>CAWKID010000011.1:0-293641 GCA_963849545.1 uncultured Acidobacteriaceae bacterium | reverse complement strand
GTTCTCGATGCGGAGACATACTACTTACATCTGGGCAGACCACTGTGTGCGGTCTCCTCAGAAAGGACTTCATCTTATGAACTATGAGACTGCCCTCGATCTGGCCTGCCAGGTCCAGTACAACTGGAACACCTGGGACGATCTGGAACGCGGGGACGCCATGGTCAAGCTCCGTAAACACGGACAGAGCCACCGTAGCCTGGCCAGGATCGCTGGCTGTGGCGAAGGACTCATCCGTCACATCGAGATCGTGGGCCGCTTGCCATACGCCTGGAAGCAACTTCTGCGCGATGGTCACTCGACACGCAAGGTAGTAGCGGAGTGGCGGAAGCGACGCCCGCCAAGTCCAGTAGCCCTCCTCCTGACCCAAAGCTCCTCGCCCCCGGGCGAGGAGCTTTTTCATGCGACCGTGCTGGATAAGTGACCACTCAAACCCCCGTTACGCATGCGTAACGGCCCTGCACACGGCAATCGCGCCAACCCCATTCTCGGCAGCCGGGCACCAAGGTTTCCAGCGCAAGGGTCGATGGAATGCCCGGCACCCGGTCGAAGCCTCGCCCGCGCGAGGAGATTTTCACTTTCCGCAGCGAACTACTAGTCTAAACCAACAAACAACCTCTTTCATCGATCACCATCCAGCACGGCTCGACGTAGCGGGCGACGAAGGTCGCCTGCATCTCGGTGACCGCGTCGTCGATGGACACGCCGGAACCTTCGTTCAGGATCTCGACGCCGAAGATCTTCATGCAGGTGGCTGCGCCGTTCTCGTTGGTGCCGGCGAGGGTGATGTCGAAGGGAAGGATCTGGTCGGAGTACCAGGGCTTGGCTTCGGTCTTGAAGCCAGAGACGTCGTCGAGGCGCTGGCCGCTGAGCTGGTCGATGGTCGCGCCCACGTCCAGACCGTTGGGGCGGATCAGCGTCGAGTTGAAGATCGCGTTCTGGGAGAGGAAAACGTTCTCGTCGGTCTGGAACTGGGCACTGAACCAGGGCGAGCAGGGTATGCGTCGAAGTCCATCCAGCTCAGCGATCCTGCGAAGAAAAGACCGCCGCTACTCTTTGGAACACGTAGCCGTGTGATGTAGGCTCTTGACAGTACGACGGTATATCGTCGTACACTACTGTCCCGAAATCTGCCGGGACCGAAAATAAGGAGGCCCTACTATGAAACATACCATCCGCCGCCGCCGCGCCCTGCGTCCCCATCCAACCCGCCACCAGGTCAACCAAGAGATCCGCCGCGCCCGCCGGCTACAGGAGTTGTTCCGAATCGAACAGGCCCTCGAACTACGCCGTCCACAGCCGGACGGTGCCCACTTGCGGCACATCCCGGAGCAGCTCGCCGCCCTGGAAGACAGCGTCATCGCCCTGGAGACGTGCTGATGAAGCGGGCCGCGATTTCCGTCAGAGTCAGCACCCTCGACCAGAATCCGGAAACGCAGGTTCATGACCTGCGTTCCATGGCCGCTCAGCGCAACCTGGAGATCGTAAACGAGTACGTCGATCACGGCATCAGCGGCACCCGCACCCGCCGCCCCGGCCTCGATGAACTCATGCGCGATGCTCGTCACGGCTGCTTCGACGTCGTCTTGGTCTGGGCCTGCGACCGGCTGGCCCGGAGCGTTCGCCACTTCCTGGAAGTACTCGACGAACTCAACCATCTGGGCATCGAGTACGTCAGCTTCCGCGAACACATCGACACCGGCGGCCCGCTGGGCCGCGCCGTCGTCATCATCATCGGCGCGGTCGCCGAACTGGAACGCAACCTAATCGTCGAGCGGGTCCGGCTGGGATGCGCCGGGCAAAGCTGGAAGGGCGCCACATCGGTCGACCATCCTGTGGAGATCGACCTCGCTGCCCTGCTGCACGATCGCGCGAACGGACTCTCGCTACGCCAGTTGGCCGAGGCTCACCGCATCTCGCGTGCTACTGCGTCGCGGGTTCTCCGCCAGCAAGCGGAAGCGCACTGATGGATCGGGAAGAACTCCGGCGCCGTGCCTGCACAGGGAAAGTACCATACGCATCGAAAGCCGATGCCGAGGCTGCGGTTGAACGCTGGCCCCCTCGTAGACAGGGTCGTGTCAGCACCTACAAGTGCCAGTTCTGTTCCTTCTGGCACTGGGGACACCGCGACGGCAAGCGACGGAAAACCAGTCCCTAGTTCCCCGTTACAAAAGGGGTGCCGCGGCACCCCTTCCAACCCGTTGAATCCAAGGACCCGAAAATGACCGTTTCGGGTGTCTCACAACGTGTGGGTTGTGACCCATCCACAAATCTGTGTCCCAATGCGCTACATTACTCTCTGCTGCCTGTAGCCGTAAACGCACCCCTCCGAAAGCGGCCTAATGCCCTGATGCCACCAACTGTAAACAAGAGCGCCCTTCGCAGTACAGGCCCGCTGAATTTGAAACGTGACTTGAATCCGTTTGTTCGTTATGTTGATCGTTTGGGTTGAGGCGGCCCATCCGTACATGCACAGAGGTGCGCCTGAAGAATGAAACGTGAGAGGCTGGGTAATAATCTCTGCAATTGTGTCAGCCCTTACGCGTCCACAATCGCCCATGATCACTGTCGATGAATTTCGAACCCGGATTCGTGCTGGCGAGCTTGATTACCTTTGGGAGGAGGTTATTCTTGGGGGTTCTGCTAAGCACGTTGACAATCACCTTATCGGCCACGCCACACAAACTCTTGCCGCCAAGTACGGCGTGCCGACTGGCGATCTCTATCTGCGCATAGTCGGATCAGCAAAGCTTGGCTCTCGCAATCACTGAGAAAATCAAGCAGGGAGTAGTACTGCCACGTTACCGCTCTTACTCTCCCGACTCCGACATTGATTGCGCTGTGGTGAGTTCTCTCGTCTTTGACCTCATATGGGAGGAATTGTGCTCGTATTCCCATCGCGTATCCAGACTGCCATGGGACTCAGGGCCTCTTGGCGATTACATGGTCCTCGGCTGGTTGAGGCCGGATTACTTCCCTAATCGGATACGTCTCAGGAGATGCGACGACTGGTGGGAAGTGTTTCGCGGTTTATCTGCGGACGCGAGGTACGGGCGACATAAAGTCCGCGGAGGATTGTTTCACTCCATCGAAGACTTGCGAAAATACCAGAACCGGGCATTAGCTGAATGTGAACGCGCGGAGGCGATAGCGATATGAAGACAGCCGCAACTAACAAGAAGGTTCGAGAACTGATTCAAGCCGTGCGACAAGGGAAGATTGTTCCGCGTCCGGAGTTTCAAAGACGTCTTGTCTGGTCGAGAGACGACAAGAACTTCTTTATAGATACCATCCCCTGCGTCACTTTCCATTTCCTGAGATATACCTCGCTGATGGTGAGGTTAACCTGGAGACGCGGGAGAGGGGACTCAATTGCTGGTAGATGGGCTGCAGCGCGTCAGCACGCTTATACAATATTTCGATGGAGATGTAGACCTGAAGCTCACTACCGTGCCGCCGTACAAAGAGCTCAATGAAGACGAGAAGCGGGAATTTTTGCAATACGATGTCGCAGTTCGCGATCTCGAGCGCACGATAAGTCGCGAAGAGGTTGTCGAAGCATTCAGACGTCTTAACGCCACCAAATACTCCCTCCTCGACATCGAAGTGAACAATGCCGTTTATGCCGGCGCTATGAAGCGCTTCGCAGAACGACTGGCTTCAGATCCCTTTTTCGAGCGCCATTCTGTTTTCAATGCTCTAGACCTCAAGCGCATGGGGGATTTGCGTTACGCTCTCACCATTGTGATCTCGATGCTTTCTGGTTATTTCAATCGAGACGACGACTTTCAGCCCTTGCTTGAGCGGTATAACGACGATTTCCCCCTCGAAGGCGAAATATTCGAGCGGTTCCAGAGAGTCGTATCCTTTATTGAAGAGTGCGGTTTCTCACAACAGATCCCGGGTTTGGCGTAAGGCCGACCTATTGACGTTGATCATCGAAATGGATCAGGCGCTGTCGCGTGAGCAGTTAAATCTCCAGCCACTTAAGGTCGTTGAGCGTTTGACTCCCTTTTATTCGACGATCGACGAAAAAGGCTTGGACGCCGGCGGTGTAGCAGCCCTTTATTACAAGGCAGCATTACAAGCTTCGAACGATCGGATCAACCGCGTTAGGCGCGGCATGATTATAGGCGGCCTGATCAGGCAGTTTTCTGATGATGAGATCTTGCGTCAGCTCAGGCAAGAGGGTCTGGCCTGAGCATAGTACTGCGAAGGGCGCTCTTGTTTTACAGTTGGTGGCATCAGGGCATTAGGCCGCTTTCGGAGGGGTGCGTTTACGGCTACAGGCAGCAGAGAGTAATGTAGCGCATTCCGGTGACGTAGAGCTTGTGGCTGGGTTCACAACCCACACGTTGTGAGACACCCGAAACCGTCATTTTCGGGTCCTTGGATTCAACGGGTTGGAAGGGGTGCCGCGGCACCCCTTTTGTAACGGGGAACTAGGGACTGGTTTTCCGTCGCTTGCCGTCGCGGTGTCCCCAGTGCCAGAAGGAACAGAACTGGCACTTGTAGGTGCTGACACGACCCTGTCTACGAGGGGGCCAGCGTTCAACCGCAGCCTCGGCATCGGCTTTCGATGCGTATGGTACTTTCCCTGTGCAGGCACGGCGCCGGAGTTCTTCCCGATCCATCAGTTCACCATTTCGGCCTGCTGGCGTAGAACGCGCGACGCGGTAGCACGCGATATGCGATGAGCCTCGGCCAACTGGCGCAGTGAGAGACCCTTCTCGCGATCACGCAGCAGGGCAGCGAGGTCGATCTCCACAGGACGACGGCCGATGTGGCGCCCTTCCAGCTTCGCCCGGCGCATACCAGCTCGAACACGCTCGACGATTAGGTTGCGTTCCAGTTCGGCGACCGCGCCGACGATGATGACGACGGCGCGGCCCAGCGGGCCGCCGGTGTCGATCTGTTCGCGGAAGCTGATGAACTCGATGCCGAGATGGTTGAGTTCGTCGAGCACTTCCAGGAAGTGGCGAACACTGCGGGCCAGCGGTCGAAGGCCCAGACCATCACGACGTCGAAGCGAGCCATGACGGGCATCGCGCATAAGTTCATCCAGGCCAGGGCGGCGGGCTTCGCGTGCCGCTGATGCCGTGATCGATGTATTCCTTCACGATCTCCAGGTTGCGCTGGGTGGCCATAGACCGCAGATCATGGACCTGCGTTTCCGGATGCTGGTCGAGGGTGCTGACTCGCAGATAAAGGGCGGCCCGCTTCATCAGCACGCCTCCAAAGCGATCACGTTGTCTTCCAGCGTGGCTAGCTGCGCCTGGATGTGCCGCAAGTGGGCAGCATCCGGCTGCGGACGACCTAGTTCGATAGCCTGTTCGAGTCGGAACAACTCCTGAAGGCGGCGGGCGCGACGGATCTCTTGATTTACCTGGTGGCGGGTGGGACGGGGACGCTGGGCGCGGCGGCGGCGGATGGAATGTTTCATAGTAGGGCCTCCTTAATTTTCGGTCCCGACAGATTTGCGGGACAGTAGTGTACGGCGATATACCGTCGTACTGTCAAGAGCCTACATCACACGACTACGTGTTCCAAAGAGTAGCCCCGGACTTTTCTTTCGCCGGATCTCTGATCTGGATGAACTTCGATCGCCATACCCTGCTCGCCCTGGTTCCGTCCCCAGTTCATGAGCGACGAGAACGTCTTCCTGGCGCAGAACGCGATCTTCAACTCGACTCTGGTCCGCACCAACGGACTGGACGCCGGCGCGACCATCGACCAGCTCAGCGGCCAGCGTCTCGATGACGTCTCGGGCTTCAAGACCGAAGCCAAGCCCTGGTACTCCGACCAGATCCTCCCCTTCGACATCACCCTGGCCGGCACCAACGAGAACGGTGCAGCTACCTGCATGAAGATCTTCGGCGTCGAGATCCTGAACGAAGGCTCCGGCGTGTCCATCGACGACTCGGTCACCGAGATGCAGGCGACCTTCGTCGCCCGCTACGTCGAGCCGTGCTGCGTAAGTAATCAATAAAAGATGTTGTTTGTTGGTTCAGACCTAGTAGTCCGCGGCGGAAAGTAAAAATCTCCTCGCGCGGGCGAGGCTTCGACTGGCTGCCGGGCATTCCATCGACCCTTGCGCTGGAAACCTTGGTGCCCGGCTGCCGAGAATGGGGTAGGCGCGATTGCGGTGTGCAGGGCCGTTACGCATGCGTAACGGGGGTTTGAGTGGTCACTTATCCAGCACGGTCGCATGAAAAAGCTCCTCGCCCGAGGACGAGGAGCTTTGGGTCAGGAGCAGGGCTACTGGACTTGGCGGTGTTGCTTCCGCCACTCCGCTACTACCTTGCGTGTCGAGTGACCATCGCGCAGAAGTTGCTTCCAGGCGTATGGCAAGCGGCCCACGATCTCGATGTGACGGATGAGTCCTTCGCTACAGCCAGCGATCCTGGCCAGGCTACGGTGGCTCTGTCCGTGTTTACGGAGCTTGACGATGGCGTCCCCGCGTTCCAGATCGTCCCAGGTGTTCCAGTTGTCCTGGACCTGGCAGGCCAGATCGAGGGCAGTCTCATAGTTCATAAGATGAAGTCCTTTCTGAGGAGACCGCACACAGTGGTCTGCCTCAGATGTAAGTAGTATGTCTCCGCATCGAGAACTTGTGGTTAGGGCGGGTAGCTGGGGTGATGTCGTTCTCGCCCCGCCGCCGCCCTTCGGGACGGCTGATGTAGTTCGCGGCGGGAAGTAAAAACTCGCTCGCGTGGGCGAGGGGCACCGCCCGGTTGCCGGCATTCCATGACAGCTTGGGATGGAAGCCTTGCTGCCCGGCAGCCGAGATGGGATCGGGCAGCGTTCCGGCGTCGCTGATACCGGCTGACTGCTGCTGATCAGCCGTTGTCGATCACTGTCGGAGATGAGTGATCAGACGGTTATCTTCTAATAGGTCTGGCCCGGGCAATCAGCCCCCAGAGAATGGGGTCGCCCGTTTCACCGGGTAGAGAGCTGTTTTACGTGCGTAACGGGGTTTGAGTGGACACTTATCCAGCAAAACCGGCTTGAATCCGGAGAAAATGCCCGCGGTAGTATAAGCAAACTGGGCTTCCGTGTGGAAAACACTCCCTGCCCCGTTACCGATCTATACCCCCACGCAGCATTTTCCGGCTGCTTAGAGTTCCTCTACTCATGCCCTTCCGTGGGGTAGTTCTCTAATGAAATCAGGGTGGTGCTTGTAGGGGTGGTGGTTGCGGTTGCCGCCGCCGCCCCTGCCGCCCCTCGGGTCGGCCTACCTGCTTCGCGGCGGGAACTAAAAGCACATCTATTCCACACCTACTCGCTCTTTTCGTGTTCCACGATAAAATCTGGGAGACTTTGGCGAAATACTCCGCATATATCTTCTCGCGATCTGCTTCCTCTCGTGGGTTCAAATCCTTTCGTGCTCCAATAAGCTTTTCAAATGTTGTTTTATGGGCATGCGCATAGCCGGATTTAAACCACTGAGTACGCGCAGACCAATCACTGGAATATATGGTTTGGCCGTTCTGATGTGATCGCCGTTATCACGACAATCTGGCTCGGTAATCTCCGTTGAGATTCTCCACTGCTTCCCGCTTATCTTCAACGGTGTGATAGCGATGCTAATTCTGCATTTCAGTCAGTGAGCCAGTCTTAAGAGTGCTCATTTCCGGGACAGGCGACGCTCGCTCCAGGCGGACACAATGAAATGCACGGCCATAACTCCCGCCAACCATCGTGACTTCACGATTACACCTTGTGGATGTTGCCGTGATCTGAAGCAGCGCAATTGTGCTTGCCGTCGCGGCAAAATCTGGCAAGGAAACAAACCAATAGCAAGACCCCGATAACAGAAAGAGCAATGAAAACCTTCAGTGCCACAGGACCTCCATGGAGCGACGGTTCTATTGGAATCCTTGAGGTATAAGTTTGGTCTAAATGCTATCTAAGAAATTCATAAATCAGAGTACCCGGGCAGCCCGCTTTTCGTCAGCCATGACCTGGAATTAGGTCCTTCTGCTCATTGGACTTTTCTACACAAAGCTTTTTACAAGAAGACCGTGGAGCCGTTGTGAAGAGTAGCGTTAGGGACTGAACACAGGCGTTCTGTCAGAAGTTGTACTACCTTTGGCACAGTGCGCCTTTTTCCAAAGAAGAACGAAACACAGGTTCATCGCGCATCAGCCACCGTCGAACCGTTTTCAGGAGGAAATCGTCCTCGGACTTTAGCCCGAGCGTCCTGGGCTTTTTCTGCGAGGAAGCGGCGGGTTTCCTCTCCACTAGCTGGCGCGAAAATCATTCCGAGCGCAACACCAAGGCCGATTCCCGCTGCAAGACTTACCGCACTGCGCACGGTGTGGTCCTCTGGACCAAGGATCGCCTGCCGCGTGCGATCGGTGAGGCCTTCAACCTGGTCTTTTACCCGCTTCCGAATTGGTGCCGTCGCTTTGTCCGACTGCTCTAAGAAATACAGTCCGGTTTTGAGCGCGGTTTTAAGAAATTTATTCAGGTTCACAAATGTCCCTTCAAATCAAACCAATCTCTAAGCCGTGTGACATCCTCTGCGATGCCTTCGTCCGGCCTCCTTGCCGTATGACGAAAGCACATTTTGTTGAGGGTGAGGAAAACGCTCTCGCTAATCGACCGCGAACTGGGCAACCAATGTCTTACAAATCGGTGTCCTGGGGACGGATGATACTAAGCCGTCTTTCGCAAAGTCGCTTTAGAGGCCGCTTCCGCGAACTTTGGAAATGGTAATCATCGATGACAATGGCAACATCCCGAGACCGGCAGTTTGAAGCAGGTGAACACCGAGTCACGCGACCCCGGCAGTTCACCTTTACTGAGGTCTTCATTCCAAAGGCCTCACCGGGCAGCTCAATCGTGCAATACACGCTGGAGCCGGTTGTTACTGGACATTGGGTGCGAAGCAGGACGCCACCTCCGGAAATATCAATTGTTTCGCCGCAGTATTTCGCGCCACCAAACCTTAGAGTCACAGGACAATGCAAGGCGCGTCGCGTTGAGTTCCGTAGGTCGCGCCCGGGAGTCATCTCGTTGGCGAGTCTTATGGCGTCATCGGAAGGGATGTCACGTTCGGGAGGCAATCCAACCTCACGTTTCCGAAGATGCTTTCCTGCCAATTGCGGATGGCCCTTTATAGATTAAAAAAACGGACAGCCATGGAAGTAGGACCGCACAGCATGGCCATGCCGACCCGCGACCGGTTTATCAAACACAGCCATGTTGGAGGTAATGCTGGGCCATTTCTGTGCCGAAGTGTTCGAGAGGTCGAAGAGGGTGCTGGCTGACCCGGCGCGTCCTTTCCCGTTCGCCAGCCTGGAGTGGCCTCCGCGAACACGTAAAAACCATGGAATTGGAAACGCTCGCGTGGGGGGAAGCGCAGCTATCGCCAACGGGCAAATTCGGCACCGTGAGCAAAATTGGACAGATTGCGCCAGCCGAAGGTCGTACTCTCTTCCCATTATAGGAACACAATCTCTGGCAATCGGCCTATCACAGAACAGAGACCTGTTTACCTTCAACCATTGCCAGAGATTTGTAACAACCGGGGTCTTCCGCCAGCGAGGATGCAATGCAGTCACCATACGGGATGACACTCGTCGAAGACTGTCTGTCTTGCAAGCTGTGTTCCAAGGGATTCTTCTGCCACTTGCCTAAAGCCGTTATGGAAGCGTTCCAACTGATCAAGTTCACAATTGGGTATCCACCCGGCGCAACTCTGTTCGTGGAAGGTCAGTCGTGTCGTGGCATTTACATGCTGTGCAGAGGCCGCGTGAAACTGTCGGTCACTTCGAGCGACGGTCACACCATCATATTAAAGATTTCTCAACCGGGAGAGGTCCTGGGATTGAACGCAGCCATCGCTGAAGTCCCTTACGAGACCACGGCGGAAACCGGCCAACCATGCCAGGTGAACTTTGTTAAGAGAGCTGACTTTCTCAAGTTCCTGGCGGAGCACGGCGATGCGTCAATGCACGCTGCGATGCAGGTAGGCAGCGATTGCCAGCAGGCATACCAGCAACTTCGCTCGCTCACCATGAGTTCGTCGTCTCAGCGAATGGCCCGCCTGATTCTGGAATGGTCGCAAGAGGACTCTGGAGTAGCGACGGCCCACGGAATCAAGGTGGCGTTGACCCACGATGAGATCGCGCAAATCATTGGCATGTCGCGGGAGACGGTCACCCGCACGCTTGCGAGTTTCCGCAAGCAGGGCATTGCCGAACTTCACGGTTCCACCCTGCTGATTCAAAACATGTCTGTCATTCACCAACTGGCCGGAGCATAGACCGACAGAACCATGCGCCCGCAGGTTTTCGCGGGCAGACAAGGAACGGCCATGAACTCACCTCCATCAATTCCGGCTGCCAAGTCTCCGCTCATCCTCTGTATCGACGATGCCGACGTTGCGCTGCGTATACGAAAGATCCTCCTCGGCACCGAGGGCTACAACGTGTTAACTGCCAGCTCGGGGGAAGAAGGCCTGGGAATTTTCAGGCAAACGTCCAATCGAGTTAGTCATCGCCGATCACTTTCTAAGTGGCAAGTCGGGCACCGAGATTGCCAGAGAGATGAAAGCGCTGAAGCCACAAGTCCCCATTCTCATCATCTCTGCTGCCATGGAGAAACCCGAGGGCCTTGAGTTCGCGGACGGGTTCCTGGCCAAAGGTGGAGCACCGGAAATACTGATCGATACGATTGCGCGGCTGTTAGCCAAATAACCGAGCTGCGATTCTGCGAGCCTCAAGATCAAACACCGGCCTCGATTCCTTTGTCAGGGCTTCAGCTGACCGCGCAAGCTGAAAGCCGCCTGTTCCGCAACATGCCCCAAGCTCACTGCCGGGTTTGGTCGCACCTGCTCACACTCAGTTCTGTTCCCTCTCGTTCAATCGTGTAGCTCGGTGAACACTCAGGACAGAGCCAGTAACAGTAATCCGCAAGTCTGCCTAGGTTCCACTTCAAGCTCGAGGAATCCTGCAACGGCGGGAGCAAGAAGAGCCGCCCTTTGCTTAACTGGCGGAACTCATTAGCGCATTTCGGATTCGCGCATGTCGCCACCATATCAACCTCCACATTGAGAATAACGGGTTGCCTTGAGAGCGCCGTCCCTCTATCGAGGGTTTGCGTCACTGAAGAAGTGTTTAAGCTCTTGGAGAAGCTTGCAGAGTAGGAGGGTGTGTTACCGCGCTCTTGACAGGCCGTCCCCGTCAGGAGGAGAAAAGACACGAACCTTACCAACGCATTTAAATTATTACCCAATCGTGGGTCACTGTCGGTGATGACAGTCACAAGTGCTTGCTCGGACATTCATCGCAGATATCACAGACTAAAGTCAGGCTTTTCTGTTTCAGAATGTCTGGTAAGGCGAGGGTTCGATCTCGTGGGACGTTCTTTTCGATGAGGACTGCCTGATTGGCGAAGTGAGCTTTCCGTATGTCAGCACACGGTGGCCGCTGACGCTTGACCCAGGAGATGGGTAGCGAAAGCGAATACAAGCGCCAGCTCAAGATCAAGGGGTGAGCGCTTCTATGGCTCTCCCTGGAAGAACCTGTTGTGCCTCAGCTCCAGAATGTCCGGGGTCACAGCGTGGAATCGTGGAGGAACTCAGGGTCGGCCAGTCAAGAACCCGGCATACCTGCACCGCAACGATTAGGGTTTGACTTTAGCGGTGGACAGCGAATGTCGTCGCGTTGGTGATGTAGAGTTCGTGAACCTTCTGGTTTATCTCGTCCGGCGTAAGGCCGACCGATGCCATGTAGTTCCGCAGTTCGTCTCTCCTGTTCGCATCGACCGTCACCGTGCGATGTCCGTCAACGAACGCTTCGACTAAGGCACCGGTTCTCACTAAACGATAAGTGTGCATGCTCCTCGCAAGCGAAATCTTTAGTCGTCGGATCGATTCATGTAATTCTGCGGAATAGCCATTTCATCAGCTACCCACAAAAACGATGTGACCGCTGTCACTGGTTGATAACCCGGTTCGTTCATCCAGCTGATCGATTTATTCTTGCTCAGGCATGGCCTGATCCTGCCGGGCTGTCGGTTGTATCCCTCGGACAAAAGAGCCCCCAGCAGGCCCGTATCTGGCGATGGACGCTGGCTGCTGCGCGAAAAGCGCTAATGTATGGCCAATTTAGGGGCTGTCGCTTTTGGCCGTCTGTTCAAAGTTGCACACTCTCCCCAAAAGTGACGAACGGTGGAACTGACGCCATGGCGCGTTTAACGGGACTGTGTATGAATGGCACTCCGCAGTATCGTCGCGCAGAACAGCATCTCGAACGAGCGGACGGGCCGAATGATGTGGCATGACGGAATCTAATGGAGCGCCGCAGATATGAGATACACCTAGGCTGCAGCACGGTGTGCTCGACGAAGTCGAAGACATGCCGACCCATCCCGGGACCGGCTGGTCCAACTCTAGTTCTGTGATCGCCCAAGTTTCCGACGAGCGAAGCCGCCTAAAGCGAGAACGCCGCTTCCCATCAAAATAAAGCTGCTAGGTTCAGGAGTGCTTCCAAGGTAAGTGAAGACCGAAACGTTATCGAGAGCGATGAAGGCCGGATCGTCCCGGAAGGTGAAGCTGACAGTGTCGTGGCCGGTTCCAATGAAACCGAAAGCGAATTGCTGCCAGTTGCCTCCCGTATTAGGATCTGACGTATCGTACAGTTGATTTCCGTCAACGAAGGCAGACAAATCGCTCGGATCGTCTCCGACGCCTGCGAGCCAGAAGCCAAACGTGTAGAAACGACCGGCAACGTCATCAAATGACTGACTGAGGGTAGCATCCGATCCCACCGGACCCAAAGCCGCGTAGAACTGCCCATCTTGGGCACCGGTATAGACATAAAAAGGACCTGAGACCACGAAGGTGTCCTGGAAGTTACCGCTCGTAGTCCAACCACTGAAGTCACCCGTTTCGAAGCTGCCATTTGTCAGAAGGTTCTGGGCATAGCTAACCGGGGTGGTGATCGTAAATGCCATAACCGCGACTGCGAGTACAAGGGTTTTGAGTCGCATAGCTTCTCCCCGCAATTACAAGATTTGCTGGCGCAAGTAGCTGACCATTCTCTCTCAAGATATTCAACGACTTGCCACTCAGAGTCCCATATTGCCGCAGTTTGTTGCAGCAACTTGGAAAATCTGGTTCGCTGACCGCTCGTGGCTGATGATCTGCTGGAGGGGTGCGGCTCTGCGCACAACAGCGGCACGGACGGCCAAGCAGAGCGATCGGGCCGGGTTTCACACACTGCAGGAGTAGCCGTGCTTGGCGACTCTGCGGGTCGACACTGAACGACAGCACAATTTCATCCGAATCGCTTGCGTAACTCAGCGAGCGGAGCGGCCAGCGGAGTTCTTATATATTTCACAAAATAGCCCCAAAAACGCTTGACTTTGGAATGCGTTCCAACCCTCATAATGATCATGGTGAGAGATGATGGCGGCCCGAAAAGTCTTCAACCCGGTTCCTTGGCAAAGGCGACGGGTGTCAGTCCAGACACGATTCGTCACTACGAGCGGATCGGCGTTCTGTCCAAAGCTGCCCGAACGCGGGCGGGATACAGGATGTATCCAGAAAGCGCCGTCGAGCGGGTGCGGGTTGTACAAAGCGCCCTGCGCGTGGGCTTTACACTGGCGGAACTGGCCGAGGTACTGAAGGTTCGCGACGCTGGCGGAGCACCCTGTCGGCGCGTGTACGAGATCGCGCGGGAAAAGCTCGAAGGAATCGAAGTAGACATTAGATCGTTAAGACGTACACAGAAGTACCTCAAGGCGATACTTTCCGATTGGGAAAACAGACTGCTCAGGGACAAGGGCAAGAGGTCAAGCCTGCTGCACTCGCTTCCAGCTGCGATGAAGGCGTCCACTAAGACGACTGGCAAGTTTCCGAGAAAGGGTAACCCATAAAACCGATGTTTGCATTTCTGCTGTTATTGGCAATGCCGTTAGCCGGTCAGGAGATGTCCTGTCCGATGCACAAGCAGCACACAAACACCTCAACCACCCATCAGGCAGATGTCGAGCAGCACGGCGACGAGGCGATGGGATTCAGCCACGATAAGACAACTCACCATTTTCTGTTGCATCCTGACGGTGGCGCTATCGAGGTTACCGCGAACGACCGTTCGGACTCAGAAAGCGTGCAAGAGATACGAGCGCATTTGACCCATATCGCCACGATGTTTTCGGATGGCAACTTCGCCACTCCGATGTTCGTTCACAGCCAAGTCCCGCCAGGCGTCCTGGTCATGCAGAAGGAACGTGCCGACATTACGTACACATTCGAGGATCTTCCGGCTGGCGGTAGCGTGGTGATCAGATCTAACAACACCGAGGCGGTTAAAGCCGTTCACGAATTTCTGCGCTTTCAAATCGAGGACCACCACACCGGAGACTCAGCGGACATAAAGTCGCCATCAATGCACTAGCGACCAAACGACGGTTGCTGCGAAACCTCCACATGAGCGGCGTCCAACACCGGGGCCACTCACGCTGGATTACCTGAACCGACCACTAATTCTGCTCTGGAGAGGTAGCATGCAGGCCGGGAGCCGCGATAATTCATGGCGTTTGAACCACCATCTTCATTACCCCAACAAAGTGCAAAGTATGGCGCAGGGCGTGCCCGGGCCTTCAGACTTAGAATTCGGGCACTGGATCGCTGATTTGGCCCGAGTAGGGTGAGCCGATTCTCTACACGAGGTTGGAAGTCGCGCTCCTACATCATCGCTCGGTCGTTCGTCTTGGAAATTACCTGATGACCACTAACTGTGTGGCGCAAGTATTGATTTGGAATTTGTTTCTGGAGATGGTAGGAGCCATAGGAACGGCGCAGTCCTGGCGAATGTCCCGGTGAATTGAGCGACTATGAACCCCGGAACGTCGGCGGGTCTCTCTTACTGACCTTTTTTACTCGATAATGATCGGAGGTAATTGACAACATTCCAAAGCTCATCTGGCTCGATACGATCCCCTTCGGGTAACATTTGGCCGTGACCGTTCTTGATAATGTAGAAAAGTTCTCCATCGGTTTTATTCTTCAAAGTCGCCGGATCAGTAAAGTCGCCCACCTTCAATTTTACCGACGTCGCTATCTCTCCCTTGCCATCGCCCTTGTCCCCATGGCACATCGCACAATCGAAACGGTAATATTTCTTCCCATGCGCGAGTGACTTGGCTGTTGGCTTCGTCGGATTGACTCGATGAGCCGCTTCTGCAGGAATCGTGTTCGAGGTTGGAGTTGTGGCTTGAGCGGGCACTTGCTCCTGCGCTGATACAGGGAACGTGCACACCAACAAAATCACTGAGGCCACACAAGGGTTCGACATGACGGCATCCTTGGGAGATGACCTGCGAAGATGGTTGATTTCGCTGATTCAATCTTACTCGCTACATGCAGGGTAAGGCTGAAACCGCAGAGAACGGGGAAGGGGATGCGAGGAGCTAATGGAACCAAAGTCTTAATTGCACTGGCCAAGGCGCGGCTGGAAGGTCGTCGGATCGATCCCAAGACCATTCCTAGCTACCGGCAGCAGGCGTTCGAAGAACTGACGATGGACAGCGCGTGCCGAGCAGGACGAGCGTAAACCGTGACCGTTAACGACGCTTATTATTCCCGCGCCCTATATCTCGACCCAGAAGATGCCGACCTCAGGCACACCGGTCTTGCGGGCCAGGGCACCGGCCAGGTTACGCTTGGCAATCTGAGCGAGCATGGCCTTGACTTCCTTGGTGGAGGCGCTGGCTTCTTTGCGAACCGCTTTCTTCGGGGTCAACAGCTTGCTCTTACCCATCGTTTCCATCCTCACTCCGTGTCCGATTTCATAGCCAGTAGTCAGCGCACTCTTTTGTTCGCTGCAAAAAACCACAGGACACCCAAAACAAATGCGCCAGCGGCAATCGAATTCGAGATGGCCGCTGCTCCAATCGCGGCGACGATGGTCGAAACGAGCATGACGGGAACCCACAGGTTAAGCGGCCCAGTCGGCTTCGGTAAGTCGCCACGTCGGGTTAAAGGAATGGGCACTTCATCATCGTCTCCTCGTGACATTTCTTCCTCCGTTTTCACAGCCATGTCTCATCAGTCGAGCAGTCGCTCGGCGGCGGCGCAGAGGATGCTGCGCACCTTCTGGATTTGTTGTGAGCACGTGTTCCAGGCCTGCCTCACCTTGTCGGTGGATTCCGATGCCAGGAACAACGCCCCGGTCTCGAAACGAAACACCAGCCGCAAATAACCGCCGTCACTCAAGTACCAGATATCGCCTTTCTCGATGAACGCTTCCGGCGTCGAGGGCTGGTTACGACTGGGATTCCACGCTTCGGCAGGGGAGTGGCCGGTCAAAGCGCAGTCGAGTTCCAACATACTCCACTGGAACTCGTTCAGCTCGACCTTATTTCCACCCGCCAGCGTGACCGTGTTCATGCTTTCAACCACCCCCATTCCTTCGCCGTGCTTCCGAGATATCGCGTGGACCAGCGAGCCAGTCCTTCTTTCCCCTATCGTTTGACTTGAACCTTGGTTCGCGGCAGCGGGGTCTGCATCCAAGCCGAGATGTGACTCCAAAAGAAAAAGGCTGAGCGAAGCCTCAGCCCTTTTCTTTCTTCTCAAGGGGAACACGGCTCCCAAAGCCGTTCCTAATTGAAAAGCCCGAGTTGATTACTCCGTAGCCAATTTCCTTAAGCTCGTAGGATGGCCCGTGAAGCTGCACATTCCCTTTTCTTCCGGGCGAAGTGCGTACATTGGGAAGTCCTTCGCTCTCAAGGCAGCCTGATTTTCTCTCCCGCCTGCCACCGTGACAAGGCTATTTCTACGCTTGTCTCAACTTCGGTTCCGCACGTTCCTGAATCAGGAACCAGCGCTCTCACCGGTGCGGCAGTAGCAGATGAACCTATGCCTGCACTGCCCGTCCCCTCGGGTCGATGCGCAGGCGAATAGGGTTTTTCGGTCGGAGCGTGAGGCTCGGCACTGGCAGAACCGGACTCTGGTCGACCGACACGAGGCGACATCGCTGAGCCACGGTCGCGAGGATCAGGGCAGCCTCGGTCATCGCGAATGACGCTCCGATGCATTGCCTTGGTCCGCCACCAAAAGGGAAATACGCAAAGCGGGGCAGATTCTGGCAGGCCGTCGTCCCCCAGCGATCGGGATCGAATCTCCCGGGGTCACAGAAAAACCGTTTGTCGTGATGCATAATCCACTGGCTCATCACGATGTTGGCCCCCGCAGGAATTCGGTATCCATCCAGCTCGAATTCGTTGATCGCCCTACGAGCCACGCTCCAGGCCGGGGGATACAACCGCATCGTTTCTTTGATGATGCGGTCGACTACGATCAGCGATGGGAGATCGGCAACAGTCGGCTGTCTGCCTGCCAGCACACGGTCGACTTCTTCGTGAAGCTTCTCTTCCGCTTCGGCGTTTCGGCTGAGCAGGTATAGCGCCCAGGAGAGCGTGAGCGCAGTCGTCTCGTGACCGGCCAAAAGGAAGGTCATTACCTCGTCCCGTATTTGCTCATTCGTCATGCTGCCGCCGTCCTCGTCGCGAGCACGCATCATGAGGGAGAGCAGGTCGCCGCGTTCTCCGTTCGCGGAGGATCGGCGCTGCCGGATGATGTCATATACGGCAGCGTTCATCTGGTTGACGGCACGCCGTACGTCCCGCATCCCCGGAAGCGGCATGTAGCGGAAGACAGGAGGCAGGATCAGCCTCGCGCCGATACTGTTGAGCATGACGGTATTCAGGGACTGCGAAAGCTTCTCGGTTCCCGCCGTCTCCAGCTCGAACAGGGAGCGTACGACCACCTGCAAAGTGAGGCTCATCATTTCTTGATGGATATCTACCAGTGTTCCAGGCTTCCAGCGGACGAACATATTCTCGGCGGATTCGGTCATGCAGCGAGCGTAAGCGGCAATTCGCTCACGTGAGAAGGCCGGTTGGACAAGCCGACGTTGTCGTTTCCAGTACTCGCCTTCAGCCGTGAGCAAACCGGTGCCCAGCAGCCAGCGGCTGTTCTGGACGACGTGGTCCTTCAAGAAATTCTGCGGATTACGCACCAGCACGTACTCGATCAGGTCGGGGCGGTTCAGGAAATAAACGTGGAGCCAGGCGGCCCGATAGTAGAAGATGTCGCCATACTCGGCAGCCCACCTCCGTGAACGTGTCCAGTGGGTCCGGACCAGCGAGGGGGATATTGCCAATCAGGAAATGCGGCTTGGGACCGGGTGGGCGGAGCATACTAGCACACACCAGTGTATCGGTAAGGCCCCAGCAGAGATCAAACTGCTTGCGGAACATCCGCCGTTGCTGCTTGAGTTCACGGACCTCGTTCTGCAAGGCAGCGACCGCCTCTTCCAATCGGCTGACGCGCTCCTGGTCAGCAGAAGAACTTGACGGCGAGACCATTCGCGGCAACGCCAGTTCCCCTGCTCCCACCTCGACAGAAAGCAGATGCGCGTAACGGGACTCCTTTGTACCCGGCGTGCCAACAACAGCGGCTAGGGCGGAGTTTCAGACCGAATAGGTTCACTCGTGCTCGGTACAAAAGGTGCCAAAAGTCTGCGAATCATAGTTGGACGAAGGCAAAACCGCTCCGAAACGGCGATTCCCGTTTTGGCAATAAATGGCCATTTTATGATGCACTTTTTGCGACAAGACTCATGCACTACTGTATTCGCCTCGAACATGGCGAATCATGCGCAGAAGAACTAATGATCGTGGAGTCTTAATACTGGACGAATTTACAGATAACGAGGTGTTCGAAATCACACGTCGCGCTAGCGCTTTCTGCGCGGCTTGCGAAATCTTCCCCGGTAAATTTCGTCATCCTCGATTCCAGTAAGCACTTACGAAAAGTGCTCATCGTGTTGCGGGACCTCACTCCGCATTCTCAGGTACGGTTTTCATTTGATGCTGTCAAGCCGTTTCTAAGGTGGTGCGTTACCCAGGGGGCACATCTTCAAGACGAACGTCGAGATAACGCGAGGGATTTGTGGGCAATGCGTGCTGTTTAGTGGGCGCATTCCCGAGTTTGTGAGATGGAGTCCTTCGCTACAAGAATACGAGGAAGACTTGGACGGCTATCTAAACTGGTGCGGGAGCCAAAAGCTCAACACTGACTGTCGGAGTCATTGTCCTCATGACCCTGCCCCATTCAAGGCCCCTCTTTGTGGTTCTTGAGTGGGGATTCTCCTTTTCTGAAACTAAATTTCTAACGCAACAAAAGACCCGCTCAAGCTGCGCTTGGTCACCGATGTAGTTCCATGGACTTAGTCTGGCCTGTCACAAACCCTGCCCCACAAGCGACCGAGTCGTAGAGGTATAGCTAAAATCCTGGTACTCGCCCTGCATTTCGGTTGGCAAACAGCGATTTGCGGTTGCAGGCTGACGACTGCGCTCGTCGTTGTGATATCAGGATTTCAGCACCGGAACCTGCTATTAGACCGGCAGGCATCATTTCATTTGCTCTTCCAGGATTCGGCGAAGGCTCGCCAGCTTTTCTTGACAGAGTTAATCTTGTTTCCCTTAGGCCACCATTCAACACTGCCCCTTCCCATAACAATAAGGAGCCCAAAAGTTCGTCGCCGCGTCTGACTTCAATAGACAGTGAGTTTTCGCTCTTACGTTTGGTGAGGAAACCATAGTAGCCCGGGAACATCACCTTTACTTTCGTTTGCTTTACCTTCTTCATACCGAGATCCGCTCCTCTTTACACCTTGGCAATGAATCGCGCATCCGAGACGGTCGGGGTCAGCGCGAAAGAAGAAGCGCCCCTTCCGTTGCACAGTGGTAGTTCCCCAGCATGATATTCTTGCGAGTCATGGCACAGCCGGTATCCCCGACTTCGCCATGTTCAGTCATGGTATTCAATGGTGACAACCCAGTTGCAGCCCACCACTGCGGATTTTCTCTTCCAATCGGGTTCACTTAATTCTGCGAAGATCACGTTAGGCTGCTCAAACGGTATTTGGTACGTTACCTCCTCCGAAAAAGCCTTTTCTGCAACTGGTTGTAAAGAACACTATCCATTTTCTGGGCATCATCCGGGTAACCATAGAACCGGGAGCAATTCCGAGCCACAGCGAATGCTCCCCAGCATAAAATCGGGGAACGACCTCCTAAACAACTGAACAGCGGACCCTCCCGTTGTGGTCATCCGATACAGGTTGAGGAACCGCTGGAACTTCATGGGATGCTTGTCTTTTAAGCGCAACAGGGTCAAGGCACCTGAATAACGGCTGCCGCCGACTGAGAAATAGTCGCAGATTCCGCAAAACCGACCACCTGAGACGAAGTGTTCCTCTTCGAGGTAGGTGCAGGCGCGTCGTCGGGCCTGAAGACTAGTCTTTGCACCCTCAATCGGAAGGCAAACAAAAAGTAGAAAGTGCATATTCGTCCCTTCTCGAGCGCCTCTGCCGCCCTATCAACAGTGCGGGCATTTCCTGCTACCAGGCTTAGACCCCAGATCGCTGGTGATTGTTCTTGGCTGCCCCAACGGCCTCGCGTTAGAAAGTCTTGGCGCTCCTGTTCGGCCATGCGCATCCACTCTGCGATGGGTATTATTTTTGCTTGGGCGTAAACAACCACATCACTTTTGTCAAATCGGTAATAGGCTCCCTCACCTGTACTGGCCAACTGCTGAGCGTATTCTCTTGGCCTCTGTCTTCTGCCACACCAACCGTCAGCAGTGGGGATCATTCGAAAGCGGTTGACTTCCGCATCGATGCTGACCACCACCTCGCCGGGTCACTCGATCAGCCGTGCCGGAATCCTGTTGGCGTCCAATGTTGGTCTCGTCACTCACGTCGCCGTCAACATTGCGAAGCGGCGTCGTCCAAGAACCTCCGAGATTCTGGGGATTTACAGAACACCAGATTGCCAAACCACCCCGGCTTGTGAGCCACTGCCACACCGTTGGCGCAGCGTCAGTGGTAATAACATGCTTTTCGAGAGTGTTTTTACGTGTAGGTGGAGGACGGTTGCCGCCCTTAATTGTGTGCTGCGAACCACTTGCCATGGCACACCTCATCGGAAAGTATTCGAAGGCCAATATCCAGTTTTGCTTTGGAGACAAGAAAGACGACAGCATTCGCCCGTTGCCGGTAGGTGTAAGCGAGAGCCCAGCCAAGATCCGCCTCACTTCGCGTCCGCGTCATGGGAGGTTCTGGATGTTCGCCTTACTTCGGGACACTAAAAATGGCGATGCGTTCCTGTGCGACGATTGATGGTTTCCAGCAGCGTGCCGACAAAAACCCGCTTTTTGTTGGTGACGATGGCGAGCCTCCAGCCGGTGCCTTTTGTCATTCTTTCGCCACGCTTTGCTTTCTGTCCCTTTATTGTGATTTCACTTACCATCGTCCCTCCGCCATGTTCTTAATGCTTTAGGTGAAGCCACAGTCTAGAAGGCGGACTTGAATTTCGACTGTGACGATCGTCACTCTGTTCTGTCCGATAGGGTCGTGTGACGCATTCCTGCTTCGGCCATCGTCGAGCTATGGCCAGCCCCGATACGACGGCGGCATTCACTGGGTCCAGGCTGGGGGAAGACGAAGATGATCCTACGCCCGGGTGAATACGACCCGTCGATCCTTCAGATCCACTTCACAAACCCTCCAACCGACCGTTGTCCAACTGACTCAACAGGAACGCGATCGGCTACTCGACTTCGCTGCCTACCGCGACCTGGTGAAGGACTATCAGAGTAAGGACACGGAGGACGCCAAGGGAGTCGTGCAGTGGGTTGCGACCCGACTGAAAGATGAAATCGGCGGCATCGCCAAGATCGTCACCGATATCTACGACGCCACGGTGCGAGAGATTTTAAGGCAGGATGTGCGCAGCGTATTGCGAGAAATGCCAGGTAACGCGGCGGTCTTTGTGGCATCCGATCATGGGTTCACGCCCGTTCCTGACAAGGTCTTTGTCGTGCCGGATGAAGTGCTGACAGACAGTGGCGATGTGAAATATCGCGTAGGCCGACTGAAGACGCCGCTCGAAGGAAACGCCGCCAAGAACGGCGTGCTGTTCAACGTCGGTGACTTGGGCATCTCCGATAAAACCGGGAAGGCAAAGTGGTCATACAACCATGTGCTTTTCCCCAGGCCCGGCCTGACGCTCAAACGCCCGCAAGGAAGACATGCTCCTGAACGGTACACCCACGGTGGCCTGAGCATGGCAGAATGTTTGATCCCATTGATCGTGCTAGGGCCGAAGCTCAAGTTCGAGCCAGCCTTCGATCTGGCCGAAATTCGATTCGAAGGCGTCCTGTCTGAGGGGCAACCGCTCGACGTCCTCATCACGGCTCGGGCGAAAACACTCGTTAAAGACGAAGTGTTAATTCAACTACAGGTGGAGGCTGGTCTAGATGACATCCAACCCCGCAAGGAAGTGTTCTCGGGGACAGAACGCGACTATCGGGTTCGGTGGATGCCAAGGGTCGATAACCCAACGCCCGCCGAACAAGCCTCAGGCAAAGTGATTAAACAAGTGACAGCCATTGCCAGCTACCGATGGCAGAATCGCACCCTGCGGACGACCGTTCACGGCACGGTCGAGATTCAACTGGACACTATGCGCATTCGCCGTCGTCTGGACAGCAAACTCGACAGCATCATGGGCATGGTCCCCGCTGGGCTGCGGTAACACGAGTCATCATGAATACACGCTTCAAAGAGGTTTTCCGAGGCAAGGTTGTCAACAAGCGGCTGACCGTAAACACCGGAGTCGATGAGTTTCCTCGTTTCGTCGTCGAATACTTGATCGACAACTACTGCACCGAGGAGAACTTCCAGGAAGACTTGCAGCAAGTCATCAAGCGACTGCGGGAGAACTTCGTCCACGGTGCCGAGGCCGAGAAGATTCGTCACCAGATTCGTGAAACTCGCAACCACAACATCATCGCCAACCTGGAAGTCCGGCTTCAGGAAACTGAAGACAAGTATTGGGGAACCATCGGGGCGATCAACGAGAGCTTCGTGAACGTGACTGAGAGCCTCGTGCGGCAGTACCCAATGCTGCTTTCGGGCGGCATGTGGGGAACGATCACGCTGACCTACGACGAAACCGAGGTCCACAACAAGAAGATTCGCCCGTTCAAGGTCACGGAGTTCACGCCGTTCCAGATTTCCGTTATCGACCTCAACGAGTACATCGAGAATCGGAAGAAGTTTGAGGCCGGCGAATGGCTGGACTTCCTCATCAACTCGATTGGCCTGAATCCTGGACTGATGACCCGGCGTGAGAAGCTGCTCTACCTGTGGCGGCTCGTGCCGATGATCGAGGCCAACTGCAACACTATCGAACTGGCCCCCAGGGAAACCGGCAAGACGTACATCTACCGCAACCAGAGCTACTACGTCACGGTCCTTTCTGGTGGCAAGGCGACCCCGGCGAGCCTGTTCATCAACAACGCCACCGGCAAGGTCGGCGTCGTGGGCAGTCGTGACGTCGTGGTGTTCGACGAGATCGCCAACACCGACTTCACCGATCCCAAGGCCCTCGTGTCGATCATGCAGGGCTACATGCAGGACGCCAAGTTCAGCCGGGGCAAGAAGGAAATCCTTGCCTTCGCCTCCATCGTGATGGTCGGCAACATCGACGTCCAGGCGAAGTTGCCGCACGAGAAGTATTACCACCTGTTCGAGCCGTTACCGGACTTTCTCCAGGTCGAGGCGTTCATCGACCGGCTTCACGGCTATCTGCCGGGCTGGGAGATCCCCAAGATTCATCCCGGATCGCTGGCGCAGGACTACGGCTTCATCACCGACTACTTCTGCGAGATCATCCACGAACTCCGGCGCAAGGACGTGCTGGGACCGCTGAAGGGCCGGTATCAGTTGATGGATACGTCGACCGCCAAGGCCGGGATCACCGGGCGCGACGTGCGGGGCGTCGAGAAGGTGTTGTCCGGCCTGCTCAAGCTCATGTACCCGCACGGGGATGTCACCGACGAGCAACTAGGCGAACTCCTCGAAGTTGCTCTCGAAGGACGGCAACGTGTCCGCAACCAGCTTCACCTCATGGCGGCTGGCGAATACGGGCCGATCGTTCTGACGGGGAAGCTGGTCCAGTCCGGAAAAATCATCACGCCAACGCTACCCGACGCCCATCGACAACAGAAGGTTGCGCTGCCGAGTTCGCCGCAGATCGGCGAGGTCATCGGCTTGGCCGTCATCGGCGACGACCGTGGCTGTCTGCTCCACTTCGAGATGCAGGCTTCCAAGGGATCGGGGCGCATCATCAGCCTCGGTTCGATGCAAAAAGTAATGAAGGAGAGCGTTGCCGCCGCCGCTCAGTTCATCAAGACGCACGCAAAGGACGTGGGCCTCCCGAACGACTGGCAGAACAACTACGACATCGCCGTGCTTGCGACGATGATGGGCGTTCCCAAGGAAGGCCCGTCAGCCGGAATCAGCATCACCACAGGGATCGTCTCCGCCCTCACGGGTCGCCCCGTCCGCAACGACCTCGCCATGACCGGCGAGATCACGATCATGGGCAAAGTCCTCGCCATCGGCGGCGTGTTGCCGAAGCTCCAGGCAGCCATCGACGCCGGGTGTGCTGAAGTTCTCATGCCCAAGGAGAACGAGCGAGACGTGCAGATGACGCCGGACTATGTGCGGAACAAGATCAAAGTCCGGTTCGTGTCGTCGATTCAAGAAGTGCTGGCGGCGGCGCTTGTCCCGCAGGGGCAGTTCGGACCAGGCGCTAGTCTTCCCGAACAATCCAAATAACCTACTATGTGAAACCCGGGACATCAGACCTAAACGCTCCCCACGGCTGTTGCGGACCGTGATTCCCATTCTCAGGAGTGAGGTCACCAAGAGGACTGGGGATGTCGCCAGTTCACCCCTCGGTCGTGGAGTGTGCGCCGCACAATATGTGGTACGCTTCGAGCCAGTGGCTATAGCGACACCTGGGTATTGGCGAATTTGGTAGTACTTCTCCAGTAAGAGCGTCTAGTGCTCAGGCTCGTCCATGAGTTCGCCTATGCAATCTGACCGGTCTTGTCTCGTACGTAGCGATGGCCAGTGATTCGCGTTAGGTGATACCCGAGCCCTTTGCCATAGAGATTCGGCTTGTTGCCGTTGAAGCCGAAGCTACCGCGCAATTGCGAGTCGGTGTTATACGTGTGCACGAGATCCTCAACCTGCTTTAGCGTGAGGTGGTCGATTTCTGGCAGAACTTCTGCCAACTTATTACCCTCATCGAAGGTGCTACACAAAAAGAGTGCCGCGACATATGCGTCCACCATCTTTGGCTGTTTGATCAACAGCTTTGCTATGGCAACTGGAGCTTTGGCCCAGTCGCACCTTAAAGCTTGGAATCGTCCAATGAAACCGTAAGGGTCTCTTCCGAGCTTCACTGCGATGATGGGAACTCCTCGCGCCAATGCAAATCCTACCTCTTGATCAGTCCAATCACTGTCTTGGAAATCCTCCGTCTAAAAGGGCGACGAAAGCATCCATCGAAACCAAAGCGTTTTCGATTTCATCCTGCCAAGCCTTAGTCGGGTGGATGTCCTGATGGGCGACAAAGGATGAAATGCCGAAAGGCCGAAGACCATCCTTGAGAGATGCGGTCTCTGCCTTCACTTGGGATTTGTGACTCAAGAAAACTCTGTATCGACCCGGTTCCCAAATTCGCTCGGTCGCTGCCGGAGCGACGACTCTGTTGGAGAGGAGAAGCGCTCCAGATTCCCGTCTCCAGTCAGTGTCCGGCGACTTCTCCAGTTCCACGAATACCTGATCGATGAACTCGTCTCGGACATTGTGCAGTTTGTTGAGATCATCGCGTATGCTGGTCTGCAGCTCATTCCTACGCTCTACCGAAGCCAGGAACAACACCTCTGGCACATCAAGAAAAACCGCGTGACCGGATGTACCGCCGTTCCAGTTATCATATGACCACTCTTCGTGGATGCGGACACGGGCATTTGCAAGTATGGCAAGCTTCTCCTTGGCTCCGTTTTGCTCGTACAGCTTGGCTAATGCTCCGAGATAGTGCTCGATGTTCTTGGGTAGCTCAAACTGGCGCTTCTGGCTCGACATAGGTGCTCTGCTAAGAGAGATTGTAAATCGGGACGAGAAACGTCGGGGGACAACAGGAACGGTTCGCTCGACTGCCCAAGCGCAAAGTACTCAAGGCTTATGCTTGACGACAGGAGTAGCGTCTGATTCGGAACATCTATGAAAACTGGAAGCCGGATCGCCAATCAGGCGATCTCGACTTCCAGTCCCATTTTATGGGGTCGCCAGTCTAACGTCTTGGGGTCCCGGTCCAACGTTATGCGTAAACCACAACAAACGCACAAAACTCTGGATCAGCAGTCGGGCTACATCGGGTCGAGGTGCCGCAGCGCATGCACGCGCAACAACTGCCGTTGCGGGTGATGACTCTGGCAGGATGCGCCCAACTGTGAATCGGCATTGACACATTCCAATCGGCCAGATCTGGCTTGGCGTCCGAATGATCTCTGATATACCTTTCAGATGAATGCCGCCCAACTCGACCGATCTCGACGTGTTCATACTGGCTCTCGTCCAACGTGGCTGTGCTACGCCGTATGAACTGAAAGCTGAGGCCGGAATTTCCATTGGGAGCAGCGCTCCTGTGCTTGAACGGCTCGCAGTGGGTCGGTTCCTGAAGAAATCCAAGCCCGGTGTTCGCGATAAGGTTAAGTTCGCTATTACCGATTCGGGACGGGAAAAGCTGAAGTCCGGGTGGCAGGCTCTTCTGGCAACCAGGCCCACCGACCCAGACGCAGTCTCCGAATCACCTACCTCGCGTGGGCTATCGGTGAGCAGGACGTAACATACGAACTTCGTCGCTCGGCAGCCGACACGCCTCCGAAACGCCGCTGCCGTCCGGAGAGCCGAAGCGGTCAACTCCAAGGGGCCTCCCCGGGTGTTGGCCCAGAGGCGTTCCGGTGGCTCAAGACGAGATTCGAGGCGGCACGTCTCGAAGCCCAGTGTAAAGAGTTGAAGGAACTGGGGAAACAGATAAGAAAACAGAAAAAGAAGTAACCGACATACCATCAACAACTTACATCCGCCTACGCAATCTTCTTCAGTCACATCCACAAAATATTTTCGCCGCTACTATTTGGTTGCCCTGTCTGCCTAGGCCAGCATCGCAGCATGGTCATAAACGTTTTCCACATCAATTGCCTTTGCGCTGCTGAGAGCCACGATCCCAGCTTTCTCCGGTCGGCCGGCCGCCTGCTGGCACGAGACCTCGTCGGAGGCCAATGAACCAAAGACACCTACCAGCGAACCTGCCAACCGGCTATGTTCAGACCGCATGGTGCGTCGTCTGGAGAGTACGAACCTCGAATCGGCTGAGTCCGACAGCATGTTGCCGGCCCAACCGTTGACAAGTGGGCATATATATCTGGACATTATCGACGCTGCGTCTCTGCTGCGCCGCCCGCCGTGCCAGATCTGCCGGCTTGCTGACGCCGGACTGATTCCGGCACACGCGCTGAGGCGCGAAGGCCTGACCTGCTGGAAATTTCGGGTCGATGAGCTCCTGAGCTGGGCTGCTGAGATCGGGGTTGAGGTCAGCCAACAAGCCGTCGGAAGCCTTGTGAGACTCCGGGATAGGGCACAGTAGGTCGAAGCCGAAAGAAGCGGCCATAGCTCGCTTCCAGAATCTTCGTTGGAAGCCTTTGGAAGATGCCATCGGCTGGTTCACAGTCGTGATGATCAGAAAAGAGGTTCACTGGCAAACACTGGGCACTGTCCGCACCGAGAGCGGCGGGCAGATGTCATACGGTTCTGAAGCTCTCGAACTTCAAATCCAAAGCCGTACGCCGGCCATTGCGGTCAGCAAAACAGGTTTCTATGCGTCATTCAATTCGCCGTCGCGGAAATGCTTTCGTGCACGACCGTGGTCAAGAAAGTTCTGTGGCTGGTAGTCCGAACGATGTCACTAGCGCCCGGAGTTTGCCACCCGAATGCACAGAACTAACTGGAGCGGCACAGCCTGAGCAGGCTGCGGACCAGGGGAAACTCAGCCAGGAGTGCCTCGACGTCGCCGGCAAGGGCAATACCTGTCGCCAGCAGCGCCCTCCGGCAAAGCGCCGTTGCAAGACTCGTCTCAGTGCAATGAAGGGTGTGCCCCAGGTCTCGACCACTACCGGGATTCAGACGCTTATTCAACGTCTTGAGTCGATCCAGCGGGGAATACGGCCGCTGGAGTTGGCGGCCATCCTTGGTCTGGGTAAGACAACGCTGTACGACTGGATCGCAGCAGGGACAATTCCGGCGTACCGTCACCGTGGAGTCGTCTTTTTCGACCCCGCCCTGATTGCGATATGGTTGCGCCGCCAAGCAACACAAGGGCCGCCAGCATAAGGGGCCCTTTCACCGTTCAGTACATGAGCTCCGAATTGTCCATCAGTCGGGATCGACCATATTGGGCTGATGAAATGCCTCGTCGGCGACTGCCTCAGGCTAAGAAGGCACGTCGCGTAATCGCCGGCGAAGAATCTTGCCGAGGTTGGACTTCGGCAAGGGCTCGGCGCGGAACTCGACGATCTTTGGCACCTTGTAGCCCGTCAGGTGTTTTCGGCAATGTTCAAGCAGGGCCTGCTCGGTGAGGTGTGGATCGTTCTTCACGACGACGATCTTGACGACCTCCCCGGCCTTGTCGTCTCTTACGCCGATCGCCCCGACCTCGGCCACGCCGGATGGAGCGTGACGACGTCTTCGACCTGGTTCGGGAAGACTTTGAACGACGTTGGTGAGCACTCGCTCGACCCGCGGGAACATGTCGCCAACCTCGGTCGTGATGACAGCCAGGTTCGGCCTCGGGTTCTTGTCCAGCACCTCCTGTGCTTCAAAGCTGAGAGTCATGACTCGCTTGCGAATCAGAGAACTGACATCGAGGCTTTGCACCCGGACTTGAATGTGGCGAGGGTCACGCCAGAGGCTCGTCAGAACAGCCATCGTGTCAAAGATTTGGGGATGGCGTTGATAAGACATACACCGACACCGGCGGTGCTGAGAAGAACTAGCCATTGGATATGTTGAGGGTGCCCGCTATCACTTTGGGTGGATTGTCGGCTGACGTCAACCGCCTACTCCACCATGCCCGCAAAAGCGGCGTTCACTTTTTCTCTAACGATAGGCTTACGGGCAGAGGCAGCCTTCAAGTAACGCAGGGTTGATTCCATGTCAGAGTGGCCGAGCCAGGTCTGCACCGTTCTGATATCGATGTCGTTCTGCAGCCACGTTGTCGCTGCCGTTGCGCGAAACTTGTGCAGATACCAACGGGAACAAACAGGGTGCTTCTTGCACGACAGACCTTTACGATTCTTGCAATGCCCGCAGTTCAGCTTTCCCTCCAAGGCGATCTGTTTCAGTGTGCGCAGCATGTGTCCTTCGGCGTCGCCGTCGGCATGCGAGAATACGAGGTGAGTGCGGCCGTGCCGCTTACGCCAGATCTTCAAGTCTTCGATTAGCCAATCCGGAAGCGGTACGGTTCGCTCCTCATAGTCTTTCGGCCTGAAGCCGAGCTCTGGCTTTGCCCGCACGTGCCACAGCCCATTCTTCAGATCCAGGTTTGTCCATGCCGTAAACGCTACTTCCTGCTCGCGGCCCGCTGAACCAAGAAAAAAGCGGAACAGTGTTCGCTCCGCAACTTTGCAGTGCTTGAACAGCTTCGTCAACTCTTCAGCTTCGTAGACATCGACTTCCTGTTCGGTGTACTTGGGCCAGTCCTTCGCCGTCACCAGGCGAGGAATCTTGTTGGCCTTAAGGAATGTCATCAAGAGCTCGAACTTGTTGTACACGGTCCGATCGCTCAATCCGGCTGACTTCAGATCGGCGGTGAAGTTCATGAGGTTCTTGCGCTCCAACCCATCCATGTACACCTTGGAACAGGAGTCCGAGAAGTCCTGCAGCATCGCCCGGTATGCGGCATACGTTTTCTTTGTGCGGTGAGTTTGCACTTCCAGCAGAAAGTCCGAGATGGCGTCTTCAACTTTTAGCCGACTGCCGTCTTTTTTTACTTCGGGAATGTGGACGCCGGCAAGTTGCGCGTTCAGGCGGGTCTGACGCCGGCGAAGGGCCGCTCGGGCCTCAGTGAAGTCACGGCCGGCAGGCTCGAAGCAATTGCGGCCGCCTTCCTTCCAGAAGACACCAAACCGGCCGGCCTTGTGGGTCTGCTCCGCCCCGCTAACAATCACAACATCCGGTTTGGGACGGTCTTTTTTGTCCACCGCCAAGCGGCACCAACGCCACTTGCCGTTGATCTTGACGCACTTCATCAGGCGGACAGCCTTCTCGGTTTTAGCCATACATTACGTCCCGGAATTCTGGCCGGAAAGACACAAAAAGGCTAACACGATGGCTAACAAATTGTCAGTGACGGAATTTAATTGTTTATTTTCAATAACTTAATAAGTACTGGCGGAGAGGGAGGGATTCGAACCCCCGGTACCCTTTCGGGTACGCCGGTTTTCAAGACCGGAGCCATCAACCACTCGGCCACCTCTCCGTTACTGCGGCCTTACCACGGTTCCCGGATTCCCAAGCCTATTGTAAGGCCAATTCGCCTGTAGCATGCACAGCGGTGGCGCTCGACCCTCACTGAGGTGCACATGCTGGCGGCTCGATTCTGCGGGTTACACACTTCATCAACGAAATAATTGTAAGTTGCCGGATTTCGACAACGCACGAGGCGACTAAAATTCGCCTAACTATGACCCCAGCACAAGCCCTTTCCATCGACGCAATCTGGCAACAGTGGGAGCGGCGCATCGTCAATGCGCGCTTTCCGCTGCTGCAATACCTGGGAGGCTCGACGACGCAGCGCGTTCTACCTGACGGAGATTCGCAGGCGCGAAGGCCGTCATCAAGTTGATACCGGCGGGCACACCGCGAACGCGCCGCCCAAGTCGCCTGTTGGAAGCTCTGCCGGACGCCTGTCGCATCCCAACCTGGTGAACGATCCTCGAGATTGGTTTGTGGCATGCCGACCAGGAGCAGGACATGTGCTTCGCGGTGATGGAGCACTGCGACGAGAGCCTCGCCGATCTGCTGCGACAGCGCCTGCTCACGCCGGCTGAAGCGCGGGAGGTGCTGGCGCCGACGCTCGATCGCGCTGAAGTACCTGCACGGACAAGGTTTGCTGCACGGACAGATCAAGCCGGCGCACCTGCTGGCCAGCGGCGATCAACTGAAGCTTTCCTGCGACACAATTCACCGCAACGGCGAAGGACATCCATCGGCCATCGAGAGCCCGTACGACGCGCCGGAGAAAGCTGCGGGGACGATCTCGCTCAGCGGGGATGTGTGGTCGCTGGGCATCACGCTGTATCGAGGCGCTCACTGGTCATTTGCCGGGAGCCGGCAAGAACGGGATGCGAAAGCGGCCGAGAAACTTCCGTGCGCCGTTCGACGCGATCGTCGCTGGCTGCCTGGATGCGCGAGCGCGAGCGCCGGCTTTCGCTGAGCGCGATCCGCGCCATCCTGGACAAGCCGGTTACGCAGGTCGCTGAGGGCCGAGATCCGAAGCTGCAGCTAAGACGGCGTCCAACGTGATCGTTCTGCCTAGCTGTCCGCAGCGAGCACTTCTGAACCGGCGACGATGCCTCGCATGGAAGTTCTGCTGCCCAATCCGCTATCGGCTAAGGAAGTCAGCCAGCAGAGCCCTCGCCCCCGACAGACTGCAAAGCCGGCCGTAAAGCTGACGCAGTCGTGGAATCAACGCGAAAGTTCTTGCTCCTTGTGGTGGTCGATCGGTCGTCCTGCTTGCCGATAGCACTGGTCCTCCGACTTTACGCGAAAGACCGCAGAGATTTCACCGAACCAGCAATCGCTGTCGCTCGACCCAGTGTGACAACTCCCGCTCCGGCAAGCATCACCGCTACTCAGCTGCAAGCCGCGTCCAGCGCCGGCGCGTGCTGCAGCAGGCGATGCCCGCAGTATCGAGCCATGCGCAACGCTCGATTACATGGCACGGTGAAGGTGAAAGTACTGGTGGCAGTCGATGCGAATGGCCGGGTATCGCAGCGCGAAGCTGGCGGCGAGAGGGCCCAGCACCTACTTCGCAAATGCAAGCGTTGCAGGCCGCCGGCAATGGACGTTCACCCCTCCGGTACGCGACGGCAAGTCAGCAGGCCAGCGAATGGACGATTCAGTTTGAGTTTCGTAGAAGCGGCACTAAGGCCAGCGCCCGTCAGCTCTCGCATTGATGCTACACGATCTCGGAGCCGCGAGTCTCGCGCAGCTCCAGCCGATATAGCGCCCGCAGTGTTTGCCTCTGCCCTCCGAGCGACGGTATGACACGCCTACGCTGTTGCCTGATCATTCCAGCGCCAATCATTTGCTGATTGGCGCATTTCCTTCTGTGCGTTTATTCTGAGTCTTCTTCACCATCTCACCGTTAAGTCCTCATTAGCATGCCTGAATCCAGACGTTGGAAGATGTGGCGAATTCGTCTGCTGATGTTCCTGGCCGTCATCGGTCCAGGATTCATCACCGCCAACGTCGATAACGATGCCGGAGGTATTTACACCTACTCCGCCGCGGGAGCGCAGTTCGGCTACCTGCTGCTGTGGGTCATGATCCCCACGACGATTGCGCTGGTCGTGGTGCAGGAGATGTCAGGCCGCATGGGCGCGGTCACCGGCAAGGGTCTCAGCGACCTGATCCGCGAAGAGTACGGCCTGCGCATCACCTTCTTCATGATGCTGGGGCTGGTGATCACCAACTTCGGCAACGTAGTCGCCGAATTCGCCGGCATCGCCAGCAGCCTGGAGCTGTTCCACATCTCGCGCTATTTCAGCGTGCCGATCTCCGCGGTCGTAGTATGGCTGCTGGTTGTCAAAGGATCCTACAAGAGCGTCGAGAAAGTCTTCCTGGCAGCGTCGTTCTTCTACTTCGCCTACATCATCGCCGGAGTGCTGGCCGGGCCGAGCTGGAAGGAAGCTTTTGTCGCGACCTTCAAGCCGCCGCAGGCCGGTCCATTTCACGCTCCGGCTTACTTTACATGGTGATCGCCTTGATCGGAACCACGATCGCGCCCTGGATGCAGTTCTATCTGCAATCCAGCATCGTGGAAAAAGGCATCACGGCGCGCGAATACAGAGCGTCGCGCTGGGACGTGATCCTTGGCTGCCTGTTCACCGACATCGTGGCCTGGTTCATCGTGGTCGCGTGCGCGGCGACCCTCTACGCGCATGGTGTCCGGCAGATTACGCGATGCCGCCGACGCCGCACAGGCGCTGCGTCCGCTGGTCGGCGAATACGCGTACATTCTTTTTGCCGCCGGACTGTTCAACGCTTCCCTGTTCGCTGCCTCGATCCTGCCTATCTCGACGGCTTACACGGTGTGTGAAGGCCTGGGCTTCGAGTCCGGAGTGGGACACAAATTCAGCGAAGCCAAAGTTTTTTACTGGCTCTACACGCTGCTGCTGGTGGCGGGCGGCGGCGTCATCCTGCTGCCGAACATTCCCGTCATCAAGCTCATCATTCTGTCGCAGGTGGTGAACGGAGTGGTGCTGCCCTTCGTGCTCATCTTCATGTTGCTGCTGGTGAACAAGAGCGAGCTGATGGGCAAGTACGTCAATGGGACATGGTTCAACGTGATCGCGTGGGGAACCACGGTGATTATGATTGGGCTGACGATTGCGTGGTTTGCGACGGGCGGGTGGAGCAGTTAGAGCAATTCGCCGTTGGCAATTTGTTGCACCAGCGAGCGATCGGCGTCCAGGAAGTCCAGGGTAGGCAGTTCGCGACGGTTCACCCAGCGAATCTCGCGGAAGATGCGGTTTTGCAGCTCGCCTTCGTAGCGCTCCACCAGGAAGAATTGCAGATCGACGGCATTGCCGTTGTGGTAGCGATGCTGTAGCTGCGCGACCTTCGCGCCAATTTCGGCGCGCACGCCCAAGCTCCTCATCCAGTTCGCGCACCAGCGCCTGCGGCGGATCTTCGCCTGGCTCGATCTTGCCGCCCGGAAATTCCCACTTCAGCGGCAAGCGCCTGGTACTCGCTTCGCTGGCAGCAGAGGATCTCTTCGCCACGCACAATCAGCGCCGCCACCACTTGCTTGACCATAGGATTCGTTTTGGATAGACACCATGGCAGACCGCCTTACGTCGTCCTCTCCAGGTAAAGTCCGACTAAACGCGCACAATGCTCGACCAGTTGACGATCGTCAGCCGTAAACGCCGCCGGAGTATGGCTGTCGATGTCCAGTTCGCCGACGATCTCGCCCTTCACGCGAATCGGCGCCACGATCTCCGACTTGGTCTCGATGGAGCAGGCCAGATAGCGCGGATCGGCTGCTGACATCGTCCACCACAACGGTGTGGCCTGAACTTGCGGCCGCTCCGCAGATGCCCTGGTTCAGCGGAATGCGCGTGTGCGGCGTGACCGCGCCGACGTATGGTCCGAGCACCAGCATTGGACCTTCCGCCACGTCGCCCTTCTCAATCTTGTAGAAGCCAACCCAGTCGTAATGAGGAAGTCTTTCCTGCAGCCGTCCAACGATAATGCTCATCAGTTCGTCGGACACTGGGGGCTGCGTCGGCCAGAGTCGTGAGTTCTTTTGCGAGCTCCTGTTGATGCGTCATGCCGTTACTTTTCTATCACAAGAGCGCATCGCGCGTTGCGCGACAGCCACTTGGCTTTTAGCTTTTAGCGATTAGCTCCTGGAAATCCGATACAACATCTCCGCCGGTTCTTCATCGAGTGCTCGAAAGCGTAATAGCTAATAGCTAAGTAGCTAATCGCTAATCTGCCTTGAATGCCTCTGGGCTGATCGAACAACTTCGGATGAAGCGCCCACGCGATAGCGTCCAGGCCTCCGAGCAAGCTGCTGGCGGGAGTATTGAGCAGTTCGTCGTTGATGCAGAAGACTCGCTTCTCGCGGACCGCCGGCTAGCTGCTGCCACTGTCGCTGCTCAACGATCTTTTCCAGCGGCACGCGATCTCCGGCGCCGCACCACGCGGCCAGAATTACATCCGGCTGCTGCTGAAGCGACATCTTCGGCGGTCGTAGTTTTGCCCGGAGTCGCCGACGAACTCTCCGCCCGCAGCTTCGACCAGTTCCGCCACCCACGGTTGCGACGCGATGATCGGCTTGCCCCACTCCTCGCAGAACACTTTCTGCTTCGCCGCAGCCGACGTAAGCTGCCTCACCTCTTCGATGCCGGCGCTCATGCGTGCGATGAGCTTCTGCCCCGCTTCGCTCGCTCCCATGACTCCGGCAATCGCCGCGATGTCGGTATAAATATCGGCCAGGGTACGAGGAGCAAGTCCCAGAAAGCGCACTGCCGGACTTCAGGATCTCGGCGACCGCTTCCAGTTGATACGGAACCGAGGCAAGAACGAGGTCCGGCTTGGCGGCGAGGATCTGCTCGGCTTGCGCTGTCCACGAATCGGAGACAATGACACGCGAACCGTCACCGACCTCGGGGCAAACATCCACGCAATATTTCGTGCAGGCGACCAGGCGATCCAGCAGACCGAGGTCGCGCAAGGTGACGGTCGCGCTCGGTTGGAGCGAAACTACTCGTTGAGGCGTGAATGAGAGGCAGGACACCAGCCTTCATTATACGGAGCGGATTCACACGCGAACTTTCTACTATCCGGTGCAATATGGACGCAACAAAAAATACCGACAGAATCAGCATCTCCGGTTCAATGGGGTGTCGATAGCGTGGCTGCGGAAACGTAATGTAGTACATCGCCGGATAAGCAAGCAGGAGCGTAGTCAGCAGAAATCGGCCCGGCAGCCGTCGCCGGAATGCCAGCAAAAGTCCGGCCAGCGAAAACACCGATAGTGCGCTGTACAAGAGGTTCTTGCCCCAGCCTTGATGCGGTATGCCGGTCCAGAAATACAGCAATCGCAGGCCGGTCAACTCCACGAACCTTTGCGGATGCCGGGAGATCCACTGCCGCGCCAGCCGTCCTTGCTTGCGGACAAACGCGCTCTCACCCAGGGCCGTGTATTGCGCCTCCAGAGCGGGATTGTTGAATGTGTACGACAACACCCACCAGCCTTGGGCGTCGGGATTATTCCCCGCACGGAGGTTGACTCCGAAGGCATCGCGCAGCAGCAATGGCTCGTCGAACTGTATGTAGTTTCGTATCAGCCACGGCGACAGCACCAGCCAGAACATTAGCGCGCTCGACAATACCGGGAGCACATAGTTCCGGCCTCGCTTGTAAAGCCCATAGGCCAGCCAACACCCGGCGAACGGAAGCCAAACTAGTAGCGAGGGGTGAGTCAACCCCGTAAGTCCCCATAGAAATCCATATCCACACCACGGCAGCAACCGGCTTTCACCTTCCATTCGCAGCGTAAGCAGAAACAGCGCGCTTAAGAGGAAGGTCGACAGCGTTGTCTCCCACACCCAGAAGACGGAAAAGTAGATGCTGCTGGGAAGAAAGACCCAGATCCATCCCGCCGCGATCGCTACGGTTTCATTGAACAGCCGGATTGCAATGCGATAGATGGTCCAACAAGTCAGCGCTGCAAAGAGGCTATTGAAGAGAAGAATGACAACCGCAGACGCGCTTGAAAAAACACCGAATGCGCGAAACACAAGACTAAGTACTATGGGATAAAGCGGAGCCGTCCAGGCAGAAGGACCGCCGTGAGGCCGGAATGTGAAACCGTGGCCAAGCGCAAGATTTTGCGCGATGTCAGCCATCTCGAATCCGGTCCAGTACTGGAAGTTGAAGCGATAGCAATGCGATATGGCCAGATACAAGCCGCGCACGAGAAACGCGCAAATGACCATGCTCACCGGTGAGCGAAATAGTCGACCGACTGGTTTGCGCATGAGCGGCTCCTAACGCATGGGAAACGGAACCCGCGTTTGCGGCGCTTGCTTAGCAGCAGTGGCGAGATTCGCCTACAGTGCGCGACACGCTCTGCTTGAGCTTGATCAGGGATTCACGCCAGTAGCGAAGAAAGGCGCAGGCGCTGCACATGCGGCAAGTCGGTCAACAATGGATGGCGAGCATGGCCGCCCGCAGACGGGAGTGGAAATCGGCAAAAGGGATAAGCCGCAGTACTTTTCAGTGCCGGACAGATATTGAAATAACGACGAGTTGGTTGTCAATGACGGCCGACACACCTCCGCGTGATGTGGCAGCCTCTCGCTTCGCGGCTAAAAGCAAAGGGTGCGTTCACCGCACCCTTTGGATCGACAACTGCTATCACCGCCTACTTCTGGCCGTCCTGGAAGCGCTTGTTTACTTCCGCCCAGTTCACCACGTTCCACCATTCCTTAAGGTAGTCGGCGCGGCGGTTTTGATATTTCAGGTAGTAAGCGTGCTCCCACACGTCATTGCCCATGATCGGGTAAAAGCCCTGGCTCATCGGGTTGTCCTGGTTGGGCGAGCTGATGATCTGCAACTTGCCGCCGTTGTCGCGAACCAGCCACGCCCAGCCGCTGCCAAACTGCTTCACACCGGCATCGTTGAACTTCTCCTTGAAGGCATTGAAATCGCCGAAGGTGCTCTTAATAGCGTCGGCAATTGCGCCGCTAGGATCGCCGCCGGCATTGGGCGCCATGATCTTCCAGAACATGGAGTGATTCACGTGCCCACCACCGTTGTTGCGCACGGCACCGCGGATCGCTTCGGGGACGTTATCCAGGCTCTTGAGCAGCTCTTCGGCGCTCAGCTTCTGCAGCTCCGGAGCCTTCTCCAGTGCGGCGTTCAGATTGGTAACGTAAGCCTGATGGTGTTTGTCGTGATGCAAGTGCATCGTCTGCGTGTCGATATATGGTTCCAGGGCAGAGTAGTCGTAGGGCAGCGCGGGAACTTCATGTGCCATTCTGTATCTTCCTCCAGAGGCGTTGATGCTGCGAAATAAGGACAGGTTTCAAAACCCGGCGAGAACCCACGTCTCGCAGGGCCACCATTATAGAGGGTTGCGAGGACTTTCGCAGTTCTACGGAATGTCCAGGTGCTGCTCGCTGACGATGGCCGCGACCGTCAGCTCGTCCCTGACCACCGTGTTCCAGATCCAGGAAGTCAACCGGCAACGCTGCTGGACGGAAATTAAGAGCAGCTAGCGAACAAATTCTGCTGCAACCTGCACTAAGACTGGTGATTTTCCAATTGGTTCTCGACTCGGATCACCGCGGTCGCAGTTGCTCCCCGGCCGCCAGGCGGCGGCATATATCCTGCGCATCATGATCGATGTGGCGCCAGAACTTCTGCAATCCGGCGCAAAGATAGTTGAGGCCGGGCCCACCGTCGGGTGTCCGGATCATTCGATTCTTCGGACATTCTCCGTTGCATGCGAACAAGTATTCGCACTTGCGACAGTGCTGGGGCAGCGAATGGAATTTATCGAAGCCGAACTTCTTTTGCTCATCGGAGAATGCCATGCGAGAACTGGAAACCTGCCCGATGTTTCCCAACCGGTATTCGGGATAAACATAGTGATCGCAAGAGTAGAGGCTCCCGTCATGCTCCAAGGCCACGCCTTTGCCGCAGAATTCGTGGTAGATACAGAGCTGTGACTCTTTTCCCATCCACTGCGCGACCGCGGTTTCGAAGAGGTTGATGAATACCTTGCCCAGATCGCGCCGATACCAGTCATCCCACACCTTGCAAAGAAAGTATCCCCAATCGTCGGGATCGACAGACCAATCCGTAACGACCGAGTCCGGGTTGCCGGGATGGGCGGCAGGCGAGTCGTAGCGCGGCAGAGTCGCTGGATCCCAGCTCTGCGGCGCGGTTTCGCGGAAGTCTTTGGGTTCAACGCAGGGAATGAACTGCATCTCCCGAGGCCGGACTTCGTTCTTGAGAAAGCGATAAACATCGAGCGGCCGCTTCGCGTTTTCGCGATTGATGACGCTGAGTGAATTGAAGGGTACGCCATGGCGGTGCAGCATCTGCGAGGCGCTGAAAACTTTGGCAAAGGTAGGTTTGCCATCGTTGGAGATGCGATAGGTATCGTGCAATTCTTCTGGCCCATCGATGCTCAAGCCCACCAGGAAATTATGTTCTTTTAGAAATTCTCCCCATTCGTCACTTAGAAGCGTTCCGTTGGTCTGCAAATCGTTTTCAATCCGCTGATGCGGCTTCTTGTGCTGCTGCTCGAGCGCGACGACTTTGCGAAAGAAATCAAGACCGAGCAGCGTCGGCTCTCCGCCCTGCCAGGAGAAAACAATGTCGCCATCCTGTCCTTCGATGTATTGCCGGATGTGTTCTTCCAGGATCTCGTCGGACATGCGGAAGTGGCTGTCACTTCCCAACAGCTCTTTTTTGTGGAGGTAGTAGCAATAGGTGCAGGAGATGTTGCAAATCGCACCGATGGGTTTCACCATCGCGTGGTAAGCTCGCCTGCCACCGTGGGGCGCGGGCCACGGCGTCAGATCCGATATCGGAATGCGTGCTGTCATAAGGTTGGCTTTGCCTTCCTCACCTTACCGGGTCTTGAGCGCCGTGGACTACCGTCGCATTGCCGATCCCGGAAGCCAATTCGCTTTTTTGTCACTTGGCGGAGCTTCTTTCTGGATGTAGATCGTGAGTGAGCCATCCGGGTTCTTCTTCATGCCAGGCAACATGGGCAACAGGGCAGCCCTTGCGAGTTGCCCTATCGTTTCGTGGCCTACTGAGCGTCGGCTGCGCTCGCCGTTGCCTGCTTTAACTTCTGCATGTCGGCTGGGGTGAGTTGCGGTTCAGCCAGACTGACGGTCAGCTTGTCGATAGTCCCGGTGAACTGGAACGGCACTTGATAGTCCTGATCGTCCACAGGAGTACCGGTGTCGCTGCCGATATCGAAGGTTTCATCCCACGGCAGCAACAGCGGGACGGTGTGGTCGAGAGTCTGGGTGGAGACGACCTTGCCATCCACTTTGAAAGTACCCGTGCCGCCTTTGCCGATGCCGCTAATGTTGTTGAAGGCGAGCGTCGCGAAACCAAGCCCGTCATACTTGAAGTCGAATTCGAGCGTGTGATGGCCGGCGGTGAGCACATCCGGGCCCTCCCACTTCACGCGTTTGAGATCGAGCAGGTTCCAGGTGAATACCGGCTTCCCCTGCAAGACGTAGAGACCGTATCCGCCGAACCGGCCGCCGTTGGTATTGATCATTCCCTCGGCTCCCTTCTGCGAAACTTCTATCTCGGCAGTAATGGTGTACGACGTATTCAACACATTCGGTGCGCTGGCCGTCGGAATGCCGGTCACCGGGACACCGGTATAGGTGAACGTGTGCCGGCCGGCCGCGGTGCTCGGCCGGGGCGAAACCATGCGCGTTGCAGCCGACGCATCGAGCGGCAGCACCTGGTACTTGGCGAACTCGGCGAACATCAGGTCCTTCATTTCCTGTACCTTCTGCGGGTACTTGGCGGCGACATCGGTGTATTGGGTCCAATCGTGATGCACGTCGTACAACTCGAACTTGTAGGCGGTGGCCGGGTCCATGATGGCGGTACCGAGCAGTTGCCACGGAGGGCGGACCGGGATGGCACTAAGCATCCAGCCATCGTTGTAAAGGCCCTGTACGCCCATCATTTCGAAATATTGGATCTTGTGCGGTGTAGGTGCATTAGCATTTGCCTTGTCGAAGGTGTAGGCCATGCTCACGCCTTCGATCGGCTTCTGCGCGATGCCATCCACCATAACCGGCGCGGGAATGCCCGTCACTTCCAGAAGGGTTGGGACAATATCGATCACATGGTGGAACTGCCAGCGGATGCCGCCCGCGTCGGTAATGTGGCCGGGCCACGCGATGGCCATGCCCTGACGCGTTCCTCCGAAGAAGGAAGGAACCTGTTTGGTCCATTTGTAAGGGGTGTCAAATGCCCACGCCCAAGGGACCGCAAAATGAGCATAGGTCTGCTGCGATCCCCAGGCATCGTAGAACTTCATTTGATCCGCGACCGGCAGCTCAGCGCCGTTGAATTGCAGCACCTCGCTGGGTGTGCCGTTGGGTGAACCTTCAGCGCTCGCTCCGTTATCGCCACTGATGTAGATGATGAGGGTGTCATCCAGCTTGCCTTCGCGCGCGACTTCACCGATGACCCGACCGATTTCGGCATCGGTGTACATCAGGTAGGCGGCATAAACTTCCGCCTGGCGAATGTACAGCTTCTTCTCTTCCGGAGTGAGCGTGTCCCATTTCTTAAGCAGTTTGTCGGGCCAAGGGGTAAGTTGCGCGTCCTGCGGAATCACACCAAGCTTTTTCTGGTTGGCGAAGATCTGATCGCGCAGGGCGTTCCAACCGTTGTCGAACATGTGCAGGTTGTGCGCTTTTTCCACCCATTCCGGCGTGGGCTGGTGCGGTGAATGGGTACCGCCCGGAACGTAGTACAGGAAGAACGGAATCGAGGGGCTGATGTCGTTCAGTTGATTCAGCCAGTGAATGGCATCGTCAGCCATAGCGGTGGTCAAGTTCCAGCCGGCATGTCCGACGTAGGGATAGATCGGCTTGGTGTCGTTAAAAAGATTGGGCTCCCATTGGCTGGAATCGCCGCCGATAAAACCGTAAAAATGTTCGAAGCCCATACCGGTCGGCCATTGGTGAAATGGCCCAGCCTGGCTGGTCATGTAAGAGGGGGTGTTGTGGTCTTTGCCGTACCACGACGTTCGATAGCCATTCTCCAACAGTATCCGGCCGATGGTGGCACTTTCTTGCCCGATAACACTGTTGTAACCCGGGTATCCGGTGGCCGCTTCAGACACTACGCCAAAGCCGACCGAGTGATGATTGCGGCCAGTGATGAGGGCAGCGCGCGTCGGCGAGCATAGTGAAGTCGAGTGGAAATTCGTGTAGCGCAGGCCCATGGCGGCGACTTTATCGAGGGTCGGCGTTGGGATTACGCCGCCGAAGGTGCTGGGCGCTGCGAAGCCAACGTCATCGGTCATGATCAGCAGAACGTTGGGTGCGCCCTTGGGCGGAACAATGCGTGCGGGCCAAGCGGAGGTGGATTGCGCCGCATTCAGATTGATTTCACCCTGAAACTTTTGCGGCGGAGCAGGCAAGTACCGGCCATCAATGGTCGTGGTAGCTTCCGGTGAGCCCGGTGTGCCCGTTGTTTGCTGGGCTGCCGCTGCGTGCGCCGTGAGAGCCGCCATCAACACAAATATCGGTTTTCTGACTTTAACGTTCATGAGTCCTCGATTGAGACAGCTTCTGCATAAGTTGAGAGAGAGGTTTACGGCGCGACTTCCTCGGCAAGAGCGGGCCCGGGGACGGATGGCTCGGCGCCAAGACCCGGGCCAGGCGAACAGAGGTGCGCTAAGCGATCCCGGTGCAGATTGGCCTCAGACCGGTCCATGGCGAGAGTCCGGAGGCAATCCATGCAGATACAGGCAATAGAACCGCCCGGCTCCCGGAAGTGTCTACACCGGGGAGCAGCTGTCGGGGAACCATCGATCATCCGCGAAAGCTCCGAATCCAAAAGAATTGCGAGGTTTGCGAGTTAAATCATAGCGGAGGTGAACTCGGTTGAATGTGATCTAGGTCACAACCCCGGTGGGCAAGCGGGAACTGGCTGCATCTTAGCGAGAAGTCCCCCTGCTACAATCTTGGCGAAATCGGGTGCAGACTGTGGTGGCAGGCAATCTTTCTGCCAGCCCGATTCGGTCGAACTACTGGCCCCAAATACTCGTATAACCTCTTAACTGTGAATTGGATTTGGGCCAGGAGTCACGCCCTTGGGGAGCGCTGATTGGACGACAACCAAGCTGTCAATGCCCTTGTCCGTCGCTGTGTGTCTGGCGACGCTGCGGCATGGCAGGAGATTGTCCAACAGTACAACCGAAGGATTTACAACATCTGCTACCGGTTTTCGGGATCGCCGGATGATGCGGCCGACCTGACCCAGGAAGTGTTCATCAAGATGTATCGCACGCTGAGTACGTTCGACACCACGCGGGCTTCGTTCATGACCTGGGTCACGACGGTGACGCGGAACCTTCTGGTAGACCACTTCCGTAAAGGCAAGTACGACCGGATAACGGACTCGCTGGATGCGACTCCCGGCAATCAGGACGAGGGGTTGACGCTGGCCGAGCAGTTGGAAGACCAGAATCCTACCCCTGAAACCCGGGTACGAAGTCAGGAAGTACAGAAATTGGTACACGAGGCCCTGAAGCGGCTCTCGCCCGAACTCCGGGAAGCGGTGATCTTGCGAGATTTGCAGGATTTGGACTACAAGGATATTGCCAAAGTCCTCAATGTACCCGAAGGAACTGTGAAGAGTCGCATAAATCGGGGACGAACGGAACTGGCAAGGCTTTTGCAACGTACGTATAAGCAGGCAGGCTAATGGCAGGCGAAAACCAATCCGGAATGCAGTGCGTTGAGGTAGAAGCCCTTCTGGCTGAAGCACTTGACGGCACTTTGCAGGGCCCGAAGCTGGTTGCTTTCGAGACCCACCACCAGGGTTGTGCCTCCTGCCGCAGCATGGTGGAGGAAGCCCGGGCCGGAATGCTCTGGCTCAAGGGTCTGGACGAAGCCGAACCGCCACGCCACCTGGTGCACAACATCCTTGCCCAGACCATCGGAGCGCTGCCGTCGGAGCACGCCAAACCGACGCCGCCGCCGGGCGAGGGTTGGATCGATAAGCTGAAGGCGCGTCTGGCGCCGATCTTTGCCCCCGTGGCTACGCCGCGCTTTGCCATGTCGTTCGGCATGGCGTTCTTCTCCATCACCATGCTGCTCGGCATCGCCGGCTTCCACATGAGCGACTTGCGGCACTGGGACCTGAGTTCTAAAGGCATCATGAAGACGTATTACGCAACCGAGGCGCGATGCATTCGTTATTACGAGAACATGCGCCTGGTTTATGAGATTGAATCGAAAGTTCACGATCTGAAGCGGGCCGCGACCCCGGCAAGCAACACGGCGCAGCCACAACAGCAGCAGGAGGCTCCCGCGAACAGTCCGAAGAATTCGCCGAAGAGTGAACTTCGGCGCGATCACGAACCACAAACCCCGAACTACAGCCAGGATCATGGCCAGCCTAATCTGGCCGCGTCAGCGGCGGTAGTTCCAGCAACGAACCCTCAGGCCCGGCGGCAGGGTTCCTATCGGGTCGATTCGATGGGAACTCTAAACAGGAGACTCGTATGAACTGCGCCAACCATCCCGATGTTCCAGCGGTTGCGTACTGCCGCACGTTGTGGGAAGCCACTGTGCAGCACGTGCTCGCGGGACGTCCGTGGCGTTATCTATTGTGAGGAATGTCTGGCCTCACATTTAAGCGGCACCATGCCGCCACCCGGCTCAACCGCCGTGCCTCCGGGTGTGGAACCGCCAGCAGGAACGCCCAGCCCCACTCTGGCAGCCATCCTGGGATTTATTCCCGGCGTAGGCGCCATGTACAACGGCGAATTTGCCAAGGGCTTCGTGCATGTCCTGATCTTTGCGACCTTGATCTGGATGGCGCAGGAGCTGAACGGCATCTTCGGAATCTGCATTGCGGCCTTCGACATTTACATGCCGATCGAGGCTTACAAGACGGCTCGCGCCAAGCAGATGGGTCTGCCGGCGCCCGATCCGTTCGGGTTCAACAACTTCTTCTCGTCCGGACTGGGATTCAGTCGCCCGGTTGGCACGCCTCCCAATGTTGCTCCGGTAGCAGGAACTGCGGCCGTGGTCAGTGGAGAGCCTGCCGAAGGACGTCGGCGCGCGCGACACTCCCATCGGGGCGTGGATCCTGATCGGCCTGGGAGTGTTGTTCCTACTGAATGCGATGGATTTGTTGCACATCAGCTCTTTCCTGCATCGGTTCTGGCCGCTCGTGCTGATCGCCATCGGTGTTCGCATCCTTATGCAGCGTCAGCAGAGAGTTCGGTGAGGAGGACATCATGAAATATCGTTATAACCCTTATTGTCCGTGCGGCCGATGCCGCGCACATGGCTACATGGGACCCGCCGTCCTCATCACTATCGGTGTGCTGTTTCTGCTGGACCAGATGGGCCACATGCACTGGATGGACTTCGGCTTTACCTGGCCCGCGCTGCTGATCGTGATCGGACTGATCAAGCTGCTGGAGCACAGCGCTTCCATCAACGGCCACATTCCGCGCGAGTACGGCGCGAACTTGCCGCCAAATGCCGGTCAGCCAATGCCTCCGGGAACGCCCGATGTATCACGCCACAGGGCCCCATTACGCCGCAACCGCCTATCGCTCCCGCGGGATTTATCTCTCCCGGAAGCGGCGTCGACAATCAAGGAGGACACAATGGCTAGCGTCAATCAATATCCTCCTCCGGCGTCGCCACCGCCTTTGACGCCTCCGCCTTATCGGTATCGGCGGTCGATTACCGGGCCCATCATCCTGATCGTCATCGGCCTGCTGTTTCTGCTCAGCGAATGTGGGTCTGATCCATCGGTGGCAGCTATGGAATTGGTTTGGCCACTGGTGGCCCTTGCTGCTGATCCTCTGGGGCGTGATCGCTCTGGTAGAGCACTTCAGCGCGGGCCGCATGGGTTACCGCACGCGGCATCTGGGCGGCGGCGGTATCGTTCTGCTGATAATCCTCGTCGCAGTCGGTGTCTCCGCGCACTACAGCTCCGAGGTGAACTGGGGCGGCGTGCGCGATCAACTGCAGATGGACGACGACCTGGGCGGCTTCTTCGGAACCGCCTACACCTTCGAGGACAATCTCCAACAGGCGTTCCCGAAGGACGGCAACCTGCGTATCGTCTGCGATCGCGGAGCGCTGAACATTACGCCCTCCGATGGCGACGAGATTCGCGTGGTGATCCACAAGAAGCTCTACGCGCAGAACCAAAACGACGGCAACAAGTACAACGAAGGCACCAAGCCGCAGATCACCGTGACTGGTAACTCCGTGGTGCTGAATGCAAACACCAACGGCGCCGGAGACCATGGCGTGCAGGCAGATATGGACATCATGGTTCCCGAGGGCGCTGCGTTGGACATCGCCAGTAAACGCGGCGACGTCACCATTAACAATCGCAAAGCAAGTGTGAAGGTTTCGCTGCAACACGGCGACCTCGCACTGACTGAAATCGCCGGCCCGGTGCAGATTAATCTCGACAAGGGCTCGCTGCGCGCAACGCAGATTACCGGCGATGTCGACGTCAGTGGTCGCGTCGATAGCGTAAACATCGAGGATGTCTCGGGCGCGGTCCGCCTCAATGGCGACTTCTACGAAGACATCCGGCTGAGCAAGATTGCCAAGTCGGTCATCTTCAAGAGCTCGCGCTCGGATATGGAGTTCGCTTCGCTTGAAGGAGACCTCGATATCGCCAGCGATGAGGTTCGCGGCAGCCAACTGAATGGCCCCAGCCGTGTCAACACCAGTTCCAAGGACATCCACCTGGAGGATGTCACCGGCGACGTGCAGGTGCAGTCCAACAACGGCGACGTGGAGATCACCACCAGCGGCAAGCAACCGGCCGGCAAGGTGAGTGTGACCACCGAACACGGCGATGTTGCCGTCACCATGGCAGCTAAAGCCGCGCCCGACAAGGTCAATGTCGCCACGCAGCACGGCGACGTCACCCTGACGCTACCTCAAGGCACTGGCTTCCAGATCAGCGCCGTGACCCGCAAAGGCGATGTTTCGTCGGAGTTTGACTCCGTGAAGGTGGAGGAAAACAACGGAACGACCAAGGCAAATGGAACCGTCGGTAACGGCAACAGCAAGCTGCAGATCGCGACCGATACGGGCGATATCAAGATCGCGAAAAGCTAGAGGCAGGCGCCAGAAGTTAGCGGCTGGAGATCAAAACGACGAAGCAGAAAGACAGCGAACACGAAGAACCCCCCGTTCAAGCGAAGCTTGGGCGGGGTTTTTCGTTGAAGAGATCGATACGGTGTGCGGCGAAAATTAGGACCTCACCTGGGTCTGCCCCTAATCCCTGATTCCTAACCTCTGCTCAACCATTCCATATATCTCCTCCACCACCTGGTCGATGTCCTTGTGCGTGGTATCGAATGCGACTGCGTCAGCTGCAGGAGCCAGAGGCGACGTTGCTCGTGTGCGATCGCGCTGGTCGCGGACTGCAATCTCTTCCTGCACGCGCTGCGCTTCTTCCGCTGACTTCGATCCGTTCTGCAGCACGCGCCTCTCGGCTCGCACCGTGGGATCCGCGTCGAGAAAAATCTTCACATCAGCATTGGGAAAGACGGCGGTACCGATGTCGCGGCCTTCCATGACGACGCCGCCGTTGGCTCCAAGCTCTCGTTGACGCGCCACCATCACCTGCCGCACCGGCGGATGGACCGACACCTGCGACGCCGCCAGCGTAACATCGGCCTCGCGAATTCGCTGCGAAACGTCGCGGCCGTCGAGCAGCACGCGATTCCCTTCCCCTCGCGGCTCCAGCTCGATCCTTGAGCCTGCTGCCAACTGCCGTAACGCTTCGGCGTCGTCCAGCGCGACCTGCTGCTCGATGGCCTTCAGCGCAACCGCGCGGTACATGGCGCCGCTTTCCAGATTCGTGTAGCCGAGACGTTCTTCGCCAGACGCGCGGCGATTGTGCTCTTGCCCGAACCGGCCGGCCCGTCGATGGCGATGACTAACTTGCGCGGTTCGCTCATCCTTCGCTGCTGTCCTGCCGGGGAGGTTTGGGTCGTGCGGAAGACGAGCGTGCGGCGCGCCCTGCGTTCCACCAGGGGCTTACCCGGCCGCGGCGGCAGCGCTTCGAACTTGGGACGCGGCTTGAACTCGTGAGGAACCGGCGGCGCTTGCAGCGACGAGACTTGCAGCATGACGCGCCCGTTTACGTGGACGAAGCTCAACTCACGCGCAGCCTGCAGCGCATTGATGGCTTCGCGCACGCGGGCCCGGCCGATCAGATGAGAGAAGAACTGTTCCACTTCTTCCTGCGGCGCAGCCTGCACACAGTCAAGATATTTCGAAACCAAAGCGGTCAGCGACTCCGCCACCGAAACATGCATGCCCTCTTTTACGGCGTCGGGCGACCAGCGAAAAAGCACGTCCCAGAAGACTCCTTCGTCCGGTTTGTAATCGACGCGCGTGATGCGCAGCCGCCCCCACAACTCGTCGAGGGCACGATCCAGGGCCGCCTCCGATACGTCGCCGCCAATCAGTTCGCGCAGGCGGTACTTGGAGATAGGACCTTCCTTCTGAACCAGACGGAACGCATCGACCGCCAGCGTGGAGTATTCCGACCGCGATCCCGTCTTCGGCGCCTGCCGCGGATTGCGATCGCCCACCAGGCCGTAGAAGATACGGGAAGACCGCCGCCGACACGATGAAATTGTTGTCGGTAAAAACATTCGCTTCGTATGCCGTCCTTTCGCGCAGCAGTCGGACCATCAGGTCCTTCGCCTCATGCGCCTCCGGATCGGCGAAGGCCATGTTCACCATGGGCAGCTTCTCATCGCTGCCCTTGTAGGCGCCCACGAAGGTCGGCACCAGCACCGCCGGCCGCTGCGGATAGAGCAGGCAGAAGCCCACCGAGTCGATGAACGCGCGCGCGTCCTCGAGCGTGCGGATAGGCTGCCCGTTCAGCCGCCATTTCTCGCGGCGCATTTCCTGGAGTTGCTGTTCGTGCATAAAAAGAAGCTGTCAGCCGTCAGCATTCAGCTTCGTTGAAGATTAACGTAAGAAGCTAAGGTTCTATGGTTCACTTCAAGCGGCAGGACGTTGTAACGCAAGAATCATCACGGCTAGATGCTGATTGCTAAGTGCTGACGGCTAGATCCGCTTGAACGCCCGCTGAATGTCCTTTACAGAATACCGCAGAACCACGGGCCGTCCATGCGGGCAGCTCATGGGACAGTCGGTTTTGGCCAGCTCGCGCAGCAGCCACTCCATTTTGTTCTGCTCCAGCGGCATGTTGACCTTGATAGCCGCATGGCAGGCGATGCTGGCTGCAATGTTGGTGCGAATGCGATCGAGGTTCAGCGATTGCTCCTCGCGCTCGAACTGCTCCAGAATCTCGTGCAGCAGATGCTCGACATCGCTGGCCAGCGACGCCGGCGGCAGTGGTCTTTACCGCGATAGTGCGCGAACCGAACGGTTCAACCTCAAAGCCATTGCGATTCAGTTCGTCGGAGATCTCGGCGAAGACCGCCATCTGTCCCGGCGTGAGTTCCACGATCATCGGCATCAGCAGTTGCTGGCGCTCGGGCGACTCCGCCAGTCGCTGCTTCGAAATTTTCTCGAAGAGAATGCGCTCGTGCGCGACGTGCTGATCGATGATCCAAAGTCCTTGCGAATTGATGGCGAGGATGAACGATTCGCGGATCTGGCCGACGGGCTTCAGCGACGCCAGCGACTCCAGGCTGACCGGCGCGTCGTCTTCCGCAATCTCCGGCGAACACCCGCCTCCAGAAACCGGCGCCGGCGCGGCGACAGGTCCTCCGAAGGTCTGCGGCCCGAAGCGCGCCACCGGCATAGCGGCGTTGGCATGAATCTCGAAGCCGCTGCCTTCGAATTGCAGGGGCGCCGTGAACGGCGGCAACTCCTGCGCGCGCAAGGCGAAGGCCGCATCGGCTGCCGTAATCTGCAGTTCACTGTTATCTGCGCTCAAGGCTCCGGGCGTCAATGACACCGATGCGCTCGGGCTGGCATGGATTTCCGTCATGAACGATGGCACTGGCCGCTCGCGCATCAGCTTGGCGCGCACCGAGTCGCGAATGAAATCGTGGAGGAGCGACGACTGGCGGAAGCGCACCTCGGTCTTCGACGGATGCACGTTGACGTCGACTTCCGTCGCCGGCATCTCCAGAAACAGCAGCACGACCGGATACACCGTCGGCGGAATGATGTTGCGGTAGGCCTCGGTAAGTGCGTGCTGTACCAAGCGATCGCGTATCAGGCGGCCGTTGACGAAGATGAAAATCGAGTTACGGTTGAGCTTCTGGATCTCAGGCCGCGAGACGAAGCCGTGCAGCTTGATCTCGCCCTTCGCCAGCTCATCCTGCGGCTCGTCCTCTTGCTGCTTGCGCCGCCATGGAGGAGGTTGCGGCAACCCAATGCGTTCCAGCGGCAGCAGCGCGCTCAACGGAATGAGCTGGTCGAGTGTTTCTTTGCCGAAGACCTGGTAAATGCGCTGCGAATGATCAGCCACGGGTGGCGCAACCAGCATGGCGTTCGTCGCCGAGTGCAACTCCCAATGCATTTCAGGATGTGCCAGGGCATAATGCGTTACCAGCGATGCGATATGCGAGAGCTCTGTTGATTCAGCCTTGAGGAACTTGCGTCGCGCAGGAATGTTGTAGAAAAGATCGCGCACCGTGATGCAAGTGCCGAGCGGCAATCCGGCTTCTTCGACGGTGAGGATTCTGCCGCCGGCAATCTCGACCACCGTTCCCGCCGCGTCTTCTGGCGCGCGAGTCTCCAGGCGCAAGCGGCTGACCGAAGCGATCGACGGCAACGCCTCCCCGCGAAAGCCCAACGTGGCAATGGTAAGAAGGTCGTCGGCATTGCGGATCTTCGAAGTAGCATGGCGTTCGAAGGCCAGCATGGCATCATCGCGCACCATGCCGCAACCGTCGTCGGTGATCTGGATGAGCTTCTTGCCGCCAGCTTCGATGTTGACGCGAATGCGACGCGCGCCCGCATCCAGAGCGTTCTCCAGCAATTCCTTGACCACCGACGCCGGGCGCTCGACAACCTCGCCCGCGGCGATCTTGTTGGCAACAATCTCGGAGAGAATGTGGATGCGGCCCATGCAGTACTACGTTACATGAGGTGAGGGGCGAGGGGTTAGTGGATGGTGGATAGTGGAATTGGGGACAGAGGATCAGGGCCCATAAGCTCTGCGGGTGCCCCACTCATCCGCGGTTTTCGGATGAGTGTTATCCCGGAGGCCACTTCATATCCCGTCCGCCGATCAGGTGCAGGTGCAGATGAAACACCGACTGGCCTGACTTGGGGCCGACGTTGTACACCGTTCGATAGCCTTCTTCGATGCCGCGCTCGCGGCCGAGTTTTGCCGCGACCAACTGGCTGTAGCCGATGATCTCCGCGTCCTCTTGCGTGGCTTCTTTCAATCCCACAATATGTTTCTTGGGAACGATCAGGACGTGCGTCGGAGCCTTCGGGTCGATGTCCTCGAAGGCGTAGACTTTGTCGTCTTCGTAAACTTTCTTTGATGGGATCTTTCCGGCGATGATCTTGCAGAAGAGGCAGTCTTCCATGCAGAGATGGTAGACGAGGTAAAACATCTACTCAAGCCAAACCGCAATCCCTCACCCGCTAATCGTCCGCCTACCACCCGCCCACGCTACTCACATAATTGTCATCACGACGACGGCTTTAGCCGGAGGAGGGATCTGCTGTTCGATGGAGACGGCACTGGTCCTGTTTTTGGTGATCCCTCCTCGGCCTGAAAGCCTCGTCGTGTTGACAACCTTCGAAGATAGAAGGCGTGACAGTAACGAAGCCCGGAATCGCGTACGATCTCAGAGAGCATGGTCGAGCGCAACTCATCCCAAATGGATTCTCAACCCACACGCGGGTTGTTCCTGCGCCTTTTGTATCGCGTGTACACGAATTACCTTGGGGTAACGCCGCCCACGCCTGCACAGGAGCGAATAGCGGCCGTTGTGCTGATTGGCGGCGTGATCCTCGGACTCATTTTCGTTGTCGCCCTGGTCTTTTTCTTGTGGCAGACAATGATGAAGGCGGGCGGACTTTGACTCGTCAGGATATTCGATTCCACCGATAGTAAATCTCACCCTCACAACGGAAAGCCCCACTCAAGCAAAAGGGGCTTGAATGGGGCATCCGAACCATCCGGCTACAACTTCATCGTTAGAGCTAGCACCTGTGTTTACGGATTTCCGCTAGGTTCGCTGGCCGAGGCCCGCGCCTGCTGGCCGGCGTAGTAGCCGCTGCGGGTGCGCACCTGCAGCTTTTTGTAGCCTTTGGCCTGTGCTTCTACCTTCACGGTTCGATAACCACCCGCGCTCTGCGGCGTCGTGGGCTTGTACTGAATCGTGTACTGGTTGCGGATGTCGTGGGCAATCTGCGTAGTGATCGCCTGCACTTCGTCGAGGTTCTTGGGGAAGAACGCAACGCCGCCGGTGTCCTCGGCCATCTCGCGCAGCGCCCGACGGGCGCGTTTCTCGTGCTCATCGCCAAGCAGGCCAATGGTATAAACCGTCGGTCCATTCTTTTCTTCCAGGCGGCGCAACGACTGCTCCAGCGACTCGCGGCTGGCATTGTCTTCGCCATCGGTTACCACAAGCAGCACTTTTTTCTCCAGCGCGCCGCTTTTCTTCAAGTGGTCGGACGATGCCACCACCGCGTCGTACAGCGCCGTGCCGCCGCGTGATTCAATCCGCTCCAAAGCATCTTTCAGCTTCGGAACGCTTCCGGTGTAATCCTGATCGAGAAAATATTCTTCGCTGAAGTTCACCACGAAGACCTTGTCCTGGGGATTGCTGGAGCGCACCAGGTTCAGCGCGGCCGCGTTGACTTGCGGACGCTTGTCGCGCATCGAACCAGAGTTGTCGATCACGATTCCGAGCGCCACGGGAATGTCTTCGTTGCGGAAGGAAGTGATCTTCTGCGGCTTGCCATCCTCGAAGACAACAAAATCGCCCTTGGTGAGATCGGTGATCGGACGGAAGTGGTCGTCGACCACAGAGGCATGCAACGTGACCTCGTCAACTTCTTTCTTGAAAACGAAAACATCGTTGTTCGACGACGATGGAGGTTGTCCCTGCGGCACCTGCACCGTGTCGCCAGGCTGGTTCGGCGCTGTTGCTGGCGGTGGCGCTTCCTGATCCTGGGGATTCTGGGCTGCCGGCGGATTCTGCCCGTTCGCAGGCTGCGACGGCTGAGGAGCCGTTTGTGCTCCCGAGGGCTGCTGCGATTGCTGCGGAGCGGTTTGCGCTCCCGAAGGCTGTGGCGCGGCCGGAGCGGTCGAATCCTGGCCTACGAGCCAGCTACTCAGCAACAGAAAGAAAGCTGCAACGAAGACCTTACGTTTATTGCGTGGGTGCATAGTATCCAGTTTTGGCGTACACGTGCAGCGGCGGCAGTCCTTTCGGAGGATTAAGCCTCACTTTGATCTTCCGCCACTTGCCATCGTGTGCTGGATTGGTTGGACGGTATCCGAGTACATATTGGTTGCGCAACTCGATGCCAATCTTCGTGGCAACGTCCGCCAGTTCATTGGGCGATTGGATGATAAACGTCCTGCCACCAGTAGCTTCCGTGACATCGTTGAGCAATTCCGGGCCTTCGCGCTCTTCGGCAGTTTTGGGCTGAAAATCGAATAATCCGATGCCGTAAATCTGAACATCGGCCTCACGGACCATGGATTTGATTTCGCCCTCGGTGTAGCGGCTGTGATTGTCCCCGCCGTCGGAGATGATCAGCAGCGCCTTCCGTTCGTAGTGCGCTTTGCGCATGCGATCCATGCCGAGATAAATGGCGTCCAGCAGCGCGGTGCGGCCTTTGGGAATTGCGTACACCAGCTTGTTCTGGATGTCCTCAACCGACGAGGTGAAATCCACCAGCACTTCCGGCTTCTCGGAAAACGTTACCAGGAAGAACTCGTCCTGCGGATTTGCCGTGCGGAAGAACTCGACCACGGCCTGCCGCGACTTGTCGATCTTGTCGGACATCGATCCACTGATGTCGAAGATCACGCCCAGCGAAATCGGAGCGTCTTCACTGGAGAAATGGCGGATCTCCTGCGGCTTACCGTTATCGGTGAGTTGGAAATTGTCCTTCTCCAGTCCGGTCACCAGGCGATTCATCGGATCGGTGATGGTCACTGGCACCAGCACCAGGTCCACTTCCTTCTTTAAGGGCTTGGTGTGGGTTCGCAAAGCAGGGTCGGAGATTCCGCTGGGATCGGTCGTGGCCGCATCTGTCTTCTTGGCTTCCCGCGGAGTGATGTGGACGTCGTCGTCTTGTGCCAAGGCAAACGGCGCCAGCCAGCAGGCAAGCAGACATAGGCTCAGCAGCAGAAGCAATGTCTTTCGAGTGCGCACGACGGATTGGACGGACAGCGTAACAAAATGTCGCGCCGCACGATTCGGATAACCAGACTGAATGGCCGAACTGACTGACCCGAATTCGCTGGAACTACCGCGGGCCATAGGAATCCTCTGGGTTTGTGTGGTGAATGGTATCACAGGTCCGGGCGTCGAACTTGCTTTCGTCGCGCCGTTCCCATTGGCTCCGCAAATCCTGACTTGCTGCACCTCTAGATGTGATCCACGTCCTGTTGGTTTCCTTTTTATCGCTGCTAGAATCTGAATTCCCGAAGGCGAACCGACCCAGACTGCGACTCGGGAACAAAGGGACTTTTTATGGCCGACATCTCTCCTTTCCGTGCTCTCCGCTACAACGCTTCCAAGGTATCGCCCGGCGACGTCATGACGCAGCCTTACGACAAGATCACGCCGGCAATGCAGGACAAATACTACGAATCCAGTCCTCATAACTTAGTGCAGATCATCCTTGGAAAAGCGCAGCCCAACGACAATGACCAGCAGAACGTCTATACTCGCGCCGCCAGCCTGCTGGAGAAATGGCAGAGTGAAGGCGCGCTTCTACCCGACGTCGAGCCCAGCCTTTACGTCTACTCGCAGACCTTCAAGCTCCCGGGCGATCCGTCCGGAGCCGAAGCCGAACGGCGGGGCTTCATCGCGCTTGGACGCATCGAGGATTACGACCGCAAGGTCGTTTACCGGCACGAACAGACCCTGAGCAAGCCCAAAGCCGATCGCCTCAACCTTCTGCAAAGCACGCGCGCACATTGCGAGCTGATCTTCATGGTCTACAGCGATCCCGGCGACGAAGTCGGCAAGCTGCTTTATCAGTCCGGTCCAGCGACCGTCGAGATGCGCGACGAATACGGCGTTATGCACCGCATGTGGAAGGTTTCCGATCCGGCGACTGTCGCGGCAGCCCAAGCCAAGATGTCCGATAAGAAGCTCATCATCGCTGACGGCCACCATCGCTACGAGACCGCGATGAACTATCGCAACCAGATGCGCGAGCAGGCGAAGTCCAGCGATCCCGATGCTCCGTACGAGCATGTAATGATGGCTTTGGTCAACATGGATACTCCAGGATTGGTGATTCTCCCGACACATCGCGTGGTCTTCGGTCTGGATGGTTTCAACCTCTACGCGAAAGCCATGCAGGTGATGAAGTACTTCGATATCGAGGATCTCAGTCCGGTGAAGGATGTATCCGACGTCGTGGCACGACTGCGCGAGGCCGGAAGCGAGCGCACGGCTCTGTTGGCAGTGACCTCGAAGAACGCGTTCCTCCTGAAGGCCAAACGCGACTCCCAATCGCCGAGCTTGAAGGATCTATCAGAGAAACAGCGTTCGCTCGACGTAGTACAACTGCACAAGCTGATCCTCGAAGAGATTATCGGCATGTCGGAAGAGGACATTCGCGCGCAGAAGCACCTGAAGTACATTCGCGATGCCGCCGAGGCGATCGACGAGGTTCGCAAGGGCAATGCGCAAGTTGCATTTCTGATGAATCCAGTCAGGATGGAAGATGTGCGCGACGTCGCTTTCGCGGGCGAGGTAATGCCGCAGAAGTCCACCGACTTTTATCCCAAGATGCTGAGCGGGTTGACCATTTACTCGCTGGATGCGGCGGCGAAAGGCACTGCGGGCGGGAAGTAGAACCGTTGCAATCTCGCTCGTTCTGTTGCAACTGGCCGAAATTTCGTCCACCAAAGCGCCATTACGCATGGCGCTTTTTTCGTGAGCAGCTGAATTCCAAGCGTCTTGGACGGCTATACTTGCGTCCAAGTTTGAGAATTCGTTCTCCGGGGTGACACGTGCGAAATCCAGTTAGCTCGACCATTTGCGCTTTCCTGTTTGTTTGCCTCGTAGCTCTGTCGTGCGGAGCCGCTGATGCCTCTCCTGGCTCCTCGGAGCCGAAGCCTTCGAGGCCAACAGATCCGAATCTTGCCATTCCTTATCCAACCGACGTTCTCACTTACCACTACAACGTCTTCCGCCAGGGCTCGACCTTGCAGGAAACCACGCTGAAACCGAGCAATGTGAACTCCAACAGCTTCGGGAAGGTCGGCTTCTACAGCGTTGATGGCAAAGTTGACGCGCAGCCTCTTTACGTCAACAAACAGTTCATCAATGGCAGCCTTAGCAACACGCTCTACGTGGTCACAGAGAATGACAGCGTGTATGCATTCGCCGCCGGCAACGGGCGTCAGTTCTGGCATGTATCGCTGCTGGCTTCGGGCGAAGTGCCCAGCGACGATCACGGCTGCGGCCAGATCTCGCCCAAGATCGGCATCACCGCAACGCCTGTCATCGATAAGGGAAATGGTCCAACGGGCGACGGCGCAATGTATCTGGTCGCCATGAGCAAGGATACTTCCGGCCACTATCATCAGCGCCTGCATGCGCTGAATCTGCGAACCGGAGCGGAACTGTTCGGTGGTCCGGTTGAGATTGCGGCAACTTATCCTGGAACCGGCGATGGCAGCCAGGGCGGACAGGTCATCTTCAATCCGGCGCAGTTTGCCGAGCGCGCCGCGCTGCTGGAATTTACCGGCAAGATTTATCTCACCTTCACGTCGCATTGCGATGCCCGTCCTTACACCGGATGGGTGATGTCTTATGACGCGCGCACGCTAGCGCAAACCTCGGTGCTGAACATCACGCCGAACGGACGCGAAGGCGCGGTCTGGATGGCAGGATCGGGACTCGCAGCCGACGGCAGCGGCAACATCTATCTGCTCGCAGGCAACGGCACTTTCGACACTACGCTCAACGCGCAAGGGTTTCCGGTTAACGGCGATTACGGAAACGCCTTCGTAAAGCTCAGCACCACTGGCGGAACTCTCGCCGTGGCTGACTACTTCAACATGTTTAATACCGTGCAGGAATCCAACTCTGACACCGATCTCGGTTCCGGCGGAGCAATCGTGCTGCCCGATGTCACCGACAATGGCGGCACAGTTCACCATCTCGCGGTGGGCGCAGGCAAAGACACGAACATCTACGTTGTCGACCGCGACAACATGGGCAAATGGAATTCCAGCAACAACAACAATGCTTATCAGGTGCTGACCGGCGTTCTGCCAGGAGGTGTGTGGTCGAAGCCGTCCTACTTCAACAACACGGTTTATTACGGCGGTGTCAGCGATCATCTGAAAGCCTTCGGCATTTCGAACGCGAAGCTCACCACTTCGCCAACCTCGCAGTCGTCGAACACGTTTGTGTATCCGGGAACGTTTCCGCTGATCACCTCGAACCAAGGCGCAAACGCAATTGTCTGGGCCGTTTCAAACACCAATCCCGCAGTGCTCTACGCCTACGACGCCACGAACCTGGCGACGCAGTTGTACAACAGCAACCAGGCTTCTGGAGGCCGCGATCAGTTTGGAGCGGGCAACAAGTTCATCACTCCAATCGTCGCCAACGGTCAAGTGTTTGTGGGAACACAGAACGGAGTCGCGGTGTTTGGGTTGCTGCCGTAGAGTCGGTTGTCACTTGTCAGTGCTCATTTGCGAGTTAGAGCCGATCTTCGGATCGGCTCTTTTCTTGATTGCCGCCGAATCGGTGGTGTGGAATCGGGGGCCAGTTGACCTCGTAGTCCTGATAGGGAGTCGTGGTTACTTTCGTTGCTAGTCGTCCTCCAGAAGTCTCCAACGCCGCGATGATATTGGCTCCGTTGGTGCGCGCCAACACTCCGGGACGCAGAGTGTAGTCGAAAGACATCTTCCCGTTCTCGTAGGTCTCCTGGAAATGAACGTTGATGGCGCATCCGTTCAGCTCGACAGCGATGTTGGTAAGCGCGAGATCGTGAGTCGTGAGCACGCACACGGCGCCGCTTCCTCTGAGGCGGTCGACCACGGCCCGCGTGCCGTAGAGGCGATCGGTGGAATTCGTTCCTCCCAGAACCTCGTCGAGTAGGACGAGCACATTGTCACGCCGCGCAAGTCTTACGATTTCTTTGAGGCGCTCGACTTCAACTCGGAATCGCGATTTGCCATCAGTTAAGGAGTCATGCAGAGCAATCGAACAGCCGAGTTCCAGCGGCGACGTTTCCATCCGCGAGGCGCGTACCGGTGCGCCCGCCATCGCCAGCGCCGCGTTCAGGCCGATGGATCGCAACAGCGTGCTCTTGCCCGACATGTTGGAGCCGCTCACGATCATGAGCGAATGCCTTCCGGGTTCCAGTGCAACATCGCAACGGATGCATCTCTCCGAGGAAAGCAGTGGATGTCCAAGGCCTTCAGCCTTAAAACTTGCCGGGCCTGCGAGACGAATGCGGGGAAAGATGTGTTCGGGATTTTCGTAGCTGTAGCGCGCCATACACAGCAGGGCTTCGAATTGACCGATGACCTCCAGCCATGCGGATAGCTGCAGCCCATTGCGTACGCGCCAGCGCTCCACCGCAATTGCGACGTTCGTTTTCCAAAGCAACACGGAGAGGATGGCGGCGAAGTACTCACTGCGGCGCAGCTCTAGAAGAAAAGTCCACCGGCGCAAGCGGCGAATCTCCCGTGAAGTTGGGCCGGTTGGCCCAGCCAGCTTAGACTGCAGTTGGAGCAGCAGCGGACTACGAAATGCCGCCCCCTGAAAGCACTGCAATAACGGAGCGATGATGCCGAGTTCGAAGGCGGGCAGCACAACATCCTCGGCAACTGACCGGACTCTTCTGAAGGCCGCAGCGGCGAGCAGTACTTCGAGAATCACGATAAGTCCAAGAGCCACAGACGAGTGCGCGACAAATCCGAAGCGAGCGAGCGCCGCCATCAGCAGCAGCGCGGCGGGAAGAGTCAGCGACGCGGCGCGTAGAGCGGCCGGAAATTCGACGGCCGGAGCTTGCGCCCACTCCTCCAGGCCGGAGTCATTGACATGGGCTGGATTGGCGTCGCCCGTCGCTGCCCACTGCTCCTGAAGATCGAGCAGAGTACGGAGCTCCGCGACTGCCTCCTGGCGCGCAAGAATTTCGGGCGGCGATGCTGGATGCAGCAACCAGCGGGCCAACATGGCGCGGCCGATCCCGGTGCGGGCGGTGCACAACATCTCGAAAAGCGAACCGTGTCCGAACAGGTCCAGGTCCGCCGAATACAGGTGCTGAGTTGGTTCGTAGTCCTCGCCGGCAATTCCGCAGCCTTGCCATGCATTGCGCAGTCGCTCCATGCCACGCTCATAGAAGCGCACCACGGCGTCCAACTGGTTGTGAAGACGAGCGTGCCGCGACAGCGATTTTCCTGTCCATGCCAATACCGCCGTCGGAAGCGCGATCCAAATCCATGGAAGTCCCCAATTCAGCGCGAGGGCTGCCGCGCCAACTGCCGTGAGGGACGAAATCACAAAGCAAATCCAAAGCAGTTCGTACCTGGTTCTGACCTTTTGCAGCTGCTCAGCATGGCGGGTTAGACGGCGAGCGTACTCGGCTGCGGGACCGCACTTAGGCGACGCTGGGGCGACGCGCGTCGCGCGCCTGGCAAAGACGCGCCAAGACTGCAGGAAAAAGCGAAGAATGTGCATGACAGCAAACTCCCTGAGGCCCGAAGCCTCGGTCTGCAAGCAATGTCGGACTGCGCTCCGTAGAGCGCGAATGTGGAGGCAGACTTAGAGGAAGAGTGGAGGCGGAGGACGCTGGAATAGAAGACGCCGGAGAGGAGGCTCAGGGGGGATGATCTGCGTGGGTAGGCGCCGAGTCCACCGCGAGCGGGTACTCGATGCGATCAAGGACGCAGGCAGGATGCGCAGGCTAGCCGCGATAGTCTTTAAGAGATTCGCCGAGCGTCCAACCACGAAAAACAGCAGCAGCGCAAAAGCGGCGAATGCGATGAGCTTGAGCACGCCGCCCAGCAGCAGATTTCCGACCTGGCCCGTCCAGACGAGCAGGACGTAATGCGCCAGGGATAGCAATGCGTGGGTGATGACGTGGAAACTCATTCCGCTGTGAACCAGTATACGTGCGCGACTTGTGCCGATCGAGGACGAATGCCTCGAATTCCGGATAGACTACCAGACATCATGGAGGTGATGGATGGCAACAGCCGCAGAGTACAAAGCCCGGATTCTTTCTTACATTGAAGGCAAAGACCCTGTCGCAGTGCAACGCGAAACGCCGGAAGTGCTGGCGAAACTGGTCGGTGGCGTATCCAAGGACAAACTGCGCGCGCGTCCAGCGGCCGACAAGTGGTCGGTCGCCGAACTGCTGGCGCACTTTGCCGAAGCGGAGATGGGCGCTTTCTGGCGCTACCGGCAGATGATCGAGCATAACGGCTCGCAGTTGCTTTCGTACGATCAGGAGTTGTGGAGCAGGCTGGGCGACTATGGCAGCACCGATCCCAACGACTCGCTGCAATTGTTTACGCTGTTGCGGCTGGCCAACGTCGGCATGTTCGACCGTCTGACGCCCGAGGAGTGGCAGCGACACGGCCTGCACAGCGAGCGCGGTGAGATGAGCGTGCGCGACCTGGCAACGCAAATCGCCGGCCACGATCTGAACCATCTCCAGCAAGTGAAAGCGATTCTGGAGAAGTAGGCTTCTGCGTCCCGGGAATCGTGCAGTTGTGCCCCAGGTTCACGTCCTTCTTCTGGACGTTAACCTGGGTTGGAAGGAGCCCAGGTTAGCCAAAAGAGGGCGAACCTGGGGCACCAGCGAACCCGCCGTTCAGTCCGACCCAGGTTAACGTCCAAAGGAAGGCCGCGAACCTGGGGCACCAGTTATATCAATCTGGCAGCTTTGATCCCAGGATGTCGATCTTCTCGATCTTAGGCGGTTGGGCCAGCAGGTCCGAAGCCTTCGCCATCAACGCCTCGGCAATTTTTCCCGTCAAATGGGCCTGACGGCCGTGCTCGTCGTTGAAGACGTCGAAGATGCCGAAGGTCGACGGTCCCATGCGAATAGCGAACCATGCGACCGTCTCCGGCTCCTGCTTCACCAGAGATTCACCCTGGTGCAGAAACTCTTCCACTTCTTTTTCCTTGCCCGGTTTGGCTTCCAGGCGAACATATAATCCCAGCTTTACCATTGCTTCCTCCTCAGGAAAATTGTGCTGTTCTTTAGATTCACGATGGTAGTTTTAGAAACAATAAGCTGGTAAGGAGATGTGTCTTGGCTTTGAAGATTGTGCAGGCTGGAGAGGCGGTGCTGCGGGCGCAGGCACGCGCGCTGAAACCGAAAGAAATCCTGAGCGGGAAGACGCAGCGCCTGATCGAGGAAATGCGCGAGAGCATGCGGTCAGCGCCGGGGGTGGGACTGGCGGCGCCGCAGGTCGGCGTCTCATTGCAAATTGCGGTGATCGAGGACCGTGTGGAATATCACGCGAAAGCCACGGCGGAGCAACTGGCGGAACGAGGGCGACGGGCGGTTCCGTTTCATGTGCTGATCAATCCGAAGATTATTTCCCGGGACGATACGGGCGCAAAGTTTTTCGAAGGCTGCCTGAGCGTCGAGGGCTACACGGCGATTGTCACGCGCGCAACCCGCGTGACCGTGGAATTCCTGAACCAGCATGCGGAAGCGGTTCGCGTGGAAGCGGAAGGCTGGTACGCGCGCATCCTGCAACACGAGATCGATCACCTCAACGGAATGATCTACATCGATCGCATGTATCCGCAGACCTTCTGCAGCATGGAGAATTACGATCGGTTGTGGAAGGGACTGCCGACGGAGCGGGCGCTGAAGGAATTCAGCGTGGGTTGATCGGGCTGCTCACTTGGCATTCGGCTCGGGTAGAGGCCACATCACCGACACCAGCCACGCGACCGCCAGTCCCACCACGCATCCGAAGAGTACTTCTGTCATTCGGGTGACGCCGGCCTGCAAGCCTTTGATGCGCGAATGATGTTCGATGCCGGCGGCGATGACGAAGGCGGCCGTGATCGGCCCCTGCCGCCACATGGTCTGAATTCGGACGACGTAGGACGAAAGCAGGACGGTAACGGCCATCGCCAGAGGCAGCATGAGCAGATGCGAGCCTCCGATGGCGATGAAGAGAAGTCCCACGGCGCAGCCGACAAACGCATTGCTGATGCGCGCCTTAAAGAAGGTCATCGCGTTCTTCATCAGGGGATCGCTGGTGGCGACCATCGAACTGATCGCCCAGATGGGATTCTTCTGCGCCATCTCGTGGACGCAGATCCAGAGAATAGCCGTCGCGATAAAGATGCTGACGGCGTAGTGGAAGCCGTGCATGTCACCGCGAACATATTTGTCCGAGGCCTTGTTCTTGAGCTGCGACAACTTCTCGCGCTGCTCTTTTACCGTTGGCATGACGTGATTCTAGCCATTGTTCGAAAAAGTGGAAGCGGGAAGTTTGACGCAGCCCGTATCGCTGGAAGGGCGCGGCGAGTCGTGGGCGCGGCCTCAGCCCGGAGCCGCCACGGCTAAGCAGGCTGGTGAAAAACTAACAGCAGATCCCTCGCCGGGCGGAAGCCCTCCTCGTGATGACAAAAGTAAAAGCTTCTAAAGACCTGTAACGGCGCACCTGAAGGTGCGCCCCTTCAAAACCCTTCGACGCCGAGTTTTCAGCAGCCTGTAAAGCCGTTCGTGATGAAGTGGGCAATCCCGCCGGGCTGAAGCCCGGCGCATCCACCGCAGATTGAATCCTGGGCGAGCGTCAGGGCCCAGTCACCGGAGAGCAGCGACTTCGAGCTACTGCTTGCAGCCGCTCGTGTTCACCATCACAATCGGGAGCGGCGTGAGCTTGTGCTCGCTGAACAGCTGACTAACTAACGCAAATCCCTGGTTGTTCAACTGCTGCCACTGCTGCAGATTTTTTTGCAGCGCATCGCAGTTCTGCTCGACGGCCTCCTTTACGGTATCGGCGGGTCGCATGTCCGCACTTTCGACGCTGAAGATCAGCCGAGCCAGGTCGCGATTGACCGGACCAACTCCCGGCGCCGTCGGAATTCCCTTCTCCACGGTGTCGATTTTCTTTAAGAGCGCGTCGACCTCCGGCTTCGCCTTATCGGCATCGGCACCGGTCAATGACTTCTGACCATTGGTCAGCGCCTTGCGCATATCTTCCATCTGGTGGAACGCATCCCCGCTGGACTGCATACCGCGCGTGATTTCGAGTGCCAGGTCGCGCTGCTCCACCAGATCGGCTTGCGAGGCATGAATGCGCGGATCGGGAACGATGGTGAGCGGCTGTTTGTAGCTCTTGCCGGCATAGGACAGCTCGACCGTGTACCTGCCGGGAACGACCAGCGGGCCCCGTGGCTGCTCACGCGGCGTCAGGCCGGCGATAGCGTGGTCAGCCAGCGTGTACTCGGTGTACGAGAGCAGGTTGCCGTAGTAGCCGTAGGGCAGGGTGAGCGGCGCGGGATAGCGCAGGTCCCACGCAAAACGGTTGACGCCTGCAGCCTTGTCTAGCGCTGTCGGCGGCGCGAACCAGTACTCGGGAACGTTGGCCGGCGGATAAACCACCGGCTTGGGATCGCTGGTGTACTTCGCCACCTCTACGTTCTTGTCGTCGTAAATAGTCATGGTCAGCGGAGTGCTGGCCGCGTTCTTTAGGAAATAGTAAAGGATGGCGCCGTCGGGCGGATTCTGGCCCGCAGGCGTTTCTACCGGGAACGGCGTGTCTTCATAGTTGTCCCAGCGAATGCGGACCGCAGTCTGGGGCGTGAACAGATGCGCATTCGAAGACGCGATGCGGGCATTCATTTCGCGCAGAGGCGTTACGTCGTCAAGAATCCAGAGCGAGCGACCGAAAGTTGAGACGGCGAGATCGTTGTCGTGTACCTGCAGGTCGGTGATGGGTGCAGGAGGCAGATTCAATGTGAGCGGCTGCCAGTGATCGCCGTCATCCCACGATATGAAGACGGTCGAGTCGGTTCCGGCATAGAGGAGCTCTTTGCGCTTGGGATCGGCGCGCACCACGCGCACCATTTCGTCGGCGGGGAATCCGGTGACAATCTTCTGCCACGTCTTGCCGTAATCATGGGTGCGGAGAACATTCGGAGGCGTGGACTCGCGCCGTCCGCCCAGGGTGAGGTAGGCCGTCGCGGCATCCAGGTGCGAAGGGTCGACGTAGAGAATTTCGTCAGGCTCGGCCAGTCCCGGGGGCGTGACGTCCTGCCAGGTTTTACCTTCATCCCGCGTAAGCTGCACAATGCGGTTGCTGGTGCCGACCCAAATCTCGCCGGCCTTCACGGGAGATGGCGCCAAGGCATTGATCGCCGGAGGGCGCTGCTTAAGCAAAGCTCGAGTCTCGTCTTTGTCTTTGTCTTTTTCCTCGAGCTCTTTTTTAGGCTCGTCTTTCGGCTGCTCCTTGGGCTCCTGCCTGGCTTCTTCTTTCGGCTCCACGGGCTCTTTGTATCCGGTCAGGTCGGGGCTGATCTCGTGCCAGCTCTTGCCGCCGTCGCTGGTCTTCAACACGAACTGCGTTCCCTGGTACAGCACGGCAGGATTTTGCGGGGAGAAGGCCAGCGGCGCCATCTCCGAGAAGCGATACTTTTTGCCGCGTTCAAAGACGGTCGCGATCTCGCCGGTCTCCTTGTCGTAGCGCACCACGGAGCCATACCAGCCTCCGCTGAAAACATAGTTGGGGTGGGCCGGATCGGCCTCGATGAAGGCGTACTCGAAGCCGCCGATGGAGAACCAGTCCTGCAGCAGGATTTCACCGTAGTCGCTGCGGCTGATGATGCCGGCGGTGCCGCTGTCCTGCTGCGCGCCGTAGACGCGGTATGGGAACAGGTTGTCGGTGGAGACGTGGTAGAACTGGCCGGTGGGCTGGTTGTACCACGAGGTCCAGCTCTTACCCGCGTCAACACTGACGATCGCACCCTGGTCGACGCCGAGCAGCATGCGCGCCGAGTTCTGCGGATCGATCCAGAGGACGTGGAAGTCATCGCCGCTGGGGGCGCCGACATAGGCTTCGAAGGTCTTGCCGCCGTCGGTGGAGCGATAGAGCGAAGTCTGCGCGACGTAGAGCACGTCGGCATTTTTCGGATCGGCGAAGATGCGGCTGAAATACGGGCTGCCGAGCACGCGCGGATCTTTGGTCGACTGATACCAGTTCGCGCCGCCGTCGTCAGAGCGATAGAAGCCGTCGTCGACAATCGCGTATAGCCGCTGGCCATTGTTTCCGGCCGCGACTGAAATGCCCGCCCGCCCGAGACCCTTCTCAGGCAGGCCTTTCGTCGACATCGGAGCCCAAGTCACGCCACCGTCGGTGGACTTCACAAAGTCAGAGGTCGGGGGAACTGCTTTGTCGCCCGACCCTGACTCGGGCTTGTACAGCACGGCGTAAAGCGTGTTCGGATTGCTAGGGTCGGCGCACATGTCGACGACGCCAAAGGTCGCGTCGTTGGTGTAAACCTTCTTCCAGGTTTTGCCACCGTCTTCGGTGCGGAAGATGCCGCGAGTGTCGACGCTCGCCGACTTGGGCACCGGATGCCAGAGAATGCCGAAGCCGATCGAGTTTCCGGCGGCGACGGCGATGTCAGGATTCTTTGGATCGACGATGATCTCCTGGATGTAGGGCACGTCGGCAAGGCCCGCACTGCTCCAGGTTTTACCGCTATCGCTGGAGCGATAGATACCCTTGCCCCGCGTCTGTTCGCCGGTGCCGACATAGATCACGTTCGGCGCCGAGGGCGCAACGGTGAGCGCGCCGATCGACGGGACTGGAACGCTGTCGAAGATCGGCAGCCAGACGCGGCCGCCGTTGGTGCTCTTCCAGACCCCGCCGCCCGGCGTGCCGAAGTAATAGACCGTGGGATCGCCGGCAACGCCCGCAACTGCCGTGACGCGTCCGCCGCGAAATGGACCGAGCAGCCGCCACTTCATGCCGGAGAACTGATCCGGGCCCGGCATCTGCTGAGCTAGCAACGCGAGCGGAAGAACTGTAAACAATAGGATCAGAGCGGCGAGTGGAGCGTGCGGAAAACTCCGGAGCGGACGCAGGTGCATCAATATCTCCCAATTAGTCACCACAGGGAATCGACAGTGTGACCGACGAGCCTACACCCGCGGCGCGAAGGCAATCAAGCAATCCGCAGCATGTAACATGGTTCCGGGATCGGCGTGCACAATGAAGGGACGGGTGCAATTGCGCATGTTCAGAGTCGCGGGGCGAGAGCCGGCATGAGCACTGCTCTCTCCATCCACATTCGCGGCGTGGTGCAGGGTGTCGGCTTTCGTCCGTTTGTCTATCGACTCGCTCACGAGCATGGGATTGCAGGCTGGGTGCTTAACGGCGAAGAGGGCGTCTCTATCCACGCCGAGGGCGAGGAAAAAACGCTGTGGAGGTTTGTCGAAGAGCTGCGGGTGCAGGCTCCTCCAGCCGCTGAAATTGCTGAAGTCGAAGCGCATTTTGTCGAAGTGTCGGGTCAAACCGGCTTTGAGATTCGCGAGAGCGAGCGCCACGACAAGCCGACCGTCCGCATCTCGCCGGACCTGCCGGTTTGCGAGGAATGCTTGCGCGAACTCTTCGATCCGCAAAATCCGCGCTTTCAATATCCGTACATCAACTGCACGAACTGCGGTCCGCGTTACACCGTCATCCTCGCGCTCCCGTACGACCGGCCGAATACCACGATGAAGGCGTGGCCGCTCGATGCCTACTGCAACGGAGAGTACCACGATCCAATGAACCGGCGTTTCCACGCGCAGCCGGTGGCTTGTCCGAGGTGCGGACCGCATTACTTTTTGCGGTCCGACGACGAGAGCATTAGCGGAGAGCAAGAGGCCATACGTCGCACGGTTGAGCTGCTGCGCGAGGGAAAGATCGTCGCGGTGAAGGGTCTTGGCGGCTATCACCTGGCTTGCGATGCCCGCAATGCTTCAGCAGTCGGTGCGATGCGCGAGCGCAAGTATCGCAAGGAAAAGCCGTTCGCGGTAATGGTGAAGGACATTGAGGCCGCACGGTGCATCGTGGATCTGTCGCCGCAATCGGAGTCGCTGCTGAAATCCGTGGCGCGCCCAATCGTGCTGGCGAAAGCGAAGGTCGAGCTGGCGGGCGTGGCTCCGGACAACGATGAACTCGGCGTGATGCTTCCCTACACGCCGCTGCATCATCTGCTGTTCGCCGCCGGGGCGCCTGACGTGCTGGTGATGACCAGCGCCAACCGCTCCAGCGAGCCTATTGCTTACACCGAGCAGGACGCTTTCGACCGGCTCGGCGGCGTGGCCGATGCATATTTCATCGGCGAACGTCCCATCGCGCGTCGTGTCGACGACTCGGTGGTCCGTGTCGGCGCCTTCGGTCCGGTCATCCTGCGACGCGCACGCGGGTACGCTCCCGGGGCGGTGGCGAACCTTCCCATCCAGCGACCGCTGCTCGCCGTCGGCGCCGACCTCAAGAACACGATCACGCTGGTCGTCGAGGGTCAGGCCTTCGTCAGCCAGCACATTGGCGATCTCGACCACTACCAGGCCTTCCAGGCATTTCAGGAAACCATCCGCGATCTGGTTGCGATGTACGAAGTGAACTGGGACGAGTTGTTGCTGGTCCACGACGCGCATCCGCAATACCTCTCGACGACGTACACGGTGGGGTTGAAGGCGGCGCAGAAGATCGCGGTGCAACATCATCGCGCACACATCGCGTCGGTTCTGGCCGAACACGGTGCCTGGGACAAACGCGTCTTGGGCATCAGCTTTGACGGCACCGGCTATGGCGACGACGGCAGCATCTGGGGCGGCGAGTTTTTTGCCGGGAGCGTGCGCGAGGGCTTCGAACGTGTGGCGCATCTTCGTCGCGCCAGCCTTCCCGGGGGCGACGCAGCGGCGCAACATCCGGTGCAGGCCGCAGCCGGATTCCTGGCGCAAGTCGAGGGTCTGCCTGATCTCACGGCCGCGCCCTTCGACTTCCCAGCACGCTATCGCCGGGCGCTAGAGTTGGTCAACAAGCAGGTACGAAGTTTCCCTACGACCTCCATCGGCCGGCTCTTCGATTCGGCCGCGGCCCTGCTGGGATTCACGCGGGCCATCACCTTCGAAGGCCAGGCGGCTACGTGGGTCGAAAGTCTTGCCCGTGGAGCCGGCGTGACCGAGGCCTATCTGTTTCCTTTTGCCGACGGAGAGCTGGATTTCCGTCCTTTATTGTTCGCCGTCGCCTCGGACCGCAAGCGCGGCCGCTCGCCGAACGAAATCGCAAGAGCCTTCCAGCTTGGTATCGCGAACGGGGTGTCGCACGCGTCAGTGACCTTGTGCCGCCAAAAGCAGCTGAATACCATCGTGCTGTCAGGAGGAGTGTTCCAGAACGAGTTGCTGCTCAGCGACCTTCGCGACTTGCTGGGCGCCGCTGGATTAGAGATTTGGGCGAATCAAGCCGTTCCGCCCAATGATGGCGGAATCAGCCTGGGACAGGCAGCGCTGGGCGCGTTCCTGGCTTCGAAATAACTCCCGCCCCCCCTCACGGCTCAAGCGGGTACAATGTAACGTTCCTATGTTCGCAATCCTTCTGGACATAGCGGGTGCCGGCGAGCACGTTCTGCGCCACCTGTTATGGTTCACATCCATATTCGGCTCGTTCACCTCGACGGTCTTTCTCGCCATGGTGATGGTGGCCGCATTCCGCTATGTAGCTGGGGCGCGCAAAGCACGCCAGAAAGTGCTCGCCGTCCCGCGCGAAATCCTGCCGCCGGTCACCGTGCTTAAACCTGTACACGGACTCGAGCCCCGGCTGGAAGAGACGCTGGAGAGCTTCTTCCGTCAGGACTATCCCGACTTTGAGATCGTCTTCGGGGCGCGTGGGCGCGATAACCAGGCGCTGGCGGTAGTTGAAAAGCTGCGTACGCGCTATCCCAACGTACGGACGCGCGTGGTGCTGTCAGGCGAGCCGTCGTGGCCCAATGCGAAAGTGTTCTCGCTGGCGAAGATGATTGCTTCCTCTGACGACGACTATTTCGTCATCAGCGACAGCGACATCCTGGCGGGACCCGATTTTCTGCGCAACGTCATTCCGCCGTTATTGAACCATAAGGTCGGATTGGTCACGTGTCTGTACCAGGGCATTCCCGCCTCTGACTTCTGGTCGCACATGGAAGCGCTGGGCATGTCGGTAGAGATGCCCGCGGGCGTGATGGTCGCGGATATGGTGGAAGGCATGAAGTTCGCGCTGGGCGCGGCCATGACCGTACGGCGCGACGTCATTGAAGCCATCGGAGGCGTTCGCGAGACCGCGGACTTCTACTCGGATGACTTTGTGCTCGGTAGTCTGGTGGCAAGCGCGGGATACGAGGTCGTGCTCTCCCACTACAAGGTTGGACATGTGCTGTCGGCTTGCTCGTTGCCACGCACTTTCGGCGACCAACTGCGCTGGATGAAGAGCACGCGCTACTCGCGTCCCTGGGGACATGTAGGATCGGGCCTGACGTATGCGGTGCCCTTCGGATTACTGGCACTGGTACTGGGCTTCGGACATCACGGCCATCATGTGATCGCGGGGCTTGGGCTGCTTGCAGCCGCGTGGCTGAACCGCATGCTGCTGTCGTTGGTTGTAGGGTGGGGGATCATTGGCGATCCACGCTGCCTGTGGCTGAGCTGGCTGTATCCGCTGCGCGATCTGCTGGGATTTTGTACCTGGGTGGGCAGCTTTACCGGCAACAGATTTTTATGGCGCGGCGAGCCATACCAGTTCGGCAAGGAAGGCCGCATTACTCCGGTAGCGCGATCGATAGAGTTCGAGCGGGACAGCGTGCCGCAGGCGCATGACTGAGTACGCCCTGAATAGCAGGTCCCTCCACTCCGGCGGGCAAAAGACGCCCGCCTCCGGTCGGGATGACAATCATGATGGGAGATCACACAACTACATTCGCCCGTGTGATCCTGAGCGGAGCGGCGCCGTTGCCTCTGCGTAGTCGAAGAAACCTTGTGTATGCGTGGTGGAAGAATCGCTCTGCCGCAAGGCAATAAGCAGGTCCCTCCACTCCGGCGGGCAAAAAGACGCCCGCCTGCGGTCGGGATGACAATCACTATTGAAGATCCTAAGATCGCGCGATCACGCCACCATACTCGTGCGCGCCACCTCCAGCGGATGATCGATCAACTTCTCCACCGTCTCGACGAACTTCACCGTGTGCGGCAGGGTTGCGTGAAGCTCGAAGGCGGCTTCATCCTGCCAATGCGAGTGAACATAAAACAGCCGATCATCGCCGGTTGCATGAAACGCGTGAATGCTGAGGCAGCCGGCTTCTTTGCTCGACCGTACAACCACTTCTTTCAGCGCCTGCTCAACCGCCGCCTCGTTCCCCACTTGGGCATGAAAACGGGCAAAGATAAACAGCTCCATCGCAACCTCACTGCCCGGCCGTCTCCAACTTTCCTTTGCGCAGCCTGAAGCGCGCGCCCCGCCAGACCACCGTGTCTCCGCAATAGCTCGCAAACCAGATTGCCAGCGCCACGAAATCGCGCAGCGGCACCAGCCACAGATTCGGCAATAGCTGCGGATCGTTCAGGACGCCTCTCCCTACCACGATGGCCGCGGTGAAGCGTGCAACCGCCGTGATCGCCAATGCTGCCCACGTCCACCAACTGAGCGGCCGCGCCAGCACCGCCAGAATCGCCCACGCCAGGCCGAACGTCGCGATCAGCCCAATGTATTGCCCGGGCCGCCGATCTTTCACGTTACGCGCCCAGCGCATCTGGTGCAGCCAGAAATCGCGGAAGGAATAGTCCGGCAGCGTCGTCCCGAGCACCGTATTCGCCAGCTCGACCTTGCGGCCCAGCGCCGCTGTCCGCGCGCCGAGCTCGTAATCATCGCCCAGATAATCCGCCAGCACAGCGAGGCCGCCAATCTTTTGGATTACTTCTTTCGTCATGGCAACGGTCGCACCCAGGCCGAAGCGAATACCACCTTCCATTGCCTGCGCCAGCAACACGCCTCCGGCAAAATCGCTGCTGAGGCCAAGCGCCTCCAGTTTCGAACCCAGCGTATTACCCGCGACGCCGCGGTACAGAATCGTCACCATGCCAACCGCCGGATCGGCGAAGGGCGACATCACCTGCCGCAAATAGTCACGCGGCACCACGATGTCACTGTCGTTAATGATGACGTGATCGAAGCGCGCCTGAGGCAGCATCTGCGCAAGATTACTGACTTTTCCGTTCAGGCCCAGGGACTCCGGACAATGGATGATGCGGAGCACCTGACGGGGGAATTCCTGCTGCAGCTTGCGGACCAGGGCCAGCGCCGGTTCTTCCATATCGTGCACGCCAAACAGCACCTCGTATTGGGGATAATCGAGTCCGCAATGGCTGGCAAACGCCGCGTACATATGCGGATCAATGCCTTTCAGCGACTTGAGGATGCTGACCGCGGGCGAATAGCCGGGATTACCTATTCGGTCCTCGCCGCGATAGCGCAGAGCCGCCCAGGTGCTGAGGGTGAAATACGCCGTGCCCGCCAGCGCGAGCAGGACGCAGGCAATCGCCACGAGCGTGAGAGCGAGTGTCACAGGAGACGGTTCAGATTAGCAGAACAGGACGGATCCCATGGCGGTTGCGCCCACATCCTGACGGGCAGTTTTTGCAGGAATCGTGCTTGGGCCAGGCGGATGCGGCAGGTTATGATGTCTCGGGGATTTTCAAGGGACCATAGCCATGATCAACGGGAAACGGGTAGCCGTGGTGATGCCGGCCTACAACGCCGAACTCACCCTGGAAGCGACAGTGCGGGAGTTTCCCGACCTGGTGGATATTCGCATCCTGGTAGACGACTACAGCAAGGACAATACGGTTGAACTGGCCAGGAAGCTCGGCCTGTTGGTGTTCGTTCACGACAAGAACTACGGCTATGGACGCAACCAGCAGACGTGCTATCGCGAGGCGCTGGCGGCCGGGGCCGACGTGGTGATCATGGTCCACCCGGATTATCAGTACACGCCGCTGCTGATCACCGCCATGGCCAGCATGGTAGCCTACGATGTCTACGACGTGGTGTTAGGCTCGCGCATTATCGGAGGCCAGGCGCTGCGTGGCGGCATGCCGCTTTACAAGTACATTTCCAACCGTTTTCTTACCGCCTTTGAGAACATCTTTCTGGGGGTAAAGCTCTCCGAATATCACACTGGCTACCGCGCTTTCAGCAGCAAGGTCCTGACGACATTGCCGCTGATGGAGAACTCTCCCGACTTCGTATTCGACAATCAGATGCTGGCGCAGTGCGTGCATTTCGGCTTCCGCATTGGCGAGGTATCGTGTCCCACGAAATACTTTGAAGAGGCTTCTTCCATCAATTTCCGGCGTAGCGTGAAATACGGTTTCGGAGTGCTGGGGACGTCGGTGCAGTTCAAGTTGAACCGCTGGGGGCTGATGCACCTGCCGCGCTTCAGTCAGGAAGGCAAAAAGCTGGAATCCGTTGACCTGACGTCCTCCCCCATGGGACACGCCGCAGCCCGGTAACATCCGGCCATTTGTCCCGGTTTCTGCAACTTTTGGCCCGTCGTCTTCGTATTACCCTTCGGAGAACTTCGTCCCAGTGCGTACAATAGAGGCAGGCTCTCCGGCACCGATTTCATGACTTCTTCCAGCCAGCAGCGGCGATTGGCACGCGGCCACTTCCTGCGTGAACCAACCCTTATTGCACTTCAGACTATGCGCGCGCATAAGCTGCGCTCGTTTCTGATGCTGCTGGGAATCATTCTTTCGGTTTCCACCCTGATCCTGGTGATCGCCCTTATCAGTGGGATGAACGAGTATTTCGCCAGCCGCGTCGCCAACCTCGGATCGAACGTTTTTCTCATCCACAAGTTCCCCATCATCAACGACTCCAAGGAACTGCTGCGAGCGACGCGCCGCAACCGTGACATTAGCTGGGACGACTATGAAGCTTTGCGCGACAACCTGAAGCTTGCCAAAGGGGTTGGTGTCGAAGTGCGACGGGCGGCGAATATCCGCAATGAGCGCCAGAATCTGGAAGACGTCGACCTGCGCGGCGTGACTGCCAACATCGGCGACATGGACGTGGAAGAAGTAGCCACCGGCCGTTACATTACCGATAGCGACAACGAGCACCGCGACATGGTGTGCATGATTGGCGCCGACGTTGCTGACAAGATGTTTGCCACCGGCGACCCCCTGGGCAAAACGCTGACGGTTGACGGGCAGGAATTCCAGGTAGTCGGGGTGGCCAAACGGATTGGTAATACCTTCGGCCAGTCGCAGGACAATTTCGTTTACATCCCCATCCAGACCTGGCTGAAGATGTACGGACGCAACACCACGCTCAGCGTGAATGTGCAGGCACGTGGACCGGAGTGGATGGCTCGTACGCAGGAAGAAGCCCGCACTCTGATGCGATCGCGGCGGCACCTGGCTCCAAACGACGACGACAACTTCGGTATCCTGGGCAGCGACAGCCTGATGGGCCTTTGGCAAAGTCTCACCGGAACGCTGGCGTCGGGCATGGTCGGACTGGTATCGATTTTCCTGGTGATCGGCGGCGTAGTCATCATGAACGTGATGTTGTCATCGGTAACGGAACGCACCCGCGAGATCGGCATTCGCAAATCGATGGGCGCGAAGCGGCGCGACATTCTGCTGCAATTCATGGTGGAATCGACGGTGATGTCACTGGTTGGGGGCGTGATTGGCGTGCTGATCGCGTGGATCCTGGCGGTGATTGTGCGCAGTGCGACGCCAGTCCCCATGGCTGTTCCTATCTCAGCGGTAGTTCTGGCCATCGGAATTTCGTCGAGTGTGGGAATGTTTTTCGGGGTCTATCCGGCGCGAAAAGCGGCGCGGCTGGACCCGATTGAAGCGTTGAGGTTCGAAAACTAGTTGTCCGTTGCCGGTTACAACGACGACAGTGACAACTGGAAACCGACAACTGACTTATGAAACGACTGCAGTTTGGCATCAATTCGCGGATGGCGCTGGAGACGGTGCGCGACCACAAGACGCGCTCGTTTCTGACGGTGCTGGGCGTTGTGATTGGGGTGGCGGCGATGATTTTTGTCGCCTCGATCCTGGTGGGCGTCAGCCGTGACGTGCAGGCCTATCTGGAGGACTACGGTACCAATACGCTGTTTCTCTTCCGCTTTGATATGGGCATCCACACTGGACGCATGAGCGCCGAGGAGCGCTCGCGAAAGCCGCTGACTCGCGAAGATGCCGAGGCCATTATGGCCGAAGCTCCGCACGTGCAGGCGGTAACCCTGGACGCAATGCCGCGCATGGAACCCGGCACCCGGCCAGTGCCACAGGTGGCGCGCTATGAAAACCACGAAATCACGAATCTCGACTACAGCGGAACCAACGCCGCTTGGCAGGATGTCTACAATGCCCGTGTAATCCAAGGCCGCTTCTTTACTGACTTTGAAGACGAGCACCGCGAAGATGTAGCCGTCATTGGTTACGACATTGACAAGAACTTCTTTCCCGCGCACGACGGCATGGGCAAGACCATTATTGTGGACGGCGTTCCCTATCGGGTGATCGGCGTGCTCGACAAGCGCAAAGGGCAGCTCTTCAAAGACGATTCTGCCGATCGTACGGTCAAAGTGCCGTACCACACCTACCGCAAGCACTATCCCGCGAACGACGAAGTATTTATCGGCGCGGAAGCTTATCCCGGATTCAAGGACGCGGCCGAGGATGAGATTCGCGGCCTGCTGCGCCGCCGCCGCAACGTACCTTTCAACAAGCCGGACAACTTCGGCATGACCAGCGCCGAAGCCATTGCCGACAACTTCCGCCAGATCATGAGCACTGTGGCGCTGATGACCATCGTGGTGAGCTCGATCGGCTTGCTGGTGGGCGGTGTCGGCGTGATGAACATCATGCTGATGTCGGTGACCGAGCGCACCCACGAAATCGGGGTGCGCAAAGCTATCGGGGCGAAAAGGGGCGACGTAGTAAGTCAGTTCCTGACGGAGGCGGTTGTCCTGACCGGACTTGGTGGCCTTGCCGGTGTGCTGGTGGGTGTGGCGGCCGCGGCGGCTCTTCCGCTCATTTTCCCTTCTATGCCGACCTCGGTACCCATCTGGGCAGTGGTTACGGCAGTGCTGATGGCCATGAGCGTCGGCCTTTTCTTCGGCATGTATCCCGCGGTCAAGGCCTCGCGACTCGATCCGGTCGAGGCCCTGCGATACGAGTAGCAATCGGAGCCACCCGTGCGCTTGCGGTAGAATCCAACCATTGTGCCGTCTCGCATTGAGGACTACGCTCTCATTGGGGATTGTGAAACAGCCGCGCTGGTAAGCCGCAAAGGCTCCATCGATTGGCTGTGCTGGCCGACCTTTGCTTCGGGAGCCTGCTTCTCGGCGCTCCTTGGAACAGACGAAAACGGCCGATGGTCGCTTGCTCCGAAAGGCGAGGCCAAGTTCACCCGGCGTTATCTCGATCACACGCTGGTGCTGGAAACGAAGTTCGAAACCGCCGAAGGCACGGCCGTTCTGATCGACTTCATGCCGCCCCGCGGTCATAACCCCGACGTGATCCGAATCGTGCGTGGAGTCCAGGGCGCAGTCACCATGGAGATGGAACTGGTCCTGCGCTTCGACTATGGACGTACTGTGCCCTGGGTGTCGAGCCTGGAAGACGGTACCCTGCGCGCCATCGCCGGTCCCGACATGGTAGTGCTGCACACGCCCGTTGAGTTGCGCGGTGAGAACCTGCGAACCTGCAGCGAATTCACCGTGCGTGAGGGCGAGTCGATCCCGTTCGTCCTCACCTACGGCCCGTCGTACTACGATTTACCGCACCCGGTCGACCCCGAACGCGCGCTCGCCGAGACAGTGACGTTCTGGGAAAAATGGACGTCCCGCTCGCGCCTGCACGGGCAGTATGCTGCCGAGCTAGAACGCTCGCTGATCACGCTGAAAGCTCTCACTTATCGGCACACCGGAGGCATCGTTGCCGCGCCCACCACGTCGCTGCCAGAACGGGTGGGAGGGGAGCGCAACTGGGACTATCGTTACTGCTGGCTGCGGGACGCGACTTTCACGCTTCTGGCACTGATGAATGCCGGCTACTTCGAAGAGGCAAAATCATGGCATGACTGGCTGCTGCGCGCTGTCGCCGGCAGTCCCGACCAGGTGCAGATCATGTACGGCATCCGCGGGGAGCGCAACCTGCTGGAATGGGAGATTCTCTGGCTGGATGGATATGAAAAATCCAAGCCAGTGCGCATAGGCAATGCAGCCTCTGAACAGATGCAACTGGATGTCTACGGTGAGCTGGCCGACGCGCTGCTGCACGCGCAACTTGGCGGATTGCGATCGACGCAGGAGGATGTTGGCCTGTTGAGCGCGCTTACCGACCACCTGGCAACTGTCTGGAACACCCCTGACAGCGGCATCTGGGAGGTGCGCGGCGAGCCGCAGCACTTCACCTATTCCAAGGTAATGGCCTGGGTGGCCTTTGATCGAGTGGTCAAGATGTTGGAGAAATCGGTAAAGCCGGACGTCATCCTGCGCTGGTCCCAGATTCGCGACCAGATCCATCACGAGGTTTGTGAGAAAGGCTACAACGAGAAGCTGGGCAGCTTCACCCAGGCTTACGGCTCCGATCAACTGGATGCGTCTCTACTGCTGATTCCGCAAGTTGGTTTCCTGCCTTGCGAAGATCCCCGCGTGCGCGGCACCATCGAAGCGATCGAGAAGCACTTGATGGCCGATGGCCTTGTCCTGCGTTATCGAACGGAACAGTCGGACGACGGGCTTTCCCCCGGCGAAGGAGCATTCCTGGCCTGCAGCTTCTGGATGGTCAGCGCATTGAAAATGCTGGGCCGGGTGGACGATGCCCGAAAATTGTTCGAGCGCCTGATAGGTTTATGCAACGATGTCGGGCTGCTGGCGGAAGAGTACGATCCAAGGGCGAAACGGCAAGTTGGGAATTTCCCGCAGGCCCTCTCGCACATCGCCCTGATCAACGCGGCATTCGAGTTTAACCGCCTGACCAGTCCGGGTGAACAACGCTCGAAGTCGACGCCGGCGCAGCAACACAGCGATGCAACCGAAGCGGCGACAGGCTGAGTCTAGCTTTCCACGGTCGCCGGCTGGGCGTTACGTCGCGGCCGCCGATTCGACTGCAAAATCTTCTTGCGCAGGCGAAGGCATTGCGGCGTTACTTCCACCAGCTCATCGTCGGCAATGAACTCAATCGCCTGCTCCAGGTTCAGGTTCTTGAACGGCACCAGGCGAATGGCATCATCCGCTGTTGACGAGCGCATGTTGGTCAGCTTCTTCTCGCGAACGATGTTGACATCAAGATCGTTGTCGCGTGAGTTCTCGCCTACTACCATGCCTTCATAGACCTCGACTCCGGGGCCGACAAACATCTCGCCGCGCTCCTGCAGACCCCACAACGCATAAGCGGTAGTGTGTCCGGAGCGGTCGGCAACCAGCGCTCCGGTTACGCGATGCGGGATGTCGCCCTGCCACTCGGTATAGCCTTCGAACAGGGAGTTCATCACGATGGTTCCGCGCGTATCGGTCAGCAGTTCGCTGCGCAGCCCAATGAGGCCACGGCTGGGAATAACGAACTCCATGCGCACCCGGCCATAGCCGTGGTTGTGCATCTTCTGCATCTGGGCCTTGCGGGCTCCCAGCTTCTCGATGACGACGCCCACGAATGACTCGGGCACATCGACGGTGAGACGCTCAACCGGTTCCATGAGCTTGCCGTCGACGCGCTTGGTAACGATTTCCGGCTTACCGACTGCCAGTTCGAATCCCTCGCGGCGCATCATCTCAATGAGGATGGCCAGTTGCAGTTCGCCGCGTCCCATCACCGTGAAAGAGTCGGTGCTGTCGGTGTCCTCGACTCGCAGGGAGACATTCGTCAGCAGCTCTTTTTGCAGGCGGTCGCGCAGATTGCGCGAGGTGACGTACTGGCCTTCACGGCCGGCGAAGGGCGAGGTGTTCACCATAAACTGTATCGCGATGGTGGGCTCGTCGATGGTGATCACCGGCAGCGGCGCGGGATTCTCGACGTCTGTAATGGTCTCGCCTATATTGATGCCGGTGACTCCGGCTACGGCAACGATGTCGCCGAGTTCAGTCGCCACGATGTCGGTGCGCTTCAGTCCGGAGAAGGAAAACAGCTTCGTGATCTTGATCTTCTCCATCGTGCCGTCGCGCTTGGCAATGGCTACATCTTCGCCGGTGCGCAGGGTACCGTTGAAAACACGCGCGATGGCGAGCCGCCCTAGGTAATCGCTGTAATCAAGATTGGCGACCAACACCTGCAACGGGCCGTCGGCGTCTCCCTTCGGCTCGGGAATCGTCTGCACAATGGCTTCAAACAGTGGCTGTAGATTCTCGCCGGCAGTGGAGATATCGGTGGTTGCCGTGCCCAGTTTGGCGTTGGTGTAAAGCACGGGGAAATCGAGCTGATCCTCGCCCGCATCGAGGTCGATGAACAGGTCGTAGACCTCGTTGAGGACCTCCTGCGCGCGAGCGTCAGGGCGATCGATTTTGTTGATCACCAGAATCGGAGGCAGCTTGGCCTCCAAAGCTTTGCTCAGGACATAACGGGTCTGGGGCAGCGGTCCCTCGCTGGCATCCACCAGCAACATCACTCCGTCCACCATCTTGAGCGCGCGCTCTACCTCGCCGCCGAAGTCACTGTGGCCGGGCGTATCGACAATGTTGATCTTGATGTGGTGATAGAAAATGGCTGTGTTCTTGGCCAGAATAGTGATGCCGCGCTCGCGCTCCAAGTCATTGGAATCCATCACGCGTTCAACGTGGGTTTCGTTGGCACGGAAGGTTCCGCTCTGGTTCAGCATGGCGTCCACCAGAGTGGTCTTACCGTGATCAACGTGCGCGATGATGGCGATATTGCGTAACTTCGTGCTCAAAACTGTCCTTTCATGACTGGGGAAAACCGCGTTCGATCGGCAAAGCGGAGGGAGTCGAAACCGGTAATTACCAGTTTACATTAAGCGGCCATTTGAGCCCCGGCCAAGGGCCCTTATTACGCAGGTTTCGCGAGATCTTAAAGGAGATTAGCCGGCGCACCTGTGGGCGGCGCAATCGAAGAAGAAGAATGGATCGGATGGATTAGAGGGGGATTGCGGAAACTTTCGCGCCTTTTGATTCTTCCGGATACAGCAGGCGCTCGACCGTGTCTTCCATGCTCTCGAGCAGGCCATCGGCGGGAACGCCACGCGCTGCTTCAAGAGCGTGATTCCAGTCTTTCGAGCGCAAAGCGACTTCGGCACCCGCTTTGCTTTTCGACGGCACAGCAACCAGGGTATACACGAGCCAGATGACCACCGAGGTTAAGTAAGCCAAGCTGTTGATCCGGCTGAGCGCCAGCGAGGTCACCAGACCGTGCCGGCTGGCTGCCGTCGTCACTAACATGTTCACAGCGGCGAAAAATCCAAAGCCCAGCGAAATCCCAAACAGCAGGCTACGCTGCGGAATGCCCAGGTATGTATTGAATAGAAGCAGGAAGAAAACGAGGCCACATTGCATCAGGCGGAGGCTGCGGTCTCCCAGCAGCATCACGTCGTCGAAAACTCCATTGGCGGACTTGTGACCGGCGTTGACCGCCCACATAACGGCGACCAGGAAAACTACCAGCGCCGACCAGCGGAACAGGATCACACTCAGGTCGCGCAGGTTCTCGTATGGACGGAATGCGTCCTTGAAGATTTCCTGCAACACGGCAAAGGAAATCAGGACACTCAGCGCGACATTTAGGTAGTAGGCGTAGTAATAACCGGCATACGACCAGCGCATGAACGCGGCCAGCACGGGTACCGACACTACCTGAAGAACGGTGTAGTTAAAGAAAAACGGATAGTCCCGGTGCAGTCCTCTGCGAAACATCGCAACAAGGACACCCGCCTGCAAAACAGGCGCTGTCAACCAGAACACGTAATCGGCCAGACGGTAGTGCATGATTCAACGAAAGCATATCCGTGAAATCAGCACAACACAAGCACGATTTTTCTCGATTTAGGTAACCTTGCGCCAGTTACCTCCCGTTCCGGTACTCAAGCTATGCCCATGCTGGCAGTTGCCTGTTAGACCGGCCACCCCTCATGTCCAAGAGCCACCAGCTCTTGCTGCAGACTCGGCGGGCAGTTATGTCCGGGAGGGCATAGTGGCATCGGTGCGCCTTCGTTCGCCATCAGCTGCGGTTGCAGACTCGGCGGGCAGTTATGTCCTGGAGGACACAGCGGCATCGGTGCGCCTTCATTCGCCATCAGCTGCGGTTGCAGACTCGGTGGGCAGTTATGTCCCGGAGGGCACAGCGGCATCGGCGCGCCTTCGTTCGCCATCAGCTGCGGTTGCAGGCTCGGCGGGCAGTTATGTCCCGGAGGGCATAGCGGCATCGGTGCGCCTTCATTCGCCATCAGCTGCGGTTGCAGACTCGGTGGGCAGTTATGTCCCGGAGGGCATAGCGGCATCGGTGCGCCTTCATTCGCCATCAGCTGCGGTTGCAGACTCGGTGGGCAGTTATGTCCTGGAGGGCACAGCGGCATCGGCGCGCCTTCATTCGCCATCAGCTGCGGTTGCAGACTCGGTGGGCAGTTATGTCCCGGAGGGCATAGCGGCATCGGTGCGCCTTCATTCGCCATCAGCTGCGGTTGCAGACTCGGTGGGCAGTTATGTCCCGGAGGGCATAGCGGCATCGGCGCGCCTTCATTCGCCATCAGCTGCGGTTGCAGACTCGGTGGGCAGTTATGTCCCGGAGGGCATAGCGGCATCGGTGCGCCTTCATTCGGCTTCAAATTATCGGAGGTATTGCTGTTGGAGGCCGCGTTGGCAAGGGGTATCGCAGCGGTACCGGACAGCGGGTTTGTAGCCGCACTGGCTACTCCGGCTAGCATGACGAGAGCGAAAGTCACAGCCAGAAAGTTTTTCATTGGCAGAGTCTCCTGGGTCGTTCTACGACCTTAATTCTTAGAAGTGGCTAGCGAGCGTGGCCTCGCTAGTTGAAGCGTTGGACGACAGCATCACAGGAAATGGGGATGTTCCTTCGCCGACGATGGCGACCGAGTGGTACTGAGTCAGGGGGGTTGCACCGCTAATAGCGCACAGCGCGCCAGCTAACATGAGTATTGCAAGAATGGCAGTAACAAACTTCGGCATGATGCGACCCTCCAAAAAACATTCTGAACTGAATTTCTGTTGACCGAACCCACGGTCCGGCGCCGTTTACAGCAGATCTTGAATCAACACCCGGTTGCTATTCCCCCGGCTAAAACAAGCCAGGATTATTTCCGTCTACAGCCATCTAAGTGATACACAATCCCTAGTTCATGATGTTAACTAAGTAGTAACTAGCGTATCTTCACTTTACCAGTCGGGCGCTCGGCCTTTTTTTAAATTTTCCCTTGGATAAAGATGCCGCGCCCGCAAACCCGGGGCTCCGCTGGTAAACGGAACCCTTGTGGGAAATTATAGGCATGCAATGGCGAAATACCAGCTAAATTTGTCCATTATTTGTGTGACGCAGGTACATGTACTCTTGGGTGATCTGCATCCGACTAAGCACTGCTCGGCCTGGCTATCGCAAGGGTATGCTGTCAAAGTGCCGTCCACTTTCTGGACGTACTGCTTCACTTACGACCTATGGCAGAAAATCCTCAAGCGCTCACTAAGGTGGCCGAAACGGAAGGCACCAGGAGTCACCAAAGAAAAACTACGGCTATTTTGCAGGTCTGTCCCAACTGTTCGGAGACTCTGCGGGAGAATCATTGCAAACTAGTGTGCCCTCGCTGCGACTACTTCCTTAGTTGTGCCGACTTCTACTGATAGGTGCAGCTGCACTGCCAAAATAATTACAGTTCCTTAACCCGGTGGCGCCCGGGGGGACTCCGTTCCGCATGGCCTCGTCCTTCGTGTAACGTAAATACGGAGTGATTCTTAATCCAGGAGGACATCATGCAACGCACTGGCACTGCCCATTGGGCAGGCGGATTGAAGGACGGTAAAGGAACTGTCTCCACACAAAGTGGAGTGCTTAAAGAGACGCAGTATTCTTTCAGCACTCGTTTTGAAAATGGAGTTGGCACGAATCCCGAGGAACTGATTGCCGCGGCCCATGCGGGATGCTTCTCGATGGCGCTCTCCGCGCAACTCGACAGTGCCGGCATGAAGGCCGAGAGCATTGACACGACCGCCACCGTAACGCTGGAAAAAGTGGAAGGTGGTTTCGGAATCACTACAGTGCACTTGGACGTGAAGGCGAAGATTCCCGGCGCCGATAAAGCAAAGTTTGACGAAGCCGCACAGAACGCGAAGAAGGGCTGCCCGGTTTCGAAAGTCCTGAACGCCAACATCACCATGGACGCGCAGCTCGTCTAGAAAAATGAGGCTGCTTCTGCGCTTTCAGGAGCAGCCAACACTATCTGCATCCCCTCCATCGAAAGGTAAGTACGTTTCGGTCTCGCACACGCGGGAGCCGAACAATCTTACTTTTGGTGCGTCTTGAAAATTACGATCTTCGGACTCGCGCTTTCTTCCTCGTGGGGGAATGGGCACGCCACGCCGTACCGGGCGATCTTACGAGCGCTGCATAGCCACGGAGCGCATGTCGTCTTCTACGAAAAGGACGTTCCTTACTATGCCGCGCATCGCGACTTTCAATCTTGTGATTACTGCGATCTGCGGCTGTATGACGACTGGAACCAAGTCCGAGCCGAAGCGTTGCGCGAGGCCGCAGACTCCGATGTGGTGGTGACGGCGAGTTATACGCCCGATGGCGCTTGCATCGCAGACAACATACTGGAGCTGGCACGTCCCCTGCACGTTTTCTACGATCTTGACACTCCCGTCACGCTCAGTCGCCTGGGCTCCGGGCCGCTGGATTACCTGCGGCGCGAGCAAATTCCGAACTTCGATCTCTACCTGTCGTTCACGGGAGGCGGCCTGCTCCGTCGTCTTGAGCAAGACTACGGCGGCCGCATGGTGCGAGCGCTGTATGGATGCGTCGACCCCGACATTTATCGCCGGGTAGAGACGCGCAAAGATCTCGCTTGCGCGCTCAGCTATCTGGGGACTTACGCTCCCGACCGTCAGGAGAAGTTGAATAACCTGCTGCTGGAGCCGGCGCGACGACGCAGCGATCTGCAATTTCTGCTGGCGGGATCACTCTATCCCTACGGCTGGCGCTGGCCTGAGAATGTGCGACGCACCGATCACGTTGCCCCGGGCGATCATCCGGCCTTGTACTCATCCTCGAACGCCACGCTGAACATCACGCGACAGGAGATGGCTGATTCGGGCTATTGTCCCTCTGGCCGTTTTTTCGAAGCGGCCGCATGCGGCACTCCGATTCTGACGGACTACTGGGAGGGGCTGGACACCTTCTTCGATCTTGAACATGAGCTCCACCTGGTGCGCACTGCGGAAGATGTATTAGCTCTTCTCGATTCACCTGCTGCCGAATTACGTAACCGCGCGGAGCGGGCACGGCAACGTACGCTGGATGAGCACACGGGCGAACGACGAGCGCGGGAGTTTCTGGCTCACTGCGAAGAGGCGCGTCAGGGAGAAATTTCTCGCGAGGAGGTATGGGCATGATCGGCATCATTCCAGCAGCAGGCGCGGGACAACGAATCCAGCCCCTGGGCGGCTCCAAAGAACTTCTCCCGGTTGGCTCTCGCGTCATTGACGGAATCGAACGTCCTAAGGCCATCTCGGAATACCTGGTGGAGCGCATGATTGCCGCCGGGGCGTCGCAGATCTGCATGATCATCTCGGCTGAGAAGAGCGATATCGTGCGCTACTACGCAGAACGCAGCTATAACGCCGAGATCTTCTATGTCGTGCAGCAGCACCCGCGCGGTCTTTGCGATGCGCTGTTTCGCGCCGAGGCTTTCGCCCACCAGCATGACAAAGTTTTGATCGGATTGCCGGACACGGTCTGGTTTCCCGAGAACGCTTACTATCCGGCCCTCAGCCAGGACATGGCCTGCGTGAACCTGGTGTTGTTCCCGGTGCAGAATCCCGCGCTGTTCGACGCGGTAATCTGTGATCAACAGAACTTCGTGACGAAGGTCGAAGTGAAAGTGCCTGCACCACAGTCGAACTGGATCTGGGGAGCAATCACGACCTCAGGCGAAGCCTTTCACAGCCTGAAGCTGCTATGGGAGGCGCGACACCGGGAAGACGAGTATCTGGGAACGCTGTTGAATGCGTTTATCGATGCCGGCAATGCGGTGCGCGGTCATCATGTGGGTGAGACCTACATTGACGTAGGAACGATGGAAGGATTTCATCGGGCACAGGACTTCTTGCGCGGCCGACCGGACAGGCCAATCCTGCGAATGCCGGCCGCTTAAGTCAGCCGAAGCACTTGTCAGCAAGCCGATCCGACCAGGACAAAGGTCGCGACCGTTGCCGTCCGATTAGCTCTGGGCACGCAGAATTTCGCGGATCTCGCGATTCACGCGAGCCGCATCCTGCGATGCCTTGTCGATCAGTTCCAACCATTTCTTGTTGTTGTCGTCGAGCTTCGCCTGGGCAAGAAGATAAGAAGCCTGCATGATGGTTTCGATGTAGTTGCTCAGGTCGTGCGATAAAGTGCGAAGTTTGGCGACTGTGTCGGTTGGTACTTTCTTGGTCTCGTCCGTCGCGGGTTGAACCACGTTTTCTTCTCCTGGCATCATAGACCATTCGCTGTCAACGGTTTGCGGTGACCTTAGGGGTTAGACGCAGAATCCGGTATTCCCGTTGGCTGCAGCTCTGATAAGGGCCTGGCAGCAGGTGCCGTCGAACACCTTACCACAATTGTACGTGCCCTGACCCAAGCCCGAAGCGCGATGGCCAAAGTCATTCGCGTTGCCAACAAATCTTCCCGGTACCTGCGCTTTCCGCGGCCGTGCACAGGCTGTTATGATGCCGCCAAGAGCTCGTGCAGCCAGGTTGTCTTCGCAAAGTCCAATGCGCCTGAAAACCAAACTTGTACTCGCGATCAGCAGCATGGTCTTCGCCTTGGTCGCGATCTTCTGCTTCTTGTACGTCTCGCAATTGCTGCGACAACGTACGACGGAAGCCTATGACAGCGCCGATTTCGTCGCTAAAGAAATCCGTGAGAGCGCGCGCGAGGCCTCCCAAATCGACCTGAGTACAGCCTTTGTCAACCAGAACGATCCCCGGCATGTGGAGGAGTTGCTGGACGAGGTACTCAAGACCGACGCCGGTCTCAACACCCTGCTGCAGGCGGTGGTAGGCTACTCGCCCACGATCTTCGATGCCGCCATCACCGACGTGAACGGCCGCGCGATTGTTCACACCGACACCAGCGCGCTGGGAACCATCCTGCCGGGGCGGGAGGATTTTCAGAAGCTGCGCAAAGGTTCCTTCCGCGAGCAGCTAAAAGCAGTATTCGGTGAGCCTCGAGTCTACGACGTATACCTCCCGATCCAGCGAGAAGGTCAGCCCTTCGGAGAGATCCGCGTCGGCATTTCTACTGTTTTGCTGAAGAGCGAGGTCGAACCGCAATTGCGGCACGCGCTGATCTTTTCAATCATTGCGATCCTGGTTTCACTCGCGTTGGCCGCGGTAGTGTCGAATATCGCTTTGCGGCCGCTGGAGGCCATCGGCCGCCGTCTAGACCAGATGACCGTCGGAGTGCCGGACGCTACTCCCGACGCTGATCCGCGCCGCACCGATGAATATGGGTTGGTCAACACCAAGATCGATCGACTGGGCCGGCAGATTCGCGATGTGAAGGAAGTTTTCAGCGCTCTAAAGGAAAATCTCGACCAGATCATGGGTACGTTGCAGGACGGCCTGGTGCTGTTCACGCGCGACACCCGCATCGTACTGGTCAGCGCGTCGGCTGAGCGATTTATCGGCCGGCCACGCGGCGAGATTCTGGGCAGCGTCGTGGAAGCGGTTTTCACCGATGCCACCAAGCTGGGACGGATCGTACTTGATTCCTTCGCGCTTCATCAGGCCATACCGCAACGCGAAATTGAATTAGAGAACGGCCGGCGCATTCAGATCGCGCTCGATTTTATTGCCGAACGCGGAGAGCGTATCGGCGCGTTGCTCAGCATGAGAGACGCGGAATCGGTTCGGCGCATCGAAAACGAGATTGAATTGTCGCGCCGCCTGGCGGCCATTGGCCGGCTTACCTCGGGTGTGGCCCACGAGGTAAAGAATCCGATCAATGCCATCGTGGTGCATCTGGAACTGCTCCGTGAAAAGATGCGCGAAGTCGATCCCGACACTGCTCGTCATATGGATATCATTGGCCGCGAGATCCACCGACTGGACCGCGTGGTGCAGATGCTGGTGGACTTCAATCGCCCGCTGGAACTGAGGCTTGGCGATTTTGATTTGCGCAAAGTGGTGGAGGATGTCGCCTTGCTGGCATCTCCCGAGGCTGCGCGCCTGGGGGTTAAATTAGAAACCAGATTGACAGCAGCGCCGCTTCCGGTGCGCGCCGACGCAGACTTAATCAAACAGGCGCTGCTGAATGTGGTGTTGAATGGTGTTCAGGCGATGGCCAACGGCGGCGTGCTCGAGATTGCTACGCGACAACAGGATGCGGCTGCGGCAATCGAAGTCAGAGATCAGGGCGAAGGTATTCCGCCGGAAGTCCGCGACAAAGTTTTCAACTTGTATTTCACAACGAAACGAACCGGCAGCGGCATTGGATTAGCGATGACCTACCGCGTTCTTCAACTGCACAACGGCGCTGTCGATTTCGTGACGGAGACAGGTCGCGGCACTACCTTCCGGTTAATTCTGCCGTTAGCTGGCACGAATGAGCGGGAAACTGCAGCGATGAGTACACGAATGTGATGGTGCGACACCACAACGCGTAAGAAACGCGGGTACTAACTGATTTTTTCGCAACAAGTGTTTATCATAATTCCAAACTATTGCCGTCGCTTGCTCCGCCACTTGAGTTGCGAGAACAGTAAGCAAATGGCAGGGTGGCAAACCTGCAAATGAATTATGGCCGACAATTCGTCGTGTTTGCGCTAGCGTCCGTTCTGTTGCTGGGCACCGGTTGCACGAAGAAAAAACCGCAGCTGCCCGCGCAAGCCAAGGCGCCCGCCGAGACGATTGCGAGTCCGTTGCCGTCAGAGATTTCGGAGACCGTACCCCCTCCGCCGCCTCCGCAACCCTCTCCACAACCGCCTCCGCCCGAAGTAACGGTGGTAAAGCCGCAAAAGCACCATAACAAGAAAAAAGCTACGACGACTACTGCTCCGCCGGCGAGCTTACAGGCAGCAACTCCGTCACCCACCGCTTCCGCTAACGACACGGTTGCGGTCGCGCACCCGCCGGCGAACCCGGCGAGCCCCGACCTGGCAATCGCCGCTGATGTGAGCAACGATCAATTGGCCCGCCAGAAACAGTCGACCGCTCAACTTCTCGAAGAAACGGAAAAGAGCATCAGCGGGTTAAAGGATCTTAGCCACGAGCAAAACGAGACCTTGGCGCAAGTCCGCTCGTACGTAAATCAATCGCGTAAGGCTACATCCGATGGTGATTTCGAGCGCGCGTATAACCTCGCTACCAAAGCACATTTGCTTTCGGATGCGCTGGTGAAGAAGTAGTCCGCGCTCACTTTCCTGCTTTGCTTACCTTCGCCAACATCTCTTTAGCCGGCGCCTGATAGGGACCGTCGATGGCCGCCGCCTTCTGCAACGCTGCGATCGAGTCGGCGCGGCGATTCTGTTTCGCATAGGCGTAGCCCAGCCGGAACAGTGCCGCCTGCTCGGCTTGCGGATCGCTCTGCAGCAGGTTCACCGCGGTCTTCAACTCTGCAACTGCTGGAGTGAGTTTGTCCTGCTTGAGATAGGCATATCCGATGGTGGAGTGCGCCACGCCGGCAGCCAGCTTCTTCTTCGGATCGGTGCTGCTTTCCGTCAGCGCGATCACCTTATTGGCATAAGCAATCGCTTTGCTCTCCTGCTTCGGGTCTTCCGAGTAAGCGTTCGCCATCATGAGCAGGGTGGGGACGTTTTCCGGATTGGCGGCCAGCGCTTTCTCGCCATAGGCCTCCAGCCGCTGCGGCTGGTTCAGTTGTTGCAGGCTGTACAGTGCCAGCTGCGAGACCTGGTCTTCGAACTTCGACTTGGGAAAGGCCGGGGTAAACTTCTCGATCTCGCTCATGCGCTTGCCAGGATCCTGCTCGCCGGCAATGGCGTTGTAGGCAGCAGTTTCGACGTAGTCGTAGCTGGAGCGTGCCGAGTCCTGCTCCTCGGCCACGTGCGTCTTCCAGTCCTCGTCTGAGACATCGGCGGGCTTCGGCTGCGCAGCGATCGAGTTGAAGATTCCGGCTCCGCGAAGCGCATAGTCCACCACCTTACCGCTGTCTTTCAAGGCCTGCGCCACGCTTACCTGGGAGACGATGATATCCAGATCGTTAGGATATAGATCAAGCGCCTTAGCGCCGGGATCGAGTGCCTTGGCAGCATCTCCTGCAGACAGATATTGTTGCGACAACTGCCATTCGGCGTAGGCCGCGGCGGCCTTGTTGCTCTCGTACTTCTTCGCGAAATCCTCATACATCGTGATTCGCTTCTGCGCGTCTGGCTCGGCTGCGATGGCCGTCAGCTCTTTGTCTTCGGCGGTTCCGGCAGGGATGACGATCTTGACGTTCTGCGAGAGTAAAGCCAGCGAAGAGAGAATCAGCGCAGGAAGAATCAGGCAGCGGGCAAGCCGCATAGTGTGCCTCCACGATCACAGTGGACCGCCGACGGGAACCGGCAGTCAGCATCGCCGGAATCGTAGCGCGTTTCGCCCTGCGGCGCTATGGAGTTTTCGATCAGGACTCCGGGTCAACGGGAAGCAGCGGCTACGACGAAAGCCGTGATCAGCGGATGCCGATTGCCGCTGAGCGCCGACCGTTCCGGCTGGAATAACGTCAGCAAGGAAGAACAGATGCGCGGGAAGCTCGACCGCGCGGGCTTCGCCGTTCGGGCCGAGCACACCGACGCTCAATCCGCCCTGCTCCAGCCGTGGGAGGTAGTCGGGATTCAATCCGTAGCTGCAGTGATAGGTCTCACGAATTTCGTCGGCCGAGTAGATGTCGTGGAAACGGGTTCCCTTCACCGGCCGCAACACTTCGCTGGCCTCAATCAGCGAGCACACGAGATTGGTGATGACGGGATCGGACGTGGAAGGATCGCTCTCCTTATGTCCGGCAGCCGCGATGTGCAGGACGTTGCGCGCGAACTCCAGAACGGCGTGCTGGCATCCACCGCAGGTCCCGAGAAAAGGACGATTGTTCTCGCGGGCAAAGCGAATCACCCGGAGCGCCCCTTCCATCGATCGGTAGGGACTGGCAGGAACACACCAGAATCCGGCGTAGGGATCGAGTTCCGCTTGCAGCGCCGACTCGGTGTCGAGCCATTCCGGGCGTAGGTCGCGGCCATCCGCAGCAAGGGCCAGGGCTTTCGGAATGGCCTGGTGAGCAACCACGTCCGGGTTGAAGTCGCCTACTAAGGCAATGCGCATGATTGTCTTTTGTGTGGGAGCTCTACTTCCGCCCTTCGTGTTTTTGCGCCATCACCAGGCCGCGCGGAGTCGGCAACAGCACAACCGAGATCAGGCCTTCAGCCTCGAGCTTGAGCGCCGCGTCGCGTACCTGCTTGAGGTGCGAACTGGCATCGTGCATAAGGATGATGCCGAACGGCGAAATCTGCGGCAGATAGCGCCGCACTTCCTGCTCACGGATCGGCATGTCACTGTCGCTGAAGAAGAGATCGATGGAGCCGTCGACCGTCATCTCCAGACTCGATTCGTTGCGCAGGTCGATCAGATCGCGAAATTCCGAGGCGTCGATTTTCTGTTTCGCCGTCTCGAAGACCTTGGGATCGTATTCGCAGCTGACGATGCGTCCAAAGCCATTCAGACGCAGTGCTTCGGCGATCCAAAGCGTGCTGACACCCATGAAGGTTCCGGTTTCGACCACCAGGTTCGGCTTGATGGTAGTCACCAGCGTACGCAGGAACTCCAGCACTTCGACCTCGGCGGTCATGGAGTCGTACATGCTCCAGCGCTCCGGGTGAGGACACTCCGGGGTGGGCCGGTGATATTCAGGAACAAGCTGCCCGGAGCGCTGCACCGCCTCGCGCATGATGCGATGCTCCTGCTTTTCTTTCTTGAAGAGACGGCGAAGACTCAAGAAATTCCTTTCGAAGACGCTCTTGGTAATTGGCACTTAGCAAACAGCCGGAACGTCACTAGAGCCGCCTTAGCCAAATGCTCAATGCCAACTACTGATTGCGGCTCCTTCTGAACGCCCATTCACCCGAGCGCGACGCAGTTCAACATCGTTGTTCGCACACTCAGTATATGTGAGCAGCTTTCGCCGCCGCGACTGCGCTAGAGTGGAAATTGCATGCGCGAAATGTGGCAGCACCGCGGGATGAGGCTGATCTTCACGGCCAACCTCATCTCCATGATCGGCAGCGGCATGAATTCCGCGGCGGTCATCTGGTACATCCTGCAGGCGACGCATTCCGAGGTCTCGCTTGGAACGCTGATCGCCTTGCAGACGCTGCCCTCGCTCGTCCTGCTGCCCTTCACCGGCGTGCTCATCGACCGCGAAGACCGCCGTCACCTGATGATGTGGCTGGACGGCGCGCGCGGCCTCATCATCCTCGGCGTCGCGGTGCTGGTGCTCACCCATCGCGTCCACCTCTGGCAGATTTACCTGATGAACATCCTGGTCGCCATCGGCTTCTGGATGTTCTTTCCCACCGTCAATGCGCTTATCCAGGAGCTGACGCCGGACGACAAGATGCTCGACTCCAACTCACTTCTGCTGGCCGCACTGCAAGGCGGCTGGCTGATGGCGGGCGCCGTGGTTGGCTTCGTCTACAACCACATCGGACTGGGCGGAGTGCTGCTGATCGACTGCGCCAGCTATGCCGTGTCGCTGGCGTGCGTTGCGCAGGTCCGCAAAGGGCGAGTGACGGTATCGCGCCCGGCCGCCACGAGCACTGAAGTCCAGCCTGCGTCGGGAGCGCTTGCTCGCTATCTGCACGAACTCGGCGAAGGCTATCGCTACGTACAACAAAACCGCCGCGTGCTGCTGATCGGCGTTGCCTGGGCGCTGTTTGTAGCGGCCATGATGACCCAGGGCGTGCTCTCGGCGCCGCTGAGCGAGCGCATCCTGCATGGCGGCGCGGTAGGCTACGGATGGCTGAACGCCGGATGGGCAGTGGGCGCGTTCGTCAGCGTGTTCTACGCAGTCGAAGTTCGTTCGCCAGCATGGTGCGAACCGCGTGGTCACTTTGACGATGGCCGTAATCGCGGCGTCGCTGTTCGTGTTGCCGGTCTCGCACTGGCTGGCGCTGGCGGTGCTCATCTATTTCCTGATGGGCTCGAGCCGCGGCATGGGTGGCATCGCCCTGTCGAGCGAGATGATGCAGCTGATCCCGCGACACTTCATGGGGCGGGTACAGAATGCGTTTTCGTTCGTGGCCAGCGCGCTGCAGATCTGCACGGCGCTACTGGTGGGCGAGGCTGCGCATCGCGACGGCCTGATCTACGGCTTCTGGATGGTGGGCGCAATGTACCTGGGAGCGGCGCTGGCGGCATGGCTGCCTGTACGCCGGAAGGAATCGGAGTTAAAAGAGCAGGAGCAACTGGTGGGGAATTAGCACTCAGCACTCAGCACTCAGACAGACTCAGCACTCAGCACTCAGCACTCGCTCTCGCACCAGCTCGGCATTCAGCACTCAGCACTCGGCATTCCTGCTTCTGGCGAAGGCGCAGTAGGGAAATGGACGGACTGTAGGGGTCCTTCGACTCCGCGGCTCGCTCTGAGGATGACACAACGCGAGGTAGTGATGGTTAAACTGATTGCTGAGTGCTGATTGCTGATTGCTAACTGCTAGCAGCTTCTTTCCGATCCGATTCGATCTCGAACGCCGTCCTGGGCGCATCGTGCAATAGAAAATCGCAGAGCACGCGATTGAACTCTTCCGGCACCTCCTCGTACGGCATGTGACCTGCGCCCGGAAACATCACCAGCGCGCTGTTCTTCAACTGGCGTTGCAATTGGTGAATGGACGACGGATATACCGCGCGGTCGCGTGAGCCCCACAGTATGCAGCGTCGGACATGCCGCTGATTTCGCCGAGCGCCTGGTGGATGGCGTCGAGATCGTCATGCCATGAGCGCAGGATCTTCAACAGGTGTTCAAAGCTACCTGGTGGATCCAGTCCGGCGGTGTAGCCCTCGAAGGTTCCCGGAGCCACGCGTGCCGGATCGCCATACAGCGCCTTGAAATAACGCTTGGCGATGATCCGCAGTCGCGGCTGCACGTGCACGACATAGATGCCGCCCAGCGTAGTCGCCAGCAGGCGGGTAAGAACTTTGCCGTGGCTCGACCACGGGTTGATGGGCGAGACCAGCACCAGTCGCCGGATACGATGCAACTGATCGGTGCGCGCCGCCAGCGCGGCCAGGATAACGCTCAGTCCTCCGCCGCGCGACGAGCCTACGATGTCGGCGTTTTCGATGCCAAGCTTCTCCATGAAGCGCAGCACACGCTCGGCATCGCCGGTCAGCGTGCATTCGTTGCAGTCCGGGCGGTCCGAGTAACCGCAGCCCGGCAGATCCATGGCGTAGACGCGGAAATATTTTCGCCAGCGGCTTCATGTTGAAGCGCCAGGAAAACGAGTAGCCCATGAAGCCGTGGATCAGCAGCAGCGGCGGCCCGGAACCGGCAACCCAATAACGCCAGTTCACGCCATCGAGCGTAATGTTTCGTTCCTCGGCGCCATGGATTTCAGCGATTTGCGGCACCTGCGCGATTTGTGCAGTCACGGGCATGATGGCGATAAGCAACCTGGGCGCTCTACTCTCCGACATCTATTCGAGGTGATATCGCCTCTGTCGCTTGGGGGGAGCCGAAAGCTTCCCCGTTTTTATCTTGTGCTAAAAGAGTATCACTGCGTCAGGGCTGGTCCTTCGCAGCCCGCGTTTCTACTTCATCCGGTTCCATTTTGAAATTGCGTATCACGACGCGGTAGAGCAAGGCCGGCGCTGATTGCCGAGATCAGCAGCAGCAGCGCTGCCGTCCCGGTCTGGTGCAGCAGCAGCTTGCCCGTCCCGAAGAGGCAGGCATAAACCATCACGCAGCCCAGCGCCCACGCTCCAAGATTTCTGCCCGATATCGCGATGCTGAACGCATCTCCGGCGCAAGGGCGGCAATCCGCTTCCAGCCGCGCACGTCCGGCCGCACCAGACGATAAAAGCGCAGTCAGAATATCGTCCGGCTCCGGGCTCGTCAGAAAGGTGACGCTCAACCACACCGCCGTCGTGACGAGCGTGGTGGTCAGCGCGCTCTTGGCAAAGACCAGCGACTCGTTTCCGCTAAACGGCTGCCAACGAGTAAGCACCAGCGTCACCAGCAGCGAGCAAGCCATCGCCGAGATCTCGCTCCAGGCATTGATCCGCCACCAGTACCAGCGCAGGATGTACACCGCGCCCGTGCCTGCGCCGATCTCGCAGCACCACTTCCCATCCGCTGGCGATGGATGACAGATGCACCGACACCCACGCCGACGGCGATCACCAGCAGCACCGTACACACGCGTGAGACGCTGACGTAATGCCGCTCGGAGGCGTCTGCGCCGCAGGAAGCGGCGATAGAAGTCGGCGACCAGGTACGACGCGCCCCAGTTCAACTGCGTGGCGATGGTCGACATGAACGCCGCCAGAAATCCGGCCATCGCGATGCCGCGATACTGGTGCGGCAGGTGCGCGTTCAGCACCATCATGTAGCCAGTCTCAGGATGCTTCAGGCCGGGATAGAGGACGATGACCGCCAGCCCGGTGACGATCCAGGGCCACGGGCGAATGGCGTAGTGCGCGATGTTGAACCACAGCACCGACAGCAATCCCTGCTTCTCGTCGCGAGCGCTGAAGATGCGCTGCGCGATGTAGCCGCCGCCGCCCGGCTCCGCTCCCGGATACCAGAACGCCCACCACTGCAGTCCGAGATAGACCAGGAAGTTGGCGACCGGCACCATCCACAACGTCTCGGCGTGACCGCCGCGAGAGAAGTCCGGCAGGAAGCCGATTGGACTGGCGGCGTTCGGGCCGGCGGCTCATCTGCATTCTGCGCAGGCTGTCGATCATCGCCGTCATGCCGCCGCAGGCCGCGACCGCGTAGTAGCCGACCGCGATCACGATCGTCATCTTCAGCACGAACTGAAACAGGTCGGTCCAGAGCACGCCCCACAGGCCGCCGAGCGAAACATACAAGCCGGTAAACGGAATCAGGAAGAAGACGCAGATGGCGAGCGCCGCGCCGTCGTTGCCGCTCCACACCGCTGCCGAAGTGCGCGGTCATGAAGCTGCCGACGTTCGTCAGCAGCGGCGTGCCGGCGAACGTGGTCGCGACGATGCTGGTCATCGCCTTCGTCACCCAGCCGAGGATGACGCAGTTCATCAGCAGGCCGAGATAGATGGCGCGAAAGCCCCGCAGAAACGCCGCAGGCTTGCCGGAGTAGCGGATCTCGGCGAACTGCACATCCGTTAGCAGGCCGGAGCGCCGCCACAGCCGGGCGAAGAGAAAGACTGTCATCATGCCCGACAGCAGAAATCCCCACCACAGCCAGTTCCCCGAGATGCCCTGCGAGTAGACCAGGCCTGTGACGACCAGCGGCGTGTCGGCGGCAAAGGTAGTCGCGACCATCGACGTGCCCGCCAGCCACCAGTTGGCCTTGCGGCCGGAGAGGAAATAGTCGTCAACACTGCGGCTGGAGCGGCGGCGGAACCACACGCCGATCACCAGCGTGATGGCGAGGTAGCCGACGATCGCAGACCAGTCAAGCAGAGTAAAGTTCAAAATCAAGTCACCGTGTTGTGTTGGGGCGCCTCAACATCTCGTTGCAATTGCGAACATCCGTCATCGCGACCAAGTGAGTTATTCCGTCGACGAGTTTACTTCTATGGGTTTTCATCCCGACCGGAGCGAGGCGGGAGTGGAGGAACCCGCTGTCTTCGCGCTGACGAAGAATGCTTCCCGCGGGCAAAAGCAGGTCCCTCCACGCGGACTGAAGTCCTTGGTCGGGATGACAACCTAATGAGAGTAGGCGCCGGTCGCACGGCACTCAGCGCACGTCCAATCCTAGACGGTATAATCAAAGACCAATCAGGAGTTACCCAAGATTATGAGTGGAACCAATGGCAGCAACGGCACGACCACAGCCCAGCCGCGCGCCGAGTGGATCGCCAAGCGCCGCGAAGAAGCCGCCCGCACCGGCGACACCAACATGTCGCAGATGCATTTTGCCCGCAAGGGCCTGCTCACCGAGGAGATGCTCTTCATCGCCGAGCGCGAGCGCGTCTCGCCCGAGCTGATCCGCGACGAAGTTGCCGTCGGGCACATGATCATCCCGGCCAACATCAATCATCCTGAGCTGGAGCCGATGTGCATCGGCGTGGCCTCGAAGTGCAAGATCAACTCCAACATCGGCAACTCGTCGGTCACCAGCAACGTCGACGAGGAACTGAAGAAGCTGCACACCTCGGTCCACTATGGCGCCGACACGGTGATGGACCTCTCCACCGGCGGCGGCATTCACGACATTCGCGAAGCCATCCTTCGGCACTCGCCCGTGCCCATCGGCACCGTGCCGATCTACGAGGCGGTCTCGCGCGTGAAGCGCATTGAAGACCTCACCGCCGACCTCATGCTCGAAGTCATCGAAGAGCAGGCCGAGCAGGGCGTCGACTACATGACCATCCACGCCGGCGTGCTCATCGAGTACCTGCCGCTGATCACCAAGCGCATCACCGGCATCGTGAGCCGCGGCGGCGCGATCCTGGCGCAGTGGATGGCGCATCACCACAAGCAGAATTTCCTCTACGAGCGCTTCGACGACATCACCAAGATCCTGGCGAAGCACGACGTCAGCTACTCGCTCGGCGACGGCCTGCGTCCCGGCTGCATTGCCGACGCCAGCGACGAGGCGCAGTTCGCCGAACTGAAGACACTGGGCGAGCTGACGACGAAGGCCTGGGAGCGCGACGTGCAGGTGATGATCGAAGGCCCCGGCCACGTGCCGCTCGACAAGATCAAGGAGCAGGTCGACAAGGAAGTCGAACTCTGCCACGGCGCTCCGTTCTACACGCTGGGCCCGCTGGTGATCGACATTGCGCCCGGGCTACGACCACATCACCTCGGCGATCGGCGCGGCGCTCATCGGCTGGCACGGCGCGGCGATGCTCTGCTACGTCACGCCGAAAGAGCACCTCGGCCTGCCCAACGACAAAGACGTGAAGGACGGCATCATCGCCTACAAGATCGCGGCGCATGCCGCCGACGTGGCGCGTCATCGTCCGGGCGCGCAGGACCGCGACGACGCCATCAGCTACGCGCGCTACACCTTCGATTGGGACAAGCAGTTCGCGCTGTCGCTCGATCCCGGAGACCGCGCGCAGCATGCACGACGAGACCCTGCCCGACGCCTACTACAAAGAAGCGTCGTTCTGCTCGATGTGCGGTCCGAAATTCTGCTCGATGAACTACTCCGCAGAAGATCGACGAGTACAACAAGCAGGTTCACGGCGTGGAGAAGAAGGACTACTCCGAGCTGATGAACAAACTGGTGGCGATCAAGTAAAGCAGCCGCTAGCTTTTAGCCGTTAGCTTTTAGCTCTTAGTTGTCAGCTGTCAGTTAAGGCCGCGATTTTCGCGGCCTTTTTTCTTTTGCGTGCTGCGTGCCGCTTGCGACGGTCCGTAAGACCGATTCAGCAGACTTTGTCATGCTGAGCCGAGGCGGCGCATTTGCCGCCGTAGTCGAAGGACCTGGTGTCCGTCGCGCAGGCAGGATTACGCGTCGACGAAGCTGCCTCGCGACAAGCCGACCCGTTGTAACCAACTCGTAATCTCCCCTCACAATGCCTTTCTACCTCTCTTTGTTACACTCAATCAGTGAGACGCATTCGTCCGAAAGCATGGATTTTCGCCTGCCTCTCGGGCGTCCTTCAGATTCTGATCTTCCCCAATTTCTCCATCTACCTGCTCAGCTGGGTCGCCCTCGCGCCGCTGATTTACGCCATCCTCAAGTGTCGCGACCAGGACATCCTGATGGTGTTCGCCGACGGCGGCCAGTTCCTTGCGCCTGCAACCGCCATGGCAGGGTTTCCTGCTCGGCTATCTCTGCGGGTTTATCTGGTACCTCGGCAGCTGCTCCTGGATCTTCCACGTCATGCACGTGTACGGCGGAATTGGCACGCCGCTTTCCATCCTGCTGCTGGTGATGTTCTCGCTGTACCTCGGCTTGTATCACGGACTCTTCGGGCTGCTGCTGGCACTGATCGCCGCGCGCCGCAACGGCTACAACCTGCGCGCGCTGGTATTCACGCCTTTCTTGTGGGTCGCCGTGGAGATGGCGCGCACCTACATCACCGGGATTCCCCTGGGACCTGCTGGGCACCACGCAGATCGACAACATTCCCCTGTCGCGGATCTGGCGACTGTGACCGGTGTCTACGGAATTTCGTTCGAGATCGCGCTGGTCAACACCGCCGTCGCCGCCGCGTTCCTCGTTCCCTACGCGCAAGCGCAAGGTCCTGTTGACGGCATCGCTCTGCGCGGCGATCGTGCTTGCACGCAGGCAAGCTGATCAAGCCGGAGGCGCTGCCGACCGACCAGGGCGCCACACTGGTGCAGGCCAACATTCCCATCACCGAGTCTGACGTCTGGTCGCTTGAATACTTTGAGCAGACGCTAAGTTCGCTGCAAGCGCTCAGCGTGCGACCGCGCAGCGAGACGGCCCTACAACGCCCGGGCCTGATCGTGTGGCCGGAATCGCCCGCGCCGTTCTGGGCGACCGACCTGCATCTGCGCCGCACGTTGGCGGACATCGCGCGCGACACCAACTCCTACGTCATCGCCGGCTCGCTGGGCATCGACCACACCGGCGAGCCCGGCCGCCGTCCCGAGATCTACAACTCCGCGTCGGTGATTTCGCCCACCGGCGCATGGACCTCGCGCTACGACAAAATTCACCTGGTGCCCTTCGGCGAATATGTGCCCTTTGAGAAGCTGTTCAGCTTTGCCGGCGGCTTGACCCGGCAAGTCGGAACCTTCGCGCGCGGCAAGTCGCGCATGCCTCTGAACGTGGGCGACTCGCAGGCGGGAGTGTTCATCTGCTATGAATCCATCTTTCCCAACGAGGTGCGGCAACTTCGCGCTGCACGGGGCCGAGTTCTTCGTGAACATTTCCAACGACGGCTGGTACGGCGAGGGCGGCGCGCCGCGGCAGCACCTGAACATGGCGCGCATGCGCGCCGTCGAGAATCAATCGCTGGCTGCTGCGCGACACCAACACCGGCGTGACTGCTGTCATCGACCCATTCGGCCGCATCGTCGCCGAAGCGCCGCGCAACCAGCGCACGGCGCTGCAGGGTGCTTACTCCCTGGAAGAAACCACCACCTTCTACACCCGTCACGGCGACTGGTTCCCGTTTCTCTGTGCGATAATCACGTTGGTGGGACTGCTGCTGCAGTTCACATAGAGCCCGCGGAAATAACGGGCCTGCAACCCGCGTGAGAAACAGTTGCCGGTTGTCAGTGACCGGTTGTCAGTGTGTTCCGGCATCACGTTTTGTTCGTGCCTCCGTGGTGAAAAGTTAGGTTCAATCAAAATGGTCGAAGAACTGGAACAGCAATACGCCGCCCTGAAAGACAAAGTCCACGATCTTCAGGAGTATCTTTGACGCGCCCAAGCTGCGCGAAAAGCTGAGCGAGATCGAGAAGCAGACTGCCGATCCCACGCTCTGGTCGAATCCCGAAAAATCTCAGCAGGTGATGCGCGAGAAGAAGCGGCTGGAAAACGCGCTTGCGACCTACGACGAACTCGACGCGCCGCTCCGGCGACATCAACGCCTACTTCGATCTGGCGCATGAAGGCGAAGACGTCTCCGCCGACCTGCGCCGCGAAGTCGACGCCCTGCGCACGCTGGTCGACAAGCTGGAAACCGAGACGCTGCTCTCCGGCGACAACGACGACCGCAACGCCATCGTCACCATTCATCCCGGCGCCGGCGGCACCGAGTCGCAGGACTGGGCCGAGATGCTGATGCGCATGTACCTGCGCTGGGCTGAGCGCCAGGGCTTCCAGACCGCAGATGTACGAGTATCAGCCGGGCGACGAAGCCGGCATCAAGTCGGCGACCTTCGGCGTGAACGGCGAGTACGCCTACGGCCTGCTGACCAGCGAAATCGGCGTGCATCGCCTGGTGCGCATCTCGCCCTTCGATCAGGCCAAGCGCCGGCACACTTCGTTCGCCAGCGTCTTCGTCTCGCCCGAAATCGACGAGAGCATCAACATCGACATCAAGCCCGAAGACATTCGCATCGACACCTACCGTTCCGGCGGCAAGGGCGGCCAGCACGTCAACACCACCGACTCCGCCGTGCGCATCACGCACATCCCCACGGGCATCGTCGCGGCCTGCCAGAACGAGCGCTCGCAGCACAAGAACCGCGAGAAGGCGATGAGCATCCTGCGCTCGCGCCTCTACGAATACGAACTGGAGAAGAAGCGCGCAGGTGTCGAAGCACATCGAGGACTCCAAGCTCGACATCGACTTCGGCTCGCAGATCCGCTCCTACGTGCTGCAGCCGTATCGCATGGTGAAGGACCTGCGCACGCGCGTCGAAATCGGCGACGTCGATCGCGTGCTCGACGGCGATTTGAACGAATTGATTCGCGCGTATCTGCTGGCGAGACGGAAAGAGCAGCAGGGGTAATAGCAGGCACTCGATCTAATTCCGGTTCAACTGAAATTGCTCGAACTTGTGCAACGCAGCTTCTATCAATTGGCGGCGTGCGCGAGACCCCTTCCGGCCGATCCAGTGCCAACTCTGTACCAGAAGCTTCTGTTGGGCCCTGTCGGTTTTCAGGTCCAGAGCGGCAACGACCTGGTCTCCGATCAGGACGGGGCAGAGGAAATAACCGAATACCCGCTTGTGCTTGGGGACATAAGCTTCAAAACGATATTCGTAATCGAAGAGGAGCCGGAGCCGCTTGCGCTGGATGATCAGCGGGTCGAACGGTGACAGGATATGAACCTGCTCCTCCGCGGTATCGGGAACGGCATCAAGAGTCTCCGGACGAATCCAGTGAAGCGCCTGGCCCGCCCCTTCCAGTTGCACAGGTACGAGCTCTTTTCGACGAACCCGCGATTCTACTAGACGCCTCATCGCTACCTTGCGCGCAGCGGCCTCCAGATGACAGATCGATTCGACACTCACGATCCCCTGCGATTGCAGGGCGCGATCCAGCAGGTAGTCCAGGATTTCCCTTTCGCTTGCGGCGCGCGGCAGGCGATTCCAACCGAAATGGCGGGTCAAGAGTTCGTACGTCTTCAACATTCCGGCCCGCTGACTGATAGTCACCAGGCCTTTGTAGAACGCTATCTCCAGAAGACGCTTCGAAGGCTTGCGGCTGGCCCACGCATATTCTTTCTGCACCTGCTCATCGTCGATGTCGCGGATGGTGAGTGGGCCATGTCTGCGGATGCGCGACAGGACTCTGCGTAGCTCACTGTTGGAAGCATCACCAAGCCAGACAATACGACGCTGCCAATCCTTGCGCATATGGCGTACATAAAAACGCAGGCTCTGGATCGGCACGTAGGACAGGGCATGCGTCCAGTATTCGAAAACGGTCTTGTCTACACTCTGCGCCTGATGCAGGTGCTCGCGCCGGTAAGAAGGAATGCGCGTGTAGAGGATGTGGTGATGGCTGCGCTCGATGACATGGATGGTGTCAATCTGCACATAGCCCAAGTGCGCCACCGCAGCCGGCGTGGCCTCCGGGCCGGAGCCAAACGGTGCGATGGTGTCCAGGCGCTGGGCATGCAGCCAGATACGGCGGGCCTGGACGGACGTGAGTTGGGTGAGCGAGTTCGTCAATAGGGGTCTCTGGCGACTGGAGCAATCTCTTCAGCGTACCAGTACCCATAGATCATGCCGCCTGAGCATTCAGAGTGACAAGAGGACGGGAAATCTGTTTTTCCCCGATTGAAGTGCCGCGCGGGCTCTTTGAGCTTCGTCGTGATGACCCCAGGCGGGGTCGGCGCTAGATGCGTTCTGTCACCACGTGGAACGATACGGTTGACGCAGTCACGCTACTGCGTCCGTAATACAAGAACAGGCAAATCCAGAAAAACTGCACCAGGAGGATCACCGCTGCCGAACAGATCTGCACGAAGCCGGCGCTAGGTCAGGAGTTACCGTTCCATCCGCGGGCGTCAGCACAAGAAACGCTCCAAGATAAAGCGCGGACACGATGGCCATCACCTGGTATGCCGAGATCCGTGAGGTCCCGCGGTAGTCCGCACGCAGGCTTTCGGACCAGGCTCGCCATCCCCAGCTCATCATTACTGGAATCAACGCCGCCAGGCGAAAGTGCTGCGCCAGGAAAAGCACGACTCCCACAATGCCGGACATCGCGAACACGCTCGAGGTGATGGCCTGCACTGGGATCAGCGGCTCGCCTGCAAGGCCGGAGGCGTAGGAAGCTTTCTTGGTCATTCCCGAAACCACCAGGTTGTGTTTTTGGAAGAGGCGCGCGATGGCAGGCTTAGCATCCCGCAGGGGCATGCCATAACAGCAGCCAAAGCTCAGGCAGGCCAGTCGCCCAATCGACTCGCCGAGCACATACGCGATGGCGGTCGCCGCGAAAATCGGCAGCAGCAAGATCTCGTGATGCAAGAACCGCTCCGCCAGCGGGCGCACAATCACCAGCACCAGCGGGAAGACAATCGTGGCCACGAATGCAGCTCCCGCAACCGTGAAGGTGTTGCGCTTGCGCTCGACCAGCGCCGCCACCAACCGTGATGCCGGCACACATACCAGCAGCACAAAAAGCGCGAGGGCGAAGCTAAACATAACTGGCATTCCAACCGATGACAGTAGCAGCAGCATGATGACGAAGCCAAACGTCGTCCCCGTCGCGCTGAAAAAGCCGTAGAACGTCAGATTCAGGCCGCGCCAGGAGCCGTCAGCGCCTTTCGTAATCGGCACTGCGGCAAGCATCTGCCAGCGTTCGGCAGGCAAGGTACGCACGCCCCATGCGATCAACACCGAAAGTCCCGCCGCCAATCCAATGACGAACAAAGTATTCAACACGGCTCCTCCTCCGGAAGCGCCAGCAACGAACGCACCGTAACATCTGTTTCCGTTAGTGGTTCGCCCAGGATCAGCGAGAAGCGGCTCCGAACTTCGTGTCGACGCTGGTTTTCCACCAGATCGCGAGCGAATTGAATCCTGCCGCGCTGGAAGAGCAGAACCACGGTGCTGCTGCCTGGGCGGAACAATGCCTTCGGCGCCCCGGCGCGCACGAACATTCCCTTCTCAATCGACTTTGGATTTTCGTAGCGCTGCTCGCTATAGCGCTGCTCGATCTGCCCGATCATCAGCGCCACTACTTCGATCATTGCCACTTGTCCCACACCCGAACCACCATCGCAATCCGTCTCCAGTACCGTCACCACGCGCCGGTTCTTCGAGACCGGGGTGATCAACTGGACCGCCGCGTTGGGATTGCAGGGAAAGTAGCGGCCCTCGACGGAATAGCAATCGAGCACTCGGCCCGACACGGGAGTATGTGTGTAGTGATATTTTTCTGGCGTCAGGCGAAATACGGCGTAGTCGCCCGCCTCGAATGAACTTTGCCACGGCGAGCCTTCCCCCAGCAGCTCGGGAAACGAAAAGAACTTCTGCTTCAGGTATAGCCCCGAAGATTGTTCCATCGAGCCGATGAGCGCTCGCGCGTCAGCCGGGCAGACGACCGCTCGGGGATTCTGCGGCAGCGGCCGGCAATTCCAGTAGCGAATCTGGCGCTCGAAGACCTTGCGCGCCGTGTCGTACTCTGAAAGATTGCCGACAAACTCCGCCAGCGGAATTCCCGAGTCTCGCAGGAACTTCAGCATGCCGGTCGCGTGCGCCGAGAGCACGTTGTCGTAGTTCAGATATCCGAGGACCCGCGAAACATAGCGGCTTGACGCCAGGCGCGTAAGCATCGGCGCCTTCTCCAGCGCGGGCGAGTACAACGCGCTCACCACCGTGTTCGCCAGCAGATGTTCGCGCACCACGTTCCCGGTCGCGCGGTCGATGTACTGATGCTCGAGGTTCATGCGCCTGCCTTTTCAGCGCGCCGGCGATCTTGTACTACCAGCAGAACAATGAGATTCAGCAGCGCTGAGATCTCGTGCAAAGAAAGGTCGTCGCTCAACAGCCGCGCCTCAATCTCCCGCAGCAGGCGGGCAGGGTCCTGCACACGGACACCGTGGTGCAGGCAGCCTCTAGTCTCGGCGCAATCGCTTCGCTCCAGTTCCGGGAAATCTTCCCTCAGGTGAGCCAGCGCTTCGCGCAGATGTTCACGGCGCAGCCCTTCACGATAGAACTGCTCCGCCTTCTGATTGAAGTCCCGCGCATCCATGCTCATCGGTTTTGCGTCTGGATCGCCGACTACCTCCGACAACAGACGATGGGACGCACTCTGCGTCTGGTCATCGCAACGCGCTCCCAGGTCGGCGAGGACGTCCCGGACACTCATGGCTTCGATCAGGTCGCCACTGCTCTGATGCACATATGTCAACAGAGCACGTCGATAGTCCCGCAGCGATACGCGAATGTATCCCGGGTGCCGGCGGCTCGTCCGTGTTTTTCGGCAATGGCGCACGATGTTCAGTAGAAACTGGTTTCGCGAATCGTGCCTCACGTAGAACGCGGGCACTCCCGCCGCCGAAAAGAAGAATGGCTGCCGGCGCTCGCTCTCAGAAGTCGGATCGTCCGGAATGTCTTCGTGGCCCACCTCGCCCTGCAAGGCCAGGCGATACGACATAGCCAGCAGGAACTGCTGCAGGCTGGTTGCCGGCGCCATGTCGCGGTCGTAGCTCGGAAACAGGCTGTAATACCGCGCTTCGAAGCCCGAATAGCCATCGCGAGCAAGCTCTCGCAGGCGCAGAGGCATGTAGAACGACATGCGCCGGTCGACGATGCCGAGCTCATCCAGTTCCGCCGAAAGCCGCTGGATGTTCGCCTCCGTCCCATCCAACGCCGACGAGTTCTCGGTCGCTAGCCAGGCCACTGGATACGTGAGCAAACGCGCGTCGGGCACGCAATCGCCCCGCAGCCGGAACACCCTCGCGATCATGGAGTCGATGGAACGCGGGCCGTATGGCGTCAACGGACGTCCACACAACCGGAGCTGCGCCTTCTCTTTCCACTCGCGCCACAGCAAACGCAAGTGGGTGAAGTCGAGTTCATGAGGCAGAAATGACAGCAGCCGCTCGGGATGAAACTGGTCAAACGCGATGCGATACGGCGCCGCGGTATAGGTCCCGACGAAGAGCGCCAGGAAATGCTCGTAGATTTTTACGGCGAGATCGCCGAGCCGCTTCTCATCCAGCGGCACAAATCCGTCACGGCTTCTCAGCCGCCGATCGAGTGAGCGGCTGCCCATGCTGACGTGAATTCCGTTGTTCGCCAGGCTGACATTCGACAGGCTGGGCAGCACGATGAGGTCGTTGGCGATGATGCCGGCCTCGCGCAACTTGGCGACCGCATTGAACTGGCTACGACTCAGCACCTGGTGGCACAGGTGCATGTATTGATACTTCGCCTCGCCGTCGCTCCAGCCGGAGAGGCATGGGCTCATGAACAACTCGCGATAGTACGAGTCCGACACACACGACGAGAGCTCTTCCTGATGCACCGAGGGCACCGGAGCGTGATAGACGAGCGCGTGCTGGCCGTTTTCCGCAAGGCCGAAACGCTGGTTTGCCCACGAGATCAGCAGCGACGTGAACAGGAAGCGGCGCGCTGCTTCGCGGGCCACCTGCTGGCCAAGCGATCTGGTCGTGCCCGCGCTGACGATGTGAAATGAGGTGGTTTCGGGAGACGTATTGTCGTTGAGGAAATGCCGCATCAGCCGCGATGCTTCCTCGTGCATCGGCACGGGCATGTGGGGTTGAATGCCGACTGAATCAGCCAGCGCCAGCTTCAACGCATAACTTATCGGAATGCGCAGCCAGCGCTCACCCTTATGCACAAAGCGAAAACGGCCTGCGTCAGAGCGCTCGCCAACCGATCCATCTCGCTCCACTTGCAGATCGGCTTCGAAAACATGCAGAGCATGGGTGCTGAGCCGAGACTCGGCAAACCGCACCCAGCTGTTCTCCCACACGCCATGCGTGTCGTTGAGGAAGGCTTCCACTTCCAGCAGTGTGCGTCGAGGCGCTTCCCCGCTGGCACTTCGGCGTGCAATGTTCTGGAAGAATCGCGATTCGCGAATGCTCAACGGCAGGTCGCAATGTTCCGGCGAACCGATAACGACGGCCTGGAGTTCGTCTTCGCTGCCTGCCGTGGCATCCGATCCGACGAATGGAAGCTGATCAACCGGAATGGGCGAGGCTGCTGGCAGGCCCAGCGATTCATAGACAGCATGAGTGCGAATCGTAGCCATCGATTCCAGCTTGCCGGATCAGCGTGCGCCTTGGATTACGGCTATTCCAGTATGCCGGGGCAATGTTGACGCCTCAGTAAATGCCACATGAATAGTGCATAAATCCGGGAGCTGGAACCAGACAGGTGACCTCGCAGACGGATCGTTGCTCTCATCCCGCCTGCGAACGCCTGGCAATAAATGCTTCTCGTCACAATGCGTGGTTCGCCCAGGATTGCGCCCGTTGCAGTTACCACTCATGCAGGCGACTCTCCCACACGAAACGCTCTTGCGGCCATCGCCAAGGCAGGATTTCTCGACGGCATGGCAGTGCTTTTCGTCATGCGCTATGTCGTGGCTCCTCAGTCGGCAACGCCGAGACAGCCCCCGGCGAAGATCGCATCGCTGGCGAACTTACTGTTCTCGCACATTTTCTTGGTTGGAATTCCGATCGCTCTGGTAATCAGCCGCGGAGAACAATTGGGCTAAAGATGCCGGAGTCGCCGGAGGTCAGCGAGGCACTACGAAGTCGTTGCCGCGATCCTGGTTGTCGCGTTTGGTCGCTGGCACATCCAGTTCGGAGAGTGGAACTTTTCTGGCCCGGGTCTCACTGAAGATCCAGACGGTCTTGCCGACGATGGCGTAGTTGCCGATCGTCTCGGTGTGTCCGTCGCGATAGACCAGCACCGTTTCGTAATGAACGTCGCTCACTCTGGGTGCAGACGCTCTTTGCTCCGCCTGCAACTGCGCTACCTGGCCCTGCAATTGGCTGATCTGTTGCTGAGTCTGGCTGCTGTTGGAATCCGGGGCACTGCCATCCGGAGTTACATAAATTGTGGAAGGGTACGACGGTGCATAGGTTGGCGCTGCCGTGTAGGTCGACATGTCCGGATAGTAGCCGTAGGAGCTATCCCAGCCGACGCCGCCATAGTAGCCGCCACCATAGTAGCCGCCGCCCCAGCCGACACCAACGCCCCAGCCCCAATACGGATATCCCCAGCCGTAGCCCCAGCGGTTTCCATACCAGCCGCGATTGTAATACCCTCGGCCACCGTACCAGCCACGGCCGTACCATCCGTTACCGTGCCAGCCGGCTCCGCCCCAACCGCCGCGATAGCCGCCACCCCAGCTGCCACCGTGATAGCTTGCGCCACCGCCGTGATAACCGTAGCCGCCGCCATGAGCGCCGCCATAGCCACCGCCCATATGGCCGCCGCCGCCGCCCATGTGACCTCCGCCTCCGCCATGTCCGCCGCCGCCTCGCTGCGCCCACAAGGGCACCGTCAGAAGGAGCAGAAGTAAGGCCGACTTGGAGATCCAGCCGCGCATGATTGTATTATCGCGCTGTTCAGCCCGGGAAGGAAGTCGCGAATTTGTAAAATTTCGGGAACTGTAGCCATCCGCCTGGAGGGCCTGTTCTTTCAGCGGTGCCATGAACTCCGTCCCAGGGGACATTCTGCTGAAGAAACCTCGCCTTTCGCACCGCGACGCTTTTAGGATCATCCAAGACTCTGCCATCAATTCTGTTGATAAAGGATGTCTTAATGAAAATCGCATTTATCGGCTTAGGAAACATGGGAAGTCCCATGGCGCGGCACCTGCTTCGCGCCGGCCACGATGTCACCGTCTGGAACCGCACGGCTGCGAAAGCCGAGCCGCTCAAGGCGGACGGAGCTAAGATCGCGCGCTCCATTGCCGAAGCCGCAAAGGACGCCGAGATCGCGATCACCATGCTGGCCGACGATTACGCCGTGGAATCTTCCGTCCTCCATTCCAGCACGGTCATCGACAACCTGCCGAAGGGCGCGACCCACATCTCCATAAGCACGATCAGCGTAGCGCTCTCGCGTCGACTGGCGGAAGAACACGCAAAGCGCGGCCACAAATACATGTCAGCACCGGTCTTCGGGCGTCCCGACGCAGCCGCGGGAGCCAAGCTGTTCATCGCCGCGGCGGGCGATAAGGAAACCGTCGAACATTGCCGTCCGGTTCTGGAGTTGCTGGGCCAGAAGATGTTCGTTCTCGGCGACAAGCCGGAAATGGCCAATGTCGTCAAGCTCAGCGGCAATTTCCTGATCGCGTCCGTGATCGAATCGCTCGGCGAAGCCATCGCCCTGGCGCGCAAGTACGAGATCGATCCGCATGCCTACGTCGACTTCCTCACCAACAGCCTGTTTTCCGCACCGATTTACAAGACCTATGGCGGGTTGATCGCCGACGAGAAGTACACGCCACCCGGATTCAAGATGCGCCTGGGCCTGAAGGATGTCCGGTTGGCCCTCGCGGCGGCCGAGGAGGTCGATGCGCCGCTGCCCATCGCCAGCCTGATCCGCGACCACATGCTCACTGCCATCTCCCGCGGCATGGAAGAGATGGACTGGAGCTCTACCGCCAAGCTTGCTGCGGAAAATGCCGGCCTTTCGTAGTTGTGTGTTACAACACGTTTGCTACTTTTTGAACCCTGCCGCATCCAATTGACTGGAGCGGAAATCGACATGATCACCATCAGGCCATCAGAAGAACGGGGCCATGCGAACCATGGCTGGCTCGACACCAAATTCAGCTTCTCCTTTTCGGATTACCACGATCCGCGGCACATGGGTTTCCGTGATCTGCGGGTCATCAATGAAGACCGCGTCGAGGCCGGCAAGGGCTTCGGCATGCACCCCCACCGCGATATGGAGATTCTTACCTACGTCATCGACGGTGAGCTGACGCATCGCGACAGCATGGGCCGGGGCGCCACGCTCAAGCGGCACGACGTGCAGCGCATGTCGGCGGGCACAGGCATCATGCACAGCGAGGTGAACCAGTCGAAGGCGCCGGTACACCTGATGCAGATCTGGATCTTGCCGTGGGCGGAAGGCCTGAAGTCGACCTACGAGGACCGCACGTTCACGCCTGAGGAGAAGACCAACCGTCTCCGCCTGATCGCGTCGGACGACGGTCGCGACGGCTCGACCACCATCAACCAGGACGCCAGTGTTTACGCCTCGCTGCTAGACAGCGGCAAGTCGGTGGAATTGGATCTCAAGCCCGACCGTCATGCCTGGGTGCAGTTGATCAGCGGTGAACTCGACGTGAACGGTACAACCCTGATGAAGGGCGATGGCGCGTCCGTCAGCGGCGAGGCGGCGTTGAAGATCGCCAACAACGGCGATAACGGAACTGCCGAGTTTCTGGTCTTCGACCTTTCTTAATTCATAAGCCGGCGGGCGGCACGAGGGGATGAAACTGTCACATCGCGCCGCCCAGCATTTACCATCCTTCAGTGTCCGGCGACGGCAAATCTCATTCCGAAGGCGCTCTTACCTGGTTGCGCGATTCGCTTCGCCATCGGGGTCTGGGCGGATCCTTGCGCTACTATGGCCGCGAGTTCGTCGACCTGCTGCGTGACCTGACTCCCGAACGCCGCAAATCGCGTTACGGCGATATCGACTTCGACGTCGACCACGGAGTAGACACAACCTGGGCGAACGTCTCGCTGCGCACCCGGATGCGCGAATGGCTCTCCGGCGGCCAGTATCAGCCCTCCGAACCAACTCTGTTTCGCGAGATCATCGAATCGCTCCCCACTGCGCCGGACGGCTTCACGTTCATCGATCTGGGATCGGGAAAAGGCCGCACGCTGTTGATGGCTTCCAGCTTTCCCTTCCGGCGAATCGTCGGAATGGAGCTGCTCGAAGAGTTAAACACGATCGCGAATCAGAACATCGCGCGTTATCGGAGCGAAGAGCAACGCTGTTTCGCCATTGAGTCGCACGCTTTGGACGCGCGCTACTTCCAGTTTCCCGCCGAACCTACCGTGTTGTACCTGTTCAATCCTTTTCCGCGACACATCTGGCGCGAGGTATTGGCAAATCTGCGGAGTTCCCTGCAAGCCACGCCGCGCCAAGTCTTCGTCATCTACCATAATCCCGGTGCACGAGGACATTCCGAACGCCGAGAGCTGGTTGCGCGAGGTGAAGCGAACGCATCAGTTCATAATCTACGAAGCGTTCTAGCGGCTTCAAACCAACCGATGGCAGCGATACCGACTTCGCGCTGACTTTGGTGGCGGGCTCGATTTCAAAGTCTTTCCCTTCGTCAGCCTGCGCCTGGACAATGTTGTGGTTCACGGGGGCGTCGAGCTCAAGTTCTGATCGCGGAGTAACGATTGAAGGAATCCATCCACACAGGCCGTTAGTCGGATTCATGCCTGATACAATTCATCGCGCATGAAAGCCGTGGCGATCGCTTTGTTCTTCGGTGTATTGCACAGTCTGGCGCCGTGTTCAGCATGCGCCTCCGATCAATTTTGCTTGCGGCAAACAGCATTGGTCCCGGCAATTGTAGTTGCGCAGAATGTCCCTGCAACGAGTCGTAATGCGCAACCCTCGGGCACGCCCACGCAGACGGTCAAAGTCAGCGAACTACCCCCAATCTCGACGAACAAGGACTGGACTGACTGGTCCTACTGGATCTTCACCTTCTTCTTGGCCGTCATTGGGGGGCTACAGGCGTTTCTGCTTTGGGGCAGCATGGTGGCGTTCCGGCTTCAGGTAAAGCAGATGCAGATGCAGACGGAGATCCTGGGCCGGTCGGTCACTTTGGCGGAAAAGAGCGCCGAAACCGCATCCCAGAACCTGCAGATGTTTATGAATCGCGAGCGTGGCCATCTGCGCGTCGAGCTGATGCCCATTGAGTGGCCGCTGAAGCCGGGAACCACGAAACTCGGCTATCGCGTGACCCTCTACGGCTCCACCGAAGCGTATATCACGGGTTCCTGTGCGCGTGCGGAGCTTACGGACTCGCCCGAGCCGCTGGAGGATAAGCAGTGGTATCCCGCCATGAGTATCCCGCAGGTGATTACCCCGGAACATCGCATGGTCGAGGGCTGCGTACAAGGCATCTTCCCGCGCATGAGCCTAGAGCAAGCGGATATCGATGCCATCGATGCCGGCAAGAAGTTCATTCACTTCCGCGGCTTCGTCAAGTACAACGACGTCTTCGGGACCGAGCGCTGGGCACGCTTTCGCCGGGTGTGGGAGCTGTCCCAGGTGCGTAACCCGGACGGCACACGCTCCGGACATTGGGGCAAACGTGGCAGCGCGAAAGACAACGCCGAGAGCTAAGAGAACGCCTCAGCCCGCACAGGTTTGCATCCTTTTCTCTTCCGGTTAAGATGGGTAGGTAGGAAACTATGACCGACCAGCCGAACAATATCGACCAGGAACGTAACGCCGCCGAACACGTGGCTGAAGCGCATCGCATCCTGAGCGGGTTGCGCCAGCAACTCGATAAGCATCCTGATCTGGAAAACGCCATCACTAATCTCGAACTGGCACTCAGCCTGCTCACGACCAACACGGGTGGAATGCTGTAGGCGTCGAGTAGTTCTAAAGCGCACGTTGTCCAGAGCTTCCTCCAAGCAAATGCCCCGGTGACGTGGCGCTCCGCTATCTTACGTTTTTCTCAAGCTCGTTGGTTCACTGCCACAAGATCGAATGGTAGGATTCGGGACTGACTATGAGAAGACTTAGATTTCTTCGCTCGCCTTTGGCCATGGTGCTGATCGCCTTCCTGATACGTTTTCTGTACATCCTGATCAGGCATAGATATGTCATGGCCGATAGCGATTGGTCAAAGTTCGAGATGGCTAATATCGGCCGATCCTTGGCACAAGGCTACGGGTTCGCCTCTCCCTTCGGTGGTCCATCAGGACCATCTGCATGGACAGCTCCGATCTACCCCTGGCTGATTGCACTGGCATTTCGTATTTTTGGCGTGAACTCCCATGCCGCCGCGCTCGCTCTCCTGACGCTCAATAGCATTTTCGCTGCGCTCACCTGCTGGACCGTGTATCTCATCGCACGTCGGGTCTTCGGTGAAAGCGTCGCGATATGGACTGGATGGATTTGGGCCATCCATCCCGCCAGTGTTTGTTTCTCAGTACGGTGGATTTGGGAGACCACGCTGTCGGCTTTTCTGTTGAGCTTGCTGTTTCTGCTCACACTGGAAATGGTAGACGATAATCGTCTCCTCTCCTGGGTCGGGTATGGACTATTGTGGGCAATAGCCGCCCTAACCAACACCGCCGTCCTGGCATGGCTTCCTTTTTCCGGATGCTGGTTGGTTTACCAGCTGCATCGCCGCAACAAGCGGTTTTTCGCTCCCGCATTGGTCGGCGCAGTGACTTTCTGGGTGGCCCTGACGCCTTGGCTGGCCCGCGACTATGTGGTGTTTCATCACCCGATTTTTATTCGATCGGATTTTGGGGTGGAACTTCGCGGAGGCAATAACTCGGATTCTTTCGGCTTGTGGGTTCGAAGGTATCATCCCGGCAACAACGCCAGTCTGTTCGCCCAATACAAGGCCATGGGAGAATTGAATTTCTCAAACCTGCAAGGCCAGATAGCAAGAAAATGGATTGCCGAGAATCCGACGCAATTCTTTACGCTGATCGGTCGCCGCTTCGTCTATTTTTGGACGTTAATTCTCCAACTGGCTCCACAACTCGGCTACATGCTGCTGATGGGCTCGATTTCTATTTTGTCTTTCGCGGGCGTGTGGTTGGCCTTTGCACAAGATCTGAATGGCGCATTTCTCTTCCTGACCTTACTGGTTTTCTATCCGTTGACTTACTACATCACGTTCCCCACGGCCCGTTACCGGCATGCTATCGATCCCGAGCTGCTGGTTCTCGCTGTGTTTACTCTCGTTTCCTTATTCGGCTGGTTGTACCGAAAGACCAGGTCAGAAGCCGCCGCGCTTTGACGAGGACCTCTCTTGCCAACATCACGCGGGGACCGGCTGCTCATCACACGGGATGTCGACCCCCAAAAGAACGCTGGCAGGAGATAGAATTTCCGGTGGGTGTTTTCTTATGTGTCGAAACATCAAAACGCTCTTCAACTTTGAGCCCCCGGTCACCGACTCCGAGGTCCGTGCTGCCGCCTTGCAATACGTCAGGAAGATCGGCGGCTTCACCAAACCCTCCAAAGCCAACGAAGCAGCTTTCGAGGCTGCCGTAGATCACGTCGCAGAGGTTTCGGCCGCGTTCCTGCGGTCGCTTGAAACAACTGCCCCACCCAAAAATCGTGAAGAAGAAGCCGCCAAGGCCAAGGCGCGTTCACAAGCAAGATTTGGCGACTGAGCGGAAAACCCGCCTCTGTCCCGGTGATGTCTGGCTTCGGACCTATAGTCGGATCTCCGGTCCCAGCTACCTGCTCTGCAACGACGTAGTATCCTTGCTGAAGGACAGCAATTGGGGCCCGACGGAGTAACTTGCCAGGATCGTATTGCCGGGAAGCCCCGCTCTCCGGATTTTTTATGAATTCGTTTGATCAGGAACCGGTAGGAAGTAATCCGGTGGAGAGTGGTCCTGTTCTGGTGTTCCCCCCGCCGCGTCGCAACCCGACCAAATGGGAGCGTTGGAGGAGTCGTCTCTTTCTCCTGGAATTAGTCTTTGTTTGCTTCGTCGTCGGCATCATATTGATTGTTGGGCCCTGGACTTCTTTTTGGACCAACAACTCGCTGCTTGCCGGCTATCCGCAACTGCAACAGGTCCTGATGTACGACTTCGTGCGCGGCCTGATCAGTGGTCTGGGTCTGACAAACCTCTGGCTGGCTATCTCCGAGGTCGCTCACTATCACGAGGATGAGGACTAATTCGCTGCCGGGCCGACCGTCGGCGAGAACGTATTCTTTGACTTTGCAATACCTGACACTGCATGGCTGACAAGAAAGACGATCTCACGAACACCCCTGTACCACCCCTTGCCTACGAGAACTCCAAGTTCTTGAACGGCCCTGACGGACGCGTACTCCGCATTGAAGCCGAATACCTGGAGCCGCTCTCACGATTTCGTCGCGAACGCATTCAGGACACAGTAGTGTTCTTCGGTTCGGCGCGCTTCCATAGCCGCTCCCAGGCGGAAGAAGCTTTGCAATTGCTTGACAAGCCGGGTTCGGCAAAGCTTGCGCCTCCGGAAGAACAGGCTCGCATTCGCCGCGCCAAAGCCGATGTAGAGATGGCTCGCTACTACGAAGACGCGCGCCGGCTGGCTTTCCTCATCACGCAATGGACGAAGACCATCAATCAGCCGCGGCATCGCTTTGTGGTCGCGACCGGCGGCGGCCCAGGCATCATGGAAGCGGCGAACCTGGGGGCCTCCGAGGCGGGCGGTAAGACCATCGGCTTGAATATCCATCTGCCCTTCGAGCAGATGCCGAACCCCTATATCACTCCCGACCTGAACTTTGAGTTTCATTACTTCTTCATGCGTAAACTGTGGTTCGCCTACCTGGCGAAAGCACTTGTGGTTTTCCCAGGCGGCTTTGGTACCTTCGACGAACTCTTTGAACTGCTCACCCTGACGCAAACCGAGAAATTGGCAAAGCGCATCTGCATCGTGATTTATGGCAAGGATTATTGGGACCGAGTGATCAATTTCCAGGCGCTGGTCGACTCCGGCACCATCGCCCCCAGCGATCTGGAGCTATTCTACTGGGCCAATACCCCGGAAGAAGCGTTCGCCTATCTGCGCGAGGATCTGACCAGGCATCACCTGGAATCGCCACCCCGCGACAAGGTGGTGGACTTGACGAAGGCCAGAGGATGACCTGGGGGATAGGGTTCAGGGATCAGACCGCTCCTAACTTCGCGTGAGGAGGACATGTTCGGGTGTCAGCGATTGACTGACCTATCCCCTGACTCTTGGCCGCCAGCTCTTACGCCGCTTTCTTCTCCACGTCGGCCACTTCCGCCTCAATTGCCTTGATTTCAGCGCGGTCCTTCCTCACCTCAAGCTTCACATGTCCAAACAAGCCGATGTAGAAGTTTGAGACATAGACCAGCGCGAACAGGGAGATCAGGTAGCCCCGCCAGTCGGTATAGAGGAGCTTGTAGCGGGTGATGAGGAGGAATACCGCCGCCACCCAGTGGCTGAAGCAATATTCGCAGGTAAACAGGTAAAAGAATTTCCGGCAGAATAGCGAGCCGGCGCGCTGACTCTGGTTGACACAATAGTCCCGCGGCTCACGGAAGATTTCTTCGTGAGTCACGGTCCAGACGACGCTGGCCACAGGCAGTGCCAGCACGAAGAGCCAGACCACCTGGTAAGACAATGGCATGATGGTTGGAAGCTGGTGCTGACCCGTTTGTTTGCCTGATGTGGGACCAAAGTCTCTGAGATTCGATCCCACTACCACTTTCGGTACTCGCGCCGTTTGCACGAACAGCGTAAACTGTTGCCCGAATGTCACTCGGACTTGAGGTGGTGGGACGGACGGATGTGGGGCGAGTGCGTCCGTCAAATGAAGATCACTTTGGTTTCGACGAGCGGCTGGGCGTATTTGTCGTTTGCGACGGCATGGGGGGTCATGCCGCCGGAGAAGTCGCCAGTCGCATCGCCGTCGATACCGTGCTGTCCTTTTTTCGCGACCGCAAAAGCGGTATCGGTGAGGACGCCTACCTGGGTGACGCTCCGGTAGGGGCACGACTGCTGGCCGAAGCCGTGAAGCAGGCCAACGACGCCATCCTGTCCTATGCCGAAGAAAACAAAAATACTTCCGGCATGGGAACCACCCTGGTGGCCGCTCGCTTTTGCGACGGCGTCTTCAGTATTGCCAATGTCGGCGACAGTCGTATCTACCTCTTCCGCGAAGGCCAATTACTGCAGCTGACCGAAGACCACTCCCTCGTCATGGAGCAGGTTCGCCGAGGCATGATCACCCTGGAGCAAGCCAAAAAGTCCTCCGCGCAGAACATCATCACCCGCGCATTGGGCACGGACGAAACTACATTGCCGGACCTCGGCGAATTCCCGGCCCAGAGTGGCGACACCCTGCTGCTGACCACCGACGGCGTGCTGCGCCACGTGGATGACGACGACATCACCAGCATCCTGCTTCAGCTGCCGTCGCTGCAAGCCGCCTGCGACACGCTGATCGACGCCGCCAATGAAGGTGGCGGCGAAGATAACTCCACTTGCATGTTGATTCGGGTGCGTAACGGCGGGCCGACGACGATGCCAAATGGCGGCAACGACAAGCCATCCGACGCGTCTGTTAAGATCTAGTGTTTTGGAAGCCCGTACAGATTCGTCAGAACCCTCGCAGTCCAGTACAACTGCCGCTCCGGATACAAGCATTCATTCTCCGGACATCGTTCGCACCAATCCTCTGCTCTACCTGCTCGCCATTGCATTCGGTCTGTTTTCCGGCTGGGTCAATCAAAAAGTTGGGGACGCTTTACTGACATCGCTATGCGTTTTGTCGTTCACCATGCTGCTGGGTGTGTGGAAGAAGCAGCGGCCATGGCGCTGGCTCCTGCTGGTGTGGATCGGAGTTCCGCTGGTGCTGGCGTATTACCGCTTCGTCGTCGGCTGGCCTCATACTCGCGGGCAGGTGTACGCATCGTTTCTACAGATCCTGGCCGCCAGCGCCGGCGCCAATGGCGGCCATTACATGCGCGACATGATCGACCACGTCTTCCTCAACCAGGACGACTAGCCCGTCATCGGCCGACCGGCCGCAGATGCGTCTCAGCCGCCTTCAGGCTGACAATCAGCGGCGTGTTCTCCCCTGCTTCGATATCGCGCTTCACCGCAACCGGCGTCAATCCACTCGCCGAAATGAAGACATCGTAAGTCCCCGCCGGCAGATCAATCGTGCATGTGCCATTCTGATCCGTGGTGGCGACCTGGTCTTGCACCATCTGCGGATGCAGTTGCGAATGCGTCCAGTGCACGACAATCACCTTCGCTCCAATAGCTTTACCAACCGGAGCCGGAGGGTCGGGGCGGGTCTGCACGGTCACCACCAGACGCCCATGATCCTGTGCGAACGCAGCGACGGCAGAAAAGACCAAAAGTGCACAACAAACAGCCAGCCACTTCCTCATGTAACCCTCCGTTTGACATGTTCCGTAAGTTTGGACGGCGGGTCAAGCCGGAGGTTAGACGGTCGAACGCTCAGGTCAAATCTGGCCCAGGGCTGGACCTGACTTCTCATCACTCCGCTTAGTGCACGGCCGCTCAGTCCTCCCGCACTGGTTGCTGAAAACTCGCAAGTCGTGAGCCTTGTGTCAGGGCACGGCTTTCAGCCGTGCCGTCGCAAGTCCTTAATTTTGTCATCCCGAGGAGGGCTTCAGCCCGACGAGGGATCTGCTGTGGACTTTTCCCGCGCTGGTGCCCCAGGTTCGCGTCCTTCCTTTGGACGCTAACCTGGGTCGGACGAGGTGAGGACGCACCTCGCAGTTGTGTGCTGCGTCAGCCCCGCAAGGAGCGATCGCCATGGTCCATGAATGTTGCGACGGATGCGGTCCACGACGAGGCGGCACGTCGCTTCACTGCTACATTTTATCGGTCCCTCGGCAATGGGCTGTCAGTTCGAGAGGCTTTTCGAGACGGGACTGACGCGGTCGCGCTCCAAGGCCTGCCGGACGTGTTTCACACCGACGGGGACCTGGATCTGGTGCTAGTCGGCGATCGCATCTCGACCTGAAGCTGTCCTCTCCTTAGGGCGGGTGGCCCACCCGAGCCGGGTTCCGCTGGGATGGAGGGATGCTCAAGTCACAGACAAAGCTTGCAAGCCACGTCCATTCTCCCAAGTGTGTGTTTTTAGGTGTGCCCCCGAAGCTTGCGCTAGGCGTGACGAGTTTTGCGCGTGGCACGAGGCTCATGCGTTCGCGTTTCCTTGCCGTTCACTCCGACTCAATTTCAACCACGCCCTCTTCCCGTCAGAGAGTGTCGGAAACTGCGCCAGGCCCAATCGCCCGAGTCACGTACTGACCCGGCTTCCCTCGCGGGCTAAAGCCCGCTCGGGATAGAGAGGAGTGGAGGGCCTTATCGGCACGACTGAAGTCATGCCCTGACACACGGCGCCTGCACCGCCCTGACACGGGGCGCCTGCACTGACCCAGGTTAGCCCAAAAGAAGGACGAACCTGGGGCACCAGGCTGTGACTCGCGGAACCCACTCATTCGAACCCCGCGAATGAGTGGGGCACCCGGCGCCCGGCACCCGGCTCCTGACATAAACCCCAGGTTAGCCCAAAAGAATGGCGAACCTGGGGCGCCAGCCTCAGGATGACAATTCCGGGTGAGACTTGAACGCGACAAAATGAAAACGGGACGCTCATCGCGTCCCGCTGGGGGCTGAAGCCCCTGTTTTGAGTTGTTACCTGTGACGCTGACCTAAAGGTCAGCTCTACCTAATCGTGCACGCCGTCCATGAACGCCCGCAGCTTGCGCGAACGCGACGGATGACGCAGCTTGCGCAGCGCCTTGGCTTCGATCTGGCGGATGCGCTCGCGGGTTACCGCGAACGACTGGCCCACCTCTTCCAGCGTGTGCTCGGAGCCGTCTTCCAGCCCGAAGCGCATCTTGATCACCTTCTCCTCACGCGGAGTCAGCGTGCGCAGGACCTGCGCCGTCTGCTCCTTGAGGTTGACGTTGATCACGGCTTCGGCCGGCGAGACTACCGCGCGGTCTTCGATGAAGTCGCCCAAGTGCGAATCTTCCTCTTCACCGATTGGCGTCTCCAGCGAGATCGGTTCCTGCGCGATCTTCAGCACCTTGCGCACCTTGGCCACCGGAATGTCCATGCGCTTGGCGATCTCTTCGGAGGTGGGCTCGCGTCCCAGCTCCTGCACCAGCTGCCGCGACGTGCGGATCAGCTTGTTGATCGTTTCGATCATGTGCACCGGAATACGGATGGTGCGGGCCTGGTCGGCGATGGCGCGGGTGATGGCCTGACGAATCCACCACGTGGCGTACGTCGAGAACTTGTAGCCGCGGCGATACTCGAACTTGTCCACGGCCTTCATCAGGCCGATGTTGCCTTCCTGGATCAGGTCGAGGAACTGCAAGCCGCGGTTGGTGTACTTCTTCGCGATGGAGACCACCAGTCGGAGGTTGGCTTCAATCAGCTCGCGCTTGGCGTACTCGGCGTCGACGTCACCCTGCACGATTTCGCGCTGCGTGCGCTTCAGCTCCGGAAAGCTGGCGCCCGCATCCTGCTCCATGCGCTCCAGGTCGGAGCGGATGCCGCGGGACTGCTTGCGGAATTCCTTCTTCTGCTCGTCGGAGCGGGTCGCGTCGGCGCGCTTCTCGAAGCTGACTGCCTGCTTCTCGAGGCCGCGCATGCTGTCGACCGTCTTGTTGACCCGATCGATCAGCCGCTTGCGCTCGTTGTTGGTGAATCCCAGCCGGCGCACCACGCGCGAAACCAGGATCTGCTCGCGTCCCAGCGTCCAGCGGCAGCGGCGATGATCTTTCGGCCGCTTCTTCTGCGGGATTCCCGCCAGCTTCTCCACCAGCGCAATCGACTTCTTGTAATGCTTCTGGAGTTCGTCGATCTTTCCCGTGATCTCGTTGAGGCGGTTGGTGACTACTTCTTCGGTGATCTCCTCTTCGTCGAAGAGAACGATCTCCTTGATCGAGCGCACCTGGCGCTTCAGGTCTTCGCCAATCGAGATGATCTCGCGAATGACGATAGGCGAGCGCGACAGCGCCTTGAGCACGCGCAACTGGCCGCGCTCGATGCGCTTGGCAATCTCAACTTCGCCTTCGCGCGTGAGCAGCGGAACCGTGCCCATCTCCCTGAGATACATTCTGACGGGGTCGTTGGTTTTTTCCAGGGTTCCCGGCGAGAGATCCAGCTCCATGTCCTCGCCGGCTTCAATCTCGTCGAACTTCTTGTCGCCGGACTTGGGGCCCTCGAGCACATCAATTCCCTGCGTGCCAATGGTGGTCAGCAGGTCCTCGAGGTCATCAGGAGAATGCATGTCGTGCGGGATCAGGTCATTCACCTCGTTATAGGTGAGATAGCCCTTCTCTTTGCCCACATCGATCAGTTTTTTGATATCGTCGTACTTGTCGTCTAGAGCCAAAGCGGAATTTCCTCTACCCTGCGTCGTACTTGTGACGCGTCTAGTTGTGTGCACACTGCGGCGGGAGCGGTACGGCAGTACCGACACATGCAGAAACTTTCAGATTTTATCATAGGCTGGGCCCGTCTCCCTAGCCTTTTCTGTACTTTACCGGCCATTGCTGATACGGACGCGGCGCGTCCATAGTTACAGCCAGCCCGAAAATCTTCGTATTGAGTTAGATGTTCGTCAGCTCGCGAAGGCTTCAGCCTTTTGTGTCAATCACTTAGGTCTCTATACGCGTGAATACATTCTTGCTCGTCGCAGCTTAAAGTGTCACTGGTCAATAGGTTCGCCGGTGGCACTCATGGTTCGACGCAAGCGAAGGCGCTCCTGCAACAGTCGCGCCGCCGAGGCTCCATCTTGCCGCCGCTCCGCCTCTTTCAGTTGATGCTGCAGCTCATCCAGTTGCTTACGCAGTGCCCGGCGTCGTAGCGACCGAATCGCGCTCTCCAGCAACTCAGGCGTCAGTTCTTCGCGCTCGTCCATCAGCACGGAAGCCAGCACGCTACGAGCCGACTCCTCTAACGTCAGCGACATGGGATCGGCGCCCTGCTCATGCGCCGAGAGCATTACCTCGATCAAGCCTTCAGCCGTTGCGCCTTCATGGAGACGCTCGCGCGTGAGGGCGAAGTGAGCCTGCCGCGCCGGATCGAAGTCACCGTCCTGCCCCTCGCGATTGCTGACCGCACTCCCGGCGGCATCCCGAGTGGCCAGAGCGCGGATCAACACGCGCTCGGCATCGGTCATTCCACCGCTGCTCGCCGCGCTGACACGTGAAGCCGTCCGTGCCCCTGCGGCGTGGCGGAGTTCCTGCTTCAACACCGATGATTCAATACCCAGGCGATGCGAAATCTCGTTGGCCCACTCGTCGCGAACGATGCGGCTGGGGACACGATGGATGTGCGGCAGGAGGTAGTTCAGCGCCTTCACTTTGTTTTCCGCAGTGCGCGCCGGGAATAAACTGCGTGCGCGTTCAACGAGGTAGTCGAAATATTTTTGGGAGTGGCCGAGGGCGTCCGTGTACTCCTGCACGCCTTTCCGCCGAATGTAGAGATCAGGATCAAAACCGCTCTCAAGGGTGAGAACCTTGACTTGGAAATCTTCACTGATCAGCAGGGCCAGTGAGCGTTCGGCGGCGGCGGCACCGGCCGTGTCGGGATCGAAGTTGACGACAACATTCTTGCTGAAGCGGCCTAGCAGCTTGGCCTGAACCTCCGTGAATGCAGTGCCCGAGCTGGCGATCACGTTGTGAAACCCCGCGTTGTAGACCGAGATGCAGTCCATCTGCCCTTCGACCAGGATGGCGTAATCAAGTTTGCGGATCGCCTCTTTGGCCCTGTCGAGATTAAAGAGCACGCGCGACTTGGAGTAGATCGAGGTTTCCGGCGAATTCAAATACTTTGGGCCGGCCTTCTCATCATTCGAAAGCGTGCGGCCGGTGAATGCGATGACCTTCCCTTGTTCGTTCGCAATCGGAAACATTACACGATTGCGAAACTTGGAATAGATCGTCGCCGGCGCTTCGTCGGAAACGGTTGCCTGTTGCCGGTTGTCCGTTGCCGGTCCCTGCCCCCTGCCCCCTGCCCCGTCGTCTTTCTGCTTCCAGGAGAAAAGTCCCGACTCGCGCAACAGCCCTTCGTCGTACTGACTACGCAGAGCGTCGCGCAGTAGAAATCCAGAGTCGGGAGCGTAGCCGATGCGAAACTCCGCGATCTGCTCGGGCGTCAATCCGCGAGAAGCGAGATATTCGCGGGCGTGTGCTGCCTCTGGACGCCGCAATTGCGCCTGAAAAAACGCGCAGGCACGTTCATGAACGTCGATCAGGCCGCCGCGCATCTTCGCCGCTCGAGCTTCTTCCGGAGATGAATAGGTCATCTTCGGCATCGGGATGTTGAGCTTTTCGGCGATGAGGCGGACGGCTTCAGGAAAACTGATGTTCTCCAGTTTCTGCACGAACGCGAAGACATCGCCAGAAGCGCCGCAGCCGAAGCAGTGGAAGAACTGGCGCGTGGCATGGACGGAGAACGAGGGCGATTTTTCCTGGTGAAATGGGCAGAGCCCCTGAAAGTTTTGCGAGCCGCTCTTGCGCAACTTGACGTATTCGCCCACGATGCGGACGATGTCAGCCTGCTCCTTAACGGTATGTGCAAAATCCCCGGGATTGGCCATTACGCTCTAGTGTGAAGACGTGCGGAAGATGTTTCCATCGCATTCTTGGTTGGAAGTGTGGAAAAGCTGTGGTAAACGCTCGGTCCTTGTTGAGCAACGTGGAAAACACGGCCCACCGATGGCAGCCACGCCACGTCCTCAAATCGCGTTACGCTCGCTCACCTTCGAGGTCACAGACAAGGATACCGCGATCACAGCGCGCTTCCAGACTTGAATCGATTGCGGGCACATCTCAACGTTGTCGACAGTCCGCGCAGCGAACGGAATAGTCTAGCCCAGCGCGCAGCGCTGGGTAGGAAAGCATGAGTGCTCCGAGCCCCGTAGTGGCAGCAGCCTTCACACTTCGCGGCGTGAGCGTCGTCACCGACACGAATGCCCGCCATCCATACGGTTGAAACATGTCTCACACCTTCGCTCATAATCTGGTGCATCGCGTTTTCAGCACCAAAGACCGCATTAACTTGATCAAGAACCCCGAAGAATTATGGCGGTACGTCGCCGCCCTGGCGCACGCCAAAGACATCCACGTTGTGGCGGCAGGAGGAACAACAAATCACCTGCATCTGCTGATCCTGTTGCCGCAAACAATCACCTTGGCAAAAGCAATGCAAGAGTTAAAAGCCAACGCCTCTCGCTGGCTGCGCAAGACATCGATCAAGTTTCAATGGCAGGAAGGATATGGCGCGTTCAGCGTGAGCCAATCGCAAAGAGAGACGGTGTCACGATACATTGCTACCCAGGAAGAGCACCATCGCACGCTGACGTTCGAACAGGAGTTTGCGGCGCTCCTACGGAAATCGGGAATTAGTTACGATCCGCGGTACGTCTTCGGTTAGGAAATCTGCCGTGCCTACGGCACTCTAGCCAATAAAGAACGCTTTCCCAGCGCTCCGCGCTGGGCTAGATTATTACGTCCGCTGCGCGGACTTTCAGTCTGCCGGGAAATCGATTTTCAAGGGGATGAAATTTCGAAGCGAGCGTCCCGGTCGCCTCTTCCCGTAAGAGCCGGCCTCGAACGGCCGAACTACCTTGTAACGCCAACATACATACGTATACCTCAACGGCTAAGTCCTACAGCAAGGGGAACCGTAGTACCTCGCATCCACTACTCCACTTCGTATCCGGATGAGCTACGTCGCATGGGCCTCTATTCGCCCGCCCCCATCAGCAGGATTGGCGAGGTGGGCTTGTCGGAGCCTTCTTCCTTCTCCACGGTGATGGCGAAGGCCTTGGCTTCGACGCCCGCAGGCATGGGATGGTCCATGACGATGGCGTTGCCATGCTCATCGGGTTTGAAGACGCCGGCTGCAACCGGAGCGCCCTTCGCCGGAATCACCCAAAGCTCGTAGGCTTTGCCGGGAGGCACAGGGGGTAGATTGCTGGCCATGAAGATCATGCGCTTCTTTGCCGGACTGAAGATGGCGGTTCCGCTCGGCTGCCTGGCCGCTTTCTGCGGAGTCAACGATACGTGGACCGCGTCAGGCGCGGTCAGAAGAGAGAGGTCCTGGTGCAACTGGTCGAGCTGCGTGGTCTGATCGTGGTTGCGCCCGGCAAGCTCGGCTATTTGATCCCGCAGGCGTCCGTTGTTGTGCCACAGGTTCACAGCGAATATCAATAGGCCGAGTGCAGCCAATGTCGGAACCAAGGTCCACCACCTGCTGCGTTGCGGAGCCGTCGCCTGCGACGAGTTGGGCATAGAAACCCCTCGCGGCTCGGCGGCGATAGCGCGCATCAGGCGATCTTTGCTGCGCACCGGCGGTTGTGGACCGCCGCTGCTCAAAGCGAGCAATCCGAGGTCGGAACGCAACGCCTGCAATTCGCGCCGGCAGGAGGCACACGTCTCCATGTGCAGCTCCAACTCCTGACGATCCGCGCCTGAAAGTTCGCCCAAGGCGTAAAGCGTCAGATCATCCGCGAATTGTTCGTGCGTTTTCAAATCGTCTCCGGGGCGAAAGCCCCTCAATCTTCGTACGCCCAAGCCGGCCTGAAGGCCAGCTCTACCTTCTATCCTGCTATCCTGCGAACTTTGTTCGCAGAAATTGCAAGCCGCTGCGAATCCTGGTCTTCACCGTGCCCAGCGGCTCGCCGGTCTTCTCCGCTATTTCCGTGTGTGTCAAACCCTGAAAAAACGCCAACTCCAAAACCTTGCGCTGGTCGGTATTCATTTCCGCAATAACGCCGCGAACCTTCTCGATCACTAACTTATTTTCGGCTTCATCGCGCAGGTCCGGACCGCCGGCAATCACACAGTCCTCGATATCGGTCTCCGGACGCCTCTTGCGCAACCGGTCGATCGAGCGATGCCGCGAGATGACGGCCAGCCACGCTGCCAGGCTGCCTCGGCTGGCATCGAAGGCGTCGGGGTTACGCCATAGCTGAAGGAACACGTCCTGAAGAACGTCCTCGGCGCCTCCAGCATCCTGTAAGACTCGAAGCGCTACCGCATATACCACCTTGCCATACCGATCATAAAGCTCGGACATTGCGCGTTGGTCGCCCGCGCGAATGCGCGATACTAACCGCATATCGTCCGTCGCGTCAGGGCGACTCAGCGAACTTTGTTCGATCGGTTCCATTTAGTAATACGAGCTCGGCAAAACGGCAGATTGCTGCCCGGTAAATATTACAGATTCTTGCGAACAGAAAATACGTGTCACTGCTGCTCCGGCGTCTATCGTTTTAACAGACTGCTGGAGGCTAGCACGGAAAATCGCGGCAACCAGGAGCGGCAAGCCTCGTGAAGATACCAGCAAAATGTTTGCTGGAACAACTTTGTACTCAGGATCAGTGAGAGGACAGTTGTCGCTGGATGGTTGTCAGCAGCTCGCCGGAACAATATTGGCGGCAGCAAGTACTGAGGTTCAGCGGGCTGCGAAAGTCCAGCTTGCCATCAGCAAACCAGGTCAGCCCTGCTGCCGGCGCCCCTGCATCTCGCGCAACATCTCAGCGCGAGTTACCTCCGGGAGCGCTTCGCGCATCGCCGGGAAGATCACTTCCTCTTCCAGTTGAAGATGCGCGCGAAACATCTCGTCAAGCGTCTTGGTGATACTACACATCTCCGGGCCGGCGGCGTGAATAGTCTGAGGATTGTTCCGCACCATGACCAGCAGAGGCAGCAATCGTTCCAGCAAGTCATCGATGGCCTGATGCTGGTCGGTCATCGCCAGCAGGGCGTGACTGAGCTTCTCGTCGCTAAGCGTGCCGAGGCGCGGACGCACCGTCTCTTCCTCATCCGCCTCGTGCAATGGGAGAGAAACCGTGTAGTAGCGGTGAGCAGCAGCAGCGGCCTGTACGACTTCTTCGGGCTCCGCGCCTTGCGCATGCGCCAACTTGATCGCAACGCCGGTGAAGTGCCGGATGCGCTGATGACAGCCAACAAGGAGATCAACGGCGTCTTCGGACTTCGGTTGAGATGCGACTGGGGAAATCTGATTCAGCATGTACGTCTATTATCGCAAAGGCAGGGGTCGGTTAGAACCCATGGGCTATGGGCTATGGGCTATGGGCTATGGGCTATGGGCTATGGGCTATGGGCTATGGGGGCAGCGTCAGGGGACTTTGGATTAGTGCAAGGGATTTTTGAATCGAGCTGAGCGATTTCCTCGCCCATGAGTTCTGATCCTGACCTCTGTCCCCTGACCCCTATCGCTTGCCTTCCCTACCTTTCAAACTTCATCTCCACGGTGAACTGCACCGGCACGGCATGTCCGTCCTTCTGCGCCGGTTTGAACTTCCACTTCTTCACAGTCTCAACCGCTGTTTTCTCGAAAACGACTTCATCACTGCGCACCACGCGCACCGCTTCGACATGTCCTTTGGTGTTGACGCCGATAAGCATCACGACGGTGCCGCGTTGTTCGGCATCCTGTGGCAGGTCGGGAAACTTCGGGTCGGGAGCAGAGACAGCTTTTGGCGGCTTCATACTCGCAGTGACCGGCTGAAAGCCTGCAAAGGCTGGATCGTCGGCAGGAGCCGTGGCAGGGCTGGATATTGTCGAATCCTTTTGCGGATTGCCGGTCTGTGCGTGGCCACTGGCGACAAGCGGCAGAAGGCCGATTGCCATGACAATTAGAGGAGAGATGCGCATTCAACCCGAACCCTGAGTGAAGTGAGACGCTGCCGTATTATCGCTTACGCGGTTTCCAAAACAAAAACCCTACTAGCATCGGAATCGAACCTGCATCCACAAGCAGCGGCAGCCATGCCCAAGCCCGTAGCTTTCGAATCACTGGAAATCCCGCTGGACCGAGCAGTCCCCCTAAAAACGGAACGCAGGAATCGTTCTTCTTGTTGCGAAGCGAACCAACGATGCCCATGTAGTTGCTTGCGATCAGAAACACAGAAGCAGCTACTAGCAAGATCGCGAAGGTCGTTGTCCAGATCGCAGGCATTGCAAGAGTCGCGCCAGAATTCATCAGTAAGCTTTAGACCAATTCGCTTGCAGAGAGTCAACCGGAGAAGTTGGTCGTGCAATTCATTCACTAAGCGCTGCGTCCGGCCAGCCGTGCTAAGCTATTGGCCTCAACCGGAATCGGACGTCCTATGAAGCGCATCGATACAGAGCAGCATGTCCACGCTGAGATTTGCGCCAGCCCCTTCGGCCGCACTTGCGCCTGTTGTTGTTGTCGCTAATCAATCCCGCGCCAGCCATTTTCCATTCCATCTGATTTCGCCGGCCAATGCGCCAATACATTTTGGAGATAACCAATGAAGATAGCCAATGACGTAACCGAACTCATCGGGCACACGCCTCTGGTCCGCCTGAACAAAGTCACCGCAGGCGCCCGCGCCACTGTAGTGGCCAAGCTGGAGAGCATGAATCCCTGCAGCAGCGTGAAAGACCGCATCGGCGTCAGCATGGTCGAGGAAGCTGAACGCGCGGGCAAAATCCAGCCCGGCAAGACCACGCTCATCGAGCCCACCAGCGGCAACACCGGCATCGGCCTGGCTTTCGTCGCCGCCGTCAAGGGCTACAAGCTGGTCATCACGATGCCTGAAACCATGAGCACGGAACGGCGGGTGATGCTGCGCGCCTTCGGTGCCGAAGTCGTGCTCACGCCGGGACCCAAGGGCATGAAGGGAGCGATCGCGAAGGCCAAAGAACTGATCGCTGCGACCCCGAACAGTTACATGCTGCAGCAGTTCGATAACCCGGCAAACCCAAAGATCCATCTCGAGACTACCGGCCCTGAGATCTGGAACGATACCGACGGCAAGGTCGACATTCTCATTTCTGGTATCGGCACCGGCGGGACGCTCACCGGCGTCAGCGAGTACATCAAGCCGAAGAAAGCGTCATTCAAGGCGATTGCGGTCGAGCCCACGGAGAGCCCGGTGCTGTCAGGCGGCCAGCCCGGCCCGCATAAGATTCAGGGCATAGGAGCGGGCTTCGTTCCCAGCATTCTGCGTACCGATCTCATCGACGAAGTGGTACAGGTTTCGAGCGACGAGTCGCTTGCGATGGCGAGGCGGCTGGCGCATGAAGAAGGCCTGCTGGTCGGCATCTCGTCGGGTGCGGCGGTGCAGGCAGCGGTGCGTGTGGCGCAACGCGAGGAGAATGCAGGCAAGCTGATCGTGGTAGTGATACCCTCGTTCGGCGAGCGCTATCTCAGCAGCATCCTCTTCCAGCAGCTGCGTGAAGAAGCGTTGGCACTTCCTACCGTCGAGGTCAACGTGTGAGCTTTTTTTCCTGTGCTCGCGAGGACGTCGCCGCGGTTCTGGACCGCGACCCCGCGGCGAAGTCCCGCCTGGAAGTGGTGCTGCTCTACTCCGGACTGCACGCGCTCTGGGCCTATCGCATCAATCACTGGCTCTGGACCCATGGCTGGCGGTTTGTGGCTCGCTTCCTGTCTCAGGCCGCCCGCCTTATCACCGGCATCGAGATTCATCCCGGCGCGCAGATTGGGCAGCGCTTCTTCGTCGATCACGGCATGGGGGTCGTCATCGGCGAAACCACAATCATCGGCGACGATGTCACGCTCTATCAGGGTGTCACCCTCGGCGGCACCGGTAAAGAGACCGGCAAACGTCATCCCACCATCGGCAACGACGTCGTGATTGGCGCGGGCGCACGCGTGCTCGGCAACATCACGGTCGGGGAGAACTCTCGTGTGGGCGCAGGCTCGGTGGTGTTGCGTGACGTACCTGATAACTCCACCGTCGTCGGTGTTCCCGGCCACATTGTATTTCGCGCCGGCAAGCGCGTTGTGATTACCGATCCCAAGCAGATCAACGATCCGCTCTCCGAGGCCCTCGCGGCCGTTGCCAATGAAGTGAAAGAACTCAAGCAGCAGGTCCGCGAACTACAAGGTCGCGAATACGCTCCTGGCGATGGAGACCGGCTGGAAGAGATCATCCAGATCGACTACCAGATCTGAAGCAAAAAATCCCTCGCCCTTGTTTTGGCGAGGGGCTGGGCACTGCGATCGGAGCTCAGTACGTGCGAGTGTCCCACACCGCTGCCGTCCCCCACTGCTGCATCGTATCTTCAGCTTTCACCACGAAGTGATGTACCCCCATAGTGGTTGAAATCCAAGCTTGGACTAGCGGACCGCCTCCAACCGTTCTCACCAGCGTTCCGTCCAGGTAAATCTGGTACTGGATGATGGCGCCGTTGGGACTGTAGGCGGCCGCTTTCAGATTGGTGGCAGGCCCGGCATTCTGGCCGTTAAACGGGGATGTGATGAAGACTCGCGGCGGAACGTAGTTAGTGTACGTCGCTGCGGCGGACATGTTATTCCGGATGCTTGGCTTGCCCACGGCTTTCACAAACACCTGGTACGCGCCAGGAGCGAATCCTAAGGCCGACAGATCGAGCGAGTGGGTACCGACGTAGAAGTCTCCGAGCGACATCAGATTCTGTCCATCACTCGAGATGTACGCCGTGTAATGATCCAGCGTCGATTCGTCCGGCACACTCCAAGTCAGCGTGTTTCCGCTGACGGAAGCCGTCACGCTGAGACAGTTGTCGATACCACTCTGGATTTCCGTGCCTTCTTCGTAATCGTGCCAGGTGACCACCTGCACCGCATCCAGGCGCCCGGTATAGCCTTGGACGACTCCCCAGGAATCGAGCCAGGTCTTGCCACAGAACTGCTGAATGTGGCGTCCGCCCGGCGGCGCCCAGTTGGCCACGATGTCGTTAAAGCCCTTCCAGGTGGAGGCCCAATTTTCTTTCGACGGATGCTGGCTTGCGACTTGCAGGAAATACTGGGTGTAGTCGAGACCTTCATACCCGTCTTGTTGCGGGCTCTTCGCTGACAACCAGCCATACGCGCCGACGGTGTAATTGTTGCCGAAGGCGCCGGCGTTCTCGAAGATCCATTCCAAGTCTGTGTTCTGATTCTTGATCGTGGTCCAGTTGATGTTGTAGGTCTCCATTCCGAACTGGGTGACAACGATCTTCCCGTCGCTGTTGCGTATGGCTGCCGAGGAGCTGAAGTAGCCCTTTTGCCGTGCGAAGGAGATGAGGTTGAGTAACGCGGTGGTCGCCGAGCAGTTGGGGTAGCAGGAGAACCATTTAATTGCGCCCTGATCGATCATCAGCGCGAAACCCAACGTGTTCTGCTGTTCCATTTGGGTCTTCAGAATTTCCGTAGCGCCTTCTTCAAAGCTGCCCGGTCCATACCAATCGACCAGCACGCCGTTGAAGCCGCGGCTGACCAGGTCGGTCATCTCTCGCGTCACCTGATTAGGGTCTTGTGAGCTGTAGCCGATGTTGGGATGGGTTCCGTGGACCCAGTACGGGATATAAGTGGTATAGATTTTCGCGCCCTGCTGCGAAGGCGAGAGTAGGGTGTGAATGTCCACTTTGCTGACATTGCCGGCTTTGAGGTTACCGTTGTCAACGCACTGTCCGTTGGTAACGGTCGTTGTCTCGCATCCAGGAAAGGAATCGGCCGCGGACGTGTTGTTGCTGGTTTCAGCGGTCAGCGTGGTATTGGGAACGATCTGTTGATATTGCTGTGTTTGGGTGGCGAAGGCAGAGAACGACGCGCCCAACAGAATTGTCAGGCAGGAAGCGGCGGCAATTTTGGACATCAGAGCACTCCGGCGCGCTCGCGCGGAGAGTCGCAAGCACGGGTCAAATGGCCCTGCACAAATCCTGGGAAGGAACACGCCGAGTATAGGGTCCGAAAGAACTAAGGCGACCCCTGTCTATCCCTGAACTAAAGTTGGTTTTTTTACTTAGTTATCCGTCAGGGGCTTGTGACGCAGCCTAAGGTGGAGGACTCACGCTCCGGTATCCCGATCTGGACAAGCGTCGGCCGAAGCTCAGCGGAATCGGGTCGCAGATAACCGTCCGAGGCGAAATGGAATCCTAAAGAACATCCTGATGCGCAATCCGCGAGAGGTCATTTTCCAGCCATGCCAGTCGATGTGGATGAGAGAAAGTCTGCCGAAATAGCTGCCAAGCCATCCATGAGGGCAACGCGTCTTGTCGCCATTGTCGTCCTCGTATTGCTGGCATGCATCGTGGTTGCCGGAGTGCTGCTCTCCCGCAAATGGCCGTTCACCCACGACGCCATCGTCCAGGCGTTGCAGCAGCAGGCAGGAGGCGACGTCGAGATCGGATCATTTCACCAGATGTACTGGCCCAAGCCAGGCTGCATAGCGGAGAACGTCACCTTTCGCCATTCCGGCGACAAAACTGGTCAGCCTTTTCTTACGATTCCGCGATTGAAGATTGTCGCCACCTACCACGGGGTGTTGACCGACCACATTGCCCTGGTTCGAGCGGATGGGCTGCATGTGACGATTGCACCCGTTTCATCTGCAACTGGCGGCGTTCCGGGACCATTCAATGTGGGAGTTATGTCCGGCCTCTCGATCGGCAAAATCATTGCCGATGGCGCAGTGATCGAATTCACTCCCACGGCAGAGCGCAAGCAGACTTGGATTTTCCGCATTCCCCAGCTACTCGTCCATGATATTGAAGAGGGAAAACCGCTGGCATTTCACGTGACCTTACAAGTTCCGCAGCCCCCGATTGATCTTGACGCAGAGGGTGACTTTGGCCCTTGGATCGCCGGCCGTGGTGGCGAAAGCAAGTTCAGCGGCGCTTACACGCTCAAGAGCCTGGACTTGGGTGCTTTCCATGACATTGGAGGTATCGTCACATCGAAAGGTAACTTCGACGGCACTCTGCAACATGTCAAGCTGCAAGGCACTGCCGACACCCCCAACTTCACCGTCAGCACCAGCGGCCACCGTATCCATATCGCCTCCGAGTTCGACGCTACCGTGAATGGCTTGAACGGAGATGTCGAGGTCAACGCGTTGCGCGTGCACTACGGGAAGACGACCATCGTCGGCGCCGGTTCGGTCGCCAGTCGCGAGGGTGAAAAAGGAAAGACTGCGACGTTCGAGCTCTCCTCAAGCCGCGCACGGGTCCAGGACTTGCTCTGGATGTTTATTTCAGAGAACAAGCCGCCCATGACTGGCCCGATCACCTTCCGCGCCAAAGCAACGCTGCCTCCGGGAAAGAGGCCTTTTCTCAACCGGGTTACGCTGCAGGGTGATTTCGGTATCAGTAACGGGCAATACACCAACCCGGACACCCAAAAAAATATTGATGTCTTGAGCGCTCGCGCCCGCGGGCAGGCCGATAAGGTGGAGGACACCAATGAGAAGCTGGGCAACGACAGTTATGATCCCGGGCAGGTTCTCTCAAACTTGAAGGGACATGTGGTGCTGAGCAACGCCGTGGCTCACCTGACCGATGTTTCGTTCGAAGTGCCGGGCGCGCTGGCTAAGCTAAGCGGAAGCTACAAGCTGCCAAGTGAGCAGGTCGACCTGAATGGGTATATGCGTCTCGACAGCGAACTGTCGAAAACCACAACGGGTGTGAAATCGGTTTTGCTGAAGGTGGTCGGGCCCTTTATGAAGAAGGGCAAGCACAAGGCATCCGTAGTCGCTATACACATCGGCGGCACCTACCATCACCCCACCTATACGGTGGTACCGAAGAGAGAGAAATAGCCAGTCGGGCTTACCGCTCTTGCCGTGAGGAGGTGCAACGGGCGCGGCCCAAGCTGCGGCGATCACTTCTCGCCCGGCTCTGTGCCATTATTTTTAGCTGTTCGATCTCAGAGTGCTGACGCGACGCCATCTGTTGCACCAGCTCCAGCACGGTCTTCTGTCTGACTTCGCCAATCTGAATGAGTTGCATGGGCTGAAGAGTATCGGATGTCGAAATTCCGTACATCCCCTGCTGGTCGCAGCAGGAATACAACCTCTGGACTATGTCTCTTTGCCGTATTTATCTGCTCCATCCGCGCTTGGAGACGATGGTAAGATCACTTCGAGCGTGCAGTTTCAATCTCATACCTGGTGAGCGCGTGGCGCCGGAAACCTCCAAACAGATCGAGCAGGTAGCGAAGGTTTGTCATGAAACCTTGCGGGCATTTTGCCAGACGATCGGCGATGATTCGCTGCCGCCCTGGGAAGACGCCACCGAATGGCAGCAGGAATCGTCGCGCGACACGGTGCGATTTTACTTCGAGCAGTTTGCCGCCGGCATTGAGCCTTCGCCCTCGGCGACACACGAACGCTGGATGAAGCAGAAAAAAGCTGACGGGTGGAAGCACGGGGAGAGCAAAAACGACAAGACCAAGGAACACCCGTCGTTTGTCGCTTATGAAGATCTGCCACTTGACGAAAAGCGAAAGGACTACCTCTTCGCGGCGATTTGTAAGGCCTTCTGCGCCTCGGAAGTCGCAGAAGCGGAAAAGTCTGCCTCCCGCAAATAACGCGCCAGCCCATCCAACGAAAAGCTAATGAGTGCAGATTCGCAATCCAAGGTTGGTTCTATCGTCGCGCTGACCGGCTTCATGGCCGTCGGCAAAAGTACAATCGGCCGCGAGCTTGCCTGCTTGCTACACTGGCGCGCCATCGATCTGGATTGCGAAATCGAACGCGTTTCGGGACTGCATGTCCAGGAAATCTTCGCGCAACACGGAGAGCCGCACTTCCGCCGTCTGGAATCCGAAGCACTGCGCGCCGTTCTGGATGCCGCCGCAACCCCAACGGTGATCGCGCTGGGCGGGGGAACTTTCGTTCATCCGACGAATGCCGAGCTATTACGTGCCCGCGGCGCACAGGTCGTGTTCCTCGAACTGGATATTCAAAAGCTTCTGCAGCGCTGTCGCGAGGCCGGCCGATCGCAACAAAATCCACGCCCGCTGGCACGCGACGAAGCGGCCTTCTGCGCGCTCTACCAGCAGCGACTGCCTTTCTACCGTCAGGCCGACCTGACTCTATGCACGCAGGGCAAAACTGCTTCTCAAGTTGCGCGCGAAATTGCGGTTGCACTCGGACTGCTTTCCGCAAAAAAATATATGTAGTTTCTGTGTCACTTCTCCATCGCGTTGAACGTGATATAACTTGAATTTTCCCCACGAAAATGTCACAGCAGAAGATTGCAGTAGGAATTCTTGGCGCCACCGGAGTCGTTGGCCAGCGTTTCATCCAGATGCTTGAGCATCACCCCTGGTTCGAGGTGGCATGGCTGGCCGCTTCCGACCGCTCCGCCGGACAAAGTTATGGCGATGCCGCACGATGGCGTTTGAAGACGCCGGTCCCGGAACGTGTGCGCAAAATGACCGTTTCCAACGCCGTTCCCGACGGCGGGCCGCGCGTAATCTTCGCCGCGCTCGATGCCGGAATTGCGCGCGAGATGGAGCCTCAGTTCGCCGCAGCCGGGTGCGCGGTGGTGAGTAATTCCAGCGCATTTCGCATGCAGGCCGACGTGCCGCTCGTCATTCCCGAGGTCAACGCCGATCACCTCAAACTGATCGAAAAGCAAAGCTGGCATAAGGAGTCAGGCGGATACATCGTCACCAATCCCAATTGCTCGGCGATCGGACTGGTCGTCGCACTGGCGCCGCTGCAGCGCAGATTCGGAATTGAATCTCTGTTTGTCACGACCATGCAGGCCGTCAGCGGCGCGGGATATCCAGGTGTCCCCTCCCTGGACATTCTTGGCAACGTGATCCCTTACATCCCCAAAGAAGAAGAAAAGATGGAAGAGGAGACGCGCAAACTTCTCGGCCGCTTCAACAGCGATCACATCGAGATGGCGGAATTCGCCATGACGGCACACTGTAACCGCGTCGCGGTGGAAGATGGGCACACCGAATCGGTGTCGGTGAAGCTGAAGAAAAAAGCTTCCGCCGATGAGATCATTACCGCGCTCAACGAATTTCGGTCGACACCCCAGGAGTTGAAGTTGCCGCTGGCTCCCGAGCAGCCGATCGTTTATGACGCGACGCCCGACCGTCCGCAGCCGCGCTTCGACGTTGATCGCGGCAAGGGCATGACGGTGAGCGTCGGCCGGCTGCGTCCCTGCGGCGTGCTCGACTGGAAATTCACCGTACTCTCGCACAACACCATCCGCGGGGCCGCTGGCGCGGCGCTATTGAACGCCGAGCTCCTGAAAGTGCAAGGCCTGCTGCCGTGATCGTGATGAAGTTCGGCGGTACCTCAGTCGAAAACGCCACCGCCATCGATCGCGTTGCCAGCATCGTCAAATCGCGACTGCCCGACCGCCCATTTGTCGTGGTCAGCGCGATGGCGAAGGTCACTGATCAACTGCTGGCCATGGCTGCCGCAGCCGGACGCGGCGAACGCGATCAGGCCCTGGAAATCTGTCGCAGCCTGCGCGAACGGCACTACCTCACGGCCGGCGAGTTGCTGGGAACGGGCCTGCATACCGACTTGCACAATGACCTTGGAGCGGAGTTTGACTCGCTCGACGAATTGCTGCGCGGCATCTCTGCCGTGGGCGAATTGACACCTCGCACCTCCGACTATGTGGTCTCCTTCGGCGAGCGGCTCTCGAGCATGATCGCGGTGCCGGCTTTTCTCGCGCGCGATATTCCCGCGGTGCTGGTCGATCCGCGAAAAGTGATCGTGACCGACGCGCAACACAGTCGCGCGGTGCCGGATGTCGAGGAAATCAACGATCGGCTGCAAGACCATGTACAGCCGCTGCTCGATAAGCAGCGCGTGCCGATCATGGGGGGCTTTGTTGGCGCGACGCCTGAAGGCACGACCACGACCATCGGCCGCGGCGGCTCAGATTTTTCTGCTGCGCTGGTCGGCGCCGGGCTCAACGCCGATCGCATCGAGATCTGGACTGACGTGGACGGCATGAAGACCACCGATCCGCGCATCTGTTCCAGCGCCCGCCGGATTAAGCTGATCAGCTTCGAGGAGGCCGCCGAACTCGCCTACTTCGGCGCCAAGGTCTTGCATCCCGCTACCGTTCTTCCGGCGGTCGAGAAAAATATTCCGGTGCTGGTGCTGAACTCGCGCAACCCGGCGAATGAAGGTACGCGCATCCTGGCGCGCACGCCGCGTTCGAAGTCGCTGTTCAAGGCGATTGCAGCCAAGACGCGCATTACCGTCATCGACATAGTTGCCGCACGCATGTTGATGGCGCATGGTTTTCTGGCGAAGGTCTTTGAGATCTTTGCCCGTCATCGTTGCGCCGTAGACGTGGTTTCCACCTCCGAGGTCAGCATCTCGCTCACGGTCGATTCCAATGAGGCGATCCCGCAGATTGCCGCCGACTTGGAGAAACTGGCGTTCGTGAAATATTCCGGACGAAAGGCGATCGTCTGCCTGGTGGGCGAAAACCTGCGCGATACGCCCGGCGTGGCGGCGCAGATCTTTGAGGCCATCAGCGACATCAACGTTCGCATGATTTCGCAGGGCGCCTCCGAGATCAACCTGACCTTCGTCATCGATGAAGCCGACGTGCCGGAAGCGGTTCGCCGCTTGCATGCCAAGTTTTTCTCCGACGTCGATCCGGAGGTGTTCGATTGAGGCAAGCGTCTCTGCGAATACTGGTGCTGGGACCGGGAAAGACGGGTTCGCTGGTTGCGGAGGTCGCGCGGGAGCGCGGACATCAGGTGCAAGTGATCGATGCCGATGTGAACGATGGCGGAGCGTGGCTGACGGCCGATAATCTGCGCAACGTCGATGTCGTTATCGACTTCACTTCTCCACATGCTGTGCTGGGGAATATCGATGCGTGCCTGCGCGCCCGCAAGGCTATGGTCGTGGGAACGACCGGGTGGTACGCCGAGATGGATCGGGTTCGCCAGGCCGTCGAGCAGGCTGGCACGGGCTTTGTGTTTGGAGCGAATTTTTCCTATGGCGTGAATCTCTTTTTCGAGATCCTGAAAGTCGCGGCAGCGGCCCTCGAGCACGACTATCGCGGCCACATTACAGAGATTCATCACATCCAGAAGAAGGACGCGCCCTCGGGAACCGCCGCAGCCATGCAGCGGATCCTGGAACAGGCCACCGGAGTGCACGTGGACATCGCCTCGGAGCGAGAAGGCGATGTAACCGGCACGCACACGCTGGAACTCAACGCGGACGGCGATCGCCTTGTGCTGACACACGAAGCGAAATCGCGGCGCACCTTCGCCAACGGTGCCGTGTTGGCGGCGGAGTGGATTGTGGGCAAGACCGGCTTCTATGACTTCAAAGATATCTTCGCCCAGTTGTAAGTTCAGTTTCCCGCGGGCAGAAGTCACAGAGTCTTCAACATTGTCATCACGACGAAGCCTTCAGGCTGAGGAGGGATCTGCTTTCTTCCCATCGCGACAAAAAGCAGATCCCTCGCTGTGCTCGTGATGACAATTTTCGTGTAAGACATCGTTATTCACAGAGACGCAAGAACTCCGTGCCCTCCGTGTCTCCGTGGTGAAGACGTTTTGCTCAAAGCTAACAGCTCCTGGCTAATAGCTGTTTTTGAGATTCCTGCCGCGAACGATTATTCTTTTCCCATGAAGCTTCGTGGTTGCGGTACCGCTCTCGTCACTCCTTTTAAACAAGATGGCAGCATCGATGAACCGGCCCTGCGCGGATTGGTGCGCTGGCAGGTTGAGTCGGGCATCGACTTTCTCGTGCCCTGCGGTACTACCGGGGAGACGCCGACGCTGACGCACGACGAGTGGCTACGCGTGATCGACTTGACGATTGAGACCGCCGGCGGACGAGTGCCCATCATGGCCGGAGCGACCTCGAACAATACCAGCGAGGCTGTCGCCAAGGCCAAAGAAGCATCGTCACGCCCGGGAGTCGATTACATCCTCACCGCGACGCCCTACTACAACAAGCCCACGCAGGAAGGCGTTTACCAGCATTTCAAGGCGATTGCCGAAGCTTCCACGAAGCCGCTGGTGCTATACAACATTGCCGGACGCACGGGAACGAACATCGAAACGCCGACGCTGCTGCGGCTGGCCGAGATCCCGAACATCATCGGCGTGAAAGAGGCCAGCGGCAACATCGCGCAGATTGCCGAAGTGTGCGCCACCGTACCGGAAGACTTCCTCGTGTTCTCGGGCGACGACTCTATTACGCTGGCCGTGATCGGACTGGGCGGCGTCGGCATTATTTCGGTCGCGTCGAATGAGATTCCGGCGGAGATGTCACGCATGACCGGAGCCGCGCTCTCCGGCAAATGGGATGTCGCGCGATTGCTCCTCCGCAAATATCTGCCGCTGATGCAAGCCAACTTCATCGAATCGAATCCCGGCCCGGCAAAGGCTGTGCTGGCGATGATGGGAAAGCTGGAGGAAAACTATCGTCTGCCGCTGGTACCGATGAAGAAAGAGAATCGCGCGAAGCTGGAGAAGGTTGCGATGGAGGTTGGGTTGCTACAGGGCCATGCTGCGGTGAAGTAAGGAAAAGCGGAGTCACCACAGAGACACATCTTAGTAAACGTAGCTTGTGGAATCGCTGTTCACAACAGTTACCGTAAACTGGACACTAAAAACCTATGCGAATTGTTCCGTGGCTGTTCATATCCGCACCTCTTGCCGTTATGCTCATAGCTTGGGCAATCCTCTATCGGCGGCGGGAAATCGAGAGAGTTCGGCTCATTGGATTAGTCGCGCTTGGCCTTGCCACTGCAAATGCCCTGTTCGGTGCAGGCATATTCGCCTACTATGAACTTCGACCGCGTGGATTTCTACCACCTTGGCAAGACCCTGAAATCCTTAATCTGGGGTTATTGTTCTTTCTCGTTCCAGCCGCCATGGCTCTCGGCGTTGTAGCTGCTGTACGTGGGGCCCCGAAATGGTTGATGGGCCTCGTGGAGTTGTCTTCCGTTCCGCTGCTCCTAGTTGGCTTCGCTGCGGTTGTGGCGGTCTAGGGTGGAATCAACTTACGAGAGTCGCAACCGCTGGCCGATAGCTTACGTGAAATCGCCGTTACACTTATTTACTTCGGTCTGCACATCACGCCGCCACCCGCTTCGCAGATATCAGCACTCGCCGGTACAGCTCTTGATAATCCTGGGCCATGCGCGAGGCGCTGAAATGCAGTTCCACTCGCGAGCGGCATGCCTCCGGGGAGATTCGATTAACTTCGCGCAATGCCTGCGGAATCTCTTCGAGAGACTCCACGACGAAACCGGTCTCCCCATCCGCTACAACTTCGGGAAATGCTCCGCGGCGAAAGGCGACCGCGGGTGTTCCGCAGGCCATGGCTTCCATCGCCGCCAGCGAGCTGGTTTCTTCCGCCGTGCTGGTAAGCAGAAGAGCGCGGGCGTTAGCAAGTAATTCCAGCTTTTGCTCAAGAGTAGGCGTGTCTACAAGGCGGACTCCGCCATCCAGATGCGGGCGAACTTCCCGCTCATAAAACTCCTGGTGATAGCGGAAGGGGTAGACCTGTCCGGCGATGACCAACGGCATCTCGGCCTTCTGTGCAGCGGCGATGGCGAGGTGCGGAGCCTTCTCTTCGCAGATGCGGCCGAGCCAGAGCAGGTAGTCGCGTTTTGAAGCAGTGAAAGGAAACTCCTCAACGGCGATACCGTTTTCCACGACGCCTAGAAAGTTCGGCAGATCGGAGAAAGTCTTGGCTTGCGACTGCGAGACGCAGTTGAAGTAGAGGTTGCTCGGTATGTTTCCGAAATGGTTTTCGCGGTAGAACGATCGCGGCAGGTGTAGTGTCGCCAGGACGGGTACAGGACATTCCGCAGCGTGCCGGAAGAAGCTGCCGCTCTTGTCGTGAATCAGGTCGAACTCATTGGACTGCTGTCGGAGAGAATCGAGAATCGCGGTGTAGTGTTCACGCTCTCGCCGTTCGTATTGATCAGGGCCATCGGCCGGTCGGCCCGTGATGAGCAGATTTCCATTGACCTGCGAGCCTTTGGAAGCCGCGACCGTCGTGCGATGCCCGGCAGCATGCATCTCGCGTTCGACGGCGAGCAGCATCTGCTCGGCGCCGCCCGCGCTCTCGGGCGTAACCGTCAGCAGGGGATACGAGACATACAGGATGGAAAGTTGGTTCACCGACATTGTGCCGCCGGCTGAAGCCGGCTCTGAGCCTTATACCTACCGCAACCCAGCGCTGAAGCGCTGGGCTATGCTCTTGCGTCCCCTCCGGGGACTAGATTCTTGGCTGAACAGCGTTTCGGGCGCAATTAAATCTCAGCCGAGTTTGGACAAATCTCAATCCAAATCCGGAAGAATAAGAAATACACACAAAGCCGCGAAAAGCTCGTGCGCGTCACTCTAAAAAGCGCTTCACCGTCCCGCTCCATGCTTGGATGCCGATCGCAGGAATTCGGCGAAGGCCGCACTCACGTCGTGCGCCGTCATACTCCATTGCCAAACTTCGTAGTTGGTCTTGCCGTCGTGTGGCGGACGCGCGAAGTCATACTTGATCTGCGGACGCACCGTCTCACGGGCGACGTCGAAGCGCTGGAGAAAATCTCCCTGCGAACTGTAGGCCAGGCACATCTCGCGCTTGCGCTCCTGCTCCGCCTCGGTCGGGCGAACATCAATCACCTCGTCATCCGGACCGAGGAACTCCTGGTACACTCCCGATCCATCGGCGTTGCGGTGATACAGCGGGGCCTCCCAACATGGAAGGGATGCCAGATGAGAGAGCTGAGCTGCCAGCAGGCTGCACGCATCATGATCGGGGTGGCCGCCTTCATACGCCAGCGTCAGCATCGCCGTGGTCATGCGGCGCGCAACAATGTCGGCCAATAGCTCGTAGGCAGGACGCAGGTGGCGGAACAGTTCCTGGTCCACCAGAGATTCTCCGCCCGGCATGTCGGCGAGGAACAGCACATCCTTCACGCCCGCCGCCTCCATGGACAGCAGCGCCTCCTTGCGACGCAGCGCGGCGTAACTTTCGCGCGATCCGTACTTCTGCCAGAAATATGGATCAGCCGGCGATCCATTGGTTGCGAAAACCACCAGGGGCTCGCGCATACGTTGCAGCAGTGCGCCGAAAGCCAGGCACTCGTCATCAGGGTGGGCCACCAGGACAAGCGTGCGGCCCAGAAGATCGTCAATCCAAGCCATAGTTTTTCGCTGCGCCACTCGGGCGCCGGTCAAGAGTTACTGCAACCGCCTTCGATGACCAGTTATACTGCCCGCCATGCACGAACTCCAACCGGAAATCGAGCGCCTGTACGCGCTCGGCGCGAAGGCGGCCAAGGATCCGGGCGCGTCCGATGTTTTTATCCGCTTTCGCGACGCCCTGACAGCCGGCCAAATCCGTGCGGCTGAGAAGGTTGACGGCCACTGGCGGACCAACACCTGGGTGAAGGAAGGGATTCTGCTGGGCTTTCGCATCGGCAAGCTGACCGAGAGCGGCGACCCGCGCGTCCTCTCATTTGTCGACAAGGACACGTATCCCACACGGCACTTTGCCACCAGCGAACAGGTGCGGGTGATCCCCGGCGGCTCGTCAGTGCGCAGTGGCGCTTACGTCGCATCGTCGGTGGTCTGTATGCCGCCGATGTTTATCAATGCCGGGGCGTATGTGGACGAAGGCACGATGGTCGATTCGCACGCGCTGGTGGGATCATGCGCGCAGGTTGGCAAACGTGTGCACATCAGCGCTGCAGCCCAGATTGGCGGCGTACTGGAACCCATCAATGCCTCGCCGGTAATCATCGAGGACGATGTGCTGGTGGGCGGTAACTGCGGCATCTATGAAGGAACACAAGTGGGCACGCGCGCCGTGCTTGGCGCCGGGACAATTCTGACGAGGTCGACTCCGCTGTTCGACACTGTGAAGGGCGAGATCTATCGCGCGACCGAGAGCGAGCCACTGCGAGTCCCCGAAGGCGCCGTGGTGGTGCCGGGCTCGCGCGCAATCACTAAGGGCAAGGCGGCGGAGTGGGGTCTGTCGCTGTATACGCCGGTGATTGTGAAGTACCGCGATGAGCGAACTGATCGCGGCGTAGAGCTGGAGGACTTGCTGCGGTGAGTCGTGGCTAAGTATTGGGTGGAGCACGCCTTCAGGCGTGCATTTCAATGTCCATACAAGTCCAAGTCGGCTCTAGCCGACGACAGGCGTCTATCGAAGCGGCTAAAACCGGGACTTTAATCTGAGCGTACACGGCACGCCTGAAGGCGTGCTCCACCCAAGCTTATTGCGCTGAGATGACCAATGACGTTTTTCTTGAGATCCCATCGCCGCGCTCTTCTCCCGCTACTCGCGGTGGCAGCAGGTCTGCCTGCGCTAGCCAGTTCGCCGATCAGCGGTGCGGCCGAGGCCGTGCTCTTTCCCGCTCTGCGCTGGCTTGTGCTGGCTTTGCTGGTCGCCTACGGCTGCAAGCGGCGCACGCTCACCGCATGGATCTTCATCGCCATGCTGCTAGGCGCCGAGATCGGTCATGACTGGCCAAGCGTGGCGACGCACTTGCGTGTGCTTGCGCTGATCTTCCTGCGGCTGATCAAAACGATCATTGCGCCGCTACTGTTTGGAACACTGGTCGTCGGCATCGCCGGACACTCGAACCTGAAGCAGGTTGGCCGGCTGGGGCTTCGCTCCATCATTTTCTTCGAAGTCGTCACCACGATGGCAATCTTTCTCGGCCTGGGCGCCATAAACCTCAGTAAAGCCGGCGTGGGGGTGCAGCTCGGAACTCCTGCCTCCAGCGCCGACACTTCTTCGGTCGCAAAGCTGAGCGCGGAGGACACGATCCTGCATGTCTTCCCGGAAAACATCGCCAAGTCGGTTGCTGATGGCGCGATATTGCAGGTGGTGGTATTCAGCCTGATCTTCGCGGTGGCGCTCGCGTTGTTGAGCGAGGAGAAGCGCCGTCCCATGCTGGCCTTCTGCGAGAGCCTCAGCGAGGTGATGTTCAAGTTCACCAACATCGTGATGTACATGGCGCCGTTGGGCGTTGGGGCAGCCGTGGCCTACACTGTGGGACACACGGGGCTGGCGGTGCTGGGCAGCCTGGCGAAGCTGCTGCTGACACTCTATGCCGCGCTGGTCGTGTTCATTCTCGGCGTGCTGCTGCCCATCGCATTGATGTTCCGGGTCCCGATGCGTGCCTTCCTTAAAGCTGTCGCTGAGCCCGTGACCATCGGCTTTGCAACCGCCAACTCCGAGGCCGCGCTTCCCCGTGCCATGGAAGCGATGGAGGCCATCGGAGTACCACGGCAGATCGTCGCCTTCGTCATTCCAACCGGCTACAGCTTCAATCTCACGGGCAGCTCACTCTATCTGTCAGTTGCGGCAATCTTTGTAGCGCAGGTCTCGGGGATTCATCTGACGCTTGGTCAGCAACTGATGATTATGCTGACGCTGATGCTCACCAGCAAAGGCGTTGCCGGAGTGTCGCGCGCGGCACTGGTGATCCTGCTGGCCACGGCGAGTTCCACAGGTTTGCCGACCGAGCCGGTGTTCCTGTTGCTTGGCGTCGATCAACTGCTCGACATGGGACGCACCGCCGTGAATGTCCTGGGCAACTGCCTGGCAGCGGTGGTGATGGCGAAGTGGGAAGGAGAGTTCCAGACGGAAACGCCTTCCCCGGTGGTTGCAAGCGCGTTACAGTAGAGCGATTCGATTGGTCGCACAGAAAGTCACTGCAAGCACATGCGCTCACGCTCCGCACCCACGCGCAAGCCTTCACCCCCGCAAGCAGAGGCCGTTCAGACGACATTCCGCGCGCGCAGCCACGAGGTGTCGCGCATTGAAGCCTTCAGCGATGTCGTCTTCGGCTTCTCGTTGACGCTGTTGGTCGTCTCCCTGGAAGTGCCGCACACCTTCACCGACCTGCTGGCGGACATGCGCGGGTTCATTCCGTTTGCCGTGTGCTTCGCCATCTTCGCGCTGGTCTGGTGGCAGCATCACAACTTCTTTCGGCGTTACGGACTGGACGACGGTATTACTGCGACCCTGAATTTCGTTCTGTTATTCGTGATGCTGTTCTACACCTACCCGTTGAAGTTCCTGTTTACCGGAATGTTCAGGCAAATGACCGGCGCGGTTGCGACCACCGATGCCGAGGGGAAACCGGTTCATTGGATCGAAGCGCAGCAGAGTTCGATGTTGATGGTCATTTACGGTCTCGGGTATGCGACCGTGTACCTGGTATTTGTTCTGCTCTATTGCAATGCGCTGCGCCAGCGAGAGGAGCTGGAACTCACGCAGCTTGAAGTTTTCGACACCTACACGACCATGATGGAGAGTGGGCTGCAGCTGGGGCTCGGTGCCACTTGCGCGCTGCTGTCGGCGGTCCTGCCTACCAATCTGTCCGGACTCGCCGGCTTCATCTTCTTCCTGATACCGGTCGGCATGTCTCTAATCGGTATGATCCGGGGCAAGGCTCGCCGGCAGATGATCGCAGCGATGCAACGTTCTCATTGAGAGACTCGCCGGCCCGGATGCCGCCCCGCAACGCCCCGCTGCTAAACTCTTTGCATGGCTGATGAGCGCGCAAAGAAGATCAAGCTGATGCTGTTTGACGTCGACGGCGTGATGACCGACGGCACCATTTTTCTCTTCCCTGCCCCCGGAAGCGGCTCTGGACAGGGCACCCATGAGCACCGGCAGAGGATGGCGGATGCCGGCGGCTTCGGCTTCTCCAGTCGCGACATGATCGAGGCGAAGGGATTCAATGCGCATGATGGCACAGGCTTCTCGCTGGCACGCCTCGCGGGCCTGAAGACCGGCATCATCACTAAGCGCATTTCAGAAACTGTTGCCCTGCGCGCGAGAGACTTGAAGATCGAGTACGTGTACCAGGGACAGCATGATAAATCGGCAGCCTTCCGCGAGATCCTTGAGAAAAGCGGATTGCGCGCGGACGAAGTCTGCTACGTCGGCGACGATGTCATTGACCTGCCTGTAATGCGACTGTGCGGGCTGGCCATCGCCGTGAAGAATGCCCGCGAAGATGTGATTCGCGAGTCGCACTACGTGACGCCCAATGAAGGCGGCAAGGGCGCGGTACGCGACGCCATCGAATATGTTCTGCGCGAACAAGGGCAACTGGAGCGCGTCACCGACGACTACATTCACGCGCGCAGCAGCGATCCTGCTACGAAGGTTCAGTAATTGACCTCGGACAATCTCGCAAAAAAAGAGCCCCTCCGATGGACAGGGGCGAGTTGCACATCGGAGGGGGTAGCCGTTGTTACACGACCATTCTCAGGGTTGTTAAACAGAAAAACCCAGGTGGTCCAAGGAAGTTTTGCTCCATCTGAACTAATCTTCTGAATTCGATAAAGCAGTCTGGATTGAATAACTCGTGGGCTTTCCCTGCGGGTGTTTCTAGTCCTTCGCGTTTCTGCAACAGAAAATCTCGCTATCCACAAGCATCTCCCACCACTTTGGCGCGTCGCCTGCACCAGAGTCTTGCGTTAACCAAAATTGCACGTTTATCAACGGTTAACAACGGATCGACGGCAAGTTTTACCTACAAGGGGTAAAACCGACACGGAGTTGTGTAGCTGGGGAGGTCAAGAGCTGCTTTTCATAGCCCCGCAACGCGAGAGCAAGTGGAACTAATACCATGGCTGTATGGGAGGGATTATGATTTTCGCGGGTGTAGCACGATGAGGCACGAATCTCTGCGCATGTCGCGCAATGCCCCAGTATCCGCTAGACCCCCGCTTATCAACGTCATCATCGCCGACCACCAACCGGTCTTTCGCGCCGGCATTGCCAAACTGCTGGCGACTGAAGATGACATGCGCATTATCGCGCAGCCGCTCTCACCTGATCATCTGCTCAACGCTGTCGAAAGGCTGCGCCCTCATGTCTTGATCCTGTCATCTGGGTTTCTTCCTAGATCCGGATCAAATGCGCAAGATCACCGGCACTGCCGGCGAGCGGCAGGTTGCCATCCTGGTACTTACGGAAAACGCAGAGAACACTCCGCAATTCATTCCTTGGGGAGTACAGGGCGTTTTCTATCGCTCGATCAAAGGCGAGATGTTGATCGAGGGGGTACGCCGGCTCTCCCAAGGCGGCCGGTTTCTGCAGATGCACGCGGCGGCAGAGATTTCTGCCGACCTGGTAGGCGAGCGCGTTACCTCCAAGTTGTCTTCGCGAGAGTTGAAGATCATTTCGGCGGTAGTTCAGGGCTACCGGAACTCGGAGATCGCCATGCAGATGGGCACCACGGTTCCTTTGCTGAAGAAGATGATCCGAACAATTTTCGATAAGACTGGAGTGTCCGGCCGTCTCGAATTGGCGCTGTTCGTGGTCCACCACCAGGTGCTGGCACATGCCGCTGCCGAGCAGCATGTGGATTTCCCGGCCTTGCCCGCGCTGACACCGCAACGTCGAGCCAGATACAGCGTGGCTGCTGCTGCATCTATGAATCGATCCATTCCCAAAACTACTGCCTTCCTGCCACACCCGCCCAAATCGGCGTGATGCGGGCAGGAACCACGTTTGGTACCGCCCCCGGTCACCGGATTGTGGTAAGTAAAGAGTGCAGGAAGTAGTTGGCGGGGCATCCGTCTCGCAAAAACTTGGAACGCAGACCGCAACTCTGACGAGAGCTTGGACATCAGTTTCTGTAGAGTTGCGCAGCCTCTTTGGTATTGGCAACAGTTTCGGGTTGAATTGAGGACGGTTACTCCCCTACTATGAAAGTTCTGTTGCCAAAACGGGGAACAGCAGTGATCGGAGGAGCAAGGGTTCTCCGGCATAATCAGCAGATTGTAGTTAAAAGAAATGTAAGGTCTTTCATGTCAAAGCGCTCCCCCTTTGCCCTGATCTTTTGTTTGGCGCTGTTCACCAGTCTGGGCGCCGTGGCTGCTACCATCTCGACCACGCATACCACGACAAGCTCTCATAAATCGCGCAGCAAATCCTCCAAGCACATAACTGAATCCACTACGGCGCAGAAGAAGATGTCGCGCATGCGGCACAGCAGCGCTACGGTGGCGAAGCGGAATCGTTCGACCCACACCGTCTCCCGCAAGCACCATTATTACGGTGAGCGCTTCTCCGCCAGCTCATTCGCCAACGACCAGGTGGATGGCGATATCACGGCCGGTGAAGATCCGGTGGTTCGCGCCGCGGCGATCGAAGCGCTGGGCAACATGAACGGCACGGTGGTCGCGATGGATCCCGACAGCGGCCGCATCCTGGCGATGGTGAATCAGAAGCTGGCGCTATCGGCCGGAGCGCAGCCTTGCTCGACAATCAAAGTCGCGGTTGCCCTGGCTGCCCTGAGCGAAAACGTCATCACCAAGGACACGCAAGTTCCGTTGACAAAGACCTGGCATGTTGACCTGACGACCGCGCTGGCGCACTCCAACAATGCGTACTTTGAAGCCGTAGGACGCAAGCTGGGCTTCGAGAAAGTCAGCTATTACGCGCATCAGTTTGGATTGGGCGAGTTGGCCGGCTGGAACATTCCCAATGAGCATCTGGGCACGTTCCCCTCGACCGAACTCGATCAGAAGCTGGGCGGCGTGGGCAAGATGTGCTCTTTCGGCGAAAGCATTTCGCTGACACCGCTGCAACTGGCTGGGTTGATGGGTGCGATTGCGAATGGTGGCACGCTCTATTACTTGCAGCATCCCACCACTCCCGAGCAGGTGACAAACTTCACGCCGAAAGTTAAACGCAAGCTGGATATCGGTCCTATCATTCCGGAAATCTCCGAGGGTATGGCAGGAGCGGTGCAGTACGGTACGGCACGCCTGCTGAAATCGAACTTCATGGAAGAGCCGGTGCTCGGCAAGACCGGGACGTGCTCGAAGGACGGTACTCGCTTCGGCTGGTTTGGATCGTTCGCGAACACCCAGTACGGCCGCATCGTAACCGTGATCTTCCTGGAGGGTGGCCGCCCAACCTTTGGCCCGAAGGCTGCGGAACTCGCGGGTGTCATGTACCGGAATCTGTACGATCATGATTACTTCACCGTGAAGACGGCGCCGGCCGAGGCGCAGAAGACCGGTGCTGGGGTCGGCGCACAGCAGTAACCAAGCTTCATTTCGCAAGAGAAAAGCCTCCCGCGCGGGAGGCTTTTCCACTTCTTCCGTTACTATCTCGCGAACGGCGAGCCCGACTGCTGTTGCAGATGCTCCAACGCATTCTGGTAACGGGCCTTCACGGTTTCGTCCTGCGCGGTGTTGATCTGGGTGGTTAGCCATTTCAACATGGCCGCGCGTGAAGGATGCGGCAGCGGGTTATCCATGTCGGCAATGCGCCACTCCGTGTTTTGCGAAGTCACGCTGTAGTAGACATCCTGGGTCGTGCCTTCGGGTTCGCGCACGTAGCCCAGCGCCGGATCAAACGTTCCCAACAGCCGGTAGTGAACGGTAGCGGAAAACTTGCCGTGGTCCTGGGTGGGCTCAGGATCAACGGTGTAGCGGGCAATCACGTTGATCTTGGTAAATGGTTGTGCCGACGTCCACCACACCAACGGCTGAAACTTCGGCCAGGTCGCAGGATCCATACGGGCGCCGTCGTAGTCGAGACGGCAATACTTGGAGACCAGTTCACGGACCTGCGCCGGCAGCGTGTCCTCCTGGGGACGCTGCGTGGGCATGGGAAATTGCGCGAAGAGAAAGCCGGATGCACTGAAGAAAAACGAAACGATGATAGCGGCACGGCGAATTGACAACACGTTCGGAGGTCCCCTCGGATGATGTGACTACTCATCTGAAGAGTACACCGAAAACATGCAGCGTGAAGCGCCTGTGCTGCGGTTCAGCCGCGTGCAGTTTTCTGATCGCTGAAGACCTGTCCGTCGCGGATGTGAATGACGCGGTGCGCGTACTCGGCGATATCGTGTTCGTGCGTAACCAGGACGATTGTGTTGCCTTGGCCGTGCAGGCGATCAAATAATGCCATGATTTCGACGCCAGTCTGAGAGTCAAGGTTTCCGGTCGGCTCGTCGGCCAGAATGATGGATGGGTTGTTCACCAGCGCACGGGCAATGGCAACGCGCTGCCGCTGGCCGCCGGACAGCTCGTTCGGCTTATGGCTCATGCGCTTTTCCATGCCCACGGAGGTCAGCACGCTCTTGGCGCGCTCGATGCGCTCCTCGGCCGGCATGCCGGCATAAATGAGCGGCAGTTCGACATTATGCAAAGACGTAGCGCGGGGCAACAGGTTGAAGGTCTGAAAGACGAACCCGATCTCCTTGTTGCGGATGTGCGCCAATTCGTCGTCATTCAATTCACTGACCAGTTGGCCGTTCAGCCAGTAATTTCCCTTGCTGGGCGTATCCAGACAACCGATTAGGTTCATGAGCGTCGACTTGCCGGAACCGGACGGTCCCATGATGGCGACATACTCATTGCGCTGAATGCGGATGTTCAGACCCCGCAGGGCATGTACCTGCTGCTCTGAGCCCATGTCGTAGGTCTTCCACAGGTCCTCGGTACAAATAATGCAGCTCTGCGGTACAGCCTGATTTTGTTCTACGGCTGCCGGGCTCGCCAATTCTGTGGCCATCCTCTTCTCCTCGGCTGGTCGCTGATCTGAATTGCTCATGCGATACAGGCTACTCGTTTCCTGCTACTCAGCCCTGCTCTTCGATGGTTAAAAGTGCGGTTACGATTCGTCGCTATTCTTGGGTTTCACCGAATTATCTATTTTGACGCTGGCTCCGTTTCGCAGGGTGCGCAGCACTTTGTAGCTGCCGGTAACGATCTCGTCACCCTCCTTGAGACCGCTGTTCACTTCGATATTTGTCGTCCCGCTGACCCCTGTGGATACGGGTACGAAGACCGCTTCCTTGTTGTTCCGAATCACGAAGACGCCTTGCAATTCTTCTTTGGGATCGCCGGCTCCAGGCGCTGCCGCCTGAACTGAATCTTTCTTGTCTTTGTTTTCAGGCGCGAGCTCGCCGCGTTCGCGAATGGTCAACGCCTGGATCGGAATCGCCAGAACACTGGTCCGTTTTGCCGTCGTGATACGCGCGGTAGCGGACAATCCGGGAAGCACGTTCGGTGGCGGATCCTGCAACGCGACCACAACCTTGAAGTCCTTGGCTTCTTGTCCGCTGGAGGTCGACTGTGCCGTCGATACACCCGTCGAACGCAGCAAAGCGTTTCTGCCGATCTCGGTAATTGTTCCTTTGAACTTCTGCTTGGGCATCGCGTCGATCGTCACCTCAGCCGGCTGCCCCAGTTGCACGTTCACGATGTCGCTCTCGTCAACTCTCACTTCCGCCGTAATGACCGAAGTGTCTCCGATCGTCATCAGCGTGCTGCCCGGTGAATTCTGAATGCCGGGAACAACCGTCTCACCCTCGCGCACCGGAACATTGGTAATGATGCCGTCGAACGGCGCTTCGTACTGGGTTTTACTCAACACGTCCGCCGCATGCCGCAACATGGCCTGGTTTTGATTGATGTGGCCCTGGGCCGAATCCAATGAAGCCTTGGCCTGGGCCAGCTTGGCTTTCGACATTCCTACCTGCGCAATGGCGGTGTCGTAGGCAGTTTTCTTGATGTCGTAGTCGGACTTGGCAATCAGTTGCTGCTCGTAGAGGGCCTTGTTGCGCTCGTAATCGAGCTTGGCGTGGTCGAGCGAGGCCTCGTTGGAATTCAAATCGGCAGCGGCCGTGTTGACCGCGGCCTGCGCGGCAATGGCATCCGTACGCGAAGCATTGAGCGCCGAGTCATTGGCGGAAACGTCGGCCGCGGGCTGAACATTGTCGAGCAAGGCCAACATCTGGCCCCGCTTCACCCGGTCCCCTTCCTTCACATAAAGGTGGGTGATTTTGGCGAAGGCGTTAGCGCCGATATTGACGTAGACCTTCGGCTTGATCTCGCCCGAGGCCGTGACCACAGACGTAAGGTCTTCTCGCGTGACCTTGCCGGTCTGAACCGCCACGACGCCTTTGTGGCTCTGTTGAACGCTGAATCCCACAATGGCCAGTAAAACCACGACGACGGCAGCAATGATTATGAATTTCTTCCGGTTATTCATCGACCCTCAGAAGGAACCTGCAGTGCACGCACATCAACCCGCTCTCATAAGTACGAATTAAGACGGCCCAAGGTTCCTGAAGAGAGCGAGATTCGGCGTTTTTGAGGCGCTGGGATCTGGCCGAATCGGCAGACACGTGCGGCAACCAGTTGCTGGGCTATCCGGATACTCCGATTATAGCTGGTCTTGAAATAATCGGGCTGCCTGCGCCGGGATAAATCGCTAACCCCAGTGCCATTACCTTCGCCGATGCTTCCCCTGGCCCCGGAAAACGTGCAGGTGGTCTCATTTTAAGCAACTTGCGGCGAAATATGGGGTTGGCACAAGTGCGTGAGCGGGGGCATTCCGGGGCCGGCGTTTCGTCCCGTTCACCTTGCTTTCATAGTGGCCAGAACATACAATTTAGTAGCCCTAAGTGTCCTCCCAGGAGCTCGTTGGTACAAATGAAGTTGCGCTTGGTTCGTTGGTTTTTTGCATCAATGTCGTTCGTCGCCATCTGCGGTCTGATGGCGGCCCAAAGTCCTGCCCCGGCCACCGATACCGCCGGCCAGGCAGCAGTTCAGGCTACTTCCGTCCAGGCAGCAACCCCGCCCGCCTCGACCCCGGCGGCAGCGCAGACCCCGAAGGGAGCCGCTGCTACGCCTCAGGCCCAGAGCACGGATGATTCCGATCCACTGAAGCGCAATCTTACGCAGGATCAGAAGAAGAAAAATTCCAAGGCACTCAAACAAGAGTTAAGCGGCACCTACAAGAAGTGGCTGAAGCAAGACGTCACGTACATCATCACGCCGGAAGAAGTGGCGGCGTTTAAGCAGCTATCCAACGACGAAGAGCGCGACCAGTTCATCGAGAACTTCTGGCTGCGCCGCGATCCGACGCCGGACACTCCGGAGAACGAGTACAAGGAAGAGCACTACCGCCGTATCGCTTATGCGAACGAGCATTTCGGCGCAGGCATTCCGGGCTGGAGAACAGACCGCGGGCGCATTTATATCATCTGGGGCCAGCCCGATCAGATCGAGTCCCATCCCACGGGCGGAACCTACGATCGCCCCCAGGAAGAAGGTGGCGGGACCACCACGACGTATCCCTGGGAAACCTGGCGCTATCGCTATTTGGAAGGCGTAGGCCAGGAAGTCAACATCGAGTTCGTCGATCAGTGCTCCTGCGGCGACTACAAAATTGCCATCAGTCCTAACGATAAGGACGCCCTGCTGCATACGCCTGGCGGCGAAACCATGTACGAGTCAATGGGCCTGGGCAATAAGGCCGATCGCATGAATCCCTTCGCGGCAAACGCAAGCCCGCAACAGGGCCTGCAGAACAGCAAGGAATTCGACAAACTTGAGATGCTGGCCAAGGTGCAGGCGCCGCCTCAGGTGAAGTTCAAGGACCTCGAAGAGGTTGTCAGCCACCACATCAACATCAACCTCATGCCGTTTGAGGTGCGTACCGACTACGTGAAGGTCACAGGAGACACCGTGTTGGTACCCGTGACGCTCCAAGTCAAAAACAAGGACATTACGTTTGTCTCCAAGGACGGTATCCAACGCGGGACGGTCAACATCTTTGGCCGGGTCACCGGTATTACCGGACGCGTCGCGCAGACCTTTGAAGACACCGTGCAAGTCGATGTTCCAACCGAGCTGCTGGAGAAAACCGTTGACCGCTCCTCGCTGTACTGGAAAGCGGTACCGCTGCGGCCCGGCCGTTATCGCATCGATCTGGTTGTGAAAGACGTGAATGGCGACCGCGTGGGCACCTGGAGTCACAGCATCCTGGTTCCGGAATTCAACGAAGACAAGCTCGCGTCTTCCTCGCTCATCCTCGCCGACCGTATGGAGAAAGTGGCGACCAAGAGCGTTGGCTCCGGCAGCTTCGTACTCGGCGAGACCAAGCTGGCGTATCCCCACCTGGATGGCGCGGACGGCAAGCCGGCCAGCTTCAAGCACGATCAGCGCATGGCTCTGTGGATGCAGGTCTATAATCTCCAGCAGGACGATAAGACCAAGAAGCCCTCGGCATCGATCGACTACGAGATCGTGAACCTGGCTAATAATCAGGCAGTAGTTCACTCTTCGGAATCGACCGACAGCATGGGCAATATTGGCGATCAGATCACGTTGGAAAAAACCGTATCGCTGAACAGTCTGCAACCGGGACTTTATAAGTTGACGGTGAAGGTTGACGACAACATCTCGAAACAACAAATCGCTCCTTCGGTGCGATTCGTTGTCGAGTAGCTTTGGCATTGGGAGCTGTGGACCAGACATTCTGGTTCCAGTATTTAATTCCCGGAACCTCTACAGGGGGTTTTAGAAACATGACCCGATTCATCATGTGCTGTGCGTTGCTGGCGTCGCTTTGTGCGGTGGCATCGGCAGGGGTCACTCCGGGCTCAATTTCAGGCTATGTACGCAGTACCGCCGGTAGCCCGCAGATGGGCGCGACCGTGCAGTTGGTCAGCGCCGCCGGACAACTGATGGTGGTTCACACCGATGGCAAAGGTTACTTCGCGGCCTCGGGCCTGATTCCCGGCAGCTATGACGTGCATGTCTCTGCGCCATCATTTCTGCCGACCTTGCGCGAGGATGTAGTGCTCGCCGCCGGCGCCAGCAAGATCCTTAACATCACCCTCAGTACGCTGTTCGAAGCGGTGGGTATGCTTCCGCCGCTGAAGAAGGGTGACAGCGAAAATGACAGCTGGAAGTGGACGCTGCGTAATACCGCGAACCGTCCCGTGCTGCGCTTCGATGACAATACTGCGCTGATCGTCGAGACCCAGAAGGAAGGCCAGCCACTGAAAGGCACGCTGGCCCTGATGGCGGGTGCGGCCAGCGATGGCTACGGCAGCGCTTCCGATCTGGGCACCGCATTCAGCATCGAGCAGTCTCTGTTCCATACCGGAACCCTGGGCTTCTCGGGCGACCTTGGTTACGGCAGCGGTACGCCCGACGGCGTACTGCGCACCAGCTATGTCCGCAGAGGCAGCGATGGCTGGAACCAGTCCGTCGCTTTGATGGTCCGTCGCTTCTCGGCTCCCGACACGCTGCCCCACGGCGGCGCGCTAGGCGCGATTTCCATGTCGTATGCCGACGGATTCTCGGTTGGCAATATTCTCGATTTCCAGGTGGGCGGCGAGGCCGAAGCAATCCAGTTCCTCGGGCAGGAAGATAATGCCTTCCGGCCGTCGGCGATTGCCGATCTGCATCTGGGGTCCAACACGATCCTAGAATACCGTTATACAACCACCGAGCCCAATACTCGAGCCAGCAAGGGTTTCGACACGGCACCCGCTGACCTGACGGAAACCGCCCCGCGGATGACCATGGTAGATGGCAATCCGCTGCTGGAGAATGCGCACCATCACGAAGTCTCGCTGTCGGAGCGGATGGGCGACAGCAAGCTGCAGCTTGCGTACTACAACGATCGCGTGAAAGATCCGGCTTTGCTGGGCGTCGGCGATGTCACCACCTACACCGGCGACATTCTGCCTGATCCATATTCCGGAACGTTCAGTTACAACGGAGGAGCGCTCGAGGCACAGGGTGTCCGGTTCGTCTTCCAGCACCGGATTTCGAATAACTTCACGGCCACCGTGGACTACGCCTATGGCGGCATCCTCGAACTGCAGCAGCCGGGAGTTGCCTGGACTGCCGTGCATGACAACATCGAGAGCGGCTGGCGCCATTCGGCGGCCCTCAAGCTGAACGGATTCGTACCGCGGACGCGCACCAAGTGGATCGCATCCTATCGCTGGACCAGTGGACAGACGCTGGTTCCGGTGGATCTGTTCAACGCCTCGGCAGGACAGACCGATCCGTACTTCAACCTGTTCCTCCGCCAGCCTCTGCCGCACTTCCGCGGCATGCCCGGCAGCATGGAAGCGATCATCGACGTGCGCAACCTGCTGGCGCAGGGTTATGTGCCGATCGTCGGACCGGACGGCCAGACCGTTTACCTGGTGCAGTCGGCACGCAGCGTACGCGGTGGATTGGCATTCACGTTCTAAGAGTCGACAGTTCAGAACAAAAATTATCCCCGCCTCCATGGCGGGTTTTTTGTTGCCTATAAGAGGTCAATTTACCGACAATAACCCTGAGTCGAACGGGGGCATGAAGCCTGACTCGGCCTTTGACAAGCGGAGCAAAGGTCTGCACGCGCGCCAGTTGGCCCGACACACCGAGACCAGGAGTAAACTCATCGCCATGGACAGGCTATGGCTGAAGTCACAACGTGACGTTTGTTCTAAAAGGAGCAACAGAATGAATTTCGTGGGACGGATTCTGTTGACCGCGACGGCTGTGCTGCTGTTGGGGGCGCCTGGCTTTGCGCAGAGCAATGTGGCCGAGCCCGACCAATCTTACACGGCTGACCGCAGCCAACAAGCCATCGACGTGTTTCAAACGGCTGGGCGTGACCAATACGGTAGCCAGGTGTTTCAAACCAGCGACCCGCGATTTATGCACGAAGCTGCGCAGGACGCCATGACGAAGATAAATTTCGCACGCCTGGCTCTGCAAAATGCGCAAAACGAACAGGTGAGGTCGTTCGCGGAGCAGATACTGAGAGACTATGGCAAGGCGCAAAGGGACTTGTTTAACATCGCTTACCAGCAGATTGTACGGCTGCCCGACACCCTCGATCCGCAACAGTTGGACACTTTCAATACGCTCTCACAACTGCACGGCGCTGCGTTTGACCAGGCTTACATGAAGGCGATGCTCAACGATGATCAAACCGCCACGTCGAGGTTCAAGCAGGAAGCGACGAAAGGAGATCATTGGGCAAGCCATACGCTCCCCACGCTCGAAAGCAATTTGAAAGAGGCGCAAAAAGTCGCACGTGTGGTTGGGGTTCATTCGACGGCGACAAACGATGAGCAGCGCACTCCCAGCGCCGGCAAGGCCGTCAACACGGTGTCGCAGGAGCCATAGTGAATGTAAGCATCGGGTCAGCCGCGAGCTAAAGTGCAAGGACTGTTCCTGTAGACGCCCTCTGGCAGTAGCTTCGCTCGCCGGTCCAGCGACTACTCTGCGCGGTAGGTCACGTTGCCGTTCATCATTGTCAGTTTCACCTTCGTCGTGCTGATGTCGGAGGGAGGAATCTTGTGCAGGTCTTTCTCCAGCACAACGATGTCGGCGAGTTTGCCGACTTCAAGGGAGCCAATCTGCTTCTCCAGGTCCAATACGTACGCCGAGTCGAGCGTGTAGGCTTTGAGGGCTTGATCCAGGCTGATGCGCTCGTCTGCCGGCGGCATGATGGGGGTGAACTGCGTCTCGCCGTACTGCTTGAGAATTGCACGCGTTAGCGCCACCTGAATTGCTTCGAGCGGACGATAACTCGACACGTAGCCTGCTGCTGGCCAGTCTGTCCCGAATGCCAGGCGGCCTCCCGCCTTCGATACCGAATTCATGCGGGCCCATTCGGTGTTGACCACATCCGGACCGAGGATCTTTACAACCATCTCGCTATACGGGTCGGGGGTGATCCACTGCGGAGATGTCTGCATGGTGACGTTGAGCTCCTTAAAGCGGGGCACGTCCTGGTCTGTGATCAGCAGGGAATGCGCAATGGTGTGCCGTGAGGGACTATTGGGGTATTGCTTCTGGGCCTTGGCCACAATGTCCAAATACGCTCGAATTGCGGCGTCCCCATAGCAGTGGCAGTGGGTATCCAAGCCGTTTGCCTGCGCTTTCAGGACTGCTGCCTCCATGAGTTTGGGATCGAGAAGGTAGTCGCCATAGAAGCCGGGCCGGTCGAAGTAGGGCTTCAGCAGCACAGCCGTGTGCTGGGCCTCCCCGCCATCGGCGTTGATCTTCAGTGCCCGGAACTGCACCAGCTCGGACTGATATTTGTCCCGGAGCTTCAACGCAATTCCCGCCGGATCCTGTGTCGCGGGATTATTCCAGTAGTAGCTGGCAACCACCCTGATCGGCAGCTTGTTTGCTTTCTCCAGCGCCTGATATCCGTCCAGACCGCTCTCAGTCGGCATCGTCGAGATTCCGGCATCAAACACAGCCGTAATGCCTGCCGCCGAGAACTTCGGCAACATTTCAGTCATGGCAGCAATCGCGAGTTCGGGCGAAGGCGGCTGCAGTTTGAAAAACACCGCTATTTCTGCGGGGCCCTCCACCACCCAACCGGTCGGCTCACCGGTCTTAGGCTCTCGCGCAAAGAAACTGAAGCCGGGCACCGGGTCCGGACTTTTGGCGTTCACTCCTGTCATCTCGAGCGCTTTGCTGTTGACCCATCCGCTGTGGCCGTCAATCGCAAAGAGGAATACAGGACGGTCGGGAAATAGTTTGTCGAGGGGCTCCTTACTTGGACCAGTCGTGGGGAAGAGAGAATAGCGCCATCCAAAGCCGCGAATCACCTTGGCGTCAGGGTGAGCGTCGGCCCACTTCTTCACCGACGCGAGCAACTGGTCAAGCGAGTCGAACTGCAAGTCAGCGCCTTCTGCTACCAATGCCATCGTCGGGTGGATATGCGATTCAACAAATCCCGGCAGCAGCATCTGCCCATGCAGGTCAACGACCTGCGTCTGGTCGCCGACAAATGCCTCCACGCCTTCGTTGGTTCCGACGTAGGAAATATGTTTGCCCGTGACGGCAATCGCCTGGGCTGTAGGATTCTTGCTGTCGAGGGTATAGATTGCGCCGTTCTTGAAAATGTAGTCGGCCTTTTCAGCCGCCACAGCGTTTACTGCGAGCGCCGCTACAAGGAGGTACAGTGCTAGAGCGATTGTTGACTTGAGAGATGCCTTCATTTTCCCTGCTCCTTTGGTGCGCGCGCACCGAAACGTATAGTAGAAATTGATATTTAGAACTTCACTTGCCCACTAATTCCTGCATAGGCCTCAGTCTCGAATCACGATCGCCCGGCTGAATCAGAAGCGGTAGAGGCCTCGGCTAGAGCTTGCTATGCCTGCACGTGCAGGCAAGCAAGACTGGTGAGAACAATTGCGGCGAACCATAAGTGCGAACGAGCGTGTTCGCTGATGGGTCGGTGACCAACATCGTGGCGCATGCTGCCTCCATGAGACTTGATACGTTCGTTGCGCTGACTAACTTGCGTATAGCCACAACCCGGCCAGGCCACGGCTATCGGACAAACCCCAAAAAGCGTTGCTCTCCGTTACTGCTTCCGACAAAGCTGTACACGCGTCTTCAGACTTGCAGACTACGTTTTCCGTCGACAGCCTGCATTTGGTCGCGGATTGCGCGGCATGGAAGTGCTTACGCAGACGTCCAAGATTGTCGCTGGGGCACAAAAGGACGCAGTGATAGCTATCACGATAGTTTGTGATAAGGAGAGATCTGGTAGCACCTTTAAGCTATTCCACTTGCATTTCGGCGGTTGGGCTTTCAACTTGAACGAAGGCTGATCACTGACCGGCGGGGGGGATCGGGTCGGCTTGAGGAACTACAAACAGTGAACGGGCGGCGAGCTTGGGGTTCTCGCTATAAAAATCGGCCTGCGGATCCGCTGGAATCCGCAGGCCGAAACAATCTAGCTCTCTTTGCTTAGTGCAGCGCTGAAGCGCTGCTCCACCCTAATGAGCGACGCTGTGGCCGGCGTGCGCTGCCACTTCCAGGCGAACCTCGGCGCGACGCAACGCCCGGTTCACGGCTTCATAATCCAGCTCCGGAGAAGCTTCCCGCAGCTCTTGCTCCGCCCGCGTCTTGGCTTCCTGCGCGCGCTTCACGTCGATCTCTTCCGCACGCTCGGCGGCGTCTGCCAGAATCGTAACCTTGTCCGGCAGCACCTCGGCAAAACCCCAGGTCACGGCAAGATATTGCGTATTACCGCCCTTGCTGTAACTGAGCTCGCCGGTTCTCAGCTCCGTAATCAGCGGCGCATGTCCCGGCAGAATGCCGAGATAGCCGCCCTTGCCGGGGATCTGCACCGAGTCAGCGTCTTCGCGAACCAGCCGTTTGTCCGGCGTAATGATTTGTAAGTGCAGCGTGTCAGCCATAAAGAAGTTGCGAGTGGCCAGTTTCCAGCAGGACCCTGGCACAACCTTCACTTGAAAGCTAGTTGCTAACTGCTAATTGCTCGTTATGCCGTGGCCTTCATCTTCTCGGCCTCTTCCAGCACCTCGTTGATGTCGCCCTTCATGTAGAAGGCCTGCTCCGGAATGTCGTCGTGCTTGCCGTCGACAATCTCCTGGAAGCTGCGCACCGTGTCGTCGATCTTTACGTAGCGTCCCTTCAGGCCGGTAAACTGCTCTGCCACGAAGAACGGCTGCGAGAGGAACTTCTGGATCTTGCGGGCGCGCGATACGGTGAGCTTCTGGTCTTCGCTGAGTTCGTCGATACCGAGAATCGCGATGATGTCCTGCAGGTCCTTGTAGCTCTGCAGAACGCGCTTCACCGCCTGTGCCGTGTTGTAGTGCTGCTCGCCGACGATGCGCGGATCGAGAATACGCGAGGTCGAAGCCAGCGGATCGACGGCGGGATAAATTCCCAACTCGGAGATCTGGCGCGAGAGCACGGTGGTCGCGTCAAGGTGAGCGAAGGTCGTGGCCGGCGCCGGATCGGTCAAATCGTCGGCGGGCACGTAAATCGCCTGCACTGACGTTACCGACCCCTTCTTGGTCGAGGTGATGCGCTCCTGCAACTCGCCCATTTCGGTGGCGAGGTTGGGCTGGTATCCCACGGCGGAGGGCATGCGGCCCAGCAGCGTGGACACTTCCGAACCCGCCTGCGTAAAGCGGAAGATGTTGTCGATGAACAGCAGCGTGTCGGAGCCTTCCTCGTCGCGGAAGTATTCGGCGACCGTCAGCGCGGTCAGCGCCACGCGCAGACGAGCTCCGGGCGGCTCGGTCATCTGGCCGTAGATCAGGGCGGCCTTCGACTTCGACGGCTCTTTGATGTTGACAACGCCGGACTCCTGCATTTCCAGCCAGAGATCGTTGCCTTCACGGGTGCGCTCGCCCACGCCGGCGAATACGGAGAATCCACCGTGCTTCAACGCGACGTTGTTGATGAGCTCCATGATGACGACGGTCTTGCCTACACCGGCGCCGCCGAACAGGCCGATCTTGCCGCCCTTCAAGAAGGGCTGGATCAGGTCGATGACCTTCACGCCAGTCTCGAACATCTCCATCTGCGTGGACTGTTCGTCGAACGCGGGTGCCTGGCGATGGATGGGATTGCGCTTAGCGGTGTTCACCGGGCCAAGTTTGTCCACCGGATTGCCGATGACGTTCAGCACGCGGCCCAGGGTCTCGCGACCCACGGGAACGGTGATGGGACCGCCCAGATCAATGGCCTTCATGCCGCGCACCATACCCTCGGTGGGCTCCATGGCGACGCAGCGCACCCGGCCTTCGCCGAGTTGCTGCTCGACTTCCAGAATGACGTCCAGCGGATGCGGGACATCGAAGCCGTCGCTGGTAACGCGCAGCGCCGTGTAAATGGGCGGCAGCGCCGATTCCGAAAATTGCACGTCCACCGCGGGACCTGCGATCTGAATTACGTGTCCGATGTTTTCAGCCATAAAGCCTCAGTGGTTAGTGGCTAGTGGTCAGTGGCTAGCAAAAGCCAGACTCACAAAGTCCCACACCGTGGGCACCACTTCCAAGTTCACACTTAAATCTAAAATCTCGAACCAATCGGTTTGACTAGCCACTGGCCACTTTATTACAGCGCAGCGGCCCCGCTGACGATCTCGATGATTTCCTTCGTGATCGTCGCCTGGCGGGCGCGATTCATGGTCAGCGTCAGCGAGTCGATTACGTCGTTCGCATTGTTACTTGCCGATTCCATGGCCGTCATACGAGCTGCGTTTTCCGCGGCCACCGACTCCAGCAAGCCCTGGAAAACTTCGAAGGCAATGTAGCGCGGCAGCAGGTCGGCAAAAATCTCTCCTGGCGGCTGCTCGTAGATGTAATCCACCGGCGCCGTAGCAAACTTCTCGGCTTCCGATTCCATCTCCGACGGCCCTGGTTCCTTCAGGCTGATGCCCGCGCTGCGCGCAGCCTCGCCCATGCGCTCGCGTTCTTGCAACGTAAACTCCTCCGTCAGTGCCACCTCGCGGCGGCCCAACTCCTGCACCGGCAGAATTCGCTGCGCGATCAGCCGTTGCGCGATGACGGACTTGAATTCGTTGAACACCAGGTAGACCGAATCAAACTTCTCTTCAATGTATTCCTTGGCGATGCGCTCACCGATTTCCGACACCGATTCGTAATCCACCTTGGCCAGCATGCTGAGATGCTCGCCCACAACCTGCACTCGCCCGGCGCGTTCCTGACCCATCTTGCCGACGGGATAGCGGCGGCGCAGGAAGTCGCGACCCTTGCGGCCGATGGCCAGCACGTCGATGTTTTTGTCTTTGAAATACTCGATGAACTTGGTCGCAGCCTTGAGCACGTTCGAATTGAATGCGCCCGCCAGGCCCCGATCGCCGGTCACCAGCACCAGCAGGATGTTCTGCTCCGGACGCACCGCGAGCAGCGGATCGCAAGGTAGTCCCGTCTTCGGATCGTTCAGGTCCGCGCGGCTCATGGTGGACTTCAGAACGTTGACCAGCATCTGCGCGTAAGGACGCGAGGATAGCGCCCGTTCCTGTGCGCGGCGCAGCTTGGCAGCCGCGACCATCTTCATGGCCTTGGTGATCTGCCGCGTGCTCTTGACGCTGCGGATGCGCGTTCTAATGTCGCGAATGTTCGCCATAGGCTCTTACGCTGTCGCCTTCGCTGCAGCCTGACGCTCGCTGACGAAGCGGTCCTTGAATTCCTTGATGACCTTCGTCATCGCCTTCTTCAGGTCATCGTCGAGCGTCTTCTTCTCTTCGATGTCCTTGAACACGCTCGGTGCAGCCGTATCGATGTACTGGTACAGGCCTTTTTCGAAGTCGCGCAACTGATCTACCTGCAGGTCATCGAGCAGACCTTGCGTGCCGGCATAAATGATTGTGATCTGCTTGGAGAATGGCAGCGGCTGATACTGGCCCTGCTTCAGGATCTCCGTCAGCCTCTGTCCGCGAGATAGTTGTTGCTGCGTGGCTTTGTCGAGATCGCTGCCGAACTGCGAGAACGCTGCCAGTTCGCGGTACTGCGCGAGGTCGAGTCGCAACGTGCCGGCGACCTGGCGCATGGCCTTGATCTGAGCACTGCCGCCCACGCGGCTGACCGAAAGTCCGACGTTCACAGCCGGACGCACGCCGGAGTTGAACAAATCGGTTTCGAGATAAATCTGGCCGTCGGTGATGGAGATGACGTTGGTCGGAATGTACGCCGAAACGTCGCCCGCCTGCGTCTCAATGATCGGCAAAGCGGTCAGCGAACCAGCACCCAGGTCAGCGCTCAACTTCGCGGCGCGCTCCAGCAAACGGGAGTGGAGATAGAACACGTCCCCGGGATACGCCTCGCGTCCCGGAGGACGGCGCAGCAGCAGCGAGATTTCGCGGTAGGCCACGGCGTGCTTCGAAAGATCGTCGTAGATGCACAGCGCGTGACGCTTGTTGTCGCGGAAGTACTCACCCATAGCGCACGCGGCGTAAGGCGCGATGTACTGCATTGGCGCAGGATCGGAGGCCGACGCCGAAACGACGATGGTGTATTCCATCGCGCCGTAATCTTCCAGCGTCTTCACCACCTGGGCAACCGACGAGCGCTTCTGACCGATAGCGCAATAGATACAGATCAGGTCGCGGCCCTTGCTGTTGATGATGGTGTCGAGCGCGACGGCGGTCTTGCCGGTCTGGCGGTCGCCGATGATGAGTTCGCGCTGACCGCGGCCGATCGGGATCATGGAGTCGATGGCCTTGAGACCCGTAGCCATGGGCTCTTTCACCGGCTGGCGCTGAATGACGCCGGGGGCCAGGCGCTCGATCTCGATGTACTCCGTGGTGTTGAGCGGTCCTTTGTCGTCAATCGGATTGCCAAGCGAGTCGACCACGCGGCCGATGAGTTGCATCGCCCACGGGCACGCTCATGATCCGGCCGGTGCGCTTCACTTCGTCGCCCTCTTCGACCTCCGTGTACTCGCCCATCAGCACCACGCCGACCTGGTCTTCTTCCAGGTTCATGGCGATGCCGGTGACGTTGTGCGGGAAGGAGAGCAACTCGCCGGCCATGCACTTGTCAAGGCCGTAGACGCGGGCAATACCGTCGCCGATGGACATGACCGTGCCGACTTCGTCGACCGCGATCTTGGTTTCGTAATTGTCGATCTGCTCGCGTATGAGCTTTGTGATCTCGTCTGCTTTGATCTGCGCCATAAGGTTCCGTCAGTACCTTGAAGGGGCTCGGCTTCAGCCGCGCCGTAATCCATCCATCGAATGTGTCATCCTGAGCGGAGCATTCCCGCTCTTTGCGAATGCGGAGTCGAAAGACCCCTATCTCCAGCCAGGACTGCTGCCGTCCCTACGGGACTCGGCTTCTAACTTCACCAACCCAGCGCTGAAGCGCTGGGCTAAACTCTTGCGTCCCTATGGGACTCGACCCTCGAAATCGGCCTGCCACCCTGGGCATCCGCCCTGGGCTAAAGAAGTTTCGCCCCTTTGGGCTCAGCCGTACTGCCGAATCAAGCCACACGCCGCAGGTCTAGCTCGCGGCTCAAAGCTCGCAGCTTCCTACGCCATGCTCAGCTGCTGACGCATCTTCTCCAGTTGCCCGCGCACCGAGCCGTCGTAAATCGTGCTGCCCACCCGAACCGAAACGCCGCCCAACAGCTCCGGGCTCAAGCTATAACGAGGGCGAACCTTCTTGCCGGTCATGCTCTCGATCCGATTTTCCAGATCGCGCTTCTCGCCCGGCGTCAGCGTTCGCGCGCTCGCAATCTCTACTTCCACAAATCCCAGCTGCGCATCCAGCTCGGCTTCGAATTGCCGCGCAATGTCCGGCAGCATGGCAACCCGACGATGATCGATGATGACCGCGATAAAGTTGCGTACCGGCTTGACCGCTCCCATCTGCTTGGCGATTCCATCAAGCACGGCACGCTTCTGCGCCGGCAACACCGCGGGCGATTCCCACACACGCCGCAAATCATCGCTGTCACGCACCGCTTCTACGATCGATTGCAACTGGCGGCGAGCAATATCTGCGTCAATCTTGTTCGCAAGCACTACCTCGACTAGAGCTCGGGCGTAACGGCTGGCGATAGCGGCCATGGCTTACTTGCCGTCCTTTCCGAGTTGACTGGCGAACTCGCGAATCAGCGCGTGGTCGGTGGAATCGTCAATCTGAAGCTCGCGCGAGGCCAGGTCGACTGCCAGCGAAGCTGCATACCCCTTTAACTCGCGACGAGCATTCCGGGCGATAGCCTCGATCTCAGCTTCCGCGGTCTGAATGACCTTCTGCTTGTCGTCTTCCGCTGCCTGACGGATGCGCGCTTCTTCAGCCGCAGCTTCACGCTCCGCAGTAGCACGTATCTCCGCCACTTCCTGGTCCATCTTGTTCAAACGCGATTCGATATCGCTCAAGCGGCGCGCTGCATCGGCACTGGCCGCCTGCGCTTCCTTGATGCCCTTTTGGATTGCGGCAGTGCGCTCGCGGAAGGCCTGTGGCACCTTCGACTTCATCAGCACATAGCAGAAGGCGAACAGCGCCAGGAAGTTAAATCCAATCGACAGGGAGAACGATGTCTTGGGCCCGATGCCGAGTGAACTTCCCCACTTCTCGGCAGTGTGCGCCGCCTGCTCGGTGGTCTTGGCAAGGATTTCGCCAATGCCGGCATTGGCGTCCGTCGAGGAGGGATCGGAAGCGGTGGTTCCGTGCTCTGCGCTTTGCGGAGAGCTCTGCGCTGACTCTTGTGCGGCAGCTACGCAGACGAATAGAAACGCCAGGAAGAGAATTGCGGTCGCACGTTGCAGATTTTTTCGGATCATTGTGCGCCACCTGCTGCTGGCGCCGTTCCGGCGGGCTTCAGGATAGTACGGATAATGTCGGTCGCCAGACGCTGGGTCTCGGCCTGCAATCCGGTCCGTGCCACGGCCATGTCCTGCTCGATTGCTTCCTTAGCCTGGCGAATCTGCTCCTGGGCGCGCATCCGGGCTTCAGCAATGGCTTGTGTGCGCATCAGCTGCGCCTGCTGACGCCGAGCTTCCTGTGCCTTGAAGATCGCCAGACGCGCCTCACGCAACTTCTGCTCATATTCCTGGGTACGCGATTCGGCAGCAGCCACATCCACCCGGGCCTTTTGCACAGCGCCCTCGGTGCGGTCGCGGCGCTCCTGAAGAATCCGGAGGAGTGGCTTGCGAACCAAGTTCTGGTAGATCGCGTAGAGCAACAGCAGCAGCACAACCGTCGGGACGGCGTCGAGCAGTAATTCGCCTACTTGTTTGAGAGTGGTATCCATCCGCTTGTCGTTGAGTGCCTATCGCCGAAGATGCACTGGGGGCGCTAAGGAAATTACTGGAACTATTGAAACTAACAGAGCTTCTTGATCGGTGTCAACGCCGTGACGCCAGCGGATCAGGCACGATTGACCCGCCTTGTCAGCATTTTATAGCACTATCGGAGCACCTCTCAATGGCCGGCAACTCTCATTGTTCGGACCCGGTCGCCGTGATACGGTGAACCACTTTCTTCTCAGGGGGCCCGATGCAGTTTCGATTGTTCTTCGGGTGTATTGTGGGCGTTCTCTGCGTTTGTCAGATCGCGGCTGCGCAAGCCGCAGGTACGGCAGACGCCAAAATCGCCAGCATCGTAAAAACGTTTCTGGCGTCGAACTACGACACCGACTGGAGCGGCCTGGAAAAGTTGCCCGGCATCAAGTGGGCGCCACTGCCGCCAACCATGCTGCAGAACTGCCTGCCTGACGGTGGCTGCTTCACCCGGCAGGGATCGCTCGCCATCGGAGTGACGAATCTGGCAGTGCTAGCCACCGGCGCCCGCACCATCGTCTCGCATGTCTATCTGCGGAACTCAGGCGCACCGATCGGTGAGGCCCCGGTGGTCGCTGCCGTGAGGCAAGCGGGATTTTCTACGGCCCTGGCGCGTTGTCCTGTGCCGGGAGGGATCGGCGGCACAAACTGGTATCGCCTGCAAGGTCCCGGAGAACAGCCAGGCTTCGTCGCCGTCCAGACATCGTGTAATGGCAAGGCCTGCGAAGGCTTCACGCTTACCATGGGCGACGAATTACCGCCTCTGCAGCCAAATCAGCTGCGCCTGTATTCCGAGCAGTGCTCCGGAGATACGTCGTCGCGGAAGGCGGTGTCAACGTCTTCGCCTCAAGAAGCGTTGGCTCAGGCGCATCGTCGCCTACATTCCTGTAGCGTCTGGCGCTGCATTCTACGATTGGAAGACGCTGGCGAGTCTCTTCCCTAAAGCCGAGTGGATTCCCGGCGGCGCCAAGAAGTTCAATCCCGAACCCTACCCTTACACGCAGTCCGGAAACATGAAGCTGGCGCAACGCCAATTCTCGCTAGTAGCCACAGGCTCCCAGAGCCAGGTGAAGACGGTTGGCATCGACGAGAATGGCATGCATCCGAAGGGCGAAGATGTGCTGGGCTTGCTGCGGGGGCAGGGACTCGACGTAAAGTTGACCCGCTGCGGCCCGATCTATACCGAGTCCACGAACAACTGGTACAGCGTCACGAGTTCCAAGACGCATCCGGCCATGCTGAAGCAATCGATCCGTTACGAGGGTAAGCAAGCGCAGGATTCTTACGAGTTGCGCTTGGATGGTACTTTGCCCAAGCACGATCCGCGAGATCGCGATCCCGGCGTCAGCGGCTGCCGGTAGCACTACGGCTCGTTCTTCACGAACTCCGGCTGCTTGCCTTCAGCCCAGGGATTGTAGGTCTGCACATAGATCATGCGGTCGCGAATCGTGGGGTGATCCCAGGCCCAGAACTCCCAGAACTTGTTGACGTAGGGATAGTCGAGCGAGACCTCGCCGAGCACCTGGAAGGCCTCGGCGGCGGTGTGCGGCACATCAGGCACGAGGCCGTGAATCACTTCCAGCCCGTACTGGTCGGCTTGATGCTCGTAATGGCGGGAGACCGCGCTGAAGACGGGCGTGGCGACGAACGTCAGTAACGAGCAGAAGCAGCACCAGCAATGGCAGTGACGCCCAATCGTCGAGCGAGCGAATTCCCCAGCGCTCGCCGTATTTCGCCACCAGCCAGTTCGCCAGCCGATAGCCCAAGTAAAACAGCAGCAGCAGAAAGACCAGGTTGATCGCGATTTCTTTGGGAATGTGTCCCAGAACGTAGTGTCCCATCTCGTGACCGAAGACGAACAAGGTCTCCGGCGTGGTCATGTGCTGCATGGTCGTGTCCCACACGACGACGCGCTTGGTGGCACCGAAGCCACTGACGTAGGCGTTGAGCGTGGTGGTCTTCTCGCTCGCCTTCATCTCGTACATGCGCTCGGGTGGAATGTTCATGCCTGCGCGCTGCACCACGCGCTCGATCTGCGCCACCAGATCGGGGTGATGGTCGGTGAGCGGCTCGTATTTGTTGAACATGGGCTCGATCCAGACCGGCGCAATGAACATGACAAAGATGATCATGGGGATGAGCGCCAGCCAGAAGTAGAACCACCAGCGGCGCGGACTCCGGCGCAACGCCGCGTAAAGAATCCAGCCCAGGATGCTGGCGAAGATGCAGGCCAGCAGCAGTCCTTTGCCCCAGTCGCCGAACCACGAAGCCCAGGTCTGCACCGACCGGCCGTACTTGGTGCTGACGTGTTCGCTGTACATGTCGAATGGCAGTTGCGCCAACTCCATCACGATGGCGAAGACGGACATCACGACGATTGCCTGCAGAAAACGCCGTCGCGATACGCGCTCGGCCCAGTTCCGCAGGCGCACCCCAAAGCGCGTCCTCAACATCAGCCACAGGACGACGATGCCCCACAGTCCGGCAACGAAATACAAAACGCCGTTGACCAGGTACAACGCGTAGGCTTTGGCGAGTTTGTCGGGTGGAAGCGAGTACTGCAGCAGCGGAGCAGATGAGGAGGCTGACCCTGTCGCGGCTGGCGGCGTGGGCGGAGACTGATCCTGGGCGGCAGCGATTCCCGGCGCTGTCGAGAGTAGCAATGTCAGAACGAGCAGCACTCGGGCAGCAACGGTTCGCGTCATGGTTTCCTCATTCAGAATTTGGACCGCAGAATACCCGGTGGGTGAGCCGGCAGCACGCAGTTTCTACCCTCATGCCCGCCGCGCCTCGCCTCTGATCCTCTCTGTTTTCATGCACTTGTAGAGTTTCCCGTAGCTGCCGCAAAATATTGAAAACGCAGCAGCTTATCACGATTTCTGCTTGACTTTTCCACACGCGGGCGTAGCATTAAAGCATCACCTCCGATCCATTTCAGGATCGAATGGGCCCGGAGCCAAGGAAATCGTCACCGCTCCTTGGCATCGGGCCTATTTTAATGCTTCGAGATATTTAGAAGAGTGTCGAAAAAGCATACCGCGTTTGAATGGGGTAAGATCCTGAAATTAACTCTCACTCTGGAATGAATTCAAAAATACTGTTCTTTTGCGGCATTGTTTTCTGCCTGACGCCTTGGGCCTCTCCTCCATTGGCTTTACTCGCCGGCCTTTTATTCGGAGCGATCGCTGTCCATCCCTATCCTGCCCCCTCACGGAGCGCATCGAAATTGCTGCTGCAGGCCGCGGTCGTCGGACTCGGCTTCGGAATGAATCTGCAGGAAGTGATCAAAGCTGGTAAGAGCGGCTTTCTCTACACGGCGATCAGCATTACTTTCGCCATGCTTTTGGGGACGCTGCTGGGCAAGCTGATGGACGTTCGACCTCGTCCGTCGTTCCTCATCTCCACCGGTACGGCGATTTGCGGAGGCAGCGCGATCGCAGCCGTAGGACCGATTACCGGCGCAACTGAAGATGAGATGTCGGTTTCCTTAGGTACCGTCTTCGTGTTGAACTCCGTAGCGCTGCTCACATTCCCTGCGATCGGATTGTGGCTGCATCTATCGCAGACGCAGTTCGGGCTGTGGGCTGCGCTCGCCATTCACGACACCAGTTCGGTCGTCGGCGCCGCAGCTAAGTACGGCGCAGTTGCTCTTGCTGTTGGTACTACGGTTAAACTGGCGCGCGCGCTCTGGATCGTCCCGATGTCCATTGGAACGGCGGCCGTGAAAGGCAGCAAGACGCGCATTCAGTGGCCGTGGTTCATTCTGTTCTTCTGCCTTGCCGCTGTGGCGAACACCTACTTCTTTCCCGGAGCACACGCCTATCATTGGTTGAGCAACCTCGGAAAGCTCATGCTGATCATCACACTGTTCCTGATCGGCGCCAGTCTGTCGCCCGCCGCCATTCGCAAGGTCGGCCCGCGTCCGCTGATTCAGGGCGTAACCCTGTGGATCATCGTGGCTGTGCTGAGCCTGCTGGCCATTCGCGCAGGATGGATCAGGATTTAGGGACGGTCAGCAGTCAGCAGTCAGCAGTCAGCAGTCAGCAGAGAAACTCTAATCTGCCTGTTCCTCACTCGCACGACGAGTTTCCAGACGCGAGATCTAAATTTCCAAGCGTTGCCTCCAAAGCGCGTTCCACGGCTGAGCGCTTGATGCTGAGTGGTGAGTGCTGAGAGTAGTCACTGGCGGCTGCACTTCTTGTGACCAACCTCACTGCAAATTTCTGCCTAGCCAGCGCAGCATAAGGGCATGTCTGCAATTGCTCAGCTCACCCGTGTCATCAGGAGCTTTTCCGAGCTTCGGCTCAGCGCCCAGCCGCTGGGCCCAAGAAAAGTCGCGGTGGTCGCCGCCGATGACGAAGTTGCCCTCACCGCCGCGAACGGTGCATCGCATCTTGGAATTGCCGTACCGGTGCTGATCGGCAACGAAGAGAAGATCCGGGCCAAGGCGCAAACACTCGGCCTGTTTGATCTGGCCGACAAAGCCCAATTCATCGAAGCCGGCGATTCGTCCGCGGTCGTGGCTGCGCGGATGGCACGCGACGGACACGTAGACCTTCTGTTGAAGGGACACCTCCGCACCGACGAACTTCTGCGCGCCGCTCTTGACAAAGAGATTGGGGTACGAACGGGCCGACTGCTGAGCGACGTGCTTCTCTACGAAGACAAACTGGCCGGCGAGCTCCGCCTGGTCGGCATTACCGACGGCGGACTGAATGTCCTGCCGAACCTCGAGCAGAAGAAGCAGATTGTGCAGAACGCCATTGAGGTGATGCGCTGCCTGGGACTTACGCGACCGAAGATCGCCATCATGAGCGCCACCGAGGCAGTCAGCGACTCCGTGCCGTCGAGTGTCGAAGCCAGGCTGCTGGCCGAGATGGGTGCCGCGGGTGAGTTCGGCGACGTGGATATCTGTGGGCCTCTGGCCCTTGACTGTGCTTTATTGCAATCGGCAGCGCGGGCCAAAGGCATCACCGATCCGGTCGCCGGACGTGCCGACTGCATGGTCGTGCCCAACATCGAGTCCGGTAATCTGCTGGGCAAATCTGTGAAATATCTAGGTGGCTCGGAGTGCGCCCACGTCGTAGTCGGCGCGAAGGTTCCCATTCTGATTCCATCGCGCGTCGAGAGCGTCGACGACAAGATCAATTCCATTGCGCTGGGGGTGATCTTTGCCGCCCGCTGAACTGAAGGTCCTCACCATCAATCCCGGTTCCACCTCCACCAAGTTCGCGCTTTACGTGAACGAAGTTGCCGTATTGGTGAAAAACATCCGGCACTCGGATGCCGAGCTCGAGCCGTTCCGTGGCCGCCCGATTCTCGATCAGCAGCAGTTTCGCGCCGATCAGATAGAAGCTGCGCTAATCGCGGCTGGGTACGATACGCGCCTGTTGAACGCCGTGGTCGGCCGTGGCGGACTTTTGCCGCCCGTGGCCAGCGGAACGTACCTGGTGAACGAAGACATGCTGGAGGAGTTGCGAGTGGCCCGGCGCGGCGAGCACGCCTCGAATCTTGGCGCTTTCCTGGCGCACCATCTCGCCGCAGCAGGCGAAGGCGCCGGCTTTCATCGTCGATCCGGTCAGCGTTGAAGAATGGCCGGAGCACGCACGCCTTTCCGGATCGGCGGCGCTCGAACGCCAGTGCCTCTCGCACGCGCTGAACTCCAAGGCGGTGGCCAAACGGTTTGCGCGCGAGCACGGCAAGGCCTACGAGATCGTTGCGACTGCGTGGTCGCGCATCTGGGCAGCGGAATCTCGGTCTCCGCGCACGAAAACGGACGCATGATCGACGTGACCAACTCCCGCGAAGAGGGAGCGTTCTCCACCGAGCGCGCCGGCGGCGTTCCGATCATGCAACTGGTCGACCTCTGCTTCAGTGGACGCTCATACCCACAAAGCAGGTTGAGGCTCTGCTCTTTCGCGAAGGCGGGCTGTACTCCTACCTGGGGACGAAAGATCTGGTCGAAGTCGAGCGTCGCATCGACGCGGGCGACAAGTCGGCAAGAAGGTCTTCGACGCGATGGCCTACCAGATCGCGAAAGAGATCGGCGCGATGGCCGCCGCGCTTGCATGGACGCGTGTACGCGGTGCTCCTCACCGGCGGCATGGCGCACTCCGACCGGCTGATTACCGCACTGCATGAATACGTCAGCTGGATTGCGCCCGTCGTGCGTTATCCCGGAGAAGACGAACTGCAAGCGCTGGCCGAAGGCGCGTTGCGCGTCCTGCGTCACGAAGAAGAGCCGCTGGCTTCATCCGGTGCGTGATCCGGTGACTGCCGGCTGCGGAGGCTCAGCGCGTAACTCGGCACGCTTCATCAGCAAGAGTAGAATATGCTTCGATGGTCAACTCTGCGCTGCATCTTCGGCAGGAACACATGCGACAATTTTTAATCATTGCGCTGATTCGTGGTCGCTTACCTTGTCTTGACGCAGTGGCTCTTGCCCAAGCTGGGTGTTCCGACCTGACAGCCCGCCCCGACGCTCCGGGTCCCGGCGTGATCTTCAACAGTGATGACGTATTCCAAGCAGAGCAGCGACCACCGGACAGCAAATGAATGATCGCGTTTTCAAGCACACGCACGCCCACAAACTAGAAGATCCTGAAAGATTGAAATGGCTGCCGCCCGCGGAGGTACTCTCGCGCCTGCATCTCAAGCCGGGAACGCGCGTTGCGGATGTCGGCGCGGGCACCGGATATTTCAGCCTTCCAATCGCACAGGCAATCGGTGACGCTGGCACGGTCTTTGCCGTCGACATGCAGCAGGAGATGCTGGACCTGCTGCGTCGGAAACTGCGAGCAGCCGAACGCGCCGAACAACATTTCCCTTCATCTGGGCCCGGCTCGCAAGCTGCCGTCTCGATGACCACTCCGTCGATCGTCGCCTTCTATGCCAACATCTGGCACGAACTCGACGATCACGATGCCGTGCTGCGCGAGGCCATGCGCGTGACCGCACCCAAGGGCAGCATCGCCATTCTCGACTGGCGCAGCGACAAGGAGTCGCCTCCCGGACCTCCGCAAGAACACCGCATCTCGGCGGAAACCGTGGTGACCTTCCTGCAGACGAACTGACTGTCAGCAGGTCTCGTGCTACAACGTGGGACAGTACGCGTACATCGTGACCGCGGAGCTTGCCGCAGAAGTAAGAGGTCTCGCCGAGCACCTCTCGAAGTCATGCCTGCCGGAGTCGAACGCTGGCTGTAGGTCATCTCTGGCTTGTCTGTGTCATCACGTTGTGGCCTTCAGCGTCGATAGATCTGCCTTGGGGCTTCTATCGGCTGCTGAAGTCCCAGCCTGCAAAGCTGAATGCCAAGAGCTAAGTGACACGCCAAGGCCGCTGATGCTACAGCTTTTTGCGCAGCATGCTGATCACGTCGTCGGCGGTGATCACGCCGGTCAGCACACCGTCTGTCATCGATCACCGGCAGTGTCAGCAGGTTGTACTTGTCGAAGAGCTCTGCCACTTCCTTCTCATCAGCGCCGGGATGGATCGTCGTCATGTGTCCGGTGCTGAGCATCATCAGCGGCGTGCCCGGCGGCGCCAGCACAACTTTCGCCAGCGGCACCGCGCCCAGCAGCTTCTCGTTCTCGCCAATGATGTAGATGGTGCTGATGCTCTCCAGCCCGCCTTCGAAGTTGCGCAGCATCTCGATCGCATCTTCTACCTTCGCCTGCCGGACCCAGCGCCATGTAGTCGGTGGTCATGCGCCCGGCCGCCGTGTCCTCCTCGAAGTTCATCAGTTCGGTGACTTCGGCGCGCTCCTCCGGCTGCATCTCGGTGAGGATTTCCTGCGAGGCGTCGGGGTGCATGTCGCCCAGCAGGTCGGCGGCGGCGTCGGGATCCATTTCCTCGACGATGTCGGCGGCGCGATCGGAATCGAGCGAACTGAGAATCGAGACCTGCAGCTTGGGATCGATCTCCTCCAGCGTCTCGGCGGCGACTTCTTCGTTCAGCGTCTCGAAGACGGCTTCGCGCTCGGCCGGCGCCAGGTCTTCGACGATGTCGGCAATGTCGGCGGGATGCAGCTTGGCAAGGCGGTCGAGCGAGATCTTCAGCTTCACGCGACGAGCGGGATCGATCTCGATGAGGTCGACGAACTCCCACGGAATCATGCGCGGCGGAATCTTCTGCAGGAGCGGCTGCAGCACCGCGGACGGAACCACGCCCTTCAGCAGGCGTCGCATCGCGCCGCGCGCGCCCACGTCGACCGCGCCGACCTTCAGAACCAGGTGTCCGTTGCCGCTCTCCTCGTGAATGTCGACGTCGTTCACGCGCACGACCTTGCGCCCGTGAACGTCGATGATCTGCTGGTCGAGCAGGTCGCGCTCCAGCAGCAGCAGGCCTTCGCCGCCGCCGTACGGGCTCCACTCGGCCGCGTTGGTCGCGACGCGCAGGCTGTTGTCGATCAGGCTGACGGATTTCGACGGAACCACTCGATTGCCATGGCGCGTCTTGACCACGAAGCTGGTGATCTGGCTGGAACTCTCCTGCGGAGAGATAGCCACTTCGCGCACCTTGCCGGCATGCGACGCCGGTGTTGTCGATCACCGACGTGCCGATGAGTTCGGTAGAGTGCGAGCGAAGGCATCGCACTCACTATATTCGATGTGCGCTGGTTGGTTGCAGATTTGTTCGAGCTGCTTCCGGAATGAACTCACTTTCGGTGACCCGATTCAGGACGGTTTTACGCAGGCGCCGTATCTCTGCGAAACTTAAAGTATGCCTTTATTCGTTCGACAAGCAATTCTTTTCGATTTGGACGGAGTACTGGTTGACTCGACCACCTGCGCGGGCCGCATCTGGAAGGGTCTGGGCGCAGGAGCAGGGGCTTGACCCGGAGCGCATGGTGCAGCTGGCCCACGGACGGCCGACCATAGAGACCATACGCATGGTCGCTCCGCAACTGGATGCGCAAGCTCGAGACCGCCAAGATCGAAGAGCGCGAGGTCAACGACGTCGATGGCCTGAAGGCGATTGCCGGGAGCGCGAGAGCTGCTGACCGAGCTTGCCTCACGAGCGCTTTGCCATCGTGACCTCCGGAAGCCGTCGGTTGGCAACCGCACGACTGCAGGCTGCCGGTTTGCCCGTTCCGGAGAAGATGATCACCGCCGACGACATCGTCCACGGCAAGCCAGATCCCGAACCGTACCTGAACGGAGCGCGGCTGTCTGGGTTTCGGCCGGAAGACTGCATGGTCTTCGAAGACGCGCCTGCCGGCATTCGCGCCGGCAAGGCTGCTGGAATGACCGTGATCGCGTTTCCGACCACCTATCCCGCTCGACGACGTTGTCAGAAGCCGACTGCGTTGCCGAGTCGCTCGGCGTCGGTACACGTCGAAATTCTTGCCTCCGGCGAACTCGCAGCTGAACGTGACGACCCTGCGAGCCGTGCCACTGCCCCTAAACTTGACGCGCAAGGGCATCTACTTACCTCGCCGGCGAATCCTACTTAGCGCACCGCTAGCAGCCGCGCACATACGTGCTTTGCCGGCTTCGCCAGCGGTAGTTCCCCTGCGAGGAAAGTTCTCATGCCAAGTTTCATTACCGATGTGGAAGAGATTCGTAAACGAGCTGCGCAGAAGATTGAAGAAGGACGCGGTCACCGAAACCTATGAAGGCGACGTCAGAGCAAGACCATCTCGATTCTGAACGAGGCGCTGGCCACTGAGATCGTCTGCGTGCTGCGTTACATGCACCACTACTTCATGGCGACCGGCGTTCACGCCATGGCCGTGCGCGACGAATTCAAGGAGCACGCCGACGCCGAGCGCGAGCACGCCGACAAGATCGCCGACCGCATTCAGCAGCTCGGCGGCAAGCCCGACTTCAATCCGGCGTCGCTGCTCGAGCGCTCCGCTTCGCAGTATGCCGAGGGCAAGTCGCTGTCGGACATGATCAAGGAAGACCTGATCGCCGAGCGCATCGTGATCGAGGTCTACCAGAAGATGATTCGGCACTTCGCCGATCACGATCCGACCACGCGCGTCATGATCGAAGCACATTCTGGCAGGACGAAGAAGAGCACGCCAGCGATCTCTCCGACCTGCTCTTCATCACCGATCCGCGCAGCGGCGAAACCGAGGGCGAAGATCCGGGCACGCATCCGCTCGACATGCATCAGGACGAGCAGTCGCGCCAGCAGCGCGGCAAGCAGCCGAGCGTGAAGGCCGATGCTGGACGCACCAACGGCCAGAGTCGAACCGAACCGCTCCGAAAACGCTCCGCCAGAGTGATAAGAAGATGCAGCGCCGGGAACTGGATGTCCCGGCAACGCCGGTCGCGGGCGGCGGCAGAACCGAGCCGCAGAAGCCGCAACCTGGGCGGCGAACGCAATCGTGAGGGCGTCGGCAATCTGGTGAGCGGCGACAAGACGCTGCTGGAAAGTCCCGAGCGCGGCAAGGGCGCAGCGTCAGCGGTCAGCGGACTAAGGCTAAACGGCAAGAACGGCAAGAACAAGAAGAAACGCGCAGCGTAGAAGCAGTGTTGTCGGTTGTCCGTGGCAGTTCGCTCGCTCAGGTTTGTCGCGATGGTCGCGCAGCTCCGATGGTTGCGCTTATCGCAGAGTGTCGATGGCCCAGCTGACTGGCTCGAGTCCTGGTGCTGCAGTCCGGATGAATCCGCAACGGACGAGACTCGAGTCCCGCTGATGCGGGACGGCACAAGAAGCTTAGCCCAGCGCTTCAGCGCTGGGTAGTCGTGCAAAAACCGAGTCCCTTCAGGGACGACACAAACTGTGCGTCTCGGAAGGGACTTTCTTGCGTTACTTCTGGAAGCAGGAGTCTGCATCTCCGCCATCTCAACTGACCACTAGCCACGAAACTAGTTTCTGATGTTCTCCAGCAGCTGCTCGATCTCGGCTTTCTTCTCGGCCGTCAGCGGCAACAACGGCAGACGCACCGTTCCGCCGAAGTAGCCGTTGTAATCCATCGCATACTTCACGCCCGCGACGCTCAGCGCGCCGACAATACGCTCGGCGGCCTTGGCAATGCGCTCCTGCTTCTCGCGTGCCAGAGCTGCATCGCCGTCTTTCCACGCCGCATAAATTTCGTAGCAGGCGGTCGGAGCGCAATCGGCAAACGCCAGGATCGCGCCCACAGCTCCCGCGTCCAGCGACGGATGCAGCTTGTGCGCCGCGCCCACCAGCACCTGGAAGCCGACTTCCTTCTGCCGCGTCTTCAATCCGCCGACCACGGTCACGGCTGAGGACGAAGGCTTCGGCGCGGCGGTTCCGGTCAACGCCCCGACCGTCACCAGCGCTCCGCCATCGGCGCTCGCCGAGGCCGCAGCGGCGGTCTTCAACATGCGTCCGGTCACGGCAGCGAAGGTTTCATTCACGGTCGCGCTGCGCTTGATGTGCCGCGTGCCCTCGACCATCTTCTGCACCTTCTCGATCGAGCCCGACGACTCCTTGATGCCGATGAGGTTCGGATGCTCAGGCGAGCTCGATCACCAGCTCCGCAGGCATGTCGTAGCCGGTCGCCTGCGGGAAGTTGTAGATGATGACCGGCAGCGGCGAGCGATCGCACACGAAGCGATAGAACGCCAGCATGTTCTCCGGTTGTGCCATCTGTCCTTTGTAGTAGTGCGGCGTGCGCACCATGGCGACGTCATAGCCAAGCTCGGCAGCGTACTCGGTGAGCCGCAGCGTCTCAATGGCCGACTCGACTCCGGTGCTGGCGATCAGGACCTTGTCGTCCGCAGCAGCTTCGCGCGCGGACTTGAAGACCTCGCGCTTCTCGTCATCGCTGAGCAGAACGGCTTCGCCGGTCGAGCCCTGCACAACGATGCCGGTAATCGGCCCGCGCGAATACTGCTCGACGTTCTGCTCCAGCTTGCGGAAGTAGATTTTGCCGTCCTGGTAGAAGGGCGTGGTGATGGGAGGAAAGATGCCGTGAAGAAGCATAATCAGTTGCCAGCAGTCAGTGGCCAGTTGCCAGTTCTATTCTAGCGCTCGTTTTGGCGCTGAGATGCAGAGTGTGTTTCCAACACGCTACAGAAAGTCGGATCGCGAACGACGAGGGATCTGCTTCTTTGACGGCGAAGGAGGTCTCAGAGCGCTCGCAGACTGAGCCCGCAGGCGAGACAGATCTCACGATAAGCGTTCGGCTTGTACGAGCCAAAGGATGCAGCGCGGCAAATGCCAAGTGACCAAGTGCTCACGAGCTGACAGCTCTAGTCTGCTAGTCGCTAATTGCTGCTTTCCGCTCCGCATGCAAATGCTGCAGCGCATACACCTTCGCTTCGCCGCGTTGCAGCGCCGCGATGCCTTCGCATGCCGCGCTGCGCTGCCGACAACGTCGTGATCGTCGGAATGCGCGCCATCACGGCGGCTCGGCGGATTGCCTTCTCGTCGAACCAGGGTTCCACGCCGTGCGGCGTGTTGATGATGAGCTGAATGCGCTCGCCCTTGATCAGGTCGACGACGTTCGGACGGCCTTCTTTGACTTTGTAGACGCGCTCGACGCGCAGACCGGCGTGCTCCAGCACGCGCGCGGTGCCGTGCGTTGCGACGATGCTGAAGCCGAGTTCGACAAAGCGCTTCGCCAGCTCCGGCATGAAGGGCTTGTCGCGCTCGTTGCCGCTCATGAAGATGGTGCCTGACGTCGGCAGCGTCTGTCCGGCGGCCATTTGCGCCTTGGCAAAGGCCTCGCCGAAGTTGTCGGCCACGCCCATCACTTCGCCGGTCGACTTCATCTCCGGGCCGAGAACCGTGTCAACGCCGGGGAACTTGCCCCACGGGAAAACAGGTGACTTCACGAAGTAGAAGTTGCCGGTATCGAGATCGCTCTTGTTGGCGATGTTGTCGGGCAGGAACTCGCGCAGCTTGCGGCCAGTCATCAGGCGCGCGGCAATCTTCGCCAGCGGCACGCCCGTCGCCTTCGAAACGTACGGCACGGTGCGCGACGCTCGCGGATTGACCTCGATGACGAACACGCGATTGCGCTGGATGGCGTACTGAATGTTCATCAGGCCGACGACCTTCAGCGCGCGCGCCAGCTGGAAGGTGTAATCGCGAATGGTGTTCAGCAGGTGCTTCGGGATATCGACCGCGGGCAGCACGCACGACGAGTCGCCGGAGTGAATGCCGGCCTCTTCGATGTGCTGCATGATGCCGCCGATGACAACGTCCTCGCCATCGGAGATCGCGTCCACATCGATCTCGGTCGCCGACTCGAGGAAGTGATCGATCAGCACCGGCCGCTCCTGCGAATACTCGACCGCTTCCTTCATGTACTCGATCAGCGTTGCGTCGTCATAGACGAGCGCCATGGCGCGTCCGCCGAGCACGTACGAAGGCCGCACCAGCACCGGATACGAGATGCGATTCGCATTGGCCAGCGCCTCTTCCACGCTGGTGGCCATCGCGCCGCGCGGCTGCGGAATCGAAAGCTCTTCCAGCAGCTTGCCGAAGCGCGGCGATCTTCGGCCAGGTCGATGCTCTCGGGCGAGGTGCCGATGATCGGCACGCCCGCAGCTTTCAGCGGCAGCGCGAGATTCAGCGGCGTCTGTCCGCCGAACTGCACGATCACGCCAATCTCCGCGCCGCCCGCAGCTTCGTGATCGTACACCGCCATCACGTCTTCGAAGGTCAGCGGCTCGAAGTAGAGGCGATCGCTGGTGTCGTAGTCGGTCGAGACGGTTTCAGGATTGCAATTAATCATGATCGTCTCGTAACCGTCGTCGCGCAGCGCGAACGCCGCGTGGCAGCAGCAGTAATCGAACTCGATGCCCTGCCCGATGCGATTCGGGCCGCTGCCCAGGATGATGACCTTCTTCTTGTCGGTCGGCGGCGCCTCGTCCTCTTCTTCGTAGGTCGAGTACAGATACGGCGTGTAGCTTTCGAACTCGGCGGCGCAGGTGTCGACGCGCTTGAACACCGGGCGAACGTTGTGCTGCTTGCGCAGCTGATAAACCTTCTCCGCGGCAGCGCGGCCGTTCGGTCGCTCTCCAACGCCTCGCCCAGGCGCGCATCGGAGAAGCCCATGCGCTTGATCTCGAACATCCGCTCGGCATCGATCGGCTTCTGCGCCAAGCTTCGCCTGCACGTCGGCGATTTCCTTGAGCTGATGCAGGAACCAGGGATCGATGTTGGTCATCTGCGTGAGCTCGCGCACGCTCATGCCCTGCGAAAGCGCGTAGCGGATGTACTGCAGCCGCTCGGGATGCGGCGTGACCAGCCGCTTGGTCAGGATGCGCGGCTCGATGTCGTCTGGCCGTCGCTTTCTTGCCGGTCTCGAGCGAGCGCACCGCTTTCAGCAGCGCCTGCTTGAAGGTGCGGCCGATGGCCATCACTTCGCCGACCGACTTCATCTGCGGACCGAGCGATTCGTCTGCGCCCGGAAACTTCTCAAACTGCCACTTCGGAATCTTGACGACCACGTAATCGAGCGTCGGCTCAAAGCACGCAGGCGTCTTGCGCGTGATGTCGTTGGTAATCTCGTCGAGCGTGTAGCCGACGGCGAGCTTGGCCGCGATCTTCGCGATCGGAAATCCCGTCGCCTTCGACGCCAGCGCCGACGAACGCGACACGCGCGGGTTCATCTCGATGACGACCATGCGTCCGTTGTGCGGATCGACGGCGAACTGAATGTTCGATCCGCCGGTCTCGACGCCGATCTCGCGGATGACGGCGATCGCGGCATCGCGCATCGCCTGGTATTCGCGGTCGGTGAGCGTCTGCGCCGGCGCGACGGTGATCGAGTCGCCGGTGTGCGTGCCCATCGGATCGAAGTTCTCGATGGAGCAGATGACGATGACGTTGTCGGCGAGATCGCGCATCAGCTCGAGCTCGTACTCTTTCCAGCCGAGCACCGATTCTTCGAGCAGCACTTCGTGAACCGGCGAGAGATCGAGGCCGCGGGCGAGCAGTTCCAGCAGCTCTTCGCGGTTGTAGGCAATGCCGCCGCCGGTTCCGCCCGAGCGTGAACGACGGACGCAGGATGACCGGGAAGCCGATCTTGCTGCTGAAGTCGAGTCCGTCTTTAAGATTGTTGACCAGCGACGACTTCGGCACATCGAGACCGATCGCGGTCATCGCATCTTTGAACAGCAGCCGATCTTCGGCCTTCTTGATGGCGCCGAGCTGCGCGCCGATGAGCTGCACGTTGTACTTCTCGAGCACGCCGCCGTCGGCGAGTTCGACCGCGAGGTTCAGCGCGGTCTGTCCGCCGACCGTGGGCAGCAGCGCGAACACGCCGGGCTTGCCGCTCTCCTTCAGCATCTCGGTCTCGACGCGGATGATCTCTTCCAGATACAGTGAGCGTGAGCGGCTCGATGTAAGTGCGGTCGGCCATCTCGGGATCGGTCATGATGGTGGCCGGATTGGAGTTGGCGAGCACAACTTCGTAGCCTTCGGACTTGAGCGCCTTGCAGGCCTGCGCGCCCGAGTAGTCGAACTCCGCCGACTGGCCAATGACGATCGGCCCCGAGCCGATGATGAGTACTTTCGCGATGTCGTTGCGGCGTGGCATCGTTATTGTTTACCGCCCTTCCACTCCTCCATCATCTTCACAAAATCCTTGAACAGGTAGTGCGAGTCGTGCGGGCCGGGCGCGGCTTCCGGATGATATTGCACGCTGAACAGCGGCAGCGATCGGTGCCGCAGGCCTTCGAGCGTGTTGTCGTTCAGGTCGATGTGCGTCAGGTCGACTTCGCTCTGCTTCAGCGAATCCGGATCGACGGCGAAGTTGTGATTGTGCGCCGTGATCTCGATCTTGCCGGTCGACAGCTGCTTCACCGGATGATTGCCGCCGTGATGGCCGAACTTCAGCTTGAACGTCTTTCCGCCGAGCGCGAGTCCGATCAGCTGATGTCCGAGACAGATTCCGAAGATCGGCACTTTGCCCATCATGCGGCGAATGCTCTCCTGCGCGTAGGTGACAGGCTCGGGATCGCCGGGACCGTTCGACAGGAACACTCCATCAGGTTTCAGCGCGAGCACGTCTTCCGCGCTCGGTCGTCGCCGGAACAACCGTCACGTTGCAGCACTCGCCAACCAGCCGGCGAAGAATGCTGTGCTTGATGCCGTAATCGTAAGCGACAACGTGATGCTTCGGCGGCGCGTCCTTCACGCCGACAATCTCGGTCGGCTCGTGCGAGCGCACGCCTTCGTCCCACTGATAGACGCTGCGCGTCGTGACTTCCTTCGCCAGATCGGTTCCATCCATCTTCGGAATCGAGCGCGCCTTCGCGACCAGCTTGTCGGTATCGGTCTCGAGGGTCGAGATCACGCCGCGCATCACGCCGTTGTCGCGCAGATGGCGGACGAGCGCGCGCGTGTCGATCTCGCCGAGCACGGGAATCTTGTAGCGCTCCAGATACTCTTCGGCGACTTCCTGCGAGCGCCAGTTGGAGCTGACGCGCGAGAACTCGCGCACGATCAGTCCTTCGATATAAGGACGCGTGGCTTCGTTGTCGTCGGAGTTGGTTCCGTAATTGCCGATTTCAGGATTGGTGAGGACTACGATCTGGCCGGCGTACGAAGGGTCGGTGAAGATTTCCTGATATCCGGTGATGGAGGTGTTAAAAACAACTTCCCCGTAACATTCACCTTTTGCTCCGTAGCCTTTGCCGCGGAAGATTCGTCCATCTTCCAGCGCAAGGATTGCCTGCATTGCATCTCCGGGGAGTGGATTTTACTGATTTTATCAGGGAATCGACGTGCGCATATAAGAGGAGAGATCGAAGGAATTGTGAGTTGCACACAAGGAGAGTGCAAATCCGACGGCCGATTCACCACGGAGTCGCATCTGGCAGTCGGCAGAAACGTTCGCGTCACTGCGAAGATTGTCATCACGAGCGAAGCGAGGGATCTGCTTTTCGGCCGGCGCGGGAAAACAGCAGATCCCTCGTCGGCCTGAAGGCCTCCTCGTGATGACAATTCCTCTGGTTGGTGTTTATCGCGCTCGCGACCTTAGTCGCGATTTGGAAAATGTCCGCGACACTACTTCGGCTTGATGACCGGACCTTTACCTTGCTGGCTCTCGCATCGTTCTCGCCGGGACGCAGCAGCGAGGGACGATCGCTCCGGAGCGGGAGCATCGGACGAACTCTGCTGCTGATCGGCGCCGGTGAAGTTGAGCTGTCGCTCGCGCCTGAGCTTCGCTGGAGACGCGGCCGCGCTCGATGCATTCGACGCGGATTCGCTGGCGCGGATCGCGCTCGCCGGAGCGGCTGTCTTCAACGTGTCCGTCGCATTGAAGCTCGCGGCATCACCCGAAGCAGCAGGCTTGTTCTCCGCAGACTTCGACTGCGCTGGCAACGCTCACCGCTGGAGCGTTGTCGAAGATTGCGCGCTCGTTCGTCAGTCCGATCAGTTCGCTGTCGTGCGGCGCGGCGAAGAACCAAGTCAGCAGATATCCGCGACGTTCAGTAATCGCCATTGCCAGCGACAATCGCCGCGACAGCTCGTCATTCGGAATCTGGAACGCGACTGTTCCGTGCAGGTAGATGAAGACGATTCCGTCCTGGCTGAAGACCTTCCCTTTTCCCATGTCCTCGACGATGGGATGCGTGAGCGCGAACTGCGCCGACGAAGTCTTTGAACGCCTGCGGGTCGCTGCCTTCCTTCGGGAAACTTCAAGGTCGGGAAGCACGACATGGCGATCGCCGCGACCGTCACTTCGCCAAAATCGTCGTACGAGATTTCGCCGTTCGCATCCGGAGCTTTCGCCCACGCCGAGAACAGCGTGCGGCTGCAGGACTCCATCAGGATGTGTTCGCTGCGTCCAACGCGAGGTCGTCCGAAATCTTCCTTCGAGCGATAGCGTTCGATCGCCGGCTGCACGACGCCTTCCGGCTTCAGCACCCAACCTTGCGGAACGCGATAGCTGAAGCCGAGCATCGCGTTCTCATAGAAGTCGCCATTGATCTTTCCGGGATCGATCTGCTTTCGCCGGCGGATTCTCGTTCCAGCTTCTTCCAGGCGATGCGACGAGATCGCCGGTCCGTCGTAAGCCTTGCTGTCTGCCTGCACATACTGCGGAAGGCTGGAGGGCGGGAAGAACTCCAGATGTTCGACAGCGGTTTCGAGCCGCTTCACCGTCTTCTCGTCGTGCGCCGAGACCACGACCTCCAGGATGTAGTCGCCGATGGTTGTCGCCAGGATCACGTGCTGCTCGATGCCGCGTCGCGTCTCGAACAGGTAGAACTGATGTTGCGCGAAGTTCGCCTTGCTGAGGCCGCGCAGTTCCTCGACGCCGCGATACAGTTCCTGATCGAGCGCTTCACGCAGATAGGTTTTCGCGCTCTGCTTGTTGCCGCTCGCCATCGGAATCGCCGCGATGGAAATATCGGCGTCCGCTGGTGGAGGTCCGGCGAGCTCCAGGATCTGGATGTTTCCGTTGCGCGATGCAGGCAAAGCTGATCGGCCGCAGATGCGCGTCGATCGGAAGTTGCAAAGCTGAAGTCGAAATATTCGTTGGTGTAGCGCTCGGGCGAAAGACGCGCCTTTTCGGGATAGCTGGAATCGGGCGCAGGCGTAACAGGCTGCGACAGCAGGCGCGCTCGACTGCGCGGCCAGAGACACAGCTCCGCCGAGCATCAACAGAATCACGGCCCTACAAAACGTCGTCGGGTTCCACATCGGGTTCGCAGGCTGTCTCGGATTATTCTTCGCTCTTCAACCTCAAGAGTCAACGTTGCTGGGCAGAGTTGATCCTTTCGCTAGCCGAACTCAGTCCGTCGAGCGGCAACGCTCGTCTGCCTGCAATTCCGGCTTTTCCGGCTGGCAAGTTCCTGCTTCTTCGGGTTAACTGCATAGCTCCTTCAAGGGATACGAATCCGGCAATTGCTCAGGTACAATTTGAGGCTTGCAGAGCTTCCGTGATCGTCTGCTGTATTGGACGATCGGTTTCACGGTTTGCAAGGAGTTACGCTTCTGAACGTCGTTCTCAGCCAAATGGCGTGCGCGCTGGTGGAACCTCGCGGGTTTCGCCATTACCTGCAGTCGCACTTCCTCGACACCACGTTCAAAGGTCTCTATCAGGCAAACGCCTTCGACATGGCGTTGCTGATTCCGTATTTCATCGTGCTCATCACGCTGGCGTTTTACGGAATGCATCGCTATCAACTCGTCTATCTCTATTACAAGCATCGCAAGAACAAAGTCACCGAACCGGAAGCACACTTCACCGATCTGCCGCGCGTCACCATTCAGCTTCCCATCTTCAACGAGCAATATGTCATCGATCGCCTGGTCGATTGCGTCTGCAAGATCGAGTATCCGCGCGAGAAGCTGCAGATCCAGGTGCTCGACGATTCGACCGACGAGACTGTCGATGTCGCGCGCGCTGTTGTGGAGCGTTACGCAGCGCTCGGACACGACATCGTCTATCTCCATCGCACCAATCGCCAAGGCTTCAAGGCAGGCGCGCTCGATGCGGGTCTGCAGTCTTCGACCGGCGAGTTCGTCGCCATCTTCGACGCCGATTTCACGCCTCCTGCTGACTGGCTGATGAAGGTGATTCATCACTTCGCCAATCCCGAGATCGGGATGGTGCAAACCCGCTGGGCGCATCTGAACCGCAGCTATTCGTTCCTCACCGAGGTCGAAGCCATTCTGCTCGACGGACACTTCGTCCTCGAGCACGGAGGACGTTCGCGCGCGGGCGTGTTCTTCAACTTCAACGGAACCGCGGGAATGTGGCGCCGCAAAGCCATCGACGACGCTGGAGGCTGGGAACACGACACGCTGACCGAAGACACCGATCTCAGCTATCGCTCGCAGCTTGCAGGCTGGAAGTTCCGTTATCTGCAGGATGTCGAATGTCCCGCCGAGTTGCCGATCGAGATGACGGCGTTCAAGACGCAGCAGGCGCGCTGGGCGAAGGGCCTGATTCAATGCGCCAAGAAGGACCTGCCGAAAGTTCTGCGCGCCGACGTGAAGCGCCGCGAGAAGATTGAAGCCTGGTATCACTTGACGGCGAACATCAGTTATCCGCTGATGATCGTGCTGTCGACGCTGCTGCTGCCTGCGATGGTGATTCGCTTCTATCAGGGATGGTTTCAGATGCTGTACATCGACATCCCGCTGTTTCTCGCGTCCACGTTTTCCATCTCCAGCTTCTACCTGGTTTCGCAGAAGGAGCTCTTCCCGAAAACCTGGTATCGCACGTTTCTCTTCCTGCCTGCACTGATGGCGCTCGGAATCGGACTGACGCTGACGAACACCAAAGCCGTGCTGGAAGCGCTGGTCGGACATCAAACCGCGTTTGCGCGCACGCCGAAGTATCGCGTCATCGACAAGAAGGACAAAGCGATCGCGGCGAAGAAGTACCGCAAACGTCTCGGCTGGATTCCGTATCTCGAGCTGCTGGTTGGAACCTACTTCGCGCTCACAGTCTGGTACGCGATCGCCAACGAGAACTTCATCACGGTTCCGTTCCTGGTGCTGTTCGTCTTCGGTTATTGGTACACAGGACTGATGTCGCTGCTGCAAGGCCGCTTCGACAGCATGCTGCGCGACCGCATCGAAGAGCAAAGCCCGAAACCTTATCCAGTTGGAGTGTGAGAGTTGTCGGTTGTCGGTTCGCAGTTGTCGGCTAACGACAGCGCTAACTCGCTTCTCGCACTTCTCGCTAGAATCCAAACATCTGAGATTGTCATCACGAGCGAAGCGACGGATCCTGCTTTGGTTCTTGCTGACATGGTTACTTTCGTTACTCCCCCTCTACGGGAGGCTGTAAGTAGCTGAAAACAATAGTTCCAAATCCGGAACCTCGCAAAGTCTTCTCGGCGTGGGACTTCCTGGCAAAGTCTTACAAATAATCGGCTTACGAGTTATCCCGTGCAGGTTAGCGTCCAAGTTCTGGACGCGAACGTAGGGTAGGGACCCCAGGTTCAGGTCCTTGGCCTAACCGGGGTCCGCAGTCTTCCGAGCCCACGTTAGCATCCAGATTCAGGACGCGAACATGGGGCACAGGGCGAGCGATGTTCAATAAGTGAAAGCAAGTTTTCGGAATGCGACGTACCCCAGTGAAGCCTTATAATCACCGACTCTTTCGCGAGAAAAAACAACGGGGCGAAATCAAGCAAGGAGATTTCTCAATGAACGGTCTGAGTAAGAAGTTTCTGCCAGGACTTGCATGTTTGCTGGTGACGTCCGTCCTCGTTTCGCCGGCCTTTGGTCAGAGCCTTCCGTCGTTTGGAAATGTAGTGATCGTGGTGGGCGAGAACCAGAACTACAGCACGACCTACAACTCCAGCAACATGCCCTACCTGACCTCACTGGCCAACACCTATGGCCTCGGAGTGAACTACTACGCGGACACACATCCTTCGATCGGCAACTATTTGAACCTGGTCACCGGAAACATTCTCACTGACGACGACAGCAGGACACCGCAGAACTTTCCGGTCTCGCTGAACAACATTGCTCTGGAAGTGCAAAATGCGGGCGGAAGCTGGAAGGACTATGTTGAGAACCTGCCGAACAACGCGACTTGTGGCGGCCTGAATGCGGGAAGATATTACGTCCGCCACGATCCGCTGGAATACCTTACGACCATCAATCAGGAGAGAAGCAACTTTGTGTGCTTCAGCCATTTCGCCAAGGACCTGATGGCACACCAGTTGCCCAACTTGTCGTGGCTGGTGCCCAACGGGTGCGATGACGCGCACGACTGCTCTGTTCAAACCTTCGACACCTGGCTGCGGGACCGGGTGGGACTGTTGCTCACGAGCTCCTACTTCAGGCCCGGAGGAACGGGATTGCTGATCATCGTTTTCGATGAGAACGCCGGCAGCGGAAGTCCGAATTGCCAGACCACGACGGAAGGACGCGGTTGCGGCGGACAGGTTGAACTGGTGGTGGTCAGCCCATACAGCAAGCGGGGCTATCAGTCTCCCGGCGGCGACACCCGGAATTACAACAACAGTTACGATGAAGGCGACATCCTGCGACTGATGGCCGAGGGACTGGGCCTGCCCACGTCCAACCTGGGATGGGCCACCAATGGGTTGCCCATGGCCGACTTCTTTACCATTGGAGACAATCACTGAGAGTTGTCGGGAGCCCACGTTAATGCCCCCAGGTTAACGTCCAACTTCAAGACGTGAACCTGGAGGCACTTGCACTTGCACTGACCAATGAGTTGCTTACCTAAGAAGTTTTCTTCAGCTCCTGCTCGGCTTCGGCGAGGACTTTCTTCCAGGCCTTCAATCCCTGAATACTGACAGGAGGTTTTTTGGGTGGAAAGATGGCTTCCACATCCGGTTCCGGTGGAGGCGGGAAGGCGACTTCCGGCGCAGCTTCCAAGTCAACGCTTTTGGGCAGGCCGAACTCGGCTTCCAGGCCGGGATAGTGGTCGACGCGCCTCTCGTCGTAATCTTGGAGGGCGAAGTGGCTGTCGATTCCCCAGGCGGCCAGGCGGACGTTGTTGGAGGCCTGCTGCAGTCCATACAGGATGACGCCGGCGCGCTTGGAGTCGAGCGAACCAGCAGCCAGCGCCTCGATGACATTGGTCACCGCGGTCTGAACCGCATACATGTCTTCCAGCGGTGGCAATTCCAGGCGCCACGGCCGGTGTTCCGATTGCGCCTTGGCCATGGCCAGCCGGCGCGCACGCGAGCGCACATGGTAGTAGCAATAAGCGCGGCCCCTGACGGCGGGAGAACTACAGAAGATTCCATTTTCTTTTACGTGTTGACAGTATTTATAAGGCATGAAGAAAGCTCCAAAACAGCAATTTGCATTTAGCCGCCGGCAATTGGCCAACCGCTAAGAGTTATAGGTTAGCGCTGGAGGCTATGAGCTGATAGCCAGAAGCAAAAGGGCGAACCGCGCAATGCGGTTCATGGCGAGGGGTGATCGTCCGCGACGTGCGCGAACGGCGAAGAAGATTCGCAGGCAGACTGCCTCGTGCCGTCATCACCAGGGATGGCGCGCCCAGGCGCGAAGCCGGGACCACGCCGGTCGACACGTCACCTGCTTCAAGAGTAATTTCCTAACTACAGTTGGGGTTGAATAATCAAGCGGTTTGGCTTACGACGGTAACCACAAATTCCCGAAGCAGGAATCAATGACGCGATGTGCTTGTGCCCCAGCTTCGGCCCTCTTTTGGCTTGACCTGAGATTGTGAGTATCGCGGACCCAGGTTAACGTCCAACTTCAGCACGTGAACCTGGGGCACTTGCTTTTCTCAGCTGCAAAAATACGGGCAAAAAAATCCCCACGCATTTAAGGTGGGGACGGTGCGATCAACCGGACGATTCCGGCGGCTCTAACTCTTCACTTCAATCTCATTCACAACTTCTTTGACGTTGGGAATGCCCTTGGCCAGTTTCATAGCCTGCATCTTTTGCGCCGCTGTCTTCACGCTGCCGGTCAAGACGAGAGTGCCATTTTTCGCCTTATAGGAGATGCTCTGCGCATCGAGAGTCTTGTTGGCTTTGATGGCAGCCTTGTAGTTGTCTTCAATACCGTCGTCCAGGTTGGAATCGATGGCCTTGGCCTGGCTCTCGGCGCCGATGGGACGGATTGCCAGTTCGTTGGCGACCACATAGTCCGGAGCCGCCTGCTTGGCTACTTCTTCGGCCTGCGCCTTCTGATCGGTCGACTCGACATCACCGGTCAGGGTGAGCACGCCTTTGTCGCGGTCCTGCGATACCTTAACCACGCCGAGGCCGTGCTGGGTCATGGCGCTGTCGACGGCATCTTTCACATCCGGATGGTCGGCATTGCGATTACATGCCGCGAGTACCAGCACGCTGAGAGTTGCTGCAAGAATTGCGATCCACGCCCGTTTGGCCAATAAGTTTGCTCTGCTCAAAGTGTCCTCCGCTTTTGTCGTAAATGCGCTACATGGATCTGAATAGATGCGGATTCAAAACGGCGGGTTTGCAGATGGAAATCGCGAGACTCAGCTGGATGGAGGAGTTGCTGATGCCTGACAGGGAAAGCTTACAAGGCTTTTGGATGAGAATCGGTTTACAGGATGCTGATCAGAAGCGGCCGACTCTGGGGCAAAAAAAGGACTCGGACGCTAGCCTGAAGGCAAGCTCTACCCGAAACCTCACGACCCTCGAGTTTTTCAACAGCCTGCTAAGATGCGCCCCTTCAAGACCGCTCATGACGGAGGGCCGCCGGTCTCGTGCTTCGCCTGGACTTTGTCTTCCGCATCCACGGAGAACAACATGTACTTCTCGAAGGAGTGCTTGCGGTAAATGCGCTGCCCGCGGAACTGCATGTAAACTTCGGCACTCTGCGGCAGCCAGAATTCCGTATTCCTCTTGGGAAAGGGTACTGGGGCGTACTCGGTGACGGTGTGTTCGGCCAGCAATGAGATCTGCGGCATGGGATACATCATGTCCGATTCAACGCGCATGATCTGGAAGGTATCCGCGGCGATCCACGCCCGGCCCTTCAGGCTGACGGGATAGCGATTCGTGCCGACCAAGTAAGCCTGCATGTGATTGGGGCGATCGTCCCGCTGCTGGAAGTGGACGAGCCATGCCGGTTTGCCATGCCATTCGCCGAGGCCTTCGCAGGTCATCTTGAAGGCGTCGCGCATGTTGGGATGGAAGACGAGGGCGAGCACGGCAAAGCCGTTATCGACCACTCGATCGGGCTGGGTATAAAGGTCGTAGCGCTGAATGCGATATTCGTCCACCAAGACTACGTCTGGTTGCTGGGAGACGGCGGCGATGTAATCGAACTTGCGGGTCTCGCTGAAGCTGGACGATCCGGTTTCGTTGAGCTTTTCGTAGTCGATGCTTTCGACCGCAGCGAACTGCTCCACGTTGGCTACCAGTTCCTGCACCCGATTTCCGGCTTCCTCGATCACCTGTTTATCAGGACAACTAAGGCCGGAGACGACTGGCGGCTTAGTGTGATCGACGCTTGCCGGTAGCCAGGAGGCAGGCGGCAGGTCGGCGCGGGGCGAGATGATGAGGTCGTTGGCAAGATCGAAGGCGGCAATCTGGCGCTCATAATCGGGCCAGGAGTCGATGGTCTTCGACTTGGAGTGTTCGAGTTTGCGAAGCAGTTCCTGCGCATGCTGGGCGGCGATGCTCTTGGGATTGTTCTTGAGAAACGATTTCAAGGCAGCGATGGCTTCCTGGTTTTTGCCCAGGTTGGTCAGGGCTTCTCCGAGGGCGAGTTGCGCCGTGTTTGCTTCCTGCTCGCCAGTTTCAGTGGCTAGCTGCGCCTGTTGCCGCGCTTTCTCATATTCGTGCTGACCCAGGTAGGCATCGGCCAGCAGGTCGTGAGCCACCCAGTTGTCGTGTCCGGCTGCGACTGCCTGCTCCAGCGCTGCGATGGCCTTGGGGTATTCCCCACGAACCAGGTAGACGCGTCCCAGCAAACTCTGGGCGCGCACCGAATGCGGATTGAGGGCTGTGGCCTGTAGAAGCATATTCTGCGCCTGGTCGAGGTCGCCCTTGGCGAAGTACAGGTAGCCCAGCAGAAACTTCACACGCACATTGGCCGGCGACAGTTTATCGGCCTCTTCCAGCCGCTTCTGCGCCTCCGGCAGATCGCTGGCATTCAAGGCGCGGATGGCGCGTTTCATTTCACGGAGAGTCTTGGCGGGAAGGGCTGTCGTCGCTCTCTTCCAGGTCGACGACGGGATCGCGCTGCAACATCATCTTGAGCTCGATGGTGTTGCCGGCACTGGCGATCTCAATCTGCGACCGGGTGCTGAGGTATCCGAGGGCACTGGCTTCCAGGTTGTACTTGCCGAACAGCAGGCCGTCGAAGACGGTCTGTGACTTATCGACGGTGTCCTGCCAGTTGGTCGTCTCCTGAAACACGCTATGCAAGGTCACCAAGGCCTGGCGCGCGATCGGCTTGCCGTCTGGATCCACGACGGTCACACGCAAAGCTGCGCCGACGGGAGCCTTCGCAGGTTCCGAAGCATCGGGCAGCCGGTTTGCGGGGCCGCCGCTTTGAGCGAGAAGATTGGCCGGCACGGTCAGAAGGAGGACGCAGAACAACTGGATCGCAGTGCTGCTGGTAACACTGCGGGAAAGGCGAGGTTTCGCGCGCATGAAAGCACCCCGACGAAAACCAATACTGCTCAGTCGTCAACTTGCCGTTTACGGTTTACACCGTTACTTGCAGGTATGCTGTCTTTCTGTCGGCGTTGAGGCGGGCCAGCGCTCAGCAAATTGTGGAGATATCTTACGTCGCGGCGGGCGCGGAAACCAGCAGGAAATCGCGATTTCAGTGGAGACAGGACAGCGACAAAACCGTCACAAGCAGGCCTTCTGAATTCAGCTCTCGATTTAGTTCGAGGACGCACGCGAGCGGCGGATTCGTTCCTGTAAGGCGCTGGCCGAGCAGCGACTGCAAGACTCGGGATCGATCTCTGGATTGTCCCGGCAACAGTCTTCGCGGAAGGCGCAGAGGCGGAAGGTCTCACGCGCGGCCAGCAGTTTCTTTCTCATCGCTTCCTGCCGTTCCGCGAGGTTCCTTCGCATACAGGTGCGCCACCTGGGCTGATCATACAACCGGGAAGTTCCGAGTGGAATCGCCAATTTTCTGCGATTGAAAGTGCTTGAGGTCAGCGATAAGGCAGGAGAAAAGCGTTCCGGGCCCATCCTCGATTGGGGCGAGCCCGGAAGGTGATTCGGTTACTGAATGACGGGGCAGATTCCGCCGCTTCCCGGTGCGGGCGGATGCGATGTCCCATTGGTGAATTGGCCGCTGTTGCTGGATGAAGCAACGCCACCGACAGAGCCGGCGCCATTTCTACGGAAGGTTGCAACCAGGTCCGAGAAATTGGTGCCGCGTCCTCCGACCACCGGATCGATGAGATTCTGCTGGAAGAAGGTGAAGATGCTGACCCAGTTATTCGACCCGATCGGGTCGGCCTTCAGGTAGTCGGCATTGTTCGCCGTGATCGGGTCGCGAGGTATAGAACTGCGTGCAGATCGCGATCGTGGGATCGGTTTCGGACGGGACAGGTTATAGGCTGGCCTCCGCAGTCTGGCAGGTCACGCTGTACACGATGCAATTGCCGCCGGTCTCCAGATTCACCGCGCAGGTCTCGTTCGAGAACTGCGTGCCCAGCAGGCGATGAGTGAAGAAAGTGTTGCGGTTCGTTGGCGTCGCCAGCACGGTCATCTGAATGCCGTCAGGATTGGTGAATCCGTTGGGATAAGTAACGGCGAACTCGTAGCCGCCGAAATACGAAATCGTTCTCCTGGCCGCCGGGAGGAATGGTCTGCGTAATCTGCAGCGGGCGTATGCGGCGTGAACTCCCACGCCAGGATGTCCTGCGCGGTGGACATAATCGGCTGCGATCCGGTGAAGCCGACCCAGGCCGAGCCGTTGTCGAGGTTCAGTCCGGTGGGATTGGAGTTCGAGAAGCTGACGTTGTAGGGGACGGCGATGATCGGTCGGCGAATTCGGCATCGGAGTATGCGTGCCGGGAATGAAGATCGGATCGAGCCAGACCTGCAGCGTTCCCATGTTCTGGTTCGGCGCAGGCGGCGTGTACTCGACCACGACCTGGTGAACAGCGCCGTCTGCACAGCGTCCGCTGGTGCAGTTATCGCCGAGGTTGCGGGACCGACGTGTTGATCGCGTTCTGCGACAACAGGCAGCTGGTCACATTGTGGTTGCTGACCGATGGTGTAGGTGCCGGGCAGGTGGACCGGAGTGTTGGTGCCCGGGCCGCAGCTTTGGACCGAGACGTGATTGCTGTTGGGGTCCCAGGGATTGGCCTGGATATCGAACTCGATGGCCAGATTGTTGTTGATGCCGGCGTAGCCCATGCCGCCGTTGTAAGCACCTACCGCGGTGATGCCCGCGCCTCTGGCTCCATAGGTTGGATCGGTCGCAGTGGAATTCTGAATGATGAAGGCGACACCGTCGCCAGGATTGCAGCAGATGGCCGGATTATGCACCTGGAACTCAAACCAGCTGGTAAAGCCGGAGGTGAGCGGCTGCTTGATGTTGAAGTAGGAGCTCGATTGCTGCGGGTTACGGGAAGTCGGAGACAGCGGGCCGTCAGTAAGACGTAAGACGCGATTGCCCTGCCAGGTCGCCTGGTGCGTGCTTCCGTTCAGCTGCAGGTTGGTCAGAGATGAAAAGTCGGGAAATCGGATCTGCTGGGCGGCCGAGGTGGCTCCCATGATGGTTAAAACAGAAACAAGTGCGGTAATGACGAAGCTCGTTTTGAGTCGCATCTTCTGCCTCTCTCTGCGCCAAGTTTGGGATTTCGGTCGCACAGAAGCTTCGGCTTGGGTGCAACGCGGTCGTCGATGGGTAGCCAGATACAATGGCGCAGGGTCCACTGTGCTGGTAGATTGGGAAATATTGCGGTTATGCAACCGCCGATGTCAAGGCAATTCAAGCTACAGCGGATTTGGCAGGCGCTGGTGGAGTATCGCGGCAATGTTGGTCCCGACCAAGGTGGAGGCTACGTCTCCACGTTCAGGCGATGGCTCAATGGCGGTCGACTAAGGGCGGGAAGGGGCTTGCCGACCGGCGCCGTCGACTACCTTTGTGCCAGTTTCAGGGAAAATTTTGGGCTTTGTTGTATAATAGCTCTGCGTATGTTCGAACGGCGCGTCTAGCAGCCATCCCTCCTTTGTCTCGAGCGATTCCTGCCTGTAACCTTCCGATTCACCAAACGCAACATCAACATCAAGGATGTTAAGAAACAGATGGAACAAGGAACAGTTAAGTGGTTTAACGATGCCAAGGGTTTTGGCTTCATTTCACGTCAGAACGGCGAAGATGTTTTCGTCCATTTCACAGCCATTCAGTCGAACGGATTCCGTTCGCTGCAGGAAGGTCAGGCTGTGAGCTTCGACGTGAAGCGCGGGGCGAAGGGCTGGCAGGCTGAGAACGTTCAGATTCTGTAATTCAGCAACCGAAGTGGGGGCGGCGCAGGTCGCCCTTGATTCTTTTCACGCAACAAAGTAGTTCGCTGAGTCTTTAGTCGTGAAACCCCAAACATGCAGTCTGCCAAACGGGGGCTTTGGCAGAACGCCCAACTCGAAAGCGAGGCAGTAATGAAGAATATCTACGTGGGGAACTTGAGCTTCGATGCGACTGAAGACCAGGTACGCTCGATGTTTGAAGCGTACGGACCGGTAGACCGGGTCAGCATCGTAACCGATCGTGACACGGGACAGCCCCGAGGATTTGCGTTCGTCGAAATGACCGACGATGACGCGGCCGGCAAAGCCATGGAAGCCCTGAACGGCACCAACCTTGGAGGCCGTAATCTGACCGTCAACGAAGCCCGGCCTAAGGCCGATCGTCCTCGCGGCGGCGGCGGTGGTGGTGGACGCGGCGGCTTTGGCGGAGGCGGCGGAGGCCGTGGCGGTGGCGGCGGAGGCCGTGGTCGCTCGGGCGGCGGCGGTGGTGGCGGCGGCTGGGGCCGCTAAGTAGTCCCATAAAATTTAAACAGAATTGTGCCGGAGCGCTCACCAGCGGTCCGGCCTTTCTATTTGCGGCGCGTGCCTTCTTCGCTCGGGTGACCGACTCTGATAGGCTGGTGCGGCATTTCGTGCTCCGCCGATGACCAATGTTGCCCAGCCCGTAATCGAGTTCGACGATGCGGGCTTGCGCTTGCCCGACGGCAAGCAGCTCCTGTCGCGGGCTGAACCTGCAGCGTGCTAAGCGGCGAGACCCTGATGCTGGTGGGCCGCAGCGGCTCCGGTAAGACCACCTCGCTCAAGCTGATCAACCGGCTGCTGGAGGCGACGTCCGGCGAAGTGCGCGTCGAGGGCAAGGCGGTCACCGAATGGGAAGCGACCAAGTTGCGCCGCCGCATCGGCTATGCCATCCAGGATGTCGGCCTCTTCCCTCACTACACGGTCTCCGAAAATGTCGCACTGGTTCCCAAACTTGAGGAGTGGGAGTCCGACGAAGATCGCGGCGCGAGTAGAAGAAGTATTGGCGCTGGTAGGATTGCCGGTCGCCGAGTTTGCCCAGCGCTATCCGCATGAGCTCTCCGGCGGACAGCGCCAGCGTGTGGGCATTGCGCGCGCGCTGGCTGCCGAGCCGCCGATGCTGCTGATGGACGAACCCTTCGGCGCGCTCGATCCTATCACTCGCGCGGAGCTGCGTCGCGAATTCAAGCAACTCCAGGAGAAGCTGGGCAAGACCATCGTCTTCGTGACCCACGACATCGCCGAAGCCTTGCTGCTGGGCGACCGCATCGCGCTGCTGGAAAATGGAGAATCTGCTGGGCGTGTATAGCCCGGAGGAGTTTCTGCGCAGCGAGGAACAGGCGGTCAAGGCCTACGTGGAGGTCTTTCGCGAAGGCCAGCAGCTATTTCCGGACGGAGGGCATGAGCTGAAGTGAGATCGAATGGAGCTGATCGTTGCCATAAAGCGAGTTGTCATCCGTTAGCGCAAGTCGAGGGATCTGTTTTTCGCCGCTAGCGGAAGCCTCTAGCTCCAGCATGAACTTCATCCTCACCCATCCGCGCGAGGTCGCCACGCTCACCGCCGAGCACCTGTGGCTGGTCGGCATCTCCATGCTGCTGGCGCTCGCCATCGGGGTCCCGCTCGGCATTCTGCTGACCCGCCGGCCGCGAGTGGAAAGCCCTTGTCCTCGGCAGCACCAACGTCATCCAGACCATCCCTAGCCTGGCGCTGTTCGGACTGCTGCTGCCGCTGCCCTGGCTGGGTGCGCGCGCCGACCGCCTGGCGATCGTGGCGCTGGCGCTTTACGCGTTGCTCCCGATCGTTCGCAACACGTATGTCGGTATCGCCGGCATCAGCGCTCCGGTACGCGAAGCCGCGATCGCGCATGGGACTTACTTCCGAGCCAGTTGCTATGGCACGTCGAACTGCCGCTGGCGCTTGCCGGTGATGCTGTCCGGGATTCGCGTAGCGATGGTGATCACCATCGGTGTTGCGACGATCGCGGCTGCCATCGGCGCCGGCGGCCTAGGCGAGTTCATCTTTCGCGGCATCGCCATGGTCGACAACGGCGTGATTCTGGCGGGCGCGATTCCCGCAGCGCTGATGGCGCTGGCTGCCGACCTTTCGCTCAGCGGCGTCGAGAAACTGCTGGTGCGTCACCGCGGCTAGCTCGCTATGGACCGACGAACCTTCCTCTCCGCGCTGGCGCTTAGCGGCATCGAGTGGCTGCGTCTCGCGCGCGAACGAGCTGAGCGTCGGCTCCAAGAATTTCACCGAGCAACTCATCCTCGGCGAAATCCTGAAGCAGTCGCTGGAGAGCGCGTGCCGCATGCCGGTCGATGGCCGCTTCTATCTCGCCGGAACTTATATCTGCCAGCAGGCGATTCTGGCCGGACGCATCGATACCTACGTCGAATACACGGGCACGGCGCTGGCGGCCATCCTGAAGCAAACCGCTTCGGGCGACTCGCAGGCTGTCTACGAGCAGGTAAAACGCGAGTACAAGCAGCGCTTCAACCTGGACGTCATGCCGCCGCTAGGCTTCAACAACAGCTTCGCCATGGTGATGCGCGGAGATGAAGCGCGCCGCCTGGGCGTGACGAGACTTTCGCAACTCGCGCCGGTCGCGCCGAAGCTGCGGCTGGGTGTGGGCTACGAATTTCTTGAGCGGCAAGACGGCTACAAAGGATTGGTCAGGACCTATGACCTGCATTTCGAAGGGTCGCCGCGGGTGATGGACTTGGGCCTGCTCTACCGCGCACTGCAAAACAATTCGGTCGACATCGTTGCCGGCAGCAACACGGATGGGCTCATCAAGGCGCTCGGTTTGGTGGTGCTGGAAGACGACAAGCACTACTTTCCGCCTTACGAAGCCGTGCCCATCGTCAATCCCGCGTTGTTTCAAAAGTGTGCGAACGCCCGAAACGTCTTCGAGTCCTTGGCCGGCCGCATTTCTGCAGAACAGATGCGTGCCATGAACTACGCCGTAGATGGCGAGAAGAAGGATGCTGCGGCGGTAGCCAGGGAATTCCTCGCGGGTAAGAGACCTTAGATGGCACTATTTCGGAAGACCAGGTGGCCCTGCACCGCCGAAGCGGTGGCGTATGCGTTGCGTGTTTCGCCTGCTCAGAACCATCTCGGTTTCGCTTCGAATCTCCTCCAGGAGAATCCCAATTTCCTCCTGGCTCCCAGCAGTCAGATAGCTGCTGCATTGCTCCGCGATATGGATCAGCGCCCACGCCCGGACCAACCATCGGTGAACCGGGTCAAGAGCTCCCGTGCCATCGGAGACAGGCACTTCGGCCTGCTTTGTGTTTGCACTTGCGATCAGTTGCACCACTTCTCGAATGCGGCTCAGATCGTTGGCCAGGAACACGATGCTGAGTGAGCGTGCGATCTGCTCCTGCTCTTCCTGCGAGAGCTCGCGATCCGGCTGCTGAAAATAATTGGCAATGCGCTGGTTGACGGCGGCCGCATCCGCCGCGGTTATGCCCTTCCACGAGCTTTCCTTGATGTCAGTCACAAAGTCTTCTTATTTATTCCTGACCTCGAAGGCCAGCTGCACACTCATGTCGTCAACCTTCTTCAGGTTCTTCACCAGGCGTTTCCGGAACTTGTAGGCGGGCGACCCCGACATCAGCCTCTGCATGACACTGTTGTTCACCTCACAGCTCTGCCGGGTTACTTCGCTGAGGTTTGATCGTGCGCTGAGCGCTAGCCGAACTCGGGTCGAATGCAGCGTATAAACAAAGTTTGTCTCCTGGTGAATGTCTGCCGCGGGATGTGAGCATTTCGCACTGAACGCACCGGTGCTCTTCAAAATAAGTGATTGCTGCACCGCTTCATCGGCCATCCAGCCTAACGCAACCTCTGACCACACGGTGTTTTTGTAGCCTCCGCCTACGTCCGCATGCGCTCCGGCAAACCACATTTGCACCAGGGATTGTTTTTCGTGGGAGCGTATCGTCCATAGCAGCGGTTCGAAATCCGAACGGAGATCGTGCAGGGCCAGCGCATGCCGTGCGTGACTCACATTCCACGGCAGCTCTGTCTGGTGATACTCGGTGAATGGCGCCGAGAGCACGCCCATGCGTCCCGGGATTCCCTGCGCCGCCACCGTATCCCACACGCCAATGAAATGGATCGGCAATATTTCGCCTTCCGGTCCGGGCGTCTCGCTACCGGTGACGTCGCGGAGAAAAGCCTTTACCAACGACAAACCCTTGTCATGTCCCGTTTCGTAAAGATAGTAGGCGGCATCGATGTATTCGTTCTTGACCGCATTCTGAAGCAACAGTCCGACATTATTGGCAAAGCCGGCAAGTGACCGCACGGCGAAGGCTCCGCGACTGAAGCCGAATAGAAAAATACGATCTCCGGCTTTGTAGTTGCTGGATAGAAATTCGTAGGCCTTCTTGATGCGCTGGGTCGTCCCAAAACCCGTGGCTCCCGACTTGACCTTCGCCAGCGCCGCCTTTACCTTCGCGGGAATGCTCTCGCTATCCGGGTGATCGGTACCTATGCCGGGCAGATAGAGCGCTTTCTGCGCCGCCGAATCCACCGTCTCCTCGAACAATTTGCGAACGTTGGTTTCGTCGGCGCCCGGCTCGTTCCACGTGCCATCGATAAAGAGGACAATGTTCTTCGCCATGGGGATCGCGGCAAGTCCTGGTCAAGCTCGAATTTTTGCAGGGAGCGGATGGGAGCCTGCACAGCATAACGCCAAAGCCGGCGATTACCAACAGGAATGTGATCGGCGGCGGGGGACAAAGCCCCCGCGCCGCCACAATAGGATTCTGTGCTACTAACACGGCCGGGAACAATTCCGAAGGGAATGCTGCCTATGGCGACTTTTCGTTCTGCTGCCCTTAAGGTTTGCTGGTGACCGATGTCGAAGATATCGCGAGCTGATGTGAGCGGCAGTCGGGATTTGCCGCCAGTTTCTTCCCTCAGACTCCACCGTTTGCCGTTGCCAGCCTCCAACGGGATGGCGTAGACATCGTGCTCCTGCGTCTGGACGGCGATCAGAGTTCGAGATCGTCGATCTCAACGGCTACATCCTGGTCATTGGCGAGAAAGCTAAAAACTTCGCGGCTGCAAAGGAAAACCCCGCTCATATTGAACGGGGCGTTTTCTGTCTTACCCTATCCACTAGGCTAGTTCTGTCCCAGGATCTGGAAGAAGCGAATGATCGACTCGATCCCGCGATAGAAATTCGGGATGTGGAACTTCTCGTTCGGCGCGTGCAGGTTATCGTCCGGCAGACCCATACCCATCATGATGCTCGGAATCCCCAGGTCTTTATCGAACTGCGTGACGATTGGAATCGAGCCGCCCGAGCGGATATACACCGTGTCCTTCTTGAAGATCTCGTGCATGGCTTCGACCGCCGCGCGCGCGTAAGGATTGTCGGTGTTCACCACGCAGGCCGGACCTTTGCTGTGAATCTTGATGTTGGCCTTGATGCCCTTCGGCGTGATCTTCGCGATGTAGTCACTGTACTTCTTGAAGATGTCGTCCGCATCCTGGTTCGGCACCAGCCGCATCGAGACCTTCGCCGAAGCGCGCGCCGGGATGACCGTCTTCGCGCCCGGAGCCTGGAAGCCGCCGAGAATGCCATGCACTTCCAGCGTCGGACGCGCCCAGGTGCGATACAGCACCGAGTAGCCTGGCTCGCCGGTCAGCACATGCGATCCGACCTCGGCCTTGCGATACTCCTCTTCGTCGAACGGCAGGCTCTCCCAGGCCTTCAACTCGTCGTCCGTCGGCTTCTGCACGTCGTCATAGAAGCCGGGGATCAGCACCTTGCCGTGTTCGTCCTTCAGCTTGCTGATCATTTCGACGAGCGCGAAGATCGCATTCGGCGCCGCGCCGCCGTAAACGCCCGAGTGCAGATCCGTCTTCGGGCCCTGCACTTCGAGTTCGGTGTAGACCAGCCCGCGCAGTCCAACGCACAAGGTCGGAAGATCGGGCGCGAACAACTCGGTGTCGGTGACCAGCGCGAAGTCGGCCTTCAGCTTGCCGTTCTTCGCGTTCTTCTTTACGTATTCCTCAATGGCTTCGCCGCCAACTTCCTCTTCGCCCTCGAAGAGCACGCGCACGTTGATGGGCAGCTTGCCGCCGCCGGCCTTGAACAGCGACTCGTAGGCCTTCACCTGCATCCAGAGCTGACCCTTGTCGTCGACGGCGCCGCGCGCATAGATGTTCTGATTGCGCTCGGTCGGCTCCCACGGCGGAGTGTGCCACTCATCCAGCGGCTCGGCCGGCTGCACGTCGAAGTGCGCATAGCAAAGCGCGGTGGGCTTGCCGGCGGCATGCAGCCAGTCGGCGTAAACCAGCGGATGGCCGCTGGTCGAGATGATCTCGACATTCTCAAAGCCGATACGCTTCAGGTCAGCGGCAACCATCTCGGCGGCCTTCTGGACATCGCCCTTGTGCTCTTCGGTGGTGCTGACGCTGGGAATGCGCAGCAGATCTTTCAGTTCGTCGAGGAAGCGCTTCTGATTTTCGCGCGCGTAAGAAATGGCGGAGGAAACGGCTGCGGATGACATGGAGAACAACTCCTTCCTGAATGAGAGCAGGCTGGAAACAACTGCTCGGAAAGCCTATCGGGTAGACCAAAAAGTATAACGCAGCAAGCGGGTGATGGCCTCGGCCGACAATTTTGCTCAGATCTTTCCCGTTTCCGGCGTAAGATTGGCTACTGGGCTTCTTTTTCCAGATGTGGGGCAGATGAGCCGATGGCTCCTGTCTGAACGCCGCCTCGCTCCCACCAGAATGGGAGTTTGGACGGCACGGCTGAAGCCGTGCCCTTTCAAGGCTGCCTTACACCTCAAAAATCCGGTACACCCCTCCGCCGTCGCGCGTCTGATTGATCGCCATGGCGACGTTGTGTACCGGCGTTCCTGCCGTGGTCTTGCCGTCGGGACTGCCGGCGTGGGCGTGTCCGTGCAGCACCAGATCGGCACCGTGACGGTCGATAACTTCCGCCAGACGCGAACTGCCCAGGTAGGGATAAATCTCCAGCGGCTCGCCCTTCACCGTGTCGCCAATCGGAGCGTAGTGCAGAACGACGATGCGCTTCTCCGTTCGCAACTGCGACAGCGCGCGCTCCAGCTTTAACGATTCGTCAATCGCAGCCTGCACGAAGGCTTTCACCTCTGGCTCGCCGAACGCGGTCAGCGCGCCGCGTCCAAAGCCACCGGGAAATCCCTTGGTTCCGGCAAAGCCGACGCCATCGCGTTCGTAGGCGGTGCCGTCCAGAACTTTCACGCCCGCGTCGGTCATCATCTTCATCAACTCCGCGGCGTGCCCGCTTTCGTAATCGTGATTGCCCAGCACGGAAATGGTCGGAATGCGCAGCCGCACGACGACGTTCAGCAGCGAGTCCATTTCCTCCGGACGCCCGAAGTTCGTCAGGTCGCCGCCCAGCACCAACACGTCCGCCTCGTCGCGCACACGGTTCATGTAGTCGCGAACTTTGTCGTGTACCTGCGGACTGAAATGTAGATCAGCAACGGCGGCGATTCGCATCAATCCTCTGTGCTTGACGAGTGGCTCTGCTGCTGGGCTCTTCGATCATGGGCTCACGGCTGCTCGCGCTGCTCCTGCAGCAGGTTTTCCATGCCCCATTCCTTCATGTCGATGGCAAACATTTTTTCGTCGATCAGGCTGCCGCGGAACGGCAGCTTGGGCGGCGGGCCCATTCGAGCTGCCTCTGGAAGCGCGATAACAATTCATTCCATATCTGCCGCGGCACATAGTCCTGCTTCGACGGATAGACGTAATGGAAGAGCATCAGCTCCCACAGCAGCAGTTCCCAGTGCTCACCCACCAGTTGCAGCAACCTGGCTCCAATCGATCTTGCCGCGGGTGCCGTAAATGATGTGGACGACGTCGGCGCCGTCGAAGCGTTCGCGGAAATTCACGAAAAGTTTGGATGCGATCAGCTCCTCCGCCGCCAGCACCCGCGTCTTTACGCCAAGTACCACACACGGGGAGCTGCGATCGATCCACGACTGGTCGACCGTGATCACGGCATTACTCATGCCGGTAATGAGGTCCACGAAGTAGCCGTCGCGATGCGCCTTCGCCAGCCACACCGGATCGCGGACTTCGGTCTCGAAACCCTGCTCCTGCAGATGACGCAACGCCTCGGGCACGGCTTCGCTGGTCAGAAACAGATCGAGATCTTTGGTGTTGCGCCAGATGCCGGTGTGCTGCTGCAGAGCAAATGCGCCGGACACCACATAGGGTACGCCCGCCCGGTTCAGATGCTTCAGCACCTCGCAGAACAAGGCGCGCTGCTCCGGGGGAAATTCCGGAGGCACGGAGGTACTGACCGGTAATTCCTTCTCAGTCGCCACGGCCTAACGTTGGATGGCGGCAGATGGCTCTGGCGTTGTTGCTGAATTGCAAAAAGTCGTTGTCGGCACGGTGCGCATGCTACCCTTCTCTAGCATTTCAGCGGACTGCTCTTCGGGCTTCCGCCTTGCATACTTGCCGGGCTCGGGTTGCATCATTCTTAAACGCAAGCGAGGAGCCGATGCCCAAAGAGACGACGGTCGATATCGAAGGCCGACACCTGAAGCTGTCGAATCTGGACAAAGTTCTGTACCCCGAGGCGGGTTTCACCAAGGGGCAAGTCATCGACTACTACGTGCGCATTGCGCCCGGTGCTGCTGCCGCATCTGCGCGGCCGCCCGCTCACCATGAAGCGCTATCCCAACGGCGTCGGCGGCATGTTCTTCTACGAGAAGAATTGCCCGAGCCATCGGCCCGACTGGGTGAAGACCGTGAAGGTCTGGAGCGAGGGCAACAATCGCTGGATGGACTACTGCCTGATCGAGGACCTGGCGACGCTGGTGTGGGCCGGGAATCTCGCCGATCTCGAACTGCACACCAGTCTTTCGCTGGGCAAGAATGTTCTGCAGCCGTCGTTCCTGGTCTTCGATCTCGATCCCGGCGCGCCCGCTAACATCGTGCAGTGTTGCCAGGTCGGCACTTGGGTGCGCGACATCTTTGCGCAAGCTGGGACTGCAGTGCTGCGCCAAGACCTCCGGATCGAAGGGCCTGCAAATTTATGTCCCGCTGAACACCCCGTCACCTACGACGAGACGAAGCCATTCGCGCACGAACTGGCGCGACTGTTGGAGCGGCAGCATCCGGCACCTCGTCGTCTCCGACATGAAGAAGGCGCTGCGCACGGGAAAGATTCTGGTGGACTGGAGCCAGAACGACGATCACAAGACCACCGTCTGCGTGTACTCGCTGCGCGCGAAAGAGCGTCCAACAGCTTCGACCCCGGTGAAGTGGACCGAGGTCGAGAACTGCCTGAAGAAGGGCGATCCCAGCCTGCTGGTCTTCGATTCCGATGAGGTGCTGGCGCGCGCGCAAAAGTTCGGCGACCTCTTCGAACCGGTCTTGAAATTGAAACAGAAGATGCCGCCACTGACCGCACTGCAAGAGGTGGAAACTGGCGTGGTCATCGAAATCGGCGGCGAAGCCACGCCAACAAACCAAGACCACGGGCCCCGCAAAAACAAAGACCAAACGGAGCAGCGCGAAAAAGGCGGCCCCGGCGCGCAAGCGCGGAGGACTGACTAATTACTGAAGACGCTGATCGTCAGCATGGTCCCACTTTGTAGGACTACCTGCTGCTTCTTGCTGATGGCCTTGGAAGCCGCGCCCGCTCCGCCACCGGCGACTGCTCCTATGGCGGCACCCTCACCGCCTCCTGCCATGCCTCCGATGGCCGCGCCGAGTGCCGAGCCCAGGCCGGCGCGGATCCACGTGTACTTTCCTTGCCCAGAGCTTTCGATCGTGCCCTCGTTGCCAACCTTGTCGCCCTGCACGTAGACCCGCGTGACCTCCGCCAGAATGTTGCTGCGTTGGCCGTTGCGCATCACCAGCCGATCGAAGCTCAGCAACAGCTCGGCCGATCCCTTGAAGTGTCCCGACTGGCTCACCGAGCGTATGGTGCCGTGGACGATGGCGCCTTTGTACGGTCCATCGCTGACGTCGGCGGTGAACTGATCTCCTGGCTGCGAGAATTCCGTCGACAGCGGCGTATTCAGCGTGATGTCCAGCTTGGTGCTGATGGGCACCGGGATGCGTGCCTCTTGTCCATTGCTGACAGCGGACAAGGCTGCGATCAACATGACTAAAGCAAACAACGGCGTAGAGCGGCGAGGCTTCATGCTTCGAATCTCCTGAGGTTGAATTGTTCCGGTGAGGGTGGGCGCGCGAACGGCGTAGAGCGGCGTACTCCCAGCACTGGGCAGAATACCCCAGTGTGGGAGCTAAAGGCCAGAGACAAACCGCGGCTAACCTTCCCAGACAAATGCGTCGAAGATGCTGGTCTCGCTAAAGCCCAGGCGCTTGTAGAGACTGACGGCGCGCTCGTTCATTTCGGTGACGGTGAGGGTGAGCGCGCGGAAATGGCGATGGCGCAACGAATTCACCGTGGATGCGATCAAGTTCTCGCCGATGCCCATGCGCCGGTACTCGGGCAGCAGGCAAACCTGGGTGACGTGGCCGACGTCGCCCTTGACGCGCGAACACAGAATCAGTCCAACCAGTGAGTTGGTGGGACGATGAACAGCCGAGAACGACGCCTCGGTATCGAAGACGCCGCAACCAGGGAAGCGCACGATGTTATTCAGAAAGCGAATCGATCCGCCATGCGTGCGGTACTGATCGTTAATTTCGGAATCGATGTGTCCGCGGTAGGCCGCCGTGATGACTCCGGCTGCTGCCTGATAATCCGGGTCGCTCCAGCGCCGGACCTGGATGTCCTCATGCAAGCGCACGGGCGGAATGGCGCGGGCGTCGCTGCCTTGCAGCTCCAAGTACAAAAACAGCCGGCGGTGGCGTTGAAATCCCGACGACAGGAAACAGGCGGTCAGTTCGCCAGTCTGGTGCGTCAGCAGCTGTGCCTCGACGCGATGAATTCCAGGGGACTGCTGCAGTGTCTCGATGACATGTTCGGCTATCTGCGCCTCCACCCGATGGGTATCCACGCGGCGCGGCGAGACGAACAGGTCGCCCACTACGCCTTTGCTGCCTTCATAGACAAAGAAGGAATACCCAACGATGTTGCCGCGCTCCACTGCCGCGTAGCCGGGCAGGATCTTGGCGTCCACATAACGGAGAATCATGTCCGCAGAGTTGCGGTAGTCCCAGCAAAGCATACTGCCCCACGTCTCGACTTCCTGGTCGAGCAAGGGGCGAAGGTCGCCGGACGAGAAATGCCTGAGGTCGAGAATCTCCACAGTCTTCAGTTGATGCGACCGGCGAAAAACGGTAGCAGCCATCGGCGCTTCCAATAGGGTCGCTAGGCAAGTCTAGTGCTGCTTCGGCAGGCCAAGTAAACTGCGCGACCGGCCGCCGGGTCAACCGCACCTCGAAAGGCATTGACCAGAGAAGCGCTCGCACTAAGGTCTAGGAGACTGGCTGTTACTGGAAGAGGCAAGCATGGCGGCGCGTTGTTCCGCTCGCTGCTGATCGGCAACCCTCCCCTCGCGCTCGTACAGGTGGGCGAGGTTCGACCACGCCGCTGCATCCTTGGGCGAGAGCTGCACCGCCGTTTCGGTGGCGGTGATAGCTCGCGGTATGTCACCTGACATTCGCCAGGCATCGGCTTGCGCCCGCGCAACTTTAAACCGCAGCGAGTCTTCTCCCGTCTCCGAGAGAGCCACTGCCGGCGCCTGTCGCAGAGCATCGTCGAGCGCAGTTAGCGCCGGTTGCGGCTGCATCACGGTCAGGAAGTAGTTCGCCAGGCGCAGGTCCGCCGAGTATCGCTGCGGAGACAAACCGACCGCCTGCTGTATCGCGTGAGTGGCCTCGGGAAGGCGTCCCACACGGTGGTACAGCATACCGAGCCCTGACCAGGTGTCCTCGCTGGGGTCGAGTTTCACGGCTTGTAGAAACTCACGTTCGGCATCGTCATTGCGCCAGGTGTTGTAGAAAACGTTACCGCGCAGCCAGTGGATGTAACCGTTGTCAGGAAAAATAGCTATGGCCCGTTCGCTGGCGGCGAGAGCTTCGCTGTTACGCCCCAAGGCGGCCAGGACGGCGGCGGCGTTGGCCCAGCGGTTGAAGGCAATGCCACGCGAACCCGATACCGGTTGCGCCGGCAGGGTCACATTGGCGCAATCCACGGCGGAGCGCTGGATGAAATCTTCCGTCTGCGGCGTGCGCCGCACGAAGACCGCGGCAACCTCGTCGAGATACACGGGGCGCCAAATTTTGCTGTCACAAAAATCTTTCAGCCGCGCCAGCGGGGTCTTCTGACGGCGCTCGAGCGATAAGACGAAGGTGTTGATGTTGTAGCTGTCCGCAATATCCTGCCATGCCGCTGAATCCGGCGAGGCTGCCATCAGCTGTAGCTGTTTGTCGAAGATGCCCGTCCCGAAAGGGATCGCGCGACCGTCAATGTAATCGCGATGCTGTTCGCCCAGTCGCCACAGTATGAAGCCGCCCTCGTCGTAGGTGTTGAGAATTTCGCCCGGAAGGTGCGCCTGCTCGATGAAACTCGCTGCGCCATCGGGATACCACCATCCCATGCCGGCCCCAAAGGTCGCAGGGTTGTCCCGCACAAGATACGCGCGGTTGCTGGCAACGTCGACCGCCCGGACACATCCCAGCAGGGCAAACAATCCCGTACCCGCGACTGCCAGGGCCTGCCACACTTGCCGGTGCGAGATGCGATGCGCAACCCATCCCGCTGCCGCCTGCAGAACCGCTCCGCCCACTACCACCACGACGCACGCGGTCAGCGCTTCCATGCGAATGTGGCTGATGCTTTCGTAAGCCGCCCCAGCCAGCAGCAGGGCCGCGCCAGGCTGACGCTGCAGGATTGCCAGCAGGGTTGCCAACACCGCGATTGCCAACACAACGTAAACGCTTCCCTGCGTATCGCGCAGTGAGAGGCTGCTTGAGATTACCGCCCAATTCATGCGCAGGCCGAACCACTCGGTCAGGTAACGCGCGTGCTGCGCCATCGCCTGGTTCTGACGTAGCAGAGCGGTGTAGATTCCCCATCCCCAAGGATTGACGATCGTCGCAGCGGCCGTCGCGCCCAGCCAAGGCAGTTTGTGCTTGAGCCTTTGTATTGCGTCAAGCCGGCGAGTTCCGCCGAACAGCATTTCGAGCAACTCAATTCCGCAGAAAGCACAAACCAAGCCGAGGCCGGCCAGAAATCCCAAGTGTAAATTGACCCACGCGATCATCAACAGCGGGAGCAGCCAGAGCCGGCCACGACCGGTTTGAAAGTTCTCCCACAAAATTGAGAGGTAGGCCGCAAAGAGCACGACGGTAAACATGTCGGCACGCGGGACGGTGCGATAGGCAATTAATGGAACGGCGACAATTGCGAGCGCCGCGGTGATCAATGAACCGCGCCGCAACAGCAATGCGACAGTGCCGGCACACGCGATGGCGCCCATCCAGGACAGCAGCGCGTAGCCACCGAGCAGAAAGGCGCCGTAGAAGAGAAGACCCGCGCCAACCGGATAGATCCATGGCTGTCCATTCGCGGTATACGAGAAGACGTCGGTAGAGAAGATGCGGTGGTGCTGGGCCGTCCATCGGCCGCTGGCCAGTTGCCAGCCGACATCGTAGTCGGAGACAGTGCGCAATCCGGAGAGGCCCGCCAATGTCAGGGCGATGGCGGCCAGCAATAAGAATCGGGAGCGATGGGACATGAAAAGGGTTGAGGCAGCGAGCTATTCCCGCTGCTCGGCGACTGCTGGACGGTCAGAGTTCTGCGTTGCCGCACCGCCCTCGCGCCCGCCCGACTGACCGTTCAAGTGATTCCTCCATTCCCGCGGATTCATGCTATCTCACGCACAGTTAATTTGGTTGCCCGTACGAATCGCATCAAAAAAAATTTACCGAGTCACGAAGGGCCTTAATCCCGCAACTAACGAGAGTAAGTTTTGTTTTTACGAATAGCAGTTGCGAATTCAACTTGCGAGACCGTCAACGGAGGATCGCCGATTCATGCGACTGGGCCGAACGGTGACGATCGCCAGGAATTGCGAAGGAGAATCACAATGGGGCTCTTCCGTTACAGTCGATTAGTACTATTCGGACTTCTGCTGGTTATTCTGCCCGCCAGTTTGTCCGCGGGTGTTTTTATCTCAGTAGGATTTGCACCGCCGCCGCTTCCGGTCTATTCGCAGCCACCGTGTCCCGAGGCTGGCTACATCTGGACGCCGGGCTACTGGGCCTACGGGCCGGAGGGCTATTACTGGGTTCCTGGCACGTGGGTACTGGCGCCGGAACAGGGTTATCTGTGGACGCCTGGCTACTGGGGCTATCAGAACAGTGCCTACGTGTGGAATCCCGGGTACTGGGGACCGCAGGTCGGATACTACGGTGGAATCGACTACGGTTACGGCTATCCCGGCTATGGCTACCAAGGCGGATACTGGCGGGACCGTCAGTTCTATTACAACCGTTCAGTCAATAACGTGACCATCAACAACGTCCACGTTTATAACCGCACGGTCGTGAACAACGTGAATGTGACTCGGGTCAGCTACAACGGCGGACGGGGTGGTGTAGGAGCGCGTCCCACTCAGCAGCAGGAAGCTGAGAGGCGCGCGCGTCACGTTGAAGCCACGAACACGCAAATGCAACACGAGCAGGCTGCGCGACAGAACCGTGAACTCTACGCTTCGGTCAATCACGGACGTCCGGCGATCGCCGCGACCCCGAAGCCTAACGAATTCCATGGCAATGGAGTTGTAGCCGCCAGGAACAAGCCGGTCAATACTCCGGCAACACAGCCGCACCCGAACAACGCTCCGCGTCCGAATGAGCGCGTAGCTAATACGCCGCGCCCGAATGAAAACTGCACGTCCGAATGCGAACACGGCGGCGCATCCGAATAACACACCGCATCCGCCTGAGCGTGAGAATAACGCTGCTGCGCCGCGTCCGGAGAACCCGCCGGCAGCGCGCAACAACGCTCCGGCTCCTCGGGAGACGCCGCATACTCCGGCTGCAACTCCGCGGGAAACGCCACACACCCCGGCTGCAACTCCGCGGGAGGAGCCGCGTGCTCCAGCCCCTCACGTCAATCAGCCTGAACGGAATCGCAACGAACCTGCTGCGCGTCCGCCTGAGCCTGAACCGAACCGTAGCGCGCCACGTCCGGCGGAACCGTCGCATGCAGCCGCGCCTCCTCGCAATGAGATGGAGCGTCCGGCAGCGCCGCCTCCGTCACGTCCGATGGCCGCTCCCGCACAGCATGCTGAGGCCCCGCACGCTCAAGCCCCGCATGCAGAGCCGCACGCCGCGCCTGCTCCGCATGCAGAGGCTCCACATGCTCAGGCTCCCCACGGGGAGCCGGTGCACCCTGAGCCGCACAACGCTCACTAGATGGTGAGGAAGACGTTATGAATGCCGAACACGCTTCGGGAATGCGGTTGTCAGTCAGGAACCATCAGGGCATCAGTTCAAAGACGACGCCTTGGTTCTGGTTTCCACCGGCAGCCGTGGTTCCGAAGTAGTGTCCGGCAGCATCCGGCGTCAATCCGTAATAGGAGTAAGCTCCGTCAGGATGCGTGCCGAAGGTGTGCAGGACCGATTCGCTCCAGCGATTGCTGCCCACGGGCGTGAGGGAGAATACGACTCCACAATCGCATCCCGAATCTCCGCCCATCGAGGTCGTTCCGTAAAGTCTACCGGCTGACGTGAAGACCAGCGTGCTGGTCGGATTGCCTCCATCGGCGCCGCCCCGGAAGCTGTAGAGCACCGTGTCGCGCCAGCCGCCGATGCCCGCGGTTGGGCCGATCCTGAATACCGTTCCCGCTCCGTTGGTGCCGCCGTAATACGTCGTTCCATACAAGTTGCCGTGCGAATCCGCGATCAGCCCGCCGTAGGGAAAGGCGGCGTCAGGTTGACCCTGAAACGCATACAGAGTGCTGAACGTCCACGTTCCACCGGAACCCGGAGTAAGTTTGAAGACGGTGCCAGCGCTGTTGGCGCCACCAATCTCCGTCACGCCGTAGAAATTTCCGAAGGCATCCAGCAGCAGCGGACCCAGCGATCCTACTGCGCCGTCCGTGCCGCCGGTGAAATCGTGAATGATTCTTTCCGTCCATTGTCCGTTGTTGAATACGAGTTCAAAGATGGTGCCTTGTGCGAAGGCTCCGCCGTCGGGAGACGTTCCCCAGAGGTTGCCGCTATGGTCGAATACCAGTGCGCCACCCGGACCGGCCGCATCCGGGCTATCGTGGAAGCTGTACAGCTACTGATTCAATCCAGCTTCCGCCGGAGTGCGTCAGCTTGAATACGATGCCGCAGCCATCACCGCTACAGATACCGTTCGAGCCACCGGCAACGGTGGTGCCGTAAAGATTGCCTTGCGCATCCATGGTCACGCCGCCGTAGGGATTTTTGCCTCCCGCAAAGCAGTCGAAGCTATGCAGCACACTCTGCTGCCAGCCGCCGCCCGACGGCGCCAGCTTGAACACCGTGCCGCAGTTCGCGGAGCCACCCGTGACCGTGGTCCCATAAGCGTTTCCGGCTACGTCGAAGATCAGTTGCGACGCGGGATTCGCGCCATCCAAACCGCCGGTGAAGCTGTAGATGGGACTCTCGCTGGCGGCCCAGGAAACATTAGCCAGGCAAGTGAGAGTCGCAAGGATGACGCAAGCGAAGAACGAAAAGGAAGAGGTCTTGATTGTGTGCACGGTTAGCTCCTCGATGAAAAGCTCAGAAGCCGATACCAGGGTGTCCTGCGGGCTGAAACTGTACCACGATTTCGGTCCGGTCGAGACACGCGAAGACGTTTTGACAAAGTAAAGCAAACAGCCCAACCGGAGGAGTTCTCAGGATGAGCTGCTTGGTCGGAAGCTCGTGCCGGGTTTTATCGCGTGATCTTGAAGACCACGCCTGCATCGTGCGCTCCGCCGGCTGAGGCGGTGCCGTAGATATTGCCGCTGGGATCGAAGACCACCGGCGACATAGGACTGGCTCCATCATTGCCGCCTGTAAAATCGTGCAGCGAATGATAGACCCAACTTCCGCCCGATCGCGTCAGCTCGAACACCGACCCGAAGCCGTACTGTCCGTCAGCGAAGGTTGTGCCGTACAAATTGCCGGACGCATCCATCACCAGGTTCGCGTAGGGCCCCAGGTTGATCCCGCCGTGGAATGCCGAGAGGAAGTCATAATTCCAGCCTCCTCCCGAGGGATTCAGTTCATAGGCACTGCCTCCGGCGTTGGGAGCATGAACCGTCGTGCCGTATAGATTGCCGGACGCATCCATGATCAATCCGCTCTGTGGACCACCGCCATCGTTGCCCTCATAGGTGAAAGCGTGGACCGTACTTTCCGTCCAGCCGGAGCCGGAGCGCGCCAGCTTGTACACCGTTCCCCAGCCATTCGGGCCACCGGTGGTCATCACTCCATAGAGACTGCCGGTGCCGTCGAAGATCACGCCGCCCCAAGGATACTGGCCATCGCCGTTGTTCATTACGTTGTACAGAATGTTCTGGGTCCAACCGCCGTCGGAGGGCGTCAAGCTGTAAATCAATCCCCAACCATTGCCGCCATTGACCGCCGTACCGTACAGCGTTCCGGAATCGTCGAACATCACATCGCCCTGCGGGTAGGATCCGTCAGTACCTTCGAAGGTATAGAGGACCGTAGCATTCCAACTGGTCATGATGCTGGGCGAGAAGTGGGGCGGCGGCATCAGTTTATAGACAGTGCCGCATCCGTGATAGTTGTTGGAGGTGAGACATGGACCGCCGCCCCCGGCAGAGGTGGAACCATACAGCGCGCCGTCGGAACCTACGATTAGACGGCCCATAGGACCGGCGCCATCCGCGCCGTTCTGAAAAGTGTGAAGCGTATTCAGGACCCAGCCGCTGCCCGAGGCTTTCAGCGAGAACACCGTGCCGAAGCCGGCGGCGCCGCCAAACGTGGTTCCAAACAGATTGCCGCTGCCTTGCAGGGTCAAACCCGTGTATGGGTAAGCCCCATCCTGGTTGCCGGTGAAGCTGTGAATGACCGAGTAGGTTTGCGCCCCCGCGGCCGCAGTGAAGAGCAGTACGAGCGAGAACAGTAATAGAGCAATGCCATGAATCGGGGGGTTCTGGTTTTTCCTGATGGCCTGCCTAACGAAATTACCATCTTTCATAAACACATTTCCCTTTCCTGCCAGAGACATGTATCCGTCTCCAAGCCCGGCCAGCCGGGACGCACAGAAGGCGAGGAGGCGTGGTTGCGCCAGCGCTCTTCAGCGCAGGCGGCGGAAATTGCTATAGGAAAGTGGCGGGCGCGGCTTCCCTTTCGACGCACGAGTGCTGGACCCTAAGTCGTGCTTCGCGGTCCTAAGGAAACAATTAATACAAACCGGCGCAAGCCCCCTGAGAGGGGTTGTTCACTACGGATCTACGTGAAGCGGCTTTACAACGAAGATGGCTTTCCTACTACGAAAACAACGGCCGGAAAACAGTATCTAAGTTCAGCAACTGAAGAAGTGACGTGAGTGGCACAATTTTCTATGACACGCTGCCATACGTCAAGAGCCCGAGGGCAAAATTCATATTGCAACTTGCGGAACCGAGCCTCAGGGATGTTGCTGCACGGCCGGGCGGCCGGCAATCAAATAGAACGTCAAATGTTGCCAGGGGAATCCGCCGAACTCGATGACACGGCGTCCTGAAAGGCGGTATTCCAGATTCTTCTGGCTTCCTTCCGCGGCGACAACGATATGATCGCCAGCGGGGATTTCGCCGCGCTCGTAATTGGCGACCGGATGATTGCGATAAAAGGCCAGGCCGTATTCAACTCCCGGAGGAACGTCGCACACGGCGATGTTCGGGATGCGGCCGATCTCGGTTGTCGCAAGCGCCGCCTCCACCGACCTCTCAGATTGCATGTAGCTGATCAATGGCGCGGTGCCCCGCAGGATCAGCGAGAACGCGATCACCACGGGAACCAGGGTGGTGAAGCGAAGCACACGGTATCCCTGGCTTTGCAAGGCGAGCACAAACATCAGAATGGTGGCGACAGCCAGCGAGACGGCCACGATGATCACGGTACGCGACGTTGGCAGCTTCAGCAGCTTGAACGGCACGACAAATGCCGCGATCAGCAACGCCGAGGAGAGCAGCGCGTGCAGCGCCACCATCCACATCGGCGGCTTGCTCTGCTCCTGCTCGCGGCGAAAGATGAAGTCGGCCAATAGGATGGTTGCTGCCGGAATCCCCGGCAGGATATATCCCGGCAGCTTCGAGTGCGACAGCGAAAAAAAGACAATCGGCAGTAGAAACCACAACGACAGATAAGTGCGGAAGTCTTCTTGCCCGGCCGGCTGCTGTACCGAGAAGCGCCAGTCGCGGATGGCGTCGACGAGTGCCGCCAAGGCGAAAAAGCTCCAGGGCACCAGCGCCAGCAACGCAACCGGGACATAGAACCAGAACGGCTGCGGATGGTGGTAGAGATTGCTGCTAAAGCGCTCAAGATTATGCTGGAGAAAGAATGTGCGAAAGAACTCCGGATTGGCGTGTTGCACGGCGATATACCAGGGCGCGGCGACTACCAGATACAGCGCAATGCCGATCGGCCACAAGGTCCGCAAAATCAAGCGAGCGTCACGCCGCAAAAGCGCAAACAGCAGGAGGACGCCACCACCGAGGAAAACCGCAACCGGTCCTTTCGCCAGCGTCGCCAGTGCCATGAAAAGGTAAAACGCCAGCAGCCAACTTCGCTTGCCGCTGGCATACCAGCCGTACCACGCCAGCATTCCGATGGTGAACATCGCGGTCAGCGGCATGTCGGTGGAAGCGCTGCGCCCGAAGCCAACAATGATCGCGGCGGAAGCTGTAATCAGCGCCGCATCGAGCTGCATTCCCGGACGGAAGCGTCGTGACCACGCGTAGATGAAAAAAACCATCAGCGTAGACAGTACCGCCGTTGGCAGACGGGCCGCGGCGTCGCTCACGCCGCCGGCTCCCTTGTAGGAAATCATTGCCAACCAGTAGTAAAGCGGCGGCTTTTCCAGCCAGGGATGTCCGTAGAGAACAGGAGTGACCCAGTCGTGCCGCGCCAGCATCTCTCGCGCAACCTGAGCGTAGCGAGGCTCGTCCGCGCCGACCAACCCAACGATCTGCAAGCCGAGGAGAAATAGAAATCCGCAAAACGCAATCAGCGCAAGCGCGTCGGTGGAACGTCGCGTGCGGTCGGCCATGCTGGGAGTGGGTTTCGGTCTCAAGAGTTGTCTTACTGCGATCAGTGTGATTCTGTCGGGTAGAGCACCGCTTCAGCGGTGCAATCCAAGTTGTTCTCCTGAATCCGGCTTCAGCCGCTGAGGTAAATCACACGTCAGGCGCTAAAGCGCACATCTGGTCCGCAAGTTGCTCATTGCACGCCTAAGGGCGTGCTCCACCCGGATCATCGCCGGTAATTTTTTCTGAACTTCATGTCGAGGAATGATTATTGCACGTTGGCGTCGTAGCCGCGAAGCCTCAACTGCGCCCGCAGGTGTTCGACGGCAATCGAGAGTGGACCATCCGCGGCACAGCCGCTGGCGCACTCATGTCCACCGCCTCCGAATGCTTCAGCGACAGCAGCTACGTTGACCAGTCCTTTGCTGCGCAGACTGACGCGATAGCGCCCGTCGGATTGTTCGCGGAAGAACAACGCTACTTCGATGCCCTGAATTGCGAGCGCATAGTTGACGAGACCTTCGCAATCCTCGTCACTGGCCTGGCAACGTTCCATGGTTTCGCGATTGACATGCATCCAGGCCAGGCTGCCCTCGCGTTGCAGCCCGCTAAGCGCCGCCCCCAGCAGTCGCATCTTCGAGAGCTGCGTCGAGAAGTACACATTGTGCGCAATCCGTACCGGGTCGGCGCCGCAGCGCACTAACTCCTGAGCCAACGCGAAGGTGCGCTCAGTAGTTCCGTGAAAGCAGAATGAGCCGGTGTCGGTCAGCACCGCGGTGTAAAGACAGGTCGCAACCTCCGGTGAAATCTTCACTCCTGCTTCGCCAGCTAGGCGGAAGATCATCTCCGCCGTCGCGCAGGCGTTGGGATCGATCCAGTTCACGTCACCAAAGGGACGAGCTGTGGCATGGTGATCAATATTGATGAGAAAGTGCCGATCGAGGCCGGTGAGCCGCGTACGCTGCACGCTGTCGCACTCCAGAATGATGGCTGCATCAGCGTCGGGGGCCTCGTCGGTGTTGCGCACAACCGTATCAGTGAACGGCAAGGGCCCGTAAATCCCTGGCACGCCATCGCTCAACACTACGCTCGCCTGCTTGCCCATGCTGCGCAGGATTTGGGCGCAGGCCAAGGTCGAGCCAACCGCGTCGCCGTCCGGCCGTGCGTGCGAGGTCAGGATAAAGGACCGTCTTCTACCGATTTGGTTCAGTACTTCGTCCAGCATGATATTAGCAATTTGAAGCCTGCGTTTGGCAGTTGGCATTTGGCGAGGCGTTCGTTTTCGGTGTGCCGCTGCCGATTAAGCATCACCATAAGCGCTGAGCCCTGGTCTTTGCCAAATGCCAATTGCTAAATGCCAACTGCTAGTCCTTCGTTGCTTTCTTCCTCTTCTCGATTCTCTGCAACAACTCTTCGATTCGTCCGCCGTACTGGTCGGAGCGGTCCAGCACAAAAAATATGTCTGGAGCCTGCCGCACTCCCAACCGCCGGGTCAGTTCGTGACGGATGTACCCGCGAGCAGCGTTGAGCCCTTCCAGGCTCTCTTTCGCTTCTTCGTCACTGCCCGCCGCCGCCACGAACACGCGCGCATTCCGGCTGTCGGCCATATGCACTTCGGTCACGCTGACCAGGCCGATCCGCGGATCGCCCAGCTCGCCTTCTACGAGAGCGGCGATCTCCTCGCGCAACGCTTCTTCCATGCGTCCGCGATGGTATTTCTGTCCCCGATTTTCCATAAATCAGCTCTTAGCTTTTAACCCTTAGCCTTTAGCTCAAAACTCACCGCTCCCGCTGCCAGTCCTTCATGCCCTGCTGAGAGCTAAAAGCCAAAAGCTTAAAGCGTCGAAAGGGGAACGTTAGAGCATACGCCAGTCTGTCAACCTGGCGGTGATAACCATCACGATTCCCCGGTTAATTGATCGCCGAATTCCGCTTCCTGCAAGAAGTCCAGAAAGGAATCCGTCACCTCGCCGCCGGCATTGTTCGCCACCCTGCGTAGCGTGGCGCTCGACATTGCGCATCAGGCCGTCGAGATAGTCGCGCGAGTCGGAGATGCTGACCACGCCAATCGTCGCCCGCTGCCAGGCCTCGCTCGCATCCACCTCGGCTACGGCGACGTTGAAGTGATTGCGCAGACCGTCTTTCACGCTGCGCACCACTTGCCGCTTGTCCTTCAGCGAGTGCGCGCCTTCGATGCGGATCTCCAGCATCAGATACGCGATCATGGTCGATTCCTGCGAACCTATTCACCACAGAGGCACCGAGGTCACTGAGGTGTTTATTGAACTCTTCCGAGCCCTTTCGCTAGGTTGCGAAAACTGCAGCCAGCCCGGCTTTGCACAACGTCCCGGATACCGGCTCCTCCGCAAGCGAGGACTCAGTTCCGGGACGATGAATCTGTGCCGCCGCTTCGCGGCTCAGAACGATGGCTCGATTTCGCCGCGGGCTTACGCCCATGGCTAACACAAATTTCGCCGCTTCGCGGCTTACTGCAGATCCCTCGTCGGGCTGAAGCCCTCCTCGGATGACATCTAAGAGTGTTCAGGCGGACGTCTGAAGTCGTGCCCTTTCAAAACTGCACGCCTGAAAACTGCACGCCCGAAACTGCAAACCTGAAAACGCACGCCTGAAACTGCACCCGAAGCTCGAATCAGCCAGCACTGACACCACCGACTGCAACTGCCTTTACACGAACGCTTCTGCCGCCACCCGCTCGGTCACGAACACTTCGATCACGTCGCCAACCTTGATGTCGCCGTAGTTCGCGATCGAGATGCCGCACTCCATGCCGGTACGCACTTCGCTGACATCTTCCTTGAAGCGCCGCACCGAACCGACCTTGCCTTTGAAGACCACCACGTTGTCGCGCAGCAGTCGGACTTCGGAGTCGCGCTTGACCACGCCATCGATGACCATGCAGCCGGCAATGACGCCCACCTTGGGAACCCGGAAGGTGTCGCGCACTTCGGCGCGGCCCAGGTAGGTTTCCTTGATGATCGGCTCCAGCAATCCGGTCATGGCCTTCTTGATCTCGTCCTGCACCTCGTAAATGATCGAGTGCAAGCGGATGTCGACCTTCTCCTGCTCGGCCAGTTCCTGCGCCTTGCGCTCCGGCCGGACGTTGAAGCCGATGATGATGGCATTCGACGCCGAAGCCAGCAGCACATCGCTCTCGGTGATGGCGCCGACGCTGCGCGCGCATGACGTTGATCTTCACGCGTTCGTTCGACAGCTTGATCAGCACATCGCCCAGCACTTCGACCGAGCCCTGCACATCGCCCTTGAGGATGATGAACAGTTCCTTCTGGCCCGCAGTCTTGAGCTGCTCCGCCAGACCTTCGAGCGAAACACGCGAGCTCTTCGCCAGCTGCGCTTCACGCGCTTTGCTCTCGCGATATTCGGAGATGCCACGCGCCTTCTCGCGATCGGCGACGGCGACCAGCTGATCGCCGGCCTGCGGCAGTCCTTCCAGACCGAGAATCTCGACCGGAGTGGAAGGCCCTGCTGCTTCCAGCGCGACGCCACGATCGTTAAACATGGCGCGCACTTTGCCGAACACATTGCCGACAACAAAGTTGTCGCTGTTGTGCAGCGTTCCGTTCTGTACCAGCACGGTCGCCACCGGACCACGGCCGCGATCGAGCTTGGCTTCCAGCACGGTGCCGCTCGCCAGACGTTCCGGCACAGCCTTCAGATCGCCGAGATCGGCAACCAGGCAGATCATCTCCATCAGCAGATTGAGATTGGTCTTCTGCTTCGCCGAAACATCGACGAACACCGTGCTGCCGCCCCAGTCTTCCGGCATCAGGCCGCGATCGGCCAGCTGCTTCTTGACGCGCTCGGGCATGGCATCGGGCTTATCGATCTTGTTGACCGCGACGATGATCGGCACGTTCGCCGCCTTGGCGTGATCGATAGCTTCCAGCGTCTGCGGCATCACGCCGTCATCGGCTGCAACCACCAGCACAACGATGTCCGTCACCTTCGATCCGCGAGCACGCATGCGAGTAAACGCTTCGTGACCCGGGGTATCGAGGAAGACGATCTCGCGGCCGAAAGCCGGCGAATTCGTGATCGGTGATCGCCACCTTGTACGCGCCGATGTGCTGCGTGATACCACCAGCCTCACCTTCAGCAACGTTGGTGGAGCGGATGGCGTCGAGCAGGCTGGTTTTGCCGTGATCGACGTGACCCATGATGGTCACCACCGGAGGCCGCGTTACAGCCAGCGCTCTGTCTTCACCAGTACGCTCGGCCGGACCTTCATCCTTCGCCAACTGCTCTTCGAAGCTGATGACCGAAGTCTCGGCGCCGAAGTGGCGAGCCATATCGGAAGCGAGATCGGAATCGAGCGTCTGGTTGACGGTGGCGAAGACGCCACGCGCCAGCAGGCGTGCGATCAGGTCCTTGGCGCGAATTCCCAGCTTCTCGGCCAGGTCCTTCACGCTGATACCTTCCGGAATCTCGATAGCGCGCGTGATCGGCAGCGGCTCGCTCGAGAGCGACAAGCCGCGGCGGCGGAGTGAAGCCCTTCATCGGGCCTTCCTTCACACCACGCGGAACGTAACGCTGTCCCGGACGCGCCGGACGTCCCATGGGACGCTGTCCGGTCGGAGGCGGCGGAGCGCCCACCCCGGAGCGCCGGCACCGAAGCCGGGACGCATTCCGGGAGCTCCGGAGCGCGTGGGATGCGGACCACGACGCTCACCCGGCCGCATCGGCGGACGAGTACCAGGGGCGCCACCGGTAGCAGGCGGGCCTCCCGGACGCTGCGGGCGCTGGAAGATCGGCTTGCCGCGCTCCGGCATAACCGGTCGCGGAGGCATGGCAGCTGCTGGACGCACCGGCGCCTGGTACACCGGACGCGGTCCCGTCTGCGGCACAATCAGCCGGCGCGGAGGAGCCGCGGCGCGGTGGAGCCGCTGCCGGACGTGCCGGAGCGCGAGCGTACGTCGCCGGCTTGCATCGGTGTTCCGGGACGAACGGGTGGTACTGCCTGAGTGGTTGGCGCGCCAGGCGCCGGAGGAGCCGCGGTGGTCGTTCCTGCCTCCAATGTTGCTGGTGTCTCGGCTGCCGAAACTTCGGGCGCCGAAACCGTGGTTCCTGCGTGTTTGGTGACAGGCGTCTGCTCTTCGACCGCTGCTTCGGTCGGCTTGGCCGCTTCCGCGGCTGGGCGTGCCTGGGCAGTGGGCGGCGCTGGAGGCTTGGGAGGAATAACGATGGCAGCCGGCGGACGTGCTACCGATTGCGGCGTAATGAAACGCGGCGCAGGCTTCGGCGCTTCGGCCGGGGCTGCGGGCTGCGTGCTGGCAGTGACGCGGAGGCGCAGGCTTCGGAGGAGTAGCCGCGGGACGGGCCGGGCTCGCTGCCGGCGGAGGCGTGGCTGGACGTGCGGGTGCCGTCGGTTGAGCTGCCTTCTGCGTAATCGCCTTCAGCACATCGCCAGGCTTGGAGATGTGCGACAGATCGATCTTGGGCTTGAACTCGTCCGATGACGCCGCTGAAGACGCACGGGAGCTACGGCTTGAACTGGGCTCATGCTCCGCAAAGTACTTCTTTACGCGCTCCGCTTCGTCTTCTTCGATGGAGCTGGAGTGCGTTTTTTTCTCGGTGATACCGACCTTGATCAGAACGTCGAGGATGGCTTTGCTCTTTACCTCGAGTTCTCTGGCCAGGTCATTGATTCGAATCTTGTGCTGCATTACGCCCCGTTTCCTCCGTTATGTCCCGTCTGGTTACGCCTTCATTAGCATCCTCACGGTTCGGTTAATCTTGCAGGGGTGCACCTCAAGTGCGCCACGCTGATCATTGCCTTACCCGCAGGCTGAAGGCCTGCTGTGTGTCAGCACGCCTTCAGGCGTGCATGATCGCGTACCCAGCCTAAGCACTGCTCGGCTCTTTCGCCATGGCGTGAGGCTCGCATCCTGCCAAGTCACCGGCATGGCAGTAACAACCGACTACTGCGACTGACAACCGTCACTGACGACCGGCATCTGACAATCGGCAACCGCCTACCGCTTCTCGCCCGGCTCTTCTTCGTCGGGCACATTCTCGTTCGGCGTCTCCGGACGCTCGTGAATAGATTCGCTCGCCTTCATCCGCCAGCGGCGCATTCTCCACGCCGTCGACCACTTCGGCCTCGAAGGCCTGACCTTCGTCGACCAGTTCTTCTACGCTCTCTGAAGAAGCCTCGGGCTCATCGGACAAGCCTTCTTCGTCGCCCGACTGACCACCTTCGTCGCCCGGCTCGACATCGCTCTCCGCGTTCAGTTCGCTCCGCTGTCCGAAGCCTCGTCGTCCCGCTCTGCGGCTTCGACGTCATCCTCCGACTCACCGGCTTCGCGTCTTCTGCTGCGCTCTCGCGCGCTTCTTCCTCGGCGGACACGTCCTGGCCCAGCTCTTCGCCGGCATTCGGCAGACCTTCGGCGCAGTCGCGATCTCGGCTCCTTCCGCGGCCACCTCGGCACTTTCGGCAACGCCTTCGCCGCCTTCCGCGGGAGCTTCGCCTGCATCCAGGCTGGCGAAGTAATTGTTGACCGCGATACTGATCTTCTCGACCGTCTTCGGCCCGATGCCCGGAACCTCTTCCAACTGCTCCGGCGTCATGTCGGCGACAGCTTCGACCGTGGTGATGCCGGCGGCCACCAGCTTCTCGACGATGCCAGGCTCCAGATCAGGCACGCTCTCGATGGGCGTAGTCGCCTGGCCCATCATGCCGCGCATCTGCTCTTCGACTTCCTGGCGCTTCTCTTCTTCGCTCTTGATGTCGATCTTCCAGCCCAGCAGCTTGGCGGCCAGACGAACGTTCTGGCCCTTCTTGCCGATGGCCAGCGACAACTGGCTGTCGTCGACGATCACTTCCAGGTGCTTCTCCTGGCCTTCGAGCACGGTGACGCGGCTGACCTTCGCCGGCTGCAACGCCTTCTCGGCGAAGGTGACCGGATCTTCGTGATACTCGATGATGTCGATCTTCTCGCCGCGCAGTTCGCGAATGATGGACTGCACGCGCATGCCCTTCATGCCGACGCAAGCGCCCACCGGATCGACGTCCTTGTCCTTCGACATGACCGCGATCTTGGTGCGCTCGCCGGCCTCGCGCGCGATGGCGCGAATGACCACCGTGTTGTCGTAGATCTCCGGCACTTCGGTCTGGAACAGGTGCGTGACCAGCTCCGGCGCCGCGCGCGAGACAACGACCTGCGGCCCCTTCGAAGCTTTCTCCACTCGCGAGATCACGCAACGCACGCGCTCGCCGGGAGCAAACGACTCCAGTCGCGACTGCTCTTTCTTCGGCATGCGGCCTTCGGCCTTGCCCAGGTCGACAATGACGTCCTGACCTTCGTTGCGCTTGATGGTCGCGTTGATGATCTCGCCCACGCGTCCGATGTACTCGTTGTAAACCGTGTCGCGCTCGGCCTCGCGCACCTTCTGAAAGATGACCTGCTTCGCCAGTTGCGCGGCAATGCGTCCCAGAACGTCGGTCGGCTTGTAGGTGCGAAGTTCGCCGCCGACTTCGGCTGCGGGATCGATGCGCTTGGCGTCGTCCAGCGTGATCTGCGCCAGCGGATCCTCGATCTGCTCGGAGGTCTCGACGATCGACCGCACCGCGTAAGCCCGAATCTGGCCGCTCTCCTTGTCGAGTTCGGCGCGCAGATTCTCCTGGGTCTTGTAATACTTTCGGGTGGCCACGACGATGGCATCTTCCACCGCGCTGACCACAATTTGCGGATCGATGCCTTTCTCCCGGCTGAGAGCGTCGATTACGTTGTACAGTTCACTCGCCATAATTCAATGCCACCTTACTGATTCCTGAAAGGGCGGCTTCAACTCGCCCCTCGTCATTCAATTGTCATCCGAAGAGGCGCTTCAGCCGTGCGACGCATCTGCTATAACCTTCGCTCTTGGAGTGCCACCCTAAACTGCGGCTACATCCACTAAACTTGTCATCACGAGGAGGGCTTCAGCCCGACGAGGGATCCGCTTCTGCCCGCGCCGTCGAAGCCGTCCCTCTAAAACTCCGGAACCAGGTTCGCCTTCTCGACGTTCGCCAGGTCGATCTCAACCTCGGCGCCAGGCTTCAACCGCCTCATGCTTCTTCGACTTCTTTCGCGGCGTCAACTCCAGGCTGAGCCGCCCATCCTGAAATGCCTTCAGCCTTCCTTCGAAGTGCCGGTTCCCGTTCACCGGGTCGCGCGTCGTCAGCTTCACCAGGCTGCCGACGAAGCGCTGAAAGTCTTCCGGCTTCGACAGCTTGCGATCCAGCCCCGGCGACGAAACCTCCAAGGTGTACTGGCCGCCCGGAACCGCATCTTCCACGTCGAAGATCGTGCCTGCCTCGCGGCTGAAGTTCGAGCAATCCTCGTGCGTCACGCCGCCCGGCTTATCGATGTACACGCGCAACATGCGCGCCTTGCCGCCGCCGAGTAACTCCAGATCCACCAACTTCCAGTCCGCTGGACTGCGCGACCCGATCGGCGATCTCGCGAATTTTGTCGATCCCGGCTGCCATCGTGTTTCGTAACGAGCTCTGCTCTCGACCCAGTTATCGGCCCATCGGGCCGCGAACCTGGAGCGCCAGCCTACGAGCCTGGGGACAGCGGCCAAGCACAGAGCGCCCGTCAGGCTCGCGTTACCACCTGGACTCGCCGTACAACCAGCGGATTAACGGGTGGAAATAGAAAGTGGGCTGTCGCCCACCGGTGTGCTTCGCCGAATCTGCCGGGTTCGCCGTCACGCCGGGAGCCGGTGACAGGAACCTACAAACGCAACAGTACCTTAGTAAATATACTCTGAAATCTTGCTTGATTCAATGCCGGAGTGACCCGGACTGGCTCGCCTGCCGTGTGGCCCGGCCCGCTGTAACTATTTGATGGGAAAGAGGGCAGAAGGATGCGTCGTTCCCCGTACGCCGAGCCAATACGGAGCCCCCGAACGGCAGCCCCAAGGGCACCGCTGATGGCGCAGGTTAGAATCCGATTGCGCGAGACCCGCATGGACCTGATTCGGCTGCTCAAAGCTCCGTTCTACAGCCAGCGCTCTGTCCCCTTGGAATATCCCGCCTGCGCGCTCTCGGGAGCGCCTTGATCACCCTACTGGAAGGCTTCATGATCATCATCGTGCTCGTGCTCGTCGTGGCGGCCGTCGCGCTTGGCATGCGCAGTTAGGGACGTTTCGACCTTCCGCGCCGTTTGCCTAACCTCCGCCGCGTCTCTACAATATTTGTTTATCCCTCCGGAATACATATCATGATTAATTTTCCTGTCCCTGAGGCGCTGACCTTCGATGACGTGTTGCTGCTGCCCGCCAAGTCCGACGTTGTTCCGGCCCTGGTCGACACCACTACCCGCCTGACCCGCAACATTGAACTGCGCGTGCCCCTGATCAGCGCTGCCATGGACACGGTCACCGAATCGCGCATGGCCATCGCCATGGCGCAGCAGGGCGGCCTGGGCATCATCCACCGCAACCTGACGATCGAGCAGCAGGCCAGCGAGGTCGACAAGGTGAAGCGCTCCGAGAGCGGCATGATCGTCGACCCGATCACCATGTCGCCGGACCAGAAGATCTCCGAAGCGCTGGAATTGATGCGCCACTACCGCATCTCCGGCGTGCCCATCACCAAGAACAAGAAGCTGGTCGGCATCCTCACCAACCGCGATCTCCGCTTCGAAACCCGCACCGACGTTCCCATCAGCGAAGTGATGACCAGCGAAAACCTGATCACGGTTCCGGTCGGCACCACGCTGAATGATGCCGAAGCCATCCTGCATCAGCATCGCATCGAGAAGCTGCTGGTGGTCGACGATGCCTACAATCTCAAGGGCCTGATCACGGTCAAAGACATCCAGAAGCGCCTGAAGTATCCCACCGCCGCCAAAGACGACCACGGCCGCCTGCGCGTCGGCGCGGCCATCGGCGCCACCGGCGACTTCCTGGAGCGGGCGCAGGAACTGGTGAAGGCGAAGGTCGACGTGCTCGCCATCGACAGCGCGCACGGCCACTCCACCCGCGTGATCGAAGCCATCAAGAAGATCAAGGCAGCGTTGCCGGAGGTCGATCTCCTCGCCGGCAACATCGCCACCTTCGACGGCGCCTGCGAACTGGCGCAAGGCCGGAGCCGACGGCATCAAGGTCGGCATTGGACCGGGTTCCATCTGCACCACGCGCGTCGTTACCGGCGCAGGCGTGCCGCAGATCACCGCGATTGCCGAAGCCGCTCGCGCCGTGCGCGACAGCGACATCTCGATCATCGCCGACGGCGGCATCAAGTACTCCGGCGACGTCACCAAGGCCATCGCTGCCGGCGCCGACTGCGTGATGATCGGCTCGCTGCTGGCCGGAACCGAAGAGAGTCCGGGCGAAACGATTCTCTACCAGGGCCGCTCGTTCAAGACCTATCGCGGCATGGGATCGCTGGCCGCGATGGCGCAGGGCTCCAGCGAACGCTACTTCCAGAACACCGATGGCGATTCCTCCGTGCCGGTTCTGTCGGAAGATGGGACCGAAGAGCAACCGCCTGGCGAAGCTTGTGCCGGAAGGCATCGAGGGCCGCGTGCCCTATCGCGGAACGGTTGGCATGATCGTCTATCAACTGGTCGGCGGCGTGAAGAGCGGCATGGGCTACGTGGGTTGCGGCACCATCGAAGAGCTGCAGCAGAAGGCGCGCTTCGTGCGCATCAGCGGCGCCGGCCTGCGCGAGAGCCACGTCCACGACGTCATGATCACGCGCGAAGCTCCCAACTATCGCGCCGAATAGCGGTGCGGAGATCTCATGGCAAGGAGTCGGAGTTTCGGATTTGCTGAAGCACTCACCTCGATCGCTGGTCCGCAACTGGTGGCCGGTCGTCGTATGGGTGGGCGTCATCTTCACCGAGTCCACCGACATGGCCTCGGCCAACAATACCTCGGGCCTGCTCTACAAAATCATCTCGATCGTGCTGCCGCACGTCGATCCTGCCTTCGTCAATCTCTTGAACGAAGTGCTGCGCAAGACCGGCCACTTCCTCGGCTTCGGCATCCTCAGCGTGCTCGTCTTCCTTGCCTTGAAGAAAACCAACCGCGATCGCCTGCGCAATCTGACTGCAGCGTCCGTGGGGAATCTACCTGCGCGACCTGCTGGCGGCTGGAGTGGAGCTTCATCGGCGTCATGGCCACCATCGGCATGGCGACCTACGACGAGATTCACCAGACGTTCATCCCGTCGCGCACCGGCCGCTGGCAGGACGTGGTCATCGACACCTGCGGCGCGATCGCGATGCAGTTCGTGGTGTACCTGCTGGCGACGCGGAAGCTGAAGCAGAGCGGCGCTCCAGCTTCGCAAGCGGAGCTGAGTTCGACACATTGTAACTACTGGTGCCCCACGTTCGCCCCGCTGTTGGGCTAACGTGGGTCTGCACCTGCCCAGGTTAACGTCCAAAGGCGGGACGTGAACCTGGGGCACCAACGATTGACATCGGCTAGTACATCAGATATTTCTGCCGCACATCCATGAACTTATCCAACTGATCCTGCCAGTCCTCCGGCGATGCGATGCGGGTCCTGTCCCGCCTGCAGCGCCGTGAACGTCGCCTGGTTCACCAGCAACTGATTCATCTTGGCCATGTCGTATCCCAGCGGAGAGAGCTTGTGCAGCGCCGCCGCCAGCTCGATCCCCAACTCGGGCGCATCCAGTTGCTCGCGATTCGTGACCATGATGTACACGCCAAAGCACTCGCGCCGCGCGAACGGTCCCGACGTCGGCGTGAACGTCGTCGGCACGAATCGCACTCCGGCGATGTTGCGGCCGTTGAGATAAGTCGACAGCTCTTTCGCCGTGAAGTACGGTGAGCCGATCAGCTGGAACGGCGTATCCGTGCCGCGTCCCACCGAAACGCTGGTGCCCTCGATCAGCGCCACTCCCGGATAGAGCGTCGCCTGATCGAGGTTGCGAATGTTGGGCGAGGGATTGATCCACATGGCATCGGTCGAGTCGAACCAGTCGCCGCGCAGCCAGCCGCGCATCGGCATCACCGTCAGGTCGGCATCGATCTTCTTCTCTTCGTTGAAGAGTTTGGCCAACTCGCCGATCGTCATGCCGTGCCGCACCGGCAGCGAATAGTAGTTGACGAAGCTTTCCTGGCCCGCATCGGAGACCGGTCCCTGCACATACGCGCCGTTAATCGGATTCGGGCGATCGAGCACGACGATCGGCTTCTTCGCCTTGGCTGCAGCTTCCAGAAAATATCCCAGCGTCGTTTCGTAGGTGTAGAAGCGCGCGCCGACATCCTGCAGATCGAAGACGATCACGTCGAGGTTGCGAATCACATCGGCCGGCGGCCGTCGCTTGGCATCGGTCTCGCCGTAGACGCTGTAGATCGGTACGCCGGTCTTGCGGGTCTTTGGAGTTCGCGATGCTCGTGGTGTCGGCCGTGCCCTGCGACGCCGTGCTCGGGACTGAAGATCGCCGTCAGCTGCATTCCGGGCGCGTCGTTCGAGCACGTCGATGGTGCGCTTGCCGCGGCTGTCGACGCCGGTCTGGTTCGTCACCAGCCCAATGCGCGGCTTGGCCACATTCGGCACGTCGCAGCGGATCGAACTTGCGCTCCTCCAGAATGTCGATGCCGTTCAGCACCTTGCCATTGCGGGCCACCATGCGCCGCGCCGCCATCTGCGTCTCGTTGTAGCCGGTGATGCGCGCCAGCCGCATCTTCTGCTGTTCGTTCGGGATTCAGATGCAGCGCCGCGGCCACGGCGGTCGCGATCTCCGTACGCAGCGACGATGACGTTGCCATCCTTCAGCATGGTCGAGTTCGTCAGCAGGATGACGTAGGTGTTCGTCGTCGGATCGATCCACAACGACGTGCCGGTGAATCCGGTATGTCCGAAGGAGCCCACCGGCAGGAGCTCTCCGCGATTCGACGAGTATGGCGAGTCGATGTCCCAGCCCAGGCCGCGCACGTTCGGATAGTTCGCCGGCTGCTGCGGCGTGGTCATCTTCTCGACGATCAGCGAATTCAAGATCGGCGCGCCGCCATTCAGCATCGCCTGCGCGAACTTCGCGATGTCATCCGCGCGTGGAGAACAGTCCCGCATCGCCGGCGACTCCGCCCATCTGCCGCGCCGTGGGATCGTGAACCGTACCGCGCAGCGTCTGCCCGGTGTGCTCGTCGCGCTGCGTCGGCGCAATGCGAGGCACCCAGGTCTGCGGCGGATTGAAGCGCGTCGACGTCATGCCCAGCGGTCCGAAGACGTAGGTCTGCGCATACTGATCGAGCGGCATGCCGCTGACCTTCTGCACCAGCTCACCCAGAACGACGAAGCCGACATCGCTGTACAGAAATGTCGAGCCCGGAGGATTCACCAGCTTGGAAGCATTCGCGCGCGCATAGCCTTCGTCGGTCCCGTTCCACGGCTGCTTCAGGTCGACATCGGCGGGCAGGCCGGAGTAGTGCGTCAGCAGCATGCGGATGGTGACGTCGTCCTTGCCGTTCTGCGCGAAGTCGGGAATGTACTTCGCCACCGGATCGTTCAGCTTGATCTGGCCCAGTTGCTCCAGTCGCATGACGCAGGTGGTCGTCGCAATGACCTTGGTCAGCGAGGCGACGTCGAAGATGGTGTCCACCGTCATGGGCTCGGCCTTGGGGCCGACCGTGCGATTGCCGACCGCCTTGCGATACGCGACCAGTCCGTTGTGCGCGACCAGCAGCACCGCCCCCGGCGCATTGCCATTGGTGACGGCATCCTTCAGGATGTCATCGAGTGGGGCAAACCAGCTCTGCTCCTCCTTCGAGGCCAGCCGGAGCGGCGGCAGCCGGCGCTGCCGGAGGAGGCGCTTCCGCGGCGGGCTTGGCGGGCGTTTGCGGGCTTGACGCAGCTTTTTGCGCGAACACAGGCGCGCTGACAACGACCAGAGACAGAAAGACCAGCACAGCGGCCGGCCGGCGCAGACACAGGCTCAAGAGCACCGTTCCCTTGGTGGAATACCCGCGGTGAAGCGAGCAAGTTATTATAAGTTGCAATAGCCTTTAACTGCAGGGGAGGGGCGTGTGACTCCATTCTCGCAAGACGCTCTCCAGCTGATCCCCGCGTTCGACGAGCAAGAGAAGCAGTTCGCGCACGCCTTTGCCATCATTCGCCAAGCCATCGAACAGCGCGCCTTTCCCGGCGCATCGCTCGCCATCACCCATCGTGGAGCGCTGGTAGCCTCGCAGGGCTTCGGCCGCTTTACCTATCGACAAAACGCACCGAAGGTACACGCCGAAACGGTCTTCGACCTTGCCTCGCTGACGAAGATCGTTGCCACAACCGCCGCTGCCATGCTGCTCTACGAGCGCGCCCAAGTCTCGCTCGACGAGGCACTCGAAAAAACGCTGCCGGAATTTATCACGCTCGCGCCCAAGCATCAGCACATGCAGCGGCACTTCGTCACCATTCGAACGCTTGCTGGCGCACTCCAGCGGACTGCCCGCCTACGAGAAGCTCTTTCAGATTGCTAAGACGCCCGAAGATGCGGTGCGCGCGGCGCTTACGTCGCCACTCATCGCCGCTCCCGGAACTCGCGTGGAGTACAGCGACATCGGTTTCATCCTGCTCGGCGAAGCCTTGACTCGGATTGCCGGCGTTCCGCTCGATGTCTTCGCACAGCGCGAGATCTTCGCTCCCCTGGGAATGACGAAGACCTGCTTCAATCCTCCACCGGAATGGAGGCCGGAGATTCCGCCCACAGAAGACGAAGGCGGTTTTCTTCGGTCGCGTGATGCAGGGTGAGGTGAACGACGAGAACGCGAACGTAATGGGCGGTGTCGCGGGACACGCTGGCGTCTTTGCTTCTGCCACCGACATTGCCCGTTTTGCAGAATGTATGCTGCGCGGTGGCGCACCGATTCTGCAGCCGGGCACGCTGAAGCTGTTCACGCGGCGCGAGGCGTCGCCGCCCGGAACCACGCGCGCGCTGGGATGGGACACACCTTCTCGACCCGAGTCCTCGTCCGGCAGGCTGTTCTCTACCCAGTCGGTCGGACATCTGGGATTCACCGGCACGTCGCTGTGGATCGATCCCGGGCGAAAGTTGTCCGTAACCCTGCTGACAAACCGCACCTGGCCCGATCGCGCGTCGCAAGCGATTCGCGAAGTGCGTCCGCAGGTCCACGACGCGATTGTGGAAGCGATAGACAGAACCTAGCCGCGATGAGCGCGGATAATCTGTCGCGCTGGCGGCAAGGAGTCGCCATTGCTGCGCCAGGGCACGACTAAGCCGCTCAACAAACTCTCCGGAATGAGTAAACTCGTTCCCTGACACGAGGCGCTGAGGCTAAAGTTTGCCGTCCAGAAGGAGTGCCCACGCATCCAGCTCGCCGCGACGCAATACTCAGGCTGGCTGCGCGTTACGCTTCAATGTTCAGGCTCGCTGCCCGCCAGCAGCGACTCGACGATCTCGGTCCACTCGTCTTCCAGCGGCACTCTGCTGGGCGCCTTGTCGGCGCGAGTGTACCAGTAGTTCGCGTTCGAGGAATCTCCCTCCTTGCGATGCAGGTACGCATGCACCCATGCGGCTGCCGGCCCCTCATCCTGTCCGGCCACATCGTGCGCCTGCTTCCAGTTGCCCTTGGCATCCCACCACAAGGCGGCGAGGGCGATATCCAGTTGCCGGGGCGGCTCATCGCGCGAGAGCGAGTTGCGAAACTCTTCGAGCGTCATGGACCTATGTTAGCGCGCCGAGTGCGCGCGGGGCAGGATGCAACCGAATTTTCATATGGGTACAGAGGGCTTGTGGATGGAAGTCTGCGAGCGAGAGCCTGAGAGGATCAGCTACGCACTCAGCTGTCGTCGTCACTTCGATTATGTGCTGCTTACCGCCGCGGATCGCCAACAAACTCCACCATCGGCTTGTTGGGAATGATGCCCGCGCTCGTAGCCCATCTCCAGCAGCTTGGCGATGGCCTCGCGGCCGTCCTTGCCGTAGTCGAGCGTGCGCTCGTTGACGTACATGCCGACAAACTTGTCGGCCAGCTGCGGATCCAGGTCGCGCGCGAACTGCATGGCGTACTGCAACGCCTCTTCGCGATTGTCCAGCGCATAGCGAATGCTGTCGCGCAGCGCCGTGCAGCAGGCAGCGATCAACTCCGGCCCCAGTTCACGGCGAATCGCATTCCCACCCAGCGGCAGCGGCAGACCAGTCTGCTCGCGCCACCACTTTCCCATATCCACAATTTTGTGAAGCCCGGCCTTGGCAAACGTCAGCTGGCCTTCGTGGATGATCAACCCCGCTTCGTACTTACCATCCAGCACGCGTGGAATGATTTCGTCGAAGGGAACAACCTCGGTAGCGATATCGGGAGCAAACAGCTTGAGCGCCAGGTATGCCGTAGTCATGGTTCCCGGAACGGCGATCTTGCAGCTGGTGATTTCGTCCAGCGGGATGTTGCGCGACGCCACAATCATGGGACCGTAGCCTTCGCCGACACTTCCGCCGCTGGGCATCAGCGCGTACTTGTCCTGCAGGTACGGGTAGGCATGGAACGAGATCGCGGTGATGTCGTAATAGCCTTCCAGCGCTTTGCGGTTCAGGGCTTCGATATCGCAAAGCGTGTGCGTGAACTTCACGTTCGGCACCCGGATCTTGTTCGTTGCCATGCCATAAAACATGAAGGCATCGTCCGAGTCAGGACTGTGGGCTACCTTGATTTCGCGAACACTATCGCCGGAATTGCTGGTCATAAGAATGCGTTGTCCGAGAACTTACCTGAATTCGAAATTACAGCTTGGCCGATAGCACAGCAAACTAGAAGCTGCGACGCAGACGTTTCGCACCGGCAGCCGCCACCATCACCTTCGAAACTTCAGCAAACAGGAACGGATACAGCCCGAAGAACGCGGCCTGGCGCCAGTTGTGCGTGTAGACCACCAGCCAGCTGATGCCGGCGGCGAACAGCACAACCTCGGCTGCGATGCGCGGCGATCAGATTCCGCGTAAAGCTCGGAGTACCACGCTCCGCAATCCATCCAGCCAGAAAAGCCACCACCGGGTACGCCCACAGATATCCACCCGTCGGACCCAGCATCTGCAAGAAGCTTCCCGGACCGGACGACGCGAATACCGGAAGTCCCATTGCGCCCCAGGCCAGATAAAGAGAAGCAGCGGCAAATCCCCGCTTGCTGCCCAGCGTCAGGCCAACCAGCAGCACGCCGAAGTTCGCCAGCGTCAGTGGAACCGGCGTGAACGGCAGCGGCACCATCAGCCGCGCGCACACGGCAATGACCGCGCTGGCGCAGATTACGATCCCGGTCTGCTTGATAAGACTTAATGGCTGTTCAGCAGTATTGGTATCGAGAATAGGAAGTGCTTTCGACATGTCGTACCTCGTACGAAAAAACTAACTGGAATGATTCTGCTCTCACATCCTCTATGGTCCCGGTTTCGCTCGGCTTCGGTCCGCTCCCGCTCTGCGGACGGTTCCGCTGCGCGGCTAGGCTGGGACTGGTCGCGAAGATGCCGCTTCACCCGAAAGTGAATCGCCAGAACCACGGCGACGACGGCGGCGGTGCAGAGCACCAAAACCGGAAACAAAACCTTCATCACCACAGAGATTCAGGATATCAGAACGGCACTGCGCAGGACCTGTTTTCGAGAGCGTTCCCAGCCACAATTACCGAAATGAAAAGTGCTTCGTTCCCGTGAACATCGCCCGTGAAGATCACTGGCACATGTTTGCCGAAGATCACGACCGCCGCACTTCCCGGGAAGCGCTACCGCTCAACCACTAAAGGTGGATTTGTCGAGCAGTAAGACTCCCCTTGGAACTCTAGCGCCGCGTCATTGTTGCGCTAACCTGTACGGCGGACAAGCGAAGAGAGCTATGAGCACGCGCAGTGGGAGTTGGAGGGCAGCCGGCCGCCGCCCTCCAATTCCGGGTATTCAACTATTGCTCTTTCAGCAGAAAGCTGTAAATCACCATGGATCCAGCCGGCGGATAGGTGGTGTTGGTGGGCTTGAACATGGGCGTAAAGACAATCTGGGTGACGGTCCAGGCCGTCGGGAATGAGTAGAACGTCGGCTTCGTAGTGAGCTTCCACTCTACGCTTCCCACGAACTTGGAATTGTTGTAGCCGGTGACGATCACAGTGTTCGGGAACCAGCCCGCCGCAAGTGAAATACGCCCCGGCTGGAAGGTTTTCAACATCGGCGTCATTTGCATCGTTTGCAGTTTGATGGAGCCGCTGCAAGTGCGTGCGAGGTTGCAATAAGGCCCGCCGATAAACGCGACAGTGTTATGCTGCGTCGCGGGGTCGACGTAGAAGCCCGGTCCTGCGCCACTCCACAATCCCGGCGTCACATAAAGGAAGTTATCCCAGTACAGATTGGCTTTCACGGGATAGTTGTCCGGCATCGGTGTTGGAGCCGCAACCGGGTGCATGTCAGAGAAGTTGATGTAGGTCTGTGCGGGTGCACACAGCGCGATAACAGTTAGAAAACCAACAAGCAGCACAATCCTTTTCACGGGGGTTACCTCTTTTCTTCGGATTGTAGGTTTGCAACTCGCTCCGGAATCCGGCTGGCTCCTGCATCGTCAGTTCATCCGCTCGTCGGCCTCATGACAGTGACTTCTTGAGAATGTTGAGAAGTTCTGACCTGACGATGTTCAGGTGATGGAGTCGGTATCGGCGAGGGATCAGATTTGGCCGTCTCTGGTCAATCAGAGGAATACCGGACTCGATTAAAGCCAGGAGCGGGTCAGTCGTCCCACAAGGCGTGCTAGTCGCTTTCGAGGTCGGCTGGACGACCTCACTGTAGCACCCACCTCTCGAGTGTCAATGGAGAGGACGTGGTAGGCCGGGAGGACTTACGTGGGGAACACCGCGAGAACATCTTCTGTCGCTTAGATTTCCGGCGCGAACAAGTACGTCAATATCTTTGGACCGTTTTGGTACGGCTTGGGTGGAAGCTATCCGGCGCCTTGATAACCTTTTGCGGCTTCGCGATAAACATCCTTCAGGTCGGAGCGATCAAGCACGCGCGAGGCGCCATCTTCCTTGCTGACCGACTCCAGGATATTCACCGCCTGGCGGTAATGCGGAATGGCTTCCGCTTTCTTGCCGGCACGCGCCAGCGCGCTGCCCAACAGATATTGCGCCCGTGCCTGCTCCACACGCAGACCAAGTTTCTCGGCGCGGCCAACCGCGTTGTCGAGTTCCTCACGCGCGGCGTCCGCCTGGTTCGTCGCCAGCAGTGCCTCTCCCAGATAGATGGAAGCGCGCACTGAGTCGGCCTTCAGGCCCAACGTATCGGTGTCCTGCTTGAGCTTTTTCAGCGTCGCGACTGCCGATTGGCCGCGGCCCTGGGCTACGTCAAGCTTGGCGAGATCGAGTTTCGATTGCAGGATCCCGTCCGGCACCTTATCCTTCGTCGCCAACTGCAAAGCTTTATCGTACTGTTGCCGCGCAGAGGTGTAATCGCCACGATAGAAATAACTATCGCCCAGGAAGTTCAGGGCAGCCGTGGTGGCTTGCGAATTGTTCGCCGTGGGAGCAAGCTGCAGTGCTTCGTCAATATACTTCTTGCCTTCGTCTTCGCGACCCTGCGCGGAGAGAGTATCTCCGTAGCCGGCCAGGGCCCACACCGTCAGAAAGGAACGGTCATTGAGCCGATGCAGGGTGTCGACCGCTTCCTTTTGCGCCTTGAGGGCCGCGTCGTAGCGTCCCTGGCTCGCAAAAAGCGAACCCATATCGCTGTAGACGGTTGCCAGCAACGTCTGGTCGCCGGCAGCACGACAGGCGTCGAGCGCCTTCATGTATTGAGAAATCGCCGTGTCATATTGCCCCAGGCTGGCATTAGTCTGCCCCAGGTTGTGCAGAGCCAATGCCAGGTTCTCCTGATCCTTAAGGCGGTCGCTGATGTCATAAGACTGCTGGAAGTAGGTCAGCGCGTCCTGGTACTCGCCTTTGTTGAAGTGCGTGATTCCAATGTTCGACAGCAACGTGGCCTGCGCGCTTTCGTCGTGCAAGTCCCGGGCAATCTGGAGAGCCTCATTGGTGTAGCGCAGGGCGTCGTCGTATTTCAGGTGGTTCAGATACCACAGCCCCAGCGTCATCAGATTCTGCATCAGGCCATTCTTGTCGCCAATGGAGCGCTCAACTTTAATAGCTTCCTCATAGCTGGCCAGCGCTTCCTTGGATTTACCCGTGTCGTCCTGCACCTGGGCTATTTGAGCCAGGCTACCCGCGATGCCCCGCTGGTCGCCAATCTGGCGGCGGATCTCGAGCGCCTGGTTGAAAGACCGTAGCGCGTCCTCCGGCTTATTCAGGCGCTGATACGCAACTCCCAGCGTTTGCAGAATGGATCCCTTTTGCTCCTGATTGCCGAACTGCACCGCCAGGCTGTACGCCTTGTTCAGGGGATCAAGGGCAGCCTGCGGGTCATTGCTCTTGATGTCGACACGGCCGCTGGCCACCAGCGCGCTGACGTTATTTGGATCGGATGCCAGCAGCTTCACCAGATATTTCTTGGCCTGATCGAAGTTGTTGCTGTTTTCGTACAATGTCGCCAGTGCAAACTCAGCATCGGTGTCGTCGGGATTGACCTTCACCAGATCCTGATAAGCGGCGATGGCCTTCGCCGTATCGTGCGTCAGGCTGGCATGGCTGGCCGCAATGAGGAAACGGTCCTGGGCCGGCAGGTTGTCGCTAAGCTCGACTGCCCGCCGCGATGCCTGCTCGGCCTTGTCGTCGTAGCCGGTGGCAGCATAAGTCTGGGCCAGCTTGGAGAAGGCCATGGCGAACGACGGATCCTGCGTGGTCGCTTCCTCAAATTTCGCGACCGCCTGGTTGTATTGTCCAGCTCTCGACAGCTGCAAGCCTTCGTCATAGGCTTTCAGCGCTGGGATAGACTTCGTGGTGACATGCTGCGGATGCGCCTGCAACTCCTTCAGTATCTCGGGAGTGGACGCCAGCTTCTCGCGCATGTCGCCGGACAACTTTTCCAGCGAACTGAGCAATTCGTTGTCGTTGGCGACGTCGGTGTTCAGCGAGACTTCCTGATCGTTCTTGAAGTCGTGTACGGTGACGCTGATGCGAGTCTGCGTTCCAAACTTCTCGTACTTGCCGGAGACGATGGTGTCGGCGTGGGTGAACTCCGCAATACGCTTCAACGTCGATACGTCCAGAGGCGATTCGGGCGACACTCCCAGATCATGTAATACCTGCTGCAGACGATCAGGCGAAACCATTCGCAGGTGCGGCGGAGTGTCCGATATCCGAATTCAAAGCGTCGGCGATCACCGATCCCATCGAATTGAGGGTCGCGTCGCCGGTCGCGTTATAAAACGGAACGATCGCCAGCGAGGTGACCGCACCCTGCACCGCTCCGGCATCCCCCGAAGCAGTATGCGTGCGAGTAACGAACTGCGATCAGCGCGCCAACTGCCAGTACCAAGGCGGCAGCGCCAATGGCCAGCCACTTCATCGGAAGCTTCTTCGCGGCGCCCGTCGCCGTACTTGCCCGGCCGCTGCTTAGCACTGGATACGGACGGCTACCGCGCGATCGCTTGCCCTGCCAGATCTCCAGTTCGTCGATCAACTCCTGCACCGAACTGAAACGATCTTCAGGATTGCGTTCGAGACACTTGCCGACGACCGCGCTCAACGCGGGTGGAATCGAGGTGTCCACTTCGGCCAGCGGGATAGCGCGCTCCTGGGTGCGTTTTACCAGGCTGGCGATGGCGCTCTCGGCATGGAACGGCATGAAGCCGGTCAGCAACTCGTAAAAAATCAGGCCGACGGCGAACTGGTCGGAACGCGCATCGAGTTCCTTGCCCATCGCCTGCTCGGGCGACATGTACTCCATGGTGCCGACCATCATGCCGGTCTGGGTCATGCCGTCGCCTTGCAGCGTACGGGCCAGGCCGAAGTCCATGATCACTACGCGGCCTGACTGATCGCGCATGATGTTGCTGGGCTTCAGATCGCGATGGATAACGCCTTCCGCATGCGCTGCCTGCAAGCCCGCGCAGGCCTGCAGCATGATGTCGACCCCTTCTTCCGGCGCGAGCTTGCCCTTACCCAGAAGAATCGTGCGCAGGTCCTCACCTTCGATGAACTCCATGGTGATGAACTTCACGCCGTCGGCTTCGTTCAGGTCGTAGATGCGGATGATGTTCTTGTGCGTGACCTGCCGTGCCAGCACCAATTCCTGCTTGAAGCGCGCCAGAATGGCGGGATTGCCCGCCAGGTCGGGACGAATGACCTTCAGACCCGACTACCCGTTCCACTTCCATGTCGCGTGCTTTGTAGACCGCGCCCATGCCGCCCATGCCGAGCATCTTGTGGATCTCATAGCGGGAGCCGATAACGTCGCCTTCATGGAAAATCGTGGCGCCGATGTGGGTAAAGATGGGGTGCATCTGCGAGCCGGAACTTCCGGGACGCGACGTAGTGCCACCGAGCATGGTGACGGCATCCGAGGGACTACTGGCAGGACGCACTGGCGGAGGGGAAGTGGGGGGGCCGCTGGCACTGGAACCAGGTTTTGTCAGATCGATGCCTGGAAGGGTGGCGCCGTCAGGATCAAGCGCAGGTTGAGGCATCGGGGCGGAGCTTTCCCCCGTGGAGACAGCAACTCCCTCGCGCGCTCGTCGCGCTGCTCCGTCTTGATCCCCAGCCACTTCGCCTACCTTCCCCGATGAAACCAGCCTTGGGAGAGGCTTCCGCTCAAAGCTATAGTAATGAAAGTATAACCCGAGTTGGGGCTCTCCTGGCCGAATTTTGCATCGTCGGAGCGCCGAATAGCGACTTTAAAATAACGAGCCGGTACCCGTATGGATACCGGCTCGGACAATAGTGGACCTAGCGTGTGTATTCGGTGATTCGCGGATCTGGATCTGTCGATCCATCCGTCTGCTGGCCGACGTTCAGTCCGACTAGACCGCCCTTCGCCCCTGTAACACCTGAGGCTGAACCGATCACGTAAATGATCGATATCTGGTTGCTGGCGGTACCAGGGCCGGTAACTTCAAACCGTCCCAGCGCCGTCCCAGCTGTTCCGCAAGCAGGCGCCGTCCCTCCGCAGTCGTAGGCTCCAGTGAACGATGCCTGGTTGACTTGTCCGTACTGCCCGACGGCATCGTACTTCTGGTCCCAGACTCCGCCGCAACAGGGCGTGATGGCGACATCGAGTTCGTTGGCTACGCTGGGCAGTACCGGGGTAATCGTGACTCCCAGGTACGATCCCAGCAAGGCTGCGATTGTGAAGCCTCCGGTGGGAGCCGATTGGGGCTGCAAGGTTCCGTAAGCTACGCCCGGGTTCGTATCCAGTGCGAAGCCCAGATTGGCGGAGATCAGATACCACACCGGTTGCGTGGGAGCACCCGGCAAGTTCACCGTGACACGTCCGCAGCTCTGCTGAATCTGCCCACAGCTTGTATCCACGTTGTAGGTACCGGTGGTGTACTGCACAGTGCTGAGGGTACCGCCATCGCTCTGGTCGGTGTAGTAGCCGCTCACTCCGTCGGTGCGGGCAATATTCCCAGCACCGTCAAAGGTCGCTACGCCAACCGCGGCGGAGGAAACATTGCCGCTGGCAATGCCGTCCAGTTCGATAAGAGATTGTCCTTTCAGCGAAGCGTTGGTGAACGCGCCAGAGGCTCCCCCCAACTGCTGTTGCCGCAGGTCCACAAGAACAGATGGGCCGTCGGCATCACTGTCCAAGGCCACCATCTCCGTCGGAGAAACCACGTAATAGACGTAATTCTGCGTGCCCGCAGAAGTAGTCAGATGGAAGGTTCCGCGACCTGTATTGGCATCGGTCGGATCCATGGCACCCCCGGTGATCGACAGTGGGGGCACCGTAACCGTTCCGGCGTCATTCAGGTCTTCTTCGCCACCGGTTACCTGTTGCGAACCGCCGGAAAACGCACCCAGAGCAAACATTCCGACACCGGCATAGCGTCCGCCGCTGGAGTCAGTGCCAAACAAGCCAAACGAGAAGTTGACCAGTCCGCCGTTTAGTGTGGTGGCAGACTGAACCTTCAAGAAACCCGACCCGTAGGCATGAGGAGCATCTGGGTCCGACAGAATGAGTTTGGTATCCCCATTGGTCGCCCCCTCGACAATCATCTTGAAGTTGAGCGAGGCTCCATTGTCGCTTCGCGTGACCGTCAGCGTGCCAAAGTTAGTGCCTTGTCCTATGTTGTAGCTGCCGGTGACGGCGATACCCGCAGTAGTGTCAGTACCCGGACCTATCTGGTCCAGAGTTCCATTGATGTTCCCCACGCCTTGTACATCGCCGCTGGCGACGAGTTGGGCGACATCGTAGAACGGCTGACCATTGTCAAAGCCGTTGAAGTACAAGACGTACGGTCCCTGCAACCTTCCGACGACGGTGATAGTGAAGGCGGCAGTTGCCACTTCAGAAGCGCCATCGTTGACCTGCACCGTGAAGTTGAATACGCCGGCGCTGGTGGGCGTGCCTGAGATGGTGGCAACGTTCGGATTGCCATTCTGTCCCGGGGTGGTCACCAGGGTGAGACCAATGTCCGTCAACGGATTGTCCCCGGCGATCGTATACGTGTAAGGCTGCAGGCCATTACTCGCGACGATGGTGGCCGAGTAAGGTGCCACCGACCAAGTCCGCCGGGCAGGGTCGTAGAAGTCAGGCTCAGCACCGGGTTAATAGTGATCGACGTGGCAAGGGTGTTATAAGCCTGGGTCGGCGACTGCGAATCGGTTACCTTAACCGTAAAGCTGAACTTGCCCAGTCGTGGTGGGGGTACCGCTGATGACGCCATCTGAATTCATGCTCAAGCCGGGAGGCAACTGGCCGTCGGATAATTGTCCAGGTGTAAGGCTGCACGCCGCCGGAAGCCACCAACAAGAACCTATAGGAAATGCCGATCACACCCTCTGACACGGTAAAATGAGCGATGTTCAGGGCGGGCGCGCCGTTTTGCGGAATGCTTCCGGCACAACCCATCATCATTACGCAGGCCAAAAATCCCACAGCTAGCGACAGGAAAGGCTTAAGCCCTTTCATGGATCTCCTTATCGAATCTGGACAAGCTGGTTTTGAAACGCCTTCGGGGGATCGGCCGGTCAGACGTGGCAAGGCCTGCGAGGCAATCATTCCATCTCAGAGGACCACGAACCAGGAGCAGCCGCAAAGTGCGTATAGAGTAGCAGAGTAACCGAACTATAAGTAAATGCAAGCTCTTTTTTGAATGTGCCGACCCCCAATTTTACGCTTTCGGGAATCGGGTCTTCCCGTTCCGTATCCGGTTCGCAACCTGACCCACTACCTCTGCTATTCTCATCCGTTCCCCGGAGGCGTCGTGAGCCGTCAGAACCCTTTGGTTTGTCTGTCTTCTACTTCCTGTAACTGCCTTTGCTCAGCAATCTGCAAGTCCTGCCGCCAAACCGCCACAAACCCAAATGTATGTTGAGCCAGACGATGGCGTACACGCCCAGCCTGGATGTCCCTTCGATGGACAAGACTGTCGATCCTTGCACCGACTTCTATCAGTATTCCTGCGGCGGCTGGGAGAAGAACAATCCCATTCCCCCCGACCAGATCTCCTGGAGCGTTTACGGAAAGCTGTACGAAGACAACCTGAAATACCTGCGCAGCATTCTGGAGCAGGCCTCGATCGCGCAGGACCGCGACGCCGTCACCCAGAAGATCGGCGACTACTATGCGGCCTGCATGGATGAGACCGCCATCGAGAAGCTCGGCGCCAAGCCGATCGAGCCTGAACTGGCCGACATCGAGGCCCTGAAAAACGTTCACGACATGGCTGCGCTCACCGGCCGTCTCCACATTGCCGGCGAGTCCATGCTTTTCGGCAGCGGTGCGCAACAGGATCCCGACAACTCCGATGCGATGATCGTGGAAGTGTCCCAGGGCGGCCTCGGACTTCCCGATCGCGATTACTACACCAAGGACGATGCCAAGTCGAAGGAGATCCGCGAGCGCTACCTGCAGCACGTCCAGAAGATGTTTGAGCTGATTGGCGACCCGCCTGACCGTGCGCAGAAGGAAGCCCACGTAGTCATGCGCATTGAAACTGACATGGCAAAAGCGTCGCTCACTCGTGTGGACCAGCGCGATCCCTACAAGGTCACTCACAAGATGAAGGTGGCCGACCTGCAAGCGCTCGCGCCACGGTTCGACTGGGCAGCCTACTTCAGCGCCAGCCAGGTCCCTGCGTTCGACACGCTGAACGTCGAGGCACCCGAGTTCTTCAAGGAGATCAACTCGCAACTGACACTCCGTTTCTCTGGAAGACTGGAAGAGCTATTTCCGCTATCACGTAGCGAACTCGGAGTCGCAAGATCTGTCGATCTGCGTTCGTCAACGAGAACTTCGACTTCTACCGTAAGTACCTGCGCGGAGCCAAGGAGCTGCAGCCGCGCTGGAAGCGTTGCGTGGAAGATGTTGACGAGCAATTGGGTGAGGCGCTGGGACAGGCCTACGTCCGCAAGACATTCCCGCCCGAACTGAAGCAGTCAACTCTGGAGATGACCCGCCAGATCGAAGACGCCATGGCCATGCGCATCCAGCAGCTGGACTGGATGAGCCCGCAGACCAAGCAGCAGGCGCTGAATAAGCTGCATTCGATTCGTAACAAGGTCGGGTATCCCGACAAGTGGCGCGACTACAGTTCGGTCACGATCGTTCGCGATGACTTTCTACGGCAACGCCGAACGCGCCGTGGCTTTCGAGAATCATCGCGAGTTCAACAAGATCACCAAGCCGGTGGACCGCGACGAGTGGGACATGACTCCTCCTACCGTGAATGCCGGTTACAACCCGCAGATGAACGACATCAACTTTCCTGCGGGCGTTCTGCAGCCGCCGCTCTACGACGCCAAGATGGATGACGCTCCCAACTATGGCAATACCGGATCGACGATCGGTCACGAACTGACGCACGGCTTCGACGACGAAGGCCGCCAGTACGACGCGAAGGGCAACCTGAAGGATTGGTGGACCACGCAAGATGCGGCGCAGTTCGTCAAGCACGCCGACTGCGTCGTCGATCAGTATGCGAAGTATGTCATCGTCGACGACATCCACATCAATTCAAAACTGACCGAGGGCGAAGACGTCGCCGATCTGGGCGGCACGATCCTGGCTTACATTGCATGGCAGGGGGACGAGAAAGGCAAGCCGTTAGCCGAACGCCGATGGGCTGACGCCGGATCAGCGCTTCTTTGTGGGTTTCGCGCAGTGGGCTTGCGAGAATGATCGGCCGGAGAACGATGCGGGTGCTCGCGATCACCGATCCGCACTCGCCGCCGAAGTACCGCATCAACGGCGTAGTCGTGAACATGCCGGAGTTCGGCGCAGCCTTCGGATGTAAGCCGGGCTCGCCGATGGTGAAGCCGGCCGACAAGGTTTGCAAGGTGTGGTGACGGGTTCGGCCAGTTGCGTTGACCGATGACGTAATTGATTTCGATGCGCTACGTAAGACTGTTCATTCTGCTTGCAGCCTGCGCGACGGCCTGGGGCCAGTCTGCTTCGCCGGCGACGCATGCTCACGAGAGCGCCGATGAAACCGCATGGACCGGCCGGTACTCCGATTGTGAAGACGGTTTCTACGTGCTATTACCGGCAGGAGTGATTGGCCATGCGACCCGAACCTCTGGTCCTAATCAGGGTTTTGCCGTGAACGTAGCAGCACCAGCATCCTCCGCCACCTTCAATTCCGGCGATTCCCTGCGATTTGTCGAAGTCGTCAGTTACTACGACCTTGAGGATCATGGAGAATCGAGCTCCGACACCATCGATTACTACTTGTCCCTGGGCGCGCTCAGCGCTGAGAAGGACTTCGTCACCCTGGGACGGGAGAGCTCAAAACTGCTGGGGATGAGCGCGAAACGGGAGCAGGTGCGCTGGATGGAAAACGGCGTCACCGTTCGCCGTGACAGAATCATCGCCTATCGTGCGGCCAGCGGAATTCTGTATCAGCTAACCCTGCAGTCGCCGGAGAAAACCTTCGCGGGCGATGAGGTCCTGTTTAATCGGATCGTGGCGCGATTTCACTTGAGCAAATTGCCGAACGATGGATGCTCAAGCAATTGAAGGCGCTAGCGCCACCGATCCTGCCGACGCCTAGCATGAACGCGGGCCAGAGTCAGCAAGAACCGCGCGGTTCATCGCTCTGCGAAGTAGCCATCGTGTTCCTGACTCACATCGCTCAGGCCACTGCCTCGCTTGGCAGGAGAGATATGCAGAGGCTTCCGACGTCCCAGATATCCGCGCTGCGCAAGGAACTGCCGCAGTGCCGACTGCATCACGACGGTCAAGCTCGGAGGAGCCTCTTGATCACGAACATAAGATTCCAAGGCCTTATTAAGGTCGTCAGGTAAAGTCACACTCACACGTCTCATAAGCTTCGTCCGGTCCCATCTTAAGACCTACTGGTGAAGATGGTGCTGCTATCCAAACAGCTTCATCAATCCCTTAGCTGGCAAATCCGAAACGAGAACTTTCTTACCGCTCAGCGCCTCTGCCGCTCCGTAACCGCTGCGCACCGCGCCTTCCATCGTGGCGGGCCAGCCGGTCGCGGTCCAATCGCCTGCGAGAAACAGTCGCGGCCAGGGACTATTGTGCGGCGCGCGAAACGCATCGCTGCCCGGAGAGGGCGCGAAGGTCGCGTGAATTTCCTTCACCACCGTGGCCTTCGTCAGCTTGGCCTCGCGCACGGTCGGGAAAAACTCCGCCAGCTCGCGCACCGCGAGGTCGATGATCTCCTGCCGCGGTTTGTCGACCAGCGTCTTCGACGAACTGACAACCAACTCGAGATAGCTGCCGTTCTGTCGCCGTATCCCTGCGCGTCGCCAGGATCTTCGACTTGTGAAACATCCACTGGATGGTGCGCTCCAGCAGAACCGCGTGCTCCAGCGGCGTGATCTCGCGATCGAACCAGAGATGAATGCCGGTGATCGGCGAGCTCTCGAAGTGGCGCGCGTCTTCCCGCAGCGGCTGCAACTCGGGAGCATCGGGCAACAACTTGTCGAGCGTATTGAACGGAGCGGCCAGGACGGCATAATCCGCGCTCGACATCCTCGCCGCCGACACACAGACGCACCCCGGCGTCATCAGTGCGAAACGAATCGACCGCAGCGCGAAGGTGTACTTTTCCGCCTCGCGCTTCGATGTACTGCGCTGCAGTTCCGTAGAGCTGCGACAGCGGTACGGCGGGAACGCCCATGCGTCCTGCCTCGGCCGATTTCAGAAACGAATCGCGAAAGACCAGCGCGGCGTAGCGCACCGAGATGCGATCCAGCTCTTCATTCAGCGCGCTGACCAGCACCGGCGCCCAGAAGCGATCGATGGCCTGCTTCGTCTGTCCATGACGCTCCAGCCAGGCCTGAAAGTTCTCGCCGTTGTCGGCTGGGGAGCGCAGGCATCATCGCCAGCATGGCGCGCGCGATCGCCAGCTTGTCTTTCAGATCGAGCACCGACGACGCGAGGAACGAGGCCGTCGCATGAAACGGCGCAGGCAGCGCGCCCGGCTTCAGCGTGGACGATCTTTCCGCCGGGAAGTATGAAGTTGATCTCGTCGTACCAGCGGATCTGCTGCTCGACGCCGAGCCGGCGATAGAAGTCGATGAGGTTGGTGCAGCAGCCGAGCAGCACGTGCTGGCAGTTGTCGACCACCTCGCCGGTGCCGGGCAGCTCGTACGACGACGCGCGTCCGCCGAGATACGGACGCCGCTCGAACAGCTCGACGTGATAGCCGGCCTCGGCGAGCGCGCTTCCGGCGGAGAGGCCCGCAAGTCCGCCGCCAATGATGGCCACCGTGCGAGGCGCTTGGTTGTTCGTGGTCTGGCTCATGTGCGGCGCACAAACCCTTTCGCCATGACGGTGAGCTTCTCGGCAGTGCTCAGGCTCACCCGCTCGGTGAACACGTCGTAGTTGCGAGCGACGATCTTCTCCAGCAGCCGGCGATAGATCTCAACCAGCGTCCACAGCGCGGGCTGGCTGTCTTCGTCGATCAGCGGCAGCAATTCCTCCGCGGCACCGTAATAAGTCGCGCGCACGCTGCGCCTCGAACTCCAGCAGCGGGCGCATCGAGGTCGGCTGCCGAGCCATTCGTTACCGCGTGAGCGTCGATGCCGAAGCGCGCGAAGTCTTCGCGCGGCAGGTACACGCGTCCCAAGCCGGCATCTTCTTTCACGTCACGAAGGATGTTGGTGAGCTGAAAGGCGACTCCGACTTTCTCGGCCAGTTCCTCCGCGCGCGGATCGCGATAGCCGAAGATGCGAATGCACACCAGCCCCACGACCGAGGCCACGTGATAGCAGTAATCGTAGAGCTGATCGAAAGTCTCGTACTGCAGCTGCGGCGCGCCGCCGGAAGCAGTCCTTGGAGCCGGCCGGAACATCCATCCCGGTCCCGTGTACCAGCTTCTCCAGCAGCTCGAGCGGAATGTTGAAGCGCTTCTGCGAGTCGGCCAGCGCGAACAGCACAGGATCGTCGGTGCGCTCGCCGTCAACAACGCGGCGCAAAGCATTCATCCATTCGTCGAGCTTCTGCGCGGCGCTGCTCCGGCCGGGACCGCAGGATCGTCGGAGATGTCGTCGGCGTGGCGCATGAAGGCGTACACCGCCGAGAGCGCGTTGCGCTTGCGCAGAGGCAGAACCAGGAAGCCGTAGTAGAAGTTCTTGGCAGCCGAGCGGGCGATGTGCCGGCAAACACTGTAGGCCGCCCGCAACTGCAGCGGGTGTTCGCTCACAGCATCTTCCCCACCGCCGCGCGCGCCACCAGCCACAGCTTGCGCGGCTTGGAGATCGCTGGGCGGCTCTTCAGCACGTCGTAGCTCTTGCTGCTCGATGGCATTCAGAATCTCGAGTCCGCCGCGGCTGAACAGATCGAGATCGGTGGCGAGGTGCTTGTCGACTTTGCCGATCAGGGGCAGCCCCTTGGCGAACCACTCGCGCGCCCGCGCCACTTCGAACTTCATCATCGCGAGGAACTGCGGAGTGGCCCGGCGCTCGGCGATATCGCTCTCGCTGACGCCGAACTCTTTCAGGCTTTCCAGCGGCAGATAAATGCGGCCCTTGCCGTAGTCGACGGCAACATCCTGCCAGAAGTTCGCGAGCTGCAGCGCGGTGCAGGTGTAATCGGAGAGCTGCTGCCGCTCGGCATCGCGATATCCGCAGAGATACAGCACGAGATGGCCCACGGGATTCGCCGAGTTCTTGCAGTAGCCGAGCACGTCGTCGAAAGTCGGAAAGCGCGTGACGGTCTGGTCCTGGCGGAAGGCGGTGAGCAGATTGGCGAACGGTTCGCGCGGAATATCGAACTCGCGGATGGTCTCGCGCAGAGCGACGAATACCGGATGGCGCGGGCCCGTTGTATTTTGCGCGGATGCACCGGTGCCTTGAAGGGGCACGCCTTCAGGCGTGTCGGTAGAGCTCGCAAAAAATCCCGGCTTTAGCCCCTGAGCAGACCAGGCTCAGGTACGTCGCGTTCAGCTCCGCTTCCCACGCGTCCAGCAATGCCAGCGACTGCTGCGGATCGCCCACCTCATCGCCCAAGATCGTCGGAGATCCGGCAGTAGGCGTAGACGTTGTAGAAGTGCTGGTGCAGATGTTTCGGCAGAAACCAGGTGACGACCGAGAAGTTCTCGTAATGCGAGTGAGCCAGGCGCGAGCAGTATTGCTGGGCTTCCTCCAACGACGGCGCGCGCTCCGGAATGGCGTACTCCGGCGGCAGCGCCTGCCAGCCCGCAGCCACCATGTCGGACTGCGTCAATGGCACGCGATTGTCGGTTGGAATGGAGGACATTACAAGAATTGTACCGGGGATGTTTTGGTTGTGTCCCAGCGAGACGTCCCTGTCGGGACAGGAGTTATCCCGTTCCGGCTGTTATGCCTACACGACGGAACAGCAGGTCCTTCGACTCCGCGTCCGCAAAACCGGCGGACGCTGCGCTCAGGATGACAACTTCAAGGAGATCAACGCTTGGCCGTAACTGAACTTGACCGTAACTGACCACCGACAACTGCTTTACTGCCCCGGAATGATCGCCGTCTTGATGTCGCCGTTGCGGTTCAGCATGTGACGCAGCACCTGCTGCAGGCGCGACAGTGGCGCCTCGCCGGTGATGTAGTCCGTGCCCTTGATCTTCCGCTCGCAGATCAGCGCGAACGCCTTGCGCACCGTTTCCGGCGTGTGATGGAACGTCGCCTTCAGCGTCAGCTCGTTGTAGTGCAGGCGCTGGGTGTCGAGCGCGACCGTGGTTCCGTTGGCGCATCCGCCGAAGAAGTTCACGGTGCCGCCCTTGCGCACCATGTCGATCGACCACTCCCATGCCTGCGGACGTCCCACGGCTTCGATCACCACATCGCATCCGCGGCCATCAGGCGTCAGCTTGCGAACCGCTTTCACCGGATCGTCGACTTCCGTGATCTGCACCGTGCTGTCGGCGCCGGCACGCCGCGCGGCAGCCACCTGCGAGTCGCGCTTCACGACGGAGATCACGTTGCAGCCGGTCAGCTTGGCCACCTGCACGAACATCAGTCCGATGGGGCCGGCGCCGATCACGGCCACCGTGTCGCCAATCTCCATCTTGGTTTCATGCAGGCCGCGCAGAACGCAGGCCAGCGGCTCGACCATGGCGGCCTCTTCGAAGCTCACATGCTTCGGGATCGCCAGCATGTTGCTTTCAACAATGCGGCGGGGAATGCGAATGTATTCGGCGTAGGCGCCGTTGTTGAACAGCAGATCCTCGCAGAGATTTTCCTGGTGCTTGGAGCAGTAGAAGCACATGCCGCAGGGCGCGGAGTTCAGCGCCACCACGCGCATGCCCTTCTTGAAGCCCTTGACGTTGGGCCCGACCTCTTCGATAACGCCGGCCAGTTCGTGACCGAACAGCGCCGGAGGAACGATCATGCGCGCGTGATAGCCGCGCTGGTAGACCTTCAGGTCGGTACCGCAGGTCAGGGCCACCTGCACCTTGACCAGAACTTCCCCCTCTTCCAGCGTGGGGATCGGTACCTGCTCGATTTTGACGTCCTCTTTCCCGTAGAGGACCGCCGCTGTCATTTGTCCATTCACTCTACTCGTCCTTCCATGCGCTGCCCGGCTGAATCACGATCTTCATCGAGTCCGGCTTCGGATGGGCAGCCAGCTGCAATGCCTCAATCGACTCACTCAAGGGGAAACGATGGCTGATCAGCCGCTCCAAATCCATTTCCCGGCTCAGCACGAACTGCGCTGACTCTTCCTGCAAGTCCACCGAAGCGCTATAAGAACCCAGAAGACTCTTCTCATCGACACAGACCGCAGCGGGATCGATGGTGGCTTCCCCATGCTGGGTCTGCGCAAACAACAGAACCCGGCCTCCCGGGCGAGTTGCATCCATCGCCGGACGGATCAACCCATTTACTGCTACAGCGAGAATGACGGCATCGGCTCCTCGTCCTTCCGTCAGGTCCTTTACGGTCTGCACCGTATCGGAGGTCGAGGCGTCGATGTTCTCATTTAGGCCGAACGTCTTAGATATTGTATGCCTCTGCGGGAACAAATCGGAAGTAATTACCCGCGCGCCGTGTCGGCGGGCCAACACCGCCAGAATAATGCCGATCGGCCCCTGGCCCATGACCAGCACCGTCTCGCCCGGGTAAGCCTAAGCGTCTCAATACCTTTCATGCAGGTGTTGACCGGCTCAATAAATGAGGCCTGCTCGAAGGAAACGCCATCGGGGATCCGAACCACGCCCCTCTGCCGACGATCCAGTCCATCACGCGGACGTACTCGGAAAAGCCTCCGCCGCTGGCCTCATACCCGGCAGTCGCGCCGACCTTCTTGTAGGTCGGACACTGGGCGAAGACCTTGTGCCGGCAGTAATAGCAATCGCCGCACGGGATGTGATGGAAGACCATCACGCGATCGCCGACCTTGAAGCTCGCTGACGCCTTCGCCCGATGGCGGCGATGATGCCAGTCGTCTCGTGTCCGAAGATGCGCGGAGCCGAGTGCGAGCCGGTGGCAATCTTCTTCAGGTCGGTCCCGCAGATGCCGCAGGTGTGCACCCGAACCAGAATCTCGCCCGCGCCGATCTGCGGGACCGGCACGGTCTCCAGGCGAACGTCGTTGACGCCGCGATAGACGGCCGCCTGCATGGTCGAGGGAATGGCTCTATCTCCGATGTTGCTTCCTAGTTGTGTCGCGACAGACATAGTCAGTTCGTCAGCTGTCGGTTAGTCGATAGTGGTCTGGGGCTCGGTGCTCAAAACCGGCAATCCGATCCACTAATCACCGACCACTGCCTTCTAATAGATGTTCCAGCTCTCGACACAGGTTCGCGGCAGCCAGATCATTGTTACGCTTCAATGTCCCCAGTGATGACCACCACTTCGGACGAACGGCTACGTACATCAGGAAGCTGCTGCGTTGCGAACTGGCCATTCTCGTCAATAAAGCGAGTCCAGCGGCGGCATGTCGAACGCCGCCTCATCGGAAATCGCCTTGATCGCCGCAAACTTCAAGTCCCCTGCTCGCGTCGCCACCTGGGCCACTGCGGCCGCTTCCATATCGACGACGTCGGCGGCGTGCTTCGTCAGCAAGCTCCTGCTTCGCCGCGACGTCCGTAACCTCCTCGCGATGTCGCCAGCACCCAATTCGCCGCCCACCCCTGGATAGCGAGTTCCGGTGGCAGCGTCCACGACCTCGCGAATGTGGCCCACATCGCCGACCTTCAACTTCGGCGAGATCGCGCCGGCCACTCCGGCCGAGATCAACTGCTTCGGCTGCGCGTATTCAATCGCGACTTCCGCCGCGCGATGCGCAAACTTCTCGCCGATGCCGCCGATCGCGACAACGCATTCGGCAGCTCGAAAAGCTGCAACTCCATTCACCTGCGTCGGCTCGGATCTTGCCGATCAGCGGCGCCAGTTCCACCCGCATGGCCGCGACAATCGCGATCGGCTTATGCGGCATAGCCGTTGCGCCTGGAACCACTCCACCGCGCGCCGCAATGCATCGTCCACCGGACGCGGATTCCATCCCAACTCGCGCTCGGCCTTGGCGCTGGCTGACGAACATCTTCTTGCGCGACATCTGCACGGCATCGATCGTGACCCGCGGCTCGCGCTTCATCATCCCGCCAACAACCACCGAGCCCCATGCTCCGGCGGCCAGCGCGACAGCGTACGGCACCTTCACCTTCGGCGACGGCAAGCCCGGTGATCGCGCCCAGCTTGTCGAGGATCTGCTTCAGCGTGAGGTTCTCGCCGCCGAGGATGTAGCGCTCGCCCGGCCGCGCCTTCTCCATCGCCAGCAGATGGCCATCGGCACAATCGACCACATCCACCAGGTTCAAGCCGGTATCGACATAGGCCGGAAATTTCCGCTTCAGAAAATCCACGACGATCTGCCCGGTCGGCGTCGGCTTGATGTCGCGCTCGCCGATCGGCGTCGTCGGATTCACCATCACGACATTCTGGCCGCCCTGTCCCGCTTCGATCACCAGGCGCTCCGCCATGAACTTGCTGCGCTTGTAATCGCCGATCATGTTGTCGAGAGTCACAGGCGACTGCTTCGTCCGTGAGACGGCCGTTGTTGCCGAAGCCCATGGTCGCAACGCTGCTGGTGTAAATAACCCGGCGAATGCCGGAATCTCTCGCCGCCTGCAGGATGTTGCGCGTACCCTCGACGTTCGAGTCGTAGAGTTCCTGCCCGTTACGCGCCCACAAGCGATAATCGGCAGCAACGTGGAAGACGAACTCGCAACCTGACATTCCCTTGCGCAGCGACTCGGCATCGCGCAGATCGCCGACTGACGCGTTCAGCACGGAAGGTCAGCAATGTTGTCCAGGCGGCTGGTCGGCCGCACCAGCAGGCGCAGGTCAGCGCCGCTGGCCAGCAGTTGCCGCGCAACATGGCTGCCCAGAAATCCCGTCGCTCCTGTGACAAAACATTTCATGAAGGACAGTTGTCAGTGGCCGGTTGTCAGTTGTCAGTAGACCGGGCCCTTCGGGTGGAGCACCCTTCAGGCGTGTATTATGAGACTGCCTTTGAAGCCGCGCTTTAGCGCGAGAGGCAGATTCCGTCCACTCAGCGGCTAAAGCCGCACTGTCTTAGATAATATCCATTGCACCGCTAAAGCGGTGCTCCAACCGTCACTCTACCGTGGCGCTAATTCCTGCTGGCCACCCGCAGGCGCTCTTCTTCCGATACCGAGGTCGCTTTCGTATACGTCGTCAGCGCCAGCAGCGGGAAATACTGCCGGTACATGTAGTACTCCAGATAGAACACGCGCGGGAAACCCGTGCCGGTGTACAGCTGCTCGTCCCACGATCCGTCGCGCCGCTGCGTCTTCAGCAGGTACGCAATGCCGCGCTGCAAGCGAATCGCTGCGCGTATCGTTGGCCGCCAGCAGTCCCATCACCGCCCACGCGGTCTGCGAAGCCGTGCTCGGGCCGACGCCCTTGGTGTTCGGATCGTCGTAAGAGTCGCAGCTCTCGCCCCAGCCGCCGTCGGGGTTCTGCATCATGCGCAGCCACTCGGCCGCCTGCTGCACGCAGGGCTCGTGATAATCCACGCCGACCGCTTCCAGGCCGCGCAGCACCAGCATGGTGCCGTAGATGTAGTTCACGCCCCAGCGTCCGAACCACGAGCCATCGGGCTCCTGCTCGCGCTTGAGGAACTCGACCGCGCGGCGCACCGGCGCATCTTTCAGCGAGTAGCCATAGCTCGCCAGGCACTCCAGCACGCGGCCGGTGATGTCCACGGTCGGCGGATCGAGCATGGCGTTGTGATCGGCGAACGGGAATGTTCTGGAAGACCATGCGGTCGTTGTCTTTGTCGAACGAGGCCCAGCCGCCGTTCTTGCACTGCATCGACAGGATCCAGTCGATCGCGCGCTCCACCGACTTGGTGTGATAGCTCTCGTTGCTGGTCTTCACCCGGCTCAGCGCCAGCAGCACCTGCGCGCTGTCGTCCACGTCGGGATAAAACTCGTTGTTGAACTCGAAGTACCAGCCGCGCGGGCGCGGCCTTGCGGATTCTTCACGCACCAGTCGCCGCGGCGCGTGACCTGCTTCTTCAGCATCCACTCGCAGGGCTGCACCAGGCGCGGATCGGTCGCGGAAACGCCGCTCTCCGCCAGCGCGAAGACGGCATAGGCCGTGTCCCATACCGGCGACATGCAGGGCTGCATGCGGAAGGTCTTCTCTTCCTCGATGCCCAGCTTCTCGAACTCATCCATCGCGCGGATCACCTGCGGATCGTCGAGCGAATAGCCCAGGCAGCGCAGCGCGATGATGGAGTTCATGATGCCGGGATAGATCGCGCCCAGGCCGTCGCTCATCTCCAGGCGCTCCAGCATCCACTTCTCGGCGACCTTCAGCGCCTGCGAGCGCAGCGGGCGAATGTGTACGCGCTCGAAGAAGTGCACCAGCCGGTCGAGCACCAGGAAGAAATTCCGCCAGCTGACGAGCTTCTTCGCCCAGTGCAGGCGCAGCTGGCTCTTGCTGCGGCCGCCGACGAAGAGCTCGTCAATGCCCTGCTCCGGCGGAATCTTCTTGAACGGCTTCTTGGCGTACGCGATCGACAGCGGCACCAGGATGGCGCGCGACCACGACGAAATCTCGTAGAGGTTGAACCAGAACCAGTTGGGAAACAGCACGATCTCCGGCGGAATCGCCGGCACCGCGTCGTAATCGTACTGGCCGAGGAAGCACAGATAAATCTTGGTGAAGGTGTTGACCTCGGTCACGCCGCCCAGCGCGAGAATGCGCTCGCGCGCCTTCGTCAGCTGCGGATGATCGGGACTGTAGCCCGCCATCTTCAGCGCGAAGTACGCCTTCACCGACGCGCTGATGTTCGACGGACCGTCGTTGTAGATGGGCCAGCCGCCATCGGGGTTCTGCCGGTTCAGGATCTCGACGGCGCACTTCTGGGTGCGCGTCGCGTCTTCGGTGCCCAGCAGGCGGTGCAGCAGGATGTAGTCGGAGACCAGCGTCGTGTCGGCGCCCAGTTCGCCGCACCAGTAGCCTTCCTCGCGGTCCTGGAGGCCGAACAGGTATTGCCGCGAAGCGTCGATTGCCGCGGCTACGCGGCTCTTGATGTCATCGATCTTGCCGAAACGCATTTCGGCGGAACTTGGGGGTTCTGCCATTGCCTCTTTTACTCCGACGCCAAAGCTGGCGCGGCGCCAATCGCCTCCACAATCTCGGGCGGCAAGCCAAAGCGCACATTTTCCGGCATCACTTCCACCTCGCGCATATTGGTAAAACCCTGCTCCTCGAGGAAAGTCACCGCTTCCTGCACCAGAATCTCGGGCGCCGAAGCTCCGGCGGTCAGGCCGACGGTCTTCACGTTCTGCAGCCACTCCGGCTTGATGGAGCGATAGTTTTCGATAAGGTGCGAGTTGGTCCCATGATTGCGGGCAACTTCGACCAGTCGATTCGAGTTGGAACTGTTGTCGGAGCCGACGACCAGCAGCAGATCGCACTCGTCCGCGACTTCCTTCACCGCCGTCTGGCGGTTCTCGGTCGCATAGCAGATGTCCTGCGCGTGCGGCCCTTTGATGTTGGGGAATTTCTTGCGCAACGCCTCGATCACGTGCGTGGTCTCGTCGAGGCTCAGCGTGGTCTGCGTCAGATAGGCGACGCGGTCCGGATCGGGCACCTGCAGATCGTTCACGTCCTCCGGAGCATCCACCACCTGCGTCACCAGCGGAGCTTCGCCCAGCGTGCCGATGACCTCATCGTGATCGCGATGGCCGATCAGGATCAGCGAATAGCCTTCGCGGGCGAACTTCACCGCTTCCACGTGGACCTTGGTCACCAGCGGGCAGGTCGCGTCGATCACGCGCAGCTCGCGCAGCTTGCTGGCCTCCCGAACCTCGGGAGCAACGCCGTGCGCGCTGTAGATGACGCGCTCGCCGGCCGGCACTTCCTCCACGCTGTCGACAAAAATGGCGCCCTTGGAGGTCAGTTCGTCCACCACGTAGCGGTTGTGAACGATCTCCTTGCGCACGTAGATCGGCGCGCCGAAGGTCTCCAGGGCAATGCGGACAATGTCGATGGCGCGCACCACGCCGGCGCAGAAGCCGCGCGGCTTCAACAAAAGTAAGGTCTTCGTTTGAGTTTGGCTCATTCCGTCCTGCATTTAGTATACGAACTCCAACCGGAGTTTCCCCACGATTACTCTATTGTAACAGCGGTGTAAGCCCCAACCTACCCGGCCCGAGTTGCGTAAATCGGCACTCTGCGGTGCAAAATAAGCACTTAACGGGGAGGGCAAGGCGCCCGGATTTGCAGCTGAACGGGGCCGGCGATGACGGCGGTTCTTTTGGTGGAAGAGCTGGCCTTCAGGCCGCGTTCTGGACGGCTCCTATTCCCCAGCCGGCTTTAGCCGGCGGCACCGCCTGTAGAATCGGGTCTGAAAGCGAGAGCCACGATGAACGCCACCGACCTGGCCAAGATGTACGAGATCAGCTATGGAGCCATCAACCGCAACCTGGCGGAAGTCAGCCACGAGGAAAGCCTGGTCCGGCCGCCTGCGGGCAACTGTCTGAACTGGGTGCTGGGACACATCGTGATCCATCGCGGAACGATGCTGAAGATTATCGGCCGGCGTCCGTTGCTCGAAGGAGAGCGCGCAACTCCGTATCTGCGCGGCAGCCCAGCCGGATGGTACCGAGCACTATCTCGATCTGGCGACCCTGCGTGGCATGTTGGCCGACGCGCACCAGGAATTTATTCCCGCGCTGTCGGGCTGGTCTCGAAGAAGAACTCTCCGCGAATGTCCCGGACGAATTTAACCGGCCGCCGCTGGCCGGCTCCATTGCCAACGCCCTCGCGCGCCTTAGTTTTCATGAGAGCTACCATGCCGGCCAGATCGGCCTGCTGCGAAGGATTGCCGGAAAGCAAGGCGCAATCAAATAGCTGCAATCAATCCGGCCGGCTGGCTGGCTTGCGCAGGGTGAACAGAACGAACGTGTAGTCCAGCCCGAACTGCTCCCAGTGAATCGGCTTCTCCTTGCAATCCAGATCAATCGGCCCGGTCTGCTCGAACCCGATCGACTTCGCCAGCTCAATCGCCGCCTCGATCTCGGGCCGGGAGAAGATCTTGATCGGCGTGCCGTGCGCAACCTGCCCGCGCGTGTCGATCGGCGTGGGGTAGTAATCGGTCGAGGTGATCAGCAGGCCGCCCGGCTTCAGCAGCCGCCACATCTCGCGAAAGTAGTCGTCGCAGCGGAACGCCGTGCTCGATGACGCTCATGCAGGTGATGGCGTCGAACGACCAGCCTCGATAAGGAGTGCGCGTCAGATCGCCGGGAATGTAGCGGATAGGCCCGCGCCGCGTGGGATCGGTGAAGCTGAGATTGATGCCGTGCAGGTCGCGATAGCCGTAGAGAAACAGCGCGGGCAGAACGTTGCTATAGATCTCGGCGCCGGCGTCGAGAATGCGCGCATTGCGGCTTGGTTTGCGCCAGGATGGTGGAGACGGCCGCGAGGTGGTCCCAGTTTTTCTCCGGCCCGCGATGCAGCGGGACGTGCATCTCTTTCGCGCGTTCGAAGCGCCGCCTCCCACTCGGCGCGGCTCTTCAGCGTGCCGTTGGCGATGTTCGGTCCCGGCGGTTGCGACAGACTTGCCGCTCCGTACTTCAGCTTCAGCGAGAGCCGGTAGACCGCCTCCGGCCGCAGAAAGCACTCCCTTCACCCGGCGGAAGAATCGGCGGTGAGCGGGAACTTTGGATTGCGGGACGGCTGCGGGAGTGGAGTCGTGTTCGCCAAACTAGCAAGATAGCCGGCGGCCAAACGTCTTGCAACCTGCGAGCGCCGTCCAAAATGCCGTCGACCTGAATTCGCGTGCCCGGAATCATGCCACGCGAATTGCAGTATTCTGGATTGTGGCGTCGTTCATCGCTCACGCGAAGAGCGCCGAGCCGCTTCTTCTCAGCATCACAAGCATCGATGGCCGATCCGCCCCAAAATTCCGAACACGAATCCCTGCGCGAGATCGTCGCTGAGGAGACAGCAGGAATTCGCCGCCGCCGGCCTCGCAGGATTCGCGGCTGGCGCTGGCCGTGCGCGCGCTGCGCCATCGCAACTTCCAGCTCTTCTTCGCCGGCCAGCTCATCTCGCTGATCGGCACCTGGATGCAGACGGTGGCCGCAGTCGTGGCTGGTCTATCGCCTGACGGGTTCGGCGTTGCTGCTGGGCGCCGTCGGCTTCGCCAGCCAGATTCCGGTCTTCATCATGGCGCCGATCGGCGGCATTGTCGCCGACCGCTTACAACCGGCACCGCGTCGTCATCGCCACCCAGACGGCCGTCCATGATGCTGGCGGCAATTCTGGCCGCGCTCACCCTGACGCATCGCGTGCAGGTGTGGCAGGTTATGGTGCTGGCCGCGCTGCCTGGGCGTGGTCAACGCCTTCGACATTCCCGCGCGGCAGGCGTTTCTCATCGACATGGTCGGCCGCGAAGACCTGATGAACGCCATCGCGCTGAACTCGTCGATGTTCAACGGCGCGCGCATCATCGGCCCGGCGGTCGCCGGCATCCTGGTCGCGTCCATCGGCGAGGGCTGGTGCTTCTTCGCGAACTGCGGTCAGCTACATCGCGGTGATCGCCGGCCTGCTGCTGATGCGCATCGAGCATCCGGCGAAGCTGGCCAGCGAGGGCTCGCCGCTGGAGAACATCCTGGAAGGCTTTGCCTTCGCGCGGAACACCGGTCCGATTCGCGCCATCCTGCTGCTGCTCGGACTGGTCAGCTTTGTCGGCATGCCCTACGCCGTGCTGATGCCGGTCTTCGCCGACCAGATCCTGCATGGCGGCGCCAGAGGCCTGGGCATTCTGATGGGCGCGACCGGCGTCGGCGCGCTGCTGGGCGCGGCCAGCCTGGCGGCGCGCGTGGGCGTGAAAGGGCTTGGGCAGGCTGATCGGCCTTTGCGCCGGAGGCTTCGGCATCAGCCTGATCCTGTTTTCCTTCTCGCGCGTCTTCTGGCTGTCGACGCTGCTGCTGCTGCCGGTCGGCTTCTTCATCATGGTGCAGATGGCGTCGTCGAACACGCTGATTCAGTCCATGGTGCCCGACAAGCTGCGCGGCAGAATTCTGGCCGTCTACTCGATGATGTTCATGGGCATGGCGCCGTTCGGATCGCTTTCGGCGGGCGCGGTAGCTCATCACCTGGGCGCGCCGTGGACGGTGGCGCTGGGCGGACTGGCCTGCATCGGCGGGATCGGTTTTCTTCCTGCTGCACCTGCCGTCCATTCGGAGCGAAGCGCGCGAGCTGGTGCTGGCGCAGGGGATGACGGCCGGAACTCCCGGCGGAAGGCATGACCAGCCGCGTCGTCTCGCTAGCGCAACTTCGTGCGGCACCTGTGTTTGCACACAAGCTAGCAGGGAGTCAGGCGAAGCGAAATGCAATTTGTCTGCGTGATCTGGAGAGGCGTCAGAGGGAATTCACGCAGGCCCAGGGCGGCCGTGTCGAGACAAGCGGCCGCCCTTCCTTTTTGCGCAGATTTGGAGTAGCCTGCCGATTTCCGCCAGCCGTCGGGTAAAGTACCGCTTCGCGGCTGATGTTGGTCGGCTGGAGCACGGCTTCAGGCTGCATTCCAGCCCTCCGTCGACTGGCCGAGGCTGATAATGTATGCTAGGCGCAAGCGAGGCTGCCACCTTTTGGCAGCCATTCCCGTTCAGCTGAAAAGACAAAAGGCGCACCTGCGAGGTCGCCCTTCAACAGCGCTTCCAAATCCTACCGTGCGTTGCCGGCTTGTGAACCGTGCTGCCTGCCGGTCACGCCCAAGCCGCCGCAGCGGTCGCGCGCCTGCGACGCTTCAATCGACCGCGGATAGCGCGCGATCAGGCTGTTCAACTCGCGAACACCGGCATCCTTCTGCCCGAGTTCCAGCAGCGCATATCCCTTCTTCAACTGCGCCGCGGCCGCCTTGTTGCCGCCGGGATACTGCTCCAGCACCTTGTCGTAATCCTTCACCGCCGCTGCGAAGTTGCCCTGGCGATACTCGATGTCGGCGAGATAGTACTGCGCGTTGCCGGCGAGATCGGTGTTGCCGTAGTACTGCAGATACTGCGCGAACTCCTGCGACGACAGATCGTACTTGCCGGAGTTGTAATCGCGCAGCGCGTTGTTGTAGAGCGTGTCCGCCGGAGGCGCCGCCGAGGCCGCACCGTTGTCCGGCGTACCGGCCGCAGGCGCTCCTCCGGGAGCCGCACCCGGCGCAGCAGTCATGCCCGGCTGTCCGGCAGCCAGGTTCTGTCCGCCCTGCTGCATGTCGTCGAGCTGCTTGCTGATCTTGGCCATGCGCGACTTCAACTCGTCGACCGAATCGTGCAGCGACTGCACCTGGCCGGAGAGCTGATCGATCTTGCCGCTATTGTCGGTCGTAAGCCCCTGCATCTTGTTCTGCAGATCGTTGACGGTAGCGTTCATCTTGTTGACGCTGTCGGCGCTCTGCTCGATCAGGTTCTTCATCACGCCCATGTTCATGTCGATGGACTGCTGCATGCGCGCGACCTGGTCCTGCAGCGCCTGCACCTGCGTCTGCAGCTGAATCATTTCCTTGCTGACCGCCGAAGGCGGGAGCGCCGGGCGCAAGCAGCATCGCCGCCATTGCCAGCCAAGCTACGTAATTACGAATTCGCATAATGTTGTTCCGTGGAATCTCGTTCGGAGGTTCGTCTCTGAGAGACTGGCACTGCTTCGCAGTGCGGATCGACACATCGTAGACGGCTGCCGCCAGCAACGCGACTGTACCCGATTCTAGACCGCGAGTCGCAACGGCCTATCCTGCCGCCTGGAAGCTGCATCCCGCCGCCCAATGCCGCACAGCGCTTGAGGCGTTCTGGCTACCATGGCACTAAGCTCTGCAGCCGGCGGCCGCCACCAGCTCGCTACTGTCCCTGATACACGAAGTGCGCGCGCCGGTTCTGCGCCCAGCAAGCTTCGGTGCTTTCGGTACAGAACGGCTTTTCCTTGCCGTAGCTGATGGTCCGAATGCGGTCCGCCGGAATGCCCAGCGACACCAGCGCCTGCTTGGTGGAGTTGGCGCGATTATCGCCCAGCGCCAGGTTGTACTCGGTCGAGCCGCGCTCGTCGCAGTGTCCCTCGATGGTGAACTTGATGTTGGGATGCTGCTGCAGGAAGCGCGCGTCGGCCTGCAACACCTGCTGATACTGCTGCGTCACGTCGTAGCTGTCGTAGTCGAAGTACACGTCCTGCATGCTCGACGCGAACAGCTGCGCCTCGGTCTCGTTGCCGTTCTGATTTGTCGGCGGCGGAGGAGGTGCGTTGACGGTCACCCGCGCGGTCGCTTCCTGCGTGCCGGTGTCGTTCTTCGCGATCAGGCGATAGGTGGTCGATTCGCTCGGCAACACCATGCGCGAGCCGCTGGGATCGACCTTGCCGAGCTGATCGATGGTGACATCGGTGGCGTACTGCGTCTTCCAGGTCAGCGTGGTGGACTGACCGGGGTTGATCGTGTTCGGACTGGCCGTCAATGAGGCAGTCGGCGCCGGCGCGGGTGGCGGCGGTGGCGGCGGCGGTGGTGCTGCCTTCTTCTTGCCACAGGCGCTGACCATCAGAACTACGGCCAGTGCAATCGTGATCTTGCTCCATTGACTGCGTGTACGCTTCAACTTTCTCCTCCGTTTCAATGCGAGAGCACTCGCATCAGTTCATAAAGGGCCGAAGTGTGCTCCTTCCGTCGCCCGTCAACGTATCACGCCCCTTCAGATGGATCGCAGCAAAGCACTCCAGCCAAACCAGATCTCCGAATCAGATGGCGCAATTCTTTACTGCCGATGCGCCCCGACTGATATTGTTCCAACCCCAAAAGAGCGGCTGCAATTCTCACGATCAAACCTTTCAGCTTACTTGAAACTCCAATTCGGCTGCGAACTCTTCGCCCGACTTCGTCAGCTGCCGCTGTTCGCTGCCATCGGCCAGCATCGTCCAAATCTGCAACTTACCTGTTCGATTCGACTGGAATACGATATGTCGCCCATCCGGCGACCACGAGGGAAAATCATTTCGCCCGCCATCGTGCGTCAACTGCGCCCACTGCTTGCTGGCCATGTCCATCACGTAGATATCGCTGGCGCCCGGCTGTCCCGGCCCGTAATGCCGCACCCAGGCGAAGGCGAGAAACTGTCCGTTGGGAGACCACGACGGCGAAACCGCATAGCCCTGATCGGTAACCCGCACGGCATTCGTTCCGTCCGATGCCATGGTGTAGATCTGCGGCAGCCCGGTGCGGCCACTGACCCACGCGATCTGGGCGTTAGTCTTTGGGTTCCAGGTCGGTGAAACGTCGGGTCCTTTGTTCTCGGTCAGACGGCGAAGATTGCCGCCCGACGAGCTGACGCTGTAGATCTCGGTGTTGCCGGTGCGCGACGACGAGAAGGCGATGTTCTGTCCGTCCGACGACCACGCCGGCGAATAATTGTCACCGGGGAAAGTGCGGGAAGTTGACCAGCCGGTTGAGATCGAGCGAGTACATCAGGATCTGCCAGCCCTCTTTGGTCACGCCGGAAAACGCCACGCGCGAGCCGTCGGGCGAAACGTGCGGCGACAGCGCGATCGAGCCCAGATGCGTCAGTTGCTTCTCGTTGGCGCCGTCATAATCCATCTGCCAGATTTCTTTCGAGCCGCCGCGATTGCTGACGAAGTAAATCTTGCGTCTCGGCGATTCCCTGAATGCCGCCGCCCAGGCGGAAGATGATTTCGTCGGCAAAACGATGAGCGATCAGACGCGCGTTCTCGTCGGTCGCCTGCTCGCGATACTGCTTGCCCAGCACCTGCGGCGACTGCGTGTTCTGGGTGTCGAAGAGCCAGCCCTGCACGCTGAGGTAGCCGCCCTGCACTCCCAGATTGCCGAAGGCCAGCATGTTGGCGTTCGGCGGCGGGCTCGACCACTCGGAGAGATGCACTTCCTGCGGCGCGCCGGGAAGCGACGTCGGCCAGAAGCTGCGCGAAACCATCTCGAAGATGCCGGCATTCTGCAGATCGTTCTGCAGCGTGGTGTTGAAGGTCATCGCCAGGTTGTTGCGTGCCGGAGTCGGTGGTGATCTGCTTGAAGTCGGCCGCGGCGAGACGGATTTTCTCGACGCCGAGGCCGGTGCCGGTGCGAATCCAGTCCTGGGCCGAGAGGCCGAGAGTGACGAACAGTAAGAGCGAAATAATTGCGGCGAACCGTTTCATGGGCAATGGAAGCTCCAATTCACTACTCGTTCATGCTTGTGCGAACCGAATAAACACTGTGTCATCCTGAGCGCAGGATCGCGCCGTTTGCGATCCGGAGTCGAAGGACCCCTATCGCATTTGTACGGCTCGGCTTCTGTCGACGAACAGCTGATCCCTCGTCGAGCTCGAGCTGTCCCTCGAGCGCAACAGCGGCGCTCGTCGGGAGCCCTGTTAGCCCTCCTCGTGATGACAATTCACAAAACTTGTACATCTGCAGCCGCTGAAGCTGTGCTCCGTCCCTGCGCGGCTATAGCTGCGCACTCCCTTACCGCTTGTAATCAAACCAAAACTCCACCGCCACATACCGGCCCGCGTACTCCGGCGGCAGCGGTCCGAAGGTATCAATCCTCTGCAACGCGCGCATTGCCGACTGATCCAGCGACGGCACTCCGCTCGACTGCTCCACGCGAATGTTGCGTCGGCGAGCCCGAGCGGTCGATCTCGAAGTAGATGTACACCCGCCGCGCCGTATCGACTCGCGGATCGATCTCATACTTCATCCAGTTGTCGGAGACCTTGCGCCGCACGCCATCGACGTACCAGCCGAAGCGGCTGCCGAAATCGCCGGTGCCGCCGCTGAAGCTCAATCCGCCCTTAGCGTTCGAGGTCGAGAACGATCCATACGGTCCGCTGATCGGCCCACCTTCACCGAAGGGAATCTTGTTGTCCTCAACCTTCGCGACCTCCTTCGGCGGAGGCTTCTTCTGCGCCGACGGCGTTGGCCCCTTCTTCTTCGTCTCGCGCTCGGGAATCGGAATCGCCTTCGGCTCTTCCTTCGGCGTCTCCTTCGGCTTCGATTCCGTCAGCCCCTTCGACTGGTTCGCCAGCACGTTCTTGCGTTTCGGTAGGCGGCTTGGGCAATGGGATGCTGCTGACCAGCGTCGCGCTCATCGCGCCGCCGCCGCCGGTCGTTCCGCCCCAACTCTCTCGCCGCGATTGAATGGGATCAGATAGCCGAACAGTGCGAGCGCGAACAGAGCAACGTGCAGCGCCACCGAACCGATCACGGGCCCGCGAACGTTGCCCTCGCCGGCGAAGATGTCAACGTCGGCTGCCATGCTGCTCCAGCGGCTGCGTGACAATGCTCACGTTGGTGATGCCGGACTGCTTCACCGCATCCATCACCGTCGCGAACGCGCCGAAGGGCACGTTCTCATCGGCGCGCACGTACACCGACTGCCCTTCGGGATCGCGGACCTTCTCGTGAATGCGCTGCGCCGATCTGGTTGATGTTCACCGGCTGGCTGTTCAGGAAGACATTCTGGTCGCGATCGATGGTGACCACCAGCCGCTCCTCGGTGATCTCTTTGACCGTCTTGGTGTGCGGAACGGAGACCTCGATGCCCGACTGCAGCACCGGTGCGGTCACCATGAAGATGATCAGCAGCACCAGCACTACGTCGACCAGCGGCGTGACGTTGATGTCGGAAAGCGAGCTCTGGGTGCGTCCTTGCGCGTTGGTGAATGCCATTACCGCCGCTCCACAGGCTGAGGACGCGACCGCCGCTCCTGCCTGGGCGCGCTCGACCTCATTCATCAGCTCCAGGCTGAAGTCGTCCATGCGCGCGCCGAACTCGCGGATGTGCTGGGTGAACATGTTGTAGGCGATGACGGCGGGAATCGCGGCGAAGAGTCCGGCGGCGGTAGTGATCAGGGCTTCCGAAACGCCCGGCGCAACCGCGCGCAACGTAGCCGAGCCGGCAGTGCCGAGTCCGTGAAACGCGTCGATGATGCCCCACACCGTTCCGAACAATCCGATGAACGGCGTCACCGCGCCGGTGGTTGCCAGCCACGGCAGGCGGCTCTCCAGGCGCGAGAGCTCTTCGGACGAAGCGATCTGCGTGGCGCGCTGCAACGCCGGCAGCCGGATGGGATGCGTGGCCTGCTTGCGCAGCTCGTCGTAGGCGCCCTCAAAGACAGCGACCAGCGGGCTGGGCTTGAACTGCTCGACCACGGAGGCCACATCGTTCAGGCGCTCCGACTTGCGGAACATGCGCATGAAGCGATTGCTCTGAGTGCGGGCGCGCCGGAACAGTCCCCACTTGGAGAAGATGATGGCCCAGGAGGCGACGCTGAAAATCAGCAGAATGACGAGAACTGTTTTGGCGACGAGACCGCTGGTCTCAATCAGACCTGAGATTTCACCGCCGATGGCCGTAGCGAGCAAGGCATGGGAGACATTCATGAGACCTACAACGCTCACCTTTCGTTACTCCGCATTATAAGCATTTGACGCGCTAGAAGTAGAGATGTGGGGCGGGGTTCCGATGGAGTAACTATGGGGCGGAAGCCATTAGCTCTCAGCGCTCACCTTTCGGCTTCCATCTTCAGGTTGTCAGCTCAAGCAATCGCAATTTGAGTACTGTCGGTAGTTCACGACCCGGAAGAATGAAACTTCTTCAGCCCCGGGCGGAAGCCCGGGATAGGTGGCAGTGTTATGGGCCAAGTTCCTTGAGGGACGACAGGCCGTTCACGCATTGCTTCGGCTCGGGGCATGAATGCCGCGGCTCGGCGCAATCTTCTGCCGGAACTCTGCTTTGCTTTGGGGATCTACGTTGATGCCGCTGTTCCGCGGGCCGCCTTACGCAGGCCGCAGAGGACAAGCACCGCGCAAGCGACGATGGCAATCCCAATCGCCATGAAGCCCGCCGTAACCAGCTTCTCCTGCCACGGTTGGCCGCCGTGCGGCGTGCCGGTGATAGGCGAGAGGGCCGACGTGCCGAAGACCGCCGCCGTCGTCGTTATCAACCAGTTTCCGTAGGTGCCCATGAGAGCGATCCAGAAGGTCGTCGCTTTCAAACCAGGCGACAGCCTCACTTCGTTCCAGATTGCGCCCAGGCCGATCAGGAAAATGCCGTTCATGACGCCTTCCAGGTGCGCCGCCAGCCCCATTCGCATGTTGGCAAAACGCGGCTCCAGAAAGCCGGTCAACAGCCCCAAGCAGAAACAGCAACATCCCATGCCACATCAACCGCCGATTGTTCTCGCCCATGGCGGGCATCGTTGCATTCTCGCGGAGTGACGTCAAGTAGGTTGGGTGGGAGACTCGCGTCTCTGTCCCTCCGGCGAAGAGCGAAAAGCGATCAGCGAAAGGCGAGCCGACGGTCGATAGCTGACGGCTGACAGCTTCCCTGCTACACTGCCCCTAACTTCGCCGGTCGAGAACTCACGTGCTGCTGGAATTGCGGGTCGAAAACTACGCGGTCATCGACAACGTCGCCGTGGAGTTCGCCTCAGGTCTCAACCTGCTTACCGGCGAAACCGGCGCCGGAAAATCCATCCTCATCGACGCACTGGCCCTGCTGCTGGGCGACAAAGCCTCCAGCGACGCAGTCCGCCACGGCACCGAAAAAGCCACCATCTCGGCGGTATTCGATGTCGGCTCTCCCGCGATCGACGGCATCCTGGAAGAAAACGGCATCGACGCCGAAGACGGCCAGATCATCCTGCGCCGCGAGATCACGGCCGGCGGCAAAGGCCGCGTCTTCATCAACAATCAGCCGGCAACGGTTTCCGTCCTGAAACAACTGGCGCCGAATCTGGCCGTGATTCACGCGCAGAACGAAGCCGTGCTGGCCTTCGACGCAGCATCGCGCCTGACGCTGCTGGACACCTTCGCCGGCAGCGACGACTCTTCCGTCGCGACGGCGTTCGACAACTGGAATACGATTCGCCGCCGCATCGCCGATCTGGAACGCGACGAGACCGACCGCCTGAAGCTGCTCGACCTGTGGAACTTCCAGCGCAAGGAGATTGCCGACGCACGCCTGCACCCGGAAGAAGACGTGAAGCTCGAAGCCGAGAAGCGCGTGCTGGCGAACTGCAGAGCGCGTGCGCAACGCCGCGATGGCCGCCTACGATGCGCTGTACGAAAGCAACGGCTCGGCGGCGGCTTCCATTCGCGCGGCCACCCGCCAGATCGAAGAGCTGCTGCGCTTCGACGAGCAGTTTCGCGATGCCGTGCCCGAGCTGGAATCGGCGCGCATCGCCATCGAAGACATTGGCGCGCGCCTGCGCGACTACGGCGAGGGCATCGAGGCTTCGCCCGAACGGCTTGCCGAAGTCGAAGACCGGCTGGCCGCGCTCGATCGGCTGAAGCGCAAGTACGGGCCGACGCTGGACGACGCGATCGCCCTGGGCGTGGAGCTCGAACGCAAGCTCAACGAGATGGAGAACAAGGACGAGGTGCTGCGCAAGCTGCGGCTGGAGCTGGCGGCTGCGGCGGAGCAATATCTCGAAGCCGCGCGTGCGCTGTCGCGGCAGCGCTATGAAGCGGCGCGCAAACTGGAGAAGCTGGTCGAGAGCGAGATCAACGAACTGGCGATGAAGGCGCGCTTCAAGGTCGAGGTGAGCGGCACGGACGAAGAGTCGCACTGGACCAGCCGCGGCTTCGACCAGGTGCAATACCTGATCTCGGCCAATCCCGGCGAGCCGCTCGGGCCGGTGGACGAGATCGCCTCAGGCGGCGAGCTCTCGCGCGTGATGCTGGCGCTGAAGACGAGCATCGAGTCAGGTCAGAGCAAGCGAAGTGGAAAGAACGGCGGCGCCTCATCCTCGGTTGCAGGACAGTCGGGTGCACCATCCTCCTTGCCCTCGCTTGGCAAGAGGCTAGGCTCGCAACGGACGCTGGTCTTCGACGAGATCGACGCCGGCATCGGTGGCCGCGCGGCCGAAGCGGTCGGCAAGAAGCTGAAACAGCTCTCGCGTACCAAGCAGGTACTCTGCATCACGCACCTGCCGCAGATCGCGTCGTTTGCCGATCAGCACTACCTCATCGAGAAGAGAGAGGCTGGCGGGCAGAACGAAGACTTACGTGCGTCAGCTCGACGACGAAGAGCGCACGAAAGAGATTGCCCGCATGGTAAGCGGAGCCAAGCTGACTGAGACGTCGCTGAAACACGCCGAGCAGATGATGAAGGCGAATCGGTAAAGCAGGGCTTAGAAAGCAGGGGATGTCCTCGAAATCAACTAAGTTGATCGACGGACTTCTCGGGGCTGGCTGGTTGTGCATTGTGGGATTTCTCGTGATGAACTCTCTGCGAAGTGGAATCTGGTAATGTCGTGACGCTCTACTGACGAAGCTTGTACCGAATCACTGTCACTCCGCGAAATGTCTCGTGTGTTCCGGGCTGATACCGACTCTCTAATTTCTTCTCGATCGCGCGCGCCTCGGCATCATCCGGCTTCGCCCGGTACAGCACCAGCCAGACCTGTTGCGCGTCATCCAGTTTCTGATCCCACTCACCGTCGGCATTGACCGGAACTGAGAGTGGACGAGGGCTTTGATGACCGGGCAGCCAGTCACGATAGTTCTCTCCGGCGAACTCTCCCACCGGCTGGTAGTACAGCACACGATCGCTCCGGCTCGGCGTTTGCGATCAGGTAACTGCACCGCGCCACGCCAGTCCTCGGTCACGCGGTGGTAGAGAATCGCCGTGCTGGCGATCGACAGTCCACAGACGCCGACGATCGCACCGACTCTCCATGCGCGTGCGCGGATTTCCATCTGCGCCGAGCGCCGTCATCAGTACCCATCCCGGCAGACAGATGACGAGAAAGCGGTGATAGAACGCCGGTCGCACGATTGACACCAGCAACGTGATGACGATCGGAGTTGCGACCAGGCTGGCCACCAGCAGGTATTGCCAGCGCAGATCAACATCGCCCCATGCTCCTCTGGACGCGCTCTGACGAAGAATCCGATCAGCACAAGGTTTAGCGCCAACAGCACCCCGCCGACGGCCTTGCCGCTGGCGGCCGCGAGATACGCGCCCAGGTGATAGAGCTCCAGCCACGACGGCGGCTGCACCCAGGAAATGTGGCCGGTGTCCTGCGCGTGAATCAGCCACAGCATGGGAGCGGCCACGACCGCGATGATCGCCGCAGCCAGCATGAGCGGCTTCCACGGGCGACGCTCCGGCGCGCAAGCCGAACACCGCCGCGTAATGCGCTGCCGGAACCAGCACGCAGAAGTAATGGAAGTAGCAACTCAATCCGGCGACGACGGCATACGCGCATGCCGCGCCGTACGCTAGGCGAGTCGATCAGCCGCACGAAAAGATAGCGTCGACAACAGTACCGCGAGCACGACGAAGCTGTACGCTCGCGCCTCCTGCGAGACGAAGATCGCACACGCATTCAGCGCCAGACAATAACGTCGCGAGCATTGCCGCGCGCTCGCCCGAACAGCCTGCGCCCGAGAACGTACATCAGCGGAATCGACAGCACTCCCGGAATCACCGAGAGCAGACGCACCGTGCCTTCGCCGTATCCGAAGTGCAGCCACGGCCGCAGCAGCACGTAGTACGCCGCCATGTTGCCTTCGTCATGCCACAGGAAATGCCAGAACACCGGCGACGTGCGGCGCGCAATCGCCACGCTGGCAATCTCGTCGATCCAGAAGCTCTTGTACGCCAGCGCGATCAGGCGCAGAACCGCGCCCGCAACGACGATCGCCCAAAGCCAGAGCGCTGCGTGTCGCGCTGCGAACATCGTCTCCGAGCCGTGGCGTTTACGCGTCACCTGCGCGTTGTCCGCGGTCGACAACATGCTCCGAATATAGCAGTTCAAACTTGCGGAATCGCCGCGGCCATTCCGAACACAGACGGTTACAACCGCGTGAAGCGTGCGTGAATCTCTGTTGAATTTGCGCTGGGCCGCCATGCTCTTGTAATCGTCTCTGCGCTCATCGATACTTTTTGTTTCGACCTTTCGCATGCCTACATTTGCCGCGGTCGACATCGGCTCCAACTCGGTCAGGCTGAAAATCGCAAAGGTCGTCCGCGGCCGGCTCGAAACTCTGCACGAAGATCGCGAAGTCACGCGCCTGGGCGAGAGCGTGTTCGCCAACGGAGCGCTCGATCCGCAGGCCATGGCGCTCACCCTGCGCGTGCTGCGGCGCTTTCATCGCGCCGTCCAGACCCACGCCGCCGATCGTGTGCGCGTGGTCGCCACCAGCGCCCTGCGCGACGCCGGCAACAGCCGCGCTTTTCTGCGATTGGGTGCGCACCGCCACCGGATGGAAGGTGGAAGTCATCTCCGGCCTGGAAGAAGGCCGCCTGATTCATCTCGGCGTGCTGGCGAACGCGCGCATCGCGAAGAGTCGCGCGCTGCTGATCGATCTGGGCGGCGGCAGTTGCGAACTCACGCTCTCCATCTCCGGCCACATCGACGACATGGTCAGCCTGCCAATCGGCGCGGTGCGCCTGACGCAGACCTTTCTGCACAACTGATCCGCCCAAGCGCGCCGAGTTGCAGCAGATGCGCTCCGTCATTCAGCGCGAAGTGTCGCGCATCAAGAAACGCATCATCGACGCCAAGCTTCAAGTCGTCATCGCAACCTCCGGCACGCCGGCCGCGCTCTCAGGTCTATACGCTTCGAAGGTGCGCGGCTACGACGAGAGCAAGCCGCACACAGTTCCGCAGAACTGCGGTGGCCTCGCTGTTCGACGACCTGAGCCGCCGTAACCTGGCGCAACGGCGATCGCTGCGCGGCATCGGCCCGCGGCGAGCCGAGATCATCATTGCCGGCGCCATGGTCTTTGCGGAATTGATGCAGCTTTGCAAGCTGCGCAGCTTCCGCTATCTGCCGCTGGGACTGCGCGACGGCCTGCTGGCGCAGATGATGGCCGACTACAACGCCAGCACGGCCATGAAGGAGCAGGTCGAGTCGGAGCGGCACGATGCGCTGCTCTGCGGCCGCCAAACACTATGGCGCCGACCTGACATTCGCGCAGCGCATTCGCGATCTTGTCGCTGCGAGTTGTTTCGCCGACTGCAATCGGTTCATCAGCTGCCGCCCGAATACGCCGACTGGCTGGAGGCCGCGGCCATGCTGCACGAGGTGGGCGCTTACATCAATCGCTCCGGCCGGCGCCGCCACACCTACTACGTCATCTCCAACTCGGAGATCTTCGGCTACACGCCGCTGCAGCGCCGCATCATCGCCGCCATCGCGCGCTTCGTCGGCAAGTCGCTTCCCTCGCCCAGCAATCAGGTTATGCGCGTGCTGCCGGGCATCGAACAGATCCACGTATCCAAAGCCATTGCCCTGCTGCGACTGGCGCGCGCGCTGGACCAGGGCCGCCGCGCCGCCGTCGCCGCAGCTGAAAGTCCGCGTTCACCAGGACGGACGCGTGCGCCTGCATGCTGAAGCCGAAAGCCGTCGGAAGGAATCGATCTGGAATTGTGGGCAGTCGAACAGGAGAAGAAGCTACTTCGAAACGGTCTTTGGACGCGAACTGCTGGCCGAGGCCTGCTGAATCGAGCGCACCACCTTCGGCGGCATACACCACTTCAGGACGGCGGCCTTGCGGCCTTCTTTTTCCACTCGCGCGATTGAGCCCTTCTTCACTTCGACAGAGTGCGGCGCAGCCCCGATCAGCTTGTTCAGGAACTCCGTCATTGTGGGATTATGGCCGACGACCATGATGGCGTCTTTGCGGCTGTAGCGGCGAAGCAATTCCTGAAACTGCTCGTAGGTGGCGCCCGGGCGCAAGCGCATTGTCGATAATGACCTTGTCTTCGTGATCGATCTCGTTGGCGACCACGGCAGCGGTCTGCGTGGCGCGGCGCAACGGGCTGGAGATGATGGCGTCGACCGTGATGTTCAGGGCCGCCAGCGCACGTCCCACATCGTGGGACTGCTCGATTCCCAGCTTGTCCAGCGGACGCTTCTCGTCTTTTACGGGATTCAGCTTGGGCTCACCGGCATTGGCGTGACGTAAGAAAAAGATCTGCATGACGACTATCTGGCCCTGACGGTTTTGCGAACACTACGCCGGCGCGGCGCCGGCAATTGCGGAATGGAATCCAGAGTCACTTTACCTTCCGACAGCGCGATCAGAAATTCCTGCGCGTTGAAGTATACTCCGCGCTTGGCGAACCGGAACGCGAGCGCAGGGCGTCGGCATACACGTATTTGCCGTCCGGCTGCAGAATGCGCGCCTGCGCATTGTCCGCCAGGTAGGCCTCCAGAATCTCGCCGCGAATTCTCTGCTTCAGCATGGCGATCCTTGATGGGGAACAAGCACTTCTACGCGCTCCAGCAGGTTGCGCGGCATCCAGTCGGCGCTGCCCAGGTAGACTTCCTCTTCTCCGCCGTTGGCGAAGTAAAAGATGCGGCTGTGTTCCAGGAATCGGCCGACGATACTGCGCACCGTGATGTGGTCGCTGATGCCGCGCACTCCCGGCCGCAGCCCGCAGATGCCGCGCACGATCAGGTCGATCTGCACTCCCGCCTGCGAAGCGCGATAGAGTTCGCGAACGATGTTGCGGTCCAGCAGCGAATTCATCTTGGCGATGATGCGTGCCGGACGCCCGTGCCGCGCGTGATCGGCTTCGCGCGCAATCAGGTTGATGCTGCGCTCCGCCAGGTTGATGGGCGCAACCAGCAGCGGATCGTAGCTGGGTCGCTCCGCATACGCCGTCAGGAAGTTGAAGACGCTGTGCACTGACGACGTAATCTCCGGATCGGCCGTCAGCAGGCTCAGGTCGGTGTAGTATGTCGCCGTGATCGAGTTGTAGTTGCCGGTGCCGAGATGGCTGTAGAGCCGGGTCTCGCCATCGGGATCCTTGCGCACCATCATCGCCAGCTTGCAGTGCGTCTTCAGCCCGACCAGCCCATGGAACACCTGCACGCCCGCGTCTTCCAGCGAGCGCGCCCAGCGAATGTTGCTGGCCTCGTCAAAGCGCGCCTTCACCTCGACCACGACCGTCACTTCCTTGTGCGCGGCGGCGTCGATGAGAGCTCTGACAATGGGGGAGTTCTCGCTGGTGCGGTATAGCGTCTGCTTGATCGACAGCACGTTGGGGTCCTCCGCCGCGGTGCGGATGAAATTCACGACCGAGTCGTAGGAGTCGTAGGGATGATGCAGCAGGATGTCGCGGTGGCGAATCTCTTCGAAGATGTCCTGCGACTTGCGGTTCAACTGCAACTCGCGCGCCACGAAGGGCTTGAACTTCAGGTCCGGCCGGTCAGTCTCCTCATAGAAGTGAAACAGACGCGAAAGGTTGACCGGGCCGTTGGTGCGATAGATCTGCCAGTCTTCCAACTCGAAGTAGCCGCGCAGGCGCTCGATCATCTCAGGATTCGCGTCGGCCTCAATCTCCAACCGCACGGCGTCGCCCTTGCGCCGATTGTGCAATTCGGTGCGCACCGACTCCAGCAGGTTGCGCGACTCTTCTTCCTGCAGATAAAGATTGCTGTTGCGGGTCACGCGGAACGCGGCTTCCGAGATGATCTCGTAGCCGCGATACATGTCCACAGTGTGGGACGCCACCAGGTCCGCCAGGAAAATGTAGTCTTCGGTGCCGTTGCGCCGCGGCAGCTTGATCAACCGCGGCAGAACCCGCGGCACGGTGACCACTCCCATGTACGTTGAAGACGCGCGACGGCGGCGGCGCAGCAGCAGCGCCTGGCACAGCGCCTTGTTCAACACGCGGGGAAACGGATGCGACGGATCGACGGTCACCGGCGTGAGCAGCGGATCCAGCTCGCGATCGCAGTAGTCGGCCACAAACGAGCGCTGCTCGGGCGTCAGGTCCTTCATGCCGACAACGCGAATTCCTTCTTCCGCCAGCGCCGGCCGCAACGAAAGATTCCAGCAGCGATACTGGTCGCGCATGAAATCGTGCGTGAGTTGCGCGACCAACTGCGCTTCCTGCGCGGGCGTGCGGCCGTCGGGACCGGGATTCGGTCTGGCCGTCTTCAATGCGCTGCATCAGGCCGCCAACACGGATCTCGAAGAACTCATCCAGATTGCGCGCAGTGATGGCGAGAAACTTCACCCGCTCCAGAAGAGGGTTGCGCGGGTTCTCCGCCTCTTCGAGCACACGACGATTGAACGCCAGCCACGAGGCTTCGCGGTTCAGCACTAGAGTATGGATCGTCCAGGGAACGCCTGACCATAGAGAGGCGCTGGTTTTAGAGCGCAAGTTTTTCTATGTTACACGAAGGTTACAAACGGGAAGCGCAAAAATGCCGATGGCAGCAGCCTCGGACCGCAAGCAATCTGAAGCGGCTCATGGACCGAGTCTTCAGGCTGTCCCACACTGTGGGATACGTTCAGGACGCTGTCACCAGCTGGTTAAGCCGCTTTGGCGATTCTACTGGCTAAGGTTGGACGCCGCTGTGCGACTCGCTCGGAAGGCGATGGCACGCCGGGCCGCTCCCTGGTGACCGTGCGCCGTTGAGGTTGAGCCCTGGTGGTGGGCGATGCCGACGCGGCTGCATGGGCTGTCCGCTTCTGCGTGGTCGCCGGAGACGGAGGCCGATGGAAGACGGTGTGGTCGCGGTCCTGATAGCGCTGCGCAAACAGAGTTCCGGCAACGAGGAGCATGATTGCGAATGGTGAGTAGTTCGGAACTGCCGTGAACGGGAACATAACGTCCGCCCTGATGAAAAAACTGATCCCATTTTACGCCAACGGCTCGGCCGGAAACCAGACAGATGGCGGAACTATCTACAACTTTCGGCCGCAACCAGTTTCGCAGGCCTCTTGACCCGCTTTTCGGCCAGCTGAGGCGCCTTTGTGCCCGCTCGGAACCGGTGCTCGAACTCGCGCCAGATCCACCCTGCGGCCGCTGAACGGACGCCCTCGGCTTCCAGCAGGAAGCGCTGTTCCAGGGCTGCTTCCCCGCGCAGAGAGATCCGGCCGCCGGAACCCAGAATGCGCTGCCAGGGCAATCCGCCGCACCTGCCGCAACACGCGGGCGACGTGCCGGGCGTTGCGTGGGTATCCCGCGGCCTTGGCGATCGCGCCATAGGTGCTGACCCGGCCGCGCGGGACCCGGCGAATGGCATTGGCAATCGCACTGATGAGCGGAGGCTTGGTCTTCCGTCCGGGATGCCATGCGGCACTTACGATATCATTTATAGTGGCATGACTGAACCCTCTCGCGATCCGCTCGCGCGCTTTTCCGACCGGGCGGAAGACTACGCCAAGTATCGGCCCTCACTACTCCCACGATGTGGTACATGCACTGAAAGAGGCCTGCGGCCTTACTCCGGAGCACCTGATTGCCGACGTCGGCTGCGGTCCCGGAATGCTGGCGGAGATTTTCCTCGAGAACGGCAACCGCGTGATCGGCGTCGAGCCGAATCGCGAGATGCGAATTGCCGGGGAAAAATATCTGGCGAGCATATCCAAACTTCAGCGCGGTCGATGGCAGCGCGGAGAATACCACGCTGGCCGATAACGCCAGTGCAGATTTCGTCATCGCCGGGCAGGCCTTTCACTGGTTTCGTCCGCCGGAAGCGCGGGTGGAATTCGCGCGCATCCTGAAGCCGGGTGGCTGGGCAGTGCTGGTCTGGCACGACCGCGACGTCGACTCCACGCCGTTTCTGCGCGCCTACGAGGCGTTCCTGCGGCAGTACGCCATCGACTACGAGCAGGTCACGCACAAGTATCTCGCCAGCTACGAGGCCCTGCAGCGCTTCTTCGCGCCCAACGAGATGCACCTCGATCAAGCAGCACAATGAACAGCGCCTCGACTTCGACGGTCTGCGCGGGCGACTGCTCTCGTCGTCGTACATTCCGAAGTCTGGCGAGCGGCACGATGCGATGATGCGCGCACTGCCGCAACTCTTCTCTGACCATGCCGCCGATGACCGCGTCGTGCTGGAATACGACACCAAGATCTACTACGGACACCTGGACCGATGAGCGTCGAGTCTGACGCTGTAGTACTACGCACGGAGCACCTCGGCCGCCGCGTCGGCGAGCGCTGGATCGTCAACGACATCTCGCTCGATGTGCAGCGCTGCGAACTGCTGGGCATCGTGGGCGCCAGCGGATCGGGCAAGAGTTCGTTCCTGCGACTGCTGAATCGGCTGGACGAGCCGACCAGCGGCACCGTTTACCTGGACGATCAGGACTATCGCCAGATCCCGCCGCGAACCTTGCGACAGCGCGTTGGCATGGTAACGCAGCGGCCGTTTCTCTTTCCCGGCGACGTCGCCTCGAATCTGCGTTTCGGCCCGGCACAACGCGGAGAGACGTCTGCCCGACACCGAGATCGTCAGCCTGCTGGAGCGGGTTGGCCTGCCCGGTTTCGCGGACCGCAATGTCGCGAATCTTTCCGGAGGCGAACAGCAGCGAGTTTCGCTGGCGCGCGCCTTGGCGAATCGCCCGGAGGTCCTGCTGCTCGATGAGCCCACTTCCGCGCTGGATGAACATGCCAAGGTCGGCGTGGAGGAACTCATCCGCAAACTTCGTCAGCGAGAATTGTCTGACGTTCGTACTGGTGACGCACGATCGCGACCAGGCGCGGCGGCTATGCCATCGTGTCGCGTTGCATCGAGGCGGGCAGATTGGTGCGGATCGGACCGCCGGAGGAGGTGCTTGAGTGCTTAAGTCGCTCTTCCACTCGCAAGTTGCGCTGGGACTGGCGCAGGCAGCGATCGCCGCGGTGCTGGCGCTGCTGGTGGTCTTGCTCGCGCGCCGCCGCAACATTCATCTGGAGAGTGACGCGGCCATCGCGCTGGTGCGCGGCATCGTGCAGATCGTGGTCATGGGCTCCTTGCTGGTGCTGCTGCTCAAAGCGCCGCGCTGGTCGAGCGTCTTTCTGCTGGCCGCCATGGTCATTGCCGCCGGATCGATCTCCGCCAGGCGGGCGAAGGATATTCCCGGCGCTCGCAAGGTGTCGACCTATTCGATCGCCGCCGGCGCGGGTATGGTGACCGCGGTGATGACGTGGGCGGGCGTAATCGATACCGCGATCACGGCGCTGATTCCCGTGGGCAGCATGATCATCGCCAACGCGATGAACACGAATGGGCTCGCGCTGAACCGCTTCCGCTCGGAAGTGCTGGCTCATTCCGGCGAAATCGAAACCGCCTGGCACTGGGCGCCGCTCCGGAGACGACGATTGCGACCTACACCGAGGCGAGCATTCACTCTTCGCTCATCCCGGCAATCGATAATCTGCGCTCGCTCGGCATCGTCTGGATTCCCGGGCTCATGACCGGCATGCTGATCTCCGGTGCCGATCCCGCTGTACGCGGCGATCTATCAGTTCGTGGTGATCGCGATGATCCTGGCCTCGTCAGGATTGACGTCGCTGCTGAGCACGACGATGATTCGCGCGTATGTGTTCTCGCCGGCGGAACAGTTACTGCTGAAGGAGAGCGCCTAGCAAGAGGTTGTCGTCCCTACCGGGACTCGGGCTCATGGGCACGATATCCCGGGACTTCCTCCGGACTAAGCTGAGTCGTCCCGCAGGGCGGGACGGAGTTTCGCTTGATCGAACGCCAAGGCCGAAACACGGAGTGTCGTTTCGACAATCAAGCGTAACGGATTTGGCTTGCGTTCTTCTCCACGCGCAGTGCATACTCCCGCAGATTCAAACAGTTCATCATCCCTACTTTGCGCGGAACGAATCCGGCATTCTTTCGCACGTTGTGAGGTTGCCTGTGTCCCCTGTCAGTCGCAGAGAGTTCTGCCGCCAAGCTGCGCAAGCCGGAATCACGTTGGCGGTCGCGTCTCCTTTAGCCGGACTGCTCGGGTGCGGTGGAAGCAGCTACGTCAACCCGCCGCTCGACAGCTACGACGCCATCATCGTCGGCGGAGGCACGGCGGGTTCGATTGTCGCATCCAAATTGCGGCTGGCCAGCGGCGGAAGCAAACGCATCCTCATCATCGATGCCGGAGGTCCGCTGTCGGCGGCGATGGGCGGCGCAGCCCGTCCACCATGGCTTCCCGCCGGACGCAACGATCTGACCATCTTCGATGTCCCCGGCCAATATTCGCAGATCGCGCATGTGGCGCCGGGTGTGCCTTACCAGCTCACCGAGACGCTGTTCACCTATCAGGCCATCGGACTGGGCGGCAACAGCATGGTCAACGGCATGCTCTTTCAGACCAACCCCACGCAGGTGTTCGACCGCAGCTGGCCAGCAGGATGGCACTGGTCCGACATGAGCCCGTACTTCGATCGCGTGCGCGCGCAGAGTTCCGGTGACCAGCACGCCATCGACTGACGGCATTCCGCAACTCACCGGGCCAGCCGACATCGTGCATCCTCTGTATGCCGCCAACGGCTGGGTGGAAGGTGATACCAGCCTGCCCTTCGATGCATCGGGAGTTTACAGCCGTCCGTACGTGGCGGCCGCCGGCGGTAAGCGCACTGGGCCGATCACCGGATACTTCGCCGAGGTGGCTCCGGGCGGTGCGCCGATCTCGAACCTGGAAATTCTTGCCTGCAGCAAGGTCACGAAAATTGATTTCGACGATAACGGTGAAGCCGTCGCCGTGCATTTCAATCAGCGCCCAGGACTGGATCAGTCGCAGACGGGCACGGCCAGCACGGTTCGCTTGAATCCCGGTGGCTTGCTGGTGATGGCCGCGGGCGCGCTCATCACCCCGAAGCTGCTGCTGGTGAGCGGAGTCGGTCCGCGCGGCCGTGAGTCGGAGATTTTCCCCGGCCAATCGCGCGCAGCGTTCGCCATCGACAATCCGATGGTCGGGCGTCGGCGTCTTCGACCACGTGATGACCAGCGTCACCTACGAGTACAGCGGCGCGGTGCCGTACACAACCTACAACTACGGCGACTACGACGCCAACGCGGCCGACATTCAGAACTACCTCAACGGAGGCCGCGGGCCGTACGCGCAGTATCAGCCGGTATCGATTTTGAATTACGCGCTGGGCGGCGACATTCCGAACGTGGAGATCTTTCTGAACCCGAATGGGCTGGGCACGCCCGGCGGCCCGTACTGGGGACCGCGCGCATTCACCGCCTACCTGATGATGCTGAACCCGAAGGCGCGAGGCCTGATCACGCTCGATCCCAGCGGCAACGTGAACTATCCCAGCATCTATCTGCCCGACACCCCCGACGGCAACGCCGATACGACGTTCATGACGCAGGCGGTCTTCAACATGATCCAGCTGCTGGCTAAGAATCCCGACTTGAAGATTGTGTTCGGGCCGGGCAGCTCGAGCCATCCCAACCTCAATCCGAATTCGCTCGACGACATTCGCACGTATGTAACCGGACCCTCGCCGGTGGACGGCGTCTACTTCAATCGGCTGATCATCAACCATTTCGGCGGCACGGTTGCGCTCAGCGAGAGTTCAGGCGGAGTGGACCCGTCGACGCTGATCGTGCGCGGAACGGCGAACGTCGCGGTGGTCGATGCGTCGTTGATACCGACGATTGTTCCGGCGCATCCGGTGGGGACGATCATGTCGGTGGCCGACCGGGCGGGGGACATTCTGGCGGCGCGGTTGGGCTGATGAGCGCCTAGCACCGGGTTTCAGGCGCGAAATTGTCGGGTGGAGCACCGCTTCAGCGGTGCAGCTGATGTCTGAATGTGATCCGGCTTCAGCGGCTGACCACATTTGGCCCGGACGCTCCTCTATAATTACCAAGTTAGCTGCTGGGCCGGACGGTCGCTGTGGGCGCAAGCTCGCAGAGGAAAGTCCGAACTCCACAGAGCGGTGTGCCGGATAACGTCCGGGGGGCGGCCGTCAAGGGCCGTTTACGGAAAGTGCCACAGAGAACATACCGCCCGCGGCTTCGGTCGCAGGTAAGGGTGAAAAGGTGCGGTAAGAGCGCACCGCGCCGTCAGTAATGGCGGTGGCAGGGCAAACCCCACACGGAGCAAGACCAAATAGGGGAGGAGTCGCGTGCTTCGGCGCGCGGTACGTGCCGGCTCGGTGCGTCACAACTTCCGGGTAGGTCGCTAGAGCCGCGCAGTAATGCGCGGCCCAGAGGAATGACCGTCATGCCGCTCTTTGTTCCTACTCCCACACGTAAGAGCAAAGAGCGGCATACAAAATTCGGCTTACAGGCCCGGCAGCTAAAAATAGACCTGGCTATTCGCCGTTAGCAATTAGCTTGTAAAGCGGGATCTTTGAGTGTTCCTCATCCCGCAGATCTTCTCTCGTCCGCGTTTTCAAATAACCCTGCCTTCGCTGCTTTGTGTCAGGGCACGACTTCAGTCGTGCCGAAGCTCGCTCAAAACAGAAAGGGCTTTAGCCCCCGTATGCCTTGTGCAGCGGCTAAAGCCGTTCGCTCCATCGTCGCATTGCGGCACGTCTAAAGACGTGCCCTGCTACGAAGGCTCGCGAGACACAACACTTGCGAGACGAGGCTCGCACCGCAAGGCTAGCGCCGCGGAGATCGGATTCGAACGGACATTTGAGTCAAGAAGAACCCGCCCTTACTCCAGAAATCCTCCTCACGCCGGGCTGCGTTTGAACATGCGATAGATCGCCAGCAAAATAATCGCCCCGACGACGGACGCTATAAATCCTGCCGGCTGGTCCGCCTGATACCAGCCCACGGCGCGGCCCAGCCATCCCGCCAGGAACGAGCCGGCGATTCCCAGCAGCATGGTGATGATGATTCCGCCAGGATCTTTGCCCGGCATGATGAGTTTTGCGATCGCGCCGATGACCAAGCCGATGATGGCCGTCCACAGCCAATGCATATACGTCTCCTTGCAGGCTCGATTGAGCAGTTCCAGTTGTGGCCCAGAGTTACGCGGAAGCTGAAACTCGTTTCTGCGTGCGGGGAAGTCTAACGCGAGCCGTGAGGAATTCCAACCAGCTCTTTGGAGGTATTACCGCGCCACCCATGTGGCGGCATCGGCAACGTTGCGGCGGGCGCTGGAGCGCCGATTGCGAACCATGGCAGGGGATTGTTCCCGCGCACTGACAGTCGCTCTCTGCACATCGATCTCACGCGAGGTGAGCACATGCGGCCCGGCGATACGCACATCGGCGATCGGCCTCGGTCGAGGTCTGCACCCAGACGCCGTTCACTTCGCCGTAATTTAGCGTGACATTCAGCTTCTTGATCCAGAAGGAAGGACTCTTGGAGGTCTGGCCGGCAATGCGGCGGATATCAAACGTCTTCGCGTCGACCCAAGCCTTGCCTCGCACCAACTCTACCGCTTCGCGCCTGGGTGTGATGCCCAGTACATAGCATTCGCGACCGTCAATCGTCTCGTGCCCGAGCAGAGCGAAATCGTAGTTTGCCGAAGTTAGTTCGTGCTGATCCGGGTGCGTGGCCATGCTGGTCTCGTGTTCCAGCACTTTGCGCACGATGCCCGTGTCGCGGTCGCTTCCCTCGGCCTTAACGATCGTGTACTCCTTCGCCGACGGCGGAATAAAACTTACCTGCGCCACCACGCTGGACTTATCCTGAGTCGCCCCTTCTGCCGCCAACTGATACTCGCGCGTGACCGTGTAAGCCATGCTGTGATTGCGATCGGCTCCTCTGGCCTGTTGCATGCGACTGACGACTTGATCGAGTCGTAAGGCTGGCCGTCTGCGACCAGCAGAGTAGCGGCAGAGCCGCAGCAGCGCTGAGTACCAGTACTGCAAGCCGCATTGAAAATAAGATTTGCATCATCGAACTCGGCCCCGAAGACCTTAACCCGCTACTGGATTTTTAGAAGCACGCCAGAGGCCAACTGATGTCTGAGTCCGCCTGCTTTCACGAAAGTAAGGATTTGCAGGATTAATGCGTGCGCGCCGGAGGTGCAGCTGCTCTGGAAGGACTGATGGGACGGAAAATCTTGCGCCTTAGACGGTAAGCCTGGCGAGGTCGATAAATTTCACGCTGGCGTAACTTCGCAGCCGGCCGCTACCCTCGGGCAACTTCCTTGTAGATCTCGAGCATCCGGCACACGCTGGCGTCCCACGAGAACTTTCCGGCCTGCTCCAGCCCGCGCGCCTTCAGCTTCTGGCGCAACGGTTGATCGAGCAGCACGCGATGCAGCGCCTTCATGATTTCGAAAACGTTCTCGGGATTCACCATGACAGCGGCATTGCCCACCACCTCCGGCACCGACGAGGTATTGCTGGTCACGACCGGCGTAGCATGAGCCATGGCTTCCAGCGGCGGCAGTCCGAAGCCTTCGTAGAGCGAGGGGAAGACGAAGATCTTTGCCTGATCGTAAAAGATGCGCAGCACGTCGATGGGCACGAAGCCAAGGAAGCGCACGTCATTTTGCACTGCGCCTTTCACGCAGGCGCGACGCAGGTCGGGATGCCGCGACACCTCGTCGCCGATGATGATGAGCTTGAGCTCGTCGTAAACGCCTTCCTTGTTCAGCTCATTCTTCAGCGCGGCGAAGGCCTCGATAATGCGCACCACGTTCTTGTGCGGGCTGATGCGTCCGGCGTAAAGCAGGAACGGACAGTTCACCTGGTAGCGCTCGGCGATGAACTCGCGTTCGGCGTCGCTGGCATGCCCTTGGCGAAAGCGCTCGTCGATGGCGTTATAGATGACTTCGATCTTTTGCGGTGAGACATTGAAGAGCCGAATCGTGTCCGCCTTCGAAAAATTTGAGACCGCAAAGATACGCGATGCGTGATGCAGCACTCGCTTGGTGAACTGGAAGTGCAAGCTGCGCTTGAGCGATGACTGACTGTTAATGCGGTACATGTGGTCGAGCAGATCGTGGACCGTCACCACGTAAGGGCACGGAATGGCCTGCGGCTTCCAGAACAGGTGCGGCACGTGCAGCAGGTCGCAGCGATTGTCTTTGAGAATGCGATGCAGCTCGAGATAACTGGCGACTGAGAACTCGTTAGGCTGAGCAGGAACGGTGATGAAGTTGGACGGCAGGGGCTCCACGTCGCCCAGCCGGCCGGGAATGCCGATGAGGAAATATTCATTGTCAGTGATCGAGCCGCGCAAGCGTGCGGATAGCGTTGCGGGTGTAGGTGCCCACACCAAACTCGGTGATGCGGCGAATGTCGATGGCAACGCGCACAGAGTAGTGTAGCAAGCGGGGCGGATTCAATTGCAGACAACAACTTGTCACAAAGCTGTCCGTCATTCGTCGCTGCCACATTCGTTTGAATTTGGGACGATGCTTGGAGGTGTCATCCTGAGCGCAGGGACGCCTGATTTCGGCGTCCCGAAGTCGAAGGACCTCTATAACCAGCCATGTCTCCACGCCGGCCGCGTCATTACACCGTTTACATCCCAGGAAGCATCTCCGGTACTTTGTACGTCGGGCTAACGAGTGATCTTGTTGCTCGGGTACGTCAGCATCAAAATCACAGGTTTGGCGGGTTCACGGCGAAATACGATGTGGCTCGTTTGCTGTATTACGAGGCCTACGCTCAGGTTGCAGACGCAATACAGCGGGAGAAACAGCTGAAGGGCTGGCGGCGTGAGAAGAAAATCGCATTAATTGAGAAGGACAATCCGCAGTGGCTGGATCTGAGTCGCGAGTGGAAGCAATTGCGGATACGGATTCGTGCCGGCAAGGAGAGCATGAAAATATAGGGGTCCTTCGACTCCGGCGTCGCAAAAGCGGCGACGCCTGCGCTCAGGATGACACCTGACTAAGGAAGCGCGGCTCGCTAGTCCCTACGCCTTGACCACCTCCGCATGCTTCGCTCTGCGATTCGCATACAGCGGGAACGCCTCCGCCAGTCCCAGCACTTCACGTTTCACCCGCGCCAGCACAGCCTTGTCGGTGCGATTGTGCAGCACCTCGGAGATCCACTTGCCCACCTGCCGCATTTCGTTTTCCTTCATGCCGCGCGTGGTCAGCGCCGGCGAGCCGATGCGGATGCCGCTGGGCTTCATCGGCGGATTGGTGTCGAAGGGGATCGCGTTCTTGTTCACCGTGATACCGGCCTCGTGCAGCGCGTTCTCAGCTTCGGAGCCCAGCATGCCCTTGGCGAAGACGTTCACCAGCATCAGGTGCGTGTCGGTGCCGCCGGAGGTGATGTGGAAGCCTTCGTCGATGAGCGTCTGCGCCAGCACCTTGGCGTTGGCGACGACCTGTCGCGCATAATCCTTGAACGCCGGCTGCATCGCTTCGTGGAAGCACACAGCCTTCGCCGCGATGATGTGTACCAGCGGCCCGCCCTGCATTCCGGGGAAGACAACCTTGTCGACGGCTGCGGCGTAATCGGACTTGCAAAGGATCATTCCCGCGCGGGGTCCGCGCAGAGTCTTGTGTGTCGTCGTCGTGACGACCTGCGCATGCGGCACCGGCGAAGGATGCGCGCCGCCGGCTACCAGTCCGGCGAAGTGCGCCATGTCGACCAGGTACAGCGCGCCAACCTTGTCGGCGATCTGGCGCATGCGCGCGAAGTCGATGACGCGCGGATAGGCGCTGCCGCCGCCGACAATCAACTGCGGACGCTCGCGTTCGGCGATCTGTTCCAGCTCGTCGTAGTCGATGGTCTCGGTCTCTTTGGTTACGCCGTAAGGAACGATCTTGTAGGTCTTGCCGGAAAAATTCAGCGGATGCCCGTGCGTGAGATGGCCGCCGTGCGCGAGATTCAATCCGAGGATGGTGTCGCCCGGCTTGATGATGGCCGCGTAGGCCGCCATGTTCGCGGTCGAGCCGGAGTGCGGCTGCACGTTGGCGTGGTCGGCGCCGAAGAGCTGCTTGGCGCGATCGCGCGCCAGGTTCTCGACCACATCGGCGAACTCGCATCCGCCGTAATAGCGCTTGCCCGGATAGCCCTCGGCGTACTTGTTGGTGAAGACCGAGCCGGCAGCCTCGAGCACGGCTTCGCTGACGAAATTCTCCGACGCGATCAGCTCCAGGCCTTCATGCTGACGGCGCTCCTCGTTCTCGATTGCCTGCGCAATCTCCGGATCCGACTTCCGCCAGCGGACGCTCCATAGAATTGTTATTCATGATTTCCACCTCGATAAGGGTGCAATTTCATTGTAGCGCGGACGTTGCGAGAGTCCGTGAGGGAATGGAGGAAAGCGGCTCCCTCCGCGCGGGCGCTGCACCCACTTCTTGATCGCGGAAATGCCGGGTGCTAATCGCTAACAGCTCGAGGCTGGTCGCTATCCTCGTAATGTTCGTAGTCCGTCATCCCGGAGATCACCGTCTCCGCCAGCGCCTGAATACTGAACAGGCGCGCCTCCGGCTGATCCGAGAAGCCCATCAGCATGGGCGTGGACGCGGTAAGGCCGGCAATGCTTGCGTCGAGGTTGCCGTGGGTTTTGTAGCTGATCGCCCCGACCGCGCCTCCGGGATAGTCCGTAAGCAGAGCGTTGGCAACTTTCGCGCCGCCGCAGAGCAGCGAGCCCACGGCTGCGCGACGGTTTCGCTTCCACAGCCATGCCGCGCCCAGAAAGAAGATGCCGGCAACCGCGTAATCCGCCGCGGCATGCGTGGTTGGAGTAATAACCTTCGGCATTCGGCGGGCAAGCACGCGCGTTCCCTGCTCCCAAAGCGGCATGACGACCTCAACGTAAAGAGTGCGTTCGGAATGGGCTTCCGAACCGCGCAGATGATTGTACCCCCACGCCCAGGGAACACTGCGCCATCGAAGACGTCGTATCGCGAAACGAAGTTGGCGAGCATTCGCGGCTGGCAGGAAGCTGGAAGTCCAGGTCCCCTCCGAAATTCCCTGTGCGCTGTGGTGAAAATGCACTCTAAAGAAACCGTCCGCCTCCGCCGATGAGATTAGCGGGAGAACAATCGTCATGCCTCAATTCCGCTGGGATTCGACGTACAGCGTCAAGGTCAAACGGTTCGACGATGATCACCAGGAGCTGTTCCGCATCCTCAACCAGCTTTATGACGGAATGATGGCGCGCCGCGGCCAGGAAGTCCTACAGAAGTGTGCTCAACGATTTGCTGCACTACACCGAAAAACATTTCGCGGCCGAAGAGCAGGTAATGCGCAGCGTCGCCTATCCGCAGTTGCAGGCGCAGATCGAACAGCACCGCCGCTTCACCGACAAGATCAGAGAGCTGATCGGCCAAGTACAAGGCAGGCTCCATCGGCATGACGGTCGAGGTGCTGGATTTCCTGACCGACTGGCTGAAGAAGCACATCATCGGCATGGACAAGCAGTACGGCGACTTCCTGAACGCCAAGGGCATCGCCTAGGCTGCACCAGGCGAGGGGGGAGCCTGGCCACTTGGCAGGGACTTCGGCCTAGCTGCTCTTCCCTCTCGCCAGAGCGCGCTTGATGGTTTCGTCCAGCGCGGCTTTGGCTTTGCTGTATTCCTCGGGAGTGAGCTTGCCCTGCTGGCGATCGATCTCCAACTGGAAGAGCTCTTCCTTCATCGCTTCCAGCAGCAGCGCGTTGCGATCGCGAGCCGGAGCGGTAGGCTCGACGAAGTCGGCAAACGCAGCGGCCGCTTCCGGAGAGTCGACTTCCACCTTGCCTGCCCCGCCGCCTCCGGCCAACGCCGGCTGCGGACGATTGGAGCGCGACACGATGTAGAACCCGCCCATCAGCAACACCAACGCGAACGCGCCCAGAATGTACGACGCGATAGTCGTGCAGTGGATCGGGAGCATCGATGGGCGCGCCCAGTCCGCCTCCGGGACGATTGTCGTTGGCCGCAGCTTGCGATCCACCGCCGGCCATCGCTCCGCCACCGGCATCCGGAGCCTGTCCGCCCTGTCCACCCTGCGCCGTTTCCGCAGGGAAATCGCCGGTTCCGCCACGCGGAAGCTCAGGTCCTGCCCGGCTTTCACGTTGGTCGCGACCATGATGTTGGCCTGCGCGTCCTGCATCTGCTGGAACGACTGCGCGTTCTTCGCCTCGAAGGTCATGCTCTTCGGCGTCATCACCACAAAGTGCTGCACGTCGCGCAGAGGTTTGGGCGCGAAGCTGGCTTCGCCGCTGTACGGCATGTGGAACGCGATCTGAAATTGCGTTTCGCCGGGGCGCAACGGATAGGTCAGAAAGTAATGCCCTTTTTCAGAACCGGGCGTTGTCTTCGGTCGCGATCGGCTGGCCGCCGGGCGCGCGCGCCTGCGCGATCTCGATCTCAGCGCCCGCCGGCAGCACGATCTCGAATGTTCCCTTGTCGTTGGCGACTGTGCGCGGCGGCTGCGACTTGTTGCTGACCGCGTAGAGCGTCACTCCGTCCAGTTGCTTGCCGTCGCTTTGAAAGCGATAGACCTCGACCGTCTGGCTGAGGCCGTCGACTTTCTTTGCCGCAGTCGTAAACCGTGAGATCGGCCGTGGTGCTGCCCGGCATCAGCGGACCGCCTTCGGGAAAATAGCTGACGCCCTCATTGGTGGCGCGCACCATGTGCGGCACTTGCGGCATCTTTCGGCGCTGGAAACGAGAAGCGTCCCTGCGCGTCGGTCTTGGCGTTGCCGATGACCTGCATGCCCTGCGATAGCGAGAGCAGTTCGACCGTATCGCCCGCTGCGGGCTTGCCGGTGGTGCCGTTGGTGACCGTGCCGGTAATGTTCTGGGCCGCGGCAAAACTCACGCAGCGATAATGTGCAGATGCATCAGCATTACGGTTGTCGTCCTGAGCGGGGCGCCCGCATGGCATTTTTCGACCCGCCGCCCTTGCGGGTCGAGCGGGCGCACGGTCGAAGGATCTGCTGTTCAGCGAGGGGAATAGGCTCTGGACACTACGAGAAAAAATCCTCACGCCCGCCCTCCGCTGGCCGCACCCGGCGCGCTGCCCTTGCGCACCGTCGCGCGCGCTTTCTCAATCGACTCCATCTCGGCCAGGATCGCCGCCGCTTCGTCTTCGAGCGAGGCGCGCTGGATGGCGTAATCCTGCTCGCTCAACTTGCCGGCCTTGTACTCGAAGTTCAGGTCGCGCAGATTCTCGTAAGTCGCGTCCTTGCGCTCCAGCAGATACATCTGGCGCGTCTTCTCTTCGCCGGCGTCAACATCGCCGGGCTCGTAGAACACGTAGACGAACAGCGCAGCCGCAAACAGGTGCAGCCAAACAGCGCGAAAGCCGTTTCCTGGTCGTAAACGCCAATAGCGATCAGAGAGCTGCTTAAAATTCCTGCTTCCAGCTCCGAATTCGCCCGAGGCGTACATCGAAACCTTACACCGTGGGACATCAAAATTCCGTATCCTTACGGGCCTGCTTGCGCAGCTCGTCGAGTTGCTCCGCATCCAGCTTGGGACTCGGCACAGGCTGCGCCACGGCGCGCGACTTCCACAGGCGCACCAGCCAGACCGTCATGAAACCGCCAGCGCCGAAAACCGCGAACGGCATGATCCACGCAATGCGATTGAAGCCGGTGGTGGTGGGCGCGGCCAGCACGACATTGCCGTACTTCTGCACAAAGCTCTGCAGGACCAGCGAATCGTTGTCGCCGCGCGCGATGCCCGGCCGTCAACTCATCGCGCATGCGAGCGGAAAACGTGCAGCCGACGTGATTGCATTCCAGCAGCACCTGGTTGCAACCGCACATGCACATCAGCTGATGGCCCAGCGCAGTTGAAGCGGGCGTCGGTGTCGGCGCCCAGGAACGAGCATGGCCAGCACCGCGATGAGTAGCGATCTGCGCGATGCGAAGTTTTGCTAAGTGCCGAAGTTTCAAGTTTCGAGTTTCTGAGTTTCAAAATGATGTATCCTGACTTCCAACTGCGTCATCCCTCACCACAGAGGCTGTCATCCTGAGCGGAGGACCGCGCTGTCTTGTCGTCCGCAGTCGAAGGACTCAACTTCCTGTACCAACGTCACCCAGCGCAGAAGCCCTGGGCCAAACTCTTTCGACTCCGGATCGCAAGCTGCGCGATCATCGGCTCAGCGATGACACAGCTAGTTGCGCGCACGCTATTCACGAGCTACTAACCACTCGCTCTCAATCTCCCCCCACCCCCACCACTCCGCGATGCTCCGCCTCGGCCAGCGCGCGATCCTTGTCCTTCACCGGCGACTCCGCGTTGCGGCTTCATGTTCGGAATCAGCGCGATGATGGTGCCGATCAGAATCACGTGCACGCCAATCCAGATCCACAACACCAGCGGATTCACGTGCGCCTTGATGATCGGCTTGCCCGTGTCCGGATTGCGCCCCGTGTACACCAGGTACAAATCTTCACTCGGACGCGAACGGTTGGCCACGATCGTCGACGTCTGCTGGCTGGCCGTGTAGAAGCGGCGCTCGGGAAACATCTGCCCGAGATACTTGCCGTTCTTGTAGACATCCAGCACCGCCCACTCGCTGTCGTAATTCGGCTTGCTGTCCTGCGTGTACGACTTGCAGACCAGCGTGTAATGGCCGATCTGCATCTTGTCGCCGAAGCCCATCTCCTGCTCTTTGTCGACGTTGAACGGCAGCCCGGCAAAGCCGATGATCACCAGCACCACGCCGATGTGAATCAGGTATCCACCGTAACGCCGGGTGTTGCGGCGGGTGATGACCACCATGCCCTGCAAAATGTTCACGCCGGTCTGACGGGCGATCACGCGGCCGCCGCGCCAGAACTCGCCGCTAACCGTCGCGATCACGAACATGGAAAGCGCGATCGCCATCAGCGAGTAGAAATACGCCGAATCCTCCCACGGCTTCATGCCGCCGACGATCAGCACCGATGACGGTCAGCACCGCGATCGCGGTCGGCCACACGAAGTTGCGTTTGACGCGATCGAGCGAAGTCTGACGCCAGGCCAGCAGCGGACCGATGCCGGTCAGCAGCACCAGGAAAATTCCGATGGGCACATTCACGCGATTGAAGAACGGCGGCCCGACCGTGACCTTCGATCCCGTCACCCATTCCGACAGCACCGGAAACAGCGTGCCCCACAGCACCGCGAAGCACGAGACCAGAAGCACCAGATTGTTGAACAGGAAGCTCGACTCGCGCGAGATCAGCGACTCCAGCCGGTGCTCGCTCTTCAGCGTCTCGCGGTTGAGCACGAAGAAGTACACGCAGGTCGCAGAACGCAATCGCCAGGAACCACACGAACCAGGTGCCGATGCTCGACTGCGCAAACGCGTGCACCGAGCTGACCACGCCGCTGCGCGTCAGAAACGTTCCGAAGATGGCCAGCAGGAACGTGGTGAAGATCAGCCACATGTTCCACATCTTCATCATGCCGCGCTTCTCCTGCATCATCACCGAATGCAGGAATGCGGTCATGGTCAGCCACGGCAGCAGCGACGCATTCTCCACCGGCGTCCCATCCCCAGTAGCCGCCCCAGCCCAGCACTTCATACGCCCAGTGCGAGCCCAGAAAGATTCCGCAGGTCAGGAACAGCCACGCCACCATCGTCCAGCGGCGCGTGATGTGAATCCACTTCTCGCCGGGATACTTCATGATCAGCGCGCCCAGCGCGAAGGCGAACGGAATGGTCACGCCGACGTAGCCGAGATACAGCATCGGCGGATGGATCACCATCTCGGGATACTGCAGCAGCGGATTCAGTCCGTTGCCGTCGGCGGGAATCGTTCCGCCGACCAGCCCGAACGGATTCGCCGCGAAGTTCACCAGCAGCAGGAAGAACACCTGCACCGCCGCGATGATCGCCGAAGCATAGGCGAACAATTTCGGATCGACCTTGTAACGCAACCGCAACACCAGCGCGTACGACGACAGCAGCCACGCCCAGAACAGCAGCGAGCCTTCCTGTCCGGACCAGAGCGCGGCAAACTTGTAGGCGATGGGCAGATCGCGATTGCTGTGGTGCAGGATGTAGGCGACCGAGAAGTCATTGCCGACGGCGGCCATGACCAGCGCCACACCGCCGATAGTAACCGCGGCCCAGCAGGCGATGCCGGCGCGGCGTGCGGTCTCGACCAGGCGATCGTCCTTGCGGTACAAACCGATAGCACCCGCAAGAAACGAGTAGGCTGCCAGCGCGAGCGCCAGCAGAAGCGCAAAACTTCCAATTAATGGCATGGAACTCAGTACCTGTACTTAGCTCAAACGACGGCGCCATCCGATGTTGCAATTTTACTCGCAATCACCGAACTGTCAGCAATTTGATGTGGCTTGGCTGGCTACAACTTTGCGGGAGCAACGCGCGAGGGTATTCGGAGGCGACGAAAACGTTCAGAACAAAATGGCTCTGGGCAGCTGCAGCAGATTCGATATCGCGAGCATGGCGCAATACGATCCGGGTTAGACCAAGAGACGAGTTGAGGGTGTCTCCATCCAGAATCTAGCTGAAGCGACAGCCCGTGCATTTAGCATCAGCCTGCATGGTCTTCGTGCAGGACAGGTCGCCGAAACGACAAAAAGAGCCAGGAAGGAGATACATCGATCCCTTCCCTGACTCTCAAGAAGAGTATAGCACATTAAGGGGTGTATTTGGCACATTTTAGTGGAACTATATTGTCAATAAATTCAGCATAGTAGGAGCATTTAGGCATCTAAGTGGGGATTGACAAGATTTTCCCAACTCGAGAATTTGCACAATTATGAGTGCACTATTGTGGACTCGATCACCCGCAAACTGAGTCATCCTGACCCAGCCGGGTTCATGCAGGCACCCTTTCGCCGTCGAGGATCCGCGAGAGAGTCATGCTGAGCGCAGAGGCATCCGCCTTTGGCGCTACAGAGTCGAAGGAACGCTCTTACGCCATTAAGGTTCCCCGCGATACGCAGCGATCACCGACTGGGAGCGGGCTGCGCTTGATCCGGCGTGAGGACGGGGGCGCTGGCTTCGACTTGGATCCGGAGACGGCGGTTGCTGCGGCTGACTTGGCGATGACCCTTCGTCGAGGTTTCGGAGCGTCCGCGTTGTCGTCGGGAGCCTGCTGACGCCGGCATGCGGAGCTTGCTGCGACGGTTGCTGCGGCGGAGCCTGATCGGATTTCGGAGCTTCCTGCTTAGTGTCGGGAGTTGGTTGCTCCGGCGGCTGGGCTGGCGCCGGGGACTCATCCGGTTTTGGAGCTTCCTGTCTCGCATCTGGTGCTGACGGTTCGGCCGGCGGCTGTGATCCTGGTTGCGCTTGCTCCGCTTTGGCGATTCCGGCTGCGCGGCCGAAGAAGGCGGTTGCGGTTCAGCGGGTGGTTGCTCTGCCTTCGGAGTTTCTGCCTTCGAGTCCGGAGTTGCTTGCGGCGTCGGCTGATCGGGAGCGCTCTGAGCCTGATCGGCTTTTGGCGTCTCCGTCGCAGGCGAGTGGCGATTCCGCTTGCGACTGATCCGGCTTCGGAGCTTCCGGGACAGACTCCGTCGTCGCAGGTTGCTGTTCCTTCGGCGCGGCCATTTCCGGCTTCGGTTGCGCTTCCGGCTGCTCGCCGGCAGGAGGTGGCGATGCAGGCTCCGCTCCAGGCAACGGTGGAAGCGGCAGCGGCTGCTTTCCTTGCGGCGCCTGCTGAGCGAGCGCCGGCTGGACCTTGCAGGGCTCCAGCTTCGGATCGGAAATCTGTGTCGGATCGTCACTCGCCTTCGGCCACACCGCGATGTAACAAGCGGTTCCCTGCAACGCGCCGTCGGCAAAGCGATACACCGTTAGCCCGCTCTCCTTGGCCGACATGTGATGCATGAAGATAACTTTCGCACCCACCGTCGCTCACCTGGGTCGTGTAGCTGGCGGCGATGGTGTTGAGCAACGAGAGAAATCCGTCGTCGGTGCGGCGGAAGACCCAGAACGGACAATTGCCGAGCGCGTCGCAGCCGCCCTCCAGCCCTAAGGAAGTCGTGAAGATGAGAGGCTCGCTCGCGCCCACGTCGATAAAACGAATGCGCGTGGTGGACGCGATCTCGCGAATGCGATCGTCATCGTAGCCGGCGTCGGCCATGGGCTTCTGCAGGCGAAGCACGATGGCGTCGAGCAGCGAACTGCGCTCCGGCTCGGTCAGCTTCGAAGTGTTGCCCACGCTGGCATCCTCTCGACCGATCACTTGCTGATCGCGCCATTCCCAGGCAAACTCCGACTTCTGCGCGACCGTAAACGTGCTCAGCACCACCAGCGACAGCGCAATCCTGCGACAAGCCCTCATAGCCCGCTTGTACGCCAGAACGTGGGGTGATGTCCAGAGGCAGTTGTTGTTGTTGCGGTAGTCAGTGGCCAGTGGTCCCGCCGGTGGTTCGGTCGCGGGAAATCTACGGTTGTCATCCTGAGGTGGCGGTGTGCCCTTGGCGGTCGGAGCCGAAGGGAGCTGCGGTCGATGCGAGGGCCGACTCGCCGACGGCAGAACAACCCAGTCTCGCGCAACGAGACGGTAGAGTTTAGCGTCGATTCCTGGATCCAAGTCGCTCCGGTCCGTAGACTCCGCGCACCAACGGCTGGCGCGCTGCGCTCAGGACGACACCTTCGATGGAGGATTCGTTTTTGACTGAATGCTGAGTGCCAGTCGCTCCCGAGCCTGGAACCAAATCTGTGACATCCAATTCATCTGTGCAGCTTTCGGCTTCGGCCGAACTCTGTTACTCTCGCCGCAAAGGTGCGACAGGCCATGCCACTCGCTAAAAGCGCAAACGCGTTCGCCGCAAAGCTGTGCCCACTTCCGCCAATTCCAAGGCCGCCCCGAGCCGCTCGCACGAGCAGCACGAGCTGGTGATCATCTCCGGCATGAGCGGCGCGGGCAAGGCTTCGGCGCTGAAGACCTTCGAAGACCTCGGCTACTACTGCGTCGACAATCTGCCGGTCGGGCTGATGGCGAACTTCGCCGAGCTGGTGCTCGACACGATGGAGATTCAGCGTGCGGCGCTGGTGGTCGACATCCGCGAAGGCGCGCGCCTGGACAAGCTGCCGCAGACTCTGGCGTCGCTGCGCCGGCTGATGAAGACTACGATGCTCTTCCTCGAAGCCGACGAAGATGCGCTGCTGCGGCGCTACAGCGAAACCCGCCGGCCGCATCCGCTGGGGCGCAACGTGTCGGTGAAGGCGTCGCTGATCTCGGAGCGCAGGCGTCTGCAGCCGGTGAAGGCGCTGGCCGACCTGGTGGTCGACACCACGAAGTTCAATGTTCATGAGTTGCGAAGTTTATTAACGGAGCGATTCTCGCGCGGCAAGATCGACAAGAACATCCTGATCTCGTGCGTGAGCTTCGGCTATCGCGAGGGCGTGCCCGAAGATGCCGACCTGGTCTTCGACGTGCGCTTCCTGCCCAATCCGCACTTCATTCCCAAGTACCGCCCCTTCACCGGACGCCATCCGGCGGTGGCAAAGTACATCCGCTCGTTTCCCCAGACCAAGGAATTCATCCGCCGCATCTCCGAGCTGCTGGTGTACCTGATCCCGCACTACATCGAAGAAGGCAAGAGCTACCTGACCATCGCCTTCGGCTGCACCGGCGGCAAGCATCGCTCGGTGATGATCGCCGAGGACGTGAAGAAGCAGTTGGCCAAGGCGGGATACAACGTGAAGGCCGTGCATCGCGATTCGCCGGAAGCCGCGTAAAGCCTGTAGGAAGATGAGCCGCAAATTTCATCGACCCAAAAAGCATGAGCACGCGCACTTCGCAATCGGTTTGGTGTGTCTGATTGATGGCCAAACGGAACATCATGCGAAGTGGAGTTTCGAGCAGGAGTTCATGGCGTTGTTGAAAAAATCCGGTATTGAGTACGATTCGCGGTATGTATTTGGGTGAACGGCCTGCCGTCCCTACGGGACTCTGTGCCTATCTCTACGAACACCCAGCGCTGAAGCGCTGGGCTAAGCTCTTGCGTCTCGCTTCGCGAGACTTGGCCTTCTCCGCCCCGGATTTGTCATCCCGACCGGAGCGAAGCGGAGCGGAGGGACCTGTTGTTCACGTGCCGAGGCACCTCGGTGATGACAGCTGGTCCTTCGACTCCGGCGTCGCAAAATCGGCGACGACTCCGCTGAGGGTGACGACCTCACAAGGGCGGGGACAATTTCAATCGTCGCAAACAATTTCCATCGTCAAAACCCAATCTCCCACAAAAAAAGGGCGCTCTTGCGAGCGCCCTTCATCATCGATCGGACTACAGGTTAGAAGCTGAAGCGGAAACCGAACTGGTTGCGGAAGGACGGAACTGCCGCGGCGGCGAATCCAGAGACACTGCCGCCGTTGCTGGGGCCGTTGCAATACGACTGTGGAGTATTGAAGCTCGTGCCTGCTCCAACGCTCTCTTCATAGCTGTTGCAGAAGTTGGAGCGGTTGAACAGGTCATAGAACTCCCAGTAGAGATAAAGCTGCGCGCGTTCTCCGAAGTTGAACACTTTGTCTACGCGCAAATCCATGTCCACATAGGGAATGCCACGCAGAGTGTTCGGCTTGATCATGGTGCAGCCCGGAGCTTGAGCGGCAGCTACATCAGCAGGGTTGTTGATGTCGAAGGTCCCAATGTTCGTTCCCTGGCACACTCGGTCGAGGACCGAACGTCCATCTCCATTCGTGTCGAAGCCCGCCAGGAAACTGTACGGACGGGCCGAGGCGGCGGTGAAGATGGGATTGGCCGAGAAGCCCCAGGGCAGATTGAAGACGCCGCTGAAGACGAAACGGTTCCGTTCGTCGAAGTTGGTGTAGTTGAATTCGTTCGAGGCAAATTGCTGCGAGGGCGTGACCGCCAGTCCGCTGCCGCCGTACGACGCAACCGGGAAGCCGCCCCAGGCACGCGACCACGAGATCACGTCGCTGGCCTGGAACATGAAATGCTTGCTCATGCGCTTACGCAGCTGCAGGTTGATGCCGTCATAGAAGGAGCGGTTGTTGGTGCTGTACTCGTAGATTTGCGCAAACCGTCCTGCTCCCAGACCGGTTTGTTGGAATGCATAATCCATCAGGCGGGTGCCGGCGCCGGCCACGCAGCGTGGATCGGCGAGGTTGCCGCCCCACGTGGGATCGCATATCGTGCGAATCAGTGGATTCTGGTTGAGTACGCGCTCCTCGTGGGTGCCGAGAATGTGTACGTAATCTGCCGAAAATGCATAGTCGTTGTTGATCTGCCAGGCATAGCCAAGGCCGAACTGCTGCGACCATGGATCGGTCACATTGGGATTGACGATTCTGGGGCACTGCTCCATCAGACAGGTCCGTCTGCGTCGGAGGAGGAGGAACCGGCAGAGGCGTCACACCGAACCGGAAGGTGCAGAGGTTTACCGGAGTCGTAGGACTGGTGCAGTTGCCTCCGCCCGGCGCATTCGGAGCTGGTGTTGTCGAAAACCGTCTGGTAGATGATCGGTTGCGTCTGCTGAATCGAGAACAGCGTGAGGTTCTGGAAGATCTGGTCGCGGGCGATGCCGTATCCGCCGCGTAACAGATGCTTGCCGGTTCCGGTGATGTCCCAGGCGAAACCCACGCGCGGCTGGAACTCCTTCCAGTCGGCGGTGGTCTTCTGTAAGTTGCCCGTGTTGCCGACAATCGAAGTAATCGTCTGCGCCCCTGGATCGTTGGTGGGGAAGTTTGGATTGTGCATGACCTGTTGCAGGTCCCACACACCTTTGTTGCTGTTGGCCTGGTCATTGCCAAGCTGCGGCACCAGGAAGTCGATGTTGGCATCCCAACGAATGCCCAGGTTCAAGGTCAACCGGGGAGAAACCTTCCAATCGTCCTGGAAGAACAAGCCCAGCGAGCTCCACGGTGGCTGCTGCGGTCGATCCGCTGCCGGTGGAGTAGGACATTTCGCGAATCGCGCCCGGAGTCGATATCCCTTGGGGATACGCGCCGCCGGGACAGCTGTTGTTCTGGATGCAGTTCGGATCGTCCCAGAACGTCATGAAGTATCCCAGGCCGGAGTAGAAGTAGCCGCCCATCTTGGCGAAGTAAATCCAGTTGCCGCCAATCTTCAAGTTGTGGGTGTTGTGGGTCCAACTGAAGACGTCACTGAACTGGTATTTGCGAATGAGAGTTTCCTGCGGAACGTTGACGTTGGTGCCCACCGTCGTACCGTCGGAGAACGTGATGTTGGGATTGAGGACAGTTCCTCCGCCTGCCACCGGGTAGGTGAAGCTGTTGATGGGGGCGGAAGGAATCGTGTTCGCAAAATCCTGGAAGTGAGCCGTGTAAGCATTCACCTTGGTCGGCGAAATGGTGCTGGTCCATTGGATCGCGAGATCGTGGAAATTGTTGATGTCGTTGTTACCCGCCGAGCCGTCGCTGGAGAAGATGTTTCCCAGCTGATCGTTCGAGGTGGTCCACTTCTGACCGGCGTAGCGGAAGAAGATGGCGTTCTTGTCGCTGATCGTCCAGTCCAGCTTCACCGTTCCCAGCGTGTCGATGTAGGGAGAGGGCAGCGTGGTCACCGGCACCGCATAAGGCCCGCCGGCAAAGCCCGCGGTCTGCTGGGCGAAGATCTGCAAGTTGCTGTAGGACGTCGGATTGACGATCAGGCTGCCGGGCTCGCGCTTCTGCTCGAAGGCGCCGAAGAAGAACAGTTTGTCCTTGATGATCGGCCCGCCAATCGATCCGCCATAGTGATACTGGTGGAGCAACGGCTTGGGGCAGTTGCCGGATGTTCCGTTTTCCGCGCAAGTCTGCTCCGTGAAGTAGTCATTCGCGTTTAACGCGCTGTTCTGAAACAGCGCGAAGGCCGATCCGTGAATCTGGTTCGTGCCGGACTTGGTGACGACGTTCACCACGGCCGCCACCGAGTGTCCTGCCTCAGCCGTGTAGCGGTTGGTTTCGACGTTGAACTCGCGGATGCCTTCCATGGTGAAGTTCTGCACCAGGCCGCCGACCACGAGATCCTTGTTGTCGCCGCCATCCACCGAGGTATCAACCTGGCGGCCATCGCCGCCGTTTACGCTGATGTTGCCCACGCGCGTCTTGGTGGGATCAAATCCTTCTGCCTGGCGCACGCCGGGGATGAGTGTTTCCAGTCCGGCGAAGTTGCGGTCCAGTAGCGGCAGGTTCGAAACTTCAGTCGGCGAAACGCTGCCTACTACGTTCGACACCGTAGTCTCAACCATCGGCGGCGCCGAGGTCACTTCAACTACTTCGTTGGCCGCGCCCGTCTTGAGCGTCTGGTTCAAGGTCACGGTCTGGCCGACCTGCAGGTTGATTCCGTTTTGCTGCAGGGTAGCAAAGCCTTTCGCCTGCACTTTCAGGCTGTACGTTCCG
>CAWKID010000010.1:0-487249 GCA_963849545.1 uncultured Acidobacteriaceae bacterium | reverse complement strand
TCAACGGTGTGTATCAGGGGACACCGACGGATTGCTATTCGTGTCACAAGGCCGATTACCTAGGAACGAACAATCCAAATCACCAGGCGGCTCACTTCCCGACTACGTGCGCAACCTGTCATACGACTGCGACATGGCTGGGCGCAATTTTCAACCATACCTGGTTCCCCATTTACTCGGGAACGCACAACGGCCGGTGGATGACCTGTGCCGACTGCCACGTCAATCCCTCGAACTATGCAGTGTTCTCGTGCATCACGTGTCACGAACACAGCCAGGGCAATACCGATCCAAAGCATCGTGACGTAAGCGGTTATACATACACTCCTACCAGCTGTTACTCGTGTCACTCCTCCGGCCAAGGAGGCGGCTAGCCATGTTCTGGCGAACCGCCTCCTTGTTTTTGATATTGATCTCTCTCCTTGATCTCGGCCGCACGCAGACCGGGCAGAACACGCCCGCTGCGCCAGACGCTCAACAGACGGCGCCCCTCGCCGTTCAGACTACGTTCCGGATCAGGTATGTCACTGGCGCGAGTGTGTACCTGGTGGGCGGGCGCAACGTCGGGTTGAGTGAAGGCACCAAACTGGTCGTGCAGGCGGCGTCTGCCGAACCAGCGCCGGCGAACACTGCGCAATCGCCTACAAATGAGTCCAGCAGCACCGAGGACCAGTCGCAGGCTACTCCCGCCGCAACCGTTGCTGAGTTGAAAGTAGTGGCGGTCGCGGAGACCTCCGCTGTTTGCGACGTGGTCTCGTCCACTCGTCCGCTTACCGCTGGCGACGTTGCCACGCTGCCGCGAGACGAGATCGAAAAACTCGTCGAAAAGCACGCGCTGAGCAACACCCGCAGTTATCCCGCAGTGGTGAGCTTCACCGAAGGCGACCCCTTGGACGAAGACGTGCGCGACTTGGTTCCGCGGCCTCCATTGCCTGAGATCAATCGCGCGCAGGGACAGATCGGCTTCAGCTTCAGCACCATACATAGTGGCGGACAATTCGGCTCTTCTTCGTCGACTGTCGGCCTGGTGCTGCGCGCAGATGTTACGCGAATCTACAGCACCCACTGGAACCTGAGCGGCTACTGGCGAGGTGATATCAACTCGCTAAGCAACAATGCCCAACCCACCATCCAAGACCTGATCAATCGCACCTATCACATGAGTCTCACCTACGTGAATCCTGACTCGCGGTGGGTGGCGGCTGTCGGAAGACTCTATCTCCCGTGGGCGACGAGCTTGAACACGATCGACGGCGGATACTTCGGCCGACGTTTTTCCGAGCGCGTTACGGCCGGGATTTTTGCCGGCTCTAGTCCGGACCCGACCTCATGGAGCTATAACCTCAATCGTCGTGTCGCGGGCGAATTCACGAATATCACAGGCGGCAGCTACGAAAACGTGTACTACAGCAGCACTTTTGGCTTCGGCGTCAGCATGCTGAAATGGAGCGTCGACCGGCCATTCGCATTTACCGAAAACACGATCAACTACAAGCACCTGTTCACGCTGTACGAGGCGATGACGATGGATGCACCGCACACTGGCCCCGGTCAGCCTACGGCGAGTTTCGGCGTTGGCAGCAGCTTCATCACCGTTCGCGTACAGCCCATCCCTCGACTGAGCTTCGACATCAACCAGACCTATTTTCGGGATGTGCCCACGTACGATCCGCAACTGGTCGGGACTGGGTTGCTGGATAAGTATCTCTTCCAAGGTTTCAGCGGTGGCGTACGGATCGATCTCCCCAAACGCATCACGGTGTACACCGAACTTGGCCGCAGCAACGTCAGCGGCGATGCAAAACCTTCGTGGAACACTATGTACGGCATCACCGTCAATGACGTATGGAAGACGCGCATTCGACTCGACGCGCGCTTCTCCAACTTTAATAGCCCGTTTGCGCAAGGCTACTACCGGGTCTTTTCTGCGTCCCGAGTCTTTCACGATTCACTTCAATTCCAGTTGCAGGCCGGAATGCAGAGCTTCTTCTCTCCGGTCTCGAAGGACAGCGGGTCGCGTTTCGTAAACGCGCAGGTCGAGTTCGCAGTCGGGCGGCATTACTTCCTCGATGGCGGGCTGACGGTTTCGCGAAGTGTCTATCAGAACTACAACCAGGTGTTCACCACCTTTGGATATCGCTTCGACAACCGCTGGAAACGGGAGGTCAAGGGTGCAAATCAGAATTAAACAACAGCTTCGGCGCTGGCTTTTGGTCTTGACCATTCTTTGTCCTTCCGTCCTCCAGGTTCACGCCGCGGAGCCTGTCATTGTCGGCCGTGTTACGAAGCAGGTCAGCGATTTTCTAAACGAGATTTCCGACGTCAAATGTTCGGAAGAGGTGACCCAGGTTAAGTTCGACAAGAATGGACACAAGATTTACGCAGAGCGTAGCAGCTTTGACTACTTTGTCTTGTTGCAGGGAACGGATGATGAGCTTTTATTGAATGAGTCTCGCATCGCCGGCAAACACAATGACCAGCGCAACAAGAGGAACGTTCCAATGCTGATCACTAACGGCTTCTCGATGCTGATGCTGATCTTTCACCCTTACTACCGCAACAGCTTCGAGTTCCAGGCGATGCCCGATGAGATCGTCGACGGGCATCGTCTGGTTAAAGTTGGTTTCACCCACCTCCGGGGGACCCGAACACCTGCCGCTCTGGCCGTACGTGGCCGGGAGTTTCCATTGGAGATCCAGGGTGTGGCATGGATCGATTCTGATAGTGGACAGGTGGCCAGGATCAAGCTTGATCTGGCGCAAGATATGAGCGATGTCGGCTTGAAGTCGCTGGAGGCCGATATCACCTACGATCCGCTCCAGCTTCCAGGATGGAGGCAAGCTTACCGCTTCCCCACGGTCGCAACCGTGGATGTGGAAACGCTGCGGCAGCGGTGGCGTAATGTTCACACCTTTACCAGGTACAGGCGTTTTGTGGTGGACACTACTTCCGATGTAGCGGAGCAAAGCAAATGAGCGCGGTTGTTAGCCTGATGGACTATGCCGACGTGCAACGCCGGTCGGAGCGTTTGCACCGCCGTCGTTTGCGGCTAGCTGCCATGATTGCTGCAACGCTGGTGGTCGCGCTCGCTGTCTACGGATGGAACTACTATGTCTTGAACGCCGGGGAGCGGCCATTCTCGCCCAAGCACGAATTGCTGAAACCCAGCGGAACGGTAGCCATTAAGCTCGGAATACTTGGATTCGGATTGTTCCTGATCATTTTTCTTTATCCGTTGCGCAAGCGTGTCAAGTGGCTTGGCCGGATAGGCTCGTCGAGACACTGGCTCGACTTCCACGTGATCGCCGGACTAACCGCCCCGGCTATCATCGCTTTCCACGCCTCGTTCAAGTTTCGCGGCATCGCTGGGATCGCCTTCTGGATCATGTTGTCGGTAGCGGTCAGCGGCGTGGTCGGCCGTTACGTATATGCCCAAATCCCCCGGTCATTGTCGTCGGCTGAGATCTCCCTCAAAGAACTGGCTGACGCGGAGCGAGCGCTGACCGCGGATCTGGCCACCCAGAGTCTTTTAGTGCCGGCCGATCTTGTGACGATCTTCGACATTCCTAAGCCCGAATGGATACAGACGATGCCTTTGTACAAGGCAGCGCTGCTAATGCTTGCACTCGATCTCGGACGGCCATTCCACATTGCGCGGTTACGCGTACACCTCCTGGGATGGCGAGCAGTGTTGCGGCTCGGCGGCCTTGTGCGCACCAGCCACCTTGAGTTGGAGAATGCGATTCGCATGGCACAAACGAAGGCGACCCTCGCGAAGCGCATTGCCTTTCTGGATCGGTCGCAGCAGGTGTTTCACTTGTGGCACGTCATACATCGGCCGTTCAGCTACTCATTTGCAGTGCTCGCCCTGATTCATATCGTCGTCGTACTGGCTCTCGGATTTGTATAGCCGATGGAAACCCTGATCACATTCCTGCTGGCCGGACTGGTCACTTTGTTCTTCGTGCGGGGCTACCTGAAACAGCTCACGAAACCTAAAGCTGCCCGGGCTGCCGAGCCCGCGGCTCGTCAGACGCGTCAGTGTCCCCGATGCTCGCAACCAGTCGAGCAGCGCGCCGCCTTCTGCGAGCATTGCGGCGCGCCCATGGCGATGTGGACTTTACATCGAGCCGAAGAAGCTCAGTCTTCGACCGCGGGCGTGTCCACCGGAGCACCGAAACCGGTCATCAACGCTTCGATGTGTATTGGCTGTGGCAGCTGCGTACATGCTTGCCCGGAGACAGGCACCCTCGAACTGGACGCAGGCAAAGCCATTCTCGCCCACCCGGAACATTGCACCGGACATTCCAAGTGCGCAGAAGTCTGTCCCACACAGGCGATCACTCTCTCCGTGGCCGGAGTGCTGCAGACCATGCGGGTGCCAATTGTTCGCGAGAATTTCGAAACCAATGTTCCCGGCGTCTTTATCGTTGGAGAGCTCTCTGGCATGGGGCTGATCAAAACTGCGGTCAACGAGGGCAAGCTGGTGGTCGACCACTTGCGAGAGCGTTTGCAGTCCGCCGATTTGAACGCCGACGACAATACGTACGACCTCGCTATCGTCGGGGCCGGGCCCGCAGGGTTAAGCGCCTCCCTGACGGCGCAGCAATATGGACTGCGCTACATCACACTCGAGCAGGATGAGGTCGCTTCTACCATTCGTCAGTATCCGCGCCAAAAATTTCTTATGGCCGAGCCGATCCAGATTCCGCTCTATGGAACGCTCTACGTCGGAGACGGCACCAAGGAAGCGCTACTGGCGATCTGGGAGACCATCATCGCCAACACCGGCGTGCAGATTCGAACGAACGAAAAAGTAGAAGCAGTGCAGAGGAACTCATCGGGGTTCCATGTGAGGACGACACAGAAAGACTATAAAGCCCGCTACGTGGTGTTGGCGGTCGGAAAACGTGGCACCCCGCGCCGGCTGGGAGTCGACGGGGAGGGCCTGTCCAAGGTTTCGTATCGTCTCATTGAGGTCGACAGCTACCAGGCCAAGAACATTCTTGTTGTGGGCGGAGGCGACTCTGCCGTAGAGGCGGCACTGGCTCTGAGCCGCTCTGAAACAAACCGCGTGACTCTCTCATACCGTGGCGAATCGTTTCATCGAGCCCGCGAGCGTAATCGACAACAAGTCCATAGAGCCGAGGCCGAAGGGCGACTGCAGGTTCTCCTTCGCTCAACGGTGCAGCAGATTACAGAGACGCAAGCATTGCTGGCCTGCCCTTGCGGAATTGTTAGCTTGCCGAACGACTACGTTTTTTTGCTGCTCGGGGGAGAGTCGCCCGAGGAGTTCCTGCAGAAAACAGGAGTTCTGATCGTCGAAAAAGTCTGGGAATGTTCGCAGCCCCCGACTTATTGACTCGCTCGGCTGGTTTCGGCAGTCGGCAAAGAGAAGTTCGGTACAACCCGGTAGAATTTGGCGAAAGAAAGAGCGGTTTGCTGCATCCCTAAGCGACACCAGATGAAGCACTTAGATTTGGACCTAACTTTGGTTCGGGACTAGAGGGTCGGCCCTAAACTGCTGTGGCGCAAATACTTGTGAGCGTCCGACCGCCTGGTAACCTGTTGAAACTTGGTGATTTGTGAGAATGTATGGTACAAGGTCGCCCGAGATCGAATGAAGCGATCACTTGTGTAATCACCTGTGGCTGTTGAAAAACTCTCCTCGACAGACATAATACTTGTCTACTTGTGTCTGGCTTGGGTTTTTGGTTTGTTTCCACTCGGTCGATTAAGCAGTTACAGCAACGGCGGGGACCGGCGCTTTGCTCAGGAAGCGAACTAACCGTTTGATATTTTGGGCTGCAGCTGCCAGGTAGAACTGCTCGCGTACAAACTTCATGCGACGCAAACGCCAGCGGCGCATTCCGATCTTGATTCTTCAGTTCGGCAAACAAAGCCTCCACTTTCTTTCGTTGACGTTGCGCATCGGCGAAGCCGGGCGTAGCCGCTAGCTGACGGGTGCGTTCTCGTGCGGACTCATGCATGTGAATGGCGAGATATTTATAGCGTCCGCTCGTGCACTGCGCTTTCTGTGAGCATGCACCACAACGCTTGGCACTCCCGATATAGACGTGTGCCCGGTTGCGCTCATTCAGGCCAACATAGTTGAGCTGTTCCCCAGCCGGACAAAGATAACTGTTAGCGGCGGGCAGATAGGTAAATCGCTCGGGACCATAGAACGGACTCTTCTTTCTGAGTGCGCTGTCGCGCGTGCGCATCCAGGGCGTAACGCCTCGTTCCAACAACCAGTGCAAAAACTCGCCATTTCCATAGGTGGCATCGGCAGCTATGGAGGATGGCTCGCGGCCTTGCCATGGGCAAAGCGAGCGATCATATCCTGTGCAGCCCACGGTCTGCCTGGGCAGTTGTTCGAAGAGATCGTCGCCTGCTGCACGGAAGCGGGCTTGGTACGAGGAGATCACTTCTCGGTGGACGGCAACTTCATCGAGGCAAACGCGGCTAAGAAGTTTTTCATTGTGGGTTGGATCAGGGCGCCGGCCACATGAACACCAGCGGACGTGCAAAAGGCAAGGTTGTCGTCAAAGTCAGATAACACTAACGTTGCTTCGGGAACACTGCTCCCGAGAATGTTCCCGCGCGTAGCCCTCATCAACACAGCGAGAGAATCGGAGTCGTACCAGGATCTTGGTTCGAGAAATAGCGCACGGCGAATGCCTGATTGATCAAGGTCACTGGCGCCGCGTTCTCTCTGTCGGAATCCGAAAAGTCTCGGCCCCTGAGCAGAGGAATACCAAGCGTAGAAAGATAGCGTGCGTCGGTCACATTGAAGGTTGCCGACGGCATATCTTCGAGTCGCGAAGCAGAACATGCCATCCAGCGTGAACTTGACCGAGGAAATTCTGACCTGCTGCCGCGCGCGAAACGTGTACGACTAATCGCCGCCTCTAAGAAAAAAGCGACCCAGGGGCACGACGGCCTAATGCCGCTTGCCGAGCTCGGCGGTTCTTCCGCAATGAATGATGGTCGTCACAAACGGGACAATCATCCAGAACGTGAGTGCCCCTTCGCGAGTCGCTTTGCGATGTGTGTAACCGGCGCCTTGGGGATGAAAACGTCAGCAGGCAGTTTGAACCGAGTGCTCAATTTCCGCGCCTGCCGCAACGTGAGATTGCGTTCTCCGGTCATGAACATCGAAACCGCGCTCTCCGAACCAAATTGGGGAATGAGGTCACGCTGAGTCAGATTCTGCTGTTCAATGAGAAATCGCACAACTGAAACCGGATCAGCCTCGGGAATGGCGTAATCCTGTTGCTCGTAACGTTCCACGAGCAACGTTAGGAGTTCGATTGCCTCAAGTTCAGACCTTGAAGGACTTTCTAGCGCCGTTAGTCGGAAAAGGGCATCGGTGTACATGTCAAGTTCTGCATCGTTGTGTATGACGCGGAGAGCGCCGTGCGCAATCATTCCCGCTGGGTTTGCCAGAACTGCGCTCATTATTTTCCGTACCTCCTGTCCCAGTTGCTGCGATTGTCGTATTCCTTGTGCGTCAAGAGACTTCGAATGTAGACATGCCCTTGGGTTTGCCTTCCACTCGTTGTCTTAGCGTAGTGAATGACGGTCATCGTGTGATCAATACTAACGAAGGACATCCTCCCCGGCGACCTTACAGGGGTAGGACTATCCCGGGCACCGATCCATCCAGCAAGGACAGTCGTACGAGACATGGGGCACACCGTCAGCACACTCCGCCGAAAAGGAGGTGGACCAGGGGCAGTAGTCCTCCCTCCCCCGGCCTGCACAAAAACCTAATGAGCGCTCGACAGAATAACCTAAAAATGATACACCGTAATAACCTAACGACCGTGCGGCATGAACACCTAATATACGTCTGGCGCAATAACCTAAGGACTGCACAACATGGCTACACCGTCCGAAAAACTCGCGGAGTCGCTTGAGCTCCTCCACAAGCTGCAGAACACTAATGGTGCCGCCATACGGGCGAAGGATATGCCGCGTACTCACCGGGAGCGGCTCAGGGCGAATGGCTTTCTGCGCGAGGTAATGAAGGGCTGGTATGTTCCAAGTCGGCCCGACGAAAAAGACGGGGATAGCACGGCGTGGTACGCCTCATTCTGGCGCTTCGCGGCCGTTTATCTGGAAACCCGCTTTAGTGAGAATTGGAGCCTGTCCCCAGAGCAGTCGCTCTCCCTGCATGGCGGAAACTGGACGGTGCCGCGCCAACTCTTCGTCAGGTCTCCCAAGGCCGGCAACAAGGTTGTTCCGCTCCCGCACAACACGTCATTGCTGGACGTGCGGGCCTCTTTGCCATCCCCGGACGCCCGCGAGGAAAAGGAAGGCCTGCGCATCTTCTCGCTCGAATCGGCTCTGATCGAGAGCTCTCCGCAGTACTTTGCCAGCAATGCGACAGACGTGCGGGCAGCGCAGGCAATGGTCCGCGACGTTTCGGGGCTGCTGGCGCGATTGCTCGAAGGCGGCCACAGCGTGATCGCCGGCCGGTTGGCCGGCGCCTTCCGCAACAGCGGCCGCGCTCGGATGGCCGACGAGATCGTGAAGACGATGGCCAAGGCAGGTTACCACGTGCGCGAATCCGATCCGTTCAACGATCGTCCTTCACTTTCATTGCCCACGCGCGAAGCGTCGCCGTACGTGAACCGCATCAGGCTGCTTTGGGACAAGATGCGACAGCCGATCATCGAGCGCTTCCCGAAGGCGCCAGGCGTCGCCCGGAACACGGGCGCATACGTGAAGGGCGTCCGGGAAGCTTATGTAAGGGACGCCTATCACTCTCTCTCGATCGAAGGTTATCGCGTCACGCTGGAGCTGATCGAGCGCGTCCGGAGCGGCACGTGGAATCCGGAAGCGAAAGAGCAGGATCGCGAACAGACGAACGCCATGGCGGCGCGTGGCTACTGGCAGGCCTTTCAGGTAGTTGAGAAGAGCATCGAGCGCGTGCTGAAAGGTGAAAATCCGGGAACAGTTACCGAGGAAGATCATCGCGAATGGTATCGAGAGATGTTTGCGCCGAGCGTTGCCGCCGGCATCCTCAAACCTGCCGACCTCGCTGGCTATCGTAACGGACAGGTCTATATCCGACAGTCCATGCACGTGCCCCTGAACCGCGAGGCGGTGAGGGAGACGATGCCGGCCTTCTTCGACCTGCTGACCGAAGAAACCGATCCTGCTGTCCGCGTCGTGCTCGGGCACTTCATTTTCGTCTACATCCATCCGTACATGGACGGCAACGGCCGCATGGCGCGCTTCTTGATGAACACGATGATGGCCGCCGGCGGATACCCGTGGACGGTGATCCCGCTGCCGCAGCGCAAAACCTACATGACCTCGCTTGAAAGGGCGAGCGTCGGCGAGGATATCGGGCCGTTTGCGGATTTTCTCGCCGGCCTCGTCGAAAAGCGTCTCGCCGGTGAGCCCCTGCCGGAAGTGCCGAAGGCTACGAGGGCCATGAACCATGAATGACGGGCGGCTGGACCATCTCAAGCGCTTTTATTCGATCCTTGCCGTGCTTGAGCAAAACATCGGCGGCGCGAAAACGTTCGCCGATTGCTCCGGATGAATGGACTGGCCGAAGCGCGGCGTTTATTTCTTCCGCGAAGCCGGTGAAAACCGCTCAGAGACAGGCAGAGGCCCTATTGAATGTCTCCATGTATAACTACCAGCTCTGTGTCCTGCAACCGGATCTGTGGCGAGTTGCTCGAACCGCCGAAGATCGCTGTGCCGTAAACATTGCCGCGGTTATCCAGTACTACGCTCGCCCCAGGCCGTTCCAGCGCCTCCTAGCCCGCGGACCGTCGAATCGTGCACTTACATACCTAAATAGATACTCGAAGAAGATCTTCTGTCCGATGTCCGTCTCCCCTTCTGAGTAAATCATGACCTGCTGTCTTCTCCTTGACAGCCTAGGAGAGTCGAGCTATTGTCTCCTAGACAGTCGAGGAGACGGCGATTTGAGCGAGCGCGTGGACCTACTCCAGGGAACCCTGGACATGCTGATTCTCAAGGCAGTCTCACTGGGACCGTTGCACGGCTATGGAGTCCTGCTGCGGATCGAGCAGATTTCCGGCCAGCAACTGCAAATACAGCAGGGATCGCTCTATCCGGCGCTCTACCGGCTTGAACACAACGGGCTGATCGCTAGCGAATGGGGCGACTCGGAGAACAAGCGCCGAGCCAAATTCTACCGCCTCACGGCTCTCGGCCGTCGCGCATTGCGATTGGAGACCGCAAAGTGGAACCGCATGACAGCGATGATTGCTGGCATGCTGCGCACGACCTCGGAGGAGATATGAACTTCACCGCGCGCCTCGGTTCGTTTCTTAAGGCACTCACAAAGCGGCCCCTGCTGGAGGACGGAATGGAAGCAGAGTTGGGCTTCCATATTGAGAGCCGTGCCGAAGACCTTGTGCGTAATGGCTTGGCTCCCGCCGATGCCCTGCGCCAGGCCCGGATGGAATTCGGCGGAATCGAAGGTCATAAGCAGGACATGCGCGCATCGTTAGGCCTGCGATGGTCGGATGAACTGCTGGCGGACTTGCGTTTCGCGTTTCGCATGATGGCGAAAAACCGCGGCTTTACCGTGGCCGCAGTTCTGACGCTCGCAATTGGCATCGGCGCCAACACAGCCATCTTTACCGTGGTGAACGCGACGTTGATCCGGCCGCTCGGCTATCCCAATGCCGACCGTCTCGCCATGGTGTGGGAGGCGCATCAATCTGAGTCGGAGAATCCAAATGTCACGTCGCCTGCCACTTTCCTGAACTGGCAGGAGCGCAACACCGTCTTCGAGCAGATGTCGGTCATCTTCAATGGCTCATCTGTTCTGTCCGGCAGCTCACCGGAGCAGATACCGGTCCAGCTTGTCTCCCCGAATTTCTTTTCTGTGCTGGGCACAAATGCGGTAATGGGCCGCGTATTCAATCCCGCGCAGGAAAAGTCAGGCAGCGTCGATGTGGCTCTGCTGAGCTTCGATCTATGGCAGCGGCGATTCGGCGCGAAGCCTGACATTGTCGGCTCCAAGATCACTGTAGACAACGAGCCGCTTACCGTCATCGGAGTTCTGCCGCAAGGCTTCCAGTTCTTCATCAAGGAAAATTCATTTGGTCAGCACAAACCGGAACTCTGGATCCCGATGACCTTCGACAATAAGTCGCGTACGCGGCACGGCCGCTACCTGCAGGCCATCGGCCTGTTGCGCCCCGGCGTGACGTTCTCCCAATCCCAGTCTGCCATGGGTGCTTTGGCAAAACAGCTTGAGGCCGAGGATCCCGCGTCGATGAAAGGCTGGACGGTGCGGGTCATACCGTTGCGCACTCAGTTGGTGGGCGCGATTGAGCCGGCACTGAGGCTTCTATTGGCGGCCGTGGGCCTTGTGCTGCTCATTGCGTGCTCCAACGTCGCGACTCTTTTCCTTTCGCGCGCGATGGCGCGCCGCCACGAAATCGCGGTTCGCATGGCGCTGGGTGCAACCTCGCAGCGGATTGTGCGACAGATCCTCACCGAGAGCTGCCTGATCGCCGCCTTTGGGGGAGTCTGCGGCACGCTGCTGGCGCTGTGGGCGACGAAAGCTTTACAGTCGCTGGCACCGCCTCATCTGATCCCGCTGGAGGGGATACATGTCGATACGCGGGTCCTGGCGTTTACGGCAGCTGTATCGCTCTTCACCGGAGTGCTGTTCGGCTTGGTGCCCGCTATTCAAGCATCGCGCACCACGCCCCGCAGCTCGCTACAGGAAGGCCGCACTCTTGTTGGCGGCACGCATCAGAATCGCACGCGCAACAGCCTCGCAATCGTTCAGGTCGCGCTTGCCCTGGTTCTGCTGACCGGTGCCGGACTTCTCATCCGCAGCTTCAGCCGACTGGTCAACGTCGATCCCGGTTTTCAGCCGGACAATATCCTGACCGCGCACATTCAGCTTCCCGAGACCAAATACAAGGACGACACTCGCAAGAGCCAATTTTTCGCCGAACTATTGACGAGGGTGCGGCAGCTGCCGGGTGTTCGTTCGGCTAGCGCCGACGCTTTCTTGCCATTCTCCGGAATCATTGCCGGCACGGGCGCAGAGGTCGTCGGCCGCCCAAGTCTGCCCATCTCGCAACAGCCGGTGGTCGACGTTGCCGTCGTGGAGCCGCAGTTCTTCGAGACGATGAGGATTCCGCTCCTGGCGGGAAGGACCTTCACCGAGCGCGAAGCGACCGAAGTTTCTCACAAGGTCGTTATCAGCCAGACCATGGCGCGCACGTTGTGGCCCAACGAAAATCCTATCGGCAAGCAGGTTGTCGTCCACATGAAGCGTGAAGACGCGCCGAGCGAGGTCATCGGCATTGTTGGCGATGTGAAGCATGCCGGACTCGATGCCGAAGCACATCCCACAGCGTACTGGCCCTATCCCGAGCTTACCTTCGGCTTTATGACGGTGACGATCCGTACTGATGGCGACCCTCTCGCGCTGGCGCCGGCCGTTCGGCAACTAGTGCTGGCGCTTGACAAAGATCAGCCGGTAACCGAGCTGCAAACTATGGAGAGCCTGCTTGCGGCATCAACGGCACGTGCGCGCTTTGCGACGGTCCTCACGACCGCCTTCGCCGCGATTGCATTGCTATTGGCTCTGTTGGGAATCTATGGAGTAGTTACTTACAACGTCCAGGAGCGCACGCGTGAGATCGGCATCCGTCTGGCCTTCGGTGCGACGTTCGGAGCCATCCAGCGCATGCTGCTCAAGCAAGGTATGGCCCTGTCGCTTTGGGGAACCCTGATTGGTGTAGCGGCGGCGCTGGGGCTGACGCGGTTGATGGCCAGCCTGCTGTTCGGGACCAAACCGCACGATCCCGCGACCTTCATCAGCGTTGCCGTTGTGCTGATCGGGACTGCGTTGAGCACCTGTGCCCTTGCCGCTCGACGTGCAACCGGCATGGATCCGATGCAGGCCCTGCGCTGTGAATAGACAGGGACGCCGTAGGTTCAGCGGGCGCTGAAGATTGTATTGGTCCTCTCCAGCAGAACCTGCAAACGGCACGACCTGTTCCTAACAGGGTAAGGGGGAGGCCCGAAGTACTTGCTCGCTTCGATTTCGGTATGTAGTGTTTTTTCGATCTGCTGAGTCTGAATGCGCATGACGTCGCATGCCTTTAACTCGTCCATCTCCGTAAGAACTAACCGGTCACAGCTGGGACTGCTCGTGGCGGACTTGCAGCCGCTGCTCTGGAGGGCTCTGAGTACGAACGTAGTGCCATCCAAGTAGTCCGGAAGCGCCTGCCCCTCTCTCAGGAGCGATTCGAGTGTACAAACAAATTCCGCTGGGTCGGATGGGCGCTAACTGTTTTCGCACAAGGCGGCTCGGCAGAGCTCGTCCAGCATCATCTTCCTGAGACGGAAACACCTCCGTCAACTGCTGGTCAATGAACTCGGGAGGTGTAAAGCGCGTCACTCGGTCGCGTGTTGTTAGCTCACCAGGCAAGTCGAATACTGCTCTGTCAAGTTGTGCGACGCCAATTTGCTAACGACGATGTTGCAATCCCGTTGACATGTGGCAGACATGAAAGTATGCTTGTAGCATGGCGAAGATGATTCAGTTGCGTAATGTACCCGAAGCTCTGCACCGTGGCCTCAAAGCTCGCGCTGCGATGGCAGGTATGTCGCTTTCGGACTATCTGTTAGCCGAGATCAAGGAAATCGCAGAAAGGCCAACGCTTGCGGAATTGCGGGAGCGATTGCATAAGCGCAAGCCGGTTTCGGCGCAGATCGATACCGCTCGCTTGGTTCGAGAAGAGCGCGAGTCGCGATGATTGTCCTGGATGCGTCTGCCGCAGTTGACTGGCTTCTTCAGACATCTGCCGGGCAGCACATCGAGGAGCGTATTTATTCGCGTAACGAAACCCTACACGCGCCTCACCTTTTAGATCTTGAGGTCACTCAGGTATTGCGGCGCCTAGCACTGCAAGGAGTGATCTCTGCGCATCGCGCTGACGAGGCGTTCAGCGATCTGCTGGATCTCCGCATTACCCGATATCCCCATCTGGTGCTCCTGCCCCGCATCTGGCAAGTCCGTCATAATTTCTCTGCTTATGATGCTGCCTACATCGTGCTTGCCGAGAAACTGGGAGCTGCCCTAGTTACAAGAGACGGTCGCCTCGCCTCCCCTTCGGGTCATGCCGCGGCCATCGAGCTGTTCTAATCCGACGAATTTTATTCCTTTACCACTTTACGCGGCACAACTACTTCCTTCGCCCCGAAATTCGTCACAAGAATGTGAACGTCTCGAATTCCTGTAATACCAGCAAGTTGGCTTGCGCCAGGATTGGCGTGGCTGGGCGAATGTCCCCAATTGCCCTCTGATGTCACTTGTTTATCGGGGAAGTGTGGCTAAGATTCAGATACACTTCTGCGCCCTCAGTCGGGATAACTGTGGTTAGGCCCCGGGCCAGTTCGTTGTCTCGAAAGGTGGCACGTGACCCTCCATCGATTTCGCCGACTCGGCCTTGTTAGCTTCGTCCTCTGCGCCCTGGCGGTGTTGTTGCCGGCCAGCCTCGTTGCCCAGTACTACCAGTACACCAACATCGATTACCCGGGCGCGCTGATATCGCAGCCCGAAGCGGTCAACGATCATGGCAAGGTGGTGGGCTGGTACCAGGACAGCACCGGTCTGCATGGCTTCTACTGGGACGGGACAAACTACACCACCCTCGACTTTCCGGGCAACAGTGGCGGCACGCTGGCGCAGGGGATCAACAACGACGGTGTAATTTCCGGCGAGTATCTCACCAGCAACGGCACCGCGACCCACGGCTTCATCCTGGAGAACGGCGTCTACACGTCCTACGACTATCCCGGCTTCACTGGTGAGACGGACGGCATGGGCATCAACAATAACGGCGCGGTCACCGGCTTCTATGGCTTCGGACCGAACCATGGATACCTCGACAGCGGCGGCTTCAGCTCGTTCGACTACCCCGGCTCCACCGACACCTATCCCCACGGCCTGAACGACAGCAACGAGATCGTTGGCTATTACCGCATCAACTCCAATAGCCCTGAAGGGTTTCTCAACGCGAACGGCACTTTCACCCATATCGAATACCCGGGCGACCAATCGACCTATGCAGCAGGTATCAACAACAACGGCGTCGTCGTGGGATACGCCACAATCCTCGACCCACCTTACTCGGTGGGCTGGCTGTGGCAGAACGGCGTGTTCACGTTGATGAGTCCGAACGTGATGATCAATCCCGCCGGCATCAACAATAACGGGCAGATTGTCGGCGCGTATTTTCCCGGCGGCAATTATCACGGCTTCCTCGCGACCCCCACTTCCGCAGCGCCGCCGTTGCAGTTTGTTCCTATCCTGCCTTGCCGCGTAGTCGACACCCGCAACCCGAATGGAACGTTCGGCGGTCCGCCGATTTCCAGTAACACTTCCCGCAGCTTCCCGCTCACGCAGAGTGGTTGCGGCATTTCGCCGAGCGCCGCCGCCTATTCGCTGAACGTGACCGTGGTGCCGATCCAGAATCATCCGGTCGGGTACTTGACCATCTACCCCACGGGACAGACGCGGCCAACGGTCTCGACCATGAATTCGCTGGACGGCCGCATCAAAGCCAACGCGGCAATTGTTCCGGCGGGAACCGGCACAGCGGTCAGCGTCTACGCCACCGACAGTACGAATGTCGTGCTCGACATCGATGGCTACTTCGTAACGCCGGGCGCCGAAACGCTGGCGTTTCATACCCTGCCGCCTTGCCGCGTGGCCGACACCCGCAAGAGCAACTTCCCGCAGGGTCTCGGCGTCCCGCATCTGTCGGCGGGCGTGGCGCGCGATTTCCCGGTGCTGAACAGCACGGCGTGCATTCCACAAAATGTAAATGCCGCGGCCTACTCGTTTAACTTCACCGCGATCCCGTATCCGCAGATGGGTCATCCCCTGGGATACCTCGAGGTGTGGCCGAAAGATTTCCAGCCGCAGCATCCGGTATCGACTCTCAACAATCCCACCGGAACACTGGTGGCCAATGCCGCTATCGTCCCCGCCGGCACCGACGGAACCATCACCGCCTATGCCAGCAGCGACACGGACCTCGCCATCGATATCAACGGATATTTTTCTCTGAACCAGACGGGAGGCTTGTCGCTCTATCCCACGACGCCTTGCCGCGTGATCGATACGCGCAGCGGTGGCGGGCATCCGTTCACGGGAACGCTGAGTCCGCCGGTCGATGTTGTCGATAGTCCGTGTGGCATTCCCGCCGCCGCGCAGGCTTACGTCTTCAACGCGACCGCCGTGCCGTCGGGAAGTTTGAGCTACCTGACGTTGTGGCCCGACAGTCAGGGCCAGCCGGTAGTCTCAACGCTGAACGCCGCCGACGGATGGGTCACGTCGAACATGGCAATCGTGCCCAACGTCAACGGCAAGATCGACGCGTATGCCGCGGGATTGACGCAGCTAGTTCTGGATATCTCCAGCTACTTTGCACCGTAATCAAGCGGGGTTTGACAGTTAACTGAAAACAATCAAGGACCGTGCCAGAGGGGTTTTCATGAGAACGTTCCACGCATGCAGAGCGGTATTCCTGGTTATGTTGTTGGGAGCCGCAGCGCTAGCGGCGTCCGCACAGACGCTGACAACGCTGCACAACTTCGTCGGATCCGAAGGTGCGCTCCCGGCGGCGCCTCTGCTGCTAGGGCACGACGGCAACTACTACGGAACCACCTATGCTGGCGGCGCCGACGGTTACGGCAACGTCTTCAAGATGACGCCCAGCGGCACCGTGACCAACCTCCACAGCTTCTGCCCGCAACTCAACTGTGCGGACGGATATTCACCAGAGGCCGCGCTGGTTTTAGGAAGCGACGGGAATTTCTACGGGACAGCTGCTTACGGTGCCCAGGGCGGCGGCTCGGGTGCCGGTGCAGTTTTCAAAATCTCCTCCAGCGGCACCTACACCGTCTTATACAAATTCTGTCAGCAACGAAACTGTACCGATGGCTCCAACCCATTTGCCCCTGTCGTGCTGGCTACCGACGGCAACTTCTACGGAACCACCTACGTCGGCGGTGCAAACGGAGTCGGCGCCGTCTTCCGTATGTCGCCGAGCGGCCACTTCACCTCCCTGTACAGCTTTGATCAGGCGCATGGTAAATATCCCAACGGGTTGGTGCAGGGCCGCGACGGCAACCTCTACGGCACGACTAACCAGGGCGGGACCAACAACTCCGGCACCGCCTTCAAAATGACCCTGAATGGCGCCATCACGTTGCTATACAACTTCTGCTCGCAGACTGCATGTGCCGACGGCGCTCAGCCTCACGCCTCGCTCATCCAGGGCACGGACGGCAACTTCTATGGCACCACGGCACTGGGCAACGCCAGCAACGCCGGAACGGTCTTCAAGATGACCACGAGCGGCGCGATCACCACGCTGCATTCGTTCAATTCCACCGACGGCAGCGAACCGTCCGCGGCGCTCCTCCAGGCTAGCGACGGAAATTTCTACGGTACAACCTCCCTGGGCGGAACCGGCGGCGCAGGCTCGATCTTTGCGATTACTCCAGCCGGCGCCTTCACATCGCTGCACAGTTTCAGCCGCAGCGACGGCGCCAATCCGCAGGCAGCGCTGGTGCAGGTCAGCAGCGGCGTCTTCGACGGCACAGCTTACATGGGTGGCAGCGGCAGCTTTGGCACCGTCTTCCATCTGGCGATTTCGCTTGCGCCCACCACCACCGTTCTCACCACGTCTCCGAATCCGTCGTACCAGGGCCAGAGCGTCACCATGACGGCGACGGTGACGGCGCAGAACGGTTCCACTCCTTCAGGCTCGGTGACATTCAAGAGCAACGGCGTCAGCATCGGGTCCGCCGCGCTTGATGATTCCGGCGTGGCCGTGTTGAACTACGCAGGACTAAGCGCGGGCACCGACAGCGTGACGGCGGTATACCAGGGCTCGCCCCTGCTGGCCGGCAGCACTTCCAACACCGTGATGCAGGTGGTTCATCCGGCCGGAGTGACAACCGTGACCAGCTCGCCGAATCCTTCCACCGGCGGACAGCAAGTCGTCATCACGGCGACGGTTGGCCCTGCCGGTCCGCCGCAGCCGACGGGCACCGTGGGCTTCACCTCGAACGGCGCGACCGTTTCCGGTTGCGCGTCGGTAACGCTGTCGCAGTCGCGTACCGCCGTCTGCACCACGTCATCGCTCGCAGTCGGGACCGACGCCATCGTGGCCACTTATTCCGGCGACAGCAACTATGGACCCGGCAGCGGCATGGTAGTTCAGATCGTGAACCCCATCCCTGAGGCGCTGCAGTTCGTGACCCTGCCGCCCTGCCGCATCGTCGACACCCGCAACCCGAACGGAACCTTCGGCGGACCCGCGATTCCAGCCAATACGACGCGCTCGTTCCCGCTGGCGCAGAGCGGCAATCCCTGCAACATCCCCGCGAACGCCGTAGCCTACTCGCTGAATGTGACCGTGGTGCCGATTACCACATTGTCGTACCTCACGATCTGGCCGACGGGAGAAGGCCAGCCCACGGTTTCGACGCTCAACTCGCTCGATGGCCGGCTGAAAGCGAATGCCGTCATCATTCCGGCCGGCACTTCGAACGGCTCGGTCAGCGTCTTCGTCACCAATACGACCAACGTCGTCCTCGACATCAACGGCTACTTCACGACCAGCAGTGGCTCGACGCTCGAGTTCTATCCCGTCACCCCTTGCCGGCTGGTGGACACCCGCAACCCGGCTGGACCTCTTGGCGGCCCTTCCCTGACACATGGTGTGGAGCGCGACTTCCCGCTGCTCGAAGGCTCGTGCATTCCGCAGGGGACCGACGTCAGAGCCTACTCGCTGAACTTTACCGTCGTGCCCAAGACCTCGGGCGGCGTTGCCTACCTCACGGTGTGGCCGCAAGGTCAAAGCAGGCCGCTGGTCTCGACGCTGAATGACCTGACGAACACTATCGTGGCCAACGCAGCAATCGTACCCGCGGGAACCGGCAGCGGCGTGGCCACCTACGCCAGCAACGACACCGACCTCATCGTGGACATCAACGGATACTTCGCTGCTCCGGGCGCGGGCGGTCTCTCGTACTACGCGCTGACGCCCTGCCGCGTGATCGACACGCGCCATACCGGGAACGGGCAGCCGTTTACCGGTGAGCTGACGGTCAGTGTGCAGAACAGTCCGTGCGGACCGCCCGCGGCCTCAGCCGCCTACGTCTTCAACGCGACGGTAGTGCCGAACGGGCCGCTCAGCTACCTGACCTTGTGGCCGGACACAGAAAATAAGCCCAGTGTATCGACGCTGAATGCCATCGACGGCGCCATCACCTCGAACATGGCAATCGTGCCCAACATCAACGGCAAGATTGATGCTTACGCGGCGGGCCTGACGCAATTGATTCTGGATATCTCGAGTTACTTTGCACCGTGAATCGAACCATTGACGGAGTCCATAGCCGACGAGAAAACCAGCGACATTCAGGCGTTTCGGTTCCTGATTGATAACGCGGATCTGATGTCAGCAAAGGACCCAATGAGCACGAGGGGAAACAATTGGAGGAGGCATTGTCGAAGTTGGACGGATTTGAATCGCTGGTCAAGGCTTTGCGGAAGGACCTCAAAAGCAAGCTGAAGCACCTTACAATTGGTGGCGCGCGAGCTTGAAGGTTGGGACTCTATTGCGCCAAGCACGATCCCTTCAGTCCGAGAGCTTCGCGTCGCAATGTGGGCCCGAAAATCCGACAATGAACACCGATCGGTTCGGGAACAAACCTGCTTGTCAATCAGGGCTCGGCCCCAGAAGCGATTTTCTGATTAACATTGCAAGTAATCGAGCGGAGGCTATAATTTCGCCCGTGCAAAAGTATCTCTGCATTGGATATGACTGTGTCTGCGGTGACAGGGTTGAGGTCTTGCGCTGGTCCCAAGGAGCAGACCGGGTCTTGCCGATACCATTGGCCCGTACCTGACCCACGGCCAGGAGCGCGACTTCCCACTGCTCGAGAGCTCCTGCACTCCACCAGGCGCGAACCTGCAGGCATACTCGCTGAACTTCACGGTCGTGGCAAAAACGACAGGCGGTGTGGTGTACCTGACAGTCTGGCCGTAAGGACAGAGCAAACCGCCAGTTTCTACGCTGAATGATCTGACCAACACGATCGTCGCCAATGCCGCCATCGTTCCCGCTGGCGCCAGCGGTGAGGGTGGTGTGGCCATGTATGCCAGCAACGACACTGACCTGATCATCGACGTTAACGGATGCTTCGCGGCACCGTCCTCGGGTGGGCTGTCGTTCTACGCGCTGCCACCCTGCCGCGTCATCGATACGCGCCACGTCGGCAACGGGCAGCCATTCACCGGAGAGTTGACGGTGGATGTCAGACCAGCCCGTGCGGCCCGCCCTCGACCTCGGCGCCTACATCTTCAACGCAACCATCGTTCCCGCTGGACCGCTGGGCTATCTGACGCTGTGGCCGGCCGGTGAAAATAAGCCGGTAGTGTCGACGTTGAACGCGCTCGACGGCGCAATCACGTCGAACATGGCGATCGTGCCGAACATGAACGGCAAGACCGATGCCTGGGCCCCGAGCTACACGCCGTCCATCCTCGACATCTCGGCTTACCTCGCACCATGAGAAGACCATCGTTGAAGAGCATTCCAAGCACTGCCCACAAACTGGTGAGACTGTTGAAAAACTAGCGGAGAGTGGGGAGATCTGGGTGGGGACGGCTTTAGTTCAGAATTTTCCCTGCGGGTTTAGCTCCTTGCCATGAGCCATCTTGCTTCACCCGAGCTGCACGTTGAGTGTAGTGGGTCGTAGCGTTAGGAAACGTACCAGGCGTTTCAGGTTCTGGGCGGTGGCGGCCAACAAGAACTGCTCGCCGACATTCCACAGGCGGCGTAGTCTTACCCGTCCTAGGCCCACGCGCTGCTTAAGTTCCGCAAACAAAGCTTCGATTTTGTAGCGAGCCCGATGCGAACGCTCATAAGCTGGCGTTCCGCGCAGGGCGCGGACGGTTTGCCGCACGGATTCTTGTTCGTGTACAAACAGTCGGCGATAAGGCCCGGAAGTGCAACGTTTCTTTTGCGGGCAGTTCATGCACTGCGCTTCCGTGGAACGATAGAGGTAGCCGTGACTATCGCGCCGGCGGCCTTTAAAGGAGAGCATCTTTCCCTCCGGACAGTAGTAGGCGTTTTCCGCAGGTTCATAACGAAATTGGTCGTGCGTAAAATGCCCGTCGGTCTGGTGACGACGATCGATAACGGGAATATGCGGTTGCACGCCCCTCCCATTCAGTCACTTGCAGTCTTATGCCGGGCGCCTCGCTTCGTATTCTCCTGATCAGAGGCGGTATCAGCGTTATCGATGCATGGTGACTTACCGTCAGCCGAAATCGTTCCTCACTTCGCTTCGGATCGAACTCTTCTCCTCGCACCATCGACTCAAGCCGCGGCAGAAGTGACTACAACTCTCGCAGCGGTCTGTCTGCTCTGACCGTGCGTTCGTACGCGCGTCCGCTACGGATCAATAGCGGGTCGCCGAACATTTCCCGAGGCCTCTTGAGCTCGCTGCGGGCTCCCCTGATGTCCGAATACTTGGGACGAGAGCCAATCGCTAGTAGTACAATCTAGTCAGCCTAGTCAGCAGGAAGGTGAGCCGTGCCAGTCCCAAAGAAGAAAGTAAGAAAAAAAGTGAAAAAGCACGTGAACCAGAAGCACGGAAGTTGGCAAGTGCAGACCGCCAAGGCTCGCTTTAGCGAATTATTGCGTCTGGCCAGAGCCGAAGGCCCACAGATCGTTACCAAGCAAGGCAAAGAGGATGTTGTGGTACTTCCCGTTGAGCAGTTTCGGAAACTGACGAAGCGACCGCAGCAACATTCCACGTTGAGTCAGTTCTTCGCGCAGTCACCGCTTGCAGGAGTCGCACTGAATCTAGAACGTGAACGCGATAACGGGAGGGACGTCGAACTGTGAGCGGATTCTTGCTCGATACTAACGTCGTGTCGGAGCTCATCAAACCAAAGCCAGAACCGAAGGTTGTAAAGTGGGTAGACTCGACCGACGAGTCGCTTATCTTCCTTAGCGTCCTCACTATTGGCGAGATCCGGAAGGGCATCAATCTACAAGTGGATTCCGCAAGGCGCGCAAAGCTGGAGGCTTGGTTAGCCTCCGATGTTCGGACGAGGTTTGAGGATCGCATATTGGCAGTTGACGACTCTGTTGCAGAACGGTGGGGACTAATGACAGCGAAAGCAAGATCAGAGAGGAAGCACCAACTCCCAGTGATTGATGGTCTACTCGCTGCGACTGCTCAGCAATACAACTTGATCCTCGTTACCCGCAACGTGGACGACGTTGAACCCACGGGCATTTCGATACTCAATCCTTGGGACTGAACTGCGGTGGTACTTTGAGCTTTGAGACCAACATGCTCAGGCTCCGTTTGTCTCTTCGAAGTTCAACGAATGATTAGCTGACAGTTTCCAGCAAGGGGTGCCAACAGAAGAGCTTGACAACTTCCTTTCGCGACGGTTGCTGCCAAAGTCCGATCGCTCGACTCTGCGGAGATATGAGCCATTCGGATGTCGTTACCTGGGCGTGGACGGACGCAATTACTACTGACGGTGGGGTGTCCGGAAAATCCGAGGCTGAATTTTCATACGCCTGACGGGCAATCCGGAACAGGTTGTCAGACCAACCATCGGTCGGAACATTTTCGCAAATTGTGTGGACGTGTGAACTGCTATTTGACAGGTTGTGCCAATTCGGGCCGATTGACACAGTCTCCTGCTACGGACACATCGAAAACGCTGTTGATATATACAATGCGCCGAAATGGTGGATTGCGGCCGGTTATTCCCAACGCTGGGGCAACTGGATCGTCGATGGGTACTTTGGAGTTTGGTTCTTCACCACGAATTCCGACTTCTGGTCGCGCAATAACTACTATCCGGGAACCCAGACCCAATCGCAAAGCCCAATCGGGGCTGTTGAAGGCCACCTGAGCCGCAGCTTTAAGCCCCGCCTGTGGGCCTCTCTCGACGGAAATTTCTGGTTCGGCGGGAAAACCAGCCTGAACGGCGTACCAAACTCTCAGACGCGACAAACAAATTCTCGGCTTGGGGCCACTCTCGCGGTCCCAATTACGAAACACCAGTCTCTGAAATTCAGCTACAGCGATGGCACGTATATACGGTATGGCGGCAACTACCAGCACGTCTCGGTGGCTTGGCAGTACTCCTGGCTGGGCAAACCGAAATAACGGAGAGAGCAGCGCCTATCTTCTGAGTTGGAGAACGACGACGTGATCATGGAGAAACCACGGAACATGACCGTGCGAGCTGTGGCCCTGACCTTTGTACTCCTACTTGCTCTTCCTCTAGTAGCTCGACAAACACTGACGTCGTTGTGATGAAAAATGGCGATCACCTTACTGGCGAGATCAAGGGCCTTAGTGACGGCGTGCTCTACCTCGACATGGAATACATATTTGGGAACAAGCTCGGTGCAATGGTCGAAGGTGGAGCATCTGGAGAGCAACTGTTCCTTGTGAAGACCGAGGACGGCCCGGTGTATACAGGTGCCATTAGCACGGCAGAAAGTTCGAGCGCCCGGCCTGCGAAAATTCGAGTGGTGGAAGCTTCGGGGACGTAGGTTGTGATCGACCGTGCCCATGTCGTTGAGATGGACACAACCTCAGAACGATTCCTCCAACGGTTTAACGGATACATCGACACCGGGATCACCTACTCAAAGGGCAACTAGGCGACCCAATACAACTTGGGCTCTGAGGTCACATATCCGCGGGAACGCTGGTGGGCGGGAGTCTGAAATGCCGACTTGTACTTCAATTTAAATGTTACCACCTATGGTGGTATATTTATGGTGGAGGTCAGTATGACCGAACTGTTTTCTGTTAACGAGGCCGCCGCTATTGCGGAAATTTCTCCTGAGACGATTCGTCTCGCTCTGGAAAAGAAGTCGGTGATGCCATCACAAAAGCAGAAGGCCGGTAAGACGGTGCGCTACCAGTTTTCCGCTGGTGATGTCTTATATGTGAAAGTGCTGTCCGAGTTTCCCTTCCCTCTGAGCAAGCAAGACAAGCAGTCGCTCGCGCAAATCCTAGTTCGAGGCGACAAGCGCGCCGCTCGGTGGTCTCTGCAAGGGGCTGACCTGGTTTACCGATCTGGCGAAATGCAGGTGATGGTCGAGTGCAAGCCATTCCGAAAAACGGTAGCGAGGAATGTAGCGGCATATCGCTGGGGCGCGCGACGAATCGTGTCCTCACCTGACATTCTCGGAGGAGAGCCCGTCTTTCGTGGAACTCGGATTCCTTTGCAGCACGTCGCTTCGCTGTTCCGGAAAGGCGTACCCGAACAAGAGATCGCCGAAGACCTTCCTGGCCTCGGTGCAAAGGACTTGGCGTACGCCCGTCTGGTAGCTCGTTTTGGTGAAAAGCCGGGACGCCCCAAGAAAAAGTTGGTGCTACATAGAGAACATAGGACGGCTTAGTCGTGCGCTTGCTCTTGGATGAACATATCTCCCCAGCGTTGGTCGGCAGGTTGGCCCAGGTCGGGGTATACGCCCAATCGGTTCCCCATGTCTGGCTCGCCGGCAAACCAGACGGTGAGGTATGGAAGTACGCCCTGGATCACGACTTCTCTGTAGTGACTACGAATGCCCGAGACTTTATCGAGCTTCTTGATGTGGATCTTCACCCCGGCCTGATTGTTGTGCGCGAGAGTGGGCTCACCAGGGAGGAACAGTGGGAAAGCCTCAGACCGGTCATCGAGCACGTCATGGCCTCAGGCGATCCGGATTTCCTCCTGAATAAATTGATCGAGATTAGGGGAATCGGACAATTTGAGGTTCGTCACATCCCGGCACTGTGACCGCAAATAAATGACCAAGAGACTGGAATTCGCGGTATGCTGTTCGCGTTTGCAACAGGAATAAGGCTCAGAAAATGCGCTTTTCACGTGCCAAAACTTGTACCGTTTTTGTGCCGCCGACCCGGCAAAGTGGCGTTTTTGGCACTTGTGGCCTCTAGTGAAACCAATAACTTACGTAGAATCAATGGGTTGAATAGTTCAACTCCCGTCGCCTCAACAAGTGCTTTATTTTCAATGGCTTAACAAGAAGGAAGCGGCGGGCCTTCCGCCGCTGCAGTCTCGCGTCGCCGCGGCGGGCATCGGTGCGGCCAGGACGCGGAGTCCGTAAGAGTTTTTACGTCCGACCCATTTGGATACACAATTCCAACGCAGGACTCTTGCCGCCTTGAGACCGGGAACAACGGCGACGGGCGCGATCGCCCACGGATTGCGGGGTGGGGACGCGAGGGTCTTCATCTGCGCCCAGTCATACGGAAACTCGCGGCCGCAATCGAGGCAAACAACGTAAGTCCCGGTCACGGTTGCGGCGGCGGTGCGGCGGCGCAGTTTGCCGCGCACCGTAATTGGAAAGGTGCGCCGTCTGTGCCAACAACCGAAGACCAGATCCAAGAGAATCATCAATCCCTCCTCGATTGCATCAATGTTGTACGCGGCTAATCTTTAAATGTCTGTGCAATATTCAACACGAAGCGCTTCAGCTAATTCTGCGTCTTCCGCCTCGGCTTTCGTTTTATGCACTGTCCCAGCCGGATGGTTCGGCGGAGCATAGATCGTATAGAGCTTTAACAATGCCGTTTTCGATGAGTTCACTACGTTGTGGTGAGTTCCCGCGGGAACAAGGACGGCATCTCCCTTGTGCGCCGGACGGTTCTCGGCTCCATCAAAAACGAATGTGGCCACTCCCTGCTCGATGCGGAAGAACTGGTCCACGCTCGAATGGAGCTCAGCACCAATCTCTTCTCCGGGCCGTAAGCACATCACAACAAGCTGGGAGTGCTGGGCCGTGAACAATACCTGCCGGAAATAGGTGTTCTCGAGAGTCTGTTTTTCAATCGCTCCGACATATTCGGTCATGGTAGTGCTCTCCAATGTTTGTAACTCATGAACGAAGTCATCCGCGGGTGGTCTTTGCAGATTTTGTCTGCTTGAGAGTTGCTTTCAACTGTGCAACAGCGTCCTTGGCGTGGCCCAATTTCTGCTGAACTTTGCCCACTCTTTTTTCGGATTTTCCTTCGGCCGTCAAAACGCGATCATTGGTAGCCTTTCCGAACTGCTCCTTGAAAGCTCCCTTTACTTCATGGAAGCTCCCCCCTCGATCTTGTCCTTCGTGCTGGTTTTCATAATCTCCTTGGCATCGAGAAGCTCGGGTTGTACGACTGGTGAGCTTTTTCGAGTCCTAACACCTTTGTAAGGTTGAAGCGTTCGGCGGTCTGAGCAGAATTGAACAACGCTGGAATGGACTTGCCAGTTGTCCCGAAAAGGAAACGCAAACGGACGATTCGTAGAGCAGCGGTGATGGAGGGCGTTGCGTGCAACAATGTCCTCGCCAGCCACGGCGCAACTGTTCTCGCACTCGGCAGAGAAAGCTGCATGAGCGGCTACAGGTGTTTGCCGGCATTTGCGTCGGGCACGCGTGAGCGGTTTTGCTCAGACCTACTAAGTTCTGATTTGCTACCTTTGAGCTTTGAATGTATGCGGGAATGTCTGCAACCGCTCGTAGGTGGCCGCTCCCCGGACGCACGCCAGAGTTTTCTTCGTACTCGTTTTACGACTTCCTGATACCAGAAACACTCGACGAGGAGCTGGCGCAGCTATCCGGTCCTTAGCGCATGCCTCCCACAGCTGCTCCTTTTCGCATCCGACCGATATCTTAAGGAGCCTTCATGTCTGATCATTCCCCTTCCCTAAGTTCAGTGCCGCATATTCAGGTTCCATACAGAGCGCTTCCCTTCGGGCTCGAGAATATTCCTGCATCACAGGTGACGCGCGGTTCGGCTCGAATTGCGATTGTTGGAAATCACCTTCCTCGACAGTGTGGAATCGCAACCTTCTCGACAGATTTGTGTGACGCCATCGCTCTTCGGTATGGAGCAGCCGGAGTGTTCGTGGTCGCGGTGAATGACGCACAATCAGGGCATGGCTATCCCGCACGGGTGCGGTTCGAGATCGTTGAAGAGGACGTGTCTTCCTATAGGAGCGCCGCTGACTTTCTCAATAACAGCGAAATCGATCTGGTGTGTTTGCAGCACGAGTATGGGATCTTTGGGGGGAAGGCCGGGAGGCATGTCTTGCAGCTGCTGCAGCGCCTCAAAATGCCGGTGGTTGCTACTCTGCATACAGTCCTCCGGGAACCTGACGTCGACCAGTTGGTCGTAATGCAGGAAATTGCCGCACGATCTGATCGACTTATCGTGATGAGCAGGCACTCTTCCGGTTTCTTGCAAGATGTATTTAAGGTCCCAAGCGAAAAGATTGACCTGATTCCTCACGGCATTCCAGACTTGCCCTTTACGGTGTCGCCTTCATATAAGGATTCGTCTTCCGCCAGAGGAAAGACCGTACTACTGACATTCGGCTTATTGTCCCCAAATAAGGGATTTGAAAATGTGATCGAAGCCCTGCCACGCATTTTGTCGCGTCACGGCGATGTCGTTTACTTGATCGCGGGTGCCACCCACCCCCATGTCAGACGCCGCGAGGGTGATCGGTACATGCTTGAGTTGAAGGCTTTGGCCAAGGCGTTGGGGGTTGAGGAAAACGTAGTTTTCGTCAACCGCTTCGTCAACCCGCAAGAAATGGCCTCTCTGGTCGGCTTAGCTGACATTTACGTGACGCCATACCGGAACGAAACACAGGCTGTCTCCGGGACACTTGCATACGCCTTGGGGGCCGGGAAGGCGATCATCTCGACTCCGTATTGGCACGCCACCGAACTCCTGGAGGACGGACGAGGGAGACTCGTACCCTTCAACGATTCCTCCGCCATTGCTGACGCGACAATTGAACTCTTGGAGAACAGCGAGGTCCTCCAGGCGATGCGAGAGCGTGCTTATCTCTACGCACGGCAAATGGTCTGGGAGCGCGTGGCGCAGTCTTACATGCGATCGTTCGCCCGTGCGCGTGCCGGTCACATGCAACGCGCGGGGGAAGCATTCCCCCTCCCAATCGGCGGAGCCAGAATCATAGACCGACCTCTCAGTGCTTGAGCAGTTTTGGAAGTATCGTGGCGACACCGGATACTTCGACCTGACCAACGGGCACTCCAAAGGGGGCATTGAAGAAACCCAAGTTTGGATCTTTCCTCTGAGTCCTGCGGAAAGTCTGGCGTGGAAAAGCCATCCAGCAAGATGCGACCGGCGCCACTGAATGGCAGCATGTTCCCAGTAGTTACCGCCTAACTTTCTCTGTTCTGTTTTGATCAGACTCCGCACCAAGTACCTGACATGCTTTAGGGGTGGATTTTGTTCTTCTCGCACGGTGAGGTGCAAGATGTCAGACGGATCCAAGCCGCAGATTCTGGTCGTGGATGACAAAGCTGCCGTTCGTGAAAGTTTGGCGTTGTTGCTCGAGTCGGTCGGATATGACGTGGCCATGGCGGCAAACGGTGTCAGCGCCGTTTCGCTGGTGGACCGGGTAGTTCCGGCCTGATCGTCACCGACCTAAACATGCCAGAGATGTCAGGCATCGAGTTAATCTCACACGTGCGCAGCCGTTATCCCGCGGTGTTGATTGTCGCGATGAGCGGCGACTATCAGGACGAAGTGGTGCCCGCCGGCGTCATCGCTGACCGGTACTACCCGAAGGGGCAGCATCCTCACAAGTTGCTGACGGTAATCGCAAGCTTGATCGAGAGTCAGACCGGCAGGAGTATTTACGGAAATCGCTCTCCGATGACCCTGGATTCTTAGAGCGAAGGAGCAGATTATGCTAGGCACCGTTTTGATCGTTGTTTTGGTGTTGCTTCTCGTTGGCGTACTTCCGACGTGGAATCACAGTCGCTCCTGGGGCTATCGTCCCAGCGGCGGACTAGGTTTGTTACTGGTCGTCGTTTTAGTTTTGCTCTTGCTTGGCCGGATCTAGTTGCTCGTCATCGAGGACCGTCCCGTCACCTCAAAGTCAACTTCGGTGAAAGTTAAGACAAATCCTGTCTTGATTGCTTAGCCGCACCCTCCAACCCAAGCAAACCACCCAAAGGGAGACCTTTATGCTTTGGACGATCTTCGCGATCCTTGTGATTCTGTGGCTTCTCGGTTTCAGCTTCCACCTAGCAGGCAGTCTCATCCACCTGTTGTTGGTCATCGCCGTGTTTATTTTGATCTTTAACCTCATCAGGCGTGTTCGTACAGCTTGAGCCCCCGGGCGAATCTCGCCCTTCACACTTTGGCCCGCAAAATAGCGCGGGATGAAAAGGAAGTGCTTCATGAAATACGCAATCGCCCTGTTGACCTTATCTTTGTCCACCTTCGCCTTCGCGGGTCCTGGAGAGCAAGACACCTCGGCACGCTTACAAGCCGCCGGCACAGTAATGAACGAGATCATGGCCGCGCCGGACAAAGGTATCCCGGAAGAGGTACTGAACGGTGCCAAATGCATCGCCGTGGTGCCAGACATGGCCAAGGGTGGGTTCATCGTCGGCGGTGAGCATGGACGTGGCGTGGTTACCTGTCGCACTGCCCACGGGTGGAGCGCGCCCGCGTTCATCTCGATCGGCGGAGGCAATTTCGGCTTCCAGGCCGGCGCCCAGTCAGTCGATCTTGTGATCCTGTTCATGAATGATACGGGTGTGCAAGGGCTACTCTCCAGCAAGTTCGAACTTAGCGGTGAGGCTTCAGCCACAGCCGGCCCGGTTGGAAGGCATGCTTCGGCAGGCACAGACTGGAAGATGAACACGGAGGCGTTGAGCTACTCGCGCACAAAAGGTCTCTTTGTCGGAGTCGCCATCGATGGCGCCAAGATCCAGCAGGATAAGGACTCGACCATAGCGATGTACGGTAAAGATGTGTCCTTCCGCAAAACGCTGTCCGGCAATGTACACGCCCCGGCGCGAAGCGATTCATTCGTCGCGGCGGTAAAGGCCGCTGAAAAACAGGCGAGCCAGAAGGAAGCTGCCGAAGCCAAGTAGCTGCGCTTCTGGTGTGCCTTACAGGCACACCGATCACGTAAGAGTCGCGGCGTTACCAGAAGGGTCTTCCGGCTGGGAGCGCCCGACTCCTACAGGACAAGGTGCGCTGCCGGTATCGGCTCGGGGCGCAAGTGAACACTGCGACCCGGGCGAGGTTCTTCGCACCCTGATACTTCTGAAATGAGTTTCGTACCCTTATGAAATCGCCTACGACCTTGATTTTCGAATCCACTCACAGCCTCCTTTGTCGGCATACCGCCAATCCAATCCTCTCCAGCAAAGACTGGCCTTACGCGATTAACAGCGTGTTCAATGCCGGAGCAACACTGCTGTCGGATGGGTCCACACTGTTGCTTTGCCGGGTAGAGGATCGCCGCGGCCTCTCGCATCTCTGTGCTGCACGCTCATCGAATGGCGTTGACGGATGGAAGATCGATCCGACTCCCACGCTGATGCCAGATCCGGATGAATATCCTGAGGAGGTGTGGGGGATCGAAGACCCGCGCATCACTTTTGTTCCCGAACTGCAGCAATACGCTGTGGCTTACACGTCTTACTCCAAAGGCGGCCCAGGCGTTTCGCTCGCTCTAACGAAAGACTTTCAAACCTTCGAGCGTTACGGGGTGATCATGCCTCCGGACGACAAGGATGCGGCCCTCTTGCCTTACAGGATCGACGGACTGTGGGCGCTGGTTCATCGACCCATGACACCTCTCGGAGCCCACATCTGGATCTCGTATTCGCCCGATCTGCGGCATTGGGGTGGGCACCGGATCATGATGAAAGCGCGGAAAGGCGCCTGGTGGGATGCCAATAAGATCGGCCTCTCTTCACCGCCCATCGAAACTGACCGAGGCTGGCTCATGCTCTATCACGGCGTGAAGCACACCGCTTCGGGCTCGATCTACAGGATCGGCCTCGCTCTTTTTGACTCGCTAAAGCCCGACATCTGCTTATTAAGGGGCGATTCCTGGATCTTCGGACCCGAAGCCCCGTACGAGCGCACCGGCGATGTGCACGACGTGGTCTTCCCGTGTGGACATACCGTGAGCCCCGACGGAGACGCGATCAACATCTATTACGGAGCGGCCGATTCGTGCATAGCCTTGGCCCAGGCAAGCGTGCGCGGCTTACTTCAGCGGTTGGACGATAGCGGCAAGGTGGGCGACGCAGAGCGCAATGTTTAATGGTGATGGGGACGCCCGCTCAACCCGTTACCACCTGCCTCGTTCCGGGTTTCAAATCGGGACTGACCGACGGAGCCACACCGAAAAAAACATCAAACCGGTAAAGGCCGGGGCGGCGTATCATTTACTCAGTCAGCGAGGCCCGGCCATAACACTCGCCGAGTGGGAGGCTCCCATGGCCATCAAACGTTCCATCGAAGTGCAGAAGAGAAGGCGGAAGACTCCGCCTAGGGAGACTGTACCTTCAGTACCGTCCACTCCAAAAAAATCTGCCGTGTCAGCCGACCCGTCTGGGGCATTCGATCCGCGCCCCTACCTGTCAAAACTTGCGACTGGAAAAACCAGTCGCGAGTACAAGGCTGCTGGACCCATCTTCTCGCAAGGAGACACGGCGGACGCGGTATTTTACGTCGACAGCGGCAAGGTAAAACTCACGGTTGTATCCACCAGTGGCAAAGAGGCAGTCATTGGTATCCTGCCGCAAGGCAGCTTCTTCGGCGAGGGCTGTCTGGCGGGCCAACCGGTTCGTATGGCGAGCGCAACGGCCCTGCAAGAGTCCACTACTATCACTCGTGTGGCAAAAGAGACAATGGTCAAAATGCTCCGCCAGAACCCGGAATTTGCCGAGCGTTTTCTGGGCTATTTGCTTTCCCGCAACATCCGAATGGAAGCCGACCTCATAGATCAGCTGTTCAACTCCAGCGAAAAGCGCCTCGCACGTCTTCTCCTACTGCTCGCCAACTTCGGCCAGGAGTCGAAGCCGATACCGGTTGTCGCCAAGATAAGTCAGGAGACCCTCGCCGAGATGATCGGCACTACGCGTTCACGCGTCAGTTTCTTCATGAACCGTTTCAGGAAGCTGGGCTTCGTCGAATACAACGGCGGCGGCTTGCATGTCCACAGTTCATTAGTAAGCGTCGTGCTGCATGATTAGCGGATGGGTAACCGCTGCTCACCTCTTCGAAGGTTTGGGATCAGCACTCCGCTGTTGATTCCCTTTGCTCTTATGCTGGAAATCCTTCCCGACATTGGGAAACGCCGCGTTGCCTGTTTTTCTCCTTGACCGTTCCTCGGTGACGAAACGCTTTGACACTCGAACCGTCTCTGCTTCTTTAGCGTTAGCACGTCCGATTATCTGCCGGTTCTCGCCTGTATCTGCCATTGATCTGGATATCTCCTTTGAATCAGGCTCAAATTCCTCGTCTGAGTTGGCACTACTCCCCAGCACGATCCGTTTCGACGTACGGAGCGGATCGAAGGCTCGACAAGCTGCTCACCTGGCTGGCGCTCGTAATTTCATAATCCTTGTATTCGATTGTCAATTCGGCATGACCTCCCAGCCGAACGGCTGTGACGCTGTGGTTTCGTGCCGGAAGCCAGAAATCTCCCACCTTCATATATTGCAGCACGATTTCTGTTTTCTTGGTCCAGAAAGAGGGATTCTTCGCGGGCTCTGCCTCCAACCGCACCACGGCAAAATCTTGTGCATCCACCCAGATTCGACCGCGATACAGAAATTTGCCCTCCGTGCGCGGATCAACTTTAAGCACGTAAGTCGCGGCGGACGTTCCGGTCTCGTATCCGACTAGGGTGAAACGATAATTTTCCTCGGTCAGAGCGGAGCGCCGCTGCTCCTCTTCGTCCGTGGCCTCGGCTTCCGCATCCAACAGCCTCTTTAATACCCTATCGATGATGAGTCGGGACCCAGTCGAGGACTCAACAACGAATTGCTTCTTCCCAGACACATATTTCATATTCACCGCCATTCCCGCGACACGATTGCCGGGGAATCCGCGGTACTCAACTCGGTAAATTCTGCCGCCCTGATAAGCGTGAAGCGCCTGCAGACGATGGATGTTCATCTGGACGAGATTTTGTACTACTTGCTCCGCCGATAGAGGAGCACGATGAGGAGAGGGTGTGACGTCTGACTGCTGGGCTGTCGTGGACTGCAACAGTCCTATGAGGATCATGAGCACCAGGATGAGCGGCCGAGAACCAAAATGGAAGGTGTTTGTAATCGCCGACGTTAATCCTCGATCCGTGTTTGTCCTGTTCATTGCGAAGCCTTGAACCAGCCTGGATGGCGCAATCGATCGAAGCGCGGAATTGTCGCTGATGCGCCCACAATTGCCCGCTTTTCGTCCGAATCTACGGTCAAGATAATTCTCGATTGGTGTGCACCATAAAAACTGTCCCATAATGCTCACTGAGCAAATCGGCGCAGACGAATTCTGCAGTCAAACGGCCGGGCGAGCGTTCGGCTTCTCATTTCCTATCGACAAGGCGATCACGTTCAGCGGGAGTTTCCACTCGTATTGCGGGCGAGCTCACTGGCTTCGGAAGGAGTCAGACCTGAGGGATCGCACTCAATATAGCCTTTGATACACGCGATATAATTGCGCTGGTGATCAGATACGGCAACATCGTTTAGCTCCGTTGCCGACAACTTCGAACGGTCGCAGGTCGGTGAACCGTCCCAACAATCAGATACGTTGCGTCGACGCTGGGCAACGGCTACGTCGCTGAGTTCGGACGGGCTCAGCTTCGATAGCGTGCAGGACGACCATCCATTCCAGCAATCAGAAATATTTCTCTGCTTGTCTGCCGCCGCGACAGCTGTTGCCTCCGGTGCGGTCAGCTTTGAGTAATCGCACGATCCCAGGCCATTCCAGCAGTCGGAAACCATGTTCTGGCGGACAGCAGCGGACACATCGGCCTGCTCCGCCACACTGAGAGTAGCCCGATCACAGGAAGACCAGGTGTCCTTGCAATCAGCAATGTTTTGCTCGTGTTTGGCGGCAACAACGTTGTTCTTTTGCGTTTGGGTCAAAACAGAGTGATCGCAGGAATCCCAACCGTTTTTGCAGGCAAATAGATTCTGCTCCGGGTCTGGCGACTGGGCCAGCGCCGATCCGGCGCAGCAGACGAGGAGCATCAAAATGTGACCGAATGATCGCGAGATAGCTTTCATTGTGGTTCCACCTTCCGCGAGCGACGGACTGAGTCAGATCCGCCGCTGATACCGATCATCGATCGAATGCGCCAAGAAAGCTGGCTAACATTGCTCAGTGAGGGATCATTCTGCAGGGATGCCCGCGACCACAGGGGCCGGAGAGACCAGCCGCAGTTGATCCAGCGAAAACAATACGCCTTGCCAACGAACCTGGTCTCTTTTTGTCTCTATCGGACCGGAGAGGTCGGAATAAAAGTCGAGAATGTTCGCGCGCAGCTCTGGCGACATAGCTTCGAACTTCCGGCTTGATAACTGATCCAACAACTTTGCATAAGCTTCATCCGCGAGCGTATATTCCGCCGCCTGGTCACGCTGCCACTGTCGAGATCGCGGTTGGGAAGCACGAGGGAGTCAGCGCGCACCTCCTCGAGAAATGCCCGATACTGATCGACAGTCGTATTGATGCTCTTAAAATATAGGTCTTCGGTTTGGGCTGTAGGGTTATTGAAGGCCATCGCTTTAAAGGGACCAATTTTCGGCATGTATCGTAAGAGCGTGGATAAGGCGCGCGTCCCGAAGCCCGGCTTGGTGTAGTCCTTCCCCCACTCTCTTTCATAATCAGAGCGCGAAAGACGGTACAGGAACTGCCGCTTGGCAAAGTTGGGTGTCTCACGCATCATGTCTTTCTTGTGGGTTTGCAGAGCGACTTGGGTCATTTGCGGAATAAGCTGGCTGACCGCGAAACGATACGAACCCACCGACAGATCCTCATGGGACAGCACGTCGGTCAACGGTACGCCGTAGACGACGGGGAAAATCCGTTCCAGCAGGGACTTCGAAACTTGAAAGCCGATGAAATCGTGGTACTGCTGCGATGCATAACGATTCTTCGCAACCTGCACCATGTCGAACCCGAACTCTGTTTTCAGATGCGCTGTCTTGTCCTGCGCATACCGGACCGACTTGCCGAACTTTGCTCTTAGCTTTGGGTATTCGATTCCGACTGCCTGATTGACTGCCGGATGACCGGCAATGTCCGACGCATAGTGCGACAGAGCGCCGAGCGCGAAGGCATACTCGTCAACGTCCTGGCTTTCCAGCAGCAACTCACGAACAAAGTCACCGCTGCGGACGTAATGAACCAGGTTGCTGAATTCTCTACTGCCGAATGGATAGTAGCCGAGATCCTGGATGACGGCGCCGCCGTATGCGTAGGCATGAGCCTCCCTGATCTGGTCCTCCGAAAGTCCCGGATATCGCTTCAGCAGGAGAGGCCGGATTTCGTCAGTCCAGAGCAGGTCTACGATTTCTTCGTGGGTTAAGACGGAGTACGCGGCTGAGCGCCCGCTGCACATCAGCACGCTGAGCAACAGTATCCCTGCAAACTTCGCAAGCTGACGACTGTTCTCAAAGATGGAATGTGGCAACATAACGGCCCCCGTATTTGCAAGCCTGGTTTCCACTAGTGGTGGCGGAATCGATTCACGTCATAGACATTCAAAAGCGACGCGGACCACGATGGATCCGCGCCTATTCATACGTCAGCGCTATGCAGGTCTAGCGCAAGCTTCCCGTTGTAGCATGTAACCGGAACGCCGATAGCCTCGCCCGATACGACGAGCTCGACCCTCCGATTCTGCTGTCGTCCTGCGGCGTCGTTGTTCGACGCCACTGGGAGGCTGTTGCCCAAACCTCGGGCGGTAACCGAGTTCGTCGAGACTCCCTCTTGCACAAGGTAATCGCGTACCGAGTCAGCACGATTCTCGGACAACTTCTGATTCATTTCGTCGCCGCCGACGTTATCCGTGTAGCCGCCGACTTCGATGTTGAGTCCCGGATAGGCGAGCAAGATGCCGGCGACTTTCGCCAGTTTCTCCCGTGCCCCCGACTTCAATGAGTATTTTCCGGTGTCAAACAAAACATCGGACATGTTGACGATCAGGCCGCGTGCGCTGTCGCGAGTCTGGAGAATCAGGTTCAGTTGCTCAGACAACCGTGCTCGCATGGCCGCCTTGTCGGTCTCCGCGTTTTTTTCGGTTCTCAGTGCAGCTAAGCGGGACTGCTCGGCATCGGCCTGGGCCGCAGCCGTAGCCGATTTGGCCTGCGCTGTTTCGGCTTGTGCCTTTGCCGCGTCAGATTGCGCTAATTCCTTCTGCTGGGTTGCGTCGTCGGCACGCGCCTGCGTCTGCGCCTGAGCTGCTGCGGAGGCCTGTCGTTCGTTGGCCGCACGCTGCTCGGCGATCTTCTTGACTGCGATCGCACGAGCGTCTTCGGCGGTCTGTACCGCCTCACGCGATACGGCGATTAGCTCTTTCTTTTGAATATTCTTGCTTGTGGCGTATCCATCAGCGGTGTTCATCAACTGCACAGCATGCTGATAGCTGGCGCTCGCGTACGTTTCAGCTCCTTCGGATTGTGCGATGCGGAGAGCATTGCGTGCCTCAAAGAATTCCAAAGGCAGGCGTGAATTCATGACCACAGGGTCGAATTTATAGCCGGTGGGAATGTAGCCGCCACGTTCGAGGAGCTCATACTTCGCATTTACTGTCTCAGTGGTTCCCTTGGTGTCCTCGCGGACAACATTTTCTATGACCACCACATTACTAGGCTGCCGCACCGCGTAGTAGGGTTCCGCCGTGACGACCAGCGCGAATGCCTGAAGATCGGTTGTGACGTCCAGCTTGCTGCGGTGATTATCGCCTACCAGCACTTCGCCCAGGTTAACCGCTCGGCCCTCGGGCGAAATCGCCCATAAGATATATGTGAGATATTCATTACCAAATGTAGTGGGCCGTTCGAGATTTCCAAATTCTACTTCGATTTCAATGTAGCCCTTCTTGCTTTCGACCTTGGCTTGTCCGTTGGCTTGGGGCATGAGATCCGTGCCAGCGAAATCCAACTTTGAAGCACCACTCCGATGCTGATAGTTGACCGCTTGCACAGCTTCGGCTGACCACGGTCACATGGAATGTGGGCGTCGGATTCATACGCTCGACAATCGTTGGCTGCGTATTCGTTTGAGCCTGTGCACCGAAAGCCAGGGCGAGTGCGACAGGTATTAATAGCATTTTCTTCAATGTGCTTCCTTTGCAGACAGATGTCTGCCGCGTTCTATGTCACGGTGTTGTGTAGGTGGGTATGGTGGCGTCAGGCCTTAGAGTCCGCCTTATGCTTATGTCCCAACGTGGATCTTAGACAGGGACTGAAAGAGCCCAAAGATATTCAAGAGCCATAGCACTACGGCGATCACTACAACGCCATTGAGGATCGACTTGATGGATGCCTGCATTGGAATGTAGCGATTTACCAGCCACAGCAGAACCCCCACCACAATGAGAACGGTCACAACTTGAATCAAGGGCATGGTTCATACCTTTCTTGGTCCTAAGGGCTGCTTCTCCCAGCGCCCGCATGTTTTTCGAGACTTTCTGTGCTTCAGGAGTGCAAAGACACACCAAACTTGCCGAAGCTTTTGAGACGGGCGCATAAAGAATGCCACCCACGTATGGTCATGTTAGCGGGGACGGGCTGGTCCCTAACGTCTTAACCCGTCTGACGAACAACCTGGCGTTCGTGTCTTTATTACACGAGCAGGAAAGTACAGAATGACAGCTTCCGGTTTATTAGTCTGAGCTAGACAGCTCACGGCTGGGGGTTGAAGATGCAATGCCTTGTTTCGAAAGTAAGCTTGGCTCACCTTAACTGGAGCTATCTATCCATAACCCAAAGGAGCCCGCAGATGATGTCCCGTTGGAGCCTTCTCTGCCCAGCGGGCATCGGAGTGTCGTCACGCTCCGTCTTTCAGCGGGGCATCGTCACGTTGCTCAGGAAAGATTCTGCCGGTTGAGGCCTCGGCGGTGACGGTTCTCGTACTGATGCAGATGTCTGATCGGACTGCCCGTTCTTGGCCGACATAGTCTGTTGGAGATTCAGGAGAAGAATCCTGCTGTCGGAATGATAAGCCTGTCCGGACGCCGTTTCTCCCTGGAAAACCGGATTGCCACTGCGCAAATATTCCTGACCGCTGACCGAGGACGTCTGGGTCAGGTTCGCGCCGACGAAGTCGCGTTCTTCATCTATCTCGGGGTCGATCCGGTGATTGATCAATCGCCCGCGCTTCGCGATTTCAATGGCCACGTCATGGGTGGCAGCGCCGACCCAGATAGGCGCGCCGTCAGCCGTAAAGTCGGTTTTCCAGATTCGAAGATGATGGCGGCGTGAAACCGCTCCATCCGGGTCAGGCAGAGCAAAAGCGTAGTCTTGCACCCGTCCGAATAGAAAGAATCGCGCCATTGGCAGCTTTGTATCGCCGGTTCCGTACCGCAACAGGTGCCAGACGAACACGGGCCTCCACTTATCCGTTTTGACCCAACCCGCTCGCTGAAACGCTTCCTGCAGTTCTTCTTGTTGTCCCACAAAGGCAAGATTCACCATGTCGCCTTCGCGGCCTTCTTTATTGAAGACACGTGGCGGCAGGTAATCCATCATCTCGGCCAGCGCCGAAGAATTCGTTGGCCACTGTAGTAAGTTTGCAGTCGGAATCGACACATCGCCGTCGATCTGTGCCGTAATTTCCGTGCTCTTGATAACCGTGCTGGTGTGGCCACGAGTTAACAAAAATACCGGCGCGGCGGGCAGAAATACGAGTCCAGTGACGACCATGGCGCCAACCATGAGCCTGGTGCGCGAACCGCCTTTTACTTGCTTGCTCGCCCGCAACTTGGCCCGGTCGCCATTCTCCAATGCCACGGAATCAAGTTTCAGCGATATTTGGCCACCCATTCCCAGAAGTCGTCTGCCCTTAACTCCTGTGATGGAGCCGGAGGCCATCGTTCCGGCCTGAATGACGGTGAACCCCGCAATGTGGACATCCTTTACGACGGTAAACTTCAGGACATCTCCAACCTGAGCGTGAGTGGAAGAGACGCTTTCAGCAAGTCGAAGCGCAATCGACGTGCCGTCCGGAATGACCAGCCTGGCAGGAAGGACTCTCAACTCCTGCGCCGAAAGACCACGCAGGAAGAGCAGCATGAAAAGAAGGTAAACCGAGGGTTTGAGGAAGCGCTCTCTAAACAATCAAGGCCGCCCTTGCCAGCAATCTAGCCAGTTACCCGCGACGGCCAAAGATGTACAACGCGATGGCGTGGTGGATACGCAACTCTACTGCACTTGGAATGTCCTGTATGTTCTCATTTGCACACCCCCGGGAGATCTGCGTCGCAACTATCGGCGAGCATCAGATGTCCCCCGTTTGCATATCAAAAAAGATTCCAACAATTCAGGCCTCCGCATAGCGTTCCGGTGTGGGACTCGAAGGACAGCACCGCAATCGGGTCACAAGCGAGTCAATTCTTCACGTTACGACGGCTTGGGACTGGATCTGGGGCGCGGTTGAAGAATGGGAAGGGGCGGTCTCCTGGCACGTTCTCTGTCCGGTGGTGCCCCAGGCTCTGATGGTGGTTCGAGAGCTCTCTTGCGATGGCCCGGTGAGTTCTTGATGGCCGAACTCACCGTCGTCTCGCTGTCATCGTGGAGAACAATATTCAAGAGCGAGCTGTGGACATGCAAAGTATCGCTGTCACCGCTGGCATAATTGATAAATCCGAGCTTCCTGAATCGGTTCATGAAGAAGCTGACCCGCGAACGAGTTGTCCCGACCATTTCAGCCAGAGTCTCCTGACTTAGCCGTGGCACCGTCATGTCGGACACCCCTTCTTTACCGAATTGCGCCATCAGCAAGAGGACACGCGCCAGCCGCTTCTCGCTGGAATTGAAAAGTTGATCCACGAGATCGTCCTGATACCGGATGTTTCGTTTCAGCAGATACTTGAGAAACATGGCCGATAATTTTGGCTCCAGGCTCATGGCCAGCATCATCGCCTTCTTCTCGATATGCAGAAGGACGCAATCTGTTCTTGCCATTGCGGATGACATTCGCACGAGCTGACCGGCAAGACCGCTTTCTCCAAAGAAATCGCCTTCGCCCAAAATGGCGAGTGTTGCTTCTTTTCCAATCTCCGAGACAACGCTGAGCTGTATTTTTCCCTTCTGGATAAAGAACAGACCGTCCGAGGGGTCGCCCTGGCTGTAGGCGGTGCCGTTCTTCTGGAGGGACATCATTTGCCTCCCTTTTCCAATCGTCGAGAGAAAAGCATGGGGATTGAAATCACGTCTTGTCTTCCTGATTGTCATTTAGCTTTGTCCAAGGCCACCGCGGCAAGTGGGATGCCGCCACTATCAATTGTGGGGGGACAGGATCGCCCTCCGCTGGTCAATAGTGCTCACAAGGCGACTTATTGAAGGGGTCCCGGAGCGCCTCCGGAGAGCGCTGCAGTCGGCGATCACGGGGTGAGGGTGGGGCTACCTGCTCGAAGGGAGAGACGGATCTGTGAGCGGTTTTGACCAGATTGTCCTCGGGTATCAGCGTATTCTTTGTAGTGAAGTGGTTACCACTTTCTCTTCTTTCAGGTTCTCTGAGCTAAGTCAGCCCATCTGAATAGCCGTCTCTCTTAGTAACTCCGATCTCTGATGCGGCGCCTCGCAACGTTCAACGCAAAGGAAAGAAATGCCATAGAGGCGCCACCACGCGGAAACTCGCGTGAATCACGATTGGTCTCTGGCAGGAGGGATCATGCCCAACAAGATATCCACATTTATCGTTTTGGCGACCGCATCCATCGCGCTGACGTTTGGAACTGCAGGATGCAACAAAACCAACATTCAGGAAAGTGGTGCTGAGAATCAACCGCCGCAAACTGACAATCTGGCTCCTGTGGACGCAACGCAGGTAGCCGGCGCGGATTCTCAGTTACAGCCAGCAACCCAGACAACACAACAGAACTATCAGCAGCCTGCGCCGGTCCGGCGGACTGGTTCACATCCCGTAACTCAGCAATACGCACAGAGCCAGGACAATGCCAACTACAACTCCGAGGCCGGCTACCAGGATGCTAGCTACGGCCAGCCGGTACTTCAGGCCCAAGAGCCTCCGCCACCGTTGCCGCAGTATTCTCAGCCACCGTGCCCCGGAAATGGTTACTTGTGGACGCCCGGATATTGGAGCTACGCACCTCAAGGCTACTACTGGGTCCCCGGAGTGTGGGCGTGGCCGCCGCAAGTGGGCTTTCTGTGGACGCCTGGTTATTGGGGCTTTGTGGGAGGCGTGTATAGCTATACCTACGGATCTTGGGGCCGGTATGTCGGCTACTACGGCGGTATTAACTATGGATTCGGTTACGGCGGCACCGGCTACCAGGGTGGTTATTGGGGCGGGAACCGCTTCAACTACAACCGTTCCGTCAACAACATAAACATCACTAACGTTAGCGTGTATAACCGCACCATCTACAACACCAATGCGAGTCGTGTCAGCTACAACGGTCCGGGCGGCATTACTCGCCGTCCTATGGCAGCGGAAAACGTTGCGATGCGAGAACGACGCATTCCTCCCATGACCACGCAGCTACAGCACCAGCAGTCGGCAGCACAGAACCACCAGCAGTTCGCCTCCGTCAATCACGGGCGTCCCGCCGTACTCAGTGCGACGAAGCCCATCCAGGCAGGCAGGCCGATCGCTCCGGAGATTCCTGCTCGTGGTGCTCCGCAGCAGCATGGTCAGCAACAGCAGCGGGCCCAGGCTCAGCCGCAACAGCATGGTCAGCAACAGCCGCATGCCCAGGTTCAGCCGCAACAGCATGGTCAGCAACAGCCGCATGCCCAGGTTCAGCCGCAACAGCATGGTCAGCAACAGCAGCGTGCCCAGGCTCAACCACAACAGCATGGTCAGCAACAGCCGCATGCCCAGGCTCAGCCGCAACAGCATGGTCAGCAACAGCAGCGGGCCCAGGCTCAACCGCAACAGCATGGCCAGCAACAGCCGCATGCCCAGGCTCAGCCGCAACAGCATGGCCAGCAACAGCAGCGTGCCCAGGCTCAACCGCAACAGCATGGCCAGCAACAGCAGCATGCCCAGGCTCAGCCGCAACAGCATGGCCAGCAGCAGCAGCATGCGCAGGCTCAGCCGCAACAGCATGGTCAGCAGCACGCCCAGGCTCAGCCGCCTTCCAAGCCAGAGCAGCAGCAGCGCGCCCAGGCTCAGCCGCCTTCCAAGCCAGAGCAGCAGCAGCGCGCCCAGGCTCAGACACAGCGTCCTGCGACCGAAGAGCGGAATAAGTAGGCGTGACACTGCGTTCAATTGCGGTCAACGGAAGGGCGGGGTCTCGGCTCCGCCTCTTCTCGTGTCAGGATGAGTACGTAAGGTGTTGCAGCAACGATCCTCTAACGCCTCGTTCCCCGGCCAGGGACTGAGTGGCTTACAGCATGACAACCTCCGATAAAAGAGTGGCAATCCTTTCGCCGGTAGCGTGGCGAACGCCTCCATTGCAATATGGCGCATGGGAAACGGTAGCCAGCAATATCACCGAAGGGCTTGTGGCCCGCGGCTGGGACGTTACGCTCTTCGCGAGTGCGGACTCGGTCACTCGCGCTCACCTGCATGCCGTGGTGGACAGGGGATACGAGGAGGAGGCCGCGCTTGATCCCAAGGTATCGGAGTATCTTCACATCTCCGAGGTGTTTGAGCACGCAGCTGAGTTCGATCTCATCCACAGCAATTACGACTTCATGCCGTTAACCTACTCTAGGTTGGTCAGCACACCAGTGCTGACAACCATTCACGGATTTTCGTCCGACAAGATAATGCCCATTTATCAGAAGTATCGCGACGGATATTTCGTTTCCGTCAGCGACTCTGACCGGGCTGCAGGACTAAATTACCTGGCGACTGTCTACAACGGCATTGATCTCTCGTTATATCCGCTTCAGGAACACTGCGGCGATAATCTCATTTTCCTCGGTCGCATCCACCCGGATAAAGGTGTTCACTTGGCTATCGAGGTTGCAAAGCTAATTGGAATGCGGTTGATCATCGCCGGCATCGTCCAGGATGAAAACTACTTTCGAAAACAGGTCAAACCCCATCTCGACGACCACAATATTGTTTACATCGGACCGGTGAATGTCGCGGGCAAGAACGAGCTGTTCGAGGGAGCCAGGGCTCTACTTCACTTAAACACGATTCCTGAGAGGTTCGGGCTCGTCTTGGTCGAAGCCAACGCCGCTGGTGTGCCCGTGATCGCAATGGACCTCGGCTCCTGTCGTGAGGTGATCAAAGACAATCAGACCGGCTTCTTGGTGAAGAATGTCACCGAAGCGGTTCGGGCGGTGGGGCGAATTTCTGAAATCGACCGCGGTGCGTGCCGGCGCCGTGTGCGACAACACTTTTCGATCAATACGATGGTCGAAGGTTACGAGCGGGTCTATTCGACGATCTTTGACCTCGAGGCGAAGCGACGATGATGAAGCCAGACATTGTCAGGCGGTACAGTCATAACCCTATTCTCACTAAGACCGACATCCCCTATCCAGTGGAAACCGTTCACAATGCGGCGGTCGTAAAGCAAGGGAGCGAATACATCATGTTATTCCGCTCCCATCTCCGCACTGGACGCTCCATCATTGGTCTAGCCCGCAGCGCCGATGGACTCAACTTTACCGCCGATCCACAGCCGTTTCTCGCTCCCGAGCGCGACGGCCCTTTTTCCGCGTATGAAGAGTTCGGCGTGGAAGATCCGCGGGTAACACTACTCGAGGGAGAGTACATCATCACCTATAGCGCTTACTCTCGAAATGGGGTGCGGATTGCTCTGGCGAAGACGAAGGATTTTGGTGAGGTGGAAAGAGTCTCGCTCATTACTGAAGCTGATTACCGGAATGTAGTGATTTTTCCCGAGAAGTTTGACGGGCTTTATGCCCGGCTTGACCGTCCACATTCGGAAATCGCTCCCTGGTCAATCTGGATTTCTTATTCGCCGGATCTACGCTTCTGGGGCGAATCACAGCTCATCATGCGGCCTGAGCAATATCACTGGGACGAAATGAAGATCGGCCCCGGCGCGCCACCGATCAAGACGGACCAGGGATGGCTTTCCATCTACCATGGAGTTTTCCAGACTATGGATGGATCGGTCTATCGCTTGGGGGTGGCCCTTCACGATCTGCTCAACCCGGCAATAATTCTCGGCGTGGGCGATTCTTGGATTTTGCAACCCGAGGATCCTTGGGAAGTAACTGGTTATGTCCACAACGTAGTCTTCACCTGTGGCGCTGTTCCTGAGCCCGATGGCACCGTAAAGATCTATTGGGGGGGCGCAGATACGGTCATGTGTGTGGGCGAAGCGAATATTTCTGATCTGGTAGCGCTATGCCTCGATCATGGGAGACGGGCGAAGTAAGCACGGACAGACTCATCGTTCAATCAGTAGGCGATTCCGCCTTTGCCCGTTGGAAATAGACCCTGGACTCTCTCCAGAGTACTATGGCTGCGACCAGCACTGCGAAACCGGCTAACGTGATACCGATCAACCTGGCCTCAGTGCTGAATCCTAGCGGGCGCCGCAGGAATCTGAGTACGGTATTGCTATACTTCGCCGCCAACGCTCCGATCACCGCATATCTGAGGGTCCGGCCAGTGAGCACGGCTGATAGAAATCTGGCCTGCGGGTAATGAAGGACTCCCGCCCCCACGAAGAATGGTGCTGTGGGAAATGGTGGTGGCGCTATACATGCACCAAATACCGCGGCGAATCCCCAACGTTTAAGCAGCCCCTGAACCTGGCGAGAACGCCTCGGGCCGACGCGCTTTTCGAGCCAATGCTCGCCCGCTCTCCCTGACATACGATACGTTATGTACGCGCCGATCAGTGCGCCGACCGTACTGGCGGCTGCATAGTACGGCCACAACTCGTGATTCTTGGCCGCCATTACCGCAGTAAGACCATCCAGGCTGCCGAAGGTGGGGATCACAGAACTGTCTGCAATCCCCAACATTACCAGTCCGATTCCCCCAAGGCTGCGGAGAAGTTTCCATCCCGGTATGGCCATGAGGGAGAAAATCATGAAATTGCTGCCACTCTGTCAGCGCAATCCGAAGTGTCACGCCCACAGCTGCACATCACTCGCTCTACTTGTGTGATCGCAACTCGGATACCCGTCGGTGATAGCATTCTTAAATTGCGGTTGTCCAGACTATCGTCTAAATATGCCTTACATCGAAACACTGATTGCAATGCCGACATCTGGATATCTCTGGTTGTACATGTAGTAGCCATTGTTCGCGTAGACAATGTAAACATCTTGGCTTTCGTACCAGTTACTCGCCCAGTAGCTAGGCCATGGGTCAACCACGCTGAACCAATATCCGCCATACTGAAAGCGCGGGAACCCGCCAACAACCATATAAGGTTGGCTATAGATAACGAACACGTGTCCCGAGCCAAAGTAGCCGTTATAGCGATTGTCTGGGATCCGGTATCCGTTGTAGCCGCCGCGTTGTTGCCACGTACGGTGGTCCGACTGCCAATTCCGTGATTGATGTTCCTGCCAGGCGGCCTGCTGGACCCGCTGCTCCTGTTGCGAGTGGTGCGCCTGTTGCTGATTGCCCTGCCGTTGGGCCTGCTGTTGCTGCTGGTTATGGTTCTGCTGCTTGGCCTGTTTCTGTTGGTTCTGTTGCCGCTTCTGTTCGCTCTGCTGCTGGGCGTGCTGTTGTGACTGCTCTTCCTTCTGCTGATTCTGCTGCTGCTGTTTCTGCACATTCTGCTGCTGAGCGTGCTGGTCTTTCTGCTGGCTCTGCTGCTTAGCCTGTTGCTGCTGTGGCTGGGAATGCTGCTGTTCCTGCTTCTGCTGCGGCTTTGCTGCCTCTTGTTCATGCTGTGCGAAGGCAGGAACAATAGTGCCTAAGGAGAGAAGTAGGACTGCTGTTCCGAGACTTGCAAATGGTTCCATTGAGATTGCCCCAACTAGAAGCTAGATGAAGGAGGGTGGAATAGCTGTGCTCTATTGACCGCCGGTCGCGACCACGTTGGGGCGCGAGTCCCTTTTTCAGTGGGAGGAGCCAGTCAACATGCAGAACGCTTTGTGTGGGATGTTGCTGCGGATCCAAACAAAAAGAGTCCAGCGCGCTGGACTCTGACCTTGAGTATTTCGCCTGCGGTACAAACTATCTTCGCCTGATCATCCATCCAATCAGCGTCCCGAGGGCGACGCCTATCGCGAATGTCGTTACAACTGTTTCGATCGGATGTCGCTGCAAGCGCTTGGTGGTGTCGTCGATGAACTCTTCTGCGGCATCGCCGCCCTGCTTGGCGACACGCCGTACCGCTCCAATGCCCTCCTCAAATGCATCTGCAACCGCGGTTGCTGCTTGCGAAGTCTTACGCGCTGTTCCAGCAACTTGCTCGCTGGCTCGCTCTGACATGGATTGCATCATTTGTTCTAGACCTCTCCCTTACCGAATTCCTTCATAAGTCGGCTCTGTGCCTTTTCAGGCGATTCTCTTCTCGGTCACAATTTGCGGCTGCACCAGTTCATCGAAGAGTGAGCGATAGTGAATCATCGCGGTTCGCAGTTCTTCCGTGCTGACTTCTCCTTTGGCCAGCCGCAAGGCTACATCATGACCCGACCGGTAGTTCTCCACGACGCGGGGATGGTCGACGGAAATGTCGGCAGCGCGCTGATCAAAATCAGTTACGGGGTAGCCGCGAGCCTGCATCAGCGAACACACCAATTCATCGGCTTCGGTTACGGCCCCCTTCGGATAATCGACGAAGCGCGATTGCACCGCTTGCCAACGGGACAGGTAGCCTTCGCGCTCAGCCAGGTCAAGATCGCGGATCTTCAGCATCTCCACCCGCGCTTCACGATAGGCCAGTTTGGCTTCAGCTTTGCGTTCTGATCCGTGTTGTAGAACCGCTCGATCGTACTCTGGCCCAAAACGCTGGCGCAGTGCTGCGGTGGTTTTCTTCCGCTTTCGCGTGTACAGCACAACAGCAACCACGATCAGCAGAGCCACGGCGAGCGCGATGGCGATCAGTTTGGGATTGCTCATCAGAGCGTTCATCGGGAACTCCTTAGCTACTTGATGGCCGGCGACTTGCCAGCAGCCGGTTGGAAGATCTGCGAAACAAGGTATAACGCTGTCTTGATGATCCAACAAAGTGGGCGGCGAAAGCTGATCAGAATTGATCGTTAACGAAAAATGGGTTGATCGAACCCGCAATGGCCATTGGATGGCGCCATCGAATACGGAATTGACCGCCGGTGGAACGTGCTCAACTCCGACCCTATGGGCGTGAGGGACGCCCGCCCCTCACGCACCCGAGTCTATGACGCTCCCGGATGCGTCACGGGCTTGTGAGCGCGACGTCCAGGGCGAGCTAGTCCGGGCCACCGGCTTTCGCTCAGGGGGAAAGTGAGTGACTCTTCAGGTTCCGCTCCTCGGGCAGATTTTGCGATACGAGGTTTCGCCATCTCTTCCTTGATGCCGCTGAGGATAGCGTCTGCCGCTTCTTCATTTAAAGTCTTGTTCATCCATGATCGATCATTGCACGTTGCGCATTCGGAGAGTGGTCAATCTGGCTCATAATCCGGATGTTCCTGGATGCCAGGCGCCTGAATTTGGGACTATGTTAGCCAGGTTGGAATGACTACAAGCAACACCGATCGTGAGCGCGGGACATTGGCCATGCAGCGGCCCATCTACAGCTCATCGTTTATGCGATTTGCACCGAAACACCTCAGAATGCTCCCGGACGCGAAACAACCCAATGTGGGGGAGAATCACCATTGGTCGAAGCTGCCATGGAAGGCCACCGGTATACAAAAGAGAATTGTTCTAGGTATAGTCGAAATTGAGGTAGTTTACATCCTCTCCTCTTTCAGGTTCTCTGAACTAAGTCAGCCCATCTGAAGTTTATCTTTCCCTTAGCGAGCAACAACCTTTAGGAGGTTGCCCATGTTTGCACGGAATCTATCATTTCGCCTGAAACCCAATACTCATTCCGATTACACCCACACCATGGAAACCGAGGTTCTGCCATTACTCAAGAAGCAGAAGGGTTTCAAGGAAGAGATGACTCTCTCCAATACGAACAGCGTTGATGGAGTTTCGATCAGCCTGTGGGAGACGAAGTCCGACGCTGAGAACTACAACACCAACATTTATCCGCAGGTGATGAAGTCCCTGGAAAAAGTGATCGACGGAACCCCGAGGCTTCATACCTTCGAGACGGTCACCTCGACCTATAATAAAATGCCCGTGACCATGTAGGTTTCCGTCTGCCCTTCGCACCGGCGAAGGAGTTCGGCGTCCCCCGCTCTACCCCGAAGCTCGAAGGGTAGGAGGGGGTTTTAACGACGGTTCGTGACGAGCGTTACAGGAGTTGCAATGTGTAATTCAAAAGATCAAGTTACGCAGAAAGCCGATCCTTTCCGGCAGCAGGAAACACTCAAGAAGGATTCGGCAGGAAGTTTCTCACACGAGGAGATACGAACCCGCGCCTACCAGATCTATGAGTCTCGTGACCGCAACGGGAACCATTCCGCCGAGGACTGGAGCCAGGCAGAGATAGAGTTGATGGAACTCCTGCACGCCAAGTAGTCCGAAAGAGTTCTTTCGCAGGATCAGCTCCGCCAAAATCTCTTCGGGTCATTTAAATCGACACGAGCCCGGGCGATCCTGAATCAGGATGCGATTCAGCCGTTATCAACAAGATAAGCAGCTTCATGCGGAATACCCCGAATATCGGGTCTGGCTCAGGAATCGATCAACTCGAGGAGCCAACTATGCGGTCGCCGCCAAAGCACTAATCGAAGCTAGCTCGGATGGTAAATTTTGTACAGCATGGAAGATGATCACCCTAGCTCTTATGGAGCTCTGCCTAAGCTCGAGGAACATCCCTGGCAACGATCGACTTAGCCGCTTGAGGTGTATCATGAGGGGTGACTACAATTGCCAAGCCTGCGCCCACAGCCGAAAAGCCTCCTTCTAAAGTGAAGGGCTCGATTAAGTGCCACAAATGTCATCTGTTATGCCGTGATGCCGAACACTACCTCAGCCACATTTGTACTTTTCACTCGGTCGCAAACTAGGCCAGTCATTGGCTCAGCAAGCGATAAGCTTTATGCCTCAATTGTCCCCCCATCACTGTTGTCTGCCCCAACTGTGCTGCCCCTCCTGGGCAACCGCCGGTCAGGATACGGGCTCGCATTCGGCACGAAACTGCTAAAGCTTTTTGCTGCGGAAACGGAATTCTCATAGATTCCAAAGAGTAGGCCAATGCGGGACAGTTCGAGTAAAACCGAGACAGACGGTGTTACTCCGGCTAATTTGACCTCACCGTCGCTCTTGATGACGTCATGGAGGCACAGGAGTAATATGTCCAATCCCACCGAATCCATGTGCCCCGTTTCCGACATGTCAAAAACGATCTGCGGTCGATAGGACTTCAACATGGGGTGTACATCTTTATAAAAACTTGGAGCCTGCCTGCGATCAAGGCTTTTCGGCATTCTTATTACGACGACTGGCCTGCTGACGCATTTCATATCCCTCTCAGTATGAAATCCAAGCTCCTGGATTGCTGATCAATATTGCCCATTCGGCAGTCGGCACAGCTGATCCCACCTCGTCCTGGATCTAAGGAGAGATGGTCGTCGCTAGGTCACTGGAAGCTTCCCTTCTCGTGATTCCATAGATTGTCGGAATCATGCTGGTAAGTTGCTCTCGCTTGCCGGATATTTCCACGAGATCGACATCGGTGAGTTTTTCCCAGTTTTCCTTGACCGAACTTGTCAAATCTTTCCAACGAGTTTCTACTTGATTCCAATTCATCGCATTCTCCCTGCTGTGCAGCTCAAAAGTTGTCCTTGTGGTTCACAGACCTGCCGGTCCCGCCTCTTTGACGCACTGCGCCATCGACTGAATCTGTGATTCTTGCTGGATGTGCCGCGAATGCGCTGCGATGGACCCATACGGAATGCCGAGGAAACGCTTCCTCAGTATGTGAGTCAATTCCAGGCAGTTGAAATGTTGCAGGCGAGTTCGCGACAAGAGCCGCTTTACCCCTCGACGTAATGTCTTCTCCCCACCCCAGCGCCCGCCCTTCGCAGCTGCGAAGGAGTTCGGCGTCCCCCGCTCTACCCTGAAGCTTGAAGGGTAGTAGGGGGTTTTTAACTACGGTTCGTTACGAGCGTTACAGGAGTTGCGATCTCTAATTCGAAAGATCAAGTTACGCCGAAAGCCGATGCTTTCCGGCAGCTGGAAGCACTCAAGAAGGGTTCGGCAGGAAGTTTCTCCGACGAGGAAATACGAACCCGTGCCTACCAGATTTATGAATCTCGTGACCGCAACGGGAACCATTCCGCCGACGACAGGAGCCAGGCAGAGATAGAGATGATGGAACTCCTGCACGCCAAGTAGTCAGAAGGTGTTCTTTTGCAACATGGGCTTTGCCAAAACCTCTCGGGCCCTTAGATCAACGCTCCCGGACGTGGCTGGTGGGCACCCAACGCTACTGATAGGCTCCGCCTGTTGCCCGCTATTACCGTTCAGGTTGACCCGGCTTGCCGTTCCCGTCCAGCCAGCTTAATAAAGACTGTAAGCTTGCTTGGGCTAATGCTATACACGAATCGCCCGCGCCATAGTAGATGTTGAGCGTATCTCCGTCGGGACTTATCGTGTGGCCGCACGGGAAGACCACGTCGTGCACGTCGCCTCCGCGCTCGTAGTCAGCTTCTGGTCCGAAGATCCAGGACTCCCCCCGCAACAAACAGTTATCCGGCTTCTCGATGTCAAACAGAGCCAGGCCGATCCGATACAACGAGCCTGAGGCCGTCTGCTTTACTCCGTGGTACAGCACGAGCCATCCACGCGGCGTCTGGATTGGCGGCGACGACAAACCAATCTTGTTCGCATCCCACCACGCTCCCTTCCGCGCCTCCATCATCACTCGATGGCCGCCCCAATGACGAAGATCAGGAGAATATGAAATCCAGATGTGGCATCCCAGAGGCGTCATCGGTCGATGAATCAGTGCCCAGAGTCTGCCAATCTTGTGCGGTAAGAGAGCGGCATCCTTATCATCCGGCGACATGATGACGCCGAACCTTTCGAAGCTCCGGAAGTCGCTGGTAAGCGCCAGCGACACTCCCGGACCACCTTTAGAGTAGGAAGTGTAGGCCACAGCGTATTGTTTTAACTCTGGAACATACGTGATACGTGGGTCCTCGATGCCCCAAAGTTCCTCAGGGTACTCCTCAGGATTGGGCGTCAAGGTTGGCGTGGGATCGATGATCCACCCATCCACTCCGTTCTTGGAGCGAGCAGCACTGAGATGCGAGAGGCCCCGGCGGTCCTCCACCCTGCACAATAGCAGCGTTGAGCCATCGGGCAGCAGAGTTGCTCCCGGATTGAATACGCTATTAATCCGGTAGGGCCAATCTTTGCTGGTCAAGATCGGATTAGCGGGATGCCGACGTAGAAGTAACTCGGTGGAGTCGATGGAGCCGATCGTTTCAAGAGTTAGAGTCATGAGTCTTTTCGCAAAACATGAATTGATATTCCGAAGTATTGAAATTACACCAGCGCACCCATTGCGCCGGCACTTAGTTCAACTGTGTTTCCGGAGCTGCTATTGCAACCTTCCGAAGATTACGCATCTCTATCAGCGCCATTAAGAAGGACAGCGTCGACTCGGCTCCCTGGTTTTCATTGGCGCGATCGGGATGAAGACCATCTCGACAGCCGCCGGTGGCGGCGTCATACAGGGAAGCCTTCAGGTCGTTTTCCCCCAGGAACCAGTTGAACGCCGCCCAGGCTCGGGCGTGCCAACATTCGTCTCCAGTGGCGCGATACGCTTCCAGGCAGGCCGACACCGTGGCACTTGCCTCCAGCGGCTGCTGGTCGAAGCGAGCTTTATCGCCTCCCTTGGTAAAGAACCCTTGGGAGCCGATGGGAAGAAAGTGTCCGTTGACGTTGCAGCGTTGTTCTTTTTCAAGCCAGTCGAGTGACCCCAGGCCTGCCGTCAGCCATTCCTGGTTCGAAGTTCGTGAGCCGGCCAGCAACAAGGCTTGCGACAGCCGGGCATTGGAATACGACAGGCTCTCTTCAAACCAGTTCCAAGTCGGCGTGCGAGTGATCTGGTAAATGTTCAGCAACTTCCCGGCGAGCACATCTCTCTGTCTTTGCGCAGCCCGGTCACCGGGAAAGCGATCCAGATATTCCTGTATTCCGAATAATGAGAAGGCCCACGCCCGTGGGCTGGTAAAGGTCAGCGCCACTGGAACAGCGAGCTCGAACAGGCGCCCTGCAAGTCCTCGAATGTTTTCGTTGCTCGTCTGGTTGATCGCAGTTCCCAAGGCCCACAAGGACCGGCCGTGACTGTCTTCCGATCCCTGAGGTTCCTGCCACCGGCGGTCATAGCGTAAAAAGTTGCGGAACCTTCCGTTGGCGGTATTGAAGGCGAGCCAGAGAAAAGCCAGATATTGCGAGGCCAGGGTTTTCTCTGAGTCCGCGTTCATCGCGCTTGGCTCCGCCAAAATTGAGACGATCAGGGCGCGAGCATTATCGTCCGTGGTGTAGCCTTCGTGATAATTCGGAACGGCAAACACGGCGTGTTGCAACATGCCTGTGTCGTCGGTCATGCGGGCCAAATGATTCAGTCTCAGAGGTGGCAAGCTATCCACACTAGTGGCCCTGGCGGGCTTGGTGCTAACCACGCGAGGGTTCCACATGCGCTCCGCCCGTGCCCTCTGGAAGCTGCGCATGTAATCCTGCGCTACGCTTTTCCAGACCATATTGCGCGAATACAGATACGCACGCTTGCGCATAGCGTGCCGCTCGGCTTCGTTTTCCAGGAGCCGGATGGTTTGCTCCGCAATCGCGTTATGGTCGTTGAACGGAACCAGTACGCCTCGTTTTTCGTCAAGCAGCTCAAGTGCGTGCCAGTACGGCGTCGAGATGACCGCCTTGCCGGCGCCCAGAGCATAAGCCAGCGTTCCTGAAACAACCTGCGCTTCATTCTTGTATGGCGTGATGTAGATGTCGGCCGAGCCGATGAACTCCATCATTTCTTCCGGGCTGACAAAGCGGTTATGAAATATGACGTTTTTCTCGACTCCAAGATCCCTGGCGAGCGCCTGTAATGATTCGCGGTACTTGTCGCCCTCGCGCCGTTTGATATGAGGATGAGTGGCGCCGGCGACGATGTACATAACATTGCTGTTGCGAGCCAGAATGCGTGGGAGCGCCTGGATAACGGTTTCTACGCTCTTATTGGGAGAGAGCAAGCCGAAGGTCAACAGGACCGACTTACCTCCGACTCCGAAGCGATCCTTATAAAAGTTAGGATCGACGAATGCCAGGTTTGGTACGCCGTGCGGAATGACATCGATCTTTTCCGGAGAGACCTGGAAGATCTCCTGGAGAAATTGAGAGGAGTGGTCGCTCATGACGATAAGACGGTCGGACAGGTCTGCCAACTCGACCATTACTCGATGCTGGTCGGGATTGGGTTCACGCAGCACCGTGTGCAGGGTGCTTACGATGGGCATGTGGAGGTTCCGCAGCAGTTCAAGAACGTGGCTCCCGGCCGTACCTCCGAAGATTCCGTATTCGTGCTGCAAGCACACCAGGTCGACATTGGTGAAGTTCAAAAACTCGGCCGCGTCCTGGTAGGACGAAAGCTTCTCTTCGGTCAGTTCGAATCGAACGCGCTCCGGATAGCCGTATTCGGACTCGGGATCGTTCACCGGCAGAGCGAAAAGCCGGTCGGTGCCGAACTCACTCGAAACAGCGTCACACAGGTCGGTTGTGAAAGTGGCAATTCCGCACTGCCGGGGAAGGTAATTTCCAACGATGGCGATCCTGCTTGGGAGCGCGAGAGTCACGCTAGGGCTGGATGCTTGTACTGGCTGAGTCTTGTGCGAAGCCAACGTTCCAATTCTCAACGGCCTCCTGAAGGGCAGCGTCTTAGGCAACGACATAGGCTCCTGTCTGTTTACTACTCGGGATGGTGGTAAAAATATTCAGAGTCGATTGGAAGGTTCGCACAGGCCATCCCGCGACAACGCTGCGGCCCCGAAATACCGGCGCCCCGCATTGAGCGGGGTACCGGCGAGTGTGAACTACTTGCTTTCTGCGGTCTCATGCTCGGCTGTCTTCTTTTCGGCAGAGTGTACTGCCGCCAGGAATGGCTCAGCGCTGGCCGGAGCTTTTACTCCGCCCGAGAGCGTCTTGCGGAAGGGAACATCCTTGCCATAGATTGCGATTGTCGAATCTTTATCCTGCTGAATCTTGGCACCGTCTAGCGCCACTCCAACAAACAGGCCCTGGGAGCGCGAGTAGCTCAAAGCCTCGGTATTCATCTTCCAGTCTGTACCGGCGGAGGCATGCCGTCCAACGGGCCCAGCAGTCGCCGAGGCTTCACCGCTGAGTTCAAACTTGCTGGAGAGCAGACCTTGTACGCCCTTGTCATTCATGAAGAGAATGACGAGATCCACGGATTGTGCTCCCGCCTGAAAGCCCACATTCCCGCCACCGAGCGAGATGAATGCCGGCGCGCTCCAACCATGGCTGGTCCGGCAGGTGACCACGCCGCGTCCGTGCTCGCCACCGACAATGAACCCGCCCTTCGCCATGTTCGGTATTACGGCGATACACTTGGCTCCGTTCAGCACTTCTTCCGGGATACCTTTATCGGGCGCTGCCATAATCTCATTTAAGACTGTGCCTGCGGCCTGTAAGCGGGCCGAAGTATCCTGGTCGGCTGGACCGGCAAAAGCAAAACTTCCTAATGACAACATCAAAAAACCGATTGCGTATTTCTTCAACTAACACTTCCTTATCGTCTGACTTAACTGTTAGGTGATTCGTTGAGCGGCGAATGCGCCGCAATGGTCACACCGCCCTGCGGCCAGTGACCAGATTGATGATCAGGACGACCACGGCAACGACCAACAAAAGGTGAATCAGACCGCCCGCGATGTGGAAACTGAAGCCGAGTAGCCACAGAATCAACAAGATGACAAAGATTGTCCAAAGCATGTGCGCCTCCTTAGGGGTGGCTGTGAATCTTGGAGATTGCGATCAGGAAGGACCAGCGGTCCAAGACTAAAGTGAAGGACTCCGACGCTACATGATTGTCTCCCGGAGCACGCCTACGAATCTGATCAATACTGCTCATCCAAAGAGAAGCGGCTTCAATCGCGGAGGAGTAATATGCAAAGGCGTGACGACTCAGTGGCCAAAGAAAACGTACTTTTGAACTAAACGGCTGAGCGATTGTGCTCAGACACTGCCGGTCGAAGGCGGATATGATCCTGAGATGGGGCGAGTCGACAGGAATATAGATTAGTTATGAGAATACATTATCTTCATCTCGCAGCATTCGATTGTGCAGCTTGCAATGGTCCGGTTATCTCAGGCTCCATCGCGACCCGGGAGACTGAGATTCAACGAGAGATGGGCATCAGGCAAGTCGGAGCGATCTGTTTAGCGTGCGGTAAGCGGTACAATTCTTTGCCAACTGCACGAGCGGTACGCCACATCGCGCCTTTTGAATGGAACTCAGTCGATCAAGAAGGAGCGGTCCCGAAACCGATCTCAGTCGTGTAGGACTACGTTGAGCAGCGAACTATGCACTTGCAGTCCGCTGCCGTCGTATTCGACGAATCCGAGCTTACGGAATCGATTCATAAAGAAGCTGACTCGGGAACGTGTCGTTCCAACCATTTCAGCCAGCGATTCCTGGCTGATCTTTGGAATGACGATCTCCGGTTTGCCTTCCTTGCCGAAATGAGCCAGTAACAGAAGTATCCTCGCCAATCTCTTTTCGCTGGAATTGAAGAGCTGATCGACCAAGTCCTCTTCGTAACGAATGTTGCGCGCCAACAGGTGCGACACGAACAACTCTGAAAAAGACTGCTCCCGGTGGAGGGCATCCATCATGGCCTTCTTGTCGATTCGTAGAATCGTGCAGTCCGTCATGGCGGATGCCGAGCCCATCCGAACGGCCTGACCAGCGAGACCGCCTTCTCCAAAAAAGCTGCCTTCTCCCAGAACTCCGACCGTGGCTTCCTTCCCGGCATGTGACACGACTGTCAGCTTAACTTTGCCCTTCTGTACGTAAAACACTGAGTCGGTTGGGCCGCCTTGGGCAAAGACTGTTCCCCCTTTTTCGAACGTGACAATCTTTCGTCCCTCTCCGATCGTCGCAAGAAACAACCCTGCGTCAAATTGTCGAGTACGTTTCGCTTTCATCTTCAAATCACCTCTGCGAGTGGGTCTCGATGCGATTTCACGCTGGCGGCGGGCAGGACGATCTGCAAGGCTCGCACCTCCATCGGTGAGGGCCAATAGATTGGCGCCTGAACCTCCCGAGTAAGCCGTGGGATGGTTCGTTACGCAAGTCTACGCCTTTTCTTCGACAACGACCCGCGCCGCACGCAAACCACCACAAAGCGTGCCGGCTTCAAGTTGAGTGGGGCTGTAGTAATCAGAGATTCTACGAGACAGGAAGAGTCTGCGACGCCTGCCCAAAGAGGTGCGAGCTAGCCGGGCGTTTGTTCGTTATTAGAATTGGGGCGCAAGTCGGCCCGGGTGAACTTTCCCCCACATACTCCGCACTTCCACTCCAGCTGAACAGCTCCGGGAAATGCGTCTTTGCCGGTCCGCCACATCTTTGAAAGCTCGTTGCTACAGATAGGACATTTCATAGGCCAATTTTCTACCAGTTAGGTTCGCTTGCGTCCCTTAGCGCCACGAGTTGGGCAACGCCGTCCACCGCTGGAATGTCGGTAAATATCGCCGCTTGAAGCAAGTTATACACCGCCCTGGACAGAGAAAGAGGCGCGGCAGGACGATGCGTTCAACCCAGGTCTCGGGAGGTTCAGCTCTAAACTGGTCACCCTTACAGACGCGACACTGGGCCGATAAAAACCGCATGCTTAGGAGCACATGCCGCCCCCAGCACTCCATACCGCACTTGTCTTCACAAGAGTGTACTTCTTGACGGTCCCGGTCTGTTTTTCCAGAGCCATAATGCAGGCCATGTTCACCGCGAGGCTATTTTCTCGACGCTGGCGATCGAGTTGGCCTCGGCGGCGGTCAAGTTCGACAGCTTGCATCCGCTGGGACCGGTAAGGGAGGCCAGATAATTCCGCTGGTGCGCGGCGACCTCAACTGCATTCAATTCGGCTGCCGCTAATTTGGAACGGTCGCAACGCGCGGAACCGTCCCAGCACTGGGAAATATTGTGCTGGCTCTGGGCCACGGCCATGTCGCTCTGGTCGGCTGGGCTCAGCTTCGAGAGCTTGCACGCAGGCCATCCGTTCCAACAGACGGTAACATTCCTCCGGTACTCCGCTACTGCCACCCAAACTCCACTTCGGCCAGCTCTGATGCGCTGAGCGCCGAACGATTGCACGACTTCCACGACTCTTCGCAGTCAGAGATACTCTGATCATGCCTGAAACCGGCCATTTCCTTCTTGTCTGCATCTGTCAGGGTTGAGTGATTGCATGAACTCCAATTGTTCTTGCAGGCGAACAAATTCTGTTTCCGATCGTGAGACTGCCCTGACATCAGAGTCGCGAAGCAAACGAATGCCGCCATCACAAAGCCAAATGCCATCCGGGAAGCTAGTTTCATATATTGCGGCCTCGTGAGCTGGACGCGCGGCAATCGCCCGCATCTCTACACATGCGAGTGTGGGCCAAACGGCTAAAGAAAACTGCTCACTATTGCTCAGTGAGCAATCCCGCTCAGACACGTGTTCAACCCCAAAGTATGCTTTATCGTAGGTCGCCTTGGCAGCGGAAGTTCAGCTACCAAGCGCGGGCCGAGTTGGCGATTAGGTTTTGCCAAGCGTGACCGCTAGCGGCGGATCGGAAAAATTATGACTGCTACACCGCGCCTTCCGACGATGGAGTCCGTTCGAGTCGACTCCATCCTTGCCGATGCCATTGTTCTTAACTGGAGTGACCTGATGCCAGAGACCAATTCTGGCTTGATCCATATCGAATATCACGTCGAACCTCTCGGGTCAGTCGAATATATGAAAGTATGGGCATCCACCGTTCGTGGTTACTGGAAGCTAGTCTGCGAGCATTGGATGCGCCGGGATATGACCCACCAAGGCGGGTTGCGCTTCAATAACGGCTACAAGTCCGATCAACTGGGCAAAATGTTGGAGACGATCATGCAGCATCAAGAGATATTCCTGGTGAACGCCGCCCCTGGCAAAGATCGCATGATCCAGGTTCAACCGCCCACAGCCGCTGACACATCCGTGGCAAACAGCATGATGGAAGTGTTTCGTGAACGCATCAGCAATTAAACCGTTGCGTTGACACTCAGGGTGGAAAGGCCTACGGTCGAGAGTGAGTAAGCTGTCCCTTCCTCTTTCAGGTTCTCTGATCTAAGTCAGCCATCTGAAGTCGCACCTCTTAGTACACCTGCAGCCATCGGAGACGCCATACGTTTCTCCTGTCTGACTCCGAACGCAAAAGCGAGGATTTCATGCCAAATCATATTCAGACGGGCACGATCATGGTTCAGCCATCCGAGAGCTTACGTTCGCTCGGAATAGACAGTGAACCTTACTGCGAAAATTGGGAGTCACTCGGGGCTCACGAAAGCGCGGGCCTGGATCGGAAGCTTGGAGATGCCGGGTGGAAGTTGTTTTACATGGCGGACGAACTGAAGACAGCGGTTCCCGCCTGGGGCGGCCAGAAGACGCTGCGTCGGGGGTTAAAGCGGCTTTTGTCGCGGACGCGTCTGCAACATTTTAACTGCCTCGAACTGACCCGCATACTGAGAAAACGTTTCCTCGGTATTCCGTATGTGTCCATGGCTGCGCATTCCCGCCCCATACAACAAAGGTCACAGATTCAGTCGATGGCGCGGCGCGCGCAAAATCCGGGAGCGGCAGCACTGAGAAGCGCAGGGTAACTCCTGAATCGCACAGCAAGGAGAACGCAATGAATTGGGATCAAGTAGAAGTCCGTTGGAAAGATCTACAAAGTTCGGTGAAAGAAAACTGGAGCAAGCTTTCGGAAATCGATCTCGAGGAGATATCCGGCAAGCGCGAGCAACTCATCAGCAAAGTTCAGACGCTCTATGGAATGACGAGAAGAGAAGCTGACAAGCAAGTTTGGGATTGGGGAAAGACCGTGCAACGAGTTCGGAAGACAATTGCCTAGGCTGGCGAGCCAGGAAAGAGCAGGCCGGATATTCAGAACGGGAGATCGCCCCAATGCAAATCAAGGATCTCACTCCTGAGCAGAAGCTGTCAGTGCCATGTCCGGTGTGTGCAGCTGCCCCGCAGGAGCGTTGCTGTGAGCTGCGTAGCGGCGCTTTTCGCTATGAGGAGCACCTGGCCCGACTCTTGTCCGCGGCCGGACAAGAAAAGCTCTCACACTACCGCGCACCAAAACATTAGCGACAAAAACTGAATAAGACGACAGGGAGAGAAGAACATGCCTACGAAAGACGAAGGTTCAGAATCAGTGGCAGCTTCCGTTTCCGCGCCGGCACGCCCCGGACAGTATGTCTCGCATTGGCACACGGCTGAATCGCGCGCCGAAGGCTTGAGAGCCAAGAAGCAAAGAAGGCGCGCTGCGCACAGAATTGCTTTGAAACGATCTCCCGCCAACGGCTAGAGCCGTTAAACGATTCCGAATCACGATGGTGGCTTCGCAATCTTTTCATTCCGCCATCGTGCCCCAAGAACGGTTGGTGCTGAATAGAGACATGGGGCGGCCTGATCGTGCGCGTGCTCTTGGATGAGCATATCTCGCCCGGCGTTGGTCGACAGATTGGCGCAGGTCGGCGTATACGCCGGGTTCCTCGGTAAACCAGATCGCGACTTCTCCGTAGTGACTACAAATGCCCGAGACGTTATCGAGCTTCTTGATGTGGATCTTCACCCCGCCTGATTGTTGTGCGCGAGAGTGGACTCACCAGGGGCGGAACAGTGGGAAAGCCTCAGACCGGTCATCGAGCACGTCACGGCCTCGGGTGATCCGGACTTTCTGCTGAATAGATTGATCGAGATTAGGGGGAAATCGGACAATTTGAAGTTCGTCACATCCCTGCGCTGTGACCGCAAATAAGTGACGAGGAGATTGGAATTCGCGGTATGCTGTTCGCGTTTGGGACAGGAATAAGGCTCAGAAAATCATTTTTCACGTGCCAAAATTTGTACCGTTTTTGTACCGCCAACCCGGCAAAGTGGCATTTTTGGCCCTTGTCCCCTCTAGTGAAACCAATAACTTACGTAGAATCAATGGCTTGGATAGTTCAACTCCCGCCGCCTCTACAAGCAACTTATTTTTAAGGTTTAAGGAGTTAACAGCGGCGGACCTTCCGCTGCTTCCCTGTTCTCAGCAGGCGGGATAAAGGCCATTATTGCTGTCAAAGCTGCGCTGCTGCCGTATTGCCGGCTAAAGCTTCTCGAACCGCCTCATTTACTAGACCCCTGAACCGAACGGGCGTATCCACAAATCCTGTCCTGGCACAACAGGTAGTCAGGCTCCTCAATACCGAAATGAAGAACCATTTCTCGATCACATCGCGGGCAAGCGGGCTGCTCGGCCTGGGTGAGATCACGCTCATCGTCAACCGGTGCCGACCTCGCAGACAGGAAGAGGCGATGAATTGCTTCGCCGACGATCGCAGATTCTGGGCTGAATACAGGCAAACTTCCAAGGACAAGATCCAAGTTTAGCTGGGCTATTTGTCTGTCACTTAGTCGCTGAATGCGTTCTCGTAAGCGGGCGCACAAAAATGCCGAAGTCGCAATCCGGTCACAGAACATTGGCGAGGCCGCCGCCGCTGCTAGCTCTCGAACCAAGTCGCGGACAGTCTTATTTACTCCCAAGTTATTGGACATAGGATCCCTATCCACAATATACAGTCGAGACAAACAAATTGAGCTTTTTGACCTCTCTCGTTTGCACAGACAAGTGAAGTATGCGCACGAGATGGCATTCCTCACATCTTCAATACCATGGTCAGCTGTCATAATTACTTCAATTGGACGCTTTGCTCTGTATATTAGTATTGTGTGCAAGAGAGCTCAGAGGCACCTCTACGACCTGATCCTTGCACAGACATTTCAGATACCACAGGCGTTCGAAGTTCACCTGGAGACCGCTTTATCGCAAGGAGCTTTCCAATGGCGATGTGGACCTGGATTACGGTTCGATTATCTACGCTGATATCGCAAGAGAGGTTAAGGATCTTCAGTAGAGAATATCTCTTGCAGGAAAGGAGCACCCCTATGACTCTAGATAAACGTTACATCCGGGACGGCCAGAACCTGATCATCGGTTCGATCACCAGTGGGTTTAGCGACACATCAGAATTCGTCCGCGACGGAGACAACAGGATTCTGGGGAGCGTAAATGAGCGCTTCCGAGATACCAGGAATTATCACGGAACTCTAGAATCGGTGAATAGCGCCAACAGCGGGATTCTGATCCGGCGGAAGTGATTCACGCTAATACCTTTAAGTAGCGTGATCTGTGATATTTAGAAACTAATCCGTGCACCCCGAGTGCACAAGATAGACAGTATCAGTTGAATGGTCAATCGTGAAAGGCTCCCATTAACGGGAAAGCCTTAGACGAAAGCAAGAGGTCACATTTTAGATTCTCGCGTGGCCGCGCGTCGAGTAACCGGCTAGACCTTGCTGGTCCTGCCACCTTCAGCCGACCGAACGGATTGGCTCACCGTCCCTTCCGAGTCATTCCCCTAAATCTGCGTGGCACCCCGGCGGCCAGCTACAAGCCCTAATCCGGCTTCGTATCCCCGCCAGTTATTGCTTTTGATCACTCCCATCGCTGGGGACTGTAATCGACTCCCGCTTGCACCTAATCCATGCCTGCTGCCGCCAGTCGTTTTCGTGGACGCCGGAGCCGCAGCGACGACTGGAGAGCTGCGGGCGACCGTGGCCGCCCGCATGTCGTTGCAGCTTGCTCAGCCGCATCCCTCGCACCGTCCCAACGACTGATAGCTTGTCGTACCGCACGGTGGGCGCAACCGCGGTAGTCTAGGTTCGGTCGCAACAACCCCTTGACGATATTAGCCATTCCTGCCCAAGAGCCAAGCGGTAATAGGTTTCAGCTCCGAACTCTGAAGTAGGTCTTGATCCGCGTCTTACCGCAGCTATCTCCGTCGTTGCACGGACCGACGACCGCGTACTCCGCATGGTCACTCTCCGCAGCTATCCTGGCCATCCCTGAGGATCGCGCTTCCTCGTGATCCTTGCAGCCATTAAGCCAGAGGAAGGCAACTCCCCATCCCTGGTTAACAGCAACGAGGTACTCACCGAGTTCAGCAATCTCAGGCCTGGCGCGGACAGCACCTTTATAGAACGTCATAACAGCAATGCCAACTTCACTAACGGTCTTCATTATATTCTCCTTTATTAACGGGGCTATTTACAATCTCTCGCGAGGCATAACTAAGTCGATCCCCGGCAATCTTGGCTTAGGTTTACCATCACGGTGTGGCGCTGGGAAGCCGCGTGCTACGGCTGCTCACCAGGCACATATTGTTAACTTGCTATTCACTACTTGTTAGAGTGCTATTTCTGGTACCACCCGGTACTTGCCCTGCCTATATCGTCACCCAGTGGTGCTTCCTACACGTTAACCTCCAGTGCCGGCATCACCTAGCGCTCGGCACGCAGACGCGACTTACAATCGGTGCCTATATGTGCCGCTTTACTATTTCTCTCCTTTTCTCGCCATATTGTTATTACTATTTCCTGATTTATTTTGAGGCCTTCCAATTGTCTTTTTCCCGGTTTTTTACATACTAGCCTAGGACTCTTAGCCGCAATGGCTTATATCTGCGCTGGACTCCAGACGCTCCGGGGCTAGAAGTCTTTTGTTTTGAGGTGCGGGTTCGACAACCACAAGAATCAGCCGGGGGGTTGCTAGCTATTCTTGTCGTCCGTCGGGCTGCTGGCTGGGGTTGATGGCTTTCGGTGCACAGAGTTTTAACCGTGGGGTCAGGGTTCGCCCTATCGTTAGTTGTTTTGCGGATGGCTTGGTCTAGTCCGGACTATCTTTTCCCGATTAAGGCACGCGGCGACACCTTTCAGTTATTTAGTACCCCTGTCGCCATGTAATAATAAGGATAAAGAAGCAGATCTTTCGTTTTCGACCGGTGCCGATTTACCTAATAGTATTCTGCCGCATTCCGGTTCGTAGGGCCAACTCTCGTTTGTCGCCGCCACAAAATCCTTCCAAACATCTCATCTTGAGCCAACAAGGACCGTATTAAAGAAAAGGGCTTGCCCTGCTCAGCGCGAGTAAATGATTGTTTGAGCGCATTCCTGGCCGGCTTGCCGACGCTGGCGTTGACCGGAGGTCACGGCCATCATTACTCAGGGCTGCGTTGGCATAGCCAATCCCTAATATGGAGACGAAATGCAATTTCAATACCGGAGCGATGCAACAAGTACTTCGTGAGGTAGTGGCCCTGACAATTAACCGGTAGTTTGCGGTCTCGTCCGCGCCCACAGTTAATCATTTGCTAGTGACCAGAATCTTTCAGTGATGTTTGTTTTCTGACTATGAGAGTGACTTATAGAAGGACTGTGACGCCTCGTAGGGCTGCACGCGCCTTTAATTTTAGAAATGGAGCCAACATAATGAGTGATAAGGATATGTCAGCAGCAGCCTGTATGTCCGGCGCTGAGCCGGAGTGTCAAGAACCAGCAACTACAAGTGAGCCGACAATGGCGACTAGTGCCAATTGGAACAGAGAGGCTGGGACTCCAGCTACCAGCGGTGATTCACCGCAAAGCGGGACGCCCCATCGGAAAGCCATCTCGGATCGCAAAATAGCGGCTAATCGCAGCAATAGTAAAAAATCCACTGGCCCGAAAACGCTTCGGGGAAAGAACCATTCCAGAGGTAACAGCATGACACACGGGATGCTGGCCACAGTGCTATGGAATGCCGTCGGGGAGAAGTACGCTGAAGACCTAGAGGGTTTCCACGACCGACTTGACGAAGAGAATCCCAGCACTGACTTATATTCCGCCTTTTTAAAACAAGACATGGTTTATTCCTATTCCGGGTATGCCAAAGCGATCGATCTGGAGCACCTGCTTGCTGCCAAAAGCCCATGGGCGCCGATGAACCATTCTGCCCTCGTGCAACGCTACCTAACTACTCATCGCAGGGCGCTTTATCACGGCTTTAAAGAGCTGCAACGATTGGCCGCCGCGCGATCCGATGTGGAAGAGACGGAAGATGTCGCCTCAGCTGGCGCCTCCTCCGAATACTTCGACGAGGATGCTTACCGGGACTATGCAGACGCCTGTCGGCCTTGGGATCTCCTGCCAGTAGAGGAGCTTCATAAAGACCAAGATGGTCCTGCAGAACTCACTATATCGGGGACGAAGGTGCACTACGCCGATCCCGCCTGCCCGTCTCATGCAACTGAGGTGATCGCTGAATCGCCACTTCGGACTCTTACGGATGGTAGAAACGCCGTGGGCAGCTCCGCCCAGCCCCCGCCCACTGATCACGTTTTTGGTGCTAACGATGACCCCGCCCGCTTAAATTGTGTCTTGGAAGCAGCCGACTTAAAAGCGGAGGTTGCGAGCGACAAGGGGCCATCTTGTAAGAATCATTCTGAGAAGAATGTTGCTTCCACAGAGTCCCCCATGGTGCAGAACAATGCGAAGGCGACCCTTGAACTGCCCCTCCCGGCTGACTGCCGTAATGGAGGTTCAGTGGAAAAGCGGCCACCAACGAACCCGCTACCGCCCGCCCCGCCGGCGAACCGGCCGTTGCCGCAAAGTCACTCTATCTACGATGCTTCGCGGCTCGCATTCTTTGCAGGGGTTGTAGCCGAGGAAGAGGAGCGATAGTCACGATATGACTTCTCTTCTTAAAAATCGACCACAAATTGACTAAGAATTGCTTTTGTCGTGGTATTAGAAAATAGTGGTGTAATGTGAATAATGTTTTAAGTGAAATTAAGTACTAAGGAGATGATTAAAATGCATATATCAATTATAAGTAAGTCCTCGAAAGAAGTGCCTTTGCTAGCTCCAATGGTAATAGAGGTCTTTCGTAGGGACATGGGCAGGTTACCAGCGAACGGAAGATACCAATTTGTAATAGCTATATACATCGAGCGATCGCTATACTGGCACTTCGTTGGTAAAGCGCGGGACCACCAGCACGCACGAGATTTGGCCATCGCTGCAATTCCGCAGCCCGAATGGGGAGTAGCCGAGATTTGTGTCGTCGGATTGTGCACAGACGCGACCTGCCCGGCTTACGGAGAGGTGTGCGATCGTACATTCTTTCAATTTATGGATACCGACGGAGATCTAAAAAGGTAAAGGCCACTGGATCGGTTCCAACATAAAGAAGCACCGCTTTGGGGCGGGGCGGAGGCGGCACCAGCTTGGAAGATTCTTTCGACGCACGCTGCCCTTGGCCGCGTGCGACCTGGCCAGTGCTGCCTACGACAGAGGGATACATGTGGGCAGGTTCGCACTACCATTTGGAGCTGAGGAATCTGGTGAGTGTTCGATTTAAGACATTCGACGTAAAAAATATTTCCCCGAGCGATGTACAGTGCCAACGTTTCAGGCTCCGTGCACGGAGAGAGACGACGATCGGATGCAATGGATTGTGCTGCGTCACTCAGGAAATTTACGAAACGAAGCCAAGAAGGCTTTGTTTTTCAAACAGATGCAATTCTGCTGACTCGGCGGATGACGGCTTACTGCTTAACCGCGCAGAATGCGACGTCTCAAACGACTTCCGCGTACTTACGGCAGTCTGGCGAACTGCTCGGGCTTCAGCGCGGACGACTGCACCGCGGGTCTTGATCTCGGCGATTGCTAGAAACTACGACCAAATCCTTGCACTCCGATAGCTTAGGAACCAGCCCTCCCAACTGCACTCGCAGTATCGGCAGCGGAAGGGGGCACATTGCGATCTGCGTAAGGTCAGTGCAGATGAAGTCACTCATGCTGAGGAACGAGCGATGCCGGTAACGCTCCTGTTGCTGGTGCTGGCTTTCGGCAGTCTGGTGGCCGCGCTATTGCCGTTGGGCGTGGGACTGGTCTCAATCTCAATGGCGCTGGGTGCGGCTGCTCTACTCGCGCATTATCTGCACCTGTCGATTCTGGTGCAGAATCTGGCGACGATGGTCGGCTTGGGCTTGGGCATCGACTATGCCTTGCTGATGGTGAGCCGGTTTCGCGAAGCATTGGCCGAGGGATATGATCCCGGCTTGGCTGCCGATATTGCGGCCGGGCAAGCGGGGCGGACGCTGATCATCTCGGCCACGACCGTTGCCATCGGATTTTCAGCGCTGCTGACTGTGCCCATCAGCGAACTGCGCTCCATCGGGATAGCTGGCCTGCTGGTAACCGTTTTTAGCGTCATGCTGTGTACGTTCATTCTGCCTTGGGTGCTTGGTCTGCTAGGGCATCGCATCAATGCCGTCAGAGTGCGCTGGCCAGCGCGCTCCAAAACGCGGGACCTGTGCGCAGCAAATGAGCGGTGGGTGCGGTGGGGCAGCATCATAACCGGCAGGCCCTGGACGGCTCTGCTTGTTGTTGGGACTCCGCTATTGATCCTTGCATTCCAAGGTCGAAGGATCGCTCCCGGGATTCCCGCACATAACGCGCTCCCGGCCGCAGCCGAGTCGGTGCAAGCACTGCGCACGCTTCAAGGCATGGGGCGATCGGGTATTGTGGAGTCTCTGCGCGTGATCCTGGAGTTGCCGCCGCAGTCTCCGCCGCTCTCGCCGGCAGGCTGGCTTGCCGTCAGTCGCTTGACGGAGCATTTCCAAAGCGACCCTAGAGCGCAAGAGGTCCTATCTCTTGCGACTCTTACTTCAGTGTCTGACACAGCGGATGCGGTCAACGATCTGCCCGAGGCAATCCGCAAGAGTTTCCTGCGCAGCGATGGCCAAGCAGCCTTGATCGAGTTGCTGCCCACTGCCGGGCTTTCGCCCAACGAAGAGATACGATGGGTACGAGAGGTACGTTCTTCCGATGTCGCGGCCATAACCGGAGTACCTGGTGCTGTGCTGCGCGTCGGCGGCATTTCCGCACAGGACGCAGATTATGACTTGGTGGTAAAAGAGCGGTTGCCTTGGGTGGTTTTGTTCGTCGTCTTGGGAAGTTTGCTGGCGCTCCTGATCGGGTTACGTTCGTTATTTGCGGCTGTCAAAGCAATTCTGCTCAATCTGCTCTCGGTTGGCGCTTCGTTCGGTTCGCTAGTTCTCGTTTTTCAAGAGGGCCACGGTGGCAAACTCTTTGGGCTCGACGGACCGACTGGCAACGTATACCCGATCGTGCCGATTCTCTCGTTTGCCATCGTCTTCGGATTGAGCATGGACTATGAGGTTTTCCTTGTCAGCCGGGTCCTTGAAGAACGGCGGAGCGGCCTGTCCGAGCGATCAGCGGTGATCGAGGGCCTGGCGCGGACGGCCGGGCTGATCACGAGCGCCGCGGCAATTATGATTGCCGTCTTCGCCGCATTCACGGTGGGAAAATTTCTGGTCATCCAAATGCTGGGCTTTACGCTCGCCGTGGCGGTGTTCATTGATGCTACCGCGGTCCGGATGGTTGTCGGTCCTGCACTATTGCAACTTGCCGGCGATTGGAATTGGTGGCCCTTTGGCTTACGTGGGGCTCCAGCAACGTCTGAAAAGGAGCTTATCCATGACGGTTAACACCGTGGATGCTTCAGTGACAGCGAAGTGCTTCGCGACAGCCTGATTAACCGATCCGATCTATTTCACATTCTCTGCTTGAGCGCTGGGCTGGCTGATAACAAAGTCCTTGCGTCCAAGATTGGCCTTTGCTGAGCCTCTTTCGAATACAAGAATCGAGGAGCCAGGCTTGCCTTGCAGCTTTGCCTCAACTCGCGTCGCAGACCAAACGCCGCTCACCTGCCGCAGCCCATAATAAATGAATTCCTTCTGCTGTTTTGTTCCGCGAAGCGTCTTCACCACATGCACAGGGAACAAAATGCTGCGGTCAATCCACGATGTTACCGAATCATCGTAAGTCCTGTCCTGAGAGCCGGGCATGCTCTTAAGGACAAAGCAATCACGTGCGCCGTATTTCTCCGGTGGCAGGAGTTCCTGATTCTTCCAGAAGAACTGGCTCTCTACCATGTCTTCATAGGAGAAGTCTGTTCCCACCAGTGGGTCGTTCCAACGTTCGAATGGCAACACGCTAGCAGCCTTCTCGCCAGGAAATAGCGCCTCGATAGTCAAGCGCCCGCTCACGGTCATATGCAGAAGAAGAGTCGTCTTCTCTGAGCCAGTCCCCGAGATCTCGCATAGGAGACGCAGACCATCGGGAAACCAGTGGGCCTTGGCGGCAAACTTGTAGTTCGTGCGCTTGCCATTACCTTCCACCCGGGTGAGTCTCCCGGTCACGCGGTAATCCAATTTCTCAATACGCTGGCGCGAGCCAGTCAGCACGGTCTCCAGATCGGGATTCGCCGCGAAGGCCCGCGATGGATGTACCAGCGACAACAGGGCTAGCAAAGCGATGGACGCTTGAATCGTCCCAAAGGCGCAATTCGACCATCTGGCCACCGGATACCGGCCAAACTTGCGGCTGCGAGAGCGTATTACGACACGGCGCAGGAAGGTCATGGCTACGTATACACCCAAAGTCCGCCCACCTTTCACATTTGACAGTACCGCAGGGCAAACTCAAGTATCATAGCCCAAGTCCAACCGCTGTTTGGGATTCACTTGGTTGCCTTTCACGGCAACTGGTAGGAGGAAGTTCATGTCTAAGAGAGCTGCACGCGGTAGTGTACGATTCGCCGTTTTCTTCTTCTTATTAGCGTCCGCCCTGTTTCCGTCACTAAGCCGAGCACAGGTTCCGGTTTTCACGATTCCGACGGAAGGCAGCTCGGTTAAATTCTCCGTGAAGGCATCGGTGGCCATAAACGGTACTTTCGACAAGTGGGATGCCACTCTAACCTTTACGTCTACTGATGTGACGACTGGCGTTTTGGACATCAAGATTCAGGCAGCCAGCATCAACACCGGAAGTGGTATGAAAGACGACAAGCTGAAGGGCAAAGACTTCTTCGACGTCGCGGAGGATCCTTTGATCACATTCCGATCAAAAAAGATTGTCCAGACCGGCCCCAACACCTTCGATGTGCAGGGCGACTTCACGATTCGTGGAGCGTCTAAACCCGAGACGCTGACGCTAACCGTTTCCGGTCAGGGGACAGGCTCGGGCGAAATTCACGGGACTATGGCCTTCAACCGTAAGGACTACGGGATGACCAAAGGTATTCCCTTCGTTAAGATAGCCGACACCGTCGAGGTGACTGTCGACCTCAAGGGGAAGCGAGTCAGCGGGCCTGCATTGGTCTTTAACAAATAGGCAGCCTGCAACTCTCCCGGCTGCCGCGCTGCGACGCGAATTATGGAGTGTGGTGAACAAGGAGTCTGAGAACGCGGCGACCGAAACCACAAACCATCGTTGGTCTGCGGTAAGCCCTCTTGCGGACCTGTGAAAATGGAGATCCAGTGACCGGTCGCTTTGTTTTGAAAATCGGCGATCACCTCGAGAATGCCGAGACGAAGAGATACTATACCGAAAGGAATTTTTCCGAGGTCGCGCCCCGGTACGATTTCATCACTAGAGGACTTTCTTTCGGACGCGACGCCACATGGAAGCGCACTCTGATTTCATTGCTTCCCTCGCACGAGTCCCCCGTTTGCGTTGATCTCGCCTGCGGCACCGGCGACATCGCGTTTCTGCTTGCCGGCAAATACCCGCATGGCCGCATCGCCGGAGTTGACATCACCAAGCCGATGCTGGATATCGCCCGTCACCGCAACACTCATCCGAATGTCAGTTTTGCCAATCAGGATATGGGATCGCTTGACATCGTTTCCGAATCCGTGGACATCGTCACCGGTGGCTACGCCTTGCGGAATGCATCGGACCTCGGAACAGCGATTGACGAAATCAGCCGCATTCTAAAACCCTTCGGCGTGGCGGCCTTTCTCGATTTCTCCAAACCGGGCGGAAAGATCCCACAGAAGATGGAATATTGGGGCCTGAAGACATGGACCGGACTGTGGGGTACGCTTCTGCACCGCAATCATGAAGTCTATAGCTACATAGCCGAAAGCCTCCAGCGCTTTCCCGACCGCCCTCGGCTGAGGGAGATTTTCAGGGACAAAGGATTTTCTGTGGTCGATTCCCGTCTCTTTTTGGGGGGGGTCACCGAACTGCTAATGGTCCAAAAACTGCGGCATGGCGAAGCGCCATGAATTCTTTCCCTCTCGCTACAGCGTGTCGTGCAGCTGCGGGTCCTGTGCTTCCGTGGCTAGATTTTCTGGATGGAGATCTCCGTTACTACGCTCAGTCAAAGGAGATCGATCCCCACCCACAGCAATGCAATCCTCTCTGAGGAGAAGGCCCGGCATCTTTCTGCAATACTCCGTCGCTCCCGTGGCGTCAGGCAAGCTGCCCGTGTGCGGTTCTCCAGTCCCAGTCAAGTCGTAAACTGTGCCGCCAAACGCGAACCACGGCCACTGCAACCCGTACCACCGCCAACGTTAGTTGTCCCGTAAAGGTTACCGGTTTGATCGAACACTACCCCGGCATAGGGAGCCCAGCCATCCATACCCCCGCTGAAGCGATGAAGCACCGTCTCTACCCAAGGGCACAATGCCGTCATGTAAGCCCTTGCTGAGGGTCGTAGCCTGAACACGGTTCCGCCTCCCCCTCTGCCCAAGGTACTACCGTAGACACTGCCATCTCGACCGACGGTCACGCCGGCGTAAGGCGATTGTCCATCGTTGCCTCCCTGAAAGGTATACAGATTTTTGAAGGCCCATCCGGAGTCAGAATGGAGCAGCCTAAAGACCGTGCCGTTGCCTTTAAGGTTTGTACCGTAGAGGTTGCCGGCTGAATCAAGCCTAACGCCAGCTGCAGGAATCCCGCCATCTGCACCGCCGGTGAAGTTGTAGATAACCTGGTAGGACTGGCCTTGCGCCGGCTGCGCTGTGAGAGTGAGAAACACAAGAACGGTAACGACGAATAACAGGGTAAGCATAATGGAGAGAGCCGCATCAGATGGTCTCTCGCAGATGTCACACATTGAACGATGAGATCGCGCCTGGCTGTGCATGGGCTATACCTCCCGCCGTCTGCAAAATGAATTGATCCGAGGGTCGAAGTGCGCAAGCCAACTGAAAGAGAAGGAAAGCCCGGAGCTCTTGTTTCTTGCCGTACGGACACGATGTAAGTGGGGAACACAGGCCGGGAGTCCCTCCCCAATGGTACAGAGCCAATTGTCATGCATCAGCGGCCACATATTGCGTGACGCCCGATACAGAGCGGCGTGACGAGTCGGAAATGTCAGGAACGTAAAACGGGGTTCCGGGACAACTCAGGCGTGATTACAGTTGGGAACAGGCGATATCGCAAGTTACCCCGACACGATACACCTGGCTCCGTAACTTGTGTAATGGGGACTTAACGACAGCTATCGACAGCTGTCCTCGATCGCAGAAATCGGATCAAGATGTTACGGTGGTGAACTGAAATGACTAGGTTAGTTGTTACCATGGAGACCGAAAGCATAAAGATATCCGTCGTAGGATCCGACGTACATGACGCCGTTGGCCACTGCTGGCGAAGAATCGACCCGACCTCCTGTCGTGTACTTCCACAGGAATGCTCCCGTGCTGGCATTCAAGGCGTACAGGTTCTTGTCAAGGGACCCAAAGTAGACTACACCGCAGGCCACGGCTGGCGAGGAAACAACCCTGTCTCCGGTTGTGTATTTCCACCAGAGTGCACCCGTGCTCGCGTACAAGGCATCAAGGTTGCCGCTAAAGTCGCCAACGTAGACTATGCCGTTTTCCACCGCCGGCGAAGACGTGACAGCATCGCCCGCCCAGTATTTCCACAGAAGTGTTCCCGTGCTCGCATTCAAGGCATACACATTCTGGTCATACGATCCAACGTAGACAACGCCGGCGACCACAGCCGGCGAAGAAGCGACGAAATATTGGGTTGTGTATTTCCACCGAAGTGCCCCCGTGCCGGCATCCAAGGCATACACGTTATAGTCGTAGGACCCGACGTACACCATACCGTTGGCCACGGCCGGCGAAGAACCGACAGCTCCATACACCGCCCGGTATTTCCACCGGAGTGCCCCCGTGTTGGCGTTGATGGCGTAAAGGTATGAATCATTGCTGCCGACATAGACTACGCCGTTGGCCACGGCGGGGGAAGAATAGACCTGGTCTCCCGTTAGATACTGCCAGCGCACACCGAGGTTCTCCACCGTTCCCGGACTCAGAAGAACCTCATATGGGTTAACACCCGTATGGCAGGAGACAAAGCGAAACTGTGCCCAATCTACGATCGCCCTTGCGGGCAGTTCGCTGCAGGTCTGCGCCTGCGCTGGCTGCGCGGTGACGAAGAAAAGTAGTAGTAGGAATGCGAGGAGTAGCAACGTAAGCAAACTCGCTGACGTCGCATTGGCCGCATGCCAGTTCTTGCCAAAAATTTGACTGTGAGAGTGTGCTTTGCCGTGCATGGCTCACCTCTGCCGTCAATCCGCAAATACCCACGAGGATTTAACAACGTCGAGTGAACACTTGTCAGTGATCGGAGATGCAAGACGGTGTGAAAAGCCTCGAGAAACCAAAGTGATAGACGGAAAGGAGGATCATCGTTGATGTAGATCAGGTCATTACACTCATCATCCTGCCCCGCTCCGCCAACTTGTGCAATGGCGATGTTACGGCAGTTATCCAATGAAGATTTAGTGCCGGGTAGTCCGGGGTTCTGGCCTGGACACAACATTCGTTGACTAGCGGTACTCCCGCCCCTACTATGTAGCCACTCGCAACTCTGGTTTTGCAAGTATGGCCGAACAAGAAACTATCTCGCACTACCGCATCTTGGAACAGCTGGGCGGCGGCGGCATGGGGGTGGTTTACAAGGCCGAAGACACTCGCCTGCGCCGCTTTGTAGCGCTCAAGTTTCTGCCTGACGAGGTCGCCAAAGACCCTCAGGCACTAAGCCGCTTCCAGCGCGAGGCCCAGGCGGCTTCCGCACTGAATCACCCGAACATCTGCACGATCTACGACATTGGCCAAGAGAACGGTCGCGCTTTCATTGCGATGGAGTATCTGGAAGGCTCCACGTTGAAGTACCTGATAGAGGGCCATCCTCTTAAGACGGCGCAACTGTTGGATCTGGGCATCCAGATCGCCGACGCCCTGGACGCTGCGCACTCCAGCGGGATCGTGCACCGCGACATTAAGCCGGCAAACATCTTTGTAACGCCGCGCGGACAGGCGAAGGTCCTGGATTTCGGTCTGGCGAAGGTAGCGCAGCAACGCCAGGCCGCCAGTGCCGTCGCGGGCGTCGACCAGCCCACCGCCTTCTCCCAGCACGACCTCACGAATCCCGGCACTGCGATGGGCACCATCGGCTACATGTCTCCTGAGCAGGCCCGAGGCGAGCCCCTGGATCATCGCACCGACCTGTTTTCGTTTGGAGTGGTCCTGTATGAGATGAGTACGGGCAAACAGCCGTTCACGGGTGCCACGTCCGCGGTCGTGTTTGAAGCGATCTTGAACCGGGAGCCGATTCCGCCCGTTGCGTTGAATCCGGGGCTTCCGGCGCAGTTTGAGACGATCCTGGACAAGGCGCTGGAAAAGGACCGCGATTTGCGCAGCCAGAGCGCAGCCGAAATACGAGCCGACTTGAAGCGCCTGAAGCGCGACACCGATTCGTCGCGCACGGCTGCGGCCAAGTCCGCATTGAGCGTCGCCGTCGTGGAAGCTCCCGCCGCTCAGGCCGAGCCCGCGCCCGTGCGTGGACGTCCGTCTCCCATGCTTGTAGTCGGATGTCTGCTGGCCGCTGCATTACTTGGAATGTTCGCGGGAAAGAGACTCTGGCGGTCCGCGCCTCCAAGTGCCCCGCTATATCACGAGATCACCTTCCGCCGCGGGGAGATCCGTTCCGCGCGCTTCGCTCCGGATGGGCAAACCATCATCTACAGCGCAGCATGGCAAGGTAATCCCGTAGAGACCTTCTCCGCGCGCGAGGGCATGGTCGAATCGCGCTCGTTGGGTTTGGGCCGCGCAGAACTGGCGGGCATTTCCTCGAAGGGCGAGATGGCGCTCCTGTTGGACAGCCACCCACTCGGAACCTGGGTCAACGTCGGCACGCTGGCCCGCGCGCCGATTGCTGGTGGCGCGCCGCGGCCTGTACTCGAGAACGTCGAATGGGCGGACTGGTCGCCTGATGGCGCGACGCTGGCGGTGGTGCGCAACGTGAATGGCCGCGATCGCCTGGAATATCCCATCGGCAAGGTGCTGTACGAAACCAGCGGTGGATGGATCAGCTATCCGCGCATCTCGCCCAAAGGCGATTACATTGCCTTCTTCGACCATCCCAACCAGGGCGACGACGGCGGCACCCTGGCCGTGGTCGATTCTGCCGGCAAGAAGACCACGCTCACCCGGCAATGGTACGGTACACAGGGCCTGGTATGGACGCCCGACGGCCAGGAGATTTGGTTCACCGCCAGCGAACTGGGACTGTTCCACTACATCAGTGCGGTCACGCTCAACAAGCAGCAGCGCCTGGTGACGCGTGTCCCGGGATCGCTGGTTCTCTTCGATATCTGGAAAGACGGTCGCGTGCTGCTGGCCCGCGCCGACCGGCGACGCGAGGCCATGGGCTTCAGTCCCGGCATCGCCAAGGATCGGGACCTCTCCTGGCTGGACTACACGTATCCCACCGATCTATCGAGTGATGGCAAGACATTACTGTTCGACGAGGAAGGCATCGGCGGCGGCGTGCAGTATGGCGATGTTCAGGACCTGACCTACGCCGTCTACGTCCGCAATACGGACGGCTCGCCCGCGGTACGTCTGGGCGAAGGCGGCGCGACGGCGCTCTCGCCCGACAAGAAGTGGGTCATCATCTATACGCCCTCGTCGCCGGCACAATTCCGGCTGTTGCCGACGGGCGCAGGTGAGACCAAGGCCCTGACGAACGACTCCATCAATCATCAGTGGGCGCGCTGGACGCCTGACGGCAAGCGGTTTGTCTTTAGCGGCAACGAAGGAGGCCGCGGCGTTCACTACTACGTCCAGGACATTTCCGGCGGCCCGCCCAAGTCGATTTCGCCGGAGGGCGTCGATGCACTTGCGTTTGCCGTTTCACCGGACGGCCAGTACGTAGCGGGTGTCGGTCCGGATCAGAGGTGCTACATGTTCCCCGTCTCGGGCGGCGAGGCTAAGCCAGTAAACGGCATGGAGCCCGGGGACATCCCCATCACCTTCAGTTCCGATGGACATTCGATTTTCCTGTACAGCACCGGCGAGGTGCCCGCGAAAGTGTACCGTCTGGACCTAGCCTCAAGCAAGAAGTCGGTGTGGAAGGAGATCGCGCCCGTCGATCCCACTGGAGTCTCAACCATCGGACCGATCCTGATGACACCCGACGGCAAGACCTACGTCTATGGTTTCCACCGAACGGTCGGCGATCTTTACCTCGTGGAAGGGCTGAAATAAATTGCGAGAACCGTTGTGCCCGTTGATTCATCGAACCCACCCACATGCTGAACAGGGGCACGGCATGCGCCATCCCCAAAAACCTACCCACGGATGACTTGCCAGTAGCCCGTCAGTAGGGAAGAGGGCCTTAATGTGGGATGCGAGCATCCATTAGTACCAAGTCGGCCGCTTCCTCAGCATCTTTGAGGAGCGTCTTGCGCGGCGTGCCGATCCGCGCACGCATGGTCAGTCCACGCGCTAAATCCGTGACTTGGGTTGCGCGCGTGGCTACGGGAAAGTCAGATGGGATTTCTCCCGCGCTGATCCCGTCCCGGAAACGACGCTCCAGCAGCGCCGCGCCGCCAGTGGCTGCGTTCTGCAGGAACCGCTGAACCTCAGCGTCGTTCACAAGCGGCGCGACGCACATCAGAAGGCAGCCCCGGGCGGACCCTTTCTCGGTCGCACTTTCGACGGCGTACCTCAGAAAGCCCGCGATCGAGTCGCGAAGACCCTGTGGCGAAAGGAGTGCCTTGGCTGCGCGAGCGCCCTTCCGTTCTGCGTACGCCCTAAGGACGCGCAAGAATATCGCCCGCTTGTCCCCGAAGACGGCATACAAGCTCGGCCGTCCAACACCCATCCCGGCGACGAGATCGTCGATGGTCGCTCCGTCGTAGCCTTTCGACCAGAACACCTGAGTGGCCTTTTCCAGCGCCCCCGTCTCGTCGAAGCTGCGCGGCCGACCCCGCGGCCTAGCGGTATTTTGAATCATTTAGTTCAGAACTCCTTGACAATCTTCATTCCCACCATTATATAACTAAATAGTTCGAAATTAACAAGCCGGCTCTGGCCTCACGGCTCGGCCTTCACACTTCACCACGGAGAGATATCCATGGAACATTCGATCGCGCTGGTCACCGGCGCCACCTCCGGGCTGGGCCATGCGGCAGCCCGCCTGCTCGCCGGAGAGGGCTGGCACGAGATCATCGTCACCGGGCGCAGCCTTGCCGGGGCCCAGCAAGCGGCCGCTCAACTCGCGGCTGAGAACAAAACAGTGATCTTCACGCCGCTGGCGATGGATCTGGACAAGCCGTCCAGCGTTCAGTCCGCCGTTGCCGAGCTCGTCAAGCGAGGCCGCCCGATCGACTTCCTACTGCTCAACGCCGGATTGGTCCCAACCAAGAAGCGCGTGATCACTGCGGCGGGCGTTGAGGCTTCTCAGGCCCCGCTGATCGGCCATCATCAACTGACTGTCGGGTTGCTTCGCGGCAGCCTGCTGAGCCCGAACGCGCGGATTGTTATCGCCGGCGCAGAGCCTGCCCGCGGGGGCGTACCCATGTTCAAGTACACCGACGTGCCAGCCTTCGCGGCCAAATACTACCGGGGCGACCAAACCGCGGCTGTTGAAGCCCTGCTGCGCAACGGGCCGAACGTGAAGTACGTGCCCAACAATGCGTATGCTGACGCGAAGCTCATCATCGCTTGGTGGACCGCGGCGCTGGCCCGCCGTCTGCCCCCCGGCATGGCCGTGTACGCCGTATCGCCCGGTGGCGCGACGGACACCAAGGTGGTGCGAAACGCTGGCCCGTTGTTGAAGTATCTGTTTATCCCAATCGTGAACCTCATTCCCGGCATGAATCAGACGCCGGAGACCGCGGCCCGTCGGTACCTCCAGGCGTCGGAGTTCGGAACCGACATCTCAGGGCAATTCTTCGCCTCGGCTCAAGGTAAGTTCTCAGGCCCAATTGAGGCGCAGCGCCACCCACACCTCCACGATCGCGCCAGCCAGGAAGCCGCGTGGCAGGCCGTCGTCAAGGTCTCTGGCGTCGATTTCTCTTCCACAGCAACGCCTGGCCCACAATTGGGCTCGTAAACGGCGCACCGGAGTCCGCCAACTCATCTCATGCTAATCGATGGGACCGCGGCCAAGCTGCTCGGCCATGCATGCTGCTTCAACTTCCCATTGATCCACAATCGCAAGGAGCTCGGCGGTGATCCTCGCGACGTGCCCTCGTCGGCAACGATTGACAGCGGATTCAACGCACGCTGGAATGCGTGTGCACGTTCACTGCTAACGGTAGCGACATCAGGTGGGCTTCTCAGCGAACTGGCCTTAGAGGGTTTATGCCGCGACCGCAGAGAAGCGAAGAGCTGAATCGATCAGCCCTTTTTCTTCGTTCTAATTTGTTTTGTCAACGCCTTCAGCTCCTTCGACTGAGCCTCCAACCTTGCGGCTTCGAGATTGGTCTTGAGCCAGCGGAACGCCTCCGCGCCAACACTGGAACTGACGCCCTGAAGCTGCTTCGCCTCCGCCCTGCGGGTACCAGCTACATCCCGAAGTGTTTCCGCTGCGTTATCGATAAATGTCGTCAGTACATCCTGCTGACCCAGAGCCCAGGAGAGGTATGCAATCCGGAGAATGGCTTCGGGATCTGTAGGCCGGGTATTCAGAACATCCCGCCACCGCTTAAGCGTGGCTTTTCCCAAATCTGTAATCGAGAATTCTGATTTATCGCGAACACCAAGTTTGGACTTTTTTAGCAGTCTGCCTTCCGCGAGGCGTTCAAGGACAGGGGCGCTGCTGCCAATGGAGATTCCACCTCTGGCTTTCAGATCGTAGGCAGTGGAATAGCCGCGTTGGACGAGGACGAGAATGAAAAGATCGAGGTCAGTGGAGTTCGGCGGCATCAATCCATATTCCGCTGGTATAGTGCCACGTGTGTTGGTGAGAGCGCAATCCAGCGCACTGAGCTGGCATCTTCACCGATACTCAGCCCGTTCGTTGGTTACTTTGTTGGAATGCCGAGGCGACGCATCTTATTCTGCAGCGTCGTGCGCTTAAGCCCCAACCGTTCAGCAGCGCCTCCCGTCCCAGATATCTTTCCAGATGCAGCCTTTAAAGCGACGATAATGGCGTCTCGTTCCGCTTGCGCGAAAGTCGAGTTCGCAACCGTGCCGACACTTACGCGGTTGCTACTCCTCAGCTCAGAGAGCGGTACCTGAAGCTCCTCTCCACGCGTCACAATGACAGCACGTTCGATGAAATTCGCGAGTTCACGAACGTTGCCTGGCCACATACCGTTAGTCAAGGCGTCCATTGCGTGTCGCGGGATAGTCTTTATTTCTTTCCTCATGCGCCGCGATAATTTGGAAACGAAGTAGTGGACCAGGAGCGGAATGTCGTCTCGACGCTCACGTAGTGGAGGGATCTCGATTGGGAACACGTTGAGACGATAAAAAAGGTCTTCCCTGAACTCCCCGTCCCGGATCATCGCAGGCAGATCGCGGTGCGTTGCGGCAATCATCCGCACGTCGACACGGATTGTTTTCGCGCTTCCCAGGCGCTCGAACTCCTGCTCCTGGACGGCTCGCAACAATTTCGGTTGCAGTTCCAGACTGATGTCGCCAATTTCGTCCAGGAAAAGCGAACCTGCGTCGGCGAGTTCAAATCTCCCCTTTTTTAACATCAACGCTCCAGTAAAGGCGCCCTTCTCGTGGCCGAAAAGTTCGCTCTCGAGGAGCCCTGAAGGGATCGCAGCGCAATTCATCCTTACAAAGGTACGGTCACGCCTGGGGCTGAGGTTGTGAATGGCTCGCGCAATCAGTTCCTTTCCAGTACCCGTCTCGCCGTGGAGCAACACCGTGGACGCGGTTGGTGCGACAATCGAAACCTGTTGAAGCACCCTTTGAAAGCTCGCGCTCTTGCCAATGATGTCTTCAAAGTTGTATTCCGAGCTTATCTCCGACTCCAGGTAAAGCCGTTCTTCGTTATAGCGGTCCCGGGCGGCAGTAACACCCCCATACACCATTGCGTTTTCGACCGCGAGTGCGATTTGAGTGCTGAGCTGGGACAGGAGGTCCAAGTCCTCCTGGCTATAGCTGTTCGGTCGACGGCTCCCCAGCGTAATCGCTCCCAGAGGGCCGTTCGCAGTCACTAATGGAGCGAGCGCAATTGAAATGATCGATTCGGCCTTTAGGTTTTCGACAATCGGCGCTGGAAGCTTTTCGATATCCTCAATCGACCATAGTTGAGGCGTGCGGGCAGACAACCTGGCGTAATCGGCGCTCTTGAGTTCCTCGGACCTCTCTCCAGGTGCGACGATACCCTTGCCGCTCGGGAAGTCTAATACGACGCATTCAAGCCGCTTTGACTGTTTTTCGATGAGCCAAAAACCGGTGAAGTCGTTGTGAAAATAAGTTCGCATGGATGCTGATGCCGACCGAAACAGGTCGTTCATTGCACATTGCGGGCCAAAGCCTCCTCGTATTGTGAGCCTGTGCAACCGGTGCTATTGCATACAGATATCAGCATGGCTGATCACAGAAACGGTGCCGTGGGCAACACTCCGCCCGTCAGAATCGCGGCAATGACCGCATCTCGTCACGATATAAGCTGTTCGAGAACTGCCTCCGCCCGCGGAACGTGCCACGCCAACTAATAGCGGCATAGATTTGCATATAAGGCAGAGTCTCTCCTGGACGCGAACACTAGGAACGGCAGTGGCCTCGTGTGGTTTGCGGATCCAGCCTAGGGCTGAGTGGACTGGTGAGAAGTCCATTTGCGCAGCACGAACTCCTGTATGACACCAAGAGCCATGCGGCCGGCCGTGCCTATCAGTGCGCCACGAGCGACAAGTCCTGCGCCGCGATCCTGGCTCGGGTAGTAGGCGTTCGCAATCGCACCGGACGCCAAATCGCCGAGGATGTTTGAGTAGTTGATCTCGCGACGGCCGTCATCTCCTCGCGTGATAAATGGAGTGGACAAGGCGTGTAGAAGACGCGATTTCGCTGTGCCGGTACCTTGATAGAAGTAGCGTGGGTCTTGATGAAAAAGCGAAGGTAGCACCGCATCGCCGAGCAGTATCTTGCTATACCCGCCCGCAAACGTTGCGCCGACACGCTGTCCATAAGCGGTCCAGCCCTGTCCATAGCTCGGATAGTCGGCCGCCTGATACATTGCGGCATTCATGCCCAAGCCGGTTATCGTGACCGGGTCAGTGAGCGCTTTCATCGCCAGCTTAAACTTCAGCTTCGCGGTGAGTGGGGCAGGCTTCTTCTCATAAGTTACATAAAAGTTGGGAATGACGCCCAGCACGCGCTGCTGTTCCTGGACTTTTATTTGTTCTGCAGCCACTTGCTCCGAAGTAACGGCGGAGACAGAGGTCTCGACGGGTGCAACTGCGAGCGTTACGTCAGTGAGTATGAAGAACTGCCCCGGCTGAAGCGTAATTTCGCTCGACGTCCAATTCTTGAGCTCTGACGCGCTTACCTGGACGCGAACGGGGGTTGCCGGGCTCACGCCATTGAACTCGAAGAAACCGTTATCCAGTGTCACGACCGTGCGCTGATTGTTGGGCCCAGGTCCTTGCAACACGACGGTTGCGTTCGGAACCGTGCTGCCAGTGGCATCGACTACCGTGCCCAGAATCGTGCCCGCCTGGGGGAGTGGTGACGGCGCTTGCTGCGCCAACGTGAAAGTTGCGGCGCAAAGAAGAAGGACAAGGGCGAACCCAGATTTGGCGACTGCAGAAGACATGAGCTACTCCTTGCGCTAAAGGATGCAAGCGTCGGGCCAAAGTGGTTCGACCGTAAACTCACGTATATACGCGACTTCAGAGCGGCTGCATGTGGGCAGATACAAGTGTCTCTGCCGGCGTATCGGCACTTCGTCGGCGCGTGGCAAAGCCCACATCAGAGCGGTGCCAAAAATCGAGTGAACGAAGAGGCAGACGTTTCACTGACAAGTAGCAGGCGGAGTGCTACATTAGCCGCATCAGACGATTCCCTGAGTTTGGGCCGGCGGTGTTCCTCGGGTAGCTTTCAGTTCGTCGTGACGCATCGCGGCGTTGCCCGATCATGACCGCTGGGTTGTTCGTTGTGAACCTGAAGCGTAACCATAGCTGACGGCTCGCAAGATACGCAAATGACTTCTCGCAAGCTCAAGCTTTGCCTCAGCGGGCCCGTACTGCGCGATTGCGGCGACGCTGGGCTGTTGTCTCATCTGCGTCTTGTTAGTGCCGGATGCGCTGCACGCCCTCGATCCAAACAAACATCTCACCCAATACATACACAAATCCTGGCGAATCGAGGACGGTTCCGCACCTGCCGGGATGTTTTCAATTGCGCAAACCTCCGATGGTTTCCTGTGGTTCGCCGCCCTGGCGCAAGGGCTGTACAGGTTCGACGGTGTCCAGTTTGTTCCTCGATCGCTATCCGCCGACGGCAAAACCGTAAATCCTGTTGTCAACGCTTACGGCGACCGCACAGGTGGGCTCTGGGTGCTAGGTCCCGATGAGATTGTTCACCTTAAAGGTGGAACGGTCGCTGCTCATTATGCGGCGCAAGGTCTTTGGGGACCTTACAACGTCATCGAGGGGCGTGACGGCCGACTGTGGATCATGCGAGCCGAGAACCAAGCAGTTATGAACCCTCTCTGCCGTGTTGATGACCAGGAGATGAAGTGTTTCGGCGCTCACGACGGCTTAACCATGCCCTCGGGCGGCTTTGCTTTAGCGAGCGACGGTGACGGCGGTTTCTGGCTGGGAGGACAGACAACGGTTATTCACTGGCACGACGGCGTGTCCCATACCTATCCCATCGAGGCGCTCAAATCCAACACCGGAAACGGCGTAGGCTCACTGGCTCTTTCTCCAGATGGAACTCTCTGGGTCGGCCTCATGCCACAGGGGCGGGGGCTAGGTCTAGGAAGATTGATCAGCGGTGTCTTCCAGTCGTTCGTCACGCCTGGATTCGATGGCAGCAAACTCGCCGTCCAAGCGCTGACCTTCGATCGCGACGGCAGCCTCTGGGTGGGAACTATAGGCAACGGGCTGTTTCGCATACGTGGCAATGTTGTAGAGCATTACGGGCGGGCGGAAGGCTTGTCCAGCGATTCCGTTAACCATGTCTTTGAAGACAAAGAAGGGATGGTCTGGGCTGCGACAACGAATGGGATCGACAGTTTCCGCGATCCGCGGGTCACCACATTTTCGGCGGCTGAGGGCTTGGGGCCGGACGCAGCCGTCGGTCTTGTGGCCAGCCGAGACGGCAGCATCTGGGTCGCAAATGCTGACTCGCTCGACCACATCGAGAAGAACGGTACAGTCTCCTCCATCCGCTGGGGAAAGGGCCTCCCGGGCGATCAAGTCTCCTCCATGCTGGAAGACCGGGCCGGAAACCTATGGGTCGGAGTTTATGATGGCCTGTATCTATTCAAGAACGGTCACTTTCTTCGCATTCCGGAGCCGGATCACGAGCCACTTGGGCTGGTGACTGGAATCGCGGAGGACATTGATGGGGATGTTTGGGTCGAGGGTCTAGGCAGGTCGCAAAAGCTTCTTCGAATCCACGATTTCCAGGTGCGTGAACAGTTCTCGCAGCCGGGACATGATCTAGCCGCGGACCCCAATGGTGGAATTTGGATCGCGACGCGCACAGGCCTCGTCCTGTTTCGCCGTGGCTCAGTGCAGAAGTTTCCGCTGGACGTACGCAGCCCAATCAGCCAAGTTTTGCCCGAGGCAGATGGCTCTGTCCTTGTAGCCACAGCGGAGGGGCTGTTGGGACTTCGACGAGGCAAAGTGCAGCGTCTGGGGAGAAAGAACGGACTTCCATGTGACTTTGTCATCTCTGCTATCCAGGACAAAGAGAAGCACTGGTGGCTCTTCACTGAATGCGGCGTAGTCGACTTCGCAGACTCCGAGTTCGAGCGATGGTGGGCGAACCCGGAAGCGATACTTCACAGCCGGCTCAGCGACACCCTCGACGGGGCCCGCCCAGGACCACCATCTTTCAACGCAGCGGCTTTGTCGCCGGACGGTCGCGTGTGGTTTGCTACCGGCACGGTCGTGCAGATGGTGGATCCGTCCAAGTTTTCGAAAAAAGTCGAACTGGCGGAGACGTACATCGAATCGGTTATTGTTGACCGAGACGCATTTCCGGCTACAGATAACCTTAAGCTTTCCCCGCACCCTCACGACCTGCAGATTGATTACACTTCACCCACCTTTCTGATTCCACAACGAGTAAAGTTTCGTTACCGCCTCGACCCTTATGACCGTGACTGGCATGACGCCGGCACACGCCGGCAGGCCTTCTACACCGACTTACGTCCCGGAAAGTATTTCTTCCGCGTAATCGCGTGTAACAGTGACGGCGTCTGGAGCGATAAAGCCGCCAAACTGGATTTCTCTGTGACTCCAGCGTACTACCAGACAAACTGGTTCCGTGCGTTGTGCGTAGTCTTTCTGTTGGCGCTGATGTGGGCAGCATACCGTTGGCGTGTCCGGCAATTGCACCATCAGTTTGAAATAACGCTGGACGCACGTGTTGGCGAGCGCACGCGCATCGCGCGTGAGCTTCACGACACGCTGCTGCAAAGCTTCCACGGCGTGCTGCTGCGGTTTCAAACTGCTTTCCAGTTATTGCCGGAACGCCCGCTTGAGGCAAAAGAAAAGCTGGGCAGCGCCATTGACCAGGCGGCTGAGGCAATCACCGAAGGCCGAGATGCTGTCCAGGGATTGCGCGACTCCACAAGCGAAGTCAACGATCTCGCGCTCGCCATCAGCACTCTCGGGGAAGAACTCGCAAGCGACTCCAGCAACCACCAGCCTACATTCCGTGTAGCAGTTGAAGGCGAGTCACGTAACCTTCATCCCATCCTTCGTGACGAGACCTACAAAATTGCTGCCGAAGCGCTGCGGAATGCCTTTCGTCACGCCCAGGCCCAGCAGATCGAAGTCGAGATCCGCTATGACAATGAGCAATTTCGAATGCGTGTGCGAGACGATGGGAAAGGCATGGATTCAGCCCTGCTCTCCCGTCAAGGCAGCGAGGGACATTATGGTTTGCCGGGTATGCGGGAACGCGCCAAAATTATGGGTGCCAAGTTAACCGTCTGGAGCGAAGTCGATACAGGTACCGAAGTGGAATTGCGTATTCCAGCCGCCATCGCGTACGCGACATCTCGAAGACATTCCTGGTTGTGGGGGAAGTTTGCTGCGAAGGCGTGAAGCGGGAGATCAGTCATGAGCACCGGCACCTCGCCAATTCGAATTCTTACCGTTGACGACCATCCTCTGGTGCGGCAGGGGATCGCGGGTCTGGTCGAAGTTCAGCCGGACATGGTGCTGGTTGGTGAAGCGTTCAACGGTCGCGATGCCATCCAGCAATTCCGGACGCACCACCCCGACGTCACGCTGATGGATCTGCAAATGCCGGAGATGAACGGCCTTGATGCGCTCATAGCTATTCGAAATGAATTTCCCGAGGCGAAGGTCATTGTGCTGACAACCTATGCCGGGGACATGCAAATTCGCCGAGCACTCAAGGCCGGGGCTCAGGCGTACCTGCTGAAGAATACCTTACATAAGGAACTGATGGAGACCATCCGTGCGGTCTACGCCGGCAGGAAGGCGCTTTCTCCGGAAGCCTCCTACGAAATCGCAGAGCATGCTACAGATGACGCGCTAACGCCGGCCGAAGTCGCTGTTTTGCGACTGATCGCAGCCGGTAATGCCAACAAGCAAATCGCGGATCAGCTCTCCATCACGGAGGAAACGGTCAAGAGCCGAGTTAAGTCCATCCTTTCTAAGCTGGGCGCCAATGATCGAACCCACGCCGCCATGATCGGCCTCAAGCGGGGGATCATCGAACTGTAGTTTCCGCCAGCTTTGCTCCTTGCCCTTGCATGTATGCAATCCTCGAAAGAGGGTCGATTACGACTCTCTTGGGGGTATCGACCCGCGTGATCAATGTGACATTCTGGTTCGTACGAAAGGGCGCGTGTTGCGACGTTTATACTCCACATTCGCTGGCGGTTGGCCGGGAACAGGGCTACTGCTCATGCGTCTGGTTGTCGGCTCGGTACTGATTGGGCGCGCCGCGTTGCGGCTGTGGGGCGACCCTCCGCTAAACATCACAATAGTCTCCGCAGTCCTCCTCGCAGCGGGGATTCTCTTGATGGTCGGCTTATGGACGCCGATCGTAGGGGCCATGGTGGCGCTCGTTAATGCCTGGAAAATCCTGACGCTACCCGGCGACAAATGGCTTTGGCTGTTGCTGGGAACCGTTAGTGCCGCTCTCGCCATGTTAGGACCGGGTTTATGGTCGGTCGATGCTCGCCTTTTTGGCTGGAAGCGTGTTAAAGTCCCACCTCGCCGAACTGATATTACCCTCTTGTAGACCGGCTTCTGTAAACCTCCCAGACAATAATTTCCCGGCTCGAAAGAGGCTGCTGTTCGCCTCCCGAGAGTTTGCGATCTGTCCCTACTTGGGGCTGTGCGCAAACGTAACTCGTCGCATAATGCGTTTCATGAAGTTGGATAGGAGGCGCGATGCCTGAGATAGAGGATTTCCAGGAAGCCGCTCACCATTGTTTTGAACTTGCCAGGAAGATGGGCTTGCTCGAAGAGGATATTGCCTTAGAAGCATTCGACTTGCTAATCGCGAACGATTATGACCGCATGTCCGCGCACGCACTGGGCGTGTGCCTCTGAGGAGGTCCTATGGATTTGGATAGGATCTACGCCCTGGCGAAGAAAGTGAAGCAAAGGCTTCAGTGTTCACAGCAGAAAGCAGAGTACATAGCATCGCTTTTAGCACTGGAGCGCACAGTCAGCACAGACAGCTTTCAGCTGCTTGCTGAGATTCACGCTATTCATTCATTAGCTGTTCGTTCAGCAGAGAGGTAGGAGGATGAGATGGGCTACACGGCTGTTGCTTTTGCGGATCCGAGAGGCCTTTCAAACGCAAGCTTGCCCGAAGTCGCTGCCATCGAAGACCAGCAGTTTTTCCCGGAATTGAAGATGACCGACTACTGCTTCGAAGGCATCATCGGAAAAAGCCCAGCCATTAAGAAAGTGCTGGAGCAAGTAGCGATCGTGGCGCCTACCGATGCTACCGTGCTGCTTCACGGCGAGACAGGCACGGGCAAGGAACTGGTCGCCAATGCCATTCACAACCTAAGTTGCCGGCGGGGCCGCGCACTCGTTCGAATGAACTGCGCCGCGATTCCCTCGGGACTGCTGGAGAGCGAACTGTTCGGACATGAAAAAGGTGCCTTTACTGGAGCCTTGATTCAGAAGAAGGGCAGATTTGAACTGGCTGACCGTGGCTCCCTCTTTCTTGATGAAATCGGCGACATCAGCCTTGAACTGCAGCCGAAACTACTACGGGCGGTACAGGAGCGGGAATTCGAGCGACTGGGCAGCGCCAGGACAATCGGTGTCGACGTCCGGATGATTGTCGCAACGCACCGCGATCTGCCCGCCATGATCCGTGAGGGCAGCTTCCGCGAGGATTTGTTTTACCGTTTCAACGTTTTTCCGATTGAGATACCGCCTTTGCGTGATCGTCGCGAAGATATTCCGCTTCTAGTGAGCTACTTCACCTCAAAACTAGCGCAACGCATGGGCAAGAAGATCAGCTTCATTCCCCCCGAGGTCATGGGGCTTCTGACGAATGCTCACTGGAAAGGCAATGTTCGGGAACTCGCAAACTGTATCGAACGAGCCGTCATTCTCAGCAGCGGAGCGGAGCTAGAAGTGCCGGATACCGAACTTCTCACTCGTGGTGGCGGAATCAGCGTTCCTGCGACATCGACCTCGACCTTCCGCGAAGCGGAGTCCACCGCAATTATCGAGGCCCTGAAAGCCACTTCGGGCCGGGTCGCGGGTAAAGGAGGAGCGGCTGAACGGCTCGGTCTCAAGCGAACGACTCTGCAGAACAAAATGAGGCAGCTCAACATCTACCGTGCCGATTACTGCGGCACGAAAGAGATCGCAGCCGAAGGATTACTTGCAGGGTTCGCCGATTCCGGCAGCGCCAACTAGAAGCGTGTTGCTCTCAAAAGTCAGCGACGCAGGGCCCGTCGATGAGCGAGTGGAACTGCAGCACGATTGTGGGCTCTGCTACGAGCGGGTTTCTTTTCAAACGTGCAGTTGGCCAGGCCTTCAAGGCTTCAACCAGTTGTTACCCGTTGGTACTACTTCATGAATGTGTCGTGAAACCCTGTCCGTACCGAGATTCGGTACAACTCGGTACATTTTCGGCGAGAGAAAGAGAGGTCTCCTGCTCCGTGAGCGACAGCCAGTGAAGCACTCAGATTTGGACCTACCTTTGGTTCGGGACTAGGGGGTCGGAGGTTCAAATCCTCTCTCCCCGACCAATTTGTTTCCAACAAGCTATAGCCAGTCTGAAATCTTACGGCATCTCACTCCGGCAGATTTGTGACAGAGAGGGTTCCACGGGGTTTTCTGCCCCCACTCCTCGGCACGCCCGAGCGCTTCACCATAATAAGTAATTGTTTAGCAGTTGTGGTATGCTGCGCAGCCGCAGTTCCGGTCATCTGGAGGTGATCTCTACGGCACGGCACGGAGGGGCGGCGAATACGGCACCGGCTCAGCTTATGAATTGGCTGCCGTGAATGGAGGCTGGGATTTTGCGGTGCTGACCTCCCTGCCCGGCTTAGATGGTTACGGACCGGTTGCCACGCCTGCCATGGACGACAATGGAGCTTTGTATGGCACTACCTTGGACGGGTCTGTTTTTAAGCTGACGCCTTCTGGCGACAATTGGATTCTGAGTCAGTTGGGCAACGCCGGTCCTCAAATGACCAGCAGTGTCGTCGTGGATGGTAATGGGGCGGTATATGGCACTGACGCCTGGGGCGGAAGTCACAACGACGGTTTTGTGTTTGAGATCATGCCATGAGGAGTCTTTTCTTTCGAAGGGCGCATTGAGCCATAGTTTCCTCATCTCCGGCGCTTCCGCATGCGCAATGGCATGGTTTAGTCCTGCGGCTGATCCTCGGCGTAGGACGGGAATTAGGGTTTTCCCTAGTAGTCGATTCGGCCGGCGTCTCCTAAGATAGGGCTCTTGAAGGAGTGTCATGAAGGCCTCGTTTCCATCTAGTACCGGCTGGCGGTATGCGCAATTACTTTCTGTGATCTGCGTTCTCAGCCTCGGCTTGCAGGGCCAAAAGATCAAGGTCGAGTACGACAGGAACCTCGACTTTTCCAAATTCAAAACCTTCGCATGGGGTCCCCTCGATGCCGTGGCCCGGCCGCTGCTGGCGGCGTCCATCCAAGGCGCAATCGAGGAAGAACTGGCGAAGAGAGGTCTGAGAAAAGTGGCGAACAATCCTGATGTTTTCCTCGAAATGTACGGCTCCGTTGATTCGGACATGAGTGTCACTTACTCGAACCCGCTGTATAGCGGCATGGGAGGCATTCCCTCGTTCGACACGGGCTTCGTCATGTGGGGTGACCTGGCGGGCGGAACAACTGCTGTGACTGTCCACAAGGGACAGCTGGTGGTGGACGTTATCGACGCCAGCCAAAAGAAGCTGGCGTGGCGCGGCATTGCCACCGAAAACCTTAGCGACAACAAGACAAAGCTGGTGAAGCAGACCAACAAGGCCGTCGAGAAGATGTTTCAGCGGTATCCCGCCGTGAAGTAGGACTTGCCCGCTCCAGGGTTGTGTGGACATGGCGACTTGGCGCACAGGCGGCGGGCACCGCTCGCTGATTGGCGAATTTGCCTACCAGGCCGGCTTCCTAAAGAGGCATTGCAGTGCGTGAAGCCGTTTTTGTTGGACTGCAATTTTCGGCCGAAAGCTAGATTGCGACTGAATGCCACGAACACGGCTACCGTGTACGGACGGCTGGGCAACGCACCTAAATCGCACGAATAGCTTCCGGTTATGAAAAAGGCCGAGACGCAGATGGGCGTGTCGGCCTACGCGGTAGTCCTCATCGATTCCCTCAAAACAGGATTTGCAGCTAGCGATACAGTATGAGTTCGGTCGCCCGGTCGATCACGTTGCCTACTTCGGCAGCAAACTCTGAGGTTTTGAACTTCTGCAACCGTCGCTTGGCCTTTTGCGCATTGAACCACTGCGGATTCCGGTAACCCTCCGTCGGTGGCATCAGCTGCTTCACCTCGCACAGATGCGCGTGCACCCAGACCACTCGCCTACGAGAACTCAGCCGCCTGGGCTTGCAATGCCGGTAGGAGATGAATGGGACACGCTCGACCAAGCCTCGTACGCCGGCTTCTTCGTAGGCTTCCCGTGCGGCGGCATCCGCGTGTGTAGCGTCCCTGTCCACCCCACCTTTGGGAAAGGTCCAGTGACCGTTCTTCGTTCGCACCAGCAGAAATTCCAGGTCGCCACCGCGCATCCGGTAACAAACGGCGGCAACGTGAGTCCGACCGAGATCAGATTGTGAACCTAAAGGCCAAGGGCGCATGCGAAGGGACGAGTGAGATTGTCGTCCGGACAGGAACTGGGTCAAAACGTCCATGCATCAGTATCCTATCCCGCATATCTGAGAGGGTGAAACCTCCATGAATTGTTTAACCCGGTATCAATTCTGTAAACAAGCAGACTTAAGCCAATGTCATGATGACTAAGACGTTCTTGCGCATCGGAGCGGCGGAAGAAATCGCGCCGAGAGGCCACAGCAACAATACAAAGAGAACCGGCAGTGCGGCCCGCCGGAGAAAGTTGGAATAGCGCAGCGTGATGGACACCCTCACAAAATTCATCGCTAATAAACGTAACGGGGCACCACAACACACGCTGGTGCCGCGAGTCGACGAACGACAATATGGGCGCTAACCGGAGTGTTATGCCTATCATATGAAATACCTACAAGCATTTGAATTGAGAGAGTTACAATTTCCGCGCGAACGGTGATGCCAGCGCCAACCCAGATTGTTAAGACGACGACGCGGCGCCCGCTGTGGACGGCACCTCCAGGTATTTCGCTACCGCAGCTTCCAGATTGAAGTACATTCCTTCCGGACCGAGCACTCTACCCAACTGAGACTTGCGGACAACGTCGAGCACCTGCGGGTTCATTCCCACCAGCCACAACTTGATGCCATGATCACGGCCGCGTTTTTCCCCTTCGGTGAACACCTTGAGGGCGGTGTACTCCAGATCAGGAACACCTCGGAGGTGCAGCGCGACGACACTGGGGTGCGCTTGTTCAATCTGGAGCTTTATCTTCTCAGCGATGCGTTCCGCATTGACGAAGAAAATTCGGCCTTCCAATCGCAGCAACAACAGACCAGGATAGGTCTCGTCATCGGGGTGCTCCTTGGAGCGCGGGCGGAAGACGTTCGTACCCGGCATACGTCCGAGCACGTACACTGGCGGATCAGCCGCCTGGTAGGCCAGGGCGATCATTGACACGATGATCGCGACGATGATTCCCTTCAACGTTCCCACCAGCACAACACCTGCGAATGCGGTTAGCGCCCACGTGAATTCCGTCCGGCGTACGCTTAGAATCTCGCGGAACTCGGCTGGTTTGATCAGGCCGATCGAGTAGACGATGACAACGGCCGCGAGGGTGGCTTGCGGCATGAGGGCAATGACGGGAGCGAGCAGAAGCATGGTGATCAGCGTCATGGCCGCGGTTACGATCTCGGACATCTGCGTGCGTGCTCCGGCCAGACGATTCACCGCTGTCTGCGTGGTACCGCCGCCACCCGGCATCGCACCCAGCAGCGCGCCGCCGGCATTTGCCAGGCCGGTCGCAAGCAACTCTCGGTTGGCTCGCGGCGAAGGTTCGTCGCCGCTTACAAAAGCACGGCCCGCCGCGATCGTTTCCGTAAAGCTCATTAGCGCAATGCCCAAAGCGCCGGGCCAGAGCTGTGACGCATACGACAACACCGGAGGCGTGAAGGGCGGCAATCCGTGGGGAATGAGACCAACCAGTTCGACTCCGTGCGCGTGGAGATTCAAGAAGAAGGCCGCCGCGATGCCGGATGCGACCGCGACTAACGGAGCGGGAGCACGAGGCACGAATCGCTCCATACCCACCAGCAGCACCACCATAGAAATTCCGACGGCCAATGTCGCCAGCGAGGTTCGCGGGATGCCATGCAAGGTGGCGAGCAGGTTCTGCAGAAAGGTGCCGCGTGCGAAGTGAATGCCGAGGATCTTGGGGACCTGGTCGAGCACGATGACCACTCCGATACCTGCCTTGAAGCCAATCAGCACCGGCTCGGAGATGAAGTTGGCAATGAATCCCAGCCGCAGGATCGATGCCAGTACGAGCATTGCCCCGACCAACAGTGTCAACGTGGCAGAGGCAGCCAGCAGCGAAGCCGGGTCTCCGTTCGGGACCACTTCCCCCATTTCCGCAGCCGCCAATATGGCAAGAGTCGTGGTGGTGCTTACGCTGAGCACCCGTGACGTGCCCAACACCGCATAAATCACCATCGGCAGAAAGGCGGTATACAGACCCACCTGGACGGGAAGTCCGGCGATGCTTGCGTATGCCATCGCTTTTGGAATGACTACAGCGGCCGTGGTCAAACCAGCGACCACATCGGGGCGCAGCCAATCCCTCTCGTAACCGAACATCCAGTCAGGTAAGAGAAAATGCCGAGGCTTAGTCGTGGTCACGAGTTCCTCCTCGAATGCAGTCGTCTGCGTCTGAACAACCGCATCCTTGTGGGAATCCTAGCAACCCGCGCTCTGTCTCCGCACCTAGCGATTCTCCTAGTGGCGGTTCCGCAGTGCGCGGCGGCAATCGCCCTGAGAGGCTGACATCGCATCACCAAACCGATTGAAAACATCTGCCCCGACTCGGACACTTCTGCACCCGCATACAACAGAGACTAAAGGCAATCAGCAAAGCACCCGCGGCCAATCAGAGAGTCTAGCCAGGAGCGCCATGGGTTTGCATGGCTATTGTTGCGGCACGAACCGCAATCGCAATGAGGATACCGGTCAACAGCAACCCCAACATAGCAATCAGCAGTGCCACCATCTTCGACGCTCTCTTGGCCGGACGCAGGTCTCCGTATCCTACAGTCGTGGCAGTAACAAAAGACCAGTAAAAACTGTCGAAGGGAGACCAGCCTTCTTTTCGTCCGACAACCCTTCCCAGCAAAGCTATCGCGAGCGCGAGGGTCAATAGTAGCGGGAAGGCAACCCCCAGACCCTCGCCGAACTCCTTGAGAAACGTGATCGTCATGCCTGTAAACATCGCCGTGCATTGCCTTTCGCCAGCTATTCTGAAAATGTGAGCCGCTCGCTGGAGTTTACATCTGAGAAGACTCGATCTAAGTACGAATGATGGATCTCTTAAAAACTTTTCGCCAGCAAAAAATCCGATCAGAATTGACGAAATGGATAGCGCCACCCTCGCCCAAAAAAAGATCAGCTAACGATGAATCCTCACGATTTACTTCCCGGACGCGTGTTCTGGTCTGCAGGGTGAGTAGACTGGAACGGTGCAGTCATGAGTCGATAACGATCAACTCGACCCGGACGCGCGGCCACAATCGAACTACAAGGAGACTTGCATGGCGGGGTACAGATGGATGCTGCGGTCGAACTACGGGAGCCCGATGTTGTATCAAACCATCCGGCTCTTTGTTCTGGTGGGGCTTGTTTCTTTGTTTCCTTATTCTCAGGCCAACGCCCAGAAACTCCCCGATGCGCCCAGCACATCGAAACAGCAAACGAAGGCGCACGCGAAGAAGCCTGCGTCCGCATCTGCCGCTGAGCAAGCTTGGCCGCGCACCTTCAGCAGCGACGGCGACATCTTCAGCATCTATCAGCCGCAAGTTGAAAAGTGGGATGGGGACCTGATCTATCTCTACTCCGCCGTCGAGGTCGAGAACACCGTCAAAAAATCCGCGAACTACGGCGTCATCTGGTTCAATGCACGGTCGGAGGTCGACAAACTCAACCGTAGCGTCACGCTCGACCAGGTAAAGCTTACGAAAGTGAACTTTCCGGCAGAGCCAGCTAAGAACCCCGAATTAACGAATCTTCTTAAAGACAAGCTTCCGAAAGTCACCAAAACTGTCTCGTTAGATCGGCTGATCGCAGCCACTGAAGCTGAGAGCCAGCCCATCAAGACGGTCGAAGTGAAGAACGACCCTCCCAAAATCATCTTTTCGACCAAGCCCTCCGTTCTCGTGCTGATCGATGGGCCAGCCCAGATGCGCGAAATCGAAGGAACCAAGCTCCAGCGCGTCATCAACACCCGAGCCATCCTGCTATTTGAAAGCGACAAGAAACTGTATTACCTCCGGGTTTCCGACTGGTGGTTGCAGGCCTCCGAGATGGAAGGGCCTTGGACTTATGCCAAGAAGTTGCCGGACGACATGAAGACAGCTGAGGAATACGTCGTCAGCAAAACAGGAGGCCAAACGCTGCAAACGGCAGCGTCTGCGACTTCGTCCGCACAATCTTCAAGTCAAGGATCCGCAGCTCAACCTTCACTGAAAGAAGCAGGCAAGAAAGCTGAAATTCCGGTTGTCTATGTTGCCTTCGGCCCGACCGAATTGCTTGAGACGCGAGGTGACCCGATCTTCAAACCGATCGCGGGAACGGGTCTGGAATACGCCGAAAATACCAACGGTGATTTCTTCCGGCTGAACGGTCAGTACTACGTACTTATCTCGGGACGCTGGTTCAAGGCCCCGTCGTGGCAAGGGCCTTGGACTTTCGTAACCGCTGCCGACATGCCACCTGACTTCGCGAAGATTCCGGTGAACAGTCCCAAGGCCACGGTGCTCGCTTCGGTTCCGGGCACTCCACAGGCGCAGGAAGGATTGATCGCTAACGCGATTCCGCAGACGGCGACCATCACCCGCTCGGAAGCTAAGCTCACCGTGGTCTATAACGGCCAGCCGATCTTCGCTCCCATCGAAGGCACGTCGATGTTTTACGCGAAGAACACCACTGCTCCCGTCATCAAGCTCAGCGAGACTAAGTACTACTGCGTCGAGGCCGGCGTGTGGTTCAAGGCAAGCTGCGCCTCAGGGGCCGTGGAATATCGTCGACACCGTACCGGAAGAGATTTACACGATCCCGCCCAGCTCCCCGATCTACTACGTCACCTACGTCAAGGTCTACAACGCCACGCCTGAAGTCGTCTACGTTGGCTATACGCCCGGATACTACGGGACGGTGGTGTCGGCCAGCACCAACACGGTGGTCTACGGGACGGGATGGTACTACGCACCCTATGTAAGTCCCACAGTGTGGTATGGATGGCCGTATACCTACGGAGTGGGAGCGGCGTTCACCTGGTCGGACGACACCGGCTGGAGCTTTGGCTTCGGTTACGGCTATGCTTACTACCCCTGGTATTACCCGTGGTGGGGACCGATGGGCTACTACGGTTACGGATGGTATCCGTACTACGGATGGGGCGCGTGGGGAGGAGCCGCGGTCGCCAACGTCTACGGTGTGTGGGGCAACACCGCGTACTCTCGAACGGCGGCGGCCTGGGCGAATCCGTACACCGGCAACTATGGCGCAGCCTGCTCGCGGTTCGTACTACAACACGCAGACCGGACGCAGCACCGTCGCTGGCCGCGGATACTAACACCAACATCTACACGGGCAACACCGCCGGCTATCGCGGAGCCGCGACCTACAACCCGAACACAGGTATCGTCGCCGGCGGCGGAGCCGGTTATGCCGGCAACATCTACTCCGGCCAGGGCACGGCGGGACGCGGCGGCTTCGCATACAACACCAACACGAACACGGGAATTGCCGCCGGCAAGAACAATGTCTACGCCGGCAAAGACGGCACTGTATACCGCTACAACCGGCAGTCCGGCGACTGGTCGTCGAACAGCGGTAACGGGTGGCAGTCTACGAGCAAGCCCGACGCCAACCTGCAACGCCAGCAACAGATGCGCAACCCAAGGGTGCGCAACGTTCCCAGAACTTCAACTCCAGCCGGGGAAGCTACGGCGCAAGGAGCGGTGGTGGCATGAGAATGGGAGGGGGAGGTCGACGCCGCTGAGGAGGATGCACATTGCCAGAAGGGCTGGCAGATAGCGGGAGTGTTGTGTCGAGCGGCTCGGTTTGCTAGTTTGGCGTAGATGCCGCCGCCTGTGCCCGAACACATCAGCACGACCATCGAGACACTTTACCGGTCGGAATCGGGCCGGGTTCTGGCGACACTCGTGCGCCTACTCGGAGATCTGGATCTGGCCGAAGAGGCCATGCATGAGGCATTCGCCGCCGCTCTGGAGTCTTGGCCTCAAGCTGGTATTCCGGACAATCCACGCCCCTGGCTGATTTCCACGGCACGCTTCAAGGCCATCGACGTGATGCGCCGGCGCGCGCGCTTCGATGGAGCACAGAAAGATCTTGTTGCCCACATAGAAGCGCGTAGCAACGACGCTCCCCTCGGTGAAGAGGAGGAGATCGAAGATGATCGCCTCCGCCTGATCTTCACCTGTTGCCATCCTGCGCTGCCTCCGGAAGGACGAGTCGGACTCACGCTGCGAGAAGTCTGCGGCTTGACCACGGAGGAGATCGCCCGGGCGTTCCTGGTTACTCCGGCCACGCTGGCGCAACGCATTGTGCGCGCCAAGACAAAGATTCGCGAGACACCGATTCCCTACGAGGTACCGACGCCTGAAGAATTGCCGGAGCGACTGGACGCGGTGCTTCAGGTCATCTATCTGGTCTTTAACGAGGGTTACTCGGCTGCGGCCGGAGCGGAGGTAACGCGTGCTGAGCTGACCGGCGAAGCGATTCGATTGGGCCGGTTGCTGGCCGGACTCCAGCCGGAGCCGGAGGTCATGGGATTGCTTTCCCTGATGTTGCTCCAGGAATCGCGCCGCGCCGCGAGAACCTCTCCCACCGGAGATCTGATCTTGCTGGAGAACCAGGAGCGCTCGCTCTGGAACCGGGAGCAGATTGCCGAGGGTGTGGCGCTGGTGGAGAAAGCGCTGAAGTCCCACCGCTTCGGTTCTTACACACTACAGGCCGCGATTGCGGCCGTTCATGCGGAGGCGGAGTCGATAGCGGCGACCGACTGGCGGCAGATTGTGGCGATTTACAACCACTTGCTGCGAATTCAGCCTTCGCCAGTCGTATATCTCAATCGTGCCGTCGCCATTGCCATGTGCGACGGTCCAGAGGCCGGACTAAAGCACATCGACGCGCTCTTGGAACATGGGGAATTGGCAAATTACTACCTGGCGCATTCAGCCCGTGCGGATTTATATCGCAGGCTCGGCAGGACGGCGGAGGCTCGGTCCGCTTATGAGAAAGCTCTGACGCTGACCCAACAGGAACCAGAGCGGCAATTCCTGGCGAGGCGAATTGAGGAATTGAAATAAGACTGTCCCTGCATTTCCACTCGCCGCGAAGTGGCCCGAGGCCCAGGTTAGCGTCCAAAACGATGGACGCGAACCTGGGGCACGACAACGCTGGAACAGTTAGTTACTGGGCTTTGGTGGAAACCTCTTGAACATGTTGTTGATGTCGCCGTCCAGAGACTTGGTGTTCTTCTCTGAATTGCTGCCAAGGTCTTGCGTAGCCAGGCCCCGCCAGAGGAGCTTCTTGGAGTTGGCGTCGAACAGGTCGATGGCCAGGTTGGCTACACGCTGATTGGTCGTCGTGGTTGTGGACTCACCCATTCCTCCGGGACCCCAGCCACCACCCCAGCCCCATCCGCCCCAACCCCATCCGCCGCCCCAGCCACCGCCCATACCGTCGTACATGGTCTGGAGCTGTTTCTGGTCGTGGACGTTGTCGGTGGCAAAGATCATCACCGAACCGCCGGACTCAGCCAACTGCCATCCTTTGGCCTGCAGGTCCTTGTCGACGCCCTGCTTGATGCGTGAGACGTAGAAAGGATTGGAGGTCTGCACCTTTCCCCAGGAGTAGGTTTTGTACTGCGCGAAATTCACCGAGTGGTCGTAATCCGTTCTCACGTTGCCGGCGAAAGCCGCGACCGAAAATCCCAGGAGCAAGATCCCGGCAAGCGCAAGATTGAATCTGTATCGCATCTGTTGTTGTTCCTTTCTGCCCACGAGCTAAGCAACGCAAATTGTATTCCATCGGGAGGGTATTGCAGACGGGGTCGATGTATTCTCACCTTTCACCAAAGACCCGTCGGGTGCCCTGGCGGCTCGGGGAATTGAAGTAAAAATAATTTCTCCCTGTTGTCGATTTTTTCGCCAAGCGACGACTATAGGATGAACAGGCCAGCGCGCAAGGCTGTGCTGCTGGCTCAAAAAACGAAGGACATCAAGGAGAGCACCCATGCCACAATATCTGGTTTGTAACTACCTGCCCGACAACTTCGACCCGTCCACGGTAACCGAAGCGATGATGGAAGAGATTCACGCGCTCAACCGCGAAATGATTGCTGCCGGCGTGAGGAAGTTCGCGTGCGGCATTGCCCCGCCCGCCCAGGCCAAGACTGTGCGGAAGAAGTCCGACGGCACGGTGGCCGTCACCGATGGACCGTACACCGAAACCAAGGAGCACATGGGCGGTTTCTGGATACTGGAAGCCGCCAATATGGATGAAGCACTCGCATGGGCGCGCAAGGGTTCCATCTCCTGCGATGCGGTGGGCGAGGTGCGCGAGCTTCTTTTCTTCCCGGCTCCGGAACAAGGACCCGGCGGAAGCAAGTAATCATCCTGGCCACTGCGGCCTCGGAGCATATGCCGTAGTGGCTATAAGGGGGAACGCTCAGCGCGTAAAGAGAGGACGACCCAATGAGAAATGTAATCTTCGCCATCAACATTACCCTGGACGGCTGCTGCGACCACACCGCATCAAATCCTGACGATGAAGTCCTTGAATATTTCACTGGCCTAACGCGAGAGGCTGACCTGCAGGTCTTCGGACGTATCACCTACGAATTGATGGTTCCTTATTGGCCTGACGTTGCGAACGATCGGTCCGCCTCCAAGGCGGACAAGGAATTCGCTCAAGCATTTGTCTCCCTCAACAAACTGGTTTTTTCGCGATCCTTAGACAGCGTGGAAGACAAAAACACGAGAATCGTTCGCACCGACCTGCGCGACGAAATCCTTAACCTGAAGCAGGAACCAGGCAAGAACATTTTGGTCGGTGGAGTAGATATTCCTTCACAACTCATCAAGCTTGGCCTGGTCGACGAGTTTCGTTTTGTTGTTTCGCCGGTCATTGCAGGCGACGGGAGACGGTTGCTGGAAGGCGTCAACTTGCCGGAGAAGTTGCAATTAAAGTTTGCTGACGCAAAGATTTTCAAATCAGGATCTGTTGCGCTTCGTTACGAGAAAGCGTGACATTCATGCTTGCTGCCCCAGGTTCACGTCCTTCCTTTGGACGTTAACCTGGGATTCGTGCGACGAATCATCTCACCACGCCAGCCCGACCGACGCCGGGTTCCCACTCAAGCCGGGTTTGCTTGAGTGGGTGTTTTGACTTGGTTCCGAACCATTGAATCACCCACTCGTTCGGACCCCACGAATGAGTGGGACACCCGGCACCCGGCACCCGGCACCCAGGATTCGGTGACCCACAAATTTCTCTGACTACGCCAAAAAAGATAAAGTAGCTGTCGATTTTCGGTTTCCCGAACGACTATCTGATAACAGGGCGATGATCTAGGGCTCTGGGTCTCGCAAAACGAGAGTCACGGGAAACCAGGAGGAACCATGAAATACATCTGTTTGGGTTACTACGACAAAGACAAATTCGACGGCCTGCCCGACGCCGAGCGCAATGCCATGTTCGACACATGCTTTGAATACGACGACCATCTTCGCGCCAACGGGCACTATGTTGGCGGAGAAGCGCTTCAGCCTCCTGAGACCGCCTTGACCCTGTATTGGAAGAACGGCAAGGTCGCAGTTACCGACGGTCCTTATGTGGAAACCAAGGAACAACTCGGTGGCATTCTCATCCTCGAGGCGCGGGACATGAACCACGCGGTTCAGCTCATGTCGCAGCATCCGGCGGTGAAGTATGGCAACCCGTTCGAGATTCGGCCCGTGGGGGACATGAGCGAAATCGCGAAGGCAAGCGAGCAGCGGCGGCGACAGAACCAAGGTCATCGGCGCGACTGAGCGGGTTGCTGAAAAACAAAAGCAGATCCCTCGTCGGCCTGAAGGCCTCCTCGTGATGACAAAAACATAGGAGTTGCAATGGCACGCCTGAAGGCGTGCCCCTTCAGAGCCCGAGGCGGCGGCGACAGGAGTAGACCATGACACTCAGAGCGGACTTAATTCTTCAAGACCTAAAGGTAGCGCTGCGGTCGCTGTGGCGCAGCAAAGGCTTGTCGATCACGGTGATCCTGACGCTGGCGCTGGGTATTGGCGCCAATGCGGCCATCTTCAGCCTGGTGCGCGGTGTTCTGCTGCGGCCGCTGGTCAACCGCGGTGAGGACCGGCTGATCTACATCCGGCAGAGCGCGCCGGGATACGGGCAGGACGAGGTGGCCTTTTCCGTGCCGGAGGTCCAGGACCTGAAAGCGAGCGTGAAGTCGGTGGGCTCGTTCGGCGAGTTCTCCCCGATCGGCTTCACCATGATAGGGCTGGGCGAGCCTCGCGAGGTGACCGGCGCAGTCGTCGACGGATCCTATTTCGAAGTTATGGGACTGCGTCCGGTGCTTGGCCGGCTGATCGATCAGCACGACGATGGTCCCAATGCCGCGGGCGCCTGCGTGCTGACCTATCGTTTTTGGAAGGACTCGCTGAAGGGCGATCCGACCGTGATCGGCAAAACGATACGGCTCGATCCGCGTTCGGCCACTGTCATCGGCGTGCTGGAGCCGTCGGTGCAGTATCCGTCGCAAACCGAGATCCTCGTCAATGTGGTAACCAGTCCGCATCATCTTTCGGCCACGATGGTCACGGGGCGCGTGCACCGCATGACCGAGTTGTTCGGCCGCCTGGCGCCCAACGCCACGCTCGACCAGGCCCGCGCCGAGCTGCGCACAGATTATGCGGCGATGCTGCGCTCGCATCCCGAAGCTTATCCGGCAAGCGCACACTACCAGGTCGACGCCGTGATGCTGCGCGACCAGATTACGTCAGGCGCAAAGACGATTCTGTGGATACTGCTGGCTGCGTCGGGTCTCATCTTCATCATCGCGTGTTCGAATGTCGCCAACCTGATTCTGGCGCGCTCGGTGCGCCGCGAGGGCGAACTGGCGATTCGCGCCGCGCTGGGGGCGACCACCTCCGCGTTGCGGCGAACGTTGCTGGCGGAAAGCCTGCTGCTGTCGGTGGCGGGAGCGGCGCTGGGCGTTCTTAGCGCGCCGCCGATGGTAGCCGTTCTGGCTCGTTATGCTTCGCGCTTCTCCATCCGCGCCCTCGATTTGAAGGTTGATATGAGCGTGCTGTGGGTGGGAGCGGCACTGGCTGTGTTGTCCGCAATCGTGCTGGCGTTTGTGCCGCGCCTTCCCTCGCTGGAATCGTCGGGAGGAATCGGACTGGCCAGCAGCAGCAACAGTGTCCGCATCAGCAGCGGGACCAGCCGGCGGCTGCGGATCTTTGCCGTTACCCAGATTGCGGCTTCGTTCATGTTGCTGGCAGGCGCCAGCGTTCTCATCAAGACCTTGATTACGCTTCAGGAGACGCGCACCGGCTTCGACATGCATCGTGTCCTGGCGGTGAACGTGCCGGTCATGTCGCACGGAAAAACTTCCGACGACATCATCAATTTCTATCGCGAGGTGATTCGGCGTATCAACGAATTGCCGGGCGTGGACCGCGTCGCATTAGGTACCACCGTTCCGTGGCGTGACGCCGGCAACTTCGGTCCCGGCTTCCAATTCACCGGCGAGGGCCACGTAAAAGGCAATCATGAAGAAGACCCCTTGGCGCAGCTTCGGGTGGTGTCGCCGGGATTCTTCGCGTCGCTGGGCGTGCCGCTGATCGCCGGGCGCGACTTCAACGACAACGACCGGCGCGGCGGTGAGCCGGTAGTCATCCTGAGCCAGAGCGCGGCGCAGCGCATGTTCCCTGGTCAGGATCCCATCAACCGCCACATCATGTGGACCGATCCGGTGATGCAGTTCGTCTACATCAGCCAGGGACCGCGCCGCGTGGTGGGTATTGTCGCCGACGTTGACGACAACCACATCGAGCCCGAGCCGGTGGCCACGATCTATCATCCCTTTGGGCAGGTTCCCGACGACACGAGCAAAGAGCTGCCACTGTTCGGCGGCCGGCTGTTCGTCCATACCCATTCCGATCCCCATGCGTTGATCATCCCGCTGACGCGCATCATCCGCGGCCTGTCTTCGGAACAGCCGGTGGAGAAGGCTGCCACGCTGGAAGATGTTCGCGCCGAAGTGCTGACGCCGGATCGTTTGAATATGCTCGTGTTCAGCGGTCTGGCGGGGCTGGCGCTGGCGATCGCCGTAGTCGGTGTTGCGGGCGTGCTGGCATTCTCCGTCAGTGGCCGCACGCGCGAGTTCGGTATCCGCCTGGCGGTGGGAGCGCAGCCCCGACACTTGCTGATGGGTGTAATCACCGAAGGTGCGGTGATGGCTGGAGCCGGAATTTTGACAGGCGCAGTCCTGGGTTACGGGTTAGCGCGCGTCGCCAGGAGTTATTTCCCGTCGCTGCAGATGCCGAGCGCGTGGCCTGTGATTGCGTCGGTCATCGTGCTGCTGGTCGCCGCAATGGTCGCATCTCTGTTTCCGGCAGCACGAGCGGCGAACGTGGACGTCACTGAAGCTCTGCGTGCTGACTAGAGAGCCAACACCCTCAATCTTCAGGCACGAAGCGAAATCTCTCTGCCAAGGGTCCAGGAAGGCCGCGGCCGCTCTGTGAACGTTCCGGGCCTCCCTGACAGTTTTCGCGGGAGCGTCATTCGTGCGATTTAGGCGAATTCCCAAGGAGCCGGTACACGGTTGCAGTTTTCGTGCAATTCAGGGCGATGTAATCCTCGGCGGCATACTGCAGCGAGACAAAAAACGCTTCGGTCCGTCGCAGAGCGTCCTTGCTCAGCTTGGCGCGGTCCTGGAAGCGGAACTGGTAGGCAAATTCCCCGATCAGCGGACGATGCTCGCCGCGAGTGCGCCAGATCGCCACGTTCGCCTTGCAAGTGAGGCCATCGCCAAAGTCGAGCACACCGATGTCCTGCAGGACCTCTTCGACAATGGTGTTGCTGACAATTCTTATCTTTTCTCCTGGCGTCTTCCTTACCCGGCTGAGTGCCGGCAGAAGATCGATCAAAGAATCCATGTCATTGACATTTTCCTTGCCCATGCCAATGGCCGAACGCAGAAATTGGACGTTGTGCGAGTACAGTAGGCGGATGCCGCCAAGCTTCTCCTTGAGCGGCACAGCCTGAACCTTAAACTTGACCCGATGGTCGCCAAGTATGTGCGGGCGCACGTCGGTTTCAGCGGCAACCTGTAAATCGGGGTGGCGGAACTTGAATACGATCTCCGGCTCTCCGATAGGAAAGCCGTCCTTATAAGGGATGCGACGACGCAGAATGAAGGCATTGTTGTAGAGGCGGAAGTCCTCGGTGTCGGCAAAAATGACTTCGCGCAGCTTGACCGGCTGAGAATCGAAGCCGGCGATGCTGTACTTTACGCCGTGCTCCTTGGCAGGCTCCTTAAAGACCTTACCGAAGTCGAAGAAGCTCTCGCGCGAGTGGAACTTGTTGGGACGCAGAATGAGCTTGCAGCAAATGTATTCGGGCGAATGAATGGGCATGCCGTCGGCATACTGGCCGGGCTTGAGTTGGGGAACGCGGCCCACCCAGCTGGGGGTCACTACCTCCCTCTTTGGCGTTGGTTTCGTGTCTTTGGCTCGGCTTGGTGCAACTCCTGTGGTAGGCATGGTCGCTCCTTAATGGCGCTTACTTTGCAGCCCGCGATCGGGCGCCCAGCGATGTTGATCGGATGGATTCCGGTTAATGATGACTATAAGAGATGCACGATGAGATTGGAACCGCCAAAATCACCAGTTGCAGCCCAGAGAACTGCTAGCCTCTATGAAAAGGCTGATGGATGACTTGCTTTTGGTTCTCTTCAGGTTATGCGGCGATAAAGCGAAACCTTCAGGGCCGCGGGCTGTCGGCGCGCAAGGCAGCCTATCTTGCACGATGACGGATGGCGGCACAGGGAGCGGAAGGGTATTTGAGAGCACGCTCAGAGTCCCGGCGCTCAAGGACAGGTGAGCGATGGAGCAGTTGTGAACTTCGACACCAGCGAACCCTTGGTCAGGTAGTTCTGCGTGAAGTACAGGCCGAAGTACCCATTGCCCTCCTGAGGCTCGGCGGGACAGCCCGGCAGACATCCTCCAGACGGGCACACATCTCCGAACTCGAAGAGGAACGGCGCCATCGGTCCGGTCACCTGGCTCTGACAGGCTGCATTTACTACCTGGGTGACGTACGTCTGCTCATTGGGAACCTGCTGCTGGCCGTAGACGCTCGGACAGCCGGTGTTGTAGCCCGTCTCGCCCAGAAAGACATTCGCTGCTCCGCATGCGGTCTGGTCAGTAGCAAACACGCCCTGTACCTGCGACCAGCAGGTTTGCGCCGGATTTGCTCCCGTCGGCCACACTGGCGGAGAACTGGCCACGCCACCGGACGTACCCACCGAGCAATAAACGTGGTCGGCAATGTAGTCGACGCCCGTCGGCGGAGCGCCACCGGTGCAGAAAGTCGACGCCTGTCCCTCAATGAGGGAAACGATGACCTTGATGCCGCTGAATCCCGCGGCGTTGAGCGCAGTGCGAAGATTCTGCGCAGCCGTACTGATGGTTGCGGCCGACACCTGCCCCAGAATTTCGTTGCCTACCTGAATCCCGACGACGGTTCCGTTCTGCAGAAACTCTCCCGCACTCGAGTTCAGCGCGGCAACATAAGTGGCGTTAGGGTTGGTCGAGCTTGATTCGCAAAAAGTTGCCGGCGCCCACGGGCTCACGTTACCGCACGCACCGCCGAACATCGCAGTGGCATACTTTGTGCCGCAGTAGGGAAACGGCTGGCCTCCGTAGGTGCAGTTGGTCGCCGTGTCCGGCTGCGCCAACCCACTGACGCTGTCATTGAACAGGCCAAGCACAACCTTTACTCCGGAACTCTGTGCCGCCTTCAAGATGTAGTAGTTGGGCTGGTAAATCGTGATTGTGCTGATCTTCAGCGAGTTGATCGTCGACAGGTCCGCGTTGTAACACGCTTGGCAGTTCGCGGCGCACGACGACAGTACATTGGGCGTGCAACTGGTAAAGGCAAGCTGCGGATTGCACGCGGCCGGCGTGGTTGTGCTCCAGTTATCGTCACTGCAGCGACCCTCCGGCGCATAGTCAACGTTGATGCCGCTGAAGGCCGGGGCCGGAGAACCCACAATAGAGCCGGAGCCGGATGTCCCCGAGCCGCTGCCGCAGCCGGTAGCGGCGAGCATCGCCACGAGCATGAATAGAAACGCGACCTTCGCAATTGAGGAGGCCGAAAGTCCCGGACAGTGCCTTTGATGTTCGATGGACATGCTTTTACGTGATGAACGCCCGCATGTCAATACAACCGAAGGAGACTAGCTTGATGCGGGTAAGGAGTCTCATGGCCGAATGGCCAGTGGCGGCTTTGCTAAATCCCTGCCAAACTTGCGCTATCATTTCTGCCCGGCAGCTTCCCTGCGCCATTGCCTGTTTAAATTACGTTGGCTGTTTGCGAGAATAAGTCCCGTCCGCGGACTGCGTTAAGACAATTCAAGGCAGTTGCCCGTCACAAACTGATTTTTAATTCAATGGAAGGCTATGAGGAAAGAACATGGCGGATCAGAAAAAGGAAGGTCGTGGTATCGCCGACGCGGGCGTCTCACGAGTCGACTTGAAGCTCGAGATTGTGGTCATTCCTGTGTCTGATGTCGATCGCGCCAAGCAGTTCTACGCCGGGCTTGGGTGGCGGTTGGATGCCGACTTCGCCAGTGGTAACGACTATCGCGTGATCCAGTTCACGCCGCCCGGCTCCGGGTGCTCCGTCATCTTCGGTAAGAATGTCACCGCGGCAGCACCCGGCTCCGCGCAGGGCCTGTACCTGATAGTCTCCGACGTCGCGGCCGCGCGTGCCCAGCTGCTCAGTCACGGTGTCGCAATCAGCGACGTGTTCCACGCCGGCGACAACTTCTCCGGCTCGGACGAACCTTACTTGTTCGGACGGGCCCGGGTGAGCGGCGTGGATCCCGAGCATCGCAGCTATCGCTCGTTCGCCTCGTTCCGCGATCCTGATGGCAACGGCTGGCTGCTGCAGGAGATCACCACGCGGCTGCCCGGTCGCATCGACTCGACGGCAACCTCGTTCGCCTCCATCAGCGACCTGGCCGGCGCACTTCGGCGTGCGGAGGCTGCTCACGGCGAGCACGAGAAGCGCACTGGCAAGCGCGACGAGAACTGGCCCGCTTGGTACGCGGCCTATATCGCTGCGGAGCAGTCCGGCATGGAACCGTCGCAATGATGACTGGACGTGAGTACATCCGGCCGCGCAAGCATCGCATCGATCTCTGAACGGAGGCTGGCAATGGATTGGAAACAGCTGGTCCGGTTTGTCCTGCTGGGGGGAGGAAATCTCGAACCGTATGCAATCCTCCTGGTCCGAATCCTCCTGGGGCTATTTTTCGCAATCTCCGGAGGGTACAAGCTCTTCGTCAGCAGCCGTACTGAATCGATGTATCAGACGCTGTTCAAGGCCAGCATCCCATTCCCGCGACTGATGACATACTTAGTCTCCTCAGTGGAATTGATCGCCGGCATGCTTCTAATAGTCGGATTCCTAACGTCACTCGCCAGCGCCGCTTTGATGGTCGATATGGTTGTCGCTGTTCTAACGGCGAAGCTTTCCACAATGCCGCAGGGACTTTCAGGGCTCGATTGGCTGGACAACTTTCTTTACCTTCCGGAAGTCCTGTACATACTGTTTTTTGTGTGGCTCATCTGCTCCGGCCCCGGGAAATTCAGCATCGACTATGTGATTGCCGACAAGCTTTTGCAATGACGCCACTTTCCACCTAGTGAGCGGGCGTCGGCGCCAGCGGCGACTGCACGTAGATCTGATCGAGCACCTTCAACATAAGCGTATTGGCGGTTGGCATATCGTCTAGGGACACGGTTAGGTTCGTCCACACCACCAGCGTCATTTTGTTGTCGGGGTCATGGCCCATAAATGAGTTGAAGCCGGCTGTCTCACCGCCGTGAAAATACACGGTGTTCCCGCCCCAGCTCATCTGCGTGATGCCGTACCCATACTTCTGACCCTGGGGCTTGTTCGGATCTTCAGGCCGCAGGCTGTCGAGCCAGATGCGCTGATACTTGGCATCGAGCACCTTGCCCGTGACCAATGCTTCGATCCAGGTGGCCACATCGTTAGCCGTGGAGATGACGCCTCCGGCTGCCGCGGCGAACGAGTGATTCACATTTGTGTAGTCCGTGGGCTTCAGCGTGCCGGCCTCCGCCGCAGCCTTCTCCTTCGCGGTGTATAGAGGTTCGCCCACGAAAGCGATCGAAGAACTTCCGTACAAATAGCCGTGCGAATACGGTTCAGGAATGCTGTTCACCGCGGGTGCGGGAAGTTCTGTGTACTTCAAATGAAGCGGGGTGAACAACCGGTCCTGCATCGCCTGCCTTAGCGGCTTGCCATCCACCTTTTCGGCGACCACGCCCAGCAGCGCGTAGTTGGTGTTGCAGTACTCGTACTCTGCGCCGGGCGCAAAGTTCGGTTTGTGTGCGAAAGCAATCGCCAGCAATTCCGCCGGAGTCCAGACCCTGGTCGGGTCATGATCAACCGCCGTCGAGATTTCGGGCGCATAGCTGTAGTTGTAAAGTCCGCTCCGCATCTCCAGCAGCTCGGCGATGGTAATGTTGGCGCCGTTAGGCACGCCCGCGACGTACTTCGAGACCGGGTCGTCGATACTCAGCTTGCCCTCCTGCGCCAGTTGCATGATGACCGCAGCGGTCATCGTCTTGGCGTTCGACGCAATGCGAAAGTGCGTGTCAGCCGCGGGCGAAGTGTTCGCGCCCAGCATCGTCGTACCGTAGTTGACGCTGAACTCCCCCTGCGGCGTCCGCAACAAAATCACCGCGCCCGGGATCAGAAGTTTCTTGGCGGTCGTGTCCAACATTACCTGCAACGCAGCTCGGTCGATCTTCTTGAGCCCCGATGAACTGGCAGCGGAGTTTTGTGCCGAAGTCGCACTCGCTACCGTTCCAGTCGAAGGCGGTGCCGTCGTTTGCGCCGATGCACACGGAGGAGTCGAACCAGCTGCGATCAGCAGAACAATCATCGTCAGGAAGAAACCGGCGGCGAGCCTGGTTCCGGACGCACGCACAGATAGAGCCATAGCGTTATTAAAGGATCGAATGTTATTCACGGTTTCTGGAGTAGGCTCCCCGGAGCCGGACCGTGTCAAGCACCGTGAAGTGTACGGCACCGGAAACAAACCTTCGCTAAGTTCTACGGCGAGTTACAGATTCCGAGATCCCTCAAAAAATCGCAAAAAGAGCTTGCAATGTGTGATAGTGTTATAGTTAACTATAGCAGTGAACAATAGGAGCACCCGCTGGCTCAGTTCAGCAAGCTCACCCCAACGTGAAGAAGCTTAAGGAGATTGAATATGAAGTTCCGACGTATTTTGCTGGCCATGATTGTGCTGTCGCTGTCCGCAGTGGCATTCGCGCAATCCGACGCCCACGCCCATAAAGCAGCCGCCAATCCTGCGCCGCCATCCGACGCTCAAAAATCTTTCGCAACGATGAAAGCCCTCGCCGGTACCTGGAACGCAACGATAACCGTCGATCCTCCGCTTCCCCACGAGGACGCCGACGACAGGCTGCCTTCGCAGGTCTCGATGCGGGTGACTTCCCGCGGGAATGCGCTGGTACACGAAATGTTCAAAGCGGGAGTGGCGGATGACCCCACACGTTTCGATCATCCGGTCACCATGCTGTATCTCGACGGCGATCACCTGACCCTGGTTCACTACTGCGACGCCGGCAACCGGCCTCGAATGGTGGCCCGGCCTTCGGCGGACGGCAAAACGGTGGAATTCGATCTCGTCGATATTTCCGGCAGCACGAAGTACGGAAACATGCAGCACGCCGTATTCACCATGATCGACGCCAACCACCACACCGAGGACTGGACGTACATGTTGCCCGGCGACAAGCCGATGCACGCGCACTTCGACCTGCAGCGAGTGAAAACCGGGAATGATACTGCTGGTGAGTAAGATGATCTGGGAAACTTCATGGACCGTGAGTGGAACGACAGTCAGCCGATTTACCGCCAGCTTCGAGACCGCGTAGTCGCGATGATTCTCGACGGCGTTCTCAACGAAGGCGACCCGCTGCCGTCGGTGCGCAACGTTGCGGCGGAATATCGCGTCAATCCACTGACGGTCCTGAAGGGCTATCAGCAACTGGTGGACGAAGGACTGGTTGAGACCAAGCGAGGACGCGGCATGTTCATCAATGCGGGTGCGCGCAATTTGCTGCTGCAGAGCGAACGCCAGAAGTTTCTCGCGGAAGAATGGCCGCGGATTTCCGCCAACATTCAGCGCCTCGGCCTGACGGCAGAAGAACTGTTGCAGGCCGCGCAAGCGAAATCCAAGAAGGAGGACGACTGACTATGGCCTTGATCGAAGCACGCGGCTTACGAAAGACATTCAAGACCACTGTCGCTCTCGACGGCATCAACCTGCGCGTTGAGCAGGGCCGCATTCTCGGACTGATCGGAGCCAACGGCGCCGGGAAGACCACTGCGCTCGCTGCCATGCTCGGCCTGATTCCCTATGAGGGCGAACTGCGAGTCTTGGGACGCGACCCCTGGACGGAGCGCGATCAGCTCATGCGCGACGTCACCTTCATCGCGGACGTCGCCATCCTGCCCCGTTGGATGCGCGTCTGGCAGGCAGTCGACTACGTCGCGGGGGTACATCCGCGCTTCGATCGCGCGAAGGCGGAAGGCTTCCTCGCCAAAACCGATATTCGACGCGACAGCAAGGTACGGGAGTTGTCGAAGGGGATGGTGACGCAGTTGCATCTCGCCCTGGTGATGGCGATCGAGGCCCGCTTGCTGGTGCTGGACGAACCCACGCTCGGCCTCGACATCCTGTTTCGCAAGCAGTTTTACGATTCCCTGCTCAACGACTATTTCGATGGCGGCCGCACCATTATCGTGACCACGCACCAGGTGGATGAGCTGCAGCATGTACTCACTGACCTGGTGTTCCTCAACCGCGGTCACATCGTTCTCAACGGCAGCATGGAAGAGTTGGAGTCGCGCTATGCGGAAGTGCAGGTGAATCCTGAGCACCTTGCCGCGGCGCGGGCTCTGCGGCCGATCCACGAGCGCCAGATGTTCGGTCGTACCATCCTGCTCTTCGATCGCGTAGATCGCCAGCACTTGGCTGCGCTAGGCGAAGTCCGTACTCCCAGCATCGCCGACCTGTTCGTCGCCGTGGTGGGCAACAACGCAGCAGCCAGAACCGGAGCGGCCCAATGAACCCTTCCGCTAGCGCTCTAAACAACTCCGATCATGTCAGCCCGCCCTTCCACTGTGCCGTCTCCAACCAGGCCATACTATTGGTCCGTACGTCGCGAACTGTGGGAGTTCCGGTCCATCTACATCGCGCCAGTTGCGGTCGCAGCCGTCTTTCTGTTCGGCTTCCTGATCAGCACCATCCACCTGGCGAGAAGAATTCGAGCGCTTGACCCGCAGCGGCAGCAGGCGGCGTTGCAGCAGCCCTATGACTTTGTTGCGCTGGCGATCATGGGAACAACTTTTCTGATCGCAATCTTCTACTCGCTCGAGGCATTCCAGGGCGAGCGTCGCGACCGCAGCATTCTATTTTGGAAGTCGCTGCCGGTATCCGACCTTACGACCGTTCTGGCCAAGGCGACGGTTCCCATCGTGATCTTGCCCGTGCTGACGTTTGCGGTCACTTTCGTTACTCAATGGATCATGTTCCTGATGAGCCTCGTGATATTCGCAGGCAGCGGCCTCGGCGTTGGCACATTGACCAGCAACGTGCATCTGGGGCAGATGCAGGCGGGTATCCTGTTTCACCTGCTCGCCATCCATGGACTCTGGTACGCCCCGATTTTCGGATGGCTCCTGCTGGTCTCGGCCTGGGCGAGGCGCTTTGCCTTTCTATGGGCGGCGCTTCCGCTGTTGGCCATCGGCTTCGTTGAAAAGATCGCCTTCGGCACCAAGTTTTTCGCGGAGCTGCTGGGTAATCGCCTCGGCGGCGGAGCGGTAGGCGAGGCATTCCCTGCGGATGGCATGCCCATGCATCCATTCGGTTCTCATACCGCCGGATTCTTCACCAGCCCTGGCCTGTGGCTCGGCCTCGCGTTCACGGCGGCATGTCTGTTGGCCGCTGTGCGCCTGCGCCGCAATCGCAGCTCGATCTGATGAACATGGCATCGGACTAGACTTGTTATCCCTTCATCAGAATTCTGTCATCCCGACATTAGAATTGTCATCCCGAGCGAAGCCGAGGGATCTGCGGTTCGTCCGCAGCGGAAGGGTGTCGTGCGACGACAACACGCCACGTCCGCTCGGGATAACAACTCATACTTGGTAGTATTCCTTTTGCGAAGTGAGAGGAGCCTATGGTTGGACGCCAACGGTTGTACGTTGCCCTTCTGATGAGTGTAGTAACGGTGATGACGTGGTCCCCGCCGGTGTATGCGGCAGACAGTCCGCTGAAATCGTATAAGGCTGCCGCCATTGTTTACGATCCAGCCTGGGGCGAACTCGACGGCAACATTGCCCGCATCGCGGCTGCTGTGGATGCGGCGGGCGCGCAGGGCGTGAAGCTTGCCGTGCTGCCCGAGCAGGCGACCATCGGCTACATCTTCGACAGCTTTGCGATGGTGCGGCCCTACCTCGACACCGTTCCCGGAAAAACTACCGATGCGCTGTCAAAAGTAACGAAGCTGCGGCACATGTACGTTGCGGTCGGCATCGCGGAACTAGACCCGGCCACGGGACTGGGCTACAACACCGCGGCGCTGGTCGGCCCCGACGGATATATCGGCAAGTATCGCAAGCACGGTCTGAACTCGCAGGACCAGGCGTGGGTGACACCGGGCGACGGCGGTTTTCCAGTCTTCGATACCGAGCTGGGCCGCCTCAGCATGCTGATTTGCTATGACGATACCTACTGGCAATATCCGCGGCTAGCCGCTTTGCACAATGTCGATGTCGTTGCGTGGCTGAGCAGCTCCGATCGCGTGACTCCGGGAACGCCGGCCGCCGAGGCCAAGGGAGACCACTCAACGGTTGCGACCGTGCAGCACATAGCGGCGCTCAATGGCGTGTGGCTGGTCGCCGCCACGCGTGACGGTATCGAGAAGAATCCGCAGACCGGCCAGACTCTGTACTACAACGGCGGATCGAGTATCTGGGACCCGTCGGGCAATAAGATCGCGCAAGCCCCGGTCGTGCCTCCCGAAGTATTATCGCCGGGAGCGCACGGCATCATCATCGCCGATATCATTCCTTCGGCGGCCGAGCCGGTACGTGAGGCCGTGCTGGCACGACGCCGGCCTGAGATGTACGGCCTGCTCGCACTCCATCGCGCGCCCACTGACCCAAACGCAACCACTGCTTCCAAAGAGGTCGTGGTCAGGGCCGTCTCGTGGCCGGCGTCAGACAAGGCGCCCGGTGAACTTCCACAACCGCCGCGTGGCGGCTTACTCGTCCTGCCTGAGTTGTTTTCTGTTGGTGCGAATGCCAGTAGCGCCGCCTATGCGGCTGCAGCCGAACCCCGCGGAGGCTCTGCGGAACAACGCCTGTGCCAAGCCGCGAAAGCCGGTGGCGGCTATGTCGCGGGCAGCTATCCCGAACGCGATGGCGCGAACGTCTACCACACTGTGGCACTGGCCGGACCTGATGGAACAATTGTTGCGCGTTATCGCGCGACACACCTGCCCCCGAACCAGACTCAGTGGGCAAAGGAGGGCAGCGAATGGGTTGTGGTCCCAACGCCCATCGGAAGGATTGCTCTGACGCTGGGTGAGGAATTATCAGTGCCGGAGGTCTTCGGCACGTTGAGCGCGCTGCGAGCCGATATTCTGGCTGCTCCGATGGGAGCGCCATCCGGCGTCAGCATGCAGGAAGATCCAAAGCTGTTCAACCAACCCTATCCGTCCGGCACGCCGTTCGCGCCCATGGCGGCAGCCAAGCTCGGACAAAACTGGGTGGTGATGAGCGGATGGAGCGATGGCCGACACGTTTCCGCAGCAGTCTTTGGGCCGGAGCCGGTAATTGCCACTCCTCCGCGAGTTCCCGCGCCCGGGTCGAACGCCATTGAGACGCGAATCACAGTAGCGTGGCCGGGAACATGGTTAAACCAAAGTCACCTCATCGACGGCCAGCGTCCCGCCACCACGCTGCCGATTGCAATTGATCCCAAGTCCTCATGCTTCCAGCAGTGGGCAAGTGCTCCCGGCTGGAAATACGGTTGCTAGCGAATCGAAGCATGCGAACTATTTCGTATACCGACAAGGAATAAAGGGAGCACTGCATGACGATGCCTGCATTGTTTGATTTAACCGGCCGGGTTGCGGTCGTGACGGGCGGCAACCGCGGAATCGGCCGCAGCATTGCGCTGGGATTTGCTCAAGCCGGGGCGTCGGTCGCAATATTTTCTCGCGATGAAGCGAAGAACCAGCAGGTGCTTTCAGAGCTGAAAACCATTGGCGTCCCCGCGCTGGCCTTGAGGGTCGACGTAAGTAAACGCCCTGAGCTGGAACCGGCGATGAAGCACGTGGAGAGCGAGCTGGGTCCCGTGAAGATTCTGGTCAATAATGCCGGCGCGGCATCGCTCAGCGGCGGCGTTCTTAACGAGAAGACGGAAGACTGGGACCGCATCATCGAGATACAGCTCAATGCCGTGTTCCTCCTGTCCAAGATCGCCGGTCAATCGATGGTGAAGCAGAAGAGCGGAAAGATCATCAACATCGGCAGCATGTATTCGTATTTCGGATCTGCTCTGGTTCCGTCCTACTCCGCGGCTAAGGGCGCGGTTGTGCAACTGACGAAGTCAATGGCAATCGAGCTTGCGCCGCACAACATTCAGGTGAACGCGATCGCGCCGGGATGGATTGAAACCGATCTGACCGTGGCGGTGCGCAGTATGCCGATGAACGACGAGATCGTTGCGCGCACGCCGGCGGGCCGATGGGGCCTGCCCGACGAGCTGATCGGAACCGCCGTGTTTCTGGCATCCCACGCGTCCGACTACGTTACCGGAACAACGATTCGCGTCGATGGCGGATACGCCATCTTTTAGGTTTTCTGAAAAAACGTCACACCGGGTGCCCCAGGTATCGACCATCGCGAGACCCTTCGACAAGCTCAGGGCAGGCTCTGGGCCACCCGAATTACTCAGTTCTTCGACGATTTAGTAGGTAAATCCCTGTAGCTCAGTAACGCCGGAGTCAGGACCGTCGATGTATCCGGAGCGCGTGCCAGGATTGATCGCGATATGCGCCGGAACCACGTTGAAGGTGTTTGAAAAGTCGAGTCCGTTGATGGTTTCCTGCAAATTCCCGTGGATATCGTACGCGTAGATGCTGCTGCCGTTGAACGCCGAACTCGAAAAGGGCTGCGCGATCAGGAAGAGTTTGTGAACGGGGTCGAACTCGACGTCGGCGCCGCTGAACTGCTGCTGCCCCTGCGACCCCGGCAACACCACGATAAATCCAGCTAGCGTGCTGAGATCGTAGAATTCCACGCTGGCGTCATCTTCCGTCGTGCTGACGGCAATACCGTCTGCCGAGTCGATAGCCAGGCCATTGATGAAGCCGAATCCTCTACCGGTAAACTCCGTGAACGTGCCGCCGGAAAGATCGACGATGGCGAAGACCGGCCTGCAACCGAAGCATCCGTTCCCACCCCCGAGCAGCGCCTTATTCGTCACGCTGTCATAAGCGATCGGAGGAGGCACGCTGCCAAAGTTGGTGGCATCCGTGATCCTGACCACAGGGCCAAAGGTATTGTTGGCAACGTTGGAGCTGAACACCCACGGCACGAACTGTCCGCTGTTGTCGTAGGCGAATACGGCAACACTCGGGACGCCCTGGTTACGGCTCACTCCGGTCGGCATGATGATGTGCTGCGATCCAATGGGTGGCGTCCAGGCGCCGGTAATACGGTTCGAGCTCAGCGGGTTCATGGTACTGAAGGTGCGGCTGCTCACCGTGATGCGCGATACGTGTTCGTGTTCGTAAAGCCCTACGCTGTTGCCCACCACACCCAGTGTGACGAAGTCATCCTGCGCGTGCGAGGGTTGTGTCAGCTCGACCACCTTGATGATGTTGCCAGTAGCCTGGTCGAACGTCTCCACGGCGGCGAGCACGTTCCCGCCAGCCAGAGTCTTGGCTTCGGTGAGGATGCCTTCATTGCCGTTCTGGTCGATATCGAAGCCGAAGATCTGTCCACCGAATTTGCTGTGCACGATGACCCCGGTGGGTCCGGCCGACAAGTTGGGTTGAGAGTCGCTGCTCTGGGCTGGGGCGGCAGCGCTGCCAAGCATCAGACAAACCAGACAGGATAGCGCGAGCCTGCGAACGTCGCAGAACTGCGGGAGGGCCGGGGTAGTGTTGAGATGGCGCATGTGTTGTCTCCAGAAATTGCGTGAAGGAATGTAGCCCGGTACGGAAAGTGACGGAGAAAGGCTAGTCCAGCGGCAGCCCGCTTCATGTCACAGCTTCGTCAACAATTTGTTAACGGTTGGACAGGGCGGCGACCTCCTGGCGTGTCTCGCATACACAATGGCGCGTTCCGCATATCTCAGGGTCTCGGTCGGGAATCTAAAGTATAAGAAACGATCTGAAAGACGCCCCACGTCATCGCTGACTATAAGACTTCATCAACTGACTGCGATTCTGGAAGGAAAAACATGCAAAAACGCAACCTCGGCAAGAGCAACCTGGAAGTTTCGGCCATCGGCCTCGGCTGCATGGGAATGAGTTTCAGCTATGGTCCGCCGAAGGACAAGCATGAGATGATTTCGCTGCTGCGGACTGCCGTAGAGCGCGGCATAACTTTCTTCGATACCGCCGAAGTGTACGGCCCATTTACAAACGAAGAACTGGTTGGCGAGGCGCTGGCACCTGTCAGGGACAAAGTCGTCATCGCCACCAAGTTTGGATTCGACTTGAGCGGCAAAGATCATCGTCCGGGAGCCGCCGGCGTGAATAGCAAGCCGGAGCACATCAGGCAGGCCGTGGAGGGTTCGCTCAAGCGTTTGAAGACCGACGTCATTGATTTGCTCTACCAGCATCGCGTCGATCCGAACGTTCCTATCGAAGACGTTGCCGAGACAGTGAAGGAACTGATTCAGGCAGGCAAGGTGAAGCACTTCGGGCTTTCCGAAGCCAGTGTGAAGACAATCCGTCGCGCGCACGCAGTTCAGCCGCTAACGGCGCTACAGAATGAGTACTCGCTATGGTGGCGCGATCCGGAAACGGAAGTGCTGCCCACGCTCGAAGAACTTGGCATCGGCCTGGTGGCCTACAGCCCGCTCGGCAGAGGCTTCCTCACGGGAAAGATTGACCAGAATGCGAAGTTCGAAAGCAACGACTTCCGCAGCACATTGCCACGTTTCACGCCCGAAGCGCTGAAGGTAAATCAGGCCATGGTCGACTTGCTCGGCGAAATTGCGAAACAGAAGAAAGCCGCGCCCGCGCAGATCGCACTCGCATGGCTGCTCGCGCAGAAGCCGTGGATCGTACCGATTCCGGGTACGACCAAGCTGCACCGGCTCGAAGAAAATCTTGGCGCGCTCGACATCGAACTCTCGTCCGAAGACCTTCGTCAGATGGATGAGGCCGCATCGAAGATCCAAGTGCAAGGCGATCGCTATCCGCAGCACCTGCAGAAGATGACGGGCCTGTAAGACTTCTGGGTGTCGACTAAAAACCCCAGGTCCCGAACATCGCGAGACCTGGGGCACCCGAACTTACTAAACGGTCGCTGCGCTACTGGCCGCAGTTGGCGGGTCCGCCCAGCGGGTTGTAGTCGAACATGTTGTGCGGCACCATGTCGAAACCGCTCCAATGCATCAGAGTGATGCCCGTACGGCTGCCGCTTCCCTGCTGGTTGTCTGAGTCGGTGGGCTCGTGGTGAACCGACCCCGTATACCACAACACCACTCCGTCGCCAGTGCCGCCGAGCGGCTCGTTGTTGAGGTAGTTCAGAAGATAATCGTCAGGAGAGTACCAGGTGAACAGCCAGTTGTTGTGGCCAGTTCCGGTACCGTCTTCTCCCATGTCATCGTTGGTCAGGTATTCGTCGTTCTGGGTCCACATTTCCTTGTCCTGGGTACGCGTCGAGAACCGGCCGGTTCCCGTTCGATCGCCGGGCAGGAATTCATAGCCCATCAGATGTCCATAGCTATTGGTCTGGGTCGAACTCTGAATCCACAGGCTGCTGAACTTGGGCGGCTCCCAGTCATAGTCGTCCTCGGTCGGAATCGGCTCATCGGAATCGGTGGCGAGCCTGCCCTGCGAATCCTCGACGTGAACCCAATCCACGGCCTGATTATCGAGTCGTCCGAAGAGCTTGGTACTCACTCGCCAAAGTCCATTGTGGACGTGCGGTTTCGAGGTGCCGCCGGGAAGGTTGAAGCCGGTCGCGCCCACCCGGAAGCTGATGCTGCCGTCTTCGTGGAATGTGTATTGGATGATGTAGTCGTAGTTGAAGGCGTCGTAAACCGCCCAGATGACGACTTCATGGATGCGCCGGCGCATGTGGTTGCCGGGCTCTTTGCACAACCAGCCCATGCCGGCTTCGCGGCACTCCACTGCGATCTTAGGAACGGTGTCGCGCACATACAGCCCTCCGCGCAAAGTGCGGAAATATTCCAGCGCTCCATCCGTTGCCGGTAGGTCGGAGGGATCGATCTGGTCAACCCGGTCGTTGCCGAACGACATGTCGTAGTAGGTATGGCTACGATCGTCGTAAGGCACAAACATCTCCGCCATGCCGGCGCGCTTGATGATGTACTGCCGCGAGGGGAACTGCGCCGCCTGCAAGGCGACATCGACTACCGCCATGCCCTTCATACCCTGATTGATCAACCCGAAGCGCCAATGCGTGTTGGGAAAGTCGATGCGCAGGTACAGGTTCTGGTGCAGTTGAATGCCCACGGCGTCTTCCTCCGTCACCGTGCAACTGCTGTCGTTGATGATGATTCTGTCGGTGGCGTGAGCCGTCGAGAGCGCCAGAAACATCATTGCCAAAGTTGCGCTGATGGCCGTCACGAATCGCGCATGGCGCTGCCACAGATGGCGAACGGCAAACGAAGCTGCGATCAGTGACAGGCCGGAAATCATTACGAGCGAGAGAGTGGACAGCACGGGAGCGAGAGAGACCGATGCAACGCTCATGTTCGTATCGCCTCGATAAAATAGTTTGACGTGAAGGCCAGAGGCAGACTCCGAGGTGGCGCAGAGCTTCAAACCGGACTCGGAATTCCGGCCAAAGCATAGTAATACGACTTTTCCGCTTAGCAAGAGAATTCTTGAAACCCGGTCCGATATTCGGGTATCGAGCCGCCACGGGATAACAGGATTCCGGATGCCCCGAGACTCGCGGTGTTCAAGACCAGGGGTTCCCTTCGCCGCGTCAGCACCTTCAATCCCGATATGAAACCAACTTTGCACGACAATCTGTGCAGGTCCGGGAATAAATAGTTTGTATCGGCCTCATCACGGTTTTCGATTGGCCGCGCTCCCCGTTTTTGCGATAGCTTATTCACTTGCAATCACAATTCCTTTTTCCAGGCCAGTTCACCGCAAGGAGATCTATGTCCGCCGACCTTCGTAATTTTCTAGCCCTTAGCTACGACGAACTTGAAGACCTGAATCTGCGCGCCAAGGAGCAGCGCAAGAACCGCGTTCCCGTCCACGAAGTCCAGGAAGATCGTCTGAAGTACCTAACGGACGAGAAGCGCATTAAGGCCGTGACCGTGCTATTTAGCGACCTCGAAGGCCGCCTGCACATGCTCGATTACGACAAGAAGTTCCTGCTCAACAGCTGGGACAATCTGACCTTTGACGGCTCCTCCATCCGCGGCTTCACCGCGCAGCGCGAGAGCGATCTCCGTCTCGGCATCGACTGGCCGTACTTCTACTGGGCCCCGGCCGATGTCTTCGGCCCCGGCAAAGTGCTGGTATTCGGCAATGTCATCGACAAGGGCGGCACGCCGTATTCGGCTGACACTCGCGGTGTCCTGAAGACCTTTGCCAACCAGATGTTCAAGAAGGAAGGCTTCACCCTGAATGCGGCCAACGAGATTGAGGGCTTCCTCTTTAACGGCCCCGACTCCGAGCGCCGTTACCACGAGACCCTCAAGTTCGACTACGTCAACACCGGCGGCTACTATCACTCCCTGCCCGGGGATCCGCTGCGCACCTTCATCGACACCACCGCCGAAGTGCAACGCGCCATGGGTTTCCAGAACGAAAAGGACCACCCGGAAGTCGCGCCCTCGCAGTTCGAGATCAACTACAGCTATTCCGAAGTGGTGAATGCGGCGGATCAGATCCAGCTCTACAAGCTCATCTGCCGCCAGGTGGCGACGCGTATGGGCCTGACCGCGTCATTCCTGCCGAAGCCGGTGGTCGGCGTCAACGGCAGCGGCATGCACACCAACGTTTCCGTCAGCAAGAACGGCAAGAACCTCTTCTGGGATGAGAAGGGTGAAGAGAAGCTGAGCAAGACCGGATGGCAGTTCGTCGATCGCATACTGACGCACGGCAACGACATCTGCCTGATGCTCAATGCCAGCGTGAATGCCTATCGCCGGCTCGATCCCCACTTCGAGGCGCCGAATCAAGTGAAGGCCTCGGCCGTCGATCGCGGCTCGATGATCCGCATCCCGATCGGCAACGAACGCAGTATGCGCGTGGAAGTCCGTTCGGTCAGTCCCGACGCCAACCCGTACATGGTGCTCTACGCGGTGTTCAAGTCAGGACTCGAGGGCGAGATCGCGAAGATCAAAAACCTGCGCCAGGCCGAGCGCTATCTGCCCGACAACATCTATACGGCAATCGACAACTTCCGCGGGGCAAAGTGGACCTCGACGATCCTGGGTGACGACGTGAAGGGCCGCTACGCCGACCTGAAGCAGGCCGCTGCCGACCGCTGTCCGCGGCTGCTGGGCACATTCGTGAAGCCCGGCGAGGTGCAGTACCACCACGATGTCTACAACCAGTATTTATGGAACATGTTCTAGAGCGAATAGATCTGGCCTTGACCGGCCCCGGGTCTCGCGATTTTCGAGACCTGGGGTTTTTGACGTTCGCAAGTCTCGCTACGTTCCAGCCCTGCACCGCGCCGTAGCGCAGAACTCGCCCGGGTCTGGAACACCGCCAGATCCGGGGCAACCGCAAATTTTTCCGGAGATGCCCTGATGAAGAAGACGCCCGGCAATACCCTGGCAGCCCTGTTTGTTATAGCCGTATTAACACTCGGCGCGCCGCTTCTTGCACAGCAGCGACCGACATCGAACGCAACCGCTGCCGCCGCCGACCAGCCCTTCGCCATCGAGTACTACTACAAGGTGAAGTGGGGACATCAGGACGAGTTCCTCACGCTCTTCAAGAAGAACCATCTGCCGATTCTGGAGAAAGAAGTTCAGATGGGACGCATGCTGCAGGTAACGGCGGTCACGCCCCGATACCACACCACCGAAGATGGCCGCTGGGATTATCGCGTGACCATCGTCTTCAAGAACGCCACCGTGGCGAACGAAAACTTTGACGAGGCCGCGCTGGCAAAGCAACTCTATCCCGACCAGGAGACCTATAAACGCGAGGAGCAGCGGCGCTTCGAGATCCTCGACGCGCACTGGGACCTTCCCATCAAACCACTCGACTTGAAGTAAACCACCCGCCTCGATAGGCAAAAAACGGGGAAGCCGTTGCCAGCTTCCCCAAGTCACACGCAAAAGATCGTTCTAGAAGAAGCCCAGGGCCTTCGGGCTGTAGCTCACCAGCAGGTTCTTGGTCTGCTGATAGTGCTCCAGAATGATCTTGTGGGTTTCGCGTCCGTAGCCCGACTGTTTGTAGCCGCCGAAGGCCGCGCCCGCCGGATACAGGTGATAGCAGTTGGTCCATACGCGACCCGCCTGGATCTCGCGGCCCACGCGATAGCAGTTGGTGCCGTTGCGCGACCATACGCCCGCGCCCAGGCCGTACACGGTGTCGTTGCCGATCTCGATGGCCTCCTCCAGCGTCTTGAACTTCGTCACCGACAATACCGGCCCGAAGATCTCTTCCTGGAAGATGCGCATCTTGTTGTGTCCGGTGAACACCGTCGGCTCGACGTAATAACCCTTCTCGAAGTCGGGACCGATGTGCGCCTGTTTGCCGCCGGTCACGCACTTCGCCCCTTCCTTCTTGCCAACCTCAATGTAGCCCATGATCTTTTCCAGCTGATCTTGGGAAGCCTGTGCTCCCATCATCGTTGTTGGATCGAGGGGGTTGCCAACTTTGATCTTCGCGACACGCGCAACTGCTTTTTCCAGGAATTTGTCGAAGATGTCTTCCTGTACCAGCGCGCGCGACGGGCAGGTGCAGACCTCGCCTTTATTGAAGGCGAAGAGAGCGAAGCCTTCCAGCGCCTTGTCGAAGTACTCGTCGTCCTTGTCCATGACGTCGCCGAAGAAGATGTTGGGAGACTTGCCGCCCAACTCCAGTGTCTGCGGAATGATCGGCTCGGAAGCATATTGCATGATCAGACGGCCGGTCGTGGTTTCGCCGGTGAAAGCGATCTTGGCGATGCGCGAATTCGATGCCAGCGCCTTGCCGATCTCGCCGCCCGGTCCGGTGATGACATTGAGCACGCCCGGAGGCAAAATATCGCCGATCAGGCCCATCAGCACCAGCAGGCTCAGTGGGGTGTTCGATGCCGGCTTGATCACCGTGCAGTTCCCTGCTCCGACCGCCGGAGCAAGTTTCCATGCCGCCATCAGCAGCGGGAAGTTCCACGGGATGATCTGGCCGACAACGCCCAGCGGCTCCTTGAAGTGATAGGCCACAGTGTCGTTGTCGATCTCGCCCAGCGCGCCTTCTTCGGCGCGGATGCAGGCCGCAAAATAACGGAAGTGATCGATGGAGAGCGGAACGTCGGCGTTGCGCGTCTCGCGGATCGGCTTGCCGTTGTCGATGGTCTCGGCTATGGCGAGGATCTCCAGATTCTCCTCCATCACGTCGGCAATCTTGTACAGAATGGCCGCGCGTGCTGCCGGAGAAGTATGCGCCCAGGCCTTCTTAGCCGCATGAGCAGCATCGAGCGCTGTCTCAACATCTTCCGGAGTTGACTTGGCGATCTCAGCGATGGGCTCGCCATTGATGGGGCTGTGGTCGACGAAATACTTGCCTTTCAGCGGTGGTACCCACTTGCCGCCGATGAAGTTGTCATACTTCGAGCGCACTTTGCCATTCTTGTGCAGGATTGCCAGTGCTTCTTCCAGGGAATATTCTTTTACGAGTTCTGCGACTGCCATAGAGAGCCTTCCTTTTGGGGCGCCGGTGAGATCGGTAGAGGTGACATCGGCGTCAGCTGAAGAGTTAGTCTTCACATCGGGATCACAGGTCCGTACCTACGCTGCGTTCCAATATCGGCTGATTCCACAATCGCTGCTGATATCGGATTCCCGTCAGCGGCTGCTTACCGATGCGACGCGACACTGCTGCAGCACGATCATCCTTCCGGGTAGTACAGCTTTGCAGTGACGTTGATCAACCTGCGGTGTGACCTCGCCGACGTGGCTGAACGCCCACGAGGTCTTGGTCTGCGATTCCCTCGAATGCGGCGCTTCCTCAGAAACTGCCGCCGCGGTTGGCGCAAAGAAAAAGCCATCCACCGGAGATCAATGCAAATCGGAGGACGGCTTTTGATAACTCCCTGTGCCTCTGCGCGAATTCTAGAACCGCTGCCAGACGATGGCGCGGGTATTTCGTTCGTTCAGCGCAAAGTCGTTCCGCATCGGGAATGAGCCGCAGGTTCCTGGCCCTTTCGTAAGACAGCCGAAAGATTCACAGCTCGTCTATCCGATCGGATATTCGGTGGTATCCGGGCAGATAGCCATCTTCGCGCCTTCAATCACACTTGGCGAGAATTCGCTGATCCTTTACTCGTATCCTCAGCAATTTATGCCTGCAAGTATCCACGTAGACTTCTCAACGGATATGGCAGCGCGATTGCTTTTTCATCCGTAACCAGAACGTCGCAGCCAGTTACGAGTTCGCTGCGGCAAGCCCCACTTGCGGGGAACGATCAACGGCCAGGCACTCGCAAGGCCCAAAGACGGCGTTACCGTCGCTCAGCCCAGAGCACCGTTTTCAGGAGGTATTACTATGTCGAACGCTTCAGCCAGCAGAGCCCACCAGCCGCCTTCCACGCCCACGGCCGCGAACGGCGCCGCCACCGGCCTGCAAGGGTCTCAAAGCGGCGGTAGAGATGGGCGCGACGCCGTGCTGACATGGTCATCGCGAGATTCAGAACGCGGGATCGCATCCTCCACTGTGGGTGGCAATCCGCAATGCCTTCCGACCCTCAGATCGACAACGCGGTAGGACCTTGAAAGGAAGCCGCAGATGAGGCCGGCCAGATCTATGAGCAATTCTGATACTGGACGACCATCCCCCGGCGCCATCGCCTGCCGGGCTGCGGTAGAGGACGAACAACCGCGAATCGATCTTTGCGGATTGCACGTGTGCGGCGCGGCCTCGAGCTGCGCCGCATCGTTATCTTCCCTGCCTGTAAGCACTTGCAGCTAAAGCCCCTATTATCAGCGTATATGGGTGAATCTTTCGCGATTTTAGCGTAATCTAAGTACTATGGCCGGAAGCTCTCGTACAACATTTGCAAAGCGGCAGAAAGAACGTGCACGTCAGGAAAAGCGTCAGGAAAAGGCTCAGCGTAAAGCCGAGCGCAAGCAGACTGGCGACACCGACGCTGTCACTCCAGAGACGCAACCCTTTGCCGATCTGGTAGTTACGCACGACGAAGACGGTCAGCCGCAAGGCTTCGATTTCCACGATTTCGGGAAGTAAGCCCGTTATCCATGCTGGTGCACCTTGAACAAGTTTCGGTGCACTGTGATACAGTCCTAAGTAGACGCTAATTGGCTACGGCCGCACGCAAGCGACATCTGATCCGCACTCGATCCGGTTTCCCGTCTTTCCTGCTTCCGTTTCAGACAAGCGCCGAATAACTCATCGAGCGGCTTCAGCAGTATCTTCGCGACTCGCCCGCAATAGGTCATCCCAACGGGATGATGGTAAAAGCGGCTTCCTCGCGAGACGCCTCTCCAGAAAGAAAAAAATCGTTTTGACACAATTTAAAGATATGCCCCTGTCTGCTGCGCTGCAGCAGAAGCTGGCACACCTCCAGTTCACTACCCCGACGCCGGTTCAGGCCTCCGCGATCCCTCCCGCTCTTGAAGGGAAAGACGTTCTTGCCACGGCGCAGACCGGTACTGGAAAGACTTTGGCTTTCCTCATCCCGGTCATCGAGCAGATGATGGCGCAGGAAAAGAATCGCAACGTCTCCACGCTCGTCCTGGTTCCGACGCGTGAGTTGGCAATGCAAGTCCACGAGGTCTATGAAACCTTGCGTGGACGCAAAGACACACCCGCCGCGCTTGTTATGGGCGGCACCAGCGAGCAGCGGCAGATCCAGTCCATCCGCAAGGGCGCCAACATGGTTGTTGCCACCCCCGGCCGTTTGGAAGATTACCTCCGCCGCAAGCTGGTCGATCTGCGCAACGTGAAGACTTTGGTCCTCGACGAGGCGGATCGCATGCTCGACATGGGCTTCCTGCCCGCTATCCGGCGCATTGTTGCGGCACTGCCGCGCCAACGCCAGACGCTATGCTTCTCTGCGACGCTGGAAGCATCCGTGGCCAACCTGGTCAACGAATACATGAACAAACCCGTACGCGTTGCTCTCGGTTCCACTTCGAAGCCGGCAGACACCGTTGAATTGCAGGCCTTCGAAGTACCACAGGCCGAGAAGTCTGAAGTGCTGCGCCAGCTTCTCTACGCGGAAAAGGGACAAACCCTGATCTTCGCACGCACCAAGCACGGCACTGAGCGCCTGGCCAAGAACCTGGTGCGCGACGGCTTCACCGCAGCCATGATTCACGGCGATCGCACGCAGTCGCAGCGCTCCGGCGCCCTCAGCGGTTTTGAAGAGGGTAAGTTCCAAGTGCTGGTGGCGACCGACGTTGCCTCGCGCGGCATCCACGTTAGCAACGTGGCGCACGTCATCAACTATGACTTGCCGCAGATTCCCGAGGACTTCATCCACCGCGTCGGCCGTACCGGACGCATGGGCGCGAGTGGCAGAGCTTCGACGCTGGTTTCCGGCGCCGAAATTCCCGAGCTGCGTTCGATCGAACGCGCGCTGAAGTTGAAGATCGTTCGCCGGCAATTGAACCAGAGCAACCGGCCCGCGCCGCGTGCCGTGGAGAACACTCTCCAGTCGCGCACGCTGTCCCGCATGCCCGGCGAAATCTTCTCCTAACCAACCTTAGGAGAAGATAAGACAAGGCTGTCTCGTGAAAGCGAGATGGCCTTTTGCTTTTGCAAGTAGTGCACTGGGGTCGTCGCCGTAAAGTGTTTTTGGCACGGTTAACACTTTGTCATCCCGACCGACGGCTTCAGCCCGAGTGGAGGGACCCGCTGTTTCTCCATGCGGCCTAGCGGGCTTTCCACCTGCGTGTGCCCCAGGTTCGCCCCGCCTTTGGGCTAACCTTGGGTTTCCACCGGATATGATAGACAGCAAGACACTCGTGGCACCCTCGTCCAAAATCCGCATGCTCGGCGTTCTTCTCTGTTACAACGACGGAGACTTGGTCGAGGAATCCATTCGCTACCTTCTCGATCAGAACCACGACCTCGTCGTGTGGGACCACGGATCGACGGACGAGACGCCTGACGTCATTCGCCGCCTGCAACCAGAGTTGCTGGAGACCCGCCACATTCCGCGCGAGTTTGACTTCTATCAGCTTTACCCCACAATGTCGCGTCACCTGATGGAGAACTACATCTCGCGATACGAGTGGATCTCGTGGCCCGACCAGGACGAATTTCTCGAAGGGCCCACGCGCGCGAAGTCTTACGAGGAATCGCTGCGCGAGGTTTTCGAATCGCCTTACAACTGGATCCAGTTTCACAACTTCAACTTCTGGACCACCCGCGCCGACGATCCGCAGGCCCGCTCGACGACCGAACGCGTGCGCCACTACGCTCTCTTCCCCGACTGTGCGCCCCGCATCCGCGCCTGGCGCGCCTCGGCGACGAACATCCGCGAGTTTAATCACAATCCACCGCTCGGCGAACCTTGGCCGGTGCGGTTCAACCTGCGCCACTATCCCATGCGCACGCACGAGCAGATGATGACACGTGTACTGCGCGATCGCGCCGGACTTCGTCGCGAAGGTTATAACTATCATTACGAAAACATGCAGCGCCAACTGAAGTTGCTGGAACTCGAGCCCAACCAACTGCACTATGACGACGGCCGTGCGGAACTGAATCCCGAGCCCATCTTCAATTGGCGAAACATCTACGGCTACGGCCCGCCCGCTGAGGAAGAGGCTGCCGTACCCGACGCTGAGATTACAGAGAAGATGAGTGAGGCACTTCCCTTCGATGACGAGCTATTGAGCGAGCATCTGCAGCTCGCAGGGCGTCGTCTGCCTGGCCCCGACTACTATGCCGTCCTCCGCTGGATCCACGAGATCCTGCAGCCCGCGAATTACCTCGAGATCGGCATCCGCAAGGGCGAATCGCTACGCCTCGCCTCGCCGAATACGATTTGCATCGGCATCGATCCCGCGCCTGACATACAGGAAGCGTTGTCGCCGAAGACCCGCGTCTTCACCATGACGAGCGACGCCTTCTTCGCAGAACGAAATGCACCGCAACTGCTTGGCGCTCCCACCTTCGACCTCGCCTTCATCGACGGCTTGCATCTGTTCGAGCAGGCGCTGCGCGACTTCATCAACCTGGAAAAATTCGCATCGCCGCAATCGATCGTCATGCTGCACGACTGCCTGCCGCTCGACGCCGTCACGGCCGACCGCACTCGCACCACGCACTTTTACAGCGGCGATGTGTGGAAGCTGACCATGTGCCTGAGGTTTCACCGACCTGATCTGAAGATGACCATGGTTCGCACCGGCCCAACCGGCCTGTGCCTCGTCAGCAATCTCGATCCGCACTCGAATGCTTTTGGTTCCAACTACGAGCAGTACGTACACGAATTCCTCGACCTCGGATTCGACGACTACCAGCGCCGCCAGCACGACATGCCCGACAGCATCGGCAACACTCGGGAAGAAGTCGCCGCCTGCCTGGAGCAGATGACCGGCCGCAAGCCGGCGTCTCATTCGCCCATAACTTTGATGATCAACCGCTTGTTGCGCCGCCCGTCGAACTCTGCGTAGAAGATCGCCTGCCACGGCCCAAGGTCGAGCTTGCCGGCTGTCACCGGCACGATCACCTCGTGATGCACCAGCATCGACTTCAAATGCGAGTCGCCGTTGCTCTCGCCGGTCCGATGATGCTCGTAGTCCTCGCGGAACGGCGCTATCTCTTCCAGCCACTTGTCGATATCGTGAATCAGGCCGCTTTCGTTGTCGTTCACGTAAACGCCTGCGGTGATGTGCATGGCCGACACCAGCACCATTCCTTCCTGAATACCGCTCTTTTGCAGCGCACTCTCTACCTGGGGCGTGATGTGGATGTACTCGCGCTGTTTCTTCGTGTTGAAGATCAAATATTCGGTATGAAATTTCATGCTGTTCCCTCGTAGCGGCTCAAACTTGCCCTCTGACTGCCGCGTATTGTAAGCGCTTATTGAACCCTGGAGCGTGATCGGCGATGCCGCTTGGCGAGAGACGAGTAACCACGAGCGTGTGATCTATGACCATGACGAGTGTTCACTGTTCCCTTGTCAGCCTCCTCCCGAGCTCTACAATGAGATGTTGTGAGGAATGACGCCCACGTTCCCACAAACGTCGTTTGCTGCAGTGGGCGATACCTGCCTGCTGAAGACTGCGACAATACTTCCCATATAGGAGCTTTCATGAAGCGCTTCATCATCACTCTAGCTACGTTTGCTATGCTCTCGAGCCTCGGCTGGGCGCAGGACGGAGCCACCCTCTACAAATCCAAGTGCGCCATGTGTCACGGCGCCGCCGGCGAAGGCAAAGTCGGTCCCTCGCTGCAGAAGATCTCCATGTCTGAGGCGCAGATCGCCGATCTGCTGGCGAACGGCGCGGCTGGCAAGAAAGCCCCGCACAGCAAGGCCGTCTCAGGCGTTACCGCCGACCAGGCAAAGGCCATCGCAACGTATGTAGTTTCCCTGAAGAAGTAAGTATCCCCGTAAAGCAAAAAGCCAGCCTTCTCGGGCTGGCTTTTTGTTGCTGGCCGTTAAGGTCTAGAAGGTCACGCGCACTCCCAACTGTGCGGCGAACGGAATACCCACTGTCGTTCCCGGGCCGAAGAAGTCGCCCAGCGCGCCCGCCGGAACCAGCAACTGGTTCGGGCTAGTGACCGGTACATTGCAGGCCGGCGTGGGACACAACGCGGTCACGTTGTACAGGTTGTTCACGGGCGTTGGCAGCGCCGAAATATCCGTGACGTAGTTCGCTCCCGGATTGTTGCGGTTGAATAGATTGAAGAACTCGATGAATGGCATGATCTTCCAGCGCTCGCCAATGTTGAACGGACGCGTCACCCGCATGTCGACCTGGATGTAGGGAGTTCCGCGCACCTGGTCCATGCTGGTCTGCTTGCCGGCGACCACGGCACGATCATTCGTAGGATCGCCCAGCCCGTTCACGTCTACCGGCGTGGTCAGCGTGAAAGGCCGCGCGCTCTCCGCCTGGATCAACGTGCTTACCTCGAAGCCGCCCGGCACATACACGATGCCGCCCAGCGTAAAGCGGCTGATTACGTCTTCGCCCGAGGGACCGTAATCGCCCGGACCAAACGGGTTCAGCGGATTGCAAACGCCGTTGACGTAATCCGACAGCTCACCCAGCACGCAGCCCCAGGTGTTTGCGCTGGAGATTACATAATTCGCCGTCAGATTCAGACGCCTGGTGATGTTTCCCTGCAGGTGCAGGAACAGCGCGTTGTAGCTGGAACGGTTGTCGGACTTGAACACCGAAATGTTCGGCACGTTGTCCATCTGCACCGTCGGATCTGACGAGAACAGCGGAGAGAACAACGTGGTGCCGGCGGTGTACTCGTAGCGCCGGTAAGTATGCATCGTCGTCTGGTGATTGAAGTCGGCGCTCATTGTCCAGTTGCGATTGAAGGCATACTGCACGCCGCCGTTCACCGCCAGCGTGTAAGGCGTGTGATAGTTGGGATCGATGACCGCGCCAGCTCCGCCCGCCGAAGCGCCCGGCAAACATCCCGGATCGCCCGGAGCATTGCAGGGCAGGAACGCCGAAGGAGTATTCACCGCCGTAAACGCGTCGACCCACCCGTTCTGCGCCAGGTCGTTGTAGTACAGCCCGATGCCGCCACGGATCACCAGGTCCTCAACGCGGTCAGGCGACCACGCGATTCCCAGGCGGGGTGCGAAGGCGCCGCGGTAATCATGCGGAATGCCCGTCGCCAGCGGGAGATCGTAGGCTCGAATCGTCTGCACCGCCGCATTAACGTTCTGGCCCACTCCGCTTGCCTGGAAAAGACCAAAGGTCGTGTCATAGCGTGCGCCGTAATTCAACGTCAATGTCGGTGTCACCCGCCACGAATCCATGGCATAGAAACCAAGCCGCTGCACGTTCTGCGAAAAGCTGCCATTGCCGGCCGGAGTAGAAGTCGTCTGGCAATTGGTACCGTCGAAGGGCGGCAGGCAGTTCAATTCAGCCGTCAGCTGCGCCGGATTGGCCAGGTAGAACGTGGGATTCTCCGTGAGCGTGTAAAGCGTCTCGGCTGTGCCCGTCAGCGCGCCGCTCAACACCGGTTCGTGAATGAAGTCGATGCCGAACTTGGGAGCGTGCGTCCCGGCCGAGTGCGTTACATCGTACTTGAACTGATATTTCTCCTGGTTGCGCAACACCGGGAAAGCCGTGATCGCCGTCTGAAACTGGTTGTCGCCATAGGTTTCGAAACCGCTGATGGTCTTTGAGGTCGAGCTGAACGGGAAGGCCAGCGCAAATCCCAGATAACCGTTGCGCTCGGCTGTGGCGTGCAGGTAGCTGGCATCGAAGGTGAATTGTCCCAGCCAGGTAGGGCTGAAGGCATACTGGTTGCTGACCACCGCATTCCAGTAGTTGTAATGCGTAATAGCGCCGGTGGAAGGCAGCGTCGCCTGCTGCACCAGGGCCTGGTTGGTCAGGTTATTGTCGACCGCGCCGCGCAGGAACCAGTGCGACTTGGCGGATTGCGACCAGTCGAAGCGTTGCAGCGCCAAAAAATCCTGGAAGGGCACGCGCACGTAGGGAGGCACGCCAATAAACGGGGTGTTCGGGATCAGTCCTTCTTGAGCCAACTGAGCCAGCGCACTGAACTGGGTCAGGCTGTCGGGACTGTAGTTGATGCTGGCATGCTCATTCACCATTTCGAACGAGGTGAAGGTCCACACCTTGTCCTTGATGATCGGCCCGCCGATGGTGCCGACGTAATTCTGCCGCGAAAAAGGCTGCTTCGGCTCGGGCGCCGGGTTCTCGATGGGGAACCGTGCATTCAAGCCCGAGGCGCGCTCGAAGACGGCGAAGTCACCGTGCCACTGGTTTGTTCCGCTCTTGGTGGCAATCACTACCGCGCCGCCCGTGGTGCGGCCTACATCAGCATTCTGCAGCGAAGTCTGGACGGCGAATTCCTGCAACGCATCGGGAGAAAAATTTTGCAGGAAGCCGCCAATGTAGTCGTCGGAATTGTCTCCGCCATCGACCGTGAGCGTGTCATTCAGGCCGGAGCTGCCGCCGAACGCCACCGCTGTGATGCGCGCCTTGGTGGGATCCGAGGGCTCGACGGGTTCTGTGCCAGGCACCAGGTAAGCGATGTTGGCAAAGCTGCGGGAGGCCAGCGGAATGTTCTGGATGTCCGTGTTGGTAACTACGCCGCCCATCACCGCGCTCGTGGTATTAAGCGGCTCGGTGGTGATCGACGAGGTCTGGCCCTTAACGTTAACAGTCTCCTGCACCGCCGCGGGGCTTAGCGTTACCAGCGTGTCCTGTGCCGAACTGATGTAGACCGAGACATCGGAGCTCGCATCCGCGAATCCGGAAGCCTTTACCACGATGTGGTATTTGCCCGGCAACAGGCCTTCGAAGCGAAACTCGCCGCGACTGTTGGTGGCCGTCTGACGCTCGAAGGCCGAGTTGGGGGCGCTGACCGTGACCGATGCCGATTGAACGCGCGCTCCTTTGCTGTCCTGCACCTCCCCGAGCAACGTGCCGGTGGAACTCTGCGCGTGAAGCAGCGATGTCATCAAAAATGCGGCGCTGAATAAGACCAGCGGTATAAGCAAGCATCGACGGAAACAAGCGAGAAGCGGTCGCATGGCGGTGCCCTCCAATTGGCCGGGTGAGCGGATAACGACGGAACTCCGTGCTATCAAAATCCAAAGGCTATTTGTTGCAATCGGTTACTACCATCGGTAGTACAACCTTCTTTGCCGCCGTGCCGCTATCGATACCCACTCTCAATTCCTCCGTCTCGCCTTTATTTCCACCCTGAATGAGGATGTCTCCACCTCACAGATTCACGTGATCAAGCTCACTGTACGGTGTGCCCCATTTCCCCATACTGAAAATGGTCTCGACACCTTTGTGGACCGAAGAGCAATTTATGAGTGACAAGATCGCAGCCCTCAGTGAGGAACGCATCGCATATCTGGACGGACTGGTCCGCCAGGCCCGTACCGCGGCAGCCGCCTTCTCGCAATGCACGCAGGAAGATGTCGACCGCATCGTTAAACCCATGGTTTTAGCGGGACTGGGCCAGGCGCAGTACCTGGCGCGCCTGGCGATCGAAGAGACGAAGATAGGCGTCCTCGAAGACAAAGCCATCAAGAACATGGTGGCGACGGAGTTCGTCTACAACTACGTCAAGGACAAGCGCACCGTCGGTGTTATCCGGGAAGATCCCGAGCATGGCATGCTCGAACTCGCCGAGCCCATCGGCGTCATCCTGTCGCTCACGCCCATCACCAATCCCACCTCGACCGTGCTCTTCAAATGCATCATGGCCATCAAGACGCGCAATGCGGTGATCTTCAGCCCGCATCCGGCCGCCTGGCGCTGCTGCGCGGAAGCCGTAAGGATCATGTACGAGACGGCGGTGAAACATGGTGCGCCCGAAGGTGTCTTCAGCTGCCTGGAGTCGCACACGCTACACGACAACGCCTTCCTGATGCAGCATAAAGACGTGGGCCTGATCGACGCGACTGGAGGGCCGGGGGTGGTCAAGGCCGCTTACGGATCAGGCAAGCCCGCGCTGGGCGTGGGTCCGGGCAACACCCCGGTTTATCTCGAAAAGAGTGCCGACCTCGATATGGCGGTCGTCGACATCATCACCTCGAAGACCTTCGACAACGGAACCATTTGCGCCTCCGAGCAGACTATCGTTATCGACGACGAAATCTACGATCGCGTGCTGAGGAAATTCGAGGACCTGGGCACGCACATTTGCACCGAGCAGGAAGCCGATTTGCTCGGGCAAACGGTAATCGATCCCGCCACCGGATATATGCAGCCCATGGCGGTTGGGCAGAAAGCCACGACTATCGCCCGCTTCGTCGGCATTCCCGTAAAGCCGAAAACGAAGCTGCTCATAGCGCCCATCAAGGGCGTGGGACGCAAGTATCCGCTGTCAGTCGAAAAGCTGTTCCCTGTTCTCGCGGTGTACCGCGCCCATTCCGTCAGCGAAGCCCTGAAAGTTTGCGTCGATGTAAATCACTCGGGCGGACTGGGACACACCGCTGTCGTGTTCTCGAACAATGAAGACGTCATCCGCAAGTTCGGAAACGTCATCAATGCCGGCCGCATCATCGTGAACTCGCCCGGATCGATTGGCGCGCTGGGCGGCGTTTACAACGACATGGTGCCCACCTTCTCGTTTGGGTGTGGCACCGGCGGCGGCAACAGCACCACCGACAACGTCAACGTTTATCACTACCTCAACATCAAGCGCATGGCGCGAAGGACACAGGCGCATATGTGGTTCCGAGTTCCCAACCAGATCTACTTCAACATGAACGCAGTGGAGAATCTGCGCAACTTCGCTTCGCGCTCGACCCTGATCATCACCAATGCAGCGCTGGAGCAGATCGGACACTCCGACACCGTTCGCCGCGCAATTCCGCCGGAGACGCAGGTGCGGGTCACGATCATCCCCGATGCCGAGCCCGACCTCAAGATCATCAAGCAAGGCGTGGAGGCGCTGAACTTTTACAAGGCCGATCAGATCATCGCGCTGGGCGGAGGCTCTGTCATCGACGCAGCGAAGATCATGAAGCTGATGTACGAATCGCCGGAGGCCGATCTGGAAGAGCTGGCCGCGCCATTCCTCGACATCCGCAAACGCGTCGTGCAGTATCCCACCGAGAAGGTGAAGCACTCACGGCTGATCGCCATCTCCACCACCAGCGGAACCGGCAGTGAGGTCACGCCATTCGCCGTAATGACCGACAAAGAGCGTGGTGTCAAAGTCACGCTCGCCGATTATTCGCTTACGCCCGACGTCGCCATCGTCGATCCGCAGTTCGTTATGTCGATGCCCAAGGGGCTTACGGTCGACACGGGCATCGACTGCCTGACGCATGCGCTCGAGGCCGCGGTCTCGATCTACGCTTCCCCGTACACCGATTCCAACGCCATGCAGGCGATTCGGCTGGTGTTCAAGTATCTGCCTGAGGTCTATAACAATCCCCGCGACGAAGAAGCGCGCAGCATGATGCACAACGCTGCCTGCATCGCCGCGATCGCTTTCTCGAATGCCTCGGTCGGCGTAAACCACGCCCTGGCGCATGCCTTCGGGGCGCGCTTCGGCGTAGCGCACGGGCGCGCTAATGCACTCATGCTGCCACACGTCATCGCCTACAATGCCGGCGTGCCGACCAAGTTCATGCCTTCTCCCAACCAGCGCGCCTACGTAGCGCACAAGAAGTACGCGATGATTGCCGACCTGATTGGCCTCGGCGGAACAACGGTGGAAGAGAAAGTTGAAAACCTGGTTACCGCGACCGAGCAACTGCTCGACCATCTGGAAGTGCCGCGGTCAATTGCCGACCTAGGAATCACCAAAGAAGCTTTCGAAGCCGCCATGCCCGATCTCACGAAGATCGCCTTCGACGATCCTTCCTGGCGATCGAACCCGCGCATGCCGCTGGTGAAGGAGTTGGTTGAGCTGTATTGGAGCGCCTTCAACGGCAGGACGACAAGCGGTACGGATACCAATGTCGCGTCTCAGGAATTACCAGAGGAGGTGAGGGCATGAGCACCGCACTGAAGTCATCATGCTTCGTGATCGATGAGGGACATTTAGCTGAGCAGGTACTCGACATCCGCGCGAAACTAGCGGCGGAAGGTCCCGAGATCCTGCTGGACTTCTTCCTTGCACAGACGCTCGATCCTGCCGGCATGCGAGCTCTGCAAGAGTTGGCCGGCGCCGCCGACATCGAGAATGTGAAGATTGTGCTGCGCGGCGTAAACATTGAAATGTATAAAGCACTGAAGCTTGCGGGCTTGAGCGATAGCTTCGCCTTCGTCGACTGAAGGATGAATACAAAAACAGCCGGTCCCCTTGATCGGCGCGAAGCTAGCTAGCTTGCAGAGGCTTCGGAGTTGCCAGGCTGCTCGTCCTCGCCCAGCAGAAAATCGGTTAACGCCGCCAGCGAGCCGCGCATGTCGCAGATCGAGTCCTGCATTGCGTCAAGGTGATTCTTCAGCGCAACCGTTACCTCCGCCAACGCTCGCCTATGCTGGATATCGAGCGACAAAAAAAGAGGCAACGCTTGTTGATCGAACGTGCGGCTGCGCGAAGCAACTTCGGCCAGACCGTGCGCCAGGATGTCACGGTGCCCGGTATCGTTGAAGCCAAGCTGCTCGAGGCGCTCGGCAACTTTCGGCTGCAATTCGACGATATATTCGGTTTCGGAATCGCCCATGGTCCCTCCCGGCGATTAGATTCCTCTTGCTACGGAATGGTTCGAGAGTCCGCAGACAGCATTACAATCTTCTGCTACACCGAAGCCGGTTCTATCATGATCGTGCTGTAGCAGCGCAATTATTGCATCCAATCTTCTGTAAACGAGGACCCGAATGAGTCAGACCTCCTCCAATATTCGCAGCATGGGTTATTTCATGAACGGCGGCTGGAGCACGCACGGCAGCGAATCCGTAGTGAAGTCGCCATATGACAACAGCGTCCTGGCCGTGCTGAGCGAGGCTCAACGCGATGATGTGGAACTCGCCATCCAATCCGCGGTGCAGGCTTTTCCCGTCACCCGGAAACTGACGTCGCAGCAGCGCGCTGCCATTCTGCGCGAGATCGCCGAGGCCATTCACGACCGGCGTGACGAATTCGCCCGCACCATCTGCCAGGAAGCGGCCAAGCCGATCAAAACCGCGCGCGTGGAGGTGGAGCGAGCGATCAACACTTTCGAGATCGCTGCGGAAGAGAGCACGCGTATCGGTGGCGAGTATCTGCCGTTGGACACCATAGAGGGCACAGCCGGTCTCTGGGGAATCGTCAAGCGCGTTCCCATCGGTCCCGTGTTCGCGATCACGCCGTTCAACTTTCCCTTGAACTTGGTGGCGCACAAGATCGCACCGGCCATTGCCGCCGGCTGTCCGATCATCCTGAAGCCGGCGCCGCAGACGCCCATCTCCGCGCTGTTGCTGGCCGAGATCATCGATAACACTGCGTGGCCCGACGGCGCTCTGGCCGTCATGACGATGTCGAATGACAATGCCGGCATCGTCGTGGCCGATGATCGCATAAAATTCCTCACCTTCACCGGCAGCGCAGCGGTGGGCTGGGAGCTGAAGAACCGCGCCGGCAAGAAACGCGTGACCTTGGAGTTGGGTGGAAACGCGGGCGTAATCGTACACAAGGATGCCGACCTGGAGTTCGCGATCCATCGCTGCATCGGAGGAGGTTTCTCCTACGCCGGCCAGAGCTGCATCTCGGTCCAGCGCATCGTGGTGCATCACGACCTCTTCGAAGAATTCAAGACTCGCCTGGTCCAGGGCGTGCGCAAGCTGAAGTGCGGCGATCCCATGCAAGAATCGACGGACGTTCCCCCGCTTATCCGCGAGCAGGACGCAGTGCGGGTGGTGCAGTGGATTGACGAGGCGGTGCAGGCCGGAGCCAAGCTGCTGTGTGGCGGCAAGCGCAATGGCGCCATGGTCGAGCCAACGGTGCTGACCGAAACCGCGGCAAACATGCGCGTCAATTACGCCGAAATATTTGGCCCGGTCGTGACCGTCGAAGAGTACGAAACCTTCGACGAAGCTCTGAACCTGATCAACAATTCCGAGTATGGACTGCAGGCCGGATTGTTTACCCGCGACACCGTGCTGATTCAGCACGCGTTTAATGAGATTGAAGTGGGCGGCCTGATTGTCGGCGACGTACCCACGTTCCGCGTCGACCAGATGCCGTACGGCGGCGTAAAGAATTCCGGGCTGGGGCGTGAAGGCCCGCGCTACGCCATCGAAGATATGACCGAGCGCAAGCTGATGGTGATGGCCGTGCGGTAAGGCAGTGGTTAGGGGATAGTGGATAGTTAGGTATGACTCGGGTCGGTTGCGATCGAACAACTTCAGCAAAAACAAAAACGGCACGCTCGTCGCATGCCGTAATCATCCACAACTCGAATGTCTCAAACTCTACCGCTAACTACCGCTTTACGGCTGGCTTCCGGCGGCAACCACGCTGCCCGACGGCATCGGCCCGATGACGCTGGTGTTTACGGCGGCGCCGTACGGATCCATCTCGGTCGGCTCATTCGCCTCAGACCAGGCATTCTTCTGATCGTTGCGTCCGGAATACTTTTCGTAGACTACAACGTGCAGAACCGGCTGGCGCTCTTCGATGGGATCGACCATACCCTCGGCCTGTAGCGGAAGCAGGTAATTACGAATCCATTCGTACTGCTCGTAGGTCAGCCCGCGGCGAGACATATCGAAAGTGACGCCAGTCAGGTGAGTAGACGCGGTATCGCCAAATTCCGGAGCCGCGAAGCGGTTCCAGCGGCGCAGCCGATGCTGCTGCTCGACGGTGCGAACCAGCGAGTTCACCTGCAGCGGCGTGTGGAACTGCTCGTAGAAAGCCTCGCTGAAGTCCTGCAGGAATTCGCGCGTCCAGGGCCGGCAATAACGGCGATTGTCGGGTAGATCGCTGGCAAGCTTCAACGCGTCCGTCTCCGATACCGGCACCAGGTCCTGCGACAGTTCGTAGCGGATCAGTTCGTAGTCATCATTAATGCGCGGCAACTGCATGCGGTCGAGCTCTTCATTCTCGCGCACCAGCATGTCGTGCGAGCCAGGGAACATCGGCGTCCAGCGACCCATGCCCACCTGGTAATGACCGCGATAGTGATGCAGCGACACGGTCCGCAACACGGCGTGACGGCTGTGGTGCACCCGGGCGTGACTGACGGCGTGGGTTACGGCAAATGTGGGTACCGCAGCGAAGAGCACTAACGCACAGAACAGGAACGTGTACCCCATCCTGCGTTGGGGAGCACTTGATACGAACTGCGACCCGATTCGGCCAGATGTCCAAAAATTTAACAATGGCAGCAAATGCATATTCCGTGTAGTGGAGCAGCTACGAAGAATGAAAATTTATTACACCATAGTTGTGTAGTTGAGCCAAGACTTTCCGGCGGTTTCCGGCAGCTAAAATTGAATTGGAATACATTCAGGAACTATCGCACAACTTTCGTGGTGTATAAACTCAGCTCTCGCCGCGATAAATCATTTCGGTGATGGTGAAATCGTCCGTCAAGGGTGTGTCCCCGCGAAAAGCCGTCACCGCCTGCTCGACGCAAACCAATCCCTGCGGCGAACACTCTTCCAAACGCTCAGTCCCGAAGAACTCTCCCGTTGCATCCTCGGCTTCCGTCACTCCATCAGTCACCAGCAGCAGGCGGTCGCCCGATTTCAACTTGAACCGCTGCGCCCGGAAATCCGCCACCGGCACCAGTCCGACTGGGAGATTGCCCTCTTCCAGCTTGATCGTCTTGCCCTCAGAAACCAGCAACGGAGGCACATGGCCGCAGTTGATCAGCTCCAGGTCACCGTTGTTGCAGAGCCGCGCGATAACCAGCGTCGCGTATTTCTGTCCCGCAACCTTCTCGCACAGGAAACGATTTACCGCGGAGATCATCTCCGGCAAAGCCGAATCGCGCGCCAGTTGCGAATACAACATGCCTTGCAAAATGGAGGCCACCACTGCCGCCGACACGCCCTTGCCGGAGACATCGGCCACAATCAGCGACAGTCCCTTGTCGGTATAAACCAGGTCGAAGAAATCTCCACCGATGTCTTTGCAGGGATAACTGACAGCGTTCACCTTGGCGAATGGAACGTCGGGCACGGTCACCGTCATCAGCCGCTGCTGAATCTCCGAGGCGATTGCCAGTTCCTGCCGATATCGTTTGGCTGCATCTTCCGCCTGCACCAGCGATGCGTTCTCCACCAGCGTGGCGGCGCCATTCGCGATGGTACGCAGAATGTCGTGACTCACCGAGGAGAGCTTTCCGGAAAGGAAGTGCGCGTCGAGATAGAGCACGCCCTGCACGTCGGTCGTCTCTCCGGACTTGGTGTCTGTCATCTTTTCCTGGATCACCGTCTTGCGCAGGGGAATGCAGATGACGCTATGCAGGTTGTGAGCGACAACGCTTTCACGACCGGCAAGCTTGCCTGTGTCGTCCGTATCGGTCACCAGGAATTCCGAAGCGCTTTGAGCTGCGTCGCGCAGGATGGAACGCGAGATGGTGCTGTCGTCGGAAATGCTCTCGCCGTTCTTGTCGCGACCGGCTGCGAGTTGGAGCTCTCCGTCCGGCTGACGCAGGAAGACGAATCCACGCTCTGCTCGGGTCAGGCGCAGCGCCGCTTCCAACAATGCGTTGAGCACATCATCGAGCACACCGCTGGTATTGAGCTTCCGCGCCGCTTCCAGAAAGACATTCAGCATCTCCAGGTCGGAACCGGCGCCGGCAGCCGGCTTCCAGGTCGAGAACTGGCTCAGGAACTGTTGCGCCGCGCTGGTAGGCGAGCGATCGGGACTGAACAGGACGTGTGGGCCGCCCTGCACGCCAAATTCAACGTGATCGTTGCGATTGAGCTTGCGGCGGTTGACTCGCTCGCCGTTGACGAATGTTCCGTGGCGGCTGCCCTGGTCGAAGACGTAAACGCCATCCGCCTCTTTCTGAAATTGAGCATGCTCACGCGAAACGCGAGGATCAGCCATCACCAGATCGCGGTCGGTGCGACGGCCAATCGTAAACGGAAAGTGGTCGAGCACCAGGGTGCGGCGGTCAGCCCCTTCCACCACTACCAGCACATGCGGATCGCTGGTGGAAGAGGTGTCGACCTTGCGCGACCACATGCCAGTAGCGCCCATCAGGCGTGTCTCCTTGGCAGCTCCCGGCGAGCCTGCCCATAGGTCGTGCGGCTGAATGCTTACTTAGAAATATAGTTCAATTGGCAGTGCAACATCTACTACCCAGATGAGCCCCTGCTCGGCTGCGGCGAACCGCCCATATAGCGCTACCGAAATTCTAATCGGTCTCGGGGCTTTCGTCGTAAACTGTCGGCGGCTGCTTCGCTCGCACCACCAGCCGGTTCTACCGCTCCAGCGCACGAAGGAGAGCTTTCTGAAACCGCGACGCGGTATAGTCTCAGCTATCGTTTTTGGCGCGCTGCTCACAATCTTCGCAGCCGCGCAAGCGGGCCCGCAAGCCGTGCCGTTCTCGGCCGACCTGCAAGCCACCTCCAGCCGCGGCGGCGATGTTCCGCATGACGTCACCGGCAAGCTCTACTTCACGGGCGGGCGCATACGAATGGACCTGCAGGGCGAAGGTCACGGCGGTGTCATTATCATGACGAACGCTAGGACCAGCACATCCGACATGCTGATGCCTGCGCAACACATCTACATGGAGTTCAAGATCACGCCAACCACACATCAGCCCGGCATGGCGCCGAATATCAAGCCGTTTCGCGACCCCAGCGATCCTTGCGCGGACGCACGGGGTACCACCTGCAAAAAGATGGGTGTTGAACAAGTCAATGGGCGCACCTGCGATCACTGGGTCGTCACGCAAAAAGATGGAAACGTGTCGAATGTGTGGGTCGACCAGAAGCTGCGCTTCCCCATCAAGACTGTGACCAGGGAAGACACCTGGCAATTGACCAACATCGTGGAGGGCGAACCAGCTGCCAGTCTCTTCGTGATTCCCCCCGATTACCGTAAAATTGACCTCAGCGGTATGCCCCCAGGGAAGCACTCGCCGGCGCAATAGATCGGGCTGGCGCCAGGCTGGTAGCTTTCCGCCAGTTGTTCATCAAGTGGGCTCGCGACCCCGCGGGCGCCGGCCTTTTCTCTTCAGCATCGGCCCGAATGATCCGACGATCGCCGCAATCAGTTACCCGCGGGTCGATGAACACGCTGGGTCTGATAGGTCAATTGCGACGCTACTTTCCAAGATCATGCGATTCTGGTGTCTTTTCTAGCGAAAGCGTACTACGCTCTTCCAACCTGTCTCGCCAATCAGGAAAAGTACGCTCCCACCTGAAAGCTTGATCCCGTACGTCATCGTGGGGGTACGTCCATGCAAACTCCGCACTCTGTGCCCGCAAGTTCGCCCGCGGACGCAACGACGTTCCCGGCTCCGACCACCGCCATCGGTGTTTTTCTTCAGAAATACAGTTTGCTGCTGTGCCTGGTACTGACAGGCCTCGCGTGCGTGCGCATCATCTCGACCTACAACGCTCTTGCCCTTACGGCCGATGAGCCTTTTCATCTCTCGTGCGCTATCGAGTACCTCGCGTACCACAGCATGACTCTGGATCTCGAAAATCCACCCGTGGCCCAGGCGATCGAAGGCATCGGGCCTTACTTAGCGGGCGTTCGTTTGGTCGGTCGCACCAATCCTTGGCTTGAAGGCGCGGACATCCTCGCACGCTCCGGCCACGTCGACCGCATGATCTTTCGGCTGCGACTCGGGACCCTGCCATTTTTTCTGTTGGCCTGCTGCGTCGTCGGAGTATGGGCCTGGCATTTTTTCGGCAAAGCGACTGCCGTACTGGCGGTCGCTCTCTATACCTTGCTGCCAACTACTCTTGCGGATGCAGGGCTGGCAACGACGGACATGGCTTTGGCTTCCACAACCGGAGGCGCTTTCCTGGCGGCTGTCCTTTGGGCAGAAAAGCCTGGCTGGGTTCGAGCCATCGTGATGGCTCTTCTTACGTCCCTGGCGTTGTTGTCAAAGTTTACGGCGATAGGGTATGTAACTTTCTCCCTCGCTATCGCGACACTGATTTATTTGCATACTTCCACGACAAATCGACAAGATCTGCTCCGTATTGTGCGCCGGTACTACAAGACATTTCTTTTGGCGGTCGCAAGTACTCTGCTTTTCATGTGGGCCGCCTACTGGTTCTCGATTGGATCGATTTCCCGGTACAACATAATCGTTCCGGCGCCAGAATTCTTCGAGGGCATTCGCGTCGCACTTGCTCATAACCACTTGGGACACGACGCTTTTCTTTTCGGCCATCACAATGTGAGAGGCTGGTGGTACTACTTTCCCGTAGCCCTGGCCTTTAAGACGCCAATAGCTTTTCTAATTCTTGTCGTCGTCGGAGGCGTGGTTTGCTATCGACGGCGTGCGGCCATCCCCTATCTGCTGCCGTTCGCATTTGTGACCGGTATTCTGCTCCCCGCAATGACGGGACATGTGGATATCGGAATTCGCCACATCGCTCCCGTCTATCTCGGCTTATCGGTTATCGCGGCGCTGGGATTATTGCAGCTTCTCGAGTGGCATCGTTTCCACCTGCTCTCCACCTGCGCCGCGATTGTTTTACTGCTGTGGATGGTCGTTTCGGTGGGCATCCAGCATCCCGATTATCTGGCGTACTTCAACGGTTTTGCGGGCGCACATCCGGAAACAATTCTGGTGGATTCCAACTACGATTGGGGTCAGGATCTCAATCTCCTCTCCAGACGCCTGCATCAACTTGGAGCGCAGCACGTGGCGTTAGGATCCCTGGACGGCGTCTGTCGTAACCGTTACCGAGAAGAGTGGTATGGACTACCCAGGATCGTCGCCCTTGACGATAGAATCCCCACTCCCGGTTGGACCGCAGTCAGCGCATCGTTCGACAAGTCCTACCGTTTTAGAGTGTCCGAGCATGCCGCCGCTCAGACCTGGTACGACCAGATCGCTCCAACCGAACGCTTAGGCCCATACTTCCTCTATTACGTACCTCCCGGCGGTCACGGCGCCGGACAAAGCACCGCTCATCCTTAAACACTTCCCTACGGCGTTGTTGCGGGCTGGATTCTGTGGCGCTCCTGCCTTCTATCGTAAGATGGACGCCTGCGATGATGACGAAGCTGGAACAGTTTCTTGAGCGCTATTGCTTCCTGCTTTGCCTCGTCCTCGTTGCCCTCGGATCGATCCGCATCGTTTCCACTTACAACGCACTCAGTCTCACCTCGGACGAGGCTTATCACCTGGCGTGCGGTATGCAATACCTGGCCCAGCACACCTACTCGTACGATCCGCAGAATCCTCCTCTCTCGCGCGCGATGCAGGCAGTCGGACCGTATCTGGATGGCTCGCGCCCCGTTGGACTCTCGGACGGTGCGATGGAAGGCCTGGCTATCCTCGATCGCTCCCCGCATTTCAACCGCACGGTCTTCCTCATGCGGCTCGGGAACTTGCCTTTCTTCCTGCTCGGCTGCTTTGTCGTCGCGGTGTGGGCCGGCCACTCATTCGGCAAACCAGCCGCGGTTGTCGCGACTGCGCTCTTCACATGTTTGCCGTCCGTATTGGCCGATGCAGGCCTCGCCACCACTGACCTCTCGCTCGGAGCCTGCGTAGGCGCTGCCTTCCTGGCGACGATCCTGTGGGCGGAAAAACCAACGTGGAAGCGGACCGCGCTGCTGGGAGTTTCTACGGCGTTGGCGCTGCTGTCGAAAGCTACCGCACTTGGGTATTTCCCAGCCACGGTTGGGCTGGCGTTCCTTTGCTACTGGTTCGTGCACCGGCCAGCCTTTGCCGAGCTTCGCCAACTTGCCCGCGAGCGCGCGCTTCCCTTCCTCGCAGCGCTAGCCATCGCTTTCTTCCTGATGTGGGCGGCCTACGGATTCACCTTCGGTGTCGTGCCTGGCAAATCCTTCAGCCTGCCGGCCCCACGCTTCTTTGCCGGAATGCACGACATTTTCACGCATGTCGAAAACGGGCACCCGGCATTCCTGCTGGGCGAAAGCCGAACCACCGGCTGGTGGTATTACTACCCAGTCGCGCTGCTGGTGAAGACGCCCATCGCCTTTCTGATTCTGTCGGCCCTGGGTATCTACGTCTGCATCCGTAAACGCGCTCGTGTGGAGTACCTGTTGCCGCTGGCCTTCTGCGCGGGAATCCTCGTGCTCGCGATGGACAGCCGCATCGACATCGGCATCCGGCACATTCAGCCCATCTGGATTAGCCTCTCGGTGCTTGCAGCTCTGGGCCTTCTGCAGTTGCTCGAGTGGTCGCGCCTCAGCGTCGCATCCAGCCTTGCAGCTGCCCTGCTGCTCGTGTGGATGTTCGTCTCCGTCGCGCTTGATCATCCCGACTACATTGCCTACTTCAACGCCTTCGCCGGCAAGCATCCGGACAACATTCTGGTGGACTCCAACTACGATTGGGGACAGGACTTGAAGCTGCTCGCACGGCACTTCCGCAAACAAGGTGTCACGCAGTTTGCGATGTCGTCGATCGACGGTGGACGAAGCTTTTCGTACTTGCAGAAGTGGTACGGCTTACCTTCCATGACGGTAGTCGATCCCATCACTCCGTCTCCCGGCTGGAATGTCATCCGGCCAACCATCGATAAGTCTTATCGCGCGCGTGTGCTTCACGGAGCGACCGGAATTGTTCCCTGGTACGATCAAACTTCGCCCACCGAGCGCGTTGGCTCACTCGAGCTCTTCTACGTCCCTGCCGGAAAAGGGAACTAACTTCCGCCGCATCTGGCATGGCAATTGTTTTCCTCACCAGCCGGGGCTAATCTTTTCACGACCGCTCAACCTCTCCCAGGAGTTGCGCCGTGAGAACTTCGAGTCGCCTGCTGCCCGTCTGCACGTTGCTCTTCGTGCTCCTCGCCTGCTCCTCTCTGTTTGCCAAGGACGACGACCGGGTTGCAGTCGGGAAAAGTATTACCGTCGAGCAGGACGAGTCCGTCGGCGATCTCGTTTGTATCGGCTGCTCGATTCACATGGCAGGCGAGTGCGGCGACGCGGTCGCCATCGGTGGCAGCATTCACGTGGACGGCGACGTCAGGGGAGATGCGGTAGCCGTTTTCGGATCTCTGCGCCTGAACGAAGATGCTTCCGTCGCTGGAGACGTGGTCGCAGTCGGTGGCAGAGTGTACCGCCACCCGAACGCAACCGTGAAAGGCGAGGTCTCTTCCAGGTCCGGCATTCCGATCCTGATCGGCCTGGTCGTCGTGCCTCTCCTGCCATTGATTCTCATCGTTGCCTTGATCGTCTGGCTGGTGAGCCGCAACCGGCGGCGGCCTGCTCCCCTCCCGCCGCAGCAGCGAGCGTAGCTGGAAGGCTAGGGTACCGTCGCAACTTCCTGCTCTCATTGGGTTAATGAATTCATCGGTAGTTTGAGCCAAACGCGGCTATAATGAAGTCACGCTCCCGAAGGTTTCTCGTCCCCAGAAACTCCCAGTAAGCGATGTTGCCTCTCTCACCGCCAACTCGTGAGAAGAAGAAACGCAGCAGTACTCCCGCGCTGATTGCGCTCTCAATCTGCGTCTTCTTCCTGTTCGCCGTCATCCTGGCGCAGGCCACCTTCAAGCTGACCTTCTTCGAGCCCGATACCAGCGAAGAAACGATTATCGTTGCGCTGGTCAGCGCCTTGGTCTTCTTCCTGTTTGTCGCTCTGACATTTGTTTTGATCCGCACTTTGTTGCGGCTCTATGCAGAACGTAAGACGGGCATGCTCGGCTCCAAGTTCCGAAGCCACATGGTGCTCGGTGCGCTGCTGCTGTCACTCGGTCCAGTCATCTTTCTCTTCCTCTTCTCGTACGGCCTGTTGAACCGTTCCCTCGAGAAGTGGTTTTCTCGCCCTACCGAAGATGTGCAGTACCATACCAACCTCATTACGTCGCTGCTGACGCAATACGCCATTAACAATGCGCAGGATGAGGCGCAACGAATCGCCGCAACCCCGGCAGCCGAGAAGTCGTTTCAGACCGGCAATTTCACCTCCATCATCGACGAGTTCCGTAATAGCGAAGTGACACTCCAGGGTGGTTTCGCTTTCGCGCTGGTTGACGACCGCGCTGAGGCAAGCTTCCACTCACCCGAAGGATGGCCGCTGGTTCGCCGGCATCTTCCTCCGCCGGCAGCTCCGGGACAGCCCAAGCCTTTCGACCTTCTTGGCGAAACCTACGTGCTGGGACGCGCGCATGTTGGCGATCACGGACAAATCCTCGTCGCCATGCCGCTGCCGCCAAACTATTCCGGCACTCTACAGGACCTCGAAAACAGCCAGCAGCAGTATCTTGACCTGCGCCTGCAGCGGCGGCGGCTGCGTCGTACCTATCTTGGCTTGCTCTTGCTCCTGACCGTCGGCGTGCTCTTCGCCTCCACCTGGCTGGCGCTCTATCTTTCGAAGATGGTGACGCGTCCGCTCGTGGCTTTGGCTGAGGCCACGCATGAGATCTCGCGAGGCCGCCTCGACTATCGCGTCGACGTGCAGGCCGGCAGCGAGATCGGCCAACTGGTCGAATCCTTCAATCGTATGGCCGGCGACCTGGAAGCAGGCCGCAGCAGCGTGGAACAGTCGCGCCGCGAGCTTGCCGACATGAACGCACAGCTGGAGCAGCGAACCCGGCACATTGAAACCATCCTGGAGAGCGTTCCTTCGGGCGTGCTCTCGCTGGACGCATCGCGCAGTATCGTTCATTCGAACGCCTCGATTCGACGCCTGCTCCGCCTCGACCAGGATCCACCGCTCTCCGCCGCCACCTTGCGCGACCTTTTTCCCGTGGAAACCGTCAGCGATCTGGAGCACATGCTGCGCAAAGCGGACCGCATGGGCAGCACCACCAGCCAGATGGAAATTGCCACTCCGCGAGTTAACCTGAACGTCGCCGTCACCGTCGCGTCGCTCGATCCCCCTTCGCAACAGGCCTCCCGCAACGGCCGCAAGCGCGCCGGTTACGTGGTGGTGCTGGAAGACTTGACCGACCTGCTGCGCGCGCAAAAGCAGACCGCCTGGCGCGAGGTCGCGCGCCGTATCGCGCATGAGATCAAGAACCCGCTTACTCCGCTGGCATTGTCGGCGGAGCGCATTCACCGGCATCTGGACCGTGCGACTCTTCCGGATTCCACGTCACTCCGCGTTATCCGGCAATGCGCTACTACCATCAGTTCGTCGGTGGAAACCGTTCGTAAGCTGGTCGACGAGTTCTCCACGCTGGCGCGTTTCCCCGCATCCAAGCCGCAGCCCTCGAACATCAACGCCATCGTGAGCGAAGCGCTGCTGATGTTCGATGGTCGTTTGGAAGACATCCAGGTGCGGCAATTCCTGGCCACCGACTTGCCTATGGTGCAAGCTGATCCTGAAGCCATCAAACGCGCCGTCGCCAACCTGGTCGATAATGCCGCTGAGGCTCTGCACGATTCCCTGGTCAAACAGATTGCGATTTCCACCGGGCTCACCGAAGCCCGCGATTCAGTCGAAATCGTCGTCGCGGATACCGGTCAGGGCGTTACCAGCGAGGTGAAGGAGAAGCTCTTCCTTCCCTATTTCTCTACCAAGCGCCGTGGAACCGGACTCGGTCTTGCGATCGTCAGCCGGATCGTCGAAGATCATCATGGAACCATTCGTGTCGAAGAGAACTCTCCCGTCGGCGCTCGCTTTATCGTAGAGTTGCCTCTGGCACAGGAAATGGCCTACGCCGCCTTCGCCAATCAAGATGCAGACCATTCTGATCGTGGATGACGAGTCGCAGATCCGCAGCGCGCTGGACGGCGTGCTGACGGATGAAGGTTATAAGACCTTGCTCGCCGGCAGTGGTGAAGAATGTCTGGAGCTCCTCCGGCATAAATCCCCTGACGTGGTGCTGCTTGATATCTGGCTGCCCGGTATCGACGGCCTGGAAACCCTCGAGAAATTAGTAGAGCGCGAAGATCATCCGGAAGTCATCATGATCTCGGGACACGGCAACATCGAGACCGCGGTGCGCGCCACCAAGCTCGGCGCCTTTGATTTTCTCGAGAAGCCGCTCTCTATCGAACGCACTCTCATTGTCCTTAAGAACGCCATTGAGGCGAAACGCCTGCGCAGCGAGAATCTCGAGTTTAAAAAGCAGTTCCAGGTGCGCAGCGTAATCGTCGGCAACAGCATTCCCATCAAGGCCTTGCGCCAGCAGATCGCATTGATGGCGCCGACCAATGGACGCGTGCTCATCTACGGCGAATCAGGCACCGGCAAAGAACTGGCAGCGCGCGCCATTCACGCGCAGGGCTTGCGCAAGGATGCCATGTTCGTCGAAGTCAACTGCGCCGCTATCCCCGAAGATCTTATCGAGAGCGAACTCTTCGGGCACACCAAGGGAGCGTTCTCCACGGCGACCGCCGACAAGGAAGGCAAGTTTCACAAGGCTGACGGCGGTACCCTTTTCCTCGATGAAGTCGGCGATATGAGCTTGAAGACGCAGTCCAAGGTGCTGCGCACGCTCGATGAGGGCCGATTCATTCCGGTTGGCGAGGAAGAGTCCATCACCGTGGACGCGCGCGTCATCGCGGCCACCAACAAGGATTTGGAAGACGAGATATCGAAGGGCAACTTTCGCGAAGATTTGTTTTACCGCCTGAACGTGATCCCCTTCTACGTACCGCCCCTGCGCGAACGCAAAGAAGATATCCCCCTGCTGGCACGCCACTTCCTCAAAGATTTTTCCCAGACTTACAGCCGCCGTCCGAAGGAAATCTCCGAAGATGCTCTCGACGCCCTGATGCGCTACTCCTGGCCCGGCAACGTGCGCGAACTGCGCAATCTCATTGAGCGCATCGTGATCATGAACCCGTCGGTCACGAAACTGGAACGTAAGCACCTGCCAACTCTGGTCTACCGCGACAGCGGGCGCCGGACCCTGGGAGACTTCTCCAGCTTGCACCAGGCGCGCGCCGCCTACGAGCGCGATTACATCCTGAAGAAGCTCGACGAGAACCACGGCAGCGTCAGTCGAACGGCCGAAGTCCTCGGGCTGGAGCGCAGCCACATGTACCGCAAAATGAAAGCCCTCGGAATCACTGTCAAAGAATAGCGAGTATCTGTCGCTTATATTGAGCAGCCATCCGAGGATCCAACCGCGCCGACGGGCGATTGATAATCATTTCCCCATATCAAAAAACTGCGAATGTTCTAATGCAACCAAACTTAAGTGGTGCATCAAGCTTAGTGCAGAATTAGCAGCGACTTAGCGCCCTTTCCACGGGCTCACGCCAGCACCTCGGTCGTCACTTCCCGTACTCACTGATACTTAAGTAAGATCAATGGATTCTGTACTTGACGGCGGTGCTACAATTCTTCGGATATGCATCGTTCTGACTTGATGTTGGGCTCAGGGTTTATCCTTGCGGGGGTGATCTTGCCATTGATGATCCAGCACTTTACCGGGAACTTTGAAGTTTCTGTTTGGACCTTTGTGCTATGCATGGCTTTTGCCGGTGTGCTCCTGTTCGTGAAGCGCCGGGCGGCGCAGCAGGAGAACGGAAGCGGTGTCGCAACCCTTTTTGGGGGAGAGTCGATGCTGAGTATCGCTCCGCAGGGAATGCCGCAAGGTTTCGACATTCGGCCGATCCACACATTGGAGGGCGACGATGCTGAACCCGCAGAACCAGTACAAGCGGTCGCCGAGCTGCAGATTGAATACTGCCACAACGAACGTGATTCTCCGCGCCTGCGTGCCAAGCCGCTGGTGGTCAAGAATCTGACTCCCGGATCGGACGCATTCCGCGTCCGCATCAGATCCGTGAGTGCGCCTTCTAGCAAGTTGATCTTCCGGCCGGAAGTTATCTCCCGCCTTGCCGGCGGCGATCAGGTTGAAGTCATTCCCATGTATGAGGAGATCGCTGGCGAAGCCGTTCGGCCTGCCGTCAACCAGCTGCCCGACTTCATCGGCGGTTTCTACAATCCCAGTGGCCGAACCGATCTGAAGGCGCTGAACGAGATCTACGAAGAAAAACCGCTGATGCTGGAAGTGGAGTACGAGTCCACGGGCAAGCGGGTGGTCGCAAACTGCGAATTGCTATTCACCCAGTGGCATAAGAACATCAGAATGGGCCGCCAGGAAATTCGGGTAATGGATGCCTCGTTGCGATAGCAGTTCATTGGCAGGCGAATTAGCGAAGCCGCGAGAAGTTCGCCTCATGGATGTCCTCTGAGATGGGTGATTCTGCGGCGGTCGCGCTTGGAAGGCCTCCCCGGCGACGCATCGAGATGCGGCATCGCTTTCCGCTCTTCGGCGACTTTCTTTCGCAGCACCTGACTCTCCTCGGTTTCGCGATAGAGACTTTGCGCCACCGCCGCCGGACCGCGCATCTCGCTCAACTCCAGTACTTCGATCTCGAAATCGCCGCTGTCGTTCGTGACGCGCAGCATGTCTCCAACCCGAACTTCGCGAGCCGGTTTCGCCGGGGTTCCGTTCGACTGAATTCTGCCGATCTCACACGCGCGCTTGGACAAAGCACGCGTTTTGAAGAACCGCGCTGCCCAAAGCCAGATGTCCATTCGCACACTGCTCATGTTGGTCCGCCTGAAAGCTACTTCCGCACTACGGTGATGGATGCTATAGCGGAGCTTTGCGCATTTGCCTTGCTTGTCGCCAGCAGGTGATAGGTTCCGGACTTCCTGGGCGCAGTGTAGGTCGCCAGCGACCACACCTTGCCTGCTTCGGCTTTCGCGCCTCGGGTCACGACTCGCCCGCCCTCCGCGCCCTCTTGCAGAGTCCAGTTCACTTCATCGTTCGGCCCTCCGGAAACAGCCGCGGCGAACTCAACTTCTTTGCCGGCACGCACGGTTACGCTCGAAGGCTTGATTGTCACCGCAATGTTGCGCGACTGTGAGGCGGCTTTATTCGGAAGAGTGGAACGAAAGATCAAGATCGCGGCAGCCGCTCCGAGTACCAGCAGCGCTGCAACCAGCAGCTCCAGAACCGGCAGCGAAGCCTTTCGCGTGCGAACGAATCCCGGCTTCAGCGGTTCTCCGGCAGGCGCAATCTCGCCGGTTGTGCGCTCCGCTTGAAGCGCGACGGGCATGTCGTTCCGTACGTCGCCCGAGCTTTCGGGCTCGAAATCTAAGTCAAGAATTCTAGGTCCATGACTGCCGCTGGACCGCGGCTTTTCGACGGTGAGAGTTTCAGGCGTAGGAGCTTCGGCGTGAAACGCGTCGGATTCGAAGTGCTCCTGTAACGTCGGCTGGCCGCAGCGAGCGCAGAACTGGTCCTCGCGGCTGATACTTTGGCCGCAATGCTTACAGAACATCGGCCAGGCCTTCATTCCTATTGCACCTGTTGCTGAGTAAGCAGAACCACGTCGGTATTGGACCGGCCGCGCGCGATCGCCAGCCGCTTGTTCTTCCAGTCGTAGTCGTAGCCGTAAATCAGGAGATCGTTAAAGTTGGTCATGGGCATCACCGTCTTGGTCCCAATCGGCTGGCTCACCATGTTGGAAACGCCCTTCGCCTGCACGGGATAGTAGAGCGACTGACCATCCGCCGAGTATTGGAAGATGCCGGAAATCGCGGAAATCGGCGGGAAGCTCTTCACCGCCAGTCCGCCCTGCACCGGAATAATCTCGACTTGCGTTCTGAAGTTCACGCCTGCTCCCTGCGCCGTCAAAGCGGCAACTTGTTGTCCATCGGGAGAGAATGCCGCGAACTCCACCACTTTGTTAGTCAGTTGCTTCGGCTCGCCGCCGCCGATGGGCATGAGCATCAGCAGCTTCTTACCCTTCACAAATGTCACGTACAAAAACGATTTGCTGTCGGGTGAGCAGATCGCGATCTGATCGACTGTTCCCTTCGTAAGCTGAGTCACGCTTCCGCTTTGCAGATCGAGTTTCCAAATGTTAATAGCTTTGGTTTGCTTGTTCGGCATCGCAAACAGCGCGCTGGCTCCATCGTGACACACAGACAGGCCCGACAGCGGAAGGTGTTCCTGATAGACGATGCTGCGATTGCTGCCGTCGGCGTTCATCACCGAGATATGTCCGTCATAATCCATGGCGAGCAGACGACCATCGGGCAGCCAGCCCACGCCGACGTCTCCGCGATTATCTACTTCCTTGGCGTTGGCGCTGCCGTTCGCATCCGAACTCATCGTGTAAATTGCAGCTTGTGGCGTGATCTGGATAGCAACGAGTTGCTTACCATCCTTGGTAACGCCCAACGTGAGATTGCTGTAGGAGTTCAGATCGTTGGTAATGCGATGCAGCTTGCCGGCGGCAATCGCAATCTCGCCCACTTGCCCGTTCCAGTCGCTCGAGACGTCGTGAAAGATAAACACCAGGTGCTCGGAATCGGGCATCCACGCTGGCTTTTGCAGGATTGCAGTTCCGGCGTACACCGTCTTCTCTTTCCTGGTCTCGGCATTGATCAGCACAATGCGGCCCAGATTCTGTGTTCCCGGATCGAGCACGGAAGCGGCAATCGACTTCCCGTCAGGCGACCATGCGGGATCGGAATATCCCGGCAGCGGCATCTTAGCCAGCACACGTTCACCGCTCCCGTCAGCGCGGGCAATGATCAATGTCGAGCTTGCGTCCGAAGAACTGTCACGCAAGTACACCATTTCCTGTCCGTCGGGCGAGAAGCTCACTGCGCTGTCGACATCGTCCATCAGCTTGCGCGGATTGCCGCCGAGCACTGGAATCTGCGAGAGAAATCCCACCCCAGGATGCTGCGGATCGTTGCGCACGAAGTAGAGAAAATCGCCGTTCGGTGAGAACGTGAGTCCGCGATAACCGACTTCCATCGGCGGCATAATCTGCGCGTTGCTGCCGGTGGCGACGTGACGCATCCACAGGCTGGTCTGGCCGTGACCTTCGTCGACCGCATTGACCACGTATTTGCCGTCAGGAGAAATCGTGGCGAGCACGACGCGACCGGTGTTCGTCAGCTTCTCCATGCTCATGTTCTGGAAAGGAATCGGACCGGAATCGCCACGCCATTGCAGGAAGCGGCCGTAGAAACCATAGAGCCCCGCGGCGATCATGAGCATGCTGGCGGCCAGGACGAGGAAAGCTCCGCTCTTGCGACGCCGCTCTTTGCCGGTCGACGAATTCAGAATCAGGCCTTCGGCGCTTGTGCCACGTCCTGCCGCGACCAGCAGCAGCGACAATGCCGCTCCGCGATCCATGGCTTGATCCGTCGCGCTTCAGCCGTTTCAGGTCTGCGCGCATCTCGGCGGCGCTCTGGTAACGCAGGTCGCGATCTTTCTCCAGCGCCTTATCGATGATCTCTTCCAGCTTGAACGGAATTGCAGGATTCAGCTCGGCAGGCGGTCGCGGTGTGCGATCGAGAATCCCCTGAAAGATAACGGCGGAGGTGTTGCCCTCGAACGGGATTTGTCCCGTCGCCATCTCGTAAATAATGCCGCCGAGCGAGAACAGGTCGCTGCGTCCATCAAGCTCTTCGCCACGCGCCTGCTCGGGCGACATGTAGGCAACTGTGCCGACCGCTGTTCCCGGTTGACGTCAGCATCACGGGCGACGTGGTTACAGCGTTGCCTGACGACGGTATCCATCGCGTCGCGGCGATCGTAGGTCAGCTTTGCCAATCCGAAGTCGAGGATCTTGGCCTGTCCGCGCGAGGTGAGGAAGATGTTCGCGGGCTTCAGATCGCGGTGGACGATACCTTTGCTGTGCGCAACATCGAGCGCGTCGGTAATCTGGGTTCCGATGTCGAGAATCTTGTCGAGCGGCAGCGCGTGGCCGTCGATCTTCTCGTTCAGGCTCTGACCTTCCAGCAACTCCATGGCGATGAAGTGCTGGCCATTGCATTCCTCGATGGCATAGATGGTGCAGATGTTGGGATGGTTCAGCGCCGACGCGGCGCGCGCTTCCTGCTTGAAGCGCTCCAGCGCGTGCGAATCCTGTTCCAGTTCGGTGGGCAAGAACTTCAGCGCAACCTGCACGTCCGAGACGGCTGTCCTCGGCCTCATACACCACGCCCATGCCGCCGGAACCCAGCTTCTTAACGACGGTGTAGTGGAGAATGCTCTTCCCGACAAGGGTTTCCAAGGCTGAAGTCTCTCCTCTCGACTGTATTGCGACGGGAGAGAAGCGTCAAGGAGAGCAGCGGGCAGACAGGTTTTCGGTCGATGCCAAAATGCTGCTGCAGCCAGCAGCTCTGCATTCTCGCAGCTTTCCGACAACCTCGCGAGCGTCGGCGTCAATCCTAGTAGTGGCGAAGGCGCGGGAGAACCAGTGCTGGAACTCGGATCAGCAAGCTCGACCTCAGCAGAGCTCGCTTGAATCTGTTTCCAAAGGAGAATTGGGCAATGAATATCGTGAAAAGATGTTTGGCAGGTTTGGCAGGCAGCGCTTCTGCTGGCCGGAATGAGCATAGCGCAGAGCAATCCGCCGAGCAGTAATGACAACATGAAGGCGCTCTGCGAACGGCGGCGTTCCGACATCGGACCGCAAGTTCATGGACAAAGCGGCTCAGGGCGGAATGGCCGAAGTGGAACTGGGACAGTTGGCCGAGCAGAACGCGCAAAACCCGAACGTGAAGGCATTCGCCAAGCGCATGGTCGACGACCATTCCAAGGCCAATGATCAACTGAAGCAGCTGGCTGCGCAGGAAGGCGTTTCGCTTCCGACCACGCTGGACGCAAAGGATCAGGCGACGAAAGATCGTCTGTCGAAGCTGCAAGGGGCTGCCTTCGACAAGGCCTATATGCACGACATGGTGATGGACCACAAGAAGGACGTCGCGGAGTTCAAGCACGAGTCGACAGCGGCCAAAACTCCGGCTCTACGCGACTGGGCGCAGCAGACGACGCCGACGCTGGAAAGCCATCTGCAAGAGGCCGAGAAAGTGGCTCCGCAAGTGGGCGCTTCGATGCCGTCGACCGCAACCATGGGACACGACAGCGGCATGAGCCCGACCGCTGAATCGCACTAACTGTTTCCGGGTACGCAAGCAAAAGCCGTCCTCGCGAGGACGGCTTTGCTTTTCAAATCCGAACGTAGGCTTTCACAGAAGCACCAGATCAGGCGTTCGCAACCTTCGCCTTTTCTCCGTGCCGCTGCGTCTCCGTGGTGAACACGCCTTTCTACTTCGCCAGTTCAAAGCCTGCGAAGAAGTAGCTCAGTTCGAAGCGCGCGGTGTCTTCGGCATCGGAGCCGTGAACCGCGTTCGCCTCAATGCTCGAAGCCCACTTCTTGCGGATCGTGCCTTCTTCGGCTTTGGCAGGATCAGTCGCGCCCATCAGCTTGCGATAGTCCGCGATTGCCTCTTCCTTTTCCAGCGCCATCACGACGATGGGTCCGCTCGACATGAAATCCGTGAGCGACTCGAAGAACGGACGGTTCACGTGAACGGCGTAGAAGCCTTCAGCCTGCGCCTTGTTGATGTGCAGCATCTTCATGCCGACGATGCGGAATTTATTGGTAAGAAGCGTGTTGACGATGTCGCCTGTCCCGCCGCGCTCAACTGCGTCGGGCTTGATGATGGAAAGAGTGCGTTGCAGAGTCTTCATGCGATTCCTTGCGATTTGGGATTGATTTTGTCCCTAAGTGAGAGGTTACTTTCGTTACTCCCCCTCTACCTAGGCTTGTAAGTTGTTGAAATCAAGACGCCCGATTCGGGAAGACCCTAAAGTCTTCCAAACGAAGCAGGTTACACGTAAAGTCGTCTCGCCGTGAGGGTTAGGTGCTGCTCCTCCCAGGTTAGCGTCCAAAAGATGGACACGAACCCTGGGGCACCAGCGGTTTCGCGGCGACGCTACCGGTTCACCAGCGACGCCTGCGCCTTCACCAGCGTCTCCCCGATCTCCGCCGGAGATTTCGCCATGTGAATACCTGCAGCTTCCATAGCCTTGATCTTCTCCGCCGCAGTTCCCTTGCCGCCCGAGATGATGGCGCCGGCATGTCCCATGCGGCGTCCCGGAGGCGCGGTCTGGCCGGCGATGAATCCCACGACCGGCTTGCGCACGTTCTGCTTGATGAACTCGGCCGCCGTCTCTTCGGCGCTGCCGCCGATCTCGCCGATCATGATGATCGCTTCCGTCTCAGGATCGTCATTGAACAGACGGATGGCATCGACGAAGTTGGTCCCGATGATGGGATCGCCACCGATGCCGATTGCCGTAGACTGGCCGATGCCGCGCGTGGTGAGCTGATAAACCGCTTCGTAGGTCAGCGTGCCCGAGCGCGAGACGATACCGACGTTGCCTTCCTTGTGAATGTGCGCCGGCATAATGCCGATCTTGCATCTGCCGGGAGAGATGATGCCGGGACAGTTCGGGCCGATCAGCCGTGAGTTCTTCGTCTTCAGGAACTCCCAGGTATCGACCATGTCCATTGCCGGAATGCCTTCGGTGATGCAGACAATGAGCGGGATGTTGGCGTCGGCTGCTTCCATGATGGCGTCGGCCGCGCCCGGTGGCGGAACGAAGATGACGGTCGCATTCGCGCCGGTCTTTTCAACTGCTTCAGCAACGGTGTTGAAGATGGGCCAGCCCTCATGCGTGGTGCCGCCCTTGCCGGGAGTCACGCCACCGACGACCGTGGTGCCATAGGCCTGCGAATTCTTGGCATGGAAGGTGCCTTCGCGGCCGGTCAAACCCTGCACCAGGAGGCGTGTTGATTTATCTACAAGAATGCTCATACCTTTTGCCACTCCCCTTCTGAGCTTTCCGAACACGTGACGAGGACAACATTTCCGTGGCACTCGCCGCTACAGTGGTGTTCGAAGCAAATCGTTTTGACGCTGTTTTCACAAGAGAGCTCAAGACAAGTTAGGAACCAGGTGTCTTCACTCAATGTCGATGTCATCGGCCCCGGCTTGTGAGCGGGTTTGTCGAACGTGATTGTCTGGGTTCTCATCCTTACCCCCTGGCGGCGGCGACAACCTTCTCGGCCGCGTCTTTCATGGTCTCTGCCACAGTAAATTTCAGTCCGCTTTCCTTCAGGATGGTGCGACCTTGTTCGACGTTGGTTCCTTCAAGCCGCAGCACGATAGGCAACTGGAAGTTAGTGGTGCGCGCTGCGCTCACAATGCCGTTGGCCAGGGTGTCGACGCGCAGGATGCCGCCGAAGATGTTGATCAGCACCGCCTTCACGTTCTTGTCGCTCAGCAGGATCTCAAACGCGTGCGTCACCTGCTCTTCATTGGCGCCGCCGCCTACGTCGAGGAAGTTGGCCGGCATGCCACCCGCGTACTGAATGATGTCCATGGTAGCCATCGCCAGTCCGGCGCCATTCACCATGCAGCCGACGTTGCCGTCGAGCTTGATGTAGTTCAGGTTGTACTTGCTGGCCTCAACCTCGAGCGGATCTTCCTCGCTGATGTCGCGCAATTCCTTGATGTCGGGATGGCGATAGAGCGCGTTGTCGTCGAAGTTCATCTTGGCATCGAGGGCAAACAGTCGGCCATCGGTGGTGGTGATGAAAGGATTGATTTCCACCAGCGATGCGTCGGTATCTTCGGCGGCGCGTGCCAGCGCCATCATGAACTTCACCGCGCCATTGATGTACTTCGGCTCGAGCCCAAGGCGGAAGGCGATCTCGCGCGCCTGGTAAGGCCGCAAGCCAAAGCCGGGCACGATGTGTTCTTTGATAATCGCGTTGGGGTCTTTCGCGGCGACCTCTTCAATCTCCATGCCGCCGGCCGAGGATGCCATAAAGGTGTTGCGGCCGTTAACGCGATCGAGCACGATGCCGAGATACAGTTCGCGCGCGATGGGCAGTGTCTCTTCGATCAGCAGCCGCTGAACTTTCTTGCCCTCGGGCCCGGTCTGGTGGGTGACCAGATTCATCCCCAGGATCTTGGTGGCCAGTTCGCCGGCTTCTTCCACTGACTTGGCTATCTTGACGCCGCCGCCCTTACCGCGGCCTCCGGCGTGGATCTGGGCTTTGACGACGACTCCGGTCGCTCCCGCGTCGAACAGTTGGCGGGCCGCGTCGAGTGCATCTTCGCGGCTTTCCACCATTTCTCCACGGGGCACGGCCACTCCATACTTCGCAAGAATGGTCTTTCCCTGGTACTCGTGTATTTTCATGTTTGGTATTACGACGGCGCGAGCGACTCGAGCTCGCGTTTCCGGCCGCGTCGACCGGAGTGTCTGCTCCTTAGAAGGATGGCGTAACAGTAGGAAACTCTTGATTGTATAAGACGGGTCGATGGTTAGCCAAAGGCAGGGCAGTTGGGCAGCCGCAGAGACGAGCCGAACAGCGGTGCAAGCGCTGGAGTTTCGACTCCGTAGAACACCGCGCGGATGCGAGAGATGTCGTGCCCTTTATAATGAATGGGACAAGTTCATATCAGCGATCAAATTTCCCAGCCCATTTTGAGGACCCATGGCGACACTGATTGATGCCATCGACATCAAGCGCAAAGATTTTTTTGAATTCGAGAACGCCCCGTACCATTGTCTGGAAGCTGAGGTGAATACTCCGTCGGCGCGCGGCGCCCAGACGCTGGTGCGCCTGAAGATGCGCAACCTGCTCACGCATGCCGTCTTCGAAAAAACCTTCAAGGCGAGCGACAAGTTCAAGGAACCGGACCTGCAGATCGGCCCCGCGTCATTCCTCTACAGCGACAAGGACGGCTCGCACTTTCTGGACCAGGAAACTTACGAGACCATCAGCCTAAGCGACGAAATGCTTGGCGATGCCATGGAACTGGTAATCGAAGGCTGCGTCATCCAGCTGCACAAGTACAACGGCAACCCCATCGGCATCGAACTGCCGCCGCACGTGGAATTGACGGTTACGTATGCCGAGCCCGGCGCGCGTGGCGACTCGTCCAGCGGCAGCGTCACCAAGGTCGTCAAGCTGGAGACGGGTCTCGAGATTCGCGTGCCTCTGTTCATCAAAGAGGGAGAGAAGGTCAAAGTCTCCAGTGAGACGCGAGAGTTCGCGGGCCGGGCCTAAACCGACGCCGCAATCACTACAATAGATAGCTGTGATTCCTGTTCATCCGAAGGTGGAAGCCCGACACTTGAAACTCACCACGTTCGCACTCATGTTGCTTATGACTCTGACAGCGTTCGCGCAGCAACCGCTCGCCGCACCGCAAGCCATCACCGATCCCACCAAGCTCGAGAGCAAGAACCTTGCCGACATGTCGGCCTTCTCCATCGAGAAGCTGTACATGACGCGGCTCATCGGCAGCTCAACCTGGTCACCGGATGGTAAGCAGGTGGCGTTCATCTCGAACATCAGCGGGCGTAATAATCTCTGGATCATCCCGGCAGGGGGGGGCTGGCCAACCCAGCTTACGATCAGCGATCAGCGGCAGTCGGAGCCGGTGTGGTCGCCTGATGGCACTTGGATCGCGTATACCTCCGATCACGACGGTGACGAGCAATGGGACATTTTCATGGTCTCGCCCAAGACCGGCGACGTGGTGAACCTGACAACCTCGCCCGAGTCGGCGGAAGTCGATCCGGCGTGGGCGCCCGATGGCCGCTCGATGGCGTATGCGACCAAGCCAAAGACCGGATCGAGTTACGAGATTGAGCTGATGGACGTTGCTACCCGGCATGTCACGTATTTGACGAAGAACACGTCTAAGGATCTGAGCAACAGGTCGCCAATTTTCTCGCGAGACGGCAAGTTCGTCATCTACACGCAATCGCATGCAACGGGCAAAGACGCCAACGTCATGATAGTCAGTATTGCGGGCGGCGAGAGCACCAACCTGACGCCGCACCCGGGACGGCACAATTACTTCGCTGCCGATTTGTCGCCGGATGGCAAGAGCGTGCTGATCACCTCCGACGCGCAGAATGGCTACGACAATGTGGGAGTGCTGGATATTGCTTCGAAGAAGATCGAGTGGCTGACCAGCGACAAATGGGAGATCGAGGCAGGAGGATTTGCTCCTGACGGCAAATCGTTGACCTGGACGGCGAGTGTCGATGGCACAACTAATATTTACTCCTACGACATTGTGGGACATAACGCAGCCAAGTTACCGGTCGCTTCCGGAGTGAACTCCCTGGGCGGCAATCCTTCGCCTTACACTCGGGACGGGGCAAGAATGTTGTACTCGCACAACGGCTCGAACGCCCCGAGCGACCTCTGGGTCTACGACACCGCTTCGCAGCAGTCGACGCAGATCACGCATGCGCTGGTCGGCGGCCTGCGCAGCTCCGACATGGTGTCGCCTTACCTGGTGCATTATCCCAGCCGGGACGGCAAGTTCACGATTTCGGCCTTTGCCTACGTTCCGAACAACATTCAGCGCAACGGCAAGTTTCCCGCGATTGTCTACATTCATGGCGGCCCAGCCGTGCAGTCGGTAGACTCGTTTAACCGCTGGATTCAGTACATCGTGAACCAGGGATACCTCGTGATCTCGCCGAACTATCGCGGCTCAACCGGGTACGGCAAGGAATTCACCGACGCCAACATGGGTGACGCGGGCGGTCAGGAATTGAATGATGTGCTGGATGCTGCTGAGTGGATCAAGAAGAGCGGCTTCGTCGATCCCAAGAAGCTGATCGTGATGGGCGGCAGCTACGGCGGCTACCTGAGCATGATGGCCGTGACCAAGGCTCCGGACATGTGGGCCGCGGCCGTACCCATCGTGCCCTTCGTGAACTGGTTTACCGAGATTGCCAACGAAGACCCGGGATTGCGCGAGTACGACCTGGCGACCATGGGCGATCCGGTCACGAACAAGGCGCTATATGAAGACCGCTCACCCATCAACTTTGTCGACAAGATCAAGGCGCCCATCCTGCTTTTGGCAGGCGGCAATGATCCGCGGTGTCCACCTTCTGAAGCGCAGCAGGTGGCCGATGCGATCAAGAAGAATGGCGGGACGGTGCAGTTGAAGATCTACCACGATGAGGGACACGGCTTCTCGCGGGTGGAAAACCAGATTGACGCGTACCAGAAGGTATCGGACTTCCTGAAGGTACACGTACCGAGCCCGGGGTGCGGATGCTCGGTGTATGAATGAAGCTATGGGCTGTGAGCCATGGCGGGCAAGCAAAAAGCGCGCAGAGCAACTCTGCGCGCTGTGTCGCCGGCTAGAGCCGGCTCAATCGAATCAAGGTAGGTTGGATGCGGACCTGAAGGTCCGCACTACCCGTTTTACCGCGTGACTGCTTCTGCCTGCACGCCGTAGATGCTGTACCACGATGTGGCAGCTTTCAGTGCATTGTTCACGTTGTTGATGTTCTTCACGCCTTCGTCTTTCAGCCATGCTTCGAAGGCCTTGCCACCCTGCTCGGCGTAAATCTTGATGCCGTCTTTCCAGGTCGCACGTCCGCAGAGCACGCCGTTGAACTTCACGCCCGACTCGGCGGCGAATTCCAGATCCTCGATGAACTCGGGATTGCTGACACCGGCAGAGAGATAGATGAACGGCTTGCTGGTGGCGCCTGCTGCCGCGCGAAAATGGTCGAGCGCCTCCTTCTTCGTGTAGGCCGCAGTTCCCTTGAAGGAGCGCGCACCCTCGACGTATTGCAGGTTCACCGGAATTTCCACCTTCAACACATCGACGTTGTAGCGGTCCTTCGAAAACTCCTCCATCGACTTGGCGACCACACCGGGCTTCAGTTTGGCAAACTCCGGGCCCTTCTCGTCGATGCCTTCTTTGTAGCCGACCAGCTCCAGGAAGAACGGGATGTCGTTGGAGCGGCACTCGTCGCCGATGCGCTCGGCCCAGGCATGCTTGTGATCGTTGACCTTCGCATCGTCAAACGGCGAGTAGTAGAGCAGGATCTTCACACAGTCGGCGCCGGCTTCCTTCAGACGCTTGGCCGACCACAGGTCGAGCAAATCGGGCAGGCGGCCGGGCAATTGCTTGTCATAGCCGGTCTTCTCGTAAGCCAGCAACAGGCCGGAGCCCTTGGCGCGGCGCTTGGCGGCCGGCAGTCCCCACTCGGGATCGAGGAGGATGGCGCTGGCGTGTTGCGTCAAAACTTCGGAGACATAAATTTTGAATTCTTCCAGCTCCGCATCGCCGGCGTTGGCGCCCAGGGCTTTCTTCAGTGAACCGCGCTGATCCATGGCAGCGGCGGCGATAACGCCGTTCTTGTTGGAGACAGCTTTCATGCCCGCGAGTTTTCCAGGAGTAAGTGCCACGATAGAACCTCCACGGGCGAACTGCCCGGTTCGTAGAAAGGATTTGAGTGCCATCCAGCAGAGTGCAGCTGGGATCAAGCATAGCAGGACAGGAAATTCTAAACGAAAGCAGAGAAGCAGGCGAGCGAGAACGGTGGCCGATCGATGGCTCGTCACTCTTGCCGGACCATCGACGCCGGACACTCGGGCCGGGTGCTGGTTTTCTCCCAATGGAAGAATCCGTTTTTCTTAAGTACCCAGGCGAGCGTCGCGAATCCAGCTCCCCAGGACTTACCTTCTTTCACTTCGCAGTACGTTGTCCTGTCATCGGGCGTGGCGTTGCGACAACGAGTTTCGTATCGTGTGGCGCGACCTTCGGCATCCAGTTCAATGCGTCGAAACCCGCACAGTAGAGCCGATGGCTCCATCTCATACTCAATCTTCGAAATGTCGGTAAGCAGGCCCGCTTCGCCCACAACGCGCAGGGTTCCCGCGAGCCACTGCTGAATCAAGGGCGTCGGAAGCTGTCCCGCAAGGTGGTTCCCCACCAGAGTCAAATCTTCAAGGTGTGTAAGCAGGCCGAGACTCTCTGGAACGGAGCCAACCAGATTGTTCTCCGTCAGGTCAAGGCCAGTAACCTGTTGAGGCTTTGTGTTTAGATGGGACCAGCACTCCACGCCGTGCCACCCGCACTCGGTGCCCGGAGGGCCAAGCCAGCCTACGCGATGGATCCAATGATCGCCGTGCGTCGCCGTATAAAGGGAGATCAACGCCTCCCGTTCCTGCGTGGACACCCCTGACATAGGTTCAGGCTTGACGCCCGGCGGGCTGCCCGCTGCATCGGATTCGTCCTCAGTCCCGAAAAACACGCAGTATCGTTGGACAGTTTCTCCGCTGTCGCCGGTCGGCGTCTGCCTTCGCGCGAACACATCTTCCGGCAGGGAACGCCGCTTCCCGTTAATCTCAACCCACCCCTCCGAGTAAATGAAGTAGCCAACCAGCTTGTCGGAGGTCTTGACAACATCTCCTGCCCGAGCTTTCACAACGAGCGAGCTTGCTTCGCGTGGCAAGGGCGGCGCGCCCGTGACACCGAAGTCGACGCACGTCCAACCTTTGAAATGCTCGGGAAGAAGAAAAATGAGCTTCGGGGGTTGCGTGCTCGTTTCTTGAGCGTGCAGAGTACGCATCATCGTCAGGCTGACGAGGACAGAGATCAGCGCGGCAAAGACAGCCGAGACTCTGGACATCGAAACCTCCGCCACGGCATGGCGCGCGAACGGCGTTCACCTCGACTACATCTCCACGTTACTGCCGCAACGGCAACCCGCTCAGCACCGCCTGCTGCTTCGCCACCAGCGCCTCGATTCCCTGCCGCGCCATCGCCATCATCTTCGCCAGCTGCGCATCGTCGAAGGGACGCCGCTCGGCCGTCGCCTGCACCTCGATCAGCTTCTTGCTGCCGGTGGCGACGATGTTCATATCGACGTCGGCGCGCGAATCTTCTTCATACGCCAGGTCGAGCATGATCTCGCCGTCGACAATGCCGATACTGGTAGCTGCAACGTAATCGCGAATCGGTGCGACGGTCATGGAGCCGGCTTCGACCATGCGGCGCATGGCCAGACCCATGGCGATGAATGCGCCTGTAATCGACGCTGTGCGCGTACCGCCGTCGGCCTGGATGACGTCGCAGTCGAGGAAGATGGTGCGCTCACCCAGCTTCTCCATGTCGGTGACGGCGCGTAGCGAACGGCCAATCAGCCGTTGGATCTCGTGCGTGCGGCCTCCGGCACGGCCTTTGTTGACTTCGCGCGGCGTGCGGGTCAGCGTGGCGCGCGGCAGCATGGCGTATTCGGCCGTAACCCAGCCCTTGCCGCTGTTGCGCAGAAATTGCGGCACCGAATCCTCGATGGTTGCGGTGCAGATCACGCGAGTGTTGCCCAGCTCGATGAGACACGAGCCTTCGGCAGTGGAGATGAAGTCGGGGATGATGTTCACCGGCCGCATCTGGTCGAGAGAGCGATTGTCGGAGCGAAAGATCATAGGGCAGTGGTCAGTGGTTAGTGGTTAGTGGTTAGTGGTCAGTGTTAGTGGTTAGTCGGTCGGCGCCGCTGACCGCTTGCTGGTATCAATCTTATACGTGTCATCCTGAGCGCAGGCGGCCTGCCTTTGGCCGACGGAGTCGAAGGACCGCTATAACCCGTGATTCCACCCTTATCCGCCGAGGTCCACATGCTCCACGTTGTCTACCTGTCGTCCGAGGAAGCGTGCCGCCAACCTCTTGAACTTGTCGGTGGAATCTGTCACGTAGAAGCGGAAAGTGCGGTGCTCCTGCGGGGAGGCTTCCACGATAGCGGTCCCCTTCGGCAAGCTCAGGGCAGGCTTTCGACTTCGTTCGCCCTGCGGTTCGCTCCGCTCAGGATGACACTCTAAATTATTGTTGGACTCGCTTCGCTCAGAATGACGTTCTGGGAAGTGCGCGTCCTCCCTCCGCTCAGGCTTCTGTCCCATGATCTCTTCCACCATCTGCTTCACTACCCGCGCGGTCGATTCCGCTGAATCGACGATCTGTACCTTGTCGGGCAATATCCTTCGCAGGAGCGGATAGATCAGCGGGTAGTGGGTGCAGGCCAGCACCAGAACATCGGCGCCGTCAGCCTGCGCCGTGGCTTCACCAAGATAGATCCTGGCCACCTGCTCAGTGACCGGATGGTCGATCCACCCTTCTTCCACCAGCGGCACAAACAGCGGGCAGGCTTTCTCCAGCGCCAACAATCCGTGCTGCTGCAGCGCATCCCGATAGGCATGGCTGCTAACAGTGGCTTCGGTGGCTATCACGATGGCCGCCCGATTCTTGCTGACCTCGGCGGCGGCGGCGGCTCCAGGCTCGACCACGCCTACTACCGGCACCTGCGCGGCTGCCTTGATGTCGGGCAGCGCCAGGGCAGTTGCGGTGTTGCAGGCGATTACCAGCAGATCGATATTCTGACTTTCGAGAAAGCGGGCGGCTCCGATGGCATAACGGGCCACGGTTTCCGCCGACTTGGTGCCGTAGGGCAGACGCGCGGTGTCGCCGAAATACAAATAGTGGGCAGGCAGTTGTTCGGCCATGGCCTTCAGCACAGTCAGGCCGCCGACGCCGGAATCGAATACGCCAATGCGTGGAAGTGTCACTGCATGTCCTATGGTGGAGCTACTCTCATAGTAACGGAGACTGCGCAGCGTTGTGGCTCGCAGACGGCGGTGGGGCTGCATTCGCTTACACTGAACCAGAAATCCTGCGCACCAGAGGTTCGCGCCTGGAAGTTCGCTGCGCAGGGTCTACTGCATGTCTTTCACGACCTGGCCCATGTTGCCGGCTTCATAAAAGCGCTTAAGGTCGGCGTGGCCGGCGAGGGTCTCGCGCTCCTGTCCGTTGACCAGAATCTTTACCCTCGTAATCTTGTTGTCGTTCGCATTAAGAGTCACGACAATGGAAGCGATCGTCAGCTCCTCCGCCAGCACGCCCGAGGGATGAGAGTCGGCGAAGGCCGAATTCGTATCGACCACGGCCGAGCCATCGTCCATCAGAAAGACCTGCCGCACGTCGGAGTCTTTGCCGATGGGATGCCTGGCATCTGTTTTCAGGTATTGCGCCAGCAGGGTCCGCAGAACCGCACGTGCCCGTTCGCTTCGTTCGACCGGCATGGGAACCGTGACCTGCGACCTTCCCAGCGTGCCATCGCTGTCGTTCGCCACGATACAGGGTGACAGTTTCCGGAGGCCCATTGGTCTGCGGCGTCGTCGCCGCTAACTGCTCGCTGGCGGTCTGCTCGTCGCGTGCAACTTTGCGCTTCAGATGAAGCGCATAGAATCCCAAGCCCACGGCGACGACGGCGAGGATCGCAAACATGACCAGGATGGCGCGATGCCCACGATTCGCTCCTTGCTTGCGCGGCTCGGTTTCGGGAAGCGTCATGGACGCACCTCCGGCAACTTCGAGCGCACCGCGGCCACACCGGCAGCAATGGCCTGCGCGACCTTCTGCTGATATTCCGCGCTGGCAATGTCTTCCACGTTGTCCCCGAGTGGAGCGAGCTCGACCGCGATCGCCGGTGCTGCGATGTTGTTCATCGGGCGCAGCGGAGCGACCAGTGTCGCGCTCGGCAGCTTGCGCGCTTCCAACTCCACCGCAACCGATCCCGCAACCGTGCCGCTTAAATCCAGAAACGCGGCTTGCGCCCGGTCCCAGGGAAGGAAGCTGCCTCGTTGCAGGTTTTCAGCCGGCAGCATCGAGGTAAACAAGTGCACGCCGCGTCCGGTATTGGCCGCATGCAGCGTGATGTAGAGAGCGGGCCGCGCCCCATTGGTCGGCGATGGCGCGTTGGTCAAGCCCGATGGCTATGTCGGAGTTGCGGAGCAAGCCAGCCGCCACGCCTCGGCTCTGCAGCTCGTGCTGCAGCCGGCGCCCCAGCGCCAGCACCACATCCTTCTCCATCAGAGTGGGCGTGATCACCGCGCCGGTCTCCGCACCGCCATGCCCGGGATCGATGAGGACGAGAAATCGTGGACCTGAAGGCGGCTTGGCTTGTGGCGTCGCCGCTTGCGTTGGAGTTGGAGAAGGCGCAACCGGCGCGGGCGCGGGCGGTGGAGGCGGCACGGCGCTCACAATGATGGTCTTACCGCCGTCGGCGAAGTTTGCCATCATCGGGTCTTTCGCCATGATGTCCAGCTCGGCCAAGCCGTCGTGCTCTGCGAAGACCGCGCCGGTGATGCTGGAGTCGGTAAAGTTGTAGCTGTCCTGCCCGTTGGAGACGATGGGCTCGCGCCGGAAGGTAAGACGCAGGCGACCGGGCTCGGTCGCGATCGACGGATTCACGGCCGCCGGAAAGCTGATGATCAGCTTGGGCGGAATGCTCTTGTCCAGCGACCAGGCTGTAGCGCATGGCAACGTCGCCGATAAACAGCCGCCGCGACGATGCGTGCAACTGGATGGGCTTGGCCAGCAGCTTGCTCAGGATCTCCGGCACGGCGGCGAGTGGAACGTAGCCGCGGCCATTCTGCTGGGCGAAGTTTCCCGGCAGCTTGAAGTTTTCGCCGAGGATCTTCGACTTGTCCTTGCCTTCATTGAACTGCGCCTCGACGGTGTGCCCGCCGGGAGGGGTGAAGCGCAGCTTGTATTTCTTGCCGTCGACCTTGCCTTCTACCGAGCCCAGCGGCTCCAGCAATTCGATCAGACCGACGTAAGGATGGCCTTGAATGTCGAGCATGGACGCTGCGTAGGTGGTCTGCGGCGAGTACACCGTGAGCTGCTCGGCGGACTGCGCATGGACGGGCGCCCAGTGCGCGACCAGGAGCAACACCACCACCGCCGCCGGGAGGATGGCACCCAGGCACAGACGCAGGCGATTATTGGTCAGCCAGAACCTCGAAGTCATCCACACGATCCACGAACGACTCAGCGAGGTTCCCTTAACCATAAACGGAATGTGAGAGGGATGCAAAGCAAGAGTCGGTGGCTGGTGGTCAGTGGTCGGTGGTCAGTGACCGGGGCGCCCAAAATTACCGGGGGCGTCACTTCTCGGCGTAATACCCTTCGCGCGCCTGCACGATCATGTCTTTGTTCGTCGTGGTGATGTTGATCTTGTGATATCCCGCGCCGGCAACGGCTTTGTCGGGCGTGTAGCCGATGCTGTACTGGTTACGCAGCTCCTCGGCGATGGAATCGTAGATCTTGTCGATGGGATCTTTCTTCGACACTTCGAAGAAACGGCCGCCAGTTTCCTGCGCAATGCGCTCCAGGACTTTCTTGCCGTCGGGATGCTCTTCGCGCTGCTGCCGAGGTTGACCGCCGCCTTGGCCACCGGGTCCGCCTGATCCGCCAGGCCAGCCTCCGCCGGGATGTCCCATGCCCCCGCCGAGTCCGCCGGAGTGAGTGAAGCGCTGGTGTCCGTAGGCTTCGGGATCGGCGTAGAAAATCGAATAGACCAGGGTATTCGAGCGCTGCGCGGCTTCGATGGCACGACTGAGCGAGATCTTGCTGCCCTCGTCCACGCCATCGGTCAGCAGGATGAGCGCCTTGCGTCCCTGCTGCTTCTGCATCAGCTCGTCGGAGGCAAGAAACATGGCATCATACAATGTGGTACTTCCACCTTTGTAGCGGTGTGCGTCATCGTCGTCTCCGCCGGCCGTCTTGGGCGGGCCGGACAAATTCGACCCCGGCATGTCGAGCTTATCCAGCGCCACCTGCAGTTTCTGGTGATTCGTAGTCAGGTCCTGCAACAGCTCCGCGCCCCAATCGAAGTGGATGACGAAGGCCTTGTCCTTATCGACGCGCATGAACTCGTTGAGAAACGCATAGCTGGCAACCCGCTCCTGCTCGATGAGCCGGCGCTGGCTCAAGCTGGTATCGACCAGCAGGCCAAGCGTGAGCGGCAGATCGGTCTCGCGAGTGAAGTACCGGATCGTTTGCGGCTGCCCGTCCTGCGTCAGCTTGAAATCGTCCTGCGTCAGGTTATTGATGATGTTGCCCTTCTTGTCGCGCACCGTGGCCAGCACGGTCACAACCTTGACGTTGGAAGAAAAGGTCGGCGTCGGAGTCTGGCTCTCCTGCTGGGCAAACAGAGGAAGACTCGCCACAGCAAGCGCGAACACAACGACGGCATGGCGAACAAGCGCCTGGGAATGAGCGGACATGATCGGGAGCACCGTCAACAGTAACACCCGGAGACTGGAGAAGTTGCCGGAACCAGGGACCTGAAAAATTTTGGAACTCAGCGCAGAGCAGATTCGAACAGAATTAAAGGCGAATAAATACAGCCTCGTGGCTCTGACATCCTCAGCGGTAACCATCCTAACCGCTTCTACAGCTTGCCCCTAACCTGGGTATCATTCTGAGCGCAGACATCGCGGTCTTTGCGACGCCGGAGTCGAAGGACCTCTACCCTTCCGGATCGATCGCGCCCACCTTGCAATCGGCAGCGGGTCATAACTCCTCCGGGTGCCTGCTTTCTATCAGCGCTGGACTTCAGTCGTGCCATAACGTGTTCGAAAATATCACAGCTTCAACCGCTGCCATATTCATGCAGGGGCTGAAGCCCGCATTCGGTCGAGACTCTTGGCGGCACGACTGAAGTCGTGCCCTGACACAGACGCGAAAAACCTTACGGCAGCGGTGCTGGTCTTTTTAGACTGCCCCCGTGCTTTTGCACGCCACAACCGCGATCATTAGAATCGTACTGTTCACCTCAGAGCCAACCATGCCACTGAAGCAGTCGGAAGCGATCGTCCTGCGCACTTATCCGCTGCGTGAGTCCGACTTGCTGGTGACGCTGTTCACGCGCGCCGAAGGCAAGGTCAAGGGTGTGGCGCGCGCGGCCAAAAAATCCAAGCGCCGCTTCGGCGGAGCGCTGGAGCCGCTGACTTTGGTTCGCGCCTACTACGACGATCGCGAGGGCCAGGAACTGGCGCGGCTGGATTCCTGCGACATCCTGGAGTCGCCGCTTTCGACAGAGATCGATTACGCGCGGGTCGTCGCACTCGAGCACGTTGCGGAAACCCTCGACGAGCTCCTGCCCGACCGCGAAGCCAACGACGCTATCTTCCGGCTGGCCGTCGCGGTGCTGTATCAGCTGCGCTCCGGCTCAATCTGGATGCCGCTGACCTATTTCCAGCTCTGGCTGGTGCGGCTGGTCGGCTTTCTGCCCGAACTCGGCGAGTGCATGGCCTGCGGGCGGACGTTGAACGGCAGCAAAGCCTTTTATCACGTGCTGGCGGACGGCCTGATGTGCGAGCAGCACAAGCGACTGGCGTCGTCGCAACTGGCACCGGAATCGCGAGCTCTGGCGGGCCAGATGTTTCGCGCGTCCGATTGGAAGCTTCACAGAAGATAGCGGCGCGCCTGTCCAACAATTCCGGAGCGGCACAGTATGCCGACCTGCGAAAGTTCCTGGTGCAGATCATCGAGCGTCACCTGGAGAAAAAGTTGGTGACCGCCGCCATGTTAGCCAAGCTGTAATCGTGTCATACTCATCTGTAGCGGTTCTTTCAGCCCTGCTCTGAGCTTTGCTGCACACGCCCGGCGGGGACTTTATATCCGGGGCTTCCGCCTCGTTTACCGGGGACGACCGATTTGCCTTCCTCCCAAAATCCGCTGACCTTTCAGGAACTGGTACTGCGCCTGCAAACCTTCTGGGCCGACCACGGCTGCGTCCTGCAACAGCCGTACGACGTCGAGGTTGGCGCCGGTACCATGGCGCCGGAGACCTTCCTGCGCGTGCTCGGTCCCAAGCCGTATCGCGTCGGCTACGTGCAGCCCTCGCGGCGTCCAGCCGACGGTCGTTACGGCGAGAACCCCAACCGGCTCTTCAAGCACATGCAGTTTCAGGTGATCCTGAAGCCGCCGCCGGCCAATGTCCAGGAGCTCTATCTTGAATCGTTGCAAGCGATTGGCATCGATCTGCGCAAGCACGACATTAAGTTCGAAGAGGACAACTGGGAGTCGCCGACGCTGGGCGCGTGGGGCATCGGCTGGCAGGTGATGCTCGACGGCCTGGAGATCACGCAGTTCACCTACTTCCAGCAGTGCGGCGGCATCGACCTCGACCCGATCTCGGCCGAGTTGACCTACGGACTGGAGCGCATCGCCGCCTTCCTGCAGGACGTCGACAGCATTTACGACATCACCTGGGTCGTCGATCCCGACGGGCGTCCGGTGAAGTACGGCGAGATTCGCTTGAAGGATGAGTTGCAGTTTTCCGTCTATAACTTTGAACGCGCGGATGTAGAGAAGGCCTGGAAGCACCTGGAGCTGTACGAGGCCGAGTGTCAGGCGCTGCTGGACGAATACAACGCGCGCGCTATCGGCGAGAAGCGAAAGGCGAAAGGCGAAGAAGCGTCGCGGATACCTCTGGCGAAGAGCGAGAAGCGAAAAGCGAAGAGCGTCAAGTTGGCTGCTCGCCGCTTCCCCGTGCTCGGCGCCTTCGACCTCTGCCTGAAGTGCTCGCACCTGTTCAACATTCTGGACGCGCGCGGCGCGATCAGCGTGACCGAACGCGTGGGCGTGATCGCGCGCATCCGCGCGCTGGCGGTTGGAGTGGCCAAGGCGTACGTCGACCAGCAGAAGGCCGAAGCGGGTTTTAGTCAGCCCACTCCTGTCGCCAAAGGAAGGCGACGAGGATGGGGCACCCGGTGGTAAAGCCTCCGCGCAGCTGGCAGCGACGAGGTCGTAGAGGAGCCTCACCCTGTCGCCAAAATCTGGCGACGAGGATGGGGCACCCGCGCACAACAGTTCTTAGAGGCCGCAGTGATGTAAGTCACTTCGGAATAATCGATGGTGCTTCACAATACTGTTTTGGCCTTTAGCTGATTGCTAACGGCTAATAGCTAATAGCTGCTTTTCTATGTCTGACTTCCTACTCGAAATCGGTACCGAAGAAATTCCCGCCCGAATGATCGACAGCGCCCGCGACGAACTCGCGAAGCGTGTCGGCGAACTGCTCGAACGCGAGCGCCTGGTCGCCAGTCCTGCGATTCAGGCTTACTCCACGCCGCGCCGGCTGGCGGTGCTTGCTTCCGGCGTCGCCGCCTCTCAGCCGGACGTGAGCGAGCAGGTCACTGGGCCGTCGCTCAAGGTCGCCTACAAAGACGGAGTGCCGACAGCGGCCGCCGAAGCCTTTGCCAAGAAGGTCAACGTCCCGGTCGACGGCGCTGGAGAAGATCACGACGCCGAAGGGCGAATACCTCGCCGCCACCGTGCAGAAGAAGGGCCGCCCGGCAGCCGACATTCTCGCCGAAGCTCTGCCGAAAGAAATTGCCGGCATCTACTGGGCGAAGAACATGTACTGGCGCGGCAAGTCGGCCGAGCGCTTCGTGCGTCCGGTGCGCTGGCTGGTGACGCTGCTCGATGGCGAAGTCGTGCCGCTGGAGTTCGCCGGCATTCGCGCCAGCGGAACCAGCGAAGGCCATCGCATCCTGTCGTCCGGCGCGCTGGCGATCCGGCTCCCCAAGAATTACGTTGAGACGCTGGCTGACGGCTTCGTGGTCGCCTGCGACCGCCGATCGCGAACAGCGCATCCGCAAGGCGCTCGATGCCGCGACGCGCACTGATTCCCGGCGCGCGCTGGCGCGAAGACAAGTCGCTGCTCGACACCGTCGTCAACCTCACGGAGTTCCCTTCCGTCATCATGGGCAACTTCGATCCGGAATTTCTTTCGCTGCCCGATGAAGTGCTGGTCACGGTCATGCGCGATCACCAGAAGTACTTCGCGCTGGAAGATGCGACCGGCGGCCTGCTGCCGCACTTCCTCGCCGTGCTCAACACCGACGGCGATCCCGACGGGCTGATCCGCCACGGCAACGAGCGCGTGCTGCGCGCCCGCTTCAACGACGCGCGCTTCTTCTGGGATACCGACCAGAAAGTTCCACTGCGCGACCGCGTGGAGAGGCTGAAGTCGGTCACCTTCCAGAAAGACCTCGGCAGCTACTTCGACAAAACCCTCCGCGTGCAGAAGCTGGGCAGCCTGATCTCGGAGACGATTCGCAGCGCCGGCGGCACGCGTTCGCGCCCGGGCATCGTCTTCAAGGCCGGGCTGCTGTCGAAGACCGATCTGACGACCGAACTGGTCAAGGAGTTCACCGAGTTGCAGGGCATCATCGGCGGACTGTACGCGCGGGTGCAGGAACTCGATCCGCTGATGCCGGAACCGAATCACGAAGCGATCTCGTATGCCATCTACGATCACTACAAGCCGGAGTCGATGGACGACAGCGTGCCGCGCAGCGTTGAAGGCGGCGTGCTCGCCATCGCCGACAAGGCCGACAGCATCGCCGGAATGTTCGCGCTGGGATTGCAGCCGACGGGATCGAAAGATCCGTTTGCGCTGCGGCGTGCCGCCAACGGCATCGTGAAGATCATTGCCGAGCACAAGCTGCCGCTGCCGATCAGCAAGCTGTTCGCCGATGCGCGCGCGGAGTATGCAGGCTCGGAAGCCGAGAAGCGCTTCGATCCCAAGGTGAACTTCGAAGAGTCGGTCGCGAACTTCATGTACGAGCGCCTGGAGTTCTACCTGCGCGACGTGCGCGGCTTCGCCTACGACGTGGTGAAGGCCGTGCTCGCCGCCGGCAGCGATGACGTGGTCGATGCGATCGCGCGTGCCGAGGCGGTGAGTGAGGTGCGCGGCTCGGAAGACTTCGCGTCGATTTCGGTTGCGTTCAAGCGGATCAAGAACATCCTGCGGCAGGCGCGGGAGACGAACAAGAACGATTGCCGAGCGATTGGATCCCTCGGCGCTGACCGAAGAGTCGGAGAAGGAGCTGGCTGCCAAGATTCCGGAAACGGCGGCGACAGTTCGTCAGCTTGCGCGACGAGAAGAACTATGCCGCGGCACTGGCGCAGATCAGCCGCTTGCGTCAGCCGGTGGACGCCTTCTTCGACAAGGTCATGGTGATGGTGGACGACGAGCGCGTGCGCGCCAATCGCCTGGCTGCTGCTGCGCGATTTGCTGAGCGAGTTCTCGACCATCGCCGACTTCAGCGAGATCGTGACCGAAGGCAAGTAGGCGCCTTGGTTTGTGTCACGGCACGTCTTTAGACGTGCCGCAAAGGCTCTTTTGGAGGATTCGGGCGCCGCCACAGACTTGAATTTGCAAATGTTGTGTATTCGAAGAATTGTCATCACGAGCGTAAGCGAGGGATCTGCTGTTTGCCGGCAGCGACAGAAAAGCAGATTCCTCCCGCCAACACACGGCGCTCGTAATGACAATTTCGCGGGTGAGAGCAGCCTTCAGGTGGTACGTGAATGGAATCGCCGACCTCAGCGAGGTCGTCACGGAAGTAAGTAGGTCACCTTTCGCGAAGAGCCCGGCGAGCGCGAACACGGGAGCCCGCAGGGCGGCACAATATTAGCCCAGCACGTGAGTGCTGGGCTGCGAGTTGATTAAGATTTCCGAGTCCCTTCAGGGACGGCACAAAAACGTGTCGTCCTGGCGGACTCGATCGATTCTCAAAACACGTTACCCAGGACTTACGTCCTGGGCTACGGTTGTGCCGCCCTTCGGCTGACGTTAACGCGAACTTTCTAAACGCAATCATGCAAGCAACAAGTAAAGGACTCCTATGAGCACTGCAACTGAAATGAAGGACACGACCGCGAATTCTTCGGCCGTGAAGTACGTCTACTTTTTTGGCGACGGCCGCGCCGAAGGTCACGGCAAGATGAAGGACGAACTCGGCGGCAAGGGCGCCGGACTGGCCGAAATGACCAATGCCGGACTGCCCGTTCCTCCGGGCTTCACCATCCAGACCGAAGCCTGCCGCGAGTACATGCCGAACCACACGGTCTCGAACGAAGTCAACCGCCAGATGGACGAAGCGCTTCGCCGCCTGGAACAACTCCAGGGACAGAAGCTTGGCGGCGCCGACAATCCGCTGCTGGTCAGCGTGCGCTCGGGCGCAAAGTTCTCCATGCCGGGCATGATGGACACCATCCTCAACCTCGGCCTGAACGACAAGTCGGTCGAGGGCCTGGCCAAGCGCAGCAACAACCCGCGCTTCGCCTATGACTCCTATCGCCGCCTGATCCAGATGTTCGGCAGCGTGGTGCTCGACATTCCGAAGCACGCGTTCGAAGAGGTCTTCGACGGCAAGAAGAAGCAGAAGAAGGCCAAGCTCGATACCGACCTCGACGCCAAGGCGCTGCAGGAAGTCATCGCCGAATACAAGAAGGTCGTAAAGCAGCACACCAAGCAGGACTTTCCGCAGGACCCGCACGATCAGCTGGTGATGGCGCGGGACGCCGTGTTCCGATCGTGGCTGAACGATCGCGCCAAGCACTATCGCCGCATCAACAACATCGACGACACGATCGGCACCGCCGTCAACGTGCAGGCCATGGTCTTCGGCAACCTGGGCGAGACCAGCGGCACCGGCGTCGGCTTCACCCGCAATCCCGGCACCGGCGTGAAGGAGTTCTACGGCGAGTTCCTGATGAACGCGCAGGGCGAAGATGTCGTCGCCGGCATCCGCACCCCGGTCCACATCTCCGAGCTCGAGAAGATCCAGCCCGACACCTACAACCAGCTGCGCGAGATCACCACGCGGCTGGAAAAGCACTATCGCGACATGCAGGACTTCGAGTTCACCATCCAGGACGGCCGCCTGTACATGCTGCAGACGCGCAACGGCAAGCGCACCGGGCGCGCCGCGGTCCGCGTCGCCATCCAGATGGTGGAAGAAGGCCTGATCACGAAGGAAGAAGCCATCTTCCGCGTCGAGCCCAACCAGCTCTACGACTTCCTCGTTCCGAGCCTCGACGAGAAGGGCAAGGACATCGAAGTGCTCGCCACCGGCTTGCCGGCTTCGCCGGGTGCGGCTGTCGGACAGATCGTCTTCACCGCCGAAGACGCGGTCGAGAAGTTCAACAAGGACAAGCAGACGCATCTCATCCTGGTCCGCGCCGAGACCACGCCGGAAGACATTGCGGGCATGGAAGTCGCAGCCGGCATTCTCACCTCGCGCGGCGGCATGACCAGCCACGCGGCGGTCGTCACGCGCGGCATGGGCAAGTGCTGCGTCGCCGGCGCCGGCGACATCGAAGTCGACGAGAAGACGCGCGTCATCCGCGTACACGGCAAGACGCTGAAGGAAGGCGACTGGATCTCGCTCGACGGCACCACCGGCCGCGTCATCAACGGCACAGCTCAAGACCGTGGCAGCGCGTCCTGACGATCCCGAACTGCTGAAGCTGATGGGATGGGCCGAGCCCTTCCGCCGCATGGGTGTTCGCGCTAACGCCGACATTCCGCGCGATGCCCTGCAGGCGCGTGCGTTCGGCGCTGAAGGCATCGGACTGTGCCGCACCGAGCACATGTTCTTCGCCGAGGATCGTCTGCCGCACATGCGCGCGATGATCCTGGCCAACAGCGAGAAAGATCGCCGCATGGCGTTGCGCAAGCTGCTGCCCTATCAGCGCAACGATTTTGTCGGCATCTTCCGCGCCATGGACGGATTCCCGGTCACCATCCGCACGCTCGATCCGCCGCTGCACGAGTTCCTGCCGCGCCGCGAAGACCTGATGGTCGACATCGCGAAGCTGGAGCTCACCAAGCCGAAGTCGCCCAAGCTGAAGGAGCTGCGCACGCTGCTCAATCGCGTCGAGCAGTTGCACGAAGTCAACCCGATGCTCGGACTGCGCGGCTGCCGCCTGGGCATCACCTATCCCGAGATCACCGAGATGCAGGCGCGCGCCATCTTCGAGGCCGCCGTCAAGGTCGCGAAGGAAGGCGTGAAGGTGAAGCCGGAGATCATGATCCCGCTGACCACCGGCCTGAAGGAGATGGCCAACCAGGGCGGCCTGGTGCGCAAGGTAGCCGAAGAGGTCTTCGCCGAGAAGGAATACAAGGTGGAGTACCTGGTCGGCACCATGATCGAGTTGCCGCGCGCGGCGCTGATGGCCGATGAGATCGCGAAGGAAGCCGAGTTCTTCAGCTTCGGCACCAACGATCTCACGCAGACCACCTTCGGCTTCTCGCGCGACGATGTCGGCAAGATCCTGACCGCCTATCTCTCCGAAGGCATCCTGAAGCAGGATCCGTTCGCGGTGCTCGATCGCGAAGGCGTCGGCCAACTGCTGAAGACTGCCGTCGAGAAGGGCCGGGCGACGCGTCCGACCATCAAGATCGGCATCTGCGGCGAACACGGCGGCGAGCCTTCGTCGGTCGAGTTCTGCGCTTCGCTCGGCTTCAACTACGTTTCGTGCTCACCCTTCCGCGTGCTGACCGCACGGTTGGCGGCGGCGCAGGCAGGCGCCAGCGCGGAGTTGAAGATGGAAGGCGGAAGAACGAAGTAACAGTTGATCCGGTCAGTTACCGCGAGGGCTCGGCATTCCGCTGGGCCCTTCGCGTTGTCGAGGCCTTTGACATAAGATCCGCAGTTCATGCGCGCGACTCTCGGCTCAGGCGAGCAGCGCCGAGTTCAGGGCGTGCTCCGGTCGGACTGCAGCTTTGGCAACCTCCATTGAGACCGACGTCGACTGGTACTCGTCCTCCAGCCAGCTCACGGCATTCCCTGGAATCGCCAACCCTATACATTTTTGGGTACTTTATGAGCATTTCTAGCAGTATTACCAGGGTGGCCTGCGCCTGTAGCGCTAGCGATGCTCTGTAATCGGGATCGTACCGCTGCGCATTCAGCGACGAACCAGTCCGGCGTCTGCCGGACTTAACCCCCAAATGCAAGAACCAGATAGCGCCGCTGCGCATGGAGGATTTCGTGAAAGTTAAGTTCTTATGTGCTGTGACTTGCGTCATGCTGTTTGCCAGCCTGATGTATGCATCCACCCCCGCCAAACAAATTCCCGCCGGCAAGAAAGCCAAGGTAATCGGCCAGATCGTCTCCCGCGACGGCGATGCGGTCAACGTGAAGGAAAAGAAGACCGGCCAGATGGTCGTGGTCAACCTGACCGACAACACCAAGGTTGAACGCGAAAAGGGCGCGCTCAGAATGCGCCGCTCCGACATGGACGTGACCGCCATGGTGCCCGGCTTGACCATCAGCGCCGAGGGCGTGGGCAATGCCAAGGGTCAGCTGGACGCCAGCAAGGTCAGCTTCGATCCCGATGCTTTCGCGATTGAAGTAGCCCAGGAGCAGCAGATCACGGCCAACAAGGCCGCTGCCGCTCAGGCCCAGAGCACCGCCAACTCCGGCGTGCAGCAGGCGCAGACGGCGCAGGCATCCGCCGATGTTGCTCAGGGCACCGCCGATGTCGCCGGCAAAACCGCGGTCGCCGCCGGCGCACTTGGCATGATGGACGCCAATGCCGATCCAGATGGTGAACAAGCGTGTCTCCGATCTTGGCGACTATAAGACCGTCGCTGAGGCCGGCATCTACTTCCCGACCGGCGTTACCGATCTCGATGCGGCTGCCAAGGCCGATCTCGACAAGGTCGCCCAGATCGCCATGACCACCGAGAACTACATGATCGAAGTCGCCGGCTATGCTTCCAGCACGGGCACGAAGGCCGAGAACCAGAAGCTGAGCGACTGCGCGCGCGACCGCCGTGGTGCAGTATCTCCGCAACGAGAAGAGCGTTCCCGATGCGCCGCATCCTGGCGCCTGCCGGCTACGGTGCCACGCATCCGGCCGCCAGCAACACCGACTCCGAAGGCCGCGCCATGAATCAGCGCGTCGACGTGAAGGTGCTGGTCAACAAGGGCCTCAGCCAGGGTATGTAGGTTTTCTTAGCGACAGAGGAAAGAGAGGCCGCCTTGTGCGGCCTCTTTTCTTTTGGAGGCAGATGTCGGTTGTCAGCGCTCAGTTGTCAGCAATTGAGGCATTGGTTGGCTGTTAACTGGCAACTGACAACCGGCAACTGACAACTGCTTCTCACTGCGTCTGCTGCAGCTTCGCGATCAGCTTCTGCGCCAGGTTCTCTTCCGACTCCGACCACAGCACGCGTCCGCTGACGCCGCAGTTCTTCTCGACCGCGGCCGAGAATGCTACCAGCTTGGCGATGTTCGCATCGCAAATGCTTCTCGATGAAGGGCGAAATCTCGCGCCCTTCGTAGACGAACGAAGTGTCGAGTCCGAAGTCGCACCTCGATGTGGCCGTCGTCGGTGTAAATGCCCTCGTCGAATTGCACTCCGTGAACCAGGAAGCGCACCGCAACCGGCTTCTGCACCCAAATCTCGCCGTGCTCGTCTTCGTTGGGCACCCAGAGGTCCCAGAACGCCTCGAAGACGAATGCGAAGTCGTCATGCGCGAATTCTCTTGGCCACCTCGGCAGCTTCTTCGGGCGAGATGCCGGGATCGAAGCGGCGCTCCAGCACGGTGGGCTCGCTCCACGAGACCGGATGCACAGACAGATAAGTGACGCCTTCGCGCAACGAGGAGAACGGGAACTGCCGCAACACGGAGACCGTGCGCAACATCATCTCTTCTTCGCGAAACGCTGGGGAACCAGATGCTGAGATAGAGCGAGTCAGCCATCGGGATATTGTAGCGCGCACTGGCGAGCGTCGCCTCGCGTTGGCTGGGTGGAGCACGCCTTCAGGCGTGCATAAACTCTCGTCTCCGAAGAACGGCCTAGCCGCCAAGGCAATTGCCTGGCGTCGGCTAGGGCCGACTCGAAGCCCGATCGGTCGATCTCCAACTGCACGCCTGAAGGCGTACTCCACCCACGCTGATCACACGCTCGCCTCCACCCTTACGCACTCAGCAGCCGCTTCTTGGCCTTGATCTCCTCCAGCAGCGCATCGATCTTCTGCTCGCGATCGAGCGCGTGCAGACGGCCTTCGATGTCGTCGCCCAGGATCTCGCCTTTGGCGCGACCCAGCGCTTCCTCGCGCGCGACTTTGGTGCGCATGCGGTCGAAGGTGCGGTGCTCGCCGTCGGGCGTCAGCTGCGCGTCGGCGGCGCGGCTTACCGCACGCGAGCGGCGATGCTGCGCGATCAGCAGATCGGCCTTGGCCTTCGCCTCCGAGAGCTTCAGCTCCAGCCGTCTTCAGCGCCGCCTTCAGCGCCTCCACCTGCGTCTGCTGATCGGCGATCTGCTGATCGAAGCTGTCGGCCAGTTGCTGGAAGCTCATCGCACGCTCCAGCGCGGCGCGCGCCAGCTCGTCGTCCTTCTTGTCGACGGCCAACTCCGCCTTGCGCATCCAGTCGGCGTGCTTCTCGGCGTTGTCTTTCTTCTTCTTCTCCAGCAGATGCAGATCGGCGAGCGCGATCGCCACCTGCGTCTTCACCTGGATGAACTGGTTCTCCATGTCGAGAATCACCTGCTTCAACATCTTCTCGGGATTCTCCGCGCGATCGACCAGATCGTTCAGATTGGCCCGTACCAGCGTTGCTACACGATCGAGTAATGCCATGACGAACTCCTTTTGCGGCTGTCAGCTATCGGCCGCTCAGCTATCGAGCTCAATTTCGAATCAGAACTGCTCGCCGCGAACCGCAGCCAACAGGAAGGCGACGAGCAAGCCTCCCACGGCGCCCACTAGAACCGCGATGTTGGAGTGATTGACGAAGCGCACGACCACGCCTAACAGCGTTCCAATCACTCCCAGTGTCACCATCAAGCGCGTACTGTCATCTTCGGAAAACATAACCATCCTTCGCTAAAGCCTGGTCGCATTGGTGCCCTCGGCACGACTAGTCGTGCCCTGACACGAATCAATGGACTCAACCGTCTCGCCGGTGCCCAGGTTGCCCCACTGGCTAATCGCCCGGTTGGCCGAAGGCGCTGGGGCACCGCAATGCCTACTTCCCTGCACCCGCGGCCTTCGACTTCCCGTCGTCGGCCGGCGGCAGACTCATCCGGCTTCGGCGACTTGTCGCCGATCGTCCGGATCTTGCCCAGCAAGTCCGACATCTGCATGCCCGAGAGCGCCTCGAACAGCGCCGGCACCTGCGCCGCCATCTCCGTGATGTCGCCGGTGATCTTGTTCATCCCGGCCGAGTGCCCGTTGCCGGTCGAGACGATCGTGATCTTGTCGACGTTCGCCAGCGGGCTGGCCAGCGCCTTCACGATCTCCGGCAATCCGGTAATCAGCTTGTCGACGACGGCAGCCTGGTTGTACTCCTGGAAGGCCTCGGCCTTCACGTTCATGGCGCGAGCTTCGGCGTCGCCCTTCTTGAAGATGATCTCGGCCTCGGCTTCACCCTGCGCGCGAATGGCGCTGGCGCGGCCTTCGGCTTCCACCATCGTCCGCGAGCGCTCGGCGTTCGCCAGCGTCTCGATGCGCTGACGCTCGATCTCGGCACCCTTCAGCACGGTGGCGATCAGTTCCTTCTCGCGGCGGTTGATCTCGGCCTCCTGCACCTTGACCTGCGCCTCTTTCTCGATCTGCTGCACCTTCACCGACTCAGCGATGACCTGCTGCTGCATCACGTTGGTCTGGATTTCGTACGCCTTGTCGGCCTGCGCCTGCTGACGCTTCACCAGCTCGGCATAGGTCGCCTTCTTCACTTCGAGATCGCGTTGCGCCTCAGCCTGACGGGCGAGCGATGCGGTTTCGGCGGCGACCCGCTCCTGGTCGGCCTGCGCCTTGGCGGTCGCCGACTCGCGCAATGCGATCGCGCGCTTGATGGCCGTATCGCGATCGGCTTCGGCGGTGGCCACGTCGGCGTCACGCTTGATGCGCGCAATGTCAGGCCGGCCCATGTTGGTGATGTACTCGTTCTTGTCGCGAACTTCCTTGATGGTGAACGAGATCACTTCCAGGCCCATCTTGTTCATGTCGTCGGCGCAGGTGGTGCGCATGCGGTCGGCCACCATCTCCGGCTGCTTCACGATCTCTTCCACCGTGAGCTGGCCGATGATGCCGCGCAGGTGACCTTCCATCACCAGGCGGATCAGCGCCTCGCGATCGGGAGGCGTCTTGGTCAGGAACTGCTCGGCCGCGGTCATGATCGACTCCGGATCGGACTTGACCTTGATCTGCGCCACGGCTTCGACCGTGACGGCGACGCCTTGCTTGGTGTAGAGGTCCTGCTGTGGAGCGACGTCGAACGACATCAGCTCCAGCGAAAGTTCGCGGCAGTTCTCCACCATGGGCAGGATGACGGTGCCGTGTCCCTTGATAATGCGCGGGCCCCGGATACCGTACACAACCAGAGCTTCGTTGGGTCCGGCTTTGCGATACAGCTTGGTGAACACCGCCATCAGCAGGATGGTGGCGATAACGACCGTCCACACAATAACCACGACGTCCGTTGGAATGTGGAAACCCATATGTTTCTCCTTGAATGCGCAACTTGCAATTAGCGACTAGCTTTGAGCTCTTAGCTATTAGCTCTTACGAACTCGCTGGTTCGCGGGTGCCCCGTTCTACGCCGTCTTTTGACCTAGGGCGAGTCTTGAGCTAAGCTAGCTAACAGCTAGTCGCTACTTGCCTGCCTTTCCCGCCATCTCGTCCCATCTCCGTACATACGCAATTCCCTTTTCATAGCGCGTGATGATGACCTCGGTTTCGCGCGCCAATGCTTCGCCACTTTCACTGCGGGCGCCGCAGGTATGGCGCGTGCCTTCCTGCGAGAAGATGATCTCGCCAGTGCCGCCCTGCGCGAATCGGGCTGATCACGCGGCCCAGCACGCCGACGCGCTCGTAGTCCGCCGGATCCAGTTCGCGCGAATGCGCCATCAGCACCTTGGCGATGAATACGAAGACGATGCTCGCTCCCACCAGGCCGAGGGCGATCGACACCACCAGCACCAGCGTGACCACCAGTGTCGAATAGCGCGTCAGCAGATAACCCGTGCCGCCAAACCAGGCGAGAAACGCGGTGATGGTCGCGAAGTTGAAGAACGGCATGTCGGCGCCGTTGGCGGCGTGCCCCGCGCCGTGGGCCGTAGCCACGTGTCCGCCGTGTGCGACATGCACGTGCGGCACATGCAGGTGCACATGCGGGAGGTGCCAGGTTCCGCCGACGAACGACAGAACGCTCAGCGTCACTCCCACCAGGAAGCACGCGAGATAGAACATCGCCCAGTGTCATAAGCTCACTCCGCCCGCTTCTTTCCGTTGCGGCCCTTGCGCCCATTCGGCCGCCGGCGCCGGCTTCAACACTTCGGTCAGCCGCTCCACCAGCTCCGGCGTCTCCAGGATCGCGCCCAGCAGCACCAGGGCCTTGCGGCTGTCCTTGTGCTTGGCCACCTGCAGCAGCGCATGATGCAGCTCCGGATCGTGCGCCGACTGCTCCGCTCCGTTGATCAGCCACAGGTCGAGCCGGTCTTCCGTCGCCGCGCAAGTCGCTGGTCAGCTCCGTGTGATAGCCCTCGGGATCGTCCACCAGGTATCCGGGATGCACCTTGAAGAAGCGCGCCAGCAGCATGCGCGAAGCATTCGTCAGGTGCGGCCGCGCTCCGCTCTCGATCTGCGACAGGTACGACTGGCTCAGGCCGGCGCCCACTTCCTTCTTCAGCAGGCGAACCAGGTCCTGCTGGGTCATCTCGCGGTCCATGCCGCGGAGCGTGCCTTCGACCAGGCGCAGGTAGCGAAGTTTTTCGCCAAGTTTCATATTACGATTTGCAATTATAATATTGCAATTTGCGATGTCAAGAACTGGATTTGCTTGCGGATGAGCGGTTTGGCAGGAAAGGCGTTTTCACCACTGGGGCACGGAGTTCACGGAGAAGGGCGGGGCTGGCTTCCGATTATTGTTCTGACCAGTCCTCCTTAATGGAAATTGTCATCCCGAGCGCAGCGCAGCGGTGCCGAGGGACCTGCTGTTCGTTAATGGAATTGGACGCTTCCTCCGCAGACGGACTCCAACGGGACGCGAGCTTCGCCAAGCGCTTCAGCGCTCGGTCAGTGGCTTTCCGGCGCCAACGAACAGCAGATCCCTCGGCTGCGCTCGGGATGACAATCTCTCTAGGAAAGTCCTTGAGGGGGAAAGCAATAAATAAAAATGCCTTTCCTCTGTGCTCTCCGTGCCTCTGTGGTGAATAGCTTCTATCTTGCGAAATACAGCAGCCCGAAGACGTACAGCCAGAGCAGGCCCATGAAGTGCCAATACCATGCGGTCACGTCGAGGATGATGCGGCGCGTCTCCGGCGGCTTGCGCAGCCAGCTGGCGACGCCGGCGCACAGCAGCGCGATCAAGCCGCCCAGCAGATGAACGGCGTGCACTCCGGTGACGATGAAGAACAACGAGATGCTGGTATTGGTGGCGAAGGTGGGATTCAATCGTTGCAGCAGACGCCAGGCGTAGACCTGGCCCGCCAGAAAGCCAATGCCCAGCACGATCGTCGTCCAAAGCCAGGGCAGCGAATTGTTGTTGCGGACACGAATGCCGGGAATGTCGGCGATCGGCGCCAGCGCCACATCCTGCGCTGCATGACGCCGCGCGATCTCCAGCGTTGTGCTGCTCAGCAGAAGGATGCAGCGGTATTCAGAAGCAGGAATCTGTACGGGCAACGACAGCGGCACCCAGTTGCTGCTGAAGTCGTTGCGCGCCGGGTCCCAGGTTGCGCCCGCCTTGCGTACCACGTACACGGTGGTGAAGGAAATGAAGAGCATCACCACCGACGACATCAGCATGACGCACTACCATGCGATAGCGGCGCAAACGCTCGTTGTAGTTGGGTTGATTGTCGCCGCCCCGGCCGCCGCCTCCGTCCCATCCGCCGGGCCAGTTCTCCGCAGGCCCGCGGCCTCCGCCGCCGTAGCGAGGTGCTTGGATCGCGAATGCTCGTGCCCCGGCTCATAGCTGTGTGATGGAGAGACGGATGGGGAACGTGGCCTGCGTGCCCGACGTCACAAGCTCTTGTGACCTTATGATGCTCCGATGCGCGGCAGGAAAACAAGAGGTGTTGGCTATCAGCTGTCGGCCAAGGCGCAGGACCATGAGTTGGTCACCTAGATCCGTGGGCTGAACCTGCCGACGAGGGCCGCACGGAGTAGCACGACGTTGCCGACATTCTCAGAGTCGTTTCGATGCTGAACGAGACTGACGTGCGACGATGCCAGCGCAACGGCGACAGCCGACAGCCTTCCTTGCCGTACAATAAACCGGCACACCGCCTGATCCATGAAACGCATTCTCCTCACGTCTGCGTCCTCGCCGTGGCTCTCTACGGACTCGACTTTCTTTCCGCTCGAAGCTGCGCATCCCACGGCGCGACACGTTCGGCAGCGATCACCGTGCACACCTACTACGTGGTGAAGCTGAAGAACGGCAAGACAGAATACGACTACGCCGGTGACCACGAAGCAGACTGCGCAAACTCCGTCTTCCCGCAGATGGGCGTAAAGCCGTGCTGGTACGTCTCCCGCCACACCGAAGAGCAGATCGTCATCGACTCAGGCAATCCGAATAATCCGCATATTTTTTGAAAGACGCTTTTCGCCGTTCGCTATTCGCGTTTCGCGATTGTCGCCAGAAATCTCTGCAGAATGCGGTTGCCACTGGTCAGCCGAACTTGCGTAGGTGGCGAGCATCCGTTCCGAGAGTTCTGGCGAAGAGCGAGCAGCGAAAGGCGAAGCAGCGGCCTCTCCTCTTGCATCTTCCACCTGCTCTGCTTCATCTTGGTTGCATGCCAGCGCACAAGGCGGTTCCCGGTCATCACGTTCAGAAGCGTCAGTTCGGCAACAAGTGTTTTGGATGCGGCCCAGAGAATGAGATTGGGCTGCGGCTGAAGTTCGTCCTCGACGAGGAGCGTCAGCGTTTCGTCTGCCGCTTCCGACTGAAGGGGCACTTCGTCGGCCCGCCCGAGCACGCGCACGGCGGCATCATCGCCACCATCCTCGACGAAGCCATGGGCAAGGTGAACAAGCTGCATAACATCGTCTGCCTCACCAGCACCATGGACGTCACCTACCTCAAGCCGGTGCCGCTGTTCAAGCCGCTGGTGGTGGAGGGGTGGGAGCAGCGCGTGCGTGGGCGCGAACACTACCGATCGGCAGAGATCCGCAATCAGCAGGGCGAAGTGCTGGCGACCAGCAAAGGCAAGTTCATCGAGATCGATCCCCACCGCATGTTTGCGAAGTATCTGAAGAAGAAGCACAGCGACGCGACTTAACTAGGTCCCGGACGATCGTGCTTCTGCGTTCCATCAGGATGGTGTCGCGCCAGCGGCCATCCAATGCAGCCGATACGCTCGCGCCGGCCCACGATGCGGAAGCCGGCTTCTTCATGCAAGTGAATGCTGGCGGCGTTCTCGGCGAGAATTCCAGCCTGCAACGTCCAAATACCATTGCGTTCCGACTCGGTGACCAGCGCGCTCAGCAGTACGCCGCTCCAATTCCCTGCCCTCTGCGCGTTTTCGGCAATGTAGACGCTGACCTCGGCAACGCCGCCATAGACCTGCCGGCTGGAGACGCTGCTCAGTGCCGCCCATCCCACGACTTCGCCGTCGCGAAGAGCGACCAATCGGCACGTCGGCAGGTGCCGCGCATCCCACTCCGCCCACTCCGGCAGCGCGGTCTCGAAGGTCGCGTTGCGAGTGGCAATTCCCTGCGCCATAGATTTCGCGCACGAACGAGCCAGTGCGCTTCGGTCATCGGCACGATGTCGATGGTCATAGCCGGCTCCGGTTGATGACTTCATGTTACACAGCGGCCATCTCGTCAATCGCAATCTTGCAGCCCGATTTTGGACGTGCCTGTACAATTGCTCCCCATGCACTCACCTCGCGCTTTGCTTTTCGGTCTTGCGACTCGTTCTCGCATGTACGACAGTCGCCTTCGCGCAGTCCAACGACGCCGTCATGCAGGAGGCGCTGAAGCCGGGCACTCCGATCGCAAGAAAACCTGCGAGTGCTGACCGACGAAATCGGCGGTCGCGTTCCCGGCACGCCGGCGTTCGAGAAAGCGCAGCAGTGGGCGATCGCCGCGTTCAAACAGGCGGGCGCGGATTCGGTACACACGGAAGAGTTCACGATTCCGCAGTCGTGGACCGAGGGCGACACGCAGGTGAACGTGGTCGCGCCGGTGGAATTTCGCGTGCGCGCCGTTTCGGTGGCATGGATTGCTCCGGTTCCACCGACGACCTGCACGCGTCGTCGACGTCGGCATGGGTTCGGCAGCGGAGTTCGCCAAGGCGGGAGACATTACCGGAGCCATCGTCCTGGTACACAGCAAAGTACTAGCCACCTGGGACGATCTGTTCGACGAGTACTTTCGCGCGCCCGACATCATCGCGCGTTCGGTGAAGGGCAAAGCGCTGCTGATCGCCTTCACCAGCAGCCGCGACTACGACATTCTCTACCGGCACATCAACACCTTGAACGGCAAGATGGACGTGATCCCGCAGGTGCTGCTGGCACGCGAGGACGCCACTGCGCATCGCTCGTCTTATCGCGCACGGCGAGAAGGTGCAGATGTCGGTGTCGCTGCCAAACATGGTTGGCCCAACCATCACCAGCCACAACGTCGTCGCCGAGATCAAAGGCAGCGAACTGCCCAACGAAGTCGTCATCTTCGGCGCCCATCTCGACTCGTGGAACCTGGGCACGGGCGCGCTCGACAACGGCTGCAACGCGGCAACCGGTCATTGATACCGTGCGCGCGATCAAGGCGTCGGGCATTCGTCCCCGGCGCACCATGCGCTTCATCCTGTACTCCGGCGAAGAGCAAGGCATGCTGGGTTCGCTGGCGTATGTGCGCGCCCATCGCAAGGAGCTGGACAACATCGTCGCCGATGTACGTGCTCGATGCCGGAGACGGAGCGTTCACCGGCTTCTCCACCAGGGACGCAAGGACACCGATGCAGCGCTGGCGCCGCTGCTGCAACCGTTCGCCCAGTGGAAAGCGACAGAAATCACCAATGATGCCGAACTCGGCACCGACAACTACGACTTCATGATCGAGGGCGTGCCGACCATCCTGCCGAACCAGGAGACCGCGAACTATCTCATCAACTACCACGCTACCTCCGACACCTACGACAAAGTCGACTTCGCGCAGCTCAAGAAGAATGAGGCCATGAGGCCGAGCTGATGGTGGAGTTGGCGAACATGCCGCAGCGGCTTGGACCGCGTCTGACGCGAAAACAGATCGAAGCCACCTTTCCCGGACACGCACCTCGACGACGCGATGAAAGGCTTTCGCCTGTGGGATCAGTGGGTGGATGGCAGCCGCGGCCGAGCGGAGTAGCGCCTCTCATGGTCGTCCGGTAGCACTTGGCGATGCGTCATTTCTCCGGTTGTCATCCTGAGCGGAGGCGCACCGCCTTGTGCGCCGGAGTCGAAGGACCTGCTTCTCTTACCCTTGGCAATCCTGTCCGACGAACAGCAGGTCCCTCCACTCCGGCGGGCGCGGACGGCCCGCCTCCGGTCGGGATGACAACCAAATGTATGGAGTTCTGAAAAGCTAGCCGGCTGACGCTGCAGGCGGCCTCAGACCGCGAGTTCCAGCTCTAAATTGGCCCCAAGAAAAATACATAGAATGGCACTTTTGATAGGACCGATTTTCGCTCATTATTAACTTGGATAAGTCGATCGCCAGAGGGACGCAAATTCCGCTCCGTGGCCCTCCGCGATAAAATAGAAGTTTGTCTCGCACTGATTTCGCGCTTCGGTACGGCATCATTCATGCCAAGTGCCAATGGCGGCTTTCTGGAGATTTCTTATGTCAGAGAACAACGGTAACAACACAAGTTTGCGTTTGAAGATCGGCCTGGCCGAGATGCTGAAGGGCGGCGTCATCATGGACGTGATGAGCGTCGAGCAGGCCGAAGTGGCCGAGAAGGCCGGCGCGACGTCGGTGATGGCGCTGGAGCGCGTGCCCGCCATCATTCGCGCCGAGGGCGGCGTCTCGCGCATGGCCAATCCCAAGCTCATCAAGCAGATCATGGCGACCGTGTCGATTCCGGTGATGGCCAAGTGCCGCATCGGCCACTTTGCCGAAGCGCAGATTCTGCAGGAGATCGGCGTCGACTACATCGACGAGTCGGAAGTGCTGACGCCCGCCGACGAAGAGCACCACGTCGACAAGCACGCCTTCACCACGCCATTCGTCTGCGGCGCGCGCAACCTGGGCGAAGCCCTGCGACGCATTGCCGAAGGCGCGGCCATGATCCGCACCAAGGGCGAGGCCGGTACCGGCGACGTGATTCACGCCGTCAAGCACATGCGGCAGATTGTCAGCGAGATGAAGGCGCTCACCGTGATGAGCGACCAGGAACTCTATGCCGCCGCCAAGAATCACCAGGCGCCGTACGAACTGATCCGCATGGTTGCCAAGGCCGGCAAGCTGCCGGTGCCGAACTTCTCCGCCGGCGGCATCGCCACTCCCGCCGACGCGTCGCTGGTGATGCAGCTGGGCGCCGAGGCCGTGTTCGTGGGCTCGGGCATCTTCATGAAGGGCGGAGCGACGCCGCTCGATCTGAAGGTGAAGGCCGAGCGCGAGGAGGCCGAATCGCGCGCCAGGGCGATCGTGATTGCGGCAACGCACTTCGACGATCCCAAGGTGCTGGCCGAAGTGAGCGAGCAGATGACCGGGCGCGATGAAGGGCCTGGCCATCGCGGCGATTGAAGAGAAGGACCTGCTGCAGACGAGGGGATGGTAGGAAGGCGGCTGTGAGCTCTTGGCTTTTAGCTTTTAGCGAACAAGGCGCAGCTCTGGCTGCGCTTTTCTTGTTACGGCCTGACGGCTCAGCGCCGTTAGGCAGCTGAAGCAAGTTTGTTTTTGCGACATCCAACGATGTAGGAGAGGGTCTGCTAAGAGCTAAAGGCCAAGAGCTAAGAGCCGACGCCAGCGCCCAAAGCTCACGGCTCATAGCTCAGAGCCAAATGTCATGAAGATAGGTGTGCTTGCCCTGCAAGGAGATTTCGACGCGCACCGCCGCCGGCTGGAAGAGCTGGGCGCCGACGTCGTGCTCGTCCGCAATCCTGACAGACTTCGAGGGCATCGATGGGCTGGTGATTCCCGGTGGCGAGTCGAGCACATTTCTGAAGCTGCTCGGCGAGCGCACGTACGATGCGCTCGATCGAATTCGTCCACAACAAGCCTACCTTCGGCACCTGCGCGGGAGCCATCATGCTGGCGCGCGAAGTCGAGAATCCCAAACAGCCGGGGTTGAACGCGATCGACATCGCGATCCGCCGCAATGCCTATGGCCGACAGATCGACTCCATCATCCTCGAAGACTGCGACCGCATTCGGCGGCGAACCATTGGAGATGGTCTTCATTCGCGCGCCGCGCATTGAGAGCGTGGGCAAAGATGTTGAAGTTTTGGCGAAGCGCGGCGACGATCCCGTGCTGGTGCGACAAGGCAAGGTGATGGCCGCAACGTTCCATCCCGAGCTCTCGGAAGACAAGCGCGTGCACGCCGAGTTTCTTAAGCTGGTGAAGAACGGGGCGAAGTAGTTGTAGTCGCGTGTCCAGGCGGGGCCAAATCTATTCGTCCGATATTGTCATCACGAAGAGGCCTTCAGGCCGATGAGGGATCTGCTGTTCGTCGCCAGAAGCAGATCCCTCGTCGAGCAAAAGCTCTCCTCGTGATGACAAATTATTGAGGAAAAAGCCACCATGCCTCTCATCCGCATCGATGCCCTTACCGGCCGCAGTCCTGAACAGATCAAGACCCTCCTCGACGCGGCTCATCGTGCCATGCTCACGGCCTTCAAGGTCCCCGAGCGCGACCGCTATCAGATCTACGAAGAGCACGCGTCGAATCATTTCATCGTGCAGGATACCGGCCTCGGCATTCCGCGAACCGACAACGTGATCGTCGTCACCGTCATCAGTCGACCGCGTAGTGAAGAGATGAAGAAGACGTTCTACGCGGAGCTGTGTCGCGAGTTGAAAGCCGCCTGCGGCATCGAGCCCAGTGACGTGATGGTCTCCATCGTCACCAACACCGATGCCGACTGGAGTTTCGGCAACGGGCGCGCACAGTTTCTTACGGGAGAGCTCTAGGCGGAAGACTCGCCTAAGACAGCCTCGCGGACACTTTGACAAGAGACGTATGGCGGCACGGCTCAAGCCGTGCCCTTTCAAAGCTAGTCGCCATCAACCGCCGTGCCATCTCAATTCTGCTAATCTGAAATATCACGAAACCTGCTGTTTACTTAAGGAAGAGAGCACTCATCGATTTATGGCTGAATCTCCCATCACTGCCCGCGCTCAGGATTTTGCTACCTGGTATCAGGACATCGTATTGCAAGGCGACATGGCCGAGCCCGCCGAGATCGTCAAGGGCTGCATGGTCATCAAGGCCAACGGCTACGCTGTCTGGGAGCTGCTGCAACGCCAGCTCGACGATCGTTTCAAGGCCACGGGCCATCAGAATATGTACTTCCCGCTGCTGATTCCGCAGAGTTTTCTGCAGAAGGAAGCTGAGCACGTGGAAGGCTTCGCGCCGGAACTCGCGGTGGTGACCGTTGCCGGCGGCAAGCAACTAGAAGAGCCTTATGTCATCCGTCCGACCTCGGAAACTATCATCGGGCATTTCTTCGCCAAGTGGATCAAGAGCTACCGCGATCTGCCGGTGCTGGTGAATCAGTGGGCCAACATCATTCGCTGGGAGCTGCGCACGCGCATGTTCCTGCGCACCACGGAATTCCTGTGGCAGGAAGGCCACACCGCGCACTCCAATCACGAGGAAGCGCAGCAGGAAGTGCTTGCGCATGCTCGACGTCTATGCCGATGTCGCCGAGAACGTCATGGCCATGCCCGTCATCAAGGGCCTGAAGACGCAGTCGGAACGCTTCGCCGGAGCGCTCTTTACCTACTCGATCGAGGCGATGATGCAGAACGGCTTTGCGCTGCAGGCCGGGACGAGTCACGATCTGGGACAGAATTTCGGCAAGGCCTTCGATGTGCAGTTCCAGAATAGCGAAGGCTCGCTTGACTATGTGTGGCAGACGAGCTGGGGCGTGAGCACGCGCCTGATCGGCGGCTTGATCATGAGCCACTCCGACGACAAAGGACTGGTGCTGCCTCCGAAGCTGGCGCCGATGAAAGCTGTGATGGTGCCGATCTTCCGTAAGGACGACGAGAAGGCGGCGGTTCTTGAGGCCGCCCACCGCATCGCCAAAGACGTTGGCGCGAAGGTCGACGATCGCGAAGGCCAGTCGCCCGGCGCGAAGTTCTTTCACTGGGAGCGCCGCGGTGTGCCCATCGTGCTTGAACTCGGTCCCCGCGACCTTGCTGCAGGTAACGTTGTACTGAAGCGTCGCGACACGGGAACGAAAGAACCGATGCCGCAAGCCGACGTTGCCGGGAAGCTGCCCGCACTGCTCGACCAGATGCAGCAGGACCTGTACAACGTGGCGAAGAAGCGCCTGAAGGACAATACGGTGCTGGCGAACTCGATCGAAGAGGTCGAGTCGATCCTGAAGGACGTGACCGCCGAAAAGGGTGGCGGCAAGTTCGTGATGGCACACATGAAGGACGATCCACGCTGCGACGCGCGGGTGAAGGAATTCAAAGCGACCATCCGCTGCATCCCCGTGGTTGATGAGTACGATGGTGGCGGCAAATGCATCGTCACCGGCGAACAAGTGGACCGACGCGTCGTGATTGCCAAGGCATACTAAAAAAGCAACTCTCAGCCTTTAGCCGTTAGCTCTTGGCAGGCTGAGTGCTGAGCATCTAGCTAAGAGCTAAGGGCTATAAGCTAAGTGGGCATCTACGATTTTTCCGCAACGCTGAATAACGGCAAAGAGAAGAAGCTGAGCGCCTACAAGGGCAAAGTACTGCTCATCGTGAACACCGCCAGCAAGTGCGGATTCACGCCGCAGTATGAAGGCCTTCAGAAGCTCTACGCTCAGTACCGCGATCGTGACTTCGAGTTGCTCGCCTTTCCTTGCGACCAGTTCGGCCATCAGGAACCCGGCTCTGACGCCGACATCAAATCGTTTTGCGAGATCAATTATGGTGTCGAGTTCCCGCTGTTTTCCAAGATTGATGTGAACGGGTCGAACGAACATCCGCTGTACAAGTTCCTGAAGACACGAGAAGGGCGGGCTGATCGGCGATTCGATCAAGTGGAACTTCACCAAGTTCCTGGTCGACAAGAAGGGCAACGTGATCGAGCGTTACGCGCCGACAACGCCACCTGAGCGCATCGCGGGCGACATCGAGAAGTTGTTGGCGAAGTAGGTGGTGGCGGTCGTAGCCGACTGAGCTCAGATCTCATCCTGGGCTAACGGCAGATCCACCCCGCCAATGAAGAAGTTCGGACGGGCTTCGAACCGACCCTGATGCGCCGGAGCAGCCGCGCATATGCCGATGCGGTGAAAACTAATTGCCGACCTCAATGGTCACCGCAAACTTCTTCCCTGCTTCCGACTCCCACGATCTTCCATATGCCAGTTCCAACTCCGCCGATCCCGCCTTCACGGCGGTGATCGTCCATCGATGCAGGCCCGTTCCACCTACGCCGCTCGGCACGCGTGAATCCTTCGTCCTTCGCGCCGAACACCGTCGATTCCGGCGAAACGATCTTCCAGCTATAGCCGGCGGTGCGCGTCTCTGGCAGGGTCAGTTCCGCCACATCGCCGGTGGCAGAGCCGCACCGTGCTGCCTGCCGAGGATTGGTCAATCTTCATGGTCGCCATTCGGAACTCGATCCCCAACCGTTGAGACCTTAGTGGTAAGGCAAATTAATTCGCACGTTGCCGCTGATTTTGTCATAGTCCGAAGTCGAAATCGGGATACAATCTGTCAACGCTTCCAGCCGCACCGCGCCCCGTCGCCCCCTTGATCAGATTCTCAGTGTGAAAGGAACTCTCATGCCTCACAAAATTCAACGTTTCGGTTGGGTCAAGGATACGCCCGATCCTCGTGACCTGTTGTTCGCGGCGTCTCCGGTGTTGCAGGCCAAACCGCTGCCAAAGTCGGCGGACCTGCGGCCCGGCTGTCCCCCAGTGTATGACCAGGGACAGGTGGGCAGTTGTACCGGCAATTCCGTCGCCGGCGCCTTCGAGTTCAGCCAGAAGAAACAAATGCTGGCTGACTTCATGCCGTCGCGCTTGTTCATCTACTACAACGAGCGCCTTATGGAGCACACCACCGGGCAGGACGCGGGCGCCCAGATCCGCGATGGCATCAAGACGGTCGCCAAGCAGGGCGTGCCTCCGGAGTCGGACTGGCCGTACAGCGAGAACATGGCTGTGGTTACGCAGAAGCCCAATGCGAAGGCCTACACCGATGCCTTGCAGCACAAGGTGATTTCCTACCACCGCATCAGCGCGCGCACCTCGACGGCAGCGCTCAACCTGATGAAGGCCTGCCTGGCCGATGGTTATCCTTTCGTCTTCGGCTTCACCGTCTACTCGGCGTTTGAAGGCGCTGAGGTGGCGAAGACCGGCATTTTGAAGATGCCCAACACGAAGAAGGAAGAAGTTGTCGGCGGTCACGCCGTCCTCTGCGTCGGCTACGACGACAAGAAGAAGTCGGTGCTGGTACGCAACTCGTGGGGCACGTCGTGGGGTCTGAAGGGCTATTTCTGGATGCCCTACGCTTACATCAGCGACTCCAAACTGGCCAGCGATATGTGGACCATTCGCGGCGTCACCGGAACTGCCACCGGCAAGACGCTGGGCAAGACCGCGAAAGCCAAGGCCGCGCGCGCTTCGTAACGAACGCGCTTGCGAGTTCACAACATTGATCGATGCGAGCGGAGGAAATTTCCTCCGCTCAGTTTTTCTGCGTATGCAATCGGTTTTGACGCGGCGCGCCGCTGCCGCTACAATAAAATCATATTTTGAGGCGCTTCACGGCGCACCAGTCACTCCTCAGTAGCTCAATGGCAGAGCATCCGGCTGTTAACCGGAGGGTTGTAGGTTCGAGTCCTACCTGAGGAGCCATTCTTTCAATCACTTGGCCCCCTCCAATTCCGCCCGATCGCCCGACTGTCCGTGGATTGTCCCTGTTCTGCAAATTTCTTTTACTGAGGCACCAGTACTATTCACCGGTGGATGCGCAAGAAGGTCATGTTGCCATCGGCCAGATGGCGACGACAAAGCGTCGGTCGCGAATGCCGAAATCCTGTCTTGAGACTCAGCTCCTGGGGTGCAGGTTAGGCTCTAAGAACGTGTACGCATGTAATCGCAAGCACGCTTTAGTGTCTTATGTAAGCCTTCACTAAAGAGCTGTTAACCACGCTGACATGAGTGCCAACCTTTATGCCCTGCAGGAATAGTCGAAATCCAAAAAGTGATTAGACGCCAGGCCTCTCGTCAACTAGAGCGAGCCAAAGCAGCCAGTCTCCAACGCTGCTTCTTGCCTCAACCATGGGGGGAGCAAGCCGAAATTTTCAACTGTCGTGATGTCTGTGTGATATTGTTCCCGCGCGAATCAACCTTCATCTGCTCCCTCGGGAGGCACTGCTGTGTCGAGATTGCACTCAGTCTTCTCGCGGGCTGCTGTCTGTTTCCTGGTCAGCAGTTCGCTTCAGCTTTTCGCCGCGCCTCAGGACGTTGGCGTTGGTGGCTCGTGGACGGAGGTAGGACCGAGCCCCTTCCTCGGACTTAACCTCGAGGGCGGACTCGAGACAATGTCGGGACAGGTCAGCGCCATCGCGGTAGACCTGAAGAACGATCCTACCGGCAACACGGTGTACGTCGGCAGTTCCAGCGGCGGCGTCTGGAAGTCAAACAACGGACTCAGTGCGCATCCCAGTTTCAATCCCATTAGCGATCCGTCGCAGAGCCTGTCAGTAGGTGCGATCGCGCTGGATGCACGCAGCAATCCGCCGGTAATCTTCGTTGGCACCGGCGCGCCCGACAACTCAGCCAACATCAGCGCCTATACGGGAGTCGGCATTCTGATCTCGGCGGATGATGGGCGCACCTGGCGTCGGATCTCCACTGCCGATCGCGGCGCCCACCCGTTCGCCGGCTTGGGCTTCTCCAGCATTCTCATCGACCCTCGCAATCCCCAGATCATGCTGGCAAGTACCGGCATCGGCGTCGATCCCAATTCCCCTGCCTATTCCGTTCCGCAGGGGAGTACCGTGGCGAAACATTTTGGTATCTACCGATCTACGAACGCTGGAAGGGCTTGGAAGAGAGTTATGGCAGTTACGGACACTGACGGGATTGTTCCCGCCAATGGCGATTTTCATATCGAACTCCTTTCCGAGCCAAGAGCGAATGTCTACTTCGCCGGGGTGAGCAACAAGGGGTTATTTTTATCAAGAGATCAGGGGGCGCACTGGAAACACATCGTGGGCAGCGGCTTGCCGAAGGTCAGTGATATGCTTCGCATCAGCCTTGCGACCCGCAATGGAGTGTTGTGGGCGTTGCTGCTGGAGCCGCCACCAGCATCCTTTCAGCTATTCGAGTCCCGCGATCGGGCCAGGACTTGGAAGCTCATTCCAACACCCACCGGAATCGCTCCTAAGGGCAACTTGATGTACGTCGCCGCTCCGCCGGATTCTGCGAGCCTGCTCATGGCGGCGGAGTTCCTCTTCCGGGCTGACAACATCTCCGCGCTAAATCCCGCGTGGCTCGATATCACACACAGTCTCCACGACGACCAGCATGCAATTGCTTTGGCCAGTTCGACGAATTGGTATGTGGGTAATGATGGGGGTGCCTGGGCGACCACCGAGCGAGGCGATGCGTGGACCAGCCTGAACGACAATCTGCGTACTCTGGAAATGTTCAGTGCCGATGCAGACTCGGGCGGCTCAGCGGCGATGGCCGCAGGAGCGCAAGATGACGGGCCGATGGTGACGGCAGGGTCTCCGGAGTGGCAGCAGCTCTGGATGGGCGATGGAGCGTTTCAAGCCGCTGATCCGGGTACGCCCGGAACGTTTTTCGTCTCAGGACCGTTTGGCAACATCAACTTCATGCCGCGGCCCCTGTCTCCAGTTCTGCCGATCATCCAGTTGCATCTGGGAAGCCTCGGATTCCTGGATCCTTTCGAAATTCTGCCTCTGGACGACCGGCTGTTCGCGGGAGAACCTAGCCTTCACGGCTTTGACTTCTCGCGCTCGCGCATCCTGCTGGTGGGCGCCGACAACCCGATACTGGTTGCATTCGACGCGACGGCAAACAAAACGGTTTCGCACGTAGTTACAAACACTATCAACTCGGCCGTCCAGTTCATTGCTTCTGCTCCGAGCGACCCTACTACAGCATTCGTCGTCGCGCGTCAGCCTCCGGGAAGCTGCACACCGCCGAGTTCAACTTGCTCCGCTCTTTTTCAGCTCACCAACCTCAGCTTCACTGGTGCTGCGAACGTAACTCCGATCAACGGAGGTCCCGTGAATGGCACGGACCTGCTGGGGCACTTGGCGGTCTCCCCAGCCAATCCGTCGAGGCTATACGCGCTCAAAGTGGGCTTTCTCGGCGGCCAGAAGGTTTTTCGGACTGACGATGCCGGAAAGATGTGGACCAATATTTCCGGCAATCTGCCGAATGTTCCCGTGAACTGGATCACCATTGATCCTGCGAATCCGGATTTCATCTTCCTGGGCACCAACGTTGGCGCCTTCGTTGCAACTGACGGGGGAGTTGCCAATGAACAATGGCAGACACTGGGTTCCGGCTTGCCGCGCGTACCGGTTACGCAGTTGAAGACATTGCCCGGCCGAAAGCTCATAGCCGCTACCTATGGCAGAAACGTCTGGATGATGACTATTTCAGACAACGTGGTTGCCGGCAAAGCCGATCTCGTGCCCACGTTAAACTGCAACAAATTTACCGGACAACTATCTGTAACCATCAAGAATGCAGGCCAGGCTGCCGCTCCCGCGTCCAGCACCACGCTGCAATTCATTGGGGGCGCCGCGATCCGGCAACTGACGTTGCCTATGCCGGCCGGCGGCTCGGCGGATCTTGCGTTCGACATACAGGGGAAGTGCCTAACCGGATGCAGGTTTTCAGTCACTGCCGATTCCGATCACCAGATCGACGAGTCCGATGAGACGAATAATATTGTAGAAGGCGTTTGCGGGCATTAATGATTGCAATCAACCTCCGGACGATTGACCTTCACGCTTGACCTACACTCGCAAAACTCCGTGAATTGTCGATGAACGTTGCAACTTGCCTAGCCTGATATTCCGGAAATCACCCTGCTTGCTTTACGTCTTAATGTACTAGACACAAGCACTCCTACCTTAGCGGCGCTTTGGTGACGACCTATATAAACATTAAAGTGTGACTACTATCACATACCAGTTACCTCTTTAGCGCCTAATCTCCAGTGACCGACAAACTGAGTCCCAAGACAGGACTCGGATTTCGCGACTAACGTCTTGTAGTCGCCATCTGGCCGATGGCAGCATGAGCTTCCTGCGTATGAACCGGTGCGTATCCCCGGCTATGTCCGAAGCTAATATTGCCCCCTTCCTGAGTCGGACGCCCAGAAGACTAGTGGCATTTCACCTTTCGGTTTTCGATCTTGAGATGAAGTGCCGGCTAATACGCGAAGGAAGAGTCTCCATGGGTTCACGTCGAACACGGCTCATGAGCGATCAAGGCCAGAGCGGATCTACAGCCCTTTTGAGTGCGATCGCGATCATCATGTTCGCCGCGGGATTCTCGAGTCTGGCTTTTGGGCAGCAGGTTGTCGACACTGGGAGCAACTCTGCGCCAGTGGTCCAGACGACGGCGAGCGGGGCCGGTCCCTCGGCACAAACCCCAACCGCTGAGCCCTCCGCAGGTCAACCGCCGGCGTCCGACACAAATATAAGTAAATCGCGAAAACTGAAGTGCCGTAATCCGGCAAATCCCAATAAGCGGCGCTTTGGCTGCAAAGACGAAGACTACGACTGGGAGGAGACCCTGGCCGGAGACTGGGCCGGCGTTCGCGCAGAAGCAAAGAAGCTGGGCATCAGTGCCAGTGGGTCGTACTACTCGGCGCTGCAAAGCAACTTGACTGGGAAGCCGCACCAGATGTGGGGCTTCGTGGGCCAGTTGACGACCGCTGTCGATTTCGATTTTGACAAGTTGCTGAAAATTCCTGGCATGTCACTGTACTTCTCCGACTCATGGGGGACAGGAAGCAATCTTACTGCGGCCATGGGAAGCGTCTTCCCGGTGAATCCGAACTACGCGGTGGGAGCTTACTTAGGCGAAATTTATCTACAGCAGAAATTCCTTCACGGGAACCTGACGTTCGCAGGCGGCCGTATCGCAGCGAACTACACCTTTGCCGGCCTTCCGGTGTTCGATAACTACGTCAGCTTTGCAATCGACCCCACGCCGGTTTCCATCGTCAACAACGATCTCAGTTATGCCGGTCCGCCGCCTGGGCTGCAATGGGGAGCGCAGGCAGTCTACAACATCACGCCTGCGGTGGAAGCGGCGGCGGGAGTCTTCAATACCAACCCAAACTCCGCTAACAACGGAAACATTCTTGCCTTCCAGCAGGGGAATAAGGGTGCATTGGTGACGGCACAGCTGAGTTATCTGTTCAACCAGAGACCCAGCGAGAAGGGAATGCAAGGCCAATACACGGCTGGCTTCTTCGAAGACAACAATGCATTTGCCGTCTTGCCGCACGGGGCTTTCAAGAGCGATGGCAATGCCGGCGTATTCGTCCTGGGACAACAAATGGTGTACCGGCCGGACGGACCTGGCACGGCACGAGGCCTGACATTGTGGGGGGCGTGGGAGTACAGCCCGAAACAATCGGTAAGTTCCATGCCGGTGTTTGGCGGAGCCGGTGCTAGTTATGAAGGTCTGATCAAGGCCCGCAAACAGGACATCGTCAGTGTGGGCTGGATTTACGGGAAGACCAGCACGTTCATTCCTGACGGCGCCTCGGCCAAGCTACTGGAGGTGAATTATCAGTGGGTGCCCAGGCGCTATTTGACGATCATTCCTGACTTCCAGTACATCGTCGACCCGGCGGGAACCAACGTCGCTAACGCCGCAGTTTTCGGCGTGCAGCTGAACCTGACGTTTTAAAAAAGCTTTGCGGAGGCTGTCGAGCCATTTGGAAGTAGGAAGCGAGAAATCCAAAGCAGTTCATGGTTACCTGGTTTTCACGTCCAGTTCGAGGTGAAGAAATCAATGTCAATATTGACGAAAGACGACACACTCATCGATGCCGTATTTGCCGACGACATCATGCAAACTCCAATCGCGAAACATCGCATTCCGGACAACGAAAGCCGCCCGGAAGAGGCTTACCAGATTGTTCATGATGAGTTGTTCCTCGACGGGAATGCTCGCCAGAATCTGGCCACTTTTGTCCAGACATGGGAAGACGAGCAAGTCCACAAGCTGATGGACCTGTCGATCAACAAGAACATGATCGATAAGGACGAGTACCCGCAAACCGCGGAGATCGAGAATCGCTGCGTGCGCATGATCGCGGATCTGTGGAACGCACCCGACCCGGCAAACACCATCGGCACCTCGACGATCGGTTCCAGCGAAGCCTGCATGCTGGGCGGAATGGCGGCGAAATGGCGCTGGCGCGCCCGCATGAAAGCGATGGGGAAGCCAACCGACAAGCCGAACATGGTATGCGGCCCGGTGCAGGTGTGCTGGCATAAGTTCGCCAAGTACTGGGACGTCGAGATCCGCGAGATTCCCATGCAGCCGGGAAATCTGGTCATGGATCCCAAACGGATGCTGGAAGCCGTGGATGAAAATACCATCGTTGTGGTGCCGACCTTCGGAGTGACCTACACCGGACACTACGAGTTTGTTGAACCGCTACAGAACGCGCTTGACCAGTTGTATGCCACCAAAGGAATTGACGTTGATATTCACGTCGATGCGGCCAGCGGCGGCTTTTTAGCGCCTTTCTGCGCTCCCCACATCAAGTTCGATTTCCGTTTGCCAAGGGTCAAATCGATCAGTTCGTCCGGACATAAATACGGTCTCGCTCCCGTCGGAGTTGGCTGGGTGGTCTGGCGAGATGTTGCAGACCTGCCGACGGACCTTACGTTCGCCGTCGATTATCTGGGAGGCTCCACTCCAACGATTGCCATCAATTTCTCGCGACCTGCCGGCCAGGTGATTTGTCAGTACTACGATTTCCTGCGGCTGGGCAAAGAAGGCTACCGGAAGATTCAAAGCGCATGCTACGACACTGCGCAATACCTGGCTGAGGCAATTGCCGGTTTGGGTCCATTCGAGTTTCTTTACGATGGCAATCCCCACACGGGTATTCCAGCAGTCTGCTGGAAGATCAAAGACGGAGCTAATCCCGGTTACAACTTGTATGACATGTCAGACCGCCTTCGTCAGCGTGGCTGGCAAGTGCCTGCATTTGCATTGAATGGCGGGTGCAGTGACTGGACAGTCATGCGCATCATGGTGCGCCAGGGTGTGAGCAAGGACATGGCGATGCTTGTGGTCGAAGACATCCAACGCTCGATCGCTCATTTCAAGCTGCACCCCATCACCGTCGGCTTGACCATGCGAGAAGCGGGCGGTTTTAAGCACACCTAGAGCTCAGTGTCCCGGCGACGTCAATGGTTGGCTGGCGAAATGACATCGCAGGGCTTGGGCGCACGAAAAGAGGATTTATGGCGGGCAGTGCAATACCTAAGAAAATTGTAGGTAAGAGCCAGGTCAAACTCGGCGTCTTTACCCTGGCAATGATTAATGTTGCAGCCATCGTCAGCCTACGCGGGCTGCCGTCCGAGGCTGTCTATGGACTGAGCTCCATCTTTTACTACGTGTTCGCAGCCATCTTCTTCCTCATTCCGACGTCTCTAGTCGCGGCTGAGCTAGCGACCGGATGGCCTGAGAATGGCGGCGTCTTCCGTTGGGTGGGCGAGGCTTTCGGGGCACGCGCTGGCTTCCTGGCCATCTTCCTACAGTGGGTCGAAAGTACTATTTGGTTTCCGACGGTGCTTACCTTTGCCGCAGTTTCAATCGCTTTCATCCGGCCCAACCAGAAATGGGATGAGGCGCTGGCCAACAACAGCGTGTACACCGTCATCGTTGTGCTTGCAGTCTATTGGGCCGCCACATTTCTGAACCTGCAAGGCATGAAGCTTTCAGGCGCCATCAGTAAGTGGGGCACCATCTTTGGTACGCTCGTACCTGGCGGTCTGATCATCGTCCTGGCGTTTCTGTACATAGTGCAGCGCCGGCCAGTGCAGATTCCGCTCGAGTGGACTGGAATATTCCCGAGCCACGCCAACTTCGGCAGTTTGGTTCTCGCGGCGAGCATTTTTCTTGCCTATGCAGGCATGGAAATGTCAGCCGTGCACGTCAAGGACGTCGACAATCCTCAAAGGAATTACCCGCTCGCAATATTGATTGCCTCCGTGATTACGGTCGCCGTGTTCGTCTTCGGGACCCTGGCGATTGCCTTCATCATCCCGCAGAGCCAAATTAACCTGGTGACCAGTTTGTTGGTCTCCTATCACGATTTATTCCGTGTGTTTCATCTTCAATTCCTCGCTCCTATTGTTGCCATCCTTCTTGCTGTCGGCGTGTTCGCAGGTGTGTCTACGTGGGTCGCAGGGCCCAGCAAGGGCATTCTCGCTGTCGGCAAAGCGGGATACCTGCCAAAGGTATTTCAGAAGACAAACAAGAACGGAGTGCAGGTCAACATTCTTTGGATGCAGGCAGCGATTGTCACCGTTCTTGCGGTGATGTTTGTGGTATTGCCGTCCGTACAGGCGGCCTACCAGATCCTCAGTCAGCTAACGGTCACTTTGTACCTGATCATGTATCTGCTTATGTTTGGCGCTGCAATTTACCTGCGCCATTCTCAGCCCAATCGCAAGCGGACTTTCAAAGTGCCGGGCGGATTGATCGGCATGTGGGTCATTGGTGGAGCTGGCCTGCTGGGGTCACTGCTGGCTTTCGTTCTCAGCTTCGTTCCGCCATCGCAGATCGCCGTCGGCAGTCCGGCTAAATACATCGGGATATTGGTGGTCGGTAACCTCATCGTTGTAGCAATTCCGTTCATCATCTTCTCGCTTCGGAAACCGTCCTGGCAGAGTACCTCTGTCGAGGATGCGATGGAGCCGTTTTCCTGGGAAAAACCAGCGGTCACCGAAGTCGCCCCGGAAACTAAGGAGCTCGTCTGCCAGTGATACTGTCGACCGTTTCTCGTGGAACCGTCCTTGAGCATAAACGCTGGCGTCGGTGACGATGTGAGAAGTTCGTTTCGCAGATAGCGGGACCCGATCGAAACATGGCTATCGGAAGCTGCAGTAAGAAAGGACAATTCGACATGTTCGCTACGGCACCAGACGCCCTGACTATTCGAAAGGTTTTGCAGGACGCCCATGCAAAGTTTGCCTCGGTGAATGACGGCGACAACGCCAGCTACATCCCTTATCTCGCCAACGTCCCTTCTTCGCTCTTCGGCCTTGCCGTGACGACTGTCGATGGCCAGGTATTCGAGGCCGGAGACACGCGGTACGAGTTCGCCATCGAATCGATTTCAAAGGCCTTCACGCTGGCGCTGGTGATGGAGCAGATCGGTCCCGACGAGGTCCGCGCCAAGATTGGAGCTGATCCTACCGGCATGCCGTTCAATTCGGTGGAGGCCATCGAATTACATGGCGGGAAGCCGCTGACCCCACTGGTAAACGCCGGCGCCATGGCGACAGTATCGCTTTTGAAGGCGGGCAATGCCGAGGAGCGTTGGCAGAACTTGCTTTCCGGTTACAGCAGGTTTGCCGGAAGACAACTGTCCTTGAACCAGGAAGTCTACGCTTCCGAAGCGGCAACGAACTTTCACAACCGTGCGATTGCGTGGCTCCTTTACAGCTACGGAACGATGTATAGCGATCCCATGGAGGGATGTGACGTCTACACCAAGCAGTGCTCCGTTGGCGTGACTGCAGCCGACTTGGCGACCATGGGCGGAACCCTGGCCGCTGGGGGGACAAACCCTCTTACCAGGACTCGGGTGGTGTCGGAATCGAATGTACCCCACATTTTCGCCGAGATGACTATGGAAGGTCTGTATGAGGCTTCTGGCGATTGGGCGTATAACGTCGGACTGCCGGGTAAGAGCGGCGTAGGCGGTGGATTATTGGCTGTAGCGCCGGGAGTTCTGGCGATTTCATCGTTCTCTCCCCCGCTCGACTCAGTAGGCAACAGCGTTCGCGGACAACAGGCGATCGCATACGTAGCAAGCAAATTGAATCTAAACGTGTACGTCAATGAAGCGTCGGCAGTGCTGGCGTAAGGCTGGTCCGCGCGTAGTGGCGTGACCGTGCCTGTTGCGGCGTCGAGAACCGGTGATCAAACGAGCCCAGGAACCAAGGCTTTGGTTCGACCAGCAGAGTGCCTAAGACGAACCAGACACGGATGGCTGCGACCAAGCGATCTCACGCGGGGCCAATCTCCGGTAAGAATCATCGGCGCTAATTTTCCTCCTTCGCCGCGAAGCAAATTCGCGCTGCCTTTTGTAGCAGAGAGGGAGGCTGTCCTTCCAGCGCGCGTTTGCCACCAGCCAAGAACTGATAGGCGGGGGCCGAGTCGAAATTTCTTCCGATCTCGCCGCATTGCCTCTTTTTCAGTGCTCTCAAGGTGCTATTCTTCCCTCCTCATCTTAAAGCTGATGAACCTTGTGCTGAACGATATTGAGGCCCGCGTGTTGGGGGCTCTGCTGGAGAAGGACATTACGACGCCGGACTATTATCCGTTGTCGCTGAACGCGCTAGTCAACGCTTGCAACCAGAAGAACAATCGTGACCCGGTCATGAATTTGGAAGAGGGCGCGGTTCGGGACGCCTTGAATGGGCTGCAAGTCCACGGACTGGCGGGTCCGGCCAGCGGAGCCGACTCCCGCGTAACCAAGTACGAACATCGCCTGCAGGAGACCTTCAACTTCTCGCGCGGCGAGACCGCCGTTTTGTGCGTGTTACTGTTGCGCGGCCCTCAGACGCCGGGCGAGTTGCGCGGGCGGACGGAGCGCATGCACCGCTTTGAAGATCTGGATGCGGTGCAATTCAGTCTGCAGAAACTGATGCAACGCGAGCCAACTCTGGTAGCGATGTTGCCCAGGCTACCGGGCACAAAGGAGTCACGTTACGCGCATCTGCTCTCTGGCGAGATAGAGGCAGTGGAACTGCCGTTACCGCGAATGGCCTCGCCGTCGAGTTCGTCTGTTGACGACGAGCGCGTGAGCCGATTGGAAGAGGCGGTCGCTGCCGTGCAGAACGAAGTCAGTGAACTCAAGCAGCAACTGGCTGAGTTCCGCAAGCAGTTTGAATAAGGTCTTGCAGTCGCGAAGTCTCGATCAACTGGGCTACTGATTTTACGGTGCCGCTGCTAATGTCCGGTGTTGCAACGCCACCCCGCCACCACCCGCATATTTTATTCGCGACTGGTCCCCACGTCCGTAAAGCTGCGATTCGACGAAAGCCGCCGGGGCAGGCTGACGAATTTGGCAAAGCCGGAGGAGGCTTGCCAGCTGTGCCACCCAACGAGGTGCGTGCGCAAGAACGGCGCAATCGCATTCTGCGCCAGGGCATCCGAGTTTAGCGTCAAGTGTTACGGCGATAGGTGTTAACCGGAGGTTCGAGTCCTACCTGAGGAGCCATTCTTTGCCCGCGAGTAATCGCAGCGATTGCTCTCTGCTTGCTCTCCTCTTCGGACCTCCATATAACTTAGAGCCAGTCTTCTGGAGGCCGCATGTCTCATCGCATCTCCTGCTTCCTAACCGTCCTGGTTCTCCTTGGTACGGCCCTGGCGCAGCAGCAGCAGTCGCCGCTGCCTGAGTTGCCGTCCGATATTCCGAAGGATGCGGTAATTCGCATGGTGCTGATGGACAAGACTCCTTCGGGGCAGGACGCTGTCTGGACCACGTCTGACGGCGCCATCCATGAGCTCTATCAGTTCAATGATCGCGGCCGCGGGCCGAAGATTTACACCACCTACCGCCTTGACGCGCATGGCCTGCTCGCGTCGGAAGAGTCCAAAGGCGTGGACTACATGAAGAGTCCAATCGAGGAGCGATTCACGCTGGAGTCGGGGCAGGCAACCTGGAAGAACCAGGGAGAAAGCGAGAAGCTGGCCAATTCTTCCGGCAAGTTCTACGTCGACATCGATGGAGGCCCGGAAGCGAGCGCGGTGCTGGCTCGGGCCTTGCTGGCGGCTCCGGGCAACCAGCTACCAGTCCTTCCATCTGGAACCGCGACCATTCGGAAACTGCAGTCGGTGGTGAGTTGATGACAAGTACACCGCTACGCTTTACGAGATCAACGGTTTGGCATTCACGCCGAACTACATCTGGCTCGATGACGGCAAACAATTCTTTGCCGGTGTCGGAGGCTGGTCCTCCATAATCCGCAAGGGTTACGAGGCCGAAGGTCCGAAGCTGCGGGACTTACAGCGGCAGTTTGAAGTTAACTACGAAGCCGAGCTGGCGAAAAAGCTGACGCATAAACCGGCAGACGATCTGGTCATTACAAATGTCGCGCTCTTTGACTCCGAGACAATGAAGGTCGCGCCGGGGCAAAGAGTCACGTCGCGTGGCGACCGTATCGTCAGCGTGGAAGCCGATCGCGGCCAGCCGGTTCCGCCGGGAGCAACGGTTATCGACGGCAAAGGCAAGATGCTGCTGCCCGGCCTGTGGGACATGCATGCCCACCTGTTTGCAGAAAATGCGTACCTGGACATTGCCACCGGCGTCACCACGATTCGCGACATGGGCAACCAGATCGACGAGCTCACCAGATTGCGCCAGCAGATTGACGGCGGAACGCAGATCGGTCCGCGCATCGTTCTCGCCGGATTCATCGACGGTCCCGGCCCTTACGAGGGGCCGATCAAGGTGCTGGCTGCAACTCCGGAGGAAGCGAAGCAGAGGGTTGATCACTACTTCGATCTGGGATATGTGCAGATCAAGATTTACAGCTCGGTGAAGCCGGAACTGGTTCCTATCATTGCCGCCGAGGCGCATCGGCTGGGAATGCGGGTCAGCGGGCACGTTCCGGCGGGAATGACGGCGACGCAGTTCGTGCTCGCCGGGGCTGACGAGATCCAGCACATGAACTTTGTGTTCCTGAATTTCTGGCCCGAAGTGAAGGAGACGCGCACGCCGGCACGTTTCATTGAGCCCGGCAAGCGCGCCGCCGATCTGGACTTGAATTCGCAGCCAGTGACTGATTTTATTGCGCTGCTGAAGCAGCATCGCACCGTAATCGATCCCACCATGGGCGTGTGGGAATCGACCTATATCGCGAGACCGGGCGAGGTGAGCAAGCTGGACGCACCCATGTTTGCGCGAATGCCGGTGCAGGTGCAGCGGGGGATAAAGGCAGGCGGCGATGCCCTGACAGTTCCTGATGCGGCGACCGACAAGCAGTACCGCGCCTCGTATGCCAACATGGTCCGCATGGTGAAGAAGTTGTACGACAACGGAATCCAGATTGTTGCGGGCACTGACGCCGGCAACGGCTATGCCTTCGATCGCGAGCTGGAGATCTACAACGAGGCAGGAATTCCGGCCGGCGAAGTGCTTCGCATGGCGACGATCGAGGCGGCAACCGTCATGCACAAGGACAAGGAGCTGGGTTCTGTCACTGTGGGCAAGTTCGCTGACATGGTTCTGATAAGCGGCGATCCAACTAAAAACATAAGTGACGTTCGCCACGTGGAGGTGGTGATCAAGAACGGCGATGTCTATCGGCCCGCCGAGATGTATCCAGCCTTTGGCATACTCGCGGAATAAGCGTGCAGCCTGCAACGCGCGAATCATGACACTGAGAAGTCACTCAGCGGCATCACCGAATTGAGTTGCAAAAGCGCTGAGAGGCAGAGAAAATCACGCTGTTTAAGCTCCATGTAAAGGCGTTGCGGGCCGATCCTTATGGGAAGAATCTTGGGGAGGAAGCCATGAGAGCTGCACGGCATGAGTGGCAGCTATGGTTGAAGTTGTTTTTCGCGGTTGGTCTATTCTTGGCAGCGACGGCGCTTAACTCTTCTGCACAAACTCTTACCACGCTCTACAACTTTTGCTCGCAACAGAACTGCACCGACGGGATTGCCCCTTTCGCCACTCTGGTTCAAGGTAGCGACGGCAATTTCTATGGAACGACTTTCCTGGGAGGTGGCAACATCTGCGGCAGGTACAGTTGCGGCTCGGTTTTCAAGATCACACCAAACGGCACGCTGACCACGCTGCACAGCTTCAACGGCGCGGATGGATCCGGTCCGCCGGTGGGGTCGCTGATCCAGGCAAGTGACGGGAATTTCTACGGAACAACTTCGGCGGGGGGAACCAGCAGTAGTTGCCTTGGCGGGTGTGGAACGTTCTTCAAGATCACGCCCAGCGGCACGCTGACCACGCTGCACAGCTTCGACCTGACCGATGGCTCTTATCCCATACTGGCGGGCAAGCAGGCCGCCGACGGAAACTTCTATGGCGTGACTTCGCTGGGCGGAGCCAGCAACAATTGCGGCAGCGTTGGCTGTGGCATCGTCTTCAAAGTCACACCGGGTGGCACGGTCACCACGCTCTACAACTTCGACTTCGCGCACGGCTCCTTTCCCGACGCAGGGCTGATCCAGGCCACCGACGGTAACTTCTATGGGACAACGGCGTCGGGCGGCGCCAGCAGCAACTGTGGTAGCGTCGGCTGCGGCACGGTCTTCAAGATCACCCCGGGCGGCACTTTGACTATGCTGTATAGCTTTTGCCCCCAAGCCGGCTGCACCGATGGCTCGAGCCCTTCCGCCGCGCTTGTGCAAGGGACCGACGGTAACTTCTACGGAACAACCAGCGGGGGCGGGACCAGCAACGTCTGTACCGGTGGCTGTGGAACCGCCTTCAGAATCACTCCAAGCGGCACGCTGACCTCGTTGCACAGTTTCGGCGGATCGGACGGCATTGAACCCTTGGCCGCCATGGTGCAAGCTACCGACGGAAATTTTTACGGAACTGTTTCTTACACCACGCCGGGCTACGGCGGCACCGTCTTTCGCATGACTCCGAGCGGCACTCTGACGACGTTGCACAACTTCCACGGAGCCGACGGCTCCTACCTTGTGGCTGGACTGCTGCAAGCCAGCGATGGCAACTTCTATGGAGTAACGGGCGGTGGCGGATCCGGAAACAGGGGCACGGTTTTCAGCCTCTCGGTGACAAGTCCGAGCCCAGTACAATTTTTCCCCGTAACGCCGTGCAGGGTGGTGGATACTCGCAACCCCGACGGCACCTTCGGCGGCCCGGCAATTCCGGCAAACACCTTTCGAAACTTCCCCATCCCGCAAGGCGGCTGCAGCATTCCTGCGAGTGCCATTGCTTATTCCTTGAATGTCACGGTTGTTCCATCCGGAATACTTGGCTATTTGACGATCTGGCCTGCAGGCCAAACTCAGCCTCTGGTTTCGACCATGAACTCGCTCGACGGACGCATCAAGGCCAACGCCGCCATCGTTCCTTCGGGCGGATCGAGTGGCGCGGTCAGCGTCTACGTGTCGAACACGACCAACGTCGTGCTGGATATCGATGGCTATTTCGCGCCCAGCGGAGGTTCGTCCCTGGCATTCTATCCCGTCCCACCATGCCGGGTGCTCGACACTCGTAAAACCGATGGACCGCTGGGTGGCCCTTTCCTGAATGGTGGGCAGCCGCGTGATTTCCCCGTGCTGATGAGTTCGTGCATACCGGACAACGCCAACCCCGGAGCCTACTCGATGAACTTCACGGTTGTACCCGTCGGCGACTCGTTGGGGTATCTGACTGCCTGGCCAACAGGTGAATCACGACCGCTGGTGTCCACCTTGAACGACTTGACGGGAACGATTGTGGCGAATGCCGCCATCGTACCGGCCGGCGATGGAGGTCAGATCTCGGTGTATCCCACCGACGATACTCAACTGGTAGTCGACATTAACGGCTACTTCGCCGCCCCGGGGCCAACGGGGTTGTCACTCTATCCTGTGGTGCCTTGCCGGGTGTTTGATTCGCGCAAGATCGGCAGCGGACAGCCGTTCAGCGGGACACTGACGCCTCCGGTAGATGTAGTGAACAGCGGATGCGCCGTGCCCAACACGGCGCAAGCCTATGTCTTCAACGCTACGGTTGTCCCGGTGGGAAGTCTGAGCTACCTGACATTGTGGCCGGATGGAGAAGGCCAGCCCGTGGTCTCAACGTTGAACGCCATCGACGGGGCGATCACGTCCAACATGGCTATCGTGCCCAATGGCAACGGGAAGATCGACGCCTATGCAGCCGGACTGACGCAGTTGGTGCTGGATATCTCCAGCTATTTCGCGCCGTAGGGTAGTGTCAATACACGATGCGCTTCTGTACGTTCTGCTTGCTGGCGAGCGAGAAGCGTGACTCGGGCGGCATCTTGCCATCACCTGTGATTTGCGCGGCTACATACTCTCCCAGTGCCGGCCCGTGTTTGAAGCCATGCCCTGAGCCTCCGCCGACGAGCCAGACGTTGTCCATCTCGGGATGACGATCTATCAGGAAATCTCCGTTCGAAGTGTTTTCGTACTGGCAGACACGCGTCTCGACGACCGGCGCGTTACGCAATGCCGGCAGACGCCGCGCCACGTAGTTGCTCATCCACTCGACGGAGTGCTGCGAGACGATTCGCGATTGCGTGTCGGGATCCACACGCTCACCGTGACGATCGAGCGCGATTTTGAAACCCCGGCCTTCCAGGTCAGGCATGGCGTATACGCCGTCATGGACGAACAACCATACAGGCATCGCAGGCATGGCGAATTGTTTGTTGCCTGCGGGAACGCCGAAGAAAAACACTTCCTGGCGAGTGGGGAATATCTTTTCCCCCAGCAATTCGGGAAACACCTTACCCATCCAAGCGCCGCAGGCAAAAACATATTGGCCGGCGGAGATGCTTCGTCCGTCGCCGGTTGCAATCGCCGGCAGCTTTCCGCGGCCCGTCGGGGCGCTCACTGACGCGTGGAGGTAGGCCGCCCCCGCAGCCACGGCCGCCGCGGCTACCGTTTGCACCGCGCGACGCGCCATCAGCACGCCTTCTTGTGGCTCCAGCAATCCCCAACTTATTTCGTCAAAGTTGAACTGCGGATACCGGCTCTGTAGTTGGTTGCGATCCAGGCGATCGGTTGCGATATCGAGTTTCGTCAAGGTTGCGACGGTCTGTTCCACATAAGCGTCTTCTTCGCGCGCCAGCCACAACACTCCGGCGCGGTGAAACAAGTCGACGCCAGCCGCGGCGAACAATTCCTTCCACTGCGGCAGCGAACGCATGGCCCAGCGCGAGTAAAGTTCGTCGGCGCCATACCCGGCGCGGATGATGCGCGATTCCCCACCTGAGCTGGCCCGCGCATTGGCCGGCCCGTACTGGTCGAGCAGAACGACGCGCCTGCCGGCTTGCGCCAACCGGAGCGCCGTCCACGATCCGAACACCCCCGCCCCGATTACCGCGACATCGTACGTTTTGGGATTCGTTGTCACCGCCGGCTTCGCCTCTCCTGTCAGCGCTTTCCAGAATAATCCACGCGCTCGCAATTCCGGGAAGCGATTCCAATGGAAGGTTTGTTCCCGCTCGAAAGGCCCGATATCATATCCGGATGAATACACCGCAGAGCGGGATCTTTGCTCTTGGAACTTCGTCCCACGCCTATCTCGAGTTCGACGCCATCGATCAGAAGAAGGCGCCCGAACTGGTGCAGGCGATCTCCGCGCTGCGCGAGCCGCGCACCACGATTGGCGGTATCAACCTGGTCGTTGGTTTCCGCCCGGAGCTTTGGAGCAAAGTATTTCCTCAGGCGACTCCCGCCGACCTTCATGGATTCAACCAGCAGATCACCGGCGTGGAGGGTTTCGTGATGCCGGCCACGCAGCACGACGCCGTACTGTGGCTCTCGGGAAGCGCGTACGACGTGGTCTTCGACGAAGCGCACCAGGCGATTGCCGACCTCAAGGACCTGGCGACGATTGCCGACGAAACGTCGAGCTGGCCCTACCGGCACGATCGCGATCTCACCGGCTTCATCGATGGCAGCGAAAATCCGAGCCTGGTCGAGGCGGCCGAGGTGGCATTGATCCAGCCAGGTCAACCGGGCGAAGGCGGAACTATCCTGCTGCTGCAGAAATGGGAGCACAATACCACACTGTGGGAGTCGCTGTCGGTCGAGCAACAGCAGACGGTGATGGGGCGCATGAAGGCCGACAGCGTCGAGATCGAAGACAAGGCGCCGGACTCGCACGTCGCCAGCACCGATCAGGATGAATTCGGGAAGGTCTTTCGCCGTAACATGCCCTACGGTACCGTCACCAACCACGGCACGATGTTCGTGGGCTTCAGCGCCGAACAGCAGCGTCTGCACAAGATGTTGGAAAGTATGGCTGGCCTGAAGACCGGCAAACGCGATTCGCTAACACGCTACACCCGGCCTCTCAGCGGAGCGTATTATTTTGTGCCCTCAACGGAGCTGCTGCGCCAACCGGGCGACGACGACTGAGTTTCTGCCTCGGTTGTCATCCTGAGTGAAGTAAGGTCGCTTGCGACCGAGCGCAGTCGAAGGACCTGCTCTCCGTCATCGGGCATCGAACCATCGCGAGCGAACAGCAGATCCCTCCTCCGGCTGAACAGTTTGCTGAAAAACTCGATTGTGGTGAAGTTTCGGGTAGAACTGGCCTTCAGGCCAGCGTCTAAGCCGTTTATTTCTTTCTCAGAGTCGGCTTTCAGCCGACGACACTGGAGGCGCGGAGGAGTTTTTCAGCAAACTGTGAAGCCGTCGTCGTGATGACAATCTAAAAGAGGACGTGAGCAGGTCGAGATGACAACCAGAGTAGTGACCATGAGCCGCAGGTCAAAATTAAGCCCACAGCTTCGCCGGCAAATCATTTAGATTGATTCCAGTAATCGCCCGCGCGGCGCGAAGATCGTTCAAGGATCAACCATAGAAATTGCCCGCCCCCAACCTCTCGTCGTTTCAAGCAAATGACCCTACCGCGCCGGCTTCGGCGGTCGCTAAGCCATCTGCCCGGCTGACGACGTGGCCTTTGGTAGTGGCCACGTTCTTCATGGTGTCGGGCGGCACCTACGGCACTGAGGACATCGTGCACGGCGCCGGGTATGCAGGCGCGATCCTTATCCTGCTGCTCACGCCGTTGGTGTGGAGTTTGCCCACCGCGTTCATGATCGGCGAGCTCGCCAGCGCGCTGCCGGAAGAAGGCGGCTACTACGCATGGGTGCGACATGGTTTGGGGAACTTCTGGGGATTCCAGGAAGCATGGCTCTCGCTGCTGGCCAGTGTCTTCGACATGGCGATCTATCCCACGCTGTTCGTGGCGTATCTGGCGCGGCTGTTTCCCTGGTTCGGGGTTGGACATCGCGGCATCGTCGTCGGCGTTGTGGTTGTGGCTACGTGCGCGGCACTGAACATCGCGGGAATTCAGGTCGTGACGATGACCTCTCTTTGGTTGTTCGCGCTGCTGTCGGCGCCGTTCGCCATCATCGTCGTGCTGGCGCCGTTCAAGTACGGAGCGCTGGCAAACGTGGCGGCTACTCCATCCTCGGTTCACGTCAACCTGATGGGCGGGTTACTGGTGGCGATGTGGAATTACATGGGATGGGACAACGCTTCCACCATCGCCGGCGAGGTGGAGCAGCCACGCCGCACCTATCCGCGGGCGATCCTCGCTGCCGTTCTTCTGGTCGCGATCACCTACATTCTTCCGGCAGCTGCCATGTGGCTGACCAGGTTGAGTCCTACAGCGTGGGAGACAGGATCGTGGGCCGATATTGCCGGCATGCTGGGCGGGCCGCTGTTACGTACCGGGCTCGTTCTTGGCGGGATGATGAGCGCCTTCGGGATGTTCAACGCGCTGGTGATGAGCTATTCGCGCTTGCCCTACGCCATGGCGAAGGACGGTATGCTGCCGGCCGCGTTCGCAAAACTGACGCGGAGTTCGCAGGCACCCTGGGTTTCGATTCTGGTGTTGGCGACCGGGTGGGCGCTATGTCTGGGGTTGGGCTTCGAGCGCTTGGTCACGCTTGACATCATGATTTACGGCGCCAGCTTGTTGCTGGAATTTCTGGCGCTGATCGTGTTGCGCGTCACCAGGCCCGATTTGCCGCGGCCGTTCCGTGTCCCCGGTGGGATGGTGGGAGCAGTGCTGGCAGGAGTGCTACCCATGCTCCTGCTCGGCTTCGCCGTCACGCACAGCGAGCACGAGCAGATCTTCGGGATGAGCAGCTTCCTGTTTGGAGCCCTGGCGATCCTGGCGGGTTTCGTCGCCTATGGGGTCGATGCGACTTTTGCGAAACGTCTGCGCTGATCGGACAGGTTCTACTGAGCGCCTCGCAGCAGATCCATCAATTGCTGAATTGTAGGAGCACGCCCATTGTCGTGTTCGCGCACATTCCGCTGTGGAGCGTTTATCCGGAGTGGGGCTGGGGCACCGACGATAGCGGTCAGGCGCTCTCCTACCTGAAACGATTCGGCTCTGTCACGGTGCTGAACGGACATATACACCAGACCATGATGAAGGTTGAGAGCAACATCACCTTCCACACTGCCTGCTCTACGGCGTTCCCTCAACCGATGCCAGGTCAGGGACCTTCGCCGGGACCGATGAAGGTTCCCGCCGACCAGCTGCGAAGCCTGCTGGGCGTCACCGACGTTAGCTACGTGCGGCACCATCACGCGCTGGCGATCACCGACAGCGATCTGGTGTAAGTCGAATGGAAAAACATTTTCAGGAGAGTGCAATGAAAAATAAATTATGGATTTTCGCAATCGCGCTGCTGTTGATCGCGGCAGGAACGGGCAACCGTCCAGCGCTTTTCGCGGCTTCTGCGATTCGCAGACGGCGTCGGACACGGTGGTCAAAATCGACAACTTCAGTTTTTCGCCAGCGACGTTAACCGTCCCCGTGGGACAACGGTGCGGTGGACCAACGCCGACGACATCCCGCACAGCGTTGTCAGCGACGACAAGATCTTCAAGTCGAAGGCGCTCGATACCGACGAGCAGTTCACTTACACCTTCACCAAGCCGGGCACGTATGGCTACTTTTGCGGACTTCATCCCAAGATGACGGCCAAAATCGTGGTCCAGTAACGGATATGCATTGTGAACCCGTTTGACCTGAAGTCGGCGCTGCTCGCCGACATGCGCAACACGTCGTGCTGATTCATTTTCCAATTGCACTATTTCTAACCAGCGTGATGTTTGACTTCGCCGCCCACTGGAAGAAGAGCCGCGTGCTGGCGGCTGTGGCTTACTACAATCTGCTGGCCGCCGCACTCTTCTGTGTGCCGGTATCTGGCGACGGGCGTCATGGCCTGGCAATGGCAACTGGAAGGACAGCGGCTGAAAGGGATCTGCTGGCACACCTTGTTCTGGCGAGAGTGTCGTGCGTTTTGATCTGGCTGATCGCTGGTAATGCAGATTCGGAACCGAGCGAGAGACCACGGCGCGACTCGACGTCGCTGCGTCTGCCGATGGAAGTGGTCGCCGCGATTGCGATTGCGCTGACTGCTCACCTTGGCGGATTCCTGAGCGGCGTGAACGGTCCGGGATAACTGTCGGGTGGAAGTCCCAAATTTCGAGGTTTTCGAAAAATTTGTCGGGTGCCCCAGGTCTCGAAAATCGCGAGACCTGGGGCACCCGGAATTACGTTTGCGGATGCTGACCGTGCTGATGGACGTACTTGATGACCTCGACTTCGGAGATCGCGATCAGACCCTCGGACACCATCTCGTCCAGCGACCGGGATCAGGCGCTGAATGTTTTCGTCGGTGTCGATGATCTGCACCAGGATGGGCGCATCGGCCGAGAAGCTCAGCAGGTGCCGGCGGCGAATGATGGTGCTGGCGCCGTAGCCCTCGATGCCGCGCAGCACGGTGGCGCCGGCGATGTCGAGTTCGCGGCAGCGCTCGACGATGGCCTGGTAGAGCGGGCGTCCCTTCCACTTGTCGTCTTCGCCAAAGTGGATGCGCAGCATCTTGGCTTTGCCTTCGAGTTTCACTTTGCTTCTCCTCTGTCTCCGGCAGCGGGTCGGCGTGCGAATACTTGATGACCTCGGCATCCGACAGCACCACCAGTCCCTGCTTCACCATCTGATCGAGCACCGGAAAGAATGCGCGCAGCTTCTCTTCCGTGTCGACGACGGTCAGCAGCGATGGGCGCGTCGTGCGAAAGGTTCAGCGCCGAATCCTTGTGCATGCGGCGATTGGCGCCGTAGCCCAGGATGCCGCGATACACCGTCACGCCGGCAATGTCGTTGGCGCGCAGCGCCTCGACCAACGCCTGATGCAGCGGCTTGTCCTGCCAGCGGTCCTGCTCGCCGATCAGGATGCGCATGATCTTCGCCGTCGATTGCAGCTTGGTGACGGCCGGTGCGGGTTGCGGCCGCTTCTTGTCGGTCGCGGGATTGATGACCATCGTGTCCTGCACTTCGATCAGGCCGTGAGCCGCGATCTCGGTGAGCTTGGGCAGCACTTCCTCGACGCGCTCGGCGACTCTCGACGAACTCGATCTTCATCGGCATCTGGTCGGCGAGTTCGACCAGGCGGCTGGTGTGCAGCTTGTGATCGGTGCCGAAGCCGGCGATGCCGCGCGTGACCGTCGCATCGGAGATTCCGCGGAAGAACAGGTAGTCGAGAATCGCGGCATAGCTCGCGGTGCCGTGATACTTCTGGCCCTTCGATGACGTAGACGGTGACTTTCTTCGCTGGGCCTGTGGTTAGCACCGGTCCTCCTGTCGCCGGGAAAGGTCTGCCGGCGACTCCTTTCGTCGCGTGAAGGGGGCGCCTTCAGATGCGCCGAAACGCTCACAGAAGGGGGGTTTCATCCCGTATCCGCTCATACAAACCCTCCCCACACATCGCCGAGCCACACCGCCGCAAATCCGGTGATCACGCTCAACGCGACGTTCAGCAGCCCGGTCGCGAGTTGTCCATCCTGCATGGCGCGCAGCGTTTCGTACTCGAAGGTCGAGAACGTGGTGTAGGCTCCGATGAATCCGATGGGAACCAGGTAGCGCCAATTCGGATTGGCCGTGGTGCGCGCCAGCAGCGCCATGCAGACTCCCAGCACGAAAGCACCCGCTGATATTGACCAGCAGCGTGCCGTAGGGAAAGCGAAAGCCGAGACGGCTTCCGACATAGTTGCCGAGCAGATAGCGAGCGATGGAGCCGGCAAAGCCGCCAACGCCGATCATGACATATTTGAGCAAAGCAAGCTTCCTTCCAATTCAGGCGAATGACTATTCACCACGGAGACCGGAGCACACGCAGAGTAAGAAAACTTGCTCGTCTCGGCCTAGACCTGACAAAAGTCAGGCCTGATACCAATCGATTTTTCTCGGAAGACTTGCCGGGGACATGACTCCGCGACAAGTGTTCCTTGTCAGGAGTCATCATCTGTCCCGGACTTCGTGAGACAGCGGTTAGGGGTGAACTCCTTCACCCTGAAGATGCATCGTTGATACAGGAGCGCGTGCCCTCAAGTCAAGCGGCTGCCGGCCGAGCTACTGCTGCATCTTTACATGGATTTCCTGGTTTCCTTTCAGCTCGAAGGTACACGCGCTGTACGACGGCGTCTTGATGACGGCATGTGGATTGTTCGACAGGCCCCACTGCTCTTTCGGCTCGCCAATCCAGTTGCGGTCGAGCTTGTGGTTCTTGTTCACGTCGTGGACGAGCGCCAGCGCATACGTCCCCGCCGGCAAATCGGGAACCGTGATGGTGACCGTGCCCTCGTGCGCCGGAACCGTGATGTCCTTCAAGCGCAATGCTGCGATCCTCGGCCCATCCCTTGGAAGAGTTGAAGACCAGCAGACCGACGTTGCCGTCGAGATTGTTCACGCCTTCGACGATGACGGTGAGGGTGTAGCCCTGTCCCGTTGCGGCGGCGGGAGCGGACTGCTGGGCCACGGACGGTATCGCAACAGCCAACGCCAGTACAGTGAAAAGTGCGGAAAAACGCATGCGTCCTCCGGAAGTAGTTCCCTGCTAGGCTGCTCCAGATTCGGGCTGGGTGTAAACCTATTTTTCGGAGCGTCCTTGACATTCCCGAATCGGGAGCGACGCGCGGCCGCAGTGTTCACAGCCTCACAGGGATTTCAGAGCTCGCAACTTTACGATGAAGGGTCCGACGAACTTGCCAACGCATGTTCCGAGGTTTGCGATGAAGAAGCTCCCTGCTGTGGAAGAAGCCCGGGCCATCATGACAGAAGGCATGGAATGGGGCGTGTGGAAGTGGCTCATGGAAAAGAAGCGCGTGCGCGAGATTGCCGATCACGCGCGAACCGCCCTCGATGAGTTGGAGATCCAGGTGAAGCTGAAATGGCCGGACGAGTACAAGCTCGCCTACAACGAACTGGTCGGCGAGGACGAGCCCAAGCGTGGGCGCAAGCCGGCGAAGAATACGAAGAGCGCAGGCCGCGCGCGAAGAGCGATCCGAAGATCGCTCGCAGCGGTGAAAGCCGTGGCTGACGCCGATGACGAAGCGTACAACGCGCACGAAGACGCGGAAGAAGTTTTCGCCGAAGCCGAGCGCAAGATGAGCACCAGCGGAGCTCGCGAGGGCGCACGCATGGCGCTGGTGGCCTACGACAAGCACGAAGCAGCGATCAAGAAAGCCGAAGCGCTGGCGAAGAAATAGCTGCCGGTAGTCCGTAGCCAGTGCTTCATCTAGCGGACTGTCGTCCTGAGCGAAGTGAGGACGCGTAGCGCTCGAATCGCAGTCGAAGGCCGCCCCTATGTTGCCAGATGTTCGTTGGCGAACGAGTCGGAGAACCTGTTCGCGGCGCGATGCTGTCGCGTGCCGAGCGGCCCTCCACTCTGGCGGCACAAGCTTACTCGGTCGGATGATCCTTAAAGCGAGAGCTTCGCCGCTGCCTGCGGCATGCAGAGCTCAAAAGCGCCCAAGGACTATCGTGGCCGCTAACGGCGCGCGCTTGAACGCGTGCCCTGACACAAGGCTTCCTGACCTCCGGAACTTTTCCCATCCACCCTCCGTATCTTCCACCGTGAGCGAGGCGGCCAGCGGGCCGCGGAAGGAGTGGAGCGATGGACGGAAACTTTGTAGGATTCGCAGCAGTTGTGATGGTCTTCGCCATACCGCTGGCAGCCATCTACGCCTTTTACCGGGTGCGCCGTTTGCGCACCGAAGAGCGCCTGGCGGCGATCGCCCGCGGCGTCAACGTTCCCATGGAACCCGAGTTGACGCAGGCCGCGCACTCGCGCCGCTGGGGCATTCTGCTGGTCTTCGGCGCGCTCGGCTACTTCCTGACGTTTAGCCTGATTGGACGCGTGGAACCCGATGCGCATGTCGCCGCGGCCTTCGGCATCATTCCGTTTGCGATCGGCCTGGGCTTCTTCCTGGATTCGGTGCTGATCCGGCGCGATTTGAAGGCGTAGGGTAGCGCCGTTTCAGAAGGTGCGTTCTGCGAGAGCAGATCTTCGGCTTTAGCCGCTGGATGTCATCGGCTAAAGCCGATTTCCATTGCAGCGGGATTGCATGCACGCCTGAAGGCGTACCCCTCTTCAGCTTCGGGACGTCCCGGATCCTGTGCCGTCGGCTGAAGCCGACTCCGATCGACCAGCCGTGGCATGGACGCTGGCTGACGGCCAGTCGCCCGGCTGCTCACCGAATTTCAGCAACCCGTGAAGGCGTGCTCCAGCCCCTGGATCCAAGTCGTCCTGCTTCATTCCTGCCGCAACGCCTCCAGCGGATCGACCGACGCCGCGCGCCTGGCCGGCAGATATCCCGCCCCAATCGCCGCCACCGCCAGCAGCACCGCCACTCCGCCAAAGATCACCGCATCGTGCGTGTTCACCTGGAACAGCACGCTGGCCATGAAGCGCGTCAGCGCAAAGGCCGCCGCCAGTCCTGCCAACACGCCGACGCCCGCCACCACTGCCGCCTGCCTGCGTGATCAGCTCCGCGATCTGGCCGCGCTGCGCCCCCAGCGCCATGCGGATCCCGATCTCGCGCACGCGTTGCGCCACGTTGAAGGCGAACACTCCGTACACTCCGATCAGCGCCAGTCCAACCGCGATGCGTCCCGAACACTGCCATCAGGATGGCGTAGGAACGTTCCGCCACGCTCTCGCCCGCGAGCCGTTGCTCCATCGTCGCAGTGCTGTAAACCGGCATGTCGGGATCGAACTGCTGCAGCGCCTCGCGCAGACTCGGCAACAGCAGATCGGGATCGCCTTGCGTCCGCGCCAGCACGCTCAAACTGATGATGGCCTCGCTGTCGGCGCAGCGGCGTGTAGATGATCGCCAGGTCCGATTTTGCCTGATGCAGATCTTCCACCTGCGCATCACCTACCACGCCGACCACAGTCATCCACGTGGCTTTCGGGCCGCCGAATTTTACTCGCTTGCCGATTGCCTCCTGTCCCGGCCAGATGCGCCGCGCAAACGACCGGCTGACAATGGCCACCGCGGGAGAATTCGTGTCGTCATGCGCGGTGAAATCGCGGCCGGTGATCTGCGGTATGCCGGTGGTGTGAAAATATCCCGGCGTGATTTCGTCGTTGTAGAAATTCTGTGGGCTGGTGACTTCCTGCTGACCCTCGGGCGTGAAGCCGCGATTCAGCCCGGGCCAGACGAAGGGATCGACCGAGGTCACCGCGGCGCTCTCGACTCCGGGAACGCGCCGAACGCGATCGGCAACCGCCGTCACCCAAGGCCAAGCGCGCATCGCCTTCATACTTGCTGTTCGGCACATCGAAGCGCAAGGTCACCAGGTGATCGGAACGGAAGCCGGGGTCGACTTTCTGTAGCTGCCACAAGCTTTTCAGGACAAGACCTGCGCCGATCGTCAAGGTCACGGAGAGCGCAACCTCCACTACCGCCAGCACGGCCCGGCTGCGATGCTGGCCCGCGACTTCACCGCGGCCGCCGGTCGCCAGCGCCGATTGCGGATCGCGCCGCGACAACTGCCACACCGGCATCACGGTCATGGCGAGCACGGTAAACAACACCGCCGCGATGGTGTAACGCGACCAGGCGCAGGTCCACTTGCGGCCTGGCGAAGCTGGGAAAGTTCAGCGGCAAAATGGAAATCAGTAGTTCCCTGCTGAAGAAAAACAAGGCAACGCCTGCGATTGCGCCTGCGCTTACGACCATTGCCGTCTCGCTCAGGACAAGTCCGAAGAGATTGGTGCGCTTCGCTCCCAGCGCCAGGCGGACGGCCAACTCGCGTTCGCGGCGCGACAGCCGTATGAGAAACAGATTCGACAGATTCGCAGCAGCAATCAGCAGCACCAGCCCGACTGCGGCCAGCAGCGCAAACAACGCCGGCTTGTAATTGCGCGTAAGGTCCTGCTGTGCCGGCGCAAGGTTGAAGCTGCGCTCGTGATTCTCATGCGGATAGGCCTGCGACAAGCGATCGCCGATGGCCTTGACTTCGGCAGAGGCAGTGACAGCGCTCACTCCGCTGCGCAGTTTGCCGATCGCGCTGACCCAATGGATGTCGCGGCTGTGCACGAAGTCGAAGCGCGCCACCTGCGGATAAATCAAATCGTGCGTGGCAATAGGCACCCACAGTTGCGCTGTCCCCGAATAGCCATGAAAGCCGGCGGGCATCACGCCAATAACGGTGAACTGCGTGCCACTCAGGTTGAGCGTGCGTCCGAGAACGTTACGGGTCTGAGCCGAAGCGACTTTGCCAAAGGCCGTGGCTGAGAATCACCGCCGGATGGCCGAGATCGTCTTGCGTGTTGAATTCGCGCCCCAGCGCCGGCCCCGTCCCCAACACTCGGAAGTAGGCAGGGCTGACATTCTCGCCAAGCAAGCGGTCGGCGTGACCGTGATCGGCAACGTCGGCTTCAATCGAACTCCAGGCCGCGAGGTCGCTGAACGATTGACTCTGCCGCTCGAGGTCCACGAAGTTCGGGAAGGCTACGCCGCCGCGTCCGCTCTGGCGAATGCTCTCCCACAGGTTCACCAGGCGATGGGAATCGGCATACGGCAGCGGCCGAAGTAGCAGCGCATCCACCAGGCTGAAGACCGCGGTGTTCACGCCAACGGCGAGCGCGACGGTCAGCACGCACAGAATCGTGAAGCCCGGTGTTCTCGCCAGTCGGCGAATCGCATGACGCATAGAAATCTCCGTGAAAAAGTTTTCCCCAGTTGTCTACATCAGGGCGTACAGATTGCCGTCGCTACTGCCGAAATACACAACGTTGTCTGCAACGGCCGGCGACGACAGCACCGCACCTACGCTCAGCATGCGGTCAACCCCAATGATCATGTTGTCGTAGAAATCGTCGTCGAAGGCCGCCTCGTATTTCGGACCGCCATCCGCCTTAGTGTAAGTTGGTCCATTCTTCCGCGAACCGTCAGTCTGAAAGGTCCATGCCACCTTCTGCAATGCCAAATCGATGGCCATGAACTTCCCTTCGTGCGTGCCGATATAGAGCGTGCTGCCGGCGATCGCGGGCGAAGAGAACATGGGCCACTGAAACTTCAAAGAGAAGATCGAGGTTCCGGTCTTCGCATCGAGGGCGTAAAACATGCCGGAGTCCGAAGTGGTGAAGTAGAGCTTGCCGTCCTTGACGATCGGCGTACCGATTACCCACGAGCCCTTATTATTGAACGCCCACTTCTTCTCGCCGGTTTTCGCATCGAGGGCATACAGGTTGGAATCGCGGCAGCCAAAGTACACAATGCCGCCGGCAATCACGGCCGAGGACTGAATGCCAACCTGGTTGTGAGTGTCGGGATCTTCGCCGGTTTTGAAGCGCCAGCGTTGCGTTCCGGTGCGGGCGTCGAGCGCGTAGAAGTAGCTGTCCCAGCTGCCAATGAACACCGTGCCGTCGGCGATAGCGGGGGAGGCATGCACCACGTCGCCAGTCTTGAACTTCCAGGCCAGCTTGCCGGTGGCAGCGTCAAGCGCGTACACGTTGCCATCGCCGCTGCCGAAGTAAACTTTGCCATCCCACACTGTGGGAGAAGAGAGATAAAAGTCGAACGGGTCGGGCATGCTCTCGCCCACCGGTTGTGAGCCGTGAAGATGGGTGCCGGTAAAGCGACGCTCGCCTGCAGTCTGAAACTTCCATTTCAACTTTCCTGTCTCGGCGTCGCTGGCGTAAAAAGTTCCGTCGAAGCTGCCGAAGTAGACCACACCGTTTTCCACCGCAGGCGAAGAATTGACCAGGCTGCCGGTCTTGGCCTTCCACTTCAGCATGCCGGTTTGCTGATCGACGGCGTAGAGGTAGTGGTCGGTGCTGCCAAAGTAGACGATGCCCTTGACGATGGCGGGCGAGGAAAACACGCGGCCATCGGTGTGAAACTGCCATTTCACTTTGTCGAACTTGGGAACGCCCGGAGCGTCGTAGATGCCGGCGTGTGCGGCGTCGGCGCGGAACATGGGAGAATCCCATGCGGCTAGCGACCCAGGTAAGAGCACGGCCACTGCCAGCAGACAGCGCGGAAGAAATTTCATTCGAGTCGTCTCGCTTTCGTCCTGATGGGCAGCTCGTGCTTGGACCGTACGGAGGATGTCGCAATCATGGTGCCATCGTTGCCGAGGCTAAGTGACTTGTGGCACGAGGGTTTGGTTAGCCGCGTCCGTCCCGGTTGTTCGCTGCCGGCACCAGGTGTTCGCTGGCGAACAGTGCTGCCGTCCGCCCATGGTTTCGGGGCTTGGTCCCATATTCGGTGCTTCTGGCACGACAAAGTGATAAACAATTCGTCCAAGCAACCGACTTAACGATTCTGCGGTTCATCCGGGAGGCGGCATGACAGGTGCGCGAATTATCCGGCCCAGCTGTGGATTGATACTTCTCTTCGCAACTGTGCTCTGCTGCGCAGCGCAAACCGCCACTCCCAACGACGCGAATGGCTGGGAGAAATTTGGTACCGACGCTTTGCAAGCGGGTAAGTATCCGGACGCGATTGCGGCTCTGCAGAAGGCGCTCGACAACGGTTTTCCACCGCAGATCGGTAAATACAACCTGGCGTGCGCATACGCGCGCAATGGCCAGAAGGAGAAAGCGCTCGACCTGCTGGAGTCGGTCGCGGCCGGGCCGGGATTACCAGGGCCAATTGCCGGCGATCCCGATCTCGCCAGCCTGGCGGCTGAGCCGCGCTTCCAGAAACTGGTGGCCGCGGCGCAGCTCGCAGCCGAGCCTTGCAAGGACACGCAGGCCAATCCGCAATACCGGCAACTCGATTTCTGGGTCGGCGAGTGGGACGTATACAGCGGCAAGCAAAAGGTGGGCGAAAGCAGCGTGCAACTCATCCTGAAAGATTGCGTGGTCTTCGAAAACTGGCACGGCCTGCAAGGCGGCGACGGTAAGAGCCTCAACAAGTACAACAACGTGACGCAAGCAGTGGGAGCAGTTCTGGGTGTCGGACAGCGGGACTACCAACTACTTCAAGGGCTCGCTGGTGGATGGTTCGTTGCGCTACACGTTCGAGACGCCCACAGCATCAGGCGGAACGTTGATTCGGCATCTGACGTTCACGCCGCTGGCGGAAGGAAAAGTGCGGCAGTTGTCGGAGAGATCGATCGACGATGGGAAAACATGGGCGACAGAATACGATTTCGTTTATGTGAAGAAGCAGTAGGGCGGAGGACGATGTTCAGACAACTCTGAATTGTCATCCTGATCTCGACTCCGGCATCGCAAGATCGGCGATGCCTCCGCTCAGGATGACAACCCGTTTTGAGGAGTTTCGCCGCGGGCCAGACCCGGGAGACTCCTTTCAATGACAAACGAAAAAACCCGCCCTAGCCAAACTCAGGCTAGAACGGGGCACCTTCTTGTGAATACCAGTGTTAGCGGTTCGTACGATCTAGTTAGCCACCGGCCACTGCCTTCTAGTCGTAATACTCCAGCCCGAGGTGCGTGATCATCTCCTCGCCCATCAGGTGGCGCATGGTGTTCTTCAGCTTCATCGACTGGATGAACAGGTCGTGCTCGGGATAAAGGCCCTCGGCCGTCATCGGCGACTTGAAGTAGAAGCTCAGCCACTCCTGGATGCCGATGCCGCGCAACGCCGGCGAGCGCTTCGCCAGGTCGAGCAGAAGCACCAGGTCGAGCACCAGCGGCGCAGCGAGGATCGAATCGCGGCAGAGGAAGTCGACTTTGATCTGCATCGGATAGCCGAGCCAGCCGAAGATGTCGATGTTGTCCCAGCCTTCTTTGTTGTCGCCGCGCGGCGGGTAGTAGTTGATCCGCACCTTGTGGAAGATGTTGCCGTAGAGTTCGGGGTACAGCTCCGGCTGCAGGATGTGCTCCAGCACCGACAGCTTCGACTCTTCCTTGGTCTTGAAGGAGCCCGGATCTTCCAGCACTTCGCCATCGCGATTGCCGAGAATGTTGGTGGAGAACCAGCCGTTCAATCCGAGCATGCGCGCCTTGAAGCCGGGCGCGAGGATGGTCTTGATCAGCGTCTGGCCGGTCTTGTAGTCCTTGCCGCAGATCGGCGCTTCCATCTGCTTCGAGAGCGCGTGCATCGCCGGGATGTCGACCGTCAGGTTCGGCGCGCCGTTGGCGAAGGGCACTCCCTCTTTCATCGCGGCGTAAGCGTAGATCATCGACGGCGCAATGTTCTCGTCGTTGGCCTGCAGCGCCTTCTCGAACGCCTCGACCGTCTTGTGCGCCGGCGCTGGCCTCGATGAACGTCTCGGTCGAGCCGCACCAGATCATCACCAGGCGATCGGCGCCGCTCGATTGCTTGAACTCGCGGATGTCGTCGCGCACCTGCTCGGCGAGTTCCATCTTGTTCTTGCCCTTCTTCACGTTGGGGCCGTCGAGCTTCTTGACGTAGTTCTTGTCGAAGACGGCCTTGCGCGGCTTGATGGTCGAGAGGAACGGCTTCACCTGCTCCAGCAGAGAGCGGTCGAGCACACCGGCCTTGCCGGCCGCCGAGTACATGTCGTCTTCGAAGATGTCCCAACCGGTGAAGACCAGGTCATTGAGCCCGGCGAGTGGAACGAAGTCTTTGATCTTCGGCGAGCGGCCTTCGGTGCGTTTGCCCAGGCGGATGGTGCCCATCTGCGTCAGCGACCCGATGGGGCTGGAGATTCCTTTGCGTACCGCTTCCACGCCGGCCACGAAGGTTGTGGCAACGGCACCCATGCCGGGGATCATGATCCCCAACTTTCCTTTGGCCGGCGCTATCTCGCCTGCGCCTTTTTTGCTCTTGTCTGTAGGCATCAGTATCAGTCCGTTCAGAATGGGGTATGTAAACTCTTAATGATCTCGCATTGAGGAGCGGCTCGGCAATTATCGGGGCGCGAATGGTGCGGTTTGGCCGCTGTTCGGCGATATGCGGGATTTGTTGGGAGGACCTCAAAGTGCAGAAAATCGCGGTTGTGACCGGAAGCTCCAGCGGCATTGGCCTGCTGACGACGATCGAACTGGCGCGCAGCGGCTATCGCGTGGTGGCTACCATGCGCGACCTGGGACGCAGCGGACGTCTGGAAGAGGCCGCGCAGAAAGCCGGAGTGAGCGAGCAGATCGACTTGCGGCAGCTCGACGTGACGAACTTCGATGCGATCGCAGGCGTGGTCGACGGGATCGTTCGCGATCACGGTCGCATCGATGTGCTGGTGAACAATGCCGGCTTCAGCAGTGCGGGATTCGTCGAGGACACACAGCTCGCAGAACTGCGCCATCAGATGGAGACCAACTTCTTTGGCGCGGTCGCGATGACCAAGGCCGTCCTGCCCGTCATGCGCAAACAACGCTCGGGACACATCATCCAGATCACCTCGGTTGGCGGTCGCGCTCCGGCGCCGATGCTAAGCAGCTACTCGGCGTCGAAGTTTGCGTTGGAAGGATGGAGCGAGTCGCTGCGCATCGAAGTCCACTCGCTGGGGATTCGCGTGGTGCTGATCGAGCCCGGCGCGTACGACACCGACATCTGGGAACGCAACCTGGTCATCGGCAAAGACGCGCTCGATCCGAATTCGCCCAACAAGGAGCGCAGCCGGCGCTTCGCCGAATTCGTAAAGGGTCGCGCCTCAAAACGGGGCGATGCCCGCGAAGTTGCGCAGGCGATTGTTCGGGCTGTGCAGGATCCCAATCCGAAGCTGCGCTACCTCGTCGGCACCGATGCGAAGATGCAGGTCTGGTTCCGCCGCCTGACGCCCTGGCGGCCAGTACGAGCGCACTCATGGCCAAGGCGACGAAGATTGATTGAAAACAGTGGGTAGTGGATAGTGGAGTTAGTGGATAGAAGAACCTGCTGGCTGAGGGAGCCTTGTGTCAGGGCACGACTTCAGTCGTGCCGAAAGTGCGATATATCAGTCAGGGCTTTAGCCCCTGCACAGCCTGGAGCTAAACCCAAACTTTCCCATGTCGCTTCCATCCCAGAAGACATCAAACCATCCCACCCTCTCCCGCGACCTCGGTGTGCGGCATGCCGCCGCCATTGTGGTGGGCACCATCATCGGCAGCGGCATTTTTCTTGTGCCCGCTGAGATGATGCAGGCGGTGGGCTCGGCCGCTCTGGTTTATGTGGCGTGGATCGTAGGCGGCGTCCTCTCTCTTGCCGGCGCGATCACCTATGCGGAACTCGGCGCGATGAAGCCGCACGCCGGCGGCGAGTACGTCTACATTCGCGACGCCTACGGGCCGACGCCCGCATTCCTTTACGCCTGGACCTGGTTTGCCATCGCCAAACCGGCATCGATCGCAACGCTGACCACCGGGCTGGTGCGAATTCTTGGAACATTCCCGGCGCTCGACTTCCTGAACCACATCGCCGTCACCAGGCCGCTGACCATCACCTATGGACAGCTGGTTGCCATCGCAGCGGCTGCGCTGATGACCGCGCTCAACTACATCGGCATCAAGCGCGCCGGTGATTTCCAGGTTGTGTTCACGGCGCTGAAGATCGTGATCATCGTCGTCATTGCGCTGGTGGCGTTCACGGCGTCGAGCGGCACCTGGCATAACTTTGCCACGACGTTCGCCGGCGCACGCGGCGGCTTTACCGGCTTCATGGCGGCGCTGATCGCGGCGCTATGGGCATACGACGGGTGGAACGATCTGAACATGGTCAGCGGCGAAATTCACGATCCCGGACGCGCCATCCCGATTGCGCTGATCGTTGGAGTTGGTGTCGTCGCTGCGCTCTACATGCTGACGAATGCCGCCGTGCAATATGTTTTGCCTGCGGCAAGCATCGCAGCGTCGCAACGGCCGGCGTCGGATGCGACCGCCATCGCAGTCGGACATATGGGGCGCGGCGATTGTCTCGGCGGGGATGGCGCTGTCGATCCTGGTGTCGCTGAACGGAACGGTGATGAGCGGCGCGCGCGTGCCGTTTGCCATGTCGCGTGACGGATATTTCTTCAAGGCAATGGCAGAAGTTCACCCGCGATACCACACGCCGTCGGTCGCGCTGATTGTGCAGTTGGCGCTGTCGGTCGTTCTGCTGCTCTTCGCCGGAAGCTTCCGCCAGCTGTTCTCGCTGGCGATCTTCGCCGAGTGGCTCTTCTACATGATTGCCGCCAGCACCGTGTTCGTGCTGCGCCGCAAGGAGCCGGACGCGGAGCGCCCTTATCGCAGCTGGGGCTATCCGGTGGTGCCGGCGCTGTTCATCGCCGCCGCAGCTGTGCTGCTGTATTACACGTTCAAGGAAAACATTCGCAACTCGGCCTGGGGCGTGGCGGTGATCCTGGCGGGTCTGCCGGTGTATTGGTGGTTTGCGAGGAAGAAGCGACTAGCAGCTAGCGACTAGCACTCAGGTACCCATTGATCCTCACCAACACCGCTTTCAACAGTGCGAGAAACTTCCCCCGCACCCTCTCTCCGGTCTCGATCACTTCTTCCGCTGTGATCTTTTCGCCGGTCATGCCCGCGGCCATGTTGGTTACGCAGGAGATCGCCAGCACCTCGACACCCAGATGGCGCGCGGCGATCACCTCTGACACGGTCGACATGCCTACCAGGTCCGCGCCGATCGTCCGCAGGAAGCGAATCTCGGCCGGCGTTTCGAAGCTGGGGCCGGCAACTGCGACGTAGACGCCTTCATACACTTCATCGCCGATCCGTTGCGCTTCCTCGAGCGCAAAGCGGCGGAACTGCGCGTTGTAGGCGTCGGTCATATCGGGATGCCGCAACCCGAAGCGATCGTCATTCGGTCCGCTGAGCGGATTCTGCCCTTGCAGGTTGATGTGATCGCGCAAAATCACCAGCGCGCCCTTGCCATAGTCTGCATTGATACCGCCGGCAGCGTTGGTCACGACCATCGCGCGAATGCCTATGCGCGCCAGCACACGTATCGGAAACGCAACTTGATGTGCGGAGTAGCCTTCGTACAAATGCACGCGGCCCTGCATCACCGCGAGCGGAATCTCTTCAACGCTACCGATCACCAGCCGGCCGGCGTGTCCGATGGCGGTGCTCTTTGGGAAGTGGGGAATTTCTTCGTAAGGAATGGCGACGGCGTCGCGCAGTTCCTCCGCAAAGCTGCCAAGTCCTGAGCCCAGCACGACGGCGATGCGCGGGCGTAACGGGATGCGCGCCAGAACGGATTGCGCAGCTTCTTCCGCGCGGGGAAAGTCGTCGAGCGGAGCAACGTGAGGCATGTGGGTGAAGTTTACCTCACCCCCGACTTCCACTCTTCGAACGGAGTGTTCTCCCACTCATTCGAACACCACGAATGAGTGGCGCGCCCGGCGACAGGCTTCCGCTATAATCCTCCTGCAAATCAGCTCAGCGATTTGAAATCCTCACCCGGCCGGTGCTTCGGTGGACAAGCTGTGCAGTCTCTCCGCAGCCGGCGGCAAAATCCGCGTTACCGACGTTTCACCGAATCAAGGAGGCAACATGCCAAAGAAGAACCTTTCCGTTCTTTTGATCGTGATGACTGCAATATTGCTTGCGACTGTACCGGTTTGTGCGCAGAGTTCGCAGAGCGTTCCCGGCGCCGACGCCCAACCGACAGCGACCAGCGATCACGACATCCAGATGCTCCGCCAGAACATCCAGGCGCAGAGAAAACAAATCACCGCCGCCAACATGCCGCTGACTCCGGACGAGGCCACCAAGTTCTGGCCTCTCTACGACCAGTACAGAACAGAAGCCAGCAAGAACGGCGACGAGCGCTGGGCGCTGATCCAGGACTACGCGAAAAACTACCAGAGCATGACCGATGCGCAGGCAAACGACTACATCAAGCGCGAGGCGGCGAACGAGCAGAAAGTGATCACGCTGCGCATGAAGTATGTGCCGATCTTCGAGAAGGTGATTTCGGCGAAGAAGACGGCGCTGTTCTGCCAGATCGATCACCGGGTTGATCTCATGATCCAGCTACAGCTGGCATCGACGATTCCGGTGGTCGACGCGAAGTAAATATCGCAGTCACCTGGGGTGTGATTTCCAGATGGTGGCGCAACCGTGCCTTCGTAGCGGCCGGCTGCGCCACCGCTTGGTTTTGGGCCTGCACTTTCCCCGCACCGATTCCCCCAAGAAAAGTCTGGCGAGGTTCAAGCCACCGCAGCCGTCCGAGATGCCCTGGTCACATTCGTTCCGCACTCCTCAACTTGGGTTGACTGCAATCCGGCTTACGAGTTAGTGTGTGTCCTCTCATCGGATACCTGGCAAAGGATGCTTCCCATGCTAAGTCCAGTGTCAGATCGCCATCCCCGGTTGCAGCTTCGTATCGTCGGCGTGATGTCGGTATTTGTTTTTTTCCTTGTGACCCTCCAGCCGGCGCACGCTCAAATTTTTTCCAACCTTCACAGCTTTACCAATGGAGTTGACGGGAATTCTCCGTTTGCCGGCCCCACCATGGACCGCGCGGGAAATGTCTACGGCGTGACCTTGTATGGCGGCCCCGGAGGCGGAGGCGTTGCATTCAAGCTGACCCGGCACAACGACGGCTGGGTGTTCAACCTGCTGCATGCCTTCAGCCGTGGCGAGGATGGCGATGCGCCATTCGCCAGTGTCACCATTGGTCCGGACGGCAATGTGTATGGCACGACCATGTTCGGCGGAGGAGGCTGTCCGAGCAACGGTTGTGGAACCGTTTTTAAGCTGACGCCGCCTGCTCGCTTCTGCGCTCGGGCCAATTGTCCCTGGACGGAAACCGTGATCTATCGTTTCGCGGACAGTCCTACGCATCTGCGCACTCCTTTCGGCGGAGTGACCTTCGACGCGGCCGGCAATCTTTACGGCACTACGAGCGCGGGTGGCACGGGCGGCTGCAACGGCCAAGGCTGTGGAGCGGTCTACAAGCTCACTCCTTCCGGCGGAAGCTGGACCGCCAGCGTGATCTACAACTTCACCGGTTTCGACGATGGCAGTTTCCCCACGGCGACCATGGTGACCGACTCGGCCGGCAATCTCTACGGAACAACGTTCTACAGCAGCGTCTTCGAGCTGGTTCGATCCGGCACAGGCTGGACGGAGAAAACGCTCTACACCTTCCAGGATGGCGACGATGGGTATGGCACGCAGGCCGGCGTGGTCTTCGATGCCGCAGGAAATCTTTACGGCGCCACCACCATGGTCAACGGCACCATCGGAGGAGTTATTTACAAGCTGACGCGCTCGGTGAACGACTGGACGTTCTCCGTGCTCTACACCTATGAAGTGAACGGTGGAGTTTACGGCAATGTTGCCGTTGACGGAGCCGGCCACATCTACGGAGTGGCTTTGAACGCCGGAATCAATCAAGTGGGGGACATTTTCAAGCTCACCGAATCAGGAGGAGTGTGGACGCTGACCGATCTGCACGACTTCGGCGGGCTCGGATGGCCAGAGGGCGGTGTCCTGCTCGACGCGGCCGGCAACCTGTACGGTACGGCAATCGGCGGCGGCGATTTCGGCTGGGGGGCGGTGTGGGAGATTCAGCAGCCCTAGGCGAGATTCTCCCGAATCGGAACCAAACTCCCGCAGTGTAGGAACTACATGTCAATATGGCGAAACGCAACAACAAGCCGTAATCGCATGATGGCAGGGGAAATATAAAGTTCTAAATTTGTGCCGAATAGGTACCCCAATGTGGTATACTACGTTTAGAGTCAGACAAGCGGGAAGCCGCCCATCTGGCTCTTTTGCTTTTGGGGGCAGGCTTTGGGATGCGCTGTTCCAGGTGATCCGTCGGGAAGAGTTCGATCCGGGAACGACCGCAGATCCCTCGACTCCGCTTCGCCCCGCTCGGGATGACAATTTCTGAGTAGGATGCCCCACTCATTCGCGGGTTTTGAGTGAGTGGGACCTGCACAACAACGTTATCTGCCGATCTCTTCCAGGTACTTTTCTACTTCGAGAGCGGCCATGCAGCCGGTGCCGGCGGCGGTGACAGCCTGGCGGTAACGGCGGTCGGCGACGTCTCCGCTGATGAAGACGCCGGGCACCTTCGAACACACGTAGCCATCGGGGATGAGATAGCCATCGCCATCGCGGGCGAGCTGGTCACCGACGAATCCAGCGTTCGGGGTGTGGCCGATGCCAAGGAACATAGCGCTGGTCGGCAGGTCCCACTGCTCGCCGGTCTTCAAGTTGCGCAGGCGCAGGCCGGTGACTTCTTTCTTGCTGACGTCGAGCACGTCGTCGACAACGGTGTCGGTGAGGAACTCGATCTGCTCATGCTTGCGGGCGCGATCGAGCATGATCTTCGAAGCACGGAACTCCCCGCGGCGGTGGATGAGCGTGACTTTCTTCGCGAAGCGCGTAAGGAACAACGCCTCTTCCATCGCCGAGTCTCCGCCGCCGATGACGGCAATGTCTTTGCCGGAGAAGAAAAATCCGTCGCAGGTGGCGCAGGACGAAACGCCGTGACCGATCAACGCCTGCTCATTCGGGCAGTCCCAGCCATCGGGCCGAGGCGCCGCTGGCGATGATGAGTGTGCGCGTCTGCAGCGTCTCACGCCCAAGGTTCACTTCGAACGGCTTGTTGCTGCCGTCGGCGGCCTTGCGGCTCAGATCGACGCTGGCGACATGGCCGGTGCGGAATTCGGCACCGAAGCGGGTGGCCTGCGCGCGCATGTTGTCGATCAGTTCCGGCCCCTGGATACCCTCAGGGAAGCCGGGAAAATTCTCCACCAGCGTAGTGATGGCGAGTTGGCCACCGGGCTCGTGGCCGTCGATGACCAGCGGGCTGAGGTTGGCGCGCGCCGCGTAAATGGCTGCCGTCAGCCCCGAGCAACCGGAGCCGATGATGATGACGTTACGTACGTTGTCGGGCATAGGGATTCGTTTGATTCTCCACCGCGCCGGAAGATGCAAACCGCGCGGACAGTGAATAAGGGCATCTGTGTCAAAGAATTGTGGAGCTTGTGCCCAGAGGATTCTATAGCCGTTGGGCGTGGGCTGTCAGCCACTTCGGATGTCGGTTGTCGGCTATCGGCCAAGTAATCCGGATGCCCCAAAGAGCGGCGGAGGCGTCTGACCTCCGGAGGAACGATTAGAATTGACCGGCGGCTGTTGGCGCGCGGAAAAGACTGACTGAACCTTACTTGCCGCTTACCCGGCGCTGAAGCGTTGGGCTAAGCTCTTTCGTCCGAGAACTGACAACTGGCCACCGGCGACTGACAACTGACCACCAACTTATGAAGCTACCGAACAAGAGCGATGTGCAGGCCTTCCTACGGCGAACCCTGCACCCCAGAACGAAGCTGGGGAAGACTACGCTCTGGTTCGGCTACCTGGCATTGGCACTGCTTCTGCTGCGCATCGCCATCCGGCCCGGACCCGGCAGCCTTCTGGGTGGGTGGTCCACCTTCATCATTTTCGTCTTCCTGTTTTTTGCTTTCTGGATGGCTTTCCGCTGGGCGCGCCGCAAGTTGATGTGGCGCCTGCGCAACCGTCTCATCGTCACCTACGTTTTCATTGGTGTGATCCCGCTGATCCTGCTGATCGGGATGGGATTGATTGCCGGTTTTCTTTTCGCCGGACAATTCGCCACGTACGTTGCCATGTCCGATCTGCAATCGGAGCTGCAGCACCTGGAGGCGACCAATCGGTCGCTGGCCTATCAGTTCCGTAGCCTGGCAAAAGCCGGACGCCTTACGCCGGAGCTCGCGGGCGAAATTGCCAGCGCCTCGGACGAAAATTTCCGGCATCGCTCGGTGAGCGTATGGCAGGGCGGCAAGGGCTTCGTACTGTCGTCCTCGGGGACAGGTGACGCAGCAAGGACCGATTAAGCCTTCTCCCGTGTTGAAGGACGACTTTGCCGGGTTCATCCTGGAGAATCATCGTCTCCAGATGCGAGTTGTCAAACGATTGGAACGATGGCGCACATCACCTGACCGTGATCTCGAACCTGCCGATCACGCCTGAACTGCTGCGGCGAGCCACCCAGGAGCTGGGATCGATCACGATCTACTATCCCGACGTACCGGAGGCGGCGGCCGCGACCTCCTCCTCCGAGTCGCCCGCACAGGGCTCACAACCGACAGGTCAGAAGCGCTTGACGGTTGACGCGCACGGCAACCAGGTTCAACGTGGCCGACGGAACAGAGTTGACCCTGGCAGCGGGAACGCTGCCGCCGCCCTCGGGCGCATTGGACTTCCAGTTCCCGTTCGGTACCCGCTTCGACTTTATTGATTGGACGAGCGGCAACTCCGAGGGTGGTCTGCTGGCCGTCGATACCCGGCCTTCGCTGCTCTACAGCACGCTGTTCGCCACGTTGGGCGAAAAATCGGAAGCCGCAAAGCGAAGTCCTGATCGGGATCGCCATCTTCCTGGGCATCATTGAGCTGATCGCGCTGTTTATCGGCGTGCGGCTCACGCGCAGCATGACCAAGTCGGTGGCCGAGCTCTATAGCGCAACCGAGCACATCAATCGCGGCGAGCTGCAACATCGCATTCAGCGTACGCAACAACGATCAGATGGCGGCGCTCGAGGGGTCGTTCAACTCCATGACCACGTCGCTGGCCAACCTGATCGCCGAGCAGAAAGAGAAGCAGCGCATGGAGAGCGAGCTGGCCATCGCGCACGAGGTGCAGGCGCTGCTGTTCCCTGCCGATCTCAGCGGGCTGCCCTCGCTGGAGGTACACGGCGTCTGCCGGCCGGCGCGCACGGTCAGCGGCGACTACTACGACTTCATTCCGCTGAGCGCAGCAGCGGTTGATGCTGGCGGTGGGCGACATCAGCGGCAAGGGAATCTCGGCGGCCCTGCTGATGGCTACAGTGCACGCGTTCGTGCGCGCCTACTCGCTGGAACCGGAGAAGACACTGGCTTCGCTGGCTCTGGATGCGGGCGGCTCGCAGCAGGTGATCGCGATTCGCGACCAACGGGAACGGGAACTGTGATCTCTCTCCCGCGTTCCTGATGTCGACGCTCAACTATCAGCTCTTCCGCAGCACGCCTCCGGAAAAGTACGCCACCATGTTCCTCGGCTGCTACGACGCGGTATCGCGTGCGCTGACCTACTCCAACGCAGGACACCTGCCGCCGCTGGTGCTGGGTGGAGACGGCAATGTCCGACGGCTCGGATACGTCGGGCACGGTGGTGGGACTGTTCGACGGCATGACCTATGGCGAGAGCACGGTGGGCATGCAGCCGGGCGATATCTTCGTGGCCTACAGCGACGGCATCACCGAGCCGGAAAACGAGTTTGGCGAATTCGGCGAGGAGCGGCTGATCGAACTGATCTCGCAGCATCGCAATGAACCGCTGTCGCGCATCAGCGATGTCGTTACCGGGGCGGTAGCGGACTGGATCGCCGGCGGCGAGCAGCCTGACGATGTCACTTTAGTGTTGGCGCGTGCCCGTTAATTGTTTATTGTTGCAACTCCATGAATGTTGTATTGCGAAGCGCTCTGTCTGCTGATACAAGAGACGTGCTCCGATTCTGAAATTTGCGTCGCCACTATTCGTCTTCATGCCTGTAGCCAGCACGCTCCCGCTAGCTAACTCGGCGTCTACCTCTGCGCCTGTCCCCAAGCCAGGCAATCCAGCATCGTTGATTCTTACGCTGCTTACGGTTGCCGGCGCGTGGCTACGCCTGTCGCATCTCGGAACAAAAAGCTTGTGGCTGGATGAAGGTGCGACCGTCGCGCTGGCGCGTGAGTCGTGGCAACGCTTCGCCTGGATCTGGTGGCACGGCGAAGCCAACCTGCAAACGATCTACTTCCTGCTGATGCGCGGCTGGATTCACCTGGGCAGCAGCGAAGCCTTTCTCCGCCTGCCGTCGGCGATCTTCGGTATCGCCTCCATACCGCTGCATGTACGCGGTCGGGCGCAAGTTCACGGGAGTTACGTCCTCGCTGCTGGCGGCCGCTCTGCTGGCCTTCAGTCCGACTGCCGTCTACTACTCGCAGGAAGCGCGCAGCTACTCGCTCGGCATTGTGTTGATCCTGCTGTCTTCGTACTTCTTCGTGCGCGCCGTAGAAGAGAACCGCGCCGGCGATTGGGTACTGTGGACCGTATGCGGGATCGCCGCCTTCTACAGTCACGACCTCACCGCGCTGGTGCTGGTCGCGCAGGCGGCGTCGCTGTTTTTCAAGGCCCCCCCGGTGCCGTGGCGGCGGGCCATTCTGTGCGGCTGCATCATCTTTGTCGCCGCGCTTCCGGGGCTGACATATGTCTTTCGCGCCACGCCTGAGAACCTGCACTTCATCTGGATGCCGCGACCGAGCCCGAAAGAGTTGTGGCACCTGGCGATGTTCTTTGGCGGCAGCGGAGTGAAGATCGCGCTGGCTTGGATCCTGTGGGGAGCGGGCGTCGCCGCCGTGCATTCGAGCCCGGCGTGAAGGTGCAACGCGCACTGGCATGGCGTGGGACCTTACTGCTGTTGTGGGCGCGTACTTCCGGTCGTGCTTCTGGCGCTGGTGTCGTTGCGCGAGCCCATGTTTCTGCAGCGCTACATGATCTTCTCTCTTCCGGCGGCGCTGCTGCTGGCGGGCGTGGGCGCCACCATGCTGAGCAAGTGGCGCATCGGCCTGGTGCTGGCGATCGTGCTGTGCGCGACCTGCATCCCGACCATCGTGCGGAAGTACAACAAGCCGCGCGAAGATTGGCGCGGCGCCACTGGATTGGTATTCCAATCCGCGACACCGGGCGATGCCGTTGCATTCTTCCCGTTCTACACGCGCATCATGCTGGACTATTACGCCAGCCTGCACGCGGCCGCCATTCCCGACCTGCACGTCTTCGCTCCGGCGTTTTATGGTGGAGGCGAAGATGCGCGAAACCTGTTGCAGGCGCTGAATGCCGATCCGCGGCACTTCCAGCATGTCTGGATCCTGATGGCCGATCACGGCACCAAGCTGGAATACTTCGATCACGGCGCCGCCGTGCAGGCAGAAGCTGCAGGAAATCTACGGTCCACCCGCGGTACACAAGTTCGCCGACATCGATGTGCTGGAGTTTGGAAAGTAGAAGAACAGTGGCAAATGGCTAGTGGTTAGCGGTCAGGCAACTCGGGAGTCGAGAAAATAGCCGGCTGGAGGCACGTCAGCAGTCCTCGGCTCCCTTAGGATTGCTAGTTCCGAGCGCTGCCGATTGGGATGCCGAGTCGCTAATCGCTCAGGCGGCTCGTCGCTTCTTCCATCCGGCACTGAAACACGTTGTACCCCCACGGCTTCCAGCTCCACGTACAATCCGGGCGAGAGCATCTCGCTGCCGCTGCGTTCGTACACCGCGTCCGAAAGAAGATCGCTCAAAACCCACGTCCTGCCTGCGCCTTCTGTCCACGGCACCTCAATCTGAGCGTCGGCCTTGCTGTCGCTCAGGTTCACGACGATCAGATAGCGCTCGCTGTCCTGCGCCCAGCGCCATGCCACCAGGTTCAGATAGCTGGAGTTGTCGGGCCAGCCATGACGCTCGCACAGGCTCCACTCGCCGCTCGCGAAACACAGGCCTGTCGATGGCCTTGAGCAGCTTGCGATAGAACGCCTGCAGATCTTTGTCGACCGACTCGTCCGGGCGGCGTCCAAGGAACACCGGCAGCCTTACCTTGCGGCCTTCGAACTGGCCTTCGTGAAACATCCTGCGCGCCGGGCAGAGTGGACGTCGCGACTGCAGCGGCCTTTTCTTTCGCAGCCGGAAATGCCGCGGCCGCCCGCGGCTCGTCGTGATTTTCGAGAAAGCGCAGCAGTTTGTTCTGGTAAGCCAGATCGGCGCAGAGATGCAGGCGCACGCTCTCGGCGACTGTCATGTTCCAGGCGATCGTAGAGCCGCTTGTCATAACAGAAATCGAAGCCGCGCTGCTGCAGTTCCCACTCCAGGTCCCAGTAGGCTTCGGCGATGAACAGGAAGTCGGGATTGCTGCGCTTGACCGCGGGGATGACGTCGTCCCAGTACTCCGTCGCCGGCCTTTGTCCGGCGCGGGCGCCCCAGGTGCGCTCGAACACATTGTTCAGCAGCAGCATCGCCATGTCGCAGCGCACGCCGTCACATTGTCCGGCAATGTTCGCCAAGGTCTCGACCACTCCCTGCCGCAGGCCAGGCTGGAAGGCATTGAGCTGCAGGACGTCAGGCCAGGCTGGAAAATACGGGTCTTTGCCGCAGGCAAAGAACTTGCTCTTGTACCTCAATGTAAGAGCCTGGCGAGTTCTGGGCGTCCTCGGCGCTGCCGTGGATGAAGTACTCGGGATGCTCGGCGACCCAGGGATGATCGGGGGCAACGTGGTTGGGCACGAAATCCAGCAGCAGCTTCATGCCGCGCTTGGCCAACTGCTCTCGGGCGGCGGCCAGTCCTTCGGCTCCGCCCAGATGCTGGTCGACGACATACTGTCGAATACAATATGGTGATCCCACATTGTCGGAGCTCTGAAAGTCGGGCAGCGCCCGCCGGAAATCCTGCAGCAGCCCGGCGTTCCGGTTGGCAATGGCAATGCCGGCGGGACTGCGCTCCCAGACTCCCATCAGCCACACGGCGTCAAAACCATAAGCCGCGATGGCATCCCACTCTGTGGGAGGAACGGAGCTCAAGCTCGATCTTCCTTCCGGACCTGCGGGCCAGCTCTGCCAGCCAGACCCAGGTATTGATCTCATACACTGTAGGATAGCGAGGCCAGCGAGCCATCGAAGCCTCCTTGCTGCTACGGATGAGTCTGCTGCGACGCCGTTTGGGACTGGTTCGTCGAACGCCTCCAGCGCGTCGTGCAGGCGCGGGAAGATCAGGTTCTTGCCAATGACTTCGGTAACGTGATGGCGATCGAAGTCGGCCTGCAGGTACGGCCCCACCCGGGCAAAAGCCAGAACTCACCCCGATCTCGATCAGTTCCTCATGCAGGATCACGGACCACGCGGGCGGCGGTGTAATCGAGATTCGTAATCGCCTCGGCATCCACCACCAGCCAGCGTCTGATGCGGATACGGTGCTTGCCGACGATCGTCCGAATCTCCTCCGCAAAGCGTCCGGCGTTGGCATAGAACAGTGGCGCGCCAAAGCGATAGAGAATCAGCCCGGGCTTGGTCGTCGCGCCGGGTTCCGGCGGCTTCGAGCTGCCAGTACAAGTCCGTCGTCGGCCACCAGCACACCGGTGTGCGGCCGATAGGTGTGCTTCACGATGCGCAGCAGCGACAGCACCATCGCCAGGATGATTCCCTGCTCGACTCCGACCAGCACGACGACGACCGCGGTCGTCGACGCCAGGCAGAAATTCGCCCGGACTTTCGCGCCGGATGCTGGCCATGCCGCGCAGGTCGATGAGCCTTACGGCGATCACGAAGACGATGGAGCCCAGCACGCAGCGCGGCAGAAATTGCAGCGGCTTGGTCAGGAACAGCAACACAAGCGCGACGACGACGGCGGTCGAGAGTTGCGCCACCTGGCTGCGGCCGCCGGAGCTTTCGACCATGGCGGTCTGCGTCGGGCTGCCGTTGACGACGAATGTTCCGCTGAGGCCGGCAACGGCGTTGGCGGCGGCCAGGCCGACCAGGTCGTCGTTTTCGTCCAGTATCTGGTGATGCCGGGCGGCGTAGAAGCGCGCGGTGGCCGCGCTTTGCGTCACGATCATCACGAAGCACGAGGCCGAGATGCCGATCAGCATGCTCCACTCGTGACGTGGTCGCATGCGGGCAGCCCATATGCGGCAGGCCGCCGGCCACGCGGTCCTACGACGGCGATTCCGTGTCCGGCAAAATTCCAGATCGACGCTGGCTACTTCCGCGCCTAACACCGCGATCAGCGGCCCGGGAATTTTCTTGTTGAGGCGGCCGAGCAGAAAGATGGTTCCAACCACGCGCGGCAGATACGCCGAGCGTCGGCCAATGCAGATGAGGACAGACTGCGCCACAGCTCGACCAGTTGCAGAACGGTTCGGTGCGAAGTGATCTCGATGCCGAGCATCTCGCCCAGCACCGCGATGCCGACCTGAAAGCCTACGCCGGTAAGAAAGCCGACCAGCACGGTCTGCGAGAGAAAGTCGGCGAGAAAGCCCAGCTTCAGCAGGCGCGCGAGCAGCAGCAACACCGCGGTCAGCAGCGCCACCATGCTCGCCAGTTGCGACGTAGTGCGCGCTGCCCAGCGGAGCCAGCTCGGCGAGTCCGCCGGAGAGAATTGCCGCAGTCGCCGAATCGGCGGCGACGACCAGGTATCGCGAGGAGCCGAACGCGGCGAAGGCGACCAGCGGCAGCAACAGCGTGTAGAAGCCGGTCACCACCGGCATGCCCGCGATCTTGGTATAGCCGAGGGCTTGCGGGATATTCATCGCCGCCAGCTGGATGCCGGCGAGCGCGTCGCGAATGGATTCGCTTCGTGATCGAGCGGCCGCAGGCTTTGGAACAAGCGGAACGAGCGTCGCTGCGCTCCTCGGCAGCGCTCACTTCTTGACCCCGGAGTCATCGAGCGGGAAAGTCCTGTCCCAGCTTGTTTTCGTCAGCGCGCTCCTGCTTGCGGATGTGCCGCACTTCATCCCGGCGGCCTGGCGCAAGCTGCTCTTCTTTCTGTTTCTCTTCGCGCCAGATTTTTCGTCGCTCGAAGAAGGAGGCGCCAGCCGCGGCCTTTCGCGTCGCCAGCCGTTCCGCGCCTTCCGCCTGCCGCTCCTTGTTGACGACTTCCCACTCCGCATGGCGCGCATTGGAGCGTATGTTCGAGTTCCTTCATGCGCTCGATTTCCAGCTGCTCGACGATCTTCATGTAATTGGCGACCATGGTGACCAGCGAGCTGGTGGTCCAGGCAAAGGTAAACAGGCCGGAGATGGCGATGACGGGAGTGATGTTGCGCCACTGCATGTCGTAAGATCGACCGTGCCATACCCCATTGTGGTATAGGCATTGGCGCAGAAGTAAATGGCGTTTGCGGGATGCACGATCAAGCCAAGCCGAAGAAGAGCCATGGCCCAGGCCATGATCTCCACGATGTGCAGGGTCAGCATCATGAAGATGGCCCAGCCGAAGAGGAAGGCGGCTCCCCACAGGTGCGGCCGTCCGGCCTGCAGGCGCAGCTCGCGCCGCTTGAAGTGGACCAGGATTTTGTGCAGGCTGATGCCGTGAAAGATGACCATGCAACACCAGGATCACAGCGCCGATGCCGAGCGCGGCCGCCGGCTTGAACTCGTCCGGAATCTGCTGCAACAGCGATGGAAGGCTGGGCACGACGGTGTCTCCCCCTGCTCTCGCCAACTGTTGAGAATGTAACACCGGCGTCAATCTTCCAAGCGCTATTTCTTCGCTTTGTTCTTCTTTCGACTGGCCGGGCTCGCGCTCTGCTTGGCGGGCTGTGAATCTGCTTCTTCCTCTTCCGCCTGATGATACTGGCGGCGGATCACTTCCAGGTCGACCTGCGGCTCGGGCGTTTGGATGCCCAGGTCCTGCGAAGGTGGCAGCCACGATCTGCGAGATGGCGAGATTGCGAAACCACTTGTGATTCGCAGGGAATGATGTACCAGGGAGCATGCTTGGTGCTGGTCTTGTGGAAGACCGCCTCGTAGGCCGCGATGTAGTCGTCCCAGAACTCGCGCTCGCGATAGTCGTCTTCGCTGATCTTCCAGTTGCGCGTGGGATCGTCCAGCCGGCTCTTGAAGCGCGCGAGCTGCTCGTCCTTGCTGATGTAGAGGAAGAACTTGATGATGTGCGTGCCGTTCTGCTTCCGCATCAGCTTTTCGAATTCGTTGATGGACGCGTAACGCTCCGACCACATGTCCTTGGGCACGAGGTTGTGCACTCGCACCACCAGCACGTCTTCATAGTGCGAGCGATTGAAGATGGCGACCATGCCCTTGGCGGGAGCGTGGGGATGAACTCGCCACAGGAAGTCGTGCTTCAGGTCTTCGGCGCTGGGCTGCTTGAACGAAGTGACGATGGTGCCCACCGGACTCATGGTGCTCATGGCGTGGCGCACGGTGCCGTCTTTGCCGCCGGCATCCATGGCCTGCAGCACGATCAGCAGAGAGTGGCGGCCTTCGGCATACATCAGGTCCTGCAGCGTGGCTGATCTGTTCGCGGTACTTTTCCGTCTCGGCTATCGGCCTCGGTCTCGGAGAGGTGCTTTCCGTGATAGTCGGGATCGATGTCGGCGAGCTTCACGTGCTTGCCGGGTTCCACGAAGCAAACAGTTTGCGATAGTCCATAGCGAGCTTATTCGTGGCGAAGCGCTTCGACCGGATCAGCCGGGCTGCGTTGTTGGCCGGAGTGATGCCGAAGGTCACGCCCACCACGCAGGAGACCAACAGCGCGATCCACAGCCGAAAGAATCGAGATCGGCACATGGAAATTGGTGAAGAGCTCAATCGAGATTGGAATACTCAAGCCAACGATGGTCCCCACAATGCCGCCGAGCAGCGCGATCATCACCGCTTCCGACAGAAACTGCAGCAGGATGGCGCGGCGGGTTGCACCGATTGCCTTGCGCACGCCGATCTCGTGAATGCGCGAGTGCACCGTGGCCAGCATGATGTTCATGATGCCCACGCCCGCGGCGATCAACGTCACTGCGGCAAACAGCAGCAGCACCGAGGTGAACGCGTTGGCCGTCTTCATGGCCAGGCGCAGTATCTCGGTCATGTTGTTGACGTTGTACACCGACTCCGGACGATGGCGCGCGGCGATCACATTCTGGATGCTCTGCGTCGCCGCCGGAATGGAGGACGAATCGTACATCGAGAAGTAAATCTGGTTGACGGCGGGCGTGCCGGTCATGGAGCGCGCGACGCTATACGGAATCAGCACGGTGTCGTCGGCAATTTCCGAGCGGCCCAGCGTGTCGACGCTCTCGCGGAAGGTGCCGATGATGACGAACGGCACTTCGTTGATCTTGATGGTCTGGCCCAGCGCGAGATCGAGCGAGCCGAATTGCGTGCGCGCCAGGTTCTCGGTGATTAGCGCGACCTTGTTGCCGGACTGCGCGTCCTGCTGGTCGAAGAACCTGCCGGCGCTGACGATCATGCGGCGGACCGTCTTGTACTGCGGGATCGACGCCGAGCACCAGGATGTCCTGCTCTTTGCCGCCGTTGACGGCGATACGCTGATGCAGATTGAGAACGGGCGAGGCTTCCTTGATGCCGGGCACCTGCTGCTCGGCGGCGACCATGTCGTTGACGGTGAGGTCGTCAGCGGCGCTGGTGCTGGTGGCGGCGCTGGAGACTCCTGCGTATTCCGCCCAGATCACGTTGGTTCCGACGGCTTCGATCTGCGCCAGCACATAGCCTTTGCCGGTGAGCGCGATGGTCACGACCAGGATCACGGCCGCCGTGCCCACCGCCATGCCCAGAGCCGTCATCGTCGCCCGCAGCTTTGTCGGCGCGCAGCGAGTCCAGGCTCATGGTCAGGATTTCGCGTAAGACAATGGCCGCCGCGGATCTCGATGCGACGCGACGGTCGAGGTCGACGGCGGTGCGGTCAGGGTGTGCGGCATAGAAGCCTACTACTTAGCGATGACGACGATGGTCACTCCGATGCATACAAGCAGGATGCCGAGCCAGCGCTGCAGGCTAACTTTTTCGCCCAGAAAGAAGATGCCGCCAATGGCGCCCACCAGGTAGCTCAGGGCGGTGACCGGAACCACGAAGCTGACTTCCTCGAAGGACAGCAGCAGCAGCAACGAGAAGAACGCAACCGTCATCATGGCCACGCCAATCCAGATCCACTTCACGCGCAAGGCCCGCCACAGCAGGTTGGCAGCGTGTCCGGGATGCAGTCGCTCCAACTCGCCGGTCTGCTTCATGGCGCGGCCCAGGCAGAGTTCTCCGCAGGTCCCCACCACCGTGATCACTGCAAATAAGACGAAGGCCAGCATTAATTGGACGTCTCAGTGGTGCGGGGATTGGTGCCGCGTATGAACGACACTCCGAGGCAGATGACGACGATGCCGGCCCAGTGCAGCGGCGAAACGCGCTCGTGGAGCACCAGCTACGCCGAGAACGGCGATGACCAGGTAGCCGATTGCGGCAGCCGGCTGCACATAGCTGTAGTCGGCCACCGAGAGTGCCAGCATGAAAGCGACACATGAATGCGATTAGCGAAGCGATGCCCGAGCCAGATAGTCCAGCGAGCCGAATACCTGCAGGAAGACCGGCGAGCAACTCCGAAGGCGGCCAGTACCGGATGGCTCCGACATTCTTCATGCCCTTGGCAAGCAAAAGGTTACCGATTGGACCGGCGATCACCATGATGGCAATCAGGATGTAGGTTTTGAAATGAAGGCGAGTGTGCATTCGTGCGATCAGCCGTCAGAAGTTCAGGGCTGCAACTATCGTACACGAATGCTGAATCGAGAACCGGGCAGCGGCACCGCTGGGCGTTCGCCTTGCGAAACGGACCTTCCCCTGCAGCACCTGTTATCAGCGTCTACACTGGGCGGTCATCGGGAGGCGGTAAAGCCTAGTCAACGCTGGACTTTGCTCGTCGTCCGGGTACCAATCTGTGACACAGGCCCGGAACTCGCCATTGTGATAGTTTAGTTACAAGGCTGTTGGCTAACCCCCAGGCCGTTAAACACGTGTGCGGGATTGTAGGATTTACACATAAGGATGGGCTCAACGCGTCCGGAACGGATTGCGGAAGCCACGGCCACGCTGGTCCATCGCGGACCAGACCAGCAGGGTGTGCATGAGTCCGCCTACTGCTCCCTGGGCGCTACCCGGCTGGCGATTCTCGACATAGCCGGCGGCGACCAGCCGATCAAGTCTTCCGATGGCGACTCCGTCATCGTCTTCAACGGCGAAATCTATAACCACCTCGAAATCCGTGCCGAGCTCGAGAAGCTGGGGCACAGCTTCCACTCGCATTGCGATACCGAGACAGTTCTGCACGCCTTTCTGGAGTGGGATACCGCGTCGCTTTCAGAAGCTGCGCGGCATGTTCGCCATCGCCATCTGGACCGAGTCCTCGCGGCGGCTGGTGCTGGCGCGCGACCGCGTCGGCATCAAGCCGCTCTACATCGCGCGTAAAGGTGAGGAGCTGTACTTCGGCTCGGAGCTGAAGGCCATCCTCGCGCATCCGGAGATCGAACGCCAGATCAGCCTGCCTGCCCTGGATTGTTATCTCGCGCTGAACTACATTCCGGCGCCGTGGACGATGATCGACGGCATCACCAAGGTCATGCCGGGAACCTGGGTGGAGTGGCGCGACGGCGCTGTGCGTTCCGACAGCTACTGGACGCTGCCGGCTCCGCATCCTGAGAAGATGACGCTGCAGTCGGCGACCGAGGAACTGGATTCGCTGCTGCAAAGTTCCGTGCGCGAGCACCTGCTGTCCGACGTTCCGCTCGGCGTGTGGCTCAGCGGCGGCCTGGATTCGTCGACGATTCTGCATTACGCCTCGCAGGCTTCCAGCTCGAAGATCAAGACGTTCTCCATTTCGTTCCGCGGGCGCAGCTTCGACGAGAGCAGCTACATCGCCAAGATGGTCGAGAAATACGACACCGAGCACGAAGAGCTCGACCTGAATCCGACCGACCAGGACCTGGAAGGTGCGATCCAGGAATTCGCGTACTACTCCGACGAGCCCAGCGCGGATGCCGGAGCGTTGCCGCTGTGGTTCCTGGCAAAGCTGAGCCGCACGCAGACCGAAGTCGCGCTGAGCGGCGAAGGCGCCGACGAATTGTTCGGCGGATACCTGACTTATCGCGCCAGCCGCATTGCCGCCAACATGCGGCGCATGCCGACTGCGGCGCTGCGATTCGGGCAGTCGCTGATGCAGCTGTGGCCGGTCTCCGACGACAAGATTGCGCTGGAATACAAGATCAAGCGCCTGCTGGCGGGCAGCCTGATGTCGGCCGAGCGCGGACACGTTTTCTGGAACGGCACCTTCTCCGATCCGGAGAAGCGGCAGCTGGTCGCCGATCAACTTCCGCTTGCGCTGGACGACGTGCTCGCCAACCTGCGCGGGCAGCTTGGACGCAACGGCAGCGACCTGAATGCGTACCTCTGGTTCGATCAGAAGTACTACCTGGCGGATGATATTCTGGTGAAGTCGGACCGCATCAGCATGGCCCACTCGGTCGAGGTCAGGCCGGCCTTTCTCGACCACCGCATCGTAGAGTTCGCAAACCGGCTCCCGGCATCGTTCAAGGTTTCAGGCTCGCGGCAAAAGATTGTTCTGCAGCAGTTGATGAGCAATAAGCTGCCGCACGGCCATCCTGCACCGGCCCAAGGTCGGCTTCGACATTCCCGCGCATGACTGGCTGCGCGGACCGCTGCGCAACCTGGCGGTGGAAACGCTGCGCTCCGGCGCAAAGGATTATCCGGAACTCTTCCGTCCTGCGGTCCTCGAAGGCCATCTGCAGGACCACTTGGAAAGGCGAGTCAATATCGGCTATCACCTATGGGGATTGATGATTCTGTTGTTGTGGATGAAAAAGTGGAACGTTCGGGCGCCGAAGCCCGCCGCGGCAGCGCGGTTCGCTCCAGCTGTTGGAGCCTATACCTAGCGCTGTTTCTGATCGCGGCCTCGGTCTACCTGAGCGGAATCATCTCTCCTCCCTCGTTGTCCGATGACGTTGACTCCGTCCAGGCACAAATTGCGCGCAACATGATCCGCTCCGGCGACTGGGTCACGGCCCGGCTGGACGGCATCGCCTACCTCGAAAAGCCTCCGCTCGTGTACTGGATGATGGCCTGCTCCTACAAGGTCTTCGGCGTACACGACTGGGCTGCGCGCCTGCCGCTTGCGCTGTTCTGCATCGGCGTGTGCCTGCTGACAATGGCCTTCGGCATCTGGGCGTTTGGACGTAAGGCCGGCTTCTATGCCGGGCTGGTGATGTCGACGTGCATCGGCTTGTACCTGTTCACGCGCGTGCTGATCCCCGACGTGATTCTGACCTTCACCATCACCCTGGCGATGTGGGCGCTGCTGCGTGTACTGGAAGACGAGGAACCGCATCCGCGCGCCTGGGCGTTTGTGCTGGCGGCGAGTATCGGCGTTGGCCTGCTGCTGAAGAGCTTGATCGCGGTTGTCTTTCCGGTTGCCGCAGGGGTTTTGTACCTCTTCTTCACCAAGCAGCTCTTCTCGGTGCGAACCTGGAAGCGGCTTCATCCCTTCAGCGGGCTCGCGATCATCCTGCTGATCTCCGTCCCCTGGCATTGGCTGGCGACGCTGCGCAATCCGCCGTATTTCTCGCTCTCCATGCACAGCGGCCCGGGCGAGTATCACGGCTTCCTGTGGTTCTTCTTCATCAACGAGCAGCTGCTGCGCTTCCTGAACCTGCGCTATCCGCGCGACTACAACACCGTGCCGCGCATCTGGTTCTGGCTCTTTCACCTGATCTGGCTCTTCCCGTGGAGCGTCTACCTGCCCGCAATTGCCAAGCTGTCGTTCAAGCCGGTGGATCGCGCCGGACGCGTGCGTTTGCTGGCGCTGTGCTGGATCGGCTTCATCCTGGTCTTCTTCACCTTCTCGACCACGCAGGAGTATTACTCGATGCCGGCCTATCCGGCGATGGCGCTGCTGCTGGGCTCGGCGATGCTGGTTGAGAGCAAGTGGATCAAGTGGGGCACGCGGGTTCTAACCGTCGTCAGCGCCTTGTGCGCGGCGGCGGTGATCACGATTCTCGTGCTCGATCGCAACGTGCCGACGCCGGGCGACATCTTCAACGCGCTGACGTCACATCCGGGAGCGTACACGCTGTCGCTCGGTCACATGGAAGACCTGACGCTGCAGTCGTTCGCTTACCTGCGTCCGCCGCTGATTCTTGCCGCCATAGCTTTCTTGATCGGCGCGATCGGCACTTTTGGTGCGAAGGCGAAGCGTGCTTACTTTGCCGCTGCGTTGATGATGGTGGTGTTCTTCCAGGCTGCGCGCGTGGCGCTGGTGACGTTCGATCCGTATCTCTCGTCGCGGCCGCTGGCGGAAGCGATCCTGAAAGCGCCTGACGGCCAGCTGATCATCGACCGCTTTTATTACACCTACTCGTCGGTCGCGTTCTACACGGACCGCCCGCTGCTGATGCTGAATGGCGATGTGCTGAACCTGTCCTACGGAGCATCGGCGCCGGATGCGCCCAAGGTATTTCTGCATGACTCGCAATTCAAGGAACTCTGGGTCTAAGCCGGAGCGATATTACTTAGTGACAAGCCACACGCAGGTTGACGCGGCTGGAAAACTTAGTCGGACGCGACAAGCTGAACGTGGTCAAAGAGAGCGGCGGGAAATACGTCTTCACCAACCAGCCGCTGCCCGGCTCAACACTGCTGCCGGAAGTTTCACCGGTGACGACCGGAGACACGAGAGCATTGGTAACTCCTCCTGTCATCAGCCAGTTACGACCGAAACCTGCACGTGGTACTTAGTTCACCAAGCACAACCGAGGCTGAGGAGAACGGAAATCCCGCGGCAAACCCGGTATTATTAACAGGGATACTTCGTTTTGAAAGGGCTCGGCTTCAGCCGTGCTGTACGCGTCATAAATTTTTGGGGCTTCAGCCCCCGCAATACATGTCAGGGCCCTGCCGAGGCAAAACCAACGCCTCGTTTCTTAACCGCCCTGAGGAGGATTTTTCATGAAGATTGCTGTGCTCGGAGGAGATGGCTACTGCGGATGGGCAACCGCGCTTTATTTGTCCAAGCAGGGACATGACGTCGCCATCGTCGACAATTACATTCGCAGGAAGTGGGACATCGACCTGGGCGTTTCGACGCTGACCCCGATTCTACCGCTGCGTCAACGCGTCGAGCTGTGGAAGGAACTCACCAGAAGACCATCGAGGTCTACGAAGGCGACATGCGCGACTACAACTTCGTCGCCGCGCACCTTCGCGACTTCCAGCCCGATGCCGTCGTCCATTTCGCCGAGCAGCGCTCGGCTCCGTACTCGATGATCGACCGCGAGCACGCGGCCTTCACGCAGGTCAACAACATCGTCGGCACGCTGAACCTGCTCTTCGCCCTGCGCGAGATCAATCCCGACTGCCACCTGGTGAAGCTGGGCACCATGGGCGAGTACGGCACGCCCAACATCGACATCGAAGAGGGCTACATCAAGATCGAGCACAACGGTCGCAGCGATGTGCTTCCCTATCCCAAGCAGCCCGGGTCGTTCTATCACCTGTCGAAGGTGCACGACTCGCACAACATCATGTTCTGCTGCCGCATCTGGGGACTGCGCGCGACCGATCTGAACCAGGGCGTCGTCTACGGCACCACGACGGATGAGACCGCGCTGGACGAAGGCCTGAACAACCGCTTCGACTACGACGAGGTCTTCGGCACCGCGCTGAACCGCTTCTGCATCGAGGCGGCGGTCGGCCACCCGATCACCGTTTACGGCAAGGGTGGACAGACGCGCGGCTTCCTCGACATTCGCGACACCATTCGCTGCATCGAGATCGCGTGCAATCATCCGGCGAACAAGGGCGAGTTCCGCGTCTTCAACCAGTTCACCGAACAGTTTTCGGTGCTGGAGCTGGCGCAGATGGTGAAGGCTGCGGGCACGAAGTTCGATCTCAAGGTCGAGATCGATCACCTGCCCGATCCGCGAGTCGAAGCCGAGGCGCACTACTACAACGCCAAGAACTCGAATCTGATCGACCTTGGTCTGCAGCCGCACATGCTGAGCGATTCGCTGATCGATTCGCTGATCAACATCGCGCTGAAGTACAAGGACCGCATCGATAAGTCGGTGTTCATGCCGCAGGTCAACTGGCGCAATGCCACCAACAGCCGCAACGGCACGGTGCGCACGCCATCGGGGCTGTCGCTGGTCTCCGACGGAGTGGGTGTCTAGCCGATTCGCGTGACTGATTCATGTTGAAAAGGGCGCAATCCGATGCGCCCTTTTTTCACGCCTCGGCGAACGAGTTCACTAACGATTCCTAAGCTCTGTGTCAGGCATAATTCCGAGCTTTGTGTCAGGGCACGACTTCAGTCGTGCCGTACACGTCTCTTTTGAGGCTAAAAGCGAGGCGGCTTTCAGGCCGACGAGCCGTACGACCGACCCGACGCAACGTTCACGAATCACATGGCCTACCGCGATCAAACCGCTATAATTTCCTTTACCTCCGTGCTCCCCGTGCCTCAGTGTGAACAGAATTTATATGACCATCATCAAACAAGACGACGTTATCCAGAGCGTGTCCGACGCGCTGCAATACATCTCCTACTATCATCCGGCCGACTTCATCAAGAGCATGGCCGCCGCCTACGAGAAGGAGCAGTCGCCGGCCGCGCGCGATGCCATGGCACAGATTCTGATCAACTCGCGCATGTGCGCCGAAGGCCATCGCCCCATTTGCCAGGACACCGGCATCGTCACCGTCTTCCTGAAGATCGGCATGAACGTGCAGTGGGACGCGACCATGAGCGTCGAAGACATGGTCAACGAAGGCGTACGCCGCGCCTACAAGCACGAGCACAATACGCTGCGCGCCAGCATCCTCGCCGACCCTGCCGGCGCGCGCAAGAACACACACGACAACACGCCCGCTGTCATCAACATGACCGTCGTTCCCGGCGACAAGGTAGAAGTGCTGATTGCGGCGAAGGGCGGCGGCTCGGAAGCCAAGTCGAAGTTCGCCATGCTGAATCCGTCGGACTCGATCGTCGACTGGGTGCTGAAGACCGTGCCGACCATGGGCGCGGGCTGGTGTCCGCCGGGCATGCTCGGCATCGGCATCGGCGGCACCGCCGAAAAAGCCATGCTGATGGCGAAAGAATCGCTGATGGAGCCGATCGACATCCAGGAGCTGATCGCGCGCGGCCCGAAGACGACGGCCGAGAAACTGCGCGTCGAGCTCTACAAGAAGGTCAATCAGCTCGGCATCGGCGCGCAGGGTCTCGGCGGCCTGACCACCGTGCTCGACGTGAAGGTGAAGGACTATCCCACGCACGCCGCGAATCTTCCCGTTGCGATGATTCCGAACTGCGCCGCAACACGCCACGCGCACTTCGTGCTCGATGGCAGCGGTCCGGTCGCGCTCGATCCGCCGTCGCTCGAAGACTGGCCGAAGCTTACCTACAATCCGGCGAACGCGCGCCGCGTGAATCTCGACACCGTCACGCGCGAAGACGTGGCGACCTGGAAGCTCGGCGAAGTGCTGCTGCTGAGCGGCAAGCTGCTCACCGGCCGCGACGCCGCGCACAAGCGCATGACCGACATGCTCAACAAGAAAGAGATGCTGCCGGTCGACTTCAACAACCGCTTCATCTACTACGTCGGTCCGGTCGATCCGGTGCGCGAGGAAGTCGTCGGTCCTGCCGGTCCCACCACCGCGACGCGCATGGACAAGTTCACGCGCCAGATGCTGCGCGAGACCGGCCTGCTCGGCATGGTCGGCAAGTCCGAGCGCGGCGAGGAAGCGATCAAAGCCATTCGCGACCACAAAGCGGTTTACCTGATGGCCGTCGGCGGCGCGGCCTACCTGGTGTCGAAGGCCATCAAGAAGTCGCGCGTGCTGGCCTTCCACGATCTCGGCATGGAAGCGATCTACGAGTTCGAAGTCCACGACATGCCGGTGACGGTCGCTGTCGATGTGAACGGCAACTCGGTCCACGAGAGCGGTCCGCGCGAGTGGAAGCAGAAGATCGCGGAGCTGGTGGAGATCTCGTAGCCCTGACGTTCTCGATGTGCCACGCCCATTCTCTTGTTGTCATCACGAGCGAAGCGAGGGATCTGCTGTCGTCTGCGGCGGAAAGCAGATCCCTCGCGCCAGAAACAGGCGCTCGTGATGACGACTTACATGTGTTCCTTTCCCGTGAATCTCCCAACTCGATATAATCTCCCTTCGTCATCATCGGGAGAAGAATCTATGCCACGCGGCATCACGCCCCGCCAGCCTTCGCGCAGCGGACGTCAGGACAAAGCCTCCAAACGTCACTCGTGCCAAAGAGCGCATCGTGAAGAATGGATCGTCAAAGACCCACTCAACGAAAACTGCGTTGACTGGGGCACCCTCTGGAGCCAGACCAAAGCCAAGCGTGAAGCCGCCAAGTCACCGACGAAGTCTCGCGCAAAGCCGCCATCGTCACCAAGGGCTACAACCCGCTCGCGCCCGAGCGCGTGAACGCCATCCTCGAGCGGCTCGACGCACGCTATCCCGACGTCGTCTGCGCCCTGCATCATAGCAGCGCCTGGGAGTTACTGGTGGCAACCATCCTCTCGGCGCAGTGTACCGACGTGCGCGTCAACATGGTGACGCCGGTGCTCTTCGAGAAGTATCCGACGCCGGAAGCCTTTGCCGCTGCTCCAGCCCGAAGACCTGGAAGACGACATCCGCTCCACCGGCTTCTTCCGCAACAAGTCGAAATCGCTGGTCGGCGCAGCGCGCAAGATCATCAGCGACTTCGGCGGCGAAGTGCCGCGCACCATGGACGAGTTGCTGACGATTCCCGGTGTCGCGCGCAAGACCGCCAACGTTGTGCTCGGCTCGTGGTTCAAGATCGCCGACGGCGTAGTCGTCGACACGCACGTGCACCGCATCTCGCGGCGCCTGGAACTTACGAAAAATACCGAGCCGCGTGAAGATCGAGCAGGACCTGATGCAAGTCATCCCGCGCGACCACTGGATCCTCTTCTCGCATCAGATCATCCATCACGGACGCGCAATCTGCATCGCACGGCGGCCCAAATGCGCCGAGTGTCCGCTGGAAACGCTGTGCCATGCCGCCGATAAGACCTGGAGCACGGTGGAGATTCACAAAAACGCAAAACCGTGATGCCCCGTGTCGGATTATGTACAAGGGAAATATGCCGGGACACCTTGGTTAGGTCACGAAAGTGCCACTACTGCCATCCGACTTGCGTGTAGTATTTTTGCTTGCAGAAGCTGGGAATCGCTGTAGAATACGGCTTAACGCTAACTTCGCGGTGACATGATGAAACGACTTACAGCTTTCGCTTTGTTCTCGCTCCTGCTCGTGACGCTTGCCGCGCCGACGCTGGCCAATGCCGGTAACTCACAAAAGAAGCAGCAGAAGTATTGGTCAAAACTGCAGAAGCAGCAAGCCAAAGATCAGAAGAAGCAGCAGAAGCAGTGGAGTAAGCAGCACCCGAACGCGACCACACACAGCGTTACCTAGCCTGGTCTCGGATTTTCGATGTGAACAACCCAGCCCTAGTGGCTGGGCTTTGTGTTTTCGGGGGTATCACGAATTCGCGTGTGTAGTAGGATGTATACAAGAGACTACAATGTCATCTTCGATCCTCTCGGTCCGGTTGAATTCACAGACAAAGGCGAAACTGGAAGCCTTGGCAAAAGCCTCGCGGCGATCCAGGTCCTTCCTTGCTGCGGAAGCTATTGAAAACTACATCGCTGCCGAAACTTGGCAACTGGCCGAGATTGAAGCTGGATTGAAGGACCTGGAGGCAGATCGAACCGTCGATCACGAAGAGGTTCGAAGCTGGCTGAAATCCTGGGGACAGAAGCGGGAGCGTAAGGCTCCTCGATGAAGATTGTCTGGTCGCGTCGAGCTATCCGTCATTTGGCTCACGTGCGCGATTACATTGCCCGAGAAAATGCCAAAGCGGCTAACGGGGTCGCCAGCCGTATTCTGGAAGCCGTAGATCAGTTAGCAACCTATCCCAATCTCGGACGCTTTGGCCACAAACCAGGGATCCGGGAGTTGGTCGTGCCGCGAACCCCGTACATCATTCCGTATCGCATCCGTGGCGAACGCGTCGAACTGATCGCCGTTTTTCACGGCCGCCAGCGCTGGATCGACTTGCTGTAATCTCCTACAGCTCCACTTCCTGCAACGCCTGCTTTGGCGGCGGAATGGTATGCAGCGCTTCGACCATCGCGTCGGCAAACTCGCTGGTGCCGGCGGTGCCCGCCGACGTCGCGAGTGAGATGCTTCTTCTCGCCGTAGACCTTCTCCAGCGCCAGCCGGATGTGATTTGCAGCGTTCTCTTCGCCCAGATGGCGCAGCATTAGAATTCCCGAGCGCAGCACCGCGGTCGGGTTGGCGATGTCTTTTCCTGCAATGTCAGGCGCCGAGCCGTGCACGGCCTCGAAGATGGCGCATTCATGACCGAAGTTCGCACCCGGCACCAGTCCCAGGCCGCCGACGAAGGCCGCGCACAGATCGGAGATGATGTCGCCGTAAAGATTCTCCAGCAGCAGCATGTCGTACTGGTAAGGATTCATCACCAGCTGCATGCAGGTGTTGTCCACGATGTGCTCGCCGTAAGTAATCTCGGGATACTCCTTCGAGATGTTGCGCGAGCAGCGAATGAACAGACCATCCGACAGCTTCATGATGTTGGCTTTGTGGATGGCGTGGATCTTCTTGCGATTGTGCTTGCGCGCGTATTCGAAGGCAAACCTGGAGATGCGTGTCGACGCCTTTTCGGTAATGATCTTCAGGCTCTCAACCACGCCCGGCACCACCTCGTGCTCGATGCCGGAGTACAGGCCTTCCGTATTTTCGCGGATGACGACCAGGTCCACATTGGGATAACGCGTTGTCGACCGAGGGCAGATTGCGGATGGGACGAAAATTTGCGAACAGCTCAAACTGTTTGCGCAGAGCGACATTGATGCTGGAGAACCCGCCGCCGATCGGCGTGGTCACCGGACCCTTCAGGCCGACGCGGGTGCGCTCGATCGACTCAGTCAACTCTTTCGGAATGTACTCGTGGTACTTCTCGTAAGCTTCGGCGCCGGCGGCGTAGCTTTCCCACTCGAACTTGACGCCGGTTGCTTCCAGAATGCGAACGCTGGCATTGACCACCTCAGGGCCAATACCATCGCCGGGAATCAGAGTAACTTTGTATGCCATTATTCCTTATTAGTTTATCGCCGGACTCAATCTCCGGACTTGGCTTTGGCGGACGAGTTTTCCTTGGTGTCGAGCAGTTCTTTCAGCTCTTCCATGAACTCGCGCACATCTTTGAAGTCGAGATAGACCGAGGCGAAGCGGACATAGGCGACTTTGTCGATGCGCTTCAGCCGGTTCATGATCAACTCGCCAATCTCGCTGGTCTTGCGCTCGCGATCCTGCGAGTCGACGACAAAGCCTTCGGCGTCGTTGACGATCTGCTCCAGTTTGCCCATCGAAACCGGACGCTTCTCGCAGGCCCGCAACAGCCCGGCCAGGACCTTCTGCCGCTCGAATTTCTCGCGGCGGCCGTCCTTCTTCACCACCATGTAGGGGATTTCGTCGATGCGCTCGTAGGTGGTGAAGCGCTTTTCGCACTTCAGACACTCGCGACGGCGGCGGATGGACTCGCCTTCCTTGCTTTCGCGCGAATCGACTACCTTGTCGTTTTCAAAGCCGCAGAACGGGCACTTCATGGGTGAGAGAGAGCAGGCGAAGCGCCCGCTCTTCGATTGTAACAGGGGAATCGCAGCGCCTGCTCTGCTCGTGCCAGGTGACCGCGCCAAAACACGCATCCGTTCGACCGCCAATTCCGCCCATTGAGCACACCTCACGACCGTTCGTCGCAAGCCCCGCTTCACTCGCACCGGTGAGTCACGACACAGCAAACGACTCCCTCCCGGCGAGACAATCTGTCCATCGAGGAGCGCGGCGGTGCGCCTTTCATACTCCGATTACTAACAACATCTTTATCCGCTGCCGCGCCCACTCCATCTCAGCGAGGACCAATGAGCACCCAGACCTTGTCGCCTGAAGTGAATCTGCCTATCCCGCCGACGAAATCTGAGCAACCCACTCCATCGCCCGACCAAGCGGCCGGGCCTGCGCATTCTTCAGCCCGATGTCACCTACACCGGCGCGCCAATCAAGCCGCTGCAGAAAGGCCTACCCAAGCAGACGGAGTCGCTCTGTCCCGAGTGCACCAAGGTCATCCCGGCGAACATCATCGCGGACGGCGGCAAGGTCGTGATGGAGAAGCAGTGCCCCGAGCACGGCCATTTCCGCGACATCGTCTTCAGCGACGTCGAGCTCTACCTCAAGATGGAGGAGTGGAACTTCGGCGACAATCTCGGGCTGTCGAATCCGCAGGTCGAAGGCGGGGTCACCTGCCCCGACGATTGCGGGCTGTGCGGCATGCACACCTCGCACACCGCGCTGGCGAATGTCGATCTCACGAATCGCTGCAATCTCACGTGTCCTGTCTGCTTCGCCAACGCGAATGTAGCCGGCTATGTGTACGAGCCCGAGCCTTGAGCAGATTCGCGGCATGCTGAACACGCTACGCGGCGAGCGCCCGGTGGACGGACGCGTGGTGCAGTTCTCCGGGCGGCGAGCCGACCGTTCATCCGCAGTTCTTCGAGATTCTCTCGATGGCGCGCGAGATGGGCTTCACGCACATTCAGGCCGCGACCAACGGCATCGAGCTGGCGAACCTGGAGTTCGCGAAGAAAGCCAAGGCAGCCGGTCTGGCGACGCTGTACCTGCAGTTCGACGGCGTCGACGATGACATCTATCGCCGCGTGCGCGGGCAGTCGCTGCTCGATATCAAGATGAAGGTCATCGAGAACTGCCGTGTCACCGGCATGAAGATCGTCTTCGTGCCGACGATCGTGAAGGGTCTGAACGATCATCAGATCGGCGACATCGTTCGTGTGGCGATTGAGAACGTCGATACGGTGTCCGGTATCAGCTTTCAGCCGGTGGCCTTCACCGGGCGCATCGCCAAGCACGAACTGCTGGCCAAGCGCTTCACACTCTCCGACCTCGCGCGTTGCGTCAGCGAGCAGACCGGCATCACCGACCCGCGCTCGGACTGGTTCCCGCTGGCCTGCGTCACGCCGTTCTCGAAGTTCACGGCGGCGTTGCGCGGCACCGGCGTGCCGACCATTTCGTCGCACCCGCACTGCTCGCTTGGCACCTACTTCTTTGTCGATGAGAAGTCGAAGAAAGCCGTTCCCATTACGCAATTCGTCGATGTGCCCAACATGCTGCAGGACATGGAAGAGCTCTCACGCTCGGCCGGCAAAGCGCGCTTCAAGTTCTACAGCAAGATGAAGGCGTGGAACTCGATGCAGAGGCACTTCAAGAAGGAGCTCGCGCCTCCGGGACTGACCTTCACGAAGTTCCTGCAGACCTTGCAGGGCTTGACCAACAAGAAGCTGGGCCGCGACGGCAAAGACGGCACCTATACCTATCGCACGCTGCTGGTCGCCGGCATGCACTTCCAGGACGCGTACAACTACGACATCGAGCGCGTGAAGCGCTGCGTCATTCACTACGCCACGCCCGATGGGAAGCTGTATCCGTTCTGCACCTACAACTCCGGTCCATGCTACCGCGAGAAGATCGAGCGGCAGTTTTCGGTGCCGTTGGAAAAGGCAGAGATTAGCAGCTAGCAACTAGCAATTCGTACATGCCGCTTCGTACCTCGAAGCGGCTTTTCTGTATTGCTCGGCTTTCCGATGGAGCGGAGTGCCTGCAAATTTGCATCGAAGCATTTGCGGTACCATCCTATACGGGGCAATCTGAGCGCATGAACTTCAAGCGATCCAGTGGCATCCTGCTGCATCCCACTTCCCTTCCGGGCGCCTACGGCATCGGCGAACTCGGCCAGGAGGCGCACGCCTTTGCCGACTTCCTGCGCGACTCCGGACAGCGCATCTGGCAGGTCCTGCCGCTCGGACCGACCGGCTACGGCGACTCGCCTTATCAATGCTTCTCGGCGTTCGCCGGTAATCCTCTGCTGATCAGCATCGATCGCCTGGTGGAGCGCGGGTATCTCGATGCGCTCGACCTCGCCGGCAAGCCGCAGTTTCCGGATGACGTCGTCGATTTCGGCGCGGTGATCGCGTGGAAGCGTCCGCTGCTGCAGAAAGCATTTCGAGAACTTTCGGCACAGCTCGTCCGGCGATCGCCAGGAGTTCGAGGCATTCTGCCAGCGGCACTGCCTCGTGGCTGGACGAGTATGCACTGTTCATGGCCGCCAAGGACGCGCACGATCTGGTCATCTGGATGGAGTGGGAGCGCGAACTGGCGCTGCGCGAGCCCGCCGCCATGGCAGCAGGCGCGCGAGAAGCTCCACGACGACATCGAGTGCAACAAGTTCATCCAGTTTGAATTCGAACGTCAGTGGTGCGACCTGAAGGCGCACTGCACCCGCAACGAGATCCGCATCATGGGCGACATGCCGATCTATGTCGCGCTTGACAGCGCCGACGTCTGGGCCAATCGCGAACTATTCGAGTTGCAGGAAGACGGCAGACCGCGCGTGGTCGCCGGCGTTCCACCCGACTACTTCAGCGCGACCGGGCAGCTCTGGGGCAATCCGATTTATGCATGGGAGGCGCACGCGAAGACCGGGTTACGCATGGTGGATCGCGCGCTTCCGCCGGGCGCTGGAGATGCTCGACATGATCCGCCTCGACCACTTCCGCGGCTTCGAGGCCTACTACGAAATTCCCGCCGGAGAGACGACGGCGGTCAACGGCGCGTGGGTAAAGGGTCCGGGGGCGCCGCTATTTGAGGCGGTCAAGAACGCGTTGGGCGATCTGCCGATTGTGGCCGAAAATCTCGGCGTCATCACGCCTCCGGTCGAGGCGCTGCGCAAGCAGTTCGGATTTCCCGGCATGGCGATTCTGCAATTCGCCTTCGGCAACGATCCCCAGGCGCCCGACTTCAAGCCGCACAACTATCCTCACCATCTTGTCGCTTATACCGGCACGCACGACAACGACACCGTGATCGGCTGGTGGAACAGCAAAGCCGGCGCGGGCAGCATCCGCACCGAAGCGGATGTCGAGAAGGAACAGGCCTATGCCAAGCGCTATCTCAACACCGACGGCCACGACATCAACCTGGTGATGATTCGGACGCTGATGGCGTCGGTGGCCGACACCGTTCTCTTTCCCTCTGCAGGATGTGCTGGGCGTGGGCAGCGAAGGCCGCATGAACCTGCCAGGAAGTTCGTCGGGAAACTGGCGCTGGCGATTTCGCGAAGAGCAATTGCATTAGCCGGCAGCGCGCAGCTGAAGCAGTGGGCAGAGACCTACGAGCGATAGGCCGGCGCTTGCCTGAAGAACAATTTCTCTACCGGGATTTTCGGCCTGCAAGGTAAGATGATCTTCGTCAAACGAGGGGCAATCCAATGTACTTCGAACAGTTTTATCTGGGATGTCTGGCCCACGCCTCGTATCTGTTCGGCTCGGACGGACAAGCTGCGGTGGTCGATCCGCAACGCGATGTGGAGATCTACATCGAAGCCGCGAAGAAGCACGGGCTGCAGATTCGCTACATCTTCGAAACGCACCTGCACGCCGACTTCGTCTCCGGCCACAACGAATTGGCTGCCCGCACCGGCGCGAACATCTACATTGGGAAGGCGGCGGAAGCCAGCTATCCGCACATCGGCGTCTGTCGATGGTTCCGAAGTTCATGTCGGCCGATGTCGCGTCAACGTGCTTGCGACACCCGGTCACACCCTTGGAAAGCCTCTGCCTGCTGCTCACCGACGAAGAAAAATCCCAGACACCTTTTGCAGTTCTTACCGGCGACACGCTTTTCATCGGCGACGTCGGGCGACCGGACCTTTCGAAGACCTACACTCCGCCGCAACTCGCCGGAATGCTCTACGACTCGCTGCATAAAAGCTAATGGCGCTGCCGAACGAGGTGCAGGTGTATCCGGCTCACGGAGCGGGTTCGCTGTGCGGCCGCAACATGCGCGCCGAGCGCTCCTCCACCATCGGCACCGAGCGGCTGACGAACTACGCGCTGCAGATCAAAGATCGCGACGAGTTCATCCAGTCAGATGACGTCGAACCTGCCGGCGCGTCCCGATTACTTCCTGGAAGACGCGGCCATCAATCGCGCGGGTGCTACGCCGCTCTCCGATCTGCCTGAGCTGACGCCGATCTCGCCGCACGATCTGAAAGCACGGATGGAGCAGGGTGAGCATCGCGCTGGACGTTCGTCCCGCCGACGACTTCGCGGCCGGACATGTGCCCGGCTCCATCAACATCGCTTTGTCCGGACAATTCGCGTCGTGGGCAGGCGCAGTATTGGGATTGTCATCGCACCCGGTATTGATTGCCGCCACGAAAGATGAGATATCGGAAGCGCGAATGCGCCTGGCGCGGGTCGGCATCGAAAATCTCTCCGGCTATCTCGAAGGCGGCATCGAAGCGTGGCAGCAAGCCGGATTCGAGTTGGCCAGATGCCGCAGCTGACAGTCGAGGAACTCCGCAAGCGAACTCGATGCCGGCGATGTGCAGGTGCTCGACGTTCGCCGGCAAGGCGAGTGGGACGCCGGCCACATTGAGGGCGCAGACTTTTATCCGCTGGACCGGTTCAAAGCCGGCGCTTCCCATCGTTGGATAAACATTCCCCGATCGCCGTGCACTGCAAGAGTGGCTATCGCAGCATGATCGCCGCCAGCCTGCTGCAGCGCGCGGGACACAACGTCGTCAACGTGATCGGCGGATACGATGCGTGGGAGCAGGCGCAAACGCCGGTAGCCGCGACCGTCAGCAAATAATCTGATCTCGATGATTTCGGCTTGGTCCCGAAACCTGAACTGCAATTAGGGCACGGCTAATGCCGTGCCCATTTCAGCCGCCTCTCTGACGACTGTCCACCTAAGATTGACAACTGGTCTACGTTCCTTCGCTCCAGCTTGCCAGGTACTCTTCCTGCTCCGGAGTCAGGCGATCGATCTTGATGCCCATCGACTCCAGCTTCAGTTTGGCGACGCGCTTGTCGAGCTCTTCCGGAACCACGTACACCTTCTTCTCCAGCGACTTGTGGTTCTTCACCAGGTACTCGACCGAGAGCGCCTGGTCGGCGAAGCTCATATCCATCACCGACGCCGGATGACCTTCGGCCGAGGCCAGGTTGATGAGGCGGCCTTCGCCCAGCAGGTTGATCTTGCGGCCGTCCTTCATCGAGTACTCCTCGACGAAGTTGCGCGTGGTGCGCTTCGACGACGACATCTTCTCCAGCGCCGGGATGTCGATCTCGACGTTGAAGTGGCCGGAGTTGGAAACGATGGCTCCGTCCTTCATCGCTTCGAAGTGCTCCTTGCGCAGCACGCTCTTGTTGCCGGTGACGGTGCAGAAGACGTCGCCGATCTTCGCGGCTTCTTCCATGCTCATCACGCGGTAGCCGTCCATCACCGCTTCGATCGCCTTCGTCGGATCGATTTCGGTGACGATGACCTCAGCGCCCAGACCGCGAGCGCGGCTGGCCAATCCACGACCGCACCATCCGTAGCCGGCGACCACGAACTTCGAACCCGCAAGCAGGAAGTTGGTGGCGCGCACGATGCCGTCGATGGTCGACTGGCCGGTGCCGTAGCGGTTGTCGAACAGGTGCTTGGTGTCGGCGTCGTTGACCGCGATGATCGGGTAGCGCAGCACGCCCTGCTTCGCCATGGCGCGCAGGCGGATGATGCCCGTCGTGGTCTCTTCCGTGCCGGCGATCACGCCGTCGAGAACATCGGTGCGCTTGGTCAGCGCGATCGTGACCAGGTCAGCGCCATCATCCATCGTGATGTGCGGCTTGTGGTCGAGCGCCGACATGATGTGCGAGTAGTAGGTGTCGTTGTCCTCGCCCTTGATGGCGAAAACCGGGATGCCGTAATCCTTCACCAGGCAAGCCGCGACGTCGTCCTGCGTGGACAGCGGGTTGGAGGCGCACAACACAACATCGGCGCCGCCGTCGCGCAGGGTGATGGCCAGATTGGCGGTTTCAGCCGTGACGTGAAGGCAGGCCGAAATGCGCATGCCCTTCAGCGGCTGGCTCTTGATGAAGTCCTTGCGGATGATCTGCAGGACCTTCATCGACTGGTTGGCCCAGTCAATGCGCTTCTTGCCAAGATCGGCAAGGGCAAGGTTGGCGATATCGCCGGCGACGCGTGTGGTTGTGGTCGACATAATCTCCTTAGAACAGTTGCGAGTTTTCTTTTAAGGGCGCTCTTATCGCATGATTGTCATCACGAGCGTAGCGAGGAATCTGCTTTTTCGCTCGCAGCGGAAGGAAAGCAGATCCCTCGCTTCGCTCGTGATGACAATCTTTCGCAGTTAAGTCCTCTTTGTCGAAACCGATGACTTGGGACTTGGAAACGAACAGGGGCGGATCGCTCCGCCCCGTGACTTTGAACCTTACTTCGCGGCCTTGGCCGTCTTCTGTCCGGCGCCTGCCAGCCCGGCCTGCTCGCGCAGAGCCGCTGCCTTGTCGGTGGCTTCCCAGGTGAAGTCGGGATCGTTGCGGCCGAAGTGACCGTACGCAGCCGTCTTGCGTAGATCGGGCGACGCAGGTTCAGCGACTCCATGATGCCCTTCGGAGTCAGCTTGAAGGTCGCGCGAACCAGCTCGGCAATCTTGGTCTCATCGATCTTCGCGGTGCCGAAGGTATCGATCAGCACGCTGACCGGCTCGGCCACGCCGATGGCATAGGCCAGCTGCACTTCGCAGCGCTCCGCCAGTCCGGCAGCCACGATGTTCTTGGCGATGTAGCGCGCCATGTAGCAGGCCGAGCGATCGACCTTTGTCGGATCTTTGCCGCTGAAGGCGCCGCCGCCGTGACGTCCCATGCCGCCGTAGGTGTCGACGATGATCTTGCGTCCGGTCAGGCCGGTGTCGCCCATCGGTCCGCCGATGACGAAGCGTCCGGTGGGATTGATGTGGTACTTGGTGTCTTCGTCCAGCATCTCGGCCGGCAAGCGAAGCCTGGATCACGTGCTTCAGGATGTCGGCGCGCAGGTCTTCGTTGGAAACCGTCTCGGAGTGCTGGCTGGAGATCACCACCGCGTCGATGCGGACCGGCTTGTGGTTCTCGTCGTATTCCACTGTGACCTGGGATTTGCCGTCGGGCCGGAGGTAAGGAAGGGTGCCGTTCTTGCGGACTTTGGTCAGCTGCTCACAGAGCTTGTGCGCCAGGAAAATGGGAGTCGGCATCAGGTTCTCATTTTCGTTGGTCGCATAGCCGAACATCATGCCCTGGTCGCCGGCGCCACCGGTGTCAACGCCCATGGCGATGTCGCCGGACTGCTTGTTGATGCTGGAGATCACGGCGCAGGTATTGGAGTCGAAACCGTAGAGAGCGTTGTCATAGCCGATGGAGGCGATGACGCCGCGCACCAGCGTCTGGAAATCAACGTAAGCCTTGGTGGTGATTTCGCCGGCGATGACGACCAGGCCGGTTGCGGTCAGGGTTTCGCAGGCTACACGGCTGTAGGGATCTTCTTTCAGACAGGCATCTAGAATTGCGTCAGAGATCTGATCGGCGATCTTATCCGGATGACCTTCTGTTACCGACTCAGAGGTAAACAGATAGCGATTATTGGGCAAAGTCGAACTCCTTAATTATTGTCCGCAGCTCGGGGTGACACAGAGCAAATCAGCTGGACACAGTGGTACTGCGGTCAGTTGAGGCCTATCTGAGAGGATAGCGAGCAACTGGGAATCTCCCAATATTTTACGGCCAAAAGGGCGGATTCTGCCACTTAAAGGCGCGAAATGGCCATTGAATCTGTTGCCCAAAAAGACACATTTGGGACCGCCAATCGTCATTGACTTTGCGGGCAAATTTCCGGCCAGAGTACACTCTGCATCCATGGGCGAACTGAGACAGACCGTGCAACTGGATTTGCGATACTCCGAGTGGGCGAGCCGGATGCTGTTGACGGCCTGTTCCGAAGCTCGCCGTCGCCGACCGAAACCGCGATCTCGGGCTGTCGCATGGAAGCGTGCTGGGCACATTGCACCACTGCGTTCGTGTCGGAGCGTTTCTGGACGGAGTGCCTGCTGGCGAATAAAATCCCACCGCTCGATCAGATCGTGGCAGCGCCGGCTCCGGTGGATGCTTCGGCTGGAAGATCTGGAGCAAGCAGTGGCCGGAGGTGTGGAGCGGCCTCGGAACGATGGCTCTCTTCGGTTCCGGAGGACGAACTTGCGCAGCCACTTCTCCTGCCGCATTTCGGCGGATCAGCGAATTCCCGCTACATACGCTGGCAGGTGGTCCGGCACTTCGTGAATCACTCCACGCTGCACCGCGGACAAGTGGTCGGCATGATCCGGAGCTCTGGGCAAGCGGCCGCCCAATGTCGACCTGATGAGTTATCTATTGAAGCGGTAAACGCGTTCATCCGTGGGATGGCGAGGGCGGCAACTGGCTGACGTGACCTTGCCCTTCTCGTCGAGAAACTGCACCACGGGCGTGCCGTCGGGCTGCACTCGAATGACGAGGCGATCGCGCCCTGCAACGTCTTTCAGGCGCAGCGCCACGGACTTGTCGTCAGCGCGGCCGAGCAGGATGCGCGTCTCTGCCTGCGTGCGTCGTTGCGCGGAACTGCTTCCATGCGGCTTCCTGCTGCTCCTTCGGCAACTTCGCGATGCGACTTGCCGCCTCAAGTTCCTGCGTGATCGGATGGTCTGGCTCATCGATCATGCGCAGCTCGGATGTGCGCTCGCCATTCTCTTGATCGGCATCGATGCTGAAGACCTGGTCCTGCTCGTACTGATCGAAGCTGAGATGCCCGTAGCTGGTGACCTTGCCGCTCTTGTCCTTGCTGCCGCCGAAGATCAGGCCGCCGTTCTCCGTGCCTTCGTCATTGAAGAAGAGCATGCCGGCGGTTGCGCGGTCGGGATGCGGCGTCTCTTTGCCCTTGATGATGATGCCGGGGAAGTCCGCCTTGTTCGAGATGACCAGGCGCAGCGTGCCGTCGGGTTCGACGACGTTGATGCGGTGCACGTCGATCTCATCGAAGCTGTGCTTTTGCTCGCGATTGGGCAAAGCCGGCGAGAACGACGACGGCGAAGGCAAGGGTGAGAACGCCGGAGTAGATGGCGAGGAAGCGCGGCGAGGAGAAGAGTCTGGTCATTGGGAGATGCTAACGCAGAACATTGATTGTCATCACAAGGAGGCCTTCGGGGGTTGTTATCAGGAGGAGGCTTTGCCGACGAAGTACCTGCTTTCCGTCGCGGGCAAACAGCAGATCCCTCGCGCCAGAACGCGGCGCTCGTGATGACAATTCATACGGGTTGGAAGTTCAGCAAGGATGGATTGGGCTCATTCGACACTGAACGCGCGGCGATGAGCGCCGTTGTTACTTCAATGCCGAATGGATAGCGATCAGCTGATCGAGCACTTCGGGCAGGAACTTCAAGTCCAGCGCGTTGGCGCCGTCGGATTTTGCCTGCGCTGGATTGTCGTGGACTTCCATGAAGACGCCATCAACCCCGGCAGCGACCGCCGCACGCGAGAGCAATGGAATAAACTCGGGTTGGCCGCCGCTGACGGCCGTGCCATCGCCGGTATTAGCCGATGGCAATTGCACCGAGTGCGTCGCGTCAAACACTACCGGCGCGAACTTTCGCATGATGGCCAGCGATCGCATATCGACTACGAGATTGTTGTAGCCAAACGACGCTCCACGTTCGGTGAGAAAGATGCGCTCGCCGCCGGCATCGCGAACCTTGTCGACTGCGTGCTGCATGTCCCATGGCGAGACGAACTGGCCCTTCTTTACGTTGACCGCACGACCACTCTTCCCTGCCGCTACCAGCAGGTCGGTCTGACGGCAGAGGAATGCCGGAATCTGCAACACGTCGACAGCCTCGGCCACGTGAGGAACGTCCACTGCCTGGTGAACATCGGTGAGCACCGGGACCTTTGCGACCTCACCGACCTTCCTCAAGATTCGCAAACCTGCGTCCAGTCCGGGTCCACGGAAGCTCCGAAGCGAAGTGCGATTGGCTTTGTCGTAGGAAGCTTTGAAGATGTAGGGGATTTTCTTTTGCCGGGCGATCGCGGAGATCGCCTCCGCCATCTTCAGCGCGTGTGATTCGCTCTCGATGACACATGGGCCGGCGATGAGGAAGAGACCACCTCCGCCAATGGCTACATCTCCGACTTGAAAACTCATGCTCACTTGGATATCGATATCGCCCGATGTCGCCTGACCCGAGGTCTCACGATAACAGGTGCGGAGCAACAATGGTTAAGAACTCCCGCGGAGTTATGACCTTGGTGCTCTTCCAGAAATCCGGAAAATGCCTCACGTTTCCGGTTATAAGATAGTCTGCGCGGGCGGCGTCGGCACATTCGATAAAAATGTTGTCGTCTGGGTCTGGTGTTATCGCAAGTCGATACTTCGGCTCAACATGCCGTGCGCGACGTCGAATGAGCTGCTGGAAACGGCGGCGGTTGGTTTTGGAAATTTGAAGCTCCGGCCGGGCCAGCACGGTTTCGTACTTCAAGGATCTCTCGAGAAACGTACCACCTCGCAGGCCTCGACATTGCCAACACCAAAACCGTTCGCGGAATGCTGTCGGGCTTCAATGCCGCCGACACCACAATATTGGTGTCGAGGACGAGACGGAGCGACAGCATTATCCGCGGCGCTTTTGCCGGCGAGCGCTCTCGATAACCTGATCAATTTGGCGGGAAGTCAGCTGGCTGGTACCCTTCCGCCGGGCTTCCCGGCCCAGCACCTTCAGCACCTCGGGCTCTGGGGCCGCCAACCTGACGTAGTCTCGCAGGCTCAGCAGAACGGCTTTGGGAGAGCCCCGCTTTTCGATCACCAGAGACTGTTGTTCGTCTTCCACCCGCCGCAGCAGGGCGCCGAGAGTGTTTCGGGCGGTCAACGCCGAAACGACATTTCTGTTGGGTTTACGAGAGGTTCGTGCCATATATCAACAGTTCGTGCCTTTGAACTGTGCAGTTGAATTCTACCGTATCTACCGACTCAGCATGTGCCGAAGCGGCTTCGTTCCTTCTAGTGTTTCACCTTCTCCGGCCGGTGGAACATCTCCACATCCACTTCCTGCCGCGACTGCTTTCTCCGCACTTTGTTCTCGTGCGACGCTTTCACGAACGCCGAGAACAGCGGATGCGGCTCCAGCGGTTTGGATTTGAACTCGGGATGGAACTGGCAGCCGAGGAAGAACGGGTGGTCAGGGAGCTCCACGATCTCAACATACGTTCCGTCCGGGGTCGCGCCGCTGATTCGCAGCCCCGCCGCTGTAAGTGGCCCTTCGTATTCGCGGTTGAACTCGTAGCGATGGCGGTGGCGTTCGCTGATCTCGCTCTGCCCGTAGGTCGCGCGCGCCAGCGTGTCGGGTTCCAGCTTGCACGTCCATGCGCCCAGGCGCATCGTGCCGCCCAGTTCTTCCACGCCGCGCAGTTCGCGCAACTTGTAAATCACGCGATGCGGCGTTGCGGGATCGAACTCACTGGAGTTCGCCTGCTCCAAACCGCAGACATTGCGCGCAAACTCGATACATGCGGTCTGCATGCCCAGGCATATACCGAAATACGGCACCTTGTTCTCGCGCGCGTACTGAATACCCTTCAACATGCCTTCAATGCCGCGCTTGCCGAAGCCTCCCGGAACCAGGATTCCGTCGACGTGCTCCAGTTGCGCTTGCACGCTGGCATCTTTCTGCTCCAAACCCTCTGCTTCGATCCAATTCACCGACAACTTCAGGTTATGAGCGAGCGCGCCATGCACCAGCGCCTCCTTCAGCGATTTGTACGAGTCTTCATACTCGACGTACTTGCCGACAATGCCGATCGTGACCTCATCCTTGGGGTTGTAGACGCGATGCACGATGTCTTCCCAGCGGCTGAGGTCCGGCTCCTTGGCCTCAAGGTGGAGATACTTCAGCGCCAACCGGTCGACGCGCTCGTGCGCGAACACCAGAGGTACCTCGTAGATGGACGCAACATCTTTCGCAGTAATTACCGCTTCGTCTTCGACGTTACAGAACAGCGCAATCTTCCCCTTGATCTCCTTCGAGAGGAATCGGTCTGTACGGCACAACAGGATGTCGGGCTGAATGCCGATGCTCAGCAACTCTTTCACTGAGTGCTGTGTCGGTTTGGTCTTGAGTTCCCCGGCGGCGGCGATATACGGCACTAGCGTCACGTGAACGAACAGCGTGTTCTCGCGGCCCAGTTCCTGTCGCATCTGGCGGATGGCTTCGATGAATGGCAGCGACTCGATGTCCCCGACCGTGCCACCAATTTCCACTATCACCAAGTCTACGTCGGCGGCCACCTTCTTCATGGCGCCCTTGATCTCGTTGGTAACGTGCGGAATCACCTGCACTGTCTTGCCCAGATAGTCGCCGCGGCGCTCCTTGGCAATGATGGTTTCGTAGATGCGGCCGGTGGTCCAGTTGTTCTCACGCGAGAGCTTACTGTGGGTGAAGCGCTCGTAGTGGCCCAGATCGAGGTCGGTCTCAGCGCCGTCATCGGTGACGAAGACTTCGCCATGCTGGAACGGCGACATAGTGCCAGGGTCGACGTTGAGATAGGGATCGAACTTCTGCAAAGTGACTTTCAGCCCACGGCTCTCCATCAGGCACCCGATGGATGCAGCCGCCAAGCCTTTGCCAAGCGAAGACACGACACCACCAGTCACAAAGATGTACTTTGCCGACATCGATTCCTCTGTTGTTGGGATTTGTGCTGGCGGAATCGCTCCGACGGTCCCCTCGATTTTAGGGGAGCCCCGTGCGCCAGCGTTTCGGCGCAATCAGGGTGGAGCGCGTATGCGTGCACGTCCAATTATGACTGGAAACGCTCCCTGGAGCAAGATGGTCTTTGTCCAGGGAGCGTCTTTAATTCGGGGAAGGACTTACGTTTCCGGCAACCAGCCTAATTCCAAAACTTTCGTCCCAGCATCGCCAGTAAACCTGAGCCCAGCAGCAGAAACGTTCCTGGCTCGGGTGTCGTCTGGTTAACTTGAGAAAGGTTCGAGGGATCCTGTCCGATGTACATGAATTCCTGCATGCTGTTCGGATCCGGATCATGCTGGTTCACCGGCGTTAGGATATAGACCTTGCCGAAGTCCACGCCGGGGAACCCGATTTTCTGTTCAGCCTGGGCGTTGCTGATCCAGGTGGAAGCATCACCGAAAAGCGGCGCGTTGGGGTCAAAGATATGCCAGACTGCGTAGGTCATCGACTTCCACTCGCTGGTGGGCTCGACCTGAGTCTGCAGCAGGATCCACCCGGCCTCGTCATATAGCCCTAAAGCGTAGAGAGCGTTCGGGCCGCTAAGGTTGTTAAACCGGGTAAGCATAATGTTCTGGGTACCGAGGTTGGTCGTGTTGGCATCCCAGAGATCGCCGGGTTGACCGCCATGAGCGTAATCGTCGCACATGACCGCATAAATTTGAGCATTCGGGCCATCAACCTGTTGGATGTAATACGGGTAACCGTTCGTCCAGTCGCCCCCATTCCACTGTAAGAATTCCCATTCCGTGGGACCCGCGAATGCATACACGGTTCCGCACAAAAACATGGCCACTATCAACAACACCCTACGCATATCCCCTCCCCTTAGGTCACCGGTACACTTACTGAGAACCACAATCGTACTGATAGCCGGAACCACAATTGCGGCGACGAAGTTCGGCCGACACTTGCTCGGCCACCGCAACGGAGAGACTTCTGTTTCCAACGGTCGCAATTCAAATGGCGCAGATATTGAAATTCTGGGCCGGGACTGCTCCGCGTGGCGCCACAGAGTTCCCTCGGACTACCCCGACATCCGGCACGAACCGCCAACCCATTACAACTGTTGGCAATACGTTCTCATTCCGGACATCTTCTTGACACAAAGAACGTAATCACACAAATCCCGTGACCGTAACTTACGTCGAGAAACAGTCATCGGGAGCAAGCGGCTCAGTCTTTCAGCTCCATCGAACGGAAGCTATCATCGATGGACTACCAAAGGACAGACTTTTACATCCAACCATTCACGTTGCAATCCTGATTCCGCAAAATCTCCTTTAAATCCACTACTTAGGATTTTCAACATGCAAGGACTTGCACATTGTAGATGAACATTTCCCCACGAATTGGTTACTTTCGGGCCGGAATTCCCTTGCAGTCCCTATTCAACTGCCCTATCCGTCTGCTTGTAGTTAGCCTATTCGTGGTGATATCTGTTTAATCAAATAAAGCCGATCAAGAAGCTTGGGAGGATTTCCGATGAAGTGCAGTAGTCGGCATATGCAACGGGAGAAAGCCTGGAATGATCGGAGCTCCACCGCCCCAGCGCTCGCGCCTTTCCCTGCTGACATCTCAACAGGAGATCTCATGGCGCCTGTTCTGCCGACTTGTACTGGTACTGATCTGCCTGGTTTCCAGTTACTACTTCGCCCTCGTAATTGCTCCGTCGGGATTGGGAGCACGCGCACCTACCGTTCAGCAGGGTCTTTATCCGGAGTGGATCGGGTGCCGGGAAATACTGCTCTTCCGGCACAGCCCGTATCGCCCGGAAGTAACCCGGCAAATCCAAATCGCCGTATACGGCAGCGAAGCCACCGGCAAGGAAGTTAACCAGCAACGCTTTGCCTACCCGGCTTATTTTGTCTTTTTGTTTCTTCCTCTCGCCGTGCTGCCCTTTCCCGTCGCGCACGTAGTGGGACTGGTCGGAGCGATCGGGCTGACGATCCTCTCCCTGCGCCTGTGGTCGCCACGCGTTACTCTGGGTGATCCTGTCCTCTTTCTCACGGCAGTGATTGTCTTTGCCGCCTACCCAGTCGTTCTCGGAGTGCAGCTTTGTCAGCCTACGCTTCTGATCACCGGGTTGCTGGCCCTCGTTGTCTACTGGACGCGTTCGGGCCGCTTGCTCTGGGCGGGGATTCTCGCCGGGCTTTGCGTATCGAAACCGCATATCGCAATCGGCTTTTTGCTGCCACTGTCAATTTGGGCGCTGCTGAAGTGGCACCAACGAAAGAGTTTTCTCATAGCCTTCGGGAGCTCGACCGTCGCTCTGCTGGCCGCCTCCGAACTTCTCTTGCCCGGCTGGTTCTGGCCCTGGCTGGCAACGGTATGCGCCTATTCGCACTATGCGGGCAGCAAGCCATTGTTGATGGAACTTCTCCACGGGCACCTCATGTTGCCGGCGATTGCCTTACTGCTCGGCGCGACAGTGGTGGTCAGTTATCGCTGCTGCGAGTCCGACTTGGTATTAGCCATAAGCTTCTCGATAGCTAGCTTCCAGCTGTTGTTTCCCTTCCTGATCTACAACCAGATTGCCCTGTTACCAGCCACGCTTTGGCTGCTGCAAAATCGGTCGCGGATCAACGCAGCCGGGCAGCTATGTACCTTGCTCTCCGGCTGCTCATGGATAGTCTTAGGCGCAGGCTTCGCCGCGAGCATCGGCCTAAGCGTCGCGAGCCTCGTGACTGGAAGCGCGAACCTGACGTTGTGGCAGCTGCCTCTGATTTCGGCATGGCTCTATCCCTGGTCGGTGTTTCTGGCCTTGTCGGCGTGGCTGGTTTCGCAATATTTAGCACGGGCGGGAGGAAATGGCGGCGACTCTTGAATTCGCTCCGGAGTGCGCCGCCCTTGACGTTGGAGCAAGTCTGCGTGGAACGTCGGTTGGGATACCTATGAGGCAGGTTTAGGCGTGTTTCTTGCGTCGCATGAGCAGAACGCCGAGCAGCACGACTGCCAGAGCCGCCGCGACCACCCGAACCACGATAACGGTATCCATTGCTCTCCTCCTTTATGGCTGAACTCAAGTTCGGTCACTTGAATATGCCTTGCAGATTTTTCGAGATCAGAAGAATTGCAGGCCCCAACATCACGATGAAGATGCTGGGAAAGATAAACAGCACCAACGGAAAAATAAGCTTGATCGTCGTTTTGGCGGCCAGCTCCTCGGCCTGCTGACGCCGCTTTTGCCGCACCCCATCGGCAAAGACACGCAATGCCCGCACCAGCGGCGTACCAAACCGGTCGGTCTGGGCCAGCATGTGAACGAAGCTTTTCACGGTGTCGACACCGGTGCGGTCAGCCATGCTCTGCCAGGCATCGATACGAGGCTTGCCGGCGCGCTGCTCGAAGTTGATCTGGTTGAACTCCTGGGAGATCTCGGGCTGGCTCAGTGCCAGCTCCTGTCCCGCGCGCAACAACGCCTGATCAATGCCGAGCCCGGCGTCCACGCAAACCACCATCAGGTCGAGCGCATCCGGCAGCCCCAGACGAATCTGTTCGCGCCGCACACGCGCTCGATGCTGCACCCAGATGTCTGGCGCCAGGTAGGCGAGCCCCATCAGCACGATGATGCAGAACATCGTGTACTGCGGCATGAAAGTACCGACAACCACGGCCAGTACCGGGCCAATCAGCCGGATGGCGAAGTAGGTATCGACAGCCGTCGCGTCTCGCAAGCCGGCCGCCAGCAGTTTCTGGCGCAACTTTTCATTCTGCGCGAAGCCCAGCCGGGTGCGCACGAAGTGCACCGCGGGCAAGAGGATTCGCGAGAAGGGATTACCGCTTTCGATGGGTTTTTCTTCCGGGACAATCGCCGGCGTCTGGGTAACCTTGAGCAGGTGCTTGGCTCGCTCCGAAGAGCGCATTGCCAGAAATACGGGTACGACCGCCAAGGCGCAGAACACGGTGGCCATCACTCCGGCGATCAGGAGCGGGCTGGAGCCGTTCATATCTTTACGTCCACGATCTTGCGGATTGCCAATCCCCCTACGACCATCAGCACCAGCCCGGCATAAACCAGTTTGCGCCCGGTGGGGTCTTCGATCAGCACCCGGGTATAGCCGCGGTTGGCCATTCCCAGCAGGAAGAACATGGCAACCGGCAGGATAGACAGAATCCAGCCCGTCATCCGGCCTTGCGCAGTGTAGATACGAATCTCGCCTTGGATGCGCAGGCGCTCGCGAATTACTCCGGCGGTACGGTCGAGGACCTCAACCAGGTTCCCGCCAGTCTCGCGCTGCAGCAGCATTGCGGTCACTACGAAGCCGAGCTCAGGCATTGGCATGCGGCGCGCCAGTTGCACCAGGGCATCGCGTGCCGGCAAGCCAAAGGTCTGCTGGCGATAGACCTCGCGAAACTCTGTACGTACCGGCTCCGGACATTCTTCGCCGACAATCTCAATTGCCGCCGTTAACGAGTGACCAGCCCGCAGGGCACGGCTCATCAGATCGATGGCCTCCGGCAGGTGACGAGTGAACTCCAGCATCCGCCGCTTCTTACGAAACCGCAGGAACAGGAAGGGCAACACAGCCAACAACGCCGCCGGCAACAGCGCCAGCAACGCGCTTCCCAGTTCGTAGTATCCCAGCAAGTAACCGAACGGCACGAGCATTAATGTTGCGCCGATCACCCTGCCCACGCTCCAGGTGCTCTCCGCCTGCTCGATCAACAACTGCAGCCGCTGGGCGCAGTTGCAGCCCTGCAGAAACGTATCCAGGCACGCGATTTGGCTGAGGCGGGTAAGCTTAACCAGCTGCGACCCAGTGTCGTTTGCCGCCAGGCTCTCCTCGGGAGCGCGATGCAGCTTCGCGATGCGCTGCTCGATGGCGCGTTCGGCCGTCGTCGGACGCGTCATCAGAACAATGACCGCAAAAGTCATCAGCGCGACTACTCCGAAGATCGTCCAGGTCAGGAACATGGCAGTACTTAAACCTCCTCGGAGAAGTTGAGCAGTGCGGGATCGAGAGGGATACCCGCGGATTGCAACTTCTCAGCAAACTTCGGCACGATGCCGGTTGCATAGAAGCGGCCCAATACCTTTCCATTCGGCCCCAGCCCGCGCTTCTCAAACCGAAAGATGTCCTGCATGCTGATGACCTGGTCGCTGGTGCCGGTAATCTCCGAGATATGCGTCACCCGGCGCGAGCCATCGCTCATGCGTGAGACTTGCACAATAATCTGGACCGCCGACGCGATCTGCTGCCGCAGCGCCATCTCCGGAAGCTTCAGGTTCGCCATCAGCGACATGGTCTCAATACGCGCGATGGCGTCACGCGGACTATTGGCATGCACAGTAGTAATCGAGCCATCGTGGCCGGTGTTCATCGCCTGAAGCATGTCGAGCGCCTCCTCCCCGCGGACTTCGCCGACGATGATGCGGTCCGGACGCATGCGCAGAGCGTTGATCAGCAACTCTCGCTGCCGCACACTGCCCTTGCCTTCTACATTCGGAGGGCGGCACTCCAGGCGTACGACGTGCTCCTGTTTCAGCCGCAGCTCCGCTGAGTCTTCGATGGTGACGATGCGCTCGCGCGGCGAGACGAAACCCGAAAGCACATTCAGCAGCGTGGTCTTGCCCGCACCGGTTCCGCCGGAAACCACGATGTTCAATCGCGCTTTCACTGCCTTCTGCAATACCTCCATCATGGTGACCGTCAGTTCACGATAGCCGAGCAGATCGGCGGCGGTAAGCGGGTCGGCCCCGAAGCGACGTACCGAGAGGATCGGGCCGTCGATGGCCAGCGGCGGAATGATGGCATTCACACGCGAGCCATCCGCCAGGCGGGCATCGACCATGGGCGAAGACTCATCGACGCGTCGGCCCACCTTCGAGACAATCTTCTCGATGATGTGCATCAAGTGGTGATTGTCCTTGAAGACCACGTTGGTTTTCTCGAGCAGGCCTCCACGCTCCACGTAGACGGCGTCGGCGGTATTCACCAGGATGTCGGTTACAGTCGGGTCCTGCAGCAGAGGCTCAAGCGGTCCCAGACCGAAGACCTCGTCCATGACCTCATTGGCCAGCCGGGTGCGCTCGTTGGCGCTCAACGGCACGCCGCAATCGGCTACCAGCTGCAGGATGAGCGAAAAGAGTTGCTGACGGCCGCGCGTGTCCTGCAGGTAGAGCAGTTTCTCCAGGTCGGCCTTATCGATCAACTGGCGATGGACTGCCGACTTCACTTCTTGCGCCCGGGCGGGCAGTAAACCGGCTGCGCGTCCTGCCTCGAATGCCAGATGATTTTCCGAAAATACAATTGCGGCTTCCGCCATGGCTTCTCCTTGCTTCGGCAACGTTGCAATCGCCATCAGTTCCAGAAGGCGAACTTCCGCCTGGGCTCCGGTATCTCCTGCTCTGCGTCCGGAACCAGGGAAGCCGCCCACTTCTTCATCTGGCTGGTGAATTCGGATTTGCGTTCGGGAGGCACGGGATTGCCGGTATTCATTGCACGGATAAGATCCACCGAGGCGTTGGGGATGGTAACGGCAATCGGCTGCTGGATGGCCTTCTCAATCTGCTCCAGTCCGAGCGCTCCCTCCGACGAGTAGCGATTGATCACTACTTTGATCTTTTCGGGAGCAATATTGCTTTGCCGGAAACTGTCCAGGCAGCGCGAGAGATCGCGCAGCGCCGGCACATCCGGCGTCGCCACCAGGTAGAGTTCGTCGCAGCAATCCACCGTCGCCAGGCTGAGGTTGTGCACCCCGTTCGGACAATCGATTACGACGAATTCGTAGTTGTGTCCCAGGAAACGGATAGCACGCTGAACATCCTCCAGCGAAACATCGGCGGAATCGTCAAAGCTGTCGGGCGAAGGCAGGAGATCGAGTGACGCGGTGTGATGGAGGACGAAGCCCTGCAGCAGGCTCTCATCCAGACGAGCAATATTTCGCACCAGCTCGTAGAAGTGATGTTTGGCATCGTGCTCGCCCAGATAAAGCGAGACATGGCCAAAACGGCGATGCTCGTCCAGCAGCAGAACGCGCTTGCTGTACTGCCGCGCCAGGAACGACCCGAGATGCACCGCCAGCGTAGTCGCGCCCGCTCCGCCGCGAGCGCCCAACATCGCCAGGATACGGCCAGCCGCTTTCGGTACAACGACCTTACGAATGTTGAGCCGGGCGCGCAGACGTTGCATGGCTTCGCCCACCTGATCGACAAACACCGGGGGCGTCAGGTATTCGCTGCAACCGGCACGCATCGCCTCAAGGATCAGCCCCGCCTCCGTGTTATCTGAGACCGCAATCAGGCTGGCGCGGCCATGCATGGTGTGCTGAATCGCGTCGCAAGCTCGAATCGCCGCCGCGCGATCGCGGTCGAATCCAACGACCCAGACCGGGACTTCAGCCCGCTGCAGATTCTGCAGGACCAAAGGATCGCTGTCGTAACGCGAATAGCTGTCCAGACCCCCGGCAAAGATGCCGCGGCTGCGAACCACCGACTGGCGGACGGCGTCTACCGTGTGGCCGTCGACACACAAGGTGGCCGCACAGACTCCGATGAGGTCCTGCAGCTCGTCATTCTTTCCGTCCTGCTCGCGCAACTGGTATGACGCAGCCACAACTCGCTCCTTATTTCTTTGGCAGATTGCGATCGAACTTCTGCTGCTCGAGAAACGGCACCGCCATCGCGGGCACGGCCGACGTTGGCGTGGTCGGCGCGTTCAGGGGATCAACAATTTTCGGCGTGACAATGACGACCAGCTCCATGGTCGAGCGGTTTAGATTCTTCGAACGGAACAACTGTCCCAGCACGGGGATGTCGGCGATGCCGGGAATCTTGCTGAGATTGTCGGTGGTACGGTTGTCGAGAATGCCGGAGATGCCGAAGCTCTGGCCATCCTTCAACTCGACTTCGGTTTCGGCTTTGCGCGTCGACAATGCCGGCAGCACGTAGCCGGCAATCACGACCTGATTGGTGTAATCGAGCGCGCTGACCTCGGGCGCAACCTTCAGCCGGATGGTTCCGTCGGAGTTGACGAACGGCGTGAACTCCAGCTTTACGCCGTATGGCTGAAACTGCACTGTGACCGTCGGCACCGTTCCCGCTCCGCCCGGCTGCACGATGGGATAAGGAAACTGTCCTCCAGCCAGAAAGCGCGCCGTCCTGCCATGAATGGTGGTGAGGTTCGGCTCGGCCAGGATCTGCAGAATGCCCTTGTTTTGCAGGTCGCGAATCGTCGTTCCCAGACCATGATCGAAATTGAAATAAAACAGGTTGAGAAAGTCGCTGATGACGGCCGTGCTGGTACTGGTGCCGCTCTGGTTCTGGTACGAGGGCGGGCTGAACTGTCCGGTCGTCGAAGCGCCACTGTTTTTGCCAAGGCTGAAAAAGTTAATCCCAAACTCGGTTAGCTTCGAGCGGTCAATCTCAGCGATACGCACCTGCAACTGCACTTGCGGCAGGTGACGCGGGTCGATAACCAGGGAGTTGACGACATCCTTGGAATAAATCGCAGCCAGCTTGGCAGCTTCGTCCGATGCCGCATCGCTGTCGACCACGCCGGTCAAATGGATCCTGCCCTCCTGCGCCTCCACGTCCACGTGATCTCCAGGCAGCGCCCGGGCCAGCGACTCGCGCAGGCCAGAGACATCCACGTCGGCCAGCACGGTATACAGCGTTGGTTGTCCGGTAGCACCCCATAGGACCAGGCTGCTGGTGCCCGCCAGCTTCGCCGTGATCACAACTTCGTACGGGCTGGCAGCCATCGCATCCATTACCGTGGGATTGCTGACGTAGACGCGCCGCAGTTTTTCGGCCGTGTCGAGAAAGAACGAGCGTCCCACGATCAGGTGCAGTAGCAGAGGATTTGGCTCGGAGATGGTTTCACCTTTGGAAGCTGGTGAAGCATTAGCGCCAGACTCGGACTTAAGAGCCAGCGGCGCCACATGCTGTTGCAAGGCAGCTGGTGCCGCCGGTTCTGCCATAGTGGCTAATGGAGTGGCCGCGGTACCCGGTCCCACGGAGCCGAGGCTGGGCGCACTTTGCGCGGGCAGACTGACGGGCAACAGAAGCAGCACGGTTGCCAACAGCATCGCTCTTCGCCGGCCAGGGGATTTCATGACTCACTCAAAGCTCTTGGTCGAGCGTTTGTCGCCCAAGATGGTTTCAACCACGTCCCCTTGTTTCATCGGCAGATAGCGGCGAGGCGTTACTCCGGCTGGCATCACCACAGCGCGCGGGCCGCCAAGTTGCGCAATCTGCACCGGCATAGCCTCAATGCGGGTATGGTCGGCGCCATTGCGCAGCACAAACTGAATGCTCCCCTGGCTCGAGGCCAGCACCATCTTCTGCGAGTCCTCGGGCGAAAGCAGGAGCGTCACCACGCTGACCGCATCTGGCTTGCCCTGCGGATCGGGCTGCAGCTTCTGGCCGACGGTCAGGACCTCGACATCCTGCAGCACGATCTGGGTTGCCGGAGCCGCCAGCCCCTCGGGACGAAGCGTCACCAGCACATCCACATGCGAGCCGGGAAACAGGAAGCCGGCCACGCCGACGATTTCATCCGACTTCACCGAAGTCGCGCGCATGCCTTCCGGGATTTTTGTAGTCAGCCCAATTCCAGATCCCGGTGCCGCAAGATAGTCTTCAAGGATCGGTTGCGAAGCGGCGACCGGATAGATCACTGCCCGCCCAACCGGATCGCCAACCTTGCTGAATGGCTTGGACAACTCGATTGACGTGGGCCAGTCCACCAGCACCAGGTCATCGGGCTTCAGCACGTCGCCGGCCTGCAGCGCGTGCGCCGCCGCTGCATATCGCTGAGTATTGGAATGTGTGGCCCCATGGCCGGAAAGCTTTCGACTGATGAAGAAAGTGACTGCGCCCGATAGCAGGAGCGCGAGGAGAAGCGCGATCAGCAAGCGACGGGAGTTCATGTTGTTATCTCGAAATAACGTTTCGCCGAAAAAATCCGGCGTCTACTGGCCCAGCCCGGCCGGAAGCGATTGCCGCCTGGCAACCACTTCCGGCCGCTGAGCCTGATCGCCTGACCGAACCGGAAGATTCCCCGATCACTCGTGCTCTCCGCAGCCTTCAGGCGACGAACGGAAAATGCGGAAGCCGTGGTTCGCAACTCAGGCGACTGAGCTGCCCAGCTTGCTTCCCACCGCGCTGAATGCGTTGCTGATGTTATTGGCCAATGTGCTCATCGCAGCCACAGCCGCCAAGGCAATGATTGCCGCCACCAGGGCATACTCGATCAAGTCCTGACCGGATTCGTCCCGCAGCAGATTACGAAGTATTCGTGAAGTCATCGGTATCCTTCCCAGCTGCAAGCTAGGCGTCAGAGTTGTTCTGTCCGCAGCTTGGCGTGCCTATAAAGTTCCCTCGGCTACTTCTATCGGCGCCGCCAGAGAAGGACATGAGCATTTTTATGGTTAGGACTTGATCGGAACGAGGGTCCGAATCGGAATCACGGCTTGCGCGAATATCGGCCACACCGTTTGACTTCACAGCCGCCTGTGACTGGCCTCACGGCAGTGACGGGACCTATGGCCTATGCTGAATGTGGCCTTATATACCCGCACTAAGCGGGGTTTCTCATGGAGGTTGTATGTCTCAGAAAAGGATGATCGTCCTGGCGATCGCGGCTGTGTTACTGGTAGCCTGCACTGCGGCCATGGCGAGCACCAACAAAATGGGGATTGCCGACAAGCAGACCATCGACTTCTCCGCGCCCACGCTGGTTGGCGGAACCATTCTGCCTGCCGGTCAGTACAACGTTACTCATCAAATGAATGGCCCGACCCATGTCATGATCTTTCAGCAGATCCATGGAAAAGCCGAAGCCAAAGCCAATTGCAACCTGGTGCCCCTGAAAGCGAAGGCGGAGCACACGTCGCAGCGGTTTATGGTCAACGCTACGAACGACCACGTCCTGCAGGAAATCACCTTTGCAGGCGACACGGCCACGCACATCCTGGCCCAGTAGGTTTTCTGCAAGTAATCGGAGGCGGCAGACAAGCCGCCTCTGGTTCCTGAATCGGCTGTCAGGAAACTTTCGACTCGCGAACCAACGCGGTGAACTCATCGTCCGAGATCAGCCGCCCCTTGCTGATGGCTGTCCGCTTCACTGCCTGCAGAATCGCAGCTCGCTGCGATTCCGGCAACTCAAGGCCCAACTCCTCAGCCTTAAGACGGATGCTGTCCAGCCCGCTCTTCTTGCCCAGAACGATTCCTCGACGCGCTCCCACCAGTTCTGACGAGTAGGGCTCGATTGCTTCCGGTATGTGGAACTGGCTGGCGACGGCGCCGCTCTCGCGCAAAAACAAGTTGTCGCCGATCAGCGGCTTCCAGCTTTCCAGCTCGTACTTCCCTGCCATGCGAACAAACTCCGAAACTTCGCGAATACGTTCCAACTTCAACTCCACCGGCATGTCGTAGAGGCACTTCAAGGCCAGGGCGACCTCGGCAATATCGGCATTGCCGGCGCGCTCGCCCATGCCATTGATGGTCCCTTGAACCCAGGTGGCGCCCGCACGCACTGCGGCGATTGCGATGGCCGTCGCCAATCCGAAGTCGTTGTGACCATGCCAGTGAATCGGAATATCGGAGCCGATCCACCCTCTGGTCCAGCTCACCAGGAACTCGGCCGCCTCCGGCGTGCAGACGCCGATGGTATCGACCAGCACGACTTCCTTCGCTCCGGCGTCTACGGCCTCGGAATAGATACGCATCAGGAAGTTGAGATCGGCGCGGGTGCCATCGACGCCGAAAAACGCCACGCGGATTCCATTTTGACTTGCATATCCCACAGCGTCGCAGGCGCGGCGGATCGCCTCTTCGCGCGTGATGCCGTAAGCCTTCAGCTTGATCTCGCTGGTTGGAATCTCGATCACCGCGGCTTGTAAGCCAAGGCGAAGCAGCTCCTCGACATCGCCGCGGGTTGAGCGGGCGAAGCCCCAGACTTCGGAGTGCTTGAGCCCCGCCTTGAGAATCAGCGAAATGGCTTCGCCGTCTTCGGCCGAAACTTTGGGAAAGCCGGCCTCGATGCGCGCGACCCCTAGTTCGTCCAGTTTTTTCGCGATCTCCAATTTCTGCTGCGGACTGAAGATGACGCCGACCGTCTGTTCGCCGTCACGCAGTGTCGTATCGTAGAAGCGGATGGTGCGCGAGTGGTCGAAGGTGGGGCGCACGTCTGGCCGCGAGTTCAACTCGCTGGTCCATACCTTACCGGCGAGTTCGCTTCTCATCGCGCAACCTCTTCCGATCGACCCGCAGCCGGCGCCTTTTCGCCGTATGCTTCTTCCCATGAGATAACCGGATTGCGCAGGATGCCGATCTGTTCGATCTCGCATTCCATGACGTCGCCCGGCTTCAGGTACCAGGCCTTAGGATCGGCACTGAACGCCGCCACCCCCGAGACCGTGCCAGTCGAAACCACATCGCCCGCGCTATAGCCCATAGCGGAGTAATGCGCCAGGATCTCGGGAATCGTTACCGACATCTTGCTGCTGTGCGAGCGCTGGCGCGATTCGCCGTTGACGCGCAACTCCATTGCGAGATTGTGCGGATCTTTGATTTCGTCGGCCGTCACAATGTGCGGGCCGAGCGGGCAGAACGAATCGATGGCTTTGCAGAAGCTGAAGACGCCAGACTTCATCTCGTTACGTTGGATGTCGCGGGCAGTGATGTCGTTGAAAATGACAAATCCGCCGACGTAGTCATTGGCTCGTTCGGCGGCGAAGTGCTTGCCGGCTCTCTTCATCACGATCGCCAGCTCCAGTTCGTAATCGAGCTCCTGGGTGAGGTGCGGCGGAAAGATAACGGGCTCGTCGGGACCAATGATGGCGTCGACGTTCTGGAAGAAGACAATCCACGGCATCACGGGATGCGAGAAGCCTGCCTTCTCGGCTTCGTGATGATGCTCGCGAAAATTGCCCGCCGTGTGAAAGAACTTCTTGGGGATGATCGGCGCTTTCAACCGAATGTCTTCGCGTTTATAGAAAACGGGCGCATCGCTATGTGCGGGCTCTTGCGCTTCAACGTATGCCAGCGCGGCGCGAGCGGCATCCAGGCTGCGATCGCCGCCTTCGAACAACGCCCGCATGTCTGGTGCCAGCAGTGAACCGGTCGCGGTCTTCCTCGCAGACTCGCGCTGATGCAACGCGTACGCGGCGTTCAAGTCGGCGATCCGGCCGTCTTTCGTAAACGCGCCAATATGCGGACGCGCCAGGTTATCCAGAAAAGTAATTAGTCTCATAGGAAGTACGGGAGAAGTGGCCTCGCCCCCCGCGCAGTCGAGTGTATGGTCGGAGGCGCCGGTTTCGCAAACGCGGCGATTACTGCGGGGACTGCGAAGCTTGCGGGGTAGGCTGACCGAAGCTGCCGCCCTGCTGGCCAAAGCCGCTATTGTTCTGCTGACCGAACGGGCTTTGATTCTGGTTCTGCTGGCCATTCATCTGGCTGGCTGGAGTACCGATGTTCTGGCTGCCGATGGTCGTCGGGTTATATGGACCCTGCAGCAGAACGTTAGTCTGGTCCATCATCGGGTTGTAGATGAACTGCCACTCGTTGTAGGTCTTCTTCTTGTTGTAAATGCGGATCGTAGGATCTTTGCTCAAGCTGGCAACACCGACAATCGCGCCGCCACCAAAGGTTTGCCCATTTCCTGAGTTCGAACCGAACGTCGTTCCGCTCGATTGATTGCTGTTCGTACCGCCCGACTGGTTCGACTGATTATTGCCGCTTCCGTTCGAGCCGAATCCCTGGCCGCTGCCCGTGGTGTTTCCCGCGAAGCTACCGCCCGCCACCCCTTCGCCGTTGCCGCCAACATCGGAGTTGGAGGGGAAGCCTCCATTAACTCCGCCGGGTTGTTGCGCCTGTTGCTGCTGTTGCGGCTGGAACGCGCCCTGCGACCCCCCGAATCCGACCGGCGAAGCGGAATTGGAAAGGGCCGAACCCGGCGTTGTATTGCTGCCGCCCAAAGTTCCCAGCGAAGCGGCTGGCGTGCCGGGAGCGGCGCCGTTCAGCAGGGTCGCGATGTCGCCATAGTTCAGCAGTTTCCACTTGCCATCTTTGGCCAGCGGATCTTTGTAGCGTTGACGAAGAAATTTGATCTGCCCCTTGTCAAGATCGTCCAGGCTGGCAGGATAGCGCCCATTTTTCTTGTAGAACGCCTTGATCGCCCGCGCGTATTGCGTGCCACGATGGATCATCTCCTCTTCCCGGTCGCGTTTCATCTGCTGCACCACGGCAGGAGCCGCGGCCGTGGCCGCGATGATCATAATCGCCATCATCAGCATGATTGCCAGCAGCATGTAGCCGCCTTCACGCCGCAATCGTGCGGGCGATGGCTTCACTTTGCTGGTTCGTGGCTGATTCGTGATGTTCATACTGCAATAATTCTGGGTGGCCCCATGCTTCCCGTTCTAACGGAGGGCGGACACTGAAGCTATCCCGCGCCCAGCGGAATGGTTTCCGTGTGGTTGGTCAAAACATCCTGCACTTCTACCGAGGTAGTGCCGACGCGCACAACCTTGTAGCGTCGATCCACCACGTCGCCTTCCTTCGCCAGGAAGATGTCTTCACCCTTAATGAGGAAGATCTTCTTGCCGCCATTCTTCGGACCGGCATAGCCGTAGAACTTCAAGCCGCTGGGCGGAGGTGGTGGAGGCGCGGCCGCAGCCTGCATCTCCGGGCTTTGGACGACCTTCGGGATCTCTTGTGGCGGCGGTGGCGCCTGCGAGCTGAAGATATTTCGTCCGTTACCTTTGTAGGTCACGTCTTCGCTGGACTTCAACATGTCCAACCGCAAAGTCGGATCGAGCGAATGCGCCATCAGCGTGCGGGCGGGCTTGCGGCTTTTCGCTTTGCCTGCAGCCGCAGTCGGAGTGGCCGCAGTCTGCGCAGGCGCTGAGTTGTTGTCGCCTCCGCCGGAGAACGCACGTATCAGCAAGAACACCGCCACCACCAGCAGAACGCCGGCAATGATGGTCTTCTTCTTGTTTTCAGTGCCTAGCTTCACGATGCCGCCGCTCCCGAGCGCAGATACGTTTCCAGTTTCAATTGCAGACGCACAATCCCCTGCTGCTCCGACAACGCAATTCCGTCAACCAGAAAGAACATCTTGTCGCGCTCCAGCGCGTTGATGAACTTCACTTCCTGCAGATAATCACCGGAGAGCGTGATCTCCATATTCAGCTTCTGCAATCCTTCAACCGGAGCGTCCTTCGGGTCATACTTCACCCCGCTGAGATGGACGTCGTTCTCCGTCGCGATTTTGCCCAGTTCGTTCGCTACCGCGGAGTACTCGGCCGGAAAGCGAACGTCGTAGAACGCCGTGATGTCCTTCGAGGCCTGCTTCAGCTTTTGATCCATGCCGCGCGTGGGCAGCACTTCCAGTTGCTTGGCGACCAGCCGCTGGTGCAACTCCTGATACTCGTGCTGCCGCGCCTGCCGCGAGCGCCCCGCCGGCGACACCAGGTAGCCGATGCAGGCAAGGTCCAGCAACGCCAGCGCAATCATCGCTGGCATCAGCTTTTTCTTGGTTTCGCGAATGCTGGCCATTAATGCCCCCTCAGGCCGGGATTCATCGGCTGATTCTGCGCCCGCACGTTCGACGATGACGGCCGCGTCGCTGCCGGATTAACCGGGGCGGCAGCCTTCTGTGCCGGAGCCGCTGTTTGCGGAGTAGCTTCGGCCTTGGTGTCGGGACTTTGCGAGTCGTCAGTATCCGACGCCGTCGGAACGTAGATCGCGGCAATATCGAATTGAATGTTGGCGGACGGACCGGAGCTCTGTCCGCTGGTATTGCCTACTACGGCTTCAGCTACAACCTGGGCCTGGCGAAAGTGGGTCGACTTCTCCATGTGACGTACCAGTTCAACGGCGCGATCGCGGGAGTCGGTGGCAACCACTACATGCAGAACGAGGTCGTTGGTCTTGGTGTACTCCGGCTTCATCGAGACCACGTGCAGGTCGGCTGGAACAATCTTCTCCATTTCGGCAAAGATGCGCGTCCAGGAGAGCGACTTGCGCGCGAATAGCTCGTTCAGGAAATCCGATTGATCGGCAATCACGCGATTGGCCGGCTTATTAAGAATCGCCCGCGCCTGCGCCTCTTCATTTTCCAACTGGTTGATCTGCGCCTGTACCACGGCAAGTTGCCGATTGATGCTGCGCGTGTGTGCCCGCTGATAAAAAATGTAGCCAACCAGCAGTACAGCCAAAACACCGAGCGCCCCGATAGCAATAGTCAGCCGCCGCTTGTACTGCTGCGCAACTTCATACGGCTGGCTCGCGAGATTGATGGCAAGACGCATCAGGAAACCAGGGCCCCCGCAACTCCCGCCAGCACCGATCTGCCGACGTTACCGGCAGCGACACCGGTGGTCGCGCCCGATACCAATTCTTCCACGCGAATATTGCCGCCAAAGGCCGCCTGCAAATCCTGCGGCGACGGCACCCCGCTCACCAGCACGCGCTCAACATTCACTCCGTAACGGTCCTCAAAGTACACCAGTGAGGTGTTGACGTCGTCGACCAGCGACTCGCCGGTTACATTAGAGCCGCCGTTGTCCAGGGAGCGATACAGAAGCAACTGGTCCTGATCGACGATCGCGAACGTCGTTGTGCCCGGTTCCACCTTGATCACCATCGTCGGCCGCGACGCATCGACTAATCCCAGGGCAGCCAGCATGGAAGGCAGCACAGCGCCAGGATTGTAGCCGGCATCGCGGATGAGGCCTTCGTATTCGTCCAGCACGTTTCGTGGCGTCACCGCGGCAATTACGCGAATCTGCGTCGCATTTCCCTGCCGCTCAAAGGAGACGGCCGACGCTTCGATGTCGAAGGGCAAAGATTTCTTCAGACGAAAGCGGACGACGGCGTCGGCATCCGGCTGCTTGTCGGGCAGCGTATCGAAGTCCAGCAGCATGACTCGCGTAGTCGAGTCAGGCACGACCAGGCAAATGTCACGCGAACGGCCAGCAACTGCCGAAAGCAGATCGCGCAGCGCCGGCAACAGCTTGGCGCGATCGGCGATGTTGGCCTGTTGCAACCCAGGAGTCAGAATGCCGGGAGGCAGAGTCGCTGCAGTTGCAGCTTCCAGATTCGTTCCACCCTCGCTGATGCGTGCCGCGGAAACGCGGTCAGCCGAGATTTCGCAGGCAACACGGGGACGCGGGATGTGGGATGTCGCTGTCACAATAAACTTTCAGAATTGAGCTCTAGCTCATGCCTTATAGCCCAGAGCTCGCGGCCAGTTGCTGCCTTACCTCGTCGTCTCGATAAACGTAACCTTGTTGATTTCCTTCAGCGTAGTCAGTCCACGTTTCACTCTATCAATTGCCGACTCGCGAAGGAAATGCATGCCCTCGTCCTTGGCGGCGCGGCGAATCTCACTGCTGGGCTTCTTCGCCAGAATCATCTCCCGCACGCTGTCCGTAAGCTCCAACAGTTCGTGAATTGCGGTACGGCCCCGGAAGCCGGTGCCGGCGCATTCGATGCAGCCTTCACCTTCGTAGAACGGGATACTCGCCCATTCTTTCGGATCGAGCCCGCTGGCCTCAAGCTCTTCGACCGAGTAGTGCACTTCTTTCTTGCAAAATTCACAAATCAGTCGCACCAGCCGCTGCGCCAGAATGCAGTTCAGTGCCGACACGAAGTTGTAGGCTTCGACGCCCATGTTCAGGAAGCGGCCCAGCACGTCGACCACGTTATTGGCGTGGACGGTGGTGAAGACCAGGTGACCGGTCAGCGCCGAGTTGATGGCGATCTGCGCCGTCTCCGTGTCGCGGATTTCGCCGACCATGATCTTGTCGGGATCGTGGCGCAGAATCGATCGCAAGCCGCGTGCGAAGGTCAGGCCCTTCTTTTCGTTAACCGGAATCTGCGTGATGCCGCGAATCTGATACTCGACCGGGTCCTCAATCGTGATCAGCTTGTCTTCGTCGGTCTTGATCTCGTTCAACGCTGCGTACAGCGTCGTTGTCTTACCGGAACCGGTCGGCCCGGTGACCAGCACCATGCCGTACGGCTCCTTAATATAGCGGCGAAACTTTGCGCAGGTCGTCGTCGCCAAAGCCGACCACGTCGAGCGTCAGCTTATGGAATTTCTCGCTCATCGATTCTTTGTCGAGCACGCGGAGCACAGCGTCTTCGCCGTGAATTGACGGCATGATCGACACGCGGAAATCGATGGAGCGGCCGTTGAAGCGAACCCGGAAGCGGCCGTCCTGCGGCACCCGGCGTTCAGAGATGTCGAGCTCGCTCATAACCTTGATACGGGAAATGATGGTGGAGTGATGCTCTTTGGCGATGGGCTGCATGGCCTGCTGCAGCACGCCGTCAATGCGGTACTTGATGACCACGGAGTCGTCACGCGTTTCGATGTGAATATCACTGCAGCGCCGCTGCAACGCGGTGAAGATGGTGGTGTCGACCAGCCGGATGATCGGGCTTTGATCGCTCTCGCCGGTAAGCTTCTCGATCGAGATGGTCTCGTCGGCATTCTCGTCTTCGGTGATGACATCGAGCGCGAAGTTTTCGCCGGCTTCTTCCAGTACGCGTTGCGACTGCTCGCTCTTCTTGAGCACGTCGCTGATCTGCGACAGGCTGGCGACGCGCGTGATGACGCGGCGGCCGAGCAGCAGACCGATTTCGTCGATCATCATCAACTGGCTGGGATCGGCAATCGCGATCACCAGCCGGCCGTCGGCATGTTCCTCCAGCGGCACGAAGTTGTAGCGGAACATGTAGTCCACTTTGATCTTGCGAAACAGATCGTGCTGAATGTGGAAATTCTTCAGGTCCACAAACTCGCAGCGATAGCGCCGCGCCAGATCTTTACCGTGTTCGATTTCGTCGCTGACGGCAACGCCGCCGTTACCGTTCACGAAGATTGCTTTGGGATCTGCCATAAAACCTCAAGTGCAACACTTAGCCATTAGCCCCGTTTTCTCGCCGGTCCTTGCCAAGTGCCAAGTGCTGCTTTACTTAATTCCGCCGGCTCCCAGGCTGAAGATCGGCAGGTAGAGCGAGATCAGCACGAACGCCACTACGACGCCCATGACGATCAGGATGACCGGCTCGATCAGCGCCATGGCCGTGGTTAGCGCGTTCTGCACGTCTTCCTCGTAGAACTCCGAGATCGAGTTCAACATTGCGGGCAACGCGCCCGTCGACTCGCCAACCTCGATCATCTCCACCGACATCTGCGGGAACACTTTGGTCTCTTCCAGACTCTTCGCCAGACCTTGGCCTTCGCGCACTCCGCGCGTCGACGACACGATGCCGTGCGCCATCAGGCGGCTTTGCATCGATTCGCCGGCCGTCTCGAGCGACGGCACCAGAGACAATCCGCCCGACAGCAGCGTGGACAACATGCGCGCAAACACCGCAACCTGGTACTTCAACCAGATATCGCCCAGCAGCGGTGTCTTCAGCTTGATGCGGTCCATCTGCGTTGAGCCGCTCTCGCTCTTCATCCAGCGCCACAGGAAAAAGCCCGCCAGCGCCAGTACGATCAGCGTGTAGAAGAAATAATGCTTGGCGTTGACGCCAATCGACAACATGATTGCGGTCATCGGCGGCAGCGCCGCGCCCAGCGTGTTGTACAGGTTCGCAAACTGCGGAACGACAAAAGTGATGAGGAACGTCAACATCACGACTAGCACCACGACCAGCAGCGCGGGATAGACCAGCGATGAGATCAGTTTCTTGCGGAAGCTGACAGCCAGCCGTTGAAACGCAATGTAGCGGCCTAGCACTTCCTCGAGGTTGCCGCTCTTCTCGCCCGCCAGCAGCGTCGTCGTGTAGACCTTGGGAAAGACTTTCTGCGCTTCGAAGGCTTCAGACAGCAATTCGCCGCCGCGCACGCGATCACGAACGCTTTGCAGTACTGACCGGAAGAACGGATTGCGCTGGCGCTTGATCAGCAGCTCGAGCGACTGAATGATGGGCAGGCCGGCGTGGATCAGGGTCACAAATTGCTGATTGAAGATGACGAACGTGTCCTGCCTGACCTTGCGGCGGCGCGGCAACGCGACCTCGCCTGAGAGCAATCCCTTCGACTTGATCGAATAGACGTAGTAGCCTTGCTGCGCGAAGCGGTCGCGAATCTCCGCCTCGGAGACCCCGTTCTCGGTCTGCTCCAGAACGCGGCCGCGTTCATCGGCCATCTTGATGGTGTATTCGGCCATTTTTCCGTAAGGGTGTTAACTACTAGTTTAACATTCGGGACTACGGGGGCCGCCGGGTGCCCCAGCCGTCGCGACTTTCGGGACCTTAGGGCGTTGTGAACTCACCCAAATGGTCGAACGGAGCTGACCTTTGACATCTGCCTCTACCTGGAGTTCCTGAAAAACCCCAGATCTCGAAAATCGCGAGACCTGGGGGCACCCGTATTCCTTATTCCATCAACTCTGTTCCGGCAACAACTTCTACTCCCGGAGGCGGCTCAAAGTGAAATTGCTGATCTGCTATTTGGACGTTCTCCTTCTGCTGATGAAAGCGGAATTCCGTCACTGATCCATCCAACTCCTCGACCACAATGCGGTCGATCCAACCATCTGGCGAAATTTCCAACAACGTTTGCTCCACGCGATCGCGCATGCCCTTTGGAACTCCGCGCAGCACAACATCTCCGGCATTCACAGGTTTTTGATCTGGCGCCAGCGAAAGCCCGTCGAGTTCCTTCTCTAACTTCGTTTTTCCCAGAAGATAGCGCAAAGGCGAGCGCAAGTCCTCGAGCTGCTTAATAGGCGTGCGCCGTGCCTGCCGCTCGCCGGGCACATAGAACCATGCCGTATGGCCGTCGGTGACAAACAGCTTAGGATGCGGGTCCCGGTAGTTCCAGCGCATCTGGCCGGGCTTCTTCAAAAGCAGCGTCCCGTTCTCAGTGCGAGACATTCCCGCGCCGGTGTAGGTCTCGGTGAAGTCAGCCTCAAGTGTGTGGATGTGGTTGTAGCGCTGATCGACCTTGTCCGCCAACCCGTGTACGTCGGTCTGCGACAACAGAGGCGCGGTCAGCGCGACCAGCACGGCCAGAATGAACGGAAATTTGCAGGTCATTAAGAACAGTAGGCCCCGGCCTGATCTGCCGGGGCTGTGATCACTACCCAAAGCTGTTTGAACCAGTGTCAGTTATTGATGACAGGGCTGCTGGCATCAGCCGGTCCCGAACCGTTGTAATGTATGTCGCCGGACTCGTCGGAGTAAAAGCGGCGTTCCCCGGTCGTACCCACCTGGTCGGGCACGGCCGTGATGGTGTAGGAGCGAATGGCCCCGTTGACCTTCTCACCCGCAGTGTAGGTAAAGCTGTAGCCGCTCTTGCGTCCAGTTGCCAGATTGTTGTCGATGGTCTGTTCACCGCCGCTCTGGGCGGTGCCGCCAAGCATGGCCAAATCCGTCGTAAAGCCAACGTCGGGATGGCTGCTGGCATAGATCATCTCGGCCTCATTGACGGCCTTAATACTGGCGATGGCGGACGCCTCGTGTGCCGGAATCGTCGATTTGGTCAGTTTCGGGATCGTGAAGGCGGCGATGATCAAGATGATCGTCACCACGATCAGCAGTTCGATCAGGGTAAATCCACGATCGCGATTGCGTCTGCGCATGGCAAACCTCTTTTCTTCGATCAGCTCAGGAGTGCGGTTCTCCCGCGCTCTCCGCAGGACCTGGAATCTGGACATGAGTGCGTTAGCTATAGGCAACTGCGGAAAATACCAGCTGACAAGAAGAATTATTCTTCAGTCACAACCCGATGTCAAAGGTTTGACGTGTGTAGCTCGGAAATGTCTGCCCAACCGCTTACACGAAGGGACACGGATTGTTGTCCGCTAATCGCCTGTCGCTATTCGCCAGAGGACTATCGAGACTTTTATTCCCGCTCTTCTGGCGAATGCCGTCTTTTCAACAGGCTAGCGAATCGCGCGTAATCTTCAATCCATTCAAATTCCCCAGCACGGTCACTGCGATCAGCTCCGGTTTAAACAGCTCGTTCGCCGACTGCAGTAGATCTTCGACCGTCACCGCCTGGATGCGCTTGATGATCTCGTCCATGTTGATGAAGTGGTCGTAATACATCTCTTGCCGCGCCAGGTTTGACATGCGCGCGGTGCTCGACTCCAGGCTCAGCATCAGGCTGCCTTTCAGCTGGTCCTTGGCGCGCTTCAGTTCGTCTTCGGTAATCGGCACTTCCTTCAACTGGCGGAACTCATTCACAATCGCCTGTACCACCTTCGACGCCGACTCGCGCGAAGTGCCCGCGTACACCGAAAGCATGCCCGCATCGCGGAAGGGGTTCAGTTCCGAGAAGATCGAGTAGACCAGGCCACGCTTCTCGCGCACATTCTGGAAGAGCCGCGAGCTCATGCCGCCGCCCAGCAGCGTATTCAAAACGTACGTCACATAGCGCCGGGTGTGGCTGATGGAATACGACGGCACGCCGACGCAAATCTGCACCTGCTCCAGTGACTTCTTATTGCGCAGGATGATGCGCGAATTTGGCTTCGGCGGCGTATCGTGCCAGCCGTTGCTGACCGGAGGCAGTTGCCCGAAGCGCTCGCGCAGCAACTCGACAAACTCATGATGATCGAGGTTTCCGGCCGCCGAGATGATCATGTTGCCCGGGGCAAACTTCCCGCCATAGTAGTTGAGGATTGCTTCCTGATCGAAACGGCGTACCGTCTCCTTTGTTCCCAGGATCGGCTTGCCCAGCGGGTGATCCTTAAAGAAATTCTGGGTGAAGATCTCGTGCACGAGGTAGTCGGGATTGTCTTCATCCATCTTGATCTCTTCCAGGATTACGCCGCGCTCACGCACAATCTCTTTCCCATCGAAGGTGGGATGCAGAACCATATCGCTTAGAACATCAACAGCTATCGGAAGATGTTCATCCAGAACTTTAACGTTGAAGCAGATGGTTTCCTTGCCAGTGAAGGCGTCCATGTTGCCGCCGATGGAGTCGACCTGGCGGGCAATGTCCTCCGCCGAACGGTGGCTCGTTCCCTTGAACACCATGTGCTCGACAAAATGTGAGATACCGTTGACGAGAGGATCTTCGTGGCGCGAGCCAGACTTGATCCAGATCCCCATCGACACGGAACGAATGTGGTCCATTTTCTCCGACAGGACCGTAAGCCCGTTGGGAAAGACAGCTCTTTCTATATTTCTCAGTTCTTCTACCATGATTGCTTGCTCCGAACGGCATGAGAGTCGCCGCCCAGGTACTAGGAAACGTTGTGTGACCCAGTCCAGTTTCGCGTAACCTACGGTCTGGGGACCGAGGATACGGTATTCACGCTTTCACGTTGTGAACGAATAACCCCGAAGCGAAGTCGGGCGACAGGAATCTAACTCAGCTTATTGGATGCATGAGCCAGCTGCAACATACCGATCTTTTAGGCCTTTCGATTCAGGAGCTTACCGCAATCGCGGACAGGTTGGGGGAGGCTCCGTACCGGGCCCAACAACTATTTGACGGTCTCTACCGGCAAAAGTGGCAAAACCTGGAGCAATTTACTCCTTTGTCACTGGACTTCCGTCGCAGGCTTGCGCAAGAGGGATTCACGGTGGCTGGCCCTCGCGTCGAGAAAAAGTTTGTTTCCACCGACGGCACTGTGCGCTACCTGCTGGCCTTCACCGACGGCCAGAGCGTCGAGACCGTCTGGATGCCCGAAGGCGATGGCGGAGAAGCCGGCGACGGTTCGCAGAGTGGCGACGAAGAGTTGGAAGCTGCGAAAACTTGGCAGCGGGCGACCATCTGCGTCTCCAGTCAGGTCGGCTGCGCCGTCGACTGCGCCTTCTGCATGACTGCCCTGCTCGGCCTGAAGCGTAACCTCACCGCCGGCGAAATTGTGGGCCAGATTCTTCTGGTGCTCAGCGATCAGAAGGTCGAGGTGGATCGCGACCGCGTCAACCTTGTCTTCATGGGCCAGGGCGAGCCCTTCCTCAACTACGACAACTTCATGCAAGCCGTGCGGCTGCTGGTGGAGGGTGTCGGGATTCCCGAGTCGCGCATGACGGTGTCGACCTCCGGCATCGTCCCGCGCATCGCCGACTTTGGAGCCGAGCCGGTACGGCCAAAATTGGCGATCTCGCTCAATGCGCCGAATGAGGCGTTGCGCACCGAAGTAATGCCCATCACCAGGAAGTGGACGATTGAGAAGCTGATGGCCGCGCTGCGGGAGTTTCCGCTGCGCAATCGCGAGCGCATGACCTTCGAGTACGTTCTTCTAGCCGGTGTCAACGATGAAGTCCGGCACGCGCGTGAGGTCATAGAGCTGGTTCGCGGCCTGCGCGCGAAGGTGAACCTCATCGCCCTGAATCCGGGCCCGGATATTCCGTTCGCGACGCCGTCGGAAGAGCGCGTGCTTGCATTTCAGAGCACGCTGACTCGTGCTGGAATCCCGGCCTTCATTAGACGGCCACGCGGCCGCGATATTTACGCCGCATGCGGGCAGCTGAAGCATACGACCGAACTGGTGCGGATTGGCGAGTAGCTGTGGCTGTGAGTGTGAGCTTTGAGTTTTGAGATTCTGCCTCTTAGCTTTTGGCGGACTTTGCAAGAGCATTCGCTGCCACGATCAACTTCTAATCATCGCTAAAATAACGGCGTCATCCTGACGCAGGCGTGCCGCTTTTGCATGCCGCAGTCGAAGGACCGCTATAGCCGCGAAGGATCATTCCTCCCTACTTAGCCTCTTCCCCCGCGGCTTTGGCACGGCGCTTGAGCGCTCGTGGTTGCGGACCCGTCAGGTCAAAATCGTGGGTCATGTGCGGAAGCACGCGCGTCACCTGGAAGCGGACTTCCGTCTTGCAGACGCGGCATTCCGGAAATTCTTCTCCCCGGATCGCAACCACTTCATGAGGAGGCCGGTGCTCGAGATGAACGGCTGTGTAGACGCCAGAGATTGGCACCATCTCTCCCGGCCCGTACACGCGACGTTCGTGGTCTGCGTCCGCCCTCATAGTTCAAACTTCAGATCGTCTTGAGGTTCTCCGCGGCCGCAGCGTGAAGCCGGCGGACCCTCAACGAAAATGCTTCAGTGAATATTGCCCTGAGCGTCCGCTTCAATCTCCCGCATAACAACGTGCAGGTCTTCCGGGGTTATGCTCTGCAACCAGAACATGACCTGCTCCGGAGTCAATGGCGATAGTCCCGGACGATCCAAGTTCTGGCGCAAGCACTTGACGATTTCCTTAACCACCTGACGAAATTCTTTCCGGTCCATTAACGGGCCCATGCGTCATCCGCTTTCTGTTCCTGACTCGTCACAACCCGAAACGTTTCGCCGCATCGAATGTGTGACAAGTTCCGGCACACCAATTTGGATGTCTTCCTCTTCGACCGGATTGCTGCGTTGTGGTGATTCTGATTTATCCCGGCTGGGGCACGGCGCCAAAGCTGGGTCGGTCGGTCCAAATCTGTCTACAGGCGTGTTGCTGCCCTTTTGACAACTTCGATGCCTGCGAGTTCGCAAAGGGTTGTCACCAACGTTGTCAGAGCTGCTTTTTGTGAAAACAACCATCGTTTCCGCCCAGAGCATCTGACAATTCGTTATGAATAACGTGGATGAACCGCAGGACCTGAAAGCGAAAATGCCGGTGGTGAATCGTTACGTACAATCGCTGTGCGGTTTATACAGCCGCATCGCCCGTCAATTGAAGGTGGACCGCTCCTACGTCAGCCGTGTGGCCCGTGGAGAACGGCACTCCGAAGAAGTGGAGCGAGCGCTCAACACCGAGTTCGACCGCATCATGAGCGAGGACGAAAGTCGGGCCGCGTAAAAGCACGCCCGACAGTCCGAATTCAACAGATCAATCTTCTCGTCCTCTCCGCCCGAAACTACTCGCAGTGAACGCCATTGGATAGCCTGGTCCGAACTGCTGCCGGCTTAATCTTGGGAGTGTTTTTGCCGTGTTAGTATCGAAGGCAAAACCCAATGTTTGCAGAACACGGATCCAGTCGACATCTTCTTCCAGATCATCGTGCTGCTGTTCGCGATCTGCGTACGCGAGTCGGCGCGCGCCTGGATGGCTAACCGACTGGGCGACCCGACGGGCAAGATGATGGGCCGTATCTCGCTGAATCCCATCGTGCACATCGATCCGGTGGGCACGATCCTGGTTCCGCTGATCCTGATCGTCTTCAGCTGGGGAACCTTTGGTTGGGGCAAACCGGTTCCGGTCGAAAGCCGCAATTTCAAGAACGTGGTGCGCGACGATATTCTGTGCGCGATCGCTGGCCCCGTCGCCAATCTGCTGACAGCCTTTCTGGCTGTGGTGGGGATTGCCATCATCGTTCGCGGCTCTAATGCAGGCACCATCCCGACCATCGGAGCTGCCGTGGTTGGTCAGCCCCTGGTCGACCTGTTTACGCGTGCGATCCAGATCAACGTACTGCTTGCGGTCTTCAATCTCATACCGCTGCCGCCGCTCGATGCCAGCCAGGTTCTCCGTCACTTTCTTTCGTACGAGGCGCTTGCAGAAATTCGACCAGTATGGCTACATCGCGCTGATGCTGATTGTTTTCGTGTTGCCGATGATTGGCTTTAACCTCGTCGGTATCATGAGCATTCCGTTTACCGTCTTCTTTCAGATGCTTCTGGCTCTATTCCTGGGCTTTCGATGAACGATACGAACCGCACCACCAAGGGCCGCGTGCTGAGCGGCATGCGACCCACGGGCAAGCTCCACCTCGGCAACTACGTTGGCGCCCTGCGCAACTGGGTCAACCTGCAGAATGAGTACGACTGCTTCTTCTTCATCGCCGACTGGCACGCCCTGACCACCGACTACGCCGACACGCGCATGGTGAAGCAGAACTCGCTCGAGGTGATTCTCGACTACCTTGCCGCTGGCCTCGACCCCGAGAAGAGCACGCTGTTCATCCAGTCGCACGTGCCGCAACATGCCGAACTGCATCTGCTGTTCAGCCTGATCACGCCGCTGGGCTGGCTGGAGCGCGTGCCGACCTATAAAGAGCAGCGCGAGAACATCAAGGACAAAGACCTCGGGACGTATGGCTTCCTGGGCTATCCGCTGCTGCAGTCGGCCGACATTCTGATTTACCAGGCGAACTTCGTGCCCGTCGGCGAAGATCAGGTACCGCATGTGGAGCTAACGCGCGAGGTTGCGCGGCGCTTTCATCAGTTCTATCCGCGCAAGGTTCGTCCAGGCGATCGCGATCCGCAGCGCGACACCGTCTTCCCCGAGCCCAAGCCTCTGCTGACGCCGGCGGCCAAGCTGCCCGGCACCGATGGCCGCAAGATGTCGAAGTCGTACGGCAACACCATCATGATGAGCGAGCCGGAAGCGTCCATGCGGCAGAAGCTGAAGACGATGGTGACCGATCCGGCGCGCGTGCGGCGCACCGATCCGGGCGATCCCGACAAGTGCCCGGTCGGCGATCTGCACAAGATCTTCAGCTCGCAGGAGACGATGGCCAAGGTGTACGACGGCTGCCGCACGGCGGGAATCGGCTGCATCGAGTGCAAAGGCTGGGCCGCCGATAGCCTGTGGAACGTGCTGGGGCCCATGCAGGAGCGGCGCAGAAAGTACGAGACGGACCCGAAGCTGGCATGGGATATTCTCGAAGAGGGATCGCGGAAGGCCCGCGGGGTGGCCGAGGCAACGATGCTGGAAGCGCGCGACGCCGCCAACCTGTCGTGGGAGTACGAGCCTCCGGTGCAGAGCGCCGGCGAGGGGAAGTAGAAAGATCCGTTTGAATGTTATGAATTGTCATCACGAGCGTAGCGAGGGATCTGCTGTTTGATCACCGCGAAAGAAAGCAGATTCCTCGCTTCGCTCGCAATGACCATTCATGTTGATGGGACTTCTTCACGCCCCCTTATTTGATCGATGACCGACACACCACAACCCGCGTCAACCAGTAACGGCAATCCGCCGGCGAACGGCGCGCCGCAGACCATGCAGCGCAAAGATGCCGATGAATCGTCGTTCTCCGTGATGGTCGGCCAGGTGTATGAAGGCCCGCTCGACCTGCTGCTCGACCTGATTCGCAAGCAGGACATCGACATCTACGACATCCCGATCGCGAAGATCACCGCGCAGTACCTGAAATACGTCGAGAACATGAAGGGCTTCGACGTGGATGTTGCCGCCGAGTTCATCTACACGGCGTCGCTGCTGATCCACATCAAGTCGAAGATGCTGCTGCCGCGCGATCCCGCCGGCCCGGCGGCGGAGGAAGATCCGCGGCTGGAGCTGGTCAATCGGCTGCTGGAGCATGAGCGCTTCAAGACCGCGGCGCAGATGCTGATGCAGAAGCAGCAGATTGAAGAGAACGTGTGGTCGAACCCGTCGCTGAAGGAATTTCGCGACGCCGAGGGCGCCGAGCCGGAGATGGCCGCCGACGTAGTCGACATCGTCAAGACCTTCCAGCAGATCCTGGACCGCGCGCGCAAGCGGCCATCGTTCGACGTAGAAGAAGAGGCGGTGACCGTTTCGCAGATGATCGATTACGTGCGGCGCCGTCTGTCGCTGGAAGAACGTCCGGTGCGGCTGAAGCAGATGCTGCGCAGCCTGCATTCGCGCTCGGCGCTGGTCTGTGCGTTTCTGGCGATCCTGGAATTGATACGATTGCAGGCGGTGCTGGCGCGGCAGGACGCCGTCTTCGGAGAGATCGTGCTGAAGAAGCACACCGCATTTGATTCGCTGATGGCGGAAAATCCGCCCGTAAAAGATGATTGGCGATAAAAAACAGTCGTCACGCCCGGTTGCCGGTTGTCAGTTGATTCGTCCGGCGCCGCAGCCCGAAGGGCGGCATTTGTTCTAGCTGTGGGCGTGAGCCCGCGGAAATGTCGCCAAGGTGAATGCGAGCCACGCAGCGGTGACACACGATGAACAGCGGCGACGGTGCTTGGTTATCGCTGCTCGCGACCGCGAAGAATCCAGTCCTGCACAGCAGGACGGAAGAGCTTAGCCCAGCGCTTCAGCGCTGGGTAGGCGTTGGATAAGCGTCAGAGTCCCGTAGGGACGGCAGCGGCGGGTTGGAATAGCGGTCCTTCAACTCCGGCGCGAAAAAAACACCGCGCCTGCGCTCAGTGACGCCTTTTAAGATTGAGTAGGAAAGATCGAATAGGAGAGATCAAGCTGATAGCTGACGGCCGATAGTCGACAGCCTAATCCATGAGCCTAAAAGCCAAAGTTGAAGCCATCATCTACGCGACTGAAGAGCCGGTCACGCTGAACGAACTCTCTGCCCTGCTCAAGGACGCCGCGCTCGCCGACATGCAAGCCCAGGAAGACGCCCGGCTCGCCTTGAACGAAACCATCTACGATGGCACTCGAGCTAGGTCTGAGGAAAGCGACGAGGAAGAAGCTTTTTCCCTGGAAGATGCCGCAGCCGAGATTGCCGATGAACCGGTGACGGACATCGAAGCGCCTGCCCCGGAACCTGCTCCCGCTCCTGCCGCCGCGCAACTCGACAAGCGGACAGAAGAGAAGGAGCAGCTCAAAGCCGTCAAAGCCCACATCAGCGGCATCATCGACGAACTCATTGCCGACTACGCTTCTCCCGATCGCGGCATGGAGATCCGGCAAATCGCCAGCGGCTATCGCATGGCCACCAAGCCCGAGCATCATGACGTCGTCGTCAGCTTCGCCAAGAGTTTGAAGCCGCCGGTGCGGCTCTCGCTGCAGGCGCTGGAGACGCTGGCCGTGATCGCTTACAAGCAGCCGGTGACGGTGCCCGAAATCAGCGAAATTCGCGGCGTAGATTCCGCCGGCGTTATCGCTACTCTGCTCGACCGCAAGCTGATCACGACCGGTGGCCGCAAGCAGGTCATCGGCCGGCCGATACTCTACAAGACGACAAAAGAATTCCTGATGCGCTTCGGCCTCAAAGACATTGGCGAGTTGCCCAGCATGGAAGAGTTCGAGAAGCTGGGCGACCCGCAAACCGACATGTTCAGCCCGCCACCCGCATCGGACGAGCCCGTCACGGAAGCCGTGCCCGAACAGAATCCCGATGGCGAGTTGATGGGCCAAACCGACGTGCCGCAGTCGGGATTACGAGAGAGCGAAGCCGAGGCGGTGATGGCCGAGCACCCGGCGACCGAAACGCAGGAAAATAGCGGTGAGAACCCTCCCTCCGAGCCGGTCACGGAAGCGGTTCCGGAAGCCTCGGGCGATCACACGCTGATCGGCGAGCGCACGGTGAGCGACGAAGGAACTTTTGCCACCGAAGCCGAACCGGAAGCGCAGTCGGAGAAATCGTAATGTCCGGCGACGTCACACACGCCTGTGATAAACAGCGTTGGTAGTGAGCCGGCTTTGACGTAAGATTGAGAAAGGAAGGATAAGGTCGAATTGTGTCCGGGCGCAATTTGCACCATTGTCCTCCAGAGCGTGACTGAGTGATTCAATCCCCGCGCCGCTTGCAGACTTGCCCGCCGTACATTCCTTCAGCAGATCAAACCTTCGCTCATCCCGAAAAAAATAGCGTTAAGTGCCTGCGGCTCAAGATTTTGCAGGAAAGTCGTTTGGGCTCAATATTTTACAGACCATCCCTATTGTTTTCAATATTTTACGAGGCCATGGGGGAGGGGGGTAGGCCAACGCCCAGTAGGCCGTGGTCAGTCGCCAGTTTTCCGGTTGTCAGTTCCCAGTTGTCGGCACGTGATAGCCAAGTCAACCAGCAGAAAGAGCTCAGCGGCTGGTTGGTCTCACTCGGCCATTTAGACGCCAATCCCGGCACAAGAACGAACATCTCCTGCGATCTTCCGCTGCTGCCGCCGCTGCCCGGCTGGAATGATGGCAAGTCGCGAGTCTTTCTCCCACACCGGGTTCCGACGGGAACCTCCAGGCAAATCCCATTCGGTCGGCGTTCTCTGGCGAACCGCGAAGAGCGAACATCGAAAGGCGGCCTCCCCCATGCCTGCTGAGCGCTTGCAGAAGATCATCGCCGCCGCCGGCATCGCCTCGCGACGCAAGGCCGAGGAACTCATCACCAGCGGACTGGTATCGGTCAACGGACAGACTGTCACCGAGCTCGGCACCAAGGCCGATCCGGCAACCGATCGCATCAAGGTGAACGGTAAGCTGCTAAGCGGTCCCGAGCGACTCGTCTATCTGCTGCTGCACAAGCCGAAGGGCTACGTCACGACAGTCACCGATCCCGAAGGGCGTCCCACGGTATTAGATCTGGTGCGGGGCGTTGGTTCGCGCGTGTATCCGGTTGGGCGGCTCGATTATCTTAGCGAAGGGCTGTTGCTGCTGACCAACGATGGCGAGTTGGCGCAGAAGCTGACCCACGCTTCTTCCCACGTGCCCAAGACGTACCTGGTGAAGATCAGCGGCAAGGCCTCGGAAGACCAGATTGAGAAGTTGCGCCGGGGCATCTTGCTTCCCGCCGAACGCAAGCCCCTGAGGGCGCCGGCGGGTTCGTTGCCGAAATCGGGGGCACGACGTTCGGTAGCAGTACGGACGGCGGCAGCGCGCATCAAATTATTAAAAGATGCCACCAACCCCTGGTACGAAGTGACGCTGATCGAGGGCCGCAACCGGCAAATCCGTCGAATGTTCGAAGAGATTGGCCATCACGTGGAGAAGATCAAGCGGGTGATTTACGGCCCGCTGGAGTTGAATGTTGAAGCGGGAAAGTTTCGGCATCTAACGACCCGGGAAGTGGGACAGTTAAAGATAGCGGCGCGTGGAAAAAAGCGAGCGGAGATCGAATGACGAAATATTCTGAGCTGGTCCCGAAGCATGTCAAACAGCTGGCCAGCTATAAGCCGGGCAAACATTTGCGGCAGGCGGAACTGGAGACCGGCGTGCGCTGCATCAAGATGGCCTCGAACGAAAATCCGTTTGGGCCTTCCCCATTGGCGATCGAGGCGCTGAAAGCGGCGACCTCCGATATTCACTTTTATCCTGACACGGCGACTACGGAACTGGTGGCGCGGCTGGCGGAAATTCACGAGATCCGGCCGAACCAGATTCTGGCGACCGCCGGCTCCACTACCTTCCTTGAGATTATTGCCCGCACCCTGCTAGGCCCGGGCCTCAACGCGGTTACCAGCAAGCATTCGTTCATCGTCTATCCCATCGTGACCAACGCGACCGGCGCGCGCCTGATCGAGGTGCCAACGCTCAACGACGGTTACGACCTGGAACGGATTCTCGAGGCCGTCGACGCCAACACGCGCGTCGTGTACCTGGCGAATCCGAACAATCCCACGGGAACTCTCGTCACTGCCGCTGAGATCGACAGCTTCCTCGATCGCCTGCCCGAGCATGTCATCACCGTACTGGACGAGGCGTATTACGAGTTTGCCAACTACTTTGCTACCGAGCGCGGCGTCGAGTATTCGCACTCGCTCGACTATGTGCGCGCCGGACGTCCAGTGGTCGTACTGCGCACCTTCTCCAAGGCGCAGGGCCTGGCAGGAATTCGCGTGGGCTACGGCATGGGTCCGGCGGAGCTGATGTCATATTTCGCGCGCATGCGTCCGGCGTTCATGGTTTCGTCGCTGGGCGAGACTGCGGCCCTGGCTAGCCTGGCCGATGTCGCCCACGTGCAGAAAGCCGTAGAGAACAACGCCAGCGGCGCCGAGATGCTGACACCCGCGCTTACCGAACTGGGCATCCGCGTGGTGCCTACCTGGGCGAACTTCCTGTACTGCGAACTGGGAGAAGAGTCTGCCCCGCTGTGCAAGCTGCTGGAGCAGGAAGGAATCATCGTGCGCCCCATGAGCGGACCGTGGGGATCGCCCAATGCCTTCCGCATCAGCATCGGGACCCGCGAGCAGAATCAGTTGTTCCTGGAGACGCTACGCAACGTCAGAAACCGCGTCCCGGAGCTGAAGTGACGGTTGAGCAGATTTCGCTACATACCCGCCAGCCAAAACGGCTGGCGGTTTTGCGTTGAGACTCCTTTAATAGGGGCTTGACAATAAGTGTATAGTGTATGTATACAGTAAACAGTGACTGGCGGACTCACATTGCGCATCGATCTGGATTCCGGGACTCCGGCTTATCGGCAAATTGTCGACGGCATCCGGATTCTGCTGGTCACGGGCAAGCTGGCTCCGGGACAGGAGCTGCCTTCGGTGCGGCGTATGGCGCTGGACCTGGGAGTTCACTTCAACACTGTGGCCGAAGCCTATCGGATGCTGGCCGACGAAGGTTGGCTGGACCTGCGGCACGGGCGCGGAGCGATGGTGGTAGAACGAAGCGCCCCCTCGGCCAAAGCGGAACGATTAGTAGAGTTTCGTCATCGCCTGCGGGCTCTGGTCGCCGAGATGCAGGCACAAGGAGCATCGGCCGCGAAGCTGAGTGCTGAACTCCGCACCCTGGCCGATGAGTTGGATTTATGAAGCTCGAAGTTTTGATCATGACTGCGCCCCTGCTGCTGGCGGCTGTTATCTTCCAGTTCATGCCGCTGCTAACTCGTCGCGGCATCTTCTTCGGCGCCACGGTCGATCCCGCATTTCCCCAAAGCAGCGATGGGCGCCGGTTGCTGCGTTCGTATCGGTTGCAGGTCGCAGCCTGGTCGGTATTGGCGATTGGTCTTGGAGTGCTTCTGTGGTTTGCGAATCCGGTCGCTACACTGACTGTTCCGCTGCTGTTGCTGCTCGCGGGCGTCGGCTTCAGTTACTGGCTGAAGTTTCGTCACGTGCACGCGTGTTATGGGCGCACAACTCCTGACGTTCGAGTTGCGGAGCTCTCACCCGTACCGCAGCAGAAGTCGCTCAGCCAGTGGCTATGCATTCCGCCATTCGTGTGGCTGGTGGGCGTTGCGTTCTATCTGCAGGCGCATTGGTATCAGCTGCCGGAGCGCTTCCCTATTCACTGGGGGGCCAACGGCCAGCCGAATGGCTGGGCGACACGCACCTTCCAGGGCGTGTATGGGCCGCTGCTGCTGGCGGCATTCATGGATGTCTTCTTCCTGCTATTCGCGATGGCCCTGTTGCGAATTTCGCGCAACACAATTATGCGACATGTGACGGTGACGATCCTGTTGCTGCTGATGTACCCGGTCAGCTTCGCCTTCGGCATGGTCAGCCTGCTGCCCCTGGTGACGATGCCGCTGTGGCTGATCCCGGCGGTGACGCTCGTATTTGTCGCGGTGCTGCTGGTGTGGTCGATTGTGAAAGTCACGGCGCAATCGGCGGTGGACATGGTTCCCGATCCGCGAGCGCGACTCTTACTGGAAGGCCGGCATGTTTTATTACAACCCCGATGATCCGGCCATCTTCGTTTCGAAGCGCGTGGGCATCGGCTACACCATGAACTTCGCCAACAAAGTTGCATGGCTGGTGATGCTCGGCATTCTATTGATGGCGCTGCTTCCGGCGCTGTTGCTGAAGGTGAAATAGAAAAGCCCGACCGAGGCCGGGCTGTAGGTTGACGGCTCTTTGAAAATCTAGACCACTCCGGAGCGCACGGTTTCCGTCTGCTTCAACTCCGGCAACATCGGCAGACGCGCCGCACCATACAACCCGGCGTCGCTGCCCATCAGGGCAATCGTCACGACGGTGTGCTTCTGTCCCGGCTGCACATGGTCGGGTGCGGTCAGCCCAGTAGACGAGCGATCTCACCTTGAGCTCCTCGAACATGGTGGGCGCGAACGCATCCCATGCGCTGCACACGCCGCCGCCAATGACGTACATGGGCAGATTGAGTGCGTTGATCATGGAGCCGATGCCGATGGCGAGCGCGCGGCCCACACGCTGGTAAATCTTCTGCGCGGAAGCATGTCCCTGGACGGCGAGTTGGTAGACGCTGCGCGACGTGAACTCGACATTGCCCCCGGCGAAGATCGGAGAGATCGGGCGCGTTACCGGCATTGATTGCCTCATGCGCCATACGCACGATGGCCGTCGCCGAGGCATACTGCTCCAGGCAGCCGCGATTTCCGCACCCGCAAGGATGGCCTTCCGACTCAATGTTGAAGTGGCCGAGTTCGCCGGCCATGCCGTTGATGCCATGCCACAAGCGGCCGTTCTGAACAATTGCGCCACCGACACCGGTGCCGAGCGTATACATCGCCATGTGATCGGTGTTGCGCCCCGCGCCCAGCCACTTCTCGCCCATAGCGGCGGCGTTGGCGTCGTTCTCCAGGATGACTTTGGTATTCAGCCGGCGCTCGATCTCCTGATGAACGGGAAAGTTCGCCCAATCCTGCAGGTTCGGCGACCGCAGGATGGTGCCGGTATCCATGTCGATGAAGCCGGGCACGCCAATGCCGATACCAACCAGCTTTCCGGAGCTCTGGTGCTTGGTGGTCAGCGACTGGATGGCGTCGCACATCTCGCGGATAACGTGGTCGCGGCCCTTCTGGACCTCGGTGCCGGTCGTAACTTTTTCCAGCATCTTGCCGTCATCGCTGACAGCCGCGATGCGGAGGTTGGTACCGCCAAGATCGACTGCAATCGAGAAAACGCTCATGAAGGCCTCGGAATAAATGTTCGGCTCTTAGCCATTAGCTCTTGGCAGCTCTTGCAAAGCCGTGCGGATGTTTTTCGCTAAAATCTGACAGCTAACTGCTCAAAGCCGCCTTCTTCACTTCTGGCAATGCGGACAATAATGGCTGCTGCGTCCTGCGATGATAACCCGCTTGATGGGCGTTCCGCACACGAAACATGGCTTTCCTTCGCGTCCGTAGACCATATGTTTCAATTGGAAGAATCCTTCGCGGCCTTCGTGATCGACGTAGTCGCTAACCGACGATCCGCCGAGCTTGATCGCTTCGCGCAGGACTTTCTGCAGTCCCTTGTGAAGTTTCTGCAGTTCCGCCCGAGTCAGCGACGTGGCGCGACGTCGCGGCCGGACCTTGGCGCGAAACAGCGACTCGTCGGCGTAGATGTTGCCGACACCGCTGAGCAGCTTCTGATTTAGCAGCGCACTCTTGATGGGAGTCTTGCGTCCATGGAAGAGCGGAATGAAGTGCATGAGATCGATGTCCAGCGGCTCAAGACCTGGGGCGCCGAAACCGGTTCCCTGGTCCGCGTCGATACGCACGACACCGAGTTTGCCGAAGCGCCGCGCGTCGACAAATCGCAGCTCGCGTCCGGATTCGAGCTTCAACACGGCGTGTGTGTGCTTGAGCAGCGCGGTTTCCGGCGGCCCGATCAGCAGCTGTCCGGTCATGCCGAGGTGGACGATCCACTGCGCGTTAATCGTATTCGATCGCACCGATTCTGTGGTGCGAACAGACTTGTTGGTGCCCCAGGTTCGCGTCGCGCCTTTCGACGCTAACCTGGGTGAAGGTGACAGATCGAAGACCAGGTGTTTACCAGCGCGACGCACATGAACGATGCGGGAACGTTCGAGCACGTCTGCGATGTCGGCAGCGGTTGACTTAAGTATCTGCGGCTTGTCGCCAATCCAGACGGATTCGATAATGTCGCCCGCTATGCGCTTGTCCAGGCCGCGGGCAATGGTTTCTACCTCGGGAAGTTCGGGCATCGGGAACTAGTGTAAGGCATGATCCAATCTATTCATCGCCGCCCACATCACGAAATTGTCACGAGCGCAGCGAGGAATCTGCTTTCCTGCAGGCGTGGGAAGAAAGCAGATCCCTCGCTACGCTCGTGATGACAATCTTCCCTGGATTAACAGATCGATTCGGCACAACATTGAGCGTTTGCGCGGTCCCTACCAACCCTGTAAAATCTAGAGTTACACCGTCCGTCTCCTCCATCATTCCCAGACTTCAGTTGTGCATCGGCAGGCAGAGGCGAGCGTGTGCGAAATCGTGCGGGTCGCGCGTCCAAATCCTGCGTCCGCCAGCGGAGCAACCAGTTGAGAACAGGCAAGACAGCGGTCGTCGTCGGCGCCCAGTGGGGCGACGAAGGTAAAGGCAAAATCGTTGACGTGCTCTCGGAGCGCTTCAAGGTCGTCGCGCGCTATTCCGGCGGCCACAACGCGGGACACACCGTCACCATCAAGGGCAAGAAGTTCATCCTGCAACTGATTCCCTGCGGCGTGCTGCGCGAAGGTTGCCGCGGCGTCATCGGCAACGGCGTGGTGCTCGACCCGTTCGCCTTCATGAAGGAAGTCGACGCCCTGCGCGCGACCGGCGTGAAGGTCGACGGCAACCTGTTCGTCAGCAACCGCGCGCACGTGATTCTTCCCTACCACCGCATGATCGAGCTGGCGGCCGAGAACGCCCCCGGACGTGTGAAGATCGGCACGACCTCGCGCGGCATTGGTCCCACATACGAAGACAAGATGCATCGCAGCGGCCTGCGCGTCGCAGGACCTGCTCGACAAGGCGCTGCTGCAGAAGCACATTGAAAACGCCTGCCGCGAGAAGAACACGATTGCGCACGCGCTCTTCAACAGCGAGCCGCTCGATCCCGACAAGATGTATCGCGAGTACTCGGAGATCGCCGATCGCGTCGCGCCGTTCGTTGCCGACACAGCCGTGCTGCTGAATCAGGCGATCGACGATGGCGAGTCGGTGATGTTTGAAGGCGCGCAGGGCACGATGCTCGACATCGATCACGGCACGTATCCGTTCGTCACCTCGTCCAGCGCGACGTCCGGCGGAGCGTCGACAGGAACCGGCGTGCCGCCGACGTCGATCGATACGGTGATCGGCGTGACCAAGGCGTACTGCACGCGCGTCGGCGAGGGTCCGTTCCCGACGGAGTCGAAGGACGAGATCGGCGAGGCGCTGCGCAAGAAGGGCAACGAGTTCGGCGCCGTCACCGGGCGTCCGCGTCGCACCGGATGGCTCGATATGCCGCTGCTGCGCTACTCCAACATGATCAACGGAACAAGCTGGCTGGTGGTGACCAAGCTGGATGTGCTGGACGATTCGGCCGAGATTCCGGTCTGCGTCAGCTACAAGATCGACGGCAAAGAGACGCAGCAGATTCCGGCGCAGATTTCGACCTTCGAAAAGATCGAGCCGGTTTACAAGAAGATGCCGGGGTGGAAGACCAACACCTACGGCATCGACAAGTACGATCAGCTGCCGGAGAAGGCCAAGCAGTATCTGGAGTTCATCGAGAAAGAATCGTGCGCGAAGATTGCGATCATCTCGACCGGCCCGGACCGCGAGCAGACGATGTTCATGCCGGAGTTCGTGAAGATGCTGGATGGGATCGGCGCGGGCAAGTAGACAGGGGGATCCGAATGATTGTGCTGGCTGTGACCTGGGTCGCAAATCCTGGCCATGAAGAAGAAGTCGCGGCAATCTTCACCAAGCTGCAAACCGCCTCGCGGCAGGAGCCCGGCTGCCTGATGTACATTGTCCACCGCCACCAGGACGATCCTCGGCACTTCTTCATCTACGAGCAGTACCGGGATGATGCAGCGTTGCAGGCGCATCGCGAGTCACCACATTTTCAGGAGTACGCGGTGAAAGCGCTGAAGGACATCGGTGTCCGCAAGCAGGGAGATTTGTACGCGCCGCTGACGGACTAGGTCCGGTGAGCGGCTAGCTGCGACCTTGATTGTCCTCGCACCGACAGGCCCTCTTTCGGCGCGGCAAAAAGCAGATCCCTCGTTGGGCTTGAGCCCTCCTCGTGATGACAATTCTTGGGAGCGGGGAACGACACATCGAAAAGCGCACGCCCTCGACACTCGTAAGACTCAGTTCGTACTTCTCCGTAAGCTCCGTGTCCGTGGTGACAACGATTTCTACGGATCCGTCTCCATCCCCGACAAGTCGCCCGCTTCTTCCCGCAACATCGCAAATACCGCAGCCAGCACAGAAGCCACTACCGGTCCGAGGAACAGGCCTAGAAATCCGAACGCCTCGACGCCGCCGAGAATGAAGAACACCAGCACCATGGGATGCAGTTCCACGCGGCCGCCAACCACCCACGGACGAACCACGTTATCGATGGAGCTGACGACGACGGTTCCCCACACCAGCAGGAAGACGCCTTTCCAGATCGCGCCCTGCACGAAGAGATAAATTGCGACGGTGCCCCACACCAGCGCCGAGCCGACGACCGGAATGATCGACGCGAAGCCTGCCGCCGTTCCCAGCAGCAGCGACGATGGCATGCCGACGATCTTCATCGCGATGCCGGTGAGGATGCCCTGCGCGACGCCGACTGTGAGGATGCCGTACACATTGGCGATGATGGTGTCGGAGATGTTGCGGTAGAGGCGTGCCACCTGCACGTCAGACAGCGGAGCGATCCTGCCGGCGCGATAGGCCCAGTCTTTGCCCTCGCGGAAGAGGAAAAACAGGATGACGAACGTGATCAGCGAATCGATCGTGAAGCGCGCGAGATTGCCGAGAATGGCCGCTCCAAAACCGACCATGCTCAGGCTTACCTTCTGCGCGTTTGAGCTGATGATGGCGTGGAGATCGTATTTCGAGAGATCGATCCAGTGCCCAACGTAGTGCAGTCGGAGCCTGCAGAATGTTGGTCGCAAACGATACGAAACCGCCTTCCTCGGCGCTTCTGCGGCTCAGGTAGTGCGCGGCGTTCAGGGCTTCGTTGGCGCCGACGGTGGCGATGATGAAGGCAGGGACTCCGAAGACCAGAATGACCGTCAGCGTCGAGAGCAACGCTCCCCAACCGTTGCGTCCCTTGGTGAGTCGCAACATCCGTTCGTGCAGCGGATAGAAGACAACTGCCAGGATCACGGCAAAGGCAAAGGGCCTGAGGAAATTCCAGGTTATAACGACAGACAGACACAGAGCCACCACGACCAGCGCGGAGAGGAAGATGATCGTGCTGCGCTTTCTGCTATTCGTCATTTCGACCGTTCAGTTGTAACACGAAGGATGGCGCGCGAATAGTGCTGGGGCAACGACCTTCCTGGATACAGGTCGCCGCCGACTGGTAAGGTTAAGACTGCATGCGGAGCACCTATGCGTGACGACGTAATTCGAGTGGTTGAAGCGTACATCGACGCAGTTCGACGTAACGATGCCGACAGTCTTCCGCTCCACCCCGACGCGGTATTTACCAGTCCACTGAATGTTTACAGAGGTATTGCCGCCTTTCGCGAAGGATTGGCAGCATTCGTTCCGATTTTGGAGCACATCGAAGTCGAGCGCCTCACAGCCGACAACGAAACCTGCGCTGCGGCGCTGAAACTCCACACGACCTTCGGAGTGTTGCCGTTCCTGGAATATTTCCACGTCAGAGATGGGCAAATCATTTCCATCCGGGCATATTACGATCCGCGTCCGATCCTGGAAGGAATGAGTCGAGCTTCGGCCTCTTGAGTTGAGAATGTGTCGACCGCTCGGCGGGCGGGAGTTTACACTCGACCCGCAATGATCAAGCGCATGGTCATCACACTCTTTCTGCTCGCTTCTACGAACGCTCTCGCTCAGTGGAACACCCAGAAATCCGGAACCACGGCGAATCTTCGCGGTATCCATGCGGTCAGTTCGTCGGTTGCCTGGGCTAGCGGCTCAGAAGGCACGATTCTCCGCACCGAGAATGGTGGCATGGATTGGCTGCGATGCACGACGCCTCCGGGAGCCGAGAAGCTCGACTTTCGCGCAGTCTGGGCCTGGGACGAGAACACGGCTATGGTCATGTCAGCCGGTCCGGGCGAGCAGTCTCGCGTCTACGAGACGAAAGACGGCTGCTCGCATTGGACGGAGATGATCAAGAACGCCGACAAGGATGGGTTCTGGGATGCGATGACCTTCTTAGACGCACACCTTGGAGCTGGGAGCGCCGCGAATACGGGTATCGTGATCGGCGATCCAATTCACGATCGCTTCTACACGATGAAGATGACGGGTGGAAAATGGGCGCTTGCCGACTCCTCCTGTGCCGCTCATCCTGGCGAGGCCGCATTTGCCGCCAGCAATTCTTCCGTGTACGTTTTCGGCTCCCGACGCTACATCCTGGTGACCGGAGGAACCGGGGGTCCTCGCGCTTTGCTCTCTCCAACTCTTGCAGGCCGAGACGCAAGCCAAGGATGCCTGGAGGTGCCTTTGCCCTTGGCATCTGGCTCGGATTCCGCCGGAGCGTTCTCCGTTTTCTTCCGCGATGCTCAACACGGCGTGACCGTGGGTGGCGACTACAAACATCCTGAGCAGACCTCGGGCACGGCGGCGTTCACCAATGACGGCGGACACCACTGGACCGCCGCGTCGAAGCCGACTCACGGCTATCGTTCGGCGGTTGCATGGGACGCAACGGCTAAGGCGTGGATCGCCGTTGGAACCAATGGGTCTGACATCTCGCACGATGACGGAAAAACCTGGCAGGCTCTGGACCATGCGAATTGGAACGCTCTCTCGCTGCCTTACGTTGTGGGACCTAAGGGAAACGTCACTAAACTAACCGCAACTGCGGGCGGCCGGTAATTAGTCATCCCCGTCTGCGCTCCCCTGACACGTCCCCATTCAGGGAACATTGAGCACGTGGCGGTGTCTAAACCAGCATGGGGCGAGTTCTATTACTCTCGACATTTACCGTGGTTCTGCTTGGCCTATTAAGCATGGCCAAAACGCGGTCGCCCTACGAGGCCGTCGCCCCGCAAACAGCGAACAAATTCGATCGCCAGCGCGCTAACAAACATCCGGCGAGAAAGAGCAGCAGTCCGCTGTCGCCATGCGCCGAAGATAGCAGCAGCCCCTCCGATAGGGTCCCGGCAGGGACAGTAACTTGGGAGCCTGTTTCTTGTTGGGACTGCTCCACGTCACCGGCGGAATATTACTCTTTCTTTGTAGTCGGATCGTTTGTGTGCGCCGCTATTTTCCTCTTTCTCCGTCGGGCACAAATACTCAGTCGAGGGTCAGCGAAATCGAAGTCTCTCGGGCTGTAAAATCTCGACGGAGACGAACTCACCGTTTCTCAGCTGCAAGTGGCGCAGATTTCGATATCTCTCCGATATAAACTCCGAATGGCGCCAGCGTCATATCCGACAACGTCGTACTGTCCTTCATTGTGGGCATCGTGGTGAGCAGCGTCTTGGCCTCGACCGAAGATAATCCCTGCGCCTCCGAGGTTGAAGCTGGCCTTCTGCGATTCAGCCGACATGTTCAGCACGACCAGCACCGCCTGATCCTTGTAGCGCCGCAAGTACGACAGCACATTCGGATCGTTCTCGTTTAGCGCCACGTAATCTCCATCGAGCAGCGCCTGGTTGGTGTGCCGCAGCTTAAGCAGGTCCTGATAGAACACCAGAATCGAGTTCGGATCTTTCTGTTCAGTCGCGACGTTATGCGTCTTATAGCTCACCGGAATGGGCAGCCATGGAATGCCTTTGGTGAACCCGGCGTTCGGCGTGTCGTTCCACTGCATGGGCGTGCGCTCGCCATCGCGGCCCTTCTCACTCGGGCCAGCCACGGCGGCCGATCGGGTCTTTTACAGCAGCACGCGATTTGGGATCGTTGTTCTGCATGCCGATCTCTTCGCCGTAGTACATGATCGGCGTGCCGCGCAGCGTGAGATAAAGTCCCGCCATCAGCTTGGCGATCTCGTCGTTGTGCTTGCCGTCGCCGTAACGGTTGTAAGAGCGCTCGATATCGTGATTGCCGATCACATAGACCGGCCAGCCGCTGGCGGCGTTCACCGCAGCAATCTGCTTGCGAAAATCGGGCGCGGACACCTTGTTCACCGTCGTGAACAGGAAGTCCATCGGCATCTGCAGCTCGTTGCTCGTGCGGCCCGTAATACTTGTTGAGCTCGGCGATGTTGGTGGTCCAGGTCTCGCCGATCAGCACGGCGTTGTACTGGTTCGGCGACCTTGCGCAGACCTTGCAGAACGTCGTGAACCTCCGGCAGCTTGTCGTTGTACTCGTTCTTCGTCTTGGGATCGCCAAACGCGTTCTTGCCGGGCAGCACCGGATTGTCGTGCAGGTTGGGATCTTCGAAGAGCGTGTCGACCGCGTCCAGACGGAATCCGGCGACGCCCTTGTCATACCACCAGCGCGTCACGCCGAACATCGCGTCCTTCACTGCCGGGTTGCGCCAGTTCAGGTCGGGCTGCTGCGGATAGAAGAAGTGGTAATAGTACTGATTGGTCTTGCCGTCGAACTGCCAGGCCGATCCACCGAAGGTCGAGATCCAGTTATTCGGCGGCTGGTTCGGGCCCTTGCCGTCGCGCCAGATGTACCAGTCGCGATACTTGGAGGTGCGCGACGAGCGCGAGTCGATGAACCACTTGTTCTGATCGGAGGTGTGGTTCATCACGAAGTCGAGGATGATGCGGATGTTCTGCCCCTGGGCGTCGCGCTGCATCTGGTCGAAGTCGGAGAGCGTGCCGTACATCGGATCGATATTCTCGTAATCGGAGACGTCGTATCCGAAGTCGACCTGCGGCGACGGAAAGCACGGCGAAATCCAGATGGCGTCGACGCCGAGTTTCTTCAAGTAGTCGAGCTTGGAGTCGATGCCGGGAAGATCGCCGATGCCGTCATTGTTGCTGTCGGCGTAGCTGCGCGGGTAAATCTCGTAGAACACGGCGTGCTGCCACCATTGATGACCTTCGGCGTCGACAGCGGGAGCGGATTTCGCAGCGGGAGCTTGCGATTTTGTTGCAGCGTTGGACTGGGCCGAGGCTGCGGGTCCAAGAAAGAGGGCGAGCAACAGGACGGAGAGAAGCTTCGGCATGGGCTAACTCCTAGAGAAAAACGTGGCGCCGCTTCGCGGCTCTATCCGTTCCTCGTTCGTTCCCGGGGCTGACGCCCTGGGGCTAACACCATAGCCGCCGCTTGGCGGCTGGTTCCTGCCGGTCTGCTAATGCATCATCGCCGGACCCTTACCTGGCTTCGGCTTGCGTAGCAGGAATAATAACGGAATCATCAGCACAAACATCATAGCCAGGAACAGAAACGTGTCGTTATACGAGAGCATGGCCGCCTGGCGCTGCACCATCCCCCACATGGATTCATAGGCCTGCTGCGTCGCCGTCGCGGCGCTCGATCCCTGGCTCATGAAGTACGCCTTCATGCTGGCCAGCATGTTCTGCACGGCAGAGCTTTGCGCGTTCATGTTCGCGCCCAGATAGTTGATGTGCACCTGCTCCTTGCGGAACTGCACCGTCTCCACCATCGATATGCCGATGCTGGCGCCGATGTTTCTCATCAGGTTGAAGATGCTGGTGGCGTTGCCCATGCGCTCGTTGGGAATGGGGTTGTTGGTGATAGTGGTGAGTGGCACGAACACGAATCCCAGCGATGCCCCCTGGATCATCAGCGGAATCCAGAAGCTCTTCGACGACACGTCCAGGCTGAACCGCGACAGCGACCACATGGCGTACGCCGAGGCCACCAGCCCGATGCCCAGCAGCTTGCGATTGTCGAACTTGCCGGTCAGGCGGCCGACGATCGGCATGATGAGGAACGATGCCAATCCGCGCGGCAGATTCGTAACGCCGGCGTGTGTCGCTGTATAGCCCAGCAACACCTGCATGAACAGCGGCAACAGGACGGTGCTGCCGTAGAGGACGAAGCCGATCACGGTCATCAGGAATGTACCGATGGCATACGATCGATACTTGAATACGGTTAGATCGAGGATGGGATGTTCCGCGGTGAGCTCGCGGATGATGAGCCCGGTGATACCGACCACGGCAAGCACCGTGAGAATCACGATGAAGTGCGAGCCGAACCAGTCGTCCTCCTGTCCCTTATCGAGCATGACCTGCAGGCTGCCGATGCCGACGACCAGCAGGCCGATGCCCCAGTAGTCGATGCCTCGCTTTTGGCGATGGCGCAGGTAGGGCGGATCCCAGATGAAAATTTGCGTCAGGATGATGGCGATGACGCCGATGGGAATGTTGATGTAGAAGACCCAGCGCCAACTGTAATTGTCGGTCAGCCAACCGCCCGCGACCGGCCCCAGCATGGGCGCGACCACGATGCCGAGTGCCCAGAACGCCATCGCTTGTCCGCGCTTCTCCGTCGGAAACGATTCCAGCAAGATGGCTTGCGAGAGCGGCTGCAGCCCGCCGCCGCACGCTCCTTGAATCACGCGGCACGCAATGAGAAACGGCAGGTTCGGCGCCAGGCCGCAGAGAAACGATGCAATGGTGAAGCCGGTGACCGAGGTCATCAGCAACCGCTTGCGGCCGAAGCGCCCGGCGAGCCAGCCGGTCATGGGAAGAATAATCGCGTTGGCGACCAGGTAGGAGGTCAGCGTCCAGGTGGCTTCATCGTTGCTGGCCGAGAGGCTGCCGGCAATGTGCGGCAAGGAGACGTTGACCACCGTCGTATCCAGCACCTCCATGAAGGTGCTCGACATCACGGCGATTGCGATCAGCCACGGATTGATCTCGCTGTGTTCGTTGTTCCCCGTGAAAGGCATTCAGTGAGTCAGTGTTCCGATTTCAACAGCAGTGTAATAGTTCTGTCATTTCGTGCGGATCGTGTCCCACATCACCGAAAATTTCGCGGGCACTTCCTAGCATGAAGTCATGATTTCGACAGCAGCTTGCGATGTTATTACCCCACATCCAAAAGGCACCAAGGCCCGTGTTCTGTTGAGCTCGGTCTTCGGACCTTATGCGCGCGACGACGAGTTCGGCAGCCGCGCCATCAATCCCATGGAGCTCTATCACAACCAGGTGACGCGCGAGCAAGGCAGTTTTTCGCTGCGCATGTTCCATCGCTCCTGGGGCCTGATGATGATTCAGCGTAACATCTCTGCTCCGAGCACGCTGCTCGACTTCCCCACGCTGGAAAGCTTCGAACAGGAGCTGACTGCGCACGAGTACGACATCGTCGGCATCTCCGGCATCATTCCCAACTTCGGCAAGGTGCGCGAAATGTGCCGCCGCATTCGCCAATCTGTCACCCAAGTCGACCATCCTGGTTGGCGGGCACGTGGCCGCGATTCCGGGGATCGACAAGTTAATTGATGCGGATTGCGTGATCCGCGGCGAGGGCATCGCCTGGATGCGGCGTTATCTGGGTGAAGATCCGAATGCTGCCAATCACCCACCCGGAAATCCTGTCGGGCTTCGGCATGCACGTGCTGGGAATGCGCGTGCCTGACACCACGCGCGATACGGCGGCGACCATCATTCCCTCCGTCGGCTGCCCCATGGGCTGTAACTTCTGCACGACCTCTTCGTTCTTTGGCGGCAAAGGCAAGAGCGTCCACTTCTATCAGACAGGGCGACGAGCTCTTCGAAGTGATGCAACAGATGGAACGTTCGATGAATGTCAGTTCGTTCTTCATGATGGACGAAAACTTCCTGCTCAACCGGCCGCGGGCGATGCAACTGCTCGAGCGCATGAAGCAGGCCGGCAAGAGCTGGGCTCTCTACGTCTTCTCGTCAGCGAACGCGATCAGCAAATACAGCATGGAAGATCTGGTGCAGCTGGGGGTGTCGTGGATCTGGCTCGGGCTGGAGTCGCCGAACTCGTCCTACTCAAAGCTCCGCGACACCGACACGCAGGAGTTGACCACCAAGCTGCGCCAGCATGGAATCAAGCTGCTCGGGTCGACCATCGTCGGCCTGGAGCATCACACGCCGGAAAACATCGAGCAGGAGATCGAGTACGCAGTCACGCACGGCACCGACTTCCACCAGTTCATGCTCTACACGCCGGTCCCGGGCACGCCGCTGTTTGCGCAGATGGAACAGGAAGGCCGCATGCTCGACGGCATCGATCTCGCCGACATCCACGGGCAATTCAAGTTCAACTTCGAACATGCCGCGATCTCGCGTGAAGATTCCAAGCGGCTGCTCGATTGGGCCTTCCGTTTCGACTTTGAGCGCAATGGCCCCAGCCTGTTTCGCATCTGCGACACCATCTTTCAAGGCTGGAAGCGCTACAAAGATTATCCGGACGCGCGTGTCCGGCAGCGGATTGCCAACGAGACCCTCAAACTCCGCACTACCTACAACGCCGCGTTGTGGGTCATGGAGAAGCGTCTGAAGAAGACGAATGCCGCCGTCTCGCAGAAAATCCACACCTTGCGACGCGAGATCGAGAGTGAGTTCGGCACCGCGACTCGCCTGGTACGCGCGGTGACAGGACCGGTCCTCCTGTGGACGTCCAAGCGAGAAGATCGCCAACTGGCCGCCGGGAAGACCTACGAACCGCCCACGTTTATCGATCGGCGGAATTGGGCAGTGTAAGGCCTGCCGGACAGTTCGACCACACCCTTTGCAATTGTCATCACGAGCGTTTTCATTGATTGTCATCCTGAGTGTAGTGAGGAGGCGCAGCCGACGACCGGAGTCGAAGGACCTGCTGTTCGCGGCCCCGGAACGATACTTCACTGCGCTCGAACCACTGGTCCCTCCACGCGGACTGAAGTCCTTAGTCGGGATGACAACCACTTAGCGAAGCCGCTGCCGCAGTAACTGGCACAAACCCTCGCCCAGCCGCTATGATCGTCTTCCCTGTTTTTCCTAAGGATGACGCAATGATTCGAACCTCTCGCCGCTTTCTGACATTTCTCACTATCATTCTGTTCAGCGGCTCGCTGCTGGCACAAGACAACAAGCCGCCCGCCCAAACCGCGGCTCCAACCGCTACCCAACCCGCGCCGCAACGCTCCGAGGCGCAGCGCGACGAATATCGCAAAGCGATGGAGCAGGCCGACCAGAAGATCTGCCGACGAAGTCACAGCTCACTCCGAGCTGATGAAAAATCTGGAATACCTGACCACCCAGATCGGTGCGCGACTCACCGGGTCGCCGCAAATGCAGGCTGCCAGCGACTGGACACTGAAGCGTTTCAAGGATTACGGGATCGACGCGCATCTGGAGACCGCGGAAATTGCGCACGGGTGGACGCGCGGACGCGAGACCGCCGAGATCACCAGTCCGTTGCAGAAGACGGATCGGCATTCGCGCCTTCGGGTGGAGCAAGGGCACCACCGGCGATGTCAGTGGAGAAGTGATGGTCTCTCGACATCAAGAAGCCCGCAGACCTCGATCAGTACAAGGGCAAGCTGAAGGGCAAAATCCTGATGCTGCGCAAGCCTGCTGATTTCTCGAAGATCGATCCGAACCCTGATAACGCTTACGACGCCGTGATCGCGCCCCCTCGCGGCGTACCGGAGCCGGGCATGGGATTTCGCCAGATCATTCAGCTCCTACAGAGCATCGCGGCAGAACAGCCTGCACTGCTAGTGCTGGATAGCGGCAAGACCGACAATCTTTTCAACATGAGCGGCGGCTACCCGGCTTACGAGCCCACGAAAATTCCGATGGCCTTTCTGGCGCACGAGGATTACTCGCTGCTCTATCGTTTACTGCAGGCTGGACCGGTCACGCATGAAGTTCAACCTGCCGGACACGTTCACCGACAAGCCGGTTCCGGCGTCGATCACGGTCGCCGAGATCAAGGGCACCGAGCATCCGGACGAACGCGTGATCATCGGCGGCCACCTGGATTCGTGGGATCCTGGGCAAGGTGCGCTGGACAACGGCACCGGCGCAATGGCAACGCTGGAAGCGGCGCGCGCATTGCAGGCGCTCGGCTGGAAGCCCAAGCGGACCATCACTTTCATCCTGTTTACCGGCGAGGAACAGGGCGGCGTGGGAGCAAAGACGTTCATCAAGAATCATGCGGCGGAGATGGGAAAGATCGACGCGGTGCTGATTCACGACACAGGCACCGGCAAAGTCTTCAGCATCGCGCTGGAGAACCTGTGGGAGACGGCGCCGCTGATGTCGGAAATCTACCAGCCGCTGGAGGAAGTCTTCGACATGGAGCCGCTGAGCACGCGCTACTTCGGCTCTTCGGATCACGTGCCGTTTCAGAAAGAGGGCGTGCCGGCGTACTTCTGCATACAGCTTCCGGCGCACTATCGCGAGGCGCATCACAGCCAGACCGACACCTTCGACAAGGTGATTCCCGACCAGATCAACGAGGGTGCGGCTCTGCTTGCGGCGTGGGCGTGGAACGTATCGGAGATGCCAGAGGCGCTGCCGCATCAGTCTGCGGCGGCGGCAACCGGGGAGTAAACATTAGGACCTGCCTCGCGAGAATCGCGCGTAGACCGGGTTTTAAGCGTGGTCGCAAATCTATTGTTCAAACATGCAACCGAAATTACGTACGCGGCGGATAGTAGTTTACAAAAAAATAATCTCCGGCAGCCCGTCTTGAGGTAGAGTATTGGCTGGCGTTCGGTCATCATACCGGACACGCTGAAGCCCCGCAGTGAATAGCGAGCCTGCGGGGCTTTAGTTTTTCTCCCTCCTCATGCACTCGACCTCGGCGGTCTGCCTGCGATAAAGTTCTGGTTCACGTTCTACGAGCACAATTTTTGACCCATTCGCAAACCGTCATCCGATCGTTCTTCCTCGACGGCCCCGCCGGACGCCTGGAAGCACTGCTGAACGCCGGCAAGCCCGACGGCACACATGCGGCACTGGTGTGTCATCCGCATCCCCTCGGCGGCGGCACCATGCACAACAAGGTCGTCTTTCATGCGATGAAGGCGCTGAACTCGTTCGGCTTTCCGGTGTTACGTTTTAATTTTCGCGGGACAGGCTTGAGCGCGGGTCGTCATGACGAAGGCCGCGGCGAGATCGCCGACGTGCAGGCTGCGCTGGCATGGCTGCGGCACGAGTTTGCGCTGCCCATCATGTTCGCGGGATTTTCTTTTGGCTCCGCCACCGGTCTACGTGCCGCCTGCCCCGACCCGGATGTGCAGGCGTTGATCTCGATTGGCACTCCGGTGGAAGCGGAGGGACGATTGTATTCCTACGAGTTTCTGCGGGATTGCACCAAGCCAAAGTTGTTCGTCAGCGGCGATCGCGACCAGTACGGTCCTCACGCCCTGCTGGAGCAAATGGTTGCGCAGGCTGCCGAACCAAAGGAACTCGTCTTCGTTCCCGGAGACCATTTCTTCGCCGGACATCTCGACGAGATGCGGCTTACCATCGAAAGCTGGCTGCACGAACTGCTGGAAGAGAGCTAAATCGAGAATGTATCCCCTGCTAGACATGAGTGGAGTCGACTCAACCTTGGTTTTGCAGATTTTCTTACTGGTAGGAATTGCACAAAAATCCGATTTGTAAGATTTCTCGTGAAGAATCTTACTTTTCGGATTTCTGTAATTCGTCTTACAAGTAAGAAAATCGGCAACCAGTATCTGATTCGCCTACGCTGGCTTCCCGGCCCCGAGTAGACGAAACCCGCTCCCGCAGACGATCATCAATCCCATAGGTGCTTATGCCAGACAACAAGCAAGCGTCTCGCGTTGAGAAAGATTCGCTCGGCCACAAAGAAATTCCCGGCCACGTTTACTACGGCATCCAGACCGCCCGCGCCGTGGAGAACTTCCCGATCAGCGGCCTGCACGCGCATCGCACGCTGATCCGCGCCGTCGCCATGGTGAAGGAGGCAGCCGCGCTGGCCAATCGCCAACTGGGCCTGATCGACGAGAAGGCCGCCGGCGCTATCGTCGATGCGGCCAAAGAGGTGCAGGGCGGCAAATGGGATGACCACTTTCCGGTCGACGTCTTCCAGGCCGGCGCAGGCGTCAGCTTCCACATGAACAGCAACGAGGTGATCGCAAATCGCGCCTCGGAGCTGCTGGGTGGCACGCGCGGCGAGTACAAGCACGTTCATCCTAACGATCACGTGAATTACGGCCAATCGACCAACGACGTCTTCCCTACGGCAATGCGCCTGGCGACGCTGCTGGAGCTGAGCAGGACTTTACCCTGTGCTCGATGGCCTCGTCGCAGCACTTGAGGAGAAAGGCAAGGAATTCCACGATGTCTTGAAGTCGGGCCGCACGCACATGCAGGACGCGGTGCCGATGCGCCTGGGCCAGGAATTCACCGCCTACGCGGGCGCGATCAAGCGTGCGAAGACATCGTTGCAGCAGCAATCCGAACTGCTGCGCGAGATCGGCCTGGGCGGATCGGCCGTCGGAACCGGCATCAACACCCATCCCGATTATCGCAACAAAGCTGTCGCCGAGCTCTCGCGCATCTCCGGCGAGAAGCTGTGTGCAGTCGACGACATGCGCTACGCCATGCAATCGAACCTGGCGATGTCGAGCACAAGTTCGGCGCTGCGCAACCTGGCGCTGGAGGTGATTCGCATCTCGAATGATCTGCGGCTACTGTCGTCGGGGCCGAACACCGGGCTGGGCGAAATCAACTTGCCCGCATTGCAGCCGGGCTCGTCGATCATGCCGGGCAAGATCAATCCGGTGATACCGGAGCTCGCCGCGATGGTGTCGTTCCAGGTCGTCGGCTACGACACGGCGGTCGCGCTCGCTGTGCAGGCCGGCCAGCTCGAGCTCAACGTCATGATGCCGACCATGGCGCACAGTGTGCTCACGTCCATCACCATCATGACCAACATGCTGCGGCAGCTCACGGAGTTCTGCGTCAAGGGCATCACGGTGAACCAGCAGCGCACCGACTACTACGTGCAGAGCACGGTGTCGCTGGCGACTGCGCTCAATCCGTACATCGGCTATGCGAAAGCGGCGGAGATTGCGAAGGAGTCGGTGAAGACCGGCAAGTCAATCATTGAGATTGCGCGCTCGCGTGGTGACCTGACGGAGGAGCAGATCAAAGAGATTCTCGATCCCGCGCGCATGACCGAGCCGACCTCACCGCTCGACGTTGCCCAGGACCGCGAGAAGATCAAGGCGAAGTAAGGGAGGGAATCGGTCGGTTCCGACAAAATCCCCACTCAAGCAAACCCAGCTTGAATGGGGCGCCTTGTGAATTCCCTCTATGCTTACGCCAACACGGCGGCGTTGATCGCGACGTCGATCTTAGGCGGGCTGCAGCAGCGTGTTGTGGATAAGACAGCGGTGTACCGCCTCCTCCAGACCTTTCAGCTGCTCGTCGGTCAGATCGCCCGGCACATCGACTTCAATCTTGAAATTGTCCAGGCGAAACGGTCCCTTCACCTTTTCGGCGGTGACGCGAGTCTTCACGCCCTCGCGCGCAATCTTGTTGCGCACCAGGTAGTCGACGGCGTAATAGGCCGCGCAGGAACCCAGCGAAGCCAGAAGCAGCTCCGGCGGCGTCATGCCCTCGTCGTAATCCCTTGTTCTCGGCCGGTTGATCGCTGATCAGCGTGTGTTGCCGCGCCTTGATCTCAAACTGCACTGCTCCCAGATGTTCGATCGTAACTTCCATGGGGTCCCCCGTCAGGAGTGCTTCCGATCGACCCCATGGTGGCACCGCCCGCTCTGCGATTACTGTGGCCGTGCGCACACAGGTGTGTGACATGTGCCGCTAAATTCTTGCGAAGTACGGCATGCCATGCCTTGCATTACCACGACGGGCCCATGCAAGTAGCAGCAGCGAATATCGACCTTCCTGTGCGGCTACTTCTGGTAAATCAGCTTGCCTGCTTTGTAGGTGGAGTCCACCTTGGCGAAGTTGCGAACGTCGGCGGCGGGATCGCCGGCCAGCACCACCAGGTCGGCATCCGCGCCTTTGGTTAACTCGCCGGATGCCGGCCTTGAAGGTTGTCGCAGGATTCGTTGTGAGCGACGCCAGAATGTCCTGCCACTTCATTCCGCTCTTCGCCATCAAGACGTACTCTTCCGTCGTGTCGTAATGCTGGGTGTAGCCGACATCGGTGCCGAACAGGATGGTGCCACCCTGGTCGAAGTAGGTCTTCAGCTCGTTCACGCCGCGTTGCACAAATGCCTGCTCCTCCGCAGCGGGCGCGTGGTCCTTCTCCAGTTCAACCTCCCACAACGTCAGAGTCGGAATCAGGGCCGTATGCTGCGCCTTCATCGTGGCCAGCTCGTCCGGCGTAAACCCGTCTTCGATGGGAATGGTGTGCGCCAGAATGTCGACTCCGGCGGCGAGCGCATTGTCGGTGCCCACATGGTTCGAGGGATGCGCGAAGACGGGCTTGCCTGCGGCATGCGCCTCCTCCACCGCCGCCCGCGCAATGTTCGCCGGCATGGGCGTGATCTTCCCGTGTCCCATGATCGAACCGGTGAAGAGCTTGATGCCGTCTGCGCCCATCGCCAGCTGATGATGAGCAATGCGCGCGGCGTCGGCCGGCGTGGCCGCTTCAAATTGCTTCAGCTGCTCGGCGATGTCTTTCGGAACGTACACCGGAATGCCGTTCTCAGGAAGAATATTGTCCGGCCGTGGTGTAGATCTTCGGGCCGGCAATCTCACCCGCATCCACCCGCTTGCGCAGCGCCAGCGTGTCGTTGGGATTGGAACCGATATCGAAGACCGTGGTGAAGCCCCAGCGGGTCAGCATCTCCTGCATGTGCGGCTCGAGTTTGGCCGCCGGAGTCGAGCCGGCTCCGCTCCACACGGCTTCGGTGAAATGCACGTGGCTGTTCCAGAAGCCGGCCGTGATCACCTTGCCGCCCATATCGATGAACGGGACGCCTTTCGGCGCCTTGACGCGGCCGTCGGGGCCGATCTCGGCGATCTTGCCGTCGCGAATGACGATGACGGCATTCTCGATGGGAGCAGCGGTAGGCGAGGTATAGACCTTCGCGCCGATCAGAACGAGGTCGGAAGGCGGCTTCGTGCCGGCGTGGGCTATTTGGCAGGGAGACCAGAAGAAGCAGAAAGAGGAGCTGGGCTCGGACGCGCATACAGGAAGTTATACGACCGCGAGGCTGGGAGGTTCAAAGCAATAAAGCACGTTTCGCGCCGCCGGGAATGCTGCCAAGCAAACGTAAGCGGGAATGTGTTACTTGCGCAGATGAAGCTGCGCCCCTTCAAGGCCCTTAGAATGCCCACCGCAGCAACGTAGCTCCTGAAGTGAAGCCCGCGCCGACCGCTGCCAGCAACAACCTGTCGCCCTTCTTCAGCTTGCCTTCGCTGACGGCAGTCTGCATGGCCAGCGGAATCGTTCCCGCCGTGGTGTTGCCGTAGCGATCGATGTTGACGATGACCTTCTCCAGCGGCATCTTCAGCCGGTCGGCCGTGGCCATGATGATGCGCCGGTTGGCCTGGTGCGCAATGAAGCAATCGATGTCCTGGCCGGTCAGCCCGTTCTTCTGCAGCAGACGCTCGGTCATCTCCGACATCTTCTTCACGGCGTACTTGAAGACCTGCTGGCCGTCCTGGTGGATGTAGTGCATCTTCTTGTCGACGGTTTCGTGCGAAGCGGGATTCAGACTGCCGCCGCCCGGCATGTTCAGGTACTGCGCCGCCCGCGCCTTCCACTTGGGCCTCGATGTCGATAATTCCCTCTTCGCCTTCTTCTGCCGGCTCCAGCAGCACCGCGCCGGCGCCATCGCCGAAGATGATGCATACCGCGCGATCGGTGAAGTCGGTCATCGAAGAGTTCACGTCCGAGCCGATGACCAGCACCTTCTTGTAGCGGCCCGACTCGATGAACTGCATGCCCGAGTTCAGGGCGTACAGAAATCCCGAGCAGCCGGCCGAAACGTCATAACCCCAGGTGCGCTTGATGCCGAGTTTGTGCTGCACCAGGCACGCCGTCGAGGGATACATCATGTCTGGGGTGACGGTGCCGACGACGATCAGGTCCACTTCCTGCAAGTCGAAGGGATGCGATTCCAGCAGATTCTTCACGGCTCCCACAGCCAGATCGCTGGCGGCTACTCCTTTGTCGACCAGGTGACGCTCGCGGATTCCGGTGCGCTCCAGGATCCACTCATCGGTGGTGTCGACCATCTTTTCCAGGTCTTGATTGGTAAGGACGCGAGGCGGAACGTAGGTGCCGAGAGCAGTAATTTTGGCGCGACGAGCAGTAGGCAATAGAGTTCTCCAGATGAATGACCATTCATTTTGCAGGATACGAAGGGGAAAGTCTATGACGGGAAGACGCCCTTCGCTGTTCGCTTTTCGCTCTTCGCCATACGGTGCGAGCCCTTACCTTTCAGCCAACCGATTCTTGCTATTCGGAGCGTGCAAGTATTCCGCAGGAAAAGTGACCCGATTTCGGGCTGGACAGAACGCAGCATTGGCGTTAGACGAGGAACTCTGGCGAAAAGCGAAAGGCGAGGAGCGAAAAGCGGGTTAAAAAAAGCCAGGCGCCAGTTGACCGCTGCACACGCACTAGCCTGCTACCGTTGCTTCCTTCCGGACCTGGCGGGATTCACAAGATTGCGTTGCGCGGGACCAGCGCCCGACGAATTCCAATATAGCATCCTTCGCGGCAGAGTGTGCCGCCGCGAGCGCGGCCTTCGCGCGAATGTCTGCGTGCGGACGATGATAAAATAGAGAGATTACATGCAGCCGAAAACCGATTCTGTAGCCTTGCTCGACGCGCCGGAGACGCCGCAGCGACGGCTACTCCCATTCCGAAGAAAATTGGATTTGTCAGCCTGGGCTGTCCCAAGAACCTGGTGGACAGCGAGGTCATGATGGGTCTGCTCGCGCAGGGCGGCGCCCAGATCACGCCGCGCGCCGAAGACGCCGACATCATCGTCGTCAATACCTGCTCGTTCATCGACACCGCCAAGCAGGAGTCGGTCGACACCATTCTGGAGATGGCGCAGCACAAAGTCGCCGGCCGGGCGCAGAAGCTGATTGTCGCCGGCTGCCTGGTCGAGCGCTATCGCAACGAGATCCAGAAGAACATTCCGGAAGTTGATGCCGTCGTCGGCACCGGCGAGCTGGAGCAGATTCTGAGCGCCGCTGGGCATTGCATCCGCTTCGAGCCGCCAGCGATTCGGCCTTCGTGATCCTGAACTCGCGCCCCGAAGGCGATGCGCGCGAGCGGCTGGCCGCTTCTCCAAAGACGCGTGGGACGGCGCAGTCGCCGATCTGCCGAACTATCTGTACGACGAAAACACGCCGCGTGTGCTGGCTACGCCGAAATCTCGGCGTACATCAAGATCGCCGAAGGCTGCGATCATCCCTGCGGCGTTCTGCATCATCCCGCAACTGCGCGGCAAGTTCCGTTCGCGGCGCTTTGAGTCGGTCATCGCCGAAGCGCAGCGACTGGCGAAGCAGGGTGTGCGCGAGGTCACGCTGATCGGGCAGGACACGACCTGCTACGGCGAAGATCTCGGCCTGAAAGACGGCCTGGCGCTGCTGCTGGAGCGGCTGGCGCAGATCGAAGAGCTGCGCTGGGTGCGCTTTCTCTACGCCTATCCCAACAAGATTACCGGCAAGCTGCTGGAGACGATCGCCGCGCACGAGAAGATCTGCTCCTACATCGACGTGCCTCTGCAGCACGCCGCGCCGGATGTGTTGAAGCGCATGAAGCGCGGAGCGGGTGCGGATATTTTCCTGCGCTCCATCGAGAAGATGCGGCGCGCGATTCCCGACCTCACGCTGCGCACGTCGTTCATCGTCGGCTTCCCCGGCGAAACGGAGCAGGATTTCGAGCAGCTCTGCCAGTTCGTTCGCGAGGCGCAATTCGACTGGCTGGGCGTCTTCGGCTACTCCGACGAAGAAGGCGCGAAGGCCTTCGAACTGGGCGACAAAGTTCCGGCGCGAGAGATCGAGCGCCGGCGCAAGAAGCTGATGTCGATCCAGAAGCAGATCAGCCGCAAGAAGAAGCGCGCGCTGATCGGCCGGCAGTTCGATCTGCTGCTGGAAGGGCCGTCGGAAGAGACCGACCTGCTGTGGCAGGGCCGCACCGCGATGCACGCTCCGGAGATCGACGGCACGGTGTACGTGAACGACTTCGGCGATCATGAGGACGTGCGCGAAGGCGAGTTCTACCGCTGCGAAATCACCGAAGCGCACGAGTACGATCTGGTGGCGAGGCTGATTTAGCCGTCAGCAGTCAGCAGTCAGCATTGCGAGTTGCCAGATAGCGGTGCATCAACCGGTCGATTTGGAGCGAGTCCGAGCATGCCGAATGGCAATCACCGCTGAATCGCCTAGTGCTGACATGCCGAGTGCTTCGCCAATGTCCAAAGAAACGAGTCCTCAGCCTTCGTTGTCCTACCTGCAGAAAGATCGTGTTGAAGACCGATCCGGAGTTTCCCTTCTGCAGCGAGCGCTGTCGTGTGATCGATCTGGGTAAGTGGGCCAGCGGAGGCTACGTGATCTCTTCGCCGCTGAACGATCCGGAGACCGACGATTCCAGCTATCCTGCAGACTACGATGGCAAAAAGCCAAACTGAAGCCGGCCAGCGCGCAAGCTCGCCTGCCCCAGGTGGGCCACGCTGGTTGCGACCTTCTTCGGCGCGGCCGGCTGCGTCCCGGCCCTGGCACCTGGGGAGCGCTGGCGACTGGCTCTGCTGTGGTGGCTGCTGGCATCGCATCTTTCGCCCGGCTGCGAATTCCCGTCATTCTGGTGCTGATCGTCGTAGTCGTGGCGATCGGAATTCCGGCAGCAACGCTGGAAGCGCGCGGCTGCGGCAGGAAAGATCCATCGCACGTCGTGATCGACGAAGTCGCCGGGCAACTGGTCACGCTGATTGCGTGTCCCATCGTGTGGCAAGCGCTGCTTGCGGGCTTTATACTTTTCCGTGTATTCGACATCCTGAAGCCGCCGCCGATTCGCAGCCTGGAGAAGCTGCCGGAGGGCACCGGCATCGTGGTGGACGATCTGGGCGCTGGCGTCTACGGCTTGATCGTTTTGCAGTTGCTGTTGCACTTTGGCCTTCTCCGCTAGAGCGAGGACATGGGCGAGATGGAACGCAAGACGGGCACAAAGAACGTGAACGGCCAGCCTCACATCGAGGCGATCGATCCGGCGTGCGCTCTGCCCGGAGGCGAAGTCCGCATCGTGGGCAGCGGTCTGGGCCCGCGCGAGCTGCGCCGGCCCCGTGTCAGCTTCGGCGAGGTCGATGGCGCGGTCGTCATCAGCTCCGACCAGTTCATCGTGGCGCGCGTGCCCGATGGCGCTGCCTCCGGCGCAGGTCATGGTCGCCACCAATGGCTCGCGCAGCAATCCGGGCGAGGTGCGCATTGCCGCGCCGATTGCCGAGAACCTGCATCCGGTCGCCAATCCCGCCGTCGATGCCGCAGGGAAACATCTACGTGACGTTCTCCGGCTCGCGCGGACAGAAGGTTCCGATCGCCATCTATCGCATCGACGCCAACTACAACGATCAAGCCGTTCGTCCACGAGATGATGAACGCGACCGGACTGGCCTTCGACCGCGCCGGCAGCCTCTACGTCTCCTCGCGCTACGACGGCACGGTGTACCGCGTCGCGCAGAACGGCACCATGACTTCCTACGCCGAAGGCATGGGCGTCGCGACCGGGCTGGCGTTCGATCGCGACGGCTATCTGTACGTCGGCGACCGCAGCGGAACCATCTTCAAGATCGGGCGCGACCGGCAGATCTTCGTCTTCGCCATGCTCGAGCCCAGCGTCGCCGCCTATCATCTCGCGTTCGGCAGCAATGGCAACCTGTACGTCACCGGGCCGACTACCTCCAGCTTCGACGCCGTGCACCAGATCGATCCGCACGGCGAGGTCAGCGTTTTCTATCGCGGCCTGGGACGCCCGCAGGGGCTGGCGGTCGACGTCGAACGACAATCTCTACGTCGCGGCATCGCTCAATGGACGGCGCGGGATTGTGAGGATCACGCCCGACGCACAGGCATCGCTCGCGGTCTCGGGTCAGAACCTGGTCGGACTGGCCTTCGCTCCTGGCCGCTCGGCGGTGCTGGCGACCACCACCGGCGTGCATCATCTCTCGTGGAATATTGAAGGCCGCTCGTTACTGCCCGACATGTAGCGAGACCTCCATGCCCTCCGTGTCGCTCCGAAGTGAACCTCCGAAAAATTCCAGGGTCTTTCTCTGTGCCTCGATGCCTCTGTGGCGAACCAATTCCCCAGTGCTAGACTGAATCTGTGATCGCGGAAATCATCGCTATTGGGTCGGAGATGCTGACTCCGTACCGCCAGGACACCAATTCCCTCTTTCTCACCGAGCGCCTCAACGAAATTGGGATTCGTGTGGCCTTCAAGACCGTCGTCGGCGACTTTCTGGACGATCTGATCTCGGCCGCGCGCACCGCGATCAGCCGCAGCGATCTCATCATCTTCATGGGCGGTCTTGGTCCGACCAAGGACGACCTGACGCGCGAAGCCGTCGCAGCCGCGCTGGGTACCGAGTTAAAGCGCGATCACGTGCTGGTCGCCGAGATGTACAAGCGCTTCGCCGACCGCCGCATCACCATGCCCGAGAACAATGCGCAGCAGGCCGACATGCTGCCGGATGCCGTGGTGCTGCCGAACTCCAAGGGAACTGCGCCCGGGCAGTGGCTGGAGACGGAGTTCGAGGGCAAACCGCGGACGATCGCGCTGCTACCCGGTCCGCCGCACGAACTTCGCGAGATGTGGGACCAGCAGTGCATGCCGCGACTGCGCGACAAAGTGCCTCCGGCAACCATGGCCTCGCGCATTTTGAAGGTCGCGATGATGGGCGAATCGGCAGTCGATCAACGCGCCGCCCCCATCTACACCAAGTATCCCGACGTCGAAACCACCGTCCTTGCCGGACAGGGACAGGTGGAATTTCATCTGCGCGCGACCGCAGCGACGCTGGACGAGGCGCAGGCCGCGGTGGATCGTCTGGCCGGTGAACTGGAAGACGAGTTCGAAGACGCCGTCTTCTCGGCGCAGGGCGAGTCGCTGGAAGAGATCGTCAACTACTACCTGCAGATGCGCAACGTGAAGCTGGCAGTCGCCGAATCCTGCACCGGCGGCATGATCGCCGAGCGCATCACCTCGGTCGCGGGCAGCTCGCGCTCGTTTCTCGGCGGAGCGGTCGTTTACTCCAACGATCTGAAGACGCTGTTCGCCGACATTCCTCCGCTGATGATCGAGGCGCACGGCGCGGTCAGCAAGGAAGTCGCGCTGGCGCTGGCGGAGAACATCCGCGAAATCTGCAAGGCCGACATCGGCGTGGGCGTGACCGGAATCGCCGGTCCCGGCGGCGGCACCGAAGAGAAGCCGGTCGGACTGGTCTTCATCGCCGTCTCCAACGGCCACAAGCAGGACGTGGCGCAGCGGCGCTTCTTCGGCGACCGCGAGCGGGTCCGGCGCTGGGCCAGCCAGATGGCGCTCGACATGGTTCGCCGCATGCTGATGTAACCTATGCGACTCTTCGTAGCTCTCGACATCGATCCGGAAATTCGCCGGCGCATCGGAGAGTTCCGCGATCAGATGCGTCCGTACGCTCCCGACGTGCGCTGGGTAGGTCCGGAAACCTTCCACATCACACTGCAATTTCTCGGCGAGACCGACGAAGGCGCGATGAGATCCACGGCGCGTTACAGCAGGTCCGCGGAGTGCCGATTCCCATAACCTTTCGCGGGACCGGCTTCTTCCCCAATGCGAAGTCGCCGCGCGTGTTCTGGGTCGGGATCGATGCGGATGAGCATCTTCAGCAACTCGCGAGCGAAATCGGCGACGCTCTCAGCCGTTGGGATTCCAGCGGGAGACGGCGCCCTTCAAGCCGCATCTCACGCTGGCCCGTGCCGGCAGCGGCAGGCCACGGCCGGTTCGCGGAGAACGTAGTGCTGCGGGTCTGCGGGTTGTGGGAATCAAACTTGAGGAGCCAGCCGCCGCCTGAGTTCGGATCGATGACGGCGCGCGAGTTCTGTCTCTACGAAAGCAAGCTGTCGCCGTCGGGAGCCAAGTACACCAAGCTGAATCGATATCCGCTGGAGCAGAGTTTGCGACGAGAATCGTTGAGGCGCAGGTCTACCAGCTTGCTCCGGTGTCGCGTCTTATGCCCGTTCGCGTGGCTGTGTCGTGCGTGCGCCCAGCAAGCTGTCGAAGTAGTTTGCGAGAATCTGCTTCAACGCCGCCTCCGGCATAAGGCTGCGGTCGAGCATGTGTTCCAGGCTCAGGGCATTCGTCACTGCCGACAGCGACATCGCAACCGCGGTCGGCGTAATCGGCAGCGTTCTGCCCGGTGCCTTCCATAATGTCGCGCAGGATTCCGATTCTTGGCTTCACCAGCCGGCGATTCATGGCCGCCAGTCGGGCTTTGACCTCGGGATGGCGTACGGCGAACAATTTGAATTCCAGCGCCAGCAGGCTCCAGCGGCGATCCTGGCAAATGGTAAGGAAAAACTCCCGGAAGGCGCAGCAACTTGGCCTCGGGATCCTGAACGCTGCGCGTCATCTGCTCGACGGTGTCGATGCGCGACGAGATTTCACCTTCCAGCAGGGCGAAGAATAAATCTTCCTTGCTGTCGAAGTTGGCGTAGAAGGCGCCGCGCGTGTAGCCGGCTTCGGCGGCGATCTCCTCAAGTTTGGCGGCTTCGAATCCATCGCGCGCAAAAATCTTTTCCGCTGCGCGGATCAGCCGGGCGCGAGTTGCTTCCTGAACGCTCCTGGTGACGGGATGTGGCGGAACGCGATTTCATTTATCCTCAATAGAGGCGCCCGACAAGCAGGCGTATTGGATGCAGATTTAACGCAACGCGACTGCATCGACGCACATCTAAAGGCAAGTAGTCGGATTCAATTTGATACATGCATGTATGTACTAATTACAACATGGAACGACCGGAAAGCAATTCGCAGCATTGGTTCGGATTTGGCCGGATCGTACTAAGTTCCGCCGCGAGTGGTTCTTCTGTGCAGCAGCCTGGCGCTTGGGCAGACCACTAGCCCCGGGCCTCACCTCGCTGCCCTCAGCCGAGCAGGTCATCCAGCGACGACAGAACCCGTTCACTGGATCCCTGCCACAGGGTAAAGCCACTGACCGAGGTCATCGATCTTATCGATCCAGGATGCCCTGGACCGCGGTCTGAAGTACAACCTGGGACTGTACTTCAGTGAGCGCGCCACCGAGCAGACGCGGTCGGAGAGGCTTCGCGCTCTTAGCAACCTGATGCCCGTGGTGAATGGGTCTTTTACAGAAGAAGAACAGAAGATCAATCTCAAGGCATTCGGGTTTAATTTTCCCGGCTTCCCCAGTTCGGTAGGTCCGTTCGGCCTGACGGAACTGCAGGCCGCAGGCACCTGGACTCCGCTGAATCTGCATTACATCACTGGTCTGCACGCAGCTTCGCAGGACGTGAAGGCCTCGCAGTTCAGCTATCGCGATGCTCGCGACACGGTCGTGCTGGCGGTGGGAGCGAATTACCTGCTGACCATTGCCAACGAGTCGCGCGTCACCTCGGCGGAAGCGGAGCTGAAAGCGGCGCAGGCGCTGTATCAGCTGGCGGTCGACCAGGAGAACGCCGGGATCGCTCCGCAGATCGACACCTTGCGGGCGCGAGTCCAGCTGCAGACGCAGCAATCGATACTGATCCAGGCGCAGAACGATCTGGAGAAGCAGCGCATCGCGCTGGCTCGCGTGATCGGATTGCCGGTGCAGCAGAAATTCAAGCTGGTGAATCGCGTTCCGTACCAGCCGCTGCCGGAAGCAGCCGTCGAGAATGCATACGAACGGGCACTGCAAACGCGTCCGGACTATCAGGCGGCACTGGCGGCTGCTGACGGTCGGCGCAGTACACCGAGCAGGCAGCGTGGCAACAGCGTCTGCCGTCGATCGGATTTCCGGGCGACTACGGCGTAATCGGCTTCACGCCAAGTTCGCTGGCTCCGAACTGGACGGCGGCAGCGACGCTGTCGATTCCGATTTTTCAGGGCGGCAAAGTCGAGGCCGACGTTCAACAGTCCAGAGCGATCCTCAAGCAGCGTCAGGCGCAGGTCGACAACCTGCGAGGCAGTATTGAGCAGGACGTTCAGAATGCTCTGCTGGATTTGAAGGCCGCTGCCGAACAGGTGGAGGTCGCGAAGACCGGACTGGACTTTGCGCAGCAAACGCTGGTGCAATCGCAAGACCGCTTTGCCGCCGGCGTCACCAATAACGTGGAAGTGATCCAGGCGCAGCAGCAACTGGCTTCGGCCAATGAGCAATACATCGCCAGCCTTTACGGCCACAACATCGCAAAGGTTCTTGCTGGCTCGTGCGATCGGCAACGCGGAGCAAGCGGTGCGGCAGTATCTGGCGGAGCCGGGCAGCGTTCTTCCAGCGGCGCCGGCAACGCCGAATGCGCCAGCGACGAATCCGAATGCACCGAGCCCTGCGCCAGGGACTGCGCCTGACACTACGGCGAATCCTCCGGCGTCGTCTGGAACGACGCAGACCGTGGGTCCGCAGTCTGCGCATCTATCCGGCGCTGACGAATGCGCCGTCTGCAATCCGCAGTCAAACGGAGCAGCGAGACGGTTGGAAATCATAATCGAATAATTGCAAACAGGTGAAGACAAGATGAGTCCGACAACGACCAAACCTGAAGATGTCGAACGCACTGCGCCGAACGCCACGCGCCCCGAGCGAGGAGCATCACGATCCGGAAGCGCGGCCACGCGAGGAAGACCGCCGGGGCTTCTTTCAGAAGCACCCTGCGGCGAAACCTGTCGTGTTTCTGGTGGCTATCGTTGCAGTCGTTCTAGTGGGCTGGTTCTGGTGGGAGAGCCGGCAGTGGGAAGACACCGACGACGCGCAGATCGACGGTCACATCTATCCCATCAGCGCTCGCGTCAACGGCCATGTCATCAAGGTGAACGTTCGATGACGGCCAGATCGTGCGCAAGGGCGACGTGCTGGTGGTGATCGATCCCACCGATTACACGGTGGCGCTCGGAACGTGCTCGCGCCGATTACCAGGATGCGCAGGCGCAGGCGGAAGCGGCTCGCTACGGTGTGCCGGTGTCGAGCATCGGATCGTTCAGCCAGATTCGTTCGGCGCCAGGCAGACATGGACTCCGCACAAGCAGGGGTGGCGGCGGCGGAGAAACAGGTTGAAGCAGCGGCGTCGCAGGTCGTCGAAGCCAAAGCAGACGCTCTGAAACTCAACACCGACGTGCAGCGCTATCAGCAGCTGTTGACGCAAGCGCGAGATCTCGCAACAGCAGTTCGATGCGGCAACGGCGGCGGCAACCGCTGCCAATGCGACGGTGCAGGCTCGTGAAGCCGCACTGCTGGCAGCGCGAGCGCAGGTCAAGATGGCGCAATCGCGGATCGAACAGGCAAATGCGGAAATCCACAACGCGCAGGCTACTCCGAACACAGTAGCTGCGACGAAGGCCAAGGCGGAGTCGGCGGACGCGCAGGCGTTGCGTTCCAAATCCGCTCTCGACCAGGCGCAGCTGAACCTTTCCTACACGACCATCACCGCTCCGGTTGACGGCGTCGTCGGAAAGCGTTCGGTGCAGGTTGGTTCCAACGTTGCCATTGGCCAGGACCTGATGGCGATCGTGCCGCTGCAGGACGTGTGGGTCACGGCAAACTTCAAGGAAACGCAGCTGGCGCACATGTGTCCCGGGACAGCCGGTCAAGATCAGCGTCGATACCTATGGCGGCCGCAAGTGGGAAGGTCACGTCTCCAATATCGGAGGAGCGACGGGAGCGAAGTACAGCCTGCTGCCTCCGGAGAATGCGACCGGCAACTACGTGAAGGTCGTGCAGCGTATTCCGGTACGAGTTGATTTCGACGGGAACGACAAGCCGGACTTCAACAAGGACGGCTTGCTGCGTCCGGGCATGTCGGTCGAACCGGACGTCAGAGTCGCAGCCAACTGTAAGAATCGATAAGCCAGAGACGCCACCGAACAGCCGGAGGAAACTCCGGCTTTTCCATTTGCTGTCGATCAGACTGTCAATCTACAACTTCAGTGGCATAAATGCAGTTTAAACGCCATATTTGTCAGATAATCTCCTCTAGTCTTTGTCGATGACAGCGTCATTTTTGATTAGAACTTAGACGAAAATGCTGTCATACTCTGCGTTAATTAAGCCACTTTTGCGCCATGAACTTTTCGAACGCTTCCGAACCTTGCCGCGTTGGCCATACTTGTCGCGGTGTTTTGGGCGATCTCGCGTAAAGAGACTGCCGAGCGCCTGCATCTCTGGCTGGCCGGCTGGTTTCTTGTGTTACTTCACTTCGCCGCGCAATTCTTTACTCCGGCAAACGGCTCAGGATCCGCATGGCTCATGGCCGCCAGCCTCGATTGCCTGATGCTGGCGAGCATCGCCTTCCTGATTTCCGTTTCGAGCATTGCAACGACCTGGCGGCGTCAGGTGCTGATGGGCGCTGGCGATTGCTCTTCCCTGCCTCGCCTACACCAATGCCACCGTGTGGGAGGTCAAGCAGTCCCGCCTATCTACTACCTGGCGATCGCGGTGTGGCAGTGTGTTCCCGCTAGAAGTCTTCCGGCGTATTCACCAGAAGCTCGATCTTTATGCCGCGGGAGTCGTTGCCGCCACTCTGCTGTCGGCTACGGCTGCGGTGTGGGCAGTGCGGAGCGGCAATCCGGACCTGGGTCCGATCATCATACTCACCGTGCTGAACCTGGCTGCCGCCGTCTTGTACTGGAAGCATCACGCCGGCACCACGGCTGGCGTTCTGACCACGGTAGGCGGGTTTCGTTCTGTGGGCGACTGGTTTTTCCCTGCTCCGCATTGATCGCCATCTACTTGCCGTCCGTGAACGTGGAATCGGAGGTCTGGAACATTCCGAAATACCTGGTGGCGCTGGGAATGATTCTCACGCTGCTGGAAGACCAGATCAGAGCGCAGCAACTATCTCGCCTATCACGACGAACTCACCGGCCTGCCGAATCGCCGGCTGCTGGATGACCGTCTGGATCAGGCCCTGGCTCATGCCCGCCGCGTGGGAAGTAAAGTAGCGGTGCTGTTGCTCGACCTCGACCACTTCAAGGAAGTGAATGACACCTTTGGTCATCGCGTGGGCGACATGACCTTGCAGGCAGTGGTGGGTCAGCTCGCCGGAAGGATTCGTTCCAGCGACACTCTTGCCCGGTCGGGTGGAGACGAATTCACCGTGGTCAGCGAAGTGCCGGACGCCAATGGAGCTGCGGCCCTGGTGGCAGCGCTCGATTCTGCGCTGTCGGCGCCTATCGAAGTTCAGGGATTACGAGGTGCGCACCGGACTCAGCATCGGGTTGGCGTTGTATCCTGAGGATGGGAGCGATCCGGACCAACTGCATGCCGCCGCGGACAAAGCCATGTACGTGGCCAAGCGGGCTGCCCGGCCACCAATATTGAATGCGAATTCGACCGCTGGACGACATCATCTCGCGCGCACCTGCCGGTAAGGCTCAGACCAACTGCGTCTGATGGCCTCACAGACTGCAGTCTGAAACGCGGCGTCAAACTCCTCATTTCCATTACAAAATCGGTTTCGGCGAGTTGTTTCGCCGTTATTCTTCTTGCCGGCACTATCTTCGGCGCTGCAGAGCGAAGCCGTCTTCTCCCAGTACACAGGCTGCGGCACCGGCTTCCGACTATCTATACGGAACCTGGTATTCCTATCCGCTGGGCAATCCGGATACCGACTCGATTCGCCATGAGTTTCGCCACAATCAATCCACCAACAAGGACGAAATGATCGTTACCCGGCTCTGCCCGGGAGATTATCGCGCCGTAATCGCAAGAGCGGTTTCGCCGATTGAGGTTACGCAAAGCACGATCCGGGTGCTGAAGAGCGCCACCGACACGGAAAAGGGCGAGCTGAACTCGGAGTGCAAAGCCAGTGTCGAGTCCGGGCTGTGGAGCTACACGATCTCCGACGATCACAATCGTCTGACGATCACCAATCCGGGCGGCACACCCGACATCATGGAACTGGCGCGGCAGGACGCCGCCGCCTCCAGCTGTTCTGCCTTCAAGCGTGTTACGGAACGTGGGTATTGCCGACCCAGATGGACCGCGATACCAAGTCCAGATCCGGCTGGTTTTCTATGCCACCGACGATCCCACGCGAGGGCAAGGTTCGCCAGATCGCGACCTGCATGAAGGGCAATGACACCCTGGTTTCGCAGGTCGACTCCGATATTCGGGTGAGCTGAGGATCGCATCAGGATTCTCAATTCTGCCTCCCACGTTCAAAAAGACGGGCCCTTTCACCTGCAACGTCACCATAACGTCGGGAACGCTTCGCTACGTATTTCGTCCAGCGGGACGACCATGACGCTGACCGCGGCGCAGGGGCCCTGCAATGAAGCTAACCCGCCAGGTCGACGCAGGTCTAAACTAAGACAGAAATGAACGTCAGGCTCCATCGTTCGGTACTCGGGCTCCTGTTCGTGGCCTCGGTCGGCGGGCTGGTGTGTTTGCTGACGACCATCACGCGAGCGCAGGAGACCACCGAGCGGCTGATCCTGAAGGACGGCAGCTATCAGTCTGTCGAAAAGTACGAGATGCAGGGCGATCGCGTGCACTACTTGAGCGCGGAGCGTTATGAGTGGGAAGACATTCCAGCATCGTTGATCGATTGGGATGCGACGAAAAAGTACAACGACAAGCTGAGCAGCGGAAAACTCAGGCCGCGCATCGTCGAAACGCCTGAAGAGAAAGAAGCCCGCGAAAAGGAAGAGGCCAACTCTCCCGAGATCGCTCCCGGCGTGCATTTGCCTGGCAGCGGCGGAGTATTTCTCTTCGACGAATTCAAGGGCAAGCCGGAGGTGGCCGAGATCGTACAGAACGGCAGCGAGCCGAGCAAGGATCGCAAAGAAGAGTGTACTTCGCTCCGCAATCAATCCCTTTGCAGGCAACAAGCAGGGATTTGAGATCAAGGGCGAGCACGCTCAGATTCAGTCGCACATCTGTGCGTCCCACCATCTACATCGATATCGACGAAGGGCCGATCAACGACACCGCCCTCAATGACCGCTTTCGCCTGGTTCGCGTTGTCGCAAAGAAGGATGCGCGCGTGGTTGGCATCGCGAAAGTCAGCATGGGGGGAAAGGTCTCGCAGCAGGCCAGCTTTCCTGCCGGCAAAGGTCGAGAAGCTGGGAACCGGAGAGTGGATCAAGTTGACCCCGGCGCAGAATCTGCCGCCGGGTGAATATGCCGTGGTTGAGATGTTGTCGCCGCAAGAGATGAATCTGTATGTGTGGGACTTCGGCGTGAATCACCAATGCGCCGGCCAACCCGAATACCTGGCAGCCCGCGCCGTGCAAGCTGAAGCCGACGGCCTACCGATCCAGGCCTATCAGGCCCAGACCCCATACCGCAATGTTGTCGCGGCCACCTTCTTTAACCATGTACATCAGTTCGTCGGCGCTTTGCACAATCGCGTGCGAGCTGGCGCCGTCATGAGGATAGGTTGCGATTCCGACGCTGGCTCTTAGCTTGAGCGACTAAGCCATCCTCCGTCAGCCACTCCCGGTTGCGAAAGCGTCTTGATCAGCCTGCGTGCCACATGAATAGCAGCGTCCTTTGCCGGTCTGTGGCAGCAAGACCGCGAACTCATCGCCACCATAACGAAAAGCCGCATCCACCAGTCGCAGGTTCTTGCGTAAGCATCTGACCGAACTGGCCGAGCAATTTACTGCCGATCAGATGACCGTGCTCGTCGTTGATGCTCTTGAAGTGATCCAGATCCATGAACAGCACGCTGAACTCGTAACCGAATCGCTCCGACCGTCTGACTTCCTCCGCCAGTACCGTGAACATATGGCGCGAGTTGTAAACACCCGTGCAATCGTCGGTGATGCTGAGTTCCTGAATGCGCTGGACGGCGCGCGCATTTTCGATAGCGATGGCGGCGTAATCGGCCAGGGCTTGTAACAACATCTCTCCCCGGCCATAGATATTCATGTCGCTGTTCACCAGTTCCATCACTCCCAACACTCTGCCGCTGGCACGCACCGGGATGGCCAGCACGGAACAGCTCTCCACGAAAAACTCATCACGCGTGCTGGAGTCGATTCTGGGATCGTGATTCACGTCGGAGATAACGAGAGGCTCTCCCTGCTCCACCACCCATCGCGCCAAGCTCTCGCCGCTGATCAGGCGCAGAGCATTCACGCTATCGCAGCCCTTACCGACGGCCACGGTGTAGTAGAGTTCCTGAGTTTGTTCGTCGAGCAGTAATCAGCGCCCAGGTGTCGGGCTTGAAGTAAGCCGCTATTTTTTCCAGGATGGTCTGCAGAACGGTGTCGAGGTCGAGCGACGAGGTGAGCGCCTTGGCGACGTCGTGGAAAATCTTCAGCTCATCGGACTGTCGATTCTTGTCGGTCATCGGAGCCGAGACGCGAAACTCATCCGCTTGTACGTGTCCGCACGCTGCACGGCAGGCACAATCGTCGCAACCATGTGAGTCTCAAGAGGCCCACCACGGCGCACCCTATATTACTGGAAAAACGTGGCCGCAGCTGTAAGCGAATGCAGTTGACAACGCCCAGGTTCCGTCCTCGGGAATTGCCGATTGGCGGCTGCGGGAGGGTCTCTGGTTTGACACCCCCAGGCTGTATTCTTATGATTCGGCTGACAATCCGAGTAGACTTAAGTGGGGCGTCCGGAGAGGTGAACCGGGTGGGCTCATTTGGCGAACATCTGCGTCGGGAGCGTGAGATGCGCGGCATCTCGCTCGATGAGATTATGGCCACCACGAAAATCGGACGCCGCCTGCTGCTCGCGCTGGAAGAAGAGCAGTTCGATCTTCTGCCCGGCGGCATCTTCAACAAGTCGTACGTGCGAGCCTATGCCAAGTGCGTGGGCATGAATGAGGATGAAGCCGTTGCCGAGTACCTGGAAGCCGCCAAGGAAGAGGCGCCGGACACGAAAGTCATCGCTCATCAGCACGCATTTCACTCGGATCGCAGGCCGGAGCGCGCAGGCTTTCCCATCATGCCGGTGCTCATCCTGGTGGTGGTTGCGATCGGCGCGGCTGGAGGCTGGAAGGCGTATCAGAACCATCAGCGTGATCGCCAGCAGCCGGCTAACCAGCAAGGCGCCGGACACAGCGCCATGCCGTCCCGCCATCGGATTCTGGTGGCCAAGCGCCAGTCGCGGCGCAGACAGCTTCAACACAGGCATCGCAGAGCACGGCTGCACCCGCGCCCGCGAATTCCGCTGCCGTTGGAGAAGCCCATGCGCTGCAACCGCGTAACGCAAGCAAGTGCGCCGGGTGCGAATGCAAGCGTTGTACCCTGCGGGAGCGTCTTTCGAAGTGACCATCCGGCCTAAGGATCGCGCCTGGGTCTCGGTGAAATCGGACGGCAAGTTCGTCGTGCGAGGCATCATCAAGCCGCCGGATGTGAAGACGATTCGCGCCAACAGCGAAGTGATCTTCTACACTGGAAACGCCGGCGAGGTCGAAGTGGCATTTAACGGCAAGAATGTTCCGCTGAATAGCGGCGCCAATCGAACAGCAGACGTTGGTCTTCGATTCCCGAGGTGTGCTGGCGCGGGCGGCGGCGCAGTGACTCGGTTCGAATTCCGCAACTCATCAAAGCATGAAACAGACCGGCGAAAATGTTGTTCGCATCGAAGCCGAAGCCCTGCGCGCATTGGCCGACCGCCTGGCCGGTCCGATGGCCGAGCCCTTTGAGCGCGCCGTCGAATTGCTTTACGGCTGCGCCGGCCGCGTCGTGGTCAGCGGCATGGGCAAGAGCGGACTGATCGCGCGCAAGATCGCGGCCACGCTCACCTCAACCGGAAGCCCCGCATTGTTCCTGCATCCCGCCGAAGCCATGCACGGCGATCTTGGCATGGTGGTGCGTGGCGACGTGGTGCTGGCACTCTCAGCCAGCGGCGAGACCGAAGAAATCCTGCAACTGCTGGCCACGGTGAAGCGGCTGGGGGTTCCGCTGATCACCATGACGTGCGACGAGATCACGGCCGGAGCGAGCAGCGGACGTTTCGACCCTGGCGCAGGCAGCCGATGTCGCACTCGACTGCTCGGTGGCGAACGAAGCCTGCACATCTCGGCTTGGCGCCGACCGCCTCGACGACCACCATGCTCGCGCTCGGCGATGCGCTGGCGGTCGCCCTCTCGGAGCGACGCGGCTTCAAGGAAGAAGACTTCGCCAACCTGCATCCCGGCGGCAAGCTGGGCAAGCGCTTCGCGCGGGTCTCGGCGCTGATGCACAGCGGCGAGCGCCGTTCCACGCGTCGAGCCGGCGCACTCCGATGGGCGATGTGATCTACGAAATGTCACGCAAGGGACTGGGCATGACCACGGTGATGGAGGGCGAGAAGCTGGTGGGCCTGATCAGCGACGGAGACCTGCGCCGCCTGCTGGAGCATCACGGCAAAGAATTGCTGGAGCTGAAGGCGGCGGACTGCATGACGCGATCTCCGAAAGTTGTGGACGCGGACACGTTAGCGATCGCCGCGCTCGACATCATGGAGCAAAAGAAGATCACGTCCCTGCCGGTCGTGGATGACTCCGGCAAGCTGCTGGGCGTACTGCATCTGCATGACCTGTGGGGCACGCAGATGCTGTAACGCTTGTTTCAGGCGGTCGCGACCGATCGTGCCGCTGACGCTCGAACCAGGGCAAGCGCAGTGACATCGTTGTGATCGGCCGGCTTCCCTAAGAACTGCTTGCACGGCGGTCAGGATGTCGGTGGCGATCTCGCTCGCGTTTTCCGGCGGCGCCGCAGTAAATGTTTCCTTCACCCGGCTCAGGCCGAACTCTTCCTTCTTGTGCTTGTGCGCGGCTTCCACTACGCCACGTGAAACCAGCAGCAGCGAAGCGCCTTTTTGCAGCGCGGCTGTCGGGGCCTCGTAGGTCGACGCGGAGAACAGACCGAGCGGCAATCCCGTCGCCGGAAGCTCGGTGATGCCGGAAGGATCGCGCAGCAGTCCAGGGGTATGACCGGCATTGGCATAGCAGATCGTTCCCAACTCCTCGTTGTAACAACCGACGAAGGCTGCGCAGGAACGAACTCCGGCGGCGGCGCGGCGGATGCTGAGATTTAATTCGAGACACAACTCCATCATGGCGTCGGCCTCATTGATCTCTTCGTAGGCAAACTTCTCCTGCCCGACTTCCTGGAAGGTCCGGCGCGCTGCGTCGACGATGCTGTGATTTTCTTCGAGGCGGCCGGCCACGTCGAGCATGCCGAAGATTACCCGGCAGCGGTTGGCACGCAGGAAATGGTAGAGGTCTCCACCCATTCGTTGACCGGTGAACCATGCCCGCGATGTCGGCGCCTGACAGCGGCGGGAATTCGGCCCGTGTGGGTGCGATTGGCGAAGCGGCGGTGCGTTCGTGTTGAAAAGATAGTTTCATATCGAGTAACAGCGGTCGCTATCATAGCCTAATTCCGGCCGAATGCAAGCTCCTCAACCTTATCTTTATCGGCAATTCTGATAGATTGCAGGAGCCCTGGATCGCTTTTCAGCAGCCGTAATAGGATGGGTGGCGGAGCCGCATCGTGCGCATTGTCAGCATTGGGGAAATTCTGTGGGACGTGATCGGGCCGTCGGAGTATCTGGGCGGAGCTCCGCTGAATTTTGCGGCCCATGCTCACAAACTTGGGCACGAAGTCTTCCTGGTCAGCGCAGTCGGCGACGATGAACGCGGCCGGCGGGCGCTGGACGGGCTGGAGAAGTGCGGCATCTCCACTGATTTCGTCCAGGTCATTGCCGGCAAGCGCACCGGGACCGCGGAGGTCGAACTCGATCCCGATGGCAAGCCCATGTTTCGCATCATGCGGCCCGCGGCCTACGACTACGTCGACCTCAGTGCCGCCGAAGTCGAGCGCATTGCGGCACTCCAACCGGAATGGATCTACTTCGGCACGCTGTTTCACAACTCGCGCCATGCCTGGAACGCGACCCTCCGGCTGCTCGACCACGTCTCCGACGCAAAGAAGTTTTATGACGTCAATCTTCGCGACGGCAACTGGAACGCTGCCGACGGTTGAGCAGCTGGCTTCGCAGGCAAACGTGGTCAAGCTAAGCGACAGTGAAGCAGAGTTTCTCGACGCCTCGCTGGCTTCCGAGGGACTTGAAGCGTCGGTTGAGCATTTCTGCCAGAGATGGAGCGATCAATACAATTGCAAGACGATCTGCGTGACTCTGGGCGAGCGTGGGTGCTGCATTTACAAAGACGGCAAATACACCGAAGTTCCCGGCCGGAAAGTCGAAGTGGCAGACACGGTCGGAGCCGGTGACGCCTTTGCCGCCGCCTTCCTTCATGGAATCGAACTGGATTGGAGTGCTCAGCGTTGTGGCATCTTTGCCAACGCCGTGGCTGCGCTGGTAGCCAGCCGTGCGGGGGCGACTCCGGAGTGGAACGTCGAACGAAGTCTGGCCGATGCTGGGCAGAGATCGCCGGCCAAAGGCTGATCGCCTATTCTTCCGGATCGGCGTCTGCGTTCTGCGTCGACATTCCTTTTCAGACATACGCTCCAGCTGCGTGCGCCAGTCGGTCTCCTGGACAAACTGCCGCGAGTCGCGCCAGCCCGCCTTTACCTTTACGAACAGCTCAAGGAAGACCTTCGTGTTCAGCAGTTTCTCGATCTGCAGACGCGCTGCCGTGCCGATCTTCTTCAGCGTGGCTCCCTGCTTGCCGATCAGGATGGCCTTCTGTCCGTCGCGCTCGCAATAGATGGTCGCCGCGATGCGGGTAAGCCTGGCACTCTCCTCATACTGCTCGATCAGCACAGTGGTCGCGTAGGGGACTTCCTGCTCAGTGATCAGCAGTACTTGCTCGCGAATCAGTTCGGCGACCAGGAAGCGTTCCGGCTGATCGGTCACCTGATCTTTCGGAAAGTACCGCGGCCCCTCCGGCAGAGCCTTGACGACGGCATCCAGCAGCTTGTCGAGTCCTTCGCCCTTCAGCGCCGAGATCGGAATGACCTCGGCGAAGTCGTGCAGCTCTTTGTACTTGGCGATTAACGGCAGCAGATCCTGCTTGTTGCAGCGCGTCGACCTTGTTCAGCAGCAGGAAGGTTTTCTGGCCGCTCCGCTTGACGATCTCGAGCACGAACTCATCGCCGGTGCCCAGCTTCGCGGTCGCATCCACGATGAGCAAGCAGCAGGTCGCAGCCTTCCAGCGCGTCGTAAACCTCTTTCATCATGCGGCGGTTGAGCGAGTTGATGGGCTTGTGAACGCCGGGCGTATCGATGAGAACGATCTGCCCGGTCGGGCCGCTTCCCTTTCCGTTCGACGTTGACGATGCCCTGAATGCGGTTGCGCGTGGTCTGCGGCTTGCGCGTGACGATGGCCAGCTTCTCGCCGACGAGCGCGTTCAGCAAGGTCGATTTGCCTGCGTTGGGACGGCCGATGATGGAGACGAATCCGGAGCGGAATGCCATTGTTTGGTGCGCAGTGAAGCGCTCATTTGAGTTTACAGGGTGCAACACCGCTTTGAGCGTGCAATCGGGCTCGGCGTGATTCAGGTTGACCGCTGAGGAAGGATATCGCAGTGCTGAGAAATTCGGCCGAGGACGGCTCGTCGGACCGAAGTCCGCCTCACTGTAAGCACAAGTAGCCGAATCGCGATGGCACGCCTGAAGGCGTGCCCTTTCAAATCCTACGCTCCCACCTGCTTGGGTTGCAGGCTCACACGCACGCGATCCACGCGGCGCTCGGTCGATTCCAGCACCTCGAAGCGCAGTCCATTCTCTTCGAAGACTTCTCCGGCCTTCGGAATGTGGCCGGCCAATTCGCTGACCAGTCCGGCGATGGTCGTCGCCTCTTTCTCCTCAGGACGAACGCCGAGCAACTTGTCCAACAAGTCAACGTCGGTGTTGCCGTTGAAGATGTACGAGGTGTCGCTCTCCTTCACGATCTCCGACTTCTCATGCTCGTCGCGAATCTCGCCGACAATCTCCTCCACCAGGTCTTCAATCGTCACCAATCCGGCCACGCCGCCGTATTCGTCGATCACCACGGCCATGCGAGCGTTGTCGCGCTGCATCTCGCGCAGCAGGTCGCTGCCCAGCTTGGTTTCGGGAACGAAGTACACCTCAGTGCTTCATCAGGTCGCCCACCGTTCGCGTGTGCGCTTCGACGTCGGCAACCTGCAACAGGTCCTTGGCATACAGAATTCCCTTGATGTGATCAATGTCGCCTTCGTAGACCGGTATGCGCGAGTAGGATACTTGTCCAGCAGCTCGGTCATCTCGGCGATCGTCATGGATACCGGCACGGCGACGATCTCAGGACGCGGCGTCATCACCTCGCGCACCGTCTTGTCGCCGAACTCCACCACCGACTGAATCAGGTCGCGATCGCTCTCTTCCAGAATGCCCTCTTCCTGTCCGGCTTCGATCAGCGCGTCGACAGCCTCGGAGGGATGCTCCGGCTGCTTCTCGCCATGTTCGCGCGTCAACGATGCCACCGAAAGTCCGAAGCCGAGAATCAGCGTCGCCGGCAGCGCGAGATAAATGAGACCGCGCAGCACCGGCACCCAATGCACCAGCCATTCGCCTTTCGTGCGCACGAAGAACAAGTACGGAAGCAGCTGATGGAAGATGACGATGATGAAGATCAGGCTGACGGCGGCCTGCACCAGGTCGAGAACCACCCAGCGTTTCTCCATGAACAGCACGTAGCCGATGAACACGCCGATGCTGGCCATCGAGAGCTGCGTCAGCACCGTCATCGACATCGCCGCGCGGTCGCGGCTTACGTGCAGACGCGGCTCGACCCGCTCCTCATAGGCTTCAATGTTTTCCTGGAATTCGCGCGAGAGAAACTTGCCCATCTCGGCGTAGAGGCGATCGACGTAGGAGACGAGCGCGAGCAGGCCCAGCAGCACCAGCAACAGGATGGCTAACGGGAGGTTCATCGTCGGCGCCCTTGCGCGCGAAGGACTCGCCGCGGTCTTGCGCCGAGGCGCGACTGTCCCGACGCTGGTCCGTTCGATCAGTCCGACCGGCAACTTTAAGTGCTCCCGCAGTTTGTTTTCCTTGACCTCGCATCTCGCCGTTATCGGTTTCATGGTCGTAGCCGGCCAGATGCAGCAGTCCGTGCAGGATCAGGATCTTCAACTCGGTCTCGAGCGAATGTCCCAGCTTATCGGCATTGTCGGCGGCGATCTCGGCGGAGATCGCGATGTCTCCAGCCAGCTTCGGCATGTCCTGACGGAAAGGAAAGAACGTCGGTGGGTTTGTTCTTATGGCGAAAGCGACGGTTCAGCTCACGCATCTCCGCGTTGGAGGTGATGCGGATGCTCAATTCGCCGCGCACGCCGACGGCCCGCGTAGCCTTTGTGGTGAACAAGGCCAGCGCGCGTTCGCGGATCCCGCTATCTTCGTGCTCCAGAATGATCACTTTCGTTCAAGAACAAATGGGAGGGCAACGTACGCCCTCCCACAGTATGGTACCAAGTTCTTACTCGGAAATGCGATCCGGCGGCGGCAATACCTCGGCTGGAGGCACTTCCGCCAGCGGAGCTTCGCGTTCAATGCTGGTTGTATAGACCCGGCCGTCGCTGGTGCGCGCCGTCGCATAGCCGCTGCCGTTCTTCAATTCGAGCGACAGCGACAGCTGCTCGTTGCGTCCCTTGTGGTCGTCGTAGGCGCGAATGATGCGCTGCACCAGGTGATGGCGCACTACGTCGCCTTCGTCGAAGAGGCAGAAGTGAATTCCCTCGACGTTGCGCAGGATGTCCATCGCCTCGACCAACCCGCTGCGATTGGCGTTGGGCAAGTCGATCTGCGTCACGTCGCCGGTGATCACCGCCTTGGAGTTGAAGCCCAGGCGGGTGACGAACATCTTCATCTGCTCCGAGGTCGTGTTCTGCGCCTCGTCCAGAATCACGAACGCATCGTTCAGCGTGCGCCCGCGCATGAACGCGATCGGCGCAATCTCGATGACGTTCTTCTCCAGATAACGATCGACCTTGTCGGGATCGAGCATGTCGTAGAGCGCGTCGTACAGCGGGCGCAGATAGGGATCGACCTTCTCCTGCAGCGTGCCGGGCAGGAAGCCCAGGCGTTCGCCGGCTTCCACCGCCGGACGCGCCAGGACGATGCGATTCACGCGCTTCGTCATCAGCGCGGAGATCGCCATGGCCACGGCGAGATACGTCTTGCCCGTTCCGGCCGGACCGACGCCGAAGACCATGTCGTGCTTCTCGATGGCTTCGAGGTAGCGGCGCTGGTTGATGCTCTTGGGCTGCACGCTGCGCTTGCCGAACGAGCGCTGCTTGCCGGCCTCGGCCAGGCCACGCAAGGTTGCGGTCGAATCCGTGGTCAGCACGCGAATCATGTCGAGAAGATCACCGTTCACGAACGTGTGGCCGTTGCGCTGCAGATGCTGGTAGTCGGCAAACACCTGCTCGGCGCGGGCGACGTCGCTGCCGCTCCCGCGATCTCGATGGAATCGGCCCGCAGGTTGATGGTGACGTTCAATCCATCTTCCAGCAGGCGCAGGTTTTCGTCTCGGGTTCCGAACAGGGTTTCGATATTTGGGCTAATTTCGATGTTCTTCTTCATCTAGGGTCGGAAGACAGCCTCCAACTGTGTCGCGACAACCGGTTCGCGCCGAACGCTCGCGGATCGGGATGTGTGAAGCACATGGTTCCGAAAGCCGGTCGGACAACGAGCAGACCAACCACTTCGGTCTGACATTGCGATGCAAGGAAGCGCGCTGTAACGGAAGATCGGGATGGCGGCCGGAAGTTCGTCCAAGCCAAAAACTACTCTCATTGGCCGCTAGCGTATCCCCGAACCGGTCGGGAGTCAATGCCGCAGACTGTGAATTCGATGCCGATTGAGGTACGTTCGTTGACAGTTCGGTCAAATTCCCCTTCCAATGAATTTAGATGATTTCCCAAGCCAAAGGGAGCACTGGCGCTCCCTAGCTTTTTCGACGCCTGCGCCAATGGCAGATAACGATAACGGTTGAAGCGCAGGCTAATTCAGGCTTCGAATCGGTGGCGGGCGCGGTCGAAATTTCGGGTGTGGGCGAGCTTAACTTCCTGCACCCTTTTTGTTGGCTTTCGGCGGTTCGCCTCCAACCATGAAGATATGTCCGTTGCCGCAACGATAGGCCAGAATTCCGGAAACTGCCCTGGGTAGCAACGTTCCGGAGGAAAGCGGCTTACGCAGGATTGGTTCCAACACTTCCGTTTCACACACCGGACATACCTTGGGGGAGAGCATATGCTGATCGTAGGGACTGCAACCGCAGGGCGCATCACCTGAACGAGTTATGGACGTGCCACAAAGCGGGCAGGTCCGTTACGATTTGCCCGAAACCCCTATCATCCTGTAGAATCAGCTATTCGGCATCCGTCGAGATCTCTAACTGAGGACTACAGGAAAGTATGGCGAATCATTTTTCGGCGCTCAAGCGTGCGCGTCAAACCGAGACCAAGACCACGCGCAATCGCGCCAATAAGTCCCGCCTTCGCGGAGCGTTGCGCTCCCTGCGTGAGGCCATTGCCAAGGGCGACCAGGCTGCCGCCCAGACCGCCTATCGCGAGACCGTATCGGTCGTCGATAAGGGCGTACAGAAGGGTGTTCTGCACAAGAACACTGCCAGCCGCTACAAGTCCCGCCTGAGCGCGCGCGTGAAGGCCGTCAAAGCGAAGTAAGCCGAATTTCCAGATTCGACTAGGTGGGCCATTGGCCCGCCTTTTTCTTTTGTCCTGGAATTTTTCACCACGGAGGGCATGGGGCCCACGAGTTTTCGGGTCAAGGCGCCTGCCGCGGACATTTCGGCGCCGGAGCTTGGATAAGGCTGGTTCGGGAATCGATGATTTAGAACCTTCGTGACCTCGTTGTCCTCCGTGGTGAATAGCTCTTCACTCGTTCCTTAGCGCCTGCATAGGCTCGATCGATGCCGCCCGCCTTGCCGGCAGCAGGCTGGCAATCAAGCCAATCACGCCGAGTGCCAAGGCGAGTAGCGCAATCGCCATCCCATCGCGACCAACATCGACCGGCACCACGCTGGCCAGCAGCCTTCGCGAGATGATGCTTCCCACCACACCAATCACCACGCCCACCGACATCAGCAGCGCCGCACGGGTCAGCACCAAGCGCACGATGTCTGGCCGCGAAGCTCCCAAAGCCATGCGGAGTCCGATATCGCGCGTTTGCAGGCTGACTTCCTGGCTGAGCACTCCGTAGATTCCAGTCAGCGCCAGGATCAGCGCGATCACGGCAAAGATGCTGAAGAGCCAGCCCTGCATGCGATTGAAGACGAGCGACTCGGCCAGCACATCGTCCATTGTCTCCGGCGTTTCGAAGGGCACGGTTGGTGCGACTTCGTGCAACGCCTGGCGAAGCTGCGAGACAATGGTCTCCGGCGGGACTGACGTGCGAACGAACAGGGCCATCGGCGTCAGCGTGTCGGCGCTGTCTTTGAGTGGCACTTCCGACATGGGATAGTCCATCTCGGCCAGAATCGGCTCTTCTACCGACTGCCGCCCATTGCTGACCACTCCGATGATGGTTTGATTCGTAGGGTCCTGCTTGATCTGCTTGCCGATCGGCTCTTCGCCCGGCAGGAAGGTGTCCACGAACTTCTGATTCACCACCACAACATCGGGCGCGCCTGGCTTGTCGATGGCCGGATCGAAGCAGCCTTCCTTTTCGAAGCCGCAGCCCCATCGCCTGATACCAGCCGGGCGAAACCATTCGCACCTCGGCCAGGCGCTCGTGGTCCGGCGGATCGGGCGGCTTGCCGACCATGTTCACGCCGCTATTCCATCCCCACTCCAGCAACGGAATAAGCCGGTTGTATCCAGCGGCCTTCACTCCAGGAATCGCCAGCACCCTCTCCGACAGAGGGCGATACAGAGAGGCATCGAGGTCCTTGCCGGCGTAGTCGCCGGGAGAAACGTTGATCTCCAGCGTCAACATGTGGTCGGTGGTATAGCCGAAGTCCACGTGCTGCATGTTCCATAGCTGCATCAATACCAGTCCCGTACACACCAGCAGCATGAGCGAGAGCGCCACCTCGGCGATCACAAAGCCCGAGCGCAGGCGATAATCGCCACGATCGGTTCCAGTTGCGGCACCTGACTTGAGCGAGCGGTTTGGATCGGAAGCCGACATCTTCTTCGCCGGAATCATGCCGAAAATCAAACTGGACAGAGCTGCGATGACGAAGGCCGCAGCGAACACAGCCCAGTTCAACTGAATGTTGCCGCCACGCTGAAACGATTTCGTAAGAAACTGCGACATGCCGGCTGTCAGCGCCCATGCCATCAGTAGCCCTACCACCGCCGAAATCAGACCTAGCACAAGGTTCTCGAACAGGACCTGGCGGACAATGCGCATGCGTCCGGCACCCAAGGCCGTCCGAATCGCCATTTCGCGCTGCCGCGCAACGCCGCGCGCCAGCAGCATGACCGCCACGTCGACGCAGGCAATCAGCAGAACAAAAAACACTCCCGTCGCCATGATCCACAGTGCCTGGCGCTGTTCCTCGCCGGTAATGCGCCTGGTCAGCGGCATCACGCGGGCGGTGCGGCCCTTGTCCGTATCCGGATTGGCCTGGCCGATGTTGGCCAGCACGTGGTTCATGTCAGCCTGTGCCTGTTGCACCGTCAGACCGGGCTTCAGACGTCCGACCACCTGCAGCCAATGGTCACCACGTGAGGTGCGCAGTTCCTTGGAAAGCCGCAGCGGCGTGTAGACCAGGTTTGGCGTGCCCAGGGGAAACCGGAAACCGGCTGGCATGACGCCAACAATCGTGTACGGAAATCCATCGATGTGGACTGAACTTCCAACGACGCTAGGGTTGCTGCCGAAATTCTGTTGCCACACTTCGTAGCTGAGCACGGCGACATTGTTGCGGCCGTCCTGCTCCTCGCCAGGGACAAAGGTACGTCCCAGCAGCGGCTGAACGCCGAACACGTCGAAGAAGTGGTCGCTGGTAGCAGTGTTGTGCAGGTGGACTACCTGCGAGCCGGTGTCGAGATTCACCCCGGCAAACTGGCCGAACCCAGCAAGGTATTCGAAACTCTGGTTGTGCGAGCGCTCATCCAGATAGGCCGGCCACGATGCCGGCTGGATGTAGGAGGCGGCGGCATGGGTCTCGACATACATAATCCGGTCGGGATCGACGAAGGGCAAGGGCCGCAGAACGGTCGCGTAGATCACGCTGAACATTGCGGTGGCCGCGCCAATACCAAGCGCCAGCGTCAGAATGGCAACCACCGTGAAACCGGGAGACTTGCGCAACTGCCGCAGCGCAAAGCGAAGATCCTGGCGAATGGAGTACATGGGAGCTCCCCGACGAAAAAGCTGGGGTGATAGACGAAGGTGAGCTGCAGTTGGTTCCGGCGAAATGCGCTTCTGACAAAATCGCACGATTTCGCCAAGCGCCAAACTCCGGACGCATTTGACAACCCAATACTCCGCGCCGCACAGTTGAAGTAGTGATGTCTTCTGCACGTCCCGTTTCTTCCTTAGAGCCTCGCGACCCCACCGACACAAGCTTCCAGGCGCTCTTCGAATTGCACGCAGCTAGAGCCGCTCGCATTCTGGAGTGGAAAACCAGCACTTCACATGCATCACTGTCCCAGACCTCGGCCCATCCTTGGTGGCTGTGGCCAAACCTGCTCAGCCTCGATGCTCCTCTGATCGCCGTGCTCTGGTTGCACCTGTTTGCCGCCTCAGGACATATCAGGATTTCTCCGCGCGTGACGGTCGCTCTCGCTCTAGTCGTCTGGCTGATTTATGTTTCCGACCGCGCTGCTGGATGGACTGCAGGCCGATTCAGGAGCTCATCTGACGGCGCGCCATCAGTTTTACCGCGCGCATCGTACAGCGTTCGTTTATCTGCTCCCTGGCGTTTTTGTCATCACCTGCTGCGTCTGCCTGGGGTTGGATTCGCGCACACTGGAACTGGGGGCGCTCCTGATGCTGGTGGTCGCCGGCTATTTGGCGACTGTACATCGTTTGCGGACGAGATGGGGATTGCGCATCTCGAAAGAAGCTGTTGTTGCTGCCGTGTTTGGAGTGGGCACCTTTTTTCCGGTCTGGACTCATATCGGCCGTGCGACTGCGTCAATGGCGGTTGGGTTCGGGTTCTTTGTCCTGATTTGCTGGCTGAATTTAGTACTAATCGAGTTCGCAGAGTGGGTTGGTTTTCGCGACCGGAGATCCGAGGCCCCACACCGATCAACCATCGCGGCTGGCAAGCGCTTTCCGGAAGTCTGTGCCGGCGTCGTACTCGTCGTCCTTTTGTTGTCGCGACCATCCGCCAGTGGCTCGGAACGCTGGATACTACCGGCAGTTGCGTTAAGTGCGCTGGCGCTCGGCGCGGTGGGCTTCTACCGGCGCGAACTTTCTATTCACACGGTGCGGGTCTTGGCGGATGTCGCACTGCTGACTCCGGCGATCGTGCTGCTCTTCCTGTACCGCTGATGCAATTGCAAGAACAAATCGTATCTGTCTCGCTTGCTCCGTCCCCCGCCTCACCCGCAACCATCGATTGCGACCTTATCGCGCCCTGGTACGAACCGGTGGAGCATTTGTGCTTTGGCCGGGCTCTCGAGCGTCGCAGGAATGCCTTCCTCGGCGAACTTGGTGACGCCCGCCGAGCGCTGTCATGCGGTGAGGGCGACGGGAGATTTATCGCAGCGCTGCTTCGGGCTAATGCTCAGGTGCAGGTGACAGCCGTCGATGCGAGCCGCAGGATGGTGGAGGTTGCTAATCGCCGCATCGGGGGAAAAGGAAGCAGCATGCGGGAACGTTCCGACTATCAATGCCGGGATATACACAATTTCGATCCGCCGGGCGCACCGTATGATCTGGTCGCCACCCATTTCTTCCTCGACTGTTTCTCAACTGAGGAAGCAACGGCTCTCATCCATCGCCTCGCAAGCTGGACAACACCTCGAGCTCGCTGGATTGTTTCGGAGTTCTGTCAGCCGTCAGCACCGGTAGGGCAGTTATGGACAGGTGCCGTCATCCGCAGCCTGTATGCGGCTTTCCGCGTGACAACCGGCTTGCAAATAACTCGCCTACCGGCCTATCGCCCGGCTCTGGAATCTGAGGGATTCGAACTGCGCAAGCAGGAGCATGCCTGCGGGGGATTGCTGGTCTCGGAGTTGTGGGAGCGAGGATAGGCAAGCCGATTTTCACCACGGAGGATACAGAGGAAGACGAACGTCTTTCGATTTCTCTGTGCTCTCGGTGCCTCCGTGGTGAATGCTTTTACTTTCCGGCGGCCTCACTCTGCGGCTTCCAACGCAATACCGGCTTTCGGGCTGCGGCAGTCTCATCCAATCGCGAGATGCGAGTGTTGTGCGGCGCCTGCGTAAGGATCTCCGGGTTCTGCTCGGCTTCTTCGGCCACCGACTTCATCGCCTCGATGAACTGGTCGAGCTCTTCCTTCGATTCGCTTTCGGTCGGCTCGATCATCAGCGCGCCGTGCACCACCAGCGGGAAGCTGACTGTATACGGATGGAAGCCGTAATCGATCAGCCGCTTGGCAATGTCGCCCGTCTTCACGCCCTTGCCGGTCTGCTTGCGATCGCTGAAAACGACCTCGTGCATAGTCGGCGTGTTATACGGCAGCTCGTAGATGCCTTCGAGCTTCTTGCGAATGTAGTTCGCGTTCAGCACGGCGTCTTCGGTGGTCTGCCGCAGGCCGTCAGGACCATTTGCCATGATGTACGCCAACGCGCGCACATGCATGCCGAAGTTGCCGTAGAACATGCGCACCCGGCCCACCGACTTGGGACGGTTGTAGTCGAAGCCCAGCGTGCCATCCGGCTTGGTGACGACAATCGGGGCTGGCAAGAAGGGCTCGAGAATTTTCTTGCAGGCCACCGGACCCGATCCCGGCCCGCCTCCGCCGTGCGGCGTGGAGAACGTCTTGTGCAGGTTCAGGTGCATCACGTCGGCGCCGAAGTCGCCCGGGCGCACTTTGCCGACCAGCGCATTCATGTTCGCACCGTCCATGTACATCAGCGCGCCTTTCGCGTGGAGTACGTCGGCGATCTTGTGGATCTCCTGCTCGAAAACGCCCAGCGTATTGGGATTCGTGAGCATCAGCGCGGCAACATCTTCGTTCACCTGCGCTTCGAGCGAGGCGATGTCAACCATTCCGGCCGCATTCGACTTGATGTTCTCCACCGTGTAACCGGACATCGCGGCCGTCGCTGGGTTGGTGCCGTGCGCTGAATCGGGGATGAGGATCTTCTTGCGAGGATTGCCCTGCGACTCGAGATAGGCGCGGATCATGAGGATGCCGGTGAACTCGCCGTGAGCTCCGGCCGCAGGCTGCAACGTGATCGCATCCATGCCGGTGATCTCGATGAGTTGCTCGCTCAGCATCTTCAGAATGCGCAGCGCGCCCTGGCTGACACGCTCCGGCTGATAGGGATGCGCCTCGGCCAAGCCCATCAGTCGCGCGACATACTCGTTCACGCGCGCGTTGTACTTCATGGTGCACGAGCCCAGCGGATACATGCCGTGATCGACCGCATAGTTCCACGTCGAGATGCGCGTGTAGTGCCGTATGATCTCGATCTCGCTGACCTCGGGCATCTCGCCCAAGTCCTCGCGTACCTGTTCGCCTAACAGTTTGACAGGGTCGACCTCCGGCACATCGAGCGGCGGCAGCTTGTATGCCTTCTTGCCGGGCGACGACTTTTCGAAGATGAGTCCTTCGTTCTGGCTGATGTGAGTGGTGGCTTTGGTGATCTTCTCGTTCAGGTTCACAGCGCCACCTCCTTCGCCACCGCATCAATCGAAGCCTTCGCGGTGGTCTCGGTGCAGCACCACAGCGATGCGTTCTCCAGTTCGGGATAAAACTTCTTCAGCGGAAAACCTCCAATAATTCGTTGCCCCAGGAGATGGTCGTTGATGGCGTACGGATCGGTCTTGGTCTGAATCACGAACTCGTTGAAACGCGGAGCGCCTTCGAACAGCAGGGTCGCACCGCTCTTCTTGAACTGCCCGGCGGCGTAGTGCGCCTTGGCCAGGTTCTGCGTCGCCAACTCTTTCATGCCTTCGCGGCCGTAGATCGTCATGAAGATACCGCACATTAGAGCAACCAGTCCCTGGTTGGTGCAGATATTCGACGTGGCTTTCTCGCGGCGGATGTGCTGCTCGCGCGTCGACAGCGTCAGCACGAAGCCGCGCTTGCCGTTGCGGTCGCGCGCTTCGCCCACCAGGCGGCCCGGCATCTGGCGCACAAACTTGTCGCGCGTGGCGATCACGCCGCAGTACGGTCCGCCGAATCCGAGCGGCACGCCGAACGACTGCGCTTCCATGCTCACAATGTCCGCCTCGGCAGGGGGCTTGACGATGCCCAGCGATACGGCCTCGGCGATCGAGACGATCAGCAGCGCGCCCTTCTTGTGCACAATTTCGCCGACGGCTTTCACATCTTCGATCGTGCCGAAGAAGTTGGGAGACTGGATGAGCACGCCGGCCGTCTCGTCGTCGATCGCCATCTCGAGCTCTTCGAGATCGACGCGACCGTCCTCGCCATAACCGAAGGTCGTGATCGGCATGCCCTGGTAGCGCGAGTAGGTCGTGATGACCTCGCGATATTCGGGATGCACGGTCTTCGCCACTGCTCCCTTAGCGCGGCCGGTGATGCGCGACGCCATCATCAGTGCTTCGGCAGCGCCGGTCGAGCCGTCATACATCGAGGCATTGGCGACGTCCATGCCGGTCAGCTCGCAGATCATCGTCTGGAATTCGAAGATCGATTGCAGCGTGCCCTGCGCGATCTCCGGCTGATAAGGCGTGTAGGAGGTGAAGAACTCTCCGCGTGAGATCAGCGAGTCGATGACCACCGGACGGTAATGCGAGTAGGCGCCGGCGCCAAGAAACATGGCGAAACCCTGGGCGCTGTTGGCGGCACGCTCGCGGAAGAACTCCACGATCTCGCTCTCCGCATATTGCCGCGGAATTTTGAGGTCGCCCTTCAGGCGATATTCCGCCGGAATGGCTTCGAATAGAGTCGTCAATCGATTTCGCACCGATCTCGCGGAGCATGACTTCGCGGTCGGATTGCGATTTAGGAAGATAGCGCATGATTACCTGTAACTTTCCTGGGCGATGTTGTGGATCCAGTGCTATGGGTGATATCTCGAAACAGCCTTGTGCCGGGGCACGCCTTTATACGTGCCGAAACGTCTGCCATAAAATCTTGGGCTTTAGCCCCTGCCGCAGTGTTGCAGGGGCTAAAGCCCAATCTCGTAAGCCCCTCTGCGGCACGACGGAAGTCGTGCCCTGACACACATCAAAACCGGAACAACCATACGAAACAGCGATGTAAAACACCTTCTTAGAAGGTCGTACGCTTCTAGTGCGCGCCCTCTTCGGCGATGAACTTCTCGTAATCGGCAGTGGAAAGCAGCCCACTCGCTTCGTTCGCGTCCTTCAGCTCGACCTTGATCATCCAAGTCGCGTTGGCATCCTTGTTGACCTGCTCGGGCGCGGTGTTCAGCGCCTCGTTCACCTCTGTCACTGTGCCGGTTACGGGAGCGAACAGGTCGGACACGGCCTTCACGGACTCAACCGATCCGAAGGTCTTGCCAGCCGAAATTTCCGAACCAACCTTCGGCAGCTCGACGAAAACGATGTCGCCCAGCGAGTTCTGCGCGTAATCCGTAATGCCGATGACGCCGGTCTTGCCGTCGATCTTCAGCCACTCGTGCTCTTTCGTGTACTTGTAATCCGCGGGATAAGCCATGACCTGTCCTCTCTCAGCACCCGACGGTGCATCGGCAAAATTATTGGATGACGACCGCTCAAAAACGAAACTAGGACTGCTTCTTCGGACGCTTGTAAAACGGCGTCGGTACGATCTTGCACTTCACCGGCTGATTGCGAATTTCCACCGCAACTTCATGTCCGATTTCTGATTGCTCGACGGGAACATAGGCCAGCGCAATATTCTTCTTCAGAAACGGAGCATACGACCCGCTGGTCACATAACCGATTTCGTTGCCATCTGAGATCGCAACCTTGTAACCATCGCGCGGAATGCCGCGGTCAACCGACTCCAGACCAACCAGGGTACGCGTGATGCCCTTCGCCTTTGCCTTCTCCAGCGCGTCACGGCCTACAAACTCGCCCTTCTCCATCTTGAGGAAGCGGTCAAGACCGGCTTCCCAGACATTGATCGTGTCCGAGATCTCATGACCGTAGAGCGGCAGCTTGCCCTCAAGACGCAGCGTGTTGCGCGATCCAAGTCCGCAGGGCACGATGCCGAACTCCTTACCCGCTTCCAGCACCTCGTTCCACACCCGGGTGCTGGTCGCCTCGTCGGTCGGCACGTAGATCTCGAAGCCGTCTTCCGCCGTGTAGCCCGTCCGCGCGATCAGGATGTTCTTCAGCCCGCACACCGTTCCGTGAGTGAACCAGTAGAACTTGACCTTCGACAAGTCGGCGTCGGTCAGCTTCTGCAGCGTGTCTACGCCCTTCGGCCCCTGAATCGCGATCTGGGTGAAGTTGTCGCTCAGGTTCTCGACCTTGCAGTCGAACTGGCGCGTATTCTCCGTCACCCAGTTGACGTCTTTTTCGCGAGTGCCGGCGTTGATCACCAGCATGTAGTCTTCCTCGCCCATGCGATGAACGATGACGTCGTCGACGAACGTTCCCTCGGGATAAAGCATCGCCGAATAGCGGCACTGGCCGATCCCCATCCCCGCTGCGTCGTTCATCGTAATGTGCTGCACGGCTTCGAGCGCCTGCGGGCCAGAGATACGAATATCGCCCATGTGGCTCACGTCGAAGATGCCGACGCCATTTCGGACGGCGAGGTGCTCCTTCATGAGGCCGCCGACGGAAGGGTATTCCACCGGCATGTCCCAACCGTTGAAGTCGACCATTTTCGCGCCCATCTGACGGTGCACGGCATTCAAAGCGGTCTTGCGGACGGGTGTCGCCACGTGGGTATCAGAGGACAAGCGGAAATCCTTTGGCGCACAGAAGGCGCGGTTGAGGTTGGTCCAACCCTCAACGGTAACACGCGCGATTTTCAGCGGTCAACGGACGGCAAAGCCCTGCAACAGGTGCAGTCGGAAAACGGAAATATACGCCGCAAGACTGACGAATGGCATACTCCTCTCTTCGCGAATTGCCAAGCGTTTGTCCAGACTTTAGACAGTTACGAAAGGACAATTCGTTCCCATTTCTGCATTGTCCTTTTGCGCGAATCTCGTCACAGACCGCGACGGTGGCCTCGCCCGAACATGAAGGAGCAGTCATCGTTTCCAGGGCCCCTTTCCAATGCGGACATTTCCCGACGCGGTATTTCCAAACTACTTTTGTAGCTTTTCCAAACTTCTCTTAAGCGCCAGTATCGTGTTGGCCGCTCTATTAGCTTGTCCCTGTGATCTCCGGTCCCAGGACGGTTCAACATCCTTGCAAGGCATTATCGAAGACGCTCAGCGGAGCGCGCATCGCGTCAGCGTCGATCACGGTCTCCGATCCATCACGCGGACTTCGGCTGCAGACGGTCACCGACGGCCAGGGCGCCTTCAACTTCGCCATGCTCCCTCCCGGTCGCTACGACGTAACAGCTTCCGCCCCAGGTATGGCGACTCGAACCAGTCGTGGCGTGGAGTTACTGGTCGGAGGAGTTTCGGTCGTGCAACTGCGGCTCGCCCCGGCCGCTCCTACCCAGACCATCACCGTTTCCGCTACGCCGGTTCCGGTGGAAACGCAAACCGGAGACGTGTCGAATGTTGTGACGCAAAGTGCGATCCAGGCCTGCCGCTCAACGGACGACGCTTCACCGATCTTGCGCTTCTTGTCCCCGGATGTGACCCAGGATCCGCGCGGCCTTACCTCGGATTCCAATGGCGATCTCTCGGTCGGCGGCGTCCGCGGCTTTCAGAACAGCTTCCTGGTCGACGGCGACGGACGACAACAACTCGTTCTTCGCGCAGGCTCGAGGTCGCTATCGCGCGCCCTATCAGTTCAGCAATGAGGTCATCAAGGAGTTTCGCGTTTCGACGAATTCCTACAGTGCGGAGCTGGGACGCTCAGGCGGAGCGGTCTTCAACGTCGCGACGAAGTCGGGGACGAACGAGTGGCATGGCAGCGGCTTTTACTATCTGCGCGACCGCGACTTCGATGCGACGCAAGCCTACGCCCCCGATCAGCCGAACGACCGCCAGCAGCAGTTCGGAGGAACGGTTGGCGGACCGATCCGCAAGGATCGCGTCTTCTTCTATGCCGGCTTCGATCAGGACCTGCTCACCGTTCCTTCGATCGTGCAGTTCGCAAACGGCGCCAGCAGCATCGTCCCCCAGCCGGGCGACTACGACTACCTGGACCAGCAACTCGTCTCTTCCGCAGCGCAACCAGTTGAGTGCCATGGGCGGGACCTTATCCCACGACCATGCAGGGCAATGCCGGCTTCGCCAAAGTCGATTTCAATCTATCGCCGAAACAATTGGCCTTTGTTCGGCTGAGCACATCGCAGCTGAGCGGCACGAACAACGTTTTCTTCGACCCATCCAGCCCGATCACCAACTACGCGGTGACCGGCAACGGCACGGAGACGGTACACACCGAGAGCGTCGCTGCTTCGCTTATCAGCTCTTGGACGAACAGCCTCGCCACCAACCTGCGCTTGCAATTTTCGCGCGATCTCGCAGCAGTCCACAGCCAACTCGGACGAACCGTGGACGAAGATTTACGACCTGGTGGCCGGCTTTGGCGGCTCCAGCATACTTCCGCGCAACACCCGCGAACATAAGCTGCACATCTGGCCGACACCGTCAGCTATGAACACGGCCGCATGCACTGGAAGTTCGGCGGTGATTTCGTTCAGGCGTGGATCTACAACTACTATCCCTACCTCTTCGGCGGCGAATATTACTTCAGCAACGTGAAGGTGAACCCGTGGACCTTCGCAGCCCGAGAAATATGGCGAGCCGCTAACTCCACTGCGTGCTTACGCGCATGACGTACCGCGTTACTACATGCAGGACTTCGGCAACGCGGTCTCGCATCCGAACTCGCGATCGTACGCGGCCTTCGTGCAAAACACCTTTCAGATGACGCGTAACCTCACCCTGAACCTCGGTCTGCGTTACGACCTGCAAACCTTTCAGCCGGTGAACTGCAGAGCAATCCACTCTACGCTCCGTCGGGAAAGGTGCCTACCGACCTGAACAACTTCTCGCCGCGTATCGGCTTCGCGTACTCCACTGGGCGACCGCCATTCCGTGGTGATTCGGGGCGGCGCCGGCATCTTCTACATGCAGATTCCGTCGATGTATGTTTCGCAGGTAGCGACCGACAATGGCTTGCAACAGACGCATCTGTTTCTCGACCTGATGCAGCCGGCCCAGGCGGCGCTGTTCCCAAAGTATCCGGCGCCCCTGGTGAACTGTCCAGCCGGAACGCTGGTCTGCACGCCGCCCTCCGCTCTGGCGCCCTATCTGACCACCCAGATCTCCGCCTTCTCACCGAATTTCCAGACGCCCCACACGGAGCAGGCGAACATCGCGGTTCAGCAGGAGCTCGGCCGCAACCTTATCGCCACGCGTAAGCTACACCTACGTTCACGGCGTCAACGAGATTCGCTCGCTCGACCGGAACCTGCCGAAGCCGGTCGTCACCGAATATCCCGTCTACAACGACACCGGATCGGTCTACCTGGGCATGTATGACGTAGCTTCGTTCTCGACGTGGCAGACCACACCGTCGCTCACCTGTCCGTATCCGCCGTGCCTCAATCCGCTGCAGCGGCCCGACCCGCGGCTTGGGCGCGATCAACTCGTTTGAGAGCGAATCGAGCAGCACCTACAACGGCATGACCATCTCGCTCAAACAGCAGATGAATCACGGCATGTACTTCCAGGTGGGATACACCCTGGCGAAAGCGATGGACGATGGACCGGACGCGTTGGTTGTCGGACGTCCGGGCAACGTGCAGAACGCCTATGCCACCTCGCTGGAGTGGGGACCGAGTGTCACCGACCAGCGTAATCGCTTCGTCGCGGCCTGGGTGCTACAGCCGAAGTTCCGATTACAGCAGGCAACGTTGAACAAGCTGGTTAACAACTGGACGGCGTCCAGTGTTTTGACCGCCGGATCGGGCAGGCCGCTTGAACGCAACCATGGCGGGCGATCCGAACGGCGACGGCAACATCTATAACGATCGCCTGCCCGGATATATCCGCAACGCCTTTGTCGGACCCGACTACTTCAGCACCGACATGCGTATCACCCGCAGCATTCGATGCGGCGAACGCGTGGTGTGGAATCTAATGGCCGAATCGTTCAACCTATTCAATCGCACCAATAGCCGAGTCCAGATCAGCGATGATGGCTTCTACAATTCGGCAGGACAATTTGTCGCTTACTCGGCCACAGTTGGGCACAAGGTTTACCCGGGTCAGTTTCTGGTGAATTCGAAATTCCTGATGCCGACCAACGCCTATGCACCGCGGCAGGTGCAATTCTGCGCTAAGGCTCAGTTTTTAAGTGGCGATAGAGTCCGGAAGCTGCTTTGGTGCCCACGGTCTGAGGCACGATAGAGGCGGAAGTCTTTGCTTGACTTCTTTGTAGAACCTAGGGATAACTACTACTGTCCATTTGGGACGAGTTTGGGGGTGTTTCCTGTTTGGCGGAAGTTCGCATTCAAGAGGGTGAATCTGTAGATAACGCCCTGCGGCGCTTCAAACGCAAGGTCCAGCAAGAGGACATTATCAAGGAGGTCAAACGTCACTCCTTCTACCTCAAGCCGGGCGAAAAGATAGCGCGTAAAAGAAGCGCTGGCGCGCAAGCGCAGCCGCAAAAAGGCTCGTAAAGAGCAGGACTAATTTAAAGGCAGGCCGCCGTTCAGATGGCGGCCTTTGCTTTTCCGTCGTCGAGGTCGAATTCCTTCTTAGTCGCATCGCAGTTATACCAGTTGTGCCATGCACTTAGCATGGTGGGCCGAACCCAGGGAGATGTACCTGAGTACCGGAATTTGCGACCGCCAGGTTGAACGTTCAGTCCGGTTTCTCCTGCTGGTTGTAATGTACCCCCTCTGCGTACTTGGGAGTCGCGGGCTGAAGGGAGCAACTCTCCATGGAATTCCAGGACAAGGTTCTGAAGTGTATCGACTGCGGCGCTGACTTCGTATTTACAGCGGGAGAACAATTGTTCTTCCATGACAAACAGTTCAAGAACGAACCCAAACGGTGCAAAGCCTGTAAGGCAAAGCGAGCCGCCAGCTTGGGCGCCACCACCCCCGGCAACTATCCCAAGGTGGAAACCCGAACCAACTGCTCCGAGTGTGGCAAGGAAACCACCGTTCCCTTTAAGCCCACGCAAGGCCGACCGGTCTTCTGTCGGGAGTGTTTTCAGCAAAAGCGGACCAGCGCTGCCACTGCCTGACCACCAGTCAATCTTCCTTGTAGCGCTCGTCGCTCCCTCAGGAGACGCAGGAAAACTTGTGTCTTCGGTGCCGGCTTGCTCTATGCTGGACGGGGGTCGCTGAGGACAAGTGCGAGCCTTCGTCAAAGTCGTAGTCTTTCTGTTTAGCATCGCCGTGCTAAGTTCAGCCGGCAACAAACCGGAGTTTTCCGGCACCGTCACCTGGACGTCCGCAAGCGATTGCCTCGGGTTCTCCGTGCCTGTTCAAGGTGAGCATGCAAGACGATGCCGTCCACCCTGGATGCGAACATGGCAAGGACAATCGCTGGTATTCTTCCCTTCCGAAGATCGTCACGACTGGTACGCGTTGGCGGGCGTCGACGTCGAAACTAAGCCAGGCAACTATGCATTGGAACTGGTAGCCACCTTTCCCGATGGGCGAAGTGAGCGTACCCAGCGTGACGTGACGGTCGAGCAGCGCGACTTACAAGACTGAAGTTCTGCGCGTTCCGCAGACGCTACGTGAAGCCCGATGCCGAAACCATGGTGCGCATCGAGGCAGACCGGCAAACTGAAGAAAGCCGCATTCGCGCATCAGGTCCCGCTGGCGGAATGGTCGGGCCGATTCGAAGTGCCGATCGACACCAAGCCCTCGGAAGGATTCGGCACCCGCCGCACCTTCAACGGACAACTGGCCAGCATTCACAAAGGCATGGACTACCACGCTGCGCCGGGCACGCCGGTGTTGTCTGCCAATGCCGGCGAAGTCGTTCTTGCCGCGCCGCTGTTCTATGAGGGCAACTGCGTGATCATCAACCACGGCCAGCAGTTCCTGACCATCTACATGCATCTTTCGAAGTTATCGGTGAAAGAAGGCGATAAGGTTGAAAAAGGCCAGGAAGTTGGTCTATCGGGCGCAACCGGCCGGGCGACCGGACCGCATCTTCACGTCGCTGTCGCTGGCAGGGAGCCTACCTGGATCCCGCGCAACTATGGGCCCTGCCAGCTGCCGGCACTTGCGCCAGATAAAGGACACCGCAAGCAGCAGCAAGTAGCGGCTCGCGTGTCGGTATTCAGGTCTTCTAAAGAACTTATTCGGCTGGTTTACCGGCGGCGTGACGTTCGGCTTTCGCGCTGCGCCACCGGGGCCTTCTTCGCAGCCTTCTGGGCGAGCATCTTCTGGTCCTGATGCGTGATCAGCAGTGCTTCCAGTTGCCGCAACAATTCATCGGTATTGACTGGCTTCACCAGCAAGGATTGCGCGCCCTTGCTCTTCCAGTCATTGCCGAGCGAAGGATAGGCAGTCAGAAGGGCGGTTGCCGGATCGTAGGGCTGCTGGCGGGCGGCGCGGATGACGTCGTAACCCGAAGTTTCACTTTCCATCCGCATGTCGGTGATCACCATCTCGTAGACGCCGTTCTTCAGCTTAGTCTGCGCCTCTTTGGCTGAGGCGGCGGTGTCCACTTGAAAGCCGTTCATCTCCAGAATTGCACGGAGAGTGAGAAGAATCGCTAATTCATCATCAACCAGCAGAATGCGACGTGTCATGGGGAACTCCAAGAGATGCCACCTGCGGTGGAATTTTAAGATGCCAGCTACTCAGGTCAGGGTTGCTGACCCGGTTTGCTTCTTTGCATCCTCTCGAATCGTTAAGCTGATCCTACACCCACTCTGACGCAACGTAAAACTTAGGCGCATCATGACGCTCGGTATAATCAACTGGTGGCGACCTACCATGTTGAGAACTTCGGATGCCGCGCCACCCAGGCGGACGGCGCATCCATCGAGCGGCAGTTGCTTGAGCGCGGCTTGCTGCGCGCCGGCTCCGCCCGCGAAGCCGAAGTCGTGGTTCTCAACACCTGTACCGTAACGGCCTCCGCCGATCAGGACGCCCGCGCTGCCATCCGCCGCATTCATCGCGAAAATCCCGACGCGCAGATCCTGGTTACCGGCTGTTATGCGCAGCGAGCGCCCCAGGAAATTTCCGCGTTGCCCGGCGTCAGCCTGGTGGTCGGCAATTCGCACAAACACGAACTGGCGAGCTATGTTGCTCCCGGGACGCCGGGGTCAAGCTTCGTTCGTCTGGATCAGATTGGCGGAGACTCCAATGTCATCATTGGTGACATCTTCGCCCACACCGAGTTGATGGCAGCGCCGGTCTTCGAAGGTGAGGGGTTCGATAAGACGCGCCCCAACCTGAAGGTGCAGGATGGCTGCAACAATCGCTGTTCGTTCTGCATTATTCCGTACGTCCGCGGCAGAAGCCGTTCGCTCCGAACTCGATCACGTCTTGCGTGAAGTGGACGTGCTGGTCGACAAGGGATATCGCGAGATCGTGCTGTCGGGCATCAATCTCGGCCGGTGGGGACGCGAGCTGTCGCCGCGCACGAACTTTGCCGCAATGCTGCGCGCGATCCTTGACGAGACACAGGTCGAGAAGCTGCGCATCAGCTCCGTCGAGCCCATGGACTGGACGAATGAGGTAATCGACCTGGTCGCGTCGTCGCCGCGCATCTGCAAGCACGCGCACGTGCCGCTGCAATCCGGCAGCGACAAGATTCTGCGCAAGATGCATCGCAAGTATCGGCCGTGGCACTATGCCGATCGCATCGAACGCATCCGGCAGGCCATGCCCGACGCGGCAATCGGTGCCGATGTGATGGTCGGGTTTCCCGGCGAGACCGACGAAGAATTCGAACAGACGCGAGCATTCATCGAGCGCCTGCCGTTCACCTACCTGCACGTGTTCACGTATTCGTCGCGGCCGGGAACGCCGTCGGCGGAAATGGCAGAGCAGGTTCCGGTGCAAGTCGCGCGCGAACGCAATCGCGTGCTGCGCGAGTTGATAGCGAAGAAGAAGCGGGCGTTCATGGAGTCATTCGTCGGTCGCGAAGTGGAAGCGATCACGCTCACCCACTTCGATGGCGAGTACACCGAAGCGTTGACGGACAACTATCTGAAGCTGCGGCTGCGTGGCCAGCATCGCGTCTAATCAGCTGGGTCGGCAGCATTGTTGACAGCGGTTGAAGGCGACGCTTTGGTCGGGACGCATCAGCGCGCCGTGTAGCCTTGCGCAGCAGCTTCCTGCAAGCCATCCCATGCTATACTTTTCAAAGAACTGCAGTTACTGCGGAGGACTGTATCGATAAACGTTTTATCCGCACGAATGACCGCATTCGTGCCCGCGAAATTCGCGTCATCGACGACGCGGGAAATCAGCTTGGCGTCATGACGCCGTACGAAGCGCTTAAGATTGCCCGCGAAAAAACCCTCGACCTGGTAGAAGTCTCACCCACAGCTCAGCCTCCCGTGTGCCGCATCATGGACTACGGGAAATACCTGTACCAGCAGGAAAAGCGCGAGCGCGAAGCCAAGAAGCACCAGCACCAGATCACGGTCAAGGAAGTGAAGTTCCGCATCAATGTGGACGATCACGACTACGAGACCAAGAAGAATCACGTGCTGCGCTTCCTCGGCGAAGGCGACAAGGTGAAGGCCACCATCTTCTTCCGCGGACGCGAGATGACACGGCAGAGCCTGGGCCGCGGAATTCTCGATCGCTTGATTCAGGACCTTGGGCGACAAGGCTGTTGTAGAATTTCGGCCGCGACAGGAAGGCAACACGCTGCACCTGATCCTTGCGCCGCCGAAGGTACAGCCGGGAGCCAAGCCGACAGCGCCCAAGCAGGAGAAGAGCGCCGCGCCGCAACCGACTCCAGCAGCGCCACCACAACAACAGCGGTAAGGACTTGTTCGACCTTCGTAAAGAAACTTTCTCAAAGGGACAGGCCGTTCGAATAACTCAGATCGAGCCTCGCAGCGCGAGACGGGAGAGCTTAGCCCAGCGCTTCAGCGCTGGGTAAGAGTGCTTGTTGCATGGTGGAGCTCGTTCAGGGGCGACAGCGCGCACTACCCGAGTAGCTGAATTCACACGTTTTGTGTTGTAATAGAAAGACGTTATGCCGAAGCTAAAGACACACAGCGGAGCAGCGAAGCGCTTCAAGAAGACAGGTACGGGCAAAATTAAACGCGGTCACGCGTATAAGCGCCACATCCTGACTTCCAAGGGCACCAAGCGCAAGCGCCAGCTCGATACCGATGTAATGCTTGATAAGGCCGATGTGCCCAAGATCAAGCGCATGATCCCCTACTAGGGCTCATTCCGCCGCATGGTGCGGCACCCGGCATCGGTCAGCAGACCATGACGGGCAACAGCGTGTGAAGAGGCTATTCCGGCCCCTCAAATTCCGGTTTTCCGGGGTCCCCGATAAGCGCCGGTTTTGCGCTTGATGGGGTGGTTGAGCGTGGTCAACTTCTTGCCTCCAGCCGCTATTACGATTTCGAAAAGGAGCAGCAATGCCTCGCGTAAAACGTGGTACGAAACGCCGCGCACGCCGCAAGAAAATATTAGAGCGTGCAAGTGGCTATTTCCTGACAAAATCGAAACTCTACCGGTCAGCAAAAGAGTCGGTAGAACGTGGACTGAAGTTCGCCTACAGCGGCCGCAAGCAGAAGAAGCGCCAGTATCGTTCCATCTGGATCGTGCGCATCGGCGCGGCAGCCAAGCTGAATGGGCTGAGCTACAGCGTATTCATCAACGGCTTGAAGAAGGCCGGCATCGAACTGGATCGTAAGATCCTCGCCGATCTGGCGGTCAACGATCCCGCCGGGTTTACGGCGCTGTGCAAACAGGCGCAAAGCGCCACGGCATAGCCACCCGGCCTCAAGAAATTCGCAGTTACGACAAGGGCGGCCGCAGGGCCGCCCGTTGTGTTTTGAATGAAAGGCCCGTCGCGTTTTGGTTTGAAAGGGCACGCCTTCAGGCACGGGTGAGTGCTGTCGAATGTCTTCACGGTTCAACTTTTCGGGTAAACACGAAAGACGAAGTCCCTCAGCGGCTAAAGCCGCAAAGTAGAGCATCGTAATGGCACGGCTGAAGCCGGGCCCTTTCAAAGCGTCCGATGACGAATATGTACACCGTACCCAAACTCGACGACTACTCCCCGGACGCGCTCGACCGCGCCGTCGCCGACCTGTTCGCCGCGCTAGACTCGGAGACATCGGCGCTCAATAACGAGTCCGACTGGAAGACTTTCCGCGACCGCTGGCTGGCTCGCAAGAACGGCGTCCTGACGCAGGTTAACGACACATGGCTGAAGGCCGCACCCGGTTCCGCCAAGCGCGACGTCGGACAACGCGTCAATCAACTCAAGAGCGCGCGCTGAAGCGACCATCGAAGAGGCGCATAGCGAAACTTCATACCTCCTCAACCGATGCCAAGCTCGTATCCGAGCGCCTCGACATCACCCTTCCCGGCATCCAGCGCCCCATCGGCGTCAAGCATCCGGTGCTGCGCGTGATGGACGAGATCGTCGCCGTCTTCAAGGCGATGGGCTACTCCGTCGGCGAAGGTCCCGAGGTCGAGACCGACTACTACAACTTCGAGTCGCTGAACTTCCCGCCGAACCATCCGGCGCGCGACACGCAGGACACGCTGTTCATCGCCGGGCAGGAGCAGAAGCCGTCGCGCGATCGCCTGTTGCTGCGCACACATACATCGCCGGTACAGATCCGCACCATGGAGAAGCAGAAGCCGCCGGTGCGCATCGTCATTCCCGGCAAGGTGCATCGCAACGATCCGCTGGACGCGACACACTCGCCAGTCTTCCACCAGGTTGAAGGCCTGGCGGTCGACGAGAACATCACCTTCTGCGATCTGAAGGGCACGCTCGATCACGCCATGAAGGCGCTGTTCGGCTCATCGGTGAAGACGCGCTTCTACCCGTCGTTCTTCCCTTTCACCGAGCCGAGCGCCGACATGCAGGTGAGCTGCATCTTCTGCGGCGGCAAGGGCTGCCGCAAGTGCAAGAACAGCGGCTGGATCGAGCTGCTGGGCTGCGGCATGGTCGACCCCAACGTCTTCGACTTCGTGAAAGATAACGGCTACGACTCGTCGAAGATTTCAGGCTTCGCCTTCGGCATGGGCGTGGAGCGCATCGCGATTCTGAAATACGAAGTGGAAGAGATCCAGCTGTTCTACGAGGGCGATGTGCGGTTTCTGGAGCAGTTCGCGTAAAGATTGAAGGTCAGCGCACGCCTTTGGGTAGCGCACGCCTTTGGGTAGAGCACGCCTTTGGGTGGAGCACGCCTTCAGGCGTGCAGAAAGTGTGCCCTATTTCGCTTGGCTTTAGCCGCTGCGGTCCTACTTTTGATTACCTCAAAGGCTAAAGCCGGTTCTATAAAGCCAATTTGATATGCACGCCTGAAGGCGTGATCCACCCGGACGGCCCCGGCCATTCTGGTGCACAAGATGAATTTATGAGAATCCTACCCGCATGGTTGCGTGAGTTCGTTAACATCCCCGCTGACGATCGTCAGCTTGCCGAGGATCTGACATCGGCCGGCATCGCCGTGGAGTCGGTCGAGGAAGAACATGGCGCCACGTTTTACGAGATGGACCTGACCACCAATCGCGTCGACGCCATGAACCATTACGGCGTGGCGCGAGAGGCGTCGGCCATCTACAACGTCGCGTTGAAGCCGGTCGAGCCGAAGCTGCCTTCGGGAACCGCAGATCCCTCCGCTCCGGCGTCCAAAGGCGGGACGCCTCCGGTCGGGATGACAACTCAAGGCAGCCCAGTTCCCCATCGTCATCGAGGACGCGAAAGGCTGCGCGCGATACACCGCCCGCGTAGTTCGCAACGTGAAGATCGGTCCGTCGCCGGAGCTGGTCGTGAAGCGGCTGGAACTGCTGGGCTCGCGTTCGATCAACAACGCCGCCGACGCGACCAACTATGCCCTGAACGAACTTGGGCATCCGACGCACGCCTTCGATCTTGATCTGCTCGAGGGCGGCACGATCATCGTCCGCCGCGCCCGCGCAGGCGAGGCGCTGAAGACGCTGGACGGTGTGGACCGCAAGCTCACGACCGAGGATCTGGTCATCGCCGATGCGAAGAAGCCGGTCGCGCTCGCCGGCGTGATGGGCGGCTTCGACACGCATGATCACCGAGCGGACAAAGAATGTGCTGATCGAGTCGGCCTGGTTCGATCCGGCAACGATCCGCAGCATGGCCAAGCGTCATGGCATGCACACCGACGCGTCGCATCGTTTCGAGCGCGGAGCCGACTGGGGCATCACGCCGCTGGCCTGCGACCGTGTCACCGAACTGATATTGGAGAGCGCCGGCGGCGAACGTTGTATGGTGAGCGCATCGATGCCGTCGCCCGCGCAGTCCGAGCGCGCGCCGATCACGCTGCGCAGCTCCGAGGTCGGCGAAATCTTGGCATCGATATTTCGCGCCGCCAGAGATCGAACGCATCCTGGGAAGATTGGGATTTGGCGTGAAGGCCGCCGGGAACAGCGGCAACTTCGCTGTTCAGATTCCCACCTGGCGACTAGATGTTGAGCGCGAAATCGATCTGCTGGAAGAGTTGGCGCGGATCTACGGTTACAACAACTTTCCCAATCGCTTGCCCGCGTTCGTCGGAGCCGTAGTCGAACTGCCGGACGAACCGAAGAACGCCAAGGTCCGCGCGACCATGCTGGCGCTCGGCTATGACGAGTCGATCTCGATCACGTTCATCTCTGAGGCCGACGCCAAGACTTTTGGATCGCGCTCAAGCAAGAACGGCTTGAATGGGGCACCCGAGCCACTCGCGTTGGCGAATCCACTGAGCGAAGAGGCCGGTTATATGCGCACCTCGCTGCTGCCCGGCCTGCTCAACATGGTCAGCTACAACCTGAACCGAGGCACAACCAACGTCCGGCTGTTCGAGGCGGGAGAAGTCTTCGAGAAGACCGGCGACGGCCGCGATGAGCAGCGTCATCTCGGATTGGTGGCGACCGGAGATGCGCAGGCAAAAACGGTTCACTCCCCGGCACAGCCGTACACGTTCTTCCATATGAAGGGCGACATCGAAGAAATGCTTGCGGCCTTCCAGCATCAATCGCTCAGCTTCGATGCGGACGGTCCCTGGCTACTTCCATCCCGGACGCGCCGCGCGCGTTGTGATGGACGGCGAAACAGTCGCGTACTTCGGGCAACTTCATCCTGAGCAGGCCGCGACTCGCAAGCTGCGGCAGGAGGTCTACCTCGCCGAGGTGATGCTCGACCGCCTGTACAAGCATTCCCTGCGCGAGCCGCGTTACCAGCGCATCTCGAAGTTCCCTGCTGTCGGTCGCGACTTCTCGTTTGTCTTCGACGACGCGATCACCTTCGACAACATCCGGTCGGCGGTCGAGTCGCTGGGAATCGCCGAACTGACGGCGTTCGCGCCCGGCGAGATCTATCCGCGGCGAAAAAGTTGGTGCCGGCAAGTACTCCGTCCTGCTCCACTCGGAGTTCCAGTCGAAGGAGCGCACGCTGCGCGACGATGAAGTGGCACAGTGGTCGGCGCAGATCATCGCGAAACTCGAAGCGTTGGGCGGAGCGCTTGCGTGCGCAGTGAGTAGATTCGTTGCCGTTCGGTTTCGTCCGGCAGCTTACGGTGCAGAACGCACGGAAGAAGGCGATAGGCACCCGAAAGCGCAATGCTCTCCGATGAATGAAACGTCATGGCAGACGAGCCGAGATCGCCGGAATGGTACCGCGATATTGTCGCCAGCTACGACTCCGTCGCCGAAGAGTACGCCTCCCACTACTTCGACGAGCTTGTCGCATAAGCCGTTTGATCGTAAGCTGCTAACTCGATTTGTTGAACTCATTCCGCAAGGTGGGTTGGTTTGTGATCTGGGTTGCGGTCCGGGACATGTTGCCCGCTTTCTCGCCGGGCTTGGAGCCAACGTTCTTGGCGTCGACATTTCGCCCGCCATGATTGAGGTCGCTCGAAGCTTAACCCAAGATTGACTTTCGAGCAGGGCGACATGCTTCGTCTGTCATCTCCCAATGCCAGATTTGTCGGCATCGCGGCCTTCTATTCGCTGATTCACATTGATCGGCCACGAGTTCCGCAGGCGCTAGGCGAGTTTTTGCGCGTTCTGGCGCCGGACGGACGACTGATTGTCTGCCTTTCACGTCGGTGAAGGCGAAATTCATCGCGACGAGTTTCTGGGTAAAAGGGTCTGTTTCACGCGTCGTTGTTCGGCATTGAAGAGATGACGGCAAATCTCGACCGCCGCGGGTTTCCGGGTCGAAGAAATTCTCAGCCGCGAGCCCTACGAGTTTGAGTATCCCAGCCAACGTGCATACATCTCGCGCGCAAGCCTCGCGATCCTTTCCGGTACGCACGAAGAGCAGATCCCTCGTCGGACTGAGGTCCTCCTCATGATGACAAGTTCTAACCGTTGTTGGCACGCGATTCGCGTCTCCGGTTACGGAACCGCGCTGATCTTCTATCGTCAACGGCAACGGTTGGCTACCCTGCGCCCAGTAACTGGTCCGCGCCAGCACCGTGGAGTTTCCCGCGCTCCTTCAGCTTGACAGTCAGCTGATGCAAACCCGGTTGCGGATGTGACGGCTGAAAGCTCAGCAGGTAACGGCTGTGCAGGTGATTGGAGAAGCTCATTGAGCTGGCGTCGAAGCCCTTTGGCGGAATCGAACATCTGGTACTCTCCCGCCGCTCTGCGCAGCGATGGCTTTCGCCGTGTTCTTCCGCATGGCTTGCGCCGCCAGCATGAATCGGCGCCAGCAGGTCTGGGCCTTATGGACCTCCGTCTGTTCCGGATGAAAATCCGGATTGTTGTTTCCCTTCAAGGTGTCGAGCACGATTCGACTTCGCAGGTGAAAACGCGAGCGTATAAACCACTGTATTGCTGTTGCCGATGGCCTTGATCACGTCCTCAACGGTCGCGTTATGGCTGCCGTGATCGCGCGTCTCGCTGATCAATAGGAGTACGCGCTTGTGGTCCTTGGGCACGCCATCCAGAAGCTTCGCGGAATAGCTTACGGCGTCGAGAATGGCTGCTCCGCCGTCGCCGGCCTGAAGATGGTTAAGATCGCGCCGGACCGTCTGCTGATCGCTGGTAAAGTCTTCGACCGGATGCACCGTGCTGTCGAAGGCCACCAGGGCGATCTTGCTGCCCGGCTGGTCCATCACCGGCTGCAGCATAGCCGCCAAGCCGTGCATGCGTGGTAGCTCGAAATCGGCGCGCCGACCGCACTGCACCGCAACCACCAGCGACACGGGATTGTCCTCGGCGGCCTCATCCAAGTGAACGGCTCTGAGGCACGCCATTGTCTTCGATGACGAAATCGTTCGCCTTGAGTCCGTAAACCACTTCGCCGGACCTGTTGCGAACCAGCGCCGGCACCAGCACGACATTCGATTGCGTGCGAAACGTCGGCTCCTCCTGGGCGAGAACTGCAGCGGCGGTGAACAACAGCAGCCAACCGACCAGCGCCAGTTCTGCGGCCAGCGAGCATCCATAAAAAATCCAGTCATTCGATATCCAAAGAAAAGAACCCTTTCCTCCAGTTTAGTTGCTATGGATCGGGGGACGTTGCACAGTGAGGTTCGGCATCGCGAAAATCTCGTCACAATCGCAAGTTGCACAGTTTTGCACATCGGCTTCTGCGTTATACTGCGCTCGAAACACCAAAACCTATACTTTCAAGGTCGCGCCAATATGTCTGCAAACGCAGTTGAAATCGCTCCCTCGACCGCGGATTTCAAATCGCTGGAAGAAAAGATCCTGCGCACGATTGAGCTGTTGAAGTCGGCGCGCGAAGCGAAGGCCGTTGCGGAACGCGATGCAGCCCGCTTGCGTGAGCAACTGAATGAGCGCGAGGAAGAAATCGAGAGCACGCGCCACGAACTGGTGTCGCTGCGCCGCGAGCGCGAAGAAGTACGCACGCGCGTGGAAAAGATGTTGAGCCAGATTGAGGCATTGACCGAAGAAGAGTAAGGCAAAGTAAATGGCGGCTAGTGGCGAGAGAATGGGTTTCTCGTTCTGAGCCATTGACTGCCGGTCACCGGCGCAGGAGGTTTCATTGAGTCAAGGAAACGGCAACGCGAACGGCAGCAGCAATGTCAGGGTCGACATCTACGACCAGACGTATCATCTGCGCGGCTCCGACACCGAGTACATCGCGCAACTGGCCGAGTATGTCGACAACAAGATGCGGCTGATCGCGCAGCAGGCCGCCACGGTGGACTCCCTGCGCGTGGCCGTGCTGGCTGCGCTGAACATTGCCGATGAGCTGCACGTTTTGAAGCGCAAGTACGATTCCATCGCCAGCGACTACAACGAGCGGGCCGGACATCTGGAGGGCGCGCTGGACGAAATTCTGCAGGAAGAGCGGCGCGCGGGATAAGCTCGTTTCACTGCACCGGCGAGCCGTGGCAAGACGCAGCGCCAAATGACGACACTGCTTGACGTATCGTTGGTTCCTGCCTGTTTTGATTTGCACGTTATTCGCCAATTATTTGCCTTCTGCCCCTTGTCATCTTCCCTGCTTTTCCATAGCATCTGATCAGAAAGCCGGCCTGCAAAGTTAGTGTTGGTGGTAACCGTTTTTTGAACCAATGCTCAATGAACAGGGAGCTCGACTCGTATTCGGTTCGGTGTGCAACGTTCCGCCATGCGGAAATGCCTAAAGAGCTGCGGCGGGTTCCCACCGTATAATGCGGGTTCATTGACGGCCCACCGTACACGGCCCCGCGGGTCGGTTTTTTTATTGCCGCTTATCGCTATTCGCCTTGCGCTCTTCGCCAGAACCTCGGTAACCACGACCTCATGCAAATCGCTTTTTTCTTAACTGCAGGCTTGGCTCTTGGGGATCGAAAAGGCCATTCCTCATTCTGGCGAAAAGCGAAGAGCGAGAAGCGAAAAGCGCCTCTCTGCATCTAAAATAGAAGCGTGTTTCCTCGTCTAGTTCATTTTGGCAGCTTCAGCCTTCCTACCTATGGCGCGATGGCCGCGCTGGGCCTGATCTTCGGCCTGTCTGCTCATCGTTAAGCTTGGCCGTGAGCAGGGTCTCGATCCGGACAAGCTCTGGAACCTCGGCATCATCGCCATTCTGTCCGGCATCCTGGGCGCCAAGCTCCTGATGATCCTGGTGGATCTCGGCTATTACACGGCGCATCCCCGCGAGCTGTTCGCGCTCTCCACGCTGCAGGCCGGAGGCGTGTGGTCGGGCGGACTGCTGCTGGCTCTCGCGATGTGCATCTGGTACATGCGCGTGAACCGCATGCCCGTACTGCGCACGTGTGACACATTCGCTCCTGGCCTGGCGCTGGGACACGCCTTCGGGCGCGTAGGCTGCTTTGCCGCCGGATGCTGCTATGGCCGCGAGACACACCTGCCGTGGGCGGTGACCTTCACAAACCCGCTGGCACACTCCGATCAGCGATACTCCGCTGCACGTTCCTCTGCACCCGACTCAGCTCTACGAGATGGTACTGGAGCTCTGCAACTGCATCTTCCTGGTGTGGCTGATCCGGCGCAAGAAGTTCGACGGGGAGATCATCGGCACCTACATGATCATTTACGGCATTGGCCGCTTCTTCATCGAGTTCGTCCGCGGCGACGAAGGCCGCGGCAACTTTCTCGGCTGGATGAGCGGCACCCAGGCCATTGCAATCTGCCTGGTCATCTTTGGCGGGCTTGCTGTGGATGCGGCGGCCGACGCAGAGCGCGCCGGTGGCGCTGAAAGCAGCGCGGTAACTTCAGTTCATCAGTAAGATCACCACGGAGGCACAGAGGACGCGGGGCTTTCGAAATATCAGTCAGACAGGCATGGCACGCAGGATACCGCGGTCGAAGTCGCCACCCTAACAAGCTCACGAAGATCTCCTTGAATTCTGTGCCGCAGTGCCCTCGGCCAAGCTACGGGTCTGAACTCGTCTTGTTGTATGCTCATCGCCAATGGCTGCTGACCGCCTTCCCCATCACCATCGCTGTTCCCTCTGACGCCGCCGGGCCAGCGGCTCGACCAGTTTCTTGCCAGTCAGATCCCCGATATCAGCCGGGCTCGCGTGCAGCAGATGCTGGCCGACGAGAAAGCTCTGGTGGACGGAGCGGCCGCGAAAGTCGTCTCTGAAACTTCGCGGCGGCGAGCAGATCACGGTTCTCGGCGATCCCCAGCCGCCACCGTTACGCGCGATCGCCGAGGATATTCCGCTCGATATCATCTACGAAGATGACGACCTCGCCGTGGTCAACAAGCCTGCCGGCATGATGGTTCACGCCGGCGCGGGAGCGACCGACGACGATCGCAATCGCGGCACGCTGGTCAATGCCCTTCTGCATCGTTTCGCAGCCCTTTCGGAGGTCGGAGGCGAGCTGCGTCCCGGGCATCGTGCATCGCCTGGACAAGGAAACCAGCGGGCTGATCATCGTTGCCAAGAACGACGTCTGCGCATCGCAAGCTCGGTCAGCAGTTTTCCAAGCGCGAGATCAAGAAGCGCTATACAGCACTGGTTCACGGCTGGCCCGAGAAGGATCGCGGCACCATCAATGCTCCCATTGCCCGCGATGCCATACGGCGTATACGAATGACGACCAAAGGCAGTGGAGGCCGTTCGGCCCTGAGCCACTATGAGGTGCGCGAAAGAATCTCGTCGATCTATGGGAAGTTCGCGCTGGTGGATGTGCGCATTGAGACCGGCCGCACGCACCAGATACGCGTGCACATGGCGTCGATCGGACATCCGGTCGTCGGCGACAGCCTGTATGGCGCCCCGAAGGAGCTGAAGCGCAGCGAACGTGAAGGCTCCCCCGGGAACTCGTGCCGTGATTTCGCTGGGTACGAAATTTCCTTCACGCTACGGCGGTGGAGTTCAAGCATCCGCGCTCGGGAGATCTGATCGCGCTGGAAGCGCCGTTGCCTGCAGGAGCTGACGGCTTTCCTGCAACAGCTTCGTTGAGCGAATCGAATCATTGTGACAACTTGCGGACCAAGTCGAGCGCATTACGCGTCGCGGCACCCGACGCCGTGTTGTCGAACACGCACCAGGCTCGGGCGCTGGCTGCAAATTCCGATAAGCGCGCCGCTAGCTTCAGCAGGAACGCTTCGTCGTAGGCCGAGTAGTACAGCCGCGGCGAGCCGTGAAGTCGGAAATAAACGACCGCACTAGCTGCGCCGGGATTGGCGGCATCGGGAACGCAGGCAGGATCGGCAGCTACGCGTGCGACTTCGAAGCCGCTCAGCAGTTCGGTCGCAGCATCTTCGAACCAACTTCTGTGCCGCGGCTCCCACACCACGTCCCCGCAAAATGCTGCCGCAGCATGGTCAAGAACTCCGCGGCGGTATCGCGGTTCGAACTCCAGACTCGGCGGAAGCTGAAACAAGATTGGTCCCAGCTTTTCCCGTAACACCGCGACCTGATCCAGAAATTGCGCCAGCGATCTCGGGCTCGCATTCAACTTGGCTTCGTGCGTGATTGCCCGCGGAGCTTTCACCGAAAACTGGAAATCCGCGGGCACGGACTCGCGCCAGCGCTCCCAGGTTGAGAGCTTGTGATCGCGATAGAACGACGAATTGATCTCCGACGCACTTGAGACACACGGGAATAGCGAGCCAGATGAGTTCCCTCGGCCGGAAACTCGGCCGTCGAATCGCGTGGAATGCTCCATCCGGCGCACCCGATTCGCACGAGCGCCAGCCTACTCACTTCGTCGTCGTAAACGTCAGGTCGCGCATCGACCCGACATTCCCGGCGCTATCCACCGACTTCGTGCGGAAGTGATACGTCGTCCCCGGCTGCAGGCCCGTGAGGTTCACCACATGGTCCAGCACCATGTTCTTGTCGAGTCGGTGAGGTCTGCCCGTAGAACGTACGTCTTGCCGTAGATGAGCTGCGTGGTCGACGGTTTGTACGTTCCCCAGAAGATGGTCGCAGTCGTGCTGCCGATAGTGCCAGCCTTGCAGCCCCTGTAAGTAGTTGGGATCGCAGTTCACCTTCTCGCTGATCGGCGGCACCGTATCGGCGTACGGCCCGGTATAGGGATTGTTCTGCGGGCAGTACAGTGGAATTGTTGATGCCTTTGCGGAAGCGCACGTAGTCGAAGCTGAACTCGTACTCCTGGCTGAACTGCTTGCCGCTCCAAGCGTACCCCGGGATCGTCGAAGGCATGCTCGAAGAGCTCGTCTCCGCGATCTCGTACCTCGTTGTCGCCGGTCTGCAGCCAATACCAGGCATACGCGACCGAAACCAGGTTATTCAAGTTCGTGTAACGCCAGGATTCGGGTTCGGTGGCAGCCGGAAGCGGTTGTAATCGAACATGTGCTGTTTGGGCAGCCAACTGTACTTCCACAGGCCGTCGAGCGCCTGCTTTGATCACCGGTATCACACGATAATCCGGATGACCTTCGGCCATATTCAATTCGTACCAGTGGATCAGTGTCTCCATGGCCAGTCCTTCCATGAAGGGATGGACCGCCGCCGCCCTCCGCCGCGGGCGATGATGTTCAGGTTGCCCATGATCTTGTCGATGTTGCGCTCGAGCAGCGGCCAGCGCGGCGCTCCCAGCATCTCGTCGGTCATCCAGGCATTGCTGCGGTAGGAGTTCTCGCGGATCCCCCACGGATCGACATTGGCCGACGCCGACACGCTGCGGTCCCACGGTGGCCAGCATCGAGATGGCCTTGCGCATCACCTCATCGTGCGTGCGCAGGTAGTTCATTCGCCATGCCGTAGGTGAACGTCGAGTAGCCGGCCATGGCGGCGTTGTTAGCGACCTGCCAGTTGGCGTAGGGGCTAAGCAGGTTGATCGCGCAGTGCTGCCACACGGCGTGATTCGGGATGTCCGGCCGCGGCAGTGTAGGTATCGATGTTCTCGAAGACGCGTCCGCCGTCGTAAAACCAGGCATCGCCTGTCCAGCCCCAGTTGTCGACGAAATTGCCGGCGATGTTCTGCTCGTCGCGATAGGCGCACCACTTCTTGCCGAGCTCGACCATCTGCTTCTCCCAGGTGCCAAGGCCGGGAATGGGCTTCATCGTCAGCTGTGGACGCGGCGGTGCAGTCGCGGGCGGCAGCACCGTGAATTCGTAGGTTCCGGTCTTCTTCTGGCCGTTGGTCTCCAGCGTGAACGTGACGGAATACTTGCCTGGCGCGGTGTTGGGCTTGGTGCGCAGACGGAAGGTCAGGTCGCGAATGTTGTTGTTCAGATCGTTGCAATAGCCCAAGCTTGCGGCGCGCGGTCCAGCGATCTGCTCGTTGGCATCGACGCCGCTGGCGTTGGTCCAGGTGCAGGAGAAGTGCACACCGATGGTGTCGGGATTTCCCTTGCTGGCTCCGAGCGACTTCACGACGCCGTCGGTGTCGTTGTTGTAGCCACCTTGATTGATGACGTAAAGATTGTCGACCGGGCCCTGCAGATCAGGATCGGACTGCACCAGGAAGTACATGTCGTGGCCGGCGTAGACCTCGTCGGGACCGAGGGTGTAGAAGTCGAACTTCGGCTCGCCCGCGGTGTCGGTCGGGCGCGTCCGCATGGGGATGAACGGATTCTTGCCGTCCGGCGTCTGCGGGCCGGGAGCGGTGGACAACTCGCCCTTGCCGTCGACCGACGCGACATAGATGTAATACTGTCCATCGTTGTTCTTCGGGTTATAGGGGATCAGGTGGTCCACCGTGACGCGGTGCGTGGTGACCAGCGTCTTGTCGGGCGACTCAGGCGCCCAGCGCTCGGGCTCGTAGTCGGTGCTGCGTGCGATCATCACCTGCGAGGTGCTGGGGTGGGCCGTGGTCCAGACCACGTCGACGGTGGTCTGGGTAACGTTCTCGAAGTGGATGTCAGTGATCTCGTGCGGGCGTCCGGTGCTTGCGCAGAGCAGAGCAAACTCAGCAGCAACGCGCCCGATCCGCAAACTACGCCAGAGCGAAGAAACGCGGAATATTTTCATGGAATTAAACAGGTGCTTTGTGAGCCGACAAAACAGCTGTCCGATCGTCTAAAGTCCAGACCGCACGCGGGGAGCATCTACTTGAGCAATAGACGTGCGGCCCGCTGAAATGTAGCTTGCTTGAATCGGGTACAAGTGGCAGCAGCTATAATAAAGCCTCGCATGAGATATTGGTTGATTCTGGTATTGTCGGCGGCGTTGCCGTGGGGGCTCGTCGCCCAGAACTCGCAACAGCAGCAGCTGCCCAATGCGCCTTCGAGCTTCGAAGTATCCGCCGCCGCCACCTGCGCCTGCCACCGGCATGCCAGCCAGTCCGACACGCCGTCAGACCAGCCGCGAGCAACCCATCAGCAGCTCCGCGGCTTCAACCTCAGAACAACGCCGCTGCTGCAACGCACGACCCGAGCGGCAGCCATCGGCATGACGCGAGCGCGGCAGGCCTTCCGACGTACCGGACGACACGATCACGACAATTCGCAAGCGCGTTGACGAAGTGAACGTCGTCTTCACGGTGACCGACAAGCGCGACCATTTTGTGAAGGACCTGACGCAGAACGACTTTCGCGTGGTCGACGACAACAAGCCCGCGCTGAGCATTCGGTCGTTCAGCCGGCAGACCAACCTGCCGCTGCGTGTCGGCCTGTTGATCGACGCCAGCAACTCGGTGCGCGATCGCTTCAAGTTCGAGCAGGAAGCGGCAATCGAGTTCTCTGAATCAGATCATTCGGCCCAAGTACGACAAGGCCTTCGTGATCGGCTTCGACACCACGCCCGAGGTCACGCAGGACTTCACCGACAGCCCTGAGCAGCTCTCGAAAGGCGTGCGCATGCTGCGCGCCGGCGGCGGCACCGCGATGTATGACGCTATCTACTTCGCCTGCCGCGACAAGCTGATGAAGGAAGACAACGGCGTGATGGCCACGCGCCGGGCCATCATTCTGCTGAGCGATGGTGAAGATAATCAGAGCCGGGTCTCGCGCGAAGAGGCGGTCGAGATGGCGCAGCGCGCCGAGGTCATCATCTACGCCATTTCCACGAACACCAGCGGATTGAAGCTGCGGGGCGACAAGGTGCTGGAGCACTTTGCCGAAGAGACCGGCGGCAAGGCCTTCTTCCCCTTCAAGATCGAGGACGTCGCCAACGCGTTCACCGAAATCTCCGACGAGCTGCGCAGCCAGTACGCCATCGCCTACAAGCCCGCCGACTTCACTGCCGACGGAAAGTACCGCAGCATCCAGATCATCGCCGACAACAAGAAGTACCACGTGCGCGCCAGGAAGGGATACTACGCGCCGCGGCAGTAAAAGCAGGCGGTTGTCAGTTGCGGTTGTCAGTTGGCCCGCGCGCTTAACTCGTCGCGGAACTCAGATCGTTTCCCGGCGTGACTGCCGGCGCGCCGGAGTCGAAGGACCCCTACCCGTCGGACCTCTGCTGCAAGCCTACCGACGAAGCAATGTCTGACGACGCGTGACGACTGGATAGACTTACTGACAACTGCCTTAGTGCACCGTCTTGGTCTTCCGCGACATGTAATCCATCAGCAGATACTGCCCCAGCGTGTACGGCGTGGTGAAGTAGGCTTTGCCGCGGCACATCTCCGTCACCTTCTGCACAAACTGAATCAGGCCATAATCCGACGCGAGCATGAACGTGTTGATGAGCACCCCGGCGCGCTTGCACTTGGAAACTTCCTTCAGCGTCTCGCTCACCACCAGCGGATCCAGCCCAAACGCGTTCTTGTAGATGCGTCCATCTTCGAGCGTCAGCGCCGACGGCTTGCCGTCCGTGATCATCACGATCTGCTTCATGTCCTTGCGCTGGCGTTGCAGGATGCGCTGTGCCATGCGCAGGCCTTCGCGCGTATTGGTGTAGTACGGTCCCACCTTCACGCGCGCCAGTTGCGACAGCGGCAGCTCCTCCGCCGAATCGTGGAAGAGCACCAGCGACAGCGAGTCTCCCGGATACTGCGTGCGGATGAGGTGCGACAGTGCCATCGCAACTTTCTTCGCCGGGCGTAAAGCGATCTTCGCCGTACAGAATCATCGAGTGCGAGCAGTCGAGCATGAGCACCGTCGCGCACGACGACTGATACTCGCACTGATGCACCTGCAGATCGCTGTACTCAATGTTCAGCGGCAGGCCCAGGCCCTCGCGTTGAATCGCGTTGGAAAGCGTCGCCGTGATGTCGAGATTGATCGTGTCGCCGAACTCGTAGGTCTTGGAGGCGCCGCTGGCTTCAATGCCGGTCGCCGTATCGCGCGTGTCGTGGCGTCCGAAGCTGGATTTGCCCAGCGATCCCAGCAGATCGCGCAAGGCGCGAAAGCCCAGAAAGTCGAGGCCCTTGTCGGTGATTTCGAAGCGCGCCTGCGATTGCGCGTCGCCGACCTGGCCACCCGCGGTCGAGGATCGCGAGGGATCGTGCGGCTGATCGACGGTGATGTAGTCTTCCTGCTCCATGCGCTCGATGAGCTGCTCGATCAGCTGCTCGAGTTGCTCGCCGCTCATGTTCTCAATCTGCTCGCGCATCTGCTCGTCGAGCATGTCGCTGTTGAGCAGCGCCTCGGCGATCGCCTGGCGCAGGTCGTCCAGCGTCTGCTCGGCGTCGTTCAGGTCGTAGTAATCCGATGTACTGCTGCTGGAAGCCGCTCTGCAACAGGTAATCCGACAGAGCGTTGAGCAGGTCCTCCATGCTCATCTCGGAGGCGGGCTCGGGAACGTATTTCTTGTACTTGATGAATCTGGCCATGATGAAAAACTCTTCGCGCGTCGTGAGCTCTGGACTGTGAGCTAACTCGGGCCGCCTTAGCTCACGGCTGACGGCTCACAGCTGACAGCTAATTGAACGGCCGTCTCTGCCGGCGGAACTCCTTCTCCTCTTCTTCCTCGCGATAGCTTTGCTTCTCGCGCTTCGGCTGCTTCTCGCCGGCCGTGAACATCCGCTCCTCGCTGCGACCGATCTTCTTGTGCGCGTACAGGCCTTCGAGGATGAACTCCGCTCCCGACACCAGCACCTCTGACGGCTCCTTGCCGCTCAACCCAAGCCCGCTCAACTTGTCGAGCAGTCCCTGGATGCCGCGCAGCTTGTGCAGCATGTCCTGCGCGCTGGACGAGTCGCGCAACTGGATCTCGCCGCCCAGATCGAACCACTGCACCACCTGGTTCATGTTGTTGTTGCCGTGGAAATACTTGTCGTACGAGCGGGCGACAGCGGCGCGAATAATCTCGCGCACCACATTGTCGGCACCCTTCAGTTCGCCTTCGTACTCCAGTTCCAGCTTGCCGGTCATGGCCGGCAGGGCCGCATAGATGTCGCCGATGCGCGGCACCACCAGCTTCTCGCCGGACCGAATAGCCCGCCGCTCGGCGTTCGACACCACGTTCTCCATCACGCTGATCGGCAGACGCTGGCTCACGCCCGAGCGCTTGTCGATGCGCTTGTCCTCGCGCGCGACGAACGCAATCTGCTCGATCACCTGCCTGACGAAGTCGGGCACTTGCAGTTGATAGCCGTCGCGCTCGGTCCACGCCTCCTGCGTCGTGATGGAGATCGCCTCCTCCACCGTCGCCGGATAGTGCGTGCGGATCTCCGAACCGATGCGGTCCTTCAGCGGCGTGATGATCTTGCCGCGAGCCGTGTAGTCCTCGGGATTGGCGCTGAAGACCATCGCCACATCCAGCGGCAGACGCACCGGGTAGCCCTTAATCTGCACATCGCCTTCCTGCATGATGTTGAACAGGCCGACCTGGATCTTTGCCGGCCAGATCAGGCAGTTCGTTGATAGCAAAGATGCCGCGATTGGCCCGCGGCAGCAAGTCCGTAGTGCACCGTGTACTCGCTGCTGAGTTCGTGACCGCTTTTCGCCGCCTTGATGGGATCGATGTCGCCGATCAGGTCGGCGATGGTCACATCGGGCGTCGCCAGCTTCTCGACGTAGCGATCCTCCGCTGACAAGTACGCGATCGGCGCGTCATCGGGATTGCTGACAACCAAGCTCGCGGCAACGGCGGCAGATGGGATCGTACGGATTGTCATGGATCTCGCAGCCGCGAAGATACGGCGTCTGCGGATCGAGCAACGTCGTGAGGGCGCGCAGGATGCGGCTCTTCGCCTGGCCGCGCAGTCCAAGCAGGATGAAATTATGCCGGGAAAGAACTGCATTGACGATCTGGGGCACAACCGTATCGTCATACCCGACGATGCCGGGAAAAATGGGGCCTTCACTGCGCAGGCGCGCCGATCAGATTGTCGCGCATCTCGTCCTTCACGCGGCGATGCGCATCCGCTCTTCGGAAAATTGCTCGCTGCGGCGAAGTTCGGCCAGAGTCTGTGGAAGATTGCTCAAGGGCTGGATACCTCCGGTCACCTCCGCACGCTTCTTGCGGCGGACGTGACGTGTACGAATGTCCGTATTCTACGCCTATGAAGATCACACGCGAGGGTGACCGAATTCACTCTCGCATAGGTCGACAGATTGCGGAGAGACGCACTGCAGCATTAGAAGCAATTCGAGTCGGCAACGATGCGGAAAGTGGAACTGCGGGCAGAGCGGAACAAGCGCGTATTCAGCGAAACTTTACCGCTTCCCCGTCGGTCCTGTCGCTGGGCGTCCGCCGATGAGACTCGCGTGCGGCTGATCGTCGCCGCTACCATTGGACGAGCTTCCGATCCGCCCGAGCGCTAGCAATGCCGCAGCCGATGGATCGACCGCACGCAGCCGAAGGTCGCGTTGCGGGAACGGAATCTCGATGCCGGCCTGGTCTAGCAGGTCCATGACGGCAAGCGCCACCTCACTCTTCACCTTCACGGCGTTGCTCTCCTGCATGACCCAGAACTGCAGCTCGAAGTTGAGCGAGCTGTCGGCAAATTCCTTGAAGAAGACCGCCGGCGCCGGAGAGGTCAACACACTCTCGTGGGCGGTGGCCGCTTGTTCGAGCAGCCTTGACACCAGCTTGGCATCGGTGCCGTAAGCCACGCCCACCGGCAGTTCCACCCGGCGCAGCGACTCCGACAGTGTCCAGTTGATCACCTTGCCGGAGATGAAATTGGCGTTCGGAATGATGACCTCGGCGCCCTGGAAGGTCTTGACCGTGCTGGAGCGAATTCCGATCCGGGTGACTTTCCCGGTAGTGCCATCGATTTCGAGAACGTCGCCGATATGAATTGGCCGCTCAAATTGCAGGATCAAACCCGAAACAAAGTTGTTGACGATGTTCTGCAAGCCGAAGCCGACGCCGACGCCCAGCGCGCCGGTCAGAACGGTGAACTTGTTGAGTTCCACTCCGCCGGCGTTCACCGCAAAGAAGAACACCAGCAGCAGCAGCAGGTAGTGCAGCATGGAAGAGATGAGTTCCGGCAGTCCACGCGAAAGATGGAAGCGGCTCAACAGTTCCTCGCGTAGCAGAAAGCGAACGGAGCTGGAGATGCCGTATCCGACCAGCAGAATCACGAAGAAACCGAGAACACCTCCAAGCGTGACTCCGGACGAACCTCCGGCAATCCGAAAGCCCAGCACATCCTTGAAGGCGCTGCCGATCCAGTCGCTCAAGCCGAGCAGGTTGACGGTGACGAACAGCCAAATCAGAACGCCACCCCACTGCAGCAGTCGCGGCACCCAGCGCACGATGCCGTCGTGATGCATGCGGACCATCGCCAACTGCTGCGCTCCGGGCTGGTCCGCGCCCTCCAGCAACAGGCGGGTGAACACCCGCACACCGGTGAGCATGCTGATCGCGATAAACGTGCTGTAGATGCACAGGACTCCCAGAAACTGCGCCAGCTTGACGTAGCCAAACAGGTTGGCCAGCAGCGATGCCCCCAGCAGGGCCACCCCCGCCCTTATTCCGAAGATGCGAAGCCATGAGCTTCTGCCGGTTACAGCCCCTTGCGAAATGCGGTCTGGACGAACCAGATACGCGAACAGTGCAAACACCAGGATGTTCGCCAGAAACTGCATCTCGCGCTTGTGTGTCGGCGAAAACGAAATCCAGGCCACGCCGGCATTGAACGTATAGACGGCAGCGATGCAGTACAGCAGCAAACGGAAACGCGGACGAATGAGAGGTGGCAGCAGAATGAGGATGGGAACGAACGACGCCAGGATCACCAGCCCGACCAGGGACAGCGGAGCCAGCGGAGCCAGCAGGTAGGCAAATAGCAGCGGCGGCAGCACACCCAGCGCGATCCAATGGCGGGTGATGTGTAATGCCTCCGCCTGCTCCTCGTTCTCCGGAACCTTTCCCTTCGTTCTAAGGCTCAGGCGGTACGCAGCGAACAGACAGAGGACCAGCAGGATGAATAGAACAAACAATTGCGCCGCTGGTTTGCGTTACGAAGGCGCGAATTCCCATCAGGCGGTTGGTGGCCGATTGGAAGAGATCTTTGTTTTCGCCCATCTGTCGACGCTGGCCCACGTCCCAAAGCGGCAGGCTATCGCGATCGAAGATGCGGCTGTCGACATACTCGCGCGCCTTCTGCAGGCGATCGAGAGCGTCAATCGCCAGCTGATCCTGGCTGGCGGCCCGAATCTGCAGGTTGACGATGATACGCAACTGGTCCTGCGCATGCTTAGTAACGCGCTGCAGGTCGCTCACCGATTTCTTGATGACATCCAGCGTGGGTCCCAGGTCCGGCGTGGATTCGTTCTGCTGCAGCGTCTCGTTCCAGACCGGCTGCTCGGCTTGCAGTTGCTGGACACCGGCTTGGGCCGCATTGGCCCACACCAGCAACTGATTTCTCAGATCGCCGGTCTCTTTCTGCTTGGCTTTCCAGTAGTTTTCTTCCTCGCGGAGCTCCAGGCCGCTCGGGGTTCCGGTCAGCAATTCCTCAACCGCCTTTTGTCTCGCCTGCAGCGCTTCGTCGCGTTCGTCCAAAGCCGCTTTCGCAGCCTCGAGTTGTTCCTGGGTAGGTAACTGGTCGGTGAAGCCACGCAGCATTCGCTTCAAATCTTCAGAACGAGCGGCTACATCGGGAAGAGGAATCGCGACTGGAGTGGCGGGAGCACTTGCTGCAGGCGTTGCAGGCGAATCAGTTGGCGGCGGAGCCTGCTTTGTCCCCACTCCGAGCAGAGCCTTTACGGAAGGACCTTGTGCGGCGGCCACGGCGTTCAGAAACAGAACAGCGCTCAGTAGAAGGCTGATCTGGAAGCAACGTCTGGCAAACGCGGCCGTCGGAGATGGGAGCTGGAGCATTCTCCGCCATTATCGCCTAAACCCGCAAGAATTGAACGTATTCTGGCCAGCACTCAGCTCAGGCGCGATCCAGCTCATCGAGCATGCCTTGCATCTCGGCCATGGCGTGCTGATTATCGGTGCGGCGAGCCGACTCAATTCCCTTCCGCAACATCGTGCGTGCCTCGTCATTTCGATCGGCGCGCGAGAGGGTCTGCGCCGCCATGAAGTAGCCATTGGTGTAGTCGGGATGGCGAAGTCAACAGGCGCTGAAACTCAGCCAGCGCTGCATCTGTGTCGCCCGAGCCGGAATATTCCAGCCCGAGCGCGTAGCGGGCGAAGGCGTCGTCAGGATTGGCAGTCAGAAGTTCCTTCAGGGCAGCAACGCGGCTCTCATCGGGCATATCGGCATCTCCAGCTTCGATCATCGCATGAGGCGTGAACGTTTGGAAGTACGCCGCACTGGATGCAACGGGAGGCGGCCATTACAATTGCACTTACTTCCGAAGTTGCGAGGAAACTGTGGCCTGTCCCTTTTTCATGCCGGAGCAACGATTCGAATCAGACTGGCCATTTCCGCAACGCCTTCCATTGGCTGCAGGATGGTCGGGTACATGCACCGCTCCGGGCCACGACGGAGTGCATCCCTCCGAAGATGAGCTTAAGTCCGGATGCAATCTGGGATATGCCAAGAGTTGCGGCGCGCCTGCCTGCCGATCGTCACGCTGACGCAGTACGCTTCGTCCTGGGCGAAGAGTGCGATGGCGTTTTGCATGTGCGGTTCGCAAGTGAGCTTAGACTATCTACCCGCGTCCCATGGCGAGCTGCTTTACGACAGATGGCGTCGGCCACTTGGCTGATCCGGCATGAAGATTCGCGAATCCAGCGCATGGCGGAGTGTTACGTGCAAGTTCAGCTGGAACGACGCTCGCAGCCCAAGGCGTGATCCGCGTTATTACTGACGACATCTATGAACGACACCGATAGCAATTTGCGACCGAGGCCGGTAAGCGAGTCGAAATCAGAGATGATCGAACTCGTCTTGCCGAACGACACCAATCCGCTGGGAGCTCTGCTGGGCGGGCGACTAATGCACTGGATCGACTTGGCAGGAGCGCTGGCAGCGCATCGCCACTCGCACTCTTACGCCGTCACCGCCTCCATGGACCACATCGATTTTCTGGTGCCGGTGCACGTGGGCGACATGGTGATCCTGCAGTCCGCAGTCAATCGCGTCTTTCATACATCGATGGAGGTCGGCGTGAAAGTGCTGGTGGAGAACTACATTTCGGGCACCCGTCAGAAAGTCGCCACAGCTTATCTGACCTTCGTTGCCGTGGACCGTCACGGAAGAAAGCTGGAAGTCGCGCCGGTTATTCCGGAGACGGAAGAAGACAAGCGACGTTATGAGGGCGCGTTGCGCCGTCGCGGATGCATCCAAAACCGAACGTGAGCGCCGGAAAGATGCGAGGGGATGAACATTGCGTCATTGGCTCGGGGTTGGCTTTGTTTTGTTCGGCCTGCTGCTGTCCGTACTGGCCGCGCAGGAGAAAGAACGGACCAGAAAGGCACCGGCAACCCGCAGACGACGGCGGAGAAGCCTGCTGCTGAAGCCTTCAGCCGACGCTCCGAAGAGCACCGACGGCCAGAAGGAAATCGCGCCCATCGTCACTCACCACGAAATCCACGTGGGTGGGCGAGTGCTTGCACTACACGGCGACGACCGGCCTGATGCCCATTCGAAACAGCGAGAACGACGAAGTCGAAGCCAACATCTTCTTCGTCGCCTATACGCTGGACAATGCCGGCCCGAATCGCCCGCTGATGTTTTCTTTTAATGGCGGGCCTGGCTCAGCTTCCATCTGGCTGCACATGGGAGCCATCGGCCCGCGCCGCGTGAAGATGCTGCCCGACGGCAGCATGCCTCCACCGCCATTTGAGCTGATCGACAACCAGCAGACCTGGCTCGACCAGACCGACCTGGTCTTCATCGACCCGGTTGGAACGGGCTACAGCCGCGCTACCAAAAAAGATTACGACAAGAAGTTTTACGGTCTGAAGGGGGACATTGCCTCGGTCGGCGAGTTCATTCGCCTGTATCTGGGCCGCTATCAGCGCTGGACCTCGCCGCTCTTCCTGGTCGGCGAAAGCTACGGCACGACTCGCGCTGCCGGACTCAGCGGGTATCTCATCGACAAGGGCATCGCCCTCAGTGGCGTCGTGCTGGTCTCCTCGGTCCTGAATTTTCAGACGCTGGAATTCTCGCGTGGCAACGATCTGCCTTACGAGGTATACCTTCCCAGCTACACGGCGACCGCATGGTTTCACAAGAAGCTTCCATCCGATCTTCAACAAAAGGACTTGCCGAGCGTGTTGCGCGAGGCAGAGGAGTTCGCTTCCGGACCATACGCTGCGGCTCTGGGTAAGGGCGACAATCTCAGCTCACAGGAGCGGCAGAATATCGTCGATCAGCTCGCGCGCTTTACCGGGCTGGACCGCAGCGTTATCGAAGAGAACGATCTCCGCGTCAAGCAGTGGATTTTCTGCGGAGAGCTCTTGCGCCACCAGCGGCTCATCGTGGGACGTCTTGACGGCCGATTCACCGGTCCACTTTCCCCCGGCCCGCAGGGAGAGTTCTACGATCCCACAATGTCGGTGATTCGTCCGCCCTTCACTGCCACTTTCAACAACTACGTTCGCGCCGACCTGGGTTACAAAACCGACCTGGAATATAACGTGCTGGGCGGACTGCCGCAATGGGACTGGGGATCGGCGGGCGAGGGATTCCCCGACACCAGTGAATCGCTTCACCAGGCATTCGTTAAGAACCCGTACATGAAGCTCTTTGTCGCTTCTGGGCTACTACGATCTGGCGACTCCGTATTTCGCCACCCAGTACACGTTAAGCCACATGAACCTGGAACCGCAGCAGCACCAGAAGACGACGTTGGGCTATTACGAGGCGGGACACATGATGTATCTGCGCAGTGATTCTCTCGACCATCTGAAACAGGATGTGTCGGGATTTCTGGGGAATGCGTTGAAGTAGGCAGCAGCTATCGTCCCTGCACTTCGTTTTCGCCGGCGAAGCGATACGTAATGCCATTCCAGTCGTAGGCGTAAACGGTGTAGATCACACCACCATCCTTTTTGGAACGGGCGACGCTGACGGCGATGATGCCGTTCGTCGCCTGCGCCTCGGCGCTGCCAAAATCGTTGTCGCAAAATCCCGCGCCGTCGGGAGGCTTATCGACCGACCACTGTTCCTTCAACTTTGTCGCCGAAAACTGCCGAAAGACTGTGATCTTTAAGCAGTTCTTCTCTCCCGCATAGGTGACGAACAATACGTCGTGACGTTCGGCAAGTCCGTCCATGTCGACATTCGCGATCCGCGAGTCGTCATCCTTCTCATCGCCGGCGCCGGAAGCCTCCCGCCACATCTTGTGAATAACGGAGGAATCGAGACCAGTCGTTTTTGCCCACTTCTCCTCATCGGAGCGATGAACTTTCTTCCAATCTTGTGCGGAGGCGATGTTCCCGATGAGGATAAGAAAGCAGGCGAGAAGAAACATGAAAACGCGAGACGACCACAAATGCTCGAGCGTGACCCGATGGCCGTTCATCGTAGAGGAAAGGAGTATCCGAATTCGCCTCGGCCAATTGCCTACTGCCAATTGCTAAATACCTTGTTTAATCGTAGCGCTCGAAAACGATTTGCTTGCGGTCCCATCCCATTTCTTCGATCAGCATTTTGCGGTTATGGTCCACCATGTCATTCAGGCCGCAAATGTAGGCAATCATGTCAGGGCGTCCACGGACGATTTCGCGAACGTGATCCTGCACATAGCCGCGGCAGCCCTGCCAATCGTTTTGACAGCGGCTCAGGGTGCACACGTAATGAAAGTTGGGGTGCTCGCGGTCAATCTGTTCGAACTCTTCCTTGTAGTAGATTCCGTGTTCGTAGCGCGTTCCAAACACCAGCCAGATATTGCGCTCTTGATTGCGCTCGGGTTCGGCGAACAGCCACTGCACCATGCTGCGGAAGGGCGCAATACCCGTACCCGTGGCGATGAAGACGGCGTCGTGTTTTGGCTCCCGCATGACGAACAGTCCATGCGGACCGTGAAACGTGACATTCGTTCCGATCTCGATGTCGCATAGCCAGTTCGACATGAAGCCCTCTTCCACCCGATTGAGGACGATATCGAAAGTTCCGTCGGTTCGTGGCGGCGAGGCTATGGAGTACGCTCGGGTGTGCCATTTCCCGTCAGGCCGTTGTTCGCGAATGGAGACGAACTGACCGGCCTTGAAAGGAAACTGCTCCACTTCATTCACCTTGAACTCCAGGTGCTTGGAGTCGGGCGAAATCAGTATCGACTTTGTCAGTTGGGCGGTGAGAACTTTCTTCTCGAACTTGGTTTGTTGTTCCTGAGGCTGCGTCGTCATTCAGCGGTTCGCCGGCGAGTGGTTACTCACCAAAGAGAGTCGCACTCCCTCGCCAAAATTGCAAAGTAGATTTTGACGGCATCCAGAATAGCTGTTTCGGCGAAAAGGCCCCGCAAACCGGGAGTCCGGGAGGTGGCTCGCAGCAGCCCTTCCTCCGGCCATCATTTCCTGCGTGGTCAAATTCCTTGTAGCTCGTCGACTTCCGCCTGTTCTATCACCTCGTCGGCGGCCGCCGACCTGTAGCTCGGAATGATGAATGGCAGTGGCGCCCGCAGAGCATTTTTCACGACCGACCGGAGTATTCGCCATTGCTCAGCCGGCTGAACGTTGTAGGCCCGAAGCGCGACATAGGCGGAGATAGTGAAGCTGACCCCTAAATTCAAAACGAAAATGACGGCTATGCCCGCCACTGCATGGTAGAACCAGGTGCGGCCTAGGCTCACAAAGCCGTAGCGGGCCGCTGCCAGGGCCAGTGTTCCGGTCGACAGCGTGACATGGCGAACGTCGAGCGGAATGCCGAAGAAATGGCCGAATACCGGAGTAAATCCCAACAGGTATCCGAGCACGATACTTGTGCTCCAGCCACCAAGATTCCGGCTCAAGAGCCTCGCGATCTTCTGCATGGCAGACTCACCGATGCGGCTGCCCATGGGATGCTGCGCGACCGCCTCGGAGAAGCGGTAATAGACGGCGAGATTTTCGAACCACCCGCCGGCCAAAGCCGCCATCCAGAGAATAATGCCGGTGACGACCGCAAAAAATGCCGTACCCGAAGCGAGCAGATGCAGGGTCTCGTAGATATGTTCGGCACTGTGCTCGCTGAGATATGACTCCGAGAAAACCAGGCGCCAGAGCCTTTCAAATGCCACCGCTCCGATGGTGACCGCGATGACATTTCCAATGGCTGCCGCAAGTTGGGTGCTGGTGATGTGGGCGACGAATTCCGATAATTTGGTGGAGCGGCGGTCGCCCTGATTGTTGCGGATGATTCCGGCAAAGGTTGCCGCCGTCGCCGCAGGCTGCTTGGTTGCCAGCACCAGTCCGAAGATCTGCAACAGCACAAAACTGACAGCGTAGTTAGTGCCACTCAAAAAACCTTCGACAAACATGGGAAGTTGCGCGTCGACGATGCGCATCTTGATGGCGGCCGTAATCACGGTGAATAGGCCGCCGCCAATCGCGGCCCGCCACATGTGCCAATACTCCGCGCGATTGTGAGCGATATAGTGCTCGCCACTGTGGCCGGTGCGCTCCACCATCTTGCGCGCGATCAGATTCAGATTTTCGCGCAGCAACCCACGCAGGCTGCGGTCCGACAATCTACCCGAAACCACTTGCGCCAGCAACGCCTGCACCGCGATCACCTGGTTCGACTCGCTGCTCGCGACCAGCACGCGCGCGATGGCTTCCATGCGAAACAGGCAGGCCTCGATTTTCTGGAGATCAAAGATCAGCTCAACACTGACGCCAGCCGCTTCCATGTGGCGATGCACTTCCGCCATGCCCTGCCGGCATCGGCGGACCATAGATTTCCATGCAAGAAATGTCTTGAGTGCGTTCTCCGTTCCCGCATCACGGAGAAGATCTTCGGTGGCGCCTGCTAAGCCGTAAAAAGGCGAGTCGGAGACAGCCATGGTTGTGCTGCGGTCACGCACCTCTGGCTGTACACCGATTCCGCTGATGCGTGCCGCCAGCAGCCGCATGGCTTCGCACAGGTCGCGTCGCTGATTCTGCCAAACTGCCACATCGCCCGGAACCGCGAACACCGCAGACATGCGACGAAACAACTCCGGAGGAATCGCCAGGAAATGGTCGACATCGCGCCTGGAGGAGTAAAGCGTTACCAGCAGCTTCGAGGTATCCGATTCTTCGCGCGCCGAAGGCAGGAGCCTGGCGGCGAGTCGCTGGGTGATCTCCGAAAGGAAGCTGTTATCGGAAGGAATACCAGCTTCGGCAAACAAGGAGAGAGAGTTGAGCTCACTTACCAAAGCCGCGGTAGAGGACTGGAAACGCGAGCACACGTCGGGGTTCGCTTCGAGATATCCGACGACTGTTTCCAGCGCGCGATCGCTCTCCAGGTGGGGCTTGGCCGGCCGTATCCAGCGGGTGAGCCTGATCAACGCCGCATACCGCTGCCGCAGATCCGACGCCGTGCAAAAAGCATCCACGCGCGCCGCCAACTCGGACGACACCCGGATATGATTGCTGCTGGGCTGCGGAGAGGAATAACCGGTCGCGCTCATCGAGGTACCCGAACACAGAGACTAGCATGGCTCGGACTTGGGGGGCGGCATTGGCGCGAGTTCGTGTCCGCGGGGGAAAGTGCGATATCTATCAAACGTGTAGCGATCGCCCGCGCAACAGCGGCGGGCGATCACGTCCCCATCGGGCGCCGAGTTAGTGTCCGGTAGAGTCTCCGCGGCGGCTCGCTTCAAACAGGAACCATGTACGCCGTTCGGTCTCGTCAATCCAAACTTCGATCAAGCTCGCCGTAGCGATGTCATGGTGTTCGTCGCAGACATCGTGGGCTTCGCGTAGGCGCGCGGCCAGCGTCTTATTGTCTTCGCGCAACTCGGCCAGCATGTCTTCAGGTTCCACATACTCGGCGTCGTTGTCGGCAACGCGCTGCAGCCGAGAAATGTGCCCGACCGAGCGTAGCGTAGTGCCACCCACTTTGCGAATACGCTCGGCAATTGGATCGGTCATGGCAAAAACCTGATCGGCTTGCTCGTCGAGAAGTAAATGGTAGTCGCGGAAATGAGGCCCGCTCATATGCCAGTGAAAATTCTTGGTCTTCAAATACAGTGCAAAGACATCCGCCAGGATGGCATTCATTGCCCCAGAGATATCTTTGGTTGCGCTCCCTTTCAGATCCGTGGGCGTGATTAGGGGCGACAGCTGCTCACGCTTCAAGCGCGCCTTATCCGGATTGGATTTCTTCATGCTTAGCTCTCCTCCGCAGATTTGCTTCCGTTATGTGATGCATTCGGGAGCCGCTGGATACAAATGGCAACGAATTGATAGCGCACGACAATCTGTCTCTTGGGAATCAGGCTGGCAACATTCGACGATGGCCTGAGCGGCGACTGCGCTTGCAGGAGACCCCTGCCGGATTTGCAATGCCGGCCGGAAGTACGTCCAACGCGCAGGATCGAGAGGCGATATGCTTGCCATATCGTAGACCGTTTCGTGAGGGCCCGATGAGCAACGAGAATTCCGACCGCCAAGGACTAAAACAAAAAACGATCCATGAGTTGTGGGAGCTTGCCTGGATATTCTTTTACCTGGCGTTCTTCTTCTGCTCGCTGGAGCTCTACAGCATTCTCCTGCTTAGGGATTTTCACGTTAAGTATTTGAACTTTGGCTTCGCGGCCATTAACGCCCTTGTGGTCGCCAAGGTCATCCTGCTCGGAGAGTACGCCAGGATTGGCAGGAAATATGAGCAGCGGCCCCTGATTGTTTCCGCCGCCTACAAGGCTGTGATATTTGTCCTGCTGGTATTCGCGTTTCATGTGGTGGAGGAATTCGTGAAACGATTTCTGCATACCGGGCATTTTGCCGGCGCACTCTCCAGCACCCACGTAAATGACTTGGTAGGTCGAGGAGTTATCGTTTTTTGCGTTTTCCTGCCGCTTTTCGCCTTCCGTGAAGCCCGACGGGTATTGGGCGAGCAGCGATTTCTGGATCTGTTTGTCCGTTCCGGCGCAAGAGCTCGATGGGAAAGTAATCAATGACAACAAAAACCTTGGTGATACTGTCAGCGGGAATCGAAATGGCGACTGGGCTGATCCTGGTCGCCGTACCTGCTTTCGTGGGTCGCGCCCTTCTGGGCACCGACCTTTCCGGCTCGGGTGTGGCCGTCGCCCGACTTGCCGGTGTTGGGCTGTTTTCACTGGGGCTGGCGTGCTGGCCGGGACAAATCGATCTCAACCCGCACACGACGCGGGCGCTAGTCGTCTACAACCTGCTGGCGGCAGTTTATCTCGGCTATCTCAGAATCGGAGGAGGCTTCGTCAGCTACCTGCTATGGCCAGCGTGCATTCTTCACGCGTTGTTGACGATTCTGCTGGTGGTTCAGAATAACCGAGAGGCCCGACCGCGATATCTTGGCTGAGTCTGGCAGACCAAAAGAGCGATTCTCAGTATCCAGCCGGCAAACGAAAAGCCACCAGCACGGGGTGGCCAAGATGGAGAAACAAAGAACTTACTGGAGCCGACGATCGGACTTGAACCGATGACCTGTCGATTACGAATCGACTGCTCTACCAACTGAGCTACGTCGGCTTCCCGACCCTTACGAGTACCCACGAGTGCGGCACGCCTGCAGGGTTGCTGACTTCGATTGTAAATTGAAGGGAGGTTACCGTAAAGGGACGTGGAGCCTGGTTTTCCACTGTTTTCAGTGGTTTTGCACTTGCTTGCCCACGGCCTTCGCTCCGATAATAGGAGCAAGCTCTGTCGGTGACTCCGAGCTTACATGAATCTATACTGTCGAGCGGACGTTCTTCGGATCCTGCACATCACGGCCAAGCAACTCGTTGGCTGGCAGAGGGCAGGACTGGCTCCAGTTTCCGAAACGTTTACCTTTTACGACCTTCTTCAGCTTAAGAAGATCAGGGACTTACGCGCTAAACGTGTGCGTCCGGCTGTCATCCGCGAGTCACTGCAGGCAATGCAAAAGCAAGTAGCCGGCATGGAGAACCCACTGGTGGAAGCCAGCGCTTTCACCGTTGGATCGCGTGTCGCCTATCGCCATGAAGGCCACTCCGTGGAGCCGATTGCCGGACAGTTTGTGATGGACTTTGGTCCCGTGGGCACCCTGGTTTCAACAAGTACCGTTGTCTCCAACAACAAAATCAAACCCATCAGCGATCTGGAAACCAGCTCGGAGCTCTTCAGCCACGGAATCGCGATGGAAGAGCATCCGGCGACCCACGCTGAGGCCATCCGCACGTATCAACGTGTACTGGAAATCGAACCCTTACACGCGGCCGCGCACATCAACCTGGGCACGCTGTATTACAACCGGCAGGACTTTGCTTCCGCGGAGAAGCATTACCGCGCTGCCGTCGCAGCCGATCCCCGCTACGCTCTGGCTTATTTTGATTTGGGAAATGTGCTGGACGAAACCGGCAGCGTTCAGGACGCGATCGCCGCTTATCGCACCGCGATTCAGCTCGCCCCCACTTATGCCGACGCTCACTACAACCTGGCGCTGGCATTCGAGCGCCTGGGAGAAGCACGACAGGCGTTGCAGCACTGGAAAATTTACCTGAAGCTCGATAACACCGGCCCCTGGGCCGTCCACGCCCGCAACCAGGTAACCCGGATTCTGGAAGGCGACAAGCTCAAGATCGTCTATAAAAAAGAGAAGTAACCCGCCATAAGTCATTCACTTCTTTTACCAATAGCTCTCGTGGCCGGTTGTGTTGTTGCAGCCGACAGATTTCTGCCAATTGGCATCCCACTATTCAGAACTCAATTTCAGCGAGGAAGAGTGGCAAGACTGGAACGCAAGATTAATTTCAGCCGAAGCGGGCTTGTTGTTTTTTTCGCGGCAGTGTTAATGGTGGCGTCGTGGGCGCAAACGCCTACTACGCAGAGCAGCCTGATCCTGGCGCACCTGAACCAGGCGATCAGCTGGTATCACCGCATTGCCGCCCTTGACATCGCTTCCGGTCAGCCGAGCGACGCATTGTATCTGCGAGAACGCGCGCAGCTCGGCGACACAGGCGTTGCAGCTGGCATTCCAGGCGGCCTCGGCCCAGGAAGCGTTTCTCGCGCTACAGAAAAAGACTAACGCTGGTGAGCCCAATGCGGCGGATGTGAGTCAGCCTCGCTGACCAACAGCAGGGGTTTGCCAAGGCCCTGTCGAACAATACAAACCGCATCACCGATACCCAGTCGCAAATTGCCGAGCTGAATACCCAGATTGCGAAAGCGAACAGCAAAAACCGTCAGGCACTCATCTCTCAACGCGACGCCCTGCAAGGCGAACTCGACCTCTACAAGACGATCCAGGACTCGCTGCAGAAGATCGCAGCGGTCGCTACCAACGAGAGCACCGGTACCGGACTTTCCGCGCAGATCGCGCAGTTGAAGCAGTCTGTGCCGGAAGTCTTCGCGCCGAAAAAAGACCTGCCTTCGTCGGTAACGCAGACCTCCAAAGCCAGCGCCGCCGACAATGTGGGACTCTTCGGGCAAACGTCGATTCTGTTCGGCCAGATGCGCGACATGCACGATATCGACCAGCTGATGGCGGAGACGGTCCGGCTGCGCGAGACCGCCGAAAAGCTTGACGCCCCGCTGCGGGATTCCCTGAAGAACATGATGCAGCAGGGCCGCGACATTGTGAATCGCCCGGACACCTCCGACCCTGCCGAGACGGTCGCAACCCGCCGTGACTTCGCGACTTTGACTACGCAGTTCAAGCAGATCGCCGATATCGCCGTGCCTCTGCGGCAGGAGATCATCGTCCTCGATCAATGTCACGGTGAATTGCTGGAGTGGCGCAATTCCATCAGCGCCGAATACAAGCGCGTTCTGCGTTCGCTGCTGATCCGAGTCGGCGGCATACTTGCTCGCGCTGGCCATCGTCTTCGGACTTATCGCAACTGTGGCGCCGCGCCACTTATCGCTACATCAAAGACGCCCGCCGGCGGCGGCAGCTCACGCTGATACGACGTTTCGTGATCGGCTTCCTGATGGGCATCATTGTCATCGCCGGCTTCATCACTGAGTTCAGTTCGCTGGCGACCTTCGCGGGATTTCTCACCGCCGGCATCGCGGTCGCTTTGCAAACCGTCATTCTGTCGCTGGCGGCCTACTTCTTCCTGGTGGGACGATACGGCGTGCGCATTGGCGATCGCTTGACTGTCTCCGGTGTCACCGGCGATGTGGTTGAGATCGGAATGGTTCGTCTTTACCTGATGGAGCTGGCCGGTACCGGCATCGATCTGTATCCCACGGGTCGCGTAGTCGTGTTCTCGAATTCGGTGATGTTTCAGACAGCGCCGTTCTTCAAGCAATTGCCGGGCACAGCTTATGCATGGCATGAGGTCGCCGTCAGCATAGCGCCCGACGCGGACTACGCGAAGGCGGAGCAGAAGATGCTCGATGCCGTGAACTCCGTGTTCGCCACTTACGAGCACAACATCGACCGCCAGCACGCCCTGGTGGAACGCATTCTTGACACATCGGTTGCTCGACCCGAGCCAAAAGCGCAACTGAACCTGGTCCCAACCGGCCTGGAGCTGACGGTGCGTTACCCGGTCGAGATTCCGCACGCCAGCGAGATCGACGACAAGATCACGCGCAAACTAATGGAGGTCGTCAGCAGCGATCCTGAGCTGAAGGCCGCCGTAACCGGCTCCCCGGAACTGCGTGCGCCGGTCAGGGCTTAGCAGGTTGTGATTGGTTTTCGCCCGGATGTGTGGGACGATTGCAACACACCAGACGGGCGGCGGAGCGAACATCATGAAGCAGCGAATGGCTATGTGGGCGGGAGCGGGATTTCTGGTCGCAGGCTTCTGGTCGATCTATTTCTTCCCCACCGCTGCGGACATCATTGCTAATCGGCCTGTCACGTGTGGGCTCTAGCCCAGCTTACGTGTCCGATTATGTTTGCCAGTCTTCTATTTCCGCCTCCCAGTTCCCATTTATTGGGCGCTTCTCGCCAATGCCGCGTACCTACGCGCTGATTCGGCTTCACTGTGGAGTCTTTGCGAAAGCAAGCACACCAGCGACATAGCCTTACCTGGCTGCCTGGTTGTTCTTTACCCATTGCGCAATATCCTGAACGACCTGACTGGACACGTGGCCGATCACCGAGTAGTCCGCCGGCGATCCCGGAGCCGAGCCTTTCCCGGTCATAAACAGATGAGTCAATCCGGGATAGAACTTGAAGGTCGCCCGCGAATCCTTTGCCAGTGCGGCTTTCCACAGATCGTAATCCTGGCTGGTCACCTGATAGTCGCGGCCTCCCTGTAGAACGAGAATCGGAATCTGCAGCTGGGCCGCAACTTCCGCGGGACGATAATCCCGCAGATCCAGAAAATAGGAGCCGGGTATCGGAATCCCGAGAACACTGACCGTGCTGTCCGGCTTCAGCGATGGACTTTCTATCTCCTCCTTCGCACGTTCGGCGGCCTCAATCTGCTTCTTCATCTCGGCGCTGTCCCCACCTGGCAGACTCGCGAGATACTTCAGTTGTTGCACGATGACATTCTCGAGCGGCTGCGCCGTCCCGGCGGCGATGATGATGCCTGCAACCTGCTTGTCTGCAATTGCGATCCTCGGCGCCAGCATCCCGCCCAGGCTGTGACCGAGAACGTAGATGTGGCTGTGATCGATCTCCGGCCGACGCCGCGAGTAGTGCGACCGCCGCTTCCGCATCGTCAATCGTCTCCTGCTTGACCGTAAATGGCACACCGGGCTGCATACGATTGCTTCCCATACTGCTTGGTGCGCTTCACGTAACGCAGGACAGCGATGTTCTGACTTGCCAATCCCCATGCAAGATCCTTGAAGGGTTTGTTGCCACCGATCGTCTCGTCCTGATCTTCAGGACCTGACCCATGTACCAGCACAACCGCGGGAAACGGCCCTTTGCCGTTGGGCAGAGTTAGCGTGCCGGGCATCTTCCAGTCGCCGGTCTGCACGGTGACATCGACCTCATGGAACGCGTCCGGCCTGGCGTAATCCGGAGTCGACGAGCCTTGCTTCGCCTCGGGCGAGATCGAGCCGGGTAGAACGTGCATGCCGGCGATCCGGTCCTGCGAATCCAATGCAACTGCAGGTCAAAGGTTTCGTCCTTGAACTTGCAGGTAACCAGCACGACGCTCATGCCCGCCTGTTCCTGGACGTGGGTGCCCAGCACGCGCTCGAACGGACCCGCCTTCTCGATCAAGGAATCCCAAACAGTCGAGAGCGTCTCCACCGGCATTGCGCTTTTCATTTGTCGTCGAACTGCGCCTTCCACCTTGCTGAAGTGACGCGCAACCAGATCGTTGACGGCTTCGACGCCAAGTTTTTCGGGATCCTGGCGCTGCATCTGTGCGGACGTTATCGTGCCGCAGACGAGTATCGCGGTCGTAAGCACGGCATGGACAAGGCTCATTGGCAGATTCCTCAACTACTCACTGTATACTGTATACAAACACTGTACACATAGCAAATGATAACGCACATGGTCGGCTCCGAGGAAGTCGGCCTAGCGGGTCGAGGCCGTATCCCGCTCCGCAACGTAGTGTTGCGATAGAATCGAAGGTTTCGTACTCCACGATAAGGATTGCCATCATGTCTGAAGCTACTGCGCAACACGTTGCCCCTCCCGCCCCGCTGGTCTCGCTCACCGACGATGAACAGCTCTTCCGCGATACGGTTCGCCAGTTCGCCGACGAGAGCGTCCGTCCGCACGTCAAGAAGATGGACGAGGAAGGCGTCTTCGAGAAGTCGCTCATCGATCAATTCTTTGAGCTGGGCCTGATGGGCATCGAAGTTCCCGAGCAGTACGGCGGCGGTGCCGGTACTTTCTTCGAAGCCATTCTCGCCGTGGAAGAGCTGTCGCGCGTCGATCCGTCGGCCGGTGTTGTCGTCGATGTGCAGAACACGCTGGTCAACAATGCCCTGCTGCGCTGGACCACCGAAGACCAGAAAAAGCGTTACCTGCCGCGCATGTGCAAAGACACGGTCGGCGCCTACGCGCTGAGCGAAGCCAGCTCGGGCTCCGACGCTTTCGCCCTGCAGACGCGCGCTGAACTGAAGGGCAGCGACTATGTTCTGAACGGCCAGAAGCTGTGGATCACCAACGGCAAGGAAGCCGGCGTGTTCATTCTGCTCGCGACCGTCGATCCTTCGGCCGGCTACAAGGGCATCACGGCGTTCATCGTCGAGAAGAGCTTTCCCGGCTTTACGGTCGGCAAGAAGGAAGACAAGCTCGGCATCCGCGCTTCCAGCACCTGCGAGCTGATCCTCGACGACTGCCGCGTGCCCAAGGAAAACGTGCTGGGCGAAGTCGGCAAAGGCTACAAGATCGCCATCGAGACGCTGAACGAAGGCCGCATCGGCATTGGCGCTCAGATGCTGGGCCTGGCGCGCGGCGCCTGGGAGTTTGCGGTGAAGTACGCGCAGGAACGCAAGCAGTTCGGCAAGAGCATCTCCGAGTTCCAGGGCATTCAGTTCCAGATCGCGCAGATGGCGACCGAGATCGAAGCGGCGCGCATGCTGCTGTACAACTGTGCGCGCATGAAAGACGCCGGCATGACCTTCCTGAAAGAAGCCGCCATGACCAAGCTCTACTGCTCGCAGGTGGCCGAGCGCGTGGCGTCACTGTGCGTCGAGATCTACGGCGGGTACGGCTTCACGAAAGATTATCCGGTGGAAAAATTCTTCCGCGACTCGAAGATCGGAAAGATCTACGAAGGCACGAGCAACATGCAGCTACAGACCATCGCCAAGCTGGTGATGAAGTAGTGGCTAGTGGCTAGTGGTCAGTGGCCAGTAAAACCGAATCGGGTGCCCCGTTCCAGGTTCTTTTGCTTGGGTTTGGTTTTTCGTTGACGATATTCTGCTACCCTACCAAACTGAGGGACTCTGGAATCCGTTGATTTATTCCTGCCCGAAATCTCGATTGTCGATCGCGCTGCTTGTCGCCTTTTGGTACTCGATACCTGCCCTCGGACAAAGTCAGCCCTTCGCAACAAACGAATCCAACGGCGTTCGGACCTTTCTCCAGCACTATGTAAGCCCTTCTTCGAGTCGGACAACGCGTTATTCAGCCGCCTTCGTTGACCTCAACGGCGACGGATCAAATGAAGTGCTCGTATACCTGATGAGCGCTGATTCGTGTGGCAGCGGCGGCTGTACCACACTTGTCTTGACACCGGAAAATTCGTCGTTTCGCGTTGTCAGCAAAATTACGTTGACAAGACTTCCAATCCGCATTCTCGAAACAAAATCGTTTGGCTGGCGCGATGTCAGCGTCTGGGTTGAAGGCGGAGGTATTCAGCCGGGGTACGAAGCGGAACTGCGCTTCGATGGCACGGGTTATGCGACAAATCCAACTTTACCTCCGGCCGTACGTCTAGAGAAAAAACGTAAAGGAAAGACAGTGCTTCCAATAACCGTCGCGAGCCAGCTTCTGTACCCGCCAAGTTGAAAGGAACCTGCCTCGGCCACTCAGAAGAGGACCGAACTCGAACGCCCAACTCAGATTCTCCAGGCGAGCCCGCACTTTAGTCACCCACCTATCGTAACGAGCGACTCCAGCTACCCTCGATTTTTCTCAGCGGGTCCGCGAGCCGGTGCTATGCTCGGGATAATCCCAGGCCTCTTCGTGCGTAGGAAACCATCAGCGGAGTTCCGTAATGCACGCCAGATCAATCCGTCCTCCTCTGCTCCTCGCCGCCAGCCTTCTGGTTCTCGCGATTGCCGCTTCGGCCCAGGGCAATCCCTGCAATGGAATCTCGTTAGGGCCGGAAGGCAGCTTGAACGGTTTTGTTCCTTTCCTCTCCAACAGTCTTTGGAACACAAACATCGCGAACGCACCCGTCGATCCCAACTCAGACGCGATCATTAACTTCATCGGCAGCAGCAAGCCTTTGCATCCGGACTTCGGCTCCGGTCTTTACCAAGGCCAGTCGATAGGGATTCCGTACATGGTCGTTCCCAGCGCCCAGCCGCTGGTTTATGTCAACTACAACTTGTATGGCGGCGAGAGTGATCCTGGACCGATGCCGATTCCCTTCAACGCGCAGATCGAAGGTTTTCCCAGCCCCGGCAATGGCGATCGGCACGTGTTGATTCTGGACAAGGGCAATTGCTGGCTTTACGAATTGTATGGCGCCTACCGGCTCAATCCCGGACTGTGGGTGGGGGGATCGGGAGCGGTGTGGGATCTGGAAGCCAACGAGCAGCGGCCGTACACGTGGACCTCAGCCGATGCCGCCGGCTTGCCGATCTTCCCCGGACTGGTGCGGTACGACGAGGTCGCCAGCGGGCACATCAATCATGCGATTCGCATGACACTGCAATTCAGCAAGGAAGCTTTCACTCCCCCTGCGACACACTGGGCCTCCAACTCGAGCAATCAGTTCGCTGCGCCGATGGGTATGCGCATTCGGCTGAAAGGCGAGCTTCGATATTTCGGGCTATCCCCCCGAGGACCAGGTCATTTTGACCGCTCTCAAGCAGTACGGCGCCATCATGGCCGACAACGGCAGCTCCATGTTCATTGGTGGCACAACCGATTCGCACTGGAACAACGATAACCTGGGCGTATTGCGAAATGTCACTGCCTCTGATTTCGAGGTGCTGCTGATTTCGCCGCTGTACACGTCGCAGAATGTCCCGACGGGGCCGAATCCGACGATCAACAGTTTCACGGCAACCTCGTCCGGTGGCCCGGGACAGCCGGTCACACTGACTTGGAGTGTCACGAACGGCGAATACAATGTCGTCTCGCCGGGAGTGGGTGCGATACGAGGTAACACGGCGGTCGTAAATCCGCAGGCGTCGATGACATACACCTTGTCCGCCACGAACCAGTATGGCCGGTCGACCGCACAGGTCAGGGTGAACGTACCGTAGAAGTGGATAGTGATTAGTCGCTTAGGATGGAAAGAACTTGGGTGCCCCGTTCTAGCCCATCGGTTGGGCTAGGGCGGGGATTCCCTTGATCGGAAATACCGCCTACCGCACGACGCCTTCCAGCGGCGAGCTCGCCGTAGCGTACAGCTTTCTCGGCATGCGTCCGGCGAGATAAGCCTGGCGTCCGGCGATCACGCCATTCTTCATCGCCTCAGCCATCAGCACCGGGTCCTGCGCGCCGGCGATGCCGGTATTCATCAGCACGCCATCGACGCCTAACTCCATTGCAATCGCGGCATCGGATGCCGTACCGACGCCCGCGTCAACAATCAGCGGCACATCGGTAATGATCTCGCGCAGAATTCGAATGCTGGCCTGGTTCTGCAGTCCCAGACCGCTACCGATGGGCGCACCCAGCGGCATCACCGCCGACGCCCCGGCATCCACCAGCCGCTTCGCAACCACGATGTCATCCGACGTATAGGGCAGCACTGTGAAGCCTTCCTTCACCAGCACGCGAGTCGCTTCGATGGTCGCCTGCACATCGGGATAAAGCGTCTGCTGGTCGCCGATGACTTCGATCTTCACCCAGTCGGAGAGGCCGACCTCGCGCCCCAGGCGCGCAGTACGGATCGCCTCGTCGGCGGTGTAGCATCCGGCCGTATTGGGCAGCAGGAAGTACTGCTTGGGATCGATGAAGTCGAGCAGCGACTCCTTGCTGCGGTCGAGGTTCACGCGGCGGACCGCCACGGTGACCATCTCGGCGCCGCTGGCTGCGATGGCGCGCGCCGTCTCCTGCCCGGACTTGTACTTACCCGTGCCCACGATCAAGCGCGAGCGAAACTGCCTGCCTGCAATGACGAATGAGTCCATGCGGCTATTGTAAATCGCGCAGGAGCGGGCAGTTCAGTGATGAGCGAACAATCGCACGAGCTCAGGGCAACAGTTTCTGCCGGATGGCGGCGGATATTTCGGTGGCGATCGCCGCTTGCGTCTGCAGAAGGTCGGTCACCCTTTCATCGTAGGATTCGGCCCACACATAACGCTGTTCGTTGACCTCGATCAGCTGGACCGAAACTCGAAGATGGTCGCCCTGCAGGCGAGTGCTGCCGTCCAGCACGTACTGGACTGGCAGGTCGCCGCCGGGCCGGGACCTCTTGTATTCCCTATCCGAGTCGAGCGGCGCGCGAGTGCTGACTACAACATGCTCGGGGTCCAGTTTATCCAGATGGGTGATCAGTTCCTGTGTCATTCCTTCGGCTACGAAGCTCTGCGCCGGAACAGCGGTCAGATCGCGAAAAGGAAGGACAGCCAGCACAATCCTGGAGGGGGACGCGAGACGTCGTTGCTCATAGGTTGCGCGGTACAGCCCCACGGCTACAGCACCTAGAACCAGTGCGCTGATCGTGAGGATGATCAACCATGGCTTCCATTCCACCCGGCCCTCAGGTCGACGGAAGCCCATGCCTTCCGCCCGAGGATACTCGACTGTCGTCGGCATCCCCAGGTCCGATTTCGGAGCCGGCAAAACGGTTCGTACCCAAGCCGGACTTCCGCCGACACTTACCGTGGTAATTGCGGTTTCCATGATTGGAGCGATGAACCGGTAACCATGCCGCGGAATCGTCTCCACGAACCGCGGTCGTTCAGGGTCATCGTCCAATACATCGCGCAAGCGCTTCATCGCGCTGTTCAGGCCGTGATCGAAATCGACAAAAGTATCCGCCGGCCATAGTTGTCTGCGAAATTCTTCGCGGCTGACGATCTCACCGGGATGACGCAACAGGATCGACAACACCTGCAAGGGCTGGTCCTGCATGTGGATCCGCAACCCCGCCTTGCGCAGTTCGCCGGCATGGAAGTCCACTTCGATGAGCCCGAAGCGATACACACAGGGATGATCGTTGCTGAGGGTTAGATCAGCAGCGTGCTCGCGAACCGCTCTGGGCAGGGTCAACGACATTCCCTCCGCCAGTCTGATGTAACCCGACGAAAACTGGGGGATCACGTCGGGTACAGTGAGCGTTTGTGTGGCCAGTCATTCGGGAGAAGGAAATATTTCTGATGATGGGGAACCCGTGAGTCGGGTGGGAGCGGTCGCAAGGCCCTGCGCAGCTTCTCCCTGACGCAACTGTATTCTTCCATTGGAGACAGAAGTGCGTCAGTGACGGTTGCCACAAAGGAAGGTGACTAGCCCGTCCTAAAGAGGAGTCTGTAAGGAGCCACGAACAGCGACACGGGTAGGAGAGTCTGTCTCATGAGCCGATAAAAATTGAACGGCCCTGAGCGTAACAGCTCAGGGCCATGACGTACCCGATACCTACCCAGCTAGCAGGCTCACCCAACGTTCATGCTACCCCGGGAACGGTGTCGGACCTGGGAATGGACTCGGCCCTGGGTGCTTCGGCGGTTTCGGCGGCTGCGGAGGAACCGGCGGCGGTGGCGTCGGTCCAACGCCAGCTACCAGAAACGGAGTCGGGCCCGGAAACGGAGTTGGGCCCGGATTCTTCGGCGGTTTCGGCGGCTGCGGAGGAACCGGCGGCGGTGGCGTAGGTCCAACGCCAGCTACCAGAAACGGAGTCGGGCCCGGGAACGGAGTTGGGCCCGGATTCTTGGGGGGTTTCGGCGGCTGCGGTGGGACCGGCGGCGGTGGCGTCGGTCCAACGCCGGTTACCAGAAACGGAGTCGGGCCCGGAAATGGAGTCGGACCGGGGTGTTTCGGCGGCTTCGGTGGTTGAGGAGGAATCGGCAACGGTGGAGGCGTCGGTGGTTCAAGACCAGTTACCAGAAACGGAGTCGGTCCCGGGAATGGAGTCGGTCCGGGAAATTTCTTCGGTTTCGGCGGCTGTGGTGGAACTGGTCCTGGAGGCGGCGTACTCGGCTGGGTGGTTGCGACTGGCTGGCTGGCCGCTGCCACCGGCGTCACTATACACGCCACCGCAAATACTAACGAAAAGATCAAGACGCTAGTAAGAATTCTATGGGTCATGGTTTTACTCCTGTGTTTCAAGTTTTCGGGAACTGTCAAAGTGAACTTCGGAGCAAGTTGTCTGGCTTGCTTCTATTTCCTACCTCATCACCATGCTGTAGTAGGCGAAGCCTATAAATGCAATGCTCGGGCGATTATCTGTCCATCACCTGTGTGTAACCCGCCATCGTGCTGTTAAGAATGGCTCTCAGAACGGAGATGACTCGATGGTCACACGGCATAAAGAGCCGGTGCTGAGAATGCAGTTGCGGCGGTTGACCCTTTTCAGCACTTCTTGCCTGGCATAGCCGTTGACAGGTGGACGCTGACCGAGGCACTATTTTCCCTGCTGCGTAGGGCGCATCGGTGCAGATCGAAAGGGCAACGCCCACCTACCACATGTAAATACCGTTGCGCCTATGCCGAACCTCGAAAACCTCAAGAAGCAAGCGAAGCAGTATCTGCGTTGGCACCGCGAACGGTACTATCCCGTCGCCGCCGGAATCAGGGCAGGCCTGCCCCGCTTTCACGGGCTCAGCGATGAGCAGGTACTGAACGCGGAGTTCAAACTCGCCGACGCGCAGGAACTGGTGGCGCGGCAAAGAGGTTTCGAATCCTGGCAGGCGCTCAAATCAGGAGCCAGTGCCATGCCCCAGAAATTTGCCAACCCCAGTTCCCGTTCTCACCTCAACTGCAGCCCAGCTATTCGTTGCCGACATTCAGGCAGCGTGCGATTTCTACACGACCCAGCTCGGGTTCACGGTCGACTTCGTTTACGGCGACCCGCCGTTCTACGGCCAGGTCACCCGCGACCATGGAAAGCTTGCGTTGCGACTGGTATGCGAGCCTGTCTTCGCCGGCGATATTCGCGAACGCGAGCATCTGCTCTCTGCTGCCCTTACGGTCGCTACCGCGGACGAGATCAAACAACTCTTCTTGACGTACCAGGACGTGGGAGTGCGCTTCGGTCAAACCTTGAAAAAGGAGCCTTGGGGCGCCAGGACCTTCATCGTTCTCGATCCCGATGGAAATCGCATTCTGTTTGCCGGCCCGGCCGAGTGATACGCTTTGCCGCAGATAACGAGGGGTTCGCGATCGCGGTACGACTCGACGATCGTGCCAATCGCGCCGCCTCGTTTGACCCTCTTTCCCGCCGTTCCCTACAATCGAAGATTCCGTATTCATACAGGAAGAATTCATGGCCATTGAGCTTTTCAACACCCTCTCCGGCAAGGTCGAAGAGTTCCATCCCCTCGAAGACAACCTGGTCCGCATGTACGCCTGCGGTCCCACCGTCTACGACTACGGCCACATCGGCAACTTCCGCACCTTCGTTGTCGTCGACACCCTTCGGCGTTTTCTGAAGCAGAGCGGCTTTCAGCTGAAGCACGTCATGAACATCACCGACGTGGACGACAAGATCATCCGCAATGCCGCGCGCGACGGCGTCACCGTGCAGGAGTACACGAAGAAGTATCGTCAGGCATTTCTCGAAGATGCGGACGCGCTGAACATCGAGCATCCCGAGATGCTGGTGAACGCCACCGACCACATCAACGACATGGCGCACTTCATCGCCGTGCTGGTGGAAAAGGGATACGCCTATCGCACCGATGACGGCTCGTACTACTTTCGCATCGCCAAGTTCCCGGAGTACGGCAAGCTCTCCAAACGCGACTTCGCCGGCATGACCGACGGCGCGCGCGTCGACGTGGACGAGTACGACAAGGACAATGCCCGCGACTTCGCCTTGTGGAAGGCGCCCAAGCCGGGCGAGGCGCAGTGGGATACCGAGATCGGACCGGGGACGTCCGGGCTGGCACATCGAGTGCTCGACCATGTCGATGGAGTACCTGGGCGAGAGCTTCGACATTCACCTGGGCGGCGAGGACCTGATCTTTCCGCATCACGAAAACGAGATTGCGCAATCGGAGGCGATGACCGGCAAGCAGTTCGCGCACTTCTGGGTACACTCGCGCTTCCTGCTGGTCGAAGGCGAGAAGATGGCCAAGAGCGCCGGCAACTTCTTCACCGTCCGCGACCTGATCCTGATGGGACACAAGCCGTCGTCCATCCGCTATCTTGCTGATGTCGGTTCCCTACCGCAAGCAGCTCAACTTCACCTTCGATGGCCTGACCCAGGCGGCGAACTCAGTCGAACGGCTGCGCAACTTCAAGCTGCGGCTGGAGAGCTCGCAGTTCCCCGACGGCGACAACGAGAAGATTGCCGAGATCGCGCAGAAGACGACCGACTGAGATGCGCGCCGGGCTGAGCGACGACCTGAACACGGCGCAGGCGCTGGGCGCGATCTTCGACATGGTGCGCGACGTGAATGCCGCCGCCGACGCCGGAGAGGTTCGCAAGGGAGATATCCCGGCGCTGCTAAAGGTGCTTGAACAGTTCGAGGAAATCTTCGCCGTGCTGAAAGATGACGATGCGGCGAAGGTACGAGCAACGGTCGAGTGGGCAAAGCAGGAAGGCCTCGCCGACAAGATCAGCCCCGAAGACCGCTGAACTGGCGAAGGCGGCATCGCTTTCAGATGAACAAATTGAGAAGCTCGTCGCCGAACACTCCCAGGCGCGCAAGAACCGTGACTTCGCGCGCTCCGACGCGATTCGCGCTGAACTGGCTGAGAACGGCGTCATTCTGGAGAACACCAAAGACGGTGTGCGCTGGAAGAGGAAGTAAAAAGACAGTGGTCAGTGGCTGGTGGTCAGTTGTCAGTGGTGAGTAGGCGTCCCTAAGTCCGAGCCCCGAGCATAGGTGTCATCCTGAGCGCAGGCGTCGCGGCTTTTTGCGGCGCCGGAGTCGAAGGACCCCTACCCGTAAAGCGGTCCTCCCACTCGCTTCGCTCGGTCGGGATAACACTCTTTCGAGCTCACAATGTTTTCCCCTCTCGGTCCACACGTTTTCACCTCAAACTCTTTTCCTCACGGCACAGTGTTCCCAAACTCAATTCCCCTTCACCGTGAACGCCTTGATCACGATATCGTTCGGCTGATTGCCAACTGGGATCAACGTAACCAGCGCGCGGTCTGCGCTGATCTTCGAGTTGTCACGCGTCTTCACCGTGCGCACCACCGCTACGTCGCCTGATCCCGAATCCAGCACCAGCAGATGCGCCTCATCAGGCGTCAGCGCGAGCGCGTCAGGATGGCTGCCTACTTGTACGGCGCCGATCACACGCCCTATGTCGATGGCGTAGACACTCACCATGTCCGAGCCGAAATTCGTCATGTAGAGCAGGCTGTTATCGGCGGTGACGACCCCTTGCGACGGATTGTCGCCAATCAGATAGCTGCCTCCAACCTCATTGTTGCCCGTTTCCACAATAGAAAAATTCTTGCTGTTGAAGTTGCTGACAAACAATTCACCGCCGTCCGGCTTCAATGTGAGGTGTACCGGGAGCTCTCCCACGTCCATCAGGGTCAGCAAACGATCCGTTTTCAAGTCGACGGACGCAACCTGGTTCGAGGCGGGACAGGCAACAAACGCCTTACTGTTGTCGGGCAGAATGACGACGTCTTGCGGCTGCTGGCATACTTTCACCGTATCCTTCACGGCGAGCTTGTCGGCATCGATGATCGAAAGCGAGTCGTCCGCGCGATTACTTGCGACTACCAGTTTGCCATCGGGTGATACCCGCGCCATGCCCGGCGCTCCGCCCACTCGAATAGTCGCTATGACAACTCTCTTCGCCAGGTCGATAACCGAAACATTGGCGGAACCCGCATTGGCCACATAAGCGTGCTTGCCATCCTGCGACACCGATACGTAATAAGGCTTGGCGTGGACTCCGATGGTCGAGACGACCTGGTTGCTTTCCGCGTCGATGATGGTGATGTTGCTGGAGTCAGAGTTGGCAACGTAGATTTCGTTGCGCGTTGGACTGCCGGCCACTCCGGTAGGACCCGCTCCGACCGGGATTGTCTTTACATTGCGAAGCTGGAGCAGGTCGATAACGCTGACCGAGTTGCTCTTGCCATTGCTGACGTAAGCGTACTCGTGATATCCGGGAGCGACCGTGCCTCGGGTACGGCAGGAGGTCGCAATCAGCGCGAGCGCGAAGAGCGCCAGCGCGCTCCCGCCGCGCCACAACCGCATGTTGCGCATCAGCGAGCAGCGGCCGTTCCGGCGCTGGTCACTGCCGGACTCGGCGGACGGGCTCCCGGGTTGGCAACCGGCTCGGCGATGAAGCGACCGAGTACCTGGGCGATCTGGCGCACCTCGCCCATCAACTGATCGAACTGTTCGGGATACAGCGACTGCTTGCCATCGCTCAAAGCGCGATCGGGATCGGGATGAACTTCGATGATGAGGCCGTCGGCTCCGACCGCAACAGCCGCGCGCGACAGCGGCGTAACCTTGTTGCGCTTTCCCGTGCCGTGGCTGGGATCGACGATGATCGGCAAATGGCTGAGCCGCTGCACCGCCGGCACCACGCTTAGGTCGAGCGTGTTGCGGGTGTGATCGGCGAAGGTGCGCACGCCGCGCTCGCAGAGCACGACGTTGTAGTTGCCCTCGCTCATGATGTACTCGGCCGCCATCAGGAACTCTTCCACCGTCGCCGACATGCCGCGCTTCAGCAGCACCGGCTTGCGGGAGCGTCCGGCACGCTTCAGCAGCGAGAAGTTCTGCATATTGCGCGCGCCGATCTGGATCATGTCGGCATACTGCTCCACCAGGTCCAGTGACTCGTTGTCCACTGCCTCGGTGACGATCATCAGGCCAAAGCGGTCGCGGATGTCGGCGAGAATCTTCAGACCATCGAGCGCCAGGCCCTGGAAGGAATAGGGCGAGGTGCGCGGCTTGTAGGCGCCGCCGCGAAAGAAGCGCGCTCCGGCGCGGGCGACGTGTTCGGCGGTGGCAAATGCCTGCTCGCGGCTTTCGATCGCACATGGCCCGGCCATCACGGCTACTTCGTCGCCGCCAACGGTTGCGTCGGAATTCGGGAAGCGGACCACTGTGTCCTCTTCCTTCACATCGCGGCTGACTAGTTTGTACGGCTTGCTGACCCGGATGACCTCCTGCACGCCGGACATCTCGTCGAACGTGCCCGGATCAAGCTCGGTCTCGTTGCCGGTAATGCCGATAGCGGTGCGCTGCGCTCCCGGGATGGAGTGCGCGCGAAAGCCGAAACCCTCGATCTTCTGACAGACGCGCTTCACCTCATCTTCGGTGGCGTGCGCCTTCATGACGATAAGCATTGGGAGACCCCTCGTAATCGCCTAGTGTATCGTTCCGAGGGCACTGCGGCAATCAGGCCACGTCTTTGTGATACAAGGGGACCATGCCTGCCGACGCAGCTCCAAGGAAAGACGATGGGCTGACCATTGTTTCGATTTCTGTGCTGGCCTGTGTTCTGCAGGACATCCTGCACGAGGGATTAGGACACGCCGTAACCGCGTGGTTGAGCGGGGCCCAGCACATCACGATCAGCACGGTCGCGATGCAGAGCGACATCGAGACGCGTTGGATTGCGGCCAGCGGTACTCTCGTCAATCTGGTCTTTGCAGGAATCTTCTGGCTGCTGCTGCGCAACCGCCGACGTTATTCGCCCGCTCTGCACTATTTCCTTGTGCTGGCGATGATGGGCAACCTGTTTACCGGTACCGGCTACTTCTTCTTCTCCGGCGTGGCGAACTTCGGCGACTGGGCTGCCGTGATTCATGGGCTGCAGCCGTACTGGTTGTGGCGGGTGGGCTTGATCGTCATAGGCGCAGCTTCGTACTACGCATCCATGCTGCTGGTGGCAGCGGAGTTGAGGCCATTCCAAATCCCGGGCGATGGTTGGCGGCGAATTCGAGGCTTGAGTTGGATCCCCTACTTCACGGATGGCATCCTCGCCGGAGTCGCCGGGCTGCTGAACCCGGCTGGACTGTTTTATGTCATCGCGTCAGCGCTGCCGTCTACTCTCGGAGCGAACGCCGGTCTGCTCAGCCTCCCCAGCCTGATGCGAGGACAGAAAATTCAATCCGATGAGGTGGTACCACCTCTTCAACGCAGCCTGCCCTGGATCGTAACCGGCGTCGTGGTCGCACTCCTCTTCATAGTGGTCTTAGGACGCGGCATCACCTGGTCGCGCTAGCTCGCGCGCAGGTAACTCAGGGCTGCGTCATCTCCAACAGCTTGAGGACCGTTGCCCAGTTTCGGCTTGTACCGATGGTCGACAGTTTGGAGTCGAAGTAAGCATTGGTCAGCTTGGAATTGCCGGCCCCGTTGGGCAGGTACAGATAGATCTCGCTGCCGACGACGCGGAACTCGTCGCCCGGCGATCGTGCGGGATCCAGCTTGCCGATTGCTTTGGTGTCGGGCTCGGCCGCCAGAAACATTACGTGGAGAGTTTGCTCCGGCTTTGCCGGCTTTGAGGAACGGATTGCTGCTCACAACCTTCACCAGTTGCTGGTGGCTGCGCACAACCACCGGCGCCGGGAAACCGAAGCGAGCCTCAATTTTCTTTTCAAGCGATGGACAGAGGCCCTTGAAGACTGCCTCCGAACACGTGAACACAACGTTGCCGCTCTGGATGTAGGTGCGGACGTCCTTACATTTGCCGGCGGAGAATACCTCGACCAAATCCTTCATGGGCAGCTTGTGCTTGCCGCCAACGTTGATGCCGCGTAACAGCGCAGCGTAGGTGTTCACGCTCATGCGTATCTTGTAGAGGATTGCACTGCAGGAGGCAAGCAGGAGCGGGTGTCTCTAAGCGATTCCTCTCGGCTGCCCGACCGCAAGCGCTCGCACCGGCACATCGCGCCCCTCGCCGAAACCGAGGGTCCAGAATTCTGTTCCTCGCATCTGAGATCTGCGCGCAGAAGGTCCTTCAAATCCTCCACGGCTTCATCGTCGCCATCATCGGCCAGAGCAAACGTGCCGAAGTGGCTGGCTACGCTGACTCGCGTCCCCAAGGCAAAGTGAGCGTCCACCGCGTCTCGCGGCGACATATGTACTTCGCCCATAAACCACTCGGGACGAAAAGAACCGATGGGAAGAATCGCCAGATCGAGATCAGGAAAGCGTTCCGCGATCTGGCTCGATGTGCGGACCTGCGCCCGTGTCTCCGGCGAAGTAGAGCGCTTCGTCGTCGGTCTGCAGAACGAAGCCGCACCATAGGCGCTTGTCGCGGTCGAAGGCGTCGCGTCCGGAGAAATGCTGCGCCGGGAACGGCCGTGATCCACATGTCGCTACGGGCCGCTGCCTCCTGCCACCAGTCCAGTTCCACTACGTTGCCGATACCGTGTTTGGCAAGAACGCGACCGTTTTTCAGGCCGGTATAGATAGTCGGCCGATGCTCGCGCGCCAGCAGCTGCAATGTGGGCAGGTCCATGTGGTCGTAGTGATCGTGGCTCAGCAGCACCAGGTCGATCGGCGGAAGATCGTGGATTGAAATTCCCGGCGCGCGATAACGCCGCGGACCCATCCATGACACCGGGCTGGCACGCTCGGACCAGACAGGGTCCGTCAGAATGTTGATGCCTTTCAATTGCAGCAGAAATGTCGAGTGATTGATGAAGGTGATGCGCAGGCGTTCGGATTTTCTCGGCGGCAGCGACGGGGACGCAGAATTTTGGTGGACGCGCCACTGCCCCTGTCTGCGCGACAGTAGCCAGCGGAGCAATGCACCAAATCCGTTGCGCCGTGGAAGCAAGTTTCGAAATCGTCTACCGTCAAAATGAGAGGGGAGCTTCTTCATTTTTTCAGCGACCAGCCAGATTGTTGCCGCCATTATACCGATGCACGCCATCGCAGCAAAAGCTTCTACTTAGCCGGTTGATGACTATTTGGCTTCGATGTCCAGTACAGACCGCTGCCGACCGTGCCCCGGGTCCGCCATCCTTGGGCTAACCTGTGTGTTCTTTCCGCCATCCACTCCCAGGTCAGCGTCCGAGGCCGGGACGCGAACTTGTGGGGCACAACCGCTCACAAGCGCATACCGATTGCCAGCCGCTGACAAACCCGTCACAATCGAACTGAGCTGCACAGTTCGGCTTTCCGGACCAACCAGCCAGTTGGCCATTGCAAAAACATGCCACTTCTTCAGAGCACGCGGCTGAAAAACCAGTTCTGGACGGCGCCAAACCAGATCACGCTGCTGCGCCTGATCTTCATTCCTTTCGTCATCATTCGGTCTTCGATGGCAATTGGGACTGGGCGCTCGGCCTGCTGACTGGCGGCAGCCCTCAGCGACGCTCTGGACGGACTGCTGGCCCGCACCCTGCACCAACAGACCTTGCTGGGCCAATACCTGGATCCGCTGGCCGACAAGATGTTGTTGAGTTCGTTGTTCCTGGTGCTTTCGTTCGTCAAAAAGATCCCGTGGAAGTACACAGTGGTGGTCTTCAGCCGCGACATGGGGATCGTGGCCACGGCCCTCGTGTTGTACGCCACCGTTGGCTTTCGCGACTTCCGGCCCAGCATCTTCGGCAAGATCAATACTGCCTGCCAGATCGCGGCGGTTTTCTTCGTCGTCCTGTCGCAGGTGTTGCCGACCTGGTGGGTGTTCCTAACGGTCAAGATTTTTCTTTACGCCACCTTCACCTTCACCACCATCTCCGGTGTGCATTACGTCCTGATCACCGGGCACCGGCTACGCAAAGTGCAGCCCAAACCAGCCAGTTAGCGGATCACGGCATCCTTAGCGTAATCCCTGTTGTCGGCGGGCATCAATATCGCGTGAATATCCAGAGCAATCATCGTTGGCAGGTAATCGTTCGCGTTCGCGCTGGTCTATGTCTTCTGGGGCTCGACCTACCTGGCGATCGGCATCGCCGACGAGGAACACCTTCCACCCGCGGTCATGTGCGCCATGCGATTCATCATCGCAGGGCCGCTGATGCTGGCTGCGTGCGCCGCCATGGGCCGCAACATTCGCATCACCTGGAACGAAGCGCTGAGACTGGCGACGATCGGCTGACTTTGCTGCTGGTAGGTGGCAATTGCGGACTGGCGTGGGCGGAGCAGTGGGTGCCTACAGGCTTCGCCGCGCTTGCTCATCGCCGTCACTCCTATCTGGTTCCTGCTGCTGGAGACCTTCATCTTCCGCGGCGATCGTCTGTCGAGCCGGGGAGTGTTCGGCGTCGCCCTGGGTATCGCCGGTGTGGCACTGCTGTTCTGGTCGAAGTTCGAACACGGCGCCGGCGGCATTATGCCGTTGCTGGCAGCGTGCACGTTACTGTTCTCGTCGATGAGCTGGTCGGTCGGCTCCGTCTTGTCGCACAAGTGGCAGATGAAGGTCGATCCCTTCACCGCGACCGGATGGCAAATGCTGTTTGCCGCGATCGGCAATGCCATCGTCGCGATGGTGAGTGGCGAGTACCGTCACATCGTCGTCACCCATCGCGCGATGATCGCCGTGCTCTACCTGGTGGTCTTCGGTTCGTGGGTGGGATACTCCGCGTATATCTGGCTGCTGAAGCACGTGCCGACGCCAAAGGTGGCGACGTACGCCTACGTCAATCCGCTGGTCGCGGTGTTCCTGGGATGGCTGCTGCATAGCGAGCGGCTCGACGCCTTCATGCTCGGCGGGACGGTGATCATCGTGGTCGGCGTGGCGCTGGTGACGACCGCAAAGGTACATGACGGCGGTAAAGAGATTGCCGACGGGACGCTGCCTGAATTGGAGAGTGAGGTGTAGTCGGAAAATCGTATTCACCACGGAGGCACGGAGAGCACGGAGTTTTTTTGAGGTTTTCATTCTCTCGGATCCTCCGTGATTCTCCGTGCCCCCCAGTGGTGAACATACCCATATGCTCAATGCGGATGCCGCTCCGTCGCTTCGTCTTCCCACTCGAGAAATGCGCGAAACGCCGCGCCGCGATGACTGTACCCGGCCTTCTCCTCGTGCTGTGAGTTCAGCAAACGTCTTCCCGATCTGCGGAAAATAAAAGAGCGGATCGTATCCGAACCCATTACGTCCGCGAGCTGCACGCAGGATCAAGCCTTCCGCTTTGCCGTGAAATGTTGCCAGCGTGTGTCCATTGCGCGCGGCAGTGATCACGCAGATAAATCGTCCCGGTACGGAACTCATCGGGCACGTCATGCAACTCGCGCAGCAATCGCGCATTGTTCGCCTCGTCGTCTGAGTTCCCCGACTCGTCTTCGGGATTGTGCTCGTCGGCGGCATAGCGCGCGGAGCGCACGCCAGGAGCACAGCCCAATGCGTCGACCTCGAGCCCGGAGTCGTCGGCGATGACAATCTCGCCCTCAGCGTGCTTGCTGTAGAACTCAGCCTTCTTTCGGGCATTCGCCTCGAAGGTGTCGCCATCTTCCACCACCGCAGGCAGCGACGAAAAGCCCGGCAGCATTTCAATCTGCACATTGTGAGCCGCGGCCGCGCCGATCAGATCGCGAATCTTGCCCGGGTTCGAAGTGGCAACGAGAACACGTTTCAAAGTTCCCTCCGCGAAACACTATTTCATCACAACAGACGGCACTTAGCACTTCGGCACTCAGCACTCAGCATTCAGCCTGCGTTGATCGATTGCGGGACGGAGATGCTCGTTTCGTGTGACGGTTCCATACGGTCATGGCCACCCCATTTGCTGAGTGCTGAATGCTGATTGCTGCTCCTCTTATCCAATTCCGCAATTTTATTCTGCTGTTCACCCACATTTAACCTGCGGTTCAATTCCCGTTCACCTCCTCCAGTTATCAAGGTGGAACCTCGGAATTCACGCCTGAGCGTGAGAGAGGTGAGGAGAACTATGCGTCAGTTTCTGGCAACAACGTTGATGGCGGCCATGACCTTCGGCCCGCTGACCAACGCGAATGCCGCAGGCAGCCCCCGCGCCTGCCAAGTCTTTCGCAGGTCAACCAGCAACTCCCATTCAGCATCTGGTGATCATCTTCCAGGAGAACGTGTCCTTCGATCACTACTTTGGAACCTATCCCCGCGCTTTGAACACGGTTCCCGGTGAGCCCAAGTTTTATCCTTCGCCCTTCACGCCCTCGGTTAACGGACTCAGCGATGGTCTGCTGACCAACAACCCGAACCTGAATCCCGCCAACCTGGATGGTGCCAGCAACCCGTTCCGTCTGATCCCGCACGCAGGCCTGGACGGCTGATCAGGACCACGATTACGGTCCGGAGCAGGCGGCGTTTGACGGCGGTTTGATGGACCTGTTCCCGCTCAGCGTCGGCACCGCTGGCCCGCCTCCGGGCTACGGTCCGCCGGTCACTCGCACCACCGGTCTGACCATGGGCTACTACGACGGCAACACCGTCACCGCTCTTTGGAACTACGCCCAGCATTACGCGATGAACGACAACTCCTACGGAACCAACTTTGGTCCGTCGACTCCGGGAGCCATCAACGTCGTCGCCGGCCAGACCAACGGCGTCATTCAGAACATCGACTCCGACTACGCTGTCGTGCCCGACGGCAACGGTGGCTTCACGCTCGTCAGCGACAGCGATCCGGTTGGCGACGTCTGCTCGGGCAGCTCGCAGGTTCAGATGGGCGGCCAGAACGTCGGCGACATGCTGTCTGCTGCCGGCGTGACGTGGGGATTCTTCGAAGGCGGCTTCGATCTCTCCATCACCAACCCTAACGGAACCACGGGCTGCCACCGCTCGCACGCCTCGCAGTACATTGGCACGCACAAAGCTGACTACATCCCGCACCATCAGCCCTTCCAGTACTACGCCTCGACCGCCAACCTGCAGCACACGCGTCCCACCTCGGTCAGCATGATCGGCCACAACGGCGATGCCGCCAATCACCAGTACGACATGCACGACTTCTTCGACGCGGTGAATGCCGGCAACTACCCGGCCGTCAGCTATCTGAAGGCGCCTGGCTACCAGGACGGCCACGCCGGTTATTCCACTCCGCTGGACGAGCAGGCGTTCATCACCCAGGTGATCAATTTCCTGCAGACCAAGCCGGACTGGACGAGCACCGCCGTCATCATCGCCTACGATGACTCCGACGGCTGGTACGACCATCAGCTGGGTCAGATCGTGAACCAGTCGCAGACTTCGCAGGACATGCTGAACGGACCGGGCTTCTGCGGTCATGCTGCTCCGGCGCTGGCCGGCGTCGACGGCGCATCACGCTCAGGGCCGCTGCGGCTACGGTCCGCGTCTTCCGCTTCCTGATCGTCTCGCCGTTCGCGCGGCCCAACTTCGTCGATCACACCATGACCGACCAGAGCTCGATCGTGCGCTTCATCGAAGACAACTGGCTGGGCGGACAGCGCATTACCGGCTCGTTCGATGCCGTTGCCGGACCGCTGAACAACATGTTCGTGTTCGGCGAGCCGTCGCACCAGCGCCTGATCCTGGACGAAAATACGGGCGAGGTGAAAAGCCACTAGTCGCACTCGCGGTCAGTGACTCGCCAGCTTGATGTTTCTGTAAGATAACCACCGGGCAGGGCTGCCTCGTTGCCACGGCGATGAACGCTGCTCTGCCTTTCTTTATTGCTGCCATGAACCTCTCGTCTCAGGTGATGTGGATGAGTTCACGCCGTACATTTCTTAAAGCAATGCTCCGGCCTTGCAGGCGGACTGCTGTTGACCCGCGTCCGGCCTGCTGGAGGCCATGTCGCACGCCGATGCCCGCTGCGGCGAACACGCTGAATGTAAGCACGCTGCCGGCTTTCGTTGATGCGCTGCCTCTTCCCGCGGTGGCCAAGCCGAGCGGCATGCGTGCGCTACCCTCGTCGCCGAAGAACAAAGCTGCCCTACTACCGTTTGGCGGCGCGTCCGGTCGAAATGAAAATTCATCGCGACCTGAAGCCGACCCGCTTCTGGTCGTACGGTCCCTCCGTGCCCGGCCCGACGCTGGAGTTGCGCAGCGGAGAGGAGGTGCTGGTGGAATGGGCGAACGAACTGCCGCAGCAGCATTTTCTTCCCATCGACTATCGTCTGCATGGCGCGGACCACGGCAATCCGCAGGTGCGCATCGTCTCGCATCTGCACGGCGCGCACGTGCCGGCCGACAGCGATGGCTATCCCGAGGACTGGTTCACGCCGGGCAAGTCGCGCGTCTATCACTACCCCAACCAGCAGGACGCGGCCACGCTCTGGTATCACGACCACGCCATGGGCATCAATCGGCTGAACGTGTATGCGGGACTGTTCGGCGCGGCGTTCGATTCGCGACAGCTTCGAGGACAATCTCAACTTGCCCAGCGGCGCCTACGAAGTGCCGCTGGTGATGTTCGATCGCCTGCTCACGCCCGATGCGCCAGCTGTACTATCCGGTCTCCGGAAACCCGCGCGCACCGTGGATTGCCGATGTTGCCGGCGACGCCATCCTGGTGAACGGCAAAGCTCTTTCCCTACCTCGAAGTCGAGCCCCGAAAATATCGCTTCCGCGTACTGAATACCTCGAACTCGCGCTTTCTTCACCTGACCCTGCAAAACGGACTCGGGCTTCCACCAGATCGGAAGCGACCAAGGCCTGCTGCCGGCGCCGGTCCCGCTGAAGCTCCTGACCCTCGGCTCCTGCCGAGCGCGCCGATATCGTCATCGACTTCAGCGAGCAGCCGCGGCGAGCAGATCGTGCTGAAGAACGACTCGTTGACGGTAATGCAGTTTCGCGTCGCGTCGAACAAGGTCACCGACAACAGCTCGCTTCCGGCACAGCTGCGGCCCGTGCCGAGACTTCCCGAGTCGGAGGCCACGAAGACGCGCTTGCTCACGCTCGACGAGTACGAGGACAAGGCGGACGAGTCCTTGCTCCTGCTGCTGAACAACAGCTACTGGCACGATCCCATCACCGAAAAGCCTGCACTCAACAGCACCGAGATCTGGAGCTTCCTCAATCCGACCGACGACACCCATCCCATCCACCTGCACACCGTGCGCTTCCAGATTCTCGACCGCCAGCGCTATGACCCCTGGACCTACGACGACGAAGAAGGAGCTGCGACTGTCTGGGAGCACGCATTCCGCCCGGCTCCGGGCGAAGATGGATGGAAGGATGTCGTACGCGTCAGTCCCAAAGATGGTCACGCGCATTATCGTGAAGTTCGACAGCTATCCCGGCCGTTACGTCTGGCACTGCCACACGCTGGAGCACGAAGACAACGAAATGATGCGGCCCTACGAGATTGTGGCGGGGTAAGGCTTCAGCGGGTTGAGGTTTGTGTCACGGCACAACGCTGGGTAGTGCTCTTGCCGAACACGTTTCCGCCGCATCTGCATAGCTTCACGCCTCAGCGTGCGGCACTCCACCTTCTGTACAATGGCCGAACGATTCGGCCCATGAACATTCAGGACGCTCGCCAGGAATTTCCCGCGCTCGACCAGCAGGTCTTTCTCGACTCTGCCTGCGTCAGCCTCGCGCCCGCAACGCACGGTCAACAAGCTGCGCGAGTTCCTCGACATCGCCGCGTTCTGTCCGTCAGGCTCGTCCACGCAACATCACATCGACATGGACACGATGCGCAGCGCCGCGCGTCCGCAGATCGCCAAGCTGATCAATGCCGCCGAAGATGACATCGCGCTGGTCGAGAGCACGACGCACGGCCTCAACCTGGTGGCCAATGCAATCCCGCTGCAACGCGGCGACCGCGTCATCATCTCCGACCTGGAATTCCTCGAAGTCGCGTTGCCCTGGCTCCAGAGGCGCGACGCAATCGGCATCGCCATCGACGTCCTGCCCAATCGCGAGGGAAAGCTCCTGGTGGAAGACGTTGAGGCGGCGATCACTCGCGACACTCGCATCGTCGCCATCAGTTCCGTGCAGTGGAACAACGGCTTTCGCTGCGATCTCGACGCGCTCTCCCGGCTGTGCCGCGACCGCGGCGTATTTCCTGATCGTCGACGCTATTCAGCAGATCGGCGCCATCCCTCTCGACGTGCGCAAAGACTCCGGTGGACGCACTGGCCTGCGGCGGACACAAGTGGCTGCTGTCGCCGTTCGGCTGCGGCTTTCTATACCTCAGCAAGGAATTTCGCGCCAAGGTCAAAGCGCCGCTGGCAGGATATCTTTCCGTTGCCGAACCGGAAGACGGTTGGGGAACCTATTTCGGTACGCCGTCCATCTCGCCAGTCGGTGACTTCGAGTATGTACACTCGGCACGGCGCTGGGAGAACGGCGGGACGTCGAACTATCCGGGCGCAATCGGGCTCGCCGAGTCTGTCGGACTGATCAACGAGATCGGCATCGACAACGTCGGCAGACACGTACTCTCGCTCACCGATCATCTCATCGCCGCTCTTCACCAGGCGAAGATCAAGGTCGTCACGCCCGAAGAGCGCCGCTATCGCTCCGGAATCGTCACCTTCTCGCTCGATAGTCCCGCGGAGAATGCCGCGCTGATCGACTTCCTGCGCGAGCGCAAAGTGCTGGTCTCGCTGCGCTACACCTCGGATGTCGGCGGCGTGCGCGTGGGCTGTCATCTCTTCAACAACACCGCCGACCTCGACCGACTGGTGGAACACACGCTCGGCGTTCGCACGACAGCCAGAGAAAGGCGCGAGCCTGATGGCCGCCGAGCCCATTCCCGCAGGCCGAACTGCACGCCGCAGCCGTCGCCAACGAGCACGGCCTCGCGCGCAAGCTGACCGAACGCCAGATGAGCATGATCGCGCTGGGCGGCGCCATCGGCACCGGTCTCTTCCTGGGCAGCGCGCTGGCCGTTCGCACCGCCGGACCTGCCGTCATCCTCAGCTACATCTTCACCTCGGTCATCGCGCTTGCTGCTGATGTACTGCCTGTCGGAGATGGCGGTCGCGCATCCGACTGCCGGATCGTTCGGCGTCTACGCCGACCTCTACGTTTCGCCGTGGGCGGGCTTCGTCGTGCGCTACACCTACTGGGCGGCGCAATCGATCGCACTCGGCGGAGAAGCCGTAGCCGCAGCCATCTACACGCAATGGTGGTTTCCGAACACGCCGGTGTGGGTCTGGGTGGTCGTCTACTCGGTGCTGCTGATCTTTGTGAACGCCAGCAGCGTCGGCGCCTTCGGCACCTTCGAATATTGGTTCTCGATGATCAAGGTGACCGCCATCGGCGTGTTCATCGTGCTGGGCGCGGCCGTACTGCTCGGCGTTCATCAGCAGCAGCCGATCGGCCTGGCGAACTTTCACGCTCATGGCGGCTTCCTGCCGCACGGCTGGCTCGGTGTGTGGATGGCGCTGGCGTTCGTCATCTTCAGCTTTATCGGCACTGAGATCGTCGCGGTCACGGCCGGCGAGGCGAAGGACCCTGAGCGCTCCGTGCCGCGCGCCATGCGCACCATGCTGCTGCGGCTGGTGATCTTCTACGTCGGCGCCATCACGGTGCTGGTCGGCGTGATTCCCTGGACGGAAATTCAGCCAGGACAGAGCGTCACGGTCAGTCCTTTCGTGCGCGTCTTCGACGTGATGCACGTGCCCATCGCTGCGCAAATCGTCAACTTCGTGGTGCTGACCGCCGCGCTCTCTGGCATGAACTGCTGCCTGTACCTGGCGACGCGCATGATCTTCTCGCTGGCTCGCGGAGGCTACGCCCCGGCGGCTCTGGGACGCGTCTCGCGCCACGGCGCTCCGATACCGGCGCTGCTGATGTCGGCCGTTCGGATTGGCGATCGCCACGCTGGTTGCGATTCTGTTTCCCGGATCGGCGTATGTCTACATGTTCGGCATCGCGCTCTTCGGTGGCCTGTTTGTCTGGCTGATGATCTTCGTCACGCATCTTTTCTTTCGTCGCAAGTGGGAAGCGCAGGGCGGCCGCACCTTGCCCGTACGCATGCCGCTGTTTCCCGTGACCACGATCGTCGGCGCGCTAGCGGTGCTGGCGATCATCATCTCCACCTGGTGGGTGGAAGGCATGAGGCCGACGATGGAGTCGGGTATACCGTGGCTCGTGGGGTTGAGTGCGCTGTACTTCGTCTCGAAGCGACGTAAAAGAAAAGCGTCGCTGTAGCGGGACGACTCTACACTGTCCCGGCCACATCCCGTCCCAACAGATTGTCATTCTGCGCGAAGAGAGGGCGCGCAGCGCCCGAACGCAGTCGAAGGACCTGCTGTTCGTCGCCAGCCATCGAGCCAGCGAGCAAAGCATCTCTCCGGCTGAAGCCGTCGTCGGGATGACAATCACGAAGGATGGGGCGACTGATCGAGTCCCGCAGGGTTTATACTTCGCGCTTGGTACTTCTTTTCCGCGAGGCGCTATGAAACACCTCTTCGGCATTCTCTTCTTCCTCTCGCTCGCATCTCTCATCGGCACGGCACAGAACATGAAATCCAACCCGCAAGCCAACGCCAAGTTCGCCCAAATGTCCGACGAGTTCGTGAAGGACTCGCTGGCGCTGTCGCCGGTCAACGCTTCGCAGGCCGGCTATCACAAGCACACCGATCCCAAGACCGGCAAGACCATCGACCTCGACGCGCAGCTCGACGACGTCAGCGCCGCCGGCGTAGCCAGCGCAGGAGACAGTTCTACCGGGCATTGGCGCACGCGCTTCCAGAAAGAGACGCCGATCGAGTCGCTGAACCCGCAGGATGCCGCCGACTTCCGTCTCATCGACGACCAGATCGGGCTCAACCTGCTGGAGTTCGATACCATCCAGAACTACAAGCACAATCCCACGGTCTACGTTGAGCTGCTGGGCAGCGGCTTGTTCCTGCCGCTGACGCAGGAGTACGCGTCGAAAGAGGTGCGCGTCGGCGATGTGATCTCGCGCATCGGGCAGATCCCGCGCTTCCTCGATCAGGCGAAGTCGCAGCTCACCGATGCCGATCCGATCTTCATCTCGACCGCCATCGACGAGAACGAAGGCAACATCAACCTCGTCGACACGCGTAGCCGGCGATATTCCGGCGGGCTCGCCGCTGAAAGCGCAGTACGACAAAGTTGCGCCGGCGGCCAAGCAGGCGCTCAACGACTTCAACGCGTGGATGAAGAACGATCTCGCCAAGAAGCCCACCAACGGCCGCACCTGGCGATTAGGCGAGCGAGATTACGCGACGAAGTTTCATCTGGTGATGGAGACCTCCATCGAGCCAACCCAGTTGCTGGCCGACGCGGAAGCCGAAGTGAAGACGGTGCGCGCGGAGATGCTGAATATCGCACTGCCGCTCTACAAGCAGATGTATCCCGGCCAGGACGACTATGCCAACCTGCCGCAGCAGGAGCGCGAGAACAAGATCATCAGCGCGGTGCTGAACAAGATCGGCGACGAGCATCCGCAGCCCGATCAGCTGATCGAAGCCGTGAAGGCTGACGTCGACGGCATCAAGCAGTTCATCATCCAGAAGAAAATCGTAACGCTCAGCAGTCGCGACAACCTGAAGGTCATCCCAACGCCGGAGTTCGAGCGCGGCATCTACTCCGTTGCCGGCTTCCACGGCGCGCCGCCGCTGGAGCCCACGGCCGAAGCGCAATACTGGGTGACGCCCATCGATCCCAAGATGCCGGCGGCCAAGGTCGAGAGCAAGCTGCGCGAGTACAACAACTACACGCTGAAGTGGCTCACCATCCACGAGGCGCTGCCCGGGCACTACGTTCAGGCCGAGCACGCCGACGACGTGCAGCCGCCGACGCGACGCGTGCTGCGCAATCTTTTCGGCAACGGCGCCGTACGTCGAGGGCTGGGCCGAGTACGGCGCCGATGTGATGACGCAGGAAGGCTATCTCGATTTCAATCCGAAGTTCCGCCTGGTGCGTCAGAAGGTCTGGCTGCGCGCCGTGGCCAACACCATCCTCGACATTCGCCTGCAGACCATGAACATGACGCGACCAGGACGCACTCGACCTGATGACGAAGGAATGCTTCCAGACGGAAGCCGAGGCCGAAGGCAAGCTGGTGCGCGCGAAACTGAGCTCGACGCAGCTGCCGACCTACTTCGTCGGAACGCGAGCAGTGGTGGAAGCTGCGCAAGAAGTACCAGGCGGCCAAGGGCAGCAGCTTCACGCTGGAAGAGTTCCACGATCGCGCGCTGGATCAGGGGCCGCTGCCGCTGGAGTATCTGGAGAAGATCATTCTGCCGGATGGGAAGGCAGCTGCTAGCAACTAACGGTAAGCGCGGCCTACGCTGCGGCGCCGAACCTGGAAGCCACCGGCAGGTTCGCGGCCAGAACTCTGTTGCGCAACAGGCGAATCGTGACGATGCAGGCCAGCAGAATCAGCAGGTGAACCGCCTCGAGCGAATCGGAGAAGGGATCGCCGTTGTGCGCGTGGGTGCGAATCGCGCCTGCCATGATCGCCATCAGGCCCACCGCGGCAGGCAGAACCGTTCTGCGCAGTAGCAGGCCTATGGCTCCCAGCGTCTCAGCCGCCATGATGAAGTACATAAACCCGACGGTATAGCCGGACTGCAAGAAGAACTGTCGCATATCGGAATCGTGAGCCAGCTTTGCCAATCTCCGTGCACAGAAAAGAAATCGAAACGGAGAAGCACAAACCTTTGACCACGTAGCTCGGACGTGATGAAAGCGCGAATCGCTTCGCCGTTGACTGCCCGCAAGCCCGGTACGGACTGCAGCGCGAGCAGAACGGCGGCGCTGACTCCAACTCCAATGACAATCCAGCCTCGATACAGTAAGAGACCGGAGCACACGAACATAGCCGGCGTTTTCCGGCATGCCCAAAACGCCTGCCACTATCCAGAGAAGCGCCGCGATGCTTAGAAAGATCGCCAGGTGATAAAACGTCTCTGCCACCCGCTTCGCACACGAGGCACGGACCGATCCCAAAACAGGTAACCTGAAACAACCAGGGTTGCTGCCATCGTGAGAACAAGAAATGTTGAGGTCTGACTCACCGTGCCTCCAGTCCGAATAGACGCTGATGGCCCGGCTTGGTCTCGTCGAAAAGCCTGGCTGGTATAACGGGCAGGATTTGGATTCGAAGCGCTAACGCGTGAAGCTTTATTCCGCGAATGTCGCAAGCTGCTCCGTTCAGAGCTGCAGTAAACCGTTTGTGAACATTTGTAAAACCTGTGCGGTTCGTCCCAATGCGACCGAACTTTTCTCGATCGGCTTGCGTCTATACCTGTAACCCAAATCCAAGGTGGGCGCCAACCCCAACAAGCTGTAAGCAGGCGCCCACCGCTGTTCCTCTCTACTGAGTCGCGTACAGGTTGATGATCCGCTCAATGGCGCGACTGCACACCGCACAGAACTTGTCATACCGCGTGAACATGATGCAGTTTTCCTGCGAACGGTAATAGCCCTTCGCCTCGTAGTTCGCGCCTTCGAACGCGCCCACGCGATCCGAATACTTGTCGGTCGCCAGCAACTCGTCTTCGTGCTTCTTCTCTTTTTCGAAGAGCGCGTTCATCTCTGTCTCGGGACGATTCTCCTTGCGAATCTTTCGGCGCTCCGCCTGGATATCTTTCTCATAGGCCTCGAACTCGGCTTTCTTCCACGGCGTTGGAATGGGCGTGCCGGCGTCACCAGGTCCTTCCACTTCAGCATTGCCGGATCGAGCAGCGCGGTCACGTTCGGCTCCCAGGGCTCAATGCGCTGCTCCGGCGGATCCGATGGCCACATCCGACGTGTAGTACTCGTCGGCCAGTCCGGCGAACTCGTGTCCAAACTCGTGCACGAAGACGTACGGCATCCACTCGCTGTCGGCCGCGACGGTCGCGTACAGATTGTAGATTCCGCCGCCGCCATAGGTCTTCGAATTGGTCAGGATCTCGATGAACTCGTACGGAGCGAAGGACGCGATATCGCGCAGCGCCTTGTTCTCCGTGGTCATGATGTAGCGCTCGCTGTCGAAAGTGTCGTACGACGTGCCCAGCGGCGGATGAAGATATATGCCCGGTCGACGGACGCGAGATGCCCGACTGAGCCGCCGCCGGACACAGTCCCCAGACGTTGAAGTCCTTGCGATGCTCCTTGAATGGCGATCGCGAGAAGAGGATCTCGGTTGCGCGCTTGGCGTCGGCCTCAAACTTGCCGCGCTCGGGCGGCGGTGTAGCCGTCGCCCAGGATCAGCAGATCGACCTTGGTTTCAGGCTCGCCGTTCTTCTGGATGGTGATCACCGGCCCGGGCGACGCGCGGATTGGCCGTGTCGATGAACTTGTCCCTGGGATTGATGGTCGTCGTCCAGACTTCGTGGAAGTCAACATCCTTGCCCTCGCGGCGCTCCTTCAGCACGATCTTCACCGGCGCTGTCGGGCCGCGGAAAACGCAGCGACTCCGAGAAAGTGCGATTCAGCGTCTTGGCTTCGTCGGTCTGCGCCCACTCGCTGAACAGCGAACCGAAGCCGCGCGAGTACAGCAGCTTTCCGCTGGCCGAGTCATGCACCTCGAAGAAATAGTTGCCGAGGTTAGTGTCGTCGACAGCCTTCGACATGTCGCCCGGCCACGGCAGCGGTTCGATCACCACGCGGTCGAAGCTCCACATCTCCTGCGTGGCGTTGCCGGTGTGGAAGTAGTCCAGGCGCATGGTGGCGGGGCTGACGGCGAACGAGCTTGCGACCAGCAGGATTACGAAGACGAATAGCGAGGACAGCGTTACGTATGCGAATCGTCATGGATTTATAAGGCCTCGATGGAGGAAGACTTGGTTGCGAAGCAATTCTAAACTCATCCTCCAAGTCCTTCCGCAACCGACCATTTACACTGGAACAGATGGCTCGCACCACCATCCTGGATTACCTCGACAATTTTCGCTGCCACGCCCGCGAGACCGCCTACGTTCATCGCCGCGGATACCGCATGCAGCGCTGGAGCTATGGCGATGTGCTGAGTACGTCGTACCGCGTCGCGCGCGAACTGGAAGCGCGCGGCATCGGCAAAAGCGACAAGGTCCTGATCTGGGGCGAGAATTGCGCCGAATGGATCGCCGCATTCTTTGGATGCCTCCTGCGCGGCGCCATCGTCGTCCCCGTCGACAAGATTGCCGCGCCTGACTTCGCTCAACGCATCGCCGAACAAGTCGATGCGCAGGCTGTGCGTGGGCTCGCCGCATAACGAAATTGCCGGCGTCCCTTCGCTGCATCTGGAGACACTTCGCGAAGATCTGGCCGCGTCGCTCTGATGCGCCGGTCACGCCGCCGCCGCTCACCCGCGACGACATCGTGCAGATCGTCTTCACCTCGGGCACCACGGCCGAACCGCGCGGCGTCGTCATCTCGCACGGCAACATTCTCGCCAACCTTGAGCCGCTGGAACGCGAGATCGGCAAGTACCTGAAGTACGAACGTCCATTTCATCCGCTGCGCTTCCTGAACCTGCTGCCGCTCAGCCACGTCTTCGGACAATTCCTGGGAATTTTTCTTCCGCAGACTGCTGGCCGCGACCGTCATCTTCCAGGACACGCTGAACCCGTCCGAGGTGATGCAGATCATCAAGAAGGAGCGCGTATCGGTGGTGGTCGCCGTGCCCCGCCTGATGCAGTCGCTGAAGGATAAGATCGAGCGCGACCTTGAGGCCGAAGGAAAGCTGGAGTGGTTTCGACGGCAGCTGGCAGCGGCGAAAGATCAGCATTTCGTGAAGCGCTGGTGGCGCTTCCGCCGCATCCACAACCGCTTTGGCTGGAAGTTCTGGGCGTTCATCTCCGGCGGCGCGGCGCTGGACGCCGAGACCGAAGAGTTCTGGGGACGCCTGAGCTTCGTCGTGATTCAAGGTTACGGCCTCACCGAGACCACTTCCCTCATCTCGCTCAATCATCCCTTCCGCACCGGCAAACGCTCGATCGGCAAGGTGCTCGAAGGCCGCGAGATGAAGCTCGACGAGCATGGCGAGATCCTGGTGCGCGGCGCGAACGTCGCCGCCGGCTACTGGCAAGGCAAGGAGATGAAGCCGGTGCTGAACGAGGAGGGCTGGTTCCACACCGGCGACATCGGCGAACTCGACGCCGAAGGCAATCTCTATTTCAAGGGCCGCAAGAAGAACGTCATCGTTACCCGCGAGGGCATGAACGTCTATCCCGGACGACCTGGAAGCGGCGCTGCGGCAGCAGCCCGAGGTTCGCGACTGCGTGGTGGTTGGACTGGAACAGGGCGGCAACGCCGAGCCTTGCGCGGTGCTGATCCTGCGCGATTCCGCCGATCCCCACAATGTGGTACATGCATGCCAATCAGCAGCTAGTCCGAGTATCCAGCAAATGCGGCGCTGGATGCTCTGGCCGGAAGAAGACTTCCCTCGCACCCCGACCCAGAAGCCGAAGACCGCGGTGATCCAGGCGGCGGCGCAGCGGCATTTCGCGTCAGGCGATGGCGGCGCTGCATCCAGCGCAAAGCGCGCTCGGGCGATCTGATCGCGCGCATCACCGGGCGCAACGTCGGCGCGCTCACATCCGACGCCAAGCTCGAAGGCGATCTGAACCTGAACTCGATGGATCGTGTCGAGCTGATGAGTGCGCTGGAAGACCGCTACCAGATCGATCTGAAAGAAGCGAACTTCGCGAACGTCAATACAGTCGGCGGATCTTGAGCGATTGCTGCACGAGCCGCAGAAGTCGCCGCAAAGTGGCTATCGATATCCGCGCTGGGCGCAACGCTGGCCAATCACCTGGATTCGCGAGTTCATCTACTACCTGCTGACCTGGCCGGCGACGATGATCATGGCGCATCCCACGATCGTCGGGCGCGAAAATCTGCGCGGCCTGGATGGGCCGTTTCTGGTCAGCTGCAATCACGTCACTTATATCGATCTGGGATTTGCTCTGAAAGCACTGCCGCCGCGCTTACGCCGTAAGCTGGCCGTCGGCATGTGGGGCGAGCTGCTGTGGGAGATGTGGCGTCCGCCGCACAACTGGAACTGGTTCATGCGGCTGTCTTACAGGGTGGGATACTACCTTGCTGTGGCACTGTTCAACGTTTTTCCCCTGCCGCAGCAGTCGGGAGTGCGCGAGAGCTTCGCCTACGCCGGCGAATCGATTGACCGCGGCTACAGCGTCCTGGTCTATCCCGAAGGCCGGCGCACGGATGATGGTAAGCCGTCGCCCTTCCGCTCTGGACTCGGCATGCTGGCGGCGCGGCTCAACGTTCCGGTGCTTCCGTTGCGCATCGACGGACTGTACGAGATGAAGACGGCCGGTCGCAAGATCGCGCGGCGCGGCGAATTGAAGGTCGTGATCGGGAGGCCCATGACATTTCCGCGCTGGAACTCCGCCGGAAGAGATCACGAACCAGGTGGAAGAGGTTACTTGGAAGATGTAAGTTCCGGATGTGTATTTGTCGTCACGAGGAGGACTTCAGTCCGACGAGGGATCTGCTTCTGGTCCACGCGGAACGGCAGATCCCTCGCGCTAGACAGCACTGCGCTAGTGATGGCAAGTTTCGACTGGAACCAGATGGACCGTCTGACTCGCTTTTTCTGTTAGATTGGGTGTTCCCTTCACGGACTTCTTCACCTGCCCATGCCAACAAACGACAGCTCACCCGGTGAACGCGCTTCGAAAGAGCTGCGCTGGTACTTGCCTGTAGCGGGCGGGCTCAATCTGCTTTTGCTATTCCAGGTGGTAAACCGTTTCCACCATGCCACGACTCCCGTTAACTACGAACTGGCGCGGGTGCTGGTGGCAGCGCTGGCTGTCAATTTGGCGCTGACGCTCGCCATCGCCTGGCTGGCGTCGGTCAGGCGATGGCAGAACTGGCTCCCTTCTCTGGTCCGAGTCGATCTTGTAACGGCGCTGCTGCCGTTCGTGATGGCGGCGTTGCGGCATGGGGAGAAAGAATCTGTCTATCGGCTCTTCGGTTTCGTCTACATTATTTTCCTGCTGGCTAAGATGATTGTGCTGCTGATTTACGCCGGCAAGAATGCGTCCAATGTCGGCAGCAAGGTCCGCATGCCGTCCATCGTCTTTGCGGCTGCGTTCCTTGTTTACGGCGGAGTGACGCCGTGGATGGCGATGGCCAGCGGTCCGCAGGGCGACGAAGCGCACTTCATGATCCTGACCCACAGCCTGATCTTCGACCACGACTTCGATGTGGGCAACAACTACGCGAACGGCGACTACAAGGAAGAATTTCCGCCACCGACGCCGGGAACGATCCGCGGCTACCCATACGCGTTCATCCAGCGCGACGGCGTCGGCTATATGCCGCATGAGCCGCACGTGGTGAGGAATTTCCGCGGCCAGCTGATGCTCGAACATGACATGGGCTTCCCGATCCTGCTGGTGCCGGGATATGCGCTCGACAAGCGCGAAGGCGCGCTGTTTACGATTTCGCTGATCGGCGCGCTGGGCGCGGCGGCCGTTTATGAACTGGCAATGCTGCTTGGCGCCAGCTACCTGCAAGCGCTTGCTGACCGTGGGGCTGTTCTGCTTCACCACGCCATTCTGGGTTTACACTCAGGCCGCTTTTCTCGACATTGTGGGAGCCACCGGCAGCATCTGGATCGCACTGCAGTTCTTTCGCTATCGCAAGCGCGAGTACAACGGTTACCTGCTGCTGTCGGGCATTCTCATTTCGCTGTTGCCCTGGCTGAACATCCGCTACTGGTCGCTGGCCGGATCGGCGTTCCTCGTCATTACGGCATGGGTCCTCCGTCGCGAATGGGGCAAGTGGCCACGCCTGATCGGCAAAATGGCGCTGCTGGGCGTGCCGAACATCGTGAGCATTCTGGCGTACTCGTCAATCGACAAAGTTCTGTTCAACAAATTCATGCCGAACGCATCGATGGTGATGGTGAACCAGTCGATTCCTCAATTTCGGCCGCACCTGATTCGAGGTTTTCTCGGCATTCTATTCGACCAGTCGTACGGACTGATTCCGGTCGGTCCGCTGTACGTGGCCGCGATTGCTGGAATGATCGTGCTGTACCGTCGTGATCGTTGGGGATTCGCCGCGCTGCTACTGCCGGCCTTGGGCTATCTACCATTCGTTTCGAGCAGTGTCTTCTGGTTTGGCGGTTGGTGTGCGCCTGGCAGGTTTGTTCTATCGGCGGTGGTGCCCATGATTCCGTGCGCGGCGCTGGTCCTGAATCGCAAGGTTCGCTGGGCGGTCGGGATATTGGCCGCGTGGAGCTTCTTCATCTCGATCCTGTTCACCGTGAACCCTTACCTGCGCATGCCATCAATCTTCAACCTGTACAAAGTCAGCATGCTGGTGGAACTCTTCCACGACCACATTCACACGCCGCTGTATAGCATCCTCAGCATCTTCCCCAACATGATGCTGGCGCGCACCTCGGACTTTGTTCTCGCCTTCGTCTGGCTGATTGTTTTTTGTGCGGCGGCCTGGATGTGGTCGCGGACTGCGCAGCCGACTCCGCCCGGAAACCCTCAGTAGAAAATCTGACAAACAACGATTGCGAATCTAACGACCGGCAGCGGCATGCGCCGTCTGGGCCGCGGCGTTCTTGCACACATCTCCCGTGCAGGCCACAAACCGCATTTTGACCATCGCGAGGCCGAGCTTGCGCGGGATCGCCGCCCATGCCTAACTCCAACGGCGAGTGCGCGCCCGATACCAGGAAGCGAATGATCGGCGGGTTCTGCCGGTTCAGAATCTCTTTGCTCACCACGATGTCGCGCTCTTCGTAGGGATCGGTACTGGGCTTGTAGTGGAAGTGCCACTCGCCCACCGCGGCGTTGTTGACCAGCACCTGTACATAGACGTCCGGGTTCTTTGGATTCACAAAGCCGGTAACGACCGCTTGCAGCATCAGGTCGGTCTTCACCGGCTCGGGCATGTTGACCGTCACCGCAGCTTCGTCGGAGCTCCACGTCCCCCAGGCTTCTGTGTTCCACCAGCCGCCGCCGCGTTGTATGACGGTGTCGCCCTGATCGGCAAACGATATCCATTCATCGAGCGGATAAGGCCGGTTCGAGGGCAATGCCGCCAGGTACGGACGGTAGTCGATGCCGAAGCGCCGCAGGTCTGGCAACGTCGAAGCAGAGTAGGGATTAAAGGGGCTCCACGTCCCGGGCGAAGGCACGATCATCGACTTCACCACGCGCTTGTCGGAGTACAGAATGCTGAGCGCGGGCATCGGCCACTCGGCCGTGAGGGTGCGAATGGGCTGACCGTCGAGGGACCATTGCGACACCAGCGACTCCTCATACGGCAGCGCGCCGGTGTGAGTGCGGAGCTCGGAGCGTAACACCATAGTCATGTCCGACCACTGCACGCTGGCCATGACGCTCCAAGCCGACTGGCACATACCCAGCACCGCCGCGATCATGAACAGGCGCTTGTACTGAAACGATCCTACCTTCAGCAAGTGGAACAGCAGTGCCATGAAGGCCAACGCGAAGACCAGGGGTATGGTCCCGTTCATGGTACGGGCGACAACCTGGCCACCCAAATGCGTCCGCTCCGGGTGCCGCAGGATGTAGAGCGGAATGTCGAGCGAGGAAACGATGGCCGCTGCCGTGAGCAGGTTGATGATGGTGCGGAAGCGCTCCGGTAAGAGCACGATCAGCGCGCACAGAACCAGCACGATGCAGGAGATCTGCGCACCGATATGGTCAACGTGAAACATGAACAGCATGCCACTCAGGAAGCCATTGCGATTAGTGGGATCGCGCGGATACACGATCGCCAGCACGGCAAAAATGATGGTGAGTGTGTACCAGACGAACAGGATCCAGCAGAGCCAGCGATCGCGGCGACTTTTGGCGATGGCGAAGTAGCGGTACACGCAGGCGGCGCACAGAAAGATGCCGAAGGCCGCCATGGTCTCGTAGCAAAGCAGCAGCGGCGCGGAGACCACGATCATCGCCACCAGGTCGAAGGTGTTGAAATCCTCGCGCAGCATCAGCCCGAAAAGCGCCGCCCAGAACAACGCGGTCATCAGATGCGTTTCTGTGACCAGATAGCCTTCGCTGTTCATGCTGACGGCGACCAGCGTCAGTATCGGGAAGATCAGCAATCGCTTGTCGCGCGCCCAGCGGTAGCAAAGCAAAATGCCGAGAGGCTTGAAGGAGTAGAGCGTCGCCCCGTAGATGAGGATCAGCGTCTTAGGATTCCGCACGTGCAGCCGCGAGGCCAGCAGCGTGGGATATTCCTGATACAAGAACGAGCCATAACGGCCGACAAAGAAGTCATGCCAGCCGTGCGCATTCCAGAGCGCGACATGGTTCTCGCTGAGCATCTTGACGACGAACCAGGCTCCGTCGTTGAACAAGTGACGCCCAACGATGACCATGAGCGCAGCCTGCGACAGGTAGACGGCGGCTGCCATGGCCAGAAGAATGACCGTTGCCGGGCCGAGAGAACTAAGGGGCACATCGGCTTGCGAGCGCCGGATGGATTCCAGATAACCGCGGAGTCCGCCGGAACCAGGCGCTTCTCTGCCGACGGCGGTGATGGAATCTGTGGTGGAAGACATTTCAGGTACGCCTGAATCTTATCAAGAACGAGCCGGTCACCTGGAAGTTGCGACGACATCCCGAGCGACCGGCTTGGGAGCGCCACCGGCAACAGGCTTGCGCGCCTTGGTCGTAATCTCGGAGTAGCCCACATACTTCCAGTCGAGAACCTCGAAGCCGTGATGCTCCATCAACTCGATCAGCGTCTTGCGGGTGTAATGCGTGATGTGCTCGTGAGCGTAGCCGCCCTCGAGGATCCTGCCGTACATCCACTCCAGCGCGACCCACGACCAGCGGCCGTAATCCGGTGTGCCCAGGATGAGCGTTCCCCCGGGACGCAGTACGCGCCACATTTCCGTCATGATGACCGGATCGGCGGGGACGTGCTCGATGACCTGCGAGTTGATGACGACGTTGAAACTTTCATCCTTGAACGGCAGGGCGAAGGTCGAACCCTTCACCAGTTTGTCGTGCCGCGGCTGCAGAAAGCGCAGTTTGCGCTCCAGGATGTCCATGCCGATGGCATCTTTGAGATCGATGATGACCCGGCTGGACCCGCAGCCGATATCGAGGATGTCCGTGGAGTTGCCGGTGAACTCCATGATGATGTTGTGCCGCGTGCGCTGCCAGTAGCGCTGCAACCAGATGAGGCTGTCGAAGGCGCGATAGTCGTAGTCGGCGGAGTCAACCGAATTGCGCAGCCGCCACATACGCAGCAGCGTCTTCAAATACACTTTGACGAACTTCAGTTGCTTGGCGTTCGAGCGCTCGTCATTCCGTACCTTGTATTCGAACGGCAGCTCCGCGATGCTCCAACCCTCGGCATAAACCCGTAACAGAATCTCTTCCAGCACGTCATAGTCGCGGGCCTCGATCGGCATGTCCTTCACGGCGTCGGCGCGATACATACGGAAACCGCTGGACAGATCTTTGTACGGCAGCGAGAGCACGCGAGCGAAGGTCGCATTCAAAACTTTGCTCATCAGCCGGCGGAATCTCGTCATCTGCGCTTTACCGCCTGGGACGTAGCGCGAGGCAATCAAGACGTGCGCCTTATCGCGCGCCTGCCACATCTCGGCAATAAAGGACGGCCGGTGCGAGAGATCGGCATCCATGGTCAGGATGTAGGACGCCTGGGCCGCGGCAAAACCGGTGAGCAAAGCCCCGCCGTAGCCTGGCTCTTTCTGAGGCAGAACGCGCGCACCACGAGACTCAGCAGCCTCACGAGTACCGTCCGTCGATCCGCCATCGACGACGATCACCTCGGCGTTCACGCTGATCGCCTTCAGCACATCCCACAGTGAGGGCAGCAAGAGCTCCAGGTTTTCGCGATCATTGGACGCGAGGATTACGATGCTGAGGTCGGGATTTCTGGCAGAAAGACCTTCGGTAGGATTGCTGGTCAAAACAGGAACTTAACTCCTAAGTTTGTGTGCCGGGCAAGGACGAAGCCGCACCCGTCGGCAACCGCGAAAGCCTTTCGCGGGCCGGTACTCAAACCATGATATATCACAATCGCTTGTGACGAATGCACTTGTTGCATGTGCGCCCGGAGTGTTCCGCTGGGGTGTATCTGGAGCAGTGCCAGAGATGCACGAAGTCGCCGGTCAAGCCCGTAAATGCCATGTTTTGAGCTGATGAGCGTGATTGGGAGAGGATCACCCGCAACAGGTGACCGCCAACACGCCGCCCGGTGCGCGACCGAAAATCCAGCGGCACAGACATTTCTGGCTCCCCGGAGCGACTCGCACAAGTTCCGGCCGCAAACCACGGAGATACGATGGAGTTTTTCAGGGGGTCATCGTGCTCACACCATACGGACTAGACATCATCGAAAGCTGCCTGGCGTGCAAGATGCGCGCAGAACATATCTTCTGCGATCTGCCGCCGGCGGCGCTACAGACCTTTGAAAGCATCAAATACGCCACCGCCTATCCCAAGGGCGCGGTTCTGTTTGTCGAGGGCCAGATGCCGCGGGGCATCTTCGTCCTGTGCAAGGGACGCGTGAAGCTGTCCATCTGCTCCACCGATGGCAAGACCCTGATCCTGAAGATCGCCGAGCCGGGCGAAGTGCTGGGCCTGAGCGCCACGGTCAGCGGCAAACCCTACGAACTGACCGCCGAAACCGTCGATCCCTGCCAGGTCAACTTCGTAAAGCGGGAAGACTTCCTGCGCTTTCTGCGCGAACACAGCGAAGCCTGCATCCGAGTCGCCGAACAGTTGAGCGACAAGTACAACTCCGCCTGCCGCGAGATCCGCTCGCTCGGACTGTCGCACTCGGCCGGCGAGAAGCTGGCAAAGCTGCTGTTGGAGTGGACTGCGCGCAACGGCGAAGCCGCCAAGAGCGAGCCGCGGTTGAAGCTGGCGCTGACTCACGAGGAGATCGCTCAGATGATCGGCACATCGCGTGAGACGGTCACCCGCCTGTTCGCCGACCTGAAGAAACGGCAGATCGTGCAGGCCAAAGGCTCAACGCTGCTGATCCGCAATAAGGCCGCGTTGAAGGCCATGGCGATCGCGCCGTAGATTCGTCGCGACCGCGAATCTTGTCCGCAAACGGAACTACGCTGTCCGTCGGAAGAACTGTTCCGTTGCTGCACCGTATCTGAGTCCCGCCTATCTTCCTTGTTCGTTAGCCACTTGGTCATCGCAGAGGCTCTCGCCTGTGAATGAGGTCACGAAAACAGGTGACTGCAATCACTGCGGCTGTTCTGCCATCACGCTATTACCTGACTATGCAGAGCACAATCCAATCCGGCTGCCTGTCCTGCGAATTCCGTCCCGATCGCCTTTTTTGCGACATGCCCGCGGAGTCGTTGAAGGCTTTCGACGAGATCAAGTCGCTCGCATCGTTCACCCGCGGCACCGTTCTGTTTGCCGAAGGGCGTCCCGTCCGCGGCATTTACATCCTGTGCGACGGCCGTGCCAAACTTTCGATTTGCTCGGAGACCGGAAAGCGGCTTACCTTGCGCATCGCCGGCCCCGGCGAGCTTCTTGGACTGGGCGCTGCCCTTTCCAACACACCTTATGAGGTGACGGCGGAGTTGCTGGACAATTCCCAGGTCGTCTTCGTTCGCCGGAAAGACCTGCTGAAATTCCTGCGCGACAACCGCACGCGTGTGCCTGGAGATCGTGCGCATGCTCAGCCAGGATCTGCACGGCGCGTACGAACGGGTACGCACCATCGCCATGGTGCATAGCCGTCGGCCACGGATCAGCCTGCGCCCAAGAGCCATGGTCGTCTGAAAACGATGGCATAGGTCTGCTTTGCTTTTGGCACGAGTCTAGCGGCTCGTGCCGAAGTTGTCTGCGCAAACCGCTTCGAGAAGGTCGAGGAGCGTTCCCCCACCAGAGCTATGCTCAAGCCACATCGCATCAGTTGCTCTCCCGGCCTTCCGGCGACACTCAACGATCCCTTCGATGGGCAAAGGCCGCCGGGCATCGAGTCTCCGCAGCGCGTCCCCGGGCGCGGACCGTCGGCAATGTCAGGTGCTCAGTCCTTCCGCAGGCAGCTTTGACCGTTGTGCCACGTTGTGGGACCATCCAGCCGCCCGGACTGGTCTTATAGCAACCGTGACTGCAGCTGTTCCGAAGCGGCCCCGGCATTCACCTCGCGGAACGGACGTTCGAGTTTATCGGTATTTACTCCGCCAATTCTTCCCCGCCCTGCGGCTCGATAACTCTGCCGGCGCCCGACATTCCTCACAAACCCTTGTCCACAGTGCATCTCTGCCACACTCGCCGTGGGCCGGCCGCCCGTGATCTGGCTCACGCCGGGTTGTGAGAACCACCGTTCATGTGACCGCAGTCACACGCGGACGTGAGTACACTCACTGCCCCTGCGTACCTGGGTCGGCGATGTTGGAATGTTCTCCGGTGTGTGCTTGTCCCGGATAGAAGCGGGGGCTTCGGTGAAGCGCTGCGGTCTGGTTTTCCTTGCTGCCTTGCTGCTGCTCATGACAGCGGCTGCTCCACAACTCTCTGCCCAGGTGGCAGCCAAGAAGCCCGCTAAAGCGGCGGCCAAGATGAGCAACGACGAGTGCCTGGCCTGCCACAGCGATGCCGACTTTGTCGAAAGACGAGAACGGTAAGCAGATCAGCCTCCACGTCGACGACGCCAAGTTCAAAGGCTCCATCCACAGCGTCTTCGGCTGCACCGATTGCCATGCCGACATCAAGGCCTTTCCGCACGATCCCACGCCGGTGAAGCCGGTCTGCGCCACCTGCCACGCTGACCAGCAGACGGCCTACGATCGCGGCGTCCACGCGAAGGCCGCGGCCGCCGGCAACACCAACGTCGCCAAGTGCCAGGACTGCCACGGCAGCGTACACGAGATCCTGCCCGCCAGCGATCCCAAGTCGAAGGTCGCGCACACCAACATTCCCGCCGACCTGCGGCGCCTGCCACGGCCAGAAATTTGCCATGGCCTCGGGCGGCATGACAGCCGCCGCCTACACCTCCTACCAGGAGAGCGTTCACGGCAAGGCGGTCGCCGCCGGATCGGAAAAAGCCGCCGTCTGTACCGACTGCCACGGCGAGCACGACATCCTGGGCGCGGACGATCCGAAGTCGCCGATCAACAAATTCAACGTTCCGACCACCTGCGCCAAGTGCCACGCCGACGTGAAGGCCGAATACATGCAGAGCATTCACGGCACAGCGATCGCGCGCGGCAACTGGCAGGCGCCGGTCTGCACCGACTGCCACGGCATTCACACCATCAAGGCGCCGAAGGACGCGAACTCGTCGGTCGCCGCCGCGAACGTGAAGAACACCTGCGCTTCGTGCCACGAGGGCGTGCGCCTGTCGAAAGAATTCGGCGTGCCCGGTGGACGCGTCAGTTCGTACCTGGCGAGTTATCACGGCATGGCATCGGAAGTGGGTTCGAGTACCGTTGCCAACTGCGCCAGCTGTCACGGCGTGCACAACATTCTGCCGTCCAGCGATCCGCACTCGACCATCAATCACGCGAACCTCGCCAAGACCTGCGGCCAGTGCCATCCCGGAGCGAACGACAAGTTCGTCACGACCAAGGTTCACCTGGACGCCACCTCGAAAGCCGACGTGGGCTCCAAGATCATCGGCATGATCAAGAAGTTTTACCTGTGGATGATCTTTGCGCGTGATCGGCGGCATGGTGCTGCACAACCTGATCGTCTTCCGCAAGAAGCTGATCCTGCACCGCATCGGACAGCCGCGCATCCTGTTCCGCATGACGCTGGGCCAGCGCATCCAGCACCTCACGCTGCTGGTTAGCTTCTTCACCCTGGTGCTGACCGGCTTCGCATTGCGCTATCCGCAATCGTGGCTGGCCGTGATCTTCGTCAACGAGCTGGTGCGCAGCTACATTCACCGCATCGCCGGAGTGGTGCTGATCGCCGTCAGTCTGTTCCATCTCTGGTACGTCATTGCCAAGCCGGAAGGCCGGCAGTTGATCAAGGACATGCTGCCCGACTGGAAGGACGTCACCGACGCGCGTGACGCATTCCGCTTCTATCTGGGTTACAGCGATCAAGCGCCCGATGTTCGGCCGCTTCACCTACGCCGAAAAGATGGAGTACTGGGCGCTGGTGTGGGGCATGTTCGTCATGGCCTCCACCGGATTGATGGCCTGGTTCAAGGTCGGCGTCGGCGAGCGCGTTCCCGGCTGGTGGGTCGACGTCGCCATCACCATCCACTTCTACGAAGCGGTTCTGGCGACGCTGGCGATCGTCGTCTGGCACCTGTACGGCGTCATCTTCGATCCCGATGCCTACCCGATGAACTGGGCGTGGTTCGACGGCAAGATGTCGATTGAGCACTACGAACACGAGCACCCGCTGGACTTTGACGCAATCGAGCAAGGCCCAGGGGTCGGAAAACGAGCCCGAGCCGGTTGAGGAAGAAGCTCCCGAGACCACCGGCAGCCGCAAGTAGTGCACGGAGTGCGAGATCGAAACGGTCTCGCACCCATTTAGTGGGATTGCCTGTTGCAGCTCCTTGCCGGACGATCTCACTGAGCCAGGACTGCAACACTTGGTGCAACTTTGCACTTAGGGTGAGGAAGGAAAATTATCAATGACCGAGGACACGCAAGGGGTGAATCCTCAGGCCGAGCATCCGCCTGTTTCCAGGAATCTCATTAAGAATCCCATAAGCCTGATCGGTGTGGCGCTGGCGGTCGTGGCTTTCGCCAACATCGTATTCCTGGTACTGATCGATTTGTCTGGCCAGCCAGCCATCGCCCGTACATCGGCATGCTTGCCTACATGGTTGCGCCGGGATTCCTGGTTCTGGGCCTGATCCTGATTCCGCTCGGCATGGCGATCGAGCGGCGACGCCGCTTGCGGCAAATCGGCGCCGCACCAGCACTTCCCGCAACTTGGACCTCAACAACCCCGCGCAACGCAGCACGGTGGCGTTTGTGCTCGAGCTTCGTGGTTGCGTTTTCGCTGATTAGCGCGGTGGGAAGCTACAAGGCGTACGAGTTCACCGACTCGGTACAGTTTTGCGGCCAGCTCTGCCACACCGTGATGCATCCGGAATTCACTGCGTACCAGGCCTCGCCGCACGCCCGCGTTGCCTGCGTGGAGTGCCACGTCGGATCTGGGCGCCGGCTGGTACGTGAAGTCGAAGCTGTCGGGCGCGCGCCAGGTGTATTACACGGCGATGGGCACCTTTCCACGGCCGATTCCAACCCCGGTGCACAATCTGCGTCCTGCACCGCAAACCTGCGAGCAGTGCCACTGGCCGAAGAAATTCTGGGGCGCGCAGCTGAAGACCTTCACCCACTACGGCACCGACGAGCAGAACACGCCGCGCGTGATTCGTCTGCTGATCAAGACCGGCGGTGGCGATCCTTCGCTGGGACAGGCGGGCGAAGGCATTCACTGGCACATGAACATCGCCAACAAGATCACGTACTTTGCCACCGACGAACAGCGACAGATCATTCCCTGGGTGCGAGTGGAAGACGCAGCAGGGTCACGTAACCGAATACACCACCAAGGACAATCCGCCGACGCAGGCGCAGATCGACAAAACCGACAAGCGCCGCATGGATTGCATCGACTGCCACAACCGTCCAACGCACATTTACGTTCCACCCGATCTCTCGGTCGACCGCAGCATCAGCGGCCGACGTCATCGATGCCAGCCTGCCTTACATCAAACAGCAGGGCGTGCAGGTGCTGACCGCCGACTACAAGACCACAGACGACGCCGAGAAAGTCGATCGCCGACAATGTCAACAAGTTCTACCAGCAGAAATATCCGCAGATTGTCTCCAGCAAACCGAAAGCGTTAAGGGCGCGGTGGCCGAACTGCAACGCATCTACCGCACCACGTTCTTCCCCGATATGAAGGTGAACTGGAAGACGCATCCCAACAACATCGGACACTTCTACTTCGCAAGGCTGTTTCCGCTGCCACGATGGCAATCACGTCAGCAAGGAAGGCAAGATCATCAGCAAGGATTGCAACTCCTGCCACACGGTCCTGGAGCAAGTGGAGGGCAGCACGCAGATCGCGCAGATGCCATCGCAGCCGTTCAAGCATCCCGTGGACATCGGGGACCTGAAGAACGTGAATTGCTCGGACTGCCACACTGGGGGCGTTGGGCCGTAAGGCAGGGCTGGTGGTCAGTTATCAGCTATCACCGGTCAGTAACCAGTGGCCGAGCCCACCCGGACCATAGACATAATCAAGAAATATGACTTCCTGACAATGCTTACAACAGTTACAATATGGCCATGAAGTCGCCTTCTATGGTCGTAAGCATGCGGCTACCCCGCGAAAGCGGACGGCGCCTGAAGCGTTTGGCCCATCGGCACGGCTGGACAGCGAGCGATGCCAGCGCCCGGCTGGTTGAAGAAGGTCTCCGCCGGTCCGAATTTGCTTTTATCGATTTCCGAGATTCAGCTGCCGGGCGGCAGGCTTACATTCAAGGAAGCACCCTGGCGGTTTGGGAGATCATGCTGCTCGTCCACAGCTACCACGGCAACACCGCTTCCGTAGCCAAGCATCTCGGGTGGCCCCAGGCGAAGGTGACCGCTGCAACGCAGTATGCCGATGCCTTTCCAAACGACATGGAGGAGGCCTTGGCTGAAAATGCCGAGACTGACTTCCTGGCTCTCAAGCGGGTGCTGCCGCAGAGTAGCGAGTTCGGGGTTCGACGCGCAATAAAGCCTTAAATGCTCCGGCTTCTTCTTGACGAACATATCTCGCCTGGAGTGGCAAGTGGTTTGCGCCGGCGAAACCATGGCCTGATGGTTCACCCGATGGTCGAATGGCAGGAAGGTGACTTCCTCGGCCAGGATGATGCAGCCTGTCTGCGAGCAGCCTTTTCCCAACGTTTAACCCTGGTGACCTACGACCGACGAACGATTCCTCCCTTGCTGAAGGTCTGGGCGGAAGAAGGCCGGCACCATGGGGGAGTAATTTTCGTGGACGAGAAAAGTATCTCTCCTGCAATCATCGGCGCCCTGGTGCGGGCCTTAAGTAAACTTGCTGTCGAGACGCGCCTTTGGAATTGGACCGATCAAATCTGCTATTTGCGCGGCTGACGCAATCCCCCTCCTCCAAAGTGACGTCCGTCACAACCCCCGGTGATAAGACTCACGGCCTCTTGGGTCGTTGAAATCCTATCTTGGAGGCATAGAAATGAGCCGTAGTAGCCCGCAGGGGCGGTGGAGGATAGAGCAATCATGACATCCGGTAACGGCAGCACCCATCCGGCAAGCAAGAAAGAATACAAACCGCGGCTGATCTTCTGGGAGGTCACCAAAGGCTGCAACCTGCGCTGCATTCACTGCCGCGCCACGGCGACCGAGCTGATGTCGCCGGCCGACCTGCCGACCGGCAAGGCGCTGGACATCATTTCGCAGATTGCCGAATTCTCTAACCCCATCCTGGTGCTCAGCGGCGGCGAGCCGCTCTATCGTCACGACATTTTTCAGCTGGCGGAGTACGCCACCAGCCGCGGCATTCGCACCGCGCTGGCGACCAACGGAACGCTGGTGACCAAGGACGTCGCCGAGAAGATCAAGAACGCCGGCATCAAGCGCGTTTCGATCTCGCTGGACGGCGCCGACGCCACCACGCATGACACCTTCCGCGGTATTCCCGGCGCGTTCGACGCGGCCGTTTACGGCATGCGCAACCTGCAGCAGGTCGGCGTGTCGGTGCAGATCAACACCACCATCGCGCGTCACAACGCGCATCAACTGCCCGACGTGCTCGACGCTGGCGCGACGGCTGGGCGCCGACGCGCTGCACACGTTCCTGCTGGTTCCGGTGGGCTGCGGCGTGGATATTGCCGCCGAGCAGATGGTTGCTCCGGAAGAATACGAGCGCATGCTGAACTGGTTCTACGATCAGTCGCTGGAAGGCGGCATCGAGCTGAAGGCCACCTGCGCGCCGCACTACTTCCGCGTGATGCGCCAGCGCAAAGCCGCCGACCGCTCGCCGGACGCGAGCACGTCGCTCCCGCGATCTACGCATCCGCACGAAATCGGCCCGACCGACATGACGATGCCGGGCTCGACCGGAATCTCCCTGAAGCCGAGCGGTGGGCCGCCAGCAGCGACACACCGGACATCCTGGCGGCCACCCCGGCGACATGAATGCCATGACCAAGGGCTGCCTGGCCGGAACCGGCGTCTGCTTCATCTCGCATGAAGGCGAGGTCTTCCCGTGCGGCTATCTGCCGGCGATCGCCGGCGACCTGCGCAAGCAGAGCTTCGCCGAGATCTGGAACGACTCGGTCGTCTTCGAACAGCTTCGCGACGACGACAACCTGAAGGGCAAGTGCGGCTGCTGCGAATTCCGCCACGTCTGCATGGGTTGTCGCGCGCGCGCCTACGCCGCCACCGGCGACTTCCTGGCGGAAGAGCCGTTCTGCGTCTACGAGCCCGGCACTTCGAACCAGATGATTCGCGAGTCGGCAATCAAGTCCGCTCGCTGAGACTTAAGTCATAGTCCGCGAATTACAGCCGGACTACGATTCACAGCATGGCAGCTCACATCAGCACCGCACAAACTCCTCGTATGCGCACCATGGTCATTCCCGCGCGAGCATGGCGCGTGGGGCATGCTCCTGGTGCCGCTGGCCACGGGAGCGGTTGTGGCAGCCCGCGGCGGCATCAATGGCGGCGCTCTCGCACTCTTCGCTGTGGCGGCGATGTCGCTGTTCTGGCTGCGCACTCCGGTCGAAAGCTGGCTGGGTACGTCACCCATCAAGGCGCAGCACGCCGCACGAGCGGAAACTGTGTCTTGCGCACCATGCTCGGAATTGCGATGCTGGCTCTCGCTCAGTGTCGCCGCCCTGCTGTGGAGACGGCAATCGCGGACTGATTCTGATCGGCGCGATTGCGGTCGCTGGCGTTCGCGGTTCAGGCGGCCGTTAAGAAGCTTGGGCGCAAGGGACGTATGCCGGCGCAAGTGATCGGCGCGATCGGCCTGACGTCGACCGCAGCGGGAGCGTACTACGTCGCCACCGGCACGGCTCGACCGCACCGCCATTGCGCTCTGGCTGGCGAACTGGCTGTTCGCCGGCGATCAGATTCACTTCGTGCAACTCCGCATTCACTCCAGCCGCGCTGACAGCTTCCAGGAAAAAGTGCAGCAGGGACTTCCCTTCCTGCTCTCGCAGATTGCGCTGATCGCGGTCGTGCTCGCCGCCTGCCGCTTCGAGCTTGTTTCCCAGCGCCGCGGCCGTGGCTTTTCTGCCGGTCCTACTGCGTGGGACGTTCTGGTTCGTGCGTCAACGCCAGCCGCTCGACGTACACAAGCTCGGCTTCACCGAGCTCGGCCATTCGATCCTCTTCGGCGCACTGCTTTGCGCGGCGTTCCTCCTGTAAACCGAAGCCGCTCCCCTCATCCCGTACATGTGGCGGATGGCCGCGTCGCGGCCGGAAGCGATTTCGCGAGATCCGAGCGGCCTGCATTCGAGAGCCTCATCCAAGAGAACGTCGCTCGATGCTCCGCCGTGGACTCGAATCGATTGGAATCGAAAATTGGAGACTACGCAGTAGAAAGGCGGTTGCGTATGCGGGTCTGGCCGAAGCTCGCGTGTCTTCTGTTCCTCATCTCTCTAACCCTCTTCGCGCAGACAGCATGCCATGAAGACGACTCTCACCTTGAGCCAGTTCATCGTTCGCCTCAGGCGGAGCGATGCCGAAGCAGTACTCCTGCGAGGGCACAGATCTCTCTCGCCGCCCTGCAATGGAGCGGCGCTCCGGCCAAGACCGTCGCCTTCGCCCTGATCATGGACGATCCCGACGCACCCGGCCGGAGTGTGGGTGCACTGGGTGATGTGGAACCTGCCGCCGTCGGCGCACGCACTGCCGGAAGGCGTCGCCAAGCGCGACCAACTGGACGACGGCTCGCAACAAGGCCGCAACAGCTTCGGCAAAGTCGGTTACAACGGGCCGTGTCCTCCGGCGGGACAAACACACCGCTATTTCTTCCGCCTGTATGCGCTGGATGCGAAGCTGACTCTCTCGCCGGATGCGGACCGCGCGCAACTGGACGCCGCGATGCAAGGGTCACGTGCTGGCGCAGAGCGGAGTACATGGGAACGTTCCACCGGTAGCACTGATGCAGCCAGAGTGCCGTGCCTCGCTGCCTGCGGGTAGAATGACTGTTTCGGATCCCAGTGATGCCCGCAAACTGGATCTTCTGGCTGATCTTCAACGTGTTCGTGCTGGCGATGCTGGCGCTCGACCTGGGCGTCTTCCAGCGCAAGACGCACGTAGTCGGCTTTCGCGAAGCCATCGCCTGGACGGCGGCTTGTGGATCGAGCCTGGCCGCGCGCCTTCGCGGTGCTGATCTATTTCTTCGGACATCATCTGGTCGCCGCATCCCGCGCGACCGAACTCGCAGCTCACGCTGGAGTTCATCACCGGCTACATCATCGAGCAGTCGCTCAGCATCGACAATCTCTTCGTCTTCCTGCTCATCTTCCGCTACTTCAGCGTGCCGCAGGAGCATCAGCGGCAAGTGCTGTCCTGGGGCGTGGTCGGCGCGCTGATCATGCGCGCCATCTTCATCGTCGCCGGCGTCGACGCTGCTCGACCGCTTTCACTGGATCATCTACATCTTCGGCGCAATCCTGGTCTACAGCGGCATCAACCTGATGCGGCAGCACGGCGCCGACATTCATCCTGAGAAGAATCCGCTGCTGCGCGTCTTTCGCAAGCTCTTCCGCGTCACCGACGACTACGAGGGCGGACTCGTTCTTCGTGACGCGCGGCGGCCTGTGGTATGCGACGCCGCTGGCGCTGGTGCTGATCGTGGTGGAGACCACCGATGTGCTGTTTGCGGTGGATTCGATACCGGCGGTGCTGGCGGTCACGCGCGAGCCGTTCATCGTCTACACCTCGAACGTCTTCGCCATCCTTGGGCTGCGTTCGCTGTTCTTTGCGCTGTCGGGAATGCTCGACCGCTTCCACCTGCTGCACTATGGCTTGTCGGTGATTCTGATCTTGATCGGCTTGAAAATGCTGGTATCGAATTACATCGAGATGCCGACGTACGTCGCGTTGGCCGTGGTGGCTGGGGTCTTAGTGATTTCGATCGTGCTCTCGCTGGTGTTTCCCAAGCAGCCGAGCGCCGCCGAGGCTGTAGATTGAAAGTGCCACTTCTACGGTATGCAGTTTTTACATGTCAATATGGCGAAACGCAACAATAAGCCGTAACTTATTGCTGACTACGAGAAATATAAGTTCTCCAAAAATGTGCCATTTACCCCATCAAATGTGCTATAGTGTGAATCAGCGTTGAAGTTAGGCAGTACCTGTCCCTGCCAAGCTGGCGGGGTTTCGTGCTTCTGGGCGAAAGTCGGGCTTACTGGAAGCGGATGTTGTCGCCGAGGACGACGGAATGCTTCTGGTACCTGGCGTCGTCCCGCAGCGGATGGTCCAGGCGATAGTGAGCGCCGCGACTCTCTTCGCGTGCCAGAGCGGAGCGCGCGATCAGCAGTCCGGCCTCGAGGATGTTGGCGGCCTCATGCGATCGGCGGTCGCCTGATGTCGGCAGCTGCGCCTGCAACGATCGCAGTTCGGGCAACGACTTGCTGCAACGCTTTGCCGTCGCGTACTACGCCGACGTGCTGCCACATCAACCCCTGAATTTTCTGGATGAGCTTTTCGGTCTCGGCCGACTGACCGTTGCTGCTCGACTTCGCGGGCGTCGGGGGGCGTCACCGCATGCTTGCTCTGCCGACATCAGCTGACGTGCTCACGCATGTCCTGTGCCGCACGCGCTCCGTACACCAGGCCCTCAAGCAGCGAGTTGCTGGCCAGGCGATTCGCGCCATGCACGCCGGTACAGGCAACCTCGCCGGCCGCGTACAGACCGGGCAGCGAGGTGCGTCCCCACAGATCGGTGCGCACGCCGCCCATGGCGTAGTGCGCCGCCGGACGAATCGGCACCAGCTCCGCGGCAATGTCGATGTTGTAGCGCATGCAGGTGGCGTAGATGGTTGGGAAGCGCTTGCGCACGCGATCGGCATCGAGATGCGTGAGGTCGAGATAGACGGCGGCGTCGGGCCGATTTGTCAATTCCAGTTCGTGGGTGATGGCGCGGGCCACAACGTCGCGCGGAGCGAGTTCGGCCAGCTCGTGATACTTCGGCATGAAGCGCTTCAATTCGAGATTGCGAAGATAAGCGCCTTCGCCGCGCAACGCTTCGGAAAGAAGGAACCGCGGCGCGCCCTTCAGATACAAAGCCGTTGGATGGAACTGGACGAACTCCATGTCGCTGATTTCGGCGCCGGCGCGAAAGGCCATCGCAACGCCGTCGCCGGTCGCCACCTCGGGATTCGTGGTGTTGCTGTAAACGTGGCCAAGTCCGCCGGTGGCGAGCAGCACGGAGCTGGCATGGATATCATGAAGCTGCCCGGCACGATCGAGAACGCGCACACCGGTGACACGGCCGTCCTCGACGAGCAGGTCGGTGGTGAACTCGAATTCGCAAAAAGTGATGGGCTTGATAGCTGCGGCTTTCAGATAAAGCGCGCGGCCGATCTCGCGGCCGGTGGAATCGCCGTGAGCATGCAGTACGCGGTTGCGGCTATGCGCGCCCTCGCGAGTAAAGGCGATCTTCGATCCCGCGCGGTCGAACTCGGTGCCCCACTCGATGAGCTCTTCGATGCGGGGCGGCCCTTCCTCAACCAGCACGCGAGCAGCTTCTTCGTTGACCAGTCCGTCGCCGGCCTTCAGCGTGTCTTCGAGGTGAAGTGAAACTTCGTCATCATCGCTGAGCGCAGCGGCAATGCCGCCCTGCGCATATTGCGTGTTCGACTCGGTGACCTCACGCTTGGCGACACAGAGAACGCGGCCTGCGGAAGCGAGCTCGACAGAAGCACGCAGCCCGGCAATTCCCGCGCCAACAACGATGAAATCGGTTTCGGCTGGAAGAGGGTTCATCGCTGATTTTATGGTAGCACGCAGTGCGCTAGCGGAAAGGACGAGGTGACACGAGCAGTTCCAGAACGGCACGCGGCGGGCCCAGTGCAGCGGCGACGAATTATCGAAAGGGTGTTGTTAGCTTCGCTTGATCAGGCACATGAGACGCTGCTGGCGGTGAAGCAGGATGCCATGGAGCGGCGGGGCGTGATTTTACGGTAAGGTCGTCTTCTGGAGTGATCAGAAGCAAAGGGCTTTAACTCTGCGATGGTGCGCAGGGCTAAAGCCCACAATTCTGACTCTGTATTCGGCACGCGAACTTTGGTAGATCGCTGCCAGCTCCGCTTACTGGGTCTTCAGGTAATTGGAGTTCGACGTGGTTACCTGGATTTGCTTGGCCGTAGCGTTCAGCACGGTCTGCTGCGCGTAATTTGTTCCATCCTGCAGACTCGCCATCGTGACTGCGAGAGTAACTGCGTCCTGCGGGTTATCCATGTACGTGTTGACGTTGATGGTCGAGATCTTCTTGGCGACCGTGTCAAAGCCAATCGTCATTTGGTCGCCAGGCTTGGCATAGTTTTTAAAGACCAGCTGAGTCAGATTCGTTCCCATGGTCTTGTCGATGGAGACATTGTGGTGAACCATCGCCTGCTGAATGAGCTGCGGATTCGGAGGAACGTACATTGAGAGCAGGCTCTGTACCTGCTGCATGTACTCCTTCATCTCGTCGGTCTTCTTCTCGACCACGCGTCCGCGGAGACCTCTTTTCTCAGGTGGCGCCTGCTGGGCTCCCATCGGGATTTTCTGGACCTGGCCATTAGGTCCGTACGAACATTGGAAAACTTTCTCCGGCTTGGCCTCGCCCTTCAGCACGATCTGCTGCGTCTCAGTCCACTGGTAGTGGTGAAGCCGTCTGCTTATTCTCCGCAGCAGACTGCTTCAGAGCCGCCAACTTCTGCTGCAACTCGGGACTGGATGCTCCTCCGCCCATCTGTGCAAATGCGGTGGTGGATAGCAGCGGTTAGCAACAGCAGCCCAAAGGCAGCGGCGATGCGGCAGACTGGTTTCAACGAACGGCTGAGATTGGCCCACTTTCTACTCATCATCATTCTCCGATTTTGACTGAAATGCGATGTCCCCGTTGCGCACGCTCCGCGCGTTGGCAGGTCGGGCAGCTCTCAATTTGCGGGGAGAATAACTATTACAGACCTGCTCAGGGTTTGGCCACAGTTTTTTCGATCGGGGTCAGGGGCACGTCTTTGTTTTCGTCACCGGGACGCGAGGTGAACGAAGTCAACTGCGCTTTCCCCAGATAGCTCCAGACTTCCGCGAAGTAATACTTCCCATCCCGCAGAGCGAAGATAACCTTCGAAGGATGATCCTTCTCTGGCGAAGCGGTTTGCAGAAAATACAAATCCTGCTGGGTCTTGCCGTCCTGGCTGCGCAATAAGACGTAGGTTGGCGCGACGATATTCAGAGTGTACTTCCCGGCCGGAAGTTTCGATCCCGCCACGTAAAACGTCGAAAGGAATATCGGCAGTTGCGGTCCTGGGAGCATCCTGAGCGAACGCCGAGCAGGCCATCACAACCGCAAATACAAATAGCGAAGAGTGCGTCAGCCAACGCTTTCGGTTCATGTTGTCTCCTTGGTCCGGTCGAGCATACCGCACCGCCGGGGCCGGTTACAGCAATTCGTAGGGAAATCCGTTCAACTCCAACATGCGGTTTTGCGAGGAGTCCCAGTACTCCGCCTGCTGCACAACGATCTTCAGCAGAATCAGATCTGGATCCCCGAGGCCATTAGGCAGCCAGGTTTTATACTGCGGCTTCCACAGTTCCTTTGCCTTCCCGCTATTGCGTACCAGTTCGCAAAAGCCGCTGACGGAGACGTAGCGATTTGCGCTGTGGTCGGAGAAGGCGAGATTCACCCGCTGCGTGGTTCGGACGGCCTCGACTTTCTCCGTGTTGCTGTTCGTCATGAACCAGAACGCGCCGTCCGCATCGATCGGCTGTGCGGCCATCGGGCGGCTGTGCAGCGATGAATCCGGACGGATGGTGGTGAGTACCGCTATTGGTATGCCTTGTATGAGTTGGTTAAGCTTGCTGATCGAATCGGTGGGCGCCATCGAAGCTCCTCAAGTTGCGGTGAAATCGCAGTTCAACCTCGTCCGGGGATGGCTGCGGTTATGTCCACAGCAACGTCCTCCGGCTTCCAATCGTTTCCAGAGTATACCTTGAGAACTTTTCCGTCGGCGCCGATCAGAACGGTCTGCAAGCCGTGCACAATCTGGCCATCTTTGCTGTTATAGGACAAGCCGAAGAAGTCGGCCGCATCCTTCACCTGCTGCGGGGATCCGGTACGCAAATTGCCAATGTTTGAATTTCGGATCGACGCGGCCAACATAGCGCTCGCCATAAGAGCGCAGGACCGCGGGTTTGTCGTTCTCCGGATCGATGCTGATGCTGAGCAGTTGCGCCTGATCGAAGACGTTTGGATTTTGTTCGCAGTTGCTCCAGCACCTTGCCGAAATTATTGCTCATGCGCGGGCAGTAGTCGGGGAAAGGGCAGTGGGTGTAGATGAAGGTCAGCAGCAGCGGCTTGCCGCGGAATTGATCGAGGTGGATCTTCTCGCCGTCCTGGTTTACCAGCGTGAAATCCGGAACCTGCTGCCCGGGCTCGGGAAGGTGCAGCGGCGAGGTGCCATCGACTGAGCTGTCGCTGACTTTGCTGAAGGTGATGTCTTCAAGTACGGCCTGCGTCGCCGAGGACCAACGTGGCGTGGACCTGATCGCCCGGCGCGATCGCCTGAAAGACCCAGGTGTCGTTGCTGCTGACAATGAATGGCATGGTCATGCCCTTCATCAGACCGGGAACGTCGTGGTGGGCGATGGTCAGTTGATGCTGAGCGGCGTCGACGGCGACGACACGGCCTTCGAGAGGATAGCGTTTGCGGTTTATGAGCGCAGGCGTGAGAACAGAACGGTGAAGAATTAACGACGAGAGAGGAGCGGGTCGAGCGAATAGACATCTGGACTTGAGGCCAGGCAGTGGATGGCATCTCGCAGCTGATTGTCATGCCTGAGCGCCGAGCGACGTCGTCGCGTCCGAACGCAGTCGAACACGCTAGGTCCCTCAAGCATCTCCGGCAAGGAGCGGTCCTTCGCACTCCGGCTCGGGAAGACGGCCCGCCTCGACTCGGATGACACCAGGAAAAGGCGCAGCCGCAGGCTGCGCCCTTCTGCGAATGTTTCCATTGCGACCGTCTACATGATCGCGGTCGGCGGAGCCGGTTCGTCCGGACTGCCGGCGTTGGCCAGCGGCACGCGAATCATCACCACTGCCAGGATCACCAGCACGATGAATCCGGAGATCACGTTGGGATGCTCGAAGATAACCGGCAACGGCCATTGCTTGTACTTGAAGATGGCGATGACAATCCCCATCAAGGCCTCGCCCGCAATAAATCCTGAGGCCGTCAGCACGCCTGCATTTTCCACGCGAGCCTTCTGCGCGTCGTTGAAGTTCTTGCTGTCGCGCATCTTGTCGGTCATCCAGCGAATCATGCCGCCGAGGAAGATCGCGAACGTCGTTTCCAGCGGCAGATACATGCCGACGGCGAAGAGCATCGGGCTCTTGACCTCGATCATGATCAGCGCAATGCCCATCAGGATGCCGACGACGATGAGCGGCCACGCCATCTCGCCGCCGACGATGCCGCGCGACAGCATCGCCATCAGGCCGGCCTGCGGAGCGGGCAGTTGGCGGATCGCCGAAGCCGATGCCGCCGCTGTTGATGTTGGCCTGATTCAGGAGCAGCAGGACCGGCAGCAGCGCGAAGCTGGCTACGGTCACGCCCATGAAGTCGCCAATCTGCATTTTGGCGGGCGTGCCGCCGAGGATGTGTCCGACTTTCAAATCCTGCAACATCTCGCCCGCCACCGCCGACGAGATGCAAACCACCGCCGCCACGCCCAGCACTGCTGCGACGCCGTGCATGCCGGAGACGCCCATCAGCACCATGAGGATTGCGGCGATCACCAGCGCGGCCAGCGTTAATCCGGAGATGGGGTTGTTCGACGAGCCGATCATGCCGACCAGGTTGCCGGAGACGGCGGCGAAGAAGAAGCCGACGATCATCATGACGATGGCCGCCACGATTCCCGGCCCCCAGGAGCCGGCGTAGCTCTTGTACAGGAAGATCATCGCGATCAGGACGATGCCCAGGCCGGTGAAGACGAACTTGGCGTTCAGGTCGCGCTGCGTGCGCGCGGTGCCGGCATGCGCGGCAGCAGACTTCTTCAGATCCGAGACGGCGCGCGCCATGCCGATGCCCAGGCTCTTACGCATGCGGAACAACGTGTAAGCAGGCGCCGACCAGCATGCCGCCGACGGCGATCGGCCGGACGATGAAGCTCCACACGGCCCCGGCTTGTCCGGCCCAGAACCCGGTGTCGGGAATCGTGGTGCCGGCCGGCGCAAACTGCGCTACCAGCGTGGGTCCGCCGAGGAACAGGATGAGCGGAACCAGCAAGCCCCAGGCGATGACGCCGCCGGCGAAGTTCAGCGACGCCAGGCGAGGCCCGATGATGTAGCCGACGCCCAGGTACGCGGGGCTGATGGCGGGTGCAGAGACCGTGGTGACGGCGCCGGCCGGCAGCTTGGGAGCGTAGCGCTGCGTCCCATGCGCACGAAGCTGGTGCCCAGATTTCCCACTTTGCACGATGAAGTCGCGGCTGGCGCTGAACAGGCTGAACTGTCCGAGCAGATAAACCAGGCCGCCGAAGCCCATGTTGCCGAAGAGAATCTTGGCGGCGCGGCTGCCCTGTTGTCCGGCAATGTGAATCTGCGAAGCTGCGACTGATTCGGGGAAGGGAAGCTCGGGATCTTCCACCATGACGCGCCGCAGCAAGGTGACGAAGAGAATGCCGAGACCGCCGCCAAGCAGCATCAGGATGGACGACTTCCAGTACGCGTGCTCAAAATCGAAGACCGGCCAGGCGCCGGAGATGACGAATGCCGGGATGGTGAAGATCGCGCCCGCCGCCACCGATTCGCCGATGGAGCCGACGGTTCGAGCGATGTTCTCTTCCAGAATCGAGCCCTTCATCAGGCGCAGCACAGCCATGCCGATAACGGCCGCCGGATAGGTGGCGGCGATGGTCATGCCGGCGCGCAGGCCGAGGTAAGCGTTGGCGGCGCCGAGAATGACGGTGAGAACCAGACCGAGCAGCACGGCCCGGAGCGTGAACTCCGGCATGGTCGTGTTATCGGGAACGTAGGAGCGAAATTGTTTCGGAGGAGCGGTGGTTGTGGTGGTGCTCATGTTAGAGGCAAACCTCGCGCTGCGCATAAATTATAGCGACGGCGCAAGTTAGCACGCCAGAGCTATCGTACACAAGTGCGGTTGCGCGGACCGGACCACCCGGTACAATATTCAATCTCGGAAGGAGATCGACATCCGTGGACTATCTGCTGAAGACCGAGCCTACTGTCTACTCGTTTGCCGATCTGCTGCGCGACAAGCAAACCATCTGGGATGGCGTGACCAATCCCGTCGCCGTAAAAAACCTGCGCGAGATGAAGCCGGGCGACCGCCTGGTGATTTATCACACAGGCGACGAGAAGAGCGCCGTGGGGACCGCAACGGTCGTGTCGGTGGAGGTCGACGATCCGAAGAATCCGCAGGTGAAGATCAAGGCCGGTAAGGCGATCGCAAAGCCGATGACGCTGGCGGAGATCAAGGCGTTGTCGCTATTTGCGCGATTCGCCGCTGGTGCGGCAGGGAAGGTTGTCGGTGGTGCCGTTGACGGCCGCACAGTACAAATGACTGGCTGGGGAATAGTAGATGCCGGGATGTCAGGCGGTCTGGCCTCGGCGGATGGGCTTCGTATCGATGAAACCTCGATGAATCCCGCCGGCGGAACCTGAACCAGCATTGCACCGTGATTGCGAAGCACATATACTAGGGCTGTCACGGTGCTGTGGGCCGGGACTTCGGCTCCTCCGCACCGGCGACATGGGTCCTGTAACTGCGCAGTGAAAGCGCCCTATAGGACGGTTGGAGGTCGTCTTCAGCAGTCGTGAGACGCTAAAGCGAAAACGACGAGACCCGCGCGCTCCTCAACGTGCAGTGGTTGTTGCGGTCTTGAAACCCTCCTGCAAAGCGTTTTTTCCGTCCTCTTCCCCTCTGATTGCCGTCTCTGTCGTACTCCCTTAACCAACATCTCGCGAATTCCTGTCTGTGAGGAGTGTCTCGACGAGATTCATCCGGTGCGCGCGCCGCAATGCATTCTGTGCGGCGATCGCCTGGCCAGCGCGCAATTGTTGATGGGCGACGGCCGTTGCGTTCACTGCCGCGACGACGAACCGGCTTTCGATCGCGCGCTCGTCCTTCGGCGAGTACAAAGGATCGCTGCGCGGTCTGATTCATCTGCTGAAGTACGAGAGCGTAACGCCTGCTGCCGGCCCGCTGGGCGAGATGCTGGCGGAGACGATTTCCGAGCTGTCTGCCGGCATCCAATCGACGCGACGGGCACTGCTCATTCCGGTTCCTCTGCACCAGAGTAGACGGCGCACGCGCGGATTCAACCAAGCCGAGCTGATCGCGCGCGCCGCGGCGAAGCAGTTCGCGCACGAGCTTGAGGTTGCATCGTCGCTGCTGGTCCGCCATCGCGAGACCATCTCGCAGGTAGGACTGAGCCGCGAAGAGCGCATCGAAAATATGCGCGACGCTTTCCGCGTCATCGACCGGGCACGCGTCAAAGGACGCGCCGTGATCCTGGTCGATGACGTGATGACCACCGGTACCACGTTGTCAGAGTGTGCTCGCGTGCTTGAAGAGCGCCGGTGCAGAGCGAGTTTGGGCGGCAACCGTAGCCCGCGCCTTCCAGGGCGACGATCTGCGGGAGCCTGCCGATGGCAGTCCAGAGGAGGAAGTCGAGGCGGTCGAGGTCGCCGCCTCGGTATAAGGGCTATGTCGAGTTCGGTTCAAAGCGCAGCGTCCCGATACGGAAAGTCCCTTGCCGGTTGCATGCACCATGCTCGCATCGCAACGGATCCCGAAGGTCCGCAGTGGGCGGCCATGCACGCGCCCGTGCTGGTGCTCAACGCATCGTACGAGCCGATCAACGTCTGCGCCGCGCGCCGCGCCATCATCCTGGTGCTGAAAGGCGTGGCCATGATGGAAGAGCAGAACGGACACATTCTGCACGCCGCGCGCGTGAACATGCGCGTGCCCTCGGTGATCCGGCTGCTGGAGTATCGCCGCATCCCGCACCAGACGCGCGCCTTGTCGCGCAAGAACATCCTGCTGCGCGATCGCAACACCTGCCAGTATTGCGGCAAGGTTCTGGCGGCCGGAGAACTCACTCTCGACCACGTGATTCCGCGCTCCCGCGGCGGCGCCTCGACCTGGGAAAACCTTGTTGCCTGCTGCCACACCTGCAATCGCAAGAAGGGCAATTTGCTGCCGCACGAAACGCACATGAGGCTGATGCGCGAGCCGCGCGCTTTCAATCTGCACACCAGCCGTCACATCATGCGCATGATGGGCCGCTCGGATGCCAAGTGGCAGAAGTATCTTTTCTACTAGCGGTACCGACCTGATCGTCCGATATCGCCGTACCTACCGCATGCCAACTGTGAGTACCGCCGTGCCCATCGCAGCTTCCGAATAAATGCGTTGTGTACTCTTCGCGGCCAACCGTCAACAACTTACGCCGCCCTGGCGTTGACTCGCGATGGAACTTTAAGTGCATTTCCGTGTAGCTGGTCGAGTATCTGCATCTCACTTGTAGATGCTTCTGTTTAGGCACGAATTGACGGACAGGAATATGGACTGAATGCCAGATAACACCCTCGATCATATTGTTGATACTTTGCGGAGTTCCGGCTCGAAATACTTCCCGCAGCACTCGGAAGTGAAGGCGGTTCGCGTCGTCGGGCATACGCCAAAACCGGACCATTACATCTATGAGATCGTAGTCGACTTCCTCGACGCCAGCGAACGTGTGAATGCGAAGCTGTATCGGGGAAAGCCGGGATCCAAAGTTCCCCAGGAGCTTGCCGGAAGAGAAGCGCAGAATCTCCAATTCGCGCACCAGACGTCGGACAAGCGAAGTCTGACCGGTGTGCCGCGCCCAGTCGGAGATTTCGCGTCACTGGGAGCAGTAGTGAGCACCAAGGTCACTGGCCTGCCATTGCAGAGCATCATCATGAAGGCGGCGCTGCTGCCCGACGACGGCAATCATCAGTTACTGGAGATCGCCGCCGGACAAGCCGGCGAGTGGCTGCAACAGTTTCACAAAGCAACCGCCGGAATGCCCGCGCCGATGGACGTCGACGGAGTGATGACGGAGTTTGAGAAGCTCTGCGACAAAGCGCGCAAAGATGGACTTCCGGCGGAATCGACGGACGCAATTCTAGCCAATGCGAAGAGCGTACTGAGCCGGTATAAGAAGCCGTTGCGCTCGTCGGCGCTGCTACAGGATTTCATTCCCCTGAACGTGTTGGTTGCCGAGAGCGGAGTTGGGTTCTGCGAGTTCGCGAACCTGAGCGAGCAGGGTCCGTCGCTCTACGATGCTGCGATGTTTCTTGCCGCGGTCGAAGTGCTGGAGAAGTATCCGTTCTGCAATCGCGACATTACGACGCGGGTGCAGGACGCGTTCGTGGACGGCTACGGCGTGAGTGCGCAGGAAGAGGCGCTGCTGGACACTTTCAAGATGAAAATCCTGTTGCAGATGTTCGCGCAGGGTCGCCTGATCAAGGAAAGCGCGGAGCGCAAGAAGGTGATGTGGGCCAACGTGATGAAGCGCTTCATTCAGCAGGCCGCGGAGAGATCGGCGGCACGGGTGGCGTAGAAGACGCATTGCTTATTTCCAGATCAGCGTAAGCACAACAGGCGACACAGCACGTCGTTTTCAGTCGCTGCGCGAGATTGAGCCTTCATTGTTCGAACGGAACGGCACCGGCGGCAGCCAGCGCCTGGTGAATCTCGCGAAATGATTCAGCGAAACTAGTGTTTGGCCGTAGTGGCGGTCTGCGAAGACGTTTGCCGACTATGACGGCGCTAGCTCCCGCGCGGTAGGCGCATTCCGCGTCCACCTCTTCACGATCACCTACGTATAGGAGCTGCCGGGGCTCGACGCCAAGTCGTGTGGCGCAAAGCAGCAATCCGGATGTATCGGGTTTAAAGCCGGTGACGCCGGGGTCAGAGGAGCAAACTACAGCGCTGAAGAATGGACGCAACCCTGCGGCCTCAAGTTTGGACTCCGCCGGGTAGTCAGAAAGCACACCGAGCTTGATTCCCGCGGACTGCAAGCCGGCTAGCAAGCTGTGAACGCCGTCCCGGACTGCTGTCGGAATATGGGGTAGAGGTTCGGTGTGGAACCAGCGCTCAAGGTACGCGCGGCCGGCAGCAGGCTCGATGGCGGCGCTCTTGCATGCCAGAACGAATTGGTGTTCGCCGACGTTGTCCCGGAGGTCGGAGCCGCGTAGTGATTCCTGTGCCCGCCGGTAGGCCTGCAAGAAGCGCAACAGCCGATACCCTGTGACTGGCTCGAGGAGATGGGCCGTGATCAGGCGCGCCGCCATCTTGCGGCGAACAGATTGTTGGTCGTAGAGGGTCCCATCGACATCGAAGACCACCGCCGAGATCGCAGCACTTACTTGCACACGAATCCGATAATCACGATTACGGCGGCGACCATCAAGCTGGTACGGTCTCGCACCGCAAAAACGATAGGGTCGGAATGCATCATGCCGCGGCCGGCAACGATCCATAATCGACCAAACCAGTAAAGCAATACGGGACACACTAACCACAGCAGCTGCGGCCGTCGATACAAAACCATCACTTCGGGACTATGCAGGTACAAGGACAGGATCACCACCGACATCATCATCGAGGCGATACCTAACGCTTGCACGGTAGTCTGGTCGGCGCGCCGGTATCCTCTGCGGACAAGTTGGGCAGGACCATCGCTGAGAGTTTCCAGCTCGGTATAGCGTTTGACCGCGGCCAGACCCAGGAAGCAGAACATGGCGAACGCCAAGGTCCATTCGGAAATCGGTATTTGTGTTGCGATGCTGCCGGCGAACAGTCGAATGGTGTAGAGCCCTGCCAACACACAAATATCCAGGATAACTTTAGTCTTCAAATACAGCGAGTAAAGACTGGAGACGACGAAGTAGAGCAGGACGGTAAGAGCGAACGAAAGCGAGAGACGGCTAGCTAAGAATCCCGCCACCGCCAGCGCTAGTATAGCCAGGCCGACGGCTGCGGTTTTGCTGACGGTCCCGGCAGCAAGCGGGCGCAGTTTTTTTCGCGCATGTAGTTTATCGGCTTCGATATCCAGCACGCCATTGGGCAAGCCACTCGCTGAGATCGGTTTTATCGGAGTAACGCTGGTAGGCCTGCTTCCAGCCTGATTCTCCGTACGCGGAATTGATGACGACCACGCCTGTGGTGGAGGTGTTCGAGCGTCGCATTTGCCATTGGCTCAGTGGCTCCAGGGGCCGAAGGAGGCTACTGGGCGAAGTGGACTTCACCACGGTGTTGAGCTGCGGTGTGCCGTTCGGGGTCTTCGTGTCGAAGAGATCGAATTCAGAAGAGGTGGTTTTAGAACGCAGCATCAGTCGGGTCAACCATGGGTTACCGAAAGGCGCGTAAAAGCCCAACTTTATCTTGCTGCGGACCGCCTGTGGCGCAAGCATGAGGAGGGCAATCATCGCGGCTATAGCGAGGTCCCTGATGGGAGTTGATTTCTTCCACCACACCCACAAAAAGCAAACTGCCGCTAGAGGACCGACAGTTGGCTTTGTCAATACCGCAAGCGTCCACGCAATCACAAATATCAGAAATGCCTGCGTACCTCCCTTCCGCAGATAGCGGGCGGTCATCCAAAGGGCTACGCCTTCCAGCAGCAGCAGCAGCGTCTCCATCATGAGGTAGTGATAAATGACGAACAGCGACGGGGTGGCGGCGATCAGCGCCCAAACCCAGCGGGATGGGACTTTCGGCAAGCCGAATTCTCGCGCAGCTCGATAAAATGTCCACGGCATCAGTACCGACATCAATGCGGATGCCAAGGCAATCAAGTAGCGGTTATCGCGCGTCACAAAATGCAAAACCCACACGTAAACCTGATAGCCGATCGGGTCTCCGACTCCGAAATAAGTGGAATGCGGGAAAATGATCCCATTGTTCCAGTGCCGACTCATGTCGGAAAAGATGTAGTCCATTGGGTTGTGCTGGAAGCAGATGAAGACGCGTAAGCTTGAGGCGACAGCTATCAGAAGCAATGGTAACTGGGATGAGAATCGCTCCCGGGTAAGGCCACGCATGCGAATGTTCCTTTAATAGAGGTAGGTTACGAACGCAACCGCCGCCGCGAAGAAGTTGGGCGATCGCCGTTACGTGGCGTTTGTCAGCTTGAGCGAAAATCTATCCGAAACGCCAGAAAAAGTCTATCTCAAAGGGCCCAGGGAGTAAGCGAGACGAGGCGAGGACGCGCATTGCGTCTTCATCATCCCGGTCGCTGCCGCGGAAAGCGTGCAGGTGCAACTCCAGACAGCTACTGCTTCTGCGGCGGCTGTGCCGGCGTTGTTCCCGTAGCCGGTGGCGTGGCCTGCTGCGGATCCTCGCTCTTGGTCACTTCCTGACCTTCATAGGTGATCTTCGACTTCGCCCCATATCGCTTGTAGTTCTTGTACTTCACGATGTAACGCATCTTCACGTCGTCGCCGCCGGAGAAGTGCAGCGTGTCCTCAGCATAAGTGTAGACCGGAAACCAATATTTATCGTCGATCTGCTGGCGCCACGTGGTGAACTTGGGGGAGAGGTTTTCTTTCTCCGGATGCTTCGCGTTGTGTACCTGCGGCACCGTCTCGCCATAGGTCTTGACGATCTGGAAGTCGTGATCGTCCACCCAGATGCGGCCCTGGAAGTAACGCTCGCCCTTTTCTATCATTTTCGGTGCGATATCGAAGACATACGTTCCGAGCTCATCTTCGCGCTGCTTGCCGGCATACAGCACGTCGTACTTGCCAATGTCGTCGCTGGTCAGCACAAAGGGCAGGCGGTGGCGGATGTCGTCATAGTCCGACTGGGTCATGGTGACGCGCTCCAGTGAAGACTGCGGTGCAAACACTACCTGCTCGATGCGATGGCCCGCGTTGTCGAATAGGATGTCGGACACCTGGTGATACTCGCCATCGACCGTCATGCCGTCCAGCGTTTGCACTTTCACATCCTGCGTGAACGTGTACTGGTCGCGAGCGGTTTTGAACTCTTTTTCCTTCGCGGCAAAAGTCTTGATGATCTGCTCAACCGTGGTGCCTGTGGGCTGGGACGGATCGAGTGGCCCTTCGCCACGATCGGCGCCCATGGCTGGAGCGGCGAGGCACAACACAAGCACGGCAAGGATGGCGCGACTGAGGGGAGCGAAACCGCGAAACTTCATGGAATCACCTGTGTCTTCATTGTATTCGATGCGAGCGGTCCAAGTACGACGCTGCGGCAATCGTCGCTGCCCTCGTACCACTTCCGATGCATTCTGCGAGTCTGGCGCGATAATGGTTTGACGCGGTACCGCAGCTGCCGTTTAACATGGATTTTACGTGCCGAAACCCGATCCCAAGCAGCGCATCAGCGTCATCAACGCCCTCCGAGCCTTCGCCGCGCTGGCCGTGGCGTGGGGTCACTTCGTCGCCGGGCAGGGAAAATGGCTGGGACTCTCGGGCAAGTACGGCTACCTGGGCGTTGACATCTTCTTTGTCATCTCCGGATTCGTCATTCCCTGGAGTCTTCACCGCACCCGCTATGTCTTTCGCGACTATCCGCGCTTTCTGCTGAAGCGCAACGTGCGGCTCTATCCTCCTTACCTGGCGTCGATCGCCATCACCATCCTGGCGACCAACTTTATCCTGGTACCGCTGTTCAAGATTCCACACATGACGGTCTCCGGGCGCGATCTTCTGTTGCACTTCGGCTATTTGAACGACATCTTCAAGGCGAAGTGGGTGAACGTCGTTTACTGGACGCTGGCGATTGAGTTTCAGTGGTACCTGCTAGTGGGCTTGGTGATGCCGTTGTTGGCGAGCCGGAGTCTCTGGGCGCGTTTTCTCACTCCGACTGCGATGGTGCTCTCCTACTGGGCGATCCCGCACGACCGGCTGGTGTTTTACTATCTGCCAATCTTCTTTATCGGAGTGTTCGTCTTTCAATATCGCGCGGGGCTCATCGGCAGGTACGAGATGTTTGGGTGGATTGCCGTGATGGTGATGGCCATGTCGCGCAACACCGGATACCTTGCGCCGCTAGTGGGCGTGCCTACGGGACTGCTGATTGCCTTTTCCACCTTCCACAGCCCCAGGCTCGACCGCGTAGGCGACATCAGCTATTCGCTGTATCTGCTGCACCTGCCCATTGGCGTAAGCGTCATTGGCCTGCTCTCGCACTGGATCCCGTATTCCAGCTACTTCATCGGTGTGCTGGATGTAATCGGCATCGCTGCCTCGATGTGGGCGGCGTGGATCATGTACCAGATTATCGAGAAGCCTTCGCAGGAAATGTCGTCTGGAATCAAGTTCGCGCGACGCGCCGAGCCAGTGCCTCAGACTGCCGTGGCCGCCGCAGCAGATTAGAGTCATTCGCTGGTCGCCCGAATAACTCCTTCTGTGAGACCTCCGAAGCTGGGAAGTGAACCTGGAATCGAAATACCGGCGTTTGACGGCCGGGAAGCCTGAGCGTAGAACAGAACGTTGCTGTTCCCCATGGAGGCGCCTGATGGCTCTGAGCTTTGCCGCCGATATCCGTCCATTGTTTCGCGACTCACCCGACGTCGAAACCATGAAAAACTTCGGCCTCGACCTGTCCTCGTATGACGATGTAAAGACCCAGGCACAAGGCATCCACGAACGCCTCGAGGATGGCAGCATGCCTTGCGACGATCCCTGGCCGAAAGAGCAAATCGCCCGTTTCAAACAGTGGATGGATGAGGGCATGCAACCGTGAGTGTGTTGCCATTCCGGCGTTACCGTTGCAGGTCGTGTCGTTATTTCTGAGAGCGGAAGAACAGCAGCAGCTTCACTCCCGTGACGTTGGCGCGCAGAACCGGTTCGGTAAGACTGGTGCGGCGCCGGTACCAGGTATCGATTTCGATCTTCGACGTGATTCGCGAGATCGCCCCGAACGTGTACGTGTACTGCGACCACTCGCCGAGGCTGCAGTTGTAGAACGCTTCCGCCTGCGCATACGGAGTAATCGCGAACTTGCCCATTGGAATGCTGCGTAACAGCGCCACTCGATTTCGATAATTCCAATTGAAGCGCGTCGGTTAGTCCCTGAAGGTCGATTCGGTTGCGATCGGAAATCTGAAAGCCCCAGGGCAACGGGAGGCGCGGCGTCAACTCCAGCACGCCCGTTTTCGCTGACGTTTCATGCTTGTACAGATTCTTGGCGTAGCGGTAGCCGATCCGAAATGTCAGGTACTTGCTGCGCTCCGGATTGTTGGTCTTCAGCGGAGTCAAAAAATTCCAGCAGCGCGATATCGAGATTCGGACCCAGGACAAACTCGGGGTGGGTTCCATTCGCGCCGGGCGTACCCGAAGCAAGGAATGATGAAGTTCATCGCCGGCGTGATACCAACGATTGTGTCGACCTGCGACCAGAAGATAGTAGGCGTGGACGCGCGGCGTCAGAGTCCCAATCGACTGCGTCTGCGCCCGCCGCGGTGATGGCGCCGGCGACCAAAGCCAGCAAAAGCGCAGCCCGCGAACATCGGCTGATTTGTCCGTTGTGCAACGCGGTTTCGCACCCCAGCTACGGATTCACCCTACGATGTAGGAGCGCGCTCATTATGGCATCCGCAACCGCAACTTGGAAAAACAAATTGTCCGCGTGATCGTTGTCCTGTGAGGAAAACCGCGGCGCGGAATTTATCTCCACATCGCCTCGGCAACATCCAAGCAAGTGAAATAATCGTAACGTTCCGATTAAGAGCAATGGACCTGACTGCAAACCAAACCTGGTATCCCGGCCCCGAGGCAATCGTCAGCGGCCTGCACAGTTGCTTCGTCTGGAGCAGGTGACTAAGACCTACGTCACCGATGGCGCAGCCGGTACACGCGCTGCAGCGGCGTGTCGCTCGCGGTGAATCGCGGCGATTTCGTGGCCCTGGTGGGCCGCAGCGGCTGCGGCAAGTCGACCCTGCTGAATCTTGGCGGCGCCATGGACTTTCCCACCACTGGCCAGGTTCTGCTCGACGGCATTTCGACCTCGGAGTTGAATGAGAACGGCCTCACCCGCCTGCGGCGCGAGAAGGTCGGCTTCATCTTCCAGTCTTTTCAGTTGCTGAATACGTTAACTGTTCTGGAGAACGTCGAACTGCCGCTGCTACTGGCGGGTGAGTCCAACACGCGCGAGCGAGCGCAGCAGAAGCTCGAACTGGTGGAACTTGGGGACCTCGGCTCGCGCATGCCTCATCAACTTTCCGGCGGACAGATGCAGCGTGTCGCGATTGCTCGCGCCATGGTACATGCGCCCAGGCTGCTGCTGGCCGACGAACCTACCGGCAATCTCGACACGCAAACTGGCGACCTGGTCCTTACATCTGCTGCGCCGCATCGCCGACGAGCAGGCGACTGCGATCCTGATGGCGACCCACAGCATGGAGGCCGCCGACATTGCCGATGCGGTGGTTAAAATGCGCGACGGCAAAATCGAAGAGATCATCGCGCGATGACGGCGCAACTCCGCATCTTCTACCGCCTGATCGTGCGCCCGCTTCATCGCGAGCCAATGCGCACGTTGCTGACGATTGTCGCCGTGGCGCTGGGTGTGGCCGTGGTCCTGGCCATCGAACTTGCCGGCGATGCTGCGGCCGGCTCGTTCCACTCTTCCATCGAAACGCTCACCGGGAAAGCGGACCTGGAAGTCACCGCCGTCGGCGGAGTTCCCGACGCGGTGGTCGGCAGGCTGGCAACGCTGCCTTACCCGATCAAAGTTCAGCCGCGCATCGACGACTTCGCGACGCTGCACAACACGCGGTCAGACCGTCCCGCTGATCGGACTTGATCTCGTCGCCGATCATCCGGAAGGCTTCACCGCCTGACGAGGCAGGCACGAATACTGACGGATCTCGGCGCAAACGCTGAGCGGAAACAATGTCTGGGTCAGCTCGCATCTGGGAGTCAAGGCCGGCGACACCCTGCAGCTCCAGATCAACGACGAGGTTCAGTCCGTACACCGTGCGCGGCGTGCTGAAAGACTCGGGCAGCAGCGGCGGTTTTGTTCTGATGGACATTGCCACCGCGGAGCGTGCGCTGCATCGCGACGGCCGCGTGGACCGCGTCTTGCTGACCGTTCCCACTTCGCCTCCGCTCGAGCAATGGGAGCAGCGAATCCGCGCCGCACTTCCCGCCGGCGTCGTCCTTCAGCGCCAGGGCAGCCAGACCGACGAGAATCGCAAGATGCTCAGCGCCTTCCGCTGGAACCTGCGCATCCTCAGCTACGTCGCGCTGGTGGTCGGCGCGTTCCTCATCTTCAACACCATCTCGGTTTCCGTTGTGCGTCGTCGGCCGGAGATCGGCATCGTGCGCGCGCTCGGCGCCAGCCGCCGATCCGTGCTGATGGCCTTTCTTGGCGAAGCGGCGTGCTTCGGCGTTGTCGGCGGCATCGCCGGAATTGCGCTGGGCAGGTTGATGGCGATCGGCGCAGTGCGTCTGCTCGCCACCACGGTCGACAATCTTTATGTCAGCAGCACGCCCGCTCCCATCGCGCTCACGCCCGGCGTCGTGCTGCTGGGATTGCTGGTGGGGGTCGGCGTATCGCTGGCGTCGGCGGCTTCTCCTGCGCGCGAAGCTTCGCTGGTCTCGCCGGTAGAAGCCATGGCGCGCGGCGAGCGCGAGTACGCAGCCCGCGTCCACAAGATTCGCGATCTCTGGATCGCCCTGGCTCTGGCAGTAGCTGGTGCGGCGGCTTCGTTCGCTCCGGCGATCGCCGGCAAGCCGTTCTTCGGATACGCCGCCGCGCTGCTGTTCATCGCCGCGTCGGCGTTCGCCATTCCGGCGCTTGGTCAGCGGACTGACGGCCATTTCTTCCAGCATGCTGCGCCGCATCGGCGGAGTGGAAGCGATGCTCGCGTCGCGCAGCCTGGCGTCTTCTCTGCGGCGAACGTCCGTGCTGGTCGGGCGCATTAGCGACGGCGATCGCGATGACCACCTCGGTCGGCATCATGGTCGGCAGCTTCCGCCAGACCGTGCAGCTGTGGATGAACAACCAGCTCAAGGCCGACCTGTTCCTGCAGCCTGCCACGAATCCATCCGCCGATCGTCATCCCACGATCGATGCCGTGCTCGCCGATAAGATTGCCGCTCTGCCCGGTGTGGCTGGCGTCGACCGCTTTCGCGGCTACGAAATCAGCTACCAGGGATTGCCCGCGCTGCTCGGATCAGCCGACACGGTCGGCGATCACGATCTGGGCAAAGTCGAGTTCTTCTCCGGCCGCTCCACGGCGATCAGTCAACGCCGAGTTGCGCAGCGGCGACAATGCACTGATCAGCGAGCCCTTTGCCAACAAGCATCATCTGCGCGCGGGAGATTTCATCACGCTGCCGCTGGGATCGGCGCAGGTCGCGTTTTCGCATCATCGACGTCTTCTACGACTACGGCAGCGAGAAGGGCTTCATCGTCATCGACCGCTCGCGGGCGTTGCAGTATCTGCCCGACCGCAACTCGTCGAACCTGGCGATCTATGTCGCTGCCGGGAGTGAACGTCGACGATGTGCGCGGCCGAGGTCGAGCGCGTTGCCGCCGGACATAACCTGGTGATCTTCACCAACCGCAGCCTGCGGGCGCAGGCCATCCAGATCTTCGACCGCACGTTCGCCATCACCTATGCGCTCGAGGTCGTCGCCGTCATTGTCGCGATCATCGGCATCGCCGGAGCGATGCTGGCGCTGGTGATCGATCGCCGCCGCGAACTCGGGTCTGCTGCGCTTCCTCGGCGCCGCCGTCTCGCAGATACGCAAGCTGATTCTGGTTGAGGCAGGGCTGATCGGACTGCTGGCGAACATCGCCGGACTGGCGCTCGGCATCGTGCTGTCGCTGCTGCTGATCTTCGTCATCAACAAGCAGTCCTTTGGCTGGACCATCCGCTTCCATTGGCCGATCGCCGTTCTCCTGGGAGCGTTGAGCCTGGTATACGTCGCGACAGTGCTGGCTGGCTTCTATCCGGCGCGCGTTGCGACCTCGCTCAATCCCGATTGAGGTGGTGCATGAGGAGTAGCCTCGTGGCGATCGTGATCGTTTTGTCGCTGATGGTGCCGGCGCTCGCGCAATACCAGCAGGCGCTGCCGGGATATCAATACGAGTTTCCGCGCGATCACTTCGATCATCCCGACTACAAGACCGAGTGGTGGTATTACACCGGCAATCTGAAAGCTGCCGACGGCCATCGCTTCGGATTTGAGCTGACCTTCTTTCGGCAAGGTGTGAACCGACAAGGACAGGCAGCGGGTGACTGGAATGTGCGCGACCTCTACCTGGCACACCTGGCGTTGAGCGATCTGGACGGCGGGCACTTCTATCACACCGAGCGACTGAATCGTGCGGGCCCGGGCCTGGCAGGCGCGAGTCTGCAATCGCAGCGCGTGTGGAACGGCAACTGGCAGGTGCAGTGGACAAATGGCCGGCAGGAACTGCAGGCGATGGACAGCGACTTTGCGTCTGCACCTGACGATGACATCGCGCAAGCCGCCGGTGATTCACGGCAAGGATGGCATCAGCCAGAAAGGCGCGGGCGCGGGTAATGCATCGCATTACATCTCGTTTACGCGCCTGCTGACCAGCGGAACGGTTGAGCTTAATGGCAAGTCTTACATCTGTGGAGGGTACCTCGTGGATGGATCACGAGTTCTTCAGCAGCGGCCTGGACAAGAGCGAGGTGGGCTGGGACTGGCTGAGCCTGCAACTCGCCGACAACACCGAACTCATGCTCTATCGCCTGCGGCACAAGGACGGGAGCGTCGACCCGTTTTCGTCCGGCACCTACGTCGATGCGAACGGCAAATCGACATTCCTCGGCGTGCGCGACTTCTCCATGACGCCGACGGGCGAAACCTACACCAGTCCGATCACGAAGGCGGTGTATCCGATCGCGTGGCGAGTTACGATTCCCTCGCTTGCAACTGCGATCTGCACATCAAGACGCCTCTTGCATCGCAGGAGTTGGCGAGTGGCAGCAGCGCCGGCGCTGTCCTACTGGGAGGGTGCGATCGACATCAGCGGAACACGCGGAGCGCACTCCGATCGCGGGAGTTGGCTATCTGGAGATGACCGGCTATGCGGCGGCGTTAAAGATGGGAATTGCGCCGTAGACTGCCTTCGTGAGCGATAATGAAGAACGTTGTCACAAAAACGTTGTTCAAGACCGTCGCAGTTTCCATCGCCATGGGAATGCTTCTTTTTGTGCCGGCAGGAACGCTGCGGTACTGGCAAGCGTGGGTCTACCTCCCGATATTCATAGGCGCATCGCTACTCATCACGGTTGACTTGATTCGCCGAGATCCGGCGCTGCTGGAGCGCCGTAGTAGAGGCGGCCCGAAGGCAGAGAAACGATCGGCGCAAAAGATCATCATGTTCCTTGCCACCATCGGGTTTGTCGGTTTACTGGTGGTGCCGGCCTTCGATTACCGCTTCGGCTGGTCTTATGTCCCGCCAGCGGTCGCGCTCGCCGGCGACTTCATGGTCGCGATAGGCTTCTACTTCATCTTTCTCGTCTTCCGCGAAAATACATTTACCTCGTCCACCATCGAGATCGCGGAGAATCAAAAGGTCATCAGCACCGGCCCATACGCACTGGTGCGGCACCCCATGTATGCCGGCGCCCTGCTCTACCTTATGGGCACGCCGCTCGCCTTGGGATCGTATTGGGGATTGCTGTCATTTGCATTTACATTCTCCCTCGTGATCTGGCGCATGTTCGACGAAGAGAAGTTCCTTGCGCAAGACTTGCCCGGATATGCTGAGTATTGCAACAAAGTGCGCTATAGGCTGATACCGCACGTGTGGTAAAGAGAAGGTTTGTCGCTGTGGTTTTGCGTGAACCGAGCAAGCGTGTTTTCTGCAACAATGTTGGACATGACTGTGTGTCGCAGACTTCTATCGACTTTTCTATCTCTTCTCTCCTTCACGACAATGGCTCTCGCCGCTGATAAACCTACTGATCTTGCCCAAACCCTCGACCAGGTTTCCGCCGCCTACGCCAAGCTGGAGCCGCAATCCATTCGGCCAGCCGAAGGCTTCATCAAGTACGACTACCTGATTCCCGCAGGCTTCTACAAACAGATGTGGGACTGGGATGGCTTCTTCATTGGCTCGCATCTGGCGCAGCAGGGCAAGCCGCAGTACCTGAAATATTGGGTGCTCGACTTTGCCGGCGCGATCGATAAAGACGGCTACGTCGCCGGCTGCATCACGACCAAGGGTCCGCGTCCGCTGATGGGCCGTTTCGCCATGAAGCCGTTCCTGGCGCAAGGAGCGGTGATCGCCTCGGAGGGCATAGGCGATTACGCCTGGGTCAAGCCTATCTGGGAGAACATGCGCAAGGTCATCGTCTATCGCGAGCAGACGCAATTCGATCCCAAGTATGGGCTGTTCTTCTGGGAGAACGCCATCTCCTCCGGCGCCGATAACAACGTGGAGCTGACGAACGACCCTAACGAGAAGAGCGCGATCCTCGCAACCGACATCAGCACCTTTCAATATCGCGAGTACGAGGCGATGGCGCAGTTGGCCGACAAGCTTGGCTTTGCGAATGAAGCAGCAGAATACCGCAAGAAGGCCGCCGATCTGAAGGCCGCGATGCTGAAGCACATGTGGTTCGCCAATGAGGCCATGTTCTATAACGTCCGGCGTGACACGGGCAAGCCGGTAAAGCGCATCAGCTATTCGAACTTCGTTCCGCTGGTCGACGACATTCTGCCGGAAAACGATGCGAAGGCAATGATCCGGCGATACATGCTGAACAAGGACGTTATGCTCGCGCCGTACGGTATCCGCAGCTTGTCGAAGCAGGACCCGGACTACAACAACACTGCCATCATCATTCCCTATTCCAACTGGCAGGGGCCCGTCTGGATCAATGCGAATTACCTCAACTACATCGCGCTGAAGCGCTATGGCTTCAACCAGGAAGCGGCTGAGCTGTCAGGAATCCTGGGTCGCATGGTCGTCGCCGACATTCAGAAGTGGGGATCGATGCATGAAGACTATGACGCGGAGACGGGAGCGGGACTGGCGCCAACGCCCGAGCAGTCGGAGAACCATGTCTTCTCCGGATTCGTGGGATGGAATCTGCTGGCGCAGGACATGCTGCAGTGCGAAGTGAAGGGGCAGTGCGGCTTTCTGAAGGTGTACGGCAAGACTTGATCTCAGAGGACAACCATGATCGACGAGGTAGTGTTGAAGCAATTTGAAAAGCCCGACGAGACGTTGACGTTTGAAAAGGGTAAGTTCGAGATCCTTCATGTCGGTGGCATGACCATTGGTCGCGCGACTTACGATCCCGGCTGGCGATGGTCGCAGCACGTCGGCCAGGCAAAGGGCGAGGAGCTCTGCATGGTCGAGCACGTTGGAGTCGTTGTGTCGGGCAGGTCCGGGCTATCGATGCAGGACGGCAGCGTGCGAGAGATGAAGGCCGGCGATGTCTTCTACGTTGCACCCGGCCACGATAGCTGGGTGATCGGCGACGAACCATACGTGTCGATTCACTTGATGGGTGCGGATCGATATGCGAGGAAGTAGCCGTTCTTACGGCGTCCCGTAAACCTTCTTGTACACCTCGGCATTGCGCACGATGGCCTGCACATAATCGCGGGTCTCGGTGAACGGGATCGACTCCACGAACTCTTCAATGTCGCGATAATTTCCCGCCGCGCGCCAATCTTCCACACGGTCAGCGCCCGCGTTGTATGCCGCCAGCGCATATTCCACCTGGCCGCCAAAATGATCGACCATCGAGCGGAAGTAATGCGTGCCCAACTCGATGTTCGTCGTCGGATTGAGCAGCGAATCGGTGTTGTAATGTGTCAACCCGGTCTTCTTGGCTTCGCCCTTGCCGGTGCGCGGCAACAACTGCATCAGGCCATAGGCGTTGGCATGCGAGATGGCGCTGGGATTGAATTCCGATTCCTGTCGAATCAACGAAGCCACCAGGTACGGATCAAGCCCATTCGCTTCCGAATAACTTCGCAGAGCGTCCCAATAGGGGCGCGGGAACAATCCCTGCCAGTAGGGTGAAGGCAGCTCGCTGATGTCCATTGCGAAGTAGCCGCTGATGGCGCGTTTCAGAGCCTGCAACGCGCGGAAATACTCGCCACCGCTGGTGTAGATCTTGGCGATCTCCAGCATCTCCCAGCTCGGTCCACTGGAGCTGCCTGCCTGCAATTCACGCACCGCAAGATCGGTCATGCCGGCATTCTCCAGCAGCTTGGCGCGGTTGTAGTGAAGGTCGTCCTCCGGCGGAATCGTGATCTGCGACATCGGATCGAGCGCTGCCAGCGACGACACGTGCTGCAGACACGCGACCGTCACCAGCGGAGCCGCGGGCAATGTCGTCATGCGCTTCCGCGCCAGCACCGCATAGTAGTAATTGCGATACCGGCCGTTGAGCTTTTGGTAATATGCTCGCGCCACGCCGTAATCGCGATCGTCTTCAGCCATGCGGCCGCGCCAGTACATGGCATTGGGGACTTCGTTCGTGCCCGGATAAAACTCCACCTGCTCTTCGAAATATTTCTTCGCTTCATCACGGCGGTTCTGCCGATAGGTCAGCCACGCGCACTTCCAGTGCGCATAAGCCGCCTTATTCCCTTCCGGAAATCGCTGGTGGATCTCACGGTAATAATCGATGGCTTTGTCATAATCTTTGCGCAGCAGATACATATTGCCCGCGCTCATCAGCGCCGCTTCCAGCCATGGCGACTTCGGCGTGCTGGAACGCATGTGCTCCAGGATGTTCTGCAATGAGCCATCGTCGTTCGCATTGCGCGCGATCTCCGCCTGCTGATACCACTTCTCCGCGCTGGCGTCGCTGCCGTCGTCGGGAATGCGATCCAAAGCGTCCTTCGCTTTGCGCGTGTTCCCGTCTTTCATGTAGGAGTTGGCCAGATCAATCAGTCCGGCCGACTGCTTGCCCGGCGGCGCAAGATCGACCACATACTGATATTCGTCGGCCGCGGCGCTCCAACGGCGGGCTTTGTAGAGCGCGTCGGCCCGCTTCAGATGCTGTGCGTAGGTGACGGGCGGCAGCGTAGTCTCCGCGGGAATCTTGCGGAGGTCGGCATAGGCTTGATCGGCAAGATAGCTGGTGGCGTACTCGTAGTAGACTCGCTGCAAAATCTCGGCACCGGTCTTCGTCTGGCCGCTCTGCACGTAGGCTTTGCCAAGGTAGTACTCGGTCTCGGCATTCGCGGGAGCGCGGTGTGCCTCCAGCAGGCGAACCGCTTCTGCCGGCTGATTCAGCGCCAGCAGGGCTTTTGCATTAGCGATGGTCGCATCGTGACTGTAGAGAGAATCCGGAAAGCGCGTGCCGAAGTCGCGAAGGTAAGCCAGCGACTCCTCGGGATTGTTGCTGAGAACGTACGAATTGCCGATAAAGAACGCGACGTAATCCTTCAGCTCGCCGATTTGTGGCTGTGCTTTCTGCAACGACGAGATGGCCAGCGGATACTGGGCATCGAGATAGTGCGCATAGCCGACGGCGAACCAGGCCAGTGCACCGGCTTCGGTGCCAGCGTGGGCGTGAGCATAGTTCTCGACTCCTGTGTAGGCGGCCGGCGTGCGGAATTCAACCAGCTGCCGCGCCATGGGCCGCAAATCGTTCGACGCGACAAAGCTTCGCTTCATCTGATGCGCGCGCGCCGCGGTCACTTTCTTGCGGGGACGGTGCGACGTCGACTTCTTCGACGCGGTAGTTTTGTGCGTACTGCCCGGGGAAGATTTTTTGTGATGGGTGGTGCCATTGTCCTGCGCGACAAGGCCGCTGCTGGACACAACCAGCAGGCCCACCAGAAAGGCGACGAGAAGGCGAATACGGGAACTCACTCCATGCAGTTTAGCGCGATTGGCAGGGCGCGACGTAGTGTCGTATCACGATTCGTCGACATACGTTGACACAATCGGTTCCTGACCGTGGCATCCGCGAGACCGGCTCACTCGTATTCTGACAGTGCGCTCCACCCGAAGCACATAACGGGAGCCGGGAACCTAGGCCCCGCATAAAAATGAGCGGCAGTTTTACCAATTCCCGTTTCCATAGGTACAATGGGAAACCGGGTTTTTCCGTTTGAGCCGAAAATCCTGAATCTACATAGATATGGGAACCATCCAACCAAAAGTAGCTGAACCAGTTGGCGACGAATTAACCCTGGTTCACGCGGCCAAGGCCGGCGACATCAGCGCCTTCGAGGAGCTGGTGCGGCGGTACGACCGCAATGTGTTCCGGATTGCGCAGCACATCACGCAAAACCGCGAAGACGCGGAAGATGTGGTGCAGGATGCGTTCCTGAAGGCCTACCAGAATCTAGGTAACTTTCAGGAGCAGTCCAAGTTTTATACGTGGCTCGTCCGGATCGCGGTGAACGAGGCGCTGATGCGCCTGCGTCGGCGGCGTCCGGAGCGGATGGTCTCGCTCGACGAGGACATCAAGACGGAAGAGGATTCGATGCCGCGCGAGGTCGCGGACTGGGCACCGAATCCGGAACAGCTTTATACGCAGGGCGAACTGAAGGAAATTCTGGGCAAGACCATTCAGGGGCTGCCGCCGAGTTTCCGTACGGTGTTTGTGCTGCGCGATGTGGAAGGGCTCTCGACCGAAGAAACGGCAGACGCCCTGGATTTAAGTATTCCGGCCGTTAAGTCCCGACTGCTTCGGGCACGGCTGCAGTTGCGAGAGCGCTTGAATAAGTACTTCAAAAATCGTACTGGTGGAGATGGCAAACAGTGACCTGCTCTGATTTTCTGAAAGAGCTCACCGATTACCTGGACGACTCAATGGACGCCCAGACAAGGGCGGAATTGGAAGACCACCTCCAGTGGTGCCACAACTGCTACGTCGTTTGCAACACGACGAAGATGACCATTGAGATTTATCGTGACTCCCACTTGTACGAACTTCCCGACGATCTTCGCACTCGGCTTCGCTCGGCAGTCATGACCAAGTGCCAGTGCCACGCCGATAGCCCCAGCGTTGCTGACAAGCCCAAGGAAGGGCCTCCCGACACAGTCAACCCCAAGTAACCATCCGTTTTCAGCAACTATCTCCTTGCCATTTGAGGGCCGGAATGCATTTCCTGCCACCCCTGCCTGGCCGCGTGAAAGCTAACTAAATAATTCACCTTAGACGAGAAACCACTTGCGCTCTTTGATTCGTCTAATCACGCAAATAGCACGCGCAGGTCGTCAGCGCGTCCGGGCGGAGAAACCAACATGACGAAGCTTTTCTACCTCGCAGCCGTGGGTCTTCTGGGCTTGGGACTGACGATGGCTCAGAGCACCTCACCCGCTTCGGATCCCAGCAATTCCAGCCAGCAAACGCAGACGCAGAACGCTACCGATCGCAAGGGGGCATCTGCAAAGCCCGGCCGCACTGGCGACGATTCGCAGTCGAGAGATAAGCAGGGTTCGCAAAATTCTGTTCCCGATACGACCATCCGCGACCAGCAAAGCGCAACGAGTTCCAAGACCGGTGCGGAGCAGAACAACAACAATGAACAACCCGCAACTTCGAACATGGGCACGACCGGGAGCACGCCTGGCGCCGAGAATCCCGCTGCAGAAGATCGCCGTGGATCCGAGCCGCAAAGCGGAAGTTCGACCGATCAGCAGCCGAACTCGTCCAGCAGCCCCGGCACTTCAACGCCACACAACATGGCGATGAATGGAACTCCAGCCGCCCGAGCAATGGCCACGCATACGCCCGACCCCGGAACTTGCATGAATCCGGCCTCGCTTGCAACCGGGCAGGATGCCGGCGCGGCGCCGCGACCGTCACCGCCAAACTGCGACTAGCCTGTACGGACGTCCATCGCACCGGTCGCCTCGCTACTTAAGTGCTTACTTACCATCCATCTAAATGGCCATCCAGTGTTGCTCGATTTGTGCCACCTACCCCTTGACTGGACGGTTTCTCACATATTATTGTCGCTGGAATTTATCATCCTCTGCCTTGACAGAGTCGGAGAGGACAAAACGCAGTCGCGGCTTGATCGGGCCCATCTCTTCATTCGGGCCTAATTCACCTCAGGCAATCTGCCAACCGGAGGAACACGTGAGAAAGCCGTTCATCCTTTTACTCGCATGCATGGTTTCCATGCTTGCTTTCGCACAGAGCGACACGCAAGTTCAATCTGCGAACCATAGCAGCAGCAGCGAGCCACCTATGCTGGGTATCCAGTGGGCTAAGGGCACGCCGCAAGAAATCATGCAGCATCAACTGCCCTTGGCGCGCCGCAGTCCTAACATGACCTATCACGGCGGCGTGATCATGCCGACCTCCAACGCTACCGCGATCTTCTGGGGAACGAGTTGGGCCAACTACAGCGGCGACAAGATCAGCGGGATGGACAGCTGGTACCAGGGCTTTGGCAACTCAAACTACTCGAAGACCAGCGACGAATACACCGGTTCCAACGGTCAGGTTGGACCAACGCTGAGCTATGCCGGACACTACGTCGACACTTCAGCATCCGCCGGTGGAAACAACACCAGCACCATCCTGGCGGAAGTCTGCAAGATGATCACGAATCCGGACCCGACCGGCAACGGCTATTACCCGGTCTACGTCGATAAGGCCCGGGGCGGCGCCGGTTACTGCGCGTGGCACAGCGTGGGTACCTGCGGCGGAAAACGAGTTCAGTTCGCCTTCTTCTTCAAGTTGGATGGCGACTCCGGTTGCGATCCGCAGGATACCTCCGGACTACACTCGCAGGGCCTGGCGGCCATCGCGAACGTCAGCGGACACGAATTGTCCGAAGCGCGCACCGATCCTGCCAACCCGGGTGCGTGGTATGACTCCAGCGGCCAGGAAAACGGCGACAAATGTGCCTGGACTTTCCACGTTCCTTTGGTTGGCTTCTCCAACGGAACCCAATGGAAGATCCAGGGGGAATGGTCCAACAATGCCTATAACAACGGCACGGGCTATGCCAACCTCAGCGGACAGAAGGGCTGCCTCGACGGCCACTGAGATGCCGTTTAGTTTGAAGGACTCAGGCCTCCGCTTCGGGGGCCTGATTTATTTGACCCAAATCACCGTTGGGAGATGAAAGATCAAAGTAACAAATCTCTTGATGGCAAGATGATGAAAATCGATGACACCGACCAGGTGCATGACACAAGCATGAAGTACGAGGCAATGAAGCAATAGGCGCGAGCTCCTGCACCGGAGCGGCTTTCAGGCCACTCTTTTTTGTGCGCAGAAACAAATTGCCTTTCCCGTTCTGATCGGCGAATATTCTGTGCTGACTTCGACATGAGCTTACGAACAGCAACCTTCGCCCGCATCTTCAACCCACACACTGCTAGCCGGTTAAGCCGGACAAGCGCTTTCCTGGTGCTGGTTCCTCTGTTTTTGGTAGGTTGTTTGTCCGCCCAGCAACCTTCGGCTGTCAACGCCGAATCTTCCCCGCCCATCGATTGCGCACATCGAAGCATACCCGTCACCGTCCTGAACTCACCCAACAACGCGCAATTGCAGGCATCGGAGCTGAAGGTGACAACCGGAAACGCTAGTCCCGCAGTACTCTTCCTGGAACGGGAGCACCTGGCGCCTCGCGTGGTTTTGCTGCTCGACACCAGCGGCAGCATGCAAAGTGAATTTGGGCCTAAATGGAAGCACGCGCTGGTTGCCGCGGAATTTGTTCTGGAAGCGATCCCAGCAAACTCGCAGGTCGCGCTGGTCACCTTTACTACGCAGGGCCACGCGACAGGTTTCGGAAGTCGTGAGGTTGCGCAGAAGAAACTGCTGGCATTGAAGGACACCCAACCGCGCGGGCGCACGGCGATTTACAACGCGGTGCAAGGTGTATTGCCGTTGTTTGGGGATCCGCAGTTCGGCGACGCCATCTACATCGTCTCCGACGGTGAAGATGACTTTGTTAAACAGGATCGCAAAGACGTGACTGATGCCGTCCTGAAAAGGGGCATTCGCGTGTTCGCACTTGTAGTGCAAGACCCAAGAAGTCCAATCACTCCTGAGGAGCGCAACGGTCCCGCGGAACTCTACGAGTTCGTAAAATCAACCGGCGGGAGCTACCAGAGCCCGCAGATTACTCAAGCGTGGATCACGAGCAAAGGGCGTCTCGACTCCATACAAATGGTGCACGGCCAGCTGCAATCGCCTTACAAGCTTGAAATCCAGCTCGCTGCGCCGCCAGTGAAGTCTCTTAAGTTGCAGATCAAGCCTGACAACAAGGCCGTGGAATTGTCTTACCCGCAGCATATCGAAGCTTGTTCTACCCTGTCGGCAGCGGCGCGTCCTTAAACTACTGCTCCGCGATCAAGTACTGCTCGATCTTTCCGTCCGGCATCTGGTAGACGATAATGACCAGGTTCTTCTTGGGATACTTCACCTCGTAAATGCGTGCCGTCATTCCTCCGCGCAACGAGATCTGCGAGTTGGTGAATGCTTCCGGTGCGCCCAGCGGTCCCAGGCTTCCGGCATAATCCTTCAACGCCTGATCGGTGAAATAGGAATTGCAGTTGTCGGTAAAGAGCGAGCGGTCGATCTTGCCCTGCTGCAGACCGTCATAGACCTTGCGCATCAGTACATCCGCCTGTGGATCCTGCGGAGCGGCGGCCTTCAGCAGCAATGCCGAAATCTGCTTGCCAATACCAGAGGCCGCTTCCGAAGCGTCCTGGTTCGTCAGTACCACCACGGCGATCTTCTCTTCCGGCAGGACGATATTCTCCGCCACAAATCCGGAGACCTCGCCGCCATGCTCCAGCACGCGATGGCCATTGCTGTTCGTCACCGAAATGCCCAATCCGTAGCGAGTTCCCACGCCATTCTTCAGCAGGATTTCGGTTTCCATCTCCTGATACGACGCCGGCTTCAGCACGGTCTGGTCCATCATCGAGATGTCCCACTTCGCCAGGTCTTCCGGCGTCATCGCCAGCTCGCCGGCCGCGAACATCCAGCCGTGCCCTTCTTTCGGCGCGGGATGCAGCGGTCCCAGGGCATAGCGGAAATAGCCGCTGGGATCGCTTGGCGGTAGTTTGTTCGCATCCGTGTTGGTCACCGATTTCATCTGCAGCGGCGTGAACACCCGCTCGGTGAGAAGCTCCATCAGCGACTTGCCCGAGACCTTCTCCACGATGGCTCCGGCGATCACGTAGTTGGTGTTGCTGTACTGCCACTTCGTTCCCGGCGGGAAGTCGAGCGGCTTGCGCGCCCACATGTCCATGATCTGCTCGGCCGTGATGGGCTTCAGCATCAGCGGCGGAACGTAGTCCTGCGGCCAGAAATCCTGGTAGCCCGAGGTATGCGACAGCAACTCACGAATCGTGACTTTGTCGCCCTCGGTCAACCCGGGAATGTACTTCGCAACCGGATCGTCAAGCGAGAGCTTCCCTTGTTCCGCCAGCATCAGCACTGCCGCTGCCGTGAACTGCTTGCTGATCGAGCCGATGCTGTAACGCATCGCCGGCGTGGCCGCCATCTGCGGATCGAGCCGCGCCCAGCCATAGGCCTGCGCGTAGGCGATCTTGCCATCCTGCACCACGGCAACCGAAGCGGAAGGAACGCCGGTAGTCTTCAACACCTGCTGCGCAATGTCATCGACAGAACTACGCAGCTGAGGCGACAACGTCGGCTGCACTTGCGCCTGCAACGCCGGGGCAAATGATACGAGAAGAAGTGTGCAGACCTGGAACGCGGTGCGGAGCAAACGGATAGCGATAGGCATGGATGGCCTCGGAGATAAATAAAGAACCAACTACAGTACCGCAGTCAAGGAGGCAGGAACAACTCGGGCTCAACTACGTGCGCTTGAGCCTCGAAGCAGCGGCCACGGCTTTAATGTGCCTTAGTGCGCCCGGAAGAAAAAGGCGGATTGACTCTAAGTGTAAGAAAGGAATGGTAGGCACGAGGAGACTCGAACTCCTGACCTCTACCGTGTCAATGACGATTTAACCAGTACTTTCAATAACTTACACGTCACGGGTCGCAAACGTAAGTCGTTGAATCATCAGGTAAATCACCATAAGACATTCCTTATTGTGCATGGACTGTGCACAAAAAAACGATCGAGCAATATCAATGGCAGACTTCCGAGTGCCGGGAACTCAGTTCGCAGATCGGCTATTGCTCGGATTACTTGTGCAATGGCGAGTGGCTGTTGAAAAAGTCCCTGCAAGGGCAAACACTGCCGAAATCGGATGACCAGAAATGTATCCCGAGGCGGAGAAAATCGTTTATAGAGCATCCTAGCGCGTCGAGTTTTTTGCGCAAAGACGCGAAAAGAGTTTTTCAACAGCCACGCGATATATCAACAGTTAGTCTGATTTGTGGCACCGAAAACTGGTTCGGCAACCGCTTCGCGACGCTCCGTCTGGCGGGGACTATCGTTAACGAAAACAGCAAGAGCTTGAACGTCCCCCAAATTCCATTCCTCTCTCTGGAACTCAATACTTGAATGCGGCGGGAGTTTAAGCCATCGATACATGCTCCCGGTTCCCCATCCTGTCCGTACAGTCGCGGGGCGCGTCCACTCGCGTGCTTCATTCGACTTGTGAATGGTGTAAGACTCTGGAAGCACACTTCCCGCAGCAGCAAGGTAAAACAGAGAAATGCGCTGAAACATTCGCGAGCTTATAGTGCGTGTAAAACATATCTGCCGTCGGCTATGCCGATGACGTCTGGGGGCGATGGAGGGTCGCCCGTTTCCATGGTCGGATGCTGGTCACCGTGAGAATGTCGTCGTCGCCTCCCGGGATAAAGTCGCACGTAGTGTGCTTTTGAGATATGGCCACCTGAGACAGCAAAGGCGACAAGGATAACCACGTGATCGCTAAAACTCTCATCACTGTGGAGCGGCAGGGGTTAGCCATTTGCGAATCTCGCCAGAATTCTACGCTCGGAGCCAGACTGTTGTGAACAGGCAATTACACTCATCATCCTGCCCCGATCCCGGTCACTTGTGCAATGGCGAGTTGCTGTTGAAAAAGTACCTGACTTGAGGCTTGTTCCCGAACAAGGGTCAGGTTATAAGCAGGCCAGAGTTCGTGATGCTGCTGTTGATTGCCACGCTCGGAGGCTTGCTGCTCATGATGGGACATCACTCGCGCTCGGAGTCGCTGTTCTACTATTTCCGAATCGAAGATCAGGTTCCTGAGAATCATCTTTTACGGCTCATTGATCGCCACGTCAGCTTGCAGTTCGTGCGCGACCAACTACGCGATTCGTATAGCGAAAACGGACGTCCATCGATTGACCCGGAAGTGCTGTTGCGAATCCTGCTGCTGGGTTACTTGTACGGCATCACCAGCGAGAGAAAGTTGCTGGAAGAATTGCGCATGCACCTGGCCTGGCGCTGGTTCACCGGACTGGGCTTTGACCAGGAGATTCCTCATCACTCCACGTTCTCGAAGAATCGGCATGGTCGCTTCCAGCAATCCCGCGTGTTTCAGGAGTTGTTTGAGCGCATTGTCGAGCAATGCATGGCGGTGGGGTTGGTGCAGGGTGAGCAGATGTCGGTGGATGGCAGCTTCATCCAAGCCAATGCGGATCACCACAGCCGCATTCCGCGCGAACAGTTAGCCGAGGCGGCGAAGGTGAACTACGGTGCACGAAAGTACCTGGAGGAACTGGAGCAGGAGAACGGCGACGGGGAGCCGGTTCACCAGCAGGACAAGGTGTCCACTACCGATCCGGACGCGACCTATATGACGAAGGGCAACCGGGCGGCCGAACTGGGTTACTTCAACAACTATCTCATCGACAACGAAAGCTGCGTGATCGTCGGCGTGCAAGCGACAGCGGCGCGTCTCAGCCAGGAGAGTGCAGCCGCCCGTGACATGCTGGATCGCTACCGCGAACGTTATGGCCGCTCGCCGCAGAGTCTGGCAGCCGACAACACTTACGGCAACGGTGAACTGCTGCAATGGCTGGACGATCGCGGTATCACCCCGTATATCCGGGTCAAAGAAAACCCCTTGGGGAAGAGCGCTCTCTACGGGATCGAGAAGTTCACCTACCTGCCGGAACAGAACTGCTATGTCTGTCCGGAAGGCAAACAACTGAAGTACGTGGGCATCAATCAGCTGAACCGGACCCACCTTTACTACTCAACGCCGAAGCGGTGTCGGGAATGCTCCCAGAAAGCGCAATGCACGCGCGGCAAATACCGCATGATCGCTATCCACGTTTGCGAAGCGGCCAGACAGAAAGCCTATGCACTCGCCAAGACTCCGCAGTTTGCGGAAGCCTTGCGCAAGCGACGTAAAGTGGAAGCACTGTTCTCCGAGCTGAAGAACCTGGTTGGGCTGCGCCGACTGCGGCTGCGCCGGATCAGGTTCGTACGCGAGCAGTTTTACTTGGCGGCGGTGGCACAGAATCTGAAACGGCTGGTGCGGTTCCTTAGTTACCGGCCGCAACTGATACCGGCCTCGAACGAATAACAGACCGGAAGCAGAAGCACACCAGAGTGTCAGTGAAGGCAAACGCGGCACCCTGCACGTCTGTCTCAACCGACTTTTTCAACAGCAACGCGATTTATCGCAAGTTACAGCCCATTGCTCCCTATTGGGCTGTCCCGCACTTCCACAAGTACAAGCATTTTGAGGAGCGAACCTTCTTTGTGATGTCAGCAGCCGGGTCACAGATACAGCCTTGCTTAGCCGTGATGTTGACGTGTGTTTGGGGTCGTCCTTCGCCGTCCTGTGTGGGCGCCTGTTGCTCCACGGTGGGTGTCACGGCATAACCTTCACAGCAGTCCCCGTCGTCATTCAATCTGTACGAATACAAAAACAAGTACTGCATAGGCGCACTACAGCCCCGGCATTCAAACTGCGAATGTGTGGCACTCTCAAGTGCAGCTTGTTTGAGCATAGGATGGCCCCGAAGAACATCAGCCGATTGCGCTGTTCCGTCAGGTCGGACAGTCACTGAGATGTCAACGTCACCGACGATATTCGCTTGCCGTGCCAAGGGCGGGTATAACGGCTTTGCAAGGGTAATAAGGACAACTTCTCCTGTGGGCCGTGCAGGAGACAGCTCTTTTTGTTGACCAGGTGCTATTGAACAGGACAAGAGTGTAGCGCAAAGTGCCGAGACGACACTCGGAAGACGTTTCATAGGATGACTTTACATGCCGGAACTGACGCAGGTCTGTGATTGTTGTTGTAAACAGGCGTGGGTGTTGAAAAAGTCACTCGTGATTAGCAGGTAAAGCGCGGTACAAGGAAGCATCCGTTCCATGTACTGCGTGATCTTCATTCGCGGAGGCCTGCTGATCATGATGGGGCAACACGCCCGTTCCGAATCGCTGTTCTATTACTTCAAACTCGACGATTACATTCCTAAGAACCACCTGCTGCGGCTGATCGATAAGCACGTCAGCTTCGCCTTCGTCCGCGAGCGGCTGAAGGACAGCTACAGCGACACGGGGCGACCGTCCATCGATCCCGAACTTCTGCTGCGCATCCTGCTGATTGGCTACCTGTACGGCATCACCAGCGAGCGCAAGTTGGTGGAAGAACTGCGCATGCATCTGGCATGGCGCTGGTTCACGGGGCTAGGGTTCGATCAGGAGATTCCGCATCACTCCACCTTCTCCAAGAACCGGCACGGACGGTTTCAGGAGTCGAAGCTGTTCCAGCAGCTTTTTGAACAGATCGTGCAGCAGTGCATGGAGGTGGGACTGGTGCGCGGGGACAACCTCTCGGTGGACGGAAGTTTCGTCGAGGCGAATGCGTCTAAGGAGAGCCGGATTCCGCGCGAACAGTTGGCCGAAGCAGCCCAAGTCAAGCAAACGCTGCGTCAGTATCTGTCTGAACTAGAAGAACAGAATCCGGTGGAAGAGCCGGTGCATGAACAAGAACAAGTATCCACCACCGATCCGGACTCGACCTACGCAACCAAGGGCGGCACTCCGGCCCGGCTGGGTTACTACGACAACTATCTGGTGGACAATGCCAGCTGCGTGATCGTAGGGGTGCAAGGGACTGCGGCCCGGATGAGCCAGGAGACAGTAGCCGCTCAAGACATGATCGCTCGCTTCGCTGAATGGCAAGGGCGCGAACCTGCAACGGTGGCCGCCGATGCCACCTACGGCAACGGCGAGTTTCTGCAGTGGTTAATGGAGCGGGACATCACACCCTACATGCGCACGCGGGACAGTGCGCTCCGCAAGAACAGTCCGCTCTATGGTCCCGACCGTTTCACTTATCTTCCCGAAAGCAACAGCTACCTCTGTCCCGCTGGCCAACCACTCAACTTCGTCGGTTTGAATGTCAGGAATCGAACCCACGCCTACATCGGAAACCGCAAGCGTTGCGGTGCGTGTTCGCAAAAGGCGCAATGCACCACGGGCCAGTACAAGTATCTCGCCATCCACATTCACGAGCCCGCCCGGCAACGTGCCCGCGAGTTAGTCAACACGCCAGAGTTCGCTAACGCACAACGCCAAAGAAAGAAAGTGGAAGCCCTCTTCGCGGAACTCAAGAATCAGATAGGACTGCGTCGCTTACGGCTACGCAGGATGAAGTTCGTGCGTGAGCAGTTCTTCCTGGCAGCGGCTGCCCAAAACATCAAACGGCTAGTTCGCTTCCTAAGCAAGCCGCCGATCCCCAACCTTGCTGCAACTGCTTAATCGAATGCGTGGATACAAACGAAAAACCCCGAGCCAGGCACAAGTAGACAAGTATCATGGCTGTCGAGGAGACTTTTTCAACAGCCACAGGCAATTACACTCATCATCCTGCCCCGTTCTGGTAACTTGTGCAATGGGGATGTTACGACAGTTGCGATACCGCCCGTCAGAGTTCGGTTGAGTCGAGCACTAGAACCGCCTCCTCCGCGTACTTCTCCAAGTCGTCGGAAACCCAACTTTCATGGGGGCGGAGCGCGTGAAATCGAACCGTCCAGTCCTCGCCATCGTTGCTGATGATGAATCGAAGTGACCGAGTGGGAGCAACACGAACCGCGTCGGCGCTCACACGCGTGCAAAACGCTACAGCCTGCCTTATCGCCGCCGCTGAGCCCCGCTCCTTGAAATGAATGTGGTTCACAAAGCACTCGTAGCCAGTCTTGTCCTTGATGGTGGCACGGACGCCGTCTAGACGCGGTACGGCATCGGGTTTGCCCAGCACGAGACAGCCGTCCACAAGGCTGATTCCATCGCGCAGTATTTCGGCTAAGTTGCCCGATAGCACGCCGGGGTTTCGCAGCGGTGCGCCATCGCCAAGAAGCCGCTGCATTAGCCAATTCGTTTGCATACTGAACGGAATTATATGAGAGCGGCTAACGTAACTGTCTAAATCAGGCGATAACACTCAAAACCCCGCCGGATCATCAATGAGTGAAATGGCGATTTCTCAACAGTCACGACCGTCCTTCATCGTGCAAGCGAACGAAATCGGACAAAACCGACGTGACCCAAGCCCTGATTTTCGATTCCGACACGCCGTCTGTTTGCGCGATATAAACGTCATCGTGCAGCGTGCCAAGCACAGCTATGTCATCTGGATAACCGGCAAGTTGCCACAGATGCTCAAACTCGCGCACGTGTTTCAATGGGTCGTCGGCGCTGTCAAGAAGCTTCTGTACCGAGTGGTTAGCGATACGTGTCCCGGCTTCCTTGTTCGCAATATGCGACAACCCAAGCTCTTGTCTAACGAGGGGAAGAACATCCGCAACTTCGAAGTATGTGGGATGTTCCAGCGCGGCAAGACGCCTGATCGCGGGACCGTCGAAACCGGCCTCCAGAGCGTCCCACGCGATCTTCGGCATATCTGCGGACGCAATCAGGTCCAAAGCTAACTGTGCCTCGATCAGCTTTATGTCCAATGACATGGTGGAGATTGTAGCTTAGACGACGGGATCGTTGCCGATAACGTGGGGTGCACTCACAACCCGCTTCAGTCTCAATGAGCGCTATGGGGATTTCGCAACAAGCTATTGCATTTGCGCAGTTTGTGGCGGCACCAACTCCCACACAGCAGAACTACCCTCCCGCTCCCATCGGCCTTTCGTCTTCCTGAACAAAACGTACTTGCCGCCGCTGTTGCTTGCATTCGTGCCTGACATAAAGCTGACATGAACGAGGGCCTGTGTACGAGTTGGGTTGAAAGCGACCCGCGAGAAGTAAAAGAAATCCGCGTGTTCCCATCCGGGCGGAATCGGGTCGGCATGAGATTGGCCAAACATCAGGTACTTATGCTTCGTCGGCATTTTGGCATCAATCCAAGCGGTCTTAGCGTTCTTGGACACAAAGTCCGCAACGGCGCTACCTTCCAACTCTGGCAGGTCACGTTGCACGATTTGCATCCGTTGCTGCGGAGTTTCACCGCTCTCCTGCAAGCCATTGCACCCGCCCATACTCATTCCGTTGTGGGGCGAGCCGCATTCAAAGGTCGAAGTGCGGTTCGCAACAAGCGGATGTTGAGCAATGTTATTCGCCACGAAGAAGTCGAGCACGGCAGCGTAGACTTCATACTCTCCAGCCGAAAGGGTGGGTTCAGACGAGTTCTTCTGTTGAGCAAAGGCGCAGACGCTTAGGATCGAAACGATTAACAACAGCCGAGCAGTCATGGTGTTATAAGGTTAGCGAATTTGTCACTGTTGTAAACAGGCGTGGGTGTTGAAAAAGTCACTCGGATTTGCAGGTAAAGCGCGGTACAAGGAACTATCCCTTCCATGTGCTTCGTGATCTTGATTTTCGGAGGCCTGCTGATCATGATGGGCCAACACGCCCGTTCCGAATCGCTGTTCTATTACTTCAAACTCAACGATTACATTCCTGAAAACCACCTGCTGCGGCTGATTGATAAGCATGTCAGCTTCGCCTTCGTCCGCGAGCGGCTGAAGGACAGCTATAGCGACACTGGGCGACCGTCCATCGATCCCGAACTTCTGCTGCGCATCCTGCTGATTGGCTACCTGTACGGCATCACCAGCGAGCGCAAGTTGGTGGAAGAACTGCGCATGCATCTGGCATGGCGCTGGTTCACGGGGCTAGGGTTCGATCAGGAGATTCCGCATCACTCCACCTTCTCCAAGAACCGGCACGGACGGTTTCAGGAGTCGAAGCTGTTCCAGCAGCTTTTTGAACAGATCGTGCAGCAGTGCATGGAGGTGGGACTGGTGCGCGGGGACAACCTCTCGGTGGACGGCAGCTTCGTCGAGGCGAATGCGTCTAAGGAGAGCCGGATTCCGCGCCAACAGTTGACGGAAGCAGCCCAAGTCAAGCAAACGCTGCGTCAGTATCTGTCTGAACTAGAAGAACAGAATCCGGTGGAAGAGCCGGTGCATGAACAAGAACAAGTATCCACCACCGATCCGGACTCGACCTACGCAACCAAGGGCGGCACTCCGGCCCGGCTGGGTTACTACGACAACTATCTGGTGGACAATGCCAGCTGCGTGATCGTAGGGGTGCAAGGGACTGCGGCTCGGATGAGCCAAGAGACAGTAGCCGCTCAAGACATGATCGCTCGCTTCGCTGAATGGCAAGGGCGCGAACCTGCAACGGTGGCCGCCGATGCCACCTACGGCAACGGCGAGTTTCTGCAGTGGTTAATGGAACGGGACATCACACCCTACATGCGCACGCGGGACAGTGCGCTTCGCAAGAACAGTCCGCTCTATGGTCCCGACCGTTTCACTTATCTTCCCGAAAGCGACAGCTACCTCTGTCCCGCTGGCCAACCACTCAACTTCGTGGGTTTGAATGTCAGGAATCGAACCCACGCCTACATTGGAAACCGCAAGCGTTGCGGTGCGTGTTCGCAAAAGGCGCAATGCACCACGGGTCAGTACAAGTATCTCGCTATCCATATTCACGAGCCCGCCCGGCAACGTGCCCGCGAGTTAGTCAACACGCCAGAGTTCGCTAACGCACAACGCCAGAGAAAGAAAGTGGAAGCCCTCTTCGCGGAACTCAAGAATCAGATAGGACTGCGTCGCTTACGCCTACGCAGGATGAGGTTCGTGCGTGAGCAGTTCTTCCTGGCAGCGGCGGCCCAAAACATCAAACGGCTAGTTCGCTTCCTAAGCAAGCCGCCGATCCCCAACCTTGCTGCAACTGCTTAATCGAATGCGTGGATACAAACGAAAAACCCCGAGCCAGGCACAAGTAGACAAGTATCATGGCTGTCGAGGAGATTTTTCAACAGCCACGCCTGTTCTCGCCAACGATCATTTCTCACCGTGTAAATGGCTCACTGGAGACCGTTGGCAGCTTTCATGATTCTCAGCGCGATAACTGTGGCAGCCAGCCATATCAGAAAGTTCGCGTACCGGACAGCCCACAATCCTACATCGCTATAGAGGGGTGCGAACCATGCTATCGCCCATCCAATCAGCCACAGCCCAATGAACGCACGTTCGAGCTTGTTCCTGGATTTGGCGATCCAGTAGCTCAAAACGATAGCTGTGAAACCTTCCATAACAAAGCCAAGGATGTGGAGTTTGGGATCGTCAAACTGCCAGCCTGGACTTGGAGAAATGAGATTCTTAACAGCCATCAACAGGCTGAACGCTGAAAGGGCTGTTAACGCCCACTTCTTCTCTCGCGACGAGAACAGGTAGAAAGAAGACGATGGAGCCTCTGACTCTTCATGCATTTACATCATCCTAGCTCAGGATGCGCCACACTCAATAGCGGTGATTGTTGTAACATCGCCATTGCACAAGTTACCGGATCGGGGCAGGATGATGAGCGTAATCGCCTGTTCACAACAGTTAGGAAACCATCGGCATTCTGCTGGTGTCTGATGTAACAGCCATGTTCGAATGGACGCCGCCCCGCGATAAGTTTCGGATGTTTGCTTGGGCTGTCGTCGCACTCATAATGCTGCTTTTTGTTGAACTTGCTGTAATTAAGCCCTACCAGCATTGGCGATTTGAACGAGCGCAACAAGCGCTCTGGCCTGACTCTTCGAAGTGCTCAACTGGGCCTTTAGCCTCGCCCGACCGGAAATACGTCGTCTACGCAGATTCGTGTTACTACCAAGACTCCGGCACCGTAGTTGCCGTATACGCTATGGGCGAGCCTGAGGGCGAAACCTATCAAACGACGAATGCTATCTTGAACATGAAATCTGGCGGCCCAGTGTACGTCACTTGGAAGACGAACCGTGATTTGCTCGTTGTCTGCCGCCACTGTCGAGAAAGCGATGCATACTTCGTAAAGCGCCAATTTCGGGACATCACGATCCAATTCCGTTTCGAGGGGTACAACGAACCGTTGCCGGGATACGTAACGGGAACAAGTGTGGGTAAGCGTTGACGTTATTGTTGATATATCGCCATTGCACAAGTTACCAGAACGGGGCAGGATGATGAGTGTAATTGCCTGATAACAACAGTAATCCCTTAGCAGAAGTCCTCGGAGCACTGTCGATGGGCTGGGTACGAAAACTCCTGAGACACTGGATTGCCACCCTATGGGTGCTTGCTTGCGTCTTGCTGCTCTTCCGAATGATTCTCCTGAGACACGCTTCGGGGCGCGCCTTCGGGGATGCGGAAGAGGTATTTGGGGCGCTGATGTTTTCTCTCTCCTTCCCTTCCAGTTTGCTTATTTACTGGAAGGTCGCGTCATTTCCGCCCAGCGGGTGGCCTTACCCTGGACACGACGCGAGGACAATTCTTGGCTTTTGGCTTTATCTCTTTGGACTTGGACTTTTGCAGTGGTTTGTCATAGTTCCGTGGGTTTTCGGCAAGATGTTCGACATCCTCGAACCGGTGTGGAGCAAGGTCAGGCTTCGCCTTAGGGGTACCGCGACCCCATAACTGGCCTGAAATCCCCATAGCACAAGTAGCCCAAATCCCTTAGTCCGATAGATGTGAAACTGGATGAACCGAGCCTGTGGCTGCCTTCTAGCCCGGCAGTGAGGATTAAACAGAGGACACCGATGAGAATTGCGGACGAGCCTTTGCTCATCATCTTCTCGATTGTGGCGGCTGTGCTGAGTATTCCTTTGGCTTTCGTTTCGGAAGGTGCGGCATTCCAGTTTGGTCTAATTCCGACGCCGGGGATTTACCTTTACCACTTGCTGCACCCGCAGCCGGACCCGGCATCAAGTCTAGGTTCGATGTTCTCCACGATGGTGATGATCGATAGCGTCTGCTGGTTTCTCGTCCTCGCAGCTTTGGGCCTTGCGCTAGACCGCGCAATCAAGAATAGGCAGATAGAGCGTGAGGAACAGGAACGGCTTGGTGGATGAGGCATCTGTTCCGTTTCCTGCTGCTCCGTCTCCTTGTCCGAACCATCCAGCCGAATATCACGCGACATCGTTTCGCGGGTCTGTGCCGCCGCTGACGCCGGCTCTTGCTCTCAACTCGCTACCCAGGACTGCGCTTCGCTTCGTCCTGGGCTATCATGACGCCGCCCTCCGGGCTCGGTTCCTCCAGATTCAACTGTGATGCGTCGCGTGTAGCATCACGCGCGTGCAAGCAACGATGGCGATAAATCCCCATATCACAAGTTACAAAGCCGGGTGTATCGTTTCGGGCGTACCTTGCGTTATCGCCTGATTACAACAGTTATCATTGTGCTGCATGAGAGAACTTGTCCTTAACGGCGCAGACTGGGCGACGAAAGATGATGTTTACCACGCCTTCTTCATCGCCGTTGGCGCACCTGAGTGGCACGGGCGCAACCTCGACGCGCTCGCTGATAGCATTTCAGGCGGCTCGATAAATCGGATCGAAGTGCCGTACAGATTGTTAATCAACAGCTATGACAGGATCGGCCCGGACGCAAAGGCGATGGCCGACAGTCTTATCAATCTGGTTCGCGAACTCGCGGCTGATGGCTGTCCAGTGGAGATTCGCGTGGAAGATCAACGAGTGTAATTGCCTGTGGCTGTTGAAAAAGTCTCCTCGACAGCCATGATACTTGTCTACTTGTGCCTGGCTCGGGGTTTTTCGTTTGTATCCACGCATTCGATTAAGCAGTTGCAGCAAGGTTGGGGATCGGCGGCTTGCTTAGGAAGCGAACTAGCCGTTTGATGTTTTGGGCCGCCGCTGCCAGGAAGAACTGCTCACGCACGAACCTCATCCTGCGTAGGCGTAAGCGACGCAGTCCTATCTGATTCTTGAGTTCCGCGAAGAGGGCTTCCACTTTCTTTCTCTGGCGTTGTGCGTTAGCGAACTCTGGCGTGTTGACTAACTCGCGGGCAGTTGCCGGGCGGGCTCGTGAACTGGATAGCGAGATACTTGTACTGACCCGTGGTGCATTGCGCCTTTTGCGAACACGCACCGCAACGCTTGCGGTTTCCAATGTAGGCGTGGGTTCGATTCCTGACATTCAAACCCACGAAGTTGAGTGGTTGGCCAGCGGGACAGAGGTAGCTGTCGCTTTCGGGAAGATAAGTGAAACGGTCGGGACCATAGAGCGGACTGTTCTTGCGAAGCGCACTGTCCCGCGTGCGCATGTAGGGTGTGATGTCCCGTTCCATTAACCACTGCAGAAACTCGCCGTTGCCGTAGGTGGCATCGGCGGCCACCGTTGCAGGTTCGCGCCCTTGCCATTCAGCGAAGCGAGCGATCATGTCTTGAGCGGCTACTGTCTCTTGGCTCATCCGAGCCGCAGTCCCTTGCACCCCTGACGATCACGCAGCTGGCATTGTCCACCAGATAGTTGTCGTAGTAACCCAGCCGGGCCGGAGTGCCGCCCTTGGTTGCGTAGGTCGAGTCCGGATCGGTGGTGGATACTTGTTCTTGTTCATGCACCGGCTCTTCCACCGGATTCTGTTCTTCTAGTTCAGACAGATACTGACGCAGCGTTTGCTTGACTTGGGCTGCTTCCGTCAACTGTTGGCGCGGAATCCGGCTCTCCTTAGACGCATTCGCCTCGACGAGCTGTGCCGTCCACCGAGAGGTTGTCCCCGCGCACCAGTCCCCACCTCTCCAGGGGTCCGCTGCACGATCTGTTCAAAAAGCTGCTGGAACAGCTTCGACTCCTGAAACCGTCCGTGCCGGTTCTTGGAGAGGTGGAGTGATGCGGAATCTCCCTGATCGAACCCTAGCCCCGTGAACCAGCGCCATGCCAGATGCATGCGCAGTTCTTCCACCAACTTGCGCTCGA
>CAWKID010000009.1:0-104484 GCA_963849545.1 uncultured Acidobacteriaceae bacterium | reverse complement strand
TCTGTGCTCGCTCCCAGATTACCGCCAATGTAGGGAAGCGCAACGTTGGCGATGCTGGTGTCCAGCACCTCCATAAACGCAGCGACGGCAACCACAACGCCAATCAGCCAGGGATTGAACTTGGGACGCCAGACCTCCGGCGCGACTAAGGTTTCCTCATGGGCGACGGGGCCGGGTCGTCATTGTCGAGAGTGTCGGGGCCGGTCGCCATGGCGAAATATCAACTTGCTGTGGAACGTATGAGGGACATGTCAGCTGCTTGCCCGCAATGACGCCTGTCGAGGCGGGAAGGGCAAGCGCCTTTTCTGGGGGGATTCGATTCGCCGCCGGCCGGTTACGCCACTTTAAAATTCGGGCGCGTTTGCGCCTTAAGACGGGGTCGATTCCCAATTTGGAACGGTTCTTTCATTTTTCTATCGAATTTGCTTGGAGCAGATTCGCGTGTCCGATTAGACTAATTGACGAGGCAAGGCAGAATTGTGTCCTCTCGACTCTCTCCGCCTCCGGAAGCACAGACGACCGTGGGTCGAGTCCACAAGGGTTTTTTCAGTCCGCCGCAGTTTCCGACATTGCCCGCCTACGAATTCCTGCATCCCCGGGAAAATCGAGCTAAGTCCTTATTCCGGAATATTTTGCCTGTAAGTCCATCGCGCTCAATATTTTGCCGGGAATTTTTTTCGGCGGCCGTTTGTTTTCAATATTTTGCAGATAGCAGGGGGGAGGGGGGTACCCCTTCATTGCGGCTCGCAAGCGACGAAAGTCGCCCGTCGCTGCGGCTGGCCGCATCCTGCTTCACGCGCTTTTGCTGGCGGCGGATGCCCGTGAGAACTAATCCATGCTGACCCTGACCGAAGCTGCCGACCAGATTCGCCAGCGAAAGCTCTCGCCGGTCGAGCTGACGCTGGAGTGTCTTGCGAGCATCGAGCGGCTCAACCCGGTGCTGAACGCCTTCATCGCTGTGACCACCGATCAGGCACTGGAGCAGGCGCGCCAGGCCGAGCGAGAGACTGCGGCCGGGAAATGGCGCGGCCCGTTGCACGGAATCCCCGTCGCGCTCAAAGATTTACTGGACGTCGCGGGCCAGCCGACTACGGCAGCGAGCAGTCAATACCGTGATCGCGTAGCGGTCGGAGATGCGGAACTGGTTTGTCAGCTTCGGCAGGCGGGCGCGGTAATCCTGGGCAAGACCAATCTGCATGAGTTTGCGTTTGGCGGCAGCGGTCTCATCAGCGCCTACGGTCCCGCGAGGAACCCATGGGACACCGAGCGCATCACCGGCGGCTCGTCGTCTGGTTCAGCGGCGGCAGTGGCCGCGGGGCTGTGCGTGGCGGCGATTGGCACCGACACTGGCGGCTCGATTCGCTGTCCGGCGGCGTTGTGCGGCATTGTCGGACATCGTCCCACAGCAGGCATCTTCAGCCTCAGCGGGGTGGTGCCGCTCTCCCCGTCGTTCGACACCGTCGGGCCCATGACCCAAACGGTGCGCGATGCGGCAGTGTTCTGTCACGCGTTGTTGACAGCGGGGCCAGACGCAAGTGGATCCCACGCAGCGGAAATTTTCGATCCAGCGCGCCTGGACCAGAGTGTCGCGCAATTTGTTGTCGGCGTTCCCCAGGCTTCCTTCTTCGATAACGTTGACGACGAAGTGAAAGCCCTGATGCTGGCCGCGTTGGAAGTGATCAGAAAGCTTGTGGCCGAAATACGCGAGGTGCCGCTGCCGGCGCCCGATCGCGGCAAAGTTTTTAGCGCGGAGATTTATGAATACCACGAAGCCATGGTGGCAAAGACGCCGGAACTCTACCAGGCTCACACGCTGGCCCGCTTGGGGACCTGCGCCGGCATCAGCGCGACCGGCTACATTCGCAACCAGCGCCATCTGGCGGAAGAGCGGGAGAAGGCGCGAGCTCTGTGTGAGCCTCTGACGCTGCTGGTGACTCCGTGCGTACATGTTCCTGCGCCGAAGATCGCAGAATTGCAATCACTGGATCCCATGGCGCTGCGCAAGTACGAAACTGACTGGCTGCTGCCTAGCACTGCGCCCTTCAGCGCGCTCTGCTGGCCTGCCGTGTCGGTCCCATGCGGCTTCACTCGCGTCGGCCTGCCGGTCGGCCTGCAAATCGCAGGCGTGCCCGGTTCGGACGGAACGATTTTTCAACTGGCACACGCTTACGAACAGGCGACGGAATGGCATAAGCGGCGGCCGCCGACGGGATCCTCGGAATTGTCATGACGAGCATAGCGAGGCAGTTGCTGTTTAGCGAGAGTGCGACCCATGCCGAGGAAAGCAGATCGCTCGCTGCGCTCGTGATAACAATACAAGGCTGCGGAAAGCGAGGGCGAAAAGCGAGGAGCGAAAGGGGAAGAGCAAATGGCGAATAGCGAAAGGCGAGAAGCGGACAGCGTCTTTCTAGAACCCCACGAACACCGGCTCCGGCTGCAGCGTGATGCCGAACTCGGCCACCACGCGCTGCTGAATTTCGTCGCTCAATGCGAGGATGTCAGCCGCAGTCGCGCCGCCGCGATTCACGATGGCCAGCGCATGTCGACGCGAGATTCCGGCTGCGCCTTTGACGTAGCCCTTGGCGAACTCCGCGTGCTCCACCAGCCAGGCCGCAGGAAGCTTACGGAAACCGTCAGCGGCGGGATAGCTCGGCAATTGCAACCCGCGTATGTGAAGCCGCGTCGACAGCTCCTCGAACTGGGCCTGCGGGATGACAGGGTTCTTGAAGAAAGATCCCGCGCTTCGTGCGTCCTCTTCGCCGGGAACAATGAGCATGGCCTTGCGATGGCGAATCTCACGCACTGCCGCGCGCACTTCGGCCAGAGAAGGATCGCCTGAACAATCAGCAAAAAAATTCACCAGGTCCGCATAGCGCAGGTTCGGCTTGTCGTTGCGTCGCAGCATAAACGATACGCGCAAGATGATGTACTTCCCGCGATCCGCCATGTTGAATCGGCTTGAGCGGTACGCGAAATTGCACTCGGCATTGGAAAAGGTAACGACGCGAAGCGTGCTGATCTCGAGCGCGTGAACCTGGCGAATCGTGGCCGAGACCTCCTGTCCGTAAGCGCCGACGTTCTGGATCGGCGTTCCGCCAACTGTGCCGGGAATTCCGCTGAGGCATTCGACGCCCGCACAATTCGCCTCGACTGTGCGCGCCACGAATGCATCCCAATCTTCGCCGGCTGCGGCGAGGAACGCGACCTCGTGGCCGCTGCCATCGCTCTGCTCGATTCCACGCAGCACGATCTTGAGGACGACTCCGTCGAAGCCGCCGTCCGAAACAACCAGGTTGCTTCCGCCGCCCAGAACAAACAGAGGCAAGCGCTTCGCGTGCGCGAACTCTACCGCTTCGCGCACTTCGGATTCGCTGTTGGCTTCGAGAAGATATCGTGCAGGACCGCCAACGCCAAGCGTGGTGAGCGGAGCCAGCGGCGCTTGTTCGCGGATCAGCATGAGCGTAGAGCCACTATAAATGCTGTGTCCGCCGTTTGGCTGCGTTCGTCAGCTTGCTGCCTCGCCGACGCTTGCTGCCTTAGCTTTCGCCGCCGGCAAGGCCACGCTTTCATCGGCGTTATGTTCGGGTACCAGGTTGGTGCCGGCGCGAATCGCTCCCCAAACCACAAACGCGTTGGTGACCAGCACAACGGTAAATGCGATCGCGGGCAGGAAACTGAAGCTGTCTCCGCGCACGTTGACGATCTCCAACGCGAGCACGGCTGTGACCAGCCCGCGAGGCAGCATCCAGAACAGGAGTTCCTTGTCCCGCCGAGTCGCGTCCCTCACCATCCAGCCGCTGCCCAGCACAGCCAGGTAACGCGCTATCAGGATCGCGGCCATGATGGCGAGAATCGGCAGGATGTATGCGCGTCCCACGAACTCGGCTACGATGCCCAGCAGCACGAAGAAGAACGATCGCACCAGAAAGCTCAGTTCCATATGAAACGACAACATGCGCAGGCCTTGCCGCGTCATGTGTGGAGTTCGCGGGACATTGGCCAGCGTCACGCCGAATACCAGCGTCGTGAGCAAGCCGCTCGCCCCCAGATACCGCGAGACCGCGTACAGCCCGAGCACGACGCCCAGGTTGAGCACGTTACCCAAAGGCATGTTGGCGATCTTTGGCCAGACTTTCGTCCAGGCAAAGCCCATCGCAATTCCCAAAGCCACAGCGATCCCGATACTGCGCGAGAATCCGGTAGCAATGCCCGTCAGCATGGACTGCTCTCCGCCAATGCTGATAAGGCTTCCGACCATCAGCACAGCGAGGATTTCTCCCAGTGAGGATTCGAGGGTCAAAGTGAGCTTGATAGACTCCGGCGACATGATCTGCTGCAACGCGGGCAACACCACGCTGCCGCTGGTGCAACCGAGCGCCGATCCGATGAGGATCGCGTCGGACCACGACAGGTGCAACGAGTATCTGCTGGAAAGCGCGATCAGCCCGACACTGAATCCGTAGCTGAGAATCGCCAGGATCAGCCCCGAAGGCAGATGCCGCAGCGCCTCGCGCATTCGGACTTCGACGCCTGCCTGGAAGAGGATGAGAATCAGCGCCAGGGTTCCGAGAACGTCGATGATGCCGCGGAAATGGCTGGGATTCACCAGATGCAGAATCGGACCCAGCACAATGCCGATCAGCAGCAGAACAATCAGGTCGGGAACATGGGTCAGACCTGACAGTCGGTTAGCGACAACGGCCAGTAACAACAGCGCGGCGATCGATCCGAAGATGACCGTCAACTCCATGGCGCAAAACCTTCCAAGTCAAGATCACAGCGGGAACAGCACTTCACGAGCAACTGCAGGATGACAACAGAGTACACGGAAGCTGCGCAGGCGCAAATGGCCTTTTCGCCTCGACCGGAGAAGGTCGCGACGGCAATCTCGCACAGCCCTCACATTGAACCGCTGTCTTTGTCGAGCATCCGCGTAGGCCGTTCGCTTACTCTACAATAGGTTTTTGCGAGGGTCTGCATTGTGCCTACTTATCCGGAAATCGTTGAGTTGGAGCAGAAGTATCTGTTGAACACGTATGCCCGTTATCCGCTGGCTCTGGCTCGCGGCAAAGGCGTTTACGTCTACGACGTCGAAGGCAAACGGTACCTCGACTTTGTCACGGGTCTGGGCGTGAACGCGCTTGGATACGCGCATCCGCGCATCGTGAAGGTCATCCGCGATCAGGCGGCGAAGCTCATTCACGTGTCGAACCTTTACTACAACGAGTACCAGGGTTTACTGGCGGAGAAGTTGTGCGCCAAGTCAGGCCTCGATCGCGCCTTCTTCTCCAACAGTGGGACCGAAGCCATTGAAGGCGTGCTGAAGATGGCGCGCGCGGCGGGTCATGCCAACGGAGGTCCGGAGAAGTCGATCGTTGTCGCCCTCGACAATTCCTTCCACGGACGCACCATGGGCGCGCTCGCGCTCACCGGACAGCCCAAGTACCGCAAGGACTTCGATCCGATGTTGGAAGGCGTACGCTTTGTTCCCAGGAATGACATCGAGGCGCTGCGCGCAGCGGTCGACGAGAAGGTCTGCGGCATCGTGCTGGAGCCGATCCAGGGTGAAGGCGGCATTCAGGAATCTTCGCCGGAATTTCTCCGGGCTTGCCGTGAAGCTCGCCGATCAGCAGCAGGCAGCGCTTATCTTCGACGAGATTCAGTGCGGCCTTGGACGCACCGGACAACTGTTTGCCTTCCAGCACTTCGGCGTCACGCCCGACGTTGTGTGTATCGCCAAGCCGATCGCGGCCGGCCTGCCAATGGGAGCATTTCTCGCCAAACAGCATTTTGCGCAGCATCTCTCGCCGGGCAAACACGGCACAACGTTTGGTGGCGGTCCGCTCACCTGCCGGGTCGCGTTGGAATATCTTGCCATCCTCGAAGATGAGAATTTGCTGGAGCAGGTGCGTCGCGTGGGTGCTTACTTCACCGAAAAGCTGCGGGAACTGGTGGCGAAGTTTGAGATCGCGACCGAAGTGCGCGGCGTCGGCGCGATACAGGCGCTGCAGTTGACTGTTCCCGGAAAGCCAATTCTGGAAGGCGCGCTTGCCAAGGGGCTGCTGATCAATGTCACACAAGACACCGTCATCCGCTTTCTCACGCCGTTCCTGCTGCAGGAAAAGCACGTCGACGCCGGCATTCGCATTTTGCGCAAGCTGCTGGCCGACGCGCAGAAGCAGGAGAAGGCCAATCGGAAGGCCGCCCGCGCTGTCGCCACACCGGCGTGAAACTCGTGGCTCTCTTCAGCTGGAGTCTTGAGAAGCTGGAGGCTTAACCCGCGCGCGCGTGTGACCGTACCTTCGACTTGAAAGCTTTTCTCAGGATGGCGATCTGTCCCGCATGGTAGACGTGGTGTTGAATCACACCGTGCGCTTCCACATAGGTCGACTTACGCTTGTCGCGCGCCAACCGTAGATCGAGATTCGCGGGCTCGAGTTGCAGCAGTGCCTGGCGGAAGTTGCGATTGGAAGCGCGGAATTCCTTCAACGTCTTCCGCCAATTCGCCGCCGTCGGCTTGGGCACCACAGGAAAGTTCTTACCCGGACCGCGCTCGACGGGGAGATTCATGATGCGGCCATAGCCGACGGTCTCCCAGTAGGTCATGTGCATCAGCAATTCCCAAATCGTGTGTGCCACGGCGACGGGACGGTTCGCAGCACACTCCGGCGAGATCCCCTCCAGCAAGTTCCAGACGGGATCGCCATGCCAGGCGCGGCCGCTCATTACGCGGTCGTATTGATCCACAATGCGTTCGACTTCCGTCACGGCCACCTCCTAACCCACAAACATTGTAATACAGGTTAGGCAGCCGAGCCAATGGGACTGTTCGCGTTCTCACGGCTTCTGGGTCGGCCGCAGCAGTATTTCGCTGATGAACGATTGGGGCCGCTGTGTCACCAGCATCTCGACCGCATGGGCCACGTCGTCCGGTTGCAACATCTTCTCTGCACTCTTTCCCGGATGCGGGCTGAAGCTGGTGTTGACCGACCCAGGGCAGATCACGCTGACGCGAATGTTGTGGCTGCGCAGCTCCTCGGCAACGGAGTAGGACAATCCGTTAAGCGCCCACTTGGAGGCTGCATAGGCGGCTCCGCGCGGCAAAGGGTTCTTCCCGGCGAGTGACGAGATATTGATTATGTGACCTGAGCCCCGGGCGATCATCTGTGGAACGAAGGCGCGCAGCATGTAATAGACGCCGCGCAGATTGGTGTGAAAGATAGCCTCCCACTCGTGAGGCGGAAGTTCATGCAGCGGCGCGGGGGGACCGCCGATTCCTGCATTGTTTACCAGGATGTCGACATGGCCATGGCGCTCGTGTACCTGCTTCCCAAGTTCGTCCACACTTCTGAGATCGGCGATGTCGCAGGCAATTCCGGTGGTGGCGCCGCTCTCCCGCGATATTTGCTGGGCAGACTCGTCCAATTGAGCCTGACTGCGCCCGGTGATAACGACGGAGGCGCCCATGACGGCCAGCTGGCCGGCGATGGCCCGTCCTATGCCGCGGCTGCCCCCGGTCACCACGGCGACCTGATCAGCCAAAGGATGATTTGAAGTCTCTGACATAAACCTCTCCAAACTGTGGATTTCCCCTGAAGGGCTCGGGATGCTTATAATGCGCACATCTGGGAAATATATCTTCAGCATCATAGAGGGACAGAAAATTGGTGAGGGAGTAAGTGACTTGCCTTAGGTACGGCACATACTTATAATCCCGTCTCCGCCATCAGATTGGCACGAGCAACCTCCTAGGAATTTTTTGGTAGAGTTCAGTCACTTCTAAGAGGCGGATCTTGCCAGGTTGTACCGTTATCATGCAGCAGTCGAGTTTCGGTCAGAAGTCGCTCGGTGCGCAGTGCTCTGCGTGACCAAGTTGAGGCGTCACTAGTTCGCAAGATTCAAGGAGCCAATCGAATGAAGAAGTTTCCAGTCATTATCTTCCTGGTGCTTGCCAGCGCAGTCACGTTCCTGCAGGTACCCGCTCAGGCTGCACCAGCCGGCCAGCAAGCGGCGCAGCCAACGATCAAGGATCCCGCCGAGTACAACGCCTATGTGAATGCCGTGCAGCAGTCGGACCCGAAGGTCAAGGCTCAGGCACTGGAAGCCTTTCTGCAGACCTATCCCAACAGCGTCATGAAGGTTCAGGCGGCTGAAGCGCTGATGTCCGCCTATCAGCAAGCCGGCAACGCCCAGAAAATGGTGGAAGCGGCGAACAAGGTTTTAGAGTTTGACCCTAAGAATGTCCGCGCTCTGGCGTTGTTGACCTATACCTACCGGGCCACAGCGACGCCGCAGAACCTCGCACAAAACCTCGATCTCATTGAGAAGTACGCGCAACAAGGGGAGCAGGCTTTGCCGTCGATGACCAAGCCCGCGGGCACCAGCGATGCTGATTTCGTCAAGCTGCACAACGAACTTTCGGCCATTTTCGAAGGGGGGTTGGGGTTTGTTGCGCTGAACAGGAAGAACAATACCGACGCGGCGAAGGACTTCCGGGACGCAGTGTCGCATGAAAGCGCTGCGAACATCGCCGATATCTATCCATTGGCTCAGGCCGACCTGGAGGCCAAACCGGTAAACCCGGAAGGATTCTGGTTCATCATCAAGGCTTCTCAACTGGCTCAGGGCGACGGACAACAGCAGATTCTCGAGTACGGCCACAAAAAGTACATCCGCTATCACGGCTCTGAGCAGGGATGGCCGGAACTGGTAGCTGCCGCCAAGGCCTCGCAAAGCATTATGCCGCCAGAAGGATTCACCGTAGCGGCCGCGCCGCCGCCGCCCTCGCCGGCCGAGCAGGCGGCCGACCTGGTCAAGAACAAAGACCCCAAGCTGATGACATTCGCGGAATGGCAACTTGTGCTGTCTTCGGGGAACCAGCAGGCTGCCGATACGGTTTGGAATGCGATCAAGGACAAGGGCGTAGCTCTGGCGGCGAGCGTCATTAGCGGTTCGGGCGAGCACTTCCTTCTGGCGGGAAGCGAGGATGACATCGACGCCAAGAAGGCGGATATCGACCTGACCATGGATAAAGCGGTTCCAGCGAAGCTGGCGCCGGCTGTCGGTACGCTTATGAATTTCCAGGGGACGGTCAAGAGCTACACGCCGAACCCCTTTATGCTAACCATGACGGACGGCATTCTGCTGGATAAGAATGGCAAGCCGGTCAACACGGCGCCCGCGCCGGTACATCACACTACTCACAAGAAAGCGGGAGGCCGGTAGAATTCAGCTATAGTCAGGCAGGAAAAGCGGGAGCAGCTGTGGCTGCCCCCGCTTTATTTTGTGGCGCGAAGTTTGTCACGGCGGTCACGGGCCGCGTGAAGGAGTCCGACGGGTTATCGCGCAGCCTTGCGGTCGATGGGGACGGTACGAGTGCCACGGGGCGGCCGGCGCACTCCGGCACGGAAGGTTTTCACGTCCAATTCAAGTTCGGCGATGGTGCGGCTGAGAGTGTTGCGATGCATTCCGAGCTGGCGGGCAGCCTTGCACTGGTTGCCCTTGTTCTCCTGTAGCACAGCGAGGATGAACTTCTTCTTGAATTCGCGAACTGCTTCGTTGTAGAGGATATTGCTCTTGTACATCTGCATGATTAGAGCTTCCAGTTGATCTTTCACAACGCCTCTCTCATGATTCCATTCAATAGACGTCATGTCTCTCTCGCAGCCGGTCCTCACCTGGCTATGTCTTGTTCACGTCCCTGGGCGCCTTCCACATGCTCCGGAACTGAGCGCAGCAGATTCCAGCCATCGCTGAAAACGCTGCTCGCAGCTCGGCCGGGGCCGCCCATATCAAGCCCGACCCGTCACCAGCAGAAAGGGCGCGATCGCGCGACTCCTGCAGATATGCGACGTGGGGCTGAACGACGCCAACGCCATGACGACGACGGTGCACACTGCGAGGCCGCGAAGTGACTCCAAACAGGCCCCCCAACACCCGATCAAACCACCGCAGGCCGACTCCGTGACGGCCCATCGAGCGATTCGTCCGACAACGCCGCCCAGCAGCGCAAACGACGAGAAAGATCGTCAGAAACCCGGCAATGTCTGCCGCCCATGTCGAGTTCACATACCGCATGTACCACGCCGCCAGCCGGGGATACTCCCAGGCTGCCACCAGATAGCCGACGACCGCTCCCGCCAAAGCAAACAACTCATAAAAAAACCCTGGGCCGTCGCTTGCAGACATCGAAACACGACGAGCAGCACCAATGTCCCCAATCCAGAATGGAGAAACCCATCATCATGGCCTGGTCCTAAACTGGCAACGGCCGCCCGGTGAGCTGGGTGTAGGCCTCGATGTACTTCTCGCTGGTCTTCTGGCCGCAACCTCCGGCGGAAGCCCGGAGCCGGCGGTTGTTTGTTCCACTTGATCGATTCCAGGTAATCGCGTACGTACTGCTTGTCGAACGACTCCTGCGCGCCGCCGGGCCGATACTTGTCGGCCGGCCAGAAGCGCGACGAATCCGGTGTCAGCACCTCGTCCGCCAGCACCAGCCCTTGCGGCGTCTGTCCGAATTCAAACTTGGTATCGGCAATGATGATGCCTTTCGTCTCGGCATAATCGCCGCGCCGCGGTGTAGACCTTCAGACTCAGGTCGCGCAGCTTCTCGCTCAGTTCGCGGCCCGCCAGCCTCACCATTTCGTCGAACGAAATGTTCTCGTCGTGACCGGTGACGGCCTTGGTCGAGGGCGTGAAGATCGGCTCCGGCAACTTGTCGGACTCGCGCAACCCGGCGGGCAAGCGGAATACCGCAGACCGAGCCGGTGCTCTTGTATTCCTTCCAGCCCGAGCCCGAGAGATATCCGCGCACGACGCACTCGATGCTGACCATGTTGGCGCGAATCACCAGCATTGAGCGGCCGCGCAGCTGGTCAGCATATTGCTGCAACTCCAGCCGGATACTTGGCAACATCGGCGGTCACTGCATGATTGGCCACGATGTCCTTGAGGAAATCGAACCAGAACAGCGAAAGCTGGGTTAGCACTCTTCCCTTCTGCGGAATGCCGGTGGCCAGCACGTAGTCGAATGCCGAGATGCGGTCCGTGGCGACGAACAGCAGGTGCTCAGTATCGACTTTGTAAATGTCGCGGACCTTACCGCTAGCGTAAAGAGTGAGTTCGGGAAAATCGGTTTGGAGCAGTACGTTGTTAGTTAATTCAGATTGTGTCACGTCTTTTTGTCTCTCAACCTGTGGTCGGAGTAGTAGGCGGTATTGTATTTGCCCGGAGAGCTTTGTCAACGAGTGTGAGATGTCGCTGCGCAAATTCTTTCCCAATCGCTAAAGAAAAATGCTTGACAACCCGGCGCTACTCGCGAAACCCAGGCATCAATACCCGGGCTTCAAGAGCAGTTCTCAGCGGCCTGCCGTGTGACCAATCAGCTCATCAGCCGCGAAGTTCGCGAACCGATTTGGGCCAATTGCTCCATCGTGTCAAGCCGCGTTGCGAAATAGTCCGAGTTCGGACTTCAGTCTGCCGATGTTCGGCGCACGCTGTGAGCGTCCTGCACGAAGTTCACGTCGGGCTGTCCGGCAACGCCGGCGCTTCTGCATGGCCTTGCGCAGATCGTCCGACTGCATGAACCGGCGCGCGTGCTCCATGCTCTCCCAATCGGTGAACACGGTTACATCGCGCGGGTCATCGATAGACTGGAAGACCCGGAACCCAGTCTCACCCGCCGCCATGCGGCGATTCAGATACGCGTCAAACGCCTGCTTCCATTTGGCGAAGTCGGCAACCTTATGTCGAACGATGACGTGGACCATGCAAAAGCCTCCGATGTAAGTGACGATACGTGCTACTTCAAGATACGCAATTGCGCAGCGATTGTGAACTCCCTATGCACATCTTTTCTGTGACCGCCCGCACATGGACTCATGTTCAACGTCGCGGTGGAACGGACCGCAGCTGCGGACGGCAGCAGTCCGGGAGTCCAATTGCGCTATACTGCAAAAATTCCAGGAGAATTTTCTATTTTCTCCCCGTCTGATCATTCGCAGCTCCGACATTCATGCCGCCGGCTGCTTTGCGCTGGAACCGGTCGCCAAAGGCACGCGTCTGCTCGAATACGAGGGCGAGCGCATCACCAAGGACGAAGGCGACCTGCGCTACGAGGGACGCCCCTTCACCTACCTGTTCGGGATTGGAAAAGGCGACATCGTCATCGACGGACACGGCATGGCGATGTTCGTCAACCACTCCTGCCAGCCAAACTGCGAAACCGACGAAATCGATGGCCGGGTGTACATCGTGGCCATTCGCAACATCAAGGCGGCGAGAGAACTCACCTACGACTACTGGCTTTACGACGGGGATGACGACGCGCCTTGCCACTGCGGCAGCAAGAAGTGCCGCGGCAGCATGTACTCTCCGCGACGAAAGAAGGAGCCGGCCAGCACGAACAGAGCAGCTGAAGCACTAAGGGAAAGCAAGGCGCGCGAAGGCAACGGCGGCGAACGCAGAAGGGTCCAGACTCTGCAATGGTTCCAAGGCAGCGAAACGCGGTGTTCGGGCCAAAGGCAGTAACGGCACCAACGGGCAATCGAAAGCGAACGGCACCGGTTCAGCGGCGAACCGCTAGAACATCGGTATCCACAGCTTCCCCGCCGTATAATCAAACTTTCCTTCCATGAGCTACCAGGTCCTTGCCCGCAAATACCGGCCACAGAAATTCTCCGAGGTCATCGGGCAGGAGCACGTCACCCGCACCCTGAAGAACGCCATTGGGCAGGGGCGCATCGCGCACGGATACATCTTCAGCGGCCATCGCGGCATCGGCAAAACCACCATCGCGCGCATCCTGGCGATGGCGCTGAATTGCCAGTCGCAGGATCATCCTGTTCCCGAGCCGTGCGGTGTTTGCGATTCGTGCCGCGAGATTCGCGCCGGCAATGCCGTTGACGTGATTGAGATCGACGCTGCCACCAATCGCGGCATCGACGAGATTCGCGAACTGCGCGACGCCGCGCGTTACCGGCCGGCTCGCGATCGCTACAAGATCTGGATCCTCGACGAAGCTCACCAGATTACCGATGCCGCGTTCAATGCCCTGCTGAAGACGCTGGAGGAGCCGCCCCGGGCACGTGGTCTTCATGATGGCGACCACGCAGCCGGAAGACATTCCGCAGACCATCCGCTCGCGCTGTCAGCATTTCAGCTTTCATGCGGTTCGCTTCGACGACATCGTGCAGCAGCTGCGCGACATCGCGAAGCAGGAGGGCATTGCCGCCGACGATAGCGCGCTGGCGATGCTGGCCGAGGTGGGCGACGGCTCCATGCGCGACGCGCTCAGCATCATGGACCAGGCGATTGCCTGCTGCGGCACCACGCTCAGCGCCGACGTGGTGCGCGGGCTGGTCGGCACCGTCTCGTCCGACGTTCTGGAAGACGTGATGCGCGCTGTGGCCGCTGACTCCAGTCCCGAGGTGCTGCGCATCGTCGACAGGCTGCTGGTGGAAGGACAAAGCGCTCAGCACTTCGCGCGCAGATGGTGCGCTTCCTGCGCAACGTGCTCGTGGCCAAGGTGGCGGGCAGCGATTCGCACGTCCTTGCAAATCTCGACCGACGAGCGCGAGCGCGTGACGCGCGTGGCCGAAGCGTTCAGCGAGGAAGATCTCGCGCGCTTCCTGCAAATCATGCTGCGCACGCACAACGATCTCAGCTACAAGCAGGAGCAGCGATTCCATCTCGAGCTGGGCCTGCTGAAGCTGGTACATGCGCAACGCCTGCTGCCGCTGGAAGAGTTGCTGAGCGGCGAAGCGGCAAAGGCTTCCGCGAGTTCGCAACACGCGGAGCGCAGCGATTGCCGGCGTTGCACGGGCTGCACTCCGGCGGACGCTGCCTGCTTCCACCAGCTCCAGAGCGTACGCGGCAGCGATGCCTCGAACTCACACTGGCCGCTCCGCCTTCGGCAAGCCGTCTCCGTTTGAACGCGATCGCAACCGCAAGAGCGAGCTTCGACAGGAAGCCGTCCCGCAGGAGCGAAGACAGGACCGTTGAGATTTCCGCAATCGGAATTAATGGAGCGAGTGATGCGCCGCGAGTCTACCAACAGCGCAGCTGCCGGAACCGCTACGGCCGTAGCCGTCGAGCCGGAACCCGGCGAGGCGGTTCCAGAGCCGGAAGTAACGGTCGAAATCCGCGCGGACGCAGTGCTTGACGCGCTCGAAGATTCAGGGCAGCAGATGCTGGCGCACAACCTGGAGCAGGGCGAGTGGTCCGTTCGAGGGCACAGAAATCACGGTGAAGGTGGCAATGTCGCAAGTGCTGATCGACGTGGCCCTCGGCCGGAGCCGAAGCGCGTCATTCAGAATGCGCTGGACAAGGCCGGCGGCAAGCGATGCGGTTCAAGATGGAGAGTGGCGGCGCGCAGTTCGAGTCAAAACCCGCGACGTCTGCGGCTCCGCGCCCTGCGAACGGAGCGAGGAGCGCGTCAGCCGTCGCGGCCTCGGACCCGGTCGTGAAGCAGATGCAGGAAACGTTTGGCGCCGAGATTCGCACCGTCATCGATCTGAAGGATCGCAGTTAAGAGAGCACGATGGGTAATTTCAATTTGCAGGACATGCTGGCGCAGGCGCGGGAACAGGCCGGCAAGCTGCAGGAGAAGATGCAGCAGATCGTGGTCGACGCCTCGTCCGGCGGCGGCAGCGTGACCGTCAAGATGAACGGGCAGAAGCAACTGCTCAGCGTCGTTATCGAGCCCGAAGTCGTGAAGTCCGGCGACATCGAGATGTTGCAGGACCTGGTGATCGCCGCCGTCAATCAGGCTTCGCAGAAAGTCGATGACGCGATGAAGTCCAGCCTGGGTGGAATGTTCGGCGGCATGGGCCTGCCGGGAATGTAAGCAGCCCTGCTGGGAGCCGCGGTTAGTTCGAAAATCCCCCAGTCCCTGGCGACGCTCACATATCCTTTGAGGTTGCATGTCGCGTTTCGCCGAGCCCATGGCTCGACTCATCGAAGAACTCAAGAAGCTGCCCGGCGTGGGCAGCAAGACGGCGCAGCGCTTCGCGTTTCACATCCTGCGCTCCAGCGACGAAGACGCTCGAACTGCTCGCCGATGCCGTCCGCGAGGTGAAGGCCAGCCTGCATCTCTGCACCATCTGCAATAACATCACCGACGTCGATCCCTGTGTTATTGCAGCAATGCCGACGCGCAACCAGCGCCTGGTCTGCGTCGTCGAGGAGCCGACCAACATCGCTGCCGTCGAGAAGATTCGCAACTACAACGGCGTGTATCACGTGCTGCACGGAGCGCTCTCGCCTCTGCACGGCGTCGGGCCGGAGCAGCTGCGCATCGCCAACCTCGAACGGCGGGTCGAATCGGGCGGCGTTGACGAGCTGATCCTCGCCACCAATCCCACGGTCGAGGGCGAAGCCACCGCGACCTATCTGTCCGAATGCTCCTGAAGGCTGCGGAGTGAAAGTCACGCGCATTGCCACTGGAGTGCCCGCCGGCAGCGACATCGAATACGCCGACGAAGTGACCATGCAGAAGGCCATCGAGGGCAGCAGGGAACTGTAGCGCAACGGTCGCTTGGACATCCCCGTCTCACCTCTTTTGCGATGCCGCATTCTTCTCCAGGTATCCATTGATCTGTTCCTCCCACTCTTTCCCAAAGCCCTCATCCTGCTTCGCGAAATGCGCCACGTGCTCATTGGCCTCAGGTGTTAATGCTGTGCGTTCATAGACGACCGCCACGCCAGTCTGGTTCAGCCCCTTCCGCGTCAGGTGAATGTCGATCAGCGTAACCATGGCGTTGTTCATGACATACGAGTATTGAACGTGACCGGCGGCGGGATCGAACGCCGTGGTGGTCCAGACGCTAGCGTTCTGCCCGTGCTGCACGCGGAACACCGATCCCTGCTGATCCTTCGCGGGTGAGGGATACACGAAGTGCGGGTTCCAGCCCGGAGCCCACTTGCGCTCTTCGTCCGCTCCGAACAGCGGCGCCGCCTGTTTCAGCGGCGCGTTCACCGTGAAGCTGAACTCGCGGCGTGTGTGGGCCAAGGCGGCCTGCGAGGGCTCCTGCGCCGCCAGCGAGACCGACGCCACGCCGCCACAGATCAAAGACATCGCGGCAAGGAGCAGCTCGCTTCTCATCCGTTCCTCTCCTTCAGGCGATGACTGTCGGTGGCCTTTAGCTTGAGGCCGTAGAGGTGCTTGAGCTGTTCGATTTCCTTGAGAGTGGCCGGAGAGAAGGGCGCTTTGCCCTCGAAAGCGTGCAGGACGATGCCTTCCAGCAGGTCTCCCAGGCTAAGGTCTTTGAGTTCAGCCAGCCCCTTCAGCACCTTGAGCAGGCGCTTTTCCATGCGGACGCCAGTCTGGACTCGCTCAACCACTACAGGGTGAGTAGTTTCGGTTTTCATGGTACCAATGTACTATAGTACCAAAGTACAATCAAGCTGTTGGCTCATTGAGGCCGGCCACAGAGTTGTGGAGAAAGCGTGACTTGGCCGAGTCACGCTGTGCAGGGAGCGAAAGGCTTACTGCTTTACCGTAATGCTGTTGGCGATCTTGTCATAGGCGTCGCGCGACAAAATGCGGCGTTCCACCAACTGCCGGGTTGTGCCGTAGGGTCGGCCGGCGATGATTCGATCCGCATCTGCATCGCTGATCCCAGGCAGGCTCTTGAGCGCCCCCTTGGAACCGGTGTTGAGGTCGATCGGCTTTTCGGGAGTGGGGCGACGCAAGCCTTCCACCACACCCGATGCCACGGCTTTGGCATCGCTCTTGAGGGCGGCCGTGGCAGCAGCGGTGTTTTCCTTCACCTGTTCAGGATTAGGCCTTGTGAAACAGGACGTGCACCCGCTCAGGAACAGGCTCCCTGCGGCAAGCATTGCTACCAAGACGAACTTCAGGCTCATCCCAGATAGGATGCTATTCCCGAGACACAGGACATTTTCCCGAAGCACAAATGCGCCGTAAGGCGGGAACCGGAAAGCTGCCCAGCCTATGCGTAGTAAGCGGCGTTCTTCTCGACAAAGTCCAGCTTGTCGGCCGGGACTTCCTCTGCCACAAAGATCGAGTTGGTCGGACACACCGGAATGCAAGCGCCGCAATCGATGCAACCGGCAGGATCGACGTAAAGCTGGGTCGCCGCTTCGAAGGGTTCTTCGTCCTTCTTGGGGTGGATACAGTCGGTTGGACAAGCGTCAACGCAGAGTTCGTCCTTGGTACAGGTATCAGTAATAACGTACGCCATGATTGCGATCTCCTTTTGATCTAGCGTCTGCGCGGCTCGGCCGCAACAGCGCAGCGGAATCGTCCGCCAACCCCACTGTACAAACGCCGCAACCCGACGGTCGGTGATACCAGTCACCGAGCGGTTGTGACGCACGGCACAAGCGGCACGGGCCTAGTCGAGAGTTCAGGGATGGAGGCCGCGAAGTTGCGATTGGCCGTGCAAGCTGAATCGAGCGTCTCAAATCTGAGTTCCCGGACAGGGACAGCAGTGTTCGCTATAATCAGACCTTGGCTTCGCGACTGGCAAAGGAGTCCGAGAAATGCAGGCGGGCAAAAAGCCTAAAGTTTTGGTGGTGGACGACGAGCAAGTGATTGCGGATACACTGGCGAAGATCCTTGATCTCAACGGCTTCGATGCCTCGGCGGTGTATACGGGAACGGCGGCGGTGGAGAACGCACGCTCCCTGCAGCCGGACCTCATCATCAGCGATGTCATCATGCCTGATATGAACGGCATAGAAGCCGCAATTCATATTCGCGGATTCTTACCCGATTGCAAAATCCTTCTGTTTTCGGGACAAGCGGCAACCGCCGACCTGCTGGAGACCGCGCGGTCTCAGGGACATGAATTTGAAATCCTGGCAAAACCTGTTCATCCTGCCGATTTGCTGGCTAAGTTAAAGAGTTAGTTAGAGTTCCCACAAGACTGGCAGAGCCGGCCATTGCTTAAATTTCGGTATCCGTCCCGATTCACTGGCTGGGCTTCTCAATCTGCGAGTCCTTTTCCTGAAATTTGGGTCAAACCCCTTATGAGATCGCATGTACTGCAGGCGTGGGGCCGCATCCTGTCGGGACGCCGCCCGTCGCTGTCCATCGAAATCACCCGCGAGTGCCCGCTTCGTTGCCCCGGGTGCTATGCCTACGAGGACGTACATCTGGGAACCTCTGGCGTAACCTTGCGCCAGCTCAGCGACAGCAAGGGAAACGATCTGGTTCAGGGCGTTCTGCGCCTGGTGGACGAGCATCGTCCGTTGCACCTCTCGCTGGTCGGCGGCGATCCCCTGGTTCGCTATCGCGAACTGGAACAACTGCTGCCCATACTGGACCGCCGCGGTATTCATGTGCAGGTGGTGACCAGCGCGTTCCGGCAGATTCCCGTTGCCTGGAATGCCCTGTCGCGACTGACCATCTCGGTCTCGGTGGATGGCCTGCCCGCAGAACACGATGTCCGGCGCAAGCCCGCGACCTACGAACGCATTCTGAAGAGCATCGCCGGCAGTCGCGTCACCGTCCATTGCACCATCACGGCCCAGATGATGCAGCGTCCGGGCTACCTCGAAGAGTTCGTCGACTTCTGGAGCCGGCGGGAAGAAACCAGGCAAATCTGGTTCAGCCTGTTCACGCCGCAACGGGGAGCCGTCAGTCCCGAGGTGCTCTCCGCAAAGCAGCGGCGCCAAGTCGTCGAAGAACTTTCGAGCCTGAGAGCTTCCTACCCCAAAGTGGCGATGGCGCAAGCCGTGCTCGATGAGATGGCCCATCCGCCCGACTCGCCCGAGGACTGCATCTTTGCCCGAACCACCACGGTCATCTCCGCCGACTTCAAGACCCGGGTCACGCCCTGCCAGTTCGGCGGCGACCCCGACTGCTCCCAGTGCGGATGCATGGCAACCATGGTTCTGGCTGCGGTTGGCCACCACAAAGTGATGCCCGGCTTGACCGCGGGCCATCTCTTCTCGGTATCGGAGCTGATCGGAAGAGGGGTGAACCGGCTGCGACCGACCTCCAGCGAGGGAGAATCCGTTCCTCCACCCGAAAGCACCGCGGACTCGACCGCCGCCTGAAGCCCAAGATTCAGCGAACAGCGGGCAACGGCGGTGGATCCGAAACTAAGGGTCAGCTGCGCTCCCATGACAGCTCCCGCGCTGTTTTCAGCCACCCGCGCGTATAGAGAGGTCCCGGTATTTTAATAGCACAACCGTTAACTCTCTCTAGGATTCGCCTGACACGTCGAGCCAGGTGAATTGTCTGACTTCGCAGGGTACCCCCCTCCCCCTCAACGTCTGCAAAATATTGAAAACAATCAGCAAGAAAAAAACTTTCCTCGCAAAATATTCCATCCAAAGGAGTTACAGGTCAAAATATTCCATTCATTGGACTTAGAGCGACAAAATTGACGCCGTATGACCGTCCTCAGCGAGTGGCCATTAACGTTTCAGTTAACTCTGGCGATCATCCAGGAGCAGGCTGAGTCCACGCTATTTTCAAAGAACCGACAGCCCGACGCCTGCCGACCCCAGGACAAGCCGCATCCAGGATGCGCCGCTGAGGCGCACCAAGCTACTTTCAGCTTATCGCTTGCGAGCCACGAGTCAATAGAGCAAAACAATCATTACGGAAGTAACCGGCCATTCCCAGCCGGATGGCACCGCAGGGTCACTCAGAGAAAGAAATGGCTTGTTATTTCATGGAGAACGGCCTAATAATGATCCACAGTTTCCAGACAATTGGATTCGAAATCAGACACGGAGAAAGCTCGAATGAAAGCGCCGTTCGTCACTGCAGTGTGCCTCGTTGCACTTGCGTTCACCGGAGTTGCTCTGGCCGGCCCCGGCCCCACTAGCGCCCTCTACCTGACGTACTACGTTCGATCTTAACGGCGGTCAAAGTATCGTGGTCGTTCAAGGCAATTCCACCACTTCCTTTGCAGAGGCCTATGGCGGCCCAGACGAGGTACCTATTGCCGTGTTCGGCGATGTTCGAACCAGCGGCAACTCCACGACGACTCGTGGTGGCCAGTACTCGCTGTCGGAACCCCCACCGGCACGAAGTTATGTTCTGCCTTCCGTCTTTAGCGGCACCAGCACGTACGATTCCACCTCGGACGGTTCCCACAACTACCTGGTGGACTATAGTTACGGAGGCGTTTATCGGACCGACCGTGATTTCAGCAATCCCGTGGCTCTGTTTACTTCCAGCGGCACGTACAATCTGGGAATCACCTACGACTCAGCCAACAACTCGCTGTGGATCTCCGGATGGGGCAGCGCACAGTGACTGACTATTCCATGAGCGGAGCTGTCATCACGTTCATTCGATACCCGGCACTTCTTTAATGGAGCCTTGGCGATGGATCCGGCCACACATACCTGTGGCTGGTGGATGACGAGAACACCTTCCAATTGGAGCAGTATTCGACGGCGGGCGTGCTGCTGAGCACGGGACCTACGTTGGATATACGCTCGGCGGTGAATTCGACATGGGCGCCACGGCTACTCCCGAGCCTGCAACCTTTGTCATGTTCGGCTCCGGCATCGTCGGCCTCGCCGGCCTTCTTCGCCGCAAAATCAGGCTCTAATCGAACCCGCCCCAAAACATGTCGTTATTTTCAAAAAGGGGCTTCTTTTTTGGTCACAATTGCTGGTAAGCTCCTTCCTTCCGTTGATAGGTACAAGCCGCGTGGTTTTCTAGAGGGGTGCGACATGACTTTTAGGCTCCCATGCACTGGCGCTCTCAATCTCTTTTTGCAGGCTCTTCTCATTGTTCTGTTAAGCACATTTTCGTCGGCGCAGAATCAAATCGTGGTTCCTGGTACGACTCTTTTCATCAACTTGCCGGTGGGTGGCAAGTCGGCCGATCCCTACCTGGCTTCCCTCCCTCGGCTGTGCTTCGCCGTGATGCCGCTCCCAGATATCAGTCCAGTCACTCAAGCGGACATTGGATCGACCGCCAACAGCATTAATATGCCAGTCAGTTCCTGTAGCCAGTTGGTTGGGCGATTACTCTCTACTTCAGCTGGCAAGTCTTCCAACCGTATCTCGCGGCCTGCGTATATTCCTGCTCTTTTCCACGGCACCGCCATTGAGATTCCCGGCCAATTTCTAGGGACTTGTCTGAACGCAGGGAGCAGGATCTACGGGGTAGCGATCTATCTTAAAGAAGGTACACCAAAGCCAGAATTGCTGACTCCGGTGCTGACTGCTATTTCGGGCGCTGCGTTCACCCAGGAGGAAGTCGTACAGGCACCCGCGACGTTCCATCTCACGGTGCTGGATATCGACGTTCCGGCACCGCCCGGCAAATGGTCCCCCCAAAAGAATACCGATAACTGGGGGCATCACGACCTGGTTGTCCGTCTGCTTGGTCCGTTGGAACTCAGCTTAGCCCCCTTCCTCATCCAGCAGCCAGGAGTTTGTGCTGGCCTGCCAAAATCGAACTCTGACTTGCCGGCAACCACTCTTGTTGAAAACCCAAAATATGCCAGTTCGAAATGGTTCCACACTGCCTATGAAACGATACCTCCGCCCGGGACCTTTGTATCCGCACTGCTGTGCCGGGATGTAGCGTCCCAAACTATGATAATGGTTAAGGTCGAGGAGGAAGGCGGTGTTCTACGGGAGGCCGACTTTGGAACTATCTCCACGCTGCTGGACTCCATCGGCGATGCCGTGCAGAGCAAGCTCCAGTTGTCATCCGGCAAGGCTGCCGGAACCGAGCCTAATAATCAGGCTGGGATGCCGCCTCCAGTAGTTAATCCCAAACCCTTATCCAGCGTGCGCATTTCCGAAAGCGTTTCCCAGGGCCTGCTCATCAGCCAGGTCCCTCCCGTTTATCCAGCACTCGCCCGTCAGGCGCGCATTCAGGGAACCGTCGTCTTGCAGGGGATAATCAGCAAAGACGGCATGATGGAAAGTCTTGAACTCATCAGTGGCCATCCCATGCTTGCACCATCCGCTATCGAGGCGGTAAAGCAATGGCGCTACAAACCCTACTACCTCAACGGAGAGCCTGTTAAGGTCGAAACTACTATCAACGTAAACTTCATCCTGAGTGACCCTCAGTGAAGGCCTGCCCAACCCCTTCTTCGTCTGATTCACGACGGTGAAGTCGAAGACCAAGGCGGTGGGCCCGGACCGCGCCGTTCAGCTATGGCTGATGGTGAGAGGGACCGGTTGCTCCGGTGCCGGATACGCAACTGTAGTTCGCAGGAGCGATTCGGTCTGCTGCCACCAGCCCTGGAAGACGTGACCACCGGTGTAATCGCACCTGTAACGCATGCCAGCCATTGGCGCCCGAAGCTGTCGCGAGAGGCATGCTTGCGATGCGATCGGATCGATCACCTGGTTAACGAGAAGCCTTCGACCGAGCGAACACTCACGCTGCGGGAATCCAGGCGCAGTCCCGACGCCCAGCGCTTTCAGCGCGCTCTCCTTGGCGCTCCACAGCAGATTCACGACCTTGTCGCGCTCGACCGCGGGAGCGAGTGCCACCAACGCCTGCTCGTCGGCGGTGAAGTAGTCGGCGAGGAAGGCGTCGCTGCGTGGCTCGACGAGTTCCAGGTCGCAGCCCAGCATCGTGCCCGGGGCGCGACGGCGCAAGCGGCCACTCCATGCGCGGTGACTGAGAGAGATAGAAATGGCGGCACGTTCGTCCGGCGAGAAAGACCTCGGGTGCGCCGGACTCGGCTGGGCGTATTTCGATACCGGCACAGCGTCTCGGAATCCGCCGGCAGGTTCAGGTAGAGCGGCCACCGCATGCTTCGCCGTCCATCGTCCCAGGCGCCAATCGGCGCGGCGCTTGGGAACGCGCATGGTCGGCCAGTGCGCTCTGTTCGCTGGCCCCGAGCCAATCGTTATCGGCGGGTACATCAGTGACGGCGAGTTCGAGCCAATGCAGATTTCATGGCAAGCTGATCCCACGGAGACGGGTTCCTCTGCCAATGTCAGAAGTTCCGGTTGCCGGCGTTCCGGAGCCTTCGCTGTACCTCTTTGGCCATGCCGCGTTCGATGGCGTGTATCAGGTACGGACGAAGATTCCGCGGAGGAAGGATGTCATGCAGCGCGCCGACTTCCAGCGCGCGATGCACGCTGTGGATGCGGTCGAACTCGCCGGCCACCTCGCCCAGCTTCTCGGAATGCACGATCTTGAACAGCTCGTCCCACTCGGCGCGCAAGCGGCCTTTCTCCGCGCCTTCGGCCTGGGCCATGGCCTGGGTCAAGCGCCTGCAGACGCGCATCCTTGCGGGCCCGGGCCTCGACTTCGCCGGCGAAGACCACCGCTGCCGCCGGTGCGCCGCCAATCACCGAAGCGTAGGTTCCTTCCAGCGCCACCACCTCAAGCTGCTCGTTCAGCGCGCGCGAGAACACGACGTAAGCGCCGCCGTGATAGCGGGAGATGACGCAGAAGACCATGGGCCCTTTGAAGTTCACCACCGCCCGGCCGATCTCGGCGCCGTACTCCAGTTGCAGGCGGCGCATGGATTCCGGCGAGCCGTCGAATCCCGAGAGATTGGCGAGAATGACAACCGGCCGATTGTTGCTGGCGCGCGTTGATGGCGCGCGCCACCTTCTTCGAGGACAGCGGGAAGAGCGTGCCGGCGGTCCATTGATCCGGTCCGTCGGCGGGAACGAAGCCGAACCGCGGCACCGGCTTCGACTCGATGCCGATCAGGCACACCGGATAGCCGCCGAGATGCGCGTCCCAGACCACGGCGGTCTCCGCCGAGCGCATGCCGGCCCAGCGCTCCAGAGGAGCATGGTCCTGATCGGAGACGGCCATCATGACCTTGCGAATATCGAACGGACTTCTTGCGTCCCGGGATTGGTTTCGTCGGAGAAGATCTCGCCGATCCTGCGCGAAGCCATCGCTGCCATCTGCCGTGGGGATAGAGTTGCACATCGCGGTCGATGGGATCGTTGGTGACGGCGCGCCGCGGGAAGCGCTCGCCCGGCGCGACGTAGGTGTGTTCGTAATGCCGCATGAGAATGTGGCAGGCCTCGTCGATGTCGCGGGCGAAGTACTGGGCCTGGCCGTTGAAGCCCATGATGCGGTCGTAGCCGCCGATGCCCTGATTGTCCTCGGCCGACACGCTGCCGGAGTAGTCCAGCGCGCGCTTGCCGGTGAGCACCATGGCGGCCTTGGGCGTCATGATGAGGATGCCGCGGGTGTGCATCAGCATGGTGGCTTCGGCGTTCCAGTAGGGCTGCGCGCCGACGTTGATGCCGTTGACCACCAGATTGACTTCGCCGCCCGCCTGGGTGAACTCGATCAGCCGCGCAGCACGCGGGCGATCCAGTCCATGTTCTCCACGCCGCTGTCCATGGAGATCTTGGCGCCGGCCGAAAGGGTGAACCACTCCAGTGGGATGCGCTTCTCGTGGCAAGATCGAAGCGCGGCGAGGATGCGCCGGCATTCCGGTTCTGCGATTGCGCCCAGGTCCTTGCTGGGATCGCCCAGCAGCAGGACCCGCGTCATGCCTTCGGGATACTTCGCTGGTGAAGTTGCGAATCACGCCGACGATGATGTTGGCCTTGTTCTGGCCGTAGGCGGACGCTCGACCGGAACCAGACGGTCGCTCGGCATCGAGATCGTTCTCGACGAATTCGCCGGGAGGAAATTCGGCCCGCGTATCGTCGGCGCCGGGGTGAGCATCTTGATGATCTCGTAGGGATAGAGCAGCCCGCGCTGGCGCATCTTGACGACCTTCTGGTCGTACGCGCGTCAGCGGCTTCATCGGTTGCAGCTTGGCCGCGGGCCGGAAGGTCATCAGCAGACCGGCGTCGCCCGGAGCCGAGATGCGCAGGATCGTGTCGCGCAACTCGCCGGTGCGCGGATTGGGAATGCGCGCGCGGACCACCACCTGCTCCAGATCCCAGGCCGTCGGTCGACGGGGCCAGTTTGTGCGCGATGTCGTTCACTTCGTCCGGCTTGAGAGCGAGCGTCGGCCACACATAAAGGAAGATCCGGTTCCAGTACAGCCGCGTGCGCGGCGGCGCGCTTCGACTGGAACAGCCGGATGGCGGCGACCGCTTCGGCGAACATGCGCTCCAGGTGCGGCAATTGCACGATTCGGCCAGCCGTGGTCGCGCACCGGCGTCAGATCGCGCACTTCGGCCACCGCGAACAGGCGCTCGTCCTTGGGATTGTCGTTGGCGACGGCGTGCAGCAGATAGATGTCTTCCACGGACGGCAGCCGTTCGATCTTGAAATTCTTCAAACGCCAGAGATGCAGCCGTTCGCTCATCATGGGATGAATGCCGCGGAAGAGCTGGACTTCCTGGTAGCCGTCGTCGGACGGCTCGTAGGTGAAGTGCTGCATGCCTGCCAGGCCGGGATCGCGCCCAGGGCCGGAGACGGCCACGACGATGTGCCGGATCGCGCGCGGCAAACCGGCTGCATTCAGGATCGAGCTGAATCTCCTGCTGCGCAACTTCTGGCGCAGCCGAGCGGTTCGGGTTCCAGGTCAAGAAGTCGAGGACAACTTCATCGTCGGCCGGAACCTCCGTGATGAAGCCGCGAACCGAGACTGCACAGCGTCTGGAGAGCTGCTGGTAGTCGGACGTGGGTGGCAAAAACATGGACGTGCTTGCCGTCCTCCTCGTATTGCGCCGACACGCAGCAGTACCCGTCTGACGGAGAGGGTGCGGAAGTCGGTGAGCGTTGCGCGCGCAGTAGTAGCGCGAGATCATCACCTCCAGCATCAACTGCTGCAAGCGAGGGTGGCGGAGGCAAAGCGGCTGGACAAGAGAGCTGGCCAGCGGCTGCGGGCACTCGATCAGCGCGCGCATCCTCTCGTGGCGGTCGGCGGCGTTGGGATTGGCGGCGAGATAATCCAGGTGGCTCTTCCGCGTCCGCGTAAATCTGCTTGCGGGCCTGCTCGAACAGCGGCTGATCGAAGCAGCGATAGCGCAACTCGCGGGCCAGGTCGCTGACCGCGGGAAACTGGACGCGGGTGATCGAGATCATGCGGTCAAGCAGAGTGCGAAAGGCCTCCTCGGCGGGCAGTGGCCGTGGCTCGCCACCTGCCAGTCGCCGTTCCAGCACGCCCATAATGGGCGCTATCTGCTGCTCCAGCCGCTGGTGCGACTTGTAGATCCAAAGCAGGCTTTCTTCCAGCTCCGGCGAACGATCGAGCGTCGTGACCCCGTAGTGAGCGACCGCACGCCGACAGGGCGGCGACGAAATCCTCGGGGAACTCCTCCCCGTGGGTATCGAGCATGCGCAGGTAGGAGAACAGGTAGGCTTCCGTGCTGGGAGCTTCTCCGGCATCATCTGGTCGTTCACCTTGGGATTGCTGCGGAACAGCGAGCAGAGATCCACGAAGATGTTGAGGATTTCGTCTTCCTGGCGCCGCATCTCGTCGCTGTCCGGCTGACGCGTCAGGCAATCTGGCTCCATTCCGCGAGCAGACGCGCCGTCCGCTCGGGACTGATATCGAAGCCCAGCATGAGCTGCCGCAGCTCTTCCAGATTGTGGCGCCGGCGCGGATGATCGTCTGGACTTCGGCGAGGGCGATGACGTGCCGGAGAAGACCCGCTTGCGTTGCTGCGGTCGTCTTCCGGTCGCGTAGCGGGTTCAATCTGCAGCAGAGGAGTGCCGGGTGCCGACCTGCACGTTGGGAATGGCCATTACCTGCCGAACTCTTCCCGGAGAAGGGCGCAACCACCTGCATCTCCATCTTCATGGCTTCGAGCACGGCCAGCCGATCGCCGGTGGAGACCATGTCGCCCGGCTTTACCGCGATGGAAACCACCACCGCCGGTGAGGGCGCGCGCACGACGCCGCCATCGTCGCGATCGATCCGATGCGAAACGCCATCCACCTCGATGCGATAGCTCGAGCCCTGCTCCACGGAAACGACGTGGAAGCGACTGCCCGAACGCGGTGAGCCAGTATTCGAATGGGCCGAGCCGGTCGAGTTGGGCGTCGATGCGCGATCCATCCACCTCCACCCGATATTGCTGAAGTCCGAGGCGATAGATCTTGATGGAATAGGAGTGTTCGCGATAGCGCAGTTCGACAGTGTGGCCGACCTCGCTTCGAACCTGAGGCCGGCCGCGCAGCGCAGAAGCGTAGAACTGTGTCTGCTCCACCCTGCGTTCCGGTCGTAGGCTTCGATGGCCGCCTGCACCAGGGCGACATCGGCGTAGCTGCGGGAGAGATGCTCGCCCTTGGCCGCCAGCCGGTCCAGCCAGCCGATATCGACCTCGGCGTGCTTCACCTCGGGGCGGCTCAGCATCTCCAGCAGAAATGCGCGATTGCTGGTTCCGCCCTTGACGACGACCACGCTGTCGCGCAGGGCGCGCTGCAATCGTGAAAGCGCCTCCTCGCGGTTGCGGCCGTAGGCGATGATCTTGGCGATCATGGAATCGAACTCCGGCGGGAACGACGTCGCCTTCCTCGACGCCGGTGTCGATGCGCACGCCCGGCCCGCTCAGAATTCGAAAGCGCTCGATCGTGCCCGGAGCAGGAGCGAAATCGTTGTCCGCATCTTCGGCGTTCAGGCGGACCTCGATGGCGTGGCCAATCGTGCGCGGCGGCTCGCCTTCCAGGCGGCCGCCGCGCGCGACGTGAATCTGCAGCTTGACCAGATCGAGGCCGGTCGTGCACTCGGTCACCGGGTGCTCGACCTGCAGCCGCGTGTTCATCTCCATGAACGAAGAACTTGCTGGTTCTCGGGCTGGTAGAGAAATTCCACCGTGCCGGCATTGTGATAGCCGGCTGCCTGGCTCAAGCGGACGCCGTCTCGCGCAACGCCTGGTCCTGCTCCGGTCGACAGCGCCGGCGACGGCGCCTCTTCCAGCACCTTCTGGTGGCGGCGCTGGATGCGTGCAATCGCGCACTCCGACCGCCCACGTGGTTCCGTGATGGTCGGCGATGATCTGGACCTCGACATGACGTGCGCCGGTAATCAGCTGCTCCATGAAAACGGTGGGATCGCCAAAGGCCTTGAAGGCCTCGGCGCGGGCGCTCTCGAAGGCTTGTCGCGAGTTCGCTTGCCGAATGCACCCGGCGAATGCCGTGACCGCCGCCACCGGCCGTCGCCTTGATCAGCAGCGGATAGCCCAGGCGCTCGGCATGGTGCCGGGCGTCGTCGAGCGTTTCGACCGGGCCGCCGCTCCATGGTGCGACCGGGATCTTGCGCCTGCTCCGCCAGTTGCTTGGAAGCGATCTTGTCGCCCAGCGCCGCATGACGTCGCCGTCAGGGCCGATGAAGACAATGCCCATCTCGCGGCAGAGGTCGGCGAACTGCGGCATGCTCGGCCACAAAGCCCCATCCCACCCAGACCGCGTCGGCGCGGGCGGCGACCAACGCGCGTTCCAGGCGTGCCGTAGTCGACATAGCTGCTCTTGCAGCTGCCTGGTGGCGGGATCGACGATCTGCGCCGGGCCGAGGGAGACTGCCTCGTCCGCCTCGCGGACGAACATGGCATGGCGGTCGGGCTCGGTGAAGAGCGCGATGGTGCGCAGCGCCGTGCCGTGTTCCTGATTGAACTCGCGGGCCGCGTGGATGAAGCGCATGGCGGCTTCACCGCGATTGACGATTGCTACTCGTTGAAATTCGTGCGGCATAGGTCACCTCTCCGATGACGCGTCGGCGAATCGGCATTGGCTACGAGACTGTGACGGCTTCGGCCGACAGAACAGCCTGCAGCGCTTTCAGCGACTCGGCATCGAGACCGGCGGGAAGCGCGGCCGTGCTGTAGCCGCTCAGCCGCACGTACCGATTGCCCGTCGGCGTCCACGACTTCCGCATCGAAAGTTCCCTGCTCGGGGTGCGGCGTGACGACGGCATACAGGCGGCCTTCCGCCGATTGCGGGCGTGCGCAGCACGAGACGTGCTGAACGTGCTGCGGCAGACCCATGCGGCTGTGCGCGCCCATCTCCCAGATCCCGGCGGTCTGGAAGCACAGCTCGATCAGTCGCGGCGCCATCAGCGTCGGCCGGTCGGATGGCTGGTGGTTGCCCGGCAGCGCTCGTGCCATCTCGCCGATCATGCGCTCTCCATCCCACCATGCGCGTTCCAACACCTGGTAGGCAGGGCCGTGGAAGTAGATGCGATAGATTTGCGCGGCCTCGACGATGGCTTCGGCCGACAAGCGCGGAGCCGCTCCGGCAACCGCCTCGATGCGGCTGCTTGCCGCGAGCCGCACACGCGCCGTGAAGTGCGTGGTCTCCTGCGGCTCCGCCTGGTTGGGCAGCGTCCGGCGGCCAATCAGACGGCAATCGGCGACCAAGCTTGTCGCCCTGCGGATAGAAGAACGCCTCGATGGTCACCGTTCGTGGCTCGTCCCGGTAGAACTTGAACGGCGCCAGGAAGTTCACTTCCTCGATGGCCTCGATGTGCCAGCCCGGATGCACGCACAGCGCAGCTTCGGCAAATGCCTCGATGCCCATCACGCCGGGCAGCACCGGCGTGCCGTCGATGCGATGATCGTTCAGGAACGGCTGGACCGTCGGATCGAGAGTGGTCTCCATCGTCAGGCCGCTGTAGAGGCCCATGCCGGTGATCTTGCCGACCATCGGGCCTTGCGCCGGAAGCGTCGCGGTGCGAAGCTTGCAGAGCGCATCGGTGTCGAGGCCGCCGGTCGCATCCCACTCGTTCAGCAGCACGCCCAAGCGCTGGCCGACGACGACTTCGCCGCGCGTGCCGCCGCTGGTCAGTTCGCGACGGATCGAGGGAACGCCCGCTTCGGGCGGCAGCATGTCGATGCCGGCCAGCTTCCATCATCTTCGGGATGGAGCCGCGCGTGGCCATGCCGATGCCGCCCCAGGCGGTCCAGTCGATGACGATGCCGCGGGTCTCGCGGCCGCGTGGTGCGGAAGCTCGAGGTGATCTTGCAAAGCAGGTCGTTGGCGGCGCTGTAGTCGCGTCTGCCCGGCATTGCCGAAGCGCCCGGCAATCGAGCTGAACGCCACCGTCGCGCCCAGCGGCATGTCGCCGATGGCGTGCAGCAGGTTGAACCAGCCATCGCCTTCACGTCGAAGACCAGGTCGAACTCGCGCGGGTCCTTGTCGGGCAGGAAGTGGCTGCGCTCGATGCCGGCGGCGTGCAGCAGCACGTCGATGCGCCCGCTGCGCTGCGCGAACCTGCTCGATGACCTTGGCGACGCGCGTCGGCGTCGGTCAGATTGACGCTGAAGTAGTGCGCAGTGCCGCCGGCGGCGCGCACCGCGTCAATGGCGCTGAGTGCCGCCTGCGCGCGCTCGAGTGCCGCCAGTTCTTTCTCGACCAGCGCGGGAGTGGCCCGCTCTGCCGCGCGCCTGAATGCGCGCAAACAGATCGCGCTTCAGGCCTTCTTTGTCGGTGGCGAAGCGCTTGAGGTCGGGATTCGTCGGGTCGGGCTCAGGCACCAGGTCGAGCAGATAGAAGATGCCGCCGGATGCGGCTGCCAGATCGGCGGTGATGGCGGAGACGATGCTGCCCGCCGCGCCGGTGATCACGAAGACGCTGCTTTGGTCGAGAGTCAGGCCAGGCTGGCCATCGGCCGCCGGCTGTTCCTGCAGTCCGACCGTCCAGCGCAGGCCGTTCTTGTAGCCGATCTCGACTGCGCCGGGATCGCGCAGTGTTTCCTGCGATGAGAGCGTCGGCGATCTCGGAGGCGTTGCGTGCAGGCTCGAAATCGACCGCCTTGACGAGAGCGTCGGTGCGCTCGCGCTTGTAGGTCTTGGTGAAGCCGGCGACCGCGCCGCCCAGCGGCGCGACGGCTCCGGCTTCGTCGTAGCCGTGCTGTCCGCCGAGGCGCGTCGCCGAGACCAGGAATGTGCCCGGCGCTGGCGATCTGCTCGTACAGCAGCCGCATGGTGGTGTAAAGCGACTTGACGCGCACGCGCAGCGCTTCGTGCCAGGTCGCGAGGTCCATGTCGCGCAGTCGGTCCTTCGTCGTCGAGCGCGGGCAGCCAGTACACGCCCTTGACCGGACCGGCGGCGAGCCAGTGCTTGAGCTTGTGCGGTCGAGCGCTGTCGGCATCGGCGCAGGATCGATCCGCAGAACTTCGACGCCCAGAGCTCTGCAGCTTGCTGCGTCAGCGCGTCGGCTACTCCACCTGGTCCGGCATGATCACCACGCGGCTGCCGGCGGCCGAGCGTCACGCCCGTCGGCTTGCAGAGGGCGAGTGGCGGACGCAGATTCGGGCACCGGCACGCGGCGTGGAATCTCGGTCCGCCGCATCGAAGCTGGCCAGGTCTGCGGGATAGCGCGGCGGACGCCGCGGTTACCGACTGTGCGCGGCGTGCGAGCGTTTGAGCGCTGGCGATTCGGGTGCTGCCCTGTCGCGGGCGAACTGGATCACGTGCGCCAGCGTCGGGAAGTCGCGCAGCTTGAGGTTTTCGTCGCGCGGAATGTTGTAGGCCGCGCGCACGGCGGCAAACATCTCCGCCTGCTTGACGGTGTCGACGCCGAGATCGGCTTCGAGATCGAGATCGAGATCCAGCATGTCCGTGCGGATAGCCGGTCTTCTCGGCGACGATCTGCAGCATCTTCTGTTTGATCGATTCGTCGGACTGGTCCGGCGCGACCGGTTGTGCGACGGGCAGGGCTGCCGGCGCGTCGCTCGGCGGCTACGACCGGCTCGGGAGCGGTTGGAGACGGAGATGCGGCGCCGCCAGGTCGGGCCGCTTCTCGTAGACGAAGCGGATCACGTGCGCCAGCGTGGGATAGTCGCGCAGCTTGCGGTTCTCGTCGCGCGGGATGTTGTAGATCTCGCGAATCGCGGCGAACATCTCCGCCTGCTTGACGGTGTCGACGCCGAGGTCGGCTTCCAGATCGAGGTCGAGATCGAGCATGTCCTTGCGGATAGCCGGTCTTCTCCACCACCAGTGCGAGAATGCGCTCTTTCACCGAGTCGCCCATCGCCGGATACAGGCTCGCTCGGCTGCTGAGCGATCGCAGATGGGAACTGTGGCTGGACCTGGAGTCGCCACGGCTGCAGACTGCTGCCACTGTGGCCGTCTGCTGCGGCAATGCTGGTCCGGCCAGGTCGGGCCGCTTCTCGTACACAAAGCGGATCACGTGCGCCAGCGTGGGATAGTCGCGCAGCTTGCGGTTCTCGTCGCGCGGAATGTTGTAGATCTCGCGAATAGCGGCGAACATCTCCGCCTGCTTGACGGTGTCGACGCCGAGGTCGGCTTCGAGGTCGAGATCGAGGTCGAGCATGTCCTGCGGATAGCCGGTCTTCTCGACCACCAGCGCCAGGATGCGGTCCTTCACCGACTCGTCTCTTGATCGCAGCGGCGCTGCCGTGGCCAATCGGGCCTCGATCGTGGGTGCAACTGCTATGACTGTCGAGGGCGAAGCGGCTGAAGCGGGCGGCTCGACCGTCGAAGGTGCGACAGAGCCGGCCAGGTCGGGCCGCTTCTCGATAGACGAAGCGAATCACGTGCGCCAGCGTGGGATAGTCGCGCAGCTTGCGGTTCTCGTCGCGCGGAATGTTGTAGATCTCGCGAATGGCCGCGAACATTTCCGCCTGCTTGACGGTGTCGACGCCGAGGTCGGCTTCGAGATCGAGATCGAGGTCGAGCATGTCGGCGGGATAGCCGGTCTTCTCCACCACCAGCGCCAGGATGCGCTCCTTCACGGAATCGCCAGATGCTGCCGGCTTTGTGGCTTCCACAGGTGCCGGAGCTGAAGGCTGCCGGTGCGGCAGCTCGTGTTCGTGCGGTTGCTGGAATCGGTGCCTCGGCGGCCGGGTTGCGCGTCGACTGATCGACACGGCTTGCGGGAGCCGGCGCCTCGGCCTGAGCTACTGCGGCCGCGACCGCGCGGAACTGCCTCTGCAGCCGCGGCGGCTCGCGCTGCGGGCCCTGGTCGCGTACCCGCAGCGTGCGCTTCACCACTTCCAGTTCCGCTGTGGGATAGCCGGCGATTCGCTTCAGCCAGGCATTCCACGCGGCCGTATCGGCGATGCGATAGGCATAGCCCAGCGCATCGGGGCTGCGACGAACTCCGTCCTTCGTCGGCACCCAGCGCAACAGCGTCATGCTGATCTGCGAACCGAATCCGGCGCCCAGATGCAACGCGTACTCGATCGGGATAGGCGCCGCCCTTCGACAGGTTCAACGGACCCAGCTCGGGATCGACTTCCTTGAAGTTGGCCACCGGCGGCACCAGTCCGGTCTCCAGCGCCTTGACCGCGAGCACATCTTCGATGCCGGTGGCCATGGCGTGGCCGGTGAAGCCCTTGGTGTTGGCGATCACGATCTGGTCGGCGGCGTCGCCGAAGACGTGGCGCAGGGCGTGGACCTCCGCCGAGGCGCTGCCGCCGCGCGCCGGCGTGTAGGTTTCGTGGGAAACGAAGACCGTGTGCGGCGCGATCTGTTCGCCGGCGAATGCCGCTGCGCGTTTCGGCCTGCGCCACCAGGTCTTCCATGACCTGGCCGATGTGCTGCACATCGAGGCGAGTGCCGTGGAAGGCGCTGTTGGCCGTCACCGCGCTCAAGCACTTCGCAGATGGGCTGAATGCCGCGTTCGCGCGCGGCCTCGGCGCTCTCGACCACCAGGGCCGCGGCGCCCATGCCCATGATCAGGCCGTGACGGCGGCGGTCGAAGGGAATGGCGGCGTCTTCCACCACTTCGTCGGTGGCGGCGGCCCCGCTGGCCAGGAAGCCGGCGCCGAACCACTCCATCAGGTTGTCGGAGGTGACGTCGTCGGCCGAGATAACGATCACGCGGCGGCAGCGTCCGGCGCGGATCCAGTCCTCGCGCCAGCGCCACGGCTTGCGCCGTGGTGGCGCAGGCGGAGTTGATTTGCGTGTTGGGACCGCGAGCGCCGATGAATTCGGCGAACTGCGAATGTCCCATCGACAGGACTCGCAGCAGGAAGCGCCGGTCGAAGACGTACGGCTTCTTTCTCGATCGCGGCGCGCAACTCGTCGATGCGCCGGTCGATCTCCTGCGCCAGGGCCGAATGACCGTTCGTGCCCGTCGCATCGGCTGCGCAAGCCTTCCAGCAGCTCCAATTGCTCGCGGCGGGCATGGTCGGTGAAATAGCGCGACATGATCTCCGCGAACGAGTCGCAGCCGGGGAAGGCGGAGCCGAAGATCACGCCGGTATCGTCGCGCAGGGCGTCCGGCAAGCCCCAGCGATCGGGCAGTTGCGTGCCTTTGGTCGTCGTCTTGTAGCGCATGACCAGCGGGATACCGGCGTCGCGCAGGGCGTCGATGCCGGCGGCAATGGCCAGGCGGGTAACCCGGTCGAAGGCAGCCAGGTGCTCGGCGGAAACGCCGAATTCCTTTCCAGATCGAAAGCGCCGCCGCGGCCCGCCAGCTTGATGACGTCGGCGACGTCGTCGATGGACTCGAAGCGTCGGCTCTCCCTTGTCGCTCTTCACCAGGCGCGTGATGTGCTTGTCGAGCATGGCGCGACGGAACTCGCGGGAATCAGGTCGATGAACTGATCGCCGCGCAGAAGGCGCGCGATGTTGCCGTCGTCGAAGATGTGCTCGGTGCCGGGCAGGCCCAGCGCCGCTCCGGTGATCACGACCGGCTCGCGTTGCGGACGCTGGCTTCTCTGCCTGCGGTAAATTTCCCACGCCGCGATCGAGCACATCGGCGAACAGGTGGCCGAGCGCGGCGTAGCGTATCGCCGTTCGACGGCGTGATGTCGGCTGCAGCGGACTGGCCATGGCAGGCACTTCCTGCACGACTGGTGCTGGTGTATCCACGGGCGTAGCGAACTGCGACGGCAGCGCTGCGGATCTGGTGGAAATCTCGGCACGTCGACCGTGGCTTCACATCTGCCCGAACCCCGCCGCGTACAGTCCGCACAGCGCCTGGTTGAAGGCCGCGATGTCGCCGACCTTGGGATGATTGGTGAACAGCGAAACGACATCGCGCGTCGCTGCCGAGCACATCCTCGGCGAATCCCTGCAACGCCTTCTTCGGTCCGACTTCGACGAAGACGCGCGCGCCGGCGTCGTAGAGCGTGCGCAGGCCCTTCACGAACTGCACCGGCGAAGCGACCTGCTGGGCCAGCAGGTCCAGCATCTGCGGTACGCACATCCGGTCCGGTGGGATAGAACTCGCCGTTCACATTGGCGACGATCGGAACGCGCGGCGACTTGCAGATGCAGGCGCTGCAGCATCTCGCGCAGCGGTTCGCTGGCCGGCGCCACGATCGAGGTGTGGAAGGCGTGGCTGACCGGCAGCTCGCACCACGTTGTAGCCGGCTTTCAGGAAGATCTGCGATGGCCTGCTCGACCGCCTTGCTGGCGCCGCCGATGACCGACTGGGTGTTGCTGTTGACGTTGGCGATGACCACGTAGCCGTTGATCGTCTTGAGAATGCGCTCGACCTCGGCGAGCGGCGCGAAGACCGCGGCCATCCGGCCGTTGTCGTCCACCGCAACCTGCGTCATGCCGCGGCCGCGGGCGCTGACCGCCTCCAGCGCGTCATCGAAAGCGACAGCGCACCGGACGCGACCAGGGCGCCGTACTCGCCGAGGCTGTGTCCCATCGTCATGTCGGGCCGAATGCCATAGGCGGCCAGCAGCCGGGTCGATGCCGATGTCGATGGTCAGCACGGTCGGCTGCGTGATCTCGGTCTGGCGCAGATCTTCTTCCGCCTTGGCGACGGCTTCGCGGGTCGTCGGATCGACGAAGATGAACTCGCTGAGCGGCTTGCCCAGCAGCGGCGTCATGATGCGATCGGCTTCGGCAAAGGTCTCGGCGCACGATCGGCTCGGCGGCGCGAAGCGGCGCGCAGCATGTTGACGTACTGCGAGCCCTGGCCGGTGTACAGGAACGCCACCTTCGGGGCGGGACCGTGCCGCGGAAAATGCCTTGCGGCCGCAACGCCTTCCAGAATGCAGGCTGATTCGCCGCAGCGCCTTCAGCGCGTTGCCGCATTTGTCGCCAGGTCGGCGGCATCGGCGTAGTCGATCGCCAGACGTTCGGGCGCGCGCAGATCGGCTTCGGCCGGAGCGCCGGAGCGGGTGCATTGCCTGCCTGCGCCGCCTTCTGCACCGCACGCAGGCGCTCGACCAGTTCAGCTTCGCGAGGCGGCGCCGATCACCAGTGCGCCGCGCAACGGCGCTTTGCGAGACGACGCCGTGACCGATCCGAAGCACTGCGGCGAAATTGCGCTGCAGTCATGGCGACTTCCTGTCGCAGCTGCAGGCGGCATCACCGGAACCGCGATCGACCGTTTGCCATTGCCGTTCAGCCTGCCGGGGATGTGCTCTTCCATCACCACGTGGAAGTTGGTGCCGCCGAAGCCAAAGGCGCTGACGCCGGCGCGACGCACGCCATCTGGCGGAACATCCCATGGCTTCAGTTCGGTGTTGACGTACAGCGGAGAATGCGCGAAGTCGATGTCCGGACTGGGATGCTCGCAATGCAGGCTGGGCGGCAGCACCTTGTCGCGCAGCGCCAGAGCGGCCTTCAGCATTCCGGCAGCTCCGGCCGCGCCTTTCAGGTGGCCGATATTCGACTTCACCGAGCCCAGCGCCACCGAGTCGGGCGGAAGGTTGGAAGCTGCTCAGCACGTCGACCATGCTCTGCGCTTCGACCACATCGCCCACGCGGGTCGAAGTACCGTGGCCTTCGATCAGGGTGGCGGTTGCGGGAGACAGTCCGGCATTCTTCCAGGCGCGCTCGACGCACAACTTCTGGCCGATCGGATTGGGCGCGGTGATGCCTTTGCCCTTGCCGTCGCTCGCGCCGCCGATGCCGCGCAGCACGGCATAGATCTTGTCCTGATCGCGCTCGGCATCGGCCAGCCGCTTCAGCAGGAAGATGGCCGCGCCCTCGCCCATCACGAAGCCGTCGGCGCCCTCGGCATAGGGACGAGTGCCGGTCGCCGACAGCGCGCCAATCTTGCAGAACTTGACGAAGGTCGGCGCGCCCATGTTGCGGTCGACGCCGCCGGTGACGGCCACGTCGAAATCGTTGCTGGACCAGGCCTTCGACCGCCGACGCTGATGGCGGCCATCGCCGATGCACACGCCGCATCGCAAACGTAAGTTCGGTCCGTGGAAGTTGTAGAGGTTGGCGATGCGTCCGGCCATGCAGTTGGCCAGTTCGCCGGGCATGGTGTCTTCGGTGATGTGCGCGAAGCGCTGTGCCGATACGATCGTGGAATTCGCTCGGTGATGTCGCGCTGCACTGCTTCCGGGAAGCGCGCGAAGCTGGCCGTCTCCTCCAATTCATGCGCATACTCGGGGAAGAAGATGCGCACCGACGAGAGATAGTGCTTCTCGCCGGCCATGGCATTGCCGAGAATCACCGCCGTGCGATCGAGATCGAGCGGACGCTTGGGATAGCCGTAGTCTTCCAGCGCTTCGCGGGTGCAGGCGACGGCCCATTGCTGCGCCAGGTCCATGGCATCGGCAACGCGGGGCGGAATCGGCAGGTGCCACTTCATCGGGTCCCACGTGTACTCGCGCACCCAGCCGCCGATCTTCGAATAGGTCTTGTCGGGCGCAGCGGGATCGGCATCGTAATAACGCTCGGGATCCCAACGATCGGGAGGGACCTCGGTGATGCTGTAGCGGCCGGTCTTTATGTTGTTCCAGAATGCTGCGGCATTGGGAGCGTCGGGCAGGATAGCTCCCACTCCTACAATGGCGATTGCTCGATGAGCAGTGTCTTCCATGACAGTCCTCTTCACGTGGAGCGGGCATCAGGGCGGTGGAAGTGAGCCGCACGCCTGCTTCACTGTCTAGCGGTGGAGGGCAACTTCCGTGAGGTTCTCTGCGGCGCGCTTTGCCGCGCGGCCGTATAGGACGTCGGCGACGTAATCCATGTCGGCGATCAGTCCGGCCTGCGCGCGATGAATGGCAGAGAATCCCAGCGCGATTTCGAACGCGGGCATCTCGGCGTCGCTGACGCCGCCGGCGCCGACGATCCAGCGCAGACCTTCCTCCGCGACCTTCAACGCAGCTTCGCGCGCGAAGATCCGGCTGATCGCCGCCAGAGCTGCCGCGTCGAAGCGGTCGTTGGCCTTCTCGTTGCAGCCGTCCTTCGGCCTTCAGCGCGGCGCGGCGCGCCAGGCGTCGCGGCGCACTCGGCATAGGCGATCAACTCGCCGAGGCGCAGCAGAATATGCTGGTAGCGCGTGAGTCGCGTGACGCGGGCCTTCTCCATCACCTCGGCCAGAGCGTGCAAGGCGAGAGCGGCGGTGTCGGCGCCGACGTTGGGATGCGCGGCATGCAGGTCTTCGACCTTCCGCGCGCGGTCGTGATAGTGCTGGCCGCGCGTCTTCAGGTGGAGCTGCCAGCGGTCGCGGCTGATGGTCATCTCCATGATCTCGGAGGTGCCTTCGTAGATCGTGGTGATGCGCACGTCGCGGCTGATCTTCTCCACCATGTACTCGTGGGTGTAGCCGTAGCCGCCCAGCGCCTGGATGCTGGCTTCGGCGGCCGTATTGCCGGCCTCGGTCGACATGTACTTGGCGATCGCGCCTTCGGTGTTGAGACTGCCTTCGGTGCCGGCGTCGATGCGCTCGGCCGTTTCCTCGATAAAGGCGCGCCCGGCCTCCAGACGCACCACGTTGGGCACGATCAGCTTGTGGGTGTAGCCCTGCTTTTCGGAGAGCGGCGCGCCGGCCTGAATGCGCTTGGCTGGAGTAGGGAATCGCGCGATCGAGCGCGGCCCAGCCCGCGCCCAGTCCAAAGGCCGCGACCATCACGCGGGTGTAACCGAAGACGGCCTGCGCCTGCAGCAGGCCCTGGCCTTCCACGCCGCCGATCAGCCGGTCGGCATCGACATACACATCGTTGAGCGCCAGCGCCGCGGTGTTGCTGAGGCGAATGCCATGCTTGTCCTCCGGCTTGTCGTGGGTGAAGCCGGGAGCGCCCTTCTCGACGACGAACCAGCTCGGCCCGCCGGGCGTGTTGGCCAGAATGGTGTAGGCATCGGCGATGCCGCCGTTGCTGATCCACTGCTTTGCGCCGCTGATCTTGTAGCCGACGACTGTGGCCATCCTTTTCGACGCGCTCGGCGGTGGTCTTGAGCGCGCCAAGATCGCTGCCGGCCTCCGGTTCGGTCGCGCCGTAGGCGAACAGGATTCCCTCGTCGGCGATTCGGCCCAGCCACAGCTTCTTCTGCTCAGGCGTGGCGCCGACGGTGATGGGATCGCTGCCCAGGAATGTGGCGAACAACGAGGTGGCGACGCCGAGATCGATGCGCGCCATCTGCTCGCAGATGAGATAGACGTCGAAGGTGCTGCCGCCCATGCCGCCGTATTCCTCGGGAATGAACAGGAGCTGAATGCCCAGCTTGTCGGGGTCGCTCATGTCGCGAACGATCTCGACCGGGCACTCATCGCGTTCGTCCAGTGCGATCAGTTCTTCGTCGGGCAGGCGCTTCTTGGCGAAATCCTTCAGCGACTTCAAACTCAGCTTGCAGAGTCTTCTTGGTAATCATGGCTCGAACCTTCCTCTGGTCGCTTAGACCGAAACCTGCTTCATTGCCCTGATCTTGGTGGTCAGCTCCGGCAGGAACTCCAGGATGTCGGCGACGATGCCGACATCGGCGACCTGGAAGATCGGAGCCTTGGGATTCTTGTTGATGGCGACGATGAACGGATTGCCCTTGAGCCCAGCCAGGTGCTGGAACGAGCCGCTGATGCCGCACGCCAGGTAGACCTTCGGCTTCACCGTCTGGCCGGACGAGCCGACCTGCCGTGACTTCGCCAGCCACTTGGCATCGACCACCGGACGCGAGCAGCTCACGGCTGCGCCCATCGCCTCGGCCAAGCTCCTGGGCGATGGCGACGTTGTCCTGTTCCTGAATGCCGCGGCCGATCGAAACCAGCACCGGCTCCTTGCTGATGTCGACATCGCCGGACTCGGGAACCACGGTCTCCAGGTAGCGGCGTCCTGCGGACAGGGCTGCCGACCTCGGCAGACTTGTCGACAACGTTCCGTCCCGCGGGAGTGCCTTCGACGGCTTGAACGCGCCGGGACGAAGCGTTGATCACCGCGCCGGAGGAGATGTCGCAGCGAACATGTGCGCTGACTTGCCCGCCGAACTCCTGGCGCACCAGCTTGAGATATGCGCCTTCGATTCCATCGATGGCCACCACGTCGGAGACAAACGCTGCGTTCAACTTGATGGAGAGACCCGGCGCCAGATCGATGCCGAAATGATTGTGAGCAACCAGCAGGATGCTTCCCGCCGGGAGCGACCTTCACCAGCGCCTTGCGAATCAGCTCCGCGTTGGGATAGGCGAGGCCCTCGTTGGCGACCTTCCACACCTCGGGGTAGGAGGCGCGGAGAGAGTCGCAAACGGCGTCGAGTTCGGGCCCCAGCCGGTGACGATGGCCGTGGGAGACCCTGCAGGGTCGATCTTCTTTGCGGCCGCCAGCAGTTCCGCGGCGGTGTCGTCGGCTACTCCGGCCTTATGTGCGATGTAGGCAAAGATTCGGGCCGTCATTGCAAACCTCCTTTGGCTCTTCATCAACTCGACGAGGCTGTCGGCGATCTCTTCGCTGCTGCCCTGGAGCATCTCGGCGCCTTTGCCCGCAGCGGGGACGAAGTAGTCGTCCCGCTTCACCTTGGCTCCGCCTTCGCCGACCGCGGCGGCATCGACACCCAGGTCCGCTGCGCCGTACGTCGGAATCTCCAGCGAAGCCACCTGGCGGATGCCGCGCATGCCGACATAGCGCGGCTCATTGATGCCGGTCTGAATCGAGAGCACGCAGGGAAGATCGATCTCGTTCATCTCCTTTGTGCCGCCTTCGATTTCGCGGCCGATCTTCAGCTTCTTGCCGTCGAGCACTTCGATGGAACTCACCAGCGAGGCGAACGGATAGTCGAGCATCGCCGCCAGCATGCCGCCGACCTGCGCGCCACCGTCCTCGGCCTGCACTCCGGTGAGAATGAGGTCGAACTTCTTCTTCTGCACGAAGCCTTTCAGGATGGTGGCGATGCCCTTGCCGTCCGATCCGGTGAAGGCCTCGTCGGAGAGCAGCACGCCCTGATTAGCGCCCATGGCCATCTCGCGGCGAAGGATTTCCTCGTCCTCATCGTCGCCGACGGTCACGACCGTGACGTTGCCGCCCGACCTGGCGACAATCTGCAGCGCTTCTTCGACCGCGTAGTTGTCCCACTCGTTGATCGAGTACACCAGGTCGTCACGTTCGATATCGTTGCCGGCACGGTTCAGTTGAATCTCGTTCTCCGAAGTGTCGGGCACTCGTCTTGCACAAACTAGAATTTCCACAGTCGCTCTCCCTCTGTTGCTTTTGCTGAAACCCGCCGCAGCAAGGAACCTCTGTTCCCCTGCGGCTTGACGATTACGTCATTGCGTGGCCACCAGCTGCTCCTCGGTCCTCGCTTCCTGCTCGATGCTTTTTGGCGCGAGGTGCTGATCCACCAGTTCCGCCAGGTCGATGGCGGTCATCTTTCCTTCCATGCCTGAGACCTTGATCGCATCTTCGATATTCACCATGCAGAACGGACAGGCGGTCACGATCACGTTGGCTCCGGCTTCGGCGGCCATCTGCACCCGCTTCACGCCCATGCGCTGTTCTTCCTTCGGCTCGTAGAACAGCATCAACCCGCCGCCTCCGCAGCAGAACGAACGATCGCGGCAGCGGCTCATCTCGACTCGCTTCAGGCCGGGAATCGCGTCGAGCACCGCGCGCGGCTCGTCGTAAACCTGGTTGTGGCGTCCCAGGTAGCAGGGATCGTGATAGGCGTAGACGTCGCTGTCGCTGGCGACCGGCAGAAGCGTGAGCTTGTCCCGCTTTTACCTCGCGCGCAATCACCTGGCTGATGTGCTCGACCGGCGGAATGTCTTTGTAGTCGTGCTTCAGCGCGTTGTAGGCATGCGGATCGGCAGGTAACGATCCGCTTCACGCCCGAGGCCTTGATGGCCTCCGCGTTGTGATCGCGCAGCGCCATAAAGAGCATCTCTTCGCCGAAGCGGCGGACTTCGTGTCCACTGTCCTTCTCGGCGGCGCCGAGGATGGCGAAGGGCTCGCCCGTAGCGTCGAGAATCCTGGCGGTCGCGCGCCCGATCGCCTGTATGCGATCGTCGTAGGAGGTAATGCTGTCGACGAAGTACAGCGTGTCCGGGCGCTGCTCGCCGTCGACGGTCTTCACCTTGCAGGTCTGCTGGAAGTCCTTGTCCTTGGTCCATTCGGCCCGCTTCTTCTCCATCTTGCCGTAGGGATTGCCACGACTCTCCAGCGACTTCAGTGCCTTCTGGATGGACTTGGGGACGTTGCCGTCATCGACCATGCCGCGCCGCAGATCGACGATCTTGTCGATGTACTCGATCATCAGCGGACATTCTTCTTCGCAGGCTCCGCAGGTCGTGCATGACCAGATCTCGTCTTCCGAGTAAATATCGCCAACCAAGGCTGCGCCGTTGTTCGCCGTACCCAGAACTGGAAAGTGCTGGAAGGTGTAGTCCCGCGCCTTGATGCTGAGGAAGCGCGGCGACAGCGGTCGGCCGACGGCGTTCGCCGGGCAATTGTCCGAGCAGCGTCCGCAGTCGGCGCAGGTGTAGAAGTCGAGCATGTGCTTCCAGGTGAAGTCCTCGAACTTCTTCACCCCGAAAGACTTCACCTGGTCGAGCTGCTCGTCGCTGACGCCCCAGCGCACCGGCTTGACGGTTCCGCGATCGAGCTTGGCGAAGAACACGTTGAACAGCGACGTTTCCACGTGGAACTGGATTCCGAACGGCCGGTAACAGAGCAGAAAGTAGAAGGTGAGAATGTCGACCAGGTAGGCGCCGATGTAAAGATGCCAGACCGTCACCGACGAGGCGAAAACCAGTGCGGTCTGGAACATCCAGGCCAACGTCAGAACCGGCAGCGCTTCCGTCGTCAGACCCTGTTGTGTCTGCAGGACGACCTTGCCCGCCTCAAACAGGCTCTCGGATGCCATCAGGATCGCGATCAGCGCCAACAGGAAGATGGCGTCCGCGGGATGGCCCTTACCGTATCGGACCGGCACCGCGTATCGCGCCGGCTTAAAGACCAGGCGGCGAACGGCGGCAACGACCATGCAGAAGAACACAATGGTAGCCGCGTAGTCCGCGACAAGATCGTATAGGTGGCCGATTGCGGTCGGTGTGGCGGTGCCGCCCGACGCTCCGAATATCAGTAGAGAAAAGGCCCTGGTCGCCAGAATGAGGAAGCCCGAGAAAATGAGGATGTGAATGATGCCTGCAAATTTGTAGCGGGGATGCTTCCACTGTCCAAGCCAGAACTGTCCGACCTTCTGCAACCGGATCCATGGACGGTCGAAGTCGGAAATCGCTTCTGGCCTCCGCATCAGCGGCGCAACGCGTTTCACCACGATGTAAGCGAAGCAGGTGATGCCGAGAAGATGAATCAGGAGGAACAGGACCGACCCTGGCATGAACCAGTAGATCGCTTGCGCGGGTGAATGCATTACTTCCGTCATGCTGCTCCACGTCCCAGCTTTTGGGAGCTAACGTACGGCACGCTGGTTGGTAGCTATGACGCTCCAGCCAAGCGGGCTGCACAGATTTCAGGACCGGCTCACCTGCACCTGCAGGTACGCACTGATTCCTTGAGGAAGTGGCGAACCTGGAACCGAGTGGAATCCACCTCGGCCGTTGCATGCATTCTCGGTGCTGATCGCTTGCAGTCTGTGAGAGCCGTCGCGGTTGAGCGTGAGCGTAGTCACACTAGAGTTGTACTTAGCGACGTTGAGCCCGGTCGCAGCCGCGATCTGAGGCGGTTGGCTTGCTTCGGCGGCATCCTGAATCACGGGCGCACGTGCGTTACATCACAGGCTTGTGTCTCACGGGCGCAACGCCGGATTTGACAATTGCATTACCACCAAGACGCAACCTTCATTGCTGTGACTGGAATCACCGCAGAGCCGGCTCTTTGCACCGAGAATCAAGCTTTAGCATTGAGATAGGCAGGGAGGTCGCGATGGAACCATTCCGCTTTCATGTCTTCGTCTGCACGCAGCAAAAGCCGGAGGGCATCCCCTCCTGCCCGGCCGGCGGGTCGCTGGCTGTGTTCGACGCAATGGATCGCGAGATCCAGGCCCAGGGCCTCGACCACGCTGTCCAACTCACCACCTGCGGCTGCATGGGACTGTGTGATGAAGGTCCCGTGATCGTCGTCTATCCGGCAGGCGTATGGTACCGGCATGTACAGGCGTCGGACGTACCCGAAATTGTCGGCACACATCTGCGCGACGGCAAGCCTCGTCGATCGTCTGGTGTGGAACGATGCTCCGGCGATGCAGGCCATGTCGATCGAGCATCTGGAGAAGTTTCGCAGCGCTGTGGCTGCGCGCGACAAAGCCGGGATGCTGCCGGATCGTATCGATCAGATGATCCGCGGCTTCATGCCGAGTCGCTGCATTCTTACCGCGCTTGAACTCGACATCTTTACTGCCGTCGGGGACGGAGCCAACGCCGAACAGATCGGGGCGACGATCAATGCAAATGGCCGTGCCGTAGGCATGCTGCTCAACGCACTGGTTGCCCTCGGGTTTCTCTCGAAGAGTGGCGACGATTACAAAAACACTCCCGAGTCAGCACGCTTCTTTGTTCAGGGCTCGAAAGACAACCAACGCAACGGTCTGCTCCACACCGCGAATATATGGCATCGCTGGAGCACGATGACGGACGCAGTGCGCACGGGAACCCGCGTCCCCATTGACCGCGACCACACCGCCGAATGGACGCGAAACTTCATTGCGGGCATGCAACGTAATGCCAAGGATCGCGCTCTCCTGGTGGTGAAGGCGGTAGGCACAGCCGGGGTGCGCCGCATCCTCGATCTTGGCGGCGGCTCGGGCGCATACTCCATCGCATTCGCAAAAGCCTGCCCCGAAGTGCACTGCGAGATCATTGACCTCCCGGAGGTCGTGGCAATCGCCGCCGAATATGTCAGCAGGGCCGGCGTCTCAGCGCAAGTCGGCCTTCGCGCCGGCGACATGCTGCAGGACGACTTCGGCTCCGGCTACGACATCATTATGCTGAATGCGATCTGTCACATGTTTTCCGAGGAGCAGAATCGCAACCTGTTCCGCCGTGCATGCCAGGCTCTTGCACCCAAAGGCCGCCTCGTGGTGCAGGACTTCATCCTTAATCCCGACAAGACCGGGCCGCAACAGGCCGCGCTGTTCTCTTTGAATATGCTTGTCTCCACGGACAGTGGCGCCAGTTACAGCGAAGGCGAATACACTCGCTGGATGAAAGCCGCAGGTTTCACCGAGGTACGACGGATCGATCTGCCCGGGCCTAGCGACTTGATTGTGGGGCTGACAAGATAATCCCTCGGACCTTCGTTTCTCCCTCAAACAGTCTCGTGTGGCGCGCGATCCCCATCGTTCTGGGCGAACAAGATGTACATCTTGCCCTGGCAGTAAGCGATCACACCTACGTCCTCGCGGAAGACCGCGTGGAGGTGGAGGGAAACTCTCACGACCTCGCTAACTTGGACGAAGTACGACCGGCCTGCCCTGGGCCTTTAGGTTTCCCGTGGCACGATATTCCAGCTAGGCGCGCTCATAAAAGCGAAAGAAGAGTGCCTGCTTCGAGACAGGCTGCGCCTTCTCGCTGAGCGCCGCCATCTGTTGCTGGTTGAGCGGGGTGAACTCGCGCGCGAGTTGCACGTTATGTTCGAGCTGAGCGATGGAATCCACTCCGATAATGACGGTGCTGACCGGCAGCGAAAGCGAGTAGTACATTGCCTGACGCATGTCGAGTGTCCCCGCCGTCGGCGCCGGGACCATGCCTTCCCACATGTGCTTCTGCTGTTCCATGGACGGTGGTGTCCACGACGAAAGAATGCGTCCACGCGCCGGAACCTTCATCCCGATGATGCCCATCTGCTTCTCGACCGCAAGCGGCAGCAGTTGCTCGGAGAAGCTGTAGTGATGTGGGTCGGCGGCGTTAACCGCCATCAGGATCGTGTCAAAGGGATAGCGGTGGATGGCTTCCATCAGAGCATCAGGCCGGTAGTGACCCGTGATACCGAGATAGCGCACGATCTTCTGGTCGCGAGCCTGGAGCAGGGCTTCCATCGCTCCGCCTTTGGCGAATATCTCGTCGATATCGGTCATGGTTCCGATGTCGTGCAGTTGCCAAAGGTCTACATGATCGGTCTGCAGCAGCTTCAGCGAGATCTCGATCATGCGCATGGAGCCGTCGCGTGTGCGCTCCTTGGTCTTGGTCGCCAGGAACGCTTCGTTGCGGCGATGCTTCATTACCTTGCCAACGTATTGCTCGCTCCAGCGCGGCGGACCTCCATAGATCGAAGAGGTGTCGATGTAATTCACGCCCAGGTCGAGAGCCTTTTCGATGATGGGAACGGCCACCGCTTCGTTGTTCGGCTTTTCGATGGCGGCCTGACCGCCCAGGCTGAAGATGCCAACTTTGTATCCCGTCTTTCCGAGATTCCGCGTCGGCATCGCGTTCGAGGTCGCCGGATTCGAAGGCACGGCCGATTGCCCGGCTACTACATCCGGAAATGTAGCTGCGCCCAGCGCCGCTGCGGCCGCGATTCCGCTGGTCTTAAGAAAAGCGCGTCGATTGCTGCTGGATGACACGTCGGAAGTAGGTTTGCTCATGATGTCCTCCGAGAAACTGCCGGAAGCTCTACAGTAACGCCGAGATCGGTCGCGAATCCACAGATAAACATCGCGCTGTGATCTCGGCCGGAATCCGATCTTCAGGCCGTTGAAAAACTCAAAAGCAGGTCCCTCCTCGGCCTGAAGGCCTTGTCGGGATGACAAGGATAAAGGACTGGTACGGCGCACCTGAAGGTGCGCCCCTTCAAAATCGATCCAGGTCGAGTTTTCAGCAGCCTGTCTAGCCAGAGTTCGAATATCCCATGCCCGCCAAGACTCCTCGCATGTAGGCGAAGCTGGCGATGACGCCCGGCATCGGATCGTCGGGATGGACCTCGTACTCCAGATCGACAAACCCGTTGTACTTCGTGGCGATCAGCGCTGCGAAAATCTGGCGCACCGGCATGATGCCCTCGCCCACCGCGACCTGGCTCTCTTTGTCATGAAAATTCGTGAGGTCCTTCATGTGCACGTTAAACAGCCGCGGGCCCACCTCGTGGATGGCCTGCACGACATCAGTTCCGGCTCGCACCGTGTGGCCAACATCGATGCAGCAGCCCATGCGCGAATCCATACCCTTCACCGCCTGCAAAACATTCAGCGGCGAAGGCCACACCTTATCTTCCGGCCCGTGATTATGAATCGCGATGCGGATGTCGTACTCCTTCACGAACTTCTCGATGCGCGGCAACGTCTCCGGCGCGGGATCGCCGGCGACGATGACGGGAATGCCGGCTCGCTTGCAGTATTCGAACTTGGACCGGATGTCTGCATCGTCGTCCTTCGTGAAGTAAATGGCGCCAGCAGCATGCAGCTTGATTCCAGCCGCAGCATAGTCCGCCAACGCAGCTGCTTCGCCCTGCGGATCCATCGGGAGATGATCTTTCACATCTTTCGCATTCAGCGCGTAGACGTTGAGCTGCTTCATGAAGCCAATCAACTGTGCGCGGCTGAAGTCGCGAAAGGTGTAGCTGGCCAGACCGAGGCGGATAGGAGACCTTTCTCCAGAGGAGGGACGCTCCGGCGTTGAAGCAAAGAAGCTTCTCGGGGCGGCCAGTGCGGCCATAACTACCGCGCCCGAGCGTATGAAATCGCGACGGGAGAAGTTGCTCTTCATATGTGGGGCGCCCAGCCCTTCTCGTACTCGCGTCCCCACATCTTCATCGCTTCGGGGTCGCCCTGGATCTTTCCATCGCTCGTATCGAGTTGCAATTCCCGGTTCACTTCCCACGCGATGTTCGACAACTGCAGCATGGTCACGGCAACGTTGCCGACTGAAATCGGCGCATTGAGTTTCTCGCCGGTGCGGATCGCCGCAATGAAGTTGGCGAAGTGGGCGTCGGTCATGGAATCGCGGCCAATCAGGTCAGCGGTAGAAGTCTCCTTGCCCACCTTCCGTTCGCTGGTCTTGTTCCCCTTCAGGTCATAGATCTCGTAGCCGTCGCGATCGATCAGCACCGTTCCGGTGGTCCCCATGATGGTCGAACCTCGATCGCGCCCGTAAAACTTCATGCCCTGGCAACTCTTGCCCTCCCAGGAAATCATGGCGTCGGGGTACTCGAAGCTGGTGATCAGGGTATCGTAAAACTGCCAGTCGTCCTTGAACTGATACCTTCCCCCTGACGAGGTAACCCGCTTGGGATAATCGACGCCCCAGCGCCCAGCGGCAGACGTCGACCTCATGCGTGCCATTGTTCAGTGTTTCACCCGTACCGTAGATCCGGAACCAGTGCCAGTTGTAGGGATGGATGTTGTTCTTATACGGACGGCGCGGCGCCGGACCTTGCCACAGGTCCCAGTCAAGCTGCGGAGGCACGGGTACCTCTTTGCCAATGCCGATCGACTTCCTGGTATTGGAGTACCAGCATTTCGCGAAGTATGGCCTGCCGATCAGACCCTCGTGAATTTTGCCGACGATCTCGATGGTGTGGGGTGATGAGCGCTGCTGTGTGCCCATCTGCACCAGCTTGCCATACTTCTGCTGGGCCTCCACCAGCATCGCGCCTTCCGCGGGATTATGGCTGCAAGGCTTCTCTACATAGATGTGTTTGCCCGCCTGTAATCCAGCGATGGCCATGGGCGTATGCCAGTGGTCGGGCGTGGCGATCGTAATCGCGTCCACATCTTTCTGTTCCAGCATCTTGCGAAAGTCTTTGTCGGCCTTTGGGGCTTCGCCCATCTCCTGCTGCGTCGCTGCCGCAAACTTCGCCAGAATGTCGCTGTCCACATCGCAGACATGAGTCACGCGGGCGGCACTTTTATTGGCCTTCAGCGAGGAGAGATGCGCATAAGCACGGCCGTTAAGCCCGATCACGGCAAAGTTCAGACGCTCATTGGAACCAAGGATCTGGGCATAGCTCCTTGCCGTGCTTCCCACTGCGAGTCCGGCCGCACCGGCGGCAAGGGTCTCCAGAAACTTACGTCTTGTAACCATCATTTCTCCTTATTGCCCGGAATCAGCAGGAAATGCCGGCCTTGGCCAGAGTCTTCTTCAAACCTTCCATGCTGACACGCGTGGACGCTTCAGGCGTGCCCGCGCCACGCCAATGAGTCTCGAGACTCAGACCATAGTGGAAGCCGTCGCGCTGAAAAGCCTGGAACTGCCCCACCCAATCCACATCGCCGCTACCGACGGGCGCCCACTCGTACTTGTGGTCGGGCTTGCGTATCACGTCCTTGCAATGGCAGTGCCCGATCCGGTCTTTCGGCAAGAGACGGTAGCCGTCAGGATAAGGCGTGCTTCCTATGGCCGCGGCATTGCCGGGATCCCAGTTCAGCATGAAATTCTTGTTCGGAATAGCCTTCAACACTGCCGCCGACTCTTCTCCCGTCGCCGTGTTGCAGGACATTTCGTTCTCCAGCAGAAGAATGAGATTGTCCTTGGCACAGCGCTCCGCCGCCTGCTGCAGCTTCGCGTTAATCGCCGCGCGGTAAGGCTTCTGATCGTCCAACCTCCAGAAGTCGAAGCAGCGAATCCGGTCCGTATCGAAGGACTTCGCGAGTGAGATACACCTCTCCAGCAGCTTGTCCTGCGCGCTGGCATCGAAGTCCGCATGGAACTGGTCACGGCTTTCGCTCTGCGACGACCGTGGAGCCCCCGGCCAATCGGTCTTGAACAGCGGGCTGGCGATGTCCGTCACTCGCAGCTTATGTTCCGCGAGAATCTTGCGCGCCTCTTCCACTTGCTTGCCGTCGAGCTCGGTAACATTCTTGTTCCACATCGAGCGCAATTCAATCCAGCTCAACCCGAACTCGTTCGCCGCTATCTGGCAGGCTTTCTCGAAGTCCTGCGTGATCTCGTCGTTGATCACCGCCAGCCGGAAGGGGCACTTACCCTCACCAGTCGTCGACGATTCCATGAGCGAGGACGCTGCGGACTTCTTCACCAGCGGCGGCAGCATCGCTGACAGACCAGCCATCCCTAAGCCCGCAAGCACCCAACGCCGCGTATACCCCATGCTCACCTCCAGTGATCAGCAACCATCATGCGATTCGCGCATACAGCTACTGGTTGACCCCGCTGGCCAGGAAGCCTCCGTCGACGATCAACGTCTGTCCGGTGACGAACGACGCCGCGTCGGAGGCGAGGTAGACGGCGGCTCCGATCAGTTCCTCAGTCCGCCCAAAGCGGCCCATGGGTGTGCGCTGCAGCAGTTCCTGTCCGCGCGGCGTGTTGTCGAGCAAGTCTGCATTCAGCGCGGTCCGGAACACACCCGGCGCAATGGCATTCACCGTGACGCCCCGCTTGGACCACTCCACCGCAAGCGAGCGCGTGAGCGACACGACAGCTGACTTGCTTGCCGCGTAAGCCGCGACCTCGTTGAGCGCGACGAAGCTGTTGAGCGAAGCAATATTGATGATGCGGCCGTAACCACGCTCCAGCATGTGCCTGCCAAAGATCTGGCAGGCCCGCAGCGTACCGGTCAGGTTTGTGTCTACGATGTCGCTCCATTCTTCTTCCGGCATGGTGAGAGTGGGCGTTCGCTTGATCTTTCCGGCGCAGTTGACGAGGATATCGACCTTGCCGAAGACGCGAAGCGACTCCATCAGCAGTTCGTCGAGCGACGCGCGGTCACGCACATCCGAGCAGACGCGCAGCGTCTTCCTTCCGCGCTGTTCAATCTCAAGGGCGGTCTCTTCGACTTGCTCCTTGCGGCGCGAGGAGGCGATGACATCGGCTCCACTGTCGGCCAGGCCAAGGCTTAGGCTGCGCCCGATCCCGGAGGTTCCTCCGATGACCACGGCCATTTTGCCTTCGAGGCTGAAGAGAGCGCTCGGCATAGCTTAGTGTTTCTCCGCTGTGGCGGTCTGAAGACGATCGTCGGAGCACAGCTTGCCGCGATAGGCCCAGAGACCCAGTCCCGGATTGGCGATGAAGAAGACCTCTTCGCCGTCGACCATGTTGTAGCCGTAGTTAAGCTTCTGCGGGTTGTAGCGCGACAACATTGCGTTGAGGTCGCCATACTGGAAGCCGACGCCTTCGACTTCTTCCTGGCTGAGATGTGCCGGGACACCAGGTGATGTTGAAGCGTCCTTCGGACGAGCCGTGGATGAGATGCGCGGCGGCGCTGAGATCGGCCGCAAGATCGGCATTGTCGTTGACCGCCTTGAGCGTGGTCGGGCGTGCCGCGATAACCGTACTTGCGAATCAGCAGCGTCGATGCCCTTGTCTTCGCCGAACTCGTGCACGCCGGGCGCGAGGATGATGAGTTCAGCGTCATCGGCCAGAGCCATGCGCGTGCGGTAGACGGCCTTGTTGCCGATCCAGGTGGAGTGGAACTCGTGCGGATCGAGGTAGACGACGGCCTTGGGGATCGGCTTGTCGAGCATTCTCGAAGTTGACCTTGAGGCTGAGTTCGGCGGCCCGGAGGAAGCACTCGATGTCGTCGCCGATGAAGAGGCCGCGGACGGCGAGGCCTCCGTCCGCCTTGCGGCCAACGACGGTCTGCACGTAGACGATGGGCAGATGGCGCAGAAAGTGATCGGAGGCGTAGTTGAGGACGTTGCGCACGGGATTGATCGGCGCGGCCCATGATGCGCTCCATGCCGTAGACGGCGCCGAGATAATGGCTGCGGTTGATGCCTTCGCGGCCGCCGGTGCCGACGAGGATGTTCTTGGTGTAAGTTGGCCATGCCGATGACTTCATGGGGCACGACCTGGCCGATGGAGAGAATGAGATCGAAGCCGCCGCTGGAGATGAGCTTGTTTACCTGCGCGGGCCACGGCGTAATCGAGCTTGCCTTCGGACTGCTCGTGGATGAACTCAGAGGGGACTTCGCCGAGGGTTTCGACGTCGGTGCGCCAGTTGTGGACCTGGAAGAGATCGTGCAGGCACAGCTCCGAAACATGTGGGTGATCTGGTCGGGACGCATGGGCGTGTGCGTGCCGATGGCGGGCAGGACGGCTTTGAGCTTGTCGCCATAGTGCTTGTAGATGTAGCCGGTGAGTTCGCCGGCGCGGGAGTGCTCGCGGCTCTGATCGGGAGGGACGAGCGAGCACGCTTTTGCGGTCGCCGAACTTGGCGAGGCTTTCAACGAGCAGGTCGTTCAACTGCTGTGGGGAGAGATCGGTGTCGACGCTTCCCGTGGCGCAATAGAGACTCATGCTACCAACTCAACTTTCTTCAGTCCTGGTGCGAGCAGGAGAATGACTGCCAGTGCCAGCAAGGTAGGCGCTGGCCGCGATGATAAAGAGGGTTGCATAGCTGTGGGTCATTTGCAGGATGTGGCCGGAATAGGTGGCGAAGCAGGATGCCGCCGACCGATCCGGCCATGCCGCCGATGCCGGTGACCGAGCCAACGGCGCTGCGCGGGAACATATCCGATGTACGTGGTGAAGAGATTTGCCGACCAGCCCTGGTGCGCTGCGGCGGCGAGCTGAGCAGGGCGACTGGCGAGCCCATTCGGAGTCATGTGTAGCTGACGAAAAGATGGGAACCACGAGGCAGGCGCAGAGAGCATGGCGGCCAGGCGCGCCTTGCTGGCCGACAGTCCCAGCTTGACGAAAGGACGCGGGCAGCCAGCCTCCGCCGACGCTGCCGACGGTGATGCAGTTGTAGACAATGATGAGCGGCAGGCCGAGGTGCGAGCAGATTGAGATTGAATTTCTGCGCTGAAGTAGGAGGGCAGCCAGAAGAGGTAGAACCACCAGATGGGATCGGTGAGGAACTTGCCGAGGTGAATGCCCAGGTCTGGCGATAGCCGAGCAGACTTGATCCACGGTGTGGAGGGGCCGGTCTGCTCGGCGTGCCTCCCTTGTTGATGTAGTCGAGTTCGGCGGCGGTGAGTGCGGGATGGTCGAGTGGGCTTGTGGTACTTGAGGAACCAAAGGAGGATCCACGAGGCGCTGAAGATGCCGGTGACGAGGAAGGCCGCAGTGCCAGCCGTAGTGGATGGTTACCCAGGGGACGATGAGCGGAGCCAGGATGGCGCCGACATTGGCTCCGGAGTTAAAGATGCCGGTGGCCAGCGAGCGTTCGATCTGCGGGAACCATTCGGCGATGGTCTTGATGGCGGCAGGAAAGTTGCCGGATTCGCCGAGGCCGAGGAAGGCGCGGGCAATGCCGAACTGCAACACCGTGTTGGCGAGTGCATGGCCCATCGCCGAGAGGCTCCACATGGCCATGATGACCATGTAGCCGATGCGGGTGCCGATCCTGTCGACAAAGCGGCCGGCCATCGAGCAGGCCGAGAGCGTAGGCGACCTGAAAGGCGTCGACGACGTAGCCGTAGTCGAGCTCGGTCATGCCGATGCTGTGCCTGCGAGCGTCGGCTTGAGAATGCCGATGACCTGGCGATCCATGTAGTTGATGGATGGTGGCCGCGAAGAGCATGGCGCAGATGGTCCAGCGCACATGGCCCGATCCGTTCGCTGATCGGAGCATCTCTGCCCTGGTTTCGACTCGTCGACACCCACGTACTGCCGTCCATTCCGTTCTCCTTACAGCTTGTACGCCTTCTTGACGAGGGAGTAGGTCAAGTCGTGCGCCAGTTCGAAGGCTTCGTCTTCTTCCAGGCGGTGCTGGGCGACGAGATTGGCAAGGAAAGCGCAGTCGATGCGCCGTGCCACGTCGTGCCGTGCCGGAATGGAGAGAAATGCCCGCGTGTCGTCGTTGAAGCCTACCGTGTTGTAGAAGCCCGCCGTTTCCGTAGCTCGCTGGCGGAAACGCATCATGCCTTCAGGACTGTCATGAAACCACCACGGAGGCCCGAGGCGCAAGCACGGATAATGTCCGGCCAGGGGGCCAGTTCGCGGCTGATGGTGGACTCGTCGAGCATGAAGAGAATGATGGTGAGTTTGCTCTCGTTGCCGAAGCGGTCGAGCAACGGGCGCAGTGCGTTGACGTAAGTTGGTCGGGTCCGGGGATGTCGGCGCCCATATCGCGGCCGTAGCGCTCGTAGACCTTGCGGTTGTGATTGCGCACGCTGCCGGGATGGATCTGCATTGACAGGCCGTCTTCGAGGCTCATCTGCGCCATTTCAGTGAGCATCTGGGCGCGGAAGAGTTCGTTGTCGGCGGCATCTGCCCTTGCCGGAGAGAACCTTGACGAAAGAGAGCGGCGGCTTCAGCGGCGGGAAGGTCGGCGGTTTGCGCGGTGGGATGGCCGTGATCGGTGGAAGTGCAACCCATCTCGCGGAAGCGGGCGCGGGCCTTGCGCAGCGCGTTCAGGTAGCCGGTCCAGGTGGACAGTGTCTTCGCCGGTCTGCTCACCCATTTGGCAATGATTGCCGGCGAATCCAGCGAACTCGGGATCGACGACGGGGTCGGGACGGAAGGCTGGCAGGATCCTCGCCTTCCAGCCGGAATCACGGATTGCCTTGTGATCGGCGAGCGAGTCGAGTGGGCGAATCGGTGGTGGAGAGGACTTCAAGATTGAACCGCTCGATAGAGAGCGCGGGGCAGGAACTCGGGAGTCTTCAGCTTTTCGTCGATGGTGTCGTAGTAGAGGTCGGCGGTTTTCTCGGAGAGACGCTCGCTCGAAGCCGAAGAGCTCCTGGAAGGAATAGTCGAGCCAGAGGCGCGTGGGGGTGCCGCGAAACAGGTAGTAGTGGCTGGCGAAGATGCGCCAGACCTTGCGCGGATCTTTGATTACCGGCTGGCCGATGTCCGAGGTCGTCGAGCGAGACGCCCTGGCTGTAGAGCATGCGGAAGACGTAGTGATCGGGCTGGACGAAGAGTTGGCCGGATCTGGGAAAGGCTCATTGCGCGCGAACCAGCCTGCCTTGGTGTGTCCGTGGGGGCTGATGATGGGCAAGCCTCGCACCTGCTCATACAGCGTCCGGGCTATCTTGCGAGTGCGGGGTTCGGCAGGAAACAGACGATCGGGATGGATCAGCATGGCTCCGGCTCAGGCATTTCGCTTCGCACCAGCAGGCAGACGCGGAGACCGCCGGTGCGGCGTGAGCAACAGCATACACGCCGCTGCCAAGGCTTACACGGGAAGGCGAAGGAGCTGACGCCCCTGCGGGACGCTGCTATCAGAAGTCGGTCGTCTTTCTGGGCGCTGCGTGAGGACGATCGGGCCCCCCATTAGAAAAGAGCGTCGCCTTGAAATTAGTTCCATCGAACTCGTACAGCCTTCCGGAGTTTCCTTCGACCAGCACGCTCCCGTTCGGCAGCAGCACCGCTTAGTTATCGCCGGCGTCGTCCCCGTTGGGGAAATCCGGGCCAGGAACCCAGGTGCCAGGATCGGTGGTTTGGGCTCCCGGTATGCCGTGGGGTGTTCTGCGGCAGCGTTCAGGATGGCCGAGGCACGGGAAGATTCAAGGGCTCCTGGTCGCTGAAACATGGGACCCAGAGTTGACTCCCAGCGCCGCTTGAGGCAACATTCTTCCCGCCTTCGTCCACTCTGGCCAGAGTTTCACGGGTGAAAGGTCCAACGGCTGAACAGACTGCCTTAAATTTGCTCCAGGTCGGTTCACTACGAAAAACACGATTCGTCACAACGCTGAAGGAACGGAGAGGACAATTTTAATGAAAAGCCTTCTGTTAGCTCTAGTCGGGTTTGCGCTTATCAGTTCGGTGATTGCCATGGCGCAGACAGCTCCCCCAAACACAGTCCCGGGAACACTGACCAACTTGACTCACCAGCCCCCCGACGGAGCCGGAGTGCCATTTCTGCTCACTGATGGAACAGTTCTGGTGCAGGGCGATGGCAATACCGATTGGTGGAAGCTCACCCCCGACAATATGGGTAGCTATCTCAACGGTACCTGGACGCAGGTAGCCAGCCTGCCCACAGGCTACTCGCCTTGGGCGTTCGCTTCGGCGGTGCTGTCCGATGGACGGGTCGTAATCGTGGGTGGTGAATACAACTTCAACGTCTTCGCCTTCACCAACATGGGAGCGGTCTACGATCCCTTGGCTAACACGTGGACTTCGCTCAATCCTCCCTCAGGCTGGGACTACATTGGTGATTCCCCCTCCACGGTACTTCCCAATGGCAAGTTCCTAGTGGGGCGGAAGTTCGACACCCAGATGGCTGAACTGGATCCTGCGACATTGACCTGGAACGCGGTTTCTTCCACCGGCAAGAGCGACTGGTTCGCCGAAGAGGGTTGGACCCTGATGCCCGACGGTTCGATCCTGACGGCTGACGTGCTGAATAATCCGAATTCAGAGCGGTATATTCCCTCACTAGGCAAGTGGGTTTCGGATGGCAGCACAATCGCTAACCTGCAGGGGCCACCTGAGGTAGGTTGTATCAGCTACGGGAACGGCCAGTTGTATTGTCCGCCGGGCGAAATCGGTCCCGCGATTTTGCGTCCGGACGGCACGGTTTTTGCCACCGGAGCCACTCACCAGGGACAGAACCAAGGTCATACCGCAGTGTATAAACCCGGCACGCTCGATACTGATCCAGGGACCTGGACGGCCGGCCCCAACTTTCTTACGGGCGACGACGCTGGCGACAACTATGCGGCGCTGTTGCCAAGCGGCAACGTTCTGGTCGAGGGCAATTCGGGGAGACTCTACGAATTTGACGGCACAAACCTGGTTCCCGGTCCGTTTTGCAACGGCGGCAGCCTGCTGGTTTTGCCGAACGGCCAAGTACTGGTGGCGGGCTCGCAAGTTTACACCGCTACCGGTACCTACCAGGCCGCCTGGGCGCCGACTGTGTTTGGTAATCCAGTCGTCCCAGCCTTTATCGTGAAACGTGGAACCACTACCCTTCTCACGGGTCAGCGGTTCAATGGCATGTCGCAGGCGCAGGCTTTTGGCGACGAGTTCGAGACAGCTACCAACTATCCGCTGGTTCGGCTAACCAACAAGGCGACCGGCCATGTCTACTACGCCCGCACGCACGATCACAGCACTATGGGAGTGCAGACCGGAAATATTGTGACTACTACACATATGGACGCGCCTGCCAACATGGAAACCGGCGCTGCCACCTTGGAAGTCGTGGCCAACGGCATTCCTTCAGCGAAAATCCAGGTCTTCGTTCAGTAGGTTCGACCGTCGCGGGATTCCCGCGGCGGTCCTCACACTTTTTGTCAATCCAGGTCGATTCCGTCCCAGGCATGGTAGAACTCGTGGCCGCAGTCTGGGCGGATGTTTGATTGCGCCATGCTTGGAGAGGCACCGGCGCTGCCGCGCAGAGCAATCTTCAAATTCGGATTTGAAAGCAAGAATCAGGGTGGCCAACGGTGCGTTTCCCACTAGTCTTAAGTTGTCGGACGTGGGCTGAAAAGCTCTGAATCTCCGAAGGGGGCGTAACTCTCTAATCACAGTAAGGTGGTTAGTTATGGCGATTGCAGATACCGGTGACGTTACTATGCTCCGCGACCAGCTGCTGGACCGGCGGTCGCGTCTGGAAGAAGTTCTCGGCAGGAATGAAACGGCTCAGTTAAACCACCTGTTACAGGAAGTGGACCAGGCGTTGCGGCGCATTGATGTCGGCAGCTTTGGGCTGTGTGAAGTATGCCACGACACCATCGAGAGCGACCGTTTGCTCACCGATCCGTTGGTGCGTGTGTGCCTGGGTTGCCTCAGTCCGTCGCAGCAGCGCGCCCTGGAATTTGACCTCGAGTTGGCCGCCCAGATTCAGAATGGCCTTCTGCCTCCGCCTGACTTGTCGATCCCCGGATGGCAGGTGGCCTATCACTTCCGGCCGGCTGGGGTGGTGAGCGGCGACTACTGCGACCTGATGAGCGACGGCCATGGTGGACTGCACTTCGTGATCGCCGATGTCGCGGGCAAAGGTGTGGCCGCGGCCATGCTCGCTGCGAACTTGCGGGCAATGTTCCGTGCGCTCATTCCGCTCAACCTCGGCACTGAAAAAATGTTGGCACACGCCAATCGTTTGTTCTGCGAGAGCAAGTTGCCGACCCAGTACGCGACCATGGTCTTCGGAAGGACCACGGCCGCAGGTGAACTGGAGATCGTTAACGCCGGACATCTGCCGGCAGTTCTGGTGCAGCGGTCGGCGGTCAGCATCTTCGAAAGCAGCAGCATTCCACTGGGGATGTTTACCAACCAGGAATTTACCGCTTCGCGAACCCTGCTGGCAGCGGGTGACACCCTCGTGCTGTACACGGACGGCATCAGCGAAACGCAGAACGTTTCCGGCGAGGAGTATGGCAGCCAAACCTTGCACTCGGTTATTCAACAAAATGGCTTCTGCTGCCCGGAGAACTTGGTCACGGCATGCCGAAAGCATCTGGACGCCTTTCGCGGCGCGTGTGAACGGCAAGATGATGAGACTTTATTGGCGATTCAATATTCGCCCGTTGCGTGGCATAATCCTGAGGCGCCTGAGCGGCTGACCTGAGCCTTTGCGCGACTCGCGGGGCCAAAACGGCACTGGAAAGTGGAGCGCTGCCTAACGATTGCTGGCGCATCCTGCGTACGGTCGGCATACAATCCATCAGACGCTGAGTTTTTGAGGGTACCTATGAAGCTGTATGCTGGCCGGCATCTGCTCTTGTTACTGTTGGTGCCCGTTTTTCTCAACGGTCCATTCTTCGGTCAAGTCTTGGAACACGCTGCTCCTTCCGCAGCTATTCGAGATCCGCTGCTGAGCCAGCAGCACCTGAATCAGGGGCACCGCGCATTTCCCCGAGCAACTCTGCCCGGCGGCACGCAGGTCGAGTATCTGGGCGTTTTTTCGGCCGATGCCAAATTTCACTCCAATTCCAAGTTCAACCGCTTCCTTGATGGCTTGAATACCTCGACGGTAGCTACCGTACGAAGCGGTGCCGGAGTAGCGAACTCCGATGCTCCTCCCTGGATGATCCTTCCTCGCAATCGCACGATTGAGGACCTGGAACCTCCGACGCACGCCACAGCCGAGGCCTCGCCCAGTTCTGAAGTAGCCGGCGTGCGCAATTCGGTGGTGACGTTCGCTTACGGACGGTTACGCGTGCTGCAGTCGCCGAAATACGTGGCCGCCGACTCCGCGGGTCGTGTGATCGTCAGCGATCCTGCCGGAGCGGCGGTCCATGTGATCGATCCTAAGGGCGCCAACTCATTCAGCATTTCCGCCGGGCAGGGTCGCCGTCTGAAGCTGCCGGCTGGAGTCGCGGTCGATGCCGATGACAACATCTACGTCGCCGATTCGGACCGGGGCATGGTGCTGGTCTATGACAAGTTCGGTACTTTTACCCGCTACATTGGGAACTACCATGGCGAGAACTGGTTTCAGGGCCCGACTGCGATTGCCATCGATCGTCGGGCTGGGCGGCTCTACCTCGCCGATAGTCCGCTTAATCGGGTTCTTGTCCTTGACCTGCAGGGCAATGTGCTGAAGCGGGTGGGCAAGGCGCATGACGGCAGTGGTCTGATAGGTTTCGACAATCCCACTGAGATCGCGCTGACTCCGCACGGAGTGGCCGTGCTCGACAGTTCCGGAACGCGCATTCAAATTCTCGATCTGAGCGGCAATCTCCTGCGCACGCAAACGGTCTTCACCGAACACGGGCGCGTCGCCTACCAGGATGACGGACTTGCCGCCGACCTGGAAGGCAATCTCTATGTCAGCTTGACCGGTGATTCTGTGGTCAGAGTCTACCGTTGGGACGGAACCCCGCTGGGTACATTCGGGGAGAGTGGAAACAGGCTGGGTCAATTCAATGCTCCGCATGGTCTGGCAGTCGATACGCAGGGCCGACTCTACGTCGCCGATGCGGACAACTCACGCGTGCAGGTGTTTCGCGTGAAGGCGCGACCACTCGCTCTGGCATCGAAACAAACCGGCACGCCGGGTCATGCGGCCCCTTGAGGCGGGAAGTCAACCCGATTCGCGGGCGTGAGCGAAGCGGGAGCCCGCAGGCGAAATCCCGAGTGCAACGAGGGACCGAGGAAGTCTAACTTGGTGCCGAAGAAGGGACTCGAACTTGAGCCGCTTTGCGGGCGTGAGCGAAGCGGGAGCCCGCAGGCGAAATCCCGAGTGCAGCGAGGGACCGAGGAAGTCTAACTTGGTGCCGAAGAAGGGACTCGAACTTGAGCCGATTTGCGGGCGTGAGCGAAGCGGGAGCCCGCAGGCGAAATCCCGAGTGCAACGAGGGACCGAAGAAACCTAACTTGGTGCCGAAGAAGGGACTCGAACTTGAGCCGATTTGCGGGCGTGAGCGAAGCGGGAGCCCGCAGGCGAAATCCCGAGTGCAACGAGGGACCTCGAAGAAAGTCCTAACTTGGTGCCGAAGAAGGGACTCGAACCCCCACACCCTTGCGGGTACATGGACCTGAACCATGCGCGTCTGCCAATTCCGCCACTTCGGCCCGGGATTGCCGCGAGTCAGAACAGAACCCGCGTTCGGGAAGCAGAACCTTATTGTACAGGCGAGATGAAGGCTCGGCAATGCTTTCCGGCTGTCGCCTTTCGCTCTTCGCCTTTCGCCCTTTGCCATTTTGCCCAGGCCTTGCACCGTTTATCGCGCTGGCAACTCACGCGGACCTGGCGAGGGTGATCTTCTAAAGCGAAAAGCGAAAAGCGCAGAGCGAGCAGCGTTTCTCAACTGGCCGCCGCAGCATCCTCGTGATGCCCGTTGATCCCGTGACCGCCATATTCCTTCAGCTTGTTATGCAGAGTTTTCAGGCTGATGCCAAGGATTTCGGCGGCTCGCGTCTTATTGTTATTCGTGGCTTCCAGTGTTTTCAGGATCAGCAATCGCTCAGCTTCGTCCACAGTCGTGCCCACACCCAGGCGCACTGCGTTGGCTTCCTGCACCGGGGCCCGCGGGATGACCTGTCCGAAGCCTGGCGGAAGGTGGCGGGGTTCGATGACAGCTCCATCGCAAACGATGACGGCGCGCTCCAGCGTGTTCCGCAACTCGCGGACGTTGCCCGGCCATGAGTGCGCCTGAAAAGCGCTCATTACGGTGTCCGAAATGCCCGCTACGCTGCGGCCATGCTTCTCATTCATCTCCGCCAGCAAGGCCTGCACCAGATCAGTCATGTCCTCCTTGTGGTCGCGAAGCGGAGGCATATGAATGTTAAAGACATTCAGACGGTAGAAGAGGTCGTTGCGCAGCTCTCCCCGGGCCACAGCTTCTTCCGGAGCTTTATTGGTTGCCGCCAATACGCGCACGTCAACCGTGGTCTCGGTTTTGCTGCCCAAACGGCGCAGCTTACGGTCTTCGAGAACGCGCAACAGCTTGGCCTGCGTCGCAATCGGCATTTCACCGATTTCATCCAATAGGAGGGTTCCGCCTTCGGCTAACTCAAAGCAGCCGGTGCGCCGTTCAAATGCGCCGGTGAAGGCTCCTTTTTCGTGGCCGAAGATCTCGCTTTCGATCAATGTTTCCGGGATCGCTGCGCAATTGATAGCCACAAAGGGCTTGGGTTTGCGGTTGCTCAGGGAGTGAATCGTGCGTGCCAGAAGCTCCTTGCCGGTTCCGCTTTCACCCGTGATGAGGACCGAAGCAGTGCTGGGTGCCACCATCTCGACTAGCCGGAACACCTCCTGCATTTTCTTGGAAGGTCCTACAAGCGAGCCTAAGACGCCGACGTCGCGCAGCTTGCGGCGGCTGATCTCCAACTCTCGCTCGGTTCCGCGGATGCGCGCCGCGTTTTGCAGAATATTCCGCAAGCGGGTGGGATTGACCGGCTTCTCAATGAAATCAAAGGCCCCGTTTTTCATGGCGGTGACAGCCGAGTCGACGCTGCCCTGGGCGGTTAGAAGAATGACGGCAACCTGCTGCGGTTGCTCGGCAATATGTTCCAGCAACGCCATGCCATCCATGCGGGGCATCTTCAAATCGGTGATCACAATGGCAGGATTCCAGGACGCAACCTTCTCCAGCCCCTCAACGCCGTCACTGGCGGTCTCGGTGCTGTAGCCCCAGGCCCGGATCAGTTCCGCCAAACCGGTGCGTTCATTCTCCTCGTCCTCGACAATCAGAACCTTTTCCTGAGTCATGGGGAACATACACCTCACGTAGTTCAATTCGCGCCAGGGGCGCTGAAACTGCCGGGCCGTTCGATGACCAGTTTAGATGCGGCCCCGGAGTCAAGAGTCGATTTACCGGCCAGTAACTATCCTCAAAAGGAGCGGCGCAGGGGGGAGAGGATTACCTGCTCTAAAGTAACACTAAAGGGCCGTATTTCAGTGCGAGTGACCCGTCCTCTGGCTCGTTTATTTTTGGGAAAGACCGGCTGGCCCGAGATTGGAAATCGGGACCCTGAACGGGAATCGGTGCTGACGTTTGCGCTGACGGACCTGTGTATGCGTGATGGATCCGCGCGTTTAAAACGCGCTCCGGGTGGTGCGCGGATGCATTGCCAAGGGTTCCCGGTCCCGGAACAACGCTCGCCAAGAGAGATCCCCTAAGTTCCTGGAGGTACAATATCAGTAAACAGGGCATTGCAACATCAGTAAACTGACAAAGCAAATGCTTTGTTAATCTTCCGTGTTGCTGTACAATCCTTCTCGATACTAAGCAGGCCGAAAAATTCCTGCATTTGTACAGCACAATAGAACCCGAGTTAGGCCACTCTGGTCACAAGTACTGCTAGAGTTCCGGAGGATTAGGAATGTCATTCCATCGCGAGGTATTACCAAAACGCCTATTTGCGACAACTGTCGCAATCGCGTTTGCGCTGTGTCTGCTGGGCTCCCAAGCCGCGGCGCAGGCCACCATTCAACCGAAAGCCGAGATTTATGGCGGCTATTCGTGGATGCATCCCAACGGCTACTATGGACAATTTGACAACAACGTAAAGACCGCCGACATCGTTAACGGCTTCGATATTTCGGGGACGTATTATCTGCCGAGCATGAACAACCTCGGTGTTTTGATCGATTACAGCGGCCACTTCAATAAGTCGCAGAATCCGGGTGGCGTGAACCTCAACCTCGGATTGCTGGGCGTTCAGTACAAGTGGCATACCGACCAGCTTTCGCCCTTTGTGCGCATTCTCGCTGGCGCCGAAGACATCGTGCCACCGATCACGTCGGGCAGCCAATGGCGGTTTACGATGGGCGGCGGCGGCGGTCTTGACCTGAGCGTTACGAAGATGTTCTCCATCCGCGTCGCCCAGGCCGACTATCTTTACACCACCTATAACCCATCTGGACAGCGACCCTTCAGCAATTCCACTCAGTGGAACCAGATTCGGTTGAGCGCTGGCGTGCTATTCAATCTGGGCAACTACAACCTGCCTCCACCGACGGCGGCTTGCACCGCGCAGCCGACCGAAGTGATGGCGGGCGAGCCGGTTAAGGTGACCGCAACGGGCACGAATTTCAACCCGAAGCACACCGTTACCTACGCCTGGACCACCAACGGCGGCAAGGTGTCGCCAGCTAACACCCAGACAGCCACCATCGACACCACGGGAGTGGCCGGCGGAAGCTACACCGCCAACGCCACGATGACCGACCCCAAGTACAAGAAGGATAATAGCGCGACTTGCTCGGCCAGCTTCACGGTGAAAGTACCGATGAATCCGCCGGTGGTGAGCTGCACTACCAGTCCGAGTACTGTGCAGGCGGGCAACCCGTTCACAGTACCACGTCGATTAGCAGCCCGGATAACGCGCCGATCAGCAGCGTCACCTACTCACGCTTCGGCTGGCAGGATCTCCGGCTCCGGTAACACAGCGACCGACGACACCACTGGTTTACCTTCTGGATCGGTTACGGTTACGGTCACCGCGACCGACGCCGCGGCCTGACGGGTACGGGCACTTGCTCGTTCACCGTCGAAGTACCGCCCGCGCCGCCGCAGGTAAGCGCACGCACCCCGATCGAGTTCGTGCAGCGTCCCATACCAGAAGTACATCCCGTGGCGTGTCGACAACACGGCGAAGGCCATTCTTGACGACGACGCTTCGGCCCTGAAGAGCGATCCCGAACGCCAAGCTGGTGATCGTCGGTTATGCTGACGACGAACCGCCGGTGTACGAAGGCAAGGGCAAGAACAAGACTCAGATGGATCTGGCTGCACAGCGCGCCGTGAACGCCAAGGCGTACCTGGTACAGCAGCAGGGCATCGACCCAAGCCGGATCGAAGTACGCAAGGGAACCGGTAAGGACCACGTGGCAGACATCTATCTGGGTGCCACAGGGTGCTGACGCAGCCACCGCGCCAGTTGCTGCAAGGCACGACGCCGGTGGATGAGTCGACCGTGAAACCGAGCGAGAATGCGTACCCGAAGCCACACACCGAGGCTCCGGTGCACCACAAGGCTGCTAAGAAAGCAGCTCCTGCGGCGCAATAGCATCCGCTTTTAGCTGGAACTCAATGCCGGTGGGAGGGAAGCCTCTCACCGGCTTTTTCACGATGTGCAATAGGCGGCGCCTGACCGGATGACTCGTCCGTTGCCAATCAACTCGCTCTCTCTGATGGTCCGGTGTCTGGACCTTTACGATCCAGATTCGCCTTTCTCCTTTCGCGGATGCGGAAGGGGGCAACACGGACTATCATTTAGGGAGTCCAACTTCTGTCGTCAGGGAATATGTCTAAGTCATTTTCGTCTCGCTTCACGTTCTCTTCTGTGCCTGGTTTTGCTCCTGGGCGTTGCGTCATTCGCTTCCAATTGGCAGATGATCGGTCCCGAAGGCGGCGACGTGCGCAGCCTCACCTACGATCCCGGCGATCCCAGTCACATCCTGCTGGGAACCAGCGCCGGCCAACTCTTTGCCTCCCATGACGGAGGAGCTTCCTGGGAGCCGTTTGCTCATCTGGGGCCGAACGACGATTACGTTCTGGACCATGTCATCTTCGATCCGACCCATCCTGCAACCATCTTCGTCGCTGCCTGGAGCATTTTCAGCAACGACGAAGGCGACGTCTTTCGTACCGACGATGGCGGACGGACCTGGCGAACCCTCAAGGGCGTGCATGGCAAATCGATTCGGGCCATGGCGATGGCTCCGAGCGATCACAACATCCTGGTGATTGGTACGATGGACGGAGTCTTCCGCTCGCGCGACGGCGGCGAAAACTGGGAGCAGATTTCTCCCATCGCCAGCGCGGTTGCCATGAAGCAGGCCACTGGCGAGCCTCTCTATTCGCTCGAATCCCTGGCCATTGATCCCCGGGATCCAGACATCATTTATGCCGGTACCTGGCACCTGCCTTGGCGAACCAGCGACGGAGGAAAGAACTGGACCCCCATGCAGGAAGGGTGGTTGATGGATTCTGACGTGTTCAGTATCATCATCGACCCCAAAGCTCCGAGCACGGTATTTGCCAGCGCGTGCTCGGGAATCTACAAGAGCGTCAACAGCGGACAATTATTCACCCGGGTTCGTGGCATTCCTCACTCGGCGATCCGGACTCGTGTTCTGAAGCAGGACCCGCAGCGTCCATCCATCATTTACGCGGGCACCACCGGCGGACTGTGGAAGACCGTCAGATGGTGGTACCAGGTGGGAGCTCTATTCCGCTCCGGATGTGATTGTGAATGACATCCTGATCGACCCGCGCAATCCCGAGCATGTGCTGCTGGCTACCGACCGTGGTGGAGTGCTCGCCAGCAGCGATGGCTTCGATCACTACACCGCGTCCAATCGCGGTTTCGCACATCGCATCGTGGGAGCGGTGATTGCGGACCAAAAAGATCCCAGCCGTCTGTACGTGGGTGTGGTGAACGATAAGAATCTTGGTGGATTCTTCTACAGCGAAGATGCCGGGAAGAGCTGGAAGCTGTCCAATCGCGGGCTGAACGAGCGGGATGTTCTGAGCCTGGAGCAGGCCTCGAACGGAACGATCATTGGGGGCACCAATCACGGCATTTTCTACCTCGCGTCCCTGACCGGCGAGTGGAAGCCGTCTGCTATGATTCGCGGTCCGCTGCCGCAATGGAACGAAAAGCCTGCGGAATCTGAACCCCAGTACCACGCAGCCGGCAAGAGTTCGGCTAAAGGCAAAGTTCACCGAACGCCAGCCAAGCCCAAGGCGCCGGCCGAGATCGCTATTCCCATCGACAAGGCGCCGCGTGTCAGGGCGATGGAGATCACCGGAAATGGCTGGTTCGCGGCCACTTCGGACGGTCTGTTTGTCAGTATGGATGAAGGAAAGAAATGGTATGAAGTGCCGGTTGAGGGCCATACCGACTTCATCGCAGTGGGTGGAACAGGATCAGGCACTGTGACTCTGGCCAGCCCGCATCGCGCCTTCCTCTCCAACGATGGAGGGAAGACCTGGGCGGAAGTGATTCTGCCGCACTACGTAACCGCAGTGTACAACTTCACGGCTGCGCCCGACTCGACTTTGTGGCTCGGTACCGGGAAGGCGCTCTGCGCTCGAGCGACGGCGGCAAGAGCTGGCAACATCTGATTGGTGGACTGCCTCCGCAAAATGTCTTCTCCGTGCGCTACGACGCCAAGGGACGCCGCCTGCTGGCTACTGTGGTCAACACCCACGCCGTTTTCCAGAGCAACGACGGCGGCATCACCTGGACGCGCACGCCGGACACCGGGGTGACGATCCGTGCGGCGATGGAGTATCAAGGTCGGCTGCTGGCGGCTTCCGCCTACAACGGCCTGCTGCTGGAGAATGGCGGTGATCAGGCAGTTGCGACTGACACGCCGCCCGTGCAAAATCCGGTGGCGGCGCGTCCGTAAGCTAGCTGTTTCGCGGGCAACTGGGGAAGCCACGAGCTTCCCCTATTTTTTTGTCGCTGGCAATCGGCGGCGACTTTCCCGAATCTGGTCCCAAGCCCTTCCTCCTTCCCGAAAGCGTAAACCACTTAAAGCAATTTGCTTGTCATCCTTCTTCTGTCTTTAGCACCCACGGGGTAGTCCCTTTCTGGGACCATCCCTCGCCCGTCGTCTTGCGATTGACCATGATCGAACTCCCTAACCTTCTATAAACACGCCATTAGTTCCCACTTATCCCGCTTGGCACGCAAGTTGCTCTTACGGAAGTGTTCCGAAATCACCACAGAAGCAACGGGAACCACGATGAAACAACTCGCCAGACATTGCAGCCAGGAACAGGTTCAGCGGCTCGACTCCAGCTTCACGGAGGCCGAATCGCACGCGCTGGGAAACACAGAGCCGTTGTGCGACGGAGACCGCCAGGAATGCTCCCGGCTTCTGCATGATTTGAATACTGTTCTGGGAGGCATGCTGGTAAATGCGCAGGTCATGCAATGGAAGCTGCCAACCTACAGCCACTGCAAACGATACTTGCGCGAAATCGAGCGCAGCGCGCAGCGCGGCGGCTCGCTGTTAAACCAGTTGATGCGCCGGCTGGGAGCTCTGGAAGAGGATCGCGAACGGGTTAGCGGGGAGGCCCCTGACTTGACAGGGGCCATGGTAGCGGTGACGGCACAGGAGCCGAACAGCGGAGCCGGCATGGCGGCAACGATGCCGCGGTCCGGTACGGTGCATGCGGCTCCTGTTTTTTCCCGCGGTGCGATACGGAATACTCACATCCTTCTGTGACGCCTGCACTAGCAGATTTTTCCCAAAAGGGGAGGATGATGGTAGCAGATCGCATCTTGTGTGCGGGGCGGGCACACAGTTTTCCTGTTTGCGCCAGAAGAGGTTACCCAGTGTTCACGGTAGAGACAACTACACCGACCGAACAGAGTTCTGAAGCCAGTTTATTAAACCTACTTATCGTCGACGACGAACGCAGTGTGCGTAACTCCTGCCGGGAAGTTGCGCAATCGCTGGGCTTTGCTACCAGGGTTGTGGATTCTATCGAGCATGCCTACCAGAGTCTCGATAACGCCCATGTTGATGTGGTTCTGCTCGACTTGCGCACGCCGGGCAGCAACGGGATCGAGGCCGTCACCGAACTACGGCGGCGCAGCCCTGGAGTTCTGGTCATCGTGATGACGAACTTCGCGACGGTGCAGTCGGCAGTGCAGGTGATGAAGGCGGGCGCCTACGATTACATAACCAAGCCTTTCAACTTTGAAGAGTTGCGTCTGGTGCTGGAGCGGGTCACGGCGCACGTGCAGTTAACCGCAGAGAATCGGCTGTTGCGCCAGCAGGTACGCTCCCGCCAGGGCTTCGGCGCTTTGGTCGGCCATGCCCCATCCATGGAGAAGCTGTATCGCATCATCGCCAAGGCCGCCCACAGTACTCACCCGGTGCTGATTCTGGGCGAGAGCGGCACTGGCAAGGAACTGGTCGCCCGCTCGATTCATTACAGCGGCGACCACCGCGACAAGCCGTTCGTGGCCATCGATTGCGGCTCGCTGGTGCCGACACTAATCGAGAGTGAGTTGTTCGGCTATGTGAAAGGTGCCTTCACCGGTGCGGTGCGGGCCAAGGAAGGCCTGATGACGAGCGCCGAAGGAGGCACGATCTTCCTGGACGAAATCGGCGAGCTTCCCATCGATCTGCAATCGAAGCTGTTGCGGGCGATACAGGAGCGCGAGATTCGCCCTGTCGGCAGCACCCGGACCTATCCCATCAACGTCCGCATATTGGCGGCCACCAATCGCGATTTGGAAACCGCGGTGCAGCAAGGTACTTTCCGGCGCGACCTGTATTTCCGGCTGAATGTTCTCACCTTGCGGGTTCCTCCGCTGCGCGAGCGCAAGGAAGACATTCCCCTGCTGATCGGGAGTTTTCTGGAAAAGCTGAACACGGCTCGCGGCGACCATCATAGCGTGGGCGACGACGCGCTTCGCCTTATGTTGCACTACGACTGGCCGGGTAATGTGCGTGAGCTGGAGAACTGTCTGGAACGCTCCTGCACCACCTGCTCGCTTCCAACGATTCACATCGCGGATCTGCCGACACAGTTGCGCGACTTCGAAAATACCCGGGTGGTTCCTCCCACTCTGGCTAACGGCGAAGGTGTCAAGCCTCTCGCCGATCTGGAAAAACAGGCAATTCTGCACGCTATTCATGCGCTCCACGGCGACAAGCTGGAGGCAGCACGCCAGTTGGGCATCGGCAAAACCACGTTGTATCGCAAACTGAAAGAATACGGCTCGTCGCAATAGCGGCGAGCCTCACCTGGAATCGCGGACGCCGCTCACGCGCGGGCTGGGACAAGTGTGTCCACTTGCAGAGGAAGTGAGGGAAATTATGATCCTGTTGATATCGTCGTCCGCAAAGGCGGCCGAGTGCGCCGCCGCCGTAGAGCAGGGAACCCGTCAGCAGACACAGGTCGCCAATTCGGTACCGCGCGCGCTGGCCAAGCTGAATGCCGGAGAGTATGAAGCCATTGTCATCGACCAGTCCCTGCTGGAGGTGGACTTCGCTGCGCTTGACACGTTGCTGAATCATGCCGGCGTCGCCATGCCAATCTACGTGAACCTGGCGCTGCATCGCACCGAACGGGTGGTGCGCCAGATACAGCAAGGTCTGCACCGCGGAGCCGCAGAAAGAAAGATCGCCATGCGCGCGGCGGAGAATGCCTTACGCAGCCAGTTGCGCGACAACGTTACTGGGATCCTGCTGACCTCGGAGCTGGCGCTCCGCCAGCCCACTGTGCCCGATGCCGTGGCCGAAAAGCTTCGCTCCATGCAGCAGCTGGCCGAGCAGATGCGATCACGGCTGCAAGTGCGATAGATCGAGACTGCCGGGTGCGATTCGGCGTGAACCGGAGGAGGGCTCTCCTAGCCGGATCGCGATCCCCCTTTACGTCAAGTGGTGCAACTCTCCAGCCGAATTCGCCCTCCTACGTTGTACGCCAGCTCCCCTGGCGGAGGTGACGAATGCTTTGGACGATTTTTGCGATTCTGCTCATCTTGTGGCTCCTGGGATGGGGCTTCCATATCGCAGGCAGCCTGATCCATGTTCTGCTCGTGTTGGCGGTCATTGTTGCCATTATTAGCCTCTTCAGCGGGCGACGAGCGGTGTAAAGCGGGGCAAGAGTCGGCCATCGGCAAGGCGTAATTCACAAGCCTATCTGACCGTAGCCGTCGGCTGACGTTAGCTTCAAAGCCTCAGGCGTCATGTATTCGAGAGGTGGCGAGAGGTCTATCGTCAATCGTTGCCAGCTAACAGGTAATTGCTAACAGCTAATTGCTGATTGCTGATTGCTAACGGCTAATTGCTCTCTCACTCGTTGCGTAACGCCTGCATAGGATTGGTTGAGGCTGCCCGGCGGGCGGGCAGCAGACTCGCGACCAGCGCAACTCCAGCCACCAGCAGTGTAGCCGCAAACATGGTCAGCGGATCAGCCGGGTTTACACCGTAAAGCTGGCTGCGTACCGTGCGGCTCAGCAGCCAGGCCAGAGGCAGCGTCAGCACGATACTGATACCCGCCAGCCACAGCACATCCTTCAGCACCAATTGCATGACGGTGCTTCGCTGTGCTCCCAGGGCCATTCGTATGCCGATCTCGCGGGTGCGTTGAGCCGTGGCATAGGCCAGCACGCCATAGAGGCCGATTCCCGCCAGCAGCATAGCGAGCGCGCCAAAGCTCACCGACAGCAGCGCAATCATTCGCTCGGCGGAGAGATCATCCGCGATCTGGTCGTCTACCGTCCGCAGGTCACTCAGCGCCAGCTTGGAATCGAGCTGCTGCATGGCAGTCCGCATGCCGGCAATGGCTGCGTCGGACGGTTGCCCGGTGCGGACATAGAAATACAGCGCGTTGGGCTCCGGCAGCTGATATCTCGGCCGATACACGGTCTTCGATGGCTCGTCGCGCAAGCTGTGTTTTGTGTCGCCAACGACTCCGACAATCTCCGTATCGGGCTTGGAGTCCGAGCCGCCAAACGAAATGAAGTGACCAATCGCGTTCCGCGGATCGCCGAAGTAGCGTCGGGCGAACGTCGCATTGACAATGGCGACGTTCGGCTTTCCGGCAATGTCCTGGTCGGTGAATGTCCGTCCCGCCAGTAAAGGGATTTGCATCGCGGAAAAGTATCCAGGTGTAATCGCCGGCTCCTCGACCTGTATCTTCTCGTCGTCCTTGGTAGAGTACCCTGCGATGAAGAGGCCGCCGGTCTGGCTCGATCCTGATAGATCGGGGTCGTCGGTAGCTCCCACGTCACGCGTGCCGGGTAACGCAGACGAGAGTCCGCTCGACTCGCCGATACAGTTCGAAAGTCTGCTCCGGCTGATAGCCAGCCAGTCGCGGATTGATGCCGAATCCCACCAGATGGCTGGTGGAGAATCCGACATCTTCTGAACGAAGATTCTCCAAGGTGCGGACAAACAAGCCGGAGCCGATGAGGAGCAGGAGACTCAGCCCGATCTGCAAAGCGACCGAAAGCCTCCGGAATCGCAACTGGCCGCCGCTGCCCGTCGTGCTTTGCTGCTTCAGTGAACTCACCAGGTCGGGATGCAAGAAGCGTAACGCCGGAGCCATGCTGAATGCCAGCGGACACCAGAAAGACCAGGCCGAAGGCAAACAGCATCACGCGCAAATCGGGGCTCGCCGTGAAGGGCATCTCGGTGGCGGAGTCGCCGGCAATCCTGCGGATCAGCACGCGGGAAATAACGGGCGCCAGCAGCAGGCCCAGCCCTCCGCCGAGCAGCCCAAGCAGCATTCCCTCGACCAGCAATTGGCGAACCACCTGCCAGCGTCCCGCGCCCATGGCGTAGCGCACCGACATCTCGCGGACCCTGCCGGCGGCCCGCACCAGCAGCAGGCTGGAGACATTCACGCACGCCATCAACACCAGCAGCCCAACCATTCCCATCAGCACCATCAGCGGTACGCCAATCTGATCGCGCAAGGGAGAGAAGCCGCGGGCGCTGTCGAACACCTGCAGCTTGGAGTCGTCGAGGAAGGGCTTCTGCCATCGCGCCTTGTGTTGGAAGTCCTTAAACTCTTCCGCGCGGAGGGCGTGCCAAAGCGGAGCCAGTCCCGCCTCCGCCTGTTGACGGCTGATGCCCGGCTTCAGCCGTCCGGCGACCGTCAGCCACTGCGACCTGCGGTCTTCCAGATCCTGCCAGCGCGGCGTAATTAGGTTCTTGGCCGTGATGGGCACGAACACCTCGGTCATGCTGCCGGCGACGATACTGTGAAACCCGGGTGGCGCGACGCCGACGATGGTGAACGGCTGCGCGTTGATGTCGAAGGTTTGATTGAGAATGCGGGGATCCGAGCCGAACTGTCGTTTCCAGTAGTTGAAGCTCAGCACTACCACTGGATTCGCGTTAAGCGCTTCGTCCGACGGCAGGATCAGGCGCCCTAGCGCCGGATGAATTCCGAGCACTTCAAAGTAATTGCCCGACACGAGCTCGCAGTCGGCCATATCAGGACGGTTGTTCCATTGCACGGAGACATTCTGCTTGTCGTTGGCGACCAGGCCTTGCAGCACTCGGTTCTGGTCACGCAGGTCGCGATACATGGGGTAGGAGAAGTAATCGTTGTCGTCGCCACCGTAAGAATTGAAGTGGCCCGGAGCATCGCCTGTATAGTGCAGACGCACCAGTTGTTCGGGATGGCTTACCGGCAGACTGCGCAGCAGAGCCTGGTCGAGCAGCGTGAACACGGCGGTATTCGCCCCGATGCCGAGCGCCAGGGTGATTACGGCGACCAAGGTGAAGACCGGCGCTTTGCGCAGTTGACGAAGAGCGAACTTGAGTTCCTGCAACATGGGTGACGAGATCGCCCCTTGATTTACTCGTTACGTAAGGCCCGCACCGGCTCGATTGAAGCCGCCCTTCGCGCCGGCAGATAGCTCGCCAACAGTACGGTCACCACCAGCAACGCTGTGGCAATCAGCCACGGGAGGCCGTTCAACACGGTTACCCGGAACAGCAGGCTGGAGAAAATGCGTCCCAGCGCAAAGGCGAACGCCACACCGATAACCACTCCGAGCAACGCCAGGCGCGCGCCTTGCAGGATTACCAGTTGCAATACCTGATTGCGTTGTGCTCCCAGCGCCATGCGAACGCCCAGTTCACGCGTCCGCTGCCGTACCGAGTAGCTGATAACGCCGTACAAGCCCAGCGCAGCCAGCAGTAGCGCCAGCCCGGCAAACATCGTCAGCAGCATGACGACAAACTTACGGCCGATGAGAGATTCGTTGACGCGCTGCTCCATCGTCTTCACGTCATAGATCGGGATGCCGGCGTCAACGCCGCGCACCGCAGCCGCCAGGTCGGTAGCCAGGTTGTCAGCTCCGCGTGAACTGCGAACCACGACCGCGGCTGACGGCGCCGGCGACTGTGCCATGGGAAGATAGTAGAAGCCTTCGTTGGTGTCGGACTCAAGCGAAGAAGCTTTGGCATGGCCAACCACGCCGACGATCTCGATCCACGGTCCCTTGTCGTCGCCGAGAGTGATCTGTTGGCCGATGGGATTTTGTCCCGGCCAGTACTGCCGCGCCAGGGGCTCGTCTATGACCGCTACGAGCTGCGACTTGTCGCGATCTTCCGCGGTAAAGGTGCGGCCCACAAGCAGGGGAATGCGCAAGGTCGCGAAGTAGCCTGGCGAAACTGCGCGGATGTTGCCATGGGGTCCGGGATCGTTGGGCGGGTTGGGCCGGCCCCTGATGCGGAAGCTGGCCGAGCCGCCCTGGTTGTCAAATGGCACGCTGTCTGCAATGGCGGCACTGCTGACGCCGGGGATGTTGCTCAGGCGATCCTGCAACGTCGCATAAAACGCAGCCTGCTCCGGGTCCTTTGCGTAAACGGTGCGAGGCAACGACAGTTTTGCCGACAGCAAGCCGCTGGGCTCGAAGCCGGTCTCTACGCGCTCCAGCGCCTTCAGGCTGCTCAAGAGCAAGCCGGCGCCCGCCAGCAGCAGCAGCGACAGCGCAATCTGGCCGACGACCATTCCCGACCGTGCCCGTTGGCTGGCCTTACCTGACGTGCCGGAGCGGCCCGACTCCTGCAGTGCGTTGAACCATCCCGGCTGGGTGCGTTGCCACGCGGGCGCCACACCGCACAGTAGCGAGCAGAGCACAGCGATCGCAATCACGAACAGAAATACCGGTCCGCGCAACGAAGGTTGAATCTGCGTGCCCAGCAAGACTGGCAGGTAATGCATCAGCAGAGGAATGACCGCGAAGGCCACGGCGAATCCAAGCGCCAGCCCTGCGGTGGTGAGGACCACGCTTTCCGCCAGGGCTTTGCGAATCAGGCGAGGCCGCGAGGCGCCCAGCGCCACGTGAATCGCCAGATCGCGCTCTTTGGCCGAGGCGCGTGCCAGTTGCAGCCCGGCGATGTTGGCGCAGGCGATCAGCAGCACCATTCCGACCGCGATCAACAGCATGCTGAGAGGCTTGCGCAGGCTGCCGCCGATGAACTCGGTGAGCGGCATGGCGAACATGCCCCAGCCCGAGGCGCGGGCAAAGCTTCGAGGAATCGGGGACCCTGCCGGACCGTTCTCTTCGGAACTGATGTTCTGCTGCGCCTTCATGTCGAGATAGGCGTTCGCCTGCTGCAGGCTGACACCAGGCTTCAGACGCGCCGCGCCGAAGAGATATTCGTTGTAGCGCTGGCTTTGATCGTGATAACGCGACGGAGGCAATGCGATGGGGACCCAAAGCTCGGCCGCATTGGGCCAGTTGAAGTCCGGCCCCATCACGCCCACGACCTTGTATGGCTGCTCATTCAGCATGAGAGTGCGGCCGACGATGTTTGGATCGGAGCCGAAGCGTTTCTTCCACGCGCCGTAGGAGAGCACCACCTCCAGCCCGGCGCCGGGCTGATCTTCCTCGGGCGTGAAGATACGGCCCAGTTGAGGTTTCGCCTCGAACACATCGAAGTAGCCGGACGACACCTTCGCTCCATTGAGCAGCTCAGGGTTCGCATTGTCGCGGCTGAAGTTGAAGGCGGATCCCTGCATGGCCCCGGTTGCTGCGAAGATGTTCTTGCCATCGGCGGCATCGCCGAAATCCGGGGCGGAGATGCCGATATTGGTGAGATCGCCGACGGCGGTGTAGCGGGCACGCAGCGCTACCAAGCCATCCGGATGAGGAATGCCGCTGGGATTCAGCAGAACGGCGTTGGTGACGGAGAACACAGCAATGTTGGCGCCGATTCCGATCGCCAGGGTCAGAATGGAGATCGCAGTAAAACCCGGCGACTTGAGCAGCTGCCGGACGGCATAACGAAGTTCCTGAGCGATCAATGACATATTCTTCCTCCGCTATTCGGTTCGCAACGCTTTCATGGGTTCGACCGTAGCCGCACGGCGGGCGGGCAACAGCGCAGCCATGATGGCAACGGCTGCCACCAGCAGCGTTCCCATGGCCAGAACCAGCGGATCGGCCGGGCTCACGTTGTAGAGTTGGCTGCGAATCAGGCGCGAGAGCAGGACTGCAATCGGCAAGGTTACGACAATGGCAATTCCGGCGAGCAACAACACATCGCTCAACACAAGTCGCACGACCGCGATCCGTTGCGCACCCAGCGCCATGCGAATGCCGATTTCGCGCGTGCGCTGCGCCGTGACATAGGCCAGAACGCCATACAGGCCGATGGCCGCCAGCAGCGTGGCCAGTACGCCGAAACTCACCGCCAGCAGCGCCACCAGGCGATCGCTGGAAATGTTGTCGGCAATCTGCTCGTCCATGGTGCGCATGGTGTCGATGACCAGCTTGGAATCGACGGACTGCACGCCGCGGCGGATCGTCATCTCCGCCGCCTCAGGAGCCTGCCAGGTGCGCACGTAGTACTGCATGAAGCCGAACTGGTCACCCTGGAAGTAAGGCCGGTAAACGGCTGGTCCGAGTGCGGAGCGCATGTCGCGCTGCTTGGCGTCGCCCACGACTCCAACAATCTCAGTGTCGAACTTTGGGTCCGAACCGCTACCTCTCGCCATCAACTGCCCAATGGCGTTCTTCGGATCGCCGAAATATTTGTGCGCCAGATTGGCGTTGATGATCGCCACCTTGGTTTTGCCTGTGGTGTCCTGGTCAGTGAAGGTACGGCCGGCGAGCACCGGGATATTCATGGTCGCAAAGTAACTGGGCGTGATGGCTGCCCACTCCACCTCAATACTCTGGTCATCCCTTACGGTACGACCGGCGAACGAGATATTACTGGTATTGCTGTTTTCCGCCAGAACTGAATCGTCCGTGCCTGCCACGGAGCGCACACCGGGCTGTGCAGCCAAAACCCCCAGCAAGTGCTTCTGCACGGGCATCGCCTGCTTGGTGTCGTAGCCAGCGAGCGTAGGGTCTACACCAAAAGTCAGCAGGTGATCGGTGGCGAAACCTACGTTGAGAGACTTGAGGTTCCGAAGGGTCTGAACAAAGAGTCCCGCTCCAACCAGCAGTAGGAGGCTGAGTCCCACCTGCACGCCCACGGATATGCGACGGAACCGCAGATGTCCGCCGGATCCGGTGGTGGTCTGCTGCTTAAGCGAACTGACCAGATCAGGCTTCAGGAAGCGCAACGCCGGTGCCAGGCTAAACAGGATGCTTACAAAAAACGCCAGTCCGAAATTGAAGAAAAGAATCCGCAGGTCCGGATGTGACGAGAAAGGAAGTTCTGTTGCCGAGTCGCCTACGATTCTCCGCGCCAGGAACGCGGATACGAGTGGAGCGAACAACAGGCCGAAGGCCCCGCCGAGCAGCCCAAGCAGCAGCCCTTCCATCAGCAACTGGCGGACGATCTGGGTCCGGCTCGCTCCCATGGCGTAGCGGATCGACATTTCCTTGACTCGCGCCGCAGCGCGAACCAGCAGCAGGCTGGAGACATTCACGCAGGCCATAAGCACGACAAGTCCGACCATGCCCATCACGATGAGCAGCGGAGTCTGGATCTGCTCTCGCAAGGGAGAAAAGCCCCGGCTCTCGTCGAGCAGTTGCAGGCTCGATTCCTCCACAAAATGCTTGGCGAAAAGGCTGCTCTTATCCTTGATGGCTGACAGCTCGCCGGCTCGAATCGAGCGCCATAACGGAGTCATGGCTGCCTCGGCCCGCTCACGGCTGATGCCCGGCTTCAACCGTCCGACGATGTTCGCCCAGGAAGAACGCCGGTCTTCCAGGTCATCCAGCCCAGGCATAACAATGCTCTTGGTGGCGATGGGAGCAAAGATTTTCGGGGTATAGCCGGCTATCGCGCTGTGGAAGTTGGGGTCGGTGACGCCAAGGATGGTGAAGGGGTGTCCGTTGATGTAGAGCGCTTGGCCCACTACGCGCGGATCTGAGCCGAAGTGTGACTTCCAGTAATTGAAGCCGAGAACTACAACGGGATTGCCATTCTTCGCTGCGTCATCGGCGGGAACGAACAGACGGCCGAACGCCGGACGCACTCCCAGCACGTCGAAGTAGTTGCCGCTGACTATTTCTGCCGAGGCAAGGTCAGTTTGGTTCTGCCACTGCACTCCGACTTGAGTCTGATCGTTGGCCAGCACACCGGAAAACACGGCGTTCTTGTCGCGCAGATCGCGGTACATCGGATAAGAGAAATAATCGTGGCTGTCGCCACCAAAGGCGGAGATGCGCCCTGTATTGGAGCCGGTGTAGCGCAGTCGGACCAATTGCTCCGGATGATTGACCGGTAGCGTCCGAAGCAATGCCTGGTCGAGCAGGGTGAAGATTGCCGTATTAGCGCCGATGCCGAGCGCCAGGGTCAAGACCGCGATCGCGGTAAAGGCTGGAGACTTGCGCAGCTGACGTAACGCATAGCGAAGATCCTGCAGCATCCGAGGGGCTCCAATCTCGAAAAGGTAGTGGTCTGCCATCGCTGGTTAGAACGAGGCTAAGGTCTAGGTTGCACTTGCCACGCCAGTATTGGGCCTTGCGGCTCAACAACTTACACGCACGACCTGAACCGCCCTGTCCGTCCATGCGATGCAAGTGTCCGTCCGTGGACATAAGGGATGGGCGTCGAAGAATGCGTATCAAGTGGCGAAGCGCCCCATGCCTGTCCCATACCTTAGAAGGGCGAAGTTCCAGTCACGTGGCGCACGAACGCGGTGACGAGATCGCCTCTTTTTTCGGGGAAACACGTTGGGAAACTCAGAATAGGTCGACGTGCGGATCAAGCCGGACTTCAGACTGGCGTTTCAGTGGCGCAAATGCTTCGAGGCTTCCGCAACGAAAACAGCAACTCAGTTTTTCGCAGATTCCTAAGATCTACGTCTCCGACGCGGCTCCATTACCACCTGGCGGCAAACACTTGCTGGAGTCGCCGCATCCATAACAGCAGCAAGGGTAAGCTCTCGACAATTTTTTTATGATAAACCAAGTTACTCAAGGGCCCTCATGAGAGTTGCTCTAGTTGCCCCGCCATTCCTTCCTGTGCCTCCGTTGAAGTATGGAGGCACGGAGCTTTTCATTGCGCAGTTAGCCGAGGGATTGCAGCGCTCCGGCATCGAGGCGGTAGTCTACGCAAACGGACAATCCACCGTCGCGGCAGAGACTCGCTGGCTCTACAAAGACTCGCAATGGCCAGTCAAGGGCGAGGTTTACGACAATCTGAAGGATTTCAATCATTCTTCGTGGGCCATTGCCGACGCCGCGAGGGATTGCGACATCATCCATCTTCACAACGTTCCCGCCTTGATGTTTACCCGCTATGTTGACAGTCCTTTCGTCTACACGGTGCACCACGTGCACGAGCAGCCGATCAGCGATCGTCTACCGGTTGTTCCCCGACGTGCAGTATGTGACCATCAGCAAGCTGCAAGAAAGCAACGAGCCGCTTCCCAGGGTGCGGACCATCCACCACGGCATCGATCTTGACCTCTACCGATTGCAGGAAACCAAGCAGGAATACTTCAGCTTCCTGGGACGGATTGCGCCCATCAAGGGGACGCATGTGGCGATTGAGATCGCCAAGAAGTCCGGAATCCCTCTGAAAATTGCGGGCGAAGTGCAACCCATTTTTCAGTCGTACTTCGACACTGAAATTAAGCCGCACCTGGACGGCAAGTTCATCGAATATGTCGGAGAAGCAGACTTGGCGGCCAAGAACGAACTGCTCGGAAACTCGTTAGCAATGCTTTTTCCGATCCTGTGGAATGAACCATTCGGGTTGGTGATGATTGAAGCCATGGCATGCGGAACGCCGGTGCTGGCGCTGGCGGGCGGAGCGGTCGAAGAAGTGGTGCAGGACGGCATCTCCGGCTTCGTGGGAACGAGTGCCGACGAACTGGTGGCGTGCGCACGAAATTCCATGAGCATCTTCAAGGCGCGCACCGTGCGGCAGTATTGCCAGCAGTATTTTTCGGTGGATCGTATGGTGGCCGACTACCTCGCGCTGTATAGCGAGTTGATCGGAGAGAGCAGGCCAGTCGGACGGACAACCAGCATCGTCCCACTGGTGGCTTGAACGATAGCTGCCACGCGATTTGATGACAGTGGAGTGCCGTTTCGCAGAGGGACGCTTTTAGAAGCCGGGGCGAGGATACGGAAAAGTTCGCTTGGGATGAATACTTATTTAACGATTCCTGAAGAGCAGTTGATTGAGATAGCGTCGCCACACGTGGAACCTCGTCTCGGTTATCAGACGGTCGAGCCGCGCAAGGTCGATAACCTTACCCTCATCGACGGCAAGACCTTCAGCGCAACTAATGTTGCGGGCGACATCCATCCACCGGGATCGCCCGACGTCGGATTCTTTCACGACGATACCCGTTTTCTGAGCCAACTCGAGCTGCGCATCGGTGGCCATCGCGACGGTGGTTCTTTCCTCCAGCACGGAAAAGACGTTTTCCTCGCAAATCGAGCTCACCACCGGCAACATAAGCTTGCGCGACTCGTTCGACCTGCCCGAAAACACCGTGCATATCCGCCGCGAGCAGTTGCTGGCCTCGGAGATTCTCTTCGATCGGCTGACCTTTGAGAATTTCAATCTCACTCCGGTTGACTTTGTTGTGGAGCTGATCTTCGACGCGGACTTTGTCGACGTTTTCCAGGTACGCGGCGTAGCCCGGCAGAAGCACGGACAGTATTACCAGCCCATCCTGCGTTCCGACCAGATTTCGTTTTACTACCGTGGGCTGGATGGAATCATGCGGCAGACGCTGGTCAAAGTCGTCCCGGTGCCGGCCGAAATCTCGCAACGGACAGCCCGTTGGGAGCTGCGGCTGGAGCCCCTGAAGGCGGTTCAACTGGAGGCCTGGATCACGCCGTTCGTCGAAAGCCAGCCTTCGCGGGCGCAGAATTTCGATCTAAACCATCAACTCCGGCAGCGGCGTTCGAACTTCGCGCGCTGGGAAAGCAGCTCGACCAGCTTCACCACAGAAAACGAAGTTTTCGACGAGCTGCTAAAGACCGGAATCGGCGATTTTCATGCGCTACAAATTCCCGACGGCGAGCAGCACATTATCGCCGCGGGCATCCCGTGGTTCGCGACCATCTTCGGTCGCGACTCGATCCTGGCGGCCTACCAGTCGCTCTCGCTCAATCCGCGGCTCGCCGTAGATACCTTGCGAGTGCTGGCACGTTATCAGGGGAAGAAAAACAACGACTGGCTCGATGAAGAGCCCGGTAAGATTCTGCACGAATATCGCGATGGCGAGATGACGCGCGACGGCGAGATGCCGTTCGGTCCCTACTATGGCTCCATTGATGCGACGCCGCTTTTTCTGATCCTGCTCAGCGAAACCTATTACTGGACGGCTGATGCCGCCTTAATCGAGGAGTTGCTGCCCAACGCGTATGCCGCCCTGGAGTGGATCGATACGTATGGAGACCTCGACGGCGACGGATTCGTCGAGTATCTGCGCCGTTCGCCCAAAGGACTCACCAACCAGGGGTGGAAGGACTCCTGGGATGCCAACATGCATCGCGACGGCAGCATCGCCCAGCCGCCTATCGCGCTGTGTGAAGTGCAAGGCTACGTTTATGACGCCAAGTATCGCTTGTCGTCCCTACTGCGCGGCTTCGGCGACGTGAAGACGGCCGACCGGCTGAAGCGCGAAGCCCTGGAGTTGGCCCGCCGCTTCGATCGCGCCTTCTGGGTGCCGAGCCGTGGATACTACGCGATGGCGCTCGATTGTGACAAGCGGCCTCTGGAAGTGATCTCCTCAAATCCCGGCCACCTGCTGTTTACCCGGATCATCAACAAGGAACGCGCGCGCATCGTTAGCAATCGCCTGATGCGCGACGACATGTTCAGCGGCTGGGGCTGGCGAACCATGTCGCAGGACGAGCGGATTTTTAATCCGCTGAGCTATCACCGCGGATCGGTCTGGCCGCACGATAACTCAATCATTGCCCACGGCATGGCTGTTAACGAGATGCGTCAGGGAGCGTTGCGCGTGCTGACTTCGCTCTTCCAGGCGGCGCTCGCCTTTCGTGACTACCGTCTTCCTGAACTCTTCTGTGGCGTGCAGCGGCGAGAGTTCGATCGGCCCGTGCAGTATCCCGTGTCGTGCTCGCCGCAGGCATGGGCCTCGGGTGCGCTCTTTCTGATCCTCACATCGGTGCTGGGTTTGCGGCCGAGCGCTCCGCGCAAAGAGTTGAACATCATCAATCCGGAGTTACCGGAGTGGCTGGAGCACCTGCACATTCGCAACCTGTGCGTCGGGAACAGCCGAGTGGGGCTGGACTTCAGCCGCCGCGGCGACCGCACCTTCTGCAACGTGGTCAACGTCGAAGGCGACAAGCTGCTAGTGAACGTGGCCTTCAAAAAGTAGAGCGCTCTTCCCATGCTGACGGCACAGATGCCGCCGCTTCCGGTTACAATGAATTTGGCGGCCCAATCCGCTGAGTTACTGGAGGAAATGGATGGCGCAAGTGAAGATTACAGTCCGCAGGAATGGTCCTTATCGCGTTGAGGCTCCGGAAGGTACGATCGAACTGGTGGACGCCGACGGCACAGCTTACGATCTGACGGGCAAGCCCGCCTTTTCACTCTGCCGGTGCGGCGCTTCGGTCACCAAGCCATTCTGCGACGGGACGCATTCCAGGATCGGATTCCAGGCAGCGGAAGCTGCTGTGAAGAAGGAAGAGGCGCAAGAGCCGGAAGCGGATTTGTAGCTGCGAAGGTGCGCTGCCAATCTACAATACGCAAGATGAGTCTTGGAATCTCAAAGCTGCTCTAACCACTATCCACTGACCACCAGCCATTGTCTTCAGTGGACCGTCTTCGTCTTGCGCGTCATGTAATCCATCAGCACGTACTGGCCCGAGCGTGTACGGCGTCGTGAAATACGCCTTGCCGCGGCAGATCTCCGCGACCGGCGGACGAACGCAACCAGGTCGTAGTCGCGCGCCAGCATGAACGTGTTGATCATGATGCCGCTCCTTGCACGTCGACACTTCCGCGAACGTCTCGCACACGATGAACGGGTCGAGGCCGAAGGCGTTCTTGTAGATGCGGCCGTCGGGCGGCGTCAGCGCCGACGGCTTGCCGTCGGTGATCATGACGATCTGCCGCATGTCCTTGCGCTGGCGTTCGAGGATGCGGCGCGCCAGGCGCAGCCCTTCGCGCGTGTTCGTGTAGTACGGGCCGACGCGGACGCGCCCCAGTTGCGAAGCGGAATCTCCTCGGCCGAGTCGTGGAAGAGCACGAGCGTGAGCGAGTCGCCCGGATACTGCGGTGCGGATCAGGTGCGACAGCGCCAGCGCCACGCGCTTGGCCGGCGTGAAGCGATCCTCGCCGTACAGGATCATGCTGTGGCTGCAGTCGAGCATCAGCACGGTCGCGCACGAGCTCTGATACTCGCCCTGCGGCACCATCAGGTCGTCGTACTCGATGTTCGAGCGGACAGGTCGCAGATCCCTTCGCGCTGAACGGCGTTCGAGCAGCGTCGCCGCTGGGGTCGAGGTTCAGCGTGTCGCCGAACTCGTACGGCTTGGCGCGCCGCTCGGCTTCGATGCCGGTCGCCAGTGTCGCGCGTGTCGTGGCGGCCGAAGCTGCTCTTGCCGAGCGACCCGAGCAGATCGCGCAGCGCGCGGTAGCCGAGGAAGTCGAGGCCTTGTCGGTGACCTCGAAGCGCGCCTGCGCCTGCGTCCTCGCCGACCTGCCGCCGTGCGCCTGCGATTGCCGTCGGCCGGATCGAGTCGGCTGGTCGATGCGAGATGTAGCCTTCCTGCTTCATGCGCTCGATGATCTGCTCGATGAGCTCCTCGAGCTGCTCGCGCTCGGCCTGTCGCATCGGCGGTCGCCGAGCAGCCGCTCGAGCGCCTCCTCCGACAGCACGCCGCCGTTGGAGCAGCGCGTCGCAGATCGCGTCGTGCAGCGCCTGCATCGTGCGGTCGTCGTCGGCTCGCCGTAGATCCGCGCGTACGGATTGCTGAACCGCTCGCAGCAGATAGTCGGACAGCTTCTGACCAGATCCTCGAGGTCGAGCTCGTCGAGGCAGGTCGCCGGTGTATTTCGTGTAGCGAGTATTTCATGGATCCGCTAGCTGCAGTGCCGATTCTAGCACGTCCCAGATGTCGCAGATGACTCACGACCACGTCAGTTGTCATCTGCCACCGTGCGATCTGCCAGCTGCTAGTTGTAGCTTCTTCGTTGCCGCCGGCAGTCGGAATCGCGTCGTTCCTCTTCGCAGCTCGGCTGTTCGCGCGCGGCTGCTTCTGGCTCCGGCGGCTGAAACCCGCGCTCGTCGCTGCGGCTGATCTTCTTCTGCGCGTACAGGCCTTCGAGGACGAAATCGACCGCCGACGCCAGCACCGGCGTCGGACGCCTTCGCGGTCGACGTCCAGAGCGCTGCGCTAGCTCGACGAGCCCCTGCACTGCCGCGCGTCTGCGGAGCAGCTCGTGCGCCGGCGACATGTCGCAGTCTGCAGTGTGCCGCCCAGGTCGAACCACTCGACGACCTGGTTCGGATGTCGCGTTGCCTCGAAGTAGCGGTCGAAACGTTGCGCCACCGCCGCGCGAATCAGGTCGCGCGCGACGTTGTCGGCGCCCTTCAGCTCGCCTTCGTACTCCAGCTCGAACTTGCCGGTGATCGACGGCAGCGCGGCGTAGACGTCGGTGACGCGCGGCACGACCGCGGTTCTCGCCGTCGGCGAGCGCGCGCCGCTCGGCGTTCGACACCACGTTCTCCAGGACGCTGATCGGCAGCCGCTGGCTGACGCCCGACCGCTTGTCGATCTTGCTGTCGTCGCGCGCCTGGAACGCGATCTCCTCGACGACCTCGCGCACGTACGCCGGAATCTCGATCGGCTGCGCCGCCGCGCTCGATCCACGCTTCCTGCGCGGTGATGGCCATGCCTTCTTCGACGCGTCGCCGGGTAGTGCGTGCGAATCTCGGAGCCGATGCGGTCCTTCAGCGGCGTGATGATCTTGCCGCGCGCCGTGTAGTCCTCGGGGTTGGCGGTGAACACCATCAGCACGTCGAGCGGCAGCCGGACCGGGTAGCCCTTAATCTGGACGTCGCCTTCCTGCAGGATGTTGAACAGGCCGACCTGAATCTTGCCGGCGAGGTCGGGCAGCTCGTTGATGCGCGAAGATGCCGCGATTGGCGCGCGGCAGCAGCCCGTAGTGCATCGTCAGCTCGCTCGACAGCTCAGGCCGCCCGCGCGCCGCCTTGATCGGATCGATGTCGCCGATCATGTCGGCGATCGTCACGTCCGGCGTCGCGAGCTTCTCGACGTAGCGCGCGTCGCGAGGCAGCCACGCGATCGGCAGTCGCGTCGCCGCTTCGGCGCCACCAGCTCGCGGCAGCGCCGGCAGATCGGCGCGAGCGGGTCGTCGTTGATCTCGCAGCCCGCCACGACGGGAATCTGCTCGTCGAGCAGACGCGGTGAGCGCGCGCAGAATGCGGCTCTTGGCCTGGCCGCGCAGGCCCGAGCAGGATGAAGTTGTGCCGCGACAGCATCGCGTTGACGAGCTGCGGGACGACGGTGTCGTCGTAGCCGATGATGCCGGGGAAGAGCGTGCTCGCCGCTGCGCAGGCGAGCCATCAGATTGTCGCGCATCTCGTCCTTCACGCGACGGCGCGCGGACTTTCTGCTCAGAGAATTGGCTGCTGCGACGAAGCTCACCCAGGGTCTGCGGAAGAGTGCTCAAAACGGGGTCCTCCAGGCCGCCCACAAGCGGCCGAATGCTGTTTCTTGTGTGTATTCTACGCTCGGTTGTTCACCCCGGCCGGGAAGCGCGGATCGCCGGCCGCCGGCCAATTTGCAAGCGCCTCTATTAGAGGCACCAGAGAGGATTGCCGTTGCGAAAATCGCAGCGTCCTGATCGTGAGAGTTTGCGCGGAAAGAAAATCACAGTCCTTCTCCGGCAGGCCGGCTTTTGCGGGATGCGTGCGCATTTTCTCTGGTCAAGTCGAATCCGGCGTCCGCCTCTGCAGACAGAGCTCCCGGCTCCGAGCCATTGGGCGTGATCAACTCGGCAGCCGCCGGGTCGATGCTCCGCACATGAAGATCGCGCTGCGGAAAAGGAATTTCAATACTCGCCTTCTCGAATGCCTTCGAGAGCGCCACGGCAACATCGCTCTTCACCCGAATCCAGTTGCTCTGAATCATGACCCAGAACTGCAGTTCGAAGTCCAGCGAACTGTCGCCGAACTGCTTGAAGTAGGCCACCGGTGGCGGATCTGTGAGCACGTCGGGATGAGTGGCGGCAGCCTCGTAAATCAGGCGCATCACCGTTTTCAGATCACTCCCATAGGCAACGCCCACGGGAAGCTCCACGCGCCGTTGCGCCTCGGTGAGCGTCCAGTTCGTCACCCGGTTGGAGATGAGATTGGCGTTAGGGACGATGATCTCCGCCCCCTGAGCCGTCAGGATGGTGCTGGAGCGAATGCCGATACGGGTGACGGTTCCCGCTACCGTCGGCTCCAGCTCCAGCACATCGCCGATGTGAATCGGCCGCTCGAATTGCAGGATCAGGCCGGAAACAAAATTGTTGATGATGTTCTGCAAGCCGAAACCGACGCCTACACCTAACGCGCCAGTCAGAACGGTGAAGCGGTTCAGCTCAACCTGGCCCACTTTGACGGCATACAGGAAGACCAGCACCAGCATCAGGTAGTGCAGGGTGGTCGAAAGCAGCTCGGGCAATCCGCGCGACAGATGGAAGCGCGCGAGCAATTCTTCGCGGAAGAGGAAACGAATCGCGCTCGAGACTGCGTATCCTCCCACCAGGATCACGAAGAAACCCAGCACGGTCCCTAGGGTCACGCTCGAGCCCGCGCCGGCGATCGGGAAATTCAGCACGCTGCCGACGGCGTTGGTGACAGGTTCCCTGGCGCCCGTCAAGTCGAGAGTGACCGCCACCCAGATGAAGATACTGCCCCACTTCAGGATTCTGGGCAGCCACCGTTCCAGTGCCTGTCGGTGCAGGCGAACCAGCGCTATGTTCTGGGCTTGCGGCAGGTCGAGACCGGCATCCAGCAGCAGGCAGAACACGCGCCAGCCGGTAAACACGGCGACAGCGATAAAGCTGCTGTAAATGCAAGCCAGCGAGAGATACTGGGAAAGCTTCATGTAGCCGAAAAGATTGGCCGCAACGGAAAGCCCAAGGGCCGTGACCGCAACCCGGATTCCAAACAGAATCAGGTCATCCAAACGGGTGGGACTGGCAAGTCGAACGGCTTTCGGTCGCACGAAGTAAGCGAACACGACGAAAATTGCGCTGATACTGAGGAACCCGACTTCGCGCTTGGTAACCGGCGAAAACGCATTCCATCCCACCACCACATTGAGCGTGTACACCCCCGCCATGGCGTAGAGCATGAGGCGGAATCGCGGCTCAATCAGGGGGGGCAATAAGCGCAAGATCGGCACGAAGGCCAGCAGCACAAATATTCCAATAAGGGAGATAGGCGCGGTCGGAGCCAGCAGAAAAGAGAGAAGAAGTGCCGGCAGCGTACCCACAGAAATCCAGCGGAGAATGATCGTCAGCACCACTGCCTGCGACTCATCGCCCGGCATCTTTGCGAGGGCCGCACGATGGGTACGATAGGAAACGATCAGCGACGCTACCAGCAGTACCAGGAGCCACATCAGTTCTGCACTGTGCTCAGCCGCGAACTCGTTGATCGCCTCCATTCGGCTGCGCGCGGTGTTATAGGCGGCTGGACTCTCGCCCGTCTGTCGGCGCGCCACCACTCTCCATAGCGGCAGGCTGTCGCGCTCCAGGATGTGCCCTTTCAGTTTGACCTGCGCATCAGTCAGCCGGGCCAGTACATCGCTGGTCATCTGGTCGAGGGCGCCGCTGGCGATCTGCATCTTGACGATCAACTGCAGCTCATCATTGGCTTGCACACGTAATTTGTGGAGGCTGGCCAGGTTCTCGCGTATCAGGTCCAGTACCGAACCCAGGTCGTGCTCGGACTGGTTGGCTTGCAGCGTCGCCGCCCACTGCGGCTCCAGTTGGTTCAGGCGATTGACGGCCGCCTGTGCCGCATTCGCCCACCCCAGCAATTGCCGGTTCCAGTTGTCGCTGTAGCTCTGTGCGCCCCGCCAATAAGCGTCATACTCCCGCAAGTCGAGCGAACTGGGTGTCCCTTCCAGCACCGCGTAAGTCTCCTGTTGCTTGCTGGCGAGGGTTTCCTGCCGCGACTTGATGTCGTCGTTCAGCTGTTTGAGCTGATCTGGTGACGGCAACGAACCGGCAATATCTCGCAACGTCTGCGACAGCTGTTGCGACTGCGCCGAGACATCGGGCAGCGGAATCGGACCGGGAGCTTCACTCTGGGGAGCCGGAGCCGGCTGGGCAGCAGAAGCCGGCGCTGCGGGCTTTGGCTGCAGCAGGCTAAGTGGCGACTTTGCCTGGGCGGTAATGCTGATTGGCGCGAAAAGTCCGAGACAGACGGCGAGCAAGATGACAACTGCCACGCGGTTGTTGCGGCATAGGCTTTGCTGGAATGGCACTTTGGTTGGCTCGGCCCTGTTTGTCCGGATCATGCTAGGTCATTATCGCTTATGCTGCCGCCGGAATCGGGCGAAACTTTGCGAAAGCATCGCGGAGTCACGGACCAGGCCGTCGTTCAATAGCCGCCTTCGAGTTCGTCCAGCATGGCCTGCATTTCAGAGAGCGCGTGCTGATTGTTCGTGCGCCGCGCCGATTCGATGCCGTTCGCCAGCATGCCCTGTGCTTCTTCCTTGCGATCGACACGCGCCAACGCCTGCGCCGCCATAAAGTAGCCGTTGGTGTAGTCGGGATGAGACGCCAGCAGGCGGTTGAACTCTGCAAGCGCAGCCTCCGTTTCGCCAGCGCCGGAATATTCCAGCCCCAGGGCGTAGCGCGCAAAAGCATCGTCAGGATTACCGCTCAGGATCTCTTGCAACGCCGCTACACGGCTCTCGTCTGCCATTCAATCGTCTCCAGTACCGCCGATGGCATGGTATCGCAGCGGAGGGACGCGCTCAAACTCCTGCGTCTGCTCAAGATGGCGAGCAACACCTTTTCGTGTTGTCGGTTGATCCACTTGTGACTGCGCTCAATGAAGGACTGTCCTGCACAGCGAACGATGTCGGCCACCTGAAGAGGAGGCCGATTTATATGTTCTGTATCTGTTCTCCTGGTGCCCGGATCGTGAGTGCATCCAGAGGACTGCGGCTGGCGCTGAGATGCCGGGGGAGATGCAGACAGATCGCCATCTCCTCCAAGTCACTATGGCCCAGTAGCATCTGAATGGTTCGCAGATCGGTGCCGGCTTCGAGCAGATGCGTGTCGCAACGGTGACGCAAGGTATGTGGATGGATGTGTTTGTGCTCAAGCCCCGTTCGTTTCGCGGCGCTCTGGCAAGCTGTCCAAAGAGCCTTGGTGGTGCCGGGATAGTTTGCCGTGTGCCGTCGGTTACCAGGAAAGAGCCAGTTGCTAGGCTTGCGCTTGAGCACGCGCCAGTAAACGCGCAAGGCATCGAGAGCTTCGGACTGAGCATGACATCACGATCCTTGCGGTCCTTGCAGCCACGGATATGAATGATCATGCGCTGGCTGTCGACATCACTGATCTTCAGACGGGCTACTTCGGCACGACGTGCGCCTGTGGCATAGAGCGTCATCAGCAGGATGCGATGAAAGGGGAACTCGGCCGTATCGATCAGCCGCGCGACCTCATCCTGACTGAGTATCTTCGTGCCTCGACGCTGAATCACTGGTTTGAAAAATGGTGGGCTGAATGTGCGTCCGGGCGAAACAAAACTCCTCGACCATTGTGCTGAACCCAATTATTCTGGCGATGTCCGCCGACACCGTTTGAACAAAGGAGGAGCTTTGTTTAAACGGTCACGTTACCAACATGGAAGCTTAGAGTGCGAAGAGCGGAAGAAAGGTCCGGAAGTATGGGTCAACTGGTGGTGGGAAGAAGACATCGACGGAAAACTCGTGTACCGCAAGCTGCGCAAGACAAGTTGGTCGACGCCATCCTGCCCACGGGCCTGTTGCCCGCGCCAAGGTTGATCCAACGAAAGTAGGTGGGGAGCAAACTCGCGGTGGGAAAATCGCGTTTTGCTGTTATCGTCCCCTAATATCCCTGATTGGGAAGGAGGTAAGTCTGTAAGCCATTCAAAAGAATGGCGGGGTCGACGGGACTCGAACCCGCGGCCTCTGCCGTGACAGACAACCATTCATTGTAAACCATTGAAATTGAACGGTGTTGGCGGACACGGTTTGATGCTCTAAGGGGCCAATTGGTAGGGCTTATCGTCCCCTTATTGTCCCCAGATTTGAGTTGTGCAAGCCAAAGATTAAGCGAGGAGCGCGCCAGTGGTTCCGGACAAGATCTGTTGCGCCGATGCTAGTCCCTTTCGGCGTAGTTTCACGTTTTGCGCGAACAGCCGCTGAGAGCGGGGGAATTGTGTCTCTCAACTGGGACTTGGTGTGCGAGCTAGCGCTCTACACAGCCGACATCAAGTGGAGCTATTCGACTGGCCGTGGAACGCCGATTGTCAAACCCCACGGTTCGATCAATTGGACGAATCATCCACAATTACCAAAGCAGAAATGGAAGAGCGGTAACGGATTCACCCCGATCGACGATGAACGTTCCATCTCTTACCGTCCTGATGACCCTTTTCGGGACCCGCTCCTCGGATACACGGACAGTGATTTCAAGTACGTTGCCTTCCCGGGTCTTCTCCACGAGAACTCCAAAGCAACTGATCGCCTCTGGGCGGAAGCGCGCGCTTTGATAGCCAAGGCGTCGCGAGTCGTTTTTGTCGGGTATTCACTGCCGTGCTATGACACCCGCTCCAGGAGCGAGTTTCAAACGACATGTTCAGGGAAAGAGATTACGGTCGTTAACTCGTCTGAACAAGCTCTAGAAACCTACCAAAACCACTTTGGCAAAGGCGTTGCGCTTCGGTTCGGAAAATTCGACCAGTGCGACCTGTAAATACCGGGACTGCGGATCAGCTGCTCTCTCCTACTTACGGTGATCACGTGGAAGTCCTTTCGGATAATGCAAAGCTGGCAAACGGATTGTAGTTGGTCGTCTCTGGCGTATCGATGTGGTCTATAGATTCGATGTCCTTGACCCAATTTGCAATCCTTGTATGAACCGGCAAGATCACAATTTCATAAAGGACCTTCACGGTGTAGAGCGTGAGGGTAGTCTCGAATAAGCCAAACCAGGGCATCGAACCGGCGAAGGCTGCGATCATGAATACGGTCGAATCGACCGCCTCTCCGACCAGCGTGGAAGCGACGAAGCGCCAACGGAGCTTGCTGCCGCGTGCTCCTTGCTGCCGATACTTCATCTTCGACAGTACGAAACTGTTCGCAAACTCCCCGCAGAAATACGCAACCAGGCCGCCGAACGCAAAACGAGGCACAACACCAAGCAAATGATGATAGGCCTCTTGATACGGCCAGAAAGGGGCGGGCGGCAGCTTGTCGATAATCAGAAAGGAAATTCCGGCGAAGGCTTCGCAGGCCAGCCCGGTCCATATTACTCGGCGGGAGGCTGCGTATCCGTAGACCTCAGTCAAGATATCGTTAAACACGAACACAAGCGGGAACAAAAGCGTGCTGCCCGGCAGCGTCAGTCGGCCAATGGCAAAGATCTTTGCATTTGCGAAAGTCGAAAGCAAGAGAACCGCGACAAATATTCCCGCGAAGATTGGTAGAAGGGTGATGCCATGGTCGACGGGGGGCGAGAAAATCTTAGGTTGTGGAGGAGATTTCATGCTCGCCGGCCTGCTCCTTAGCCTTGACTAGAGGTATCCTGACTTGAACCTTCGTCCCGCAGTTTGGGCTGGAGTCTATACACAACGTACCTCCAACCAGGTTGGTCCGCTCCCTCATGCTGACTAGTCCCAGGCCTTGATGTGCAGCGATATCTTCTGGGTTGAAGCCGGCGCCTGCATCTCGGATCTCAAGCTGAATACAGCTTTCAGACCCATGCAGGTGGACTGAGAACTCCTTCGTGCCGCTATGTTTCACCGCGTTATGCAGGCCTTCTTGGGCAATGCGGAAGAGGCACAAGGAGACATCTTTAGGGAGCTGTGCCGGTACGCCGTCGTGAGTGAAGTCAATACGCAGGGCTCGCTGATCCGAGAATTCCTGGCAGAAGGAGCGCAAACCAGCGACAATGCCCAGGTACTCGAGCTTGGACGAGTGAAGCTCATGCGACAAGGCCTGCAGGTCGAGTGTGATCTCGTCGTAGCGGTCTTTTATCTTCATCAGGCGCTCGGTCGCCACGGGCTCCTCGCTCGCCCGCTCCAGCTCCAGTGTCAACATCGCCAGCCGCTGGCAAAAATCATCGTGCAGTTCGCGCGCAATCTGACTACGTTCTTTCTCCTGTGCTTCGATCAGCTGCCCGCTAACTCTCTCGAGCACTTTCTGCATCAACATCTGCTCGGCATAATGCTTGCGCTCTGTGATGTCCACAGTAACGGCTACGCCGCCAATCACGTTGCCGTTTTGGTCGTGAATCGGTGCTCCGGATGCCTCAGCGAACCACCTCCGGCCATTTGGTAGTTGAACCTCCAACTCGAAAGGCGGGATGTTACGATTCTCCGCCACTGCACGTTGCACGGGCAGCTCCGAGGCGCTGATTTGGCGTCCCTCGCGGAAAAACTTTGCTTGCCTTCCCGGTGATCTCTTGTCCAGCGCAGAGGCGGAGATGTTGTCCTGTGGCCCAACCTCGAATTGGGCCTGTGCGGCTGGATTGCCCCAAATATGCTCGCAGGTAACATCATCCGAAAAGTTGACTCCCACCGGCAATGCGTCCATGAGTGCCTTGAACCGCTGCTGGACTTCAAACAGTTCCTGCTCCGCCCGAGATGCGGAGTCTGGAGTAGCCATCTGCGTACCGGGCCGCCTGGACTGAGTGCCGCCAACCGACATGGTCACCAAACCCCTCCGGGATAGCACTCTAGGCAGAGTGCCCACTCAACATTCTAGCCCGCCCTATGCCGCTCGCAGTGCAATTCGGCGCGCCGTTCTGTGACGCATGTCACTGCCTATAGTTTACGTCTTCTGCTTTCATTAGCGTGGCAACGTGGATCGGTACCCCCCTGCCTAAACATATGAGACGAATACAGGTTCTGCTGGCAGATGACCACGAGATATGTTGCGAAGGCTTTAGAAGGCTGCTTGAGCCTATGTACGACGTCGTGGGCTGTGTCGGCGACGGTCGCACGTTGCTCAAGACCGCCGTGGAACTTAAGCCCGACGTCGTGGTCGTAGACATAGGTATGCCGCTCTTGAATGGCCTCGACGCAGGCAAAGAAATAAAAAGGCTTCTCCCGCGGACGAAGCTTATCTTCCTCACGATGAATCCTGATTGTGAACTGGCCTCGGAAGCGCTTCGAATCGGCGCATCCGCTTATTTGCTGAAGACCGCCCGTGCCTCAGAACTCCCCCTGGCGATCGAGAATGCCCTGAAGGGAATCTCGTATGTCACGCCGCGTGTGCGCCAAGCGATGAAAGAAAGGCACATGCGTGATCCTAAGGCTGCCGAGCGCCCTCGCAACCTGACGAATCGTCAACGCGAAGTCTTGCAATTGCTCGCGGAAGGCAGACAGATGAAAGAAGTAGCCAGCATCCTTAAGGTGACCGAACGGACGGTTTGCTTCCATAAGTATCGCCTCATGGAGGAACTGGGGATTACGACCAACGCGGAACTTGTGCAGTACGCCATGCGGCATGGCATCGTTTCACCCAATTGAAGCGAGCAAACATCTTTTCGGATATACCCCCTGTTAAATCTGACAGTGTTCAAGCGTCCACAGGCGGAGAACAATTTCACTGATAGCGTTCGCGGTTGATGACCGACATCAACGCGAGGTGAGTGTTCCGGGTGAACAAGATCCGCGTGGTAGTAGCTGATGATCACCGGGCAGTAATCGCCCAAGTTCGAGAAACTTTGGGCGAGAATTTCGAGTTGATCGACACAGTCGAGGATGGGCAACAGGCAATAGATGCTGTTCGATTGTTGAGTCCCGATGTGTTGGTGATCGACGTATCGATGCCGATTCTAGACGGTCTTGAGGCCACAAGACGCTTACGGGAACTTCATTGTCAAACCAAGATCGTAATTCTGACCATGCACGAAGACCGGGACTTCGCAGAGGCTGCGCTTTCGGCGGGAGCTTCTGCTTACGTCACTAAGGCCCATTTACGCGTGGATTTGGTGCCAGCAATTCACGAAGCGCTTCAGGGGCGAACTTACCTCTCGAAAGGTATCAAAAGGGCGAAGGAGCGTCCCATTCTTCCGCAGACTTGAACAGACTTTCATCACTAAATGATGTCCCAAGTTAGCGGCGTGACTCCGTGCAGTTCGCTGACAGGTTAAGGCTCCATAAGAGTTACAGACATTTATAAGGAACCCCAAATGAAACGAATTCTGCTGTTATCCCTTTCCCTCATTCTCTTGTTGAGCCTGTCGGCATTCGCGCAGGATGCGCAGCAGAACCTGACGCTTATCGTAACCGGCCAGCCGGGCCAAATTCCGATTCTCCAGATGAACGGCAAGTCTTATGTGGACATTGATGCGCTGGCACGCCTCACGAACAGTTCCGTCAGTATCAAGGGGAATCAGGTTATCTTGACCCCGCTAGGTTCGGTCCCGAGTGCGCAGCCGGTGGATCACGACCCTTCCGCACCCGCCGGACAGCTAAAGCGCGTCGCCGAGACACAGCATGTGGATGCCGAGACTTCGGATCCCACTGGACAAACCAAGCTAGTCCCTACCGAGCAAACGCCTGCGGCTGCCGAATCTGACGAGGCTCGGACGGCAGCGCTGGCAAAAGCCGCGCAGAATCCGGTGGCCGACCTGATCAGCGTTCCATTCCAGAACAACACCAACTTCGGTATAGGGCCGTATAACCGCGATCAGGACGTGCTGAACATTCAGCCTGTCATTCCACTGCACCTTACGAAGAACTGGAACCTGATCACCCGAACGATTCTGCCCGTCGTCTGGCAGCCTGATGCCTCGAAGCCGAGTCAGGGATGGTATGGGCTCGGAGACTTGAATCCCAGCTTGTTTCTGTCTCCGAGAAATCCTGGCAAGTTGATTTGGGGCGTGGGTCCGGCGATCGTTCTGCCCACCGCTACCGCCGATCAGCTTGGCCAGGGCAAGGTCAGCGCGGGTCCGGCTGTTGTTGTCCTGACTACTCCCGGCCACTGGGTCATCGGCGCGCTGGCCAACAATGTTTGGTCATTTGCCGGTTCAGGCAGTCGTCCCCCGGTCAATCAATTCCTGTTGCAGTACTTCCTTAACTACAACATGAAGCATGGCTGGTATGTCACTCTCCAGCCCATCATCACCGCCGACTGGAGGGCAAGCAACGGTAACAGCTGGACCGTGCCGTTCGGCGGCGGCGTGGGAAGAATCATGAAGATAGGGTTCCAGCCGGTAAACATCAGCGGACAGTTTTATGGCAACGCGGCTTATCCCAATGGAGGTTCGCCCTGGAGTATGAGGCTACAGATCGCTCTTCTGTACCCCAAGTTCTCCAAGGCACAGGAAGAGGAAATGATGAAGATGAAGCTCGAGCAACTGGAAAAAGAGCAACAGCAGGGAGAGCCTCCTAAGAAGTAACGGCGAACCTCCTCGTAGGGAAAACGAAAGGGATGGTTATGAAACGTATCTACGCTCTCATTGCAACGCTCGTACTTACGCCTGGTTTCGCCGTGGCTGAGCAGAAGACGTTCACGCCCGCAGAGTTGCACAGCCGCACCGTGCAACGCCGTGCGGTGGACGCCGTCATATGGGGTTTGCCGCTGGTCGGTGAGGACGCGGTGAAACAGGCCGCCTTCCGCGATGGCAAGGCTACCTACAACGACATCGTGTGGTGGCCGAAGGGCGGAGGCTGGAAGAATCAGTCGCCCACTCCCAACGTCAATACGCGCTACATGTATTTCTTCATCAACACAAAACAAGACGGGCCCGTGGTGGTCGATCTGCCGCCCGCCGTCAAGGGCGCCAGCTTCTACGGCACCATCGAAGACGCGTGGTATGTGCCGCTCACGGATATTGGCTTCGAGGGTAAGGGAGGCAAGTACCTCGTGCTTCCGCCTGACTACACCGGCGATGTGCCCGCCGGATACATCGCCGTCCGTCCCAAGACCTACAACACCATGACGCTGCTGCGGTCGATCCTTGCGTCACTGTCCGAGGAAGATTTCCGCGCGGGCAACGCCTTGGTGCAGCAAGTCAAAATCTACCCGTTGTCGAAGGCCGCCAATCCGCCGGCCCAGCGCCTCCTCGACATGACCGACATCATGTACAACGGTCTCATACCGTACGACGAAACCTTCTTCTCCACTCTGGCGCGCGTGCTCAATGAGGAGACGGTGCAACCCGCCGACCTCCAGATGATGGGCATGCTCCTTCCCCTTGGAATCGAGAAGGGCAAGGAATTCAAACCCGATCCCGCGACACAAACACAGTTGAAAGCGGCGGCAGCGGAAGCGCACGCCTGGTTAGTGGATAAGGCTACAACGGACGCTACTCCGTGGTGGGCAGGAAGTCAGTGGGTAGTCCCCACCCCGCCCATCACAATGCCGACCGAATTCCATTGGCAGGTCCCGAACTATTTTGATGTGGATTCGCGAGCCATCGCCCTCTCGCAGTATTTCTGCCCAACGGCAAAGCTGGGTACCGGCAGTTTCTACTTTGGAACCTTCCACGACCACGCAGGCGCTCCGCTCGAAGGCGGGGATAACTACCGCCTCCACGTCCCGGCGAACGTTCCAGTGCGCGAATTTTGGTCGGTCACGATCTACAGCCTGCAAACCTCTAGCTTCTTCCTGAACGCGCCGAACCTCACGCTCGGCTCGCTCGACAAAACGTTGAGCAAGAACGCAGACGGTTCAGTAGACCTCTACTTTGGCCCGAAGCCGCCGGTTGGCCACGAGTCGAACTGGCTCTACACACAGGCCGGCCAGAAATGGTTCCCGTGGTTCCGTTTGTACGGCCCGGAAAAGGCTGTCTTCGACAAGAGTTGGAAACTGCCTGATATCGAGCGAGTGAAGTGATGGAAATGATGGAGCAGAAGCTTAAACAACTGGGTAAGAACAACGGGCACCACCGAAGCAGTGATCCAGAGTTGGTCTCAGGAATCTTCTGATCGCAACCCTCCCGTCGAGGGAGGATAACCCGGAAGTATGTGAAGGAGAAATGTATGGACTTTGGAGCAAGTGTTCGAAAATTTGCAGTAGGAGCCTTTGCCGCGTCGAGTTTTTTGGTCGGCGTCGGCGCGACTCCTGCTACGGCACAAACCGCACAGAAACCCAACATCGTCGTCATCATGGGCGATGACATCGGCTGGATGCAGCCGAGCATCTACCATCGCGGTCTGATGGTGGGCGAAACCCCCAACATCGACCGCATCGGCAACGAAGGCGCAATCTTCATGGACTATTACGCCATGCAGAGCTGTACCTCCGGACGCAATGCCTTCATCACCGGCATGTATCCGCTGCGCACGGGCATGATTCCGCCGCAGTTGCCCGGCAGCCCGTCGTATCTGCGGCCCGGCACGCCGCACATGGCAGTGTTCCTGCGCGATCTCGGCTACACCACCGGCGAATTTGGCAAGAACCATCTCGGCGACCACACCGCATCGCTTCCTACGGCGCACGGCTTCCAGGAGTACTGGGGCTGGCTCTATCACCTGGACGCAATGCAGCAGGTGAGCTTCCCTGACATCAATAGCAGCCCGACGGTGCAGGGCATCGCGCCGCCCTGTAAGAACACGCCTGTTCCGGGCCTTCCGGAAGTGCCTGGCGCCGTTGATCCCTTGACCACGACCTGCCTGACGCCGCCGCGTCCGGTCATCTGGTGTCACTCCTCCGACGGCACAGAGAAGAACCAGACCTGCAAGGACGAAGGGCCGTCTGACGCTGGAGCGGTCGAAGACGGTGGATGAGGAAATCTCCACCAAGGTCATCGACTTCCTCGACCGCAACGACCCCAAGAAGACCGGCAAGCCGTTCTTCGTCTGGTACAACCCGGCGCGCATGCACGTCACCACCGTGCTGTCCCGAGAAGTACCTGGACATGATCGGCGAAGAAGGGCGGCAAGGACTGGGGCATCAACGAAGCCGGCATGAAGCAGATGGACGACAACATCGGCTACGTCCTCCAGAAGCTGGAGGACATGGGCCAGTTGGACAACACCATCGTGATCTTCACCACGGACAACGGCGCCGAAACGGTTTCCTATCCCGATGGCGGCATCACCCCGTTCAAGGGTCAGAAAGGCGAGGCGTGGGAAGGCGGCTATCGCGCTCCCCTGGTCATTCGCTGGCCCGGTCACATCAAGCCGGGCACGGTCAAGAAAGAAATGTTCGCGGCGCTCGATTGGGTGCCGACGTTGGTTGACATCGCCGGTGGTCCCAAGGGCGACGACCTGAACAAGCAGATCCAGGCCGGCAAGTATCCCGGCATCGTTAAGACCATGCTCGACGGCTTCGACCAGCGTGCCTACCTGGAAGGCACGACGGAGCAAGTCGGCGCGTGATGTCTTCTTCTACTACTCGGGCGCGACGCCATCTGCGGTGCGCTACAAGAACTGGAAGATGTATTACTCGATGGCGCCGGGCGGAGCTACCGGCTGGTTCCTGCCACTCGACCAACTATCACTGGACGCTGGTGGGCAACATCAAGCGTGATCCCTTCGAGCAGACCGTCAGCTTCTCGGACTCGAAGTCGGCCATGTCCCTGGGCGGCGCACTGGCCTCCCCAACTACCGCCTATCTGTACGACTGGAACATGCTGCCCATCGGCCAGATGCTGTGGATGAAGGAACTCTATACGTTCAAGGAGTTCCCACCGCTGCAAACGCCGGAGACCTACAACCTCGACGGCATCCTGAAGCAAATGGAAGCCAACAAGGGCGACGACTAGCTCGCGGAGGCGTAGAGCCTCGCGAGCAGTCAACGCGGACTTGAGAGAGTCTGCATAACTGAAGTCGGAGGCGAGGAAGGCAGAATGGCCTTCCTCGCGTTCCGGCTTTGATTAGTTCAGGACTGACGCAGGGAATTTTAATAATATGAGTAATATCAGCAACCCGTTATCACCGCTCCCGTTCTATCCGGGAACCAGGCCGCGATTCCACGCCATGGTGAAGCCGATAGGAGCAATCTGTAACCTGGACTGCGCCTATTGCTACTACCTGCACAAAGAACAGTTGCTGGGAAGCGAGAGCAAGTTCCGGATCAGCGACGAGATTCTCGAAACCCACATTCGACAGTACATCGAAGGTCAGCGTGGCGACGAAGTCGTGTTTTCATGGCAGGGCGGCGAGCCGACGCTGCTGGGCGTCGAGTTCTTCGAGAAGGTCGTCGCACTCGAAAAGAAATATCAGCGTCCGGGTCTGCACATCGAGAACGATCTGCAAACCAACGGCACGCTCCTGAATGACGACTGGTACTCGTTTCTGCGCGATAACAAGTTTCTGGTCGGGCTGAGCATCGATGGCCCGCAAGAGCTGCATGACCGCTACCGCGTAAACAAAGGCGGTCAGCCGACATTCGACAAAGTATTCGCTGCCGGGCTGCAGTTACAGAAACATGGAATTCCGTTCAACACGCTCACAGTGGTCAATCGCGTCAATGCCAAGAAGCCGCTGGATGTTTATCGCTTCCTGACCCGTGAGCTGCGTCCGCGGCAATTGCAGTTCATTCCGTGTGTTGAACCCAAGGTCTTTGCGAACACTGCTCCTCAGAAATGGGACCCGGCTACGTTGCCGATACAGGATTCTCCGGCCGCGCATCCAGGCAATCCCGACTCCGTCGTTACAGACTGGTCGGTTGATCCCGATGATTGGGGCTATTTCCTTTGCAGAGTCTGGGACGAGTGGTTTCGCCGCGACTACGGCAAGGTACACGTCAACCTTTTCGAGACATCGATTGCCCAGTGGATGGGCCTGGAGTCGCAGCTTTGCGTCTATCACGAGTTCTGCGGCAAGGGGGTGGCGCTGGAGCACGATGGCAGCGTCTATTCGTGTGATCACTACGTGTATCCCGAATACAAGCTAGGCAACATTGCGGAGACCCACATGTCGCGGATGGTGTTTTCCGAGGGACAGAAAAACTTCGGCTTTGCTAAGCGCGACGACCTGCCGCAACAGTGCCGCGAATGCAAATACAAGTTTGCCTGCAACGGGGAATGCCCGAAGAACCGGCTGATTCATACGCATGACGGCGAACCCGGTCTGAATTACTTGTGCAGCGGATTGCTGAAGTTCTGGCAGCACATCGATCCCGACATGAAAGACATACTGCAGCGCGTCCAGCGCGCGGGGACACCTTTAAACGTTTCGAATTTCCGAGTGTAGAGAGGCTTCATCAGAGTGCAAGGCGATCTCAGAACTGTTGTGACAGGAGAAACATCGTGAACTTATGTACAAACATTCGCAAGCTGACGCTCGTCGCCGTGGCCGTTGCCAGCCTGATCCTCGCTGGACAGGCTTCTGCTGCCGACAGCATCAAAGGTCAGGTCCTGGGCGGAGGCGCGCCCATCGCGCAATCCACCGTTACCCTGTGGGCAGCGAGTGCCGGCGAACCCAAGCAACTTGCGGAGACGAAAACCGACAACGAAGGTCGGTTTGAACTCCGCAGCAGTGGAACATCCGTCAGACTCCAGTCTCTACTTGGTTGCGACGGGTGGCGAGCCTCAAAGCTCGGGGTGGCGGCGACAACTCCGCCATCGCATTGCTGGCAGTTGTGGGCAGCAAGCCTTCGGCCAGCGTCGTGATCGACGAGATGACGACGATCGCTTCGGTGGTCACCCACATGCAGTTCATCGACGGCACAGTCATTAAGGGCTCTCCGCTGCAGTTGCGGATTGCCGCCGGCAACGTGCCCAACTTTGTCGATCTGGAGACAGGTGGCTACGGGGCAACGATTCTGGATGCGCCTCAACAGCGCCCAGACACCGACGATGGCCAACTTCGGCACGCTGTCCAACATCGTGGCAGGCGTGCGTCACGCGAGTTGAGGTCGGATGCCTGCAGCAGTCTGTTTTATGTGGCGACATCTCCGACGGGCGCCTACCCGAAGGACACGCTGGCGGCCGTCGAGTCCATCGTCCGTTATCCCTCGCACCAGGCTGACAAAGTTTTCGAACTGCTGAACTACTTCTATCCACAACCCAAATTCGAACCCGGCAAGCTCCTGCGGCCCACGCCGTTCCTGCCGTATCTGACCTTCGCTCCGAGCGCCTGGATCTTTCCGCTCAAGTTCACCGGCGGCGGCGTCAGCGGAGGCGGCAAGCTGATGATCGACAGCGAGGGCAATGCCTGGGTCGCCGACAACTTCACGGTCGGCGCGCAGAATCAGGACGCCTCATGGACCGGCGGTCTCTCCAAGTTCGCCCCCAACGGTAAACCGCTTTCCCCCAGCCCCCTGGGCTTCAGGGGCGGCGGCATCGCAGGCCCCGGTTTCGGCTTGACGCTCGACGCGCAAGACAATGCGTGGCCCACCAGCTTTACCGGCCAGAACATCACCAAGTTCGACAAGAACGGCAAACCGCTCTCGCCGCCGGAAGGCTGGAACTTCAACCGCCAGATCAGCCAGATGCAGGGCATCATCGCAACGCCGAGCGGAGATATCTGGGCCCTCGACCTGCTCAAAGGCCAGGTCGTGAAGCTTCCGCAAGGCGATCCGTCCAAGGTCGAGTTCTATTGCCAGAACAAGACGGGCGATCCGCTGAAGAATCCCTGTCACCTGGTCGGGCCGTTCGCGCTGGCCATTGATCAGCAGGACCGCATCTGGATCACGAACGCCATCGCGGACCACGTGGTTCGTTTCCCCGCTTCCGATCCCAGCAAAGTTGAAACCTTCAAGGTGGGATATTCCGCCAGCGGTCTCGCCGTGGACAGCCAGGGCAACGTCTGGATCACCAACAAATTGGGCAGTTCACCTCGGGGTGCATTGAAGTTCGCCGAAATGCTGGCCGCGTTCAAGTTCGATTTCGATGGCGTTACCGATGCTGGAGAAAGAGCTACCAGGGTGCTGGTTCCTGCCTTGGCCGCGCAATCGCCGGGATACGAGTCGGGCGGCAGCATCACGGTGTTGCGGCCTGATGGCACTGAGGCACCGTTCTCTCCGGTGTTTGGCAATGGTATCGCTGCGCCCTGGACGGCTACCGTCGATGGCAACGACAACATCTGGATCCCGAACTTCAACAGTTGGTCGGCTGGAATCGTAGAGTTGTGCGGCTTTCGCACCGAGCACTGCCCGCCCGGCGTAAAGACGGGTCAAGCCATTTCGCCTCCCAATGGCTATGTCGGCGGCGGATTGCAGTTGCAGGTTGACCTCGGAATCGGTCCCGCAGGAGATGTCTGGGTCACCAACAACTGGCAGAACTACACGGATGCCTTCGGCAAGGTGGATGAAGCACTACAAACCCAAGGCGCGGGGCAGGGCGTCGTGGTCTTCTACGGGATGGCGAAGCCGGTGAAGACTCCGCTGATCGGACCACCGCGGCCGTACTAGGACGGATGGTTTTGAATAAGCGAATTGCAAGTGCAACAACAAATCAAAAGGAGATGTGATGAAGGCTAATTCGAAGCGCGTCGGCATAATGCTGGCAGCGTTATTTATTTTGATGGCAATCGTATCCGTGCAGGCTGCGGTTGCTGAAGATGTGGTTCACGCCGTCAGCGGCATCGTGAAGTCGGTGGACAAGACAACCAAGACGATGGTGGTCAAGACATCCGACGGCACGGAACACACCATTAAGTGGACGGACAAGACGACTGTGAAAGGCGTCGATGCGTCCGGCAAGGCCGTCGCGGCGGGCAGCGTGGACACCTATGATGGCCTCAAAGACGGCGCAAAAGTATCGGTCAAGTACACCGAGAAGGGCGGGGAAAAGACTGCCGTCGCAATAAAAGACGCCAGTAAGGCCACAGCCAAGGCTGTGACGCAGTAAGGCAATGAGCCGGCGTGCGCCGTAGGCAGTGCGGCGCAGGGGAGTTCGGCGCACGCCACGGAAGGCCGGCGACCCATGGAAATTCTCGACTGGATACGATCGCACGCTCTAGCTCTGCCGAACTTGGCCAAATTTGCCTTTGCGATGGCCATCATTGTCGGCGTGCCTCGTCTGTCGCAGCGCGTCAAGCTTCCGGCCGTGGTGGGGCTGTTGCTCAGTGGAGTCGTGATTGGCCCCCACGTTCTCGGGGTTTTCCCGATGCACGCACCCATCGCGGATTTCCTCGCCGACTTGGGGAAGCTGTTGCTCATGTTCTTCGCCGGGCTGGAGATTGATCTCGCTCTATTTCGGAAGGCGCGCACCCGATCGATCACATTCGGTCTCTTGACCACCAGCATCCCGCTGGTTCTCGGCGCGGCTGTTGGACTGTGGTTCGGATTTCAAACAATCCCAGCCATCGTCTTGGGATCACTGTTGGCGTCTCACACACTCCTGGCGCTGCCGATCATCACGGAACTAGGTGAGACCAAGCTTGAGCCGGTCACCGTCACGGTGGGTGCGACTGTCATGTCTGACACGCTGTCTCTGATCGTGTACGCAATATGTGCCGGGATTTTTCACAGCGGTTTTTCGGTGTTGAACCTGGGAGGGCAGCTCATTGAAATCGCCATTTTTGTTCCGCTCGTCCTGTTCGGCCTGAGTCGTTTAGGGGCGTACCTCCTGAAGAGGCTGGAAAAAGACGAGGACGCTTACTTCATCCTCATGCTTGGCATCATGGCGGTGGCGGGCCTGCTTGCGCAACTCATCAACCTGCCCGGCATCGTCGGAGCATTCTTGGCTGGTCTCGCGGTTAATGCCGCGGTCCGCGACAAGCCTGCAAAGGGCAAGTTGGAGTTCCTTGCTAATTCTCTTTTCATTCCAATTTTCTTCATCGTGACCGGATTTTTGATCAACCCGGTTGTGTTTGTTCGCAGCCTGGTCGATAACTTCCCACTCGCGTGCGGTGTCATCCTCGCCCTGCTCGTTGGGAAGTTTATAGCCGCGGAGATCGCCGGGCGCGCCTTTCACTACACCTCGGCAGAGCGGTTAACAGTATGGTCGCTTACCTTGCCACAGGTAGCGGCAACCTTGGCGGCCGCACTGGTTGCGTATGACACCTTCAATGGTGCGGGACAACGCCTCGTCGATGGCCGATTGCTTAATGTGGTGCTCGTGCTGATGCTAACCACCGCCATATTAGGGCCAGTTCTGACCGCGCGCTTCGCACCGCGGATGCTGCCGGACAAAACGTTGGATTTGAGGGCATAACCGTATGCTTGGCTTTAGCCTGAACTTCTGGGACTACCTTGCATTTCTAGTCATTGTCGCGCTGATAGGAGCATTTCTGACGGTGGCAGTGTTGATCCTCGGCTTGCCGGGGCGAATCGCCATCGCTCGCAAGCATCCCGACGCCGACGCAATCAACACGATGGGCTATCTCGGATTCCTCGCTGTTGTGCCATGGATGCAGGCGTTCATCTGGGCGTTCAAGCCCACCACCGTCATTGATGTTCGTTACTTCCCCAAGCAGGAGCAGCAGAACATCGCCGAAGAGATTGCCCGGCTCAAAGGGCCGACTGAGCCCCGGAAGCCGGAAGCCAGGGAACCGGGAGCGATCGGAAGGGACGACTCAAAATCCTAGGATCTACGTCATGCTGATCGCCTTGCTCATCACGTTTCTGTTCCTGCTGTTTGTTTACCTGGTCTTCTTCCGTTTCAAGTGGCTGAAGTTCAGCATGACTTGGGGAATCCTCTCTGCCTTTTTCGCGGTTCACTTATTCCTCATCTTCATCATCGGTCTGCGCTTCGTTACTCCTTACTCGACAAACGTGAAAGTAGTCCAACACACGGTACAACTGATTCCCCGCCTGCCCGAACCGACTCTCGTGACCGCCGTGCTGGTGAAACCGGATACTCCGGTCAAGAAGGGACAACCACTGTTCCAGTTTGACCGTCGTCCTTATGAATACCAGGTCAGGCAACTGGAAGCGCAATTGGATGCAAATTCTGCCAACATTACGACCGCGCAATACAAAATTAAGCAACTGGACGCGGAACTGGCGGGCGGCGAAACAAGACGTGCGCATGATGAAAACAGACGTGGAAGCGGCCACGCAAAAAATAGTCAGGGAACAAAGAGAAGAGACCTACGCGAAGTACAAGTATGCAACTTCTGGACAATATGGCCGCACAGAGCGCCGTCCCGGTGGAAGAGGTGCATCAGTGGAACGCCCGGATGGATGAAGCAGCAGCCAGCGTCAAAGTAGCCACCGCCGACGCTGAGCGTGCCCGCCTTCGCTATCGATCCAACATCGGTGGTGTGAACACCACCGTCGCCAAAACCGCCGCTGAGTTGGAGCAGAGCAAGGCCGCACTCAAACAGGCACTCGCAACCGCCGAGAGCACAAAAGCTCAACTCGAAGCGCACGATATTACCTCGATAACACCCTCATGGTTGCCCCCGAGGACGGCCACATCGTGAACCTTCAGGTTCAA
>CAWKID010000008.1:0-314952 GCA_963849545.1 uncultured Acidobacteriaceae bacterium | reverse complement strand
TTGCAGCGTTGCGGCTTCCTGTGTTCATCTAAATGGCCATGGCGCTCGAAGAGTATAAGCGGAAACGCGACTTCAAACAGACTCCGGAACCTCCGCCGAAGGTTGGTAAGCCCGGACAACGCCGCTTCGTGGTACAGAAGCACCGTGCCACGCGTCTGCACTATGACTTCCGCCTGGAGATGGAGGGCGTACTGAAGTCGTGGGCCGTGCCTAAGGGACCATCGCTCGATCCGGCTGACAAGCGCCTGGCCATGCAGGTGGAAGATCATCCGGTTTCCTACTTCGATTTCGAGGGAACGATTCCCGGCAGGCAACTATGGCGCGGGAACCGTCATGGTGTGGGATGTCGGTACGTGGGAGCCGCTGGGCAATCCCGCCGAAGACCTTGCGGAAGGGCGACCTGAAGTTCAGCTTGAACGGCAAGAAGCTGAAAGGCGAGTTCGCGCTGGTACACATCAAGTCGCGCCGGCCGGACAGCAAGGGTACCGAGTGGCTGCTGATCAAGCATCGCGACGCCTACGTGCAGCCGGGCTACGACATCGACAAATACGACTACTCGGTGCTGACGAAGCGCTCGCTGAAAGAAATCGCGGGAGACGCCGGTTCGGCGGAATGGCGAGCAGTAAGAAGGTTTCGAGGACGCGGAACGTCCGGCAAGAACGATTGGCTGGCAGACTCGATCGCCAAGGCCGATGCGAAGAAAGCGCGCGCCGAGAAAAAGGCAACGAAGGCTGTCGGCTGAAGACGGCACCCTCTCGAGCCGCGGCGAAGAAGACTGCTTCCGCTACAGCCAAAGCAGGAAAAAAAAACTCCAGAGCGCGAAAAACGGCGTAGCTCCTGATGCCGCAAACGTCGGCCGTAAGGCGGCGATGCCGCACGCAATCCGTCCTATGCTGGCAACGCTGGTCGACGAAGCCGTTCGACAGCGATGACTGGCTTTATGAAGTCAAATGGGACGGCTACCGCGCAGTGGCCTTCCTCGATGGCAAGTCGCTGCGCCTGGTCTCGCGCAATCAGAACGACCTGACCGGGCCTATCCGGAGCTGCACGAAATACCAAATTTCATTAAGGCCCGCACCGCCATTCTGGACGGAGAAATTGTGGCGCTGGACGACGAAGGACGCCCCTCTTTCAGCCTGATGCAACAGCGCACCGGGGTCGGCGAGGGGGGCCGTCGCATTCGCCGCACCCGAGACGACATCGCAGTTCTCTACTACGTCTTCGATCTGCTGTATCTCGATGGATACGACCTGACGCAGGTCGACCTCGAAGTACGCAAGCAGCTGCTGGCTTCCATCGTTATCTCTGGCGAATTGGTTCGCTATTCCGATCATTACGTCGGCCAGGGAACAGCGCTGTTCCAGGCTGCAGCGCAACGCGGGTTGGAAGGCATCGTCGCCAAGCGCCGCACCAGTTGCTACATACAGAAGCGCAGCAGCGAGTGGCTGAAGATCAAGGTGGTCCGGCGGCAGGAGTGCGTGATCGGCGGCTACACCGACCCGCGCGGCTCACGTGAAAACTTCGGCTCGCTGGTGCTCGGGCTGTATGACGACAAAGACCGGCTCATCCCGGTTGGACAGGCGGGCAGCGGCTTCACGGGGAAGTCACACGAGGAGATGTGGAAGAAGCTGCACGCGCTGGAGAGCAGTCGCAATCCATTCTTCGGCAAAGATCGAGAGCGACCGCCGCGTGCATTTCGTGAAGCCCGAGCTGGTCGCCGAGATCAAATTCACGGAATGGACCCATGAGGGGCAGACTGGCGGCATCAAGATGCGCGCGCCTGTATACCAAGGGCTGCGCTTCGACAAGAAACCGTCAGAGTGCAGGTTTGAGTTCGCAGTCAGCACCGAGAAGGAAGTGAAGAAGGCCGAGTCGGGCAAAGGTTGATTCGGACAGAGAGTGATGGGCACCGCGAAATGGTTTCCGTCGGCGATGGTGTGTCAGGGCACTACTTCAGTCATTCCCGAAGTGCTGTTTTACTGATTGTCTTCGTGAACGGAGCGTCCGCATGCCTTGTCGCTCCGCCTCGATTGCCGAGCGGCGGACGCGCAGTCGAAGGACCTGGTGTTGCTCTCAGAGGCAGATTCTTTTTACTGCGAACCAGCGAGTCTCTCCACTCGGGCTAAACCCTTCCTAGCGCTTCTTAGCCTTCTTGATGATTTTCGTGGCGGCTTTCTTGACGGGTTTGGCCGATGCCCTCTTCGGCCCCGGCTCAGGTTCTTCAACTGCTTCTTCCGCGGCGCGACGCTCCAGCGCCTTCGTCACGACGTAAGCCATCTCAGCGACGGGCGAGGGCTTGCCCGTCCAGATCTCGAACTGTCGCGCGCCCTGTTGCACAAACATCTCCAGCCCCGGAATCACCTGGATATTCTTGGCGCGAGCCATCTTCATCAGCTTCGTCTCGGCTGGCGTGTACACCAAGTCGAAGACGTATTTCGTATTCAGCTCTTTCTCTTCCAGCGGCGCCTGCTTGCTGTTGTTCATCCCCACCGGCGTCGCGTTGATGATCACGTCGAACTGCTGCTTGGCGACGTCAGGACGCTTCATGTACTTGATCTTCGCCTGGCGAGCAAGCGTCTGACCTTTTTCCGCCGTGCGATTCGTAAGGAATACCTCGGCGCCCTTAGACTTCAGCCCGAAAGCTGCTGCGCGAGCCACACCACCGGCGCCGACAATCAGAACGCGAGCTCCGGCCAGACTCATTCGCTGCTCCAGCGGCACGATGACCCCTGCGACATCCGTATTAAAGCCGTAAAGCTTGCCATCGGCGGCGCGAACCACCGTATTGCAAGCGCCAATCTGCCGGGTCAGCGGGTCGGAGTTCTCCAATGCCCCCAGAATCTCCTGCTTGTACGGCATGGTAATGCTCAGCCCGCGGATGGGAATGTCCTGCACGCAGGCCAGCAGGTCTTTCAGGCTCCTGGCATGCAGCGCCAGGTACACGGCATTCACCGTCTCGCGCCGGAAGGCCGCGTTCATCATCACCGGCGAGAGCGAATGTGAGACCGGGTCGCCGACCACGCCATATACCTGCGTCGCCTGGTCGACCATTTCGATGCGGTAAACATCGCGCAATTCGCCGGCCAGTACCTGCCCGGGCGCCGTCTCCTCTCCCTTGGCCGCCGATCCAAACGTAAAGACGCTTCCCGCCCTGACGCCCAACACACGGCTGATGATTCCCTGCTCACCCATACACAGGCCGACCATCTCGTGCTTGCCCGAGTTCTCCTCCAGCAACTTCATCATCACGACGTTGTCGTGCAGGCTGGTCGCCGTTGAGACCAGCTTGTAGAAGTCGGCCGGATACTTGGCCATCTCCTTGAACTGGCGATCGATGTTCTTGGTGGCCTTGAAGTCGTGAGTGCGAGATGATCAGGCCGACGCGGTCGTAAAGATCGCGTAAGTCATTTGCCTTCAGCGAGTCGACACTCTGCAGTTCCAGATCGACCAGCTGGAAGCCAATATCGGCTGCCTTGCGCAGTACCGCGATCTGAGCCGCCGACGGTTCCCTTGAATTTCCCGCCATTTACAGCCCGGCGACAGGTACGCAATGAAGGTCGCCTCGGGGTGTAACTCGACGAAATTCTTCAGCTTCGGCAGCGCCGCCAAGGGCTGTGAGAGGTAGTCTAACCTTAACTCTAAAAAGGGGTTATCCCGCACCAGAGACTCGGCGCGTTCGACCATCGTAGAAGCATCGGCGCCCACCACCGCTATGCAGAGCCGGGGCAACCGGAAACGACGGATTCGTGATGCGTAAGTGCTTGAAGACTCGCGCATGTAGCTGCATGATCGTACAGATGCACAAAGAAAGTTGCAACATTGTAATTCCGGAAAGTTGACGGGCCGCGCCCCATAAGGGCACCGAACAGATACGAATCAGGGGCGGCAATAACACCACAGGTGAATGGGAACCGCGTACGGGAGGAATGGTTGATTTCACCTTAAGTGGGAAGCCGACTCGTTAAAACGACTGCTCTTAGAGGCCAAGTGGGAATAATTTCGAGCTGCAGGCGAGTTTTTGCTATTCGCTAAAAACTTCGGCAGTAAAAGCTTGCAGCTCCGCCCCGCCCTGCCATGCGTCAGGAGCAAGTCCTGCCTTCAGGCAGGTCTGAGACAGAAATGTCTCGCGATCCCAGCCCCATTCCACTGGCACCTGAGGCAGAAGTAGTCCTCGTCGGCTGCCCTGCATGACCACCAGGCCGTGTTTGCCGATCACCACCTCGTCCGGCACAATCGGCTTCAAGGGTGAAAGCACGCTGATCTCGATCATCAGCTCAGCAGCCTCCTCGCGGCTCACCGGCTGGAAGCGCGGATCGTCAAATGCTGCCGCTCTCGCCGTCTCGGCGACTGTAGCGTAAAGCGACTGAGTGGGAAAAACGTATCCGATGCAGCCGCGCAGCTTGCCGTCAAGGTGCAGGGTCGTGAATGCCCCACGCTGCTCGGCCAGATGCTCGGTCGGGGCAGTCAGATCAAGCCGACGCTCCACCAACGCAGCCTCGATCGATTGATGGGCCAGGCGCAATAAAACCTGGCGCTCTTCCGATGAAAATTCCACGGCCTCGCAAGCGAGCGGCGGCTGGACGTGTTCAGATTGCGGGGACATTGTTGCGCTTCCTTCGCCGGCTCAGCACAAAGGAACGTCTGCGTCGGCGCCGCTCGGAAGCCTGATCGATCCGTTTCCAGAAAGCGACAAAGTAGTCGACCGCAGACCAAAGAGAGAGACCTACCATCAGCCAGATCGAAGCCACGGCGACCGGATAGCACCGGCACGCCAAGCAGATATGCCCAATGATGGTCGATGATGGCGGCGAGCACGCAGAAGATCTGCACGCACATCTTCAGCTTGCCCAGATCGCTGGCCTGGATGGTGAAGCCTTCGGAGGCGGCAATCGAACGCAGGCCGCTGACCAGGAACTCCCGGCCAACGATGATGACCACCATCCACGCCGGCACGACGCGAGGATTGAATTGCACCAGAGTGACGAAGGCAGCGGCGATCAGCAGCTTGTCGGCAACAGGATCCAGCAGCATACCCAGCGTGGTGACTTGGGAGCGCCGGCGCGCCAGGTAGCCGTCGATCGCGTCCGTGAGCGACGCGGCGAGAAAGACCGCGCACGCCAGCAGCTCGCGCTCGTCCGTTGGCGGAGCTGAAACGGCTGCTGGTCAACACCCAGATCAGCACAGGAATGCTGAGGATTCGGACCAGCGTGATGTAAGTCGGGAGGTTCACAAAAACAGGGTGGCACACATTGGCGCCCGCTGCGGCGCCGATAACAGGCGATTATGCGCTACAGGTTAGATTGAAAGCAATCGCAGAAGAGAAGCCTGAAGTCGCATTATTCGTCGTGGTGAACCACAATCTCATCGAGCATCACGGGCGCTTCGTACTGTTCCCAGTAGCTGTACCCCACCGGAATTCCCTTCACCCAGTCGCCTACGCTCATCCACAGGCGCAAAACCTCGCGAGTACGGCGCGAGCCGCGCTGCACAGCGCCGACGATAGCGGCACTCCAGCGACGACAACAATGTAGATCGCGATGACGGGGCTGGCGACCGCGACTGCAACCAGGCGTAGGTACGAATACAGGTGTGGCATGGTGACCCTACATGGGGAGAACATTTCCACTGGCTGTACAACTTGGACGCTATTATGCCCCAACTGGAGGTTCGCGTCTGCAGGGTCGGCGAAAATTATTTTTGTCCGAAAACAGAAACAGCTCCCGCCTTGGGAGCTGCCTCTGTCGCAACCGTTAACTGAATCATAACTACGCGTAGATGCCGCGTTGCTGGATCGTATACGCCACCCGGTCGATGGCCAGCATGTAAGCGGCAATGCGGTTGTTGACGTGGTGGGTTTCGGCGTAGCGCACAACATCCTCAAACGACGAGACCATGATGTGCTCCAATTGCTCGTTCACCACCGATTCCTTCCAGAAGTAGCCCTGCCGGTCCTGCACCCACTCGAAGTAGGAGGCAGTCACGCCGCCGGCATTCGCCAGGATGTCCGGCATGACGAAGACGCCCTTGTCGGCAAGGATGTCGTCGGCGGCGGCGGTCGTTGGACCGTTAGCGCCTTCGACCAGGATCTTCGCCTTCACCTTGCTGGCATTCGCCGAGGTGATGACGTTCTCGGTCGCGGCCGGAACCAGGATCTCGCAGTCGGTGATCAGCAGATCGGCGGTGGCTGCCTTCTCGGCCTCTTTGAAGCCGTGGATGGTGCCTTCCTTCTGCCGGAACTCCCACAGCGCATGGATGTCGATGCCGTTGGCGTTGTACAGACCGCCATCCCACTCGCCAATGCCGATGACCTTGTAGCCGGCATTGTGCATCAGCAGCGCGGCGTTAGAGCCGACATTGCCGAAGCCCTGGATAATGACGCGCGTATTCTCGGCGCGCATGTCGAGCTTCTTGATCGACTCGTCGCAGATGATCATGACGCCGCGGCCGGTAGCTTCGCGACGCCCGCGCGATCCGCCCATGTTCAGCGGCTTGCCCGTCACCACTGCGGTCACCGTCTGGCGCATGTGCATGGAGTAGGTGTCCATCATCCATGCCATGGTCTGCTCGTTGGTGTTCACGTCCGGCGCGGGAACGTCTTTTTCCGGGCCGATGAACTCGATCAGCTCGGAGGTGTAGCGGCGGGTCATGCGTTCCAGTTCGCCCTTGCGACATGTTCTTGGGATCGCAGATGATCCCGCCCTTGGCTCCGCCGAAGGGAATGTTGACCACCGCACACTTCCAGGTCATCCAGCTGGCCAGCGCGCGAACCTCATCCAGCGTCACATCGGGCGAGTAGCGAACGCCGCCCTTCGCCGGACCGCGCGCGATGGAGTGCTGCACCCGGTAGCCGGTGAAGACCTCCAGTTGTCCGTTGTCCATGTTGACCGGGATGTGGACGATGATCTCCCGGTTAGGCTGGCGCAGTACGCGCCAAAGACCTTCATCGAGCTTTAGTTTCTCGGCCGCCAGGTTGAAGCGCGCAGCTTGTTGTTCCCACGGATTACTTTCTTGTTCCAGCGAATGTACGGTAGCCATACGGTCTCCGATGAATTGCGGACGCCTTGCATGATGGGACGTGGTTGGTTGAGCGCGCGTCCTGTTTTTGGGCCAAACTTGCAAAGTATATGCAGGCCCGAGCCGACGTGCAAGGCAAGAGAGCCCGAACCTAGGTCCCGTATAATCCCAGTTAACTCCGGCTCAGCCATGCTCACACCTGACTATCGCAGTTTCCTTGAGCTCAGTCGCAACGCCACTCTCATCCCGGTTGCGAAAACTTTGAGTGCGGATCTGCTTACGCCCGTGGGCGCGTTCCTCAGCATCGCCGCACGGCAGAAGTATGCGTTCCTGCTGGAGTCGGTCGAAGGCGGCGAGAAGATTGGACGCTACACCTTTCTCGGCGCACAGCCTCGTACCGTCATCACCGCACGCGGGCACGAGACTCACCATTCGCGAAGGCGCGAAGATTCGCAGGCAAACGGGAAGCGTGATCGAGTTGCTGCGCGAGCAATTGCGCCAGCACACGCCTGCGTCGATTCCGGCCTGCCCCCATTCACTTCCGGGGGAGTCGGCTACTTCGCTTACGACATGGTGCGGCAGTTCGAGCGTCTACCGGAAAACGCCAAGGACGACGCCCACGTTCCCGACTGCGTCTTCACGTTCTACGATCGGCTGCTGGCCTTCGATCATCTGCGCCATCAGGTGCACATCATCGCCGCTGCCGATGTGCGTGCGGAGTCGCCGCGCAAAGCCTACGATCGCGCGCTGGCCGACATCGACGCAATCGAGCAGAAGCTGGAGCGAGGACTGCGCGGACAGCGACCTCCGCCGGTCCGATGGCGGCAAAGCCAGAAGCGATCAAAGTTCACAACCGCACCACCCATGATGATTTTGTGAAGAGCGTTCGCCGGGCGAAGGAATACATCGCGGCCGGCGACATCTTCCAGGTGGTGCTGTCGCAGCGGCTGGACTTCAAGCCTCCGGCAGAACCGTTCCAGATTTATCGCGCGCTGCGCACCGTCAATCCTTCGCCGTACATGTTTTTCCTCAAACTCGACGACATGCACGTGCTGGGCGCGTCGCCGGAAATGCTGGTGCGAGTGTCGGGACGAAAGCTGGAGTACCGTCCGATCGCCGGCACGCACAAGCGCGGAGCCGACGCCGCCGAAGATGAGAAGCTTATCGAGCAGCTACGCACTGACGAGAAAGAGCGCGCCGAGCACGTGATGCTGGTCGACCTCGGTCGCAACGATCTGGGACGCGTCAGCGACTACGGCACGGTCAAAGTGAGCGACCTGATGTACGTGGAGAAGTACTCGCACGTCATGCACCTGGTGTCGGCTCTCGAAGGCAACTTGCGCGAAGACCTCGATGCGCTCGATGCGCTGGCGGCATGCTTTCCGGCTGGAACGTTAAGCGGCGCGCCCAAAGTTCGCGCCATGGAGATCATCGAAGAACTGGAGCCGGTGCGACGCGGCGTCTATGGCGGATCGGTGTTTTACGCTGATCACGCCGGCAATCTCGATTCATGTATCGCGATTCGAACTATGGTGGTGCGCGATAATCGGGCCTATGTGCAGGCAGGCGCAGGCATCGTAGCCGACTCTGATCCGGAGAAGGAATATCAAGAGTGCATGAACAAGGCGAGCGCATTGCTGAGAGCGTGCGAAAAAGCAGATGGCTAGGGACGAATCTATGGTGTTCGTTTTAGACAACTACGATTCCTTTACTTACAACCTGGTCCAATATCTCGGAGAGCTAGGTTGCGAAGTCAAGGTTAGTCGCAACGATCAAACGAGCATTGGACGAAATTGAAGCTATGCATCCTGACCACATCGTGGTCTCGCCCGGGCCCTGCACGCCACAGGAAGCCGGCATCAGCATCGATGTCATTCGGCACTTCGCCGGTAAAGTTCCGCTCCTCGGTGTTTGTCTGGGACATCAAGCGATCGGCGCGGCTTTTGGCGGCAAAGTCGTTCGCGCCCCCAACCTCATGCACGGCAAGACCAGTTCCGTCGAGCACGACGGCAAGACCATCTTCCGCAACATCTCTTCGCCCATGACGGCGACCCGCTACCATTCCCTCATCGTGCAGGAAAAGGGCTTGCCGGCAGAACTGGAGATCTCCGCCACCTGTCGCGACCGCGACGGAACTCGCGTCATCATGGGACTACGTCATCGCAAATTCCCTGTCGAAGGCGTGCAGTTCCATCCCGAAAGCGTTCTTACCGATCAAGGAAAACAACTGATTCGTAACTTCCTCGCCCTTTGATGCGTATCGACAGATACCGGCGTTGACGGTATATAGTGACGTTCAGACCCTTCCAGCCCGAGTAGAGCTTAACGCCACGGCGAACTTGAGGCTCGAAACTGGAATCCAAAAATCGACCATATGGCTGACCCCGTAGAACTCCGCGGAATCCGCAAGACCTACGACAACTTTGTCGCCGTCGACCACCTGTCGCTGAACATTCGCGCGGGCGGTGTCTACGGTCTGCTCGGCCCCAATGGCGCCGGCAAGACTTCCACCATTCGCATGATGATCGGCATCACCATGCCCGACGAGGGCGAGGTGCGGCTCTTCGGCGAGCCGTTTCATCGCGAGCAACTGGATCGCATCGGCTATCTGCCGGAGGAGCGCGGCCTCTACAAGAAGATGAAGGTGCTGGACCACCTTGTCTTTCTCGGACGCCTGCACAACCTTTCGGAGCCGGAAGCCCGCAAGCGGTCGCTGGCCTGGTGCGCACGCCTGCAGATCTCCGACTGGACGCAGAAGAAAGTCGAAGAGCTGTCGAAGGGCATGCAGCAGAAGATCCAGTTTGCCGCCACTCTGCTGCACGAGCCTGACCTCATCATCATGGACGAACCGTTCTCCGGTCTCGATCCGGCGAACTCCGTCATGCTGAAAGATGTCCTGCTCGAGTTGAAGAAGGCCGGCAAGACGATTCTCTTCTCCACGCATCGCATGGACCAGGTAGAACGGCTATGCGATTCCATCTGCCTGATCGATCACGGTCGCGCTGTGCTGGAAGGCGACCTGAAGAAGATCAAGTCCAGCTACGGAAACAACCACGTGCAGATGCAGTTTGAAGGCGACCCCCGGCTGGAGGGATGCGCGCTGGTGCAGTCGTTCAACGATTACGGCAACTACGTCGAGGTGCGATTGATGCCCGGAGCCGATGCCCAGCAGCTATTGCGCATAGCCGCCGAGAACGCCCGTATCAGCCGCTTCGAAGTGGTGGAGCCCTCGTTGGAAGAGATCTTTATCGACCAGGTTGGCAAGAATGCATAACGTCTGGACTCTGATTCAGCGCGAATACCTGGAGCGTGTGCGCACCCGCTCCTTCCTCATCTTCACTCTGCTCATGCCGGCAGCGATGGCGGGAATCGTTTTCATCCCGACAAAGATCGCGCAGATGAGCTCCGGTGGCGAACGTCGTCTGGTCATCGTGACCAACGACATGAAGCTCGGAGAGGCTGTTGGGCAGCAATTGGCTGCGCAACAGGCAACCGCTGCATCCGACGCAGAGTTCGATCAGGAGTATTCCGCGCCAACCGTGTATGCCATGCAGGTCGTGACCGATACCAGCGACGCAGGAACGCGATCGCCTGAATCGCCAGGTTTCCGATGGTCAGATCACCGGCTTTCTCTGGCTAACCGATGACGCGATAGCTAATCGCAAAATCGTCTACAGCACAAAAGAAGCCGCCGACTTCAGCCAGTCGTCGGAACTACGTAGCGCCGTGAAGGCAGCCATCACCAAGCAGCATTTGCAGCAGCGTGGTATGAGTGGCGACGACATCGATGCGCTGCTCAAGCCGATCAAGCTGGAAACGATCCGCGTCGAGAAGGGCCACCGGGGCACCAGCGGCACCACCATCTTTCTCACCGCCTTCGCCATGGTGATGCTGCTGTACGCAGTCGTGCTGGTCTACGGCATGGCGGTAATGCGGTCCGTCATCGAAGAAAAGAGCACACGCATTCTGGAGGTGCTGCTCTCCTCCGTAACCGCCAAGGAATTGCTTGCCGGCAAAATTCTGGGCGTGGGCGCGGTTGGACTGACGCAAATTCTGGTGTGGGTAATCTTCGCCGCACTCTTCTCCGTTCCCGGGCTGCTGGCAGCGAAGTCCTTCCTCGGCGAAGTCCACATACCCATGGTAGGAATGTTTGCCTTCGCCAGTCTTCTTCCTGCTGGGATATCTGCTCTACAGCTCGATGTACGCTGCCATCGGCTCGATGGTCAACACCGACCAGGAAGCGCAGCAGATGCAGTGGCCGGCAATGATGCCGATCCTGATCGCTATCTTCCTGATGAACGCAGTCATTCAGCACCCGAATTCGCCGCTGTCATTCTGGCTTTCGATCATTCCGTTTTTCGCGCCGATCCTGATGCTGGTGCGCATCCTGATCGAGCAGCCGCCAATGTGGCAGATTGCGTTGTGCATCGGCCTGATGCTGGCCACCATCTACGGCCTGCTGTCGCTTTCGGCGCGCATCTACCGCGTCGGCATCCTGATGTACGGCAAGCGGCCGACTCTGCCGGAGCTGCGTCGCTGGCTGAGGTACGCAGGTTAGAATTCAGGCGTGGCTGACCGAAGCAGCGCTGAATCTGGCGAACCGCGCTTCACCTTCTCGCAGCGAATGCAGCTCGCGCTGGTGTCATGGCTCGTGCCCGCGATCTTGCGCCTGATCGGCTGCACCCTGCGCGAGACAACGACCTACGAAGAAGGCGCGATCCAAAGCCTCGCCGAGGTCTATCCCGGCATCTTTCCTTTCTGGCATCGCTGTGTGCTTCCGGCCACCTGGATTTATCGCCATCAGCATCCCGGCCGTAATGACCAGCCAAAGCCGCGACGGCGAATTCATCGCGCGCGTCATCAAGCGCTTCGGATTTGTACCGGTTCGCGGTTCGAGTTCGCGCGGTGGTCAACGCGCGCTGCTGGAGATGAATCAGCAGCTGGCGGAGGGAAACGCGGTCGCGTTTACCATCGATGGCCCGCGTGGCCCGCGCGGCGTGGCGAAAAAAGGACCGGTGTTCCTGGCGCGTATGAGCGGCGTGGCCATCACGGCCTTCTATGTCGCAGTCGAGAGCGCCTGGGTCCTGAACACCTGGGACAAGCTGGTGATCCCGAAACCCTTCTCGCGGATCTATGTTCGCTTCGCCCGCAAGATCTTCGTGCCTCCTGACGCCGACGACGCGGCGATGGAGCAATATCACGCCGAGATGCAGGCGGCCCTCGATCGCATCACCGAGTTCGCCGATTCGCAGTTTTCCGCTACCGGCAATTGACACTCGCGTCTCCCGCGCCAGTACAGTCGTAACTCGTCCCAGACCGGCTTCGGACCGGGATGAAGCAATTGCGGATTCTTCCGCAACGAATCTTCGACCCAGTCGTGGATTCGACGTTCCTTTCCAATCAGCGTTCGCGCGTTCCGTCATGTGACGGAACTGGGAAGCGGGTGCAAAGCCCGCGCTGCCGCGCAACTGTAAGCGAGTCATGGCGAACAGGCCACTGTGAAAACGGGAAGGCCCCGCCGCTGTAAGCGATCACCATCGCAGCTCGCGAGCCAGGAGACCGGCGCGAACGACAAGGTTCCACGTACTTCGCACGTACGTTGGACCTCGGCTACCAATCCCTTTCGCGTGCAAAGGAGGAGTCCTTGCGTATCGTTCTTCTGTCGTTCTTCCTGCTGCTATTTTGTGCGGCGTCCTTCGCGTCAGATCTCACCATCACTGTGCAAAGCCCGTCCGGCGATCGTGTGTCCGGCGTAGCAAATCAAACTGTTCCGCGGCACTGACGGTGCCGGCGTCGCCACGCAAACTACCGTGGGCGACGGCACCACCCAGTTTCAGAATCTTGCCGATGGTGAATACCGCATCGTCATTTTGGCGCCCGGCTTCGCTGAGCAGTCTCAGCAAATCACATTACCCCAGACCGTGACGCTGGCCATCGAGCTCAAGCTGACAACGACGCCGCAAACGGTTGTCGTCACCGGCAGCTCGACGCCGTCGACGGTGGAACAGAGCGGCGCCTCGGTCGGCCTGCTCGACAGCGATCAACTCAAGCTGCTGAATCCGGTTGCGACTAGCGATGCGCTGCGCTACATCCCGGGAGCGGTCGTCAATGCCTCGGGACAAACGGGCGCCATCTCCAGCCTGTTCGTTCGCGGTGGTGAGTCGAACTACAACAAGGTGCTGATCGACGGGGTGCCCGTGAACGATCCCGGTGGCTACTTCGACTTCGGCGTCGTGCCGATGAGCAACGTGCAACGGCTTGAGGTTGAGCGCGGTCCCGAGAGCACCGCCTATGGCACGGACGCGATGACCAGCGTGGTGCAGTTGTGGACTGTAACCGGAAGTACGCGCACTCCGGAAGTGACCTTCGGCGCCGATGGCGGCAACTTCTCGACCGCACACGGTTACGCGTCGATCGCCGGCGCTCGAGGCATCTTCGACTACAACGCCTTTGCCGACCAGTTCAACACCAACGGCCAGGGCATCAACAATCAGTATTCGAATTCGCTGCAGGGCGGCAACTTCGGCGTAAAGCTTTCCGATCGCGTCGCGTTTCGGCTGCGCCTACGCCACTACAACAGTTGGACGGGAGTGCCGTCGAACTGGTGGTTTAACGGCGCGCCCGTGCTGCCTCCTGATCCGAATCAGTACGCGCATCAAAACAACTTCCTGGCCAGCGGCGCGCTGACCGTGAGTGGGCCGGGATCGTGGCAGCACCAGTTCTCGGGATATGAGTATCACCATGTCGCGCTCAACGACAATCCGGTCGACGATCCGGATCGTCCCTTCGATACCGCCTTCGGCAACCTGACCAAGTACAACGTCGCGGGACTTTCCGTACCAGGGAACCTGGACGCCACGCACCTGGGCGCTGACCACAGTCGGCTACAACTTCGAAGACGAGAACGGCTACATCACCAGCAACTAGCGGCACGGCGCAGTTTCCCGACATCAGCACGACCCATGGCCTTCGCCGCAATAACTATCTCTTCGGGCAGGAAGCCATCAGCTGGAAGCGTCTCTCCGTGCTGGCGGGCTTGGGCTATGTGAACAACGAGAGCTTCGGCAGCAACGTCTCTCCGCGAGTTTCCGGATCGTACCTGCTATTCCAGGGCAACGAGACATTCAGCGGGACACGTCTGCGCGCGGGGTACTCCGAGGGCATCAAGGAGCCCAGCTTCGAACAGTCTTTCGGCATAGCCGGCAACTTCCCGGTCATTCCGAATCCCAATCTGAAGCCGGAGCAGAATCACGCCGTCGAAGCCGGAATCGAGCAGGGACTGTTCAACAACCGGGTTTCGATCAGCGCGCTGTACTTCCACAACCTCTTCCTCGACCAGATCGAATACCTGTTCAACTCCGTCACCTTTGTCAGCCAGTACGTGAACTTCAATAAGTCGATGGCTCAGGGCGCAGAGATCGTGTTGAACGCGCGCATCACGAACAATCTGTCGCTCAACTGCTTCGTACACGTACACCTCCACGCAAATTCAGGAAGCGCCGCCCTGCGATCCCTTTGCCGGTTGTGACCCCCTGATCTACGGAGTCGGAGCACCGCTGCTCCGCCGGCCTAAGCAGGCAGGCAATATGCTATTGACCTACACTCGTCCGCACTGGGGCGCGAGCGGCGGCGTCACGGCGGTCGGACGTCGGCCCGATTCCGACTTCCTCTTCGGCTTCATCACCCCGATCTACTACGCGGCGGGCTATGCGCGCGTCGACTTTGGCGGCTGGTATGACTTCGGACGTCACATAACCGCGTACGCGAATCTGGACAACGCCTTCAACAACCACTACAACGAAGTGCTGGGCTATCCCGCGCTGGGCTTGAACTTCCGCGGAGGATTTCGCTTTCGCTTCGGGGGAGAGTAAACCGCAGCCGGCTTTGCGCTGCCTGCCTGTACAATCGTGATCGCCATGAGCACCGCGGCGGCGACGATTGAGCATCGGGTTGAACAGGGGACCTCCGCGGCGAATCGGCTGTTCTCGCTGGATTTGTTTCGCGGCATCACCATGGCCGCGATGATCGTGGTCAACAATCAGAACAGCGAGCAAGCCTACTGGCCGTTGCGGCACGCCGAGTGGAACGGATGGACGCCTACCGACCTGATCTTTCCATTCTTTCTCTTCATCGTCGGCGTCTCGCTGGTCTTTTCGTTTCAGGCCCGGCTACAACGCGGAGAGTCACGACGCAAGCTGGTTCTGCATACAGTCCGCCGCAGCGTCGTTCTATTCCTCATCGGCCTCGCCCTCAATGGCATGGCCTCGCTGCAACCCTCCACGTGGCGCATTCCCGGAGTGCTGCAGAGAATTGCCGTCGTTTACTGCATCGCGTCGGTGATCACGCTCGTACTCCGGCACGCGCGCCCGTGTGATCTGGATTGCCGCACTCACAGTCGGCTACTGGATCATCATGCGCTTCCTGCCGGTGCCTGGCCATGGCATGCCGAGCGTCGACATTCCAATCCTCCATCCGGATTTCAACCTCGCCGCCTACCTTGATCGCAAGCTGATGCTTGGACACATGTGGGAGAAGACCCGCGATCCCGAAGGCGTTCTCAGCACCATACCCGCGATCGCGAGCGCGCTTTGCGGCGTTCTGACCGGCGAGTGGCTGCAGACGAAGCACGCGCCCGAGCGCAAGGTCAGGGGCATGCTCGTCGTCGGGCTCGCCGGCGTAATCGCCGGCGAGATTTGGGGCTACTGGTTTCCCATCAACAAGAATCTGTGGACCAGTTCCTACGTGCTGTTCACCGCGGGTGGAGCGCTCATTTGCCTCGCGATCTGCTGCTGGATCACAGACATCAAACTTCACCGTGGTGCATGGAGCAAGCCGTTCATGATCCTGGGGACGAATGCGATTACCGCGTACGTTCTGTCGCAGCTCATCGGCGGGTGGTTCGGCTGGGACCATTTGTTCGCATTCCAGCGGCTGGCGAGCCATTCTCCGGCGCTAGGTTCTTTGCTGCACTCCCTGCTTGTCCTCGCGTTCTGCTTCCTGCCGGTCTGGTGGATGTACCGCAAGAAAATCTTCCTCAAGGTGTGATTCGCCCTTCGATGTCGAACCACTGCCGCCACCAGCCTGCGAAAATGCAAGTTTGACGCTGGTTCCACCGCCGTCCTAAACTCCGTGGACAATGGCAGAGGCGGCTCCGGGTGTCGGACAGGTCTTCGGGCACTATCGCCTGATCGAGCAAGTTGGGGCAGGCGGCATGGGCGTGGTCTTTCGCGCGCATGATGAGCAACTGCGCCGCGACGTCGCGGTGAAGATTCTGCCGCACGACTTGTTCGCCGATGCGGCCAGCCGCGAGCGTTTCCGCAAAGAAGCACTGGCAGTCGGCCGGCTCAATCACCCCAACCTCGCCATGGCCTTCGACTTCGGCGAGCAGGGCGGTGTCGATTACCTGGTCACCGAATACATTCCCGGCATCAATCTCGACGAGAAGATCGGCAAGCAGGCGTTGCCGCAGAAGACGGTGCTGGAACTCGGCATCCAGATCCTGAGCGGTCTGGAAGCGGCGCACCGTGAAAACGTCATTCACCGCGACCTGAAGCCGGGCAACATTCGCCTGAACCGCGATGGTCAGGTCAAGATCCTCGACTTCGGATTGGCCAAGATCTCGCGAGCCGTTCGACGAAAATGCCGACACCGTCAACCTCACCGCTAGCGTTTCGGTCAGCGGCACATTGCCGTACATGGCTCCAGAGCTGCTGCGCGCCGAAGATGCCGACGCGCGCGCCGACATCTGGGCGGCGGGTGCTGTGCTCTATGAGATGGCGACCGGCACGACGCGCATTTCCCGACAAACAGCCGTCGCTGATCATCGATGCCATCCTGCACTACGACCCGGTCCGGCCAACCCTGATCAACCCCAAGATCACTGCGTCGCTCGAAGCGGTGATCCTGAAGGCACTGGACCGCGATCCCGACAGGCGATACCAGTCCGCTGCGCGAATTCCGCGTGGATTTGCAGCGCCTGCTGGCCGGCGGTGAGATTGCCACCGACACCCTGCGGCAGTCGCAGGTCATGGAAATCTCGACCAGACGGCGGCAAACGGAAGTTTGTCCTGGCTTTCGTCGCCGTCCTAGTCGCTGGGACTGATGATCGGCTACTTCGTCAAGCGATGGACGCCGCCGCCGCCCGGCCATCAGAAGATACTCGCGGTACTGCCCATCGAGACCGTGGGACAGGATGCGGCGACGAACGCGCTCGGACTCGGACTGACCGAGACGCTCACCGCCAAGCTGGTGCAAGCCAGCGACAGCGATTCGATCCAGGTCGTCTCGCCGCGCGACCTGCGCGACCAGAAGGTGAAGACGGCCGGCGACGCACGCCGGGAGTTCGGCACCGACTACGTTCTGGAAAGCAGCCTGCAGCGCTCAGGGCAAATCATGCGAGTCAACTGCTACCTGGTCGATTCCAGGACGCATCGCCAACTGGCGGCGCGCACCATCGAGGCCGACGCCGGCGACGCTTTCAAGTTGCAGGACCAGGTGGTGAACGCCACGCTCGACATGCTGCCAGGAAACATCAACGGCCCGCAGAGACAAGCCTTGGCGCCCGTCAAGACACGCAACCGGCCGCCTACGAAGCTTACATTCGCGGACGTGGCTACCTGCTGGAATACGAGAGGCCGGAGAACATCGACAATGCGATCACGGAGTTCAACCAGGCATTGAAGGTCGATCCGAAGTACGCGCCAGCCTATGCGGGCTTGGGCGAGGCATATGTCGACGGATTTACGCAATTAAACAAATCAAAGGATTGGCTTAGCCAGGCACGCACTGACTGCGATCGATCTCTTGCTCTATCGCCCGATCTTGCCGAAGGACATATTTGCCTTGGTGACGTGTTGAAGAGTACCGGTGAGTATGGCAAGGCCGTGCAACACTACCAGCGTGTCCTCCAACTCGACGCCGGCAATGACGCAGGATTAATCGGACTTGCCGATAGCTACCAGAAGCTAGGGAATCCGGCCGCGGCCGAGGTAGCTTATAAATTAGCTATCCAGCAACGTCCTAACTACTGGGGCCCTTATAGTTGGCTTGGTGTCTTTTACAGCAATCAGGGTCGTTATGACGAAGCTGCGGCAATGTTTCGCAAGGTGATCGATCTGGCGCCCGAGAATTACCGCGGATATTCGAACCTGGGCGGAGTTTATACGGCTCAAGGACTCTATCCCGAAGCTATCGTCACTCTGAAGCGTTCTATCGACTTGAGACCGAACCTGGAAGCCTATGGAAATCTTGGCGCTGTCTATTTTTTTCTGCACCGGTATGGCGAAGCTGCAGACATTTTCCAGCAATCGCTGCAGCTGAACCACGATGATTATATGAACTGGGGCAATCTGGGCGACGCGCTGTACTGGACTCCCAATCGCAGGCCGGAATCAACAAAGGCGTACCAGCAAGCCATCCGACTAACTCAGGCCGCAATGCAGGCCAATCCGCGCGACGCGGGTGCCCTCAGTTATCTGGGCTACTACCTTGCCATGATGGGGGACAAAAAGCAGGCTATCGATACCGTTCAGCAAGCCGTCACGCTTGCGCCACACAATCCGGATGTCCTATTGCGGGCCGCCAGCACATCGATCCACTTCGGCGACCAGCGGCAAACTCTTGTATGGCTGCAGCAGGCGGTCGGTGCAGGTTTGCCGCCCTCGCAATTCCTGGATAGTCCTGAGTTCCAGCCGCTACAAAACAATTCCGAGTTTCATGCTCTCGCAGGCAAGAAATAATTCATGGCTTGATGTGAATGCCCACCGTCAGCGGCGATGGGCCGCAGATATCAGACTTACTCGTGGAGCTACTGGGCACCTTAACAATCTGATATTGGAAGTAGCAGCTTGCGGCGCTGGGGCTGTTCTTGCAATTACTGTTGTAATCCGCTAACGCATACCTAGTGCTCGAAGTCGTGGGCGGCACGGTTACGACATACGCCGGTGTCGTTGGCGGGTTTCCGGTTCGCAGTGGGGTGGAATAGAATTCAAGCAGAAACGAAGACTTACCGTCCCCCGAACTCCACGCTACTGTGTCGGTTCCTGCTATGACATCCAACCAAGCCTGATCGGTATAACAAGCACCAGATTTATCCTGATATACCTTTAAGGTTGTATCCTTGAGAGGATGGCGGGCTGGATCATTGGGGTTTCCATCGCCTCCAGTCCCGGTATCCGTATCGGTGACTGACGTGGGCGGACTAGGCTGGTTTGGTTGCAGATCGGCTTGTTTGGTTTGCTTATCGCATCCGGTTCCGAAGCAGACGGCCACCAGCAGTAACCCAGTAGCGATGAAATTGTCCCGGAAGATCATAGCCGCCTCCTCTGATCCACAATGGTGTGCAAACGATAGCATGCGGGGACCTGCTGTCAAGCAGTAAGTCCTTTCGCGATGGCAATCCACCTTCAGGCTATCGCGACATCGGAAACATAGGCTGGTTGCTTGAAATAATTTGATGCTCGCGGCAGGAACTACTCGTCACTATCTCGCTTTAAATCGCCCTTGATATCCAGGTTCCGAATCAGTCGATGCAGGTAATTGGGATGGACGCCGAGGAATTTCGCCGCTTCGGTGTAGTTGCCCTTGTGCTGCCGTCACCGCGTCCATAATCATTTTCTTCTTAAGCTGATTGATCTTCTCGTGGTAGGTCTTTCCATCACTCTCCGGACGGCGGCACTTCCAGGATCGCCTCGGGCAGATCTTCGGGAACGATCTCATCGCCGATGCCGAGAACCATGGCATGCTCCAGCGCGTTCTCCAGTTCACGGACATTGCCGGGCCAGCTATAGCTGGTCAGCAACGCGCGCGCCGCCGAAGAAATCCCCTTCAACGGGCGCTTACATTTCTCGGCATACTTCGACGAGAAGTACATCGCCAGCAGCGGAATATCATCGGGACGCTCGCGCAGCGGCGGCACCACGATCGAAACCACCTTGAGACGGTAGTACAGATCCTGGCGGAACTCCCCGTTCTTAATCGCCTCTTCCAGATTCTTGTTGGTCGCAGCGATCACGCGCGCTTCCAGCTTCAGCGTGCGGGTGCCGCCCACGCGTTCGAATTCACGTTCCTGCAATGCGCGCAGAAGTTTGACCTGCAGCATGCGGCGACATCTCGCCGATTTCATCCAGAAAGATGGTTCCGCCCTCGGCAACTTCCAGCCGGCCTTTCTTCATGCCGATGGCGCCGGTGAAGGCGCCTTTCTCGTGTCCGAAAAGTTCGCTCTCCAGCAAGGTTTCGGGAATGGCGGCGCAGTTGATGGCGACGAACGGCTTCCCGGCGCGCGGACTGTTGCGATGGATGGCGCGCGCCACCAGTTCCTTGCCGGTGCCGCTCTCGCCGCGGATCAGCACCGTGGAATCGCTCTTGGCCACCTTGCCGATGAAGGTCTCGACCTGGTGCATCCCCTGGCTTTCGCCGATGATGACGCCTTCCAGGTCGAGCTCCGCCTGCAAGCGGCGATTTTCATTGCGCAGACGCTTCGGTGGCGAGCACATTGTCCAGCGTGACCGCCGCAATTCCGGCAACCGAACTCAAGAAAGTGCACATGGTCGTCCTGAAAGCCGTCCGTCTTTTCCGACGATGTCAGGTACAGCACGCCGATGATCCGTTCGACGCCAACCAATGGCACGCACAGCACGGTCTCTCGCTCATCCGTCTCATCGGAAGGGCGGCTGAGAACAGGAGAGCGTTCCCACAGTGCGCGCTGCACCAATTCGCGGCGAATGCTGCAGTTGCGCGTTGCCGCTGCCTTGCGATGCCACACACGGCTCGAACTGGGCTCTTCGTCCGCGTGGCGCAGGATGAGGATCGCTCCGGAATCGGCGGGAATCACTTCTCCCAGCAACTCCAGCAGTCGCTGCTGCAGCTCCTCCAGGTCGCGGATCGAATTCAGGATGAGGTGATCTTGAACAGCGCATTGAGGTCGCGCGCCATGCGGCCAACGTCGGTGCTGGCGCGCGAAACCGATCGGAAAGCCCGGATGTTGGTCGTCGTCAGCAGGTCCACCGGCTCGGCCTCGCGAAACTGCACCATCTGCGTGGCGTCATCGGATTCGTCGGTGATGAGGAAGACCAGTTCGCAACGTCCGACACGAATCGTGTCGCCGTGGGTCAGCAGTTTGCGGCGTACGGGGATGCCGTTTACGAATGTGCCGTTGTGGCTTTCGAGGTCGATCAGTTGGAAGGCGGAGTCGGTCTTGCTGATAGCAAAGTGCCGCCGTGAGACCGCGCGATCGCGCAGGCAAAGATGGTTGGCGCCGTCCCGGCCGACCGAAAGCTGATCGCCCAACAGCCTTACCAGGGTTCCCTTGGCAGGTCCCGCACACCACGACAACTCTGGAGTCCAACCCGCTCTCTCCGGGCAGCGAATTTAGCTGACTCGTCCGTCCGTGGCGAAACCATAGCAGTCACACAAACCATCTGGATAGTTGGAACTATCCAACCAGATAGTAAAAATAACCGGAATCAGACAGTAAGGAAAGGCTCTGTATTGTTCCAGATTTGTATGTCATTGCAAAGCAAGCCATTCTACCATCGCCGCGCCGCCACATCGCAGTGGAACGCAACTTGCAGTAGATAATGTATTCGCAGCCGAGTCCTCCAAAGTTAAACAGAGTGCGCGACGAATTTCACGCTGGAGGCACTTGCGCCACGGTGCGAAGTAGATCTCTCCGATGGCCCGGAGACCGTGATCCGAGCGATCACGTGATAGAAAGACCCAGAGTGGGAGCGCTCTGGGTCTTTTTTATCGTGCACCATCCATCCGCCTTGCGCCTCAACATCTCCTTCCCGGTTGTGACCTGCTCTCACAGACGCCTTCTGATCCGCCGACCTATCGTTACGGAGGTTCGAGCCCGCAATTTCAGCGATCTGAAAGGTCTTGTGATGTCATCTTCCGTCGTTGCCGCCACCTCGCGTGTCCTCAACTCCAGTCTCGCCGATCGCATCATGAGCGCCGAGGAGGCGGCCGCGCTGATCCAGCATGGTCATCAGGTCGGCATGAGCGGCTTCACCGGCTCCGGCTATCCCAAGGCCGTGCCCCTGGCGCTGGCTCGCCGCATCTCCGACGCCAACCTGCGCGGACAGAAATTCCAGGTCAGCATCTTCACCGGCGCCTCCACCGGCCCTGAGCTCGACGGCGCGCTCGCCATGGCCGGCGGCATTCATCTGCGGCTTCCCTACCAGTCTGATCCTGAGACCCGCAAGCGCATCAACGCCGGCGAAATGGAGTACATGGACATCCACTTGAGCCATGTGGCCCAGTTCGTCGAGTACGGATTTCTCGGTAAGCTCGACGTCGCGCTTATCGAAGTGACCGCTGTGCTCGAAGACGGACGCCTGGTTCCCAGCTCTTCCATCGGCAACAACAAGACCTGGATCGAGCAAGCCGAGACGCGTGATCATCGAAGTGAACTCCTGGCAGCCGATGGCGCTGGAGGGCATGCACGACATTTACTACGGCCTGCAGCCGCCCCCGAATCGGGGGCCGATTCCTCTGACGCACACCGGCCAGCGCATCGGCACGCCCTATCTCGAAGTGCGCGCCGGAGAAGATTGTCGCCATCGTGCTCACCGATTCGCCCGATCGCAACAGCGCGTTCAAGGCGCCGGATGAAAACTCCCGCCGCATCGCCGGACACATCCTCGAATTCCTCGCTTGGGAGGTGAAGAAGGGCCGCATTCCTGCCAATCTGCTGCCGCTGCAGTCGGGCGTCGGCAACATTGCCAACGCGGTTCTATTCGGTCTGGAGGAAGGTCCGTTCGAGAACCTGACCTCGTACACCGAGGTCATTCAGGACGGCATGATTCGTCTGCTGAACTCCGGCAAGCTGACGGCGGCGTCGGCGACCGCGTTCTCGCTGAGCCCCGAAATGCTGAATGAAGTGAATGCCGACATGGCCAGCTATCGCAGCAAGATCGTGCTGCGTCCGCAGGAAATTTCCAATCACCCGGAGATCATTCGCCGGCTCGGTGTGATCGCCATGAACGGCATGATCGAAGCCGACATCTACGGCAACGTGAACTCGACCCACGTGATGGGATCGCGCATTCAGAACGGCATCGGCGGCTCAGGCGACTTCGCTCGCAACGGATACCTGTCGATCTTCATGGCGCCGTCGACGGCACAAAAGGGCAGCATCTCGACCATCGTTCCGATGGTGTCGCACGTCGATCACACCGAACACGATGTCTCGGTCGTGGTCACCGAACAGGGCCTGGCGGACTTGCGTGGTCTGTCGCCACGGCAGCGCGCACACCTGATCATCGAGAAATGCGCAGCCCCGGACTACAAGTCCGAGCTTGCCGACTACCTCAACCGCGCCGAGCGACTCTCGTACGGACGTCATACGCCTCACCTGCTGGGCGAGTCGCTGGGCTGGCACAACCGCTATCTGCGCTCGCGGCCAGATGAAGCCGCACTCGGGAGAATTGAGCCGAGCGAAATCCGGCGCACAACAAAAAGCCGCCCGTCGATACGGGCGGCTTAAATTTTGCAAACAGGCCGAATCCTAAGTGCTGGAGTGCTCCAGTATGCCCTTTTCCGGCTTTTTCCTGGCATTCGATGCAGTGACGCGTCCACGGCACCGCTTCCAGGCGCTTGGCATTGATCTCCTCGCCGCAGGAGATACATTGGCCAAAGGTGCCTTCGCGAATGCGGTCCAGCGCACCATCCACCATCTGCAGCAATTGGCGATCGTTGTTGCTCTGGTGGAACAGGAATTCCTTGTTGTACGAATTGGCGGCGCGATCGGCGATGTCCTGTGCCGACTCCAAGTCGGCGTCGCGACCGTCCTGAGCGGTACGGCTGACGGCATGGCGTAGCTCGCGCTGCCGCTCTTCCAGTCGCTTCTTAAAAGTCTCCAATTTCTTCTTGTCCATGGTCTGTACCCTGCTCGATCCCGCAATAAGCGCCCTCGGAAGACTCCAAGCCAAAATGCGTTGTGCGAAGCGAAATCATATGCGTCCGGAAGAACGCACGTCAACTCCGCGCCGATCGCCACTTTTCGGCGCAATCGACTGACATCTTGCCAGTCGGTTGCCGGCTCGAATTCCCGCAGCGGATTATGCCGTCACCCAAAGCAAAAAAGCGGCCATTAGGCCGCTCTTCAGAAAGAGGCGAGCGAGGTAGGGATCGTTCAGGGAAGGCGATGCAAGGCATCATCCCGCTCAGCGGGACATACCTGGAGATAGCGAGACAGACAGTAGAGGGTAATTTTCAAGGTTTTGTGCCTCTTTGATGTGAACAGCTGTCATGCAGTTGAGTTTCCAAACCGATTTCGCCAGTCGATGTTCCTGCCGCAGACTACTCGAAAGTACTTGCTAACAGTGGCGATATCTGCGATTTCCAAGTCGTCGGAATCTGCCAGAAAGCGCGGTCGTCGAGCACAGGACGTAGTGGTATCGCGGTACACACGATTAGGCCGTCAGATTCTTACTTTGAGCGGCGTTCTGCTCTTCAATGATCTTCAGCTTATTCAGCAGCGCCTTGTAGCTGACCTTCAGGATCTTGGCCGCCTGGCGCCGGTTCCAGCGGGTCTGCGTGCAGCACCCGCTCGATGGCCTCGCGCTCGGCCTGCATGGCGGCTCGCTTGCCGATCTCCAGCAGCGACGGCGACTCGATCTCAGCTCGCACTGCTCTTTCCCGCGGTAATCGGAATGGCTGGGCCGCCGGACTGCGGTGACGCCGATCCGCGGCCTTCTCTTCCTTGGAGATAGCCGGGGCGCCAGCCCGAAAGCGAACTCATGATCGGCTTGTGGGTCGAGAGCTCGCGGATGATCTGCGCCTCGTTGCCGACGATCACGTAGCGCTTGACCAGGTTCTCCAGCTCGCGAATATTGCCCGGCCAGCTGTATTCCGGCATGCGGGTCATAGCGTAGTCGGTGAAGCGCGTCGGCTGCTTGCCGTAGAACTCGCTGTACTTGCGCAGGAAGAACTCCAGGAAGACCGGTATCTCCTCGCGGCGCTCGCGCAGGGGCGGAATGTGGATCGTGATTACATTCAGCCGGTAGAACAGATCCTCGCGAAAGGTGCCTTCCTGCACCGCGTTTTCCAGCGGCTTATTGGTCGCCGCCAGCACCCGCACGTCGACCGATATGTCGCGCTTGCCGCCCAGGCGTGAGAACTCGCCGTCCTGAAGAACGTGCAGCAGCTTGGCCTGCAGCGCGGGATGCATCTCGCTGACTTCGTCCAGGAAGAGCGTGCCGGTATTGGCCAAATCGAACTTGCCGAGCTTTTGCCGGTTGGCTCCCGTGAACGCGCCCGGCTCGTAGCCGAAGAGCTCGCTTTCCAGCAGTTCGTGCGGAATCGCCGCGCAGTTCACCTTCACGAATGGCTTGTCGTCGCGGCCGGACTGCGCGTAAATCATGCGCGCAACCACTTCTTTTCCGGTACCGCTTTCGCCGCGGATCAGCACAGTCGCCGTCGTGTCGGCCACCTGCTCGATGGTCTCCTTCACCTCTTCCATGCGAGGGCTGGTGCCGAACAGAGCCGGAGAAGTCACGGTTGCGGCGAACCTGGTCGCGCAGCTGCGTGCCATCGCTGGCACACCCGCTGCTTGTCCAGAATCTTATTGATGCGCAAATCCAGGTCGGCAGCTTCAAACGGCTTCGGCAGGTATTCGTCTGCGCCCAGCTTTGAGGCGGTGAAGATGATCTCCGGATCCTGGCGCGAGGAGAGCATGACCACGCAGACGTCGGGCTTAGCCTGCTTGATACGGCCCAACAAGTCGAGCGCGTTAGCGCCGGCCGGAAAGATCGAGCAACACCAGAGCCGGATCGCAAACGCGCAGCGCACGCGAAGCGCTTCCTCGCCACCGCTGGCGCTGCTCACCTCGAAACCGCGGCGGATCATCTGGGCGGCCAGGAACCGGCCCATGGCGATGTCGTCATCGACAACCAACACCTTCAGCTTTTGACGTCGGAATCATTCCGCTCCTAGCGTTTCGATCGTGAGCGTAAGTGAATGCATCTCCCGCCTCACACAGGGAAATGACGCTCCATTATGAGAATCGAAATACCCACTTCCGGGTTGCACCTGTCCGGACAGAATGCCTGCGTCGAGCGATCAATTGTGTGCAACTCTGGATCTACGGACGTGTGGAGCGATTGTACCGCGGCTTGGAAACGCCGAGGGATAGCAGCTAGCTTCGGATTTTGGCGGAATAGAGCGATAGAAAGACAAGGGCGACCCGTTCGGCCGCCCTCTCGAATACAAGAACTAGTTGCCGCCGGAAACCGTGCGCAGTTTGCCTGGCATGAAGTGGTACGGAGGCCATGGGCCCGGTAATCGTCACGTGGCAATCTTTGAAATGCCGCGTCGCCGTGCCGTAGCGATTCTGATACTTGGCAACTGAGTTGGATTCGATCAGGTGGGCGAAATCAATGAGGATGCTGCCGGAATCGGTGCGCTTGCAGATAACGTCTTCCTCAAGCGGCGAAAAGAGTTTGTGCACCTGCATCGAGAGCGCACGCGCTTTGGTCTGCCGCTCCCTCTCGCGGCTGGCCTGCTCCCGCAACTTGAGCAGATACTCACCACCAACACCGTTGGGCAACTGGGAAACCGCCTCTTCCAGATTGCCGTCCTTCACCAGGAGCTTGAAGTGCATCTCGGACTTGCCCCGCAGACGATCGACTGTCTCCATGAAGGTCTTGCGATTGGCCCTTACAGCGCGTCGCAGCGCTTCGTCGGAATCAAAAATTGTGCCAAAGCGGAAAGGAAGTACGGTGAGAGTGCGGAAGCATTCGCTGATAACTCGTGCGTGATCAACGATGGCCTGCTGGGTAAGAGTTTGTTCGGGAGCATGATCGCTGACAATGACGGCGAAGTCTCCGCTGGGATAGGCCAGTACCGAGGAGCCGTTCACGCCTCGGAGATTTTCTAACGCAAAGGGGCGCCGGGCTCGTGTTCCATTCTGAAGGCCCTGCTGCTCTGTAATACAGTACGCGTACCACGCCATCTTAGTCTCTCCTGGGAGTACTCGCACACCAACATTGAACGAATGCTGTGCATGAGGGAATGCTGACTGTCGAACGTGGAACTGCAGATTCAGGCTTAGTCTGGGAATGGACGAGGAACCACCCCCAACTCCTTCATCGTATCCCCCAAAGGGGGTAGACCGCAACCGGGAACTCTCCGGTCCAGAGAGGTTGTTGCGAAATACGACAAAAAGTTCAGCGGACACGGTGGCTTCCGAGCAAGGAGTCAGACGGAGCGGTTCTGGGAGGCGAAGGATCGGAAGACTGCCAGACCAGAGTCAGGTCACGGCGGCCGAGAGGATCGGCAGGCCGCTGGCATGGCTCTGCGGCAGCACTCTGCCGAGCGGGCTGCCCATGCCTCCTGCCTGGTGCTCGTTCCTAAGGACGCGTTGCCCTTCAGAAAGCGCTACGCCTGATACGCTGGTTGTCGACGGTCTGTAGTCGCTGATATCGCTGGGCGTCTACGCCGTCCCCCGACATCTGCTGCCAAACCTGCTGCACCGCCGCAAATGCCTGTTGCGCCGTCGACAGATTGCCCGACTGCAAAGCCTGGCCGAGCTGGTCAAGACCTTGCGTTCAGCTTCTCCGCCATCGGCGGAACGTGCGAATGATGGCGCACAGCGCACGGACCAACCTTGCCGATCGAAGCGAAGGCCTGCTGAGCCGCCGACAAATTGCCCGACTGCAATGCCTGGCCGATCTGGTTGAGCGTTTGCGCTACCGGATTTGTGCCGCTGAGACTGGCTCGCACGACTGCGACAGGGTGACGAAATCGGTTTGCGCCTTGGTCAGCGATCCCGCTTTGCAGATCCTGACCCAGCTGTTTGAATTGATTGCGTACCTGCTGGTACTGGTTTTGAATACTGGCAAGCTGTGAACTGGCGCCAGCGATTGCTGCGATCGACATATCTGCCTCCCCGCGACGAGCGCCCTCCCCGCACGCGACCCTACCTCTCCGGAGGATCCGCGTGCGCGGGAAGGCGCTGTCGCATAATGCACAAGAGCAGGCTGGGCGCCACAGATGCTTAGGAGAATTTAAGGTGAGAGGGATGCGCTACTTGTCTTCGACCAGTCGCAGCACGACCTGGTCGATCGTGTCGAGCACTTCCTTGGTGGGCATGTTGTTGTTGTTGGTCATGATCGAGAAAGCGATGTGGTCGCCCGACTGCGTGGTCGCATAGCCGGACAGCGCAGTACACATGGCTGAGCGATCCGGTCTTGGCGCGCACCATTCCGGCCGCCGGAGTATTGCGGAAGCGGTCGGCGAGCGAGCCATCCGTCGCCGCGACCGGCAAGCGTGTCCTCGAACGACTGCCCCCAAGGTTGCTTATGACAGTACTGCAACAACAGCACCATCGCTTCCGGCGTCACCAGGTCCTCGCGCGACAGACCTGATCCGTCCAGAAAGACAAACTGGTCCGGCTTGATTCCGGCAGTCACCAGGAAGCTGCGCAAGCACCTCGAGGCCGCCCTGAATCGAGCCCGAATTCCCTTTCTCCTTGCCCAGCAGGCGAAGCATCAGCTCGGCGTGCAGGTTCTGGCTGACCTTGTTGATGACCCGCAGATCCTGAGCGATCGGCTGCGACTGGTAGCTGGCCAGAATCAGCGGAGCACGGATTCGGAGGACGCGAATCGTTGCCTCCTCCCGAGGCCATGGAGGTAATACTGAACGTCTGCATCGAGGCCAGCTCGGTGTGGTGAGTGCGCGCACGGCCGTAGACGGTCACACCGCGCTCCTCCAGCAGTTGGCGAAACAGGCGCGCCGCGAAATCGGCGGGATCGTCGATGGCCAGCGCCTCGCCGAAGCCGGGATCGTCCTGCGGGATGTTGCCCCAGAAGGTCAGCACGTTTGAGCCGGGCTCGCGATTGATGGAAACCGTTCGCGGTCCGCTGCCCGCCGGCGTCGTTATGACCCGTTGTCGATCTTGTAGTACTCGGGAAACGGCGCTGACGTTGAGAAACGCGCGCTCTCCCGGCCGGATCGGCAGGCATGATGTTCACGAAGATCACGTTGTCGTTAATGGTCAGCGCCGAAACCGGAGCGCCCCACTCGCGCGCCAGATCGTCCTGCGACCAGCCTTCGCCGTAACGCTCCCACACGAAGTACGAATCGTCGGCGACCACATCGCCGTCTACATATTTCAGTCCATGCTGCACCAGTTGATCGGCCAGTGCCTGCAGCACCTGGATCGGCGGCGCCTTGCGCTCGGTGCGCATGTTGTAAGGCAGAGTGCGTCCGGACAGGTTCGGATCTCCGCGGCCCACCAGCATCAGGTCGGAATTCAGCCGGCCATACTTGTCGAGCGTGCCCATCGATTCGACCGTCGTCTTGAAGCGGTAGTCGGGACCGATCAGTCCGAAGACAGCAGCCGTGGTAAAGAGCTTGGCATTGGACGCGGGCGTGAAAAGCTTGTCCTCGTTCAGCGCGACAAGGGTACGTCCGGTGTCGAGCGACACCGCATCGACTCCCCAGAAACCGCGATCGCTTTCCGGACCGGCGAGAATGTCCTGGATGTCATGTGCCAGTTTTGCAGGACTTCGACGGCCGCTTCTTGCCGGCCGCGTGAGCGGGAAGCAGCAGCGCCAGCCAGACCAGGAGCACCCCGAGATAGCGAACCGGCAACATAGGACTACTCTGAAATTCTAGCATCGGCGCAAAATAGAACTAGTTAAATCTGCGCCCGGCTCGTCACATCACGCTATCCGCTTGACGCCGGAGTTTCGCAACGGATCGGCGGGTACAATCGCTGCATGCGACCGCGCTACCGTTGGCAACTCCGTTCCCGATCTCTCGAACTTGGCGAGCGGACGCTCGTGATGGGCGTGGTCAATGTTACGCCGGACTCGTTTTACGACGGCGGCAACTTCTTGTCTGCCGAACGTGGCGGTCGAACACGCGCTGCGGCTGCTGGACGAGGGCGCCGACATCCTCGACGTCGGCGGTGAATCGACCCGTCCCGGGTTCGCGTGTCGCTGGGCGAGGAAGCGTCAGCCCAACGCAAGCCGGTCAGCGAGGAAGAAGAACTGCAGCGCATTCTGCCGGTGATCGAAGGCATTCATCCGCTCGAAGCCGGATGCCGTGATCTCCGTCGACACCTACAAAGCCGCAGTTGCGCGTGCTGCCGTCGGCGCGGGCGCGGAGATCGTCAACGATGTCAGCGCCTTTCAGTGGGACCCGCAGATGGCGGACACCTGCGCGGAACTGGAATGTGGAGTCGTCATGATGCACACGCGCGGCACTCCCGGACAGTGGCGCACACCTGCCACGCGCAAGCGAACGTCGTTCAGGTCGTCGAACATGACCTGGCCAATCGGGTGCAGGTGGCGTTCGAGCGCGGGGTACAGCGTTCGCGTATCGTACTCGATCCCGGCTTCGGCTTTGGCAAGAACTTCGAGGAGAACTATCCCCTGCTCGCCCAGCTGGATCAGTTACAGCGTCTGGGTTTTCCTGTTCTCGCGGGAACCTCACGCAAATCGTTCATAGGCCGCACGACAGGCAAGAGGACCGGACGAGACCTGCGCGCCCGGCGATCGACTCTATGGATCGCTGGCAGCGATGGTGGTCAGCATCCTGCGCGGCGCTCACATCGTGAGAGTGCATGATGTGCAGAGGCTGCGGTTGAGGCCGCCGCAGTCGCGGACGAGGTACTAGAACAACGCAAGCCGCGGGAAGCGATCTCGTCGGCTGACCTTCCGTCCCACCGTTCATACGGGTATCAGCCTTTCTTTTTCTCCATAGGAAAACAATCCCTCGACAAACACGGCGCCTCTCTTCTCCCGCGCATCTCAGTCGTGTTCCAATCAAATGCGATTGTTTGCGCCGATATGAAAACCCTGGAACAACTGATCTGAATCCACGGGTTACGGTTCGCCGTTCCGGAGAGCCCGATCGCTGGCCGGCGATGCGTCGTCTACTGGATGCAGCGGGCGCAACGCGCTCTCGACAATCCCGCACTGGACGTGGCTGTCGAAGCAGCTAACATTCTTCAGCAGCCGGTCAGTGATCTTCTTCGCGCCGGTACCGTTTTATCCGCATGCAAACCTGCGGCACTATGTCTTTCTGGCGCAAGGCATTCCCGACATAGCCGATCGCGCCCGCAAGCGTGGCATCGGGTTCGTGTTGCGTCGCTATCCCGAACACTCGCTGCTGAAGTTTTGCGAGGAAGTGAAAGCGTCGCTGGTCGTCGGTGATGAAAATCCCATGCGCGAGCCCAACCACTGGCGTGAACTCGCCACCAGGAAGCTCAAGCTTCCGCTCTGGACCGTCGATGCCGATGTCATTGTTCCCTCCAAGCTATCTGGAGAAGGAGCAATACGCCGCGCGAATTATTCGCCCACGGCTGAAGCAGAGGCTGCAGGAGTTCCTCGACGCCGACTTCAACCTGAAAGCCAAGGTCGAATGGGAACAAGCCACGCGGTCTGCAGATCCCTTCCCGACGATGGTTCGGTCGATCTGACGGAACACTGGAAAGACCTCGATCGATCGGTGCAGCCCGTCGAGTTCTTTTCGAGGTGGGACGGATGAAGCTCTGAAGCTGCTTCGCGATTTCGTCAGTCACAAGCTGGCGCAATATCCAGAGCGGCACGGCAAGCCGGAGATCGATGGCACCAGCCGCTTGTCACCTTATCTTCACTTCGGACATATAGGACCGCACACGGTCGTTGCGTGCGGTTGAGGAAAGTAAAGCGCCGCGCGCCGCGAAAGACGACTATCTCGACCAGCTCATTACCTGGCGTGAACTATCCATTAACTTCGTTCACTTCAATCCACTCTATGACTCGATTGAGAGCGCACCCGACTGGGCGCATCGCACGCTAAGCCAACACGCTCGCGACACGCGGCCCGTGACTTACTCACGCAAACAACTGGAGCACGGCCGAGACCCACGATGACCTCTGGAACGCCGCCCAACGACAAATGCTCCATGCCGGATGGATGCACAACTACATGCGCATGTATTGGGCCAAGAAAATACTGGAATGGAGCCCGTCACCCGCCGTCGCCTATCAGACCGCTGTCTATCTCAACGACAAATATTTTCTGGATGGCCGCGATCCCGACGGCTACGCGGGAATAGCCTGGTCCATCGCCGGCAAGTTCGATCGCCCCTGGTTCGACCGTCCTATCTTCGGGACCATCCGCTACATGTCAGGCAATGCTGCCGCAAGAAATTCGATGCCGACAAGTACATCGAGCAGATGGCGGAGTTGGCGGGCCAGATCGTCCGGCTCCAGGACGGGCAGGCTGTTCGAGTGAGCGCTCGCGACCGACGTCCGCTAATTTCGTTCGCCCTCTCGGACTCGTCGGTCTCAGTGATTTTCATCACAATTGCGATACCTCTTTCGTCCGCGATTTTCGCGGCTTTCGCGCTACTCTCGCGGTGCTAGAATTTTATTGTTATGGCATTTCCAGTTGATCGTCCCCGCCGCCTGCGTCGCACCGAAGCGATGCGTTCCTTTGTTCGCGAAACCCGCCTGACGCCCGGAAGGCTTTGTCTATCCGCTGTTCGTCTGTCCCGGGCGAAGGCATTCGCAAGGAAGTTCGCTCCATGCCCGGGGTGTACAACCTGTCGATCGACGAAGCGGTGAAGGAGTGCGCCGAAGTGAAGTCGCTGGGCATTCCCAGCGTCATCCTCTTCGGCCTGCCGGAGACGAAGGACGAAGTCGCGACCGGTGCCTGGGCCGACGACGGCATCGTGCAGAAGGCGGCGCGCGCCATCAAGCGCGAGGTCCCCGGCCTGCTGCTGATGGGCGACGTCTGCCTGTGCGAGTACATGTCGCACGGACACTGCGGCCTGGTCGACACCTCCGATCCGAACGCGAAAGCGCGACGCGAAGCGCATGGAGTTCATCGACGAGCTGAAGTCGAAGGGCAAGTTGCTGATCACCACGCAGGCAGCCTCAGCCGCTGCCGCCGCTACAGCTGCCGGAATCATGACCACCTCTGCCGAAGAGTACGAAATCCTGAACGACCCGACGCTGGAACTGCTGGCCCGCACCGCCGTCTCGCAAGCCAAGGCCGGCATGGACATCATTGCTCCCTCCGACATGATGGATGGCCGCGTCGCCGCCATCCGCACCGCGCTCGACGAGAACGGATTCCAGAACATTCCCGTGCTTTCTTATGCCGCGAAGTTTGCCAGCGGATTCTATGGGCCGTTCCGCGAGGCCGCCGACTCGGCGCCGCACTTCGGCGATCGCCGTTCCTACCAGATGGACCCGGCGAACCTGCGCGAGGCGATGCGCGAGATCGAGCTCGACCTGGAAGAAGGCGCGGACATGATCATGGTGAAGCCGGCAATGCCCTATCTCGACGTGCTGCACGAGGCGCGCCTGCGCTTCGATGTGCCACTGTCGGCCTACCAGGTGAGCGGCGAGTACGCGATGATCAAGGCCGCCGCGCTGAATGGCTGGATCGACTACGAGCGCGTGATGATGGAATCGCTGCTGTGCATCCAGCGCGCCGGCGCGTCGATCACGCTGACGTACTTCGCGAAGGAAGCAGCGCGGCTGCTGGGGTAAGGACCGTCATTTTGGCGACGGCCTTTGTGTCAGGGCACGAGTTCACTCGTGCCGATTCGCCTAGCTCTTGGGAATGGGCTTCAGCCCCTGCAAATGTTGGGCCGCCGCCGAAGGCCGACCACATTGACTGGACGGCCCGTCGGACTGAAGTCCGCGTCGCCGGAATCAAACGAAGGCCTTTACGGCACGACTGAAGTCGTGCCCTGTTACAAAGCACGCTGAATCCTTAGCCAGCAAAGCAATCTCGCATCAACGCAGTCCCGCCGCGGGCGGGACGTAACCTTTTCAGCCCAGCGCGGGAGCGCCGGGTAGACAGCCGGGCAAGGTAGGAGCCGGCTTCAGCCGGCGGCACTCTTCTTCAACCGCGCCACCGTCCGTTCCTGTCCCAGGTTCGTCATCACGGCAAACAAGCTTGGCGCGACGCCTTGTCCCGTGAGCATCACCCGCGCGCCGTTGATCAGCGCTCCGGCCTTCACGTTCTTCTCTGCGGCAAAGTCCCGCAGAACCTGCTCCGTCGAAGCCTCGGTGAACTCCGCCGCCTTTTCGTATCGCGAACGCCAAGTTCGCCCAGCATCGCCCGCACGCCTTCATCCTTCAGAAACTTCTCGCGCGCCGCCGGATCAATCTCGAACGTATCGGTGAAATAGGCGCGACACAGCGTCGCAAAGTCGCTGCAGATTCCGCGCGCGCGGCTTCACCAGATCGACCGTCGTCCCCATCGCCTCGCGGCTGGTCTGAAAGGGAATAATGCCGAACCTTCTTCCACTCCTCTTCGATCAGCGGCAACAGCAGCGCCGCAGGCGTCGCGCGAATGTATTCGGTGTTGAACCAGTCGAGCTTCGCAGCGATCGAAGACAGCGTTCGACTTCTGGATGCTGCCCAGCTCGAACAGATCGATCAGTTCGCGGTCGTGCAGGATCTCTTGCGTCGAATCCGGTGGCGTCCATCCCAGCAGCGCCAGGAAGTTGCGGAACGCCTCGGGAACAATGCCCTCTTCCTTGTAGGCGATCACGCTGGTCGCGCCATGCCGCTTGCTGAGCCGCGTCTTGTCCGGCCCGAGAATCAGCGGCAGATGTGCGAATAGCGGCAACGGCTTGCCCAGCGCTTCGTACAGCATCATCTGCTTCGGCGTGTTGGAGAGATGATCGGCGCCGCGCACCACGTGCGTCATGCGCATGTCGATATCGTCCACCACCACGCTGAGGTGATAGGTCGGCACGCCATCGGTGCGCAGCAGGACGAAGTCTTCGATTTCGGCATTGGCAAACTCGACCCGCCCGAAGACGGCATCGTCGAAGGCTGTGCTGCCGCCATCTGGAACCGCGAAGCGAATCGCCGCGCCTTCTCCGGCTTCGACTCGCTGCTTCGCATCCTCGCGAGAAAGACTACGGCAGGCATCGCGCGTCACCCGTCCTTCGGCAACTCCTTGTGCGCGCTGCTGCTCCAGTTGTTCCTTGCTACAGAAGCAATAGTAGGCGTGACCGCTATGGATCAGGTGCCCCGCCGCGGCGCGATAAAGCTGCATGCGTTGGGTCTGGAAGTAAGGACCTTCGTCCCAATCGATGCCCAGCCACCGCAGGCCATCGAGAATGCCGTCCACCATTTCGGGCGTCGAGCGCTCGAGGTCGGTGTCCTCAATACGTAGGATCAGGGTGCCGCCATAGTGACGCGCGTAGAGCCAGTTGAACAGCGCGGTGCGCGCTCCACCGACATGCAGGTAGCCGGTGGGCGAAGGCGCAAAACGCAGACGAGGAACTGAAACGTTACGAGTATTCGATGCCATATGTGTAACGCGTAATCAGATGTTCCTGCGTAAGAGGCGTGGAGGAGCACAGCCATCGTGCTCATGCGAACAGAACTCTTCCCTTCACGCAGAAATAATGTGGAATCCCGCTTCTTTGGCTGCATCCAGCAATCGCTTATCGCAGCAGATAAAATGGCGTTCAAAGGGACGTCCGCCGCTCCAGACATAGGCTGCGGCTAATTGGAGGGCGTCTGCCCCGCGAAGCTGATACCTCTCCAGCATGGACTCGGCTATCTCGCGCAACTCTTCCGCCGGTTGAATCTCATACCACCCGGCCCGGATGACATTAAATTTCTGCAAAGCCTGTTTGTATTCCAACCGAGTGAGCGTCCCGGCCCTCAACTCTCTTGCAAACGCACTTCGCGCTTCCACCGGCGTCGCCCACCAGGCAACCACGTCGTAGGTCTCGCTCAACTCCTGTACCGAGGGACTGAACCGTTGCTGCAAACAGATCGGCACCAAGGCACTGCTGTCCCAGAACGCGGCCTCCATCAACGCCCCTCTTCACGCTCGTCCAGAATCGCGCGCCTCGCAAGATCATCCTTCAAGTCAGGACCGGGCATGGATCGCAACTTCTTCCAATTAACCGGACCATGGGCGGGCGGTTTCATCGTTCCAGACGATATGAGCCGGCGATCAATTTCGGTGAGGCCTTCCGTCGTATAGGGCAGGATGCGCGCAATCGGCAGGTCACGATCACGCACGATAACTTCTTCGCCCTTGCGAACCAGCTGCAGATAAGCGCTCAGCTTGTTTTTTAGCTCAGCTACATTTACGGACTTCATGGCTATATTCTATCATTAGATAGCTATGTAGCTAACTTACCTTCTCCCGCTTCTCAATCTTCGCCCAGGAATCGCGCAGCGGCACCGTGCGGTTGAACACCAGCGCTCCCGGCTTCGAATCGAGATCGACGCAGAAGTATCCCATCCGCTCGAACTGATAGCGGTCGCCGGGCTTTGCCTACGCCAGCGACGGCTCCAGCTTCGCGTCGGTAATAATCTCCAGCGAGTTCGGATTCAGGTTCGCCGTGAAGTCCTGGCCCTCGGGCACATCGCCTGGATTCTCCTTCAGGAACAAATTCTCGTACACGCGAATCTCGGCGTCGACGGCATGCTGCGCCGAAACCCAGTGAATCGTCGCCTTCACCTTGCGATTGTCGGGCGCGTTACCGCTGCGCGTCTCCGGATCGTACGTGCAATGCACCTCGACCACTTCTCCCTTGTCATTCTTCACCACGCTCTTGCAGGTCATGAAGTAGCCGCCGCGCAGCCGTACTTCCTGTCCCGGCGATAGCCGGTAGAACTTCTTTGGCGGCTCTTCGCGGAAGTCGTCCTGCTCGATGTAGAGCTCGCGCGAGAACGGCACCTTGCGCGTGCCGGCGCTTGCGTCCTCAGGATTGTTGACTGCTTCGAGCTCCTCGCTCTGGCCCTCGGGATAGTTGTCGATCACGACCTTCAGCGGACGCAGCACCGCCATCGCCCGCAGCGCGCGCTTGTTCAGGTCGTCGCGCACGAAGTGCTCCAGCATGGCGAGATCGATGATGCCGTTCGTCTTCGACACGCCGATCGCGCCGCAGAAATTTCGAATCGCCTCCGGCGTATAGCCGCGGCGGCGAATGCCGGAGATGGTCGGCATGCGCGGATCGTCCCAGCCGCGCACCCGTCCTTCCTGCACCAGTTGCAGCAGCTTGCGCTTGCTCAGCAGCGTGTAGGTCAGGTTCAGGCGGTCGAACTCGATTTGCTGCGACGGAAAAATCCCCAGCTGCTGGATGAACCAGTTGTAGAGCGGGCGATGATCTTCGAACTCCAGCGTGCAGACCGAGTGCGTGATCTGCTCCAGCGAATCCGACTGCCCGTGCGCGAAGTCGTACATCGGATAGATGCACCACTTGTCGCCGGTGCGATGATGCGCTGGCGTGCAGGATGCGATACATCACCGGATCGCGCATGTTCAGGTTCGGCGACGCCATGTCGATCTTGGCGCGCAGCGTGCGCGAGCCGTCAGGAAATTCGCCCTTGCCGCATGCGCTCGAAGAGATCGAGGTTCTCCTCGACGCGTGCGATTACGATACGGACTCTCCTTGCCCGGCTCAGTCAGCGAGCCGCGATACTTGCGAACCTCTTCCGCGCCCAGATCGTCGACATACGCCTTGCCGGCCTTGATCAGCTGGACCGCCCAGGCATGCAGCTGGTCGAAGTAATCGGAGGCGTAGAACATGCGATCGCCCCAGTCGGCGCCGAGCCAGCGCGCGTCGGTGATGATCGAATCGACGTACTCCTGCTCTTCCTTCTCGGGATTGGTGTCGTCAAAGCGCAGGTTGGTCAGGCCGCCGAACTCCGCTGCCAGCCCGAAGTTCAGGCAGATGGACTTGGCGTGACCGATGTGCAGGTAGCCGTTGGGCTCGGGAGGAAAGCGGGTGTGAACGCGGCCCTGGTACTTGTTGGTCTTCAGGTCGTCGAGGACGATGTCGCGGACAAAATTCGACCGGTCGGTCGGACTCGCCCGGCGTCGTCGCGGCAGCAGTCTCCTCATCGCGGGTAGATGTAGACATGATGGCGTAGCCTCGAATGCAGGGCGCACAGAGCGCGTCAGCGACTCCAGCCGAAAACTCTATTTTACGCGGCTTGCGACTGCGATGCTGAGATGCGGCTGTGAACTCCGTCATTCGAGTGTCGCCGATATGCGAAATTGTCATCACGAGCGAAGCGAGAGATCTGCTGTTCGGGGCGACGGACTATGATCCAGGTGCCGGACTCGGAACTAGCAGATCTCGCTCGCCTTGAACGGGCAATATCGCCATGAAGCGCCGTGACCTGCGTGTCGAGTCGACAATTATATCCCGGAGCAAGCGAACAGAATCGCTGCGCTCGGCTGAAGCCACAGGATGACAATGTGTGCCATGCCTACGGCCAGCTGATCTCGACCAGCAAAACGGCGACGTGCGCGATGGCGGCGTGGTCGGTACCCATGCCTTCGGGCGTCTTGGCCTTGATACCGACGCGTGACGGTTCGACGCCGAGCAGATCCGGCGACCTTCTTCTGAATCTCCGCCGCGTGAGGGCCGATCTTTGGTTCAGCCAGGATCAGCGTGCTGTCGACATTGCCGACCTGGTAGCCGGCTTCGTCGACCAGTCGCAGCGCTTCTTTCACGAAGAGCACCGAATCGGCGCCCTTCCACTTGGGATCGCTCGGCGGAAAGTAGGTTCCGATGTCACCGGCGGCGATGGCACCGAGCAGAGCGTCGGTCAGGGCATGCAGCAGGACATCGCCATCGGAGTGGCCGGCGAGGCCGCTGGAGTGCGGCAGCGTGACGCCCCCGATCTTCAGCGGGATGCCGGGCCGGAACTCGTGCGAGTCCCAGCCGAAGCCGATGCGCGGGATGCGGGTAACCTTGTGAGTGACACGATGCTTGCGAACCCTGTTGCCTCGGAACTTGGGACTTGTTTACTTCGGGTGGAGCACCCCGTCCAGCGGCGCAGTTGCTAACTTGCTACCCGCGGCTTAGCCGTTGAGGGGTGTAAAAGTCACCTCAAGCGCTAAAGCGACAGACTCTCTCCGAGTCGCATCTAAATGCCCGCCTGAAGGCGTGCTCCACCCAATGCGAACGGCCCAATCTACGCAATCTCAAGCTGACGGCGCCGCGCTGATAGCCTCTTCACCCGCTCAAACTGACTTCGCGGTTCTCCTGCGCGAGAAAGAACTCCGCCAGTTCAAGATCGGCCGGCGTCGTGATCTTCATATTGCGCGGCGAGCCCATCACCACGTGCACCGCGTTTCCGCTGCGCTCGATCAGCGACGCTTCGTCCGTTCCCATGAAGCCGTCGGCCGTCGCTTCGTCGAAGGCCTTCTTCAGCAGTCCGAAGCGGAAGCCTTGCGGCGTCTGCGCCAGCACCATCCTCTCGCGCGGCACGGTGGCAATCACCACCGCGCCGTCGGAGGTACGGTCCACCTGCTTCACCGTGTCGATCGCTGGCACTCCGGCGATGGCGGCATCGTACTTCTTCACCGCCTCGATCACGTTGACGATCGTCTCCTGATCGACGAACGGCCGCACCGCGTCGTGCACCAGCACGATGTCGTCAGTCGGCAGCCTTGATCGGCCTCAAGCGCGTTGGCGACGGAATTCTGCCGGTGCTCGCCGCCCTCGACAACGCGCAGCGGCTTGCCGAATTTCTCTTTCTCGATCTGCTTCTGGAAGCCGGCGGTTTCGTTCTTGCGCAGCGCCACCACGATCTCGCTGACTGCATTGCACGCAGCAAATTTGCGCAAGCGTGTGCACCAGGATAGGCGTGCCCTGCAGTTCGAAGAACTGTTTGCTTTTGCTCTTAGGGCCGCCGGAGACCGCGGACATTCGCGTCCCCAGCCCGGCAGCGGGAATGATGACAACGACTTTCATACGGGCAGCCGAGTATAAATGGGCGGGGTGGGCCAATACAAATCGCGAGAACAACGCGCTGTTGACGTGTCGGTCGCCCCACGTTCACCCTTCTGTTGGGTTAACGTGGGATACGTCATGGCCCAGGTCGAACGTCCAAAGGCAAGACGTGAACCTCGGGGTCAGTCCACGCTCTGGGGCAACGTACGCATTTTGTTTTTCGTCGCCCTGTGCGAAAGTAACGCGGTGCGCGCCGTTGCCCTGCTGGGACCTCACGCCAAGGAGCACCACGTCCGGCCCTTCGAGTTGCCGGGCGTAAATCTTTTTACCGGCAACGAACTCGATCCCACCGATCAACCCGACGCCGTCCTGATCTTCGGCGGCGACGGCACCATCCATCGCCATCTCGGCGGCCTGGCACTCAAGCGCATCCCGACGCTGGTGGTTCCCATCGGCAGCGCCAACGATTTCGCGCAATCCATCGGCATGGACAGTTATGAGACCGCGCAGGCTGCGTGGCAGCGCGTTCTGCGCGGCGCGGCGACAACGTCCGGACAATCGATCTGGGGACAATCCTGCCGCTCGAACCGGACGTGCCCGCAGACGCGATTCCCGACAAAGCCGAGTTCGAGCGGCTCGCGTCCCTGGCAAGGCGAATCGCTCGAAAGCATGCACTTCGTTCCCGACGGTCCACGGCGCGATCTGCCGCAGATGGGCGCGCGCATCATGCAATCGCAGCTGCGCCGCATGACGGAAGCCGAAAGCGAGATCGCGCGTACCACCTACTTTTCCTGCATCGCCGGCACCGGGCCTGGACGCCGCGGTGAACCGCCGCGCGCTGAAGCAGTCGCCGTGGCTGCGCGGGCATGGCGGATACGTGCTGCGCGCTGCTGCAGACGTTGGGAGGCTTTCGCCCGCCGCACATCACGCGTATCGATCGAGCGCGACGGCGCGTGGACAACCGTGATCGACGAGCCCGGCTTCCTGCTCGCCGCCGGCAATGGTCCGCAGTACGGCCACGGCATGCGCATCACGCATCGGGCGCCAGCATGGACGACGGTCTGCTCGACCTGTGCTTTGTCCGCGAGATGCCGAAGCTGCGCCTTCTGCGCTTCTTTCCCGTCGTCTATCGTGGTGCCCATATCGGGATGAAAGAGGTGGAATACCTCCAGGCGCCCCGCCTGCGCATCGTCGGCCGATCCGGTCATGGAAGTCTTCGCCGACGGCGAATACATCTGCACAACCCCGGTGGAATTCGGAGTGCAACCCGAGGCGCTGCGGGTGATTCTGCCCGCGTGAATCGCTGGCGAAGCCGTGAATTCCGGTGCCGACCTTCCGGGACGAATTACGCCGTTTGTGGGACAAATCGCCTTGGTTACCCCGTCATTTTCTGGAACTTCTCTGAACCGACAGGGTCTATACTGTAGGCAAAAGCCGATGTCTACCCCCGCAGCTGTTAAACCGGCGAAGGAAGCCGTTCCTCAGATTGCGCCGCAGGATCAGGTCATCCCCGCGCTCTTCGGCGAAGGCGAAGGCCTCTATCCCCAGCGCAAGGACACGTTCGTCTACTCGTTCGTGATCCACATGCTGGTGGTGGTGCTGGCTGATCTGGTCGGGACATTGGGCCCTCGAGCACAAAGACGAAATCAAGCAGCAGATGATCGGCGTAGTGACCGACATCAGCCCTTACCTCCCGCTGCCGGCGTCGAAGACGCGCGCGGGTGGAGGTGGCGGTGGCGGCGATCGCGACAAACTGGCGGCACCCAAGGGCGCACTTGCCCAAGCTCTCCAAAGATCAGATCGTGCCTCCTGCCATCGTCATTCGCAATGACAATCCGAAGCTGGCGGTCGATCCCAGCGTGGTTGTTCCTCCGCAGATCAAGCTGCCGACGGTGGGCGCACTTGGCGATCCGCTTTCAAAGGTCCTCGGACCGGCCTCGAACGGCACGGGATCCGGCGGCGGTATTGGCAGCGGCAGCGGAGGCGGCGTTGGCTCGGGCACCGGCCCCGGAGTTGGCCCCGGACACGGCGGCGGATACGGTGGCGGAGCGTATCGTGTGGGCGGCGGCGTCAGCGCGCCTAAAGTCGTTTACGATCCTGACCCCGAATACTCCGAAGAAGCGCGCAAAGCGAAGTATCAGGGCACCGTGGTTTTGTGGCTGGTGGTAGCGCCGGACGGCCATCCCGCAGCAGATTCGCGTACAACGCTCGCTGGGAATGGGACTGGATGAGAAGGCCATCGAAGCAGTGCGCCAGTGGCGCTTCGAGCCGGCCAAGAAAGACGGACAGCCTGTTCCGGTCATGATCAACGTCGAAGTCAATTTCCGTTTGTATTAAGTTCCACCATCGCGAGAGATGGGAAGCGCGGCGGGGCAAGTCAGCCCGCCGCGTAGTTATTTGTGCACATTGGTTGTCTAAGGCGCGAGGTCGTTAGCTCCAAGGGAACCGAGCCTCGCCGCAGGCGCGACGGACGTGATTAGCCACGGCGGAAGCGGTGGGTAGTGAGATGAAACTGAATCTAGCCGGCTTCAGCCGGCGACAGGCCGGAAGGCGACTCAACTCGGTGGCGGCCCTGTAGGTTTGTTGCGCACCGATCCCGCCACGACGCGAATAAAGACGAGCACGCCAATCACTGCCAGGACGCGCAGCCACCATGGCCAATGAGTCTTCGGCCTATCCTCCGGAGGCAAGGTGACGAGCGCCGCGCCTGCAACTTGGCTGACGGAACATCACCGCGGCCTGCGCAACCGAAGTTGCGGACCGTACAACTGGTTCCTCGAGAACTGGACCCAGGCCGCACGTCGGCCTGAGCGGCGCCTGCCGCACACAGCAGCAGCACAATAACAGCGATCTTTGGTAGTAAGCGCATTGCGGAGAGAACAGGAATTCAGCTAACTTGCACTGCCCCGTAACTTCCTGTCAAGACTCTTGACGCTGCCCAACATAGCACAATCACGCCGGCTTCCTTCCGCTGCAGGCCATGACGAATTGATCGTGCTGGTCCAGTAATGCGGGTCCTGGAAATGCGCAAAGAAATCCGCAAACAGCTCGTCGGTAATGTGCCCCGACTCCGCCACCTTGGAACGGAGTTCCCGGATCGTTTCCATGAGATAGACCGCCCAGGGCGATCCGCCGTTGAACTGAGCGGTTTGACCTTCCGCCGCGATCTTGCTGAAGACCCAGAGAGTCCAGCAGCGGAGCTACTTTTCTGCCGACGAAGTAATCGATGCCCGAAGCTGCCGCCCAGCGAAACCAGCCTTCCCAGAACTTGCGCACGACTCGGGCTCGGCAACCGTGGCCGGCAGCATGTCCGGCTCGGTGACCAGAAGAACGCCGCCAGGCTTCAACGCGCCAATCATTTGGCGTAAGGCCTGCTTCGGGCGAAGCGAGATGGTGCAGCAGCGCTCGCGCAACCACAAGATCGTAATGGGACTGCTCCACCGGACCCTTGTAGAATGTCGAGCTGACGTACCTCGAGGCAGGGCGCTTCCAGCCGCTGCGATATAGCTGGTTTCCAGGTCGCTGGCCACGACGTGTCCCGTCGGACCGACCTGCGCCGCCAGCCACTGCGAGATAGACCCGTTGCCACAGCCGACTTCCAGGCAGCGCCATCCCGGTTTCAAGCCGAGCCGTTGAATATGTGCGCGCTGCATCGGATCGAGCAGCTCAGACATCAGCGCGAGACGCTGCCGCTCGCCATGCAGATCGTGGGCCAGAACGTATGCGTTCATCCGATGACTTCTCTCCCTCTCAAACATCTAACGCATTGGTACTATACGCGACCCGTCAACCGGCTATCGGAGAAGAGCTCTTCTTGGATTCGCAGAAGAAATCGTTTTGGTTGCTGTTCACGCTGCTGAGTATTGGCGCGTTTTTCGTCCCCTTCTGGTGGGGCGTGCTGGAGACCTTTGCCTCGGTCTTTGTGAGCTGGTGGATCATCTATCGCAGCGGATTATTCTGATACTGGATCACTGCCCATAAAGGAAGAGCATTGCCTCGGGCAAGCGTTTCGACCACGCAGCCTCGGTGTGCTCGCCTCCCCCCTCGACAACAACCTTCAAACGTGCAGGCCCCATGCCTTTCTTGCGCAGATCGGTCTCGAGCTCTTGCACGAGTTTAACCACCTCGGTGCTGACCTCCGGATCTTTGGCGTCTTCGTTCGTCCCGATGCCCACAAATATTTTGTGCGGCAGTACCTTTGCCTTCTGCACCTCTTTCAGCAGCTGATCGTTGCCAATCCACAGCGGAGGGCTTTCGAGCAGCAGGTGTCCAAACGTTCCCGGATACTCCAGCGCAGTGTAAAGCGCGCTCACCGCTCCATAAGATGAGCCGCCAATTCCAGTGTTCATCGCTCCTGCCGCCACCCGGTATCTCTTCTCCATGAACGGCATGACCTCTGTTATGACGAAGCGCGCGTACTCCTTGCCATGAACGCCCTTCTCGTCGGAGACACCATCCTTATCGTTGTGCGCGTCGGGGTAAGGCAGATACTCCGAGCTGCGCTTATCGCCGCCATTGTCGATGCCGACCACGAACATCGGCGGAATCTTGAAGCTTCCGACCAGGTGCTCGACGGTCTCGTCCATGTGCCACTCGCCGGAATGACTGGTCGCCTCGTCGAAGAGGTTCTGGCCATCCTGCATGTAGAGCACGGGATAGCTGCGATGGGTATTGTGCGGCGAGAAATAGTTGGCCGGCACCAGAACGCGCAGGGTGCGAGTCTGGTGATAGATCTTGCTTTCGAAGGGAACTATTTCCAACCAGCCGATGACTGTGTGGTCTTTATCGAAGGAGGTGATGGTGGTGACGTTGGGGCTGCTCTTCGGCTTCGACTTCTTCTGCTGCGCGGCCAGAGCAGCGGCGCCGATCAGGATGAGGACGATCAGTACGACGATCCCGAATCTCGACATGGATTCAGATTAGCAAAGGAAGAATGCGGATTGGTGAATGGCCGCCGAGCAGACTCAAAACATGCTCGGCTCCTGACTGATTTGTTCCCCAATGACAAACTTATGCCTACTGCAACTTCAGATTCGTCAGCTCCATCTGCGGAGACGATTGGTCCCAGTCGGCAGAGATGTGTTCCAGCGTCATGCGGACAGTCTTGGTGTGACCGGGAGCGATCGGTGAGCGTGCCATATCCACCAGGTCGGGGTAGCCGCCCATCTGATTTTCCACCAGTACGTGCAGAGGCAGGATCTCCTTCTGCACGATTTGGTTCATAGTGTTCTTGAAGACCAGGCTCATGTCCGCGCCCACCAGCGTCTTATCGCCGGTATTGGTGATGTCGGCGTCGAGGTAGGTCACGGTGCCGCCGACATAGTTCTCCGCCGCGCTGACTTTGGCGTTCGTGATCTGGAGCTTGGAAACGTAGGGATTGACCTGTTGCGTCTTCGGACCCGTGTTGTGCGTGATCACGATGATGAGGCCGACCACGGCAATGACGGCAACCAGGCCAATGATGAACGGCGTCCAGTGGCGCTCCTGCGCTTCCTGCCTGGCGGGGTTGAACAACTCGGCCATGAGGTGATTCTACTCCGCTGTACTGCCCGGCGACCGTGGTAGGTGGTCTGCGACAATTGGAAGATGGCGAAGCATATCGGAATCGTTGCCTGCAGTGCCGAAGGAGCCGCGCTCTGCTACCGCACCATCTGCGAGGAGGGTGACCGCCAGCTTGGTGACTGGCGCCATCCCGAGATCACGATGCACACGCACTCCCTGGGAGACTACATGGACTTCATCAAGGTCGACGATTGGGAGGGGGTTGCCGATCTCATGCTGTCTTCAGCGAACAAGCTGGCGAAAGCGGGCGCGGATTTTCTGATCTGTCCGGATAACACGATTCACCGCGCATTCGATCTGGTTGCGCCACAGTCGCCGCTGCCCTGGCTTCACATTGTCGAAGAGGTGGCGCTCGAAGCCAAGCGCAGAGGCTGTCGCAAGCTTGCGATTACAGGCACGCGCTACACGATGGAAGGCCCGGTCTATCCTCAGAAATTGTCGGGGTTGGGAATCGACTACATGATTCCCAACCAGGATGAGCGCTCGCGTATCGATGAAATCATCTTCAAGGAATTGGTGCGAGGCTTGTTCCGGCAGGAATCGCGTAGCGCATTTCGCCACGCCATCAACCGCATGATGGACGAGGGCTGCGACGCGGTGGTGCTGGGATGCACGGAAATCCCGCTGCTGATTGACGACACCAGCAGCCCGCTGCCGACACTGGATTCAACTCGCGATCCTTGCGCCGCGCGGCGTTGCAGCGAGCGTTGGCAGCGGGTAAGGTTGGCACAGGTAGGCTGGCCTTCAGGCCAGCGTCCCAGCCGCTCCTACGACTCGAGGACTTCAGCTCGCGAGCAAAATCTTACGCCTCGAACGCGTCAGCCGCTCACCGACGCTCATCACATGCTTCGGCAGGTCGAGCTTCGAACCTTCCTCGAGAATCGGGATCAGCTTGTCGAACTCCGGCCCGGAATGCGATCCGGTCAGCGCCAGTCGAACCGGATGAAACAGATCTTTGCCCTTCGCACCGGTCTTCGTCTTGACCTCGTTCATGATTGCCTTGAAGCGTTCCGGAGTCATCGGCGAACTGTCAGCCTGCAGCCTGTTCGACGAACTCTGAGAGCACGTCCGGGGTTTTCGGTGCGGCCAGCACTTCGGCGTTGTCAGCCGAAGCGACCGCCAGCAGCTGCGTCGTACTGGAAGATCAAGGCGGCACGCTCGGGCAACTGCTCCAGCTTGTCGACTGATGGCGCCAGCAACGCCACAACCTTTGCGAACCAAGCACGAGTATTCTCGTCGAGATTTTCCGGCAGCAATCCTGCCTTGATCAAAGAATGGTTCGGCCAGCTTCTCGATGCGCTCCGGCGGACTCTGCTTGATGTAGTGCCGGTTCAGCCAGTAGAGCTTCTCCATATCGAAGACGGCTGGCGACGGCGTGACGCGCTCAAGCGAGAACTCGTGCTTCAGTTCCTCGGGCGAGAAGATTTCGCGCGTGCCGCCGCTCGGCGCCCAGCCCAATAGCGCAAGGTAGTTCATCAACGCTTCGGGCAGCACTCCCATGTCGCGGAAGTTCGCGATCGAAGTTGCTCCATGGCGCTTCGACAGCCGCTCGCGGTCGGCACCCAGGATCGTAGAGAGATGTGCGAACTCCGGCACCGCCCATCCCAGTGCCTCGTACAGCGCCACCTGCTTGGGAGTGTTGGAGAGATGATCGTCGCCGCGAATCACGTGCGTGATCTTCATCAGCGCGTCGTCCACCACCACCACGTAGTTGTAAACCGGAATGCCGGTGGAGCGCAGGATGATGGGATCGCTGACCACCTCGTTGGAGAATTCCACCTGACCGTGCACGATGTCGTGGAAGCGAATGGGGTGCTCGGGAATGCGCAGGCGGATGGCTGCAGCCTCGCCCGCGGCGTGGCGCTTGTGGGCATCGGCGGGATCGAGTACGCGGCACTTGCCGGAATAAATCGGCGGAAGCTGGTTCCTCAGCTTCTCGTCTCGGTCGCGTTCCAGTTCGTCCTGCGAGCAGAAGCAGTAGTAGGCCTTTCCCTCGCTGACCAGCCGCTCGGCGTGCTCGCGATAGATGGCGATCCGGTCGCTCTGCCGGTAGGGCGCGTATTCGCCGCCCACGTCAGAGCCTTCGTCCCAATCGATGCCCATCCACTTCAGATCTTCCAGGAGTTGCGTCTCGTAGCGGGTCTCGCTGCGCTCAACATCGGTGTCCTCGATGCGCAGCACCATCACGCCTCCGGCCTGGCGGGCGAAAAGCCAGTTGAAGAGCGCGGTACGGGCGTTGCCGACGTGCAGTTGGCCGGTGGGAGAAGGAGCGAAACGAACGCGGACTTTCGAAGGAGAGCTCACTGTTTGATGGTAACAAGATATTTGGTGTGAGTGAGGAAAGGCCCCGCCCTAGCCAGAAGCGGGCCAGAACGGGGCACCCTCAGTGTTGCGAAGCGAGGCCTACGGCGCGATCTGGTAGGCTACGCCGCAGCCGTTCGCGCCGCCCGCAATGGTTGTGCCGAAGAGGTTACCTGTGCTGTCGGAGAACATTGTCGACTCCGGAAAACCTCCATCGGCTCCGCCGCTGAAGGAGTAGAGCACACCCTGCTGCCACCCGGTCGAACTCGGCGTCATGCGGTACACCACGCCAAAGTTCGCGCTGCCGCCTTCGGCCGTTCCATTCAGATTGCCCGCCGGATCGAAGACCAGGCCCTCATTCGGTCCGGAGCCGTCATCACCGCCGCTGAACGCGTACAACACTGTTTGAGCCCAGGCGCCGGTAGTACCGGGCATGGCGCTCGGGTTGGGACGCAGCTGAAAGACGGTCCCGTTTTCTCCGCTGCCGCCGGAGGTGGTGGTGCCATACAAGATGCCGTTGCGATCGCGCACGACACCGTACTCGGGATCAGATCCGTCTGTATCGCCGGTGAAGGTGTGGAGAATGCTCGGTGTCCAGCCGTTCGAGGTAGGCGTCAGCTTGAATACCGTGCCCCATCCATCGGCTCCCGCCTGCGTGGTCGTTCCGAACAGATTGCCGGCTTGATCGAAGGTCAGCGGCCCGCTAGGCCAGCTTCCGTCGTCGGTTCCGTTGAAGGCATATAGAACGCTCTGTGACCACCCACCGGAGCCATGCGCCAATTCATAAACCACGCCGTTTCCCGTGGCGCCTCCCTGCGACGTGGTGCCGTAGAGATTGCCCGCCGGATCGAGCACCAGGGTGGAATACGGAATCGCTCCGTCGTTGCCGCCGGTGAAAGAGTAGAGGATGTTCCAAGTCCATTGACCGCCGGAGCCAGGAGACAACTCAAACACTGCGCCCGAATTGCCGGCGCCGCCGATCGGCACCGTGCCATACAGGTTGCCGGCCTGATCGCGGACCAGTCCTTCAACTGGATTGCGTCCATCTGCTCCGCCTGCGAAGGTATGCAGCACCGTCTGTGTCCACGTGCCATCCGAGCCGCGCGTCAACTCGTAAACCGTGCCGAACTGCACACGGGTTCCGTAAGTAGTGCCGTACAGATTGCCCGCAGGATCGGCTATGACGCCTCCGTACGGGGCGCAGCCATCGCCAGTCTGGTAGCTATACAAAACATTCTCGCCGGCGGACGCCAAGGTTACCGCGGTGGCAAGAAAAAGTGCAGTCTGAACAACCAGGGTTACAGCTCTCGTCAAGCGCACAATACTCCTTTGTCCCTTATTTGAAATGTGAAGCGGATTGAAGTGCCGTGGCGATTCGGCCTCCGGCACTCGCTTGAAACTAGCAGACGATGACGGCGCGAAGTCGGCGATCAAGACGAGTGGCAAGTGGCGGATGGTGACGCGCACTTATCGAGGCCGAGGTTCAACAAAGCTCAGCGCGCGAGAGCGGCGCCCGGTCGCAAACTCCAGTGGCAGAAGAATATTAGTAGGCTCGCGGGGCGCTGTCTTTCGCGAAACGGCTGTGCGAATGCGACAGTGTTCGTGGTCTGTGAGCAGTGCGATTAGGCAGCTCCTGCGTGGGCTGCCGTCGGCTGAACCCGACTCAATCAGCAAATTGGAGACTTGAACGCTGGCCTGAAGGCCAGCACTACCCGAGCGCTTCAGCACCACTCGAGGAGGTGCACCCAGCCGGGAGATGATATCAACTAGGTTGGTGGGGTTTCCTGTGCGTCGTCCTCGGGGATCGGTTCCTCGCTGTTGCGGTTCATCTCATCGAAGATGTCCCGCATGACCTCGACGCTCCTGCCGTCGTCGTGCATGCGCGCCTTCATCTCCTGCAGCGCTACATTCAGCACGTGATAGTGGTGCAGCTCGCGGTACTTAGGATCGCTGGTCACTTCTTTCCACAAGCCGTGCAGCAGGTCCACATCTTCCTGGCGCATGCGGGGCGTGTGCGGTCCCAGCATATATTCGTGCTTCGTCGCCTTCGGGATCGAAGACCACCAGTCGCAGACGCGGACGCGGCTCGGGCAGCCGCTCCCAGGCATCGCCGGTGAGTTTGCCCTGCTCATCGGCCGTGAGTTGGTTCGACTTGCCGCAAACGATCACCGACGCGTGCAGGCGCTGTGCTGTGGCCACAATGCTTTCGAATACATCGTTGGTCGGCACCACCACCAGGGAGACATGCTTGCCCAGTTTCTCGGCCACGTTTACGACCGTGGTGAACAGCTCCTGCTCATACTTGCGGAAAACTTCCGAGCGTCTCCACGCGATCGCTGCCGCCGAACGACGGCTCACGCTGATAGACGCGCGACGTCATAACGACCACATCGGTCTTGGTGGTGTCGGTCTTCGACAGCACTTTTTGCAGGTAGTACAGATTTCGCGGATCGCGAACCGCTACCAGGATGTTGCCAGGACGAACCTCCATGGCTTCGGTGCTGAGTTCCTGGTCGGCGGCTACGTTGAACTGCTCCAGCCCCGACTTACCGGAGGCATGCTCGTGCGCGCTTTTTCGCTCCGAAATCGTGAGGATGGCGAAGAACACCAGGCTGAACGACACGCCGGCGATGGTCGCCAGCTGCTTGGTGAAGAGATTCACGAATCGCGGTGGAGAACAGCATCAGCGAGATGATGCCGAGCACCACCGGGATCTCCACGCCACCGATGTGGATGTTGCCGGGCACCTTCCACTCGCGGTTTCCCGGGCTGGTGTAGCGCAGCACGATCACCGCCAGCGACATGAACGAAAAGCTCCAGACCACGCCGAAGGCATACAGCGACGCCCAACAGGTAAACATTGCCGCGGCTGGCCATGATGGTGAAGATCTGCAACCGACGATCAAGTTGATGATGCGGAACGATGGTTCCGAAACGCTTCTGCGGCCGCTTGAACCACGTGGTCAAAACACCGTCTTCCACCATGCGGTTCAGCACGCCGTTGGCGCCGATGATCGAGGTGTTCACCGCTCCCGAAAGAATCAGCGCTCCCACCAGCACCACGAAGCCCTGGAAGAGCAGGCGCAGCGTGTATGGGCCGACCATCTGCATCGCCAGGCCGCTGATCAGGTTGGCGAAGTAGGCCGGCCGGACGTTGTCCGGAATGATCATCACCGCAAAGAACGAAACCAGCGCGGTGAAGAACAGGCTGTACAAGCCGATCACCAGTGCGCCCTTCTTCAGGTTCGTCAGCTTGGGGTGCTCAATCTCGCGATTGACCTGGGCCAGCGACTCCTCGCCGCTCATGGCCAGAACCGAGTGTCCGAAGCCGACCATCAGCAGAACAAAAGACAGATTGGCTCGCCCATGTCCCCATCAGCCAGCCAAGCGTCTCTTTGTCGTGCGGAATCGATGCGGCGGACGGAAACGGCGGCAGTTGCGCCCCACGCTTGACCATCGTGATCAGGCACCAGATGATCAGCATCACGACCATCACGGTCGTGATCTTCATGATCTGCAGCGCGCGCTCGCTGGACTCGTGTAGCCCCTTGATGTTCTGCCACCAGAAGTACAGCGTGACCCCGATGGCGAAGACGGCGGCAAACAGTTGTCGTGGAACGTGAATCTCGTAGCCGAGGTGGTGCGCGGTGTCCGTGAGAATCCGGCAAGGTAATGGCCAGCGGCAACGGAGCTGATGGGGCCGGTGAGGACGTAGTCGAAGAGCAGCGCCGAAACCGAGAGCTTGGCGAGGGTGCCGCCCATGGCCTGCTTGACCACGCGATAGACGCCGCCACGCACGAACATGGCGCTGGACTCGATGTAGATGGCGCGCACTCCGTTGCGAACAGCATGACCGCCAGGACGAACCAGGGCGCGCTTTTACCGATAACCTTCTCGGCATCGCCGCCCACGTAGTAGGCCGACGAAGCCAGATCCGACAGCACAATGGCCGCCGCTCGCCAGAAAGAAATAAACGTCAGCATCACTGACGTGGCGACGAAAACTTTGATTGCGGGTCGCTGCAGGTTCTCGGTCGTGTGAAGACATAAGTGGTCGCCGGATTCTCCGGGCGCTCTCCCGGCGCACGGATACCGGGACAGGGAGCTTAAACAGTGTACTGCTATTACAGATGCGTGTGGCGGCGGGAAGCTTCTGCGATGGCCTGGCTGGAATGTATCTGATTACAGGCGAAGCTGTCAGCAAGCGCCAGATTACAGAGCTGTTAATAAAGCGCGACGCCACGGCTTGCCGTGGCCGACTCGCGCTATTCCTGTCGGGTGAGGTAGGTGTGGCTGATGCGGTCGTGCCAGCACAGGGCATCGACATCGACCAGTGACCAGAGCAGCCCCATCATCAGCGATGCAGTCGAGAAATAAAGGCCGATGACTCGGCTGCGACGGTGACGCCGGTTCGGCGCTTCGCCTTTGAAGGTGCTCAGGCGGATCTTCGCCGTCCTGCATTCCGGCGGTGGTGCCCGCGTACATCATCATCAGGTATTGATAAACGGCCCAGAGCAGAATGGGCACTGCCGCCGCAGTCAGAATCAGCGGCTTGGTAAGTTGCAAGCCCGGCAGCAGCTTGTAGGCCACTGCTCCAAACACAGCACTAGCCGCCGCCACCATGGCGAAGTCCACCAGCCCGGCGCACAGGCGGCGTGAGATGCTGACTGCCTGGAACGGCAGCTCGATATGATCGGGCGAGGGTACCGCCGATTGCTGAAGCGCAGGAAGGTGTAGACCCTCAAGCAACGGCGTCGTCGGAAAAGGCTCCAACTCTTCCGGCACATCCAGAATGCGAGGCTGCTCCGGAATGACAGGATCGGCCAGCCGGTAGATTTCTTCCTGGTTCGTCGCCTGACGCGGAAAAGCAATGATCTTGCGTCTCGCACGGAGGCCGCGGTAGCGGGCGGAAGCATCGGCTCGAAATCGGATTCCAGCTCGAAATCAGAATGGCGCGACTCAGGAGTGGACTCGTAAGCCACATCCTGCGTGGAAACTTCCGCTTCCGGTTCGGCAATGTGCGTCGCAATCTCCGCCGGTTCTTCGATCGACTCAGAGACCGCGACTTCCGGAACCGGAGTGGGTTCCATCTCCAGCACGCCAGCTTCGACGAAAACGCTCTCGGTTATTTCCTCCGGCAGCCGTGAGCTCGATATTCTGCGGAAGGTCGACGATTTTTCCCTCGGGTTCGGCAACTGCACTGGCTGATGCCGACGAAGATTTGGCCGATTCCTTCGTCAGGCGCGAACGGAAAACGCATGCTGTACGTGCCCTCAATGCGTCGTCCGCGACGGGTGCGATAGCGCGCCAGTCGTGCCTGGATTTCATTTCGCCAGAGTTCGTCGGAAGATTGCGACGAATCAGAAGTGTCGGAGCGTAACATCTGCTGTTCGATCATGTCGTGGCGCGACTATCCTTCCAGCCCGCAGTGCGCATCGGGTCCTGATAGCAAGTCGTGAACGGAGAAGCCATGAGAACAGGAGGTCATCCGCCGAATGTTCAGACACGGTAAAACCGTGCACTCGAAACACGTCGATTGCGCAACCAGCAAACATCGGGCGGGTTTAGAAGAACGTCCAGAGCCGCGCGGAATTCAGCAGTGCGATTCGTATTTTGCCTGCCTCGCTGCAACGTGCTAAGTTGCAGGGTACCGCTAAACTAAAGGCACCGGCAAAGGGACGCACGCCTGTCGATGATTCCCCGCACTCGATTGATTATCATGGCACTGCTGCTGTGTCACGCGTTTGTGCTCCCCGGTGTATTAACCAGCCAGTTGCGTCCTTCTGAAGCGCAGCAAAATCAACCGCAAGCCGCGCCTTCCACGATTACTGTCAAAACCGATTCCGGACAAGAAGACACGGAAACCGAGCGCCTGGTGCAGCAGCAACTGCAGGAGAGCAACGATCAGGATTCGGGTCCGCCGCGCCCGGCGATGAACGTTCCCCTGGGCCGCAACGAAGTGTCTGATACGCGCCGACCAGCAGGAGAAGAACCAGGACATCTACAACGTGCGCGGGCACGTCGACATTCGCTTTGGACCAAACATTCTGCACGCCGACGAGGCCAGCTACGACTCGACAACCGGAATTCTGAACGCCAAAGGGCACGTTGTCTTCGACAGCACGGTCCACAACGCGCACCTGGTGGGAAGCAGCGCGACCTACGACATCAGCCGCGACACCGGAACCTTCTACGACGTTACCGGCTCGACCGGTGTGCGCGTGAAGAACCGCACCATGTTCCTTACATCGTCCACGCCGTTTTTCTTCACCGGCAAAGTAGGTAGACAAACTGGGGCCGGACCGGTATCGCGTCAACCACGGATACGTGACCTCGTGTCAGTTGCCGAAGCCCAAGTGGCAGCCTGGATTCCAAGACTGCCGACGTCGAAGTCGGGGATGACGCCGTTCTGCATCACGCGACGCTCGAAGATTGCATGGCATTCCGGTGTTCTACTTCCCTTACATGGAGCATCCGGTCGACAACCTTGGCCGGAAGAGCGGCTTTCTGATTCCGACGATCGGCCAGTCCAACACTCGCGGCACCATCTTCGGCGACGGATTCTACTGGGCAATCAGCCGCAACTCCGACGCCACTCTCGGCGCCGCGCTGTATTCCGCCCGAGGCTGGGCGCAGTTCGGCGACTTCCGCGCCATTGGCTACACCTACGGCATTCAGGCGGCGTACTACGGAGTCATCGACAACAGGGCGCACCGCAGGGGCCGTACTACAAGCAGAACCAGGGCGGCGAAGACGTACAGGGTTAACGCTTTCAAGAATCTAGGCGACGGCTTCCATGCAGTCCTGTCCGTCGATTATCTCTCGTCTTTCATCTTCCGGCAGGTATTTGCCCTGGGATTTTCCGAAGCCATCCAGTCGGAGGTGCGCTCCACCGGCTTCGTTTACAAGAACTGGAACGGCTACTGCCTTTGGTGTGATGGCCGACAGTTACCAGGATTACCAGAGCGACGCTGCCGGCGATTACATCCAGATCGTTCACTCGCCGACACTCGAGTTCTCGACCGCGGAGCGGCCGTTCAGCCGGTCCAATTTTGTTTATGCCTACGATGCTCGCGGCAGCCGGCGTATCACGCAATGAGATTGGCTTTGAGACCGCTCCGATCGTCGGTCGCGTAGACGCTGCTCCTTACATCGCATGGCCGAAGCTGTTCGATGGCTGGACGTTCCGTCCCGCAGATTGGCGCCCGCGAAACTTACTATTCGCAGCGCCTGGAGCCGGGGCCTTCGACGCAGTGTTATTGGCATCGCCGTCAATAATCCGATCAACCGTAACGTGGGTAATGCGTCCTTCGAGCTGCGGCCACCGACGCTCTCGCGGATCTTCGACCACAAGCCGTTCGGCCGCGCGATCAAGCACACCATCGAACCGTACGCGATCTACCGCTACCAGTCGGGCATCGACAACTTCAGCCAGATTCTCCGCTTCGACGAGCGCGACATCCTGGCCGATACCAACGAAGTCGAGTACGGCTTTGTGAACCGCCTGTTCTCGAAGAAAACCAAGCTCAGCCCCAAATGCTTTCAGCATCCGGAGTATTCGGAATTACTCGGAGAACCTGACTGCAGACCGACAGCGGCGGCGTGGGCATCTGCCAAGACAAGTCGCGCGGCCGCGAGCGAGATCTTCAGCTGGGCCATCGCGCAGAAGTATTTCGGCAATTCGAACTTCGGTGGAGCGCTGGTGCCCGGAACTCGCAACGTGTTCGATAGCACGGTCGATTTCACCGGCATCGCCTTCCTCACCGAGCCTCGCATCTGGTCGCCCATCATCTCCCGCCTGCGCGCCTCGGCCGGCCTGACGGATTTTCAGTGGGACCTGGACTACGATCCCGGTGCTGCACCAGGTCAATGCGAGCACCATCTTTGCCGGATACCGCTTCAGCCGACTTCTACGTCACCGCCGGACAGACCTACGTGAATGCGCCGGGCGAAGCCTAGCCATCATTAACGGCGTCGTGGTCCCGAACATCTACGATCAGTGGCGTATGGGCCTGATCTATGGCGGCATGGCGCGCAAGGGTTCAGCGGCGGCGTTTAACGTGGGAGTCGATGCCCACTCCAACCTGCTGCAGGCCGCGACCATCCAGACCAACTACAACTGGGACTGCTGCGGAATCGCCTTCCAGTACTCGCGTTGGGCCTTCAGTCCCCTGAACACGGAAAATACCTTCCGCTTCTCCTTCAGCCTGACCAACGTCGGCACGTTCGGCAGCATCAAGCAGCTGGAGCGCCTTTACTAGGTCGCAACCTTTTCCCGGACTCGTTGCTGTCTTACAATGAACCTATGTCTGCTCTGCCGTCCAAGCTGACCTCTGCAACGGAGGACCCGCAAGCCAAGCTGCTCTCCTTGCGCGCGAACTTGCGCGGCATGGGACGGTTGCTGGTCGCTTACTCCGGCGGAGTCGACTCCGCATTCCTGGCGTGGGTCGCCCACCGCGAACTGGCGACGAACATGATGGCGGTTCTGGCCGACTCACCCAGCCTGGCGCGCTCGCAGATGCGCGATGCCGTGGCCTTTGCCGAAGAGCAGCAGATTCCGCTCACCGTCATTAACACTGACGAACTGGATCGCCCCGACTATCGCCGCAACGACGGCGCACGCTGCTTCCACTGCAAAGATGAGCTCTTCACCGTGATGGAAGAGTTCCGGCAGCACAACGGATTCGACACCATCGCTTACGGCGTTAACGTAGACGACCAGGGCGACTATCGGCCGGGCCAGAAGGCGGCGCATCAGCACGGCGTTGCCGCTCCGCTTGCTGGATGCGGGCTTGACCAAGGCAGACATTCGGCAGCTGGCCGAGCAAGCAGGGCTGCGAGTATGGGACAAGCCGGCTTCGGCTTGCCTGGCTTCGCGCATTGAATATGGGCGTGCGGTTACCCGCGAGGCGCTTTCCGCCGTGGAACAGGGCGAAGAAGCGCTGCGGCAACTCGGCTTCCGGCAATTTCGCGTGCGTCATCACGGACAGATCGTGCGCATCGAGATTGCGAAGGACGAACTGCCCCGAGCCATGACCTCCGGAGATGGCGGCGGAGTTCACCCGCATCTTCAAAGCCCTGGGCTTCACCTACGTCACGCTCGATCTGGAGGGCTTTCGCTCCGGCTCGATGAATGCCCTGCTCTCCGTCGATCGCCTCACGCAGACAGGTTTCTGACTGTTCCGGGTCGGAGCTGACCCGGCAAGCGGTGTTTCCGTTCGTTGCCATGCGCTGTCAGAGGCGGCCGACGCCATCCATGAGATAATACGCTGGTACTATCGTTCCCTCCGAAAGGCGGTCTTCGCAGCTTGCTTCTACAGCGATTGGCAGTCGTGTGGCTGCTTTTGTGCACTCTTAGCCTTGGCGCAGACGAAATCGGGCGCCTCCTCTGCATTGCCGCCGCTATCTCCGGATGTCACCGGCAAGGTAGAGCAGCAGATACGGGCCTTTTTCAATATTCCGCCAGACGTGAACATCTCCGTGGGAACAGCCTACCGCCAGCGAGTTTCCGAACTACGAACTGGTCCCCGTCACCATGGACCGCGAAGGCAAGACCCAGAAGGCTGAGTTCCTGCTTTCCAAGGACGGGAAAACGCTGATCCGGTTTCACCAAGATTGACTTGACCAAGGACATTTACGCGGACACGATGAGCAAGATCACCGTCACCGGGCGTCCGGTGCGCGGCAATCCCGATGCCAAGGTCACGGTCGTCAACTTCGACGATTTCGAGTGTCCGTTCTGCGCTCGCATGCACGCAACCCTGATGGGCGAGATCTTTCCGGAATACAAGGACAAGATCAAAATCGTCTACAAGGACTTTCCCGCTGGTACAGATTCATCCCTGGGCGCAACGCGCGGCTATCGATGCCAACTGTCTGGCTGCCCAGAGCGGTCCGGCGTATTGGCAGCTGGCCGATTATCTCCACGCGAACCAGCGCGAGATCAGCGGCAACCAGCAGAACGTGCAGGAAGCTCTCAACCGGGTGGACCAGGCCACCATGGATTTCGGCAAGAAGAACGGCGTTGACGCGACCAAGCTGCAGGCCTGCATCAAGGCGCAGTCGGACGCCGCGATAAAGGCCTCGATGGCGGAAGGCGACAGTTTGAATATCAGCGCCACACCGACGCTATTCATTAATGGCGAAAAGGTCGAAGGCGCAATGGATGCCAAGGATCTGAGGCTGGCAATCAATCGGCAGCTCAAGGCTGCGGGCGTGGAACCACCGCCTCCACCCCCTGCGCCCGGCTAAACCGGCTGCGCAGACCCAGCCCGGAGCGCCAAAGCAGTAAGTTGTCACTCGGTTATTGTGCTGCGGTCGGCGTGAGGTTCTGCACCAGGTTGTGTGCCTCGCAGGAGGGGCGAAGTTTGGAACTGCAACGTAAGAGATCGGTTGAACTTCGGCACGATGTCCGCTCTGCTGGCCCTGAGTGCGCTGCTGGCGAGCCTCGGCTGCACCAACAAAGAGGTCGGCAACGACGTCATGGCCACGGTCAATGGCCGCAAGATCACGCGCACCGAAGTGCAGAAGTTCTACGATGCGCAGGTGGCCGGCTCGCCGCAGCAACCCAGCGCCGAGCAAGTCGGACACCCTTCGCTTGAAGATACTCAGCGACTTGATCGACAACGAGATCCTGATGCAGCGCGCCGAGAAGCTCGGCCTGCTGGCGACCGACGAAGAAGTGAACGCCAAGCTGACCGAGATCAAGGCGCCGTTCACCCAGGAGCAGTTCGACCAGCGACTGAAGGAGCGGCAGATCAGCCTCGACGACTTCAAGAAGGACCTGCGGCGCTCGCTGACCATCGACAAGGTGCTGAACAAGGAAGTCACTTCCAAGATCAACGTAACCGACGAAGACATCACCAACTACTACAACCAGCACAAGGCGGAATTTAACCTGATTGAGCCGCAATATCACTTGTCGCAGATCCTGATCACCACGCAGCCGAATCCGCAGGTTAAGAGCATGAAGGCGCAGAACGAGGCGGAAGCGCGCAAGAAAATACAGATGGTCGAGAACCGTCTCGACAGCGGCGAGGATTTTGCAACCGTCGCCATGAGCTACTCGGAGCAGCCGGAAACCGCGCAGAATGGCGGCGATCTGGGCTTCATCCCGGAGTCGTCACTCAAGACCGACAAGATGGCTTATGACGCCATCAGCAAGCTCAAGCCGGGACAGTACACGGTCGTCCTGCCGGTGAATGACCCCAACACTCACCAGGTGTCTTGGATTCCGCATCGTGAAGTTGATCAGCCGCGAAACCGCCGGTCAACGAGAGCTGAAGGATCCTCGAGTGCAACAGGCCATCCGCGAACAACTGCGCGACCGCCGCGAGCAATTGCTGAAGCAGGCCTACTACGAAACCATTCGCGACCAGGCCAAGATCGATAACTATTTCGCCGAAGATATTCTGAAGCAGGCCGGAACCGCGAAGTAGCCGTCACCCACATCCCAATGGCAGTTTGAAGCCGGAGTCAATGCGCTCCGGCTTTTTCATTGGAGGGAATCACGAACAGGAAGTGTGCGTAGCCCGTGTCATGAAAGCCTTAAGACCTATCCTCCCGCAATCGCCCCAATAATCAGAAACGGCTCTTTCCCGCTGACTACAGCATCCGGCAGAGGACTATCCGGCGACTCGTGCGACAGGTCTTCCTCACAGGCGAAGAAGCGCAGGAAAGGCCGCCGCTGCTGCGTGACATGGTCGCGGATGGTGCCGCACAGCATGGGATAGCGCGCTTCGAGCGCGTCGAGGACCGAGCGTGTCGTCGCCCGGCCCTCCACCTCGAGTTGCACCTCGCCCGTTCACTTGTGCGAGCGTCCGTAGATGTTGCGGCAAAACGACTCGAATCATGTCAGCGTCTGGACCTCGACCGACAACACCGGGGGAAGGTCGCGAACAATCGGCGACCAATTATCGCCGGCATCGGGCGAGAGGTAAACCTGCCCGCCGGTCGTGCCGAAGTAAATGCCGCACGAGTCCAGTTGTGTCGACCGCCATCGCATCCCGCAGAACGTTCACGTAGCAGTTGCTCTGCGGCAGGCCTTTGGTCAGCGGCTCCCACTCGTTGCCGCCGCTGCGGCTGCGGAAGACCTGCAGCTTGCCATCCAGCGGATAATGCTCGGAGTCGCTCTTGATCGGCACGACGTAGATCGTCTCCGGCTCGTGCGCGTGAACATCGATGACGAAGCCGAAATCGGTCGGCAGGTTTCCGCTGACCTCATGCCAGTTGTCGCCGGCGTCGTCGCTGCGCATCACGTCCCAGTGCTTCTGCATGAAGAGCACGCCCGGACGCCTGGGATTCATCGCGATGTGATGCACGCAGTGTCCGACCTCGGCGTCCTGGTCGGGCATGAAGTTGGAGCGCAGGCCGCGATTGATGGGCTTCCAGGTCTTGCCGCCATCATCGGTGCGAAACGCGCCGGCCGCCGAGATCGCGATGTAGATGCGCTCGGGATCGCTGGGATCGAGAATGATGGTGTGCAGGCACATTCCGCCCGCGCCCGGCTGCCAGTCCGGTCCGGTGCCGTGACCGCGCAGACCGGACAGTTCCTGCCAACTCGCTCCGCCGTCGGTGGAGACGGAACAATGCCGCGTCCTCCACGCCCGCGTAGACGGTATCGGGATCGGTGAGCGAAGGCTCAAGATGCCAAACGCGCTTGAACTCCCACGGATGCTGGGTGCCGTCGTACCACTGATGCGTGGTGAGCGTCTTGCCGCTATCGGGCGAGGTGTCATACACGAACTTGTTGCTCTCGCCCATGGGCCAGCCTTGCGGCGACTTCTCCGGCCCGCCGCCGGGCGTCTCCCACGTCTTGCCGCCGTCGTTCGAGCGCTGGATGATCTGTCCGAACCAGCCGCTGGACTGCGACGCATAGATGCGATTGGGATCGACCGGCGATCCCTTCAGGTGGTAGAGCTCCCATCCGGCGAAGTGCGGTCCGCTGACCTCCCACTTGTCGCGCTTGCCGTCCGCCTCCAGGATGAATGCGCCCTTCTTCGTTCCCACCAGCACGCGTACTCTGCTCATGTCGTGCTCCTCGTGTATTAGCTTTGATTTTGATCTGCCTGCTGCCCGTCGCTGGCAGCTCCACAAGCTAGACGTTTGTCATGAATGAAAATCGACAGTCTGAGAAAACTTGCTAAGCTTAGCGGCCTTCAATGTCTTTGCGCAACGGGATGAGTGCACGCAGCCGCGCGTCCCGCAGAAACAATCCGCCCCACACCAGCACTCCGACGTACACAGGAACCAGCATGTACGAAAACAGCGGAGTGCTGATGCGGACGTTGGTGGCCACCGCGCCGCCCAGATATCCGGTGAGCAGAATGGCTCCCAGCACCGACGGTCCGCGGGATCACATACAGATCAGGCAAACCAGCAGAATGATGCCGATCGGCCGCACTCGTGCTCGGCCGGATATCCCGCCTTGCATGGTGCCCTCCATAACTTGAGGCAGCTTGCAGCATCTTCATCACTGCGTCCAGCAGCAGCAGAGCGATGATCACCCAGCTGACGACACGGCCTGTCCACAGCATTTTTTTCGACTCAACCCGATTGCTCACTTCGATAGCCATCGATATCCCCTGCAATTGAATGATTGTTCGTTCTCGGCCGCGGCCTGCGGAGTTGCTACATCACCGGCGCCGGCGTTCCGTCGGACCACTTGCCGACCGAGATCACCCAGACATCGATAGGCTCGGCGTCCTTGAACTGCGGGTTCAGCATGACCGGCGAGTTGGGCACACCGTTACCCCAGTCCGCCGGATCCAGATGCGGCGTGTAGACCATGATGTGCGCGAGGTTACCGCCATCCGCAGTCAAATATGCCTGCTTCGACATCATGTAGCTCATGGAACCCGGCTCCAGCGGCGGCAGTTCCTTCTTGTCGTAGGCTTGCTTATTGGCAGCGATGATCTCGGAGTTCGACTTGCCGGCAATCGCCAAGCTTCGTTCGTTCAAAGGTAACCGGCAGGATCGATCGCGCCGCCGGAGGATTGAAGCAAATCGGTCCCCGCAGCTTCGGATCCCAGAAGGTCGGTGAGTCCACGGGAGACATCCACGCCCGCTCCACGACACAGACGAAGCCGTTCTTGCCTTTCACCGCGGTCACGTAACCGTGCTCGCTCAGGACCATGACGGTCGCGTCACGCGATATGGCCTCGGGGGCCGCACTGCGCGCCATTGCGATCTCGGTGTCGCGGTCCTCGAGGTACTGATTGAGACGGTGCCATGCTGCTGTATTGCGCCTTGGCATCGGCCGCTGCTCCGTACGCCGAACTCGAGAGTAGCCAGGGCCAGGAACACCGATGTCGCTGCTATTGCTAACGTTCTCATGATTGACATCTCCTGAATCTCCGCTCTGACTACTTGAATTCGTTGTGCAACCAGCCCCGATTGCCCGAACTACATTGGCTTTTCGACGTTGACCATCCACGGAATGCCGAACTGGTCGACCAGCATGCCGAAACGCACCGCCCAGAAAGTTTCACCGATCGGCATATGGACCTGTCCCTTTTCCGCCAGAGCGTTGAAGACGCGATCGGCTTCAGCTGCATCGGTCAGACCGATGTTGACGGAGAAGCCCGCGGGCTTGTTGTAGCGTCCCGGAGGCGCGTCGGAAGCCATCAGAATCTGATTGCCCACGGTCATGCGAGCGTGCATGATCTTGTCGCCCCACTCGGCGGGCACCTGGCCTGCCGGCGGGAGAACCCTTGTGAGGCATCATCGCCTGGATCTTGCCACCCAAATGCTTTTCGTAAAACTTGAATGCTGCTTCACAGTCGCCATTAAAAAGAAGTAGACGTTGATATCCATTTTCTCTTCTCCTGCTACCTTTGGTTGAATGGATGCTCCAACAGCCGTATGACTGTTCCCACGCTTACTGCGGCCGGCCCGGCAGCAACCACTCGCCGGTCTTGCGCCTGCAGCGGAGTTCTATCGCGATTGCGCCAGCGCTTGTCGCACTTCCGCCAGAATCGTCTTGCGCTGCTCCGCCATCTTCTTGACCGCGGCACAGGGCGCTCCCGAGTCTTCGTACTGTGCACCCCAAAGCAGCAGTTCCAGCAGCACCGGCGCCAGATCAATGCCTTTTTCGTGAGCCGATAGTCCACCCTGCGCCCATCCGCCTCGCCCGCTTCGGCAGAGATGATCCCTGCCTTTTCGAGCTTGCGCAGACGGTCGGCCAAGGTGTTGCTGGCGATTCCTTCGCCCGACTGCTGGAACTCCTTGAAGTTGCGCAATCCGCGAATCATCAGAGTCGCGGATGATCAGCAGCGACCAGCGGTCTCCCAAGATCTCCAGCGAGCGGCTGACCGGGCATCCGGAACGCCGTTTCGATTTCGGCCTGCCAGGCACGAGCGACACGGTAACAAAACTAACTTGCAGATTGCAAGTGATCCTGGGACAGGGTGCCGAGTCGTGGGACGAAGCGCTGCAATGACGTTCCCGGCTGACACTCAGCTCTGCGAGAGACTCGCATTTCACACAGCAGGCACTCAGGATTCCTACTTCAGTCCAAATGTGAAGCTAAGCCCAGAGCTGGTTCCGTAGTCGCTGCCGGAAAGATGCGGAGGCGGCTCGTTGTCCCAGTTGCCGTAGAACGAAACGTTCCAGGAAAGGTCGCCCGTGATCTTGATGTAGTAGGTTGCGTTGGTATTCACGAAGATGCGGCCCGGATCCGTGAAAGCAGGAAAAGCGCTGAGGGTAACGTCCAGGTTCGTCTTGTTGAACTTGAAGAACTTCATCTCTGTCCCCACCAAAGCAGTCGCCAGACTCTGGGAGGGCACCGGACCCATTACCTGCTTATACCTTGTGTTCTGCCAGGCGACTCCACCGATCAATGCGATGGTGGAGCGATTGGTGTTCTTGAGATAGCGTCCGATGCCGCCTCCGATATTGCTTTGCAGAGCGATATCCTGTTCCGAGCTTTGCAGGAACGAGCCGATACCCGTATAGAACCAGTTATTCCAGCGCAACAGCCGCAGGCCGCTGAGATTGAGCTGATTTCGCGTAGCGGCCGACGAGGCGCCGCTGCTGGAGGAAAGCGTGGAACTGTAGTTTGCGTTGCCGGACCAGCGTGGCCGCAGGTATGCCACGTCGGCGCTCAAGCTGTACTGAGTTGTCTGATTGCCCTTGGAGTAGATGATGCCTGAGTTCAGGTCTCCACTGAAGCGCTGCCAGAACCGGTCAGAAGTCTGGCCCATCTTCACAACGTCTTTGCTTGCCAGAACCGTTTCGTTCTGCGGAGACTCGATGACTTTAATTTCCACGGGCCGCTTCTCTTCCACTTCGGCAGTGCCCAGGCTGCCGGTGTAGACGGAGCCTTCGGTGGTCTTCACGATGAACAGCTGCTTGCTCTCGATGTAAGCGACCTTGGACCACTGCACCGACGAGGTGCCCAGGATGTAGTCGAAGCTGACGTAAAGCACGCCGTCGTCGAGACCCTTGATCTCGCAGGTCAGGCGATCGCCATTCTTCATTACCAGCACGTCGCTCTTTGTGCGCGCAAACAGCGGCGGGGCGCACAAAAATAGAGTGAAGCTCAGGACCACCGTACGCACACTCATGCCAGCTCCCATCCGCCCGGCGGCAGAAGAGTGCGCCGATGCGCGGGCACTGGACGAATCGGCGTCTCAACTTGTTTCAGGGCGGCAGAAGTATGTTACGGCCTAAGCTATGCAGGCAGGAACAACGAACTTGCGGAAAGCCACCGGCGCACAGACCAGGGAGCTCAGCGGCAGACCGCTGTAAAGGGCGACAGGCCCAGCGTCTTGTCTTCCTTCTGCACCCAGACACTGGCTTTGTCGGCGACACGGTCGTTCACGGTTACGACAACGACTACGCCGCTGGCGGTCGCGAATGGCGAGCCACTATAACCACTGGGCACGGCCGTGCAGTCGATGTGATGGCTCTTGATGATGCCCCACTCGCCGCCTGGTCCCCAGTCTTTGATGAAATCGTTATAGCTGTAGCGCTTGAAGCGGTCAGGATGCTGTTTCCAATCGGGGTCCTGCATCCAGATGCCGTACGCTTTCTCGAACTTCTGTTGTTCGAGGGCGCCGAAGAATTGTCCTACGATGTGCTCTTCAGGCCAGAATCGGTTCAGCCACAACACGGCCGCAATAACGATAATCGCGGCAATCACTATCACAATGATGTTTCTGCGCTTGCGAAAACGCGCCTCGTCATAGGGCTGGGCTTCGAACAGAGTCATGACCGTTCAGTTTACTCGCTTCGCTGCAGCCTGATAAGTGAGAAGCACAGACACTTCGAGCCACCCCATCGGAGGTGGCTCGAGAGAAAATGTTCTGTCGCCGATGCGTTACTGGTTCTTGGCGAGCATCTGCAACTTCTGGTTGGCAATCTCCGCCGTTATACTGGCAGGCGATTCCTTTTGCAGCTGCTCGTAGATATGGCGAGCATCGTCAGGGCGTGCCATGGCCTCATACAACGACGCCAGAGCCAACTGCGCTGCGCTCTTGCCGACCGACACGGTGGGATGATCGATCAGCTGCTTGTAGAGGTCGATTGCCTCCATGTTCTTTCCGTTGTCGTGATCGACCTGCGCCAGCGCCAACTTGGCCAGGCTGCCGATTTCCTTGTAGCGGCTGCCCGACACTTCCTGCAGGTCTTTCTCAGCCGCGGCGGCGTTGCCCAGGTCACGACTGGTGATCCCGGCAAAATAGCGCGCCACCTGCGAGGTCTGCGTGTAGGTGTACTTGTTCGCAATGCGTGTGAAGTCGGCGTTAGCAGCCTGGTCGCGCTCCTGCGTGGAACCATAGCTCAACACATCGGCTTCAGCCGGAGTTCCAGCCGGACGAATGGGGGCATTCACCTTCTGCAACGCCAGGGCAAGATCCGACTTGGCTTGGACGTCGCGATAGTTGATGTAAGCCCAGCCACCGCCAAGGAGCGCCAGAATGACGATAACCACAACACCGGCGACAATGACCGGAGCGCGGTTATCGCGTGCCCAGGTGATGGTCTCGGCGGTGGACGTGGTAAATGAGTCCTGCTTAAGCTGATGTCGAGCGTAACTGCGCACGGGAAGTCCTTCTCTGATTTGCCACTAAGGTGGGAAAAGGTAAGTGTATCAGTCGGTGGAATTGGGGGTCAAACGTAGGAGGAGGGTACGGCGGCCAAGTCCTCTCGGGAATTGTGCCGAACCGCGTACTTGTTTCTGCCCGGAACGTCAAGGATGTTCCATCGCCTTACCGGCCTGAGCCGGCTTCACAGTCTGCTGAAAAACTCGGTCAAGACCGCTTTGAAAGGGCACACCGTCAGGTGTGCCGAATACGTCCTTTGATACGGGTGCGCGAGGCGGACTTCAGTCTGACGAGCCGTCTTTCTGTGAGTTTTTCAGCAAACTGATCAGCGGACGACACTCCTAGTTCTTCACCTGTTCTCTTGCCTTCTGCTTAACCTGCTGTTGTTCCAGCGCCAGCTTGTAGGCCACGTAGTACTTGTAGATATTCCCGACGTAGGTCACGGTCTCCTGCCCAATGTCCTTGGCCGCCACCAGTTCCACATTGCCAAACCACACGTTGGGATTCAGACCCATGTCCGCCGCTTCTTTGCGCAGGCGTGCGATCCGGTTCGGCCCGGCATTGTAGCTGGCGAAGACCATCAGCGTGCGATTCACGGGATCGATTTTCGGATCGTCGAAATAGGTGTCGGCGATGTTGCGCAACATCTTTGCTCCGGCATGAATGTTGGGATCAGTCTGCAAGACGTTGGGAATGTTGATGGGCGACGCCGCGGCAAACTTCGGCTGCACCTGCATGATGCCCACCGCTCCGACTGGGCTGCGCTCGCTCTGATTGAGCTTCGATTCCTGGTAGCCCTGCGCGGCCAGCATCAGATAATCGAAGTTGTATTCGGCCGCGTACTTCTTGAAGATGTCCACCGTCTGCAGAAATTTTTCCATGTCTTTTTGCGAGGTGGAGTTCGTCACCCACTTGGTGTTCTGCAGATAGCGCCGGATCAGCGTATTGCCGAATGACGTTCCGGCGGCGTGCGTGGAGATGTATTCATCGAGCAGCGCCTTCAGTTGCGGATTGTTCTGTCGCATCGCCATCGCCATATCGACATTAGTGGCGATCGGAACAGCCGACTGGACATGGAGGTTGTCGAATACCTTGGACCAGAGGTCGGCTCGCGATGAGCTGGTCACGGTCGCTGGAATCAGGCCCGCATGGACCATCTGGACCAGGTCGTCGTCGCTCAGGTTTTTATCCGCCAGCTTGATGTCAATCGGCGGCTTGCCCTGCTTTTGCAGTTCAGCGTTCAATGTTTGCAGGCTTTGCTGATAGGTGGCCAGCGGATTCACATAGACGGTCTTGCCGGAAAGATCCGCAACGCTCGCGGCCGTACCGAAGTCGGGCCCGCTCACGATCAGCTGGTTGACGCCCGTCTGTATCGGGGCTGAGAATGCAACCCGCTTCTGGCGCTCGGGAGTGATGGCGATGCCATTCACGATCACGTCTCCCATGCCCGAGGTCAGCGCAGCTTCCGCCTGTGCGGGTGTTATGGGAAGAAACGTGACCTTGAGCCCCGGATTCCCCAACTTCAGCTTCTGGTTGGCGAACCTCTGAAAGTCTTCCATGGTTTCGTACATGATTCCGTGGGGCTGACCCTGGTCGTAGAAAAAGGCCACCGGGTTCAGCATCACGAGAGCGCGAATGTTTTTACGCTTCACCATTTCGTCCAGATCGCCGGTGTGCTTGGAAAAGTTCAACGGCAACTGCATGGCATTGGATGGAGAAGGCGGATCGTCTTCGGAGGATGCTGCGGCAGGCTCAGAAGTTGGCGCCGTTTGAGCCACGGCTTGCGGCTGCGCCGGCGCTGCCTGCTGGGCTGAAGGAACTTCTTTTTTGCCACAGGCGCAAAACAGCAGGAGCGAAGACAGACACAGCGCTAGCGAAAATCGCCAGGCATGCGATCTGATGCAAATGATCATTTTGGTTATCCGGGATCAACTGTATCGAAGTCAGGCGGAAATGTTGAGGATTTTGTGCGGTTTATACGAAGAAGGGCGGCAATTCGCGACAAGAAAAAACCTCAAGCGATTCACTTGAGGTTTCTTTACGGGCAATCTTCGTAACCTGTCCAGTTACAGCTTAATCATAAAACGCAAGAGAACATTGTCAAGAAATTTGGCGGCAATCCCCTGTCCAAGATTGCAGCCCCAGTTCGCTGTGCCCGTATCAGGAGCTGTGAACCCAGCGGGACTCGAAACCGCTCCTTGTAACTGGACAGGTTAACGTGCTCCCATTACACCATGGGCCCAAAGTGATCGTAACTGGGAGCACCGTTTCTATCGAGCTCACACATCACGGTTTAGAGTGATTGTGCAGTTTACGGTCTGGCGATTTGCAGTAATCAGTCCGCGCTGGCCGCTCGCGCTTCTTCCAGAGGCATGGCCGTGGAAACAATCGTCAGCATGTCGGTCTGAACCTTGTCCCACTGCTGGATGAGCAAGCCCTTGTCTTCAAACAACTCACGGATGCGCGCCGTGTTCCATCCGACGACTTCCTCGAGGATCGGCACCAGAATCCCCAGCGCGCTGTCGCTGATCACCGAACGCTTGGCGATCGGCGCCAGATACTTGTTTTCCGACACGGCAATGGTGAAACCGTCGCGCCGATTTATGTGCAACATGACGTGAATGTCGGAGCTGCCATCGCCCACATACACGATGCGGTCGGGGCCGGTGCGCAGCGTCTCCAGCAACTGGTCGATGACGGCCACTTTGCCGTATCCGGCGGTCACCTGCTTGATGCGTTCGATCTCGCCGTCGGAGTTGTATTCGAACTCGGTGCCGAAGATGTGGCTGGGCGGAATGATGCCCTCAAGAGCCGAGCGGATCACTTCCACCGGCCCTGCTGAGATCACGTAGAAGTCAAAGTGGAAGCCCTCGACCTCTTCCGACAGAAATCGGTAGAGCAGGTCGATGTTCGGCTTCAGGCGCACGCGCTTGCCGGCCTCATACAGATGCTCGGGACGCACCTTGCTGCGGAACTCGGGGTCGTGCAGCAACAGGTAGGCGAGCTCTCCCCCCTGCTGCACCAGGTTGAGCTTGGTCATCCCGGTAGTCTTGCGCTCGAACTCGCTGGCGGAGATGCCGAGCAACTCGCTCAAGACATAGCCTGAGTCGTTGAAGCTCAGCGTCTGATCGAAGTCACTGGCGAATATGTAGCGCTTCCGCGGCTGTATTTTTTCCTGCATAAGCTCGAATTCGTTGAATGAATTTTGCCGGGTCATTCGCACGCCCTGCCCTCGTAAGCTTTCAGTTAGCATCGTTACATGGTTAGATTCGAGCCGTGGTTGAAGGATGATGAAATTGCCGTGTAATCACGTAAACAGCTCTGAATCAGGAGGTTAGGACAGGATCGCCTTCGGGGGCCCGGGTCTCGCGGGATTCGAGAGCTGGGGCACCCGCTGCATCGGATTTACGCAGTTGAGATTACTCGTAGCGCAAGCTTTCTATGGGATCGAAGCTGGCGGCGCGGGTGGCGGGCGCGGTCCCGAACAAAACCCCCACCAGGCTCGAGACGGCGACCGCAATAATCACCGACCAGCCCGATACCGGCACGCGATAGTTGGTGATGAAGCGAACCGAGAACGGCAGCGCCAGCCCGACGATAATGCCGACAATTCCGCCCGACAGCGAAATCAGGATCGCTTCCATCAGGAACTGCGCGCGTATCTCGCCCTTGGTGGCGCCCACGGCTTTGCGCACGCCAATCTCGCGGGTGCGGGCATTCACCGTCGCCAGCATGATGTTCATGATGCCGACGCCGCTCACGATCAGCGTCAGGATCGAGATCAGCAGCAGGACGGTCGTCAGCGTGTTGGCGGTCTTGGCCGCCACGGTCAGCAGTTGTGTGAGATTGTCGACGCGATAAACCGACTCCGGCCGATGCCGCGACTGCAGCACTTCGCGAATCTGCCGCGTGGCACGCGGCACCTCATTCGAATCCGATACCGAGAAGAACAACTGCTTCACCTGGTCGCTGCTGGTGAAGTAGCGCGCAACCGTGTACGGCACCAGGATGGTGTCTTCGGAAATCTCAGTCTGGCCGAAGGTGTCGACACGCTCGCGGAAGACGCCGATCACGGTGAACGGCAGCCCGCTTAGCTTCACCTCTTTGCCGATGGCATCGTCTTCCGATCCGTACAGCGTGATCGCCAGCTTTTGCGTGATGACCGCGACCTTGTTGCGGGCCTGCGTGTCGGAATCGTCGAAGAAGCGCCCGGCCAGCACCTGCAGATTGCGCACGTAGAGATATTCCCAGGAAACGCCGAGCACGAGGATGTCGCGCTCCTTGCCGCCGGGAACCACGACGCGATCGTGGAACTCGATCATCGGCGAAGCGTTGCTGATGCCGGGCACCCGCTCGCGCACGGCATTCAGGTCGTCGAGCCGCAGATAGTCGCTGGTGTCGTTGCGGCCGTAGATGCCGCCGCCCGCATACTCGGCGACCATCATGTTCGAGCCGATGTTCTGAATCTGCTGCAGCAGATATTGTTTGCCGGTCAGGCCGATGGTGACCACCAGGATCAGTGACGCCGTCCCGATCACCATGCCCAGCGAGGTCAGCATGAAACGCACCTTGCTGACGCGGAAGGTCTCGCATGGCGACGGCTAAGCGTCTCGCCAAAGACGAGCTTGGGATAACGGCGTTTGGTCTGGACTTTGCCGGGCATGCCTAGGCTTTAGACTACTTCTTCGCCTGCGGGGCTTCAATGACGCAACCTTGCCGGCGGCAGCTTCGTTGTTGAACCCTGCTTCCCGGTGGTATCGTCAAGATTGGTGTCGCTCGACACTTCGAACCGATGCAGTCGTCTCTCCATCGCCTCGCCTTTCCGCTGACTCTGTCGATATGCATGTTGCCGTCGCTGGCCGCCGGTCAGCAGGCGCAGCCGATCGGACAGCTCTTCGCCAGTGACGCCAGCGTCAAAGGATCGGTCATGCTCGCCGGATCGGGTACCAGCGTCCTGAGCGGCTCTTCCATCGAGGCCGGAACCCAGGCCGCGACTCTGAAGCTCGACCGCGGCGGCAGCCTGCTGGTGTGCGAAGGCACAAAGCTGTCGATCACCGCGTCGCAAACCGGACGGCAACTGCTGCTCAGCCTGAACAGCGGCAATCTGGAGCTGAATTATCCGCTGGGTACCGAAGCCGACACTCTGCTCACGCCGGACCTGCGACTGCTGCTGCCTGGACCGGGAACGGTTCACGTGGCCGTGCGCGTCTCGCCGAATGGCGACACCTGCGTGCAGTCGTTGCCCTGGAACGCGGCGGCCGTCGTCATCTCCGAAAGCATGGGCGATGACGACCTACCAGGTGAAGCCGGATGAGGCTGTAATCTTTAAGGGCGGCCATCTGAAGCAGGCCAGCCCGTCCGAAGAGCAATTGCGGATGTCCGAAGGAAGCTCCGATGCAGGTGGCGAAGGCCGCACCGCCTCGCCGTCTGCGACTAAGCCGGCTACCGGTGATGTACCGGCCGCAGCGATGATGCTACCTCGCAACACATCCGCAGACCGGAGGGCAATTAGCCTCGGCGCCCCCTCCGGAGCAGCATATGTCGGTGGATGCTCCATTGATCTTTCACGGTGATGATCCCTCGCCCGACCTGCGAGAGATTGTCGTGACGCTGAAGCTGCAGAACACGACGCTCGTTCCGCTGCAGCCGACGGTGCTGCCGCCGCCGACCAAAGCGCAGCAGAAAGCCGCCGCCGCGCAGACGCGCGCAAGCTAACAAACCGGAGTCGCACGGGTTCTTCAGCAAGGTGGGAGCATTCTTCGCGTCGATATTTCATTGAGAGGACGCTGTTCGCGATTCGCTTTTTGCTTTTGGTTAGGAGCTAGCGGCCGTGAGTCGTTGGCTCTTGGCGTTAGCTCGTGGTGTTGGCCTTTGCCTTTGTCTTGTCTCTTAGCTATTAGCTCTTGCCAACCGAGATTTCGCATTCGCCATAGTTCCTTCCAGGATGGACCTCAGCCCAAAGGGCGAAAGTAATTAGCCCACCGCGTAAGCGGTGGGTTGCCGGGACGGGAAGGATCCGAGTCCCTTCAGGGACGACACTAGCGCCTTCAGGCGCGAAAACCGCTCGCCCCTGAAGGGGCTCCGGCTATTTACGTCACATTACCCACCGCTTACGCGGTGGGCTAATCAGTTTCGCCCTTCGGGCCTGCGGCCTTCGCGATTCAACATCCGGTCAGCGCTCACCACTTTCCCTGAAGCCGGCTCAGCGCCGACAGTCTAGGCCGACGGCCGATAGCCAACAGCCGCCTTCTGCTACACTTTCCTTTTCCATGACCGACCAGCCGCGTTCCCGCATGTTTCTCTGGGTCCTGCTCGGCGGAGGAGCTTTCTTCCTGTTCCTCGTCGGCATCTTCGCGCTGGTGTACTTCTCGGTACGCTCGCAGCAGAAAAGCACCTTCAGCGGATTCGGCGACAAGATCGGCATCGTCGATCTGCGAAGGCGTGATTCTTGATCCCAAGGATGTCGTCGAGCAGTTGGACAAGTTTGCCGACGACAGCTCGATCAAGGCCATCATCATCCACGTGAATTCGCCCGGCGGCGGTGCGGCGGCCTCGGAAGAGATCTATCGCGAGGTCCTCCGCATCCGCGACAAGAACAAAAAGCCGATCGTCGCTTCCATCGAGACCGTCGGCGCCAGCGGTGCTTACTATGTTTCGTCGGCGACCAGCAAGATCTTTGCCGATGACGCCAGTATCGTCGGCTCCATCGGCGTTATCGCCGAGTGGTACAACTACGAAGAGTTGATGAAATGGGCGAAGCTACAACAAATTACTCTGAAGGCTGGAGAGTTCAAGGACACAGGTTCGCCCACTCGCCCTATGACTCCCGAAGAGCGCGCCTACATGCAGGGCCTGATCGATAACATGCATTCACAGTTTATTCATAGTGTGGCCGTGGGCCGCAAGATGAAGGACGACCAGATTCTTGCCCTGGCCAACGGCAAGGTATGGACTGGACAGGAAGCGCTGCCTTTAAAGCTGATCGACCAGATCGGCGACTTCCGCGCGGCGGTGGACGATACCGCGAAGTCGGTAGGCATCAAGGGCGAACCTACTCTGGTGCATCCGGAGAAGGATCGCAAGAGCCTTCTGGACCTTTTGTTTGGCGACATTTCCGAGCTATCTTCCTGACCGAACGAAGCTGATGCAAACCAATGTCGGCTTCTATTACTTATGGAAGTAATTTGTGGATCGGAAGCTATCGAATTTTCGGCAAGTTGCGCCTAAACTTCTACTTGCCAACCCGTTAGCAATTTGAGAGTATCCGTTGTACCGCCAAAGTGGTGACGGTTGCCGAACCTACCTTTGGGCTGGGGTGGGGAGCGGTAAATTTGACTTTGCATCGCGACGAGGGGCGTGCGAGATGACCAAGGCAGACTTGATCGATGAAGTTTCGCGGCTGACTGAACTCACCCGTAAAGACAGTGAGGTCATCGTCGAGACAATCTTCGAGAGCGTGGTGCGCTCGCTGCGCGCCGGCGACAAGATCGAGATCCGTGGCTTTGGCAGCTTCCGCACCCGTCAGCGCAAACCACGCGTCGGCCGCAACCCCAAGACCGGTGATCGCGTGGAAGTTCCCGCCAAGAAGATTCCCTTCTTCAAGCCCAGCAAAGAGCTGAAAGATATGGTGAACAACTCTGCCGAAGAGCCCGGTCAGGCGCCCGCAGCTCCCGCTCCGCCTGCGAACGGGAATGGGGCTGGGAATCTGTAAGGAGAGTCGTTAGCTCCTAGCCTTCGGCTTTTAGCTCCTAGCCTTTGGCTCTTGGCCTTTGGCTCTTGGCTCCTAGCCCGAAGGGCGAAAGTGATTGGCCCACCGCGTAAGCGGTGGGTAGCCGCATCCAGAAGATGTTCCGAGCCCCTTCAGGGGCGACACCCTACCCGAATACCTGCTCGCTGTCGGAACCCGATGCTAGCCTCTCGCAGCATACCTAGGAACTCGTGTCGCCGCTAAACGTCGCGTTCGGTGTTTGCCAAGAGCAAGAGCTACCGGCTAGCTAACGCCCGGATCCCCACCACTGCCATCATCCTGCCCGTTTTCCCAAACTCTTCGCGGTGGGAGAAGAATCGCTTCGTGTCACATGCTGTACATCCCTCAACCACGCTGATGTTCTCCTCGCGGACGCCGGCGTCCTGCAGCTGCCGCCGATTCGCTTCCACCAGGTCGAGATGAATTTCCGGGCCGAGATCGCCGTGTCCGGGAGCGCGCTTGTTGAGAAACAGCAGCGGATAACGAATGTGGATCGCGTTCGAGTCGAAGACCTCGTCGAAAAGCTCATCGGCATAGGTGAATTGCGAATCGAACTCGGCGCGCACTTCCGTGCCGATGGAATAACAACATTTGCGCACGCAAGGACCGATGGCCGCACGCAGATCGCGAGGCAGACTGCCGAACTGACGCCGCATCTCGCCCACGCCCTTCTCCACAATGCGCGCAACCGTTCCTCGCCACCCGGCGTGAAACGCACCCACGACGCGCCGTTTCGCGTCGACAATGAGAACGGGCACGCAGTCGGCGGTCTTGATTGCCAGCAGCAGCCCGGGCGCATCGGTGATCATGCCATCGCCGGCGATGGACTCCTTAGCCACGTCCTTCACTCGATGCACGATCGACGAATGGATCTGTTTCACCTGTGCCAGCGGCCACAACTCGCCGCTCTCGTCTACGGCTTTCGCCGCCGTCAGGAATTCTCGGCGATTGCGCTCTACATTCAGTTTCGTATCGTGCGGAGTCATTCCCAGGTTCAGGCTTTTGCCGCCATACACGGTGGAAACTCCGCCCTGCCGCGTGCTGAAGCCATGGACCAGCCAGGGCAGCGAAGCGAAAACCGGGGCATGCAATATTTCGAGCGGCCTTTTGGAGACGGCAACCGGTCGACGTTTGGGTTGCGATGATGTTTTGGATTTTGAACGAGAAGATACGGGCACAAAGTCATTTTAGAGCAAGATTGTTACAGGAAGGTTCATGGAAGATGAGGGCTGCCCCGTTCTGCGTTTAACGGCTACGGGGTAAGCGGCAATCCACCATTCACCTACAGCTCGTTACAATCGACTCTGCGATGCTTCTCTACTACATCACCGATCGCAGGCAGTTCGCAGGAAGCCATGCCGACCAGCGCAATTCCCTGCTGCGCCGGATCGGTGAAGCGGCACTCGCCGGTGTGGACTACATTCAGCTGCGCGAGAAAGATTTGTCCGCACGCGAATTGGAATCGCTGGCTCGTGACGCAGCGCAGGCAGTGCGTGCGACTTCCAACGGCACACGGCTGCTGATCAACGGCCGCACCGACATCGCGCTGGCCTGCGACGCCGATGGCGTCCACTTGCCCGACGGCGACCTCGCTGCTTCAGAGGTGCGCACGCTATGGATGAAGTCGGCAAAGCGCACGCCGCTGATTGCCGTCTCTGCGCATTCGGTTGATGCTGTGCGGTACGCCGAAGGTCACGGGGCTGACTTTGCGGTGCTGGCGCCAATCTTCGAAAAGCATAGGGCCGCCCCGATCGGCATCGCCGTGCTGCGTGAGGCGTGTTCGACTCTGGCTGCCCCGGGGGATGTAGAAGCGCCGTACCAGGGGGGCTTTCGCGTGCTCGCGCTGGGCGGCGTCACGCCCAGCAATGCTCGCGAGTGCATTGCGGCCGGTGCCGCGGGGGTTGCGGGGATTCGGCTGTTCCAGTCGGGAGATGTGTTTGAAACGGTAAGACGGCTGCGAAGGTGAGATCGATTGCTTTTCGCGGCGGTCATCCTGAGCGAAGTGAGTTTGCGAAGCGAACGAACGAAGTCCAAGGACCGCTACCGCCGCACGCTGCCTGATTGGTATAGAAGGCCTTCGACTCCGGCATCGCAAAAAACGCGACACCTGCGCTCAGGATGACGCCCGTAAAGTTCCACCCGGCCTACTCTCTCTCCACATCCCGCGCGACCGCCTTCAACACCGAATTAATCAGCGACAGCACGATGGCGCCGAGGAATGCCGGCCAGAAGCCGGTTACTACGAACTTAGGCGACAGGATGGCCGAGGCGAACAGCAGCATCAGCGCGTTGATCACCCACCAGAAAATTCCCAGCGTCAAAATCGTCAGCGGCAGCGTGATGATCTTCAGGAACAGACCGAGCGTGGCATTCACCAGTCCGATGACCAGCGCGGCTATCAACGCCGCACCGAAGCCGCTCACGTGGAAGCCCGGCATGAAATAGGAAACGATCAGCAGTCCGATCGCACTCAACATCCAGTTCAGCAGCAAACGCATGTTCTCGCTCGAAGCCTCCCGGCGACCCGTCGTCGCGCACCTAAGCATACAGCCACTCCCGGCCTGTCCGGCAAGGCGAACCGCGCCGAAACAATCAAAATGTTGTGGCACCGCACGCAGGGCATGCGGGAGGTCTCTCCAAAAATAAACGGCCGCCACGTTCGCACGTAGCGGCCTGTCGGTTGTTCTGTGGTTACTTAGAACGGCAGCAAATGATGCTTCTTCTTTTTCTTCGACGAGCTTTCCGTGTCGGTGTTCGCAGGAGGAGCTGTCGACGCACTCGACGAACTGGCAGCCGTGTTGCCGCCAGAGGTCCCCGTGGCGGCGGTACTACTGCTGCCTGACGGCGAATTCGCCAGATCGTTCACCTGAACCGGTGGTGGTAGAGGAGCCGAGCTGGCGTCGCCGGAAGCAGGCAAATCGTTCTGCATTTCGGTTCCCGCAGTTTGTCCACCCGGAGCAGCTGCATCGGAAGCTGCTCCGCTGGTAGTCCCGGCATCCGCAGCGGGCGTTGCGCTTACGGCAGCGGGATCCCCACTACTCGCCGCTGCTCCATCGGAATGCGGTACGGGCGCGTTCGCCGGTGGTGGCGCGCCATTTGGAAGGGTCTCCACGCTGATGTGATTCCCACCGCCCGCGCCTTCCAGAACACTTTTCACGCTGTCATTTGCCGAACGAATCATGTCGGGGGCGCTGGCTTGCTTGGGATCGACCAGTGTCGGCTCGCCAACTCTCGCCGCTTCGGAGACGTCCGGCCCCTTATGGAAATTCTCCATCACTTTGCCGACCGTGCCCAGCGATCCGCGGCTGTCGATCTGCGCTTTGTCGGCGGCAATTGCCTGCGGCGTAGCCTTGGGGATCGGCTGCTTCATCGCTTCCAACCGCTTCTTGGCGTCGGGTACGCGACTCTCCAGCGGATACTGCGTCAGGATGCGATCGTAAGCCGCAATCGCGCCTTCCTCGTACTTCTTGATGAGCTGACCCTTGGCTGCTTCCGGCAACCGGGAGTGGCGCATCACTTCGACTTCTTTCTCATAGGCCAATCCCAGTTCAAACAGCGCATCGTCGGTTCCGCTGTACAGTGGATAGGTATCGGCCACCGACTTTAGACGCGCAATGGCTGCCGGATAACTGTCACGCATGAAGTAGAAGTGACCGATCTGATATTCACGCCGGGCCAGCACTTCCTGCACTTCCAGCAGACGCTGTTTGGCCTGCGGTATCAGCGGACTGTCGGGGAACTGCAGAATCATCTGGCGATATTCGTCTTCGGCGCGCAGCGCGTGCGTAGGATCGCGATCAGCCTTTTCCATCTCGCGGAAGTGAATGTTGGCGATCTTCATCTGCGCTTCCCCGGCCTCGGGCATGTTAGGGAAGAAGGTGATGAAGTCCTTGTATTCGCTTTCGGCCTGGGCGTAAGCAGCGGTGCCGCCTTCGTTGTACCAGGAGTCGCCGATCGCCAGCTTGGCCCGGGCAACGTATTCGGAATCGGGATAGGTGTTGATCAACGTCTGCAGGCTGAGACGCGCGACGTCGTATTTGCCATGCTTGATGGCTTCTTCCGCGCGATCGAACAGCACCTTGTCGGGCTGCTTGGAGTCGACATCGGCGATCGGGTTCTGGTACTTGGCGTTCTTCTTGGACTTGCTCTTTTTGCTGCTGTGCAATGGCACAGTCGTCGAGCTGCTCTGCGAGCTGCCGCCACCGGCAACATTGCCACTACTAGTCTGCGGCGGAGCGGCGGGCGCATCCTGCGCCGAACACAGGGCCACCAACATGAAGCCCGTAATACCTGTTACGAGTACGCGACGAACCATCCTGACCACCTCTGGGAACTTGCTGTATTAACCCGGCGCTCGCAGGGAGGGTGCGGCCGGGCTATCATTTCTCGCGTCAGACTTGCTGCAACATGGCGTCCTGGGCTGCCTTCAGCAACGTCTCGACGTTGCGTGCCGGGTCGCCCTTGCCGAAGACGTGACTGCCGGCCACGAAGAGTTCCACTCCTGCCCGGGCCGCGAGCCCAATCGTCTCCAGATCGATGCCACCATCCATCTCAATGCGGAAGTCCACACCCTTCGCATTGCGCATGGTGACCAGCTTGCGCGCCTTTTCCAGCGCGCCGGGAATAAATTTCTGCCCGCCAAAACCGGGATTCACCGACATCACCAGAACACGGTCGACGATATCGAGCACTTCGCCGAGCGTCTGCACCGGGGTCGCCGGATTGATCACCACACCCGGCGACATGCCCAGGCTGCGGATCAGTTCCAGCGTGCGGTTCAGGTGAATGCAGGCTTCCTGATGCACCGAAATCCAGTTCGCACCTGCATCGGCAAACGCCGGGATAAACTGGTCGGCATTCTCGATCATCAGATGGCAGTCGAGGGGAACGTCCACCGCCTTGCGAAGCGATGCGACCACGGGCGGCCCAATCGTAATATTGGGCACAAAATGACCATCCATCACATCAACATGGAGGAGGGTGGCGCCACCCCGCACCGCAGCATTGGCATCTTCAGCCAGGCGGGCGAAGTCGGCCGATAGAATGGACGGCGCTATCTCGATCAAAACAAAACTTCTCTCGCGCGAGATTTGTAACTGATTTTACCATGTACGGCGGTTTCAACCTACGCCCGGAAAGCGGGCGGGAGCAGAGTTGAAGCTTTTTGGGAATGAACGAGTTACGATGCGGCCGGTCAGCCGAACGGCGAACGTAATTAGCCCAAGTGCGGGAGCCCTTGGATAAGCAGGTGTTTCGGCAAGAAGCGCAATCATCCAACCGCCGGCTGTTTTCGCCGCACGTACAGCGTAAGCGCCAGGATCACCAGCGGCACGATGAATTCGAGATAGAGGAAAAGGCCGGAATTGTTTTCGGCATGGTTGTTGTTCTCGACTACCTGCCGTACGTGCCCTACGGCGTCGCCGAGAAGCCAAACTGCATTGGCGATGGCCGTCGCCAGCCAGAAATTTCCCCGAAACCACATGCATAAAACGCCCAGCACCCCGACGGTCAAGTCAGCCATGCCGACCTCGTACTCGTAGGGACTGGTCATCCAGCCAATTGACGCCGACGTCTGCACCGGACGGAAGACATGCGCGTACGCGGTGAGCAATCCCATCAGCCCGACGTAGATGACAAGCAGGTAGAGCAAATAGGTTTCCGCAATGGCGACGCTGCTGCTGCGACGCTTCGGCGAGAGCGCAAGGTGGACTGACGCGCCCAAGAGCGCGAGGATGACGAATACGAATTGGATCACCGGATATTATCCTCGGAAATCAAGAAAGACAGTGAATATCAGCTGGAGGTTCTGTGCAGGAGTCGAAAGGTGATTTCGCCTGACTTTGAAATTGAAGCGCTGAACGGACCGGCGTGGGCGGCGCAGATATTACGCATCTTTTGCTTGGCATTCACCAAGGAGTCGACCAGCGAAGACTTGCTCAAGTTTCCGCTTGTGAAAACAAATTGGCGTATCTTGTAACGAAGAATTTGAACGCGCTCTACTTGTTTGCTTCTCTGTCTTTGGTCCGTGGTAAGAAGAATCCATCTCTTCGGCCCAATGTACTGTAGAACCGTTTCATCGGAAACGCCGGCTCTTCGGGCAAAACAATCCCGATGGCGACGATATCGGACTTTGGCTTTGTCGAGGGCGCCGCTACCTCGTCGAAGTCGACGTTCTCGTCGAGGTACAGGGTGAAGGACCTAAGCGGCCTGCTTAGCTCTTTCCCATATGAGCGCTTCTTCGATTTCCCTTTCTTCGCGGCCATAATCCTTTGCTAGCGTCGAGATCGAGTCGCCTCCGCGATATCTGCTAGCGAGGAAACCCGTAGTAACACGGGAGCCGGCAAGGACAGGCATGCCAAATGAAATGGCGGGATCGATAACAACGGTCCGAGATGCTTCCGCTTTTCCTTGCAACATCTGTGCTTTTTCAGTGAAAGGAAACAATCGCTTGGCCAAACCGGTCTCGTTGCGATCTACCCTTCGGAGAGAACTGTCAATGAACTCGCGAAACGCAAACTGTCCGCCCTTAGAGAGATCCACGAGATGGTGCTCATCAAGAAAGATGTGGCCATCATGAGTGCTGAGAGAATAGTCCGCAAAAGGGTGCCGCGACGGATATTTGGCAAGCACCGTCGTGAGGGAGTACCGAATCGTGCGAAGGTGAATGTTATGTGAAAGTCTTATAACTTCGAGGACGTAGCACTCCACCAAATTCTTGAAGGAAAGTAAAGGCTTAGGACTTTTTCTAGCCAAAATCACTAAAGGTCTTTCTGCCGCAGTCCCCAAGGTCCAATAACGAAGTGTGGTGATCGGAACGTGCAGATATGTGGACGCCTCAGGTAGCCCGTAGTTGGGTACCTCGAGCAAATCGGTTTGTGCAAGCTTCTTCATCGACAATCACTAGAGTCACTACCGGGAGACCCGGCTATCCAATGAGAATTTGGAAAGGTCGCAAGGCATAGAACGGACCGGACTTGCTAGTCCCAAACTGACACACTTTAATGCTCACCAAGCTTGCTCGCTTCCTACTGCTTTTAGTACTTCGGCATCGTGGGATCGATGCGCTCTGCCCAGGCGTTGATACCGCCGACCAAGTTGTGCACGTTGGTGAAGCCCTGCTGCTTCAGGTAGTCCACGGCCTTGGCGCTGCGACCGCCCATCTTGCAGTGCACCACGATTTCCTTGGAGGCGTCGAGCTCGCCCACACGCTTCGGCAGATCATTGAGCGGAATCAGTGTTCCGCCCAGGTTGCATATCTGATATTCGTTCGGCTCACGTACATCCAGCACGAACAGATTCTTGTCGCCCGCGTCCATCTTCTGTTTCAACTCTTCCGGTGTCATGTCGCCGATGTTAGCACTGGCGCCCTTTTCTTCGCCACGAATGCCGCAGAACTGCTCGTAGTCGATCAACTGAGTAACCGTAGGATCTTCGCCACACGCCGGGCACTCGGGATTCTTGCGCAGCTTGAGTTCGCGGAAGCGCATGGCCAGTGCATCGACCAGCAACAGGCGTCCCACCAGCGACTCGCCCGCGCCCAGGATCAGCTTGATCGTCTCGGTCGCCTGGATGACGCCGACCAGTCCAGGAAGAATTCCCAGCACGCCGCCCTCGGCGCACGACGGCACTACGCCCGGCGGCGGCGGCTCGGGATACAGGCAGCGATAACACGGACCATCTTTGGTGGCGAAGACGCTGGCCTGTCCCTCAAAACGAAAGATCGAACCGTAGACATTCGGCTTGCCGGTAAGCACGCAGGCGTCGTTCACCAGATAACGCGTGGCGAAATTGTCGGTGCCGTCGACGACGATGTCGAAGTCGCGAATGATCTCCAGCGCATTGTGGCGGGTCAGCCGGGCTTCGAATTTGCGGATCGCGACATTGGGATTGATTCCGGAGATGGTTTCGGCGGCCGAGTCCAATTTTTTTCGGCCTATGTCGTCGGTCGAGTGCAGGATTTGGCGCTGTAAATTTGTAACATCAACAATATCGAAATCGACAATACCCAGCGTTCCTAGGCCTGCCGCAGCCAGGTACATTGCGACTGGCGAACCCAGGCCACCGGCCCCAATGCAGAGCACGCGAGCCTGCTTCAGCTTGAGCTGCCCCTCCATGCCAACCTCAGGCATGATGAGGTGGCGCGAGTAGCGCTGGATCTCGGCGTTATCCAGCACGGGCGAAGTTATCGTTACGTCAGCCATAATTCAAAGCACGTACACCACAGAGGCACGGAGCACGGGGGGATTCTGAATTTTTCGTGTTCTGCGTCGGAGGGGTCAAAGTTCTCCGTCACTACACAGAGCCGCAGAACAAAGCAATCAAACTCCCCGGCGCCGTCGTGAATGCGCACATCAATCATACCGATGAGCAACCGCCGTCCGGCGATGCGCCCTCCGCGCTGGCAAGGTATGTACAATCTAGGTAATATCTACTCATAGAAGATGCGGAGCCCGCTCCGGATTGCAGCGCCTCTCTCCCGGTCGCGAGTTATGTAGGTAGTAACGCCATCCTGCCATAACCTCAGCCGCATCAACGTCATTAGCCTTAGGAGCATGATGTCATCCCTGCTGCCCATGAAAGAAAGCTCCCGCGAAGTTGTGGTGGAAGTGGCGCGCACGCTTCAGCCCTGGTTTCCCGAGATCACCGCGGCATGGCGACAGCAGATGTTTACCGAATTCGACTTTGACGGCCGCGCCATGGCGGCGCTGGAACGGCTGACTATCGGCACCGGGTTTTCCATCTTCTCACAAACCGATTTCGCCACTTTTTACAGCAACTTGCAGCACTTTGGCGAACGTCTCGCCAAGCTCGAAGTAAGTGCCCGCGCCGTCGCGCGCTCCTTACAGATCTATCAGGAGCTCATCGATCCGTACCTGGAAAAGTTATTCCCGCCCAATCGCCTGGCTGAGATGACGGCGGCAATGGAGACACTCTCGTGGGCGACGTATGTTGCCGTGTCCGCGGCGCATTCTGACGCGCAGAAAATCGAAGCCGAGACGGTGCTCTCGGTGCTGGACGCCGAACTTTCGGCCGGTAATCTGGAGGCCCTTTTCGAGCGGGCGCTCAATATCGCGCTCAGCACCTTCAACGCGAATCTGGGGCTGATCCTGATGCGCGACGCCGAGCAGCAGCAGTTGTTGCGGATCGAGTGCCAGGTGGGGTTTCCGCCAGAACTCGACGAGTTGAACCAGACGGCGGAGATCGGCGAAGGCTTTGCCGGGCGCATCGCACTGAGCGGCGAGCCGGCAATTCTGCCCGACCTGCGCGCCTCCAACGCCGAAGATCTTGAGCCACTGATCCGGGGACGCGCGTTGGCCTTATGGGGCGTGCCGCTACGTTCCAAGGGGGAGATTATCGGCGTTCTGATTATCGGTTTCTCGCGGCCGCACGATTGGCTGCCCACCGAGCGCAATCTGCTGCGCGCCATCGCCGATCGCTCGGCCCTGGCCATCGATCGCGCCAGCATGAACGACGCCCTGCGTGAGCGCGAAATGCGTATTGCCGAACTTTCGGGCCACCTGATGCATGCGCAGGAAGAAGAACGCAAGCGTATCAGCCGCGAGTTGCATGATGAGACCGGACAAGGACTCATGGTGATTCGTCTGTACCTCGGTATGCTGGAGACCAGCGTCAGCACCCGCACCGGGAAAGCAAAGATTCGCGAGACCCTGGACGTAGTGGACCGCACCATCGAAGGTATTCGCCGCATTATTGCCCGGCTGTCGCCGCTGGTGCTGCAGGAACTCGGCTTGATTGCGGCCGTGCGCAAGGAAGCCAAGGATCTGACCAAAAGCGCCGGAGTCAAAGCGAAGGTCAGCGTCTCGTCGGAGTTTGGCCGCTTGCCCGCAGCAGTGGAGGCCGCATTTTATCGCGTGGTGCAGGAGGCCCTGCATAATGTTGCCAAACATGCGAATGCCACCACGGTAAATATCGAGATGAGGCGAGAAGGCGACCAGGTGAGGCTGTCGATTGATGACGATGGAGTCGGAATCGGCGCCAGTCCCCCATCCAGCCGCCAGACCTTTGGCATGGCCGGGATGCGGGAGCGCATCGGAAACATTGGAGGAAAGGTGAAAGTTAGCTCGGCTCGGGGCAAAGGAACTCGCATCGAAGTAAATGCGCCCGTTTCGAGCAATGGAGTAACCGCCGGAAAGCGGTCGGCGGGCGGAGGAACTGACGCGGTGGCGCAAGGCGCGTAAGCTGCCTTGGCGCAAGCGCGCGAGATAAGAACCCGGGTGTGAGATGCCAAAAATCAGATGTCTCTTAGTGGATGACCATACGCTGTTCCGGCAGGGCGTTCGCCGCCTGCTGGAGACCGAAAGCGATTTTGAAGTTGTGGGCGAGTCGCCGGATGGCGGCGACGCCGTGGACAAGGCGCGCGACCTGCGCCCCGATGTCGTGCTGATGGATATCGGCATGCCCGGACTGTCGTCGTTTGAAGCGACGCGCCACATTAAGAAGAACCGGCCTGAGACCAAGGTCCTCTTCCTCACCATGTATGAGGACGAAGATTACCTTCTGCAGTGCCTGGAAGTGGGCGCGGCGGGATACGTGCTGAAAGATACGCCTGCTCCGCAATTGGTAAGCGCGGTCCGCGATGTCTACAAGGGCGGCAAGTACTTGAGCTCGCAGGTGCTGGGAAAACTGGTGGAAGACTTCCGCGCGCGAGTACGTGATTCCCGCATGCAGCCGCGCATGTCCACGCTAACGCCGCGCGAACGCGAAATCCTGAAGCTGCTGGCCGAAGGAAATTCCGTGAAGGAGATTGCAGTGCTGCTGGGGTTGAGCGTGAAGACGGTCGAGGCGCACAAGTTCAACCTGATGCGCAAGCTCGACATCCACAACAAGGCGCAGCTGGTGACCTACGCGATCCAGAAGAAGATTATCAAGGTGCCGGTGAACCAGTAGAAAACGCCAGGCCGGAATGATTCCCTTGAGCCTCAGTCGCCTCGCTGGTAAAGTCGAGCACGGAGGCAACGGCAAATGGCAATCGATCGAATCACGGTTGGTCCGCAACTCATGGGCGGCAAGCCATGCCTTCGTGGGATGCGTGTGACGGTTGGAATGATCGTCGGAATGCTCGCTGAGGGACATTCCTCCGCCGAAATCCTCAAGCTTTACCCCTACCTCGAAGCAGAGGACATCGCTGAGGCTCTTTCCTACGCGGCACTTCGTTCCGAAGAACGCGAGGTTGAACTAAAGAGAGCGTGATCATCTTGTCGACATGAATCTCTCGCCGGAGTGGGTGTCATTTTTTGAGCGCGAATCATTGAGTGCGATTCACTGGAGCACGATAGGAAGTGCGTCAGCCCCGGATTCCGAGATCTTAGGGTGGGCTGCGTCCAACGAAGCCATCATCTTCACACACGATTTGGATTTCGCGACCCTTTTGGCACTTAGATCAGATCCGGTCCCCAGTTGTGATTCAGCTTAGAGGTCAAGAGACGGCTCCCGCGCAGGTGGGACAAGTGGTCGTTACGGCTCTTAAGCAGTTGAAGCAAGACTTGGAACGCGGAGCACTGGTCACCATCGATGCAACCAGAGTCCGTGCGCGTATTCTTCCGCTGTGGTAATTCCTTCTACTACTCGGAACCCGAACCTCACTTGCCCTGCATCGCTTTCTTCAGCTGTCCGATCAGGTTGGCGGCTACTTTGTCTTCGCCGCGATGATTCAGGTTCAGAAATACCTTGTCGCCGTCATGAGCGGTGCCTGACCACAGAATGGTCTTCCCGTTGAGGTCGACAATCTGGATAGTGCCCACCGATGTGTCCTGCCCGGCGGCGTTCGCGCCCTTCATGATCGCGTCAGCGTCGGACTTTTCCAGAACCACCGTCAAGCTCCCATGAAACTGCTTTGAGATCTCCGAGGTGAGGTATTGATTGAGATTGTTGGGCATCGGCTCAATGTAGATCTTGCGAATGTCGGCCACATTCGTCATCGCCGTCTGCGCAAGGACGGCCGTAGCAAGCAGAAGGATCGGCATCAGGCGTTTCATGGTACGACTCTATCGCGCAGGTTTCGCTCGCGGCAAGCACGGATGTGTTGATCGCGCTTATTCGCTCGAAAGGGATGCCCGGAGTTTAGCCTCCGCCCCATGCCGCTTTGGCCTCCATGCCCTCGAAGACATCTTCCGCGCGAGTCAGAGCGTGCTGCACATTTTCGCAGATGTTCTCGCGGCCGATCCGCTCCTCCAGCGCCGAGTGCTCTATTAACGCCGCTGGCTGCTCGCGGGCCCCGCATAAGATCAGCGTGCGATTGGTTGCCAGCAACTCCTTCGCAACTTCCTCCAGTGCGAAGAGCCCGGTCGCATCCAGCGCCGTCATGTTGCGTAGGCGAAGGACCACCACCGGCGGCAGCTCGTGAATTTTCTCCGTCACCACCGCGATCTTCTCCGTCGCACCGAAGAGAAACGGCCCGTGAATGCGGAAGATAGTGGCGTAATATGGGATGTCCTTGTCCTGCAGGATGTGAACGCGGCCATCCTCCACGTAGTCGTCCGTCACCTGCGACACCGATGTGGTGTTGGCGACACGGCTGATGAACAACAGCGCTGCCAGGATCATGCCCGCTTCCACTGCCACCGTCAGGTCGGCGAAGACGGTGAGTGCAAAGGTCACAAGCCAGACGCTGATGTCGGTCTTGGTTAGCTTCAGCAGCTGCGGGATCTCGCGCCACTCTCCCATGTTGTAAGACACAACCATCAGGATTCCGGAGAGCACCGCCAGCGGTACAAAGCGCACCAGCGGCGCGGCGAACAGAATGATGCACAGCAACGTAAGCGAGTGAACCATCCCCGCGACCGGAGACTGTGCGCCAGAGCGGATGTTGGTCGCCGTGCGGGCGATGGCGCCGGTGGCCGGCAGCCCCCCGAACAGCGGTGAGACCATGTTGGCGATGCCCTGGCCAACCAGCTCGACGTTCGGATTGTGCCGGTCCCCGCTCATGCGGTCGGCGACTACCGCCGACATCAGCGACTCGATTGCCCCCAGCATTGCCACTGTGACCGCCGGACCCAACAGGCCGTGAATCAGGTCGAAGCGAAATTTCGGGATCTCCAGATGCGGTAGCCCACTGGGAATGCCGCCGAATCTCGTCCCGATTGTCTCGACCGGAAGTTTGAACACGACGACTGCCAAAGTGCCCAGCAGCAGCACCAGGATGGGGCCGGGGATGCGGCTGGACATCGGCGCGGCACGCAATCAGGATCGCCACCGTCGCGACCGCTAGGAGCGTGGTAGGCAAACTCAGCGAACTGAGGTGGCGCGCCAGTGTCTCCATGCGCAGCCAGAAGACGCTGGGAATCTTGTCGATCTGCAGGCCGAAGAAGTCTTTCACCTGCGTGCTGGCGATGAGAATCGCAATGCCGTTGGTGAAGCCGATGACGATGGGCCGCGGGATAAACTTCACCGCCGAGCCCATGCCCGTCAGGCCCATGATAACCAGCAGCGCTCCGGCCATCACCGTGCACATGAAGAGGCCGTCGATGCCATGCAGCGCGACGATTCCGGCGATGACGACGACAAACGCGCCGGTGGGACCGCCGATTTGTGTCCTCGAGCCGCCGAGAAGTGAAATCAGAAATCCGGTGACGATGGCGCAGTAAATGCCGGCCTGCGGCGTGAGTCCTGAAGCGATGGAGAAGGCCATGGCCAACGGCAACGCCACCAGGCCGACGGTCACACCGGCAATGAGGTCGCGAGAAAATTTCGCGGTGCTGTAATCGCGCAGACAGAGGACTGACTTCGGTAGCCAACGCTCCTTAGGGAAAGTACTTGCCATTTGATCAGTATGCCGAACACCTCAACCGCGGTGGGTAACTTTAGTCGTACATTCAGGGAAGTTTTGTGCGGGTCGGCGAAGCGGCACTGGTGGGATCGTGCGAGGGAACGACGAGTGCCGATGAACCTCGCAATTCATCGGCACCCTGGCTTCCACGATGCTCACTGCTTATGAGGAAGTACGAAACTTCTCCATCATTTGAGGGGTGCGTGGAGTTCGTCGTTGAACAACTCTTCGACTTCGAGCGTTTCATAGGCATGTTCGCCGTGGATCGATTCATCCAGTCCGATCTCTTCGCTCATCATCTCGACTTTCACTGGCGTGAACATATCGATGATCCGCAACATGCCGTAGGTGAAGCCAAAGGCCCACACCGACGAGAACAGCACCGCGACAACCTGTTTACCGAAGAAGCCGGGGTTGCCGTAGAGCAGCCCATTGGTTCCCGGCGGGATTGAAGGCACTGTTGGCGAACAGTCCCAGCATCAGAATGCCGAGGAAGCCGCCGACTCCGTGCACGCCCCACACATCGAGCGCGTCGTCCCATTGCAGCTTGTTCTTCATCTCCACCGCGAAGTAGCAGACCACTCCGGCTACGCAGCCGATGATGACGGCGGTGGTCGGCGAAACATAGCCTGCGGCCGGAGTGATAGTCGCCAGTCCGGCAACCGCGCCGGTCAGCAGGCCGAGGAATTTGGGCTTGCGCTCGCGAATCCAGGCGACGATCAGCCACGCTATTGCGGCGAACGACGCGGCAATGTCGGTATTCAGAAAAGCTGTGCCGGTGACGGAATCCACGCGCATCTCGCTGCCAGCGTTAAACCCGTACCACCCGAACCACAGCAGTCCGGTGCCCAGCGCAACCAGGGGAATGCTGTGCGGTCCGCGATCCATGACTCGCCGCTTGCCGACGTATAAGATGGACGCCAGCGCCGCCATTCCCGCAATGTTGTGCACCACGATGCCGCCGGCAAAATCTTCCACGCCCCAGCGCTGCAGAATACCTCCGCCCCAAACCATATGGACAAAGGGGAAGTACACCAGCGTCAGCCAGCCAGTGAGGAACAGGCAGTAGGCCTTGAAGGTCACACGGTTGGTGAAGGCGCCGGAGATGAGCGCCGGCGTGATGATGGCAAACATCATCTGGTAGGCGATGAAGACCATGGCCGGAACGGTATTGTTCGGCCCCGATGGCGTCGAGAGGTTGATGCCACGCAGGCACACATTGTTGAGATTGCCGATGATGCCGTGCCAGTCGCCGCTGAAGCACAGCGAGTAGCCGTACAAGTACCAGATCACTGTGGTCCAACCCATCGAAACGAAGCTCTGGATCATGATGGCCAGAACGTTTTTGCGGCCCACCAGCCCACCATAGAAAAAGGCGAGGCCCGGTGTCATCAGCATGACCAGGCTGGTGCAAAGAATCATGAAGCCCGTGTTACCGGTGTCAAGGTGAAGCATCGAAACCTCCAGGAAACAGAATTTGGTAAAACGCTTGGCGTTCCCTTCGCAATCGGCGGCAGGCGCCGCAAGGGGCCGGTTTCAGGAAGGATCGAGAAGGAAAAGATCGGTCTTCGGTTGCAACTCTACGCCGAACCTCCGCGCCTGGGAAGAGCGGCGCGGCGTGGCATGAGGCCTGCGTGGAAACTGGGAGAGCGTGCATTGCCTTGGGATGACGACTTCAATCAAGCGTCTGGCTGTTACCAGGAACAGGCTGCTTGCCGGATACGCAGGGTGTCTGTGCAAGAAATCACATGCCCATGTGATGTCACGCGGCAAAAGGCGATCTTCTCCTGGCTGACGCCAAGGGCCACCTGCCTTTCGCAAACGCAATTTCCCGCTTGAGAAATGCTTCGCAATATGAGAGATCAAAGAGGGCCATATGCGACCGCCCCTCTTAAGAGGGAGGATGCCATGAGACCGCACCCTCTGCGAACACGCAGGCCGCGGCGTGATATGGGAGATCACGCCGTAAATCGATGCGGCTAGTTAACTCCCGAGTTGGACTGGATGGTGGGTGCGCCGCCCTGCTTCTCCGCCGGGCGCATCAATCCGAAATTCTGCAGGTAAGCGACGGTGCGCTGTGCTGCTCCATCGAAGGTGAGCTGGCAGTTGACGAACTGTGTGTTCTCCCAGGTGACGTCGCCGCCGCCGTACACTAGGCGGCATTCGGTGAGCACACAATTGATGAAGCGTTTGTCGTCCATGTAAACCGTGACACCCTTGGGCTGCCAGTTCTCCAGTACCTGCATGTAAGAATCCTCCGCGATGATGAGTGTCTAGGATAAATCGTCGCGGACGATCATATTCGACGGGTGTGGAAAAATTGCGTTCCCGATTCGTGCAGCAAAAAAAAGAGGCAGGCAGCGTCAGCTGCCCACCCCTAGTGAGGAGAAGTCGGATCTCTAGAAACCGCTAAGTGGTCTGTCGGCTGGGAGAGCTGCTCTCGGTGCCGGTGGCGCGCACCGTCTCATTCACCGTGTTACGCACCTGACCCACCGTGTCATTTACCGTGTTGCGTACCTGTCCCACGGCACGTTCGGTTGTGCCGCGAATGTTTTCCACGCCACGCTGCACGCGGTCGCGGTTCTGCTCATACGTTTCGCGCGCCGAGTTGGCAAGATCGTTGGCGCGGTCCGCCAGATTGTTACGTGTTTCTTCGCCGCTCATGGGAGCGAACAGGAGACCCAGGCCAACACCCAGTCCCAGTCCTACCAGAAAACTCTTCATACCACCCTCCTAAGATGTCGATGTGTGCTGACCAGAGCAGGCCCGCGGTTTTCAGGCTGTGCCGTCCTACTGGGGTTATGATGCACCTCTGGGCAAGCGGAGTTTGCCGACACACAAACAGAAGACAGGGTTGCTGCTTCGCTTCGAATCGCTGGCTTCCTGCAATCGCGGTGGCGGCACGGAGTGACCCACTCCACGCCGGAAATTTTTGGACCAATGAATAAATGTTCTCCCGGCTACAATCCATCCGCTGAATCTGAGCGTACTCACTCCGGAAGGCAGACGGATGCCCTATTGCTGCCACTTCCAACCGTCTCGCCTTCCTATTCCGCCTCGCACAGGAGATCGCTATGGATTGGGCCGAAATCACTAACCTTACAGAGAAGGCTCTGAATCGACGCAAATTTCTTAAAGGCACCGGAATGGCAGGACTCGGGGTCGCATCCGCCGGACTGATTGGCGGCAGCTTGAGCCCATTGTTCGCCAGGAACCTCGCAACGGGCAGCGCCGCTATCGGCACTCGTCAGAATCCCGCGACAATTCACGACACACCTAACGACATCTTCACCGCCGCGCTGGTAGCAGAGGATCTGGCGACGACGTTCTACTACAACGGCCTCACCGGACCGGTGATTCAGGACCCGAACCTGGCCGGCCCAGGCGGGAGCCCGCATCACGTCAACCCGACCAACTCCGACCAGGGCAATGTCGAGTATCTGCAGGCGGCGTTCATGGAGGAAATCGTGCACGCCAACCTGATGCGCAGCCTTCTCGGCCTAAGCTCGAGCGGACAGGACCCCTATCAGACTTTTTACTTCCCGGCCGGGACCTTCAACACGCTGTCGCCGTTTCTGGCGATTCTCGACGCCCTGGAAAACGCCTTCATCGGCGCGTACCTCGTCGCCGCCCAGGAGTTCGCGGTGCTCGCCGTCAATGGCGCTGCGGGTTACACCTCGGACCAGCTAGCCTATTTCGCGAAAGTCACAGCCTCGATCGGTAGCGTAGAGTCCGAGCATCGCGTGCTGGGACGCGTGATCGGAAGCGTGAATCCGGCCAACAACAAGTCCTACGAGCAGACCGATGGCTTGACCAGCCTGGCGCACGGTGATCATTCGGCCGTGAATGCGCTGGCGCCGTTCCTGAATCCGGCGACTGGCCCCGCGTATTCCTTGCAGCAGGCGCTCACCAACCAGGGCAGCGTGGTGCTCGCGTCACCCCTGCAGTGGCAGTTGCCGGACGCCACGCTCTACTAGCTCGGCCCAGCCGGGGCTGCATCGCCGGGGGGATGATGCAGCCCCATTGAAAAAGGAGAAACGTTCATGTTGGAAGGTCTGTTTCAACCCATGCACTTGCTGGTGATCCTGTTCATCGCGCTGCTGGTCTTCGGCCCGAAGAAGCTGCCCGAGTTGGGCAAAGGACTGGGTGACGGCATCCGCGCTTTCAAGGACACCGTGCGTCCCGAGGCCGCGCGAGAGGCGGAAAAAAGCTCCGCGTCGAAGTGATTCCGAAGAAGGGTCGCCAGAGCAGCGTCGAGGCGCTATGGCCCGGGTTACCCGGATGAATTTCTAGTGTGTTAGATCACGGCGGTAAGCCGATACTGATAGGCCACCGGCTCCACCATCCTGGTGCGCCCGTGCCCCGGGTTGATCTCGTTCCGTGTTCTTATGACGCCAGCGCGTTCCAGTTTTGCGACATCTCTCCGGACAGATCTTGGATCGCGCTTTAGGGACGCCGCCAGGGCTGTGATGGATAGTGACTTGGTCCGTACGCGCTGCACAAGCCGCAGGCGCTCGGGAGTTAACACCTCGACCATCGCCAAAGGGTTGGCAAAGGTAATGGTGATTTCCGGCCGGATCGACTCCTTGCGGTCCAGCTTGCGTGCACGGGCCAGAGCACGTTTGGCATAGCGATCCAATCCGTCGGTCTCAATTCTCAATTTCATATTGGCTGCTCCCGCTCCCGTAGAGTTCGAACTGCCTTCGGAAAACGCTCCAGCAACTTCTCGTACCCAGAGAAAGTGACTTCCTTCACCGCTCCAGCGAAGTGCCGATGGTGATGACCGTGCTGGTTGTCATAGCCCAGCACTTTGCCATTGTCCTTAGTCGAAAGAGAGGCTGCGATCCATAGTCTAGCACAGCTAGGGCCTTATGTGACCTAGCTGCTAAACCCGATCCACAACTTCTACAATGTCCGCTTGAACAGCGCCGTTGCCAGTGTGATCATCAGGAACGCCGACACCGTCAGGTACAGCAGATCCATGCGAATAGCGACGAAGCCTGCGTCCTTCAACAGCAATGCCTTGAATCCGTGCACCGAGTAGGTGAACGGATCGATGTATGCAATCCAGCGCAGCCACGTCGGAAACGCTTTGATGGGATAGATCGCGCCGCTGGGAAAAAACAGCAGTGTGTTCAGAATTCCGAAGGTGGCGCGCGGCACCAGCGGATCTTCCACGCGCACCATCATCAGGAACATCATGGTGTTGAACGCCAGCGACGTCGCCACGATGATCAGGAAAACGTAGAACATGTTCAGCGGGGTGAAGATGCTGCCCAGCCCCGACAGCAGCGACCCCAGCACGGTGATCACCACTCCCGCCATGATGGCCTTCACCGCGCCGGCAATGTTCAGTCCGGCAACCAGCTCGAACTTCGTGATCGGCGTGACCAGGTAGCCTTCGTGCACGCCGCGCGCCTTGTCGTCGATGTACAACATGCCGCCGCCGATCATCACCGAGACGAACATGGCCAGCGCGATCGAGCCCGGCAGCAGGTACTTCATGTACTCGATGTAGGGATACAGTTCGACCGTGTCGAGCGAGATCTGCTGCACGATGCGCGAGGGATCGACGTCGGGATTGTTCAATGCCTTCACGATGTCGGCGAACTGCGACTCCAGCGTCGAGCTCATGAAGTTGTCGGTGTTATCGACGATGAGCGCGATGCGCGGATGGTTCTGCTCGTAGACGCGGCGTGAATATTCCGGCGGAATGATGATGGCGCCGTCGAGGCGGCCGGTGCGCACATCTTCCATCGCCTGCTGATCGCTGTGATACGGGACGGTGTAGAACGTGTTCGCGTTCGACTGCACCGCGGCCAGCGCCTCGCGCACCTTCACCGACTGCGTGCCGTTGTCCTGATCGACCACGCCCAGCCGCGCCTCTTTGATCTTGCCGCCGAAGGCGTTTCCCAGCACGATCAACTGCACCAGCGGAAACACCATGGCCACCAGCATCAGCGCCGGAGAGCGGAAGAACTTGCGCAACTCGCGCTCAACAATCGCCCACATTCGGTTCATAAGCGGCTAGAACACTCCTCCAAATCGATCAAGCTTGGTGTCCGCGGGACTTCACCGGGTCCCCGGCAGACGCCGTATTTGCGTCTGTTGGGGTGGGGTTCATGGCCGCATCCCCGGACGGTCGGGCATCACGAAGTTGTAGGCCTTCACCTGCTCATCGCGCAGCGCCCGTCCCGTGAAGTGGACGAACACATCGTCCAGCGTGGTGTTCTGTACCGAAAGCGACTTCACTTCCACCTTCTGTTTCACCGCCAGCTCCACCAGCTCGGTCGTGGTCTTCGATCCATTCGAGGTGAGGATGCGATACATGTGCGCCGCCTCCGGCTGAACGGAGGTCACGTCGTCGAGCGCCTCCAGCTCCTGCTGCCAGTTGGCCGGCGCATTATTGAATTGCGCTTCGATCACATTGGTCCCCGGCACACTTGCCTTCAGCGTCGCAGGCGAATCCAGCGCCACCAGCTTGCCGTGATCGACAATGGCGATGCGGTCGCACAGGCGGTCGGCTTCGTCCATGTAGTGCGTGGTGATCAGGATGGTGAGAGCGCGCTTGTTCTTGATCGCCATCAGCATCTCCCACACCGCAACGCGCGAGACCGGATCAAGGCCGGTAGTGGGCTCATCGAGGAAGAAGATCTTGGGGCTGTGTACCAGCCCGCGCGCAATCTCCAGCCGTCGCCGCATACCGCCAGACAAAGTTTTGGTCTGCGCGTGCCGCCACTTGGTGAGGTCGACCGTTTCCAGCAGTTCGTCGATGTTGCGCCTGCGGTCTTCAGCATTGACGCCGTACAGCTTGGCGTAGATGTTCAGGTTCTCTTCGACGGTGAGATCGATGTCGCTGGTCAGCGCCTGCGGAATCACGCCCATGCACTGACGGGCAGAGTCGGGAACTTTGGCCACATCGAAACCGTTGATGAGCGCGCGTCCGGCAGTGATGGGCAGCAGCGTGGTCATCATGCGGATCAGCGTGGACTTGCCCGCGCCGTTGGGACCGAGCAATCCGAAAATCTCACCCTGCGGGACGTTGAACGAGACGTCGTCGACCGCAGTGAAGTCGCCGTACTTTTTGGTGATGTGATCGACGACGATGGCATCGCCGGTGTAGGCTTCCGAACTAGGTTTCGCAGTCATTGGGTGAACCCTTCAGGGCGTGCCCTGATACAAAACATTTCCTGCCCTCAACACTAAAGGGCTTCGCTTCCTAACACTTTGTCATCCCGACCGAGGGCTTCAGCCCGAGTGGAGGGACCTGCTTTCGTTCGCGGCGGAATGAACTGCCGCTACGGGCAACAGCAGATCCTTCGACTGCGCATCCGCCCGCCGCATAAATGCGGCGGAAACGCAAAGCCGCGGACGCTCCGCTCAAGATGACAACCAAAAAAAGCACTGTTTCGGCACGACTAGATGCCTGCCCTGAACAAAGTCGAAGGGGCGTGCCCTGATACAAAACATTTCCTGCCCTCAACACTAAAGGGCTTCGCTTCCTAACACTTTGTCATCCCGACCGAGGGCTTCAGCCCGAGTGGAGGGACCTGCTTTCGTTCGCGGCGGAATGAACTGCCGCTACGGGCAACAGCAGGTCCTTCGACTGCGCGTCCGCCCGCCGCATAAACGCGGCGGAAACGCAAAGCCGCGGACGCTCCGCTCAAGATGACAACCAAAAAGAGCACTGTTTCGGCACGACTAAATGCCTGCCCTGAACAAAGTCGTGCCCTGATACAAAACGTTTCCTGCCCTCAACACTAAACGGCGTCGCTTCCTAACACTTTGTCATCCCGACCGAGGGCTTCAGCCCGAGTGGAGGGACCTGCTTTCGTTCGCGGCGGAATGAACTGCCGCTACGGGCAACAGCAGGTCCTTCGACTGCGCGTCCGCCCGCCGCATAAATGCGGCAGAAACGCAAAGCCGCGGACGCTCCGCTCAGGATGACAACCAAAAAAGAGCACCGTTTCGGCACGACTAGATGCCTGCCCTAACTAAAGTCGTGCCCTGATACAAAACGTTTGCCGACCACCTCATCGCGGGTGCCCCGTTCTAGCCGTCTTTTGGCTAGGGAGGGAGGACGAAACATCACTTCTTCCCCTTCGCCAAATCGGCGGGTAGCAGCACCTCGGCCGTCATACCGGGCACCAGCGCGCCGTCCGGATTGTCGACCTTCAGCTTCAGTCCAATGGTCTTGATGTCACGCTTGCGGCGGCTGACGTCACGCTGCGTGGCGAAGTCGCTCTCCACCGCCTTGAAGATCACTGTGCCTTCAATCGGCTTGCCCGCAGGCAGGCGAACCTTGAGCTTGTCGCCGACGGCAATAAAACGGCTCTCGGTCTCGGGAGCCTCGGCGCGCACCCAGGTGTCGCCAAAATCGATGACGGTCACGATGGGCGTGCCGGGATTCACTACTTCGCCCTGCCGGGTCGCGCGCACCGAAACCGTGCCGCTAACCGGCGCGTAAATCTTCGTGTAGCCCAGACGAGTATCGGCTTCCGCCAGTTGCGCCTTGGCATTCGCCACCTGCGCCTGGTTCATGGCCACGTTGCTGGCTGCGGCGCGTTGCTGATGCAAGCGAGCGTTGGCGGTGTTCAGGTCAGCCTGAGCGGCGTCCACATTTTTCTGCGCGCTCAACGCCACGGCTTTTTGCGCGTTGAGTTGTTCCTCGGCACGCACGCGGTCCTGTTCGGACTCAACCCCGGCCTTGGCCAACGCCATCATGCGCTGCGAGTCGCTTTGCACCCGGACCAGGTCGGCCTGCGCCTGCACCTGTGCGGCTTTGGCCGCGGCCAATCGCGCCTGCGCATTGATCACGCCACTGTTAGTCTCGCCCAGGGTTTGCGCTTCGGTCGCCTGCATCGACGACACCTGCGAGTTGTAAGCGTTGATAGTGGCTGATGCGGCGTTCTTCTGCGCTTCGAGTTCGGCCGAGTCGATCTCGGCAATCAGGTCACCGGCCTTCACCTTCGAACCCTCGTCGACATACAGCTTTTCGACCCGGCCCATAATCTTCGAGCTGACGATCACCTGGTTGGCATCGACGATACCGATCAGCACCGTCTCGCTGGTGCGGTCGGTGGAGTAAAAGTAATAGCCGGCCGCAATGCCGAACAGGATCAGTAAAAAGAAAAAAAATTTAGGCGGTTTCATTTGCGTTTCCCTTTCGTACGGGACAGCGCTGGTTTCGCTTCTTGAGCCTGTACTGCGTTTGCGCCGGAGATTTTTGCCGCCAGCTTGATGCCCGCAGCGCGATCGGCGAACAGCGCGGCGGCGATGAAGTCCAGCACGGCGGCGCGACGGTTTTCGATCGTCGGCTCCGGCATGGGCATCAGCTTGAGGAACCGCTGCCGCAGCGGCGCAGTCAGAAAGTAGTGCACGATGGAGCCGATTGCGGTGGGCACAAATTGTGCGGGATCGACCGGGCGAAACTCGCCGCTGTCGACGCCCTCCTGCAGCAGGGCAAGCACACGCAAGCCAATGGGCAACATGTACTTGGTAAGAATGCGGTCGAGATAGGTCTTGCCGCCGCGACTGGCGCTCATCAGTTCGCCCATGAAGATGCGAGCGTGAAAGGGCGAGGCGGCGATGGAATCGAAGTGCTCGCGCGCGTAACGAAGAAACCGCTCACCCGGCGGCCCCGGCTGGTCGCAAACCTGGATGATGCGCTGGTGCAGCGGCGCGAAAAAGTTCTCCAGGGTGGCGCCGTACAAAGTTTCCTTGTCGTGGAAGTAGTAATAGAGCAGGGCCTTGTTGACGCCGGCGGCCTCGGCGATGGAGTCAACGCGCGCGCCGGCCAGGCCTTCCTGGGCAAACTCGGCGAGAGCGGCCTTTAGGATGGCATTGCGGCTGGCCTCGGGCTGGCGGCGGCTGCCGCGACGAGGCTCCGCGGGTTTGAGCTGCGTAGACATTTAATTAACTGGTTAGTTAGATTAGCAGAGATGAGGATGGGATTCAAGGATGCCGCGAATGATTGATGGCGGGCCAAAACATTTTCCACCCGATCAACGTTCCGGCCTCAACACGAAACGGCTTTGCTCCCTAACACTTTGTCAGCCCGAGTGGAGGGACCTGCTTCTGTTCGCGGCGGAAGGAACTATCGCTGCGAGCAACAGCAGGTCCCTCGGCTGCACTCGGAATGACAATCATCAATGCAAGTCGCGAACAGCTTACTTATCGCGAATTAGTGACCTGTCGCGAATTAGTGACCTATCGCGAAACGAAAGCCGCTTCGCTTGCTTGTCGCGCGAATCGCAACCGTGGGCTAGCGTCTCCTACGCAAATCGAGCGAGAACTTCTGGACATCCCGTGACAACCAAGTTCGCAGCCTGCATCCTAGGGAAATGCAACGGCTCGGCCCGCTCCCGCAGATCCTCGCACTGCTCTCTCTGTTGGTCAGTTTTGGACTGACGGCGAATGCCACAAATCCAAGCAGTTCTCCTTGCGCTCCGCTGCTCACGATTGACGCAAACCGTAATCAGCGGATCGATCGCCTGACGGTGTGTACCGATGGCCGCTTGGTGGCGTCGCACGCCTTCAGCACGCCTGCCCCGGAGACGATGCCCTCCGATCAGATCATCTGGATTTATGCCGGGCGGCTCGACGAAGGAGCACTGGCCGATCTGAAGACGGTGCTCTCTCGCAGCGATATCGCGCAGCTGCCCCGGCAGATCAGCGTGGAGCGAGACCAGGAGAAGTACGGCCTTCTCTGGTCGATCAATGTGACCATCGCACATACCGGGCAAAAGCAGAACGTATCGATCGCCAATCTTCCTCTGGCGCCATGTGGAGAAATACCTCGCGAAGAAACGGCTACCGAAATGGAGGTAATCTGCCTGTTCCAGCAGCTGTATTCGCAGGCGGAACGGGGCGACCTGCCCAACGAGACCGACTGCGGCTGCCGTACGCTGCGAGCGATGGCGATGTCGCAGGACGTCCCGCGCAATGAGGAAGCGGTGGAGCCGATGACGAACTCGCCGGTGGTGCGGGGGCAGTAGCGCTCTCGCAGCTTTCCCAAAATGGCGAAATAAGCCGCGCGCCTGTGGAACCCTTATTAATTTTTTATGCTCGGTTTGCTACAATAGCGCCCTCAATGAGACGCTCGATCGTTGTCCTCCTTCTCCTCGGGTCTGCCGCCGTCGCGTATGGTCAGGCCGCCGCTGACACCAAGCCTAACTACTCCGGGACGTGGGTTTTTGACGAACACAAGAGCAAGCTCGTCGTTCCGGCGCCCTCCAGCATGACGCTGGAGATCAAGCAAACCGATCCCCAGATCAGCTTCTCGCGCGCCCAGACTTATGGCGACCAGAATTTCAACTGGAAGCTCGACGCGACTCTCGACGATCCCAAGCCGGTGGAAGAGAATGGCCAGGGCTACGTAAGCAGCAGCCGAGTTTATTGGCAGCAGAACGCGCTGGTGCTCGACCAGAAGATGACCGCCACGGACGGCACCAAGGTAAGCGACATCGTAACCTACACGCTGCTGCCCGACGGATCCTTGCAGGCACTCGAGTCGCAGACCGCCGTCGGCGGCAAGGGCGTCAACAACAACAAGTGGGTCTACGATAAGAAAACGCCGTAAGGCAGTTCTCCGCCGTCGCCGGGAAAGTCGAGAACGGCATCTTCTCCGGCATGGATTGGTTCCCAACCTTTGTAGCTGCGGCGGGCGACCCGAACATCATCGACGAACTGAAAGCCGGCAAGCAGCTCGCGGGACAAAACTACAAAGTGCATCTTGACGGTTACAACCAGCTTGACCTGATCACCGGCAAGGCTCCGTCGGCTCGCCATGAGATTTTCTACTTCACCGAGGGCACTCTGGGCGCGGTACGTATCAACGATTACAAATACCGCTTCACCGATCAGCCAAACGGATAGTTGGGTGCCACGCTAAAAGTTGATTGGCCGATCCTGGTGAATCTCCGCCTCGATCCCTTTGAACGTACCGGCATGCCCAGCGGCGATAAGGGATCGCTGGCGTTCTACAATTGGTTCGCATACCAGTTCTGGCGCTTTGTCTATGTTCAGCAGGAAGTGGGAAAGCTAGCCCAGAGCGCACTTGAGTTCCCGCCAATGCAGAAGGGCGCCAGCTTCAACCTGGAGGTCATCAAGCAGCAACTCGATAAGAAGATGGCCGCGCAGAACCAGTAATTCGTCAGCATAGAACCGCAGAACGAGCAGGGCGTGCGAAATGTGCGTCCTGCTCAACTTCCAACAGCCGCGATCGGCAAGTTTCCCTTCCGCGCCGGCCCACGTTCCCTGTACTCCGAATAAACGAGTATAGTTCTCCCGACATATGCACCTTTGACGCTCCCGGTTGGCGTAATATCCATGTCCTGGGTGCCCGGCTGGCGCGGCTTGTTTACGCTATCGCCGGTTGCCGACAGGGTGTTTACGCAAAGCCGGGCGTAAGATTAGGGTGCGATGAAATAACAAAGTGGTGGACGTATGAAGCAAGCAGTAGCCTTCGCGACTTTCGTTCTGCTGGCAACGTTGGCGGACGCGCAACGGCAACCCATCCCCCAGTTGTACAAGATGGATATTCTGGATGCGCAAACCATTGCCGTGGTCGCTTATCCCTCTTCGGCGGCTCAGGACTCACAGGAGAATCAGCGGTCGCGTCTGGAAGTGCAAAATGCCCTGCGGGACTGGGGCAAATATCAGGTAGTGGCCGATCCCCAGGTCACCGACCTGATCGTAGTTGTTCGCAAGGGCCACGCTCAGGCGTCGACGGTAGGCGGGCCCACAGGCGCGGCTCCAGTGACCGTCGGTCCTCTCGATTCCGGAGTAAACATTGGGGTTCATCGCGGGCAAGGCCCACCGCTCAGCCGAACTGATTCCACACACATAGGTTCGGGGCCGATGCCCGGCTCCGAGGTCGGCTCGGCGGACGATCTTATGGAAGTTTATCGGGGAGGCCAACCGCTACCCGGCGACGCCAGCCGCGACGCGACCCAATATCCTCTCGACGAGCCCCCGGTGTGGGTTTATACGGCAAAAGACGCGCTCAAATCGCCGAAGCTCGAAGCTGTCGCTGAGTTTAGAAAAGCCGTAGAGGCAGCCGAGAAGAAAAAGCCGTAAGGTTCTGCGAAGGCTTGAGCGGGTAGTTGTAGGTCGATAGAGATCGCAAATCTTGCCAGCAAGATCTGGACGCCCTCTCGCTCGCCATTACAAGTCGTTTATGATCGGGCCGGTTAAGCCAATAGTCACAGGTTTTATTGTTTCGTTCTTGCCAAAGCGAATTCCTTCTGCAGTCATCCGCTCCACCGGCCGCAGCTCCATATCGCAATCGTCACCCCACCAAACGGAACGATTCCCGATCCCGTGCCTACGTTGTAAATCACCTGATGGGTCTGTCCGAAGGCGGGCTGCGCCGTGAGGAAAACAAAGAGCAGAAAGAAGATCAGCAACAACAGTGCAATCATAACTGCCAGGGTGGCACTGGCCGGGCTGAAGCGCGGGCCGAAAAGCAAATTATGAGGATGTGTTTTGCGGAGCATAGTGACCTCCTATGGCAGCGAAGCTTGGTCCGAGTCAACGGGCGCAGCGGATGCCGCAATAAGGAAGCGCAGGCCTCGAATGAACCACGTGGGAACGAACGGCTGCGTGAGCCCGGTAGGCCTGCGATCTTCTTCCGGGGCGACCCGCAAGCACATCATCCCGCTCCGGCTACTGTTTGTCTGTGACGACCGGCAGTGCACCGGGTGATAGGTGTTGGTCCCCTGCCAGCCGCTCGCCCGGCTAAGCGGCGGAAGACTGTGCTCGCTCGGGAATGACGTTGTATGACGCCGCGTACCCCGTGCGATACATTCGGAGAAAAACAAGATTCATTCCGCGGGTTTGCCACTTCATCGGAGCTGGTTTGGCGCGGCTGCCGGAGGAAGTTATCCTGATTCGAGATTGAATAGTTTATGACAGACTGGTTCGCGCGCCCCGTTCTGCTCGTCAAGAGCGTTGAGGCCTCACTCCGCTTTTACGTTAACCAGCTCGGCTTCACGAGTCCGTGGCGTTACGAGGACGAGGGCAGAGTGCATGTCGCACAAGTCGACCGGCAAGGCTGTGCGCTTATCCTGGCCGACACGTGGCCGGAGAAGATTGGCCATGGGGTGATCTTCGTTTCCCTTAACGTTGAGTCGGCGACGCACCACGCCTCGGTCGCCGCGTTGGACGCACTCCGCGCGGAACTCGAGGCCAAGGGCGTTCCGGTCAAGGAGGGTTCGTGGGGCTACCGGCTTCTGGTAGTCGATGATCCCGACGGCAATCAGCTCCTCTTCAATTACCCGAACGAGACTGCATCCGGCAAGGTCGCTGGAGAGGAAGAGTAATCGTACGGACCGATTGAACGCCTAAGTGCGGGCATTGCCCGCCAGCTAACGTGCAAGCTGCCACACGGTTCCAGACTGATTTGTCCCGCAGGTGTAGGTGGTGCCGTACAAGTTGTCGCCCGCGTCGAGCGCCAAGCTGCCACTCGAGAAGAAATTAGGAACAGAGGAGCTACCTTGGCGCGAATCGGAACGGGCAGGACGAACGCCGTGCGCCTCTCGCTGAATACCGGGCAGGATATTACAACTGGCAGAGAACCTTTGCCAGAAGATTCGTGGCAGCTTTGCGTAATCCTGTTCGTTGTTGACGCCTGTCCGGGGATATCATCGTTGATCGCCGGTTACATCAGGGATTCCGTTCTACTGACGCCCAAGAAAAAAGAAACGGCCTGACTTTCGTCAGGCCGCATGTGTTATTCAAGAAGGTTTGTACAGAGTTAATTACTTAAGCGCAGCCAGGGTCTTCTGCGCGTCCGCCGCGTCGGGTCCCCTCAGGTTGAGGCTGAGGGCCTTCTGCAGTTCGGTGCGGGCACGGTCCTTATCGCCGGCTCCGCTGAGCGCCATGCCCAGGTGATAACGGAAGGCGGCATTCTGAGGAGCGCGCCGTACCGCATCCTCGGCAAACGAGACTGATACCTGGTAGTTGCCCTTCTTGTACTGGATCCAGGCCAGGGTGTCGTTGACCGCGTTTAGCTCCGGCGCCAGCTGCTTGGCTTGCGTCGCCAGACTCAAGGCCATGTCGAGGTTGTCGCCCTGCTGGGCATAGACCCAGGCCAGGCTATTGGCGGCGATCGGATCGTGAGCATTCTCAGACAAGGCTGCCTGGAAGTACTTACCCGCCGACTTCAGATCGCCCTTAGCCAGGTAAGCATCGCCGACCGCGTTGTTAAGTGTGGTCGAGGACGGTTGAATGGCCAACGCCTTCTGGAAGGAATCCAGTGCGGCATCGAACTTGCCTTGCGCGCCGTAAATCTGGCCCATGTGCAGGTAGGCGGCGGCGTTCTTGGGATCCAGCGCCAATACTTTCTGATACTCGGCCAGCGACTGATCGAATTTGCGGGTGGTCGCCAGCGCAGAGCCGTAGATGAACATGGCCTGCTGGCGTTTCGGATTGGCGGCCGCATACTGCTGGGCAAGCGCCACTGCCTTGGCCGGCTGGTTCGTGCTGAACATCATGGCGACATAGCCAGCCCATGCGGAGTCAAAGGTGGGAGCCATCCTGGTTGCCGCCTGGAAATACTTTTCGGCTTGGGCGTTGTCTTTCTTGCCCTGATACGCATAGGCCAGGTTCAGCGCGACGGAAGCGTCGTTCGGCATCACTTTCTGAAGCTGCGTCAATTCTTCGATGGCCTTGTCGTAATCCTTGCTGCCGAGATCGATGGTGGCAATCAGGAAGTGGGCGGTCGGGCTGTCGTCGTTCAGACGCTGCAACTTCGTGGCGTATTCCATCGCGGTATCAAAGTCTTTGCTGTCGCGATAGACCTCAGCCAGAGCCTGCAGGGTCATGGGGCTGTTGGGTTGAATGCGGTTGGCTTCCTGCAGCTCGTTCTTGGCGCCGGCAACGTCACCCGATTGACGCAGGATGAGACCGAGGATGTAGTGCGCCTGCGCATTTTCCGGAGCGTCCTTCACGACGCCGCGCAGGGCGGTGGTCGCATCCGGCAGATTGCCTTTGATGGCCATCAGGCGGCCATTGGTCATGCGGGCCGTGGTGTCGCCTGGATCTTCTTTCAGCAGGCGATCGACCATCTTCTGGGCTTCGTCGGTGCGGCCCGAGCTGATGTAGGTTTCGAGCACGCGAACCTGCAACTGCTGGTTCTTGGGATCGTAGGACAGGCCACGCTGGTATTCCTTCAGCGCAAGGTCGGGTTGGCGCGAAGCCAGGTAGAAGTCGCCGATGGCCGAGGCCACTTCGGCGGAAGAGGGCTGCTTGCTGCGCAACTGCTGGACGATGGCATCGCCTTCGTCCTTGCGGCCTTCGCGGAGCAGCAGACCGGTCAGACGCAGGTACGGCGCCGGCGAATCCGGATTGCTCGCCATCTCATTGCGGTAGGTTTCTTCGGCCTTCTTGACGTCGCGCTTATACAAATAGAAGCCGGCCAGATTGGAATAGGCGGCCAGCGATTTCGGATCGGCTTCGACGGCCTTCTTGAAGTCTTTCTCGGCGGCGTCATCCTGCTTCATGAAAACGTAAACCGCGCCACGATTCATATAAGCGCTGGCATCGCTGGGCTTGAGCGCGATGGCTTTGCTGAAAGCCACCAGCGCGTCGTCGTAGTGTTTCTGCGCCAGTAGCACATTCCCCAGCAGGATGTAGCCTTCAGAGTTGTTCGGGTCGTGATCGACCGTATAACGCGCCTGCTCTTCGGCGTTGGAATAGAAGTGCGAACCCGAGGCCAGGTACATCCCGCCCAAGGCGACGCGGGCCTTGAAGTTGTTGGGGTCCAGCTCGACGGTGGAGTTCATCTCACGGAACGCGTCCTGGTTGTGAGTCAGCTTCAGGTCGGCTTCGGCCAGCTGGTAGTGAGCTTCGGCGAACTTGGGATCGATCTGGATAGCTTTCCGGAACTGGATGATCGCCGAGTCGTACTTCTCCTGCTCCATGTACTTCATGCCGCTTTCGAGATATTTCTTCTTGGCGACTTCGGGGTTCTTGCTGCAGCCGGCAAGAGCGAGGGCGAGCAGCGTGGTTACACTGATTACGATGTAGCGATTCCGCATGACTTCTCCTGGGTTCACCGTGGGATGATCTGATCGAGATCACCGGTAATTAATTTTGCGAAGGAAAGTGCGCGCGTCCGGGCCGTCGCCTCGTCCTCACCTTTGGAGACTGGAACGGTGATGCGAACCAGTGCCGCGTCGGTACGATTCAGGCGCAACGCATCATACACTAAATAAAACTTGCCCCAATACTCGCTGGCTACCACGCGTCCATGCGCCTGGTACCAGTACAACACAACCTCGGCATCCAGACCCTTGCGGATCAGGTAGAGATTGATGGGGATCTTGCGTCCGTCGTCCAGGGGCAGCTGGTAGATGGTCGACTCGGTGGGATTCCAGCCTGCTCCCGGCAGGCAATTCTTGGGCGAGTGAATGGTTGCGCCCGTCCGCTGGCTGCGGAAATAACCGACGTACAGACCCAGCAGGTTCTTGTCCATGCCGGGTTCCCAATAACCGCGGTTCAAGTAATCGGTCACCTTCAGCAGATCGGTGGTTTCCTTATCCAGCGGCCATTCGGCAACCGTGGCCCAAGGCCCAATCTTTTTGGGAAAATCGGCTAGCGGCTTCGCCGGGGGCGTGGCTTCTCCGTGGGAGAGATGCGCCAGTCCCGCGGTGGCGCCCAGCAATACCGCAATCATCAGCCAGTACCGTCCGCCCGCCTTCATTGCGACACCTTCGCCGGAAGCAGGTCAAGATTGCCTGGGCCTTCATACCATCCGAGCTTTTTGCGGATGTACGTGACCAAACTGTGCAGCAACAGGAACAATACCGTAGCTACAACAAAAATTACCCAGCCGGAAAACTCGTGCATGAATCCTTCCGCAGCCTGCGGTCCGATGTAGTGGGCCATGATGGCCGTAATCATGATGCGCATGCCATTGCTGACAATCGCCAGCGGCACCATGGCGATGACCATGAACCAGCGCACGGCTACGCTGCGCTCAACAACATATCCATAACCCGCGGCCAAGGCAAGCAACGACATCAGCGAGCGGATGCCGCTACAGGCTTCGACTACTTCAAGCCGCATGCCGGGCAGGATCAGCACATTGCCCTCGCGCATGATCGGGAACAGGTTCAGGATCTCCAAGGTGCGGGTCGCAAACTTGGAAGCGATGAACTGCAGCGGGAAGACGATCTCGTTGTAAACCACCACCGGCATGGGAATGGCGAACAACAGAAACGCGATGGGGAAAGCCAGCGCGCGCAGGATCTTTGTGCCCGCGAAGTACACCACCAATCCGCAGATGCAGCCCACGAATGACAACCGAGCCAGGGAAAGCTCCGCGCCCAGGCTGCCGAGATACAACACGGCGAGCGAGAACAGCACGATCAGCATGCCCCACACCGATGGATTGCGGGGAATCTTCCGGAGTTTATCGCGCCGGGCCCAGATCAGATACGCCGACAAGACCGGAACGATAAAGCCGTGAGAGTAATCCGCATCGTTGTACCACTGCCAGGCCAGGAGTTTGAGGACCGGCGCATACAAAAACATCAGCACCGCAGTCAGCAACAATCCTTGCCAGCCGAACGGCTTCAAAGTCTGCCAGAAGGTAGCGAATTTAGATGGAGGTTTTCCACCGGGTAAGACGATTTCTTCCGAAGACAAAGCAGGACCCGAGGTCTTGGTGCCAGCCAGCGCCACAGTTATGAGTGCCCCTTATAGTTTTCAATCGCGGAACGCTCGGGTATGTGCAATTGTTTGGCCGAGTCTCTGAATTAGCATGGGGTAAATGCGCTTTATCGTCAATAGGTTGCGATGCTTGATTTTGGGAAGCGCAAGACCTTAGTCATTTCATGTGCAAAGTGTTGCACACAAAGTTCCAGCAGAATTCCTTTGCCCGAGGCAACCATTCGTGGAATCTCCAGTGGCAAAACCCGCATTTCGAAACAGCTTGAGGAGTTTCAGTGCGGACCAGAAGAATAGCATCGAGCACGGGACGGTTGGCGGAACTATCACCACTTTAATGCCTGGTGTAACTTCTACATGTCAATACTGAGAAACGCAACAACAAGCTGTAAGCTATTGATTCGGAGTGAAATATAAAGTCGCCAATTTGTGCCAAATACCCCTACAAATGTGCTATAGTGTAAGTAGAGTCAGGTAAGCGGCAGCACGCTTATCTGGCTCTTTTTGCGTCTATCGCGCTTTTGGGATGTGCCCGATGGATTCGCTCGCCTTCGCCGAATCTGCGGACTCCAATCCTGTCCAGCTGGGTCAGCGCAGTGCAATCAAAACGCGAACCCAGGGCAGCACATATTCACGCGTTATTCACGCTGTCGCAGATCTGAGTTCCTCAACCCGGCCTTAGCTCGCATTCCCATTTTGAAACGAGAATCTGGTTACTTTCGTTTCCTCGCCTACGCCCAAAGTTCTCAAGAGGCTGTCCTCAGCGGTCGATGCTTTTTATGTGGAAATATTTCGCGGTCGCCAAGTCGACGTCGTTAGGCCTCGCGTTGTCGACCAAACAACGCGGAGGGGAAACCTCCGGATTGTCGCCGCCATTTGTGCTGTCCGTTTTCTTAAGGAGAAATTCATGCTGTCCGGTATTCCTATCTTCCGCACGCTTTACATTCATCCCATTTGTCGAAAACTATTTGCTCTGGGGCTCTGCCTGATCGCAGTCGTTGGTGGAATCACTCTCACGGCTTGGTTCAGCCCGGTCTGGTCGCAGAGTTGCACCATCACTCCTGCGCAGCCGCAGCCGGCCATGCCCGGGGAGTGCGTTCACTTCAGTGCCGGCGGTTGCGGCTCGGTGAACTGGACGCTATCGGGCGTGGGCACGCTCGATCAGACCGGCCAGTACTGCGCGCCCGCCATAGGGTATCCGCAGAACTACTCGCGGGGCATTCAGCAGCTGCCTAACAGCAGCGCCTACAACGTCTCGGTATACGACTGGCCGGTGCATCCGCTGTCGCAGGTCTGGGTCAATCGCATCTACAACGACGCACCCACCCAGAGCAGCTATCACAATTTCAAGCTCGGGCCGCCGCCGCGTTTTTTCCAGAACATGTTCAACAACAGCATCGACAACAACACCCCGAAGCAGCTGGTGCATGCCGTGCTTCCCTGGTGCGTGGGCTGCCAGAACACGCCGCTGCCGATGCTGCAGCCTCCGTTCGTCGAAATGCAAGCGGGATGGAGCCAGGATGTTTATGGCGCCAGCAGCAACGGCACCGGCCCCGACCGGCACCTGCTGCAGGCCGATCGCACGGCGCAGTTGCAGTACGAGTACTACCAGGTGATGACTGACAGCCATAACCTGGTGTTCACGCCCGGCAATCCGACGCAGGTGCAGTTCGATACCAACGTGATTCGCAAGCTGCAAACGCCGCTGCGCATGCAGGTGAACGGCGCGACCGGCGCGTGCGCGGGGATGAACTTCAACGGCTATGCCTCCAGCAGCTTTCTGCTGACCATCGTCACGCAGACGACGACCAGCAACGGCTTCGCCTGGCACGTCACCGCGACCTTGCCTTACAACTCGCGCAGCTGTTCGAGTGGCGATCTTGCGAGTGCATGGCTGGCCGGATCGTCCAGCAATGTGGGGACGGCAAATGTCGGTTCGATGGCCGTCTGGTCCGCCGCCGACAATTCGGTTTACGGCGGTCCGGACGCCGGCGGCTCCAGCATCGTGGCCACCAGCGGCGATCCGGTGCAGTGGTGGAACAGCGTCACCAGCAACTACGCCGATCCCAATTGCGGCGGCTGCAACACCGCTTTTCAGCACGCGTTGCGCACCACTCTCAGCAACCAGATGATCTCCTCCCGGGTCCTCCCACCGGCATCGTTGTATGCCGCCGGCGGACATCCGTTCATGATGCTGGCCAGCTGCACGCCGACCAATCCGATCCAGTGCAAATCGAATTACAACCTGGCCACCAGCGGACTCGATGGCTGCGAGTCGCCGACCCCCTGGTATTCGGTATCGCCTGGGTGCAGCTTCCACATCGTGTTCACCGGACTCACCGGCGCGTGGTCAATCCTGAACGACAATGCCGATCACACCAACAGCTTCTACGCCACCGCTGTGACCGACAGCTATCACTTCACCATCCCAGTCGACGGCCGCACGCTCGGTGCCGGCACGTGGAACGGCAGTCAATACACCATGTTCGACTGGGCGCCCTATGGCGCGCGTTTCCGCTTGAAGCGCAGCTTCAATGTCGACGGCTACTGCTCTGGCGGATCGGATACGCCTTGTCCCTACGAGAAGGCAATTCTCAATACGCTGAAGGTATACGGGATGGTGCTGCTGGATGGCACGACTCCGGCCGACGATTGGGATACCGGCATCCTGAGCAACGGGTTCTATCCCGATCAGCTGGTGGATGCAGCCACCGCGCTGCACAACTGGCATCCTATTGAGCCGTACTTCGAAGTGGTGGATCCGGCCAACACGCAGCCATTCTGGACCCCGCTGGCATATCTCGTTGCCGGCAACCAGGAGGGAACGGCAACCCAGAATCGGGTGACCATCTGCGCTAACGGTTCGGCCTGTGCGGACGTGAATCTGCAGGGAACGGTGGTGGGCATCGATCCGGAACGGGTGCCGCTGATCCCCGCAGGCGGAAGCTATCAGGCGAAGGTCTGGGTCAACGGAAATCAGGACACAAGCCACACCTGCGCCTTCTCACCGGCGGTAGCGGGAGCTTCGGTCACCGATGACGGGCTCATTAACGCGCCCGGAAAGACCATGCTGACTGTTCCGGCCATGACAACGCTGGTCTGCACGTCGACGGCTGCGCCTTTGGCGAAGAGCTATGCCGTAGTGGAGTTCATGCCCTGGTCGCCCGACGGCTCGTTGCGTCTGTGCTTCGGATGCCTGAAGCAGACGGTGACCGACAGTCACGGACAGAAGTGGTTCGGGCAGATCAAGCAACGCGCAGTGACTAACTCGTATCATCCGGGCGCGGGTTTGATTTACGGACCGCTCTACGGATCGTGGAATTTCTATCCTACGTACTGGGGAAGCTATCCCGATGCGAGTTTGTACGGCGCCAGTGTCTCCCAACATAACGATCTGGCATTGCATGTTGCTTTGCCGAACGGAGCATACACCATCAACCTGAAGGGAGAATCCGGCCTGGGCGTAAGCGCTGCCGGGCAGAACGTCTATGACGCCGAGGTGAATGGCAAAGTCATGGCCAGCTGGCAAGACGCTTTTCTGCTGGCGCAAGGCCAGTACAAGGGCTACACGCAAACCTACGCCGCCACGGTGACCAATGGAGTGTTGAGCTTCGTGGCCCGCGATCGCCAGGACACGACGACCAGTCCTTATGGCATGAGCCTGTCGGCAATGCAGATCATTCCGTCGGGCGGCAAGCCGCTGCAATTCAATCCGCCAGCGCAGCTCACGGGCGCAACGCTCGGCAGTTCCTTCCGGTATCAGTTCACCGCCAGCGATGGAGAAGTGCCGTACACCTTCGCAATGATTCAGGGCTCGCTGCCTCCGGGCTTGCAGCTTAGTGCGCAGGGTCTGCTGTGGGGTACGCCGACGCAAGCCGGAGTTTTCAGTTTCACGGTGGAAGTCTGCGACAGCACGACTCCGGATCCGCAATGCCTTAGCGGCAGCAGCAGCATGGGAATCAACGCTCCGGCGCCGCCGCTGCAGATCCTGACCACTTCGCTTCCCGCCGGCATGAAGGGCGTTGCTTACGACGCATTCCTGCGCGGGCAGGGCGGAGTGCCCCCGTATCGCTGGTCCAACTCTTCGCTGCTGCCGCCGGGCCTGCAGCTCACTACTGCCGGCGAGATTAAGGGCACACCGACGGGCTCGGGAACCTACTCGCTGAACGTGACCTTGTCGGACTCACAAGGTACGCCATCGGCAAGCGCGAAGCTGGCGCTGACGATCACACAGCAGCAGACGCCACCGCTCATCACCACGACGAGCTTGCCTGATGGAACCGTGGGCAGGGCGTATCCGGCAACCCAACTGCAAGTCACAGGTGGGCTGGCGCCTTATCGTTGGGCCCTGACATCCGGCTCGCTACCTGCCGGCTTGCTGATGAGCACTGCGGGAATGATCTCCGGCACCCCGAAGAGCCTCGGCGCCATCGGCAATAAGACCTCGTCCTTCACCGCGCGGGTGACGGACGCCAACAATCAAACTGCAACCGCGGCACTGTCGATTACTGTGAGGACCGGTACCGGGGCCAATGGGATAGCAACCAAAGCGAGGTAAAGAATGGCCCACCCTTTTCGGCAACTTCGGATAGGGTGGGCGCACTTTTGGGTGTCATGCCGAGCGCAGAGCTGCCCGCAGTTGGCCGCCGCCAGCGGCGCGGACCATCTTCCGGATATAGCGGTCCTTCGACTCCGCATTCACGAAAGGCACGCGAATGCTGCGCTCAGGATGACGCCCAGAGAAAAAGGCGCAGCAAAAGTTGCGCCATCTTCGAGAACTAACAAGGCTCTATAACCGCACAATCTTGTCCGAGTCAAACTTCTTCATCGCATTACGCGTGTCGACAATCAGCTTCGCGGAATCCAGCAGCGACCGATAATCGAAATCCGTGTGGTCGGTGATAATCACGACACAGTCAGCCTTTGCTGCCGACTCCGCCATCGGCTCCGACTTGAGCGAGATGCCGTCCAGTCGCAGTTGCGGCACAAACGGATCGCTATACGTAATCTTCGCGCCACGTTTTTGCAGCAGCAGGATCACATCCAACGCCGGCGACTCGCGCATGTCGTCGATGTTGCGCTTGTACGCGACGCCCGCAACGTGTACATGCGAACCCTTCACCGGCTTGCTGTGATTGTTCAGCGCGCTCTGCACCTTGTCGACGACGAAGTGCGGCATGTTGCCGTTGATGTATCCGGCGAGATCGATAAAACGCGCCTCGATCCCCGACTGCTTCGTCTTCCACGACAGGTAGAACGGGTCGATGGGAATGCAATGGCCGCCGAGGCCGGGGCCGGGATAGAACGGCATGAAGCCGAAGGGCTTGGTCGCGGCCGCGTCGATTACTTCCCACACATTGATTCCCATGCCGTCGCACATCAGCGCCATCTCGTTTACCAAGCCGATGTTGATCATGCGGAAAGTATTTTCCAGCAGCTTCACCATCTCGGCGACGCGGGTACTCGCGACCGGGACGACCTTCTCCAGCGCCTGCTTGAAGAACAGCTCACCCATCTTCGTGCAAGCGGGCGTTACCCCGCCGACAACCTTCGGCGTGTTATGCGTCTGGTAAGTCGGATTGCCGGGATCGACACGCTCGGGCGAGAAGCACAGAAAGAAGTCTTCACCGACCTTGTAGCCGAGCTTCTCGAATGTGGGCAGAAGCAGCTCATCGGTGGTGCCGGGATAGGTTGTCGACTCCAGAATAATCAGCAGGCCGGGATGGAAGTGCTTGGCGATTTCTTCCACCGCCGAGACGATGAAGCTCATGTCCGGGTCTTTGGTCTTGCGCAGCGGAGTAGGGACGCAGATGTTGATAGTGTCGAGCTCGCTGACCACCGAGAAGTCCGTGGTCGCGCGGAATTTCTTCGCACTCGACAAACTTCGCAATCTCAGCCGAGGGAACGTCCTGCACATGCGACTCACCGCGATTGAGACCGTCGACCTTGGGCTGTAGCACGTCAATACCGGTTACGGCAAAGCCGGCGGTGGCGAACTCCACCGCCAGGGGCAGCCCGACATAACCCAGCCCGACGATACCCACGCGGGCCGTCCTGGCTTCAATCTTCTGCTTTAATGCTTCCAAGATTCCGATGCTCTTCTCCGCGGTCTGCATTACGTCTCCAGGGCTACTTCAATTTTGCCGTTCCGAGCTTGTACCACGATACCCAATTTCGATTGGCAGAGCGAATGGGCCGGTCTTCTCTAGTCCGGTCGTCTCCGATCGACATGCGAAATCGGCGCGATGTTTTCACTCAGAACGCCACGCCCCGACTTCGTTGCTGCGCCAGCCGCGCGTTCAACTTCTCCACCAGCGCCGGATGCATGCGGAAGTATTGCAGGCCCTCGGCTGCGGTTTGCGAGCGCCGCGGCGGCAACTTCCCTTCGCGCAAAATGTACTGCACGACTTCGCCCAGCAACTCGATCTGGTTTTGGTCTACCAGTTTGCGCAGCTCGGCGATGTTGCCGGCCCGCGAAGTATCCACCGCTCGAACGACGAGAATGTCGCCGGTATCGATCCCGGTATCGATCAGGTGCACCGAACATCCCACCGGATCGCCATTCCACGCCGCCCACTCCGTCACGTTCATACCGCGATAGCCGGGCAGGATGCCCATGTGCGCGTTCAGCATACCCATCGGCGTGGCCGCGATGATGTCCTTGCGCATGATGCCGGCTCCGGCATAGACGCAGAGATCGATTTGCTTTTCGTGCAGCAACGTGACCGCCTCGGGCGAATTCAGCGAATCGACTTCGATTGCCTCGAAACCTTTTTGCCTGCAGAACTGCATCACCGATCCAGCCGGCGGCAATCCGTTGCTGGCTGCGCCGTTTGTTGCGCCGCTCGGGGTCTGCAGGAATCCCGGCTTGTTCGTCAGGCGTCCTTCGCGGATACGCGCTTCGACGCGCGCCGACAGCGGCGGCACCGGCCAACGTTCGATCAGCACCAGGTCGGGACGAAATCCCCACGCCGACCACGCCTGGTGAAACTCCATGACCTTGGTCGCAACCTGGCTGGTCAGCAGCGCGACGCGCGGCCGCTTCGCCACTGCACTCGAACTCTCCGGTAATGCCGTCGACACCGGGCTAGGCGCAACCGGCTTCGTGCAAAACGGAATCTCTCTTGCCAGCGCAACATCTTTCGCGAGCACCGCGTCGACAAAGTATTTTGCCGCCCAGTTGGGAAACGCGTGCGAAATGTAATCCCCCCACACCGGTTGTGACCCTGCGATGCCGCCCTGCACTCCCGGATCGGCAGCATCCATCGCCTGCGCGGCCTTCACGATATCGATCGACTTCAACGCCCCATTCAGCAAACGTGGATCGCCGTTCTTCGAATACATGTGAAGCCAGATCAGCGCCATCTGCACATTGCCGGTGAGGCAGGTGAAATTCGCCAGCGGTTTCCAGCGATGGTCCAGGATTCCCGGCAGCCGTTTCGACAGTTCCATCCGGCGCAGCGCGGCGTAGGCAGCGTTCTCGGCCGCGGCGACGCCTTCCGCCGACTTCACGACCTCGGCGGTGCGCAATGTGCCCCAGATCGTATAGGCGATGGTGTGGGTGACGGATCGATTCGCAGCGTGGTCCTCGGCGCTGAAGCCGCACAGGTTGAACCATGAGCGCTCGGCATCGTAGTGTTTCATCACCCATGTCAGGTGACGCAATGCCGCCTGCAGCATCGGTTCATCGTTCAGAAATTCACCGGCCTCCGCCAGCCAGCAGGTCAGGTGAGCGCTGTAGGTGGTCGCCAGCTCCTGGTAGAAAAACTTCAGCCACGCGCCCGACGGATCCTGGATCTCGCACAACCACCGTCCCGCGCGGAATAGCGCCGTGCGGCAGCGTTCGTCGCCGGTTCGTTTCGTCCACGCCTGCAGGCCATTCATGATCTGCCCGGTGTTGAAGGGCGAGGGATTGGTGCGGTTCTCGGCGATCTCGGCGCCCGGAAATGCTCCGCTCGGCAATTGCACGGACAGCAGAAACTCAATCGCGCGTTCGGCGCGCTTCAGGCAATCGTCATCGCCAAGCGTGTCGGCCAGGCGCAGCAGTGTGGGAATGATGTAGCCGGTCGTTTCGGGATACGACGATGACCATCCGGTGCGCAAATTGTAACGACCGACAAAGCCGCCATCGCCCGCGGCGTCCTGCGCGCGCTTCAGCCAGTTAGCGGCGGCAAGAAGATGCTCGTGATCGGAGTGCGTGCGAAGATTGCGCTCGACATCGACAATCTGGCCCAGCGCCAACTTAAAATTCGCCGGCCGCAGGTAAGCCCCGCTCTGACAGCGTCGGACCAACTTTTTGAGTGTCGCAACCTTCATCAGCGATGTGTCCCTTAGCTTCAACAGGGTGCTGAAGGATTCTTCTTAGACCCCTGTGACGCCGGCTAAAGCCGGCTCGGAGACGAAAGAAACGGCTTGGACGCTGGCCTGAAGGCCAGCTCTACCCGAAAGCTCTTCTACCCCAACCAGCTCCCAGCAGCTCTACCCAAAGCTCTTCTACCCCAACCAGCTCCTCGAAACTCTATGCAAATTAGCTCCCCGAAACGCCACCCGAATCTCACAGCATTGAGTTTTAACAGCGTGCTTGCGCCGCACCCATTCAACGCGGTGGGCTTGAAACGGGTCTACGCCGAACCTGCCTTGCGTGCTTCGGTGGAACGTTCGCTCGCGGCTCCTCGCTTGTAGCAGCGGCGCAGCACCTCGCGGCAGCGCACACCGGCCTCGCCATCCCACAGCGGAGGAATTTGTGCCTGCCGCGGCGAGCGTTGCAGCTCATCCCAAGCCGCCAGAATAGAAGCCTTCCTGGTTCCGGCCAAGCGGTTAGTGCCCATCTCAATGGTCACGGGCCGCTCGGTATTGTCCCGCAATGTCAGACAGCTGACGCCCAGCACTGTTGTCTCTTCCTGAATCCCGCCTGAATCCGTCAGCACCACCGAGGCTGCCGCCTCCAAGCTGAGGAAGTCGAGATAGCCCAGCGGTTCGAGCAGTCGCATCTCGCGCGGCAGTGGAAGCGTGCTGCTCTCCAGTCGCGCGCGCGTTCGCGGATGTACCGGCCAAAACAGCGGCGTGTTCTCGGCGATAACCCGCAAGGCGCCCATGATTTCCTCCAGCGCGGCCGGGTCGTCGACATTTGCCGGACGATGCAGCGTGACCACGCCATACGTCATGCCGCCGATGCCCAGCCGATCGGCGATGCCGGATTGCTTCGCGCGCTCCACGTTTTGCCGCAGCGAATCGATCATGAGGTTGCCGACCAGGTGAATGCGGTCCGGCGCGACGCCTTCGCGCAGCAGGTTCACCCGCCCACTCTCTTCCGTGATCAAAAACAAATCAGAAATCGAATCCGTCACGATGCGGTTAATCTCTTCCGGCATGGTGCGGTCGAAACTGCGCAGGCCGGCCTCGACGTGCACCACGTCGATGAGCAACTTCTTGGCGACGATGGCCGCGGCGGCAGTGGAGTTCACGTCGCCCACAACGACGATCGCAACTGGCTTTTCCTGGATCAGCACGGGCTCGATGCGCCGCATGATTTCGGCAGTCTGCTGCGCGTGCGAGCCGGAGCCCACTTCAAGATGGTGCTGCGGCTCCGGAATGCCGAGGTCGCGAAAGAATGAACCGGACATATTGTCGTCATAGTGCTGCCCGGTGTGAATCAGCACGGGTGCAAAGTCGGAATCGCCCGCCAGCGCCTTCATCAGCGGCGCAATCTTCATGAAGTTGGGACGGGCGCCGGCAACCACGGCCAGCCGAATTGGAAGCATGGGATTCGTCACAGGTAAGAACGAGGTACCCCAGCCTGCGTTCGTTCTTGGCGCAGGCTGGGAAACGACCTTCGGGACATTGTAAACGACGCGTGAGTTATCCCATTACTACGGGTGTCATCCTGAGGGCAGGATCGCGCGCCCTTCGCGATCCGGAGCCGAAAGATCCTATCCCGAACAATAATTTTGTGCCCATCGCGGTCCCTCGGCTTCGCTCGGTAAGACACGAGTTTTTCCGGAGCGAAGTGTTGCAGCCGAGCAGCGAAGCCGCGATCCCTTCTGCTACTCTGTCCCTTCCGCCGATACAACGATGCCGAAGCCCCACGTCATCCTGATTGCTCACCACTTTCCTCCCGGCCCGGAGATGGGCGCCATTCGGCCTTACCGTTTCTACAAATACCTGAAGCGCATGGGCTACCCGTGCCACGCGATCACGGCGTCGGCGCAAACCGAAAGCAATCCCGACGTAACGTTTATCCACGACGACTTGCGCGAGTTGTGGGACGGCACCAGCGAGCAGCAAAAATCGTTCAAGGCGTATCAGGAATTGCTGGTCCGCAAGATCGCGTTTCCCGGACACATCGGCATCATGTGGTCTTTCGCGGCGGCGGCGCGTTGTCATGAGCTGGTGCGGAAATATCCGGACGAAAAGTTTGTAGTGTTCTCAACCTACCCTCCGCTGGGCGTGATTCCCGCCGGCCTGATGGCTTACTTGCGAGATCGGCTGCCGTGGATCGCCGACTTCCGCGATCCGCTGAGCTCCGGTCTCGGCGAAGAGTTCCTCTCCGCCAACCAGCGCTTCTGGAATCATCAATTGGAAGCGCGCGTCTTTCGCCAGGCGAGCGCGATCATCGCCAACGTCGAAGGCGCAGCCGAGATGTGGCGCAAGCGATATCCCCGGGCCGCGCGCAAGCTGCACGTCATTCCCAACGGCTTCGATCCTGAAGACGCCCCGCGCGCCAGAGACATTCCTGAACGCCAGCAAAAGCTGATCGTGCATGCCGGCGGCCTGTATCACGGTCGCACGCCCAATGCGATCATCGAAGCGCTCGCTCGCCTGCGCGCCACGCATGCACCCGAAGCCTTGGCGGTGAAGATTCTTCTGGTTGGCCATGTTGACGTGAAGACGGGACTGGACCAGGCGCGTTACGACGCGGCGCAACGCGAAGGCTGGCTCGAGATGCAGGCGCAAGTGCCGCGCTCCGAAGCGCAGTGCCTGCTGGAGGAGGCCGACGCGCTGCTGCTGGTGCAACCGCAAAGCGATGTGCAGGTTCCGGGTAAGCTCTTCGAGTACCTCTGCATCGGGCGGCCAATCCTTGCGATCGTTCCCCGAGCATCAGCCATTGAAAACATCCTGCTGAAATCGGGCATCCCGCACGTATGCATCTATGGCGATGACGAACCGGCGGCGGCCGACCAAAAGCTGCTGAAATTCCTACGCCTGCCGAGCGCGCCCGCAGCAGCCAGCGAATGGTTCCGAACTAATTTCAATGCCGAAGAACAAACCAGGAAGCTGGCGGAGATTGTCGACCAGGTTGTCCGGTAGAAGATTTGCGGATCGTCCGCGCGGCTTTAGAGCGCGGTTCGTTCATCCGGATTGAAACCGCGCTCAGGAGCCCGTTCCGCTTTCAGCTTGGGTTGGAAGGCGTAGAAATACCACTTCAGATAATGCGGCATCCAATGCACCACGCGGAAGCGCGAGGTCCCGACGGTGCGGTTCCGCCAAACGCTTGGGATCTGGGCAATGCGATATCCGTTCAGGAACGCCTTCACCGACAATTCCAGCCCCAGTTCGAATCCGGCAACGCTCTCAACGCGCAACTCGTGAACCATCCGGGCGTCATACAGTTTGAAGCTGTTGGTGGCGTCATGTGTGGGCACGCCGCGAAAATAGTGCAAGGTCAGCCCACTCACACGCGAGAGCAGCTGTTTGAAGAACGGTCCGCCGATCAGCTTGCCGCCGGGCATGTAACGGCTGCCGCATACCAGGTCGTAGCCCTCGAGATAAAGCTGGTACATGAGGTCGACCTGCTTCATATCGTCCGACAGGTCGGCCATGGTCACCAGCACCGGTCCGGATTCCACCGCCTCAAGCCCGGTCTTGATGGCCCCGGTCACGCCACGCCCGTAAGCATTGCGCAGCGGTTTCAGTCGAGTCTCGCCGGAGACAACGATCTCCTGCACCGCAGGCAGGGTATCGTCGGCGTCAAAGTCGTACACGACGAATGCCTGAAACGGGCTCTTAATGCTCGACGCGACCTCTGCCCAGAGCGCCTTGAAGTTGGCGCCTTCGTTGTAGACGGGAATGACGATGGTCAACGACGGCTTGGTGGGCATCATTCTTGGACTAAGAGACGAATCGCAGATCCTTCGTCGGGCTGAGGCCCTCCTCAGGATGACAATCCAGTAAGGAATTACGGCGGCGCAGTTAAAGCTGCGCCCCTTCTTTAGTTGCACCCATTCGCCACCGATGGCAAGCAGGATGATACATCGCTGATCGCGAGCTGCTGGCGCTACTCTCTGACTTCAGATTTGTCCCACCGCGATCTGCTCCTCGATCCAGGGAATGATCTCGTCGAGGATCACATCCAGCGGCGTCAGCGCCTCGAAGCCCAGCATCTCTTTGGCCTTCGTGACTACCGGCGAGCGCTCCTGCACGTCGTATTCAAACGGCGGATCGGAGACAAAGCGGAACGGTTTCTTGTCGCCGTGCACCTTGTTCCAGATCAGCTCCGCCAGCTCCAACACCGTGGTTCGTGTCGGGGTTGAAAGATTGAAGTCGGTGTTCTTCGCTGCCGGGTGCTCGATGCAAATCCGAATGCCCTTCGCCAGGTCGCCACCGTAGGTGTAATGGCGAATCTGGTTGCCCGAGCCGAGAATGTGCAGCGGATCCTGATGCTTCAAGATTTTCTGCACCAGGTCTGGCACTACGTGGGACATCGCCAGCTTCACGTTGCCGCTCATGATGTCGCGATCGGCCAGCGCACGCTTCTCGCCGACCCCTACACAGTTGAACGGACGCGCAATCGTGTAAGGCAGCTTGTACTGCTCCCACGCTCCCTGCGTGAAATATTCGGTCGCCAGCTTTTGAAAGCCGTACGTAGAACTGGGCGGCGGACAGCGACGCTGGGCATCTTCCGGCGTGGGAAATTCCTTGGTGTTCTCGAAGACCATGCTCGACGAAACCACCGTGATCTTCTGCAGCTGTCCGTGCTTGTGAGCGCGAATGGCCGCGTCAAATGCGGTCGCGGTGATGCGCTCGTTTTCCGCCAGCAGGTCGTAGGCAAACTCGTGGAAGTAGCTGATGCCGCCGATCATCGCCGCCGAAGCGACAAAGTGATCGCAGCCTTCGAGCAGCTCGTCGAGCAACTCGCGGTCTTTGGCGTTGCCTTCAACAAACTTGTAGTTGGGGTGCTTGTCGTAACTCTTTTCCAGACGGCCGTACTTGCTGAAGTTGTCGAGCCCGACGACGGTGTGTCCGGCGTCCAGCAGCTCCTGAATGAGATAACCGTTGATGAAGCCGGCCGAGCCGGTCACGAGAATTTTCATGATCTAGATTCGCGTCCTAATCATTTGTGCAGGTTTTCCGTATATGATTCGCACACGATGGAAGCAGCCGACCCAAACGCCTCGGTTACGCTAATCGTATAAGTCGGTTGCTTCTGGATCTGTTCGATAGCACCGATTAGATGCTGTTGAGTCCACCCGCCTCCAAGCGGAGGATTGCGAAAGTCAATTCCTTCTTTCGAGTTCACAAATGTCGCGTTGTTCTGAATATTAAAGCTACTCTTTCCATCCTTCTCAGTCGGAAAAATCGTGTACACCAGCCCTTTTGAGCGGTCTTCTGTCGTATAAGAAACAACGTATATCACCGTCTGACCCGGATACGATTCCTTATCAATAACGTATCCGAGGCGAAGGGCGCTGCTACCCGGTCTGCCCATCTCGAAGTTCTTTACTGCCAGGCAATGAGTGGCATCTCGCAAAACGGGCGGTGCGCCGTCCTGCGCCCACGCAACGGCGCCTAGGAAAATAAGCAATGGAGCTACTGATTTTATTTGCATTCTACCGGGCCCGACACAGGACTACACGCTGGCCGAAGCCATTTCTCTTGCCGGCAAGAAATTCCACGGATCCAGCACAACCTTATCCGCCGGAATGTCGATGTCGCGATAAATCGCATGAGGCGCGCCGACAATCAGAATGTCCGCCTTCTGAATCGCTTTTTCCAGCGGCACCAGGCATTGATCTTCGACGTACGGGTCGGTGCAGAACACTTCCATCGCTTCCACTTCCAACAGCTTCTTCAGCTTGTAGGAGAGGCTGTCACGCTTGTCGTCGGACTCGGCCTTGAAACCCATGCCCAGGATCGCGACGCGCTTGTTCGACAAATCGTGCGGGCGAAGCTGCTGCACCAGGAACATTGGCAGGCCTTCATTGATCAGCATGGCCGCGTGCCCCAGGAAAAAGTTGTTCTGCGAAAACGCCGCCAGCTGCAAAGTGTCCTTCAGCAGGCACGGCCCGGCGGCGAAGCCCGCCTTGGCAAAGCTGCGCATGCGCGGATAGTCGCGCGTCACGGCATCGTGAATTCGATAGAAATCGAGGCCGCAATTTTCCGCGAGCATGTAGAACTGGTTCGAGATGGCGAAATTCGCATAGCGCCACGAGTTGGTGAACAGCTTCGCCAGCTCGGCTTCCGGCGGCGTCAACTCGATCAGGCTGGGTGCGACCATCCCGAAACAGCTGACCGGCAGCGGCCATCGCATCGGGCTCAAACGCCGACACGATCTGCGGCAGCTTGACCAGCTCTTCGATGGCGTTGCCTTCGGCGATGCGTTCCGGACAGAACGCCAGCAGTACTTTGCGATTCAACCGGCGCAGCCGCTCGTACACTAGCTTGGTAACACCGGGATAAACGGTGCTGCGTAGGACCAGCAGCGTGCCATCCTTCATCCGGTCCAGCAGGGCATCGATGCTGCGATACACATCCCCAACGGTCGGATTCAGATGCCGGTCGACCGGCGTGCCGACCACGGTGATCACTGCGTCGGAGTCATTGATACCCGATGGGTCGAGCGTCGCCTTCAGCGACTTGCCGATGACGGTGCGCAGCAGCTCGTCGGCTCCGCGTTCCATGAACGGCATCTTGCCCGAGTTCACCATCTCGACCTTCTTCGGGTCGACGTCGAGCAGTTCAACCTGCAGGCCGGCCTTGCTTGCCAACACGATTCCGAGGGGCAAGCCGACGTGACCGCAACCGCCCACAATGGTGATCCGCTTCAGATTCTTCATAAGCCTACTATTGTAGCTGGAGTGGCGCTGGACACCGCGTGGCAAACAGTATAGCGGCTCTCATCCAAGGCCGAAACTGAAACCGTACCCGAATGTTCGGATCGATCTCCGAGGCGCCCCGTTCTACGCGCGCCTTTGGCGTAGGGTGGAGGACCGTTGGCAAAAGGCTCCGTACCTTGCATCCCTCTCTCTCGTTTGCATATAGTGAGGCGTAATCTCCCCACGGGTACCCGACTGTGAACATCACCGAGGCGCTGAAAATCACGCAGAGTGTTCCACGTGAAGCCCGGCCGTTCGCGGTTACGCTGGCTTGCGGCTTCACGCCGCTGCACCTGCAGACATTCCTCAGCGCGCACCTGCAGCAATCGCTGCCCGATCGCAAAGTGAACATCACGACCGGCCTCTACGGCAACCTGGCGGGAACGCTGGAGGGGATCGCGAATGCGGAGCTGCCTGACGGCTTGGTGATCGCCCTGGAATGGGCCGACTTGGACGCGCGCCTGGATTATCGCAGCGCCGGAAACTGGGGCGCCGCGGCCGTCAATGACATCGTCAGCAGCTCGCAAGTCATGCTGGATCGGCTCGCCACCGCTCTCGTGCGAATTCCGGCTGGACTGCGCGTTGCCCTGTCGCTGCCTACCTTGCCGCTGCCGCCGCTTTTCCAGACCGCGGGATGGCAGGCATCCGCTCATCAACTGCATCTGGAGTCCGGGCTGCTGCGCCTGGCCGCCGACACCGCGCAGGAAGGCCGCATCGCGATCCTCAATCTGCAGAGGCTGGCCGAGGCTTCTCCGGCGGCCGCGCGCTTCGACCTCAAGAGCGATCTCTATACCGGGCTGCCTTACACCATGCAGCACGCCGACCAGCTGGCGGCGCAATTGGCGCAGGCTCTTCTGCCGCCGCCGCCGAAGAAAGGCATCATCTCCGACCTGGACGACACGCTGTGGAGTGGAATCGTCGGCGAGGTGGGGCCGGAAGCGGTGAGCTGGGACCTCGCGAGTCACAGTCAGCTGCACGGCTTGTATCAGAAGTTGCTGGGCTCACTGGCCGACGCGGGTACGCTGATCGCTGTCGCCAGCAAGAACGATCCGACGGTGGTGCACCAGGCATTCGAGCGCCCAGACCTGCTGCTGCGCTCCGACCAGGTGTTCCCCATTGAAGTGCACTGGAACGCAAAGTCGGGCAGTGTCACCCGCATTCTCCAGACTTGGAACATCGCCGCCGACAGCGTGATGTTCGTCGACGACAGCCCGATGGAGTTGGCCGAGGTCGCTGCGGCCCATCCTGGCATCGAGTGCGTGCTCTTTCCCAAGAGCGATTACGCGGCTGGGCTGGCGATGCTGCGCCTGCTGCGCGACCGCTGCGGCAAAGAGCGCGTATCGAAGGACGACGCACTGCGGCTTGCGAGCATTCGGCAAGGCGCGGCTTTTCGTGAACAAGCAGACGGTGGGGCCGCTCCGGAGAGCTTTTTGCAGGGCATCAATGCGGTGGTGACCTTCGACTTCGGCGCGGGCAACGAGCCGCGCGTCTTCGAGCTGGTCAACAAGACGAACCAGTTCAACCTGAATGGCCGCCGCTACACCGATGCCGACTGGCACCACATGCTGGCTGCGCCGGGCTCGGTCCTGGCCGCTATCAGCTACGAGGACAAGTACGGACCGCTGGGCACGATTGCGGTGCTGGCCGGACAAATGAACGGCGAGTGCCTGAACGTGGCAGCGTGGGTGATGAGCTGTCGCGCGTTTGCCCGCCGCATCGAGCACCAGGCTTTGAAGATGATGTTCGACAGCACCGGCGTGGCGGAGATGCATTTCAGCTTCGCGCCCACTGCAAAGAACGGTCCCACCCGGGATTTTTTCACAAACCTGCTGGGCGAGGAGCCGCAGTCCGAGTTTCGCCTGACACGTTCACAGTTCGAAGAGAAGTGCCCCGACCTATATCATGAGGTGCGCGAAATGAGGAGAGCAGAAGCGCATGGATGAGACCAGACAACGGCTGACGAATTGTTTCCAGGTGGTGTTTCCTGACATGCCGGCGGACCAGATTCCCACGGCATCGACGGCGACTGTCGCCAGCTGGGACTCGGTGGCCGCGATCACGATGATGAATGTAATTGAAGACGAATTCGGCATGGAGATGGATTTGGACGACTTGGCCGATCTCGACTCGTTCGAGAAGCTCCACGCGTATCTGTTGAAGCGCCAGCAGGTGGTTTAATGGGCGCTGCGCTCCGCCTGCACCACATGGGGTTCGTGGTCCCCGACATCGCCACGGCAATGCCCGCCTTCACGCGCTCCATGGCCGCGGAGTGGGATGGGCAGATCTTCGAAGACCCGCTGCAGAAGGTGAAAGTCGCGTTCATGACGATACGGACGGGCGATGCGCAGATCGAACTAGTGCAGCCGATGGGAGAAAATTCACCGGTACAACGTTTCCTGCAACAGGGGGGCGGCATGCATCACCTCTGTTACGAGGTCGGCGACCTGGAGGCCGAGCTGGCGGCGTTTCGTTCGCGCGGCGCGGCAATTGCCAGCCGTCCCAAACCGGCCGTAGCGTTTGGCGGCCGTCGCATCGCGTGGGTGATAACCTCGGAGAGGTTTCTGGTGGAGTTGCTGGAAGAGAAGCTCGGGTAACCCTTGGCTTAGTTCGGTAGAGCTGGCCTTCGGATCGCGTCATGTGTCCTTTTTGTCATCCTGAGCGGAGGCGGCCCGATTTTGGCCGGCGCAATCGAAGGACCTGCTGTTCCGCACCATGCTAATAGCATTGGATTACGGAGCGAACCTGACGAGCCTATGTCCTCTTTGCTGCTCAAAATCCGGCGCGGCGACACTCCCTTCTACGGCGGAGTGAAGAAGGTCTTGCGCTCGACTGTGTCGAGTAATCTGCCGCTGCCGCGCTTCCTATATCCGCTTTTCCGCTTCGGGTACAGCGCTCAGCAGAACGGCTTCATGGCAATTCGCTGGTTGTGCAGCTATTTCCTGTGGGAACCGATGTTCCGCGCGCGTTGCGCCTCGGTCGGCAAAAAGTTTCGCATGTGGTATCTCCCCTTCGTTGTGGGACACGCGAAAATTTACATCGGCGACAATGTCAACTTCTTCGGCAAAATTGATATCTTCAGCGGCCGCCTCTTCGAGGAGCCCAAGCTGGTGCTGGGGAACCGCGTCGACCTTGGCCACAATGTAGTCTTCCTGGTGAACAAGGAGATCGTGTTGGAAGACGATATCAACGTCGCCTCAGGCGTCCGCTTCATGGACACCGACGCCCATCCGCGTGACGCGATGGAGCGCATCGCCGACCTGCCGCCCCGTCCGGAAGAAGTGAAGCCGGTGCGCGTCGGCCGCTATGCCTGGATCGGCCACAACAGCTTCATCATGAAGGGTGTCACCATCGGCGAGGGCGCCATCATCGGCGTGAATAGCGTGGTGGTGAACGACATTCCGCCATACTGCGTGGCCATGGGAAACCCCGCGCGTGTGGTGGTAAAGAACATCAACCAGACAGCGGCGGCGGCTCCGGCACAAGCTCCCACAACGTAGGAGTTGTGGCATTAAAGCCTTTCCGTGTTGACGTTTTGCCGGCGACACACAACGTGACCCAACCCATCCGAGTCCTGACGCTGATCGAGAACGCCACCGTTACCGGGCCGGCGCGCAATGTCATTGATTATGGAAAGATGATGGCGCGAGGGGACGGCGATCTTCCTGCTGTCGAGGTCACCATCGTCACCTACCAGCGCGGGGCAGACCTCAGCGCGCTCGCCGTGGCCGCACGCGAGGCAGGGTTACCGGTCACGACAGTCGCCGAACGCCGGCGCTGGGATACAAAAGTCTTCTCGCAGCTGAAACAAGTCATCGCCGCCATCAATCCGGACATCCTTGAGACCCGCAATGTGAAGTCGCATTTCCTGGTGCGGCTGCTCGGTCTGCAGCGCAAATATCCCTGGGTGGCGTGGAACCACGGCTACACCGAGACCAGTTCGCTGGACAGGATGTACACGCGACTGGACCGCTGGTCGCTGCGCGGAGCCTATCGCGTGGTCACCGTCTGCCATCCCTTTGCCGCTAAGATCGCCGGCTTCGGAGTTAGCCGCGATCGCATCACGATTCTGCACAATGCGGTCATGCCGTTTGTTGCTCCGCCGAGCGAGAGGGTGGAGACTGTGCGGCGAGAGCTCGGAATTACGAACGAAGCGGTGATTCTCTCGGTCGGACGGTTGTCCTACGAGAAGGGTCATGCCGACCTAATTCGCGCAGGTGCTCTGTTGGCAGCGATGCCGAACATTCCGCCCTTTCGGATCGTGATTGTGGGTGACGGGCCGGAGCGGGAAAGCCTCTCCCGGTTGGCAACCGAGCTTGGAATCCAAAGCCGGATCACACTCGCGGGATTTCAGCGGGACACAAAGCCGTATTACGCGATGGCGACAATCGTTGCGGTTCCATCTTACAGTGAGGGGTCCCCCAATGTGGTACTCGAAGCTATGGCCGCCGGGCTGCCGATCGTATCGAACCGGGTCGGTGGCGTGCCGGAGATCCTGGACGAAGGGATGACCGGATTGATGGTCGAGCCGCGCAACCCTCAAGCGATGGCGAACGCACTGTCAGGACTATTGAACGATGCGGATCTTCGCGCGGGTCTAGGGGAAGCAGCCCAGGCAAGAGCCGCGTCGGCACACACGCCCGAGGCCTACCTTCGGGCGCTGGTTACGTTTTATCAGCAGACGGCGCGTAGCCTTGACCCGGTCTAGCCCAAAAGAAGGACTAGAACGCGGCACCCCCATTTGGATTGCTTGGACATTTTTTCACTTCAACACCACATCTCCCCGCCACCGGTCCACGGCCTGCCACCACAAATATTTCTCCCACTCGTCGAGCACGCTCTTGGCCCACCAGCGATGCTTCCAGTACTGCTCGGCGGCGTTGCCCGGCCATGACGAAGCCGCGGTTGACCACTCGTACTGCGGCAAGCGCTTACGGAAGATCGACAGCGCGCGGCGGGTGTGAAAATCCGAGGTAACGATGATAGCGGAGGTTGCCCCGGTGGCCTTCAGGCAGCGCTCCACATCGGCTGCTTCGGAGAAGGTCGAGTCCGCCACTGTGGGACACACCTCAACGCCCTCAAGCTTGGACCGCTGCAGAAAATCCAGCACCAGGTCGGCTTCACTCTTGCCATAGAAATCACGAGTCACATCGGCATCCACCAGGATGCGCGGAGCATATCCGGCCCGCTTCAGGCGCAGAGCTTGCTCGAAGCGAGAGCTTCCCGCGCCCCCTTCCAGCACGACCATGACCTCCGACGGCTGGGGGTGGTGGATGACCAGGAAGGACCCGGCGCGGGAGAGAAGATACAGCATCCCACCAACGACTAAGCAGATGACGAGCAGCCATCCCAGCGCCTTAGCCCAGCGCCGCCGCTTCCGCAAAGGCTCAATCGCCGCGCCAGCTTTGAGTTCTAGGTCGCTCTGAGGCATGCCGCCCCCATCTCAACCTGCTCAGTGTGCAGGCGCAGCAGGATCTCGCCCACCACATTCCAATCGTATTTAGCCTGCACCAACTGCCGGCCGTTGGCGGCCAATTCCTTCCACTGAGGCGATTCCGATTGCAGCCCTACCACAGCGTCAGACATTGCCTCCGGTGTGTCCGCAATCAGGATGTCCTTGCCGTGCGTCACCGCCAACCCTTCGGCCCCCAGACTGGTCGAAACTACCGGCGTACCCGCCGCCATCGCCTCCAATACCTTCAGCCGCGTGCCCCCGCCTACACGCAGCGGCACTACCGAAGTCAGCGCGCTGTGATAGTACGGCCGCACATCTTTTACAGTCCCGGTGACTACCACACTGTCAGATGCCAACGCCCTCACGGCTTCCGGCGGCTGCGCCCCCACGATCACCAGCCGCAGCTCCGGCCGACGGGCGTGAATCAGCGGCCATGTCGTCTTGACGAAGTACACCGCGGCGTCGATATTTGCGTGGTAATCCATCTTCCCCATAAAGAGGACATCGCGCCGTTCGCCCTGCGCCGTGTTATCGGCGAAAAATTCGCAATCGACGCCGTTGCCAACCACTTCGATCCGCGTTCCGGGCACGCGTTTCAGCAGAACTTCGCGCTCGCGCTCGCTGCAGACAGTGTGAGCGTCGCACAGATCCAACAGTTGGTCCTCTACATGGCGCGACAGCACCGACGTTCGTCTGGCATAGAAAGCGCGCAACGGATTCGAGTCGTTCTCGGCGTAGCGGGCCAGAATTTCCGACTCGATGTTGTGCCAGTCGAGGATCAGCCTGGTCGCCGGCGCAACCTTGCGGATATGCTGCGCATAGGCAATCAGGTGCATGCTCTCAACCTGAATGACGTCGTAGCGCTGCTCGCTCAGGATGGGATCGAGCGCCGCGATCACCTTGTCGGAGGTGTAGTTCAAGACGTTGAGCGGCGTCGGTCCGATAAGTCCGCGAAGGATGTTCATCAGCCTGTAACCGGCATCGCGGAGCACGGCGTAGACCTTAGTACCGTTCTGCGGCTCCAGACGTCGGCGCAACTGCTCAACTGCGAGACTTAGGTCTTCATTCACCAGTCCGACATAGGTCAACTGGGCATTGCGGGCCAACGTGCGGGCGAAGTAGAAATCGCGCAGGTGCGCGCCGGAAATGGTGGGCCAGCAGATTCGCGGTGAGAAGTACAGAACGCGCATGGGAACGGACCGATGGCAGTTTACCCCATCCGGAAATCGCTGCGACATTGCGGCAAATTGCCCGCTATTTGCTAGCTGGTTAATGGTATACTCGCTGACGGCTTACCCCCAGCCGCAGACTCCGCACGCCCGGGGAATGAAGAAAACACTCAAGTATGGGTTGCACGCGCTGTTTCTCGCGCTCTCGCTGCCGGCGGCGGCGTTTGCCGGTTTTGGCCGTTTTCCCGCAACGTTCACCATGGGGGCTCACGCCTTCGCGCAGTTTCCCGGCATCGTCGGGGATTACTTCCGGATCGCGTATTACAAACTGACGTTAAAGCAGTGCTCGCTGTACAGCCGGGTGTCCTACGGCTCGTTTTTTGCGCATTCCGAGGCCGCTTTGGGACAGGGCGTTTATATCGGCTCGTATTGCATTTTAGGTCGCTGCTCGATTGGTGACCGAACACAGATTGCGTCGCAGGTTCAGGTCCTGAGCGGGCGGCGCCAGCACAGTCGTGATTCCCACGGCCAGATCAGCGGATCGGCCGAGGGAGAATTTGAGTGGATTGATATCGGTGCCGATTGCTGGATTGGGGCTTCTTCGATCATAATGGCTCCAATTGGAAGCGGCACCACCATCGGCGCCGGTTCCGTAGTTGTCCGGCCAATTGCCGCACAAGTCGTCGCCGTGGGCAATCCTGCAAGAGTCATCAAGGAAGAGTCGCGACAGCTCGAGGGTAATGGGGTATTCACGTGAATTGGTCCAGCTACCAGCCGCCGACGCCTGCGGGCAATGAAGAATACGACGTCCACGGAAATCTGATTGTGGCCGACTTTGAGCAGGAGCCTGTTCCCGTGCCAACTACGGGCAAGGCCAAGCCTGCGCCCAAAGGTATCCGTCGGATGCTGGGGAAGAAGCGTGGGATGGAGTTCTACAAGCCCTTCCACCTCATCCTGATGGTCTATCTGTACCTGTATTGCAGCCGTATCCCGGAGCTGATGCCGGGACTGCACATTGGCGCGGCGCTCCAGCCGTTGTTGCTGATCGGCATGTTCATGACCGGGACGACGAAGTCGATCTTCAAGTCCGACATCGGCAGGACCATGTTCGCCTTCACGCTTTGGATCGGCCTGTGCATACCCTTTAGTACGTGGAAGGGCGGCAGCTTTACGACCTGGCTCACGACCCTGCAGGCGCTGGTGTTGCTGTTCTTCATGGCGGCATTCATCCGCAGCCTGGATGATTGTTATCGAGCGATGTACATGGTAGCTCTTGCCATGGCGACCATCGGCGTGCTGACCATGGTGATGGGCGGCGGCACCGGTGGCAGTGCGACAGAAATCCGGTTGGGATTGGGCTCTGCCTCGGACACGCTGTCAGACGCAAACTTCCTTGCCCTGTATCTCGTCGTCGGTATTCCGTTCATCATCTTTGCCTTGAGCCTGAAGAAAGGCATCGTGCGAGTGGCGTTGGTGCTGATGTTGATCCCGGTGCTGGCGGGATTCGCCCGTACGGGTTCGCGCATGGGCTTGCTGGCATTGACCGCCGGCATGCTGCTTTTCTTTTGCTTTGCCACGGCGATCGAACGCATAGCCATCCTGATGGGTGGCATCCTATTCCTGGCGCTGGCGATGTCGCTGCTTCCGCAAAGGATTGCGGAGCGCTTCACTACATTTTTCAAGGCGTCGTCGGCCGCCCAGCAGGAGGCGGCATCCTCGGCTGAAACGCGCAAGCTGCTCTTCATGCGAAGTATTCAGTTGACCATGCAGCACCCGGTCCTGGGCGTTGGTCCCGGTGAATTCATGGACGCCGAAGCGATCGATGCTCAAGAGAAGGGTAAGAAGGCGCTGTGGCACTTCACCCACAACTCCTATACGGAGCTTTCCAGCGAGACGGGAATCCCCGGCCTGGCCCTCTTCCTGTGGGCCTTCTGGCGATCGTACTCAGGACTCTCGAAAATCAGGACTCGTTACAAATTCACGCGCGTAGGACGCGGGGCGCTCTTCTTACAGATTGCCGTGCTGATGTCGTGCGTGGGCGCATTCTTCCTTAGCATTGCATATAGCGGCCTGCTCTATGCAATTCTGGGCATATCTGCGGCCTACAAACAGGCGGTGGAAAAAGAGTCGAAGGAATGGGAAGCTGCCAAACTCGCGGCAGCCGAACCCGTGCCTGAACCGGCGCTCGCGTAATGGAGAGCGGCGCGCAAGAGCAACCGCCTGCCCCCGGTGGGCTGATCACGCGCTCGTTCATGTCAAACCGGTCCACCGAACGCAAAGTGCAGATCGCCAAGATATGGCTTCGCCTGTGCCGCTATGGCTCGGTGGGGCTGTGTCGTTTGCCGTCGCGCATTTGCGACGCCGCCGATCTTCACCGGATTGAAGCTTTGGGTGGCGAGATGGCGCCCGTGGTCGAGCGGGATCCTACCAGCGCCGCTAAGTACGCAGACTACGATCACTGGGTGCCGTTCAACGTCGCCCGGGTCGCCGCGCTGGGGCTGCACAATGCGAAGCCTCTGCGGATCCTGGACATCGGTTGCGGCCCGGGATACTTCATTGCCGCCGCGCTGGCCTGCGGCCACGATTGCTACGGCGTGGACGCGCCGGATACGATCCTCTCCGAAGTTGAGAAGCGCGTTTACAACGAAATGCTGGGAGCGCTGTCGATCGAGAAGCGGGTCTCTCCACTGTTGATCGAGCGTTATGTGCCTATGACGCTTCCGGTCGGCGATCTCGATCTGATTACCGCTTACTGGATCTGCTTCAATCGTCACCGTCAGCCGGATGAATGGGGCATCGCCGAATGGCGCTTCTTCGTCGACGATGCGCTCTCGCATCTCCGTTCCGGGGGCGTGCTGCACCTCGAGTTGAACGAGAATCCTGAGCGCTATGGCGCGCTTCGCTGGTTCGACCAGCAGACTCTGGACTACTTCCGTTCCGCCGGCACAGTGCAAGGCGGCATCGTTCGTATCGCAAAAGGATAGCGTTATCCATGGGGAGAACCTCGGAATCGACCCCGCAGTCCTCTGGAAAAATCGCTGTCGCCCTCATGTCCGACACAGTGGGACTCGACGCCGGTACCGAGCGCCAGGTCGTCGAAACCGCCAAGCGCCTGGATAAAGACCGCTTCGACGTGCACGTGGTTTGCCTGGAAGACAGCCCGCAACTCCGCGGGTTGGCGTCTCCGGTCCACACTGTCGTCTTCCCGACCAGCAGCGTGAACTCGCTGCAAGGCCTGCACCAGGTTTCGCAGTTCCGTAAGTATGCGGCACAGCACCGCCTGCAAATCCTCCACGGCTACATGAATAAGACCAGCCTGTTCGCGGTGCTTTCTGCCGTGGGAACGGACCGCATCGCGATCACCAGCCGGCTGAATACCGGCTACTGGTACACGCCTCAGTTACGCAGAATGTTTCGCGCGATGAATCTGCGCGCCGATGGCATCATGGCCAACTCGCTCGAAGCCAAACGCATTGCGGTGGAGACCGAGCAGCTCGATCCCGATCGCGTGAGAGTCGTTTACCAGGGCGTGGATATGACCAGGTTCAGCCGCGGGCTGGGCGATCCGTCAGCCGCAGATAAGTTAGGACTTCCCCGAAACGCCCGCGTGGTGGGCATTGTGGCGAATCTGCGTCCGGTGAAGGACCATGCGCTGTTTCTGCGGTCGGCCAAGATCGTGGCCGATCAAGTTGACGATGTGGCCTTCCTCCTGGCCGGGCGCGGCGAGCTTTACGACGAACTGCGAAAGCTGGCAGGCGAACTGGGTATCGCCGGCCGCGTCTTCTTTACCCAGGGCGAAGGCAACATGATGGACTGGCTCTCGCGCATGTCGATCGGGTGCCTCACCTCGATCAGCGAAGGATTTTCCAACGCGATCATGGAGTACATGGCGGCGGGGATGCCGGTGGTGGCGATCGATGTTGGCGGCAATCGCGATGCGGTTGTCGATGGAGAAACCGGCTACCTGGTACCTCAGCGTTCACCTGAGGAGTTTGCCAAACCCATCATCAAACTGCTGCGCGATGAACAATTACGTGCGAGTATGGGTGCGAAGGGCTTCGAGCGTTGCAGCGAACTCTTCGAAGTGCAGAAGACGATCGGACAACTGGAAGACTATTACCGATCGCTGCTGGGCTGAAAAACTCAGACGCCCTGAGCTTTGTGTCGGGAAACGACTTCACTCGTGCCGTCAGCTCGCGTCTGAAGCCGGCTTCAGCCCCTGCATGCCGTGTGCAGCGGCTAAAGCCGTGTTCTTTTATGCAACTAACCGGCACGACCAAGGTCGTGCCCTGACACAAGGCAGCCTGCGCCGAGTTTTTCAGGAGCCTATGAAGTCGTGCCTGATACAAACTTTGTGAACTACCGGGACCGCCGGCTGCGGCCAGCTAGGAACGAGAATGAAACTCCTGATGATTGCTTTGGTGTTCGTGGCGGCGTTGTCGGGCGGTGCGTGCGCCCAGACACCGGACCAGCAGCCAGCGGCGATTGAGCCGCCTTCGCCCGCTGTGACCGCGGCGGTTTACGAAGCGGTAGCCCGTTACCAGATCAAGTCGTGGCAGCAGACGGCACACACCTATTGCTTCCGAGTACAGGGCAAGGATGCCGACCGCCAGTTTCTCGACAAACTGAAGCCCCTGCCGGTAAAGCCCGAATCCGACTGCACGCAAAAAGATACCAAGACTTTCACTATGTCGATCATCGACAAAAGCAGCAAGAAGAGCGCCGTCATGTTCGGCCTGGGCGCTATCCTATGGCGCAGTGCGACCCAGGCGGAAGTGGAAGGCAGCTATCTCTGCGGCAGTCAGTGCATGGCTGGGGGTGTCTATCACGTGGTCGAGGACGGAGGTGCATGGACCGTCACCGGCTTCGACGTGCGAATCAGCCAGTAGGGGTTGACGAACTGATACCGTCTCGCCTCTTCTCGTTGCTGTGCTTTTCTCGATGCTGTGCCGCAGGTTCGCCCTCTTTTGGCTAACCTGGGTTTGGAAGTGGAACGCCACTTTCCTACAACATCGGACTTCCCAGGTTTAATATCCAGAACCGCGACGTGAATGTCGGGCGCAACAACGAATTTTTATCAAAATTGCGCAATTCGGCGAACCTTGGCTAAGTTATCGAATTTATCATCTCCCCTTCGTTAGTGTTATCTCGGCAGATATCATCGGCGGGTGTACTCTTGAGGCAGCTTATTCGAGGGGGAGGTTGCGTAAGCTAGCAGGCTTACGTTTTCCGTGATGGCTGACCACCACCCATTTACAGTCCAGGATTTGGATGTCGCGCTGGCCTACCGCTATCTCATCGGCCCGGAGATCGCCGTGGGTGGCCAGGGCGTGGTCTATAAGGCCACAAGGATTCTTCGCCCGAACGGCGAGCGGACCACCGACGTTGTTGCCCTGAAATTACATCTCTATCGCCATCAGGACGTCCGCATACAGCGCGAGATTGCCGCGATGCGGACCATCTCGCATCCCAACCTGTGTCGACTGATTGAGCATGGCCATTTTTATGTGGCGGGCAGATACACCCGATTCGTCGCATGGGAATTCATCGAGGGCCAGACGCTAAGCCGCCGGTTGAAGGCTGGGAGACTGACAGAGTCTGAAGCGCTGGCGATAGGCTGCGACATCTCGGCCGCGATCACGGAGCTTTGGTCTCACCACATCGTTCATGGCGACATCAAGCCTTCGAACATCATGATGAAAGCCTCTGGCGGCTCCGTTCTCATCGACCTGAGTGCTGCCCGCCATTTGGAGCAGGACAACACCGCTGCCGCTCGCGAGCCTTTTGGAACGTCAGGCTACTTTTCGCCGGAGCAGCTGAGAGGAGTGAAGTCGCTCTCCTGCGCCTCAGACATCTTTTCTCTTGGCGTCGTTATGCTGCAGTGTCTGCTGGGCTCGCATCCCACCGAATATCACCAGAGCGCTTTGACCGGCGGCATTCGCGCCAGTGGATTCAGAGTGGGAGTTAGTCCGGGAATGCAATCCACGTTGGATAAAATGCTGTCCACGGATCCCAGATTCCGACCAAGTCCCGCGGGACTGCACGACAATCTTCACCGCCTGAGGGAGAAGATGAAAGCGGACTACCAGTCGGGCGAGCGACCCAGGCCAAGCCTCGGGCATTAGCTGGCCTCACGCGGCCTACTGATAATGTTCCTTGATCCAGTCCTGATGCTTGTACTTAAGCTGATAGAGCGCCCACGCTGCCTGCACGGTGGAGTGGCCCTGATCGCCGAAGCCAAAGCGGAATTCCAAGACACCGCGGCACCAGCCGTACCAGCAATAATTCCAGGCTCCGTTAGACTGCTGGTTGTCGAGGATGCGGTCGATCCAGCGGCTGCGAATCAGGTCAGGCCTGCCACCGGCCAGGATGAACGCGCTGCGCTGTTCGTAAGAGTCGCTGACGCGGAAATCCCAATACGCGTCGCGCGCTACCCCTTCGGTGACTGGATTGATGGCAGCGGTGAATTCCGGCGTCGGCGGATTGAAGTGGCGATAGATGTCGAGCGCTATCAACTGCAGATGCAGCCGGGTTCCCCAACTGTACTTGTCCGGCGAGAAGAGGTTGGCGCGTGATTCTTCGGGCAACGGCACTCGGTCCGGCGCAGTGGCGTACATGAACCAGCTGTCCTGCCATCCCAACGACTGCACTTGATATGGAGAAATCGTTGGCAACGGCACGCTGGGATCGACCCAGTGGGCGTAATACCAGGTTGCCGGTCGGCCGGGCAGGCGCACCCGCGGGCTGGCCAGGTACGTGGCAATGTAGCTGCGCAGACGCGGGTCCCCCGACATCTCCGCCATATCGCCGATCATGAACATCAGCGGAGGATTGCCTTGGATGTCCTGCTGCTGCACCATCCAGGCGGTGGAGCTATCAATGGCGCGATCAAGCTGCGCCGTGAAATCCGCCCGGGACGCGCGGTGCAGCGAATAGTTGTTATTCAGAATGGCCACCGCCACCAGCGCAACCAGAATGACGGCGACGATCAGCCCCCAGCGGATCAGGCGGCGGACAAAGCTCTTCTTTTCCGTGTCAACGGGCGAAGACACAGCTGGTTCGGGAAGTGTCATGCAACGATAACCAGTCTCAGCCCCTACTGCGAGCTGCGGGTAATGGACCACCATCTGGAGCTAAAGTAGGCAAGACCGAAGTTCCGCAGCGGCTGAAGCCGCCATCCTTTAGCCAGGGAACGGACAGCCTGAAGGCCGTCTCTTGTCACAGCAGTGGCAAGGCCGCTGTTGTTACGCTCCCTTGCCGGCAAACTGAGGCTTCGCGGCGTTATGTTTCGCGATCCCGGCATCGGATTCCACCATCATCCGTACCAGGCCGTGGAAGTCCACCTCTGGCTTCCAGTTGAGCGCCTGCTGGGCCAGCGAAGAGTCGCCGCGCAGGTCATGAATCTCGCCCGTGCGGAACAGCTTAGGATCGACCTCCACATACTCGTTCACCACGTCTGCGACGTTTGCGCCCGCCGGAACCAGGTTGAGCGTGCGCAGGACTTCAACCACGAACTCGTAGACGCTGTGCGATTTGCCAGTCGCGATGACGTAGTCGACAGGCTTCTCCTGCTGCAGCATGGCATGCATGGCGCGAATATAGTCTCCGGCAAAGCCCCAATCACGGCGAGCCTGCATGTTGCCCAGCTTGAGCTTGTTCTTCTTACCCTTGGCCCAGTCAGCCGAGGCCAGCGTGATTTTGCGGGTCACCATCTCCGGACCGCGACGCGGCGATTCGTGATTGAACAGGATGCCACCAACGGCGAAGATGCCACGCGCGCGATAGACCTCGCAGAGCTTGTGGGCTGCGGTCTTGGAGACGCCGTAAGGAGAGGTCGCATTCAGCGGAGTCTCTTCGTTGCGCAGGCCGTTCAGGTTGCCATACATCTCCGAACTGGAGGCCTGGTAAACGCGGGTATCGGGCTTGAGGCGTTCGACGATATTCAGCAGACGCGCGAGGCCGCCGACGTTGATGTCGAAAGTCTCGGCCGGCAAGTGCCAGCTGGTGGGCACGAAGACCTGTCCCGCGAGGTTGTAGACCTCGTCCGGCGTGGCTTTCGCGAAAGCAACTTCGAGCGACACCTGGTCGCGCATGTCGCCGTACAGGATCTCTACCTTGTCCTGCACGTGATTCAGCCAGCGCATGGTCGTCGTCTCGCGACGGACCAGACCGTAAACGCTGTATCCCAATTCGAGCAGGTATTCAGCCAGATAGCTGCCGTCCTGGCCGGAAAGGCCGGTGATTAAGGCTTTCTTCATAGGAAGATGTTCTCCGAAGCTTGCCCCGATGAATCCGCGCAGAACAAGCGGTACTTGTAGCAAATCTATTCTTTAAAGCATACAACAAACCAGGCGCTGGACCGCATTTCAGGCTATCGTCCGCCTCTTCCGAGCAGCAGTATCTTCACCGTGGAAAACATGATGAAGAGGTCGAGCCCGAAGGAAACGTTCTTGATGTAGAACAGGTCATAGGCCAGCTTCTCGCGATTGTCTTCCAGGGTCACGTTATAGCCGCGATTAATCTGGGCCCAGCCGGTCGCGCCCGGCTTCACCAGCCACCGTTCGCGATAGAAAGGGATCTTGGCAGCGCACTCTTCTTCCTGCTCGGGAACGAAGGGTCGCGGGCCTACGAAGGCCATATCGCCTTTCATAATATTGAAGAGTTGCGGCAGCTCGTCCACCCGCGTGCGCCGCAGCCATTTGCCGACGCGAGTCACGCGAGCATCGCCATGTTCGGCCGGCGTGAGCGCCTTCTTGTCCGAGCCATCGAACATTGACCTGAACTTGAATACCGTAAACAGCCTTCCCTGTTCGCCGACGCGCTTCTGCCGGAAGATGACGGGGCCGGGCGAATCCAGTCGCACCGCGAGGCCGGCCAGCAGCATGATCGGCGAGGTGATGATGATGGCCAGGCTGCTCAGCAGCAGCGAGAACAGCCGCTTATACAGGCGCAGCGCCGTACGCACATGAAAACCCGGGGAAAACAGCAGCCAGCTCAGGCGCAGCGACTCCAGAGGAATCTTGCCGGTGATGCTTTCGTAATATTCAGGGCCGTCCTGGATATAGACCCCTCGCGTCTTCAGCCGCAGCAATTTCTCAACCTGCATCTTGCCGCGGCGATCGCCCATGGTAACGACGATTCGCCGGATGCTCTGGTCGGCTACGATGTCTTCCAGGTCGTCTTCGGCAAACCGCGATACGCCGCGCGACAGGTCGGTGTCGGGTCCAACGAAACCTACGACGCGGATGCCGAGGTCTGCGCGATAGCTGATCTCCTCCATCAAGGGACGGGCGAGTGGGCCATCGCCGTACAGAATGGCGCGCTCGGAAAACCGCGCGGAGCGGTTCATCACGAAAAAAAGTTTGCGCCATGCAGGCACGGTCGTACCCACGATGGCGACACCAAGCCACAACGTGGTACCGGCCAATCGGATTTCGGGGAAGGCGTAGTAGAGAACGGAGAGGGTAACGAACGCGCAGCCGAGCACTCCTACGAGTCGGGTGACAACCTCGCGCCGGTTCGACAGCACGATGGAGTCATACAGATCGAAGTAATACATCAGCAGCAGAAAGACGCCAACCACCAGGCCGATTCGTCCGAAACCATTCTCGTAACGGAGGTAGATGTTGGCATCAAACGCCGTCCCCGCCCAAAACACTACTGCTACGACAAAACCGAGTGTGACAAGTAATGCCTCGGTCACCGTGAGCAACAGTGTGCGGGTGGGGAAGTAGGCGTTGAACAGACGAATCATGCCGAAGCCGCTTTAACCTGATTCGCTTCCTTTTTGGCTTCTTTTTTCGAGTAGCGTCCGTAGTAGTGCGAGTAATCCACGTTCAGCATGGAAGCTTCGTTGAAGACCACGCCCAGCAGCTTGGATTTCTCGATCGACTCGATGGCTTTGTTCAGCACCTTTCGGCGAGTGAAGCCCTCGCGCACCACCACGAGTACGCCATCAGACAGGCGCGAGAGTGAAGTCGCGTCCGCCATCGGGAACATCGGGGTTGCGTCGAACAGCACCCAGTCGAAGCTGGAGGCCAGGGTATCGATCATCTTGGCGAAACGGTGAGACTCAAGCAGCGGCAAGGGATCGTCGACCGGCTTGCCGGCAGCCAGCACCCATAGGGGCATGCCATGAATCTGGTGCAACGAGTCATCGATGGAAAGCTTGTTGTCGTTCCATTCCGTGATGCCACGCAGCGGCGCCGAGGAGAACAGGTCGCTGACCGTGGGACGGCGAAGGTCGGCTTCCACCAGCAGGATGCGTTCGTTGGGACGGCGCGCGAGGGTGAGCGCCAGATTGGCAGTGACAACCGACTTGCCTTCGTCAACCGCAGAGCTGGTGATCAGCAGCTTCTGCAGGCGGCGCTTGTTCTGCATATGCGCCAGGCGCGTTGCCAGTACGCGAAACATTTCTGCGCCGCGGCCATCGGGCTCGGTGAGGGTCACCAAACGCTGCTCCGGGGTGGGTGTTGGGCGAAGCACCCGCTCCGGCGGAACCTGCAACCAGTTGGCATCGACTGGGCCCGCATCGGCGAGGGCTGTCGCCGTACCGCCTGCAGCGATCTCGGATTGATCTGGAACCAAGGGCGAGTTGGGATTATCACCTTGGGACCGCTGTAACGCTTCGAACACTCGACTCATGGCTTAGATTCTCCTACCTGCAGTGGTTTGCATGGGTTTGTCACCTTCCAGTTCCTGGTTGTCCACGGTCTTCAGCAAGCGGAAGAAGTTGCGCAGAAGGCTGGCGCTATTCTCTTCCCGTCCGACTATCGATAGCGGCATTTCTTCCGGCAGGGCTGGTCCAATCAGCCGAAAGTCTCCCGCTACCTCGGTGATCATATCGCCGGTCACGGGCCGCTGTTCGCGGGCAAAAGCGTTGACCATGGAGTTTTCACAAAGATTGTTGATGATGCGCGGAATGCCGCGCGAATATTCGTGCACTTTATCCAAAGCTTCTTCGGTGAAGATGATCGGCTCTTTCGGAGCTCCCGCCCGTTCCAGCCGCGACAGTACATATGCATGCGTTTGCGGGCAGTCCAGCTGCTGCAACTGGCAGCGCAAAGCGACCCGCTGTTTCAGTTGCCGCAGTTCGGGAGAATCCAGCACCATCTCCAACTCCGGCTGTCCCATCAGTACAATCTGAAGCAGTTTCTGTTGCGAAGTCTCCAGATTGGTCAACAGCCGGATTTCTTCCAGCAATTCCGTGCGCAGGGCCTGCGCCTCATCCACCACCAGCGCCGTGATCAGGCCGCGGGCATGTCGCTGGATGAGGAAACGGTTCAGGTCGAGCAGCATTTCGGTCTTGGTGCGTCCGGAGTACGGAAGCCCAAAGTCCGCCATGATGTACTGAAAGAACTCCACCACCGGCAGCAGCGGATTGAACACATAGCCAAAGGCGATGTTGTTCTTACGCAGCTCGGACAGCAGACACCTTACCAATAACGTCTTGCCGGTACCAACCTCACCGGTAATCACAATGAAGCCCTTGCGCCGGCCAACCCCGTAATGCAGGTTGGCCAAGGCTTCGTTATGGCGCGGCGTAGGATGATAGAAAAACGGGTCGGGGCTAATCTCAAAAGGATTACGCGTCAACCCGAAGTATTGTTTGTACATGCGCTATCCCCAGAAATAAGCGTAGACAACGCCTGACGGCAGCGCTATCAGGATCAACAGCGTTGCAGCCACTGCCATCCAGGGCGCCAGCCTGGCCCAGCGCAGTTCCCGCGGAGTGGGCAGAGACGGAATCTCGGCCAACACCGGCAGGGTGGTCGCGTCCGACAATGCCTGCTCTCCCCGAATGCGATCGTCCAGAAACTCGGAACCGAATCCGAACAGGATGGCCAGTGCGATACCTGCACCGATAGCAGCCAGCGAGAACTTGAAGCGATCCGGGAATTCCGGCTTATCCGGAAGGCTGGGAGGATCGATGATCCGGAACTGCGCACCTTCCTGGCGCATTTCCAGGCTGGTGGCGAGGGCCGATTGCTGCTTCTTCGCGAGAAGGTCGGAATACGACTTCTGCATGTTCTCGCGATCGCGGGTCAGGTCCTGCATCTCGGTTTCCACCGCGGGGGTGGCATTCAAGCGTGCCTGGTAGACCTGCGCTGCCTGCTGCAAGCGCTGGATCATCTGGTTATCTTTATCGATCTCGGCGCGGTTCAGCTTCATCTGTGTCTTCAATTGCAGTACCGGCATGCCGGCCTGCAACTGAGCAGGAGTAGCGCTGTCCGAAGCTAAGTTTTCCCGCGCTTGGGCCGCCATATCTTTCTTCAGCTTCTCCAGCGCGGCGATGGTCACTTTCAACTTCTTGACATCCGGATAGTCGTCCGTGTAACGAGCTTCCATCGCTGCAAGATTAGTTTGCGCGGATTCAAGTTGCTTATCCAGATTGCTCGGAACCATGGCAGAGTCGCTCATGCTCTCGTACTGACTCTGCATGGCGTTGAGGTACGTCGACTGCTGCACCGCGCGTTCGCGCTGGGTTTCGGCAGCCTGTAACTGCTGCTGAATTCCGTCGAGGATCTTGATGTTGCTATCCAGTTGTTCCGGCAGAGACCCGTCATGCTGCGCCTTGTAGGCACGCAGCTTGGATTCCTGCTCGGCCAGCTGGTCGCCGATAGCGCGAGCCTGACCGTCGAGGAACAAAGTGGTCGCTTCCGACTGTTCCTGACTGGCGCGGACGTTCTCGTCCACGAAGAACGAGGTCAAGGCGATGGTAACTTTCTGCGCCACTCCGGCGTTCGGAGCCTTATAGGAGATACGAAACGCGAGCAGTTCTGCTTTACCCGAGATGTTCGACTCGCCCTGGATCAGGTCCATCTTGACGTCATCGCGCATCTTGTCGACCTGATCGTCCGGCGAGAACGCGTATCCCGGATACAAGTGGAAGCGGTTGATGAGTCCCAGCAAACGCGTACGGCTTAACACCTGCGTGCTCATACTCTGTACACGGTCGGCAAGGTCGACCTGCACGTTCGGAGCAACCAAAGTGCTGGGGACCTTCGGCGGTTCCACCAGGATGGTGCTCTCTGACACGTAGCGTGGCGGTAAAAACCACGCGGACACGAAGACGATTAGCCAGCCAAGAAAGAGTGGCCCTAGGATCCACCACTTGCGGCGGAGCACGATCGCCCAATACTCACCAAAACCTTGACTTGATCTTTGCTCTTCAAACTGTTCCATGATGAATCACCGTCCAATTGAATGGCCCCAAATGTAACGGAGCGTTAGTCCCAGGCCAGCCGTGGAAGACGATCCCGGCGTGCCATAAAAGTTCTGGGTTTGATGGATGAACAGAAGAAATACGGAGCCGTTCCAGGACTCTCCGATCTTCCGCGTAAAGTTGATCATGCCCTGGGCCGCATCCCAGTACTGGTTAGCCCGGACGTGAGAAACCGATGTACTGGTGTCCCACATGCCCGCCATCGAGAATGCCCAATAGCGGTTCAATGGCCTGGCGTAGGCCACCGTGGCTTGATACAAACTGACCGCTCCTAATACACCGCCGCCGTCGGTGACGCGATGGCTGAACTGGAAGCGCACCGCATTCTTGCCTTTCAGATAATTGGCTGTGCCGCCTTCCGCAACGTCCCATTGCGAATCGTGCCGCTCTTCCACCAGACATCCGTAAGGAGTACAGAAAATGGGGATGAGATCTTTCGTCCTCGTCAACTCGGGACCGACCCAACCCGACACCGAGAAAGAGTTATTGAACTTGTAGACCAGAAATCCCTCGATCATCTGAACACCGGCGCGCGATTGACCGTGCCCAAAATCCAGCGCGGAGAAGTTGTACCCGCCGCCGGCAGAGAGATGATCGTTGAACACGTGCTGGTAGTACGAACCACCGCCCCATGTGTAAGAGTTCCACAAACCGCTGGCCCCGCGAATGTAGTGCTGGAACGACTCGGATCCGGTAACGGTGACACTGTCGTGCTGGGTCAGCCTGTACGAAATATCCGCCGTGCCTAAGTTCTGCTCGATAACCGCCTGTGGAAAGTAAACCGTGGGATTGGGCTGGTTGGGCGTCGGATCGGCAACATAGGTGAGGAACGGTTGAAACGGGTCGTCCGAATAAAGGTAATTGTCCTTAATGCGCATCTGCCAGCGCTTGGCGAAGTTCCATAGAATTTTCGCATTGGCCTGCTGGCTCAAGGTTGTATACGTGCTATTCGCCCCGTAGGTCATCCCCGTGAGATTGACACCTCCGACATAACCCAACTGGATCAAGGAGGTTGACCGAATCTGCGAAAAGGCAATGCCGCCCGCCGACATGACCATGTGCTGCCAGTAGCTAGCCTGCCCGGTACCGCCCTTCACGTAATTGTTCAGGGTACCTATGTTCAGACTTAAGCCCAGACCGGTATTTTTTGTGATGTCATTGATCATGGCCAGCGGCGGCAACTGCTCAGGATGGCTGAACGTGGACTGCGGCCCGGTCTGCGACTGAGTATCGTCTGGACCAGTCTGCGAGTCCGAGGTATCGCCCGCGCCGACCTGGAAATACGGATCGGTGTAGGGCGCGCCCGGCGTATAGGTTCCGCCGATGGCCACGCCTGCGCTCGGCGTGCTCGCCCCCGAACCCGCAGAGTCAGAAGCGCTCGAACTGGAACTGCTCGAATTGGAACTGCCCGAATCCGACGAGTCGCTTTGCGACCATGCGAGCGGAGCGCAGCAAAGCGCCAGCATCGCTACCACTGTTCCAAGTTGCCGTTTCATATCACTCTCCTCATGCCCTCACGATCTCTCGGCACTACGGAATCACGAGAGTGTCGTGGGGCTGAAGTACGATGTTCTGCGCCATGTTCTTGCCCTTAATCACATCTTTGTAATTGAACTTCAACTTCTGCTGGTTACCGTTGGGCCCGGTTCGCAAGACGTAAATCTTCTTTTCCTTGGCAAAATCACGGAAGCCTCCGCTCAGGGCGATGGCATCCAGGATCGTGATGGGGCGAACCAGCGGGTAATATCCCGGCTTATTCACATTGCCCATAATGTTGAAGCTGAGACTATTCACCGAGACAACCATTACCGTGACCTGCGGCTCCGACACAACCTTCTGTAACGCGCTGGTCAGTTCCAGTTGCAACTGGTCCGGGGTCAGACCTACCGCCTTGACTTCGCCGATCAGGGGAAGCGTGATCATGCCGTCCGGACGGACCGGGACGGTCTTGGAAAGCTCGCCTTCCTTCCAGACATTGATTTCGAGAACGTCGCCAACTCCCACAATGTAGTTCGCGGGATGAACCGAGGGAACACGGCTCGCCGGCGTGTTGGAAGCCGGCAGGGGTGCAGCTTTGGCCTCGTCAGGCGGCGCATTGGCCGGCAGAACCGGGGTGGCGGCCGGCGTCGAATCGGTTGCTTGATCTGCAGAGTCCTGCGCGTACGCCGTGATTGAGCAAAGCCCAACTAGCAGCATCATGCCCAGCATAAAATTGCGCGTTTTTACAGCCTGTCCTTGCCCAAACATCATTCACCTCAAATTGGATTACTCGGCCTTGTCCTGGTCGTGTTTCGTAGTGGAGCTGGAGCGGCGCTGGGGGATGCCGACTTCCTTGAGTTTGTACAACAGGGCGCGATAGCTGATATCGAGCGAACGCGCCGCTTTCTTGCGGTTCCAGTTGTTCGCGTGCAGTGCGTTAAGAATAATACGCGCTTCCAGCTTGCGGACCGTCTGACGCGTAAGTTTTTTTAATGAGACCGGCCCGTCCATCATCAAACTGTCCACCGGATCGCGCTCATTGGGCTCGAGCAATTCGCTCAAAATCACATCTTCCGTGCCCATCACCACGTAGCGCTTAACCAGGTTTTCCAGCTGGCGGATATTGCCCGGCCATGAATAGCGCTGCATCTTCGCCATCAACGCCGGGCGCACCATCACGGCGCGGCCATTCAATCTCTCGTTGTAGTACTGCAGCAGGTAGTCGCAGATAATCGGCAGATCGACGACCCGCTCGCGCAGCGGCGGCAGGTGAATCGTCATCGTCGCGATACGGTAAAACAGGTCGGCGCGGAAGTTCCCCTGCTCAATCTCTTCGTGCAATTCGCGGTTGGTGGCGCAGACAACCCGAACTTCGACTTTCTTGTCTTCCTGGGCGCCGATCCGACTGAATTGCCCGTCCTGCAATAACTGCAGAAGCTTCGCTTGCAGAACCGAGTCGAGTTCGGCGATCTCGTCCAGAAACAGCGTGCCGCGATGAGCCATCTCCACCCGGCCGGGCTTGGGATTGAACGCCCCAGTGAAAGCTCCCCGTTCGTAGCCAAACAGTTCACTCTCCAGCAACGTGCCTGGAATGGCAGGACAGTTTACCTTGACGAACGGGCCGGCAGACCAGGGGGAGTACAGATGCAGCAGCCGGGAGATGATGTCTTTTCCCGTGCCGCTTTCTCCCGTGATGAGAACCGACAGATTGGCGCCGGCAACGCGCTCCAGTTTCTGTCGCACATCCCGCATCGTAGGAGTCTGACCAAAGATCACAGGCTCCGGAGGAAGCTGATGCACGGACAGCGCACTTTCGTTATTCGAGCCAGCCAAAAGGGGCATCAGCGTCCTCGGGGTTGCCTTTCAGGGTGAACCGGGGAAATGAATTGCATTTCTTGCGCCAAGTTCCTGCACATTGCAAAACAATGCGCATATTACTTGCAAGTTGCTGGTTTTAATACTAAAAAATGTGCAATCGAAAGCGGTTAGACAGGCTGGAAAGGGGTAGAACAGCAGGGTTTTGCGCTCAAAAGTGTGAAAACATTTTCACTATGGGGAACTCACTTTCCCTGCGCTCGCACTTTGCCGAATTCCAGTCCGGACTGTTGCGCCAGGAGAGGCTCACGGAACTGCAGTCCCACCAGGAAATACTGCCGGTCGGCGGTACATCGCAGCACCGTCGCCTGCAACATCGAGATGGAGCGCGGCAACTGTGCCTTGTTCGCCAAAGCCACGGGAATCTCAAGCGATAACTGTGTGCCGGGTTCCAGATAACGTCGGGTAGCGAGGAGGACACCGCCTGCCGAGAGATTGAGTGCGGTGGCGAATTCGAGGAATTCTTCGCCGGAGGCCGTCATTCCGCGGACAAAGAAAGGAATGGAGATGGGTAGCCGTTCCCAGCCGCGGCGCTCGGCAACGGACACGGTTCTTCGCACGGCAATCTCCTGCGTTATATCTGATATGAGGCACATGGATAACCAAATCAATTATCTTGTCAACCACCTATGTTTGTTGTACATACGATGAATGTGGTAGTTACGCCTTGCAGGCCCGAAATGCAATCTCTTGCGGTTCTGGAGAACAGGAATACCTGCTTGGAGAGAAATTGCCTGCCGAAAAATGCAACATCTTTGCCGCCTTGCCCGAATTTTCATTAGTTTGGCGTTGACAATACATGGGTTTGCGGTAAGATCAGTTCTCCCCCTGTAGAGTGCTTCCGCTCTATTTCCCGAGGAACCGGTTAACTGACTAAACCTAAGGCTCACATTGGTCGAGAGTATGCCTGTGGAGCAGACGTCGGGGATCTTTCCTGAGGGTGCGGAGGAGTCGCTTCGCGCTACTCGGAACGCAAAAGGGGTCGTCCAGATGCAACCAGCCAAGATGTCTCCGGTGCGGCAAAAGCTCGAACTTGTGACTGAAGAGCATTGCAGCTGCTGCCGAGACGCGCTGGCTTCCGCCGCTCACGAATTGAAGACTCCCTTGGCCATCATGGGAGGGTATCTCCACCTGCTTCTGACCGAAAAGCTGGGTCCATTAAGTCCTCGCCAGATCGAAGTGCTGACCGAAATGCAGGCCAATGGCGTTCGCCTGTCGAACTTTATCCAGAATCTACTGACCTATACCTCGCTCAAGGTCGATCGCCTGGAGATGCACTACGAGCTCGCCGACATCAACGCCTGCATCCGCGAGATCGCCGAGGTCTGGTCCCAGCGCTTCCACGATAAAGCTATTGCGTTCTACTTCCTGCCCAATGAAAAGCTGGAGCAGTTTCCGTTCGACTATTACAAGGTTCAACACGTAGTTTCCAACTTGCTCGACAACGCGATGAAGTACACGCCATCGTCGGGCACAGTCTGGTTGCACGTCGAGCCCTATTTCTGGGAGCGGCGAACAGTTTCGCGGCCTCCTCTGGTGGAGCGCCGCAAAGAGCGGGTCATTGGTCCCAACTGCTGCCGCATTTCGGTCTCCGACACCGGGCCCGGAATTGCTCCTGAGTTCCAGCAAGAAATCTTCGAAGAATACTTCCGTCTGACGACGCAGGGCACACGCTCCGAAGGCTACGGCCTGGGGCTGGCCATTGCGCGCCGCCTGGTGCAATCCGCCGGCGGCAAGGTCTGGGTCGAAAGCGAACCCGGCACAGGCAGTAAGTTCTCTTTCCTGGTGTTACTGAATCCCCAGCCAAAGCGCGTTGCGGAGGAGCAATGAGTACTGGCCACATCCTTGTGGTGGACGATGAACCTAGTATGTTGCGGTATCTCCAGACGGTTCTGGAGCTTGACTCATACCGGGTTACGACCGCCTCGAATGGCCTCGAAGCTGTGGAGAAAGTCCAACGCGACAGTCCGGACCTGGTTTTACTCGACATGGTCATGCCCGGAGCGGATGGGCTGGAGACGCTGCAACGCATTCGCGAAACTCGTCCCTCAACCAAAGTCGTCATGCTGTCGTGCGTTCGCGACACCCGCAAAGTCGCGCAGGCAATGCGTCTCGGCGCGCAAGATTACCTTTCCAAGCCCGTCCAGAAGGAAGAGATGGACGAAGTCCTGCGCTTCTGCCTGGAGAACACCGATCCGGCAGCGCCGGGCGCGGGCGAAGCCATTGAAGTCAGCCAGGGCGTTTACTTCTTCTCCGCCACACCGCAGATGCGTCAGCTGCGCGCGCACGCCATGCAGGTCGCCAAATTCGATTTCCCGGTGCTCATTCTCGGCGAAAGCGGTACCGGCAAAGAAGTTCTGGCCCACCTGATCCACAAGTATTCCGATCGCGCGCACCGCACCTTCCTGAAGGTCAATTGCGCCGCGGTTCCCAGCGAGTTGCTGGAGAGCGAGCTCTTCGGTTACGAGCCTGGAGCCTTCACCGGCGCCAACAAGGCCAAGCCCGGCAAGTTCGAACTTTGCAACAAGGGCACGCTGCTGCTCGACGAAATCGGCGAGATGTCTCCCGCGCTGCAAGCCAAGCTGCTGCAGGTTTTGCAGGACGGCCAGTTCTCACGCCTCGGCGGACGCAACACCGTGCAGGTCGATGTTCGGGTGCTGGCGGCAACCAACATCAACATGCCGCAAGCCATCGCGCAGAAGACCTTCCGCGAGGATCTGTATTACCGCCTGAACAGTTTCGTGCTCCGAATGCCGTCGCTGCGGGAGCGTAAAGAAGAAGTGCCGATGATGCTGCGGCACTTCATGATTCAGCTTGCCGACCGCTACGCGTGCGCTCCGCTGAGCCTGTCGCAACGATTGCTGGAAGCCTGCGAGAACTATCCGTGGCCCGGCAATATCCGCGAGCTGGAAAACTTCGTCAAACGCTTCCTGGTGCTGAGCGACGAAGCAGTCGCGATCTCCGAGCTGCAACGTGGCACCTCGCGCGGCACCGCCGAGTCTGGGACCGTCATCTCGATGGAGGAGAAGAAGGCGCAGCAGCAGCCCGACCTCAAGGAGATGGTGCGCAACCTGAAGAACGGTGCCGAGATGGAAGTCATCGCGCAGGTTCTGGAAGAGACTGCGTGGAACCGCAAGCGCGCGGCCACCAAGCTCAACATCAGCTACAAGGCGCTGCTCTACAAGATTCGCCAGTACGACATCCGGCCGAGACAGGCGGGGTAAAAGCGGCTGTTAGCCACTGGCGATTGGCGACTACCTGCTTACAAGTCGCGAAAGAATTGCATCCCCGATTGTGATCGCAGTCGGGGATTTTTTTTGCCCGCCGCCAAGAGGTGTCATTGCGACCGAAGCGAAGCGCAGTGGAGGGACGTGTTGTCCGCGGCATCTAGCCAATATCCAAACGCGGGTGGAGCTGGCCTTCAGGCCAGCGTCCTAGCGCATTCTCTTATATCGGAGTCGCGTCAGCCGACGGCAGGACAGAAAGCGTTTCCCGTAGAAGGAAGTCATCATCGGAGCTTAACTTGAGGTTGAGTGCCGACAACTTTTTGACGCAGTGCAGCTTCCAGTTAGATAAACAGACGGATGAGGCGAGAAATCGAAGAAGGATCTATGGACAGTTTTCAGACTGAGTGCGATATCGCGAGTCCAAATGTTCGGATGTTAATCAAGGCGGGGTCGGGACGGTTTCACCATTCTTCTCAGCGCGGCCAACTTTCCACGCGACCGCGCCGAGAAGAAAATCAAGGAATGATGACTTGCCAGCACCACTCCTATCGCTCCCTTTGCCTTTATAGTTGCAAGCACCTTGCCAAAGTCACTGCCCGCTGTTCCATCCGCGGAAGGCGGTTATCGCCCGCATTTTTCAGGGGCAAATTCACTTAACCCCGTCCTGCCAGCCTAGTTTGCATCCGGAAGGCGTACGCTGGTGCTATCTGAACGGCGAGTCCGTCTATCCAGAATGCTAGGCCGACGCGCCGATCCACCGTGAAGACATTGTTTCTGGCTGGTTAATAATCAAAAGCGTGTGCCTTGTCGCCTGCTGCAATCAGCTCCCGACGACGCGAATCACGGTCCCGGGAGCAACCACGGCGCTGCATCGATTCGTCGCAGGAACAGTCCTGTCGCGAGCCGTGACGAACGTGCCACATTGTCGTACTGCCGAAGTGGCGGCATCGAAGGTATTATGAAACGCTTCCAATTCATTCGCTGTCTTGCATTTCTCACCGCCACCAGTTCGCTGGTCGCACAGACCGGCACGGGGCAGAGCAATCCGCAGACTGCTCATCCGCCGGCGAATATCGGAATGCCGCACCAGATTGAGATCACTGGTTGTCTGAAGCGCGGCAATGAAGCAGGAACATTTGCCCTCACGGATGTAAACGGCAGGACCTGGGCACTCATCTCCGGCAACAGCGATGTCAATCTGTCGAAGCATATCTTCCACGCGGTAACCATTACGGGCAAAGAAGTGCCTACGTCGCAACAGCACAACGGCGCTGGTGACCAGCCGCAAGCTTCACAGCAGAGCAACAATCCGCGACTCGAACTGCGCGTGCTCACCTTAGAGGTGCTGAGCCGCAGCTGCACCCGATAGCCAATGGGTTAAGGTCCTGGTGTACTTGCATGGCTGCGCCCCTGCTGGCATCATGCCCATACACCTCCCACCAGCCCTGGGAAGGCCCTCAGCATGACCATTCGTCCAGCCATGTCCGGCATACTACGTTCAATGTTCGGGCTGGCGATTGTCCTCCTGCTGGTTCTGGGCGCTACCAAGTCGTTCGCGCAATGCCCCTCGGCGGACGACAATAATGTGGATACGGGCGAGTTTCCGGTACCGAAGTTTCCCGAACCCAGGAAAGCTCAACAGATGGAAGAGCCGATTCTGCCGGAAGCGGGCTTCCTGTCGGAGACGCACTACACCAGCCAGTTTTTCGGCTTCTCGATGGACCTGCCGCTGACGGTGGAGGGACACGAGATCATGATGTCGGTGATGCCCGAACGCGAGCATGCGCTGCTGTCGTTGCAATTTGAGAAAGGGCAGCAGAACGGCTACTTCACCATCACGGCGCTGGATCCCAAGCCGGGTCTGGACGTGAAGACTCCCGAGCAGCACGAGCAGCAGCAGTTAAGGATCTGGGCCCAGAATGGCGGCCCGATGGGATTGCCGCCGCAGTTTCCCATTCCTGAATACATGCTCCATACCGGGCATTGGTACTACTCACAACGTCATAAGGGCACGACCTTCGCCGCGCAGTATTGGACCAACATTAACAACTACGTCGTGAAGGTCGTGATCGGCACCAACGACAAGAACTTTCTATCGCAGGCGAAGAAATCGATGGCGGCCGTGACCTTCTATTGCCCGCAGGACGATGGCACGCTCCAGACCAAAGAGGGCAAGCCGGTGAAGGTTGTAGGCAAACCCTACCAGGGGCCGACGGTACCAACCTTCCGGGTGAACAAGGCGCTCAAGGAGCAGCCCGCCAGAAACATTCCGGTCGGCGAGATCAGTGGCGGCGTCTATCGCAATCCCGATATCGGGATGCAATATGCGGTGCCGGAAGGATGGATGGTCGTTCCGGTGAAGAACGATCCGCTGCCCGACGATGCGCCGCGTGAGGACCAATTCCTGCGCGCCTGTTCGCAGACACTGTTACGCGTGGCGCCGCAGCCCGCGCCAGGCAAGGGCTTTCGCGATGGGCCGATGATCGTATTGCGCGCGCTGGATTACAACTGTCTCTCGATGCGCACCGCCGTCTCGCTCAGCGACAAGCGTGGGCTCGACGAGACGGCGGCCTCCATGGAGGAGATGGGCCAGTTCGGCAAAATCGATACCGATCAGTTGAAGACGATCTCCGATCACTTGTTCATGGTCTTTCACGGAACCTATACTGCCGAGTCGCGCGGCGAAGAGCTGTCACAACGCATGTCGCAGACGATTTATGCGACCCTCTTCAATAAGCTGCTGCTGGTATGGTCGTTGATGGCGCCGACATCGAGCGAACTAGAGCAACTTCCCAGCGGAGGCATAGTGCTGGACGGATTGCCTCCGATTCAACTGCAGCAGTCGTTGCGGGCAAAGAACTAACCGTCTGCCGCTTTCAACGGCAACGAGAGTAGCTGAAATTTCCAACAGCTCGGGCCAGCCTCGGCCGCTTCCCATCCATCCAAACAAGAGCCATTTCAGAGACCTCTGGCTGTGGAACCGTCGCGATCTGAAATTTTCGATCGCGCGATTGCGTTATGCGTTATCAACAAAAAAAATCGGCTTGTGCCGCAGCGCTCGGACTATTGGTGATGTGCTTCGCCGGGCCTGTCGGGGCGCAGCAGTCTGCAAACGAGTTGAGTGACTACACCAACGCGGTGGCGCGCGTGCAACCATCGGATCGGGTGATCCAGTTGGAGCGCTTCGCCATTCATGCGCACTCGGTTCCGCTGAAGACGGATGCGCTGGAGTTCGTTGTCTGGGAATATCTGCGCACGCACAACGACGCGCATGCGCTGGCATGGGCACGTCCGCTGGCCGATATCGATTCCGATAACGCAGTGGCCCTGGCATTGTTGAGCAATGAGGCGCGGCAGACGCTCGACAAGCGTGGCATGAAGCCGGAGCGCCTGCTGGCAATGGCCACTCGCGGATTGAACGGATTGCCGCAGTTGCGCCGCCCTTTGGGTATGAGTGGCGCCGATTTCACCCAGCTGAGTCGCCAGGCAAACGCAATGCTGAGTGGCGCGGCAGGTTCGGCCGAGTTGCGCATGAAGGACTATGTTTCGGCACGCACGTATCTGCACAACGCTGTGTACGTCAATCCCAACAGTCCGCAGGATACCTACGCGCTGGCGCTCGCCGATCTCAACGGTCCTGACAAGAATGCGAAAGAAGGCTACTGGTATCTGGCGCGTGCGGTGGACCTGGCGCAGGACACGCCGCAAGGTGTCGAGATGGCGCGATTCGCCCGCGCGCAATACGTGAAGGATGGCGGCAGCACCAGCGACTGGAACGACTTTCTGGCCTCGGCCAAGCCCACGCATGGTGCGTCACAAACTTCTTCGTATGCAATGATGGCGTCGCTGCCTCCGCCGCCCGTGGTGGCTCGTCCGCCGCAGCAGAATACGAAGCCGGTGCAGACCGCGGCGATCAAGCCGCCGCCCGTGGGTAACGCGAAGTCACAACCTCCGCCGTCGGTGTGGGCCGACACGACGAATCCTCCGGTCATTCGCAAGCGCCGGACCCCGGCGACCACCGGTCCCATGTCGCTCGGCATCCTGGTTGAAACTTCACTGGCGACGAAAGAGAATCGTTCCGCAGTGGTCAACAGCCTGGTCGACATGCTGCGTCACCTGAGCGACCGTGATGAGGCGTTCATCCTGACCTATGACAACAATCTGGTGTTCGAGCAGGACCTGACCACTGATCCGCACCAGCTGGAAGACGCAATGGAGAGCATCAAACCGCAGAAGGGCGCGGTCCTCGATGACGCAATTGCGTTCGCCGCCGGACACCTGGCGCGCATCGCGAAATATCCCAACCGCGTGCTGCTGGTGATTTCGGACGGCAATAATGTCGACAGCCACGCTTCGCCGCTGGAGACTTCAGCGGAGATCAACGCGGCCGGCGTTAGGATCTTCTGTATCGGTGTGGACGTGAGCCAGCCCGACGGACGCGCCCGCCTGCAGGCGCTGGCTTCCAGCACCGGCGGTCAATCCCGCTTCATCAGCCCCGGGCAGTTTCGCGCCGCCACGCGCGAGATGGCGCAAAACATGGGCATCGACTTCAAGTTCTGAAACTTCGACCGACCACCAGATAACACTGCTGTCGCCGATGCTGCGCGACAGTATCATCCTGACGTATACCGGGTACTTCGGCCAGCAACTCGCTCGCAACCTGCTGCTGCTCCAGGGCGTCTAATTCCATGTGGATATCCGTGACGGCATCGCTATCATCGCCAACTTCCTGCTGATCGGCGGGCTGGTCTTCGGCGGCTTTACACTCTTCGCGCAATATCATGCCACCGGGCGCTGGGCAAAGAACGTTACGAATCTGCTTGCCGGCATGGGCATGTTGACGCTGGCCTTCGCGCTCACGTTGAAGCCGCGCAATGTGGACGTGCTGGCCCGGATTGCGACCACAAAAGCTCCCAGCGTGTTCTTCGGAGTCAGCAGCGTGCTGCTGCTGGCGGCCATCGCGGCCTTCGGCCTCATTACCTATTGGCGGCCGCTGCGCCTGCGTCACGAGCGGCGACTGCGCCGCGAGCTGAACAGTGATCTGCCGAACATTCGGTAGGGCAAGCCTTAGTTGCCGGATTTGGCCCGAAACCGCTATAATCGATGTTTACCCAGCCAGCTTGGCAATCGTCTGGAGTTACACAATGGCACAAGTTTGTGAAGTCTGCGGCAAGAAGCCGCTAACTGGAAATAAGGTCAGCCACGCGAATAACATGTCGCGTCGCCGCTGGAACGTCAATTTGCGGCCGGTCCACGCTAAAGTGCCTGGCGGCGCCAAGCGTATGCGCGTCTGCACCGGCTGCCTGCGCAGCGGCAAAATCACTAAGGCGTAGACCGTGCTCTTTGAGTTACGAACCCTCTCCACCTTGGAGAGGGTTTTGCTTTGTTGATCGCTTTTCCGCCAGCCGCTCGTTGCTTTTCGCTTTTACCCAGCAGAACAAGGGCATCATCCTGAGCGCAGGTGTCGCCGAGTTTGCGGCACCAGAGTCGAAGGACCCCTATACGGGCACAGCTTTCCTTCGGTAGGCGGCAGCTGCCGCCGGCTAAACAGTCTGCTGAAAAACTCGATTGTGGTGAAGTTTCAGGTAGAGCTGGCCTTCAGGCCAGCATCTAAGCCGTTTATTTCTTCTCAGAGTCGGCTTTCAGCCGACGACACCGGAGGCGCGGAGGAGTTTTTCAGCAAACTGTAAAGCCGGCTCGGGTCAACGAGAATAGAGCACTTTACGGCACGAGTAAACTCGTGCCCTGACACAAACCTTACTTCAACAAAGTCCTTCGCACGCCCGCGGCCTGCCTTTCATACCCGTGACCCGGCGATGTTCAACGAGGGCTTGCTCCCGCGACTGCCCACTACTCCCAACACAATTCCAAGCGCCGCCCCCGCCACGACATCGCTGGTGTAGTGATAGCCGTCGAACACTGCGCCCACGCACATCAGCAGAATCGGAAACAGCAGCCACGGCGCAATACGCGGCAAGTAGCGATACGTAAACATCAGCACCACAAATGCCAGCATGATATGCGCGCTGGGAAAAGCGTTGCCGTGGACGCCGGCGTGGTTCTGGATGTCGCGGACAGCGCGCTCGAAGATGCCGCCATGCGTGCTGCCAATCTGCTGCACGCCCACGCGATTGGCTGGGCTCTGTGTCGGAAACAGCAGGTAGGTCGTATAGCAGATGACGTAGCCCACCGTAAGCGAATCGGTAAGTCTGCGAAAGGCGCCTTGAAACGGCCGCCTGTTCCTCCATCCCCAGAACAAGCCTCCCACAACCGGGTACAACGGATAAAACGCGAAGTAGCCGAACTCCAGAAACTCGATCACCCAATCACGAGCGTGGGCGTGCATCCACTCCATCGGGGGCTCGCGGAACCAGCGAGACTCCAGCCCTATGACGTATGCATTCTGCCAACTGCCGCGCAGCGACAGCGACAGAAACGACACTTGTTCGAAGACGGTGATGAAGAAGATGGCCGGAAGCCAGTCGTGCGCAAAACGCCAGGCTTCGCTGTCGCGCTGCTTATGCACCAGCAGCAGAATGAGCAGGATCGCGACGATATCCCAAACGAGGTAAGGCCGCCAGTGCGGCACGTGCTCATGCCGAGCTAAGATCAGCAGCCCCAGCGCAAGGTGTACCGCAAGATAGGCGCGGTCGGTAAGGTTCATTGCAGGCGTTCTGGAAATATTCGAGCGATTAAGAGTGGACGTCGCTGCGCCTCAGGATTGAGCTTTGTATTTCTCCGCCATCTTGGCGGTGACCTGTTCGCTCTGGCCTTTCGGAATGCTGAGCGACTGCCACGCCGCGCCCTTCCAGTGCTTGGACAGCCACACGATCTGGCCAATGTGATAGGCCAGATGCGACATTGCGCGATTCATCGCCTGCAGCACGGAGTGCGGCTGAGCCCGGATCGTGACCATCCGCTCCAAGTCGTCGGAGTGCAGCGAGTTGACGGTCTCGAAGAGAAGCTGCCAATGCTGCTCCCACAAGCTCATGATTTGTTCGCGGGTGGCATCACTGGTGACTTCGAACTCCTGGTCGCGCTGCCGGTCCGGCTTCTCGCCATCGCTGGTAAGAAAATCTGTGAAGCGCGAACGCAGATTACCCGCCACGTGCTTGACGATGATCGCCACACTGTTGTCGTCGGGATTGGGAGCGGCGAAGAATTGTTCATCGCTCAACTGCGCAATGGCGTTGTCGGCAAGGCGCTTGTGGCCGCGCAAGCTGCGGAAGAGATCGTCAAGGTAGGCGGTGCTGATATCAGGCATGGGTACGTTCCACAATTGAGTTTAGCTCTTCGGACGGGCAATTGCGCCCACGGAAGCATTTGTTACACGCAGGTAATCGACGGGCGCGATCAGGATTTGCGTGCCCCGCACTCCAGCCGAAATCGAGATCACGTCCCACAATTCGATGGTCTCATCGGCATAGACCGGGTAATTTTTCTTCGCGCCCAGCACAGTCACGCCTCCACGAATATAACCGGTCAGCGGTTGTACTTCCTTCAGCGGGACGAGCTCGACTTTGCGATCGCCGGTCAATTTTGCCAGCGCCTTGTAATCGAGTTCGGCATTACCCGGGACTACGGCAAAGCTGGCACCGTTGCGGTCACCCCGCGCGAGCAGCGTCTTAAAGACCTGATCCGCAGGTAAGCCAATCTTTGCTGCAACGGTCTCTGCAGCGAGATCGTCGGGATCCACCTCGTACTCGCGAAGCTCGTACGCAATGCTGAGGCTGTCGAGCAGGCGAACCGCGTTGGTCTTCATAAGGCAGTGGCGAGTGGTTAGAACTGGGACCATCTGGGACGTTGACGGTGTTCCTAAGAGCCGTGATGAGCGGGGTTGGATAAGAGCCATCCGGATCTGAGTTGACGGAAATGTTTCTCCATTGAGAACGCCGCCTCTCCTATCCAACTAAACACTATCCCCTGTATTTATGCCTTTTTTCGACTCTTCGACAAGATTCCCAGAATCTCCTGCAGCCCCTGGCGCACCTTCTTGATACCATCCGCGGAATTTTTCTTGGGAAAGGGTAATCCCGATTGGCGCTTCGCCGGCTTGGCTTCATCTTTCAGTTGCTGGCGTGCGCCTGCGATGGTGAAGCCCTCGTCGTACAGCAGCTTCTTGATTTGCAGGACGCTTTCCACGTCGCGCTGGCGGTACATGCGCTGTCCGGTGCTGCTCTTTACCGGCTTGAGTTGGGGAAACTCAGTCTCCCAGAAGCGCAGGACGTAGGCCGGAAGTTTGCATAGTCGTGACACTTCTCCGATGCGGAAGTAGAGTTTGTCCGGAATAACCGGCTGGGCCGACTCGCTTCTTTTCCGGCGGGTTTGTTTCTCAGCCATGCTCAGACAGTTTCGGGCTTCAGGCTCTCAGTTGCAAGCAAATCCCGCGCCATTTCATGCGGTCTGCAGAACTTGTAGCACGAAGCAGGATCGCGGAACAAGCCGGACAATCGACCGTTTCGCCCTCCTCCGCCTCCGATGAGCACCGCGGTTCGGGACCGCACCCAAACATCCGTGGCGCCGGCGGACAAGGTCCCACCCGTTTGTACTCTGCTTTTGTTTCATCTTCCTGCAACACAAAGCGGCGCAAAGGCGGCGATCGTAATTCGCCGGTTTCAAGCCGGAACAACTCCATTGTGAGCGGCTGAATCCTAGATTCTGACAAGGTGTGCCTGAATCCCGGTAAAACCCTTGCGCACGGATTCCGCTGTCCCAATTTCACGCGAGCTTCGTCAGTTCGCCTGGCACAGGTAGGTAGATTATGTTCCGGCTACGCAGCGCTGCAGCGATTGCAACTTTTTCCTCAATCTTGTTCGCCGTGGGATGCGGCGGCGGATCCAGCAGTTCCAACTCAGGTGGTGGGAGTGGTGGCGGCAACGGGGGTGCCGGCGGCTCGGGTGGTTCGACAACTCCCACCGTCAGCAACTTCACCGTGTCGCCAACCGTTGCAGGCACGGGCGCAAACGGTGTTGGCCAGTTTGTGAATTTCAATTGGACCACAACCAACGCAACTAGTTTGTCGGTGACGCCGACCATCAACGGCGACGATCAGACGCTGCCGCTGCAAGGACCTTTCCAGGACACCGGCGCGCCCAGGACCACAACCACGTTCACCGCAACCGCCTCGAATGGAACGACGAATTCGTCGCCCGTAACGGTAACCTTGACGGTCGTTCCAGTTACGCTGACCGCGTCGGCTACGACGATTCAAGCCGGAAATGGCGTGACCCTGACTTACGGTGGGCCGAACAACGGCAGTTCTTGGTCACTGCTTATCGGTGGCAACCCGAATCCCACACAATTGCCGGCTCCCACGTGCAGCGGCAACACCTGTACTGGCAGCTATACCACCGGCCCGCTGAACACCGACACTACGTTTACCGTGTCAGCTACTGGCCCGGCGGGCGGACAGGCCCAGTCTCCTGCTGTCACCGTTACCGTGGGCGGTGCAACTACGATTACTTTGACGGCGAACCCGCAGAACATCCAGCCGGGCGGCAGTTCGCAACTGACTTGGGTCTCCCAGAACGCATCCGCGGTTTCCATCGAGCCGGGCCTGGGCAATGAGCCATTATCTGGATCGGCCTCGGTGTCACCGCAGCAGACCACGACCTACACCGCTACCGCTACCTCCATCTATCCAGGCACTCCTCCGGTAACAGCTTCGGTGACCGTCACGGTGAATACCGGCGGCGTCGGCAACCTGAACCACATTATTTACATGGTGCAGGAGAACCGATCCTTCGATAATTACTTCGGTGAGTTGGCGAATTACCGGGTCAACATCGATCACATTCCGGGTGCGCAGATGAGCGACGTCAATGATCTGCACACGCTGCCGCCCGATTACACCATCAAGAATCCGCAGGGACAATCCTTTGGCCCGTTCCACGCGCGCACCGTTTGTATCGAGAACCTCTCGCCCTCGTGGGACGAGACTCACTACGACATGGACCTGGTCGGCAACGACTGGATGAACCTGACGCCGCAGTCGCAGTACAAGATGGACCGCTTCCTGGATACGACCTTGTCGGGAGGCAGTGGCGATCAGTACGATCCGACGCATAGCCGTCCGCTCGGCTACTACGATCAGACTGACCTGCCGTTCTATTACGAGCTGAGCGCGCAGTTTGCGACCAGCGACACCTGGTACTCGCCGATTCCGGCGAACACCGTGCCTAACCGCATGTACCTGTTCGCCGCCACATCGTATGGACACGCCTTCCCGCCGCAGAATCCCAGCGACCCTGCCTGGCAGGTGGAGACGTTCTTCCGCGCGCTGACCGACGCGCATGTGACCTGGCGCTACTACTACCAGGACAACAGCGTCTTCCTGGCGAACTGGGCCGACTGGAACAATCCGCAGATCCAGGGAAATGTTCGACCGATCTCGGAGTACTACAGCATCCTGTCCAGTCCGAATGCCGATCAAAATCTGCCGCAGGTCGTGTTCATCGAACGCGGCAGTGCGACAGGGCTCGATGAACATCCTGACAACAACGTTCAGCGGGGCGCGGCCGATGTACAGAACATCATCACCGCACTGCTGAACAGCGCCGCCTGGCCGGATTCGGCGTTTATTCTGACTTACGATGAGGGCGGCGGGCTGTTCGACCACGTCGGGCCGATTCTAGCTACTCCTCCCGACGATCTGACACCGCAGGACCTGGGCACGAACGATCAGCAGGGCCTGTTCAACGTGACCGGGTTCCGGGTTCCGGTCATCGTGATCTCGCCATGGGTGAAACCACACTCGGTTTCGCACTTGCCGATGGACTACACGGCGATCCTGAAGCTGATTGAGAATCGCTTCGGCGTGCCGGCGTTAACTCAGCGCGACGCCACTGCTGGGGACATGACCGATCCGGACAACGGCTTCTTCGACTTCAGCTCGCCACAAATGCTGCAAGTCCCACCGTTGCCGACCCAGCCGACGAACGGAGTGTGCGACCAGCACTTGGAAGGTCACCCGTAAACTGCACCTGCCAGACAAAAGAAAAGGGCCTCCGCGATACGACATTGCGGAGGCCTTTTCGTTGAACAAAAAAATAGCGAGGCCAAAAGCCTCGCCGGGGTCAGTTACTTCTTTTTCTTTTTGGCAGCCTTTTTGGTGGCCTTCTTCTTCGTTGCCATATTGATAAGCCTCCTTTTCGGAACTTTGTTGGAACTTTTCCCTTGAAGGTCCCTAACACTTGCCCAATATCTTGCATGGGCAATACAGCTACGCAAGATATTGCGGTTACTGCCATGGAATGTCAACAAAAATCGTACAAAATTTTCTTGCGCAGGCCGCATTTTTGTGGTGGGTGCACTTTTCGTGGAGCACTCAGGTGTGGCTGCGAAGCTCATCGCAATCATGACTCGCGGTACACTCGCCAGCATGCGTGGCGATCCCATCGAGCTGGAAGTCTTCAAACATCTCTTTCATTCGATCGCCGAGGAGATGGGCGCATCGCTTCGTCGCACCGCATTCTCACCCAACATCAAGGAGCGCCGCGACTATTCTTGTGCGCTGTTTGACCGTGCCGGTGAGGCGGTGGCGATGGGCGATCACATGCCGGTGCATCTGGGCTCGATGCCGATGTCGGTGCGCGCAGCCATCGATGAGCTGAGCCTGATGCGCGGCGACATTGCGATGCTGAACGATCCGTTTCGCGGCGGCACGCATCTGCCCGACATCACGGTGGTGGCTCCGGTGTTCGTCTCAACCAACAAGAAACAAGCCGGCTCGCGGCGGATCGGTGGTGGCGGAGCTCCTGATTTCTTTGTAGCAGCGCGTGCCCACCACGCAGATGTTGGCGGCACTTATGCGGGATCCATGGGACCGTGCCGCGAGATTTACCAAGAAGGTTTGCGTATTCCGCCGGTGAGGATTGTGCGCGCCGGGCAGCTTGATCGCGATGTGCTGGCGCTGCTGCTCAATAACGTGCGCACTCCCGAAGAACGTGAAGGCGATTTGCGGGCGCAGCTCGCTGCATGTCACACCGGGACATCGCGACTGGTAGAAACCTGCCGTCGTTACAGCCTGCCCAGGGTCCAGGGCGCTGCCGCCGCTCTGCTCGATTACTCCGAACAGATGATGCGCGCATTCCTGGCCAGCGTGCCTCCGGGCTCGTACCAGGCTGAGGATTTCCTGGATGACGACGGGATCAACCATCAGCCCGTCCGAATTCGTGTAAAGATCACAGTCCCGCGCCGCGGCACGAAGGCGAGGCCAGCGACGATTGATTTCACCGGCAGCTCGCCGCAGGTCGCGGGCGGCATCAATGCGGTCGCGGCGATCACCTACTCCGCCTGCTTCTATGTATTTCGTTGCCTGTTGCGCGACGATGTTCCCGCCACCGCAGGACTGATGCGTCCGCTCGAACTCATCGCTCCAACGGGAACCATCGTCAATGCTCAGCCTCCGGCGGCAGTCGCCGGCGGTAATGTCGAGACCTCGCAGCGCATCGTCGACGTGTTGTTGCGGGCGCTTGCCCAGGCGCTCCCCGCGCGCATTCCCGCGTCATCCTCGGGAACCATGAACAATCTGACCATCGGCGGCCTCGACGAGCGCGGGGGCAAGGCAGAGTCTTTCGCTTACTACGAGACCATCGCCGGAGGTTCGGGAGCCAGCGCGCTGCATGATGGAGTTTCAGGCGTGCACACTCACATGACGAATTCGCTCAACACTCCGGCCGAAGCGCTGGAATACAGCTACCCATTTCGCGTCACGCGTTATTCGTTGCGACCAGGCAGTGGCGGTGAAGGCCGGCACCGCGGCGGAGATGGCGTTGTGCGTGAGTTGGAATTGTTGACGGAGGCGGAGGTCACACTGCTTTCGGATCGGCGCAAGACACGGCCCTATGGACTTGCAGGCGGAGGCGATGGCGCTCCGGGCCGAACCATCGTCACGCGTGCGGATGGCTCGGAAGAAGAAATGCCGAGCAAGGGCAGCATGCGCTTGCACCGCGGCGAAAGGATTCGAATCGAGACGCCCGGAGGCGGCGGCTGGGGGGAATTATGACTCCACAAGGCCCGCGGGTTCGGGCGCCGTTTTCTGCTTCACTGCGATTTCAATGAAAGCCAGTGCGGCGCGGCTGAGAGCCTTGTCTTTGCGGAAGACCAGTGCCAGGTCACGCTGAATGCTGGCATCGGCCAGGACCACCGCGGCCAGCACTTTGGCTTGAAGGTCTTCGACAACGTTTGAGCGCGCGATAAATCCCACGCCGACGCCCACCGCGACGAAACGCTTCAGGAGTTCACTCGAATCCAGCTCCATCGAGACGGTCGGCTTCAGACGCCGGTCGTCGAAGATCGCCTCCAGCGCATCGCGGGTTCTACCCAGCTTGGGCAGCAGAAGCGGATACTCGATGACCTCGGCCACGGCGGCTTTCTTGCGGCGCGCCAGCGGGTGGTCCGGCGGCGTGATCACGATCAACTCGTCGCGATGGATGGGAACCACCGTGAGCCGCTTGTCCGGCACTGGCATGGAAACGATGCCGAAGTCGCAGGAGTTTTCAATGATGGCTTCGAGAATCTTGTTGTGTTCCAGGCGCTTTACGCTGACAGCGACGCTGGGGTATTGCCGCTTGAACTCGGCGAAGACTTCGGGCAGGATGTGCAGACAAGTGCCTTCGTTGGCGGCGACCACGATTTCGCCGCGGGGCACGCGATGCATCTCAGCCAGCGCGATCAGCACCACACGACGTTGTTCGATCGCATCCTCGGCATACTTCTGAAAGACCTTGCCTGCCGCCGTGATTGCGACTTTACCGCCGCTGCGGTCCAGCAGCTTGGCGCCAACCTCTTCTTCGAGGGCGCGGATTTGCGCCGAGATGGCAGGCTGGGTGCGGAAACGCCGTTCTGCAGCGCGCGAGAAGCTGCTGAGCTTGGCCACTTCGAGAAAGGTTTCCAGCTGATCGAAGTCCATAAGGCAGCTGTGAGCTATTAGCTATTAGCGCATGTTCGCCGAGGCTTTGTCATCCTGCAAAAGCGTCTGGCTATTGGGGCGTCGGGGCTATTTCGATATTGATGAAGACCGGGACTGGCACGCCATCGCGGGTAGCCGGTTTGAACTTCCATCGACCGACCGCCTCCAGCGCCTGGGCGTCGGCTTCGTCACTCCCGCTAGACTGCGCCAGCACGGGACCATGTACCAAGCCATCCGTCCCCACCTGGACCTTGAATACAGCCTTCTGTTTGGCTTTTGCATAGAACCCGGAACCCGGCTCAGGCGTCTTGATCGCTTTGGGAGCTTTCACCTTTGCAGACGATTTCGCGGATTGTGCGGCGTTCTCCTGAGCGCGCGGCACCTGTTGGCAATTGCTCCAAGCAGTCGCTCCAAACGTGAACAGCAAAAGTGCAAACAGTCGTTTCATCGGCACAATGTAACTCAAAAAAGCAAATCGCTATCTCAGTACACGTCCAAGTCGTGGGCCGAGACCACGGCTCCGGCATAATGCTCGCGAACATCCTGCAGCATCGCGCCTTCCGATACTCCGTGGAACATCTGGTGATACAACACCAGCAGCTTGGGTTTCGCACGTGTGGCGAGGTCGGCCAGCTGCTCCGTCGAGGTGTGAAACGCCTTGAAGTAGAGCTGCCACTGCGGTGAGTCCATCTCGCTATGCGCCCCGGAGGCGTAGGCCTCGTGCAGCAGCACATCGCAGCCGTTGCAGGCGTTGATTACTGCGTCCGCCGGCGCGGTGTCGCCGGAGATTACGATGCTGCGGTCCGGCGTATCGAATCGGTAGCCAAAAGACTGGTCCCAGGAACCGTGCTTCACCAGGAACGCGGTGACCGTAACATTCGCGTCCTTGTAGACCACGCCCGGCTGGATCTCATGTACATCGACGAGATAGCCGGTACGGTTACCATGTTCCAGACCTTCGGTGCGAACCTCGATGTCTTTCTTCCACGCGGCAATAATATTCTTTGTCATGTCAGCGGTGCCGCGCGGTCCGTAGACGCTGAGATGATCGGTGCGCCCAAGCACCCATGGGGTGAAGATGAGGTCGGGAAGTCCGAGCGTGTGATCGGAGTGCAGGTGGGTGAGGAAGAGGGTGCGCAGGTCCTTCATGCCCAGGCCAGGCACGCCATTGCGGGTTGCCGCGGCCGCGCGGCGCACGATGCCCGGGCCACAGTCCACCAGGTAGCTGTGACCGTTGACGATGACGGCGACCGCGGGCCCGGAGCGGTCGGGATCGGCGTTGGGATTCCCCGTGCCCAGCATCACGACGGAGGTGACGGGCGAGGCACCGCGAGCGGCGATGCTGAGAAGCAGGCTGGAGGCGACTACGACTGCAAGCAGTAGGTACTTCATCGGTAGAATCATACAATCCGTATCGAAGAATCGTTTGGGGTGAGGATGAGCGAACCGTCGGCTACACCGCAACTTTACGTCGGAACCTCAGGTTGGGCGTACACCATCTGGAAGCCCGAGTTCTATCCGAAAGATGTTGCGTCGAAAAACTTCCTGAAGTACTACGCCACACAATTGAATACCGTCGAGGTGAACTATACGTTTCGCCGCAGCCTCACGGAAAAAGCCGCTACCAATTGGGTGGCCGATGCAGGGCCCGATTTCCGCTTCGCCTTAAAGGCTAATCAATACATCACCCACATTCGCAAGCTGCAGAATTGCGAGGAGCCGGTTCAGCGTTTTTTGGCGACGCTGCAACCACTGGCCGCACAGCTCGGTCCGGTTCTGTTCCAATTGCCGCCCACGATGAAGGCCGACATCACCGTGCTGCGTGACTTTCTAGCCCTTCTGCCGCGCAATTTCAAAGCCGCCTTCGAGTTCCGCCATGCCTCCTGGTTCAGCGATGACATCTACCAGGCGTTGCGGGACCGCAATGCCACCCTTTGCCTGGCTGAGACCGAGAAGCTGACCACACCGGACGTTCGCACTGCCAACTTCACTTACTTTCGCTTCCGCCAGCCCAGCTATTCGGCGGAAGAGGTAAAGAAGCTTGCCGAACGCGTGCAGCGGAGTGTAGCCGATGGGCTGGAGACTTACGCCTTCTTCAAGCACGAAGAGGATCCGCGTTCTCCGCTGAATGCGGTGGAGTTGCTGAAGACGGTGCGGCAGCAACTGGGATCCGGCGACTGATACCTGCTCCTGCAATGACCCGGCATTGGCATTTGCCTGGCTTCTACCAACACTGAAGTGGCAACCTCCTTCTCCGCCGCTAGCTTAAAAGCAACGGAAGTCTACTCAAACGGTATTTTGCCGATTGCGGAACGTGTCGGCTATTCGGTTGCGAGAGCTCTGGCGTAATGGCGGCGGCTTGGTCGTGCCGGGCTTAACAATTTTTCAGTTACAAATGTATTTTGATGTATATTGCTCGCATATTGATTTGTGTCTCACAACGTCAGAGTACGACATAGTGAGATACAAAGCCACGGATCCACTGATCGCTCCCCTTCGATAGAAACGCCGCGCGCAGCAAAGCGAGTCTTGGCAGGAAAGAAATCGGACACGGGTTACCCCGGCACCCATTAAAACCTCGGCTGGGAAATCCAACTTAGCTGTTTCTAAGAACCGGCGTTCCCGGAGATGAGGCGCACTCTCCGGGTCTCGCAGGGTTCGGCACAACTTGTGGGCCCCATGGAGACGATGTCCGTTGAGAAGAGGTCCTTGATTTGGGTTCGGCAGCCATCTCCGGTGCTACCAGGACGCCCCGTCGGCTGTGGCTGCCTAACGCACGCACGTCACTCATCCCATCCCGTCGCAACCCAGCATTACGCGAGGCTTTGATCGAGCACCCTTATGGCATGTTTGCCGAGCCGGCTGGGGATGAAAGAGGAGGAAACACTTAAATGCCGCATACGAAGAAGGCTCTATTGCAACGAGCGTTACGTTCAAAATGGATATCGGCAGCCGGCATCTTGCTGCTGACAACGGCACTCGCGCCGATCAACAGTTTTGCGCAAGACACCTATACGACGACTTATCTGCCCTCCGCCTATGGAACCTACGCGTTCGTGGGGAACACGGTGCTGATCGGGCAGACCGCGCCGGCATCGCTGGCCGGCATGTGCGGCACCTCGGAGGAACCGCTCAGCTCATCGGCAACCGCCGCTGGTGTCACCCTACTTCCTCTGATAAGCGGAGGTGCGGTCAACACCACGGTCTCCAGTGCCAGTCAGCAAGCACAGGCGCAGTCCAGCACTACCACCATCAATCTGCTGGGCGGCCTGATCTCGGCGCAGCAAATCACGGCGATAAGCACCACGACCATCGACAACGATGGCAATTTCCAGGTGAGCGCGGCCGGATCCAACTTCAATCACCTGGTCGTTCTGGGGCGAGTCTACAACGGTAACGTGGCGCCGAACACGCGCATCAATCTACCGCTGTTGGGATACGTCGTGCTGAACGAACAGCTCCCCAACGTCGGCAGCTCGAATGCGATCATGACCGTGAACATGGTGCACGTTTACATCACGGTGGGGAACCTGCTCGGCTTGCCACTGGGCACGCAGGTCATTGTCTCCAACGCTACTAGCGGCATGTATAACGAACTCGCCCCGGGGATCATCAGCGGCAGTTCGTACGGGACACAAGTTGCGGGAAGCATCCTGGCCTCTTCGCCGACCGCGCCGGAAGTACTGCCGTGTCAGGGCACTAATGGCGTGGTGCTGACTAACTCCCAAGTAAGCCTGAACCTGCCCAGCATACTTACGACCGGTACGCTGACGGACACGGTTGAGTCGAACCTCACGCCGTCGTTCTCCAGCGGGGAGAACACCTCGACCATACAGGGTTTGAACCTGCTGAACGGCCTGGTCACCGCCAGCTTACTGAGGGCGCAGGTGGACGCCACAGTCCAGAACACGTTTAATGTCACTCTCACCGGACAAGACACGTACGTGGGCATCTCCGTCGCGGGTCATCCCGAGATCACCGACGATATCCCCGCGAACACCAGGATCTCACTGCTGGGTTTAGGCACTTTGTACCTGAAGCGGATCATCAACACGACTAATCCAGCGGGAATCGAAGTTCGCAGCCTGGAGATCGTGGTCGACGAAAACAATACTTATGGGCTGCCGATAGGGCTGGACGTTATTGTTGGCGATGCTCAGATCAGTGGCATTGCACCCCTCATTCCACCTATGTGAGTGGCGCGAGAAAGAATTTTGTCTTGCACTTTGCCCGCCCAAGGCCATCGCGGCCTGGGCGGTTTTTCTGCGCCCGGAAACATGCACAACTTCGTTTGCGCAAACAAAAACGCCAGCCTCCGTCAGGGACGTGGCTGGCGTCGGATTCGACCGAGTACTGCTAGTTGACAGCTGCCTTGCCCGTCGCGGCCAGATCGTAGCGGTCAAGGTTCATCACCTTGCCCCATGCAGCCGCGAAGTCCTTCACGAACGTCTCTTTCGAGTCGCTGCATGCGTAGACCTCGGCGAGCGCGCGGAGTTGCGAGTGCGAGCCGAAGATCAGGTCAAAGCGGGTGGCGGTCCACTTGACCGCGCCGGTCTTGCGATCGCGTCCCTCATACACACCCGCAGAGGAAGAGGGCTGCCACACGATGTTCATGTCGAGCAGGTTGACGAAGAAATCATTCGTCAGCGTGCCAGGCTGTTTGGTGAAGACACCGTGCTTCGACTGCCCTACGTTGGCATTCATGGCACGCAGACCGCCGATCAGCACCGCCATCTCAGGCGCAGTCAGCTTCAGCAACTGAGCCCTGTCAACCAATTGCTCTTCCGGAGATGTGCCGTTCTGCTTTCCGAGATAGTTGCGGAAGCCATCCGACTTCGGCTCCATAACGGCGAACGAGTGCACGTCCGTCTGCTCCTGCGAAGCGTCGGTCCGACCCGGCGCGAAGGGAACCTTCACCTCATGGCCGGCGCGTCTTCGCAGCTTCTTCGACTGCCGCGCAGCCGCCCAGAACGATGAGGTCAGCCAGCGAAACCTTCTTGCCGCCGGACTGCGAGCTGTTGAAGTCCTTCTGGATCTTCTCCAGCGCCTGCAGAACCTTCGCCAGCTCAGCCGGCTGGTTCACTTCCCAATCCTTCTGCGGGGCCAGGCGAACTCGAGCGCCGTTCGCACCCCCACGCTTGTCGGAGCCGCGGAAGGTCGCCGCCGACGCCCAGGCCGTCGTCACCAACTGCGGGATCGACAGTCCGGATGCCAGGATCTTCGCCTTCAGAGCAGCGATGTCTTTGTCGTCGATTAATTCGTGATCGACCGAAGGAACAGGGTCCTGCCACAGCAGAGCTTCCTTAGGAACGAGTGGGCCAAGATAGCGCGAGAGCGGTCCCATGTCGCGATGCGTGAGCTTGTACCAGGCCTTGGCGAACGCGTCTGCGAACTCCTGCGGATTCTCGTAGAAGCGCTTGGAGATTGGTCCGTAGACCGGGTCGAAGCGCAACGCCAGGTCGGTGGTAAGCATGGTCGGCGCATGACGCTTGGCTGGATTGTGCGCATCCGGAACCATGCCTGCGCCTGCTCCATTCTTCGGGGTCCACTGATGCGCACCGGCCGGGCTCTTGGTCAGTTCCCAGTCGTACTTGAACAGGTTGTCGAAGAAGTTGTTGCTCCACTTCGTCGGGGTCGTGGTCCAGGTGACCTCCAGTCCGCTGCCGATGGTGTCGCCACCCATACCCGTACCGAATTTGTTCTTCCAGCCCAGGCCCTGCTGCTTCGATGCCTGCGGCTTCGGGCTCGGGACCTACATTCGCAGCGTCGCCAGCGCCGTGAGTTTTGCCGAACGAGTGTCCGCCGGCAATCAGCGCAACCGTCTCCTCGTCATTCATCGCCATGCGGGCGAAGGTCTCGCGGATGTCGCGCGCCGCGGCAAGAGGATCGGGATTGCCGTTGGGACCTTCCGGGTTCACGTAAATCAGGCCCATCTGCACTGCGGCAAGAGGATTCGCCAGATCACGGTCGCCGCTGTATCGCTCATCTGCCAGCCACTTGCCTTCAGGACCCCAATAAATGTCCTGGCCGGGTTCCCACACGTCTTCTCGACCGCCGGCGAAGCCGTAGGTCTTGAAGCCCATCGACTCCAAGGCCACGTTGCCGGCGAGGATCATGAGGTCGGCCCAGGAGATCTTCCGGCCATACTTCTGCTTAATCGGCCAAAGCAGGCGGCGCGCCTTGTCGAGGTTCACATTGTCGGGCCAGCTGTTGAGCGGCGCGAAACGTTGTTCGCCGGAGCCTGCTCCGCCGCGGCCATCGCCAATGCGGTAGGTACCCGCGCTGTGCCACGCCATACGAATGAAGAGCGGGCCATAGTGGCCGAAGTCGGCCGGCCACCACTCCTGCGAGTCCGTCATCAGGGCCTGGAGGTCCTTGATCACGGCATTCAGGTCGAGGCTCTTGAACTCTTCCGCGTAGTTGAATTCCTTGTCCATTGGATCGGACAGCGAAGAGTGCTGGTGCAGGACGTTCAGGCTAAGCTGATTCGGCCACCAGTCGGCATTCGTTCTGGGACTTGCGAGCGCCGTGAGCGACGGGGCACTTGGATTCGGTTGAGGAGCTTTGTTGATTGCCCGGGGCTGAAGTGCCCGCTGCTGCAGCTAATTCTTTTTCCATGTTAACGATTATCCTATTATAGAAACTAAACGTAAAATATATGTTTCCTATGAATACTATAGGAATTTACGTCTGGAGATCCATGGAAGTCCATCAGCTCAGGTATTTCTGCGCAGTCGCCCGGCACGGCACTTTTACCCGCGCCTCTGAGGTAGAGCACGTTGCACAGCCGTCGCTCTCACAGCAGATCCTGAAGCTCGAAGCGGAGCTGGGTTCGCGGCTCTTCGACCGCCTGCCTCGGTCGGCCAAACTCACCGTTTTCGGCAAGGCTTTCCTGCCCAAGGCAGAGCGCATTCTTCGCGAGTTGGAAGAGGCCAAGACCGAGCTGCTGGAGATGGCGGGCAATGAGAAGGGCGACGTGGCGGTCGGCATTATTCCGACCATCGCGGCTTACCTGCTGCCCAAGCTGCTCAAGGGTTTTGCCGCGCGGCATCCCCTGGTCACAGTCAAGATTGTCGAAGACATCACGCCTGCCCTGCTGCAACGCTTGCACGAGGGCACGATCGACATGGCCATTGCGGCCTTACCGATCCCAGGAGAGCGAGCTCGCTTCCGAGGAGCTGTTCGAGGAGAAGTTCTATGCCGTGCTGCCGAAAACACATCGCCGCGCTTCGAGCAAGTCCATCAGCCTGGCAGAACTGAACCGCGAGCCGTTTCTGTTGTTGAAGGAGGGACACTGCTTTCGCGACAGCCTGATCGCCGCGTGCCATAAGTCGAAGGTGACGCCCAGCGTAGTCTTCGAGAGCGGTCAGTTCGCCACCATCCTGGCGATGGTCTCTGCCGGAATGGGTGTGTCGGCGGTACCGGCCATGGCCGTGCAGCCGCAAGCCGGATGCACGTTCATCCCGATATCAGGCAAGCACAGCACGCGCAAAGTGGGCATTGTCAGCTCGCGACATCACTACCAAAGCCGTGCCCAGCGGCTGCTGATGGAACAGATGCGGGACGCCTGCCGACGGGATTGAATACAGCCTGAGCAGAGGCTTCTGCTTCCCGCTCACCGGCGCATGAACACTCAGCAATTTGTCGTGGGATAGCCGAGCAGGTCCATCTCGCAGCAGGGCCCGTGCAGGACGGTCGCTGCGGGGGTCAGTCGCCGGATATACGGCACATGCGGCTTAGAGGTCCCGGCGTTTCCTGCGTAGAATAGACACGCCCTTCCATCTCCCGTTCTCAAAGAGGACATTCATGCGCCGGACTCTGATCCTTCTACTGACCTTACTCTGTGCCACACTCGCCATCGGACAAACACAAGCCGGCATTGAAGTTTCCGACCTGAACCGCGAGGCCAATCCGTGTACGGACTTTTTCGAGTATTCCAATGGCGCATGGCGGGCGAGTAATCCCATACCTTCCACCATGGATCGCTGGAGCCGGCGCTGGGCCGCCGGCGAGGCCAATAAAGATCAGTTGCGGGTGATCCTCGACGAGGCGGCCGCGAAGAAAGATCTGCCCAAGGGCAGCGTCGATCAGTTGATCGGTGACTACTACGGCGCCTGCATGAACGAGACGCGCGTGAATCAGGCGGGTGTGGATCCGGTGAAGCCGATGCTCGTCGAAATCGATGCCATGAAGACCCAGGCGGATCTGCAGAAGATGATCCTCCACCTGCAGAACTATGGAATCCAGGTGCCGTTCGCGGTGGGTGCCGTTCCTGACAATCACAATCCGTCGCAAGTTATCGCCGACGTCGGGGCCAGTGGGCTAGGCTTGCCGGACCGTGACTACTACTTCAAGAACGATCCACGCTTCAAGCGGGCTCGCGAGCTGTACCTGGTACACGTCGCCAACATGTTCAAGCTGGCGGGATACAGCGATGCGGCAGCGGCCAAGGCCGCGACGCAGGTCATGCAGGTGGAAACCGCACTTGCCGGGGCGACACTTGACAACATTGCGCGCCGCGACCCAAAGGCTACCGACCACAAGACTACATTTACGCAGTTGCAGCAACTGTCGCCGCACTTTGACTGGACGGCCTATTACGTCGACGCCAAGATTCCGCAAGCGGATATGAACGTGGATGAGCCCGCATTCCTGGCAGAGGTGGATAAACAGATCACCTCGACGCCGATGGCGGACTGGAAAGTCTATCTTTCGTGGCAGGTGCTGCATGGGTCTGCCGACTTTTTGTCCCAGCCCTTCGTGGAAAAGAACTTCAACTTTTATGGCAAGCAGTTGGGCGGAGTGGCCGAACTGAAGCCACGCTGGAAGCGCTGCGCGGAGTCAACCGACCTTTTCCTGGGCGAGGCCCTGGGGCGCGACTACGTTGCCCGATACTTCCCGCCCGAAGCCAAGGCGCGCGCCAGGGAGATGATCATGAATATCCTGGCGGCCATGGGCGACACGATTCAAGGCCTGGACTGGATGACGCCCGAAACCAAGAAGAAGGCTCTGGAGAAACTCTCCACCTTCAACGTCAAGGTGGGGTACCCGGACAAATGGAAGGACTACAGCAGCGTCAACATCACGCGAGATTCCTTCTTTGTGGATACGATGAATGCCGCACAATTCCAGGTGAACGACGACCGCTCTACCATCGGCAAGCCGGTAGATCGCGGTCGCTGGGGCATGACTCCTCCCACTTCGAACGCTTATTACAACCCGCTGATGAATGAGATCGTCTTCCCCGCGGGAATCCTGCAGCCGCCGGCCTTCAGTGTGAAAGCCACCGATGCCGTGAACTACGGCGCCATCGGCGTAGTCATCGGGCATGAAATCAGTCACGGCTTCGACGATCAGGGAGCGCAGTACGATGCGCAGGGCCGCCTGCAAAACTGGTGGACAGCCGACGACTTGAAGAAGTTTCAGGTGAAGACAGCCTGCGTGGTGAATCAGTTTGACGGCTATTACATTGAGCCGAATATTCATCATCAGGGCAAGCTGGTGTTGGGAGAGTCCATCGGCGATCTGGCAGGCGTGAAGATTGCCTACCTCGCCTTTCAGAAGTCCCAGCAGGGCAAGCCAGCGCCCACGATTGACGGCTTCACGCCGGACCAGCAGTTTTTCATTGCCTGGGGACAGTTTCGCGGTGACGAAGTCCGGCCGGAGACACAGCGTCTGATGGTGCAAGGCGATCCTCACCCGATAGCGAAATACCGCGTCATCGGACCGCTGTCAAACTTCCCGCCATTTGCGACAGCGTTCTCGTGCAAGCAGACGGACGCGATGGTCCGGCCGGCCGACGAGCGTTGCGTCGTCTGGTAGCAGGCCGAAGCTCCGGGGACTCGGACGGACAGTAACGGTGCTCCTGTCCCACCGCGCCGCGCTTTCTGCGGGCGAAGTGGGATGGGATACACGAACCGCCGATGATTCTTCTTGTTATGGGTGATAGCTGGGACTAACGCCGATTCCGGTAATGAAGAGCAAGTCTGCCGGAGCATGGTCTGGGCATTCGTTACGACCTCGGCGGAGGGACACCCGCTGCTCGGACGGCGCATGCCCGATCTTGACCTGGTCACCGCTGACGGCCCGCTGCGACTCTTCACCTTGCTGCACGATGCCAGGCCGGTGCTCCTCAACTTCGGGGATCGCGGCGACTTCGACATCGCTCCATGGGCGGGTCGCATTCCGCTGATTGACGCCAACTATGTAGGGGCGTGGGAGCTTCCGGCGATCGGGGCGGTCATGGCTCCCAATGCGGTTTGGTTCGGCCCGACGCATACGTAGCCTGGGTGGCCGACTCGACCCGGGTGGGGCTGGCTGACGCGCTAACCACTTGGTTCGGACCGCCTGCGCCGTAGGGCACCGGCTTCCAGGATCCTTCGGTCGGGCGTTGTTGAGCACGGCTTCGCCGTCGAATGCCACAACGGACGTTCATTACCGCGACCGCTGCGGCGCTTGAAACCGATCTCAGAATCAGAGTCTTACGCCAGGCCGGCGAGGGTACAGCGAGTCGGCAATCAATTATGCCGGGTACTCCTGTTGCGGAAGGCCGCCCATTGCGCAAACAAAAGACCATGGGATACGCTGATTAATTCGACTTGATTGCTCAATCGCCGTCTACGCGGCTTCTTTTCTCGTGTTGGAGCCGGGCCTGAGAAGGCGAGTGAGAAATTCGCGGTTTTCCCGAGCAGTTCTCGACCGCAGATGAATCGAACCGTAAATTCAAAGCCGTTGCCCTTCATGATTCCAGATGCGATTGGCCTTAGGCCCGCGGCTGACTCCAGGTTGCTCGGATTTTCATCGATACTAATGATGTAGCTGTTTTGAGACCTCTTATGACATCGTGCATTCACATAGTTCCTTCTCCCTCTCAGCAACAACCTTTGACGTACGATCCACTGCTCGACGACGTTGGATTCATGACCTGCATGACCCTGGTTCTGCTGGGAAATTACGCGCAGACTGGGCATCTGGGCGGGCCGCTCGCTTACACCCCATACAACGTTGCGGCGCATTTGGCCGGTCCAGACAACGGTGGACTCCGTTACGATTACCGCCGGCCCAAGCATCCTTACTCCGACAAATTCATGATGGCGGCGGGCCATTCGGTGCCCACTTGCTACGCGCTGTGGATGATCCTGGGCCAGGCGTTGTATCGCAAGTATCAGCAGACCGGCGATCCGCGTTATCACGTCGATCCGCACGCCGCGATGCTGCCGATCGATGCCTTGGGATTCCGGCGCGGCGCAGGCGCATTGAAGACACTGCTGCAGGAAACAGGCCTGGAAGATCACCCGCTGTTCGCGCAGGCGAAGGGCCGTGGCATTCGCGCGCTCATGGGACACGCGGAAAGCACCGACTTAACCAACGACGTGAACGGCGGGCCTTCGGGCATCGGCATCGCGACGGCTGCCGGCAAGGCGGCGTTCTGGGATTACATGGGCGCGCCGGAGTCGCCGAAGGTGATTGCGCTGGAAGGCGAATTCGCGCTTACCGAAGGCCACGCGCAGGAGTTGAAGACGCAGGCCCTGGCGCTGCAGGTAGGCAAGCGTTTGCGCGTAATGATTTCCGACAACAACGCGGGCATCGACGATTGTCTGATCGGCGGCCCGATTGGTGGTGTCATCTCGTCGCAGTTCTGCGAGGTCTACGACCTGGTGAGCCAGTGGACGTCGTACGGATGGAACGTCTTCACGCTGGCGAACGGAAACGACTACGGCGAAGTGACTGCCGCGCTGAAGGCGATGGACGAAGTCGACCCGAAGGACCGCCGGCCAGTCGTCACCATCGGCAAGACCATCAAGGGTTATTGGCCGGCCGCTGCCAACGGAAAAATTACCGACTACCCTGGCGATCAACTGGTCAGTTACGCCAGCCACCCCTACGCGTTGAAGATGAATTCGGAGTACTTCATCGCGCTGGCGTCAACCTTCGAGAAGCATTACGACGTGGAGTTCGAAGGAATCCGCAAGGGTCCGGTCAGCGACAATCGCGAGCGATTGATCCAGTTTAAGACGAACATCGACGTGGTGATGTCGCTGCTCGACCGCAACGGATTGGGCGATCGCCTGGCCGATCGCCTCGTGGAAATCGGCGATACCGTGCGCGACGATGTGAAGCTGCGCATCTCGACCACGAGCGATCCGTTCCTCGACGATCGTCTACGCGTGTCGGCGCTGCCCGAAGAGCCCCAGAAAGTTTCCGTTCGCAACGCGCTCTCCGGTGCGGGGAAGCAAGTCAGCATTGCCCTGTTCAAAAAGCCAGGCGAGGTCGCCGGATCGCGGCGCGCGATCTCCGAAATTATCAAGTGGATGAATTACGTCACGGAAGGACGTTTCTTTACGGTGGCCGCCGACCTTTCGGAGTCCATTAACGTGGAGCACGGCAGTCTGTGGGGACACTACAGTCCCACGGATAATCCGCTGGGCACGCGCTTGAAAGCGCCCATCCAGGAAGCCGGCAATGTGTCCACGGCCATTGGGCTGGTGAGTCAAAGTGCGTCTGTCGATCCGGAAAAATTCGCCGGCGTTTGGGCTTTGAGCGGCACCTACGGAGCGTTCACGCCGCTGATGTACACTCCGGCGCGTGTCTGGAGTCAACAAAATCAGGACAGCAAGTTCCGCGTAGGTGTGCTGCATATTCTGACCGCGCACTCCGGTCCTGAAACTGCGGCGGACGCGCGCACACACTTCGGCATCTTCGCCCCGCAGGTGTGGAAGCTGTTCCCGCGCGGGCAGGTGATCAACTTGAGTTTCTGGGATTACAACGATGTCGCGCCCGGCTATTTTGCGGCGGCGGAAATCGCGGCGCGCGATCCGCACGTAGGCATCATCACGCTGGAAGTGGCGCGTCCCGACTTCGCAGTAGCGGACCGCAGCCATTTTGCCGACTCCGATGTGCGTGCGGCGGCGAAAGGCCTGTATGTGATTCGCGATTTCTCACCCGACAAGCCACGCCACGGTTACGTGGTCGCGCAGGGATCGAGTTCAACGGTGAACCTGGTGAAAGTTCTGCCGAAACTCGAAGCCGCCGGCGTGAATGTGAAGGTCATCGCCGCGATCAGCGAAGATTTGTTCGATCGCCAGCCGCAAGCCTATCGCGATTCCGTGCTGCCGGACGAGGCTCGTTACGATCTGATGGTGGTCTCGACAGGGACGCGGCGCATGTGGCCGTTGCGCAATCTCGGTCCGCTGACTGATGAGTATTCACTCACTTCCGACTTCGACAATCGCTGGAGAAGCGGCGGCCTGGAACTGGAAGTGATCAAGGAAGCGCACCTCGATCCCGACACGATTTTCGCGGGCGTGCAGCGATTCGCTAACGAGCGTGAGCGCCGCATCGGCGATCAACGCAAAATGATCGGTTAACCGAGTGATGGTCTGTGTCGATTGCAATTCGAATCTGGGTAGTGGGCGGCTTTGAATTTTCTCAAACTCGCCCACTACCCGAATCTGTCTCCCGGAGCGATAACTCGGTTTGGCGCAGCTATGGTAGACCGGTCCACGCTATTCTCGGAACGCACTTATAGGCTCTCTCGGCGTGTCCGCTTAGAGACGGTGCGAGGCTCAGTGCCCACGGACCCTGCGGGCGGAGCACTCAGCAACTAGCAATTTTCAGCAACTTGTAAATCTGGCGGAGAGGGGGGGATTCGAACCCCCGATACAGCTTTTGACCGTATAACGGTTTAGCAAACCGCCGCCTTCAGCCACTCGGCCACCTCTCCGGCTCGGGCGGGAACCCGCTTTCGGCGGGCTGCTCTTGCGAGCAAGATGATTATAACAGCCGGATCATTTCTGGCCAGCTCAAGCCTCCCTGGCTATATCGCGTTATTAAGCTTGTCCGCTGCGTGACGCTTGCCGGACGCCTTGCGGTAGCCCGCTTGCCTTACGCCTGTCCGCTGCCTTCAAGCGCTTCCAGAACTCGCGCCGGGGTAAGCGGGAGGAACGGCACTCGCACACCGATCGCATTGGCCACGGCGTTGGAGATCGCGGCGCCGGGCGAGACCACCGGCGGCTCGGCCAGACCTATCACTCCACGCTCGTCATAGCCTTTACCGGTCATCATGTGCACTTTGAGGTCGCCGATGTCGGCGATACCGGCGAGGCGATAGAAATCCATGTTGGCGTTCAGCATGCGCCCGGTCACGGGATCGAGAATCTTCTCTTCATAAAGCGCATAGCTGATGCCCATGATGAGCGCTCCCATCACCTGGCTGGCCGCAGTCTTCACATCGACGACCAGGCCGCAATCCTGTACGGCCACCATTTTGTTGATGCGCACGATACCGGTCTCCGTATCGACGGAGACGTCGGCCATCTGCACTCCGCCGACGCCGCTGTTGGTCAGATCGGGCGGCTTCAACTTGTCGGGATTCTTGCCGCGCACCGTCATTGGCATGGCGCCTAGTTTCGTGCAGGCTTCTTTCCACGAGAGGCTGCGGCTGGGATCGGACTTCACGCGGATCGTTGCATTGACCGCTTCGAGTTCTTCCGGCTTCGCTTTGAGTGACGGCGCAACCTTCGCGAACAACTGAGTGCGCGCGTCGACTGCAGCGCGCCTTGTCGAGGACGTAACTCCACCGGAGGTGGTGCTGCCACCGCTTGCGCCCGAGACGGGATAACGGCTGTCGCCGATCAGCAGCTTCACGCTGTCCATCGGAATGCCCAGCGTGTCAGCCGCAACGATGATGATGATGGTACGCGCGCCCGTTCCGAGGTCTTGCGTGGCCATTTTAATTTCGACAGAGCCGTCGGGATGGATGGTGAGATCGCAATCGCTGTTATGGCCGCGGCCTCCCCAGGTGTGGATCGAGAGTCCAAGCCCGCGCTTCACCGGGCCTGCCGATTTGTCGCCGCGCGGATGCCAGTTCTTCTTCCACTCGATCATCTCGGCGGCGATCGGCAACTCGTCTTTGTAGATCTTGGCGCGCGGCCCGGTAAGGTCGAGATTGCGCGTCAACATCTCTAGCGGGATCGAGGTTGAGCTTTGCGGCGAGATCTTCCATGGCGCATAGAGTGATGGCTGCAGCCTGTGGATGATTGGGCGCTCGCCATGCGCGGGCACTACCCTGGTTCGTCGCGATGGCAACATTCTGTTTGCGCTGATTCGGGATTTCGAAGATGTAAGGCAGCGGAGGAGTACCACCGCCGCCCATTCCACCGGTACCCCATGAGCGCGATTCCCATGCGAGGAGCTTGCCGTCCTTGTCGGCGGCGATCTTCACGCGCGCGAACGACGAAGGTCTCATGCCGGCGACCTCGAGTTCAGCGGCGCGCTCGAGCATGATCTTGACCGGCTTACCTCCAGCCGTTTTTGATAACTGTGTGGCGGCTATGCCCCAACGGTCGGGCGAGAACTTGCTGCCGAAGCCGCCGCCAATGTACTGCTGCATGACCTGAATGTTGCCGGCCGGAATGCCCATGGGCTCGGCAATTTGCGGCGCGATGCCGGAGAGATTCTGCGTGGAGATGTGGACGAGCAAATCTTTGTCGGTCGGCCACTCCGACGCCATGCCGTGGGATTCAAGACAACAGTGTGTGATGGCAGACGCGCCGTAGAGACCTTCGACAACTGCCGCTGCGGAGGTGAAGGCGTGATCAGGTTCGCCCTGCGTTTGCATCGCCGTCTTCTTATATGGTGATTTCGAGCCGCTTGGAGGCGCATACTTCGCCGTGCGCAGCGCCTGCACCACAGTTGGGTCAGCTCCGGAGGCTTGCAGATCTTTCAGGTACTTCTCGTCAGGGTGCCAACTGATGCCCTGATGCTTGATGGCCGCGACGACTTGTTCATCCGGGACCTGGTTGTCTTCCATGTCCTCGAAGTCCTCCTGGCTGACGGGACCGTTATTGGTGGCAATGTCCTTCGGCGGCTCGGCATCGGAGATGAAGTGAGGAAGAACTTCGTACTGCACCTTGATAGCGCGGATCGCGTCTTCGGCGGTCTGCTCATCGACGGCAGCGACGCCAACGACTTCGTCGCCGGCCCAGAAGATTTCGCTTCCCGGCTTCTGAATAATCTGCACCGCTTTCACGCCCGCCATCTTCTCGGCGGCGCTGGTGTCGATGCTGGTGATGCGGGCATGCGCGTAAGGACAGCGCAAGATCTTGCCGGCAAGCAGGCCGTCGGGATTGTAGTCAAACGTATACTTGGCGCGGCCGGAAACCTTTACCGGACCGTCAACGCGCGAGATTTTCTTGCCAAGCAGCGGACGCGTTGCGGGATCGGGCCAGGAGTATTCACTCATGACTCACCGCCCTTCGCTTCTGCCGCCCGGCTTAGCGCAACTGCACGCACGCCATCGTAGGTTCCGCAGCGACAGAAGTTGCCACTCAGGCCACGGCGCACATCGTCTTCGGATGCGTTGGGATGGCGCTGCAGGAAGTGAGTAGTCGCGACAACGAAGCCGGGAGTGCAAAAGCCGCACTGCTGTGCGTCGTGATCGACGAAAGCCTGCATTACCGGGGTCAGAGCATCGCCGACCGTAAGGCCTTCAATCGTTGTGATGCTTTTCCCTTGAGCGTCTATTGCGAGCAACGAGCACGCATACACCGGCTTACCTTCCATTAGTACTGTGCACGCGCCGCAGGTGCCACGATCGCACACGTTCTTTGCGCCGGTCAGATTGAAGGTATTGCGGAGCGCATCGAGGAGAGTGACACGAGGCTCAAGCTCCGCATTCAACTTGTTTCCGTTCACCGTAAGCACGATGGGGACCTTGCCGGGTCCATGCACCACGACTTCTTCGCCGGCGGCATAGACGACGGTCGGGCCCAGCACCAGTGGAACGGCCGCGCCGACTCCGGAGATCTTGATGAAATCGCGCCGACTAAGACCCGAGGTAGCGTCGGGTTTCGGTTTCTTGTCGTCCGTCATGCTGCCTCCTGCGGCAAGCTGCGAGTATAACTCGCCTTTGTGCAGGGCCGCAGCGCGCAGCTGCAGCAGCTCTCTTCGTGAGACAAACGAAAATGGCGACCCTTGCGGATCGCCATCTGTTTGGGTCTGTACGTCGGAGTTATTTCATGGTCTTGATGTAGGAAACCAGGTCTTTAATCTGCGCGTCGCTCAGCTTGCCTTTGTAAGCGGGCATCTTGCCCTTGCCGTTCGTGATAGCTTCCGTCAGATCGGCGTCGGACATTTTCTGGACATCAGATCCGTTCAGGGGCTTTGCTCCCATCATGCTTTTGCTGCCGTCAGCGCCATGGCACATGGCACATTTCGCTTTGTAAGTGTCGGCAGCGCTCTCCGCGGCTGCAATCTGGGGAAGTGCGAGTGCGAGAAAGAAGCTAAACAGGGCAATTCGCTGCAACAATTTCACCGTCATCGTTTGTCGTCTCCTGTAGCGAGCGTCTTGCTGGGCCAAGGTCGTCGCAATGACGGTAACAATGTACTCCTCGCGAAGGTCGCTGCACAAATACAACCTTGAGGGTAGGGCAATCCCCGACCGCCCCAAGGCGCCCTCGCGGGTGCGAAAAGCCCCTTTCGGCAGTGTGATATCCCTCTAAATTACCCGGGCGAGCGCCCAGATCAATTTGCTATTTCCGCCGCTAAAGCTGCCCGTATCAGTCAGTTGACTTCGATCCGAAACTCCGAGAAGGGTTTGGCGACCGCAATGCATTTAGTACTGCCAGACCTGTTTGGTAAGGAAGGCTTCCCGTGGAACCGACATTAGCAGTGATCGGTCTGAATTTTCGAACCTCTCCGGTAGCGGTTCGCGAACGCTTCTGGATCAGCCCGGCGCGACGCTCCGAGGCGCTGCTGCAGCTGGTTCGCTCGGAAGGCATCGAGGAAGTCATCGTACTGGCCACCTGCAATCGTACCGAATTCATTTTGTGGGCCAGCGACGTTCCTACTGCAGCGAATTCCGTCCTGCGATTCCTGACCCAGGAATACCAACTGAAGCTTTGCGAGTGGTCTCACTTCTATCGGCTGATGGACGACGTAGCCCTCACCCACATCTTCCGAGTCGTCTCCAGCCTGGATTCCATGGTGCTGGGCGAGCCGGAAATTACCGGCCAGGTAAAAGAGGCGTGGGCGCAGGCACAGGAAGCAGAAACCACAGGCCGATTCCTAGACGCGGTCATGCAGAAGGCGCTTACTGTTTCCAAGCGCGCCCGGACGGAAACCGCGATTGGCTCCTCGGCGGTGTCGGTTCCTTACGCCTCGGTGGCGCTTTCACGCGAGGTGCTCGGCGACCTGGCGGGACGCGAAGTCCTGCTGATCGGAGCCGGAAAAATGAGTGAACTGGCCGCGCATTATCTCATCAAGGCGGGGGTCAGCCGGGTCGAAGGTCATGAATCGCACGGCCTTGCGAGGTTCGGAGCTGGCCGAGAAATTAGGCGCAACCGCTGTTCCGTTTGACCAGAGGCTGCAGCAGATCAGGAAGGCAGATATCGTCGTCAGCTCCACATCATCGCCTGTACCCATCCTCAGCCGTCAGGAGGCGGAGGAGATTGCCCGCGAGCGCCGGCACAAGCCGATGGTGATGATTGATATTGCCGTCCCGCGCGATATCGATCCCGCCGTGCGCGAGATCGAAGGCATTCACCTGTTCGACATGGATGACCTGGAGCACGTGGTGCAGCGCAATGCGCTCGGACGGCAGGCAGCAGCAGACGCAGCAGAAAAGATTGTAGCGGCGGAGGTGCAGGGCTTCCGTCACAAATTGATGGCGGAGCGAGTTGTGCCCACCATCGTAGCCCTGCGAGAACGTCTCGATGATCTTTGCCGGCAGGAATTGGAAGTCCTGCGCAAGGAGTTCGGCCCTTTCACGGAAGACCAGGATCAGGCGTTAACGGCTCTAACAACTCATATAACGCAGCGCATTGCTGGTTCCCTGGCCCGTGAATTGAAGGGACTTCCAGAGAGAGCGGAGCAGGACGTTTTGACCGCAGCGGTCGGACGCCTGTTTCATCTTGAACAGCCTGTAAGGGCTGCCGCCGGCACCAAGAACTAGTTGTCAGTTGTCAGTGAATGCTGGATTTAATGATGTTGAATGCCGAGCGCTAAGTACAAATTGCCAGCTGCAAAGCGGCGGCAACGTAACAAGGAGTAAACACTATGTCTTCAACTGCGCAAACGAATACAAAGATGACCAGCGGCGGATTCACTACCGTACAAGCCTACACTCTCGCGGTGATTACATTGGTCATCGGCATTACGGTTGGATATTTTGCTCGCGGCTCGGCTTCTTCTTCCGTAACGCCTCAGGCGGCGCAGGCTGCGGCACCCGCCGGAGCAGCGAACGGAGCCATGGGGATGTCTCCCGCGCAACTGCCGGGAATTGGTGCTTCACAACAGCAGCAGGCAGCAACGCCGGAAATGTTGGCCAAAGCCGCGGAGCCACTGCTTACGCAGCTACAGAGCAATCCCGCTGACGCCGCAACGGTGATCAGGCTCGGCAATCTCTACTACGACGGCCAGGCCTATCCCCAAGCCATTCAGTATTACGAGAAAGCATTGTCGCTGCAGCCAAAGAATGCCGATGTGCAGACCGATCTAGGAACCGCGTACTGGTACATGGGCGACGCTGACAAAGCGATCGCAAGTTTTGAGAAGGCCTTAGCCATTCGTCCGAACCATCCCGGCACACTGTTCAATCTCGGAATCGTGGAATGGCAGGGCAAGAAGGATCCGAAAGGAGCGGTTGTAGTTTGGGAGAAATTGCTGCAGACCAATCCCGATTACGCGCAGAAAGATCAAGTGCAGACCTTAATTGAGCGCGCAAAAATGCACGGAGCCAACGCCAAGGGTTAAATCCTGTTGGCTTCGTGTGCGGGAGCAATCCTGCAAAGCAGTCGCTCACCCCGGGACGATGCTGGCGCAGAGCTCGTCCCGGGCTTTTTATTCTGGTACGCCCAAGCCCGGTAAATGATGCCTTCTCACCATCTTCAGTTTAGTGTCGGTGGTGGCAGCCCGTTCCAAGTCCCAGACCGGCGGCGACTCTGACGTTTCAGCACCGTAATCTCCCCAATGACAATGATTTACCCAAGTCCGCCCCGGTGCGGTGGCCGTGTGCCCTCTTCAGCGGTTGTTCGGCAGGCCATCCCGACCAGCGCCATCCGGAGGGAAACGTGCGGTCGAAGTCGAAATAGAGCGGTCCAGCTGCAGAACCGCGTCCCGGGGCAGTCAGTTGGTGCGGCGTGGCACCCATTTGGGCCAACGATGCGCGGTAAATCCTCAAAAGCAGCCGATTTTGCGTCAGAAATGGCCAATAAGTGTTGTAAAAATCAACACTTAGTAGTTTTGGGTCTCTCCGCTGAGGGAGGGAAATTGCCTAGAACAATGTCGCAAACAGCTGCACTCATCAAGCTTGAAAACCACCGAATTTAATGGGTTTAGCGTGGCACGAGGATTGCTCTTGTATAGACAGCCTCTCTCGCTATGGGGCAATTGTATGGGTCTGTACGTGAATTGAACCTAAAGGAGGGTTCGATCCTTGAAAATGCGTATCGCTTCGCTTTCGCTGCTCGCACTGTGCTTGGCTGTTGTTCCTGCCATGGCCCAGAACGTCGTATACGACAACGGTCCGATCGACGGCAACACCGACGCTTGGACAGTTAACTTCGGTTTCGTCGTTAGCGATTCCTTCACACTTGACGCCGCTACGACCGTGTCCGGCCTGAGCTTCGGCACCTGGATGTTCGCAGGTGACGTACTGCAGACGGCTGATATCTCGATCACGTCGGATGAGTTCGGCGGAACGACCTTCTTCAGCGGCACCGTGAACTTCACGCAGAGCGGTTGCGTCGGCAACGGCTTCGGCTTCAACGTCTGCACCGAGACCGGCAGCTTCAGCGGCCGCGCTCTGAACGCCGGTACCTACTGGCTGAACATGCAGAACGCGGTTGTCAGCAACGGCGACCCGGTCTACTGGGATGAAAACGGCGGAGCCGTCCTCCGCTTCTGAGAGCTCCGTAGGCACGATTCCTTCGGAAGCTTTCACCCTGATCGGTCGGCACCGGCGACCAGCACGACCAGCACGACCAGCACGACCACGCACGACTCCTGAGCCCAGCAGCATCATGCTGTTCGGTTCTGGCATCCTCGGCCTGGCTGGCGTTCTGCGCCGCAAGCTGTTCTAAATTCAACCCGACCCTTCCCCCAGGTCATTTCAAAGCCGGAGCCTAGTGCTCCGGCTTTTCATTTCTGCAAGAATTCCTAACTGCACAAAACTGCGCCCGGCCGCCCAAGCAACCTGAGATCCTTCCTGGCTCCGAACGCAGACGGTCGCGGTGATTGCCGCGATTGCAATAAGCCATAACCTGAGCCGATTGCGCAGCAGATCCCCCCTTCAGAGGAGGTCGGTTTACCAGTGTAGTGCGGACGAATTGGACGATCAGTGGGTGTGTGCCCGATTTCAGTTCCTGGTGGCAAGCCACGAAGATCGTGGGGGGCTCAGGAGAGACCTGGACCTGGGTTGGGCGTGCTTGGCTTTAGGAAGTGAGCTGGCTCACGCTGGTGAAACCGACAATGCGAAACGTAGACCTCGCCATCGTGATGCGGCGGCCTTTAGAACAACCTCGACGGTCCAAGGTGGAGGAAAGCGCGCAGGAGTTCCACCCCGTTGCCGCGCTCAGGGCTACCGGTTATCAATATACGGATTCACCCAGTTAAGCCCCTTATTCATCAGCGGGTACTTATCCTTATTTGATAAATCGATTCGATCCATCTTCATGTTCAGTGGATGACCCTCCACTTGGCCATCCAAGGTCATTTGATCCGCAGTCGGCTGGGACAGAGTAAGCATGCCTGAGCGATGCGGGTCATCGGCGTCCCACAGCTTGAATGTTTTCAGGCTGTCATCCATCTCCATGTAATACCGATATTGTCTTCCATCCATCGAAATGATGGTCAATACCTTGGGAGCATCGAAGATGACGTCGCGCCACCGGTCGGAATCGGTAAGCAACGGCGGCCGCAAAATCCCATCGACACCAAATTGCTTTACCGACCAGACGCCGCGAACCGGAGCGGGGAGCGTCGCAGTCAGATTCTGGCGGTCCTTGATAGACTGTGCCCCTGCTACCCAGAGCACATAAACGCCGAACGCGATTTGGGCCGCAAGCGCAATGCGGTTCAAAATCTTGTCGTCAAATAGAGGCGTTTCGGGCACAGGGTCTGCCCTGCGGTTGAAGATAAGGACATTACCGAGGCGGCGGAAATCAGGAATCAGCAGAAACAGGCATATCAAGACCAGGTGAACCGAGAATATCTTCCTGGGAACGTCGTAGCATAGATTCAACATCAGGACGTTCGTCATCATGGCGCCACTGATCAGCGCACCCAAGGTCGTAAATCTCGGGATCATGAGCAGTACGCCACCGAGCGTCTCGCCGAATCCACCAAAGAAGCTGTACAGCGCCGATGCACCCATGAAGGTCCAAAGCATTCCCATGGGAGAAGCCTGGCCGAAAGGCTGCATCAGGCGAGGAAGATCGGGCGGCGGAAACTGGGCTCCGACGAGCTTCTTCACGCCGTAGCCAAGCATCGCCCAACCTGCCACCAGCCGCATAAAGATCCGTAACCACTGATAAAGATGCCCATAGTTGGGCCGCTTACGATCTAACACAGACCAGATTGCTGTAATCCCGATGGCAGCAAGCACCATGCAGAAGATGAGAACGTAGTCATAAAGCTGATCGCCGCTGCCGTTGGGTACTTCGGTGAAATTTCCCTGGAGTTGGAGAATGTGGGCGCCCACCCAGGGGACAACCGGGTGCCAGATCCAGTTCCACAGATTGCCTTCCACCTGCTTCGTGGTCTGGTAGGACGAAAGAGAGCCGACGGCGCCCGGGCCGATGTAAAGGATCAAATAACTGAAGACGAACCGGAAACCGATCTTAGTCGCAAGTGACCACTGGGAGGTGGTTTCTGGCGCAGAGATCGGCGTCTCCTGCTGCAACTGGGGTATCATGATGGCCCTCTTACTCGAAGGGATTTCCCTGTATCCCACGCTGATAGTCGGGTTTAGCGTGGACTCGAAGCTGAGGCATTTTCTCTCGAATAGACGATTCTTGCAACCACTCTCGATGCTTGGCCGCACGCTTTGCTGCGTGGCGGTTGCAGAAAAGAACCATACGAGCGAAAATGCCTGAGCCACGGGCGTTGGGCCACATCACTCTCCCTCAGCACTCCCCGCCCACGTCTCTGAAATCGTTGAGAAAAGGTACTCATGTCATTCCCGCAGCTGCAGGAAATACCAGCCGTCACCGAGCAGGCCCCAGTTGAATGGTCTTTGGCTACGCGGATCGGATTCCGATTCGTCTTTACGTATTTCTTCCTCTATATCGCGCCCGGGCCCGTGGGCTCGCTCGGGGTTGACGAAAAGGTGCGATCTTACCATGCGCTGTTTTCTGAAATGTGGCACCAGATCGTGCCGTGGGTTGGAAATTCTGTCTTGGGATTGAACGACCGTTTGCGGGAGATCCCTAACGGCAGTGGCGATCAGTTGTACGACTATGTGCTTCTGCTCTGCATCTTCACGACGGCGCTGCTGATCACCGCTATCTGGTCGCTGCTCGATCGAAACCGGAAAAACTACCAACAGCTCTACCAATGGCTGCGGCTGTTCATGCGCCTCAATGTTGCGTCAGCCATGATGATTTATGGCGCCAGCAAAATTTTGCCGATGCAGTTCGCCGATATCCCGCTAGGGCGGCACGTTGACACACTGGGTCACCTGTCACCGCTGGGCTTGCTTTGGACTTTCATGGGATATTCGCGCGCCTACAGCTTTTTTGGCGGGATCGCAGAGTTGCTTGGCGGGATTCTTCTGGTTGTTCCCCAGTTCAGCACTCTGGGGGCGCTCGTCAGCCTGGGGGTTCTGTCGAACGTCCTCATGCTGAATCTGTGCTACGACGTTCCCAGAAAAATCCTCACGACGCACCTTGTATTGATTGCCCTTTTCCTGATTCTGCCTGACGTCAAGCGTATATTGAATCTCTTCATCTTCAACCGCGTTGCGGAACCCGCTCGTACGGTTCCATTCCTGAAGGACAAGCAGCAAAACCGAAATGTCTTAATTCTTCAGTATGTGTTTGGCGCGGTTTGCCTGGCGTTAGCGTTTTATGGCGCCTATCCGACGGCGATTCAGAATCAGGCGCGGATCGCTCCGCCGTTACGAGGCATCTGGTCGGTAGAAAGTTTTTCTTCGGATGGTGTTTCGGTCCTGCCGCTGGTGACCGAACAGCACCGCTGGCGTAATGTCATCTTGGACACGCCCGATTTCATCACGATTCAACGCATGCAGGGGCCGCTGGAGCTCTATTCCTTAAAATTGAACGCAAGCGGGAAGGACCTGACGCTCTCTGCCCCTGGACAACCAACACAGGGCGGCTCTTTCAACCTGGAGCCGTCAGATGCCGATCACATGACGATGAACGGTGAACTCAGCGGGCACGCCGTGCGAGCCACCTTGAAGCGCGTGGACCTTTCTGATCCCACCGAATTCCTGTTGGCCAATCGAGGATTTCACTGGGTCACTCCAGTCCCGCGATGGCGGTAAGCCGGGGGCGAAAAAACATTTCGGGATTGTGGCTTCCGCTCTAGCGCGTTAGGATCTCATCCGCCTGCCGCTGGGCGCCGCGGATGTTGCTCGTCACGAGATCGCTTTCTGCCGCGCGGCCATAGCTTGCTCTTTCTGGCCGCTGGCATCCAGAGCCCCGGCCAGCAGGAGATAGCCATAGTCCGTGGGATGGAGTTGCACCGCGCGCGAATAGGCCGTCCACCGCCAGATGGGAGATCGCCTGTCCTTTGCGCCATCACCCCCAGGCTGATCCAGGCGCCGACGAATTCGGGATCGACTTGCACCGCCTTCTGCAGATTCTCGCGGGCGCTGATCAAATCGCCGTTGCTCTTGTAGGCGTATCCGAGATTGTTGTAGGCGCGCGATTTCGTCCTCTGGTTGCGGCGACATCTCGGCCGCCTTCTTGTCCCATTCGATCGCCCCGGCATAGTTGTGGTGCATCTGGTCGTAGATGGCGAGATTCAGAATGCAGTTGGGATCGTGGGGATATGCAGCATACGCGGCGCGGAAATGCGGGATCGCTTCTTCCAGATCGCCCTGCTTCAGCAGTGTGGTGCCGAGATTGTTCTCCGCGATCCAGTTGTTGGTGGTCACCTCCAGCGTGTGCGTCCACAGCGTGATGTGATCTTCCCAGAAGCCGACTTGCTCGATGTGCGACTACGGCCAACGCCGATCAAGCACCAGCACCGCGACAACGCGAACCAGCCTCAAGCGCGGAGCCAGATCCCCGGCCCAATCTCCAACCAGCCAGCACACCATGATGAACAAGCCGACGAACGGCAGGTAAGCATAGCGGTCGGCCATTGCCTGCGTGCCCACCTGCTTGAGGCCGATCATGGGAACCAGCGTGCCCAGAAACCACAGCCAGCCGACCGTCAGATAGCGCTTGCGATAGGCGAGAGCGACCGCCGCGGTGATTGCCAGCAGCAGAAGCGCCGCGCCCGCAACCTGCCACACCTTGTAGTAAACCAGCGGATACGGGTAGAAGAGCGCCAGGTGTGTTGGCCAGAAGGCTTTTCCGATATAGCGGACGTAAGAGATGATTGCGTTTTCCAGCGCGAAGGCCGCGGGCAAAGCCGCTGGTGGCGCCTCCGCCTGATTGCGCCCGGATGGTCAACAATGCGCTCATGGCACACAGCACGAATAGCGGCACCTTCTCCCAGATCAGCGAGGAGAGCGAGCGTTTCGGGAATGCCGCGAGCTCGGTCAGGCTCGAGCTGGTCGCGCCGAAAGAGAAATCGCTGCAACGGCCAGTAGTCCCACAGCAGCAGCACGAAGGGCAGCGTGATCACCTGCGGCTTCGACATCAAACCCAGAGCGAAGAGCAGCGCGACCACGACAGTAGCGAGTGTCCTTCGGTTTCTGCGCGTACCAGTGATACGCGCGCCAGCGTCAGCAGAAAGAAAAACATGCTGAGCAGGTTCTTGCGCTCGGCGATCCACGCCACCGACTCAACGTTGATGGGATGCAATGCAAACAGCGCAGCCACCATCCAACTGCGTCCGATGTAACCGGTCGCGCGATAGCAGCACCCAGAACAGCAGCAGCGCATTGACCAGGTGAAATGCAACGTTGACGTCGTGCGGGCCGGCGGGATCGTCGCCGAACAACTGCCAGTCGAGCGCATGCGACAGCCAGGTCAGCGGATGCCAGTTGGCGGCATCGCGCGTCTTCATCGCCCACGTCACCGTCTCCCAGTGCAGGCCGGCTTTGACGTGAAGGTTGTCGGTTACGTAGTCGGGGTCGTCGTAGTTGGCGAAGGGCTGCGAGTGAACGGGATAGTAGATCGCGAGAATGCCAACCGCCAGCGCCAGGCTCAGCAAGAGCATCTGGGCGCGAGGTGATGACGAGCGACCGGACGGCGGTCTGGCTCTGCTGAGCAGGCGTCAGGTCAACCGATGTCATGTCGCTCTTCTCGACTCACAGGTAAATCTGCGCACAATCGACAATCCCATCTCGAGCAGCAGGCTACGGTCCCTGCAATTTCTTCGCAGCCTCGAAGCACTCGCGTGCCTGTTCCGAATTTCCCAGGTCGCGATAGGCGAAGCCCATGTTGTTCCACGCCTGGATCTTCAAAGACGGACTGGTCGTCAGGATGATGGCCTTCTTGTACTGCTCGATCGCCTGCTCCAGGTCGCCGTGCCGCTGCTCGTAGAAGCCGATATTGAAGTTGCTGATGGGATCGACGGGATGAATGGCAGCCGCTTCGCGGAAATGAACGATGGCTTCTTCGTGCCGGTTCTGGCTCATCAGCGCGCCGCCCAGGTCATCCTGCGCAACGTAATTCGGCGCCGTGATTTCAATCGTGTGCGTCCACAGCGTGACGTTATCGGCCCAGTATCCAATTTGACGATGCGCGATGAGAGCCAGCGCCAGACGATGACAACACAGCTGAGCGCGGGCAACAGAACGCTCGGGAAGATGCTTCTCCTCCGCAAAGTCCGAGACGCCCCAGCAAACCATGATGAAAATGCCGAGCAGCGGCAGATAGGCATAGCGGTCGGCCATTTCCTGTCGGCCCACCTGCACCAGTCCGATCATCGGGACCATGGTGCCGAGAAACCACAACCAGCCGACCAGCAGGTAGCGGCGCGATTTAGCTTCCGCGACCAACCATCGTGATGGCCAGCAGAATCAGCAGCCCGCCGTAGACCTGCCAGGCAGCGCAGAGAATTTCCGGGGTGAGGATACATGGGCGCGAGGCGCATCGGCCAGAACGCCTTCTCGACGTACTTCACGTACGAGACAATCGCGTTCGACAGTCGAATGGACAGTGGCGTCGACGCCAGCGAGAGCACCGCGCCACTGGCGCTCTGCGCCTTCATCGTCATGACCGCGCTGGCTGCGGCGATCCCGAACAGCGGAAGCTTTTCTTCCACCAGCGCGCGAAAGCTCTTCTGCGGGAAGACCGGAATCGCTCGCAGCGTCTTTCCCGATCGTCATGCGGCGCAGCGGCCAGTAATCCCATAGCAGCAGCACAAACGGAAACGTGATGACCTGCGGCTTCGCCATCAGTCCCAGCGCAAACAGCAGCGCGACGACGGCGTAGCGGCCGACCTTTGGCTTGCTGACATACCAGCGATAGGCTCCCAGTGCGAGCAGGAAGAACATCATGCTGAGCACGGTCTTGCGTTCGCGAGATCCAGGCCACCGACTCGACATTAATGGGATGCACGGCAAACAATGCCGCCACCACAAAGCTCCGCCCGGGATAGCCCGTCGCGCGCCACAGCACCCAGAAGAGCAGCACCGCGTTCAGCGCATGCAACAGCATGCTGGTCTGGTGATGTCCGGCGGGATCCTGGTCGTACATCTGGAAATCCAGCGCGTGCGACAGCCAGGTGATCGGGTGCCAGTTGCCGGCGTCGTAGGTGACGAACGCCCAGGTCACGGTGTCCCAGGTCAAGCCGTTCTGGACGTGGACGTTCTCGGTGACGTAGACGTTGTCGTCGTAATTGACGAAGGGATGGCTCTTGACCGGGTAGTAAAGGCCGATGCTGAGGACGATGAGGATGCAGCGAGAAGACGTAAGGACGCGCGCCCGAGAGCGCCGATGGAGCGGTCGGACGCGAATGCACTTGCTCACCAGGTTGCAAGCCGACCGAACTCACCGTTCCCCCTACGCTCGACGAGTATACCCGATTATTTTTCGTCGATTGCAGGCGTCGGCCGCTATTGTTCCAGCGCGTAGTAGCCCTGTCGCGCGTGGACTTCCAGCTTCTGGGGCGCTCGCACCTCGACGCCGGAGAGAGTGGTAGCCCGGGGCTGATTGCTGCGGCGGAAAGGAAATGTAGTATTGCGTTCTCAAGTCCCGCTCGATTTGCGCGAAGGCCTCGCCCAAATCTTTGGCGGAGGGGGCAACGTAGAAACGTCCGCCCGTGCTGTCGGCCAGGCGTTGCAGCACGCGGTCGCCACGGTGGACGAGCTTGCTCGAATGAATCGTCAGCGGATAGATCTGGATCTCAGCTGCGCTGGGCAGCGGCAATTACATCCGGCAAAGTGTGCAGACTGTCGGTGTCGTCGCCGTCGGTGAGCACGATGATGGCGCGATGGACGCTCTTATCGTTGTCGCCGGCAGAAGCTGGTCCGGAACATGCCGCATAGAGCGCATCGAAGACCCGCGTTCCCCACCCCGGCTCCTTCAAACGGTCGATAGCTTCTACCAGTTGCTGTCGGTTCGGCGTGGAGCCTTGCCAGGTCTTGTAGTCTCCGCCGAAAGCCGATGACGAAAGCATTGTCGGTCTGCGGGCCGCATCACCTGGTCCAGAAACTCGATCGCCGCGCGCTTTTCCTGCGGCAAGCACGCGCTTCACCGAGTCGCTGGTATCCAGCAGCAGCCCGAGTCTGCAGGGGAAGATCGTCATCGCGTTCGAACTCGTTGAAGTGCGACACCGGGGATTGATTATCGAAGACGCGAACATCGTCAGAAGTCAGATCGTTCACCAATCGTCCTTGCTCGTCGGCTACGGTGAATTGCAAACGAACTTCCGGCACATCGTGTCGAAAGGTGTATCCCGGAGCATTGGCGGGCAGGTGATCGCTGGTATCGGGAAGATCGGGCAACGGAACTGGCGCTGCCCCTACCGCCGCCGCGGCTGTAGCTGGAAGTTGCGAGTGTGGCCGAGGACGGCGTCAGCGGGCGCGCGAGTGTCAACATGGCTGGTGGCCCACTCACCAATTCCCACCAGCATCGCACCGCACAAGGCGAAGCGACAATCCGGCAATCAGCGCCGATCGTTGCACAAAGAACTTATCGGCGCTCCACCAGAGCAGCTTGAGAGTGATGCCGACGCCGGCAAATTCGCCGCTTCTGTTCGCAACAAGTCGATATGTCCAGCATGCCGGGCGACCTGCACCAGCGCAGATAGTTCTCCCCACATGAGCCACCCCGCCGACATAACTGGATGTGCAAGGGGAGTACCTGGTTATCCGCCGGACCGGTTTTTCGACTGATTATTTCGCCCCGGCAGGATGGATTTTGGGTTCGCTCTGAAGCGTCATTCTCCGTCGGCCCTCTACCCCGTTGGTGGTAGAGCAGGCGCTTTCCGCTTGCTTCCTGTAGTACCCTATTTCCAAGAAGAAGCTTGATGCCCGCGGAAAAAGTCCTGATTGTCGACGACGAGAAGCTCGTTCGTTGGTCTCTGCGCCAGAAGTGCGAAGAGTGGGGTTATCACGTACTAGAGGCTGACAACGGCACGGCTGCGCTCCGCGTGGCCCACAACGAGTCTCCCGATCTCGTGCTGCTCGACGTGCGCCTGCCCGACCTCAACGGCATCGAGATCCTCGAACAGCTCAAGAAAACCGGCGACGCGCGCGCGGTCATCATGATCACCGCCGATCCTCAACTGGAGGACGTAAAGACCGCGCTTGAAGCTGGGGGCCTACGATTTCGTCGGCAAGCCGCTGGACTTCGACGAGCTCTGCAGTCGCCGTCAAGAACGCGCTGGAGACTACCCGGCTTCGCTCCGAGGTGGAGTCGCTGCGCGGCGAGGTGCGCCGCCGCACCGGCTATCACAACGTGATCGGCGTCTCGCAGAAGATGTCGGAACTGCTGGGCTTCGTCGACAAAGTTGCGACCAGCGAAGCCACCACCATTCTGGTGCAGGGCGAGAGCGGCACCGGCAAGGACCTCATCGCCAAAGCCATCCACTACCAGAGCCGCCGGCAGGACAAGCCCTTCGTCGCCATCAACTGTTCGGCCATCCCCGAAACGCTGATGGAAGCCGAGCTCTTCGGCCACGAGCGCGGCGCATTCACCGACGCCAAGGCCATGAAGAAGGGCCTGTTCGAGATGGCCGATGGCGGCACGCTCTTCCTCGATGAAATCGGCGAGCTCTCGCCGCTACTGCAAGCCAAGCTGCTGCGCGTGCTGGAAGACCAGGTCATCCGCCGCGTCGGTGGCGTGCGCGACATGCAAGTCGACGTTCGCGTGATCGCCGCCTCCAATCGCGACCTGGAACGCGCCGTTCGCGACAGCACCTTCCGCCAGGATTTGTACTATCGGCTGGCCATCATCTCCATTTTTCTGCCGCCGCTGCGCGAGCGCAAGGAAGACATTCTGCCGCTGGTAGAGTTCTTCATCGACCGCTATAACCGCAACTTCCGCAAGAACGTCACCGGCATTACCGACGACACTCGCAAGCTGATGATGAAGTACGACTGGCCGGGCAATGTTCGCGAGCTGAAGAATGCGGTGGAGCGCGCCATGATCCTGCAGGAAGGCAATGAGCTACGGCCGGACTACCTGCCGTTTGCCGTGGCGCAGCAGCATTCCGCGTACACCGCATTCGAGCTTTCCTCCGGCCACAATGGAGTCCCCGCCGGCAAGCAACTGCCCGACGGCCGCAGCCTGCCGAAGCTGGAGATCCCGGACGGCGGCACCTCGCTGGAAGAAGTCGAGCGCGAACTGGTGGAACTTGCCATGGGCGCAGGCCAACGGAAACCAGACGCACGCCGCCAAGCTGCTCGACATCAGCCGCGACGCGCTGCGTTACAAGCTGAAGAAGTTCGGATTGATTCGCGCCGAAGAAGACGAGCCGTCGGCCGCGACCTCGTAACGCTATTGCCGGGGCGGCAAAACCTGCTTTCAAAATGCATCTGCTCGTGTCACTATTCCTGATGCCAAGTTTCATTCATGGCAGCAGCTTCGCCTCACAAAAGCGCCTGCCACTGCGCTACTCGTCGCGTTCAACACCTTTGGTCGTCGGTAGCGTTAGCTCCCACTCTTAAACCGGCCGGATCGTAAGTGGCTGAGCTAAAACTAACGTCCTACAACTAAATGCAACTGGGCTCTGCCGAGACGCTTCTATTTATGGCAGATCCACCTCCAGCAGCAAACATCCCGGGCGCAACCGGCGCGGTGTAAGGAGCTCTCATGCGGAAGCTAGTCATCGGTGTCGTCGTTCTGATCGTAATCGTGATTGGGGCTTTCCTGCTCCTGCCGCACATCATCGATGTCAACCAGTACCGCGGGCAGATCCAGACAGAGCTGCAGCAGCGGCTCAATCGTCCGGTGCAGCTGGGAGAGCTTTCGCTGGGCGTGTTTCCCCTGCGCGTGGAAGCCAACAACGTCGTCATCGGCGAAGACCCCAGCTTTCGCAGCAATCTTCCCTTCGCCCAAGTCGCGCAACTGGACGTCAGCATCAAGCTGCTTCCCCTGCTCAGCAAGAACATCGAGATCGATAGCCTCGAACTGAAGCGTCCGAAGATCGAGCTGATTCGCAATGCGCAGGGTGTCTGGAATTTCTCCACCGTGGCGAGCGCTCCGGCCGGCACCGGCGACTGTTCCCCGCTCCGTCGAAGCCGCAGCAGCCCGCAAAGCCTGCGCCCGCGCAGCCGGCCCCATCGGAATCCAACGGGCTGACGCTGGGCAAGCTGCAAATCACCGACGGGCAGATTGCAGTCACCGACCTGCAGAAGCGTCAGCCCCGCGCCGTCTATGACCACATCGATCTCACGCTGAAGGATTACGCTCCGGGCCAGCCATTCTCGCTCGACCTCACGGCGCATCTCCCGGGCAGCGGCTCGCAAACCTTCAGCATCAGCCGGAGACGGCGGTCCCATGAACAATGCCGACATGGCCAGCACGCCATTCAAGGGCACGGTAAAGCTCAAGCAAGTATCGCTTTCCGGCGCGCAGAAGTTTCTGAACTCCAGCGCCCTGGCCGGCACCGATGCCGTCATTTCCGGCTCAACCGATCTGGCGATTGCCGCCGGCAACCTGAGCGCGTCGGGCTCCCTCAAGCTGGAAGATGCCGTCGTTCACGGCGTGAAGGTGGGCTATCCCATCTCCGCCGACTTCGATATCGCCGATAACCTCAACAGCGACGTGATCCAGATCAGAGAAGTGCGATCTGAAGCTCGGGTCGACTCCGCTCTCCGTCAACGGCACGGTGAACACGCATCCCGCCACCTCTATCGTCGATGTGAATCTCGAGCACCTCGAACGCTTCCATTCAGGATGCCGCGCGGCTGGCCGCCGCTTTCGGCGTGGCCTTCAGTCCGAATGCCACCATCGCCGGCCAGATCACGGCCAACGTTCACGCGCAGGGACCGACCAGCCAGATGGCCTTCAACGGCAATGTCAACGCCCGCAATCTGGAGATGACGGGCAAGCAGATCCCGCAGCCGGTCAAGGTGCCCGAGATCAGTCTCGACCATGACGCCACAGCAGATTCAGTCCAACAACTTCACGGCGACCTCGGGCAGCACTTCACTGGCGCGTCCAGATGATGCTGACGCAGTACGCGTCGGTCTCGCCGAACGTAGATGCCACGGTCAAGACCATCAACGGCAAGGTCAACGAACTGCTGAACATCGCGCAGGCCTACGGCGTGAGCGCGGCGGAAGGCATGACAGGCAGCGGTAACATCACCCTCGACATTCACGCGACCGGGCCGCATCAAGAACACCGACGCCATGAAGTTCAGCGGCTCGGGTGCTTTGCAGAATGCGTCGCTGCAGCACGCCTTCGCTCACGCAGCCGCTGAACATTCGCAATGCCAACCTGCAGTTCACGCAGAACTCGTGAACATCACCAACCTTGCGGCCTCGCTGGGTTCGACCAACGCCGGCGGCAACCTGAGCGTCGCCAACTTCCAGGCGCCGCATCTAACCTTCGCCCTGACGGCCGACAAGCTGAACGTCACCGAGCTGGAGAAGATCACCAGCGGCTCGGCTCCGCAGAAAGCTCCGGCGCAAAAACAGAAGCGCGCGGACGCTTCGTGGAGCCTGATACCCACCGCCGACGCTGCGCCCACAAAGCCGGCACAGCCCGGCATGCTGCAGACGGCCACCGGCAACGGCACCATCGCGGTCGGCACCATCATTTACGAGCAGACGGTGCTCACCAATGTCCACTCCAACGTCGCGCTGAATCACGGCATCATCCAGCTCAATCCGCTGACCTCGCAGGTCTTCGGCGGACAGCAGACCGGCAGCGTCACCGTCGACACCCGTCCTGATCCGATGACCTACGCGGTCAACGCCAAGCTCACGGGCGTGGACGCCAACAAGATGCTGTCGTCCGTCTCCTCGGTGAAAGACACGCTCTACGGCACTCTGGGCGCGACGACGAACGTGACCTTCTCCACTCCAGCTTCCGGCGACGTTGCGCAGACCCTGAATGGGACGCTCAACATGACCCTCGCGAACGGCAAGATCATGAAGCTCGACTTGCCGGGCGAGCTGTCGAAGATCGGCAAGTTCGGCGGCGTCAGCCCGAAGGGCTACACGGCCATCTCGCAGATGAGCGGCAGCTACAACATTCATGACGGCGTGGCGCAGACCAACGACACCAAGGCCGCGCTCGACATCGGGACCATGGCGGCCGAGGGCAGCATCAACCTGGTCAGCCAGGCCCTGAACATGCACGTGACGGCCGTGCTGAACAAGGGCTTCAGCCAGTCGGTTGGCGGCACCGGCGTCGGCGGCTACCTCAACACCGCGCTGGCCAACAAGAATGGCGAACTCGTGTTGCCGGTGCTGATCACGGGCAACATGAACCATCCCATCGTCGCGCCCGACGTGCAGCAGATCGCGAAGATGAAGTTGAACAACCTGCTGCCAACCGCCGGCGGTCTGTTGAACGGCAAGGGCGGAAACAATCTTGGTGGCCTGGTGGGTGGCCTTGCTCGGCGGTCAGCAGCAACAGGCGCAACAGCCGGCGAAGCCCGGGCAGCCGCAGAAGCAGCAGCAACCAGCAGCTAATCCCCTGGGTGATGCGTTGAACTCCATCTGGGCGGGCAGAAGAAACACTAATCCGCGATCGTCTTAACCGGGAGCGTCTGGGAGCCGGCATTTTGCCTGCTCTCAGACGCTTTCCCGATTCGGGTAAGCCTAGATTTGCGACATGCTTGCCGATTTTCTTACTAGTAAGACGGCGGCAAAAGTAGGAAAAGTAAGAAAATCGTCGGCAATCTTACAAGTAAGACGCATGCAACGCGGTTGCAAATCTGCATTTGATCTTTTTCGAACTGCACTTTCAATCGTGCAAACTAGATCAGCTAGCCAGGAGGTGCGGACTCCGCTTGCAGCGATCGGCGTAGCGTAGCGGAACAGCAATGCAGGGTAAGAACGCGATCCACGACTAACGATCCAACTTCCCCGCCTTCTTACGGCTTCACCGCGCGAATCTTAACCAGCGTGCCTTCCGGCAACGGCGTGCCCATGAACTGCACAACTCCGTCGCGCACCACGCCATTAATTTCTGGTACCACCGAAGCTTCACCGCCCACCTCTGTGGCGCTCACGGCGGGAGCTTTCTTCGCGATGCCCGCGGTCCATAGCCAGATTAGCCAGGCGATCAGCCTCGCGATTCTTCTCGCGCAGCACATGCTTGATCTCGAAGCAGTCAAGCTGATCGATCAACTTCATGGCACGCTCGTGCAGCTCCTTCAATGTAGGGCTGCTGACCTTGTATTCACCGTTGATCTGCTTCACCATCAGCTCGGAATCGCTGACTACCTTTAAGCGCCTTGAAGCCGTGGCGCAGAGCTGTAATTCAACGCCGACAGCAGACCGGAGTACTCGGCATAGTTATTGGTCTGGCGGCCCAGGTATTCGCTCAGCTCCGCAACCGGACGTCCAACCTCGTCCTCGATCACGACCCCATATCCCGCGGGCCCGGGATTACCGCGGGCTCCTCCGTCTACGTTGGCGACCAGAAATCCCTGATCGTGGCTGGTGATAGGGCCGCCGATAAATTCCTGCGAGTGATAGCGTGATTTTCCTGGAAACGGACGGATGGGCATGATCTGTAGTTTACCCCTAATCATTTTGATGCGAAGCGGTGCTCTCGAGTGGCTGCCGGCTCAGAAGGAGAACTGGCCGCCGGATCTGCGCTAGCGGCCCAGAGCCAGCCTGGTCGCCAGCCGTTCGGGCAGATGCGCGGCAATAATGCGCGCCTTGGGTTTGCGAGATGTCATAGGGCACGCGATAGAAGGTGACGCTCGCAGGAGCTGTCGCCGTTCGCTCTCATACAATGCGAAGGCTGCGCGCGGATCATTATCTCGCGGCTGGCCGACCGATCCGGGATTGATCAGGTAGCGCTCGCCCGCCTCCAGTGGCAACTTCCACTGCGCAATGCCGTCCTGCGTTCGGATACTTCGGCATCAAGGGCCGCGTCTTGCCATCCTGTACGTTAAAGGCAAATCCTCCCTGTACGTGCGTGTGCCCGAAGAAGATGACATCGGAATGGCCGGGCAGATGGAAGTCCAGGGCCGCGGTAGGCGCATTCAGCACGTACTCGTCTTCATCGCGGGGCGATCCGTGTACCAGTTCGACTCCCGGCAATTCGTCCGAACGTAATGGCCCTTCGGGCAAATTGCGCAGCCACTCCTGGTGATCCGGATCCAGCGTCATCTGCGTCCAGCGCGCCGACATCGCCGCCACCAGGTTGAACTCCGACAAGTTCGACAGACCGGAACAGGCGCGGTCGTGATTGCCGCGCACCACGGGACAGTTCATCTCGCGAATGCGCGCGCACACCTCGTTGGGCGAAGCATTGTAGCCGACCACATCGCCCAGATTCGCCATATGGTCATACTGCCGGAGCTGCTTCGAGGCAGGCCTCCAGTGCCTCCAGGTTGGCGTGAACGTCGCTGAGCAGAAGCAGGCGCATGGATTCAATGAACCTCCCGCGCCAGCACGGGACAGCGCGCGAAATGCCCAGGTGTTACTTCGACCAGAGGAGGCAGGGCATCGGCGCAACTGGGAACGCGCACGCTGCAGCGAGGCTCGAAGGTGCACCCTGCCGGCATCGCCGAGATGGCCGGGACCGTGCCCTCGATTGTCTGCAGCGGCTTGGCGCGATCGGAGCGCAAGGTCGGCACCGAGTTTAACAGGCCGCGCGTGTAAGGGTGCCGTGGGATTGCGAAAAACATCCTGCGCCGTTCCCATCTCGACCACGCTTCCCGCATACATCACGCCGATGCGATGCGCGACCTGCGAGACCACGGCCAGATCGTGCGAGATGAACAGCATGGCCAGCGAGAACTTCTCCCGCAGTTCCGCCAGCAATTCCAGTACCTGCGCCTGGATGGTGACGTCGAGCGCGGTCGTGGGCTCGTCGGCAATCAGCAGAGACGGACGATTGACCACCGCCATTGCAATCATCACGCGCTGCCGCTGGCCCCCGGAGAGCTGGTGAGGATAGCTCCGTGCGCGTTGATCGGCGTCGCGCGACTGCCACGGTGCGCAGCGCTTCCACGGCGCGGCTCCAGGCTTCGGCCTTGCGTGACGCGGCCATTCCATTTCCGGCATGCGCCAGTACCGCCTCGGCGATCTGATCGCCCACGCGCATCACCGGATTCAGCGCGGTCATCGGCTCCTGGAAGATCATGCTGATGCCGGCTCCGCGGATTTGCTGCATCTTCTGCAATGGCAGAGCTCGAGCAGCTCTTCCCCGCGAAAACGGATGCTGCCGTGCACTCGAGCTTGCGGCGGCAGCAGGCGCAAAATGGCCAGGAACTCACCGACTTGCCCGACCCCGATTCACCGACCAGCCCCAGTACCTCGCCCGCCGCGATCTGCAAGCTGACATCGCGGACAGCGGTCACCATGCCCTGGGCGGTAGCGAATTGTATGGTGAGGTTCTGAATGTCGAGGAGCGGCGCCACGGATCTATGCTAGCAGGAGGGAGTTCAGGAGGCCTGTGTAATCCCGAACGAAGTCAGGGCCGCTACGCAAAGAACCGATCTGTGCGGCGATAGCGGTCCTTCGACTCCCGCACGCCAAAGACAGGCGCGCTAATGCTCAAGATGACCTCCAAACGACGGGGTCCGGCTTCCTGAAACTGTCGGTCAACGTCAACGCACCTTCGCGTACATCACCTGATCCAGAATCTCCCCGTTCTTGACCGCGCTGTGCCGCAGAATGCCCTCTGCCGTGAATCCTGACTTCTCCAGCACTCGTATCGAAGCAGCATTGTGCGCGAATACAGTCGCGAAGACGCGTATCACTTTGTAACTGTCGAATGCCCACTCGGAGCTCGCCGTGACGGCCCTTGTCGCGAGGCCGCGTCCCCAGAAGGGCTCGCCAATCCAGTATCCCATTTCAACAGCTCAGCCGCGCGATATCCGTACCCATCTTGAACCCGATCCCGCCGATGGCCTCGCCACCATGCTCCAAGGCGAACGACATGGGAACTTCCATTTCGCGGACATAGCTCAGGTAATCGAGGCCATCGCGCCGCGTGTACGGGTAAGGGAACTGGTCACGCAAGTTGGCTGCGATCTTAGGGTTGTTTGCATAGCGCAGCAGCGATTCGAGATCGCTCTTACGCCAAGGACGAACTTGGATGTCTCCCAGATCGAGCAGCACAACAAGAATGTTGAGCCAGTGCCTCGCTCAAAGCAAGTGGAAGGGTCGTCCGCGGTGTTCGCGGACTTGTTCAAGGCCGGATCCGATGGCCGGCAAACCCTGAAAAATAAGCCGGTCAGTGCCACTGCTCGCCATCCAATCGGGTGTAGAATAGCCGCCACTTTCCGGCGTGACACTACTCCTACCCACGCCGGAAGGGAGCATGCGCGCCCGCTTCGTCGCAAATCTTTCGAGGTGCGTATGAGTGATATCAAAGCCACAACGATAGAAGCGACAACCAGCGATTCGCCAGCGAAAGTCACGGTGCGACTCAACGGCAATACCGGCAATGCCAGAACCGGCGGCAACGGACATGACGGAGACCTCGTGGTCTTCGGGAAGGACATAACCGGGAACGACCTTGACGATGCAGCCAAGGCAAACATCCATTTGGACGGCTCAACCGGCCACATCCGGCTGGGTGGAACCATGAGTTCCTCTGGGGAATTGACCCTCCAGGGATCCGGACCTTTTGCCCCATTTGCGATGGGGATCGGCGGTAGTGAAGCGGAGATAACTCTCCGGCCGAACCTTTCCGAAAATGTCTCGATTCACCTTAAGGGAGACAGCGGCAGCCTGCACTTGCGCTCGGTGATACCTGTCGACAAGCCCGTCGTTCCCGCGTCTCTGGTGTTGTTCGACGGAAACGGCAAAAACCACCTGCAACTCGACGCGGAAACTGGCGACATTACCATGCGGGCCAGGCTGGCCAATGACAACAAGACGCAATCAGGCGCGGACCTGAAACTCATCGACGGCCACGGAGTGCAGCAAATCCACCTTGACGGCCGGACCGGAAATATCAGCTTGAACGGCGACATCTTTTTGAACGGAGCTGACTGCGCCGAGGACTTCGCTATGACCGGCACTGCCGATGCCGGAACCGTCGTCGTCATTCGCGATGAGGAAATTCTGGCGCCCAGCGATGAGGCCTACGACAAGAAAGTTGCCGGCGTCATCGCCGGCGCTGGAAGCTATCGGCCAGCGATCATTCTGAATCGCGGCCACGCCGCCCAGGAGCACCGGCCCGTATCGCTCATAGGACGGGCTTATTGCAAGGTCGACGCCGATTACTCGGCGATTGAGGCCGGTGATCTGCTGACGACTTCCGCAACACCCGGTCACGCCATGAAGGCCAGCGACCCGCAACGTGCTTTCGGCGCGGTCATTGGCAAAGCGCTGCGACCTTTGCGAGAAGGCCGCGGAGTGATTCCAATCCTGATTGCCATGCAGTAAAGGAGGACATGATGCCGGCCGACAATAAAAAACTTCGGGTATCGAAATTTCAGATTGGCGATGTTGATGGCGGCGACGTCAACGATGAATGCCATAGCAATCAGACGAACCTGCAGCCGAATGACCGTCACATCATGCCGAATCCTCGGATACATGTGATTTTGTGGGGCCATTTCTACGCCGATCATCCGGATGCGGAAAACACGGTCAGCGAGTTAGTGACCGCCATCGTCTCCGGACGATACATGAATGGACTGGCGCAGTATGGGGTCGGGCGGGGGACATTTGAGGGCGTGACCCTCGTCGATGTCGATCGCTCACCCGCGCCGCCAACGCTCAGTTCCGGGGAGGCACAGGATCAACTGATCCAGTGGCTGCAGACCGGAACCGTTTTTCCCGCACCGGCAGTGAACGAGCGCAACCGCTTATATCTGATCGTTCCGCCGACCTCGACCGTGCTGACCCCGGCAGATGAGGGCTTTGGCGGCTATCACCAGCATGGAAAGATCAACGGCGATTCCGACAACGACGATCTGTTCTGGGCAATCTTTCGGACCAACAATCCGCCCTCTACGGGCGATGCATTGATCCGCAAAATCTCGTTCATCATCAGCCACGAGATGACGGAGGCTTTCACCGATCGCGATGGTAGCGGATGGTTATCGAGCAATGGCTGCGAGATCAGCGATCTTTGTGAAACCTTCGGAAGCAGTTCAGGAAATGTCACTACCTTCTCCTACGAGGGATTCCACGTCGAGCGCTACTGGTCAAATTGGAATCGCGGTTGTATCAAAGGCAATGATCCCATCCACTTGAGTCGCTTTCTGAAAGCCGTGGCGCCAGGAGGAGTTTCCCTCCCCGGGGTCAGATGGACGGGGATGCCGCAAATCGGACTGGACACGATTGCGCAGCGGATGCGCCACTGAGAAAAATTGCCTGACCACGATTGACGGCAAGTCAAATCGGACAGGATTGTTGCGTCTGCTCAATGAGCTCGCCTTGGCTCGGTCCGAGCCCCCCGCGAGCCGAATCTCTCCGAGGTTGCCGCCTTCTCACCTAAGGTGCACCAGTAGTCGCATTGTCATCTCCCGGCCAAGTTTAGGGCCAAAACCCGATCCGCACATTACAAATGTCTGGTGCCAGACGGTTTTTAGGTCGCCAGCTCTATATTACTGTTACACTTACAGTTCAACGATTTTGTCGGAGAGCAGACTCGCTCTTCGGTGACGTCCCAACCGGCAAGCTAGCAAGTCACACTTGCACGATTCGAATAGTTGATCGAAAGCTGCCGTAGTTGCACCGGAGAAAGAGGTCCAGCTCGATGCGCGTTCACCTGGTAAATCCCAGCGACAATTCCTTTGGCACGGCCGTGATAACGCCCAGATGGCTCTTTGTCCTGGCAGCGGCAACACCGGCGATTGCGGGCGATCCTATCCTGGTCGACGAATCACTGGAAGGCATCGTGCCGGAGAGCATTCAGCCAGGGGATATCGTCGGTATCAGCGTGCATACCGGCAACGCTTTGCGCGGGTATGAAGTGGGACGGATGGCACACGCGCGCGGAGCCCGGGTTATCTATGGCGGCATTCACGCAACATTGTTTCCGGAGGAATGCTTCGAACGCGGCGCCGCCGACAGTGTGGTGAAGGGAGACGGCGACATCGCCTGGGGTAGGGCTGTCATCGATTGCCTGTCAAGCGAGCCTGACCGGATTTACGAAGGCGGACGAATCGAAGGCAGTGAATTCCTGGCCGCGCGCTGGGACCTGATGCCGCGGAACAAGTACATGTGGGCATCGGTCCAGACCATCCGCGGCTGTCCCAAGCATTGTTCGTTTTGCAGCGTGTGGCGAACCGATGGGCAGAAGCCCCGCCAGCGCCGCTATCAAAGCGTAATCGACGAAATCGTCGATCTGCGAAGGTTGGGCTTCCGGTTTATCGCCCTGGCCGACGACAACTTCTACCCGGTAACGCTCACCGATCTACGGCTGGCCCGCGAGCAGAAAAATATTGCGAAGCTGGAAGAGCTGACAGCGATTCGCGCCGAGCGCTTCGACCTGATGCGCGAGCTAGCCAAGCTGCCGAAGGACATGGTGTTCTATACCCAGATTACGATGGAAGCAGGAGAAGACGGCGAGTATCTGGACGCCATGCGCAAGGCCAATATCAAGGGCGCGCTGGTGGGAGTCGAAGCCGTCACTCCGGAAGGGCTGAAGGCAGTCTTCAAAGATTTCAACTACTCCGGCGAGGCCTTGGCACTGCAGTTACAGACCTTCAAGAAACACGGCGTGCACGTGCTGGGCTCGTTCATTTTTGGACTGCCCACCGATAAGCCGGCAACGTTTGATGCAACCGTGGACATGGCATTGCGCGCCGGCATCACCTTCGCTCAATTCGTCATGATGACCCCGTTCCCCGGTACGGTGGATTTTGCGCGCTGGGAAAAAGAGCAGGCCGTCCATCCGGTGCTCGTCGGAGATGTGCCGCTCACACGATACTGGCTGATCCCGATCGAAGTTCGTCCGAAGATGTTCACGCCGCATCCCTCGATGACCTCAGACGAGATCTCACAGCGCACTCAGAAGGTTTGGGACAAGTTCTATACTTGGAGCGCTATCTGGCAAAGGTCAGCGTGCGCTCCCACGCTGAAGGCCAGAATCGCGTTTATGTTCCTGTCCAAGCTCTATCGACAGATGTATGCGGGGACGGGGATTTCCACCGACAGCGCCCGCAGGAAGAAGTCGAAGAGATGGGCTAAGTGGACGGCCAAGCAATGCCGCAAGCTGTTCTCGGCTAAGCCCATGCCGGAGTTGCAGTCGCCTCTTACCGAAGTTGTGTTTGCACCGGATCTACGGCAGAACCCACTCGTGATATTCCCGAACGCCTGAGCGCCTGCTGAGAACTTGCTACTGAATAGCTTTGAAGCGGCGCACCCTCTGGTGCGCCGTAAACCTCTTACGTTGATTCTGCGCGGGAGCCTTCAGGAGGACGAGCCAGCGGGCGCTGACTTAAATCGACATCACTTCTTTTTCTTTGCCCTTCGCCAGCTCTTCCATCTTCTTGATTTCGTCGTCGGTGAGCTTCTGGATCTGTTCCAGGGCGCCACGCTCTTCGTCTTCCGTGATCTTCTTGTCCTTCATCGCCTTCTTGATCAGGTCATTGCCATCACGACGAATGTTGCGGATCGCCGTGCGATGCTCTTCCAGCACCTTGTTGCAGGTGCTTCACCATGTCCTTACGGCGGTCTTCGGTCAACGCCGGCACGGGCACGCGGATCAACTTGGCGTCGTTCATGGGATTCAGGCCGAGATCGCCGGAGCGAATGGCCTTCTCGATCGCCCCGATCAGGCTCACATCCCATGGCTGAACGGTAATCAGTTGCGGCTCCGGAGCGCTCACATTTGCCAACTGGTTCAGCGGCATCTGGGAGCCATAGGCATCGACGGTCACTCCGTCCAGCATGTGCACGGAGGCGCGGCCCGTGCGGGTCGACGCCATCTCCCTGCGGAAGTCTTCTACCGCCTTTTCCATGCGGACTTTGAGCTGCGAAAAGCTGTCTTTCAGGGCTGGTATTGCCGCCATCGATACTTGCGCCATTACGGTTCGCCTCAGAATGAGATCACAAACTCACGATTATAGAGCTGTCAGCATTCAGCCAGTCAGCTATCAGCTGTCGGCTCATCGGCTGTCAGTTGTCAGTTGTCAGATGTCAGTTGTCAGACAAAACTATAAAACCTGTCGTCTCAAGAATCAGGAAGAAAAAGCGAATGGGCCGCGGGAGTGGAAAAGCCTATGCCGAATCGGGACGGCCAAGCTGGCTGCCGATTGCTCGGAGCTAGCTTTCTTCTTCGAAATCTTCATCCTGGAAAATGTAAGGCGCGGTGCGGATCAGCCGAAAGCGGACCTTCTCCTTGCAGGTTTCGCAATCAGGAAAGTGTTCGCCGCTGATCATCACGACCTCGTGCGCTTCGCGGTGATCGCGGTCGTGCATCACTTCGTAGATGCCGGACTGGCGAACTACTTCTCCGCAGCGATAGCGCCGGCCGTTGGGTCGCGAGCCGCCGTGACCCGTGTTCTTCAGGCCTCCTGATTGCAGTTGAAACCTGACCTTGCCTGTGCAGCGCCGTTCTGGATACTGCAGTACCGAGGATCCCGCGATTCGCGATGCGTGCCGGTAGAGTCACGGGAAGACCCCCGATAAATCGATTTGCTTACTGTTCGCTAAAAGTTAGCGTAAATTCAACGGTTTGTGAAGTGCGAGTTGCACAATTTCGGGTCTGGCGCGTAAAGACGGCTCGATAGCGCTATTTTCCAGCCGGGAAATCCTTGTCCTGACGGATATCGTGGCGCGATGCTTCAGAGTGAAGCGAACCTGGTCCTGACAAACCGCGCAGGCGGGAAAAACCTCGCCTTGCAGCAAGGTCGCCTCGTGGCGCTTCTCGGTGGCCGTTGTGCTCGACCCGATAGACGCCTGAAACCGGAACCGCCTCTGATGGCTTGTACGCGTGCTCAGCCATAGCTTGCTCAGCGGGGAACAGAACAGGATTGTAACGCCGATTACGAGCAGCCGTTCAGGAAATCGAGGGTAGTCTCTGGCTGATGGTTTCAGATCTGTTGCAACGCCGCTCTCAACCTTGATTGACGACGGAGCCCACCCGCTCGCCCATCACCACCCGGTGAATGTTGCCGCGCTTGTTCAGGTTGAAGATTACGATAGGAAGGTTATTTTCCCGACACATCGCGATAGCAGTGGCATCCATTACCCGCAGGCCCAGTCGCAGCACATCCATGTAGCTGATGTGGTCGAACATGGTGGCGTCCTTCACCAGCACTGGGTCGGCCGTGTAGATGCCGTCGACCTTGGTCGCCTTCAGGATTGCGTCCGCCTTGATTTCCATGGCGCGCAGCGAAGCCGCCGTATCGGTGGAGAAGTAGGGATTTCCGGTCCCACCGGCAAACACCACGATGCGGCCCTTTTCTAGATGGCGCATGGCCCGTCGCCGGATAAATGGCTCGGCGACCTGGTTCATCTCGATAGCGCTCATCACGCGGGTGAAGACGTTCTGTTTCTCCAGCGCATCCTGTAATGCCAGCGCATTGATGACGGTCGCCAGCATACCCATGTGATCGGCGGAAACGCGGTCCATGTCCTTGGCCTGCTCGGCTACGCCGCGAAAGAAGTTGCCGCCGCCCACCACGATGGCAATCTCGATACCGAGGCTGTGGACCTCGGCGAGTTCAGCCGCGATCTCGTGGACGCGCGTGTTGTCGACACCAAAGCCCTGACCGGCGGCCAACGCCTCGCCGGAGATCTTGAGGAGTATGCGTTTGTAGGCGAGAACAGGAGCATTCATGCTTGCGTCGTTGACACCTCGAGAGTACAAATTCAGTTTAGCAGGCGGTCCGAGGCCCGGCCCGGTTCGTGTTCAAGACCGGAAACTCCGCCGTATCCTTGGGCACACTTTCGTAACCTGCTACCACAATTTCCGGAGCACAACAGTTACAGTGAAAACAGGCCACCAGAATGGACAGTCTCGACGATCTGTTGCAGCGAGTTTTTCGGCTTTCGGAGTTCCGTCCTCATCAGCGGGAGATCGTCGAGGACGTGCTCGCGGGCAATGACGTCGTCTGCGTCATGCCGACCGGCGCGGGCAAGAGCCTCTGCTTCCAGCTTCCGGCCGTGCTGCTGAAGGGTCTGACCGTCGTTGTCTCGCCCTCTGATCTCGCTGATGGCCGACCAGGTCCAGCAGTTGCAGGACTCTGGGCGTCCCCGTGCTGCTGTTGAACAGTTCGCAGTCCTCGAGCGAACAGTCCCGCGTCCTGGCGCAGCTCAGCAGCGACTTCACCGGGTTGCTCTATCTCGCGCCCGAACGGTTCGCGGCCTCGTCTTTCCAGCGGCTGCTGCCGCAGCTTCGGCCGAACCTGCTGGTGGTGGACGAAGCTCACTGTTTGAGTTTTTGGGGACACGACTTCCGCCCGGAATACATGCGTCTGGGCGAAGTTCGCGAGCAGATGGGTTCGCCAACGACGATCGCGCTGACGGCGACGGCCACTCCCAACGTTCGCAATGACATTGTTCGCATGCTCGGTCTTGCGTACTCCGAAGGTGCATGTCACCGGATTCGATCGTCCCAACCTGACCTACGCGTGCCGCCGGCTAGACACTGAAGCCGAGAAGGACGCCGCACTGCTGCATGGACTCTCAAAGCAATCGGGCAGCGGCATCGTCTACTGTGCCACCAGGCGGCTGACCGAGCAGCTGGCGGCGTTGTTCCAACAGAAGTTTCCGCAGCGGACCGTGCGCGCGTATCACGCCGGCCTGGATTCAGAAGCCCGCAAGCGCAGCCAGGAAGACTTTATGTCTGCTCAAGGTGCGGTGGTGGTCGCGACCAACGCCTTCGGCATGGGGATCAACAAGCCGGACATCCGCTTCGTGATTCACTACAACATTCCCGCCAGCCTGGAGGCCTATTACCAGGAAGCTGGACGAGCCGGACGCGACGGCAAGCCGGCACAATGCGTGCTGTATTGCAGCCCGCGAGACCGGCACACGCAGGAGTTCTTCATCAACAAGATCGGCGAGAACAACGAGTCGATCACGCAGGCCCAGGTCATGATGTTGCAGGCGCACGCCCGGCAGAAACTGGAACAGATGTTCTCCTACGCCTATCGGCGCGACTGCCGTCGGCTTACCATCCTGGAATATTTTGGCGACGACAGCGTGCCTGAGGGTTGCACGCTGCGACGTCTGTCGCGGGCAAATCCGCATGAATAAGCCGGCCCCGGTGGAGGCAGTCATTTCGCAACGGCGTTCCGGCAATCGCAAAGCCTTGGTCATGGAATCCCGCGAGCTGGACAACTCCGGCCTCGACCGACTTGATCGTCTGAAGAAACTACGCCTCAAATTGGCCCAGGCGCAGGACATTCCTGCATTCTGCATCGCTCACGACTCCGTCCTGCTCGCTGTCGCCGGAACAGCACCGCAAACGCTGTCGGCGCTGGCAGAAATCAAGGGCATCGGCCCCGCTAAGCTGGATAAGTACGGAGCGGCATTTCTGGCAGCGGTGAAGGGAACGTAGCAATCGTCGCGCGGATGGTGGCGCTACGGCGCTAGAGATCGGGCCCCATCTTCGATCCATGCCAGAAGTGCAGAATCTCAACCAGCTTCCTGCGCTCATTGATTCTGTAATAGATCCGAATAGGGGAATGCAGGATTTTCCGCACGCCTGGCCGCTCGAAGACCGAACTGCCAATGTGAGGAAAGTCTTTCAAGATTTCGAGGTAATCCAGAAGAGCTGAGCCAAAGAAGTCCGCAGCCGCCTCATTGTCAAGGCGGATATAGTCGAGAATGTCTTCGAGATCTCTTAGCGCATCTTCCGTGAAGAAGATTTTGTAGGCCAAGCCTTAATACGCTGACGCACTTCCTCTAGAGGTATGAGTTTGCCCTCATCAGCCGATTGAACGCTCCGGTCGATCGCTGCCAGGGTCTCGGCATCCTCATCGTCGTGGAGCGGCGAGGGCTTGTCGAAATCTGCTCGTTTATGGCTTCTCATCTCTCAATGCTAGTCCGTGGCGGCGAGCCGGTGCAATACCAATTGCATGGGAGGGCTCCAGCCATCCGCCGACGAGCTGTCGGCTGGCTCCTGCCCTAACAGCTCTCGCCAGCAGCACCCGAGTCCAGCGAACCCTAAGCTCGAAAACGGCGTCTCACTAGTAGCTCCGATCTAGCGGAGAACTTACTGGCTTTCAAGAGGTGGCCATGAACATGACCAAGGTCAAGATGACGATGTTTGCCGTTGTAGCGCTCGCCCTCGCGATGGCAATGCCGGCGTTCGCCCAGGACACTACTCAGCCCTCAACTCAGGCGACTCCGAGTACGGGACAGCAGCAGCCTTCTCAAAGCGGCAGCCAACCGATGCAGCAACCGGAAATGAGTGCGCCGGCGCCCACACAGCCGGAGCCTGGAACTGGAAGCGCCGTAAGTGGCACGAACCCGCAACCGTCGCAGGACTCGCAGACTCTGTCCGGAATCATCAGCGCCGACGGGAAGACATTCAACAGCAACGGCACAACCTATACGATCAGCAACCCTAACTCCGTTAAGGCTTACGCAAACCAGCCGATAACAGTCGGATACGAAATGGGCAGCAACAACTCGATCCGCATTACCAAGGTGATGCTAACCAAGCCGCAGCAGTAATTCAGTTGTGAGCGGAAGACAGAGTCGCGGATCTGTGCAGACAAAAGTAAGGGCGGGATTGCTCCCGCCCTTCTCTTATTCGTTACTGCCAGTTCCTTACTCGGCTGCTTGATCGGCGGCCTTGCTGATGGCAATGGTCTCGCTCACATCGCCCACCTTGAAGCGCGCGAAGCGACGAACCGAGATGTTCTCCCCCAGCTTGCCGACCACGGTGGCGATCAGCTGAAAAACCGTAATGGTCTGGTCCTTGATGAAGGGCTGCTCGTACAGGCAAACCTCCTCGTAGAACTTGGCCATCTTGCCTTCGACAATCTTCTCCACCACCGGAGCGGGCTTGCCGGTCTGGGCAGCCTGCGCGCGATAGATGTCCTTTTCCTTCTCGAACGCTTCCGGCGTCACGTCTTCCTTGCGGATGAAGCGCGGATCGGTAGCGGCGATGTGCATGGCGATATCATGCACCAGGCCCTTGAAGTCCTCGGTGCGGGCGACGAAATCGCTCTCGCAGTTCACTTCCACCAGGACGCCGATCTTGCCTCCGGCGTGAATGTAGCTGGCCACCGAGCCTTCGCTGGTGGTACGCGTCGCCTTCTTGGCGGCGGTGGCAATGCCCTTCTTGCGAAGCACGACGATGGCTGCTTCGATGTCGCCCTTGGCTTCGGTCAGGGCATTCTTGCAGTCCATCATGGGGGCGTTAGTCTTGTCGCGAAGCTCTTTTACCTGTGCTGCTGAAATGTTGTTCACGGTCGTAGTACTCATCTTTCGGAAACCTCTGCTTTTAGCTCTTAGCTGTTAGCTCTTAGCAAAGAACGGCGAATACATCCGCCAAGAGTAAGAATTCCCCAATCGCCAGGTTTGGCCAAAAGCTAAGAGCTAAAGACTAATAGCCAACGTGGCTTTAGAAAAAACAACCCGCGCGAATACGATGCGCGGGCCGTGTGATACTCGCAAACTCGAGTCGATGCTTACGCGCTTGTATTTTCTGTGGCGCGACGGCCTCCGCGGCCCAGCACCTCTTCCATGCTGACTTCTTCGGAGTCGTCGATGGTCGACGTTTCCGCCGATGCGACAGCGCCCTCTTCGGTCGCTGGGGTGGCGGCTTCAGCTTCCGCAGCTTCGCTGTATTGCACGCCCGCGGAAAAGTCTGCCGTCTGCTTGTCGGTCGCCGCTTGCGATCCTTCCACCACCGAATCCGCAATCTTCGAAGCGAACAGCCGGATCGCGCGCAACGCGTCGTCGTTGCCGGGAATCACGTAATCCACTTCGCTCGGATCGCAGTTGGTGTCGACCACCGCAACCACCGGAATACCCAGCTTGCGGGCTTCCTTCACCGCGATCTGCTCCTTGTTGGAGTCGATCACGAACAGCAGATCCGGCAGGCGGTTCAGATTCTTGATGCCGGCCAGGTTCGCCTGGAGGTGCTTGCGCTCGCGCTCCAGCTTGATAACTTCCTTCTTCGGCAGCAGCTCGTAGCGGCCATCCGTGGCCATCTCGTCGAGCTCCTTCAGCCGCTTCACCGACTTCTGCACCGTCACCCAGTTGGTGAGCAGTCCGCCCAGCCAGCGCGAGTTCACGTAGAACATGCCGCTGCGCGTCGCCTCTTCGGCGATGGCGTCCTGCGCCTGGCGCTTGGTGCCGACAAACAGCACCAGCTTGCCTTCCGCCGTCTGGTCCTGCACGAACTTGGACGCTTCCTTGAACATCTTCAGCGTCTTCTGCAGATCGATGATGTAAATTCCATTGCGCTCGCCGAAGATGTATTCCTTCATCTTCGGATTCCACCGCTTAGTCTGATGCCCGAAGTGAACGCCTGCTTCGAGCAACTCCTTCATCGTGATATTTGCCAAGCTACCTCCTCGGTTGGCTTGCATCCTTTGCGCGAAATTCGCGCTCCAGATTGCTTTTCCCAGTCACCCGCACGCGAGTGCGGGAAAGATTCGTTCCGGTTGAACTGCTTTGGACCACTCGCCCCCGGAACCAAAGAGCGAGCAGTTGCCAGTAGTCAGCCGCCAGTTGCCAGTTCTTCGCTGGCTACTGACTACTGGGTACTGACTACTACCGTTTCGAGAACTGGAAGCGCTTGCGTTACCGCTTCCTGAACTGGAATCGCTTGCGAGCGCCCTTCTGACCGTACTTCTTGCGTTCCTTGCCGCGAGCATCGCGACGCAGAAAGCCTTCGGCCTTCAGCTTGGGACGCAGTTCAGGATTAAACTCCTGCAACGCGCGGGCAACGCCCATGCGGACCGCGCCAGCCTGGCCATTCACGCCGCCACCGGTCACCGTGCAGGTCATGTTGAAGCTGCCGGCCGTCTCGGTGAGCACGAAGGCCGACTTCGCCATGATGCGCTGCGCTTCGGTCACAAAGTGTTCATCGAACGCTTTGCCGTTAACCTTGAACTCGCCGTTACCGGGGCGAAGGAACACGCGGGCGACGCTCGATTTGCGACGTCCCGTGCCGTAATACTGAACCAGTTCTGCCATCGTTTGTCCGTCGGGAGCCGGGCTCCCTTGATCCTTCCAGAATTTAGGCGAATATTCGCGCTCTACGCGCGCTTTGCGGGCGCCAGAGCTTCCGGCTTCTGCGCCGTGTGCGGGTGCTTGTCGTCCCGATAAACCTTCAGCTTGCTGGCCATCGCGCGTCCCAGCTTGGTGTGGGGCAGCATGCCGACAATGGCCTCTTCCACAATCTGCTCGGGCTTGCGCTGCAGCCGCTTCTTGTATTCCTCGGACTTCATCCCGCCCGGAAATCCCGAGTAATGGTGATAGACCTTGCTGTCCGCCTTCAATCCGGAAATGTGGATCTTGGCGGCATTGATCACGATCACGTGATCGCCAGTGTCGATGAATGGCGTGTACTTGGGGCTGTCCTTGCCAGAGAGGATGCGCGCCACACGTGACGCCAGACGGCCTAAAGTCTCGCCATCAGCATCAATGACAAACCACTTGCGCGCAATTTCCCCCTTGGGGAAATAGGTTGACATCTCAAACTCTCCCAGATATTTGAAAAAACCGCGAAAGAGCCGCTTGGTTCTGGCGCTGGACGCGCTAAAGACCTTCAGGCGGGCAAACGCAGGACTGCGAAAGAACTAAGAATAGACTACCGGCACCCGCCATGTCAATGAAATGGCGGTGCAATGGCTCTGCCGAAGCGGGCCGCTACACCTTTATTGTACACGATCTACCCTTTGTTTTCGGGCAGATTCCACTCAAGCCGGTTCCTGATACAGTCCCATCACGTTTCCCGCCGGATCGCGGAAGCGTGCCGTGATCTCCGGCGCATCGGCTCCGATTGGCTGCACAATCTCGCCGCCCGCCGCGAGGACTTTATCTGCGGTCGCCGCAACACTGTCCACCATGATGTAGACCATCAATCCCGGCGTGGCAGCCGGAGGCCGTCCGAGCACCCACGCGCCGCTAACCTCGCCTACGCCATCGTCAAATGCCGTAGCGCCATCGCCGCGCGTGCGAATGCTCCAGCCGAAGGCCTGCTTGTAGAACTCCGCCGAGCGCGCGACATCCGTGGCGGGGATTTCGATGTAACAAACTTTTCCGTTACCAATCGTTGGCGGCATCGGGTTCGCTCCTGTAGGCAGCCGATCACTGCGCTTCCGGCCGCTCATCATTCTACCGTTAAGTCCGCCAAGGCGGCGTCTTGCGCGGGGCTTGGGTGTTCCATCTCAGCCAGCGCCGTTCGATGTTGGACATCTCGAAGGCGTCCGAAACCTGGCAGGCCATGCCTAACATCAATTTGATCAATAGCTTGCGGGTTGCCGCCTTTGGAAGCGCGGATGCAGAATCTAATCTTCACCTGGAATCAGACATGCACCGGCTTCTCTACGATCTTCGTTACGCAATCCGGCAGTTGCGCAATGCGCCCGGCTTCAGCCTGGTCGCGATCCTGACGCTAGCGCTCGGTGTTGGGGCGAACACGGCTATAGCCAGCGCGGTCTATGCGGTGCTGCTGCGCTCGCTGCCGTTTACCCACGCGGATCGGCTGGTGCTGATCAAGGAGACACATCCAAAGGCCGGTACGATCTCTGCCAGCTATCGCGACATCCTTGACTGGCGCGCTCAGTCCAAGAGCTTCGACAGCATCGCCGCGTACAGCGACATTCATCATGACTACGCGCAGCTGGTCGCGTCAGGCGACGCCTATTCCGTGCGCACCGCCTGCGCTTCATCCGATCTGTTTCCGACGCTCGGCATTCGTCCGCAGCTTGGCCGCAACTTCGCAAGCGCTGAAGACACCGACAACGGCATCCACGTCGCTATCCTCAGCCATCGCCTGTGGGAGAGCCGCTTCGCCGCTGATCCCTCGGTGATCGGCAGAACCGTACAGCTGGACGGGCAGAGCTTCACCGTCGTCGGTATCATGCCCGCCGGGAAGCAATATCCTCTTCAGACCGATCTTTGGCTACCGCTGGCCCAACTGGATCAAGGCGAGCGCAAGAACCGCCAGTATCACGCCACCGATGCCATCGGCCGCCTGCGCGACGGCGTCACACCCGAGCAGGCCAGCGTCGAGTTGAACACCATCGCAGGCCGCCTGGCGCAAAGTTATCCCGCTACCAACAAGTCGATAGGGGTGAAGGTTACGCCGCTGCGCGATGCGCTGGTCGGACAGCTTCGCCCGACGCTGCTCGCACTCTTCGCGTCAGTGGCGTTGGTACTGTTCATCGCGTGTGCCAACATCGCCAACCTGCTGCTGGTTCGTGCCAGCAACCGCCGGCGAGAGATTGCCGTGCGCACGGCGTTGGGCGCCACGCGCGCGCGACTGCTGCGGCAGTTCCTGGCCGAAAGCCTGGTGCTCTCAATTCTCGGTTCTGTCGCCGGAGTACTGCTGGCATCGGCGAGCATGCCTGTGCTGGACTACGGCCTCGCGCACGTTGCCGACGGCCAGTTCGTGCTGACCGAACCCATCGCCGTGAATCTTCCGGTGCTGGCTTTCACCGCTCTGCTGGCCGTTCTTACCGGAGTGCTTTTCAGCTGCCTGCCGGCACTTCAGTCCTCACCGGAGTTGAACGACGACCTGCGCGATGGCCAACGCTCCGTCGCCGGCGGACGCAACAAACTCCGCAACGTTCTCGCCGCTGGCGAGCTGGCGCTGGCTGTAGTAGTGCTTTTCAGCGCGGCGCTCTTGCTGCGCAGCTTTCAGAAGTTGCTGGCGGTCGATCCCGGCTTCCGCACCGATCACCTTCTTTCGGTGAAGATCGATCTGCCGGCCAACGTCTACAGCAGGGCCGAGCAGGTGGAGAGCTTCTCGACCCGTCTGCTGGAGCAGGTGGAACACATTCCCGGCGTTACCTCGGCTGCGATCACCAACGCTCTACCGTTGACGCCGTCGAAGTCGATGACGCGCTTCGCGGTGCAAGCCGCGCCGCCACCGGCTGCCGGGAATTTTCCGGTAACGCAGCTTCGCGTGGTCAGCCCGTCGTACTTCCGCACGCTCGGCATTGCGCTGCAAGCCGGAAGAATGTTTGAGCCAAGGGATGTCGACGACCAGGTAGGCACATTCATCGTCAACCAGGCCTTCGCGCGACGTTACCTCAGCGACCGCGATCCCGTAGGCAGCAAGATTCTGATGAACGTCCTGACCACGCAGCCGAACGCGGTGCCGGTGATCGGCGTGGTCGCCAATGCGAAGGACCTTGGCGTCGATACCGAAACCGAGCCGGTCGTCTACTCCGCCGGATATCCCAACGGTCAGATCCTGCTGATCCGCACCGAGCTTGATCCGGCAACGGTCGTCCCCTCCGTGCGGCAAGCCGTCTCGTCGCTCGACCACAACCTCGGCATCTCCGAAGTGAAGACCATGGACGAAGTTCTCTCGGACTCGCTGGCGCGGCCGCGGCTGTCGTCGTTGCTGCTGGGATTCTTCGCGCTGTTGTCCGTAGGATTGGCGGCGCTGGGCGTTTATGGCGTATTGGCGTTTGCCGCGCGTCAACGTGTGCGTGAGATTGGAATTCGCATGGCGCTCGGCGCCCGGCGCACTCAGGTAATGAGTCTCTTCCTGAAAGAGGGAGCAATGCTGGTGGGCGCTGGCGTTCTGGTTGGAATTGTCGCCGCGCTTGCCGTCGGCCGTCTGCTCAGCACGATTCTCTTCGACATCGCCCCGGCCGATCCAGCCTCGGTGGCGTTCTCGCTGCTCTTGCTTGTGCTGATAGGACTAGTCGCGGCCTGCATTCCCGCGTTGCGCGCTACCCGAGTCGATCCCGTTGAAGTCTTGCGCGCCGAGTAGGCCGCACTTGCATCACTGCAGGGCCCTGATCAACCCCGGATAGGTTGTGCGCAGCCAGTAGTATTCGTTGATCGGGCGATCATCCTGCAATGCCGGCGTGCCCGCCGCCGGGGCGATCAGGTCTTTGGGCGACACCTCACGCGACACCAGCATTCCATACTGCTCTTCCGGCGTTGTCGCCGGTCCCCACTCCATCATGTCGGTGAGCGCATTCTGCGGCGTGCGAGCTACCAGTTGCGCCGCCGTAAATTGCGCGATGGGGCTGAGGCTCGCAAGGAAGTGATAATTCGATCCGCCTTCGAGCGATTGATACACCCGCACATGCGGAAACACTTCCGTCAGCGCGCGCGTGACCGCGGCCCGGTCGGCATCGTCGCCGGCATAGAGCCACTGCTGCAGAATTCCGCCGGTCGTCATGTGCTGCCGCGCGAGCGCGTAGAAGTCTCGCGAGTACAGCAAGCTGGAAGCCGCTGCCTCCAGCGGCGGCGGCGGATCGATGATGATGGCATCGAACTTCTGGCTCGATCGATCCAGAAAGCGCCGCCCATCGTCGATCACGATATGCGCCCTGGGCGACTGCAGGAGCGCGCCCCCGTCCGGGTGGTAGTAGGTGAAGACTTTTGGGCACGCTTGGCACCAGCTCAACTACCGTCACCGGAATACCCCACGACATCGCTGAACGAAACGTCGTTCCCATTCCGAAGCAGATGATGAGCGCGTTGCTAGGCGGCTGCGCGAGATGTGCCAGCGTGTAGTGCGCCATCATCTTCGTGATGGGCGTCAGGCTGGTCATGCCTACTCCATTGACCAGCAGCATCTTGTCCATGTTCTCGCCCGTGGCCAGGACGGTGGCCGTGCGGTCGCGCAGCGTGACGCTGCCCGGGAAGTCCGCCTCATAATCCTTGGTGAAGAAAAACAGAGTCACGGCCGCAATCACCAGCGCCGCGGTTGCGGCCAGTTGCAGGCCGCGCACGTTTTTCCTTTGGCCGAACAGCGCCATCCCAATCCAAGGCAGTACCAGCAGCAGCATCGAAGTGCGTTCGCCAAACCATGGCAACAGCACAAATCCCGATAGCAACGGACCAATGATGCAGCCGATCACGTTCACGGCGTAAGCACGACCGGCGCGGTCGGGATCGCCCTCAGACCAGCGGTCGACCAGCATCGGCGTCAGAAAACCGATGACTGCGGAGAAGGGAAATACTCCAAGAAAGATGCGCAGGTCGCTCTGCAGCTCCAGCCTGGGATCGGCCGTAAGCAGGGGCAGTAGTCCGAACATCGCCAGCGAGACCCACAACAGCGGGCTCTCCTGCCGGCGGGCGCGGCGGCTCCAGAAGCGGTAGATTTGCGAACCGCAGAATGTCGCCAGCAGGTACGCGGCAAGAATCTCGGCAAAGGAGTACACAAAGGGTCCGACGAAATAGGTGTACAGGCGCGTCCAGATCACCTCGGCCGCCATGGTCGCCACGCCGGTCGCAAACAACAGCAGCAGGATCGACTGGTCGCCCGCGAGTTTGAGCGGGAACGTTCTTTCCGCCGGCAGCGGACCTCGCCAGTGCGCCAGCGTCCGGAGAGCGCCAGGGCGCATGCGGACACAAAGATCAGCCCATTCAGAATCGCGCAGCGTCGCAGCGTGCCGTGAAAACCGTAAAGCTCGATCAACGCCGGAGCAGCGACAGCGCCAGCCACCGCTCCCAGAACGTTAGCGATATAGAGGAAGCTGAAGGAGCGCTGCGACTGCCGCTGGGTGCCGCGCTGGATGGCAAACATGCCCAATGGAATCGTGGCCCCCATGCAGGCGCACCAGGGAACCAGCGTCAGCGCCAGCCACAGTCCGGAAAGCAGGTAGAAGGCTCCCGACGAAACCGTTGCGCTGCCGGCAATCTTCTCCAGCAGGCGGCTGCCCCATAGCAACTCCAGCGGAACCACCAGGGCGGAGATGCCGATGAGCAGTTCGCAAACGGCATAGAGTCGCAACGGAGGGATCTTGGCTGCGTCGTCCGTAACGGCGTACCCATCGGCCGGCAAACCATGAGCCCGCGCCCAAGCCCGCCATAAAGACAGAGAGCAGGATTGAAACCAGGGCCGTGGTCACGCCGAACTTGGCCATCGCCAGCCGCAGCCAGACCAGCTCGTAGACGATGCTGCACAACCCGGAGAGGAAAAAGAAGATTGCGAACCAGGACATGAGATTGACCGAACGGTCAGTTTACAGCCACCGGTTCAGCTTCGCGCGGTGAGCGGTCGCGCCACTACAAAGCGAAGTATGTCTTTTTATGCAGCAGGCTGTTCTCATCCCCGATCAGCACTTGCGTCGGAAAGACTCCAAACGAAGCCAGCAGCCGGGGATCGCTCATGGCCGGCGCTGCGTCGAAGACCATCGTCGCTTCCATAGATTCGCCGGGGCGTAGCGGCTCGCGTAATGACGGTGAAACTCCGTGGGCGGCTTCCCACGCCTTCTGACCCACGGACGAAATGCCAACCACGTCGCCCTGCTTGTCCACCAGTGAAAACGCCAAGGGATTGGGAGTGACCGGCACATCGCGCGGCCGCCAGGGTACCGTCGTGGTTTCATCGAACCGGCCGCGTACGGTGACGACGTAGAACTCGCCGTTAGCAACGGTGTCGCCGATCGACTTCAGGCGCTGCACCTTCTGGACCGAATAGGCCAGGTGACAGTCAAGCTCACAAAAGTATTTCTCTTCGCCAGAGGCGAGAGTGCGATCACGACTGAAGATCGAGAACCCCGCCAGCAGTCCGCCATAACCGATCACCAGCGCGGCAGCGAGCACCAGCGAATACCGCACCCACGACCTGCGCCAGAAGTAAAAGAACAGCGCCGCCAGCATCAGTAAGAGCAGCAGGCAGCTCGTACCCAGAAACAGCAGAGCCGCAAGATGAGCGTCCAGGTTCACATTTCGATACATAAATCTAACTCCAACAAGTCACTTTGCAATACAAAGTTGGTAGGCCCAAAAAAAAATGCGTTGCCGCGGAAATTATTCCGCGGCGTTCGCGCGAGTTGATCGAATGACCGATTCCATCTGCTCCAGGTAGTTCTCCAGGGCGCGCCGGCCGGACGAGGTCAGCTTGAACTCCGTTCGCGGCTGTCGCCCGACAAACGATTTCGTGCAGCGCACATAACCTGCTTCTTCCAGCTTGCGGGCATGAACGCTCAGGTTGCCGTCAGTAATCTCCAGCAGCTGCTTTAGATCGTTAAAGCTGAGTTCGTCGTTGACGGCGAGCGCGCTGATGATCCCCAGGCGCACGCGCTCGTGGATCACCGGATCGAGGCTGAGGGCCTCGGAACTTCCCTGCCGCCGGGCTGCGGGCCGATGTCCCCGAGCCGATCGCTGTCCTTCCGGATTGAGCGCGTGCCTACCCACCGTGTTTCCTCGCGATGATGATTCCGAAAATAATGTGTAACAGGCCAAACCCGGCTGCCAGGAAAACGTTGGCCCAAAACCAGGGGAGAGGCAGTGTCATGGCGCCGAACGCGACGAAAGCGCCACCCATCGCCGGCACCGTCTTCACCGAAAACGCTCCCGCCTGCATGACCGCGACTCCATACAGCACCAGCCAAACGCCGGGGATCAGGCGCACCGGACCGCTCGCCATCAGCGCGATGGTCAGCAATCCTCCCGCGGCCAAGGCGGGCAGCAAACCAATGAACAAGCGGCGGCCGGAGATCGACAGTACCTCGGTTCCCAGCCGAGTCGCCTTCTGGTGCATCATGACCAGGCCAATGGTCGCGCCCAGCATTGCTTCGATCAACCACGCGGCCAGCCAGCCTTCCGCGGTCTTCTGACGATAGGCGATGGGGCTGGCGATCAAGGCGGTCACGCCCATCAGGCAGAATCCCCAGCCGGGGACGGCGGTGAAGGCCGAGCTGCGCTCCATGGTCTGCCGGATTACGCGCAGATGCTCCAGGGCCGAGGGATCATCAACCATCGTCGGCGGCCGGAGACTTTTGCGGCGGCAAGGACGCGAATCTCGCATGCGAGTCCACGCTATGCTCGATGGCGAGAATTGTCAAGTACTTTGTATGGCAAAGCTTAATCGAAAACCGTCCGGCGCAGACCAGATCGGTTACGCTAATCCATCCATGGTGTTCAACCCGCGAACTCGGCCCGGCACGATTGCACTCATCGCGTTCCTCGTTTGCCTGTCCACCAGCAGTCCTGCCCAGGCGGGCGGATTAGCTACCGCGAAGCAGATTCACGACATGCTGGTCCAGCACATCGATGTCCAGCACAAGAGCGACGGCATTGTGGTTGGCGTGATCACCAAAAAAGCTCGCGAGATCATCAGCTACGGCCATTTCGACGACGCCGACGCGCGCGTACCCGACGGCGACACCGTGTTCGAGATTGGATCCATCACCAAGGTTTTTACTTCACTGCTGCTGTCGGAGATGGTGCTCGATGGCGAAGTGAAGCTTTCCGACCCTGCGTCCAAGTACCTGCCCGCGTCGGTGCACATGCCCACACGCAACGGCAAGCAGATTACGCTGCTCGATCTGGCCACCCATCACTCCGGTCTGCCGAAGATGCCGACGAACTTCAATTGGCAGTACACACAACGAGCAGATGTACGACTTTCTCAGCCATTACCAGTTGACCCGCGATCCGGGAGAGAAATACGAGTATTCGAATCTGGGAGTCGCGCTGTTGGGGCACATTCTGGCACTGCGGGCCGGCAGCGATTACGGAACGCTGCTGCACACGCGCATCACCGGTCCGCTGCAAATGACTCGAACCGGTGTCGAGATGACTGCGGAGATGTCAGCCGATTTCACACCCGGCCACAACTACGGCCTGAAGAAGTCTCAGCCATTGCATGTACCCACGCTCGCGGGCGCCGGCGATATTCGTTCGTCGGTGAATGACCTGCTGATTTTCCTCGCAGCTAACATGGGCATCATTCACTCGCCATTGCAGCCTGCGATGAAAGACGATGCTCAGCGTGCACAGGACCGCGGCTCCGGGTGTCCAGGTGGCCTTGGGCTGGCACATTGAAAACGGGCCATGATGACGTGATCTCCCACGGGGGCGTGACCAACGGCTACACCGGCTACATGGGATATGATCCCCATCGCAAAATCGGCGTCGTCGTTCTGTCCAACTCCAACAACTCCATCAATGATATTTTTTGGCGCATTTTCAACTATCCCGTATCCGGCCTGGTCGAACAGCGCGTCGGACCGTCCAACCTTCCGCAATAGCCTTTCCGGAACTATACTGCTGACGTTCCAGGGCAACTTCATGCCGCTATCAACCACAACGAGGTCTGTCGGCTGCGGATGACCTATGCTGCGCGTAGGGCTCACCGGGCGGCGTCGCCTGCGGCAAGTCCACCGTCGGGCAGATGCTGGTGCATCGCGGCGCGCGGTATCTCTCCGCCGATGAGCTGGCTCATCAGCTTTATGCGCCGGGAGCCGTGGCTTACGAAGGCGTGGTTCGTGCCTTTGGGCAGGAGATCCTGAAGCCAGATGGCACGATCGACCGCAAGAAGCTGGCGAGCGCTGGCCTTTCCCGATCGCATTCAGGAGTTGAACGCCATCGTGCATCCTGCCGTAGTGGCTGCTCAGAATCTCTGGATGTCGCAAGCTGAGCGCGACGATCCCAACGGCATCGCGGTGGTCGAAGCCGCACTGCTGCTGGAAGCCGGCGCGGAAAAGACTTCGACAAGGTCATCGTCGTGACCTGCGACCTTGAGTGCAAGGTAGCAGCGCTATTCGCGCCGGGCCGACGTTTCCGTTGATGCTGCGCGGGTCGAAGTCGAGCGCCGCAGCGCTGCCCAGTTCAGCGACCAAGAAAAAGCGCGCCGGGCCGACTTATGTAATCGAGAACTCGGGCGAGCTGGAGGAACTGGAACGAAAGATCGATGATCTCTGGAAGAAGCTGCTGAGCATGTCGCCGCAATAGCTCCGAAATGCTTGCGTGCAGGTGCAGAGCTGTCCTGGGTTCGTTACACTTTTATGCAAGGAACGTCTATCTTGTTCCGGAACTCTCAACCGATTGGATTTTCATAACGCATGAAGTTCTTACGACCTTTTCTACTCGGCATTGTACTTGCCGGCAGCTTCTACTGGTTCACCACGCATCACCAGGGCTCGAACCCGGTTGCCGGCATCATCTCGCATCCAGCGCATATCGAGCTAAGCGAAGCGGCCGGGCCGGAGAAGCTTGATCCCGAAGAGCAGAACAATATCGAGGTCTACAAGCGCGTCATTCCTTCGGTGGTCAACGTCACCTCCAAGAGCGTGGCCTACGACTTCTTCTTCGGCCCCGTGCCGCAAGAGGGCCAGGGCTCCGGATTCATCATCGACAAGGAAGGTCACATCCTCACCAACTATCACGTGGTCGGAAATTCGACGCAGCTCGATGTGACCCTGCACAACAAGAAGACCTATCACGCCACCGTCATCGGCCGCGACCGCGCGCACGATTTGGCGGTCATCCAGATCAAGGCTCCAGAGGTCGTTCCTGCGACGCTGGGTGAATCCAAGAATCTGCAGGTAGGACAGAAGGTTTTCGCCATCGGCAATCCGTTTGGACTTTCCGGTACGATGACGCGCGGCATTATCAGCTCGCTGCGTCCCATTCGCAGTCCTGAAGGCGCGTACATTGAGGAAGCCATCCAGACGGACGCTGCCATCAATCCCGGCAACTCCGGTGGACCGCTGCTGAATTCGCACGGCGAAGTGATCGGCATCAACAGCATGATCGCCACCGGGGGCTCGAATCAGAGCGCCGGCATCGGCTTCGCCATTCCCATCAACACCGCCAAGGCAGTGCTGAACGACCTGATCACGTCGGGTTCAGTGCGGCGGCCTTCGCTGGGAATCGTTTCCCTGCCGATCGGTCCGGAGCTGGCGCAGGAGATGGGCCTGCCCGCGAACAGTGGCATCCTGATCGTTCGTGTGGTGCCCGGCGGCGCGGCGGAACAGGCCGGCTTGAAGGGCGGTAACGAGCGCGCCTACCTCGGCGCAAGCGCCATCATGATCGGCGGCGATCTGATCGTAGCGATCGACGGCAATCCCATCAGCGATCAGCAGGACTTGGCCGATGCCATGAACAAGCACAAATCCGGCGATCGCGTGTTCGTCACGATCTTCCGTGGCCGGCGCAAGATGAACGTGCCCGTGACCCTGGGCGAAGAACGCGACCGGGGCTAAACGGTGTCTGGGCCCCTCGAAGTCGGATCGATTGTGCTATTGCCTTTAGTTATAACGAAACCTGTGAGACCAAGCGATTTCGCAGCGATAAGTCAATTCTGGAAACGCGAATGCCCCGGCAAACCAACAAGGCGAAGGCTGAGAGTCTTTTCATTCGCGCTGACCATCGGGAAGAACACGGCGACCAGCGTTCGGCTTTTCGGCTTATGCTGGCTGCTGCCAAACTGCGCGATATTGGAGCACAGGTCAACGTCGGCAATTATTACGGCACCGGCAAAGGGGTGCGCCAGGATCGCCGTGCGGCCATGTATTGGTACAAGCGAGCGTACCGCAGAGGGTGTTCTGCAGCCGCTCACAACATCGGGACTATGTGGCGAGACGATCAATGCTTTGGACGGGCGATGTACTGGTTTCAGCGCGCACTATCCATCAATGGCGGGGATGACGGCGAAGCAAGTTTTGAAATAGCTAAACTGTATCTCCACCAACAACGCGGTCGTTCCAGCGCGATTAAGTATTTACGGAAAGTATGCAAGTCGAAAAACGTTACTGAGGCATGCTTGGAGGAATCCAAGCGGCTGCTGAAGCAGCTGAACACCGGACAGCTGACGTAACATCGCGGTATCCACAACTACTATTTTCTCCCCGTTGCCCGCCTGTAGCGCGGTCAGATATCATCCTTAGGTTATGTTTGACGACTTCCAGGCTGTTGATCGCTGGTCCGGCAAGCCGGTGCACTGCCGCTATCAGGCACTTATTGTTGCAATCGCCACGCGGCATGCCGATGCGGTCGACATAAAATTTCTGGTTGACGAACGGCCGGTGTGGATTGCGCTTCCTCATGTGGCGTGGGTGGAGTACAACCGCCAGACCGGAAAAGTCATTTCCGATCCCATGGCGGTGCAGATTGCCGGCCACTATTTGAAATGGGCCATTGAATCAGGCGAGGACAACGGCCGCGAGATGTATACCTTGACCGTCGAGGAAACCCTCGATCAGTTAAAGGCCGTGACGGACGAGGCGTTCCAGCCCGCTCCCCGCTGACCTCTCCCGGGCGGGCTACTTGCATCTATTCTGTGGCGTTTCTTTTACTCAGCGTTGCTGACGGAATCCGTTTGAGATTTTCGTAGGTCTCGATTCTCGGCTTTATTGAAGGAGCTCTGGTTATGTCCTCTGTGCTGCAAACTCCCGAGGTCTCGCAACTGCTCGGACAAAATAACGTGCATCGCAATCTTTTCCCTCCGCAATTGGTTGAGGCAGCTCTTCGCCGCGACGAAGCGGAGCTGGGCTCCCGCGGATCGCTGGTCGCCGAAACCGGTTCGCGCACCGGACGCTCTCCCAAGGACAAATTCATCGTCCGCGATGCGATCACCGAAAGCAGGATCGACTGGGGCTCCGTCAACCAGCCCATCTCTCCCGAGATCTTCGACGCACTCTACGAGCGCGTGCTGGAGCACCTGGCAGGCAAAGAGCTGTTCGTGCAGGACCTGTACTCCGGCGCCGATCCGGCCTATCGTCTGCCTATCCAGTTCATCAACGAATACGCCTGGCACAACCTATTCGTTCGCCAGCTTTTTATTCGTCCCACCGCCGAAGAGTTGAAGAGCCACAAGCCCGAGTTCACCATTGTCTGCGCACCCAACTTCCAGGCCGATCCCAAGCGCGACGGCACCAACTCCGAAGTTTTCATCATGCTGAATTTCAGCAAGAAGATGGTGCTGATCGGCGGCACGCAGTATGCCGGCGAGCTGAAGAAGTCCATCTTCAGCATCATGAATTTCCTGCTGCCCGAGCGGAATGTGTTCCCCATGCACTGCTCCGCGAACATCGGACAGGATGGCGTTACGGCGCTGTTCTTCGGATTGTCGGGCACCGGCAAGACGACGCTCTCCGCCGATCCGCAAGCGACGCCTGATCGGCGACGACGAACACGGCTGGAGCGCGGACTGGTGTTTTCAACTTCGAGGGCGGCTGTTACGCCAAGTGCATTCACCTGTCGCCCGAAACTGAGCCGCAGATTTACAACGCGCTAGGCTTCGGCTCGGTGCTGGAAAACGTTGTGCTCGCGCCCAACACGCGCGTTCCCGACTTCGATGACGACAGCAAGACCGAGAACACGCGCGCGGCCTACCCGGTCGAGTACATCGAGGATGCGGTGATTCCCGGCATCGGTGGACATCCGAAGAATGTTGTGTTCCTGACGGCCGACGCATTCGGCGTGCTGCCGCCGGTCTCGAAGCTTACGCCGGAGCAGGCGATGTATCACTTCATGTCGGGCTATACGGCGAAGGTGGCGGGAACAGAAGCGGGTGTGACCGAGCCGCAGGCCACGTTCTCCGCCTGCTTTGGCGCGCCCTTCATGCCGCTGGCGCCCGAAGGTTTACGCCGAGATGCTCGGCCGCCGTCTGCGCGAACACAACGCGCAATGCTGGCTGGTGAATACGGGATGGCAGGGCGGCGGATATGGCGTGGGCAAGCGCATGAGCCTGCCTTACACGCGCGCCATGGTGGACGCGCTGGTCGAAGGCAAGCTGGCGAACGTGGAGTACGAGATAGAGCCGGCGTTCGGGCTGAGCATTCCGAAGTCGTGCCCGGGAGTTCCGTCTGAGCTGCTGGCGCCACGCAATTCATGGAAGGACAAGGCCGCTTACGACAAGATGGCCGCCGACCTGTCTGCCCGCTTCGAGAAGAACTTCGAGAAGTTCGATGCGCCTGCCGGAAATTAAGGCCGCTGGGCCAAAGCCGGTGAAATAGCTCTTACCAGGTGGGAGTCATACAATGTGGCATAGCGCAGCGCGTGCCATTTTTGTTGCTCAGAACTGCGACTGCACGTGCTGCTCGCCGATTACCTTGCCGTCGTGATCGAGCCAGATCACCTCGTACTTCGGCTGAAAGATGGAATACCAGTAGCGGTAAACGTATTCATTGATGCAACCGCTGGGCACAGCGGTCAGCGAGCCGCAGGGACCTTCGGAGGTAGGATCGCCCAGCAATTGGCGCACCACCTCGTTAGGATCGCCGATCGTCACCTGGCTGGCGTTCTCGCGTAGCTTCTCATCGTGATGGTAAGCCCAGAAGCCAGCCACAATCAGGGCGAGAGCAATGCAGATAAATACGATCCTGGTGATCATGGGTGAACGGCAATTGCCTCCCGCAAGTAAGGCAGTATGGCCTTCCTTTGTATCAAGGCACGGCTTCACAGGCTGCTGAAAAACTCTAAAGCACAGGGCTCGTCGGCCTGAGGCCGCCTCGCCGAACCGAAATAAAGGACTTTTGGTGGCGCGCCTGAAGGCGTGTCCTTTCAAAACAACCCAGCATCGAATTTTTCAGCAGCCTGTGAAGTCCTCCCTTAATACGAAACTTAACGTTACGACTGTTCGATCACCAGCAGCGTCGCCCCCTTCGGCAAATAGCTCTTTCGCCGGAACCAGTCTTCCATTGAGGCTCGCAAGCGCTCGATCGGCACGCGTAAGCCGATCTCCATTTCACCATCGGCGACTGGAATTGTGTCATCGAAAACCTGGTCGTTGGTGAAGTTGCGCATGCTGAAGCTGTCCAGCCACTTCATGGGGCAGGCGATCTTCTGCCCGCCCTCTTCGTACTGCACTCTGGATCTTGCGCGCGAACATCTCTTGATTGTGCAGGAAAATGACGGGAGTCGCCAAATCGTGAACTGCGGCTTACGCCGCGTACGGCGTGCTGTCTCGAGCCAGCACTGCTTCTTCCGCAGCCATCGGCGTCAGCAAGGGCCAGCCCTTCCGCAGAACGTAATCCAGCCATGCGCCAGCAACCTGAGAAGTCAGCACTGCAGCCAGAACCAAGCGTAGTGTAGAAGGTGGCGCTGATGATCCCCGCCTCGAAGGCAACGCTGGCCAGCACGATGCCCGGCCCGCCACGCGCATTCGTGGTAACCGCAAGGTTCAGCAGGTCCAGACCGCGAAAGCCGGCGAAGCGCCCCGCCAGCGAGACCGAGAGCACCTTCACCACGCAGCTTCCGGCGAGAAATGCCGCCAACATCCACAGCGACAGGCCGTGTACGAGGTCGAGCTTTAGACCGACGATCGCGAAGTACACCGGAATGAAGAAGGCGAACGAGACCTTGCCGATGGCGTCCAGCGCTTCGGCGAAGAGTCTGGCGCTTCTTATGCACGACCGCGAAGCCAGCCAGGAAAGCAGCGAAGACCAGGCTGACGCCCAGCGCTCCGGCCACCACGCAATACACCAGCAGCACCGCGATCGCATAGGCCACCGGCGACTGCTGCGCCATCACGTTGAAGCGCGATTTGTTGATGCGCTTCACCATCCGCGGAACGATCGTCAGCCCGAGCGCGAAGAATGCGACCGTTGCGAGGAGGTGATACGACATTGCTCGCGGATCCAGAGCGCGCTTTGCCCGCCACGGCTGTTGCGACCGCCAGAGCCAGCCACAGAACGATGTCCTCAAGGACAGCCACGCCCAGTACCAGCCGGGCGAAGCGCGTATGCAGGATCTTCGAGATCGGCAAAAATCTTCGAGACCACCGGCACCGACGTCACCGCCACGCCCACCGCCAGCACAATGATGAGCGACAGGCGATTGCCGTTCGGCCCAAACAGGGCAGGCCGGATCAGCCAGGGTCCCAGCAGAAGTGCCAGCACGAAATGGCAGTCCAGTGCCGACGATCGTCAGCCATCCGACCTCGCGGCGCTCTTCGCGAGTGAAGAGCTGACGGGTTTCGGCACCCGACAAGAACATGAGCAATAACAATCCGAGCCAGTAGACGAAACTCAGGATGTGCCCCTGCTGGTTGCCATTCTGCAGGAGATGTTGCACCGCCGGGAGATGCCCGAGCAGCGCCGGACCCAGAACCACGCCCGCCACGATTTCGCCCACAACCTTGGGCTGCCGCAGTTTGACGAACAGATAGCCCAGCAGCTGAGCCATTCCCACCAGAAGTAAAAGTATGCAAAGTATCGCGGTCAGTTCAGAATTCGACATCGGCTGCTCTCCACCGACCATAGGATGTGCTCTGAATCCGGGAGTTTGCCTGTCGGGCAACGTCATCGGGACGTTCGTCGATTGCCGCCTTGACTTGACATTGCTTGCGATTGTGGTACTTTGTGAAAACTTATCGAGGCTCAGGCAATCGCTCACGAGAGATTGACCACGATCAATCTCCGCGTCGGCGGCTAGTTCTGGTGAATATCTGAGTCCTGCGTAATCGTACTTGCCTGGTAAACTGGCGGTCCTGACTATCGCCGGCTTTCTATCGCTCCTTTGGTAATGTGTTCAATCTAACTTTGCAGGGAGATTCGCATGTCGAATTTGAGTAGACTCACGGAAGCCGGGATCATCGCCGGCAACGCCACCTTCAACGCCACTGACCAAGCCACCCTCGACAGCCTTACCGACGGCGAGGTGAGTGCTTTGATCAGCATCAAGCAGAAGGTACCAGCCGCATTCCTGCAGCAACATTGCGGCGTGCAATCCGCACAACCCGCTCAGAACATCCGTACCATCGGAATTGTGTTCTAGAGGTAACGGCGCGGCGCAGCGTTCGCGGTTTTCATCGTCCCTGAGCCTGCGCCTTCGGTCAGAATCATGAACAACGTGAGTAACAGCCGACGTCTGCGCGACAAAATCCGCCTGATGCGCGGCGAGATGGACGCAGTGGCCGAGACACTGTGGACCCATCCGCGTCTGCGCGAAATCTATCCGGAATTTCTCTTTCGTAATCACTCCGTCATCCGCAGTAGTGTTCCGCTGATGAAGGCTGCTGCGGAAGAGTGCGAGAAATTGCTCGGCCGCGATCCCCTTGCCGAGGGGATGCTCGACTATTTCCACCACCACATTCCAGAGGAAACCGGGCACGACGAGTGGGTGCTGGATGACCTGGAATTGCTGGGCTTCGCGCGCAAGGACGTGCTGAAGCGCATACCTCCGCCGTCGGCGGCGGCCCTGGCTGGAGCGCAATACTACTGGATCCGCCACGTTCACCCAGTGGCGCTGCTCGGTTTCATCGCAGTACTGGAGGGCACCCCTCCTGACGTCGCCTTCTTCGAAGCCACGGCTGACCGCATTGGAGTGCCCCGGAAGGCGTTCAGCAACCTGCTGCTACACGGCAAGCTCGATCCGCAGCACCGCGACGACCTGGACCGCGCTCTTGACGGCCTTCCCCTGGACGACGATCACCACAGTCTGATGGGCATCAGCGCCTTTCAGACCATCAACTTGCTCACCCGCGTAGCGAGCGAAGCTGTACAATAAGTTTCCGAATTCAATCAGAAAACAGTAGATCTGCCAGGGCCATACGGATGATCGGCAGCACAATTTCTCATTACCGCGTCTTGGAGCGCCTGGGACGGGGAGCGATGGGGCTGGTTTATAAGGCCCAGGATTTGTCGCTCGACCGTCCGGTGGCGATCAAGCTTATCTCCCGGGAGATCGCTCTCAACCCGGAGCAACGCACCCGCTTCGAGCGCGAGGCGCGCACCGCATCCCTGCTTGACCACGCCAACATCTGCATCATCCACGAATTCGGAGAGACGCCTGAGGGCGAACTCTACATCGTCATGGGCTTCTGCCCGGGCGAGAATCTGCGCCTCCGCCTGGAGCGCGGACCTCTACCGCTGAAACAGGCCATCAGCATTGCCGATCAGATCGCACAGGGCTTGGCGAAGGCACACAGCTCTCGGTGTAATTCATCGCGACATTAAGCCGGCGAACATCATGCTGCTCCCCGATGGCGGCGTGAAGATAGTCGACTTCGGCCTCGCCAAGCTTCCTCGCGACGTCGGTTTGACCAACACCGGCGGCGTAGTGGGCACCGTGCCCTACATGTCTCCCGAGCAATTGCGCGGCGATCCGCTCGATCGACGCACAGACATCTGGTCGTGGGGCGTGACCCTGTACGAGATGCTGGCGGGTGATCGGCCTTTCGAATCTGGGACCGAAGCCACGATCATGCGGTCGATCATGGACCTCGACCCTCCGTCGCTTACGGCACGACGTCCCGACATTCCGCTGGCGCTGGATCAATTGGTGCAGCAGGCACTCAAGAAGGACCGCAACGAACGCCCCGATAATGCCGGCGAACTCAGCGAAGTCCTGCGTTCATTGTCGGTGGCCAGCGGAACCGTCACCGGTGTTCCCGGTCGCAACCCGGCCGCACGCTTCGGTTGCCGTGCTGCCCTTCCTGAATCTTGGCTCCGACAACGACAGCGAATATTTCAGCGACGGTCTCACCGAAGAGCTGATTCATGCGCTCTCACGCCTTCCTGGATTGCAGGTGGTCTCACGGACTTCCGCCTTCGAATTCAAAGGCAAGGCGCAGAACGTGCGCAAGATCGGCGAGCAACTGAAGGTGTCGGCGGTAGTAGAAGGTAGCGTGCGGCGCCTGGATGATCGCATCCGAGTGAGTACGCAGCTGGTGAACGTCAGCGATGGCTTCTGTCTGTGGTCGCAACGTTTCGATTGCAAGATGACCGACATCTTCGATGTGCAGGAGGAAATCGCAAAGTCGATCACCGACCTGTTGAAAGTGGAGCTCGATTCAAAGATCGGCAGCAGCGGACTCGTCAGGCGCTACACCGATAACTTCGAAGCGTACGATCTGTATCTTCGTGGACGCTTCCAGTGGAACAAACGCAGCGGCGAAGGCTTTGGCAAGGCCCTGGAGTACTACGAGCGCGCGCTGGCCCTCGATCCGAACTATGCTCCGGCGTACGCCGGAATTGCGGATTATCACGTTTCGGTAGCATCGTGGGGGCTCGAGGCTCCAACCGAAGCGTGGCCCAAGGCCAAAGACGCCGTGAAAAAGGCGCTGGCGGCCGACGATGGCCTGGCAGAAGCACATGCCTCGCTCGGCATTATCCGCATGTGGTACGAGTGGAACTGGAAGGAAGCCGAACGCGAGTTTCTGCGAGCAATCGAACTCAAGCCCGGACTGCCGATCTCGCACGTTTACTACAACCTGCTGCTGGTGCAGATGGGACGATTCGATGAGGCAGAAGAGCAGATCCGGCTGGCCCTGGCCAGCGATCCGCTCTCGGTTCCGGCAAACATTTATCTCGCGGGCGTGTATCACTACCGCCGCGATTACGATCGCTCCATCCAGCAGGCAAAGAGCGCATTGGAAGTGGATGCCAACGACATCGAAGCACATGTCGTGGTCGCGCTGAACCTGGAACAGAAGAAAGAATATCCACAGGCCATCGTCGAGCTGGAAAAGGCGCACAAGCTTGCCGACTACAATCCGTTGCTCCTGGGACCGCTGGGCTCGTGTTATGGCGGAGCCGGAGACAAAGAGAAAGTAGCGAGCGTGCTCGATGGATTGAACGAGGCTTCGAAGCAAGCCTACGTTCCTCCAATCTCGTGGGTGATGGTGTACCTGGGACTCGGTGATACGGAGAAGGCCTTCGAGTGGCTGGAGAAGGCTGCCGAGGCTCGCGATATCCTGCTGTGCTACCTGAAAGTCGGGCCGATCTACGATCCGCTCCGCGACGATCCCCGTTACGTCGATCTGCTGCACCGCATCGGTCTCTCCGACGCGAACTCTATCTCTCAGTTACGCACGGTGACCGAACATTCCGGCCGAGTGCTGCGCTCGTCGATCGTCGTCGGCGGATCCGGCGGACTAGAGCTAAGCACTACTGAACGGCAGCGTTCGACGGAGTTACCGGAATATCGAAATACATCATCTCGGTTCCGTTCGCGTCGCGAATACCGGTTAGATAAACATGGGCGCCCTCGGTCGGTTGCTTCACGTTGAATACGTCGAAGAACAGGAATCCTGACTTGGTAGTGTGCGGCTCGACGGCCTCGGCGGCGAAGTTCGCCGCCACAATCTCTGCATACTGCTTCTGCACCTTCTTGTTCTTGTTGCCGCCGGGTAATGGAATCGGACTGACGCGCGCAGGCGCGGTGCTGCTACCGCTAATGTGCGCCACCCGGCGGAAGATGTCATCGTTGTTCAGCGACTCCAGCTTGGCGCGGCCGCCGGTCACCATCTCGGCGCGCATGCTCGTGAGCGCAATCGGCTGATCGCCGTCATTGGTGATCACCAGAAACACCGGCAGCAGGCCTTCCTGTACGTACGGGCGTAATGAAGATGTCGCTCTTCGGCGGTGCGTTGTAGAGTTCGATTGCCGCCGTCACCTTCTCGTTCGGATGAGCATCTTTGCAGGCGTAGGTATTGGCGTTCTCGGGACGCGGCGCAACGAATTCCTTCGCGGCCCAGAGCGTCACCGTGCCACATACTACGATCGCCGCGGCAGCTGAGGTGATAAGACTACGTCGGGAAAGCATACCGGATTATCCGCTTTGCGGGCAGGATTGCTCAACTCGCCTGGGTCAGGTGTCCTTGACTACTGCCGCGAATGCTCATAACCTCGCAGTTTCGCTGTGAAAGGAATTATGTCTGCCATGAGTCTTCTGCAATGCTGTGACGAAGGTCCCGCCACGGTAGACGTCAACGCGACTGTCGACGATGCCATCCGTACCATGATCGACAACGCCGTGGGGGCGGTGGCTGTAGTCGACGATCAGGGAGTGGTCGCCGGCATGTTTACCGAGCGCGACGTGCTGGCGAAATTCGCGCTGAGCGGCCGCGATCCGAAACAGACACCGGTGCGCGAGATGATGAGTCCAATGGTCGAGATGGCTACCCGCGAAACCACGCCAAGCGAGGCTCTGGGGGTAATGATCGAGCGCCACTACCGTCACATGCCCATCGTGGACGACGATGGCAAGCTGCTGGGCATCTGCTCAATTCGAAACATCCTGCAGGCGCGCATCGACGACCTGATGGTGCAACTGACTGAGTCCGCGAAATGATCGCCTTGAAATGAAGAAGCCCGACGCTTTCGTGCCGGGCTTCGTTCGACCGCTTCTTATCTCACCGAATGACCGTGTTGGCAGTTTCCGCCTTGCACCGAGGTCAAGTTTCCAGCGGATGCGTTGATGGTCTCATTCCAGCACGCGCCTTTCGAATCCGAGTACTGGTAGGTCTCGGAACTCGCCTGGCCTCGCTCCGTTGCGTGGCCGGTGGGGTCCACCAGCAGCGTGTCAGTAGGCGCCACCGCATCCGACAACGTACTGGAGAATGTCGCTGTGCCGTTCAGCTTCACCAGCACGCTCTTCATGAAGCCCTGGTGAACTCTGGCTGTACTGCTGATATGAGCCATCCGCGTTGGCCTTGAAGTCGTAGGTCAAAGCCAGAGGCCACGAATACTGCTTGCTGTCGGTGATTACATTGGCGCCGCTGGTGGTAGTCGTCGCCGAAGAGATGGTCGTGCTCTGGCCGACGAACTGATCGTAGATCGAGCCGTCGGTCCGGACGTAATACTTCTGCGCGTTGCTGAAGTCGATGCTCTGAACCACCTTGGTATCGACCAGGCCGTGTGAGGTCTGCACATTTCCCTCAACCGTGAAACCGCGGTTCGATTGCAGCGACAACGTTCCCCATACGATCGCCGGGAGATCGAAGATGTTCTCGGTGATCATCGGATCCGGCTGGCCGATCGTGTTAGTCGTCACCGAACCGGTCACCTGGTTCGAGCCGGGGTCCTGGAAGAGCAGAAGATTCGCCGTCGCCGAGAAATACTGGTCAGCGTTGTACACGCTCACCGCAACCGTGTGCGGCTGGCCGTTGCTGAGCACTCCGGCGAAGGGTGTCAGGTCGACGCGATACGGTTCGAAGTTGAGCGTGTGCACGCCGGGAATCGGCCGCCATAGAAATGGATCGATGCCGCCGGTGAAGATCCAGGGATAGATAGGCGCGACTCCCGCTGGGGTTCCGTCGATGGTGACTTCCGCTTCGCGGAAGGAGCTGTTGCCGCAGTTTTCCAGCTCGGCCGCGACGTCGTTGGGAGCGCAGGTGTACCAGAACTCATCGTTCTGCTGGCCTTGAGCAAACACGTCCAGGTAGGCCGCTTCAACATTCGTCGGCATGGTGAACGTGCCGGCCAACTGGTCGGTGGCGCTGTTCAAGGTGACAGTGCCGCCCGTCGGGCCCGCCGACAGAGGCAGTACAACTCCCGCAGTACGAGGCGGGGTCTGCCCTTGTGCCAGCGGATAGAACTGCAGGTACGCACTGCCGTGATAATGACTGGTGTACTGGTCGTTGATCAGGTTTCCGAGAGTCACTTGTCCCTGCTGTGCTACGAGCGAACAGCGGGGTGTACTCGGTCAGGTTGCTCTCTGTGTGCCATGTGCGCGTAAAGGTCCCGGAAGGCTCTGCCGTGGTGCCGAAGAAGATATTGGTTCCGGCGATCCAGATGTTGGCCGTACGATCGAATTGCACGCCGGGATCGACCGACCAATCCGCCTCGAAGACCACTGCCGCCCATGGTCCCGGACATCCTGACGGAGGCGTGTAGGTGAAAGGCTTCGGATTGAAGTCGGCGAAATCGAAGTTCTGGAAGAGCGTGACCGTACAGGGCTGCGTCGCCGGCCGAGGCACGGGAGCATTCGCCGTCACCGTGTTGGGCGATCCGATTACCGGTGTGCTGGGCGCGACGTAGTTCTGTGCAAAAGCCGAGCATGTCAACAGCAACGCTGCGGCAACGACGACAAGTGTCCGGGTTGCTTGGAACGGACGGACCGAATTCATGGCAACGCTCCTTGGATGAGAACGCGGCGTGAAGCGCGCAGGGGTGTTGACAGCATAGTGCTTCCCGGCATTCGGCGACAAGACACGGGCCAGGTAAGAGCGCTGAATTTCTAAGCGAAAGCTGGTTTTGACAAGGCGTTTTGCTATTTCAACAGGAGTTGACCCGTGGTACTGTTGTCCCATTCCATCCAGAGATCATGCATGCTGCTGGCAACCGAGATCTTTCAATTCGAACCAGACATCACGGGTATTTCCTGCTCCGGCCGATTCACCTTGGGCACCCGGCTGAGCGAAACCGAAGCCATGGTTCAGACCATGATTGATGAGGGGCGTCCGCAAACTGGTGCTCGACCTGACCCACGTGGATTTCGTGGACAGCGCGGGTCTGGGCATCATCATGCGGATTTACGGCGAGATGTCGGACCGGGGCGGCCAGTTCCGGATATCGGGACCGCACGAGCAAGTGCGTCGGCTCTTCGATATCACCCGCACCTCGGCGATTCTGGCGGTTGACGACGACCTGGTCACGAGCGTGAAGAAGTTGCAGGAAAGCAAAGCTGCCAGCACCGCATAACCAGACTTAAACTTCCAGCCCGCCTGTCAGTTCGCTGATCTTATCGACACGGTGTTCCAGGCACCACTTCTCCAGCGAGTCCACCAGCTTCTCGCAGGCGCAAGGATCCCAGAAGTTTACTGTCCCGACTTCGATGGCGCTCGCGCCCGCCAGCATGAACTCCACAACATCCTCCGCCGTGCTGATTCCGCCCAGACCGATGATGGGGATCTTCACCGTCTTCGCCGCTTCCCAAACCATGCGAATCGCGATCGGCTTGATCGCGGGACCCGAAAGTCCTGCCGTGATGTTCGAGATGCGCGGCTTGCGCGTCTCCGCATCAATCGCCATTCCGACGAAGGTGTTGACCAGCGACAGCGCGTCCGCACCAGCATCTTCAGCCGCACGTGCCATGTCCGAGATGCTGGTTACGTTCGGCGAGAGCTTCACAATCAGCGGACGGGTCGCGATCTTCTTCACCGCCCGTACCACCTCGTACAGCATCTTCGGATCGCTGCCGAATGCGATGCCGCCACACTTTGTGTTCGGACACGAGACATTCAACTCGTAGCCGGCAATGCCTTCGCCGTCATTGAGAATGCGAACAACTTCTTCGTATTCCTCCTGCGCGTGACCAAAGACATTACAAAGGAACGTGATGTTGTCGATCTTGCGCAACAGCGGAAGCTTCTCTTCCAGAAACGCTCGCGCCCCGATGTTCTGCAGACCGATGGCATTGAGCATGCCGGCCGCAGTTTCAAACAGGCGAGGCGGCGGATTTCCCGGCATCGGCTCGCGTGAAAGACCTTTGGTGACGAATCCGCCGAGACGGCTCAAGCGTGACAACGTCTTCGAACTCAACGCCGTATCCGAAGCTGCCACTGGCTGCCAGCACCGGGTTCTTGAACGCAATTCCGGCGACTTCGACACTGAGGTCCAAGCCGGGCTTGGGCAGCGGAGTCATCGCACTTGCCCTTCCCGCGCTAGCGTGACCGGTTGCTTGACGCTAGCCGTGCGCTCCAGTTTGTCCCAGGCGAAGGCGCGGCCTTCCATGGCTCGCTTAAGAGTTTTGATCAGCACCAGCGAAAACAGCTGCCGATAGGCGAAGCGCTGCAGCCAGACGTGTCCCAGCAGCAGGAAGTCGCGCTTGCCGCCGGGCTGTTGCCGCTCCAGCGCGAAAGCGATTGTCGAAGCCATGAAGTCGATCACCATGAACAGCGCGAAGTACACCACCAGTTTGTGGAAGTCGGCCGGGTTCGCCGATTCAGGATGGCGATACTTATCGACGAAATAGCTGATTGCGCCCACGACAAACATGATATCGATGAACGGCGACACCAGCGGCAGCAGGATCTGGAAGATGAGCATGTTGGGAATCGCGACCCAGCCGAGCGCGCCCTTCTGCTTCACCGCTTCGATATGCTTCCATACCGCCTGCATGATGCCGAACGACCAGCGGAAGCGTTGCCGCATGAGTCCGTTCGCCGTCGTGGGAGCTTCGGTGAAAGCCAGCGCGCGATCTTCATAGTTCACCCAGTAGCCAGCCTGCAGCAGTGCCATCGTGAGATCGGCATCCTCGGCAACGGTGTCGTGATGATAGCCGCCGGCGTCGCGAACGGAAGATGTGCGCCACGCTCCAATTGCGCCTGGCACCACGCTGACCGCGTTCAGAGTGTTTAGCGCGCGCCGCTCGAAGTTCTGGCTGGTGATGTATTCCAGCGCCTGCCAGCGCGTCCACAGGTTCACGCGATTGCCGACCTTGGCATTGCCGGCGATGGCCGCCACTCGCGGATTGCTGAAGTGCGGCACCAGCTTCGAGATTGCGTCCGGCGCGATGAGGGTATCGGCGTCGATGCCGACGAACAACTCTTCGGTCACGTGCTCTAATCCGTAATTCAGCGCATCGGCCTTTGCCTGAGTTCGCCTTGGTCAGTACCGCAACTCGTCCGTCGGCGATCTCTTCCTTGAAGGCCGCGCGCGTCACCTCAAGCGTCGTGTCCTTCGAGCCATCGTCGATCACAATGACGCGCAGCTTCTTGTAATCCGAGTCGAGCACCGAACGCACCGTTCGCTCAATCACCTTCTCCTCGTTGTAAGCCGGGACCAGCACAGCGACGGCCGGCTGATAGCTCGGGTCGAACACGACTTTGCGCCGATGGAAGCGATCGTAAATCGCCAGCACGCCGACCAGGACCAGACGGCCGGTCATCAGAATGTCGCCGACGAAGAATACAAAGATGATGAACGACTCGCATCAGTCCGAAGAGCGAGAAGTTCAGGCTATCGATCCATGCGGCCCAGCGTTCATTGGTAGTGAGTGGCGGCATGACGTCGGCGCGGGTCTTGCCCATCAGTTCAGAGACCGGCACAACCTGATAGCCGCGTTCCTTCAAACCCTGCAGAATCAGACCCAGCGCAATCACCGTCTGGCTGCGATCGCCTCCGCCATCGTGCAGCAGGATGATGTTGCCGCAACGCAGGTTCTTCGGTGCGCAAGGCGGCAAGTTCGCCAGCACGTCCGCTGCAATCTCATTGCCTGAGCGCCGCGGATTGTCGCGCCAGTCGTTGGGGTCGTTCTTCTCGCCGACGGCGATGTACCCCAGGTCCTGCGCGATTTCCAGCGGGCGAACCTGGTCGGCAGTGTCAGGCGCTTCGTCGATCGCATACGGAGGCCGCATCAGCACCGGCTTTATCCCCAGCTTGCTCTCGAACAGCCGCTCCGTCAGGTTCAGCTCCACCTCGAAGTAGCGCTTCGAAATAGTGCTGATATCCGGATGCGTAAACGTGTGGTTGCCGATCTCGTGCCCTTCGGCATACACCCGCTTGGCGATGCCGGGAAAACTTTCCACTTCGGTGCCGATCTGGAAGAACGTAGCCTTCGCGCCGTAGTGCTTCAGCACGTCCAGAATCTTCGGCGTCCACTCGGGATCGGGGCCGTCGTCGAAGGTAATCGCAACTTCCTTGCGCTGAGTCCCACCGTACATATCGACCACGTAAGGCATCGGCAGGTTCTGGAAGATCTCATCGCTGACAAGGTTGGTATCGGGATCGACCTTGATGGTCCGGTCCCCGCCGGCCGGACGCGATTGAATGCGAATGATCTCGCCGACACCCTCGTCATCGACGTCCTGTCCTGGAGGCACCACATTAAGCCTGGAGGTCGCAGCGGCTTCAAACGGATGGTCCCACACAGCCCACAGAGAGCGGTCTTCCGATCCGAGTCGCCACAGCGCAAACGTATCGATGCCCAGCGAATGGGCCGCGCGCATCTGGTTCAGCGCCGTGACGCCATCGAGAAACCAGACATCGTGACGAATGTTCGATTCGTCGAGATAGGCGAAGTGCGGGTTCATCGCATCGTCGTCGAAGTTGATGTCCGTCTCGGATTCAGACGCCTCGAGCCACGCATCCTGCGCCGACACGCTGTGAATGCTCTCTGGCGGCGTCCCCGGTTTCTGGCCAAGCTTCATGGCCCAGTCGTAACCGGTGTTTGGGATGGCGCAGATCAGCTTCTCTTTCGGAATCACGCTTAGCGCGTTCTGAAGATTCTTGACGAACCAGTCCTGGCTGGCGACTGGCCCTGACTCGCCACCGGGAAAGTGCTGGTCGTAGTTCATCAGGATCAGGCCATCGGCGATCTCCGCGATGCCGGGATAATTGTCCAGTTCATTCACCGGCGCGACGACGTAAAGCTTCAGGCCCTTGGCATGAAGATCGCCGACGAGTTCCTCCACCAGCGTGTGGAAGTCGCCACGCGAACTCTCAGGAAATCCTTCGATATCCAGCGTCAGACCCTTGTACTGATCGGTGGCGAGGAACTTCAGCAACTCCTCGCGAAAGCGCTGACGCGCTGCAGGGTCGGCCAGGAACTTGTCCGTGTCGGCGTTCCAGTCGTTCGTGACGGGAGAAACGTTGTTGACCAGCGGAAAAACTTCGGTCTGCGCCTTCTCGCTCTTCAGGAAGGCCATCACTTTTTCGTCGATCGGACGGGCCTTGCCATCCGGATCGATGACGTCGTAACAGAGTATTCAGCTCGGTCGCTCCCTGCAGGCGGCCGTCGGCCGACAACACGTGCATCCACTCGGGAAAGAGCAGGTCGATCTGCGGGTAGTATTCCTTCAACGAGGCAAAGCTGGCGGCATCCCACTGCACGTAGAACGCACCGCGAATACCTTCATCGGAGTTCGAGCGCCACCTGAGAAGCCGGTTGCTTGGTCTTACGGTGGGTATTCAGCCGGCGAGGCGGCTTGCGCTTCTGGCTGTCTTTCAGAGCGTGATATGGCTTTTTGACCTGAGGCAGCGTGACCCCGGGAACCGATGAGCCGCGAACAATCGAGAAGACGAACAGCACAACCAGCAGCGTCACGATGATGACGCTGGAGTCGATCACAAAGCGCAAACGGCGCCAGCGCTTGCGGTCGGGATCAAAGAATATCGGCTTGGATTGCGGCATCTTACGGGTCAATTAATCGTAACTGGCGGCAGGGGCTAGGGCAAATTGAGCTCTTGGCTGCACACCGTTCGGTGCTCAGCGACGGACAGATCCTTCCGGGTCCGATATGAATGTAGGAACACGACTGCGACTCAGTAGACTCGCGAGCAAAGAAGATTTTCGCAGGACACCTGGAGCCGCGAGCACGCTTGGCGGCTTTAGCTGACAGCCGAGGCTGATAGCTGACAGCCCCTCCTGCTATATTCGCCTCGTGGACGCGCAAGCGGAAATTCGAGTCGCACTCCGTTCTGGCGCCTGATCCGCGACTCCGCACCGTTACTTTCTGCTACTCACGCTCGTTGCCCTGGCACTGCGGCTGTTCTTCTACTTAAAGTTCCCGCTGATTGCCGGCGACTCCCTGATTTATGGCGACATCGCCAAGAACTGGCTCAACCACGGGATCTTCGGCCTGACTCACCAGCACGGAATCGTTCGGCCTACCTGGATCCGGCTGCCCGGCTATCCGGCATTTCTCGCGGCTTGTTTCGTACTGTTTGGCCGCGAACACTACAACGCCGTGCTGCTGGTGCAGATCGTCATCGATGTGGTCGACCTGTTTCTTCATCGCCGACCTGGCGCGGCGGGCCGTGTCCGACCGGGCCGCGACGTGGGCTTTTCTGCTGGCAGCGTTGTGCCCGTTCACCGCAAACTACACTGTCGCTCCCCTGGCCGAGACCCTCAGCATCTTCTTCGCCGCCGTGGCTCTGGATGCTGCCGTAGCCGGATTCGCAGCAGTAGACGAGGGTCGTGCACCGTGGACGAGCGTGGGCCTGGTGCGGGGTGGCCATCTCCTGCGGCATCCTGCTGCGTCCCGACGGCGGCATTCTTCTGATCGCGCTCGGGCTTTATCTGCTGTGGAGAATGTGTCGCGCAGCCCAGCGAACGTCAGCGTCTCTTCTGGGCCGGAACGCTGGTGCTGGCAGATCTCGATTGCACCGCTGGCTGCCCTGGACGATCCGCAACTGGCAGGACTTCCACCGCTTCATGCCTCTGGTTCCGCAGTCGGCAAGCGATCCCAACGAGTTTGTCCCCGACGGGTTGGACAAGTGGGTCAAGACCTGGGCAGTCGACTACGTCTCGACCGAAGAGATGTACTGGCAGATCCCGGGCGACAAAGTCGACATCAACGACATTCCCTCCCGTGCCTTCGACAATGCGAAGCAGCGAACCGCAAACGCAAGCGATTCTCGACGACTATCACAAGATTATGGTCGTCAATCCCGCACTGAATGCGCCGCCTGAAAGAGCTTGGCGGACGAACGTATTCGCAGATATCCGTTGCGTTATTACGTATGGCTGCCCGCGCTCCGCAGCCTCGACATGTGGCTGCGGCCGCGCACCGAGATGCTGCCGCTGGATTCGCGCTGGTGGGAGTACAGCGACGACCTGCAGGATTGCGTGATCGCGACCATCTGGGGCGCGCTGAATCTGCTATTCATTGGGGCCGCCGTGATGGGACTCATTCGCGGCCCGCGTCCGCGCTATCTCGGCATGATGCTGCTATTCGTCCTGCTGCGCTCGGCATTCCTCGGCACGCTTGCCAATCCCGAGCCGCGCTACACGCTCGAGTGTTATCCGGTAGTGTTCCTGCTCGGCGGTGCCTGGATCTCAGGATGGAAGAAGACCGAAGCCTCTAAGTCAGCAGAAGATTGTCGATGAGCCGCGTCGCTCCCACATACGCCGCCACCGCGACCAGAGCGCCTTTGGCAGTGTCTGTTACCGGATCCAGTGTCTCGGGATCGACGATCGCGAAATAATCCAGCCGCGCTCCCGGCTCTTCGCCAATCACCTGCTCGCCGATCTCACGAAGCTTGGCGGCATCCCGCTCGCCTCGATCAGCCGCCGTCTGCACCCGCATTAACGATCGATTCAGAACCAGCGCCTGCTGCCGCTGCTCCGGCGTGAGGTACGCATTGCGCGAACTCATCGCCAGTCCATCTTTTTCGCGCACAATCGGGCAGACGATGACTCGACGTCCATGTCGAGATCGCGTACCATCCGTCGCAGCACTGCGACCTGCGCCGCATCCTTCTGTCCGAAGAAAGCGAGGTCCGGCCTGACCATCTCGAACAGCTTGCTGACGACTGTCGTTACACCCTGGAAATGTCCGGGACGAGACGCTCCATCAAGCTTGCCGCTGAGTTCCTCGACCAGCACCCGCGTCTTCGCACCCGCCGGGTACATCTCCTCCACCGATGGCAGAAAAAGCAGGTCGACTCCGGCGTCTTCCAGCATCGCAATGTCGCGTTCCAGTGTTCGGGGATATTTCGCCAGAGTCTTCCGACGGCCCGAATTGCAGCGGATTGACGAAGATGGAGACTGCCGTCGCGTTGCAGCGCGACTTCGACGCACGCACCAGTGACAAATGCCCCGCGTGCAGCGCTCCCATCGTCGGCACAAAGCCCAGGGTCTTGCCGCTGCGTGTCAGTTCGCGGCAAGCGGCCTTCATGGCGGCGATGGTAGAAAGTTGTTTCAATCGAAACCCAGTATCACGCCACGGCGCCGGGGCACCTGAAGTGACCCGCTCTCAAAGCTGATCGTGTGGCGCCTGCGTTGGACTTGGCTTTACCGCTGGCGCAGACTTCCCGGGCGACGCGTCCTCCTCAGCCGGCGGCGCAGGATCCGGCAGCGTCCACGTCCGCAGCACTTCACCCAGCATACCCTCCAGTCGAAACGCATGATCGGGGGCGCACTTCAGTGCAACAGAATAAATCTCGTTGTTCGGCCCCTGGATGAATACCAGTTCCTCGATCCAGTCGCGGCCGGTCCGCTTTTCGCGGTATCGGGTCTTCAGCATCTCAGCCGGCTTCGCGTCCACGGTGCGTTGCTGGCGCTGCAAGGTCTGAAAGTTCTGTCCCGCATCGCGCATGCCCGCCGCAGCCTGGTCGATCACGCCGTTCAGTCCTATTCCTTCGTCGTCGCCTTCGGTCGGAGGCGCCACCATCGCCACCGTAATCTCGTCCCACAACGACTGTTCTTCTTTTTGCATGGGAGCAATCACCACACCGTTGCCGTCGTAAATCTTCGCCGAGCATCTTCCAGGTGGATGGGTATCTGAAGCAGAAACCGTCATCTGGCTGGCAGTAGCGCTTCGAAGAAGCAGGAGGGTGCGCCGGCTTCGCAGTTTGTGCGCACATCAGGGCGCAGGTTTGCATCGTGATCAGCGCTACCAATACTGTTCGCAACAACGAACTGCATACGCTCTACAGTTGCACAGTCCGCTTGCGTTCCGCAATCGCCTGCAGCGAAGCTAGCGTCTCCTTGGGCAGATGATACGACTCCGCATCCGAGGGATAGCCGCCCGACTTTCACATCATCTTTAAACGCCTGCAGCGCATTAGCGATCACCGCGCCGACATCGGCATATCGCCGCACAAACTTGGCCGGAGGCGTGAAGGTGAGTCCAAGCAGATCGTGGAAAACCAGCACCTGGCCGTCGCACTCCGGGCCGGCGCCAATACCGATGGTCGGAATCTCAAGCTCACCAGTGATCATCGCCGCGACCTCGCGCGGAATTCCTTCCAGCACCACGCAACAGGCGCCTGCACGCTCCAGAGCCAGCGCATCGTGCATCAGTTGCTCGACCGCCTTCAGCGTCTTGCCTTGCACCTTGTAGCCGCCCATGGCGTGCACCGACTGCGGCGTTAATCCGATGTGGCCGACTACTGGGATTTCGGCGTCGACCATCCGTTCGACCAGGCGCGCGCGTTTCTCGCCGCCTTCGATCTTTACGGCTTCGGCGCCTCCATCCTTGATAAAGCGAGCAGCGTTGCGCAACGACTCGCGCTGCGACACGTGATATGAGGCGAAGGGCATGTCGGCCACCAGGAAGCCGCGCTTCACCCCGCGGCGCACGGCCCGCGTGTGATGCAGCATCTCCTGCATAGTGACAGGCAGGGTGTTTTCGTAACCCAGCATCACCATAGCCAGCGAGTCGCCGACCAGCACCATGTCGATGCCGGCTTCGTCGACTAGACGCGCGCTGGCATAGTCATATGCTGTCAGACAGGTGATAAGTTCGTGACGTTGTTTCTTGTCGAGAAGAGTGGAAGCGGTGATTTTGGCGCGGAAGTCGCCGGTGGTGATACTCACAATTACCTCCAGTGCAGTTCCGCATCGCGGATACCGCCTGTCGCCCACCACACCGGAATGTGATTTCCGGGGATGAGACTAGTGAATTGTACACCCGCCGCAGGGAGCCTGGCTTAGTGGACTTTCGATAATTCGGGCCTCTCAATCCTTCTACCCCGAACAAGTATGGTCGTGAACAATGCGCCAGCCTTCGGGGAACTTACGGAAGATTAGCGTAAAGACTCCGTGCGGCTGCTTGCCATCAGGCATGGTCAATTGAAACTTGCCGCGCACGAATGCCGAATCGACTGCAAGCGGTTCGATCTGCAGATCGCTGAAGGACAGCGTTCCCATGGCGTGTCCCTCGGCTTGGTAGCTGCGGCGATAGCGTTCCAGCGTAGGCTCCCAACCATGGGTTTCGGTTGTGCCCGAGAAGAAGGTCAGCTCAGGAGACTTCCAATACCCAGCCATGAAACCCTGCAAGTCGTGCTTATTCCATGCCGTTACCTGCGCTTCCATGACTGCCCGAATCGCACGGCTCGCGCCGGACGAATCGGGTGCAGCTTTACTTTTTTCTTGCGCGCCCGTCGACATCGCAAGGAATGCGACGGCCAGAAGCATTGCAAGTCCTTTAGCCATCAGCCACCTCCGCCGCGCGCAAGTGTACAGGAGTGCTTCCGGCAAAAAAAGAAGCGGCGGAGCATAAGCCCACCGCTCTTGTTACTTCGCGTTCTGCCGGCCTCTACTTAGTGGGCTTCGGCATTAACTTCGGCGTGGCTACGATGCAACGTCGCCAGCAAAGGTATCGTGTGGATTGGGGTCCTTCGTCTTTCCAGTCAGCACGGAACGAAAACCAACATTGCTGCCGTAATACGCCGTCATGGCGTCATCATCGGAGTGGATGGCGGTACCATTCAAGGTCGCGCCGGCAAACAAGCCACGAGTGCGCGAATACGTCAGAATCTCGGACTTCATCTTCCAACTGGTGCTGGCTGCAGCCTGACGGCCAACCGGCCCGGCCGACGCGCTGGCGGCGCCGCCAATCTTGAACTTCGAGCTGAGCAGTTGGTTCATACCGTTGTCGTTCATGATCAGCATGACAAGGTCAACGCCTTCCGCGCCGATCTGTGCCCCCCAGCTGCCACCGGTCATGGTGAAGAAGGCGGGCGCGCTCCACTGGCCGTTGGCAAGACGGCAAGAGGCGACGCCTCGTCCATGTTCCGCACCGAAGATGAAGCCGCCCTTCATCATTGACGGAACCACGGCTACGCACTTCGCTTTGGCGAAGACAGATCTCTGGAATGCCATCGTCTGGCGCTGCCAAAAGCTCATTCAAATCTTTCGCGGAGTCATCCAGACGGGCTACAGCTTTGTCATGCTCTTCCCCCGTCTTGGTTCCGGCTTCTTTTGCATCTTGCTTGGCAGCGTCGGCTGCATTTTCATTGCGCACCGCCGCGCGCTTGTGCGCGTTGTCGGTAGCCTGATCCGAAGGTGTCGTTGTGGTTGTATTTTGAGCGGCATTGTCGTTAGTGTTGCTGCCCGAATTTCCGCTATTATCCTGCGCCAGTACCATTCCCGCGCTCAACACCAACATCCCAAAAAGAATTCCAATTCGCTTCATAAACCTTGCTCCTCCTGGAGAAAACCGGCGGACAGATCCTTGATCCGTCCTAGGTAATTGGATAGGAAAATTGACAGGAGGGTTTACAGCGTGGGCATAACTATTTGTCAGCGAAGCCTTACAACCAACGCGGCAGGCGATACATCGCTACCTGATTTTCAGGCTCTCTTTTTAGCCGCGGCGGTTTTCTGCCAGGGGCGTTTGGGACGCTCGGCTTCGGGAAGATCGCGATCGCGCACGCGATCGTACATATAAGATTCGCTGACAGTGCCGAGGCTCTCGTTGTAGAGGCTCACGCCACCCAAGCCTTTCTTCAACTCTTCCGAGAACTCGTGCAACGCCTTCAGGTGGTCGGCCGTCGCGGGAAACGTTCCCTTCGTGGTCTTCAGAACTTTCTGATAGCCCTGGTCGACCAGCTTGGAAATCTCGCCATTGATCAGGTAGCCGGGATAGGCAAAAATCTTTGCGCCACCGTCATCGGCGCGATCAATCGCCGCCGAGACCTGATACTTCTTCAGGAACACGCGGCCATTGGCGCCCGGCGCCTCCGTGATTTCGAAACCATGGTCACGAAACCATGAGACGATGTCTTCATACGATCTTGCTTTCACGTTCTTTGCCATGTTGTTTGCCTTTGCGGCTGCGCGGGATGAACTACTCGATCGCTGCATACCCGATGCGATATCGGACGCAGCGCGCGCTGTTGCCTGAGCCGGTGACTAATTACAGCCTTCGCAGCTCAGCAGCCGGAACTCACAATGTCGCACACGGAAGCAGCAATCGGCAACCTTGCTCCCATGAAAGTTGAACATGTCAATCGCATGAATTCTGTCGCACTTCCCAATCTAATCGTGTGTTAACACGAAGTTGACGACGATTTGAGTTTCGACTTCGACCGGTTCGCCGTTCAGAAAATATGGCTCTGTATCGCCACTGCTTAACGGCATCGATGGCTGCCGAAACCAGCAACGGATGTCCGCTGATCACGCTGAAGATCTCTCGATCGCGCCATCCTTGCCGATCACTGCCTGCAAAGACACACGCCCTTCGATGCGCGCCAATTTAGCGGGTGCAGGATACGGCGGCTTCACCTGATAAACCAGCATCCCTTCGGCAACTCCCGACGAAACGCGAAGCTTCTGCGCAGCCGGTTTGGCCGGAGACGGCGCAACGGGCTTTATCATTTCGAGCACGCTAACAATGCCTCCGTTCGGCACACTTCCCAGTACATCGCCGGCGATGCCGGTCGCGTTCGCCGGCGGGGGACCATCGTCGTGAATCGTCGCGACGCGAACCGGAATGTCCCTCGGCACGGTGAGAACACTCGAAGCCGCGCCGCCTCTCGTTGAAACCGTCGAGCTACTGCGTAGAGGAGCGGCCGCCGTCGGGGGTGGAGGCGCCTGCAGGATGTTGACCCAGTGCTGTGTCGGCAGCGACTCGGTGTAGAGCAACGACAGCAGCAGCAGCGCGCTCAACACGATGATCTGGCCTGCGAACGAAACTACCGTCGCGAATGGATGCCGGGCCGCAAGCTTTCCGCTCGATTCAACAAGGCTGTCTTCGAACATGGTGCCGTCCTCCTCTGTGCTTGCTTACACAGACACCGTTGACGGAAGCTTTCGGTTTCAGGAAAACGATGTGCGAGGAAGAATTATTTCGGCCAGCGCGAGCCAGTGTAGTCGATGGCTTCCTGCACGTTCAGCTCGCGAGTGAGAGCGCCGGTGCGGACATAGAGCTTGGGAGTGTCGCCGTCCTTCACATACACCGGGCGCTGCATGGGCGCAATCATCACCCGGCAGACGTCCTTGCTCTCGACGGAATGAAAGACGATCTGCACCGACTTGCAGGCGTCGCCGCCGAGTTTGGTGGCGACCGCCGTCATCAGCGCCTGCTCGAAGCCATCGCGGTCCTGCTTCTTGAGCGTCTTGTAATCGTTCTCCAGGCCGACGATCGTTCCATCATCGGCAACGCCGATCAGCAGCGTTCCACCCTGGCCGTTCATGTAGCCGGCCAGCGTCTTCAGGATCACGCCCTCGAGCACGCGGTTGAGTTTGTTCTCGCGCAGGTCCCAGCGGAACGATGACTTGAATTCCAGATCGGCACTCTCACCCTGCGCAATCAGCGTCTGCAGATCGCTGTCGAGAGCCGCGCTCAACTGCTCGATCCGCGCCGAGCGGCGCTGCAGGCTGGAGTAAAGCACGGCGCCGCCGACGCTCAAGATCACGCCGACGATGGCGTAGAAGATGGTCTTCCGCGGCGTCTGCCCCTGCAGCGAGCGCTGCATCTGGTGCACCGCAAAGTCGACCGGCTTGGTATCGGGCGTAGGCTGGTACTCGTAGAAGTAGACGAACTCGTTGGTGGGATAAAGAACGAAAATGCCGACTGCGGCGCCGAGCAGGATAGCGATGCCGAACATGCGCAACCGCGATCGAAGTTTCCAGGAAAGCTGTAGCGGGCTCGCCATTGTTTGTCAGCTTCTCCAGTGCAAAGTCACCGGGCCGTCCATCGGGTGCCGCATCGGCTGGCCGGTCGCTTGCGATTCCAGCCGCGCCTGCTTCAACTCGAAGTACCACTTTGCGGGACGGTCGGCATCGTCGATCAGCATGAGGCTGGGATTGTACTTCAGGCCATCCGCCTGCTGGATCATCGTGACCTGGTCCTGTCGCACGAAACGGTTGCCGAAAAACTTCGCGATCGGCGTCAGAAACGGCACGTTGAGAAAAACATTCCACGCCGCGCACACGTCGATGCGGCAGTGGTTGTCGACGGTCGGCGTCACCGTGGTGAGGCTGGCGAACCACTTCTCTCCGGCGCGAATGATTTCGTAGCGACGGTTCGGCAGAACGAAATCAATCGTGGTGGTGATCTTTTCGCCGTACACGCCGAGAAGCTTGTAGGGCGCGCTGTTTGCCGAGGGCTGATGCGCCGTCATGCGGAAGCCCTGCTCGATAGGCTCGAAGTGCTTTTCCTTCTCGTGAATGCTGGCCTGCGAGCGCCACCACCACGACTGATGCACAAATGGCCCATGCGCCGGATCCATCAACCCGATGATGCCGTGGTCGATATTGCACGGCAGGTCGGCCGTGAGATGGGCCGAGTGAAAGCGCGAGCTGAACTTGGGAACTTCGGGAACCGGCGGGCAGTTCGGGAACGACGGGGGTGCCCCGTTCTGTCATCCCGAGTGAGCGGAGCGAATCGAGGGACCTGCTTCCTTCCTCAAGCTTTGGGCTAGGGCGGGCCGTGATTCGGCCTCTCCCACTCTGTGGGACATAAACCCAAAGATGTCCGTCGCGTTCCTCGCACGGATAGGCCGTCGCGAAGATGCGGCAGGGATCGAGTGTGTCGGCCTTGGTGAGCGACGGAATCTCGCGACACTGTCCGGACACCGGCTCGAAGCCCCAGCCGTGATACTTGCAGGTCACCTTCTCGCCGTCGAACCATCCGTAAGAAAGCGGAATGCCGCGATGCGGACAGAGGTCGCGCATGGCGAAGTACTTCCCGTCCGACTTGCGTCCCAACACCAGCGGGATGCCAAGCAGAATGGCCTTCGCCATCTGCTTGCCACGCGATCTCGGAGGCGCGGATCGCGGGATACCAGTCGTCGTAGATGAGCGTGGTGGTTGGACCGGTAGAACCAACCGCAGCGCGAGTGACTTCACCAGTCATGTGTTTGATGGAAATACTATAGCGAACGCGACCCGCGCCTGAGGAAGCGGTCACACGGAGACACAGAGCACAGAGGCTTTTGACCTGAATCCGCCGCGGCCGCACGCCTCCATCGCTGTGATGTATGGCTCATAAACAAAAACGGCCGGAGCATTTCGCCCCGGCCTTGTTTCTGATCCACTGACCACTAGTCACTATCCACTTACTTCGTGATCTTCTCCCCAATCGACTTCGCCTGCGTGAACAGCAGCAGGTAGTCAGGGCCGCCCGCCTTCGAGTCGGTTCCCGACATGTTGAAGCCGCCGAACGGATGCGCACCCACCATCGCTCCCGTGCACTTGCGATTGATGTACAGGTTGCCGACGTAGAACTGCTCCTTGGCAGCGTTGATCTTGTCGTCCGAGCTGGTGTAGACCGCGCCCGTCAGGCCGAACTCGGTGTTGTTGGCGATCGACAGCGCGTGCTCGAAGTTCTTCGACTTGATCACCGCCAGCACCGGCCCAAAGATCTCCTGCTGCGAGATGGTCGCCATCGGATCGACATCGGCGATGACGGTCGGCTGGATGAAGTAGCCGTCGCCAGCTTCGGTCGCCTTCGCGCCGCCGGTGATCAGCCGTCCGCCTTCGGCAACGCCCTTCTGGACGTAGCCCAGAATCGTCTTCATCGACTTCTCGTTGACCACCGGACCCATGTTCGGGTTCTGCGTCGGGTCGCCGACCGTGATCTTCTCGACGCGTTCCTTCAGCCGCTGCAGGAACTTGTCGTAGATGCGCTCGTCGATGATGGCGCGCGAGCAGGCAGAACACTTCTGGCCGCTGAAGCCGAAGGCCGCGCTGGCTACGCCTTCCACCGCCGCATCCAGATCGGCATCGGCGTCGACGATGATCGAGTCCTTGCCGCCCATCTCGAGGATGGTGCGCTTGATCCAGAGCTGGCCCGGCTGCTGCATGGCCGCCCGCTGGTTGATGTGCAGACCAACTTCCTTCGAACCGGTGAACGCGATGTAGCGCGTCTTGGGATGCTCGACAACCGCGTTGCCGAAGCTGTTGCCGTGACCGGGGCAGAAGTTGACCACGCCATCCGGCAGTCCGGCTTCTTCCAGGATCTCGAAGAACTTTGCCGCGATCGCCGGCGAATCGCCCGAGGGCTTCAGGATGACGGTGTTGCCGCAGACGATCGACGCCAGCGTCATGCCGCCCATGATCGCGCCCGGGAAGTTCCACGGCGGAATCACCGCGCCGACGCCGAGAGGAATGTAGCGCAGCCAGTCGCGCTCGCCCGGCAGCTGCACCGGAGCCTCAGACTTGGAGAGGCGCAACGCTTCCAGCGCGTAGAAATCGCAGAAGTCGATCAGCTCGGCGATATCGCCGTCGGCCTCGGCCCAGTTCTTGCCGACCTCGAAGACCATCCACGCCATCAACTCGAACTTGCGCTCGCGCAGCAGGTGGCTCACGCGGAACAGCAGGTTGGTGCGCTCTTCCACCGAGCTGTACTTCCAGGTCTCGAAGGCCTTCAGCGCCGCCTGCATGGCCGGCTCGACTTCGGCCGCGCCGGCGGTCGAAAACACGCCAACCACTTCCGACGGCTTGGCCGGATTCAGCGACTGCGTCTTCTCTTCGGTCTTCACGCGGCGGCCGCCGATGACCAGGTCGTATTCGCGGCCCAGCTCGTTGCGGACCTTCTCGATGGCCGCGCGCATCTTGCGCGCGTTGTCGGGATTGCTGAAGTCGACGGAGGGCTCGTTCGTGAACTGGGTCGGGAATGCGGGCGTTGTTGATGGTGGCGGCGATGCGAGTGCCTTCGCGCGCCGGAGTCATAGTGGTAGCCATAAGTGCGTCCTCTCAGAAAGCTTAATTTCGTGGGGTGACTCTTACTAGATGCCGGACCCGTCCAGGGGATGCGGAGCCGGGTAACCCCTTATTTTACGCCTTTTGCGGGCACTTTGCCTGCCTGGCAGCTCACGACGCAGCTCTGCAACTGGCTGAATTGCCTGCCCCTTCCGGCCTGTGATACCTTCCGCACGTCCCCTGTTTTGAGCGGCTTGGAGGCAAGCGCATGATTGGTCTCATCGTCCTCATCGTCTTATTGGCGATCATCGCGTTCACGCTGATCGGCATTTACAACAGCCTGGTGCAACTTCGGGTTCGCGCCGACAACGCCTGGGCCGACATCGATGTACAGCTGAAACGCCGTTACGACCTGATCCCCAACCTGGTCGAAACCGTGAAGGGATACGCCGCGCACGAGAAGGGTACGTTTGAAAACGTGGCGAAGTATCGCAGCGCGGCCATGGCCGCCAGCACGCCGGCTGAGAAGAGCGAGGCCGAGGGTCAGTTGACGTACGCCTTGCGCGGGCTGCTGGCAGTGGCCGAGGCCTATCCGCAGTTGCAGGCTTCCGATCAGTTCAAGTCGCTGCAAGGCTCGCTGACCGGACTGGAAGATGCGATCCAGAATGCGCGCCGTTACTACAACGCGGTGGTTCGCGATCTGAATACGAAGATCCAGACCTTCCCCAGCAACATCGTGGCCGGCATGTTCCATGTGCAGACAAGACAGTTCTTCGACGTGACGGATCCGGCGCAGCGCGAGCCGGTGGCGGTGAAGTTCTAAGCAGCGTCAGCCATTCAGCCATCAGCAGTCAGCCTAGAATTCGACGGTAATGACATCCGAACGTGAGATTCCGCTCAGGCAAGTGCAATGCAACAACCGAATGCTGAGTGCTGAATGCTGACTGCTAATTGCGACTCCTGCGATCTTCGCCCTGATCCTGCTCTTCACTGCTCCTGCCTTTGCGCGCGAATGGCGCATCACGCATTTCGCCAGCAACGTGACCGTCGCGCAGGACGGCACCATGGAAGTGCGTGAGCACCTCGATGTCGCCTTCAACGGCGACTATCACGGCATCTATCGCGATATTCCCATCGAGTATCCTGGCCCGCACGGCTCCAACTACGAGCTGTTTCTCAAGGTCACCGGCGTCACCGATGCGCTCGGCCACAAGCTGAAATATGACTCCAGCGTGCAGAACGGCTATCGCCACCTGAAGATCTACATCCCTGACGCCGCCGACAGCACCAAGACTGTCGAGATCGACTACACCGTCAGCAACGGCGTGCGCTGGTTCGACGGCTACGACGAACTCTACTGGAACGTGACCGGCAACGACTGGCCGGTGCCCATCGACAGTGCCATGGCGATCATTGTGTTCCCGCCGAACGCGGTGGGCAATCTCCGCGCTCAGGCGTTCACCGGTGGTTATGGCTCGCAGGCGCAGGACGCCACCGTCGTGGTCAACGGCAACGTCGTCAGATTCCAGGCCAACGATCCGCTCGAACATGCGCGAAGGCCTGACCGCCGACGTCATGATCAGCAAGGGCGTCCTGAACGAGCCCAGCAAGCTGACCTTCGCCATCTGGTTCATTCGCAGCAACACCATTGTTCTGCTGCCGCTGTGGGCTTTCATCGTGATGTTCTTCCTTCTGGTGGACCAAGGGCCGCGATCCCAAGGCCGACACATCGGTAGCGCCCATGTATGAGCCCCCTGCAGGCATGACTCCGGCCGAAGTCGGCGCATCTGGTCGATGACCAGGTTCACCCTCGCGACATCACTTCCACGCTGGTTGATCTGGCGGTCAAGGGCTTCGTCAAGATCGAGGAGACCGAATCGAAGACGTTTCTGTTTTCGCATCGCGATTACATCTTCCACTCGCTGAAAGATCCGGGAACCTGGACCTACACCGGTGGCTCGCTGGAAGCGCACGAGCGGGTGATGCTGAATCACTTGTTCGCCAATGGCGCCACGCAGATTCGCATGTCGGAGCTGCGCAACCAGTTCTATGTGGCGATCCCCACCATCAAGGAAGACATCCTCGTCTGAGCTGAAAGGCAAAGGGATGTATTCGGTCGATCCCGACTCAGCGCATGCCTACGTCTTTGCGGGGGTGCTGTTCACGGCGATTCCGTTCGTCGTCGCGCAACTGTTGGGGTGGGGCAGCATCCTCGATTCCGTCGGGCTTGCTCATCGTCTCGGCCCTCATCTCGCTGATCATCGTGTTTCTCTTCGCCCGCATCATGACCGCGAAGTCACTGAAGGGCGTGCGGACCAAGGTCGAGATTCTCGGCCTGCAGGAATTCATTACCCGCGTGGACGCTGACCGGCTAAAGCGCATGCCGCCCGACACCTTCGAAAAGATTCTGCCGTACGCCATGGCTCTCGGCATCGAGAACCGCTGGGCGAAGGCGTTTCAGGGGATCGTGCAGAATCCGCCAACGTGGTACGTCGGGCCCACTCCGTACGTGGGCTTCAATCCCATCTTCTTTGCCAGCTCCATGCACGCCATGGCGACGCGACGCGCACCAGGCGTTCGTAGCGGCGCCACGGGCCAGCAGCAGCGGTTCGGGATTTGGCGGCGGAGGTGGGGGCGGAGGTTTCAGCGGCGGTGGCTTTGGCGGCGGAGGCGGGGGAGCGTTCTAGTCGGCTGACCGAAACTCCACCGAGGAGGGGCGTGCGCCGGGAGGCAGCCTCACTAGTCGATCACACAGGATTGACCCACATCTAAAGGTCGCAACCGCTCAAAACTCGTCGATACAGAGTTTTTCAGCCCGTAAAAAGGCGTGCCCCTCCAAGCTATTCGACTCTAGATTTTTGGCGATCAGACGGACACCTCAACAGAGTTAGGTGCTTGCTTTATCAATCACTTACAGACTCGTCTAAGACGTCTTGGCGTGTTTCCCGATTGGAGACACCCGCTCTTTCACTGCAAACTTCATGATTGCGGTAAGCAATCAAAGTACATTACGCTATCGGCAAGCGTGGTATCCGGTCACCTTCCAGCCAGGTCCACAAGAACGGACTCTCATGGATGTCAACTTTCAAAGCTCTGCCTGCCCTTATCGCGCTGGCGATTTTGGTAGCGGTTTTCGCTGCCATCTCCCGCCAGCACACCAAGGAGCGGGTCAGGCTCTGGCTGATTGGCTGGGCGTTCGTCTTACTGCATTCGGTTGTCCGTTTCGTGCATCCTTCCGGTTTCCGTTGGATCAACTTTAATTTCGCGCTGGGAATGACTGGGCTGGAGTTGGCCAGCGTCGCCTTCGTAGTCTCGGTGGCGCCGCGAGCCACGACGCCCAGGCGCCAGCTCACTCTGGCGGCCGCTCTGGGTGTGCCGGCACTCGCTTACACCTACGGCATGGTCTTCGGCATTGAGAGTCACGCGTTCTACTATGCGCTCATCTCCCTGGGACTTTGCGGCTTGCTGCTCCTCGTCGCCCGGTGGTATCGCAGGGTCACGGCTTACGTTGTCTTTGTCTTAGCCGGGTGTATCACGCTGGCGGCTTTAGTCACTTGGGCACTTGCCACCGGCAAAGGTGATTTAGGCCTTCATCTGATCCTGGCGGCGCTGAATCTCTTTGCTGCCGGCCTTTTTTGGTATAGGCTGCACCGCATTTCGGCTGGAGTTATGGCCGCGGTATTCGGATTCACTGCCTGGGGTGTTTTCCCGACAATCTTTGCAGTTGCCAATGTTGCTCCATCCCTGGGTCACGACGCCGAAGTTTGGAATATCCCGAAGTACCTGGTTGCCGTCGGGATGATCGTCACCTTGCTCGAAGACCAGATTCGCTTCAGTGAGCATCTCGCATATCACGATGCACTAACGGGATTGCCCAACCGCCGCCTGCTACAGGATCGCTTGCTGCAGGCGATGGCGCACGCCGACCGGGCAACTCACAAGGTGGCCGTGCTGCTGCTCGACCTCGATGACTTCAAGGAAGTGAACGACACCTTCGGACATCGCATCGGTGACGCTGCGCTGCAACATGTCGTAGCCAGGTTATCCAGCCGCATGCGGGCTTCGGACACGCTCGCCAGAACCGGTGGCGATGAATTCACCGTGATCAGCGAAGTCGCCAACCAGCAGGGCGCTCGAACACTGGTATCAGCTCTGGAATCGGCGCTGGTGCTGCCGCTGAAGGTTGAAGGCAAACTGGTGCGCACCGGCGTCAGTATTGGCTTCGCTCTTTATCCCGATGATGGGACTGATCCGGTTGAACTCTGCGCTTCTGCGGACCGAGCAATGTATGCCAGCAAACGTGGCAGCCGATCTCTGCGCTCATCCGCGGGCGGTCAAGCGCTGCGTTGACACTGCTCCTCCCACCTCACCCCAAACTCATCCCTGCTGCCACGCGACGGTTCGTGTAGCTCTGCTCTAGAATGATGCTGCATGACAGACATCAAGGCAAAGCGTCTGACGGAGATGGTGAAGGCCGCCGGTTGAGCCAGCAAGCTAAGTCCGGCGGTGCTGGACTCGGTGCTTGGGAAATTAGCCCGGCAACATGATCCGAACGTCCTGGTCGGCTTCGACACCGCCGACGACGCCGGCGTGTATCAACTCACGCCCGAGCTGGCGCTCGTGCAAACCGTCGACTTCTTCACCCCTATCGTTGACGACCCGTACGTGTTCGGACAGATTGCCGCGACCAACTCTCTCAGCGACGTTTACGCCATGGGCGGACATCCCATCAGCGCGCTGGCCCTGGTCTGCTTCCCCGACAGCGGCGATGTGAAGATCCTCGAAGAGATGCTGGCCGGTGGCTTGTCAAAGATGATGGAAGCCGGCTGCACGGTCATCGGCGGACACAGCATCCGCGATGAAGAGATCAAGCTCGGCTACGCTGTCACCGGAACCATTCATCCGCAGAAGGTACTCGCCAACAGCGCGGCGCAGGCTGGAGATCGTTTGATCTTCACCAAGACCATAGGCACCGGCGTTATCTCGACTGCCATCAAGCGGGGCGAGGCTGATTTCGCCTGGATTCGAGCCGCCGTGAAATCGATGACAACGTTGAATAAAGCTGCGGCCGAGGTGATCACCAGCGGGGACTACGAAGTCCACAGCGTCACGGATGTGACCGGGTTTGGTTTGATCGGTCATGTTCGCGAGATGGCCATTGGATCGAACGTCAGCGTGCGGATTCGCGCTTCCCAGGTACCGCTTATGGCAGGTGCGTTGGAGTGCGTTCGTTCCGGCCATGTACCCGGTGGACTGAAATCGAATCGTCAATTCGCCGAGAACTGCGTCGAGGCGGCGCCCGATGTCCCACAGGACTTGTTAACGCTGCTCTACGATCCCCAAACCGCCGGAGGGTTACTGATTGCCGTAGCGGCAAACCATGCGGACCGATTAGTGTCCACGTTGCGCGACGCCGAGGTCGATGCGGTTGAACTCGGTGAGACCCTGCCAAAGCAGAAACCGCTCATTGCCGTCATCCCCTAGTTGGACTGCGATTCGACAGCGCCTTAATTCCGCAGAATTAGGTTTTTGTCCGCGTTGCCGCTTTCGTCTAGCTTAGCGGTCACCGATTCGTACCAGGTTGCGATCCAAAGACGGAAATTACATTGACATGACGGGGAACGTACCGATTTTCATTCGCACGCGAGGTCGATTCGGAGGTAACATGTTCGACAACTCTGGTTTAGCGAAGGCCACGCATTCCGGTGTCGGGTAGCCGTGGTGCGATCCAGCTGGCCTGCAGGTTCGCGACAGAACATAACTTATTCTTCAACACTCGAATTGCCAGAGCATACAAGCTTCACGTCAACAGGAGACGCGATGAAGTCGTTCCGGGTTCTTGCGCTATCGATACTCGCTTTAATGTTTACGATGATTCTGGCAGCTTGCGGTGGTGGCGGGAAGACACCTCCGCCTCCGCCCGCCCCCCTCACCGTCACTACCTCGACGATGCCTCTGGCATCGGTGAACGTGCCTTACAACTTCGTGTTCAATGCGAGTGGCGGAAGCGGTACCTACACCTGGGAAATGAAGAGCGCTTTACCCCCTGGCATGTCGTTCGACGGCGCGCACGCAAACCTCACAGGCACACCCACCCAGTTCGGCGTCTACACATTGACTCCGCAAGTCACGGATGGAAACGGAACGGTCGCCAGCAAAGATCTAACGTTTACGGTAGAAGGCGTGTTGCTCATCAATTGCGATTCCTGTGCTGCCGGCACCTCCGAACTGCCCTATGGCACCCCTGGAGTTGCTTATAGCGCCACTTTATCGGCCACCGGTGGCAAAGCGCCCTTCACCTGGTGCGTGGTGGAGAACAACGGGGATTGCGACAATGGCGCCGGCGGAGGTTTGCCGCTGGGCTTGACCATCACTACCGATAGCAACAATAACGGCGTCATCTCTGGTACGCCCATTACACCCGGTACCCCTGCCCAAGTCACGGTACAGGTTTCTGATTCGGAGACCATTGTGTCCCGCGGCAGGAAGAACCTGACGTTGACGATCTTCGACCTCGCCCCCAAGACCCTGCCGAACGCTACCTTGAACACGCCCTACAACCAGAACGTCAGCGCAGTGGGTGGTATCCCGCCATATACCTGGACCCTCACCGGATCTCTGCCGCCGGGCTTGACCTTTGGAACATGCGTCCGCAGTCAGCATCCCACCTGCTCGATTACGGGCACGCCCACACAAGTAGGGACCACCACCTTCACCTTGACGGTTACGGATGGGGAGGCATCGCCGGCGAGCGCCACGGCGGACGTGAGTATTACTGTTGGTCCGCTGGCCACCGATGCCACATTGCACGGCACTTACCTACTTGCTTTGAATGGTTTCAAGAACGGTAATCCCTACATCATGGCCGGCTCGTTTGTTACCGACGGCAACGGAAACATCACCAGCGGTGTGCTGGATTACAACGATGGGTCGGGTGAACCCAACGACCCGTCACAGTGTCGGGGCGCCACAATCTGCCCGATCGCGCAAGTCATCCAGAGCAGCTCCAGCTATGACCTGAGCGCCGGAAACGGTTCGGGCACGCTTACCCTGAACACGCTGGATAATTCGCAGAATCCACACACGTACCAGTTCTCCATCGTAGTGTCGGGAACCGGATCGTCGTGCGTCGCCGGCCGCGCGTTCTCCTCTTGCGGTCGCGTCATTGAGACCGATTCGCAGACCTATGGCTCTGGCGTGCTGAAGGTACAAGACCCGGCGGTCTTCACCATCAGTTCGTTCTTCCCAGGAAATTTCGCTCTGCTGGCGAGTGGTACCGATCCCGGCGGAAATCGTTATGCCGCGGCCGGAGCACTCGCCACCAACCCGGGCACCCGGGTCGATATCGATTGCAACGGCAATGGTTGGAACCTGCCGGCCTGTCCTTTCGACACCAACGACAACGGCAATGGCGGCATCGGCGCCACCCTACCCGATCCCTTTGGCGGCAGCTTCTCCGCCGACCTCAACAACACCACCGGGCGAGGCAATTTCGTCAGCATGGTTTTCGCCAGTGATCCCGAGGGCCTGTGTCTGGGCTCGCACAACGGCCATTACAACTGCGGCTTCGCTTACTACGTCATCAACTACACCGAGATGCTGCTCATCTCAAGCGATGCCACCACCGTTTCCGGGACGCCGCACGCCAATCTGCTGCTGTGGTCCCTCTTCCGCCAGAAGTCGTCGGCAACCGGATGGGGCGTCAATTCGCTGAATCCGGTCAGCGTCGTGGAGTTGACCGCGGACGATGGCAGCAAAGCGGATGTTACCTCCGGCTTGCTGGCCACTGATCAGCTAGGCAACGGGACCTTCGCTTCAGATGAAAACGACGGCGGCACTCTGAGCCAGGTGGCTGCCGCACCGGGAACTATCGCCTTAGGCACCGCCGGCAACGATACCGGACAGTTCCTGCTTAGCGGATTCCCCCAGTTCGGCGCAGGCGGCGCCGTGATGTACATGTTCAGCGGTGTCTCCGCCAATGGTGGATACATCGTCGGTACCGACGCGAAAGTCACTGCCGGGGTTATGGAGCCGCAAGTCAAGCTTCCGGGAGGGCAAACCTTCACCAATGCGTCGGTGAACGGCAATTACAGCGGCGGCACGGCAACGCCCGCACTGCCAGCTGTAACCAACTCGGTCACCTACCTGCACTCGGACGGCGTCGGCAACCTGGTGGGCGCACAACATACCAGCGGATCGGGCGGAGGCGGCAACAACAATCTCACGCTCACGTACCAGGTGGATTCCACCGGCCGAGGAGTCGTATTGAATCCGAACCATACCCAGTTCGGATTCTTCTACGTCATCGGCCCCGGCAAGTTTGCGATGGTGCCCACCGGGAGTGCACCTGCGCTGAACATATTCGCTAACGGTCAGCCCGACTAAACACGGAACGGCGGGAATGCGCATGGCTACATGTTGCTCCCGCCGTTTCATACTTTGGAGATTTCGTATCCGGTGGAGAGCGGAGAAACGATCCTGCTGCTTTAAGTGGGAGATCTATCAGGTCGCTGGAGTAGCATTGACCACCGGCTGGAAGCCCGCCAACTTCATTCCACGCTGCGCTTCGCGCGCTTTCATGAAGTATTCCCAGATGAAACCGCTGCGATAGTTCTCGATCATCAGCATCGTGATTCCCTGGTCGATGCCCAGCACGTCCACGTCCGTCCAGCTGGTGCGCGGATTGAAGGCGTCAACGAAGCCATATTTCTTCCACGCGCGCAGGCCGTAGCTGTTGTACAGATTCGCCAGGCAGGCAATCGTGTCCTTGGGCAGGAACGGCACCGAACCTCCGGCCGCGCACGGTACCACGGTTCCGTCGATATAGCCGATCTCCGGCGGACCGCCCCAGGCCTGATATCCCAGGCGCGAGTCTGACGCTGTGATACCCCAGGTGTTCGTCGTTGTAGTCAGGAAAGCGCCAGCGCAGCGATTCGCAAAAAAGTTTGTGTGCGTAGGTGGCAATGGCGGAATTCTGAAAATAATTCGCGTACTGGTCGCGCACGTTGCGGAAGTCGAACCAGGCATGCGAGTACTGGTGGACGAACAATGGATCGGCGCCGCTGATCCAGCGATAGCCTTCGAACTCCATCATCGGCCGCGAAAACGCATTCCACGATGACGGCGGTATGTTGTTCGCCGGGGCGCCGATCGCCAGCAGGTACATCATCATCAGTTCGCAATAGGTGTCCCAGCGCGCGCCGATGAATTTGTACTCCGGTGTCCAACCCATAGCGAAGGTCGTCCCGCCATTCAGCATCCAGCGCCAGTTCACGCGGCGATAAATGGTGTTTGCCAGGCTGGTGATCTTGGCGTCATGGAAGTATTCGCGCGCCATCAGCACGCCACACAGCAGGATGGTCGTGTCGATGGGCGACACCTCCGAGAAATGCACCCGCTTGCCGGTGTTCATATCGAGAAAGTGATAGAAGAAGCCGTTCTGCTGATCGACGCGATCGACCAGATGGCTGAGCGTGGCGACGACGCGGCCGCCGATCTGGTGCGGTGGAAGATAGCCGCGGCGATGTCCAATGCAAAGCGCCGCCAGGCCGAATCCGGTCGCCGCGATACTTGCTGTCTTGCGATTGTCGGGGGTGCCATCGGCCAGCGCGCGGTCGCGAACCAAGCCGGTGCGCGGGCTGGCTTCATTCCAAAAGAACAGAAAGGCGCGGCTGACAATTTCTTCCAGCAGCTCGTCGTCGGTAAGGTGCCACTCCGGCGGAACCGGCGACTGTTGTATGCGGCTGCCCGAGACTGCGAGAAGCGAGCTCCGGCTGAGGAGCGGATAAGCCAGCGCGCCCTTCGCGATCAGCGAGAGCATTTCGCGGCGCGTTACAACTTTTTCCCGAGAGCGCGACAGATCGGCACGGGACTTCTGACCCTGCCCCGTTCTATCCAATATTCCTCTGCATATTCATCGATCGATATACCGAGTTTAATTGTTAACCGCCTGGTCAACAACGGGGCGAAGACCCTAGAAAGCCTTCCTCACAGGAAGCACCAGGTCTCGAAATGCGCGAGACCTGGGCACCCGCTTTTAGAACTGGAAGCGCGCCTCCAATTCCAACACGCGACCCGAGGTCGCCGAAATGGCTCGGCCAAAGGTCGGATCGAGATAGTTGGTGTTCGTGTCGCCGAAATTGAACGGCGACAGATTGAGAATGTTGAACACGTTGTACGCATTCATCCTCACCTGGATAAATGCGCCTTCCGGCAGGCCTGCGGTATCCAGACGGAAGTTCTTCTGGATGCTCATGTCGACAGACTTGAAGCCCGGCCCGCGGAAGCTGTTTCGTCCGACTGCCGGCAGCGTGCTGCCTTGGGGCGATGCAAAATACGCCGCTCCGCCGCCCGGGAAGTTCACGCCCGGCGTGGTGAGCGCATAAGTCGAGGCGCTGTAGATCGGGTTAGCAATCACTTCAGTTGGCCGCGTCGGGCTAATGCACTGTCCCGGCTGAGGCAGACAGTAAGCGTATTGCACCGGCGTCCAGGGCAAGCCGGTGTTGAAGGTGAAAATACCGCTGAGCTGCCAGCCGCCCACCAGCGTGCCCAGCAGATTTTTTCTGCGCCCGAACGGTAGGTCCCAGATGGCGGCGGCGTTGACGTAATGGCGAACGTCGAAGTCCGACGGGCCGTATTCGTATTTCAGGTTGGAAGGAAACGTCTGGTTGGTGACAAAACCGGGGCCGCCATACGACAGTTCATCATTGCTCTTGCTCCAGCGGTAGTTGGTCACCAGCTGGAAGCCGTGAGAGAAGCGGCGATTCAGCCGCACCAGCAGCGCGTTGAAGTTGCCGTTGATGTCAGGCTCCACCAGGAACACGCCGTTAATTGCCGGATTGATGTTGCTGTAGACATAGTTCTGGTTGAGCAGCCGGGTTTCCTTTCGCGTCTCGCTGCCCTGGTAGCCCGTGGTCAACACGAAGTTAGCCGGCAACTGCTGCTCGATCTCCAGCGAATAAACAAACGTGTAAGGGTTGGGCATATTTCGCGGCGTGCCATAGAGCTGAACCGACGCTCCCGGAGCGGTGGGCAGATTATTCGGACCCAACGGGAATTGCTGGCTCACCAGTGGACTGACCGGATAATCGTAAATCGAGTTCGTCGTCGCCAGCACGATCAGACCGCCGACATAGGGATTGTCGGCGCTGCCGCAGCAGAATCCGAACGACGCCTGGTAAGGCGGGTTCTGGCGCGAAGGAATCAGCAGCGCTTCCGGAATGCGGTCGTACGCCACACCAAAGCCGCCACGCACCACCATGTTGTTACCGTATTTTGCCGGCGACCAGGCGAAGCCGATACGCGGCGCAAAGTTGTTGCGGTCCGGCTTGTAGTACTGCGAAACCGGCAGCACGCTGGCATCAGTGAGCGCGTCGGTATAGGTCGGGCCGGGGAAGAAGTTGGTGGTCAAGCCACTCGCTTCGCTGATCGGACTGAAAAACTCGTAGCGCAGTCCGAGATTGACGGTAAGATTCGGCTTCAGCTTCCAATCGTCCTGGACGAAGGCTGCGTAGTAGTGAGTGCGGAAGTGGCTGGGCCCCGTCGTGGCCTGTCCAGTCACCGGGTTAGCAGTGATTCCTTCAAACAGCGGAGCCGAGTTCACCAGGTTCCAGAAGCTAAACGCATACTGCGGCCGGATCTGCCCGACCGGAATATCGTTGTTCTGCTCCCAGTCATACTGGCCGCCAAAACGCAGCGTATGGACGCCGAACACCTTGGTCATCACATCGCTGGCTTCGTAAGTGTTCTCGGCGAAGATGGCCGGCGTGCCACTGTTATTGCCCGACTGTCCCCATTGAACACGGAAGCCAGTGGGAAATTGTTCGGCATCGACGCCGGGAATTCCCCAGTTGGTGATGGCGCTCGAGAGCTCGTTGTAGGCCCAGCGCGTCACATTGAAGCGCGCTTCGTTCAGCAGCGTCGGCGTGATCGTCGAGACCCACGACAACATGAGCGCTTCGTTGGTTGGCTCGTAGCGCACGTCGTCGGCCGGGCGCGAGTATCCATCTGGAGTAACGAGCAAGCTCTTGGTAATGAAGCCGCTGGCCGAGAACAACTGCTGTCCCCAGTGGTAGTCGACGCGGCCGTTGTACTGATTCGGCGTCGCCGTGTTCGGCTGGATCAGCTGAACGTATTGCAGGTCGGGAACTCCATCCAGTCCACCGCCGGCAACGTTGGCTACATAACTGCCCGCATTGCCAGTCGGCGAACCGATATCGATCCCATTGCCCACCACCTGACAAGGCCAGTTTGCTGCCTGAAAAATCTGGCATGACGGCGATAGAACCGTGTTGATCCGCGGCGCCATGCCTGGTGAATTGACGACGTTGTCGGCGAACGATCCGGGAAAGAGGTTGCCGATCATCGAGCGATACTGCGAGGTCTCGATCCACGTCGGTACCGAATACGAGTTGGAGAAGCTGCGCAGGCCCTCGTACGAAAAGAAGAAGAACAGCTTGTCCTTCACGATCGGCCCGCCGATGGAACCACCGAACTGCTTCCAGTTGTTGTCGACGCGGACCGTGGGCTCGCCGACGACCGGGCCACCGTATTTGTTATAGGAATTGAAATTCGGATCCTGGTACTGAAACCATCCGTCGCCATGAAAGCGGTTGGTGCCGCTCTTGGTCACCACGCGCACAATCGCGCCGGAGTTGCGACTGTCCTGCGCGTTGTAGGTATTGCTGGTGACGCTGATCTCCTGCACGGCGTCCATGTTCGGCGTCACGACCGCGGCGCCGCCCCATGTCTGGCTGTTTACGCTGACGCCGTCAATCATGTAGTTGTTCGACGAAACGCGCTGGCCGTTCGCCGAGATCGGAATCTGGTTCTCCGTCTGAAAGATGCCCAGGTTGCTGGCTCCCGGGCCGGTGGTGTTTGGCAGGGTCGCCGTGCCGCCGCCGCCGGAGAGTGCGCCGGTACCAAACACGCCCGGCGCCAGCCGCAGGTCGGAGTAAGGATCGCGGCCATACGAGGGCAGGTTCTGAATTTCACGCGAGGTGATCTCGCCCTGCACATTGGCGTTTTCGGTTTGCAACTCTGGAGCTGTCACCGTGACCTGCACTGTCTGGCTGGTCGCGCCCGTCTTAAGCTGCACGTTGAGGCCACGCGGCTGCTCGGCCGCAACCGTGACGTCCTTTGCGGTATTGGTTTCAAATCCCGGAGCCTGGACCTCCACCGTGTAGGTGCCCGGCGGCAGGGCAGTCACGCTGTAAAACCCGCTGCCCGAAGTCTTGCTGGTTCGAGCTACCGACGTAGCCTGGTTTGTGACTGTGACCGATGCACCGGGAACGACTGCACCCGATGGATCCGTCACCGTACCTTGAATGGAAGCGTTGTATTGAGCGAATGCGGAAAGAGTGAAAACTACGAGCACTGTGGAGAGACACAGCGCAGAGTTGCGCAGGGAAGGCAACATAACTAACACCTCGGGCCTCACGGCTTTGTGTCCAGGGTCCACTCCCGGGAAGTCCGTGAATATGCACGATTGAGAGATCACCTCGCGGGTTGCTGTTGTCTCAGGTATGCAGAATTTTGCTTCCTCAGGCTCTCTCGCTTTCCACGGCAGCCCCGGTGACTCGGAATGCTGCCACACGACGGTTCTTCCATCCCCTGCTAGCCTGCAAAACGTCACCTCCGGACCAAGCGGCGTCACGCTGTGGCGTTCGCTGATCAGCCCTTTACATTCCGACCCTTGCGGAAACCGGCTTCGCTAAGAGGAAAAGTGTGGGAACTCTGCTGCAAGAGGTTGCAGCGTGGACCTGGGAAGCAATACATTAAAACTATATTTATTAACAATTTACAAGCGGAACTCGGATTGCAAGTACTACCATGCAGTGTCTGTACGTAACCGACACGGTAAAGATGTGGGTTCCAGTTAGAAACTCGGCTTTTTGCTAGGTAACGAGCTTGTGGAACGGCTCAAATGTTTCGCTGGTAACGGAGGAGGAGCTCCCGATGAAGAGATTTGCCTGGTCGTTTTCTCTGCTGGCACTCGCTCTCTGCATTAGCCTGCCGGCTTTGGCTGATTCAAACACCCTCTATAGCAACTTAGGCCCCGACGGCGACACCTACCAGTGCTGCACTGGCTGGACGATTTCGGGAACCGGCACCGTTGGCACCAGCTTCACACAAGCCAATGAATTCACCGCGATGGCGAGCGGCAGCATCTCGCAGATCGACATCGGTGTTGGCTATGTGACCGGCGTCAACTCCTTCTACGCTGCCCTGTACACGGTCGGCGGCGACGGTAACCCAGGAACGCAGTTGGGACGCTGGGACGGTCTTTCTTCCAGCCAGCCATTCGGTGGCTGCTGCGGACTGGTTTCGATTACTGGAATTTCCGGAATCAGCTTGACCGCGGGCGAAAGCTACTTCCTGGTTCTCGGACCGGAAGACATCAACGACACCAGCTGGCTGGCATGGAACCTGAGCAATAGCGCCACTGGTCTGGATCTGTACTCCATCGACGGCGGAGAGACTTGGAACTCCAACGGCCAGGCTAGCCAGGGCGCGTTCGACATCATCGGCGGCGCCGGTGGCACCACTCCCGAGCCCTCTTCCTTGATTCTGCTGGGAACCGGCTTGATCGGAGCCTTCGGAACCATGCGCCGGAAGCTGATGAAGTAACCCTTTCAACGTTCAAAAAGCCGGGGCTAACGCTCCGGCTTTTTTATTTGCTCCTGCAATCCCGCCAGAAAAATATCTGCGATGAACCTCACTCCCTCTCGTAGCTCATGGGATGTTCCGACCCCCAATGCTTCATAATCAGGTTGTTGCCCTGTATTACCAGCGGCTCATCCGCAAAGAAGACTTGTGTTATGTTGTCGCCATTGATTTCGTAGTAATAGTCTTTGTGAGCATCGTCGATCGGATACGGCGCCGTTGCTACCTGGTAGACCGGGACCTCGAAGGCCACACCGCGCGCTTTGGGCGCGTCAGGAAACGCCGCCAGCCCATCGCCGTCGGTTCGTCCGTCTAATGCCTTTTCGCCCGTGATCAGATGAACGTCAATGTTTTCAATCCCTTTTCCGTTCTGCCCCATCACCCAAACGCGAATCTGGCCGGGCTTGCCGGCCTCGCTGCGCAGCAGCTTGAACGGCTCTTCTTTCTTCCCTGCGCTGTGCAGGACAATGGTGTTGCCATCCCGCCTCCATGTGCCCTTCGCCCAATAGTCGGCCGCCCCATACGCCAGCATGAACTCGAACTTGCCGTCCGGCTTCAGCGTTAGTTCGGAACCCATTTCCATCGTTCCGTGCAGCACGTAATTGCCGGCAAGATCCTGCCCGCAGGCGGCAACCGAACCCAGGCCCAGCAGTAATGCCAAAACGATCTTCATGGATGTCTTTCCTCCCTGTTGCTTTCGAATGTGAACTGCGAGGGGCCTAAGCAGGCGCCGCAAAGCGCGACGCCCATGAGGATGGGTGCCAGCATGATAAAGCACGAAGTTGAAAAACAATGGGAAATTTAATATCCCACAATGTGGGAGATCGTTGTTGCTGTACAGGCGAAGTGCGCCGCAGATTTAACTGGCGTTTTTCGTCTTCTGTGCGCGCGAGTTACTAACGCGCTCCATGATCTCTGTCGCCAGGTTCAGGTAACCCTCAGCGCCCCGGGAGTGAGGATCGTAGGTAATTGCCGGCTTTCCATGGCTCGGCGCCTCCGCCAGGCGGATATTGCGTGGGATCGTGGTCTTGCACATCAGGTCGCCGAAGAATCCGCGTAGCTCCGAGGCCACCGACTGCGCCAGGTTCGTGCGCTCATCGAACATGGTCAGCACCACACCTTCAACCGCGAGCCCGCGATTGAGCTCTACTCGAATACGATCAATCGTATCCAGAAGCTCCGTGACCCCTTCCAGCGCGAAGTATTCCGCCTGCATGGGGATCAACACGGTATCGGCCGCTACCAGCGAGTTCAACGTTAGGAGGTCGAGCGCGGGAGGACAATCCAGGACAATGAACTCGAAGCGATCGTGCAATGGCTGCAAGGCATGCCGGAGGCGGTACTCGCGATATTCCAGCGATACCAGCTCGATGTTGGCGCCCAGAAGGTTCTTGTGGGCCGGGATAACGCTGAGGTTTTCCAGCTCGGAGACCTGCACGGCTTCTTCGGCCGTGACCTCTCCCATAAGAACCTTATAGGTATTCGGGCGATCGGGATCGCGGAGGAAACCTACGCCGCTGGAGGCGTTGGACTGAGGATCGCAATCGACCAGCAACGTTCGAGCACCGTGGTAAGCGAACGATGCCGCGAGGTTGATGGCGGTGGTCGTTTTGCCGACTCCGCCCTTCTGATTGGTGACTGCAATTGCCCGTCCCATAGCTCTGGTCTAGAAGCTTAGAACGAGCGGTGGCCGGGGACAAGGGAGAGTCGTACGAGTCGGCATATTTCCGGAGGAAAAACTGTGCAATTCTCGCAAATAGGGCCCGAAGGCACTGATTCCGCAGTAGGTATGGAGTCTCAACGATTGTGGAAGGCGGAGTGGAAAAGAGGCAGACGGTGGATGTGGGCTAACGTCGCGAAGTTCTGAAGACTTCGGTTAGATGTTCCACGTGGAACATTGGCGGAGATTGCGATTCCTCGACTGGATCCCTGTGTTTAGATCTTTGTGGCTAGGCGGACATTCGCCAAGTGCCAAGTGAATGTTCCACGTGGAACATTTAGCCCGCCGCTCAGGCGGGAATCGAGCGCTGCTGCTTCGCTTCGATTCAATGTTGCCCGCTCTATCGCTAGCAGACCGATGGTCAATGATGATCGCTGCTGAGTGGGTACCGTCGGCGCCTGTAAATTGCGGCTACAACGACAAGGATCAATAACTCGGAGAGGAGAACCAAAACACTGCCTTCAGGCCCGTCGGCGCCGCCCGTGAGCAAGAGCGGTCCGTGGAACGACGGGGACAATAGTGCGCCTTGGCCATGAAACCCGCTGTCAGGTGTGCCGAAGAGATAAGTCTGACCCCAATCCCACGCTGCATGGTTTCCAACGGCAAACCACAGGCTTCCCGTACGCCAGAGAGTGAAGCACATCACCAAGCCATCGATTACCACCATCACGATCCCAAACCAATTTTCTCCTGCGTTGGGAAGATGGGCCGCACCAAACATTAGAGAGAACAGCACCGCAGACGCCCAAAAACCAGTTCCTCCAGGCAGGAGATTCAGTCCGTCGGTCGTGACTCTCTGCACGTATCCACGAAGCAGGCCCTCCTCGGTTACACCGACGAAGACGAACATCAACGCCCATAAGAGGCCATACCTGAGAATCGCCGTGCCATGAAGCTGCACCTTGCCGAAATCAAACCAGCCTCCCAAGTGCATCAATTCCAGTTGCAGGGCCAGGGTCGTGAGTCCGATCACCGCGCCGACCCAGAACTTGCTCCGAAACGCTTCGCGGAGCGGCATTCCGAAGTATCCCCACGGCTTCTTGTCGATCCAGCGCGCCATTACCCAAGTAGCAAGAAGTAATGCAAGCATTCCCGCGAGCTCATGCGCGATCGCCCTCTCTGGAGAAAGCGTGGGCGCCACGGGGCGTGACAAGGTTTTGTTAACCAGGTATCCCAGGACAAAGGCCGCTAAGCCAAAGATCACGAAGAAAAGGAAGACCTTCCATCCAGCTCGCAAGCCCGAGGCGCCGACAAATATGCGAACCATACGCAGCCTCCGACTCGGTGGCTTGGGAGACGTTCTGACATCCGAGGATGGACGCCCGGTCTCAATCGGTTGGGGCATGGCCCGGTCCTTTCGCAGGTACGCATCGAGAGACGTAAGCTGGAGGATAAACGTTCCGCCAATATTGCGAAGTGCTCGGGAAACGATATCAAGTGCTCCGAGAAAGCACGGTGGTCGATGCGCGATTCTGAGTAATATTGGCGAATAAAAAGCGAACCGCAACGAAGGGGCTTGCTTGGCATAGAGGCAATTTAGTCCACTTTATCTACAGTCAGCGCGCCAGATTATGGGCTACGTACCACTTACATCACGAATTGACCAATATATTCATCACTTGCCCCCACCTTTCGAAACAGCCTCGACCACTGTTCGTCTACACATGATGGCAGAACCGCCAGCACGACGGTGCCTGCGAGAGCCAATGTCATTTCCCTCGCAGGGTCTCCCGTAGCGGCCCGGACCTTACCAAACCAACGCGACGTTCCCCGCCTTCGCGACGCATTTTCTCCCGCTTGCCTCAGCCATCCTCGATAGCGTGATCTTCGGTGCTATGCTGGGCGTAGTTCGCCCATGAAGCGCGTTGTCGAAGAACCTTCGCTAGCCACGGACGCCGTCGAGCAGCCTCGCCGTGCCGGCATTCAAGTTCGTCGGCACTGCGCTGTTCGTTCTACTGGTGCTGCTTGCGGCTGTTGCCGGAGCCGTTTCCGGCTTTCTGCTGGTTTACTCGACCGATCTTCCTCAAGTCACCGAGCTTGAGCACTACCGCCCTTCGACCATCACGCAGCTCTACGATGACCAGAACCGCGTCATCGGACAGTTCGCTTTACAGCGCCGCGTGATCGACAGCTATAACGACTTTCCCGAAGGTGCTGCGCGACGCGCTGATCTCCACCGAAGACAAAGAATTCGAACAGCATTGGGGCGTCGATGTGTGGCGCGTCTTCGGCGCGGCCTGGCGCGACATCATGCTGGATCAGCGCGCGCAGGGCGCTTCGACGCTGACCATGCAGCTGGCGCGCAACCTGTTTCTCTCGCCGGACCGCAACTTCCGCCGCAAGATGCAGGAGGTGATGCTGTCGATCCAGATCGAGCGGCGCTTCACCAAGCCGCAGATCTTCACGCTCTATGCCAACCAGATTTACCTTGGCCACGGCGTTTACGGATTCGAGGCGGGCGCGAACTATTACTTCAGCAAGAAAGCCAAGGACCTCACGCTCGACGAAGCGGCCGTGCTGGCCGGTCTGCCGAAGGCTCCGAATTACTACTCGCCGATCAACAGTCCTGAGCGCGCGTCTGCGCCGCCGCAACCTGGTCATCAACAACATGCTGGAGGACGGCAAGATCACGGCCGCCGAAGCGGAGCGTGCCAAGACCGCGCCACTGGTGCTGAATCTGCAGGCCGAGCCCAATGACATCGCGCCGTACTTCGTGGAGGAGATTCGCCAGTACCTGGAGAAGAAGTACGGATCGCAGCAGGTGCATGAAGGCGGCCTGCGAGTATACACCGGGCTGAATTTGGAGATGCAGCATGCCGCCCAGCAAGCGCTACGTGACGGCCTGGCAGTCTATGAGCGGCGTCACGGTTGGAAGGGCAATCTGCTGAACGTCGTGGCCAATGGCGAGTCGATCGCGACCTATCACCACGTCGACTGGGATGGAGCCATTGCAGCCGGCAACTTTGTGCACGCGCTGGTGACCAGTGTTGAGCCGATGGCAGCCACGGTGAAGTTCGGCAGCTACGAAGCGCGGCTGGGTCCCGAAGAAATCAAGTGGACGAGGCACACTTCGCCCGAACAGTTTCTGAAGCCGGGTGACATTGTTTACGTCAAGGTGGACGAGCTGAACGGCGGCGGCAGCCGGGTTTCGCTGGAGCAGGAGTCGGGGGTGCAAGGCTCGCTGCTGGCACTGGATAATTCCAGCGGCGACGTGAAGGCGATGGTCGGCGGCCGCGACTTTCAGCAGTCGAAATTCAATCGCGCCACCCAGGCGCTGCGCCAGGTCGGCTCGTCGTTCAAGCCCTATATCTACACCGCCGCGATCGACGAGGGCCTCACGCCCGACGACACGGTGCTCGACGCACCGGTTACGTTCAATACATCGTCAGGTCCGTACACGCCGCATAACTATGACGGCAAGTTCGAGGGAGTCATCACCTTCCGCCATGCGCTGGCGGAGTCGCGCAACATTCCGGCGCTGAAGGTGACCGAACGCGTTGGTGGCATCAAGACGGTCATCGATTATGCGCGCAAGTTCGGCATTACCGCGCCGCTGCTGCCCTATCTGCCTATCGCGCTGGGCGCGGCCGACATCACTCTGGCGGAACAGACCGCTGCCTTCACCACGTTTCCGAATGACGGCGTGCGCGTGGTGCCGCGCTACATCCGCAAAGTGACCGACTACGATGGCCGCGTACTGGAAGAGGATTATCCCGAAGTGCGCGACGTGGTCAGCGCACGCACGGCCCGCATCATGGTGAGCATGCTGCGCGAGGTGATTCTGCATGGCACCGGATTTCAGGCCAGCAAGCTGAATCATCCGCTGGGCGGCAAGACGGGAACGACGAACGATTTCACCGACGCATGGTTCGTAGGGTTTTCGCCCTCGATCACCTGCGGCGTGTGGGTCGGCTTCGACGAGAAGAAGACGCTGGGCAACAAGGAAACCGGCGCTGTGGCCGCGCTGCCGATCTGGATGGACTTCATGCGGGTGGCGCTGAAGGGCCGCGAGTCGGAAGACTTTGCCGCACCGCCGCCGACGACGCCGAGCGCGGTTGCGCAGAAGGTGGATACGCCCGACGGCGACTCCGGCGACAGCGAGGCCCACTGATGCGGCGCTTCTTCCGCTTCATTTTTCGCGCGCTGATCCTGCTCGTGGTGTTTCTGGCGGCGTTCCTTACGGCGATGCGCTTTGCGATTCACGGGCGCAAGACCACGGTCCCGAAGATTGTGGGTCTCGCGCAAAGCCAGGCTGAGCGTCTGCTCGCCGATAACGGGTTGGTGCTCGATCAGGGAGACCGTTACTTCAGCTCCGAGGTTCCGCCCGGCCGCGTGATGGCGCAGATACCAGCCGCGGGATTACAGGTGCGTCGCGGCTGGCATGTGCGTGTCGCCGAGAGTATGGGCCCGCAGCGCGTGGTGATTCCCGATCTCATCGGCAATAGCGAACGAGCGGCAGAGATTAACATCCGGCGCCGCGGGTTGGAACTGGGCAGTGTCGCGAATGCGACATCCCCAACGCGCCGGCCGATCAGATCATCGCGCAGAGTCCTCCGGCGAATGCGGTGAATGTGTCGGAGCCGAAGATCAGCTTGCTGATGGCGGCGATTCCCGATCCGCGATTCGTTCGTGATGCCGGACCTGGTGGGCCGCAGCGAAGACGATGCCATCAACGAGATCGTGAACGCCGGACTGCACGTGCCGACGATCAACACGCAGGCGCCGCCGGCGCAGCCCTGGGCAGTGCCGCCGGGCGCAGCCCGCAACGCCGCTGCCCGTCAGGAACGCGCATGGTGGTGAAGACCATTCCTGCCGCGGGACAGCGAATGTTTGAAGGACAGCCGATCGCGCTGGAAGTTACGCCGTAAGGGCCGCTGTTCGCCTTTCGTCCTCTTGATTCTCGTGCGGATTCTTCAAGCCGTCGCCTGTGGCCCTTAGAGACCGCGCACAGCTCTCGCGGACAAGCGGAGTCGCTCTTGATCAGGCAGCTTCGCCAGCTCGCGCCATTCCCTGGATCGGCAGTTGCTTCGGATCTGCCGGCAGCGCCTGGATGCACACGTGATCGGCTCCGGCTGATAGATGCGCATCGATGCGGTTGCTTGATCGCCTCCTCGTCGCCCCAGGCAACAATCGCATCGATCAGGCGATCGCTGCCTTCGCCCTTGCAGTCTTCCTCGGTGAAGCCGAGGCGGAGAAAGTTGTTGGTGTAGTTCGGCAGAGTGAGATAGAGAGCAAGAAAAGCGCGCGCAATCTTTCGCGCCTTCGCAGCGATCGCTTTCCAGCACGACCGCTTGTTCGACGCACCAGCCAGGGACCCGCGCCCAAAAGCTGCGCGCCGTGGCCGTGTGCTCCGGCGTCACGTTGTAGGTGTGTGCACCGTTGGTGCGCTTGGCGGCCAGTTCCAGCATCTTCGGTCCGAGCGCCGCCAGCACCCGTGTACGTGGATTTCGGAGCAACGCTGCCATAGGGAGCGTTGTCCATGGCGTCGAGGTAGGCGCTCATCTTGGCGACCGGCTTTTCGTATGCGTGTCCGCGCAACTGCTGCACCAGCGGGATGTGGCTCACCCCAAGTCCGAGCACAAAGCGCTCGGGATAGGCTTCGCTCAGGGTTTTCTGCGCCGCGGCCGTGGTCACCGGATCGCGCCCGTAAATGTTGGTGATTCCAGTGGCTACCACAATGTGGGATGAAGCGAGAGCAGCAGCGCGGCCTGCGTCAGCGATTCCGGCCGAAGGCTTCGCTGTACCAGACGGCTCCATAGCCAAGCTGTTCCAGTTCAGCAACGGCTGCACGCACTTTGCTGGCGGGCTGCTGCTCGAACGCGCCGGTCCAAATACCAATCTTCTTCAACGTCGGGGAAGCTGCATCGCAGATCTTGCGATCCTCACAGCGGGCTTCGATGATCGCATCAGCCGCAACTTTCGATGGTGAGAATTTTCGTCGTCGCTGCGCTTGATCGGCTGCCGAAAGGCGAAGAGGCGAACAGCGGGCCTCCTCACATCTCCGCCGCAATGATCGCGTCGGCCTCGATCTCCACCAGCATCTCGGGCGAGACCATTCGCGTGACCACCAGCATGGTCGCGGCCGGACGAATATCGCCGAAGACTTCGCCGTGGGCTTTTCCAACCTTCTCCCAATGGCTCATGTCGGTGACGAAGATGCGCGTGCGCACCACGTCCTTGAAGCTGGCGCCTGCCTGCTCCAGCACGCGACCAATGTTCTTCAGCGTCTGCACCGCCTGCGTATAAACATCGTCCACGCCCACGATCTTGCCGTCGGGACCAGTTGCGACCGTGCCAGCAACCGAAACGAAGGGCCCAACCTTTACCGCCCGCGAGAACCCGACAATCGGCTCATAGGGCGAATTGCCGGGGATATTCCGCCGTTGCATAGTTCCTCCTGCTGAAATTGCTTGATGGGTAACTTGAGAATGCGACTACGACCAGCATAACGAAAGCTTCGCCACCGCCGAAATCTCAAGGGCGCGAAGGATCACGACCAGTTTGAAAATGTATTAGTGAGCCGCAGCTTCGTCCGATTGGGCAGAATCTTCGTTTGCGGGCTCAACAGCCGCCTTGGCGCCTGAGGTTTCTTCTTCTTTTTCTTTGGGCGGAGGAGGAACGAAGTACAGGATGCGGTTGCAGTAGAAGCAGGTGACGAACTGCTCATTGCTCATCACGTCCTGGAAGACCTGGGGACGCAGGCGAACTCGACAGGCAGAGCAACTTTCGTCTTCGTAAACCGGAGCCAGCGCGGTGCCGCGCAAGCTTCAGCACGCGGTCGTAATGGGTGAGCGACTCTTCGGAAACTCCAGATCGCAAGCTCCTTGCGCTGCGCATCGAGTTCCGCCAGTTGCTTTTCATCTTCGGCCGTCTGCTGTCGCGCATGCTCTTTTTCTTTCTCGTTCTCGGCGGTATTGGCCTTCAGCGTCGCCTCGGCTTGCTTCAGCGTTTCCTTGCGGGCGTCGGCCTCAACCATGATCTCGAGGATCTTGTCTTCCAGCTTGCGGATCTCGCCTTCGGCATGCTCGATCTCAGCTCAGGAGCGCTTTGTACTCCTGATTGGTCTTCACCTTCAGCGACTGATCGCGGTACTTGCTGATCTTTTCCTGCTGGTCCTTGATATCGGATTCGTGCTTTCGCCGCGTGGTTTCGTCGGCCTTGATGGCGTTTTGCGCCTTCTCGACAGCCGCTTTCGAACCCGCCAGCTTGGCCTCGATCTGCGCAACTTCTTTCGGCAGGGCGGCGACTTCCGCGCGCACCGCGGCCATACGGGAATCCACCTGCTGCAGCTCGATCAGTTTTTGAACGTCGGAGTTCATCGGGGGACTGCTTGGATTCTAGCACGCAGAGCGCGGCGCTCATTGACCAGCGATGGAGCCGCCTGTTCCGGGGATTACCCGCAAATTCCGGCACAAAAGCTGACGGCGGATCGGTTACACAGTCCTGCGACCTCGGTCGCGCGCTCGATCGAGTTAAGGCTTTCGGCTTATTGAGTACCTCTTCCAACCAGTCTTACGATTGCGGTATGCCACTTGAAATTGCGCGACTTCTACTTGGCCTGATGATCGCGGCGTGCCACCGCCGGATCGCAGATTTCATCATGGAGCGAGAACGCTCCCTGGTGCTGACCTTCCGCTCGAAAGGCTGTGCCTCTGCCGGCAGCCATGAGCACCGAGACGTCACACAATCTCTACTTCGGCGTCGGCATATTTGTTGTGCTGGTAGAACTGCTTCGCATCTACCAGATGGCGCACTGAAGCGTAGCTCGCTTGTCTTTCCTCGAGCGCCCCTGGCCGGGGCCGTCCGCGCACCTGCTTGCGCGGTGATATAGACTTTCACCCAGCGAAAATCTTTCTCCCGGAGCCGCCGTGAAAGCGCGTTTGGCCTTGTCTGTTCTGCTCGTTCTCTCTTCCTCTTCTCCTGATCGCACAAACTCAAGAATCATCCTCGCAGCCCGTGCGCCTCGCAGGGCCAGAAAGAGCTGACGATTGAAGACATCTTCCAGCCGGGCGGCATTCTGGGCCGCGGACCTGAGAACGTGAAGTGGAGCCCCGACGGCACCAAGGTCTCGTTCGTGCAGCGTGACGACACCGGCGAACACGGCGAGCTGTATTACGTCGACGTGGCTACCGGCAAATCGGCCGTGCTGGTAGCCAGCGGCAAGCTGGCCGCCCTGGCGCCTCCGGCACAGTTCCATTTCGGACGAGCGCAAGAAAGAGGCGGCACAGCGTTATTCGATCGCGGCGTATCAGTGGGCGCCTGACTCCAAACACCTGCTGTTCGATTCGATGGGCCAGCTTTGGCTCTACAGCCTCGACACCGGCACCGCGGTGCAGATCACGTCGGCTTCCGGCGACAGTGTCGACCCGAAGTTCTCACCCGACGGCAAGGAGAGTTTCCTATATTCGCAAGCACAACATCTACGTTCACCCGGTCGGTCACGACGAAGAGCGCCAGCTGACCAAGGATGGCAGCGAGACCTTGCTGAACGGCGAAGTCGACTGGGTGTACGAAGAAGAGCTGTACAGCCGCAGCAACTATTTCTGGTCGCCCGACGGCAAGCAGATCGTCTTCCTGCAGATGAATGAAGCCGAAGTTCCGACCTATCCCATCACCGACTGGATCCCCACCCATGCGACAGTCGATCAGGAGAAGTATCCGCAACCCGGCGATCCCAATCCCGGCGTGCGTTTGGCGGTGGTGGGCACGGATGGCGGCAAGACCAAGTGGATCACGGTGAAGCTCGAGAACGGCTCGCTGCCGCTGGGCAACGATCCCAACGTACTGATCCCGCGTTTCGGCTGGGTACGCAATGGACTGCTGTGGGCGATGGTTCTCAATCGCGTGCAGGACCGGATGGATCTTTATTTCATCGACGCCGACAACGGCAAGTCGCAACTGATGATGACGGAGACCACCGATGCCTGGATCGACATGCACCCCGAAGTCGACTTCACGCTGCTCGAGTCCGGTGACGGCTATCTTTGGACGAGCTGGCGCGACGGTCACAACCACATCTATCTGTATCGCTTCGACAAGCAAAAACCGCTGAGTGGACCGGCGCAAAATGGAGGCGCAGCTCACCCAAGGCGACTGGGAGGTCGAGAGCATCGACGCAGTCGACGCCAAGCAGGGCATGGTTTACTTCTCGGCGAACGAAGGCGACTGGCGCCAGCGGAACGAGTACGCGGTCGGACTGAATGGGCAAAACTTCCATCGCATCTCGAAGCAGGACGGCACTCACTTCGGTCGACTTCGATCCCAAGAACACCACGTACTACGTGGACGATTACTCGGCATTGACTACTCCGCCCACTGCTTCGGTATGCTCGATTGCACGGAAGCTGCAACGCGTTCTGGAAGGCGCGAAGCGTCGAAGCCTACAACCTGCTGACGCCGAAGTTTGTGGACTTCAAGGCTGCCGACGGCACGACCACGCTGCAGGGCACGATTCTGCTTCCCTCCGGCGGACCGATGATGGCGAATGGCAAGTTTCCGCTGATCGTGAATCCGTACGGTGGTCCCGGAGCACAGACGATACGCAATGCCTGGTTGGGCGGCGATCTGTTCGACCAGATTCTCGCGCGCCAGGGTTTCGCCGTACTGCACGTCGACAATCGCGGCATGGCGAACCGCGGGAAAGCGTTCGCGCTGCCTATCAAGCATCACTTCGGACCGATCGAGCTGAGCGATCAGGTGGATTGCGTGAAGCAGGCGCTTGCAGCAATTTCCCCAACTCGATGGCAACCGTCTCGGCTTCTGGGGCTGGAGCTACGGCGGATACTTCACGCTGTTCACGCTCGAGCACAGCGACCTGTTCAAGTCGGGCGTAGCGGTGGCGCCGGTGAGCAACTGGCTGCTCTACGACTCCATCTACACCGAGCGCTACATGGGCCTGCCGAAGGACAACCCCGAGGGCTACAAGGACAGCTCGCCGGTAAACTTCGCCGGTGACCTGCACGGCAGCCTGCTCGAGGTGCACGGCACCAGCGACGACAACGTGCACATGCAGAACACCATCCAGATGATCAACGGCTTTATCGACGCGGGTAAGCAGTTCGACCTGATGCTGTATCCGCGCAAGACCCACGGCATCGCCGGCAAAGCAGCGCGGACGCATCTGTTCCACCTGATCGACAACCACTTCCTGGAGACTCTGGCGCCGGCGAAGTAGACTACTTTTCACCACGGAGGCACAGAGGGCACGGAGAAAAACGCTTCAACTGAAGAGAATCTGCAAAAGAAATTCTCCGTGCCTCGTGCCTCCGTGGTGAATTCTCCGACTTGCTCACTTCTACTGTTTCTGTTTGAATTCAACCAGCCGATTTCACCACTCCCGGGAGCGTTAGCCTGGCGAACCAACTCTTCGCGTGTAAGTCCATTGACAAGCTGATCTCCGAGTCCGAGGAGCCGGAACATCGGCTGAAGAAGACGCTGGGCCCGTGGTCGCTGACCGCGTCTGGGCATCGGCGCCGTGATCGGCTCCGGCATCTTCACCGTCGTCGGTACCGCCATCGCCGGCCAGAAGTTCGACACCTCATCCATTCTGAACGCGCCGCTTGCCGACTACATCGTGCATCACTCGGCAACCCTTGGACGCCCCGGAGCGGGACCGGCGCTGGCGCTTTCGCTCATCCTGGTGGCCATCGTCTGCGCCTTCACTGGGCTGTGTTACGCCGAGTTGGCGTCGATGATCCCCATCGCCGGCAGCGCCTACACCTACACGTACGCCACCATGGGCGAGCTGATTGCCTGGATCATCGGCTGGGACCTGATCCTCGAATACGCCGTCAGCAACATGGCCGTCAGCGTCGGCTTTGCCGCGCACATGGCGGCGACCTTTCAGTGGTTCGGATGGCACCCCGCGTTACGCTGGATCACGCCCGCGTATCTGCCGGGCGGCCTTACCGATCTGCAGGGCAACGTGCTGTACACGCCCGGCTGGCATTTTGGCTTCAACATCGCAGCATTTCTCATCGTGATGCTGCTGACGATTGTTCTGGTGCGCGGTATCCGCGAATCGGCTGAGACCAACAACGTGATGGTGCTGCTGAAGATCGCGGCCATCCTGGCGTTTGTCTTCGTCGGCATGCGCTTCATCCACCCGGCCAACTATCACCCCTTCATTCCCGAGGGCTGGTCTGGTGTGCTCACCGGCGGCTCCATCATCTTCTTTACGTATATTGGTTTCGACTCGGTCTCAACGGCGGCGGAAGAAGCGCGTAACCCGCAGCGCGACATTCCGATCGGCATCATTGCAACGCTTGTCGTCTGCACCGTGCTCTACATCGCAGTCGCGGTCGTGCTCACGGGAATCGTGCCGTGGCATTCGCTCATCGACGACGCGGCGCCCGTGGTCAACAGCATGAGCATGCTGGCAGGAACTACCAAGTCGACCTTGCTGCACTGGACGGAACTGGTCGTGCTCTTCGGCGCGATGATGGGCATGATCTCGTCGCTGCTGGTATTTCAGCTGGGACAGGCGCGCGTCTGGTTCTCGATGTCGCGCGACGGCCTGCTACCCAAGGTCTTCGGCCGCGTGCATCCGCGCTTCCGGACGCCTGCGGTCGCAACCTGGATTGCCGGTTTCCTGGTCGGCATTCCCGCCGGCATTCTCGACATCGGCACGCTGTCGGATTTGTCGAACATTGGTACGCTGTTTGCCTTCGTACTGGTCTCGCTTGGCGTGATCATCCTGCGCCGCAAACAGCCGGAACGGCACCGCGGCTTCCGCGCTCCGGGCGGCTTGGCTGGCGCCAATCCTCAGCGTCATCTTTTGTATTCTGCTGATGGCCGGGCTGCCGATCCTGACCTGGCTGCGCTTCTTCTTCTGGCTGATCATCGGGCTGGTGGTGTACTGGCTGTACAGCCGCCATCGCAGCGAATTCAGCCCGCGTAACTACAAGTCAGGCGACACCAAGCCGTGAACGACGAATTTCATTCGCAATCTCCCCAAGGCTGAGCTCCACCTGCATCTTGAAGGCTCGGTCGATCCTCCCACATTGTCAGAGTTGAGTCGTCGCCATCCCACACCGCTCTCCACCACGAACAATCGCTATACCAATATTGCCGACAGCGGCCGTGTCTTCACGCGAGGAAGAAGCCCGCGCTCTGTATGCCTACGAGAACTTCACCGGATTCATGATCGCCTTCAAGGCGGTTACTGAGCGGCTGCGCACTGCCGACGACTACGAGCTGGTGACCTATCGCATGATGCAGAAGCTGCACGCGCAGGGCGTACTTCACGCCGAGGTGTATATCTCGGCGGGCGTGGTGCATTGGCGAGGCCAGGAGTTTGCGCCGTTATTCGAAGGCGCCGAACGAGGGCGCAAACGCGGCGAACGCGACTCTCGGAATGTCGCTGTACTGGATCTTCGACGCCGTCCGTCACTTCGGGGTCGACGAAGCTCGGCGCGTCGTCGACGAGGCGATTCGCTTCAAGGCGAGCAATGTCGCAGGGATCGGAATCGGCGGCGACGAGAGAAAAGCCGGGCCTGAACAGTTCCGCGATGTCTACGAACACGCTGCAGCCCACGGTCTACGACTGACGGTCCATGCAGGTGAAACTGTGGGCCCTGAGGGAATCTGGGGAGCACTGCGCGAGCTCAAGCCCGACCGCATTGGTCACGGCCTGCACGCGATCGAAGATCCTGAACTGGTGCGCCACATGGCGGAGCGACAAATTCCGATCGAAGTCTGCATCACGAGCAACGTGAAGACCGGATGCTGTCTCGCACTGGAAGATCATCCGGTGCGCAAGCTCTTCGACGCAGGCGTGCCCATCGTGCTCAATACCGACGACCCAGACATGTTCCACACCGACCTGGTCAGCGAATACCGGATTGCGCGCGATCTCTTTCAGCTTCAACGAGTCGGAATTGCGGGAGCTGGCAAGAAACTCTTTCCGTGCCTCATTCCTTCCGGAAAGCCGCAAGCAGCAACTTCTTGCCGGCATTTGATTCGGTGCACCCGCCAACTAAGCCCGTCGTCACAACATCTCAACAGGAGTGCACCTATTTGACATTCGGGCTGCCCGGATACTGGCAACGATCACCGCTTTTATCGCTATCGGAGCATTTCTCTATGGCGTAAGGCATACTCTCGTTCTTTTCCTCTTTGCCATCTTCTTTGCTTATCTTGTGGAACCTCTGGTCACCCGCATTCAGGGTTCCGTGCTGGCGCGGGGCTCGCGCGCCCTGGCTATTGCCGAGGCATACATTTGCGTGGCCGCGATTCTAAGCGCACTTTCAATTTTCTTTGGACCGCGGCTGGTGGAAGACACGCATCGGCTAATCGCGACTCTTCCTAACTTGCTGGAGAACGTGGCCAGCGGAAAAATTGTGTGGCAGCTGGGGAACAAACACAACTGGAGCTACGACACGCAATACCGCATCGAGCAGTTCATTGCTGCTCATCGCGACACAATCATGAATTTGATTGGCAAAGCCGGCTCCCAGGCCGCCCAATTCCTCACCAACATCGTCTGGGTTGTCCTCATCCCTATCCTGGCCGTCTTCTTTCTGGCGGACGGCGACAAATTCGCCGAGCGCTTCATCGAGTTCTTCGATCGCCGCGATCAGCGCCGTCTGCTGCGTTGCATTGTGCAGGACCTCGACAAGATGCTGGCGCGCTTTATCTTCTCCCAGATCCTTGTTGCCAGCCTGTCACTCTGTACGTACAGCATCGTGCTCACGGTCCTGAGTTATCCCTATTCGCTGGCATTAGCGGTGGCCGGTGGAATCATGGAGTTCGTTCCCGTGGCGGGGCCATTGCTGGCCGCGGCCGCCATTTTGGGCGTCGGATTTCTTGCGGGATTTTCGAAGCTTTGGATCGTAATCCTGTTTCTGGGAGTCTGGCGGATCTGCCAGGACTACATCATCGCGCCTCGCATCATGGGACACGGCCTTGAGCTACATCCGCTGGCCGCCATTGCAGCTGTGCTAATGGGAGCAGAACTGGGCGGCATTCTCGGCGTGTATCTGGCGATCCCGATGGCCGCTGCCATCCGCGTCATATGGAATCGCTGGCAGGATTTTTCAGACGGAAGCCAACTCTCCGAACGCCTGCCCTTGGCGGAACGTGTCTCCTCGCCCCGCTCCAACTCGAGTCGCCGGCTAGTCTACTCGCCGGCGACCGTCATGCCGTCGATGCGCAGCGTGGGCGATGCGATCGAGCTGCGGAACTCCAGGTCATTGCCGATCTCGGAGATGTTGAAGAACATGTCCTTCAGATTGCCGGCAACGGTGATCTCTTCCACCGGAAATGTCAGCTCGCCATTCTCGATCCACAGGCCGCTGGCGCCGCGCGAGAAATCGCCGGTGACAAGATTCACGCCGAAGCCGAGGAACTCGGTAACGAACAGGCCTTCCTTGATGTCGCCGATGATCTCTTCCAAGCTCTTCGTTCCGGGCTTCAGGAAGAAGTTTCCCGGTCCGATGCCCGGTGTTCCCGCCAATCCGCGCGAGGCATTGCCCGTGGTCTGCATGCCCAGCTTCTTCGCGGTGTAGGTGTTCAGCAGGTACGACTTCAGGACGCCGTTTTCGACAACAACCGTTTTGCGGCTGGGCACGCCTTCGGAATCGAACGGGCTGGTGCCGAAGCCGCCCGGCATGGTGCCATCGTCGATAACCTGGATGTTGTCGCCGGCAATCTTCTCGTTGAGCTTGCCGCTCAGGAACGACGCGCCGCGATAGACCGAATCGCCATTCACGGCTTCGAAGATGTGTCCGACCAGCGCGCCCGCAATCGTGCGCTCGAAAACGATGGGAACTTTAGCAGTCTTCACCTTGCGCGCACCGATGCGGCGTAGCGTGCGCTTGGCGGCGATCTTTCCCACTTCTTCCGGCGACTCAAGCCGCTTCAGCGAGTTCGCTACCGAGTACCAGTAGTCGCGCTGCATCGCCGAGCCTTCCACCTGCGCGATCGGAACCGCCGAAACCGAACAGTAAGAACGCTGGTAATCGCCGACGAAGCCGTGCGAATTCGCCAACACTTTGTAGCCGATTGCGGCGTCGAAAGTGCCGCCCTCCGAGTTCACGATTCGCGGATCGACTTCCATCGCGGCCTTCTCGGCGCGCCGGGCATAGTCGATGCGGTCGGCGGTCGAGAGCGAGTAGACATCGTCGTAGTACAGACCGAGGTCGCCTTCGAGCTTGCCCAGTTGCGAAGGATCGGGAATACCGGCGAATGGATCTTCGCTGGTGATCTTCGCCAGCTTCAGAGCGGAATCCACCAGCTCTTTCACGCCCGCTGGAAGTCAGGTCGCTGGAGTAGGTGCTGGCCGCGCGCTGTCCGAAGAAGACGCGCACGCCGATGCCCTTTGAGCCCGATTCCTTCAGCGTCTCGACTTCGCCGAGGCGCACGACCGTCGAGAATTCGCTGCCATCCATGGCGACAGCTTCGGCCGCAGTGGCGCCGCCCTGCATGGCGCGCTTGTACGGCGTCGGCGGCGATTTCCTTCAGATCGGTGGAGGCAGCCTTTTGCGTCCAGTGGGGCGTTCCTGAGTCGAAACAGTCATGAATTAAGTCCTATTATGTGGTAGTCCCACAATGGGGTATATCTCGTAAGCGGGCTCGGTCGAATGCCGCTTGGTGACGACGGGTGCCCCATCTCAAGCTAGATTTTGCTTGAGCGGGCGTTTCGAGACTGTCGAAACTCTTATCCGCCGGTGCCGCCAACCGTCATCCGGTCGATCTTGAGTGTGGGAATTCCGACGCCCACAGGCACGGACTGTCCATCCTTGCCGCAGGTGCCGACGCCTTCATCCAGCTTCAAGTCGCTGCCCACCATGGAAACCTTGGTCAGAACGTCCGGACCGTTTCCGATCAGCGTCGCGTTCTTCAGCGGCGAGGTAATCTGACCGTTTTCGATCATGTACGCCTCGGAGGCGGAGAACACGAACTTGCCGTTGGTGATGTCCACCTGTCCGCCGCCGAAGTTCACGGCGTACACGCCGTACTTCACCGACTTGATGATGTCTTCCGGCGCATCCTGTCCCGCCAGCATATAGGTGTTCGTCATGCGCGGCATGGGAATGTGCTGATAGCTCTCGCGACGGCCGCTGCCGGTGTTCGGAATGTTCATCAGGCGCGACGACAGCTTGTCGGCGAGATATCCCTTCAGAATGCCCTTCTCGATCAGCACCGTATTGCGTGGTCGGATTGCCTTCATCGTCGACGTTCAGCGAACCGCGGCGGCCTTCGATCGTGCCGTTGTCGACCACCGTGCACTTATCGCTGGCGACGCGCTGATTCAGCAGGCCCGAGAAACGCCGAGGTCTTCTTGCGATTGAAGTCGGCTTCCAGGCCGTGACCGATCGCTTCGTGCAGCAGGATTCCCGGCCATCCCGGGCCGAGCACCACTTCCATCTCGCCGGCCGGAGCCTCGCGCGCGTCCAGTTGAATGATCGCCTGCCGCGCTGCTTCCTTGGCGAAGTGCTCGGGCGAAGCCTCGCCCTGGAAGTAATCCAGAGCGACACGTCCACCGCCGCCGGCGCTGCCGCGTGCGGAACCCGATGCTTCCGACTTGGCGATGCAGAAGACGCTCATGCGCGACAACGGCTGCGCATCCTCGGCAAAGCTGCCATCCGAGCCGATGACCAGGATGCGTCGCAACTCGTCGGCATAGCTCACCCGCACTTCGTGGATTCGCGGGATCGTAGGCGCGCGCGGCCTTGTCGGCACGCTGCACCAGGTCGACCTTGGCCAGCACATCGGCTTCAACCGAAGGCAGCGGCACCGGATAGAGATTGTGCGCCGGCTTGTCGGTCAGATCCGACCACGGGCTGCTGTGCCGGTCCCTTGGCGATCATCGCCGCGGTGCGGGCCGCATGCAGGATGCGCTCCTGCGAGAGATCATCGGTGTAGGCGTAGCCGGTGCGTTCACCGGAAAGCACGCGTACGCCGCAACCTACGGAAATGCCCTGGGTCGCCGACTTCACCATGCTTTCGTCGAGCGAAACCGAGGTCGAAGTCTGATATTCGAAGTAAAGGTCGGCGAAGTCGCCGCCGGCAGAAAGCGCGGCCGACAAATAGCGCTCGATGTCGGCCTGCGTCATTCCGTACCGATCGAAGAAAAACTTGTTGTCCATAGTCACACTCGATTGGATGCCCCAACTGCTCGCAAAGGCGCGACATGAGTTCGACGCACATGCCCAGAATGAAACGGGGAAGAGGAGCTTTTCCGAATGATTCATTATCACACGGCATTGTGTCTTGCGCGGCTGCGTCGGCAGAGGCCGTTGAGCTAGTCTCGAGCACGAGCATGGCTGCCAGCCGCAATCTCAGTCGAGTCCTTCGCCCAGATGCTGGAGCAATTTCTTGGCGGAGTACCCGGAAGCCGTAGTCAGCGAAGACGGACAATTCCTCTTCGACTTCACTACCGCAAGATATTCTGTTTCCGGCGAAGGCAAGTGCGTCTTGCATCTCTGGTCGGAGGAGCGCAACGTTGTCCGCCGCGTGCTCGACGTCGAGCTCCAGAATCGCACCCTGCGCCTCCAGGTGCTCCGCTTTGGCCAATCGCAACCGAACCTGCTGGAAATTCTGCGCCGACCGGAATGACGGCACGCCCGGCAGCCGCCGCCGATCGCGCATCTTGTACCAGAAGCTCCTGGAACGCGTTCTCCGGCGCGAGTATCCCGGCTTCCAGATTGACCGACTGAGCAGCAGCCCCGACCTGGAACATTCCTTCAGCCCGGTATACACGCGAGCACTGCTGCGGGCGGGCCAGACCATCTTCGCGGTCCTCGGAGTGAGCGGTGACGAGACTCAGCCCTCCGTCGATGCCTGCGCTGACCTTTGGGATCCTCTGGATGGACCACCAGCGGCAGCAGTTCGCCGGACGCGCGCAGGTGGAAGGACTGAAGCTCTTTCTGCCGCCTGGCCGCTCGGAGATCGTCCGCCAGCGTGCCGCCCATCTGAACCTCGACGCCGCCAAGTGGCAGATCTACGAGCTGGATGAGCGCGCCGAGACCGCTAGAAGCGTTCGATATCGCCGACAGCGGCAATATCATCACCCGCCTGACCCGCGCGATCGATGTGCACGCCGCGCGTGATCGCTTCGCCGCCTCCATCAGCCGAATTCGCGCCTTAGTGCCTGATGTCGAGGTCAGCGTCGATTCCGCGACGGAAATCGTCTTCCGGCTCCACGGACTGGAGTTCGCGCGGGCTCGCATGACGCCGGTGTCCGGCTCTTTCCGCAACAGCGAATCGATCCTGTTCGGCCTGGGACCGGCTGAATACGTGCTTGACGACCTGACGCAGCCGCTCTTTACCGAACTGCTGCAGCGGCTGACGGAACAGCGCCATGCCGCAGGTTCGCATACCAATCTCTTCTACCGGATGGCCCCCGAGCGCTGGCTGGAGAGCCTGGTCATTCGACAACCTGCGCGCCGTCGACGAACGGCTCGACCAGCGCTTCGTCTACTCGCAGGTGCCGGCATTTGCTGCCTCCGACCGCGCCATGCTCGACGTGCTGACCTGCACCCTGGACGGCCGACTGGCTGTCCTGGAGCTTAAGGCCAATGAAGACATTCACCTGCCGCTGCAGGGGCTGGACTACTGGGCGCGAGTCCGCTGGCATCAGCAGCACGGCGAGTTCACCCGTAACGGCTACTTCGCCGGACGCGAACTCTCCAGCGCGCCGCCTGTTCTGTACCTGGTCGCTCCGGCGCTGCGAGTCCATCCCACGACGGACATCCTGCTGCGCTATCTTTCGCCTCGAATCGAGTGGACTCTGGTCTACGTCGGATGAACACTGGCGGGAAGGCGTGCGCGTCATCAACCGCAAGCACTCCGGACCCACATCGATCCTCGATCATCACCTAACTCATTGCTGCGCATCGGTCTGCAGCGGCATCCTATACAATCGAGCTTCTAACTATGAACCGGATGATCCTTGCCAACCTGGTACACCGGCCCTTCCGCACCATCATCAGCGTGGTTGCCGTCGCGGTCGAGGTCACACTGATTCTGCTTGATCGTCGGCATCATGCTTGGCATGCTCAGCGACGTGGCCACTCGCCAGGTAGGCATCGGCGCCGACATCATGGTCCAGCCGCCGGGATCCTCTCTGCTGATGGGCATGAACGGCGCTCCGGTCTCGGTCAAGGTCGCCAACAAGATCGCTGCGTTGGCTCACGTCGTCGCCGTCACTCCGGTGGTGACGCAGACCACCATGTCCAAGAGCCTGGAGGTCCTTTACGGTATCGATCTGCAGTCGTTCGACGCGGTTACGGGGGGATTTCGCTACCTCGCGGGCGGCCCGTTTCAGGGTCCGTATGACATGCTGATCGACGATCTGAAGGCGGCGTCCGACCACCTGAAAGTCGGCGACACCGTGCAGGCGCTGAATCACGACGTTCCGCATCTGCGGCATCGTGGAACACGGCAAGGGAGCTCGTAAGTTCGTTCCAATCGCGACCCTGCAGGACCTGATCGGCGCGATCGGCAAGGCCACCATCTTCTACGTCAAGCTCGACAATCCGGACAACGCCGACGCGGTGGTGCAGGCCATCAAGAGCATTCCGGGCATGGAGCAGTACGGCGTGCACTCGATCAAGGAATACCTCAGCCTGATGACCTCGGCCAGCATTCCGGGCCTGACGACGGTCATTGACGTCGTGATCGGGATTTCCATGATCATCGGCTTCATCGTGATCTTCCAGGCGATGTACACGGCGGTGATGGAGCGGACGCGCGAGATCGGCATCCTGAAGTCGCTGGGCGCGGGCAAGCTCTACATCGTAAATGTCGTGCTACGGGAGACGCTGCTGATCGCGATTGGCGGGATAATTCTGGGCATTCTGTTCAGCTACGGAGCGAAAGCCGGCCTCAAAGCTCATTTCCAGACGCTGCCGGTCATGATCAGCTATTCGCTGCTGGTGAAGGCATCGGTGATAGCGATGATTGGCGCTCTGCTGGGCGCGTTCTATCCGGCCATCAAGGCCGCGCAGAAGGACCCGATTGACGCGCTGGCGTATGAATAGGGTTAGGGTTCGCGTTTGCGCGCGAGCAAGGCTTCGAGCAACGGATGAGTCGGAGTTGCGAAAGGGTTAGTGACCGTGACCCCGTTCCAAGTGAAGCCGTCCTGTAAGTCTTCGGACAAGAGTAGTCTGCAGCCCGCTTCGGAAGCGCCCGACAGAATCACGGCGTCCCAAATACTTAGGTGATGGTCGGCGGCCAGATCGATGGCAGCGCGCATCACGGCAGTCGAGGTTTCCACGCAGGCAAACGTGTCTTGCCATTCAAGAATTGCGGTGCGTGCCTTGGACCCTGAGCGTGCCGCCTTCCGCACCAGAACGTGGAACAACTCCCCCAGGGCCTGAACCGGAACGACAACGTCAGGTTGAGGCAGTCGCTGCAACAATTCGAGGGCTGTTTTCTTCTTGCCGGCGCCATTCACCCCCTCTGCGTAAACGAGTATGTTGGTGTCCAGCGCCACTCTCACTTCGCATCCTCGTATAGATCTTCTCTGCTCCACCGGCCAATATCTACCACGCGCTGAGAGTGTAGTCGGGCCAGCAACGCGGTTCTCGCCCCCGCGGCTACGGGATTCGAGGATTCAATGGGTACAAGCTTAGCAATGGGTTTACCGTGGCTGGTGACGACGTAGCTGCGCCCCTGGCGGACGCCACGCAACAACTCGGAGAGGTTTCGGTTGGCGTCGGCAGCCGAGACAGCTTTTTCCATGTGCCTTCTCCTTAATGTAGGTATTTTACCTACATTTGGCAGATCGAGGCAAAAGATATCAACGCAGTGGCACTGTGGTGGAAGGGGGTTGTCCAGCTCGTGGATCTGCTTGCCGTCAGATCCGCATCGGCATAACGACGTAGCGGTACCTGAAGCCGTCGTCACCGCCATCGTCGGGACGCATCTGGCCGGCGGACTGGGCGTCCTTGAATTCCAGGCGCACTTCGCCGCCGCTGGAGGCCTTCAGGAAGTCGATCAGGTACTCGGAGTTGAAGCCGATGGTCAGAGGGTCGGACGCGTAGGCGATTTCAATCGAATCTTCCGACTCGCCAGAGTCCGTGGAGGAAGAGGAAATCTTCAGCTCGTTCTTGTCGAGCTTCATGCGGATGGCACGCGAGCGCTCGTCGGCGAACTGGGCCACACGCTGAATCGCCGTGCTCAGGTCAGAGCCGTGGACCACCACCGACTTCGTGGTCTCCTTGGGCAGAACCGCCTCGTAGTTGGGGAACTGCCCGGTCAGCTGGCGCGAGGTCAGCAGGCGCTCGCCGATCCGGAAGAACAGTGTCGATTCGTCCTTGGCAAACTCGATGAAATCCACGTCGCTGTTCTGCAGCAGCGAGTAGACCTCGCTCATGGCCTTCTTGGGCACCAGCGTCTTGTTTTCGCCGCTGACGTCGAACTGTTCGCCCTGCTTCTCGATGTGCGCCAGGCGATGACCGTCGGTCGCCACCATGGTGATCGACTCCGGCTTCAGCACCATCAGCCCGCCGTTCAGGGTGTAGCGCGATTCCTCGTTCGAGATCGCGAAGATCGTGCGGCCAATCATGCTGCGCAGTGTCTGCGCCGGAATCTTGACCATGCCGCGTGGACGGGAACGTTGGCAGCCCGGGAAAGTTCGCCCGCGCCATGCCGACCATCTTGGTGTTCGAGCGGCCGGAGCGAATATTGACCCAGTGGTTCTCCAGCAGCTTGATGGAGATGTCGCCGTCGGGCAGCAGTTTCACGTAGTCGTACAGCTTGCGCGCCGGAATGGTGCAGGCGCCTTCGCGCTTCACCTTGGCGGCACAGGAGGTACGCAGGCTGAGGTCCAGGTCGGTCGCGGTGATCGTCAGCCGGTCGTTGGCGGCCTCGAACAAAAAGTTGGAGAGGATGGGGATCGTGGTCTTGCGTTCGACGACGCCCTGGGTGGCAGTCAGCTCCTTGAGCAGTTCGAACTTGCTGACACTGATTTCCATCGCTGTACCCTGCATTGTGCCCGTTGCTTCGGCAGCCATTCGTCGCACCTCGGCCGGCGTCTTGTTCCCGATCCCATTTCTACTGCTTCTCCTTATATCAAATCAAAAACATATAAAACCAGTAGTAACAGCAGGCACTGCGGAAAAGTGGATATTTGAGGAATAATCGCGCTGGCAGCGGGCAAAGAGCGCCGGCGGCTGTACAAAACCGCCGTTCCGGATCTGCGGCCGGCTGTGCCCAATTGGGAGCGATTTCCGGTTTCATCCGACTCTTCCACGCAATCCACATCTCATCCACAGCGCTGCGGGAGAAAACTCCCTCCAAAAGTGAAAAACCGCGCTCAAGGCGCGGTTCATAGTCCCAAGCTCTCGGTGAGCTTGTTCAGTACCCTGTTTAAATCCTTGTCGGTCTTCCGCCCCTCCTCGATCTTGTCCACCGAGTGCAGCACGGTCGTATGATGCTTGCCGCCAAACTGACGTCCAATCTCCGGCAGCGACGCATCGGTCAGATGCTTGGCCAGGTACATGGCGATCTGGCGCGGGAAGACGATGACGCGCGAGTTGTTCTTGGCCTTGATCTCAGCCTGGCGCAGGCCGAACTGCTCGCAGACCGCCTTCTGGATCGACTCGATCGTCACCTTGCGGACCTGAGAGTCGATCAGGTTCTTCAGGACGTCCTGCGCAGTCTGCAGGTTGATCTCCCCGCCGGTAAGCGACGAGTAAGCCGTCAGGCGAATCAGCGCGCCTTCCAACTCGCGAACGTTGCTGCGGATGTTGGAGGCAATAAACAGAGCCACATCCGTCGGCAGCATCACCTGCTCCGACTCGGCCTTCTTCTGCAGGATGGCGACCTTGGTCTCCAGGTCAGGCGGCTGGATGTCGGCGATCAGTCCCCACTCGAAGCGGCTGCGCAGCCGGTCCTCGATCTCAGCCAACTCCTTCGGCGGACGGTCGCTGGCGATGACGATCTGCCGCAGGCACTCGTGTAACGCGTTGAAGGTATGGAAGAACTCCTCCTGCGTGCGCTCCTTGTTCACCAGGAACTGGATGTCGTCGATCAGCAGGACATCCATGTTGCGATACTTGTCGCGGAACCCGGTCATCTTGCTGTAGCGCAGCGCGTTGATCATGTCGTTGGTGAAGCGCTCGCTGGAGACATAGCAGATGGACTTCTCCGGCCAGCGCTTCTTGATCTCGTGACCGATGGCCTGCATCAGGTGGGTCTTGCCCATGCCGACGCCGCCGTACAGGAAGAGCGGGTTGTAGGCCTTGGAGGGACGCTCAGCCACCGCGCGGGCGGCCGCGTGCGCGAACTGGTTCCCGGCGCCGATGACGAAATCGTCAAACGTGTACTTCGGATTCAATTGCGCGGCGCCGTCCCAGTCGAAGCGCTGCTGCGTGATCGGGCCGGCAGACAGGCTTCTCGGAGGGTGAGCGAGAAATCGCGTTGGGCTTCGCCGCCTCCGTTCGACTTGCTCTTGCTCTGCTCCTCTTCGGTGACGAACTCCACGTCGCGAAATTCGAGGCCGAGATTTTCGATGGCCTCGCTGATCAAGTCGCCGTAGCGCTCGCCGATGTGGCAGAACTCAGGGTTGGGAACCCGCACGAACAGAATCGGTCCTTGCGCGTGATCGTAGCGCGTGGGCTTGAACCAGGTTTCGTAGGAGGTTCGATTGACTTTCTTTTCCAGTGCGTCGAGGACGAGCACCCACGGATTGGATGAGGCAATACCAAAGGAAGACATAAATAGCAGTCCTGAGGCGAAGTGGCCTCTCGCAAAACAGACTTGAATAGAGGGAAACAGAGCCGAGCACAAGATTCAAAAAGCGCGGTACAAACTAACCGGAAGACAACATTTGGCAAACCCGTCTAGCGGTGTCAAGGAGAATTGCACCGCATTTGTACAGCTTGTTTTGTTTTGACTGCAACGGATACTAGCACGAAAAAAAAATCGCGCCAGATAAATTATTGCCAGATGCATTTCAGTTTTTGCGTGATCGATTGATTATGGGAAAGTTAAGTCGCGAAATTTTTTTTGGCGAGTGCCGCGGCAGTGGTGCAGCTGATTTTTCATGCGTGCCGCGCACTGTCGCGACGTTGATGTTTTGCGCTTAGCGCGACGCTCGCTGCGAAACTTGCGAAAGTCGCGCACTGCGAGCGCTCCTCTGCACTTGCGGTCGTCCAGTGGACTCGCGCCGACGTGTCGGCAGTTGCCTCGGTTGCCAGCGACCCCTGCTCGCCCGGTATACTTTTTGTTTGCTCAATCCAATTTTGTGCTAGTGAGGAGCGCAGTTTTCGCATGCCTAAGCGCACATTCCAACCCAACCGGCGTCGCCGCTCAAAGACGCACGGATTTCGTTCTCGCATGAAGACTAAGAGCGGCCGGGCAGTCTTGTCACGTCGGCGCGCCAAGGGACGCAAGCGCGTTTCCGTGTAGCCCAGGCTACCGCGACTAAGCCGAAGCCGTAAGTCGTTCTGCACGATCGCAGTCTTGCCGATACAATTGTGAGGGTCGTCGCTGATCTCGCCGCGAAGTCTGAGGTCGCCGGCGGCAGCCGACGAACACTGAATGTCTGGTAAGATCTCCGACCCCAGCAAGTTTCCGAAGTCGAGGCGTCTGCTGAAACACGCCGATTTTCAGCGCGTATATCAAGCCGGGCGCCGGCAGTTCACGGGAAACATGACAGTTTTCTTCCTGCGGCGCGAAGCTGCGCCGGCAGGAGAACCGCGGGTGGGACTGACGGTCGGCAAGGTGCTCGGCGGAGCAGTGGACCGTAATCGCATCAAGCGCCGCATGCGCGAGGCAGTACGTTTGTCGCCGCCGGCTTGTGACGCGCCAGTCGACATCGTGTTCAACCCGCGCAAGAGCGTTCTCGCATTGCCTTTTGCGGAACTGGTGAAAGAGGTTTCGCGGGGACTGCGCTTGGCGGCAGAGCGTGCCAGATTGGCGGAAGCGAAATGAAGTAGGTACTGCAATTCGCGTTGCGGATGTACAAGCGATTTGTCTCGCCGGCATTGCCGCATTCGTGCCGCTTCGTGCCGACCTGCTCGGAGTATGCGCTGGAGGCGATTGAACGCCACGGTGCCATTCGGGGAAGCTGGCTGGCGGTCAGCCAGGCTGCTTCGCTGTCACCCATTTGCCCGCGCCGGTTACGACCCACCGCCTGTGCGACTTGCAAGGACGCAGTTAGGCCGGTTCGAGCTACAATTGTTTTCCGCTGACGTAAGCGGCGGTTTGCATCGAACGGAACCTGAACTTGGCTGAATATCGCAATCCACAACAAGAGCCCGGCGGCGACAAGCGCATGATGCTGGTCTTTGCCGTCACCTTTGCGCTGATCATTATCGGCCAGCTCTTCCTTTTCAAGAAAACTCCGGCCACGCCAACCGAAGACGGACGCAGCACCAACTTCGCAGAGCAGCGCGACCACGACTCAGTCGGCAACTCCGGCCACCGTTACGCCCGCCTGCCGCGGCTAAGCCCGTGCGACACCGGCCGTAACGACTCCTGTCGAAACGAAAGCGGCAAGCAGCGAAGCCGAGACCACGGTCGAAAACGATCTTGTACAAGATCGTCTTCACCAATCGTGGCGGACAGGTGAAGTCGTGGATCCTGAAGAAGTACAAGGACGACGACGGGCATCCGCTGGACCTGGTCAACAAAGATACCGTCAAGTTCGGACTTCCGCTCAGCCTGTACACCTACGACCAGAATCTCGCGAAACCAGATCAACTCCGCGCTCTACGTCGCCAGTTCGTCCGGCAGCCTGAATGCGCCCGGAGAGCTGACCTTCGACTACTCCAATGGCGGCATCGTCGTTCATAAGAGCTTTGTCTTTGGTACCACCTACGTCATCTCGGTAGAGACCTCCGTCACCCAGAACGGCCAGACGGTCCCTGCCTTTCCGGTTTGGCCGGCTGCGTTCGGCGATGAGACCACCGCTCCCGGATACGCCTCCCAGAAGATCGAGTACATGGCCGACGGCAAGGTCGAGCGGCTGGCCGCCCAAGAAGGTCAGCGGCGGCAACACCTTGCGCGGACCGTTCAACTGGGCCGGACCGCAGGACCAGTTCTTTGCGGCCATCTTCCTGCCTGACAATCCGGACCAGGCAGTGATGGTGACGCTGCACGATTCCATCACCGTTCCCAAAGATCCGAAGAAGCCAGATCCGAACGAGACCGTGCACTACGACGTGCTCGGCGCAGCAGTTGGTGATGCCACCGGACCGACGCAGGGTGCGTCTGTTTGTAGGTCCGAAGGCGCTCGAAGTACTCGAATCCGTTCGCTCCAACACCGCGCCGGGACAGATGAACGGTCCCGATCTGCGCGATGTGGTGGACTTCGGCTTCTTCCACCTGATTGCGCGGCCGCTGTTCCTCTGGCTGAAGTGGACGCACGAGCACATGGGCCCGCAACTGGGGCGTGGCGATCATCATCCTGACCGTCATCATCAACCTGGCGCTGCTGCCGTTGCGCATCAGCCAGCATGAAGTCTGCGCTGAAGATGCAGAAGCTCCAGCCGCAGATGAAGGCGATCCAGGAGAGGTACAAGAAGTACCCGATGCGCGATCCCAAGCGCCAGGAGATGAACGCCGAGATCGGCGAGCTGTACAAGCGCGAAGGCGTCAATCCCGCGGGCGGTTGTCTGCCGCTGGTGATCCAGATGCCGTTCCTGTTCGCGTTCTACTCCATGCTGGGGAACGCGATCGAGCTGCGACAGGCGCCGTTCCTCTGGCTGCACGATCTGTCCGTCGCCCGACAAGCTGTTCGTCATGCCTGTCCTGATCGTTGTCAGCACCTACCTGGTGCAGAAGATGACACCCAACTCGGGCATGGATCCCAAACAGCAGCAGATGATGACCCTGATGATGCCGCTGATGATCGGCTGGTTCAGCTTCAATCTGCCTTCGGGTCTCAGCGTGTACTGGATCATCGGCAACGTCATTGCGATCATTCAGCAGTACACCATGAACCGCACCGGACTGGGCCGCGAGATGCGCGCCGAGATGGAAAAGCGCGCCCGCAAGAAGGCCGCGAAGTAGAGACGGCACAAATCTAATATGCCCATTGAAGATAAAGTCGCCGCAGCCAAGAAGATCAGCGAATTACTGAACAACATGTTCGCCGCCGGAGACTTCCGCCTGCGCTACAAGATCACGGTCGACCCGCAGGTGGGCGCCGAGCGCGAATGGGAGCGTCCCGAAATCCTGGTCGAGCTGTCCGGCTCCGACAGTTCGCTGGCGCTGGAAAATGGCGGCGAACTGCTGCGCGCCTTTGAGCACGTCTCGCTGGAGATGCTGCGACTTGGCCCCGACGAGCACGAGAAAGATCAGCTTCGACTGCCAGAATTTCCGCTCGGCCCGCCTGCAGGAGCTTCGTCTGGCCGCCGATGTCGCCGCCGAGCGAGTGCGCGAGACCCAGCATGCCCTACGCGTTCGCTCCCATGTCGTCGCGCGAGCGCCGCATCCTTCACCTTGCCCTGCGCGAGCTGGAAGACCTGCGCACGGAGAGCGCGGGCGAGGCCGCTCAGCGTCACGTTGTGGTCTATCCCAAGGACTACAAGGGCGCGCCGCCGGCACCGCCGATTTCCCGTCGCCGGCGATAACCAGGCTCGGTCGCTTCTTACACTTCTTTCCTTTTCCACCATTCTGAGCCAGAATGTTGTGACATTCTTCCGTCCAGAGTCGGTTAGGGTTGCCGAACTCTGTCAGCTCACTTGAATCACAGACTCCAGTGGGGCACGGTAAGCCGCCCACTGAACTGTTCACCGAGTCGCGCCAACGTTCGTTGTCGCAGTTTGCGAACGTCGCCGACTGACACGATCCGGAGAGAGGAATGCGGCTATTCATACTTACTTGCATTGTCTTGGCAGCCATTGCGTCTCCTGCGCAGAATTCTTCCGCCTCCGAGCCTGTTTTCAAGGGCACCTACGAACAGCTCAAGCCGCAGCAGAAGAAGCTCATCGACGACTGGTACGCCGAATACAACAAGATGATGCACGAGAACCTTCCGCCTTCGGACTACGACGAGCTTTCCCTCTCCACGCGCACCACCTTTGAGGCGGTTACGCACGCGCTGATGACCACCCATCTGACCGGCAAGTCGGGCGAAGCCGATGGGGAACGCGCTGGATCTGGTGCAATCCATCGAGACCATCAACGGCAAGATTCCCAAGGCGCGAGGCGATCTTCAGTTTCGCGTCTATGTCATCCTCCGTCCTGACGCTCTGCAGACGCTGCGCAACTCCACGCAATTCTTCCGCGACCGCGACAACACCGTCTATCACCACGGCTATCCGCTGAACTGGCGGCAGGACGGCGGAGCGCCTTCGATCCAGATTTCCATGGCCGCCGACGGACGCCATGCCGACATCGACGTCGATTACCGCTCCTCGAAATTCCCCTCGGCGCTATTCAACGGCCATCTGACGGCGGCGAATTCCGATGTTCGTGCCGGCGGCAACACGCAGCGTCATCTCCAGCGGTGGGAAGGCCTAACCGATTGGTGGCGCAACCTGTTCGGGCTCGATCTTTCCGAACCGCCAGATGCCGAAACCGTCGCCGAAGCCACTGGCGACGTTCCTCCGGTTCCGCGTCAACGGCTCCGGCAAACTCGAAGACGCGGTGCTCGACTTCCTGACCTCGTGGCTGATGGAAAACAAGCCGGAAATGTCGGCAGCCTATCTGTCCAATCGCTCGTATCAGCTGTCTGGAGGAGTACGGGCCGCAGTCCGGCAAGGAGATCAGTGCCGCTGCCGCGCCCTATCTTGCCGCGAAGGACATGGCCGCGATCAGCAAGGCGCTGGGAACTCCCGCCAAGCTACAAGACGCCGTAGTGGCTTCCCAGGTCAACGACACCCGGCTCAAGATCGTGAAGCAGCAATATGGCAACCTGTTCACGGTTTACGCTGTGCCCAGACGGAGTTGCTCCGGAGTTCGAATGCGACGAGCAGAGAGCGCTCAAGGACTTCGAAGACGCACGCGTTACCGGAATGAAGAAGAAGTACAACCGGTATTATGCGTCGGTCTTCAAGCTGGAACAGCCTCACGAATCCGGCCAGATCATCACCCTGCTCTGGACGAAGGAAGGCACTTACTGGAAGGTCGTTTCCTGGGATGCTGAACCGGAGAATGCGAAGCCAGAGGCCGTGCCGGACATGCGTCGCACTCTGACCGCCGAAGCTCCGGAAGAACACGCCAAAGGCGATGCGGTCCTGCTGCAGGCCTCGGACAACTTCCTTCGCGAGTGGCTGATCAAGCGGAACTACGTCGCCGCAACCAGCTACTTTTCGCCCAAGAGCTACTCCTGCATTGACGCTACGGTGCCCACCGATCAACCCAAGCCGACTACGACGGCGCAATATCTGAACCACATGCAGACAGCGATGCAAACCGTCGCCGAAGACCTTCAGCGAGTGGAACAGCTGCCCGACGTCATCGAAGCCGTGGATGCTGACCATCCCGGCCTCAAATTGGTGAGCCATAAGAGCGACGAAGCTTATACGCTGGTCGCAGTACCCGACACCTTAGCACCGGCGATGATGTGCCAGCAGGAATCGAAGCAGCATCCCTACGAGCCGGAAGAATCACCGAACCTCAAGTACGGTAACTACTACGGAATGCTCTTCGCCGTGCGCACCCCAGGCGAGCATCCGGCGTCATTGTCATTCCTGTGGGCGAAGGACAATGGGCAGTGGAAGATTGTCTCGTATCAGCTGGTGTCGCCGTAGGGCAGGGAGCTACTCAAGAGAGAGTATTCCCGACAATAACGTCCGGGTGCCCCGGGACGCCCCAATCTTCCAATGCACTCTATCGGGTAGCTATGCTGCCGACTTTTTGCCCCCGGCGGAGCTTCGCGGCTTTCACCGTATTGCTCATCAGCATGGCGATGGTCAGCGGGCCGACACCGCCGGGTACGGGTGTCAACGCTCCGGCAACTTCTGCGACTTTGGGATGAACATCTCCCATCAACGTTGAGCCCTTCTCGGCGAACCCCTTCTCGCGCTTCTCGTTTCCGCCGAAGAATTCCTTGAACTCCGCAGGATCGGTGACGGTGTTCATGCCCACGTCGATGACGGTCGCGCCTGGCTTCACAAAATCGGGGGTGATCATGCCGGCCTTACCGATGGCGGCGACCAGGATGTCGGCGCGCCGGCAGACCTCGGCCAGGTCGCGTGTCTTCGAATGGCACACAGTCACCGTTGCGTTGGCGTTCAGCAGGAGCGTAGCGACTGGCTTGCCGACAATGTCGCTGCGCCCGACCACAACCGCTTCGGCCCCGGCCATCGGGATGTTGCTGCGCTTGAGGATCTCGATGATGCCAGCGGGCGTGCACGGTACCAGCCCCGGCCGCTGTGTCGAAAGATAGCCGACATTCATGGGATGGAAGCCGTCGACGTCTTTCTCCGGCGAAACGGCCAGCAGCACTTTCTTGGAATCGACTTGCGGCGGCAGTGGCAGCTGCACCAGGATGCCGTCAATCTCATCGCGGCGGTTAAGGTCGTCGACCAATGCCAGCAGCTCCTCGGTGGTCGTGCTGTCTGCGGGCGTGTGCTTCTCGCTGTAGATGCCAAGCTGCTCGCAGGTCTTCACTTTGCTGCGGACGTAAATCTCCGACGCCGGATTGTGGCCGGCAAGGACAACCGCGAGTCCCGGACGAAGCCCGGCCGCGGTCAGTTCCTTAACTTCTTCGCCGACTTCGGCTTTGATTTGTGCTGCGATCCTGGTGCCGTCAAGAATGATGGCCGACATGAGTCCCCCTTGAAATGAAGAATGAATATTCAGTTTAACGTGGAGATATCGCTCTTCGCAGCTCGCTGTCAGCTTTTCGCCAGACACGTTGCGATGCATGTAAGCTTGTTGGCTTCGGAGCGTGAGCGTGGTGAGCCGACGAGTCAGCAGGCAGTTGAGGGTAAGCACGGTGGGAATCACATTCTGACGAAGAGCGAGAAGCGAAAGGCGAAAAGCGATCTAGCTTCTACGTTACAATAAGCATATGATTTCGCCCGACCTGCTTGAGATCCTTGCCTGCCCGGTTTGCCGCAAACCCCTGGTGCTTCGCGGCGAGGACGGCTTGAAGTGTAATGAATGTAAGCGCGTGTATCCCATCCGCAACGGCATTCCAATCCTGCTGGAGCCGGAAGCCACGATTGAACAGCTGTAATCGCCTTCCCCACTGAACGCCCGCTCAGTGGGTGGTATCCCGCAAGTTCCCATTCCCGAATTGGTCAAATTGCTCAAGGCGCTATCTTGGATTCTGAATTTTTGTACTTGACCTCGCCGGATTCCAAAGAAACGAACGCTCACGGAAACCATTTGGGGCCGTCCCACGTACCACTACCGTGGGACGAGATGGGGCGGGGTAGAACCCTATGTAGCAACTATTTAGCCGTAAGAGGGTTGTTATCGCGCAAAGACCTTGGGGTAGAGTAACTAGCAACTCTGGTTCGGCAATCGAATTGCCTGCAACTAAACAGGTGGCTGACGAGTCTAACTAGCAATTACCCAGAAGGGTCGGAGGTGAGGTCAATGATGGCAGAAAAGTTTTCCGTCCCCGAACTGGCAGCACTAAGGAGCGAGCTGCTCCATGGGTTCGACTCCAAAGATGCGGCCGAGTTGGTCCAGATGTTTCTCGCCGGACACGGTTACGGTGTGTCGGCTGAAGAGGCCCGGAACGCGGTGAGCCGGGTTGGGATGCTGGGCGGAACTCTGGAAGCATTCCAGAGAGAACTGGAAAACATCGCACTGGTAATGTAAACCCGTCGAGGTGACGCGACGGTGACAAGAATTCGCTTGACCTAACGGAACGGACGCAGCCTTCGCCAGAACCTGGACGTTGGCGCGACCGGCGGCGAAAAGTGAAGAGCCCGGGCAAAACGGCCCGGGCTTTCCTGTTTCTGGGCAAAGATGAAAGTCGAGTCGACTAGCTTGCCTTGCGCACCTTCACGCCGCCATGAACGCGGCCTTGCAGCACTCCCTCAAAGAACATGTAGGGATGCGACGGCTCGAGTCGGCTGACTTCGTCGAGTTTTGCCGCTGCCTCAGCGGGCAGGTTGAACGTGATTGCGCCAATATTGGTTTCTAGCTGTTTAAGACTGGTAGCGCCGATGATGGTGGATGTAACTCCGGGACGATGGGATATCCAGTTCAGGGCAACCTCTGCAGCCGACCGGCCAGTCTGCTTCGCGATCTGCTGCACCGCGGAAAGAATCGCCCAATTGCGCTCCGTGAATTTGTTGAATACCGGATTATTTGACTCTTTGAGGACGTCCAACCGGCTGCCCTTGCTGCTGGTCGGCCCTTCCTGGGTGTACTTGCCGGTCAGAAAGCCGCTGGCCAGCGGACTCCACGGACACACACCCATACCCAATTCACGGGCTGCGGGGATATGCTCGCGCTCGATGCTGCGCTCCACCAATGAGTACTCCAATTGCAAGCCGATTGGCGGCTCCCAGCCTTGCTGCTCGGCGAGCGTGTGGCCGCGTGCCACGTACCACGCGGGAGCATCGGAGAAGCCGTAGTAGCGGATCTTTCCCTCGCGCACCAAGCCGCTCAAAGTGCGTACGACCTCCTCCACAGGCGTGATCGTGTCCCACACGTGCATCCAGTACAAGTCGACATACTCCAGTTTCAGCCGGCGCAGCGAGCCTTCGAGGGCGCGATAGATGTTCTTGCGTCCATTGCCGCCGGAGTTGGGATTGCCTTCCTGCGGGTTGATGGTGAACTTCGTTGCCACCACCAGCCGGTCATGGAGGTTTCTCTCGGCAATGAACTTGCCGAGCACTTGTTCGCTGTTGCCCTCGGCATAAACATCGGCCACATCGACAAAGTTGCCGCCGGCCTCGACATAGCGGTCGAAGATTTTCTTGGACTCAGCGTCTTCCGATCCCCAGCGGTCGTTGCCAAAGGTCATGGTTCCCAGAGCCAGCGGGCTGACGCGCAAGCCCGAGCGTCCCAGTGTGAGGTATTCGTTCAACTGCATAAATGCCGGTCTCCTTGCTGTAAAGGACAAAGTCGAGGCGTGTGGATCCGCGCCACTTCATAGGATTGCGTTTGGCGAAGTCCGGTTTCAGCGAAGTCGAATTTTTGCGTCGAAACGTGGTCAGGCAGAGGGCTGTGGTTTTTGCGCTCTGCCGTCAGAGCTGCTCGCGGTCGCGGGAATCAGCGGCGGAGCCGAGCCATTGAGAGACTGTCGCAGAAAAAGAGCAACAGCTCGGGTGAGGATCTCATCGTGCGCGTCGGCGTGCAGAACGGAATAGATGCCCGGATAAGCTTCGGGACGCTGATCCTCGTCGGCAAACAGCAGGATCGGGGTACGGGGAATCTGCCGCTTCAAGGCAGCACAGATCGATCTTCCTGAGCGGATTTCGGCTTGCTGAATCAGTACGGCATCGACCACTACCTCTTTTAGAATGCCGTCGGCCTGTTCTTTATCGCGAGCAACAACCAGGCGAAAGTCTGCCGATTCGAGGGCAGACGTGAGAACGGGATAGAGCTCGCGCTGATCACAGACGAATAGGAGGGTCAATCTGGAACTCATCAGCTACCTTTCGAGGCCAGATTGATTGTTGAGCGTCGGAGATTACCACAACACCTCCGAAAGCTGCTACCGCTACTTGAACCTGAGAAGAGGCTGACGTGGGCGCCTCAGGGGATATTCTAGGAATGTGGCGCTCACGTCAAGACGAAATTCAATTTTGATTATATCTGCAAACATCATCCGAAGTAGCGGAAGTCCTGCCAGAAGTCCGGCCAGGGCTGACGCAGCTGCCGGCAAAGGTAGATTTCGGCGTGTTCGGTCTCCTCGTTTGCGATTCCATACGCATTCGTCACCTGGCCCGCGGGTTTGCACGATTCAAAGTCTTTGTCGCGATACTCCTTGTCCAGCCCAATGACGATAAGGGTCTGCGGGGGCGGACTGGGATAGCCATAGGCCCAGAATGAATTGACTCCGCTGATCGCCCGGGGAAGACCGTAAGCCGGACCGTACAAGTTGATTGCGCCAGCCTCGCCGTAATTCGTTGCCAGGATGCCGGCGCCGGCGCGCTCGGCGGGCGGGATCGAATGATAGATACCAGCGACTTCTGCCACCAGCTCGGGCCAGCCGATTTCCTCGCGGAAGTCGCCGTCGATCTTGTTGGCGATCTGCCACCACCTCGAGTTAACCGGCGCCAGAGGCAAGGTGATAGCCGCAGCCGTGAAACCTCCGATGGCGAGAAGTGCGAAGGTGGTTACGCGAAGTGCGCGTGTTGGAATCGCTGAGAGCGACTGCAGCCAACCCTCCTCCAGCACCGCTCCCGCAGCCAGCAAGATCGTGTATGCCGGAGCCATGTAGTAGCTGCGGCCTTTGGCAACAGTGAAGATCAGCAACGTCAGGACGAACATCCAGCCCAGCAGGCGATATCGCTTTCCTGCGGGCGCGCCAAAGTAGAAGAACAGCCCGGCCAGCCAGAGTGGAATCGTGAAAAGGTTGGCCGGGATGCCAAGTTGCTCGGGTAGAAAGTGCTTCGCTCGGCCGATGCGGACATCGCGGGCGTGAATGTGATGCAGGAAGTCCAGCGAGATGAATCCGTGTCGAATCTGCCAGATCAGGTTGGGAAGAAAAACCAGCAGCGAGACCGCCACTCCCAGCCATAGCCAACGGGAGAGCAGGTAGCGGCGGCCGTCGGTGAGCAGCAGGCCTACGAAAATGGACGCGACGAAGAAGAGCATCGAGTACTTGCTCATCATGCCGAGCCCGATGGCAACGCCAATCGGAATCCACAGCCGGGGATCTTCCGTGCGCAACAGCTTCATGACCAGGTAAGCTGTGAGCACCCAGAACAGGTAATCGAAGGCGACGTATTGCATCAGCGCGCCGGAAGCCAGGGAGACCGGCGAGATCGCAACAGCCAGTGCTGCCACCACCTGAGCGAATCTCTTGCCGCCCATTTCCCGCGCCATCAGGCCACCGAGAACTGTAACCACGGCTTGCGCCAGAGCGGCAAAGAATCGAAATCCACGTAACGATGTGCCGAAAAGATCGAGGGAGATTCGTCCGAAAAACGGCGTCATCGGCGGATAAGCCACGTAGCCGGTGGCCAGGTGGCGTGCGTCCTCAAGCGTCGCCAGCTCATCACGCTGGAAGCCGTAGCGTCCCGAGACAGCGACATGAAGAATCAGGAAGCAAACGGCGATCAGCAGCAGGAGAGCATTGTTGATGCGATTGTCGCGGTAGTTGTCGTGCGTTGGAGCGGTTGCGTTCATGCGCTTATTTAATACGACGGTATTGTGCAACAAGTTCGGCAAGGCTTGCGAGGTCGGGGACTTCGACGTCGGGCCGCGCTGCAACGGATTTGCTGGCTCCAACAGTCCTCTCGCGCCGCCGGTTCACCCACACAGATCGGATTCCAAGCTTATTCGCGGGCGCGACATCGTGGAAGAGGCTTTCCGCCACGTGCAAAAGACGTGTCGCCGGGACACCAAGTCTTTCGAGCAGCAGTTCGAAATTCCGGGTCGACGGCTTATAGCTCCGCGCCTGTTCGGCGGTAACCACGCAATCGAACGAAATCTGCAGCTTCTCGGCGGAATAGGTGAACAGGTCATCGTCGATGTTGGAGAGGATCGCGAGCTTGTACTGCTGCTGGAGAAGGCGTAAAGCGGGCACTGTATCGGCAAATGGCGTCCATCCGTGGATCGATTCCGCCAACCCGGCGGCTTCCGCTGCCGTTACATCGAAGTTCAATTGCCCGGCGAAATCCCGCACCAAAGCCGCCAATACATCGCGATAACGGCGATATTGGCCCGATTGTTCGGTCGGTTCGAAGTCGGAGTACAGCTGAAGAATTTGCGCATCGGCAAGATCGTGCCCTTTGCTCTGCAGCAGCGGTCGAAGATAGCCGAGAATGGCGGCTTCCCAGTCGATTAGGGTGCCGTAACAGTCGAAGGAGATCCAGTCGAACTGCGACAAGTCGAGCACAGGTCAGTTCGTCTTGCTGCCTGTCGGAGTGACGCGGTGCGACTCAAACTTCCGCTGCAAGGCGTCGAGCGGAGACTCCGTCGTCTGTTCCGCGGATGCCCCTGCGGCCACGGCCACCGGTTGCTGGACGGCGGTTTCATTCTGCGGACCTGGACTGTCAGGCTCATCGAACGAGTCGGAAGTTGCGCCTGGAGATACTGTCGGCTTGGTAGTTTCCGACTTCGAGCCGTTCAGGCCCTTCTCCAGGAACTTTCGGGTATTCAGCAGGGGACGCGCCAGCGACGGATTGTAGCTGGTCCAGGCGGTATCCAGATCGGCCTCGCGCTCGAATTGCGCTCGCATGGCTTCCATCTTCGAATCGAGGTCGTCGAGATAATGCAGCATAAGCGCCTCTGGAAACATAGGCAGCTTGGGCGATCCGAATTCATACTGGCCGTGGTGGCTGATGATCATGTGCTCCAGCAGGATCTTCAGCTCGTCCGGAAAGCCCGGCAGGCGCGTGAGCTTCTCGTGCAGCATCTCGAGTTCGATGATCATGTGGCCCAAGAGCTGACCCTTCGTGGTGTACGAGATGGAGCGCTGATAGGCGAGCTCGTGCAGCTTGCCAATGTCGTGCAGAAAGGCGCCAGTCAGCAGCAGATCACGATTTACCTGCGGATAATTGCGCGCGGCAAGATCGCAGACCGTGAACAGCGACACCACGTGATCGAGCAGGCCACCCACGAAGGCATGGTGCAGCGTCTTGGCGGCAGGCGCATTCTTGTACGCCGCCACCAGCGCTTCGTCCGCCATGAATTCGTGTACCAGCGATTTCAGCCAGGGGTTCTGAAAACTCTCGACGAAATCGCAAAGCGTCTTCCAGAGCTGGTCGACGTCCTTCGGAGTTTTCGGAAGATAGTCGGAATAATCGATCTCCGATTCGCCCAGCTTGCGGATCTTATGGACCGTAATCTGCCAGCGCCCGTTGTACTTGTGCAGAATGCCTTTGACCTTGATGAAATCGTCCTGGTCAAAGCTGGAGATGGTGTCGCCGACGTTGTCCCACATGTTGGCTTGCAGCTGTCCGGTGCGGTCCGCAAGCATCAGCGAGAGGTAGAGTTCGCCGTTCTTCTTTGATTTCACTTGCTTGACGGCGACGACAAAGTACGACGTGATGGTCTGGTTCTCCAGACGCGCGCAATCGCAGATATAGAATTCCTTCATCCGGACCTGTGGGGCCGCATCGAAGTGCCGCGATGCAAGCTAAGGGTTAATGGTACCGCACTCGGCGCGCCCGCGCCGCTAGAACACAAGCTACGCCCGTAACCTCAGGCTAGAAGATTCCCAGCTTTTTCTTTTTCTTTTCTTTGCCGGGAGAATTCTCCGTGGTCGCCGTGGTGTAGATGGGCTGGGTTTCATTTGGGCTGGCGCCAGTGTCAAGATATCCGGGCTTGATGTCGATGTAGGCTTCCTCGCGCAGCTTGGTGAGGTACTCGCGCAAGGCCGGCTGCATCTTGGTCATATAAACCTGTTCCTGAACCTGGGCCTGAACGTCCTTCAACTCCGGAACGCCACCACTCTGGTGCTCCGTCACCTTCAGGATCACAAATCCCTGGTTCGTACGGATCGGCTGGGTGTAGTCACCGGCCTTCAGATTGAAGACCTGAGTTTCCAGGTCCTTGGAAAGTGTGCCTCGCTTGAAATATTCCAGGTCGCCACCTACCGCGGAGGTGGGGCCGTTGGAATACTTCTTCGCCAACTCGTCGAACTTCGCTCCCTTTTGGAGCATCGTCGTAAACCTGGTTAGCTTTTTCCTGGGCTTGGGCGACTGCTTCGGGACTCGCAGTCTCCGGCAGCGTCGTCTCGCCCTTGTCATTCTTGACGGGCGGCGTAGTCTGCGTAGCGATCAGAATCTCACTCAGCCGCACTTGCTCCGGGCGATCCAGCTCGCTTTTATGCTGGTCGTAATACTGCTGGACTTCCTGGTTGGTCACGCTAATGTGGCCGCCGACTTCCTGACCGATCACTCGCTGGGTCAGGATGTTGTTCTTCATGTTCTGTTTGAAATCCTCAAAAGAAATGCCCTGCGCCTGGGCAGCCTTTTCCAGGTCTTCCATGGAGTCGGCGTGCATCTGCTTGCGTAACTCATCGAGACGCTTCACCAGTTCCGTATCCGCAGTAATCCCCAACTCCTGCGCCTTTTCCAGAAGCAGCTGCTGGTCGATCAGATCTCGCAGCAAGTCTTTTTCGTGCTCTTTGGCATCTTGCTCGGCCGCAACCTGGTCCGACTGCTGGCGTGCTTCCGCAAACAGTTGCTCGCGGGCTTTGCGCATGTCGGCGCGGGAGATGATGTTGTTATTAACGCGGGCGACGATCTCCTCGACCACCGTATCGCTCGGAGTGGTAGCGGTGGTAGTCGTGGTTTGGGTCTGGGCCAGGAGCAGTGGTACAACGAACAGTAACGTCAAACAAAGGGCGGAGAATCTCTTCATGTATTACCTGATCAGGCGGGCCTGCACGCGCGGGAATCTCACCTGGTTCCCTGTTAGGGTCGTGGTTATCCGTCTATTTTACCCTTTTCTAGACGGTTCTGCCGTACAAAACGGGCCTGTTCCGGATCGCAGATTGAGAGTTCCCTTAACTCTTCCAGCTTTTTTTGTGCCAATGCCAGTGGCATCTCTTATTTGAGTTTTGCGGCGCTGGGCGGCAGCAGACTGTTCATTCGCAGATACATCGCGGCAGCGGAATAATGGTCTGCCCATCCCGCCACCATGCGCAACAATGCCGAGCCTCGAGTCGCCGTTTGGCCGCCGGACATCGTGACCGACTGCCCTAGGGTGCTGTCGTTGGCCTTCGCTAACGCCTGCTCGCAGTAGGCGAAGGAGTCCTTCACCGCCTTGCTCAGTACATCTTTCGGATCAGTTTCGCTGAGCTTCACTTCATGCGCCGGCTCTCCCGCTGCCGCTGCGCAAAGCGCATTGTTTGCCTCAGCCACATGAGCCATCAGGTGGCCGAACGTAATCTGCTCGGGCGTCGGCCGAAATCCGTACTTGTCCGCCGGCATCTCGTCGGCTGCACCGATAAGATTCTTCGCATACCGTCCTTCCATCTGGCGAACGGTAGTGACGATAGGATTTGCGGTGTTGGGCGATTGTTCTTTCGCTGTCTGGGCGGTCAAACCTATCGTCGTATTCAAGAGCAGGGCCGCGATTGCAACAGTCTTCATAGATTTCCTCTCCCCAAACTGATTGCGAAGAGCATACCGCAAAGCGCTGCTTTTGTGATTTAGCTCACGAGTTGTGTTCTGGAACCCCTGATAAACTCCAATTTTGAGTCATAGCAACGCTTGATTTCCGCTAGCGAAAAGCGAACCGCGAAAGGCAAATAACGTCTTATGGCCCGCATTCTTGATCAATCCCGCAGCCTGCAGAAGCGGGCGGAACAAGTCATCCCTGGCGGCGTCAATTCCCCCGTCAGGGCGTTTCGATCGGTCGGCACTGAGCCGCCCTTCCTGGTTCGTGGCGAGGGCGCGCACGTGTGGGATGCCGACGGCAATCGCTATATCGACTATGTCGGATCCTGGGGGCCGCTGATTCTCGGTCACGCGGAACCGTCGGTGATCGAGGCGATTGTGCAAGCTGCACGCAACGGTACCAGCTTCGGAGCGTCGACCCCCACGGAAGCCGAACTGGCGGCGTTGGTGATCGAGGCTTTTCCGGCGATTGAGAAAGTCAGGTTCGTCAGCTCCGGTACTGAAGCCACAATGTCGGCGATCCGGCTGGCTCGAGCCGCTACCGGCCGCAAGATGATCGTCAAGTTCGAAGGCTGTTACCACGGCCACAGCGACGCTCTGCTGGTTAAGGCTGGCTCCGGCGTGGCCACGCTTGGCATTCCGGGCTCGGCCGGCGTTCCCCAGGAATTTGTCGAGTTCACCCTGGCACTGCCCTACAACGACGTGAGCGCCGTCAGCGAGGCATTCAGCAAGTTCAAGGAACAGATCGCCTGCGTCATCGTCGAGCCCGTCGTCGGCAACATGGGATGCGTGCCGCCGACACCCGGCTATTTGCAGGCGCTCCGCCAGATCACCGAACGTGAAGGCGCGCTGCTGATCTTTGACGAAGTCATGACCGGATTCCGTGTCGCTTTTGGCGGTGCGTCGGAGCTCTACAACCTCAAGCCTGACCTAACCACGCTGGGAAAGATCATCGGTGGCGGTCTGCCCGTGGGCGCGTATGGCGGAGCGGCAAAGCTGATGGACATGATCGCGCCTGTCGGCCCGGTCTATCAGGCGGGAACGCTGAGCGGCAATCCGCTGGCAATGGCCGCGGGCATCGCCACGTTGTGTCAGTTGAAAGCGAACCGCGAACACTTTTTACCGGCAGCTCGACGAGATGTCGGGCAAGCTGGTCGCCGCCATCATCACGGCTGCGAAGGAGGCGGGCGTCGCCATGACATCGAATCGCGTGGGCTCAATGTTCACGTTCTTCTTCACTGACAAGCAAGTCACAGATTGGGATACCGCGTCGACTTGCGACACTGTGAAGTTCGGCCGCTTCCACGGAGCCATGATGGATGCCGGAGTATGGCTGCCGCCCTCGCAGTTTGAGGCGGCATTTCTCAGCGTCGCGCACACGCCAGGGCGACATCGAAGACACAGTCGCAGCGGCAAGAGAAGCTCTGGCGCTGGCGTACGCAGTTAACCACTAGCCGCTGGCCGCAGGTTCTCCATCATTTCGGGGATAGTTACGAATTCGTACCCCTCGCCCTTGTAGCGCTGCAGAATGCGATCGGTAGCCGCGACGCTGCGGCTGCGGTCTCCGCCGATGCGGTGGAATTCTCCGTCGTGCAGCAGGATGACGTTGCCGCCGCGAATCTGAGCGTTCAGCGCGATTGACGATTTCGTCCGCTGACTTCGCCTTCCAGTCGTAACAGCTCACATTCCACATCACAGTTTCCAGACCCAAAGATCGAGCAGTCCGGAGCGACGCCGGACGGCGCCCGCCAAATGGCGGCCGGAAGAGCTTAGCCTGAACACCTGTGGCGTCGAAGATTGCCGGTCTGTGTCTGCTGCAATTGACGGCGAACCTCGGCGGAGGAACGGAAGATCAGGTTAGGATGGTCCCACGTATGGTTGCCGATCGCATGGCCGGCATCGACCACCGCGCGAGCAATGTCCGGCCGCTCGTCAACAAACCTGCCGATCAGGAAAAACGTCGCCCTAACCCGATGACGATCCAGAACATCCAGCAGTTGCTGGGTGTACGGGTCGTTTGGACCATCGTCGTAGGTGAGGGCCAGCAGGCGCGAGCGCGCTTCCAGGCCGATGAAGGTCCGGCCGAAGACCTGCGAGGTCGGCCACATCGTCTGAAAACCCGCCCAAGTGGCCAGACCTGCCACGCCGGCAGCGCTTAGAAATTTCCGGGAGCACGTATTGATTGTAGCGGGAACAAGGCTATTCGCTGTGGGCTCTTGGCTTTTCGCTTTTCGCCAGCATGGCAACAAGCGGCATCTCCCGACGTGGAGCGCGAGACCTAATTCCTATGAACAGAAGCCGTTGCACCCGGAGATTCTGGCGAAAAGCGAGAAGCGAACGGCGAAAAGCATCTTTTCCGAAACAGCCAATTGCCACGGACGCCCGGGCAAGTTATTCTGCGAATCGTAGCCTTTCTCCGATCATGGCGAACCTCTTCGAACCACCCCGGTACATCGCAGTTGAGGGCCCCATCCGGGTCGGCAAGAGCACGCTCTGCCAGGTAATTGCCGAGACCCTGCACGCGCAGCGCATCAGCGAACCCGAGAACAATCCGTTTCTGAAGCCGTTTTACCAGGGTCAGACCGGCGCGGCGTTTCAGGCGCAGTTCGCGTTTCTGATTGCACGTTACGAGCAGTTGGGGGCGCTCGATCCCAGGAACAATCCCAACAAAACCTACGTTGCCGATTACATTTTCGAAAAAGATAAGCTCTTCGCCTGCCTGAATCTCGGCGATGTGGAGCTTGAGGTCTACAACCGCTACTACGATCTCTTCCGGCAGAACGTGCCGACGCCCGACCTCGTCATCTACCTGCAGGCAACGCCCGAGGTGCTGAAGAAGCGCCTGAAAAAGAAGGGCGCGCCGGGTGAGAAGGCGATCAGCGACGATTATCTGGAAGAAGTAGTGAAAGCGTACGAACATTTCTTCTTCCACTACACTTCGTCGGATCTGCTGATCGTTAACACGTCTGAGATTGATTTTGTGGAACGAAGCGAAGACTTGCAGGCCTTGTTGCGGCGCGTGAGCGAGCCGATCCGCGGGACGCAGTACTTCCTGCCGCTCGGGTCGGACGAGCAGGCTGCCAACGCGTAAGCGTGTCAATGACGACTTTGGTTAGTTCGCTAAATTGGAAGCCGATACTCAATTGGATTCTGATTACGCTGGTATCGTTCTTCGTAATTGGGAGTGTCATCGGTTTCCTGCTCGCCTCGTTGGGCATGGACATCCACTTCAACTGGTAAACGTCTCTTTCGTTACCAACTTTTCATCACAGCCATCCTCTCGCGCGACTGTCTTTGCGCTATGCTCCTTCCATCCCCTAACCAGGAGCCAGCCATGGGAGTCTTGTTTCAGGCCTTCTACTGGAATTGTCCCGACCAGGAGCAGCAGGACGGCACCTGGTGGAACTTTGTCACCGTCGAAGATTCCCGAACTGCAGCAGGCCGGATTCACCGCGCTCTGGCTTCCTCCGGCCTCGAAGGCGGCGAACCTCGGTGGCCCTTCCATGGGCTACGATCCTTACGATTATTACGACCTCGGCGATTTCAACCAGAAGGGCTGCACCAAAACGTGGTTCGGCAATCAGGCTGAGCTGACTGCGCTGATCAATGCCGCGCACACGGCGAACATGCAGGTCTACGCCGACCTGGTGCTCGACCACAACAGTGGCGGCGACGCGCGGGAACTGAATCCGATCGATCGGCAGACGCGCTGGACGGTGTTCAATCCTGCCAGCGGCAAGTTCCCGCGCACTTGGCAGATGTTTCCATCCCTCACCCTACGAGACCTTCGACGAGATGACCTTCGGCGACATGCCCGATCTCGTGCCATCGCAATCCAAAGGTCTACTCGGAGTTCATCTACCTGGCGCAATGGCTGGTCGAGACGATCGGCTTCGACGGTTTTCGCTTCGACTTCGTGAAGGGCTACGCACCCTGGATGGTGAAGGCTATCGCCGAGCTGCGCTACCTCGACAAAGCCAATCGGGGCTTCTATCCCTTCTGCGTGGGCGAGTGCTGGGATGGTGAGCGCACCATCGACGACTGGCTGAGTTCCATAAACACCTTCATGGATAATCCCGTCTCGGCCTTCGATTTTCCGCTGCATTATGAGTTGAAAGGGTTGTGCGATAGCTACGGATACAGTCTGCGCAACCTTGCCGGCTCCGGCAGCCTGATTCAGGACACGCCGTCGCAGGCGGTCACCTTCGTCGACAACCACGACACCATCCGCGATTCGAACAACGCCATCAACCACGACAAGCTGCTGGCCTACAGCTTCATCCTCACGCATGAAGGCTATCCCAGCGTCTTCTGGATGGACTGGTACAACTCCGGTCTGGCGATGACCGGCACGCCGAATGGAATTGCTGCGCTGGTTGCGGCGCACGAGAAGTACGCAGGTGGCGCGACGCAGGTTCTCTACGTGGATGACAATCTCTACATCATGCAGCGCACCGGAAGCGGCTTACAGCCGGGATTGATTTACGTACTGAACAATCTGGGCGACGCGTGGAACGGAATTACCGTGCAGACGCAATGGCTGAATACTCAGTTCGTGCCGGTCGCACATGGCGGAAACGATACCGGGCGACCGCAAGACAAGACGACAGCAGCAGATGGGCGCGTCGATTTCTGGGCTGCTCCACGGGGCTGGGCAATCTATGCAGTAAAAGGGTAACTGTGGGATCGCGGCTGCAGACGGTCAGCTTTCGGTCGCGGTGGCGATGTGCGCAAGCATCCGTTCGATCACACTAGTGTCATACCGGCATGAACCCGGTGCCGGCTTTAACTCTTGGACGCGTATGTCATCGCGTAACGTTCGGAGAGTTCCCGGCATAGCCAGCTCCCTCGTTGCGAACCACGTCTTCATCCAAGGCACCAGCGCCAGGTAAATCTCGTGCCGCTTTCTGCGGCGCCTCGTGTCGGCATGAGCGCGACGGCGAAGCTCCGCTTGGGGAACGTCAATCCAGAGGACATGGTCGACAAACCCTATCTCTTGTCTATCGAACGCAACCTGGTAGAGCACCGACTCAATGTCAAAAAGCTCGCGGCCCTGCGCGCCTGACTTCCACAACGACCACGAGAAATAGAGATGAAAAGGGTCGCCATCACAAACGGCGAGGTCATGCTTTCGCTCGATGTCGAGCGCCTTTCGCCAATTAACGATTGCGTGATTGACCCAGAACTGCCCGACCTCGGCGGGATCGGCAAAGAGGTCAGGTGCGACGATGTTCGCTGGAGTTTCAGCGATGTGGCAATCGGGGAAGTGCGAACGGCACCAGGTCGTCTTGCCAGCGGCGCTCGGTCCTTCGATCGCCACAATCATTCAGAGGCCTCGCGACTACTGCGGCGGAGCGACGAATTCCTTGGGTTTCTCTGAGCCCTCGCCGAAGAAGTAAGCCTGCATCTGCTGCACGATAAACTCCTGGTGCTCTTTCTTCCAGGGCTGCAGCCGGTATTCATTCAGCAGCATCTTCATGTGTTCCTGCCACTGCTCCCACGCAAGCTTGGAGACGTTGTCGTAGATCTTCTGCCCTAGCTCATTGTCGAAGGGCGGCTCGTCCAGGCCCTCCGCCTCGCGACCCAGCTTTACGCATTTCACCATGTGTGCCATTAGAGCTCCCTGCTATCCCCGGCAGCGCCGGAATGATTGCGAACTTTTGATTCTAGCGAAGAGATACACGATTCGCCATTCGTAGGGCTCGCTTTTTCGCCGTTCGCTTCTCGCTGTTCGCCAGATTTGCGGATCCTGAAATATCGCAGACACCGCGTGATGGAAGGTGAAAAAGCGGACAGGAAGTCGAAAAGCGAAGAGCCAAAAGCGACCAGCGACGAGCGGCTACTCTCCCAGCCACGCTCCATACGGCCGCAGACGGTCGATGTGATCGCAGATGATCTTGAAAGCGCCCGTAATTGGTACTGCCAGAATCAATCCCATTGCGCCCCACAGCCATCCCCAGAACAGCAGAGCCAAGGTCACGGCCAGAGGATTCAGTTGCAGGCGTTTGCCCAAGATCTTCGGATAGAGCACGTTCATCGCAATCAGGTGCAGTCCAAGAATTGCTGCAATGACCAGCACCGCAGTTCCGGTCGTGAGGTGGCCGAGGTCTGCAACCAGCGGTGGCAGCACGGCGAACAGCACCCCGAGATATGGAATGAGGCTGAGAAAGCCGCTGATCACGCCGAGAAAGTAAAAGTAGGGCAAGCCCATTGCGCCGAAAATGGCCATGCTGCAGATGCTGAGAAACACTCCGATGATGAAGTTGCCGAGGATAAACGACCGAATCATTCGCGCGATCAGTCCCAGCATCACGTAGGCGGAATTCCGGTTCTCCATGCTGAAGAGCATCACCGTTTGCGACCGGACATGGTCCTGCCAGCTCAGCATGAAGAACACCAGGAACGGGATGAAGGTGAGTGCCAGCACCAGTTCCGAGACGGAGTTGGCATTCCTGCTGACCAGGTCTGTCCAACTGCTCGACTGCTTTACGGTCAGAGTTTTGGCGTCTCGCGGATTTTCCGGCAGAACGGTCTCGGTGGTCTTCTCGATCTGTTCCGCTTGTTCGCGGATCTTGGCGCCCAGGGTCTGAATCCTCGCCTTGTACTTAGGCAGTTCCTGCATGAAGTCCAGGGCGCGGCTGTAGGACGCGTAACTGGCGAAGCCGAGTGCGCCGACCAGCATGAAGACTGCCAGGAGCGATCCCACCGCCCTGGGTATGTTGAATTGCACCAGCGCGTCGACGATGGGCGCCAGAACAAATGCCAGCAGTACCGAAATCAGCACCACGACGAGGATCAGCTTGCCCAGGTAAATCAATGTCAGTACCGCAGCGCTGGCTAGGATGAGCAGGGCTCCAGTTTGCAGGTGCAGCATACGCCGCCGCGTCCAACTCCGCCACGGTGGAGCGGTTAATGCTCACCTGTGGAACCGGGCTGGGTCCGCCTCCGGCGTTCGCCTCAACGTCCGGATCAGGCTCCCTGCTAATCGGATTATCCAAAAGCTGATCGGGCATTTCGCCTATGGTACTCGCAACCGTAGGATTCCGAACATGATACTTTTGCTGTGTCCAAGATGGAAAATAGTCCTACAGCGGGATCGGGCGCGCTTCCCGAACGTATTCTCGCGATCGATTTCGGCGCCAGGAAGATTGGCCTTGCCATCACCGATGAACTCGGCCTGACTGCACAGGGCCTGCCGACTTATTACCGAAGCAACAAAAAGGCTGACTTCGACCACTTCCGCAGAGTCATTAAGCAGTACGGAGTAGCCGAAATCGTGATGGGATTGCCATTGCGTATGAGCGGAATTGAGGGAATCCAAGCCGAAAAGGTTCAGGCTTTCGCCGAAGAGCTGCGCCGCAGGTTCAAACTGCCGGTGCATCTCTTCGACGAGCGGCTGACCTCGGTGGAGGCGAACCGCGTGCTGCGCGAAACCGAAATGAGTATTCGACGGCGCGCCGAAGTTGTCGATCAACTCGCCGCCACGCTGATCCTGGAATCCTTTATGCAGTTTCGAAAATCGGCTCGGCCATAATCCTAAGATCGTTAATCGTTGACTGTGGCGATTCCTTCCAACTGAGCAGCACTGGCCGATTTAGCCTCATCTAAACTAATCTCGTGCGAACTCTTTTGAAATTAGCGGTCCTGCTGGTGCTGGCCTTTGCAATCTGGTTCGGTTGGGCTGCCCTGCTACCTGTTCAACCGCCACAGCCCACTTTCTTCCTGCTGCATCCCGGCTGGAGCACGCGTCATATTGCTCGCGACCTGCAGAAACAAGGACTCATTCACAGCTGGACCGCATTTCTCATGGTGGATTACGCAAAGGGTCTGCGCACGCTCAAGGCCGGAGAATACAAGTTCGATCAACCGGCCAATGCCTTCGAAGTTTGGCGACGTCTGACCCAGGGCGACGTCTATGCCCGTACGGTGATCGTGCCGGAAGGCTATAACATGTTCGACATCGCGTCCGCAGTGCAGCAGGCAGGACTGGGGTCAGCGTCGGACTTCCTCATCGCGGCGCGAAGCGATCTGTTTCTGGTCAAAGACATTGATCCGGCTGCAACGTCTCTCGAGGGCTATCTGTTTCCGGATACTTATCAGTTCACCCGAATCAACACTTCACATGAAATTGCCGCAGCTATGGTGCATCGCTTCCGGCAGGAGGCACAGAAGATCGGGCTGCTTGGGCGTACCGACACTCATCGCGTGGTGACCATGGCGTCTATCGTGGAGAAGGAAACCGCCGATCCGACCGAACGGCCCCTGGTGGCGGGCGTCTATTACAACCGACTGAACCGGAATATGGCACTGGGCGCCGATCCCAGCGTCATTTACGCAGCCTTATTGACCGGCCGCTACCGCGGTACGATCTACGCCTCCGACCTTCAGTTCGATTCGCCTTACAATACCTACAAATATCCCGGGTTGCCGCCCGGGCCGATCGCTAATCCCGGGCTCGCTTCTTTGCAGGCTGCCTTGCATCCAAAGCAGTCGGAGTACTTATACTTTGTTAGTGACAACAGCGGACACCATCGGTTTGCCCGGGATCTGGAGGAGCATGCCCGGAATGTCGCGGCCTATCGCCGTTCCGTGGCCGCCCAGTAGCCTGTAAGTCCTTGCCGTCGCGGCGAGCATCTGCCGTATACTACGAGATTCGGTCCGGTCTGCTCGGTTCTATGATTCGAAGCAAAATACTTGGCGCCCTCTGCGTGTTGGCCTTCCTGGCTGGTGAGACCGGATGTCTCTTCCACACTCGGACCGTGGAGACGAAGACCAGTACGGCCAAGTTGGAGGCGGCCAGTAAACAGCAGCTGGTCGACTTCATCAACACCGAAGCCGCCAAGATCAGGACCCTTAACGCTACCGTCAACATTGCGACATCCGTGGGCGGCGAGAAAAAGGGCAAAGTCACCAGTTTCGAGGAGATTCGTGGCTACATTCTGGTTCGTAAGCCAGATATGCTTCGGATGATCGGCCTGTTCCCCATTGTCCGCAATAAGGCCTTCGACATGGTCAGCGCCGGCGACGAGTTCAAACTGTCGATTCCGGCGAAGAACAAGTTTTACGTGGGTCATAACTACATCGTCCATCCCGGCGGCAACCCGCTGGAGGACTTGCGGCCCCAAGTCATTTACAACGCGCTCCTGCTGCCCGAGATCGATTCCAACAACGACATTGCGGTGGTGGAAGACGGCACCGAAATCATCTACGACACCAAGAAAAAGAAGGAGTTGGAGCAGCCGGACTACGTGATCGACATCATTCATCGCTCCGGAAATGACTGGTATCTGGCTCGTAAGGTCGTCTTTGACCGCACCAACCTGTCGGTACACCAGCAGCTGATCTACGACCAATCCGGCTCCGTGGTCACCGAAGCCACCTATCAGGCCTACCACGATTACAACGGCGTCAACTTTCCCGATGTAATTGAGATCAACCGGCCGAAAGAAGAGTATTCCATTCGGCTGACGGTGGAGAAGCTCGTCGTCAACGAACCACTTCGCGATGATCAATTCGCGCTGCAACAGCCGGTCGGCTCACAACTGGTGAATCTCGACCAGCCCCAGCCGAGTCAGGCAGCCTCCAGTCATCCCGGCGAGCCCGGCCAAAATCCAAGCAAGAAGTAACGCCGTTCTGCTCCGAATTCATTTTAGTTCCGCCTTCCTGTTCTTAGTTACTCAATAAAATCATCTACTTAGGTGCCAAC
>CAWKID010000007.1:0-144262 GCA_963849545.1 uncultured Acidobacteriaceae bacterium | reverse complement strand
GGGTGCGGCGGTTGTGGCGGACTCGCCACAGTTTTCCGCTCTGTCAGCCAAGGCAGCTCCGCCGGACCTGGTGGGAAGCGTTCTGGCTATTCAGAATTCCGTCGGATTCGCCATCACCATCGCGTCAATCGCACTTGCTACATCCCTTTTTGGACACATGGGGCTAAGTGTCGCTTGGGTCTTGCTGCCGGGGCCGGTTCTGGGTCTGATTGGCTTTGCTCCGCTGTGGCGGGCAGACTCACGAGCAGGGTCGGATCCGAGAAGCCCACAACCTCGAACAGCGGACATTTAACGGCAAACTCTTCGGATGCTGGTGCTTGCCCAAGGCTGTCGGGGCGGAAAGGGATCAAGTTTCTGCGTAGGAGGGAGTATACTGCTGCATTGTGGCACCGGCACGATTGCGTTGTCATGGTCTGGAATTTTGATGCAAATGAAAAGATCGGATCACAATAACCAGTCAATTCGCGAACGATGGCTTGATGTCGACGAGGTCAGGCTGGTAAGCGATCTGCGCATCATGCACTCTAAGGTCGATGAGTTGTACCAGATCGTAACCAACCTGAAACGCCGGCATAGCGAAGCAGACATCCAAAAGTACGCCGACCAGCCAGTGCTGAACGAAGACATAGCCCGAGTCGACGAAATTTACCTGTGGTTTGTCAGCCTTAAGCACGAAGAAAACAGCAAGAAGGCGATTTAGTCCCGCAGCAAAGCCTAAGCCAGCCCCGGCAAGGGCGGAATATCCGACGGCGGCGCCGCGTCTGGAAGCCGGTCCGGTGGCAAACAATGAGGCGGCTCCAGATAAGTTAACGAGACGTAAGCTCCCCACCGCGCCAGATGCAACAAGTCGGCGCCGGCGAAGTAGATCAAAGCTACAATCGCCATGAGCAGCGCAATCCAGCGACCGTCGATGGTTCCAACCAGATCTAACGGCGCCAGAAACACCAACCACATCGCCACGGCCCAGAGCGAACGCAGCAGAAAAAAACCAATTCCCATCAGGAACAGACGCCCGCCATGCTCGGTTGAAAAAAACATGGCTTGGTCTACGGCATCTCTGGCGTCAACGTCGTTACGAATGCAGAACAGCGGTGCCAGCCCCAGATACCAGTTCAAGTAAAAGCCAATAAGAACGGCGAAGCCAACTCCAAACGCAATCGAGAACGCTGCAACCAGCGGACGGTTGCTGCCCGCCATCACACTGCCGAAGATGAAAAGCGCGACGCCCACAATCAGCGCAACTTGTGTCCACATGGCTCGCATCAGGTGCAGCAGGAAAATCGAGCGGAAGTGCCACTGGGTCGATTGCGGTTCGTCGCTGGTGCTGAACATCGCCACTAGACGGCTAAGTGTGGCCGTGCGCCCAGCTGCAGAAGCGAACGACCACAGCAATGTCAGTCCGACAACGAGCACAGCCTGCTCTAGGAGCAAACGTGAGAGGCTGCCGCGAAAAATATGGCGCAGGGCCTCCCCGAGGAGGTGCGGCTGGGAGGTGGCCAGCAGAAACTGGTCTGCCTTGGAAACATCGAGGCTATCGAGATAGAGTCCCGAGGAAATAGCAACGAGCGCAATCGCCGACAATCCGAAGCACCAGCGCCAGACCAATTCAGCCGCAAGCAATGCTGGCTCGTGGCCCACAGCCGCGAAGCCGTCACGGAATGGTGAAGGCGTGCTGGCGCGTGACATGGAAAGAGAATACCAGTGTCGCAATAGCAGATTTCAAATTACTGCCTCTCGCGAACGGAATTGTTCTTCTCGGTTAAATTGACACTTGAGCGCCGAACCCGGCACTCCGTGGGTGCGGTTGCCATCCAATATCATGTAGCAGGTTGAGGGCTCGATGCTTTGTCACACACGTATCAGCTAATTCGAGATCAGTGGATTCCCAAGCCGATTGCAGAGGCATTCGATTTCTTCTCTCGTCCCGAAAATCTTGAGGCAATCACGCCGCCGTGGCTGGGCTTCCATATCGTGGAAGCTGACCGGCATCTACATACCGGTTCGCTGATCAATTACAAACTGCGGATTCACGGGCTACCCATGCACTGGACCAGCAAAATTGCGGTTTGGGAGCCGCCCTATCGCTTTGTTGATACTCAACTGCGTGGGCCCTACGAGCTCTGGCATCACACGCATCGCTTCTCCGAGCAGAACGACGGTACACTGATCAGCGACCATGTCGAATACGCGTTACCATTCGGAATTTTTGGTCAACTGGCGCACGCTTTGATGGTGCGGCGCGATGTCGAGAGCATCTTCCGCTATCGCCAGCAACGTCTCGCACAGCTTTTGGGATCGTGAGAAAGCCTCTTACGCGTTGCCTCCAGCGACTTGCGGCCGCCTGCGTCGCCATGCCAGAAATCCCCACACCTGATACGCGAGGGCAAGGGCGACGACCGACCAACTTAGCGCGACCAGCCGCAAATATCCCCGAGGCTGATACCGGAACTCGACTAGATTTTCGCCATGCGCGACGCGAACCGCGCGAAAGATAAAATCTCCACCGGTAACAGGTTCCGGCTGTCCGTTCACCTTAAGCGTCCACCACGACGCCCAACGGTCGGTGACTAGCAACCAGCCATCGCGCTCGGCGTGGTAGCGAAAGCTGAGCGCGTTGGGCCGATAGGACAAGAGCTCCACCGTCGCGGGTGCCATCGCCTGGGCCGATCGCATCCAGTCAGCCGCTGGCTGCGCCTGATGATCAAATCCGCCTTTCATTTCGTCGGGCGGATGCAGCAGCAGCGGCGGCGTGCCCAGAGATGCGCTCACCTTGGCGAAATCGGCGAACATTGCTTCGGTAGGCGGCCACCAGACAGGCCGATCGGAAAACCAGATGCGCTGGTCGCCCGTCGCAATGCGGCTTAGCCCTGGGTCGTCCAGGTAATGCTGGAAGAAAGCATTCTTCAGCGGACTACGGTTGCTGAAGTCTGCAACTTTCAATGCCACATTCCGGTCATTGAAAGTCGCTTCCACTGGTGCGGGCGGAAGGAAGCCTCGCGACAAGCCATGCGGCAGTAGATCTAGGCTCGCAACATGCCCATCTTCCATTGCCTTCCAATATGGCGCTCGATCAGCGGAGTAGATGGTGGGAACGCAGATAAAAATTGTCGAACCGGCATCGAATACCGCAAGCACAATCAACACGCTCACCCACACTTTGCGTGAGACGAAGCCGCGCCACACCAGGAAAAATATCGCCATCGCGCCGATCCATGTGAAAACCAACTGGAACAAAGGATAGGGGGCGGCCGCCATCGATTGTTGAACGCCATGTACCGTTGCGGCATAGGCGAGCACGGCTAACATCGCAGCGATCGCCGACGCCGTGAACAGCCGACTGTTCGTTTGCCGACTTTCTTCCAGATCTCTCGCGCCATACGCAGCGAGCGCCCCAGCCAGCACGATCACGTACATGCGGAACAGCGAAGGCATCCGGAAGTAGCGAGTGGGCGGAAGCAGATCGTACAGCCAGCCGCGCACCGGTAAATGGCTGCCGACCGCACAGCAGCCGAAGAACAGAACCAGCAAAGCGAGCCAGAGCCTCCAACGCGAGGGCCGAGTCAACGATGCTAGCGCCAGCACCGTCATCAGCACGCCCACGTAAATATTTGTCATCGAGATATCGGTTTCAGGCCAGATGGCCCGATGATCGGGCAGCTTCAATAGGTACAGATAAGGGCTAGCCAAGGTGGCGAACGCGGCTGGAGGCAGAAGGCCTGAGCTGAGGGAGAAGTGGCGATCAAGCGCGCCTGCTCGTTCCGTGAACCCCCGTGTCCCGCACAAGAAGCTGAAGTAGGCGGGGCTCATCACAGCCACGCCCATTCCTCCCAGGATAAAAAGTGCGACGAAGAAAAACGGCAAAGCGCGCTTTAGATCGATGCCGCTGCGCCGCAAGCGAACAGGCACAGGAGCGATCAGGTCGTCATCGAAGCCAGAACCCACCAAAGGCTCGTTGCCGAGCCACAATCTGCCGAACGACCACAGCGTCAGAAAAATCGGCTCGCTGATCGTCACGCCCGGATATCCTCCGAGGGCCGACAATCCCCAGAGAATGCCGGCTTGCACAACATACCAATACCGTCGCTCCACCAGGCCCTTGTCGAAGCGCCACAGGATCCAAGGCAAATACGAAAACGAATACAGCCAGCTGGTGTGCTCTGCGTTGCCGGTGTAGACGCCGCTCGCGCTGAAACCCAATGCGATCACGAGCGCTCCCCAAAGCGGCGCGCCAAGGTGACGGCACAACAACATCATGCCGATGCCACCGAAGATCCACACGACAAGCCAGTAGGCGATAAAGCCATGAAAAGGATTGGGCGAGAGCAGGGCGAATGCCAGCAAAATCGGAGAGGCAGCCCCAACCTGGGGGTCGGCGAAGTCTGGCGAGCCGCCATCGATCCACGGGTCCCACAGCATCAGGCGCCCCGACTTGGCGTGATCGGAGACCAGCGAAAAAAGCGGTCCGAAATAATCGCCTGCGTCCCATAAGGGCACGGCTTTGCCGGTAAGCAGCGGAAAGCATCCGCCAAGAACGACAGCAGCGATAAGACAAGCGGCAAGAATCCAGGCTCGACGCGCAGCCGGGCGATTCAAGCCAGGTTGAGGAGTAGTGTCCGTCATCCTTTGCTATCGCGCAAAGTATAGCGGAAGAATACGGTCAGGAGCGCACCCGACGGTGCGCCCTCAAGCCTTATGCAATCGCGGGATCGATCTTCTCCGTATCGACGCCGAGTTCCGCGAACGCTTTCTGCGCGCGCTGTGCGTCGAACTTGCCATCACGCGCCAGTCGTGACAGCGCCGACGCCGCAATCGACTCGGCATTCACCTCGAAGTGCTGACGCAGGTACTGGCGGCTGTCGCTTCTGCCAAAGCCGTCCGTCCCCAGACTCACCAGCCGATCTGACAGCCAACTCGCCAGTTGATCCGGTACCGCCTTCATGTAATCGGTTGCAGCAATGATGGGACCCTGGTTTCCCTGCAACACCTGAAGGATGTGCGACTGCTTCTGTGGCTCGGCCGGATGCAGGCGGTTCCAGCGCTCGATGGAGAGCGCGTCGCGGCGCAGTTCGTTGTAGCTGGTCACGCTCCACACATCGGCTGCGACATCGTACTTCTCGGCGAGAATCTCTTGTGCTCGCAGCGCCTCATTCAGAATCGGACCGCTGCCGAACAACTGCACCACGGCATTACCATTCCTGGCTGGGCGCAACTTGTAGATGCCGCGCAGAATGCCTTCCTCCACACCGGCAGGCATCTGCGGCATCACATAGTCCTCGTTGTAAAGAGTGATGTAGTAGAAGCGGTCTTCGCATTCCTGGTACATGCGCCGCATGCCATCCTGCACGATGACCGCAGTCTCGTAGACGTATGCCGGATCGTAGCTGTGGCAGGTCGGAATCGTGCTGGAAAGCACGAGGCTGTGTCCGTCCTGGTGCTGCAGACCTTCACCATTTAGCGTCGTTCTTCCCGCCGTGCCGCCCATCAGGAAGCCGCGGCCGCGCGCGTCGGCAAACGCCCAGATCATGTCGCCGACCCTTTGGAATCCGAACATCGAGTAGTAGGTAAAGAACGGAATCATCGGCACTTTGTAATTGAAGTGGGCCGTGCCCGCCGCCGTGAACGATGCCATTGAGCCAGCTTCGGTGATGCCTTCTTCCAGGATCTGGCCGTTCTTCTCCTCGCGGTAATACAACAGCATATCTTGATCGTGCGGTTTGTAGAGCTGTCCCTGGCTGGCGTAAATACCGACCTGCCGGATAATCGACTCCATGCCAAAGGTGCGGCCTTCATCGGGGATGATAGGCACAATCATCTTGCCGATCTGCGGATTCTTCAGCAGCTGCCGCAGCATGCTGACGTACCCCATTGTGGTAGACACCAGCCGATCCTTGGACCCACCAAGCGATTCGGCGAACTCGCTCAAGGGCGGCGTCTGCATCTTCGCGGTGAGATCGCCTTTGCTTGGCATAAAGCCGCCAAGTTCCTTGCGGCGCTGCCGCATGTAGGTGATCTCAGGGCTATCATCGGCCGGGCGATAGAGCCAGCCCTCGCGCGCAGCGTCTTCAGGTATGGGAATCTCAAAGCGCGTGCGGAAGGCGATCAGCGCCTGATCGGCGAGCTTCTTCTCCTGATGGGTGGCATTGCGCGCCTCGGCCGAGCCTAATCCGTAGCCCTTCACCGTGTGCGCCAGGATCACCGTCGGACCACCGCGATGTTCTACTGCGCGCTTGTAGGCGTTGTAAACTTTTTGCGGATCGTGGCCGCCGCGGCTCAGACGATGTAATTCGTCATCGCTCATATCGGAGACCATCTCCAGCAGCTCGGGATACTTGCCGAAGAATTCGCGACGAATATACTCGCCGCCCTTCGCCTTGTAGCTCTGGTACTCGCCGTCGACGACCTCTTCCATGCGTTTCAGCAGGATGCCGTTTTTGTCGCGGGCGAAAAGCTTGTCCCAATCGGAGCCCCACACCAGCTTGATCACATTCCAGCCGGCGCCCCGGAATGCTGCTTCCAGTTCCTGAATGACTTTGCCGTTGCCGCGCACCGGACCATCGAGTCGCTGCAGGTTGCAGTTGATCACGAAGATCAGGTTGTCCAGCTTCTCGCGCGCCGCCAAGGTGAGCGAGCCCATGGACTCAGGCTCATCGCTTTCGCCGTCGCCGACGAACGCCCATACCTTGCGCGGCGTGACCGGGATGATGCCGCGATTTTCCAGATAGCGCATGAAGCGCGCCTGGTAGATGGAGTTCAGAGGGCCAAGTCCCATCGACACGGTTGGGAAGCGCCAGAAGTCGGGCAGCAGCCAAGGATGTGGGTACGACGGCAGTCCAGGCGTATCGCGCAGCTCGTGCCGGAAATTCTTGATCTGTGCTTCGCTCAAGCGCCCTTCCAGATAGGCGCGCGCATAAACGCCAGGCGAGGAGTGTCCCTGGAAATAAATGAAGTCGCCGGGCTGATCCTCGTACTGAGCGTGGAAGAAGTGATTGAATCCAACTTCCAACAGAGTTGCCAATGACGAGTACGTCGAAATGTGGCCGCCGATGCCGGGATCTTTCTTGTTCTGGCGGTGAACCATGGCCATCGCATTCCACCGAACCAGGCTCTTGATGCGGCGCTCCAGTTGGCGATCGCCGGGGTACGGAATTTCCTCCTCCACCGGAATGGTGTTGATGTAAGGCGTGTTGAGTTGGACGGGAACTTCCACGCCAGACTCGCGGGCCCGCTGGATCAAAGCCTCCAGCAGTTCGCAGCCGCGGTTCGATCCGTCGCCTTCCACGACCTGGTCAAAAGCTTCTAACCATTCTGCTACTTCTTCTTCCGAATCGATTTCCGGGGTGGAAGGAAATTCAAGCACCTGATGGATTTCTTGTGTGGCCACTGTTTCCTCAGTCTTCTACTACGTTATGGATGTGAATCGTAGCGCCGAATTCCAGCGCGAGAGCGTACGAATGCATGTGCAAAGTTCTTCTAACAGTTACAGATGCAGCGCCGCGAGGATGGTTTCTTCTTTGTAGGGCGAGCCCGGACCGACTGCGATACGCGAATACTGTTCGCAGAACACCGTTTTTACCCGCTGATTTGCGGCTCCGATCGGAAGGCAAAGACGACTCAGCAAGTGGCAACGCCCTCGAAAGCCGGGAGCGAACAAGAAACCTATGCGTAGACTGCCTCACGGGGATGACTAATTCTAGCAGAGGAAGTAGTAGGTCGAAGAGCGCGCAGATTGCGGCGGAGCAATTACCCCGGTAGAAGGAAAACGCGCAGACTTAGGCTGCGCGTTTCAAGAATTTTCCTACCTGTTTAGCGGACCAGAGGAAGGGGAGTCCCCAAATCAGCACTGACAACTTAGCATCAGAACCTTCGACCCTATCCCTGGTTCAACTGCTGATAAGCCGCCATGCCCGCAATCACTAAAATCAGCACAGCGGATGCCGCCCCCAGAATCCGAACCCAGGGCGTCACCTTCTTCATTCGAAGCTGTAGGGCCTCTTGTTCTTCACGCATGTTCTTACTCGAATCGTCCAGGAACAACTGATCGTCTTCGTGCATGCTGAGCGTGCTGCGGTAAATAAGCAGGAGGACCAGCAGGACAGTCAGAACTCCCCAGACGATAAGCAACATCGAAAGAGTCGACATTAGCCACCTCGGTTCAGGATGAACCAGTCCCCGCCCGATAGGTCGGCCTTACCCATCGGGATGGGCTTCACGGCCACATATTATGACTCCCGCCAGCAAGGGTGGCAACAAGATTCCCTGTACCGCGACGAGAGCTGGAAACCCAAGTTCCTGTCAGGGAAAGGACTTTGCGACCCACACGCCGATGTTGGCATCCAAACATTGATCGTGGATATGTCTGGGGCCTGATTCAGGCATAAAGAAACCAGCGACTTTGCTATAATCCCGCTAGTATTTTGAAGGAGAAGAAGCATGGCAACAACAACCACTACACCCACTACCACAACCCCGACCACCGTGGATGCTAAGCCCGTCAACTTCACCGCGAATGCAATCTCGAAGGTGAAGGAGATCATGGCGCAACAGAATCCGGTGCCTGCGGGACTGCGTGTCGGCGTGGTAGGCGGAGGCTGCTCCGGCTTCTCCTACTCTATGTCGTTCGAGAACGGCGCCGGCATGATGGACAAGACCTTCGACTTCGAAGGCCTGAAAGTGTTCGTCGACGCAACCTCCCTGATGTACTTGAAGGGCGTAAACGTCGACTACATCGAGACCCTAGAAGGGGCCGGCTTCAAGTTCGAGAATCCGAACGTGAAAAGCACCTGCGGCTGTGGATCCTCGTTCAACGTCTAAGCGGCTTTCCTGCTCGGCAAGGTTTAAGGCCCTATCCGGCGAGGATAGGGCCTTGTTATTTGCTCCTTGAGACTCTGGTTTTTAGCGGATCTCCCTTGCACTTACCTGTCGCCCCAGCACAAATCCCTTGCGGATCACAGCCGCGCACGTCGCCCACACAATCGCGCTCATAGTAATAGCCAAGGCACTCATCCTTACTGAAGGCGGCAGGACCAGCGAAACCAGTGCTGCAGCCGTCATGATGCCGCCTACCACGTAATACATGGACAAGCGATACAGACGCGCCAGCGGCAGGAAGTGCAAGCCGACGATGGCTGCAATCGCGGAGATAACATACCCGCCCAGGTGCAAATTGTTCAGGACATTGACAGCAGCAAAGATCAGCACTCCTTCCCCGGCGAAGATGATGCCGAACATGCGGCCCATGCGCTTTTGCGCTTGCTCCATCTCAGGGCTGAGCGGGCCAGCTACCTTGCCGGCTTTGCGGCCGATCTGCAGGACGCGACTGCCGGGTACGAGCAACGACACGCCAAACAGCGTAACCGCTAGCACGATCCACAGGGACCCCGCATTCATTGCCGCCAAGCCCCACGTCAGCCACAAGCAGCCAAACATGGTCATGATGAGCGCGCCAAAAGCCATGCCGGTAACTGCCTGGGGCCGGTAATCGGTAAGAGCTACGCTAGATGTCATTCCTTCTCCTCCTGAAGCGTTCTCATACTGACGCCGGAGATGACTGGACAGTAGTGGCCTTCGTCATCGCCTTCGCGTGACATTTGTCAGGTGAATTGACCGACGGGCAGCGGATCTGACGGAACGCAGAAACTCGGCGGAACCTCTTGTTTCGATTAGCGTTACAGACTTGGCGGGGCGGCGCGTCTATAGCCGAGGAAGAGGCAGCCTAGTACAATGTAAATTCCTGCTGCAATCTTTCGTACGAGTCAGTCCGTCTTGGAGTGTGGATGAGGGTTTCGCGCAAGACTGTCTTTATAGCACTAATCGCCTTTGCTCTGCTGGCGGAAGTGGGATGTGGCGATCAGTACCGTCCCGTCGCCAATCCGATCATCACGCCAGGTGGCCAGCCGCAGCATACCCATTTTGCCTGGGTGGCGAACTACAATCCCAACGGCGATGGCAGCGTTACTGAAATCGACGTCTCAGGCGACACCAACCTGTCAGTCAACTCCATGGGTGTCGGTACCAGCGCAGAAGCGTTCCCTTCTAATTCACTGTCACTCTATGTCGCCAATGCGAGTGACGATACGGTTATGCAGTTCCTGCCGACTCTCTCAGGAGCGATCACCACCGTCTCTCTGTTGCCCGGCTCTCATCCCATCGCTCTGACTTCGACGACAAACACCGCGATGTACGTTTTAAATTCCGGAACGAATTCGGCGTGTCCGAACACAGGTTCGATCAGCATCATCAATTCGACAACCCTCTCGGTGTCCAGCACAACCTGTCTCGGTGTCAACCCGATCGCGATGGTGCAGGCCGCAAGCAACGGATACATCTACATCATTAACCAGGGAGACAATTCGGTCTCCGTGTTTAATCCCGCAGGGCCGAATGTGGTCGCTACTATTACCACGCAAAGCGGCCTGGGGCTGAACCCGGTTGCGCTCGCCATCAATGCGCAGGGCTGGATTTTCATTGTGACACAAGGCGATGGCGTGAACCCGGGAACCCTGGACCTGGTTGCTGCCGGATTTTCCAATATCGCCGGCACTGCTCCGCTGGGCGTGCTGCCAAACTACGCATTCGTCGATCCGAACCGCAACCGTCTGTATGTCACGAACGGTGGAGACAATACTGTAAGCGTGTTCGACGCTTCTGCCATCAATCAAACCGGTACGCCGCCGATTCCGTTGCTCGCCACGGCGCCGGTCGGCGCAAATCCCGTGGGTGTGACTGCTCTGCTGGACGGAACGGACTTTTACGTTGCCAATGCCGGTTCCAACACCGTCAGCGTGCTTAGCCAGAACAGCTTCAGCGTCTTGTCGACGGTGGCACTGCCAAGTGGCGCCAACCCGGTATGGATCGCCTCTGATCCAACGTCGCAAAAGGTGTATGTGGCCGACCAGGGAACGTCAGAAACGTCGATCATCCAGACATCGAACAACGCGGTTACCCAGAACATCCAAGCGCCAACGCAGGTTTCCGGCTGCACCAGTAACTGCACGCTGCAAACGCCGATAATGATCCTGACCCAGTAACGGCTGCTCCCGCGCGCTTGAACTTCGCCAAAAAGCGGGGCAGCCTTCACCGGCCGTTTCCATTCAGCACTGATATTCGCTTATCCGCGGCGATCCTGGTCCAGCAACGACCGCCATTTCATCTTGTCGAACCGGATCAGCTTGTTCGCTTCTTCTGGCCCTTCGCTGCCGGCGGGATAGTTGGGAAACTGCGGCGGCGGCAAGTTCGCGCCATGCCTCTTCGATTGGCGTGATGATGCGCCACTCGGCTTCGACCTCGTCGCGGCGCGTGAACAGCGTCGGATCACCGCGCATCGCGTCGAGCAGCAGCGTCTCGTAAGCCGCCGGCGTCTCCGTGCCGAACGCATCCTTGTAGGAGAAGTCCATGTTGACGCGAATCGCCCGCATCTCCTGCCCCGGCTGCTTGGCGCCGAAGCTCAGCGAGATACCTTCGTTCGGCTGGATGCGCATGCTGATCACGTTGTGATGAACGTCCTCAGGATTGCGCGAGAACAGTGCCTGCGGCGTGCGCTTGAAGTGAATGGCAACTTCCGTCAGCGACTTCGCCAGTCGCTTGCCCGCGCGCACGTAGAACGGCACGCCCGCCCAGCGCCAGTTGTCGACGTGGAACTCAACCGCGACGTAGGTCTCGGTCAGCGAATCGGGATGAACATTCGGCTCCTGGCGATAGCCCGGGTACCGGCTTGCCGTCGATCGTCGCCCGGTCCATATTGTCCGCGCACGGTGTGCTTCGCGACCTGCTCCTTGCGTCATCGGCTGGATGGCGCGCAGCACCTGCACCTTCTGCGTGCGCACGGTGTCGGCATCGAAGGCGACCGGCGGCTCCATCGCGGTCAGCATCAGCAACTGGAGCATGTGATTGGCCACCATGTCGCGCAGCGCGCCGGTCTCTTCGTAGAAGGCGCCGCGGGCTTCGACGCCCAGTGTCTCGGCTGCCGTGATCTCGACGTAGTCGATGTAATTGCGGTTCCACACCGGCTCGAACATGGAGTTGCCGAAGCGGAACATCATGATGTTCTGCACGGTCTCTTTGCCGAGGTAGTGGTCGATGCGATAGACCGAGCTCTCCTCGAAGACCTTCGAGACCATCTCGTTCAGCTCGCGCGCGCTCTCCAGGTCGCTGCCGAAAGGCTTCTCCAGGATGATGCGCGTCCAGCCCTCGCTGTTCTTCGCCAGACCGACTTCGCCAAGACCTTCCACGATCGGCGGCGCCAGCGACGCCGAGGTCGAAACGTAGAACAGCACATTCTTGCTGGCGCCGTCCTTCTGCATCTCCTCGATCTTCTTCTTGAGCTGCGGGATAAAACTCCGGCTTGCCGGCATCGCCGACGAAGTAGTGCAGGCGCTCGGCTGAAATCCTTCCATCCGTCTTCAGAGAAATTGCGCGTATCCTTCGACTGTGCCGCCCCGTCATGCAGGCGTGTCGCGATAGGCGTCGTCGTCGAGCTTGGTGCGTCCGATGCCGAGCATCTGAAAGTTGCGCGTCGTACAGCCGACGCACGCCAGATCGTAAAGCGCGGGAATGAGCTTGCGATGCGTAAGATCGCCGGTGCCGCCAAAGATGACGACCAGGCAATCGTCGCCTTTCGGCAACGTGGGAGTTTTCAGTTTTTGCGGTGCAGGCTGTACGAGTGTGCTCATAAGTTCGCTCCGAAAGAAATTGATGAGTGGCAGATGCGGGCCGGAAAGAGAAAGTTGCGGGATCGTACTCTGCAATCAGGAATTTCACGACAGAGACACGGAGATCACGGAGAAAACAGGATCATTTCACTTTCAGCGAGAACGCCTTCAACGGTTGCAAAAACGTACCCACGCCGACGACCCAACGCCGTAGGCGCGCGACAGCTTAGCTCAGGACGGAGCGCTAGCGGAGTCCTGGGTAGCTCGGCAAATGGACTGGGGCCCCCACGGAAACGCAGTCATCGAGCTTGGGTGCGTCGACGGGATCGAGTCTGAGCGCCGGAGTCGAGGACCGCTGACAGCGGAAGCAGATTCGCACGCAAGTATGAAGGCGTCCTGTCGACTCCGCAGCGAAGATTTCTGGTGTCCTGATGCGCTCATTAGGACACTGACCCGACGATTATGATCCTTGACGCGAGCGTGAACACCTCAACGCGCACTCGCTTCCAGACGAAACTCGCGAATGAGTGGGGCACCCGTCACGGCGAACTACTTCTTCGCGTTCTTCATCGACTCACGCGCCTTCGCGACGACATCTTCCACCGTGAATCCGAAGTGCTTCATCAGGTCCTTAATCGGAGCCGACGCGCCGAAGTCCGCGTGGCCGACGACGAGTCCGTCCGAGCCGACGTATTCCTTCCACCCGAACGTCGTACCGGCTTCGACGGCGACGCGCGCCCGCACCTCCGGCGGCAGCACCTTCGAGCTTGTATTCGGCCGACTGCTGCTCGAACAGCTTCCAGCACGGCATCGAAACCACGCGCGCCTTCACGCCCTCGGCCGTCAGCTTCTCGTAGGCGCCGACGCACAACTGCACTTCAGAACCCGTGCCGATCAGGATCACGTCCGGCGTGCCGCCCGGAGTCGGCCATGATGTACGCGCCCTTGCGCCACGCCCGCCGCCGACGCGTACTTCGTGCGATCGAAGGTCGGTACTCCCTGACGCGTCAGCGCCAGCAGCACCGGCTGCTTCTTGAGCGGCATAATCACGCGCCAGGTCTCGGCGACTTCATTGGCGTCGGCCGGACGGAAGACCAGCAGCCGCGGGATCGCCCGCAGCGACATCAGCTGCTCGATCGGCTGATGCGTCGGCCCGTCCTCGCCCAGCCCGATCGAGTCGTGCGTGTAGATGAAGATGCATGGGATGTCCATGATCGCCGCCAGGCGAATGGGCGGCCGCATGTAGTCGGTGAAGATGAGGAAGGTCGCGCCATACGGACGCAAGTGCGACAGCGACATGCCGTTCACGATCGATCCCATGGCGTGCTCGCGAATGCCGAAGTGGAAGTTGCGGCCCGAGTATTCGTTCTTCTCGAAGGCACCTTCGCCGTTGATCAGCGTCTTGGTCGAGGGATACAGATCAGCCGCGCCGCCCAGCAGGAACGGAACGTTCTTCGCTACCGCGTTCAGCACCTTCGAGTTCGACTCGCGCGTGGCCAAGCCCTTCGCGTCCGCCGGGAAACGTCGGAATGTCCTTGTCCCAGCCCGGCGGCAATTCGCGATCGACCATCTGCTGCCACATCTTCGCCAGCTCGGGATTGTCCTTCGACCACGCCTTGTACTTATCGTTCCACTCGCTCTCCCACTTGGCGCCGCGCTCCACGGCCTTGCCCATGTACTCTTGCACTTCGTCGGGAACGAGGAACTGCGCATCCGGAGGCCAGCCGTAGGCCTCCTTGGTCAGCCGCACCTCATCCGCGCCCAAGCGCCTCGCCGTGCGCTTCCTTCGTGTCCTGCCGGTTGGGCGAGCCCCAGCCGATATGCGTGTCGACGATGACCAGCGTCGGACGTGCCACTTCTCGCTGCGCCGCCCGGATGGCCACGTCGACCAACTCCAGATCGTTCACGTCAGCGATGTTCAGCACATTCCAATGCCAGCCGCGGAAGCGCGTCGCCACGTCGTCGCTGAACGCCAGCGAGGTGCTGCCCTCGATGGTGATGTGATTGTTGTCGTAGAACCAGATCAGGTTCGACAGGCCGAGATGTCCCGCGACCGACGCCGCCTCGTTGCTGACGCCTTCCATCAGGTCGCCGTCGCCGCAGAAGACGTAGGTGCGGTAGTCGAAGGGATTGCTGCCGTTCTTGCTGAACTTCGCCGTCAGCCAGCGCTGCGCCATGGCGAAGCCGACGGAGTTCGCGACTCCCTGCCCCAGCGGGCCGGTCGTGGTCTCGACGCCGGGCGTCAGTCCGTACTCAGGATGGCCGGGCGTCTTCGAGCCCCACTGGCGGAACTGCTTCAGATCATCGAGCGAGAGGTCGAAGCCGGTGAGATGCAGCATCGCGTACAGCAGCATGGAGGCGTGGCCGTTCGACAGGATGAAGCGGTCGCGGCCCGGCCAGTGCGGATTGCGCGGATTGAATTTCAGGTAGCGATCCCACAGGATGAAGGCCAGCGGCGCCAGCGCCATGGGCGTTCCGGGATGTCCGCTGTTGGCCTTCTGCACCGCGTCCATGGCCAGCGTGCGGATGGTGTTGATGCAGAGTTGTTCCAGTTTCTTGTGGTCTGTGGATTGGTTCTTGGATCCGCCCGCGGAAGGATGTTCTTCTTCCCGGAGCGTAACGTCTACCTGGCTACTCACCCGTTTGCCACCTTTCTGATTAGCGGGGCTGCGCCCCAATTTCATGATTGCGTCGGCCTGAAGGCCGACAATGTGCCGCCGGCTAAAGCCGGCTCGGATCAAAAACTTAGATCGTGCCGCTAACACGCCGGAGCCTGAAGCGTCCTGCACTACCCGCAGCTGCTCCACCTGACCTCTAAGCTTCGTCACCCAGCCGAGCTTCGCGCACTGAAGGATGCTTCTGTCGCTCGCAATCTCGGAATACCCGAACGTCTACGTACCCGCGGCCGATTTCGTTCACGCTTCCGCCGATGTTCCACCTGCACCGCGAAATCCGTACCCTGCCACTGATTATCGACCGGCCAATGGAACGTAAACCGCAGCGGCGCCTTCTGCGCCTCGTCCACCTGAATGTCCACGTACTCAATCCCGAGCGCCGTCATCGTCGACGGCGTATCGTGTGCCGTGTTCCACTCGTCGTCGCTCCAGTGCAGCACGAACGGAGAAGACGCCTGAATGCGAAGCAGAGCTCCTGCGGGAACCGCACGGACCTGGCGATTCATCTTCCATACTTCGATTACGCGGCGCGGCTTATCGTTGCAATAGCGCTCCGCCACCGGATCGATGCAGTCGAAAATCTTGTTGTCCACAACCGATCGCAGTAATTTTACATATTCAGCGTGAGCCCACATCAGCGGAATTGCAGCTCCCGTCGCCTTACCGAAGAACATGTGCTCTGCCGGAATGTCAGGCGCGTCCCAGATCTGCTCCGGAAACAAGCCAACACCGGTGGCGAAATGCCTCGGCCGCCCGCAGAAACACGCTGATGTCGCGCCCGCAGGCCAGTTCATACGTTGCACGCTCCAGCATCAGCAGCGGCCAGGCATGGCCGACGCCCCAGCCCTTGAACGACGTTCCATCGGCGCGCTGGCCGTAGCCGTCGTGGTTGTAGCGCTTCCAGCACGGACCGTACGGCGTCTCCACCTTCAGCACGGCATCGACAACCTTCAGCGAATCTTCAATCAGCGGATCGCCGGGCTTGCGGATGCCGAAGCGCACCAGTTCCAGAAATCCTGCGTCGACGATCTGGTTCGCCGGATACTGATAACGGTCGCCGGGCTTCTGATTCGCCAGCATCAACTCGCCGGTGTCCGGGATCCTCATCGCCACGCGAACCGCCGTGGCTCGACGCGGGATTGATCCGCACATAGTGCCTGGTAATTCCCGGCACCAGGCTGCCCTGATCCGTCACCGTCCACTTCTCGATGTGCGATTCCAGAAAGTCAGCGTAGGTGCGGACGAAGTCGGCGGTGTGCTTGTCACCGCGCGCTTCGATCATCTCGGCCGCGCAGATCAGCGCCGCGATATTGCGTGGCCAGCGTCGAAGGCGAGTAGCCGCCAGCCTCTTCCCAGCGCTCCTCGGCGGTGGCCGGTCCTTCGCGAATCAGGTACGCGCAGGCGCGAAAGACCGTGATGTAAGGATCGAAGTCGCCCAGTGCATTGGCCTCCCACAGCCGCCACGCGCCGATAATGGGAAACGAAACCTCATCGAGCTGAACGCCCGTCCAGTAAGGCTGTCCGTCGATCCAGAAATTCTGATAGAAGCCGCCATCCTCGCGCTGCGCGATCGCCAGGTAGATCATGGCGCGCAGCGGAGTGGTGGTATCGCCCGCCGCCATCAAGCGCGCTGGCGCAATGCACCATGTCGCGAGTCCACACCAGGTGATAGCCGCCCAGCTCGTCGTCGCTCTTGTCTTCGCCCCAGGGAATGCTCATGCTGGCGATCATGGCGCCGGGATAGAGCTTGTCTTCATGCGCCAGCAGCAGGTTGATGCTGCGCGCGAACAGGCGCGACTCCGCATCCGTCAGCTTGCCGTGATTCATCTCCACCAGCGCGAGCCGGCGTCGGGTGCGGTGCCATTGATCGACAAAGCTCTTCACGTTCGACTCGAAGGGAATGCACAGCGACTGGAAGAGCGTTGCCGCGGCCGAGTGCTGGCTGCGGCCGAAGGCCAGGCCCAGCGTGAACTCGTAGCCGCGCGACAGATTGATCTCGCCGGTCAGCGCGATGTTGCCGTCGGTAGCGGAGTCGTACTCCCAATCCATCTTGAAGTTATGTGACAGATCGCTCCAGCCGTCGCTGGTCCCGACGTATCCGCAGGACAACTTAGTGAAACCCGCAGTCACGGCCAGCGTCAGATAGACATTGTCGCGATGAGCCGTCAGGAAACGTCGGCCCTTGGTCTGCACCACTTCGCCGTTGTTGTGCCAGCCGCCAATCTTGAGGTGCGGCGCGCAGATCACGTAGAGGTGCAAGCGGCCCCGCCACTCGGGCACCACGTCGAAGCGGGTGTGGATCAGCAGGCAGTTGAGGTGCGGATCGCCGATGATCTGCTTCTCGATGGTGTAGCGGCCCTCGGGGTCCTTGTTGGTGATCTTGAAGCCCAGCGCGTCGGGATCGATCAGCTCGATGGTGCTGATGGTGTTGCGGCGCTCGTCGTGAAAGAACGTCTCGCCGTCGCTGACCATGTACTGCAGGTCGCGGACCTGCGGCGTATCGATGGTCGGATAGTAGATCTCGGTGTTGACGCCGTTGGCCAGCGTGTACCAGATGCGGCTGGAAACGGAATAGGCAGTGCCGACGGCGTCTTTGGCGCCACCTGTCCAACGTGGCTCAATGCCCGGTCCGCCCGGTGCTGGATTTTTCCCGGTCACGACGTTGTCCTCTCTCTCGCGCAATGGTAGTGGAATCCGTGCATGGTTCAGCACACGCGACAGCAAGCTTATCGCAATTTTTAGAGTGCTGCCGCCCAGTCTAAGTGACGGTCGGTTTTCGAAGTTTACCGCAGCGCTGAATCAGAGATTGCCAGTCTCTTCTTTCAGTGTGCCTGAGTCGCTCCAGTGACGCAGTTCATCTATCACCCATTGACTGTTCGATCTAGTCTACGGTACTTAAGCGTCGCGAACGGTAACCTATCGCAATGATTTGTAACTCATTGCGTAAAGATATGTTAAGTAGTGTTTCTCGATAGTTTTTGGAACTTGCTTCCAGCAGTATCATGAACCCCAAGCAGCATGTGGCAACGGGGCGACGAGATCGGATTCTGACACTTCCTACTTCTCCTAGCTACAGCCGCCGGTAGCTCGCCCTGCCGATCTAGCTGTTCACGCGCCACTTGTCGCACACTATGACTCAGGAAATCGAAGCCCTCGCCCGAAAATACCTCGCGCTGATGGAGGTGTCGCGTGCCATTGCCTCTTACCGCGACCTGTCCGAAGCTCTTCGACAACATGGCGGAGTCGCTGCACCAGTTGCTGGGCTTCCACTACCTGAGCGTTGCCGTCTACGACGACGAGTCGGATTGCATGCGCGATACACGTGCTGCAATCTTCTGCTCGACAAGTCGGTTGCCCATACTTTTGACGTTCCGGTCGAACAGTCCACCGGCGGCGAGGTTTGGAAGACGCAGTCGGTGCGTAACTTCCGTTCGGCTGACGAACTGCGCCATTTTCCGCGAGCCTTCGAGCTCTTTCGCGAACACGATGTCAATTCCTTTTGCGTGTTTCCGCTGACTTCGGCCCATCGCCGCGTGGGCGCGCTGGGGTTCGGACGTGCCGAAGAAGGTGGATACAGCGAGAAAGAGTTGGAGTTTGGCAAGCTGGTGGCCGCGCAGGTTGCCGTCGCTCTCGATAACGCGCTGCACTACGATGAAGCGCTGTTGCTGCAGAAAGAGTTGGCGCGCGAGCGCGACCGTCTGCGACTGGTGCTCGAGGTCAACAACAGCGTGGTCTCTAATCTCGAGCTGCGCGATCTATTTCACGCCATCTCGACAAGCTTGCGCCGCCTGATCTCGCACGACTCGGCGACGCTGCTGCTGCCCGATCCGCACGATCGCGGACATGCTGCGCGTCTATGCGCTGGATTTTCCCGAGGGCCGTGGCTTCGTCCATAAAGACATGCAGCTGCCGATCGCAGGGCACAAATCCGGGCAGAGCATTCCGCGAAGGCAAGCCGATGCTGGCGGGCACGGGTCCCGGCTACGTTGCCGTTCTCGCCTGAGCGTATGTGCAGATCATCGCCAGCGAAGGTCTGCGCTCCAGCATGATCCTTCCGCTGGTCCTGAACGACAAAAGTTCAAAGGTGGTCGGCGTGCTGACACTGGGCAGCCGCACAGAAGCGGCCTTCACTCAGGCCGATCTTGACTTTCCTGTGGCAAGTGGCTCAGCAAGTCGCCATCGGAGTGAAGAATGCGCTGGAACATCGCAAACTCTCGGAGAGCGCCGAGCGCGTCAGCGAACAGAAATCGTACCTGGAAGATGAGATTCGTGCTGAGCAGGACTTCGAAGACATTGTCGGCGCCAGTTCCGCTCTGCGCTACGTACTGCAGCAGGTTGAGACCGTCGCGCCCACCGACTCCACGGTGCTCATCGAAGGCGAGACCGGCACCGGCAAAGAACTGATCGCGCGCGCCATTCACGATCGCAGTTCGCGGCGCGAGCGCACCTTCGTCAAGATCAACTGCGCGGCCATTCCCATGGGCCTGCTGGAGAGCGAGCTCTTCGGCCACGAGAGAGGCGCCTTCACCGGAGCCATCGCGCGCAAGATCGGACGCTTCGAACTGGCGCACCAGGGAACGCTCTTCCTCGACGAGATCGGTGACATTCCGCTGGAGCTGCAGCCCAAGCTGCTGCGCGTCCTGCAGGAGCAGGAATTTGAGCGCCTGGGCGGCAACGCCACTCAGAAAGTCGACGTGCGCGTGATCGCGGCTACGAATCACAGTTTGAATCTCGATGGTGTCGGAGTCGAAGTTTCGTGGCGACCTCTTCTACCGTCTGAACGTTTTCCCGATTCACCTGCCGCCGCTTCGCGAGCGGCCCGACGACGTTCCACTGCTGGCGCGGTATTTCACCAGCAAGTACTCCCGGCGCATGAACCGCAATGTGCAGCGCATACCCCATCAAACCTTGGAGGAAATGACACGTTACGGCTGGCCGGGAAACGTCCGCGAGTTGCAGAACTTCATCGAGCGGGCCGTCATTCTCAGCAAGGACGCAGAACTGCGCGCCCCGCTCGACGGAACTGAAGCTCAGCTCCGATGTTCACCTGAAGTCAGCGCTCAAACGGCGACAGCAAGACGTTGCGCGACATGGAGCGTGAGCACATTCTCGAGGCGCTGCAGAAATCGAACTGGGTGATCGGCGGACCTACCGGCGCGGCCGTCCGCCTAGGCATGAAACGTACCTCTCTGCTGTACCGCATGGAGAAGTTGAGAATCTCCCGCGGTGGAACGTCTCGGCTCGCCGTCGGATACCTGACGCTCTGTCGAAAACCTGACTCAAGGATTTGACACCAGTGCTCGATTGACGCCTCGCCTACAATCTCTTTTTTCGAGCAAAGTCTCTGATATCAACAACTTAAGCCTCTTTCCCTAGTGACGCCGATGTGGCATTGAGCGTGCTCTTATACCCATTGCTTCGATCGGCTTCGCGCGGTCAGTTTGGTTGACAGCCTCCTGCTAACGCACGACACGTCGATAGCAAACGGGGCCGACTCGGAGCGCGGAGGCATTACTTGTTACGCATCAGCGTCCAGCGACAAGCCGAGAGTCTATCGCTGGTCCTGGAGGGCCGTTTGGTAGGTCCTTGGGTGGAAGAGCTGCGACGGGTAAGTCAGGAGCTCCGGATGCCGGATGGGGCTTCGCTCACCATCGACCTCTGCGGACTAATAGCTATGGATGCGAGCGGACAGATCTTGCTGGATTCGTTGCGGCAGGCCGGAGCGACTCTGCACTGTTCGGATGTCATGAACCAATACCTGGTCGAGCAAATGGCGCGCCCAGCCGGCGATGTGCGGGAAGCGTGCCGCCCATGCCGTCGATTTTCGAGCCAGAAAGATTTGCCGGTTACCGCAGAAGATGCATTTGCTTCTTCCCGGGCCAGCTAACTCGATCACAGGCTTTGAAACTAATGCCGTATTTCAAATTGGAGGGTACGTAAGTGCGAATTGCAATTGCTTCTGATGAAGCAGCCGCAACAGGCAAAAGAACAGCTGACTGCAAAGCTGGTTGCCAGTGGACATGAAGTGTCCGACGCTGCTCCCATGGTCCAAGGTCAAGGACGAACCGATTACGCCGAGCAGGTGGCACTCTCAGTTCTACGCCACGATGCCGAGCGTGGCATTATCGTGAGCAGCCGTGGAGTAGGTGCTTCGGTCGCCGCTAATCGCGTGCCCGGAGTTCGCGCCGCGCTTTGCAATGATGCCTACTCTGCTCATGTGGGCGCGAAGACCGAAGGAATGAATGTCCTGGTGCTGGCATTGCATTCGCTGCAGGGAGCTGTAGCAGAAGATGTGGTGGATGCCTACTTGGGAGCGACGCTGGCGCCTATTGAAGTTGTGGGAGGCTTGCCGCCTCGTCGCCTGCAACGCGTCTTCCAGCACATTCGCGAGAACATCGCTCGCGACTTATCTGTGGCCGAACTGGCGCAGACTGTAGGCATGAGTCAGTACTACTTCTCCAAGCTGTTCAAGATGAGCACCGGTACCACACCTCACCAGTACGTTATGCGGCAACGGGTAGAGCGGGCGCAGGAGCATCTGCGTGAGACCCACACCACGCTCGCCGAAGTCGCTACGCTGGTCGGCTTCGAGACGCAAAGCCATTTCACCAGTGTCTTTCGCCACCTGGTGGGAGCCACCCCGAAACACTATCGTGAGATGCATCAGAACACGTTGCACCTGACTGCAATACAGGATCCTGTCTCGGACGGAAACAAATCGGCAACCGCGGCGTAGGGTCGGTTGTCGATCAGTAATCTGCGTATGCGGTGACCACGAGGGCGCGACGCCAGGTCGCGCCTTGTTGTTAGCTTCAATACCGCTTCAAGCGACGTGCCTCGCGCACCACATCTTCCACGCGCGGCAGGAAAATCTCTTCCAGCGGCGGCGAAAAGGGTACTGGCGAATCGAATGAGGCGATGCGCACAATGGGAGCGTCCAGCGAGTCGAAGCATTCTTCGTTGATGATCGCGGCCACCTCGCCGGCAATGCCCCCAGTCTTGGTGTCTTCGTGCAGAACGATTACGCGATTCGTTTTCTCGACGGTTTCGCGAATGGCGTCGCGGTCGAGCGGCAGCACCGTCCGCAGATCGACAACTTCGAGCAAAATGCCTTCTTTGGCCAGGATCTCGGCCGCCTCCAGCGCGGTATAGACCATGGCAGCGTAAGTGATCACGCTGACATGGTGACCTTCGCGCGCGACGCGCGCCTTGCCGATCGGCACGGTGTAGTCTTCGACGGGCAGCTCTTCCTTGATGCGTCGATAAAGGAACTTGTGCTCGAAGAAGAGGACTGGATTGTTATCGCGGATGGCCGACTTGATCAGTCCCTTGGCATCGTAGGCGCTGGCCGGGCAAATGACCTTCAGCCCCGGCGTGTGCGCGAAATAGGTTTCAGGGTTCTGCGAGTGGAACGGGCCGCCATGCACGCCGCCGCCCGACGGTCCGCGCACGACGACGGGCACGGGCGCGCCCCAGCGAAAATGCGCCTTGGCGAGCAGGTTGGTGATCTGGTTGAAGGCGCAGCTGATGAAGTCCATGAACTGAAATTCAGCGACAGGACGCATGCCGGTGATGGCCGCGCCAAAGCTGGCGTTGATGATTGCCATTTCGGAGATGGGCGTATCGACCACGCGCTCGGGCCCAAAGCGGTCTATGAGGCCGTCGGTGACCTTGAATGCGCCGCCGTAGATGCCAATGTCCTCGCCAATGCAGAAGACGGACGAGTCGCGCTCCATCTCCTCCCAGATGCCCTGCCGAATCGCCTCAAGATACGTAACCGGTGCCATGAATGATTGCCACCCTCGGAGAGATTCTAAATGAGGAAGGGGCCTGTCGCTCGCGTCCTCTGTCAGCCTGAGTTCCCTTTTCACTTTGTCATCCCCACCGCAGCGAAGCGTAGCGGAGGTCCAAAACAAAAAGCCCGGCCGAAGCCGGGCTCACTCGCACACTCGATCTATGTGGTCAACGGCGGCATGGCTGGCGGTATCGGGGGCGACGCCACCTGCGCCACCGGCTTGCCGCAATACGGACACACCACATAATCCCGACTGATGCTGCGCCCGCAATGTGGACACATCGGCGTCACCGCATACCCGCACTTCGGACAGAAGCGGAAATCCTTGCCTACCGAGGTCCCGCAGTTCGGGCACGGCATCATCAGCGGCTTGCGCAGCAGGAAATACGCGATGAAGCCCAGCGCCTTCGGCACAAAGATCACGAGCAGCGTCCACAGCAGCGAGTTCATGCCCCGGCGCTTCGAGTCGGCATTCACGTAGCCGACCATCAGCACAATGATGGCCAGCACAAGCCCAAACACCAGGCTGATGATGGTCAGCCAGGGCTGCGGTGGCACGTCCTTAACAGCTTTTGCATAGTGCGGCAGCAGCCCCAGCAGGCAGATCTGCACGATCACAAAAAACATGACCGCCAACCCCCTGGCTACACCCGGAATAATGGCGAACTCTCGCCCGAAATGCGATCTCTCGTTCATTGGTTACCTCCTTCGCGTTCTCTCGCCAGCGCCGCCACAAATCGTTCCTCCAGCGCGGGCGTGGGAAACGCCAACATCACTCCGGCGATAACAAGCGCCGGTAACAACAGAAAAAACAAAATGCCGGGCTCCACGATGAGTGACGGCAGGCCAAACTTGTCGGCCACCCAGCCGCCGAACTTCCACCACAGCCATCCCGAGGTTACCGACGACAGCACGCCCAGGCTGAACGAAATTGCGATCAGCACTAAGCGCGAGCGCTGCTCCTGTAAATACAGGGCGCGGGCGTGAACTCGTTCCTGAGTCCGTGCTACGAGTGACGAAGTAGCCGTTACGGCGACGGACCGCAGCAGACCTCCGATCTGGTCGAAGTCATCGGCGTAAGCGGCGCAGGCCGCGCAGGTCGCCAGATGCCCGTTCAGCCACTCGATGTCGCGTGCGGCCATGTCCTCGGTGCCGCGGCGGATGATCAACTCCAGCGCGCGCTCGTGATGGTGGTTCGTCATTGCGCGCCTCCTGTACTGGGCTCCGGTTCCGTGCCGTCTTTGTGCGGAGTGGGCTGTTTGAGCAGCGGCCGCAGTGCGACCACCCCGCGATAAATCCTGGTCTTCACCGTTGCCAGTGGGATGTGAATCAACTTGGCGATCTCCTCCAGCTTCATCTGTTCCTGGAAGCGCAGCACCAGCACCTCGCGGAACAGCGGGGGCACGCGCTCCAGCGCCTGGTCAAATCGTTCCTGCTGCTGCCGGGCCGCGACCTGCTCGAACGGCGACGGCCCGCTGGACGGCGGCTCGAAGGGTGTGCCGTCCTCGGGATCCTGCATCTCATCGAGGCTCGCGGGATTGCGCTTGCGTAGCTGGTCGATGGCTACGTTGTGCGCGATCGACATCAGCCAGGTCACGAAGCGGTTGCGACCGTCGTACAGGTGCCCCTTCTCCAGCACGCGCACCCAGACCTCCTGGAAGAGGTCTTCGGCGACAGCACGATTGCCGGTGAGGTGCAGGAGATAGCGCAGCAGCCGGTGCTGATACTGTTCGATCAAAGCGTCGAGCAGATCAGGATCGCGGCGCCGGAGCCCACGTGCGATTTGGGCCTCTTCGGTCTCCATCGGAACCATCAAGCTGAAGGCGGTGGCGATCATACTAACGGGATATACGAGGGAAGAGGAGAAAAAGACTCAAGGAAGGCTATTCGCTTTTCGCCAGAATGCCGGACGCAGGTTGGTGCCCCACGTTCGCTGTTGGGCTAACGTGGGGTGAATGATCCGAGACCCAGGTTAACATCCAAAAGTGGGACGGGAACCGGGAGCAGCGGACAGCACGAATGAGAAGTCTCTTCCCTGTCGACAGACGTGCGGCCCCGCCTCAAAAATCCAGTGCCGAAGTTAATCCACCAAGTTGGCGCGGAACTCGTTCTCCCAGTTGGTCCATTGCTCGTGGTCTCCGGAGAAGCCCAGCAATGCTTCTTTGATCTTTGACATCCCGAAGCCAAACGCCTGTTTCGGTTCTATGTGGGGCGGCATGCAAAGCAATCCGGACTGCACCTTAGCGTCAATGAGAAATGGTCCGTCGTGCGCCAAAGCCTGTTCCACCGCAGTGACCATTTCACTGGGCTTGCTGGCTACAGCAGAGCCGATGCCGTTGGCCTTGGCAAACAGCGAGAAGTCCATGTTGCGCACGCGCGTAGCGGCGGGATCGACGGGAATGCCCGAAACTTCCATCTCCATGCGCACGAAGTCGAACTCGCTGTTGTCGAAGACGACTATCTTGATGGGCCAACCAAAATCGCGCGCGGTGATGACGTCCTGCGGCATCATGCCAAAACACCCATCGCCGGTCAGTAGCCATACCTGCCGCTTGGGATCGACGGAACAGGCGCCCATGGCCATGCCCAAACCGGCGCCGATGGCTCCGTGATTGAACGAGCTGAGTGTCACGGCGCTTGCCATGCAGGCGCATGAAGCGCGCCATATACACGGTCGCCGAGCCGCCGTCGACGACGAAGATGGCGTCGTCAGAGGCGTGGTCGCTGACGATGCGCGACACCACCGGCGGAAGGATCGGGTCGGTTTCATGGGATGGGTCGCTGAGCTTGGCGTTGTGAGCCAGCCAGCGATCGCGCAGGCCGGTCAGCGACTTCAGCCAACGTCCTGCCGGACGCTGTTCGACGAGCGGCGTGAGCAGTTTCACCGCCTCCAGCACGTCGGCGACGATGCCCAGAGTGACGGGCGCACGCGAGCCGATGTTCTCGATTTTCTGATCGACCTGGATGATCGGAATGCCGTCGGGCAGGAATTCATCATAAGGGAAGTTGGTGCCCAGCATCACCAGTACGTCGCAATCGAGTACGGCGTGATATCCCGAGGGCGCGCCGATGAGTCCGGTCATGCCAACCACGGAATCCGTATCGTCTTCGAATATTTCTTTCGCCCGCAGGGTGTGCGCCAGGGGCGCTCCAATCTTGCGAACCAGCACGAACACTTCATCGCGAGCGTCCCGGCATCCAATGCCGCAGAAGAACGTGACACGCTTTCCGGAGTTGATGACTTCCGCCGCTTTTTCAATCTGGCTCATCACCGGTACGATTGGCGAGCGGGCGTGAACCAGAGGATGCAGGAAGTGCCGGCTGGGCACGGCTTTCGGCAGGATGTCGGCGGGAAGTTCGATGCGCACGACTTCCTGCAGCGCCAGAGCCTTCTGGATCGCGATTTCGGCGATGCGCGGCATCTGCACGGCGTCGGCAATGATCGCCTGGTAGGCGCAAACATCTTCGTAGACGCGTTTCAGGTCGACGGCCTGAAAAAACTTGGTCTCGCGCTCGGCGTGCGGAAGCTGGCCGGTAAGCGCGATCACGCCGGCAAATCCCTCGTGCTTGGCGTCGAACAGACCGTTGATCAAATGCAGCGCTCCGGGGCCGACGGTTCCCGCGCAGACGCCAGCTCCTCCGCGAATGGCCGCCTGAGCGTAGGCAGCATAAGCGGCATTTTCCTCATGGTGTACGCCGATCCAGGCGATACGGCCGTCGCGGCGCAGCGCATCGGTGAACGGGTTGAGAGCGTCACCTGCGATACCAAAGATGTGAGTTACGCCGTTGTCGGCGAGCAAGCGCACGAGCATCTCGGCGACATTCATGTCGTCCTCCGGTTGGGATGTGGCTTGAACTTCGCCACTATAAATGGCGATGCCGCGATTCACAAAGCGAAGAATAGAAGCGCGCGCTATGTCGGATCGTGCCACCCGCCGATATCGGCCGCCAGCTCGCGCGAATCCGGCGGACCCCACGTGCCCGGCTGATACATCTCCGTCGGGCAGCAATCGCCGAGGATCGGGATCGACGATGGCCCATGCGGCTTCGACCGCATCCTGCCGCACAAACAGCAGCGGATCGCCCTTCATCGCGTCGGTCAGCAGGCGCTGATACGCGTCCATCTCGTCGTTGCTGGTGTACTTCACCGCCGACAGCTCGACCGGCATGGGCACCATCAGCGGCCCGGGACGCTTCACGCGGCCGCCGAGGCTGAGTTCGATGTCGGGCCCGAGCCGGAAGCGGAAGTAGTTTCGTCCGTCGCCGCCCATCTTGCTGAGCGGAGCCTTGCGCAGCTTCACGAAGACCTCGGTCGCCGTGACGGGCAGTCGCTTGCCCGCGCGGATCAGGAACGGCACGCCTGCCCAGCGCCACGAATCGACTTCCAGGCGCAGCGCGGCGAAGGTTTCCACGTCGGAGTGCGGCGAGACACCCGGCTCCTCGCGATAGCCCTCGAACTGTCCGCGCACGATGTTGGCCGGGCTGAGCGGCGGAATCGTGCGGAAGATCTTCACCTGCTCGTCGCGCACCGAGTCGACGTACATCATGGTCGGCGGCTCCATCGCCAGAAACGCCACCACCTGCAGCATGTGGTTCTGGATGACGTCGCGGATCGCGCCCGCCTCTTCGTAAAACTTGCCACGGCCCTCGACGCCGAACGATTCGGCCATGGTGATCTGCACGCTGTGCACGTAATTGCGGTTCCAGATGGGCTCGAGGAAGCTGTTGGCGAAGCGGAAGATCAGCAGGTTCTCGACCGCTTCCTTGCCGAGATAGTGATCGATGCGGAAGATGTTTTCTTCCGGAAAGGCCAGGTGCAGCGTGTCGTTCAGCTTGCGCGCGGTGACCAGGTCGCGGCCAAAGGGCTTCTCCAGAATGACGCGCGCATTCTTCGCGCTGCCGGATTTCTCCAGGCCCTTCACCACCACGGAAAACATGCTGGGCGGAATCGCCAGGTAATGCGTCGGCAGCTGTGACGTTTGCGGCGGCCAGCTTGTCGTGCAGCGTCTGGTAAGTCTTGTCGTCCTTGTAGTCGCCGTCGACGTAATCCAGCAGCTCGCAGAGACTGCTGAAAGGACTCGTCGTCCACTCCGCCGCCGTGCTTGGTGATACTGTCGCGCGCGCGCTCGCGCAGCTGTTCGACGGTCCAGCCGGACTTGGCCACGCCGATGACGGGCACGTTGAGGGTGCCCTGCCGCACCATGTTCTGCAGCGCGGGAAAGATCTTCTTGTACGCGAGGTCGCCGGTAGCGCCGAAGAACACGAATGCATCCGAGTGAGCTGCCATCAATTCCCTCTGAGTTGTCGAGATGCGGACTGCCACGCGCATGTGCCAACGGGTGCACGGTATTCCACCCTTCTCGCCTTATTGGGCGCAAGGGCGGAGTACACAGTCCAGGAATCTGCCGAATCAGTTTATCTGGCCGAAGGCGGGAATGGTAGTCGCGCCTTATGAATAAGCGGTGAACAGCGGCCACCGGCACCGCGCGCGCTCCTGCAGGCGGCTTTTTTCTCCTGTACCATGGAACACGGTAACGATGAACTCTCCGCGCTCCTATCCTGAACTTCAGCGAGCGTGTGCTCGAATTCGATCAGCTGCGGCAGTTGCTGGCGGCGTATACGTCTTCGCCGCTGGGACGCGAGCGGGTTGACGCAACTCACGCCCTCGGACGACCGCGCAGTGGATCGAGCGACAGCAGCAGCTCACGGAAGAGCTGCGCGGATACCTGCGCGCCGGCGGCCGCTTCGATTTTCACGGCCTGCTCGATCCCACACAGCTGATCAACAAGTCGCGCATCAGCGGCGCCGCGCTGGAGATCCTGGAGATTCGCGACCTGCTGCTGGTCGCCGATCGCGCCTCCGAGTGGCGCGAGATCGCCCTGCATCCGACGGCGAATATTGCCGGAGCACTGGCAGGCGGTTCGCGAACTCTCGAACAGCATTGCCGACTTCACGCCCGCTGCTGCGCTACTTCGGCAACAAGATTCTGCCCGACGGCACGCTCGACGACAAAGCCTCGCCGGAACTGGCGCGCATTCGCCGCGACATCGAAAAGCAGAAGCGCTCCATCCAGGAATCGCTGCGCGGCTATCTGCGGCGGCTCTCCGAGGGCGGCGCCGTGCAGGAAGAGCTGGTCACGATTCGCGGCGACCGCTTCGTCATCCCCGTGAAGATCGAGCAGCGCCGGCGCGTGCAGGGCGTCGCGCACGGAGCGTCGTCCAGCGGGCAGACGGTATTCATCGAGCCGCTGGAGACCATCGAGCAGAACAACGATCTGGTGCGGCTTCTGGACGACGAGCAGGCGGAGATTCATCGCATCCTGCTGGAGATGACCGCGCGACTGGGCGAGAACGCCGACGCGCTGCTGGCTGCCGTGGAGACGCTGGCCGAGCTGGAACTGCAATTTGCCAAGGCCCGCTTTGCCGAGGAGTTCGACTGCGTCGCGGTGAAGCTGCTGGCCGAAGAGCGCCGACGCAAGCGTCAACGGCTGGCGACGCACTGGTTCTGCGCAACGCGCGGCATCCGCTGCTGGAGCGCAACCTGAAGCCGAAGGGCGTTGCAGTGGTGCCGATCACGGTCGAACTCGACGGCCAACATCGGCAAGTCATCATCAGCGGTCCCAACACCGGCGGCAAGACCGTTGCCCTGAAGACCATTGGCCTGCTGGCGCTGATGGCGCAGGCGGGCGTGCCGGTTCCGGCGGAGCGCGCCGAGCTGCCGATCTTCGACGGCGTCTTCGCCGACATCGGCGACTATCAGTCGATCGAGCAGAACCTTTCGACCTTCTCTGCGCACGTCACCAACATCGACTTCATCTCGCACCAGGCGACCGCGCATTCGCTGGTGCTGCTGGACGAGCTGGGCTCGGCGACCGATCCGGAAGAGGGCGCGGCGCTCGCCGTCTCGATTGCCGATTACTTTCGCCAGGCGGCCTGCATCAGCGTGATCTCGACTCACCACACCGCGCTGAAAGTCTATGCCGCCAACACGCCGAGGGAGTGCTGAACGCCGCCGTCGGCTTCGACGAAAACACGCTGGCTCCGACCTACGAGTTGCGTATCGGAGTGCCCGGCGCGTCGGCGGGCATCAACATCGCGCAGAAGCTGGGACTGAACCCCGACATTGTGGGAGCTGCCCGCCAGCGCCTGACCTCGCAGTCGCAGGATGTATCGCGCTTCCTTGACCGCTTGCACACGGAGCTGCGGCAACTCGATACCGAGCGATCGCAATTGCGCGCGCGCGAGCAGGAAGTGGCGCGGCAGAAACAGCCATCTGGAGACTCGAAGGCCGCAAGGAGCAGCGCGAGAAGCTGCGCGAGCTGGAGAAGAAGGTCGACAGCCTGCTGCACGAATTCGAATATCGCGTGCGCGAGACGGTGAACGCCGTGCAGGATCGGGCGCAGGCGCAGAAGCTGTCGAAAGATGCCGAGCGCCGCATCGCCAAGATGCGCCGCGAATTCCGCGAGCAGTTCGACTCGACCGTGGTCGCGCACAGCACCGGCGCCGACAAAGGCGATCCCAACGCGCAGCAGCACATCGTCAAGCAGGTGTCGGTCGGCGACACAGTGCGTCTGCGCTCGCTCGGTCGCGATGGCCGCGTGCTGCGCTACTTTGACGATGACAGTTTCGAAATCGCCGTCGGACCGATGAAGATGAAGGTCGCGCGCGACGACATCGCCAGCGTGGTCGCGCAAGCGGGCGGCAATCCGGTGCAGGCGGCGCGTTCGAAGGGCATCAACGTCTCGCTGGCGCGCGAGGACGACAGCGTTCCGACCGAGATCAACGTCATCGGCCAGACCGTGGACGAGGCCACGCAAGCGGTGGAGAAGTTCGTCGACCGCGCGTTCCTGGCCGGTGCGGTACGTCTGCGCGTGGTGCACGGCAGCGGCATGGGAATTCTGCGCAAAGCGCTGCGGCAGTTCCTGAAGACCCATCCACACGTGGCGACGGTCAGCGAGCCTCCGCAAAATGAAGGCGGCGGCGGAGCAACGGTGGTTGAGCTGAGAACGTAGATCTCGAATTTGCGCACTAGGTCGGGTTCTCGAGAATTTTCGTTCCCGAGACAAACGGATTTCCGGCGATAGAGAATCGCAGCGGTCTCTCCACCGCCTTGGTGATGCCGATGCGCGGCGTCGCGAGAATCCGCCCCGGACGGAAGCCGTCATCAGCCAGCCACAGGTCCGACTGTACGCGATGTCAGATCCTTGTTGTTGTCGCGCTGCCGCGTAATATCCATGGCCTCGGACATACGACCCGGGCCGCTGGAAATCATGCGTAGCTGGGTCGCCCGCGGTGGACTCGACGGAAGCTCGATGCCGCGAGCGTGCGCCATCGCTTCCACGCCGAACACTGGTTCGAAAGCGCGAAACAACACGCCGCCTCCGTGACCCTTCTGCGTGCAGGAAACATTCAGGCAGTAGTGATTGCCGTAGATGAAGTAAACGTACGCACGTCCCGGCGGGCCGAACAAAACGAAATTTCGCGCGGTCTGGCCGGCGAAGGCGTGCGCTGCCGGGATCGTCTTCGCCGAGATACGCTTCGCTCTCCACCACGCGACCGGCAAGCAGCGTACGGCCCGCGCGGCGGATCAACAGCTTCCCCAGCAGCTCGCGCGCTACCGTTGACGGCGTCGCGGTTAAAAAATTCGCGCGGAGAGTACGGGGGCAGCACGTAGCTCGGCAGAGGTAACACGCGGAGCAGTTGCAGAGTTGCTGAACTTTGGATTGGAGGGAGGATGCGGCATGACGCAGTCAGCTCTTCACGGCGAGCATGCGCAGCCGCTGGTCGCGCACCCAATGCATGGCGGCGTTCGACATCACTGCGTCGAACTCACTGACGAAAGGTAGCGCGGTTGCATCCGCCACTTCAAAGCGCACCTGCGGGAAATTCTTGCGCGCGCTGGCGATCATCTCCGGCGAGGAGTCAATGCCCACCGTCTCGGCGCTGGCCTGCGCGACTTCCGAAGCGAGCTGGCCGGTGCCGCAGCCCACGTCGAGAATACGTTCGCCCGGCTTGGCATCAAGCAGACCGAGAATGTCGCGACCATACTGCCACACATACGAGTGGCTGGATTGATAGAGTTCGGAGTTCCAGAGTGCCGCCTGAGAGCTCATCGAAAGATTGTAATGGGATGGACTTATTTGTCGGAAATGCCGGCCTCGCGCGCGCGAAACTGCCAGTAATCGCCAGCCGTCTCACTCAAATCGCCGGCAGCTTTCTCGCCGCGAAAGACGCGCGAGACGCCGCGCACGACGCGCCGCATCGGGAGTTCTCCGGCTTCGGCGAGAAAGAGCTCTCCGGCTTTGCTGGTTCGGTAATACCAGCGCTTCAATAGCGCCAGGTGCTCCATCCACTCCAGCGCGCTGCGCGAGCTCGGGCGCCTCAACCGCCGCGAGCGCCTGCGTGATGCGCGACTCCATCGACAGCGGCTTGGAGCCGACCTGCGAGGCCTCGACCTGCTTGCCGAAATTGAGCAGCACGGGATGGCAGATTCGTCCGCCGGCAATTTTGAACAGCGTCACCGAATCGCTCTCTGCCGCAGGCTGCACCAGCACGCCATTCAGTTCTTCCAGACGGCGAACGATCTCGGGCAGCTGCGACGCAACTCCCTTCACCTTCTCGAACCGCGCATGCAAAGCCGCCGCACCTTCGAAATCCAGGTTCGCCGAAGCCTCGTCCCGCTGGCGCTCGATCTCCCGCAGCAGTGAACGCCCGCCGCTCTCGAAGAATTCCTGCACACGCGCGACCTCGGCGGCGTACTCCTCGTCGCTGCAACCCTTGAAGCACGGCGCGAGGCACATCTTCATCTCGGAATAAATGCAGCCGGGAAACGCCGGATCGGGATGCAGGTCGTCGACACAGCGTCGCATCTTGAACAAATCGAGCGCGTCGTTGGCAAACTTGTCGGCGACAACGCGCGTGGGGAACGGCCCGAAATACTGCGCGCCGCCCTTGATCCCGGCGATGCGCGTCGTGACCGTCGCGCGCGGATAAGGATTGTCGAGGATGAGCTTGATCAGCGGCGCAAAGCGAAAGCGTAGCCGCTTGTCGTACGTCTTCGGGAACTCGCGGCGCAACGTTTGATAAAGCAGGAACGAGGCTTCAAAGTCAGAGCCCGCCGGAGTCCACTCCACCGAGCGCACGCGATCGCGCAGGCTGAGTTTGCGAGTTTGTCCTTCGACTAGCGCCCAGCAGTCGCTGCAGGCGGCGGCGCAGGTTCGATGTCTTGCTGACGTACGGCTCGCTTCCCTCATCTCCCCGAAGAACGAACACCGCCGTGCTCGCCAGAGCGGCGGAGAACAGCTCGGCATCGCGGGCAGGAATGAAATCGAAACGCGTCGGGGGCACGGCAAGATTCTAGTGGAAGACGGTGGCCGATCGCTATCCTCTAGCCCCTACTCCCTGTCCTTACTATTCTTCAGTGACAACTTGGTCGGAGCGCTGATGCGTTGGAATTGTGCGCGCTTGGAATGCTCGCGATAATCCGGGCCTTCGATCTCCACTTTCTTGCACATCTCGTGCAGGCGGGAACGCATGCGCTCGCCGATACGATCACCGAGCGTCTCGCGGCGAGCGGCACGATCGGCCTGAGAGCGGCTGCTTAAGTTATCGACTTCGTACTTGTCCTGCTCCGGCCGGTCGGGAAAATTGGTGGTGATGATGGTGGTCTTGTTTTCGTTATAGCGGCTGTTCAGGATGTAGTTGACTGTATCGAAGACCCATTCCGTGCTGCGCACAGCCCCAAGCTCATCTAGCACCAGCACCTCGGCTTCGAAGACCGGGCGCAGGATCTCCATTTCCGTGGCCTGCACCGATGCGTTGTATGAATTCTGGATCGATTTCAGCAGCTCGCGATAATCGCAGAACAAGCAATGAATTCCCTTGTCGCGGATCAGCGCCTTCAGAATTCCCACCGCCAGATGCGTCTTGCCCACTCCCACCGTGCCCACAAACAGCAGCCCGGTTTTCTCGATTGGATAATCTTCCACGAATCGGCCCGCAAAGGTCTTGGCTTCGATCAGCGGCTTCTGATTTCTGGCCTCCGGATCATAGTGGAAGTTGTCGAGTTCGCAATGCTCATAGCGCTCGGGAATGTGCGCGGCGGCCAGCAGGCGATCGGCGCGGCTGCTGGTGCGGCATTCGCAGCGGACGGCTTCGCGTTCTTTGCCGCGTACGACGGTTTGCCATCCGGTGCCGCCGCAGATCGGACATGTCTCGGGTGTTGTGCTCACTGCATTCGAATCTAACGCGCCCGGCAACGGTCTGCAACGCAGAAGGGCGCCGCTTCAGCGATTGAGCGTTGGGAAAGCTGTGCGCCGCTGTGCAAATCGTAGCGGTACGAGGGATCAGGGTTACGTTCACAGCGCGAGCGTTTGCTTCTGGTGGGGCAGATAGCAGATCCCTCGTCGGAGTGAAGCCTCCTCGTGATGACAACGAGTTGTCAGCCGCCATACGACCCTGAACGGCCGTACTACCCTGCCAGAATGTCGTATACGTAGTCGTGTGTCGCCAACGCGACTAGCTTCATCGTGCCCGCCTTCACCCGCTTCACAATCTGCTCACGCGAAAGATCGAAGACGGCATCCAGAATCTGCTCGCGCTCGACGTCACTGGCTTGCGCCAGCACGAACAACAACCGTGCGCTGTGCTGGATGTATCGCGGCGAAAGCAGTTGCCGCCGGAGCAATTCCATGATGAGTGGCGCCTTGCCGCGATCAAAGCGTCCCGGATCGCCCATGCGGTCTAGTTCCACAAAGAACTGCGCCGTCCATTCGTTGTGGTAGTCCCATATCTTTTGAAACAGCTCGGGGGTAAAGCGGCTTCCAGCTTTCACCTGTTCCGCGCTGGGCGCCAGCACCACGCCGTCCTCGCTCAGCGCGGCCCGCTGGAAGTAACCGTCCTTCGTGATCACCGCCTGATGACGCACCACCGTCCATAGCCACGACACATCGATGCGATACGTCGCAAGATCGTTCATGAAGCGCTGCTTCAGTTCGTAGTCGTCGATGGCCGCCGCAAAGTTGCCGTTCAGGATCTGGAAGCCGTAATTCGCAGCCATGTAAAACGCGTGCTGGATGTGCTCGATAGTGACGTCACCCTTAGGCACGCCGTAGATGGCGTCCCACAGCTCCGGGCTGAGCAACTTCTCCGGAGTGTCGACTGCGTCTTTGCGAAGCACATGCGGCGTGATCTTTCCGGCCGAATTCAGCAGCCCGCGCGACTCCAGCAGCACGCGCTCCGAATCCGCCAGTCCGCTTGAGGCCGTAGGCACAGCCTTGCCGTTCGCGTCGACGGTCTTGCGCGGCGCATCCAGCATGGCCTGCAATTGCTGGAGCGGAACGCGCAGCGGCCCGTTCCCGGCAGCCACATACGCAGCCTCAGGACTCGCCACCCAGCTCTGCCGATAGCAATCGTAGAGCTTCCCTTTCACGCGTCCGGCGAGGATGTCGTCCAGCGCAACCTGTGTGCCCACCGAATCGGCGGGGACGAATACCAGCCCGAGCAGGCGTTCGCGCAGTTTGTCGAGGACCACCGCGCGCATGGCGACCGGGTTATAGCGCGCGCGGCCATAGGCGTCGTTTGCCTGGTACATCATCACCGCCGCCATCCCACCGATGGGAGCACCTTGGGTCAGCTCGCCGTGTTTCATCGCCGCCATCAGGATGGTCTGCGCGTTGTAGCGCTGGTAGGCAATCATGTTGGGCGCAGCCATGCCGACCGTCTGCGGATCGGGAAAGACGCCGTTGGGATCGTCCTTCCACATCTCGATGAGGCTGCCGAGGTAGTCCCAGCGGCCGACGTTGGTGCCCAGCAGGCGGCGGCGAAAGGTCCACGCAATTGCCGGCAGGTATCGGCCGCCATTGCCTTCCTCGTACAGGATCTTGATCTTGAACGTGCCCGCCGGAACGCCGATGATGTCTTCCACCCGCGACAGCAGCTTCTCCACGATGAGCGCTTCCCGCGGACTCTGCATCTTGGGAATGTAGAAGTAGACGCCAGTGCCCAGCCGCTTCAGCGCGTCGAAATTGTTGAGCGCCCAAATCACGATCAGGGCGATGGTGCCCGGGACCGGCTGATCGTCAACCCTGAAGTGTTCGTAGACGATGTGAATGCTGGGCGGGCGAACCAGGCGCGTCGGCCACTTGGCAGGCTCCCGCTCAATCTTGTAGGAACGCGTCTTGCCCTTCTTTACCACATCGTAGGACTTCGTTGACCATGCGCCTTCGAAGATCTGCTTCGCATTTTGTAATGCCGCGAACGTCGCAACCGGCGTGCGGGCTCCAGCCCCGATGGGCTGAAAGTGCGCGGGCGATGCGTCTTCGAAGTCGGGCATGTTCATGGGCGCAGCGCTGTTCAGCGCATTGAAGGCCATGTCCAGCGGATGCCAGGGGCCGGTCAACTCCAGGCCGGGATTTTTCAGCGGATGCACGTCGTCGGGAACAGGCACCTCCTCGTTCAGCCGCCAACGCCATTCGCTCTCGCGATCCAGAAAATTGTCGATCGTACCCTGGACGATCTGCCGAAATGTCCACGACCGTCCCGTGATCGGATCTTCGAATGTCTCGTCCCACTTGGGCCAGGCATATTTCGTTCGCACCGGCTCGGGACTCTCAAGCTGCGCGCGGCGCGCATTCAGGGCAGCGGCAATCGCCGGGCGCAGTTGGCGGGTCAGGGATGCAATCGTCTCTTCGACGTTGACGCTGCGTCCGTTCACCTGTTTGTTGCCGAACAATTCTGGAAATTGCTGCAAAACATCTTCGCGAATCATGGGCCCTCCCGCTGGACTGGTATCGGAATTCTGAAATGCGCGGCGATATTGTCGAATGAAAGGATGAGAGCTCATCGCCACGCGACGAGACCCTCTGTCTCGATCAGGGCAAAATCAATTGTAATGGTCGAGTATTCTAGAATGTGAGCGGATCAGCACCATGCCTTCAAAACCACGCAAGCCGAAGCCGTTTCGGGCTGCCTCCGCGGTGAAGGCCGCCGCTCGCGAGGCCATCGGCACCGCCGCCTCCTACCCGCGCCGAACCCGCCGAGAAGAAGCGTAAAGGCAAGCCCGATAAGCACAAGCCCACGTCTCTCGAAGTTGCTGAGCAGCGAAGGCGAGTAATCAGAAGTTCGGCCGGTCCAGCGGCGGCTGCCACGCCAGGAAATCCTGGCGCATGCGCTCCACATAGTTTCGCAACAACTCCTGCACGCGCGCCGGGTCGGGCGATTTCACGATCAGCCCGACATGATGCTTCTTCTCGTTCATGCGCCAGACAATTTCCGGATCGTTATACGCCGAGGTGTCCGGCCGCTCCTGCTTGGCCAGCGAGACCAGCAACCCGGCTGCGTCCTTCCTCGGCTTAGGCGGTTTGTACGGAGCCTTGCCGCCCGCGATCTCCACCTTCGCCCACTCCGCCCACATATTGATGCCGGTGGCCGCTTCGATCAGATCGACAATGTGCGCGCCGCCGACGCGCGCCGAGGTTTCCAGGAAATACAGCTTGCCGTCATCGCGCCCGCGAATGAACTCGCTGTGCGAAACGCCGCGCAGCAGTCCGAAGGCCGTCATGGTCTTCTCGTTCATCTCGATCATCGGCTGTGCTTCTTTCGATCCGAGCGGCAGCGTGCGCGTGGTGAAGATGTCGCCCTCGTGCGAGACATCCATCGGCGGCCGGCCGTAGTGGCTGGCGACCGAAAACAGCAGCTCGCGCTCGTAGAAGATGGAGTCCACGTGAAAGATGTCGCCGGGCACGTACTGCTCGAGCAGGTAAAACGATTGCTTGTCGCCCAGCGTATCCAGCGCAGCCCAGAATTCATCGGCGCTGTGGATCTTCTTGATGCCCATGGAGCCCGCCATCGAGCGCGGCTTCAGCACCCACGGCGGAGGCACGCGCTGCATGAAGTCGCGCAGACTGGCTGTAATTCAGCACGTGGATGAACTCCGGCACCAGCAGGCCTTCGTCGCGCGCCTTGGTGCGCATGGCCAGCTTGTCGCGGAAGTAGCGCGCCGTGGTGTCGCCCATGCCGGGCACGCGCAGATGCTCGCGCAGCGTTGCCGCGGTCTCCACGTCGAAATCGTCGAGCGCGACGATGCGGTCGATGGCTTCGTTGCGCGCCATGAAGCTTACGCCCAGCAGCGCGTCTTCCAGCTTCCACTCCTTCTGCACGTCGGGCATGTAGAAGGTTTCGTCGATGCTTTCGCGCGGCCAGTTTTCGTCCTTGATGCTGTGCGAGGTGAGCAGCAGCGTGCGGCAGCCCTGGCGATGACATTCGCGGATGAAGTCGATGCCCTTGTAGTAGCTGGCCAGGCAGAGGACGGTGAGCGGACGTTTTTCCGGCGGCGGTGCTGAGGGCATGCGGGCCTCCCGAGGAGTGGCCTTGTAACCGAGGCAACACTATAGCAGGCCACAAGAGATTTCAGATGCAGCAGCCTGCTTCCAAGTGCAGCGCTGAATAATCGGCTCACGCTTGCGAGGTCACCCCCGCGTCTGCCCCGTCTGACGCTGTTCCTCCTCCACATCGATGGGGCGGAACAGATCGAGAACCACAAACCCAAGCAGTATCGCAACCGGAACGTACAGAGCGCGCAGCTCCCAGCTCAGCTTGAGTGCGGTCCCGACGGCCGCGCCTATGCACGTAGCAGATCCAGGTCGAGGCCAGCATCGTCCCTTCCTGCACATCCTGCTGGCCGAAGGCGTGCCTGACAATGTCCGGCAGGCGCCGAGCTCGCGCACATGATCGTAGGCCCAGAACAGCGCGCGCGTGAACGACTCGGTGAGCTTGGTCAGAGTGCCGGTGACAAACGTCGTGTAAACGGTCAGCGCGCCGATGTGGGTCAGCGTCGCCGTCTGTACTGCCCATGGCGAACGCCAGCAGTGCCACCAGCGCTGAAGTAAGCGGCGGATTGCTGATCGACAATCTGTCCCAGGTGCATCGCCGGAGTGGCGTGCGCGAAGACGGCCAGCAGCAGGGCCTCTATGCGCCAGCGTGAAGGAAGCAATGCGACGAAGTCCGGCGCGTCCGGCGATCTCGACTGCGATCCGCGTCAACGCCATTCCCACAACGTAGGAGACAATGGCGCAGAGTGGTCGCAGCAACTCCATCCAGTTTCGCTGCCGCCAGGTACATGCCGACATGGACGCTGTTGCCGCTCATGTTGGCGGTGAAGACCTGGAACAGGGCGATGTAGCCGACGGCATCGACAAATCCGCCGACGATCGTCAGCGAACAGCGCGACGGCGATTTTGCCGCGCCGGCCGAGATCGGGAGCATTGGTCACAGGCGTTTTAATGCGAGTTTCGCCGCGTTATAGCCGCACATGCCGTGCACTCCACCGCCCGGTGGCGTGGAGGAGGAGCAGATAAAGATGTCGCGCGCCGACGTCGCATAGAAATGCCGCGTCGGCCGAAACAGAAACTGCGGCAGGCTCATCAGGCCGCCGCCAATATCGCCGCCAATCAGGTTGGCGTCCATCGCCTCCAGCGATGCCGGCGAGAACACGCGGCGCTCCAGAACGCAATCGCGGAAGCCGGGAGCAAAGCGCTCGATCTGCGCCTCGATGCGCGGCAGCATGTCGACTTGCGAGCCGTTGGGCACGTGACAGTACGCCCAGGCGATGTGCTTGCCTTCGGGCGCGCGCGACGGATCGAAGAGCGTTGGTTGCGCCAGCAGCACGAACGGCCGCTCCGCATGCTTCCCGTGCCGCATCGCATCCTCCGACACTGCAATCTCTTCGAGCGTGCCGCCAATATGCACGGTGGCCGAGCGCAGACACTCCCGCGCCTTCCACGGGATTGGGCTCGACAACGCATAGTCGACCTTGAACACTCCCGGACCGTAGCGATAGCTGCTCCAGCTTCTGCCGATAGCCCGCGTGAGAGCTCGGTCCCCAGCAATCTGCACCAGTTGCTGCGGCGTGACATCGCACAGTGCTACGTCGTATAGTCGCCCAGTTCCGCCAGCTTGCTCACGCGCGACGAGGTGTGTACCTCGCCGCCCAGAGCTGCCAGGTATCCGCACAATGCCTTGGTGATCGACTGCGCGCCACCCTTCGGAATCGGCCATCCCACGGCGTGAGCCGTCGCAGCAAACATGATGCCGAAAGCGGCCGTGAGCGGCTCGTCCAAGCGAGCAGCGGAATGTGCTGCCAGTCCGGCGAACATCGCTTTTGTCCGCGGGCTGCGAAACCAGAAGTGCGCGAAAGACGCTGGCGGAAGGAAATCCCATCAGGCCCAGCCGCGCCATCAGAAAGGGATGCCGCGGAAAGAGCGAGACCGGGCGCAGCACCTCCGGCGCCAGTTGCGGCCATCGCTCGGCGAACGGGCCGAATGCTCTGCGCCACTGCTTGCCGTCCTGGCCGAGCGCCGCTTCGGCCTCGCCAAGATCGCGCTCCAGAATCACGGCGGTGCCGTCGTCGAGCGGATGGGCCACGCGGCGCGGAAGGCTGAATCCATTCCAGCCCGTAATCGCTGCAGCGGCAGCGTGGAGAAGAAAGGCGAAGCCAGCGCCATGGGATGCACGGCCGAGCCGAAGTCGTGCAGAAATCCGGGCAGTGTGAGCGGCAGGGTACGCGCGCCGCCGCCGGGTTGCGGCTCCGCCTCGAAGACGTCGACGCTGCCAGTCCGGCTTGCGCCAGCACGATGGCCGCTGCCAGGCCGTTCGGGCCTGCTCCAATTACAACGGCTCGTCGCTCGCTCGCCGGCATAGGAAGTTCAGTGTATGCGAATGCTGCGCGTCAATCGAGGGGGAGATCTGTCGCCCTCTGGCCCACCTATGCACGCGGTCAGGCGCAGCTAGAGGTGCGGTGCGCCCCTTCAAAACAACTACGCTTGTTTCGGGTCGGCCAGCGCCTGCCGCTCAACGCTACCGCCAGTTCCGCCGGGGTGTCTACCAGCAACATCCGGAACGACCAGTTCAAGCGTGTGCGGCGCGAATCCGTAGGTCACGCCAACGCTCCACATGCCGGCATTGCGCGCGGTCAGAACGTCGACCTGCGAGTCGCCGACCATCACGGTCTCTTCGGGAGCTGACACCCGCTTCCTTCATCAGCGTGTTGGCCCCAAGCGGGATCGGGCTTCTTGGTCTCAAAGCTGTTGCCGCCATAAACCTGGAAGAAGCTGCCGGCCAGGCCAAGTCCGGCGATGATATCGCGCGAGACGCGCACCGGCTTGTTGGTCAGCACGGCCATACGACGAGTCGACGCCATCTGTTGCCGGCAATCTGGCGCAGGGCCTCCAGAATACCGTCGTACATGTACGTGCTGTCGAGCTTGTGCTCGCGATAATACAGAAGAAAGTAGTTGAGCGCTTCCTGCAGGAACTCGCGATCGGCGGGATCGCCCAGCGCGCGGCGGATCAGCATGGGCGCGCCGTCGCCGATGTAGGTGCCGATGACGTCGATGGGCAGTTCCTTGCGGCCGTACTTCACCAGCATGGCATTGACGGCGTCTGCCAGGTCGCGCTCTGAATCGATCAGCGTGCCATCCAAATCGAATAGGACGAGCTTGATTTTCCTGGCCGGAATAGGGCGAGAAATGCGTATCATTGCGTTCGGCTTCCAGTATAGCGATTGGATTCGACAGAACGGCCAAAGCTGCAGTTCGGACCGAAGCCCGGCGGGGTAGAGACCTGTTCAGCATTTACAATAGAGTTACATCTTTTGGCCCGAGCTCGGGTACTCGCATTCTATTTTGAGGTAACGGATGGCAACCACGAAAGCACAGCCCAAAACCGCCGTTGTGCCGGCGGAAACGACTGACAAGTATGAAGGGCTTTCTTCGCAGCAACTGATCGACATCTATCGCCTGATGTATATGTCGCGCAAGCTGGACGACCGCGAGATCCTGCTGAAGCGGCAGCAGAAGATCTTCTTCCAGATCTCGGGCGCCGGGCACGAGGCCCTGCTGGTGGCCGCCGGACTGGCGCTGCGGCCGAGCTACGACTGGTTCTATCCGTATTACCGCGACCGCGCGCTCTGCCTGGCGCTGGGCATGACGCCCTACGAGCAACTGCTCGAAGCCGTGGGCGCCGCCGACGATCCGAACTCCGGCGGCCGCCAGATGCCGTCGCACTGGGGACACAAGAAGCTCAACATCGTGAGCCAGTCCTCGCCCACCGGTACGCAGTTTCTGCAGGCCGTGGGCTGCGCCGAGGCGGGCCGCTACTTCAGCAACAATCCGAAGTCGGCCGAGAAGGCTGAGGGCGACTATCGCCAGTTCAAGGACGTCGCAGTTCAAGGGCGACGAAGTGGTTTACGTCTCCTGCGGCGACGGCACCACCAGCGAAGGCGAATTCTGGGAGGCGCTGAACTCCGCCTCCAACCTGAAGCTGCCGGTGCTCTTTGTCATCGAAGACAACGAGTACGCCATCTCGGTTCCGGTCGAGGTCGGCACGGCCGGCGGCAACATCAGCAAGCTGGTGCAGGGCTTCCCCAATTTCCACTTCTCCGAGATCGATGGCACCGATCCCTCTGGTCAGCTATGCGGCCTTCAAGAAGGCGGTCGACTACTGTCGCTCCGGCCAAGGGTCCGGCATTCGTGCATGGCCACGTGATTCGCCCCTATTCGCACTCGCTGTCCGACGACGAGAAGCTCTACCGTCCCGACTCCGAGCGGCAGTCGGAGGTCGAGCGCGATCCCATCACGCGCTTCCAGCTCTTCCTGGTGCGCGAAGGCATTCTGGACGAGAAGGGCGTCGACGAACTGGAGAAGGACGTCGAAGCCGAGATCCAGGAAGCCAGTGACCGCGCGGTAGCGGCGGCTCTGCCGGAGCCGGGATCTTATGTTGAGTTCGTCTACTCGCCCGATCTCGATCCCACATCGTCGGAGTTCCAGACCGAAGCGGTGCATCCTGCTCCGTCGGAAAAGGCTCCTGAGAAGACGATGGCCGACCTCATCAACGCCTGCTTGAAAGACGAGATGAAGCGCGATCCGCGCATCGTCATGTTCGGCGAGGACGTGGCCGACTGCAGCCGCGAAGAGTACCTGAAGGCCAAGCAGGTGAAGGGCAAGGGCGGCGTCTTCAAGCTGACCGCCGGCCTGCAGGCCGAGTTCGGCTACGAGCGCGTCTTCAACTCGCCGCTGGCGGAAGCCAACATTGTGGGCCGCGCCGTCGGCATGGCCACGCGCGGGCTGAAGCCGGTGGTCGAAATTCAGTTCTTCGACTACATCTGGCCCGCCATGCAGCAGCTGCGCAACGAGCTGCCGCTGATGCGCTGGCGCTCGAACAACAACTTCTCATCGCCGGCCGTGGTGCGCGTTGCCATCGGCGGCTATCTGACCGGCGGATCGATTTATCACTCGCAGTGCGGCGAAAGCATCTTCACCCACACGCCAGGCATGCGGGTGGTCTTCCCCTCGAACGCGCTCGACGCCAACGGCCTGTTGCGCACGGCGATTCGCTGCGACGATCCGGTGCTGTTCCTGGAACACAAGCGCCTCTACCGCGAGACCTTCGGCCGCGCGCCGTATCCCGGACCGGACTACATGGTTCCGTTCGGCAAGGCGAAGGTCGTGCGTCCGGGGCATGATCTGACGGTCGTCACCTACGGTGCGGTCGTGCCTCGTGCCCTGCAGGCGGCGCAACGGCTGGAGCGCGAGAATGGCGTCAGCGTCGAACTGATCGATCTGCGCACGCTCAGTCCGTATGACTGGGAAGCGATTGCGACCTCGGTTTCGAAGACCAGCCGCGTGATTGTCGCGCACGAAGACATGCTGAGCTGGGGCTACGGCGCGGAGATCGCGGCGCGCATCGCCGACGAGCTGTTCGATCAGCTGGACGCGCCGGTGAAGCGGGTGGCGGCGAAAGATACGTTCGTCGCGTATCAGCCGATCCTGGAGGACGAGATTCTGCCGCAGGCGGAGGATCTCTACCAGGCGATGGAGCAGCTGGCGAATTACTAGGACGAGCCTTGTATCAGGGCGGCCGCGTGTCAGCGCACGACAGCCGCGCCGGCGCAGGTCTTAGCAAGCCTTGTAGTCGGCACGATTTCAGTCGTGCCGGAGAATGATGCCGAAGAGATTGGGCTTTAGCCCCTGCGAAACGTATGCAGGGGCTAAAGCCCAACGCTGTTAAAGGTGACTTGCGGCACGGCTGAAGCCGTGCCCTGATACAAAGCTAAAACGTCGCGCAGTCATAGCTAGAACTCCGCAACGCGAACGCGCACTGCTCGCGCTTCTCACTGCTTGAATAAACGAACGGTCTACCGCCCCTTGCCTCGCAGCCCATCGATCGAGATCGGCCCCGCGCCGGTGAAGATCAGCGAGAACGCGATCGCCGCCAGCGCCAACGGGAACTGATAATTTCCCTGGCCCAGGAAGCCGTTCTTCAGGTGCACTCCGAAGATGGCGACCAGCATGGTGATACAGATGCACAGGGCGGCAAAGCGCGTGAGGAAGCCAGCGACCAGCAGAATGCCGCCGCCGAACTGCGACGCGCTGAGAGATATGCCATCCAACCAGGCAAGTGAAGGCCGCGCACCGTTTCCATATGATGATGCATTCCGCCAAAAACCTTAGGGATAGCCGTGCGCGATCATGATCGCGCCCAAGTACCAAGCGCAAAACCAGCAGTCCCAGCGGTTGCATCCGCTCCAAAAAGTTCAATTAGCTCTCCTGTGCCGCGGCCGCTAATGCCGCCGCGCGCGAGTCCTCCGCCGACTCGAGTGCGGTAGTTGATGGTGATGCCGCGCTGCGCCATTTCGTTCAGGAAAAGCTGCGCCGGAACGTCGATCTCCTGGCGGACTCCGCCGCGCTTCGTGATCTCGCCCGTCGATCATCATCTGCAGCACAATCGAGGCCGGCCACGCGGTGGTACGCATCATCGAGGTCAGGCCGGTGGCCTTGTCGGTGTAATCGACCATGCTGAATGACGCAGTCACCGTCGCCGTGATGCGCCTCCACGCGCAGGATCGTGAGCTCGGGCTCGTCGCCGGAGAACTTCTCTATCGAACAGAGACGACATCATTTGCCGCGGCGAGATCATGGCGCCGTCGATCCGGCGCTTCTCGCTGGAGAACAGTCCCAGATCGTACAGCGAACGCAGCATGCTGACATGGCCGGGATAGCGCAAGGTCTTTTCGAAGCACTCGCCGACCTGGCCTTGGAAGGTTTCCGGCAAGGTCGAGGTGCCGCCGGAGGTGTGGAACGCTTCGAGTTCGCGGAAAGCCTTCCATGTGGAACGACTCAACCTCGGTCAGCGGCTCGATGGTGATCATCTTGCCGTCGCGCAGGATCTTGGCCGGCTCGCAGTATTCGTTGATCAGACCTTCGACGGAGAAAACCAGCTGATAGTTGAACGGAGGTTTCGGAGACTGCGGCAATCCGCCGACATAGATTTTCAGCGCGTCCGCCTTGCCGCCGATGCGGCGCAGCAATTCGCCAGCCAGGATCGACGCCATGCCGGGCGAAAGACCGCAATCGGGCGCGATCGCCACGCCCGCGGCCTGCGCCTGGATTCGCAGCTCGAATTCCTGCTGGACGACCGTGTTGTTGCCGCCGAGGTCGGCGAAGTGACAGCCGGCGCGGATCGCGGCCTTCACCAATCCGAGATTGAAGAAGTAAGGAACGGCGGAGAGCACGCCGTCGTGGCCGCGCATCAGCTTCGAGCGCCGCGCCGGTGTCGGCGGCATCGAGCTGGACGGCGCGTAACCTTGTCGCTGCCGGCAAGCTGGTTCACCTGCTCGACCGCCTGCTTGAGGCGCGCTTCGTCATTGTCGGCGAGCGTTACGGATTGCACTCGCTCGCTGCGGGCCATGTCGTAGGCGGCAGCCCGCCCCATCATTCCGGCTCCGATTACAAGAATTTTCATGATTGACCTGCCAAACAAGAATCAGGATTGCGTTCGCACAGCGAACGTGGGAACTACTGCTTGAGAAGTGACCAGAATGGACAGGATAAATCAGTGCGAGCGTTTGACCAAACGCGTCGCGGAAAGCCGCTCTTCGCTTTCGGCTCTTCGCTCTTCGGCTCTCGATAGTTCGCTTGGGTAACAGATCGCTTCTTCCGTCCACAAGCGAACAGAAGTCGGCGGCTAGCGGCGAAAAGCGAGGAGCGAACAGCGGCCTTCTACGGCAGATGCCGCGCGATCTCGACCGCCTTGCCGGCTGCCATGGCGCCACTCTGATTGATCGCAACAAAGACCGCCAGGTCCTTCGAGTGGTTGACGGCGATCGCCGTACTGAAACCTGCCGTGCCCCCGTCCTTCAGAACTACCGGATGCAGGTTGGGATTGCGATCCCCGGTATTGCTCGACCCACGCCATGGCCTGCTTGTTGATGCCGTTCGGCATGGTGTAGATCGGCTTCTGCGCCAGTTGCATGGCCGCGATCAGTTCGGCTGAGACCGGTTTGCCGTTCACTTGCGTTGTGGCCGAGGTTGGCCTCGCCGAAGCTCAACATGTCCTGCGCGGTCGAGCGCAATCCTCCGGCGGCGTACCAGGCGTAGATCGGCCAGGGTGGCGCGTCGTTGCCGTAGTGCATGTGTCCCTTCGGCCATGCGCTTCATCTGCTCGGCGTGGGACGCAGCGTCGGTGTCGGGCATGGTTAGTGGCGCAAGAATCTCCTGATTGAGCTGCTTGTCCCACGCTGTGGCAGTCGCGGTCATCACCAGGTAGCTCAGCAACCCGACTGCCGGCGTTCGAGTACAGATAGGGCGCCGGCAGGTGCGCTTGCCGGCTTCCAGCGCGACACCCAGGTGAGGAAATCCTTCGTGGTGTAGTGCTCGATGCTGCGCTGCTCCAGACGCGCGGCAGATTCGGTGGGTCGTCGGGCATGCCTGAGGTGAAGTCCGCCAGCTCCAGCGGCGTCACCTGCTTGCGCCTCGGGACGCAGTGTGTAGCCGCGCGGGCATGTACTTCTGCGCCGAGGCGTTCGGATCATCTGGTTGCGATTGATGGCCAGCGCGAACAGCGTCGTCGTGAAGGTCTTGGTGCACGAGCCGATCTCGACCAGCGTGTCGGGTGCGAATGGCGTGCCGGAGTCGGTCGCCTTTCCGTAGGGGAAGTAATAGCGATGGCCATGCAGCGAGACGCCGACGATGGCGCCCGGAAGCTGGTTCTAGCGCAATGTACGGCTGCATGATGCCGTCGACGATCCGCTTGATAGCGGCCTCATCGATTGCCGGCAGCCGCGCCGTTGTTGGAGCTTGCGCGAAAACAGCGCGTGGAGAACAGCAGCACGAAGCAGATCAGACGCTCGCAGCGATGCATTGTTTCACCCCGGAGACGGCGGGAAAGATGGTACTCGGGCCGGAGACCTGGAGCAAGACGGGAATGCGCGTATCGCGGCGTCGCAGGTTGCTATCGCGAGATCGCTGCGTTAGCTTCAGTAGGCGCAAGACTGAGACCACCGCTGACATATGGTTTTCAATCTCGGAAAGATCGATCGTAACGTACGCGTTGTACTCGGGTTGGCCATCGGGCTGACGGGCATTCTGATCAGCGGCCATCCGCACATAGGGCGAGCCTTGGGGCTTCTGGGGGCGTTAGTGATCCTCAGCGGCGCCTGCGGAAGTTGACTCGCCTATCGCCTGCTCGGTCTGAGCAGCAACAAGCAGCGGCAGAAGTGATCCCCACTTAAAGATTGCCATCACGGGCTCTGCTGTCCCACGCTACGGTGCTGGCGAATCCGTATCCTGCAGCCTTAGCCGAAAAGTGCAGTGCCAATTCCCGTCACGGCACGTGCCAATGACACAGTGGAACAGGCTTTAGCCACGCGCCTTTCGCGTTTCTCAGCGTCGTATAATAGAGAGATGCCCACTCGCCGAAATTCACTTCTGTGAGGCTTCCCAACGAATTGAGCTGGCCCCCGGGCAGGGCCAACCTGTCATGGAATTCCGACTTGTAAGTCCGTACAAACCGCAGGGCGACCAGGGCAACGCCATTCAGGCGCATGACGCGCGGCATCGCCGACGGAGACAAGCACCAGGTGCTGCTGGGCGTGACCGGCTCGGGCAAGACTTTCTCGATGGCCAAGGTCATCGAGAATCTGAACCGTCCGGCGCTCGATCATGGCGCACAACAAGACCCTGGCGGCGCAGCTCTATCACGAGTTCAAGTCGTTCTTCCCGCACAACGCGGTCGAGTACTTCGTCTCGTATTACGACTATTACCAGCCGGAAGCCTACATTCCCGCGGGCGACGTTTATATCGAGAAGGAAGCGACGGTCAACGATGAGCTCGACAAGCTGCGGCTGTCGGCCACCAAGTCGCTGTTCGAGCGCCGCGACTGCATCATCGTCGCATCGGTAAGCTGCATCTACGGCCTGGGCTCGCCGGAAGCGTATTACGGCATGCTGCTGTTCCTGGAGAAGGGACAGAAGATCAAGCGCGACGAGATCACCCGCAAGCTGGTCGAAATTCTCTACGAGCGCACCGACGGCGACTTTCGGCGCGGAACGTTTCGCGTGCGCGGCGACATCATCGAAATCTTTCCCACCTACGACGACTCGGCCTATCGCATCGAGCTCTGGGGCGACGAGGTCGAATCGCTGGCGCAGATCGATCCGCTCTTCGGCACGGTGAAGCAGAAGCACGCGCGCCTGCCCATCTATCCCAAGACGCACTACGTGATGAAGCCGGAGCGCAAGAACGCCGCCGTCACGTCCATTCTGGAGGAGCTGGCGTGGTGGGAGGTCGAACTGGAGAAGCAGGGCCGCATCGTCGAGGCGCAGCGCGTGCATCAGCGCACGCGCTTCGATCTCGAGATGATCAAGGAGATGGGCTACTGCCACGGCATCGAGAACTACTCGCGCCACTTCACCGGGCGCCTGCCGGGCGAGCCGCCGCCGACGCTGCTGGACTATGTGCCGCGCGACTACCTGCTCTTCATCGACGAATCGCACCAGACGGTTCCGCAGGTCCACGGCATGTGGCACGGCGACCGCTCGCGCAAGCAGAACCTCATCGAGTACGGCTTCCGCCTGCCCAGCGCGCTCGACAATCGCCCGCTGACCTTCGAAGAGTTCGAGCACCGGGTCAATCAGGTGATCTACGTTTCGGCGACGCCGGGCCCGTACGAGCTGACGAAATCCGCCGGCGAGGTCGTCGAGCAGATCATCCGGCCGACCGGGCTGATCGATCCTGAAGTCGAGGTGCGTCCGGTGAAAGGTCAGATCGACGATCTGCTGCACGAGATTCGCGAGCGCGCCAAGAAGAACGAGCGCGTGCTGGTGACGACGCTGACCAAGCGCATGGCCGAGGACCTGTCCGAGTATTACAGCGAAGTCGGCGTGCGCTGCCGCTACATGCACTCGGAGATCGAGACGCTGGAGCGCATCAAGATCCTGCGCGACCTGCGCAAGGGCGAGTTCGATGTGCTGATCGGCATCAACCTGCTGCGCGAAGGACTCGACCTGCCGGAAGTTTCGCTGGTCGCGATTCTCGACGCCGACAAAGAAGGCTTCCTGCGCTCGTCGGGCTCGCTGATCCAGACCATCGGCCGCTGCGCCCGCAACATTGAGGGCCGCGCGATTCTCTACGCCGACAACATGACCGACTCGATGAAGAAGGCGATCGACGAAACCTATCGCCGCCGCGCCATTCAGCAGGCCTACAACGAGGAGCACGGCATCACGCCGGAGAGCATCGTCCGGCCGCTGGATATGTCGCTGGTCGCGGTTGCCGACGCCGACTACGCCGACCTGACCAACGAGGTGGAAGGCATGCCGGAGTTCCGCTCGCAGGAGGAATTCGACGCCTACATCGCCAAGCTGGAAAGCGATATGCGCGAGGCCGCCAAGCGGTTCGAGTTCGAGAAAGCCGCGAAGCTGCGCGACACGGTCCGCGACCTGCGAACCAAGGAATTCATGTTTACGTAGTCGCTTGTAGGGTTTAGTAAATGCGGTCTGAGAGCTGAACCCTGTCCGATCCGCGGGACCGGCTTTCCGCAAAAGCTTCACCCGGCGACGCGGTAATATAGGCCATACCTGCTTGTGGGAGCTCCGGTCATGCAGCGTTGTGCAAGATGCGGTACGGAAGCCGCGCAGCCTTCGCCTTTCTGCGCGCAGTGCGGAAGCCCGCTTCAGAGCAAAGCGTCGTCAGGTTCGAAGGCCGACCTACCCACCATGGCGGTTGCGGTCACCTCGAATGCGCCGACCTATCCTCCGCCTGCGCGGTCTGCCTCGCGGCCATCGTCGCACAGTTCACATGATCAGGGTCGCTATGTTCCCGGCATTGTCATCGCGGAACGCTACCGCCTGATCGCACTGTTGGGCCGCGGCGGCATGGGAGAGGTCTATCGGGCCGACGACTTGAGCTTGGGCTCGCCCGTCGCGCTCAAGTTTCTGCCCGAAGCCAAGACTGACGAGTACACCCTTGAGCGCTTCCACAACGAAGTGCGCATCGCTCGCCGCATCTCGCACCCCAACGTCTGCCGCGTTTACGACATCGGACAAGCCGAGGATCGCGTTTTTCTTTCGATGGAGTACGTCGACGGCGAGGACCTGTCGTCTCTGCTGCGGCGCATCGGCCGACTCCCTTCCGACAAGGCGCTGGAGATCGCACGCAAGATCTGCGCTGGCCTCGCGGCCGCTCACGACAAAGGCGTGCTGCATCGCGATTTGAAGCCGGCGAACATCATGCTCGACGGGCGGGGCGAAGTGCTGATCATGGATTTCGGCCTGGCCGGCATTGCGCACGAAATCGAAGATGTGCGCAGCGGCACGCCCGCTTACATGGCGCCCGAACAGCTTGCCGGAAAAGAAGTCACGGTCCGCAGCGATATCTATTCGCTGGGCCTGGTGCTTTACGAATTGTTCACGGGCAAGCCTGCCTTCGACGGCAAAACGCTGGAAGAAATCGTACGGGTGCGTCGCGATAGTACGCCGCATCGGCCGTCAACGCTGGTGCGCGACATGGATCCGCTGGTTGAGCGCGCCATCCTGCACTGCCTGGAAGCTGATCCAGAAAACCGTCCCACGACCGCGCTGATGGTCGCTGCAGCCCTTCCGGGAGGGGATCCGCTGGCCGCAGCTTTGGCGGCAGGTGAAACGCCATCTCCGCAAGTGGTCGCAGCGGCAGGTGATACGAGCGGGCTGCCAGTGCGCACCGCAATTCTTGCGACGGCTGCGGCCCTGATCGGAATGATCGTCTTCTTTGTCTGCACGGCCCGGACCAGCGGCATGGCGAAAATCGATATGCCGGACTCGTCCGAAGTGCTGGCGCAGCGCGCGCGCGACATCATCCACCAGCTTGGCTATACGGCGCCGGCAGTCGACTCGGTGGGACGGTTCGAGTGGGACGACGATTATCTGGAGCACCTGGATCATGCCGGCAGTGAACATCCCAACTGGGACTTAGTCCTGAAGAATCGCCCGTCATTGATTAATTACTGGCGACGGCAAAGTCCCGACTACCTGGTCGCCACGGAAATCCACAGCAACCTGATGACGCCCGGTATCGTAACCCTGGACGATCCCCCGCCAACGCTTTCGGGTATGGTGAGTGCAACGCTCGACCCGCAGGGCAGGCTGGTGCAGTTCTCCGCGCTACCGCCACAAAAAGATGATTCTCCTCCGGCAGCGCAGCCTTACGACTGGAAGGCGCTGTTTAGTTTCGCCGGGCTGGATATGACGCAGTTCCAATCGGCGCAGCCGCAATGGACCTCGCTGGGAACCTCGGACCAGCGTGCCGCGTGGACCGGCATGTGGCCGGGAACCAGCGAACCATTGCGCATCGAAGCTGCCGCCTGGCATGGCAAGCCGGTGTTCTTCCAGATGATCAGCGAATGGACCAAGGCGGACAACATGCCCTCGGTTCACCAGGCGAGTTCGAAGACGCCCGAGGTCCTGCTGGTGGTCTTTCTGATGATTATGCTGGTGGGAGCGGTCTGGCTGGCGCGGCGCAATTACCGTTCCCAGAAAAGCGATCCGCAGGGCGCGCTGCGACTCGGCTTGCTGATCTTCTGTTTGCAGATGCTGGTGTGGATCTTCAACGGACACTTCGTGCCGAGTCTGGGACTCTTTACTCTGTTCGTGCTTGCCTGTAGCGGCTCGATCTTCCTGGCCGCGGTTTTCTACATCGTGTACCTGGCCATTGAGCCATACATCCGGCGTCACTGGCCGCACGCCATCATCTCCTGGTCGCGCCTGATGGCGGGACGCGTTCGCGATCCGCTGGTGGGACGCGACACTTTGTACGGAGTGATTCTCGGAGTGATGTGGGCGGTGATCTTCGCCATAATGGGCCTCGCGCTGAAGCATATCGGCGCCGAGCCCATTTTCGGCTCAACCGCGTTTCTGGCGGGGCCACGCCATGTGGCGGGGACCTGCCTGATGCATGTTGCCACCTCGGTGCAAGCCACGCTGATCTTCTTCTTCCTGATGTTCGCCTTCCGCGTGATTCTGCGCAAACCGTGGCTGGCGGCGATTGTCTTCGTCGCTTTCTGGGCGGGAATCAAGATGTATGACAACCATCACCTGTGGCTGGTAGGGCCGGCGTACGCAGCGGTGTATAGCATCGCGGCCTTCGTCGTGATCCGCTTCGGATTCATCGCGCTCGCGGTGGGCATCTTCACCGTCGACTTACTTGGCAGCGTGCCGATTACGACGGACTGGTCAAGCTTCTACATCGGCGCGCCAATTTTTGTGTTCGCGCTGATTGCCGCGATGGCGTTGTGGGGATGCTACACGGCACTGGCGGGACAGAAGCTGGTGAAGGGAGACTTGTTCGAGTAAGGGTGCGGCCTGCATCGTCATTCCGAATGTGCTGGCGGCACGGGCCAGCCTGTAGCCTTGTCATCCTGAACGGAGGTGTCGCCGATTTTGCGACGCCGGAGTCGAAGGACCTGCTGTCCATCTGGGGTGGAAGAAACTATTGCCCCCAACACAACACTCTGGGATGACACGGAGCGCTCCGCTCAGGAAGCATGGCGAGTTTATTCAAGAATGCAGGAGCGACGCGGGATCAGCTCGCTTTGGGTTTCTCCGCTGCTTTCACGTTTTCCACGCAGCGAAATCCAAGATGGTTGGTCCCGGTGCTGACCTCGCCCTTGCCCCGCGTGCCCACGATGTAGCGCGAGCAGTATTGATCGGTACACAAAAACGATCCTCCGCGATGGACTTTCTTGTGCTCAGTCGGCTCCGCGGGGTCGTAGGACGAATCGGGCCCCTTAGGATTTTTCGTTACACTGGCGCTTGCAATTTGCTTGTAGTAGTCAGGGCGGTACCAATCGCTTGTCCATTGCCACACATTGCCCGCCATGTCATACAAGCCATAAGCGTTAGGGGGAAATTGAGACACCGGCGCGATGCCCGGATAGCCGTCGGCGCCGCTATCGCGAGTGGGAAATTCACCCTGGTGTGTGTTCGCCATCCACTTGCCGTTTGGACGAAAGTCATCGCCCCACACAAACGGCTTGCCCGCTAAACCCCCGCGAGCCGCGAACTCCCACTCTGCCTCGGTGGGCAAACGCTTTCCCGTCCACTTGGCATAAGCCTGCGCATCCTCATAAGCGACCTGCACTACGGGAAAGTTGTCCTTGCCCTGGACGCTGCTGCCGGGACCCAATGGATGCCGCCAGTTCGCTCCGTGAACGTAGCTCCACCACTGCATATGATCATTCAGCGACACAGGATGCGTTGGCGGTGTAAACACTACGGAACCTGCCACCAGATTCTCCGGCGGAGCTCCAGGAAAATCTTCAGCTTTCGGCGTGCGCTCAGCGACCGTGACATATCCGGTAGCCTTCACGAACTTCGCAAACTCTGCGTTCGTGACATCGGTCTTGTCCATCAAGAAGCCGTCGACGTAAACCCGATGTACGGGACGCGCGTCTTCGGTGGCTTTCATGCCGACCTGGTCCATATCGGGCGGATCGTTCGCCCCCATCGAGAACTCTCCACCGGGGATCCATGCCATGCCTTTGGGAATGTTTACTGGCGGCGGACCGGGATTCGGCACCGTGGGTCCAAAGAGCGACGTGGTCTTCGTCTCCGCCGACGGCATGGCAGACGAGGCCGGGGTTGCAGAAGGCCCTTCTCCCTGGACCGAAGCCATGGCGGGCTGGCTGCTGGTGCTGGCGGAGGAGTGTTTGACGGACGAAATCTTCCAGACGGCTATGCCGGCAGCTACCAGGAAAAGGATGAGGATGATCGGTCGATTGCTTTTCACAGCTTCACCCTTCGTGAATGACTTTGCCGCCGACAATCGTAGCGACGGCTCGTCCGGTAAAATTCCAGCCGTCAAAGGGCGTGTTCCTGGACTTCGACAATGACTGCGACCCGTCGAAGGTCCACTTCCGCTTTGGGTCGAAGATGGTTACGTCGGCGTGCGCGCCCTCAGCCAGCGTGCCGCGCCCCTTCAGGTTGAAGATCTTCGCTGGATTCGACGACAGTAGCTCTATGATACGCCACAAGGTCAGCTTGAAATGATGGTGTAACACCGTCAGCGCGAGTGGCAAAGCGGTTTCCAGCCCGGTAACGCCGAAGGCGGCGCGCTCGAACTCGACCTGCTTCTCGTGAAAGGCGTGGGGCGCATGATCGGTCGCGATGACATCAACCGTGCCGTCGAGAATGCCCTCGATGAGGGCATCGCGGTCTGCCGTTGATCGCAGTGGCGGATTCATTTTGTAGTGAGTATTAAATTCTCCGACATTTTCGTCGATCAGCGTGAAGTGGTGCGGCGTAATTTCCGCGGTGACACGCAACTTCGCTTTCTTGGCATTTCGCACCGCCTCCAGTGCTTCGGTCGTGGAAAGGTGCGCAACATGAACATGCCCACGGGTTCGCTTTGCCAGCGCGATATCGCGCTCCACTATGCTCACTTCAGCGGAGTTCGGCATGCCGTGAACACCCAGGCGGAATGATGTTGGTCCGTAGTTCATCGAGCAACCCACGGTCGCTCGCGTGTCTTCGGCATGTTGTACGACCGGGATCTTGAGACGCGCGGCGGCGCTCAATGCCTCTCGCATCAGTTTGTCGTCGAGGATCGGTTTGCCGTCATCGCTGACCGCGATCGCGCCCGCGCGCTTCAATGCGGCGAAGTCGGTCAACTTCTCCCCGGCGCTGCCCACAGTTGCCGCTGCAATGGGAAAGACATTCACCAAGGCGCCCCGCTGCGGAGACAGCATCCACTCCGTGATTTCGGACGAGTCATTCACCGGAACGGTGTTGGGCATTGGACAAACCGAGGTGAAGCCGCCCGCGGCAGCCGCAGCGGTTCCTGTGACAATTGTCTCCTTGTGCGACTGGCCTGGTTCACGAAGGTGAACATGCAGATCGATCAATCCCGGCGAGACAATGCCGCCACGGGCATTGAAGTTTTTCTCGGCTTGGCCGCGAAGCTTGCCTGGGGGCTCGACTGCAGCCACACGCCCCTCCCGCAGCAGCACGTCCATGTCTTGATCGATACCGCTGGCCGGATCGATTACTCGCCCGCCATGTATGAGTAGGGATTCCATTCTTATGCCGCCCCGAGCGTCATGGCCAGAATCGCCATACGTGTCTTCACACCATTGCGAACCTGTTCGTGAATGCACGACTGCGGTCCGTCAGCAACTTCGCTTGTAAGCTCCATGCCCCGAATTACCGGACCAGGATGCATCAGGATCGCATCGGGCTTGGCCAGCTTCATGCGCTGCGGCGTGATCTGGTAATGCGTAATGTAATCCTCCACGCTATGGTGCCTGCCGGCTAGTCGCTCTTTTTGTACTCGCAATGCCATCACCACATCGGCGCCCTGCAAGGCGGCATTCAGGTCGTGACTCACCGCTACGCCCGGTGCGAGGCTCGATGCCACTTCCGGCACAAAGTCCAGCGGCCCGCACAGGATCACGTCCGCACCAAAGCGCGAGAGCAACTCCGCATTGGAGCGGGCTACGCGGCTGTGATAGACGTCGCCGACGATCACCACCCGCAATCCACGTAACTCTTTCTTGTGATTCAGCATGGTCATCGCATCCAGCAGTCCCTGGGAGGGATGCTGGTGCATGCCGTCGCCGGCATTGACAATGGGCACGCTCATGTAGCGCGACATGAGATGGGCTGACCCGCTGTTAGGGTGGCGCATCACGATCACGTCGGCGCCGATACATTCTACGGTCCAGCCGGTATCGATCAGCGACTCGCCCTTCTCGATGCTGGACGAAGTTGCTGTGACCAGCGTGGTCACCGCGCCGAGCGCCTTCGCGGCAAATTCAAAAGAGGTACGTGTGCGCGTCGACGACTCGTAGAAAAGCAACACGACGCGCTTGCCGTGCAGCAATTTCGAGGGGCGGTCCGGATTCATGCGTCGGGCAAGACGCAGGATGGACTCAATCTGTTCCGTCGTTAGCTGATTGATGCTCAGCAGTGAACCCAGTCGTGGCTTCATTTTGCTTCGGGTATTCGCTCCATTAGCAAGACCTTGTCGGCGCCATCGATCTCGCTGAGCTTGACCTCGATACTCTCGTCAGGCGTGGTCTGGATGGTGCGGCCCACAAAGCTGGCTTCGACCGGCAATTCGCGATGGCCGCGGTCGATCAATACGCACATTTGTATGCGCCGTGGGCGGCCGTGGTCAAAAAGCGCATCCAGCGCGGCGCGCGTAGTCCGGCCGGTATAGATGACATCGTCCACCAGCACGATATCCTTGTCCTGGATGTCGAACTCCATGGTGCTCTTCTTCACCTCAGGACGATGTCCCACGGTGGATAGATCGTCACGGTACAAGGTGATGTCGAGGGTTCCCACCGGCACTTGAGCTTTCTCGATACGGCCCAGGATCTTGGCCAGGCGTTGCGCCAGAGGAACGCCTCTGCGCATGATCCCTACCAGCCCCAGATTGGCAACACCGTTGTTTTTCTCGACAATCTCGTGCGCCAGTCTGACCAGGGTCCGCTCAATCTCGGATCCGGAGAGAATTTGCGCTTTCTCGCGAAGGTTGGAACTCTGCGTGGAGGCTTTGCTCATGCCGCTCGAATCATACGCAATGCGCAAGCCGCGGAGCAACTTGAACCGCGAAGACTTGTGATCTCCCGCACGCCGATGTGTGACGCGGTGTTCGAACTATTCGAGCGGGATATTGCCTTTGTTGGCGTGAAGCCACTGATCAAGCGTAGTAAGTTGCGGGTTCAGCTTCCGAGTAAGGTCGACAGGACGAGAGCCGCAGACGACATCGGAGAAGTCGCGGAAGTACTGAAACATGTTACCCAAGTCATCTGCGCCCGGAAAGCCGAAGCTGCGATAGACTTCGGGCTCAATCGGGTTATACCGGACGGGCTCACCCAGGGCGCGAGCGAACGCTGCGGCGATCTCCTCGCCGGTCAGATGTTCGCCGGCAATCCCAATGGTTTTTCCGATGTACTCTTCGGGGTGCTGGAAGACCGCATAGGCGCTTCGGCCAATATCCTCCGCAACGATTCCTGCCAGTTTCGCATTTCCCATCGGCAGCGTCAGCGCGAGTTTTCCGTCAGAGTCTCGCTTTGGACCCATGCCGAACTTGATCGCGTTGTCCCAGTAAAAAGAGGTAAGAAGAAACGTTGTCGGTACCCCGAGATCGCGGAAGAACGGGTCGGATTCCGCCTTGGAATCCAGATGTGGAACCTTGTATTTCCCCATCAGCGTCGGCATGCGGTCGTCGTCGAGCGGAATGCAATTGCGCGTGTCCTCCAGCGTTGACCAGACCACGTGTTGCAGTCCGGCAGCTTTTGCGGCCTCGGCCATGTTCTTCGCCTGTGTCTGCTCCTGATCGGGCGACATGTGGTTCCAATAGAAAGTTACGCAGAAGGCACCGTAAGCGCCAGAAAAGGCCTTCTTGAGGCTATCGAGATCATCCACGTCGGCGGCGACAACTTCAGCGCCCAAATCGGTGAGTTCGCGCGCTGCTGCGGAGTTCACGTCGCGAGTGATGGCTCGCGCTGCGAACCGTTTCGTTTCGTCCGCCTGTATCGCCCGCACAAGTCCACCACCCTGTGATCCGGTGGCACCTACAACTGCAATTATTTTTGGTCGTGACATAGAAGTTCATTCCGTAAGACCGTCGATACAGTTTGGAGTGAAGTTTAGCGAAACTCGCGGCGACTCCCGCTCATCGAGGCTCCAAGCGCACCGCCGGCAGCGGTAAGCAACACGAACACGATGCCCATGAAGATCAGCACCAGAATAATCATGGTGGCGGCGCCCTGCGGCGTGCTCATCCAATCGACCATGCGCTGCATGGCTTCCTGCATCTTCGGATCGGGCGTGCCGGCCATTTGCTTCTTCATCTGCTCTTGCATTTTCCGCTGAAACTCACCGCTACCCCGCCTGCCGACATAATCTGCGGTGGTAACGATGGCATTGATCACGAAGCCTATGGCGCCGGAGAGCGCTCCGAGCTTCATGCCCATACCCGGGGTGATTACGGTACCCGGCACCTGCCGCCGATACAGGTTCACACATACAAACCCAGCGCCCAGCATCCACAGGCAACAACCAAGCGAAACAAATGGGATTGCCGATAAAATCGCTGCGCCAATGCCGCATAACACAGCACCTCGCCACGCCAACTCCCATCGAATGGAGTTAGCCGGTGGCGCATAGGCAGGGCCTCCCTGTGCCCACGTTGGCGGCGGGGGCGGCGGCGCAACAGGATTGAGATTTCCGTAGCCTGATGGGGAGTCCGCGGCCGGCGTCGAAGCTGCCTCCAGCTGACCCTCGGGCGGTGTCACGCGAATTTGTGGGGCTCCGCAGTGGGGACAGAATGCCGTGCCCTCAGGGATGTCGGACTGACAGCGATAACAGGGATGTTCCACTTGCCGAACGTTACAGGAAGCGGCGAGAAGTTCGCAACTGGCGGTCAGAACATCGGCCTACTCGGCCAAAAAAGCCCCGGCCGTAGCCGGGGCATGCTTTCGTGCAAGCTTAGTGAGTTTGAGCCGACGAGAAGGTGCTCAAGACCGGAGTACCTCCGGTCGGCAGGAAAGCAACCTTCTTGGGCGAAACGACATACATGATGCCGTTCAGATTGCCATTGGGATTCGCGGTGACCACCGCTCTGCCACTGGCATCCACCTGGTACGTGGCCGAAAGAGTCTGTGTGCCCGAACCTGAGGTTGAACTGTAATCCTGTATTCCGTTCAGGTTTCCGTTTCCATCCGCCTGGAAAAAGCTGACCGCGTCGGTGATGGACTCCTCGACCGGGGCAATGGTGCCGCCGACGTATATTCCCAGGATCGACTGCTTTCCAAAAGGTGGAACCGATGTCTGCTGTTCGACAACGCCTGACAGCACCGCGCTGTCCTGGCCAACTGCGAAACCCTGGTCGAAGTTGTAAAGGTAGAGGATGGGAGAGCTCGCGCCCAACCCGGAAGTTGTCACTCGTCCAGTGGTCTCGACGTTATAAGTGCCCTGCAACGTCTGCCGGGTCTGAACTCCCCCCTTGTTTTCATCAACCGCGGTACTGGCGCCACCACCGCCATTCCAGTTGGCAAGCCCCACGATGACATCGGCCACTGGGCTGCCGCTGTTGGGATTCAATCCACTCATCTCCAGTACCGTATTGCCGCTCAGTTGGGCGTCGTTGAAGTGGGCCGCCAACTGTACCTGTATGGTGCCCAAGGTCCAGGGATCGTTGGCGTTCAGCGGATCGGTTCCGATGATGAGGTACTGCCCCGTGGAGACGACGTAATAAGCGTAGTTATTGGTGACTCCACCCGGGAAAGCGATCGTCGCCTGACCCCGACCGTTCTGCGCCGTCGGCAGTTGGAACACCCCGGTGAAGCTGCGGTTCAGAAGGCTGCCATTATCATTCACGTCCTCTTCGCCGGTGGCAACATTCCCGCGCGCCGAAACCGTGAAGGCGCCCGCCTTCGCATAACGATTCAGGTTTACATCTGTTCCGTTCGATCCGATGACGTATGTGCCGGCAGCTGGCGGAAGGAAGGCGCTGCTGTTCTGAACCAGGAAAACACCCGAGCCGCGAAGATTCGCGCCTTGGCCACCCTGCTGACCGGTCAGGATTAGCTGCCCGTTGCCGACATTCGATAACGACACATTAAAGTTCAACGTTTCCAGTCCGGGAATGTTGAACGTCATTGCGCCCAAGCCATTTGCCTGGATAGTGTATGTGCCGGTGAAGGGATAGCCCCCCAGTTGTTCCCCGAATTGTGAGCTGATGTCGATAAGGCCCGCCAGCAGAGTGCCATTCGCATCCGCATTGAAGCTTCCTGCCATGTAAACCGGAAGCGCGGGATCTCCGTCGCTGTAACCGCTCAGAGAAAATGCGTAGTGTCCGCTCAACGATCCATTCGTGGTCTGGGCATTGATAACGATTTGCAGATTGGCCTGCGCGCTGTTCGATTGGAAATCCGTCACCTTAACGGTGAAGGTGGAGACTCCCGGCGTCGTCGGTGTTCCTGAGATCACACCGCTGTTGCTGTCAAGACTTAGGCCATCCGGCAACGTTCCGGAAGGGACGCTCCAGGAATACGGCGGTGTGCCGCCCGCCGCTCCCAACGTTGCGCTATAGAGAACGCCCTGCGTGCCGTTGGGCAGTGCCTGAGTAGTGATGACGATGGTCCCCTGGACTACCGTGATCGAAAGATTTGCCGTAGCCGTACCGTTGAACTGATCGGTGGCCTTCACCGTGAAGGGGAAGCTCCCGGTCGCCGTCGGAATGCCCGCGATTATTCCTGCGCTGCTCATTGTGAGTCCGGCAGGAAGAGAGCCGCTGGTGATTGTCCAGGAGTAGGGCGGCTCTCCGCCGCTCGCCGCCAACTGGGCTTGGTACTGCTGGCCAGTAGTTCCACCGGGAAGAGTCGAAGTGGTGATCATCACTTGTCCCAGGGGCGCCATATAGCCCGACATGTCCAGAAGAACGGACGCAAACCCCGAGTTATAGGCGTCGATAGAGCCATTGGAGGCTCCCACGATGGCCATGTTCGATGTCACCGCGCCGTCAATGGCGTTCAAAGTGGAAGCGACTGGCCTGGTACCGCCCGGCCAGAGGGTCAGATATCCATAGGGACCCTGCGGCAAGACCGTAGCATTCATCACATATCCGGCTGCCGTACTGGGGGGCGCGCAAGGGCTGCTCTCGATATTGAAAGTCTGCTGACCATTGAATGCACCAATCGTCTGCCGTGTATCGATGGCACGGCAGGGCGTGATGGAATTGAAGCCTAGCCCGTCTGTTGGAGTCGCGAGTGCAAAGTAGCCATCAATGTCGATTACAAGGTCGGTAGCATCGGAAGGGTAAACTGCGATTTCGCCGTTCGTCCCATTCGCCGGAAGCAAGGCAGCGTTGGCAACGATCGTTCCGGTGGGGCTATTCAATGTAGATACCGTTGGCCGAGGAGTACCCGTCGGCCAAGCCGTCAGGTAGCTCAACGAATGTCCGAGAGGGCTTGGCACCGCGGTGAAATTCAGCGAGTAAGCCTGGGCATTGCCCGGAACCGGGCAGCCGGCGTTCAAGACTGGAAAATCATGCTCCTGGCCGCCGGGCAACGGTTGCCCTTGCTGACGTGTATCAGCAAGGCGGCAGGGCGTCGACAGCGGATAGTAAGCGTAGGCGCCCGAGTTTGCCGGCTCAAAATAGCCATTCACATCCAGAATGACGTCGGCGGTATTGGTCACATAAATATCTACGCTGGTGTGGCCGGTTCCCCCGCCTAACACGATTGCAGCGTTGGCCTTAATGCGGCCATCGAACGAATTCATCAGTGAAATCGTTGGCCGGCTCTGGCCAGTGGGCCAGATGGTGAGATACCCGAGATAGCCGTGGGGCACAACCGTAACGTTCAGCGAAAACGCAGTGCCCGGACCGAAGCTCTGTGGGCAGCCAGCGGCTTGACCCAGTTGCGAAAGATCAAATGTTCGGGAGGTACCGCTCTGGATGGGACTATGAGATTGCCTTGTATCCAGCACTCGACAAGGCGCGAGCGGCACAAACTGCATGGTCTGGGATTGCGCCAACATCGATGTGGTCAGGCAAATGAATGCCATTAAAGACAAAAAGGCAAACCGGTTCGTCGTCCGCATAGGGGCCTCCGCTACCTGCGATGAAGCAAGTGGTATCTCTCTCGGAAGCGCCGATCACAGGGCTGAACGGCTGGCTAGCACTTTCCGGGAGCAAGTTTTTGATTAGATCGGTCGAACATACACTGGCATACCAGGAGTTGCAATAGTGCAAATCACATCTTCGCGGGTGCTGTTCCCGGAGCGGTATGGGTTTGAGCTGCGAGGAGGCAGCGGGCCTGCTACCATGATTTGATTAGCAGGCCCGAAAAGCTAGATCTTTTCCAGTACGGCCTTCAAATACTTCCAGAAGCCTTCGACCGAGGGGATCTCCACCTTCTCGTGCGGGCTGTGCGGCCCGACAATGGTTGGTCCGAATGAAACCATCTGCATCCCAGGATACTTTTCCCCAATCACGCCGCACTCAAGTCCGGCGTGCATCGCGATCAGTTCTGCCGGATGTCCGAAGACCTCTTCGTGTACCGACTGCAACTTTTTCACAATGTCGCTGTTCGGTTCGGGTTTCCATCCGGGATAGCTACCGGTATTCTCCGTTTCGAACCCCGCCAGGCGACAAACTGTCGCTACCATGCGTGCCGCCGCGAGTTTGCTGCTTTCAATTGCACTGCGCTGGCTCGTAACGATTTCGACCACATCGCCCTTTGTGATTACCGTTGCCAGATTCGTCGAGTCTTGGACCAGTCCCGGGACGTCCGGGCTCATGGCGATCACCCCATGATGGAGGCTGGCAAGGAGTTCGACCGTACGAGCGGCATCTTCCGCGGCGAAGACCTGCTGCGGACGGTCGGCTTTGTCCACCGAGATCTGGAGATCGGAATCGAAAGCGCCGAGAGCAGCTTTATACTCGCCTTCGAGTTTGGCGATCAGCGATTTCAACTCCTGATCCTGCGCGGAATCAAGTACAACAATGGCCGAAGCCTCACGCGGTATCGCGTTCTGCGCGCTGCCGCCGGTCAGATTGGCGATCTCCGCCGGCATCGACGCCATCACGCTATGCAGCGTGCCACCGAGAATTCTCAACGCATTACCACGCCCTTGGTGGATATCGACGCCGGAGTGACCGCCTTTTAAGCCGGAAACTTTGATGCGGAACGCGGCATTGCCCTTGGCTGGCCGTAGTGAGATCTTCCGGCGCGCCGTGGTCTTGATGCCGCCCGCACATCCGATGCAGATGGTGTCTTTCTCTTCGTTGTCGAGGTTGAGGAAGTACTTCGACTTCAGCAGTCCGCCCGGAAACTCCGCGGCTCCAGTCAGCCCCGTCTCTTCGTCGATGGTGAAGACAAACTCCAATGGACCGTGAGCGATGTCTGTGCTCTCCATCACCGCGAGCGCGGCGGCAACTCCAACACCATTGTCCGCACCGAGCGTGGTTCCCTCAGCCTTCAGCCAATCGCCATCACGGCGCACCTGAATGGCATCCGTGTCGAAGTTAAACGCGGTGCCCTCGTTCTTCTCACAGACCATGTCGAGATGGCCTTGCAGCAGGGCCATCGGCGCCGACTCCCGCCCTTTGTGCGCGGGCTTGCGAATGACGGTGTTCCCCACCTTGTCCTGCACCGACTCAAGACCGAGACGCGACGCGATAGAGAGAACATAGTCGCGCGCGGCTGCCTCTTTGGTTGATGGCCGGGGGATCGCCGCCAGTGCGGCAAAGTGCTTCCAGATAGGTTTCGGTTCGAGTTCTGCAAGTGCAGGTGTCATGATTCGCTCCAATAGTGCAAGTCAAACCCTAATCCTACAGCGGAGACGTGCTTAGCAGAAGCGGTTCCCGTTCCGGCACATTCCAACAAATCTGCGTCCGATTTGTGGTGGCAGGTAATTTCACTGCGCTAAGGTCGATATAAGCATTCTGGTTGGTAGCGACGGCGCAGTTTCGGCTCGTGATGAGCGATAAGCACCGTGTACGACCGTCTCCCTGCGGCCCGGAACTCGGACCGCACTATTCCCCGGACCCTCCGCACATTCGCTGATGTCAGCTGGGCTTACCCAGTTGTGTCAATCACGGAAGCGCTGGAGTTCGTAGCATGTCCGGTAATTTGCGGAGAAAGATCGTAATCTTGTATCGAGTTGCCGTCGTTTCGGCAATAATTGCGGCCTCATCCTCGTCCTCCAGCGCCCAGCGCCTGCTCACGAATGTGCCTGTGGGTGCATATCCCATCGCCATCGTGGCGAATTCACGAACGAACAAGATCTACGTCGTCAATCAGAACAGCAACAATCTCACCGTGATTGACGGCGCTACCAACTCGACCACCACGGTTCCAACGGGAGCCGCGCCCATCGCGCTGGCCATCAATGTCGTTACCAACAAGATCTACGTCGCCAACGCAAACAGCAGCAGCGTCACCGTAGTCGACGGAGTTACGAATCAAACGACAACTGTCGCCACCGGCTCCTATCCGATTGCAGTGGACGTAAACCCGGTGACCAACCGGATCTATGTCACCAACTACACTGCGAACACCGTCACGGTAATCAATGGCATCACGAAGGCGACGACCACGATCCCGGTAGGCCAGCGTCCCTGGCCCGTGGCCGTCAATGCAGCTACGAACACAATCTACGTCGGGAACTACATCGGCAGCAGTGTGACTGCGATTGACGGAACAACGGAGGCGACAACAACTCTCAGCGTAGGAACGCGTCCCCGCTCCATAGCCGTCAACACATTTACTAATCAGATCTATGTCGCGAATTATCAGTCGGCCAGCGTTTCCGTCATCGATGGCGAAACCAATACCGTAACGCCGGTCAGCGTGGGCTCCAATCCGGCGGCGTTGGCCGTGGATGCGGTTCGTGATCGCGTGTACGTCGCCAACTCTGGAGCCAACACCGGAACGGTGATTGACGGCGCGACGCTGTCAACCACCACCGTCACCGTTGGCGACTGGCCGAGCGCGGTCGAGGTCGACCCGGTCACGAACAAGGCCTACTTTGCCAATCTGGAAAACTACGGCGCGGTTACGATGGTAAACGGCGCAGATCTCTCTACGAACACTGTCCTGGTAGGCAGCTATCCGTCGGCGATCACAGTCGATGCCGTCAGCAACAGGATCTACACCGCGAATGAGGAAGGCAACAACGCCTCGGTCGTTGCCGGCGCGGTCACGGACCCTTTGCAATTCCTGCCGATCACGCCGTGCCGTCTGGTCGACACTCGCACTGCGACTGGACCTTTCGGCGGACCCGCGCTTGATGGGGGGACAGCGCGCAGCTTCGTGCTCCCGCAAGGTGTTTGCGGCCTGCCTGACACCGCCTCCGCCTATTCTCTCAACGTGACGGTGGTCCCAAGCGGCACATTAGGTTATCTGACGATCTGGCCCACCGGAGAATCGCAGCCCGTTGCTTCCACGTTGAATTCCCCAGATGGCCGTGTGAAGGCCAATGCTGCCATCCTTGCAGCCGGGGCCGGAGGAGCGATCAGCGTTTATGCCAGCGATGCAACGAATCTGGTGATCGATGTCGACGGCTACTTTCAGTCGGCGAGCGACGCGACCTTCCAGTTTTATCCTCTTTCGCCATGTCGCGTATTCGATACCCGCAACCAGCAAGGACATCTTGGGGGACCGTATCTGCACGGAACGCGCGAACGTGATTTTCCTGTACTGTGGAGCGACTGCCAGATCCCCGGCAACGCGCTGGCTTATTCCATCAATTTCACTGTCGTACCCTGGCAGGGAAAGCCACTGGGATACTTGTCGGTGTGGGCGGCCGGAAGCAACCAGCCGCTCGTCTCGACATTGAACAATCTAACCGCCACGGTGGTAGCAAACGCAGCGATTGTACCGGCCGGTGTGGGCGGGGCGATTGCAGTCTATCCCGATCAAGACACTGACCTGATCGCCGATATCGACGGATATTTTGCCGCACCCGGCGTGGGCGGACTGTCGCTGTACCCAACGGCGCCATGCCGCGTGCTCGACACGCGTTCGGACGGCGGTGCTTTCCGCGGACAGCGCAATCCGTCCGTCAACGTGGCAGCAAGCCCGTGCGGCATAGCGGTAGGGGCAGGTGGCTACGTCTTCAATGCAACCGCGGTGCCGGTGGGCTTTCTCGGCTACCTCACGCTGTGGCCCGACGGACAGACCCAGCCGCTGGTTTCAGCGCTGAACGCGTTGGACGGAATCACCACGTCAAACATGGCCGTCCTGCCTGTCGAGAACGGCCTGATTGACGCATATGCTTCGGGAATTACGCAGTTGATTTTGGATGTTTCCGGCTATTTCGCGCCCTAAGTCGAGTGTGCGTTATAGGTCCATGTACTCCGGATGGTAGTCCTTCCAAATGCCGGTTCCAGCAGAGATTTGGCGGACAGGCATATCTTCGGCATGCTTTGCTGTGCGCACCCATTCCCAGGCGCGCAGCATTTCGGAAGTCTCAAAATAACGGGTCTCGGCCTGCAAAACGGAGGCGCCGGCGGTGAGCATCGCCATGATCTCCTCCCACTTGTCCGCGCCTACGATGGCCATACGGGCAATGTGGTCCGTATGTTTTTGCAGAAAACGCAGCTCTTCCCAGCGGGCTTTCAAGTCAGCGCCATGCATCTCGGACAGGTCGGCGAGGATACCGATCGGTTTGTGCTTGCGCTCCCGGATCAGAACCTCCAGCTGGGGTTCAAATTCCGTGATGTCTTCCGCCATCATTTTGCCAACAACTCGAAACCCTATTACCCCACCCGAACTTTCACGTAGGCGTTCAATCATTCCGCTACCTGCTCCTTAGTATTTTCTAAATGGCGTGTCAGTAATGATGCAGGAGATCTCCGACGATGGCTAGTGGAAACCGAAGCTGATCATCCGCAAACCTGCGAAGCACATCGCAAGGTGAATATTTGAAAAGTACCATACGCGCGGCTGAAGACAGACCCTGTGTCGCTTTCCGCAGCTTTCGCTACGGAATAGAGAATAACTTCCAGCCGTCGGCATCCAGATTGAAAATGAAATCGATCAGCTTGCTATTGGAACACTTATCGTTCTTAGTCTCCGCGACCAGCACTGCCTGCTGCACGCCATTGCGCGTCACCTCACTGGATGCGGTGCGGACCTTCTCGGACCGGGTAAGCAGCTCGCGGTCCGAACAGGGGCGAGCGCTGTTGCCAAGGTTGATTGTGGCGTCGATACAGGAAGAATCGAAGAGCCGGCAGTAAAGCCCGCGATGCGACTGAAATTGCTCTTCAACTTCTTTGCGGCCGACGTGCCGCGCATCGGAGCCGACGTTCACCCCTGCGTCGGGAATGTAGGATAGGACCTTAGCCGCTTCGCCGGCACGGACAGCGGCGAAGAAATTCTGTTCCAAAGTCTTTGAGGATTCGGCGGCTTTGTCCGTGGAAGCTGCCGATTGCGCACCTAACATCGCTGCACTGAACAGCAGAACAAACGCCGCGAGTGCGGCGCGGGATGCCAACGACTTCATCTAGCTCTTCCTGCCTTGACCGATTTTTTCTTTGCAGCCTTCTTCGTCTTCGTTTTGGGCTTCACTTTGGCTTCCTTCTTTGCCTGCGGCTTGGCTTTCGCTTGTGGCTTTGGCTTCGACTTCTTCTTCGCCGGGCTTTCGGCGACCGCCCCCTGCAAATCAAGCTGGCGCTTCTTCGGCAGGCGCGAGAACACCATGCGGTACGACTCCCGCAGCAATTCCCGCAGCTCCGAATCTGGAATTGCATTCAACTGTTGCAGCGCCACCCATTGAGCGCGCGCCATGTACGGAGCGGGGATTATGCCCGGACGCTCGCAGAGCTCTGCAAAGTTTTCCGGGCTGGCCTTGAAAGAAAGACGCACTGGCGCCGGCTCCAGCGGTGTTACGGCGAACAGCTTTCCGTCGATCTTGAAGCAGAGATCGTATCCCCACTGCACATTCTCAGTCGCGTGAGGAAACGCCAGGCAACAGCGCCGAATGGTTTCTATGTCCATATTCGTTTTATGAGTCCGGCCAGGCACGCATCATGACCGGTTTGGTGTATGCCACGCGAAAGCCACGACGCTCCATATTGCGCTGCGAACCGCTGCCGGGATTCGTGCTCACCACAGCATACTCGCAGCCTGCGAGCGCTGCCTCGTGCAAACGCTGTGCGATCAGCGCAGTCTGAACCCCGCGCCCACGGTATTCCGGCAGAGTTGCAGTCCCGAAGAACGCTGCTATGCGAGCTTCCGGAATGACCCGCCCGCCGCATCCGCCGACCACTTTGTTTTCGATGCGCGCCAGGAAAGGCAAGGACCCCGGCAGACTCGCAAATCCTTCGAAGACACTCTGGGCGACAACGATGTCCTGTTCAAAGCCTTTTGCGATCGCCGCCGTCCACGGTCCGACCGTCTCGTCGGTAACGCGTTCGATGGTGACGCCGGGCGGCAGCGAGAACGGCTCCTCCGGCTGGATACGGCGGATCAGCACGGAGTTGAATTCCCCAATACCGTAGCCGCGCTCGCCGAGCATCGATCGTAGTGACTCATGCGCCAGTGGCGAGAGCACCACGGAACAAGGCACGCCACGGGTGCGGAAGAAATCCTCCAGCTCATCCAGGTCCGCAGCAGTCACTTCGTCATACAGCCCCATCCCGACAATCTGGTTCACCGGATAGTCCGGGCCGCAGCAGAAGGCGTAGCCTCCCGCGACTTTCAGCAGCGCGATGGGGTCGTTGGGACCGAACCGGCGTAGTGCCTCATAACAATCGGGAAAGATGGTCTCGGCCATTTCCAGCCGGCGAGCAAGTTCAAGATCAACAAAATCGGGGAGCTGTTTCTCCGCCGCAGCAGTACTTTCAGACATGCGAAACTCCTATGAATTCTGGTTAGGCAGACGGGTAGTCAGGCGCGAGCAGCGCGTGTCGGGAGCGGGAGTTTCGACTAGCGGACGGCAATAATCACAGGCAGCTCAACAGCAGTGTAGCGCAGGAATTCACGTCTGAGAAGTCTGTGCTAACGTTTTGTCATGACGCACGCAGCCCGCGCAACCAGCCATGTCTCTCGAGGGACAAGTGGCACTCATTACCGGCGGCTCAAGAGGAATCGGCGCAGCCACGGTCCGGATGTTCGTCAGGGCGGGAGCGCGCGTTGTCTTTAACTACCAGCATGCCAGAGCCGCGGCGGAAACGTTGGTTGAAGAATGCGGAGCCGAGATGTGCCACGCCGAGCCGGCCGACCTCAACGGCACAGTCAACGCCGAAAGGCTGGTGCGATCAACGGTTGAACGTTTCGGAGCGATCGATGCGCTGATCGTGAATCACGGCATCTGGCTCGGTGACGACGTGGGCATCGACGGTATGCCCGACCAGCAATGGCACACAACGATCGGGACTAACCTCGATAGCGCTTTTGCCCTCATCAAACACGCGACGGCGCAGATGAAGCAGCAGTCGCACGGTGGAAACATTGTGCTCCTCAGCTCAACGGCCGGTCAGCGCGGCGAGGCGGGACACTGCGACTACGCCGCCAGCAAAGGTGCGCTGATCAGCATGGCCAAAGGACTTTCGACGGAGCTTGCCCCGTACGGCATTCGCGTGAACTGTGTTGCCCCAGGCTGGGTGCAAACGGATATGACGGCGGACACTTTGCGCGCCGCAGAGCGCCGCCAGAAGATCTTTACTACGATTCCGCTAGGGCGGGCGGCCACGCCGGAGGAGATTGCAGCCCCGGTTCTGTTCTTATGCACGCAGCACGCCGGATTTATTACCGGAGAAGTTTTCAACGTGAACGGCGGAGCCGTACTGGTGGGCTGATCAGCTTATTTCGCTTTCCTCGTTGCCACGATGCGCACAGCGTTCTCCCGCATGACTGCTACGCGCGCGCGACCCTGCTCCGAGCCCTCAACTACCGACTGTAAGCTGCGCATCCATTCCGGCAGGTTCATCTTTTTGCGGAAGCTATCGAGGTAGGGCTGGATTTTTGAGTACTGGAAATACATCTCCTGGCAGGTGTCGTAAACCAATTGCTCCGAGAGTGCGCCGTGAATTACGAACGCCGCCACCATATCCCAATAGCCATAGACCTGCAGGATGAAGCCCGATTGCTGGTCGCCGGCCCCGACCTGTGAAACCAGGTCGTCCGCCGATGCGGGCAGAAACTCACCTCCGATAAACCCACGTGCCTGCCGCATAACCCCTTCGCGACGAAGTTCGTAAAGCTTGAGGATTAGTTCGGCCTGCTGAATTGGTTGCGCGGTAGACGAAGCAATCGATGACAGTTGCATGTTTTGCCTCTTAGGCACTACAGACTTGGCGTAGCGCAGAACAAAAGTATCCGCCGTTAGGTGTTCACGCAAGGAACCTGCAACTGTTATCCAACGGCGCGGGCCTTTCTCCAGAGCATCTGAAAACCGGTTTAGAATTAATTAAATTTATATATTTATTGATTTATTTGATTTTTATATTGACAAAATCAATTTCATGTCTCAATATTGGCTGGAATCGAGTTCAGCCATGGCTTCCCAAACCGCATGTCCGCAATGCAATCAGCCGTTCCAGATCACCCGCCTTACCTGCCCCAGCTGCCACGCCGCCATGGAAGGACAAATCGAGTTTCCGCCGCTGGCGCAGCTGTCGTTGGAAGATCAAGCCTTCGTCATGGCATTTGTTCGTCATCACGGGTCGATCAAGAAAATGGAGAGCCTGTTCGGCATTAGTTATCCGACAGTCAAAAACCGCCTGAATGCGATTGCCGCTGCCTTGGACAAAACGATGCAGGCGCCGTCGCCAAGGGCGTTCGTGCTGGAGCAGCTGTCGCGCGGGGAGATCACGGTTGAGGAAGCCCTGGAAAAACTCGGTTGAGATCGCAATAGGAGAGGAATATGTCCGAAGAAACCAAGAAAGTGCTGGAAATGCTGGCCGAAGGCAAGATCAATGCGGCCGACGCCGAACGCCTGCTTGATAAGCTATCGGCAACGCAGGACTCAACTGCGAAAAATGGAACCGCAACGGCTAAGGCCGCCGGCCCGGCAGCAGCCAAGAAGTTCCTGCGTGTGTTGATCGAACGGCCGGGTGGCGATGACGTTAACGTTCGCGTGCCGCTAACGTTCGTACGCTCGGGCGTTAAGCTGGCCGGCGTTCTCCCGCCCAGGGTATTGGAAAAACTACACGAAGAGGGGATCGACCCGCTGCTATTCACCGAACGAACGGAAGAAGCGATCGACGAAATTCATGTCGACATGGAAACGAAGTCAGGAAAACATATCCGCGTCTTCTGCGAGTAGTGTGAGCTTCTAGTGGAGCTTTCAACCAGGCAAGGGTAACGGGGCGAGTCATTCGTCGCTGGGAGACTCGGCAAAGCCCATTTCGCCGAGGTGGCTCTCACCGATATTGACATTGGCCTCGGTCGTGTGGCCGTCATTGCGCAACTCGGCCATCATGTCCTGAATCTCCTCGTCCGGCAAGGGCCGCGGCAAGCTGCAGAAACTCCTCCAGGCGGCTGGGTTCGAAGACTTGCACCCAGGAGTTCGCGCCGAGGTTGTAGTTCACCTGATACTGCAGCGGATCAGCTTTCAAGCGGAAGATATGTAATGTTCCTGGCATGGCTCTGAATCCCTTGCTCAGTAAAAAGTGCGCCACCAATGGCGCGTTGCATTCTATGATGGGGTTTGCCGCGTCGCAAGCGGCGAGCGCAGCCAAAAATAGCGGGGACCATCCCCGCCGCTTACGCTGATCAAGAACTCTTACGATTCCATGCTGGAGGCTTCCGGGAAACGAAGCTTGCACTTCGACTAATGCCTTGTTCAGCATGTCCTCGACTTCCGGCTCTTCCCAGTTTTTCGACATTGCCAACTCGCTCACCAGCAGGTAGCGCGCACGTTCCAGCATCTTCTTTTCGCGGAAGCTGAGAGGCTTGTCCTGAGAGAGCAGCAAGAAGACCTTTCAGAACCACGGCCACATCGATGAGGGAACCGGTTCGCATCTTGTCGGAATTTTCCTTGAAGCGGTACTTCCAGTCGGCGTGATTTTCGCACTTGCCGTCGGTCAGGAAATCCAGAATCTTCTGCACTTCCCCATTCCGCACGACGCGTCTCAGTCCAACGCTGTCCACGTTGTGAAAGGGCACCATCACCTTAAGACTGCTGGCTTTGATTTTCAGGAGGTAGAACCGTTCGATCTGTGAGCCGATCGTTCTGCTGCTGATCTGCTCGATGACGCCTACCCCATGATTCGGGTAAACGACCTTGTCTCCGATGCTGAAACTTTGGCTATTCATGAGGGCCGGAGATGCTGTTTCCAGAGTTTATCTCTGGGTATGAGGGGGACAACCTAAATATGTTTCGATTATACGTCTGCTCTCCGAAGACGGTCAATTGATGCGGGTTTTCGATGCGCCGATTCGCGTCGGCAACCAGCACCAACTGCTTTTCGATACGTCCGGAACACACTGGCAGCCCCTTTCTTGCAACGAGTTCATGTTGCAATCGCGTATAATCGTTGGATGTCTGCGGCTCACGTTCGGTGATCCGAGTGCATCAATCCGAAGTATGCCTGAACACATCAAAAAGAAGCTGTCCGAGGAGATAGCGGTCCTCGAACACGAGCTCAATCACGAACTGCCCAAAGAGCTGAAAAAGGCCGTGGCCATGGGCGATCTCAGCGAAAACGCTGAGTATCACATGGCAAAGCAGCGGCAGGAGTTCGTGCGTGCCCGCCTGGGCCAGCTGAAGCAGCGCATGGCCGATCTCTCCATGGTCAACATGGCCAACATTCCCAAAGGACCGGGCGGCCATCGGTTCCACCGTAGTGGTGTTCGACTCCACCAAGGACGAAGAGATCACGTACAAGCTGGTCACCAGCGAAGAGTCGGATGTTACACAGGGGTTAATTTCCACCAGCTCGCCTATCGGACGCGCCTTGATGGGCAAGAAGGTGGGCGACGTCAGCGAAGTTGTTACACCGACGGGTAAACGTGAGCTTGAGGTGCTCAAGCTGATCACCATCCACGACGAAGCGTAGCGATGAGTATGACCTGGACGAGCGCAGTTGGCCGGTCCTGCAAGTGGCTGTTGTACAAAATTGTTCACGGCCTGGCGCTCACCCGCATCTCGCCTAACGCGCTTACCTTCATCGGGCTCTGCATCAACATCGTAGCCGGCATCCTGTTCGGCTACGCCCACGCTGACAATCAGCGAAGAATGTTTCTATACGCCGGGCTGGTCATTATTGGCGCTGGAATCTTCGACATGGTAGATGGCCGCGTCGCCCGCGCCACCAACCAGGTGACCATCTTCGGCGGGTTCTTCGATTCGGTGATCGATCGCTATAGCGATGTGGCTATCTTCTTCGGGCTGCTGGTCTACTACGCCCGCGCCAACCGTTTCTTCTACGTGGTGCTGGTAGCGCTGGTGATGGTCACTTCGATCATGATCAGCTATACGCGTGCTCGCGCCGAATCGCTGATTCCGCTCTGCAAAGTTGGCTTCATGGAGCGGCCCGAGCGCATTGTGCTGATCATCATCGGAGCGCTGTTTAACCGGATGGGCCCGGTGTTGTGGGTGATTGCCGCTCTTGGAACCATCACGGTGATTCATCGCATCCGTTATACCTACCAGGTGCTGAGGGAAATCGAGCCGCCGCCTGTTCCCGTTCGTCCTGATCCGCTGAAGTTTGAAGAGATCGTCGGCTGATCCCGGCGACCCCTCCTGAGAATCGAGTTCCTCTTAGTGATCGTCGTGGTCGTGGTGATCACCGGCCACACTGCGATATCCCTGCTCATAACCATGCTGATAGGCCTCAAGCCGGTCTCCGTGCCAGTCATCGGTGTTCGTGTTCATCGGCCGATTGCGCTGTGCCGCGTTCATACCGTTCTGGTATCCAGTCTGGTAGGCACGCTGGCGCTCCGGGTCTTTCGCATAGTGATCGTCATAACGGCCATTTGGTTCACCACGCCCTGCAACGCTGGTATATCCCTCGTGATAGCCCTGCTGATAGGCATTTAGGCGATCTCCGTGCCAGTCGTCGGTATTCATGTTCATGGGCGCGTTGCGTCGCGCGGCGTTTACTCCGTTCTGATATCCCGTCTGGTAGGCACGCTGATCTTCATTAACTTGTTGAGCATGCATGACTACCGGGCATAGGAAGACGGGAGTCATAGCGAGTGCGGCTAAAAACGCGAGACTTCTGAGCTGCTTTTTCATCTTAAGGAATTCTCCTGCCTCGCAGTCGAGTAACCAGGGACGTAAGCGAGTGCAATAAATTGTGGTGCTCAACACTTAGAAGGCTGATGGTTCGCAAAAGGTCGCCGGCTAGCAGCTGAATTGCAGACTTTTTCCTGCGCACAAAGATCGCCTGGGCGCGAGCGTCGGTCGAGGCCTCCCGTTTCAGCAATTTCGTTCTTCCTGTTGAACCGGGCAGAATGCTCGCCGGACGATAGAATGGAGAGCACCTCTGAATTGACGTCAGGCCAGAGCATTCGAATGAATACCCGGGCTCGCCAGGCCGGTTAAACCGCTGCAGCCGTGAACCTTTCAGCGCCTTGATGCGTATTACAGAGAGGCTCCAGCAGCAACTAAGCAGTCGAGAAACGGGAACGGACGTTCCGTTCCAGGAGATGGTAAATGTTCGTTGCAACGTTGTTGAGGTCAGCGGCTCGCAAAGCGCTTTCATTAGGACTCATAGCACTGCTGGCTACGGCCGCTTGGGGGCAGGACGGCGCGCCGCAAACTTCGCAGCCCTCCACGCCGCAAAATACGCAGCCGAGCGCACCTCCCCTGACGCCGATGCCGCAGGCGCCGGCGCCCCAGCACAATGCGCACTTATATTCCGATCAGAACTATGCCAAGCCGATGTCAGGCTTTCCCAACTTCATTAAGCCCTACACGTCTCGGCATGTGCCGCCACCGAACCTCACCAACTCTTCGATGACTGACCAGCTGTTCCGAGACGGCAAGATCTATCTGTCGATCAACGATGCGGTGGCGATGGCGATCGAGAACAACCTCGATATCACCTTGCAGCGCTATAACCTGTCGATTGCGGATACCGATATCCTGCTGACAAGCTCGGGCTCTCCCTCACGCGGTGTGAATGCCAGCGTGGTGCAAGGAACGCCGGGCGGCGCAATCGGTGCGCCTTCTGCCGGCGGTACCGGAAGTACTGCTACCGGCGCCACAGGCACAGGCGCAGGCGGAACGCAGATTGGAGCAGGCGGCGCGGGTGCTGGCGCACTCGGTATCGTCTCGTCAACCTTAGGCGCAGGACCGCCTATCGATAACTTCGATCCGTCCTTGACCGGCACGCTACAGGGTGAGCACGCCACCACACCGCAGTCGAACACCATCTTCACCGGCACGCCCACTCTCAACCAGAATACGAATACTTACAACTTCGGATATACGCAGGGCTTCTCGACCGGCACGCTGTTGAGCGTAACGTTCGATAACAGCTACGTGACCACCAACTCGTTATTCGCCCTGGTCACTCCTCAGCTCACGCCACAGTTCCGCTTCCAGCTGCGCCAGCACCTGTTGCAGGGATTCGGCTTCGATCCCAACTTGCGCTACATCCGCATCGCTCGCAACAACCGCGAGATTACCGATGTCGTTTTCCGGCAGCAGATCATTACCACGGTTTCGCAAGTGGAAAACATCTATTGGGATCTGGTAACAGCTTATGAGGCAGTCAAGGTGAATGAACGTGCCCTGCAATTGGCAGAAAAGGTTCTTTCCGACGATCAGGAGCAGGTGAAGATCGGCACCATGGCCCCAATCACCCTGGCACAAGCGCAGAGCGGCGTTGCCTCCGCCAAGCAGAACCTGATTTTGTCGCAGACCAATCTGCAGCTCGAACAACTGCTGATGAAGAACGCCATAACCAAGAACATGGAAGATCCGCTTCTGGCGGAAGCGCCGGTGATTCCCACTGACACCCTGAAACCGGATGAGCAATACCAGGTACGGCCGATTCAGGAATTGATTGAGGAGGCCCTGCAAGGACGGCCGGAGATCGCCTCGGCGCGCATCAACCTCACCAATCTCGAGGTCTCGCGCAAGTCGATTCGTAACGCGCTGCTGCCCACGCTGGACGCATACGCCTTCTATGGTTCTTCGGGACTGGCAGGTCCACAGAACCCGGCTGTCCCGATCTGCGATCCCGCTGTTCAGCAGTTCACCTGCTATCAGCCGGGCATCATTCCTACGACATACAACGGTGCGTTCAACAATCTGTTCAACAGTACTGCGCCCGATAAAGGCATCGGCGTAAACCTCAACATTACGATCCGCAACCGCGCCGCGCAGGCCAACCAGGTCCGCTCCGATCTGGAGTACCGCCAGGCGCAGGTCGCGTTGCAGCAGACGGAAAACAGCATCACGTTGCAGGTCCGGCAGGCGCAGTTTGCCATGCAGCAGAACTATGCTGCATTGCAGGCGGCAATCGCCGCGCGTGACTATGCCCGCGAAAGCCTGACCGCCGAGCAGAAGAAGTTCACCTACGGGGCTTCCACACCTACGCTGGTATTGCAGGCATCCAGCAACCTGACCACGGCCGAATCGAACGTGCTGAATGCCGCAGCCAACTATGAGAAGTCGAAGGTCAACCTCGACTTCACTACCTCCGAGACGCTTTCCAAGCTCGGTGTCGATCTGGGCGATGCGGAATCCGGCAAAGTGAAGCACATGCCGGCTGTCCACGGCGTGGTGCCGGCCAATGGTCAGAGTACGCCGGGAGCGCCCGAGGGCGAGACCCAGCAAGCTAACCCGCTTGGACCTCCATCGGAGGAGACCACACCGCCGGCGGCGGCTCCGAGTGCAACTCCAACTCCTGCTCCGGACCAACCGCAAGCGCCCCAGCAGTAAGACTGGCAACCTTGCAAACGTCGCACGACACGAAGGGCCCAGTTCAAGCGACCGAACTGAGGCCCTTGTTTTTCGGCCAGAATGCCGCGGGCCCGTTCCGATGCAAACGCATCGCCGGGCGCTTCCTTGCACTCAGCCCTTCCATGACTCTAGACTTGAGACAGCAATGAGCAAGCTCGGACAAACTCTGCGAGGCTATTTCTGGTGGACCTATCCACGCGGCAGCGTCCATTACGATGTGATGGTCACGGTTATCCTGGCATTTATCTTCGTCACGCCAATCTGGGTCAACTTCCGCGACAAGCCGGCGGAGCGCTCTCCTCATCAAGCTGAAGTGGTGGTGCAGCAGTGGGGCGATGGTTTCTTGTACAAAGTAGATGCTGCAACCGTAAAGACCGGCAGTGAAGTCGAGACTCGTGAGTCGCTGCTGCGCATTATCGAAACAATTTCGGGATATGTCACCATCGACAAATATCAGGAAGTGCGCGACGGAAATAAGAACATAGTGGCCTACAAGGTGTGGGCGCATCGCTAGGAAGTTTGCGGCCGCAAGCAACTCCGAATGCGGTTCTGGTTTCTTTCTTAGGACATATGAAAAAACGAATCATCGCGACGTTGGGATGGCTAGTCCTCTGTGCCGCGGCGACCGCACAGGCACAGGACCTTGAAACGGTGCTGAACTCGATGGACAAGGCTGCGTCCGGTTTCCACACCGCTCAAGCTGATTTTGTCGCCGATCAGTATCAAAAAGTCGTCGATGATCATGACTTCCAGAAGGGCACGATTTACTTCCGCAAGCAGGGTGACAGCGTCGAAATGGCGGCCGATTTCACCTCGCCCGACAAAAAGTATGTTCTGTTTTCAAATGGACTCGTTAGCTACTATCAGCCCGCCATCGATCAGGTGACCGAGTACAGTGCCGGCAAGAACAAGGCAGACTTCGAGAGCTTCCTTGTATTGGGCTTCGGCGGCCGTGGCCATGACTTGCAGAAATCCTATGACGTTCACTTTGGCGGAATGGAACAAGTTCAGGGAGTAAATTCGGCAAAGCTGGAACTGACACCGAAGTCTCCCAAGGTCAAAAACATGTTCAACCTGATCACGCTGTGGATCGACCCTGCCCTCGGCGTCAGCGTGCAGCAGCGTTTCGATGAGCCCTCGGGAGATTACCGCCTGACCAAATACAGCAACGTTCAGATCAATAAAAGGATTTCCAACGATGTGTTCAAGTTGAAGACGAGCGGGAAAACCAAGGTCGTCAAGCCGAACGGATAACAGACGGCTGCTTAGAGGTCCACGGCCGCTGTCACTCTTTTTTGCCTGACTGAGGTGGGTTCTGTCCGGGCGCTTGCATTGCCGGCCCGAGTTCGTCGCTCGCTGCTCCCTTCTGATTCATATACTTCACGATCAGGGTAATTCTGCGATTGGATGGATCGGCCGAATCCTTGCCGTCCCGTGGCTGCTGATCGGCGAACCCTCTCACTTGTGCCACCTGGTCGCCTCGCAAACCGTGCTGCTGCATCAGACGCCGGCTGGCATTAGCTCGGTCAGCGGACAACTCCCAGTTCGTGTAATCGGCGCGCCCCGAATAGGGCTCCGAGTCAGTGTGGCCCTCCACTGATATTTTGTTAGGGACTTTTCCCAACTCTTCCGCGATGGTCATCAGCAGCTCACGGCCGTTGCCGTTTGGATCTGTATCGCCACTTTCAAAAAAAGTGCCTTTTTGTGTTTCGAGCAGCTCGATGCGCAGCCCCTCTTCGGTGACCGTAAGTTTGATCTGATCTTTCAGTTTGTCGAAGTTGGTCATCTGCTGGATCGCCTTCTCCAGCTCGGCTTTTACCTTCGCCATGTCTTCTTTGCTGACGGTCTGACTCGGCGGCTGAATTGTGCCCAGAAGTTTTCCCGTGCCGGCAGGGTCTTTAAAGTATCCGGCGATTGCCTGCTGCACAGGCTTACTGGTATTCATCAGCCACAGAACGATAAACAGCGCCATCATTGCCGTTACAAAATCGGCATAGGCCACTTTCCAGGCGCCACCGTGATGACCGGCGTGACCGCTTTTGCGCTTGATGATGATCGGCTGAGTGCTCGCGGCCATGTCTTTCTCCACCTACGAGGCGACGGCTTCGGGTTGCGCTTCCGCAGGCGCTCCACTGGCAGCCGGTGCCGCCGCCGATTGCTTGCAGTGTTTCTCGAACTCCGAGAAGCTCGGCCGCAGATGGGCAGGCACAACCCGCCGTCCCATCTCGACCGCCAACAAGGGAGAGATTCCCTTCATAAAGGCGATCATGGTGACTCGCAGCACTTGCAGGTATTCGTGCTCCTCGTGCGACAGCTTGGCGAGGTTAGAGGAAATCGGCCCAACCATGCCGTAACACATCAGGATTCCCAGAAATGTGCCCACCAGCGCCGCGGCCACTTTCTTGCCGATCTCCTCGGGTGGCCCGCCAAGCGCACTCATAGTCATCACGACCCCCAGCACGGCAGCAACGATCCCCAACCCCGGCAAGCGCGTCGGCCACGGTGCTGATCGCGGTCACCGATTGCTCAACCAGATGGGCATGGACGTCCATGTCGGCTTCGATCATCTGGTCCACGTCGAACGGTTCAACGCCGCCCATCAGAGCGATGCGCATCGTGTCGCAGACAAAATCCGTCAGATGATGGTCCTTCACGAACTCAGGGTAAGCTGCGAAAAACTTACTCTTGTCCGGTGCTTCAATATCGTTCTCCACCGAATTCGGGCCTTCGCGGCGGATCTTGTTGAACATGTCGTACATCATCTTCAGCGAATCGAGATATCGTTTCCTGCTGAACTTCGACCCCTTTAGACACTTGTAAAATGCCGCCGATGACGCCCTTCAGAGTGTGCAGCGGATTAGCGGCCAGCAGCGTTCCCAGCGCTGCTCCGCCGATGATGAGGATCTCCGAAGGCTGGATGAGCACACGGATGGGGCCGTGCTCCAGAAGGAACCCGCCAATCACAGCGCCTAGTACCACCAGTATTCCAATGACGGCAAACATTCGCTTGATAGCCTTGTGACGTGAGTTGTGGTGAGCGTTTAGTCAGAGCGCTCAAGCCCTATGCGGGCGGCAAAGGCTCCTCTCCTAGGGATATGTCGTCTCGCTCTGGTCTGCCTTCGGCATACAGGATGTCTATCGGCGAACTGCCGGAAATCTTGTGGTAAGCATGACTTCACGGGGAGATCCGTAGCAGAGATGAAACGCTTTGAGGAGCAGTGCTCAGCGCCGAGATCGTGAATTGAGCCTGTTGTCGTCGCACCCGCGACAACTCCCACTGCTGTCAGCTACACTGACTTACGACAACAATGGCATGGTTTAAGCGGGAATCCGTCCCTCTGGACACTTCGGGCGAGAAAAAGGTCAAGACTGAGGGCCTTTGGGTGAAGTGCGACCAGTGTCGCCAGATCATCTGGAAGAAGGACCTCGACCAGAATTTCAACGTTTGTCCCAAGTGCGATCGCCACTTCCGCATCGACGCCCGCACCCGCCTCTCCTACATGCTGGATGATGACAAGTACGAGGTGGAAGACAACAACCTGGTCTCCACCGATCCATTAAAGTTTACCGACCTCAAGCAGTACGCCGCACGCCTCAAGCGTTCGCAGCAGGATACAGGCCTCAACGACGCCGTCATTAACGCCCGCGGCAAGCTCGACGGCAAGCCGGTCATCATCAGCGCAATGGAATACTCCTTCATCGGCGGCTCTATGGGCACGGTCGTCGGCGAGGCGATTACCCGCGCCGTCGAAAAAGCCACCGCCGAAAAGATTCCGCTTATCGTCATATCGGCATCCGGTGGCGCACGCATGATGGAAGGCGTGATCAGCCTCATGCAGCTGGCCAAAATCTCTGCGGCGCTGGCCCGCATGGATCAGGCAAAGGTGCCCTACATCTCCGTGATGACCGATCCGACCACCGGCGGCGTCACGGCGTCCTTCGCCATGCTGGGCGACTTGAATATCGCCGAACCCGGGGTGCTGATCGGGTTTGCCGGGCCTCGCGTGATCGAGCAGACCATCCGCCAAAAGCTGCCCGAAGGATTCCAGCGTAGCGAGTTCCTCTTGCAGCATGGCATGCTGGACGCCGTTGTCCGCCGCCACGATCTCAAGAGCTATATCTCGCGCTCCCTGGACTTCATGCGGGTTCCGGCTTAACCGGTTCTAGCCCCGGATTGCACCACGTTGCAGCAGCAGGACGTTGTGCCCCTCCGGATCGTGCATTACAGCCCATCCCGCCTCGACCTGCACGAAGCGTTCCTGCCCTAAATCTCTCACCTTGGCCGCCAGGTCATCCACCTCGAAGAAGAGCACCGCCTTATCACGAGAGGCATACGTCCCCTTGCTCTCCAGACACAAGAATGCAGCGCAACAATCGAGCTTCGAGAATTGCCCGCTCTTCTCCTCGGCAATCCTCAATCCGAAAACGCCTGCGTAGAAATCTTTCGCCCTGCCAGGATCGTCGAAATAGAGCTCGACTCCCACGAGTTCGCTTCAGCCTCTGACATTTGCTGCCCTCCGTCGCGAATCTTACTCCCGCTCAAGAAGCCTGTTCCATCACCGCACGCGGTGATAGGCGCATCGTACAATCGAAGCCATATGAAAGCCGTCCTCGTCACTCGCGCCGGTGGTCCTGAAGTTCTAGAGGTTCACGATGTCCCTGAGCCCAAACCCGCTCCTGGCGAGGTTCTCGTTCGCGTCGAGGCTGTAGGAATTAATTTCGCCGATACCATGACAACCCGCGGGAACTATAGCGGAACTCCGCCACCGCCTTTCATTACCGGACGCGAATTTGCCGGTGTGGTGGAAGATACCGGCGAGCGGGTAATGGGCTACATGCAGTGGGGCGCGGCCGCAGAGAAAATCGCCATGAAGCCCAAGGTGCTATGGCCGCAGTCAAAGGGTTGGACCTCCGTGCAATCGGCGGCCTTTCCGGTGAACTTTTTGACGGCCTACCTCGCTTATTGGAAGGCCGGAATGACCGATGACGCGATGGAGCCGATTCGATGGAGTGACCACCATCAGCGCTGCGTGCTGATCCATGCCACCGCAGGTGGAGTCGGTACCGCCGCAGTGCAGATGGGCAAAATCCTGGGCATTGAAACTTACGGCACATCCTCTTCCGACGAAAAGCTGGAACGAGTCAAGAACTTGGGGCTGGACCATGGCATCAACTACCGCCAGGTGGACTACGAAGAGCGCGTCAAGGAACTGACGAAGGGCGAAGGCGTGGATGCCGTCTTCGAGATGTTGGGCGGCGAGCACACCGTCAAGAGCCTCCGCTGCTGCCGACATTTCGGGCGGGTCATCATCTACGGGACGGCCACCGGCCAGCGGCAGCAGTTCGACGCCGGAATCATGATGGCGAGAAGTCTGAGTGCACATGGGCTCTGGCTGAGCGTTCTGGCGAAAGATTTTGCGCTCATCAACCGCTGCCTGGCCGCCATGGAGCCATGGATTGCCGAAGGCAAGCTGCATCCGGAAATCGGGCACACCCTGCCGATGGAGCAGGCCGGCGAGGCGCATCGATTGCTGTTGCAGCGCGCTAACTACGGCAAGATCGTTCTCCTGATCGAATAACTTTTGCGCTCAGGCTACTCTGGGGAATGCTCTTGCAATCTAAGTAGCTGTGACCGGAAAACGGCTACTGAAACGACTCGTGACTGTCCTGCTCGGAATGCTCGGCCTGTTCGTATTCCTGCACGCCGTTGACGCCGATGCGATGACGAAAGCTGTTGCCTCTCACCCGTTGGCCATCAGCAGCAAGCAAATTTTCACGGATCCCCCTCCGCCGTCCAGGCCTCATTCACTGCTGTTGGCCAGCGACGCAAGCTCACCTTCGACCCGCCATTGTGCCCAACCAAACTGTTCCCAAGTGCTCTTCATCAACTCCACGGCTTTGGCTGATGCCTGACGGCCGATAGCCAATGGCGCCACAGCTACAATGTTCTTGTGAACGCGAAAGGCTGCGCTGGGGCTCATTGTCTTCTTCGCCATCTGCCTGGGCGCGGGCGGGCTGGGCTCATTCTTCACGGCCAAGTAGCGTGCGCGATTGGTATCCGCGGCTGCGTAAGCCGGCGGGAACACCGCCTAGCTGGGTCTTCGGCCCGGTCTGGACCACTCTTTACGTCTGATGGCAATCTGCGGCCTGGCTGGTGTGGCAGGAATACGGACATGGCGCACTTCCTGCGCTGCTGATCTTCTTCGCGCAACTGGCGCTGAACGTGGCTTGGTCGGGAATCTTCTTTGGCTCGCGCATGATTGGCATGGCTTTGACCGAAATCCTTGTCCTGTGGCTCGCCATCGCTTTCAACATCTTCGTTTTCTACTCGCTGCTGCCGATCGCCGGCCTTGCTGCTGCTGCCTTACCTGCTTTGGGTCAGCTACGCCGTCTTACCTGAACTGGGGCATTTTGGCGGCTCAATCGCTCCTGACGCTTCAATGCAAAATCTGGCGGGCAAAGAAATATGCCGTCATCCCAAACCCGATGACGATGACGATCAGCCGGACGTGTGATGGTTTGGTCTTTTGGGCGAAATACGCACCGAAATAGCCGCCGAGAACAGAGCCCACAACCATCACGATCGCTTCCGGCCAATACACCGCGCGGTGGTAGATGAACAGCAACATCGCCACGCCGTTCGATACCGCCGTCAGCCACGCCTTCAGCGCGTTCATGGCGTGAATGTTGTCCATTCCCAGCAGCGCCAGCGTGGCGAGAAGAAGGATACCGGCGCCCGCTCCGAAATACCCCAGGTAGAACGCCAGCGCCAGCTGTAGAGTGATGCCGTGAACCGACGTGAATGCCGCATGAGGCTGTGCCTGGCGCTGACCGACCCAGCGTGTTATCTGGCCGCTCAAAGTGAAGATCAGGGTCGCTGCCAACAACAGCCAGGGCACCAGGTTCATGAAAGTCGACTGAGGTGTGATGAGCAACACATAAGCGCCAGCGATGCCGCCAACAATTCCTGTGATCGTCAGCGGGACAAACGTGCGGCGCGGGATGTCGCGAATCTCGCGGCGATAGGCCCAGACGCTTGCCGGCTGACCGGGCCAAAGTGCGACGGTGCTGGTGGCGTTCGCGTTCACCGGCGGGATTCCGATCAGCAGAAGCGAAGGAAAGCTCAAGAAGCTTCCTCCGCCGGCGACGGCGTTGATGGCGCCTGCAGCAAGCGCTGCCAAAAATAGGACTCACTCCCTGATTGAAATGCATGACGAAGAAGAGCTACGGGATGATGATACGGCTTCCGGGTCGCTCGTGCTTTCCGGCGAGCAGCGGCGATTGCGGAAATTGCTCGCTGCAGGAAGTCGATGAAGCCACGCGAAAGCGGCCGGCCCGAAGGTATGCACATGCGCGAGGCGCAAGGTGAAGACCAAGGCATGAAAGACATCGGTGTCCTTCAGCCGTGCAGTAGCCCAGGTGCTTCTTCTCCACTTCGCGATACTCCTCAAAGCACCTGCCGCAGCATGCCGATCAGCAGCCTGCTGCGCGGGATTTGGCATGCTCTCTTCGTAAACCAGTCCTGAGGCGATCAGCGTCTGCTGGCTGCGCGCCATGTTGGCCAGATGCGCCGATCAACTCGCGATCTTTCAGTTGACGATCGGTCGTCGAGATCTGGCTGAGCATCTGCAAGCATGCCGCGATCAGAGGCTCGTGCTGCTCGCAGAAATCCTGGCTGCAGGCGAACCGCCGGAAACATCTCCTCCGGCGGATTCTCGGCGAAGACTCGCGAGCTTTCTCATGCTGCCGTGCCTGCTGCAGGTAGGGACACTCCGACGGACATTCCAGCGTAACCTCGCGCTGCTCGCCGCAACATTGGGGACAGATGCGGTCGTGTACGAGCCAGGCAAAAGCGCTTTTCTTTGCGTAGATTGCAGATCGGACAGCTCAAGCTCAGAGCACCTCGGTGGACGGCGTTCCGGAGTCGCGAAAACTCTCCTATTATGGCATCTCCGTGCGACTGCAGGTCGCTAGAACCCGCATGGATGTTGCCTTTTCGAGCGCTCCTGTGGAAAAAACCGCATAAAATATGGCGAAAATGCTTTGCACGAGAATGAGGTTGGTATACGATACGCTCAAGTCGAGCAATCATTGCTCACCTTTCAAGGAGGATTACGAATGGCAACAGGCATGACCAAGACCCAGCTCGTCCGTCACATGGCCGAGAAGAACGAACTGAACAACAAGCAGGCGGCTGCGTTCCTCGAGGCGCTGGCTGAAGTTGCAATCAAAGAAACGAAGAAGAACGGCGTATTCATCGTGCCGGGTCTGGGCCGTCTGGTGAAGTCGAACCGCAAGGCGCGCATGGGCCGCAATCCGCAGACCGGCGAAGCCATCAAAATTCCTGCGAAGACCGTCGTGAAGTTCCGCGTGGCCAAGGCCGCGAAGGACGCGATCGCACCCAAGAAGTAGTTTGGTTTCGTTCCGAGATTCAGGCCGGCCGCGTGCCGGCCTTTTCGTTTGTTATAGTCGGTAGGCAGAAGGCTGATTCGAAGCTCAACCATCGATTCACTAGCCTTCTCGATCACTGCCGCGAAGAATCCGTCGCACGGATGTACACCTGGGATCGTGCGCAGGAATTTTCCGTTGACCAGCGAGTCGATGTCCCTCCATAGCAACTCGCCGTTTGCGCGCAGCTGTTCCAGTTCTTCGCGAGAATCGCGCACGCGATACTCCGTTGCATCCCGCAATACTTCCTCCACCACCGCCTCGTTCTCTTCGCGTTCCAGCGAGCAAGTGGAGTAGACCGCGCGCCCGCCCGGCGCAAGCTGACGCAGAGCAGCACGAAGAATCGCCACCTGCCTGTGCATGCAGGTCGACCAGATCACTCAGGCTTCAGCCGCCACTTGATCTCCGGATTGCGCGCGAGCGTGCCAGTGCCGGAGCAAGGCACATCGGCGAGAACGCGATCGAAGTTTCCTTGCAGTCGGAAGATTCAGTGCATCGGCTTGAATCACCTGCACATTTTCCCGCGGCACTCGCTTGCGCAACAGCTCGGCGCGATGCGCGTGCAACTCCGCGGCAATGATTTCCGCGGTCGGATTGCGCGCGGCCATCGCGGCCGTCTTTCCGCCGGGCGCTGCACAGCAGTCGAGCAGGCGCGAGCCGTGCCCTACCAGCGCGGCGACCAGTTGCGAAGCTTCATCCTGGATGAACACGCGGCCTTCCTGGACGGCTTGCGTCTTGAAGATGTCGCCGCCGGTGACGATGCGAGCGCTCGACAATAGCGCTCCCGGCGCAAGCTCGATTCCCTCGCCGCTTCAGCTCCTCTTCGATGTCTGCGATCGTCGAGACGCAAGTGCGACGTGCGGGACCTGCTGATCGTGCTGACAGATGAGGCGGGTGCGCTCGACGCCGTATACGGAGATCCAGCGCTCAACCAGCCACTCGCGGATGAGCGAATTCCCGCGCAAGGGACACCGCATTCCGATCGCTCTGGCTAGCCGGCGGCTTCACCTTCCGCGGCAGCCACCTTCCGAAGCACGGCATTGGCGAAAGGCACGGCAGAGCGCTTACGTGCGCGCTTCACCAGGTCCACGCTCTCGTTGATCGCCGCATGCGCCGGAATACGAGAGATAACGCAGCTGATAAACTCCAAGCCTTAGGGCGGTCAGAACTTCAGAATCCAGCTTTCTCGAGCGGACGCGCCGCAGCCGCTAGCAATCGCGTCATCCAATCGCGACCGCCAGCGCAAAACGCCCATCACCAGCTCGGTGGCGAGTCCTCGATCGCCGGCAGCGAGACCATCCAGTCGGTGGGAATGCAGCAGTTCGCTGGCGTAAGCGTCGTGCTGCTCGACTCGCAACAGGATGTCGAAGGCGACCGTGCGTGCAGGAGAGATGGGCATAAGGAATCTATGCAGCCGCGAGCTGTGAGCTACGAGCCGAGCGAACTTGTATCGGCTAGCTGCGCAAGACGGGCTAGCTCGAACTTACAACGGGAATACGTATGAGCTAACGGCTCTAAGCACGCAGCCCGAAGCTAAGCGCCTAACGTTTCTTCGCTCTTTGGATGATAACCGTTAACGAAATCCCGCGCGCTCATGCGCTTCTTGCCCTCCACCTGCAGCTCCTGAACGTCGAGCGCGGTACCGTGCGCAAAGCCCATCAGCAGGCGATCGTTCTCGATGGCGAAATACCCGGGCGCGACCACAGCCACTGCGGGAGCCGGAACAGCCGCATGAATCTGCAGGATCTTGCCGCGAAACTTCGTGAACGCGCCCGGCCACGGCTGAAATCCGCGCAACCGGTTCCAGGCGTCCGTCGCCGTGTGCGAGAAATCAATCAGGCCGTCTTCGCGTTTGAGGATCGGCGCCAGCGTCGATTGCGAATCATCTTGCGGCCGCGGAGTGAGTGTTCCGCTTTTAAGGCCGGCCAGCGTAGCGATCATCAGCTCGGCGCCGGTCTGCGCCAGCCGCGGAGCGAGCGTCACCGCAGTGTCTTCCGGCCTGATGCGCTCTTCCGCCTGCTGCAGGATGTCGCCGGTATCCAGTCCGGCGTCGATGCGCATGGTCGTAACGCCGGTGATGCTCTCGCCCATCGCAATCGCCCACTGGATCGGCGCCGCGCCGCGATACTTCGGCAGCAGCGATCCGTGCAGGTTGATGTTGCCGAGAGGCGGCAGATCGATCATCCACTGGCGGAATGATGCGTCCGTAGCCGACGACGATAATGGCTTCGGGCGCGATCTCCGCCAGCTGCCGCTCGAAACTCTTCGTTGTTCTTGATCTTCTCCGGCTGAAGGACCGGAAGATCCAGTTCGAGTGCGGCCCGCTTCACCGGCGAAGCTGCGGGCTCCATGCCACGTCCGCTGGGGCGATCCGGCTGCGTCACCACCAGCTTCACGCCAAAGCCGGCAGCCACCAGCTTTTCCAGAGTAGGCACCGCGAACAGCGGCGTGCCGCAGAACACCAGGTCCATCATTGCGGGGCTACCATTCGCCTTGCTTCATGAGCTTGCGGATCTTGCGTTTCATCATGTCGCGTTTCAAGGCGCTGATGTGACCGATGTAGAGTTTGCCGTTGAGGTGATCGGTTTCGTGCATCAGCGCACGCGCCAGTAGCTCTTCGCCGGTCACCTCGATGGTATCGCCCTTCAGGTTTTGCGCGCGAGCCGTGACCTTGAACGGGCGCGTCACGTTCTCGCGGAACTCCGGAAGGCTGAGGCAGCCTTCACTCGACGTTCTGCCGGCCCTCGGTGTGCACGATCTCGGGATTGACCAGCACGATCTTGGCGTCCGGATCTTCCTTGAACGTAACATCGATGACCGCGATGCGCTTGCTGATGCCGATCTGCGGAGCCGCCAGTCCCACGCCGTGCGCCGCGTACATGCTCTCGAACATGTCGTCCACCAGTTTGCGCAGCTCGTCGTCGAACTCGGTGATGGCGGCAGCCGGCTTCTCCAGAACCGGATCCCCATATTTCACAATTGGGTAGATCATTTAGAAGTTTCGCAACTGTTGGCAGTAGCCTTCGAAATTTCTCCGCAACTCCAGCAGGGAGTCTCCCCCGAACTTCTCCAGTGCAGAACGGGCAATGGTAAGCGCCACCATCGCCTCGGCCGCAACTCCGGCCGCCGGAACCACGCACACATCAGAGCGCTCATAGGCCGCCTTCACCGGCTCACGCGTGGCAAAATCAACCGACGCCAGCGGACGCCGCAACGTCGAAATCGGCTTCAGATAGCCGCGCACGCGGATGTCCTGCCCGTTCGACACGCCGCCTTCAAGACCGCCGGCGTGATTCGATCGCCGCGTGAATCCGGTAAACGAGTTCGCGCTGTCCCGCTCGTATCCTATTTCATCATGGACCGCCGATCCCAGTGAAGCTGCTGCTTCGACCGCATCGCCAATCTCGACCGCCTTGACCGCCTGCAACGACATGACGGCCGCGGCAAGCTGCGCGTCCAGGCGCTCGTCCCAGTTCGCGTAGGTGCCGAGACCGGGCGGAACGTTGTGCGCAATGACTTCGAAGACTGCCGCCGACTGAGTCGCCCGTGCGCAGCGCCACGTCCACCTGTTCCTTCATGCGCGCTTCCGATCTCCGGATCGGCGCAGCCTAGCAGTACCTCGTCCTTCGCGGCCAGCGCAACGATGGCCTCCCACGTCACCGGCTTGTCCAGTCGCGCGCTGCCGACAGCGATCGCATGGCTCAATACTTCGATGCCCAGTTCGCGCAGCAACAGCTTGGCAATCGCCCCGGCCGCAACGCGTGCCGCCGACTCGCGTGCCGATGCCCGCTCCAGCACGTAACGCGCCTCGGTGAAGTTGTACTTCACGGCTCCGGCAAGATCGGCATGGCCCGGCCGGGGAGAAGCTACCCGCTTGTGCTTCGCCGGATCACCTTCTTCCACCGGCAGAGCCTCGGTCCAGTTCTGCCAGTCGTTGTTGGCCAGCAGAAGCGCAATGGGCGAGCCAATGGTCTTGCCATGACGCACGCCGCTCAGAATCCGTGCCGTATCGCGCTCAATGCGCATGCGGCCGCCGCGGCCGTAACCCTGCTGGCGTCGCCAGAGTTCGCGATTGACGAACTCAAGATCCACCGAAACCCCCGAGGGCATGCCCGAGAGCATCGCCACCAAGGCCTCTCCGTGAGATTCACCGGCTGTAGAAAAGCGCAGCATAGGAATGGTGATTGTAGATATAGCGGCTGGTTACTAGCAACTACGGCGGGCGTCGGCTCTTGGCTGTTACTTGTCGGCCTACGGCATTCACCCGGAAGACCGATGATCCAGTTCCTCTTGGCTGAATGCCTTGTCTCTCTTCCAACTTTCCCGAGAGAAAGAACGAATTTGTTTCCGCTAACGATTTCCCGTCTTCAACCGCGATGATCAAATACGAGCAGCCAACCCAGTGTGCTTCTGCGAGATCGGTTGGCGACCATTGCGCCGGATGATCGGGATGAGAGTGATAGAAGCCGACGACCTCAAGACCCTCGTTCCCGCACGTCTCGCTGGGCGCGAATCACCTCCCGCGGATCGATGCGATAGCGAGTGCGCGGCGTAACTCGGTGGCGGCGTTCTGACAGCGGACAGTTGACTGCACGATTCGTGCGTCGCCGTCGAATGTGCCGATCAGGATGCCACAGCACTCCTCCGGATACGATCTCTTCTCCGTGGCGGCGAATGTCATGGAGATGGCTTGCCGTGATCTTCAGCATTCAACGATCTCCAGCAGAATATGCGCAAAAGCTCGACTGCAAGGAGTACAGCGACAATTTCCCCTACCGCTCCTCTTGCCCCGTGCTGGTATTGCAGGTCGGATTCGCCGGTGTGTAGTCGGACTTATTCTGCTCGAAGCACCACTTCACCTGCTCCGGCGTGAACTCCTTAACCACGCTGGCCGGAATGTCAGCTTCATGCACTCTCCCGCACCCGGAAATCGATGCTCCCATCCGCCGCGACCGTCCCCAGCAGATAAGCGTAGATGTCCGTCTTGTCGATGGTAGACAGTGCGCGGTCCGCCGGCAGTCGATACCGCACCGCGCCTGCGCTTCCCATGATCCAGCCGGGCAATACGTCATCCTTATGACAGGCTGTGTTGTACGCATCGTTCATGACGAAGTGCGAGTGGCTGGCCAGCACGTAGACATTTTTCTTCGTGCTGTTACGGAACGCCGACAGTTGGCCGTAGACTTTACGCCCGGTGGCTAGCTCCTGCGCGGAATCGTTCATGCTGTGGCCGGCGGACGAGCTGTCGGGCAGCGCGGCATGCATGCCCGAGCACCACGGTCTTGATCGAGCTGTCCTTGGCATCATTCGCCAGGACCATCTTGAACCACGACATCTGCGCCGAATCGAACATGTCGGCCGAAGCGTTGTCCATGGTGATGAAATCCACACCATGCTGCACCCAGTGATAGTACGTCGTCAGCAGATGGTTCTCGGGATCATCGGCAAGACGCTGGCGCTGCAGCACCGGCTGCTCCAGCCAGTCGGCAAACTGCGCGATGTACAGGCCGCGAGTCATTGGACGCAACCAGTTCGTGGTTGCCGATGCCCAGGTAAACCGGCAGGCCGCCGAAAGGGACAAGCTGGTGCTCGATGAAGTCGGGCCACGCCTCCTTGAAATACTTGGCGATGCTGGCGTCCGGATGGGTTCGGCGATAGTCTTCGTCGAAGTTCGACATGGCGCGGTAATCGCCCAGATGCCAGTAGAATTCGGCTCCGTCAGCTCGCACTTGCGCTGCAATAGCGGGCATCACGATGTCGCCACAATTGCGCGAGTCGCCGGAGATGGCGAACTTCCAAGTTTGCCCCACGCTCTGATTGCTCTGGGCTGAAAGGTTGGAAACAACAACCATGATGAAAAGAGCCAGTGGGATGGAAGCGCGGCGCAGGATTGCTCCCACAATATGATTTATCAGCATCGGTTCCCCAAACGCATGATGATAGCGGAGGTCCGGTCGCTCAGCAATTTCAAGCGGATTGCAATGAACCGCAGATTTGCCATTCAGGCTGCAAATGGAGAAACTGACCCCATTCTGCTTTGCCGGACGCAAAGGCCTGAAGTAGTACTGAAAAATTCTGCAACTTGCGTGTTGTAACACGAATCTTGGATATTGGGCCTCTCTAATCTCGATCTGCCGATGGCGCAGATTTCCGGAGGGCAACGTGCGTAAGATCCTTTCCACATCGAACGATTTAACCTTGACCATCGTGCGCCTGGCGCTAGGCGTAACGTTTTTTGCCCATGGCGCCCAGAAGATGCTGGGCTGGTTCGGCGGTTATGGCTTTGCCGGCACAATGGGCTTCTTTACCCAGCAGATGCACATTCCCGCGGTATTTGCCTTCCTGGCAATCTGCGCGGAGTTCTTCGGCGGACTGGGGCTGATTGTCGGCTTGCTCAGCCGAGTCGCCGCCTTTGGCATCATCTGCAACATGCTGGTGGCGATCTCCACGGTTCACGTTCACAACGGCTTCTTCATGAACTGGACCGGCCAGCAAAAGGGTGAGGGCTTTGAATATCATGTGCTGGCCTTGGCGCTATTGCTCATCGTGCTGGTAAAGGGTGCGGGAGCGTTGTCGGTCGACCGGGCACTCAGCGGACCCACCTCCGACTAAGCGCTAACATCAGCCGCACAGCGTCGCTGGATCTAGCTCGTGGCGACCGCGCCGATTACAGCGCGCAAGGACAGAGCCACAAGTAGCGGCGCTTCCGGCCGCGGGCGCAGGCTCCCGGGTAAATCCGAAATAAGGCCGCTAAAGACACGAAACCCAGCCGCGGGGCTGGGGCGTTTCACAAACTCAACTCTGTATCCACCATAGCAAATCGGACCCCCGATTCGGCACATTTTCGCGAGTTTATATCTCCCGCGAAATCCTGCGGTTACGGCTTATTGTTGCGTTTCGCAATATTGACATGTAAGAACTGCTCAGTAACCAAAGTAATGCCAGATGGTGGTGTTCCGCTGCTCGAAAAAGCAAAAAGCCTCCGCAACGGCGGAGGCTTGATGGTCTGGAGAAGTAAATTACTTCTTCGCCGTTTCGCTTTGGCTGTCTCGGCTTTTGCGGTTTCGGCTTTGCCGGCGTCCGATTTTGCGTACTTGCGGCGGAAGCGCTCGACGCGACCGGCGGTGTCCATCAGCTTCTGCTTGCCGGTAAAGAACGGGTGGCAGGCGGAGCAGATTTCCACGTTGATGTCGCCCTTGTGGGTCGAACGGGTAAGAAACGTATTGCCGCAGGCGCAATGGACGCGCACTTCGTCGTAGGCCGGATGGATGGCTGCCTTCATAGGAACTCCTGACTGATCTGACGCAAACTGCTATTTTACCGGAATGCCGCGCATTGCGGCAAACCAGAGCACGTTGCGGCAGACCAGCTTTAGACGACAAAGGCCGCAGGAAAGATTCAACCCCGCGGCCAGAGCGTCAATAGCCGCATGAAATCTACATCTTAGCCGGGGCGCTGGCGCTGGCGATGCACTGCCACTTGCCGCCCGGCATTTTCATCCAGGTATCCACCCACTGCTCATGGGCGTCCACTGGCTTACCAGCGGAGTCGGTGCCTTTGCCCTGCCATGCGCCCGTGGCGATCGCCGTATTCCCGAAGGTCGTGACCTTTATGTCGCTAATGTCATTGGTCTCCCATTTCCCCGCTTTTAGTCGCGCAAGGCTCTCGGCCTTGGTGTGCATCGTCCCGTCGCTGTCCATGTTGATGAAATTGTCTGCCAACAAGGGAGCCACGGCGTCGGGATTCGCCGCCTTTGCCCCGGCCGCCCATTGCTGCTCCATCGTTGTGATAGCTTGCTCAACCCCGCCGCTCTTACCCATCTGCGCCTGTGCCGCCACCGCTAACAGGAGCAGCGCCGAACACACCATTATCCGTCTCATGCGTTTTTTCCTCCGCATTCCCTTAGATTGTGATTGGAGTCACGTACTCTATAACGAAAGTAACTTTTGAACAATGCGAAAGCGCAGTGAGCTCGAACAAGAGAAAAGGCGCCGCCGCGGCAGCGCCCTCTTCCCTCAATTCTTGGAAGATTTCTTTTGCTATTGTTTTTGCGGAGTGGCGACGCTGGAGTTCTGTTTGGCCAGCTTCACGCGGGCAGCGTCCAGTTCCCTTCTGCACCTTGGCGACGCTATCGGCATCGACCTCGGCCGGGACAGTCTTGTTCCATTCCTCCAGCGAGCGTTCCCAGTTGCTGGCTGCCAGCTTGACGCGGCCGGTCTTCATGTACAAGCTCGCCGAGATGATCGTGGATGGTGGGATCGTCGCCCATGCGCTCTGAGGCGCGGCGCAGATTCTCTTCCGCCAGCTCGTAGTTGCCCATCTTGTAGTAAACCCAGCCCAGCGAATCGAGATAGGCGCCATTCTGCGGATCCAGCGCCACCGCGCGGCGAATGTAGCCCAGCGCTTCATCCAGGCGCGTTGCCGCGATCGGCAAGCATGTAGCCGAGATAGTTCAAGGTCATCGCGTCTTTGGGATCGTCTGCCAGAACTTTGTGGAATGCCTCTTCGGCCTTGTCGTACTTCTTCTGGCGCTCGTAGATCGAGCCGGCAACAAACCAGGCGTAATCCTTGTCCTCGGGCTTACTCGAAAGCTCAATTGCCTTATTGATGCTCTCTTCCGCGTTGTCCCAATCCTTAATGCGGCTGTACATCTGGGCCAGGGCGATATAAACCTCGCGGTCGTCGGCGTTACCCTTCAACATGCCCTTCACGCGCACAATGGCGGGCTGAGGACTGCCCATGTCGGCCTGCTGCGAAGCAGCGACCATCTGCAGACCGCGGTCATCCGGAAATTTCTTGGCGGCTTCTTCGGCGACGGTAGTGGCCTGCTGCCACTGCTTGTTGTCGCGATAGGTCTCGATCAGCTGCTGATAACCCCGGACGGCGTTGTCGTCGCCCGAGTACGAGCATCTTGCGGAAGGTCTGATCGGCCAGCTGGGTCTTGCCTGCCTCGCGATAGATGGTTCCCAGACGCTCCAGAAAGACGGCGCGATTGTTCTTGTCGGAGGTCGAATAGTCGCCGTCGGCATGCTCGGTCTTGTTCAGCAGGTCATTCAGAATCTGGATGGCTTCGTCGTACTTGCCCTGCGCCTCGTCGATGACCGCCATGTTGTACTGGACTTCCAGCGAATCCGGCACCACCGAGTTGGCTTTCTTCAAGGCTTCCATGGCCTGATCGAACTTGCCGTTGCGGCGATTGATCTCGGCGATGCGCATGTAGGTCTGCGCATCTGACGGATCGGCGTCGACGATGGCCTTGTACTGCTCCAGCGCGGCTTCGGTCTGGCCATCGTTCATCAGGTTCTGGGCCAATCCGCGTACCGCGTCCAGGTTGTCGTGGTCCAGTTCGGTCGACTTGCGATAGGCCTCGACCGCCTGCTTGTAGTCCTTCTCCTGCTCGTAGGTGTAGCCCAGCGCCGAATAGAGCTTGGCGCTACGCGCCTTCTCCGGAACGGTGTTCAGGACTTCCAGCGCGCGAGTCGGAATCGCCCTCTTCGTTGTAGAGATAGGCAAGCGTGGTGACCGCTTCTTCCGAATCGGGCTGAATCTTGACCGCCGCCTTGAACTCGTTCTCCGACTTCAGCAGCTCGTTATTCAGCCGGTACAGACGGCCCAGCAGCAGGTGGTCTTCCACGCTCTTGGGATCGAGCTTGACGATCTGCTCGTACTGATCGATGGCCAGCTTCAGGATCTCCTGCGACTGCGTGCCGGCCTGCATATCGCCCAGCGAACGCAGGTAGATACGTCCCAGCAGACGCCGCGCTTCGAGATTGTTGCCATCGCGCTTCAGGATGTCTTGCGCTTCGAGGACGGCGTCGCGAATTCTGCCCGTCTTGGCATAGAGCTCTGCCAGCCCGGCATTCAGGTAATCGGAAGCTGGGATCGTTCTCGATGGCCTGCCGATACTCGTCGATGGCTTTGTTGGCGTAGTCGGAGCGGCCGTACATCGACACCATCTCCTCGTACATGTGCGCCATCATGAAGTGGTAATAGGCGGCGGCCTTGTCGGGCTGCTTCGGCGGGCGTGGTCGGCCGGCGCCGTTGTGCTGGCTGTCGCAGGCGAATCCTGCTGCTTGCGCCGCAGCCGCATCCGAAGACTGCGTTGACGGCGTGAGCGTTATGTTGTACCGGAGGGTTTTGGGCGACACCAGCGACTGAGCCCGCCAACAGCATTGCCAGAGTAGAGACACGGATAGGAGTAAGGATCATTCAGGACCAGCCACTCAACAGCGATTGGATGCCGCGCCTCACACTGGAGTCTACGGATATTTTAGCCCGTTCTTGTCGCTATTGGGGGCAAAAACGAATACGTCAGTAGACGGCCCAGCTCTGCTGGAAATTAGGTTACATTGTCGTAAGTGATTGGACGTTAGGAACGGGCGAAAGGTCAGTCTTTCAGAAACCGGGGACGGCTTCCAGTACCCGGACCTTCCATGAATTTTCGGCCGCCGTCAGCAGTACGACGTAGTGCAGCGTAGCCTCTTCGGAGTGTATGACCTTGTCGCCATCCATAAGCTGCAATTGGACTTGCGCCGTATCATGCAGCTCCATGGCCGAGCCTTCCGGGGAATAGAAAACGGCGTCGACGGTGTGTCCCTTGTCCACGATGCGCTGGTGGAGGCCGCTCTTCCGTTGTTCGGCTATGGTCGCCGTCAGCTTGTCGTTGGCGGTGCCGGTAAAGTTGAGATCGAGAACATCGGGCCGGTTCTGGTCGAGCGCCTCGGCCATCGCCTTCCAGGCGGCGGCATAATCCCGAGCTACCGACCGTCTGCGTCGTGTCTTCCACGTGGCGCGGACCGGCGTTCTGGACGTTCAGCGAAATGGCAGGGTGAGTGTCCGCGTATGCAGGCGGATGCGGCAGAAAAGGCGCTACGCTCATCGCCATCAGGAATGCAAAGCTCACCCGCAAGAACCGATTTCATTGTCCACCTCTCCACTGAATCTCGTTTCCCACCACGACGCCCGACGCAACCGAGATGGTGGCGTCGTTCGAGGCCGGCAGTTGCGCCTGCGCAATGCCTTGTTTGATGCGCGCATCGACCGTGCTCTTGCCTTGCGAATCGATCGACGTGAAGGTGACGATGGTTCCGTCGGGAACAGGATTGCCGGCGCAATCGTGAATCGGGATCAGTCCGTACCAGGATGCCGTTCTTGTCAGGCTGCGCGCGTCATGCGGATGCTGCAGGGATCGGACGCGACCTGCTGCACCACGCGCCGAACAGAAGCGTTGCCGCTGGAGGCGACGAACTGCGCCGGACCTTCTTTCTTGGAGGAATCCAGCTTGGCGTAGGCCACCCCATCCTTCGAGGTTTCGGTGCGGCTCGACGGTCTGGCCGTTGACGGTGAGCTCGAACTTCACCGGCTGCGGCTGCAGCACCAGGTTCTGATACTTGTCGAAGAGGAATGCGGTTCCGCTGATCACGTTGGGCGTGTTGGCCGGAACGCGCGAAGGCCGAGCGAGAAACGCGATCGAGCTTACTGGACCAGCGGTCACGAAGAAGGTCGCGCTGTCTTCGCCGATCACGAGCCGTGTAGTGGCCGGCATTTTGCAGATCGTCGGCGCTGAGTTGGATGTCCTGACCGAGCTGCACCTTGCGCTTCGATCGCCGTGCCCGGGCCCGACCAGGTACAGCGTCGCCTTGCCGCTGCCGGAGCGTTGGAACGCTGAGTCCAGTTCCGGCCGTGACGGTGGCTGGCACACGCAAGTCGGCGGCCTGGGCTGCAGCGCCGAAAATGGCGCAGTGCGAGCGATCGATACAGCCAACTGCGAAACGAACGCTTCTCTCGTCATGACTAGTCTTCGCGGTTCAGCATGTACTCGTTAACGGTGACGCGATAGTTATGGACATTGGCGCCATCTCGTCGCGCAAGTCCACGGCGAACGGAACCGGCGTCTGCGGCAGCAGCGCCTGGTCGACGTAGCCATCCGAAACCCAGATCACCTTGCCGGAGTTGTCGTAGTACGTCGCCAGCACGTGCGGGATGTTCACGGTCTCGCCGCTCTGATTCATGCAGTTCGCCCTTCAGCACATGACGTCCGCGCGCGTCGGTTTCCACTCGCTGATGCAGCACGCCGATCACCGGATCGGCCGATGCCGGCACCAGCATCGAATTCGGCTGCATGCGCACGCTCTTCACTTTCGAGAGCAGCAACGTTGGGAAAGTCGATGCGGAACGGCGAGATCTCTTTCGGCAGCAGGGTGTGCGAGATCTTGTCGAAGCTGGTCTCTTCGCCGAGCACGTCGCCGTCCTTGCCGATCAGCGTCGCGCCCACGGAGACGAATCCCGGCACCGTGTCTTCGTTCTCGATTTCGCCGACGATGATGGTGTTGTTGCCCTGCGGGATCGCGTTCATCGAGACGATGCGCACGCGTGGAGCTTCCACATTCTGCGCTCCCCAGTCGTCATTGGCGCCGCGGGTGACAACATCCCAGCGCAGATAGTTTTCCTGAATGACCTGCGGCGGAACCTTGGCTTCCTTCGCAACCGGCCACTCCACCTTCCACTCGCCGTCTTCCTTCACCACCTTCAGATCGCGGGTGTCGTAGAAAGCGCCGACCGCGGTTGCGTACTCCAGACGTCGCTCGCACCAGCGCCTCGTTGTCGTTCGCGTGGAGGACCTTGGTGTCCGCCTGCTGCAGCGACGAATAGGTGCGCAGGCTGCCGTCACGTCCGGACAGATCGCGCGCGAAATGCCTGCTCGTCGGTGTCGCCGGTCTTGGCAACGTAAGCGAATGCACCCTTGTAGTCATGCGCCTTCACGTGCGCGAAGAGCGACTGCACCGCGCCTTCGGGAGACTTCGCAGGCGACAGTTGGTTGGGCTGGATGGTGGCCATCGCAACCAGAACAACGGTGAGAACGATGAGGACGATTGGCAGAACGCGTTTCATTTACTTGGCCTCCCGCAGGATCATGGTTCGACCGTCGCTGGGGCAGGGAATTCCAGGGTGGTTCCCACACGGCGTCGCTCGGGCACCAGAAGAACCAGGAACAGCGCCAGCAAGCTGCTGGCCACGGGCAGAATGCCCCACATGATTCCCTGCATCTCGGTAGGCATGAATCCGATGAACTCCAGCGGCCTTCGCCGGCGGCACATCTTCCTTCGTCCACAGGGTGACGTTGCCGTTGTCGTAGGTCTCGGCCTGGCGCCAGCCGGCGAAAGCCAGCAGCGGCTCGTAATAACGGTCGCGGACAAAGATGTACTTCAAGCCGTACTGATTGGCATGCTTCAATACCGCACGCAGCGCTTCCATGCCCGACAAGCCGTAGTACTTGGAGTTGTAGAGCTGGCCGGCGCCGTAGGCCGTCATCTCCGGCAGCAGGCGGGCGGAGTTGTAATCGCCGTCGACGCTGTCGGCCTTGGCGTAGCGTCGAGACCTTCGGCGAACTTGCTGCCGAAGCCCAGCGTGATGTAGCGGAACTTCGCGTGATCGTCGCGGTTCAGGAACGAGATCACCTGGTCGACATTGAATGGCGAGCTGTTGATGGGGTGGATGGTGATCCATGACACGGCGGACGCCATGGTCAACAACCGCCGCGATCGCCAGGCCGACCAGCGCTTTCATGCGGAAGCGCCGGATCAGCTCGACCGCCAGCAAGCCGACAAAGGGCATTGCCATCAGCGTGGCCCAAAAGGTGAAGCGCTCGAAGGTGAGGACGTTGTAAGCGCGGCCCAGCAGAACTTGCCCGACCGGAGTCGTGCCGCCCAAGCCGAGCAGCGTGGTCACATACCAGCCGATCAGCAACGGACGCAGCCGGCGCTCCGCCGATCCGCGCATGACGATGAACGGAAGCGCCAGGATCATCGCGCCCATGGGAATGATCCAGAAGTTGATTCCGCTCAACGGCTGCAGAATGTAGTTGTCGCGCGAGCCGTGCGGAATCGGCATCTGGTTGATCGGATTCTTCAGCAGCGCCATCCAGTACGGCCAGAGCACGATGGCTACGCCGGCGATCGCGATGACGGCGAAGATGACTGCGCGCCCAAGAACTCCGCCAACCGAAGCGCGTTCTTCTTCGTCCGTCGCAGCGTCGCGATCGAGAATCGCCAGCACCAGAACCGGAATCGCAAACAGAACCGCGCCGAACAGCAGCGTGACGTGGTGCGCGGCGGCCGCGGCCCAGGAAATCGCCACTGCCTTCAGCAGCGCCGTAAATCGTGCCGGTTCGCAGCCAGACGTAGAAGAACGGCACGGCATTCAGCGTGAGCGCGGCAGCCGCGGTGGTGGGCAACTGTCCTGACTGATAAACCAGCATCGCCAGCGAGCCCAGAAACACCGAGCCCAGGGCAGCATAGCTGGCGGAAACTTCATCCACCCAGAGCGCGCGTAGCGATACATGCCGATCGGCAGCAGCAGGATCGCCAGGAACTGCACGAACATGTAGGCCATCTTCAGGCCCATGATGTGCGAGAACAGCGCGATCCACTGGTGGGTCAGCGGCGGATACGTGGTCTGCGAGAAGCCGCCAAACCACTTCGCGTTCCATGGATTGAACCAGTGATGCGCGTAGTGCGCGGCAAAGAAGATGTGCGTGTTCGCGTCATAGGAACCGGCCGGCAACTGCATCAGCAGCAGAGGCCCGTGCACCGCCAAGGCGATCAGCAAAATGGCGGACAGAGGGATCGCTCGTGAGGGGAAAGTCGGCGACTTCGAAATCAAGGGACTGCCTCCGGCGAAAAGCGTTTCAGAGCTGTTCGATTCGCAGATCTGTCCCATAGGTTGCCGAGCACCTGCAGACCAGAGATGCACGAATCCGAAGCTTGGCCCGTAATGCAGACCCGCGACTCCTCAAAATGAGCATCGCGATACCACCTGCGAAGCTGAGTAGCTGTTGTTCCAAGCTGCCGAACAGCCATTGAGCAGCCATTCGCATCCGACGAGAAGGAATTCAGCTTGCAAGCGGAGTTCCTGCACTCTCGACGATGTCAGCGAGTCGCCTACGTGAAAATAAAAACTGTTCTCCTGATTCTCTGCTCCCTGTTTCTCTCGGTTGCGGCACTGGCGCAGACGTTCGAAGTTGATGGTCAACAGTCGCAACCTGCGCCAGACTTCGCCGAATACAACAAGAAGAAGAACCAGCCGGCCGGCACAGGCCAATGCAACCGGCGAAAACGGTATTGGCTGGGGCAGCAGCATCGAAGTTGGACGTCTGGCGCGCGCCGCCGCAGGATGCGCTGCGTCACGGCAATCCCGGCGCCGCCGCCGACTACGCGCAGCGCGCGGTGAAAGCCGCGCCGCAGGACAACAAGCTGTGGTTCCTGCTGGGCTACACCTCGCGACTGGCGGGACGCTACCAAACATCGGTCGACGCCTACCAGCACGGGCTGCAGACCGCTCCCGGCAATGCCGACGGGATGAGCGGACTGGCGCAGACCTACGCGCGCATGGGCCGCACCGACGACGCCAAGCGCCTGCTGGCGCAGGTGATTCGCGCCAATCCGAATCGCACCAACGATCTGCTGATCGCTCGGCGAACTGTACATGCGCACCGGCGACACGCAGCAGGGCATCAATCTGCTGCAGCGCGCCGAAGCGCAGCAGCCGAATGCGCACGCCGAGTTGATGATTGGCGGTCGCCTATCTGAAGCTGAAGCAGCCGGAGCCGCGCCAAGCAAATGCTCGACCTGGCGAAGAAGCATGCGCCCGGCAATGTCGAGATCTTCCAGGCGGCGGCGAACTACTACCGCGAAGAGCACGACTACAAGGCCGCGATCGCCACGCTTGAAGAGCGCGCCGCAACATGACGCCGTCGGTGCTGGCCGATCTTGGCTACACCTACGAGCTGGACGGCGACAAGGAACAAGCGGCGCAAGCCTACGCGCGCGCCGCCAATGCAGAAGCCCAAGGAAATCGGCTATCAGCTCAGTGCGGCGCAAGCCGAACTGCGCGCTCGGCGATCTGAGAAGACGCGCGCATATCTGAATCGCGCCGCGGCGATCGATGCGAATCACTATCGCCTGCACGCCATCGGCGCTGCTGGCCAAGGAAGAGAACCGGCAGAGCCGATGCCATTGCCGAATACAACGCGGCGATCGACGCGCTGCCGGCGGGCGGCGTGCCCGAAGGACAGCTCTATCCGATTCAACTGCGGCTGAACCTGGCCGAACTCTATCGCGCAGACGGCGATGACGAGGCAGCGCACCAGCAGCTCGCGACTGCCGAGCAAGAGATCAACAAGCTGGATGTGGAAGGTACGGCGAAGGCCGAGTTCCTGCGGGTTCGCGCGTCGCTGAAGACTTCCGACAACGATCTGAAGGGCGCGGAAGCCGACCTGCTCGAAGCCCGCAAGCTCGATCCCGACAACGTCAACATCACGCTGCAATACGCGAACCTGCTTGTGGAAGGAAGGCCGCAAGGACGAGTCGCGCAAGATCTACGAAGACGTGCTCGGCGAAAGATCCTGACAACCGCTACGCGCTGGAGGCGATGGGCTATCTCTACCGCGAAGACAACAATCCCAAGATGGCCGACGAATACTTCAACCGGCTGGCCAAAGCTTATCCGGACGACTACGTTCCGTATCTCGCGCTGGGCGACCTCTACACGCAGACCGAGCAGTTCGAGCGGCCGATACGAATTATCAGAAGGCCTACAAGCTGGCGCCGCAGAATCCGCTGATCATCGCCAACGCGGCCAACGCGGCGATCGAAGCGCAGCAGATCAAGCTGGCCGGCGTGTGGGTGAACCGCGCCACGGGCAAGATGAACGACGATCCGCGCGTGATGCGCGAGCGCGAGCGCTACCTGTTCCACGAAGGCAAGTATGCGGAGTCGGCGAAGCTGGGCTACCAGGTGCTGCAGCAGCTGCCCAAGGACCGCAACGCTTCGGTCTATCTGGCGTACGACCTCTACAACCTGGGCCGCTACGACGATGCGCTGGCCGTCGCCAACAAGTACGACTCGATTCTGCCCAACGAGCCCAACTTCCCGCTGCTCGCCGGCCACGTGCACAAGCACTCGCAACTGCTGGATCGAGGCGGTCGACGACTACACGCGCGCCATCGCAGCGCGATCCGAAGATGGTGGAAGCGTACGTCAACCGCGGCTACGTGCTGAACGACATGCAGAACGCCGCAGCAGGCGTCGCAGGATTTCGAGACCGCGCTGAAGCTGAGCTCCGAACAATGGCATCGCGCATCTGGGCCTGGCGTTCAGCGATCTGCAACTGCGCCAGCCCAAGGAAGCGCTCGAGCAGGTGGACGAAGCGCAGAAGCTGCATGGGCGAATCAGGCGCGACGCATCTGGTGCTCGCCACCGCCTATCGCCAGCAACGTCTGCTGGCCAGTGCGGAGAAGGAATACCGCGCCGCCCTCAAGTACGCGCCCAACGATCTGGGGCTGCAACTGGCGCTGGCCGACACGCTGTACGACATGCGCCGCTATCAGCAGTCGATCGACGCGCTGAACCAGGCGCTGAGCCTCTCGCCCGACGATCCGCTGATCTACGGCCGGATGGCGCATGCCTACGCGCAGCTGGGTCAGCGAGACGAGACCATGCGCTACGTGGAAGCGGCCGAGCAGCAGGGCGGCGACCAGTCCGCCATCCTGCTCGACACCGGCGATGCGTTGCTGACGCTGGGCGACCGGAAGGCGGCGATGGACCGCTTCGCCCGCGCCCTGGACGCGCCTGATGCCAATCGCGTCGATGCTCGGCTCGCCATCGCGCGCCTGATGGTCCGCTACGGCCAGGACGAAGATGCCAAGCAGCAGATCAGCCTGGCGTTCGCCGAGAGCCGCATTGGCGAAGCTCCTCCGGTCACCGCCGACAACCTGATCGAAGCCGCAAACCTGCTGCTGGCGATGCACGACTTCGATCTTGCCACAGATTACTTCGAGAAGGCGCAGCAAGCCGGAGCCGTCGCCCGACATCGTGGCCATCGGCCTGGCCAACACCTATCTGGCGCAAGGCAAGACCAAGCAGGCCGATGAAGCAGCTGGCAACGCTCGGGTGCCGATCCGGCAGCCAACCAGAACTACGACTACCTGCTGGCGCAAGGTGAGGTGTATCGCCAGCGTCATCAGAGCTGGAACGCGCTGATGACGCTCTCGCAGGCCGACCAGCTGGGCGGCAGCGAGATTGCCCAGCTGGAAGGCATGCAGGTGGCCAGCGAAGAAGGTATGCGGGTGACCGACCACCTCAGCCTGCTGACCGACTTCACCACCGGCGGCACTCTACGACGATTCGACGATCTACATGCTCGACCAGCAGATCTTCGGCTATCACAGCAAGAGCGCCAATCTGCCGCCGCCGCGCTCGCAGCAGGAATCGCTGTGGACCACGGCGTATCGCTATCACTTCGACAACAACTTCCCCATGGTGAGCGGCTTCTTCCAGATCCGCAATGCCACGGCGAGGAGTCGCTGCCGCAGGAAGCGCTGATCATCAATCGCAACACCTTCGACTACAACTTCAACAGCGCCATGAATCCGGTGCTGCATCTGGGCAATGCCTGGATCGCGTTCAACACCGGCTTGCAATTCACCTTCGCCGCGACACCGCAGCGCCGCAGTACATGAACCAGAACCTGTTTCGCCAGTTCGTGTATGTCAACAGCAGCTCGTTCGGCAACTGGCTGTCGTTCAACGGCAGCATGTATCACGAAGCCGGACCGTTCACCGCGACCGGCTACAAGCTGAACTCCAACGATGTCGGCAGCACGCTGCAATTCACCGTGGGACGTCCGTGGGGCAAGACTGCGTTCATCACCGGCTACACCCGCCGCAATCTGACCTTCAGCCCGCTGGTGCGACAATTCTTCACCACTTCGACCTACGCCGGCCTTGCAGCGCAAGTTCTGGACAAAAGCTCACGGTCAGCCTTCTGGCGAGTACATCCGCGCGTTCCGCGTGCAGGACACGCTGCGGGCCACGGCGCAGGTGCTGCGTCCGGTCGGCACGCATCCAGTACAACGTCGAACCATTCCTGGAGCGTGAATGGTCAATTCGCCTACGAACGCGGGGAGAGCGTTTCAGGAGTACGACAACATGTACAGCAGTTTCTTCATCACTTATGTAAGGCCACTGCACCGGTCGTTCAGCGATGACGCTGGGGAGTACAAGATCGATTATCCCCTGCGGTTTTCCGTTGGCATCGAGGCGGAACAATTCCCCGATTTCACCGGAACTGCACAAGAGCGGAACGTTGATTCGTCCCGTATTTCGCCTTTCGATTTTTTAGGCCCAGGGGAGTCCATGAAGATTTGTCTGGTCACAGCGTTTCCGCCCAGCCGGCGAGGGCTGAACGAATACGGGTTTCATATGGCGCGGGAATTGCGGCGTGATCCGCTGTTGAGCCTCACCATCCTGGCGGACGAACTTGGATGGCCCGGCGGAAGAGTTGCCCGACTTCGACGTCATGCGCTGCTGGCGCTTCGACTCGCTGTCGAATCCGGTGCGCCTGTCGAAGGCGATTCACGACATCAAGCCGGATGTGGTCTGGTTCAACCTGCTGTTTTCGACCTTCGGCAACAAGCCGGTCGCCGGCATTTCTCGGGACTGGGCCAGCCGGTACTGTCGCGCCTGAGCGGACACTACACGCACGTCACGTTGCATCACCTGATGGACAACATCAACCTGGCCGACTCCGGAGTTCGTTTTCCCCGGCTGTATCGCGCGGCGGGCTCGCTGGCGACCCGCATGCTGCTGATGGCGAATTCCATCTCGGTGCTGCTGCCCGTGTATCGTCGCACGCTTGATCGACAAGTATCGCGGCGACAACGTGCATTTTCGCGCCCACGGCATTCTGGGAGGCTGTCCTGAGCCTCCCGATTTCGACAGCCGCGGCAATCCTGAGCATCGCATTCTCGCCTTCGGCAAAGTGGGGCACCTACAAGCGAGTCGAGTTGCTGATCGAGGCGTTCGAGCAACTCTCGGCGCAGATGCCGAATGTTCGGCTGGTCGTCGCGGGAGGCAATCATCCTGCGACGCCCGGTTACATCGAATCGGTGGCCGAGAGCATGAAGGGCAATCCGCGTGTCGAATTCACCGGGTACGTGGAGGAAGACGACATTCCGCGGCTTGTTCCGCAGTGCCAGCGTCTTGGTACTTCCGTATTCTTCTGCGACCGGAGCCAGCGGCGTAGCCCACCTTGCGTGCGAATTTGGCGTCCCAATCATATCGGCGGGAATCGACGACTTTCGCGAGATGGCGCGGGACGAAGGTCTTGCCGTTGACTTTCTATGAAACCGGCGATGCGGACAGCCTGGCGGCTGAATTGCACAGCGCTTCTGAACGATCCAGAACTCATGCGCGAAATGTCGGAGCAGAATTTCTCGGCTGCGCTTGCGAATGACGATGCCCCAGATTATTCGGCAATACTTGCGCTCGTTTGATCTGCAGCAGCGCGCCCGCGCCCTTGAACCGATCTCGCGATTCCGCAGAATTCCGTCCTGGGTTCCTTCGCGCTCGGCGATCTTTCGGGCGGCCGCCCCGAGGTGGCAGTCATGGACATAAGAGCCATTTTGTTGGTCGGCGGGCACTCGACGCGAAAGAAGCCAAGTCGACGGAACGTTTCGGCAAGCATCCCGCTCGCCTGTCTCGATGTGCTTGGGCATGTCGGTGGAGGAGCGTGTCGTGCGAACGCTTGCAGCACTTCGGGGTCTCGCATTTGCAGCCTGATTGCCGACTCACCGTCGGAGGCCAACCGCTTCGCTGCAATGCGCTGCTCTCGATGCGCGACGTACATGCGATTGCATGCGACCGGAGAGCAGCTCTGGCAGGCCGCCGAGGAAGCATTTCAGCGTTGCGCCGAAGACGGCGCCGAACTGGTGATCGTTCTGCGCATGGGACCCTACGTCGAAGTGGATTACGAGGAAATGATCCAACACCATCTGGATCGTCGCAGCTGCCGTGACCCGGGCCGTGGATGCCGAGGAGAAGTCGGCTCTGGATTTGTTCGTGCTAAGCGCCTCGGCCCGCACGGATGCAGCGGAGTTGTTTCACAGCCAGTTGCAGCAGCTGCGCCGGGAGTCCGAGCCGTTTCGCGTCACGGGCTACGTCAACCGTCTGCAGCAGCGCGGCGACCTGCGCCGACTGGCCCTCGACGGCCTTCTGGAGACGAATGCGGTTCGTCCGCAAGGCAAGGAAGTGAAGCCGGGCGTCTGGGTCGGGACCGTCGGCGCGCGTCCATCGCAAGGCGCGGGTCGTGGCTCCGGCCTTTATCGGCGCCCACGCCAAGATTCGCGCATCGGCACTGATCACGCGCGGCACGCGTGGTCGAACATCACGCCGAAGTCGATTGCGGCACCGTGGTCGAGAACTCCACCATACTGCCCTTCACCTACGTGGGCGCCGGGCTCGACGTCATGCACTCCGTGGTCGGCTTTCGTCGCGTCGCCCATCTGGTGCGCAACGTCGAAGTGGAAATCCACGACGACAAGCTGGTAGGGATGATTCCCTTCAGCGCTGTTTCTCGATTGGCAGGCAGCACAGCTGCTCTTTTTGCCTTCTTACCAAAGGAGATTTATCGCGGATTGTTTGCGCCGTCGCGGCGTAAGCAGGCGGCGCGGAATGCGGAACCTCCGGAGGAGGCAGGAGTCCTCCCTGGAGAATCCGGTGTTGGAAGCTTCGGCTTCCGACTCGGAACCCTCAGAGTTCCCCTCCAATTTGGCAGTCGTGAGGAGATATGGAGACCATTAGTCGGCCCGTTGTTGTAAAAAGAATGCCGGAGAAAATGAATCTCAAACAGGCTCGCAAGTTTCTCAAGGAAGTGCAGCCCTTTTTGAATTCGGACCGGCCCCAGATTGTATTTGACATGTCCCAGGTGCGGCACATCGATGCCGCCGGCGTCGACGTGCTGCTGCAGTGCATGCGCGCGGCCGTGAAGCACGACGGCGATTTGAAGCTGGCAGCGCTGTCGCCGCAGGCCGCAGTTGTGCTGGAACTGACGCGCACCGGCCGCCTGTTCGAGATCTACGAGAACTCGACTGCAGCGGTGAAGAGCTTCAGCAGCTTCCTGCCCAACGCCATGAGGCAGTTCTGAGCCGCATCCGGAATTCACACGGCTGGTCCCACGGCAACGTCGATATCGGCCACGGAGGACCAGCAGGGAGCCGGTCTGGCAGCATGACCACGAATCCGACACGATCGTGCATGAGCCCTCCGCAAGAGAGCCGGCGGAATGGGTTCGTGTCGCGCTGGGCTCCGCACTACGGCTCACCACGCCAAGATCCTGAACGGCAGCATCATCCTGCTGATCGGCTCGGTCTTCGTCAGCCTGGCGAACTTCGGCTACAACATCGGCGTCGCGCGCATGCTGGGCCCGTCGGACTTCAGTCACGCCGCGGCCGCGGTCACCATCCTCATGCTGATCTCGGCCATCACCCTGGCCTTTCAACTGGTGTGCACCAAGCTGGTGGCCAAGGCGGATACGACGGAGGCCAAGGCGGCGGTCTTTCAGCATCTGATGAAGCGGGCCTGGGCGATCGGAATCGGCCTGGGCGTCTTCATGCTGCTGGCCAGTTCGGTGCTGACCGCATATCTGCGGCTCTCCAGTCCGTGGATCATCATCCTGCTGGCCGTCGGACTGACGATCTACGTCCCGCTCGGAGTGAAGCGCGGCGGATTGCAGGGAACCTGCCGCTTTCGCGGGCTGAGCTGGAACATGGCCGCCGAAGCCATCATCAAGTTTGTCGGCGCGATCGTCCTGATCGAGCTTGGCTTCGGCGTGCTGGGCGCGGTGGCCGCAATTTCCGGGTCGGTGATCTTTGCGTTCTGTCTGCCCGACAGCGCCAAGGAACTGCGCGGTCGCTGCCGTCGATCGGCCCGCCGCTCCGGTTGGCGAAGCCAGGCAGGCCATCGTCTTCTTCGTCGGACAGGTCATCATCAGCAACATCGACATTCTGATGGTGAAGCACTTCTTTCGGCCCGACGAGGCCGGACTGTATGCCGCCATCGCGCTGGTCGGACGGCTGCTGTACTTCGGTGCCTGGTCGGTCGTGAGCGCGATGTTCCCGGTATCGGCGGAGAAGAAGGAAGAACACGCCTCCGAGCTCTTGCTGGCGATTCCGCTGCTGCTGGTCACGGCGATGTCGGTGGTGTTCGTTCTGCTGCTGGCGGCGTTTCCCCGAACTGGTTTTTCAGTCGCTGTTCGGGGCGCATTTCCACACGCGGCATTGGCGGCCTGAACTGGCTGCTGAGCATGAATGCGGCGGCGACCGGCATCTATGCCATCGCGGTGGTGCTGATCACGTACGAGATGTCGCGCCGCATCGCCAATACCGGCTGGCTGCAACTGGTGGTGAGCGGACTGATCGTTCTCGGCATCACATGGTTTCACTCGACTTTGTTGGAGGTGATCGTCGTCCAGCAGGTTCTCAGGGTTTTGTTGTTATGCGCGGTCGCCTTTCCCTTCGTCAAGATGTGGGCTACCGCTGGCGGGAGGCTTCATGAAGAGGCTACGGCGCGTTACTGAAGCGGAAGTCATCGCGGAGTTCCTGAAGAACGAGTTCTATCAGGAAGAGTTCCATCAGGACCGCGAGCAATTCGAAGATCTCGTGCTGGGCGCTCAGATCGCGGACGAAGCGGGCAATGCACTGCGCCGGGCGCTCTTGTTTCGCCGTCGCGGTCACATGTGGCGAGAGCTGCCCGCCGACACGCAATGGTGGGAAGTGCAGATCGAGCCGCAGGACCTGGAGCGGGTGCGGGTATTTCCCCGGGCGCAATGGCGCCAGGTGGCGAACGGAAGCTTCCTGCTGAAAGACATCGTGAAGCGCATCAAGACCAAGCCCTTCCGCGGAAGGACCCGCGATTTCATCGCCAAGGTGCAGGCCTTGAGCTACCACCTGCGCAACCATCAGGACGACAGCGCGGTGCTGCTGATCGGAGTTGACGACGACAATCCGGTGACGGTGCTGGAAGGCAATCATCGTCTGACCGCAGCCTTGCTGGCTTCGCCCGACGTTTTGCAGAGCCGCTTTCGGGTGTTCTGCGGATTGTCGCCGCGCATGTCGGAGTCCTGCTGGTATCAGACGAACCTGCCGAACCTGTGGCGCTACGCCCGCAATCGTGCGCGCAACCTGTTCTATGACCGCGACGCCGATGTCGAGCGCGTTGCTGAAGGCCGGCAACGGTTCGCAGCGGAATCGGTGTCGCAGCCGGCGCTGACGCACGGTGGCGGCGTCGAAGAGTCTTTCGAAGTTCGAAGTTAACGGCCAGCGGTAAAAAATTTTGTGTAGGAGAGCTGCCGAATGAAAGCTCATCAGAAGATTATTCACCAAGTTCATGATGCTGGTCGTTGGCTTGCGTTCTGTGCGGAGTGCCGGAGTTCGCCCAGGCGCAGCAACAGGAGACGAGTACTCCGCAGAGCGGCTCAGCAGGATCAGCAGAGCGGCACGACCGTCGATCCGTCCAAGGGTCCGCTGCAGCCGGTGCCGACGCAGAATCAGCCGAGCGCAGAACGGCCAGCCTAACATGCCGGAAAGTTCCACGGAGCCGCTGCCGGCAACACCGGCTCCGCAGCCCAAGCCGGAGCAGCAGATGCAGGAACCATTGGGCGCGGCCACGGCGGAGGGCGTTCCGGTGGTCGGCGGTGCGGCATCGCGTCCCGCCGGCGAGGCCATCGCGCCCGACAAGCAGAAGCAGCGCCGCTCGCTGCTGCATGAAGATCGGCCTGATCGCGGCGGTTGGTGTAGCCGGTGGAGTCGTGTACGGGCTCTCGAAAGGCACGTCCGCAAGCCGTAGACGCTAGCTTGTCACGATCAAACGCATCACGATTGGAAGGTCTCGCGCACCTATGTCATCGCCGACCGTCCGTTGTTGATTTCGTTTTCAGGTCTCGACGGCTCCGGCAAGAGCACGCAGATCGAGAACCTGCGAGAGTTTCTGCACCGCCGCGGCCTGACGACGAGACTTGCTCGCCTTCTGGGACGATGTCGTCGTGCTCAGCCGTTATCGCGAAGGCTTCGTCCACAAGGTCTACGGCAGCGAGAAAGGCATTGGAGCGCCCGATCGCCCGGTGAATCGGCGCGACAAGAACGTTCGCAAGTGGTATCTCAGCATCGTTCGTCACGGACTGTATCTGCTCGACGCGCTGCATCTGGTGAAGGTGATCGCGAGAGCTCGCCGCTCGGGCGTCGATGTCATCATCATGGATCGCTACATCTACGACGAGCTGGCGAACCTGCCGCTCTCGAACTCGGCTGACCACGATTTTCGTTCGCTTGGTTGCAGCGTTCGTTCCCAAGCCTGATGTCGCTTACATTCTCGACGCCGATCCTGAAGCGGCGCGCGCCCGCAAGCCTGAATATCCGGTCGACTTCCTGCACCTGTGCCGCAGCGCGTACCTTCAACTGGCGCGCATGCTGGGATCACATGACCGTGATTCCTCCGCTGCCTCTTGAGCGAAGCCAAGCGCGAAGTCGAGCGCGCCGCTGCGGCCATGGTCTCGCCTAGGTCAACCAAGCGCCGAACCCTGCCTCGATACCGTCCAGCCCGCCTGATCCGCGATACTCGCTACGTCGCGGTAACAATTACGCGGTGACCCGCCCTTACTACTCATCGCACATCTATTTCCCAAATTCTGCGCCATTGAAAACAAAGCGGTTACCTACTGTTTTCGGGCCTTCGGAGTTTGGCAATCCAGTTGTAATGAGAAACAGTGTTGTTGCGTGAATATCGATCCGCACAACCGCTATCATGCCGCAGTTCGTCAAGCACACGGGACGATGCGAGGCACATCGTGCCAAGGTTTCTGGAGGATATTGGTAATGAAGACCTCAATTCTACTTGCGTTGCCACTGGCCGCAACTCTGATGGTACCGGCAGTAGCGCAACAGACCACTTCGGACACTCAGCAGAACTCGACCAGAGCACTTCGCAGTCGACTGCGACGAGCAGCTCTCAGCCGACGCAGCACGACGCCGGACGCGAACTCCGATCAGAACATGTCGGCTCGTCAGCCGTTGCAGCCGGAAACCCGGGAAGGTTTCTGGGGCAAGATGAATCCGTTTGCGCGCAAGAAGTACGTGCAGCAGCAGCTCAGCCCGATCCGCAATCGCGTGAACGAGCTCGACGATCTGACCGCCGAGAATGCTCGCCAGATCAAGGACGTCGATGCGCGCGCCCAGGAAGGCATCCGCCAGGCCGACGCAAAGGCGACGCAGGCCGATCAGCACGCCGTCGACGCCGGCAATCGTGCGCAGCAGGCGAACCAGACGGCTTTGCAGGCCAGCACTCGCCTGAACACGGTCGAGACATGTCGTCGGCAACATCGACCAGTACCAGCCGGCTTCGCAGACCGAGATCCGCTTCCGCTCGGGCCACACCGCGCTCGGCACCAAGTTCCAAGCAGGCGCTCGATGACATGACGGCGAATCTGAAGGACGAGAAGGGCTACATCATCGAAGTGCAGGGCTTCTCGACTTCGGGCGGACAGGCTGGCGTTCAGAGCTCGCAGGCCATGGCGAACTCCGTTGTCCGCTACCTGGTCGAGAAGAACGAGATTCCCGTCTATCGCATCTTCGTGATGGGCATGGGCAATGCCAAGGTTGCCTGCGACAGATGGCAGCAAGACCAGCGCAGCGGCAATCGTGTCGAAATCAGCCTGCTGAAGAACAACGTCGATCAGCTGGCGTCGGCGCAATCCAGTGGAGAAATGGGCAAGCAGCAGCGCCAGATAGCGGTTATTCGGCTCAGCCCACAAGCTCACAGCCCGTAAATCAACCATCAACTCAATCGCAACAGCAACCTGGCAATATGAACTCAAACCAAAGCAGTAGCTCACCGCAGCAGTAACAGATCATCTGTGGTTTTGCGTCTCTCCTCCAGACCCCTCGCACCGCGCGAGGGGTTTTTCTTTGCAACGTGCATCGCACAGGCAACGACGGTCCGAAAACAGCCATCCACGTCAACGAGCCAGTGATAGTCTGCTGTAACGGGGACATTATGGAAACACTTTACTACTCGCGAATGTCGTCACCGGTCGGGCCGCTGCTGATCGGAGTTTCGAATACTGCCCTGGTCGCGCTGGAGTTTGATCGCGGCCTGCCGCAAAGCGTCGCCGGGCAACCGGTCGCATGGGAAGAGTCCGAAGTCGACAAACCCGTCGGTGCGCCAGCAACTGGACGAATACTTCGCCGGCACAGCGGCGCGACTTCGAGCTCGAACTGGATCTGCGCGGCACCGAGTTCCGCAAGCGCTGCTGGAACGAACTGCTGAAGATTCCCTACGGCGAGACGCGTTCCTACGCGGAAATCGCGCGCGCGGTCGGCAATCCCAACGGCTTTCGCGCCGTAGGGCAGGCGAATCACTACAATCCCATCGCCATTATCGTTCCCTGCCATCGCGTGCTGGCGTCCGGTTGCTTTCTGGGTGGCTATGGCGGCGGGCTGCCGGTCAAAGCATTTCTTCTGCGGCTGGAAGGTGCGCCGTTTCACGAAGAGCCGGAGGCCTGCCGAGTCCAGCACAACTGGCCTGCAGCGCGAGCTGAGCTTCCATCTCCGGCGTGGCCGCCAGAAGCGTCCGCGTGTAGGGATGTGTGCGGCGCGGTCGTGATGTGCTCGGTGCGTTCCAATCTCCACGATCTCGCCGTGCTGCATCACCGCGATGCGATCCGCCAGGTAGCGCACGATCGGCATCGAGTGCGAGATAAACAGATACGTCAGCTGAAACTCGCGCTGCAGCTGCTTCAGCAGGTTCACGATCTGCGCCCCCACGCTGACATCCAGCGCTGACACCGGCTCGTCGGCGACGATGAAGCGCGGCCGCAGTACCAGGGCCCGGGCAATCCCGATGCGCTGCCGCTGGCCGCCGCTGAATTCGTGCGGATACCGGCGCAGTGCCGATTCATCGAGTCCAACCGCGCGCATCGCTTCGACGATGACCTGGCGGCGACCGGTCTTCCGTTCGCGCTGCCGTGAATTGCCAGCGGCTCGCAGACAATCTGCTCGACGTTCATGCGCGGATCGAGTGAGCCGAACGGGTCCTGGAAGATGATCTGCATATCGCGGCGCAGACGCCGCAACTCGGCTCCGCTGGCCCGCAGAACGTCCTGGCCGTCGAAGAGTCACCTCGCCGGAGTCGGCTTCGATCAGGCGTAGCAGCATTCGTCCCAGCGTGCTCTTGCCGGAACCGGACTCGCCGACCAGGCCGAGCGTCTCTCCGGCCTCGATGCGTGAGCGAAACATCGTTCACCGCCCGAACATGTCCGGCGCGGGACGCATCCCGAAGGCCGATTGCTCGGTGTGATAAGTCTTGACCAGATGATTTGCCTGCACCAGAGGCATGTCGCGATGGTAGCAAACGGCAACTCGCGAAAATTGAGGTGCGCGAAAAGCCGCGTCCAGAGCGATTTTCTCGCAGATTCCCACAATGGAACTGCGCCGCGAGTCGTGGCATCGCGAATCGTTGCGCGTACCACAGCGAAGCCGCATGAATTCTGCGTGAAATACTTTCCCTTGATAAACGTCGACTGCGGTTTGCACAAAAATCTCGGCACCAGCCTGTGGACGAGCTGCACTCGATTGAAAATAAAGGCACATACAGTTGCGATAATTTAATTGACTTCGGCTACCAGCAGGAGTAAAAACACAATCGTTCTTTGACAAGTTTCAAGCTCTTCAGTCGGCAGATTGCCACTTCAAGATGCGCGCAAGCGCGTTGAGAAGATCTCGGCAACTCGTGGCGGAAGCTCGATCAATGCTGTGTTTGGCCTCGTGTCGAATCGGCGATCGAAGACACCACAAGAACTGGCGGCAGAAGACGCAGGAACGAGTCAAAGGCGAGACGGAATCCCGAAGCGTTGAACGGTTGTTCCGGTGAGGGGATCGCACGAAGTCTGAGCTGAATGTGGATGCGTCATGCGCAAGCATGAGGAGGCCGCAGGTCAGCGAAGATAGAAGCGAGTCGCTTACTCAGGAGCAGCAGTTGTTCAGGTCGCATTCGTACGAAGTCCGAAGCTGAAATTGTGGCGTCGCATACGCAAGTATGCAAAGTCAGAAGAGCAGCGAGGATGAACGCGAGCCGCTGATCGAGAACAGCAGGTTCAATAGCCTTCGGGATTCTTTTTTGCTCTGCTCGTAGCCGCTCGCGCAGGCCTAAACTCACTAGTCGATCATCCGCTGAAGCTGTGCGCTGGGTCGATAGCTCGACGGCTGTTAGCCGACAGCCCGATACCTACAACGGTATATTCCCATGTTTCTTCGGCGGGTTCTTGTCCCGCTTGTTCTCCAGCATCTCCAGCGCCTGGATCAGCTTGCGCCGGGTGTCGCGCGGACGAATGACTGCGTCGAGATACCCGCGCTCGGCCGCGACGTAAGGATTGGCGAAGCGCTCGCGGAACTCCTCGATCTTCGCCGCGCGGTCCGCCTCGGGATTCTCCGACTTCTCCAATTCGCGGCGGTAGACGATGTTCACCGCGCCTTCCGGCCCCATCACCGCGATCTCGGCCGTCGGCCACGCGTAGTTCACGTCGGTGCGAATGTGCTTGGACGCCATGACGCAATACGCGCCGCCGTAAGCCTTGCGCGTGATCACCGTGATCTTCGGCACCGTCGCTTCGGAGAAGGCGTAGAGCAGCTTGGCGCCATGCGTGATGATGCCGCCGTACTCCTGCTGCGTGCCGGGCAGAAATCCGGGCACATCTTCGAAGGTGATCAGCGGGATGTTGAAGCAATCGCAGAAGCGCACGAAGCGTGCGCCCTTGATGCTGGCACTGATGTCGAGCACCCCCGCCAGAAACGCCGGCTGGTTGGCGACGATGCCCACCGGCTTTCCGTTCAGGCGGGCGAAGCCGATGACGATGTTCTTCGCGTAGTGCTCCTGCACCTCGAAGAAGTAGGAATCGTCGACGACCGTGTTGATGACGTCTTTGATGTCGTACGGCTGATTCGACTCGGCCGGAACGATGCTGTCGAGCCGCTCATCCGCGCGATCGATGGGATCGGTACACGCCTTGCGCGGCGGATCTTCCAGATTGTTCGACGGCACGAAGCTGAGCAGCTCGCGGACCATGCTCAGGCACTCGGCATCGTCATGCGCCATGAAGTGCGCCACGCCCGACTTCTCGTTGTGCGTCACGGCGCCGCCGAGTTCGTCCTTGGTGACCTCTTCATGCGTCACCGACTTGATGACATCCGGCCCGGTGATGAACATGTACGAGGTGTTCTGCACCATCAGGATGAAGTCGGTCATGGCCGGGCGAATACACGGCCCCGCCGGCGCAGGGTCCCATGATGGCAGAGATCTGCGGCACCACTCCCGACGACAGAACGTTGCGCAGGAAGATGTCGGCGTAGCCGGCCAGGGAGCGGACGCCTTCCTGAATGCGCGCGCCACCGGAATCGTTGAGCCCGATCACGGGCGCGCCGACCCGCATGGCCATGTCCATGATCTTGACGATCTTCGCGGCATTGGTTTCGGAGAGCGATCCGCCGAAGACGGTGAAGTCCTGCGCGAAGACGAACACCAGACGGCCTTCGATGCGCCCGTAACCGGTGAGGAAGCCGTCGCCGTAATACTTCTGCTCTTCCATGCCGAAGTCGGTGCAGCGATGGGTGACCAGCTTATCGGTTTCTTCGAAGGTGCCTTCGTCGAGAAGAAACTCAATGCGTTCGCGTGCCGACATCTTGCCCTGCTTATGTTCACGTGCCCGGCGCTCTTCGCCTCCGCCGGCTTCGGCCAGCGAGTCGCGACGCTTCAGTTCCGCCAATTTCTGTTCCAGATTCATGGGCGTGATTATAAATAGCGGCAGCAGCGCTGCGGAGAAAGGATTAGGCCGTGAGGGCTCACCGAGCTCTGTGACGAAGGTACTTGTCGACGTGCACGTGGGCTTTCGACCGCGACAGACTACCGAAATGCTGCCAGCCGCCAGGCTTCAGACGCCTGGTCTTGCCGTCGGCGTTCGCCAGCCTCATCTGCATTGCCCGCGCACGATCTCGCCGATAAGAGTGATCGGCACTCCGGCGATCTCCCTGGGAACTGGCCGGCTTCGGACGCGCCGTGAAAAGCAGCTCGTATTCCTCTCCACCGTGCAGGGCAAGAGCCAGGGCATCATCCGTCGCGGCCGCCTGCCGGCAAACTGTCGGCATAGACGACCGCGCCGGTCCTACTCTCGCTCACAGATGTGCCCAAGATCGGTAGAAAGTCCGTCGCTGACGTCGATCATCGCCGTAGCGAGCTTCTTCTCACGCAGATACTGTCCCACCGCGATACGTGGCTCGGGATAGAAGTGCTTGGGATGCGATTTAGGGCGAAGCTTCTTTCCCTTTCGCAATGCATTCAGGGCTGCGACCGATGATCCCAGCGTTCCTGTGACATAGAGCAGATCGCCGGGACGCGCGCCCGACCGGAGTACTGCCTTGCCCAGCCGGAACCGAGCCAAGCACTACGATGTCGGCCAGAATCTGGCCGGGCGACTGGGCCGTGTCGCCTCCGGCCAGAAGTACGCCATAACGTTCGGCCAGGTGGAGCAACCCTCGAATGAAATCCATCAATCCATCTTTGTAGGAGATCTGCTGGGAACGGCCAGTGAAAGGAAGGCAGCCCGAGGAATCCCTCCCATTGCGGCGATATCGCTGAGCCCCCGGGCGAGACAGCGGTGTCCGACGGCATCGGCCGGATGCCATGCCCGCCGGAAATGGACGTCTTCCAGGCTGAAATCGGTCGTAACCAGAGCCTCGTGGCCGCGAGGGGAGTCGAAGTACGGCGCAGTCGTCACCGATCCCCGTGCTGCGAGCTGGTGACGCCTTGTCTCGAGGAGGCTCGGCGAATTCGCTCGATGATTAGCTTTTCCTTCAGGGGCATGGCTGAGTTCTCGCCGGCTGAAAGGCCACTATATACGAGAGTCGGCAGGCCGGCTCTAGGAAGTCGTCTTATTTGCGCGCGGAGCAATGTTCGCCAGCGTTCCCGTTATGGTGTTTGTTTGCAATACTTTAGTGGTATCGACGGCTAGTAGTTTTGTTGACACGTCTATTCTGCGTCTGTTACGGTTTGATGTCGTTCATTACATACCAGCCGAATACCCGGCTCGCAGTGAAATCGTCTGCTGGGAAGGAAGGCCGTCAGCCCACGGTATTCCAAGTAACCCAAGTTGGTAGGTCGGATCAGCAAGGCGAAGCGTTCCGGACCTTTATTGTAGTTGGCGTCATAACCGGAACTAATTCTTAGCTGAGGGTTATAGTTTTGCGTAAACGCTTTTATATTCTTTTCGTAGCCCGCGATGCGGAAGGTCAGCTACGTAAAATCCCGATTCCCCTTCATTATCTCTACGTGTTTCTCGCCGGCGCTCTGATCGGCATGTTCACCATTACCGGCATGGCGGGCTCCTACGCGCGCATGCTGTGGAAGGTGGCCAGCTTCAACCAGTTGCGTACCGAGAAGAACGCGCTGCAGAGCCGCTACCAGAAGCTGGAACAGAGCAATCACGAAAAAGACATCCAGGTCGCATCGCTGGGCTCGCTGGCCAATGAAGTTTCTGTCATCTACGGTCTGAAGCCCAATGCCAAGCTGCTGAAGGCCACCGAAGGCCCAATCAAGCCAGACGACACCGTTAAGTATTCCATGGACCAGCTGTATGCACTGCGGACTTCCGCGCTTTCTGGAGCGACGACCGCGGCGCTGGGCCTTGGGCTTGACCCACAATGCGACACTGACCGATTGGTCGAACGCAGCCTCAGCTCCCACCATGTGGCCGGTCATGGGCCCGATAACCGGTGCTTTCGGCGAGCGCATTGATCCGTTCAACGGTGAAGGCGCCTTCCATTCGGGCGTAGACATCTCCTGCCACTACGGTCAGGCTGTCCTGGCTCCAGCGGACGGTATCGTCACCTACGCCGATTTCTACAACGGCTACGGCCGCATGATCCAGATCGATCATGGCAATGGCATTTCGACCCGCTACGGTCATCTTTCGGGCTTTGCGGTCGCTGACGGCCAGACGGTCCACGAGGGCCAGGTGATCGGCTACGTCGGCTCTGACCGGCCGAAGCACAGGCCCGCACCTTCATTACGAAGTTCGCATCCACGACACTCCGGTCAATCCGCACAAGTTCTTGCGAACCACCTTTGCCCAATTGGGAACTGGGCACGGAGCCTAGCAGCCGAGAAATCTGTATAACATCACAGCCGCTGAGGGTCGAACGACCGCAGCGGCTGAATTGTTTGTCAGCGTCTGTCGATCAGCCAGATGCTGGATTGGCGACTGCTCGCAATAATGCAGCCTCAGGTTATAGAATTGGGTTCGGCGAACCGGCGTCGTGTGTCAACGATCGTCCGGCGTTATCTGGAGGGCTCATGCGAGCTTTCGAATACGTCAGCCCAAGCAGCAAAGAGCAGGTCGCCGCCCTGCTCGGTGACGATGCTGCCATCCTTGCCGGCGGCACCGATCTGCTCGGCTTGATGAAAGACGATGTTGTCACGCCCAGCCGGTCTGGTCAACATCAAAGAGATTCGAGGCTCTGCGCGGCATCAAGCTACAGGCCGGGCACTGGGCTTCGGATCGGCGCCTTGTCGACGATCGCCGAACTGGCGGATGCGAAGTCGGAGCTTCGCTCTTATCCTGCACTGATCGAAGCGGCCAACGAGGCTGCCAGCCCGCAGATTCGCAACCTCGCCACCATCGGCGGCAACATGTGCCAACGTCCTCGCTGCTGGTACTTCCGCAACGGCATGGGACTGCTGCCGAAGACTTCCGATGGCAAATCGATGGTGGTGGAGGGCGACAACCGCTACGCCGCGATCCTCGGCAACGACGGTCCGGCATACTTCGTCAGTCCGTCGACTATTGCTCCCGTGTTGATCGCCTACGGTGCAAGAATTCGCCTGTATTCGGCGAACGGCTACCGGAAGCGGCGTGCGCGAGCTGCCGCTGGAGAAGATTCTTCGTCATCCCGACGTCCGAGAAACAACGCGAACACGATCTTCGGCACTGGCGAGATGGTCATGGAAATTGTCGTGCCGCCGCCCGCCAAGAATCTGCACGTCGCCAACTACGAAGTGCGGCAAAAGGCTGCCTTCGACTGGCCGCTGGCGACCGCCACGGTGGCGCTGGAAATGGACGGCAACACGGTCAGCGCTGCGCGAGTGGTTCTTGGTCACGTGGCGCCTATCCCGTGGCTGTCGCCTGAGGCGGCGCAATCTCTGAAGGGCAAGAGCATCAGCGCTGAAACGGCGCAGGCGGCCGCAGATGCTGCACTGGCACCGGCAAAACCTCTTCGCCAGAACAAGTACAAGATCACCTTGGCGAAGGTCGCGGTGAAGCGCGCAATTCTGAACGCTTCAGAAGACACCGGCCGGAGGTGCCGCATGATGCTCAATCTTGATTCCGAACGTTTCGACACGACTCGCGAAGAGCTCTGTCCGGCGCTGCGCTGGAAGGGACAATTCATCGAAGCGGAACGCGATCCCACGGTTCCTCCGTCCAACGATGGATTGTTCTGGTGCATGCACACGCAAACCTGCATCGGTCCGGACGGCGATCTGGCGGAACCGGGAAACTGCTCATCCAAAATGAGAGGCTGTCACGGAACAGGCAAGTGCGGTGAGCGCTTCATCTTAGGCATCGGCGTTCAGTAAAACCGGTGAACATAGTCTCCGTATCCCTGATCACCTTGATTGCTCCGGGATACTGCGCCGATAACGTTTCGCGGTCCGCATTCTCGTAGTCTGCATAATCGAATCCCGGGGACATGGTGGTGCCCATCAACGCCCACTTGCCTCCCTCCGCCAGTCTGCACCCTTGCCAGACATGTCCTCGAACAACCACCTGCGGTTGCTGCCCGTTGAGCAGATCGGGCCCCAGCGTAACGGTGCGCGAACTGCCGTCTGGACACAGCTGCAGCATCACCACCGGATCGCCGAGATAGAAGTGGAAGACTTCAGTGCCCGGCAGTCGATGCAGCGGAGAAAACGTTTCAGGCGTGATCATGTAATAGATTGCCGTGCCGATGGAGCGGGAACCGCGGAAGCCGTCCGGCAGGTATTCGGCTAAGACATTCCAGCGCGAACGATAGGTTTCGCGAAAAAAGCCGCCCTCAATGCTCAAGGGCTGCAACTGCAGCAGTTGTTTCACTTCGTCTGCGGTCATGATCGCAACAGCGTATCACTTGGCGCACACGAATTCACTTATCAGTTCCCTCTAATGCCCGATCGAGGAAATGTAATCCATCAGGGTTGTGCTGCTCAGGCTGGCTGCGGCCTGCACGGTCGCGTTGCGAGCCGCCTCGGCGTTGGTCAAGTTCGTGGCGGCAACCGTTCATGTCACGCCGACCGTACTGTCTTGCTGCTGGCTCAGTTGAACCTTCTCGTTGTTGAGGAAGTCCTGTGTGTTGAGCACCTGGTCGATGGTGCTCGCCGTAAAACGTCCGCGCAGAAGTGAGCTGGTCGTAGGCATTACGCACTTCGGTGGTGGCGTTGCCGATGTCATCCGTGGTGCTACTAAACGTCGACAATATTGGTAGACGTATCGAACGAGATGTTCCACACATGTTCGACGATCATGGCACGCGTTACGCGGCGGCCCGCGTTGCGCATGAGGTACTCGAGCAGGGCAAACTCTTTGGAAGTGAGTTCAATCAGCTTGCCGGCACGCTCCACCCGGCGCGCCACGCGATCCAGCTCGAGATCCGAGACCCTTAATACCGTCTCGATTACGCGAGGTCCGCGACGCAATAGAGCCCGCACTCGCGCCGAGAGTTCGGTGAAGGAAAAAGGTTTGATCAGGCAATCGTCGGCGCCTGTATCGAGCGACTGCACCCGATCTTCAATTCGGCTGCGCGCGGTCAATACCAGTACGGGCAAAGACGGTTGCTTCGGGACGTACGGCCTGGAGCACTCCGATTCCGTCCAACTTTGGCAGGTTGAGATCCAGGATCATCAGATCGTAGTTACTTTCGGCGGCCATCTGCCGGGCGAGTTCGCCGTCTTCGGCGACATCCACGGCATAATGTTCCGCCTCGAGGCCCTTGCGGACGAAGCTGGCCAGAGGCGCGTCGTCCTCGACAACCAGGATGCGCATAGAAGTAACTTCCTAATGATTACCTTCAATCTTGGAGGTGGGATGGTGAATCAGTCAATGCCTATATTACACTCTCGCCCGCGAAACACCCAAAGTGGGAAGCAGTTCCAATTGTGTCAGTGCTCACAATGGCTTATGAGGAGTGTGGCGCTGCGGTGCTCCTATCCTCATGACACGAGATCTTCGCGCACTCGCGGATGCGCCGGAGTAACCCTGAAGGTTACCAGCTGCGAGTCGAGCAATCCCATTCGGGGCTAAAGTTGTAGCCGACTACGCGCCTTCAACGATCGGTCTGGCGGTAGAGAAGACTATAATTGACGCATGGCGCGTGGTTGGGAAAGTAAGTCTGTAGAAGCCCAGATAGAAGAGTCCTCTTCCGATTCCTCAACAAATCAAGAGCACAATATCTCGCCAGACGAGCGACAGGCGCTGATCAGAAAAAACGATCTGATCCTGTCGCGGAAGCGGGTTGTGCAGCAACTCGAGGGCAGCACCAATGAGCGCTACAGCGAATTCCTGCGTCGAGTCTTGCTGCTCTCGAGGCGCAGATTGCAGGATTTGAGCTAGATCGGCCCGTGCTCGTTCGATCGGAAACGCAGCAGGGACTTCTACACCTTCTCGTCGCTCACCAGGCTGTCAGTCTGACCGCCTACGCCCCTTTACCTCACATCGATCTGTGACTGTCATCACGGAAGCGAGTTCATCGACAAAGCACAATGCCGACAGAGGTGCAGTATGCCTGATACTTGTGATTGCAGTCGTGTTCTTCGCCATCTTCCTGGTGATGGGAGTCTTGGGTGTGACGGCAATGGTCGCCGAGCACCGCGGCCATCTCTTCAGTTGGACCTGGAGTGACGAAGCCGAAGCCGAAGAAGTAGCGCGGTGATCCTGACGGGGTTAAATCGCTTCGCCGGCTGCGCCAGCTAAACCAGCTGCCGAGAGCCCGCGCCAGGCAATCTTCGCAGAACCCGCTGTCCTTTATGTCGATCCACTCCACCGCATAGGACGCGGCCATGGCACAGCTGATAGTCCTGACAGTGGGTCAGGCGCAACGTGTGTCCGAGCTCATGTACCGACTCGATAAGAAGACGGTTGGCGAGAAGGTCCATGTCGTGGCGGCAATCCGTAAAACTCCTGCTTCAACCGATGGTAAGAAACCACCGCTCGCCGCTCCGCTCATCTGGGCTTCGCCGAAAACGAAGGTCAGAATCGGAATGTACAGGTCCAGCTGCTGTAACCCCCAGCAGCCGCCACGTGTTGCCGTTTACGAACCGCTGCATGGTGGAGAGGATCTCGGAGGAATGATACTGCTGCCGCTCGGCGTGCAACGCAAAGGCGGGGTCGAGAGCGGGCAGGAGTGATCTCCGTGGGCACGCGAAACTTCTCGTGCAGCGCCTGCGCGAGCCATTCGAGCAGTTCCGCGTCGACCGGTCCGATCGGCAGTAATTGGAGATGCTTCATAAGCACAGCCGTTAGCAATTAGCACTTGGCAGTCGGCAGTTCCGATGCGGCGAGCTCGGTGAGGCCAATCGATAATCGCTACTTGCAACTTCGAGTCTAATGCCAGGTGCTAACTGCCAACTGCTGCCCTAGTTGCTCGTCGCCAGCTGCTCTTTCTCTTTCCGTTCCATCCATACTTCTTCAGCTTGTGATGCAGGGTCACGCGATCGATGCCCAGCACCTCGGCGGTGCGCGTCTGATTTCCGCTGCACTCATCCAGCACGCGCAGGATGTGAGCCCGCTCGACATCTTCCAGGCTGCGCACATCGCCAATCCCCAGACCGACGCCGTTCTTCGCCTTCAGCGTGAAGTCCTGCTCGCGCAGCTCCGGCTCCTGGGCAACGACCATGGCGCGCTCGACCGCGTTTTCCAATTCGCGCACATTGCCGGGCCAGTTGTACTGCTGCAAGCCGTTCATGGCAGCCGGCGAGACACTGGTGATCCGCTTGCCCATCTCAGCCGAGAATTTGCGGACAAAGTGATCGACCAGCATCGGAATGTCTTCGCGGCGGTCGCGCAGCGGAGGTACCTCGATGTGGAAGACATTCAGCCGGTAGTAAAGATCGGGGCGGAACTTACCCTCTTCGATCAGCTGCTCCAGGTCTTTGTTGGTCGCGGCCACAATCCGGAAATCGACCTTGATGGTCTGATTGCCGCCCACTCGGGAGATCTCTCGCTCCTGTAAAACGCGCAGCAGATCCGTCTGCGTCTTCAAGCTGATGTCGCCGATCTCGTCCAGGAAAACGGTGCCGCCTTCGGCAATTTCGAACTTCCCCTTCTTGCGATACTGCGCTCCGGTGAAAGCGCCTTTCTCATGACCGAACAGTTCGCTCTCCAGCAGGGTCTCGGTCAGTGCGCCGCAGTGAATGACGACGAGAGGATGAAAGCGCCGCGGACTCCCGGTATGAATGGCGCGCGCCACCAACTCCTTGCCGGTACCGCTTTCGCCAGTCACCAGCACGGTGGCATCGGTGGGCGCGACGGTCTCGATGGCGTCGAAGACATGCTTCATGGCAGCGCTCTGCCCAATGATGTCGCTGGGGCGCGCGATCTCGGCCACCGTCTCCTTCAGCCGGACGTTCTCCTGTTGCGTACGGCGATGCGACATCGCCTTCGCGATCAGGTGCGCGATCTCGTCGGGATCGAGCGGTTTGTTGACGTAGTCGTAGGCACCGTTCTTGAGCGCAGCGACCGCCGTTTCCACCGACGCATAACCGGTCATGATGATGACCAGCATGTCGGGATAAATCTCGTGCAGACGTCGCTGCAACTCGATGCCGTCGGTGCCGCGCATCTTGATGTCGACCAATGCGACATCGAAGGACTGCTCGGCAACGCAGGTAAGCGCTTCGTTCGCGCTCTCCGCTGTGGCGACCTCGTAGCCCTCTTCCACGAACCACTTGGCCAGTGAGTCTCGTACGCTGAGTTCATCGTCGACGATCAGCAATTTTCCTTGGGTCATCGTTCTACCTCACCTCAGAGAGTCGTGCGCTCAGCTTCTGGCGTAGCCACCGGTCTCTGGCTGTCAACTGGCAGCACAATCTTGAAAGTCGTACCTTGTCCGACTACCGAATCCACTTCAATCGTTCCGCCGTGGCGCTCGACGATGTTCTCGCTGATCGCCAGTCCGAGGCCCGAGCCGCCCGACTCTTTCGTCGTGTAGAAAGGCTCGAAGATATGCGGCGAGATGCTCGGCAGGGATACCGACTCCGTCGTCGCGGACCACGAGTCTCCAGGGCGCTATCGGCATTCAGGCAGGTCTGTGATCCACAGATTACCTTCCTGCGGCATGGCGTCGATCGCATTGATAACCAGCGCGAGCACGACCTGCTCGATCTGCGCCGGATCGCAATGGGCTGGCGGCAAGCTCGGAGCGAGATCCAGGTTGAGTTGTATGCCGCCGAGTCCAGCTTGTGCTGCACCAGCCGTATACAGCGATCGATCACCTGGTTCAGGTCGCACCATGCCAGATTCATGGGCGAGACCCGCGAGAAGCTGAGCAGGTTCTGCACCAGCTCACCGCAGCGCTTGCTCTCGCTGGCGATCAGGTCCAGCGAACCCTTCATCTCTTCCTGCTTGGGTGACGTCTCGCGTGTTCTTGTCGATCCAGCGTTTCACCAGTCGGGAATACGTGAGGATTCCCGATAGCGGATTATTGATCTCGTGCGCCACGACGGCAGCCATTTTGCCGATGGTCGCCATCTTCTCGACGTGCAGCATGCGCTGGTGCGCCTGCTTCAACTCGCGCGTTTTTTCCTCGACTCGCTGCTCCAGCGTGTGAGTCCATGCGGTGATCTCGGCTTGCGCCATCTGCAGCCGGTTACTCATCTGCGTTGAACGATTGTGCCAATTGCCCGACTTCATCCTGCGCGTGAACAGGAATCTGATATCCGAGATTGCCGCTGGCAATTCGTTCGGTACCGGTTTCCAACTCTCGCAGCGGGTTGTGTACGACGACCCAGACAAACAGGCCGCTTAAGAAAACCACTGCGATCAGCGACGACCGTGGTCAAGCCAAGCATCTCGTGGGTCTCATGAGTCAGGCCTTTATCGACCTTGGCAAGCGAGAGATTGGTATCCAGCACGCCGAGTATCTGGGTACCGGCAGGATGAGCGTGACAGGCCGCGTTGGAGCACGCCGGCTCGTTCTCGATGGGAGTGATTACACCAAGAACGCGTTCGCCGTCGGCGCGGTAAACACGAAACCGGTCAGAACGATTGAGCCGGGCCAGCGGCTTCGATTTTTCGTGGCAGGCGTAACAGGCCTCGGCGGACTTGTCGACCATCGTTCCCACTTCGGCCGGCGACGTGGAATAGCTGATCACGCCCTGGGGATTCATGATGCGAACCCGCACCATGCCCGGCTGATCGGCCATGTTGAGCATCATTTCGTACAGACCGACTCGGTCATTGTTCAGCATGTAGCGCGAAGCGCTGCGGCGCAGCACCTCGCTCTGCTGCTCGGCGCTGATCAGTGCGGCGTCTTCCAGATGCTTTCGTTGATCCTGAATGCTGAAATAGCCCAGAAGGCCGAAGATGATGATCAGGACGAAGAAGATGGCAGATCATCAGCTTTGCGCTGACGCTTTGCCCTAATCTCTGAAACCATCTCGAATGCGAAAAGGGGCTCCCGGACTTCTCTATCGTGGGTACCCCGTCCGAGTTGTCAGTCACCCGCATGAGCAGGCACCGCAATTTCGTTTACGACGATTTCAGGTTCACGGAGTGCAGGGAGGTGCGCCTTCTCCTCGGGGAAGATAGGCAGATATTTCGCCGCAAATCCGAAGATGGCGAAGCCCAGCGCGACGAACATGGCCGTGATAACCACTTCCGTCCACTTCGGCGTGTAGCGTCCGCCGACTGCGTTCTCCACACCCGTGATGGCAACATTCAAACGGTTTGTTACGAAGCCCAGCAGGCACAACACCGCCGCCAGGTAGAGTCCCTGCGCGCTCTCCCGAATCTTCGGCACCAGCAGCATGCCCAGAGGAATCAGGACAGACAGAAATATCTCAAGCAGGAAGAAGCGCTGCTCGTAGCTGGGAACAAAAACCAGATGAAGCACGTGACGATGCAGAAGGTCTTCAAATTTCAGAATGCCGTAGAGTGCGAGGACAACCACCAGCACCCGGCCAAGATCGCGGATGATGGGCAGCTCGATCTCGCGTCCGAAGTACTTGGAGCTCATAGACGACTCGAAGATCGTCATCGCCAAGCCTACCGAAATTGCCGACAGGAAAAAGAACACCGGCAACAGTGGGCTATACCAGAACGGATGCAGCTTGTTGGGCATGATCAGATACAGCGTGCCCAGCGACGATTGGTGCAGCGTCGAAAGCAAAACGCCAAGAATCACGAAGACGACCATGACGCTGCGGACGATCTTCAGCGGTTTCTGCAGATTGAAGTGCTCCAGCACGATCGGAGAAAACTCCAGCGCCAGAACCGTGGTATAGAACATCACGCAATAAGCCACCTCGAACATCACCGAATGCGGATTACGCATGATCAGCGGGTGCCAGATGTTCCAGGGAAGGCCGAGGTCGTACATCAGCGCGGCGCATACCAGCACGTATCCAAGAAATGCCGTCAATATGGTGGGACGGATGATCGAATGAAAGCGCTTGATATTGAAGATCTCAACCGCCGCCGTCAGAGTAAAGCCACCAGCCGCCAGCATCACGCCGCACATCACGTCAAAGCCAATCCAGATTCCCCATGGAAACTGGTCTGACAAGTTGGTGGAAGCACCCAGTCCGTGGAAAAACCGGACGTAACTGCAGTAAACACCGGCCAGCCATGATGACGAGAAAGACGGCTTTCCAGAAAGTGAACCGCATGCGTGGAACGGTCATCGGGCACCGCCTTTGGGTTGTTTTTCCTCGGCTTCCGCTTCGGCTACATCCTGGCGGCGATGGGTGATCCAGTAAATGCCGCCCAGCATGGTTCCGAACAGGGGAACGAAATCGGGGATTCGTGACAGCACCTGGTACGTGTACATGGGAAGAGCGCGTTCGGTCAGGTCCGCGCGGTAGCCAAACTGATTGAATGGTGCGGAAGAGAGCAGCAACACGGAGGTTCCGCCAACCTCGTTTTCGCCAAAGATGTGGTGCAGATACTGGTCAGGGTTGTCGTGAATGCGCTTCTTCGCCTCGTCCAGCAGGGCATCGCGATTGCCAAACAAGGTTGCACCGGTGGGACAGATCTCGGCGCATGCGGTCTGCTTGCCTTCCTCGACCCGCTTGCTGCACATGATGCACTTGCGCACGGCCGGAATTGCCTTGTCCCATTCGTACTTGGGAACGCCAAAGGGACAGGCAGCCATGCAATAGCGGCAGCCCATGCATTTGCCCTTGTCGTAGGTGACGGGGCCGAGTGCCGTCTTCTTCATCGCGCCGACCGGACAGACCGACGCACAGGCTGGGTCTTCGCAGTTCATACACAGGCGGCGCATGAACTTGTCATCCTTGGCCAGCACGACGGTATATTTGTGCGCTGAAGTTACTTCCTGCGCTGCAATCGTGTCGTCGTACGGCAGACCGTTCTCGGCGGCGCATGCCTGTTCACACTGCTTGCAATCGATGCACTTTGTGGCATCGTAGAGAATTCCTTTGCTCATGAAGTTTCTCCAGGGCTGCACTGAGCACAGGCATCGTGCCAGCTTCAGCCAAGTCGCCCAGGCGGCCCAGTCGGACCTCGGCAGGTGAAAGCGGCGCCGATTACAAGCAGCGCCGTCGGGCGACGAAGCGGGAAAACTGCTGCTGCAGGGTGCCAACCATCAACGCGCTTGCAGCAGATCGAACCAAACGCAAACCTTTATTTCAGGGTCTTTACATAAGCTGCCAGCTTGCCGGCATCGGCAGCGCTAACACCCTTGTTGGCGAAACGCATGCGAAGCCCTCTTTTGCGGGCCGCCGTTCTCGATGAAGTCAGCAAGCGTCGCGTCAGAGGCGCCTTGTACACCGGTCGACGAGAACTCGGGGGCTCCCATCTTCTTTCCGGCTGCCGAACCTTTGCCGTCAGCACCATGACAGGCAGCGCACTTGGCTTTGTAAATGTCTTCCTGCGCCCAGGACAAATTCGGAAGCGCGAGAAACAGAGCGAATGCAAGAACCAGAATTGCCAGGATGACCTTCTTCATCACTTCTCCCATGTGAATCTGTAAAGCCGATTAATTTATGAACGGCTTCTATGAGTTCAGTTTCAGTGTGGTACTTACAATCAAGAGAAGCAGTGATGGAGGTCACTTTCCCAAGTGATACATTTCGCAACGTCTTGTGTCGGAAGAACCCCTCGGCTGAGGCACTCTGCCTCACTCGCTCTCCGAAATCCGCCTGATAGGTCGAAATTGCAACAGTTGGCCGGCTTGGACAGTCTCGCCTCTGATTAATCTTTCATCATTCGTTGGCAACTACACCTCTTTCGTGGCCACCTCTCAGGTGCATCCAACCAGCAGAGGTCTTCGCTCCGACAGATGGAACACTGGGACGTAATCGTGGCAGGGGCAGGTATCGCCGGACTGGCGACTGCCGAGCATCTCGGAAAAGCTGACCTAAAGGTGTTAGTTCTGGAAGCAAGGGACCGCGTTGGCGGCCGCATTCTGACCTTACCCGGCCTGACACCGGAACATGGCCTCGAGTTAGGAGCGGAGTTCGTACACGGCAAACCGCCCGAATTCGATGAATACCTGGGTTCGCATGGCCTTAAGCTTCGCCAAACTGATGGGCAAAGCTACTGCTCCGACAGGACTGGGATGCGTCAGTTGCGAGGGCCCGGGCACCGGCATCTTCGACAAGCTGAATGGGATGAATCGGACAGACTTTCCGGATGAGACATTCGAGCAAACCCTGACCACTCGGTTCGCCGATACTTCGCCCGAAGAAAAACAGTGGGCGCGTGGCTTCGTTCAGGGATTCCATGCCGGAGATCCCTCCCGCATCAGCACGCACTCCATCATTATTGATGGCCGAGCGGAAGAGCAAACCGGCGGCAACCTCGGTTTTCACGTGGTGGGTGGGTATTCGCAGGTCGTGGCGTCGCTCTGTCGGGACCTTTCCTCCACAGTTAAAGTAACGACCTGCGCAATCGTTCAGTCCGTCCGTTGGGGGCAGGACGGAATTCGTCTGCAAGCAGCCATTGGCGGCAAGGAACGTTTGGAATTCGAGGCTCGCGCGCTGGTTCTCACGTTGCCGGTTGCAGTTCTGCAGTTGCCATCGCACATGCCAGGAGCCGTCGAATTCGACCCGCCGCTCGCCGAGAAACAGAAGGCACTCGCATCGCTTGCCATGGGACCTGTCACCAGGCTGGTGCTGCAATTCAATTCCATCTTCTGGGAAGAGCGTCGGTTGATGGGCGACCGTACCATGCAGGACCTGCATTTCCTGTTTACCCAGGATCCAGTCTTTCCCACCTACTGGACTGCCGCCCCACTTCGCCTTCCGCTTCTGGTCGCATGGGCTGCGGGTCCCTTGGCAGACGCAAAGCGGGGCCAGGCGAAGCAACAGCTCGAGTTGGAAGCGTTGCGGGCCTTGGCGCGGATTCTCGCCCTGCCGGAAGACGCGCTACACGATCGATTCGTTCAATCCTATTTCCATGATTGGCAAGCGGATCCGTTTTCACGTGGAGCGTACAGTTTTGTACTCGCAGGAGGGGTAGAGAACCAGAAGGAGTTTTCGCGGCCGTTGCGTGACACTTTGTTCTTTGCTGGCGAAGCCACTCAGAGTGATGGACATCGCGCCACCGTACACGGCGCATTCTCAAGCGGTGTTCGAGCGGCACGACAGGTATTGAGCGCAAGGCGCGGTCGCTGAGATTACACTGGCGGGCGGAATTGTCCTTCACTATCGCCGGTGCGGGTTTGCTTTCTGCAAATGCAACCTTTACCCTGCAAATCTCACGGCAGTCTGCATCCCTGTTCAAAAAATAACGGGAAGCATCAATACGGAAGCGAAGGGGGTCCGGTGATCCTCCCGGTCTTCAAAACCGGCGATTGGCGTCTTCGACGTCAATGGTGCGTTCGACTCGCACACGCTTCCGCCAATTTTCAACCAATTCCTATTGCGCTGAGCCGTAGTTGCATCTTGCACGATCGGTAAGGCAAGCCCACATAACAGGAAACGTGCGATCCGCTGGAAGTCGCATCAGCGTGCTCGCGCTTGTCGCGGCGTGGTGCCGTAGAGCCTGCGCCATGCCCGGCGCAACTGGCGGCTCGAATGGAAGCCGGCGCGTTCGGCGACGTGCTCAATGTCCAAGCGCGTCTGGTTGATGAGCTCGTGCGCCAAGGTCACGCGAAGGCGATTGATGTAATCGGTAATATTCATGCCTGCATGTTCGTGAAATAGCCTGGAAAGATGGCGATCGCTCGATCCGGCTATGCGTGCGAGGGCGCGCAGGTTCCACCGTTTCGCAGGGTCATGACTGATGGCGTCTTGCACCCGATGTACCGTCGGATGAATATGGTTACGGCCCTCCAGCCAGGGGGAGAGCTGGGGATCGGCGCCACTGCGACGCAGATAGACCACGAGGTAACGCGCGACAGCCGCTGCACAAGCCTCATTCGTCAGGCGGCCAACCAGATGGAGCATCAAGTCCACTCCGGCCATGATTCCGGCGCTGGAGTAGCGATTGCGATCTTCTACATAGAGACGATTCTCAAGGACCCTGGCCTTCGGCGCGATCGCAGAAAGTTCTTCGCAGCAGGCGTAATGGGTGGTGCAACTGTAGCCGTCCAGGAGCCCAGCCTGTGCCGCGAGCAAAGCGCCGGAGCAGATTGAAATTACTATGTGTCCGGGCCGGATGGTCTCTTGCAACCATTTAACGATGCGTGCCTGATGGGCGGCATCAAGCTTCGACCGGACGGGGCCGGGGCGACCGAACGAAGCCATCACGTCATCGACGTCGCCGGCAAGCACAATCATTGCCCCATCAGGCAGCGTAGGCGGCAGAGGCTCGATCGAAGTCACAGGCAGCCCGATCGATGTGAGTATGGTGGTCGACGCGCCCACGTAGCGCACGTCAAAGAACACCTCCGACTGTTCGATGTTGGAGCGTCGCAACACTTCCATCGGCCCGGCTAGATCGAGCAGCGTGAGACGCGGTGGAAGCACAACGTAAATCTTTATCCGCTTCATCTTGCGTTCACCTTCCTGCTGTAGATCGCGACCGCATCACCATGGCTCTCAGGCGGCCAGCTCTGCCGGTGGGCCGGCGAGCGCCGCTTCGACGGTAACAATGCGAGCAAAACGGCCGTCCAGAACAAGCTCTGTCCGCGCTTTAATTTCCTCCGGGCTCCATTGTCTTCCCTTTGCGTCCGTCATGGGAAACGTAAGCGTAGCTTCGGTTACGTAATCAACCTCGTATCCCAGATCGGAGGAGTGGCGCGTTGTAGTCTCGCAACACTGTTCGGTACGAATACCTGAAATTATTAAACGGCGAATGCCGTTCTTCACCAGCCAGACCTCGAGCCCACTACCCACCAGAGCACTGTGACTGCGCTTATGAAATACGGCGTCGGCTGTGAACGAGATACCCTCCATTGGTCTTACATAACCGGATGCCGTGGAAAACACTCCATCCTCTTCGACATGAAAAACCTGCACCACCGGAATTCCTCTAGCTTTTGCTCCATCGATAAGTGTCTGTAACCGTGTAAAAAATAATGGAGCGTCAACATTGCTCCAATACGGCCGGTGCCGGAAGGACTCCTGTGCGTCGACAACAAGAAGAGCGGTTGCATGGGACATTTTAGAACCTCCGTTCCATTCGATGTACCCATACTATCTCCGCTAAATACCGTTTAAGAAATACCTCAGTACGCCGAAAAACGGACAAAAAAAGACATACGCTTCGATGCTATACCGCCGAGCAGACAAACTCAGAGAATCGCGGCGCGCAACCTGATTCCTCGATCATATTCCGTCTACTTAGTTCATCGAAATAGACTTAGGACAACGACATTGATGGGAGATATTTTGTTTTGCTTCCCGCGTTCAATGTCTTTTGTACATGATCGTCACGCCCAACTGCACTTCATCCCACGAGCACCGTACGGAAAGTGACCCACTTGTGACAAATGCTTGACACAAACTTCCGTGACGTAACTTATCTTGACTTAACGCTCCCATTTCCCTCTGGATTCCAGAACACGTAGTCCGGTCAAGTTACTTGCCACTTGCTTCAAGGCGCAGTGTGCCCATTGAGGCGTATTGCTAACTGGCCGAAACAAAATTTGATTTAGCCGTGATGCCGCTTTAAGTCGTTCGGCGTTTGTTAGAGGAGCGATAGTTATGGGATTGAGCATGTCTTCAGCCAGTAGCCCGGCTGCCATTATAGGAAATCCAATTACGAAGGGACCGGCAGAGATAGCTCGGTATTCCGGGCGTAACGACACGGATCTATTATTCAGCACGTTGTACCGGCAACTTCATTCCCTTGCGCGGCGCGAGTTGGCGCGCAGAATTGCTCCCTCGAACCTGAGTGTAACCACTCTTCTGCACGAGACCTATCTTGATATTTCCAAGCGTCCGGGCGTGGCATTTGCCGACCAGCCCCGATTCGTAGCGTATGCGGCCCACGTGATGCGCGGAATCATCATCGATCATGCTCGCAGTTGCAGCGCCTTAAAACGGGGAGGCGAATTCGAGATTGCTTCACTCACGACAGATTTCGGATCGGAGCCGGCTGATGCGAAGGAGCTTGCGCGGATTGGCGACGCTTTGGACCAATTGACCGAGGCCGAACCGGAACTGGCCGAAGTCGTAGAACTGAAGTTCTTCTGCGGCTGTTCCTTTGCGGAGATCGCAGCCCTGCAGAAATTATCGGAGCGCACGGTGCAGCGGCGGTGGGAGAAAGCGCGTTTATATCTGCGACTCCATCTTGGCGGCGAATCCGCGAACGAGAAGAACCCATGCCCACGCTAAACCGCGATCGCTGGAAACTCTTGAGCCGGTATCTCGACGAAGTCTTAAAGATGCCCGATGCAAAACGCTCGATTTGGCTGGAAGCATTGAGTGTGAAAGATGCCAGCTTGGCCAGCGATCTGAAGATGCTGCTGGCGCAACAGCGCTTGTTAGCTGATGAAAGATTTCTCGAAGAGCGATCAGCGCTGCTCCCTCGCGACCGGTTCTTCGCAGGACAAACTGCCGGGCTGTACACGCTGATATCGGAGATCGGTATCGGCGGAATGGGAAGCGTCTGGCTGGCGGAGCGGAGCGATGGCCGCTTCGACCGTCGCGTGGCAGTTAAATTCCTGAATATTGCCTTATCGGGCATGGATGCTGAACATCGGTTTACGCGGGAAGGCCGCATTCTCGCTCGATTAGCCCATCCCAATATCGCCGAACTGATTGACGCCGGCGTTACCACTGACGGCCACTCGTATCTAGTCCTGGAATATATCAAGGGCGATCACATCGATAAATATTGTGACCAGCGTTCGCTCGATGTCGCCTCGCGCATTCGCCTGTTCCTTGATGTTCTGGCAGCGGTCTCGCACGCTCATGCCAGCTTGATCGTGCACCGGGACCTTAAGCCATCGAATGTGCTCGTGCGCAACGACGGTCAGGTTAAGTTGCTCGACTTCGGTATTGCCAAGCTTCTGGCTGGCGAATCGGCCTCTGAAGACACGACACTGATCACGATTGGTGGCGCACGCCCGATGACCCCCGGGTACGCCGCGCCCGAGCAGTTGCAAGGAAAACCGATCACTACGGTTACCGATGTCTATGCCTTGGGCGTGCTGCTTTACGGGTTGTTAACGGGCCGCCATCCCATGGGCGACTGCATTCACGCTCCCGCAGAACTGGTGAAGGCAGTGCTTGAGCAGGAACCCTTACGTCCGTCCGTCGTTGTGAACCCGGTTGGCGGTGGCGAGGAAGTGGTCCAACGCGCTGCATTCCGCCAGAGCACGCCGGAAAAGTTAGGCCGGACGCTTCGCGGGGATCTGGACACCATCATCTTGAAGTCATTGAAGAAGAATCCGGCGGAGCGTTACCCCTCGGTGGCAGCTCTTTCGGACGACCTGCAAAGTTACTTAGGCAACCAGCCGATTCGAGCGCGTCCTGAAACGATCACCTATCGAGCGGCCAAGTTCGTCCGACGTAACTCCATCGCGGTGATGCTTGCCGGACTAGCTATTTTCGCTTCCTTGACCGGCGCGGTGGCTACGTTGGATCAGGCTCGCACCGCCCGTCGGCAACGGGACTTCGCATTGCGCCAGTTGCTCCGGGCTGAGCGCATTACTGGATTGAATGAGCTCCTGTTGAGCGAGGTGGCTCCGTCGGGCAGGCCGATAACCAAGCGCGAACTGCTCGAGCGTGAAGAACACATTGTGGAGCGCGAGCAATATGATGAGGCCGCCGATCACGCCGAGCTGCTGATTTCGATCGGCGCTCAGTATTCGGCCGGAGAAGACAATGTGAGGGCGCGCCGCCTGCTCGAGCAGGCATACCAACTGTCCCGCAAGGCTCCAGACGTTGCCACGCGCGCCAAGGCGGCCTGTCAATTTGGTTGGGCGTTGCTCCCGAGTGGAGAGCTGGCGCGAGCGGAACAACTATTCCAATCAGGCCTGCGTGAGCTGCCGAGTGAACCACAATTCGACCCAGTTCGGGTTCTGTGCCTGATAGATGGGGCAGAGATTGCCTATCGCAATGGCAACGCTCGTGAAGCACTGGTGCGAACGGAGGCCGCGGAACGCACCTTCAATCAATCGCCGGTGCAGTCGCCGGTTGAAGAACTGAACGTCTTGATCGCCCTGGCGGATGCGTACGGAACGACCGGACAATTTCGCGAATCGGATGCTGCATTTCGGCGGGCCTCCGCCCGAATGAGCAGCCTTGGCTACGACGACACCCAAAAGGCGGTCAAGCTGTTCAACGATTGGGGCTTAGTATTGTCGGATGCGGGGCGGCCGCTGCAAGCGGCGGATGCGTACCGCCGCGCGATTGAGATTGACCGTACCAACCAAACGGAAGACGAAGTGTTGCCGACGATTTTGCACAACTATTCCGGCGTCTTGCGCGAGCTTGGAAAACTTCATGAGGCAGAGGACTACGCAGAGCGCGCGCATCAGAAAGCTCTTCGAACCGGCAATCAGATCCTGGCCAACCAGTCAGATCTGCAACTGGCTCGCATTTATCGTGACGAACACGAGTATGATCGGGCGGCCGCGATCCTGGCGGACTTGGAGCCGAAACTACGGAACTCGCTGCCTCCGGGACACTACGCATTTGCGGTGCTCCAATCCGAAAAGTCGCTGCTGGCAGAGGCACAGGGAAATCTGACGCTAGCCTTGCAACTGGGAAACGAAGCGGTGACTTCGGACGAAGCGGCGATTAAGGCAGGTGGACAAGGTGCAGTGTATCTTCCCAGTTTTCTGGTTCGCCGTTCCACCTTCGAGCTTGAGAATGGCAGAGTTGATGAAGCCATTGCAGACGCTTCCCAGGCTGTACCGCATGCTGAAAGACAAAATGGAACCGGGCACGCTGTCGAGCAGCCTCGGCCGTGCATATCTGGCATTGGCGCGTGCACTCGCAGCCCAGGGCAAGCGCGACAAGGCGCGTGAAATTTCCCGTGCCGCTCTTGAGAACCTGGAGCCCAGTGTAGGTGCAAGTCATCCGGATACTCTCAGCGCAAAGAAACTCCTGACCTGATCGCGTCTCATCACTGCGTCGGCGCCGGTCGTCACTCTTTACTCCCACAGTGTCGTATTTCTCCCGCTAGTTCCGATTGATCAGGTGTGAGAAGTGAAACAAGCTTCCCGAAGTCTGAATGGAACGTAGCAAGGAGAAACAATGAAGAAAGCAATTTGGAGTGCGGTACTGGCAGCGCTGGCAATGATGGGAATGTCTTCCCAAGTGTTCGCGGCCGTAGGCGACAACAACAGCTTCAACTTGGCGCTTTCACCGGGGGTAACCTGCCTGCCTGCCGCGGCTCACGCTCGCGTAACGGTCAGTGACCTGGGAGCTGTTCAGAAGCTGCATTTGGAAGTCTTCGGACTCACGCCGAATAACGAATTCACGGTCTTCGTCACTCAGCATTCAAGCCGACCCTTTGGCTTTTCCTGGTATCAGGGCGATGTCGACACCGACGCAAAAGGTAACGGGGTCGCAGACTATACCGGCATCTTCAGCGATGAAACGTTTTTGCTCGCGGACCAAGCTGTGCCCATGGGTCACATCGGTATCTGGTTTGGCGATCCGAACGATGCCGCTCGCGCAGGGTGCCCGGGCATCACGACCCCGTTCGACGGCGATCATGAGGCCGGCATTCTCGTATTCAGCACCAGCAACTTCCCTGATAATCAGGGGCCGCTGCTTCAGCTGGGACGGCCGAGCGCTCCCCCATCCGCTCGCTGATCACAACTTTGTGCGACTTCGTCTTCTTCTCCTCAATGCCGGAGATCTGCTCCCCTGGCGGCGCAGGTCTCCGGGTTTCAGGCGACGCCGGTAGAGTGAACCGGGTCTGCAATTGGGATTTGGCTTTTGAAAGACCCTGATTTGTTTTTGCTTTTCAATTAAGGAGTGTTAGGTTTTTCTTCAGGGAGGCTTCCCCGAATGCGCCTGACCAGTTACTCCTTCATATTTCTCCTCTTCATCTCAACCTTTTGCTCGGCCGATCTCAAAATCAAAACCCGGACCACCGTGATGGGCCATAGCACCGAGAGCACGGTATACATCAAGGGTTCCCGTGAACGGACCGAGATGAGTTTCGGAGGTCATGGAGGATCGGTCACGCTTTTGCAGTGCGATCAGAAACGAATGGTAACCGTCATGGGCGATCATTGCACCGTGACGCCTTTTGGTGGTAACGAGACTTCCTGTCCGGCGGCACCGGATATGCGAGGCATGGGCAAAGATATGGACGGAGGCGATCCCGGGACCTCGCACAAAGGCGGAGTTGTCACCATCAGCCGCACATCGACGGACACGGGCGAACGCCAGGAAATGTTCGGCTACAAAGCCCGCCACATCAAGAGCACGATGATGATGGAATCCACGCCCGATGCCTGCAATCAGTCAAATATGAAGATGGAGATTGATGGCTGGTATGCCGATCTGGCGAGTTTCTCCTGCGGTGAGGAATCCTATCGCGCGATGGCTTGCGGCGGCATGGGTGGAAAACGCGGCTGCCAAGACCGCATCGTGATGAAGGGTGGCGGTGCGCCCATGGGTTACCCGCTCAAGCAGACGATGACGATGACGATGCCACAGGGAACCTTCACTACCACCACCGAAGTGATCGAGCTGACAAAGACCACCCTCGACGGTCCTTTGTTTGACGCACCTCCAAGTTGCAAAGTGACAAACACACCTGATACGGGAGCCGCGACGGCCTCGGCCGGTGCTGAAGCATCCGCTGCTGCCTCAGCAGCCCCGGCTGCCGCACCTCAGCCTGCTGCTGCGCCCGCGCCAAGCGCTCCGCCCAAAGCCGCTGGGGTTTTGCGCGTCGGGGTCGTGCCGATAAAGGACTCCACCGGTCAGTCGCTACCCACGGACAGCATGCAACTAGGGTTGCTGAGCGAATTTGCTCGCAATCAAATTGACACCGTGGTTCTGAGCGCAGACAGTCCATTGAAAGATGTCGAGAGTGAAGCTCGTGCCAAGCAATGCGACTATTTCGTCTTTACTGTTCCTACCGTGTTGAAGGATCCCAACACTGGCGGATTGGCGCCCGCGTCTTCGCCCAAAGGGGTGAAGCTGGATCCCGCAAACTACCAGGCCCTGACCCTAGTGACTTTATATAAGGTTGGCAAACCCGTGCCCGAGTTGAAAGACGTTCCGTTTGCAGCGGATGCGAATAAGTTTGGCGTTGATGCGGTGTCGGCCACATTCGCTCAAGAGGCAGACAAGGTGGCTCAGCAGATCGCAGAGGATGCCCATCCGAAGCCTGCCGCGAAGTCTGCTCATCCGGCAGCCAAGCCTTCCACCACGAAGAAACAATAGCGCTGTAGCGCTGTGGAACATGCTGCAAAAATCACCCTTGCCGTTGAACGAAGCCGCAGCGGCACGATCTCCAGGGCGCGCCCGTTTCCGAGGCGCAACTGGAACTCGTGGGTAACGTCCTCAGGGCTGATAGCCGGCTATCACTGGGGGAGATTGTTCCTCCAGACCCATCTGCGGTGAGCGTCTTACATTTTGGCAGTCAATGCGAGACTCTGCTGATAAGCAGCTATTCTGCCGGCCGTGTGCTCCACCAGCAAACCCGGACCGCATGATTCGGGATCAAACATTACATCCTCCCCTGGATCAGTTGTGGTAGCGAAGCGTTTCGTCCGCCTCGGGTTTGTATCAGTGAACCTCCTGAGTAACGATGCGCGCAAGGAACTGTTTGCGCGCGCGAGGAAAGTACTGTAAGAACACGCATCAATATCGAATCAGGAGCACGGGAAACGGAGGCGCGCAGACACAGGCTATGATCCCGGAATCGCATGCACTACAAGGTCTGTTCACGGAACTGGTTCACGACCACTTCGACCGCGACAGTTGGTTTGCGCGATACCGAGGTACAGGACTACATCGCCAATGTGTTGAGCGAGTTCTGCGAGGTCGAGCAGCTTTACAAGGTGTGCAACGCCGAAGGGCGCCCGTTGAGCGATGTTGGCGAGATGCTGCTGGAGACCGATCCCATTTACGGCCCTGCTCCGTCGTTCGACCGCGAGCGCCAGGTGCGCAAGCACATCGGCGACTACGTCCTCTTTCTTTCCGGGCATGTTTCCCGAGAGCATCAACCACTTCCGCCTGCGCCGGCAGCGGCTGGAGAATTTTGTCGACTTCATGAAGGCCGGCAAGGAGAGTTACTACATCGTCTCCAAGTTCGACCAGTTTGAATACGCGCGACTGGCGCCGCTCTTCGCCAAGCTGTCGAAGGAGTTTGAGTCGTGTGTGTACGGCTTGAACCTGGTGAAGGGCGATCTGGAGGAGATGCAACATCCGATAACGCGGCGAACGCAAGAGATCGTGATGTAGATCACGATCTCAAAAGAGGCACGGTGAGCAGCCGTGCCTTTTTTGTTTTGGCTCTCTGCCCCTCTCTTAAGCTTCGCCTCAGTTTTCGACGTAAAACTTCCACGTCTGCGCCTATTTCTCTTCATCTCGGGAACTTTCTTCCACTCGCTGTTAAGAAAAGTGAAGGCAAGACCATTCAGCGAACTTCTCGTTTCATGCCGGGTTTTCAATTTCGAAAGCAGTTACAGCGGCCGCTGAAGCGAAGGGAAGAATGGGAGGCACCATGAAAAGCCAACTGAAGTTCGCATTGCTACTGGCACTCGGCACGGGAGTTCTTGGGGCGGGCGCGGCGGCGCAGGAGGGCAGGTCAAGGTTGCTGCCGGCGGCGCAGGCAAGGTTCGCGACGTTCAATCCCGAACCAGGCTGGGACTCTGCAGCAGGTCGATCGTCGGCGGCGCTGCGATGGCGATGGCGATCGCGACGACCGCGGCTGCTACTACGTAGTACACCACACCGCGTACTACGGTAATGGGTACTACAGCAATGGGTACTACGCGGGCCCGGTGCCCGCGCCTTACTATCACCCCGACCGGGGCTGGTACGACCGCCACGGACGTTGGCATGCTTATGACCGGGATCGCGACAGAGACCGCCGTCGTCACGATGATGACGATCGCCGGTAAGTCCCGTCCAATGTGTAAGCAGGATCTCCTGAGTGCAGCAGTACCGCCTGAAACGGCGGAGGTGATGCGAGAGGCCCGGAGCTGGATTTGGTCGAGATGGGAGTCGACCAGATCCGCACCGGGCCTTTTCGCGTGCGATACTAGACATGTGGAGCGGCTGGCTTACAGGCCCGCGCTGATCATCATGGACCTCGTTGCCGATCCAAAATCCGTCAAAGTCAACGTCACCACCGGCACCGGCATGGAAATCGAGTGGAAAGACGGACACCACAGCTCTACAGCTTTCCCGTTCCTGCGCGATGCCTGCCCCTGCGCGTTGTGCAACGAAGAGCGCGAGCGCGACGGTCGCCAGCCGGGCGATCCGCTGAAGCCGGTTGCGGGAGCTCTGCCCATGTTCAAGGCGGCGGCGCGGCCGACCGAGGTCAAGCCGGTCGGCAAGTACGCCATCAGCTTCCACTGGAACGACGGGCACGAGCACGGCATCTATTCCTGGAAGTACCTGCGCGAACACTGTCCTTGCGCCGAGTGCAAGGCGCGGCGCGCCATGGAAGCGCCGAGCGTCAGCCAGCAAGCCGAATTAATCACGCACTCTGTATTCACCACGGAGGCACGGAGTTGTTAAAATGAGTGGCAGCCAGCTCGAGATTCGCGTCGAATCGAATTCCGTTAGCTTCTCAAATCCAATCACTTCCGTGGCCTCCGTGCCTCCGTGGTGAACATCTTTTCGAGTATCCTGAACTTTGTCCTCGTATCTATCCAAACTGAATCCGCAGCAACGTGAAGCCGTCGAGACCACCGATGGGCCGGTGCTCATCCTGGCCGGAGCCGGCAGCGGCAAGACGCGCGTCATCACCTATCGCATCGCGCACCTGATCGACGGCATCGGCGTGCAGCCGGACTCCGTCCTGGCAGTGACCTTCACCAACAAGGCTGCGTCGGAGATGGCCAGCCGCGTCGATTCGCTGGTCGGCACGCGCTCGGTGACCAAGCCGCTGATCTCGACCTTTCATTCGTTCTGCGTGCGCACGCTGCGCCGCGACATCGAGACTCTGCAAATCGGCGGCAAGGGCTATCGCAAAGACTTCGTCATCTACGACGAGTCCGATCAGCAGAACGTGGTGAAGGCGGCGATGAAGCGGCTCGGCATCGACGACAAGCAGCTGACGCCGCGCAACGTGCTGGGACGGATTTCGTGGGCGAAGAACCACATGCTCGATCCGCAGCAGGTTTATCTCGACTCGGCCGATCCCAAGACGGAGCGCATCGCGCACATCTACGAGATCTACCGGCAGGAGCTGGCGAAGTCGAATGCGCTGGACTTCGACGACCTGCTGCTGTATGCGGTGAAGGTGTTGAAGTCGTCGGGCGAAGTTCGCGAGCACTACAACCGCCGCTATCGCTACATCCTGGTCGACGAGTATCAGGACACGAACCGTCCGCAGTACGAGCTGATGCGCATGCTGGCCGGCAGCGAGCACAACGTCTGCGCCGTGGGCGATGAAGACCAGAGCATCTACTCGTGGCGCGGCGCCGACATCCGCAACATCCTGGAGTTCGAGCAGGACTTTCCCGAGGCGAAGATCATTCGCCTGGAGCAGAACTACCGCTCGACGCAGAACATCCTGCAGGCCGCGTCGGCGGTGGTCGCGCGCAACGTCAAGCGCAAGGGCAAGAACCTGTGGACCGACCGCAGCGGCGGCGCGCAGATCGGCTACTACGAAGCGCCGGACGGCGAGAACGAAGCGCTGTTCGCCGCCGACTACATCGCGAAATATCTGCGCCAGGGCCACGCCGAAAATGGCGAGACGCCGCGCGCGGCCGTGCTGTATCGCACCAACTCGCAGTCGCGCCTGGTGGAAGAGGCGATGCGCCGCTATCAGCTGAACTACCACGTTGTGGGAGGCTTCAGTTTCTACGAGCGCGCCGAGATCAAGGACATGATCTCGTACCTGAAGGTCATCGCGAATCCGGACGACTCGATTGCCATGCAGCGGGTGATCAACAAGCCGCCGCGCGGGCTGGGCAAGACCACGATGGAGACCATCGAGCGGATCGCGCTCGAAACCGGAACGTCGATGTGGGGCGCGATCAACGAGACCATCCGGCAGCAGCTGCTTCCAGCCGCGGGCGCTGGTCGGCGCTGAACAGTTTTCGCGAGTTGATCGAAGATGCGCGCGCCATGCATCTGGGAACGTTTCGCGAGCGGGTGCAGGAAACGTCGGCGGTGAAGAGTGCGGTGGAGTCGGCCGTCCGACGGTGACGAAGATTTTCAGCACTCGATGGATTTTTCGCCGGCGGAGTTTGAGGAAGATGCGACGGAATTCTCGCCGGAGGCGTTTGGAGAACGACGCGGAGGCTTCTGCCACCGCCGACGACAGCAGGTCCCTCGACTCCGGCGGCCAAAGTCGGGCCGCCTCCGCTCAGGATGACAACCTGATTGGGGAGGGCAGCATCTCCTGCTCAGGATGACAACTCGAAGGGTCAGCAAAGAGACGCGTCGAGGGCTTTCGCGCGCCCGGCGATGCGGCGTCTACCGCTGAGCTGCTGAAGTTCCTGATCGATCGCACCGGCTACATCAAGCTGCTGGAAGGGGAAGACACGCCGGAGTCGCTGGCGCGCATCGAGAACCTGCGCGAACTGGTGAATGCGGCCATGGATTCGCGCGACCGCGGCGAGACGCTGACGGAATTTCTCGACCACGCCGCGCTGGTCAGCGACGCCGATCAGTACGACGAGAGCGCGCGCATCACGCTGATGACGCTGCACGCGGCCAAGGGCCTGGAGTTTCCGCTGGTCTTCCTGATCGGACTGGAAGAAGGCCTGTTTCCGCACTCGCGCACGCTGCTGGCGCCCGACGACATCGAGGAAGAGCGCCGGCTTTGCTATGTCGGGCATGACGCGCGCGATGGACACGCTCATCCTGTCGCGCGCGCGCTATCGCCGCCGTTATGGCACCGATATGCCGGAGGCCAGCGTGCCGTCGCGCTTCCTGGAAGAGGTTCCGCAGGAGCTGATGCAAGACCTGGGCTCGCCGCAGCAGCGCCCGAAGACGACTTCCAGCAGCGACTACGGCACGCAGCCGTCATTACGCCTACGAGGACGAAGATCAGCGTCCGCAGTACGGACGGCCAGAAGACGCCGCAGCGCAACACTTACGGCGGGCCAGACCTACAACTCCATCGACAACATCGCGGAGTTCTTCGCCTCGCGCGGCAAGAAATTTACCCGGCCCAAGGTTGAGGTTCCCGCGTCAACGGGACGCACCGGATTCAAGCCCGGACAGCGCGTGATCCATCCGAAATACGGCGAAGGAACCGTCTACAAGCGCGAGGGTGATGGGGAAGATGCCAAGATTACGGTACAATTTCCAAGATTCGGTTTGAAAAAGCTGGTCGAAAAGTACGCCCAACTGCAAAAGGCGTAAATCACGTTATTGAAGGAACGCAGAGTTCATGGCAAATACCAAGAGCACCACCGATAAGCTGGAACGCAAGAAGCTGAAGCGTACCGCTCGCAAGAAGGCGGCACCGAAGGCCGCACGCACGCACGCCCGCGGCGAGAAGAAGCGCAAGGTTAAGAAGCTGGCACGCGGCACGTCCAAGCGGTAAGCATAGCCGTCGGCTCTGGGCTGTCTGCTAAGTCTTACAGCGCCCGCGACTGTTCCGCTGGAAATACGCAGCCCGCCCCCATTCACGGGAGCGGGCTGTTCTTCGTTCGGGGAGTTGACGTGCCGATCTTGCTTACAGCTCGTCAATCGCCTTGGCTGCGGCGTTGATCGCTTCGGAGATCTTGCGGATCTGCTCCGCCGTCGCACTCTCCCGCGAACACCCGCGCTATCACTGCGCCGCGCAGGTTGTGAAACGCCTTCATGATCTCGGGCGAGCGGCCGCGCTCGAAGCCCTTCCCTGCCTCTTCCAGACGCTCGAACAACGCCTCAACCCGGCGCTTGTTCTCCTCCAGGAACTTCGTTCCTTCCGGCGTGACGGAGTAGACCTTCTTGTTGTTCTCCGTCGCGGAAGTGGCCAGGCCCTCTTCTTCCAGCATGGTCAGCGTGGGATAGATCACTCCCGCGCTCGGGGTGTAGCCGCCCGCCAGGCGCTCTTCCATGGTCTTGATCAGCTGGTAGCCGTAGCTCGGTTGCTCAGAGAGCAGCTTGAGGATTACCAGCTTCACGTCGCCGGCATCGAACATACGCTCGCGGCCTCGGCCGTGACGGTGCTCGCCACGTCTCCCTCCAAAGCCGCGATCAAAGCGAGCCTCCGGACCGCATTCCTGCTCGTGCCGCCCGAATCGCCGGCGGTGACTCCTCGCTCCTCCACGGTGCTCGCCGCAGCCGCGACGGTCGTGAATTCTAAAAACATATTCAGTCATTGCTATTCTCCTTTGAATTTAGATATATCTTAAGATATATCTTTTGTCAAAGGACGGAATAACTG
>CAWKID010000006.1:0-182981 GCA_963849545.1 uncultured Acidobacteriaceae bacterium | reverse complement strand
CATACCAGAAGAAGAACAACAAAAGCTTGCGGTGAAAGCTCTCTCCAGCCGGCCGCGACGATAAAACAGCATAGTCCCGAGATGGTCAGCGCCAGGGCGGCCACGGGAGCACTGCCGACCTTGCGGCTCAGAACGCCCCCAACAATGCAGCCGAGCGAGCCGATCGCAATGATGGTGAAAGCAAGCCCTGGCATGCTCAGCTCTGGAAGGCTCGGATGTATGGCAGTCGCGACAATCAGCGGAACCAGCGTCCAGAAAGTATAAAGCTCCCACATGTGGCCAAAGTAGCCCAACGCGGCGGCGCGAAGCTTATCGGACCGGAAAGCGGCTAGTACGCCTCCTCGGCTGGAAGAACCTGGCGGCCGCAGCGCGAGGTGTGGACCGGTTCCCAACCAGCCAACCAGTAGTGCTCCCGCCAACGCCAGACCGGATGAAGTCAGAATAACGATCTGCCAATTCCAGTGAGCCCCGAAGAATCGAACTCCCTGTGGAAGTGCGGTACCGAGTGTCAGCATGCCGACCAGCCAAGCCAGCGCAGAGCCGGTTCTTGTCGGCGCCCAACTCACGATCAATTTCATGCCGATCGGATAAATGCCCGCCAGGCAAATGCCAACCAGAAACCGAAAAGCGATCCCTGTCACTAAGCCTTGAGACAAAAGAGCGAAGGCCGCGTTGAACGTTGCTCCCAGTAGAGCGGATACCACAAAAATTTTGCTGGCGGGAAATCGATCGGCTAACCCGCTCAACGAAAATGTCAAGGTTCCAAAGATGAAACCCAGTTGGACCGCACTGGTGAGTAGTCCGATTCCCGAAATTCCGATGCCCCATGCACGCATGAGGTCGGGCGCGGCGCTGTTGGCGCTGAACCAAAGCGAAGTGCCAAACAGCTGCGCAACGGCGATTGTGGCCACGGGAAACGAACGAGGCAATGACATCGAAATCCTAATCGGCTGATGGACGTATCGTGGACAAGGGAAGTTATCGACGCATCGACTCTTCCGGTCAACAAGAAATAGCACGTTCGCTTACGCGAGCAAAATCGGAGTTCTTATGGGTATCGGTGACCGTCAATCTGGTGAGGCGACAGGCGGCTTAGGACCACGTGATCCGCGAACTCGCTGCACGTCTTTTCGCCTCCCATAATCGCTGCTTCGAATCCGGAAAATAACGCATCGGGAATGCGGAGACGCTTTCGTCGCAACGCGCGCCAGCAAGTCCTATAAGATTGGGTGGTCGAGCGCGTGGAAGGCGTGTACTCGGCACGCAATGCGATTCATGAGGACGCCCATCAAACTCGTTCTGCTGACGGCATCGCTGTTGTTGGCAGCGCTCTGCTCCATAGCGGTTGCTGAAAAGATCGCAGACATTCGCGCCAGGGGTTACGTCACCGATCTGGCCAACGTTATCGATCCTGCCACTAAAGCCAAGCTGGAAACGCTTTGTGCCGAAGTGCAGCAGAAGACGGGCGCCCAGATCGCGGTCGTGACCGTCGATTCGCTCGATGGTCAGACCAAGGAAGATTACGCCGCCGACCTTTACAAGCATCTCGGCGTCGGATCGAAGCAGGACAGCCGCGGGGTTCTGCTGCTGCTGGCTCCCAAAGAGCGCCAATACAGGATTGAAGTTGGCTACGGGTTAGAGCCGGTAATTAACGATGCTCGCGCCGGGGACATCGGCCGCGAGATGGTGCCCGATCTGCGCCAGCAGGACTATAGCGCTGCTGTTCTGCTCGCGACCACGCGTCTGGCTCAGCTCATCGCTGCCGACAAAGGTGTGCAACTCAACGGCGTGCCAGCCAACAAACCCAGAGCGCCGTCTTCGGCAATGCCGGGATGGCTTCCGTGGTTAGTCATCGTCGTCATTTTCCTGATCATCAGTGCAATATCGCGCGCGGTGCGTGGTGGACGTGGTGGCCCACGATCGGGCGGCGGGGGAAGCGGAGCCCTTCCCTGGCTGCTGATGGGCAGCGCTCTCAGTGGGCGTGGCGGCAGTTGGGGCGGAGGCTTCGGTGGCAGCTCCGGAGGCTATTCCAGGCGGCGAGGCTTCGGCGGATTCGGCGGCGGTATGAGCGGCGGAGGCGGAGCGGGCGGAAGTTGGTAAAGGCTCGCACGTGGAGTGAGAGGCGATGAAGAAACCCACAAACAAACTGCAGGAACTCGTTAGTCGGTTACAGCAGGCATGCGCAGAAAATCTGGCCTCGGTGGTTGTGTACGGTTCGGCGGCGCGAGACGACTTTCACGAGCAGTTTTCAGATGTGAACGTTCTGGTCGTATTGCAGCAATTGCAGCCCAGTTCGTTTGCTTCTATCTCGAAAGTGCTGCACTGGTGGAGTCACGAAGAAAAACTGCGACCGCCGATGTTTATGACGCTGGAAGAGCTGCGCGAGTCGGCCGACGTGTTTGCGATTGAATTACTCGACATCAAGCGCTCGCACCAGACCATGTTCGGGTCCGATGTCATCGCCGACATTCAAGTGCCAATGAACCTGCATCGCGTCGAGGTGGAGCACGAGCTTCGCACGACCTTAATGCGGTTGCGGCATCACCTGCTGTTGAGTCCGGATAACAACGACGAACTGCGGGCTCTGCTGGCAAAATCGATCAGCAGCGTGCTTACTCTTTTTCGGCATGCGTTGATCGCCACGGGAAAAGATGCGCCCCAGGAGAAGACGCAGGTGATTAGACTGGTGAGCGAAACATTCGGGTCCGATAGCGAACCATTGAGAGCGATCCTGGAATTGCGCAACGACGCTAAGCAGTCGGTCAGACTTGCGTGAGTTGTACCATGCATACATGGGGACCATCCAGAAGGTGATTTACGAACTGGATAAACAGGCTCCGAAGCGGCACTTACAGAAAACGTCGTAGCGGCCATGCAGGCTGGTTGATCATTTCGATAGTGGAGAAGGTAGTCATGAAAAAAGGCATCATCGTCCTGGTCGTGCTGGTGTTGCTGGTGGTTTGGGTCGGCAGCGTTTTCATTGGCCATCGCAATGAAATGGTTCGCAAACGCGAGGCGGTGAACGCAGCCTGGTCGCAGGTTGATGTCGTTCTGCAGCGGCGGTCCGATCTGATCCCGAATCTTGTCGAGACCGTTAAAGGCTTCGCGACTCACGAGGAAAAGGTTTTCGGCGACATAGCTGCAGCCCGCGCCGCGATGGCCGGAGCAAAGTCTCCCCAGGAAAAGATTGCGGCAAACGGTCAGCTCGATTCCGCCCTGAGCCGCCTGCTGGTGGTGGTGGAGAATTATCCGCAACTGCGATCGAACGAAAACTTCCTGCGATTGCAGGATGAGCTTGCGGGCACTGAAAACCGCATTGCCATCGAACGCCGTCGCTACAACGAAACCCTGCAGGATTACAACACCTACATCAGCCTGTTCCCCAATAATATTGTCGCCAGCTTCTCGGGCTTCACGCGCAACGATGCATATTTCAAGACCGACGAGGGCGCTCGCCAGGCTCCAAAGGTGAATTTCGGGACACCCTCGCAGCAGCCGGCACCTGCACCTGCGCAATAAGCTGTCTTTGATACGCTGTCGTTGTTCGACTCGATCCGCAGGGTGCGCGCAGGGCTGCGCCAGAAAATTTGCAGTCAGCCCAGTGGCGTAATCGCGCACAGCTCTGCCCCGTTTCCTTCATCCTTCTTTCACACGGATGTGCTCTAATGGTTGACCCTAACGAGCAATTCTATTGAGGAGGAACTCGCATATGCCCACCATCACAACCAAAGACGGCGTGGAGATTTTCTACAAGGACTGGGGTTCAGGACAGCCCATTGTATTCAGCCATGGCTGGCCTCTCTCGGCGGATGACTGGGACGCGCAAATGTTGTTTTTCCTGAACCACGGTTATCGTGTGATCGCGCATGACCGGCGTGGACACGGCCGCTCGACTCAGGTCGCCGACGGTCACGACATGGACCACTACGCCGACGACCTCGCCGCGGTTACGGCTCATCTCAACCTGAAAGATGCCATTCATGTGGGGCATTCGACAGGCGGCGGTGAGGTGGTGCATTATTTGGCGCGGCGCGGTGAACAAGGTGTGGTTAAGGCGGCGCTAATCAGCGCGGTGCCACCGCTGATGTTGAAGACCGCCGCAAATCCCCTCGGCCTTCCTAAGTCAGTGTTTGACGATCTACAGGCACAACTCGCCGCGAATCGCTCGCAATTCTATCGCGATCTGCCGACTGGGCCGTTCTATGGCTTCAATCGCCCTGGCGCAAAGCCATCAGAGGCCGTCATTGAAAATTGGTGGCGCCAGGGAATGATGGGCGGAGCCAAGGCGCATTACGACGGCATCGTAGCTTTTTCGCAGACTGACTTTACTGAAGATCTGAAGAAGATCACGATTCCGGTTCTAGTGATGCACAGCGAAGACGATCAGATCGTTCCCTACGTCGCCGCCGGACCGCTTTCCGCGAAGTTGCTGAAGAACGGAACTCTGAAAACCTACAAAAACTTCCCGCATGGCATGCCCACGACGCAAGCGGAGACGATCAATGCGGACCTGCTGGCATTCCTCAAGAGCTGAGGATTTGCGTTGCTAGAATCAGGTGGCGAGCAGCCGAAGACTCGCTGCGGCTGCCGCCCCCACAATTGGGCGTCCGTGGCTTACGCTTAGTGCGCGGTCAGGGCGTTCGCAGAGTTTGGGCTGCTGCGCAGCCGAATGGTCACAACCTGAAACGGTTTGATGGATACCGACACGCCGTCGGCGCCGGATTGTAGCTGTTGCTGCCTCTCTTCCAGAAGATTGCACAACCAGGCGCTGTCGAAACGAAGATAGTTGCTGCTGATGGTGAAGTGCGAGCCTTCACCCGACGCATCCTGCAGGCGGACAATCGTTCCCTCGCCATCTTCCGCGCGTTTCCACGTAAGCAGATTGATCGCAGTGTTGTCGATGTTCAAGCAGAGACGCTTGCTGCGCCGGCAAGCGTAGATGAATCGGTCGAAGCCGCAACGTCATCGCGTTCGAGTGGCGTAAGCACGTTCCAGGCGAAGCGGTTCAGCGAGGTTGGCTCAAGGTGTCGTGTCGCTGGTGATGGCGTAGCGGAAGGTAAAGTCGCCGCCCTGCCACGCGGGAAAGTTCGTGCCCCAATAGTTATTCATCAACCACGAGAACATAGTCGAGCTCTTCGGCTTGAACTCCGACTGGCCACTCGCGCGCACGATGTCGCCGAACGACATGAGCGGAGCATCGATGGACACTACCACGCCGGCAACCTGCGGATTGGAGACCGCGGACCACGTCGTCGGCAGGTACCACTCGCGACTGCCGCCCGCCAGTTCATCTTTGGCCGGATTTACCCAACGCGGTTTGTGAGCCATAGGTGAACTGTGGGTCCTTGACAGCGAACGGGAACGCGATGTAGGCGGACTCGCGTGTCAGCACGCGGTCTTTACGGACGTGGTAGGTCAGCAGAATCTGCTTCTGTCGAATTCGGCAACAGGATTTCAGTATCAACGGACGGAGTGTTCACCGCCTCGGAATGCAGTGCGATCACGATTCCCAGGGATGTTCGCTTTGCCGATACTAACTTTGCCGGACTGCGCTGCCTGGACCGTCAATGCAGGGGGCTTCAGTCCTGCGCCAAACCGGTACAGCGAGTTCTTCGGATAGTCGTCGCCGCCGGTCACATAGAGGTACGAGCCAAACTTGTAAGGGCTCGACTGGTCGACCAGTTCGCGGCTGAGTTGTTTGTCGAAGATGCTGGCGATAGCGCCAGTCTCGGGCGAGAGAGTGATGCGGTAGAACTGGTTCTCGATGATATTGCCCTGAAGCGGCGCCGCCTCGATTGACGCGTCGGTACTGCTGCGGCTTCAGCGTGAAGAGCTTGTATCCCGATCGCAGGCAGTCAGGTGCCAAAAACCGCACGCGCACATTGCGCGGCCCAAATCCTGGCAGGGGAATTCCCTTGCCCGTCCACAGCTCTCTCAATCGGAACCTCGGCATTCGCTACCGGGTCGACCAGCGTCATGCCCTCAGGAATGTCCGTCTCCACGATCCCCGAACGCCGCCAGTTGAGCGAATTGAACACCGCAACGGAAGCGTCCTTCGGTCGCACCAGCGCTTCGAGCTGCGCCCAGGAACGCTCGATCGACTCGTCAATGTCGTGCCGCGCTCGCTCGACTCGCGAGCCTTTCAGCTCAATCTGGTCAATGCTCTGATGATGCTCGGGCTGAGTGGTCGCGCCGACGTAAGTCCAGGTGTGCTCGTCGTAGATCAGTTCGTTCCACCACGCGTCCTGCAAGATCGCGCGGTCCGGATTGCACCCACGGATCGATGGCCGAGACGCGCCGTGCCCATGACTTCAGCCGTAGCGATGCGGTGCTGGTTCTCGCGATGCACGGCCGTGTGTGCTGCGTCGGTACCGTAGCCGTCCTCCCAGTAAGGACCGAAGTCGCCGCGATAAACCGGGATGTCGCCTTTCCACTCGTGCTCGATCTGCGCCATTGCTGAGTGAACCGTGGCGAACTCCAGTTTGGGCCACCGATATTCGCGACTGAAGGTGCCGACGATCTCGCTCTGATCTTTCGCCAGCGTCGTGTTCTCGAGTTGCGTGCCGAAGATGATGGCTGTGTTGGCGGTGTAGTCGGGACGGGTGTACGCCTGCAGAAAAACGGGCAGAGAGTCGCGGACCGCTTCCATGCGCCACGGACCGCCGAACAGCGTGTGCGCCTGCAAGTACGCGCGCGAATACCACATCAATACGCGACCGCCGTCCGGACCTTCCCACTAGAACGGTGACTTCTCATTCCACCGACCCAGCAGCATGATTGGTGCGCGCCAACTGTTGCTTGCGGCGATGAAGTACTTGATTCCCGCATCGTGTAGCACCGAGGCGTAGGCCCACGTGTAGGCCGGCACGTCGACGATCTGCGCCGCGTCGGCCGCCGGGCAGCTTGAACTCCGTGGCCAGTTCGTGTTGGTTGTAGAGCGAACGCGCAAGCGCCTCCCACGAAGCGTTACCGGTGTGTTGGTTGGCAAACTCCGGCGGGATCGTGATGCTTCCATCGCGAACGTGGGCCAGGAACTCTTTCTGCGCATCCGCCGAGCGGCCATTCAAATATTGGTTCGCTACCCAGCTGCCATCGAGCGTCCAGCGGAAGTCCGGCGTCTTCTTGATCAGCTCCATGGCCGAATCGATCGACTGCGCGTGCAGTTCAGCAACCTTGGCCGGATAGTCGGTGAAGCCGATGTCCAGGTGCTCGTGCGGGATGATGGCCACGGTCCACTTCTTCGCTGGCTCGATCTTCGCAGTGGCGTTTTGATCGCCCATATGGACTGTTGCATCCGACGTCCCGCTCCACTCGGGGACCTCGAAGCTTAGCCGGAGTTCGCCAAACTCCTGATCGACGTTGAACGTCTTGCTTCGCGTTGTCCCGCCGACCTGCAAGTCCGACACTGCCGCTCTTGGGGAGGCGTCGCGGCGCTGACAAAAACATCGACGACCTCCTGGCCGGAGCGATAAAAGATGGTTGGTTCCACCCGTGCGGCAAACGCGTGCTCGTCATAATGCGCAGCCGCATCCTGCGTGAACTCCAGCGCGTCGTAGACCAGGCCGGTATGACCGGGAGCGATGGCACCCAGCGATGTCTGCGGCGTGGCTGGATCGTCCATCGCCGTTAAGACGAGAACATTCTCGCCCTGGCGCAGCCACGCCGCAGGAATCGCAATTGTCTTCTCATCGGTCGAGGTCTGCGGAACGAACGTCCCTTCCCAATCACCGGCGTTGAAGTCGAGCGTCGGATGAAAATAGAAAAGACCGGAATGTCCGTTGATATCGAGCTTCAGAAACGAGAGACGCGGAGTTTCGTACAGCATGGCGATCTTCAGGTGATAGACGCCACGCGGAGCATCGTTAAGCGCGAACTTCACGGTGAACGGATGCAGCCGGCCGCCGGTCATGCCGTTGGCCGGACCCGGCTGGAAGCGGTACCAGTCGGCATCCTTGCTCTGGCCGACCACGAACACAGGATCGCTCTTGGGATCGGCGTAATCGATGCCCTTCGCTGCGGAATTCGCCCGACGAATGATTGAACGTCGCCGATCGTCCAGAGGGCGTTCTCCTGAGCGTTGACCGCCTGCGGTACAACCAGGGCGGCAAATAAGAGCCCGCTTCCCAGTGCTATCGTGATGTTTTTCATGATTACCATTTCGATGGCTCGCTACGTGGTTTCAAGACTCAGTGACAGCGCGGCCGCTGACCACTTGTCAGCCGGATTTCTCAAATTCGCGAACCCGACTTTCAGCATCATCCCTGGGTAGTCAACCATTTGTTGGCAGTATACGAACATAATTACCACTTGTTTGTTCGGCATTCGAACATATATAGTCGTGCAATTCGAAAGTCAAGGCCAAGTACACACCCGAGGTCTTCCATGTCATTCTTCTTGCGTAAACTACTGTTCCTTCTGTCTGATTTCTTTCTCCGCAACGCTGCTATCAGCTCAGAGCAAAGCGCACTTCGACTGCACGCCCAGCTTTCCGTACGTGGCGCCGTGGTTTGGGGCCGACGTGGGATACTCCGTTCCGCTGCCCGACGGACGCGATTTCTGGATCTTCGGCGACACCCTCTACGGCGATAAGCGGCAGGTCACCGGCGACGATCCGCGCATGGTCCGCAACACCGTCGGCATCTCGACCTGTAAGGATGGCAAGTGGAAGATCGACTACACCATTCGCCGCGGCACCGACGGCAAGTACATCGATTTTTTCCGGGCGCAAAAACCGGCTACTTGGTACTGGGCGTTGAGTGGCGCCGAGCATAATAACGAGCTTTGGGTTTCGAACCTGTGCGTAGCGCAATGCAACCAAAGGCAAACGCAGCTGCCTTGGGCTTCGCTATCTGCGGCACCGACCTGGCGCACGTGACTTCCTTAGGCAAGGACCTTCAGAAGTGGAAGATTGCCTACTTCCCTCTCACCGAGGAAGCCGAGCACGTGGAAGCAGGTTCCGCCGCGCTGGCGCAGGATGATCATCTGTACCTTTTCAGCTTGTGGGAGATGGGCGAAGGCCGGCCCGAAATCCTGGTGCGAATTCCGTGGAACGCGGACGATCCGCGCAAGCAGATGGAGTATCTCGGCTCAGATGATCAGTGGCACGCCGGTCTTGAACCGGCGAAGGCAAAAGTCGTCATGGCGCACGGAGCCTCCGAGATGTCGGTCAACTATCATCCGGACCTCAAGAAATGGATCGCCGTGATGGTGGATCCCAACATCTTCTCCGACAAGGTTCTGCTGAGACTGCCCCTGACATGACAGGACCGTGGACCGAGGGCGAAGTGATCTATCACGTGCCGGAATTGCAGAAGGACTACGCGCATTACGACAAAGACACGTTCTGCTACGCGGGCAAGGAGCATCCCGGAGTTCGAGAAGCCCGGGGAACTGGTGTTTACGTATGTGTGCAACAGCATGAAGCCGAAGAAACTGGAAACCGACCTGGACATCTACACTCCGCAGGTGGTGCGCATGCCCATGCCGGCTTCGGTTACGGGGAAATAGCTACTTCGTCAGAACGGCCTTGCAGAACGCCAGCGTCTGACGTACGTGTTGCGTCCAGTACGGCCAGTCGTGATTGCCGGGGAACTCTTCATAGGTGTGAGGAACACTTAGCTTCGTAAGTTCCCGATGCAGTTGGCGATTCTCTTCGATCAGCGAATCTTCCGTACCGCAATCGAAGCGCAGCGGCGGCAGCTGATCGCGGTTCGTTGCCGCCCAATGCAGCAGGCTGGTGTCTTCTGTCCCGGCGAAGAGGAACTCCTCGGGCGCGGTAAGGAATGAATCGCGACAGCTGCGTAACGTCGGTGACCGACGAGTGCGCGGATATGCCCAGCACGCGCGAAGCATACTTCATGCCCAGGCGCATTGCGCCAAAGCCACCCATCGAAAGTCCGGCGAGCAGAAACTTGTCACGCTGCAATTGCAGAAATAGCTCTTGCAGGCATGCGGGAATGTCGTCGACGATCCAGCGTTCGTAATTCGCGTGCTCATGGGGAACATATCCGCTGCCATCTCCCCACAAGACCGTCCGACGGCATCGCGATCATCATCGGAACCGTCGTGCCGTCGCGCAGCATCTCGAGCATCGTCCGGTCGATCGCGCCGTTCAACCACCAATTCCATTGGCAGCCATAGACACCATGCAACAGGATCAGCAGGGGAACGTTCTGCAGGGTTCTCGAACTGCGGAGGCGTGAACAGCAGCACATCGCCGCGCGACGGCAGCTGCATCGCCGCGGAAATTCAGGAAGCGCAGATTCTCATTTCCAGGAATCTGGCGGCGAGAGCTGCGCATTGGGAAATCGCTTAGTCATTGTGAAGCTGCCCGTCAGCGCGCGATGTTCACGCTGGTCGCCATCTCGGTATCAGGAAACTTGATCCACACGGTTCGGGAATCGGCATCATACATCCATCCGCTGGCCGACTCCTGCAAGTGCCTTGCCGGTGGCCTGCTGCGGAAGTGCGGCGCCGGCAACGTCACGCCGCGCGGTGAAATGTTCTGCAGATGGACCCTGATCACCAGCGACCGTTTCGGCGGTCGGAAGCTGCCTTCGGGTGCAGAGATCGCGACACTCACTCCACCGGCCGTCTCCTCCACGCTTATCTTCTCGAGGAAATACACGCCCTTCTGATACGCGAAGCTGATGCCGTCGTCATCGTAGTACTGCCGCGCAGACGAGCCGTCAGGATAAACATCCAACGTCAGCGGATCGATCGGGAACTGGTCCGTGTACTGCATGTCCTGCTGGCTGGGAAGGATTGCGCCGCCGCGCACGAACAGCGGCATGCGATCGAGCGGCGCGCTGACCTGCACCGTCGTTGGACCAACGTAACGGCGGTCCGTCCAGTAGTCGATCCAGGTGCCCTTCGGAAGGTAAACGGAACGGCTCTCGTCATAGTCCTTCACGATCGGCGCAACCAGCAGGTCGTCGCCGAACAAGTACTCGTCATTGGTGCCGACGGCGAGCCAGTCGTCGGGATACTCCAGCAGCAGCGGACGCATGATGGGCTGGCCCGTCTGCGACGCCTCCCAGAAAGCCGTGTAGATGTAGGGCAGCAGACGGTAGCGCAGCTTGATCGACTCGCGATTGATCGCCTCCATGCGATTGCCGAAGCCCCAGGGCTCGAGATTGCCGGGGCCAAGCGAATGCGTCCAGGCAAACGGTGTCAGCAGCCCGGTCTGCATCCAGCGCGTGTACAACTCCGGGACTGGGCACCGGCATGATGCCGCCGATGTCGGCGCCTACGAATTGCAGACCCGACAGCCCCATGCCGTTCAGCATCGGCATGCTCAGCCGCAGGTGGTCCCAAGTGCCGTAATTGTCGCCACTCCACTGCGCCGCAGTAGCGCTGCCCGCCCGCGTAGGTCGACCGCGTGATGATGAAGGGACGCTCATCGGGGCGTGCGCGCAACATGCCTTCGCGCGTGGCCATCGTCTCGAGCATGCCGTAGACGTTGTGGATCTCGGCATGGGAACGCGGGCCGATGTCGGTGTCGTGTACGGCGTCCATCGGGAATGTGCTCGCGCGTGTGCTGCCGCTGCCGACCACGGTGGGCTCGTTCATGTCCGTGAGATAGCCCGCAACTCCTTCGTCGAGTTGCTCCTTCAGCAAGCCTCCCCACCAGTCGCGAACTTTCGGTGACGCGAAGTCGGGAAAGGCATTGAGGCTCGGCCCACCCTCTTGCGGTAAAGACGCTCCCATCGGCCTTCTTCACGAAGTAGCCGTCCTTCAAGCCCTGCTGGTAAACCCAGTAGTTGGGATCGACTTTGACGTAAGGATCGACAATGGCGATGGTGTGAAATCCCTGCTGCCGCAAGTCCGTCATCATGTGCTTGGGATCGGGGAAGCGCGACTTGTCCCAGGTGAAGATGCGATAACCATCCATGAAATCGATGTCGAGGAAGATGCCGTCGCAGGGAATACCGCGTTCGCGGAAGTTCTCGCGCGATGAAACGCACCTTGCTCTCCGGGTAATAGCTGTAGCGGCTCTGAATGTAGCCGAGCGACCAGCGCGGAGGCATGGGGATACGCCCCACCAGTTCGGTGAAGCGGCTGACGACTGTCTTTCGGAGTCGGTCCGGCGAAGAAGTAATAGTTCATCTCGCCGCCTTCAGCGCCGAACGAGTAGAGTCGGGAAACTCCGACGCCATGTCGAAGGACGACGCGCCAGGTGTTATCGAAGAAGATGCCGTAAGCGCGGCCCTGGCGAAGTGCGAGGAAGAACGGCACCGATTGGTACAGCGGTTCCGACGACGCGTCGAAGCCCTCGGGGTCCTTGTTCCACATCACCAGCGAACGTCCGCGCTTGTCGAGAGGCGTGCTCTTTTCGCCGAAGCCGAAGTAGTGTTCGTCTGGAGGAGCCGACTTCCAGACGCGCACGCGCGGGCCATCCCAACTGATTCCCTGGTTGTCGGCGTCTTTCGAAAGCAGGCGGCCCTGTGGTGTCGTAGAACGCAACACGGAACGGCGACAACTGAACTCGTACCTCCATCTGATCCGTCCGAATACTCTGGAGGTTTCCGTTTGAGGTGGACTCCACTTTCACCGCAGGCCAGTCAGTCTTTACCACAGCGTAGGAGTGATCGGGAGGAAGTGATCGTCCGGCGACGGCGCGAACGCGAACCACATCCGGCGCGAGAACCGTGATCACGACGGTGGCCTTGTCGCTTGCGAATGTGAACTCGTTTCCCTTCCGGCCGAGCGGCTTCAAATTGCCGATCGAATGCCAGTCGGCAAACATGGCGCTCGTAAGCATCAACAGCAGCAATAAGAGTCGAAGCGCAAGGACCGCACGAGAGCGATGTTGAGTGCGGTGCCTGGTTGATTCCATCAAACCTCTCCCGCTCAATAACGGCGTGGCGCCGAACAGCCCGGCATGATTGCCGAGTTCCGCCGCGGCAGATCTTCACCTTGCCCCACGGTGTCCACGCATGCCGATCGGTGAACTGTTGAATGTACGGCAGAATCACATCGGCACTGCGCATCACGCCACCGCCGATAACGATCAGCTCCGGATCGTAAGCGTGGATCAGTCCGACCGCCGCGGTCGCCCAGACTTCCAGGCAATAGTCGCGAATCTGGCTTGAGACTTTGTCGCCCGCCTTCGCCAACTCGAACACCGCACGAAAATCGATCACCGCCTTTTGCGCCAATGGGCTTTCGTGAAAGCCACGTCCAGTCTTTCGCGATTAGCGGCAGCGCCCAACCCGACGCTTCTGCCTCGATACATCCGATGGCGCCACAGGTACAGGCGCGCCCGCCGACCTTCGCCGGCAAATGTCCACCGAGGCATCCGGCCTGCGCATGCTTGCCGCGCAACAGCTTGCCTTCGATCATGGCTGCGCCGCCGACGCCGGTGCCCAGCGTAATCATCACCACGTCGTCATATCCGCGAGCAGCGCCGGCATAGCGTTCACCGAGCAATGCCATGCGCGCGTCGTTCTCAATCGCGAACGGCAGCCCGAATGTCTGCTGGCTCCACGCGCGGAAATCGATCCCGGGAGCGTCCTCGTACTTCTTGTTCGTCGAGATCACGCGTCCGGTACGCGCGTCAGCCAGTCCGCAAAAGCCGAGCGCGATGCCCTGGCATTCCTGCGGCTTGAGCCGCAACTCATCCAGCAGTTGGGTTATCGAGGTCGCGAATACGTCGAGCACCGGGCGCAAGTCCTGGGCATGATCGAGGGCGACCTCACGGCTGGCCAGCAACTTTGCGCCGTGCACAGCGGCAATGGTGGCATGGCTGCCGCCTAAGTCGATCGAGATTGCAGTTTGTTCCATGTGCCGATCCGTACGGGATATCTGCGCCAGTGAAAAGCAATACTAGCCGTTTTGGTCCAAAAGAAACAAAAAAATGTTCTTTAGGTTGATTTCGAAAGCCAAGTCACGTAATCTGACGCCCGTGAATCCCGTGATGGCAACGGTGAATTGGGCTGATGGCGCACTGGACGTGCCGGGTATCCGGGCCTCGGAAAAGAAACTCGGCCGGCTCAGTGCAATCTTCCGCGATCAGCAAGCCTCGCAGAAGATGGATCCCAACACCGTTGTCTACCGGGTCTGGTGGTGGGAACCCGTGCCGCTCGGTACCGAAGGCGGCTTGCTATGGGGACTCACCGAAATTCAACCCGGCTGTGTCGGCGACGAATACTACATGACGCACGGACATCGCCACGCCATTGCGAACCGCGCCGAGTTCTATGGTACGACGGTGGGCACGGGCATGCTCGTCATGCGCGATGAGTCGGGCCGTTCGTGGGCAGAGCCAATGAGGCCCGGCAGCCTGCACTACATCCCGGGAGGCGCGGCCCATCGCGTGGTTAATACCGGAGATGCGCCGCTGCGATTTATCGCCTGCTGGCCGAGCGATGCCGGTTATGACTACGATCTAACCGGCGCGAAAGGCTTCGGCGGTCGCGTCTTCAAGCGGAACGGCGAGCCCGTGTTCACGCTCACGGAAGAATAAGCAAGCCAAGTCTGCATGTCCTTCGATCCAAAACTTGGAGTTCGTTGCTCAAGCGATTTACGCTTTGAGTACGACCGCGACGTCTTCGGTCCGTCACCGGAATTTCGCCGGCTCGACGACATTCGCCGCAGCCTGCGCGATCCCAACTGTCAGGGTCCTGACACGGTTTATTCCATCGTGATGGATGTAGGGCGCGAGGAACATCGCAGCGCCCTGGAGCACCGCATGCTGCTGGTCGGTGTGGTGGCGTATGCAGCGGGCCGTCTGGGCGATGAGCCGGTGCGCAGCCAGGGACACATTCACGCCATCGCTCCACACTGCGGATGGTCGACGCCCGAGTTGTTCGAGATCTGGGAAGGGCGCGCGATCATCTACGCGCAGGAGCGCGCGACCGACGATCCGGGACGCTGCTTCGCCGTCTCGGCCAATCCCGGGGACAAGGTTGTCGTTCCGCCGAAGCTGGGCGCACGCCGTCATCAATGCCGATCCCAATCGCCGCATGGTATTCGGGGCATTCTGCGATCGGCAATATGGATTCGTCTACGACGAGATCCGCGCGCAGGGCGGACTGGCATGGTTTCCCCGTGCTCGACGAGAAGCAGCGGATTCATTGGGAGCCGAATCCGAAGTATCGCGTCTCTGAGATTTCCGTGCGAGAGACCCGCACGTATTCGGAGCTTGGACTGATTCCTGACGTCCCGATGTACGAGCAGTTCATGGCCGACCCGGACAGCCTGCAATGGGTCTCCGAACCGGCGCGCGTCGAAGATGTCTGGAAGCGGTTCGAACCCTAGCCGCTATTCCTCAGCCAGCCCCAATTGCTGTTCAAGATGTTCCAGCGATACGCCGGTCATCTCCGGGTAGAGCATCGCAACCAGCACCAGGTCCACGAACATCATGCAGGCGAAGAAGAAGAACGGAGTGGCGGTGGATTTCGCGGCCAGCACCGGGAAGATCGCCGAGATCAACGCATTCATGATCCAAAGCGAAGAAGCCCCGAGTGACTGCCCTTGCGCGCGCACGCGCGTCGGAAAGACCTCGGCAATATAGACCCAGACCACCGCGCCCTGCGAGATCGCAAAGCATCCCATGAAGGCGATCAGCAAGCCGATCAGCCAGTTGCCATGCGTGCCGGTATGGAAGATGTAGCCTATGACGGCAAGGAAGAAACATACGCCGGCGGTGCCGCCGAGCAGAAGCTTCTTACGTCCGACCTTGTCGATCGCTGTCATGGCGATGAGCGTGAAGAACAGGTTAGTGCAGCCGATCAGGACGGATTGCATACCGGCAGAGTATTTGCTCGCGCCGGCCGCGGCGAAGATGTCGTTGAGGTAGTACAGGCAAGCGTTGATGCCGGTCAGCTGGTTGAACGCGCCCGCCGAGATGGCCACGAAGATCGGCAACGCATACTTTCGCTGGAACAGGCGCTCCTTGCCGGCCGAACGCTCCATGTGAATCGAGCTTACAATCTCGTCCAGTTCCTGCGACGGGTTCTCGACGCCGGTCAGCTCCAGTACTTCAAGAGCTTCGGCGGCACGGCCTTTCATTGCCAGCCAGCGCGGACTGCGCGGGATGAAGAACAGCATCAACAGGAACAGTAGTGCGGGAGCTGCGGCAATGCCCAGCATCCAACGCCATTCTGCAGCGCCCAAGTTCATCCTGCCGATGACGAAGTTGGAAAAATACGCGACCAGGATTCCGACGACGATGTTGATCTGGAAGAGACCCACCAGCCGGCCGCGCCAACTCGCAGGGGAGAGCTCAGCGATGTACATCGGCGCCAGCACCGACGAGCCGCCGATGCCGAGACCTCCGATGATGCGGAAGACCAGCAGCGATCCCCAACTCCAGGCGAAGGCGCAGCCGAGCGCCGAGATCACGTAGAACACCGCCATCACGCGCAGGCTGTCGCGCCGGCCAATCTTCTGGCCCGGATATCCTGCCGTCATGGCGCCGATGACCGTGCCCCAGAGTGCGCTCGAGACCGTCAATCCCAGCAGGTAAGGGGTGAGGTGATAGACCTGGGTGAGCTGGTGCGTGGTGCCGGCGATGACCGCCGTGTCGAAGCCAAACAGCAGGCCTCCGAGGGCGCTGACGAAGGTACTCTTCACCACGTGGCGGTTAATGCCCATGCTCTGCCGGTCCTCTCCTCAATGAACGAATACTAGTAAAAAGAACAAAAAACGTCTATTAAATTGGTCAAAGCGCTGCTATAAAGTTGCGATAACGCGGCATGTGGTCTCTGCCGTGAGTTTCGCGAAGGCCCAATCATGAAGTCCGATCATCCTTTGAATCGCCGCAATTTTCTCAAACTAGGAGCCGCCGGAACCGCGTTCGCCGCCTTTCAACCGGCTAGCGCTCTGAGCGTATCAGTACCCGACGCGATGCAGACGGCACCGATGGCCACGGGAAGTCTCCCGTGTCCGCCGCGACTCAGCGACATGGCCTCGGATCACCTCAGCTATCAGTTTCGCGACCTGTTCAACTGTCCGGCGGCAATGAACGAGTTCGGCTACGCGCAGGTCGGCAAGTCGGTTTCGTCGATCACCGCAATTACATTCCCGCCGTATGCGTGCTGCGGTCCGCCGGACACTGCGTGGAGTCCCGGCTTCCTTCTCACCTGCGAACTTTTTGTCGATGGCGAATTTGTCGCCATTGCGGCACCCCCGGACGGCAGCGTCGAGTATCAATGGTTTCCTCAGTGCGTCATCCGCCGCCAGACGGTGGGTGGGCTGCAGTTCACCACCCGCATGTTTCTGCCCAGCAAGCAGCGCGCGGTCATGCAGACCATCACGGTGAAAAATGTGGGCGGGTCGACTCGCCGTTTCACCCTCGGGTTCGATATGCGAGGCGCAACGGCGAAGAAGACTACACCGTGGTTCGTGAACAGCCCCGGAGAAGCCGACAACAAGATTACCTTCGATGCTCAGCGCGGGTGCTTGTTGTTCGAGGCACAGCATTCGCACGCAGCGGCAGCCCAGGGGTTCTCTCCGCGACCGGATCGGCTCGAGCAAAAGCGGATGCTCGTCTTCGACATGCAACTGGGTCCCGGCGAGCAAAAGCAATTGAACTTCACGGTCGCACTCGCCGACGACGGAAGCACTGCGCTCGCACTCTACGACAAGCTACAAGGGAACTTCGCGGCTATCGAAAAGCAAAGCGAAGCCGACTTCACCAGCCTGGTCGAAGCGGCGTTCACTCCCGGCAATTCCGAGTTCAGCGGAAACCTGCCGCGCCTCGTGACGGAAAACGAATCGCTGTGGAAGCTGTATCAGAACGGCTTTGCCAACCTGTTGTTCGCGCGTCGCGTGTCACCCGACTCGGTGTACGGCCCGACCTATCTGACGCTGAGCGGACACGTCCTGCCAACCTTGAGTTTCCCCTGGGACACCTCATTAGCATCGCTTGCGCTGGCCCTGCTTGATCCTGTGCCGATGCGCAACCTGGTCGAGGCGTGGGTGAAGCTCGGCATGCATGACCACCACTCCAGCGACTACATCAGCGGCCAGGGAGTGGGCCCATGGTACGCGGTTAACGATACGGCAATCGTGCGCTGCGCCTGGCGATACGTCTGCGTCACCGGCGACTTCGCGTGGCTCGACAAGAAAGTCGGCACCCGCACGATCCTGGAATATCTGGAATACCACGCGCTGTACTGGAAAAAGCTTGACCACGCCGGCGATGGACTCGGCGACTACGGCACCATCGAGAATCTGCTGGAAGTTGTAAGCACCTACCTGCATGAAGTCGCCGGAATGAATGCCAACAACGTTCACAGTATGCGCGTGGTAGCCGATATGCACGCGATGCGGGGAAATTCTGCGCGCGCACAGCAATTGCGGGCGGAAGCGAAGTTGCTCGCCGCGCGGATCAATCAAATGCTCTACGTCGAAGGGAAAGGCTACTGGCGATGCCGGCAGCCCGACGGCTCGTTCAACGAAGTCCGTCACTGCTACGACTTCCTCGCCGTGCTCGACAACATGTCCGAAGATCTTTCCCCCAGCCAGAAGCAGCAGATGGATGAATTTTTCTGGCGCGAGCTGCACAGCGAGAAGTGGATGCGCGCGCTTTCGCAAAGTGATGCCGACGCTACGTGGAACATCCGTCCGGACCACAGTTGCCTGGGCGCGTACGCAGCATGGCCGGCCATGACCGCCAAAGGTCTTTACAAAGTGGATCACTCAAATAAATTCGTGCCCTGGTTGACGGAGCTGGCGAAGGCCGGGAACCAGGGGCCGATCGGTCAGGGACATTTCGTAGAAGAGGTATTTGCGCCGGTGAACGGTGGAGCGAGGAAAGCGTCGGAGGATCCGCCGTACATCGAAGACTGGTGCTGTATCGCTGCCGGTGCGTTTACCGAGCTGGTGATCGATTCGATCTTCGGCGCGGAGCTGACGATGACGAACGGAATTCGCGTGAACTCGCGGGTCGCGGATTTTGATCAGGCTGCGCGGCTGGAAGGGCTGCGCTACCAGGGAGGGCTTTATACGATCACAAAGGATGGGGCGCAAAAGCAGAAAGAGTGAATTGAAGGAGCGCTCTTTCCAGCCCAGCAAGAGCAGATCCTTCGACTGCGCGTCCGCCCGCCGCAAAGCGCGGCGGAAAGGCAAAGGCGCGGACGCTCCGCTCAGGATGACAACCCTCCGATCACACGCCGAGTCACAAGCAATGGATCACACGCGCATCACTTCGATGCCCAGCTTCTGGAACGGTTCGATCGCGGTGTCTGACGCGTTGGTGTCGGTGATCAGGACATTCAGTTCGTTGGCATAACAGATTCGCCAGTTCGCCACCTTGCCCAGCTTTTCGCTGTCGACCACGCCCACCCTTCGCCGCGCCAGCTTCATCATCGTGGAGTTGAGTTCGGCCTCGTCGGCATTGAAGCAACTCGCTCCCCAAGTCGCATCCATTCCATCGGCCCCGATGAACATCGTGTTGATCAGCATGTTCTCAAGTGCCTTCAGCGCCGTCGAACCTACCAGAGAGAACCACTCGCCGTGCAGCCGTCCGCCGGTCACGAAAACGTAGACATCTTTTCGTTTCGAAAGCTCCATGGCAACATTCACTGTGTTAGTGACTACGGTGATGTTGTGATTCATGGGCAGGCCGCGTACCACCTCGGTCGTCGTCGTGCCTGGGGTGAGCGCGATGGTTTCACCCGGCGTGATCAGCGCCGCCGCAGCTCGACCGATGCGACGCTTTTCGTCAGCGGCACGCTCGACCTGCGCCAGAAAACTCTGATCGCGGCGAAACGGTTCGTAGAACAGCGGCTCGATGGAAACCGCGCCTCCGTGCGTGCGCCGCAACAACCCTTTTTGTTCCAAGGCGTCCAGATCGCGGCGAATCGTGACCACCGAAACGTCGAGTTGTTCGCTCAGCACGTCCACCAAGACCCGGCCGCTCTGCTGCAGCGCGGTCAGGATTGTCGAGTACCGGACCTGTTGCTTGTCCTGCGAAACTCCGGGGTCAGACTGCGAAAAGCCAGCGGCTGCGCCACCGCCGGCCCCTCGAGGGTTAGAACTGGACATGGTGTCTCCTGCGTGCTGTAAGAATCAAACGAAAGGAAAATGACAAGCCACGAATTTCGTTTACCGCCGAATCGAAAGGATTTTGGCGGAACCATCCTACTCCCAATTCGGAAGCTGACAAAAAAATCATTGATGACAAATGGTTTGCTGCCCTTTTCGCACTTGAACCGGAACTGGACTTGAGAGTTCCCCAAAGATGGCGGTGGCGGTCCGTTTTGTGCCGAAAACAACAAAACAAAGACCGTTTGTTACGAAACAATCAAAATTATGATTGACTATGACGATATACGGGCTTTAGCATGTGCCGGACCCTCGAATGATGCGTCACTCTCACCGAAATCGGGAGGCGGAAGGACAAGTCATGAAGCAATTTGCGCACGATGGAATGTTTCAGCGCGGCAGAACCCTGCGTCAGGTCCTCATCCTGACCATCCTCTGCTTAACCACATCACTGCTCTTCGCACAGTTTGATACCGGAACGATTAACGGAACGGTGACGGACCCCTCGGGTGCGTCGATCGCAAAGGCCACGGTTACGGCGACCAACGTCGGAACCGGTACCGATTCGACTGCAACCACCGACGCGAGTGGCAACTTCGTGATCTCGGCTTTGCCGTACGGCAACTACGTGGTGAAGGCGAATTCAGGTGGCTTTGCCGAAGCGAAAAGCCCCACGATCATTTTGAACGTAGGTGCGGTCGTGCGTGTGACGCTGAAGATGGCCGTCGCAAGTTCGCAGCAAAGCGTGGACGTCACCGGTACCGCCAGCACGGTTGATACCGAGTCGACGGAGACAGGCACGACCCTAAACTCCACCCAGGTTGCGAACCTCCCGATCAACGGACGCGACGTCAGCAACTTTCTGGAGGTCGCGCAGGGCTCCAGCAACGCCACCGGATTCTTTCAGGGCAGCGTGAACGGTCTGGAAAACATCTTCACCGGCTTAAACGTGACGGTGGACGGCCAGAACGCAACCCGCGGCGATATCAACGGCTTCCTGATGACAGAAGGCCAGGAGCAAGCCCGCGTCACACGCGCCAGCATCGACAGCATCCAGGAAATTGATTTCACCAACAGCGGATACGGCGCCGACAAGGGTTACTCGCTCGGCCCGCAGATGAACATCGTCACCAAGTCGGGAACCAACCAGTTCCACGGCACGCTGTTCGAGTTCCTGCGCAACGATGCTCTTGACGCCAAGGATTATTTCAACACCGGCCCGGCGGCGCCGCTGCACTTGAATCAGTTTGGCGGTAACCTCAGCGGTCCCGATCATCAAGAACAAACTGTTCTTCTTCATCAACTACGAAGGCGACCGCACCGAGATCACGAACTTCAATGCGCTGTACGAAATTCCCAGCGCGTATGTTCGGTCGCAACCTCGTGATCCCCGCATGAATCCTGTGTTTGCGCAGATGGCGCCGATACCGGCGGGTTGCAACGTGATTCCGGCCCCGGCCAACTGCGCGGTCCCGGGCACGGAAGATCCGGCGAATCCCGCCGGAGGCGCGCAACTGATTTACGATCCTGCCAGCCTGCCGACCAATCTCAGCGAAAATACCGGGTCCGCCAAGATCGACTGGAACATCTCCGACAAAGATCACATTTTCTTCCGCTACAACATCAACGATTCGCTCACCAACTACACGTACGGTTTGAACCTGGGTCAGGTCTCTCCGCAGGCGCTCAGGACGCAACTGGCTAAGATCGAAGAAACGCACACCTTCAGTCCGACGCTGTTGAACCAATTCAGCGTCTCGTACAACCGTTTCTACTCCGATACCAACTCCAATACCCCAACGCCGCTCGTCGGCTTCAACGGATTCTTCGTCAACCTGGGCGCGCTGCCGGGACCGAACACCTTCAACCAGATCACGCCGTTCAACGTGTTCGAGGTCTTCGACAACGTCACCAAGACGATCAACAATCACACCGTTAAGTTCGGCATTCAGTATCGCTACAACCAGCTCAACGAATATCTCCGGCCGCAACAGACCTTCGACTTCGCCAGCTTCCACGACCTGCTGAATGACGCGCCTTTCGTTCTGCAAAAGATTGGCTTCCCGTCGCCGGTGGGAATCATCGAACTCAGAACTTCGGTTTCTACGGACAGGATGACTGGAAGGTCGCACGCAACCTTACTCTGAGCCTCGGCCTGCGCTACGACTACAACACCGCCTGGAGCGAGCGAAATAACATCGCAACGAATTTCGATTTCGCTACCCAAACCTTGCTTCCCGCCGACGCAGGCCCTCTACAACGCTCCCAAGAGTGACTTCGCTCCGCGCGTAGGCATCTCGTGGGATCCATATGGGCAGGGCAAGACAGTCATTCACGCTTACGGCGGCATGTTCTATATGCCGATGCAATTCGGCTTCGGACTGGTCAGCAACATTCCGGCGTACCAGAGCTACAACGTGAATGTCTTCCAGGTGCCGCTGGCGTATCCGCAGGACAATCCTCCGCTGCCTCCGGGCACGCAGAACGTCAGCATCTTCCCGCAGCATCCGCGGGATCCGCTTTCCACCAACTGGTTGTTCGGAATCCAGCAGCAGATCGCGCCGAACACCATCTTGGCTGTGAACTACACTGGCAACAAGACGACGCACATGCAGGCCGGCATCGCATTCGCCGCGCTCAACTACAACCCGGCGAACAGCGTTACCCAGGCTCGTCCGTTGTCCGGATTCGCGAACGAAAACGTGGATGCCGACGCACTGTCGTCCACCTACAACGCTCTGCAGGTACAGGTGCGCCATACCTACGGCCGTCTGAACTACGAAGTCAACTACACCTGGTCGCATGAGATCGACGACCTGGTGAACGTCTTCAGCGGCTGGTCCGATCCTTACAATCCGAATGTCGATCGCGCCAGCGGCGACTGGGACGTGCGCCAGAACCTCACCGGCAGCGTCGTCTATCACCTTCCCCAACTTCACGGGGAACGCGGTGGGCAAGGCGTTCCTGTCCGGATGGCAGGGATCGAGCATTCTGCAGACTCGCTCGGGACTTCCCACCAACGTTCAGTTGATCAGCGGCTTCTTCGGATTGCCGATACGTCCCAACTACGTTCCCGGCCAAAGTCCGACCATCGGCAATGCGAACTGGCCGTACGGCAACTTCAATAGCGGCGCCTTCGTTGTTCCTCCCGGATACAACGGAGAGTGGGGCACTCCTGAGAACATCGGCGATGTCGGCCGCAATGCGCTGCGTGGTCCGGCGTTCTTCCAGTGGGACATTTCTGCGATGAAGAACATTCCGATCAAGGAATCCGTCCACCTGCAGTTCCGCGCGGATGTATTCAACATTCTCAATCACCCGAACTTCGCCAACCCCGACGGCGGCATTTGCAACGCTGTGATTCCGGCCTCGGGCATCGACCCCGGCAAGCTGTGTCCCGAACCCGAACTTTGGACGCACCGGTCAGACGATTGCGGACAACATGGGCAGCCAGATTGGAACCGGCACCTCACGGCAAATCCAGCTGGCGGTGAAGTTGATCTTCTAGTTCTCGGCGACGCTCGGTACGGCGGTGAAGCGTAAGTTTGCCGCCGTATCTTAACCAAAATGGTCGGACGAAGATGCGGCATTGGCGGCCATGATCGTTTGCTATTCCTGATGGCGCCCTGTTCTGCGAGCACCCGCTTACAAGAGTTGGATCAACAACCGTGCGGGTTGCGAGGTTCGAGCCTTAATGTCGAAGTCATATATTGCGAACTACGATAAATTTCCCTTCGTTCCAGTTTCCGATAGCGCCTGTGAGACCGGTTGGGCGGACGTCTCACAACGTATCCGCAACCAGGTGCGACCGGGCCATTTTGTATTGTGTGTGGAATGTTATCCGGGCTGTTTCGAAGATCAGATTGAAGCCGAACTGGCAAAGTCCCTTCATCCGCAGCTGGTATTGCGCGCTCGCGATTGCTATCTCCCCGAAAGTGCAATCGAAGCGCTTGACGGCGCGCGATCTGGGCGACGATCCCGTCTTCGCCTTCATGAACAACTACGAGCTCTCCGAATTTATGGATGAGCGCAAGCTGGACGACAAGCGAAACCGTCTGCGCAATGCTAGCGGTTTGGTGATCGTCATCGGTACCGGTGCGACGTTGCTGGCGGAGCAATGGGACCTGCTGGTGTATTGCGATATGGCGCGCTGGGAACTCCAACAGCGGCAACGGGCAGGAAAGATCGCCAACCTTGGATTAAGCAATCTTGAAGATCGTGCCTCGCTCAAGTACAAGCGAGCGTTTTTTGTAGACTGGCGTGCCGCCGACCGCTTGAAGAAAACGCTGTTTTCCAAGATCGATTTTCTGCTCGACACCAATGATAGCGATATTCCCAAGCTGATCACCGGCGCGCAGCTTGCCGCGGGATTGCAATCCGCCGCCGCGCGGCCGTTCCGCGTGGTGCCCTTCTTCGATCCCGGACCTTGGGGCGGGCAGTGGATGAAAGAGATCTGCGACCTGCCGCGCGATGCCGAGAACTATGCCTGGTGCTTCGACTGCGTTCCCGAAGAGAACAGCCTGCTGCTGGGCTTCGGCGATGTGCGCGTGGAAGTGCCGTCCATCAATCTGGTGTTCACTCACCCGCACGAGCTGCTGGGCGAAGCGGTACACGGGCGCTTTGGCACGGAGTTTCCCATCCGCTTCGACTTCCTGGACACCATGGACGGCGGCAACCTCTCGTTCCAGGTACATCCGCTGACCGAGTACATCCAGGAAAAGTTCGGCATGACCTACACCCAGGATGAAAGCTACTACATGCTGGACGCGACAGACGAAGGGCTGCGTCTATCTCGGGCTGAAGGAAGACATCGATCGCGACCAGGTGGTGGACGACCTGCATCGCGCGTATGACGGCGAGATCATGTTCGACGCCGACAAATACGTGAATCGCTGGCCGGCGAAGAAGCATGACCACTTTCTGATTCCCGCCGGCACGCCGCATTGCTCCGGCAGAAACAGCATGGTGCTCGAAATCAGCGCCACGCCTTACATCTTCACCTTCAAGATGTGGGACTGGGGTCGGCTCGGGCTCGACGGGATTCCGCGTCCGATTCACCTGGAGCATGGCCTGCGCAACATTCAGTGGGACCGCACCACCGCATGGGTCGAGAAAAACCTGGTGAACCGCATCACGGAAGTCGCCCGAGGCGATGGCTGGGTAGAGGAGCGCACCGGCCTGCACGAACGCGAGTTCATCGAGACGCGCCGGCACTGGTTCACCGGATCCGTTCCGCACTGCACCAACGGCGGCGTAAACGTGCTGAATCTGTGCGAAGGTCGCGAGGCGATTGTCGGAGAGTCCGACCGGCGACTTCCCGCCGTTCGTCGTTCACTATGCGGAGACGTTTATCGTGCCGGCGGCTGTCGGCGAGTACACCATCCGGCCGCATGGCGAGTCCGAAGGGAAAACAGTGCGCTACCATCAAGGCTTTCGTTCGCACCGAACCATAGAACCGCAATCGAGGAACGCATGAAGAATCCAGAATCGTATCGCCCTGCTCTTTCTTCTGTGCAGCTTGCTTCGCCTGCATGCGTCGGCTCAGAGCCTCTCGCCCACGGAGAAGGTGGCTGTCACCTCGCTTCAAAGTACCTGGTCTTCCCGGACGTCACTTACGGGACCGCCAACAACTACCAGATGAAGCTGGACGTATGGCAGCGCGCGGATCAGAAAACTCCGGTGCCGACGGTGATCTACATTCATGGCGGCGGCTGGATCTTTGGCGACCGCACCGGCGCGACGCTTTGGTTCCTGCCTTATCTCGAGATGGGCTGGAACGTAATCAACGTCGAGTATCGAATGGCCGACGTCTCGCTGGCCCCAGCTGCCGTGGAAGATACACGCTGCGCCCTGCGCTGGGCCGTTCGGAATGCCAAGCAGTACAACATCGACGTAAACAAGATTGTGCTGACGGGACACTCCGCGGGCGGCCACCTGTCGCTGATCACCGGCATGCTGCCGGAAGGCACAGGTCTGGATAACAATTGCTACCCGGACGAAAAATGGGGCGACGTCAAGATCAAAGTGGCGGCGATCGTGAACTGGTACGGCATCTCCGACGTGAACGATCTGATCCAGGGACCGAACCTGAAGAACTACGCCATGATGTGGATGGGCAGCCAGACCGATGCAGCGGCTATCGCCAAGCGCGTGTCACCGCTGACCTACGTACGTCCCGGGCTTGCCGCCGACATTCTCCGTGCACGGCGACCATGACGACGTAGTTCCCTACGAGCAGTCCGTGCGACTGCACAAAGCGCTGACGGCGGCAGGCGTGCCGAACCAGCTGGTAACCATCAAAGGCGGCGGTCACGGCCAGTTCAACGATGCGCAACAGGAACAGGCTTACACCGCGCTGTATCAGTTTCTGCGGCAGCAAGGACTACTTCCGCCCGAGGCGGCATCAGTCTCCGACAAGCCTTAGGCCCGCTCGATCGGCGAAAGTTCTTCAGCCGCTTTGCCGCTCGCTGTCGCTTCGGCAATGGCGATCATGCTATGCTCCCCGCGTGAGTGACGCCGTGCCACAGAATTCGGAAGCTCCTCGCCATGCGGTATTCGTCCGCGTGACCCACTGGATCACCGTCATCTGCTTCTTCGCGCTACTCATCACCGGAATTGAGATCGTGATTTCGCACCCGCGTTTCTACTGGGGCGAGATCGGCAATGTCAATACGCGTCCCCTGTTTCGAATTCCCATTCCTTCTTCGCGATCGATGGTACCCACGGGCTACAAGTATGTGCTGCCCGATCAGAATGGATGGAGCCGGTATCTGCATTTTCAGGCAGCATGGGCCGTGGTGTTGACCGGTCTGCTCTACGCCGGGTGGGGTTTGTGGACCGGCCACTTCCGAAGCAATTTGTTTCCTGTGCCCCAGGACAGAACGTGGCGGTCGCTCTTCCGTATCATGGCGGACCATCTTCATCTGCGGCGTCCTGGCCAGGGTGAAGCGTTCTCCTACAACGCGCTGCAGCGGGCCGCTTACCTGGGAGTGATCTTCGTGCTGTTTCCGCTGGTGATCTGGACAGGACTGGCGCTGTCGCCGGGCTTCAATTCCGCGTTTCCCGCCGGCGTGAATTTGCTGGGCGGGAGGCAATCGGCACGCACTCTGCATTTCTTCGTCTCCGGATTTCTGCTGGCCTTCCTTATCGTTCATGTGGCGATGGTGATCTTCGCGGGATTCACCGGCCGCGTGCGGGCGATGGTTACCGGCAACGTTTCCGTGCCCGAGGAGCGAACATGAGCGAAGTTTCCCGCCGCAAATTCATCACCACCGCGCTGGGCGCCGCAGCCGGCGTGGCGGGAGTAGCAGCCGCCGCCGGGTTGGCTAAGCGCTACGGACTCCTGCCTCCCGATGGCGGAGGCATTTACGGTCCGGGAGAAACGCTGACCTATGCCGCCCAGCGCATCCTGACAACGCACGCGTCGGCGCGCGAGTTTCCGCGCAGCATGATCTCGGAGTCGCCATTCGCAAACGAGTTTGAACCGCTCGATGACACGTTCAAACGCCACCAGGCCGCGGGCTTCGCCGACTGGCGGCTGAACGTCGACGGCATGGTCGCCCGCCCGGCTTCGCTGTCGCTGTCGGACCTCAAGACCTTCCCCGTGCGCAGCCAGATCACCGAGGTAGTGTGCGAAGAGGGTTGGTCCTACATTGCCGAGTGGAGCGGCACACCTCTGCACGAAGTCCTGAGTGCCTGCGGAATCCTGCCGCAAGCGCGGTATGTCGTTTATTACTCCATTCAGCCTGACTGGTGGGAGAGCATCGACATGGCCGACGCTCTGCATCACCAGACACTCGTGACGTATGCGATGAATGATGGCGATCTGCCGGTGGGCTTTGGAGGCCCACTGCGGCTGCGGGTTCCGCGGCAACTCGGCTACAAGAGCGTGAAGTTCATTACCAGGTTGACGGTGACGGATTCGATGAAAAAGTTCGGCAAGGGGTTGGGGTCCGCGTCGCCTGAGGGCGGGTATGCGTGGTACGCGGGGATTTGAAAGCCTGTCGCCCGAGACAGGCTTGAGCCAATTTGTTCGTACGCATCCAGAAGTGCGCTACGCTTCGTCGTGAACTAAGCATCCGGCCCTTCGGGCTTGGGCGGCCGATGCGTCGGAACAGCCGCATAGATGTCGTGCGAGCGAAATCCACCAACTCTGCTGTCTATTTCGCACCCGCATTCAGTTTCTCCAGTGTCGCCTTCAAGTGTTCGAGCTTTTGCCCCGCCTCGGCGAGTTTTCCTTCTGCAGTAAGTCGCTGGTAGTCCGAAAGATCCTTGGTGGCTTCGCCGATCAGCGCGTTGACGGAGGGTGGCGCAGTCGCAGCTCCCGCCGCCGTTGAGGCGCCGCTTGGTGGAATTTGCGCGTTGGTGTTGGTGGCCGCCGCTTCCAGAGTCGACGATCCATCTCCAAACAGCGCCGCCAGTGCCGCCTCAAACCTTGGAGCGTAGACCAATCGATCCTGTAGCGCGAGCACGACCAGTCGCAGCTCCGGCATGGGACTGTGTTCAGCCTGCAGGTAGATTGCTTCGGCGTAGAGCAGCGTGCGGCCAACTGGGATGACCAGCAGCGTGCCGCGACGCACGTGCGAGCCTTGCTGGTTCCACAGCGTGAGTTGCCCTGACAATTGCGCGTTCTGATCGATGCGCGCTTCGATCTGCAGCGGGCCGTCGACCAGCCGCGTCTTGGGGAAGTCGTAGACCAGCGCCTTACCGTAGTCCGCTCCGTCGCTGCGCGCGGCAATCCAACCGATCAGGTTGTTACGGTTCGCCGGCGTAAACGGCAGGATCTCCGCGAACTCAACGTTGCTTTCGCCGGGCAGCTTCATCAACACGAAGTGCGGCTGCATGGTCTGCGTCACTTGCTGACCGCCCTCGCCCATCACGACTTCGCTGGCCACGGCCCACAGGTCTTCACGATTATAGAAAACCTCGGGCTCGGTCATATGGTAGAGCGAGTAAACCTGCGCCTGCATCTCCACCAGCAGTTGCGGATAGCGCACGTGTTTGCGCAACCACGGCGGCATGGCTGAGGCGGGCTTGAACAGAACGGGGAACATGCGCTGGTACGCCGCGATGATCGGGTCTTTGTCGTCGAAGACGTAGAAGGTTGTGCTGCCGTCGTAGGCATCTATGACGACCTTCACACTGTTACGCAGGTAGTTGATGGAGTCGTCACCCAGCCGATAGTGCGTCGAGTACGGGTAGTTGTCGGAGGTGGTGAAGGCATCCAGGATCCAGGACAGGCGGCCATCGTCGCCGACCACAATGTATGGATCGTTGTCGAATGTAAGGAACGGCGCGAGCTCGGCCACGCGCTTTAAGATGTTGCGCCGCATCAGCAGGCGGCTTTGTGGCGTGACGTCGTCGCTGAAAGGCAACTTTCCGGCGTCGTTGCGATCGATGGCGATCAGCAGCCGCCGCAGGTAGCCGCCAAGTTGAATCCCGCCATCGCCCTGGTATTCGGTGAAGCTGTTCGCCTGGCCTTCGGGATAGTTGAATTCTTTCTGCCGCGTCTTCACGTAAACGTCGGTGTCGGTCAGCTCGCCAAAATAAATTTCTGGACGAGTAAGGTTCAGCGACGGCACCGTGCTCTGCACGGGCATGTTGCTCAAGAACAGCGACGGCAGGCCTTCCGGCGTGAAGCCGTTCGACGGATTCATCGTGATACCGTAGCCGTGCGTGTAGATCAGCTTGTCATTGATCCAGTTGCGGCTGCTCTCCGGCAGCTTGTCGACGTTGAGTTCGCGCGCCGCGAGCATCACCTGCGTCAGCTTGCCGTTGATCTCATAGCGATCGATGTCGATGTCGGGAAAGTCGTAATAAGTGCGGATCTCCTGAATCTGGCGCAGCGTGTCCTGCAGAGCGCGCCAGTCCCACAGTCGAATATTTTGCAGCGTGGGCTGATTTGCCGCCGGATCCGCCGCCTGCGGAGTCATCTCAGCGGGAAAATGCTGTTGCGAGATTTGGTCCAGGCCGTAAGCCTGCCGCGTCATGCCGATGTTGTTGACGATGTACGGTGTCTCGCGAACCAGTTCGTTCGGCTTGACGATGAAGCTGCCCACGTACCACGCGACGATCTGCAACAGGACGTAGCAGACGATGGCCGGAACAACCGCCGGGATCAGCCAGCGTCCCCGCTTGAGCCCAAAGGCATTGGCCAGCGCGATTGCTGCACCCAGCACCAGCGCCAGGAAAACGACGAATAGGCCGGGGATGAAAATGTGCGCGTCCGTGTAGGTGACGCCGCTGAAAACGGTGTGATCCTGCGTGAGCAAGTCGAAGCGGCTAAGATACACGCGCCAGGCGATTACCAGCAAGACAAATGAAAACGTGATGGAGAGACCACGCCACGACACCAGGTCGTAGCGATTAGCGTAGCCCTCGAGCGCCCGCGCGCCGCCACTGATCAGCAGAAAGAACCCGGCGATAGCGAAGCTCAGGAGCGCCATCACCAGCAGCCAACCAGAAAACGCCTGCAGGGCAGGAAGCGTGAACAGGTAGAAGGTGAGCGCATGTCCGAAGACCGGATCGACCGGGCCGCTGGCAGCAGGCGCGTACCAGTAGAGTGCAAACATCTGCCAGTCCGACATCATAACGCTGGCAACGCTGACGGCCACGAAGAGTGCGACACCGAGTGCGGTGAGACGCAGGATGGATTCAACCGGCAACTTCACAACGCGGCCGCCGAGCAGGATGGTGTGGCCGCGCTCGTCCGGCGCCCACTCGGTCCGCTTGATGATCAGGAAGGTGCCGTAGGCCACCAGGAATGTTGTAACCGCGGATACGGCGAAGACTGTCCACTGCAGGCCCAAAGTCTTCCAGAACACGTCTGCATATCCGAGCGACCCGAACCACAGGCTGTCGACGTAGTACGACACCACAGTGCGCCCACCGAAAGCGACGGTTGCAATGAGGGCGATGACCAGCAACGGCCAGCGGCGTCGCGGAGATGGCGGCCGAGGCGGCCTGACTGTGTGTATGGGGCGCCTGAATGGCGGCCGGTCACTATCCATGTACTCGCCCTCCGTCCCACCAAGCATACGCGCACTTGCGCCGGCAACGTTGTATGCGTCTCTTGGCGCACCCACCACAGGCGCCATGACGTATGACGAAGACCCGTACCGGCGAGGTGCTTGAGCTGCAGGCGCTTGCTTCAGACGCCAGCGGAGGCTGCTCTGAAATCAACAAACCCATGCCGAAAGCCGAACCCATCAAGCAACCTTTGGGTTCTTCGGCAGGAGATACGCCGTGTAAAATCGCAGTTTGATGCCGCCTTCCAGCCCAGCAGGTTCCAGCGCAAGCCAAGCCGGCTTTGGGGCACGACTGCTGCGGGTTTTGCGACCCTCACATCAGCACACGGCATTCTCCGCGACATTGTTGCTGATGGGGTCGGTGCTGGCCTCGCGCGCTTTAGGCTATCTGCGCGAGATGTATATTGCGTACGCCTTCGGCGCCGGGCACCAGACCGACGCTTACTTCGCCGCCTTCCAGATACCCGACTTCCTGAACTACATTCTCGCGGGCGGAACAGCCTCCATCACCTTCATCTCGATCTACACGCGCCATGTTGCTCGCGATGACGAAGCCGGCGCGCAGCACGCCTTCAATGTAATCGTCACGATCATGAGTTCGGTGCTATGTATCGGCACCGTCTTTCTTGAGATATTTACGCCGCAACTTGTACGTGTCGTTTTCCCTAAGTTTGCTCCGGATCAGGTCGAGCTTTGCGTTCACCTGACGCGCATTCTTTTACCTGGACAGATATTCTTCTATGCCGGCGGAATCGTTTCAGCAGTGCTGCTGGCGAAGCGGATGTTTCTGTATCCGGCGCTCAGCCCAGCGCTCTACAACATCTTCATCATTCTGGGAGGCGTTCTCGGAGCGAAGTATCTCGGCATCGAGTCGCTTGCCTGGGGCGCGCTGGCCGGAGCGCTGCTTGGCCCATTCCTGATCAATGCCATCGGAGCCGCACAGGGCGGATTGCGTTACGCCTTCAGCTTCGACTGGCGCAATCCCGGATTTCGCGAGTGGGTGAAGCTGTCGATCCCGCTGATGCTTGGAGTGTCGCTGGTCTCGGCCGACGACTGGATCCTGCGCTACTTCGCCTCGGGTGGAGCAGGCGACATCTCGCGCCTGAATTATGCCAAGCGCCTGTTCGCTGTGCCGATCTCGATCCTCGGACAGGCGACGGGACAGGCCTCGATGCCGTTCTTCTCGTCATTGTGGGAGCAGGGCAAACGCAAGCTCTTCGCCGATACCGTGAATCAGACGGTCTATCGCATCTCGGCGGTTGCGTTCCTGGTCTCGGCGTGGATGATGGCCGCTGCGTTACCGATTATCGACCTTGCATTCCATCACGGACATTTCACCTTCGCCGACGCGCAGGAAACCGCAGCTTACTTCTTCTGGTTCGCCGTGTCGCTCGCGCTGTGGTCGGCTCAGGCTCAATATGCGCGAGCCTTTTACGGAGCGGGCAACACGCTGACGCCGATGGTGGCGAGCACGATCATCGTCGCACTGTCCTTGCCCGTTTATCGCAGCTTCTTCCATCAGTTCGGCGTAACTGGATTGGCGATTGCCTCCGACGTCGGCATCCTGATGCACACGGTCGTGCTTGCCTGGCTGCTGAACCGCAAGAAGATGGTTCCGCTGGGCCAGTTGCCGTGGAGCGAATTGTCCAAGGCGCTAGCGACGGCGGTCTTCGCCGGACTGGCGGGTTACGGCGTTGCCCGCAGATTTGTGCTGCACGGCGGTTTCAAGAAGGACTTGATCGCACTGGTTGCGATCAGCACAGTGTGGCTGGCGGCGACGGCGATCGGATTGTGGATTACGAAGTCGAATTTGCCGGGCGATCTGCGGAGGAAAAAGCCCGCAGCGGCAGCACAGCCAGAGCCCATGGTAGATAGAACGACCGGAGGAGTGGAACCGTGAAAAAGACGATTTGAGCTCCTGTCCGAGCCGACGGCGGCCGACAGGCGACAGCTGTTACAGCTACTTCACCACCCGCATCCGCGACCAGTCATAGTCAAAGTGCTTGCCACAATCCAGGCAGACCACATAAGGCTGCGAGCCGTGATTGGAGACGTTGTCCCACGAGCCTGTGTTCGCCGACTTGCGAGGCGAACTGCTGGAGAATGGCAGGGACATGTGACGATGGCGGCAACCTACCGGAAGCAACTGAAGGATTCGGTCCCACATGACATACGCCTTCATCCCGAGATAGCGGGCGGCGCATTCGGCGACCGCCCACAATCCAGAGACTCTCTCCAACCTGCGCTGCAGTCAACAGGTGGATCACCTTATTTCACGGTTGAATAGCCATTTCCGAACCGCATTTCTCGCAGTTCGTTTGCGGGAAGCTTACGCCCGCGCTGCCACAACCGACGGTCCCGTCTCGGTAGCCGCCGCAGAAGTGGTTTCCTTGGCCTCGCCGTTCACCTTCTGGCCGGGCTTGCGGATGTCGATGCCACCTTTGAAATATGCGCCATCTTCAATGCTGATGCGCTGGGCCACCACGTCGCCGGTCAGCGAACCTTCGCCGCGGATGTCAACCCGGTCGCTGGCCGTCATATTGCCGCGAACTTTGCCGAGCACGACGATCTCGCGAGCCGAGATGTTGGCCGAGACAACGCCATTGCGGCCGACCGTCACGCGATTTCCCGGAAGATTAATCGATCCTTCGACGCGACCGTCAATGTACAGCGACTCCGATCCTGTGACCTCGCCCTTGATGACCAGCGATTTGCCGAGGGTCGCCTGCTCCTGCGTGTTCAGAGGTGCGCTGGCCGGACGGGGGACATTCACGGGCTCTGCGGGAGGAGTGAACGTCCGCTGTTGCGGCTCAGGGCTCGGGGTCGTATTGGGAGACGGACTATTCGTAGGTTTCCACATGATGGGTACTCAAAATCCTTTCTGAAGGTGTAAGTGCTTGGAGAGGCACTTGGCTTGCCAAACCGAAACTCCACAGCTCTTCTTCAGAACCTGCTGGTTTGGTGCGGCGATTCTGGGATCATCGCTCAGCTCGAGCGCGCGTCGCGGTGCGCCTTGCGATGTAATTATTGCTACCATACAGCGAGTTCTTATATCAGGGAATACCCCTACGTATTTTTTCCCAGTGACCTAGTTGGTAATCCCTGGGGGGACTACGGGTATGGAACTAAAGGCAGTGGCCAGCAGTCAGTAGCCAGCAAGTCCCATGGTAGCCCCACTGCAATGTCTCGGCAGGGCTATCGTTTTAGGCTGATGGCCGAGAGCTCATAGCTGACATCTGGTCTATCGTGTCATCCTGAACGCAGGTGTCGCCGATCTTGCAACGCCGGAGTCGAAGGACTCCTATAACCGCAATGATCATCTTTTCAACTCCGATTCCGCCAACTGACCACTGGCCACTGGCAACTGGCCACTGAACATGCTGACCGATCAAGCCATACTCCAGCACATCGAGCGCCAGCCTCACCACTCGGCGGGATACAAGCAGCTGGTCCGCGAGATGGCTTTGCGCGGGCAAGAGCGTAACCAGCTCGCCGAACGCCTGCGCGCGCTGGTGAAAAGCGCCAAACTCATCGAAACCGGGCGCGACCGTTACACGCTCGCCGCCTACGCCGCCGCTCGCCAGAATCTCGTCGCCGGCCGCCTCACCATGCATCGCGACGGCTACGGCTTTGTCGTCCCCAATCCCGATCAGCGCGCCACGATCGAAGGCGACATCTTCATCCCGCCTCCCGCAATCGGCTCGGCCATGCACGGGGATCAAGTGCTGGTCGAACTCGGCCGCAAGAAAGAAGACGGCCGCGCCGAGGGCCGCATCCTGCGCGTCCTCACCCGAGGCAATCCAACCGTTGTCGGCACCTTTCATCGCGGTGCCAAGCAAAGCTACGTCACCCCCATCGACGAAAAGGTCCAACAGGACATCCTCATTCCACGCGGGATGGAATGGCCCACCGGCGACGACGCCCCCGACGAACACGCGGCAACTTCGGCGAAGCAGTCTTCGCCCGACGGGAGTCGAAAGAAGGGGGTGCCCCGTTCTAGCCCTCCTTTGGCTACGGCGGGCTCTAGTGGGGTGCCCCGTTCTGTCATCCCGAGCGACCGCAGGGAGTCGAGGGACCTGCTTTCTTCCAATCCTTTGGCTAGGGCGGGCTCTAAGAATCCCGACCGTGTCCTCGGCACCGAAGCTCTCCGCAAACAGTGGACCGACCTGGACAACGTCGTCGTCGAGGTCGAGATCACCGACTGGCCGTCCCCGACCCAGCAACCTCGCGGCCGGGTCATCGAGATCCTCGGCTACGAAGACGACTTCGGCGTCGATGTTGAGATCATGATCCGCAAGTTCCATTTGCCGCACCATTTTCCCGTCGAGGTGCTGCAGGAGGCGCAACGCTTCGACCCGGTGCTCCACTCCAGCGAACTGCGCCACCGTCGCGACTACCGCTCGCTGCCCATCGTCACCATCGACGGCGAAACTGCCCGCGACTTCGACGATGCCGTCCTGGTGCGCAACCTGCCCAATGGCAACTTCGAGCTGCAAGTCCATATCGCCGACGTCGCACACTACGTCCGCGAAGGCTCGCCTATCGATCTCGAAGCCCGTCTGCGCGGCACGTCTGTCTACTTTCCCGACCGCGCCGTGCCCATGCTGCCCATGGAGCTTTCTACCGATCTCTGCTCTTTGCGTCCCCAGGTCGACCGCATGGTGCTCTCCTGCGTGATGGAGATCGATCACCAGGGCGAGATCGTCGGCTATACCCTGAATGAAGGCGTGATCCGCTCGGCCGAGCGCATGACCTACACCAACGTCAAGCTCATCCTCGACGGCGACCCCGCGCTCCGGGAGCACTATCACCGCCTGGTCGATGGCTTCGAGCTCATGCGCGACCTGGCGATGATCCTCAACCGCAAGCGCGAGCGCCGCGGCTCCATCGACTTCGATCTGCCCGAGCCGGTCATCGAGTTCGACGAGCACGGCCTGATGAAGAGCATCACGCGTTCGGAGCGCAACATCGCCAACCGCGTCATCGAGGAATTCATGCTCTCGGCCAACGAGTGCGTGGCCAGCTACCTCGAGAACAAGGGCATCGCCTCGCTCTATCGCATTCATGAAAAGCCAGATCCCAAGCGCGTCTACGACTTCGAAACCATCGCCGCGAAGTTCGGCTACTCACTCGGTGTAGGCCCGTTGCCGGTCAAGCGCGTGCAGTTCAAGGCCGAGCGACGCGACCGTTACGGCAGCGGCCGCGGCGCCAAGACCGTCGAAGTGCCCGAGGATGTCCACATCACGCCGCGCATGTACCAGAAGCTGACCGACAAGATCGCCGGCAAACCCGAGGAGCGCATCCTGTCGTACCTCATGCTGCGCTCGCTGAAGCAAGCACGCTACTCTGAGATCAACGAAGGCCACTTCGCGCTCGCCGCTCCGACCTACACACACTTCACCTCGCCCATCCGCCGCTATCCCGACCTCATCGTGCACCGCATCCTGAAAGACGTTCTGCACGACTCTCCCGAGGCTGAAGATCACGGAGTACCCACTGGCGAGGGAGGAGTGGCGCACAGCGAGACACCCTCACCGTGGTCCAAAAGATCAGGTGTCATCCCGAGCGCCGCGAAGCGGAGTCGAGGGACCTCTACCCAACCTGAAAATCCCCGCGGAGCTCAGCGTGATAAGGGTCGGACTTCAATCCCACAACTCTCCGGTCCCATCCCCGAAGACGAACTCCACAACATTGCTGACGAATCCTCCCAGTCCGAGCGCCGCGCCGACGACGCGGAACGCGAGCTCATGGAATGGAAGAAGATGAAGTTCATGGAGCAGCACATCGGCGAGGAATACACCGGGCTGATCGTGAGCGTCACCAAGTTCGGCATGTTCGTCGAACTCAATGACATGTTCATCGAAGGCCTGGTGCCGCTCGCCTCGCTCATCGACGACCGCTACCAGTACCACGAGAACACACGGCAGATCATCGGCGCACGCAATCGTAAGACCTACTCCATGGGCGATCCCATTCGCGTGCTGGTCGACCGCCTCGACCGAATGCAGCATCGCATCCAGTTTGCAGTGGTCGAAGAGCAACCCATTCGCGCCAGGCGAAAGTCCAGGAAGTGAATTCTGCTGTCAGGCCTGGGACCTAACCGGATCTCTTGAGTATGGGCACACCCTCAAAAATCTGCGGCATCTAAAGAAATCATTCCTTACTTCTAAAGCATTAAATACAATAGGCTTACGCTCGTGAAGTCGCTGCTTCCTGCGTCTACCCGAACAAAATTGTCAAAGATCCCTGCTCCTGCCCCGTAAGAGACAGTAATTCGTTCGCTTGTAAGCCTACTCCAAACGCGAAGGAGCCAGCCCGCTTCGAAAGCAGTTTCTGGAACGGAGGTAACCATAATTTTCCTTCTTGAATCGTCGAACTCTGCGGCCCCGCTTTCGCACTCACTCCTTCGTAACGCGTAAAATGAAGTGCCAATGCTAAAGCTTGCACTGATCCTGTTCGCTTTCGTCTCGTCCGTTATTGCGCAAAACGCCTCGCCGCAAGCGATACCAGCAGCTCCTGCGCCTGTGGCCGCCGGCGACGGTTAGCGCCGCCGCTGCGGCCAACTGGCCGACCGCGCAGTTCGCCACTTCTAAAGACGAGAGCGTGCAGAAGGCCTACAACCTGCTCAACCAGATGATTCGCGCACTGGGCGGCGATGCGTATCTCAACGTGCAAAACATGCAGACCGAGGGCCGCACCTACGCTTTCAATCACGGGCAGCCCAGCGGTATGGGCACGGTCTTCTGGCGCTTCTGGCAATGGCCCGACAAGGAACGGCTGGAGTTGACCAAGCAGCGCGACATAACGGAGTTGTTCGTCGGCGACAAGGGCTACGAGATCACCTACAAGGGCACGGCCACGCAGGATCCGAAGGAAATGGACGACTACTTTCGCCGCCGCGATCACTCGCTGGAGTGGGTGGTTCGCCACTGGTTATCTTCGCCGAAGACGATGATCCTGTATGACGGCACGGCCATGGTGGAACGCAATCTTGCCGACCAGGTCAGCGTACTCGGCGGCGACAATGACAGCGTCACTATCTCCATCGACTCCACCACACGGCTGCCCGTGAAGGTTTTCTATAGCTGGCGCGATCCCGTCGACCGGCAATTCGACGATGAGTCGGTTGTCTTCAGCAATTACAAACCGGTGCAGGGTGTGCAGACACCGTACAGCATCGTGCGCAATCGCAACGGCGAGATGGCCAACCAGCGCTTTCTCACCGCAATCACCTACAACACCACGATGTCGCCTACCCTGTTCGATCCCAAAAGCCCTTCCAATAGCGCCGCAAAGCCGGCGTCCAAGTAGGTCTGCAGATTTAACCTCGAAGTGTCATCCTGAACGCCGGCGGCTGGCTGCTCGCCGACGAGCCCTCCGTTAGGTATCCAGGTTGTCATCCCGAGCGTAGTCGAGGGACCTGCTGCTCGTCTCGGAGCGGAGAGTCCTTCATATTCGCGAAGAACCGCAGATACAATTCCTTCGAAGGCTTCACCGTCGCGCCTCGACATGTTGCAGTTCTATTTCGTAAGTGTCCGGGGTGATTCGCGTGGTCCCGTCGTAGGGCCCGTTGTATGCCACAATGAGGTACAGGCTGAAGGACAGCGTCCCGGCCAGCGCTGCGGTCATGGCAGCCTGCCACGCCACGCTTTCATGCCCGAAGAAGTAGGTGAAGGCAATAAGGACGCCTCCACCCCCGAACAGTAAGTACCACAACAGGGTAGGCACGGTTCCGCGGCTGGTAAACAGGCGTATGCGGCGGTAGTTTGAAAGATCGTTCAGATGCTTCAGTGACTCGGCGGTATAAACCTGTTCCTTAGTATTGGAGATGCTGGCGCTGGAGTAAACATCGATCAGCTTCCGTACCGCCGCCCAGGTGCGCGTGCTCTCGCGGCCCTCGGCCATTGCAGGAAATTCATCTTCAATCACCGCGTGCATGTATTCGAGCACGGCATTCCGAATCTCCGTGTGTTGCGGCTCGGGCAGGCCATCCGCCATGCGCGAGAGATCGCCGACAGCATTCACCTCGCGCTCCAGGTTGGTGCCCGCGTCCTGAAACTGCGTCCACACGACAAAGATGGCGAAGGCAATCAGCACGGCGTAGAGCGTGCCGATCATCAGGAAGAAGTAGCTCGCGATCTCATGGTGCTGCTTCAGCCACTCAATGTTGACGAATCGCCGGACAATGATAAGACCCAGCATCGAGAGCAGCATCGAGCCACAAACGAAAATGCTGCCGTACAAGGGAGTGTCCATCTGCGGCCCACTGGAGAAGAGAACCATCACAAGTGATTTTGAGGCCTGCGGCGGTATTTCGAAACCTAAAAACGAAGCAGGGAGGTTTTGGTTGTGGTACGGGGCCTTACGAGATCCCACGAGGTAGGACTCTCGAACTACGGATGCTGCGTCTGGCTGGCCTGCGGCACCAGGTCGAAGTACACCTGCCGCGGCAACCGAGTGTCCCAGTGTCCGCTCAGCTTGGCATAGCCCACCAGCCCGAAGAACACCACGGCGATGGCTGCGGCCAGCGACCAGGCGGGTATTGCCTTGCGGTGGGGAGCGGCCATCATGAGCGCGCCCTCGGCGGGACACACCGCAACGCATTCCAGGCAGCCGATACATTCGGCGGAGCGAATCTGCACCAGCTTGTCAACCGGCAGAGACGACGGGCAGGCTTTGGCGCACTTGGTGCAGTCGATGCAGGCGGTTTCGTAGCGGTGAATGCGCAGCGGGCTCAGCATGGATACCAGCCCCATCAGCGCGCCGTACGGGCACAGGTAACGGCACCACAAGTTCTTTACGAAGATAGACGCGACGACAAATCCGAGCAAGACGAAGGCCGCGGTTCCGCCCAGAAAGCGGAAAAAGTTCAACATGCGTACGTCGACGATAAGACCGTAGGGATCGTTAAGAAACGCAGCGATCGAGGCTGCGGACATCGTCGTCACCGCATACGCAAAAAATCCTAGCAGCAGATACTTAGTCCCACGGAGTACGACATCGAGCCGGCGCGGCAGCGTGAAGTTGCGGCGGAACGTGTAATGGCCCAGCTTCCACAGGTATTCCGACACCGTCCCCACCGGACAGAGCCAGCCGCAGAATGCTTTGCGCAGCAGGATCGACATCAGCAGAAACGCAGTGAAGAGAAACAGTCCTGCCGGATGGATGGCCGGCCACTGATGGCTGGCGATGACGTACTTCAACTGCATCAGTCCGGCGATGGGCAGCCAGCCCTCGACGCCGGCGGGCCGCTCAACCGCGGGTGTTTGTCCGGCGGTTTCCGCCCAGCGTACCCACTGGTAAAACCGCACGCCAATCCAGACGTTCAGGGCCAGAAATGCCAGCTGGAATCCGAGCCGCAGTTGTTGTGAACAATCTCGATCGCTACGGCGGACGAACTTCTTACGAGACGGCTTTTCGCTTGCCCTGATCGTTGAAGTGTCATCCCGAGGAGTGTCATTCCGAGCGGAGCACTCGCGTGCAGTTCGCGAGGGCGAAGTCGTGGAACCGCTATACCCGGAAAGAACGGTCGCGTCCGGAGTTCCCTGCGATTCGTGTGCCTGTGCTGCCATGTCTTCAGGCTACGAAAGCGAGTCACGCCAGGCTGTGACTTCGGTCACAAGTCCCGCAACTCCCCGATTTCCGTGACGAACCGCACTGCTTCCTATTGCTTTCCCATAAGAGGCGTGCCACTATTCCTATGGGGAGCCAACAGGAGCAACATGGGCAACAAGAAAGATGTATGGCAGGGCACGCTGGCCTTGATGGTGCTGAAGACGTTGCAGATGATGGGTCCGCTTCACGGCTACGGCATCGCCCGCCGCATCGAGCAGACCAGCGGCGACCTGCTCTCGCTGAACTATGGCACGCTCTATCCCGCGTTGCTGAAGCTGGAACAGGAAGGCTCCATCGCCTCCGAGTGGGGCACGTCGGAAAACAATCGTAAGGCCAAGTTCTATCGCCTCACCCGCACCGGACGTAAGCAGCTCGAGCAGGAAGCTCGGGAGTGGGAAGCGACGACCTCGATCCTGGCGCGCTTTCTCGCTCCGGGTGAGGAGCAGGCATGAAAGCCTTGCGTGCGCTGGCGCTTCGGCTGGCGGGAGTGTTCTCGAAAGACCGTCGCGAAAACGACATTGCCGCCGAGATCGAGTCCCATCTGCAGATGCAGATTGAGGACAATCTGCGCGCGGGCATGTCTGCGGAGCACGCGCGCCGCGACGCGATCCTGAAATTGGGTGGAGTGGAGCAGACCAGGCAAGCCTATCGCGAGCGCGGCACCATACCGTTCGTCGAGAGCCTTCTGTACGACATCCGCTATGCGCTGCGGCAGTGCCGCAGAGAGCCTGCGTTTGCGATTACAGTGGCGATCGTTCTTGCGCTCGGCATCGGAGCCTGTGCGGCCATCTTCAGCGTGGTGAATCCCATTCTCTTCCGGTCACTTCCGTATCCCGCTGCCGATCGCATCATGATGATCTGGGAGAACCGCCACGCAGAGAAGCCGATGTATGTCGCCTTCGCAACCTTTTACGGACTCAGGGATCGCAACCGCTCTTTCGAGTCGCTGGCGGTAATGCGGCCGTGGCAGCCGGCAATAATCGGCAGCGGTTCCCCTGAGCGGCTGGAAGGACAACTCGTCAGCGCCGGCTACTTCAACGTGCTGGGTGTGCTGCCGGCGCTGGGTCGCAACTTCGTCGCGGCCGACGATCAGTTCCACGGGCCGAACAACGTGATCCTCAGCAATGCTTTGTGGCGTCGACGCTTTGCCGGCGATCCGCAGATCATCGGCAGCAAGATCACCCTCGACGGCAATCCCTGCACCGTGATCGGCGTGATGCCGGCTTCGTCTGAAAATGTGCTGGCTCCGGCAACAGAGATTTGGGCGCCTCTGCAATACAACCCGGCGTTGCCGGTCGACGGGCGCGAGTGGGGACATCACCTGCAGATGATCGGCCGCCTGCGTCCGGGCGTCAGCAGGCTGGAAGGCCAAAGCGAGAGCACCGTAATTCTGCACGCTCTCGGCCAGGAATATGCCAAGGGCTACGACAACTCCGGCGGCGCGTCGCAGGGCATGCTGGTTTACCGGCTGCAGGACGACCTGACGCGCGATGTGAAGCCCGTGCTGTTCGCCATCGTCGGCGGAGTGCTGCTGCTTTTGCTGATCGCGTGCGTGAATGTCGCCAACCTTCTTTTGGCTCGCGGCGCCCAACGGCGTTCCGAATTCGCCATGCGCTCCGCGCTGGGAGCAGGTCGAGCGCGTCTTCTGCAACAGCTGCTCACCGAAAGTTTGTTGCTGGCCTTGCTGGGTGGAACTCTCGGTGTTGCGCTGGCGCTCGCGGGAGTTCGCGTGCTGGTCGCACTGAGCCCGGCCGATCTTCCGCGGCTGGGTGCGATTCACCTCGATGGCGCGGTCTGCCTCTTCGCGTTTGCGATTACGACCGCGGTAGGCCTAATCGTCGGCCTGCTTCCAGCGCTGCAGGCATCGCGCAACGATCCGCAAAGCGGATTGCAGCAGAGTTCGCGCACCACCACCGGCAAGCACCACTTCATGCGGCGAGCGCTGGTCATCTCGGAGATGTCGATTGCCCTGGTCCTGCTGGTGAGCGCGGGCCTGCTGCTGCGCAGTGTGCAGCGGCTGTTTGCCATACCGCCAGGATTTCATTCCTCGCATCTGCTCAGCATGCAGGTGCAGGACTACAATCGCCCTCCCGTTGCCGAAGCGGACCAACCGGCGTTCGACGCGGCGCGCGCGCGCTTCTATGAGCGGGCGCTGCAGGCTGTACGTGAAATCCCCGGCGTTCAAGATGCGGCCTTCACCAGCCAGCTGCCATTGAGTGGCGACTACGAAGGCAACAGCCTGCAGTTCGAGTCTTATCCCAGCGAGAAGGCTATCGGGGCCTATCGTTACGAAGTCACGCCCGAATATTTTGCCACTATGCGCATCCCGCTGCTGCGTGGCCGTCTGCTCACGGAAAACGACAAAGCCGGAGCGCCCGGAGCTGTGCTGATCAGCGATTCGCTTGCCCAGCGCCTGTTTCCCCATCAAGACCCTGTGGGCGAGCGCGTAAGGATGGGCCCGGATTTTGGACACGCTGATCGTCCCTGGCATGTTGTCGTCGGCGTGGTCGGCGACGTGAAGCAGGCTTCGCTGGCGCTCGACGATGCTGACGCTTTCTACACCACGCCCACGCAATGGGCCTGGGTCGATGGTGTGCAGTCGCTGGTCGTCCGCACCGATGGCGATTCCACGTTGCTGATCCCAGCGGTCCGCAGCGCCATCTGGTCAGTGGACAAGGACCAGCCCATCGTGCGCATCGCCACCATGGACAAGCTTGTCGCCGAGTCCGAAGCGCAGCGGCACTTCGCGCTGGTGCTCTTCGAGGCATTCGCACTTGTCGGATTGCTGCTGGCGGCAATCGGAATCTACGGTGTGCTCTCCGGCAGCGTCACAGAGCGGACACGTGAGATCGGCGTGCGCGCCGCGATGGGCGCAACCCGGGGAGACATCCTCGTGCTGGTGCTTCGCCAGGGAATGAAGCTGGCTGGAATCGGAATTGTGATTGGGTTGGCGGGCGCGCAGGCTTCGACCCGCGCGCTGAGCACGCTGTTGTTCGGCGTTTCCGAGCGCGATCCCATCACGTATGCGGGCGTCACCGCCGCACTGCTGGCCGTCGCGGCAGTCGCCTGCTGGATTCCCGCGCGCCGGGCCGCGCAAGTCGATCCGGCGATCACTTTGAGGGCGGAATAAAAATGAAAGCATTCAGGGCATGGCTGCTGCGGTCCCGTGGACTTTTTTCCAAGGCACGGCGCGAACGCGAGTTTGCCAGCGAGCTCGAAGGCCATCTGCAAATGCAGATTGACGACAACCTGCGCTCCGGCATGACGCCGGAAGAAGCGCGCCGGGCGGCCCTCTTAAAGCTCGGCGGAGTGGAGCAGACGAGGCAGGCCTATCGCGAGCGTGGCACCATGCCGTTGCTCGAGAGCGTGTGGCAGGACCTGCGGTTTGCGCTGCGCCAGTTCGTCAAGAATCCTGCGTTCGCCTGCACCGCGATTTTTGTCCTTGCGCTGGGCATGGGCGCCAGCGTGGCCATCTTCGCGTTCGTGGACGCTACTCTGCTGAAGCCGTTGCCGTATTGGCAGCCACAGCGGCTGGCCAGCGTGACCGAGACCGTGGAAGTTGTTCCGCGCGCCAATCTTTCCTACGCCGACTACCTCGACTGGAAGAGCCGCAATGATGTATTGACTTCGCTCGATGTTTGGAATGAGCGTGGGTACATGCTCGCCGCTCCCGATGGGGTGCAGTTGGTAATGGGTGCGCGCGTCAGCGACGGCTTCTTCCGCACGCTGGGCGTTCCTCCTTTGCTCGGCCGGGACTTCTATCAAGGCGAAGACCTGCCCAGCGGACCTCACTCCGCGATCCTGAGTTACGCAACTTGGCAGAAGCGTTTCGGTGGTAGACAGGATGTGATCGGGCAAGCTGTAACGTCTGAGTGGAAACCCTTTCACCGTCGTCGGTGTTCTGCCGAGAAGCTTTCAGTTCTCGCCCGCCGGAAGTCCAGAGTTCTGGACGACTCTACATCCAGAAGGCCAGTGTGACCTGCGGCGAAGCTGTCACAGCCTGACGGGTGTAGGCCGATTGAAGGACGGCGTCCCGATCGAGAAGGCTCAGGCTGAGTTTAAGTCGATCGCGGCACAGTTGGAGCAGCAGTATCCCGATTCCAATCGCGGCCAGGGCGCCGTGGTCGAGCCGTTGCGCGAGGTGATCGTCGGAGACGTTCGCCCCATTCTGCTGGTCTTGCTGGCCGGCGCGGCGTTGCTGCTGGTGATCGCGTGCGTGAACGTGTCCAGCCTGCTGCTGGTGCGCTCCGAGAGCCGCCGCCGCGAGATCGCCGTGAGGGGCGCAATGGGTGCATCCCGAGCCCGCCTGATCCGGCAGTTTGTTACGGAAAGCTTTGTGCTGGTCATCGCCGGCACAGTCCTCGGCTTGGGACTCGCGTCCGTATTCGTGCGCGTTCTGCTGACGTTTATCTCGAAAGATATTATGGCTTACACGCCATACTTGAATGGACTGGGAATCGACATGCGAAGCATAGCTTTCGCATGTGGCGTGGCGCTGTTTTCGCTGGTGCTGTTCTCGCTTGCACCCACGCTACGGTTCTCACTCTCCGGCGATCTGCGGGACGAGCTTAGCCGAAGGAGGCCGTACCGCTGCCGGCAGCACCTGGCGCCGCTTCGCCTCCAACCTGGTCGTGGTCGAACTCGCCATGGCTGTGGTGTTGTTGGCCGCCGCTGGTTTATTGGGTAAGAGCTTCTACCGCCTGTTGCATGTCGACATCGGCTTCCAGGCCGACCATCTCGCGACTGTGCAGGTGGCTCTACCGCCGAGCTACGCCACCGATGCGCAGAAAGTCACGCTGACGCGCCACGTCGTCAGCCAACTGGCGAGTCTGCCCGGAGTGCGTTCGGTTGGCCTGACGACTCGACTGCCGGTGACTTCCAACGGCAACACGACCTGGATCCGCATCGCAGGCCATCCATTTCACGGCGAGCATAACGAAGTGAACCAACGCGAAGTGAGTTCGGAGTTCCTGCGGACACTGCAAGCCAGGCTGCTGCGCGGCCGCTACTTCACCGACAGCGAGGACGCCTCAAAGCCGAACGTTGTGATCATCAATCAGGCGCTGGCGAAACAGTTCTTTCCCGGCGAGGACCCCATCGGAAAGCAGATTGGAGACACCAAGCTGTCTCCGAAATCCTTAACCCAGATCATCGGAGTCGTCGATGACATCAAGGAAGGATCGCTCGAGGAAGATACCTGGCCTGCTGTGTACTACCCCTTCAATCAGTCGCCGGACGATTTTGTCACCGTGTTCGTTCGCTCCGATCAGGCCGCGGAATCACTGCTGCCGGCAATGATCGCCCGCATTCACCAGATCGACCCTGGAGTCGCCGCCTTTGACGAGGCGACCATGAACCAGCGTATTTACAATTCGCCCTCCGCGTATCTGCATCGGACTTCCGCATGGCTGATCGGCGGCTTCGCGGTCCTGGCCCTGGTGTTGGGAGCGGTCGGCCTGTACGGCGTGATCGCCTATTCGGTAAGCCAGCGCACGCGCGAGATAGGCGTGCGCATGGCGCTGGGCGCGCAACGCACTGCGGTCTATCAGCTCATCATGAGCGAGGCTGGATGGCTGACAGGAGTGGGCATTCTCGCAGGCCTGGCTTGCGCGGTAGGAGCAGCGGCCCTGATGCGCAAGCTGCTGTTTGGAGTTGAGGCATGGGACGTTTCCACGCTGGTGGGCGTGAGCGTGCTGCTGGCGATGTCAGCATTGCTGGCCAGCTATCTGCCGGCGCGGCGGGCCGCGTCCATCAATCCCGTGGATGCGTTGCGGGCTGAATAACCGCTACCAAGTGAGAAGGCGCGGAACAGTAGCGTACCGTCCGCGCCCCTCGGAAATTTCGCGCCGCTCAGTAGCGGTGCGGCAGCTTCTGCTCGGTCTCAACCGAGCTGGTTAACGAGCCCACGATGTAACTCACCACAATGATCCCGACCACTGCGATCGTAACTAGATCCATGTGGCACCTCCCCCCAGCGGCTGGCGCCGGCCATTTTCGTTCTCTCTGACCAGCGGTGGCGCTTCAAAATTTCCGCTGCATCAGAAGTTGTGCATCGTTTGTAGCACGATTTCGCCTCCGATTGCAGCATAAATCGCAGCTTTTCATAATTTGACGCGCAGCAGTGAGATGCGTTTGCAGACCACGGTGGGGGTTCGAATGAAACTTAAATCAAAGGCCTCGGAGGGAGCGCCTTTTGAAGCTGCACCAAGCCAAGTCGAAACTCGCCGGCCACAAGTCCTCTATGCCTGATCAGGAGAGGCGGCCTTCAAAGCAGCGAGGCGGCGGTTGCTCTCGTCAATGCCAGCCTGCACTCCAACCGAGGAGTAGAGCTCTTGCGCTTCTTCCCATAGCGCCCGTGCCAGGTGCAACTCGTTCAGTTCCGCCGTGAGCACGGCCATGCTGCGGATCGCATTGGCCAAGTCGAGCGGCGCCGCGCCGGGATGCGCGCGGTAGACCTCAAGTGCCTCGCGATAGCATCGCAGCGCCATCTCCGAGATGTCCGAATCGTGGTAGACGTCGCCGAGGTGTCGAATGGTGTGCGCGAATGCCAGTGGGTCGGAGACCCGACGACAGACGGTCACGGCTTCTTCGTAGTGCAGGCGCGCGCCAGGGCCGTCGTGAAGTTTGCGTTCAACCTCGCCCAGCGACCGCAAAGCGCGAGCCAACTCAGGCTGGTTGTCCTGCTGGCGCGAGAGCTCAACTGCATCGCTCCAGGCGGACCTGGCGTCGGCGAGCCGGCGTTCCTGTTGCGCTTTCATGGCCCGCCCTATGGCGAGATCGATTTCTTGCGGCATGCTGCTGGCCTCCGGCGGCAGCTTACGTTGAGGCGCCGGTTAGCTCTTGTCCGCTCTCGGCGACGACGCGTATAAGAGCGTCGGGGCCGTCGGCTCCCACCACATAGCGATCGGCTTCCACCTCCGGCCATTCGCCGTAGAGGTGGTTGATGTAGATCACCTTGCCATCTTGCTTGTTGTCGCGGAAGATGCGGATGGCCTTTCGCGCCGTCGCGTTCGGCAGGTGATGGCACACCAGGGCGATATCAAAGGGAACGTGTTTCTCGGCCGCCTCGAGAACTTCCTTCTCGGTGATCAGCGCGGTGACTTGATGGCCGGCGCCTTCCAGCACGCGCTGGCGTAACAAGGCGAGTTCCTGGTCAGTCGTGAGGATGAGGATCTTCATTGGATACGTCCGCGTGAGGGCTGAAAAATAGCTCTTGCGGAGGATATCAAAAGCCGTCGAAATCGGCAGCGGAAATCCCTGAATTCAAAGTTTTTCCACGATTTTATCCAATTCCGCGCCCGGTCCGGCGCAAGTCTCAGGGTCCCGCGCCAGACGCGGTTTCCGTGGTATATTTGCCCCTAGAATGCTGAATAATTTTCTCTGGTGGCTGCACGACCACGCCCTCTGGCTGGAGGTCTTACTGGTCGTGTTGAGCGGGCTCATCGCCCTCTACGCCGACACGGTGCGGCACTTTCTGTCACTGCCACCGCAGCGCTTCAGCACCTGGATCCTGAAGGCGCGGCTGCTGTCTGTCAACTCCAAGCTCTTCAATCTGTGCGAGTGCCATAACAATTCGTTCAACACGCTGGTACACATCGCCCGCGCGTTCGTCTTCATCCTGCTGCTGATCGGCATGTTCCTGGGCGGCATCTTTCTGGAAGTCGTCTCCATCCGTTCGGCCAACCGCGCCGGCGTGGAGGAAGCCTATAGCCGCTTCCATGCGAACCTCGATACGTCGCTGGCGCTCATCTTCATTGTGGTTGTCTGTTGCCGCCTGCTGTTGCTGGGCGAGTTCCTTTATCGTCTACGCAACTTCAAGGGCTACGATCACTACCTGATGGAGCACGTTGCCGAACTGGAAGAGAAACTGGTTGTCGCTGAAAATTCCGGCCCGGCTTCTGTCCACGAGTAGTCGGAACCCCTGAGCACGTCATGTCCCGCAAGGTCATCGTTCACATCGCCGCCAGTGCTGACGGCTTCATTGCCCGTGTTGACGGCTCGGTCGATTGGCTCGAGCGGCCCGACCTGAAGGGCGACTACGGCATGGCCGAGTTCTACGGATCGATCGACACGATCCTGTGGGGACGGAAGACCTACGACATGGCGCTCGACTTTCAGAAGCGAGGCCTAGCGGGCTCGGCCTTCGACACGAAGATCAAGAACTACGTCTTCACCCACACCCCGCCGGCCGAGGCTCCGAAAGGGATCGAGTTCGTGAAGGCGCCAGTGAAGGATTTCTCCGCGAAGCTGCGCGCGCAGAATGGCAAGAACATCTGGATGATGGGCGGTGCTGAGATCATCGGCTCATTTCTGGATGCGGGCGAGATCGACGAGTTCGTGATCACGGTCATACCAGTTTTCATCAGCGAAGGCATTCCGTTGATTGCGTCGCGACGTCGTACGGTGCCGTTGAGCCTCGTCACCAGCAGGGCCTTCGAGGATGGCGTAATCCAGTTACACTATTCCGTCCGAAAATAGCCGAAAAAGCCCACATCCCATATCTGCCACTCGTCCCACTCAAGGTGACAACCGTACCGTTTCCGTAGCATCCTTAAAGGAGAGTTGTATGAAGATTCCGGCCAATCCGGGCAGGCATTGGCTCGCCTGCGCGCTGCTGGCGTGGAGCCTGGGCGCAGTCGCGCAGGAGCGGGCAGCACTTCGGCCGCCTGCCACTGTGTCGGCGCAGCCGACGACCGCATCGTTGTCCTCCGGTCCGGTTCTGCCGTTGTACCGGGCGCTGCGCACGGTCGGCCTCGATCCCAAGGCCGTCTACAAAATTCGCGAAGCGGCAATTGATCGCGAAGACGTGCACATCTGGCTGAACGATGGCACCATCGCTTTCACCCAGTCGGTCGACGGCCACGTGACGGGCGCGTATTTCGAAGGCGACGGCGAGGTGCTCATCCGTCCCCCAGATCGTATGGAACGCGCCTCACTGGGACTGTTCATCAAGTCCGGGGTGCTGGAGGAAGCCTTCTCCTCCGCTTACATTCGCTTCAATGATGACACCGCAAAAGAGCTGCAACCGTTTCTGCGGGAGCCCGAGGACGCGGCCGACTTCGTCACCCGCAACGATTCCTCCGCCCGCAATCTGGCGCAGATCGACGCCATGCGGCTGTGTATCTCGTTCACCAGCGCCCCAGCGGTTGCCGCTCCCGGCGAGCCTCCACCGATTCCCGATCAGCTCCTGCACGCCCGCATCGCCGGAACCCACTACGGCGTCTTCGATGTTTTCTTCGATACCCGCAGTCCGGAACAGATAGTGGTCGGCAACGCCTCGACCCACGAGGACCAGACCTTCTATGACTTGTGGATGAGCTTTCCCATGCGCTCACTGCGCAAGACGCCACTTTCGGACGCGCGCTTCGGAGGGCCGTCCGGACCGCTGTGGACGCCGCACGTTCTCACCATCAACAAGTACACCATCAACGCCACGCTCGATCCTTCGCGTAATCTTTCAGCCGACGCCACGCTGGACATCGACGTAAAGCAGGGTGGCGCGCGCATCGTGCTCTTCGAGTTGTCACGCTACCTCCAGCTCAAGCAGGTCGAGTTCGAGGGCAAGCCGCTGGAGTTCATTCAGAACGAAGCAGTCGAAGGCAGCGAACTTTCACGCCGTGGTAACGACACCATCGCCGTCGTCTTTCCGTCGCCGTTGCTCCCGGGCGCGCACTTTCCGCTGCGCTTTACCTTTGCGGGATCGGTGCTGTCGGATGCCGGCGGGGGATTGCTGTTCGTAGGCGCTCGCGGTACCTGGTATCCCAACCGCGGCATGGCCATGGCCGACTACGATCTCACCTTCCATTTCCCCGACACCTGGTCGCTGATCGCTACCGGCAAACGAGTTTCCCTCGAACACGACGGCAATGGCGTCACCGGACACTGGATCAGCGAACAGGCGATTCCTATCGCCGGCTTTAACCTGGGCGAGTACGTCAAGAACTCCGCCAAGTCGAGCACGGTTGCGGTCGACGCTTACGCTGCCCGCGGCAGCTTGTCGCAGCAATTGGCACCTAACTCGACGAACCCGTTGCCGCCGCTGTTGTCGCCGCATGCTCCGGGCACGGTTGAGCCGGTACCGATGCCGCCGCCGCTGCATGACCCTGCCAGCACGGGACAGTCGCTGGCCGACCGCGCAGCCGAGACGCTCACCAGCTTGTCCCAGATGCTCGGACCTTATCCCTACAGCACGCTGTCGCTCACCGAGAATCCAAGCGTCGAAAGCCAGGGATGGCCCAGTCTCATCTTCCTTTCCAGTTACGCCTACCTGCAACCGACGCAATTGCGTGCGATGAACCTGTCGCAGGCCGACGCCATCATCTACAGCGAAGTCATGATGCCGCACGAACTCGCGCACCAGTGGTACGGCGACAAGGTGTCATGGGCTAGCTATCACGAGCAGTGGTTGCTGGAGGCCCTGGCCAATTACTGCTCGCTGCTTCTGCTGGAACGCTCGCATCCCGCCGACGTGCAGATCACGCTGGACAACTATCGGCAGATTCTGGCTAGCCGCACTCGCGAAGGCCGCGTCATGATGGAAGCAGGGCCGGTGACGTTGGGCAGCCGGTTGTCGTCGTCGCTGTTCCCGAACGGCTATGAACTCATCGCCTACGGGCGCGGTACCTGGCTGATGCACATGTTGCGCTGCATGCTGCGCGATGCCTCGCGTTCGCCTGAAAATCCTGATGGCGACGATGCGTTGTTCCTCGGAGTGCTGCGCAGCCTGGTTGATCGCTACCAGGGTAAGCAGCTCACCAATGCGGACTTCGAAGAGACCGTCGAGCAGGTCCTGCCAAAATCGCTGTGGTTTGAAAATCGCAAGTCGCTGGACTGGTTCTTCGATGGCTGGATCAACGGCACCGCTTTCCCGCAGCTTGAAATCTCAGGCGTGCGCTACACACGTACTTCCCACGGAACCACCGTCACCGGGGCCGTGCTGCAAAATTCCGCTCCGTTTGATCTGGTGACCAGTGTTCCCATCTACGGCGTCGTCGACGACCACCAGGTCTATCTCGGCCGCGTCTTCGCCGAAGGCGCCGAAACCCGCTTCACCTTCAATGCTCCCGCCGGCGTGAAGCAGGTACTGGTCGATCCCTACCATACTGTCCTCGCCCAACCGTGAAGCCCCGTGTCCACCGCGAAATCCCGCCGGTAACTGTCATTCAGAATTCATCGTTGTTTTACGTTGCTTAAACGCGCGCCTTCTAAACTCCGCCTACTGAGTTCTCTGGGGCCTGATCGGCTTCGCGTGTAGCGAAGCCCTCGACCATCTGCTCAAAAAAATCACACTAACCAGAAGGAGCTTTCCTTTGAATCGATCACTGTTGAAAGACGACGTCCTGCGTATCGCGCTCGTTGCCGGGCTGGCCATGCTGCTGTCCCTGGCGACCGCGAGTGGCGCGTCCGCTGCCGATAAGAGCAACAGCAAGACCGACACAGGTGTCTACTCGTTCGGGCTGTGGGGCGATCTGCCGTACTCCCCTTTACAGGCCGCCGTCGGCGTGCCCAACCTGATCCACGACATGAACAGCCAGGACTTAGCTTTCACGGCGCACGACGGCGATCTGAAAGCCGGTTCCGGCCCCTGCGTCAACTTCATCTACAACCAGGCACTGGGCTATTTCAACTCGCTGCTGGCTCCGTCAATCTTCACTCCCGGAGACAACGACTGGACCGACTGCGACCGTACTCAGGGCTACAACTCTCTGGTGCAGTTAGACAAGGAGCGCCGGCTGTTCTTCAGCACCTCCTACACCATGGGACAGAACAAACTGCAGCAGGAAGTGCAGACCGATCCACTGTGCCTGGGAGTCAGCGGCAACGTACCCTGCGTGGAAAACCGGCGCTGGACTGTTGGCGGCGTGACTTATGCGACCTTGAACATCCAGGGCTCCTGCAACAATCTTTGCGACACCGCGCCCGACCCCAATGAGTATGCCGCGCGCAACCACGCCGATATTGTGTGGATGCAACAGACCTTTGCCGAAGCGCAGACGCTGGGTTCCGCAGCCGTCATGTTCATCTCGCAGGCCGATCCCGGCTGGGACGATACCGATGCCACGCGTGCTCCTACGCGCGATCCGAAGACGCTCGCCGAAGATGACGGGAATCCTGACGGCTTCCAGGAATTCCTCCTCGCGCTGCGCGATCAGGTCATCGCTTTCGGTAAACCGGTGGCATATGTCCACGGCGACTCCCACTACTTCCGCATCGATAAGCCGTTCCTGGATGCCAACGGCAAGCGGATCCAGAACTTTACCCGCGTGGAAACCTTTGGCGATCACCAGGAGAACGGCAACAACGATGTGAACTGGCTGAAGGTGACGGTGGACACCAGCAACCGCGAGGTCTTTTCATATCAGCCGCAAATCGTGGCGGCCAACCAGCAGTAACCTCGCGCCAGAGAGTAACACCAGCCCGCTCCACCTATGCTGGGGCGGGTCCTCTTTTTTAGCCACCGTACGCGATGGCCTGGCCATCGATGTTGGTGACCTGGAACGAATGTCCATGCAGGCGGTGCGGTGCGCGACACGGTTCTTGTTACAGGCAAGAGCAGCGTGACCGTCGCCTTCGACGCGAACAATCCGGGGCTGTGGTATCTGCACTGCCACGTGCTGTGGCATCTGGCTGCCGGCATGGCAACAAAGGTGCAGTACCAGGCGTAGGAAGCTACGCCGCCTGAGGTCTGGGGAATTTCTTCCACGCTTCAGGATTTCGGCGCGCGATGTCGGCATTCAGCACCGTCGCAAATCCAACCCAGGCGGCATAAGGGACAAAGCACAAGGCTGCGCCAGTATCGACTTTTCGGGCGGTTGCAATGTAACGCACGATCATGCTCTCCAGCGCGACGACGTCGGCCAGCGCGCTCATCGGGCGATGCTTGCCGAAGAACAGCTTCGTCCACTCGGCGTTGGAAGCCAGTTGTGTCGCCCATAACCGTAAGGCGCGCGAGCGCTCCGGCGAGTCTTCGGCGTTCCACACGCGCCAGCCGGAGATGGCCATCAGCGTGTACAGAGTGCTCCACACGACGGGGAAGACATAGTCCGGCGGATTGTAGACGGGCTTGTCGAGCCGGCTGTACCACAGTTTTGTGCGCGGATCTTTCGGGCTATAGCGCGAACCGAACCAGGCGGCGCCGGCCACGGCAGCACCGAATCCGGCCAAAGCAAGCAGGGACTTGGATTTGTTGGTCATGATGGTCTCGGGAAAACGATCTTCCTGAGTTGAGGTGCGAAGAAGGGCAGAAATGTTGTCCGGCGAGTGAGGAATCCGCTCTCGGGATGACACAAGTATTTCACTCTGCCAGCCGGCGGGATGACACCGCGGAAAATCACTGACCTTCTCCTCGGCTACAATTGAATCTCGACTTTTGGACTGGGGCCGTTTACATGACGCATGCATGGCACGACATCTCTCCCGGCGAGCACCTGCCGCTGGAGTTCTATACCGTCATCGAAATTCCGTTTGGTTCGAGCGTGAAGTACGAACTGGACAAACAGAGCGGCCTGATCAAACTCGATCGCGTGCTCTACTCGGCGGTCTATTATCCCGCGAACTACGGCTTCATCCCGCAGACGCTGGCAGAAGATGACGATCCGCTCGACGTGCTGGTGCTATGCCAGGAAGCGGTAGTCCCGCTCACGCTCATCCACGCGCGCGTGATCGGACTGATGACCATGATCGACTCCGGCAAGCGCGACCACAAAATCATCGCAGTGGCCACGCAGGATCCCGAGTTCAATTCCTACCACGAGGCCGCGCAGATGCCCGACCACCGCATCGCCATGCTACGGCGCTTCTTTCTCGACTACAAGCAGCTGGAAGGCAAGGCGGTGGAGGTCGATGAGATTCAGCCCTCGAAAGACGCGCTGCCCATTATCGAAGACGCACTTGCACGCTACAGTCATCAGCGGCGCAAGGGGTTCGGCAAATCGCAATAGAGGACCTCGTTAAAGAAAAAAGGCCAGAAGGCAGGCTAGGCAATCGCCGATCCTGCATCTGGCCTTACTTTTCTCGCGCTGTGTCGCTTACTTACGGCAGCGGCGAAGTGTACATGTCACGCAGGCGATACGCCCGGTAGGCTCCGTCGTTGGCTTGTAATTGAAAAACGATGTTGCCGGAGGTGTCCACCTCGATCGACTGCGCTTCGCCTCCCTGACCGATCAGGCCATTATCGAAGCTGGCGTACACCGGACTCGGGGGCGCGACCAGCAACTGGGCGCTGCCCAATGCGAACGAGTACGATCCCAGGTCTGCGGCCGTCTGCAGGTAGACAGTATGCGTCTGCTCCACGACGGAGAGAACCATGCCGCGGCTGTTGCCGGTTCCGCACTGCTCATGCCGCAAGTTGCCGTCATCAAACACGGTCATGACTTGGGTCGCACCATTCTGACTGCTGAACGCAGCGTCGTGCTGGTGCGTGAACCAGGGATAGACATTGGGATCGCCACAACTGCCGCCCGGCGGATTCACAATTCGGAAATCGCCATAAGGTCCCATCTTCCACACGATGTGACCGTCGCCATGCCCGTTGTTGTAGAAGATCTTCAGCACCCAGTCCTGATTACGCTCTGACAACAGGATGTTGCCATCAGCCGTCATCTGCACCGAGTTGCCATGCAGCCAGTCATTGGCTTGCGTGAACTGCTGGCTGAAAGCAGGACAGCCGGCGGTATCGTGTACGCAAATTTCACCCAGCGTCGCCGCGCGGCTCAGGTCCTGCCAGGCGAACGAATCCCAGGCCCACAGCACTTGCATATTGTGGTCGAGGATCAACACCATGTCGCCCAGAATATCGACCGGATGCTGCTGCGTCCCGCCCTGGTACTGGGTGGAAGCCACGTCGCGCGCTCCCAGCAGAAGAATGTTTCCGTTGGGCAGGCGGCGCGTCTCGTGCGCATTGAACGAACTCATGATGGGATAGCCCTTGGATGCCAGTTGCTCGTTCAGGATTCCTACATTTGTCTGCAAGGTCAGGTTTCCTGCCAGGTCGTATTCGTTCAGGATCATCTGCGCCATGGTGAAGAAGTGGCCATCAGATTCGGTACGCGTCACCAACGTCTGCGCCGGGTAGTACCACATGACGTGTCCGGAAAGATCGGTCAATGTCGGCCAGAAGGTGAACGGCCGGCCGAAGTCGGGAATCATGTGCCACAGAACCATGGGAAAAGCTGCGTCATGTTGCGTGGCCGGACGCAGGACCGTGAAAAACTCGTGCGGGAAGCTGTTGGGCAGATGCCCGGTGGTGAAGGAGACATCGGAACCGCTGTTTAGAAAATTGGTAGCGAACTCTTCCCAATGCATTTCATACTGCGTGTTCGCGAGCATCCCCGCGACCAGGAAGTTCGCGCTGGAGGAAGAACACGGTACTGCGTTGGTCACGCTCGTCGCCTGCGAACCGTTTTGATGGAAGCGCACCCGGATCGAGTGTCCTGCGGTGCACGGGCCTGCGCTGAACAGCGCCACCAGCGGATGGTTCGTGATGTTGACCGCGGATTGTCCTGTACCGGTGACGATAGGGTTAATTACATACTGCACCGAGACTGGAGGGTAGACCGTGAACGGCTGGGTACTGATATCGCGGGCTACGACGGTGACAATGTATGTGCCTTCTACCTGCCACGGTACCCACACGAAGGAACTGGGCAGATTGAAGTCGCGGACGATCTGGGTCTGCCCCTGCTTGGCCGCGCTGAACTGGTATTGATATGTGTGTCCCTGCTGGCCGCCGGAGAGGGTGGCGGTCCAGGTGATGCTGGTGCCAACCAGCTCGGGACTGGGCAGGCTGGGATTCAGCGTGACGGTTACACTCGGTCTCACCGTCGTCGCGCCGGCAATGCCGGCGAGCGAAGTCACAACCAACAGAACCGATAGGCATGCTGTGCGCAACATTCGTGTTCTCCTCATGTAGAGTTTTTCAAGCGTGACGGTGACGTAGTCGATCACATAGAGAACGCTGGAACATGGCCGGTCGTCCAGCCATGTTCGAATGCGATTCAGCAGTCATCCTGCGCTTGGTCGTTCTGTTCCACAAAGCTCCGCCATGAGATTTGCGCGGCGCTAATTTCACCCACCAAAGTTAACGCAGTGTCGGCGTATACAAATCCTGTGCACGATAGATTCGATATGACCACTGTGGCGCCTGGAGTTGGTACACGATCTGTCCGGCCAGGTTGGTTTCGGTCGACTGGCCCGTGTTGCTGGGCGTGAATAAAAAGCCATTGCCGAAGCTGGCGTACAACGGGTACAGCGGAGCACTCAACAACTGCGCGCTTCCCAGTGCCGCCGAGTACTGCCCCAGGTCGGCAAGCACTTGGTAGAAGACGGTGTGGTTGGTCTCGGAAACCGACATCACCATGCCTCTGCTGTTGCCCGTACCGCATCCCTGGTGCCGCGTGTTGCCGTCGTCGAAAACCGTCACGACTTCCGTTATGCCCAGCTGGGTCTGGAAGGCTCCATCGTGCTGATGGCTGAACCACGGAAACACGTTGGGATCGCCGCAGCTTCCGCCCGGCGGATTCAACACCCGGAAGTCTCCGTAGGGTCCCATCTTCCAAATGACATGACCGTCACCGCTGCCGTTCGCGTAGCTGATCTTCAGCAGCCAGTCCTGACTGCGTTCCGAAAGCAGGATGTTGCCGTCGGCGGTCATTTGCACCGAGTTGGCATGCGTCCAGTCATTCGCAGTAGTAAAGTCCTGGCTGAACGGCGGACAGCCCTGTGCTCCGTGCTGGCAAGTGTCGCCCAACGTCGCTACCCGGCTCAGGTCCTGGTGCACAAAAGAGTCCCATGCCCACAGCAACTGCATGTTGTGGTCGAGGATCAGGATCATGTCGCCCAGAATGTCTACCGGATGCCCTGTCGTTCCGCCCTGGTATTGCGTCGAGGATTCATCCCGGCTGCCCAGCATCAGAATGTTGCCGTTCGGCAAACGGCGAGTCTCATGGTTATTGAGACCCGACATGATGGGGTAGCCTTTAGCGGCCAATTGCTCGTTCAGTATTTCGAGGTTGGTTCCCAGAATCTGATGTCCGGCGATGTCATATTCGTTGAGATTGGTGTACGAACACGTGAAGTAGTTTCCGCCGACTTCAAAGCGGGTCAACAGTGCCTGCGAGCCGTGATACCAGACCACGTGACCGGTCAAATCTGTAGCTGCCGGCCAATATCCGAACGGCTGCCCTACCGCCGGGATCAGATGGAAAATCACGTACGGAAAAGCGGCGTCGTGTCCCGTGGACGGGATGTTAACGTGAAACGCCTCGGCCGGCGGGAAGTTAATCGGCAGATGCCCGGTGGTGAATGATACGTCTTGTCCGTCGGTGAGGAAGTTGTTGCCGAACTCTTCCCAATGCATCTGGTACTGCGTCACCGGAAGCATACCGGCGACCAGGAAGTTCGCACTGTTCGACGAGCAGGGTACCGCGTTGGTTGAGACCACTGTCGACGAACCGTTCTGATGGAAGCGAACCCGGATGGAATGTCCCACGGTACACGGACCCGCACTGAACAGCGCTACCAGCGGGTGAGTGGTGATGTTCACTGCCGACTGACCGTTGCTGGTGACAATGGGGCGCAGAACATACTGTGTCGAGACCGGTGGAAACACCGTAATCGGCTGGGTACTGACATCGCGAACCGTTACGCTGACAACGTAGGTGCCTTCCACCTGCCACGGTACCCACACAAACGAGTTGTGCGTGTCGAAGTCGCGGACCACCTGATTCTGCCCCTGAACCGCGGCGCTGAACTGGTAGTCGTAAGTGTGTCCCTGCTGGCCGCCGGAGAGCGTTGCGGTCCACGTGATGCTGCTACCGAGTAATTCGGGACTGGGAATACTGGGATTTAAGGTGATGCTGACGCTAGGAGTGCTGCTGGCAGCTGCCACGCTGACGAAAAGCGTTGTCGCTACGAGGGCTAATAAGCAGACGCTGAGTATTTTTGGCCGAGGCATACTTCCAGGGCAAGACATGCTGGTAATTTCCTTTTCATTCCACAATGTTGACGAAGTGCCAGGATGCGCCGGCAGTTGGCGCTGGAGAGTGGCTGAAACTATACACTAAATCGCGCGCGGAGTAACCGCTGATAAAGGGATTGCGGGCGCTGAATTGTAAATTTTTGGTCGCGAACTTGCTATTGAGCAGGCTTCCAGTGGTTCAAAAATGCCAACAGGTCCTGGGGCGCCAGCGAACGCGCCTTTTCAAACTCCCCACTCTGCTGGCTGTAGAGAAGTTTTCCATGACCGTCGAGCACGGCCAGAGCGGGAACGCCTTTCTTCAACGGAACCTGGTACTGCTGCCCGAGATCCATATTTTTGGTGTACTCGCCGACATCCACGTGAACGACTTCGTAATTTTTTTTCAGAACGGAAGCCAGCTCCGGACGCTGGAAGGCGAGGTCGAGCACATGGCAGTCGTAACACCAGTTCGCACCGAAGATGAGCAGCACACGCTTGCGATCCTTGGCCGCCGCAGCCAGAGCCTGCTTGATCTCCGCCTTGGCATCCGCGCTGTCGTCGTAAATTAATTTGCTGGTCGAGAGCGGCTGTTGCAACTTGGCCGCATCGGTGCGCTGCGCTGCCACTATCCGCCATCGCCCGCCTTGCTGCTGCCACACCTGGGCTTCGTTCACGTATGACACATGATCGGCCGAACCGGCACCCGTGTGGACTTCCGCCTCGAACAGTACTTGCTGCACCCCGGGCTGTGGTGAGTCCGACTTGACCAGATTCACCTTCATGCGCCGCGCCTTCAGTCCTGTCCAGAAATCGGCGTCGGCCCCAGCGCCGCCTTCGCCTGCGGCGGTCTTGACCTGCGCCGGAGGATTAACACTGTACATCGACTTGAGCAGCGTGGCGTTGCCGCTGACCACAGCCGCTTTCCACTGATCGAGGGGGGCAAACGTCGCGCCGGATCCGGCAGCCTGCCCCATGGCGTAGCACGCTGCGGTGGCGAGCAACAACAGCACGACGCCAAGTTTACGTTCCATGAATCGCATTCCTGCTCCCAAGCTTCAGACGTTCCAATATGATTTTCGATTTTAATGTGATTTCCGATGCAAGGTCTTACGAGGTGTCATTCCTGAGCGAAGCGATGTCTTGCATCAGATCGACTCACCGCTAAGGCGTCATCCTGAGCATGGTGTCACCGCTTTTGCGACACCGGAGTCGAAGGACCGCTATGCCGGAGTCCACAGTCCCTCCGGGACGTTGCGCCTATGGCGAGCCAATCGTCACGACATCATGTCCTGACACGAAACATGTCACCGGCGATTGTTCTCTCACAAAGCAAAAAAGCCAGACCCGCGGCTCTCCGCTTGTCTGACTCTAGATACATTATAGCATTTTGGGAGCTGGTTTCGGCACCAATTCCCAACTTTATATTTCCCATGTCATCAGGCGATTACGCTCTATTGTTGCGTTTCGCCATATTGACATGTAATTCCTACATTGTGGGATATCGGTTTCAAACTGGGAAAACCGCAGCGCTAATGGCCGCCGTGGTAGGGATGCCCCTTGAGGATTGTGAACCCGCGGTACAACTGCTCCAGTAAAACCACGCGCGCTAACTCGTGCGGCAGAGTGATTTTTCCGAACGACAGAATCGTGCCGGCAGCCTTGCGCAACTCGTCGCTCCAGCCATCGGCCGGGCCCACCGCGAACAATAATTCCTGCGTGTCGTGCGACTGGTGATACTCGAGAAAGTTGGCGATCTCTTCCGACGTCAACTGGCGGCCGCGCGAATCGAGCAAGACCAGAACCGGCTGTGTACGTTTTGTACTTTTCTCCAGCAGCTTCAGCAACGCGGATTCGGACGAAAGCTCGTGCGCATCGCAGGAGGCGAAGGGCGTCAGCCGCTTCAGGTACTCTGCGGTCAGCGATTGGATAGGAGCGCTCTTCGTCCGGCCGATCCAGGCAATGTGCAGTCTCACGGTCAGGAAGTCTTTCGTTTGGCGGGCGCGCGCTTCTTGGCCGCCGTCTTCTTCTTCGCCGGAGTCGCGGTCTTCGCGCGCGACGCGCTTCGTGGCTTTCTTGGCGGCGGGCTTCAATAGCTCGGCGGGATCGATGCGCGTGGCGGTCTTCCACAGCCGCTCCAGGTCGTAAAACTTGCGCGCATTCTCCGAGAAGATGTGGACCACGAAATCGACGTAGTCCATCAGCAGCCACTCGGCCTGGTTGTAACCCTCGGTGTGTTTCGGCTCGATGCCGGCGGCGCTCAGCTTGTGATCAATCTCATCGGCGATGGCCTGAACCTGCCGCGGATTGCCGCCGGAACAAAGCAGGAAATAGTCGGTGAAGCCGCTGGACTGCTCATCCAGTTGCAGCACGGTAATGTTCTCTGCCTTCTTTTCCTGGCAGGCCTGGATGGCAAGGGCCACCTGCGATCGAATCTCAGATTTCTTCATGCGTGAAAGTCTTTTCGTCCTAACAGTAATTCTAATTGCTCCGCAGTGTCGCCGGCTGAAGCCGGCCCTGAATCAATTATCGCGTTGTATGCAGGACTGCGCTGCGCTTGTCCTGGGCTAAAGCTGTCGCCGCGCCTACGGCGCTCGGTTCATTCCAAGTCGGCCTATTGCAACCTGCGATCCGCTGACCACCCCGGTCCACTGACCACTGACCACTGGCCACTTCCTATCCCCTTGCCCCTGCCTTGCGATACAGTCGCTCCTTCTGGATGTATTCCGCCACGGAGTCCGGCACCAGTCGTTTGAGCGCTGCGCCTTTTTCAGCGGCGGCGCGAATCTGCGTGGCCGAAACTTTCTCGTGCGTCTCGGGCAGCATGTACAGCGTCGCGCCGGAAAGCACCAGCGGGCCCTCGATCTTCTCCTTGCGAAACAGTTTGGTGACCGTGGCCGACGGCCTCAGCTTGGTCGGCAGCGACGACGCCACATCGGCGAGCGAATATCCCGGGCGCGCTGCGACGATGAAGTCGCACTCCGCCAGCAGATCCTCGGACTTGTACCACTTCGCGATGTCCTTGAAGGCGTCCATGCCGATAAGGAAGTATAAGTGGTCGCTCTTACCCAGCGACTTCTTCACCCGGCGCACGGTTTCGAGCGAGTAGCTGGGCTTGCGCTCCTTGGCGTCAGGATCGGGCGCCTCGACCAACGACGGAATAAATTCCTTCTCACCGGCCAGCGCCAGCGACACCATGGCGTAGCGATGATAAAACGACGTGATCGGCGTCTTCTGCTTGTGCGGCGGAATGTCCGCCGGGATGAACCTGACCTGCTTCAAGTCGAAGGCAGCAGCCGCGGCACGGGCGACGGTGAGGTGTCCGCGGTGAATGGGATCGAAGGTTCCGCCGAAGAGTGCGATGTTCATAAGAACGGTTGTTGGCTTTCAGCTTTTAGCTCATTGCCGGGTGCCCCACGTCTTGTGGTTTTCGAGACGTGGGCGATTTTCGTCAACTCCCTCGACGAACCAGTACACCAACAAAGATTTCCGGCTCACAAAGAATTTTACCGACTCGGTCGAAAACCCCAGAAAACCGCGAGACCTGGGGCACCCGATGATCGCAACTAATATAAACCGGCGTCATCCTGAGCGCAGACGTCGCCGGGTTTGCGACACCGGAGTCGAAGGACCGCTATCGCCGCGACACAATTTTCAAGTCGGAAGGGACTAGGCTTTAGCTGACGGCTGAGTGCTTGTTTATTTCGCTTTGATCCCCGCCAGCTTCTTTGCCATAGCGTACTTCAGCTCGTCGATGCCTTCGCCGGTTACGGCCGAGATGGAATACAGGTCGAGCTTCTTGCGCTTGCAGTAGCGCTTAAGCTTGGCGAGCTTGTCTTTGTTGGCGGCGTCCATCTTCGAAGCCACAACAATTGTCGGCTTGCTGTCGAGCCCGCTGCCGAAGTTTGCCAGCTCGTGGCCGATCACTTCGTAGTCCTGCACCGGATCAGGCCGGCCACTGGCATCGGAGACATCCACCAGATGCACGAGCAGGCGCGTGCGCTCGATGTGTCGCAGAAATTGCGTGCCGAGTCCCGCACCCTCGCTGGCGCCCTCAATCAAGCCGGGGATGTCGGCGACCACGAAGCTGACATCGTCGGGCGGATCGCCGGCGACCACTACTCCGAGATTCGGCTGCAGCGTAGTGAAGGGATAGTCAGCGATCTTTGGCTTGGCCGCGGAGATGCGCGAGATCAGCGTGCTCTTGCCGGCGTTGGGATAGCCGACCAGACCGACATCGGCCAGCAGCTTCAGTTCCAGGCGAAGGTCGCGCTCTTCACCGGGGCGACCTTCTTCGTGCTCGCGCGGTGCCTGATGGGTGGAGGTTGCGAACTGCGCGTTGCCGCGTCCGCCGCGTCCGCCGCGCGCGACGACGACGCGTTCGTCGGCATGCGAGAAGTCGTGAACCAGCTCGCCGGTGAAATCGTCGTAGACGATGGTTCCCACCGGGACCTTGAGAACGACGTTCTCACCCTCGCGTCCGGTTTTGTTGGAGCCCTCGCCATGACGGCCGCGCTCACCCTTGTATTCGGGATTGAAGCGGAAGTGGACGAGCGTGTTATGACGTTCGCTGGACTCCATGATGACGTCGCCGCCGCGGCCGCCGTCGCCGCCCGAGGGACCTCCGCGGGGGACGAACTTCTCGCGGCGGAAGGCCATGCAGCCGTTGCCGCCGTCGCCGGCTTTGACTCGAATTTTTGCTTCGTCAACGAACATGGAAAGACGCTATTCGCTTCTCGCTATTCGCTCATCGCAACCATCAAGATGGAGACAGGACAGCCTGCGCAGCTCAACGGTCTTGTCGGTCCGAAAGCAAAAGCCGAATAGTGGAAAGCGGCTTCAACAACAAAGGCCTCGCCGCGACGAGGCCTGATCCTGTTCCGGGGCTGAAGCCCTGTTGATCTTTAGCAAGTTTGCACGCAGGCCTGAAGGCCCGCGCTTCCACCGCTCAACCCTGGCGACCACGAGCTAGCGACTAGTTGGCGGCTTGTTCCTGCGGAACCACGGAGACGAACTTGCCCATGGCGCCGCGGTCCTTGAACTCGACCACGCCGGTGACCTTGGCGAAGAGGGTATCGTCTTTGCCGCGTCCCACATTGAGGCCCGGCTTGATGCGCGTGCCGCGCTGCCGAATGATGATGGTGCCGCCCGAAATCAGCTGGCCGCCGAAGGACTTTACGCCCAGCCGCTGTGCATTGGAATCGCGCCCGTTTCTGGAACTGCCTAAACCTTTTTTATGTGCCATTGCAATGTCCTCTAAATCTGTCGCCGGCTGAAGCCGACTGGTGCCGCGGGTTGAAACCCGCTGATCAAATTCAAGCTTGCCTGATGGCCAGCTGTACGTATAGCTGCCGGCACGTTTCCGGAAACCTGCCGCCGGCTAAAGCCGGCTCGGGTCATCAAGTGGCCGGCTATCGGCACGACTAAAGTCGTGCCCTGACACAAAGCAACCGGTCGAAAATTTCCAGGCAACCGGACCAGACTTCCTACGCGACCGGTCCCGATTTTTCCGCAGACTTGAAAACGTGCCCTGCGCCCCGGCCGCCTGCCCTGAAAACTCGTTTGCCTACGCCGCCTGCTCGGTCTCGGGCTCTTCCATATCAGCACTGCTGATCGGGCTACGAGACACCGATTGCCGCATGCGCTCCGGGATCGTCAGCAGCACCGATTCAAAGCGCTTGAACGCCGAGACAAAGACCACGATGAACTGATGAAGCAGCATCCGTGGTTAAGCTTTAAGCTCCCGGCCGTCCACACTGATGCCGGTAATCTTCACGGCCGTGAACGGCTGGCGATGTCCATTGAGTTTCTTGTACTGCTTCTTGCGCTTGTAGTGGAAGACCAGGATTTTGTCGGCGCGGCCCTGTTCGACGACCTGTCCGGTCACGAAGGCGCTCGACGGTTTGCCCAGTTCGCCTTCAGAGCCGCTGACTGCCAGCACTTCGTCGAACTGCACGTTTTCGCCGCCAGCCTGCGACAGCTTCTCAATTTTGATTACGTCGCCGGGTGCGACGCGATACTGCTTTCCCCCGGCGCGGATCACCGCGTACATGGCAATGCCTCCAAAGACTGCGTCTCGCACATGGCGGCGACGGCCTTAAACTCATTGTGCGCTTGCACTTCCCCAGCCAGAAAGGAAACCTTCACGGACCGAGTGGTCCGGCTCCTCACCTGGAGCAGCTTAAAGCACCCTCCGATGAGCCTGGCTGCGGGGCGTCCCTGACGGGAGCTGGTAGTACAGGCAAACCATAGAAGTATAGCGGGTTTGGGACGGGCAGGTCAACCAGCAGCTGCTATTTGGACTCATCCTCCCCAGACTTGTCGCCGGCGGCAGGGCCATCCTTCATCCCGTCCTGTACCGCCTTCTCCACGGCGGCCTGCATTCGGGGAGATGCTCCTTGATGAGCGGCTGGACCGCCTGCATTGACTCGGCTGACATGGCCGGCAACTCTTTCAGATATTTCTGGCCCGATTCCGAACTGTAGAACTCGATCAGGCTGCGCACGTCGGCATGAGTGAGGTGGTTCTGATACACGGGTATGACTGCATCGATCAGCTCGTCGACCGAAAATATCTGCATGGCCCCTTGGAAACTCCGGCCACTGATCTCCGCCACTTTGCGAAGCTCCAGCGGGGTGGCGTCGGGATGCTTCAAGCGATAGCTGTCGGCTGCGGTGGTGGCCATTTGCTGACCCATCTGCGCCCACATTTGCTCGATTCGGGCCTTCGCTCCGGTGAGGGTCAGAAGCTCCTCTGAATGTCTTCCTTCGAGGCGGCATTTAACTGCTGTTGGCATATAGCCGGGGCACATCCCAGCAGGAGGACGAAGACGGCGATCAGTGCTCTTTTCATGTTGATCGGGAATTATGGAATCAGTTGGAACAGGAGTCCAGAAAATTTTGCGGCAGCCAGAGTAAGTTTCGGGCTAAAGGGGGGAATCCTACCCGGTTTCATGGGTGCCGCGAAAGCATAGCCTAGGGCATCAGCCTGCAAATGAAAAGGGCGCGATAGCCGCGCCCTGTCGATCAAATTGGATCTGCAGATTCAATCTTCCATGCAGTGCGACTGACGCTCGACGTATCTTCTGCAGCTTGCCTTTGCGCTCCAGTGTCATCAATTCGTCCAGCAACGGATAACTGGCCGAGGGATCGAAACGCTGGATGGCGCGATAGGCGCGCAGTGTTCCCGCCAGTCCCGCGGCCTGAATTGCTGCCGCGTCCTTCACCTTCGGATGCTCCACCTGAAAGGCGGCCTGCGAGTACATGGCCTGCATCTTGAGCTGCTGGGAATAGGTGCTGTTGATGGCATCGAGCGAGTTCAACTCTTCACAGCAGACGCCAACATTCAACGCCGGAGCTTTGACGATCCACTCGGTCAGCCACATTCTTTTTGCCAGGCTGTCTTTAGCGAGGGGATGGTCTTCCAGGCTGCGGGTGTAGTCGACAACTCGCCCGCGCTCCCCGGGCACAGGAAGAATTCGCATCTTCGCCGAACACGGCAGAGAGACCGTAGTCGCGAGCACGACCAAGGCGGCAAGTATTCTGCGAGTCATAATGCCTTCTCCCACAAACGGCATGAGGCGGGCCAGACGGTTAAAGAATCATACCTCCGGGCGGGGGATGAAATGCAAGCAGGAAGTCAACCTTTTGTGACATTTCGTGCATTTCGGCCCCTAAAAACGACTTTTCATCCCTCCCGGAGCTAACGAAGTTACGGGGCGTCCAGGCAAAAAGACAAATGCCCCCGCTTGCGCGAGGGCACCGTCATGGTTGCGAGGTTATGTCCCAGTCTAGTGCTGGGTGGCAGATGCCGGCTTAGCACCAGCGGGTGGCGTTGCCGTTCCCACCGGTCTTCCGGCGGCCGGAGGAGCGCCAGCGGGACGCGGTGGAGCTGCAACACCCGACTGCACGTTGTAGGCATCGACAATCGCCTTGGTCAAATCCACGCCAGCCGTGGCCCAGAGGAGCGGACCCTGCGGCCAGGGATTCGAGGAATCGAACAGCAGGCCATAGCCGTTCGACTTGGCGTACTTGTCGATTACCGGAGCCATCTTCTGCAGGATGCGCTGCGCGATCTCGTTCTGCTGCTGCTCGTAGTCATTCTTCGCATCTTCACCGGTGCGCTGTAGAACCTTCTGCTTGCTCTCGATGGATTTCACCAGGGTGGCGCGGGCTTCCTCGTTCATCTTGTCGCCTTGCGTGTTCAGCTGCTTCTTCAGGCTCTCAACTTCTGCGTTGAGGCTGGTCAGCTCGTTGCGCTTGGGCTCGAACTTTTTCTGCAGCGCCTCGAAGTCGCGGGCGCCTTCGTTGGTCGCAATGATGGCCTGCTGGATGTCAATGATGCCGACCCTGACGCTTCCAGAAGCTGGGTGCAGCCGTGGTTGTGGTGCTGGCCGGCGTAGTAGCAGCACCCGCAGCCGGAGCCGTCTGGGCCATAGAGATGGTTCCGAGAACCAGTGTGAGCACAACTGTGCTTACGTACGTGCGCTTCATTTAGTTGGTGTAGCTCCTTGAACTGCTCCGGGAATTCTTCAGGTGTTCCAGCGATGACGGCGGTTCTTCGCGTCTCTCTTTTCTGGACGGCCGGGTAACGGCGCTTGGCTTGGAACAGCCCGAACGCTTCCCGACCGGAAAATTCGGCGGTGCGGATTCTTTGATTATAGGAAATGCCGCTTCTCAGCGTCAAACCAGTGCTTTACGACAAAACGGGTGATCACACGCTACTTACTGATTTTGCTGCGGCATCCGGGTCGCCGTAGCCTCCGTCACCGTGAGCCATCCCCCGCCCGGCTTCTGCACCTCCGACTTGATCGAATACGCGTCTTTGGTAACAAACGTCGTGATATATCGGCCCTTGGTGGTAATGCCATTCAGCTTCTTGGTCGTCTTCCAAACCCACTTCTGGCCGTCGATCTTGCCCACCGCGATCACATGCTCGCCCAGGCTGTTGTACTCGTTGTAGGTGTAAACCCCGTCGCTGCTGTTGTACTCCATCATGCGTACCATGTGGACATCGCCGAGCGGCCCGTGGGTGACGTACTTGATTTCCAGGAAGTAATTCCCCGGAATCCATTCCCCGGTCGCAGTTGCGTTGTACGGCACCGCCGGCGAAGTCGGACTGATCTTTGTGGTGCCGGTGATCTTCCATGGACCGCCGAAATATCCCATCGCCAGTTGTTGCTGACTGGGCGCGGGGGCCTGCGCCTGCGGGGCCATAGGCGACTGCGCGATCGGCAAGCGTGCCGGCGAAAAGACAGATCGCAATCGCAGCCGCAGCTTTTCTCACGAAACCGTTCTCCTAGAAGGTGGTAGCCACCGTGAAGCGGAAGGTCTTCAGCGGTTCCGACAGGTAATACTTCGGCTGATACGATCGAGATCGCCTGGGCGTAGGTGATAGTCGCCCGCCGCTCCCGCCGGGAACATCGACCGCGTGATCGGGATTCGGCGAGTTCACCGTCTCGTTGATGCGCAGCGGGTTGTAGGCCCAGTACACGCGGAACGGCGCATTGACTACCGGCAGGATCACCTGCAGCTCAAGACCGGTCGACATGCGCGTCTGGTAGTTGGTCCCGTTGACGATCGGCAGGTTCGAGCTGTACGGAAGATGCACGCCGCCGACGCAGGTAAATGTCGATGGAAAGCGTGGGACAACCGAAGATGGTGTTGTTCAGAGTGTCTACCTGCCCGCTGGCAATTCTCAACTGCGAGGTCCTGCGAAACGAAGTCCCATCCGGTATCGACGAACGGCGCCAGCGTTACCGGACCGACGACCGGGATGCGGTATTCCAGGTTGGTCACGATGTTGGTATCGCCGCCCGGGAAGATGATCTGCGAAACCGGGATTGGAATGGTGTAGATGCCCTGGCGCGGGTTCGCCGGATTCAGCGGAACGATTGAGCCATCCGGATTCTGCAATGGAACGCTGACGGTGGTCGGGAAGAACGAAACCGGCGAGATGGCGCGAATATCGAAGCCGCGGAGGTCGGTGTCGCCGCCCATATAGAAGCGGTCGGCCGGAGGCGCCACCAGGCCGCCATAACCGGAGATCCACGAACCCAGCACGCGGAAGCCGACGGTGTTGCGGCCCTTGTTGACGGGCAGGAACTTCTTGTACTCGGTGACCGGCTTGATGTACTTCACGTTGCCGCCCAGGCCGGCGAACTCCGTCGCGAAATACAGACTCTGGCCGGAGTGCGGCCGCTGCGGGTTGTCGATCTTGTTGTACGAGAAATTCGGAACGATCTTGCTGGTGATGATTCCGTTCAGCGCGTTTGGACCCTGAATGCCGCGGAATTCGAGAGCTTCGAAGTAATCCGGACGAAGCAGTGCTGAAGGTCTGCAGCGAAGAGTCGTCCAATCCGTAGGTGATGCCGATGCGCTTGAACGAGCGCTTGATCGGGATAGCTCAGCGAGGTGGTGAAACCGGTAGCCGTCTGCGTGTAGTTCTGCAGGTAAGCCTGGTAGCTGGCCGGGAAGTTGACCTGCTGGTTGTACTGCTGCGAGGTCAACGCTGCCTGGTTGTAGTTGTAGCTGTTGTGATACACCGTCCAGCCAAACTGCAGCGGGCGATCGAACAGGTAAGGCTGCGTAAACGACAGCTTGCTCGTTGCGCTGATACTGGCCGACCTGGAATTGCAGCGTCAGGCTCTCGCCCTTACCGAACAGGTTGTTCGTGGTGTAGTTGATGCCGATGAACGCGCCCGCTAAGTCCGCTGACGCCGCCGGTCAGGCCGATACTGTTCTTGCCCTTCTCCTTCACCTTCAGCGTGATGTCGACCGTGCCGTCCTGCGGGTTCTGCTTGATCTCGGAATCCTGCTCCGGCTTCAGCTGGTCGAAGTACTGCAGCTGATTCAGGCGCAGCAGGCTCAGTTCCCACAGGTTGCCGTTGTAGATCTGGCCTTCTTCCAGCGCCAGCTCGCGGCGGATAACTTTGTCGCGCGTGGTGGTGTTGCCCTGGAACTCGATGCGGCGGACGTAGAACTGCTTGCCTTCGTCGAGATCGATGCGCAGGCTGATGGTGCGCTTCTCGTCGTCGGCGTCGGTGTTCGGGACTGGCGTGAAGTTGATGTAGCCCAGGGCGGCGTAAGCCTTGCGCAGTGCCTCCAGGCCTTTGCGGATGGCTTCAGTATCGAAGACGTCGCCGTCTTTGATCTTGAACAGTGAGCGCAACGCCTGCGTATTCTTCACGGCCTTGTTGCCGCTGAAGGTAATGCTCCTTCAGCCGGTAGCGCTGTCCTTCTTCCACCGGGATGGTGATGTCGACGGCTTTGCCCGGCGACGACTTGAACGGGAAGTACCACTTCACGCCGCTGGTGTCGTGGATCTGCGTCTTGGGATCGCCGACCAGCGCCTTGAAGTAGCCCTTCGTCTGGTAGTAGTAGCGCACGCGCTCGGCGTCTTCCGTCAGCTTGGTGGAATCGTAGGTGCGCGGGAACAGGTTCTCCAGGAAGATCGAGTGCGGAATCCCGATGGGCTTCAGGTTCTTCATCGCGCTTTGCAGCTCGCGGCTCTTGATGGCCTTGTTGCCTTCGAACTTGATCTTGCCGACCTTGACCTTCGGACCTTCCTTCACCACGAAGGTCAGCGACACAGCGGCGGGAGGAATCGGATGGACCTCCGAGCGGACGGTGGCGAACTGGTGGCCGTGCGAGGCTTCCAGCTGCTTGATCACGACTTCGGCGTGCTTCACCTTGGTCGGATCGTACTGGCTCTCCTGCGTGAGACCGACCTTCTGTCTCCTTGAACTTGTCGAGAATGTCGCTCTGCGTGACCGAGCTGAGGCCGGTGTACTTGATTTCGCGGATCGTGGGCTTCTCTTTCACATAAACGTGAATGATCCAGCCCTTGGATCGACTGCTTCGCGCTCGATGCGCAGATCGTCAAAGTATCCGGTGTTCCACAGGGAGTTGAAGTCGCGTTCCAGCGCCGCCTGGTCGTACACATCGCCGGGCTTGGTGAACATGCGGGCACGAATCGTGTCAGCCGGGATCCGTCGATTGCCGTGGATCACGATCTCAGACACGACGTCTTGCTGCGCCAGGCACGATCCAGCAAGGAAGATAAGAGCGAGTAGAAAACTGATCGCCGTGGCGCAACTGCGTGCCCCGCAAATCCACAACCTTGCGGGTCTTACCTGATCATGGCAAGAAATGACGAAACCTCATTGCTAAGTTGATGAAAGCGCAATTATACGGTACGGGTGCTCTGGTTCGGAAACCAAAGCGGCTGTCGCCAAACTCACGCGACTGCTACGCTAACCCTCGCTGCCGTTGGAAGTTGCGAACTGTGAACGTTACGACACAGTCGGATCTTCGGCGACGCGCTCCACTTCCACCAGCGTCGAGTAAAACGTGGCACCGCCTCCCAGGTCGGCCAGACGCGCCGAGGTCAGCACATTGATGTTGACGCCGTTCTCCGACAGCTTGGCCCAGCCCAGTCGAGCACCGACCACTCCACGCTGCACCGCGCCATCCACCCGCGCGCGCAGAAAGATCTCGCCCCTGCTCGTTGAACACGCGCACCCGGTCGCCGTCGGCAATCCCGCGCGGCTTCGCATCTTCATAAGCAATTTCCAGGTCGTGCTGATGCGGTTCCATCTTCTGATGTGAGGGCAGATTGACAAAGGTCGAGTTCAGGAAGTTGTCGGACTTGCGCGCCAGCAACTCCAGCGGATACCGCATGCGCGTTCGCGTGGTGCCGCGACTCCTCCGGCGCCACAAACGATGCCACCGGATCCATTCCCTCGGCAATCAGGTCGGCGTTGTAGATACGCGCCTTGCGGTTCGGCGTTTCGAAACCATTCGCGAAGGGCAGCCAGGCGCCGGCTTCGGCATTCAGGTTCAAGCGGACATTCGGGTCTTGCTCCAGCCGTTCTCGCGTGATGCCCTTCAGCTGCGGCACGTCGGCGGACAGCGCGATGTCGATGAGGTCGTCGGTCGTGTCGCGGAAGCAATCGTCTTCGAAGCCCATGCGCAGCGCCAGTTCGCGGAAGAAATCGACATTCGACTTGCACTCGCCCAGCGGCTCAATCGCCTGATGCGACACCTGCAGGTAGTAATGTCCGTAGGCCAGCGTCAGGTCTTTCTGCTCGAAGAAGGTCGTCGCCGGCAGAACGATGTCAGCGTAATCCGTCGTGTCGGTGAAGAACTGCTCGTGCACGACGGTGAACAGATCGTCGCGCATGCAGGCCGCGACTCACCAGGTGCTGATCGGGGCAGACCGCACTGGGATTGGAGTTGTAAACCACCAGCGCCTTCACCGGAGGATCGTTCACCTCGGTCAAGCGCCTTGCCCAGCTCCACCATGTTGATGGTGCGCGCCACGCGGCCGAGCGGGCTCTTCAGCATCAGGTCGGGGCGCTGCAGTGCCGTCGCGATTCAACTGGAAGGCGCCGCTGGTCGAAAGCTGCAGGCCGCCGCCAATCTCCTTGAACGATCCGGTGATTACCGGCAGCATGCACACCGCGCGCATCGCCGCGCCGCCGTTCTGCGCGCGCTGGATGCCGTAGTTCACGCGAATCACCGCCGGCCGGGTGGTCGCATACTCGCGCGCCAGCGTCTCGATGTCTTCCTTACTGATGCCGGTGAGCTCGGCCACGCGCTCCGGCGTGAACTCCGGCAGACGCTTCAGCAGTTCGTCGAAGCCCTCGGCGTAGCGCGCGATGTAGTCGAGATCGTGCCAGCCCTCGCGCACGATGATGTGCATCATGCCCATCGCCAGCGCGACATCGGTGCCCGGATTGATCGGGAGTACCAGTCGGCAGCGCGCGCCGTCCGCGTCCGGTAAGGATCGATCACCACCAGCTTCGCGCCATTGCGCCGCGCTTCCTCGATGAACGGCCACAGATGAATGTTGTTGCCGTGGATGTTCGCGCCCCAGGCGATGATGTACTTCGAGTGGCGGAACTGCTCCGGCTCGGTGCCCAGCTTGCGGCCATAGATCGAGATCATGGCCGCGCCGCCGGTCTCCGAGCAGATGCTGCGATGCAGTTGCGACGCGCCGAGGCGATGGAAGAAGCGCATGTCCATCGAATTGCCATTCAGCACGCCCATGTTGCCGGCGTAGGAGTACGGCAGCACGGACTTCCGTTCCGAACTCAGCCGCAGTCTTCTTCAACCGAGTGACGATCTCGTCGAAAGCCTCGTCCCACGTGATCCGCTCGGAACGCGCCGTCGCCATGGGTCCCTTTCGCGCCGACACGCCGCATGGGATACATCACGCGGTCCGGCGAGTAGACGCGGTCAAGATACTTCGCCACCTTGCCGCAGAGAAATCCCCGCGTCACCGGATGCTCGGGTGCGCCCTGGATGCGCGTGGCGCGACCGTCGTCGACCGTGATCAGGACCGAACAAGCATCGGGACAATCGTGCGGACACGCGGCATGAACGACTTTGCTTCATGGGACGGAACCAGTCCTCGATTATCCCATGGAGCTTCGGCACGATCGAATACGGGGTGTGACCAATTGCACCGGAAACGCCGTCACTGCCGATTCCTTTGTGAGCCGTGGTGTTCCGTGGCGAATATCAGTTCACTGTAGGGAGCAGAAATCGCTATGTTTTTATTCTGAGTGGCCTGTGCCGGAAGAGGACCGGGCGCGTTCCATCAACAGCTCTCGTTCGCGCGCATTGCGGGTCAACCCGGCAGCCCGTTCGAATTCCGCCTGCGCTTCCTCTTTTCTGCCTAGCTTTTCAAGCAGATCCCCGCGCACGCTGGGCAGCAAATGATAGGTTTCCAGGGCCGGTTCCGAACTGAGGGCGTCAACCACCTCAAGTCCAGTTGCCGGACCGAACGCCATTGCCAGCGCGACTGCGCGATTCAGTTCCACCACCGGCGACGGCGCGAGTCGCGCAAGCTCGGTGTACAGTTCTACGATCTGTTTCCAATCCGTCTCGTCGGCAACACGCGCCCGGGCATGACAGGCGGCGATGGCAGCCTGCAGTTCGTACCAACCACGCGCATCGATTTCTCCCTTCACGCGGCGAACTTTTTCCGAGCGTTCGAGTGCGGCGAGCCCGCGACGGAGCAAGAGTTGGTCCCAGCGGGCCCGGTTCTGCTCAAGCAACAGGATGGGCTCGCCTTTTGGTCCTGAGCGCGCGGCGAAACGGGAAGCCTGGATCTCCATGAGCGCCACCAGTCCGTGAACTTCAGATTCGAGCGGCGCCAACTCGGCCAGCACTCTTCCCAATCGCAGCGCGTCTTCGCAGAGCGCAGGACGCATCCAGTCCTCTCCGGCGGTAGCTGAGTAGCCTTCGTTGAAGACGAGATACAAAACTTCCAATACGGAAGACAACCGGTCTGCGAGTTCCGCGCCTCGGGGGACTTCAAAGGGAATTTGTTTTTCGGCTAGCGTGCGTTTTGCGCGGACAATGCGCTGGGCGATGGTCGCCTCCGGGACGAGGAAGGCTCGCGCAATCTCAGTTGTCGTCAAGCCGCCAAGCACGCGCAACGTAAGCGCAACTCGCGCCTCAGCCGAGAGCACCGGATGGCAGCAGGTGAAGATGAGGCGCAGCAAGTCGTCTCCGAGGTCATTGGCGGCATCGAGCGCCGCGTCGAAGTCTGGCACGGCCATTTCTTTGACAGCAAATTCGCGTCCTAGTTCTTCATGTTTGCGAACAGCGATTGCGCTGCGGCGATAGTGATCGAGGGCGCGGCGTTTGGCAACCGTCATCAGCCATGCGCCCGGGTTATCGGGAATTCCCTGGGTCGGCCACTGCTCCAGCGCAGCTACCAGCGCATCCTGCGCCAGGTCCTCAGCGGCGCCCAAATCATGTGTGAATCGGGCAAGTCCGGCGATCAGCCGGGGCGACTCGATCCGCCAGACGGCGTCAATCGCGTGATGTGTGTCGGCGGCCATTGCCACCGATCACACCACGCTTCGACGATTACGCGCAACCCGGGGTTCTACGCGGTTCTAACGGCTTCCCGTTCCTTCATGCAATTCGCAAAATCTTCCGGCCCAAAGATCTGACGGACTTCCGTCTCGCCTTCCCAGCCGGGCCAGTGCTTGCGGTGGAGCTCCATGAACTGGACCGCGCTGTCGATGGCTTCCTGCTTCGTAGCGAATTCGAACTGAGCAAATCCGCCGATTATCTCTTTGGCTTCGGTGAACGGGCCGTCCTTGACACTGACTTTCCCATTTGCAAGCCGAACGCGGACGCCCTGGGCGGTCGGCGCCAGGCCACCACTGCTAATCATGCTTTTCTTGGCAGCCGCTTCCTGGCTGAGGATCGCGATCGCATCCATCAGTTCCTGCGGCGGAGGCCCCGAGTTTTCTGGGTGTTTTACGAGCATCATGAACTTCATCTTTACTATCTCCTTTGAATTCTTGTTTAGACAGCCAGACTCAGGTACCCTCGACCTTCGAAATCCAGCCTCTATTGTGACGTCGAACGGTCGGGATCGAAATCGACAGACATCGTCAGATTTTTTTTGACGACCGCGACTCAGGACTTGGCGCTGGAATTCTCGGGCTTTCCGAAGACGTCTGAGGCTGCCTGTTGCACTTCCGCCGGGAACTCGGAAATTTCCATGACCTGGCGAATCTCGATCGTCTCGTTGTCGGAAGCCGGACAGCGCGAAGCCCATTCCACCGCTTCTTCCTTCGACCGGACCTGGATCATCCAGTATCCGCCGATCACTTCCTTGGCCTCCGCGAATGGCCCGTCGATGACCTTCGGCTTGCCGCCGGAGAATGTAATGCGTGTTCCCATGGACGGCGGATGCAGGCCGTCGAGCGCCAGCAGCACCCCGGCTTTTTGCAGAGCTTCGTTGTACTTCATCATGTTGGTAACGGCTTTCGGATCCGGCATGGTACCGGGTTGGGCATTCTCGTATCCCTTGGGAATCATCAGCATCATGAATCGCATGGCGTAGCTCCTGTTTGTATGAGGGCTGAATTGGGAACCGGATTGCTATGACCCATCTTCCCTCTATTCTGACGTCGTACGAACTCGATCGAAATCGACAAGTCTATATAAGTTTCTTGACCAGAATTTTTGGTTTTGTAAAGTAGTGGCTCCGGCAGCGGTCGGGCTCAGTCCATTGCATTTGCAGTAAGTCGGGATCGGAGGCGACACGATGTGCTTTTCAGCAGCTGCAAATTTTGTTGGCAGCGGATTTCTTGGCGCGGTCGGCGTAATCACATTGACCAAGGTAAAGCATCGCCGCGAGCTGCTTTTTGCAACTCTGCCCATCTTGTTTGCGATACACCAGTTTATCGAAGGCTTCGTGTGGCTCGGATTGGATGGGACTCTCTCGCCGGCTGTAGCTCACGATATGGGTGCAGCATTCATGTTGTACGCGCAAGGCCTGCTACCGTTCCTGATACCGCTCAGCGTACTGCTCTTTGAGCCTAACGCCAGCAGTCGCCGGCGCATGGTGCCTTTCGCCGTGCTGGGCGGAGTCACGACTCTCTATATCCTCTGGGCGTTGACGGCGTTCCCGACCGACGTATTCGTCAGGGCCAACAGCATTGTTTACATAAATCCGGCGACTAACAATACATGGGTCGCAGTTTTTTACGTGATTGCAACCTGCGGCTCGCTGTTCTTTTCCGAGGAGCGGCCGATGGTGTTGTTCGGCGCCGCCAACCTTACGATTCTGCTGGCGGTGATGGCGTTCAAGCGCTATGCATTTACGTCATTGTGGTGCGCATATGCGGCGGTGGCCAGCGTTATCATCCTTGCCTATTTCTGGAAGAGCAGTGCGCAGAGGCCGTTTCGCTACGTTGAGATCGCCTAAGCAGAAGATGGGAGACCTTGGCGGTGCTCCCCTGGCTGTTGCCTTCGGAATCAGTACGAGCGCTGGTTCAAGCTCGCTTGAGCACGCGGGTGATGGCCACCAGGATCACCGCACCCACGAACGCTACGATGATGGAGCCGATGAGTCCGCCTCCCGGCCAGATTCCCAGGAGACCGAAGATCCAGCCTCCAACGATTCCACCGAGAATGCCCAGGATAATGTCTACGATCACGCCATAGCCGCCGCCCTTCATTACCTGGCCGGCAAGCCAACCCGCGATCAATCCAACCACGATCCACACGATGAATCCCATGGCTCCTCCTTTGGATAACGTCCCTGGACGTTCCAGCAACCCTACGCTGTAAGTCGCCGCGCCGCAACAGAAGGCGCTGTCTTCCAGTACCCCATTGGGTATTCCCCCTGCATGGAGGATGACCGCATACTCATCTCGTGCAGAGTGCCGATCCCAATCTGCGGCTGCTGAATTCGTTTCTCGACTACCTGAAAGTCGAGAAGGGATTGGCGCCGCTGAGTGTCTCGGCGTATCGCTCGGACCTGGAGCAGTACTCGGAGTTCCTGCTGAAGCGCAAACGCGGGCCTGAAGGACGCGCGGCGGCAGGATGTGCGCGACTTTCTGAACTCGCTTTTCGGCAACGGCGTGGATGGGCGCAGCGTGGCGCGCAAACTGTCCGCGCTGCGGCACTTCTACAAGTACCTGCTGCTCGACCGCTACATCTCGGCCGATCCCACGCTGAACATCGACTCGCCGCGGCAATGGAAGGTGCTGCCGAAATCGCTGGCAGCCGATGAGCTCGAGAGCGTGCTGCAAGGGCCGCCGCGTGCGAAAGACGATCGGCCAGTCGCAGGCGCTGGCCAGCCGCGATCGCGCCATGCTGGAAGTTTTCTACGCCGGAGCGCTGCGCGTGTCCGAGGTCGTCAACCTCAAGTTGGAAGACCTGAAGCTCGAACTGGGCTACGTGCTGGTGCGCGGCAAGGGCGACAAGGAGCGCATCGTGCCGCTGGGTCGCGCGGCGCAGGAGATTGTGCAGGAGTATCTGCGGGACGCGCGTCCGGCGCTGGCGGCGGGGAAGTCGTCGCCGTTTCTGTTCATCGCGCGCGGGGCGAAGGGCATTACGCGGCAACGGGTGTGGCAGATGGTGAATGCGGCGTCGGCGCAGTCGAGACATGCCAGTCCGCACATGCTGCGTCATAGTTGCGCCACGCACATGGTGGAGAACGGCGCCGACCTGCGTACGGTGCAGACGATCCTGGGCCACGCCGACATTTCGACGACGCAGGTGTACACGCACCTGGCGCTGGACCGGTTGAACAAGGTGTACAAGCAGCATCATCCGAGGGGGAAGGGCCGGACGGCGAGCGAAGAAGCGGATCCCTCGTCGGCCTGAAGGCCTCCTCGTGATGACAACTTCGTAGGGCGCAGGTTTCGGCGTAACTGATGACGGCGCTTCAACGCCGCTTTAATTTTGTTGTCATCACGAGCGGGTTCGTACCAGCGCGAGACGGAACAGCAGGTCCCTCGACTCCGCACTCGCAAAATGCGCGAGTGCTGCGCTCGGGATGACAACCACAATGGGGTGCGGTTGCGATACAGCTGAAGGTGCGCCCCTTCAAAGCTAAGGACACCCCTCCATGACCAAACGCGGCCCTACCATCGTCGAGAAAGCGGTCGCGAAGTTCATTCGCGCGCTTGAGGAGCGCAATGCCTCGCCGCACACCATCAAGGCCTACCGCACCGATCTGGCGCAGTTCGCCGACTACGTTGGTCCGCAGGGCTGGCGCGACATCGATCACGTCCTGATTCGCGGGTACCTGGCGAACCTCTACGAACGCGGTCTGAGCAAGACGTCCGTCGCGCGTTCGCTGGCGGCACTGCGCTCGCTCTACAAGCATCTGGCGCAGGAAGGCGAGGTCGAGCAGAATCCCGCAGCGCTGGTCTCCACGCCGAAGCTGCCGAAGAAGCTGCCGCGCGTGCCGACCATCGAAGAGGTCAATACGGTGCTCGATTCAGAGATGCCGGAGTGCTCGGCATTCGGCCAACGCGATCAGGTGATCCTGGAATTGCTCTACGGCTGCGGCATCCGCAATTCCGAGCTGATCGGCATCAACGTTGACGACATTCGCTGGTCGAACGAGATGATCCTGGTGCGCGGCAAGGGTCGCAAGGAACGTTACGTTCCGTTCGGCGACTCGGCGAAGGCAGCGGTGCAGGCGTATCTGCCGGAGCGCCAGCGAGTGCTCGGCGAAACGAAGCGCACGACGGAACGAGCGCTGCTGGTAAATCTGCGCGGCTCGCGTCTGACGACGCGCAGCGTCGGGCGCATCGTCAAGCAGATCGCGGTGGCGCGTGGGCTTTCACCCGACGTTCATCCCCACACGCTGCGCCACGCCTTCGGCACGCACATGCTGGAGGAGGGCGCCGACCTGCGCGCCATCCAGGAGATGCTCGGCCACGAGCGGCTCTCGACCACGCAGCGCTACACGCAGCTCACGGTGAAGCACGTGATGGACGTGTACGACAAGACGCATCCGCACGCGAATAAGAACGGCAGCAATTAGCAGTCGGCACTCAGCACTCAGCCGATCGTCATCAGGCTGAGCGGCGCCGTGCCGGGCGGCAACCGCAGATCCCTCGACTCCTGCTCCGGGATGACAATCTCGCTCGGGATGACAATTCATAAGGGGTTTCGGATTCCCGCTGCACTACTGACTACTGAATGCTGACTGCTGACTGCTGACTGCTGAATGCTCTCTTGCCAACCGCCGCTTCCTTCCCGCATCTCACTGCGCTCACGGAGGACAAACATGCAAACCGCGCACGAACTATTCATTCACGAACTGCAAGACATGCTGGACGCTGAGCAGCAACTGGTCGAGGCCCTTGGCGCGCAAGCCGAGGAGAGCTCCCGGCCGGAGCTGCAGAAGGCGTTCCAGTCGCATCAGGCACAGACCGAGAAGCAGGTCGAGCGTCTGCGCCAGGTCTTTCGAATCGATCGGCGAAGATCCGGAAGAGGTCGAGTGCAAAGGCATTCGCGGCCTCATCGAAGAGCACGACCACTTCAAAGAGGAAGAAGAGCCGGCGGAAGACATCATGGACATCTTCAATGTCGGCGCCGCCGAAAAGGTGGAGAGCTACGAGATCTGCGCCTACGAGTCGCTGATCCGGCTGGCCGATCAGATGGGCCACACCAAGGCTTCGAAGCTGCTGAATCAGAATCTGAAAGAAGAGCAGGCTACGTTGAAGAAGATGCAAGGCTTCTCCAAGAAGCTGAAGCCGGAAAACATGGGCATGGACGAAGAAGAAGACGACGAGAGCTCCGACAGCGAATCAATGCAGGACTGAGAGCTCGCAACCGCGTGCCGGCAGCGGACAGAAGAAGGCAGCTCGCGCCGAAGTGGACGTCGCGCAGCGTAGCCCACTCTGCAGCTCAGACCCCACTCATTCGAAAAACGCGAATGAGTGGGGCACTTCACATTCCTGACCTATCGAAAATTTGGGCAATCGCTGCACAAAATCGCTGCCTCCGCAGTTTTCACAACTGCGCTCCGCCTGATACACTTGCAGCGCTAAAACCGCTCCCATGAGTAACGCAGGTTCCCCTGGTTCCCCGAAAATTCGGCTGGTGCTGCTGTGGCATATGCACCAGCCGTTCTACAAAGACATGGTCACGGGCGAGTACCGCCTGCCTTGGGTGCGGCTGCACGCGCTCAAGGACTACTACGGCATGGTGAAGCTGCTGGACGAGTTTCCCGGTGTTCAGCAGAACTTCAACCTGGTTCCGTCGCTGGTGGCGCAGATTCAGGATTACGCTTCCGGCCAGGCGCACGACCCGTTCTTCGACGTCGTCTCCAAGCCTTCCGCCGAGCTGACCGCTGGCCGACCGGCGTTTCGCCCTGCGATATCTGTTCCAGGCGAATCCGGTCAACATGATCGGCCGCTACCCGCGATATCGCGAGTTGTGGGAGCGGTACCGCTCGACCTGCGACCGTCCCGAGGGCGCCGAGTCGTACTTCGTCACGCGCGACTACGCCGACCTGCAGGTGCTGTCGCAGCTGGCCTGGTTCGACGAATTCTTTCTCGCCGAGCCCGACATCGCGGCGCTGGTCGCAGAAGGGTCAGGACTTCACGCGCGACGATCAGCTGCTGGTGATCGGTCGCCAGCGCGAGATCCTGGCTAAGGTGCTGCCCGCCTACGCCGAGGCGGCCAAGCGCGGATCGATCGAGCTGTCGGCGACGCCGTACTACCATCCCATCCTGCCGCTGCTGTGCGACACCAATGCCGGAGCGGAGTCGTCGCCCGGATTGCCGCTGCCGACGCGGCACTTCAAGCGTCCGGACGACGCAACCACGCAGATCCGGCGCGCGCTCGATTCGCACGAAGCGCTCTTCGGCGTGCGGCCGAAGGGGCTGTGGCCGTCGGAGGGCAGCGTCTCGGAAGAGGCGCTGAAGCTGGCCTGCCGCGAGGGCATCCAGTGGATGGCCACCGACGAAGGCGTGCTGGGGCGCACGCTCGACTACAACTTCGCGCGCTATCACGGCGATCACCTGCACGGCTGACGGCGCCGAGCGGCTCTACAACATCTATCGCTACGAGAAGGACGACACGCGGATGCACATGCTCTTCCGCGACCATCGTCTGTCGGACCTGATCGGCTTCGTGTATTCCGGCATGCCGGCCGCAGGACGCCGCCAACCACCTCATCCAGAACATTAAGGATTCGGCGCAGCCGGTTCTGGAGAAGGGCAAGAATGCCGTGGTGTCGATCATTCTCGATGGCGAGAATGCGTGGGAATACTATCCGCAATCGGGCCGCGAGTTCCTGCGGCGTTTCTACGATGCGCTGCAGGCGACGAGCAGATCGAGCCGGTGACCATCTCGCGAAGCCATCGCGCGGCATGACGAAGCTGACTTTGGGCGGCTGAACCGCCTGGTGCCGGGCTCGTGGATCGACGCGAACTTCAACGTCTGGATCGGCGCGCCTGAGGACAACCTGGCCTGGGACCTGCTGGCCGAAGCTCGCGACTACTACGACCGCCATGCCAGCCGTGTCTCGCGAGGCGCAGCGCAAGATCGCGTGGGAAGAGTTGCTGATCGCCGAAGGCAGCGACTGGAACTGGTGGTATGGGCCTGAGCATCATTCGGCCAACGACCGCGACTTCGACGAGCTCTATCGCAAGCACCTGTCGAATGTGTACCACGCGCTGGAGGGCATTCCGCCGGCGGAGTTGAATACGCCGATCATCCAGGGCATTCCCGCGGCCCAGCTACATTCCGCAGACCGCGTACGTGACGCGCGCGCGTCGATGGACTGGTGAGCGGATACTTCGAGTGGATGGGTGCTGCCAGCTACACCTCGGACCAGCGCACCAGCGCCATGCACGGCAAGCAATTTCTGCTGGACGCGGTCTATGCCGGGCTGGATGCGGATTCGGTTTCCGGGCGGCTGGATTTTCATCACGGCGTTCCCGAAGGCGCGTACCGGCTGGTCGTGAACTTCGAAGTCTGGGGCTCCGGAGCCGAGTCAAAAAGCCTCGCCCAATGTCGTATCGCTTGACCGTTGACGCGCAGGGCCGCGAGCTGCAGAAGTGGACGCTGACCAACGGAGAAGAGCGCCATAAGCTGGCGAACTTCTCCAGCGATAACGGCAACAGCGAATACCCACGGCGTTGAGGTCGCGCTCAATCAGATCTTCGAGATGCGCGTGCCGTTCGAGCTGATCAAGGCACGGGAAGGAAGCCGAATTCGTCTGCGCTTCGCCATCTGGCGCGAGCATCTGCCGGTGGACTCGCTGCCGCTGGAAGGCTGGATCGATCTGCACGCCGTCGCCGAAGAAGAGCTGGAAACGAATCTGTACAGCTTCTCGCCGCAAGACTGAAGGCAGTTGTCAGCGTGTTCGGTTGTCGGGGATGTTGTCAGTCCTGGCGACGCGGTCATCCGAAGCAGCGGACGCACTTTTAGCGGCGGAGCGCGAAAGGCCTGTAGGGCCGAGTCCCTCGGCGGCATGAACCTCCGCCCAACAACGATCCTCCCTCCGGCCTCTTCGTCGGTTTGGCGACGGTCGATGTCAGCTACACGGTCGACGAAATCCCGCGCCGCAATCAGAAGATCTCCGTCAAAGCGCAACGGGTGACAGCCGGTGGTCCGGCGACCAACGCTGCCGCCACTTTCGCCTTTCTCGGCGGACGAACGACGCTGGTCACGGCTGTCGGCGTGCATCCGCTTGGCGGCAGTAATCCGCGAAGATCTCGCGCACTTCTCGATCCGCCTGCACGACCTGGCTCGGGAACGTCGTGAGCCGCCACCGGTCTCTTCGATCCTGGTCGATCGCGCCTCCGGCGAGCGCACCGTTGTCTCGGCGAATGCCGCCGTGTTCTCGCCGCTCAAGGAGAAGTTCAATCCGCGATGGCTGGCCGGAGTTTCCGTCGTGCTGCTCGATGGCCAGTACATGCCGTCTGTGCATCGCCGCGGCGAAGGCCGCACACGAGCGCTGGCATTCCGGTCGTGCTCGACAGCGGAAGCTGGAAGCCGGGCATGGCGAGTCTCTTGCGATTCGTCGACACCGTGATCTGCTCGGGCGACTTCCGGCCGCCCGGCTGCCGACAGCTCAAAGTGACGTCTTCAACTATCTTGTGAGCCGGAAGCTTCGACGTGTGGCCATCACCCGCGGCGGCTCTTCCATTCGGTTTGTCGAAGGCGAAACGCGTGGGGAGATTTCAGTCCCTCAAATTCGGCCGGTCGACACCCTCGGCGCCGGAGACATCTTTCACGGAGCGTTCTGCTATTACGCTTGTCGGCCCGGAGTGACGTTTCAGAGACGCGCTGGTTGCGGCATCGCAGGTTGCCAGTTTCTCGACCCGGTATCCGGGTACCCGGTCGTGGATGAGGCGTTACAAGAACGCCGGAGCCCCGGGTGTCCGCAAATCCGACTAGTCTTGTGCAAGACACTTTCCCGGCCGCCGCCTGCTTAGTCACGTATTCCCTACATTTCGGGGCAGCCTGAGCAGCTCTGCTGCGCATCCTAACCCGAGAATCATGCGCTTTCCATGCCTCATCCTTTCGCTCCTTCTGTTCTGCGGATCGGTGCTTGCCTCCGACCTCCGACAGGTCGGCATGGTCAACGTTCCCGGTGCGCCTGGCTTTGTCGACCTGGCATTCTGCAACGGCATGTTGCTGATGACGCACCCGGGCGCTTCCGCGCTGGACGTCTACGACCCGGCCAAACGACGCGTACTTGCACAGGTCACCGGTCTGCAATCGCCGCGTGGTATTGCCGTCGATCAGCCGGCTGGCCGTGTTTATGTTGCTAATCACGACAGCAAATCCATAGCAGTCATTTCGACCGACGGCTGGAAGGTGGTTGACTCAATCGGCCTCCCGGGCAATCCCGACGCGCTATTGCTGGATGGCTCGGGCAAGCTCTTCTGGACAGACGCCGATGCCGGCACAATCTCGCTCCTCGATCTTCACACCAAGCAGGACGTAGCGCAGACCGATGTCGCCGGCACGCCACGCGATCTGGCCTATGACAGCGCCCGTAAAGTCGTCTTCCTGACGTTGCAGGACGTACACCAGGTCATCGCCGTGGATCTGAATGCGAAAGTGATCAATCGATTCACGTTGAACGCATCGCAGCCCACCGGGCTTGTCTATGACCCGCAGTATCACGAGTTGTATGTTGCCGTCCGCTACGCCGTGCTGGCCGTCAGCGCCGACACTGGTGCAGAGATCGATCGAGTGGCCGCGCCCGCGGGCGTGGACCAGCTTTGGCTGGACCCACAGGCACAAACGCTTTACGCCGCGAGCGAAGGATCATTGCTTACGATCAATGCGAAAGGAAAGTTGAGCGTAGCCGACGAGATCACTCCGCAGGTCAAAGGTCATGCCGTGGCCTATGACGCGGAGAGGAACATGGTCCTGCTGCCCGGAGGCCGGGAGGGTAAGTCGAGGCTGCTGATCTTCCGTGCCTTGTCGCCGCGGGCACAGCCAGGTGCCGCCGATCCCGCCGAGGCAAAAGTTCGGTAAACTCCACGCCCTTATTTTCGCCGCGGCCTCTGCTTCGCCGAGACAGAGCGAATGATAGCTCTGCCCCGTCCAGTTTCCGGTAGTGGCTTACACAGGGCGGTTGCAGCATCGATCAGCTCTGCAACTTCTGGACGAGACAACATTTTTGCCGACTCCAGCCTTATGAACCGGTTGCTGGTGCCCGAGCCCTGCAAAACTTTGTGAGGGTCGGCAAGCTTCGTTCCACAGTAGGGAAATGCCAGCCCCACACCGTTAGCGCCCGCCGCCATGGAGACAATGCTGTCAGAGGGTCGCTCGGTCGGCGAATAGCCAATCACGAAGAAGTTGTAATTGTCGTAGACGAGTTCGTTCGCCGTCGGAAAGCGCTTGCGTAATGCCTTGCGGACGGAGCGGATCAGCGTCTGATTTTCCTGATCGAACTTGTCGATGAAGCCTTCGATCTGATCCTCGACACTTACCGCGCTCGTTTCAGCCTTTTTGACTGCTGCTTTCATCCTGCCTCCTATGCGGATGCCGTCTGGCGGAGAGCCACGGCCTCGCCGGAGCCGCGTTGGATCTGCCTGGGCTCAAGCACGCGAATACAATCCGCCGGATTCTCCACCGCCCAAGTTAACGTGCGCACCATTTGACCGAGCGTGACCAACGCCAGCCTTTCCGCGCCGGCGCGGGTCGCGGGCAGCAGGCGAGCCAAAGCATAAAACGGAATGCAGCACGGCAGGCCAGCGATGTCCACGACCCAGCACATACCATGGGCGCACAAACGTTGCCGACAATCCGCTCTGGATAATCAACTGCTCGCCCTGGGCGCGCACGCCCTGATATTCGAGCATCAACGGAGCCGGCCGCGCGACGCTTAAATAGATGAAGTGCCGCACGCCTGCGGCGGAGGCCGCTCGAACTGCCTGGACACACGACTCCAGATCGATGGAATGAAACTCGGCGGCCTTCTTCGGATTGGGATGTGCCACGCCTACGAGGTGAACGAAGGTATCGCTGGACGCGAGTTGATGAGCATACGTCTCGGAGCGCAATGCGTCACCGTGGACCATCTCGCAGCCGGGCGGCAACTTTTTCTCCGAACCGGGCCGCACCAGCGCCCGCACCCGATGACCGTGCCGCACAAGTTCTTTGGCGAGCGCCGAGCCGATGTAGCCCGTTCCACCGGTAAGAAAAACACTGACTTGTGAGGGTCCCATGGAACACCTCCTCGAACGATCCCCGATTCTGGTTGCTGCATTTTAGTACGAATTGCCGGAAAGATTGGATTGGAATTGGGCGTTATTACGGGTCCGTCGAAACCGGGCATCTCCCGTCGCAGCGGAACATCAATATCCGACAAGACCGGAGGACATATGACTCGCGAAGCGAAACTGATGTCAGGCATCATCCTTATCGCCGTGCCCAGCATTCAATACGGCGGCTATTTCCTGCTGACCTCATTGATGAACAGGAGCTCCGGGTACATGGACAATCCGTTGCGGCAGAATTTCTTTCGCGCCGGACACGCGCACGCCGGCGTCATCGTTATCCTCGCGCTGGTTTGCCAAGTGCTGGCCGATGCCGCGCTGCTGCCTGACTCCGTGACTTGGCTGGCAAGGATTGGCGTGCCGCTGGCTGCGATTCTGATTCCGCTGGGGTTTTTCCTGTCGATGGCGTCGCCCGCAGCCAGCCAGCCGAATGGCATGGTCATCTTTATTTATGCGGGAGCGATCGTTCTGGCGGCGTCGGTATTGACGTTGGGTATTGGCCTGGTCCGGGGCGCACTAGCTGGATGATGGATGCCACATTGTGGTACTTCGATAACATTTGCCCGTGTCTAATGAGGTCACTTCTTCAACGCATCCCGCAGCGCTTCGTCGAGATTCGAGCACCGAAACTTATATCCGGCGGCCTGCAACTTCTCCGGCACCGCCCGTGCTGAGGTCAGCAACAACTCTTCACCCATCTCTCCCATCACGCCGCGTATTACGAACTCCGGCAACGGAAAGATCGTGGGACGATGAAGTGCCCTGCCAAGTGCTCTGACGAAGTCCACACTGCGAACCGGCGACGGTCCCACGACGTTCACCGCTCCCCGTAAATCACGTTGCAGGGACAACATCATTGCGCCGATGACATCGTCGAGCGCAATCCAACTCCACCACTGCCGGCCGCTGCCGACTCTGCCGCCCAGACCAAGCTGGAAGGGCAGCAGCATCGGCTTCAGTGCACCGCCATCGCGAGCGAGTACCACTCCGATACGCAGGTTCACCACGCGCACGCCGGCCTCCCGCGCCGGATCGGTCGCCGCCTCCCACTGCTGGCAGACCTCGGCGAGAAACCCGATTCCAGGCGCACTTTCTTCGGTCAGAACCTCGTCTCCGCGATTGCCGTAATAGCCGACGCCGGAAGCGCAGAGACAAACACTCGTGGCTGCCCGCTTCGCCGGAAACTTTCCGCCGCAGCCGTCGCCAACGTCCGGGTACCGATAGCGCGACTCTCCAGAACTTCCTGCTTGAACTTCGCGGTCCATATTCCGGCGATGTTCTTGCCCGCCAGATGGACCAGCGCATCGCAGCCGGCCAGCTTCGCCGGGTCCAGCGGTTGACGTGGATCCCACTGCACCTCGCCGTCGCGGGGTGCGCGCCGCACCAGTGCAAGTGACTCGTGTCCTTCGTTTCGCAGCGCGCTCACTAACGCCGCTCCCCAGTAACCCCGAAGCTCCGCTGATCAGCACCCGCATCGAACGCCACGCTTTCTGAATCCATATGAATGTAGCGCATCCACTGTAAGTCAAAAAGTTTGAACCGTTCACCCACCGCAACGCAGCGCGTATAATCGGTTATGGCGACTTTGCGCCAACAGATCGCGACCAATGTTCTGACGGTCACCCGCTTTCGCGATCTTCTGCGCAGGGTCCGCGCCTACCGGCCTTCCGACGATCTCTCTCCCATCAAGAAAGCCTACGAATTCTCGCTGGAGCACCATAAAGGCCAGGCGCGAGAGTCAGGCGAGCCTTACCTGGTTCATCCCCTTCAAGTCGCGACCATTCTCGCCGAAATGCAGCTTGATACCACGGCCATCACTGCCGGCCTGCTGCACGACGCAGTGGAAGATACCTCGGTCACTATCGACGAGATCCAGGCCGAGTTCGGCGAACAGGTAGCGCATATCGTCGAGGGTGTCACCAAGATCAGCAAGATCGACTTCGCCTCGTCGGAAGAGGCGCAGGCCGAGAACGTGCGCAAGATGGTGCTGGCCATGATGGACGACATTCGCGTCGTGCTTATCAAACTGGCCGATCGCCTGCATAATATGCGCACATTGAAGTTCTTGTCGCCGGCACGGCAGCAAAAAATCGCGCGCGAGACCCTCGACATCTACGCCCCCATCGCCCATCGGCTCGGCATGGGCAAGATCCGCGGCGAACTTGAAGATCTGGCCTTCCAATACGTAGATGGCATCTCCTACGCACAGGTGAAGGATGCAGTCGAGTCCCGCCGTAAGGAGGGAGAAGCTTTCCTCGCAGAGGTGCAGGGCGTCATCGAGGGCAAGCTGAAGGAGAACAAGATCAACGCCCGCGTGGAAGCGCGTATCAAGCGCTTCTACAGCATCTGGCAGAAGCTGCAGCGGCAGCACATCTCGGTCGACCAGATCTATGACATGCTGGCGCTGCGTATCATCACGCAGTCGGAGACGGATTGTTATGCCGTGCTCGGCATCATCCACAACCAGTGGCGGCCGGTGCCCGGCCGGATCAAGGATTTCATCGCTATCCCGCGCAATAACTTTTACAAGTCGCTGCACACCACGGTGATCTCGGAGAAGGGGCACGCCTTCGAGGTGCAGATTCGCACCGAAGAGATGCACAAGATGGCCGAGGAAGGGATTGCCGCACACTGGAAATACAAAGATGGCCCAGTCTCGGCGCGCGATGAGCAGCGACTGGCATGGTTGCGGCAGGTAGTGGAGTGGCAGCGCGACATCAAGAACTCCGGCGAATTCCTGGCGACACTGAAAATCGATCTTTATCCCGAGGAGGTCTACACCTTCACCCCGAAGGGCAAGATCGTTGTCCTGCCCCGCGATGCGACGCCGGTCGATTTTGCTTATACCGTCCACACCGAGGTGGGCAACACCTGCGTTGGTGCGAAGGTTAACGGACGCATCGTCGCGCTGCGCTACAAGCTGCGCTCCGGCGACATCGTCGAAATCCTTACGCAGCCGGGACATCATCCCAGCCGCGACTGGTTGCAGTTCACCAAATCCTCTCGCGCCCGGCAAAAAATCAAGCACTGGCTCAACGTTCATCAGCGCGAGCGTGCGGTTGAGATCGGGCGCAAGCTGATTGAGAAGGAAGCGCGCAAGTATCGCATCTCCATGAAGTCGTTGAGCGATGCGGAGCTGATGCGTGTCTCCAACGAAAACGGCTTGGCCAAGCCTGACGATCTGCTGGCGGCAATCGGCTACGGCAAATTTTCGGCGCGCAGCATCCTGGCAAGGCTGGTGCCTCCGGAGGAAGCGAAGTCATTCTCCGGCCACCAGGCGCAGCCGCAGGACGAGGGCGATGCGGGCGGCTTTACCAGCGTAGTCCGGCGCGTCTTCGGTGGCGACAGTTCGGCCATCAAGGTTAAGGGTCATGATGACCTGCTGGTCTATCGCGCACGATGTTGCAATCCCATTCGCGGGGAGGAGATCGTGGGCTACGTCACCCGCGGCAAGGGCGTTGCGGTGCATTCCAGATCGTGTACCAACGTTCTGAACCTGATGTTCGAGCAGGAGAGGCACATCGCGGTGGAGTGGGGAAAAGATGGCGCCACTCCCAAGGGCCAGGAAGGATATCCCGTAAAACTGGCCGTGGCGTGCGACAACCGTCCGGGAATGCTGAAGCAGATCGCTACCGTAATCAGCGACACGAATACCAACATCCGCAACATGGAAGCCAAGACCGAAGCCGAGCATGCGACGGTCGAGATCGTCGCCGACATTGCCGACCTCAAGCACCTCGATCGCATTGTTACCGGAGTAAGAAAGATCCCGGGCGTACGCGATGTGCAGCGGTTGCAGAAGTTGTGAAGGCGGCGACTAGCTGTCAACCATCAGCCCTTTGCCAAATCCAAATGACTTTGTCATGCTGAGCGCAGCATTCGCCCATTTTGCGAATGCGAAGTCGAAGGACCTGCTGTTTGTTGCCGGCGGAGGGGGCTTCATTGCGACCTTCTGTCATCCCTGAAGGGACTCGGTGCTGCCGGCTAAGGCCGGGTCAGATCCAATCACGTACGAGCGCGGGTGCGGGACGACAGTCGTCCCGCCGGCGGAGCGGTTGGGATATGTTTTCTGGAAATGCGACGATGCCCACGCCACCCAGCCATAACAGCTAACTCCGGGCTTTCACCCGGAGTCGCTGGGTTTTCACTCTGCTGGATACTCCATCGCTGTTACCGGTCAGCCGGCGTAAGCGACGAGGCTAGATGCGAAGGCGCAATTTTCTGCGCATGAGCCACTCCGGCCTTGTCGATGGTAAAGCTGACCAGCACGGGGCGTCCGGGCGTAAGCAGCACCGGGTGACGCTGGTTCGGCACGGTACCGGTATCGATGGAAATTGCGTGTCCGCTGCGCAGCGCCAGCTTCAGTTGCGATCCGCTCGCCTGACACACGGTTCCATAAGTTTGATGAGCCCGCGTTGCGTCACTCACTGCCGCCGCCGGAGCGATGCTCGCCGGGCAGGTGATCGCGTCCGGCACAGACGTTGTGATGGGATCGCTTGCCGGGCCATCGAGCGTCCCGGTCAGCCCGTAGATGCGTAATTGCATGTTGCTGGCGACGTAGACTCTGCCTTTCGCAATAGTGGGAACGAGGTTGGCATTGCTGTTGACCGCATGCGTCCATGTACCGCCCAGAATCGAGATCAATTGCTGGCTTAGGTTGTTCGCCGCATAGGCAATCAGCGTGACCGGAGTACCCGGATTCATGTCGGACGAGATCGACGGTCTTTGCACAAACCAGACGACTGCGGTTCCCGCCGTCGTTCCATTAGAAGAAACGACCGGCATCGTGCCGCCGTTATCGGGCAGTCCGTTTACTGGGCCTGATCCAGTTGTTCCTTCCTGCACCAGTTGCACCGAAGGTGAAGTCTGCAGTTTCCAGCTGGTAACGCCATTGCCGCCGCCGGTGAGCACGTGGGTTGCGCCGTCCGATCCCACATAATACGCGGGTCCGCACCAGCAACCACCCATGTTGATAGTCTGCACGACATTATTCGGGCCGCCCTGAACGTAACCGCCCATGTTGTCTCGGTTCAACAGGAAGGCGCGACCATCCTTGCCACCTGCAATCGCCAGGTGCGGAATCGGACCAGGCTGGTCGGGCAGGATCATCAATCCACCCGAACCCATGTCGGCATCGAAGCCATCCAGATTGAAGTAGTCATAGGTGGTGAAGCTGTCTTTTAAAGTAAGCAGGTCAGACGACAGGCGCACCATGCTGTCCGGCCGATTGAACGCCTGCGAATAACTGGGATTGTTTGGATCGCTATTACCGGTCGAGAAGAAGATGTCGCCACCGGCATCGGCGGCAGGCCCGTAGCCCGATTGCCAGATCGACGACAAATAGTAACTCGACTGGGGACGTGTCAGCTTGTCAGTGAGCTGGCCGGTCATCGGCAGCAGCGTGGCGGCGTCAAAGCGCAAAATTGTGCCGCGCGAAACGCCGGGAACGATGTCGCCGTTGCTTCCGAAGGTCACATAGATGCTGCCGTTCGCCAACAGCAGCGCCGGACGTTGCAGCTGGTACTTAGGATTGAAGGTCCACTGGCTACCGTCCGACAGTGTCTCGCTGAAGCGGATGACGGCGGCGGGCACAACGTCGTGGCCCGTGCTCAGCGAAATCGCGTGCAGCCGGAAGTTTTCGCCTCCGGCGACGCTGTCGCTGACGAAGTACATGCGTCCCGCACTGCGGTCGATTACCGGCGTGCCCAGAATTCCCATCACCGGAAATACGTTATCGTCGCCGCTCTTGTAGACATCAGGAACCGGGATGCCGAATTGTGTGTGCCACAATATCGCTCCGCTCACCGCGTCGTAGGCGTAGACGCTATTCGTTTCGGTGGCGATGTAGATCACGTCGTGCACACCTTGTCCCTGGATCGTCTGTCCGGAAACAAAGAGCGGCTCAGCGTCGATGCGCCCGTCAAGCAGGATGACCTTCTGCAGGCCGAAACTGGAAGAGGTCACGTTGGCCGGAGTCAATTGGGTTTCGGCGGAAAACCAGCCACTGCGATTGTTGTCGTTGTGATACGTCAGAACATCCTGCGGAGAGCTGGGTGTCTGCTTCTCGCCAGCCTGAGAAGCGATTGGGGCGCAGACCAGGACTGCGAACGCAATGGATGCGGAAAGATAGCGTGACAGACGAGTTAACATCAGAGCCACCTCAACAGGAAATTGATTGGAACGAGAATTCTGCACGACGAACGTTGCCGACTGTAACCCGAGTATTAGTAGCGTAAGTAGCTGGAAGAAGCAATGAATTCCGCGGCGGCGTCCAAGCATCGCCGCTTTTCAACATGTGAGTGCCCCACGCTCTGGCTCGAGTTCCGGCCTGGGAATCTGCGCCGTTGAACTGCCTGCCGTCACAGCGCTGAGGCGGCCCAACCCTCAATACTGGTTGCATGACAGTCACCCTTGCCCAGGCTCCGTCGGTTCAGGCTACCCCAATTTTTGCTCGATCGATCCGTCTCGATGCCCTCGACAATTTGCGCTCCTTCACCATCGTGCTCGTGGTTGTGTTTCACGCGGCCATGAGCTACATGCTGTTCGCGCCGTCATGGTGGTATGTGGTCGACAGCAAACAAAGCCTCGGCTTCTTCTGCTTCGTCATGATCTGCAGACGTCTTCATCATGCCGGTGATGTTCCTGCTGGCCGGCTACTTTGGATTGCCCTCGCTGTTGCGTAAAGGGGAAGACGGCTTCGTGCGCGACAAACTGAATCGCGTTGGAATTCCGTGGATTGTCGGAACGCTCTTCTTCGCGCCGGTCACCACTTACTTCATCTGGTTCAGCCGGACGAAGACGCCGCCTCCGTATCTGCGCTTCTGGACGCACACATTCTTCAGCCAGTATTTCGAGCAGGCGCAGTTCTGGTTTCTCGGCGTACTACTGCTTTTTTATTTCGGTCTGATCATCGCGCGCTCGGCAAACGAACGGCTGAAATGGCTCGAGCCCGGCAGGGGCAATCCATCGCTCTGGTTTTTCATTGGCTTTCGTGGTCATCACGTCTGGGATTTTCATCGCGGTCAATCAGCAGGCGAACGACTACGCCTGGGTGACAGCGTCGTATCTGCTGGTCATTCAGCCGACCCGCTTCTCGCTTTACATCTTTTTCTTCGCTTTGGGCGTTCATGCCTATCGCCGGCGGTGGTTTACCGCGAACGGATACAATCCGCGAATTGCCACCTGGTTGCCGCTGAGCCTGATGCTTGGTACGGCCTTCATGCTCTACAAGCTGACGTTTGGACTTAAGCTTGATCAATTCCGCTATCGAGTAGGCAATGACGTGCTGCACTGCGCCTTCTGCCTGGCGGCAGTATTCGCACTGATCGCGGTGTTCCAGAAATTCCTGAATCGCACGTCGCCGGTGTGGCGCGGTTTGTCGAAAAATTCGTACGCCATTTATTGCGTACACATGGTCATCGTGCCGCCGCTGGCGCTGCTGATCAGACCGCTGCCGTGGAACATCGTTGCTAAGTTTGCAACGACATCGATTTCTGCGTTGGCTCTTTCGTATTTGCTCTCGGAGTTCATGATTTCGAAGACGCCGCCGTTTGCCACCGGAAACCGAAGCTGAGACAGGTGCACTCTTGACATCAATGCTTCCGGGCTCTACACCTGACAGACGTACTCCCGGAGGCACAGTGGCCACAGGTGATGTTCCGTTCCCCGATCTTGCGCTGAAAATCTCGGATCTCGCGAATGCGAGCCAACTCAGAAGCCTGTTGCGAGACCAGGCGATGCCCACATTCACGTTCGCCTCCGCCGTCGCTCCCTACTGGGACGGTCCGGTAGGGAAACTGCCGGAGGGCATGAAGCTGAGCTTCAGGCTCTCGCAGGACGGCTGCTGGAAGACTTCGACCGGCATCAGCTTCGGCTTGACCGGCAGCGCCGAATGCGATCTGGAAATCATCACCCACGGCTGCGTCATCGGGTATCTCGACAACCTGCATGCAACCTCAAATACGTCATTGCCGGCAGAAGACTACAACGGTTCGGCATATGTGAAATTGTCACTGTCTTTCAATATCTCCGGTAACATCAGCGGCGCGGGTACGGTGGGCGCACTCGGAATCAGCGGCAATGCCAAGGGCAGCGTGGGTGCGAGCTTCGTCTTCGCTCATAAAGTGAGCGGCAGCATGCTATTGAAAGATGCAATCGGCGAATCCTTCAACAACTTTGTTTTCCCATTCGAGCCGAGCTGCGCAGAACAGATCCCCGCCGGCGACATGGTGCAAGTGACGTTCAACGGGTGCATGTCGTATGGGCTGAGCCTGACCTCCGGCATCGACAGTTATGCGTTCTCCGCGCCCAGCGTACAGACGGTATTGGACAGTTGCGCGAAGGGTGGAGTCAGCCTGACTTTGCCCTCCGCTTCCGTGAACATTGGGGCCAGCGCAAATCTGGGACTCACGCACGCCGATGATTTCACAGCTGTCGTGCACAAGCTCGACTCCGGTCACGCGTTCCTGTACTTGATGCGCGCGCGGAAGTCTGACTTCAGCGCGGACGTGAAGGCCGGCGCACAAATCAAGATCGGCCAGCCGGCAATCACCGTCGATCAGCAGGAATTACAGGCAGGCATCGATCTCATCACGCGCGGAAAAGGCGGTAAGCAGGTGGCCGTTCTGAACGGTGATCTGCAAAACAAACTCAACAACAGGTTGAGCGCATGGGTGACTAACTCCGCGCAGAACGGCGCCGGGCTGGAGGCCGCGTGGGATGCACAGTCCAATACCATGCTGATTTCGAAATACAAGATCGCGCTCGGCAACCTGGGGGTTTTGGACCACAGCTGGAATTACTTTTGTGCGGGCAACATCCGCTCCGCAGTGGGTGCCGGCGGGCTGGCTCTGGAGCCCGGTTCCGGGGTCAGCAACAGCATCAATCGTTCCTTCACCATTTCGGTCACCTTCTTCAACTTCTTCCACGCGCAAGACGTCTCCAGCTATTTTCAGAAGAGCGAGGCCTACATTACCGACAACGGTGACGTGCGTTTTCTATTCGATATAGGCAAGGAGGGCGACTCAACGGTGAACAAGGTATTGCAGAAAGCTCGCATTCACTTTGTCGCCGACGCTGGCGCGAACTCTCCGGTGGATGTGAACCTTCAGTTTGAACTCAGCGAGACCGGCAGTTCGAAAGAAGCGCTCCATATAGCGTTGATTCCCGGATACCTGGCGGCAAGTTCCCAAACAACCGCCGTGGCAGACGACATGCGGCAGTTCGCCGAGGCGCATCCCAAAGGCACACTGAACCTGAATTGCGTGCTCGATTCCTCCGCCTACGGAAAGCTGGCATGCTCACCGTACACCGGTAATAAGCCCCCGGAGAATCAGTCGGTGGACCAGCACAACTGGCAGGTGTTTCACGATGCGACAGTGTTGCTGCTGGACCTCGATTATGCGGTCAGCGTGAATTACGCGAAGTGGCAAACGTGGAACAAGGCGTCGACCGGTGCGCGAGTCGCGGACCGCCGCCACACGGGCGACCCTGCGGCCGGGTCGATCGTCTGGTCGGGTCAGCCATCCGATCTGCAGCTGAAGCTGGGGTATTTCTGCCTGGCGACCTCGGACTTCATGAATCTGTGCGACGATCTGCAGCAGCTTGCAAACCTGGTGCACGCAGCGAAAATTCCCGACGACTGGAACCGATTGCTCAGCGACTTGAAGGACATTGTTTCGCGCGATGTGAATACTGATTTCGCCAAGCCCGCCGTGGCCGCGCTGCTGAAGCTCTGCACGCCGCAAACCGTGACCTATGACAAACAAGTCTGCGGCAACGCGCTGAGCTACACCATCCACCTGACCTGAACCGAAGCACGGCGGCCTAGCTCTTGGCTTCGCTTGCCTGCCGAGCCTGTACGCGATAACTGTGTTCAGCGGCGGAGAGATAGGCCCCGCCCAGCAACAGCATGCCGCTCCAGAATGACCAGAAAATCAGCGTCACTGAAACCGAGAAAGGTCCGTAGACTTCCTGGAAGTTCAGCCACGGCAGAACCAGAATGTAGAGGTACTTCGCCCCTTCCGATAACAGTCCCGTGATGATCGCCGCCGGCAGTACTGCGCGCACGGGAACCTTGCCGTGAGGCAGCAGCCAGTAGATAAGAAAATAAATTCCGATGGTTGCGACGATGGCAAACGCTTTCATCACGACGAACGCCGCAGCCTGGAAGACAACATTTCCATCTCCCACATAACGCTCAAGTAGACGCAGGTTCTGTGCCGTCAGGGCGATCGACAGCATCGCCAGACATCCGCACCCGAACGCTAGTCCCAGAGATACCAGGAGGTTCATCAGGTACGAGCGGTTCTTCTTGAATCCCCAGATGCTGTTCAGCGCCACCTCGAGCGGAAGAAAAATTCCTGTCGACGTGATCAGTAACATGAAGAACGACAGAATCTGCCCTCGGCCTCGGACGCTGGCCAGAAATTGCAGGTTGCGGATGACGAAGTCTTTGTTGCTGGGCAGGTAGTCGCGCAGCAGCTGCAAAACTACGTCGTACATCGCCTGCGAGTGAAACACTCGATGCACGATGGTCAGCAGCAGTACGATGAAAGGGAAAAACGACAGGATCGAGTTGGCTGCAACCGAGAAGGCATAAGTGTGTACTTCGGTTTGCATCAAGTACCGCAACGTTGAAAGTCCGTGGTAGCGCAGGCGGTGAGAGAGGCTGTAAGTTTCAGGCAGATACTGGAAGATTTCTTCGCGCCGATCTTCCGCCAGCAGGCGCTTCGCGGCCGTGCCGGGGCGCAGCGGCGTCGAGTGTAAGTCATTGGTTCCAGAGGAGTTAAGTGGAGGCCCCGGGCTGGTGGAGGACGAGCTCCCGAAGCTTCCAGCGGTCTGGGAGGGCGGTCCCAAACCTGATGTTCCAGTGCCGCCTGTCATGATCTGATACAGCAATCGTAGCAGAAGCTTCCGGCCGGCCAAACGGTTGGCGTTCTGTTATGGGCGTAGCCGGAAGTCTCTGTGCAAGAAATACTTGCCAAAAAGCAGAGTTCCCTGTAATTATCGTTTGCTCCCCTTCGGATTGGGCTGAGGGAGGGGCTTTCGGGTCCACCGAAACGCGGATTTGGGTTGATGTTTCTGTCAAGCAGTTGTCTTAACGCATTGCACGGGTTCCAAGGATCTACGGTGACTGGGCAGTCCCGCTCTGTCAGCGTAAATTCGTGGGACTTTTTTCTTTGCACACGAACTGCGAGCTGAGCCGCAACCCTTGTTTCCCGGCGACGTAGAGACGTCTTTCCGGCTGTTCTCGAACCGTCAATTTGCGTGCGAGCGCAGGATTGGCCGGTCGGAGAATAGCAGGGAACGTCCGCGAAGCAGGGGTGATTCAGAGTTTGTTGTCGAAAGGAGCGGGTTGTGAGAGAGAAAGGTACAGTGAAGTGGTTTAACGGAGCCAAGGGCTACGGGTTTATTCAACGGTCCACGGGCGAGGACGTTTTTGTACACTTTTCGGCGATCCAGGAGAGCGGATACCGGAGCTTGAATGAGGGCGAGACTGTGGAGTTCGACCTCACCAAAGGACCGAAGGGCTTCCAGGCCGCGAACGTCGTGCGCGCATAGGGGCGTCTCTGCCACGCAGAAGCCCGACGTTAGCGCCGCTTTCGCTTTAGGCTTCTGAGTTCGTGCCAAGACCACCGAACCCTCCCACCCGGGAGGGTTCTCTCTTTGTGATGTCCTGTTGTGCTCGTCGACGAATGCAGTTCAAGTGGAATCGCTCGCCTTGATTGAATTGTCATCGCGAACCGCCTGTCCTGGCGCGCTGATCTTCTGGACGCCGCTTGGGGATTGATTACGCCGGCACCGCGATGGGCTCTTCGTAATTCGAGAGCTGCGCGATGGCCTCGTCGACCGATTTCTGTGCCGTCTCGGCGCCAAATGCCTGCCGGTCGGCGTCAATCACTCGCAGATGGTTCAGCCCCACGAAGTGCAACATGTGCCGAAGGTAAGGAACCTGGAAGTCTGCCGGCGATCCTTCACCATATGTTCCGCCACGCGAAACAATCACCAGCACCTGCTTTCCAGAAGGCAACAGCCCCTTAGGCCCCTGATCGCCATAGCTGAAAGTCTTGCCGGCACGCACGATCTGATCGATCCAAGCTTTCAGGGGAGCCGAGATGGTGAAGTTGTGCATAGGCGCCCCGATTACGATCACATCAGCCGCCATCAGTTCGGCTATGTAGGCATCAGATTCGGCGAGCACGGTCTTTTGCCCCGCTGTGCGCTTCTCCTCTGGCGTCGCCATCGCCTGAATCCAGGCTTCGCTCAAGTACGCCGGGGTAGCGGCCGTAAGGTCGCGTTCGATGATGCGGCCCTCGGGATTCCGCTGCTTCCATTGCTCGGCGACATGGCGTGTGAGACGGCGAGAAACGGAGTTACTGCGTGGGCTGGAATCGACAATTAGGAGAGTATTCATGTGCACCTCGCGGGCTGGCTGCCCGGCTAAAGTATGTGTTGCAGCTCCGATTACGTGTTACAACACACAATAAGATGCCGGCGATCAAACGGAAGATTCAATTCTCTTAAGTACGAAAATTGCAAATCTAAATAGTTTCAATGGAAGGATTTAGGTCGACAATCGATGCGAATTTTATGGTACGGCTAAGAATCCGGCGGCTGACTTTCTTCAAAGATCATGGCGCACAACCGGCTCAACTCGCGGCAGTCCTGATCGCTGAGTTTGCCGGTTATGATCTTTGCTTCTGCGTCAATGCGTGGCCGCATTTCGTCAAGAAGCTTGATCCCTTTCGCCGTGATAACGGTAACTGCCTGCCGTTGATCTTCACTGCCGCGGGACCGCTTTACCAGCCGTCGCGCTTGCAGCCGGTCAACCAAACGTGTGATGTCCGAGGCGCGGTCGAGCATACGACAGGCGATTTCGCAGCGGGCATGGCCTTGGGGATGGGCACCTCGGAGGATGCGCAGCACATTGTATTGAGCCCGCGTGATGCCATGCTCTTCACATACGCGGTCGCTAATGTCATTGATGGTGTTCGCGGCCACAATGACGCTTAGCATCGCTTCGTGCGCAGGACTGGCGAACTGCGCCTGCTTCAGCCGCTTACTCAGCGCTTGCGTCATGACTCCTCTGTTATAGCCAGAAACCAGAGTTGTGTCATCCGCGTCCAGCCAAGAAAAAGCCTTCCTGTCCCGAACAGGAAGGCCTCGGATGCCCTGGGCTGAGCTCGATCGGAGCTGGTTACTTCGGGGCATCTATCGTGGACGCGGCGAGGGGGACTCTCGCGTCTCACGAAACTCGCTATGACGCCGCGGCGTTCGCGGGGCAACTCACCTGGCTACGCCGCGGCGTCTCTCTGCCTATGGCTGGCGCCTCCAAGATTCCACGCTCGGAGTCCAGCACGCATCGTCTTCGCTTCGCTCTCTTACTCATTGCAATAGACGTACCAGATTAAAATCGGTGAGTCTGTTTCATTTAGAAGTACGAAGGGGTAGGGTTCGGTGTAATTCCTACCGGCCGCGTGCAAGTCTGTGTCCTGGCCAGCGGTGGCATCAGCCTGAGTATGATTTGGTTACGCGAGCAGAGTCTCTGCCATCAGCCGGCCAGATGCTCGGCGGCCCAACGTGCGTGCTCAGCGACGACTGCGTCCGGGTCGCTGCAGAGTTGCTGCAGGATTGGCAGAAAACGAGAGTCGCCGCTATTCGCCATTGCGATCACTACATTCCTGCGCAAGCCGCTCAACTTGGTTCGCTTTACCGGCGAACCGCGAAAGACCTCGCGGAATTCTTCTGCGCTCAGTTGCGCCAGCCATTCCAGCTCGGGATTCACCAGCTGCGGGACGAGGCTGAAACTCCGGCAGAGAGGCTGCCGGCGCGTGCCGGTTCCAGGGGCAAACATCCTGGCAGATATCGCAGCCGAAGACCTGTCGACCGATCCCGGCCGCAGTTCTTCCGGGATCGTGCCTTTCAGCTCGATTGTCAGATATGCGATGCACCTCGTGGCGTCCATCTGGTACGGAGCGGGGAACGCGTGCGTGGGGCAAGCATCGAGGCAACGGGTGCACGATCCGCAGTGGTCGGCGGCTGGGCAGGTCGGGCGGCAGTTCCAGCGATGTCAGCAGCACACCCAGAAACAGCCACGACCCCAGCTTCTCGTTCAGGATGCAGGTGTTCTTGCCGATCCAGCCGATGCCCGCATACTTAGCGAAGATGCGCTCAATCACCGGACCGGTGTCAACGTAGCACCAGGTGCGCGGAGCCGCGACGTCGCGCTGGCTGCACATGTCCATCAGACGGGCCTCGAGCGTGCGCAGCTTCTTCAGTACCACATCGTGGTAGTCGCGCTGTGGCCAGGCGTAACGCGAGATCGCAGCCTTGCGGTGGACGCCCCGGCGTGCGAGGAGTACGGCTCATCCGCGTTGTAATTGACGGCGCACAGAACCACCGAGCGGGCCCAGGGAACGGCATTCGCCAGCGAAGCGCGCTTCAGCTCGTCGGCCTCATTTCGTGCCTCCAGATATTTCATCTCGCCGGCACGGCTGCTCGGCGATCCATTCGGGAAAAAAGCGATGCTCGGGCGTGTCGGCAACTCCGGCAACACCGGCCAAGATCGAAGCCGAGTTCGAGGGCCGCGCGTCTTGAGTTGTTCCTTGAGTTGGGGATGGCAGACACGGCAGGCTCGTAACGATTATACGGAGGGCCAGCCAGCGAACGGGGCACCCAGGGTTGACTTCCTCGTATCAAGAACGTGCAACTTCGGATCAGCTACGAAATGTCTGTTCCGGCGCACTGATGAACCGCTAGGCGCTCGATAAGTCGGGCGATAGACCGTCGGGGAGTGCGGAACGCGACAGCTCGACCGAGTCTGGACCGGATTTACAATTCTTCGACATCCTGACGAAATGCACCGGCTGGGTAAACTTTTCTGTGTCCTTCAGAATCTCCGTCCCGGTCTCGACGAAACCGAACTTGCGATAGATCGGCGGCAGCTCCGTCCGCAAATTCACGATGCGAATGTCGAGCGCCTTGCACCCGTGTCGCCCGGGCGTAGGCTTCCGCCTCGCGCATCATGCGCGCTGCCCAGCCCGGACTTCTGGCGCGACGGATCGACCGACAACGTGCCGAGATACGCGCGGTCGCCAGTGATCTTCACCAGACACACCGATCATGGACCTCGCCTTCGAAAGCAACAGAAACTTGCCCGTCCTACATCTCCTCCTGAACGGTCTCGGGATCGGTTCGGTCTCCGGCTTTGAAGAAGCGCTCCACCGCAAACGCGCGATTGATGAGAGAAACAATTTCCGGCACGTCGGAGGCGGCTGGCCTCGCGCACAATTTCCTGGGTTGAATTCATCACTGCTATCACCACTCCTTGGTAGAGTAATGCCCGGCTGAAAGACCACGCGATCGCTGGCCCAGAAATTCGCCGGCGAACAGGCCCGATGGTCAGCATGTTGCCGAGCATATATTGCAGATGCAGCGCACCCACGAAAAGGCGCATGAGCAGCAGGTTGCCAGCCGATGGAGATCAGTCCGGTGGTGCCGTTGTAGTCGCAGCAGTCGCCCGACCACGCCGGCATAGCTCTCGCGCGCGATCGGCCCAGGTGTAATGCTCGTGCCAGAGAAAGTTGTGCAGCACGGCGCATTCGACGGCCAGCGCGGTGGCCACCAGATAGTTGAGGCGCATCTCGGTCGTGAAGAGAAACAGAAATATCAACTGCACGCCGATACCAATCGCGCCGACCACGTAGAACTTCAGTGAGCGTCGTGCGAGATCGCCCCACGATTCGCCGGGACAGCGCAGCTTCATGGCAGCCGCTCTTCGTTGATAGAGTTGCGCCGTGTGCTTGATGGCGGCGTAGAGGAACATCACGCCCATCACGACGATGGCGACCACCGCGCCGATATCGAACACCAGGAAGGTGCGTCCGGCGATGTGCGCCCACGGCCCGCGCACGTACAGCGCGATATTGCCGATGGCGAGAATGATGCGGATCTCCGTCGGGCCCAGGTTGAAGAACGACAGGTGGAAGCTGCCGATGGTGTAGGTTGCCAGGTACACCTCGATGGCGAGCAGCAGAAACGCTATCAGCAAAGCCAGGGCGATGAGCGGCGACATGAAGCCCGACAGCGCCAGTCCGGTCATGAGCACGGTCGAGCCGATGGCGTCGATCACGTGGTCGACATAAAAGCCGTAACGTGGACGCTGACGGTTGCGAAACCTTGCAACTGTTCCGTCCGAGACTGTCGCCAAACCAGTTGATCGCGAGGAACAGAACTCCCCACAGCAGCCAACGGCGGTCGTAACGCGAGAGGGCGTAGCTGACGCCGACCATGAATCTGCGCCGAGAAAGCCGAGAATCGTCAGGTGATCCGAGCCGACCCACGCCGGCATGTGCGCCGCAAACCAGGCCAGCGCGCGCTTCTCGGCCGCCGTGACAAAGCTGACCTGAACGCGCGTGGCGTTCTTGAATGATCGGCGTGGCCGTCGATTTGGTTCTTGCGTTGAGACCTGAGCCGGTTGACATTTGATTGTGAAGAGAAGCACGGCACAGCTGAAGCTGTGCCCTTTCAAAACTGGGCCTAGCTTCCAAAGCGGCCGCTGGCAACTTCTACAGCACCGCTGTCTCGTGCAGCAGTTCGCCCTTGGCGAAGCGCGCCGGGCTCAAGACTTCGACATTATCCACAACATCGGTGCGATCCGCGAAGTATCAGGTCGGCCACGATTCTTGCCCGTCGCCGGCGAATGCATCACACCATGGCCGCTGAATCCGTTGGCGCAGAAAAAACCCTTCAACTCCTCCACCGGCCCGATGATGCAATGATGGTCGGGCGACATCTCGTACAGTCCCGCCCACGCGCGCTTGGGATTCACCGCCAGGTTCTCGAAGCAGGGCACGCGATCGGCGGCCAGCGTCAGCACCTTCTCGATGAACGACGGATCGAAGTTGGTGTTGAAGCCCGTCGTCTGCTCGGGATCGTTCCAGGCCAGCAGGAAGCCCGAGGCTCTCCGGACGGAAATGAAAGCCGTTGCTCATGTCGATGACCATCGGGATTTCATGCGAGACAGCGTCGAATGGTTCAGTCGGGATCAGCATGCGGCGCATCGGCTCGACCGGGAGGTCGATTCCGGCGAGCGTCGCGACCTGCGCCGCCCACGCTCCGGCGGCGTTCACCACGACCGGTGTGCTCACCGGCCCGCGCGTCGTTTCCACACCGATGATGCCGGAACCGTCATGGTGAATCGCCGTCACCTCGGTCGAGCGCCACACGGTTGCCCCGTTCTCACAGGCCGAGGTGGTGAAGCCGACCATCACGCTGTAGGGATCGACGAACCCGTCGGTGGGGCAGAAGCTGCCGCCGAGAATATCGTCGGAACGAAACTGTGGAACCGCGGCTACGATGTCCTCGCGAGTCACCATGCGAGCCTGCGTCAGCCCCAGCGACTTCTGCAGCGCCTGGTTGGTCTGGAGGTAGTCGAGGTGCTTCTGCTTGGTGGCGACAAACATGTAGCCCTGCGCGCGATATCCGGCGGGCTGACCCAGGCGTTCGTCGAACGCGGCGTAAAACGGAATGGAGTACAGCGACATCTGGATATTGGGCTTGGTGGCGAACTGCGCGCGCACGCCGCCCATGCTCTTGCCGGTAGATCCTTTGCCCTGATGCGATTCGCGCTCGACGATGAGCACGTTGCGGCAACCGGCATCCGTCAGGTGCCAGGCGATACTCGCGCCCACGATGCCGCCGCCGACGATGACCACGTCTGCCGTGTGCATTTCTCTTTGGCCCTCGACCTCGGAAACATTGTATGCTGCGAAGGAAATCCGTTGCAGCGATCAGCAACCTGCATTCAGCCGGCAGGAAGGTCATGCCAACAACTTCGGTCGTCCAGATCCTGACCGCATGCATTGCGCCGGTGATTGTCATCTCCGGCATCGGCCTGCTGCTGCTCAGCATCACCAATCGTTACGGGCGGGCCATCGATCGCGCGCGGCTGATCATGCGCGAATTGCAGAGCCACGACGCCAGCAGCGCCGACATCCGGCACCTGGAGGAGCAGCTTCGGCACACGCATCAGCGCGCCCGGATCCTGCGAGCCTCGATGATTTATGGTTCGCTCAGCATCTTTTTCGTTTCGCTGATGATCCTCTCGTTCTTTGCCGAGCAGGTCTTCCAATTGCAAACAGATTTTGTGGCGCTACCGTTTTTCGCAGCATGCGTCGTGTCGCTGGTGGCGTCGATTTATTACTCCATTCGCGACATCACGGTGTCGCTGAGGGCGCTGGAGTTGGAAATGTCGGGTGTGCGAGAACGTTAAAACGCGCAGTCGGCATTATTCGACCGAAAACTTCCTGATCCCGTCACCGCCCGACGTGATATCGCTCACAGACTCAATGTTTTATCGCGCCTAGCCTAGGCTATCGATGTCGCGGGTTCTCACTCCACGCGTACTCGCCCGAGTTGCAAGCGGGCCATCCGATACGATCCCAAACGCGCTCCGACAGCCCGCACCAAGGATGTGACATGCCGCTAGTCAACGCTTTCTCCAAAGCGGTTGTGCGCGATTTCTCCCTGGAGGAATTGGGAGAAGCTGCGCGCCTGATGCGCGGCTACGATCTGGTCGCGCTGTGCGCGGCGGGTTCGGGCCACGCGGGCGGTACCCTGTCGATGATGGAAATCGTCGCGGCGCTCTACCTCAAGGTCGCACTGCACGATCCCAATAATCCCGAGTGGCATCTTCGCGATCGAATCATTTGGTCCGCCGGACACAAAGCTCCCGCGCTCTATCTCGGTCTCGCTTTCGCTGGATATTTTCCCATTGAGGACCTCGTTACCCTGCGCAAACTGTATTCGCCCTTCCAGGGACATCCCCATCGGCTGAAGTTGCCCGGCGTCGAAGTCTCCAGCGGATCGCTTGGGCAGGGTCTCAGCATCGCGGTTGGAATGGCACTGGCGGGAAAGATGGACAAAGAAGATCACTCGGTCTTCTGCATCATGGGAGATGGTGAGCAGCAGGAAGGCAGCATCTGGGAAGCCGTCATGGAAGCGTCGCACCACAAGCTGGACAACTTGGTCGGCATCATCGATCGCAATCGACTACAGATCGACGGCTGGGTCAACGACGTGATGAACGTCGAGCCGCTGGCCGAGCGCTACCGCAGCTTCGGCTGGGAGGTCATCGAGATCGACGGTCACGACATGACGCAAGTTGTCGATGCGCTGCAAAGAGCAAAAAGCGTTCCCGCGGCCGGCAAGCCCACGGTCATCATCGCCGATACCGTTAAGGGCAAAGGCGTCAGCTTCATGGAAAACGTTGCTGCCTGGCACGGCAAAGCGCCAACCTATGACGAATTGATGAAGGCACTCGACGAACTGGGGTTGAAGGACGCGATCGCTTACGATGCGCTGCTGGAAAGAGCCAAGGAATACCAATCGGAAGTAGACGCCACTCTCGCGGCGAAGATGCCCGAATTTACCCGCAACTATTGGTGGAACGCCGACAGCACAATGCGGGTGAAGATGGAGCCCACGCGCAAGGGCTTCGGAGCATCGCTGAAGAACAATGGTGACGATGAGCGGGTAGTTTGTCTCGGCCTAGACATCTCCAGTTCCATCACGATCAACGAATTTTACGCCGGGCACCCGGAGCGGAAGGAGCGCTGGATCAGCATGGGTATTGCCGAGCAATCCGCGACCGCGGCGGCGGCAGGCCTGGCGCGCGACGGCAAGCTGCCGGTCTTCGGAACATACGCGACCTTCGCGGCGGCACGCAATCTCGACCAGATTCGTGTTTCGATCTGCTATGGCAATTTCAATGTCCTGATCGCAGGAGCGCACGGTGGGGTGTCGGTTGGCGCAGACGGTGCGACGCATCAGGCTCTGGAAGATTTATTCGCGATGTGCGGATTGCCAAACATGTCGGTGGTTGTTCCCTGCGATGCGATTGAAACCCGCAAGGCCACCGACTACCTGCTGCTGCAGCACATCGGACCGAAGTACATCCGCTTTGCGCGCGAGGCAACACCGGTCGTCACGCAGGACGACACGCCTTTTATCTTTGGCATTGCCAACGTAAGCCGCCTGCGGCACCAGGCGCCGAACATGGTGGATGCCTTCGAAACGGTTCTGGCCACCGACTACAAAGATGAACATGAAGATCTCTCCATCATTGCGTGCGGGCCGATGGTTCCCGAGGCGATGCGCGCGGCGTGGATTCTCAATAGGGAGTTCGGGCTATGAGACGCGTGTCGTCAATCTTCATACCCTAAAGCCGGTCGATGAAGAGACGATCGTACGCGCAGCAAAAGAGACGGGCGTGATCGTGACTGCCGAAGAGCATCAGATCGGCGCGCTGGCGTGGCGAGTGAGCGGGATCCTGACCGAAAGCCCCGAACTGTATGGAGTGCCGATCATTACCGGTGCGATTGGCGTGAAAGACCGCTTCGGCGATTCGGGAGCGCCATGGGAACTGATCAAGGAATTCGAGGTCAGTGCCGAGCACATCGCGCAGAAGGCGACGGAGTTGCTGGCGATTGCGAAAGCGAGACAGGACAAGGAGCAGTTGGCGATGGCGCATTGAAAAACCCCATGTCTCGAAGGCGCGAGACACGGGGCACCCAAATTACTCCAAATGACGGTAATGAGGTCCTATTTGTTTTCCATCTTCTGCATCATCTGCTGGCGTTCCTGCGCCCGAATTCCTTCCCACGTCTGATACTGCTGCGGAGTCAGAATCGGCTTCAGCTTGGTATCGGTATCGTCGGCGATCTGGCGCATCTGCATCGCCTTCTGCATCGGTCTCGATCGAGGTGTTTTCCTTCAGCGCTTTGAGTTTCGGAGCTTCATCCATCAGGATGGGCGCAACCTGTTTTTTCTGCGCCGGAGTGAGTTGCAGCGCTGCCGACATTTTCTCCAGCTTCTGCATGGCTTCGGGATTCGCGCCGCCGGGGGCGCTCATCTGCTCCTGGGCGGAGATTACGGGTGCGGATACGGTCACAAGAGCCGCGAAGAACAATGCGACCAGCGCGAGTTTCAGAAAATTCCTTTGCAAGATGGTTCTCCTTTGAAGTGAGTTGCCGGATCAAGACGCACGGCGGCTCAAACAGAACCTCTGGCTCCAGTTTGAATGGGGGCCGCGGATACGCAGGGCGTTAGAGATATACGTCAGGCCGCAGGCGGGGGTCAAGTGGAAATTGGCGCCAAGTCAGCCACGAAACTACTTGTCGCCCAGTGCTTCAATGATGCGGTCAAAGTCCTCGAGCGAAGAGTATTCGATCAGGATCTTTCCCTTGCCTTTGCGATCGTTGATGGTCACGCGCACTCCCAGCGAACGCTCCAGCAGCTTCTCGGCTTCCTTCACGTTGGGATCGACAACCCGGGCGGGCTTATCTTCCTTCGCGCGCGGCTGCACGAGATTGGCTACAGCTTCTTCCGTCTGGCGCACCGACATGCCGAACTCGGCCACGCGACGTGCCAACCGCTCCATGGCCTCCGGCGAATCGAGTGGCATGAGCGCTTTGCCGTGGCCGAAGCTCAGTTCGTTTTTCTCCAGCATCGTCTGCACCGCCGCAGGCAGCTTGAGCAGACGCATGAAGTTGGCGACCGACGAGCGCTCCTTGCCGGTGCGTTGCGCCATCTGCTCCTGCGTCAGTCCGAACTCGCGGCCCAGGCGTTCGTAGGCGCGTGCCTGCTCCATTGCGTTCAGGTCCTCGCGCTGCAGGTTCTCGATGATGGTCATCTCCATCGCCTGCTCGTTCGAGACCTGACGAACGATGGCAGGGATGGTCGGCATCCCGAGAGTACGCGCTGCTTCCCAGCGGCGCTCACCGGCGATCACCTGATAACTGTCCACCCGAAACCGGACGTACCACGATGGGCTGCACGACGCCGACCGCTTTGATGGAAGCTGCCAGTTCGCTGAGCGCGGAAGCATCCAGAGCTAGAGTTCGCGTCTGGTAAGGATTGTGTTCGAGGCTGTCGAGCGAAAGCTGGTGTACCTCATCGGCGTTCGCCCTGGGAGCAGGGCGGCGCCGATACCGGTGCATGTGGTACTTGCCGCGGCGGCAATAATGTTTCCAGCCCGCGGCCCAAAACTTTTCGCTTCTCGGTGGTCATCGGGGAGTTCTAGGAGCCAGCAACTTTTCGCGAAATGCCATTATAGGCTCAGGACTGGACTCCACGGTCTTACAAATTGCTTGTGGAAAACGGGGAAAACTCGGGCGCGGGAAGCGGCCGAACGGAGTTCGCTGAAGGAATCCCTAGTCCGCATCGCGAGATCCAGCACGGATTCCGGATCAGAACGACAGTCTGGTCACGAGACGAGTCTCGAGTCGACCTGGCTACGAGCCACAAGCGTCTCACTTCCGCTTCAATGCTTCCAACTCGTCTAAACTGCGCGGCCAGTCCCGATCCCATCAGCCGCGAGAGGCTACGGTCAGCGAGAACTTTGCCATCGGTCTGGCAACGCACGCAATAATTCGTCTCATTGTCCGCATACCGAATGCGCTGAATCTTCTCGCCGCATCGCGGACAGGGCTGCCCGAAGCGGCCATGTACCGCCATGTCCTTGCGGAAAGCCGTAACCTTCTCGGGAAAGCTCTTATCGGCCTCTTTGCGCAGCTTGTCCGCCCACAACTGCAACGTCTCGCGGGTCGCCGTAAACAAACGCTGCCATTCCTCGTCGCTCAGCTTGTGGGTAAGCGCGATAGGCGACAACCTTGCGGCGTGCAGAATCTCGTCCGAATACGCGTTGCCGATGCCGCTGAGAAAGCGCGGGTCGGTCAGCGCGCGCTTGAGCGTGCGGTTCTCCGAGGTGAGGACCGCGCGAAACGCAGCGAGGCCGCTGGCGAAAACATCGATGCCGCCGGGATCGACCGACGCAAGAGCTTCCTCGCCGGCGAAGAGTTGCAACGACGCACGGCGTTTACTGCCCGCTTCGGTGAGCACCAGCGATCCATCAGGGAAGTCGAAGGCCGCAAGATTCTGCCGCCCTCCCAGCTTAGCTCCCGCCGGACGCCAGTGCAGCCGGCCGGCAATCATCAGGTGCAGCACCAGCCACAAATCGTTTTCAAATCCAAAGACGATACGCTTGCCGACGCGGCGCAATTCCACAACCTGCTGACCTTCAACGCTCGACAGTGGCGGGTCGGCAGTGCGCAGCAGGAAGGGGCTGGCAATTCGGATCTTCGTAAGCCGCTCGCCGACTACACGCGTGCGCAGCGCGCCGAGGTAAGCCTCGAATGTCGGGTAACTCCGGCATGAATATCAGATTGCCTTTGGCGACGTAATGAATTGCAAGATCAGCCGCCTTGCGTCTGATAGCGTTACGGCATCGGGCTCCCACAAAGTCAGACATGACGGCAGCCGGCTACTACCTGTTCCAAACTAGGAAACTGCGGTGACACAACGGCTTAGAGACATACCACTTAAGAATTCCTCAGAACTGTGGAAAACTTTGTGGAAGACGCTTCCCTCAGCTTTGCACGCTCCGTTTTTTCAGCCATTTACACGCTCTGCCCCGAAGCCGTTGCATATGGATTATCTCGCTGAATCAACATGTTAGGAACGCTGTCGAAATCCAGCTCTGGGATTTTTCAGGCATGAGCGGCGCAGCAGCAACAAAGCTAGGGAGTTTTGCACAATCGTAGTTCTTTGGTGGGGGTACATGGTGCCGCCTGCCTACATCGGAGCACCCCCCTCAAAGACCTTCTGCATGTCATAAGGATACACACGATAGAGGCTGTAGCTGATGCCACTATCGGAGTGTCCGCGGAAGAGCAGGTCACCCCGGCCGTTGGCGTCGGCGTCGACGGCGTCGATCATTTCCAGCCGTGGAAAGGCGTCGAGATGATTGCTGTCGCTCACCAGGCTGAAGATTTTAATCGGCGTCCCATTGATATCTTCGCGTGCCACCACTGTGACGAAGTAGTCGAACTCGCCGCCCCGTAGTGCTCGCGCGCTCTCCACTGGCAACGTTGCTGTCAACACGAAGGTCGGTGAGTTGCTGAAGTCCAGATCATAGGCTCGAAGATCGTAATCGGTGATAGCCGCAGTTTTCGGCAACGCCGGTGTCTTACGTTTGGCAATAAACTTGGCAATCTCGGCCATCGCCAGCCCGCGCATCTGCTCTGACTTGTTGTTCTGTTCCGTCGAATTCATGGAGTACAGCAGCGAACGCGTCTCGTATGCACCTGCGTCGGAGATTGCTGGATAGGAGCGATGACCGATCGATGCCATCGTCGTCGCGAGCTTAGCTTGTGCGCTCTGGATCTGGGCCGTGGTTTTATCTGTTGCTCCAGTAGCAGCCGGCGCCGATGCCGTCTGCTTGGGCTGAGGTCCACGGCGAAGAACCGGCCGATTCGGATCGCTCTCATCCGGCGACGCGGGGTTGGAAGCGACGGTCGTCGAAGGCGGCGCGTTCGTAGAAGCTGACTCCGGCGCAGGCGGCGGCTCGGGCTTCTTTAGGATCGGGCGGTCAGGAGGCTCGGGCGAAGCGCTGCCGGAATCGGAGGTGGTGCTCTGTTTACTGGAACTCCCGGAATTGCTAGTCGGAGAATTGTTGGACGAATCACTAGCTCCCCGCTTCAGCATAGGGCGGTCGTCGTCGCCGTCATAACCCTTCGGCTTAGGCTTCGGCTGCTTCGCCTTCTGCTGCGCCAGTTTCTCATCCATCGCCAGATGCGGCTTCCAATCGCCCATGGCCACCCAGTTTCCCTTCACCTGCTCGGGGGTGGTAACGGTGAACATTCCCGTTACTTCGCCGTAGTCGGTTGCTTCGTAGACCGTCTCCGGCTCGAGCGCCATGGGCTCGGGATTCGCGCCGTACAGGCTGGCATCGTAGATAGCGGTCGTCGATCCAGAGCGCGACCGGAACCAGGCGCGCCTTGCCGCCGGGAAGAAACTCCACCACCGCCAGTGCCCGCGGCCCGCGCTTCTTGGACTTGGCGTTGATCTTGCGTGTCGTTGGAAGGCGGCGGCGGCTGATTATGCGTGTGGTCCTGCAAGGACCTGCGCGGCGCAAAACGGGACAAGCAGCCACAGACTCAACAGCGCAGTGATGGCCCAACGGCCCGAATTGCGGTATAGATAGTGCGTCATGAATATCAATTCGAAAGCCCCCGACTTTACCCTGCCCGACGAAAACGGAAACCCGGTTTCGCTCGACCAGTTTCGCGGACAGAACGTCGTTCTCTTCTTCTATCCCAAGGCCAACACGCCTGGCTGAACCACGAAGCGCGCGGGTTCCGCGACGCATACAGCAAACTGAAGAAGGCCGGACTGGTAGTGCTGGGCATTTCGCCCGACACTTCCAAGGCCCAACTCAAGTTTAAGGAAAAGGAAGACCTGCCGTATAGCCTTCTGGCCGACGACAAAAAAGAAGTCGCCAAGAAGTTTGACGTGCTGAAAGAGAAAAACATGTACGGCAAAAAGGTGATAGGCATCGTGCGGTCACACTTTCCTAATCGATCCCGAAGGCAAGATTGCGCACATCTTCTCACCGGTGACCCCGGAAGGCCACGCCGAAGAGGTGCTTGCCTATGTGAAGAAATAAGACGAGGTAAATCTGGGTACCCAAGTCTCGCAGTTTTCGGGACTTGGGGTTTGATGTGACAGGTCAAAGACCGGGGCCGGTACTGTTGCTTCAAGAGTAGCGATCGGAACAAACGAGCACTGATGAGAACCTCATGTCTCGAAACTCGCGAGACATGGGGCACCCGGCCCGAAACTTGTGATCGTGATTACTGCGCGTTAGCGTTGGCGTTGATGGCAAATTCCTGGCCCTGGATCGGAGCGAGCATCGGTATCAGATAAGGCTGCACGGTGAAGCTGCCACCCTTGGCGCCATCGACCACGAACTTGTATTTGAACTCGCCCATCTTGAAGCCGCTTCGTTGCAGACGAAAGACGTAGGCCCCATTCCTTGAGCCGCGAAAGTTGACGCCATCGGAGGAACTGACCTTCGTGACTAACAGCAACTCGCCGCCCTGGCCTTCATCGCTCTCCGGAGCAGCAGCGCCCTGCTTCTTCGCCTTCTCACGCTTCTCCTCGGCCTCATGATCTTCTTTACCCGCCTTCGGTACGCTGTAGCCCGGCACCAGCTTGCGAGCATCTTCCAGATTTGACGGCGGGAAGTTGCCGGGAAGCCACTCGGCATCCGGCACTTCCTCAGCGCCGTCGAGTGTAATGGTCATCAGGAGTTGCTCCTTCGGCTTGAGGGTCCGTGTCTCTGGTTCCACATGCAAGGCGCTGACGACCGTTGGAAATGCGATTGCCTTTGCCCCTTCGGCTATCACAAGCGGCCTCGGCCCTGCGTCGATGGCAGCCGGTATGGCGATGTAGGCCGCAGTGGTCGTCTCCGCGACGATCTTCGCAGGGTGGTCGCCGAATGCCGCGAAAGTCTTGTTGCTATTGCCGGTGAACTTGCCGTGCACCATGCAGGTTTGACCCTTCACGCAAATTGCGGGCGCCAGCCATCCTTCCGAGGCTTTGTTCTTATCGCGAGAAGCGCGTGGCATCGGGATGGCGTGAGAAACGGGCGCAGCTACATTTCCCGCGGCGCGCAACAGTACGGCCAGCTGCAGTTGTCCTGGTGGAATGGTCAGTGCGATAGCACGGTCGGCGGCCTGCGGCGGCTCCCCGGAGATCTCCACCGACCAGCCGGCGAGAGTTGAAGCGTCGCCCGACGTTGTGAACGGCAAGGCGAAACGCGTCACGATCAGTTGCGTCATGTTCTCGTAGTCGGAGGGATTTTCTACCACGCTGCCGGACACGCGCTCACCCGGGCGGATGTGGGATGGCAGAATCAGACCAACCTCTCTTACATTGCTTGCCGGGGCAGGCGTCGCTGCGGAGGGTGTGGTAGGCCGCGAATGCGAGGCCTGACGGGCGCGTTCCAGTTGTTGCGTCACTTCCTGTTCCGTGAACCGCTTCACGGTCTCTGGGGCGCTCTCTGACTCCTCGCCCGCCGGACATTCCCGCGGCTTGAAAGCCTGGGTTTCCGTGCTCCAATCGGCGCAGGTGAAGACGTTGCTCTGCGGGTCATGTGTAAGGCGGTGGCCGCCGATCTGCTTTCCGGTTTCGTCATAGACCTCGACGAACTCGCCAAGGAAATTCGAATTGTCGTCGTAAGTGTTCTGCGAAACTTTGTGCGGCTTGCCATTGGGCCAGTACGAGGTGTTTACGGACTGGGGCACATATGCGTTGGGCCGATATTCAAGAACATCTTTCTCGAGCAGCTCACCGTTCGGACCAAGAGTGTCCGTCTCGACGATTTTATCGGCGGCATTGTAGTGAAGCACGATCTTGCGTCCGCTGCCGGCGTCCTGGGTCACGGTTCGTTGAGCCACAGACGGAACAGAGAACACTGCGAAGACGGTAAGAAGACAAACGATGGAATGAAATAAAACAGCCGGCAAACGTCGCACGAGGTCTTCCCCTTGTGTAAGAACTTGGCAGTGTAGCACGCAGAATTAGAGCAATGCCGTGGGCAGAGAGAGCAGAGTATACAAGTCGGAGCGCCGAGTTTCGGAACTAACTTGGACGAGACCTCCGAGCCGGGCAGGCGGTCGTCTTGTTCAAAAACCGCGCTCAAGTTTCTGGAAGTCCCTCATCTACTACCGTTTCCGTTGACATGAGCGACTCTGCACGATACGCTTTTTGTGCCTCGACGGTGGCCATCGTCTCCTCCGCTCCAGCGCAAAAAATCTGCCCATTAATGCCTTGTCAACACCGGTTTGACCAAGAAGGAATATCTTCATGAAATTACGGCTATTGTCTTCACGTCGCGGCACCAGCCGGACGTTACTTTCCCTTGGCTTGGGTTTGGCCATGGGGACATTCGCAACAGTTCCCAGCAGCGCACAAAGCCTATTCCGCCAGATCAGCCAGGACAGCTTCACCAACGGCAGCAGCCAGCACATGACCGAAGTGGAGCCTGACGCAATAGCCAATGGTCCGGTCATCGTGGCCGCGTTTCAAGTGGCTCGTATCTCCAGCGGAGGCGGCGCCGACATTGGGTTCGCTACTTCCTTGAACGGCGGAATCTCCTGGACCCAGGGCTATCTTCCCGGTCTGACACAGTGGGAGGGCGGTGGTCCCAATAGCGCGGCCAGCGATGCTGCCGTGGCGTATAACGCCAAGTTCGGCAAGTACCTGATTTGCACTCTGCCCATCGGTAACAACTTCGACACCGTTGCGGTCAGCCGTTCTTCGAACGGTATCAATTGGGACAATCCCATTTACGTCATTCAGAATCAGGATGCCGACAAGAACTGGATTGCCTGCGATAACACCTCGACCAGCCCGCATTACGGCAACTGCTATGTCGAGTGGGACAATCCCGACCAGGGAGACGTGCTTTACATGAGCACCTCCACCGACGGCGGCTTGACCTGGGGATCTCCGAAGACGACCGCACGCGGTGACTTCGGAATTGGCGGAAATCCAGAGGTCATGCCCAACGGAACGGTGGTTGTTCCCTTCGCCGACTTCGATGGTGGCATGTCGTCTTTCGTCTCCACCGATGGCGGTCAGACTTGGACCGGCGCGGTGAGCATTGCTAATGCACCAAGTCACGGGGAAGCCGGTGGCATTCGCAGCGCCGGTCTGCCCTCGGCGGCCATTGACGGCGCCGGCACGGTATATCTCTCCTGGTCTGATTGCAGCTTTGAGAGCAACTGCTCGGCAAACGACATCGTGTACAGCAGCACCACCGATGGTGTTCACTGGACTTCGAAAGTTCGCATCCCACTCGATCCCATTGGCAGTGGCGTGGATCACTTCATCAACGGTATGGGCGTCGACATTCGAACCTCGGGCACGAGCGCGCACATGGCGATGACCTATTACTACTATCCGGTCTCCAATTGCGGAAACAATTGCCAGCTCACTCCTGGGTTCTCCATTACCAACGATGGTGGACAGACCTGGACTGCCAGCCGCCGGCTTGGAAACCCGATGCAACTGAGCTGGCTGCCGAACACGTTCTCCGGCAGGATGGTGGCGGATTACGTTGCTACAGTCTTCCCGGCGGGAGGTCGAGCTTTCCCCATCTACGCCTTGGCCCTCGCTCCCACGGGTGGCCTGTTCCATCAGGCCATCTATACGTCTTCCTACGGTTACAGCCTGGCGGAAATGACCGATCAGATGATGATGAGTTCGGCTGGCGAGAAACCGATTCCGGGCATCAAGTCCGATCATCCGATGCGCCAGCGCGGCGAACTGGACAACATTCCGCCGAATCGGTTAAAGCCGGAAGCGAGGTAATTATCCGGCGTTTCGGCGCCGAGTAAAGGGAAAGCCGCCACGTTGATTGTGGCGGCTTGTGATTTTTGCGACATGTAAGGACGCGGGCCTTACTTCAAATGCACGGCGGCTTCGACTGCCTTTGGTCCGTCAGCGCGGGTGTCGCGCAACTTCGCAACCACCGCTCCATACTTGGGCTTGACCTGGTGGCACGAGGGATCGCAGTAAACACCCTGATGCGTTTTGTCGGTGGCAGGGTCCGGCATCGGCGAGGCGACCGCGGCATCGCGATCGGCTTCCAACTCGGCTTCCACTCCGGCAATCAACTTCTCATTGTCGTCGGCGGTTAGCCACTTCTTTTCCTGGACCAGGTACTTCTCGAAGCGCGCGATCGGATCGCGCTCACGCCAATATTCGAATAACTTTGCCGGAACATACTGCGCGGCGTCGTGAATGGCGTGGCCCTTCATACGCATCATCTTCGCTTCAATCAGCGTCGGGCCTTCGCCACGATAGGCGCGCTCGCATGCCTCGCGGGTTGCGTCGTACACCTGGCATGGGTCGGTGCCATCGACGATCACGCTGGGAATGCCGTACGCGATGGCGCGCTCGGCGAGGTCTTTCACGCGGAACTGCATGTCCGCAGGCGTGGAGTAGCCCCACAGATTATTTTCGACCACCAGCACCAATCCGAGGTTCTGAACGGCGGCGAAGTTCAGGCTTTCATAGGTGACCCCGGTGGACTGGCCTCCATCCCCAACATAGGTGAGGCCGACAACGTTCTTGCCCTGTAGCCGCGCGCCCAGGCAGACGCCGGCCATCACGCCGATCAACTCGCCGAGCATCGAGATGGGTGCACACACATTCCGCTTTTCGAAGTCGCCGAAATGCGATGAAGCGTCACGACCCCACGTGGGCGAATCGCCCTTCGCCATGTACTGCCGCATGATGTCGGCAGCGGTGAAGCCTCGCACCAGCATCGCGCCTTGGTTTCGAATCATTGGCCCGAGCCAGTCGTCGTCGCCCAGCGCATAGGCCGAGGCGCACGAGCAGCCCTCCTGACCAAGCCCGAAATAGACGCCCCCGACTACCTTGCCCTGCTTGTAGAGATTTTCCAGCGCAACTTCCATGCGGCGGTTCAACAGCATCCAGCGATAAATCTCGATGCACTGCTCGCGGGAGAGATATTTCGACTCGCGAATCGGCGGCGCCGCAGCGGAAAGATCGCCCTCAATGCGGTACTCGACGTTCGAACCTTCGCCCGACATGAAGATGCGGAACTCAGGCTTCTCCAGACGATAGTCGGGGATGCTATAGGTGCGCAGCGAGGAATCAACACTCGGTTTCGCGGGTTGATTACTGCCGTTCGAGCCAGCTTTGGCGTTTTTGCCTCCGCGCGCCTTGTCGCCACCGGCGCTGGTGTCGGTGATCTTCGGAGAACCATCGGCCTGCTCGTCGGGACGAGGCGTCTTCGACGGCGCCGGAGGAGCTAGTGGAACCTTGGTCGATTTCTTATCGGAGCTGCTGGAATTGGGGCGCTTCTTGTCAGACATAGTCGCAGAAGTAACGATAAACGCCATGCCGGAAGGAGGCAAGTTGAGGCGCTGAGCAGGCGTGAGCGAAGCGGGAGTCTGCTGCCGAAATCCCGAGCGTTTGCGCGAGGGACCTCGTGGGAAGCCGATGCGGGCGCTCATGGCTAATAGCGAAAAGCCACTCCTCGATCACACGATTTCGCTGCCGTCGCCGTGCAATCTGCGCAGCTCCTTGGGTGGGCGTGCGGGTGTGTCCTGATTTGCCGGAGCTTGTACGGACGCGGGTGCGGGATTTGGTCCGGCCTGCGCCAGCAAATCCTCGAGCGACTCCAGCCACAGCATCTGCGACTGGAAGACACGGCCAAAGTTACGCGATGCCGCAGTCGCCACATCGTCCATCGCTAACGGCTTCTGCAACTCTCGCTCCATCGACGTGACCGGCTTGTTCGTAATGCCGCAGGGCACGATCATGGTGAAATAATCGAGATCGGTCGAAACATTCAGCGCGAAGCCGTGCGTGGTGACGGCGCGCGAGATGTGTACGCCGATAGCGGCGATCTTGGCTTCGGGTTTGTTGCGCAGCGCGTAGGTCCAAACGCCGGTCAAACCTTTAATACGCTGCGTGCCGATGCCATAGTCTCCGCAGGTACGGATCAAGACTTCTTCCAGCCGGCGGACGAACTCTATCGCGCCGACCTTCGGATTGAAGCTCCGCAAATCGAAGATGGGATAAGCGACCAGCTGCCCCGGGCCATGAAAAGTTACATCTCCGCCGCGATCGATCTCGTGCAGCTCCACCCCGCGTTGCGAAAGAAACTCAGGCGAAGCCAGCACATTGTCCAGACTCGCATTGCGTCCGAGCGTTATGACCGCCGGATGTTCGAGAAGCAAGAGTGTGTTCTCGATGCGATTGGCCTTGCGCAGTTGCATGAGCGTGCGCTGCAGGTTGAGCGCGGTCGCATACGGGACCCTGCCGAGATGGAGAACGTGGATGACCAAGGAAGTCGACAGCCTTCAACCGTCAGCTCACAGCTTAACGGCACATCGTACGAACAGCATTTGTTTTCTTCTGGAAATTGGATGATTGCCGAGGTACGCAGGACGCATTCGGCTGGTCGCTGCAACCGCCGAAAGTGCCCGTCCGAAAGATTAATCCCGCGGCGCCTTGCATAGCGGGCATGCCGCGGGATGTGTGTCGCTCGGTCAGGTCTCAAGCGGTTTTAGCCCAGCTACTTCAAGACTTGCAGCTCGTTCTTCACACCGAAGACGTTAGGAAGTTCCTTGATAGTAATTCCTGCCAGATTCTTATCGCCTTCACTGCTTACGTAGCCCTTCAAGGTTACATTTGAATTACGAACGATGATGTGGATGCTGGGCGCAGCTTCCCAGAAGTACTGTGACAGTCCTCCCGCGTTATTCAGCTTGCGGTAAGCCTGCTCGCGTATCTGCTCGTCGAAGGGCGCCGGCGGATCGACCTGGATATTGTTGATCACCTTTTCCACGCCCTCAATCTTCTGCACCGCGCGCTCGGCATCCTGCCTGGTTTGCGAGTGGTTGTTGGTAACGCTGCCGCTCAAAGTCACGGTCCGTCCCTGGACGCTGTATTCCAAATCATCGAAAAGCGAGTAGTAAGGCAGCATCAACAACTCGTGCCGGACTTCGGTGGCGATCTTCGTTTCCGTGGGGTGGCCATTTTCCGGCAGCTTATTACCAAAGCCGGCGACCACCGGCCCATTGCTACGGATGGCTGGTTCGGTGGCAATATTCGACTGAGTTGAAGAGCCGGTCTGTACTGTTTGCGATGTCTGCGCTACCGCTCCCGCGCTCAAAGCGAACAGCAGGCTAAACAGCAGTAGTTTTCGCATGATGTTTCTCTCCCTTGTAACTCTTTGGATGTGGGTCGAAATCCGGCAGATGCAGGGCGTTACAAAACGTAACCAACCGCAATGTTCACACGTCATTGCCCGCAAACTTTGGCGCGGACTATAGTTAAGGTTTGGTCTGCGGCCCGAAGCGCACGGAAGGCCGCAATTCACGCCAACACACGCGAATTCTTCGCGTCCGGAGTCTTAATGACAAAACGTAGCGTACTTCTTCTTTCCCTCCTGGCCATCGGCGTCGGCACACTCTGCTATGCCGACGAGGGCATGTGGCTGTTCAACGCATTTCCCAAAGACAAAGTCCAGGCAAAATACGGTTGGGCTCCCGATCAGGCCTGGCTCGATCATGTTCGTCTCTCCTCGGCGCGCGCGCCGAACGGGTCATCCTCATTTGTCTCGCCCGACGGACTGCTCTTCACCAACCATCACATCGCCCAGGAATGCATTCACGATCTCTCCACTGGCGGCAAGGATTACATGAAGAACGGCTTCTACGCTGCCACACAAGCCGACGAAGCCAAGTGTCCGGGCATGGAGTTCCTGGTCCTGCAGGACATTCAGGATGTGACCGCGCAGGTCAATGGTGCCGTGAAGCCGCAGATGTCGACCGCCGACGCCGGTAAGGCCCAGCGTGAAGAGATGGCGTCGCTGGAGAAGCAATGCTCCAGCGGAGACATTCGTTGCGACATCGTCACCCTGTATTCGGGTGCCATGTACAACCTTTACAAGTACAAGAAGTATGACGACATCCGGCTGGTGTTCGCGCCGGAGTTCTCCATCGCATTTTTCGGTGGCGATCCGGACAACTTTGAGTATCCGCGCTACGACCTCGACATTTCGTTCTTCCGCGCCTACGAAAATGGTCAGCCGGCGAAGACTCCGAACTTCCTCAAGTGGCAGCCCGATGGAGCCAACAATGGCGATCTGATTTTCGTCTCCGGACATCCGGGACGCACCGGGCGCCTGCTGACCATGGACCAGATGGGCTTCCTGCGCGATTATCAATATCCGCTGCAACTCAATTCGTACAAGCGCCGCATTGAGGTGCTGCAGAAGTTCAGCGCCGAATCGCCGGAGAATGAGCGCGAGGCGCAGAGCGATATGTTCGGGCTGCAGAACTCGCAGAAAGCGGTTACCGGCTATCTCGATGGGCTGAAGGACAAAGAGCTGATGGCCGGCAAGGATTCCGACGAGAAGAGCCTGCAACAGTTCGTGAGCTCCGATCCCAAGCGCAAGCAGGATTTTGGAGATCCATGGGCGCAGATCTCCAAGGCCGTCGATGTGCAGAAGCAAATCTACAAGCCGCTGCTCTATCTGGATTCGATGGGCGGATTCCGCGGCGACCTGGCGCGGTACGCGCGCATGATCGTGCGCTCTGGCGATCAGCGGCAAAAGCCGAGCAATCAGCGATTCCGGCAGTACACGGATTCACAGCTACCGACGCTGGAGACGCAACTGTTCTCCACCGCTCCGATCTACAAAAACCTGGAGCAGGTATTGCTGACCGAGAGCCTGGGCGAAATGCGCGACGTGCTCGGCGCCGACAATCCTGACGTGCAGAAAGCCCTGGCCGGCAAGACTCCCGAAGAGCGGGCAAAGCAGGTCATCGAAGACACGAAGCTGGACGACGTTGCTGTGCGCAAACAGCTTTACGAAGGCGGCGCGACGGCAGTGAACGCCAGCACCGATCCCCTCATCGTCATGATGCGGGAGATCGAGCCGGACGCCGCAGCCATTCACGAGAAGGATGAAGACCAGGTGCAAGCTGTGTTGCGGCAGAGCGGCGGTGAGATCGGCAAAGCCCTGTTCGCGCAGAAGGGGCTCAGTGTGCCTCCGGATGCGACGTTCACGCTGCGCCTGAGCTACGGACCGGTCGAGGGCTACAAACTCGACGGCAAGGACGTCCCGTGGTTCACCACGATGGGCGGAGCCTACGAGCACGCGGCGAAGCATGGCAGCAAGCCGCCGTATCAGCTGCCCGAGAGCTGGATCAAGGCCAAGTCCGTTGTACCGCCGAAGACGCCGTATGACACGGTTTCGACTGCGGACATCATCGGCGGCAACTCCGGCAGTCCGGTCATCAATAAGGCGGGCGAAGTGGTAGGCATTATCTTCGATGGCAACATCGAATCGCTGGCCTGGAACTTTGCTTACACCGATAAGACCGCGCGGGCGGTGGAAGTGGATTCGAGGGCCATCACCGAATCGCTCCAGAACATCTATCATGCGAATGGGCTGTTGCAGGAATTGGGGGTCGGAGCAGGTGCACCGCAAGCGCATTCGCAAACGCGAATGGTAAAGCCCGTCGGTAAGTAAGTGCATCGTGATTCGTAGTTAGTGGACAGAAACATCCCCACCCAAGCCGGTTTTGGGTGGGGTTTCTGCTGGATACGGGTGTCGTCGACTGAAACCTCCACTGCCTCCGACGGTTATTACGTCCGCGTTACGAATTGTTAAGTTGGTCCGAAGGGGTTTCTGCGCCGTAGTACCATATTTAATTCTCTGTGGTTGTGCTGGCGCTGAAATCAAAGGAGTGACATGCGCGGATTCATTCTCGGTATCATTTTCACCCTGCTGGTCGGGCTAGGTGGAGCCTACTTTTACAGCACCACGGGCCACTTCGATACGCGCGCCGTCGGCAATACTCCCAGCACCTTTGAACGCAGTACCGCCAACCGCTCGGTCGATGCTTGGGTCGATGCGAACGCTCCCAAGCAGGCCAACCCGTTTCAGCCCACGATGGACAACGTCATGGACGGCTCCATGAACTACGACAAGAATTGCGCGTTCTGCCACGGCAGCCTGAAACAGCCGGAGTCGCCCATGCGCAAGCAATTCTACCCGTCGGTGCCGCAGTTGATGACGCGCACTCCCGACGATCCCGACGGCAATCTCTTCTATGTCATCAAGTACGGAATTCGTTTTACCGGCATGCCCGGATGGGATGGCGTACTGAGCGATGACGACATCTGGAAGACCGTGGTCTTCCTCAAGAACTCAAGCCAGATGAAGGACACCGGGCAGCAACAGAGCCCGCAGAACCTGCAGCACCCGGACAATCCCAAGAAGTAGATCGTCACACAAGTCGGAGTCGCCCGGACAGCGTGAGGATCCCTCGATCCTTACATGTGCCGATAGGGCAGGGCGATTCTAACCCGGCATCCGCGCGCATCGGTGCGGTTCGTCAACTCAATCGATCCGCCGTGTGCCTCCGCGATCTGCTGGCACAGCACCAGTCCAATGCCGGAGCCTCCCGGCTTGGTCGTGTAGAACGGAACGAACGCATTGCTCGGGTTCAGCAGGCCGATGCCGTTGTCCTCCACCGTCAGAGTCACGTGATGGTCCTGCTGCTCCCAGCCCAGCGTCACTTTGGGAGCGGCGCCTTCGGCCTGCGGCGACTGCGCCTGCTCCAGCGCGGCATCCACGGCGTTGCGTACCAGGTTGATCAGCATCTGCTCGATCAGGTCGGGATCGAGCATCATCGTCAAATCGTCGCCCGGCGCGATGTCGACCTTGATACGCGTCTCCAGCAGGGCGACACGTTCGATGAGCGGCCGCAACGTTCGTCGACTTGCAAGGTCGGCGAAGGCATCTGCGCCAGCCGGCGATACGACTGCAGGAAGCGGTGCAGCGACGCCGTCCGCGACTCGATGATGCTTAGTCCGCGCTGGAAGTCGGCGTTCTGCGCCTGCGGCAGCTCCGGCAGCGGCAAGTCGCGACGACAGGCTGCCGGCAATCGAGATGATCGGCGCGAGCGAATTGTTGAGCTCGTGTCCGAGCACGCGGATCAGCTTCTGCCAGGCGCTGCGCTCTTCCTCGCGCAGGGCGCGGCTCACGTCGGAGAGCACGATCAGCGTGTGCGGCACGCCGCTCTGCCGGAAAGAACGCTTGCGCACCATCCAGCGCGCGTTGGGCGCGGAGTAGGGCAGCGCGACCAGCGTTTCGTTGGGTGCTTCGAAGCAGGCATCGAGTTCCAGTTCGCTGGCGGTCTTGCCCAGCAGACGCGCCATGGGCTGCTGCAGAAGGCGCTCGCCGGCGGCGTTCACCAGCCGCAATACATGATGCGGATCGAAGGTGAACAGCGGCGTGTCGATCTCCTCGACCACGCGGCGCAGCAGCGCGGTCGCTTCGATCGACTGCAGGCGCTGTTCCGTCAGGATGTCGGCGAGGGCATTGATCTCCAGCGCCAGCTCGCCCATGGCATCGTTGGGAGCGGCACCGCGAGCGCGGAAGGAATAGTCTTCTTCGCGCAGCGCGCCGACCACGTTGGTCAAGGTCTGCAGCGGACGGACGATCTGGTCGATGCAGCGCGATCGTCAGCACCAGCCACAGGAAAAACTTCCAGCACCGTCAGCGAAATCTTTACGTCCTGCGTCCAGTTGTGCGTCCAGATGAGCGAGGTGCCGAAGGCCATGCCCGGCAACGCGGCCAGTATGGCGAACAGCGCGATGCGTTTTTCGTAGAGCAGGCGAAAGCGTTTGTGCGGGCGCTCGGTTTCGTGAATGAGGCCCCCAGGACGGGTGTGAAATGCGGAGTGGCGCTGCGCTTCGGCGCTCTCGCCGGCGCTTGGCTTCGAGAGCCGCTACGGAATCAGGATCTCGGGCGAGCGCAGACGTCGTACGCGGAAGCGCCAGGAGGCTTGAACTCGCCGCCTGCACTAGAGTCCATAGCGTTCCATCCGGCGATACAGCGCGCCGCGGCTCAAGCCCGAGCGCCTCGGCCGCCTGGCTCACGTTGCCGTGGAAGCGCTGCAGCGCCTTGCGCACCAGGATGCCCTCGACTTCCTCGATGCTGAGCTCTTCCAGATTCTGTCCCTGCTGTCGCTGCTGCACGTTCAGCCCGAGGTCGGAGACCTGGATCTCGCCCGTCTGGCACATCAGCACGGCGCGCTCCAGCGTGTGTTCCAACTCGCGCACGTTGCCCGGCCAGGCGTATTGCATCATCGCCTGTAGAGCGGGCGCCGCAAAGCCGGTGACGGGAGCGCGATAGCGCGCAGCATAGCGCTTGAGGAAGTAGCGCGGCAAGCACCGGAATGTCTTCGCGGCGATCGCGCAGCGGCGGAATCGGAATCTCCACCGTGTTCAGGCGGAAGAGCAAGTCTTCGCGGAAATTTCCGGCGGCAATGGCTTCCTGCAGATTGGAATTGGTGGCCGAGATCACGCGCACATCGATGTGCTTCGTGCGCGACGAGCCCACGCGCTCGATCTCGCCGGTCTCCAGCACGCGCAGCAGCTTCGCCTGCTGGCGCATGGGAACGTTGCCGATCTCGTCGAGGAAGATGGTGCCGTTGTCGGCCAGTTCGAAGCGCCCAATGCGGTCGGTGCGCGCGTCGGTGAACGCGCCCTTCACGTGGCCGAAGAGCTCGCTCTCGAAGGTGCCTTCCGGCAGAGCGCCGGTATTGACCGCGACCAGCGTCGACGCCGGAGCGCGGCGAAAGCGCATGCAGCGTCTGCGCGACGACTTCTTTGCCGGTGCCGTGCTCGCCGGTGATGAGCACGTTGGCATCCGACGGCCCGATGCGCGCGATGGTCTGCAACACGGGCTGCATCGAAGGCGCGGCGGCAATGAACTCCGGACGTCCTTCGGCGCGCAGCAATCTCGCTTCGGCTTCGAGCTGCTGCGTGCGTTGCAGGGCGCGATGCAGTTCGACCTGCGTGCGCAGGATGGCCAGCAGGCGCTCGTTCTCCCACGGCTTCTGGATGAAGTCGCGCGCGCCGCGCCGCATGGCCTCGACCGCGAGTCCGACGTTGCCCCACGCCGTCATCACGATCACCGGAATGTTGCTGTCGAGGGCGACGATCTCGGAAAGCAGGTCGAGACCTTCCTGGCCCGAGGTGGTGTCGCGGGTGTAATTCAGGTCGATCAGGACGGCGTCGTAGAACTCGCTGGCCAGCGACTCGCGCACCGCGCCGGGAGACTTCGCCGTGTCGACCGCGAAGCCCGCCGGACGCAGCAACAGCTCCAGCGCCTCGAGGATGTGCGGCTGATCGTCAGCCGCGAGAATGCGTCCCGTGCGCTGGCGGTTACGCGCTTCGCTGGAAGCGTCCTGGCGTGGCTGGATTGGCTGGGCTCTGTGTTCTTGGCAAACTTCTCTCCCTCAGGGCGCGGTGCCGTCCACCGCACTCTGAATCTCAACTTTATTCTCTTCCAGGGTCGTGCCCGTGGCTCGCTGCAATTCGAGCTTCGATTTCTGATACGCCGTGCTGGCATTCACCAGATCGAGTTGCGCCAGCGCCAGATCGCGTTGCGCGGTCAGCGTCTGGAAGCTCGATCCCGCGCCCAGCTGTCTGCTCTTTCTGCATGATGCCGAAGGTCTTGTCCGCAAGATCGCGCGCCTTCTTTGCCGCTTCCACTCGCGCCCGGCCCTGCTCCAGCGCATATTCGGCGTTTCGTACTTCGATGCGAATCTGCTTCTTCAGTTGCTGCTCGCGCAACTCGGCCTGCCGGTACTCCAGCTCGGAGCGGTACTGGTCGGCCTTGGCCACGCGGTTGCGAATGGGAACTGCCAGGTTCAACCGACAAGATAGTCGGGCGAAGAGTTGTTGCAAGCGTTCTGAAAGCTGCCCCACCAGTTGGTAGGAACGATCGGGCGTGTTCGGCTGCGTGTAGAACGGGTTCAGATCGCCGGCCAGTCCGGTGCCACCGTAGAAGCCAACCAGCGTCAAGCGTGGGCAGCAGCGCATTGGCCGCGGCCTTGCGCGTGATCTCGCGGTTCTGCAAGTCGATGTCCGACTCCGACAGCTCCGGCGCGATCGAGCAACGCCTGCGCGATCAACTCCTGCGTCGGCTGCTCGGGAATTTCCTGCACCGTGTCCAGCAGATCGGTCGGAATCACCGGCATCGCTTCCAGCGTCGGGTCGTCGAGGTTCTTGGTGAGCGCGTTCTTGATCAACGATTCCTGCAACTGAAGATTGGTCTTCGCAACGGTCAGGTCCTGGTCGCGGCGCGAGACCTCCGCCTCGGCGCGCATCACGTCCATCGCCGGAATCGCCTCCAGCTGCAGCTGCTTTTGCGCGTTGTCCAGGCTCTGCTGCGCGAACGCGTACGACTGCTCGTTGACCTTCTCTTCCTCGTAGGCGCTCACCAGGTCCCAGTAGATGTTGGCGACCTGCGTGATGGTGGCGACGATCTGCATCTTGAAGGCGATGTCGGAGATCTTCTTGTTGTTCTTCGCGATGCGCAGGTAACGCAGGTTCGGCCCGGTGCCGAATCCCGCCAGCAATTGCTGCTGCACGGTGAAGCGATAATAGCGAATTCAGCGTCGGATTCAGGCTGTTGAAAATACTGTTCGAGGTCTGCCGATTGTTGTCGACCTCCACGCTGAAGCTGGTGCCGGTGGGAAATGCCTGCTGTAGTTGAAGATTCGACGATGCCGGTATTCTGCGTTCAACGCCGGGACACCATAGAGCTGCAGGTTGGCCAGCGGCTGCGTCAGATGCTCAGATGCCGCCGGTGCCGGTGAGGATCGGATCGAACGAGGACACGTTGGTTCCGATACCGAGCGTCGATTGCACCAGGCCGGATGCGCCGGCGCCTGCACCACCCGCGCCGCCCGTCGTACCACCGGCGCCGGCTCCGGGAGCGCCCGCTCCAAAGCCGCCGACGCCGCCGCCCGGCGTGCCTTGCACAATACCGGTGTTGACGCCGCGGAACGAGCCGCCCGCCTTGGTGCGCAGGATGTCGGTGTCGGCGATGGGCAGGTTGTAGCGCGCAATCGCCAGATCGAGATTGTTCTCCAGCGCCAGATCAATCGCGTCCTGCAACGAGATGTAGAGCTTGCCGTCGCGAATCAGCTGATCCAGCCGCTTGGAGTTGTCAGATCGGGCTTCGCCACCGTGCTGGGCGTATAAGCGTCGAAGCGGATTATGCGAGTGCGGCATCGCCAGATTTCGGTGGCGTGCGGATGGCGAGCGGCGGCGGCGCGGACAGAGTCGAGGATGCTGACGTCGTGACCGGTGCGCGCTGCGGCGTCGGCGCATTCGGCGTCGGCTGCTGCTCTGCCGGCGCTCGGCGCCTGCGAGTTGCGGCGGCGGTGCAGGCATGCTGCCTGTCTGCTGGGCCTGTGCTCCTAGCATGGAAGCGCACAAGAAAGAGCGCCAGCAGCGGGTTTGCCGGAGACGGGCCTTCGCGCGAGCGGCGTTCCATCATGAACGCACCGCCTCCCCGCTCGGCGCCAGCGCCGGATTGCCGGTGTCGCTCACCAGCCAGCCATCCTTCATCTGAATGGTTCGCGAGCCGTAGGACGCGTTCACCTCCGAGTGCGTGACCTGCACGATGGTCGTGCCTTCCTGATTGAGTTTCGCAAACAGCTCCATGATCTCTTTTGCCTGGCTGGAATGCAGATTGCCGGTGGGCTCGTCGGCCAACAGCAGCGCGGGCCGGTGAATCACGGCGCGAGCCACGCCCACCAATTGCTGCTGTCCGCCGGAAAGCTGGTTGGGATAGAGATCTTTCTTGGCGACGATCTGGAAGTGATCGAGCGTCTCGGCCACCATTCCCTGTCTCTGACCGCGTGGTACGTCTTTGTAGGACAGCGGCAGATCGATGTTTTCCTGCACCGTCAGGTCGTCGAGCAGGTGATAGCTCTGGAAGACCATGCCGATTTTGCGCTTGGCCAGTTCGGCGCGGTCCTTGCGCTTCATCAGGTGGACCGGCTGTTCGCCAAACCAGTACTCGCCCGCCCACTGATCGTCGAGCAGCGCCAGCACGTTCAGGAGCGAGGACTTTCCCGCGCCCGACGGGCCCATCACGGTGATGAACTCGCCTTCCTTGATGGTGAGATCGACGCGGCGCAACACCCAGGTCTGCCCCGCTCCGGTTTTGTAACTGCGTTCGACGTTCTTGAGAGTGATCATGAGTTCGGGTAGAGCGGGCCTTCAGGCCCGCGTTGCATGCCTCCAAATTCTCTGGCGATTCTGCGATACTCTATCTCAGCAGCCTGCGAGACGCATCGGATCTGCCAAGGCAAGGCCTGAACGCCTGCCCTTCTCACTCCCACCGCAGCGCCTTGATCGGATCGATGCGCGAAGCGCGGCGCGCCGGGATATAGCTGGCGAACAGACCGCAGGCCAGCAGCAGCAGGCAGACGCCGGCGATCGTCATCGCGTCGTACGGCACCACTCCATACAAGGAAGCTGCGCAAAACACTGCCTGCCGACAGCGCGGCGACGATCCCGATGGCCACGCCGATCAGCCAGCAGCAGCACCGCCTGCCGCAACACCATCTGAATGACGTTGCCGCGCGTTGCGCCCAGCGCCATGCGCAGTCCAATGTCGCGCGTGCGCTGGCTGACGTTGTAGGCCAGCAATCCGTAAATTCCGGCAATCGAAATCAGCAGTGCCGCTCCGGCAAAAATCCACAGCAGGCGCACCGCCAGCGTCTGGCTGCCGAGCGAGCGGTCGACCAGGTCCTGCATGGTGCGCACATCGGTGACCGCAAGATCGGGATCGAACTCCCGCAATGTGGTACGCAGGCTTGGGATCACGGTTTCCGGCGGCGACCTGCGTGCGCAGCGCGAGGTTGGTGAACGAAGCCAGGATGTAAGGCGTCAGTTCGTCGGTCGGACCTAATTGCAGATACGAGAGATTGATCTCCGGCTGCGCGGAATCCGACATCGCCGTCTGGTGCGTATTCTCCACCACTCCCACGATCGTCAGCATCCCGTGCGGTCCGGTTTCCGCGATCTTCAGCTGCTGTCCCAGCGGATTCTGGTTGGGGAAATACTTCTGTGACGAAAGCTTCATTCACCACTGCGACGGCTGGATCCGCCGGACCATCGCTATCGCTCAGCAAGCGGCCGCGCAGCAGGCGAATCCCCAGCGTCGGATAGAGGCTCGGACTGACCGCGCGCACGTCGGCGACAGGTTTGTGGGCAGGATCCTTCGGCCGGCCAACGATCTCGAAGCGATCCTCCGGCCTGGAAATTCGGCGACAGCGGCAGTACGCGTGGTCAACGCGGCAGACTCCACTCCCGGAAGATGCGCTAGCCGGTCGAGCAAGCGGCTCGTAGAAGACCTGCGAAACATCTTTGCCGGCATACTTGCCGGAGTTGCCGACCATACCGCCGCCGGCCTGGGGCAGGAAGATCGCGGTAGTGACCACATTGTGCGGCACAAAGCCGAGCGGCACGATTGCGCAACGCCAGCAGGCTGCGCAACAGCAATCCTGCCGAAATCAGCAGCACCAGCGACAAGGCAATCTCGCCGACGACCAGCGCGTCGCGAAAATGTTTCTGACGCTTGCCCGCGCCTGCCGCCGGCGTACCTTCGCGCAGCGCTTCCTGCGCCGGAGCATTCGAGGCCTGCAACGCCGGAAGCAGTCCGAACAGCACCGCGGAGAGGACCGAGAAGCCAATCAGCGCCACGACGACGCGGACGTCGATCTGGATGTGGTCGCGACAGCGGCAGCTGGAGATCGATGTAATAACGCAGCAGCCGCTACACAGCCGTAAGCGAGCGCCAGTCCGCAGGCGGCGCCGGTCAAGGCGAGCACCAGGCTCTCGGTGAGGAACTGTCGCACCAGACGCGCGCGCGCGGCGCCGATGGCGCTGCGAATGGCGATCTCGCGACGGCGTCCCGAAGCTACGGGACAGCAGCAGGCTGGCAACATTCGCGCAGGCGATCAGCCACACGGCAAGCACGGCAAATTGCAGCGCCAGCAGAGCGGGTCGCACGTTGCCGGTCAGCACCTCGCGGTACGCTGGCAACGACAACGCGCTTATCGAGTTCTAGCTTGGGATAAGCTTTCGAGATATTCGTTTGGATACCGGTGAGCTCGGCTTGCGCGGCCCCGACGGTGACGCCTTCTTTCAAGCGCCCTACCGCAGTGACGATCGCGCGAATCGCGCGCCTCGTAGTTCTTGTCGGGCACCAACGGAACCCAGACCGCGGGACCATCGCCGACGGTAGGGAATTCGAAACCCTTCGGCATCACGCCGATGACGGTGTACACCTTGTTGCCGAGCTTGAGCGCGCTGCCCACTGCCTGCGGATTTTTGTTGAAGAATTTTTCCCACGCGATGGAATTGATCAGCACGACATCGCCATGTCCGGGCTGATCGTCATCGGGCGAGAAGTTGCGGCCTATCGCCGGCTCGACCTGCAACATCGAGAGCAGGTTTGCGCTGCTGTAGACGGCCGGGAATGAAATCGGAGAAACCGGGTATATCGACGCTGCGAATGCCCGTGGTGAACCAGCCGATATCCTGGAAGGAGTGGGATCTGCGCGCGCCAGTCGCGAATGTTCGGCAGAGATGAGATGTCGGCGATTCGAATCGCTGGCACTCAACTCGCTGATCTGCACAACCTGGTTGGGCTTGGGGAAGGGGAACGGCCGCAGCAGCACGCCGTCGATCACGGCGAACATAGCGGCATTCACGCCGATGCCCAGCGCAAGCGTCAGCACGGTCACGGCGGTGAAGCCGGGATTCTTGCGCAGTTGACGGAACGCGTATCGCAGGTCTTGAATGAACGTGAACATCATCGGTCCTAGGGAATTTGCAGTTGGCAATTGGCGTTTGGCCAAACCAAAAACCTGTGCCGCCCCTGAAGAGGCTCAATTCCTGAACTTGCGGTTTACTCAGCGCTGAACCGCGGAGCTATCTTGCCTTTCATCCCACTACGTGGGACTTGTTTCCCGGCTCGTGCGAATTTTCCCCGTCCTGACTGTTTCTCGAACGACGTCCCACAAAGTGGGATAACTGTTTCCAATGGCTCGCTATTGACCGTGCCGCTTATTGCGCTTCCTGCATCAGTCGGCGCAGCTCTTCTTCGGCAACGACTTTTCCGTCGAACAAGTGAACTTCGCGCTGCGCGTGCGCGGCAAAGCGCGGATCGTGCGTCACCATGCAGATGGTCGCGCCCTCGCGATGCAGCTTCTGCAGCAGCTCCATCACGGCTTCGCCGTTGCGCGAATCCAGGTTTCCAGTCGGCTCGTCAGCCAGCAGGATCGACGGCGATCCCGCCAGGGCGCGGGCCACGGCCACACGTTGCTGCTGACCGCCGGAGAGTTGCGAAGGATAGTGCCGCAGACGGTGCGCCATGCCGACGCGCTCCAGCGACTCCAGCACGCGCCGCTTGCGTTCGGCCGATGGCATGCCATCGCGATAGGTCAGCGGCAGCTCCACGTTCTCGTACACCGTCAGATCGCCGATCAGGTTGAAACTCTGGAAGATGAAACCGATCTCGCGATTGCGGATGCGCGAGCGGTCGCCGAAATCCAGGTTCGCCACCGGCTGGCCGTTCAGGTTGTACTTGCCGGCGGTGGGCGTGTCGAGCAAGCCGATGATGGAGAGCAGCGTCGACTTGCCGCAGCCCGACGGGCCGGACATGGCAACGTATTCGCCCTTGCGAACCATCAGGTGCACGCCGGAGAGCGCGTGGGTTTCGACCTCGTCGGTGTAGAACACCTTGGTCATGTTCTCGATTTCAATCAGCGGAATTCCCGTTGCTTCGCTCATGTAGTTGTCCAATCCTTAGAGTCGCTGTTGCTGCTCGCACTCGCTCTTCGCCAGAGGCAAGCCTCCGGCCAGTCCTATCTACGCAATCTCTCTCGGCTTGGTTCGGCGTTCGCATCATCCCGGAAGAGCTTTCTGGCGAAAAGCGAACAGCGAAGAGCCAAGAGCGCGCTTCTTATTCCAGCCGCACCCGGTCCGTGTTATCCCAGCGCGACATGTCGGAAAGAATGACGGTGTCGCCTTCCTTCAGGCCCGAGTCAATCTGGATCAGGTTCACCGACGCGCGACCCGTCTTTACCTGCGTGCGCGCTGCGCCATTGCCCGACGGGTCGAGCCTGAACATCGAGATAGTGCTGTTCTCCTGGCCGAATGCCGGGCGTCCGACATAGAGCACGTTCTCCAGCTTCTCCAGATCGATGGTGCCGTCGACGCTCAAGTCAGGACGCGCGCCCTTGGGCAACTCGCCCGTCAGTTTCACGTCGACCGTGACCGTGCCGTTCTGCACGGCGGGATCGACGCGGCTGACTTCGCCGGCGATGACGCCGTTGTGCGTATCGATGGAAGCGGGCTCGCCGATCTGCACGTCGCGCGCCTGCGTCTCAGGAATCTTCAGCTCGGCCATCAGGTGATTCGGCTGCACGATCTTGGCCAACTCGGTGCCGGGCAGCACGTGTTGTCCAACCTGCAGCGGCAACTCGACGAGCACGCCGTCGACGCCGGCTTTCACTTTCAGACGCCCAAGTTGCTGCTGCTTCAAATCGGCGAGGGCGCGCATCTCGTCGACCTTCGCCTGCTGCACCGCCATCTGCGACTTGATGGCTTCTTCATTGATCTTCAGGCGCTCGTCTTCAATCTTGTCGCGCGTGTCCATCTCCTGCGCCTTGCCTTCAGAGGCCTTCGCAGCCAGCCCGGAGATAACGCCCGAGATCGTAAAGAGCCTTGTCGGTCTGCGCCTGCCGCTGCGCCTCGTTGTAATCGGCGTTAACGGTGGCGGCGCCAGCCTTCTGCGTCATCAGGTCGCTGTCCAGCTTGACCTTCAGGCTGGAGAGTTCGGCTTGCGCGGCCCTCACCTGGAGTTGCGCGTCGAGCGCTTCCTGCTCCAGTTGCGGATTGCTCATCTCGACCAGGACGGTGTCGGCGGTGACTTGCGAGCCGGGAAGCTTGTCGATGCGAATGACCGTAGCTTCGGTCTCAGCGGGAATCTGGCGAACATCTTCGTGACTGGGGATCAGGGAGCCGAGACCGCGCACCTGGCGCAGCATCGAGCCGCGCTTCACGGTGTCGGTCCAGATGGTGCTGCGGTCGACGGTGGGCGCGGCCGGTTTCAGGCGCGAAATGCCGACCGTAACTCCCACCAGAACGATGAGCGCGACGGCCGACCAGATGATCTGCCGGCGGCGCTTTTGTTGTTTGATTTCGGGACGGGCGATATCCATTGCGTAATCCTAGGAGCAAGCCGGGAACCATTCGACGATGCGCGGTAATTGCTGTTGCGTCAGCAGGTTAGCGCGGGCGCGTTCGGTGATTGCCGAGGAGCCTGTGTCCTCTCTCGGATTGAAGTGTCCGCTTTCGGACAGTATTTGTAAAGAGGAGAAATGGAGCGCGGGCGGCTGCCGCATCTGTTGAATTTCGCAATTCGGAGCTGGAGCAGGTCATCCGCGGTTGTTCCGGCGCATGGTGCTTACCAGACACAGGGCCGAACCCCGCCGGCGGCGGGGTGGAATCTGTCTTTAGCCTTGGACGCAACGGAGCGGAGTCCTGGGTAGGGTCGGATATGGGGCTGAGTCCCGTAGGACGACAGACGTGTCGCCAGCCGGGCTTGCATCCCTCAATTGCTTTGCTTTAGTCTTTGCCCCGTGCCATGGTGTGGGCCAGGTACTTGGTGCGGATCTCGCGCAGCTTGTCTGACGTGGTGATCGCGATTGGCTCCTGCTTGCCGAGCATGTGGGTGACCAGCGCGATCTTGGCGAAGTGTTCCACCGTCTCCATGTTCATGTAGGCGTTCAGCAGGTCGACGCCGTAGGTGACGACGCCGTGATTGGCCATCAGGATGGCGTCGTGATCGTCGACCAGCGGCTCCAGCGCCGCAGCCAGCTCCGGAGTGCCCGGAGTGTCGTAACTCGCCAGCGGTACCGAGCCCAGGGTGACGATCAACTCCGCGCAAAGCGCGCGGTCCAGCGCCATTCCCGCGGCGGCAAAGCCGGTCGCCGTCGGAGGATGCGCGTGCACGACAGCGTGAATGTCGGGTCGCTTGCCGTAGATCAGCAGGTGCATGGCGATCTCGCTGGAGACGCCGCGCGTGCCGCTCAGCTTGTTGCCCTTGTCGTCGACGATGACCAGGTCGTCGGGCTCCATCAGGCCTTTGCTCATCAGCGTGGGCGTGCAGAGGATGGTGCCGTTCTCCAGGCGCACGGAGAGGTTGCCGTCGGTGGCCGCCACCAGGCCAGCCTGGTGCAGCAATCTTGCCGAAGCGAACGATTTCTTCCCGGTGCTGTTGCTCGGTCTTCATACGCTGGAATTGGACATCCCGAGTTGGGAACCCAATCTTTGTATCGTACCGCAGAGGCTGGCATCGGGAAAAGGGAAGATACATTCTTGCTGACATTTCGCAGTGTCAGCCGCTCTGGCCGCCGCAGCCTCCAGTGGGCGACAATGGATCCGTGCTGGTTTCCGATTTCGACTTCCACCTTCCTGACGAACTGATCGCCCGCCTGCCCTTGGCCGACCGCGCCGCGGCGCGCATGCTGCACCTTGAGCGCGGCGGCGATGGGCTGGAAGACCGCGCATTCCGCGAGTTCCCGGAGCTGCTGCGTCCTGACGATCTGCTGGTCTTCAACAATACGAAGGTGCTGCCGGCGCGGCTCTTCGGACATCGCAGCGGCGCGCGCGCTCAGCAGGATCGTCGGAGCAGAATCCCGCAGCGAAAGAATTTCTGCGCGGCAAAGTCGAGGTGCTGCTGACCAAGCGCATCTCGGACAGTCCGATGGTGTGGGAGGCGCTGGTGCGTCCCGGGCGGAAGCTGGGCGTTGGCGAGCGGCTGTTACTTTGGCGGCGAGCCGCTCGCATGCGTAGCAGGCCCGATGTCGCGCTCCGGTTGGGAACTGGCGGCGGAGATTGTCGATCGCGGAAGTTTCGGCGAGCGCCATCTGCGCTTCGATCCGGTGGAAGATTTCTACGGCGTGCTGAATCGCATCGGGCACATTCCGCTGCCGCCCTATATCGATCGGCCCGACACGGCCGAGGATCGCGAGCAGTATCAGACGGTCTATGCCAAGCCGCTGGGCTCGGTGGCGGCGCCCACCGCGGGCCTGCACTTCACGCCCGAGATGCTGGAGCGCATCCGACAACGTGGGATCGAGACCGCGGAGCTGACCCTGCACGTCGGGCTGGGAACGTTTCAGCCGGTGCGCGAGGAGGTCGTCGAAGAGAACAAGCTGCACAAGGAGTGGTTCGAGATTTCGGAAGAGGCGGCGGAAAAGATCCAGCGCGCGCGGGATGCGGGGAGAAGGATTGTTGCAGTGGGGACAACGACCGTGCGGACGCTGGAGTACGCGGCGCGAAATTCTCACTGGAGAGAGACACGCAGCGTCCGAGTCCGGAGTCACATCGCGGTCGAATCGGCGGGTGCCCCGTTCAAGCCGGCTTGCTTGAGTGGGAATTTCCGTGATGAGCCGATCGTCCCGCAGTCCGGTGAGGCCGACATCTTCATCTACCCGGGATTCGAGTTCAAAGTTGTCGGCGCGATGCTGACCAACTTCCACCTGCCGAAGTCGACCCTGCTGATGCTGGTGTCGGCCTTCGCCGGCCGCGAGCGCGTGCTGCGAGCGTATGAACACGCCGTGCGGGAGAAGTACCGGTTCTATTCGTACGGCGATTGCATGTTCGTGGAGTGAGACGGCGGGTTCACCACGGAGATCACGGAGCGCACGGAGGCCATTGCGAGTTCGACAGCGCGCTATGCGTGTGGCGGGGGATCGCACGAGGCAGATTGAAGTGGTGTATGTACCGCGCCGTAGGCGCGACACAGGTTAGCCCCGCCGTTCACGGCGCGGGGAGCGGTTCACCCAAGATGAATTGCATTAGAGCCCGGCAACACGCTGTCCCGCCTCGTGCAGGTTTTGCGCGAGGCGGGGTGTTGCTGGGCGGTACTGCTGTTAGCCCAGCGCGGAAGCGCTGGGCAGGCGTTCCTTAAAAGGGCAAGAGCCGGCTTCAGCCGGCGGTACCGCGCGGTAGGCGCCACACAAGTTAGTCCCGCCGTTCACGGCGGGGAACGCACCCTGGTATTGAGGGCAAGAGCCGGGCTTAAGCCCGGCGGCACATCGCTCTCCTTTAAATCCTTCATCGTTGTACGAGATTGAACTCCGAACTCTTTCAACGGCCCGCTATATTGGCTTAGAATTAAACTCAGGGTGGTTGCAATGGCAGACTCGATTACGATTCAGGTCGACCCGCAGACGGCCCGCGCCTATGACTCCGCGAGTCAAGAAGAGAAGCGAAGGTTGCAGGCATTACTCGGGCTGTACTTGCGCGAGCTTACGACTCGGGATTTGCCGTCCTTACAGAAGGTCCTTGATGAAGTCGGTGCCAAAGCGAAAGCTCGCGGACTTACGCCCGAAATCTTAGATTCCCTTCTCAAAGGCGCTTGATTGCGCTGCGTCTTCGATACCGAACGTTCTCATCAGCGCATTGCTGATGCCCGCCTCCACGCCGCGAGAGGCTTTGGATCTTGCTTTGAGAACGGGAACAGTCCTGGTGTCAATTTCTCTGCTCTCGGAAATGCATGACGTATTAACCCGCAAGGATTTCAGTCGCTACGTTGGTGAAGAAGACGTGCTTCGGTTCATGGCAGTTTTAATGCGTGAAACGGAATTGGTCGATGTTGATGTGAGTCTCTCCGTCTGCCGTGACCCGAAGGATGACAAGCTTCTGGAACTCGCGGTCTGTGGAACGGCGTCACATCTCATCACCGGCGACGACGATCTCCTCGCGCTGCATCCATTCCGAGAGATTTGCCATCGTTACACCAAGATCTTTTCTGGAGTTGGGACCCTCCGGCCATAGAACCTAGCCTTCCTGGCTTGGTAAAATTATCTCCTTGCCCTCCACTCAGTAAAACCGCGAAGTCCGCCACCGTCTCCAGCGCTGCCAAGCCGGCCAGCGCCGCGAAATCGGCTGCTGCCAAGTCCGCCATCGCCGTTCCCGCTGAACCCGCCGGCTCCAAGGGACGCATCTACCTGATCGACGCGATGTCGTTCATCTTCCGCGCCTATCATGCCATGGCGCGGCAGCGGCCGATGTCGACCAAGACCGGCATCCCCACCAGCGCGACCTTCGTCTTTGTCAACATGTTGCGCAAGCTGCGAGCCGACTTCTCGCCGCAATACCTGGCCGCCGTCTTCGACGTGAGCGCGCCCACCTTTCGCGACCAGCAGGCCGCCGAGATCACCAGCCTGCGCAAGTTCGACAGCAAGACGCAGACCTACGTCGACGTGGCGTACGACGGCTACAAGGCCAACCGCGCGGCCATGCCCGCCGACCTGGCGCAGCAGGTGCCTTACATCCGGCGCGCGCTCGACGCCTACCGCATTCCGATTCTCGAGATGCCGGGCTTCGAGGCCGATGACGTGATCGGCACGCTGGCGCAGAAGGCCGCCGACGAGGGCTACTCGGTCTTCGTCGTCTCCAGCGACAAGGACATGATGCAGCTGGTGAGCGACCACATCTGCGTGCTGAATCCGCCGAAGGACAACCTGATCTGCGATGCCGCCAAGGTCGAAGAGATCCTGGGCGTGCCGCCCGAGCGCGTGGTCGACGTGATGGCGCTGCGCGGCGACTCGATCGACAACATTCCCGGGCGCGCCCGGTATCGGCGACAAGGGATCGGTCGAGTTGATTCAGCGCTTCGGCACGCGTCGAAGGCGCGCTGGACCATGCCGCCGAGGTCGAGCGCAAGACCTATCGCGAGTCGCTGCAGAACAATCGCGACGCGATCCTGGTCAGCAAGAAGCTGGTGACCATCGACCGCAACGTCGCTGTCGACTTCGATCCGGAGACGATGAGGGCGCAGGAGCCCGACGCCGCAGCGGCGCGCTCGCTGTTCACCGAGCTGGAGTTCAACACGCTGGTGCAGGACTTCCTCAGCGAGAGCATCGAGCTGGGCGAGACCGATTACCGCGATGCGAAGAGTGCCGCCGAGGTGAAGGCCGTGATCGCGGCGGCGAGCAAGCCGGGGAAGATGCTGGCGATCGCCCTGGAATCTTCCGCTGCTGCGAGTGCGGCGGCCGAAAGCGAAGAGGCCGAAGAGCCGGAAAGCGAGCAGCTCTCGTTGACCGCCGCTCCGCCGCCGGCTGCAACGGCCGTGACGCAGCGGGTTGCAATCTCCGCCGAAGAAGGCAAGGCGCTCTCGTTGAACGCTCGACGACTCGGCGATGGCTGCTCCGCTGAAAGAGGCGCTGGCGAACGAGAAGGTTGCGAAGACGATCCACGACCTGAAGTCCGCGACACATGTTTTGCGGGAGCGGGAATCGAGCTGGCTGGCGTGCAGCACGATCCGCTGCTCTACGCCTATCTGCTCGATCCGACGTATTCGACCTACGCGCTGCCGTTGGTGGCCTTCCGCAAGTTCAACCTGAAGCTGGGACCGTCGCCGGCCGAGGCTGCCGACATCACGCTGCGGCTGACCGAGAAGCTGAGCGAGGAAGTCGACGACGCCGGGCTGCGCAAGGTTTACGACGACATCGATCTGCCGCTGGTGCCGGTGCTGGCGCGCATGGAAGAGGCCGGCGTCAAACTCGACTGCGACGTGCTCGCCGACATGTCGCGGCGGCTGGAAAGCGACATTGCCGCCAAGGCGCGCGAGATTTACGACAAGTGCGATTTCGAGTTCAACATCAATTCGCCGAAGCAGCTGGGCGACGTGCTCTTCAACCGGCTGAACCTGCCCAAGCCGATCAAGTACGGCAAGGGCAAGACCATCTCGACCGCCGTCGATGTGCTGGAAGGGCTGGCCGCCGAGCACGATGTCCCGAAGATGGTGCTGGACTACCGCCAGCTCTCGAAGCTGAAGTCGACCTACGTGGACGCGCTGCCGGCGCTGCTGAACTCCTGCACGCGGCGGCTGCACACCACGTTCAACATGGCGGGATCGGCGACCGGGCGGCTGTCGTCGGTCAATCCCAACCTGCAGAACATTCCCATTCGCACCGAGCTGGGCCGCGAGATTCGCGCCGCGTTCATTGCCGAGCCGGGATTCGTGCTGCTCGCCGCCGACTACTCGCAGATCGAGTTGCGGCTGCTGGCGCACTTCTCCGGCGACAAGCTGCTGGTGGAGGCGTATCGCACCGGCGAGGACATTCATACTCTGACAGCGTCGCAGGTCTTCGGCGTGCCGCCGCTGATGGTCGATGCCGAGCATCGCCGCCGCGCCAAGGCCGTCAACTTCGGCATCGTGTACGGACTGTCGCCGTTTGGGCTGTCGCAGCAGCTTGGCATCGACACGAAAGAGGCCAAGCGCTTCATCGACGCCTACTTCGAGAAGTACAGCGGCGTGCGCGAGTTCATCGACCGCACGCTGGAGCAGGCGCGCCGCGATCAGAAGGTCTCGACGCTCTTCGGACGCGTGCGTCCCATTCCCGACATTCACAGCAAGAACTTCAACCTGCGCGGCTTTGCCGAGCGCACGGCGGTCAACACGCCGCTGCAGGGCACGGCCGCCGATCTCATCAAGCTGGCCATGATTCGCATCGACGCCGAACTGCGCGAACGCAACGCTCCGTTCGAGGATGCTTCTTCAGGTTCACGACGAACTTGTCTTTGAAGTGGCCGAAGACGAAGTTGATACCATGAAGCGGCTGGTCACCGAGCGCATGGAGCAGGTGCACGAACTCAAGGTCCCGCTGAAGGTGGAAGTGGGCGTGGGACCGAACTGGCGGGATCTGGAGTAAGGTTTGTTAGCAAGCAAACGCACAAGAGGAGCAGCCGCAGCCGAACCTGACGCCGGCGCAGATCGCTGCGTTTACCCAGGCGGTGGCGGAGTACATTCGCGCGCAACGCGCCACCTACTACTCCGCAGGCGGCGCCGCTGGCCTTCAGCGATATCTGGTCACGTTTCTTCTCCGCGACGGACCTGGAACGCATTCGCATTCTGCAACCGGGACAGGAGCGCGGTCAGCCAATCCTCCGTTCTACGCGGACCTGGAGAAGATGGGCTTCACCGGCCTGCCCGACTTCACGCACCATGGCCGCCATCACCTTCGACGATGTCGTTGTGTTTCACGACGACGCTGACGCCGCAACTCATCTTTCACGAGATGGTGCACGTCGTGCAGTACCGCCTGCTGGGCGTCGATGAATTTGCGCGGCTCTATGTGCGCGGATATCTGCACGGCGGGTATTCCGGCACGCCGCTGGAGATCTGCGCGTATGAGCTCGACGGGCGATTCATCATGGGCAGCGTGGGCTTCGACGTCGAGGCAGAAGTGAGGTCGTGGATTGAGAACGGGAGATTTTAGACTGGTTTTGAAAGGGCACGGCTTCAGCCGTGCCGTCACTTGTCACCAAAATAGAATTGTCATCCGAGCGCAGCGGCGTAGCCGCGGAGTCGAGGACCTGCGGCGTGCCTGCGGTGGAAGATCACCCTCCTGCGCCAAGAACCGCAGGTCCTTCCACTCCGCGTGGGCAAAGGCAGCCCCCGCCTCCGGTCGGGATGACAATTCGCAAATTGAGCGCGGCGGATTGTGCCACTACCGGTCCCCCTCTCACGGCTGATCGTCCAACTGGCAATTATTCCCGAACGTAAACGAGTGCAGCGTCAAGCCCGGCCCATCCGGATTCAGCGACATCAGATGTGCGGTGAACTTCGGACTGCGCACCAGGTAATACATCCGGCCCTGCGTGACCTCGACGTACGCTCCCTTGCTCGTCGAACTTCACGTCCGAGCCCGCGCCGTCCTTCGGCAGCGGCTCGCCATCCTGAAACAGATACACCTTCACCTGCTTGGCGCCGTCGAGACTCAGCACCGCGTACAACGAGCGCGCGTGATAGCGAATCTCCGCGCCGGCATGCTGCCCCTTCGCGGTGACGCCATCCTGCTCGATGCGCCAGCGTCCGGCCAGCATCACGCCGCCGTCGGCGGGCGAATGCGGCGGCATGAAGTCCGCTTCGTCGCCGGTGTGATGGCCGTTCATATTCGCAACGAGCTGCGTCCGTAGCGTTCGCCGACGTAAGTCTCCTGGGTCGCGATGCCGCACTCGGCGCGAAACTCGTCTTCGCCCGATTCCAGGGGAATCTTCAGCACTTCGGGATGCGCGACCGCCAGCAGCTCCTGAATCTTCTTCTCCATGACCAGGTTGTTGCCTTCGCCGAAGACGCTCATCACGATCTTGCCTTGCGGGTCGACGAGGAAGCGATCGGGCCAGCCTTGCGAGTCGTACGCCTTCCACGTCGATGCCCTTCTGATCGGCCAGCACCGGCCACGGCAGGTGATAGCGCTGCGCCGCGTCGCGCACATTGTTCACGTCGAAGCCAATGTTGAACTCGCCGTAATGCACTCCGATCGACGTCGAAGCCGTACTGGTGGTACTTGGTGTACCAGCGCTTCAGCACGCCGAAGTCGCGAATGCAATTGATGCAGGTGTACTCCCAGAAATCGATGAGCACGACCTTGCCGCGATAGTCGGAGATGTGGTGCGGAGCGGGCGCACCTTCATCGAGCCAGACGCCGTCGGCCCGAAATCAGGAGCGGTGCGGACCTTGGTGTCCACTTGCGCGACAGCCGCGGTGGCGAGCGAGGAGCAGAACGATTGGAAGAGAACGCAACAGCGCAGGTCATGGGGCGGCTCCGGTTGATCATCATAAAAGAGTTCGCCCCGTGGATAAGGATCGCACGACTCACTGCCGGAGGTGGGCCGGGTTGAGGTGAATTGCTATCAGAATGCAGGCGGGCGCTATCGCAGTGAGCCGGCTTTAGACCGGCGACAGGGGCCTCACGCCGTCTGCGGACGTTGCGCGAGCTCAGGCGGAGCTTGGCTTTGCCTGCGCTATCCTTAAGCACGATGCAGGTGCGAGTTCTTTATCTGGGTATGCTGCGCGAAATCGCGGGCTGCGAGCGCGAAGCTAGCTACAACTCCCCGACGGCAGCTACCGTGGGAGAGCTGTTCGCGCAGCTCCAGCAGCGCATCGCCGAAGCTGCAGGATTTTCGCGGCGCCATCGCGCTCGCCGTCAACTATGAATACGCCGACGGCAGTCGTCGCGTTGCACGAGGGCGACGAAGTCGCACTGATTCCTCCGGTGAGCGGTGGAAGCGGAGCCAGGCGAAGTCCGGCCAACGCTGCCGCTGCTCTCCGAGCATGCCATGCTGGTGGGCGAGCCCGATCGATGCCGGCCGCAATCCTGGCCCAAATCAAGCGGCCGGAAGATGGCGCGGTGGCGACGTTCGACGGCATCGTGCGCAACAACTCGCGCGGACGGCGCACGCTATATCTCGATTACAGCGGTTACGAGCCGATGGCGCTGCGCAAGATGGAAGCAGCTCGCCGCCGACGCGCTAACGCGTTTCGCGATTCGCGATGTGCGCATCGCGCACCGGCTGGGACGCTTACAGATCGGCGAAAGCAGCGTCTATATTGCAGTTTCGTCGGCGCATCGCGCGGCGGCCTTCGATGCCTGCCGCTGGTTGATCGACACGCTGAAGACCACGGTGCCGATCTGGAAGAAAGAACATTTCGAAGACGGGGCGGTGTGGTCCGACGGCGAACCCTTTCCGCCGGAGATCCCGCGTGCCGGGCCAGAACGCGTCAAAATAGCGCAAATGGTGTTCTAATTCACTGAATGTCTTTCCGACCTCATTCTTCCTTCCGGCTTTGCGTGCTCGCTCTCGGGTCAATGCTCTCAGGCCTACTGGCCGTGCCCTTCGCCGTTGCGCAGACCACGGTACCGCGGCCCCCTGACTCGCTCACGCAGCAGCATCCGACCACGGTCGCCGCATCCTCCCGAGACCCAGAAGCAGCAACAACAGCAGCAGGGCGACCAGACGCGAAGACGCAGGCACGACCTTCAAAGTAAATGTGAAGCTGGTGAACGTCTTCACCACCGTGACCGACAGCAGCGGCGCGCCGGTCTCGACGCTGAAGCAGGAAGACTTCCAGGTCTTCGAAGATGGCAAGCCGCAGCAGATCGCGGTCTTCCATCGCGAGTCGGAGTTGCCGCTGTCGATCGTGCGTGGCCATCGACACCAGCCTGAGCACGCGCGGCGATCAGAAGCTGGAACTGGAGTCAGCGCGGCGATTTGCGCATGCGATTCTGCGTCCCATCGATGGCCTCTCGCTCTTCCAGTTCAGCGAGATTGTCGATCAGCTCACGCCATTCACCTCCGACCTGCACACCATCGACAAAGCAATCAATCGCGTGCACTCGGGAGCGGCCACTGCCTTGTACGACACGCTCTACCTGGGCTCGGACGCGCTGCTGGCGCGCCGCGGACGCAAGGTGATGGTGGTGATCACCGACGGCGGCGATACCGTCAGCAAGACGAATTACCAGGAGGCAGTGCGCGCGGCGCAGGAAGCCGAGGTCATCCTCTACAGCATCATCATCGTGCCCATTGAAAACAGTGCCGGCCGCGATACCGGCGGAGAGCATGCGCTGATCCAGCTCTCACGCGATACCGGCGGAAAATATTTTTACGCCAGCGGCATGGAGCAGCTGGATGCAGCCTTCCGGCAGATCAGCGACGAGCTGCGGACGCAGTACCTGATCGCGTATTACCCGAGTTCGCGACTGGCCGATTCGGATTTCCGCACGCATCGAGATCAAGATCGATCCGGCGACGCAAGGATTACGCGAATCCGTCCGACTTGCAGGTGCGGCACCGCACCGGTTACTACACCATGCCGTCGAAGTGAGCCTGGCGCGGCAACATACCAGGTTCGTTAGGCGTCGGCTCTGTGCATTGTCACAAGCCACTCGAAACAAGTCGCCGCAACCGGATTGCTTGTGAGATAGGGTTTTACGCCGGCAATCGAAGCAGCGCCGCATCACCACACGTGGAAGTGCGAGACAGGAGATTTGTTGGCCGCGGCTGTGGTGGGAGGACGACGACGAACCAATCGCGGCTCAGGGCGAGGAGCTGGACAAAGATACTGAGCCGTTTTGAGCTTTGGCGGTATAATCATTTCCAGCTTAGTTTGATTCACCCCAATTTGATAGTCGGTTCCGCCAACCAAGCGTCACCTCCTGTCTCATGGCAGCGATTCTTCCTTAGCAGAAAATTCAAATAAAAGGCAGGAGCAACAAAATGGAACAAGGAACAGTTAAGTGGTTCAACGACGCCAAGGGTTTCGGCTTTATTTCACGTGAGAACGGCGAAGACGTTTTCGTGCATTTCTCAGCCATTCAAGCGGGCGGTTTTCGCAGCTTGCAAGAAGGCCAGAGGGTGCAGTTTGCCGTCACCAAAGGCCCCAAGGGTTTACAGGCAGAGAACGTTCAGGCTGTTTAAATTGGCTGGAGTGTCCGGGTATTCGAAAGGATAATCGGACACTCGCCATACCTTGTGTGGTGGCGATATCACGCCCGTGATCGTCGCGATTACCTCACAAGTGCCGGTGCGCTCCAGTAGACCTGGCTTACAGCTCGTGAGATATCAGCGAACGTTTCGTGTTGGCAACTCCAGAATTTTCCTCACGAGGTCCGATAGCCGCCTAAGGTCGTCTGACATTTCCGTAGCCAGCGTTTTAGCATCCGTCCCATTCTGGGTTTCAGCTGCGAGATATACGAGGTTCGTCAGGCTCTGCAGCGGATTGTTAATGTTGTGCGCCAACTCATTGAGAAGTTTTGTTGTCGCGGCGAGCTTCTCCTGCCGCATCAGCGCAGCTTCGGCTGCTTTTTGCTCGCTTATGTCCCGAACGATTTTGGACGCTCCGATTACCCGCCCGCCGTCATCTTTGACCGGGGATACGGTCAGCGAGACATCAAAAATCTCGCCATTCTTGCGTAGTCTCTTAGTTTCAAAATGCTGTATGCGCTCGCCGGCACGCAGCTTCCGAATGATCCCCGGCTCTTCTCCATAGAGGTGGCGGGGCATGAGGCGCATTACCGACTGCCCGACAATTTCCTCTGGCTTGTAGCCGAACATTCGCTCCGCCCCCGCATTCCAACTGGTTATGACGCTGTCCAGATTCTTGGAGATAATCGCATCATCCGAGGATTCCACGATGGCGGCCAAGCGGAGGCGAGCGTCATCGGCCAGCCGCCGCGAGGTGATATCGCGTACGATCTTGGAGGCTCCGATGATCGTTCCCTGGTTATCGCGGATCGGAGACGAAGTCAGCGATACCTCAATTTTCTTACCGGACTTGTGCAGTCGCTGGGTTTCAAGATGCTCGACCCTCTTGCCAGCCCTGATTTCGCCTAAAATCGTCGGCTCCTCGTGCTGCAATTCCGGCGGAATGATGGTGAGGATCGAGCGCCCGATAATTTCGTCGTCCGTATAACCGAACATTCTTTCGGCTGCGGTATTCCAGCTTGTGACAACGCCATTTAGATCCTTGGCAATAATGGCATCATCCGACGACTCGACAATGGCGGCTAGACGAGCGCGATCTCTTTCTTCCTGCTGGCGCAGCTGTAAGTCGCGCAGAACCAGCACTACACCGACGGCCTCTCCGGCGCTGCTTCTGATTGCTGACATTGAGACGGAGACGCTCTTCTTGTCGCCGCCCTTTGCAAGGAACTGACTTTGGTAGGGCTCAACGAGCTCAGCCTTGCGGATGCGTTCAAATCTCTCCCTCTCGTCATGATGTAACCCAGGCGGAATGAGCAGATAAATGGATTGGTCAATAATTTCATCGGGTTGATATCGCAACATCCTGGCGGCGGCCCCGTTACAGGTCTCAATTATGCCGTCCGGGTCCGTGGAGAGAATAGCGTCGGTAGCTGAATCGACAATTGCAGACAATCGTTCAACGAGACGCTGGGCGTCGAGTCGGTGGGTTAGCAACGCTGCTCCGGGAGAACGCCAAAGTTGCTTTCAACGTGCATCGACGATTTTACTTCAACCTGTAAAGCGCACGACGTGCGGGATGAAGCTCAGGGGGGCAGCTCCTCACAGTTGCTCTTCTGCCATTCAGTGAATGGGCCAACGTGCGAGTTTCCTGACAGTTTGTCTGGTCGTCGGCGTAACCACTCCATCTCGCAAGCAATCACGTGACCCCTTGCTAATTCGGTTGCCTTGATTTTTCCCGCAGAGCTTCCTCGATCAGGCTTCGCTCGTCTTCTCCGCCGCCGCATTCTTCCATATCGCAGTAGGGACAGGCGAGCGCAACCTCCAGGGTCGTGTCATTCCGGCGCATCATCAGAGGGATGCCGTGCTTGGCGCACATCGCTTGGGCCGACATGGGTTCAGCTTATGTCAACCGACCTGCATTGGGGGAGAAAAATCGCCATCGAAAAACGTCGCTGAAGGCGCCCGGTTGCGGTATGGACCTGCGTGCATCGGCGCCAAAAATTAGCGGCGCCACTGAAGGAGCTTGAGCAGATCAACATGGCCCACGACATTGCAGCCGAGTCACATCAATCCACCAGAACCATCAGGCCGAGCCCGGCAACACGCCTTTCCGGGTCGCGCCGGTTTTGCGCGAGCCGGAGTGTTGCGGGGCGGAAGTGCAGTTAGCCCAGGACCCTTCGACTTCGCTCAGGGCAGGCTGCGCGCAGCGGAGTGGAAGGTAGGGCGTCCCTATCGGAGTGAGCCGGCTTTAGCCGGCGACAGTAGCTGGGACGTTAGAAATGTTGATGCGCGCGATCGACCCCTGGAAAGGCCTGTCGCTCCTGTGGTCAGCCAGGCGACATCGCAACTTTCACGCACACCGCGGCAGCTTCCAGCAAAACAATCGCGCAAACTTGTACTCCCTATGAACTGCCGCGCATGTCTGCAGACACACATCAGCGCTCTAATCTCGCCCGAGTGTTAGACGGCGCGGTTTCTCGAACCGCACCAGCGACTCGTAACAGCAGCCGCGCAATTCACGTATGGCTTTGGTGAACTCGTAATAAAAGCATTCGCACGGCCTCCCCCAAATACCGAAAAGCCGCATAAATACGGCCCGTAAACGTGCTCAGTTGCATAGTTGCGATACTTCTTAACCATAAAAAACGCGACATATCCGTGAAAGCGGATTCGTGCGGTACGAAAACTGTGAAAAGCGGAAGACGCAATGTCGAGATCACGAAACACGCTTTTTTATCTCGCTGCAATCGTTGCAGTTGTGTACTCGCACTGTGCGCTCGCTGACTGGCAGGCGCTTTGCACTTGTTCAGGACAAGAGTTCCTCCCGTGCTTCAGCAGCACTGGCGTTTTCAAAAAGCGGAAATGCATTTGGATTTCAGGAACTCAAAGCTTGTTTCTGCAAGAGCACGACGCAAGCAGTGCAGCGCGAGGAGAGTTATGACAGTAAAGAAGATGTTGATCGGATCTCTGGCCCTGCTGGTGATCGCTCTGATGATGGCGCCATCGTTGATAGCGCAGTCATCTGGTTTCCGGCGATCTCACCGGCACGGTCACGGATCCATCGGGCGCAGTCGTGTCGGGAGCAACGGTAACGTTAAAGAACGATGCCACCGGCGCTACGCGCACCACCACTACGCAACAGCAGTGGAGCTTATCGTTTTTCGTTGTTGCAGCCGGGCACCTACACGGTCACAGCGAATGCGCAAGGCTTCAGCAAAGCGCAGTCGTCCACCACGATCGCCGCCGGTCAGGCGACCATTGCCGATGTGAAGCTGCCGGTCGGTTCCAGCTCGCAGACCGTCGAAGTCACAACGACGGCGCCGCTGGTGCAGGCCGACAACGCAGACCTTTCCACCAACTTCAATCAGACCCAGATCGCCAACCAGCCTAACGGCGGCAACGATCTCACCTACATCGCCCAGACCGCTCCCGGTGTCACCATGAGCACCGGCATGGGATACGGCAACTTCGAGACCGCCGGGTCTGCCTGCGACTTCGAATCTGTTCACCGTGAACGGCGAAAACGATATGGACCCGTATCTGAACCTGAACAACTCCGGCGCCACCAACCTGACGCTGGGCAAGAACGATGTTCAGGAAGCGACGGTCGTCACCAACGCCTACTCCGGCCAGTACGGACAGCAGGCGGGCGCGCAGGTCTCGTACGTCACCAAGTCCGGCACCAACCAGTTTCACGGCAACGCCGAGTACTGGTGGACGGGCCGTGCGATGGACGCGAACGACTACTTCAACAACCTGAGCGGAACGCCGCGTCCGTTCGCCAACAACAACCAGTGGGCGGCTTCGCTGGGCGGACCGATCAAGAAGGACAAACTGTTCTTCTTTGTCGACACCGAAGGCATTCGCTACATCGTGCCTTCTTCGCACGACGGTGTTTTCTCCGACCGTGGCATTTGCCAACGCGACGCTGGCGAACCTGGCGGCGACCGATCCGGCTTCGGTGCCGCTGTATTCGAAGATGTTCAACCTGTACCAATCGGCTCCGGGCTACAACCGCGGAGTTGGCGTACCGGGAAGCTGCCTGGATCTGACGACCTTCGCGGGAAACTGCTTCCAGTCAGTACGGAGCGACGCCTGCGTTGCCGGGCACGGAGTGGATCCTCAGCGGACGCGTTGACTACAACATGTCCGACCGCGACCACCTGTTCTGGCGGGTACAGATGGACCACGGCACGCAGGCGACGTATGCCGATCCGATCAACCCGGCGTTCAACGCGGCCAGCCAGCAGCCTTCGTACGATGGACAGGGACAGTGGACGCACACGCTTCGGTTCGAATGCCACCAACCAGTTCATCTATGCCGGCAGCTACTACCGCGCGATCTTCACCCAGACCGCCCGATGCCAACTCGGTGTTCCCAACGCAGGTCTGACCTGGCTCCGCTGGGCTACACCAACATGGGCGGCAATCTGGTCGTCGTTCCCGCAAGGACGAAACGTCACCCAGTACCAGTTCCTCGACGATTTCTCCTGGACCAAGGGAGCGCACAGCCTGAAGTTCGGCGGCAACTTCCGCCGGTATGACATCACCGACTACACCTTCGGCACCTTCACCAATCCGCTGCTCCGTCATCACTTCGGTCACCGATTTCTACAACGGCGTGGCGGGCGTGTTCGAGCAGAACTTCCCCTCGCGCGCTACCGAGCCGGTGGCCCTGTGGGGACTCGGTGCGTATGCTCAGGATGAGTGGCGGGTCAACAAGAGTCTGAAACTCACGCTGGCGTTGCGCGTCGAGCACAACTCCAACCCGAACTGCAACCTGAACTGCGCTTCGTATCTGACCACTCCGTTCCTGCGACTCCAGCCCCAGCGGCGACACGCCGTACAACCAGATGATCCTCGCCAACCAGGGCGGCACCTTCCGCGGCACCGATGCCATCAATCTGGCGCCGCGCTTTGGTTTCGCGTGGTCACCGGGCGGCAGCGACAAGACGGTCGTTCGCGGCGGCTTCGGCATCTTCTACGATGCCTTCCCGTCGATCTTTGCCGACAACTCGATGACCAACATCCCCAACCTGATTCCCGAGACGCTCTTCGGAGTGCCGTGGGCAGACAACACTACCCCGCCGGCGCCTGGCAAATCGCTTCCGTCGTCGGCAGCGGCCATTCGCAACGGCTTCGCCAACGGCGCCAGCTTCAACTCGCTGACCGCCGGCCTGCCCGGATTCTCGGCGCCCAGCATCAACAACTTTGTCGGGACCTTCAAGACGCCGCGCTACCAGGAATACAGCTTGCAGATTCAGCAACAGCTGGATGACAAGAGCTCGGTCACCCTGGGCTACGTTGGCAACCACGGCCTCAACATTCCGATCACCAACTTCCCCAATGCCTTCTCGGGTGGAGTGGGTGGTCTGGCTGTCGACTCCTTACAGCACGAATTTCGCCAGCGTAGCCGAGGTGTACTCCGGCGCAGTTTCCAACTTCAACGGACTGACCGCAAGCTATCAGCGCCGCATGACGTATGGATTCACTGTGCAGGCGAGCTATACCTGGAGCCACTCTCTGGACGAAATCTCCAACAATGGTGCTCCGGGAACGCCGTACAACGGCCTGACCAGCATCAGCTACCAGCTGAATCCGCACTGCCTGCAAGTGCTCGCAACTACGGGAATGCGGACTACGACATTCGCAACTCCTTTAACGCCGCATTTGTCTGGCAACACTCCGTGGAAGTTCGGCAACAAGTACGTGAACGGAGCCCTGGGTGGCTGGACCTTGTCGCAGAACTTCTTCGCTCACTCCGGATTGCCTTTGACGGTGCTGGACAGCACATCGTTCATCGGCAACTACAACGGCAACACGCCTTACTTCCCGACCCAGGTCGTCGGAGCGGGACAGGGGAGCTTGCAATCAGTACGGCACTGGATGCCTGGTCGCAGCCGGATTCGCTACGGCCAACAATCTGACGCACTTCCCCAACCAGATTCGCAATCAGTTCCGCGGACCTGGCTTCTTCGACTCCGATCTTTCGGTGAACAAGAACTTCAAGATCACGGAGAGGATGGCGTTCGGTGTCGGCGCCAACCTGTACAACGTATTCAACCATCCGAACTTCGCTTCGCCGGTTGACACCTGGCAGGGTACGGGCGCCAACGCAGGTAACTTCGGTCAGGTGTTGCAGACCACCGCACCGCCGACCGGTCCGTACGGATCGTTCTTCGCGGGTCTGCCTTCGGGACGCATCATTCAGTTCCAGGGCAAGCTCGTGTTCTAAAACCAACTTCGTCAACCGAGGGAGGCTCCTGCGGGAGCCTCCTTACCATGTTTTCGTGGTGACAAGAATGGAGGAACAGGCGGCAAATCGTATTTCAAAATCTTGCTTTCAATTTCGATTTCCTGCGCAATATGTTCGCTTTCTGCAGACAGGTTTCTTACCTAAATCTCAAGCTTTGTCGGAATCGTTCTAGCACCTTCCGGAAATTGGAATTCCGCCCGCCGTCAGTATGTGAAAAGTAGTAATTCTGCTTTTAAAAACAATTGTCCAAAACGACAACACAGATTTGAGATGTGAGCAACTTACCACCCCTACTATCCAATAAGAAAAGCAAGAGTTAGACAGAATCAGAGTGGCCCCACGATTGCCATTCTCAGAGGCAGCGAGGCAGGCGTTCCGTCCAGGCCTTGCGAATCGTTTTCCGTCCCAGAAGTTGCCAAGTTGGAAGCAAATTCAAGCGAGTTTCCACCCGGGCAAATCACAGTCGAAAACGTTCGTTCTTGAGGGGAGATATGACAGTAAAAAGACTGCTCACCGGGATCCTGGCTGTACTGGTGATTGCCGCAGTGATGGCGCCGTCGTTGATGGCGCAGTCGCTGGTTTCCGGCGATCTTACCGGCACGGTCACCGATCCAAGCGGCGCGGTCGTTTCCGGAGCTGCGGTAACGCTGAAGAGCGATGCCACCGGCGCGACGCGCAATGCTACAACAGGGCCAACGGCACCTATCCGATTCTCGCTGCTGCCACCGGGTTCGTACACCGTCACGGTGACGGCCTCGGGATTCAGCAAGACCACGAGCACGGCCAATGTCAACATCGGTCAGGCTTCGATCGCCGATGTGAAGATGGCAGTCGGTACTTCCGCGACCACGGTGGAAGTTACGACTCGCCGCTCCGCTGGTGCAGGCTGACAACGCCGATCTTTCGACGAACTTCAACCAGAACATGATTACCAACCAGCCGAACGGCGGCAACGACATCACCTACGTTGCGCAGACCGCACCGGGCGTCACCATGAGCGTCGGCGGCGGCTATGGCAACTTCAGCGCGTACGGACTGCCTGCGACTTCGAACCTGTTCACGGTGAACGGTGAGAACGACATGGATCCGTACCTGAACCTGAACAACTCCGGCGCCACCAACCTGACGCTGGGCCGCAATGACCTGCAGGAAGCCACGGTCATCAGCAACGCCTACTCTGGTCAGTACGGACAGCAGGCGGGTGCGCAGGTCAACTACGTGACCAAGAGCGGCACCAACCAGTATCACGGCAATGCCATGTACTGGTGGACGGGCCGCGCGATGGACGCCAACGACTGGTTCAACAACCTGTACCAGACGCCGCGTCCTTTCGCCAACAACAACCAGTGGGCCGCTTCGTTCGGCGGACCGATCAAGAAGGACAAGCTGTTCTTCTTCGTCGACAACGAAGGCATCCGCTACATCGTGCCTTCGACCCAGCCGGTGTTTGCTCCGACGTCGCAGTTCATCAACGCGACCCTGGCGAACATTGCCACCAACGATCCGGCCGGACTGCCGCTGTATCAGCAGTACTTCAATCTGTTCCAGACTGCTCCGGGCTACAACCCGAACAGCAACCTGGGCGCCGGAAGCTGCGGCGACCTCGGACCCGGAAACCCGGCAGATGGTTACCGGAATGTTCCCGGGCTGACCGCCGACAACTGTATCGGCCAGTACCAGGCATCGCCTGCACTGCCCGGCAACCGAATGGCTGTTGTCGCGGACGTGTGGACTACAACCTGTCGGACAACGATCACCTGTTCTGGCGGGTAAAGATGGATCACGGCACGCAGGCAACGCAGGCCGATCCCATCAACAGCGCGTTCAGCGCCGCCAGCTATCAGCCGTCCTACGATGGTCAGGGACAGTGGAGCCACGTATTCAGCCCGAATGCCACCAACCAGTTCGTCTATGCGGGCAGCTACTACCGCGCGATCTTCACCCAGAACAACTCGGGTCTGTTCCCGCCGTCGCTGCTGGGTTATGGCTTCAACCTGACGAACGTGGGCGGCGGCAACTACGCCTTCCCGCAGGGCCGCAACGTCACCCAGTATCAGTTCGTGGATGACTTCTCCTACACCAAGGGTGTGCACTCGCTGAAGTTCGGCGCCAACTTCCGCCGTTACGACATCAGCGACTACACCTTCAGCATCCTACAACAACCCGCTGGTGTACTTGCTGCGAATCGACGATCTGTTCGACGACACGCCGTATATCTGACCGCCAGCGCTTCCCCACCAACGCTTCCGAGCCGGTGGCTTTGTGGGGCCTGGGCATGTATGGACAGGACGAGTGGCGTGTAAACAAGAGCCTGAAGCTGACCCTGGCTCTGCGTTTCGAAACACAACTCCAACCCGGTGTGCCAGAACAACTGCGCTTCGCTGCTCGACGCCAGCTTCAATACGCTGCAGCAGAGCGGTGCGCTCGGCGACATCAACACACCGTATAACTCCATCATCGATGCCAACCGTCACCAGATCTTCCGCTCGACCGATTCGATTGATATTTCGCCTCGGTTCGGATTTGCCTGGTCGCCGGGTGGCAGCGATCAGCACCGTGGTTAAGGGCGGCTTCGGTATCTTCTACGATGCCCTGCCGGCCTTCATCGGTGATTCGTTCATGACCGAACCTGCCGAACGAAGTCGAAGAGCGGTTGGGCTATGCGTACGGAGCTACCGTTGGCTGGGCCGATCCTTCGACCCCGGTTACGGCCGGCGACTGCGCTGCGCTCATTCAGAACGGCTTCGGCAACGGCATCTCGTGGGGTCAGGCTCGCACCTTGCCTGACGGCACCCCTTGCCGCCAGCCCGCCTACACCAGTCAGGCCGGCAACTTCCACACTCCGTATTACGAGCAGTGGAGCGTCGGTATCCAGCAGGCCATCGGCGACAAGACGTCTGTGTCGTTGACCTACGTCGGCAACCACGGCGTGCACATTCCGATCCTGAACGAAGGCCTGAATGCCCGCACCGCCTACGTACTGCGGCGGTCCTTGCTTCGGTGCCTGCCCGACCACGTCCCCCGCGACCGATGTTTAACGTGGCGCAGCAGTATCAGTCGTCCGGCATCTCCAACTACAACGGAATGACGGCGACTATCAGCCAGCGTATGACCTACGGGTTCACGGTGCAGGCGAACTACACCTGGTGCCATGACATGGATGAAGTGTCCAACGGTGGATCGACCCTGTTCTACAACGGCACCTCGTCGTTGCAGTATCAGATCAACCCTGCCTGCCTGCGTTGCAACAACTACGGCAACGCCGACTACGACATTCGCAGCTACTTCAGTGCGAGCTATGTCTGGCAACACACCGTGGAAGTTCGGCAACAAGTTCGTCAACGGCGCCTTCGGCGGCTGGACGATCTCGCAGAACTTCTTCGCCCGCACCGGCCTGCCCTACACCATTCTGGATGGCTTCACTGGCATCTCGAACTATGGTCCGGGCACGACGGTTGCCGGTATCAACCAGTACGTCAACAACGGCTGCAGCAACGGCTTCAGCCAGTGCGTACCGTCCACCGATCCGAACGGCAACACCATCAACCCCATCTACAACAGCCCGGCCGTGACCGGCGTGGGCTATAGCAGCTGGGCCAACCAGCGCCGCAACACGTATCGTGGACCTGGGTTCTTCGACTCCGATCTTTCGGTGAACAAGAACTTCAAGCTCACGGAGCGTATGGCGTTTGGCGTCGGCGCGAACCTGTACAACGTATTCAATCACCCGAACTTCACCAACCCGGATCCGTACATTGGAGACGGCACGTTCGGTCAGATCACCAGCACCACGGCGCCGCCGACCGGTCCTTACGGATCGTTCGCCACGGGCCTGCCTTCTGGACGCATCGTCCAGTTCCAGGGCAAGCTGGTGTTCTAAGACAAACCTGAAGTTGCAACACTTGAGGGGCCCCGCAAGGGGCCTCTTTTTTTGCCTTTCAGAGCGCTATTTCGCCTAGCTGATCCCGCCCCGGGCGATGCCGCAATTCTGTCTTGTTTATGCCGCAGCAATATGTAATTTCGTAAAACAGATAGCAGTAATCTATAAAAAATCATAATCGCCTGCCACAAGTGAGAATCGGCATACCCATCCTGCTTTTAGTATCAGCAACTTGCAGCAGATTTTGAACAATCCAGACTGGCCCCTCCCTTGCGCTACTTACCTGCGAGGCCGCTGTGTCTTCCACGGGCACCGCGGCCGGGAATGAATGTCATTTCCTGGCCATGCAGTCAGGCGATGTAACAGCAAGAAGTCCATGTGTTGAGGGGAGATATGACAGCAAAAAGACTGCTCACCGGGATCCTAGCCGTACTGGTAGTTGCCGCAGTGATGGCGCCGTCGTTGATGGCGCAGTCGCTGGTTTCCGGCGATCTTACCGGCACGGTGACCGATCCAAGCGGCGCGGTTGTTTCCGGGGCTGCGGTAATGCTGAAGAGCGATGCCACCGGCGCGACGCGCAATGCTACAACAGGGCCTAACGGCACCTATCGATTCTCGCTGCTGCCACCGGGCTCGTACACTTTGACGGTGACCGCCTCGGGATTCAGCAAGACCACGAGCACGGCCAATGTCAACATCGGTCAGGCTTCGATCGCCGATGTGAAGATGGCAGTCGGTACTTCCGCAACCACGGTGGAAGTTACGACCGCCGCACCGCTGGTGCAGGCTGACAACGCCGATCTTTCGACGAACTTCAACCAGAACATGATTACCAACCAGCCGAACGGCGGCAACGACATTACCTACGTTGCCCAGACCGCACCGGGCGTCACCATGAGCGTGGGCGGCGGCTATGGTAACTTCAGCGCGTACGGATTGCCTGCGACTTCGAACCTGTTCACGGTGAACGGTGAGAACGACATGGATCCGTACCTGAACCTGAACAACTCCGGCGCCACCAACCTGACGCTGGGCCGCAATGACCTGCAGGAAGCGACGGTCATCAGCAACGCTTACTCTGGTCAGTACGGACAGCAGGCGGGTGCGCAGGTCAACTACGTGACCAAGAGCGGCACCAACCAGTATCACGGCAATGCCATGTACTGGTGGACGGGCCGCGCCATGGACGCCAACGACTGGTTCAACAACCTGGGCGGAACGCCGCGTCCTTTCGCCAACAACAACCAGTGGGCCGCTTCTTTCGGCGGACCGATCAAGAAGGACAAGCTGTTCTTCTTCGTCGACAACGAAGGCATCCGCTACATCGTGCCTTCGACCCAGCCGGTGTACGCTCCGACGCCTCAGTTTGCTGCGGCGACCCTGGCGAACATCGCAGCCATCGATCCGGCCGGACTGCCGCTGTATCAGCAGTACTTCCATCTGTTCCAGACTGCTCCGGGCTACAACCCGAACGGCAACCTGACGCCCGGAAGCTGCGGCGATGTCTCCGGCATCGGCGGCCTCGGAACCGACAACTGCTTCGGTCAGTACGAGGCATCGCCTGCACTGCCCGGAACGGAATGGCTGTTGTCCGGACGTGTGGACTACAACCTGTCGGACAACGATCACCTGTTCTGGCGGGTAAAGATGGATCACGGCACGCAGGCAACGCAGGCCGATCCCATCAACCCGGCCTTCAGCGCGGCCAGCTATCAGCCGTCGTACGATGGTCAGGGACAGTGGAGCCACGTATTCAGCCCCAATGCCACCAACCAGTTCGTATACGCGGGCAGCTACTACCGCGCGATCTTTACCCAGAACGACTCCGCCACTGTTTCCGCCTAGCGTCAACGGTCTGGGCTTCAATCTGACCGGTCTCGGCGGCGGCAACTATGCGTTCCCGCAGGGCCGCAACGTCACCCAGTATCAGTTCGTGGATGACTTCTCCTACACCAAGGGTGTGCACTCGCTGAAGTTCGGCGCCAACTTCCGCCGTTACGACATCAGCGATTACACCTTCAGCACCTACAGCAACCCGCTGGTGTTCTTGCTCAATCCTTCTGATCTGTACAACGATCAGGTGTATTACTACCGTCATCGCTTCGCGAGCCAGCTTTCCCAGCCGGTGGCTCTGTGGGGCCTGGGCATGTATGGACAGGACGAGTGGCGTGTAAACAAGAGCCTGAAGCTGACCCTGGCTCTGCGTTTCGAAAAGAACTCCAACCCGGTGTGCCAGAATAACTGCGCTTCGTTGCTCAATGCCCCCTACAGTACTCTGGCGGCAAACGGCGCGCTCGGCGACATCAACACACCGTATAACTCCATCATCGATGCCAACCGTCACCAGATCTTCCGCTCGACCGATTCGATTGATATTTCGCCTCGGTTCGGATTTGCCTGGTCGCCGGGTGGCAGCGATCGCACCGTGGTTAAGGGCGGCTTCGGTATCTTCTACGATGCCCTGCCGGCCTTCATCGGTGATTCGTTCATGACCAACCTGCCGAACGAAGTCGAAGAGCGGTTGGGCTATGCGTACGGTTCGTCCGTCGGTTGGGCCGATCCTTCGACCCCGGCCACGGCACAGGCTTGCGCTGGCTTGATTACTACCGGTTTCGATAGCGGTGCGTCCTGGGCCAGTTCTCGCACACTGCCCGACGGCACACCTTGCCGCAGACCGGCATTCAACAACCAGGCCGGCAAATTCCACACTCCGTATTACGAGCAGTGGAGCGTTGGCATCCAGCAGGCCATCGGCGACAAGACCTCTGTGTCGTTGACCTATGTCGGCAACCACGGCGTGCACATCCCCGTCTTCAACGAGGGTCTGAACGCTATCGATCCCGGATATTGCGGAGCTACCGGTGACCAGCCTTGCTTCGGTGGTCAGATTCCGAGCACGCGTACCGCGCAGATGTTCAACGTAGTGCAGCAGTATCAGTCGTCGGCCATTTCCAACTACAACGGAATGACCGCGACCATCAGCCAGCGCATGACCTACGGGTTCACGGTGCAGGCAAACTACACCTGGGCTCATAGCATGGATGAAGTCTCCAACGGTGGTTCGACCCTGTACTACAACGGCACCTCGTCGTTGCAGTATCAGATCGACCCTAGCTGCTTGCGTTGCAACAACTACGGCAACGCCGACTACGACATTCGCAGCTACTTCAGTGCGAGCTATGTCTGGAACACACCGTGGAAGTTCGGCAACAAGTTCGTCAACGGCGCCTTCGGGGGCTGGACGCTTTCGCAGAACTTCTTCGCCCGTACCGGACTGCCGTACACCATTCTGGATAACATAACGAGCATCTCGAACTACGGTCCGGCCACGACGGTTGCCGGTATCAACCAGTACGTCAACAACGGTTGCACCAACGGCCTGAGCCAGTGCGTACCGGCATACGATGGCGGCACCTCCATCTACAACAGCCCGGCTGTCAGCGGGGTTGGTTACAGCGGTTGGGCGAACCAACGCCGTAACACGTATCGTGGACCTGGGTTCTTCGACTCCGATCTTTCGGTGAACAAGAACTTCAAGCTCACGGAGCGTATGGCGTTCGGTATCGGCGCCAACCTGTACAACGTCTTCAACCACCCGAACTTCACCAACCCTGATCCGAGCATCGGGAACAGCACGTTCGGTCAGATCACCAGCACGACGGCGCCGCCGACCGGTCCTTACGGATCGTTCGCCACGGGCCTGCCCTCTGGACGCATCGTCCAGTTCCAGGGCAAGCTGGTGTTCTAGTTGATCTGATTCATGCTTCGTCTCGGCGGTCCCTTCGGGGGCCGCCGTTTTCTTTTGGTGGAAGGATCTCTGCTCGCCCGCTCTGTTCAGGCGCATCGCTGACTCAGTGAGGCCCGACCAAAGCCCGACGGGCGGCAATTCCGTTAGCCCAGGATGGAGCGCACCGGAATCCTGGGTACGTATGCCAAAGAGGAAGATTGAGCCGGCTTCAGCCGGCGGAGGCTCGCCGCAATATGGGCCGATGCCCCGGTCAACGAACAGCAGGTCCCTCCACTCCGCTTCGCTACGGTCGGGATGACAATCTAACAAACTGCATGGCAACGCCCGTTGCGCATCACGTCACAACCTCGGAACGATCGAGCCCGGGCGTTCTCGAAAACTATCGGTTTACACTGGCCGAATGACCGAGCCCGCAGGGCGGCAATGCCGTTAGCCCGGGATGGAGCGCAGCGGAATCCTGGGTAGGTCGCCAAAAGGAAGATTGAGCCGGCTTCAGCCGGCGGAGGCTCGCCGCAATATGGGCCGATCTTCCGGTCAACGAACAGCAGGTCCCTCCACTCCGCTTCGCTACGGTCGGGATGACAATCTAACAAACTGCATGGCAACGCCCGTTGCGCATCACGTCGCAACCTCGGAACGATCGAGCCCGGGCGTTCACGAAAACTATCGAATTACACTGGCCGACGACCAAAGCCCGAAGGGCGGCAATACCGTTGGCCCAGGATGAGTGAAGCGGAATCCTGGGTAGGTCGCCAAAAGGAAGATTGAGCCGGCTTCAGCCGGCGGCACCAGAGTCGGCGTGAGCCGATATCCCCCGCCGCCTGCGCCACTCCAGCGCGCAATAGCAATCGAAGATCACGATGATGGGATCGAGAGGATGGCGGTAGTCCATGCTGGAGTGCGTGATGTAGTACACCAGCGGAAACGTCACCAGGATCAGCAGCAGCGGAAAGACCGCGTCACTTTTTCCCGCAAGCCACGCATATCGCAACCCGCCAATCAGCAACAATGTCATGGCCGTAGCGAAAAACGTATTGGGAATGTGGAACGGTTCGTCCGCAAGAAACTTCGGATCGAGCGACCAGAAGCCCGTCCACATGTTTACGACATGGCGCGCGGTGACGCCGGCAAAAAATCCGGGATGCCGGCGGATGTACTTGATCGCCTCCGCTTTCTTGGCGTCCATGTAGCCGATCTCGCCGAGCTGGCGCCACTGCGCGTATTCCACCGCGCTGGTGGTGGGATGAGCCGAGTCCGGGGTCACGTCCGAGGTATCGCCGTTGTAGCCCACGTGAACTTCCATCCAGAAGCCGTCACGCAATGGGATGAAGCGATCGAAGGCGCGATAGTTGCGCACCGTCCAGGGCGCGATCACGGCCAGCAAAACGCAAGCGGCCAGCACGCCCGGGCCGAACCACGCCAGTCCCGCGCGCGACCTGCGCACCGCCAACCAGATCGCAAGAAAGGGAAGCGGTCCCAGCAGCACCGGGCTCACCAGCCCGGCCGCTCCCCACAACGCTCCCCAGAGCAGCCAATCGCGGAGCGCCCGGCTCTTCTCCAGTCGCAGCGTCTGCAGCCATAGCAAGCAGGCGATGAGGCAGGTCAGCGCGTCGGAATAAATTCGTCCGCCCGCAAGATAAATCGAGTACGGAAAGAATACCCACGCCCATCCCGAAACCAGCGCGGTCCGGTCGTCGAGCACCCGCTTCGCGAGGAAGTAAACCGGGATCACCGTGAGCGATGCGAACAGGCTGTTGAGCGTCAGCACCGCCATGGTGGTTGCGACGGTGAAGCCGCCGAATAGCTTCATGCACATTGCCACCAGGTACGGATACGCGGGCGGCAGCATTGCGGTGGGTCCGCTGGGATCGAAGAACGGCGACGAGAAGCCTCGGCCTTCCACGATGTTGCGCGCGATGCGTCCCATCTCCCAGCCGAAGTGCCAGTGGTCGCGATACGGGTCGAGGAACTCGGGCACCATCACCGCCGACACGGCCACGCGAATCGCAAGCGCGACGCCGAACATGTAACGGAGCGCGTGTGGGCCGGAGAGCGCCGCCTTCCAACGCCGGCTCTTACTGCGCCCGCCCGGACGGGGCCGTGCGCTTGTCTGCGATTCGCTCAAGATTCGGAAGAGTCCTTTCACTGCCGCCTGCGCGACAATGCGCAAGTTATAGCACAGAGCGCTGGAGACCTTTGCGCTCCGCGGCTCGGCTCGGCTTCGCGGATCAGATGCAGAGTTGCCGAACGCACTCTCCGCCGATGGTTTGTAGCCGTCCGCACGCCGCCATTGCTTTTGATAAACTGCAAACTTCGACAACGATTGTTTGAGGTCCTAATGTCCAATCCTGTGAACCCAGCCATTACGCAGCCATCTATCCAGCTCACCAATACCCCGGATTACCGCGAGAGCTACGCTAACAGCGTCCAGGTGCGGGTCAATGTGTGGGATTTCTTCCTCGTCTTCGGAACCCTGCAACAGCAGGACGAGAGCCGGGTGGAGGTGCGCAACTTCCAGGGAATTTACTTGAGCCCGCAGCAGGCCAAGGCGCTGCACACGATCCTGCAGCAGAACCTGGTGAACTACGAGAATACTTTCGGAGAGATCAAGCTGGATCCGCGCGTCGGCCCGGGCAGCGGACCGATTCACTAGGAGGACGCGGCCAATACTTCGGCCGATGTGGATCACAGAAGAATGAAATGATGATCACGAACCTCTGCGGTGATTCAGCCTCCCGACAAGCCTTCGAGCCAGCCGCCCTGCCGTCGGCTGCCAAGCCGCGCTCAAACCCCGTTTAGCGCGTCGTACCCAGGATTGCGCTGCGCTCCATCCTGGTCTAACGGCGGCGCCGCCCTCCGGGCTCGGTCGTTTACCAGTCGCGATCCGATGCGTAGCGGGCACTCTGGTCGGGGGCGTAACTGTTGACTGGCGCGATGACGCTTGCGGTTACACAAGAAACTCGTTCAGCCGCGGTCATGGTGTAACGTCTTACGTGATGAAGGCTCCAACCACCTTCGCTAATCCGCGCCGCTATCTCTCCGCCTACGCTCTCATCTTCACCTTCCTCTTCCTCACGCACGCTTTTCTTCTGCGCCTGCCGTACTTCTGGGACGAAGCCGGATACTTCATTCCCGCCGCGCGCGATCTGCTCATGACCGGATCGCTTATCCCGCACACCACGCTCTCCAACGCGCATCCTCCGCTGGTGATGTTGTGGCTTGCCTTCTGGTGGAAGTTCAGCGCCTTCACGCCGACTACCACGCGCGAGGCCATGATCATGGTCGCGGCCTTCGCGTTGCTGGGCCTGTGGCGGCTGGCGCGCAATGTTACGACTGAATCCGTCGCACTCGCGACGGTCATCTGCACCGCGCTCTATCCCGTGTTCTTCACTCAGAGTTCGATGGCCCACCTCGACATGATGGCCGCGGCCTTCACGCTGTGGGGCCTGGCGATGTACGTGGAGCGCCGGGCGGTGGCGACGATCGTGTTTTTCTGTCTCGCACCACTCGCGAAGGAAACTGCGATCGTGACGCCCCTGGCGCTGCTCTGCTGGGAGCTGCTGCGTCCGGTGCTGACCAGCGGCAGGCAGACGCGACGCGAATCGTGGTTCCTGTATCAGAGTTCGCGGCATGCGCTGTCTTTCTTGCTTTGCCTGCTCCCGCTGCTCGGCTGGTTTGCCTATCACCATCACCGCACCGGCTTCTATCTCGGCAATCCCGAGTACCTGCGTTACAACTTGCAGGCCACGCTCAACCCACTGCGTATCTCGCTCGCGCTCTTGCTACGGCTGTGGCACGTCTTCGGCTATCTCAATCTTTTTCTGCTCACCTTCGGCATGCTCGACGCCATGGCGCACGCACCGCTGCCCGAAGCCGACGGCACGCTGCGCTCGCGTATCGCGATCAACGTGCAGCTCGTTTTTCTCGTGGTGCTGGTCGCGAACGTTCTCGCCGAGTCAGTTCTCGGAGGCGCGGTGCTGGCGCGCTACATGTTGCCGGTAGTGCCGCTGGTGATTCTGGTCTGCATCTCGACCATGCGGCGGCGCCTGCGCCGCTGGACCTGGTATGTCGCGATCGCGGCGGCCGCGTTCGTCGTGCAGTTGTTCGTCCCGCCGCCCTACCGCGTCGCGCCCGAAGACACGCTGCTCTATCGCGATTACATCCTGCTGCACAAGCAGGCGGCAAACGAGCTGGCGAAGCATCCGCAGCGAACGGTGCTGACGGCGTGGCCCGCATCGGACGAACTCACGCGCCCCTACCTCGGCTATGTGAAGCAGCCGCTCGAGGTGGTGAGGATTGAAAATTTCTCGGCGGGCGAAATCGCGCGCGCGGCGCACGCCACCGATCAGTTCGATACGGCCTACCTGTTCAGCACGAAGTGGGAGCCGCCGCATCCGCTGCTGGAAAGTCTAACCTTCGGAAAGGCGCTACAGGAGCGCTTCTTCGATTATCACGAAGATCTATCGCCCCAGGCCGCTGCGGGAATTCTGGGCGGCAGTGTCACGTTGTACGACAACCGCAACAACGAATGGATCGGGCTGATCGGAATCGAGAGAGTAGAAAATGCGAGCTTGCGAGGAAAGCAATTTTGATTGCAGTTTGTTGAAATTGTCATCCCGAGAGTGTGCCGCCGGCTGAAGCCGGCTCAAGCCTTTTTCGCGACGTACCCAGGATTCCGCTGCGCTCCATCCTGGGCTAACGGCAGCGCCGCCCTCCGGGCTCGGTCATTGACAGTCGCGATCTGATGCGTAGCAGGAACGGGCAGCGGGCCCCGTCGGCTTACGCCGACTCGTGTGCCGCCGGCGGAAGCCGGCTCAAGCCTTTTTCGCGACGTACCCAGGATTCGGCTGCGCTCCATCCAGGGCTAACGGCAGCGCCGCCCTCCGGGCTCGGTCGTTGACCAGTCGCGATCTGATGCGTAGCAGGCATTGTCAACGGGCAGCGGGTCCCGTCGGCTTACGCCGACTCGTGTGCCGCCGGCTGAAGCCGGCTCAACTCTTTTTCGCGACGTACCCAGGATTCCGCTGCGCTCCATCCAGATTTCATGACAACGGCGCCGCCCTCCGGCTCGGTCGTTTACAAATCGCGATTGGATGCGGAGCGGGCTCCCTCGTCGGGACGCACGTGTTGTGAGGTGCGGCGACGGTTTGCACTAACGCAGACACACGAAACTTCTTCAGCCTCGGACGGAAGTCCGGGTATCCGACTCTAACCGACACGAGTCCCGCAGGGTACCAGCCTTCGCGTGCGGGTCGATATCCGAGCCACGAACAGCAGGTCCCTCCACTCCGGCTGAAGCCGTCGGTCGGGATGACAATCTCAAATCACGGAACACTGAAAATCCCTATCCTCGACAAAGTTTCTACTCAGCTGTCCACATATCGCATCCTGCTGCTCGCGACTCCTTCCCACCCCGTGGGCTCGCCGCGCATCCCACCTACCTGTTCGCAAACCACAGCAATCTTTTGGAGGAACTCATGGCAGAGAAGCAGCTTCAAAATCTTCGTGTCGCAATTCTGGCAACCGATTTATTCGAAGAGGCAGAGCTCATCGAGCCGCGCAAAGCTCTGCAAGACGCGGGCGCGCAGGCGGTGGTCATCGCTCCTAAGTCCGGCGAGATCCAGGCCGTGCAGCACGACAAGAAAACGCAGAAGGTCAAAGTAGACATGACGCTCGACGAGGCGCGACCAAACGACTTCGATGCCGCGTTGCTGCCTGGTGGAGCAATGAACGCCGATGCGCTCCGCATGGAGAAAAAAGCGCAGGAGTTCGTGAAGAACATTGACGGCGCGGGTAAGCCGATCGCGGTGATCTGCCACGGCCCCTGGCTATTGATCTCTTCGGGCCTTACGAAGGGCCGTCACATGACCAGCTACTACACCATTCAGGACGATCTCAAGAATGCCGGGGCCAACTGGGTCGACGACGTCAGCGTGCGCGACCGCAACTGGGTGAGCAGCCGCAAGCCCGACGACATTCCCGAGTTCAACCGCAACATGCTCGAACTGTTTGCGGAAGAAAAGCAGAAGAGCCGCCGCGCCGCGTAAGACGCTGTGTGCCCCAGGTCGCCAATTTTTTGGGCTAACCTGGGGCCACCTCACGTTCAAAACCCGACGGCATATTCACATCGTCTTTGCCACCGACTGGCAGTCGGCTATCATGGGCCATTACACGAAGCGAGTGACTGCCTGCCCTTGAGCTCACACCCCGCCGACATCAGGTTCACCATCCGCGATTACCGCGCTGCCGACTTTGATCGCCTCTGGCAGATCGATCAGCTCTGCTTTCAGCCCGGCATCGCCTATACGCAGATGGAACTCAGCGGCTTCATCACCCGGCGCAACGCCATCACACTGGTCGGCGAATTTGAGACAAGCAGCGATGAAGGTTCCATCGCCGGCTTTGTCATTACGCATCCCGTCCGCCGGAAGTACGGGCGCATCCTCACGCTCGACATCGTGCCCGAGGCTCGCCGCTTCGGCCTGGCCACGCAGTTGATGAACGCGGCCGAAGATCGCCTGCGAGAGATCGGTTGCAGCGAAGTTTTCCTTGAAACCGCCGTCGACAATGAGCCCGCGCTGCGTCTTTATCGCAAGCTAGGTTACGAAGTCCTGCGCACTTTACCGGAGTACTACGCCAGCCATGCGCTTGACGCCTTCCAGATGGGCAAGCTGTTGTAGCGCGCTCGTGCTAAAATCGGCGCTTTCCGCCGCTCGCTTTTCTGACTATGGCCGCATCCCGGGCGAAGATTTCGCAGCCGCCGCTCCGCATCGCCGTTGATACCGGTGGCACGTTCACCGACTGTGTCTGGCTGGAACGCGGCAAGCTACGGATCGTGAAGGTTTTTTCTACGCCAGCCGATCCGTCGCAGGCCATTGTGGAAGCTCTTGCCGAAGCCAACGTGTCCGGCGTCGTCATCCTGCTTCACGGAACCACGGTCGGAACCAACACGCTGCTCGAGCGCAAAGGCGCGCGGGTCGCGTTCGTCACTACCGCCGGCTTCGAGGACACGATAGAGATCGGGCGTCAGAATCGTCCCAAGCTTTACGACCTCACCTTCGAGCGCGTGCCGCCGCTGGTTGCGCGCGAGCTGCGCTTTGGCGTGCCCGAGCGCGTTGCTCCCGACGGCAGCATTCTGCAGAAGCCTTCGCGCGAAGATCTGCAAGTGCTGGCGCGCGATGTCCACACCAGCGGCGCGGAATCCATTGCCATCTCGACGCTGTTCTCTTTCGCTAACGCCGAGAACGAGCGCGCCATCGGCCGCGTGCTTGAGGAGCTCGGGCTGCCGCTCTCGTTGTCCCACGTCATCCTGCCGGAGTTTCGCGAATACGAACGCGCCAGCACCGTCGCGGTGAATGCCTATCTTCAGCCGGTGATGCAGAGTTATCTGCAGCAGCTCGAGGTGCGCCTGCGCCAGGGCAGCGCGGCCAGGACGAAAGCGTCGCGCGTGTTTGTGATGCAGTCGAGCGGCGGCCTCACTTCGCTGGAAGCGGCGTCGCGTCAACCGGTACGCACCGTTTTGTCCGGACCCGCCGGCGGAGTCGTCGGCGCGGCGGCCATGGCGCGGCTCAGCGGAATCGAGCGAGTCATCACGTTCGACATGGGAGGCACCTCCACCGATGTCGCGCTGGTGGATGGCGGACTGAAGGCCAGTAGCGAATCTGAAATTGCCGGATTGCCCGTGCGCGTGCCGATGCTCGACATCCACACGGTCGGCGCAGGCGGAGGTTCGCTAGCGCGCTTTGACGCCGGAGGCGCGCTACGGGTGGGACCGGAATCCGCAGGCGCCGATCCAGGACCCATTTGCTATGGTCGCGGAGTTCAGCCGACCGTCACCGATGCGAACCTGCTGCTTGGTCGATTGCAGCCGGACAAATTTCTGGGCGGGTCGTTTGCGCTCGATCTGGAACGGGCGCGGGCCGTCACCGCGGAATGGCTGAAGCAGCAAGGGTCGCGCATGCCTATCGAGCAATTTGCCGAAGGCGTGGTGCGCGTGGTGAACGCCAACATGGAGCGCGCGCTGCGCGTTGTCTCCGTGGAGCGCGGTTACGATTCGCGGCAGTTCGCGCTCCTCGCCTTCGGAGGCGCAGGCGGACTGCACGCTTGCGATCTCGCTCAGGCGCTCGGCATCCCGCGGGTTGTCGTTCCGGCCATGCCGGGGGCGCTTTCAGCGTACGGAATTCTGGCCAGCGATATCGTTAAAGATTATTCGCGCACGGTGGTGATCAAGCTGGCCGCGAAGTTTTCGCTGGCGGGTCTGGGCCGCCGCTTTGAAGAACTTGAGCGCAATGCACAACGCGAGTTTCACGACGAAGGCTGGCGCGGCCGGCTGAAGCTACAACGCAGCGCCGATCTGCGCTATCACGGGCAGGGCTTCGAGTTAAATATTCCCTGGAGCAAAGCCGCGCACGAAGAATTCCATCGGCAACACCAGCTACGCTATGGCTACAATCATCCGGACCGCGCCGTCGAACTTGTGACGTTGCGCGTCCACGCAAGCATGACTTCGCCCAGAATTCCTGCGGCAAAGCCCGCGGCCAACCAGCGGACGGCTCAGACCGAGAAGCGGAAAGTTTGGTTCCGTAGCAAACCGATAGCGACGGCAATCTATGATCGGGAGCAAATTACTATCGCGAAGAAATTGCCGGGCCCAGCCATTGTCACTGAGTACAGCGCCACCACGGTTGTTCCACGCGGCAGCCTGTTCCATCTTGATCGCGCCGGCAATCTCATCGTCGAGATGCGGGCAAAAGGAAAAGGCGCCCGGTTAGGCGCCTTATGAGCCACGCTGCTGCTCGCGCAAGCTAGGCTACATCTTCGCGACGAGTTTTCTCTTCGCGCTCGATTTCCTTCCGCTCTTCGTGACGCGCCTCCGCGTTGTCCTGGGCGTCGCGCACGGCATCCTTTGTCTGGCCCCAGGCGTTCTCGACTTTACCTTTTACTTCCTGCGCCCCGCCCTTGACCTGCGTTTCGGTGTCACCCGTCCATTCGCCAACCTGGCGCTTGACGCGGCCAGCAGCCTCGTCCACCTTACCTTTTACTCGATCGCTATCCATAGGTTCGTCTCCTTCGTTCTGTACGTTATAACCGTCAGCAGGGACGGCTGGTCCCTAAGCTCGATAATGAATACGTTCGTCGCCCGCGGTCCTGGTCGCCACCGAGCGACGAGCTCTTACACTGCGGTTCTGCGTCCGCTGATCAACTGGAACACCAGCGCAACTACCGCCAGTATCAGTAGGATGTGGATGAACCCGCCAAACGTGTAGCTGGAAACCACACCCACCAGCCACAGCACCAGCAAGATTACAAACAAGGTCCAAAGCATTTCGTCACCTCCGAATTCGTTCCCTGTGCAACTAACGACTTCACTTCGTCTGCAAGATTGGAGGTGCTCCCGGGCGCTTTGGTTGTTTATCGCCGGCGGGTTTAATTGCGGAAGAACCAGTGTTTCTAACGATCGACAGGCAACCCTCAACCGCGTTCTTCGGGTTCTGGTATTCTCGGCGCTAACCAGATGAAAGTTGCGATCCAGGGAGAACTCGGCTCTTTCAGCCACGAAGCCGCTGGCAAAATGCTGCTGCACGCCGAGGTATTTCCGTGCTCACGATCGGCGGAAGTGTTCGAGCGGGTGGAGCGAGGCTCCGTGAACGCGGCGGTCATACCGATTGAGAACTCTCTCGCCGGGTCAGTCGCCGAGCACTTCGACCTGCTGCTGGCGGGCGAGCTTTTCATTCACGGCGAGTTTCACCTGCGTATTCGGCACAACCTCATTGCCCCTGCCGGAGCTACGCTGCGAGAGGTGCGGCGTGTCTTCTCGCATCCCATCGCCCTCGATCAGTGCCGCAACTTCTTCCGCTTGCACCCCGCGGTACAGGCCGTGCCCTTCTATGACACGGCCGGAAGCGTGCGCCACATCCTAGCGGAGAAGTTGAGGGATGCCGCTGCCATCGCCCCTAAACAGGCTGCAGGCCAATACGGCGGCCGCGTGCTGCTGTCTGGCATTGAAGACGATCAGCACAATTTCACACGCTTTCTGCTTATCGACAAGTCACGCAAGATCGGGGGCGACGCCAACAAAACTTCGCTCGCCTTCGCGCTGAAGAACGTGCCGGGCGCACTCTTCAAGGCGCTCAGTGTTTTCGCGTTACGTGACATCAGTCTCAGCAAAATCGAATCGCGGCCCATGCGTGGCCATCCCTGGGAGTACGTCTTCTTCGTCGACATGCTGCGCGGCGACGATGAAGACGCCCGCAACGCGCTGCGTCATCTCGCCGAGATTGCCGAATTCGTGAAGGTGCTGGGCGTGTACCCGGCGGCGAAGGCGCGTGCTCGAAGTAGAGTTTCGGCACAGACGTGACGAATTTCGTGGGGCGCTGGTGTCTCCCCTGAAAGACGCACGCGCTCTGCTAATCAAGTATTGCTTTCCGAGTTGGTTTGGCGGATACTCGCTTCCACCTCAACCCCCTGGGTTCCTTGCCAGGCTGGTCGAGGCGTCTCGAGTCCGGAGGTGCAGGGCCAAACATCCTCCAGATTCGAGCGGGGACCTCCTCATCCCCTGGAGGGCGGTCGACCACGCTCCCTCCCGCCCCTCATTTCCTACATTGACTGCCGTTTCCAGGCATTGATAGAAGTGTTACATCTAACTAAGTGCTGACAGTGCAAAAATTACATGTCAATACAGAGAAACGCAACAATAAGCCGTAAGGTGATGATTATAATGAAATAAAAAGTGCTATGTTTGCGCCAAAATACCCCCTTGATGTGCTATAGTGGTATCAGAGTTGAAGAACGGGAACGGCTCCAAGGCGGAGCGTTCAAAGCTGACCCAGCCAAGCGCTGGGTTTTCGTGTTTTTGGGCTTCGCCGCACGGCAGCCGAATCCGGCAACGGATCGGATTCCCGCTTCCACTCCCGCCCAGCCGCTCTTATTTTCCGGAGACATGAGCCAGGGCGTTCTGATCTCGTTCCGGGGAACATCACTCGCGTTCACGATACACCGAATGGATCGGTCCGCAGTCGAAGTTCTCCGGAGCGTCGCGGTAAAAACATAAGCCATTCCTGGCAGGCTACAAGGATTCATAAATATGGCACTCGTAAAACGTTCCAATCGTTTCGGCAAGAAGCAGCCCCCAACTTTCCGCGATCGCGGCGGCTCCGTCAAGAAGACTGCGAGCGGGAACAAAACCAAGTCCGGAGTTAAGTCCCCGGCGAAGCCAGGCAGTAGAAGAAACAGGCCTTCGGCAAAATTCTCGTCGCTAAAGTCACGACAGTTGACGGTCGAGAGCGCGAAGCGTTCCGTCTGGGCTTCGCTGCACAAGATCATGGAATCCCTTATCCAAGTTGCGAGCAGCGGCAATCTGGCGACAGCCAAGGAGCTGTTCAACTTCGCCGGGGTGTACCAATTGCCAGCTCCCGAGGACGAATGCGCGGTGGCCGCCGCTGCCCCGGCGCCTGCTGCGCAAACGATCGCGACCGCGGCGGAGCCGGCCATGGTTCATCCGATCGACTTGTTCTTCAGGAAGATTGGAGTTGAACCGTCAACCGGCGAACCTGAGCCGGAAGCGGCCTGAGCCCCTGTAGAATGAAAGTTCGCCCTTGTGGCGCTGCTGCGAAGGGTGGCGAGGAGAAAGTTACTGCATGGACATGACCTGGGTGACCAATCGAATTGCGGTTGGCGGCGGCATCTGGACCGACGAAAAAATGATCGAGGTGGTGCGGGCGGGTGTCACTCACGTCATCGACATGCAGATCGAGTTCGACGACACGCAACTGGCCGAACCTTATGGCGTCAAGGTGCTGTGGAATCCAACCGACGACGACTTTCAACCTAAGCCGCCGGAACTTTTCCGGCGTGGTGTGGACTTCGCTCTCGAGGCATTAGACGACGCAGAAGCGCGGGTCTTTATCCATTGCGCTGCCGGGGTACATCGCGCGCCGATGATGGCGCTGGCACTGCTTCGAGCTCTGGGCTTTAGCCCTAGCGACGCCGTCGACATGATCCAGTCGCGTCGTAACGTCGTCGATTTCGCCGACGTTTATGTGGAGAGCGTGGAAGAGTTCATCCGGCAGCACCACCCAGAGCATCAGCCGGGAATTACCAGCGCAAGCGAGGGACGCGAAGCCCAAAATAGGGACTAGTCCGCTCATGCTCGGCTGATCCGAGCCCGTTAGCCGCTTTCCGCTTCGTGGGAAGTCGAAATGCGGTCTTCGGGTCATCCCGTTATTTTTAGCTCCCACTTTGTGGGACTCGACTTCATATTCAAGAGAGGCATTTGCCATGCCCAGCAATCACCGCCTTCCAAGGCGGTTTTTTTCTGTACTGATTTCACTCGTCTTCGCCGTACTTCTCCCGCACGCGGCTGCGGCCGCCAATTCAGGTCCCACATTGTGTCAAATCTCGGACATTGTGTACCGGGCTGACGGGAGTCCTGCGCAGGGCACCATTGTGATCCAGTGGTCTGCGTTTACCACCGCGGCCGGGCAGCCAGTGGCGGCGGGTACACTGGCAGTCAGCCTGGGACAGCAGGGACAGTTCAACGCTTCGCTCGCACCCAACAGCGGCGCTATGCCGGCAGGGTCCTATTACAAGGTGACCTACAAGCTGTCGGACGGCACTACCAGCGATGAGATTTGGACCGTGCCCGCCGCCCAGACTACGACGATTGGTGCGATTCGCAGCAAGCTGGTCCCGGCCAATCAGGCTGTGCAGTTTCTCACTCGCGACTTTGCTGACTCGCACTATCTCGGTTTGGCCGGCAATCAGTCGCTAAGCGGGGTGAAAACCTTTGTCAGCGCGCCGTCCGTGCCTGCTCCGCAGAATCCGAACGATGCTGCGAACAAAGCTTACGTCGACGCCTCGCAGGGTGGAGGCGGCGATCTGTCTTCGCCCCCGCCCATCGGCGCCGTGACGCCGAACACCGGCAACTTCACCACCTTATCGGTGCAGACCACTAATGGCATTCCGAATCCAGCCCACTTTCCGCAGTCTGATCCGTGCGCGCAAATCAATGCCGCCATCGGAGCGCTACCCCCACAGGGTGGGACAGTCGATGCGCGTGGCTTTGCACCCAATCAGACCTGTAACGCCAGTATCACCGCGAACAAGGCGGTGACGATTCTGTTTGGCGCGGGTAAATGGATCCTAAGCGGTAATCCCGGAATCAATGTCACTGCTCCCAACGTGGTCATTGAATGTCCGACAGCCTCAACTTTCCAGCCTTCGACCACGACCCTGACGTCGGGCACGGCGGCTCCGCTGATCGCGAACTTTGCCGATCCGGTGGCCAGCAACGGCAACTTCCATACCGCTGACGGAACCGAGGTCCGGAATTGCGCTTTGAACGGCGCGAACCTGGGTACCTTCGGCATCTTTGCCCCCTCGGTCTACACGATGAAGATCTCTGGAGTTCACGCCAGCAGCTTTACCGGCGCAAACATCTTTGTCCTCGCCGCACAGAATGACATGTACAACACGGTTTCTGATGACACGGTGCAAAGCGCGTGGCAGGGACAATATCAGGCCACCAGCGCATCGCTCACTATGGACGTGATTCCGGGAAACGCGGTGCAGGTATCGGCGCCGTCGCGTAGCGCTGGGTTCAATGCCATCGTCGCGAGGTTGCAGCTGCAGGTCAAGTCGCTGCGCTGATGACCTGTCGCTGTACACCATCAAGTTCGCCACGAACGCTGCCGGCCGCTGGGGCTCGAGTTCGACAACATGTAACGCTTGGCAGCTCCGGTGACGACCATCTTCGACGTCAACATGCCGTCATCATCGTTCTACCTTGCGTCAATCACGACGGCGCAGATCACCAACGTCATCGCGAGCCGAGATCACGCATCGATGCCGGCGCACTCACCGCCAGCGGGAGGTGGTATTGAGGTGCGGCGCTCCGACGGTGGCTGGGGGCCTTCCGACAGCGGTAATCTTGCCGGACGCTTCACAACACAAACCTTCACTCTGCCGCGGCTTTCGCGTGTGCAGGGCTATTATTTGCGGCAATACGACGGATCGACGCCTCCCAAGTACTCGCGTTATTCCGCGCTGCTGCATGTGGATTATCCGTTATGAGCACATGTCCCAGTACCTGCACACTTACTGATTTCGAGCAGAAAGTCCTCTCGGATCTCGCGGAATTGAAAGCCAACATGCGCTGGGTGAGTCGGCAACGGCGGCCAAGGCAAGATGCAGGAGATCGAGGAGCGCGTGGATCGCCACGAAGCGTACATGCAGCGCTTCACTGGAATTGCGACCGCAGTCGGCTGCCTGATCACGCTGTTTCACATCGCGATCGACTATTTGCGGTTGCGGCATTGAGGTAGCGCGTCAACTTGGCGGCCTCGGTCGCCTTCTTATTGCCCGTCAGGCGTTAAGCTCTCTCCTCTGACCGCTTGGTATTCGTAGGCTGCTAAACTCATTGCGGCACGCATTCTCTTACAAACGAGTATCAAAGCCATGAACTTTGTTATCACAAGCTTTGCAGGGCAATCAGAACTTTTTGCACCGGGCCATTCATTCAGGGCGTTAGAACAATTGTTTGGCAGCGAAGAACGGCGCCACCAAAAAAGCCGCGGCATTGTCTTTCGTGAATTCGGCAGTGTCGGCCACCGACGGTGTTGCGGGCAAGAACGTTGTCGATCCGCAGAAGTTCCAGGACGGCCTCAGCAAGGTGATCGACGGCGTGGTCGCCTGCCTGAACGCCTCCGTTTGGGCCGCAATAAACAGTAAAGTTCGCACGAAGCGCACAGGGGCACAGAGAACCACCGTGGACGCCGGTTGCGTCATTCCTTAAGTTCCCGATGCCCCTGTGCTGCCCTTAAACACTTCTTGCAACTCCGCCTACAACTCCCCTCCCCGCCGCGCGTCGAATTGTCAGATAATCTGTGTCTAGACAAAGGACCAGCGATGAGCCGGCACATTCTATCCCGCAATATTCGTGTTTGCTGCCTGCCTGTTGTGCGTAGCGCAGGAGCCTGCCGACACACAACGACTCCGCCGCCGACGGGAAACACGCCACTCCAGCAGCAGAAGAACGCGGCCAGCGCGACTAAGGACAACAGCGCGCACGACAGGCGACCAGATCACGAAGCCGGCGGCTGCGAAGGGTTCGACGCTGATTGGCTGCCTGGCTGGGCCTGACAAGGACGGCAAGTTCGTGCTGCGGAACATGAGCTATCGCACCGGCGTGCAGATTCTCGGCCCGGACAATCTGAAAAATGATTCCGGCAGCAAGGTGAAGCTGACCGGGCAATGGCAGGCCGCGCAGTCGCCTGTCGCAGGACAAGAACACGACCGAGATGCGGCGCTTCCAGGTGACCGACGTGGAAGTGGTGGCGGCGACGTGTCATGCCCCGAGCGAGACCACGCCGGTGAGCAAGGAAAAGAAGGGCAAGACTACGACCTACGACGCGCCCAGCGCGGACAGCGGGAAGTAGAAACTAGCGTCGGCTTCCCGGACAATGGTCCGCAGGCATCCATTAAGAAGATGTTTTACAGAATATTGCAGGTACTCACCATGGTTGTTTCCGGATTGATGGTGGGGAATGAGTTGGCTGTCGCAGTCTTTCTTGCATCCCACCACTGCGGAATTTTTCAAGAAATCAACATTCCCATGCGACTGCATTTGCGGCGCTCTTCGGCAAGGTCATGCCTTTCTGGTATATCGCCAGTTGCGCTACTAACCATTGTGCTGACCTGGATGGGGCCGCCGTTTCGTTCGACGGGCGGCCGACTGCTTCTGGCGTCGACGATTCTGTGGCTGGTGACGATTGTCTACACCGTGATTCTTCCGGCACCGCTGAACTCGCGGATTGCTGAGTGGCAGCTCGAGTCGCTGCCGGCGGACTGGCAGGCTCAGGAGCGGCGATGGGACAGGCTTCACGCCATCCAGAATGTTCATGCTGGTGGCGGCGCTCGATATGCCTGCTGCTGGATCACTCAGTGGCGAGTTAGCGCAGTTCGCGGTCATCAGAAACGTCTTCTTCGAATCCAGCAGGATCGTGACCGGGCCGCTGTTCACGAGCTCGACGTCCATCATGGCCTGGAAGCGGCCGGTCTCGCAGCGCAGTCCCAGCCGCGCGGATGCTGTGCGACAAAATATTCGTACAGCTCTCGCGCGCGTTCGGGACGCGCCGCCGCGTCGAACGATGGCCGCTTGCCTCGCCGCACATCCCCGAAGAGCGTGAACTGCGAGACTGCCAGCACCGCCCCGCCAGTATCCATCACGCTGAGATTCATCTTTCCCGCATCGTCCTCGAAGATCCGCAGGCCCGCAATTTTCTCCGCCAGATAGTCGGCGTCGGCTTCGGTGTCTTCCTGTGCAACTCCCAACAGAACAAGCAGGCCGTGGCCGATCTCGCCGGTGATCTCATCATCGACTTTGACCGATGCGCGGGTCACGCGCTGGACGACGGCTCGCATGACAGGGTTGTTCACAGCGAAGGAGTTAAGTCCTCGCCAAATTTCTAGGAACGGCAAAATACGAAAAGCGAAGCTCTTCTCCCTCGCGTTGACCATTGCAAAGCCCTCCAATTAGGATGAATTCGGATTCTTATGCTCGGTGCTCCCCGGGCAGGCCTGTGCGCATCTGTATGGGAGCGTTACTTGGGCAATCTTTACAGGGTTCGCGCCTGCAATTTAGACTTACGGGTTTCGCCACCTCCGGCTGTTGCGCGGCGGTGTCAGAGAGAGGGGAATCGATGGCTTCGGTGAAGAACGGGTAAAGCAGATCATCGTGGAGCAGTTGGGTGTGGATGAAGCGGAAGTGACGCCCAATGCTTCGTTTGTGGACGACCTGGGCGCTGACTCGCTCGACACGGTCGAGCTGGTCATGGCTTTCGAAGAAGCTTTCGAAATCGAGATTCCCGACGAGGACGCGGAGAAGATCCGCACCGTGCAGGACGCGGTCTCCTACATCGACCAGCACGCCAAGACCAAGAAATAGCCGCAGCTCTCGCCGGGGTCAGTGCTGCCGCCAGGCATTGCGGACGGCGTCCAGCGAATGGTTGCGCCCGCACGACATACGTCGAAAGGAGATTCTGATCTCATGGCATCGGTTGATGAACGGGTAAAGCAGATCATCGTGGAGCAATTGGGCGTGGATGAGGCGGAGGTAACGGCCAACGCTTCCTTCGTGGACGACCTGGGCGCCGACTCGCTGGATACGGTCGAGCTGGTGATGGCGTTCGAAGAGGCCTTCGAGATCGAGATTCCCGACGAGGACGCGGAGAAGATCCGCACCGTGAAGGACGCGGTCGATTACATCAACGCGCACGCGAAAGGATCGAAATAGTTTGAGCCGGCGCGTGGTGGTCACCGGGATCGGGCTCATCTGCGGCGTCGGCAATGACGCCGACACGGTGTGGCAGGCATTGCTGGCCGGCAAGAGCGGCGTGGAGCAGATCACCAGCTTCGATGCCTCTGCCTTTGCCTGCCGGATTGCAGCCGAGGTCAAGAACTTCGATCCGCTGCAGATCATCGAAAAGAAGGAAGCGCGCAAGATGGGGCGCTTTATTCATCTGGCGATCGCCGCCAGCGATGAAGCCCTGCGCATGGCCAACTACAAAGTTGAAAACGAAGAGATGGCCGAGCGCACCGGCGTCAACATCGGCTCCGGCATCGGCGGTTTCGACGTCATCGAGCGCGAGCACAACAACCTGCTCAATGGCGGCCCGCGCAAGATCTCACCTTTCTTCATTCCCGCGGCCATCGTCAACCTCGCCGCCGGACAGGTCAGCATCCGCAATAACGCGAAGGGGCCGAACGAGGCCACTTGCACCGCCTGCACGACCAGCGCACATTCCATTGGCGACGCCGCGCGCGTCATCAAGTATGGCGATGCCGACGTGATGATTGCCGGCGGGACCGAAGCGGCGATCACGCCGATGGGCGTCGGCGGATTTGCCGCCATGCGCGCGCTCTCGACGCGCAACGACGATCCGCATCACGCCAGCCGTCCCTGGGACAAGGACCGCGACGGTTTCGTCATCGGCGAAGGCGCGGGCATCCTGATCCTGGAAGAACTGGAGTTCGCGAAGAAGCGCGGCGCGAAGATCATCGCCGAAGTTGTCGGCTATGGCATGAGTGCCGACGCCAATCACATCACACAGCCTGCGCCCAGGGCGAAGGCGGTTATCGCGTGATGCGCAATGCGCTGCGCGACGCGGGCATCACTCCCGAGCAGGTCGGCTACGTCAACGCTCACGGCACCTCAACGCCGCTGGGCGACGAACTGGAAGCCACCGCGGTCAAGCGCGCCTTCGGCGAGCACGCCTACAAGATGCTGGTCAGCTCGACCAAGTCGATGACCGGCCATCTGCTGGGCGGCGCCGGCGGACTGGAAGCCGGCATCACCGTGCTGGCGCTGCGCGATCAGATCGTGCCTCCTACCATGAACCTCGCACATCCCGACGAGGGCTGCGATCTGGACTTCGTGCCGAATACGCCGCGCAAGGTCACCATGGAGTACGCGATGTCGAACTCGTTCGGCTTCGGCGGAACGAATGGATGCCTGGTATTCAAGCGCTGGGCGGAGTAGATTCACTGGCTGTTGAAAAACTCAGTGCAGAAAAAGTTTGGTAGGGCCGGCCTTCGGGCTAGCGTCCAAGTCCCTCAATTTCCAGCTCAGCGTCCGCCTTCAGGCGACGGCGCTGGTCGGCGCGCCAAGCTTGCGGAGCCAGCGCGGCTAGGATCGCGTGAACATTTCCACCAGTGTGGCCGCGACAGAACTTGCTGTTTTCGCCGACACCAGTCCCAACTTTCGTACCAGTCGTTGCCGATCTACGGCGCGAAGTTGGTCCAGCGCAACTTGTCCCCGCTTCCCGTGGAACGTCACGCCAATTCGGGTAGGATAGGAACGTTCCTTCGTCGTCATGGGAGCAACAACCGTGGTTTGCAGATGAACGTTCATCTCATCCGGCGAGATCACCAGACACGGGCGCGTCTTCTGGATTTCAGAGCCAAGACTGGGATCGAGCGCCACTAGCCACACTTCATCACGCCGGGGCCCGGTGCTCACCACTCCCATTCCTCTTCATCAAACCTGTTCGCCGGTATGTCGCCAAGCAAAAGCGGATCCGGTGCGGATCGCTTTGCGGCCATGAACGCCTCGCTCCATCCCTCACGCTGAGCGCGGTGAGCAGAGATGACAATCTTGTCGTCTTCAACCCGAAGCTCGACTGACTCACCCAAGCGACACTGTTCGAGAACGGGTTTCGGGATTCTGATGCCGCGCGAATTTCCAATGCGAACTACATTAATCTTCATGGTTGTAATTACATTGTATGCACCCAGATCCGAGCTGGTCAAAGCGGACCTGGTGACTGGACCTTTGCACCGAAAAGGAACAGGCATTCAGCGTTGGAGCACAAATTCCTGACTGTCTACTTTCTCATCGTTGCGATCCAGTTCTACCATCCAATTGCCCGGCATATTCTGGACTTCCGATCCAGCGACCTTCAGGGCATGGCAGTATGTGCCGTGGCCGGCAGCAGCATTCTTGATGGGCTGAGTTAGATAATTCAAGTAGTTATGGTTCTTATCACCCCGGAACCAGGTCACTTCCCATTGGTCGTCCGGGTTTCCTCCTCGAAATTCGAAGATGTACCACACCGCTGCATTGGTCGTTGAAAATTCTGTCTCCCCGCTGCCCGCCGGGAAGCGGCAAGGCGGTGGCAACTTGTTCGTGGTCAGCATGCTCCGCACCAGTTGAGCCGGAGCGTTGGCACTCCCCGCGGCGCCCTTCGTGCCGGCCGTGCGTGAGGACGTCGGATTGCCGAAGGTATCCGAATCCATGTTGTCTTTGCTCGGCGCCGAATTCGTATTCTTCCCCTGCCTGCCGGAATTCGACCCAAGGTTCATCAGCACCACTACGAGAATCAGCACGACCACCGCTGGAATCACGATTTTCACCCACAGCGGAAACTGCGAAGGAGCTTGCCTGGCGGCGGTCTCTTGCGAAGGCGAGGCCGGGACAGGTGCATCGTAAGGCCGCCGCTCGACGGGCGCCTGTGGGGGAGCGAGTTGCCGGCTCTGCGCCAGCGAGGCCGGCGATTCTATGGCCTCTGCGCTGAGTGCTGGTGGCGCTGACGATGAAGGGAACGCTGGGGAAGGCCGGACACCCCAAGCATTGGTTGTTTGCGCATGGTCCATGTAGTTCATAGCGGCGGGGGTCGCAACGCTTGCATGCAGGAATTTGCGCAGCTCCTGGACCATGCGTTCGTAGTCGGTGCGAAAGTCGAGGTGCTGAAAGCGCCGAACGCGGAAGGGAATTTCGCAGTCGCGATAGAGAACCGGAATGATGTTCTTCTGCTTGTCCAGCGCGTAGGAAACTTCATCGAGGACGTTATTCGAGTTCGCCGACGCGGGTGACAGGATCAGCAGCACACAGGGGCATTCCTCCAGCGCGCTCTGCACCACGCGGTCCCAAAGCTGTCCCGGTCCAATATCGAGCTGATCGATCCAAACGTTCGATCCGGCGGCCCTCAGGTCGTTGGCGAGACGCAACGCGAACTCGGAATCTTCGCGGCTGTAGCTGAAGAAAGCGATAGGCACGTCAGGCAAAGCGGGCTCCCTCCGGATGTGCGATTACGTGGCAAACATGTTAGTCGAAGGGAGCAATCGGCAACTACTCAAATTCGTAGAGGCAAGATTTGCGTGAGGATCACGTTTTGAGAACGATGACGGAATTTAGACAATCATGCGCGACCGGCTGAGGGCAGGCTACGCGCAGCGGAGTCGGGGTAAGGTCCAGACGATGCGAGCCGGCTTCAACCGGCGGCAGGCTTTCGCCCCTGGGAGGGGCTCGGAGGCGTAGAGATGGGGTGTACCCCAGGCTCCCGCCCGGGGCTGACGAAGTTTCAGACTCTTGGTTCGAGATATCAAACCTGAATTACGGGCGCTCCTGGTGCCTGAGCTAACGCCTCATCGATCCCCGAACCGCGATCCACGTTACTCCCGCGTTTCGGATAAACAAGGGCGACTCGGGCCGTTCGGGCTCGCTCCCTCGACATCGACCACGAACCGCACCAACACGAACCACGATTCACGCCCACCATTCACGATTCCCTAGCTGTCTTTTGGGGGCTCCCACAACTCCACGCGGTTGCCTTCCGGATCGGTGATCCAGCCGAACTTGCCGTATTCGGTATCGTCGACTTTCTCGTCGACCTGGACGCCCTCCTCGCGCAGGACCTTCACCAGCGCGTGCAGATCGTCGACGCGGAAGTTCATCATGAAGGTGCGCTCAGGGGCCCCGAGATATTTCGTGGTGTCCGGGAAGATCGCCCACACATTGCCGCCGGGCACGGCGTCCTTCCACATCGCTCCCGCACCAGGCATGCTGTCGATGCCGAGGTGCAGGCGATACCACTCGTAGAGAGCCTTGGGATCTTTTGCCTTGAAGAAGAACCCGCCGAGTCCGGTCACGCGTTTCATAAGAAGTGCCTCGTCAGGATTTGCAAACAGTGTACGACGAAAACGCGAACCCGAATATTCTTAAGGTATGGGGATTGATAAGGATTATTGCGGCGATAGGGGTCCTTCGGCTCCGGCGGCCAACGGCAGGCCACCTGCGCTCAGGATGACACCTTGTGGGCGTGAACGGCTGGAAGGAATTCCTGCGACTCAAATGGGTCGGGCAAATACAAAAGGCACGGATGATCTCCGTGCCTCTGTGTCTCCGGTGAAAGCGACGTTACGCTTTGGTGTTCTGCGTCTTCAACACCTCGATCGCCTTGTTCAACTGATCGTCGGGCTGATTGACTTTCTGTTTATCGTCCTGCGCTGAGTCGTCCGAGTTTTCATCTTCATCCGGAGCGATGAAATCGTCGCCGCTGTCTGCAATCAGGATATTAGGCGTGACGGCCGTATCCTGCAGTGCCTTGCCGGAAGGCGAGTAGTACTTCGCCACCGACAGGATCAGCGCCGAGCCATCCGGCATGTCGATCACCTTCTGAATCGAGCCGGAGCCGAAGGTCTTGTCGCCGACAACGTCGCCGCGAGCATTCTCCATGACGGCCGATGCCACGATCTCAGCCGGTCCGGCGGTACCGCGATTTACCAGCACAACCAGCGGAATGCTGGGGGCAACCGCCTTCTGCGGATCGGCATTGAATGCCTGCTTAGGATACTTCTGGCCCTGCAGATAAGTGATGGTTCCGTGATTCAGGAAGAGGTTTGCGGTTGCGACACCTTCCTGCTCGTCGCCGCCGCCCGAATTCCGCAGATCGAGAATGACCTTCTTGGCTCCATCCTTCTGCAGCGTCTTCAGCTTGTTGGAGATTTCTTCGGAGCGTCCCTTCGGAAAATCATCGACTTTGATATAGCCGATACCATCCTGCATTACCTTGTCATTGATGGGCGGATCGGCAACCATGGCGAGTGTGACGGCCGATTTCACCGGCAGAGCCCGCCGCGGACGCACGACCGAAACGTTGACCACCGATCCCGGAGGTCCACACAGACGGCCATCGATTTCCGCCAGTGACATGTCGCGCGTGGACTTGCCTTCGATCGCCTCGATGATGTCGCCGCTCTCGATTTCAGCTTTGTCGGCCGGTCCACCCGGCGTGACCGAGATCACCGCCGCGTAGCCGTAACGCTTCGATAGATCGGCACCAATGCCGGCCTTGCCTTCCTTGCGCTGCTTATAGTCCTTGAACTCCGCGGGGTCGAGATAGCTCGAGTTCGCATCCAGCGATTCCAGCAGGCCGTGCAGCGCACCATTGGTGACGGAGGAGATATTCGGTTCCTCGACGTACTCGGTGCGAATGCGCGATAGCACTTCGCTGTACACGCCCAGCTGCTTATAAGAGCTGTCGTTGTCACTGCTGTTATCGGCTTTGACACCCAAACCGCCGGCGACAATGAAACCGGCGATCAAAAACGAAAAGACAAGAACGGTGATTTTGGTGGTCTTCGACATTTGAAATTCGCTGAGGGAGGGAAGTGCCGCCCGCTGGATCTCCCATATTCTATCCCAGTTCGATGCTCAGGCTTACAGGAACGTTCCGGAAACTGGGCTGGCCGGTCTGGTCATTTGGACGATTGTTGGAACTATAAGTAACCACAAAAGGCGAATTCACCACGGAGAGACAAAGGGCACGGAGCTAAATAACGGCTTAGTGGTGCAATTCGGTGAAAAGACCCTGCTGTCTCTGGGGCTTCGTGTCTCGGGGGTGAATACGATTTCTAGCCAGCGGCCGAGATATTTCCGTCCAGGGCTGTCGGCGATTGGCCGGCGGGAACGCCGTCGCCCGGAGGGGCTGGTGACGACGGAAGCTGCGGTGCGGGAACTGCTGCGGCCTTCTTCTTTTCGCGCTCTTCCAGCTCGATCTTGAGCATTTCGCCCTCGAGCTGGCGCTTCAGGTCATCGCGCATCATGCGGAACTGAGCCATGAATTTGGCGACCTGCCGCATGATCTCGGGCAGCTTCTTAGGGCCAAAGATGACCAGCGCCAGAACCAGGATGAAGAGTACGTCAGGCATGGTAAACAGCCGCAGGCCGCTGGAGATTCAGCGGCGCGGAGAGGCGGCGAACGGGCCGATCAGGCCTTCTTTTCTCCCTCGCCCGGAGCGGCAGCTTCGTCCTTGGCGTTCATCGACTCTTTGAAACTGCGGATGCCTTCGCCCAGACCTTTGCCGAGCTCAGGAAGCTTTTTGGGTCCAAACACAAGCAGAGCGATGAACAGGATCACCAGCAGGTGCATGGGCTGAAACAGATTATCGAGCATGGTTACTCCTGCGATTAGGATAGCGCATTTCCGCCACGGCAGCGCAGATTCCTTGCGGGTTGCGCTGCCACTACCGTGTGATAACTACCCCATTGGATGAAATCGACCGTATGGTGACGAACTTTATCTAAGAGGCATGCCGCCACCCGGCTCTTTAGCTGCCGCTCGGCTGCAGCTTTGCCAGCAGGTCCGAGGCCGCCTTGCCAGCGTCGTCCATTACGAAGTCGCTGCCGAGATGGACGAACGTCGATTTCTTCGCCAGGGGCTGCAGAGTCGCAACGACCGTGTCGCAGGGTAACTGCGCGCACTGGGGACCGAGTACGACGTAGGAGACGTCGGCGGCGCCGGCCAGCAGCTTGGCATCGTGCAGGCGGCAGGTGGTCACGACCTCGTAGCCATAGCCGTTCAGGAACTTGCGCACGAAGGCGCACAGGTCGGGCGATTGATCCAAGAACAACACCAGCGGGCCGGCCGGAGAAGCTGTCCTTTCCCGGAATCGCAGGCTCCTTCAGAAACGACACGATGGCTTCTTCCTCACTGTCGTAAATGCGAAAGATCTGGTTGAGCTTCGTCATCTCCAGCAGGCTGCGGAAGAAGGGTTGCGGACCCCCCAGGCGCAGGTCGCCGCCATTGCTTTTGATGCGGCGAGAGAAAACGGACCAGCAGCCCCATGCCCGAGCTGTCGACTCGGGAAACGTCCGCGACATTCAGCACGATGCGGTTGGAATCCTGCAGGGCGCGCGTCAGCGCGGCTTCCAGTGTCCGCGATTCTTCTCCGGCAATGATCTTGCCGGAGCACTTGATCACGTAAGCCCTGCCGCAGGAGCGGCTATCAAGGGAGAGCGACATCCGTGCCTCGTCGAAAATGATTTGAGGCAGACTTTATCACATGGCCTGAAATCCGCTGCAGGAGGAAAATGAGTCCGATGAGTCCTGTTTACGATTGCACCCGTGTTGTGGACATCGCCGACGAGCCCCGGCATCATTTGGTGATCGTCAATGAATACGTGCGCGCCTTCGCGGTCGATGTGCCACCCCGTACGAGCACGTTGTGCCATCGTCATCCCCATCAGTATCTGTTGTACGTTGCCAAGGGTGCGGAGATCGTCAGCGCCGCGCGGGACGAAGAGCCGAAGCAGTTGAGCTATGTCGAGGGCGAGTGCGAGTTGTCGAAGGCAGGGTTGGAACATGTGGTGGAGAATTTAGGAGACGGCGCGTTCCGGAATGTCGTGGTCGAGATGTCACCGGCTGGGGCGGCGTTGAAGCGAGGCAAGGATCCCGCAGTGATAAGAGGCGATGTGCATCAGGCGCAGTTGTTGAACGAAGCGCCGGGCGCGGTATTTCGTCTGCGACTGGAGGCCGGTGCAGAGGTCGAGATTGCCGGGCCGGCTGTGCTTTCGTCTCCGCACGATGACGAGGTGATGGTAAGAGAGATCGACGAGTTTGATATTCCGCTGAACAGCTTTGGCAAGCCGATGTGGGTCTGCGCGCCACGAAAGGTAGGAGTCAAGAACATCGGGGAGGGGCCAGCGACTGTTGTTGTATTTACTATTGGCGTCTCGACTAAGTAGTTGAAAGTATAGGGTCCTGGGATGTGATCCAGAAGCGCCCTTGGCGCGAGATCCTCGATGTCTCCCGGCCTGCCAACCGCTCCCGAGGGTGTGGTGCCGACGTTGGAACGATTGCGAATCAAATCTAGACGGTCGGAAGCATGTGAATTCTGTGTGGGAATTGCGTGAACGGTGCACCTCCGAGGTTGCAATCGCGGGCCGCGGATAAAATTTCGCTAATTTTTTCCTGCAGCGAAATCGCCAATGTTTATGCGGTCCCGCGCGGTTGATGCGCGGAATCTGCGCGAAAGTTGTAGGCCGGCACTTGCAACACGGGATGTGGTCTGCTATAAAAATCAAGTCAGCAACGGAGCGCGATTGTTGCCAGCTGATGCGGATGAGGTTTTGAATCCTGCGACAGAGGCTGGCATCTAACAAGAACGCTCTAAATAAGCTGCCTCGGCCACGAGGCTGGAAGTCGGGGACAAGGTCCTCGGCAGGTTAGCGGGAATCGCGGAACCTCCAGAACAAGATCTTTAATCAATTTCGAACGCTCCGGTGCCTTTTTGTGCGCTGAATTTACGGTGACAAGGCCAACTGGAGCGGCATGCTGCGCGCTTTGCTTCAGGT
>CAWKID010000005.1:0-1548740 GCA_963849545.1 uncultured Acidobacteriaceae bacterium | reverse complement strand
TGACAACGCCGACACTGTCAGAGAGGCGATTTTACGACAGTAAGCTTGTAGCTGCTGCTATTCCCGCATCTTTTCCCACCAGTGCATCGGTCGGAGAAAGAACGTAAACGTGCCGGGAACAAGCTGTTGGGTGGCATCGCCGCAACTATTCTTTGCAACAACGCCGGTGTTCAACACTGCGCTGACTACATAGACGGTTGAATCAATAAAGGTTTTTCCCGGCGTATTTCCTTCTCGGCAGTCGGCTACCCCCTCGCCAGCAGCGACAAAGACATTTGCCTCTCGGGGAAGCTTCACCGCAACTGTGCCGTCCTGCATCGTTGTTGCTTGGAGAGGAGTTCCACCGGCCCGGTCACTGAACCAAAGGTCAACAACTTGGTTTTTCAACGGATGCCCGTTACGACCGTCCAACAACCGAACAGTCATCTGCTGGGCGACAGCGGCAGTGGCTGACAAGGCGAGAAATACAAGACCAATCCAGAGGCGCATCTCGGCCATTCTAACTCGCCCCTTACTTTACTGGCGTAATCAGGCAGTTTCATAATTTACACCGCAACGATCCGTCCGCAGTCGGGCTACTTATGTAACGGCGATGTTACGCCACCCTGTCGTAGAATGCGGCAAATGATTGCAGACCCTGACATTGCCAAGCGAGTCGTCGATCTGGTTCTCGATGGCTACCGTTGTATCGAGCAGTCGATGAAGCTGGTTGAGGAGTGTTCCACGCCAGCGGAATTTGCCGATTACAAACGTGCCGTTGGCAAAGTGACATTCACTGTTCTGGACGAGATTTTGGAACCAGTCTATGAACAAAATCCGACGCTCAAGCCCAAAGGCTGGGACGATTGATTGCTTCTGCAATGGGGATTTATCAACATCTGATCGTGAATTGCTTGGGACGTCAATAACTCGCAGTCATCGCGCGGGGCAAACCGCTCTCAGTGTGGATGATCTGCCTTCCAGTCGCCCTTGATGTCGACCACGGTCCAGCCCTTCGCGTTAGCCCCATCCAAGGCTTTGTCGAGCAGCGCAAAACTTGATTGATGGCGTCCAGTGTCGGCGTGATCTAGCAGCACCACGAGAGGCTTGTGTTTCTTGCCAGCCGCCGTCCAATCCCGCATCTGAAAGTCTCCGTCTAAAGTGGCAAATGCGGCAATCCGATTACGGCCAATGTACTGACCCGTACTGACCATCGGAACGTCTCCCACTGGCAAAGGGCCCGGTTCGCCAATCTGGTTCTCGTAACACAGCATGTCCGGGTTGCCGAAAAAATACGGGGCAAGTTCATATACCTTGGATTTCACCTCACCGGAGACGAGATAGGCTTTGAATCCGTTGGATTGCAGGTAGTCCTTGACTTCCATCATCGGCCAATACAGACATTTTGAATGGGCACCCTCCATCCACAATGTTCCGTAACTATCAAAGGTGGCGATGCGTTCTTCGACGGGAATAAAATGCGGGCCTCCGACGAAAGTGGTTCGCGTAACAAAATCGATGATCGCTTTCTTAGCCGCGCCATCGTTCCACGATGGAAGAGGATCGGCGACTTGGGCCGCCAGCCGGGTCGTCGCTGAAACACCGACCCACAGCAACAAGAAGCAAGAAGCAGCTTGCTTGGAAAATCTCGCTGCGCATCGGTAGTTCATTGTGATTTCATCCGTCGCTGTTGTGAACAGGCCTTATCATAAACGACGCTAGCGAGGATTACTCGTTCCCATCCCTCCAGAGTACTAAGGCCCCTGCGGTGTTCCCCCTATACAGCCAGCTCTGGATGTTTACTATCATGTAACCAGGTTCGCGATACGAGCCGAGGTTATTGCTTTTGAGATTGTTGTTGTCCGCGTTATTCCTGATCGCAACCCTCCCCATCACCGCCGCGTCACAGTCCAGCCCAGCCAGATTGGCGAATGCGAAGACTGGGACGCCGGCTGCGAATTCCGCCGCTGCCAGTTCGAAGGAGCAGTCGCGTCAGAAGTTCGTGCTCGATGTCGTCCACAGCGCGGTGGGACTGCCGCAGTCCGATCCGCAGGACCGGCTACGAGTACTCTACGCGGCCACCAATGTGGTCGCGCCCATCGACCAGAAGCTGGCGCAGCAATTCGCGCGTGAAGGAACTTCGCTTGAGACCAAGCTGGTCGCTGAGGGCCAGAAGCCCGCAGTCTCAATGCTGGCCAGCGGTCACGTCGACTGCGCCTCCGCTGCGTCTTTTGTGCAGGCGTTGCCGCCTGCGGCCGTGCTCGATGCCGAGCAGTCGTTGCTGGGCGCGATCACGAACTGTCCCAAGGAAGTCAATTCAGCGGCCATGACCAAACTGGAAGCCGGAGTCAACCAGGGAGTTGTCGCTGCCCGGGCCATCTCGGCGCTTATGGAAGCCGAGGGCATGAACGCGCAGTGGTCGCAATCGATGTTCGTCAAAATGTTCTCTTCCCTGCCAGCCGATGCCGCGGGCAGTACCGATGAGGCTCCGAACTACGCCGCTATGTTTGCGGAGGCCGCCCCAAAAATGGATAAAGATGCCGTTAAGACGGGGGGCGCGAAATTTCTTTTGTGGCTGGCTAAGCTGCCGGCGTCGCCGCAGCGCAGCGTGGCTGTGAACCTGACTGGTGGGGCCTTAAGCGACAGCCTCGGCGCCGCCGCATACCAGGAACTGCTGCGCTCCGATCCGATGATTCAACAGACGGTGAACAGCGGGGATCAGAATGCCGTGCTCCCGTCCCCTGCCGATGACAGCGTCAGCGTGCTGCGGGCGATGGACAACACCGGCGACCGCACGCAGGAGTTGAACTCGATGCCGCCAGCCACGCGCGCTCGGGAGGCCGCCGCCAGCGGATTTGCCAGCGGAACTGCGGGAGATCGCAAGATGGCCGATCACTACTTCGATATCGCGTTTGCCTCGGTGGATGAAGTGTGGTCGGATCGCTCGACACTAGCCGCCAATGCGCCTGACATAGTTCAAGAAGTAAGTGAGGCAGCGGCCCAGGTTGATCCCACGGCGGCCTTGCAGCGCTCTCAGCGCTTGCAGGACCCGTCGGCGGAAGCCATCAGCATGTTGGCCGTGGCACGGGTAGTTGTTGGGCAGCAGTGAGGGTCGCCGGTTTACTCCGCATCATGAAAAATGATGCCTAACGTGTACCTCGTTCCGTTGCGCACGCGTGAGACAGCGTGTTTCACGTTCACCCGGTAGTATCCTTTCGAACCGCGCACCGGTCGATAGCGCGTGGTGAAGATGACGGCGCAGCCTTCGTCCGGCGTGACGACCTCAGCGGCCGATTGCGCGCGAGGCCGCTGCTCAACCAACACGAACTCCCCTCCCTGCCAGTCGCGGCCATGCTGACCCAGCATCAACACCAATTGCAGCGGAAATGCCACGGTGCCGTAGATGTCTTGATGCAGACAGTTGTAGCCGTCCTGCTCGTAATGAAGCAGTAGCGGTGTGGGGCGGGTCTGGCCAGCCTGATGACATCGCCTGAGGAAAGCGGCATGATCGAGTGGAAAGCGCGCGCCATCGTTGAGAGACTCGGCCCAGTCGTTGGCCACCTTTGCGACATGCGGATAAGCGTAAGTGCGCAGCTCCCGGACAATGTCTGGCAGCGGATTGGCAAAGTATTTATAGTCGCCGCGTCCAAAGCGTACACGTTCCATGACAACTTTGCTGCGAAAGAGTTCGTCCCTCGCATACAGCGAACGCAGGCCGGAGCACTCGGCGGGTGTCAGCAGTGGACCGGTCTCAGCATACCCTCGCGTGGAGAGCGATTGGTGGATCTCTTCCCATCTGAGCGAATCCATCCGTTCGCGGATGGATAAAGGTGAGTCCCCGCTTTGCGGTTTTCTATAAAGAACAGCACGGCTCATTTCGAAACTCCTGCGTCACGTCGAATGTCGCGATCTTTACATGGCGGACCGCGACCGTCTATCCGTGCTTTGCTCTCAAAGCCCATGATTTACGATGAGGAAGACAGAGATTAGAGGATCAGGGGCTAGACATTAGGAGACAGGAAGCATTTTGCGGAAGCTCGCGTTCCTATTGCTGTCCCCTGCTCCCTAGCCACTTTTTGTCCTATGCATATTCCTGACGGATACCTGAGTCCATCGACCTGCGCGACGCTCTATGTGGGTGCGGCCGCAGGATGGTATTCGGCTTTGCGCCGTTTGAAGCGCGCGCTGTTCACGCGCGTGATCCCGCTCATCTCCGTCTTCGCCGCATTCTCGTTCGTCGTGATGATGTTCAACCTGCCGCTGCCCGGAGGCACCACCGGCCACGCGCTCGGAGTCACCATTGCGGCCATCGTGCTCGGGCCTTCGGGCGCGATCCTCGCGCTCTCCATTGCGATTGCCATCCAGGCGCTGTTCTTCGGCGACGGCGGCATCAGCACCCTGGGCGCGAACTGCTTCAACATGGCGATCGTCGGTGCACTGGTCGCGTATGGCATCTATCGGCTCATCGCCGCGCGCGCCGCGCTTACCTCCAAGCGTCGGGTCGTGGCCGCGGCGGTCGCCGGATATCTGGCGGTGAATGCCGCGGCGCTGCTGGCGTCAGTTGAGTTCGGCATTCAACCTATGCTGTTTCACGATGCCGGGGGCACGCCATTGTACGCGCCTTATCCTTTGAGCATTGCCGTTCCGGCGATGATGATCGGACACCTGACCTTTGCCGGCCTCGCCGAAGCCGTTATCTCGGCCGGACTGGTTGCGTACCTGCAGGTCGCCGATCCTGGGTTGCTGCGCGGCACCGCCGGCCTCGTCGATCAGGTGACGCCCACGGATGTCCGTCCCGCGGCGAACTCGCTGCACGACTGTGGATGGCGATTGCGGTTCTCATGCTGCTGACGCCGCTCGGCATCCTGGCAGCCGGAACAGCGTGGGGCGAATGGTCGCCTGCGGAGGTCGCGCAACTCAACTCAGGCGGCAGTTGCGTCGAGTTCCTCTTCCGCAGCGCCCGCCGGATTGCAGAGACTCTCCACTCTCTGGACCGCGCCCTTCCCTGCCTACGCGCCGACTTTCGTCCGCAGCCGCAGCTTCGGCTATCTGCTTTCCGCAATGTTTGGCGTGGGCTTGTTGCTGGCTCTGTCACTCGTGGCGCGATTCGTCCTGGAGCGGCGTCGTACGGAAGGCGCGCGATGAGCCGCGGTTTCGTGGAAGCGACGACTATCGGATTCACCCGCGCAGCTAACTCGGGCCATGCTCTCGGAGGAGACGGCTCGCCAGTCGCGGACTGTTGCAATCGCTAGACCCGCGTGTGCGCCTGATCGGACTCTTCGCCCTGGTGCTGGCGGTGACCCTCTCGCGTAAGATCAGCGTGGTGGCCGCGCTGTTCGTTGCAGCCATTCTGCTGGCAATTCTGTCGCGCGTGAATCTGCTGATGCTGGCCAAACGGGTGTGGCTGATCGTGTTGGGATTCACCGGCGTGATCGCGATTCCCGCGCTGTTCATCACTCCCGGGCGCGCTCTCCTTGCTTCGCGAGGTCTGGCCATCACCGAGCCTGGTCTGCGCACGGCTTTGCTGCTGATTCTGCGCGTCGAAACCGCCGTCACGTTCACCACATTGCTGATCCTGTGTACGCCGTGGACCCACGTCCTGAAGGCGCTGCGCGCCCTGCGGCTGCCGAAGGAAGCGATCATGATGCTGGCGATGACGTATCGTTACATCTTCCTCCTGGTAGATACCGCCGGGCAGATGTTCGAGTCGCGCCGAAGCCGCACCGTGGGCAGACTCCCTGGGCCAGAGCAGCGGCAGATCGCCGCGCGGACGGCGGGAGTCCTGTTGAGTAAGAGCGTCGCCCTCAGCAACGAGGTCTACCTGGCGATGGAGTCACGCGGCTTTCGCGGCGACGTCCAGATTCTCTCGGACTTTCGTATGACAACGTGGGACTACGTGGGGCTGCTGCTTTTTCTGATGGCCGCCGGCCTCTCGGTCGTGGATGGGACGATAGCCATGCCGCTCTTCGAACTGCGCGAGGTGTCGTTCGATTACGAGGGTATCCCGGCGCTGCGGGGACTGTCGCTGGCGATCGAGCAAGGAGAGCGCCTGGCGCTAGTCGGAGCGAACGGCTCGGGCAAGTCCACACTGCTGCGCCTGCTGGACGGTCTCTGCTATCCCACCAGCGGCGAAATCAGCTTCGACGGGCCAGCCGCTGACGGCTCGACGACTGCAGGACGATAGCTTTTCGCTTCCGTTTCGCCGACGAGTTGCGTTGGTGTTTCAGAATCCCGATGTGCAACTGTTCAATCCGACCGTCTTCGACGAGGTGGCGTTTGCACCCTTGCAACTGCAGTGGCCAAAGGAGAAGCTTCTCGCGAGGGTCGATGCAACGCTCGAGCTGATGGGTATTTCACAGCTGCGGGAGCGTCCGCCCTATCGGCTCTCCGGCGGCGAGAAGAAGCGCGTGGCTCTGGCATCGGTGATCGTCCTTGAGCCCGACGTGCTCCTGCTCGACGAGCCTACGGCGACGCTCGATCCGCGCAGCCAGAGCCAGATCATCGACTTGATCCAGCAGTGGAAGGGTTCATCCAAGACCATTGTGACGGCAACGCATCAGTTGGAAATTGTGGAGGACATTGCCGATCGAGTTGTAGTGCTTGAGGAAGGAAAGGTGCTGGCCAGCGGAACGCCGCCGGAGATTCTGTCGAACCACGAGTTGTTGTTGCGGGCGAACCTGGTGCATGCGCATCGGCACAGTCACGGATCGGTGACGCATTCGCATCCGCATCTTCATTCGCATTCGAAGCATGAGCATTGATGTACGCTCCAGCTCAAGCCAAAGAAGGGCTTGAACGGGGCACCGGCAACCGCGCCCTTCTTAGCCCCCTCCCCTGCTTGACAAGTACGCTCCCGGCGTCCCACCATGCCCACAGAATTGTCGAGCGCAATTCCGGTGGAGGCCCTCAATGGAACACACTCACGGGACAGATCAAATCAACATGTCGAACTTCGCTTCGCACATGACCAATCCGATGCCGCTGGCGAAGATCGGCAAGGGCGGCTTCAAGGAGTTCAAGGAATTTGCCCTGAAGGGCAGCGTGCTCGACATGGCGATCGGCATCATCCTGGGCGTCGCCTTCGGCAAGATCATCACCTCGTTCGTCGATGACATCATCATGCCGCTCATCGGCCGCATGTTCGGCAAGGTGGACTTCACCAACATGTTTGTCAGCCTGACCGGCATGCACTTCGACAGCCTGGCTGCGGCGAAGTCGGTGGGGGCGCCCACGCTGAACTATGGGCTGTTCATGAACGCCATCTTCAACTTCGTGATCGTGGCGTTTGGCGTTTTCCTGCTGGTGCGGCAGGTCAATCGCTTCCGCCACACCCAGGAACGTCGAGATGAAAGAGTGCCCGTTCTGCTTCAGCGGGGTGGTGAAGCGGGCGACGCGCTGTCCGTTCTGCACTTCGATGCTGGAAGACAAAGGATTGCCCGTCGCGCCGTAGGTCTGGCGCTATGAGGCCGCAGGTGGGAGCGCCACGGTTTGGCTGCCGTCGAGTCCGTTGACAAGCCTCGGGAGGAATCTCGGGATACTTCGCCTCGGGATAGAGCTTGGCCAGAAGCAGGATGCCCATGATGGTCACGATCAAGGTCGAAGACGCTTGCCTCCGGTCCCACGCTGCCGCCGCTCAACCACTTGGACCCCGTTCATCGACACCTTCAACATGTGACCGGTGGCCTGGATGCCGCTGTTCGGCGTCGAGTAGAAGAAGCTCTCGCCCCAGTCGAACGACATGTGCCAGCCGATGGCAAACCACAGGTTACCGGTGCGTCGCAGTGCCAGGCACAGGAAGAGTGCGATCAGAACAATCTCCAGCACGCCCACCCAGTTCTCCCCTGGATTCCTGAGTGTGCTGCCGCAAACGCCAGACAGGTGATTCCGGCGGCCGGCCAGAAGCCCATGCCCGAGGTCAGCGTGTATTGCAGGTATCCGCGAAAGGAGAATTCCTCGAACAGGCCGACCAGCAGGAATGCCCAGCGCCCACAGCAAACCGTACTTCACCAGCTCGGCGGCTGAGAGTGCGAGGCCGTCGACCGAGTAGGAGTGGCTGGCCGCCATCAGCGCCACGATGAAAGACAGCATGACGAAGCCCCACAGAGCGCCACTCCAGAAATGCTTGCCCAGAAAACCGCGAGCGGGCAGTCCGTAGGCGGCGAAGCGGCGACGCTCAATCACGCTCATGAGGAATGTGGCGATAAGAATGAGAGCGAAGGAGATCAGTTCTCCGACGATGACGTTTGGGGCCGAGAAGTCGCGTGCCGAAAATCTGAGCAGCCTGGGCTGCAGCAGAGATTCCGAAAAGCACGAAAAGCACGGCGACGATAGCGATGAAGATGAGCAGTCGCCATCCGGCGCGCAAACCATGCGGGCCCACAAAAGCCGAGTGTGCTGGACGAAACGGGGCAATCGGAGGAGAGAGTTCGCTGTCAGACATGTTGTTGTTTCCGTCAGTGTAGACGAAAGCGCGGATTTCTTCGCCACGCGTCGTAAACGGCTCCTAAGTCGCACCCTAAACAGGGGATTTGCCACGGGTACTTGTTGCAACAGAAAATTGCAGGTGTGGCACCTTCGCGCTTGTGAGCAGACAGCAATCCATAAGATAATTCATCAGCTTCCGCTATATCTTTCAACAAGTTCGCATCCAAGGAGCCCTGCCCAGCTATGAAGCCACTGGTTCGACTTGCCAGCCTGTTGCTGTATTACCAGTTCGTTATTGACGGCACAAACTGCGGTAACTACTTACCAAAACGATAACTATCGCTCCGGCGCTAACACTCACGAGACCAGTTCTGACGCCGTCGAACGTCAGCGTTTCAACTTTTGGCCGCAAGGCGCTGTTTACCGTGCAAGGACAGGTTTACGCGCAGCCGCTCTATGTGCCCGGCGTAGTCATCAACGGAAGTTCGCATAACGTTTTGTACGTCGCCACCGAGCACGACCAGGTCTACGCCTTCGACGTCAACAGCGGTCAACTGCTTTGGCACGCGAATTTCCTGACCACCCATTCGGCCCTGCTGCAGATCACGCAGCGTTTCCAGCGGCGATGTAGGCTGCAACGACATGACGCCCGAGATCGGAATTACCGGAACGCCGGTGATCGATACTTCCACCAACTCCATTTTCATGGTCGCCAAGACCAAAGAAGTCGACCTGTTGGCGCACACCACCACACTTCTACCAGACGCTGCATGAACTGGACCTGCGCACCGGCGTCGATCGCGTGATCCCGCGCCGCATCAGCGCCCAGACCATGGGAATTGGTACGGGTTCGATGGCCGGCATACTTACGTTTGATCCCCTGGTGGAAGGCCAACGCTCGGCCCTGATGCTTCATCCCAACGGCCAATTGATGATCGGCTGGGCATCGCATTGCGATCTGGGACGCCTATCACGGCTGGTTGATGTCCTTTAACAAAGGCAACCTCGCGAATACCAGCGCTTTATGTCGACACGCCGAACGGAGTGGAAGGTGGCTTCTGGGGCGGCGGTTCCGGACCGGCAGCGGACTCCAACGGCTCCATCTACCTGCCCACCGGCAACGGCACCTTCAACGGCAGCAGCGGCGGCAGCGACTATGGCGACAGCGTTCTGCGGTGGACCTGGTCTTCGGGATCTGGATTCACGCTCGCCGACTACTTCACTCCCTGGGACCAGCAGACTCTCGCCAACAATGACACCGATGTCGCCTCCGGCGGCGTTGTCCTGCTGCCCGATCAGCCGGGTGGAGCGCATCCGCACCTGCTGATACAGGTCGGCAAAGAAGGAACCATCGACCTGATCAACCGCGACAACATGGGTCACTTCCACACCGGCAACGATAGCCAGATTGTGCAGACCCTGCCCTTCGCCATCGGCGGAGTCTGGGGCGGCGATGCCTTCTGGAACAACACCGCCTACTTCGGCGGTCATAGCGACCACCTGAAGGCGTATTCGTTCAACCCGCACGACGCAGTTGCTTTCGACCGGACCGGTTGCGACCTCGACCACGCTGTTCGGTTACCCTGGTCCGACTCCGGCGGTCTCGGCCAACGGCACCAGCAACGGCATCGTCTGGCTGATTCAGGCTGACAGTGGGCAGCAGCTACGCCATCCTGCACGCCTATGACGCCACCAACCTGCACCGAGCTCTACAACTCGGAACAGAACTCCGGACGCGACCGCGCCGGCTCGCGTGTGAAGTTCAGCGTTCCTACGATTGCCGACGGACACGTCTTTGTCGGCGCGACCAGATCAGGTGGCGATGTACGGATTGTTGAACTAAGAACGATCGGTCATGACTGAGCAGACTTAAAGGACCCCTGTACCCATCGAAGGCCTCGTTCAGTATGAGATAGGGGTCCTGATGTTTTCGCCTGAGTCAGCTGCTTACTTACCGGAAATTCGGCAACACGGCCTCGCCAAACAGCTTCGCCTGCTCTTCCCTGTCGTCGCCCCAGATCTCCAGCATGATGTTGGTGCACCCGGCATCGCGGTACTGCTGATGCGCTCGCAGCATTCGTCGGGAGAACCGGCGATGGCGCAGATCTTGCGCAGAATGTCGTCGGTTACGGCCTGCGCGGCGGCTTTGCGTCCGCCCTTCTCCATGCCGTCGGCGATGGGCGCAATCTCCTCGAAGGTCAGGCCCGCGGTTTGCAGCAGCACGTCGGCCGAGCCGCGGATATTCTGCACCTTGTTGGCGAGATACATGGCCGCCATCTCGCGCGCGCCCTCTTTGCCCTTCTTCGAGTCCTTGTTGATGCTGCCCACGATCACGCCGCCCAGATCGAGCTTTGACGGGATCTTTGCCGGCCTTCTTCGCGCCTTCTTCCATGTTGCCGCGCGCGTAGCGGAGAAAGTCCGGAGTGGTAATGCTGGCCGTCAGCAGTCCATCGGAGTGCGATCCCGCCAGCCGTTGCAGCACCGGGCCGGTCGCGCCGACATAGATGGGCACGCGCTTGCGCGACACGTGCGCGTCGCTCTTCAGCGCCGGCGCCGAGGCGTCGAATGCCTTGCCGTGATACTCGACCGCATCGCCCGCGAGCATGGCCTCGACGATCTCGATGCTCTCGCGCATGACGACTGCCGGGCCGACTTCTTTGCCCTTCTCGCCTTCGCCAATCTCCTTCATGAAGATCTTCGACGCGCCGAGCCCAAGCAGAAAGCGGCCATCGCCCGCGGCGTCCTGCATGCACGCGCGCTTCCATCGCGATCTGCACCGGATGACGCGTGTACGGGCGAGATGATGCCCCAGCCGATGGTGATGCGCTTGGTCTGGGTGGCGACGACGGCGGTGATCGCGGTCGAGGAGCGCGCCTCAAAGCCGTGCTTGCGCCACCAGGGATAGGCCTCGGCGAGCCAGAAGATGTCGAAGCCGGCGCGGTCGCAGGCCTGCGCCATGCGCACCGTCTGGTCGCAGCGGCTCCATGCTGAGTTGCAGAACACCAATACGGAATGGAACGGACATGAATGCCTTTCGGAGCTGTCGGCCATCAGCTATCGGCTCTTAGCTTGTTTGCAATGTCAACTCTTTATTGATCGTCGGAACTTAGTGCCTGCGCGTATCGCGAATCTTTGTCCGACTGGCTGACAGCCGATAGCCGACAGCTACCGAGCCTACGGCTCCGTCCACCCGTGCTCCAGTCCCTTCATCAACGCCCACATCGCCCTGTTCAGCGGAGTCGGCACGCCGTACTTCTCGCCCCACTTCACGATGGCGCCATTCATGAAATCGACTTCGGTAATGCGCGAAGCGATCACGTCCTGCAACATGCTGGCCTTGTGCTTGCCCGGAGCGTTTGCGCCCTTCTGCACCAGTGCTCGCGGATCGCCGTGCAGCTCGACGCCCATGGCCTTCGCCACGGCCTCGCCTTCCTGGATCAGCGCCTCGAACAGCTCGCCGGTCGGCCCGAAGCGCGTCGCTGCACCGTGATGCAGGCGCGTCAGCGCGCCCACCGGATTCGTCGCCGCGTTGAAGATCAGCTTCGTCCACTGCGCACCGCGAGCGTCTTCCAGCGGAATGGTGTTCATGCCGCCGCGCGTGATGTAGCCGGCCAGCTCGTTCACGCGATCCATCGAGGTGTTCGTCGGCTCGAACGGCCCGATCCAGGTGTCGCCCTTGATGTCGAAGCCGACGTGTCCCGGCTCGGCAATGTGGCCGGCGGGAAATGTGGTTCCGCGAATCACGTACTTCACATGCTCGGCGATCAGCTCTTCGTTGCCGACGCCGTTCTGCACCGAGCACACCGCGCTGTTCTCGTCGAAGCAGCGGGCGGCGGCCTTGATGGCGCTCGCCGTGTGGATCGCCTTGGTCGCGACGACGCCGTAATCGCAAACCGGCAGTTCGGCCGGATCGGTGCTCGCCCCGGCCAGTTGCACGTGCATCTCGGCTGCGCCCGAGAGCCGCAGGCCGTTGCGGTTGATGGCGTCGATGTGCGGCTGCGAGACGTCGAAGGCGTACACCTCGACCTCGCCGCCCTTCGCCAGATGCGCCGCGAAGAGGCTGCCGATGGCTCCGCATCCCACGACCAGAACTTTCTTCATGCGTCGATCCATCGATCGGAAGCGGCCTTGACGATGGCGTCGCGCGTCGCGTGAGAGTAAAACTTCCAGGGAATGCTGCTGAGGTTTTCGCCCTCCGTTTGGCCCACGCGAAAGGTGTCCTGCGTGTACAGGCAGACGCTGCCATCCTGATCGACGACTTGCGGATGCAGGGAAAAGATCATGTTTTCCTTGAGTTCAATCTGGCTCTTCGCGCCGATCGCCGGATGCTCGAGCATGGTCGTTCCGATCGAGTGTCCGGAGAGATGTCCGAGCGCGAAGCCGCTGCGCGCGAAGGTGTCGGCGACGACCTTGTGAACATCGCAGGCGAGCACGCCGTCGTGCATCAGCTTGCGCGCCGCCTCCATCGCCTCGGGATAGACCTCGGCCATCTGCAGAGTGCGTTTGCTGGGCTCGCCGTCGATGAGCGCGCGCGAGAACTCGACCCAGTAGCCGCCGGTTCCGGCGATCTCCAGCGAGTACAGCATCAGGTCGCGTTCGCCGACACGGCGACGTCCCGGAACCTTGAAGTGCGCCTCGGCTTCGCCGTTCTCGCCCGAGAGCACGATGTTCATCATGCGCGGCCCGGCGCCGCGCGCGAAGAAGACCTCGACCGCCGGCGCCATGATCTCGGCTTCGGTCTTGCCCGGCGCGAAGCCTTCCAGCAGCGCCCAGAAGCCTTCGTGGATGATGTCCATGGAGTCGCGAATCTCGACCAGTTCTTCCTCGCTCTTCACCGCACGCGCCATGTCGAAGTGGAAGTCGAAGGGCACCAGTTCGAACGAGCCCTGCTGCAGCTCGCGATAGTCGCGGACGGCCATCACGTAGTCGAGCCCGTAGACGGCGACGCGCTTCCAGCCTTCGTCCTGCGCACGCTCGCGCAGCCAGCGGCCGGGAATGTCGGCCCAGACCTTTTCCTTCACGAACGGCTTCTTCTTGTCGCCGATCCAGCGCGCCTCCTGCGGGAAGACCAGCGTCGGCTCGCCATTGAGCGGGATCAGCACGTAGACGTAGCGATGCACGATCTCGAAGCCGGAGATGTAGAAGACCGCGCCTTCGAAGCCGGCGTACTGGTTGCCGCACACGATGAGCGCATCGACGCTCTGCTCGCGCATGGTGGCGCGAATGTTGTCGTAGCGGCGTTGAATTTCAGATGGACTGGGCAAATGAAAACCTCGTAGCTGTGAGCTGTCGAGCTATGGGCTAGTGAGCCTCGAGACGCTTTCAGCTGTATGTTACGCATTTGTCAGCCCAGCGTCGATCAGGATGCCGTTGCCTCAAAGCTCACGGCTCAGCTAGCTGTCTTCACCCGCATATCTCCGCCGCGGTCAGCGCATACACCTTCGTAATATCCACCAGCGTCTTGATCGCGACCTTCTCGCCTTCGTGATCGCGCGGCCCGCTCGATGGGCCGTAGTTCACCGTCGGACAGCCGAAGCGCGACAGCACCGACGCGTCCGAGCACCACAGCACGGTATCGCGCACCGGCGGCTTTCCGACCACGTGCTGATGATTGCGCTCGATGGCCTTCACCATCGCGTGGTTCTCGTCGATGGTCGCGCCGGGTACGGACACGTAAGTCTCGAACTCCAGGCCGTACTCCGGATGCTTCTCCTTCAACGCCAGAAACAGCTTCTTGGCCGCGCGGCGTGCATCGGTCATGCTGATCGTCGGCGGCACGCGCACGTCCAGAAACAGGTCGGCGCGTTCCGGAGTGCGGCTGGCCCGCCAGGGATGTCCGGCCTGCAGGCATCCGATATTCACGAAGCCCGGCCGACCCGCCCAGTGCGCCTGCTCCTGCCACTCGGGAATCCAGCGCATCACTTCTCCCACAACGTCGTACATCCGACGGATGGCATTCTGATCTTCCTTGCCGGGCGCAAATGCCGAATGAACGTAGTTGCCGGTCAGGCCGAAGCGCACCCACATGGAGCCGGCATGCTCCAGCACCAGCTGCATGTCGGTCGGCTCGCCCAGGATGCACATGTCGGGCAGCACGCCGTGATTGACCAGGTAGTGCGTTCCCGCTCCGTAGCCGCGATATTCCTTGCCCTGGAACTCGCCCCACTGCGTCTTCTCGATCTCGCCGCAGACTGCGCCCAGAATGACATCGCCGTCCAGCTTGACCCCGGCCTCCAGCAGCGCCTTGACCGCGTGCACGTAGCAAACCAGCGCGCCCTTCATGTTGTAAATTCCGAGGCCGTAAATCATGCCGTCTTTGACGACAGCGTGCGGCTTGTAACCGATGCCGGTCAGAAAGTCTTCGTCGCCGGTGTTCGAGGTATCCATGTGGCCGTTGAACATCAGGCACTGGCCGTTGCCGCTGCCCTCCAGTCGGCCGACGACGTTGGCGCGATCGTCTTCCACCTGCTGCCAGGTGATCTTCAGTCCCAGTTTCTGAAACGCCGCGCGCATGTACTCGGCCATCGCCAGCTCCCCGCCTGTGGGACTGGGGATGTCGATCACCTCGCAGCACATGGCGACGATCTCGTCCTCGCGGATGCGGCTGACGATCGCGTCTCTGACGTTGTCAGATAGAACGGCTTTGCCGGCGGTCGCCATCAGTGTGCGGCCTTTCCGGCATGGGACCGTTGCAGCACCCGGAAATCGTCGGGAAACGAGCACAGCTTCTCGTTGCCGTCGCCGGTGATCCAGAAGTTGTCTTCCAGCCGCAAGCCGCCGCCGCCCGGCCAATAGACTGCCGGCTCAATCGCCAGCACCATGCCTTCGTGAATGGTCCCGGTGCTCGCCTGGTGCGCATATGGCGGCTCGTGGGCGCGAGCTCCCACACCGTGGCATATCGGGATGCGACGGCTGTCCCGGGATAGCCGCCCTCGGCGATGCGCGCGCGAACCAGACGGTCGAGCTCCGGAAGGCTCGCGCCGTGTTTCGCGAAGGCCGCGGCTTCGTTGAAGACCGCGAGCAGCAAGTCCAGCAGCTTGTGGTATTCCGGAGTGAGTTCGCCCGGACACAGATTCTTGGTCAGGTCGTTCCAGTAGCCATCGACGCACACCCAGATCTCGAACAGCGTCGGCTCGTGCTCCTGCACCGGACGGTCGCCGGTCGCGGTGAATGTGCGAATTCCCGGGCCCGACCACACCAGCGTGAAGGCCCGCGCCATCTCGACCTTGCCCTTATAGCCGACGCCGTGGCCGTGAACGAAGCCTTCGAAGATCGCCCCGACCTCGCTCTCTTTCATGCCCGGACGCAGACGCTCCCAGGTGTGTTCCATCGCGAGCGCGGCCAGTTCGTTGGCCAGCTTCATGCGCTCGATTTCCTGCGCGTGTCTTGATCGCGCGAGCGCTGTTGATGACCGGATAGATGTCGACCGATCTCGCGCGCGACCGCCTTGAAGGCGTCGAACCACGGCTGTGTCCAGGTGCTGGGCTCGCCCACCATGCGATCGGCGCTTTGCGTTCCCTGTGACAGTTCGAGTCCGATGCGTCCGGTCAGATCGCGCTCCTTCAGAACCTGCACGGCGATGTCGAGCGAGCGCAATGCCGGGTGGTCGCGGATCGCGTAGGGTGGTAGCCCTTGAACAGCCGAATGTCCTGCGTCCATGAGGTGCGGCGCGCGTCTTCTTCCTGCGGCTCCATGGCGATCAGCGTGGCTTCCCCTTCGCGCGGAAAGATCGCGATGTCGTAGCCCTTCATGCACCAGTAGTTCGTCAGGTAGACGATGTTGTCAGGCGCACGGACGACCAGCGCATCGAGATCATGCTCCTTCATCAGAGCGCGGACGCGGTCGAGTTTGGCGTTGTCGATCGGGTAGGGCATCGCTTACACCGTCTCCAGAACGTTTTCCTTCTTCCACGTCCAGCTTGCTTCTTTGGCCTTGATCAGCCGATACAGCGCCGTGTGCAGCGGCGCCGGAACGCCCAGCTCGCTGCGCCTCGCGTGCGATCGCACCGCCAAGGTAGTCGACTTCCGTACCCTGACGATGTCGGATATCGTACAGCATTGACGGCGGATGATTGGTCTGCGCACCGATGCAGTTCATCGCCCAGGGATCCTCGTGCAACTCGATGCCCACGCGCCGCCGCCACAGTTCTTTCCTTCGTCGATCAACGCGTGCAAGAGATGGCCAAGATCGCTGAACTCAGCTTCGGCGGCGAAGTGCGGCGAATGCGGCAACTCCGTGAGCGCCGAAACGCTGTTCACCGAGGCGTTGAAGATCAGCTTCGACCACTGCGCCGGACGCGCATCTCCCAGAGCCTCGGCTTTCAATCCCGATTCATTCATCAGCGTGCGCCAATTCATCCACCATTTCGAATGGCGTGTCGGTCGGCTCGAACGGGCCCATCCAGGTCGCCGTGTTCAACTCGTAGTGCACGTGATCGTCGGCGAAGCGCGTGCCGCTCATGAACGTCGTGCCTCGAATCACGTAGCCCGAGGGCATCAATCCGGCCATAACTTCTTCGCTGCCCAATCCATTTTGCGCCGATAACACGGCACCGTGCGGAAACAGGTGTGCGACCGGAGCGAAGGCCTCCCACGTCTGATTGGCCTTGGTGGCGACGATGCCGAAGTCGAATTTCGGCAGATCGCCGACCTCGGTAGTGGCCTTCAGTTGCGCGTGAAATTCATTGCGGCCGGTGACGCGTATCCCGCGCTCGTTGATGCTCTGCGCGTGCTCCGGACGGCGGGCGAAGACCCACACCTCGGCGACACGCGCCAGGTGCGCCGCGTACAGGCTGCCGATGGCTCCGGCTCCGACGATGAGAATACGTTTCATCGCTGGCTATTAGCGGTCACACGAGACGAAGACGATGTCGCCGCTCCACGGCTGGCGTTTAAATCGCTTAAACATTTCTACCTGGCTCAATGTAGTTACGCAGATAACGCCGTTTGCATCGCCGACTTGGCTGACGCCTGAGCCGACCGCTGACACACGTCACCCACGCTCAACCCTTACATTCAACTTCGGCTCGCCACGTCGCTGCCGCTGGATCTGCTCGTACAGCGTGCTGGCATTGTTGTAAGAATCGTCGATGATCACGCCTTCCCTCCACAGCGCGTCCTGCAGCGCCGCGCTGATCGCGTGCAACGGAGCGCCTCCGCCTTCACCCATGCCCTTAGCGCCGCTATAGCTGTGCGGCGACGGCGTCTCGGTGTTGCCGTACTTAATGCGCGGCATGCTGACCGCGGTGATGGGCGTGTAATCGCTGAATGTCGATGCAAGCATGTTGCCGTTCTCGTCGTAGGCGCAATTTTCCATCAGCGCCGCGCCGATGCCGTGTGCGGTTGCGCCGTGCACCTGGCCTTCGACGATCATCGGATTGATCACGGTGCCGCAGTCGTCGACCGCAGCGTAGTCGACGATCTTCGGGATGTACGTTTCCTTGTCGATCTCGATCACCGCGATGTGCAGTTGCGAGGAATAGGTCAGCGTGAGGTTCCCGTACTTTTTCGACAACGTCGGGAACCTGAAACGGCGCACGCCAGGTGTAGCGGCAATTCAACGTCAGCGAACGCAAGTCTTCAGGAACCACGGCTGTATTGACGTTTGCAAGATTGGCCAGCCCGATGTATGGAATCGCCTTCTCTGTGCCACGCACCCGAATCTCTGGCCCTTGTTTACCGACCCCAAATTCCAGTTCGTCCTCACTGGCTTGCAGCGCGAAGGCCGCCAGCTTGCTCAATTCCGCCTTTAGCAGTCGTACAGCGCCGTTCACCGCTGAAAGCCCGGACACGGCGAACTGGCTGGCGTATGTCCCACTGTGTCCGGTATGGACGTTGCGCTCGGTGTCAAAGCCGACACGCACGTTGACCAGGTCAGGACTGATATTCAGAATGTCGGCAACCACCTGCGACACCGTTGTCTCATGACCCTGACCTTGTGGGACAGAGCCGACGGCTACGATGACTTCGCCATAAATGTCGAGCTTGGCGCTGGCGGCTTGCGAGTTGCCGGAAAACGGCGCCTGCGGATTGACGATCTGCGACTGCCCGAAATTATTGGTGCCTGAATCGAGCGTGGTGCCGATGCCGATGCCGAGCCAGCGACCTTCGGCGTGCGCCTTTGTGCGCTCGACTTGCCACTTGTCCCAGCCGATCAGGTCTTTCGCAAGCTTTCAGCATGCCAGGATAGTTGCCGGAGTCGTATACGCAGCCGTTCGGCGTGGTGTATGGAAACTCTTCCGGCCGAATGTAGTTGCGCAGGCGCATCTCGTCCGCGGGAATATTCAACTGATGCGCGCAGATGTCGAGCACGCGTTCCAGGAACCACAGATGCTGCATGCGCGAATAGCCGCGGTTTGGACCGACAGGACATTTGTTGGTGACAGCCTGGCTGAAATCGATGCGCAGGTTTTTCAGGCGGTAGGTCGCCGGCGCTACTTGCGACCAGATGACGCAACCCAGCGGCTCATACCGCGGATAGGCGCCGCAGTCGTCGATGTGACGCGAATCGACCGCGAGGATGACACCGTTCGCGTCGAGTGCAACACGCGTGTCTCGGAAGGTGCGCTCGTTTCCGTGGGCGCTCGCAGTCATGTGCTCGGAACGCGTCTCACTCCATTTGATGGGCGCGCCGTTGGCTTTGCGCGATGCCAAGGCGCACACCGCCATCTGCGGATAGTTCGTGATCTTGATGCCGAAGCTGCCACCGATATCGTGCGTCTGCACGCGCACCTGATCCATGCGCAAGTGCAAGGCAGGTGCCAGCAACTGAATGCCGATCGTTGGAAATGAATTATTGCTCCAGAAGTAGAGGCGTTCGTCGCTGTCGTCCCACTGCGCGATGACGGCATTGTTCTCCAGCGGTGTGCTGGAGAAGCGATGCATGTGCAGATGATCGACGTGAATAACGTGTGCCGCGTCTTTAAAGGTTTTGTCGATGTCGCCGTACTCGAAGACGCCGCGCCAGACTACGTTGGTTCCCATCGCATCGTGCAGAATCGTTTTGTCCAAGGCAGCAACTTCAGCATCGATCACGGCCTCAAGAGGTTCGTACTCCACGCGAACCAACTCGGCTGCGTCTTCCGCGATGGCGGGTGTTTCGGCGATGACCGCGGCTACCGGCTCGCCCTGGTAACGAGCGCGATCAACCGCCATGGGATAGTCGAGAATCCGATTGCTGGGTGCGGGACCGATCTCGAAGAATGGATCAATAAGCTTGGTGATCTCCCGGCCAGTCAGCGTGCAGATCACACCTGGTACTGCTTCTGCTTCGGAAACATCAACGCTGGTGATGGTGGCGTGCGCAAACGGCGAGCGCACGAAGACCAGGTGCAGCATGCCGAGCAGTTTGATGTCGTCGACAAACTTGCCCTTGCCGCGAACCAGGCGCGCGTCTTCCTTGCGCTTGATGGATTGTCCGACCCAATCCGATGATCGGTTATGCAGGGTAGTCGCCATTCGTTTCCTGGGCCGGGGAGGAAGTCCCATCGTTTAAGGCGTTGCTGTTCGCCGGGCTCAAGCCCGGGGCTTCCAGCGGCATCGATGTCGCGGTCCGTGTTGAGTCGGGGTTTCCTGGATCGGGCTCCGCGGCTTCACCCTTTGTCGTAAGGGACGGGTCGGAGATCGTCGCTTCTGCCACCGGCGGTTCTGATAACGTCTCCACCTGCGTCAGCGGCTGCGACAATGCTTGCTGCAGACCATCGATGAGCTTCTGAATGTTCTTGCGTCCCAGCGGTTCGAGCATTCCTCCTGCCATGGAGGCTAGCTTGCCGAAGATGCTGGTCTCGCCCTGCCACAGTACCCGCGTGCTCTCGCCATTGGGATGAAGATCGAAACCGGCACTCACGGTCACTTGGCTGCCGACGGCTGTTCCCTGCCCTTGATAGTGCGCCCGTCGCGGCTTCACCGCTTCCACTAACTCCATCTTGATTTCGGCGTTGCCCCTGATATTTCCCACACCCACTTTCACCTTTACCGTGAAGTGCGTAGGGTCCTCCATACTCATGCTCTGGAAGTCGGGGAGCAGCGGCGCGAATTTGTTCGGGTCAGACAGGAAATCGAACACCTCGTCCGGCGTGCGGGGCGTGGCGAACTCGCCAGAAAAATTGATAGCCAAGGTTAACTCCTGTCCGATAGGGCGGCATTGTAGGTATCGGCCGCCGCTTCAATCGCCTTAAAAATGTTTTGATATCCGGTGCAACGGCATGTGTTCCCGGCAATACCTTTACGCATCTCTGACTCTGTGGGATGCGGATGTTCGTCGAGCAATTGCAGGGTACTCATCAGAAATCCGGGCGTGCAATAGCCGCATTGAAAGCCGTGGCAGTCGCTGAAGGCCTGCTGCACGGGATGAAGCTGGCCGTCTTTCGCCAATCCTTCGACCGTGAGCACCTCCCCACCGTCGGCCTGGAAGGCGAACACTGTACAAGACTTCACGCTCCTGCCATTCAACAGCACCGTGCAGGCGCCGCAATAGCTGGTATCGCAACCGATGTGCGTGCCGGTAAGGCTCAGTTCTTCACGAAGCAGTTGAACCAGCAGCGTACGCGGCTCGACGTTGCGTGAGTAGGCCTTGCCGTTAACGTTCAGACTGATCCGCACTTGTGCAATCTCATCAGGCATACAGATGCGCGACCTCCACGTGTTCTCCTCGGGCACGGCGCAAAGCCGCGTCCAGCGCCAATTTCGCCAGAGCGCCGGCGGCGTGGCGTTTGTATTCGGCGGTCCCACGCATGTCGGTCACCGGTTCGGCGATGTCCATCACAGCTTCGCGTACACCCTCGATTTGGCGATCGTCGATTGCCTGTCCCCGCAGAAGATCCTCCGCTACGGTCACGCGGCTCGCCGTCAGGCCGAGTACGCCGAGATAGATGCGAGCATCCTTGCAAGTACGATCATCGTTCAACGTGAGCTGCACGGCGACGCTGGCGCTGGCGTACACCGGAGCACACCGCTTCAATGCGATGTAGGCCCCACCAGTGCGCGGCTGTGGAACGGGAATTGCGATCTCGGTGATCAGTTCGCCTGGCTGCAGAGCGCTGGTGTAGGCATCGAGAATGAACTCGCTGATATCGATAGCGCGTTCGCCGCTCGGGCCCAGCGTCTTTACCGTCGCACCGGTCGCCAGCAACACAGGAGCCCAGTCGCCTGTGGGATCGGCCTCGGCAATCGAGCCGCCGATGGTTCCCATGTGGCGCACCTGTGGATCGGCGATACCGGCGGCGCAATCGTGGAGAATCGGGAATGCGCCCCGCTTCACGGGAAGCCGCTATCTCGGAGTGGCGAGTCATCGCACCCAGCCGCAGTGTGCCGTTACTCTGAATGTAGGAAGTGTCCGGAATGAAGTTGAGATCCACTAAATGTGCGGGCGTCGAGAGACGCAGCTTCATCAACGGGATAAGGCTCTGCCCGCCCGCCAGAAACTTGGCTTCCTCTCCCAGTTGCTGCAACAGCGAAATCGCTTCCGGATACGATTTTGCGCGATGATACGCAAACGCCCGAGGATACATTCCGACCCCACAACCCACGTCAAAGGGCAAACTCTGCGCCTTTAGTGAATCCCATCTTACGAAATTCTCTGCCGTGGAAGATTACCGCAAGTCAGGCTGGAGTGAAAGCAATCGGGTATAGTTGGCTTTTAACGCGTGACGTTAGTTGCTCCTTTTCCAAGATCGCATAATGGAAAATCTGGTTACACCCGACGAGTTTCGCGCCGCCCTGGGCCGCTTCGCCAGCGGCGTCACCGTAGTCACGGTGGAAACGCCGGAGGGCGAGGTTCACGGCATGACCGCGAATGCATTCTGCTCGGTGTCGTTGCGGCCGCCTCTGGTACTGGTTTGCGTAGATCACCTGGCGGAGACGTATCTGCATCTCAGCGAGCGCAGGAATTTTGGTGTCAGTATTTTGAAAGGAGAACAAGAGGCCCTGTCGGAGTTCTTCGCCGATCCTGAGCGTAATCCGGACGCCGCTTATCGCCTGGGCGTGGAGTATCACAAGATGACCAGTGGCACTCCGGTTCTGACCGAGGCGCTAGGGAATCTTGACTGCCAGACCGTTGCTGGACACCCGGCAGGCGACCATACGATCTTCGTGGCTGAGGTTCGCGAGGTGCTGCTGGGTGAGGGTACTCCACTGCTCTATTTTCGTGGACGCTATAGGCTGCCGTCCGAGTTGCCGAAATCCTGAACGCCTATTAGCGTCCTGCGCTATTCTCGATTCGACATCCATTCTGGTGCACGGTCCAGCATGAGCGCTCCAGTAACTACCACAATACGGCACACCAGGTTGTCGAATATGGATCTGGGATCGTTGCGCGCGATCTTGCGGGAGGTTCGGGACGGCCTCGCGCTTTCGCCAGATGCTGCTAGCGAATTACTGCGATGCCATGACGAATTGCTCCCAGAACTGCTCGCAGCCGCGCGCGCGCTGAAAGAAAAGCATCACCCCGGTGTCATCACCTACTCCCGCAAAGTGTTTCTTCCCTTGACGAATCTGTGCCGCGATTATTGCGGCTACTGCACCTTCCGTCGCGATCCTGGAGAGCCTGGCGCGCACACGATGACGCCGGACGAAGTGCTGGCTGTTGCGAAGCAGGGCGAGAAGCTGGGTTGCACGGAAGCACTATTTTCGCTGGGCGATCGACCGGAGGCGATCTTTCCGGAGATGCGCGACGACCTGCGGCGACTAGGCTATCGCAGTACGTTGCATTATCTGGAATCGATGTGCGAACTGGTATTGTGCGAAACGCGTCTGCTGCCGCACGCCAATCCCGGACTCTTGAGCGCAAACTGGATCGAGCGCCTGAGGGTAAGCAATCCGAGCCTTGGGCTGATGCTCGAGAGCACCAGCACGCGAATCAACACGGCGCACCCGACGGAGCGGACGCCCGATAAACTGCCAGCGCTGCGCTTGAAGACGATTGAGGATTCGGGAAAGCTTGGCGTTCCCTTCACTACCGGGATTCTGATTGGTATTGGCGAGACTTTCGAAGATCGCGTGGATTCCCTGCTGGCGATTCGGCAATTGCACCAGCAGTACGGTCACGTGCAGGAGGTGATCGTGCAGAATTTCCGTGCAAAGGCGCGAATTCCGATGGCGAACTGGCCGGAGCCCGACCACGGCGACATGCTGCGAACGTTGGCTGTGGCGCGATTGTTGCTTCGTGAGATGAATATTCAGGCGCCGCCCAATTTGAGCGACAAGGGCTACGAGCGTTTGCTACAGGGTGGGATCAACGATTGGGGTGGGGTGTCTCCACTAACGCCGGATTTCATAAATCCTGAGGCGCCGTGGCCGCATCTGCTGGATTTGCAGCGTCGTACAGAAGCTGCTGGGCAGACACTTGTCCAGCGGTTGCCGGTGTATCCCGAGTATGTGGAGCGGGTGGCCGAGCGCGGAGGGTTGTTAGGAGAACGGTTGCGGGAATTATGTGCGAATGGAAATGGACTGCCGAGAGTGACGGAGTCATTCCCACTGTAGTCCTTCGACTCAGGCGCAAAGGAAGCGGCTACGTTCAGGATCACACATACTAAATAGGAGCCATCACGCAGTGTTTCAGGCAGCAGGTTCGAGGATGCATAGATGATCGTAGTTTTTACCGGCGGGACGGGCGGGACGAAACTCGTGCAGGGGCTGCAGCATGTCGTTGCTCCCGAGGAACTCACCGTCATCGTCAATACCGGGGATGACATTGAGTGGTGGGGGCTGCATGTCTCGCCCGACATCGATTCTGTGCTGTATGGTCTGGGCGGCCTGCTGAGCAAAGATCGCGGCTGGGGCGTGGAGGGCGACAGCTTTCGTTGTCTCGATCGCATGAAGCAGCTGGGACAGTCTGGCTGGTTCAGCCTTGGCGATCTGGATCTTGCTACTCACCTGACACGAACAGCGCTGTTGCGCTCAGGACGCTCATTGAGTGAAGCGACTGCGGAGCTGGCGGCGAAATTTGGAATCAGTGCGCGAGTGCTGCCAATGTCGGATGAACGCGTTTCAACCATGCTCGACACATCCAAAGGCACACTGACGTTCCAGGAATACTTTGTGCGCGAACGACACCAGGTTGAGGTGCAAGCCGTACGCTTCGAAGGTGATGAAGAAGCGCGTCCGGCGCCAGGAGTGATCGAGAGCATTCGAACCGCCGATGCGATCCTCTTTGCACCTAGCAATCCGGTGACGAGTATCGGCCCGATCCTGGCTGTGCCCGGCATCCGCGAGGCTCTTCGCAATGCGCGAGCACCCGTGGCGGCTGTGAGTCCAATCGTCGGCGAAGCGGCTGTCTCTGGCCCGGCTGCCCAACTCATGCAGATGAAAGGCTGGCCGAGCACCGTCGCCGGTGTGGCACAGGCCTATGAGGATTTTCTTGACGTGCTGGTCATCGATAATGTTGACGGCGAAGCACTCAGGATTCAGCAGTCAGGGCTTAGCTCTGACCCTGAGAATCGGGCTCCAGGGCGGAAGGCGAGAATTCGTGTCCGCTTCCTTGCTGCCAACACAATGATGTACACGCTCGAGGACAAACGTAACCTCGCAGCGTTTCTGCTCGACACTTGTGCAGTGCGACCGAGCGTTAAGGCGTAAAGATGCGCGCGATCCTCCTTATCCCGTTCAAGAGTCTGGCAACAGCGAAGCAGCGGCTGGCAGAAGCGCTCGATGCGGAGCAGCGTTCGCAGTTGGCGGAAGCGATGCTGCGCGACGTCATGTCGGCGGCCGCTGGCGTGAAGGAACGCATCGATGTCGCCATTGTCACCGGCGACGCGCGGGCCCAGGCGATTGCTAACGACTTCGGCTTTCAAGTGATCGAAGACACGCGCAACGAGAGCGAGACGGCGGCCATCGAGATGGCGACCGCCTGGAGCGAGTTGCAGGGTTACGATACGACAATCGTCGTTCCGGCAGACATTCCGCTGATCGCCTCAGAGGAATTGCATCGCGTCCTCGATGCGGCGCCGGCGGAAGGTGCAGTCTTTGTCCCAGCCTACGATCGGCGCGGAAGCAACTGCATCCTGCGCCGCCCAGCGGCAATCATTCCGCTGCGCTTCGGCAACGACAGCTTCCTTCCTCATTGCGAGGCGATGAGGCAAACCGGCAAAGCACTGATCATCCTCCAAATGCCGGGCATTGGACTCGACATCGACAATCCTCACGAACTCGACCTGCTCGTGCAGCGCCCGGGGGAAACGCGTGCGCAACAGTTACTGCGCTCCTGGGGATTCGGGCAGCGCAAACTGGAAGCCGCGGTGTGAGCAAACGTCAGCCCACTCCGATCATTCCCACCGGTGAGCTTCGAGCTATTCCGGTGCAGAGTATACGCGAGGTTTTCGCTGGTGACTCCGTGGCTGACCTGGTTGTCGAGGCCCTGGCGCTAGGCGGACTGCGCTTCCACGACGGCGACATCCTCATCGTCAAACATAAGATCGTCTCGAAGTCTGAAAATCGCAAGGTCACGCTCGATGCGGTGAAGCCGTCGGCTGCAGCGCGAAAGTTTGCTACGGCCAATCGTCTCGACGCGCGCGTTGTCGAGCTGGCGATGCGCGAGGCCAAGCGAATCGTCCGGAAGAAACACATCCTGATTACCGAAACGCATCACGGACTGGTGTGCGCCAATAGTGGAGTGGACGTATCGAACGTCGACGGCGGCAAGACCGCGGTATTACTGCCCGAAGATCCCGACCGTTCGGCAGCTCGCATCCATCGCCAGATTAAGAAGCGAACCGGGCTGTACATTCCTGTGATTGTGGCGGACAGTTGCGGACGTGCGTGGCGCGAGGGCCTTGTTGAAATTGCTATCGGCGTTGCGGGCATGAAGGTGATGCATGACTATCGCGGAGCCCGCGATCCATATGGTTACCAGTTGCATGCGACCGAAGAAGCTGTGGCGGACGAGCTGGCGTGTGTTGCCGGATTGGTGTGCGGCAAAGATTCCCGCGTTCCGGCTTGTATAATCCGTGGTTACGATTTTCGGCGTGGCCGTGGTAGTGCGCAACATTTGGTGCGTCCTGCGGAGAAGGATCTGTTCCGCTAACGGTTCAGGCCGGGACGGGGAACAGCAGATCCTTCAACGCCCATTTGCAATACGGCGGGTGCGGCGCTCGGGATCACATAAGCATTCATAGAGGCAAGAGATGCAAGGGCTACGTTGGTGCAATCGGCAGACGCTGCAAGGCACGACCTGGGATGATGTTCAGCGGCTGGTTTCAAACCCGGTTCGAAGCGCAATCGACAAAGTGATGGTCTCGCTGGACGGGGGAGTGTTGAACCGCGAAGAGTGCCTGGCGATGGCCAATGCCGACGGCGACGATTTATTCGGGATGGTGGTCGCGGCTAATGAACTGCGACAGCGACTGGTCGGCGATGTTATCAGCTACGTGATTACGCGCAACATCAATTTCACCAACGTATGTTTTGTGGGCTGCAAGTTTTGCGCATTCAGCGTCGGACCACGCGATCAGACTGCGTATTTTCTGTCCCTTGACCAGCTGGCGCACAAATGCCGTGAGGCTGAAGAGTGGGGCGCCACCGAGGTCTGCATCCAAGGCGGTCTGCCACGCGACCTGCCGCCCTTTTATTATCGCGACATTTTGCGTACGGTGAAGTCAGCCACCCCGAGGATGCATACGCACGCCTTCTCGCCCATGGAGATGGTGTACGGCGTCGAACTGACGGGTATGCCGGTACGCGAGTACCTGCTCATGCTGAAGGCTAACGGACTGGACACCCTGCCCGGAACAGCGGCCGAAATCCTCGACGACAGCGTGCGGCATGTGCTCTCCCGTAACAAGCTGAGCTCCGCGCAGTGGCGCGAGGTGATTGAGACGGCGCACCAGTGCGGCATCCGCAGCACTTCGACCATGATGTACGGCCACACCGAGGCGCCGGAGCAATGGGTAAACCAGATGCTGCTGTTCCGCGAGATCCAGTCGCGCACCGGCGGCTTCACGGAGTTCGTTCCGCTGGGATTCATTCATGAGAACACCCTGCTCTTCGCGCAAGGCTTGGCGCGCGACGGGGGAACACTTATCGAACACTTGAAAGTGCATGCTTTGGCTCGACTGCTTCTCGCCGGCTCGATCAATCACATCCAGGTTTCGTGGGTGAAGATGGGACGAGAGCTATCGCAACTGTCGCTATTGGCTGGCGCCGACGATTACGGCGGCACGTTGTTTGAAGAAAATATTTCGCGGCTGGCGGGGTCCACGGCCGGCCAGTACATCTCGGCGATGGAGTTCCAGGAACGCATTCACGAGCTGGGAAGGGTTCCCGCACAACGCAACACGACTTATACGCACTACATCTATCCCGCGCCGGATACTCCGCTGGAGCCGGCCGCCGCTGGCGGAAACGCATGATCGCTATTGTTGGAGGTACCGGTCCGGAGGGCTCTGGACTGGCGTTGCGCTGGGCGCGCGCCGGCGAACAGGTTGTGATTGGATCGCGCGATGGAGCGCGGGCGCAGGCCGCAGCTTCACAAATCGCCGAGAAGGCCGGAGCCCTCGGTAGTGTCGAAGGCGTCGAGAACTCGGTCGCGGTGAAGATGTGCGACATTGTGGTACTCACAGTTCCCTTCGCTGGACAGGCGGAATTGCTTAAGCAGCTGAAGCCGTCCTTCCGCCAGGGCACGGTGATGATTGACGCGACCGTTCCGCTGGCAACGGCCGTGGGTGGGCGTCCCACGCGCTTACTCGGCGTGTGGCAAGGCTCGGCGGCGGAACAGGCCCAGGAGATGGTCGGCAAGAATGTGCAGGTAGCCGGCGCGTTTCACAGCCTATCGTCGACGGTGCTTCACAGCGAGGGCGATGTCGATTGCGACGTCATCGTTTGCAGCGACGATGAGGGCGCACGGCAAGTTGCGTCTGACCTGGCACTAAAAATTCCCGGGGTGCGTGCGGTTGATGGCGGAAAACTGGAAAATGCACGCATCGTCGAAGCTATGACGGCGCTGCTGATCACGATGAACATCCGGCACAAAGTGCATGGCGCCGGATGGCGAGTGACAGGCCTGGGGATTTAGAAGCAGTCGTCGGCGAGCGGTTGTCAGTTGTCAGTCAATGCGCCCTCGGCGATGCTGGCGCGTACTGGTCGATTGCTTTCGCCTGCAACACTATTATGACCTTCCATACTTCATCTTCTTAAAAAACTTTGCAAAGGCCGCCTGCGCTTGGTCGTGCATCTGCCCTTTCTTGGAAGCCTCTTTCATGAACTCATCGAGGAAACCCCACGGCGGTTCTTTCAAACGCTGCAACACCAGCGTGTCGCCGCGCCAGAGAACGAGAAAAGGCGTACCGTCCTGCAAGCCCATCGTACGGCGCACTTCGAGCGGAATGACTACTTGTCCCTTGGACGTCATTTTGGTTGTGTAGGGAGTTCTCACGAGGCCTCCGATTGTCTTACCTGTAAGATTCATCCGGAAAATCCGATTTTTCCGATAATGTATTGTGTCTTACCTGTAAGAAAATCTGCAAGTCTCAGCGGCTGGCCAAACCGCCGACGATCTCGCCGCCGTCGATAACATGAACATTTCCAGTCATATACGAGGCATCGTCGGAAGCCAGGAAAGCGAAGAGCGCGGCAATTTCTGCAGGCTCGGCGTGGCGACGCAGCGGGATTTTCTGATTCACCGCGTCAAGCATCTCGTCGGTGTATTCGGCCCGCTGCATCGGAGTGAGCACGTATCCGGGAGCTACGGCATTCACTCGCACCTTGGGCGCAAGCTCCAGCGCCATCGATTTCGTCAACTCGATGACACCGGCCTTGGTGGCGTTGTAGTCCGCATAAAACGGATGGCCGACAATGCCGTTGGTTGACGCCATGTTCAGGATGACGCCGCCGTCGTGGTTCATCATGTAACGCGCCGCCGCCTGCGCCACATAGAAGACACCGCTCAGGTTCACGGCTAGCACCTTATTCCACTCCTCGACGGTGATGTCGAGAAACTTGTGTCGAATGCTGATGCCGGCGTTGTTGATGACGACGTCTAACCCGCCTAGTCCGACGATCACATTACCGAAGGTGTGCTCTACTTCGCGGGGGTTACTGACGTCGGCAATGAAGCTGCCAATCAAGCCGGGCAGTTGATGCTCGAGTTCCTTGCAGGCCGGGGCGTCGCGGTCGAGGATTACCACGCGGCTTCCCTCTTCAACAAAGCGCGCTGCCGTCGCCGCGCCAATGCCTTTGGCGCCGCCAGTGATCAACACACGTTTGTCTTTAAGACCTCGCATGTTCGTCGGCGTGAAGCATACCAAATCGGGAGCGGGGCCAAGAAATATAGTGACGGGTGACGAATTAGCTTGCGCGGCGTCCTATGATTAAGTCGTCCGATTTTGCCGGTTGCTCTCCCATAGAACCCACTTGCCCAGTACTGACCGGTACTGAACTGATAGACTTCTTCGGCACGGGCTATGGCAAGTCCTGTCCAACTTCCGCGTACCAGGCTCGCTGATCCTGCGGGAAAATTCCTGCACGATGTTGTGCTCGACGCTTGTCGCCGCCATCATTCGAAGGTGGCCATCGTGGACGCTTCCTGCATACCGCCCTGCCGGATCACCTACGCTGCTTACGGCGAGATGGTGGAAATGGCGGCAGCGGGAATGGTGGCCGACGACATCAGGCCGGGCGATAAAGTGGCGATTTTTCTGCCGAACTGCTGGGAGTTCGGCGTGGCGTTCCACGCGGCGATGCTGGCTGGCGCCGTCCCCACGACGCTGAATCCAACCTATCGCGAGCGTGAAGTCCGCTATCAACTGGAGAACTCGGATGCGGTTGCGCTAATCATGGACGGATCGCTGCTCAGTGGAATCGACCTGAGTGGGCTGCCGTCGTTGCGCAAGGTCTATACCGTTCGAACCCCCGGCCCCACTGGCTCGGAACCGTTCGAGGTGCTGTTCGATGCCACCGGAGGCGTGCCGCTGCCAAGGCCCGTGTATGCACCGGAGTCGACGCTTGCGACCCTTCCCTTTTCCAGCGGCACCACCGGATTGCCCAAAGGCGTCATGCTGACGCACACCAACCTGGTGGCAAACGTTTACCAGACCTTGACCCCGGGAGAGCCGCAGACCTTCACGGAAGACGATGTTGTACTGTGCTTCCTTCCGCTGTATCACATCTACGGACTGACGCTCGGTTTGAATCTGGCCCTGATCTCCGGCATGACTTTGGTGCTGATGCCTCGGTTCGATTGCGAACAATCGGTACACCTGATGGTGGAGAACGCCGTCACCGTAACGCTGTGTGTGCCCCCAACCCTGCTGACATATTGTCAGTTGGCGGAGCAGGGCAAGTTTCCCCAATACCATCATCTGCGCTGGATGAAGTCAGGGGCCGCGCCGCTTGCGCCGGAGCTGGCGCGCCGCTTCACTGCCAGCACCGGAATTCCCATTCGCCAAGGCTACGGAATGACCGAGGCTTCTCCCGTGACGCACCTGGGATTTTTGACTCCTGAGCTGTATCGGCCGGACTCCATTGGAGCGCCGGTGGCACAGACGGAATGTCGCGTTGTGGATGAGAACGGCAACGATGTGCGGCCGGGTGAGATCGGTGAGTTGGTAATGCGCGGGCCACAGTTTATGCAGGGCTATTGGAAAGCACCGGAGACAACCGAGTCGGTTCTGCGGGATGGCTGGTACTGGAGCGGCGACATCGTTCGCTACGATGAATGCGGTTTGTACTACGTAGTCGATCGCCGCAAGGAAATGATCAAGTACAAGGGATTCTCGATCGCCCCGGCCGAGGTGGAGAGTGTAATGCTGGAGCATCCTTCGGTGCGTGATTGCGGCGTGGTGTCGCGCACGGACTCCACCGGACAGGAGATCCCCTGCGCCTTCGTCGTGCTGCGCGAGGGCGAATCGCCGAACCAGCAGACCGCGGAACAATTGCAGGCCTTTATCGCCGAGCGTCTGACCCACTACAAGATGCCGCGCGAGGTCTACTTCCTGCAGAGCTTGCCGCGAACGGCGTCGGGAAAGATTCTGCGGCGGGAACTGCGGAAACGAGTGTAGGGATTGCGGTTCAGTGCCGGATTCTTTCGTTCGGGAATTTGTCATCACGAACGCCGTGTTTGGCGCGAGGGATCTGCTGTTGGCGGCGAAAACCAGATCCCTCCTTCCGCTGAAGCGGTCGTCGTGATGACAATTTCAAGGGCCACATCGTTGCGGAAAATGCAGGCTCCCCATCCCCGCTCTATAATCGATATTTCCCATGCACGTTAACGCTTCCGCTGTTCGCCGTTCCCGGCCCAGGTTCGCACTTCGCATCGTCATCATCGTTCTTCTGTTGTTGTTAGTGGCCTTCCTGGGATTCGATTACTGGTTCTATCGTGCGGTACGCAATTCCGAAGCGCAACGCGATGGCGTGGTGCGGCTCGCCGGACTGGTTGCACCGGTCACTGTCACTTACGACTCTCTGGGCGTGCCCAATATTTCGGCTTCCAACGTTACCGACCTGTTTTTTGCGCAGGGATATGTCACGGCCCAGGACCGCCTGTGGCAGATGGACATGTTGCGCCGATACACTTCCGGCGACTTAGCCGTAATACTCGGACGCGACTACGTCAAGCACGATCGCGAGAACCGCATTCTCGGACTGCGCCAGACCGCCCAGGCAGCGGCCGACCACCTGGATCCGCAAACGCGGGCCCAGTTCGAGGCCTATGCTACAGGCGTGAACGCCTACATTGAGCAGCACCGTAAGACGTTGCCGCTGGAGTTCCGCTTCCTGGGCTACGCTCCGCATTATTGGACGGTTGAGGATTCGCTCCTGGTCGGGCTCTCGATGACCAAGTTTCTCAATCACGATCTCTACAAGGACAAGCTCGAGAAAGAAAAGATCCTCGCGAAGCTGGGCCCGGAACTGACGGCAGACCTGTTCGTGAACACGTCCTGGCGCGATCATCCGCCAATTCCGTCGAGTTCGATCGAGAATGATGCTCCGGGTGAAATGACACCCGGAGATGAAGAAGAGGAGCAGCCTGCGCCCGGTGCCAAGCCGACATCGACAACTGCGCCCAAGCAGCATACTGAGATAAGGCGTTCCAGCGAGTCGCAGAACGCTTCCCTGCTTCCACCCCGGTCGCAAACTTTCTTGCAGGGACTACTCGGCAAAGCGCACGTTCCCGACTCAACCGGCGCACTCAGTCCGGGCTCGAACAACTGGGTCGTTTCCGGCGCGCACACCGCCTCTGGAAAGCCGCTGCTGTCGAACGATATGCACCTCGAGCTTGGGATTCCCGACATCTGGTACGAGGCGCATCTTACCGCTGGAGACTTCGACGTCGTAGGCGTTACTTTGCCGGGCGTGCCTTACGTCATCGTCGGCCACAATCAGCGGATCGCCTGGGGCTTCACGAACCTGCGTCCGAACGTCGAGGATATTTACGTCGAGAAGTTCAACGACCAGGGCCAATATCTGACGCCGCAGGGATGGATCCAACCGCAACATCGCAAGGAAATCATCCGCGTCAAAGGCGGAGACGAGGTCACGCTGGACGTAGTCACCACGCGACATGGGCCCATCATCACTGACCTGGTGCCGGGCGAGCGCCGCAAGCTCGCGCTGAAGTGGACTGCTTACGATCCGCAGGCATCGCGCGTACCCTTCTTCGCCGTGGACTCGGCACAGAACTGGCAGCAGTTTCAGGCTGCCTTTTCGCAGTTCGGCGCGCCCGGACAGAACGTGGTCTACGCCGATGTGGACGGACACATCGGCTACCAGGCAACGGGACTGGCGCCAATCCGCACCGGCGGTGACGGTACCATGCCCGTGCCCGGCGATGACGACGCTCACGAGTGGACCGGCTACATTCCTTACGACAAGCTGCCCAGCGTCTACGATCCCCCGTCGGGAATTATTGCCACGGCAAATGGCCGCGTCGCTCCCGATGACTATCCCTATCAGCTCAGTATCGAGTGGATGTCTCCTTACCGTACGCAACGTCTTTACAAGCTGCTGAGTGAGCCGAAGAAATTCGCCCCTGCCGACATGCTCGGGATTCAGACCGACGTGGTATCGCCATTCGATCGCTTTTGTGCGGAGCGCTTTGTCTATGCGGTCGACCGCACGCCGACGGCGTCGAAGCGTGCCAAGGAGGCGGCGGAACTCATGCGGAACTGGGACGGCACGATGGCCGTCGATTCCGCCGCCGCAACCATAGCGGTCTATGCGCGCAACCATCTGGCGGAAGTCCTGCTGAAGTCCAAGCTGGGCGACAACTGGCAAGAGTACAAGTGGTTCATGAAGCCGGTATGGCTGGAAGACGTGCTGACGCACCAGCCGGAGCGCTGGCTGCCCGAAGGTTATGCCAACTACGACCAGCTATTGGCTTCTGCGGTCGGAGCGGCGGTGTCGGATCCGAGCGCGACCCATGCTCTTTCGTTATGGAAGTGGGGGCACGTTCACCGCGTCGACCTTACGCATCCCTTCTGGAGCCACTTCCCCATCCTGAAGAAGAATGCGGGCACCGGCAGTCTTCCGCTCTCTGGCGACACCGAGACCATCAAGCAGGTAACCTCGACCTTCGGACCCTCGGAGCGACTGACCGTCGACTTCTCTGACCTGAATGCTTCTACGCTCGACATCGTCAATGGACAATCCGGAAACATCTTCGACGACCACTATCGCGATCAGTGGGACGCCTATTACAACGGGCGAACCTTCCCGCTACCCTTCACGCCGGACGCAGTAGAGCACGCCGGCGCTCACCGGCTAACGCTCGAACCGCAATAGAAAGGGCGGCCCATGGAAGGCCGCCCGCGAAGAGGCTCGATCTTTAGCCTACTGGTCGACCTGCACGATACCGTACAAGGCGCCGGTAAAGGTGATCTGTGTCCCTTGCAGTTGATCGTTCTCGGTGTCGTAGATGTGCAGGAACCCGCCTTCGATGGCATACATCACATTGCGGTTCTTGATGGCCAGCAGCGCGGTGATAGCGCCACGCGGTGGCAGCGGGGCATCGGCGGTATTGGCGCTCACATCCACTACCGAGAGACAACCAGTCGTGGTGTTGCTGCAGCTGTTCGCGCCGATGTAGAGCTTGTTATTGGTCGCCAGCGCCATGGTTGTGTGGAACCCGTCGCCGATGGCAACGGAGTTGGTGGTGATCCGCGTCATGTTGCTGACGTCGACCGCGTCATATGTCGACGTGGTTCCCGGAGGAACCGGACTGCCCGCAACGTAAAGCGTGGTGCCGTTGAGCAGCCCGACGCTTGCGCCTCCCACCGGTACCGTAGCGCCGAGAGTCTTGTTCGGAATATTGAGCGCTGTCACCGAGGCAGCACCGCTGGAGCCGCATTCCGGACCACAGTTAATCACCCAGGCAGTATTGCTGTCGCTACTGAAGAAAGCGTTCACCGGACGCGCAAAGCCGGGAATCTCCACCGGTGCTGGTGTCGTGGCTGTCAGGTTCACCAGGAAGACGGAATCCGAGTTGTCGGCAAAGATCAGCAAGTACTGGCCACTGGGACTGAGCGCTACGTAGCGGGCTGCAGTCACTCCATACGTAGCAGTGACGCTGGCGCTAGTGCGGGACAGGACTTGTACGCCGCCCGGCTGAGTTTGGCCGGAGACGGTTAGGTTCGGTTCGGGGACGTACATTGTCGCGCTGTCCGGCGAAAACAAAGCCATACCGGTGCCGCTTCCCAGGGGAACATCGCCGGCAACCGTCTCTGACGAATTGGTCACGAACCAAAGGCCGTTTGTGGTGGGGTCGAACACCGCAGTGACGGAGCCATCCGGGCTCTCCACTTCGAAGGTGACGTCATTCGACACGGCGATCGTTACCGGCTGACCGGGAATGAGCTGCCCCTGGCTATTGGTGGTTTGTGCCGTGAGCGGGGCGGTGTCGTTCTGGGTGTCGACAATCTGCAGATTGCCCGCGTAGGTATTACTGATAAAAGCGCGGTTCTTGGCGCCGCTGGTTGTGGGGCCATTGGGATTACTCGAGCCGCAAGCTGCCAGCGTAACGATCGCAGAGAGAGCTGGAATGAGAACGGCGATCCGCTTCATCCGGCCAGCTGATGAGTCAATATAATTTGGCATGAGATGCTGTAGACCGTTGAATTATAACAGAGTATCAAGCATGTCCGGCTTCGTCCGCCGTGCAGGTTCCAAGGCCGGAGCCTGTAACTCCGCGGGCAATGGTGCTGCCTGCCGCTTTGGGTGTAAAGTTTCAAAAAGCTCTAAAATACAGGCACTTCCCGAATAAATACCATGTCAACAGGATTTCTATCCCGGCTACAGAAGGGCGCCATTTTATGCGATGGCGCCATGGGCACCCTGCTGTACTCCAAAGGGATCTTCATCAATCGCTGTTACGACGAGTTGAACCTCTCGGCGCCCGACCTCATCCGCGGCATCCATCAGGACTACCTGAAGGCAGGCGCGGAGGTCATTGAGACAAACACCTTCGGTGCGAATTCGTTTCGCTTGTCCAAGCATGGTTGTGTGGACAAGCTGGTCGAAATCAATCGCCTGGGCGCGCGCATTGCTCGCGAGGCTACAAAGAATTTTGACGCTCTGGTCGCCGGCGCTGTAGGTCCGCTGGGGGTTCGTATCGAGCCGCTGGGCAAGATCGCATTGTCTGAGGCGCGCGACGCCTTTCGCCAGCAGATTGCCGCACTTAACGAAGAGGGCGTCGACCTCATCATCCTGGAAACCTTCGGCTACCTGGAGGAGTTGCATCAGGCAATCCTCGCCGCGCGCGATGTGAATCCCGAGCTGCCGGTGGTGGCGCAGGTCACCATCGACGAGGATGGCAACTGCCTGGACGGATCAAGTCCTGAACACTACGCTCCGCAGCTCGAAGCCTGGGGAGCCGATGTCATCGGCTGCAATTGCAGCGTCGGCCCGGTGGCGATGCTGGATGCCCTGGAGCGCGTGCGTGCCGTCACCACTAAGCCGCTCTCCGCGCAACCGAATGCCGGCATTCCGCGCTCGGTTGAGGGGCGGAATATTTATCTCTGCTCTCCGGAATACATGGCGAACTTCATGGAGAGCTTCGTCGCTCTTGGTGTGCGGCTGGTGGGTGGGTGCTGCGGCACCACGCCCGAGCACACCCACATGATGAAACACTTCCTGAAGGTGGGTAACGCTCGCACTGCCGCCTACAAGGTGACGAAGACTACCGAAGCCAAGCCGGTTGAGCCACCCCCGCTGGCCGAGCGCTCGGAGTTGGGGCGCAAGATCGCTGATGGTGAATTCGTGACCATGGTGGAGATTGTGCCCCCGCGCGGCACGGACGCGAAACGCGAATTGGAGGGTGCGAAGTTTTTGAAGTCCGTGGGCGTGGATGCGGTGAACATTCCCGACAGCCCGCGTGCTTCGGCGCGCATGAGCAACCAGGCGCTCTGCCTGCTGGTGAAGCAGTCAATCGGCATCGAGCCCATCCTGCACTACACTTGCCGCGATCGCAATGTGCTGGGCATTCAGTCTGACTTGTTGGGGGCTAGCGCAATCGGCATTCGCAACCTGATCTGTATTACAGGCGATCCACCGAAGATGGGCGACTACCCGGACGCGACGGCCGTCTTCGATGTGGATTCCATTGGACTGGTGAACATCGTCCGCAACCTGAATCGCGGTCTGGATATCGGCGGCAATCCCACGGGCAGTTCGACCGCGTTCGTCATTGCGGTCGGCGCTAATCCCGGCAGCCCCAACATCGACGAAGAGATTCGCCGCTTCGAGTACAAAGTGGAGGCGGGAGCCGAGCTGGCCGTCACGCAGCCGGTCTTCGACATTCGATTGCTGGAAGAGTTCCTGAAGAAGATTGAGCCCTTCAAGGTGCCGGTGGTTGCGGGCATCTGGCCGCTGACCTCAACCCGCAACGCCGAATTCATGAAGAACGAGCTGCGGGTGTCGATTCCCGATGAGATCTTCGAGCGCATGGCGAAAGCCACCACGGCTGATGCTGCCCGCGCCGAGGGAGTAGCGATCGCACGAGACATGCTGGCTGCCGTGAAAGACATGGTGCAGGGCGCGCAGATCAGCGCGCCGTTCGGGCGGTACTCGTGTGCCGTGGACGTGCTGGAGGCACTGGGAGACACCACCAAGAGCGCGGCGGTGTAAGGAGACTGTAGCGAGTTAGTTTCGCTGAACTATGACCGGCGCTCCAGCGCATCGAAATCAAATCAACCGACAGCCAATTCCCGCAAGGGATGGTTATGCCGTTAGCCCAGAATGTAGCGCAGCGGAATCCTGTGTAGGTCGCCTCATCGAGAGTAGAGCCGGTCAGCCGGCGGCAGCTTTTGGCGCGATGAATTTTCACATCCAGTCCATCCAATTTGCACTACAATAAATCTCAGGAGTTTGAGCTTGCCCACGTTTGAAGAGTGTCTGGATCGCCTGGAAAAGATTGTCGGAGAATTAGAAAAGGGTGATGTTCCCCTGGACCGGGCGCTGGAACTTTTTGACGAAGGGATGAAGCTCTCAGGTTCCTGCCGAAAAGAACTGGAAGACGCCGAAGGCAAGGTTGAGGTTCTTCTGAAGCGAAACGGGAAACTTCAACCGGAAGCTTTCGAATCGGCAACCCAACCCGGCGAAGCAAAGTAAAGGTAGCAGCCGGGGCCTTATCCTATTTGCCGCGCCACCGGACGCGGAGTTCGTCAGCCCTTGTTTCAACTGGATGGCAGTCGTCATCCTCCATCAACCTTGAGGAGCATGCCATGCGGCCTATCAATGCTGTACTCGCCCATCATGACGCCAGCTCAGCGCAGTGCCTCAGCGAATCGCTGCGCAAAGAGTTTCGCAATCTCCTGCTCGCAAATTCCGCTTACGAACTGAAGTCAGCCATCGCGCGCTTCCGCGCTCCTTTCGCCGTGGTCGATCTGGAACTGATCCCCATGGGCGAACTGAAAGAACTATGCCATGACTTCCCTGCCACTGCTTTCGTGTGCATTCATCGACTGGCGGACGACCGCATGTGGTCCGAAGCTCTCGCCATGGGTGCGGTCGACTGCTGCCACTGCGAGGACCTTCACGGTATCCTGCTGGCCTCGGAACGGTACGTCGTATTGAGTCGTAGCCGCGCCGCAGCAGCCGCGTAAAAGCTGTCGGCTTATCAGTCAGAACAAGAGCCAAGCCAGAGTTCCTGGGCTTGGCTTTGATTTTGGCGGCGAGGCTCTGAGGAAGCGAACCTCCGGTGATCGCTTAGCCACACACCGGCCCAAATGCCAGATGAAGGTGGCCCGCCTCGGTCATCGCCGGCGGCCTATGGCCGATACCCGATGTCAGCCGTCAGCTTGATCTTGCTGGCAACGAAATTTCCGCTGCCCCGCGCAATCTCGTTGCCGCTCTCATCCACTACGACGGACTCGGCCAGGAACGACCGTGCGCCAGCGTGTACCACCTTGCCCGTCGCTTTCATCTTTCCTTCCGAGACGGGACGCAGCAGATAGGTGGTGAAGCTGGCGGTGAGCGCGAAGTATTCCGTGATGAGCGAATTGACGGCGAAGAATGCGGCGTCGTCGAGGAGCTTGAAGTATACCGACCCGTGTACGGCAGCGGCGGCGTGAAAGAACTCAGGCTTCACGGGAATCGTGATCTCGGCTTCGCCCTGTGAGATCCAGATCTCCGGCGAATAGAACGCATTGATCGGAGCCGATAGATACATCCGCTCCAGTTTGCTGTAGTGCTCGGTGCTCGTCTGTGCTTCCGACATGCTCGCCTCTCCGCGATGTTTCTTTGACACACGCAGACGGAACCTCAAGACGTTCGCCGCGAGAGTCACCTGAACTTTGATTGTCAGAGTGGCGTTCTGGATTCGATCTGGAGGATTGGGCGTGGTTTCGTACCCGCGTTAGCCCAAAAGATGGGCGAACGTGGGGCACAAGCTTCCCTCTGGCCATGTCTCACACTGCCAGGATCTTCCTCAGTCCGGCTTTGCTCCTTCCTGAGTCCAATTGCTCGTAGGTACAGCTTTTGGGCGATTTCTCCGGACGCCAGCGGAGGAACTTTGTGCCGTGGCGAAAGCGTCCTCCGGAGAAGTGATCGTAACGGACTTCGCAGACGAGTTTCGGTTGCAGCGCTTCCCACTCGCCGCTGCGCTCAGTGCTCCAGCGGCTGGGACCGCCGGGGGCGTGTCCAGTGAATCCCGTTCCGCCCATATAAGGCTTCAGCAGTGCCTTCAGCTTCTTGCGTTCGGCAGCGGCGAAGCTGGAACTGAAGCCTACGTGATTCAGCTTGCCGTCTTCGTCATAGAGCCCCAGCAGCAGCGAGCCCACTTCCCCGCCCTTACTGGCGTACCGAAAACCTCCGACCACGCAATCGGCTGTGCGGATACGTTTGATCTTGCGCATCGCCGACCGTTCGCCCGAGGCGTACGCGCAGTCGAGCTCCTTGGCCACCACGCCATCGAAGCCGCTCGCTGCCAGCTCCTTCATCCAGCGTTGCGCGGTTGCATAGTCGCGTGTAGCCGGTGAGAGTCGAATCGACTGCTGCTTGCCGAACCTTTTCACCAAATGTTCGAGTCGACCGCGCCGAAAGCTTAGCGGCTCACCGACCAGCGACTTCCCTTTCTCATCCACCAGCAGGTCGAAAAGCAAGTAGGTAGCCGGCGTTTCCTTCGACAACTTCTGAATGCGGCTTGCCGCCGGATGAATCCGCAGCAGCAGATCGTCGAACGACAGATGTCCGTCCTGGAGGATCACGATCTCGCCGTCGAGGACAAACTCCGCAGGCCTCAGTTTCTGCAGAGCGGCTACGATTTCCGGAAAGTAGCGTCCCAACGGCTGTCCGGCCTTGGACTGCAGCAGTACCTGTTCGCCTTTGCGGAAAGCGACACAGCGAAAGCCATCCCACTTGGGTTCATACTGCCAGTTGTCGCCTTTGGGAATTTCGTCGACCAGCTTGGCCTCCATCGGTGGATACGGCGGGCGCACCGGCAGCGCGATGCGCGGGAACTCCTGCTTCAATTCTTCGGCGGCCACCGCGCCTTCGCTGATCCTACCGGGCGCTGCCTTCGCTGATTTGCTCTTCTTCTTTCCTGGCATGTTCGATTGGATGCATTTCGCGCTGCCTGGGCGGAAATGGTATTCTCCGGATTCCAGCCAGTCATGCGGTGCGGAATCGAATTCAGGACCCGGGTTAGCGTATTACTCAGTAGTTCCTCACATCCATGGCGACCTCAGAGCTCCAGGTATCGAAAGCACCCACAATCTCGCTCATAGTTGCCACCCGCAATCGGCGGAAGGAGCTGGAGAACTTTCTCGCGCATCTTGAGCAGCAGACGTATCGCGACTTCGAGATCGTGGTGGTTGATCAGAGTGACGAGTCCGGAGTCGAGAAACTTCTGCAGCGTCATCCATTTCCCCACAGCTACATTCGATCCGGCGAGCGCGGCCTGGCGCGTGGACGCAACCTTGGGATGCCGCTTGCGCAAGGGAGCATTCTCAGTTTTCCGGACGACGACTGCTGGTATCCCCCGGATCTGCTGCAAGCGGTGGTGCGATGGTTCGACGAGCATAGCGAGATCGACATGCTCAGTGCCGTCGAATGCAATCCTCAAGGCGAGCCGATGGTGCCGAAGGATCCGCCGCCGGCGGGCTTGTGCAGCGATCAGCCTATCGGATTTGTGCCTGAACGAAGCGTGTGGATGGTGCAGTCGTCGATGCTGTTCCTGCGCCGCAAAGTGCGCGACGCCGTAGGCTCGATGAACGAAGAGATCGGGGTTGGCGCCGGTACAAAATTTGAGTCGGGCGAGGAAACCGATTATTTCCTGCGGGGGATGCGGGCCGGGTTCAAGCTATGGTTTGAGCCGTCGTTGCAGGTTTTTCATCCCGAGCTCAGGGAATTGCAGCGCGTTCAAAGAACGAATTATCCATACGCCGTGGGACAAGGATACCTGCTGCGCAAATATCGTTATCCAATGTCGCGCCTGCTGGCAGTGGCGTGCAGGGCATTCGGCGGAGCGGTGGTGAGCGCCTTGCGTTTCGATTTTCCGTACGTGGCGATTTATTTCAAGCGCGGGATCGGCATATTTGTTGGGTATTTTGGGAGTTGAGGAAGAATCCGAATCGGAGCGGGAGCGAACAGGAACTGTGTTATCCCGACCGACGGCTTCAGCCCGCGCGTAGGGACCTGCTGTCTGCGCTCCTGAAGAGACTCCGGACGTTTTAAGCACTTACCGCGCTGTCGAGGTCTCAGCCGTTGCCGGCGGCGCCGAATTTTTTGGCGTCGACAGGTAGCCGGCGACCTTATTCTTGTCAGCCGTGAAGACTACCAGTTCGTAAAGAACGTGATCGGTGCCGGTATAGAACTGCAGCGGCTCGCTGATGGTGCGGTCTTTCTTCTCAATGGTCTTGTCGTCGGCCAGCACGTTGAGCGTGAACGTGCTCTTTTTCGGATCGACCTTCTTCAACACCAGGCTGACATTGGCCACGCGGGAGCGCGAGTTCTTCTGCAGCGTAAACTCATAGTATTCGCGATCACCCTTGTGCTTTAACTCTTCCAGCTCGGAGGCATTGTGGGCGATCAGGCCACTCTGCATGCCCAGGTCGCCGGTGGCTCGTGCCAGCTTGGCACTGGTCGCCGCCAATTCGGTTTGGGTCTTCTGGATGTCGGCCTTGGCAGCCCCAACGTCGGACTTGACGCTGCCGACTTCACCGCTGACGGCCGCCAGTTGCTTCCCCTGCTGCGTTTGGGCCGCCGCCAGTTTCGCGGCTGCAGCTTTCTGCTGGGCCTCAAGCTCGGCCGTGCGCAGCGTCATCTCCTGCTTGGTCGTGCCGACTTCCGTACTCAGGGTTTGCTTGAACTCCGTCAGCCGGGAATGAACGCGCTTGTTCATTTCGGCCTGCTGCTCCTCCAGCATTTTCTCCTTCTGCTCGACCGCAGCCATCCGAGGCCGCAGTTCATACACGCTGTAGGAGAAGTACATGAAGTACGAAGCCACGATCAGGTAGGCGACCAGTACGGTGATCACCAGGTATCGAATGATTGACGTTCTATCCATATAGCTCTCTACGGTCGAGTAGTTCTCGAAGGGCGCGGCTTTAGCTCGAAACGAAGCTGGTCGCCGTGCCATGACGTGCATAGCCCGTCGAAACGCCGCTTCGATGTCCAAAATCTAGTGCCACTACGATATGCCGCTTTAGAGGTGCTGACTAGAGGCATTATAGTGGTGGATGGCTCACTGCTCTGAGAGTCGGTACTGCGAGGCCGCGCAAAACAGTCGAAACTCGGCGTCGTAAAGGGGGCTGCGGCGCAGTTTCGGCTGCGCCGCCAGATTAGCTGACTCGGCTACGGTGTGACGGGCGTCGGCGCATTCTTCGGTGTCGACAGATAGCCGGTGATGGAGTTCTTCGCCGCGGTGAAGACGACCAGTTCATACAGCATGTGATCGCGTCCGGTATAGAACTGTAGCGGCTCATTAACTGTACGGTCTTTTTTCTCAATCGTCTTGTCGTCGGAGATGACGTTCAGCGTGAACTTGCTTTTCTTGGGATCAACCTTCTTCAGTTGCAGGCTGATGGTCGAGACCGGCGTCCGTGCGCCCTTCTGCAAGGTGAAGTCGTAGTAGTTGCGATCGCCCTTGTGCTTTAGGATCTCCAACTCTGATGCATTGTGTGCGATGAGGCCGCTCTGCACTCCCAGGTCGCCCATGGCATGCTCCAATTTTTGATTGGTGGCGGCCAGGTCTGTCTGCGTTCTCTGAATGTCGGTCTTGGCCGAGCCTACGTCGGTTTTAACCGTGCTGACCTCGCCGCTGACGGCCTCGATCTGCTTGCCTTGCTGGTTCTGCGCGGCCGACAGTTTGGCCGCGGAGGCTTTCTGCTGGCGTTCCAACTCGGCTGCGCGCTCCGCCAGTTCCTGCTTGGTGGTTCCGACTTCGGTGGTCAGGGCCCGACGCAGTTCGGATGAGGTGTTGGAGAGCCGCGTCACCAATTCGGTTTGCTGCGTCTCGAGCGCCAGCGACTTCTGCTCGAGAGCGACGATGCGCGTCCGCATGTCATACAGGAGGTACAGCGAGGCGATCACATAAATTGCCCCGGCAGCAAGCAGCACCCACTTCAGAATCCAACTTTTGTCGGAAGGTACCTCAATTGGCTCCGGCGGTACGCTCTCACCTTCTTGGGGGAACATTTTTGATCCTTTCCTGCTACTCTCAATTGTCCGGGAGCCAAAAACCGCTGTCAACGAGCATCTGCGGTTTACAACGTGGCAAGGCGAATGCCCGCTCACCTGCTTGCGCACACCTTGTAACCCGGTTTCGGAGTTGGGGCATGGCCACAGTTGCGTCACCGGCAGTTACCGACAAAAGCAAATGGCAGTTCAAACCATTTCTCGATCCGATCGAACGATTCTCGGAAATCCTCTTCGGCGTAATCATGGTGTTGACGTTCACGGTCTCATTGCGCGTCGCGCGCGCCGATCGTTTGCAGGTGCGCGAGATGCTCATCGGTGCACTCAGCTGCAATCTGGCCTGGGGCTTGATCGACGGCATTATGTACATCATGAGCAACGTGAGCGAGCGTGGGCATAACAACAAGGTGCTCAGGCGAGTTCACCAGGCGCCTCAGCCCGATCAGGCCAACCAGATCATCCTCGAAGAGCTTCCTCCGGTGATCGCTTCCGTGTTGCCTCCGGCAGCGCTGAATGCCATGCGGCAAAAACTGGACGAGCTGCCGGATTTTCCCGGGCGTCCGCGGCTGCGTAAGGAAGACTGGCGTGGGGCAGTGGGAATCTTTTCTCTGGTATTCCTGTCGACCTTCCCGGTAGTGCTGCCATTCATCGTGATTTTCAGGATCAAGGTGGCGGCACGTGTTTCAGACGTGATTGCCATTGCCATATTGTTCTTCGCCGGACACGCTTACGGCCGCTACGCCGGGCACAATGCCTGGGGCTGGGGCTTGTCCATGGTCGCTATTGGCAGCGTGATGGTGAGTTTGACCATCGCCCTGGGCGGATGACGCGGCGGCGCGAGCTCGCGTTAGTAGCCTGCGTCCTGCTGGTGAGCACTGCGCTGTGGGCGCAAGGTACGCCGCCAGGACCGCCTCCTGCTTCGACCGATAAAGAGGCATGGTCGTACTCGCTGACCGCGGACGGCTACATCGCTCCGAAGGGGCAGTCCTACGTGAGCCCCGTGTTTACCGGCGACCACAACTGGCTCCATCTGGAAGCGCGTTATAACTACGAGAACCTGCGCACTGGATCGCTGTGGGCGGGATACAACCTCAGCGCCGGAAAAAAGCTTCAACTGGCGGTCACGCCCATGATCGGCGGTATCTTCGGCGATACCAACGGAATTGCTCCGGGCTGCGAGCTCTCGCTGACCTACAAGAAGCTGCAATTTTCCAGCAGCAGCGAATACGTTTTCGACACCGGTAATCATGACAACAGTTTTTTCTATAGCTGGCCGGAAGTCACCTATTCCCTGCTGGACTGGCTGAAGATCGGCTTTGTCGCTCAGCATACGAAGACGTATCACACCAGTCTGGATACGCAACGCGGCCTGCTCGTTGAGTTGTCGCATAAGCAGTTCGAGTTCACGACTTACCTGCTCGATCCCGACCTCGACCAACCGACAACGATTCTTGAGCTGGGCGTTACGTTCTAAGTACTGGGACGGACGATTTCCTTATCACACAGTAGTGACGCCCGCATCACTGAACCTCTGAGCTGAGCTTCCTAAAATTCAAAGTGCGGCGGAAGGTCGCAGCTCGCTGCCGGACCGCCATTCCTGGAGGCGTCGTGAAATTCAAGAAACTACTTGCAGTCTTATTGGGATTTTTCGTTCTGATGATGATTACCGGAGTCGCGGTGGCCCAGCAGGCGCCGAAGACCCCGACCATTCTGAAAGGCGCTCCTATGGGCGCCGTGAAGTTCGACCACACCTCGCACATGAAAGTTGCGGGCAAGTGTGTGGTCTGTCATCACGCGTCGAAATCGGAGAAACCGCTGAAATCTCCGGAGGAAGCCTGCACTGACTGTCACACGCGGCCTGCGACTCCGCCTGTCACGACGAACTTGCAGGGCGCATTCCACAATCCGACAGCTAGCAGTGGGCTCTGTATCGATTGCCACAAGAAAGAAAATGCGGCTGGCAAAGCGGCTCCTGTGAAGTGCGCGGATTGCCATCAGAAGGCCAACGGATAAGATTCGACAAAGCGCAGTGCTCGCGACGCGCTGGATTCGTCCGGCGCGTCGTTCCCTTACGCCCGGTGACTAGGAGCCCGAGAAGGCGCCTTGCACGGGCGCCAGGATCAACGTCAAGGCCAACATGAGGGCGGCCAGTACCGCCAGCCAGCGTCGATTGCGGTCGATGGGAGGCCAGGGCGGAACGTCCGGATGACGCATGCCGGTGAAACCCAGGATCACGGCCCAGAGATACCAACCGGGCCAGAACTTCCCCATACCGATCAGGACGAGGATTGTGCCGCGAGTGACCCATTTGTGGGCACGCGGCGAAACCGCATAGGTGATGTGACCGCCGTCCAGTTGTCCACCGGGCAGCAGGTTCAGCGCAGTAGCGAACATGCCGACCCAGGCAGCAACGGCAATCGGGTGCAGGTATAAGCCAGAGAGCGGAGTTGAATGGCGCACGAACGGCGCGAGCACATGATCGATGATTCGAAAAATCAGAGGATAGCCAAACGTGATCGCCGAATCGGTTGCAGTCGCCGGCATCGGCTTGGACAATGCCAATCCCCAGAACAACACCGGAACCGCGATTAGAAATCCAGCAATCGGCCCGGCAATTCCGATGTCGAACAACACCTTGCGAGAGCGGATCGGCGATTTGATGCGAATGAGCGCGCCGAAGGTACCAATAAACGTTGGCGCCGGAATGAAATACGGTAGCGTCGCGTAAACCCCGTATCGCTCGGCCAGCAGGAAGTGTCCAAACTCATGGGCCAGCAGAATTCCCATCAGCGCAAGTGAAAACGGAATGCCCATCAGCAATCGGGACGGATGCTGCCAGATCCACTGCGGATGAAACAGCGGAAACACCAGGCTGTCAGCGTCGAACGCCGGCAGATTGTTTGCGAAGTTGTATTCCAGGCGCGCGCCGACGACCAGCGTCGTTAAAAACGTCGCCATCAGTAAAAGTGCATGCAGCCAATACGGTCGACTCCGCGTGGGAGCAGCCGTGACGACCCTGGGATAAGCGGGAACCTCGAAGGTGTAAGAGATTGGCGGCGTGGAGTCAGACATCGTGTACTGTTTGGATGATCAAGTCGAGTTTGCGGAAGCAAAGCAAAGCGCGGTTCGCCGTCCAGGAACCGCGATAGCCAGCGTGGCGATCCGCGCAACAAACGCATCCGCTATTCGATTGACTGTAGTTCCTTTCCAGGCTTGAAACGCACCGCTTTGCCGGGAGGAATATTGACTTCGGCGCCGGTTCGCGGATTGCGACCGATGCCGGTTTTACGCGGACGAACCGTGAAAACGCCAAAGCCGCGCAGTTCAATACGGTCGCCGCGAGCCAGCGACTTCTTCATGCTTTCGAAGACGGTTTCTACCGCCATCTCCGCTTTCGTTTTGGTGACGCCAGTCTTGGTGACAACCTCGTTGATCAGATCAAGCTTAATCACAAGTGGCTCCGCAGGGGGTTCGCCCGCCGAGCGTAGTGGCCACGCGCGGTAAGCGTCGTTTAGATTCTATCCGACTTAGGGAGCGGCGGTAAGTCTCAGTTCGGCTTCAACTTATTAGCCGATGGGCGAATCCTAGTGAAGCGCGCTGCCATTGTCAACCGCTAGCAGCATTCCGTAATATGACGTATTCGATTCACAACCTGCTCGCTGGTGCGGTGCTTCCGTCCACGTCTGAGCCGGTAACTACAGAATAGGGCTGCAGCCCTCAGGAGTCGCATGTCCATTAAGAGTGACCGCTGGATCCGCAAAATGGCCACCGAGCACGATATGATCAATCCCTTCTCGGAGAAGCAAGTCCGCGAAGGCGTCATCTCCTTCGGTCTCTCTTCCTACGGTTACGACTTGCGCGTCGCCGATGAGTTCAAGATCTTCACCAACGTCAACAGCACCATCGTCGATCCCAAGCACTTCGACGAGCGTTCTTTCGTCAGTATCGAAGCCGACGTCTGCATCGTTCCGCCCAACTCCTTCGCCCTGGCGCGTTCGGTGGAATACTTCAAGATTCCCCGCGATACGCTGACCATCTGCGTCGGCAAGTCGACCTATGCGCGTTGCGGCATCATCGTGAATGTCACGCCCTTCGAGCCCGAATGGGAAGGCTTCGTCACCCTCGAAATCTCTAACACCACGCCGCTACCGGCGCGCATCTACGCCAACGAAGGTCTCTGCCAGATCCTGTTCTTCCAGTCCGACGAGATTTGCGAAACCAGCTACAAGGATCGTGGCGGAAAGTATCAATCACAGAAAGGCATCGTGCTGCCGAAGCTGTAAACCATCACCAACGAGCCTGACAGAACTGGCCGATCCGGGGCAGCGGAACTCCGACGTCCGCTGCTACCAGAGCAGTCACACAGGAACAAAGCTGATTTTCGACAAACCCGAGCTGCCTTGCGTTATAGTGCTTCGCAAACTTCTCAACGTGAGGTCGGATGTCCAGCTTTACTCAATCGCTGCAAGGACAATCCCGCAATTGGCCACGAATCGCGTTGTGGACTTTCGTAGTCCTGATGATGGTCTACGTACTGTTCCACAACGAATCCTTTCTCGTGAATCGCGCCGATCCGATCTGGCAGCACTATCAGCCGTTCAAATGGTGGCTGTTGCCGCACGGTCTGGCGGGTGCTTGCGCGCTATTCCTCGGTCCAATGCAATTCTCCGATCGCCTTCGCCAGCGCTATCTTCGCCTGCACAAAACCATCGGCTGGATCTACGTTGCCGGAGCGATGATTGTCGCGCCGTTTGGTGCATACATCCAATACTTCGAGGAGCGGATGCGGCAACCGCGCTCGTTCACGATGGCCGCGATATCCGATGCAGCCATGCTGATGCTGACCACGGCGATCGCCTTGTTCTTTGTGTTGAGGGGAAACACTCAGCAGCACAGGCAATGGATGACGCGCAGCTATGCGGTTGCTCTGGTATTTCTGGAAGTGCGTGTGATCTCAGGAGTGCTCGGATTAGACGACAATCTCGCTGCCAGCGAGGTTATCGTCTGGATATGCGTGATCTTCGCCGTACCGCTTGCGGACATCGTTCTGAACTGGCGGGAGTTTAAGCGCGCCAAAATTACCCAAACCAAAGCCGCCGCCAAAGCTGCTTAAGTTTATGGGCGCGCGAAATTTCAAAGAACGATTTCGGCTAGCGCCTTTGCGGGCTCGCTTCGCTCTCTTTGAACATGTACTTGATGCTGGGTTTGTAGATCAGTAAGTTTGCAGCGCCGGTCCGGTTCACCTTCAGGCAGTATTTGTCGTACCACTCGATGACACCGTGAATTTCTTCGCCGTCCTGCAGCACCAGGACCATCGGCGTCTTCCCCTGCATCTGTTTCTGATAGTAGAAATTTTCGGCGTGGGTCTGCTCCGGCGGCGGGGTCTTCTTAACAGTGGACCGGTCGCCTCCACGATCACCTCCCCGTTCGCGCCGGTCGCCATCCTGGCGGCGTTCGCTGTCCTGACGCGGATGCTCGCTGCGGTTCAGCGCGGGACGGATGAGCTTGCGGTTGGCAAACACCTCCGGATCAACAGCTCGTCCTACGGCGGTGGCGTCCATAGAATCTTTCATGGTGTTTGCTCCTGGCATAAAGGCACACCGGGCCTTTCGGCAAGTATCATCTCGGAATGCGGAAGACAGTGCTTGTGTTCGTGCAAGTTTCCGGCGGGTCGCTCCGAGGCTTTCAGGTGTGAACTTAGCGATACCCTAACACAGCCGAATCCGCAACACAATCAACTCCGGGATACTACTTTGGTGTCAGCCCTCCAGCGCCGTGGCGAACGTATCCAGCGCCAAAGTGCGCAGTAAATTCCTCCTCATACCGCTCTCCAGCTCGCCCAGACGCTGGGTTGCACTCACCAGCCATTCAAACTCCACCCCGCTCGCCATGCGCGCCAACTCTGCCTGAATATCCTGATTGCGTACCAGTTCCGGCGTTCCAGAACGCAGGAACAGGATGTCCTCGAGCAATGAGTACAGGGTGCGGATCAGGTACTCCATCTTGGCTTTTCCGTCTGCGCCTGCGCGGTAGGTGTCGGTGGCGCGAAACAGGTCGCTGTGGTCCTGCGATCCCATCGCCGGTCCAAGCAGGGTCAGTGCATCCTGCCTGGCCGCCAGGTAGGCAGCCAGATCGAAGCTGCGCGCGCGGCCCAATCCTCCGCCGCAAATCCGCGCCACCAGCGAGCGCTCTCGCGGCTTCAACTCCGGCCTGCACCTCGGCGAGGTAATTTTCCACCTCGGCCGCCGGAACCGGCGACAGCCGCAGATGCATGCAGCGCGAGCGAATCGTCGGCAGCAGCGCGCTGGGATTATCGGTCAACAGAAAAATGGTCGCGAAATCCGGCGGCTCTTCCAGAATCTTCAGCAGCGAGTTAGCCGCTTCTTTCATGAAGTCGGCGTCGCTGAAGATGTACACCCGCTCGCGACCTTCAACCGGACGGAAATAGATTTCGTGGATCACGTGCCGCACCTGGTCGACTTTCACCAGCATCTGCGGCGGGTCGGGCGGAATGACCATCACGTCCGGATGAGTCTGCACGAAGATGCGCGTTTCCTTTTTGTCGGTCTCGCGCAGATTCTCCCGCGCCTCGACAGCTTCGGCAAAGCGATCTTCCAGCGCATCGGCTCCGGCAATACGAACGCAGTTGCCGCAATGGCCGCAGAAGTCTGGTAAGCCATCCTTCACCGGGCGTTCCAGACAGTTCATCGTTTTCGCAACCATTTGACTGAGCGTGAACTTCCCGGCCCCGCCCGGACCCGACAAGATCAGCGCATGAGGAAAATGCTCGTGCGCAAGCATCTCCCGCAGCGTATGTACCGTCTCGGCATTGCCATGAAAATCAGAAAATGGCATAAAAATCAGTGGCCAGTGGTCTAGTGGTCAGGGATAACGCAACCCCGTAATCGTGTCATCTTGAGCGTCGCGGCACCTGCAGTTGGCGCTGCGGAGTCGAAGGGCCCCTATGCTCGCCGGCAATGTACACCCATGACGCTTCCCCTGGCGATGAACGTTGACGACGATTTCCAACCCCTATCCACTATCCCCTATCCACTTTCTTTCCTGCACCACTCTCAAGATCTGTTCCTGCACTGCTTCCATCGGGGGACGCGCGTCTAGCTTCACCACCCGTTGCGGTTCGCGCGCCGCGATCGCCAGGAAAGCTTCGCGCACGCGAGTGAAGAACGCCCGATTCTCCTGCTCAAAGCGATTCTCATCGAGCTCGGCGGTCTTGTTCCGTCGACGCGCGCGGCTCACGCTCGAGCTCGCATCCGAATCCATGAGGATCGTCAGCTCGGGCCACAAATCGCGGCACAAGAGTCTATGCAGCGTCAGCACCGGCGCAGTCCCAAGCTGCCGGCCGCCTCCCTGGTAGGCCTCGGTCGAATCGGTGAAGCGGTCGCACAGGACCCACTTCCCTGCTTCCAGCGCTGGGACGATGACCTCGGCAATCAGCTGCGCGCGCGAAGCAAACATCAATGCCATTTCCGCCATCGGGTCTAAGCCGGCCGTGCGGGAGTCCAGCAGCACTGCGCGAATGCGCTCGCCGACGTCCGTTCCGCCCGGCTCGCGCGTGGTCACTACCTCGATTCCCTGCTGCCGCAACGTGGCCGCAAGCTTTTCCAGCTGCGTACTTTTGCCGCAGCCGTCCAAGCCTTCGAAGGTAATGAACTTCCCGCGCTCAATCCGCTTTCCCACGATGGCCATCATAACAATGATGAACGGCCCCAGCTCCGACTGCGCCCCAGGTTCGCCTTGCTTGGGCGAACTTGAGCCGTCGGAATCCTCGCGGTCCGCAGCGACCAAATCACCGTTGCCCGACCTGTTGCTCCGTCATCGCGGGACCTTGACGAAGTATATGGTGAATCTATCGACAACGTCATAGGGGAGGGTGGACATGCCTGGCGTTAAATATCCATTTTACAAACAACCCAAGTGACGGACCGGCTAAAGAGGGCATATTGTGCCTGCAGTTGTTGGTTGCGCTTCCGCAATCGCCTCAGACCTTCTATCATTGCGTGCTGAAGAACATGAAACCATCTGGTACACACAAATGGTTGCTCGCCTGGGTGATCGCCGTGCTGTGGGCTATCGTCACCACGATTCTGTGGGCGCTGCTGGCGCTTGCCTTCGGACGCAGCAAGAGCGATTTGCGACTTATCACCGTATTGATGATGGGGGCGGTGGTGGCGGCGCTCCTATGCGCCCACGCCTATAGTGAAGGGTGGAAAAGCGGCAGCAAAGCGGCACTCGGCGCCCGCAAAGAACCGAAGCCCTGAACCCTGTCCCGGCTTGATTCGAGCCAAGCTCAGATACGGACGAGTGATCCGGCAGACCGTGTTGCGGTATCGGTAGCGCTTATCGGTGATGGCCTTCAAGATCAGGCGACACCGCATTACCCAGCAGACTATGAGGGCGATCTGCGACCCTTAACCCGGTCAAATCTTGTAAGCCCACGTGGTGACGCGAAGTTCCTGTCGGCGCTGCTTGTAGCCGACGATGCGCCAGGCGCAGCCGGTCCAAAAACCCTCCAACTCAACAGTAGTACCGGCCTGGGTCTCGCATTGGACAACCACCAGTGTCCACTTTTCCGGCTTACTGTCTTCAGCTGGAATCCAATTCATGGGAGGATTCCCGAGTTTTCTTAAAATACTAATCAGGCGCACGGAGAGTTCTCTCCGGCGCGGGCGGCAGGCTTTGACATGATCTGAAGCCCCCGGGCAGAAACTGTCGACGGGCGCAGCGCAAAGCCTATGTGCTACCTCACTTACTTGTCGGTCTGCTATCAGACATAAAGCGTCATCAAAAGCACAGACACGCCAAATTGGGCGGGGCGAATTCGGCTACGGCATCACCCACTCAGAAACGTGATGCGAAGGCTGGCCCTTTCTTACTGAGATCCGAAATATATTTCGGTCTTCAACTCGGGCATCCGTCAGAACATCGCAAGACGACTCCGGCGCGTGCCGGTATTCGAAAGGAAGGACAATCGATCTGGGGCGGGCCGTAACTTCCATAGGCCTGAACCATCACATCTGCAGGAGTATTGGTTGTGATTGAGGTGCGGCGAAGCGAACGGCACGCGAGTTTTTCTAAGGACGTCTCCGGCTTTCTTGCAACGCCATCCCGGTTCTACCGCTGGGCGCCCGTTCCGTTGCGCTTGATCGTAGGCTACGGATTCATGCAGCACGGTTTCGCGAAGCTTGAGCGCGGACCGGAAGTGTTTGCCGCCATCCTGAATGCATTGGGCGTGCCGGCGCCTCACCTGATGGCATGGATCACGATTGCAACGGAGATCGCGGGTGGCGCGGCGATATTGGCGGGCGCCTTCGTTACGTTGTTGAGTGTGCCAATGTCGATACTGCTCCTGGTCGCTATCTTTACCGTACACCTGCGCTACGGTTTCGGTTCGATCAAACTCCTGGGGGTGACGCCGGCCGGCCCACAGTTCGGAGCTCCAGGTTGCGAGGTTAGTCTTCTGTATCTGGCTTGTTTGGTGGCGCTGATGCTCGGCGGACCAGGACCGTTCGCGCTCGATAATCTTGTGAGTAAGCGACGGAGAGGATGACGCAGTCGATCGAGTTTCAGATCTGTTATGTCTTGGCGCGATCCTGATATAGCCGTGGCTACGTGCGCACTTTTCGGCGATCTGCCAGCGGCCGAGCGCGTTAGACCGCTACCCGTTGCACGGCGTATGCGCTGGTTGCGAACTCCGTTTCCAACTTCTCCAGCATGCGCTGAAAATTAGCGCTAAGTCCTGCAGGCGTGGGCCGAAATGTCGGGCCAAGCGATAGCATCTTGTCGAGCGTGGAGAGCAGGGGCAAGCTGCAGGCTATCTTAGATCCACTTGCTCGAATTCCGTGCTCCAGGCCGATCTGGTCGCGGTCAGTGGGATGACGGCCCAGCAAACCTTGCAGCATGACCACGCCCAGCGAAAAGATATCGGACGCACAGGAGAGAGCCTTGGTTCCTTTGAACTGCTCAGGCGACATGTAACCCCAGGTTCCGAAGGGGCTGCGGGCCGCAGGACTATTGTCCTGCTCCAGATATCTTGCGGCGCCCAGGTCGATCACAACCGCCTCGCCGGAGTTCTTCAACATGATGTTGGAGGGCTTGAGGTCTCCATGAACAATGCGTCGCGACCAGATTTCCGCAATCGCAGACGAGACGTCGCGTCCTATGGCCAGAACTTCCGACTCGCGCAATCTGCCGCCGCTCTTCAAGTGCTGTGCCAGGGTCAGCCCTTCAATGAATTCCCAGGCGACGTAGGGCGCATGCCTGGCGGCAACGTCGCAATAGCCGTGTTCAATCATTCGGGCCAGGGTGGGATGGGTGAAGTTCTCCATTGCGCTGATCTCGCGTTGCACGCGAGTATCCTGGCTGCGGAACAGGTGAATCTTCAGGGCTACCTCATCTTCACAGGCGGAGCCGTCGGGCCGGCGAATTCTGGTTGCGCTGAAAACCACGCCTTGACCACCAACGGCAATCTCTCGACCAACAACGTAGCGCTGACCTAGCGCCGCTTCGACACTTGCAGGATCGAACGGATGGAGGGCCATAGTGTCTACCACATACCTGAAGGTATGTTTTATTCCTTTTTTAACAGACGAAGTTGTTCGTAGAGTACACCCGCTCCTAGCAAATATCGACAAACTAAATCATCAATTTCGCCAGTAATAATGCGGGTAACCACAACAGTGGCGCGAGCCGCGGCCCGATCTTCCTATCCGCATTTCCCCTTTAGTACTGGGTTAATCGATATGTAGAGATGGTTGACTATGCCGGGTAGAATTTCGACTCTGAGAGGGTAGTTCCAACGTCAAATACGACTTAATCGAGCCCGCCCATCCTGCTTGTCTTTAGAACGATACTGTCCCCACCTGCGACGTTGTCAGAGGTCTATTTGTCAGAGCGCATCGAGACTTTGCTGGGCGCGCAATTCATAAACATGTTCGCGCCGAGATTTTCCTGTTTGCAAGATCGAAAAACTGTTACACAATACTTGTCATCCAACGCTCCCGACAACAGGTAGACGTGAGTAGGGCCATCTAACGCGTGCCTACCGAAGTTCCGTAATGCCGATGGGGCGTGCCGAACTCTATGTCGGCCTCCTACTTTTTCTCATCGGAAACCTTCGTTCGTGAGTCTTATCCATGACGAAAACTTTGTACGGAACTGCCACCCGCCGATGGGCCAACGTCAGCCTGGGCCCGCTGGAATTCGAAATCATGAATGTTGTGTGGCTGGCCAAAGAAGTGCACCGTACGCGATCTGGTGCGCAGGCTACGCTATCCGCGAGCGTATACCACGGTCATGACCACCGCCGACCGCCTCTATTTCAAGGGGCTGCTCAAACGTGAACGGGTTGGGCAAAGCTTTTTGTACTCGCCCCGACTGAGCATGCGCGACCTGGAAGAAATGTTGGACAACGAACTCCTGCAGAAGCTCCTCGGTCGACCCGAGGGATCGCGTAATTCAATCGTGTTGTCATTGGTGGACGCGGTGAAGCAGGAACACCCTGATCTCTATGGCAAACTCAAGGCCGGAATCATCGGCAATGAGAACGCGGGTCACCGGGGCACCACGCTCAACATATCCTCCTGTCCGGCTGGAGCAGACATTGAAGTGGATGGCGCATTCGTCGGAAACACTCCGTCCTCAGTGCTGATTCCACCCGGTGAACACTCCATCAAGATGTCGAAGAGGGGCTACGGAGGTTGGCACCGGGATCTGACAGCGCGGCGCGGAGTGATTACGATTGCCGCCAGATTACAGCGGAGCGGCAACAGAAGACTCAGTGCGAGCCAAAGCGAAAAACGTGTAACGAGCAAAAATCGTCGAAAAGGATAGTGGCGTCTATCTGATTCAATAGTAGGATTGTCGCTACTGGCTGGCTCGGCCCCAGGCCCTCGAACTCATAATCCCTTGCAGTCGTTGACTTGTCCGATGTCGTCGCTGTTGAAGCAGCGTGCTGATTTCGGTCCTGCACCTGCAGCGTTACCAAACTCGGGGGTTTTATGAAGAAGCCGTCCGCTCAATTGGGTCGTCTCGCTTCCGTAGTCGTCAGCCTGCTGATCACCGCGACCGCTGTTCCCCACCTTCATGCGCAAAATTGCGACGCCTGGAAAAACGTCACCGGCTGGCAAGGCACGTATACGCTCACCTCAAACGGCCAAGTGATGCACGGCACCACCAACCGATTCTTCATCAGCGAGACCTCCGGCGCCACCGTCAACATGCCCAGTCAGACCGACGGCCTGTGCAATCAACTGCGCTGGCAGGGCGCCGACGCCAATAACACCGGATCGGTGAACGACTCCACGCAAGTCCTGAACGGATGCGTGCAAGGTGAGTGGTTCACCACCGACACGCTGGTCGGCAACAGCGGCTTCCCCAGCAGTTCCGAGCTTGAGGTGGATGCCACCGGTGGCACGTTCTCCTTCCAGCCGATTCCCCACGACTACCGCTGCTGCACACGATTTACAACTGCCAAGGATCGCAGTCGCAGCAGATCGAGTGGGCGACGGCGCCGGCAAACCACTGGCCGGTCAACATTCACGCTGCCACAGCAGGTCGGTCCGCTCACCGTTACCAACTTCCCTTTCAGCGCCGCCAGTCGCTATGCCGGGTATCAGGACATCGACTGGACGATCACGTTGAACCTGACTCCGATCCTGCCCGGCTACCAAACTCTGACCGTGGGCGTGGGCGGCAACGGATCGGTGGCCAGCCTCGACGGCTTCATCAACTGTCCGGGTGTGTGCACCCACACGTATCCTCCGAATACCCAGGTAACGCTGAACGCGACTCCCGGCCCGGGATCTATTTTCGTCGGATGGAACGGTGCGTGTACGGGCACGGGGCCGTGCACGGTCAGCATGACGCAGGACTTGACGGTGAACGCCGTCTTCTCGGAGCCACTGCAGTTTGTCGGCGTGACGTCCTTGTCGGGTGGTCGACACGCGCAACGCCGATGGCCAATTCGGTGGGCCGCCACTCCAGGGCGGTGCGCAGCGAAGCTTCCCCATTCCGCAAGGCCCTTGCAATATTCCATCGAGCGCGCTGGCGTACTCGCTGAACATCACCGTGGTCCCGCATGGGCCGCTTGGGTATCTGACGGTGTGGCCGACGGGCGAGACCCGGCCGCTGGTCTCAACCATGAACTCACCGGATGGGCGGATCAAAGCGAACGCCGCGATTGTGCCGGCCGGAACAGATGGCGGGGTCAGCTTCTACGTCACCAACACTACAAACCTGGTGGTGGACGTCAACGGCTACTTCACAGACGGCCGGCAATGGCACTTTGCAATTCTTCGCACTTGCCGCCCTGTCGCGTGATCGATACGCGCAATGCCAATGACCCGCTGGGAGGTCCTTTCCTGGCCGGCGGAGTGCAGCGCAATTTTCCTGTGCAGGACAGTCTCTGCATTCCAGCCTCTAACGTGGTCGGGGCTCTTATGGGAAAAGGTGACGGATCGCTGCAGGGTGAGGTTAACTACCCGGCGGGCGCCCTTGCGGTTAGCGCTGCTGTGGGAGATTTCAACGGCGACGGCAAGGCTGACCTGGTAACCGCGAACAGCTACATCAATACCGTCGGTGTGCTGCTGGGCAATGGCAACGGAACCTTTCAAGCGCCCGTGATGGCCGGCGCCAATGACTTTCCGAATGCGCTGGCGATGGGCGACTTTAACAACGACGCCAAGCTCGACCTGGCGGTGGCAAATCGCAGCAGCAACGACGTGAGCGTTTTGCTGGGTAAGGGCGATGGCAGCTTTCGAGCTGCGGTGAACTACCCGGTTGGATTAAGTCCTCGCGGAGTGGCCGTGGGAGACTTCAACGGTGACCATAAGATCGACCTGGTGACAGCGAACGATGCCGGAAATAGTGTCAGCGTCATGCTCGGCAACGGGGATGGCACGTTCCAGGCGGCGGTGAACTACACCACAGTCACACCCATACGCGGTGGTCGTGGCCGACTTCAACGGCGACGGTAAAGCGGACCTGGCGACGGCAGACTTCGCCACCAATAACGTCAGCGTGCTGCTGGGTAACGGGAACGGCACGTTCCAGACGGCTGTGAATTACGCAGTACATGCTAATCCCCGCTCTCTGGTGGCCGCCGATTTCAACCACGACAGCAAAATGGACTTGGCTACGGCGAATGATGGAAGCAACGACGTCAGCGTTCTTCTGGGCAATGGGAACGGCACGTTCCAGTCAGCGGCGAACTATGCTGCGGGCGCGGAGCCTATTTCCCTGGCAGCGGTAGACCTCAACGGCGACAGCAAACTCGATCTGGCAGTGGCAAACACAAGCGGCAACAATGTAGGCGTGCTCATCGGCAATGGCAATGGGACCTTCCAGGCAGGACTGCCCTACGCAACGGGGGACGTGCCGCTCTCTGTGGCCACTGGCGATTTCAACGGCGACGGCAAGCCCGATTTAGTGCTGGCGCAAGGAGACGGATTCAACCACCTGCCTCAGGCCTACTCGTTTAATGTAACGGCCGTGCCTCATGAACCCGGTCAGACGTTGGGATTTCTGACTCTGTGGCCGCAGGGGCTGGGTCGGCCCCTGGTGTCAACCCTGAACAACCTGACCGGTACGATCGTAGCGAATGCCGCCATCGTACCGGCCGGCACTGGTGGTGGTGTCTCATCGTATCCGTCGAGCGACACCGACCTTGTGGTCGACATCAACGGCTATTTCGCAGCCCCGGCAGGCACCGGCCTCTCGTTGTATCCCGTGCCGCCCTGCCGCGCCATTGACACCCGCAATAACCACGGCCAACCCTTCACCGGGGAGAGGACCGTGAATGTTGTTGGCAGTCCGTGCGCCCCGCCAAGTAGCGCCCACGGCTACGTCTTCAATGCGACCGTCGTTCCGCAAGGGTCGCTGGGATATCTGACATTGTGGCCGGATGGACAAGGCCGCCCACTGGTCTCGACGTTGAATGCCACCGACGGATCGCTCACGTCGAACATGGCAATCGTGCCTACAACCAATGGCTCGATCGACGCCTTTGCGTCAGGGCTGACGCAACTGGTACTGGATATCTCCGGCTACTTCGCGCCCTAGGATTGTGCCCCAGGTTCGGCCGGCATTTAGCCTAACCTGGGTTTGTATAGTGCAAGCAATTATCGCGAACTAATCGAATAGCGCACCACGACTCCGTCGACATACGTCACCTCGACGCGATAGTCGTTCGGCAGATATTCGAAGATCTGTGTCTTCAGGCCTTCCTCCGATGTCGACTGCGACATCATGCGGCCCAGTCCCATCATGTCGCTCACTTCGCCAATCTGCATGCCGCGTTTGAGTTGCGTCATCGGAGTCGTGCGACGCTCCAGCGGCGGGCGCGCTCGGTGCCGCTGGATTGGTCGCGGTGGTTTGCAGGATCGGTTTCTGCGTCTGCAGGTTGCCGAAATCGACATAGTCTTCCAGCATCTTGGTCACCGCGTCGGGCGTGAGCTGGTCCTGCGGGATGGCGCCGTTCCAGCGCAGATTGAAGCGCGAGCCGCCCCGTATGCGTTTGTCCGCCACCTGCTGCGTCTTGATCTGGCTGGCAATTTGCGCGGCCCGATCGTCGGCCCGCTGCTCGCGCTCCCGCCGACTGCGCACGCGATCAAGTTCGCGCTGCAGCTCGCGCCTGCGCTGTGGGATCGCTGGTGTCGCGAATTTCACGCTCCAATTGCTTCTCGTAACTGCTCTTGTCGACGTGATACGGAGTCACCGTGGTGGTGTCGTCGTCCCAGAAGGTTCCGAAGCCGCCGCCGTCGAGCTGAAACTCGATGAGATTTTTCTTTACCACCAGCGTGGTGATGGTCGAACGGTCGCCGCTGCGAATCGCAGGCCCGAACTCCTTCAGGCGGCTGGAATATTGCTTCCAATCCATCGGGTCATCACGGTCCATGCGCAGGTCGACGCCTTTCGCAGTGCCCGGCATATCGATCTGCAAGGTGACCTGCCGACCGACAAAATAACTTTGCAATGCCGACTGGCCGCTTCCCTGAGCTGCAAAAGCGCTGAGACACAACATCCCCGAGAATAGAAAAAGAGCAACAACCCGACGAAGCATCTGCACGCTCCTCAATGGTGAGTGATCAGAACAGGCGGGAGCGAGTCTAGCACAGCTCGGCTCGGCTATCTGCCAGCGCGGGCTGCGTGGAAATTTCGGTGGGCAAGAGGGGTGCCTCGGCAGGCTGGTTTGAAGGCGCGCACCTCAGGTGCGCCGCTGGATCTACTGCACTAACATTCACCGGGGCAGGCTTCAGACCGGCGGGCCTTCCGTTCTCTACGACCACAACCGCGGAACGATGGCGCCGGTGCTGCGGCTGTACTCGTCGTATTGCGCGCCGAAGGTATCTGGTCATGGTGCGTTCTTCGATCATGCTCTTGATCTTGAAGCCCGACATAGGCGAGCACGACGGCGATGGCTCCGCGCACCTGGTGACGCGAACGATCGCGGTTCCGAGCAGGCCGGTAATCAGGCCGGTATAGATCGGATGGCGCACGAAGCGGTAGGGACCGCTGCGCACCAACTGGTGACCGACCTTCACGGTGACGGCGCTGCTCCAGTTGCCGCCCAGATAGACTGCGCGCCCAGATGGCGAACGCGATTCCGGCGATCGTAATGGCGATTCCAAGCGCGTCGGTCCAAATCGTCAGGCGTAAACAGGCGGGCGCGCAGATACTCGCGAGGAACGTCGCCGGAGAACATCAGGTAAAATAGCCAGCGACGTTCAGGATGGTGTACGACAGTCGTGAGGAGACGCTTTCGCGCTGCTGCGTCGGCTTGGTCTTGAATGCCCCAGATCACCCATACGACGAGGAATGCAACCCACAGAAGTCGCAGATCTGCATGGCATCATTGCCGTCTCCGGTACAGATACGTTAGAGCCAGCAAAAGGTTCCCGGAACAGCATGCGTGCGCAGCGCTTTGCGAATCACTGGACGGCGGCAACTCGGGATAGTATCTTGACGATGCGATGATACAGGCGTGCATCGTGCAGTCAATCCAAAGGGAGCCGTTCTCACATGAAGAAACGCGTTCTCGCCGGGGTTGTTCTTGCCTGTGCTGCTGTCCACCGTAGCTTTTGCGCAGAAGATCAACACCGACTACGATCGCAGCGCGAATTTCTCCAACTACCACACCTATATGTGGGAGAAGAGCCCGCATCCCGCTAAGGGATTCTGGGACCAGCGCATCGTCGCGGCCATCAACAAGGAATTGCAGGCGAAGGGACTGACCGAAGTTCAGTCGAATCCCGACGTATGGGTGGTCTACAGCAACAGCATCCACGACCAGAAGGAAGTGATCGGCACCGGCTACGGCTTTGGGCCGGCATGGGGCTGGGGCTATTGGGGACCGGGAAACGTGACCTACAACACCTACGTCACCAAGCAGGGCACGCTGGTGGTCGAGATCGCCGATACCAAGGACCATGAGTTGCTCTGGCGCGGCTCCGCTACCGACACCATCAGCGACAACAGCAACAAGAACATCAACAACCTGAACAAGGCGATCAGCAAGATGTTCAACTACTATCCGCCGAAGGATCAGCAGAAGAAGTAAGCGTCGGCCGATCCGGCTCCGCGCAGAGCAATCGCGTAACCCCACACGGCAGATCAAACATCTGCTGGGGCGTACTCGTAATCTACGGACATTATCAGCTGCAGATCGGACGATAGGCTCGCAGGCCGATTCGGAGGAAGCATGTGACGATGCGAAAATGTCTTTGGCTTCTGATCGCCGGAACCATGTTGTTCACGACAATGGCGGCGCAGGCGCAGTGGGTCGATGGTGGCCCGCGCTGTCTCCGGACAGGTGCAGCGCATGAGCAACAAGTCGGCAAACGGCGCAGGGCTATGACGTCGCCACCGTGGTGCTGATGGCAAACGCCGACAAGGTGTATCAGACGGCGCTGACCTCGCTGAAGACCAATCATCCCGAGGTGACCATCACCAGCAGCGACGCCAAGAAGCACGAGATCAAGTTCTCCAAGGGCGATCAGATCGCCAGCATGCAGGCGACGCCGCTGGGCGAGGACCTGACGCAACTGGTGATCGCTTCGAACCTGATCGGGGCGCAGCCGGACGCGACGTCCGTCGTGGTGGAAGGCGTGATGAAGGTGTGCAAAGAAGATGAACGTGGTGTGTACGATGTCGGACCAGTAGGAGAAAGCAGTCCGGCCAGGGCACGGTGAGCCGATCAATCGGCCTGAGCGAGGCAACTGAGCTTCAGCGCATCGACTGCTGGATCTCAGGTCGCCGTAGCGTGAGAAGCCAGCCTCCGGAATTGTCGTCACGTCGATCGGCTTCAGGCTGATGGAGCGGATCTGCTTGGCATCGTCGGCGCCGGATGATTGGCATCTCGCTCTCAGCGACTCCATCACTGACAACGCGCCGCGTCCTAAAGGCCAATCGCATCCCTCTGTGCCGCTCAGTGTTCTCCGTGGTGAACACGCCTTCACCCAAACCGCAGCGGCGAAAAGGGCGTCAGATCGAATCGAGGCTTGCGTCCCTTCAAGACCTCAGTCATCACTAGCGCGGTGACCGGAGCGAGCAGGATTCCGTCGCGATAGTGGCCGGTCGCGGCGTAATACCCTTTCATCGAAGTTGCACCCAGGATCGGCAGCCCGTCGGGCGTTCCCGGCCGCAACCCTGCCCAGGCATCGTGCATACGCATTTGCGCGATCTCCGGTACGACGCTGCGATCGCAGACTCTGTGAAGCGCTTCACCGTATCCGGATCGACGCGCTTGTCGTAACCGGCTTCCTCGACGGTAGCGCCCAGCAGCATGCGTCCGTCGCTGCGAGGAATGATGTACACCTCGGGCGTGCGCACGACGTGCTGGACCAGCGGACCCGGCTGCTTCCGCATCCGCCGGCGGAATCAGACAAACCATCTGCCCCTTCACCGGACGCGTCGGCACGCCCAAGCGGCTTCATCTGCGACGCCCACGCTCCCGCACAGTTCACCACCGCGCCAGCTGCATAGAACGACTTCGAGGTGCGAACACCGATGGCCCGCCCTCCCAGCGTCGCGATCTCGGTCACCGGTGAGCCGGTAACGAAATCGACGCCCATGGTTCGCGCGGCCTTCTCCAGCGACGCTGCCCAGCTTGCGCGGATCGACACTGCGTTCCGGCAAGAAGTAAGCAGCGACCGCGCAGTTTGAATCAGCGGCTCCAACTCCGACAGTTCGGCTTCGGAAAGGAGCCGGGCCCCTTCGCATCGCGGAGGCTTCGTTCATCAGCGGGAAAGAGAATCGTTCCCTGCTCGCGCAAGTCGGGAGACTCGAAAGCCTCGGCCCGCAGCTCCGCCACGAATTCGGGATACATGCGCGCGCTGGCTATCGGCCATGGCGGCCAGCTCAGGCGGAATCGCCGGATCGCAGTGGCGATCATGCCTCCGGCGGCGGACGTGGCTTCGCGCGCGGGCTCGCCTTTCTCGACCACCAGCACGCGTGGCACTCGCATGACGCAACCGCCAGGCCAGTGACAGTCCAATCACTCCACCGCCGACAATCACAACATCCCAGGTCTTCACGCTTTCGATTGTAGTGGAGAGTGCGAACGGATTCTGCAGCGACCAGGTCGAGAGCTGATGACAACCAGCTGCAGTCTTCGTCCAAGCACTCGGCTGTCCGGAGTCGGCTCATGTCCAATCGCGATAATACCCCGGTCTTCGCGCTGCTCTCCTGATCGCTTGCTGATTTCTGCCGTTGCCGCTCCTTGCGAAGATCACAGCGCTACCCATGGAACTGCGTCACAACATGCCGTTCGTGCAGGTCATGGTGAATGGCAAAGGTCCGTTTACCTTCAGCATCGACACCGGCACGGGCGGCGAGGCGCTAGTTACTCCGGCACTGATTCAGCAGCTCAATCTGCCGGTCGTCGGCAAAGTCGAGGTCGGCGATCCGAGCGGACTGAATAAGAAAGAGGTCCCGACAGTAAAGCTGCACTCGCTGGAGGTGGCTGGCGTCGAATTCAAGGACGTGCAGGCGGCGCAATTCGAACCCAGCCCGCGTGAGGGACAGATCGACGGCATTCTCGGCTTCCCGCTCTTCGCGAAGTACCTGCTGACCCTGGACTATCCGCAGCAACGCCTGACGCTGGCCACCGGTGCGCTAACGCCCGATGGCGGAAAAACGGTCATCCCGTTCACCATGCCTAACAACGTTCCGGTCATCCAGCTCAAGACCGGCTCGCAGCAGATCGATGCCCACCTCGATTCGCGCGGCGTTGGACTGAGCTTTCCGGAGAAGTTTGCGCCGGACCTGAAGTTCGTCTCCGACCCGATTGTCATCGGACGCGGCCGCACGGTTTCCAACCAATTCGAAATCAAGGGCGCCGAGCTGGCGGGCGACGTCGAAGCTCGGCAGCTATACCTTCCCTCATCCCGTTTATCGAGATGAATCCGGTTCTGCCGTTGGCCAACTTCGGCGCCATCCCGCTGCAGCACTTCGCCGTCACCTTCGATCAGCAGAACAAGCTCCTGCGTCTGGAATCGGCCGACAAAGACGCATCGTGATTCCGGCTCCTCACACGCCATGATCCGCGCCGGTGGTCTGCGCTGCGAGCGGCTTCCCAACGCTGCACTGACCAGCTCCACAGCCCCGAACCCTCTGTATGTGACGCACGTCACAGGCTAGTAAGTACCTCCATCACAGCCCTCGGCGCCAATTACCGCCTATCGTGGACAGTACAGATTCCTGAGTTCGCAGATGGACCGCGCTTCAAGCCGGTCCCGGGGGATGAACGAACGTGAAAACAACTGAATACTCCGCTTCGCCGGCTGCCACCCTTCATACGGATTCATCGGCAGTCGGCGAGGCCTCCTCGACCCAGCCATCCAACGGAGGCACACACGCCCAGAACGCAAGTGACCGTCGACGGCAACGAGGCGGTAGCTCACGTGGCCTACCACGTCAGCGAAGTCGCCGCCATTTACCCCATCACTCCGTCATCGCCCATGGGCGAGTCGTCCGACGCGTGGGCGGCCGTCGGCGACAAGAACATCTGGGGCACCGTTCCCAAGGTCATCGAGATGCAGAGCGAGGCCGGAGCTGCCGGCGCCCTGCACGGGGCGTTGCAGGCCGGAGCGCTGGGCACGACGTTCACCTCGGCGCAGGGCCTGCTGCTGATGATTCCCAACATGTACAAGATCGCCGGCGAGCTGACGCCCACGGTCATTCACGTCGCCGCCCGCTCCATCGCGGCGCAGGCGCTGTCGATCTTCGGCGATCACCAGGACGCCATGTCGGTTCGTCCCACCGGCTTCGCGCTGCTCTCGTCCAACTCGGTGCAGGAAGCCATGGACATGGCGCTGATCGCGCACGCCGCCACGCTGGAGTCGCGCATTCCCTTTATCCACTTCTTCGACGGCTTCCGCACTTCGCACGAAGTATCCAAGATCGAACAGCTCAGCCTCGACGACATGCGCGCCATGATCGACGACGAACTGGTGCGCGCGCATCGCGCTCGCGCACTGTCGCCCGATCATCCGGTGCTGCGCGGCTCGGCGCAGAATCCCGACGTCTACTTCCAGGGACGCGAATCGGTCAATCCGTTCTACCTGGCCTGTCCGACCATCGTGCAGAACGTCGATGGACAAGTTCGCCGAGCTGGTTGGCCGCCAGTACAAGCTGTTCCAGTACGAAGGCGCACCCGACGCCGAGCACGTGATCATCATCATGGGCTCGGGCGCGGAGGCGGTTCATGAGACCGTCGACTATCTGACCGCACAGGGCAAGAAGGTCGGCATGCTGAAGGTCCGCCTGATGCGGCCTTTCTCCCTCGAACACTTCCTGCAGGCGCTGCCGCCGACCGTAAAGAGCATCGCGGTACTTGACCGCACCAAAGAACCGGGCGCCATCGGCGAGCCGCTCTATCAGGACGTCATTATCGCGCTGACGGAAGGCTTCACCGCTGGCAAAGCGCCGATGGCGAACTTCCCCAAAGTCATCGGCGGCCGCTACGGACTGTCATCGAAAGAGTTCACGCCCGCGATGGTCGATCGCATCTTCGACGAGCTGACCAAGCACGCGCCGCAGAATCACTTCACCATCGGCATCAACGACGACGTCACTCACACCAGCCTGGACTACGACGCGGCTTTCTCCACCGAGCCTGCCGAGACGGTTCGTGCCATGTTCTTCGGACTGGGTTCCGACGGTACCGTGGGCGCCAACAAGAACACCATCAAGATCATCGGTGAAGAGACCGCGCTGAACGTCCAAGGCTACTTCGTTTACGACTCCAAGAAGTCCGGCGCGGTCACGACCTCGCACCTGCGCTTCAGCAAGCAGCCGATTCGCTCCACCTATCTGATCTCGCGCGCGAACTTCGTCGCATGCCATCAGTTCGGTTTCATGGAGCGGCTGGACGTCCTGAAGGCGGCCGAACCCGGTGCGGTATTCCTGCTCAACAGCCCATTTGGCCCCAGACGAGGTCTGGGACAACCTGCCGCGAGCCGCGCAGGAAACCATCATCCAGAAGAAGCTGCGCTTCTACGTGATCGACGCCGTCGAAGTAGCGCGCACAGCCGGCATGGGTGGCCGCATCAACACCGTCATGCAGACCTGCTTCTTCGCCATCAGCGGCGTGCTGCCGCGCGAAGAAGCGATCGCCGCCATCAAGCATGCCATCGAGAAGACCTACGGCAAGCGCGGCGAGTCGGTGGTCCGCAAGAACTTCGCGGCAGTGGATTCGTCACTGCGAGAACCTGCACGAAGTGAAGGTGCCACAGAGTGTCACCTCGAAGTTCGATGTGCGACCGCCAGTTCCAGCAAATGCCCCCGACTTCGTCCGCAACGTCGAAGCACTGATGATCACCGGCGATGGCGACGAGATTCCGGTCAGCGCCATGCCGATCGACGGCACCTTCCCCACGGGTACCACAAAGTGGGAGAAGCGCAACATCGCCCTCGAGATTCCGGTGTGGGACGAGCAGCTTTGCATCCAGTGCGGCAAGTGCGTCATGGTTTGCCCACACTCTGTGATCCGCGCCAAGGTTTACGACGGCAGCTTCAACCATGCGCCAGAGGGCTTCCAGACGGCCGTCCCCAAGTGGCGCGAATTCTCCGAGTTGAAGTACACCCTTCAAGTGTCACCTGAAGATTGCACCGGCTGCGGCCTATGCGTGGCTGTCTGCCCGGCCAAGAGCAAGAGCGAAGCCAAGCACCGCGCCATCAATATGGAGCCGCAGCCACCGCTGCGCGAGAAGTACAACGAATACTGGGATTACTTCCTGTCGATTCCCGAACTGTCGCGCGAGAAGCTGGCGCACGGCCAGGTGAAAGACGCGCAGCTACTGGAGCCGCTCTTCGAGTTCTCCGGCGCCTGCGCGCGGTTGTGGCGAGACGCCCTACATCTCGACCATGACTCGCCTGTTCGGCGACCGTGCGCTGATCGCCAACGCTACCGGCTGCTCCTCGATCTACGGCGGCAACCTGCCGACGACACCTTACACGGTGAATTCCGAAGGTCGCGGCCCGGCGTGGTCGAACTCCCTGTTCGAAGACAATGCCGAGTTCGGCATGGGCATGCGCCTGGCAGTCGATCGGCAGAATCAGTACGCAAAGGAACTGGTCGCAGCGGCTGGCCAGCACGATCGGCGACGATCTCGCGGTCGCCATCCTGAGTGCCGACCAATCCACCGAGCAGGGTATCTTCGCTCAGCGCGATCGCGTGAAGGCGCTAAAGGACAAGCTGGCCGGCAACAATTCACCTGCCGCGCGCGATCTGCTCGGGATAGCCGACGCCCTGGTCAAGAAGAGTGTGTGGGTGATCGGCGGCGACGGTTGGGGCTACGACATCGGCTACGGCGGCCTCGATCACCTGCTGGCCTCCGATGCCAACGTCAACGTGCTGCTGCTCGACACCGAGGTCTACTCCAACACCGGAGGCCAGATGTCGAAGGCCACGCCGATTGGCGCGGTGGCAAAGTTCGCAGCCGGCGGCAAGCATACCCCGAAGAAAGACATCGCGATGATGGCCATCAACTATGGCCGCGCCTATGTGGCGCACATCGCCATGGGCGGCAATGACGGCCAGACCATGAAGGCCTTCATGGAAGCCGATGCCTACGATGGCCCGTCGCTGATCATCGCTTACAGCCACTGCATCGCGCACGGCTACGACATGGTACACGGACTCGACCAGCAGAAGGCCGCGGTCAACTCCGGCCACTGGCCGCTGTTCCGCTATAACCCGACGCTGGCGAAGGAAAACAAGAATCCCTTCGTGCTCGACTCGCGCGCGCCCAGCATCCCGCTGAAGGACTACATCTACAACGAAACCCGTTACACCATGCTGGTCAACAGCAATCCTGACGAGGCCAAGAAGCTGCTGGATGCCGCTCAGGAAAACGTCAACGAGCGCTGGAGACTGTACCAGCACATGGCTGCCATGAGCTTTGAAAAGAAATAGGGAGAAGAGATCATGATCGACCTGTCCACCAACTATCTTGGATTGAAGCTGCGAAATCCGATTGTGGTTTCCGCCTCCCCGTTGACGGAGAAGCTGGAAAACTTCGCTCGCATGGAAGACGCCGGCGCCTCGGCCATCGTCATGTACTCGCTGATGGAAGAGCAGATCGAAGCCGAGAGCGAGAACATCGACAACGCGCTCGAGTACGGCGCCAACAGCTACGCCGAAGTCGACTTCCTACCTGCCCGACATGCAGAAATATCACGTCGGGCCGGACCGCTACCTTGAGCTGCTGCACAAGGGCAAGAAGTCGGTGAGCATTCCGGTAATCGCCAGTCTTAACGGCCGTTCGCCCGGCGGATGGGTCCGCTACTCCGAGTTCATGGAGCAGGCCGGCGCCGATGCGCTGGAGCTGAACATCTTCGACGTCGCCGTCGGATCCGGAGCTTTCGGCCAACGATCTCGAGACGCGTTACTGCAACATCGTGCGCGCGATCCGCAAGACGGTGCACATATCCCGATCGCCGTTAAGCTCGGTCCGTACTTCACTTCGTGCGCCAACTTCGCCAAGCGCCTCGCCGAAGCCGGCGCGGACGGCGTCGTCATCTTCAATCGCTTCTATCAGCCCGACTTCGACCTGGAGGAGATGGAGGTCACACCGAACCTGGTGCTGAGCAGTCCTCACGAACTGCGTCTTCGTCTCCACTGGGCCGCCATCCTCTACCATCAGGTCGAGACCTACATTGCCATCACCGGCGGCGTGCACGATTCCAGCGACGTGCTGAAGTGCATGATGGCCGGCGCTCACGTCACCATGATGACCTCAGCGCTGCTGAAGTACGGCATCGAGCACATCGGCGTGGTGCTGGCGGGCATCGAGCGCTGGATGGAGGAGCACGAGTACGTCTTCGATCCGGCAGATGCGCGGCGCCATGAGCATGGTCAACATCGAGAATCCGGCGGCGTTCCTGCGTGGCAATTACCTGAAGACGCTGGGCTCCTACACCTGGCGGGAGCCGGGGACGGCGCTGACGTTTTAGAAGACAGTTGTCAGTTGCCGGTGGTCAGTTGTCAGTTCTTACGCGGCGCAGCTTCGGCTGCGCCTTTTCTAATCACTCACCATTGTTGTCATCACGAGGAGGGCTTTAGCCCGACGAGGGATCTGCTGTCGCTACCGCCGTCGAAGGTTCTACTTATTCCTCTGGCTTCTTCTTCCCCGGCAGTGCCGCCGGATTTTCATGCACTCGCTCGCGGAAGCGCGCCTTCATCCCGGTCGCCAGCGACACCGCATTCTCTCCGTACTTCTCCCGCAGACGGTCGGCAGCCGACAGCGCCTGGTTCCACTTCTCATGCGCGCCGCTGCCCTAGCAGGCCAATCTGTTCGCTCTCTTCCTCGAAATGAGAAACGTGAACTCCCAGCAGACGAATCGCATCGCCCTTCCAGTTTGCGCGAAAGAGTTCGCGGATGGCCGCCAGCACTTCAGCGTCAACAGACAGTCGGTCGAGTCAGCGTGTGTGCCCGCGTGATGGTCTGAAAGGCCGTGTTGCGCAGTTTGAGTTGCAGGGTTCGAGCGTGAAGATTCTGCTCGCGCAACCGGCGGCATACCATCTCGGTCAGCCGGGCCAGCGTTGACTCCAATTGTTGTGCATCGTTCGTGTCGACGGAAAATGTGTGCTCGTGGCTGATCGACTTCGGACCTTCTTCTTCGCCGATATCGCTATCGAACCATCCGCCTGCATCCAACCCCCGCGACTTACCGGAGAGAGCCACGCCCAGCGCGCCAAAGTTTTCCTTCAGCCAGTGCTCGTCGTGGGAAGCCAAGTCGCCGACCTTCGTGATTCCGCGCTCCTGGAGTCGCTTCTCCATTACCTTGCCGACGCCCGGAATCTTTGCGCACATCCAGCGGAGCCAGGAACTCGACTTCCCTGCCCGGCAAGATCCACAGCACGCCATTCGGCTTTGCCTGATCGGAGCAAACCTTCGCGATCAGGCGTGACGTGCCGATTCCAATCGAGCAGTTCAGCTGCGTCTCGGCTTTCATCGTGTTATGCAGAGCATGTGCCGCGCGCAGCGGCGGACCGTGCAGACGTTCGGTGCCGGTCATGTCGACGTAGGCTTCGTCGATGGACACCATCTCCAGCTTCGGCGAGAACCGGTTCAGCACTTCGTAAACCTTTGCCGAATAATCGCGATATCGGTTGGGATGTCCGTCGACAAAGATGGCCTGCGGACAAAGCTTTGCGGCCGTGCGCAAGCGGCATCGCGGAATGCACGCCGAACTTGCGCGCAGCGTAGGACGCGGCCGAAACCACTCCGCGCTCGTGGCGCTGACCGCCGACGACAACCGGCTTGCCCTTCAGCGACGGATCGAAGAGTTCCTCGACCGAGACGAAGAAGGCGTCCATGTCGACATGAAAGATGACGCGCTGCGCGGCGGACATACCCAGCGCGATTGTAGAGCAAGACGGCGCCGCGGGTCGCCCTCTCTCGCTATGGAGCGGCCCGCGGCTGAGCGACAACTCAGGAACAGCAAAGTAGTCCGGAGCGGAAGATCTCCGGCTGGGCGCTGATTTCCGGATGTGCCTCCAGGATGCGTAACTGGTAGTCGATTCCCGCTCGTTGATAGATCGCTGACAAGCAGCTCGCCAATCTCCCACAGGTTGCGCTCGGCCATGGCAACAATGGACGGGCCGGATCCGCTGAGGCAGATGCCGAGCAAGTCATCGTGCTTCAAGTTCGAGCGCCTCTGCCAGACCAGGCACAACGCTCTCGCGGAACGGCTGATGCACGCGGTCGTCCAGAGCATACTTCAGCAGCGAGAAATCTCCGCTCCGCAACAACTGCAAAAGCAGGGCTACTCGCTGCAGGTTAAACACCAGGTCGGCTCGTGAGACACAGGCCGGCAAGACTGCCCGCGACTGCTTCGTGCTTAAGGGCGTTGCAGGGGACGCCACAACGAAGGCCAGTGAGTCGGGCCAAGGAAACTTCGTGGCATAGATTGAGCCGTTGGGCAGTGCGCAGCTCAGAGTCAGGCCTCCAAGCAGCGACGCCGCAGCGTTATCGGGATGCGATTCCAACACAAAGGCCGCGTTCAACAGCGTCTGAAGCGGCACAGGCTCAGTCACTAATTCGTAAAGTCTGCAAACCGGCGACGGTCGCCGCCGCACTGCTGCCCAGCCCTGCACCCGGCGGAATCTCGCTGATGACCTCCACCGAAAGCGATGGCAAAGAGCCGAGTTCCTCGCCCGCCAGATACCGATAGGCACGCTCGATGCAGTTTTCGCCTTGTGGCTGGTAGCCCTTAAAGCGAAACTTCAACTCTCCCGTGCCCGGCAGGCGCGCGACACGAAGCGTCAGATATAACTGAACTGCGACCGCAAGCGTGTCGAAGCCCGGGCCCAAATTTGCAATGGAGCCCGGCACTTTGATTTCAATGTTCTCACTGGCGACTACGGGGGTTTTTGAATTCTTCATGCGTGCCATTCTCCTTGCATGGCTGGCTGCGCTACGTTGGACTTCAGGATGAAGTCGGTGTCTTTCAGTGCATGGCCGGTAAGGATCGATACGACCATTGCGTCCCGATCGATCTTGTGTGACTCTCTAAGTCTTCGCAGGGCGGCGAGTGTGGTGGCCGATGCGGGCTCGCATCCGATTCCGTCCCGCCCTATCACCGACTTCGCCTCCGCAATCTCTTCATCGCTCACATCCATGACCAGTCCGTCAGTCTCCTGCAACGCCCGTAACGCTTTCTTCCACGAACGAGGATTGCCAATTCGAATCGCAGTCGCCGCAGTCTTCGGCTTTTCAACCGGATCGAGTTCGCCTGCGCCTGAACGCCACATCCTGGCCAGCGGATTGGCGCCATCAGCCTGAACAATCACCAGCCGAGGGAGGCGATCGATGAATCCGGCGCCGTGCAGTTCGGAAAGTGCCTTACCGAATGCCGAACTGTTGCCCAGGTTGCCGCCGGGAACAATGACGTAATCCGGTACCTGCCACCCCAGTTGTTCCAGCATCTCGAACATCACCGTCTTCTGGCCCTCAATGCGAAACGGATTGATCGAGTTGAGGAAGTAGAGGCTGCCGTTGGCTTCGGAGAGAATCCGGTTCAACGCGACATCGAAGCTGCCGGCAACGTGCACAATCTCGGCGCCGAAATCCAGGGCCTGCGCGAGTTTGTTTTCTGAGACCTGTCCAGCGGGTAGATAGACCTTCGCTTTTAGACCCGCACGCGCCGCGTACGCCGCCAAAGAGGCTGCGGTATTCCCGGTTGAGGCACATCCCACCACACGGGCCCGCATATGCAGTGCCTCGGTCACTCCGACGGTCATACCCAGGTCTTTGAAACAGCCCGTGGGATTCCAGCCGAGATGTTTAAATTTCAGGTTGCGAAGACCAGACCAATCCGCGCTCCGCCTGCCGTCTACGAGCGCGTTGTTCCCTTCCCCCATGGTGACGATTTCGGAATAACCGCCAGGAAGAAACTCCCGGAAACGCCAGACGCCGCTGCTGTCGCGAGGATCGTAAGAGCATCGACGTTCGAGCCAGGTGCGTTTGAGCGCGTCGGGTTCGACGCTCGGAATGTCGGCCACGATCTCCAGCAGCTCCGCGCACATCGGACACGCGAGGAGGTGATCGTGGAGATCGAGAGTGACGGCGCAGGCGGCATTGGTGCATCGCAGATACATAGGCAAGCTCCTAGTGCACAATAGGCATGGAAACAGGAGCTTCCACCAGAAACTCGAAGCTCTTGATTTCTTCGAACGCCGCCGCAAAGGTGCATTGCGAGCAGGGTTCGAGGGTGATGACGAACGGCAGAGACTCCTTGTCGCAACCTGGCTTTTGCAGAATCGCGTTGAGGTTCATGCCATGCTTCGCGAATACGGCCGCCAGTGCCGCGATGATGCCCGGACGGTCCCGAACAACAAAACGGACATAGTGCGACGACTCGATTTCGAGTGCGGCATCGCACGCGGGTACGCGAGCATACTGAGCCTGCGCCGGCCGATTGCACCGATGAGCGGCCGCCTTAACTAGATCGGAGAGCACCGCAACCGCAGTCGGATCGCCACCGGCGCCTTGACCGGCGAACATGGTGTCGCCGCCGAATTCGCCGGTGCTTACAATCAGATTCTGGCTTCCGGATGCTTTTGCGTAAGGCGAATCTTTTCCCACCAGAGCCGGTTCTACCGCGACGTAGGCTCGGCCGTCTTGAACCATCGCCGTCGAGATCTGACGGATTGTGCAACCAAGCTCTTTCGCGTATTCGAAATCGATCGCCGAGATGTCGCGTATCGTCCGACGCGTTACTTTCTCCGGCGCAATCCCTACCTTCAACCCCACTCGAGCCAGGATCACGAGCTTCGCAGCGGCGTCTTGTCCGTCGACGTCGAAGGTGGGATCGGCTTCGGCAAAGCCAGCTTGCTGCGCCTCGCTCAGCGCGTCGTCGAACGAGATCCCGCCCTGTTCGATCCGGCTCAGGATGTAGTTGCAGGTGCCGTTGAGGATTCCGCGGATCTGGACGATCCGGTCTCCGGCGAGCCCATCTTCCAATCCGGACAATACCGGCACCCCTCCGGCCACACACGCGCCGAATCCCAGATACTGCCCCTCATCGCTGGCCATTTGCAGCAAATGAGATCCGAATTGCGCCATCAATTGCTTATTGGCGGTTACCACCGACTTTCCGCTTCGTAGGGCCCTGACGACCAGCTCGTAAGCGGGATCCAAACCACCCATCAACTCGACGACCACATCTGCATCCGAGTCCAGGACTTCCTGCATGCTGTCGGTCCAGACGACATCAGGCGCTGCCCAGCCGACTTTCTTGCGGGCGACCTGGCGATTGCAGACGTGGGCCAGACGCAACGGATGCCTGTCGCCACGGGCTTGCAGCAAACGCGCCACTGCGCTCCCCACGGTTCCGAATCCAACCACCGCGATTCGGCAGGAGGTTTGTTCGGGGCGCAGCTCAGCCACGTCCGTCCTTGCAATGCGATGTGCCAGCAACGGCTCCGGTCGTTTCTGGCGGTTAATGCTTTTTGGTAAAGCAGGATGTATCGGATTCATCTCAGCTCCGTATTTCGTCCGCGCAAAACAAAAAACCCACCAGCCCGTAGGGCGGTGGGTTTGGATTGATCCAGTTCCTGTACTGCCTAAGAACTATTGCCGATCCGCCTCCCGCCCTGTGAGGAACCACGTGTGCTTGTCGACACACGTGTGCCCGCTGTTGTTGTGCTCAGGCTGCGGGAGTGACGGGAAAACGTCATAAGATCGGATTACTCTAGACCAGTGCGTCTCACGTGTCAAAGAAATTTTGCAGAAACTTCTAATTGTGCCGGCTCGCACCGCGGAGTCGCCTCCGACAACTGGCCCCTGCCTATGTTCATCCGATAGGAGAAAAGTGGGTTTAATCTATGGGAGGAAGGAAGTACATGATGAAAGACCTGGTGACAGCTGCTCTCTCTGTTTTCGTTTTACTGTTCAGCACTTCCAGTTTCTGCCAGGAGGACAATTCCAGAGGCGCTCCGGAGGTCTGGGGTGGAGATCATGTTTCCATGGTCATGAGCAGTCAGAGCACAACCTTCGAGTTTGATTGCGCGCAGGGTGTCGTCATGAGCCCCATCAAACCCGAAAGCGATGGAGACTTCACCGTCACCGGAACGTATACTCCGCAAAGAGGTGGCCCGGTTAGGAAGGACGCTGCTCCGGCCGATCTCCCCGCCACGTACAAGGGCACGATTCACGGCGACACCATGACGGTGGAAGTTCTGCTCGAGAAGAAAGACCAGCAACCGCCTCCACTGACCCTGAAACGCGGACAAACCGGCCGGGTAACGAAATGCCGATGATTGACTTCGCTTACCGCAAAGAACATCGGTCCAGGATCAGCACCACGCAGCAGCCAACGAAAGCTAAGCGGTGCGGATGAAACAGTCCTGTTCTACGAAATCGGTTCCGGCAATAACAGCTTTCCTTTTCGTTCTGACGGTCGTGGCGTTTGTCTACGTCACCAATCTGCACGCCCGGGAAACCAAGCCTGCCTCCTCAAATACCGCGCTGATCGCTGCCGACATTCATTTCAATCCCATGGCCGACGCCAGCCTGGTCGCGCAGCTTGAGGCTGCCGAGGCTGAACAATGGAAGAGCATTCTGGGCCGTTCGAAGTCGACCGCTTTCAGCCAATACGGTCAGGACACAAACTGGTGGCTGCTGCAATCTGCACTTGACCAGATGCAGAAGACCTCGCCGCATCCGGCACTCATCATGGTGGCGGGCGATAGCCTGGCGCATCACTTCCCGCGCACCTATCAGGACGCTCACCCACGATACTGACCGAGAGCACTATCGCAAATTCGTTCTGAAGACCATGAAGTTCCTGGCCCTGGAGTTTCGCGAACGATATCCCGACACCAGGATTCTGCTGACGCCCGGCAACAACGACGAAGAGTGCGGCAACTACAGTGTTGAAGCCGGCGGACGCTTCCTGCATGACACCGCCGACCTGGCGCGCGATCTCGCCCAGGGCGACGACGCGATGCGTGGTTCCTGGGAGCAACTGGGAAGTTTCAATGTTACGCATCCGACGCTGAAAGGCGTTCGCATTATCTCCCTCAACACCGTCCTGTTTTCCAACCTTTATCATGCGGCCAAGTTCAGCGAAGGATTGCGCGACGGTTTCTTCCGACGGACCCAATGAGGCTTTCGCCTGGCTCGAGTCGCAACTGAAGCAGGCCGAAGCGGCACATGAAAAAGTCTGGCTGATGTTTCACATTCCGCCCGGAATCGATAGTTATGCGAGTATCCAGAAGTATCTAGGAGTGCTGAAGACGGCTCCCCAGCAGGAGTCTTCTGCTCAAGCGTGTCTATCGGGAGTAGTGCCGATGTGGGTGCCTTCGTGGACCGCACAAGTCGACGCGCTGCTTGAGAAATATCGCGGAACCGTGGTCGCCAGCTTCTCCGGACATACGCACGTCGACGACTTTCGAGTTCTCGATCCCGGGGCGAGTGATTCGCCCTTCGTCCTGATCACGGCCGCCGTCTCGCCGATCTACAATCAGAACCCATCGTTTCGTACGATTACGTTCGGGAAAGATGGGTCAATTCTGGATTCCTCGGTCTACTACCTGACGAATCTGATTTATGCCAGCAAAAGCACTCCGGGAGAGTGGCAGCAGGAATATCGATTTTCGCAAGCAGTGGAAGCTTCCACGGATCGACGGAGCTGGCTCTGTCGTCGCTTTACGACAAGATTCGGAGTGACGAGAACACACGCGGTGATTGGCTGAAGCTCTACAACGTTTCCAGCTCGGCAGCTTATGTACTGCCGGGCTCGGTTCCCGCTCTGTATTGCGCCGCCGAAGCAGCTTGATTCCGACAGCTATTCTCGATGCTACTGCCCTATGGAAACCGGCGCTCACGCGGCGGCCGCCGGACATTAGCCGCGCCTGAGTGTCTCAGGTTACAACGGACTTCATGGTCAATGCGCTGTGTACGGCATTGGCCAGTTCCGCCACACTGAAGGGTTTCTGCAGAAAGAGGCTGCCCTGCAGAAGGACGTCTCTGAGAGTAGCGCTGTTTTCGGTATATCCGGACATAAAGACTACGGGTATTTCCGGATAGAGATCTATCAGGTTCCTGGCCAGTTCCTGACCGCTTTTCCCATTCATCACAAGATCGGTTAACACCAGGTCGAGCTTGCCTTCCATCTCGTCACAGACCTTCAGTGCCGCATCGCAACTTTCCGCAACCAACACGCGGTATCCCAGTTGTTGTAGGCAATCCCGGACGTTGCCGCGGATAGAAGCTTCATCATCGACGATAAGAATGAGTTCTCCAGCTGGTCGGGACAAGTTGTCGGACCGCGCCGCCGGCCGATCTAGCGGCTCCGTAGTGGAAGGAAAGTAGATCTTGAAGGTCGTTCCATGTCCACGTTCGCTGTAAACCCAGATGTAACCCCCGCTTTGTTTCACGATCCCGTACACGATGGAAAGTCCAAGTCCAGTCCCCTTGCCTATCTCTTTGGTAGTGAAGAATGGATCGAAGATGCGCGGCAGGATGGATCGATCGATGCCCGTACCGGTGTCGCTGACAGACATCATCACGTAGCATCCCGGCTGCACCGGCGGATGTTCGCGGGCATAGGTCTCGTCCAGAACAATATTGATGGTGTCGATGTGCAGTGTACCGCCTTGAGGCATGGCGTCGCGGGCGTTCACCGCCAGATTCAGGATCACCTGCGAAAGCTGATCGGGATCGAGCTTCGAGTTTTCCACATCGGAGGCAAGGTCGGTGATCAGCTCGATATCTTCGCCGATCACGCGACGCAACATGTGCGCCGTCTCGGTAACCACCGAGTTCAGGTTGATGATGCGCGGCTGCATCAACTGCTGACGGCCGAACGCCAGCATCTGTTTGGTCAGGGCTGCGGCGCGGTCCGCCGCATTTGAGATCTGCAGCAAAGGCTTACAGAAGGAGTGGTCGGGCGTGATTTGCCCAAGCATCATCTCACTGGAGAGCTTGATGACCACCAGAACGTTATTAAAGTCATGGGCCATGCCACCGGCCAGGCGACCCACCGCCTCCAGCTTTTGCACCTGACGCACCTGCCGCTCGAGCGTGCTCTGCTGAGTGATGTCTTCCACGTAGGAGTAGAACAATTCCGGCTTATCGTCAGTAGCAGGTGTCAGCAGGCCAGTGATTCGCACTGGGATCGCGCTTCCGTTACGCCGTTTGAAGGTGGTCTCCCAACCCTTGACCTTTCCGCTTCGGCGCAGGGCCTCGATGAGGGTGTCGCGATCTTTTGGATCGGCATAGACCTGCGTAGTCAAGTCGAGCGCCAGCGCCTCCTCGGTGTTGTATCCACCCAGGATTTCCAGCAGCGCGGGATTCACTCGCGTCAGCCGGCCGTTGTCGAGCGAGGACTGAGCAATTCCAAATGGAGCCCGGTCCACCAGATTTTTAAGCGTGATTTCCGACTCTCGCACTGCCTCTTCCATGCGACGACGCTCGGTTACATCGACCGCAACGACCAGTTCGCGCAGATCGCCGTTCTGGTCATATTGATAGGCTGCTATTTCGACCAGGATGACGCTTCCGTTCTTGCGAAGGTGGCGCCAGACGCCCGGTCGCCTAAAACCCAGGTCCGTCCGGTTGATGACATCCAGGAATTCCGCCAGGTCTCCCTTCGGACGAATGTCAGCCGCAGTCATGTTCAGGAATTCTTCGCGAGAGTATCCGTAATGCGCTACGCGGCCTCATTGACTGAGAGGAAGCGAAGTGTTTTCTGATCAAGGGACCACATCGGATAAGGATGTGCCGAGAACAGCAATTCGCGCTGCTGCTCGGAGAACCGCAGGACTTGCGCTTGCGTGGCAAGCAGACTATCACGCTGTTCAATTGTCTGGCGGAGTCGCGCGCACGATCGCATCAGAACAGCAATGACGACGAGCACCACCGGCAATAGCGATAGCGGTGAAGAACAACATTTCGATCAGATCCGCGATGCTTTCTCGTCGCCGAATTGGCAAGTCGGCGCTGTCCAGGGTTTCCGCCGCGGCTGGATTGGCATCGCCTTCGCGTTCATCGCGTTCCTGAGCCGGCAAATCACGTCAGGAATTGATGGCGCACTATCGCAACCGCCGTGCAGCGAGTTTGTTGCCGCCCGCCGGGAGCGATCGCGGGAAAGCAAGTACTAGGAATAGCACTTGGGCGCAATGCATGCTGTGATCTATCGCACAAATTGGAGATAACGGCTTCCTACTTAAGTGTCAGACTTCGCGGCACCAGGGTTGATTGGAAGCAGGCTTCGCAGCGGGCAGTCGAGACAATTCGGAGCTGCCTTCCAGCAGTGGTACTTCCCCACTTGCACCAGCAGGCCGTGCATCTCGTTGTATACCTGTGCCACCGAACTGCGCTTGGACTGGCTCATAACGGAAGGCTGATGGACGAAAATCTCCTCCGGCCGCGCCTTGGGGAGCAGCGGTTTCCAGTCGCCCTGTTTACGCAGTGCGGTCTCAACCAGCATACGGATTTCGTCGTACTTAGCGCTGTCCGTGATGGCGCCATGTCTTAAGAGGACCCGGCGAGCATAGGCATCAACCACGAAAATTTCGTGATTCCCCGCATATAGCAGGATGGCGTCGGCCGTTTCGTGGCCTACGCCCTTCAGCGAAAGCAACTCGGTTCGCAACGTTTCGGTTGGCGCAGCAAACATCTTCTCGAGCGAGCCAGCGTAGCGCTCATCCAGAAATGCTAACGAAGCGCTTCAGGCGATCGGCCTTCTGCCGGTAATACCCTGACGAACGTATCAACTGCTTCAATATCTGTCAAGGGGACCGCACGAATGCCCTCGACGCTGAGGAGATTCGCTTCGCGAAGTTTTGCCAATGCGCGCTCTACATTCGTCCACGAGGTGTTCTGCGTAAGAATGGCGCCGGCTACGATCTCGAACGGCGTCTCCGCCGGCCACCAGTGCTGCGGTCCCCAGGCGCGGCTTAGCTTGCGATAGATCTTGCGCACCATCGCTTGCGGCTTCATTGGCGAATCTGGATTCATGGCAGCGGAGACTTACTCTCTCGCTATACTAACTAGAGCAATGCGAAATATCGTGCGCTTTATCTGGAACTCGGCCCGCGGTCACCGCCTCGCCCCATGGCGCAGTCCTTACCTGAAGTGGCGAATTGAGACCTACACCGGCATCAAGATGCAGAGCATCGGCTTTCTGGAATTTTTCGGATTCATGTGGAAGGAGCGCCAGGAACTGGGGCGCTTTCTGAAGTGGACCGCCGAGATGGAACATTACGCTCGCGTCAAACCAAAAAATCCGTAGGGCGCAATCATACTTCGATGCTCCGAACACCACTCCCACCGGAGTTCCCACTCCCGCTGCCAGCTTTTCCGCGGCCGAAGCCTGCTTCGCCGCAATCTCCAAATACCCCGAGCTACCCACGATCGCAAACAGTTCGTCGTCTCCGCCATCGGCAGTAGGAACGGCATATCTCGGGTGATGGTTTGCCCGGCTATGAGGATGTTGACCGCAGGCACACGCGATCCGAACAGGTCAGGCGCGTCCAGTTCTCCAATATTGGTGATCAGGTTGCCGAACTTGTCCACCTTCATCACCACGCCCCGCAGGCTTCCTTCGCCTACGCGCTCAACCTGCGGCAGAGGCTTGCGAACGTAGTCCGTTATCTCAGGTCCAAACTCCGCTGGTGCCACTCCTTTGCTCAACCAGCCTCCAACCGCCGCGAACACATCGCGGCCGTGAAAGGTCTGGCTGACAGGCTGCAGAAAGTAGCGTTCGGCGGTGACATGACGCACCACGAACTTCGGCTCGCGTGTTTCGATCAGCGAAAGCACGCCATTATCAGGAGCCACAAAGATATGGTTTTCGGTTTCCACGACGATCGGCCGCCGCGAACTGCCTACGCCCGGATCGACGACGACCACATGCACGGACCGTGCCGGAAAGAAGCGATAAGCCTGGGCGATGGTCCAGGCTCCGTCAAAAATGTCATAGGAACTAACTGCGTGGCTGATATCTACGATTCTCGTCTCAGGCTCGATGTTCAGCACCACGCCATGCATGATGCCGACGAAGGGATCGCTGAGGCCAAAGTCTGTAGTGAAAGTGAGAACCCGGATGTCAGACATGTATTGGCAAAGTAGCCTTGCGCGCTGACCGGAGTCAAGCGCGTGCCAGCCGCCTTACCAGGTTCCCATGCGAAGCACCAGGCCTCCGCTGAACTCCACAGCGCTGCGGTAGTTGACACCGTTGATGTCGCTGGTCCAGGAGTGAGAGTACGCCAGATTGGCCACGCGCAGGGCGAGCGCGTTATTGAAACGATAGTCGACACCAGCACCGGCCGCCAGAGCGAATCCGTTGCTGTCCCAGTCGGTGGCGTAGTACTCGTGCTTGGCAGTTCGGCCTTCGTCGTTGACGGGATGCCAATCGGCAACCTCGGCCTTTAACGTCGGGTTCTGATACTCCTGCGTGATTTTGGTTCCACCCACCAGGGCCTGCAAGTGCGGTGTCCAACGGCTGGAGTTATGCGGAGTCCAGCGCGGGCCGACCATGTAGGTCAGCGTATCTCCCGACCAGTCCTTGCCAAAGTCGAGCATCTTGCATCCGCCGACGTCGAGGATGATCTGCCAGTCGTCGGCGACACGGAAACCCGCAGTACCCCCGCCGCCCATGCACGATCCCGCCCCGGAGTTGCCTAAGTAATTGCTGTACGTCGCATGGAACGAGAAGTCGAAGGGCGCAACGCCGGGAGGCGGATTCGACCGGCGTGCTCTCGACGCGCCGTTTATTCTCAGCTACCCAGAGAGCGCTCTCAGGAAATGGCTTAAACACGCCTGGCCGATCATCGCGATGCCAGGGAACCTGAAACTCCATAACGTTCGCAAACGATCGCGCTGGATTCAGAATTCCTCGAACAGCGACTCTCAAGTAAGGATTCGCAACGTGCTCTTCGAAACGCTGCACCACCATGCGATCAAGGCTGTCTTCTGCAATCGCCCAGCCTGTGCCGACGATAGGTGTAATGACGTGGTCGACAAAGCCAACCTGCGGATACATGCCTTGAACATGGCCGATGCGAAGCTTCGCTAAGGGGACCAATTTCAAACTGCACGCTATAAACGTAGGCGAAAGCCATGCCCCGGAGACGCCCTTTCCAATAGCGGCGGTTGCGTCCGAACTCGATTGTCCGATAGGCGCGGTCATTGTGCTCCCAGATGAAACCCGGCGACCGCTCCCTCCATCGGATGGCCGACGTAGTTCACCAGGAAGGGATCCCCGTCATCCCAGCCGTGAAGATTCGCTACGGAATTCCCGTAATAGGGAAAGAAAGACTGATGAATTGAGCGCCTCGTGGTTGACTCGGTGGCGTAACGGTAGCTATGCGAGACGGCGAGAAATGCTAATGAACTTCCGATCAGGTGACTCCAATCAACTCCAGTCTCGGGTTTAGAAGTCGAGGCCGCTAACAGAGTGGAGGTGCTCTTGATAGGAGGGTCAGCCAGGTAATTGTGCGATGTGGAAGATGAACTGGAATCGGAACCCGGCAAAGCAGGATTCACCACGCTGGAAGACGCCAGCGCATTAACCGCGGTCGAGCTGACGCTCTGCTGAGCACAAGCCACCAGCCATGCGCCGCATAGGTACACGATCAGTACTGCAACAGAAAGGACTTTCCTTCCACTTGCGTTGCTCACACCGTATCCTGAATCAAATTTAGTATCGGTACTTATCAGAATGCCGTGATTCGCGACGCTTTGCAATGGCAATTGCGTAAAGAATTGCTAGCGGCACTTGCACAGCACGGGCATTCGCCACCTAAGATCGGCCAACTTAGTGGCAAATCGCCACGAATCACCCAAGAATGGGCTAACGGCTTCGTCACCAACGTGCATCGTATCTTCATGCACACACATTCGCCGTCTCTCGATCTTAAGGTGCCACCGCTGCACGCCCGATCCAAACCCCGAACCGAAGCCCGATCCGGAGCGCGAGCCCGGTTCCGACCCAGACCTGATTCCAGCCATCGATCCCGAACCCGAGCCACTGCCGATGTAGGCGAAGCTACCTGCCGCCGCTGTGCGAAGTGCCGCGCGCCGTCAGTTCCGCTGGGAGGCCGTTCTGCACCCACTCCAGCAGCGCGTCTTTTCCATGCTGTTGCGCTAACTGCGCCACGCGGTGCTCGTGCTTCGGCATAGGCGCGACGCAATTCCTGCTCGCTCTGCGCAGCGCGTAAGGAATTTTCAAGTGCCTGAAAATCCGCGGCGCCACTGGCAACTGTCGACTGCTGCATTGGGATTGCTCAGGTAAAGCACTAATCCTTCGCGGAACCATTGCGGCGTTCCCGGTCGCGCATACGATTCGATGAGCATGTGCAAGAGCTCGTGATGAATTGTGCCGTCCAAGGTGCCGGCGTCGCGTAGAAGATCCGTAGGCTGGAGCTGGATCGTGCGGCCGCGCGTGGACGCCGCCACCCATCCTGGCTCGCCCGTGGAATTACGAAATTCCGCGATCGTTCCATAGACCTTCAAACGCGGTCTGCTGCGGTACACCAGTCCGGTGCTCTCCTCCGATTCGTGCATGAAGCGTGTGGCGATGAGGCAGCAGGGGCCGATCACGGTCGGGGCGCGTCGTCAGTAACTCAATGTCGTCGTTGGCCAGTTGCTGCCAGGGAATTCCCTGCGCGGCCACGCCCAAATGAGTGCCGGGATAGTAGAAGGCCAGTATCTCGCGATAAGAATGCCCTTCCTCGCCCATGATCTCGGCTCCCACCTGGCAAAGCCCGACTCCGTGACCCGAACCGCGGCCGTGAAAAACGATCTCATCGCCGCGATTGCTGACGTCGTACCAGTTGCTCTTCAGGCGCTCCCATCCGATGTGACGCCCTACCGCCGAACGAAACAGTCAGTCCAGAAACGGTGATGCTTGCACTTCCGGTGACGCGCAGGAACTCGACTCTTCCGCTGGAGGTACGCTTCAATACGCTGACCGAGCGCAGCGTACCGGGAACATCGATGCTGTCGGCGGCAAGCGCGGCTTGCAGGTCGCGCCGGGAGACTTCACTGCTCCACTGTGCTCCGCCATTGCGAATGCAGTAGCGGTCCGAATGCTGCTTCAGATAAGGCGCTATGGCCTCATCGTTCCCCAGGATGTAGTGACCGTCTTCGGTGGTGCCGCCGCAGTTCGCGAAGTAGTATGTGGCAGCGGGCTCGCCGTCGTACCAGAGAACTTCTCCGGCGGTCGAGTCCGCGATCTTGCGCAAGTGCGCATTGATTCCGGTGATCCGCAAATCCTGGCAGTGAGTGGTATCGCAGAAGTCGAAGCCGTCGAGCGCGTGCCGGCTGCCAAAATGTTCTGCATAGGTCCGTGCGGCGACCGACATAGCCTTGAGCGCCTCATCCGACTTGAAGTTGCCGGTCTCGCCCGCCAGCACGCCCGCAATGTACTCCTCCATCGGCATCAGTGCCGTAATCAGCAGGTGCCCTTGATCGGCGCGCAGCTCGATGGGAAAGTCCGCATGGATCGGCGGCTGACCGGCCGCGTTCATCTGGTAAGAGCCATCGACGCGCAACACCGCGGTGGGATCGTGGGTGCCATCAACGTCGATCGACGAGCCTGAGGCGTGCACTGTTAACGCCGCCAGCGACGTCTCCTTGCAGGAGGGGCACATACTTCACGGTCGCTTGGCCATCAGGGCGCAGCTTTAATTGGCTCGGAGGATGCAGATACCACAGGCGAATGCGAACGGTCCGAGGAAATGAGTTTCCAGCGCCGGCGGAGCTCACCCCGGCGGTGCCAGCGCGTGCATCTCCGCGTGTCCAGATCACCAGGAGAAGTGCGAGCAAAACCGTAAGGCGCTTCACCTTTGCTCTCCCTTGGCTTGTTCTTTCGCCTGGGAATTGGCTGAAGCGCATCGAAGATTTCGTGAGCCACACCGGCCGCATCGCTGCCCCCGTGACCCTTTTCCAGGAAGACCACCAACACGATTTTTGGATCGTCTGACGGTGCATAGCCGGCAAACCACGCATGCGTCCACGGACCCTCATCGGCAACGGCAGTTCCCGGTCTTGCCGGCTACCTTCATTGCCAGTCGGCTTGGCCCGCGACCCATGCCATAACTTGCTGATTGCTCTAGCCCTGCGAAGAGAGGCTCAAGTTTTACATTATGGGTTCGTACTCGAGCAAGGCGAGCGTACGATACGCCTTTACCAGCTCGAGCGGAGTCACCCGAATTCCCCACTCGCCGATGGCCTGCAACTGCACTTGCTGAGGCGACTGAGCTCAGCGATACGGTACCTGAAACCTCGTCCGGGAGCAGTCCCGTGAGCCGAGGTGAATCCGTCCGCACGAAACTGCTCTGCAGCTCCGCCGGCGTAAGACGCAAAGCCACCTGGTGAAGTAGGAGTTACATGAGTAAGCCAGCGCCTCGGCGGGATCGAGCGGCTCGATTCGTCTTCGGGTGAGAGCAATCCAGCTTGCGGCCGTCAATCGAGACAAAGCGCTTACACAGCAGCGCCGTTTGCGCCGTTGACTTTTCCCGACTGCAGCAGCGCCAGTAAGCGTAAAAGGCTTGATGCTGGAACCGGGAGGCACCACTCGACGGGCTGCGACATCGAGATGCGAGGAGGCGATGATTTGGCCGGAGTGGACATCGAGCACGACTGCGGCTCCGCGCTGATTGCCCATCGCGCGACTGACGGCGCTCTGTAAGCTCGCACTGGCCGGCTGCGCGGCAGCGCCTTCAGAAAGCGCAACGCAGAACAGCGCCAACGTAAGGCGCCCGGCGGCCAGATTCAGGCGGAGCATATTGCGATTGTAATTGCAGGCAAGCAAGCAGGACTGCGTTGCTGGTGCACAATGTACCCGGTTTGGCACTGAATTCCTCGCGGAATTATTTTCGCAACGAGCCGATTCGACCATGGCGCTAAAATAGAGCTGCCAGCCTTTCCGATTCAGGAGGTCACCATGGAATTACGGCTGACCGACAAGGAACGAGAGCTACTACTGGAGCTCCTGAACGAGCAGCAAAAACATCTGCTGCATCAAATCAACAAGGCCTCTCACCACGATTTCAAGGTGGCCTTGCGTGAGCGCTGCACTCTGCTGGAAGGCATTCAGCAGCGATTGCAGGAGCCGGTAGCATCCGTCGCATGACGGTTGAACAGCACGCTTGATCGAACACAGGAGCGAATTCTGTGTCTGATCGCGTCTTCTGGATCCCGGCTACGGGATCAGCACAATCTTCCCCGGCGCACCGGAACCCTGCATGATCGCCTCATGAGCGCGCGCCGCTTCTGCCAACGGGATACGCTCGGCGATCACCGGCCTCAGCGATCCGTTCTCCAATCCCGCTCCCAGCGCAGCATGGATCAGCCGCAACTCTTCCGGAGAGGATGCCATCAGCGTGACTCCGCGAATGTCAGCCTCGCGCGACATGGCGTCCCGAGGATTGATCTCGATGGTGCCGCGATTGCCGATGACGGCGACGCGACCCTTCTTCGCCAGAACCGTGAGATCCTTTGCCAGATTCTTGTTGGCCAGCATCTCGATGATGGCGTCCACCCCGCGTCCGCCGGTCAGCTTCATCAGCTCGTCGAGATAACCCTCGGTGGAATGATTGAGTACGTGCTGCGCTCCTTGTTCCCTGACATGCTTCATGCCAGTTTCGTCGCCCGCCGTGCCGATGACATTCACTCCCGCCGCGTGCGCAAGCTGTACCGCGGCGGTGCCCACTCCTCCGCTGGCGCCGTGGACCAGAATCGGTCTCCGCCGGCTTCACCTGGGCGCGAATGAATAGCCCGCGGTACGCCGTTCCGTAGGGCACGCCAATCGCCGCGCCCTGCTCGAAGCTGACGTTTTCCGGCAGACGATGCACTGTGGATTCGTCGCACAGCACCTGTTCGGCGTACGTACCGCTCTTCGACCCCGCCGTGTAAACGCGATCGCCCACCTTCACTCTCTTCACATCCGCCCCCACAGCGATGACTACGCCGGCGGCGTCCGTTCCGGGCGTGTAAGGAAGGTTCGGCTTGGAGGCGTAGGTCCCGGTCCTTATATAAGCGTCGACGGGATTGACACCGGCCGCGCTGACCTTGACGACCACTTCTCCGGGCCGCGGGCTTCGGATCGGGAATTTCTTCCAGCTTCAGAACCTCAGGACCGCCGAATTGATGCACTCGTATGGCTTTCACGGTCTTCTCCTCCCGTTGAAGCTATCAAATCTGTGTTATCGACAACCAGCGTTGAAACTGAACCGTCCCGAATCAAATCTCATTAGTCCCATCACAGCTATTTCTTCCAATGGATGCGACAATCGACAGCATGAGACACCAGCCGAGCCGAATGTCGATTACTTTAGGCGCTCTGCTCGGCTCGGCGTTGCTGTTCTTTACCGCATTCCGACATGCAAGATACGACTCCTGGTCGGTGATCCTTGGCGCGACTGTACTCTGTCTTTCCGTCCTCCCAGCGTGCCTTGTCGCGATCTTCAATCGGCGCTGCGCGGGTATTTGGCTGATATTCTCAGGGATGATTGCGGTGGTGATGACTTTACTCACGATGGTTGGGATAAGCCTCACATTGCGGGACTGGCCGATCCCTCTTTATCCCGAGCTAGTCGTAAACGGAGTGGTCGGCATAATAGCGATTGCTCTCGGCTGGTACTTCAGGGCGACAGTGCGCGCCAGCACACCGGCACAAACGAGAAGGACTGAGACAGCTGGCGTAGCATCGCCATTACACAAGTAATCAGCTATGTGTCAAGCCTCGTACTGGCACGAATATCTGCTCGCTCGGCATCACACGTCCCTAATTCTTGGACTTGTATTCTTGAGCATGGCGCTGATCTCCATGCTGACGGGAAGGTGCTTGGTAAAATATCGGGGAATCGTTTCCCGGGCCGACGACCCCAAGACATTCTGGCAGAGTATCTTCGTGTATTGGCTCCTTAGCCTTATTTTCCTCGCACTCTACTTCTATACAGCCAGCTAACGCTTCGAGCGAACCAAGATTTCAGAGCTGAGACACTTGCTTGTGCCTTCCTAATTGGCGTAACATGGCCATCTCATAAGTGACGCTATAGGCCGACGAATTATCTTCCTGCTCCCGTCCCTCCGCCGTTCACGACCCCTGCTCGATGTCGGTCGCCTTGCCGTTGGTGAAGGTAATGCGCGTGGGATGGCCGTTGTTCGGAAAATTCACGATGCGAGGATTTCCCAGGCCGGTTCCTTCGGGCGCCCCCATGCCGATCGCGAAGGTCGCCTGAATCTCATTCATCCCGGGCTTCACCTCGTGGTTGTCGATCGCCTTCCACGTATCGGCTGACCAGTGTTTGTAGAGATCGCGCGGATCCTGAATGAATAGCATCTCGTCGCTATAAATCTTGTAATCGCCTGCATCGTCGATGCCGATCGGCACGCCGTAGCGCTTGCCGTCTTTCTCGAAGATCGCCATCACCTGCTTCTGCGTTTTCGATCCCGGAGTGCGGTCCAGCACCACATCCTTAATCTCCAGCTTCTCCAACGGCCCAAGCGTTCCAGCAGCGTGATCGAAATCCGAGCGCCCGTTGTACGGGTAGTAGGTGTAGCGATACCCGTCACGCACCCAGACCGGCCGTTTGATCAACTCTTTCGCGTCTTTCAGGTCCTGCGGGCGAAGTTTTTTCGGCACAACGTAATAGTCGGGATCGAGCGCGACCTCAGTCTGTTTGGGAGCTACGAACTGGATATGGCGCTCGCGATAGTTGAGGTACAGGTTGATGCCTGCAGCCACAATGGCAACCAGCAAAACGGCTTGGATGATCTTGGCGGTTTTTGACATAACGTTCAACAACTTAGATGCCGTCCGACTACACCATAGCAGCCCTGCTTCTAGTGGGGTCACTCCCCTGATTCATGCCGCTTTAGTTGCTTGTCGCCTCTTTTGCCGAACCTATAATCGAAGTGCTCTGGACGTATACCGTGTCGGTTGAACCGTCTGCCCGGCTGACTGTGTGTCAGTTTTGCCGCAGGCAGGTTCTGCCACTGATTCGCATGGCGATTTCCTTCTCGGTCAGCCACGGCCGGCTTGGTGCGCGACTCCTTTCCTCACAAAGTCGCCGGGTCAGAACTGTTTGCCGGCGGGCAATTGTCGCGACGACCCTCGGTTTCGGTCCTCGGCATCAGCCTCGCTGCGCTTCCCTCCACCGCGGCCCGCAAGCAGCAGGCCCGAGACCAGTTCGACAAAGCCGAACAGATGCGGGAGGCCCTCAACGGACGCCCCGCCGGCGAGCGCACGCGGAAAGATTATCAGCATGTAGCCGACGCCTACCGCAAGGTCTACTACGTGGCGCCGATGTCGAGCAAGGCCGACGCCAGCGTCATCGCGGTCGCCGAGACCCTGGCTGAAATGGGGCGGCAGTTTCCTCCCGGAGAGAAAGACTTTCATGGTGCGATTGGCGAATATGAGTTTCTGCGCCGTGAGTATCCGGGGAGCAAGTATCGCTTTCAAGCTCTGTTCACCATCGGCCAGATCTATAAGGACGACTTGGGGGATCCAGATGCCGCGCGCCAGACCTTCGAGGAGTTCCTCCATCGCTATCCCCGGAACACGCTGGCTCCAGACGCCAGGAAGGCGTTAGCCGAGCTGAACCCAGCCGCCCGCAGCAGCCACCAAACCGGTGGAAGCGGCACAGGTGCCCGACAAGCCGCCGGTCTCAGCTCCTCAAGCCGAAGAAGTGCCTGCAAAGGTTTCGGTGAAACGCCTGTCGACCCTGCCGATCGTTACCGGCATTCGCCACTGGTCGTCGCCGGACTACACTCGCGTGGCTATCGACGTCGATGCCGAAGTGAAGTACGAAGCCGGCCGCGTCCCGAACCCTGACCGCATCTTCTTCGATCTGCCGAATACCCGGCTAGCCTCAGTGCTGGTAGGCAAGAGCTTCGACGTGCAGGACGGCTTCCTGAAGAAGATCCGGGTAGCGCAATATCAGCCTGGCTACACGCGTGTAGTACTGGAGGTCGCCGATGTCTCCGACTACTCGGCGTTCATCCTGCCCAATCCTTACCGGCTCATCATCGATGTCCACGGCCGGCAGCCTCAGTCGCAGACGCTGATCGCGAAGGCCAATGCCTCGGAGAGCGCGGTCCGGGATGACGAGCAACGGCGAGATCACCGCCGTGGAGAAGGAACGATCGTACCGCTCGGTGGAGAAAGCCAACGAGGCTCCGCAGTCAGCGAGCACAACCGTCTCCGCGAAACCTGCAACTCCCGCAGAAGCAACATCGCAGCCGCGTTCAGCAGGTGTGGCTGGCCCTGCCCAAACTTCGCCAAAGAGCGTGATTGTCGATAACGAGGACTCCGGATCGAATTCCGTAGCGGCAAGCAGCCGGAAACGCGCGAGCACGAAAGCGAGTTCGACAGGTGGAGATGTTGCCCCGTCCGCCAACGGATCATCGCCATCGGGCAAGTCTGAGAGCAATCAAGTCGCAAGTGCAACAAAGCCAGCCAATCCCCTGTTCTCCGGCCCGAGAGACAAGCCCGGCCCTGAGCTGAAGGCGACCGACCAGCCCACGACTGCCCCGACGGCGGTGGCCGTGGCGCCGCGTGCAAAGAACAACAACTCGAAAATCCTCCAAGAAGGCCGCGAAGGCAACTCCTGCCGACGATGTCGTAACGCATGAAGCTTCTCCCACCTCGCTGGGCGATCGCAGCTTGACGCGCACGCTGGGACTGAAGATTGGCCGCATCGTGATCGACGCCGGGCACGGTGGCCATGACACCGGCACGATCGGCCCCGACGGGGTCATGGAGAAGGATGTCGTGCTGGATGTCGCCCTGCGCCTCGGACGTCTTCTGGAAACAAGGCTGGGCGCCGACGTGATTTACACCCGCGACGACGACACCTTCATTCCATTGGAGACGCGGACGGCGATCGCCAATGAACACCAGGCCGACCTGTTCATCTCTATCCACGCCAACTCCAGCAGCGACCCGGACGCTCGCGGAGTAGAAACCTACTACCTGAACTTCACTTCAAACCCTAACGCTCTGGAGGTGGCGGCGCGCGAGAACGCAGTCTCCGAGAAGTCGATCTTTGAACTGCAGGACCTGGTGAAGAAGATCACCCTGAAGGACAAAATCGAGGAATCACGCGAACTGGCCACTGACGTTCAGCAGTGTCTCTACACTGGCCTGGCGACGCGTCGCTCGACGCTGAAAGATCGCGGCGTGAAGAAAGCTCCGTTCGTGGTGCTGATCGGGGCCAACATGCCCAGCATTCTGGCCGAAATATCGTTCGTCTCCAATCCTGTCGACGAAGCCAAGCTCAATACTCCCGAATACCGCCAGAAGATCGCCGACTCTCTGTACAAAGGCATTGCGAAGTACGCCGAAGGGCTAAGCGGCGTGAAGGTCGCTGCCAAGTTCAACAAAGAAGGTGGGCAGTAGCTCTTTCTGGAAACTTTACTCCCGCCGCAGTAGTCTAAAGGGTAAGGACGGTTCTCACCTTTTGCTTAGTCGTTCCCTAAATCGGTTTGTGCTCGTGATTTCTGCGTGTGTCTGCTTTTCTGTCGCGGCCGTCGCCGCAGACAACCCCACGCTGCTGCCCAAGTCGTTCGCCGGATGGACCCAAACTGGATCGCCAACGACTACCACGACCGCTGCCAAGGCCGACTCAGCCTACCCTGCCGTCCTGACGGAATACGGTTTCGCCGATTCCGAGACCGCGACTTACACTCGCAACGACGGCCGCAAGCTGACTCTGAAGGCAGCTCGCTTCAAGGACGCCACCGGCGCCTACGGTGCGTTCACGTTCTACCGGCAGCCGGAGATGAAGACTGAAGCCATCGGCACCAAAGCAGCTTACGCGAACGACCGTATCCTGTTCTTCCGCAGCAACGTGCTGGTCGATGCGAACTTCGACCGTGTCACGGCTATGTCGGGATCTGAGTTGCGAGAGCTGGCGGCGGCGCTACCGGCCGCGGAAGGCTCGGCCGGGAATCTGCCCACAATTCCTCAATACCTCTCAGCCAAGGATGCAGTGACGAATTCGGCTCGTTATGTGCTCGGGCCCCAGGCTTTGCTGGCGGTGAAGGCTCCGCTGACGCCGGAAGAGATCGACTTCAGTGTTGAGCCAGAAGTTCTCAGCCAGGATTACACTTCGAGCGATGGTCCACTTACACTGACCATCATCGACTATCCCACGCCGCAGATTGCGACTGCGCACTTGCGCTCTCTGCAAAGCGACTCGCGGGCGACTTCTGGCGCCATGCTCGTCCGTCGCACCGGGCCACTGGTTGTCGTAGTGACGGGAGCAACCGGCAGCGATGCGGCACGTTCCCTTCTTAACTCCGTGAACTATGAAGCCGAGGTCACGTGGGACCAGGCTACATCTGTCAGCAAACGCGACAACATCGGCAATCTCATCGTTGCCATCTTCGCATTGATTGGAATCATCCTTCTGATCTCGCTGATCTTCGGAGTTTTCTTCGGTGGAATTCGAATCCTGATGAAGCGGTTGATGCCACAGCGGGTCTTCGACCGCCCCGAGGACGTAGAGATCATTCAACTGAACTTGAAGTAGGACTCCCATAAGTAATTGATTTCACAATAGTTACAAGAAAACCTCCAAAACACAGCGAATTTCGGTCATTTCCCACAGCCACACAAAATTCATGCTAAGCTATTGAAAACAAAGCAATTTAAGTCCCATAAATCGCTTGACACGTACTTTCCTGAACCCTAGTATTTGTGCAGAAAGTTTTGACGGTCTAGCCTCCGTTGGAACTATTCTCCCTTGAAGAAGAGGCCGCCCTGTTGCCGGGTGGCCTTTTCGTTTGTGTGGAGCTGTGGGAAACGCGAGCGCGTTGTGTAAAACGGCGACGTATCAGCGGAAAGCTCAGTACGTCGCCTGAGAGAGCTGCGGTCGATGCCGGGGAGCAGGTTGTTGAGTGCTGGACTCTCCGTACGACTACTGCTACATTCCTCACGAACTTTTCTCACACCCCTATGCGCACACTGCTGCTCTCTGTCCTGTTGCTGCCTTCGTTACTCTTCGCCCAAGTGAAAATCCTGATGCCTGTGGTGGTAAAAGATGCCGCCGGCAAGGCCGTTACCGACTTGAAGGATTCGGACTTCAAGGTTGGCAACAAGAACATTCGGGTTGCGAGTGTTTCGCTAATCGATCCACAGGCACTTTCCAACGACGATGCAAGAAGCTCCGTTGTCATGATCTATGACGCGGCGAACATGCCCACCACTACCTTCGACCTTAACGTCAGTGACCTTCGTGACTTCCTCAGCGAGATCGCCCATCGTCGACTTGCGGTCACTCTGCTTGTCAATACGGAGAGTGGCATTCGCCTGATATACAGCGCCCGCACTTCACCGGAAGTGCTTTCGGCTGCTCTAAGTGCGACCTCCGACAACAAGTCGAAGGAAAAACAGGTCGCGCCCCCGGTCACCGATCCAAAGGTCGAGCAGCAGATCAAGAATCTTCAGTTGCTCAATACCGCTGGATTGGTCAGGCGATCCCGCCGCGATGCAGAGGTCGATCAGATGAACAGCCAGATGGCGTTCGCCCACCTCAGTCAACAGTTGCGCGGTCGCAAGGCATTGATCTGGGTGACCTTGGCGTCTCCTGTATCTGCCACAGAGATACCGTCCTACTGGTCGGGAACTACGACAACACAGGTTGATCTCCCCTTGTTGCCGATGTATGAAGCGACTGTGGAGGAACTCAATGCGGCACACGTCTCGGTGTACCCATTTTTGTTCACGCAGGCAAATCCGGAGAACTATGGCGCACTATGGAATCAATGGATCGCCTTGAAACAACTGGCAGAGTCCACCGGCGGCTTGGCGCTGAGGTTGGGACAGCAAACCTCGCTGTTGGCTGCCGTTGACACCACCTTTAGCGATTTCGGCCCCTACTACATGCTCGTGGTTGAAGTTCCGCCTGCGAAGAGTCTGGACTGGATACCCGTAAAGATCACGGTCGACCGTCCCGGATTGACGGTCCGCGCGGCACCAGGCTACCTCGGACTGAAACCGCTGAAAACGAAATAGCCCTACGGCTTCGCGCTCAGCCCATAAAGCTTGATCGCGTTGTCTCGCATCACCTTGCGTGCGAACTCGCTGGCCTGCGCGCGGGTGATCTCCCCATCCTGCATCATGCCGGTCAAGGCGATCGCAAGCGCTGTTCGGCCGGCCGTCTCGGTCTGATAGCCGGTCTCTTCCCAATTCACCTGTGGCGTCAAAGGATAAAGATCGGTACCGAACAGCACCTTGTCGGGATAGAACTCCAGCATAAAGCGAATGCTGGCCGCGATGTGGCGCGGCGAAGTCATCCAGGTCTGCTCAGAGAAGTCGGCGTAGACATTCGGTTTCATCAGCAGATACGGCACCAGTTGCTCGAAACCTCCGGCGCCACCGTGCAGCATCACGAAGTTGGTCTTGCGCAGCGTGGGGTCGTTGAAGACCGCGTCGAGCAGCAACGGATTCGCTCCCTCCATGTGAAAGTAGCCGCCGCATCCGCCACCGGTGTGGATGTGTACCGCCAATCCCAGCCGCCCTGCCTCGAGCGCGATGTAGTGAAACAAATAGTCTTGCAAGCGCTTGTACTCTGCGTCGTTGGGTACGCCTCCCTTAATGTAGTGCGCGTAGATGCCCACTGCGTCGGCTTCGACCGCAGGCGCGAAATCCAGCGCACGCAGATATGCGGCTTCGTACTTGATAGCCACCGCGCCGCTCTTCTTCTGCCACTCCAGCAGCGGCGTCACCACGGTCGCGGTGTACTCTGCGAGAGTTGGTGGTAAATCCGTCAGCTTCAACTGCTTCAGATAACGCTGCCGCAGCAATTCTTCCTTGGCGAAGAAGATCTTGCGATCGGGCGACTGCGCTTCCAGCGAGGAGTTGTTCAGTGGAAACAGCAGGATGTCGTCAAACGGTACCCACAGAAAATGCGGGGGCCTATGCCCGCGACCCAGCGCCACACGGTTGGCCAGCTCGGTCTCGATGCCCAACTGATCCAGCACCCAGTTGGGATAGTTCTCGCCCTCGCGCTGCCTCACCTCCGCTTTAGCCGCCAGCAGTTCCTTCACATGCTCAGGCGCCATGTCGTTGTACTTATAGCCGAACATGGTCTGCCAGGCTTTCACGTACACGGGATTGTCTTCGCGAAACATCAGGCCGGCATCGGTCGGCTCCAGCGGATCGCAAGGCAGAGCGTCAAAGTCGGTGTCCTTCTCGCCCTGAGGCCCGTCCAGCGCCGGAGGGTGCGAGTGATTATCGATCGCCTTGATCTGGTTGATCTCGCTCATCAGGCCGGGATCGGGAGTTTGCGGCGCTCCCTGCAGTTGGGCCTGGCGGGCCGGAGGATCGGGCGGGAGTTGCTGAGTGGTTTGGCCGCATAGGACAGTCGCGGCCGCCAGCGCGAAGACAAAGATTAGCGTTTTCATGACTGTGTGGCCGCTTCAGCACCTTGGATTGCAGGCCAGCCGAAGCGACCGCAGCAGTCTATCGCGAGGACGGGCTCGCCTCAATCGATCATTTGTGCAGCCACAGTTCCAGGCAGATGGCATCTTCGTCCATCTGGTAACGACCGAAGGGCGACTGCGCGATGAACTTGCTGAACTGCTCCTTGGTGTAGGCGCGCTTGATCAACATAAAGCGGAAAGTCAGCTTCATCATGATCGCGCTGACCGCCCCCACCGCGAACTGCTCCACATGCTGATTGATCGTCCGCGGCGACACGTCCTTTCGCAAGTCGATGATGAGTGCCCGGCCGCCCGGCTTGAGCACCCGCCACATCTCCGAGATCGCTTTCACCGGTTGAGAGAAGTTCTTGAACGCGGCACGGCACACCAGCAAGTCGAAAGTGTTCGCGGCGAAGGGCATGTCGGAGACATTGCCGCGCCGGAAGTCGACCGGAACCTTAGCCTGCTCCGCATTTTGCTTCGCGATCTCGACAAAGGTCTTGCTAATGTCGAGGCCCTTCACGCGGTAGCGGGATTGGCGCGCCAGTTCAATCGCCAGGTAGCCGGGCCCCGGAGCGACCTCCAGCACATTTCCGCCCGCGGGAAGTTCCTCCGTCAGCCGGGTCGCCAGCTTCCTGACCTGATCGAGATCGCGCAGCGTGTTTTTGGCATACCAACGGGCGATTCCGCCCTCCATGCCGAGTCCCTTGTAAGCTTTCGCGGCGTAGTGTTCCATAAGGTCACCTCCAGATTGTGTTTCTCGTTTTACTTACAAATTAACTTAGTTTATAAGATTTCAATAAAGTAGTATACTTGAGTGGTCATGTCAACCCGTCGAACTGCTACTCGTCACCAATCTCTGGTCATTGAGATACGAAAGTTCATTGCCAGCGCCATCTTCTTCAACCAGACGGTGGCGGATCGCTTTGGCTTGAATTTGACCGACACCCAATGCATGAACGTGCTGGAGATGGCAGGGTCGGCTACGCCCGGACAATTGGCTGCCCAAACCGGTCTCACCACGGGAGGCATCACCGTGGTCCTCGACCGGCTGGAGAAGGCCGGCTTCGTGAAACGCGAGCCGAATCCGGAGGACCGGCGAAGTCTCATCGTCCGGCCGGTTCCGGCCAACCTGGCACGACTTCAGGCGATATACGCTGACATCCACAAAGGGTTAGGGCAATTGTTCGCCGGCTATACCGACAAAGAGCTGGAAATCATCGTCGGCTTCTTTGAAAAGGCCAATGCGATGCGTGCTCAATGACCCAAACTGGGACGCACGATGAATCTCTGCGGTTGACGGCCACAGGTTCCCGAACCCAAACTGGCTTTGGGCGAATCCAATCACTTTGCACTATATGATGGCCTCCGGTCCTTCAAAACCGGGAAAGAAAACCGAAATCTTCAAGGCCCTGCCGGAGATCGTGCAACTGATCCGGCCTCGCCGTGCCTTGCTTTCGCTTGGGCTCGCGCTGATGGTGATCAACCGCGTTTCCGGGCTGGTACTGCCCGCTTCAACCAAGTACCTGGTCGACGACGTCATCACCAAGAAGCACTTCCAGTTGCTGTATCCGCTGGTTGGCGTCGTGCTGGCAGCGACGCTGATTCAGGGGCTTACTTCCTTTGCTCTGACCCAGACACTCTCCAAGGCTGCACAAAAACTCATAGCCGAGCTTCGCCGCCGGGTGCAGGAGCATGTCGGCCGGCTGTCCGTTTCCTACTACGACTCCAACAAGACGGGCATGCTGGTGTCGCGCATCATGAGCGATGTGGAAGGCGTGCGCAATCTCATCGGCACCGGCCTGGTCGATTTCGTGGGCGGCCTGTTGACCGCTGTGATTGCTTTTGCCGTGCTTATGCGCATAAGCCCGGTGATGACCGCCATCGCCTTCACCTTTCTGCTGGTCTTTGGGCTCGGCCTGAGGAAGGCCTTCCGCATCATTCGGCCAATCTTCCGCGAGCGCGCCAAGATCAACGCCGAAGTGACCGGCCGCCTGACCGAATCGCTGGGCGGTGTGCGTGTGGTTAAGGGGTATCACGCCGAAGCGCGCGAGCACGATGTCTTCAGCTCCGGCGTCGAGCGATTATTGCAAAATATTTTCAAGACTCTCACCGCGACCTCGGTCATGAGCCTCTCATCCTCGACGTTGATGGGCGTTATCGGCGCCATCGTCATGTTCATGGGCACACGGCAGATTCTTGACGGCAAGCTGACGCTCGGCGGCTTCTTTACCTACACCATGTTTCTCGGCTACCTGGCGGCACCTCTCTTCCAGGTTGTCGGCATCGGAACTCAGATCACCGAGGCCATCGCCGGACTCGAGCGCACCCGCGAGGTCCTCGACGAGACACCTGAAAACGAAGACCCCGATCGGACAATTACCCTCGGTTCAATACAAGGCGACCTGAAATTTGAGAATGTCAGCTTTGCCTATGACGAGAACAAGCCGGTACTGCACGACGTGTCGTTTCACTCTCAGACCGGCTCGGTAACGGCGTTGGTGGGCTCGTCGGGGTCCGGCAAGTCAACCATTATCGGATTAATCGCTGCCTTCCATAAGCCAAACGAGGGCGCCGTGCTGGTCGACGGTGAGGATCTGGCGAAAGTAAGGTTGGAGTCTTACCGCACTCAGCTCGGCATGGTCCTGCAGGACTCCTTCCTCTTCGACGGATCGATTCGCGAAAACGTGGCGTTCTCTAAGCCCGATGCCACCGAGGAAGAGATCCTGCGGGCTTGCGCCATCGCGCGCGTCGACGAGTTTGCCGAGAAGTATGAGCTGAAGTACGACACTATTATCGGCGAGCGCGGAGTGAAGCTCTCCGGCGGTCAGCGCCAGCGAGTTTCCATCGCTCGCGCAATCCTGGCGAACCCGCGCATTTTGATCCTGGACGAAGCCACCTCCAGCCTCGACTCCGAATCCGAGGCCATGATTCAGCAGGGCCTGTCTTACCTGATGCAGGGCCGCACCACGTTCGTAATCGCTCACCGGCTCTCAACCATCAGGCGCGCCGATCAAATTCTGGTAGTCGAAGCTGGCCGCATCGTGGAGCGCGGTACCCATCAATCTCTGTTCGAGCTGGGCGGCCGCTACTACGAGCTCTACACCAAGCAGCATGGCATCGAGCAGAACCTCTTCCTTGCGCCCGGCGAAGGCGACACCGTGGAGGAGGAACTCTCCACAGGACCAGGCTCGTCGGTCTCGGATCCCGATCCTGCTTCCCTGCTGCGATAGCCTTCAACTGCCGGCTTCGCTTAGTTGTGCGGTTATTCGTTTGCTTCGCCATTTGAGCGTCGCCAACGAAGATAGTATTCTGAAAATCAGCTCTCAACATCGCAGATCCTGGAGGTATGTGCTTTGCGCAGTAAGTTTCGTGTGCCCTTCTATTCCCTGATTCTGTTTCTTGCGGTTCTGGCGTCAACCACCCCGGTCTGGGCGCACGCGGTGCTCATGGAATCGAAGCCTAAAGCGAATTCCACGGTGAAAGGTCCCGACATTCCGATCTGGTTGCGCTTCAACGTGCGGGTAGACGGTAAGCGTTCGCGCCTGCAGTTGGTGACTCCCGATGGCTCAAGCATCGCCGTGCCAGCGCCCACGCAAACAGCTCCCGACATCCTCGAGTCTCACGTTACAGGCTTGAAACCAGGCAGCTACAAGCTGCAGTGGAAAGCACTCGCCTCCGACGGTCATATGAGTAACGGCGAAGTCGATTTTGTGGTGAACTAGCCGGTCTTTGATGGTAAAGCTGGTCGACATCTTTGGATACCTTGCGGTGCTGCTCAGCGCCGGTACCCTCATTGGGCAATCGCTGCTGCTGGGCGGGTTGTTTTTTTTATTCTGGGTGGCACGCCCCGGCCTGGAAGTTCCTGCAGACTCGCTTAGCAGGGTTCGGACTCTGTCCCTGCGGTTCTTGCGCTTCTCCGCAATCGGTCTCGCCATTGTGCAGGTGCTCTACCTGTACGTGAATTCCGCCGTGCTGATGGCTTCGGCCGAGATCGGCTTCCGTGAAGCCATGGGAGCGAACTTTTTCATTGCCGGCGCGGTTATGCTCTTCGCCGCCCTGCTGATCGCTGCGATGGCGCGCAACCAGGAGAGCTATACGCTATGGTTTCTCAGCGTGCTGGTGCTGATCGTCCTGGGCGCCTCGGTCATGACCGATCATGCCGCCTCGCGCATTGACGGTCGCGTGCCCCTGATCATCCTCACCGCACTCCATGAACTGGCGACCGGATTCTGGATCGGCGGCCTGCCTTTCCTGTTGCTTGGCCTTTACGTGCAAAAAGACAAGGCCGTGCAGTGGCATCTGACGCAACGCTTCTCGCGCCTGGCTCTGATCAGCGTGGTGGTTCTGGTGATCAGCGGTTTGTTCATGAGCTTGTCTTATGTGGGCTCATGGCACGCGCTGATCGGTACTTCCTACGGTCTGATGCTGCTCGCGAAAATCGTCATGCTCGGCGTAATGCTGGCGCTCGGCGGCATTAACTTCCTGATGCTTCGCAAGTACAGCCCTGGCGAAACCATCCCGCGACTGCGCAGGCTGGTTGAGGCAGAGGTCGGCATAGGTTTTACTATCGTGCTCACCGCCGCCTCGCTCACCGCGCAGCCACCGGCCGTCGACCTCCCGAACGACACCGTCCAACTGTCGCACATCGTGCAACGCTTTAAGCCGGAAGTGCCCTTGCTGCGCAGTCCTAATCCGGCCGATCTCTCCACCAAGATTCCAGGACAGGTGATCTTGCAGAGCGATCCAACCCGGCAGACCGTTGGCTACACCAGCGAAGGCATGGCGTTGTCGATTCGCAAAATCGCCGACATGAAGTGGTCCGAGTACAACCATCACTGGATGGGGTTGATTGTGCTGGCGATGGGCCTTCTGGCATTCCTGGCGCGTACCGGCAAAGCACCATGGGCGGAGTACTGGCCGCTGCTCATGATCGGCATCGCAATCTTCATCTTCCTTCGCGGTGATCCCGAGTGTTGGCCGCTGGGGCCGAAAAGCTTCTGGGCCACGTGGGCTCAACCTGAGATATTCCAGCATCGGGCAGCGGCAATCCTGTGCATCGCCTTCGCCATCTTCGAGCTGCGGGTGCGCCGCAGTCCTTCGCAGAATGGAATGCTGCCGCTGATCTTCCCGCTGATTTGTGCGGTAGGCGCCGCACTGCTTCTCACGCACTCACACGGTACTTCGAATGTGCGCGAGGAAACGCTGGCCGAACTGAGTCACACGCCGATGGCTGTGCTGGGCGTGATGGCGGGATGGTCGCGCTGGCTGGAAATTCGTCTGCCGGAGGAGAGCGATCGCCGCATATCTGCGTGGATCTGGCCCGTCTGCTTCATCATTATCGGCGCCGCGCTGATGAATTATCGGGAGTTGTAGGTCGGTTCGCTCTCGCCGGCTTTGAATCACGCTTTGACAGAGATCCACCCTAAACAGAAATTGTCATCACGAGGAGGGCTTTAGCCCGACGAGGGATCTGCTGTTTCGCGGTGGCGGCAGAACAGCAGATCCCTCGCTTCGCTCGTGATGACAATTTCGTGATGTGCGACTTCGTGTTGTGCGACCTTGACGCAGGCAGTCCGAGGCGTCGACAGGAAGAGGTCGCGCTTAGTGCATCGACGTCGTCTCGCCCTGCCCAGGCTTATTGGCGCGCATCAGGAAGATTGCCGGCGCGATCAGCAGGAACATCATTCCCAGGATCCAGAACGCATCGTTGAAGGCTAGCATCGATGCCTGCTGCTGCACCATTCCATCCACCATCGCCCATGCCCGGTGGGCCGCGTCGGTTGCTGAGTAGCCGCTGGCGATGAGTGTCTGTTTCGCGCCGGCCAACATCTGCTGCAATGCCGAGTTCCCGCTGTAAATGTGCTCGGCCAGAATGCTGCGGTGGTACTGCAGTCGTCGCGACTCGATGGTCGCAGCGATCGCAATTCCAAAGCTGCCTCCGAGATTACGCATCAGGTTCACAGCCGAGGAGACATCGTTGTTCTTCTCCGCCGGAACCCCAATGTAGGCCGCAACGTTAATCGGGATGAATAAAAACGCCAGGCTCGCCGACTGCATGATGCGCGCCAGAACAAACGTTTTGTAATCCGTACCCAGTTCGAAATGGCTCATGTGGAGCAGCGCCAGGGCTTGTCCTACAAAGCCGATGCCCAGCAACCAGCGCGCTTGAATCTTCCCGACCAGCACACCGGTGATAGGCATCATGACGACAATGACCAGGCCTCCGGGCGTCAGCACCCAGCCGGCATTCGTCGCCGTATAGCCAAACAATGTCTGCACCAGCAGGGGCAGCAGCGTCGTACTTCCATAGAGCACGAAGCCCACCATGAACATCATGGCCATGGATACGGCGTAGGAGCGGTTACGGAACAGGGATACGTCGAATACGGGCTGTTTTTGCCGTGCCTCCCAAAAGACCACAACAACCAGGCAAACGGCAGCGATGATGCTCAGCCATAAGATTTTGTCGGAACTGAACCAGTCGTCGCGCTCACCTTTGTCCAGCACGAACTGCAGGGAGCCCAAGCCCACCGCCAGCAAACTCATGCCGATGTAGTCGATACGCAGGCCATTGCTCAGGCGGCGGCTGCGCTCCGCCTTCAAGGCAGGCGGATCCTGAATCAGGCGCGATACCAGGATCAACGAGATAATACCGACCGGAACGTTGATGAAGAAGATCCAGCGCCAACTGTAGTTGTCGGTGATGTAGCCGCCCAGCACCGGACCCAGCACCGGAGCGACCACGACAGCCATTCCGTAGATTGCGAAGGCCATGCCGCGTTTCTCCGGCGCAAAAGTGTCGGCGAGAATCGCTTGTTCGCTTGGTCCCAGACCGCCGCCGCTGGCGCCTTGCAGAATGCGAAAGAAGATGAGCAATGGCAGCGATGGCGCAAATCCGCACATCATCGATGAGAGCGTGAACAGGAACACGCAACTCATGTAAAAGCGTTTGCGGCCCACGATGAGCGAAAGCCAGCTGCTCATGGGGAGGATGATTGCGTTGGCAACCAGATAACTCGTGAGCACCCAGGTAGATTCGTCTTGTCCAGCGCCCAGGCTACCGGAGATGTGTGGCAGCGCGACGTTAGCGATGGAGGTATCGAGAATCTCCATGAACGTCGCCAGTGTGACCGTTAGTGCGATGATCCATGGATTAAACGGCCTCGCTGCCGGTCTGCTGGCTGCGGCCGGCAGCGAATTCAGATCAGGAGTCGTCTCCAGGGTTGCCATGAATCCTCGTTACAGAGTTAGGCCAAAAGAAAATATAATTAGGCTCCTAATCAGATTTACCAGGGAGCAGGAAAGATGCACAAGTTGGCCTGAGAAAAGTTATGAGTCGCGGAAGCCGGGGGTGAACGTTACGAAAACCTAGAGACCGTTAGCTAATTAAGTTCTCATCGCGAAGAGGGCTTCAGCCCGAGGAGAGATCTGCTGTCCGTGACTGGAAGCCGACGCGAGAGAAGACAGCCCGACCGTCACACTCTGACGTTAGGATCGATCTTGCCCACGAGTTTAATCAACTGCCGCCGCTCTTTCTCGCTGAGATTCTGCATCACTCGCGCCAGGAAGGTGAAGTGTGCCGGAAGCATCCGATCGAGAAAGCGCTTCCCTTTTGCCGTGATGTGGACCGGTCGTCCGCGGCCGTCCCGTTGATCGGCGCCACGCTGCACCATCCCATCCTTCTCCAGTCCATCCAGCAATCCACTGATGGACGCGCGACTCACGCCGCTCATCCCCGCCAGGTCCGAAGGACTCAAGCTGCGCTCAGCACAGTTCTTCTCCGGGCAGTTCTCCAGCAGCATCAGGATCGTAAATCGGCCCTGCGAGATGCCATGTCCCGCGAGTTCCTCGTCCATGGCGGCGATCAGGTCAGAGGCAACACGTAGCAGGACGAGCGAGGTCTGGGTTGCGGTCAGGTCCAGTTCGGGATAGCGCTGGGCGCACTGCCGCATAGTTTCAAACTTCGGCAGCTTTTTCAGGAGCAACATGCGATCAGTGTAGCGCGGAAGCAGAAAAGTACTGAGCGTAATCAGCGCATCATGGGAAAGCTGGACGACTCGTTTCCATAATCGAGATCGAATCCAAGCTGGAGTTTCGCGGCTTCCGACATGCGGCCCGGCCCCCAGGCCGGTTCGAAAACGATCTCGACCGCCACTTCCTTCACGTCGGGCAGCCGCTTGAGCTTGCTTTCGACATCGGCTTTCAAAACGTTGCCCATGCCGCATCCAGGAGCAGTCATCGACATCTTCACATCAAGCTTGTGGCCACCCTCGACATCGCCTATGTTGCATTCGTAGATCAGGCCCAGGTCAACGACGTTGACTGGTATCTCCGGATCGAAAACCGTCTTCAATTCGTCCCAAACCAGCTGCTCGCTGAAAGGTTTTTGTTCGGCAGCCGCAGGCGTTTCCGGCACGGCCAGGCCAAGCGCGTCGGCGTCGCGGGCGTCGATGCGATACATGGCGCCATACTGCCCGCCGCTGATGGTGTAGCTGCTGCCTAGCGATTGCATGATGCTGACCGGACTGCCGGCCGGCAAGGTGGTGTGGGTGCCGGCAGGAATTTCGATCACTTCCGTGTCTCGAGTCAGCTTTAAGATGACGCCCATGGACATAACAACCTACTCCGTCGACACCGCTTCCTGCTTGCCTTCGAGAGCTGCCTGCAGGGTGTGCCAAGCCAGTGTGGCGCACTTCACGCGTACCGGAAATTCCGATACTCCGGCAAACACGGCCAGTTTGCCCAGCGCCTCGGGATCACCTTCGGCATGTCCCGTCACCAGGCTATGAAACTTTTCAAAAATCTTCTCCGCTTCCGCTTTGCTCTTCCCTTTCACGCTTTGCGTCATCATCGAGGCCGATGCCTTCGAGATGGCGCAGCCCGCACCTTGAAACGCAACGTCCTTAATCGAGTCGCCTTCCAAGTCCAAATAGACAGTGAAGTGATCGCCGCAAAGCGGATTGAAGCCTTCGGCCTTATGATTGGCGGCCGGAAGTTCGCGATAATTTCTTGGGGCCTTGCTGTGCTCCAGGATCACGTCCTGATAGAGCTCTCGCAAATCGGACATCAGGCGAAGACCTCCTTCACCCTTTGGATGCCCTTCACCAGCGCGTCGATCTCAGCCCGCGTGTTGTACAGTCCAAACGATGCGCGCGCTGTCGCCGGGAATCTTGAAACACTGCATGACCGGCTGCGCACAGTGATGTCCAGTACGAATCGCAATCCCCTCGCGATCCAGAATCGTACCGATGTCGTGCGGATGTATCCCCTCGATCAGGAAAGAAACCACCGCAGCCTTCTGCGCGGCTGTGCCGATCAACCGAATCTCCGGAATCGCCAACAGCGCTTCTGTGGCATAGAGCAATAAATCGTGCTCATGAGCGGCGATGTTATGGATACCGAGATTGGTAATGTAATCCATCGCTACGCCCAAACCGATAGCACCGCCGATGTTCGGCGTGCCGGCTTCGAACTTGTACGGCAAATCGTTGTACAGGGTCTTCTCAAACGTGACCGAACGGATCATGTCACCGCCACCCTGATAGGGAGGCATCGCCTCCAGCAGCGCCTGCTTGCCATAGAGAACGCCGATGCCGGTCGGCCCGTAAACCTTGTGTCCCGAGAATACGTAGAAGTCGGCATCCAGTTCTTGCACGTCGACCTTGGTGTGCGGGACTGCCTGGGCTCCGTCCACCACCACGGGGATATTGACGCTGTGCGCCAGCTCAATGATTCTGCGGATCGGATTGACCGTCCCCAGCGCATTCGAAACATGCGTGACAGCAACCAGCTTGGTCTGCGGCGTGAGCAGCTTCGGTAGCTCATCCATTTCCAGCTCGCCGCGTCCGTTGATGGGCAGAACGCGCAACTTGGCGCCCTTCTCTTCACACAGGATCTGCCAGGGCACGATGTTGGAGTGGTGCTCCATCGCCGTGATCAGGACTTCATCGCCAGGACCCACGTGCTTGCGGCCATAGCTCTGCGCAACCAGGTTGATGCCCTCGGTCGCACTGCGGACAAAGATGATTTCGCGTTTGTCGGCGGCGTTAAGAAAAGCTTGCACCGTGCGCCGCGCCGCTTCGTGCTCTTCGGTCGCGTGCTCGGAAAGATAGTGAACGCCGCGATGAATGTTGGCGTTGCCGCTTTCATAATAACGAGAGAGGGCGTCAATTACCGCACGCGGCTTCTGCGAGGTCGCGGCGTTGTCGAGATACACCAGCGGATGCCCATACACCTTCTGCTGCAGAATGGGAAAATCGCGGCGAACCGTCTCGACGTCATAACCTTGCTTGCTGAACGGTGGACGCGGCTCAACGGAAAGGCTGTTTGCGGCCGTGGTCATCCAACTTCCTCCCACTTTCTTTCCTTGTCCTGACCTTCGCCCGTCAGAGCGATAGGCCGGGTGTGCGCCATCGCGAACAGATGGCTGTTGATCAGTCCCTCTATGTGGTTGCGGACCGGCTCTTCCTTCATGCGGTCCAGACATTCGTTGGCAAAAGCGAGCAGCAAGAGCTTGCGCGCCGAGCGCTCGTCGATGCCGCGCGATCGCAGATAAAACAGCGCGTTCTCCTCGATCTGTCCAATGGTCGCGCCGTGCGTACACTTCACATCGTCGGCGTAGATTTCCAGCTGCGGCTTGGTGTCGATCTGCGCATCGTCGGACAGCAGCAGGTTGCGGTTCGTCTGCTTGGCGTCGGTCTTCTGCGCGTCTTTGTGGACGATGATGCGGCCGTGAAATACGCCATGCGCCTTGCCGTCGAGTACACCGTTGTAAAACTGGCGGCTCTCGCAATGCGGCTGTGCGTGTTCGACCAGCATGTAGTTATCCAGATGCTGTGTACCATCGCCCAGAAACAGGCCGTTGATCAGGCATTCGGCGCCTTCGCCATTCAGCACCGGATGTACGTTGTTCCGCACCAGTCCGCCACCCAGCAGAATGGAGTGAGTCGAAACATTCGCGCTTCTTCCCTGCTGCATGCGCAGCGTTGAGATGTTGAAGGCGTTGGTGTCCTCGCGCTCGATCATGTAGTGCGAGACCACGGCGCTGCCTCCGGCAACCAGTTCCGTTGCGGTGTTGGAGAACGTGAGGCCTCTGCCCAGCGAGACGTAGTCTTCGACCACCGCTACTTGGCTGCCGTCTTCTGCCACGATCAGGTTGCGTGGATGAGTCATCAACGGAGCGTCGGACGAGGTCGACACAAACAGCAGATGAATCGCTTGCTCGACAACCGTATTCTTCGGCACGAAAACATAGCCGCCATCGTTGGCGAAAGCCGTGTTCAACGCCAGGAAAACATCGCGCTGCGTGTCCAGGTATCGGCCCAGATGCGCTTCGAGCGATGCCGAGTCGGTATTGATCGCGTCGGCCAGACTCGTAACCTTCACGCCCCGCGGTAGTGCGCCGATGGTGGAAAGCTCTGGAGCAAAGTATCCATCGACAAACACCAACTGACAGAGCGCCGACGGCAGCGCAAACGTAGCCAAGGCGTCCCTGGTGATACTCTTCACGCCGGGAGCGGCGAGCTGGAATGCCGCCCTGGAAATAGGCGCGACATTCGTAAATCGCCAATCCTCGTCATGCGTCGTAGGAAAACCGACCTCGGCGAAGCGCGCGAATCCATCGTCGCGCAGTTTCTTCAGCCAAGCCAAGTCACGGCCGGCGGCGGTCTTCTGAAACGCGTTGAAGCTGTCCAGATATGTATCGAGTTGTGCGACGGTAGTGCTCACGTTATCTTGTCGTCCCTCTGTGTGCCGGGGCTGAAGCCCCTCAATCGTTGTGCGCGGCCAACGCCGGCCCTTAAGCCAGCTCTTCCACTCCGCAGGCATTTACCCGCGCGTGGCGCCCACTTCTGCTCCGCTTGAGGCGTAGCCGGTCTCTTCCAATTCGAGCGCCAGTTCCGGTCCACCGGAGCGCACGATGCGGCCATTCATCAGCACGTGCACGAAATCAGGCACGATGTAGTCCAGCAGCCGCTGATAATGCGTCACGACGACGAAGGCGCGATCGGGGCTGCGCATCGCATTGACACCCTTGGCCACGATCTTCAGCGCGTCGATGTCGAGACCGGAATCGGTTTCGTCGAGCACAGCCAGCTTCGGCTGCAGAACCGCGAGCTGCAAAATCTCATTGCGCTTTTTCTCGCCCCCGGAGAAACCTTCATTCACCGACCGATTCATCATGCGGTCGTCCATCTCCAGCAGATTAAGCTTCTCGCGCAGCATCGGCAGAAAGTCCATTGCATCCATCTCTTCCTGTCCGTGATACTTGCGCACCGCGTTCAGCGCCGAACGCAGGAAGTATGCATTGCTGATGCCGGGGATCTCCACCGGATACTGGAATGCCATGAAGACGCCCTCGCAGGCAGCATCTTCGGCTTTCATTTCCAGCAGGTCTTTGCCATCCAGCGTGATTGAACCCTCGGTAACGTTGTAGCTCTCGCGACGCGCCAACACCTGGGCCAGCGTGCTCTTGCCCGAGCCGTTGGGGCCCATGATGGAGTGCACTTCGCCGGGATTGACCGTCAGATCGATCCCCTTGAGGATCTCGTGGTTATCGACATTCGCGTGCAGGTTCTTGATTTCCAGTAAGCTCATTCGTCTCGTTCGTCCTCAACTTGCGCGGAGGTCAATCGCCGCCGCACATCATGAAATTGTCATTCCGACCGAAGCGCGGGAGCTGCTCTTCATCGCTCCGGCCTATGCCGTCCCTCAAACTTACTCGGTCGTCTTCGCACGCCTGAAAGCGTGCTCCACCGTTACCCGACGCTGCCTTCCAGGCTTACGCTCAGCAGCTTCTGGGCTTCCACCGCAAACTCCATCGGCAGTTCCTTGAAGACGCGCTTGCAGAAGCCGTTCACAATCATCGAAACCGCGTCTTCGGCCTTCAGTCCGCGCTGCCGCAGATAGAAGAGCTGGTCCTCACCGATCTTCGAGGTCGACGCCTCGTGCTCCATCTGCGCCGTTGAGTTCTTCACCTCGATATAGGGGAAGGTATGCGCGCCGCATTTGTCGCCGATCAACAGCGAGTCGCATTGCGTATAATTGCGCGCGCCCGTTGCACCCTTCAGGATCTTCACCAGGCCGCGATACGTATTCTGTCCGTGGCCCGCCGAGATGCCCTTTGAAACGATCGTGCTGCGCGTGTTCTTGCCGATGTGGATCATCTTCGTCCCGGTATCGGCCTGCTGATAGTTGTTGGTCAGCGCGACGGAGTAGAACTCGCCCACCGAGTTGTCGCCCTGCAAAATGCAGCCGGGATACTTCCAGGTGATCGCCGAGCCGGTCTCAACCTGCGTCCACGAGATCTTCGAATTCACGCCCTTACAGGTGCCGCGCTTGGTGACAAAGTTGTAGATTCCGCCCTTGCCCTCTTTGTCACCGGGATACCAGTTCTGCACCGTCGAGTACTTGATCTGCGCGTTGTCCAGGGCGACCAGCTCGACCACGGCAGCGTGCAACTGGTTCTCGTCGCGAATCGGTGCCGTGCAACCTTCCAGATAGCTGACCGAAGCACTGTCGTCGGCGACGATCAACGTGCGCTCGAACTGACCCGTCTCGGCGGCATTGATGCGGAAGTAGGTCGACAGCTCCATCGGGCACTTGAACGCCCTTCGGCACATACACGAAGGATCCGTCGCTGAAGACCGCGGCATTTAATGCGGCAAAGAAGTTGTCCGTGTACGGAACCACCGAACCCAGATATTTCTGCACAAGTTCCGGATGCTTCTGAACAGCCTCCGAGAACGAACAGAAGATCACGCCCGCTTCGGCCAGCTTGCCCTTGAATGTCGTGGCTACGGAAACGCTGTCGAACACGGCGTCGACAGCGACGCCCGCCAGCATCTTCTGCTCGGTGATCGGAATGCCCAGTTTCTCGTAGGTGCGCAAGATCTCCGGATCGATTTCGTCGAGGCTTTCCAGCTGCTTCTTCTGCTTCGGCGCCGAGTAATAGGTGATGCCTTGATAGTCGATCGGCGGATAGTGAACGTTCGCCCAGGTCGGCTCGGCCTGCTTGGCTTCGAGCGACGCCCAGTAGCGGAACGCCTTCAGCCGCCAGTCCAGCATGAATTGCGGCTCATTCTTCTTAGCCGAAATCAGGCGAATAGTGTCTTCCGTCAGACCCTTCGGGACCCGCTCTTCTTCGATGTCGGTGACGAATCCCCACTTGTATTCCTGCTGCGCCAGATCACGGATTGTGTCTGTGTTCGAACTCATTGAACTCTCCCGGATAAATGATCAGCAACCGGCAACGCCTTGCCGTCCAAACCTTGAATGGCCGTCAGCCGTAAAGGCTGCATCAGGTCAGCCAGCATTACCTTCTGCAAAGCGCCACGCACCACTTCGCTGACCACGCGCTGATTTGTCTTGATGGGGCACGACCGTTCCAGGTCGCACAGGCCGGTCACGTCGGTGCTGCATTCGGTAAGAGCGATTGGCCCCTCAATCGCCGCAATGATTTCCGCCAGCGAAATTTCCGTCGGCTCCTTAGCCAGACTGTAGCCGCCATTCATGCCACGATGCGACGCCAATAGCCCGCTCTGCAACAATTGCTTCAGCAGCTTGCTGACGGTTGGAAGCGGCAACCGCGTCACCGAGGCAAGATCGCGCGCCGTATGCACGGGAGCGCTGCTCTTGCGGGCCATGGTGGTCATCAGTACCAGACCGTAATCTGTCAGCTTCGCTAATCGGATCATGCTTGAATGCCCTTACAACCCTTAGATGTATATAGTACCAGAACAGTCCTATTATTTTTACCGAGCTTTACGGCCGAATCACTCGCCGGAGTTTTGTTCCAAAACGGCACGCTTATTCAAAAAATAACCGCCGTCCGCGTAATCCTTGACTTCACCTCGAATTCGGCGAATTACGTCCCTGACCCGGAGCACCCGTTCCTCCGTAAATCACTACTGTGTCTGGACTTGGCCCAAAAAACGAGCTAAGTAGTATTTCGCTATCTTCATTGACTTCGGACAACGATTCAGAGTAGATTTCCCAAGCTGTTGCTGAGTCGAGATGTACAACTGCGGCGCTCCCCTCGACAGCCGGCAGTCTGCATCGAAACCCTTCCTTCAGACAAGAATTGCAATTGAGGAGAACCATGAAGCTTTTGCGAATCCTAGGAACAGGCTTGCTCATTGTGGGAACCGTTGTCGGCGCGACCGCACAATCCCAGTGGCAACGCCTAACGCACAATCCCCCGGTTAACGTCGGAGCTATTCTGCAGCTCACCGACGGAACCGTTATCGCTCACGAAGAAAACGATCAGAACGGAAACGTAGCCACGCTCGCCTGGTACAAGCTGACGCCGGATATCAACGGCAGCTACGTGAACGGAACCTGGTCTCAGATTGCCAACTTGCCCACCGGTTACGGCCCGCTCTTCTTCGGTTCGGCCGTACTACCTGACGGCCGCGTCGTAGTAGAAGGCGGCGAATATAACCAGTACGGCGCGGGCTTCACTAAGCTCGGCGCGATCTATGATCCGGTCGCTAATACCTGGGCCTCGGTAACTGCTCCGAGCGGATGGGCAAACATCGGCGACGCATCCACCGTTGTTCTGTCCAACGGAACCTTGATGTTGGCCAACACGGTAACCAAGCAGGCTGCGCTGCTCGATCCTTCCACCCTTACTTGGACAGCGACTGGCGCGAACAAGTTCGACATCAACGATGAAGAAGGATGGACGCTGCTTCCTGGCGGAAAGGTCCTGACCGTCGATGCGTACGTTCGTCAGTACGACTCCAACGGCAAAAACTACGAGTTGTTTGATCCCAGCACCGGATCCTGGTCGGTTGCCGGAACTACGCCGGTTCAGCTGTGGGATTCCTGCGGCGGCGCCAGCGGGGCTTCGTATGAACTTGGTCCGGCTGTCCTGATGCCGAATGGCACCGTCTTCGCTACCGGAGCCAATGGTTGCGGCGCCGGCCATAACGCTGTTTACAACGTGACCTCACATACCTGGACGGCCGCGCCTGATTTCCCCGGTACCTTCGACGTCGCCGACGGTCCTGCCGCGCTTGAGACCAATGGCAACGTCCTTGTCTTCGCCAGCCCGGGAATATTCGGCGGCGGCGGCACCATGTTCGAATGGAATGGCAGCACCCTCACCCAGGTGTCGACCCCGCCGAACGGACCCAATGATTCGTCCTTCCAGGGACACCTCATGATCCTGCCCAACGGCCAGATCATGTTTACCGACTACACCAACGACGTCGAAGTCTGGACCGCCACCGGCAGCACCTACACCGGCTGGAACGCGACGTTGCTTCCGAGAAACACCATCTTCCATCGCGGCTCGACGTACCGTCTCGAGGGATTCAAGCTCAACGGTGCATCGCAGAACAATATGTACGGCGATGACTATCAGACCGCCACGAATTTTCCGCTGGTGCGCCTGACCAATGTCGCCTCGGGACACGTGTTCTACGCGCACACCCATGGCTTCAGCTCGATGCCGGTTGGTTTCAACGGACCGGGCTTCCTGCAAGTGGACATCCCGTCTGGCATGGAAACCGGCTCCACGAATATGCAGGTCGTGGTGAACGGTATCGCCTCCCAGAATTATCAGATCGGCGTCAACTAACGTCGGTTAACCAAGCAACCAGCGGCGCCAGTTCCCCACAAAGGAGCTGGCGCTTCTGCTTTTTACGGCAAGTCTTCCTCCGCCCGGCCATTTCTGCCGTGGACAACTCTTCCCTTTGCTGTTGCCGAAGATGCGACCGGGCCGATCAGTACCGCCCTGTCTTCCTTGTCACGGCAGCAGGTTTTCAGGTAAGGTTTCGGCTTGTATTAACTCTCTGTTCATGTGGGGCGTTTAAAGGTGTATTTTCTCAGTTCGCCGGCAGCCGCAGTTGGGTGCCCATTGCGCATTCCATCAAAGCAATCTCATAAGAACGTCGCAGTTCTAGCGGTAACCCTTGGTATCGCGGCTCTACTGTCGCTCGCAACCGGTTGCGGAGGTAGCGCGCCGCCAGCCCAGGACGGCGACCAAAACGCGCCTCCCCCGCCAGTGCCGCACTTCGCGGTAGCTACCTATCACAATGACAATCTCCGCTCCGGCATTAACCCGCAGGAGACGAAGCTAACCCCGGCAAACGTCAATGTCGTATCTTTCGGAAAACTCGCTTCCGTGACGGTGCAGGGGCAGATATTCGCGCAGCCTCTTTATATCGATAACGTCACCATGAGCGACAACAAGGCTCACAAGCTTGCGATTGTCGCCACCGAACACGACCAGGTGTACGCCGTCGACGCTGACAGCTATCAGATTTTGTGGCAGCGCAGCCTGCTCGATTCGCAAGGCCTGATCACGACCATCCCGACTGACGATGTTGATTGCCAGGTGCTCGGAACCGAGGTGGGCATCACCGGAACGCCCGTCATTGATCCCGACACGGAGACCGTCTATCTGGTCGCCGCCACCAAGAGCACCCAGAATGGGCAGGCCGAGTACTTCCAGAAAATCTATGCTCTGGGCCTGACGGACGGACAAGACAGGACCGCGCCAACCACGATCACCACCCCTTCCGGTTCAGGCTCTTATGGCGTGGCTGAATTCAGTGCGCTTCTGAACCTCCAGCGAGCTGCCTTGCTCCTGCAGAACGGCAACGTTTACGTCAGTTGGGCTTCGCACTGCGATAACGGTGTGTACTCGGGCTGGATGATGGGGTTCAGCACCACAAACCTGCAGCTGAGCTCCGCTTGGACGCCTGATCCCTCCGGCATGTCTGGAGGCATGTGGATGAGTGGCGGTGGGCCTGCAACCGACAGCGCCGGCAACATCTTTATGGCGGTCGGAAATGGATGGAGCGATGCGTCGACCGGCGGCTCTAACTACGGTGATGCAGTCGTGCGTTTGACGGTCTCCGGCAGCCAGATCAGCGTTCCCGACTACTTCATGCCGTATGACTACGACAAGCTCTATAACGAGGACCTGGACCTGGGCGCCGGCACACCGGTATTGTTGCCCGCGCAGACCGGCGCACGCTATCCGAACCTGATGGTGGCCGGCGGCAAGGAGGGCACCGTTTACCTTTTGAACCGCGACGACCTGGGTCAGTGGCACGCCAACGACGACAGCCAGGTCGTCCAAAGCTTCGGACTGGGCTCCGGAATTTTCAACACCCCGATCTTCTGGAACAACACTCTGTATTACGGCGTCACCAATAAGCCGATGCAGGCATTCGCCTTCGATCCCAGTAGCGAGACTTTCAACACTACCCCCGTCGACAGCTCCTCGATGAGCTTCGCCTTTGCCGGAGTCTCTCCTTCCCTCTCAACCAACAATGGCAACGGCGCCGTTCTGTGGGCCGTGGAAAGTTCCCACGGCCTGGGGACCCTGCGGGCGTTCGATCCGACAAACCTGGCGACCGAACTCTATGACTCGGAGATGTCACCCGACCGCGACCGGGTCGACGGTGGAATCCGCTTCGCCGTTCCAACGGTCGCCAATGGCCAGGTCTTTGTGGGCGGTCAGACGGCGTTGGACATTTACGGCCAGCTGGCACAGTAGTCGAACAACCACTAACCCTGTATCTCAATGGTTTGGGCGACGTTTTCTCGCGTGATGCTAACGGTCACTAGGGCTAAACGTCTGATAAATTGAGGCATACAGGTGCGGCGGTCCGGCAGTATGCCAGTTTAGTGGCAAAGCAGACACGCAGCAGGTCAATTAAGGTTGAACTAAGGTCAAAATCGTGCGATAGTTAGCAGTTCTTAGGCCCAGTTGGACTCCTTCCCGTATGCACGGTCTCTTGGAAGAGCCCCGGCAACGCGCCCCTGAATCGTTTGTGAAGCTGCATGAATCCAATTAGTTAGGCCGAGCTTGGGCATCACTTGGTGTTACTTCAGTCATCCGAATTACATCTTTTAACGAAACGGAAATAACGCAAACATGGCAAAACGACGTGGCAATCCTAACTGGGGCAAACCGGAACCGATCGGACCGATTGTCCCCACAATTACCGAATTCGAGCAGGTGGTGAAGGAATTCAAGCTGCAGCCGGATCAGTACATCCGCTCTACCCGCCTGCGCGAATGGGCGCGGAAGAACAAGAACTCGAAGTACATCCCCGAGCCTCTTCTGGAAGCCTGGGGTTTTGAGATCGAATCCACGCTCTAACCTCCTCGACTTTTGAATCAGGGCCGCTGCGGCGGCCCTTTTTCATTGCGGTGTGTCCCAAATGTTGACAATCCGCTCCTGGCGATTTGTGTCCCGAGCTCGCGTGTTTCCGCCCGACGCTAATCAACCGTTAGCTCCCACGAGAATCCCTATGCCTTGACACTCTGTGCCACAATCGTGGGCTGACCTTACGCTGCCGCCGGAGGCGTGCCGCATGAGATTCTTTGGCACTCTTACTGCACTTATTGTGATCGCAACCCTGATTGGCTGTGGTGGCTCGTCCAGTCCAACGCCGCCAACGCCTCCTGCCGATTTCACGTTGACGGTTTCTCCGCAGAACTTATTTGTGCCGATCGGCGCAGGTAGCGGCAGCACTCAGGTCTCTATTCAGGCCATTAATAACTTCGCACAGTCGGTCAGTGTGTCGTTGTCCGGATTGCCAGCCGGGGTTACCACTGCGCCCGCGTCGCCCTTCATGGTGATGTCCGGAAGCAATCAGACCGTCACGTTCACCGCCGCGAGTGGTTTGCTTCCCAACTTATCCAACGTCACCGTCAGCGGCACGTCGGGCACGCTGGCGCACAATTCGACTCTAACCGTATCCATCGCCAAACCCTCGTTTGCTTATGTACCAACTGGAAACGCTCCGTCGGATCCTCCGTACAATCTGACTGGCTTCGCGGTTGACGCTAACACCGGCGCGATGTCGCAGGTTCCCGGAGATCCCGTGAACCTTTCCGGCGCTGTCTATGATCTAGCTGTGGCCTCCGAAGCCAACGCCTCCTTTGTCTATGCGCTTTTTCTGGATCTCACTCAGAACATGTACACGCTCGCCGGATACAGTGTTGATCCAGCGACCGGAGTGCTAACCGCGCTTCAGACCTTCAGCTATCCTTACGCGTCCGGAACGTCCGCCATCGCGGTAGATCCCTCGGGCAAGTTTCTTTACGTGGTGCAATCTCCGTGTACGCAGATTTACACCATCGATCCTGCCACGGGAAATCTCACGCAGTCCTCGTGTACCACTGTTCCCGGTCGAAGCCTTGTGTTCCCGCCGTCCGGACAACTCGCATATTCCATCGGCGGCGATTACATGCAAAGTACGATGTACATCTACTCGGTGGATCAGAGTACTGGCGAGCTGACGCTGATCAATTCATTCCAGTCCGGCCCAGGGATTCCATCATTCGCCGGAACGCCTTACACCGATCCGCTCGGCCGCGCGCTCTATAGCTTGGTCACTCCTATTCCGGGCATTGGGGGCGTTTGCTCTGGCGTTGATATCTGGACCATCGACCCAAACACCGGAAATCTAACGGCCGTTCCGACCTCGTTCGACCCAACGTGCGAACCGCTATCGATGACCTTCGATCTGACAGGCAATTTCGCTTATGTCACCAGCCAGCGAACGGAAAACTCCACTGTGCAAGGTATCTATGGGGGAGCCATTGATCCCGCGACCGGCAATCTGACCACCGTTGCGGGTTCGCCGTTCAACGCCAGCACGGCCGCGCAGTTCGGAGCTGTGGAAGCATCGCAAGGAAAGTTCCTGCTCGAAGCCATCAATGGTAATCCGAATCTCCAACTGGTGCCCTTCGCGATTGACCCGCTGACAGGAGCTCTCACGCTGGTCTCCGGCGCCAGCGGCACGCTGCCATCGGCATATTCGAATGTGCAAAAGATGGTGGTTGTCGCGCCGCCCCTGCCAGTGAACTGACGAGCTGGCAAACAACTCGAATTGCATCGCCCGCGCTTTGCAGGCATCGTAGTGCTTGTGCATTTCACTCCGGAACAGACCGCCGCGATGCTTGCCGGCACCAGCTTTGCCGCCGGACTGAATGTATACGCAACAGTCGGCACGCTCGGCCTGCTGTCGCGAGCGGGTTGGATTCGTGCTCCCGTCGGCATTGGATCCCATAAAGTCCTGGTGGATCATCGGCGTTTGTCTTGCGCTCTTCGTGCTGGAGTTCTTCGCCGACAAAGTTCCGGCCTTCGACCTCATCTGGAACGCACTCCAAACGTTTGTCCGCATTCCTGTTGCCGCGCTGATCGCCTACGTTGCCAGTTCGCACTTGCCTCCGGCAATACAACTGGTGTCCGCGCTGCTCGGTGGCCTGATAGCGTTTGCCGCGCACGGCGGCAAGACAGCATTGCGTGCGGCTGTAACTCCTTCGCCGGAACCGTTCTCGAACATGGCGCTCAGCTTCGGCGAAGATGTTGGTGCGATCACGCTCACTTGGGCGGCGGCGCAGCATCCCTATATCGCCGGGGCGATCGTTGTGGTGCTGCTGGTGATCGTGATCTTTCTCATGCGCTGGGTCATTCGCGCGTTGCGCGGTTTGTTTAACCGTGCCCGCGCCGCAATGGCGTGATCGATCCGGTCACATACTTGTTGCAAATTCGTGACATCGGCTTTTGATTTCGCCTGCTAGAATTTGGTTGACACTATGCCTCCACAAACGCCCTTTTGCGATGTCGAGACTGCGCTGGGCGAAATCCGCGCCGGCCGCATGATCGTGGTCATCGACGACGAGGACCGCGAGAACGAAGGCGACCTGACCATGGCCGCCGAGAAGATCACTCCCGACGCTATCAACTTCATGGCCAAGTTCGGTCGCGGGCTCGTCTGCCTCGCCATGACTGAGGAGCGTTTGGACTACCTGCGTCTCGGCCAGATGTCCTCCGAGAACACCTCGAATTTCGGCACCGCGTTTACCGAATCGATCGACGCCAAGGACGGCGTCACGACCGGCATCTCTGCCTATGACCGCTCGCGCACGATTGAAGTCGCGATCGATCCGGCGACGCGGCCCAACGATCTGGCGCGGCCGGGACACATCTTCCCTCTTCGCGCCCGTAAAGGCGGCGTGCTGGTGCGCGCCGGACAGACCGAAGCCTCCGTCGATCTCGCTCGCATGGCGGGCATGATTCCCGCCGGCGTGATCTGCGAGATCATGAACGACGATGGCACTATGGCGCGAGTGCCCGAGCTCACCGAATTCTGCCGCCAGCACGACATGAAGATGCTGACGGTGGCCGAACTTATTCGCTACCGCATGGCGCACGAGCGCTACGTGCAGCGTCTGGCGGAAGCGATTGTGCCGACCGCTTACGGTGAGTTCCGCATGATCACTTACGCCTCGGAGATCACCGGCGACTCTCACATCGCGATGGTGAAGGGCGACGTCGAACACAACGGCGAAGAACCAGTTCTGGTGCGCATGCACTCGCACTGCCTGGTCGGCGATGTCTTCGGGGCGACCGGTTGCGAATGCCGCAACGTAATCGACGCGGCTATGCGCCGCATTGCCGACGAAGGCCGGGGCGCGCTCATCTATCTCCATTCGACGTCCAAAGGCTATTCCGTCGAGCGCTTGGGCGACCGCATGACCATCCAGTTCCATCACGAGCAGCAACTACCCACGCTGCCCGAGAGCCAGCGCAAGACGCAACGCGAGATCGGGATCGGCGCGCAGATCCTGTCGGACCTGAACCTGAAGCGCATTCGCCTGCTGACGAATCATCCGCGCAAAGTCGCGGGCCTGGAAGGATTTGGTATCGAGATCGTCGAGCAGGTCCCGGTGTCGGTGGGCAAAGTGTCGGTAAGGTAGACGGATTAAAGGGGCCGAAATCTGCCAGTCCCGCTTCACGCGGTTTAGCCGATTTGTTTGTCATCACGACGAGGGCTTAAGCCAGAGCAGGGACCTGCTTCTCGTCCGCGAAACAGCAGATCCCTCGCTACGCTCGTGATGACAATTTCCGTGAACGTAGTTCCCGATGGCAATTCTTCCTGAGGCGGAGAGCCTCTGTAAATAAAGATTGACGCTCCTCAAATATTTCCGTAACCTTGCGCATCCAGCTACATCCAATGTTCGCAGGAGCTTCGCGATGAGGTCTCGTCTTCTACCGATCCTGCTACTATCCTGCATCGTCGTTCCGGCGCTGTTGGCGCAAACGACTCCACCGGAAAAGCCGAAGTTCAGCCCGCCCAACCGCAAGTTCCGCTTCACCTATTCCTTCACGGTGAAGGACATTCCCGCAGGCACGAAGCTGATACGCATCTGGGTTCCGGTTGCGCATACCGACGAGCATCAGACCGTGCGGCTGGTCAACGTGAAATCTCCTGTGCCGACTCGCATGACTGAGGACGCCGAATACGGCAACCAGATTCTCTACGCCGAGATCCACAATCCGGTGCAAACCAGTCTGGACTTCTCGTTACTGTACGAAGTCAACCGCCGCGAATATTCTCGCGGCGACTACAAGCAACTGGAAACCAAAGATACGAAGCCCGGCGTTGTGCCCGCGAGCATGGAACGCTATCTCCAGCCCGACAAGCTCATTCCCATCGACGGCAAGATCAAAGAGCTGGCAATACAAGTTACCGGCAGCAAACCCGACACGGTCGACAAAGCCAAGGCCGCTTACGACTACCTGTTCACCACGATGAAGTACGACAAGAGCGGAACTGGCTGGGGACGCGGCGACGCTGTCTGGGCCTGCGATGCCAAACATGGCAACTGCACCGACTTCCACTCGCCCTTTATCGGCATGATGCGCGCCGACAACATTCCGGCCCGCTTCGACATCGGCTTTCCGCTGCCGGAGAACAAGGATCGCGGTGACATCGCCGGATATCACTGCTGGGCGGAGTTCTTCGCGCGCAATATCGGTTGGGTTCCGGTTGACATCTCGGAGGCCTGGAAGGCGAAGGAGAAATCCGACTACTTCTTTGGCACCGTCGATGCCAATCGCGTCCAGTTCTCCACCGGACGCGACATAACGCTGTCTCCCAAACAGGATGCAGGGCCGATCAACTATTTCGTCTATCCTTACGTGGAAGTCGACGGCAAAACGTATGACAGCCTGAACAAGCAATTCAGCTTCGAGGAGATGAGCGGCGCAGAGAACACCGCGACGTCAGGGCCCGCGCCTGCTCCGGCGATGTGAGAGAGGCCGCGATTTGCTTTCGCTCTCCCGCCCGATCCGTTTCGGGACGACAAACAGGTTACTAAGCACTGAAGGAGTAACTCCCCCTCTCCTACTCCTCGTAAAGTCCTGAAAACATTAAGCCCAATAACGGAATCCGCCAAAGTCCTGAGCGCGTGTGAGTTACAGGCAAAGTCGTGAGCCGCAAAGAGTTACGAGCCATAACCAACCAGATCGGCTTTGTTCTTAACGCGTTCAATCAGTTTTCGTGAAACCGCTGGAACGACTACGATAGCGGTGGAGTCCTCCCGGAGTACTCTTCTAACAACAAGGGCGTCCAACTTTACGGAACTCTACCGCCCTGCCGGCGGAAATATGGGCAGAACGAGATCAGGTCCACCACCGAGGTGATGTTGCTGACCGATTGTACCGACGAGCAACTGCTGGCGCAGGCTCTGGCCGGAGAAGAAGAGGCGTTCACCGCGCTGTATCGCCGGCGGCAGGGACCGATCTTTCGCTTCGCGTTGCATATGAGCGGCTCCACGCAGATCGCCGAAGAGGTTACGCAGGACGTGTTCATCTTCCTGCTGCAGCGCGGTCATGACTTCGATCCGCAGCGGGGTGTCCTGGGAGCCTATCTCTTCGGCGTGGCCAGGAATTATGTTCGCCGCGCCCTGGAGCGGAACTATCCGGAGAACGTGTTGAGCAGCCCGATCGAAGACGAAGCCGCCTCCCTGATGGTGGAGTGCGATCCCAGCGAAGGGCTGATGCAACACCAGACCTCGACTGCGGTGTGGAAAGCAGTGCTGTCGTTGCCCGAGCATTATCGTGAAGTCGTGGTGCTTTGCGATCTGCAGGGCATGAGTTATGCCGACGCGGCGGAAGCGGTACATTGCGCCATTGGCACGGTGCGTTCGCGACTGCATCGCGCGCACGACATGCTGGGCAAGAAGCTGCAGCACTCGGCAGCGGTGACCCATAGAATTTCAAGTGTTGCGGCGAGGTGTATGTCATGACATGCCGTGAATTCAAACACAATGCCGCGTCGCTGACGTTGTGGGAGCTGACGCGCAGCGAGGATGACCAGATCCTCGAACATTCGGACAAGTGTGAACCCTGCAGTGCATGGCTGCGCAAGCAGCGCACGCTGGCAGTCTCCATGCAGACGCTGCAGGCCAGGACAGCCGGACTTGAGGCTGGCCCAGATGTGGAACGGGCGTTACTGCGCGCTTTCCGGCAGGACACTCTTCGGAGCGCGGATGCAGTACTCGGTAGGGTGAAGGAACGCAGAGGCCCAGTGCGGCCCGCAGTAACGCCTCCTTCCACGCCAATGGCTTTACGTCTAAGCCGCTTTTTCGAAGTCGGCGCTTATGTGGCGATGGCAGCGGCGCTGCTTGTCGGAGTCTTCCTGGGGGTCCGGCTTCTGCGCCAAAGCTCCAACCAGACGACGGCGCGGGGCCAGGTTGTGTCCAGCGTCGTTGAGCCTGGTGCGCAGAAGCCGGCTGCCATCGCTGGGAAAGAAAAGGTCAGGGAAGAACCTCCGCAGACGGTGGCGGTGGCGCGAAAGCGAGCGGAGCCGGCGCGGCTGAATGCGAGTGCCTCCGAAGTTGCAAAAGTAACGAATGTCGCGAAGATAACGAATGACGATTCGCAGAGTCTGGCCGACGCCGGATACACGGCCCTGATGTTCTGCGATCCGCTGAGTTGCGCCGCCGACACCGAAGTGGTTCGGGTGGAGTTGCCGGCAACCGGGGGACAGAATTCTCAACCGCAGATGGCCGACCTGGTGGTCGGATACGACGGAGTGGTACGAGCCGTCCGCATGGTGAACTGACGAGAGTGAAGGTTAACGAAGTAAAACCCAGGTACGAACCGTTGCCTTGGAAATCGAGAATGAGGATTGAGCTATGAGTTTTGGTAATGAAATGAAAGTTCGCGCCGCTTCCTGTTCCCTGCTGCTGGGAATGTTAATGGCTGGATCAGCCCTGATGATTGCGCAAGATGAGCCCGCCGCACCGCCTCCTCCGCCTCCGGGTGGAATGATGCTGACCATGCACGGTCCGGGCGGTGGAGCTTTCTTTCACGAGGAAATTGGAGACGGTCCGAAGGTTGTCGCCGGTGCTCCCATGACTGCCGTGATCGAAAGCACGCACGACTCCACATTGTCGGACGGCAACACTATTCATCGTGAAAACCAGAGCACCGTCTATCGCGACTCGCAGGGCAGGGTGCGGCGCGAGGTGAGCTTCGAGTTCGCCACTCCCTCGACTGGCGCTACCAAGGGCAGCATGATCATCATCATGGACCCGGTTGCCGGTACTCGTTACGTTCTGAATCCACAGAACAAGACGGCCCACCAGATGCCGCTGCATCCGCCAAAGCCTCCGGCCGGCGCCGCTGAGGGCGAGCCGCCTGCGAAGCCGAGCGAGGGCAATGTAGCGACCACCGACCTGGGCAGCAAGAGCATCCTTGGTCTGGCAACCACCGGCACGCGCGTAACCCGCACGATTCCGGCCGGCGAGATCGGCAATACGAAACCGATCGAAGTGGTGACCGAGCGCTGGTACTCAACCGACCTGCAGATCCCGATGGCGGTGACGCACGTCGATCCCATGATGGGGACGATGAGTTCTCAGGTTACGAGCATCACCCGTGGCGAGCCCAGCGCGTCGCTCTTCCAGATTCCGTCCGACTACAAAGTCGTGAGCGGAGGTCCAGGCAACATGATGTACATGAGACATCCGTAGAGCAGCATCCCCTCAACGAGGACGGAGGCCCGCGGGCCTCCGCTTTTTATTGGAAGAAAGTGTTGGCTGTGAGCTCTGAGCTATTGCTGCTCACCTTGCCGCATTCAACGCTGGGCACGCACTCAACTCTGACCCCCAGACATTGTCATCACGACGAGGCCTTCAGGCCCAGGAGGGATCTGTTGTTCGCGCCCGGCGATGTCAGCTAACTGCGGCACTACTTGCCGCCTCGAGCAAGGCATCCTGCGACACTTCGCGCAATCGCAAACCTATCTCGAATCGAGCGCCCGTGCCGCCCCGCCCCCAGCGATAGACATCCCAATGGGCACGCACGAACTTTGCCTCCGGCTTATCTGACAAGTCCACCAGCAACGGATAATCGCCGGGATAAAACTTCTGCTCCATACCCGCCACCGCCTTCGTCTCCCAGGTCGTGCCGTCGACAGACGTATACACGAACACATCGATTGCCTCCTGCTCAACAACGGAGACAACGGTGAGCGTCAGGAGAAAGACACGACTGGCGGCGACGCTTACATCCAGCGCCTCGCTATCACCCTTTGCGGTGACGACCGTATTGGCAGGTAGTAAAAAGGCATCCAGCATGACAAGACAATTCTAGTAAAGCGCCACCCTGGAACTTGGTGATGTGGATCACAAAAGACGCTGTTCGCTCTTCGCTATTCGCTTTTCGCCAGAGGGCCTCGCAATGCGGTATCCGCGATCATTCAATCTCCGGCTAAGAGCTAATAGCGAAAAGCCAAGAGCGGCGAACTTGGTATCAACACTCTGGCGAAAAGCGAAGAGCGAAAGGCGAAGAGCGTCTCCTAACGCGGCAACGGATCCAAAAAACCTCGCAACATCCGCGCGAACTCGTCCGGCTGTTCCAGCGCCGCATAGTGTCCAGCCCGGCCGATCAACTCCAGCCGGCTTCCGGAGATATGCTGGCGCATCAGCTCCGCCTCGCTCAGAGGAATGCTGTCGTCCGATCCGGTAACGATCATCGTGGGCACGTTGATCGTCTTGAGCGTAGCAATCGAGTCCGGCCGATCCGCCATTCCCTGCTGCACTCCGGCAATGTCCTGCGGCGACATTTTTTGCATCATGCGCCGGGCGGCGTCCACAATGTCCGGCCGGTTTGCGATGGTGAGGGGCGACATCAACTTCGGCAGCATCTCTTCGATAAATCCGGCGGTGCCTTCGCGCAGCACTTTGTCGGCCAGCGCCAGCCGGTTCGTCCGGCTCTCTGGCGTTTCTGCAGCTGCACGAGTATTCGCCAACACCAGGGCTGCGACGTGCTCGCGAGAGCGCCGCCAGAACTCAAACAGAGTGTACCCGCCAATCGAAACTCCGACGAAGAAGGCTTTGGTGATGCGCGCTTCTCGGCACAAGCTCACCAGGTCCGCGGCCAGCTTCTCCATCGTTGCCGGACCTTCGCCCAGTTCCGAGTCGCCATGTGCGCGCAGGTCCTGCATGATCACGCGGTAGCGAGTGCTCAATTGATCGGCAACGGCTTTCCAGAAGCTGTGATTCAGCGGGAATGGGTGCAGCAGAACAACATCAGGTCCGGTGCCAGTGACCTCATAGGAGAGTTGCGCATCAGCGCTACGGAAGGCAGGCATGGACTGATGAAAACACAAATTCACCACAGAGGCACAGAGGACACGGAGAAAACGACATCAAGGCGTCTCCGTACTTCCGTGGTGAACTGCCAGTCACGCCATCGGAAGCTTACGTGCCCTGATACGGCTGCGGCGGGCTGGCCGGCGGAGCAACGGCAACATATTCCGGCTCCTCGGGCATCACGATCCACGCGATGATGTAGGCGAGAATGCCGCCACCGCCGAAGACGGCTACCAGCAGCCACAGCACGCGAACCACGGTTACATCCAGGTCGAAGTACTCGGCAAAGCCGGCGCAGACACCGGCGATTTTGCGATCGACCCGCGAGCGCATCAGCTTGCGGCGACCGGCCACCGTGCCCACCCGCTTGCCGCAATAGGCGCAGACATTGGCGTCATCCTGAATCACCTTACCGCAATAGTTGCAGTACATAGCATCCCCCAACATGTAATACGACAAGCATAAAAAAAGGTTCCCCGAATGCCAAGTCTTGCCCCTGGTGCAGTTTAGGACTTCACAGCAGAAAACACGGAGGACCGCGATTGATTGGAGGCTAGAGTGTAGCGGCGGCGGCGGCGTCCGGATGCGTGGAGTAGCCGCTGGGACGGCGCTGCACCCACTGCCAGGCGCTGGCCATGATTGAGTCGAGATCGCGATACTGCGGCGTCCAGCCAAGCTCGCTGCGAATCTTGGCTGAGGTTGCGACCAGCACGGCCGCATCTCCTTCCCGACGGGAGGTCTCGCGCACCTCGATGGGACGGCCGGTCACGCGGCGCGCCGAATCAATCACTTCCCGCACGCTGAAGCCATGGCCGGTGCCCAGGTTATAAATCAGTGGACTTCGCTCGGCCAACGCATTCAGCGCAAGAATGTGCGCCTGCGCCAGATCGCCAACGTGGATATAGTCGCGAATGCAGGTACCGTCGGCCGTCGGATAGTCGGTACCGAAGATGGTTATAGCGTCCCGGTCTCCGGCTGCAGTCTGCAATACAAGGGGAATGAGATGCGTCTCGGGATGATGACACTCGCCTGAGTGGCCATCGGATCCAGCGGCATTGAAGTAGCGCAGGCTGGCATAGCGCAGCCCGTGAACGCGCCCGAACCAGGACAGCATCCGCTCCACCATCAGCTTCGATTCGCCGTACGCGTTGGTCGGCTGCAGCGGATCGGTCTCTTCAATAGGCGTCCGGCGTGGCTCGCCATAAAGCGCAGCGGTCGACGAGAAGATCAGCTTGCCAACACGGTTTGCCAGCATCGACTCAAGTAATGTGAGCGTCGCCGCGGAGTTGTTGCGGAAATATTTCTCCGGCGCGTGCATCGATTCGCCTGCTTCGATGAAGGCGGCGAAGTGCAGAACGGCCTGGGGCCGGTATTCCTGCAGAGCCACGTCGATGCGAAAACGGTCGCCAACATCAGCCTGGACCAGCGCAACGCCTTCCGGAAGCCCTTCGCGATGCCCCTTCGACAGGTTGTCGTAAACGACAACCTCGTGTCCGGCGGCCAGCAGCAAACGAACCGTCGTCGCACCGATGTAGCCTGCTCCGCCGGTCACCAGAATCCTCATGCGCCCTCTTGCAGATCAGCCACTATGGTACCGGAAGGAACAGAACATCGTGCACTTTGGACACGCACATCCTCGCGGTACGGCTCGATAAGAGCTGGAATGGCGTCTGGAAGCACTTCGCAGAGACCATCACACCCACGGAATGACAATTAGCACTTCAAGTGATGGGATGTGGAGGATAAGTGGTGGCAGTGCGACTGGTCTCGAACGCTGCCTAGAGTCTTTTGAGGACATCTCCGCCGGCGAATCCCGAAAGCCAAAACGACATATCCGACATCGCACGGCCGTATAGGCTTTTGCACCACTTACTTAAGTGGTGGTGACTTTCTGCTTTTCAGGCCATATAAGAACACTTGAGAGTGGGACTTTTGGGGAGGATTCCTGTCGGATACACAAGACCGACCGGAATCCCACACTCGCGATAGCGCTGCGCTCTCGCGGTTCATGCCATCTGCCGGAAAACGACAAGGGAAGCATTGGGATCGCAACCACGGTGCAAGTCTTTGCCGCAAGGAGAGCCAATGGTGTCTGAAATTCTTGTCCTCCGCACGCTGTATGTTCGGTCACTTTGCCGGAGAATCTTTGTCCCTGGCCTGAGCTTCCTTGCGCTGATATCGATCGCCGCCGCGAATGCAGACGCGCAAAGCTGCACAATCACTCCCTCCTTCCAGGCCGTAAAGGCAGGCGACTGCGTTCAGTTCAGGGCCGACGGATGTTCCGACTGGTCGCTGAATGGAGTAGGCACGCTCGATCAAACTGGACGCTATTGCGCGCCGCCGACGGTGTTCGTGCAGAACTACTCCAAGGGATCGCAAATCCTGCCCAATAACTTCGGGGCCAACGCTTACATTGGCAATCTTCCCGTCCATCCGAACACCTGGTGGCTGACGCGCGTTGCGACCGCTGGAGGACAGGGTTCGAACCACGACATCAAACTCGGGGGAGGCCCACGCTTCTTCAAGGGCTTTTACACGAACATGTGCGACCAGAACACGCCGCTGCAGATGATGCACTCGGTGTTCCCCAGCGGGCCGTACCAGGATGTTCTCTTCCCCGAGGTGCTGCCGCCCGATGTTCAGCAGCAGGGCGGTTACAACCTATACGTGTACGGGGCGCGGCTGAATGGCACCAATCCTGACCGGCATCGCTTCTGCGTCAACAAAGACAGCGGCATCGACTACGAGGAGTACAGCACTTATACCGATTCGCACAATCCCGTGGTGCATCCGGGACAGGTCACCACACTGGAGTTCGACACCAACGTCATCCGTCCGCTTCGCACCGGCATGGCGATCCAGCTCAACCACGTGACGGGCGCCTGCCAGGCGATGCAGTACAACCAGACTTCGGGAAGCAGCTTCGCGTTAACCATCACTAGTCAGCAGCCGGCGACGAACGGCTATGCATACCACATTGTAGGAACCATCCCATACGACTCGAGCGCCTGTAGCGACGGCAATTTTTCTGCGACGACGTTCGCCACCGGAGGCAGCAATTGCGACGTCTGCAACGTCGGCACCATGATGGCCTGGCCGAATTATGACAACAGTATCTACGGAGGAACCGACGCCGCCGGCTCCTCGCTGGTGGGCACCAGCATCGATCCGAATCAGTGGTACCACAATGTGGTAGATAACGTCGTCGATCCTACGACCGGCCGCGTCGAGGCCGTCAGCCACCTGCTGCGCACGACCATCGTGAACCCGGCGCTGTCGCCGCGCAATCAGGGCATTGCCGTGTCCGGCGACAAGATCACGGGTCAGCATCCATTCATCTGGGTGCAATGTTATCCCGGCAACCCAACCATGTGCGGCACGGGTATGAGTCTGGCGACTAACGGTTTCAATGCCTGCGAAGATGTCCCGTGGACTTCGCTGGAGACGTACTGCCCGCACTTCCACGTGCACTTCCAGGGCATTGCCGGCGGGCAGTGGGCGACGTTGAACAATAACGCCAGCCTGACCAACGAGTATCCCGCGACCATCGTCAACGATACTTTTCACTTCACGATACCAGTAGACAGCACGGGCTGGGGTGACGGGGATTGGACTAACTCTCGCATGGTGTTCGGGTGGCTGCCGTATGGACAGGTCATACGCCTGAAATCGAGCTTCAACGTGGACGGATTCTGCAGCGGCGACGTCACCACAGACTGTCCGTTTATGAAGGCGTTGCTGCGCACCATGCAGGATTACGGTGTGGCTGCCCTGGACGGCGCAAGCGGCTTCAACGACGACTGGAGCATCGGCATTCTGACCAACGAGTTCGAGCCGGTGCAGATCGTTAGCGCCGCAAAGGACTTCACCAACTGGATATTTATTGAGCCCTACCTGGAGTTGGTCGACACCAGCAGCCTGATGTCGAACATGGGTCCCGGCAAGCTCAATCAGCTGAACAACCAACAGGGTGCGACCAGCTTCAGGCGAACACAGGTGTGCGTGAACCAGGGCACGGTGTGCGCCGATGCGAACCTGGTCGGCACCGTAATCGGCTTTGCCCACGAGCGGCTGCCGCTGATTGCAGGCAGGTAAATCGTGGAAGGAGCCGGTGGTGGTCACCGGCAACGTGAACACCGACTACGCGTGCTCGTTCGAAACACCGGTTTCCGGCGCGAACATCACGCGCGATGGAACCATCACGGCGCCTTCGATGGTGTCGGCAGAAATTGCCTACAAGGAGAAATGCGTGGCCGCCGCCGATCCGACGGTCGCCGCCTATGCCAGCGGCTACTTCGTCCCAACCTCCCCGGATGGACACTTGCGGCTGCATCTGGGTGGCGAGAACCTGAGTTACACCGACACGCATGGCAAAGTCTGGTGGGAGCAGACCAGCCGGCTGAAGAACGCCGGGCAGGGACAGGTCTTCGAGAGTCCACTGGGCTGCGATTACTGCCCCCTATACGGCAGCCAGATCTTGAATCCGCAGCCGGGCTGGACGGGTTATCCCGATGGCGCGGGCTTCTACGGCATGTCGGTCTCAGCGCGTAACGATACCGCCATGCGCTATGCCATCGGCAGCGGCGCAGCGACGGTGACACTCTATGGCGAAGCCGGCCTTGGCGTTTCACGTGCCGGATATAACGTCTTCGACGTCGAGATTAACGGCCAGGTGGTCGATACGATCGATGGCTTTGTGGCGGCGGGCGGCCAGTATCACGGATACACGCGCAGCTATAACGTTACCGTTCCCACCAGTGGACTGCTGGCTGTGGTGCTACGCGATCGCTTCGACACCACGGTCGATCCTTACGGCATGAGCATCTCGGCCATCGAGATTGCGGGAGGCGGCGGAATTCCATTGCAGTTCAGTCCGCCGGCGCAACTGCCCAATGGGCAGCTTGGCACGCAGTATCAGTATCAGTTCACGGCGAGTGGTGGAGTACCACCGTATACCTTCACCTTAATGCAGGGCTCATTGCCCCTGGGCACGGGTCTGAGCGCGTCGGGCCTGCTGTCTGGAACGCCGACGCAGACTGGGACCTTCAACTTCATGGTGCAGGCATGCGACAGCACGACGGGTCAACCGCAATGCCTGAGTGCTGCCACGGCAGTCACGATCACGCAGCATGTGCAGCCCCTGCAAATCCTGACGACCTCGTTACCGTCCGGCACCAAAGGTTCTCCCTACGACGTATTCCTTCAGGGACAAGGCGGTATACCGCCCTACCGTTGGACGTGTGTGTCGATTCTGCCGCAGGGCCTGCAACTGACGACAGCGGGCGAACTCAAAGGCACGCCGCTACAGCCGGGCACGTTTACGCTGAGCATCAAGCTGTCTGATTCGGTGGGCACGCGCGCCGGCAACGGCGCAATTGACGCTGACGATTTCCGGACAGTCGATTCCGGTGATCACGATGAGCAGTTTGCCGGATGGCATCGTCGGACAGCCGTATCCGGCAACGCAACTCCAGGCATCGGGCGGACAGCTGCCCTATCGGTGGAGTATCGCGTCGGGCAGCCTGCCTCCGGGGTTGCAATTGAGCAGCACAGGCTTGCTGTCGGGAACGCCGGGCGGCACCGGCTCGATGAAGGCGAAGATCTACAGCTTCCAAGTACAAGTCGTCGACGCCGCAGATCAGTCTGCAAGGGCAGACTTCTCGATCACGATTCAGCCGATGTCACCAAGGTAGGACGTGCGAGTATCTTGACTACGGTAGGCCTTCCAATGGAAGGCCATAGCGTAAGTTACGCCGAAAGGGCTTAGGTCTCCGGAGTGGTTCCTGTTTCATTGACAAAAATCGGCGACCTTCTTCAGCTTGGTAATGTGGAGCACGATCGGAATACCCTGTGATGAGGACGCGCTGCTGGCGTCGGTAGTTCCCGCCACCTCGACTCGTTTGCCGTTGTAGCCGAGCAGAGTGTCGTGTTTGCCTTTGAGGATGTAGGTTTTGTCCCGGGTGAGCAGGTGAAATTCTCCATTCACATTCATCACGCAGCCCGCCACCGTGACACTATGGCTTGACGGTTGACCAAAGCACTGCGCCACGAGCAACACGGCGATCACAAAGATTGATGCTTTACGCATGTTCCCTCCATCACGTTACATCCTGTTTCTTGAGCCCAGCCCGATAGAAAATAAGCCGGACACCCGCCATTGTGAAAAGGCGTTATCACTACCTAGGTTTTTCATCGTCCCCGCCAGCCAAAGCACCGACAACAGCAATGGATCCATGGTGCGCGGTATCGGCGAGTCCTGATGAAAAACTTTATCGCCTGCTCTTTGTCTTGACGCGTTTCGCGGCGACCTTGCTCCCGGATCGGGCGGCTTGCTTCGCCATCTTCGCCTTGCCGGCCTTGGTCATCAAGCGTGATTGTTCATACATCTCAATCCACTTCTCACTCGAAATTGCCGAGATTAGGTTGCCAATCGCTTCGAGCGGCAAATCGTCCGGCAACTCGAAATGAACGCAACACTTCCCCATGTCGAGCTTTTTCCCCGCCACCTTGAACGCCGCCTTCAGTTGCTCCAGTTGACTCGCACTCCAGAACGCACCCATCAGGTAGAGCGAGCAGTAGTTCTTCTGCGACGAGAGCGCGACGTAGCAGATTGGCTGCAGGTTGTAAGTGTCGGGATATCGAGACAGGGGGATCGTCCAGCCGATCGTGCCCCAGACGAGGCACTCCTCGTACCCGCGCGGAATGTGCTTGTTCACGAATGCGCGCAGCGTCGCAATTGTCTTCGCACGATCGACGGGTAGTGAGGCGATGTACTGCGCTGGCGTCTTGACATTCGATGGTGGTTTCATGGGCTCGTCGTCTTCCCGGATGAAGTGTTCGAGCGAAGCTTAACACGATCACGGTTGATAGCCCGGTACCCCAGGTTCGCGTCCGGCCCGGTGCCCCAGGTTCGCGTCCGGCATTTTGGACGCTAACCTGGGCGGTGGCATTTGTTGGCGCGGGACGATACCCAGGTTAGGCCAAACCCGGGCCGAACCTGGGGCACCAGGCACCAGGCCGTTCTGGCTAAATGGAGTGCAGATGGAGTGCAGCTCGCCGTAAGTTGGTGAAATTATGGCGGAGAGACAGGGATTCGAACCCTGGGTACCCTTTCGAGTACACACGCTTTCCAAGCGTGCGCCTTCAGCCACTCGGCCATCTCTCCGTGGGAAGACTTTGTTTGTGGAAGCGCTGAACCGCGGCGCTCATCTATTGTAACGTATCCGGCGATTCATGCTCAGAGCCAGCGACATCGCGCGCGCGAAAAAAATGTGGCGAGCATCATGCCCGCCACTATGTGTTTCGTCAACTCAACCAGCGAATGCTTACTTTACTCGCCTTCGCCCATCTGCTGCGCCAGATAGTTGGCGAGACCCATCTCGCCGATGGCGTGCAACTGTGCTTCCAGCCAATCGATGTGGTGCTCCTCGTCGTTAAGGATGGTCTCGGCCAGCGTCTTCGAAGCGTTATCGCCCTGGGCCACGCACAGCTTGATGCCGTCGTTCAGGCGCTTCACGGCGTCGATCTCGAGCTGCAGATCGTTCTTGAACTGCTGTTCGACGGTGTTGCCGATGTTGATCTTGAAATAATCGCTCATGTTCGGCGTGCCATCGAGATACAGAATGCGCTCCATGCACTTTTCCGCGTGGACCATTTCCTCGATCGATTCCTTCTTCACCTTCTTGGCCAACCGGTAATAGCCCCAGTTCTCGCACATCTCAGCATGCAGAAAATATTGATTGATGGCTGTCAGTTCCGCCTTTAGTACCTGATTTAAAAATGCAATAACTTTTGGATCGCCTTTCATGATCGCCTCGCAAAAATTTCAAAGTGAAATGCAGTTACTGGTACAGATAAATTCATGCCCGGCTCAGGCCTGTTGAAACGAGGCCACGGCCGAGTCTTCGTCCTCGACTACTTCGAAGATCGTGTACAGCTTGGTAATCTGCAGCAAATTGTGAACATGTTTGTTCAGGTTCATCAGCTTCAGCTGGCCGCCCTGGTTGCGCACCGAGGTGTAGCAGCTCATCAGTTCGCCGACGCCCGCGCTGTCGATGTGCCGCACATCGCGCAGGTTGAGCAGAATGTTGTTGTAACCCTGGGTCAGCATGTCGCGCACCACGTTGCGAACTACATCGGTGCCTTCTCCGAGTCTCAGTTCGCCAATGGTGTCCACGATCAGCACTTTATCCACCAGCCGCGTACTGGTCTTAATGCTCACATTCGCCCCCAATTCGTGCCGGTCCGGGCTGGGCCACCGTTCGGCAGAGCTGGACAACCAGCTTTATCGTACAACCTCAGTGAATTCGAGGGGAAATAAAAAGCGGCCCATCGGGGCCGCGAACTTGCATGAAATGTTGCAGCGCTATTGAAACTTGAGGATAGCCACCAGCAGGAAGATGGCTTCGGCGGTGGCCAGCGAGATCCAGATCTTGCGGCGGAACCGGGTCCTGCCGATGTCGCGGACGAGTTGGCCACGGGTCGCAATCAGCAGCGGGCTGGCCGGCGCCAGTTCGAGCGATGGCAGACACGACCGCTGGCGCGGGCTCGGCAATAGGAACGTTGTCAACCACGAGCTGCGGCTGATCCGGATGAAAGAGCTTGGGTCCCGCGATCAGCGTGGACCAGTCCAGCAGTTGCAGGCTGGCATCGGCACCGAAGGCGTCCACAGGTTTCGCGGTAAGGTGCAGCGCGGGAAGCCTCTCCGGCGAGAGGCGATCGCGCAAGCTTTGCAACAGCGAATCCCACCAGGCGATGGCTCAAATCGTCTGCCAGCAACTCGCCTACGTCCACGGCTTGCGAGGTCAACTCCAGCGGCGGCAAGTGCTCAGGCGAGATCACATCGCCAATGTTGGTGAAGATGGTGCGATACCACGGCAGTTCGAAAAGCTCGCCGGGCAGCAGTACCTGAACCGGCTTGGAGGTGAGCTGTAAAGGAGGCAGGCGTTCGGGCGCGAAGCGGTCCGCAAAATTAATCAGCAGAGAGCGCCAAAGAGAAACGGTTAAGCCGTCAGGCGGAGAAAAATCAAGATCAAACATCCGGTTTTGAGCCTGCTCCTAATGCTTCAGTACGGCCGCGATAGGATTGCCGTCCTTAACAGTATAGTCCGGCGGCACCTGAAAAAGCCGCTCATTCGGGCGGTCGACGGACAATATTGGTCACCCGCATGACGCTATGGCCGGACTGTCCGTCATCAGAAATGCTGAGGATCACCATCTGCAGGTCGCGCGAAAACCACACTTCACTGACCGCGATAATCGGTTCGCCCTGGCCCTCGGAAATCGTGCGCGTGGTGCGTGTACCGACAACCGCAAGCCCTTCGATCATCCTCGTTCCGAGAGATTCCGTTGCGGCCGGAGCGGCGCTTCCCTGACGTAGTGGTACGACGCTTGTTCGGCTCCGCCGGAGTCTCGGGAGTCAGACAGAAGAGCATTGCCTCCCTTAGTCGGAATACCGCCGTGGTTGGGCGGCGTCGCCAGCTGCAGCAGCCTCTCCCAGATGATGGATGTTCGCGGTTTTGGTGCGCGGGTCGAGATGAATCACCTCGTCCAGAATCGGGTCCTGAATCGCGATATGTTCCAGGCTGTCAACGCCGCTGAGCGTGGAAACCTGCGTTTCCGTGCGAACCCGCCCGATGGAATCGCGAAAAATCCTGCCCTGAGTCTCGCGGTGAATGTGATTTCCGTTGGACAGTACGTGATCGTATTGGGTGACCACCTGCGCCGAGAAGGGCGCATTCTTAATGGTAGTCGGAATTGCCGGAGCATTTGGCGGCAGCGACGATGGCCCCGCCCCGCTCTGAGCGAAGGATTGCATACACAGGCAACTGGCCAGAGCGATTAATCCCAGCACTCGTACAAAGCCATTGCTCAAGCAGATCCAAGGTGAAGCTTGAGCGTTCCAGTGGCCATTGGCCATCCTTAACCAGTCAGTAAACTATAGAAGGATAAATCCAGCATAGGCCAGAGACTATAGTGGCGGGAATAACGGAAGTTACGGTCCACGGTCGACGGGATGCGCAAAAGCTCCAGACCAGGAACATCGGTGTCGGCGAAGACCTGATCTGGAGCTCTCCTGTCTCTGCTACGCCGAGTGCGCCATTCCGACACCTGCACCCGCCTGGACACCACGCACCACGTAGTGCTGCTCGGGCACTTCGAAGGCGGCGGCCGAGAAGGTCTCTTTGATCAAACGGTTGGTGTCGAAATACACCTGCCAATAGTCTTTATTGTTGCAATAGGGACGGACGGCCAACACCGGCCCGGCAAGGTTGAAGGTCAGGATCTCGACGTCCGGCGCAGGCGCCGTCATCACATTCGGAATTCCGGCAGATGGCTTTCTTCAGCATGGCCATCGCGGCGTGGACATCGACACCGTGCGCGAGTTGTGCCGTCAGTTCGACCCTGCGGTATGCGTTCGTGGAGAAGTTCTGGATCACATCTCCAAAGATCTTGCCATTGCCAACAATGTTACGCACGTTATCGAGCGTGTCGATGGAGCTGGCGAACAAGCCGATTTCGTGAACCGTGCCGGTGACTCCACCCGCGGAGACAAAATCTCCCACCTTCATCGGCTGCAGGATGACCAGGAAGACTCCCGCCGCAAAATTCGAGAGCAAGCCACTCCACGCCATTCCGATGGCTACGCCGGCTGCAGCGATCAGCGCTGCCAGGCTCGTCGTCTGTACGCCGAAGAAGCCCAGTATCGCGATGACCAGAATGATGTTCAGCAGTGCCGCAACCGCATTCTGAATGTAACGGATGACGGTGGGATCGATTTTCTGCTTGGTCATGGCACTGCCGATCATTCGCGAATCCGATCAACCAGCGTCCTACGATCCAGAGCGCGATGGCTTCCAGAACTCGAATGCCGAGGCGACGCTATCGTCCAGCCTGACTGCAGTAAATCATTCACCTTGGTTTGCATGATCTTTCCTCCCGAGAGGCGAAATTGGCATTGAACAGCGAAGGGGCAATTCGCGGGATGGTATCACGGTTCGGCGGGCGTTCGGACCGCAAAGCAGCTACAGCAAACCAGAGGTTTTAACTGAAAATTAAAAAGCGGCCCGAGGGCCGCTTCCCTGTTGCAATTGGACTGCTAGCTAATACTCGGCATCTTCCAGATTCGGCGGCTCCGAGTCCTCGTCGGGCTCAGGCTGGAGCGCTCGCGGCGGCTCTTCAGCAGAAACGTCGCCATCCTTCTTCTTAAGCCGTACTACGGTGATTTTTGCGAAGCCTTCTTCGAACTTGGGAGGCCGAAGCTTTGCCGCCATGCGCTGCATTACGTCTTCGGGAACGTTGCGATCGCGCCGGCGGTTCCGTTCGATGCAGACCTCGGGCGGAACATCGAAGAAGACGGCATGCGCCTCGTACCCGAAATCATGCGCGAGCTTGATCCAGCTGCGCCGCTCGTGGGCAGACAGGTTGGTGGCGTCAAGATAATTCGAAGGCCGCCGCGCCAGCAGACGCGCGCGCAACATGGAGCGAAGCGTCGAGAACACTAAATCCTGGTAGCGCTGCTCGGTAACATCGTCGAACAGCAGAATGCGTACCATGTCGCTCGACAACGGCAAAATATTGTGGCGCTTGAACCACGTGCTCTTGCCGGAACCAGGCAATCCAATCGACAGGACGACCGCGCCTTTCGGCTGCTTCGATCGTGCCGCCGGCTGCCGGCTGCGCCGCTGGTTCGGCAATGTCGACGGGAGCTTCAGCTTCGGCTCCTTCGCCGGTGGGACCACCGGGAGCGGGCAACGACGGTGCTTGAGTCGTGAGGGCGGTCCACCGCGTCCGCGACGTCCGCGACGCCGGTTGCGATCGCGCCGGGCCTGCGGCTGTCGCGCCTTCCGCTGTCTCCGGCCTCCGCCAGCCGGCTGCGACTCCTGAAGCTCCGACTCATCCGGCTGCGCTTCGAACTCGGTCTGCGGACTCTGCGGCGACTCCGCCGTCATGGGATCGGGAAATCTGGGCTGCAAGGGTGCGGGACCGTCTTGCTGCCCGGCTTCTCACCTGGCTTATCGCCCTGTGGCTTGCGCCGCCTGTTGCGGTCGCGTGTCCATCTTCGCATGTTGCTCTTGTAACACGGCCAGCTAGGCGGGAGCAATGCTACCGGTATTGCTGATTCGGAGACTGATCCCATTGCCGTTGCGGCACGCCACTGTCCGAAATTGAGTCAATTCCCCTTTTGTGGCGTGTCATGCGGGATTGTGATGCGCGGCATTGCCTCTCCCCTATCCGGATGCTACGATTTTTTGTTTGGTCTAGTGTTGCCGGACCGCGCTGTAGGGCCCAGCCATGAATTCTTGCATTTTCAGTTTTTCATTTCGCCGAAGGACGAGGTTATATGGCAATTAAAGTTGGTATCAACGGATTCGGCCGCATTGGCCGCAACATTCTTCGCACCGCCCTCAACGATCCCGGACTGGAGTTCGTCGCGGTCAACGACCTCACCAGCCCCAAGACGCTGGCGCATCTTCTGAAGTACGACTCCATCCTGGGCAACCTAAAGAATGAGATCTCCGCCACCGACGATTCCATCACGATCGACGGCAAGACGATCAAGGTTTTCGCCGAGAAAGATCCCGCCAAGCTGGATTGGGAGTCGGTTGGCGCGCAGGTCGTGGTCGAGTCGACCGGCAAGTTCACCAAGGCCGAGCGACGCCAGGAAGCACCTGCGCGGGCCGGTGAAGAAGGTCATCATCTCGGCGCCGGCGACCAACGAAGACATCACCATCGTGATGGGCGTCAACGAAGACAAGTACGATCCGGCCAAGCACAACATCATCTCGAACGCGTCGTGCACCACCAACTGCCTGGCGCCGGTGGCCAAGGTGCTGCAGGACAAGTTCAACATCGTCAGCGGAACGATGACCACCATCCACTCCTACACCAACGATCAGGTCATTCTCGACTTCCCGCACAAGGACCTGCGCCGCGCTCGCGCCGCCGCGCTGTCGATGATCCCGACCTCCACCGGAGCCGCCAAGGCCCTGTCGCTCGTCATCCCTGAGTTGAAGGGCAAGCTGGACGGCTTCTCCATGCGCGTGCCGACGCCGAACGTCTCGGTCGTCGACCTGGTTGTGTTCGTCGAGAAGAAGACCTCGGTTGAGGAAGTAAATGCCGCGCTGAAGGCGGCCGCTGATGCAGGTCCGCTGAAGGGCTTCCTGGGATACGAGACGGCGGAACTGGTCTCGATCGACTACCGCGGCGACGATCGCTCCTCCATCGTGGATGCTCCCATGACGCGCGTCGTGGCCGGCAACTGCGTGAAGGTCATCGCCTGGTACGACAACGAGTGGGGCTACTCCTGCCGCGTGCGTGACCTGATTCATTACGTAGGCAAGAAGGGGCTGTAAAGCAGTGGCTAGTGGTCAGTGGCTAGTGGTCAGTTGTTGTGGCAGTTGCCGCAGCATCGGCGATGTGCGATCGAATTAGGTCTCCGGAGCCGCCGGTCCAGCGATGAATTGCTTACAGCTGCGCTGGCCATTGTTTCCATCAATTGAAACGTACTCGGACGTCAACCGGCGTCCCTAATTGGCAACCGGCAACTGACAGCTGACAACCGGTGCTCGCTATGTCGAAACTATCGATCCGCGATCTTCCGCTGAACAATAAGCGCGTCTTCATGCGCGTCGACTTCAACGTTCCGCTCGACGACGGCCGCGTGATGGACGACACTCGCATCCGCGAGACGCTGCCCACCATCGAGTACGCGCTGCGGCATGGCGCGCGTCTGATCCTCGCTTCGCACCTCGGGCGCCCCAAGGGCAAGCCGAATCCGAAGATGAGCCTCAAGCCGGTGGCCGAGCGCCTGCGCATCCTGCTGGACGACGTGCTGCGGCGCGGCGAGAACGTCGGCTTTTCGCCCGACTGCATTGGCGTGCAGGCCGAGGAGATGGCCGAGAAGCTGGAGCGCGGCCAATCGCTGCTGCTGGAGAACCTGCGCTTCCACGCGGAAGAAGAGGCCAACGATCCCAACTTCGCCAAGCAACTGGGACACCTTTGCGATTACTACGTGAATGACGCCTTCGGCTCGGCGCATCGCGCGCACGCCTCCACCGAGGGCATCACGCACTTTGTCGAGAAGAACGCAGCCGGCCTGCTGATGGAGAAAGAACTGGAGTACCTCGGCAAGGCGCTGTCGCATCCGCAGAAGCCGTTCGTCGCCATTCTTGGCGGCGCCAAGGTCAGCGACAAGATCGGCGTCATCAAGAACCTGATGGGCAAGGTCGACACGTTCATCATCGGCGGCGGCATGGCGTACACCTTCCTCAAGGCGCAGGGGCACGAGATCGGCAAGTCGCTGCTCGAAGCCGACAAGATCGAACTCGCCAAAGAAACGCTCGCCGAAGCAAAAGCGCATCACGCGAAGTTCCTGCTGCCGGTCGATCACGTCGTGGCTGACAAAGTCGAAGCCGGCGCACGCATCCAGAACATCGGCGAAGGCCAGCCGATTCCGGCCGACATGATCGCGCTCGACATCGGGCCGAAGTCGATCGAGATGTTCACCGACGAAATCAGCGACGCGCGCACCATCGTGTGGAACGGCCCGATGGGCGTCTTCGAGATCGAAGCCTTCGCCAAGGGCACGAAGAAGATTGCGCACGCAGTGGCCGACAACGGCGCGGCGGTGTCGATCGTCGGCGGCGGAGACAGCGTCGCGGCAGTGAAGGCCGCTGGCGTAGCCGACAAGATCACCCACATCTCGACCGGCGGCGGAGCGTCGCTGGAATTCCTGGAAGGCAAGAAGCTGCCGGGGGTGGAAGCGTTGAGCAATAAGTAGCTTTCGGCGGCGATAGCGCTTCAGGGTTTGGTGAGACAATTCGGTTACGATAAGGGCTGTTCACAACAGTTTTGAGCCGACAATGGCCGCTTACCGAGTGCCGCAGAGCGCGTTTCCGATTTCGGTCGCACCTCGATAAGGAAGAGATTTCTTGCCAACCACCTTGCCCTCGCCGTCGTAGGCTTTGATAAACACCTCTGTTGAGGGGAGTAACGGGTAGGCGCAAGCTATCGGGAATACCCAAACCTCCTCTTTACCAGCGGCATTGCTGAGCTTTGCGCTTCCGGCCAACGTTGGTTTCGTTATCTCTGCACCTGTGGGGAAATCCCAAATTTCGACTTTGCCTAGGTGCGCACCCTCTATCAAGATGTTCGGCCGGGCGACCTTCACTGAACGCAGGTGGGCCTGTTCTGGCAGTGCTGCCATTAACATCATCCCTGAACCAATCAGTAGAACAACTCCTAGTGATCGTCGCATAGCGGTCAGTTTACATGCTGCTAGAACGGAATCAACTCATTACTGGCGTAACATCGCCATTTGATAAGTAAGCCAAAACAGCTCAGCTCCCGTCCCCGCAGGGGACAGCCTGGTGCCCCAGGTTCGGCCTTCCTTTGGCCTAACCTGGGCCCGGAATAGTCGCGGCCTTGGGCCCGGCCCCGTGGTCCTCGCTGTACACTGTTCGCATGAACGACCAGGCGCAAGACGTTCAATGCCCCACTTGCTGGCGCTCCGCCGCGAACTCCCTGCCGCCGCGAGAATGGAGCGTCGCTGTCCGAGTCGCACCTCGCGCGTAAGACTCTCGCCAGCGTTGAGATCGCCAAGGCGAAGAAGAAGGCGTCTCAGGCTGAATCGTCAGCCAAAGATTAGGACGCGTGGTGCCCCAGGTTCACGTCCGTCTTTTGTCCGTTACCCTGGGGACGACAGAACCATCCTTCCTCGCACGTTGGCCCACAAGATGGCCGAACGTGGGGCACCGGGCAGAAAAAGAAATGTTTCACGCCTCGGTAGCGCTCCTTCGACTCCGCGTCCGCCGCTCCGCAAAATCGGCGGAGCCAAAAACGCTGCGGACGCTCCGCTCAGGATGACACTCCTATGATGGGCCCATCTTCTTGTACTCATCGAACGCATCCAGAAACGCCTGCATGTCATTCTTTCGGATGTAATACGGCGTCGACAAGCGCAGCTTTGACGGCTCCCCGCCGCGGATCCTGATCTTCTTCGTCTTCCACAACCAATCTTCCAATTTCATCCGCTGGACCGGCGGAACGTTCACCGTCACGATCGCGCAGCGCAGCTTCGGGTCGGGCGAGGTCCATGACTCGGCGCCGCGCTTGGTCATCTCGCGCCAGCATGAAATCACCCGACGCTCGATGTCTCGCCTCGATGCGGTCCATGCCAATTGCGTTTGCCATCTGGATCGCCGCCCGCAGCCCGTCGAGCGCCGGCACGTTCGACGAACCGATTCGCTGGAAGCGCTCGGCCCGCAACTTGTCCTCGTTCCAGCCTTCGGTGGCGATTGTGTTCCACACGCGATCGATCACCTCGTCGCGGACATACAGGTAGCCCGAGCCCTTTGTCGCCTGCAGCCATTTGTGCGGGCTGGAGCTATACATGTCGCAACCGATATCGTGAATGTTCAACTTCATCATGCCGGTGACGTGCGCACCGTCAATCGCCGACAGAATTCCTTTCGAGCGTGCCAGCGCACAGATCTCCTTTACCGGGAGCACAACTCCGGTCACCGTCGTGATGTGGCTGCAGAAGATGACGCGGGTGCGCGGCGTGATGGCGTCGTTGAAAAGGTTCAGCACCTGCGAGCCGTCCTGTCACCGGCTTGGGCAGCGTGATTTTCTTCACCACCACGCCGTAGCGCTTGGCCCGCAACTGCCAGGGCTGCTCGCCGCCGGGATGTTCCTGATCGGTCATCAGCACCTCGTCGCCGGCCTTCATGTCGATGCCGTTGGCAATGTAGCTGTTCCCCTCCGTTGCGTTGCGCACCAGTGCGATCTCGTCGCGATTGCAGCCGACGAACGCTGCCAGCGGATCGCGATACTGGTTCCACGGCCCGTAGCCCCAGATGGGATAGTCCTCGGGATCGGTCTCGTCGAGTTTCTCGGTTGAGTTATAGCCGTCGAAGATGGCGCGCAGCACCGGCGCAGGGCTCGATCCCACGGTGCCGTTGTTCAGATAAATCTCGTCTTCGGGAATCAGGAACTGCTTGCGGATCTCGGCCCAATAGGCCTCTTCATCGTTTGCGTACTGCTTGGGGTCGGGCAGCGACGATGGCATGCTCTGCAGTTGGGCGAAGAGATCGTGGCGAAAGGCCAGAGCGGCGGCGAATCCGGCGGTGTGAGTCAGGAAGCTGCGGCGGTCGAGCACGGACACCTCCTGCGAAATGAAGTACACATCCTACACCCGGACGAGCGTCGTTACCCGCCCGCTTTGCGCTATGTTTGTACAGAGGTGGGGCGACGCTCACTATTAGTTTTAAACCGCGGGGTATACTTACCCGCATCATGAGCCAGCCGCGCACCATCAAGGTCTTTGTCGCCTCGCCCAGCGATGTTGTGGAAGAGCGTAATGCCCTGGCGAAGCTGGTCGCCGACACCAACGATGTGCTCGCCTACCTGGCTCCGGAAAAACGTTTGACGCTCGAACTGGTGCGCTACGAGACCCATTCCTATCCTGACCTTGGAGCGCCGCAGGACGTCATCAATCGCGAGATCCCAGTCGACTACGACATCTTCATCGGCATCATGTGGAAGCGCATCGGCACGCCTACCGCTAACAACCCAAGCGGCACAGTCGAGGAATTTCATCGGGCCTGCGAGCGCCGTAAGCACGGCTCGCTGCTACCGCGCATCATGTTCTACTTTTGCGACGAACACATCCCCATGCCTGAAGCGGACGACGACCTGGAGCAGTTGCGGCAGGTCATCAAGTTTCGCAAAGAGCTAGACTCGCAGGGACTGACGTCCAGTTATCCTCTGCACGCGCAGTTTGCCGAGAATGTTCGCGGAGGTCTGCTGCGCGCGATTCGCGACATCCTCCAGGAATCAACGTTTCCGCAGCAGCAACAGGCGCCGGCAGCGGCTCCATTCGCATCCCCGGAGCTGACCTTCCTGCAGCCCCCCGCGGAGGCGGCCGCGCCCGTGGATGATGCCAGCCGCGATGCGGCGTTGGAAATGGGAAGAGAGTATGACCGGGTACGCGCTTCCATGCCCAGCAGCAGCGAGCGCACGCGCGCGATGGAAGGCGTCTTTTCGAAGATGAAGATCATGGCGCCGCGAGTGCAGGCCTTCGTAGATGCTTTCCAGAACGATCCTTCGGCGGGAGTACGGTTGATGGCGATAGCCGTTCTCGACATGTTTCCCAGCAGCGAGCATCTCGACTGGCTGGCCGAGCGACTGGATCCGGAGCGGGAGCAGCCTTTCGTCGCCTATCATGCTGCAGTCGCGTTGCTCGACGCAGTGACGAACCTGCCGCCGGAGCATTGCGCAAAGCTGGAGGCCGCTATCTCGAAGGCTCAGGAGTTCGCTGCCCGGCTCGAAGGCGATTCCTCACGGCTCAATGTTTTGACGAGAGCCAGGCAAGACCTGAAGCGCAAATGCCAGGAAGCGTCCTCGTAGTCGATGATGGTGCCGGCGAGGGCGCCTCTTGGTTGCGATGGTCACGGTCTCAATCGTGAAGGAAAAAGTTGAGAAACTCGCTGACGATCCTCTGTGGAATCTCGTTGTGCTTCGATTTCGATGAGAGCCCGTGAGCTGCACCGTCGATCGAAACCAGCTTCTTCTTCGCCGGTATCTGCTTGATCGCCGCTTCGAGCTCGTCGATGGAGCCGAACGCATCTTTTGTCCCGCTGACAAAAAGCGTTGGCGTTTGCAGTTGGGGGAAATGTGCGGTCCGCATTTGCGCGGGGCGCCCCGGCGGATGCAGCGGATAGGAAAGCAACAATAAACCGTCGACGAGCGACGGATCCGACGCCACCAGCATACTCGCCTGACGCCCGCCGTAAGACGAACCGCCAAGGAATGCCCTGCCGGAGAATTCCTGCTTCATGAGCGCCACAGCCCGGCGCAGACCTTCCTGATCGTGCTTGGCATCAGAGGGAGACGGCGGCCCTGTGGGCTTGCGCTGACGATACGGCAGATTGCAGCGGAGTGTGTTCAAACCTGTCGCAGCTAAGCCATCAGCCAATGCAACCAGCAGCGGCGCGTTGCAGTTCCCTCCCGCACCATGCGTCAGCACCAGAAATCCTGCGCCCTTCGATTCGGCGCGATGGAGAAATCCCTGTACGGGCGTTTCTCCGGACTCGCGATTGACGAACGATTCTGAAGTGGTTGCCACGATTGCTACCGAACGAACACTTTGTACAACAGAAAGTAAATGACGACACCGGTCACGGAAACGTACATCCAGATGGCGAAGGTGTACGGCGCAATCGCCTTATGCTTCACGAAGCGGCCCTTGAGCGCGCGCGCCAAGGTGATGAGGATGAACGGCACAACGACCGCTGCCAATATCGTATGCGAAATTAGCAGAGCGAAGTAGAGCGGACGCGCGATGCCTTTTCCCTGAAAGTGCGTTACTCCCGCCCGCAGCACCAGATGGTAATACAGATAGGAAATCAGGAACAGCGTGGAGGTCACGAACGCCGCCAGCATCATACGCTTATGCGCTTGTTCGCGGCCGCGCTTGATGAAGTACAGTCCCGAGCCGATAAGCACGGCGCTGGAACCGTTCAGTACGGCATCAAGCGATGGAAAAAACGTTGGCGAAATCTGCATCATGCTGCCGGTTTGGTTGTGCGCCGGTTCGCAATCAGGAATGACAACGCAAACATTACCAGGGTAAACAGCCCCAGCACCAGGAAGTTGCCGCCCAATGACAGGTCGGTCGACGCGGACGCAGGAAACAGCAGGGCGCGCAGGGCTTCGGTGCCGTAGGTGAGAGGGTTGATTCGCATCAGCAGGCGAATCCACAGCGTGGCTCCCGAGAGCGGAAACAGCGAACCCGAGAGCAGCCACAGGGGAATCAGGAACAGGTTGATGATGGCGTGAAAGGCCTGCGTTGAATCCATGGGCCACGCGATGATGAAGCCCAGCGCGGTCAGCGAAAATGAGACCAGGAAGATCGCCAGCACCGTCAGCCCGAAGCTCACCAGCGTAAAGTGCACGCCGACAAACGGAGCAAAGACCAGGAAGATCAAGCCCTGCAGCGTGGCCAGCGTGGCGCCGCCAAACACTTTGCCCAACACGATAACGGAGCGACTCACGGGTGCGACCAGCACCGAAAGCAGAAAGCCTTCCTTGCGGTCTTCGATCACCGACATCATAGTGAAGATGGCGGTGAACAGCACGATCATGATCAGCGCGCCAGGAAAGAAGAATTCCAGGTAGTGCTGGCCGCCTGCGCCGCTGGAGCGGAATGACGTGCCGAAGCCTGAGCCGATCACGATCCAAAACAGCAGCGGCGAAGCGATCACGCCTACCACGCGCGCGCGTTGCCGGTAGAAGCGAACGACCTCGCGCCACCACAAAGAAATGGCAGGCATCAGCATGCCGGCGTTAGTGGGAGCGAGTGTCGCGGGAAATGTTTCTGTGCGAGATGCCATAGAAGTATGTTGTCTGGCCAGTTGTCAGTTTGCCGCCGGAGTTCCTCTCTATAAATTGTCATCCCGACCGACGGCTTCAGCCGGAGCGGAGGGACCTGCGGTTCGTCTCTAGCAGAAATGACCTGCCTTCGCAGGCAAACCGCAGATCCCCGGCTGCGCTCGGGATGACAAATGCGAAGGACGATCCAACGGCGAGCGCAGTCGGCGGTCATGAACTACTCTTCCGCGTCGGCCGTGTTCTCATCCGTCCAGAAGCGATGCCCGGTTCTGCGAATGAACACGTCTTCGAGGCTGGGCTTGTGTACGGAAATGCCTTCAATTTCTCCAGGAAATGCCTCCACCACATCGGTCACGAATCGATGCCCGTTCTCGATCTCCAACCGGACGCTCTGATCGAGCACCGTCGGATGCAAGCCAAAGCGCTGTTCAATGTGGCTGGCCAGCGTATCCGGTTGCTTCGCTTCCAGCATGATGACGTCGCCGCCAATCTCAGCCTTCAGGACAGCCGGCGTGCCTAGTGCGACTACGCTTCCATTCGCGTAGATCGCGAGCCGGTCACAACGCTCCGCCTCTTCCATCAAGTGCGTAGTGACCAGAACGGTCACGCGTTCTTCATCTCGCAAAATCTGCAGATACTGCCACAGATCGCGGCGCGCGCCGGGATCGAGGCCGGTCGTAGGCTCGTCCAGCAGCAGCACCGACGGATGATGCAGCAAGCCCTTTGCCAGTTCCAGACGGCGCTGCATGCCGCCAGAGAAGGTCTCAGCTTTCTCTTTTGCACGATCGGCCAGGCCGACGCGGGCCAGCATCTCGGCAACCCGTTTCTTCAACGTCGTGCCACGCAGACCGTAGATATGTCCGATCACCGTCAGGTTCTCTTCCGCCGAAAGCTTGGCATCGATGCTCTGGGCCTGAAAGACTACGCCAATGTTGCGACGTACTTGCGCAGGATCGCGAGTGACGTCGTGTCCCATGATCACCGCTCGGCCGCCGGAAGGAACCATCAGCGTGGAAAGGATGCGGAACGTTGTGGTCTTGCCGCTGCCGTTGGGTCCCAGCAGCCCGAAGATCTCTGCCGGACGGACGTCGAACGAGACGCCGGCCAGGGCCACGCGATCGCCGTATTGATGTCGCAACGATTTGAGCTGAATGACGCCGGGAGCGGAAGGGTCGTTCGGCGCGTATGCGGACGTGCTGCTATCGGACGCGGGAGTAGTTGTTCGAGAAGCCACAGATTCAGTCTACTATTTACGCCCGGTTGATCATCATCAATCCGAACAATAGTGGTAGATAGATGACGGACGCCTGCAGAACATTGCGTGCGCGAACCTTCGACTCAGGCGCGATTGGCGTCAGGTTCATGGTCCACATACGCACGCTGAACCACAGCATCCCCAGCCCAAGCAGCAGAGCTCCAACAAAGTAGACTTTGCCCGACATGCCCAGCAAGGTCGGCGCCAGCGAAACCGGCACCAGAGCGAGCGCATACATCACGATAGCGAATGCGGTGGAACGGCCGTCGCTCTCCACAACCGGCAACATGCGAATGCGGGCGTTTTCGTAATCTTCGCGATAGAGCCAGGCGATGGAGTGGAAGTGCGGAAATTGCCAGAAGAAAACGATGGCGAACAGCACCAGCGCCCCCATGTCGAGGTGACCGCGAATAGCGGTCCAGCCCAGCACCGGCGGCATCGCTCCCGGGAAGGCGCCCAGGAAGGTGCAGATGGGATGCACGCGCTTCATCGGAGTGTAAACGGCAAGATAACTGACGGAGGTGAGCGTCGCCAGCGCCGCAGTAAGCAAGTTGGTAGTCAGCCAAAGATACAGCACGCCGCCAACCGTCATGCCGTAGGCGATAACCGAGGCGTGCAGCAGGCTCATGCTGCCGGTGACCAGCGGACGGCGCGAGGTGCGCCGCATGAGCGCATCGAGATCGCGTTCAACCACCTCATTGATCGCAGCGGTCCCACCGCTGACCAATCCAATGCCGATCAGCGCATGCAGCAAGGTCCAGGAAAGCAACGAGACACCGGATTTTTCCGCCGCAAAAAACGCTCCTGCCCAGGCGGTCATGACGATCAGGGTCGTGACCCGCGCCTTGGTAAGAGTGGCGTAATCGCTAGCCAGCGCGGCCAGTCCTGCGCGTGGAACCACCAGCGGTTGACTTGCGCTGCTCATGCGATGATTGCCTTTCCGGGGGCACGCCGCGCGGCCGGGTCAGCGCCGTGAACCGCGAGCATACGCCGTGTCTGGATCGCGAGCACCACGGTTGCCGCCAGCACCAGAGCGCCTCCGGCAACGTGAGCTACGGTGCTCACCACCATAATCTGCATGGGCTGCACTGCGTCATGTCCCCAAACAATGCGGGTAAGGTACGCGCAAAATCCCAATCCAAGCTGCAACATCAGCAGCGCCAGCAGCAGTTGCGCCGGCTTACGTAGATGATCGACTTTGCCGTAACGAGTCAGCACGCGAACGACGGTCCAGCACAGCACTGCGGTGACGACGCAGGCTCCGATAAGATGCGGCAGCAGCTTGATACCTGAGTGGCGGAAGGCTGCTCCCAGAATCAACTGCACCCACACGCAGGCTGCTGCAATCGCTGCCAGTGTCGGAGTGCTGGGAAGTTGGTTGGTCTCCGTAATGGGCTCTTCATTCTGCAGCCAGCCACGGCTGGTAAATACAGCCATCGCTACCACGATGGCGAAGATCATCTGGCCGAGCGTCGCGTGCGCGGTAGAGATCGACCAGGGCAGGAAATTCAACACGGTGAGCCCGCCCAGGATGCCTTGACCGATGACCGCGCCCAGCGCCGTCCAGCCCAGAACCCGCATCCACTTACGGGTGTCGACGCGTTGCGTCCAGACAGCCATCACAATAATCAGCAGTCCGATGAACTCGGCGATCATGCGATGGGTGTGTTCGTATTTCACGCCTCCGACCATGCGAGGCAACTTGTACAGAGAACCGAACGAGGTTGGCCAGTCCGGTACGGAGAGCCCGGCATCATTGCTGGTGACCAGGGCGCCGGCGACGATCAGAAGGAACGTGGCCCAGGCGAGAATAACAGCAAAACGATGATGGCCCGGATTGTAGGCGATATGATCAGATCGCGACGTCAGAACAGGCTCCTATAACGTTGCGTCCGCGCAAAGCGAAACTGTCGCTTGTGGGGCGATTGCTAAAACCCTTCGCCGGAGTTCGTCCGGGTGGGCCAATGCTGATAACTATGTAGAAGTTCGAGGTCCACAGCTGCGGCGAATGCCTTATCCTCGCCTGGCATTCGTGAAAACATTGTAGCAGACCATCGCCCGGCAAAAGAAAGCCCTACAACTCGTAAGTGCTTGTGTCAGCGGCCCACATGCCGGTGCACCGCTGCTGGCCCGCGCCTCATTTCTCTTGCTCATTCTCCGCTGCTTACCTCGGCCGAGAGCCAGTTCAGGTACTCTTCGCTGCCTCCGTCGATCGGAAGCTGCACGCACTCCGGCAAGTCGTAGGGATGCAATTCATGGAAGGCCGACTGCAGCCGCATGGCGTGTGCGAGGGTGGTCTTAACCACCAGCAGGTACTCGGCTTCGTTGTGCACCTTGTCGCGCCAGCGATACACCGAGCGAATCGGTCCGACGATATTGATGCAAGCCGCCAGTCGCCGTTCTACCAGTTGCGTTGCCAGCTTCTCCGCGACTTCTTTCGAGCCCACAGTGGTGAGCACAACCCGGACATTCGTCATGAGAACTCCTCGCGGCCGCCCGCTGAAAATTTACCATGCCGCTGGACGCACAGCCGCGCAAAGTAGCGGAAACAGCGGAGAATCTTCGCTTATTCATCGCTTATCGAGGAAGATTCCCTTCCCGCTTATTGTAGGAACTGTGCTTGACTGCATCTGCGATGCGAAGTCCACTAGAGATTGGAAACTTGTCTGCGACCTCGGCCAGCGTCGCCGATGAGAGTTTCCCTGCTGCATTAAGGACGTTTTATGAAGATCACCATCCACATCGCCGGACGCTGGATCTATCGCATGCGCCGCGTTCTGGCCACCTTTTGCATTGCCCTGCTGGCCGTGTTGATTGGATATAAAGTCGTCTTTGGCGCCAACGGGATGAAAGTCTGGCAAAGTAAACGTGCCCAAGTTCTCCGCCTCGAGAGCGAGATCAATCAGAAGCAATTGGAGCAGCAGCAATTGCAGCATGAAGTTGACGCGCTGCAACGCGCCGACCCGAGCGTCATCGAGAAGGAAGCACGCGAGCAACTGGGTTATGTGAAGCCAGGCGAAGTGGTCCTCTACCAGCAGAAGAACAAACCCGATCCGCGCACGGCTTCGGCCCTAGCCGAAAACACCGGCCAAAAGTAGCAATCCCGTCCCTAGAAAATCGCGTCTCATCTCGCGTGAAAGGTCGGTCAGGTTTGCTGGCGCGCTTTTCTTGGCCCAAGAGTCGCTGCGATGGAATAAACTTGTCCCTGCAATCTGTGGGGCTGGTCCGCATCGTAATGCAGTTATGACGGAAGAAGGCGTCGCCGCCGGCGGAGATGCTACTGGCTGATTCCGTTTCGGACGAAAATCCGGCCGTTCCGTTATGTGCGGCCAAGCGAAGAGGAGAAAATATGAAGACAAGAGTTCTCGTAGTGATCGGGCTCTATCTCTGCTGCATGACTGCGCTGGCCGTTGCCAAGGACCAGACCTGGGACGGATGGATCAGCGACTCGAAGTGTGGCGCTAAGGGGGCAAACGCCTCTCACGAAGCCTGCGCGAAGAAATGCGTTGGCGCCGGCGAGAAGCCTGTATTCGTCACCGACAAGGACATGAAGGTCGTGCCGGTCTCCAATCCAGATGCGCTGCAGGATCATCTTGGCCATCATGTCCAGGTCACTGGCACGATGGACAAAGACGGCTCGCTGCATGTCGACAAAGTCAAAATGCTGGCGCAGACTGGCGGAAGCGGCAGCGGCATGAGTGACATGCACTGATCTGCCACGCGCGCAAACACAAAAGGGCGGCTGCGGCCGCCCTTTTCTGTTGCCATGAACGTGAGTTCCGCTACTCGACCTCGTGCTTCGCCGTGTAGCCGTCGCGCGCCAGAACTGTGTACTTGATGTCGTGGTTCTTCTCGTCCTTGATGATCAGCGGCTTGTCGTCGGGTCCCACCAGCGCGACCCTCAGCTTGCGATACGTTCCATCCTGCTTGGTGTTGGTCGGCTTGTAGGTGATGGTGTACTGATTGCGAATGGACTGCGCCACCTCGCGAAAGATATCCGGCAACTGGCCGAGCAGCATCGGCGCATAAGAGCGGCCGCCCGTCATCCTGGCAAATGCCGTCATCTGGTTTTGCGCCTGCAAGTAATCGATCTGATACGAGGTCATCGCGGGATTACCACCACCCTGCGCATCGAGCACGGTCCAAAAAAGCCTTGCCGGTGCAGATCGTATAGATCGTTACGTTGGGCGTGCCTTTCACCTTCTTCAGGATCTGGTCGAGCGTGATCTTGCTGAAGGTGTCGCGTCCGCTGGCGATGACGACCAGTTCCTTATGGCCGGGAATGCGATCGATGCGGTCAAGCGTGTCATACATCGAGTCGAAAATATTCGTTTCCTGGAAGCCGGGCACGCGCAGCGTGTTCAGCGCTCCGAAGATGGCCTGCTTGTCCTGGGTGAAGTCGACCAGGATATGGGTCTTCATGTCGAACTCAACGATCGCCACCCAATCCTGCGGCTGCAGCTGCGACGCGAAGGCGTACGACGAATTCAGCGCGTCGTACATGAAGTTGTAGTTGGTCGCCGCGAACTCCACCAGCAGCACCGCGGTGATTGGCGCCTTGCTGATCGTGATGCTCTGGATCTTCTGCGGCACGCCGTCTTCCCAGACCTTGAAGTGCTCCTGCGCCTGCTCCAGCGGCAACGACAGATGTGCGTCCGTCCTTCTGCAGGATCTGCGCGTCCACCGTCACTTCGGGCACATCGACGTGCAGCGAAAACTGCGGAACGTCAGCCGGATGCGGCCTGGGCGGAGGAGGCGGTTCTTCGTTCTCGGGCTTCTTCGGCACCGCAATCGGGCCGGACTCGCCGGTCGGACCACCGGCTGCTGCCGGCATCTGGTCCTGCTGACTTTGGCTGGGTTGCGTCTGCTCCTGCGGAGCTGCCGGAACCGGAGTTGCTGGTTTGAGCCTGACTTGGAGCCGCGAACAAAAGCAGGCTCGTCAGGAGAGCAAGGGCTGCAGGCCGTAACCGGCTAAATACCATAGGGGAATTACCTGGAACTTCTAGGTGTTTCTCAGGATACATCGAGGTGCCTCATGGGCCAGACTGTCTGATAGTATAAAACCAATTTCAGCCTCTCTGTTTCGGTGTGGGGACAGCAGAAATACCTGCTTGCTGTTAGACGGACGTGTTTCCACAAGGAAACGGGGTAGGGCCAAGATTTTCCGGGGTGCGGACCTGGAGTCCTGGCAAGGAACAGGAAAGCATGCTCCACCGCGCGTTTGCGCTGCTCGTCGTCTGCCTCTCGTCGATTACCTCTTTCTGCGCCCAGCCCAAAGTTCAGATCATGCCGCAAGACCAGGTGAAAGCTGGGATGCATGGCGTCGCATACACGGTTTTCGAGGGCGTTAAGCCTGAGCCGATGGACGTCGAGATCCTCGGCGTTCTGAAGGACATGGCTGGCCCCAAGGCCGACGTGATCCTGGCGCGCCTGCACGGAGCGAAGGTCGAATACACCGGCGTTGTCGCCGGAATGAGCGGCAGTCCGGTCTACATCGACGGCAAGCTGGTGGGCGCAATCGCCTACCGCATCGGCGAGTTTTCCAAGGAGCCGATCTGCGGCATCACGCCAGCGTCGAACATGCTGGAGATCGACGCATTGGACAAGTCCGCCGGCGACCTCGCCAAGGCCGGAAGCGACAGCGCCAAGCAGGTAGCGAGTCCGACCTCCGGTCCGGGACTTCCCAACTCCGCAACGTCCGCAGTCTCCGTACGCGAACCTGCTCAAGCCCATCGACACGCCTCTGGTATTCAGCGGCTTCAGTCCAGATACGCTGCGCGTCTTCGGCAAGGATTTTGCCTCCGCGGGCGTTGTGCCCGTGATGGGCGCAGGCTCGGTCAGCAACGACAAGCAGCCGGAGCCGCTGCAAGCCGGCTCGGCCGTCAGCGCAATTCTGGTGCGCGGCGACATGAACATCGCCGGAACCTGCACGGTCACCTATATCGACGACAATCATCTGCTGGCCTGCGGACATCCGCTGTTGCAGTCGGGCTCGCATCGACATGCCGATGACCAAGGCGACGGTGCTGGCAACGCTGGCTTCGCCTGAGAACTCCTTCAAGATCGTCAACACCACCGAGCCGGTTGGCGCGTTCGTGCAGGATCGGCGCGCAGGCATCATGGGCCGCTTCGATCGCGAGCCACACATGATTCCGGTGACCCTGACCTTCCGCGGCGTTTCGCATCCCAAGCAGTTCCACTACGAAGTGCTGAACAACGCCAAGATCACGCCCGCCGCAATGATGGCGACAGTCTTCAACGCCATTCAGGGGATGAACGAGTACGGCGAGGACACGACCTATCGCCTCGATGGCGACATCTCGGTGCTTGGCTATCCCAAGCTCGCCGTGAAGGACATGTACGCGCCGGCCGATGGCTCGACTCCCACAGCGTACGGCATCGCGCTCGCGCTGGGCGAGCACTTCAGCCGCATCTTCGAGAACCCATACGAGACCCCGAAGATCGAAGGCGTCGAGCTGAACTTCGATCTCATTCCCGATCGCCGCTCGGCTCGTCTGGAGAGTGCGCGCACCGACGTGACCGAAGCGCGTCCGGGCGACGAGATCACCATCGAGGCTCTGCTGCGGCCTTATCGTGGCGAAAGCATCCTCCGCCAGATTCCGGTTAAGATTCCGACCTCGGCTCCGCGCGGGCACGCTGCACATCCTGGTCAGCGACGGCGAAACGCTGGACAAGATGCATCATCTTTCGGCGCCGATGACGCGCCATCTCGACCTGGGCTCAACCATTGCCCTGCTCAACAAGGAGCACTCCAACTCCGATGTCTACGTCTCGCTGCTGGAAGCCAATCCGCAGGCGATGGTCGAAGACAAGGTCATGCCAACGCTGCCGCTGTCGGTGATGAACGTGATGGACGGCATGCGCGGCACGCAGGACATGGTGATCGTCGGCGAGTCCGCAGTCGATGAAGCCGCCACGCCAGTGGACTACGTCGTCACGGGCTCGCAGGTGATCACGCTGCATATCAAGTAGAGAGTCGCCCGAAATAGCGCGGGGCGCAAGCTTCCGTAGTCGGCACTCGATGCCACCAGCCCAGCCGCCCTCGCGCGCATTCTTCCCTGTGTTACGCTTTTTCTTAATCAGCCGCCACACCCCTTCAGGACTCACGATGAAATCGTTCCGACTCGCGCTTTTATGCTCGTTGTTCTTAGCAACCGGCTGGGCGCAAACCACCCACACCTGGCAACAGAACTCCTACGATGACTTCGAGCGCGGTACCGCCCAGGGAATTGCCATCGGCAGCAATGGCACCCTGACGCTGGCCCCGTCTTTCACTTCTCTCTACACATCGCCCTCGTCGTACATCTGGAACATCGCCAGCGATGCGCAAGGCAACGTCTATGCGGCCGCGGGCTCACCCGCGCGCGTCTACAAAATCACGCGCGACGGCAAGGCGAGCATCATCTTCGCCCCGCAGGAGCTGCAGGTTCAGGCGCTGGTCGTCGACAAGAGTGGTGTGCTGTTCGCAGCGACCTCACCTGATGGCAAGATCTACAAACTCGTCCACGGCGGTCCTAACCCGGGCCAGGCGCCCGAGACTTCGCACACCACGGCGGAAGTTGCCGCCGCGCAGGAAGGCGCGAAGCCTGCGCCTCCGGGTGAAAAGCCACGCACCTCGGTCGCTGTCGATCCCAGCTACAGTGCCACGGTCTTCTTCGATCCCAAGACAAAGTACATCTGGTCGCTGGCCCTCGATGGCCGGGGAGAGCTCTACATCGGCACCGGCGATCGGGGTGAGATCTATCGTGTCGATCCGAACGGCAACGGAGCGCTGTTCTTCAAGAGCGATGAAGCGCAGATTCGGGTGCTCGCGTTCGACCGCAGCGGTGACCTGCTCGCCGGCACGGATGGCAGCGGGCTTATCTACCGCATCTCGCCGCAGGGAGAAGGCTTCGTACTGTACAGCGCTCCCAAAAAAGAGATCACCGCGCTGGCGGTCGATAGCCAAGGAAATATTTATGCGGCGGGAGCAGGAGAGAAGCGCGGAGGAGCTCCGCCGCCGGGCGCTCCGGTGCCAAGCGTAGGTGTGGTGGTGGCAACGCCGGGATCGGCTTCCTCAGGAGGAATTCAGATTTCGCCTCCGGGAGCGCCGGTTGCACCTCCAGCACCCGGAGTTTCGCCGGCTCCAAGCATCGCCAGCCTGGGCGGATCTGAGATTTACCGGCTATCGCCAGACGGTTCTCCGGACACGCTTTGGTCCTCGCGCGACGATCTGGTTTACGCGCTGGCCTTCGATAGCGCGGGCCGTTTGCTGGCAGGCTCAGGTAATCGCGGCAGGATCTTCTCCATCGGGAAGAGCGAGCACACCGATTTGGCCGAAGCCAGTGCCGGCCAGGTCACTGCGTTTGGCCCGAATCCTAAAGGCGGTCTGTATGTGGCGACCAGCAATGTGGGAAAAATATTTTTACTGGGTCCGAACACGGTAAACGAAGGCGCCTACGAGAGCGATGTCTTCGATGCAAAGAACTTTTCGAAGTGGGGACGGGTCGAAGTCCGGGGCAGCGGCAGCTTTCAGATCCTTGCCCGCAGCGGCAATGTCGACAATCCCGACCGCAACTGGAGCCCATGGAAGCCGGTCGATCTGCAGAACAACTCTCCGATCGACGCTCCGTCTGCCCGCTTTATCCAGTGGAAGGCCGTGTTGCGCCCCGGCAAGCCTGCGTCGGTGCTGGACAGCGTGACGGTAAACTTTCTGCCCAAGAACGTGGCGCCCGAAGTGGACGACGTTACGGTCACGACTGGAGCTCGCGTGTCTGCGGGATCTCGCAGCGACAGCGTATCGTCTTCGGCATATGAGCAGCTGATTCCCACCACCAAGGACCGCAACTCGATCGCAGTTCGCTGGAAGGCTCAGGACGACAATGGCGATACTCTCGTCTATGACGTTTACTATCGCGGCGATGGAGAGTCTCGCTGGAAGCTGGTTCGCGCCGGTGTCTATGAGCGTTACGTCAATCTCGAGTCCGACATGTTCCCTGACGGCGGCTACACTATTCGTGTCGTCGCCTCCGACTCGCCCTCGCGCGCTGCCGAAGATACCTTGACCGGCGACGCCATCAGTCCACGCTTCGAAGTAGACAACACGCCGCCGCGCATCGAAGCACTGGGCGCCACCGTGGAAGGTGACGGCATTCGCGTTAAGTTCCGCGCAGTCGATGCCTTTTCGGTGGTTGATCAGGCCGAGTACTCGATGGATGCGGGAGACTGGCAGGAGATCGAGCCGGTGGGACGAATCTCAGATTCGAAGACGGAGAACTATGACTTCACGGTGCCGATTCCGACAAATACAACGGTCGACGGCTCCGGCGGGCAGCCGGCATCCTCTGCAGGTGAGCACACCATTGTCGTGCGTGCCTACGACCGCTTCGACAATTTGGGGACGGGCAAAGTAACGGTGAATGTAAAAGGTGGGCGGTAGAAAGTTTAGCTCACGTCTTCCCAAGGATGATGGATCATCGTGGCGATAGCGGTCCTTCGACTCCGGGCTACGCGGGCACCCAAAACGCGCATTCACTCGATTGCTAGCAGCTAATTGCTGACACCTACCCCACCGGCACAACTTCAAAGTACTGTGCCATCTCGCGAAACTTCTTGTACCGCGCGTCCAGCAACTCCGAGGTGGACAATTTCTCCAACTCGGATAGGTACCGCTCTAAAACATCGCCCAGCGTTTTGGCCATGGCATCGTGGTCATGATGTGCGCCACCCGCCGGTTCGGTTATGACTTCGTCGCAAATGCCGAGTTCCAGATTATCTTTCGCCGTGATCCGCAATGCCTGCGCCGCAACATCCTTCTTCGAGGAATCGCGCCACATGATCGATGCGCAACCCTCGGGCGAAATCACGGAATAAATGCTGTTTTCCAGCATCAGCACCCGATCAGCGACCGAAATCGCAAGTGCGCCGCCGCTGCCGCCTTCGCCGGTTATGACAGCGATGAAAGGCACTGCCAACCGGGCCATCTCGCGCAGGTTGTGGGCGATGGCCTCGGCCTGACCGCGCTCTTCGGCACCCAGCCCGGGATAAGCGCCGACAACATCGACCAGCGAGATCACCGGACGTTTCCATTTCTCAGCGAACTTCATAGCGCGCAGCGCCTTGCGATAGCCCTCAGGATTCGGCTGACCGAAGTTGCGATGCAGACGCTGTTTGGTGTCGCGGCCCTTCTGCGTGCCCAGCACCAGCACTTCCCTGCCGCGGAAGTTCGCCATGCCGCAGATCATCGCGGCATCGTCGCCAAAGGCGCGATCACCATGAATTTCGCTGAAGCCGGAGAACATGCGCTCGATGTAGTCCAGCGGATAAGGGCGGTTGGGATGACGCGCCAGCTCGGTGCGCTCCCAGGGGGTGAGCTGGCCGGACATCTGGCGGCGCAGCGCGTCCACGCGATCGTGCAACACTTGCAATTGCTTCTGGGCCTCCGGGTTGTTGCCGGTGGCGCCCTGCAACTGCTCGATCTGCGCCTCGATTTTTTCCAGCTCGTTTTGTGCTTTTGAAGCTGCTTCCATATTGGGGTCGTTATGCCTGTTGGCGGCGTGGAACATTGCCTCCGCCGCATATATCCAGAAATCCAGTGCGGACAGCAAGCCAGTCTGTTTGGGTGTCAGTTGCTGTTCGTCGGCCACGATCGTCGGGTCCCTGCCGACGGGCTAGTCGAGGACGCGCACGCTGCCGCGTCCGCACAACTCTTCCACGCGGTTGATGAATGCCCGGTCCGGCAAAACATTATAGCCTTCCGCCTCCATCACCACCGTGAAGTCGCCCTTGCGCTCCAAATCGAAGAGCACGCGCGCATCGCCCTTGCGCTCCTCGCAGATCGAGTGCAGCGCGTCGATCGTGGCCTCCGACGCGGTCTCCAGCGAGACTTTGATGCGCAGATGGCTGGCTAGCTTCGGCTTGGCTTCTTCCAGCGGCGTGATGTCATCGATCATCAGCTTGGGATTCGAACCCTCTTCCACACGCACGCCGCCCTTCACCAGCACCGGAACGGTCAGCTTCAGCTTCTCGGCCAGACGCTTATAGGCGTCGGCGAAGCACAGGATGTCTACGGAGCCGTTCATGTCTTCGATCTGCCCCTGCGCATACAGATCGCCACGTTTGGACTTGGCTACGCGAATACCCTTCAACACGCCGCCGATCGTTACTTCGCCGCGTCCGGTCGAGTTCTTCAGTTCGCCGACCTGGGTGGTGGTCAGGGCGTGGAAGTCCACCAGCTTCTCCTGATACTTTTCCAGTGGATGTCCGGTGATGAAGAAGCCGAGAATCTCTTTCTCGTAGCCCAGCCGGGTATGCTCATCCCAGTCAGGCGTGTTGGGCAGCGGCTTTTCTGCCGTCTGGTTCTCGTCGTCCTGCTGGAAGACGCCAAACAATCCATGCTGTCCCAGCTGCGCGTCCCGCTGCGCCTTCTGCGCGTTGTCCATCGCGCTGTCGGTGACGGCCATCAGTTGCGCGCGACGCCCCAGCGCGTCCATTGCGCCGCTCTTGATCAGCGACTCCACCACGCGCTTGTTCAGAAGATGAAGATCGACTTTCTCGCAGAACTGGTAAAACGACTTGAACGCGCCGTGTTCCTTGCGGGCTTTCACGATCGAATCGATGGCGTTGTGGCCTACATTTTTCACCGCGGCCAGCCCGAAGCGGATGGCCTCGCCGTGCGGCGTGAAGTACGCGTCGCTGACGTTGATGTCGGGCGGCTCAACCGCAATGCCCATCTCGCGGCATTCGTTGATGTACTTCACCACGTCGTCGGTCGAACCCGAGACCGACGTCAGCAGCGCCGCCATGAACTCTACCGGGTAGTGCGTCTTCAGATAGGCCGTGTGATACGCCAGCAGCGCGTAGGCCGCCGAGTGCGATTTGTTGAAGCCGTATCCCGCGAACTGCTCCATCAGGTCGAAGATCTTTTCGATCTTCTTTGCCGGAAAGCCGCGTTCCGCCGCACCCTGCACGAAGCGCTGGCGCTGCTTGGCCATCGCCTCGGGATCCTTCTTGCCCATGGCGCGGCGCAGCAGGTCGGCGTCGCCGAGAGAGTAGCCGGCCAGCCGGTTGGCGATCTGCATTACTTGCTCCTGGTAGACGATGACGCCGAGCGTCTCCTTCAGCACCGTCTCCAGCTCAGGCAGTTCGTACTCGACTTTCTTGCGGCCCCACTTGCGCTCGATGAAGTCTTCGATCATGCCGCCCTGGATGGGACCCGGACGGTAGAGCGCGTTCAACGCCGTTAGGTCTTCGACCGCGGTCGGCTTATAGCGCCGCAGCACGTCGCGCATGCCATGCGATTCAAACTGGAAGACGCCGCTGGTCAACCCGGTGTGGAAGACCTTCTCGTAGGTGACCTGGTCGTCGAGTGCCAGGGTCTGCAGATCGAGCTTCTCGTTGCGCACCTGCTGGATCAGCCTCAGTGCGTCATCGATGATTGTGAGCGTGGTGAGCCCGAGGAAGTCCATCTTCAGCAGGCCCAGCTTTTCCACCGCCTTCATGTCGTAGGCGGTGACGATTTCGTCGTTCTTGGTGCGGTGGAGCGGCACCAGGTCAGTAAGCGGGATGGGCGAGATGACAACGCCTGCGGCGTGAACACCTGAGTTGCGCACCAAACCTTCGAGCTTCTTCGCCGTGTCGATCAGCTCTTTCGTTTGCGGCTCGGTATCGTAGGCCGAGGCTAGTGCCGGCGAGTCTTTCAGCGCCTGGTCGATAGTGATGTTCAGCGTCGGCGGCACCATCTTCACGATGCGATCGACGTCGGCGTACGGAATATCCATCGCGCGGCCAGAATCTTTCATCGCCGCCTTGGTCGCCATGGTGCCGAAGGTGATGATCTGCGCCACCTGCTCGCGGCCGTACTTCTCAGTGACGTACTCGATCACCTTACCGCGACGATTCATGCAGAAGTCGATATCGATGTCGGGCATGCTGATGCGCTCGGGATTCAGGAAGCGCTCAAACAGCAACTCGTTCTGCAGCGGATCGATGTCGGTGATCGACAGCGCGTAAGCGACCAGCGATCCTGCCGCCGATCCACGCCCCGGACCCACCGGAATATCGTGTTCTTTGGCGTAACGTATGAAGTCCCACACGATCAGGAAGTATCCGGGGAACTGCATCTGGCGGATGATTTCTATCTCGCGCGCCAGTCGTTTTTCGTAGTCTTCCAGCGAGTGTTTCAGCCGGCCCATTGCCTGCAACTCGCGCAGGATGGTCAGCCGCTTACCGAACCCTTCGCGCGTGACGTGCTCGAAGTAGTCCGGCAGGCTATAGCCTTCAGGCACATCGAATTTCGGGAACGGATCTTTGACCTTCTCCAGCCGCACATTGCAGCGCTCGGCGATCTCCATGGTGCGCGCCAGCACGCGCTCATAGCCGGAGAACACCTTCGCCATCTCGGCGGGGCTCTTCACGAAGAACTGGTTGCCGGTGAACTTCAGGCGGTTGGTATCGTGAATGGACTTGCCGGTCTGTATGCAAACCATCACATCCTGCGCGTGCGAGTCGTCTTCGCAGAGGTAGTGGCTGTCGTTGGTGGCCACCAGCGGCATGCCCAACTCCTGCTCCAGCTTCAGCAGGCTTGACTGGATGCGCTTCTCTTCCTCCAGACCCTGATCCTGAATCTCGAGATAGAAATTGCCCTTGCCGAAGATGTCGTTGTAACTTGCGGCAGCTACTTTGGCGGCGTCGTACTTCCCTTCCGTCAGCCGCTCGGCAACCTCGCCTTTCAAGCAAGCGGAGAGTCCGATCAGTCCCTGCGAATGCTCGGCAAGAAATTTCTTACTGATGCGCGGCTTGTAATAAAAGCCATGCAGCGAAGCTTCGGAGACGATCTTCACCAGGTTGCGATAACCCTGATCGTTCTCGGCCAGCACAATGAGGTGATTGTAGGTGTCGCCCTCTGGCGAAGCGCGATGGTCTTCCTTCTTGCTGATGTAGAGCTCGCAGCCCAGGATCGGCTTCACGCCCGCTTCTTTGGCGGCGTTCATAAACGTCACTGCGCCGAAGATGTTGCCGTGATCGGTCATGGCGACCGCCGGCATCTTCAGCTCCTTGACGCGGCCGACCAGGCGCTCGATCTCGCAAGCACCGTCGAGCATGGAGAAATCAGTATGAAGATGGAGATGAACGAATTCGGTTTGCGGCATCGCTGCTTCTATTTTATGCGTTCTGTCCGGCGTCTGCGTCCTGAGGAAGGTGTGGAAAAGGGGTGCCTAATTCAAATCAACAACAATTTGAATCAACAAAACAGGTGTCATCCTGAGCGCAGGTCCGCGCTGCCTTTTGCGCGCCGGAGTCGAGGGACCCCTTTCGCAGCAAAGATAGTTCGTGAGCTAGCGGTCCTTCATGAGTTCACGAATCAAGTGCAACACCGTACAAAGGTGTTGCGATGGCGAAAAGCAAGTATGAGCAGTTGAGCCTCACCGAGCGGATTGAGATTTACCGTCTGCATGCAGACGGTAAATCTTTGCGTTGCATCGCTGGCGTTCTGGTGCGAAGCCCGGCGACCATCAGTCGTGAGCTGAAGCGCAACAGTAAGCGGTCCAAGCAGTGGACCGGGGGCTACGATCCGCAGCGCGCGCAGCAGTTGATGCTGCGTCGCCATGCCCGCGGTCGCGCCCACAAACTGCAACGTCAGCCCCAACTTCGTGAGAAAGTCTTGCAGCGTCTCGCCCAGGGATGGTCGCCGGAGCAGATTGCCGGCCGCCTGGCCCGAGTACCCGGCAGCGACCGCATCAGCTACGAATCTATCTATCGCTACATTTATTGGCGCAGTTGGTCTTTCAACCAGACTCTCCATCGCTGGCTACCTCGCCAAAAGTACCGTCGCGGAAAGCGTCAGCCCAATGGCCGATGGTCGAAAGCATCCATCCTGGACAGGGTTTCCATTCACGATCGCCCGGCCGTGGTGGAAAGCAGGACTCGCTCCGGCCATTGGGAAGCCGACCTCATGAGCTTCAGCAAGCCGGGACAGTTCTTGCTGGTGGCCCAGGAACGCCGATCGCGGCGGGCGCTGTTGCTGCGGCAGAAAACCAGAACCGCTCAGTCGGTCGCCGATAATCTCACCCTCATGGTGCAAGCGTTGCCCGCGCGCGCCTGCCAATCCATTACCTTCGACAATGGAGGAGAGTTCAGCAAACACTATTTACTGGGCCAGCGCTTCGGCATCCAGACTTGGTTCTGCGATACCCACTCGCCGTGGCAGAAGGGGGGCATCGAAAACGCGATTGGCCGTTTGCGTCGCCAACTACCGAGAAATACCGACCTCAACGCCCTGCCCGACAACCACCTCGCCCTTTGCCTCGAACGCCACAACGACACTCCCAGAAAATGCCTCGGCTTCAAAACTCCCAACGAGGTATTCTTGGAAAACACTGTTGCACTTCAAACGTGAATCCATCCCTCGGCTTCGCTCGGGATGACACCAGGAAAGGAAGGCTGCAGTTATTGAAGTCCAGTTATCTGAAGCCCTGTTACTTCACGGCCACCGGCTCCGCCTGCATCAGCAGTTTGCTCTGTTGCAGCCGCTCCTTCTCCACCACGAAGTTCCCCAGGAACAGCATGTCCATCTCGCTGCGGAAGAAGGTGCTGAAGGCGTTTGCGGGGGTAGTGACAATCGGCTCGCCCTTCAGGTTGAACGAGGTATTCAGAATCGCGGGAATACCCGTCGCCTGCGAGAAGCGCTTGATCAGCGCGTGATAGCGCGGGTTGGCGTCTTCAAATACCGTCTGCAATCGGCCCGTACCATCGACGTGCGTTATTGCCGGTAAAGCCGTGTGCTTCGACGGTCGCACCGGAACAACGTACAACATGTATCGGGCTGGATATTGTTCCATGGCGTTCGGCAGTTCGAAGAACTCCTCCGTGCGCTCGGCCAGCACCGACGGTGCAAATGGCCGATACGGCTCGCGGAACTTGATCTTGGTGTTGACGATGTCCTTCATGTTGGGATTGCGGGCGTCGGCGATGATGCTGCGATTGCCCAGTGCACGCGGTCCCCACTCGAAACGTCCCTGATACCAGCCAATCACGTTGCCCTGCTGCAGGCGGTCGACTGCCAGGTCCAGCAGCTTGTCGTCATCTTCAACGCGCCGATACGGGATGTCGTTCTCCTGCAGAAACTGTTGCGTCTCGCCGTCTGAGTACGCTTTGCCCCAATAGGCATGGTCCATGCGGAATCGCCGCTTGTTGCCCAGCAGCATGTTGTCTGCCCAGAGCGCGGCACCAAGCGCACCGCCGCCATCCCCCGCCGCAGGCTGGATGAACACGTCCTCGAATGGCGTTTCATTCAGAATGCGATGGTTGGCAACGCTGTTCAGGCCCACGCCACCGGCAATGCATAACTTGCTCAGCCCGGTCTCTTTATGGAGCTGGCGGGCCATGCAGATCAGCACCTCTTCCGTCACCTGCTGGATGCTGGCGGCGATGTCGGCGTAGTGCTGATTCATCCTGCAGAGTTCGTTGAAATTCGACGGCGCCTCACCGAAGTAGGCCGGAAAACCGGAGTCAGCAGTGAAGAACAGCATCTTCGGCGGCCGCGGTTCGCCAAACAGCTCCACGAATTTCTTGCCGAAGGTCTTCGTCGTCGAATACTGATACGTGAAGTAGTCCATGTCGAGCGAGAAGGAGCCATCCGCTTCCTGCCGGATCACCTTCCACACCTTGTCGACATAGCGGGGCTGCCCATAGGGAGCCATGCCCATCACCTTGTACTCGCCCTCGTTCACCTCGAAGCCGAGGAACGCCGTAAACGCCGAGTACAGCAGCCCCAGCGAGTGTGGAAACATCATCTGCTTCTTGATGTCGACCTGATTGCCCTTCCCGACTCCCCAGGTTCCAGTCACCCACTCGCCCACGCCGTCAACTGTCAACACCGCTGCCTCTTCGAACGGCGAGCACAGAAACGCGCTGGCGGCATGCGACATGTGATGTTCGGCGTAGAGAATCTTGCTGGTCGGAATGCCCAGCTCCGCAGAAATCTTCGAGCCCACCCAGAGCTTGTCGATCATCCAGGTGATCATCGACTCGCGAAAAACCTTGTACGACTGCGGATAAGTCTGCAGCACGCTCATCAGGATGCGGTCGAACTTGCGGAACGGCTTCTCGTAAAAGACGGCGTAATCCAGATCGCCGGCCTTGATGCCCGCGCTCTCCAGGCAGAAGTTGATAGCGAGATTGCGGCCAATTGAAGTCGTGCTTGATGCGGCTGAAACGTTCTTCTTCGGCAGCGGCAATGAGCTGGCCGTCCTGTAATATCGCGGCCGCAGCGTCATGGTAGTAACAGGAGATTCCCAGGATATTCATGTCAGCCTTGGCGCTGCGCCTCTTCGAGGGTATTGGAGATGGCAGGATGGTCAAACCACTTCTCGGGCCGCTTCTTCGAGTGCATCGAATCAGAAAACAGACGCACCGCCAACCCGAACGGCATGACCAGAACGTAATAAATCACCGTCAGAAGGACTCGTGCCTGGAAGTTGCCGATGGCGTGGCCAATCTTCTTCCAGCGGGCCGAAATCTTCGCCCTCAAGAAAGCGGGCAAGCAGAACCAGAGCGCGACCGCCACAGCCACGACGGCCAGAACGGTCCGCCAATGTGCCTTTATGAAATGAAGCAGCATCGTACGTTTTCCCTTAGAAGAACGAATAGATGAACGGTGCGATCGCGGAACTCTGAGCCAGAATCAACAACACCGCGAAGATCGCCAGCGTGATCAGGATGGGCGTCAGCCACCAGCGCTTATTGCTCCAGAAAAACGAAAACAGCTGTCCGGCGGTTCCCACCCGTTGACCGGTGGTTCTGAAGAAGCCCATAGCAATCTCCTCAAACTGGCCCTGCGTACCAAATTGACTTGAAACAGGATGGCGGCCGTTGGCTGATTTTACCCTAGATTGTGGTAGATGCGGCAACTCGGGAAAGCAACATTACGATCAATTTCGTTTCACAGGAGGGTTCGCTTCCAGGCTCTTGCCGACTGCGCCCGCCACCAGTTCATTACCGGCTCGTGAATAATGTTCATCACCAAAGATGAAGTCCTGTATGTACCAGCAACCGTCCTCCCGTGGATCACAACCGTTCTTCACGGCAAAGAACTCGGGAAATACCGAGATGAAGCGCTTGCACTTGCCTTGACACCAGTCCTGCCAGATGTGGACCTGGCGCGAATCGACCTTGTCATGGGCGAGCTGCGCCGGCCACGGATACACGACTACGCTGATGGGAATTCCGCGCTGCTGCAGCACCTGGTAGAGCTCGGTCATTTTCGATTCTTCTTTTCGGATACCGGCTTCGAGGCCGAGCGGGGCGTACCCAATCTCGTATGGCGCGTTGTCGGAGACGGCCCGATAGCTCCATGCCGAGCGGGGCAGATCAAACAACTGGCCGTGACCTACATTGAGCCGGTATATCCCGTGCCGTACCGCGAGGTGCTCCAGGCGATCGAACAGACTGTTGCTGACCAGCAGATGTTCCTTTATGAACGACCGAAGACTCGTGTAGAAACCCCCGTTATGAACAATCCGGGAAGGGCCGCCCACGGCGCCGCTTGGATCCTTGTCATGGTAGAAAGCGGCTTCGTCCTGCGCATCCGACATGTCGATAAAGACGATGACCTCGTCAAACCGGAGACCGCGATCGAGTAGCTGACGAGTGACGTTGAGATAGTTGGAAGGAGCGTAACTTTCGACGCCGCCGTTGATAAAGTCATACTGCGGAAACTTCGCTGCGATCTGCGCAACGTAAGTATCTCCCCACGCGCTCATGCCCTCGGTGAAGGAGTCGCCAAGCAACAACACGCGCGGCGAGTTCACGCTCAAAGGCACGTCGCGAACCTGCTGATCACGAAAGCCAAGGTTGTTAGTTGCAAAGGGGTACGACTTACTGCCCCAGTGGCGTTCACACTGACAGTTGGCCTGCAAAGAATGATGTCGAACGGGATCGCTCTTGAAACAGGTGGCCTGTGCGTTGATCAAGGGTCGCGAGCGCAAAATGAAGGCGCTGTACCCGGCATCCAGAAACAAAAACATCACCAGGCACAACGCCAGCGCAAACAGGAGTAAGAGAAGTCGCTGTGCTAGGGTCGTGGATTGCTTCTGCTCAGGGAGGGATGAAGTCTGCGGCGATTCGGCCGCATCGAATTTCAAAATGTATTCCTCCCCGAGGGTTCGGCTGGTTCGAATCAGCTTACCTGCAGAGCAGCGGCGCGGCAAGTGAAGCCGCCCACCCGGACGGCTTCTCCGACCGACTCACTCCACCGCAGGTTGAACTGAGAACCGACGACGCCGCTTACCGCAACTCTTCCATGCACGCTTCCAGCGCTTCTCGCGACGGTCGCGTGACGCTTTCCGGCAGGTTGGCCAGCGGTTCGTCTGTCATGTTGATCATGTCGACGAAATTCGGGGCTTTCGTATCGAGATAAAGAATACGCCGTCAAAACTTCCTCAGCTTTGTGCGATTCCATGATGCGCCGGATGGATTCCGTTTTGTTGCACGGGTCGTATTCCTTCTCCAGCTTGTGCAGGCGCAGGCTGGAGCCGTCATGCATCGTGACGTTCAACGTTGTGCCCGCATCGTAATCGACATCAATTTCGTTAAAATGCGGGACGAAGTTCATATCGTGAACCGGCTCTTCGTGGTCCTTCATGAACTTGTAGGACTTGGTCGAACCCTCGTGGTCATTGAAGGTCACGCAGGGCGAGATGACGTCGAGCATCACGGTGCCGCGATGCGCCAGTGCCGCCTTCAGCATGGTCTGCAGCTGCTGCTTGTCGCCGGAGAACGATCGCCCGACGAAGGTTGCGCCCATCATGATGGCCAGGGCGCAGGTGTCGATGGGAGGAAGATCGTTGATGACACCGGTCTTCAGCTTCGAGCCGATATCGGCGGTGGCCGAGAATTGTCCCTTGGTCAGACCGTAAACGCCGTTGTCTTCGATGATGTAGATCATCGGCAGATTGCGGCGCATCAGGTGAATGAACTGGCCGATGCCGATGGAAGCCGAATCGCCGTCGCCGCTTACACCAAGAGCAATCATCTTCGCATTCGCCAGCACCGCGCCCGTCGTCACCGACGGCATGCGGCCATGGACGGAGTTGAAGCTGTGCGAGCGGCTCATGAAGTAAGCGGGACTCTTCGAGGAGCAACCGATGCCCGACATCTTGAGGACGCGCTCGGGCTCAATGCCCATCTCGTAGAACGCATCGATGATGCGCTCGGAAATTGCATTATGGCCGCAGCCGGCGCAGAGCGTGGTCTTGCCTCCGCGATAGTCGAGGACGGTGAGTCCGACGCGGTTAGTCTTTGGCTGGGGCGGCGGCGCAGTTGTAGTCGCCATTACTTGCCCTCCTGGGAAATGATCTCGTCGGTGATGGAGCGCGCGTCGATCGGCAGCCCGTTGTAGTGGCGAACGCTGCGCAGCTTGGCGATCTCGGGCACAGCGACGTCGAGCTTCAGCAGCTCATGCATCTGGCCGTCGCGATTCTGGTCGACGATGTAAATACGTTTGTGCGCGGCGATGAAATCATGGGCCTCGCGCGTGAACGGATATGCTTTAAGTCGCAAATAGTCGGCGTGGACGCCGTACTCGTACTCCAGCTGATCGAGCGTCTCGACCAGCGCGTGGTGCGACGTGCCGTAAGCGATGATTCCGATCTCGTTATCGTCGTTGCGCACCAGTTCCGGACGCGGAACCATGGTGCGCGCCGTCTCAAACTTCCGCGCCAGCCGATCCATGTTGTTGGCGTAGTCGTCGGAGCGTTCGCTGTACTGCCCTTTCTCGTTGTGACCGCTGCCGCGAGCAAACCACGCCGCGCTGGGATGATCAGTCCCGGGCAGCGTGCGATACGGAACCGCGTCGCCATCGACGTCTTTGTAGCGCGCGAAGCCGCCGGCCTTCTCCAGCTCTTCCTTGCTAAGCACCTTGCCGCGTTGCAATGGCTTGTCGGGATATTGAAACGGCTCCGACATCCAGTTGTTCATGCCCAAGTCGAGGTCCGACATGACGAACACCGGCGTTTGCAGCCCTTCGGCCAGATCAAACGCATCACCGGCCATTTCGAAGCATTCGGCCGGCGAGCTGGGAAACAGCATTACGTGCTTGGTGTCTCCATGCGACAGGCGCGCGACAAAGCTGATGTCGCCCTGCGAGGTCCGGGTCGGCAATCCTGTCGACGGTCCGACGCGCTGCACATCCCAGATCACTCCGGGCAACTCGACGTAGTAGCCCAGGCCGGCAAACTCTGCCATCAACGAGATTCCCGGACCTGCGGTCGCCGTCATGGAGCGCGCGCCAGCCCATCCGGCGCCTAAAACCATGCCGATTGCGGCAAGTTCGTCTTCGGCCTGCACGATCGCAAAAGTCGCTTTGCCATCTGGACCAAGCCGGTATTCCTTCATGTAATCGATGAGGCTTTCCACCAGCGACGAGGAGGGCGTGATTGGATACCAGGTAACGACCGTTACACCGGCAAACATCGCTCCCATGGCGGCAGCCGAGTTACCGTCGACGATGATCTTGCCGGCCGTCTCGTTCATGCGTCTCGATCTTGAAGGGATCGGCCTTCGCCAGCGAGGTCTCGGCGTACTCGTAGCCAGCCTTGGCGGCGCCCCAGTTCAAGTCGGCAGCCTTTACTTTCTTCGCAAACTGCTTGCGCAGTGCCTTCTCCACCTCGGCCATGTCGAGATTGAGCAACTGCGCGACCACGCCCACATAAACCATGTTGCGCACCAGCTTGCGCAACTTGGATTCTGGACAGACGGCGGCGGTGATCTTGTCGTAAGGCACGGCGTAGAAGGTGAGATCGGAGCGCAGTTCGTTGAGCTTCAGCGGCTCGTCGTAGAGCGCTACTGCTCCGGGCGCAAGCGACAAAACATCTTCCTTCGCCGTCTCCGGATTCATGGCGATGAGGAAGTCGATTTCCTTCTTGCGGGCGATGTAGCCCTTCTTGCTGGCGCGGATGGTGTACCACGTCGGCAGACCGGCAATGTTCGAAGGGAACATGTTCTTGCCGGAAACCGGTACTCCCATTTGAAAGATAGTGCGCAGCAGAATGTTGTTGGCGCTCTGCGAGCCGGATCCGTTTACGGTTGCAACCTGGATGCTGAAATCGTTAACGACGGGCTCGCGCACGGCCCCATGTTCGGCACCGTGCACGGCAAATTCAGTTGTGGCCATCAATACCCCTTACTAAGTGGATGAGGACGGAGAGGTTAACGCTCCATTATAGGGCAGTTGGCGAGGTGTGGGGATGCGGGTGCATCCGCCATGGCAATAGAGAGAGTTGGGCGGGGCGAAATGGGCGGTGAATGGGGAGGAGAGACGCGTGGTCGGTTGTCGGTTGTCAGGTGGTCAGTGGCGGTCAGTGCTGAAAACTCAATGACGAGTGGCTTTGAAGGGTCACACCTTCAGCTGCGCCGTTATAAGTCTTTTTACTTTTGTCATCACGAGGACGGCTTCAGCTCGACGAGGGATCTGCTGTTAAGTTTTCAGCAGCCAGTCACGGGCGGGTCGCGTCGCCACCCACTCGATCGCCGGCAACGTCATCCGCTCCTTTAACCGAGGATGCTAAGGCGATACCATTCTGAGCACATGACTCTGCGCTCTGCCGTCGACCTGGTCGCCATCCTGGCGTGTTCGGTGTATTGCACCATTCCACTTTTCTGGCTGGTGGTGCATCCGTTCATCGAGCGCTGGCGCAAGCGCGGACGGCGGGCGTTCACGCTGGTCCTTCCGATCTGGGCGCTATTCATTGCGGCGGCATTCACCGCCGTCTGGCACTATCGATTCGCGCACTTCTACGAGAACTGGTGGACCTGGATTCCTGCAGCTTGCCTGTTTGGGATCGGATTGTCGATTTACTCCAAGGCCTTCCAGGGATTTCACCGCTCGCAGGTTTCGGGTCTCGATGAGCTTGAGCCGGATAGACACCGGCAACAGCTCGTGACCACCGGGATCCGCGCGCGGGTGCGCCATCCGATTTATCTCGGGCATCTGTGCGAAGTGGTGGGCTGGTGTGTGGGAACCGGGTTGGTGCCGCTTTATGTGCTTGGCCGTATTCGCGATCGTCACCGGCATCTTGATGATCAGGATTGAAGACCGTGAGTTGGAACAGCGTTTCGGCGAGGACTACCGCGTATATCGCAGGACGGTCCCGGCAGTGATACCTCGCTTCAGGTAAATCCGGGTGCCTAATCCATCCCCAACAATTGTCATCACGAGCGCAAGCGAGGGATCTGCTGTCCCACACCGAGGAAGGTTCGTTCCCTGGGTGGAGCACCGCTTCAGCGGTGCATCTGTCCGACGGCAAGGAACGGCCGGCTTCAGCCGCTGAGGTGTGCCGTCGGCTGAAGCCGCTCCAACTCCGACGGAACTGTTTTACTGCACGCCTGAAGGCGTGCTCCACCCGGACATTTTGCTTCACCCCGACAGTCGCCCTCACCTGGCATTGTTGACCACCGGAGTTGCGATGGCCACATTTCGCTACAATGAACCTTCGCTGATTCTTCCGCATGCAATTCGAACTCTTCATAGCGTCGCGCTACCTGCGCGCCAAACGCAGACAGGCCGTCATCGGCGTTATTACCGTGATCTCGATCATCGGTGTGGCTGCGGGCGTGGCTTCGCTAATCGTGGCGCTCGCCATCAACAATGGTTTCCGGCAGGACTTGCAGGACCGGCTGCTGAGTTCGACCTCGCACATCAACCTGCTGCGCGTGCAAAGCGACGGCATTCGCGATTGGGAGTCGCTGCTGGCGCGCTTGGAAAAGCATCCTCACGTGGTTGCGGGAGCGCCCGGCTATTTACGAGCAGGTACTGATCTCGCGGGGCGCACGCGCGCAAGGCGGAATTCTGAAGGGCATCATTCCCACAAGATGAAAGCAAAGTAAGCTCAATCCTGAATGCAATTGTGCAGGGCTCGGCGTCGGCATTGGACGCAACCTCCGGCGCCTGTCGGCGATAGCGCACAATCTGCCCAGACTTCCCTGCCGCCCATCGTTCTTGGGCAAAGATCTCTCCGATCAACTGGGTGCGAGTGTCGGGTCGGTCATCACGGTGACAAGTCCGCAGGGTGAACTGACGCCATTCGGCATCGTGCCGAAATACAAACGATTCAAAGTGGTCGGCATCTTCTCGTCCGGCTTCTTTGACTACGACAGTTCGTGGGCATTCATCCGACTGTCAGATGCGCAGCGGCTCTTCGACCTCAGCGATGTGGTCTCAGTTCTGGAGTTCAAGGTCGACGACATTTACAAGGCAGGCGAGATTGGTCGCCAACTTGAAGCCGAAGCCGGCAAAGGCTTCATGTCGACCAACTGGATGGAGCAGAACCACGCGCTATTTCACGCCCTCCGGCTGGAGCGGGTGGTGACGTTCATCACCATCGGTCTGATCGTCTTTGTCGCCGCGCTGAACATCCTGATTTCGCTGATCATGATGGTGATGGAGAAGACGCGCGACATTGCCGTGCTGGTCTCGATGGGAGCGAAGCGCCGGCAGATACGTCGTATCTTTATCTTTCAGGGGATGTTGATCGGTGTGATTGGCACCGTCATCGGACTGATCGCCGGGTATGCGATTTCGTGGGCCGCAGGGACGTATCATCTCGTGTCGCTCTCCGCCGAGGTGTACTCGATCGACTATGTGCCATTCGCCATGCGCGTGCAGGATGGGATTCTGGTGGCGCTGGTCGCGATCGGCGTGTCGTTTGTTGCGACGTTGTATCCGTCGTGGTCGGCGGCGAGTGTGCTGCCGGCAGAAGCGTTGCGGTATGAGTAGTCAAAAAACCTACGTCTCGAAAATCGCGAGACATGGGGCACCCGGAGCGTCTTGGTAAAGCACTGCTTCAGCGATGGCGTCTCGCCGGTTGAATCTGACGTCACCTTACGTATTGTCATCACGAGCGCAGCGAGGGATCTGCTGTTCGACCGTCGTGGAAGCGTCCTTGCGGTGACGCAATAAAGCAGATCCCTCCTCGCCCTCAAGGGCTCGTCGTGATGACAACCCGAAGCAGTGCAGATCGCTCGACGCCGTGACGGGTTCGCGGACACCATGATGTCCGCCCTTGGACAATCTGGACACGATGTGACGAACCGCAGCCACGGCACATACGAAACCCCAGTCATCGTGCTAACCTCATCTGTTTGCCTCTCCAGTCCGGGCGCTGCCCCGTGTCTGATCCCTCTTTGGAGCCACTACATGAAATTCCTAACCGAATCATTTGAACTGATCCTGAAATCCGCCGTCATCTGCTCTGCTCGGCGTTGCGCTGCTTCCGGCCTCGGCGCAAGAAGCGTCGACCGCGCCAGACACGCACGGCATCAACGTCGCCAACATGGACAAGTCCGTGAAGCCCGGCGACAACTTCTACTCTACTGCAATGGCGACTGGATCAAGAACACGCCGATGCCGGCCGATCGCGCCCGCCTCAGCGTGTTTTCCGCGCTCGACGACATCGCTAACAAGAACACCGCCGGCATCATTGAAGAGACCGCCAAGAACGGCGCCTCCGGCGACGCCAGCAAGCGCAAGATCGCCGATCTCTTCAACTCCTATATGGACGAGAAAGGCATCGAAGCCAAAGGTGGCGAGCCGCTGCAGCCGCACCTGAAGGCGATTGCCGATATCAAGAACAAGAAGGAGCTGGCGTATGCGATGGGGCAGACGCTGCGCGCCGACGTCGATGCGCTGAACAACACCAACTTCCACACTAATCACCTGTTCGGAATGTGGGTAGCGGGTGGATTCAACGATCCCGACCACTACGCGGCTTACCTGTTGCAGGGCGGCGTGCAGCTTCCCGATCGCGAGTATTACTTGTCGGACAGCGAGCACATGAAGGAAGTGCGCACCAAATATCAGGCGCACGTCTCGGCCATGCTGAAGCTCGCCGGCTTCGACAATACGGATGCCCGGGCCGAGAAGATCATCGCCCTGGAGCACGCCATCGCCGAGAAGCACCTCAGCCTGTCCGACAACGACGACATTCACAAAGCCAACAATGTCTGGAAGCAATCGGACTTCAGCAAGAATGCTCCCGGCCTGGATTGGGCGGAGTACTTCCGCGGCGCCGGCCTGAGCAAGCAGTCCAGCTTTATCGTGTGGCAGCCGACGGCGTTCACAGGGGAATCCGCGCTGGTCGCCTCTCAGGACCTCGATACCTGGAAGGACTGGCTGGCGTATCACTTGATCGAGGACTATGCGACCTTCCTGTCGAGCAATTTCGCCAATGAGCGTTTCGATTTCTTCGGCAAGACGCTTCAGGGAGCTCCGCAGCAGCGTCCACGCTGGCAGCGTGGCGTAGCGGTCGTAAATCGCGAACTCGGCGACGACGTGGGACAGATCTACGCGCAAAAGTATTTCTCGCCCGAGGCGAAAGCTCAGGCGCAGGCAATGGTGTCAAACATCATCGCGGCCTTCCGCAAGCGCATCGACGGCTTGTCGTGGATGGACCCCAAGACCAAGGCCGAGGCTCAGCAGAAGCTGACCACGCTCTATGTCGGTATCGGCTATCCGGAGACCTGGATCGACTACTCCGCCTACGAAGTGAAGCCGGATGACATCTTCGGCAACATGTGGCGCGGCGGGCTGTTTGAATATCATCGCCAGGTCGCGCGTCTGGGAGCTCCCGTCGATCGCCATGAGTGGTCGATGGATCCGCAGACCGTCAACGCCGTGAACCTGCCGCTGCAGAACGCGCTTAACTTCCCGGCCGCCATTCTGCAGCCGCCGTTCTTCGATCCGAAGGCTCCGGCGGCGCACAACTATGGGGCGATCGGTTCGGTGATCGGACACGAGATCAGCCACACCTTCGACACCGAAGGCAGCGTCTTCGACTCCACGGGCCGCGTGCGCAACTGGTGGACCACCTCCGACCTGGCCCACTTTGACGCGGCCACGGCAAAGCTCGCCGCGCAGTATGACGCTTACTTCCCCTTCCCCGATTTGCACCTTAACGGCAAACAGGTACTGGCGGAGAACGTGGCTGACGTTGCGGGCATCGCTGCCGCTTACGACGGCTACAAGGCATCGCTCGACGGTAAGCCCGCTCCGGAGCAGGATGGCTTCTCTGGCGACCAGCAGTTCTTCATCTCGTTCGGTCAGAACTACGCGTCGAAATCCCGCGATGCGGCGCTGCGTCAGCAGGTGATGACCGATCCGCACTCACCGGCAGAGTACCGCGCCGACACGGTTCGCAACATCGATGCATGGTATTCGTCGTTCGATGTGAAGCCGGGCGAAACGCTGTATCTGACTCCGGATGAGCGGGTGCGGATCTGGTAGGAGATGCGTTGTCTCAAGGCACGGCTTCGGCCGTGCCTTTTTTCGTTCTCGTCGGCAGGTATTGACAAGATTGAACGAGTCTCGCGATGCGAGACGGAAGACCTTAGGCCAGCGACCCTTTCGACTTCGCTCAGGCAGCAAGGCTGTTCAGCGCTGGTCGGGAGCTTTCCCTGCTTCACGCGAAGCGCGTCTTCCGAAATCCATAGAAGCGAAATCACTTGTGGTTATAGAAATTATTCATTCCCGCCACCTCCCAATGTCGCTGACTTCCAGCTCTGAACATGATCTAATTCTGACAGGCCTGCTCCGAGAAATGGGCGATCAAGAGTTGGCCGGAATTTGTGTCGTCAGGGAGCACTCCTGCATCAAACTGTTCAAGACGTGCTATTGCGAGCGCAAAACCTGAAAAAGGTGTTTCGCTCGGGTGACTCGGATTTAGTGCTCTTTGAGAATCTGTCATTGCAGGTTGGGACCGGCGAGATGCTGGCGATTGTTGGCGAGTCTGGTACCGGCAAAAGTACCTTACTTCACATACTCGGAGCTCTTGATAGCGCTTCCGAAGGTGACGTATACTTCGCCCAACTTGAACTGGGTCGGTCTGTCAGAGGAAGGTGCTGCCGAGTTTCGCAGCCGGGAGCTTGGTTTCGTCTGGCAGTTTCATTACTTGCTCCCTGAATTCACCGCTCTTGAGAACGTGGCTATGCCGTTGCTGATGCGCGGCATGAAACGAAGCGAGGCCGAGCAACAGGCATCGCACTGGTTGCAGGAAGTTGGTTTGACAGACCGTGCCAGTCATCGGTCCGGGGAGTTGTCTGGTGGAGAGCAGCAAAGGGTAGCGCTGGCCCGCGCGCTCATCACCAGGCCGAAGATCCTGATGGCAGACGAGCCTACGGGAGATCTTGATAACCGGACAGCGGAAGCTGTGTTTAAGTTGATCGCCAGGCTACATTGCGACTATCGTCTAACCTCGCTCATCGTCACTCACAATCTTGGGTTTGCGCGTCAGTGCGACCGAGTTTTGCGCCTGGAACGTGGGCGGGTTGACGAGGTGTCTCCACAGTCGTTATCGGCCTGAGGAGAGCAACGGAAACGCGATCGGCGGGTTTGTAGTAGTACAGGGCCTACACGGGTCCTGAAAATCGGTCTCAGTCCAGCGTATGGGGCCGGCGGTGACGGGGAGAGTCTGGAAACGGAGCTTGGCAGGAGCAAAAATTCCGGCCGGGTTCTTGGAGAGGTTTCATGTTTGAACGGTACACGGAAAAGGCCCGGCGCGTAATCTTCTTCGCACGCTATGAAGCCAGCCAGTTTGGTTCTCCTTATATAGAGACGGAGCACCTGCTGCTGGGCCTGCTGCGGGAAGACAAGGCGCTGACGAATCGGTTCCTTCGGTCCCATGCTTCGGTTGAGTCGATCCGCAAACAGATCGAGGGCCACACTACCATCCGGGAGAAGGTTTCCACTTCCGTGGACCTGCCCCTGAGCAATGAGTGCAAACGCGTGCTGGCGTACGCCGCCGAGGAAGCTGAGCGGTTGTCGCACAAGCATATCGGCACTGAGCATCTGTTGCTGGGGCTGCTGCGCGAAGAGAAATGCTTCGCGGCTGAAATTCTGCACGAGCGCGGACTGCGTCTTTCGACCATCCGCGAAGAACTGGCGCGCACTTCGCAGGAGAAAGCTGCTCCGTCGCAGCGTTCGCGCGAGTCTTCCCTGCTCTCCGAATTTTCTCGCGACCTGACCCAGGCCGCCATGGACAACCAGCTCGATCCGCTGGTCGGCCGCGATGGCGAGCTTGAGCGCGTCATCCAGATCCTGTGCCGCCGCACCAAGAACAATCCGGTGCTGATTGGCGAGCCCGGCGTCGGCAAGACTGCCATCGTCGAAGGCCTGGCGCAGCGCATCGCCGACGGCGAAGTGCCGTCGTTCCTGGCCGACAAGCGGATTCTCGCTCTCGACCTGTCGCTGATCGTGGCCGGCACCAAGTATCGCGGCCAGTTCGAAGAGCGCCTGAAGACCATCATGAAGGAATTGATGGAGTCGCAGAATTCCATCATCTTCATCGACGAGTTGCACACGCTGGTTGGCGCTGGTTCGGCGGAAGGTTCGCTCGACGCCGCCAACATCCTGAAGCCGGCCCTCTCGCGCGGCGAGATTCAGTGCATTGGCGCAACCACGCCGGCTGAATATCGCAAGTCGATCGAGAAGGACCGCTCGCTGGAACGCCGCTTCCAGGCCGTGAAAGTTCCGCCTCCGAACGAGGCCGACGCAGTCAAGATTCTGTTCGGCATCAAGGAGCGCTACGAGAAGTTCCACGCCGTCAGCTACACCGACGAGGCCATCACCTTCTCCGTGTCGCACTCGAACCGGTACCTGCCCGATCGCTTCCTTCCGGACAAGGCGATCGACCTGGTGGACGAAGCCGGCGCGCGCGTAAAGCTTCGCCAGACTTCCCTGCCTGAGGACATCACCGAGGTGCAGAAGCGGATCAAGTTCATCGTGCATCGCATGGAAAACGCCATCGCGAATCACGAGTTCGAGAAGGCCCGCTTCTACTCCGACGAGGAGCGCAAAGAGCGCGAGAACCTGCGCGCCCTGCGCGAGAAGTATCACCTCGATGAGTCCTCGACTGGCGTTGTCGGCCGCGAAGACATTGAAGACGTGGTCTCGCGCTGGACCGGCGTGCCCATCGCTTCCATCAAGGAAGAAGAGAGCCAGAAGCTGCTTCGCATCGAAGAAGAGCTGCACAAGCGGGTGATCTCGCAGGACCGCGCTATCTCGGCGCTGGCCCGCGCGATTCGCCGCTCGCGTGCCGGCCTGAAGAGCCCGAACCGTCCCATCGGCTCGTTCCTCTTCCTCGGTCCCGACCGGCGTCGGCAAGACCGAAGTCGCCCGCACCCTGGCGCAGTTCATGTTCGGCAGCGAGAAGTCGCTGGTGCGCTTCGATATGTCGGAGTTCATGGAGAAGCATTCGGTCTCCAAGCTGATCGGCTCGCCTCCGGGATATGTGGGCTACGAAGAGGGTGGTCAGCTCACCGAGCGCGTGAAGCGCGCGCCCTACTCGGTCGTCCTGCTGGACGAAGTGGAGAAGGCGCACCCTGACCTCTTCAACATCCTGTTGCAGGTGTTTGAAGACGGGCAGCTCACCGACGGACTGGGCAACACCGTCGACTTCAAGAACGCCATCATCATCATGACCTCGAACATCGGCGCGCGGCATTTGCAGAAGCGCACCGGACTGGGCTTCCAGGCGGAGCTGGACGAGAACACCTCAACCAAGGTCGAGGACATGGTGCGGAACGAAGTGAAGCGCACCTTCAATCCTGAGTTCCTCAACCGTCTGGACGAAGTCATCATCTTCGGCGCGCTGACCGAGGTCGACCTGATCCAGATCGTCGAACTGATGGTGCAGCAGTTGAACACGAACCTGGCGCAGCGCTCGATCACCGTCACGGTGACCGAAGAGGCCCGCAAGTGGATCCTCGACAAAACCGTCGTCGATCGCACCTACGGCGCTCGTCCGCTGCGGCGCGCGCTTGCAGAAGTACATCGAAGACCCGCTGTCGGAGGCGCTCATCCAGGGCACCTTCGCACAGCGTCCGGCGTTCATCGAGGTCTACCTCGACAACGATCAGCTCTTCTACCGGCCGGTCGGCGAAGAGAAGACGGAAGGCGTGCTGCTGTACAGCAATTAAGCTGTGGGCTTTGAGCTATGGGCCGTGAGCCTAGGCAAGTCGCAAAGGGGGAGCGGAGACGCTCCCCTTTTGTATGCTCTCGCTTTTTGTATTGACGCGGGGAGCGACGTGTTTAACGAAGTCGACGCCAAGTTCAGGACCCCGCCGCCGCCGCCGCGGTTCATCATGTGTCGACAACACGCGATGTGACATTGAACCGAGTCTCGCGAAGCGAGACGGAAGAGCTTAGCCCAGCGCTTCAGCGCTGGGTGCGGCGGGGAAAATGGCTGGAGCCGGCTTTAGCCGGCGGCAGGGGTTTGCCCGCAAGGGGCTCCGTCCCAAAACGCGCGCGGCCGCAATGCCGACGTGACTCGACATCACGCCACGAATTCACGCATCATACAATTGATCTATGGAGCTCCTCGTCTATTCCGCCTTACTGGTGTCCCGACTGCCGCACAGCCAAGCGCTTTCTCGAAAAGAACAGCATTCCCTACACCGAGGTCGACATCGAAAAGACGCCCGGGGCGGCCGAGGAAGTGATTCGCCAGACCGGCAAGCGCGCCATTCCGCAGTTCGTCATCGACGGCAAATGGGTGCAGCCGTATCGTCCCGGCGAAGGTTTTCTGTACGAGGAGATGTCGCAGTTGCTGGGCGTGGTCGACGAAGGTTGATGATCGAGTGCGCGAGTCGTCCCCTGTCTCCTTCGATTGATTGTCATCCTGAGCGAAGTGAGGAGGCTCGGCCGACGAACGCAGTCGAAGGACCTGCTGTCCTGCGTTGGGCGACGATCCGCCGCCGCGCGCAAAGCAGGTCCCTCCACTCGGGCTGAAGCCGTCGGTCGGAGACAGACTGAGTCGCAGAGCCCTGAAGCCGTCGGTCGGCAGGACAAGCCACGGGCGTCCCCTGTTCCTTTCATTGATTGTCATCCTGAGCGAAGTGAGGAGGCTTAGCCGACGAACGTAGTCGAAGGACCTGCTGTCTTACGTTGGGCAACGATCCGCCGCCGCGCGCAAAGCAGGTCCCTCCACTCGGGCTCAAGCCGTCGGTCGGGATGACACGCCGCGGGCTCAAGCCGTCGGTTGGGATGACAACCAATGTCGCGAGAGCGGCTATTCAACTACTGCGTGGTCTGCTCCGTCCGCAAGACTTACGCCGGCTTTCTTCCCTTCACCCATCCCGGCTCACGCACAAACTCTTCCTCCAGTCTGCGCAGGCGCGCCGCCATGATCTGCGAGCGTCCCAGGTATCCCACCGGACGTCCCGGATCTTCCCAGCTGCACACCGGCAACCGCCCGACATTCGAGCGCAGCATACGTGCGGCCGCATCGTAGAGAACTTCCTTCGGGTAAGTCACCACCGGATTCGTTGAGCCCGCCTCGAGCACAGTCATGTTCCCCGAGGAATCTTTCTCCAGCGCGCGCATGATGTCGGCGCGAGTGATAATCCCCGCCAGCCTGCCATTCGCATCGACGATGAACACGCCCTGATGATGCGTCACCGCCGGATCGCGCTTGGTGATGCGTTCGGCCAGTTCGGCAACTCGCATGGTCACCGGAACCACATCGAACTCTTTCGACATCGTCTCGCCCACCGTCACCTGCTGGAACACATCGGGCTCGTAATCCTGGTGAATGTGCAGACCGCGCCGCGCCAGCTTCTCCGTCATGATGGAGTTCTTGGCGTAGTGCACGGCAATCGCATCGGCGATCACCGTCACCAGCATCAGCGGCAGCACCGAGTTGTAGTCGCGCGTGATTTCAAAGGCGAAGATGATGAACGTAAACGCCGCGCGCGAAGCCGCTCCAAACACTGCTCCCATCGCCACCAGCGCGAACGCGCCGGGCGAGAGATGCGCTGCGGGCCAGATCTTGTCCACGACCATGGCGAACACCGAGCCCATGGCCGCGCTGGCCATGAACATCGGCGCCAGCAGGCCTCCGGAAGTTCCCGAGCCCAGCGAGATGACCAGCGCCGCCGACTTGAAGATCATCACCGCCAGCAGCCCGCCCAGCAGCATCCTGGCATTCAGAATGTCGGAGATGGTGTCGTAGCCGACGCCCAGCACGCGCGGGACGAAGTAGCCGATGATGCCGAGTCCCAGCGCGCCGATGGCCGGCCACCACATGTCGTGAATCGGCAGCTTCTCGAACTGGTCTTCCACCCAATACAGCAGCTTGCTGAAGCCGAGCGCGGCGACTCCGCAGAGGACGCCCAGCACCAGATAAAACGGCAACGCGTGCGGCAGACCGAAGTCGAGCGCGCCGACCTGGAACATCGGTCCCGGGCCCCATCAGCCGAAAGTGAACGCTGGTTGCCAGCGTGCTGGCAATGACCAGCGGAATGAACGAGCGCGACTTGAACTCGAAGAGCAGCAGCTCGATGGCGAGGATCACGCCGGCGATCGGCGTGCTGAACGTCGCCGCCATGCCCGCCGCCGCGCCGCAGGCCAGCAGCACTTTGCGCTCGGCCGCGGTGGTGTGCATCAGCTGTCCGACCAGCGATCCGATCGCGCCGCCGGTCTGGATGATGGGGCCTTCCGCGCCGAACGGGCCGCCGGTTCCGATGGCGATCGCCGCCGAGATCGGCTTCAGGATGGCGACCTTCGGCTCAATGCGGCTGCGGTTGACCAGCACCGCCTCCATCGCCTCGGGAATGCCGTGTCCGCGAATCTTGTCGGAGCCGTAGCGCGCCATGATGCCGACGATGATTCCGCCGATCACCGGAGTCACGATGACCCAGCAGCCCGAGATGGTTCTCGCGCGCGCTGCGAAAGACGAACGAAACTTTGTGGTAGAAGGCGATGTTGGTGAACAGGCCGATCAGGTTGTACAGCAGGTAGGCGATGATTCCGGCCATCATTCCGATCGCCGCAGCCAGCAACGAGACCATGCCGGTGCGGAACTTCGCTTCCTGCGCAATCGGGGTCGCTGCCGACTGGGCGTCGGGATTCAGCGGGTTCAACCCGTCGACGCCCAGGGTTTCAACATGTTTCGTCATGGAATTACGCCGCCCTCTTTCTGGCTAATTTGCGTTTGACGCGCACCCCTGGCGCGGAGCAGAGCGAGCGGTCAGTTTGCGCAGTGTCGCCACCAGCGACGGCGCAGCCAGAGCGTAACTCGGCTCGCATGTGCCTGGTCAACTCCGTCAGCACGCGGTCTCCCTGCGCCGTGAGCTGCACGTGGACCTCGCGCCGGTCGCTTTCGCCGCGGGTCGCTGGTGATCAGGCCCTTCTTCTCCATGCGGTCCACCAGTTCGACCGCGCTGTGATGCTGAATCTGCAGCCGCTCGGCCAGGTAGGCGATGCGCGGCTCTTCGCCGTCGGGGATCGCCTTTGATGGCCAGCATGAGTTGATGCTGTTGCGGCTCGATGCCGGCGTGCGCGGGCGGCCTGCTCGCTGAAGTGCAGGTAATCGGCGCATCTGGTAGCGGAACTCGGCCAGCGCCTGGTAGTCGGACAATTTGATGTGCGGATTCTTGTTCATAGACATATCGTAATACGATTATATCGTATTACGATGTTTATGTTGGATGCGAAAGTGTCGCGCTTCGCTTCCATGATCGACAGACGCAGGTCGCTAGACTTCGCTCGGGATGACAATCGATCGAAGGAAATGCGGGACGCCCATGGGTTGTCATCCCAGCGACGCCTTCAGGCATTGCTCGCCCCCGATAGTGGTTGTCATCCCGACCGACGGCTTCAGCCCGAGTGGAGGGAGCTGCTCTGCTGGCGACGGCCGGCTCGTTGCCCAACGCGGACAGCAGGTCCCTCGACTTCGCTCGGGATGAACTTCATGAAAGACGAGCGAAAGGTGCCACTTCATGAAAGCGAACAGCGAATGGCGAAAAGCCGCCCGCGCCTTTTCTGTACAATATAGGGTTTCGCACTCATCTCCCGACCCGTCGATACAAGGAGTTCGCTTTGATCGCACGCTATACCCGCCCCGAGATGGGCCGCATCTGGAGTGACCAGAACAAGTTTCAAACCTGGCTCGACGTGGAACTCGCCGCCACCGAAACCCTCGCCGAAGCCGGCCTGGTGCCGCAGTCGGCGGCCAAGGCCATGCGCGAGAAAGGCGGCTTCGACCTCGACCGCATCAACCAGATCGAAGCCGAGGTGAAGCACGACGTCATCGCCTTCACCACCGCCGTCGCCGAGAAGGTCGGCCCGGAGTCGCGCTGGCTGCACTACGGGCTGACCTCGAACGACGTGGTCGACACGGCGCAGGCGCTGCTGGTGAAGCAGGCGTCGGCCATCATTCGCGAGGACCTGAAGAAGCTTGCGCGAGGTACTGAAGCGGCGCGCCTTCGAGTTCAAGGACACGCCGGCGATCGGCCGCACGCACGGCATTCACGCCGAGCCGATCACCTTCGGCCTGAAGCTGGCGAACTGGTACTCCGAGATGCAGCGCGACATCGAGCGCTTCGAGATGGCGTCGGAGCAGATGCGCGTCGGCAAACTGTCGGGCGCGGTCGGCAACGCCGCTCACCTGGAGCCCGAGTACGAAGAGGCCATCTGCAAGCGCCTGGGACTGAATGTTGCGGCGGTTTCGTCGCAGGTGATCCAGCGCGACCGGCACGCCTTCTATGTCGCGACGCTGGCGGTCATCGCTTCGACGCTCGACAAGATCGCGACCGAGATTCGCCATCTGCAGCGCACCGAGGTCCGCGAGGCGGAAGAGTTCTTCAGCGAGAAGCAGAAGGGCTCGTCGGCCATGCCGCACAAGCGCAATCCGGTCACCTGCGAGCAGATCAGCGGACTGGCGCGCGTGGTGCGCTCGAATGCGCAGGCCGCGCTGGAGAACGTCGCGCTGTGGCACGAGCGCGACATCTCGCACTCGTCGGTGGAGCGCATCATCCTGCCTGACTCGACCATCCTGGTCGATTACCTGCTGAACAAGACGACCAACCTGATCGACACGCTGCTGGTCTATCCCAAGCGCATGCTGAAGAACCTGGAATCGACAGGCGGCCTGGTGTTCAGCGGGCAGTTGCTGCTCGACCTGGTGGAGGCCGGCGTGCTTGCGCGAAGACGCTTACCGGCTGGTGCAGTCGAATGCCATGCGCGCGTGGAAGGATGAGCTGAACTTCCGCGACCTGATCATGAGCGATCCGGAGATCACGGCCAAGGTGAAGCGCGAGACGCTGGAGCACGCCTTCGATCTGAAGCGGCCGCTGCGCAATGTGGACAAGATCTTCGGCGGGTGTTTGGCGAGGAGAAGTAGCCGAGTTCGATCGGGCGCGAAAAACTATGGAGCGAGCGCTTTTCGGGTAGCCCACGAAGGTCCGATGAGTGAGTGTTAATTCCCACTACGGGAACTCGCGATGCGAAGCAGGGCGTGCGTGAGTGCCGAGATGGCGTCAGTCGACGGCTTATGTTGCTACGCTACGAGCTCATCGGCCACGGTCACGTTTGCAAACTCTCTTCCGGCGAGAGCAGGGCCGCAAGCACTCCGATCGCTGCCGTAAGCGCCACGTAATGCGCCGGTGCAAAGCGGTTCCAGTGTGACAGAGTAGACACCAGCAGCGGCGTAATGCCGCCCATCACCGCCGTTGCCACATTGTAGGAGAATGACACTCCGGTGAAGCGAATCTCGGGAGGAAAAGCGGCGACCATCAGGATCGGCGCGATCACCGAGGCGCCCGCTCCGAATCCAGCCAGCAGGTACAGCGGCACGATCAAGTCGGGCCGATACGCGGCGCTCAGGTAAAGCCCGTACGTCGCCGCGATCAGCAGGGCAAAGATAACGCTCGCGACACGCCGCGTTCCGAAGCGATCCGCAGCCGCACCGGTACGCTGATGTTGCCGATACACAGTCCCGCCGCCCCCGCCAGGTTCGCCGCTTGCGTCAATCCAGCGGGACAAGCCGAACGAGTGCTGCAGCAGCGCCGGCGTCATCAGGATGACCACCACGATCATCGCGATCAGAGAGCACGTGCCGATCATCGACGTGACCACGGCAGACCGGTGGCTGCGCAGCACGCGGCGCAGCGGCAGTTCGCGACACAGCGCCGCGCGCTCCGCGCATCTGCTCGAACACCGGAGTTTCATCCAGCCAGCGGCGCAGGAACATCGCCGTCAGTCCGAAGATGCCGCCGAGGAAAAACGGAATGCGCCATCTGCCATCGGCAGATCTGCTGCGGCGAATACGCAGAACGTGAGCGCGGTGGCGACGACCGAGCCCAGCAGAATGCCGAGGCTCAGTCCTCCGGTCAGCAGGCCGACCGCGAGTCCGACATGTCCGCGCTTTGCGTGCTCGGCTCCGAAGACCCAGCCTCCGGGCGCTTCGGCGCCGAGAGCTGTGCCCTGGAGCATGCGCATGGCCAGCAGCAACAATGGCGCGGCAATTCCGATGGACGAGTAGGTTGGCAGCAGGGCGATAACGAAGGTCGCGATCGCCATCAGCAGAACGCTGAAGGTGAACATGCGCTTTCGGCCGCGCGTGTCGCCGAAGTGCGCCATGACGATGCCGCCCACAGGGCGCACGATGTAGCCGGCGGCGAAGATGCCGAAGGTCTGCACCTCGCGCGCCCACGCCGGAAGTGGTGGAGGCGAAGAAGAGTTTCCCGATAACCGGCGTCAGGAAGACGAACACCACAAAGTCGTAGTATTCGAGAGCGCCTCCGAGCGAAGCGAGGGCCAAGATTCGAATGCGGGGTGAATCGTGCCTGGTCGCCATCCTGTGGTTGCCGTCGTATGAAGATAGCAAATCCTGCTCGGACTGGCGTAACCCCCTAAATCACGACCGTCTCGCGGTACTCCCCGTACACGTGCCGCATGGCGTCGGAAATTTCGCCGACCGTCGCATTCGCTTCGACGGCCTCGACGATTACCGGCATCAGGTTGCCGTGCTCTTCGGGCCGTTTCCTCCACGCGTTGACCGCCGCCGCCCACTTTGCCTGGTCGCGCTTGGCGCGCAGCGGCTTTCAGTCGCTCCACCTGCTTGCGTTCCAGCGACTCGTCGATGTGCTGCAGCGGTATCGACTTCTCCTGCTCCAGTTCGAAGGAATTCACGCCGACCACCAGCGCTTCCTTGTGGTCGACCGCCCGCTGATACTCGTACGCGGCATTCTGGATTTCCTGCTGCACGAAGCCGCGTTCGATGGCTTTCAGCATTCCGCCCATCGCATCGATCTTCTCGATGTACGCGAGGGCATTGCTCTCGATCTGGTTGGTCAGCGACTCGATGTAGTACGAGCCCGCCAGCGGATCGATGGTCTGCGCCGCGCCGGACTCGTAGGCGACGATCTGCTGGGTGCGCAGCGCGATGCGGGCGGACTGCTCGGTCGGCAGCGCCAGAGCTTCGTCGAACGAGTTCGTGTGCAGCGACTGCGTTCCACCCAATACCGCGGCCATCGCCTGCAACGCGGTGCGAACGATGTTGTTCTCCGGCTGCTGCGCCGTGAGCGTCGAGCCCGCGGTCTGCGTGTGGAAGCGCAGCATCTGCGACTTGGGATTCTTCGCGCCAAAACGCTCGCGCATGATGCGCGCCCACATGCGGCGGGCCGCGCGGAACTTCGCCACCTCTTCCAGAAAATTGCTGTGCGCGTTGAAGAAGAACGACAGCCGCGGCGCGAACTTGTCGACATCCAGCCCGGCATCGATGGCCGCCTGCACGTAGGTCATGCCGTTGGCCAGGGTGAACGCCACTTCCTGCACCGCGGTCGATCCGGCTTCGCGCATGTGATAGCCGGAAATGGAGATGGTGTTCCACTCGGGCACCTGCTCGTTGGCATACGAGAAGATGTCGGTAATGATGCGCATCGCCTGCGCCGGCGGATAGATGTAGGTGCCGCGCGCGATGTATTCCTTCAGCACATCGTTCTGAATCGTTCCTGAAAGCTTGCGCACGTCGCCTGCCGGTGCGCCGGGCGGTCACGATGTACAGCGCCAGCAGGATCGATGCGGTCGCGTTGATCGTCATCGAGGTGGAGATCTTTTCCAGGTTGATGCCGTCGAACAGACGCATCATGTCCTCGATGGAATCGATGGCCACGCCAACTTTGCCGACCTCGCCCATCGACAGCGGGTTATCGGAGTCCAGACCGATCTGCGTCGGCAGATCGAACGCGACGCTCAGGCCGGTCGTTCCCTGGCTCAGCAGATACTTGTAGCGGCGGTTCGACTCGTCGGCATCGCCCATGCCGGCATACTGCCGCATGGTCCACAGGCGGCCGCGGTACATGGTGGCCTGAACGCCGCGCGTGTAGGGGAATTGTCCGGGATAGCCTACGTCGCGGTCGTAATCCCACGACTCGAGATCGGCCGCGGTGTACAGCGGATGCACCGGGATGTGAGAAGAAGTCTCCTGTGTCTTGCGCCGGCTTGCCGGCTGCTGCTGCTTTTTTCTTTTGTATCAGCCATGAAAAGAGTCCCTCGTTCCAAATCTCGATTGTGCGCCGAGGGGCGGCGAACGTGCTATGACGTGGATCACAACAGTTCGCGTCCGTATCCAAGGACAGGCGGTGCTATTTTCTGCGGCGCGCTCTCCAGAAGGAACTCGCGCCGAAGTACGCGAAAATCAACGGCGAAGAAGGCAGCCAACAGCATCTTCCCCGAACCGGAACTGCTTCCGATGACGGTACTCCCGAATCGCTGCTCCGCCGCCCACCAACGCGAGCAGCAGGAAAAGCAGGCCGGTGACCTCCAGCCAGAGAACATGGACGCACGCCGCCCAACGTTGCTGGCCGTGACATGACCGGCATTGTAGAAGGCCCGGACCCAGCGATTCTTACCGGTCCTGGTCCCGGCGACACGCAGAAATGCACGGCTCTGCCTGCCAAGACCTCCCGATGACAAAACGGCTTCCTCTCCGTCTCGACGACACAATGGCATGCGCGAGTAATCGTGTTGACAGCACTCATTTTAACAGCCAACATTTAGGCCTGCCAGAAGCGGTTGCAACTGCAAAACTTCTTTGCTTTCCTCTGCATCCAATTCAGTACAAACGCGGGTTCGTCGCAGGAAATGAGCTTCCACTGGCGTTTTCAACTGTGCGAAGATTTTCTTGTCGAAAAAGCCTTCGAACGCCCAGGTGGAGATTGTGGATAAGCGACTGAAAAGCATGATGAAAGAGTTGGGTGACGCCATCAACAACTCGCTTTCCGATTCCGACGAGATCGCCGACGTGATTTCACGCATCAAGGACGGCGGATACGACGTGTTCGTTGTACTGGAAGCCACCATCGGATTCAACTCTCATAGTGAGGACGAACCGCAGGAGGAAGCCTTGTCCGCAACTTCTTCGGCCGAATTCGAGATGACCTCGCAGGATTTGAAGTTCCTGAAGTCACTGCGTATCAGCGTCGGCGAAGATCGCTAGCGGTCAAGGCCGCGCCGGTTGTCGCTTACAACCGGCAGCAACAGCGTGTGCTAAGATTCGACTTTCCTGGGGTGGCATGTTCCGTTCAACTTTAGCGTCCCACAACCGTCAAGCAGTCCAACACATTTCTGTAAAGACGTTGGCGTGCGGGGCATCACCGGATGAGAGACACTCTTGGAGTGTTGTTGGCGGGAGGAGCAGGTGAGCGTCTTTATCCCCTGACTCGCGACCGCGCTAAACCGGCCGTCACCTTCGGCGGCATCTATCGCATCATCGACATCACCCTCTCCAACTGCATCAATTCCGACCTGCGCCGGGTCTACATCCTGACCCAGTACAAGGCGCTGTCGCTGAACCGGCACATCCGCGAAGGCTGGGGCAATATCGTTGGACGCGAGCTGGGCGAGTTCATCGAGATTCTGCCGCCGATGAAGCGCGTCAGCGAGAACTGGTACATGGGCACCGCCGACGCGGTCTATCAGAACATTTACTCCATCGGTTCCGAGCAGCCCCAGCATGTTCTGATTCTTTCCGGCGATCACATCTACAAGATGAACTACGACCTGATGCTGCGCCAGCACCAGGATTCGGGCGCCGACGTCACCATCGCCACCATCCTGATTGAACCGAGCGAGACGAAGCATTTCGGCGTAGTGGAGATCGATCGTACCGGCCGGGTCGTGGGCTTCCAGGAGAAGCCGGAGCAAACCGATCTGCGCTCGCCCTACAACCCGCGCATGGTTTCGGGATCGATGGGCATTTATCTGTTCAACACCGACGTACTGATTCCGGTGTTGCTGAAGGACGCCGAGGATCCGAACTCGCGCCACGACTTCGGCCACAACGTTCTGCCCCGGATGCTGGAGGACTACAAGGTCTATTCCTTCAACTTCATCGACGAGAACAAGAAGGAAGCGCTGTACTGGCGCGACGTGGGCACGCTGGAGGCGTATTACGAAGCCAACATGGACCTGGTTTCGGTAGCGCCGGTATTCAACCTGTACGACTCTGCGTGGCCGATTCGCACCCACATGCGTCAGTATCCGCCGGCAAAGTTCGTATTCAACGACCCCGGCCGCATGGGCGAGGCGCTCGACTCCATGGTGTCGATGGGCTGCATCATCTCCGGCGCCATGGTCAGCAACAGCGTTCTGTCTCCCGACGTGCGCGTGAATTCCTACGCACATGTGGAGAACAGCATTCTGTGCTCGCACGTGAATGTTGGCCGGCATTGCCGCATCCGCAAGGCCATCATCGATCGCGATGTGCACATTCCGGAAGGCACCGTTATCGGCTACGACACCGAAGCCGATCGGCAGAAGTACCACGTCACCGACAGCGGCATAACCGTGGTGACGCGCGACTACTCGCTCTTCGAGAATCCGATTACGGTCGATTACTTCACGTCGGAATAGCCGGCACTCGGACCCTCCCTGCCACACGATGAGCCATAGCGATCAAATTTCGCGATGGAACTCTCTTGCCAATAAGCTGCTCATCGTTCTTTGGCTTTGCTTTATTGTGCGCGGTTGTTTCTATTGCGCCCTGCTGCCTGTCTGGGAAGGCTACGACGAGCCATCGCACTTTGCATTCATTCAATATGTGATTGAGCATCGTGGGTTGCCGGTAGTCACAACCCCCGTCTCACGCGAAGTGCAGGCTTCCCTTCACCTAATGCCGCTCTCCTGGGAGCAGCGACTGCACGAGCTCGAATCCCCGATCTACACCGAGGACAGCTACTGGCAATTGCCGGAGGGCGATCGCAATGAGCTTCGAGAAAAGCTGCGGTCCATTCCACCGGCGTGGCAATCTCAGGCAGGAACAGCGCCTGCCATGTATGAGGCGCAGCAGGCTCCGCTTTATTACTGGATAATGTCCGTCCCCATGCGACTTGCAGCCTCGTGGGGGCTTCCGGCACGCGTCCTGCTGATTCGGATCCTCAGTGTGCTGCTGGCGTCGCTGCTTGTGCCGATTGCGTATGTCACGGCAAACGAGGTGTTCCTCAGTCGAGCCCAGGCTCTGGCGATCGCTGCGGTCATCACCTGCATGCCGGAGCTGATGATTGATATAAGTCGCGCCGGCAATGAAAGCTTGGCCATCGTGGTTTTCTCGTTGTTTACGCTGTCGCTATTGCGGGCCGCGCAGCCGGGTAAATCGATGTGGTTTTTGATAGCGGGCATCGTGCTTGGCATCGGACTGCTCTCCAAGGCGTACTTTCTGGTCGCGATACCTGCCTATGCGGTTGTGGCGCTGCATTGCGCTTGGCACGATGAACGCAAGCGAATCCTGTTGAGAGCTACGGCCGGTCTTTGCGTGGCCGCGATCATCAGCTTCGGATGGTACTGGCGGAACCACGCGCTTACGGGTTCATGGTCGGGGGAAATTAACGATGTCGCCGCGTCGCATCGGGGCGTCGCTCATCTGATCGCGGCGATACCTCACGTGAACTGGATCGGCGGCGTGACCTCGGTGCTGGTGTCGCACATCTGGTTCGGAGCCTGGAGTTTTCTGAAGCTGCCGAAGCCGGTCTATCTGATATTTCTGTTGGGAATCGTGGCGATTGTAATCGGAGTCGCAAAAGCAATCGCCAAAGACCGCTTCCGTTCCAGCGCTCTTTTCGTGGCGTTTGCCATCTACGGATTCTTCTGGCTGGGACTGCTTTACGACGTATTGATCACCTACATCTCAAGCGGATCCTCTTCTTCCACCGGTTGGTACTTGTACGCCGTGGTGTTGCCGGAGATCCTGCTGATTGCCTGGGCCGTCAACTCTCTGGTTCCGGCACACCTGCGTTGGGCGGTGCTCCCCGCAATCGCCACATTATTCGCCGCCATCGACTTGTACGGTGTCCATTTTCTGCTGGCGCCTTATTACACGGGAATGATTGCCCACGTGGCAGGAAGCGAAGTTGTCCATCCCGCTCGACTGTCTGCAACTGCTGAATGCAGGGCCGGGATTCATTCTAGGTCGGCTTACCATCAACCGGCCTGAGTTCATGGGGCGGGGCGTTATCGGTGGGCTCTTACTGCTGTACTATGCCGCAACTCTTGCGGCGGTAGCGATTGCATACAAAGCGATGCGAGCATTGCGGGAACGCGCCAGCGCTCCCACAGGACTTCGTGCTTGATTCTTTATCGAAGACCGGCTAATTCGTGACCACGCGCGACTTCACGACGATGGCTCCGATACACCAGAGCAGCGCATCCTCCACGTGCTCGCGCAGCGACGGGCTGGTGAAGATCTTCTTCAACAAGGTTCGCTCGGTAAGCCGCGCTGCCAATTCTGTCAGTATTCCCTGGTAGCGATCGGGCATGTGCAAGTGGGTTGCGCGTACCAGGTCGTCAAAGATCAGCAGACAATCCAGGATCACACCGTCCGGATCGTCATTTTGCGAATTCACCAGGTGAAGAGCCTCTGCAACATCGCAAAACGTTTCGATCTCCTCCGGCGGTGGACCGAGCCTTGCCAGCGTTGGGTCTAAGGCAAGAGCTTTGCCGGCGAGTTCGCGACGCGTAAAGAACAGCAATCGTCCGTCAGCCGATATGGGCCGCTCGTCCGCTCCTCCGACTGACAACAGGGTGTAAAGCTGCGGCCCGTCGTGCTGCGCGTCCAGGCGCAGACCTATCAGTATCAACTCCTCGTGCGGGTGTTTGGATTCAGACGGCAGGATAGGCAACTCGGACATCCAGCCATAGTACATCCTGCAACGTTATCCACACACATCTGCGCAACGCCCCGCAACCTCTCGACGACTTTCGCGTTAATAACAACAAAGCAGTATGTCGGAGGTGACAAGGTGAAAAGGATTTTCCTGGCAGCCGCGTTCGGGTTCCTGCTTTCTCTGCAGGCTGCCTTTGCACAAACGGTGATTCGAGTGGGACCGCCGCCGCCACGGCGCGAAGTGATCGCGGTTGCACCGGGGCCTCGCTATGTATGGACCGGCGGATATTACCGCTGGCATCACGGAGCCTATGTTTGGGTTCCCGGCCGATATGTTGTGCCGCCTCGGCCGCATGTAGTGTGGGTACCCGGTTACTGGGCTCCACGACACGGCGGCTACGTATGGGTGGCCGGATATTGGAGATAAGCGGAGCGGCCCGTTGAGGGCCGTTCTTCAGCGTTGAATGAGCGGTGCTGATATTCACGCGCGATCAGCGTTGAAAGGGCACGGCATTAGCCGTGCCGATTTGCGACCTCCATTGGATCCCGGCGAAGCGGCGTTCGCGCCGACGAGCCGTCCGTTTCCAAGCCGCTCATCCACCACTCGATTTCCCGCATCCGGCGCCTGCATTTATCATCTACTTAGCAAGTATGGGAAACACCTTTAAGACAGCACTATTGCTGACTGCATTGACCTTATTCCTGCTTTTCCTGGGGCAGATGTTCGGAGGTGAGCGCGGGCTGGTGATGGCCTTTGGACTCGCCATCCTCATGAACTTCGTTTCGTATTTCTGGAGCGACAAGATCGCCCTGAAAATGTATCGCGCCCAGCCGGTGACGCGCGAGCAATTGCCGCGCGCTTACGCGGTGGTCGAGCGTCTTACGCAGAAGATGGGAATTCCCGATGCCTCAGATGTACGTGATTCCCACGGAGTCACCTAACGCCTTCGCGACCGGACGCAATCCCAAACACGCTTCCGTCGCCGTCACCGAGGGCATCCTGAATCTGCTGAACGACGAAGAATTGGAAGGCGTGCTGGCCCATGAACTGGGTCATGTGCGCAACCGTGACATCCTCATCAGTTCGGTTGCGGCAACCCTGGCCGGCGCCATCACTTTGCTGGCCCGCATGGGTTATTGGGCTTCGCTGTTCGGAGGCATGGGAGACCGCGACGATCGGGATCGCGGCGGCGGATTCGTCGCTCTGCTCATGTTGATCCTGGCTCCGATTGCCGCCACCCTGATTCAACTCGCTGTATCGCGTTCACGAGAATATCAAGCAGACGCAACCGGCGCAGAACTTACCGGAAATCCGTATGCCTTAGCCAGTGCGCTGCGGAAGCTGGACGCTTACTCCAAGAAGATCCCGATGCAGGCCTCGCCCTCAACGGCGCACTTGTTCATCGTCGCCCCGCTGCTGGGTGGTGTGAACTTCGCCAACCTGTTCTCAACGCATCCGCCGATCGCCAAACGTATTGAGCGGTTGACCGGACGTCCAGCCGAACTGGATTACTGATCCGGCACAACGAAATCAGCCCGGACGATCTCCGATGTCAGTTTCGGCCGCCCGATGTCAGGGAGTTCGTTTACGGTTGTGTCGCTTGAGATAACCGTAAGGGGGAGGAAGCAGTTCGTCCAAATGTTGCAAATCTTTTCACATCGTCTTGTGTGTATATCCTGTATCTAACTGCAAGAAAACGCTTTACAAGCAGAGTTGTTGGCCATAAGCTTGCACTTGATCCTGTTGGATCGTGGTTGCCACTTCGAAGGAGGGCAGTTCCCTCAATGAATAAGTTTGCCCGGTATGCGCTTGCTCTGGCAGTCGTAATGATTGGAACGGCCTCCCTTGCTCAGGTGAACAACGGAAGTTTTGAAACTGGTGATTTCTCTGGCTGGACCGTATCCGGAGACACCGGCTTTGTCGGTGTGTGCGACGTCACCACCTGCCCGGGCGGATTTGCTCCTCAAGACGGTAATTTCGCTGCTTACTTTGGGCCCGTAGGCGACACGGCGACCATTTCACAAAGTATCGCAACCACTCCGGGGGACACCTACTCGCTGTCGTTCTATCTGGCAAATCCCGTTGGAGGGACCCCGAACTATTTCCAAGTCACCTTCGGAAACTCAAGCTTTAGCTTCACTAACTTTGGCGTCGCCTTCAACTGGCAGCAGTTCACTCTGACGACCGTTGCAACCAGCAACCAGACGCCACTGTCGTTCACTTTCCGCAATGATCCGTCCTACTGGTTCCTGGACAACGTCACCGTGCAGCAATCGGGCGGGACAGTTCCCGAGCCCAGCACGTTCCTAATGTTTGGTACCGGAATCGTAGGGATCGCTGGTCTGGTTCGTCGTAAGCTGCGCCCATAACGCGCCAGCAGGGTCCGCCGAACTCAAATTCTCAGAGGCTCCAGGTTTTAACCACTTGGAGCCTTTTTTGCGTCCCATCGTTGTAAACCCTCAAGGCCGCAGTGGCACGATCTAACTAAGGGAATGGGACTTCCCGGCAGTTGCAATGTCCTGCATACCGACACCTCTATGCCATTCCTGTAACTTGCTGATTTCAATTGCAATGGCTTGTTTTTGAAATGGCACCACGATTGCGACATAGCTGCTGACCCCTTTTACGTGCGCACAAAAGGGAGGGTCCATCACACTATGAAAAAGCCACTTCGCGTCCTGCTCTGTCTATGCCTGCTCATGGTCGGCACTGCCGCCTTTGCTCAGGTCAACAACGGAAGTTTTGAGACCGGGGATTTCACTGATTGGACGGTATCCGGCGATACCGGTTTCGTCGGGGTTTGCGACGTATCTTCCTGCCCGGGCGGATTTGGGCCACAGAGCGGTAACTTTGCTGGCTACTTTGGCCCGGTCGGCGACACCGCGACCATCTCGCAGATGATCGCCACCACCCCTGGTGACGAATACAGTCTCTCGTTCTACCTCGCCAATCCGGTGGGCGGAACACCAAACTTCTTCTCCGTCACCTTCGGCAACTCCAGCTTCAGCTTCACCGACTTCGGAGTGGCCTTCGGATGGCAGCAGTTCGTCCTGACAACCGTGGCAACGAGCGATCAGACGAATCTATCGTTCACCTTCCGCAACGACCCGTCGTACTGGTTCCTCGACAACGTGAGCGTGTCGCAGTCCGGGAGCACGGTGCCGGAGCCAGGAAGCATGGCCCTGTTCGGTAGCGGCGTGCTTGCGGTTGCAGCTTTTGCCCGTCGCAAGTTTGGCCTGTAGGCGCATCAAGACTTTTCCCAGCCGCCATCATCCCGATGGCGGCTTTTCTTTTCCCGGATCGTGAATACTCTGCATCTCCCGGTCTCCCGACTTTCGCGTGTCTGCGGTTTTGTTTTGCGCTGGGCTTCCAACACGCAGCTCGCGCTCACATCCAATCGCGGTAGAAGTTGCCATATACCACATTGTCAGACACACGAACTCATCACCAGAAACCATGTCTCTGAAGCCGGCACATCCGGCAGTTGGACGGGACCTGCGCCTTCCAAGCATGTTCATAACGTGCCCCGAAAAAACGCACCTGTGTTTTCTACGGCTTAGACCTCTCCTCGACAGCAACTCGTGATCCGCCACGAGGCGGCGTATAATTTCACTCGTAGCTTTTGTTCATGTCGCCCTCATCGTTCAACAATCAACGGCCAAACCCGATATCCCACTCTGTGGGAGGAGTGTTATGCCATCGCTTTCAGATAGTTCTGTAGAAACCGATCATCGCCGGCGTATCTGGTTCTTCCCGGATAAGTTTTGGCAAGCCACCAAAAACATGCCCGAGGACGAAGCGTCCAACCTCATGGCAGAGGTCGAACGTTGCGCCGAGGCCGGAGACCTTCAGGCCCTCAGCAAATATCCATTTGTCTTTGTGGGAGATCCCTACAAGAAAAAGAAGCATGCGCTAGCAGACTAGACCCATTTCAATGGGCCGCCGCGACAGACTGCTTGCGAATCCCTACTCGAGGCCGGCGTGGCACGGGCTGTGCGGACACAGCTCGGACCATGATCGGCCTTTTGCAGATCGACTCAAGCAAGTATCTCGCTTGTGCAACCCTTTGAGCCACCGGGCCGAATTCCTCCAGTCCGCGCGCTGACACCAGTAAAGAGCCACTCTGCGCCTCCACACTGAGATCCGTTACCCGGTGCTCGTGCTCTTCGTCGAAGGCATTCGCCAGCCGCAACATTCCTATCAGCGCCAGCAACTCGGAACGCCCCTTTGCTGTAAGTCCCACAAACGAGGAGTCGTCCCGGGAAGGTAGTTTTCCCCGGTGATGACGCACCATGGCAGAGACCGATCGCATATCTTCTTCGGTCCAGCCGACAGGAGGTTTCAGTTTGCACACCATTCTGTAGCCACGCTTCTGGTGACTACCATTTTTTTCCTTGCTGCGCCCGATCTCGTGCAGAATTGCAGCCCCTTCCAGAACCCTGCGGGCTGAATTCGGCAATTGCAGTATCCCACATTGTGTGATGCCGTCGTATAGCTGGAGCGCCAGTTTTGTTACCAGCGCTGAGTGCGCCTGGTCGGGATCCAGAAAGGCCGCCCATGTACGCAGCTTCTCCATCGCGGCCCGCTCAAGCTCATCCCCCGCAGGCAGGTGGGAGCGCCATACATTCCATAGCGACGCTTTCCCCAGCATTTTTTGGCGATATAGATTGAGCCGCTGCTGCCGTTCCTCGGTTATCCTTTTCTGCCAGCGCAAGCGGTCCTGCGGTGTGAATGTCCGCATGCGCGCGCAGCATCGCCCGCAAGACGTCGAAGTCATGCACGTCGCCCAAGGCGTCCTGCAACACGCGGAGGTCCTTCGACCATTTAGCGTGACGCGAGGGCAAAAAATTCTCTACCGTGTAGCGGAAGCGCTTAATGCCGATTCGTAGCTGGTGATAGGCGATGCCGCTGCGGTTCCTTAACGCGTGGCGATGCAGTTCCCTGCCGTCGATCCAGCGCTCCAGCGCCACGTGCTGAAACACCGGTCCTTCCAATGGAATCACGCCGGTTCTTTCAGCCAGATGGGCGTTGAGATCCGTCCATTTCTTGCGGTCGAAGGCGGTGAGGGCTTCCTGCGCCGCGGTCTTTCGCTCCGCTTCCTGCCGGCTGAGTTCCGCGGTCAGGCTCTCGGCGACGGGATCACCGACATCGGCCAGCTTGGCTACCCACTCCATCATCACCTGAGTATCGCGTAATTCGCCCAGGCTGCTGAACAGCGGCTTGGCATGCCGCTTCATTTCTTTCCATGCGGGATCCGGATCGACCGACAGGAAGCCGTCCGCCATGGAGCGGCACCGCCGGATGGCAACCCGCAGGTCGTGTACCGGGTCGGCAGCAAAGCCGTCACTGGCCTTGTCGCATTCTTCCAATACACGTTGGGCCCAATAAGCGAGCCCTGCCTTTTTCTCCTGGGATTGCGGGGGCTGATCTGGAAGCATGGAAAAGGGACCTATTGAATTTATATCGCGAGCGGGCTCCGCCGTCACAGCAGAATCAACTTCTCGCAGTACGACAGGATGGGGGCGCCATCACAGATAGGCGCGCTCGGCGCTTCGGATGGCGCAATAACGTTCGAATACTTTGCGATCGCTCTCCAATCCAAGCATGGAGCGGAGACTGCTGCCGCGGAAGGTATGGGCCAGCATCTTCCACCAGTTGCGCAGCACGAAGCGCGGATCGTGCGCGATGACGGCGGGAATATGGCGTGTCTTCATCCAGCGCTCGGCGCGCCAGCGTTGAAATTCGATCTCCCGAGGCTGGAGATGTTCGGTGGCGACGATGGCTGTCGTGCCGTCGTACTCCTCCATGCGATCGATCTTGATCAGGTTGCGTGCCAGAAAGTCTTTCGTCATCGGCGTACCCGGATAGGGCGTGGGGTGCTGAATATACGGCCAATCGACGTATTGTCGCGCGAACTCAAGGTTCGCCTCAATCGACTCCTGCGTGTCGTCAGGGTTGCCGACGATCAGGCCGCCCACGACGAACATTTTGTTCTTGTGAAGATGATCGATGGCCCGCAGCGTGGCGTTCCCGGTCTTGCGTCCAGCTTCGCGAAACTCGTTCTTGGCCGACGCTTTCAGAAACACCAGGTCATCTTGCAGGATGTTCTCGATCCCGAGAAACACATAACGGAAGCCGGCTTTGCGCATCAGAGGCGCCAGCGTGTCGCCGTGCATTGCGATCGGCGAAGTCATCGCCTGAACGGTGTAAGTAATATCGTTCAGCCCAGCATCGATAATTGCCTGGCACAAAGCCTCGAATCGCTTGATATTGAGGCTGATGTTGTCGTCGACGATAAAAATAGCGCGGGTGCCGCGGTCATAGGCATCGCGAATGTCGGCTATCACGCGATCGAAAGCGTAAGTATGAAAATTGCGGCCGCGCATCTCTATGATGGAGCAGAAACCGCAATCGAAGGTGCAGCCGCGCGACGTCTCAACGACGTCGACCTGACGGCCCATCATCGTATAGCCGTCCAGCACGCGTGCATCGCGTTTGGGAAGACGAATCTCATCGCCATCCAGGCTGTGAACGGGACGCGACACGTTTTCGCGCCAGCCATCGTTGCCGCGGTAGGAGAGCCCTGCTATCCCGCCAAAACCCTGGCCCGCATCGATGGCGCGCAACAATTCGCGAAAGGTCAGTTCGCCCTCGCCGCGAACGATGAAGTCGATGCCGCTGTCGTCACCCATATACTCCTTGGGCGCAAGGCTGGGATCATAGCCTCCCACGACAACGCGAACATCGGGTTTTAGGGAACGCACCAGCGCGATAATTCGCAGGGCTGTCTTGCGCTGAAAGGTCATTACGGAGAGGCCAAGCACGTCAGGTTGGTGTTCGCGCACCAATTGTTCGACGGTCTCGCGAACCTTGCTCTGGACCAGGATCAGGTCGGCGACGGCGACCTTATGGTGGGAATCAACATTGCCGGCTAACGAGGTCAAGGCTCCATTGGGCATACGGACCGCAACGGTCGGCATATGCTCGAACGAGTCCGGCATTGACAGCAGCAAGACGTTCATCTGACCCCACAAGGTTCGGCAGTGCTTGCCACGCACCGACGAACGAAAATCTTGCCATATCGTACACCGAATGGGCTCGACCGTGGGAGAGGCGAATCCAGGAACTCACGGCTGTTGAGGGAGATTGGCACGCGACAGGCGCGCCACTTCGACAAACAATCGGTGTACCTCGGGAAATTCAGCTTGCACACGCTTTTCGAGGCGAGAGATTGTCTGCTCCAAATCGTCAACGCGGCTGTCTCTGCGGAACTCGATTTCGACATTCAACAAGACATCTTCCGGACCCAGTTGCATGGTCAATACATCGCCAACCCGCACCACCGAAGGATCGCTTTGCAACAAGACTTTCATTCGCTCGACGTCCTTCGACGGCGCCGTTTCGCCAATCAGCAGTCCCCGCGATTCATTGGCCAGGAGAACGGCGACCGCCAGGACCACCAGTCCGACACCAATGGAACCGATGCCGTCGAAGATGGGATTCTTCAGCTTGACAGATAGATAGATCGCGACCAGCGCGATCAACTGCCCCGCAATGTCGCTGATGTCTTCCAGGACGACTGTGAATACCGTGGGATCCTTGCTGCGCCGGATGAACTCGAGGAGGCTGATGTTTCCCTTCCTGCGATTTGTCTCCTGCAGCGAGATCACCAGGCTCACCAGGCTGAATATTGCCGAGCTCGCCAGGACCACGTAACTCCAGGTCGGGTCTGAGATGGGCTCAGGCCGGCGAATATGAGAAACACCCTCCCAGATCGACAGCGCCGCGCCCACTCCGAACATCGAGACCGCGACGACGAATGACCAGAAGTACAGTTCTTTTCCGTGACCGAAGACATGGCCCTGGTCCGCCGGCCGCTGGCCGCGCTTCATCCCGTACAGCAGCAAGACGCTGTTACCGGTATCGACAGTGGAGTGGAAAAACTCCGCCAGCATCGCCGAGCTGCCGCTGAGGATCGCCACCACCAGCTTGATGATGGTGATCGCCAGGTTGGAAGCGAGACCTGCGTAAACTACGCGCTTGGAACCTTGCATGCTAAGAGTATCGCCCCGATGAGAATGGACTGCTGTTACGATTCCGCAATACGCGTGCGAGATGCAGACGCAGCCTGATCGACTTGCAATTGCGTGCCATCTAAGGCGAATAGCGTCGCTTGCCCGACCCAGAGTCGATTGCTGAGCCGCACCGCCAGACCCGGTTGCCGCCCGCGCAGACGACTGAGCGCCTCATTATACGGACCAACAAAGCGCACAAACGCAGGCAACCTGGTATACACGGGCCTCATGAAGGCCAGTGCGCGCCTGCTTGCCCGCTGCTCCCGCTCACCGAAAGACAGGCCGAAGTGTTCGCGTATTGGGGCGGGCAATAGCTGTATCGTCAACGCTTGATACCAGAAAGGCAGTGGGACACGAAGGTCCGCTCCGGATTGCAGTCGACGGGCCAGCGCCTGGGTTGCCGCGCTGACTCCCAAGATTTCGGATTCCACCGTGGTTTCGATATATGACGCGGAATTCCGGCCAGCTCTCCGGCAGATGTTCACGGGCGATTCCGAAGAGAGAGGCCATCCTGAGGCTCTCGGAGAAATATTGCTCTTTCTCGGCATGGCTGAGCGGCGGCAATAGCAGCTCGTAAGCGGTAAGGGCACTGTCGACCAGCGTTGCGTATACCCAGCGCAGGGCAGAAACCTCATTTGCCTCGTAGACACTTCCCTGTTTGAAGCCTCCAGCGGCGTCCGGCAAGGTTCCCGCGATCGTCTGATGAAGGCGGTGCAATTGGCGCGCTGCGGCGAATGCGTGGTCCGACGGCCCAAACACCATGGTGAAGATGACTCGAAAGGTGTGATGGAACCTGCCGATGGGGTCATTAAGGGTGCGGGAGTGTTGCGCAATCGCCGCAGCGACCCAGGGATGGGCCAGTTGCAGGATCGCAGCCCGGCCGGCAGCCAGAAAGAGCGCCGATTCGCGATTGATCTTCCAGCTAATGGAAGCAGGGCCGAAGATACCCTCGTTGGTTACGGCCACCGAACGCTTCAGGTCGGCGAGCAGTTTCTCTAGGTCGCCAGCCGCTACGGGACGGAGAAGCATGTCCCCATCCTAATCTCCCGTTTGGTCGTAGGATCCCGAGACAAGAAAAAAGCCAGCCAACCACATGGGAGGTTGGCTGGAAGGGCAGGAGGATTGTTTCCCTCAGGAGACTGTCTTGTAGCCATTTAACTCATCGGCATGCCTCCAGAAAGCTTTAGCCCTGTCCGAGAGACAAGAGACGCCACCGTAGTTGACTACTCAGTTAGCTCCAAACTTGGGGGATGTGCAATTCCCTTCGCGGTGATATCTTCCATTGTTTCAAAGTTGCGCGACAATGAAACTGACTATTGCCGCCGGCGAGGGCGAAGACGTTGTCCGGCTGCGACAGAAGAACTCGGGGCGATCATGAAAAAGAGCCTTTCATCCACCAATAGCGACTACGAGCGTCAGGCGTCGATCTACAAGGCATTGGCCAATCCCACGCGACTCCACCTGGTCGAACTGCTTGGCAAGAAAGAGCGCTGGGCATCGGAGTTGCAGGAGGGGCTTGGCATATCCAAGGCCAATCTCTCCCAACACCTGGCGATCCTGAAATCGGCGGGCGTGGTCTCTACCCAGCGCGAGGGCAAACAACTTTACTGCGGCATCGCGTTGCCCGAAGTAAAAGCGGCCACCGCCGTCTTGCGTAACATGACGAAGGCTGTGTCGCGCGCCAATCGTCGACCGAGCTTCTAGCGCCAAAAGAAAACCGGCCGCTTTCGCGACCGGTCTCCATGTCGGTTGATTGGCTGCTGATTAGTCGCCGTATACCGCTTCCTTCTCTTCGGCCGCAGGTGCCGCCGGCTTGATGCCGCCGAGGCTGCCGAGAGGAACGAATCCCATCCTGGCTCACCGGCTTCTCGCCCAGAACGTGCTCCTTGTAGAGCGCCATCATGCGGGCCTTCTCGGCATCGGCCTTAATCTTCTCGTCACGCGCCTTGAACTTCTCCTGACGGGCGTTCTTGGCGATGCCCAGATTGTCGAGCGTGTCGTTGGCCTTGGCCTGTACGTGCTCGTCAACCAGGTTCAGCGTGTGCGCGGTGGTCTCCAGACCGACCTTCTTGCCGCCGGCGAAGATCTCGTGACGTCCGTGCTCCTCGTACCACTTGGTGAGCGTCGCCGTCATGTGCATCTTCTCGACGATGTTGCGCCAGCCCACGCCCGTGTTGTAGGCGCAGAAGCTGATCTCGCCTTCCTGCGTGGCGTAAGGAATGATGCACTGCTCGGTGCGGCGGAAGTCGTAGTTGAACAGATCCTGGAACCACATGCCCGCGACGAACAGGAAGTTCCAGCGATCGCGCCGGCGCTTCTCGATGTCGGTCTCGGTGCGGTCGCCGCTGACCTTGCCGTAGTCCTTGCCGGTCGCGCCGAAGGTCTTGTCGAACTTCTTCAGCAGATCGGTGAACTTGAAGTGCGTCGGCGACTTGAAGGGATCGTAATTCTTCAACAGCGCCAGGGTCATGCCGGCAATCGACATCCACTTGCCGCGAGCGGCGTCGTTCACCTTCGCAATGTCCTTCGCGATGGTGTCGCCGTTCAGGAAGGCCGTGACCGGAACCGCTTCCTTGGTTTCCTTGTCGATCATGACGGCCATGCCGACGCCGCAGTTCGGGTGGCAGCCGCAGCTCAGCGAGCCCCAATCCTTGTCAGGCCCGTGAACCAGGTCGGCCCAATCGGAGAAGGTGCTCATGAACGAGATCGGGAACCAGTCGCGGGTCGGCTCGCCCAGTCCGGTCTGCTTCTTCACGTCGTGCGCCAGGTGCGACAGCGTGTAGCGCTGCGCTGCGCGGCGCTCGTCGGTGATCGCCTCGTCGCGGCCGGTGAACGAAACCGGCTGGAACGACAGGAACGAGATGCGCTTCGGATTGTCGAGCGCGAACTGGATGATGCGGCCGACCTGCTCGTTGTTCAGGTCGTTGACGATGGTCACGACCGGCACGATCTCGACGCCGGCGTTGTGCAGGTTCTCGATCGCCTGCAGCTTTACGTCGAACAGGTTGCCGACCAGGCGGTGCGAGTTGGCAGCGTTGCCGATGCCGTCGAACTGCAGGTAGGCGTAGCGCAGACCGGCTTCGGCGGCCTGCTTGGCGAACTCAGGGCTCTTGGCGAACTCGATGCCGTTGGTCGCCGCCTGCACGCTGTTGTAGCCGACCTTGCGGGCGTAGGCGACCGCGTCGAGGAAGTACGGCGACAGCGTGGGCTCGCCACCGGAGAACTGCACCGACATCTGGCGGCGCGGCTTGATGGTGATGGCGTTGTCGAGCATCGTCTTGATCTCGTCCCACGTCAGCTCGTGGACGAAGCCAACCTGGTTGGCGTCCATGAAGCAGGGATCGCACATCATGTTGCAGCGGTTGGTCAGGTCGATGGTCAGCACCGATCCGCGGCCGTGCAGCACCGTGCTGGAGCCGTGGTGATGCAGCTTCTCATCGTTGTGGGCGCGAATGTCGCGGCCCGGGAAGACCTCTTCCAGGTGCTTGAAGAACTCGGTGTCCATGGCCATCACGTCTTCGAAGTGGCCATGGATGGGGCAATCCTTCACCATCAGGATCTTGCCGTCGCGCTCGATGATGGTGGCCTTGATCTCGCCGGCCTTCTCGTTCATCAGCACTTCGACGGGCAGCTTGCCGTCGAGAATCTGCTGGCGAATTTCGGGAACGCACTTGGGGCAAAGCGAGTCGGTGGCGCGCGGCCAGCCGAGCGGCGGCTTCGACTTCTGATACGACTTGAGCAGCGGCTTGTCCGACCACTTCGGCGTAAACGATGGATTGGGATTGATGCTGTTCAGTTTGTCGAAAACGGCCCATGCGCCCTTGGCAGCAACAGTGACAGCTTTTTCAACATACTTAATCGGCTTGTGCATTTACGCCTCTCGTATTTGAATGGTGGAGTCCCCCCACAAGGGACAGGGCCACACTTCTCTACTGTTATAAGGTAATAACCCCACCCCGAAAGCGCCAAGCAGGATAGGCTGAACGGCCTGAATTAGGCCTTTAGCGGGTCAATCTCACATTGAATGGTGACCGGCGTCACAGGGCTATGTTATTGAAACGGAAAGAGCTGAGTACTCTTCTGGTTCCTCTCTGCCGACGTGGTTTAGCTGCCGGATGGAGGAGTCAGAACCTGTATTCTCTCCCGGGCGTCATCGCTGAGCGGAGGATCGCCGATTTTGCGATCCGGAGTCGAAGAACCGCTACCGCCGAGTACCCACCGCCGCGTAGGCCCAATCCCGGTTGTCATCCCGACCGGAGGCGGGCGGTTCTTGCCCGCCGGAGGGGAGGGACCTGATGGTCGTTGCCCCGCAGAGATCTTCCCGCTGCCCGCAAGAAGCAGGTCCCTCCACTTCGGCTGAAGCCGTCGGTCGAGATGACAACCTGAACAAAACACGCGCCAACGAATCTCAGGGTGTCATTCCATCTTCCACTGGTACGCGCCGGCCTGCGGCAGTCCGATGTGCGCCAGCACGCGATTGACGAACTCGCGCGCAATCTCCTCGGTCGATTGCGGCTGGAAGTAGAAGGCGGGAATGATGGGGTAGATCGTGGCTCCGGCTTCAGCCGCCAGCGTCATATTGCGAAGATGGATGCGATTGAAAGGCGTCTCCCGCACGCACAGAATCAGCGGCCGCCGCTCCTTCAGGCAGACGTCGGCGGCGCGCTCGATGAGCTTGTTCGCCATGCCATTGGCAATCCGCGCCAGCGTCCCCATGCTGCACGGCAAGACGATCATCGCGTCCGTGGAATACGATCCGCTGGCGACGTTTGCGCCGATGTCGTCATTGTTCTGCTGCTGAATCTTCGCCGAGGCCCGCCCCAGAAGTTTGCCTAGCACCTCGTTGCGGCCTGATATCCCAAGTTCCTCAGCCATCACCCGCAGGCCGCTGTCGGAGATGATGAGATTGATGTCGCCGACCCGTTCGTCGCGCTCCAGGGCATCCAGCAAATGCCTGGGAAAAATCGACCCGCTGGCCCCGGTGATGGCGACCGTCAGTGTCCGGGCTGTCATGTTGGTCAAAGCTGTCATCTAAGGTCTACGTAACGCCGCCTCTCTCCGGTGAGAGTGGCTGACATGGGGTCGGCTATTGCCCTGGCTATAACCGGTTTAGCGTTCAGTTCTTAATACGACGCATAGGCTGACAGCCAAGGTTAATAGCTGGAAGTTCACAAGCCCTGCGCTGATCGATTGGCAAATGGCTACTTCTACCACTGCTCTCCGATTCCGACGTAGCGCCGCTCAACTGGACGCCCTGGCGAAAGTCGAACGCGAGATCCGCGCCAGCGACCGCAACAGCGATCGCACGTACTTGCGCGAGTTCGCGAGGCGTACCCATCGTATCACTCGGTTCTGAGCCGCTCGCAACTGAAACAGGCGCTGGCTTCGGCGGACTTGCTGCTGGTCGGCGACTATCACGCCCTGGCTAATTGCCAGCGTTACTGTGCGCGACTAGTGGCGGCCCGGTCGGCGCTGCGTCAGCGTCCCGTGGTCCTGGCAGTTGAGGCGGTGTTCGCCCGCGATCAGCACATTCTCGACGAGTGGCTGCGCGACGAAATCGACGAGCAGGAACTGCGAGAGCGGATTCGCTACGACCTCGACTGGCAGTACGACTGGGCTCCCTTTTACGAGCTGCTGCAAAGCGCACGAGCTTATGGGGCGCCGGTGTATGGCTTGGACTGTCTGCCCCGGGGCGACATGCGCAAGATCAGCGTGCGCGACCGGCATGCGGCCCAGAAGATCTACGAAATTCGCGCGACAGCACCCGGATGCGCAAATCGTGGTGCTCTTTGGCGAGTCCCATCTTGCGCCCAGCCATCTACCTGCCCGGATCAGAGTGCTGTTGCCGAGCGACCGCCTGCTGACCATCCTTCAGAATCTGGACACTCTCTACTGGAAGGCAGCGGGCGAGCGCAAAGCGCCCGTGGAAGCCGTGCGGGTTGCAGAGGACGCGATCTGCGTCTTCAACGCGACACCACTTGAGAAATATGAGAGTTACAGGTTGTATCTGGAACGATGGCGGTGCGAACGCGTCCAGCCCGACGATCTTGCGCCGGTCTTCTACAACCTGATCGATGCATTGCTTCGCTTCCTGGGAGTCGATAAATACAAAGCGACGCGTAGTGGCTCAGCGATCGTCGACTGCTTGCCTGAGGTCCACTCGCGGCGGAACGAAACGAGTTTTCGTAAGCTGCTTCTTCGAAAGGGCGCGCGCCTGCGAGCGGTGGAATCGACGCTGCAACAAGTCCGCGAGCACGGCTGCGCTTACGTGTCGCGTCTGAATGCCGTGTTTGCTACTCGTCTGAACTTGCGGCGCAGCGCCGAGGTAGCGGCGCAATTCGTTCTGCTGGCATGCCAGGGTGGAATTCCGAGGGAGGCACGACAGGTTGTCGAGTCATCTGACGCCGACCGTTTCTATTCCCGTACCTTGGACGAAGCACTGATCTATCTGGGGTCGCGTGTTCTGTACCCTTCGCGTGCTCCCGTTCGCGAAGCGGATTACTACCCCCTTTACTCGCATCCGCGCGAGGTCGTCGAATCCTGCGGCCTGTACAGCTACCGCGAATATCTGGAGATGATCGACTTCCTGCTGCTGCACAAGGACTACGAATCTCGCCGCGAACAGTACGGCAGAACTCCGCAACTGATTGAGAGCGGCCTGCAGTACGACGGGCCGCGCTTCGATTACGTTACGCGTGAACTCGGGCTGATGCTGGGCAGCGAATTGTACGATGCCTATGTCACCGGCCGGATTCCGAAGCAGTCGCTGCGGGCACTATTCTTCCGCGCGCGTCGGCCGGCGATTCCCCGAAGATATACTTCCAATTGGTCGAACGGATTGCCAAGCCGCGACGGCAAATGGTGGCATGAACGGAGTACGAGCAAGTCTAAGTCCGCCGCCCTGACTGAACCCATGAACGCAAAATCCCTTAAGCAGCTTTTCGACGATGTGCGCCGCGGCAAGCTCTCGTCCGACGAGGCCGTGCAGAAAGCTGCGACATCTTGCCCTTCGAAGACCTCGGCTTCGCCAATGTCGATCATCATCGCGCGCTGCGCGTCGGCATGCCCGAGGTGATCTTCGGGCCGGGCAAAGACCCGTCGCATCTGGCCGAGATCTTCAGTCGGCTGGCCAAGCGCGGCAACAACGTGCTGGCGACCCGCGTCTCGCCGGAACAGATTCGCGCCGTCAAACGCAAACTGCGCAAAGTGGAAGTCCACGAGCTCGCGCGTGCGATCACCTTGACGCGCGACAAATCCATACACGGCAAAGGGCAGGATCGTCGTCGTCTCCGCCGGCACCAGCGACATTCCCGTCGCGGAGGAAGCGGTGGTCACGGCGCAGGTCATGGGCAACGAAGTCCAGCATGTTTACGACGTCGGCGTGGCCGGCATTCATCGCCTGCTGGCCCGGCGCGATGTGTTGACCGAGGCGCGCGTGATTATCGTGTGCGCCGGGATGGAAGGCGCACTGCCCAGCGTCGTCGGAGGATTGGTGGGAGTGCCGGTGATCGCCGTGCCGACCAGCGTAGGCTACGGCGCGTCGTACCAGGGGATTGCGGCGTTGCTGGGGATGCTGAATTCCTGCGCGTCGAACGTCACCGTCGTGAACATCGACAACGGCTTCGGCGCGGGTACGTGGCGTCGATCATCAACCGGCTGGAGTAAACATCGTCCGCTGCGAACAAACCGCAGATCCCTCGACTCCGCTTCGCTCCGTTCGGGATGACAATTCGAAATGGCAATCGGAGGCGTTTGCGAATTCAACCCGGACTAAGATACAAAAAGCGGCAGGACTCTCATCCCGCCGCTTCATGTTTTAGCTCAGAGCTAATAGCTCATAGCTAACAGCTTCCCTACAACAACGCCTCATTCCAGTTCTGCAGGAACTTCTTCACCTCATCCATGAACTGGTCGGCCACCGCGCCGTCGATGACGCGGTGATCGTAGCCGATGCTCAGGTGCATCATCGAGCGGATGGCGATGGTGTCGTTGCCTTCCTTGTCGGTCAAGACAACCGGCTTCTTCTTGATGCCGCCGACGCCCAGAATCGCCACCTGCGGCTGGTTGATGATCGGCAGTCCGAACTCCGCGCCGAAGATGCCTGGGTTGGTGATGGTGAACGTACCGCCCTGCACCTCATCCGGCTTCAGCTTCTTGGTGCGAGCGCGCTCGCCCAGATCGCTGATGGCGCGCTGCAGTCCGACGAAGCTGCGCTCCTCGGCGTTCTTCACCACCGGCACGATCAATCCCCAATCCAGCGCCACGGCGATGCCGAGGTTGATGGTCGGATGGTAGTGAATGTTGTCGCCTTCAACCGACGAGTTGATGATGGGCCACTTGCGGATGGCGTGAATGACGGCGCGAGCGAAGAACGGCGTGTACGTCAGCTTGTTGCCGGTCGCCTGCTCGAACTTGCCCTTCATGCTCTCGCGCAGTTTGACGATCTTCGTGACGTCGACTTCGAAGATGCCGTGCACGTGCGCGCTGGTGCGCTTCGACATGATCATGTGCTCGGCAATCTTCTTGCGCATGGTCGTCATGGGCACGACTTCGCCCGGAGTGACGCCGCCGATCGGCTGTAGCGGCGCGATAACTGCCGGCGTTGCAGGAGCCGCCGCCGCTGCAGGAGCGGCGTACGACGGAGCCGACGGGCTGGGCCGCTGCTGCCGCCGGAGCGCTGGCTCCGTGACGCGAGATGAATGACTCGATGTCTTCCTTGGTGATGCGGCCGCCGAGACCGGTGCCCGGCACCTTGCTCAGGTCGACATTATTCTCTTTCGCGATGCGCCGGACCAGCGGGCTGGAGCGCACGCGGTCCTGCTCGCCGCCCTCTTCCATTTCCTGAACCTTGCCCTGCTGCTGCCGCTCCAGACCTTCCTTCTCATCGCTGGAGAGATCGGCAGGAATGTTCTGCGCAGCCTTGGGGGCTTCTGCCTTCGACGGAGCGGCTGCCTTGGCGAGCTTGCCGGCGCCTGGCGCCTGCCGGTACCAGCGCCAGGTCGCCTGCCGGCTGCGCCGGAGCTGCTAGCCGCTGCGCCTTCTTCGGCGATCGTTCCGACCACCGTATTCACCTGCACGGTCGCTCCGGCCTGCACCTTAATGTCCTGCAAGGTGCCGCTGGCGGGCGCGGGAATTTCGGCGTCAACCTTGTCGGTCGAGATCTCGAACAGCGGCTCGTCGCGCTGCACTTTTTCACCCGGCTGCTTCAGCCACTTGGTAATGGTTCCTTCGAAAATCGATTCCCCCATCTGGGGCATGATGACATCTGTCGGCATAGTTTCCTTCCGCGGGATTTCCAACTGAAAACTGAGCGCTGCAGTAAACCCTCAATTATATCGCGGCAAAACGGTCGCGACGTGCAGCCACCTATGTGATGAAGCCGATGAGCGAAACGTTACATTCACACATCCAACGAAAATTTCAGACGCCGGCACGATTCAGCCTTCGCGGGACGCATCATCGCTCGGCAATAATCCGTGGCCAAAGGCAGCCAGGAAATTTCCGCGTCCGGGCCTGTGTTCCTGTATCTTAGTACCTGCTGGCAGCAACCGATGTGGGACCCCACTCCAGACTCTATCTGTAGCGGTTTTCGTGATTGGCTGCGCGCTCATGTTCTACGCGCTGTTCGGCTATCCCCTGCTTCTGGACTGGCTGGCGCGCCGCTCCGACAATCCGGTTCACAAAGACGACAAACTGCGCAGCGTCTCCTTCGTCATCGCGGTCTACAACGGAGAGAAATTTCTCGAGCGTAAGCTGAGCACCATCTTCGCGCAGAACTATCCCGCGCGAACTGATGGAGATCCTCGTCATCTCCGACGGCTCCACCGACCGCACCGACGACATCGCGCGCAGTTTCGCCGCCGAGGGCGTGAAGTTCCTGCGCGTGCCTCGCGGCGGAAAGGCCGCTGCGCTGAACGCCGGTGTGCCGCTGGTTTCCGGCGAGATCCTGGTTCTGAACGACGTTCGGCAGACGCTCGATCCCAACTGCCTGCGCAACGTCATCGCCTGCTTCGGCGATCCCAAGGTCGGAGCCGTCAGCCCGGAGACGATCATCGTGCAGGGCGAGACCCACGAAGAGACCACGACCAGCCTCTACTGGCGCTACGAGTCGTGGATCCGGCAGAGACTGACCCGGATCGATTCCACCTTCGGCTACAGCGGAGCGTTTGCGGCCATTCGCCGCTCGCTTTGGACGCCGCTTCCGCCGGGCACGCTGCTCGACGACGTCTACGAGCCGCTGGTGGCCTTCTTCAAGGGCTATCGCATCCTGATGGAGCCGACTGCCACAATGTATGACTTCCCCACCGTGCTGCATTCGGAGTTCCGGCGGAAGGTGCGGCTGCAGGCGGGTCTTTACCAGATGCTGAAGATCATGCCGGAGCTGCTGAGTTCGCGGAACCGCATGCGGCTGCACTTTGTCTCTGCCAAGTACGGGCGCATCGTCATTCCCTATTGCATGATCGCCATTGCGCTGTCGACGTTCGGCCTGCCGCCGTACTGGCGAGCCGCCGCGGCGCTGGCGCAAATCCTGTTCTATGGACTGGCCGCTGCTGGATGCGGTTGTGCCAGACGGAACGGCGGTGAAGCAAGCTGACTTCGCCCATCCGAACCTTTGTCGTGCTGATGGCCGCGTCATTGGCGGCGGTGCGAGTGTTCTTCGTTCAGCCCACCAGCTTGTGGAAAGAAGCTTCGTACCGGCCGTCGATCGCCGAGCAGGCGCCGGTCAACGGGCCTAAGCTGCCCACGGGCAGCAACGTCTAACCACCGGCAACACGGGCAAAGCAGGCCTTCAGCTCAGCGCCGCAACGCTCGGGTAGAGTTGGCCTTCAGGCCAGCGTCCAGCCGTCCTCAAATGCAAAGAGTCGGCTTCAGCCGACGACAGCCTTCCCTGCATCAGGCGGCCTTCTTTTCCTTATCCTGTTTGATACGCTCTGACAAAAGTTTCTTCGCCCTCTGCAGCTCCGCCTTGCGCGACGCACTCAGGTTGTGCCCGGCGCGATTGATGTAGAACGTCAACATGCGCATGCCGGAACCCGGCCCCTTGGGCGAAACCTTCTTGGACGCCAGACTGCGCGCAATCGCCGCCGCGCTTTTGTTGAAGAGACCTTCGGGAGGATGGGTCGAATCGGTCGTGACCTTGGCAGACCAACGCCGGGTGCCGGCGCTTTTCTTCTTTTGTGCCGGAACGTTTTTTCTGGGCAGGCATAGGTACCTCGAAGCTCATTCGTGAGATGCAAGCGGCGAAGTATCCGTCGCCGGCTGGGAGCAATCAGAGGCGACGACGCGGACCTGAAGGTTGGACCTCAACAGACGCCAATCGCTACTTCTGCCAGCGATCAACCAATTCCCACCAGAGCAGCTTCTCCCACTCTGTCAGATAGGTCTTGGCCCACTCGCGGTTCTTCCACCACGGCAGTCCGAACAGAAACTCGGCTCTCGCGGCGGCGGCGGTCCAGCGGTACTGCGGCAGCTCGGTGCGAAAGATCGAGAGCGCCCGTCGGGTGTGATAGTCGTCGGTGGCGATGATGACCGACTGCGGTGGTGGCTGCATGGTCTGCAGACACGCATTCACCTGTTGCGCCTCGACCTTGGTCGAATCGCCCGACGATCGGACAAACGGATACCTGGGACGAGTTCGCGCCCGCCGTGTGCGCAGACATATTCCTTCGCCAGGTCGACGAAGGAATGTCCGTAGGTAATGCCGGTGGTGGCGTCGACGAACATGTGCCGAGCATAGCCTGCGCGCAGCAACTCCATGCCTTGCCAGTAGCGCTGGTCGGCGGAGTCGCCACCCAGAACCACGATGGCATCAGACTTCTCCGCATTGTTGATGATCAGGAATTTGCCGGGCTGCAAGAAGATGAACGCGCACACGGCCAGCAGGGCAACCATCAGGATGACAAGAAATTTCATGAGAGGCGGAGAAGTTACCCAGCCATCATAAACGTCATCGATCGAAAAATGCTGCACGGCGTCATTGGCGCGGCGGTAACGGCTGCGGATAGGAAACGACTACTACGGTGCCATCCGGCTCCGCGCTCCAGCACTGGCGCGTACAGACCAAGCAATTCGCGCCGCCACCACGCGCCGGTCGCGCGCTTCTCCGCCAGCGTGGTGAACCAGTATTGCCACACAACGGCCCGCACCTGTTTTGGCGGCGAGTGTGGAAAAGGATTTCCTCGAAAGAGGGCTAACACGTCCGGAGCGCCCGCCAGCAGCCGCTCTTCCGTGCTGGGCACGATGATGTTCTCGCGCCACGAGCCTAGCGAGGCGAACCACAAGTTCCAGTCGAAGCGCGGCTGATAAGGAGCATAAATGCGCGGTCGCTCGTCGAGATTTTGCGGCTTGTATGAGAAACGGATAGGTCTCCCAATGCTCGCCGTCGTTTGAACCCTGGAACTCGATCTCGTAACGGCCGCGCGTCATCACCGCAAACAATCCGTAGCGATTGGCGATGCGGAAGGGCTCGAGCGCCGCCACCGGCGAAGTGGGCAGCGGCAGGCGCGGGTAGAGCATCCAGATCATCTTCGCGGTTGTCACGTAGAAGATCCAGATGAGTGCCACGCTGGTGAGCGCCAGCAGCAGAGCTCTGAGAGGTCGCGTGCCGCTGCGTCGTTGTCAGTTTCGGCGTACGGTCGTCGACCGGCTGCGAGGATATTTCCGGCAACCAGCGCTGTCGCCATCTCTCCGGCAATACGCGCGCGAAGAAACGGTCGTCGAGCAGCAGGAATCCCGAGCAGCAACACCAGGTAGTTCAGGAACGTGTAGTTCGCGGTGAGAATCACCGGAATCTGCCAGGCGGTCACGATGAAGAAGCAGGCGATGCGCCAGCGGCGAGGCAGAAACAGCATGAACACCAGGCCGAGTTCGAGTACCAGTGTCGCGCCGGTGGCGAAGGCATGGAACCAGTGCGGCAGATGCTGCACGTACCAGCCGATCCACGTTGGCAGCGGGCCGTTCTGGTAGTACTCGTCCATGGCGGTGAAGTGACGCCATTCGGGATCGCCGCTGGCCAGCTTCACCACGCCCGACTCGAAGTAAATGCGGAACCACTCCCACTGCAGCAGAAACAGGCTGGCGCGAGATGGCGGACTTTCTCTGCCCAGACCGGGCCAGAAGTCCCGCGGGTGCGAAGAAGAGCGAGATAAATCCCGCCTCCAGCAACATCCCGTCCGACTGATAGCCGGAAAAATCCTGCGCCGCGGCCACGAACGACAGGAAGCAAACGAAGCAGATCAGCAGGTTCGCACGCGGCCACACGTTGCACACGATCAGCAACGACGCAATCATGCCAACCCAGCAAATTGCGGAGAGCATGTGATTGCTGGTAGACCACCACAACACCGTCGGCGCAAACCATATTCGCGAGTGGCCGATCTGATGGGCAACGGCATCCAGATATTCACGAGCAGGAAGAATTCCGTCGTTGCCAATTAGTCCGCGGATCTGGAAATTCAGCGCGTAAAACGCGGAAAAGTAAATCAGGCCCAGACAGCGCAGAAATATCCAGCGAGGAATGAGACGGTCGGAGAGCCCGTATTCTGAATCGAACCACCGGCGAATGAGCGAAGCGGGTGTCCAACTCATGGCGGCATTATAACGTCCGAACTCATGAGAAACGCGCTATTGACCGAACTCATTGGTTGCAACATGTTCACAAACCGAAGGAGCTTTTGTGGCTGCCACAATGCTTTGCGGCACGTCCTATACAGCGTGAGGAAACCGATATTAGCGGCGGCTCTCTTTTTCTGCTGTGCTTCTTATGGAGCGACAGCGCAGCAGGTGCAGGTTACGCTTGATCCTTCGCAGACCAAGATCGAGTGGACGCTGTCCGCCACTATGCACACCGTTCACGGAATATTTCGTCTTCGCAGTGGTGTCATCTCCTTCGACGCGAATACCGGGGATGCCAGTGGTGAATTGATGGTTGATGCTACCAGCGGGGACAGCGGCAATCAGACACGCGACAACAAGATGAACAAGGACGTTCTGGAGAGCAAGCGCTATCCCGAAATCACGTTTCTCGCCAAAAGAGTATCGGGCAAGGTGCCGGATGAGGGAGCTTCTTCGTTACAGGTGCAAGGCGTTTTTCACATTCATGGTACCGACCATGAGCTCACGTTATCGATTCCGGTTACGGTCAAAGGCAGCAGCCTTGAAGCCACTACAAACTTCGCTGTTCCTTATCAAGCGTGGGGAATGAAAAATCCCAGCACACTGTTTCTGCGCGTCGACGACAAAGTACAGATCAGCATTGTCGCCGCTGGAACAATCACCAAGGCCACCGGCAAGCGAACCGGCCAGCTAAACTCCGCAATTTGGATTATTGAATGCGCGCCAGTTCCGTCACGTAGAGCTGATTATTCGGGAACTCTTTTGCCAGGCCAGCCAACAGGACGCGAGCGGTTTGGCGATCTTTATCGCGCAACGCAGCTACGGCAAGCAGCAGTCGAGCGAAGGGCGCAAGATAATGGCCTTTGTCGGCAGTCAGCCGCAGTCGCTGCAAACCTTCCGTCTTATCCGTCTCAGCCCCGGTCATTCGCAGGAACCAGCGTACCGGAGCAGGATTCACTCCCAGCAAATAGTTTTCTACGCCGACGGCCAGGTACGCGTCGTAGCAGGTCGGATCGATGGTCAACAGCTTTTGCGCGACCAGACGCGAGTTCTTCATGTAGCTGAGGCTGGCGAAGTTTCGATTCTCAATCAGCGCGGTGTAATCGCCACGCAGCCCGTTCGTAAGCACCTGCGCAAACAGCGCATTGATGTCATTCGGATTTTTTGCCAGGATCTTGTTCGCGGCCGCATCGCCCTTCGACAACTCATTTTCGAACGCGCTCTTGACCGTCGGATCCGGAGAAGCCTTACCGCGACGCTCGAACTTGGCATCATCGATAAATAAATCCGACTCGAGAATATGCAGGCGATTGAATTCCGAGAACAGATAGGCCGCGGCGTTGGACACATAACCCATCGGGTCTTCCGGCTGCGTTTGCTGATACCCGCGGAAAGTCTGGTGCGCGGCCGAAAAATCCAAGTTGTACATTTGCTGGAAACCGCGCTCCAGCACCGGTGAGTACACCATGGTCGACGCGGGTGAAGCGGCAAAGCCGACCGCGCTTAACGCCAGAACTGCCGCGGCCAGCCCACCGATCTTCGTTCGAGTTTCAAATCTCACTCTTAAACCTTCTTACTCACAACCTGGGCCAGCGGCATGCGCAGAACGATTACAGCTCCTCCGCCTTCGCTCTCCCGCACTTCCGCTTCGCCACCATGTGCCTGGATCGCTGCCCCCACGAATGCCAGTCCTAATCCGTGACCGATCGAGTGTTCGCCTTTTACGAAGCGCTCAAAAGCTCGCTGCTCGTAAGTGCTCGGGAAAGCCCGGCCCGTTATCGGCGATCGTCAACTCCGCATCACCATTGTTTGGATGCACGGAAATCGTGATCCTGCACCCCTGTGGCAGATGATTGATCTCATTATCCAGCAGGTTGGCGATAGTCCGGTGTAAAAGTGCTGTGTCGACTTCCACCATGGCCGGCTGCAAGTCGGTAACAACTTCATGACAATGTTCGGCAATGGCCGGATGATAGAGATCGACCAACCGGCTCACTAGTCTCCGATAAGTCGATGGTTTCCTTGCGCAACTTGCAGCGCGCCGGCATCGGCCTCGGCAACGTCCAGCGTGGTATTCAGCAACTCCGACAGACGGTCCAGCCCTTCGATGGACTCGGCCACGCGCTCGCGCCACTGCCCCTGCGTGCCGCTCGACAGCGCAACCTCCAGGCTGCCGCGAATCGACGTAACCGGGCTTTTCAGGTCATGTGCGACCGAATCGGTAAGGATCCGCATCTGGTGAACCGAGGCCTGGATGCGGTCGAGCATGCGATTGAAGGTGCTCGACAAGCGCGTGATCTCGTCTGGATGCTGGCCTTCGGGCAGGCGGCTGCTCAAGTCGTCGCTGCCCATGCGCGAAACCGTATCGCTGATGCGATCGACCCGTGCCAGCGTTCGGAAAGCTGCGAGCCAGGTAATGAAGAATCCCAGCGCCACCGTAATCGCCCACGCGAAGATGCATCGCTCCGTAAGGCGGTTCGAGCATGTGCGGCGCCGCTCAGGTCGGCGAAGCCGAGATACAACTCACCACCGTCGCCGCCTTTCTTGTAGACCACGCGAAAAGCCTTCTTCCAGCCCTCCACCTGAACGTTCGCCGGTAGTCCCGGAACCAGGCGTGCTCCCTTCAGGGCAGCGACAAAGGATTCTTTCGGACCGGGTCCGACCCAGATGGGATCGATTACTCCCGGCGTAGTCTCCAGAAAGAAGACCGATGTGGGATGGTCACGTTGTCCACCTCATCGGCGTCCGGGACCTCGCGGGAGGCCAACTCGGCAACTTCGCCAACCAGGCGATCGTATAAGGCGTCGCGGGTGGTATTGCCGGAGACATCGTTCAGGGTCTCGGCCTCACCGGCTCAGCCAGGCGTCGCTGCGTTTCTGAATATCGCGCGCGATCAGCAGGTACATGATCACGAACGCCAGCGCACTGCCGACGGCGAACGCCGCTGTCGGCCAGATGGCGATACGCCACGCTGCCGACATCGCCATGCGATTTAGGTTTCTTTGAGAACATAGCCCACGCCACGAATGGTATGGATGAGGGGCCGCTTGCCTTCGCTGTCTACTTTATTACGCAAACGATAGATCTGCACATCCACAACGTTAGTGGCAGGATCGATTCGCATACGCCAGACGCGGTCCAGGATCATGGTGCGGGTAACCACCCGTCCGGCATTGCGAACCAGGTATTCCAGGAGCGAAAACTCCTGCGTCGTAAGCTGCAGCAGGTCATTGCCTCGGCGCGCCTCGCGCCGAACCAGGTCGAGCTCCAGGTCGGCTACCCGCAGGCGCACCGCTTCCGGTTGTCCCGGCGTGCTGCGCCGCAACAGATTGCGCACGCGCGCCAGCAACTCGGCCAGCGCAAAGGGCTTGGTGAGATAGTCATCGCCTCCCTGCTCCAGACCGCGGACCCGCTCATCCACCGAGCGCCGAGCCGAAAGGATCAGCACCGGCGCCGTGTGACCCTGTGCGCGACAGCGGCTGATCAGGTCGAGCCCGTCCATGTCAGGCAGGCCGAGATCGATAATGAAGCCGTCGTAGATTTCCTCGCCGGCAAGGGCGAGGGCCGACTTGGCGTCCTGGGCAATGTCGACCTGATAGCCCGCTTCACTCAGGCCACGCTGGAGAAAGTCACGGATTGCGGAGTCATCCTCAACTACCAGAAGTCGCACAGTATCCTCGTGCAACAAATTCGGCGGCAAAGTAAAAGTACCGCTCGGTCTGTTTTTCGCCGTATGTCAAATATCCGTCGTGCGACGCCCAAGGGCAAGGGCATCCGTCCAGAATGCTGCTGACTGGTGAAAGTCGGCGACCATATTTCCCCCCGCCGAGATTCCATGCCGCCCGCGTAATCAGATGACGACCGGACACAACTTCTCCGAATTGTAGGTGAGCGAAGCTGAACCTCCTCCGGTGGAAAATGACATTCTGTTCATACAACCGCCATCATCTACTGCGGATCCTCTTGCGTCCCGTCCTCGGCCGATGGGTCGGCACCTCGGTAAAGTGATTGCCGGTTACCGGACCGCCCCGATATCGGGGAATCCGTCCGCGGAGACCCGGCATGGCGTAGATGAAATTGCTGGGCGCAAAACCTGCGAACACGAACCGCATAGCGTTGGCAACGGTGGCCCACGCCGGGGGCATCACCGGATTGCCATTCCAGTCGAAGCCCGTCGATCTGCACCAGCACCCTGCCAATACCTTGTGTAGCGGTGATGAAGTCGAAGGTGTCACCGGACGCCAGGCCGGGTATGCTCGAGTCGCCAGCGTCAACGTGGTCGCACTGACGGAGGTCATCGGCGGCCCAGCCGCGAACGCTCTGACCCGTGCCCGCGAAGACGCGCACTACATCGGTCGTCGTAATGCCGTGTGCCGTAAAGTTGCAGGTCGAGCACACCAGGGTGGTGCCGCCGGTACCCGACGTGGCCTGCAGCAGGCTGCGCCGGCCATCACGCTGCCGTAGGTCGGGACAGGAAAGCTGCGCGCCGCTGTTGGCCGGTACCAGGTGCACAGCGTTCGGGTGGAGTCGACAAACAAGGGGTTGGCATGGATATCGTGCGATCCGTTGTTGCTGTCGCCGTAGATCCAGCCCGGATGATTCCAGTAGCTGGTCGTAGATCGTCAACCCGTCCTGGCCCTGTTGCATTCCGTTGATTCCCGGGCTGTTCAGCACCAGGTGTGTGGCAGTCGGTCACGCTGGCGACCGTCGCGACCAGCTGCAACGTGATGTCCTCGAAGTAAGTCTCCGGGCATGACTCCCGCCGCTCCCGCCTGCGTGAAGTTGCAGGTGGCACAACCGATGTGAGTTGGATCGGTCACGTCGTGATCAGCTTGTTCCCTGGTCCTGCCGACGATCGTCGGCCGGAAGGTTCAGATAGCTGACAAGCCGCCCAGAGTCGGATTCGGAAGCAACGCCGGCACCGGCGGCTGCGGTTCCGCTCCAGGATCTCCGCTGCCGGGCATCTGGTAGAAGCCGTTGTAGTCGAGGAGAAGTTTGTCTGGCGAACATAGACCGAGGCCGCGTGAACGCCGTCGTCGCCACGAACACCCTGTCCATTCACGTCGGCCGGCTTCACAGATCAGGTTGTCGCGAAACACGGGATGCACTCCGTCGTAACAACCCGACTCGCAGATAGCTCTCGCCGAAGTTGTTGTAGTTCGTGTTCTCGATTAAGGTGGCGACCTCGGTAGTGCTGTTGCTGATGGTCGACATGGTGCCGCACAGGTTCAGCCCGATGCTGTTCTTCATCGTGTAAGTGCCCCAGTCCTGAATCATGTCACCGGTATCGGTGTTGTAGAAGCCGTCGCCATCGCACAGATATCGCTGATACAGGTTGCTGGTGCCGCCGGTTGCCGCCGTTGCCGTGACAATCTCATGCTGGTTAGGAACCCGGTCGAGGCAGAATCCGTCCTGGATACAGCAGGCCGGCGTTGTAACGAAATCCGTAGCAAGTCGACTCGGACCCGCCAGTGTCAAGATGACCGCCGATGCTGCGGAAGATCTGCGACATGGGCATTTGTCGTAGTCTGCACCAAAGCCACGTTGTAGCCGACAAATCCGTTGATGTCGCCCGGATCGCCGCCGTGAAAGCTGGCGCCTGTCTTCAATCCCGGCAGCGAGATGTTGGCCGTGATAGCCGCTGGTCGAAACGTGACTGGCAGCGGTCACGTTCTGCACCGACCGCGTGCCCCCGGTCTGGGCGGCCGTCCCGTAGAACTCGAAGACCGTGGAGTCGATAGGTCCTCGACAGGATTGGTGAAACTCACGTTCTGAACCACGAAATTGCAGTTGACGCAAGAGCCGATCGTCAGATCGAACGTTGCCATTCTGGTTGAACAATCCATTCTGGATGCTGGCTGAACCACACTGAAACTCTCAACGCCAGCGTGTTGGCGTTGCCGAATCCGGTGACTGTGAAGTAATTCAAGTTCAAGCGGGTACTGTTGCCGCCGCTCTGGTGGCGTGAACGCTGCAGGTCGTGCCTCCGTGCAAGAGCCGTGTTGCAGGTACAGAACCGCATAGTGATTGTGGCCCGGATTTCCGCCCACCCGGTCATGATTTAACATCGGTGTACCCTGCCCGGCATGGTGAAAGCGAGTCTCGCAGGTTGCGCCGCTGCCGGGAGCAATAGTCAGCGTGCCCGAACCGGCCGGACGCAGTCGCTTGACATTGATCGTTCCGCCATGCTGCACGTCGAGTTCGCCGCTGTGGGTGAGCGTCGCCCGCGTCAACGTCAGGGTCCCGCCGGACGAAACAGTGCCGTCGACGGTAGCAGCTGCCCGTGCCTGCCAAACCGGACGGCGCAAGCTCGTCGAGCAGGTTACGGTCGTGCCCGCTGGCGATCGTCCAGATATCGCCGGAATGAGGAAAGCCGTGACCGCCCCAGGTGGCGGCATTATTGAAGTCACCGCTCTGGGTCGAAGTGTAGGAAGTCGCAAATGCGAATGAGTGCAGAACAGGATCAGACCCAACAGCACAACCTTCATGATTCACTCCATTACCTTTAGCCGGGTGAAGGCCGCGAAATAACACACTGCGGTGTTGACGTCCGGCCAAAACCGGCATCAGGATGGAACGACTGAGCCTTCCCGGCCTGCACAAGCCATCCGCCGACAGATCGAATCGCGGTCGACTGGCTAGACACCAACCATGGTCAGTTCATAAACAGGTGCGATTACTGCTGTTTATAAGGTGGCGCGGATTGCGGCGAATCGCGAGCCTAGCGCTTACTCGTTTCCTCGCAAAGATAGAACAGAGGAGTACCCGAAAGTATCCTGCCTCCCTGCTGCCCTTCGGCTGTTTCAACTTGACAGCGATTCTTTTCGATATTCCACGTCGTTTGACTTACGGCTCGCTCCCTGCGTAACGTTCTTCTTTGGTTAACGTCCTTATCTATTCCTGCCCTGGAGGCACGATGAAGCGCTGGTTGCAAAAGCTTTCTGACACTGTTTCTGCTGGCGGCCGCCTGCCGCTGGCGGCTCAGGATCTGGCTTCCTACGAGAAGCGGGTAACGGTGAAAACCCTGCCCAACGGACTGACCGTCGCTCTTGTGGCGGCGTCCCGAAGCTCCGGTCTTCTCGTTTGTCACCCTGGTAGACGCCGGATCGGCGCAGGACCCGAAGAATGAAACCGGACTCGCCCACATGATGGAGCACATGGCCTTCAAGGGCACGCCGGACATCGGCACCACCGACTACGCCGCCGAAAAGGTCGCCCTGGCGAAGGTGGAGACCTGCGTACGCCGCCTACGAAGCCGAGCGCACCAAGCGCGTTGGGCAGGATCCGCAGAAGCTGGCGCAACTGAAGAAGGCCTGGCAGGACGCTCACAAAGCGGCCGACCAATACGTCGTCAAGAATGAGTTCGGAAAGATCGTCGAGAGTCACGGTGGCGTCGGCGTCAACGCCTTCACGAACTATGACGAGACCGCGTACATGTACTCCATGCCGGCGAATCAGATCCAGTTGTGGGCGGCGCTGGAATCGGACCGCATGGCTCATCCGGTGATGCGCGAGTTTTACAAGGAGCGCAGCGTGGTGATGGAAGAGCGCCGCATGCGCACCGACAGCCAGCCCACGGGAAGACTGGTAGAACAGTTCCTGGGCACGGCCTTCATGGCGAATCCCTATCATCGTCCGACCATCGGCTATGCTTCCGACCTCGATTCGTTTTCGGCAACCGATGCCGCCGAGTTCTTCCAGCGCTACTACGTTCCCAGCAACATGGTGATCGCGCTGGTCGGCGACCTGGACCCGAATAAGGTGATGCCCATCGTCGAAGAATACTTCGGTCATCTGCCAACCGAACCCAAGCCGGTAGAGCCGTACACAATTGAGCCGCCGCAGAACTCGGTACGCCAGGTGACGCTGCAGGATCCATCGCAGCCGTTTTATCTCGAGGGCTATCACCGTCCCAGCTATCTCGCTCCTGACGATGTCGTCTACGACGCGATCTCCGACATTCTGTCCAATGGACGTACCTCGCGGCTCTACCGCTCGCTGGTGCGCGACAAGCAGATTTCGGCCTTCGCCGCGGGCTTCAGCGGATTCCCCGGCAGCAAGTATGCTCACCTGTTCGCGTTCTACGCCATTCCGATTCCCGGTCATACCACCGCCGAGTTGCAGCAGGCCTTTCACGAGCAGATCGAGAAGCTGAAAACCCAGGACGTGACCGACGAAGAGCTGCAGATGTTCAAGACGCGCACCAAGGCCGATCTCATTCGCGGTCTCGCCAGCAATGAAGGACTGGCGCAGCAGCTCGCGTACTACCAGACGCGCTACGGCGACTGGCGCGAACTCTTCCGATACCTCGACCGCGTCGACAAGGTGACCAAGGCAGATATTCGTCGCGTCGCCAACGAAGCGTTCAAGGACGAGAACCGCACCGTCGGCATCATCGAAACCGAAACGGCGCCTCGCGTCAGCCCGGCCCACCGGCAGCCGCCGGGCAAAGGAGCGGAACAGCAATGAACGAGTGAAGAACACTGCTTCCCTCCAAACGGACCATAAAACAAGCGGCGTCATCCTGAGCGAAGCCACGCATAGATCTCGAGTGTCATCCTGAGCGAAGTGGGCGCGTCAGCGACCACGGAGTCGAAGGACCCTTATACCGAAAGGCCTTCACGCATGCATGCTCCTCGCTCTCGCGACACTGCTTCTCTTCTCCGCTTTCTCGCTTCTGCTCAGCAACCGGTTCCCTGGAACAAGGTCCACTGCGCCCTCCGCTGCCGGCCTTCACCCCGCCTGAGCCGACGCGCATTCAGCTCGCGAATGGCATGGTCATCTTCCTCCAACCCGATCACGAACTGCCGCTGATCAGCGCAACCGCGCGCATTCGCGGCGGATCAGTATACGAGCCGGCGAACAAGACTGGGCTCACCGATCTCTACGGCGACGTCTGGCGGACCGGGGGAACCAAGACCAAGACCGGCGACCAGATGGACGACTTCCTCGAAGCACGCGCCGCGAAGATCGAGACCGACAATCAGTCGGACTCGACCACCATCTCGCTCAACTGTCTGAAGGGCGACTTCGACGCCGTCTTCGACATGTATCTCGATCTGCTGCACAATCCCGAGTTCCGAGCCGACAAACTCGAACTCTCCAAGCGGCAGATGTACACCGTCGATTTCCCGCCGCAACGACAACGTCGAGTCGATCGTCGCCCGCGAGAGCCGCATCATCGTCTACGGCAAGGACAACCCCTACGCGCGCGTTCCGGAGTACGCGACCGTCGCGGCCGTAACGCGACAGGACCTGCATCAACTGGCATCAGCAGTTCGTCTATCCCAACAACATCATCTTCGGCATCACCGGCGACTTCGATCCCGCAGACCATGGAAACCAAGCTGCGTCAGGCGTTCGAGTCGTGGTCGAAAGGTCCCGCAGGCCAAGCGGCCCGACATCAAGTTCACCGAGCCCAAACCGGGCTTATACTCCGTCGACAAGTCAGACGTGAACCAGACGACCATCAGCATGCTCGACCTCGGCATCGAGCGCAGCAATCCGGACTATTTCGCGGTCACGGTGATGAACGAGATCTTCGGCGGTGGATTCTCGTCGCGTCTCTTCAACGACCTGCGTACCGCGAAAGGTCTCGCATATTCCGTTGGCGGCGGAGTTGGTTACGGATGGGATCGTCCGGGGACTGACCGACATCGAGATGCAGACCAAGAGCGCCAGCACGATCGAAGGCATTGAGGGCATCAACGAGCGAGATCGACGAGCTGCTGAAGAATCCTCCGTCCGACGAAGAGTTGAAGCGCGCCAAGGACAACATCCTCAACTCCTTCATCTTCGAGTTCGACACGCCGGAAAAAGTGCTGCGCGAAAAAATGGCGTATGAGTTCTATCACTATCCGCTCGACTTTCTCGAGCGCTATCGCAGCGAGGTAGAGAAAGTAACGGCTGCCGACGTCGCCAGCGTCGCACGCAAGTACGTCCACAAGAATCAAGATGGCGATGCTGGTAGTCGGCAACGACGGCGAGTATCGACAAGCCGCTGAGTTCGCTCGGTCCGGTGCAGAAGATCGACATCTCGATTCCGCCACCGCCGGCCAGCTTGATGGGCGGACCGGGACCGGGCACCGCCGAATAAACGACGACCTGGCTACGGTTGCGGATCAGAGATGGCGTACACTGCTGTGGGCGAAGGGAGAGCCGGACATGCGATGCTGGAATAGAGTGCTGCTGTGGGTGTCCCTGAGCTTTGCTGCTGCTCGTCATGGGATGCACCAAAAAAGTAGATCTCGGCGGTACATGGGAGGGCCAGCCTCGATGGCGTGAATGCCGATAAGCACGGGACATCCGACATAGAGGCCGTGCTCGAGGATTCCCGCCATGGCGTCGATGGCACCGTGAAGTGGCGAAATTCCACCGGACCATGGGGACTGCTGGAGGGCGAATCGCTCGACGTGAGGTCCGGCAAAATCTCCGGCAAGCCAGTGTCCTTCAGGCCGAAAAACCTCTGCCCGGCGGAACCGTCAGCGCGAACTTCAAAGGCGACGTCTGAGGAACCACGATGAAGGGCACCGTCGATGTCACCATCGGCTCGGTGATGGGCGGAGACACATACCTGGGAAACTTCGAGATGACGAGGAAGTAGTCCTGCGTTTAACATCTGCCGTCCGAACGGAGTGAGGAGTCGCCGACGAAGTGCAGCCCAGGGACCTGCTGTTCGTCACGTTGGAAGGATCAACTCTTTTCGCCGATCAGCCCTGACAGGATCCGAAATATTTCATGATGTCTCTCCCGTCTCCCCGCTTCCCTGCCGGCCAGAACCTGCTCATCGATGCCGATGACACGCTGTGGGAGAACAACATCTACTTCGAGCGCGCCATCGTCAACTTCATCTCCTTCCTGAACCATCATGAGTACACCCCCGACCAGGTTCGCGAGGTGCTCTACGAAGTCGAGCGTGAGAGCATTCGCCAGCACGGCTACGGCATGTACCAGCTTTGCGGCTTCGCTGGTCCGCTGCTTCGAGCAATTTCGGTCGAGCCGCTGACTCCCGCGCTGCACGACACCATTCGCGGGTTCGCCTTCGCTATCGCCGAGCACCCTATGGAGATTCTGCCCGAAGTGCCCGAAACGCTCTCCGATCTCGCGCAGCGTCATCACCTCTTCTGCGTGACCAAGGGCAACATCATGGAGCAGACCGGCAAGTTCGAGCGCTCGGGACTGAAGCCGCATTTCACCGCGATCGAAGTGGTCGCCGAAAAAGATGCGCCAACCTACGTCGGTCGTCGAGAAGTACGGGCTTATTCCGCGAGCAGACCTGGATGATCGGCAACAGTCCCAGCTCCGACATCAATCCCGCGCTCGAAGCCGGGCTGCACGCAGTGTTCGTCCCACATAGCAACACCTGGATGCTGGAGCGCGGCGAAGTCCGTCCCGACATCGGCAATGGACGACTGCTTCAGGTCGCGAGCTTCGGACATCTGCGCGACCTCTTCTAGCTGGTCGAGATCCCCGACTCTTCGCTCCCGGCCTGCGGCAATCCAGCTCCTCTCCTCGGTTACAATGGCTCGCACTCTTGCGGAGGATGTCGATGCCACTACGCGTTGCCTTGCGTGTTCTTCTGTCTCTGGTGATTTCAGCCACAGTACAGGCGCAGACGCCCGAACTCTCCAAGGCGGTTCAGCAGTTCGTGCGCGTCGGATCGCCGAAGGTGATTCTCACTCATGTCCGCGTCATCGACGGCACAGGTGCGCCCGCGGTTGACGACCAGAACATCGTGATCGAGAACGGCAAGATCACCTCGATCTCGCAGGGCGCTGATGTCGCCTCCTCCGCTAACACCACCGTTCTCAACCTTGCCGGTTATAGCGTGATGCCCGGCATCGTCGGCATGCACAATCACCTCTTCTACATCGCACGTCCCAACTTCAACAGCCAGTGGCATTCCGATCAGCCTGTCATGGTGCCGGAGATGGCCTTCTCGTCGCCGCGCCTCTATCTCGCCGGCGGTGTCACCACCATGCGCACTACCGGCAGCGTCGAGACCTATACCGACCTGAACCTCAGGCACGACATCGACGCCGGCCAGCTGCCGGGTCCGCACCTCGACGTTACCGGACCCTACCTTGAAGGCAGCACGTCCTTTTTCATCCAGATGCCGCATCTCACCGGCGCCGACGACGCGCGCCAGACCGTCGAATACTGGATCGGCCAGGGCGTCACCTCGTTCAAGGCGTACATGAACATCACGCGCGCCGAATTGAAGGCCGCCATCGACGCAGCGCACGCTCACGGATTGAAGGTCACCGGTCATCTCTGCTCCGTCACCTACAAGGAGGCAGCGGAACTCGGCATCGACGACCTCGAGCACGGCTTCTTCGTCAACACCGGTCTCGACTCCGGCAAGCAACCTGATGTCTGTAGCGCCAGCCAGGGAAACGAAACGCTGGCGCGTATGACTCCCGACAGCCCCGAAGGCAAAGATCTCATCAACACGCTCATCTCTCATCACGTCGCGGTCACCTCAACCTTGCCGGTCTTCGAGTCGGACGCCGGCCAGGGTCGTCCCCCGCTTAACCAGAAGGCGCTCGACGCCATGAGCCCGCAGGCGCGTGAGGATTTCTTCATCCTCCGCAACCGTCCCGCATCGCTCCCCGCGCCGAAAATCGACCCCGCGCTGCTTTGGCAGCACGAACTCGCGATGGAACATGCCTTCGTCGCCGCCGGTGGACTGCTGCTCTCCGGTCCCGACCCCACCGGACGCGGCGATGTCATTCCCGGCTTCGGTGATCAACGCGGCATCGAGCTGCTGGTGGAAGCAGGCTTCTCGCCCGTTGAAGCCATCAGGATCGCTACGCTCAACGGGGCAACCTTCATGGGTCGCGACAAGCAGATCGGCTCGCTCGCGGCCGGAAAGAACGCCGACCTCGTCGTCATCAAGGGCGATCCGGCTAAGCGCATCTCTGACATTGAGAATGTCGAGCTGGTCTTCAAGGACGGCGTCGGCTATGACTCGCAGAAACTGCTGGACTCGGTGCGCGGACGCTACGGCCAGTACTAGCTCGCACCAGTCGCCAAAGGAAGCGTCTTACAAGTAAGACCATTGCCGGAGATCTTACCAGTAAGATCCTTGGACGAATCTTACCAGTAAGAAAATCGGCGAAGACGCCATACCAAGACTCGGATACCCCGCCGCTATACTGTTCTGAATCAGCGGTATAGCCAGAAAAGTTCAACCCACTCAGCGGCACTGAATGTGGGCCCTTCCATTTGCCATGATGGCGAAACTTACGACCCCGGCACCACCGCCAGACTCACCGGATTCGCAATCGTGTACGGCGATCCCGGAGCCTGGGTCAGGGTTTGTCCGTTGAAGTTGAAGATGTACAGCCCATCTCCGACCGCATAAACATGACCGGCGTTGTCCCACATCACGTAATTCAATCCCTGCACCTGCACCGGGGCGCCAAGAACGCTCATACGCCCGTCGGCACGTACCTTTAGAATTTGAAGTCCATTCCCCGCAACCGCCAGATACGTTCCCGTAGCATCGAATGCCATCGCGTTTTCCCGCACTGCGGGCGTTACCTGCGAGCCTGGCACGAAGTTCAACGCTCCATTTGACGCAACGTTGTAGTTGCCCAGCACGTATCCGCCGGCATTGCATCCCAGACCGCCGCCGTACCATGCCAGCGTTACATAGCCCTGCGCCGATGCGGCCACGGTATTGATATTGCAAACCTGCTGTTGCGGATTGGGCAATGGGGGCGCGGCCACCACGCCGGGACGGATGAAGGTCAGCGTCCCATTGGCATGGCGCTGGAAGGTGCCAAAATCCTGCGAGATCGGCGTGTAGGCAAAGCGGTCGTCGGCCGAAAAAGTCAGGATGCCCTGCCATTTCGCCGGTCCAGTCGGCAACGTGGGACCGCCCATGTACGACAGTTGTCCGTCAGCCCCCACCATCCACGGCAGCACTTCGCTGTTGCACGAACTACAGGTGTCCACTGAATTCAGAGTGTGTCCGGTGCGATCGATGTTCAGCGCGCTGACATATTGGTCACCGGGATCCTGAATGTATGCCAAGCCATTGACCTCCGAGGTCGTGGTCAGCACGCCGTTCGATCCCACGCTGTAGGAGAAAATATTCTGCTGATCGTCGGCATACAAATGATTGCCGAAGGAGATCATGCCAAGACTAGGCAAGTTGAATGGCGATCCCGAAATGCTCTGCGCGCTGCCATCGGCGGCAACCGCGAATCCAGAAATTGAGTATGCGGAGCCATCGAACGATCCGACGTATACGTAAGTTCGGCCCGCAGGAGCCAATGCGTTGCGGTTAGCAGATTGAGCGAAAACTGGCAGCGCGAGCAAGCTCAGCGCGATACAGGAAAGTAATTTGGCAGTGATGATGCGAGGTGGATGGGTAGGACCGGCGTAACGCATGGCTCCTCCTGTGGTTCGGCCTTCTGGCTTTGAGGCGCAGCCACTCGCAACAGGTTGCTGCTCCGGAAAAAATGAGTTGTTTTAAGTTGTGCCCCCCCACTCGAACCCATGCTTTTCCCTCCCCAGGCACCGAACGCCTGAGCCACAGCTTGCATCCAACTCTGCCTAGAGGAGCTCTCAATCGTTCCCGTTCCTCGGGGAGGCCAAGCAGCGGCTTATGAAACTCGGATTCACTTGGTATGCTCTCGCCGATCATTTTTCTCGCGGTGTTGATCGGCGTTGCACACGGTCAGCAGAGCGGGCCTCCTATCCAGCAGAATGCCGGACAGGCGTCGCAGCCGGTCTCCGGGCTCGAATGGACCCGGCAGGTCGGATCGCAAATGCCACCCGCCGCTCAGCCCTCCGTCGACCAGAAGAAACGGACGACACAACATGCCGCGCAGACGACGCGGCGGGACAGTCGAACTACAACTACAACGACCACCACGTCGACGCACGTAGCTCCGACGACAACCCGTACGATCCGCTGCTCGAGCCTCCGCCGCTGCCCAAGGGCAAGACGACGCTCATCGGCGGAATCGCCACCAACGTCGATCACGTGCGGAATCGAATGACGGTGCAGCCGTTCGGGAAAGGTACGCAAGGTGAAAGTCTTCATCGACGAGCGCTCGCACATCTACCGCAACGGCACGGAGACGACGATTCTGGGCATTCACAAGGGTGATCGCGTTTACGTCGACACCATGCTGGCCAGCAACGATCGCATCTTCGCGCGCAACGTGCGAGTGCTCACTGAGAATGCCTCGCCGAAGTCCGCGGCCAGGTGGTCTCGACCAATCCGGAGCGCGGCACCATCAACGTGCGCGACCAGCTTTCGGCCAAGCCGGTAACGTTTACCAGTCAATGGCGCAACCAAATACAGCTCGACGAAAGGCAGCGCGACCATGGCCGATGTGCAACCGGGCTCGCTGATCGACGTGCAGTTTTCGCCGCGCCGCGACCAGCCGTCGCGCAGGAGATCACGGTCGTCGCCAAACCGGGCGACAACTACATCTTCTCGGGCATGGTCACTGATCTCAACATGCGTACCAGCTCATTCTTCGTCGACAACAAGACCGACGACCAGAGCTACGAAGTTCACTTTGCGCGGAATGCTGTTTCGGATATGCAGGCGCTGCGAGTGGGTGCAGAGGTAACCGCGCGTGCGGTGTTCGACGGAAAGCAGTACACGGCCAGCAATGTGCGAGTGGAAAAGCCGGAAGCTCCCGAGTCCACGCAGCCGGCAACCGGCCAGCAGTCGGAAGTGCAGTAACTTCAAAAGGCGTATTCACCACAAGGCACAGACGGGTCGACGAAGTCCCGCTTCCGACGTCGTCCACGGGCAGAAGCACAGAGATCCAGCCTTTTCCTGTGCCCTCTGTCTCGCAGCCTGCCCTGAGGAAAGTCGAAGGGTGCTGGAAAGCCTTATCCCTTACAAGGCTTCTTCAGCAGAATCCCCGCCAACAGCGCGACGACCGCACCCAAAAGAAATTCAATGCGCCAAGTCTGCACGGCCTGCCAATCGACCAGAGTGTCTTCCTGGTAGATCATGCCGGTCAGCAGAGCTGCCAGCCCGAGAACCAGCGCGACGACCAAGACACACCAGGCAAGGGACCGAAAGTCCCATTCCGTCCCAAGAGGCCGGCATACGGCTCGCCGCCTCGGACTTCTGCGCGAGTTGCGGGAATGGTTCAACATTCGATTCGCGAGTGCCGCCGCAGGAATGGCAGTAGCGGGCGCCGGGCGCGTAATCCATACCGCAATGCCAGCAGATTCCGCGAAGGCTGGGGATCACACGCGCCACATCTGGATTCGAGGGTCGCCAGTATTCCTGGCTAGTACTTACCAGCCGGCGAAGCCATGGGAGGGTCTCCTGTCTTGATGCTTATACACAGGCAAGCAGGCAACCAAAGTTCCGTGGCCCCATAAGTACTAGGGAAAACCACTACATAGACGCTTAACGGTAGGCACAGTGAAAACACTGAGAGTGAGAAAAATTTACGGCAGAATGGAAAGACTGTCGGCGACTAACCGCGCTTGGGCATGGTAATCACCTCGTGGGTGACTGTCCGCTTGCTGTCGTGGCTCCAGTAGCTCAGCAGCAGCAGATCGCTCGCGGTGAACTGAATTGCCTCTGGACGGCGATTGCCGTTGGTGAAGATGTATTGATCGAGCAGTTCGTGCAGGCGGGTGATACTGATTCCGAGAGCTGCCGCAGCTTCCGCTTCGCTGTACAGCTCTTTACGTCGAGCGTTTAACTTTGGCCATTGGGCGCATCCGGCGTTCCTTGCAATCTTTGTACCTGCTTTTTAGGGTTCCGTCATATCAGGTAAACTGCTCATAAGCCGGTCGCGATGAAACCTTACCGAATACTGTTGTTATTCCTGTGCCTCGGCTGCGGAGTACTAAGCAGCGGCCTGGTGCACGCGCTGGCGGACGCGAGTAGCGCTCCCGTGCCTACCCGAGTAGACAACGATGCCTACACTCGCAAGGGTTACGAATACTTCTACAACCTCGAATACGACAAGGCGGTCCACGAGTTCGAACTGGCGCAGGCGGCGCATCCCGACGACCCCTTCGCGCTGAATCACCTGCTCGCTGCGGTCGTCTTCCGGGAGCTGTACCGCATTGGCGCGCTCGATACCGAATCGTACGCCGGCGACAACTTCCTCACCAAAAAGCTGGCGGCGCCGCTCGATCCCGCCGTAGGCCAACCGGGTGAAGCAGTTGACCGATCAGGCGCTGGCGCTCTCGCAGGCCCAGCTCGATAAGAATCCCAACAACGTCGACGCTCTTTATGCTCGCGGCGCGACCCGCGCCATGAACGCTACCTATGTTGGAGTGGCCACCCACGCCTGGTTCGCGGCCCTGCGCAGCGCTGTGGCGGCCCGCCACGATAACGAGCGCGTGCTGGAACTCGATCCTAAGTACGTAGATGCCAAGGTGTCGGTCGGAACCGATCTTTACATCGTGGGATCGTTAAGCTGGCCGGTGAAAGTAGCGGCCTCGGTGGCCGGCCTTAGCGGCAATAAGCAGAAGGGTCTGGACTATCTTCGCGAAGCCTCGTCCAGCCCTCACGTGGAAGTTGCCACCGACGCCAAGATCATCCTGGCGTTATTCCTGCGACGCGAGCAGAGGTATGCCGAAGCGCTGCAGGTCGTCAACGGAATGCAGAACCAGTTTCCGCGGAACTTCCTGATGGCCACCGAATACGCTCACCTGCTGAACGCCGCCGGCCACGGCCAGGAAGCGATTGCCGCCTATCGCAAGGTGCTGGCGGGATGCCACAACAACGTCTACGTTGGCTGCCGCATTGAAATTGCGGCCTACGGATTGGGCGAATCGCTGCGCGGTCAGAAGGAGTACGTGGAGGCCGCGCAGGCCTACGACCTGGCTGCCAGTAGCGGCAAGGATTCCGAACTACGGCAGCGCGCGACGCTGGCTGCAGGCGAAATGTACGACGTCCTGCAGAAGCGCGACACGGCGCTGGAGAAATACAAGGCCGTCATCGCCGAGAATTCGGGAAGCAACTCCGCCGACCTCGCTCGGCATTACATGAAGCAGGCCTACCGGACTCCCTGAAGCTCTCCCCTCCGGACATCACACTCTTCACAGCCCCATGTGACGCTCGTCACATCCCAGTGTGCCTCACCTGCGGCATCTTGACGCTGTCATCATTTTTTCCCGGCGGGACAGGCAGGAGCAGTGCAATATGGCCGCAGTCAATGTAAGCAAGTGGTATCACAGCAACCGGTATGCCGCGTCTGAAGAGTGCGAGCAATGTGGCGGAGTGGTGCGCCACGCGTACTGGTGCCCGACATGCAACTCCGACGTAGCCTACGCGTATGGCATCGTAGAAAACACCGACCTGGTCACTATCGAGGACCGATTGATCCTCCACGCTCTCGGCGTAGCCTGGCTCTGAGTTGTCAGGGTGCTCTGAGTTGTGATTGTGCCCCGGGTTCGCCGTCTTCTGGCTAACCTGGGCTCGCCAGCACGGTACAGGTCAATCCTGCCGCCACACGTAGAAGTAATCATCGTCGGCACTGGTCGCCAGTTCGACTTTGCTCTTGATCGATGCGCGACTGAGGGCCGCACGGATATTCTCGATCTTGGCACCGCCCAGCGCGCTGCGAGGTATGCGGAGTGCCCGCTTCGACTTCAATCCACCCGCCTCGCGCAGAATCTTTTCCACAATCTGGTGATGCTTGCTCTTGCGGTCGGTGGGAACGGCACTGCGTTCAATGGATTCAAAATGCTGTTCGTTCTGGCCAACCGGACGTTCGCGCATTGCCATAGTTCCATCTCACCAGGGATCCGCAAAGCCACAACATACCACAAAGTTGATCCTTATTCGCAGTCATATTTCGTGTCGAAATCCTGAGCCTTAATCTGGTGATTAACGTGCAACTAAGGGTCTCCGAAAACGCATCTCTTATCCGTACCGAGAATGAGTATTGAACTTAAACATCAGCAGTAACCGGTCGCGGCAGCGGCCGGGCAGACGAGATTTGAGCTGCGGTTCCCGAAACACAGAACGGAGGTTGTGGATGGACGCGGCGCAAGCCAAAATCGGGTCAGATTTCAGCAATCAATTCGATCGCTCTCCCCGCATCTCTTTCGGAATCGATGGGCTGGATGACATTCTGCACGGTGGTCTGCCCGCAGGACATCTTTACCTGCTGGAAGGCACGCCGGGCGCGGGAAAGACCACCATCGCCATGCGGTTGGTACTCAGCAACCTGAAGGCGGGACGCAAAGTGCTCTATATCACCCTGTCGGAGTCGAAGCAGGAGTTGCTGGGGGTTGCGAGCGTCGCACGGTTGGGAGCTCGATCAAGTACCCATCTTCGAACTTACCCCGCAAGAGGATTCTCTGCGGCCGGAACATCAATACTCGGTCTTCAACCCGGAAGATGTCGAACTGGATCAGCTCACCGATCTCATCTCGAAAAAAGTTGAGGATATCCATCCCGAGGTGGTGGTAATCGATTCCCTGTCGGAGCTTCGTCTGCTGGCGCGTGACAGTTTTCGCTATCGCCGGCAGATGCTGGCGCTGAAAAGCTTCTTCGAGGAGCGCGAATGCACCGTGCTGCTGATCGACCACCAGACCAGCGACCAAACCGAGCCGACGGTTCACAGCATCGTGCACGGCGTAATCGTTCTCGAGGTGCTCGATCGCGAATATGGCAGCGAGCGCCGGCGCGTCAAGGTCAAGAAGATTCGCGGCTCGCGCTTCCGCGAAGGCTTTCACGATTACCGCATCGCCACCGGCGGCGTGATCGTGCATCCTCGCCTGATCGCGGCCGAGCATCGGCACAATCATCGCAAGGACCTGCTCACCACCGGTCTCGCCGAGATGGATACCATGCTGCACGGCGGTGTCATGCGCGGCACCAGCACGCTGCTGCTGGGAGCTGCCGGCGTCGGCAAGTCCAGTCTCACCTCTCGTGTTGCCTGTTCCGCCGCATCCCGCGGAGAGATCGGCAGCTATCTACTTGTTCGACGAATCCATCCAGGTGTACCTCGAACGCAGTCGCGGCCTGGGTGTGGAACTTGAGCAGCACATCAAAGAAGGCCGAATCCATCTTCAGCAACTGGATCCCGCCGAGGTTCCACCGGGTGAGTTCGTCAACGACATTCGCCGGCGTGTGGAAGAAGGCGCAAGCGTGATCGTCATCGACAGCTTGAACGGCTGGCTCAATGCCATGCCCGGCGAGCAATATCTGCAATTGCAGATGCACGAGCTGCTGTCCTATCTCGGCATGCAGGGCGTGGCCACATTTCTCATCCTGGCGCAGCAGGGCGTCATGGGCCCGATGCAGTCGGACATCGATGTCAGCTACCTGGCCGATGCCATCATCCTCATGCGTTATTTCGAAGCCATGGGCGAGATCCGCAAGGCCATCTCGATCTTCAAGAAGCGTTCCGGCCCGCACGAGGCCACCATCCGCGAGCTGCAGCTCAAGCCCGGCGAGATCGTAATTGGCGAGCCGCTGACCAGCTTCCACGGCGTACTTACCGGAGTGCCGCAAATACGTGGGCAACGAGAATTCCATGCTGAAAGCGACTAATGGCGATTGATACCCAGGTCCAACTTGCCGGTACTGGTCGTAGCGCCCTTCGGACGCGATGGCAACCTCATCTCCGAGACGCTGCAACGCGCGAAGATCTCCTGCGAACTGCATCACGATCCGCGAGTGGTCTTCCCCCGTCTCTCGCAACGGCACCGGAGCGCTTCTGGTGGAGGAGGAAGCGCTCAACGAAGAGCTCATCAAGGAATTCGCCGTCGCTCTGCAGAACCAGCCGGCGTGGTCGGACGCCCCGGTAATCATGTTGACCAAGGCGCGCAATTCCATGTCGCGCGGTTCACGCATGATGGCGGAGATGCGGCAGCCGCTGGGTCACACGACACTGCTGGAGCGGCCGATACGGCCGGAGATCCTGGTGAGCACGGTCGAGACCGTTTTGCGCGCGCGCCGCCGGCAATTCGAGATTCGCGATGCGCTCGAGCGCTTGCAGGCCAGCGAGGCGCGTTATCGCTCGCTCATCCTGGCGGCTTCTTCCATCGTGTGGAGCGCCGACCTGCACGGCAATGTCGTCGAAACTCTGCCTTCGTGGGAGGCTTACACCGGTCAAACCCTGCAGCAGTATCGCGGGCAGGGTTGGACCGAATCCATTCATCCGGCCGACCGTCGCCAGGCGGTTCCAATGATGTTCGCCTCCATCGAGGGGCTGCGGCCCTTTCAGGTCGAGTACCGTTTGCGGCGTCATGACGGCCAATATCGTTGCGTGCTCGCACGCGGTGTTCCTGTATTCCGCGAAGACTCCACGGTGAAGGAGTGGGTCGGCACCTGTACCGATATCCAGGACCGCAAGGACTCGGAGATTGCCTTGCGCAAGAGCGAGCGCCTGGCGCTGGCCGGGCAGTTGGCCGCCAGCATCGCGCATGAGATCAACAATCCGCTGGAGGCCGTCACCAATCTCATCTACCTCATCAGCACCCGCGTCACCGACGACGAATCTCGCCACTACTGCTCCATGGCCCAGCGCGAGCTGACTCGGGTCACGGAAATTTCCGGGCAGACGCTGCGCTTCTATCGCAAGTCCACCCAGCCCATCGACACCGATATCCCCGAACTGCTGGAGTCGCTGCTGCAGCTCTTTCATCCCAAGTTCGGGCGACGCAATCTGGAAATCCAGACCGAGCTGCGCAAGACGCCGCATGTACAGGCATTTCCCAATGAGCTACGCCAGTTGTTCGCCAATTTGATCAGTAACGCTATTGACGCGACGCCGCCGGGCGGGCGCATCCGCATTGCCGTGCGGCCCGCACGAAACTGGCGCGATCCCTCGCAGCGCGGCCTGAATGTTGTGGTCGCCGACAATGGCAGCGGCATTCCGGAGCGTATCCGCCGGCGCATCTTCGAACCGTTCGTGACGACCAAGGGCGACGCCGGTACCGGCCTGGGCTTATGGGTATGCGACGACATCGTCAAGCGGCACGGCGGCCGTTTGATACTGAAGACAAAAACCAACGGCCAGACGGGCACGGTGTTCTCTATCTTCCTGCCCGCCGGAATGACGCCAATTCCGCAGCTCTCCGATATGAGCTTCGGCGACGATGGCGGCGCGCTCGACGTCGCGTGAGGACGCGCCGACTTTCACTTTGCCGGGTCCGCCGAAAATCGCATCCGAACATGTAAACTATCTTGTTTGCGCCTGGTCGCTCTTGGGCGCCGGTAAGGCTGCGGCAACTCTCGTTCCCGCGCCAGTCTCATCTGAACAATAAGCAGTGATCGACAGCACTGCCGGGCTACAGCAGTTTCGTTAGATTTTCCATTACGCATACGGAGGCCATCTTGACCCGATTGAGTAAGCACGCTCTCTCCCTCATTGTTCTTGCCGGATTATTGGTACCGTCGGCAGTCGCAGGTAATAAAGAAAGCCCGCACGACCTGCTGGCACGCTCCTTTCAGCAAGCCAATCTCTGGACCACCGGCCCGGTGAAGTTGACGGTCAACGTGCGTCTGCCCAAGCAGGATGGCTCCGGCGACGTCACGCTGGTGTATACCGTCTCGTGGGCCGGCCCCGAGAAGTGGCGCGCCGAGTGGACTGCCGGTGGCCTGGAACAGGTCGCCATACTGAATAAGAACAAGCTGTCCTACTCCAGCAACCAGGCAGCGCCCTTGATTCCGCTCATTGAGATCGAGAGCGCTCTGGCCGCGCTCGACGGCGGCAATCCTGCCGGCCCTTATATGGTTCCGCCATTCGACTGGGACAAGGCCAAGATGGACAACAGTAAGAAGAAGATCGGCAACGTCGAGGCGCACTGCATGGCCTTCGGCGATCCGCTGCAGACCTTTTGCATCGATCCCGCCACGGCACAGTTGCTGACCATGGGAATTACCGTGATGGGCGCAGAAGTCGGCTCCTTCGAATACAGCAACTACGTAACGGCTGCCGGCAATACCTATCCGCAGAACGTGAAGGTGAACTACGCCACCAAGCTGCTCGATGAAGGCAAGATAACCGTGAGCCGCAGCGAGAAGTTTGACGAGAGCCTGTTCGCCGCGCCCGAGAAAAGCACGAGCTTCGATTGGCCCTCTTGCCCTGACGTGAGCAAGAACTATTCGGCTCCTGGTATCAAGAAGACGGTTCCCGCCAAGATGTCGGACGCCGCGCGCAAGGCCAAAAAGTACGGCCTGGTGTGGGTCCTGGCGACCGTGAACAAAGAGGGTTCGGTGACGAAGGCCATCTCGATTGGTGGCGATCCGGATCTGAATCAGTCAGCCATCGACGCGGTGCAGCAGTATAAGTTCTCACCCTACATGCGCTGCGGACAGGCCGCCGAGTACCAAAAAGTTGTGGCAGTGCCATTTGCTCCGCCGGCACGTCCGGAAGATACGCCAATGCCTGCTTCTCATTAGGAATTTAGCCCGCCTGGATGAATCGTGCCCGGGCGGGCTTTTTTTCACTCGGCGCAGCCTTCCGCCGATGCTACCGCATAGCCTCAATTGGATCGACCTTCGTTGCTCGCCGTGCCGGCACATAGCTGGTGACGACGGCGACGGCCAGAAACAACAGCGGCGCCAGGATGAACGTCATCAGGTCGTGCGTGCCCACCTTGTACAGCAGGCTCGACATTAGCCGCGTCATCAGCAGCGCGGCAATCAATCCAATCACCACGCCGCTTGCCGCCAGCAGCAGACCCTGCCTCACCACCAGCCGCAGGATATCCGCGCTCTTTGCGCCCAGAGCCAGTCGAATGCCCAGCTCATGCTGACGCTGCGCCACCGAGTAGGCCAGGACGCCGTAAATCCCAACGATGGCCAGCACCAGCGCCGTCATCGAGAACAGGCCGAGCAGCATCATGATGAAGCGTGGCTGCGTGCGTCCGTTGTCCATCAATTCGTCGGCGGTGAGTATGCCGGTGATGGGCTGGTCGGAATCGATGCCCGCGATCTGCGCGCGGATTGCCGGGACCAGCGTCTCCGGCGGCACCGCCGTGCGCACCAGCAGATACATGTTGTTCCACGGCAGTTGCGCGAACGGGATGTAGACCTGCGGCTGTGGCTCCTGGCCGAGCCCGCGGTTCTTGATGTCCTCGGCCACCCCCACCACTTCCCCGCCCTCTGTCCAGCGTCCGACGACTACATGCTTGCCGACAGGGTTCTGGCCCGGCCAGAACTGGCGAGCGAAAGTTTCGTTCACGATCAACGCCTTCGGCGCCTGCGCATTGTCGGAGATGGTAAAGTCGCGTCCGCTACGCAACGGCACGCGCAAGGTCTGGAACCACTGCGGGCTCACGGCTTCAATGTCGAGGAGCGGCCGCTGCGCCAAAGGAACATTCGCCTGTCCCTCCGGCAGCATCGGCGTGATGCGCTTGAAGGTGAGCGGCAGCGTGGCCGAAATTGCGGCACTCTGTACGCCGGGAATCTCAGAGGTGCGGCGCAGCACTTCGTCGAAGAAACTAGTCTGCTGCGCCGGCTTCGCGTACTTGACCGTCGGCAGCGAGATGTTCATCGTAAGAACATTGTGCGAGTCGAAGCCCGGGTCGACCTTAAGCAGCCGCTCGTAGCTGCGCAGCAACAGCGCGGCGCCAATCAGCAGCAGCAGCGACAGTGCCACCTGCCCCACTACCAGCAGATTGTTCATCCGGCCGCGAGCATGTCCGGCTGAGCTACTGCGTCCTTCTTGACGCAACGTGGTGTGCAGATCGATACGCGCCAGCTGCAGCGCGGGAAACAGTCCGAAGATAATTCCCGTTACCAGCGATATGCCGACGGTGAACAGCAGAACGCGCAGGTCCATGCTAATCGGTACGCCCTGGGGTAGCTGAGTCGCGCCCCACGTAACCAGGGCGCGTGTCGCCAGCCAGCTTAGTCCGATGCCGAGCACGCCGGCGATGAGCGCCATCAGAGTGCTCTCCGTCAAAAGCTGGCGGAGGATGGTGCCGCGCCCGGCGCCGAGTGCAGTGCGAACGGCAATCTCTCTTTTCCGCACCAGCGCCCGCGAAAGCAGCAGGCTGGCCACGTTCGCGCAGGCGATCAGCAACACCAGCGCAACCGCGCCGAACAGCAGCCACACCTTGCCGCGAACGTCGGCAACCACCAGGTCGCGCAGCGGCGCAGCCGTCACCGTAATGTCGGGACTGGCGTCCGGCGCAGTGGGATTCTGTTCCTGGTACTGGCGATTCAGCACCGCGAGTTCGGCGTCAGCCTGCGACAACGCAACCCCCGGCTTCAGTCTTGCGATCAGACCCAGGTAGCCGACGCCCTGCCGCAGCTTCTGCGGCGGAATCAGCGTCAGCTCAAAGTAACGCGGAGTCCAAACCTCAGCCTGTCCGAGAAATGGAAACTGCGCTCCAGCCGGCAGCACACCGATAACGGTGTGTGGTGTGCCGTCCAACGTAATCGTCTGTCCGACGATGTTGCGGTCGCTACCGTAGCGCGTGCGCCACAGCGAGTCGCTCAGCACAATCACGGGCTTGCCTTCGGGACGCCCTTCTTCTTCGGCGAAGCTGCGCCCCAGTTGCGGCTGCACTCCCATCATCGCGAAGAAATTCGGCGAGACCCGTCCGACCGCGACTTGCATAGGGTCGCCGTGTCCGGTCAGGTTGAAGGTGTCATCGCTCCACGCGGCGACGGACTGAAACGACTGCCCGCGATCGCGAAGCAACTCGTAGCGCGTCAGCGTGCCATCGTAGTCTTTGGACTGATCCTTCACCTGCAAGCTCACCAACTGCTGCGGGTCGCGATACGGAAACGGCCGCAACAGCAGCGCGTTGGCGACGGTAAAGATCGCGGTGGTGGCACCAATGCCGCCGGCAAGAATCAGGACGGCTCCGATGGTGAACCCCAGGTCCTTCCCCAGAAGCCGAATGCCAAACCGAAGATCGCGTAAGAAGGACTGCATGGGGAAAATTATAGATGGGAGCGGTTAGCTGATAGCGAGTAGCAATTAGCGACCAGCTGCTAGAGCCTATCGTCTGGCGCAGACATTTGAGGCTAGCTCAACAGGCTTGAAAGGGCGCACCTTCAGGTGCGCCGTCAGATCGCCTTACCCCGCTCTCGGGCAAGGCGGCCTCCAGGCCGATGAGCCGTCTGGCCTTTGCCGCTAAATGCCGATTTGCCCATCCAGAGCTGCCAACGCAAACGGAAGATTCTCCATCTAATTTATCCAGTGCTTCGCCCGCGGAGGATGAATGTCTGTTTCCCGGCAACTGACCATTGGCTTCACCCTACTGATCGCGCTCACGGTTACAGCCGGCGCCAAGGATTTGCGTGTCAGCATTCCCAAGCACACCAAGCCGACGCCCGTGCAGAAGCTCAATCAGGAAGGGGTGAAAGAGGTCCAGAAGCACCATTACAAAAAGGCGAAGTCGCTCTTCTACAAGGCCTACCTCATCGATCCCAACGATCCGTTCACCCTGAACAACCTCGGATACATCGCCGAGCTCGAGGGTCAGGCGGACCGGGCGCAGCGCTATTACAGCTTGGCGCAAGAGCAGGGTTCCGACGCGCTCGTCTACAAGTCGACCGAAAAAGCGGCCATCGGCAAACCGGTGGGCCAGATCGCCGGCACCGCAGCCGATGCCAAGATGCAGGTGAATCGCATCAACGTGCTAGCCATCGGTCTGCTGGAAAAAGATCAGGCGCCGCAGGCGGATCTCGCCTTGCAACGGGCACTCAAGCTCGATCCGACGAATCCCTTCACGCTGAACAACCTTGGCTTCGCGCGCGAAAAAGAGGGCGAGCTCGAGGACGCTTACAAGTTCTATACCCAGGCTGCCGACCAGAACTCCGACACGCCGATCGTCGTCACCATGCGTCCTTCGTGGCGAGGAAAAGGCATCAGCATGATTGCCGCCTCGAATGCGAGGAAGGTTCAGAACCTGATGACGCACGAACAGAGCACCAGCGCCAAGGTCGCGCGGCTCGACACTCGCGGCGTTGCGGCCATCAATCGCAACGATTACAAGCTGGCACGCAGCTACTTCGAGCAGGCCTACAAGCTCGACCCGCAGAATGCGTTCGCGCTCAACAATATGGGTTACCTGGCGGAGATGGATGGCGACCGCGAGACCGCCGACTTCTACTATGACAAGGCCCGCGCCGCCGATCAATCGAGCATGAAGGTCGCTTACGCATCGCGCAAAGACGTCGAGGGAATGAAGCTGTCGTCCGTTGCCGGTGACAGCGACGACGCGGTGAATCAGGCGACGGAAGAAGCTGCAGCCCTGCGTCGCGAACAGGGTGGGCCGGTGGTGTTGCGCTATCGCGACAACCAACCGGTGATGGAGCCGGCAACTCCGCCCAAGCCGATTCAACCCGCGACCAGCAATCCAGCTCCGCAACCCGCACCGAGCGGTGGCCTGATTGAGCCGTTGCCGGATAACCAGCAGCCTCTGGGAGCACAGCCAAACGGACAGCCCGCGCAACCGAATCATCAGCCGGCACAGCCTAACAACGGTCAGCCCACGGCGCAGCCGCCGCAGGGCAACAACGCTCCCGCCAATCCCAACGGCGGATTGCTGATGCCATTGCCTGACAATCAACAGCCTGCGGCAACAGGAGACCAGGGCCAACCGGCCAGGACGCAGCCGCAGAACCAGCAACCGTCAGCGCCACCTGCTCAACAGCAGCAGGCGCCACCTCCGCAGTCGCAATCAACACCGCCACCTCAAAATAACCAACCGGCAAATTCGAACGGGGGGATGCTGATGCCGTTGCCTGACGATCAGCAGCCACCGGCAGCCCAGCAGCCGCAGTAGCTTAAAGACAGATCGGTTCGCTTTCGGGACTCTATTCCAGCCATCGCGGCCTGCGACTACCACTTACGTCCAATGAACCAAGAAATGAATTGACACCTTGGGGTTAGGGTGGGAGACTTCGCTTGTCGATCCGGCAACAATCTAGCGACCTCTCACTCGCCCACTTCGCTCCCGTGGTCTGCCCGTTGTTGTGCCGAATCGCGAGCTCTAACAGCGAAAGGATGACATTCCCAATGGCTGGCCGAATCCTCACACTTTCTTGTGCACTTGTACTTCTAGCGCTGCGTTATCGGCTGCGGTCAGGAGCGCACAGCTGACTGGAGTCAGCGTGACGCCGACCGACTGTAGCGTTCGACAACCAACACTCCGGTGTTCCATCCCACGTCTGCAACTGTGCAGATGACCGCGACCGGGACCTACACCAACGGTAAAAACGGCACGATATACACTCGGGACATCACGAATCAGGTGGTCTGGGAATCCAGTCTCACGGTCGTGGCTACCGTCTATTCCACCGGATCAGTCAGCCCCACGGGATGCGGCGTTGCGACGATCAATGCAAAGGCCGGCAATGGCGGCTTGGTCGCCACCGTCTCCGTCTCTGTATGCAAGTTAACCGGAAGCCTAATGGGTTCGCTAACATCCTTGAAGATCATGGCTCCGCCTCAGACCTTGAGCAACCGGGGCGAGAAAGCCCAGTACATCGCAGTCGGAACCTATGCCGGTTCGAACCAGACCCGGGATCTAACGGATAAAGTAAAGTGGACCACCAGCGACGCCAGCGTCGCGACAGTGAACTCCACCGGACTGGTAACGGCGGCCGCTTCCTGCAGCAACATCGGGTCGGGTCCGGAGACCACCATTACAGCGCTTGCGCCGGGTGAGAGCGAAAGCTCACTCAGCGGAACGGCGACGTTCGCGGTGGGATCATGCGGGTCAAGCAGTGCGCCTACTTTCACCGTCCATGAGGTGGGTGAGGGATCGGGCAAGGTAGTCAGCACCCCGGCTCGCATCAACTGCGCTGGCGGGGAGGGTTGTACCGGAAACTTCTCCTTGAACGATCCGGTCACGCTCACTGCGTCCCCGAAACCGGGGTCGGTCTTTGGCGGATTCTCCGCCAGCTGCACGCCCATCATTCCTGACCCCAGCGGATGTTCGGCGAGCCTCAGAGGGACTGGCGTCAGTTCTTGCACCTGTGCGACAAGGGTGACGAACATCGGAGCAGTCGGCGCGATATTTAACCCTGCTCCGTAAACCGTGATCAACTTCATCCTGCGGCCAGCTGATGCTGGCCGCAATTTTTTTGGAGTGGCAAGTTCCCCAAGATCCGCTCATCCAAAGTGGTTCACGGACCCGATCCCTTTGCCGACCGGATACGCCGTCCGAATCGCTCGGGTGACAAACTCTTTCGCAGCGCGAGCGGCTTGCGAGAGTTCCTCCCCCCTTACCAACCGGCAGGCCAGCGCCGTCGCATACGCACATCCCGTTCCGTGAGTCGACTGCGATTCAATTCGCTCGCCGGGAATCACCTGTTCCCCTCCCTGAAAACTAACGTAGTCATTCGGAGGATCAAGATGCCCTCCGGTGATCACGACCGCCTTCGCCCCCAGTCCGTGAAGCCCCGCAGCCAATTGCCGCGCCGCTTCCACCGACCAGCTCGCGCCATCGGAGAGAATTTCGCCTCCGAGAAGGATGGCTGCTTCGTGAATGTTCGGCGTCATGACATCGCAGAGCGGGATCAGCCGACTGCGCGTGACTTCAAGGCCCGCTTCATCCAGCAGCGCCGCGCCCGAAGACGAGCGGATTACCGGGTCGAGAACGATGTTTGGAAGGTGTGAAGACTCAAGGAAATCGGCGACCGCCGCGGCCACCTCGCCCGAACCCAGCATCCCCAGCCGGACAGCGTCAAACTGCATGTCGTCGGCCAGTGCGTTGAGCGTTCGGCGAACGAGGTCGGCAGAGAGTGGCTGAAGCCCAAAGACCCCCTGGGTCGACTGCACCGTAAGGGCGGTAATGCAGGTGACGGCGTAGCAGCCGTTGGCAGCGGCGGTCTTGACGTCGGCCGTGATCCCGGCGCCCGAGGATGGGTCGTAGCCGGCAATGCTCAGGATGACCGAGGGCATGGCTCGACTGTATCGCAAAACCGGCGCCTCTAAAGGGGACATCGCTAAGCCACAGAGCTTTGTCACACCTAAGTACCCGCTCCGGATGACTATTGTCACCGCCTATGCCAACCCTATTCGCCTTAATTCCCTTCTAACTTAACCAGAGCGCCCGCATCGTCGGTCAAATTCCGGCAGGTTCGATGTCCGTTTCGCAGACCAATCCGACCGCTTTTCCGGGCGCCGCGGCTTACCACAGGCTTCCCGAAAACACAAGGATCAAAACGAGTTACCCATTTTCTAGGGTTGACTCCGGCGGTTTGCGGTGAATAGACTTAGAACATCCTGTCAGGAGGACCAACTTAAACGATGAGAGGTGTTTAATGTTACGAGTACTCAGCTCAGTCGCGGCGACGTTAGTTTTCGCCTCCGCGTTGGGCGCGGCACCCGGTAATAGCACACCGGAATCGCTAAAAGGGGCCCCAGGCCAGACTCAGGAAGCTAAGCCCCACCGGTCAGGGAAACCTCAGATCGGGAAGGCCTCGTGGTACGGCCGCATCTTCCAGCACCATACGACGGCAAGCGGCGAGCCGTATGACATGAATGATCTAACCGCTGCCCATCGCACGTTGCCGATGGGATCCTGGGTCAAGGTCACCGATTTAAAGACCGATCGCGCCGTCATCGTCCGTATCAATGACCGCGGACCTGTCACCCGTAATCGGATCATCGACTTGTCCTATAGTGCGGCCAAGGTTTTAGGCATGCGCGGCGTCGACCGCGTTCGCCTGGATGTACTGCAAACTCCAGAGCTTGCAGAGAATCTGGGCCTGCAGTAACCACGCTTTAATCCGATAAATTCCCGGCAAGTCCACGCCTGTGGCGCGCTTGCCGGGAATGTGTTTAAACTGGAACCCGATGCTTACACGAGATCGGCTGATCGTGGCGCTCGATGTCCCCAGCGCCGGCCAGGCTCGCCAACTAGTGCAGTCCATCGGCGAGTCAGCTTCCACCTACAAAATCGGCAAACAGCTGTTTACCGCGGAAGGGCCGCAGCTCGTCCGCGAGCTTGTCGCCTCGGGCCGCAAGGTGTTCCTCGACCTGAAATTCCACGACATCCCCAACACAGTCGCCGCGGCCGTCCGCTCCGCTGCCGAGCTCAAAGTCACCATGCTGACCGTACACGCCTCCGGCGGCAGCAAGATGCTGAAGGCGGCGGCCGAGGCCGCTGCCCAGTCCACGGCCAAGCCGATGATTTTGGCCGTCACGGTCCTCACCAGCATGGCGGATGCCGACCTTGAGGAGGTAGGCATTGCGGGCACGGCTCTGACCCAGGTGCTGCGCCTGGGAGCGCTCGCTCGTCAGGCGGGCTGCGGAGGTCTGGTGGCTTCGGCAAAGGAAGCCGGCGAGTTGCGCCGGGAACTGGGTGAGGGCTTCGCCATCGTTACGCCCGGGGTACGTCCTGCCGGATCGCCTGTAGGAGATCAGGCACGAGTGGTGACGCCGCGAGACGCGATTGCTGCGGGAGCGACCCACCTGGTCGTCGGCCGCCCGATCATCGAGGCTCCTGACCCGGCCCGAGCTGCGGCAGAGATCGTCGCCGAAATCGAAGCTCATCTGGCCGATCCCGCAGCAGACGTTACCTAAAAATACCCCAAAACTTGTCGACTTCCTGCTTTCTCTTGCGTCGAGACTGCCGTCACACCCGTCTTTCATACGCCCGGTCTCATTGGCGTGGCAAAATGCTTGAATCAGTCCAGAGCACCTTCGAGGGGGAGAGGATGTTGCTACTGAAAGAGAACGCGATGCACTTCCTGCAACGCCGTTGGTTGCCCACTGCTTTTGCCGTATTGTTCGTTTCTTCCAGCCTGTTCTGCATGCGGGCCGCGGCCCAGGCAGCCGCCAGTCCGGACGCATCGCCCGATACATTGGTCCTCAGTAACGGAGACACGTTGCATGGCAAGTTCTTGGGCGAAGCCGGCGGTACGGTCACGTTTCACACCGATCCCCTGGGCGATGTCTCCGTGCCGTGGGAAAAGATCAAGGAACTGCACAGCGCGGAAAAATTCGTCGTGCTCGACAAAAACGTTCAATTGCGTAACCGCGAGGCCGCCAGGAACGTCCCTGTGGGCACCGTCGCCATGACCGAGCAGAACATACAATTGCAGCCCGCAGGCAAGCCGCCTGTCGTCACGCCGGTGAAGGATGCTCCCTACATCGTTGACGAAGCCAGTTTCGATAAGCAGGCCCTGCACAATCCGGGATTTTTCGTGGGATGGACCGGTGCCGCAACCGCCGGGGCCACCATCGTCGACGCCACCCAGAAGCAGTACACCTTTGCCGGAGGAATCGGCCTGGTACGGGCTGTTCCTACCGTGCCATGGATGGATCCGCGTAACCGTACCAGCATCGACTTCCTCGGCTCATACGGCAAGATCACGCAGCCAGGCTATTTCGCGGGCGGCCTCTTCGTTCCTGAGACGGTGACCAAGACGGCGATCTACCACGCCGACGCGGAGCGCGATGAATACTTCTCGCCGCGCTGGTATGTCCTGGCACAAACCGCCTTCGACCATAACTTCAGCCAGGATCTCGATCTGCAGCAGATTTATGGCGGCGGAATCGGGTGGACGGCCATCAAGACGCCGCGCCAGGAAGCTGACCTGAAGGCGACTATCCAGTACGAAAAGCAGTCATTCATCAGCGGTGGTCCCGGTTCGGAGAAGAACCTGATCGGCTCCACCTTCTCGCTGAACTACATACTTCGGATGAAGTACGCGCTGTTCAACCAGCAGGTAGGTTATATCCCCGCCTACAACGACATGAGCGCCTACTCGGTCGGCGAAACCAACATGCTGACGTTCCCCACCTACAAAAACCTGGGATTTTCGATCGGCACCATCGATACGTACCTCAACGATCCGCCGCTCGCGTTGCCGCCAACCCAGCGAAACTCATTCCAGTTCACCATGGGTCTGACCTACGCGATCACGTCGAAGTACTAAGTCGCAGCAAAGACAAATCCCACTCAGGCGTACAGCCGGGTGGGATTTCTTTTCCCATGCAGCGATTGCGTCGCAGTAAAGGAGGAATGCTCCCTTATAAAATTGGCATCCTGACCGAAGGCGGCGTATCGCCGCCGGAGTGGAAGGATCTGCTGTCCGCCGCTCCGCCTTTCTGCGCGGAATGCCATCAACCCCTTCTAGCCTTCAAGAATTGTCATCACGACGAGGGCTTCAGCCCGAGGAGGGATCTGCTGTCCGCCGCTCCGCAACGTCAGCCGGAGAGGAACGTACTTTCAGACGCGCTGTCGCTAGAACCCGAGAAACATTTCGCTCTTCCCGGTTGGAATCTTGAGATCGACGCCGCGCTGGTGATTCAGCGCAATTGTCTTTTTCGTGTCCAGTGCGGTGAGGGCGATGCGGCGTGGCTCTCCGGCAACGGTGGCATCGACAAAGCCGCCGCCGATCACGTAGTGGTCTGACTCCAGTTGTTCGCCATTCACCAGAACGAAGATCGTCTTCGGAATCGGCTTGCTGGGTAGAGAACTCTGTCCACCGGACACGTAGGTCCATTGCGGTCCCGCGCCGCCGGGAGTAGGCGGCGCTGGGCCGCGATCGGCTGTTTGTGTCCGAGGTGGTTTGCCCGACGGAGTCGCTTCGGCGCGGCTCAACAAGTAGCGCAGCCCTTGTTCGCCGGCAGCACCGCTTCGGCTGGCCACAACATTGCCGCTGCGATCGATGACAACATAATGCGGTACGCCGCCCATTCCGAATCGTCCGCTCATAGCGTGACTGGGATCGAGTGCCACCGCACACGATCTTGGATTCTTCGCCAGATACTCCTTAACAATCGACTCGTCTTCCCCCACGTCAACCGCTAACACCACTACTCCCTTGCCGGCATACTCCGACTGGATCGCGTCCAGCGCGGCCTGGTCCCTTTTGCAATAGGGACACCATGTTGCCCAGAACTGCAGCAGCACGATGTTTCCGCTCAAGGAAGAATTGCTGAAGTTTTGTCCATCGAGAGAACGAACGTTGAACTGCGGCGCCGGCGCATCGGCCAGGGCGAGACCCAGCAGCGCCAAGAAAGCGATCAGAATGCAGAGAGAGTGCTTTACAGCGCGAGGAGTCACAGTACGCCCCCTGGCCAGTCGAGGATCCGCCTTACGCGCCTAGACTACCTATGCCCGGAGACTCTGGCTAGGACGAAAGTCTCAACCCATAGTGACTTCAAAAAATCTCGCCCAGCTGGGTTGGCATGGGCGAGATTCTTCAAAATGGAACGGCCTAACGAACTCCTACCATGTAGTGCGGTGAGGCGATACCGTTCGCCACAACTTCCACGTAACTTTGTCCCGTTTCCATATTCGCCGGAATGTCCACCGACGTGTAAGCGGGACCGTTGTATCCCACGGCCATCGTGCTGTGATCATGCGTGCGGCAGTAGAAGACGTGACCCGTAGTTGAATTCGTGATGCGGACGATGGGATAGTTTGTCGCGGCCTGGGCATCGTCGCCGTAGTAATTGGCCTGCGTGGCGCCGTTGAATTTGTTACCTACAAGGCGAATCGTCGTTCCACGTGACAAGACTGCCGTGGTCACGATGGCCGAGGGCGCAATGCCGTGATACGGCTGCCCCGGAGAAGTATAGATCTCCACATCCGGGCTGCCGTCGGTGTACAGCACTTGCCCGGTGGGCAACACCAGCATCCGTCCATACCACGATGAGTTGGCAGCCGAGTCTGGAGTGGCCGGCACCTGGTTCAAGCGCGAACCGTCCCACTCAAAGAACTCGGTGCCGTTCTGAAAGATGCCGGGACTCGCGCTCACCAGTACATTTCCGTTCGGCAACACCGCTGCCGGTCCGTCGGCAACGTCTAAACTGCCGGGGAAATCCGGGCCCGCCGTCCAGCTCTGCGTGCTCAGGTTATAGATGGAGGTGTGTCCGGCGCCATGGCCATTCGCGCCGGTCCAGAACACAGTTCCGTTAGGGAGAAGGGCGCCCGGCCCCTCTTCGTACGAGCCCCATGGGTCCCACAGTTGAACGATCGTGCTTCCGGTACTCGACCACGACCCGGAGGTCGGATCGTACGCCTCGGAGTTCGTGCCGGTCGGATCGTTCACATCCAGATAGGCATCGACCGCCAATACTTTGCCGTTTGGCAGCAGCGTCCAGCCTTCTTCATCGTTCTCATCGAACTTGTTAGTCCCGGTGGGCGTCCACGTCAGCGTCGACTCGTTGAACAGCGCCTGCTGGCGGCTGCAGCAATTGGCCAGCATGAACGTTTTGTTGAAGAGCACCATGCCCGAGGCGTCGCCGATCGAACTCCAGCCGCTCGGCGGATTCACCGGCGTCCAGGTGTTGGCCACCGGATCGTACAGCGCTCCCTTATTGCTCCAGACATACTGACTGAAGTTCTGCTCGCCACCTTCGATAATGACTTTGCCGTCTGCCAGCACCGCCGAGGCGAAGAACAGTGGACCGTAGTTCGAAGCCAGCGATGCCACCTGCGACCAGGTGCCATTCACATAGCTGCCATTGATGTCTGGTGTCAGCTTGTACCACTCCGAAAAACCGTCATTCGGATCTTCGTGATGCACCAGCACCGTACCATCAGTAAGTAAGAGTGCATGTCCGGCAGTGAATGTAGGCTGGTGGGTTAACGGTTGCCACGACTGCGCCGTGACCACGCCCGCGGCGGCCATAGACAGAATGCTGGCGAATGCGAAGGTTCGCAGAAGCTTCATCTCTCTCCTCAATCATTACTCGGGGACGAAGGGCGGATGCGTCAGGTGGGATTGTGCTGAGGGTGGCCGCCGGAGCCCGAATCGAAATCGAGACATTATAAACGAGGTGAGTAGTTGATCCTTGAGGTCGGCTGCGCATGTCGAATTCAACACATCACTGCCAATATCCAATTTCGGTCATCGCCATTCGATCCGTCAGCCAGGCTGCCCGCCGGCCGCCCGGTGATATGGTTCCTTTAAGGAGACATCATGAGCACAGTTTTGTCAGCAGCTGAAGTGCAGCAGGCGCTGCGAGATTTGCCGGGCTGGAATAGCAACGGCAATGCTATCGACCGTCACTTTCAGTTCGACAGCTTTGCCAAGGCGATGGAGTTTGTGAACCAGATTGCCGAGGCCGCCGAAGCCCTCAATCATCACCCCGACATTCTGATCAGCTACAACAAGGTGACGTTGTCGCTGCTCTCGCACGACTCCGGCGGAGTGACCAACCGCGACGTCCGGATGGCTGCGCGCATTAATGAACTGGCGCCAGCGTAAAGGCGCACAAACTACTGCACGCGGTTGTAGACCGAAACGAAGTTCACGGTACCCTTTGGCAGATGTGCTTCACCTTTGATGGTCAGAGTCTTGCCGTCGGGAGATACCTGGCCGCTTGCGACTTCGAGAGTCGCTCCGGTCCTGTCTTTTATCACCCACTGCACCCCAGTGGGCGTCCGGTTATACGCAATAGTGTTCCCGCCGTTGCTGGTCATCATAGGATGGTCCTTGCCGTCGATCGGGCCATCATAAGATTCAATCGTGCTCTTCCCGTCAGCCGACACCAATTTCACATTCCACTTAAGAGTGTTGGGTTCATCGGTAGTAATCACCAGTTGCTCGAATTTCGGCAGCGGCATGTTTCCCATGGACGAGCGCGCAGGATCGAGCGTCCAGGTTCCGACGGCGGACTTAGCCGAACCCTCAACCCACCCGAAAGCGCTCACGCTCAGCAGACACAGCGTGGCGATTGCCGCAAACATTTTTCGATTTCTCATGATTCGGCCTTTCGTAAATAACTGCGTGAGTATCACCGCGAGCGAATCGTGACATCGAGGCCCGTGGTTGTCAACTTCGGCTGCCGCAGTTTCCGCGCAAAACCAATAATGCTGTCATCCTGAGCCGAGGCGCGTGCTTCTCGCGCCGGAGTCGAAGACCCCTATGGTACCAGCCACTTCCCTATCAGCGCAGTCGTGTACCCGCGATTCGCTTTGCCTCGCGAAACACATCCTCGAACATCTTCGCCGTCAGCTTCCCGGTCGCCGTGTTCTGGTTCGACGGATGATACGACGCCAGCAGTTCCACACCGTTCGGCATCGGATAGCTCGCCGCATGTCCGAACTTGTAACCCGCGGTGCGCTCCACAATTCCGTTGCGCTTCAGATACGCCAGATACGCGTCGAAGCCGATCTTCCCCAGTGCCACTACCACCTTCACATCTTTCAGGATCGCCAGCTCGCGATCGAGATACGACGAGCAGTTGATCAGCTCCGACAGCAGCGGCTTGTTGTCGGGCGGCGCGCAGCGAACCGCGGCGGTGATGTAGCAGTCCGTCAGCTTCAGGCCGTCGTCGCGATGCTCGGCATTAGGCTGGTTCGCGAATCCCACCTTGTACAGGATGGGATACATGAACTTGCCGGAGGCATCGCCGGTAAATGGCCGGCCGGTACGATTCGAGCCATGGGCTCCGGGCGCCAGCCCCATCACCAGCACGTGCGCCTTTGGATCGCCGAAGCCCGGCACCGGCCGCGCCCAGTACTCGTGATCGCGATAGGCGCGGCGCTTCTCGCGGCCAATCTGCTCGCGATAAGCGACCAGACGCGGACACCGTGTGCAGTTGATGACTTCTTTGTTGAGGACAGCCAGAGCGGAAGGCATTCCGTTCATTGTAACGGCTCGCGCTCTTGCCGAACTGCCTGCCATGCAGCCTAGACTGCGAGTTCCGTCGCCACTCGCCTGCTGGAGGAATTCGCTCAAGTGTTGAAATGGATTGTTGTCGTCATCTTCCTGTTGCTGGCCATCGTCGGCCTCGTCGCGGTACTCGGATCTCAACTTCCCGGAGCAGCACATGGTCTCGCGCACCGTGGACTTCCAGCAATCACCGCAACAGGTGTGGGACGTCATCTCCGGTCCGCCGACCTGGAGGCCGGAGGTCACGCGCTACGAAGTGATTACGCCCGATCCGCATCGCAAATGGATCGAGTATGGCCGCCATGGCGAGAAGATGACCTATGAAGTGGTGGAGTCCGATCCGCCGCACAAGCTGATCACCCGCATCGCAGATCCCAGCCTGCCCTTCGGCGGCACTTGGACCTACGAAATTACGCCGACGGCCGGCGGCTCGCGATTGATGATCACGGAGAACGGCGAGATCCACAGTCCAGTCTTCCGCTTCGTTGCCCGATATGTCCAGGGCTACACCGCCACCATAGACAACTATCTGAAAGCGCTACGCGCAAAGCTGAACCGCTGCGTAGACGCGGCCTAAGGCATCCTTCAGAGTACCTCCCTGCTTCTAACTACAAGTTTCGGCTTGAGCGGGCGTAACCGGCTCGCGTCCCAGGGAGAATATCTCGCAATGATTGTGATCCTGTTGGTCATACTTCTTTTGCTGTCGATTGGAAGCTTTCCTGTCGTGGCCCTACAGTCGTGGCTGGGGTTATTATCCGTCGAGCGGACTGGGCCTCGTTCTCCTGATTCTTTTGTTCTGTTGCTGCTAGGCCGCATCTGATAACACTTGCAGGTTCGATGAAAGTAGTTGTTCCCCGACGACTATCGATTGCATTCACCAGCCTGGTGCTGAGCTTACTGCTGGTGTGTGCGCCTCTGTGTTCCGGCCTATTCCGTCCTGACGCATGAAGAGATCATCGACTTGCTGTGGGACCAGCAGATCAAGCCGCTGCTGCTTGCCCGCTTCCCCAACTCCACGCCGCAGGATCTACTCAAAGCGCACGCGTATGCCTACGGCGGGAGCGTCATCCAGGATATCGGCTACTACCCTTTCGGCGATCAGACCTTCAGCGATCATGGCTCACTATGTGCGCACCGGTGCATTCGTGAAGGCGCTGATCGACGACTCGCAGGACCTTGACGACTACGCATTCGCGTTGGGCGCGCTGTCCCACTACGTATCGGACATCAACGGTCATCCGTATATCAACCTCTCGGTGGGCATCGAGTATCCCAAGCTGGCGCGCGAGTATGGGCCGGCAGTTCCTTACGATGTCGACCACAAGGCGCACATCCGCACCGAATTTGGTTTCGACGTTCTGCAGGTGGCCAAGGGCCGTTACGCGCCCGAGAACTATCACAACTTCATCGGCTTTGAGGTCCCCGCCCCCCTGCTGGAGCGTGCCTTTCTCGACACCTACGGACTGAAGCTCACCGACGTCATGCCCAACGAGCAACTCGCCATCAACACCTATCGCCGCAGCGTCAGCCAGATCATTCCTGAGATGACGAAGGTCGCTCTGCTGGTGAAGGGCGATGAGCTGCGACGGGAAATTCCAAACTTCAACCGCCAGCACTTTCTCTATCACTTGTCGAAAGCGGACTACAACAAGTCCTGGGGATCGGGCTACCAGAAGCCTGGGCCGGGCGCGCATATCATGGCGGTGATATTCAAAGTTGTTCCGAAGGTGGGTCCGCTGCGCGCCATCGATTTCAAAGAGCCGACCGAGAAGACCGAGAATCTTTACTTCAAGAGTGTCGACCAGACCGTCGCGCACTACACTCAGGCTCTGCACGCGGTGCGCGACAATACCCTGATGGCGGCCGACATCAACCTCGACACCGGCAAGCCGACCGAGCGGGGAGCATACCCGCTGGCCGACGTCACTTATCGCACTTTGCTCGATAACCTGGCGTACGACAACTTCAACCACCTGAATGAGGGTTTGCGGAACGACATTCTGCACTTTTACGATGGCTTCGGATTTCCCAAGCCGGACACGAGGTTGGATAAATGCATCGTGCAACGCTGGCGCAAGACCTGGATAGAGCTAAACCAGCTACGTGTGATGGAAGTGCTGGATAGCTTCGACCAATCGGTTCCGGCGAACGTGGGAACAACCTCGATGCTACGTTATCCCGACCTCGCCGAAAGCTGTTCGAACTGATGAGAAAATGTATCCCAGGTCCGTGCCTAGTCGATGCCCGAGGTTCGGCCTTCTTTTGGCCTAACCTGGGTTGAATACCTCTAACCTCGGTTCACGGATCACCGTGACACAATATCGGTCAATTCCCACTCGATACCGTCGACCTCATCCCGGATAACGCGGATCGCCTGCTGATGGGCAGGATGCGGCACCGGAGCGATTGCCTGCAGAGCATGTCGGATCTTGTGATTGCGGTCCCAGACCACATTGAGCCGGGCCGAAGCCTCCAGCCGATGGCGATAGATCTTCTTTGCCAGTTTGGTTGCCACCCAGGCAAACGCCAACCCGAAGGCCATTTCTATGGGAAGTCGATCGGTTGCTCCGTCGAAATCGAAAGAATGCCAGCCGATACACCGCTTCCCCGGCTCCCAGCGACGCGAATATCACGCCCAGGCCGATAACTCCGAGGGTCAAACGGTCAAATGGTCGAAGTTCGACAGACGATTGATGCTGGCCATTGTTCCGTAAAAGAGACATCCGATCCTCCCAAAGACATTTCCTGCCCGAAAGTTCTATTGTGCTACAACCGTCGGCTGTTTGGAACCTCCTCAGCGCACCTGGAATCAAAAAGACCAATCGGAACGCCCGGTTCGCCCCTTCGGCTCAGCCCGTTTTTGCATACCCCAATCATCCGTCGACGGTTTAAAAACGCTGCGCAACCTCTGCTGTCCTTCACATTTATTGACAAACTCAATCGCGCGCGCGGTTTTACTTTCCAGCGCAAACTTGCTTCACCCTGGATTTCCGGACCATCTGCGCTCAGCTCATTCATCCTAACGGCGCAATTACGGTGAAGCGACCGCTTGAGCTTTCAACTCGTACCAGCTATGATCGCCGCGATGACTGCCCGCGAATCCCATCCCGCGACATTCTTCGAAGGCTTTCGTCCCAGCGCCATGGTAATCGGCGCGATTGGCGGCTGCCTGTTCCTCGCAGGCTTCTTTGTTGAAGGGCTGAACGGGATTGGACGGGCGTTGGGACTGCTCGGTATCGGCATCATCCTGTGCGCGATTATCGACAACCTGTTGCTGTCACTCGCCGACTGTGCCGACCCGCATCATCGGCGCCACGTCCTCATGCAGGCAATCTTCACTTCAGTGTTGGCCCTGGCGATCTTCGCGCTTGCCGGGTACCTGTATCACTACGGACATCTGCCCCCGTTCATGCCGGCACGTTACCACGACGAGTATCACGTAAAGCGACTTACGGAGTTGCGGAGCCCCGCTCTAACGGCGGCCGCTCGCACTGCTGTGTGAGTCCTGATCCTACCCGTCTCGCCAGCGGATTGGCTAACGTCGTGTCGGAAAATGATTCCTGCAACTGAGCTCTTGTTGGCGTGAGCACCACGCCTCGATGACCCCATCCCATTTACCGCGAGCCGAGGCGTGCCCGATGGGACGCGCCTCGATTCGTTCTCGAGCTACGGAAGAGAATCAGGCCTTTACTGGCTGCTTGATCAGCGCGGCCAGTTGCTCCAGTCTGACGCAATCCGTCATCTTCACTCCGGCCCGATTCGCCAGTACCTTGGACTTCGGGCCCTCGACTTCACCCAGTGAGTCCACCACGAACTCGGCTGCACTGAAGTCTTCGTTCCTGGTGTACTCACTGACCGTCACGATCACAGGAATGTCGGCCGCACACGCAGCCAGCATTCCGTTGCGTGAATCCTCCACGGCAACGCAAAGGTGTGCCGGAAGCTGTAACCGTTCAAGAGTCACGTTATAAATATCCGGCGCCGGCTTCTTCTTCTGGACGAGGTCCCCAGCCATCACCAGAAAATGTTTCGCCAAGTCCTCCCCGACGACGTGGCGTAGTACCGACTCCACGGCAGCTTGCGCCGAGGTAGAAGCCACGGCCAGCTTCCATCCGGCATTCAGCGCCTCTTGCGACAGGCGTTTGATGCCGGGACGCGGCGGGATCTGGCCGGAGTTGATGATCTCCTGGTAGAGTGCGGTCTTTTCCTTGTGCCAGCTTGCGACCAGCGCTTTGCGCTCGTCCTCGCTTTCGGGAACAGACACGCGTTCGCGAAAATCGGCGTCGTGGAAGAGGCTGGCCATACGCTCCTTGCCCCCGCCGATCTTCAGCTTCTCACCGTATTGTTCCTTCGACCACTGCCATGGCACACCCAGCTTCTGCCACATTCGGTTGAAGGCGACCAGGTGCCCATCGGGCTCAGTGTCGCCCAGAACTCCATCGCAATCGAAGATGAGCGCTCTATCCATGGATGTGCACCGCCTCCGCCTTGCCCACGCTGCCGAATATTTCCATGAAGCCTTTGGCCATGGGCACCAGTTGATCGCGCACGCTGGTCATCAGCTTTAAGGGATCGTGCTCCTGCGGCTTGGCATCCAGGTAGGCGCGATTGGCGTCGCAGTACTTGATCTTCAGCATGGTCGAAATGTTGACCTTGGCGCAACCTTCCGCGATCAGCCGCTTGAACACGTCGTCGGTCAAGCCCGTCCCACCGTGTAAGACGATGGGAGTCGGATGCGCATGGACAATCTCGCGTACCCGGGCGAAATTGATCTTCGGCGCTGATTTATACAGACCATGGGCGGTGCCAATAGCCGGAGCGAAGGAGTCGATACCCGTCTGCTCCAGGAACTCGACGCACTTGTCGAGCCGCACCAAACCGCCTTCTTCATCGCTGCCCACGTCATCTTCTACGCCCTTCACCGCCTCCAGTTCCCCTTCAACAGCAGCCCCAACGGAGCGTGCCATCTTAACGACATCCTTGGTCTGGCGAAGATTATCTTCGTAGCTCAGCTTCGAGGCATCGAACAATACCGAATTCCAGCCGGCATCGAGGCAGATCTTGATCATCTGTACATCGGGACAATGATCCAGATGCAGTGTTGCCGGAACGGGGACGTGCGACGCCATCTCTTCGAACATCCGTTGGATCAGCTTGGCGCCAAACAGCTTCACCGTCTTTACCGAAACCTGCACGATGACGGGAGAGCTTGTCTGGGCGGCGGCGTCGAGCACGGCCGCCATAGTCAGATCGTTCACAATATTGAAGGCAGCCACACCATAACGCTCTTCGAAGGCCGGCCTGAGAATTTCATTCATCGATACAACAGGCATGATCTCTTCTCCCAAAAGAAGGCCTTTGTGCACCGCGCAGCAAAGGCCTTCGGAAAACCAAACATCATTGCATTAGAAAACCCGCCACGGAATCTCGGCCGGAGCTTCCACCAGGTGCTTCAGCTCGGCGTCCAACCGGATCAGCGTCAGCGAGAAGCCCGCCATTTCGAGCGACGTGCAGTAGTTGCCGACATAGTTGTGCACCACGTTGAGTCCGCGGTCCTTGGCACGGCAGGCGGCGCGGCGATAGAGGAGGAACAGCTCGCTGGGAGGAGTTCCGCCCAGGCCGTTGATCATCAGTCCGACATTGTCGCCCTTCTCGAACGGCAGGTCGCCGGCGACGGCTTCGAATAGCTCGTCGACTACGGCATCAGCCTTTGGCAACGGCGCGCGACGGCGGCCCTTCTCGCCGTGAATACCGACGCCCAGTTCCATTTCGCCCTCGCCGCAGGTGAAGATCGGCTTGTCCTTGCCCGGAGGCGTGCAGCCGGTGATGGCAACACCCATGGTACGGACATTGTTGTTCACTTTCTTGCCGATCTCAACCAACTCGTCGAGCGAGGCGCCTTCTTCATTGGCGGCGCCGCAACACTTGATGGAGAAGAAGTTTCCGGCCACACCGCGGCGGCCGACGGTGTACGCGCTGTTCATCACAGCCACGTCGTCGTCCATCAGCACTACGCCGATCTTCATGCCTTCGGCTTCACACATTTCACGGGCCATGTCCCACACCATGCGGTCGCCGGAGTAATTGTTGACGATGTGCAGGACACCCTTCTTCGAGTTCATCAGCTTGGTGACCTCGTAGGGGAACTCGGAGGGCGGAGCCGCGAACACATTGCCCGGGCAGGCGGCGTCCAGCATGCCGCGGCCAACTGCCATGACGTGCGCCGGCTCATGTCCGCTGCCGGAACCCTGAATGATGGATACATGATCATCATTCGGACGATCGGCGCGGTAGAGACAGTTGTATTTCGCGATGTATTTCAGTTTGTCTTCGTTTGCCATGAAGATGCCCTGCAGCATCTCGGGCACAAAATTTGCCGGATCGTTCATGAATTTATTCATCTAGTAGTTCCTTTCGAGGTAAGAACGTTTTAGTGAGATTCGTGAATCATGCTGTCTACGCTGTTCAGGCGTGCACGGCGGCGAGTGTTTCTGCGGACTCCATCTCCTTCACGATGGCCGAAGCCATGGTGGCTATTGCGACAATCCCGGGATCCAGCGAGCCGATGGTCCGCTCTCCCGCATACGAGGCGCGACCACGCTTTGCAACCCAGTTCCGCGTCCCTTCAACAGCGGCATTGGCAACGTCCGACGCCGCGCGCAGTGCACCCGAGACGTCCTCGGGATTGGTCTTCGAGACTTCTTCGATCTTGTCGATGGCGGGAATGATGGCGTCGAGCAAGGTCTTATCGCCTGCCGAAGCTCCGCCACGCGCACACATTCCCGCGACAGCGTTTCTTCCCATGGCCACCAGGTCGGCAAGACTCAACGTGGTCTTCCCTTTGGCAGTCATGCCCGCGCGCATGAATGCGGTGCCCCAGATCGGGCCGGAACAGCCTCCAACATTGGCTGCGAAGATCATGCCGCACTTAAGCAGTAGAACTCCGATATCGGAATGATCGATTTTGTCGAACTCGGACTGAATGGCCTGGAATCCCTGGGCAAGAGACTTGCCGAAATCGGCATCGCCCATTTCTCCATCCAGGTCGCCGAAGTACTTTTCGTTCTCAGACGCGACCGCCACCATGGTCAGCATGGCGTGTTCGACATCTGACAGAGTGATCACACTTTTGGGCATGACATTCGCCTCAATGTAGGATTGCGTTGCTAGTGCGGCCCTGCTGTTTGCCGAGGTCAGATACCGTCTTCGTGGCCCGATAAACCAAAGCGTCGTCTGTCGGAAGGAGCCGGGCATCCCTGCTACCTCTATGAGCAGGCATGCACCACGCCGGTTCTTTTCGGCAGACAAAAAGCCGCCCTCCGAAAATCATTGAGAGAAACGGAGGGCGGCTTTATCTACGATGTTTGTGCCGCAAAAAAATTCTATACATCGCCAACGTCATGGCGCAAAACATATTCTTGAGCAACAGAAAGAAATCGAGATATCGTTCCGATTCGGAACGATAGACGATTGTTTTGTGTGCATGCGCTTGCAGTCGAGTGCGGCGGAGTGACCAACTCTACGCCGCCGGAACTGCGCGCCCTCGGGCCGCGGATTCAGATGACCCACAGCGATGGCTCGCTCACCGAGACCGAGGTCACGCCCTGGCGGACAAGTTCATCAATCTGGCTCAGCGAACGCATCAACCCGCAACCAATCACCGGGAGAGTGGGACGCACTTCGTGTATGGCGGGGAGGACCAGCGGAGCGGCAATCGCCGGCAATAACTCGATAACATCAGGCAAAAAGTGTTCGAGAGTGCGAAGGCTGTTGCTCACGGCCACCGAATCGAGCGCGAACGTCCTCTGAAATGCCAGCAGACCATGCGAGCGCGCGGTGCGCAAAGCATCCTGGTGGGTGGAAATGATCCCCGCCACTCCAGCCTTCGCCAGAAACTCGATAGCCGCCGTGTCGCGGGCGAATCCTGCCAGCAAATCCATGTTAGCGATCGGCAGCTTGCCGGCATCCTTCAAGTGCGCGACCAGATCCCCAATGATGAGGGGCGTTCCAAACAGCAGAAATACGACTTTCGCGGGCGATGCGCAGGCAGCGGCCACCGTCTCCGGGCTTCGGACCGAGGGGATGACACGAGATTGTTCCAGCCAGGTGCGAAGTTGAGTTTGCACCAACTGAAGCTCGCCCAGATCGCAGGCGAGAAAGGCCTCGTGACCGCCGGCTTTGAACCTCGAACTGTGCCTCATAACGCGATACTGGGTCGCCACGGAAATGCTCCCGCCGGATGACCGGCTGCTACCCTTATTCATACCTCAACTTCCATTATTTCCGGATATGGGCTAATCACAGGTCAGGGGGTCACATAACCTTGACACCGGCGAGCGCAAATGACATGTTGGGCACGCAGCGGTAAAGTCTCGACACAAAACCGCCCTGCGCAATCGTGCGTCTCCGATTTCGCGGGGCGGTTTCGTATTGCCGAAGAAGAGGTCTCTCGCAATAGCGTTTCCCACACCTGTCTATGAGGGGGTACGCCCGTGCCAACAGCTTCGGAAATTACGCCCAACTTAATGTCTTCCACCGGCACACCAGCTTCTACCGGCAATCCGGAACCACTCGCATACAGTGTCGGCACAACTCCTCCATCAGTCAGACGGAACGCCGGCGGCGGGCCAGCCATTCCCGGCGAGAAAGTCCAGTGCACTTTCTTAACCTTGATCGGGATAGCCAACAGCGACCGGCGCCCGCATCTCATTCACGGCGATGAGATGTATGTGCGCAGAGCTGAGCGGCTGCCGCTCCCCTTCTCCCTCTACCGCGATCTCCTGGCGTGGGTCGATTACGTGGGCGTAACTCCTAACTTCCGCCGAGTCATCGACTACTTCGACGTACCGGAAGGCGAACTCCCCTCCGGCTTCCGGGTCGAACTCGAGATGGAATGCGATCGCGTGTTGCGGCTCGAACTGGTGCGCGATATTTCCTACGGCAAGAATGCCACCAAGCGACCCACCAACGTTTTGTTTTCGGCCGACACGGCAAATCCGTACGAGGTTGAGCCGATAAAGAATCTGGTCAGCAATCTCACCTGCAATCCCGGCATTATTTACGACCTGTTCATCAACAACCCCAAAGCTAATGTTGGTCACGCCTTCCATACCCGCGACGAGGTAATGCAGGAATTGGGAAAGATTCTGGGGCCGGGTTCCGACATCAGCGTAGAGCTGAACAACCCGTTCGCGACATCGGAGCAGGAGATCCTCGACGAGGTCTATCACTTTCGCGAGCTTCTTTCGGAATATCGCGTCGTGATCAAAGTACCCCACACCGGTCCGGTGAATTCACAGACCATGGGGCAACTGCTCTCCGGCGATAAGAAGTTAGAGAGGCGCTACGACCAGGTCGCGACGGCGGACGCGTTTCATGGCCACAACCTGGCGCTGCTGTTGCATGACCATGGGTTCCGGGTGAATTTCACTCTGATGTTCGAGCCGTACCAGGCGCTGCTGGCGCTGCAGGCGAAGCCATATTTCATCAACTGCTTCATAAGGCACCGCACCTCCCAGTCGGAGGCAATGAAGCGCCATCTCGACCTGTTTGCGATTACGGACGATACCAGGCATCTGGAAGAGCTGCGCGCTATGCTCATCGAGAAAGACTATTTTTCACCCGCGGACGGCAATCTCGATCTGTTCAAAGTGAAGCACGCTGCCGAGCACATCCTGCGCTATCGGCGCTTCGAATCACACGAGGGCCGCGATGGCTTGGATGCCGTGCGCCATAATCTTCGACTGCTGCGCAACGTCAATCTGCCGGACACCCGGCTGATTATCTGCAGCATGGAAGGCGAGAACAACTTTCCGGACATCGATGACCTGCTGGCGGAAACAGAATATGAAGATGTGACCGACCGCGTGGTAATAACGGCCGAGCCAAATTATCTGGCACAGTTCACCAGTTGCAACCAGGTTATCTCTTATCAGAGGCGCTTTCTGAATGCTGCTCAGGGCCAGAAGTAATAACCCGCTTGTGGGTCGCTGCTCTGACGTTCCTTTCACCTGCGGTGGAGCGGTCGTTGAAGAACGTCATTGTGGAATGGACTTTCGCAACTTGTTCCGGCAGCAGCGCGCGACTCAGGATCACGGTTGGGCAGGGCAGATGGTTCGCGTCACAAACCGCATCTCGTCGGCCGATTCCAGGGAGAAGCTGTCGCCCTGGGACGGAACCACATCCAGCAGAGTTTGTTCGCTGCTCAACCACTGGAAGTGAAACTCATCCACGTAGAACGGCGTGTCGTCCACCATAGCCAGAAGCACATCCCGTGCTCCGATCCGGAATTCGTTTTGCCGCAGGCACAGCGGCACACTACCGTCGCAACAACCGCCTGACTGGTGGAAGAGAACTGGGCCGTAGCGCTCTTTCAAAGCTCGCAGCAGGGCCGAGGCTGCCGGCGTGATTAGAACGCGCGGGGATGGTAACGCTTGATCCATTTTTCGACAGGTCGGTTCAGTCATTGGGAAACGGACAAAAAGGGGAAGCCCGAGATCGAGCATTCCCCGTCGTGAAGTGCAGTTTAGAAGAGACCCAACGTCTTCGCAGACGTCGTCCTCCCATGCATGTCCTCGAGGCTAAACGCCAACGAGTTCGCGATCGGCAATCTTCTCAAATGCGGCGACGCCTGCCTCGGCTACCTTAACGTCCTGTTCTTCTGAACCGGAGCTGACACCGATGGCGCCCACGATCTTGCCATCATGCTTCAGCGGAATACCGCCGGCGAAGATCATGATCTTGCCGATATTGGAGACGTGAATTCCATAGAACTGCTGTCCGGGCTGAGAGTTGTTGCCCAGTTCCTTCGTGGTGCAGTTGAAAGCGCGTGCGGTATAAGCTTTGTGCAGGGAGATGTCTACCGAGCCCAGGCACCCACCGTCCATGCGCACGTGCTGCACCATGTTGCCGCCTTCGTCCACCACTGCGATGCACATCGGCTGTTTAATTTCTTTCGCCTTCTTGATGGCGGCTGTGATTATCTGATTCGCGACTTCCAGTGTGATCATGTGAGTCCTTCCTCTTGGTTTGAATTAAGACCGCTGATTTTGACGAAGGGCGTTTGGAGAAATCCACATTCGCCGGCAGACCTGCGCCGGTAACAACTGATGAGCTGGCGTTTGTGCCTTCGACGTTATTCCGACAAACAAAAAGCCGTCCTGTTGAGCCTTGCGACTCGAAGGACGGCTTTATCTGTAAGTTATCTATGCCGCGGAACGAATTCTAACAGTGCAGGTTCTCAGGGTAACGAACATTCGGAGTTCCGCACATTAAGCTGTTCCGCATCGGGAACGATGGAGGGCGAAGGTTGTGCGCGAAACGTTCTGAGTCCGGCAGCAGCGTCATCATTTTGTTTCGGCACCTACATCTAAATGTCGTAATAGAGCTGGAACTCGTAGGGATGCGGCCGCAAACGCATGGCATTCACTTCCTTCTCCCGCTTGTAGTCGATGTAAGTATTCAGCATCTCCTCGGTGAAGACATCGCCTTTCAGCAGGAATTGATAGTCGCGCGCCAGGCAATCGAGCGCGCTCTCCAGCGAACCCGGCATCGACGGCACCTTCGCCAGCTCTTCCGGCCCCAAGTCGTAGATGTCCTTGTCCAGCGGCTGGCCGGGATCGATCTTGTTCTCGATGCCGTCGAGGCCCGCCATCAGCAACGCCGAGAACGCCAGGTATGGATTGCAGCTCGGGTCAGGCGGCCGGAACTCCACGCGCTTCGCCTTCGGTGACGCCGAGTACATCGGGATGCGGCATGCCGCCGAGCGATTTCGTCGCGAGTACGCCAGATTTACAGGCGCCTCGAATCCCGGCACCAGCCGCTTGTATGAGTTCGTCGTCGGAGCGATCAGCGCCGACAATGCCGGCCCATGCTTGATCAGTCCGCCGATGTACCACAGCGCCATCTGCGACAGGCCGGCATATCCGTCGCCGGCGAACAGCGGCTTGCCGTCCTTCCACAACGACTGGTGAACGTGCATGCCGCTGCCATTGTCCTGAAAGAGCGGCTTCGGCATAAACGTCACGGTCTTACCGTACTGGTTCGCGACATTCTTCACGACGTACTTGTAGAGCATCATCGAGTCGGCCGACTTGATCAGCGAGTCGAACTTCAGGTCGATCTCGGTCTGGCCGCCAGTCGCCACCTCGTGATGATGGCATTCGACGATCAGGCCGCAGCTCTCCATCGTCATCGCCATCTCGGTACGAAGATCCTGGTAGTGATCGGTCGGCGGCACCGGGAAGTATCCTTCCTTGTAGCGCGGGCGATAACCCAGATTGTTTTCCACGCGTCCGGAATTCCACCGGCCCTCTTCGGCATCGATGAAGTAGAAGCCTTCATGCTCGTTCTGATCGAAGCGCACGTTATCGAAGATGAAGAATTCGGCTTCGGCGCCAAAGAAGGCGGTGTCCGCCAGGCCGGTCGAGGCCAGAAACATCTCGGCCTTCTTGGCGATGTAACGAGGATCGCGATCGTAACGCTGCTTGGTCACAGGATCGATGACATCGCACACCATCACCAGCGTTGGCACCTCGGTGAATGGATCGAGGATATAACGTGAGGCGTCGGGGATCAGCAGCATGTCGCTCTCGTGAATAGCCGCCCAGCCGCGGATCGACGAGCCATCCATGCCGAAACCTTCTTCAAATGACGATTCAGTGAGCTGATGAATGGGATAAGAAACGTGGTGCCACAGTCCCGGAAGGTCGGTGAAGCGCAGATCGAGAATCTGGACGTTATTCTCCTTAACGAATTCCAGGACTGCCTTGGGATCAGGCTTGGTGTCAGCCATGTCAACTCTCCTTGATTGTGCCTTGCGGATGAAAGGCCGTTATAAGTTCTATTTGAGTGAAAACCTGAACGCCGCTCGCCGCAGTCTTCGCATAATGCGCAAAGTCGGCGGAGGTTACGGGATAGAAAATCCGGAGAACGGCGTACATCGATCGGATGGAACTTGTCTGCGGCTGGGCAGGGCGACTCCAGCCCTATTCCAGAGTACGACTCGACCGAACACTAGGGAAATTCAATTTGTTTATCACCGATATAAGTGACGCTTATTCCGTCTAAGTCGCTGGAGGCAAAACAGCTTGATTGATCTTGGCTTTCTGAACTTGATTGGCCAAGACGCTGCTCGAGCTATTTTGACGGCCTGGCGACGCAGCAGGTAGGTGGACACGGTAGCTCAGGTTCTCCTTCGCAGCGCCCAGCTTTGTCCAGATGCGAACAGCTTCGTCCACCGCTGAACGTCAGTTATTCAGATTGCAAGCCACGGAAGCTCGCAAGTCTCCACCAGCGTGAGTTCGCCCGTCGCGCATACTGGAAGTGCGATTGCTTGTTCGTTTTGGGATTCTGTTTAAGCCGATGGCGGCCGCCACTCCGGGGAACTTGTGCAGACTCTTCTAGCCTGGCTTCTGATGCTTTCTTCAACTTGTGCTCTTGCGGCGTCATTGCCCGCGCCATCCGGCCCACATGCGGTCGGCCGAGCCACTTACGTTCTGCTCGACCGCTCACGACGCGACCTTGTGGATCCCACTTCTCCGCGAACCATCGAGATTCACGCCTGGTATCCCGCACAGGCGGACACCGGCACTCCTGCAACCTACGTTCCGGCCGCCGTGGCCGCAGCGATGACCAAAGACCAATATTCGATTCCGCCTGAAGCTTCTGCCAAATGGGACAGCATGCCGGTCGCGGCACGGGAGAATGCCAAACCAGCAAAGGTCAAGAAGGTCGGACTAGTGCTGCTGTCGCCTGGACTGGGCATGAGCGTTTACAACTACTCGATCCTTGCGCAGGACCTTGCGCGCCACGGCTACGTCGTCATCGGCATCGAGCACCCTTACGGCGGGTATGCGGTGCTTCCCTCCGGCAAGCTTCTTACGACTGACCACAGTGACATCGACTTCCAGACAGAAGAGAGCATCACGACCGCTGCGCGCCAGTGGGCACAGGATGACAGCTTTGTCCTGGATTGCTTCTCAGCTTTCAAGACATGTGAACTCGCGCTTGCGCAACTGGCGGCTATCACCGACGTGAATCGCGCGGCCGCGATTGGGCACTCGCTGGGCGGTGCGGCCGCTTTTCAGGTCTGCGCAAGCGATCCTCGGGTCGTAACCTGCATTGATATGGATGGCGAAGCGGGCAGCAACATTATCGCCTCCGGCATTGCTAAGCCGGCGCTCTTCCTCCGTAGCAATCCCGATTACACTCCGGGGGAAATGGCGAAGAAGACGCCTGAATGGCACAAGCGCGCCGACGCAGGCAATAAGAAATTCCAGCAGTTCCTCGATGCCGGTGCGAAGCCCCTGCTCGTCGTTCGTTTGCGCGGCACCGCGCATGTGAGTTTCAGCGACTATCCGTATGTCATGCCGGACGCCGTCAATCACTTCGGCGGACGCCTCCTGACGCCTGCCGCCACCGAGCAACTCATCTCGGAAATCATCTTCGCATTTCTTCGTGAGTTCCAGCAGGAGGGTCCCGCGGGTTCGTTCGCCGACTCGGTCAAACGCATCCCGCAAGCCGAGTTGCAGACCTTTCACCGGCGAGAGAAATAGGTGGTCCGTTCCAGGTTGCAGAGCTTCTACACACGCGTCTTCTTGATCAGCTTAATGGCTGTGTCGGCGCCCTTCACCCCCAGCAGCTTGAACTTTGTCCCTCGCGCCTTGTTGTAGGCGACAAAGAAATCTTCCAGCTCCTTAATCATGCTGCTGTTCAGGTCCTTCGGCTGCTTGATGTCGCTGTGGATGTGGGAATGGCTGGCGACTGCCAGGATACGATCGTTGCGCACCGTCCCGTCGTCGTCGGTCTGTTCCGCCTGGATTACTCCGACAATGCGCGACTCCACCACGCAGCCGGTGAAGGCCGGCTCATCCATCAACAAGAGCACATCCGTAGGGTCTCCGTCTTCGTCCCTGGTTTGAGGAACGAAGCCGAAGTCGTACGGAAACGTCATGCCCTCGGCCAAAATGCTGCTCAGGCTGTAGCAGCCTAGCTTCGCATCGTACTTGAACTTGTTGCGGCTTCCCTTTGGAGTTTCAATCACCACGCGCAAGGTTTTGTCGCCGGTGTTGAAAGGATTAATCTGATCGGGAGACTTCAGCTTGCTTGCTTTTGCCATTTTTTACGTGTACCACCCTGCACAACCTAACTACGATGCCCGCAGAGTCCTGCATGGATGCCGCTACATTGGATACACTTCCGACATGCCTCATACGGTCTTTCCGGATTACGAGCCCACCATTGAGTAATCCGCTGCGAAGCGCGCTCCAGCTGTCTGCATTCTCCGGTGCCGCTTTTCGCGGTCTCTGGCGGCACCGCCTGCTCCCCGCTAACGCTTCACGCCGGCAGGCGGCGGAGTGGTTGCACGAAACCTGTATCCGCGGTTTGCAGGCCATCCATGTACATCTTGAGATCAGCGGAACGCCGCCCGGACAAGGTCTCATCGTCAGTAATCACCTCAGCTATCTCGACATTCTTTGCTACAGCGCGGCGCTCCCTTGCGTTTTCGTTTCCAAGGCTGAGGTCGAGCAGTGGCCCATCTTCGGCAGATACGCGCGCTGGTCCGGCTCAGTCTTCGTACGCCGGCATGATCGCGGTGATGCCGCACGCGCGAATGTCAATGTCGCAGAAAGCCTCAAGGACGGTGTCCCCGTAGTTCTCTTCCCGGAAGGCACCACAACCGATGGCCATCGCATCCAGCGCTTCCACTCAACCATGCTGCAACCGGCCATCGACGCAGCCGCGCCTATAACACCCTGCGCTATTCACTATGAATTGGACGACGGCGATCCTGGCCTGGAAGTCGCATGGTGGGGCGACATGACGCTGCTGCCGCACTTCTGGAATCTGGTTGGCAAAAAATCAATCCGCGCCAGGATTGTCTTTGGCGCACCCGTTGTCGCAGCCGGCGACCGCAAGCAACTGGGCCACCTCCTGCATGAAGAAGTTGTTGGGCTTTACCGCAGCGGACGCGCCGTTGATCCCACCGTAATTGCATCCCGGACAATAAATCGTTGCAAAGCCCCGGTAAGTGGCGTTCTGCGCAGAACGGTTTGTTTGTATACTCCGTCAACTCCCTTTGTAACGATCAGCCGAGACACAGCTGTGCGCCACCACCATCTCTGACCGGGACCGAGTAACAATCTGCCGCTCCGGTTGCTCGCCCGCCCGAAGCGGATGGTGCCGGCGGCGCCAATTTACCCCGCGTGCACCCCGACGGGGCGTTCGTGGAGTACATGCCTAGGCGCTCGTGTCTCTTTACGAAACGTGAGCCCTCGAGAAAACTTTCTCGCGCGCCACACTCATTCTCAGAGGAGAACGCCATGCCAAACGTCAGTGTTCACTACAAGGTCTATCTCACCGCGGGCCATCATCGCCAGCCGCGCAACCAGAACTCCGAACTTGAACCGAATCCGCCGAGCGGAGGCAGCAATATCAGCGGACCCTATCAGCCCCAATACATTCCCGTGCTCTCCTACCTGCAGGACGGCCAGAATGTCCTGGCGCAGTTGATCTTCTGGAGCGTCACCGACGGCACCAACGGCACCACCTTTCCCCCGCAGCCACTGACCGTAGATGTTGGCGGCGCTTCCCTCACCATCACCGCCTGGTATCTGCCTATCGGTGGCGGCAACGGAAATGAGACAGCGATCATCGACGACGCCTTCTCAGCCGCGAAGGGCGACTTCATCGACGATACCTTTGTCACCGTCACCAGCGATCCGTCGCTGACCAGTCAGGCGAACGTCGTCGGCATTGTGCCTACCACGAATGCCGAAACCCTGCAGGCCGCGCACTCCGTTAACTCCACCAGCGAGCCGTTCTCAAAGTGGATGTCCTTCGGAGCGGGTACGGCCGTCGCCGGCAGCGACACGCTCAATGTTCCGGCGAAGGCAGTGGGATTGGCCATCGCTCTCTACCAACGCTCGGACGTGAACTTCAATCCGCCACACGAGGGTGGCATCTACGGCACCATCATCGGCGGAGTCGCCGTGGATGGCGGCGGACACATCGTCATCAACGGCGTCCCGCACCCGGTTGATCCATGGGGACCGCTGGTCGTCCAACTGGTGCAGGCAGCGCTGACCAGCGCCGGATCCAGAGGCCTGACGGGCCGCTACGGCGCAGAGGTGCGGCAACTGGCTGCACGGTCGGTGGTGCAGAGTATCCGCGCGGCGCTTCCCAATATGGAAAAGGAAGCTCAGGGCAAAGAGTAATAACAAAGCGATGCAGTTGACCGGCCGCGCTCATGATTCGTCACGGGCGCGGCTTTTCTTTAACCCGGAATTCAAGACGGAACGAAATCCAGAGCGGCATCAACCTAGCCGCACAGCAGCGGCAGGAGTAAGGTAAAACGGTGTTCACTCCCTCCGCCCCTCCTCTCACCGGTGTTCTGGAAAGCGCCCTCATCGTCGAAGACGTGGCGCGTGCCACCCGTTTCTATCGAGACCTCTTCGGGTTTGAGGTTCTGACACAAAGCGAGAGGCTATGCTCGCTGAATGTGAGACCTGCGCAAGTCCTGCTTCTCTTTCAGCGCGGGGGTTCGCTCGACGATATTCGCCTGCCCGGTGGAGTCATACCCGGAGGCATGGATGCCCAGGGCCGCAGCCACATGGCTTTTGCTATTGCGGCGGAGCACCTCGAATCGTGGCGACACTGGTTGGAGGCGAATGCGGTCACAATCGAAAGCACCATGCAGTGGGAGCGCGGCGGCGCCAGCCTCTATTTCCGCGATCCCGATGGCAATCTTCTCGAATTAGCCACACCCGGAGTCTGGGCGAATTACTGACTATACCTGGATGTGAAACTCCACTCCTAAGCAACAGCTTGGGAAGGCGCATTCCACCGAGTGAACGAGAGTTCGTTCGGGCCTAGCCGCCGTACTCGCTATCCATCGCCAGATTCTCAAATCGCGTGAACCGTTTGATGAACGCCATCTTGATAGTGTCAATGGGACCGTTGCGCTGTTTGGCGATGATGATCTCGGCGATGCCGTCAAGGTCAGGATCGTCCTTCTTGTAGACCTCTTCGCGGAAGATAAAGGCCACCAGGTCGGCGTCCTGCTCGATCGAGCCCGACTCGCGCAAGTCGGACAACTGCGGACGATGATCGCCGCCACGGCTCTCCGGTGCGCGGCTTAGCTGCGACAGCGCCACCACCGGTACGCGCAACTCTTTAGCCAGCGCCTTCAGTCCGCGGGAAATCGCCGACACTTCCTGCGTGCGGTTCTCGAAGCGCTTGCCGCCGATCGGCACCGCCGACATCAGCTGCAGATAATCGACGATGATCAGGTCGAGCCCTTCCTGCTGGCGCAGCCGTCGCGCCTTGGCACGCATCTCGCTCACCGAGATTCCCGGCGTGTCATCGATGAACAGCTTGGCCTGCATCAGCTGCTCCATGGCATGCGTCAGCTTGCGCATGTCGTCCTTGGTGAGGAAGCCCTGCCGCAGATTCTTGGAGTCAACCTGAGCGCAGGATGCGAGCATGCGCATCAGCAGCGCCTCGCGCGACATCTCCAGCGAGAAGACGCCCACCACTTTCCCGTCGAGCACCGCCGCATTCTCCGCGATGTTCATGGCGAAGGCGGTCTTGCCCATCGACGGGCGCGCCGCGAGGATGACCAGGTCCGACGCCTGGAAGCCGCTGGTCAGCTTATCGAGCAACGTGTAGTGCGTCGCCAGGCCGGTGATCTCCTGGCCACGTGCGTAAAGCTCCTCCAGCGAACCGAAAGAGGCCTTAACGATGTCCGGGATGTTGAGAAAGCCTTGTCCAATGCGGTTCTCAGAGAGTTGGAAGATGGCCTGCTCCGCCCGGCCCAGAACCTCCTCGGCTTCGTCGGTATGTTCGATGGCTTCGGCGATAGCGTTTTGGGCGACGTTGATCAAGCCGCGCAGCAGCGCCTTGTTTCGAACGATGCGGACGTAGTGCTCGATCGACGGCCGCTCAGGAACGCCGTCAATCAGTGAACGAGAGGTACGCAACGCCGCCAACCGACTCGACCTCTTTGCGGCGGTCGAGTTCTTCGACCAGCGTGATCATGTCGACGGGGCGGCCGCTCTCCTGCAGGTCGCGCATGCGCGAGTAAATGCGACGATGCGCGTCGAGCGAGAAGTCGTCGCCGCTGAGGTGTTCAGCAGCCTGATCGTAGAGCGAATTGTCGAGCAGGATGGCGGCCAGGATCGCCCGCTCGGCGTCCATGCTGACCGGAAGACCGCGCTCGAGACTGTAATCGGTGGTGGCCATGGGAGTGACTTAATTTACGCATCCATCGGGAGACTGGGTCAATGCCGAACGAGGTTCAATCGCGGCACAAAATCAAGTTTCATTCGAAAAGCTGTGGGCGGCTGTGCAAGACAGGATGGTCACTCCGGCTTTCGCATCGCCAATCAAATCATTCCCGCATTGTGTCAGGGCACGGCGTCCGCCGCGCCGTAAAGTAGTTGTTTAAAGTTCGGCTTTAGCCACCGGATTTTACAGGGGCTGAAGTCCCAGTCTTCTTTCAGAAGTCGTCGGCACACCTGAAGTTGTGCCCTGACACAAAGCAAAATAATAGGCAGGCTGCAGCGCCTGCTCGCCCCGGAATCACTGGCGGAGCCGACGAACAACAGGTCCCTCCACGCGGGCTGAAGCCCTTGGTCGGGATGACAAATTGTTTGGCATTGTCACGTATCTGGCGAAAAGCGAATGGCGAAAAGCCAAAAGCCAAAGCGAATGGCTAAGAACGGTAGCGAAAAGCGAGTAGCCGGCAGCCAAGCCCGGGTCCTTCCAAAAACAATGCGACCCGAGGCCAGCCACCTCGGGTCGCTAGATGGGTCACGATTGTCCGTCTTACGACGTAACGCGTGGCTTCCTTCGCTCAGCCCAGAGCAATGGCGTTGAACACCGGCGTGCTGCGCAGAGATGCGCTCGTAACGGTACGGACCAGGAGGAACGCTATCGGGCTCTTACGGCCCGAGTAGTCCGCACAAAGCCACGCAAGGCCCAAACTGCCTGTTCAGTAGCGACGCCCAACATGCGGCAAGCTCCAATACACAGTTTCCGCTCGCTCGGAACGAGACCAGAGCCGTAACCACACAACCCTGATCGCCTCTCATCGCCGAATGGTCGTCGTCAACCGGGAAGCAACACGCAAACAGCCGTGTCCCAATTGCGTGAAAGGATGCACTAAAGTCTGGCAACTCTCAAGGAGAAAAGTTTCGATTCTGTGTATTTCATGTGCGCGCTGCACAATTGCTGTGCAAATCGCGATCATTTTTGCCGATTCTTGCTACCGGCTATTGGCGAATTCCACAATGGTTAACGACTTTGTTACTACCGCCCACTTACGCTTCCGGTTATGCTCCGGAGTATGGCGGTCTCCGTGACGGTGCTGGCGAGCGGGAGCAAAGGCAATTGCACCCTTGTCTCCAGCTCCACCACGCGACTGCTGATCGATGCCGGCCTCTCCTGCCGCGAAGTTCTGCGGCGGCTGCAGCTCTGTTGCGAAGACCCTTGCGCCATCGACGCCATCCTGGTTACCCACGAACACTCCGACCACATCGCCGGAATTCGTGTACTGGCGCGCAAGCTCAAAATCCCGATCTACATCACGGCGCCAACCTATCAGGCCTACCAGCGGTCGGTGCGTGACGCTAACGGGCATCGCGTGATCATCGATCGGCGCGAGCACTTCAGTTCCGGCAAGAGCTTTCAGATCGGCGACATCTCGGTGACGCCGTTCACCATTCCGCACGACGCCGTCGATCCTGTCGGCTTCACGTTTTCCGCCGATGGCATCAAGGTCGGCATCTGCACCGATCTGGGCTACATGCCGCCGAACGTGCGCGATCATCTGCGCGGCTGCCATGTGCTGATGATCGAATCCAACCACGACCTCGAACTGCTTCGCAACGGCCCTTACCCGTGGAGTGTGAAGCAGCGGGTGATGAGCCACGTCGGGCATCTGTCCAATGACGCACTCGCGAATTTCCTGACGACCGACTATGATGGAGGGGCAGAGTTCCTCATCCTGGCGCATCTTTCGGAGCAGAATAATCATCCAGAGATAGCGCGCATGACGGCGGAACGTGCCTTGGGCGGACAGCGCAGCCTGTTCTTACAGAGTAGGCTGATGCTGGCGGTCCAGCACGAACCCCTCGCGGCGGTTCGACTGTAACAAGGCGCCTTGCGAGCCCAACTCCCAGGGGCGAGAGGCGTTCAGTTTTCATCAATGGCAAAATGCACTGACCCCGTCATTGGCAAGATCCTGGCCGGATGGCGTTACGACATCTCCGGTCTGGCTCCTGAAATGCGCGAAGACTACGAAGCGCATCTGACGGAGTGTGCCGCCTGCCGCTCGCGGCAAAGACTCCATCGTGGAATCGACATTGGCCTGTGGGTGCTGGCCTCGGCTTCGATGTTCGTGTTCTTCCTGGCCTACGGCGTGATCCGCTACTTCCATCCCAGCCACGCCTTCTGGCTCGAGATCGGCGCCCTCGGCGGATTCCTGCTCTCCATGCTGCTATGGCTGCTGGTTGCCGTGGCGACTCCGGCTCCTCTGGTGGTGAAGGACGTAGCGATGCTGGGAGCGCGCGTCGGTCTGGAGAAGTTGCCGGAAGAGATTCGCGATCGGATACCGGAAGACCTGCGGCTGAAGATCTCGGGGCAGAACTAGAAGAGCTGCAATCAGCATTTGGCGTCTGGCATTTGGCGTTCAGTTCAAATCAAGCTCTGGAACTCTTCAGCAGATATTCCCAGGTCCGCAATGATGGCACGAAGCGTCTTCGGCTTCAGGTCTCTTCCGGAGTGCATGGGGATCACTACACGGCGCCGTCGCTGCCGCGGACGTAGATGGCATGACTGCCGGTTTGCCGGCGAAACTCAAATCCCACATATTGCGCTACACGGGCGAGTTGCTTGCTGGTCACGGCAGGCAGTTTCGGATTCACGCCGTGATCTCGATGGGTTTGATGAAGATGTCCTCGTGGGGAATCGGCAGCCCATCCTCAATCAAAGTGTCGACATAAAGCCGCATGGCCTCGCGGATGTTCGACGATGCCTTCCTCGACGGTTTCACTTTGCGTATGGCATCCGGGCAGGGTCGGACAGAAGACGTGGTAGCCGCCGTCATCCTCCTTTTCGAAGATCACCGTGAAACGGTGGGTCTCAGAAGCGGGTAATTTTCTTGACATAACACCTCTTGTGTAACAGACACGGTTGTCCCATTCAAGCCGCAATTGCTGAGTGCGAAGCTTGCCCGTGAACGCCTTAGGCGATTCATGATCTACGAACGCACCATTCCCTTCTCACTTTATAATTTCGCCATGCCCACACTGATCTCGCAACCGACCCGCATCACCGCTGCCGGCAACAAGCCCAAGCTCATCGACGAATACATTGGCCGGGTGAATTCCCAAGATTCGGCGGTCAGCGTCGCACACATGCGCAGCCCGCAAGGCTGGATCGAGCCCGGACAGAAGCCCGAGTTCGACGAGTTCACCGTCGTGCTGCGGGGCAGGCTGCGCGTCAAGTCCGAAAGCGGCGAACTGGATGTGCATGCCGGACAAGCCGTTGTCACTCACGCCGGCGAGTGGGTGCAGTACTCCACGCCAGACGCCGACGGCGCCGAGTACATCGCAGTCTGCCTGCCGGCATTTTCCATGGACACGGTGCATCGCGATGAGTAACGACGGAGCGGTTCGTTTCGCGCGCTGGGTCTTTCTGGCTCGCCGGAATCATCGGCCTGCTCGAGGTAACTCCCGCTGTTCTTCCTGGAAAACATGATCGGCATCAGGCAGCCGCCGCCGATCACGCATCCGGAGTTCTACTACGGATTCGTCGTAATCGTTCTGACCTGGCAGATCGCCTTTCTCATCATCGCGCGCGATCCGGTGCGCTATCTGCCGCTGATGCCGGCGCTATTCCTGGAGAAGCTGTTATACCCCATTGTGGTATTCACGCTCTACGCCCAAGGCCGCGTGACGGCTCAGGCATTTCCCCGGGCCCGATACTCGATCTGGTGTGGCTGGTGGTGTTCGTCGTGGTCTGGAGAAAATTGAAGTAGCAGTTTTCGGCAAGCCTGTCGGAGTCTTCCGCAGAATCCATCCATCTGATAGCGAGGGAGCGTCTCGCTCCGGGAGGGGACTGGATGAAGCACGCGATATTGGGAGTAGGAGCCATTGGAGGGTTGATGGGGACGACCCTGGGCTTCCATCGGCGAAGATGTCACGCTTGTCGTTCGCTCCGAGAAGTTGCACGAACTATCCCGAACTCCTGACGTTGGAGCAACCCACCCGAACGGTCACGGCCACCGCTCATCCCATATCCAGGCTGACTGAACCCGTCGACGTACTCTGGATCGCAACCAAGACGTATCAACTGGAATCGGCGCTCGACGCCGTCGCGGTGACGCCCGCCATCGTGGTTCCCTTGCTGAATGGCGTCGATCACATTCGCGTTCTTCGGACTAACTTCGGCGAAGATCGCGTTGTGCCGGCGACCATCGCCGTGGGCGCTGATCGCACCGCTGAAGGTCGCTTCCGGCAAGGTTCTCCGGTTCGGCTGAATTTGGCTGCAGTCAGGGAGGCCTCGCCTGGAAGACGTGGTGCAACGCCTTCAGGATCGCTACGGATTCATCTGTAACTTCGTTCAGAACGAGCAGACGCTGCTATGGACGAAGCTGAGCTTCCTGGCACCCTTCGCATTGGTGACCTCGGCCTCAGGGCTGGACAAAGGCGGTTTGCTGGCGGATCCCGCGTGGAGAGGCGATCTGTATGCTGCGATTGCGGAGACTGTGGCCGTGGCGCAGGCGGAAGGGGCGGACGTGCAGCGCTCGCAGATCGACGATATCCTTGTGCAGTTCCCCGGACACCATGCGCAGCTCGATGTCGAAGGATTTAGTCGCCGGACGTCCGCTCGAACTGGACGGAATTGCCGGACCCATTGTGCGCAGGGGAGAGAAGCATGGTATCCCTGTTCCAACCACGAGAAACCTGATGGAAATCACTCGCGCGAAGGTCCGTGCGGCAGGGCAGAATGGTGCAGCAGATTAACGGACTACTGCTAAAACTTCTTCCGCGTGATCCTCTCCGCGCCCACGTACGGCCGCAGAATCTCCGGCACGATCACGCTTCCATCCGCCTGCTGGTAGTTTTCGACGATCGCCACCCAGGTGCGGCCGATCGCCAGGCCGCTGCCATTGATCGTGTGCACCAGTTCCGTCTTCTTGCCGCCCTCGGGCCGATAGCGGATGTTCGCACGGCGCGCCTGGTAATCCGTGAAATTCGAGCAGGAAGAGATCTCGCGAAACAGTTGCTGTCCCGGCAGCCAGACTTCAATGTCGTAGGTCTTCGCCGCCGACCATCCCATGTCGCCGGTCGACAGCGCCATCACGCGATAGTGCAGGCCCAGCTTCTGCAGCACTGGCTTCGGCGTTGCGCGTCAGCTTCTCGTGCTCTTCCCTCGATTGCTCGGGCGTGGTGAACTTCACCAGTTCAACTTTCTGGAACTGGTGCTGGCGGATGATGCCGCGCACGTCCTTACCGTAGGATCCAGCTTCGCTGCGGAAGCATGGCGTGTAGGCTGCCAGCGAGATCGGCAGACGCGCGCCGTCCAGCGTCTCGTCGCGATAGAGATTCGTGACCGGAACTTCGGCGGTCGGGATGAGGTAGAGATTCTTTTCGCCGTGCGGCACCTTGAACAGGTCGGCTTCGAACTTCGGCAGCTGGCCGGTGCCGTACATCGAATCGGCATTCACCAGGAACGGCGGCAGGACTTCGGTGTAGCCGTGCTCGCGCGTGTGCAGGTCGAGCATGAAGTTCATCAGCGCGCGTTCGAGACGCGCACCCAGGTCCCAATAGACGGCGAAGCGTGCGCCCGTCAGCTTGGCCGCACGTTCCAGATCGAGAACGCCGAGTTCTTCGCCCAGTTCCCAATGCGGCTTAGGCGTGAAGTCGAACTGCGGCGCGGTGCCCCAGCGGCGGACCTCGACGTTGTCGGCCTCGGTCTTGCCGACCGGAACGCTGTCGTCGGGCAGGTTGGGAATGCCGAGAAGGATGTTGCGCAGCCGCGCGTCGGCTTCTTCGGCAGCCTTCTCGGCTTCGGTGATCTTCTCGCGCAGCTCCTTGGTCTGGTTAATCTGCGCGGTGGCGTCCTGCTTGTTCTTCTTGAGCTGGGCGATCTCTTCCGTCGCCTTATTGCGTTGCGGCTTTCAGCGTTTCGGATTCGGTGATCGCAGCGCGGCGCTCCTGATCGATGGCGAGAAAATCCTTGAGGACGATGTCAGGATTCATGCCGCGTTGACGAAGTTTTTCTTCAACCAGAGGGAGATGATCGCGTACGAAAGACAGATCGAGCATAAGAGATCAGAGTAATTGAAAAGTGGCGATTGAGTACAAAGACTGGGATCACGACTGAGGGCACGGAGAACGCGGAGGCTATTTAAGAATGTTGTCATCACGAGTGCCATGTTCTGGCGAGGAGGGATCTGCTGTTCGAGCCGCCGCGAAAAGCAGATCCCTCACGAGCTGAAGCTCGCTCGTGATGACAATTGTTGGTTTTGGACGGCGTTACATCGCAGGAAGAAAATTCCACAAAACTCCGTGCTCTCCGTGTCTCCGTGGTGAAACAGCCCCTACCGAACGGACTCGAAGTCCTGCTGCTTCCTGCTCCAGTTGCTCGTGCCAGCGAGCGGCGGCGCGGATGAATGCCTGGAAGATCGCGCGCGAGGCAGGCTCACGATCGTACGTACGCTCGGGATGCCACTGCACGCCCAGCACGAAGTGATCGGGCGAGGTGCCTTCGACCGCTTCCTTCACGCCGTCCTCGGGAGACCACGCCACCAGACGCAGGCCGTCGCCCACTGTCTGCGCCGCCTGCCGATGACTGGAATTCACCGGAAGCAGCTCGTCATTCTGCGGCAGCGCACCTGCCTCGCGCAGAGATCGCCAGCCAGCTTCGACTCCGGATCGATCTCCACGCGATGCGCCTGCGGCACCTTGCTTCCGGCCGAATGCTTTACGCCCTTGGGCAACGTCTGATCGAGCGTGCCCGTGCGCCAGACATTCAGCGACTGCAGTCCATAGCAGATGCCGAAGACCGGCTTGCGCATGTTGTAGGCGTCCTGCAGAAGCAGTTCGTCCGTGTTGTCGCGCAACGGCATCGGCCGATGCCGTGTCGGGATGGCGCGCGGCTCCGTATTTTTCCGGATCGATGTCGGCGGGGCTGCCCGGCAGCAGCACTCCATCGCAACCCTTCACGGCCTGCGCAATCTCAGTCGAGGTGGCGTCTCGACGGGATCACCACGGGCTCGCCTCCGGCATTGCGCACCGCGCGTTCATATTGCGGCAGAGCCACGGTGACGTAGAGTGGCCGCTTCGAATTGGGCACCGGAATGGCGATACGTGGCTTCATAGTTATGTGCTCCGTACTGGGCTGGCTCCTGCATGCGCGACTCGGTGCGTGTGCGCATCATACAGTCGGCGATCGCCTGCCTGACCTGCGCCGACAGCTTGTCCATATCGCGCACCCGCATGCCCGTCGGTTGGAATCGGCTCTCCGATGGCCAGCACAATCTCTCCCGGTCAGGATGTGGAAGCTGTTGATGGGCAGCGCCTCATACGTTCCGACGATCGCCATCGGCACGACCGGAACCTGCGCGCGGATCGCAACAAAAAATGCTCCGCCCATGAACGGCTTGCAACTGGCCGGTTGCCGAACGGCCACCCTCGGGAAAGACCATCAGCGGCACGCCTTTGCGCAGCGCCTCTCCGGCCCGGTTCAGGCTGCGCAGCGAGGCATGGGCGTCTCCGTAGACGATGGGAATCTGTCCCGAGCGCTTGAGGTACCAGCCGACAAACGGGTAGCGAAACAACTCCTGCTTCGCCATGATGTGAAAACGGCCGGGCAGCGACGAGTACAGCACTGGAATATCGAGTGCCGACAGATGATTGGCAGCATAAACCGCGTGCGGAATGCCTTGCAGGTGCTCCTGACCCACGACCCGGACGCGGATGCCGATGGTCTTGAGGATCATGCTCGACCATGTGCGCGCGAACCAGTGCTGCACCCGCCCGCTGCCGTCGAACAGGGAAGCGATGAGGGCGAAGCGTGCCCATGATTCCGGTGTAGAGGTACACGACGGGCACGAACAAGCAATACGAGCGCAGGCGCGTGAACAGCGTGCCGCGTTGCGGTGCAGTCCTGTCGCGAGTTGTTGGTCCGTCGTGTTCATTGCAACTGCTTTTCCATCACACGAGGACACGGAAACAGTTCTGAAATTGTCATCCCGAGGAGGGCTTCAGCCCGACGAGGGATCTGCTTTGCATCCGTCGCGTCGAAAAAGCGATCCCTCGCTTCAGCTCGTGATGACAATTCAATTGGTGCCCTCATACTTCCTCTCGAAGCTCTCTCCCGGCCTTACACCGAAATCCCCATTGTCTCCATCGCAGCGCCCACCAGGAAAATCGATCCCGTTACCACGATCACGCCATCCGGCCTGGTCAGTTCGTGTGCTTTGCCAGCGCCGCCGAGACGCTTTCCTCCGTGTGCATCGTGGCTCCCGTTCGCGAGGTCGTCTGCAGCAGCTCAGCCGGACGTGGCTGCTCGCGGATTGTTGATATGCGTTAGCACGACCTGTTCGGCGATGGGGAACAGCACGTCAGCCATTTCCTGAATCGCCTTGTCGCGCATTGCCGCAAATACCAGTGTCAGCTCGCGCCCGGTAAAGTTCTGCGACAAGCGCCGAGCGCAAGGCCCACGCTCCTGCGGGATTATGCGCAACGTCGAGCACCATCTCATGTTGATGCGTGGCCGACGGCGGAAGCACCTGGAAGCGGCCCGGCCACTGCGTCTCGCGTATGCCCTGTTCGATCTGCCGAGGCTTGACCTTGAACCCGAATTGTCCCAACTGTTCTGCCGTGGCAATCGCCAGCGCAATGTTGCGGAACTGATGACGTCCCACAAGCGGGGAGTCGACCAGAATCTCCTCACCCATCACCGTAAGCGGATAGCGGCTGCGTCCCGGCACAGCAGGAGGCATGTCCGGCAAAGTACGAGGCAGCTCCGGGCGACACCGGCGGGACGTAAGGCACAGCGCTTACTCCGGTGGCGTCGTTGTCGAGGATGGCATGGCCGATCACGTCATTCGCCTGCGGATGTTGCGGCAGGGTGACGACCACGCCGTTGCTCGCGGATGATGCCCGCTTTCTCGCCCGCGATCTCGGTGATGGTGTTGCCCAGATAGTTCTGATGGTCGAGCGAGATGTCGGCAATGACCGAGACCAGCGGGTCGACGACGTTGGTCGCGTCCAGGCGGCCGCCCATACCGACTTCCAGGACCGCGATCTCAACACCGACGCTGGCGAAATATTCGAAGGCCATCACCGTCAGCATCTCGAAGAAGCTGGGGTGCCAGGGAAGTTTGCCGGCCTGTAGCAGTTGCTGAGCGGCTTGCTCCACGCGGTCGTGGATAGCGCCGAACTCCGGATCGGAAATCTGCTCGCCGTTCACGCGAATGCGTTCATTGATGCGGACCAGGTGCGGAGAACTGTAGAGGGCCGCCTTGTATCCGCCGACGTGAAGGATCGACGACAGCGTCGCCGCGGTTGAGCCCTTGCCGTTCGTGCCCGCGATGAGCACGCTGGCGAAGCGCCGCTCGGGATGTCCGAGCGCCTCCAGCATAGTGCGAACATAGGCCAGATCGAACTTGTGCGAAGGCGTCGACGCCAGCTCATGTCCGAGCGCGTAGAGCTGTTCCACTGTGTCCTGATACGACATCGAGGTGAATTCAGATTACAACAGCTGTCAGCCGTCGGCTATCGGCCGGCAGAAGAGACGCGGCGTCTGGTAGTTAGCAGCAATTTCTAAAACTATCTTGTCTGAGCCTCTGTAATGGAGGCCGCCGAGTTTAGCTCAGATCGCTGGTCATGATAAACAGCGGCTTCATCTCGAAGCTCTTGTAGCGCGGACGCAGGCGGTCGGTGTTGTACTGGTCTTTCACGTTCACCATCTTCTTGGTCGACACCACGACGTCGATGGGCATGTTGTCGTAGCGGCCGTTCCGCAATACCACCAGCCGTCCATGAACGTTGGTCAGCAGCAGGTCGAGCGCCAGGTTGCCATATGCCATCGGCACGATGGAATCGATGGCGTCAGGATCGCCGCAGCGCACCAGATAGCCCAGACTCTGGTTCATCACGTCCAGAGGCTTGCCAGAGTTGTAGCGCGCCGAGAGCTCCTTGATCTGCTCCGACACAATATTGCCGATGCCGCCCAGCTTCTTATGACCGAACGCGTCGGTGACTTCGCGCTCGAAGATCATGTCGCCGCCTTCGAACATCGCTCCTTCGGAAACGAGCACGACCGAGTACTTGCTGGGATTCTTGTTGCGATCGTAGATCAGCAGGTCGGTCGAGCCGGTCGATGTTGAATTTGTACTCGGGAATGACGCAGCGATTGGCCGCGCCTGCCATCGTGGGCAGCATGGCAGTGAAGCCCGCATAGCGGCCGAAGACCTCCAGCACCAGCAGGCGCTCGTGCGATCCCGCCGATGTGCGCAGGCGGTTGGCCATCTCGATGATGCGCGTGACGCAAGTGCTGAAGCCGATGCAGTAGTCAGTCCCCGGTACGTCGTTGTCCATCGTCTTGGGAATGGCGATGACCTTCACACCTTCCTGAAAAAGACGAACCGCGTAGCTCAGCGTGTCGTCGCCGCCGATCGGGATGAGGTAGTTGATGCCCAGCCATTCCAGGTTCTTCAGCACCTCGGCCGTCAGGTCATTGCGATCGGCCTGAAAGCTTTCGCGCAGATGGAGGGGAACGTCGTCCTTACTGCACGCGGCTGGGATTGGTGCGCGAGGTGTGGAGAAACGTGCCGCCGGTTCGCCCGGCACGGTTCACGCCCTCTTCCGTCAGTTGCTGGTAGTTGTCGCTGTTGTCGTAGTCCTTGTCACGGACCATGTCGATCAAGCTAGCCCAGCCTCGCCGCAGGCCGATAACCTCGTACCCTTCGCGCAGCGCCCGGATGGTGACTGCGCGGATCGCCGGATTCAAGCCTGGCACATCGCCGCCTCCGGTGAGAATTCCGATAACGCCGCGTCTACCGCTACCACTTGGCATGATGACCTTGTGTCTCCTTATGCGAATAAGTGCAAAACACTAGTGTAGCCAATGCTGATGAATTCAGTGTGACCCCGCGCCGTTGCGGACCAAGCGAAACGTTTTGAGCAGCCCGTGACTGCCTGGGTACTTTCGCCTTTCCTTCTATCCCGACTGGCCATACAATGGCGGCAGTATGGTTAGGATTTGGGGCTTCACATCATGACTTTGCCGGTTGCCGTGCTGCTCGCGGTTGTGACGTTGCTCGTCGGCTATGCCTTCGCCACGCTTTTCTCGCGTTCGCGAACCGCAAGCTGGCCGAGCAGAAGCGCGCGCTGGAGAAGCAATTGGCGGCTGCACAGGCGACTCTGGACCGGCAGTCTGCGGAGATCCGGCAGCTCACCGAAGCTCGCGCCTCGCTTGACGGCATTCTGGCCACCGAGCGAAAGCATGCAGAGGAGAATCTGCGGCTGCTTAGCGATGCGCGGGAGCAGTTAAAGTCAGACTTTAAGGCGCTGGCGGCCTCCGCGCTGAACAGCAACAACGAGAACTTCCTGCAGCTCGCCAAGAGCGTGCTGAAGACTTCGCAGACCGAAGCGGCTGGAGATCTGGCGCAGAAGGAGCAGGCGGTTCGGAGCCTGGTCGAGCCGATCACGCAATCGTTGGCCGGAATGAACCTGCAAATCCAGGAGCTGGAGAAGTCGCGCAGTCTGGCTTATGGCACGCTGACCAACCAGGTTCAGTCGCTGCTGGAGACGCAGAAGGCTTTGCAGACCGAGACCGGCAACCTGGTGAAGGCTCTTCGTGAACCGCAGGCTCGCGGCCGCTGGGGAGAGCTGCAGCTCCATCGCGTGCTCGAGCTGTCAGGCATGCTCGAATACTGCGACTTCAAGGAACAGCTCTCGTTCAACGATGACGAGCGCCGCTATCGGCCGGACGTGATCGTCGACTTGCCCGGCGGCAAGCAGGTTGTGGTCGACGCCAAGGTCCCGCTGGCAGCTTATCTTGCGGCGCTGGAGGCGACGGACGACGTCGTCCGCACAGCGAGGCTGGTCGACCATGCTCGACAGGTGCGCGCAGCACATTGATTCGCTGGGTAGCCGCAGCTACTGGGCCCACCTGCCTTGCACGCCCGAGTTCGTCGTGCTCTTCCTGCCGGGCGAGGTGTTCTTCCGCGCGGCGATGGACGCCGATCCGGAGCTGATCGAGTATGGCGTCAGCCAGAAGGTGATCGTCACTTCGCCGACGACACTGATTGCGCTGCTGAAGGCCGTTGCCTACGGCTGGAACCAGAAGAGTCTGGCTGAGAGCGCGAAGCATATCAGCGAAGCTGGCAAGACGCTGTACGAGCGACTGTGCAAGATGACCGATCACTTCGAAGCGCTGGGAAGAAAACTTGGCGGCGCAGTCGAGTCTTACAACGACATGGTCGCATCGGTTGAGCGGCGGGTCTTGCCGATAGCGCGCAAGTTTCCTGAGCTCGACCGTTCGCTGGCCAGCGATGGAATTCCCGAGTTGCGGCAACTGGAGAAGACGCCACGCGAGTTGCAGGCGCAGGACTGGCGGGAGATTGAGGTCGTCGGACTGCCCTTCGAGGAATAACAGACGACTGCTGGCAAAGCCCTTCCGTCCCGGATGCCCACCCAAGCAGGTTTTGACTTTCGCGGAATCGGCTTTCCATCCCCGACTCCTTGTTCCCAATTTCACGAAATGAGATCATCGCGCCATGCGATTCACCGCGGCGTTTGTTCTGCTTTTCGTTGGGCTGGCGCACGCGCAGAACCAACTTCTCCTGATCCAGCGCGTCTGGGCAGCCTCGCCCACAACCGAATCCAGCGATTGCGTCGAAGTGCAGACCGACGGTTCCTACCGCTTCGAGCACACGCTCCGTCGACTCAGGGCAGCCCGGCACAACCAAAATTCACCTGGGCACTCTCACTTCCGAAGAGAGGACGCAGCTCACAGAAATACTGAATGATCCGGCGGTCGTCTCGCTGTCCCGGCCAGCATCACGTAAGGGAGGTGTGTCTGGAGGAGAGGTCTGGCGGATATCCATCAGCCGCGGCGACCACCAACAGCTACTCGCCTTCGCAAACTCCTCTCGCCGGATCCTACGAGCTATCCGTTCGCGGAGGGGTGACCAGCATCTACAAAACGCTAGCCATGAAGCCTCTTCTCGACTGGTACCAGCAACTCACCAAGCGCAAGAACGACATCGACAAAGCAGCCACACCAACCTGTTCGCTGAACGTGCGCTCCCGCTAACGCAACGCCCTGGCACCCTCATACTTCACTGCCCAACATCTCGCTCTGGGCTGACCCCTCAATTACCGCCCGAGCTGATCGGGAGAGATTCCCGATCAGATGGCCGGCGTCGCCATTCAACCTGAAAACAGCGATGTTGGGCGGGTTCTGCTGCTTGCTGCCCACTTTGGTGCGTTACCATCGTAGTAGATGCGAGAACGCTACCGCCGCTGGATCCACAACTGGGAAGCCCAGATGACCTCACGCGACAACAATCGCGTGGTGCGTCCTTTCGAATGGGGCTTGGATTGGACCAGCAACTGGCCCGGCATCGACCGCTTCGCCCTGCCGCCAAACCAGAGACCACGACGCCATGGTCGACTACATGTCGGCCGTCAACGATCACCTGGCCGCCAACAGCGACGAGTTCTTCGCCTACGACAAGCCCAAAGACTTCCGCATCGAGCACCGCAAGGTCGAGCTCTTTCACACCGGCAGCGCGCCCCCAAGAAGCAGCCTAAAGACGAGTGGGGAAAGTTCCTGCGCTTCACCTCGGCGGTATCGTCACCCTTCCCGGAGAACAACCTGGTCAACGCGCGCTGGTTTCCTGCCACGGGACATCGCGCTGTAGTGCTGCTGCCGCAGTGGAATGCCGACGGGGTCAGCCAGAACGCGCTGTGCCGCATCTTCAACATGCTGGGCATTGCTGCCTTGCGGTTGAGCATGCCATATCACGACATCCGCCGCCCCGCCGGCTTCACGCGCGCCGACTACGCCGTGTCCGCCAACGTGGCACGCACCATCGACGCCACCCGTCAGGCGGTGGTCGACATCCGCTCCTGCATGGACTGGCTCGAGCAGCGCGGCTATTCGAAGCTGGGGATCGTCGGCACCAGCCTGGGCTCCTGCCATGCATTTCTGGCGAGCGCGCACGACCCGCGCATCCGGGTGAACGTGTTCAACCACGCGTCAACGGCATTCGGCGACGTGGTGTGGACAGGACAATCGACGCGGCACATCCGCGAAGGCATTGAAGCAGTCATCACCCAGGAAGAGTTGCGGCAGGTGTGGATGTGCATCAGCCCGATCGTGTATTTCAACAAGTTCGAGCGCTGGCCGAAAAAGTCGCTGATGATTTATGGCCGCTACGACCTGACGTTCCTGCCGGAGTTTTCGGTGCAGACGGCGGGCGAGTTCCTGCGGCGGGGACTGGATACGACGATCAAGGCACTTGCCCTGCGGACACTATTCGCTGGGCGAGACGCCGTACAAGTACATGGACGCCTGGCACATCTCAAGATTCCTGGCGAAAGCCTTCGCACCGTAGCCCGAGATCTGTCGGTCACGGGCACGACTTCAGTCGTGCCGAAGAAATCCATCATGAGTATCAACACGGAGGCATGAGCCGCTACGCAGAGGATCATCCCTCCTAATTCTCTGTCGCTCCGCCGCGGCGGCTGAAGCGTACCCTGACTCAAGGCAGCTGGAAACCAAAGTGTTCCACGACCAATCACCGGTACTTCTGCGCCGCGGCCTGCTCGTCCGGCGTCATCTGATTCCAGATCAGCTCGCGATTCTGCTGCGCCCACTGGCTGTCCGGATTGGCCGCCAGTGCGGCACTCAGCCAGCGATAGGCTTCCACGCGATTTCGCTGCACGCAATTCCCTGTCGCATACATCGAGGCCAGCCGATTGCGAGCCAGTGCGTTCTCCTTTCGCCGCCGCAGTCTTCAGCAGCACGACCGCCTGTTCGCAGCTTCGCGGAACTCCCGTTCCCTTGATGTACATGTCGGCCAGTTGCACAGGCGCATCAGGATTGCCCTTGGCTGTGGCTTTCCACAACCACGCTGCAGTTCGCCGCTGCGTCGCTGGCATTCTTCGCCTTCGACATCTCCTCCGCTCCCGGGGCGGCCGCCCCGGAAGCAGCAGCTTGCTTCGTGCCGCTCTCTGCGCGGCGAGCCGGCTTCGCATTGTCGCCAGTCGCAGCGGCCGGCTGAGTGGTGTCGTTCGCTGTTCCACCGGCCGTTGTGCCTTGTGGCGCTGGTGGTTGCTTCGCTGCCGGCGTTGCCGACTCCGAGTTGCTGATGGTCGCAGGACTCTGCGAGTGATCCGAAGCTGCCGGCTTAGGAACCGTCGCTGAGGCTGGCGTTCCAACCGCTGCCGCTGTCGGCGGAGACGAAGCCGGGGCTTTCGTTTGCGCAGTCGTCGAGCTTGTCGACGGCGGTTTCGCGGCGGAGTCATTAGCAGCCGGTGAATTGGCCGGCGATTGCGGCGAAGTCTGCGGCATCACCTGATTTTCGGCCGCGTTCGTACTGCTGGCGCGTTGTGGAGTTGGTTCTGTCGGACTCGTACTTGGCTTGGCCGGTCCGTGCCGCCAGCTATCGAGCTTCGCCTTGATCATCTGGATACGGGCTGGTGCCGCTTTGAGCGGCCTGAGCTCGCCACTGCACGACGCCGAGCACGACAAATATCGTGACAATCGCAATTGCAACCCAGGCTCGCCAGTGGCTGACGCGGGCCTCGTCCTCGATATCGCCTTCTTCGGGAAACGATTCAGCCGCGATCAGAGGAGCATCGCTCAGGCCCAGGAACGAGGGACCGACGATGGAGGAGGTTCCGGAAGCTGCGGCGGCGGGCTTGCTTTCCCGGGACCCTCGTTGATGTCGAGGAAGCGCGGCCGTTGCACTCGCTCTTCGGCCGGGCTCTCAGGCTCGAACCCCAGACGCGCCGCGACGCTATCGGCAGGAGTCGCAGGCTTCTCAATGATGGGCTCTGGCTTGATCTCGGCGGGAGGCTTTGAGCGGCGCGTGACGCAGCGCCGCTTCAACCTTGCTGCGAAACGCCAGCTCTTCCGCGTCGACCGGTTCTTCCTCCGCGCTGCTGGCTGCCGGAATCGCGCTGTCCTCGTTTCCGACAGTCCCTGGAACGCGGTGCTCGCACTTCGACTACGGGAGCGGCATCGCCCCGCATGGTGACTTCCGACGGGTCAGCCGGCGGCTCATACCGGAAGCGCTGGACGTACTCATCAAGCGAGATGTCGGGTACCAGCTCCTTTGCGGGCGGTTCATCGGCGATCGGATGCGGAAGGTTGCGCCGCAGGGTGAAGATCGCTTGTAACAGTGCCGCCCCCGTTGCCTGGAGAGATCTGCCGCGTCGCGGGCGGCTGAGCTGCCGAGATGACTCCGGAACTTTGCTCGCGCTCGGCCGGGGCGGATTCCACCGGCACCCGGGTATAGTTCAGCGTGCTTTGCGCGCCCGGCGTCGTAAGCGGACGATGCGGCAAAGGCATGCCGCACATGCCGCAGAAACGCATGCCGGCCTGGTTCTCGTATCCACACGCGCTACAGACCACGACTCCTCCTGCCAGTCGAGATCATCGTACATGAATCCATAGAAGAGTTCTTGAGGATGAGATGAGAGCTGCGGCGTGGGGTTGCACGCCGCAGGCACACGCGCAGCATGACGGGCAAGGCAGTTCTGGATTTTTTCATTGATCTTCTGAGTACTCGGTATCGCGCGGGTCAACAGGAAGGCTATGGCCGAGCCGATGCGTGGGCCCTACAATTACTTTCGTTCGAATCGTTCCTGCCATTCGCTTGTCTCGTTTGTGTGGTCCTGCTGGTAGTGTCTGCTCAGCTGGACTTGCGAACGTGGCTGAAGCGGTTCGACGGGCTAGTTTTCGCGATATGAGGGACCCTGCAATCACTGCCGATACTTCTGTGAGCCGAAGGCGTATGCGTTGCTCGCGGGCCAGGTCGGATTCTCCAGCGAGCGCGCCGTTCGGCCTCGTGGGAGCGATGTCCCACTCGCAGCATGCCACAGCCGTAAGTTCTGAAGGAGTCAGCATGGCCGATGCGCGCGAAGTGATGAATATCCGCCAGGCGTCGCAGTACCTGGGAATTTCCGCCGACACACTCTACAAGTACGTTTCCGAGGAGATCATCCCCGCTTTCAAGCTCGGCAACCGCTGGAAGTTCAAGAAGAGCATCCTGGACAGTTGGATGGAAGACCGCAGCCTGAACGGCGAAGCGCCGAGGCCGCGGAAAGTGCTGAAGGCCTCACGCGCCAGCGTGGGAGCAGATTGAATCAAGCTCCTTTACGCCGGGATCCGGCGCTTTGCGCGAGATATCGTTGGTCCAGAGCCTGGCGGATCAATGTTTTGATGACCGCTTGTCGGCTGATGTTGAGCGCCACCGCAGCATCGTCCAGTTCCCGCAACATTGGAGTGCTGAAATCCACATTCACGCGCTGAATGGGCTGCATCGATGCGCCCATTATTGGTAAAAAACTGCGATATGTTTTCGCCGCGGTCGGCCTTGCGGGCAATAGCTTCCGCGGAGACATCGCTGATTGCTTCACGCGTTCTCTTCATACAGTTTCTGCTCCTCCCGCGTAGCCTTCCATAGCGTGACCAAACGGTAATACTCGCCCTCGCCATCATGCCTGCATTCAAAGATCAGCGTGAACAGTCGCTGTCCGAGCCAGCCGATGGCTCGAAATTACGCCGGCACATCCAATCTCTGATCCAAATAGTGCGGGCGATCAAAGATCTCTTGCGCTTCTTCGAACCCAATGCCACGTCGGGGGTTTTCCCGCAACAGCCGACTCTTGCGCAGATCGAACTCAAAGCGCATTTGGTATAACAGTTATACCACTCTATGACCTTTGGTCCAACCTACTTCTTCTCAAGGAACCCAACTCCGCCAGCACTTCCTCGCTGTGTCCGTTGGGATCCACGTCCATCCATTCCTTCACAATCTTGCCTTGCGGATCAATCAGAAAGGTGTGCCGTGCCGCCAACTTGGCGATGCCGTAGTTCTTCAGCGAGCCATACTCCTCGGTGACCTTGTGGTCCGGATCGGCCAGCAGCTTGAAGGTCAGGCCATCCTTGGTGCAGAACTGCTGATGCGACTGCACATCCTGCACGCTGACGCCAAGCACCACCGCGTTGGCGGCGTCGTACTTCGCCTGGTCGCGCTGGAAGTTGTGTGCCTCAATGGTGCAGCCGCTGGTCATGTCCTTGGGATAGAAGTACAGCACCACCCACTTGCCGCGATACTGCGAGAGGCTGATGGGCTTGCCTTCCTGCGAATTCAACGTGAAGTCCGGGGCCATGGTTCCGACGGCGGGAACCGGAGCTGCGCGCATGAGGCGTGGCGCGATGAGAGCGATGGCGGCGATGAAGAGTACGACTGCGAGCATCTTACGCATAAAAAGTCCTTTCGCGAATGTTGCTCCAATATAGATGAGGGTAAGTGCGTTTGCGGATCAGTCGACACAAGTTCGACACAAACCAAGGTGTCGCTCCCGTACGTAAAAACAGGTCTCTCCAGTTCGCTTTGCTTCGGTCGAGATGACAAAGTGTTTTTAGCGGTGACGGCTGACGGTTGATGGCTGAGGTCTGACCCGGAGCTACTGATGGCGGAGAGCCGACAGCTCACCAGCGTGACAACCCCTGCCCCTCCAGATAACATTAAAGGTTTGGACATTGCTGCAGGAGGCATTCCTTTATGGCGACCATGGAACAGAAGGCCGCGAGCGTCCACACCGGAGCTCAGCCGAAGACCTATAAGAATTTCATCAATGGCGAGTGGGTCGAGAGCAAGACCGGCCACACCTTCGAGAACCTGAACCCGGCCGACACCCGCGAAGTGGTCGGCGTCTTTCAGAAATCCGATAAGCGGATGTCGACGCCGCCATCGAGGCAGCCAGTCAGGCTTACAAGAAGTGGCGGCTGGTGCCCGCGCCTCGCCGTGCCGAGATGCTGTACAAGGCATCGGAAATCCTGATGCAGCGCAAGGAAGAATACTCGCAGCTGATGACGCGCGAGATGGGCAAGGTCATCAAGGAGACGCGCGGCGATGTGCAGGAAGCCATCGACTGCGGCTACTACACCGCCGGCGAAGGCCGCCGCCTCTTCGGGCCGACCGTACCCTCCGAGCTGCCCAACAAGTTCGCAATGGCGATCCGCCAGCCGCTGGGCGTCTGCGCCATGATCACGCCGTGGAACTTCCCGATGGCGATCCCATCGTGGAAGCTCTTCCCCGCCCTGGTCTCCGGCAACACCGCGGTGATTAAGCCGGCGCAGGATACACCGCTCTCGACGCTGAACTTCGTGCAGGCGCTGACCGACGGCGGCATTCCCGCCGGCGTGGTCAACATCGTCACCGGCTTCGGCGGCGACGTGGGCACACCGATGGTCGAGCACCCCGACGTGCGCGCGGTTTCGCTGACGGGATCGACAGCAGTGGGCCGCATCGTGGGACAGGAAGCGGCGAAGAGCTTCAAGCACTGCTCGCTGGAGTTGGGCGGCAAGAATCCGATGATCGTGCTCGACGACGCCAACCTGGAGCTCGCCCTCGAAGGCGCGTTGTGGGGAGCGTTCGGCACCACCGGACAGCGCTGCACCGCGACCAGCCGCATCATCGTGCAGAAGGGCGTCTACAAGAAGTTCGTCGACGGCCTGGTCGAGCGCGCCAAGAAGCTGAAGGTCGGCAATGGCCTGGACGAGAGCGTGGACATGGGTCCGGCGGTGAACTCCGTCGCAGATGGAGACCGACCTGAAGTACATCAAGATCGGCAAGGACGAAGGCGCCAAGATGTTGTGTGGCGGCCATCGCCTGGAAGGTGAGCAATACGCGCACGGATGGTTCGTTGCGCCGACGGTGTTTGCCGATGTCGATCGCAAGATGCGCATTGCACAGGAAGAGATCTTTGGGCCGGTGGTTTCGATCATCCCGTGCGACGGCCTGGAGAACGCCATCGATATCGCCAACGACATCGAGTACGGCCTGTCGTCGTCGATCTACACCAAGGACGTGAACAAGGCGTTCACGGCGATGCGCGATCTGTATGCCGGCATCACCTACATCAATGCCCCGACGATTGGCGCCGAGGTGCATCTGCCCTTCGGCGGGACGAAGGCTACGGGCAACGGGCATCGCGAAGGCGGTATCGGCGCGATCGATTTCTACACCGAGTGGAAGTCGGTGTACATCGATTATTCCGACACGCTGCAACGGGCGCAGATCGACCGGCCAGAGTAAATGTTCGACGGAATCCCGCCCTCTCGCCAAAAACAGGCGAGCAGGGTGGGGAACCCGTGACGCGACTTCCGATCCAGCCTATAGAGTTCCCGACCCTCCACAGTGCGATCCGGGTTCACTGGCGATTTTTCTCCCATAATTACATCGTTCGATTCGAATCACTGGCCACTGCAAACGGCGCACCCGTCCCGCTGTCGCGGGACGGGAGTGTTGCCGGATCGATGACCCTACCAAATGTCGATTTGCGATGACCTGCAGCGTGCGCGGGACGGGAGCGTCGTGACACGTTACCTCTTCTCGTCGCGAGCAGGTGCGTGCAGAAGGCGCCGCGTTGGTGCAATGGATGCGCCGGAAAATCTCGACCTGCGTCCGAAACGAATCACGGTCTATTTGGTTCGAAGACACCGGCCCCGCGACGAAGCCCTTACGAGTCCTTACTCCCGCTCGGTCGCGCTCTTCTCCTTCGGCTTCACCGTTGACCGCACCACCATGAACTTGTTCAGGGTGTCGAACCAGAACGGCGCCCCCAGCGACAACGCCAGCGTCGTAATCAGCCAACCCGTCAGCGTTTCCAGCCAGAAGAGCGGCTGCATGGGTGGCTTCGCGTGCCAGCCAAAGGGGAACGGCATTTGTCTGTCCGAGGTTCGCCAGATCGCCGGCCTGCTGCTTCAGCTGTTCCTGGTTCTGCAGCAGGGCTTTGTTCTGGTCGACATATTTCTGCGCCAAGTCGACCGTGGCCTGGCGCTCCACCGGATTGCTCCACAGCGACTGCGCCAGCTTGATCGTGTCGACGTTCAACAGCACCGTCAGCACCAAAGCGATGCAGAGCAGAATGTTCTGCGCCCGGTGCTTGTACCATCCCGAGGCGCGGTCCATGGAATCGTTGAACCAGCCTTCCACCTTGACCTGAAATTCCGAAAGATCCTTTTGCGTGTCGGCGACCAGGCTCATCAGGGCCTGCCGAACTGGACCGGGCGGCAGTTTGTCGATGGCCTCGCGTACGTCGTTAAGATCGCGCGCACGCGTGGGATCGGCAGGCGAGATGATATCGATCAGCGCGGTGGCGAATACCTGGGAAGGAATATAGGCAGGAAGATTCACGAAGAACCATTGGCGGACCATGCCCAGCACCGGAACGTGAAGCAGATTGCCTAGCGCTACCGCCTTTCCGGTCAACGCTTCCGCCTGGTTCTGGATCTTTCCGATAGGGCTCGCTGCCCGGGCCTTCGCAATGACTTCCTTGGGTGGATCCTTGTAGAGGCCGCGAATCAATCCGTGCGAGTAGAGAAGTTCCACGATGGGTCGGTTGTCCTGTAGCTTGCTTCCGGACAGGAGGCTGTCAATGCCGGCCACCAAATTCTTTGAACGCAGGGACAGCACGGCCGCGATGCCTTCGTTCACCACCGAGCAGATGAGACTGAGGAACAGGTAGACAAAGGCAATACCGATAGCGACGTCGAGGATCGCAGAGCTAGGCATCCAAACATTCCTCCTTTCGAAGAGACGGCAGGAGCGCAGTGAAACGTTCTGTGCTCCGGATCATGGCGCGACTGCGAGTCCCGATGCAACAAAATACGGCAGTGCAGACCGGCGGGTAACTAGTTCATAATAGAGAGTTCTTCAAGCTCTGCGTTCAAGGAAATCCTATGGTTACGAAAGCTGTTGCGGAAGTGATGGCCGCCAGCCGCATGATGAACGTGCGCTACGCGATTCGCGATCTGGCGGTTGCCGCCGAAGAAGTCGCGCGCGAGGGTCACGAGATCCTGTACCTCAACATTGGCGATCCCTGCAAATTCGATTTCCACACTCCGCCGCACATGATCGAAGCGGTGTTAAAAGCCATGGTCGACGGCCATAACGGCTATGCCGAGTCGCTTGGCATCAAGCCGGCGGTCGAAGCCATCCGTCACCAGGCCGAACGTGACGGCTTTCGCGAGATCCAGAGCATCTTCGTCGGTATCGGCAGCGGCGAGGTCATTGACACGTGCCTGACCGCGCTGCTCAATCCCGGCGACAACGTGCTGACACCCAGCCCCGAGTATCCGCTGTATGGCGCGATCATGGCGAAGCTGGACTGCCCGGTGAACGCCTACGAACTCGACGAGAGACAACGGCTGGGAACCCGATGTCGCCGACATCGAGCGCAAGATCAACTCGCGTACTCGCGCCATCCTGCTGATCACGCCGAACAATCCCACCGGCGCGGTGTATTCGAAGGCCACGCTGGAGAAGATCCTGGAGCTGGCGCGGCGGCACAACCTCATCATCTTCGCCGACGAAATCTATGACAAGCTGATCTTCGATCCGAAGGAGAAGCACGTCTCGATCGCCACGCTGGCGACCGACGTGCCGATCGTCACGTTCAACGGCTTGTCGAAGTCGTACCTAGTTCCGGGCTGGCGCATCGGATGGGCCATTGCTACGGGCCCGCGCGAGACCGTGCGTCCGTACATGGAAGCCGTGCACCGTCTGCTGCGCGCTCGCTTGTCGGCGCCGCATCCCTTCCAGCACGCGATCAAGCCGGCGCTGGAAGGTCCGCAGGACCACCTGGAGCAAATGCTGCGCAAGCTGAAGCGCCGCGCCGATCTGACGGTCGATTGGGCGAAGCGCACGCCACACGTGAAGCTGGTTGCGCCGAAGGGCGCGTTCTACGCGCATCCGTCACTGGATATTCCGGAAGACGATTTGACATTCGTGACCGATCTGCTGAAGCAGAAGCATGTGCTGGTGGTGCATGGATCGGGCTTTGGCGAGAAGCCGGGCACGCGGCACATGCGCATCGTGTTCCTGCCGCCCGAGCCGGTGCTGAGCGAAGCCTATGACGCGATGACCGACTTCATGAAGCAGCGGTACCAGTAGTACGGGCTTGTCGGCCTGAAGGCTGCCTCGCCTGGACCACAAAAGCGCATCCTACGGCACGGCTGAAGCCGTGCCCTTTCAAGCGCAACTCACTGACCTAAGCCACATGGTAGACATTCACACCCACATCCTGCCCGGCATCGATGACGGTTCGAAGTCCTGGGAGATGACAGCCGAGATGTGCCGCATGGCTGTCCAGGACGGCACCACGCACATGGTGGCCACTCCGCATAGCAATGATGTCTACGAGTACAATCGCGAGCGCTTCACCGATATGCTGGGACAGTTGCACGACGCCGCCGACGGACAGTTGGCTTTCAGCCTGGGTTGCGATTTTCATTTCTCCTACGACAACATTCGCGATGCCCTCGACCATCCCCGCCGCTACACCATCGGCGACACACAGTACCTACTCATCGAATTCAGCGACAACGGCATCCCGCCCACGGTCAAGCAAGACCTCCTTTCGCTGTTGAGCTGCGGCATGGTGCCGATCATCACTCATCCCGAGCGTAATCAGCCGCTGATGAAGAATCCGGAGATGGTGCTGATGATGATCGAACAGGGCTGCCTGGTGCAGGTGACGGCCAATGCCGTGACCGGCGGCATGGGGTCCGAGGTCGAAGAAAATTGTAGATTGGCTGCTGCAGAAGCAGGCGGTACATGTAATTGCCAGCGACGCTCATGATCCATTACGGCGCAAGCCCATCATGTCGGAGGCTCGCGCAGTTGTTGCGCAGATGGCAGGAGAAGAGGTGGCGGATGCGCTTGTCACCCTGAACCCACAAGCGATCGTGGATGGAAACTCGCTACCCTATCGCGCGATTTAAGATTTGTTAAGCAGAGCGGCGTCCGCCGGTACAGCGCATTTCCCCAACATCACGTCCATGGACGGAGACAATACCGGTGCGACCCTTTTCTTTGGGAGGGGCCGCCGTGTCTTCGGGGTCAGGATAGGAGGTAGCCGGAGCGGCGGCAGCATCCTTGAACTTCCGGCGCAGCGATGTTTCCACGTTGTGCAGCTTCTCTGCACCGCGCTGGACCTGCTTTTTTCCCTGCTGCTCTGCGTGGCGAAGCGCATCGAGAAGATTCATTCCGCCCTCCGTAATAACAACTGATGCCGTTGTTCACCGATTGGAAACCGCTGGATGAAAAAAATCAAGTGCGAGCATCACGTTTCCGCGTTTTAGCGACAACCAGCTTTATTGCCGAATCCGCGGATTGAGGGCCGAGTACATAAGGTCGGTCAGGAAGTTCACCACCACGTACGTCAGGCCGATCATCAGGATGCAACCCTGCACCAGGTAATAATCCCGGTTGGAAATGGCGGTAATCGTGAGCCGCCCGATGCCAGGCCAGGAAAAGATGGTCTCCGTCACGATGGCTCCGGCCAGCAGCGCTCCGAATTGCAGGCCGACAACGGTGAGGATCGGAATCATGGCATTGCGCAAAGCGTGCCGATAGACAACCGTGTGTTCGGGCAATCCTTTGGCGCGCGCGGTGCGAATGTAGTCCTGCCCGAGTTCTTCCAGCATCGAGGTGCGCACCATACGAGTGAGGATCGCCGCCAGCGCTCCGCCCATAGTGATAGCCGGCAGGATCAGGTGCGCCGGCGAACCTGCCCCGGAGACTGGCAGCCAGCCTAGCTGGATGGCGAAAAACAAAATCAGAATCGGCCCCAACGCGAAGTTCGGGAACGAAAGTCCCAGCAATGAGACGAAGCTCAGCAAGCGGTCGTCCCAGCGGTTGCGTCGCAAGGCAGAGCGCACACCGGCGGGAATCGACAATCCCAACGCGACAATCAGGGCAGCCAGGGTCAGTTCCATGGTGTACGGATAGGCGTCGGCGATGACGTGTCCTACGTTCTGATTCAGACGCAGTGACTTCCCCATATCGCCATGCAGAATTCCACGCCAGTAATTCACATACTGTTCGCTTAGAGGAACGTCGAGACCATAAGCGTGGCGTGCCGCGGCGATGTCGGTAGCAGCGGCTCCCTCACCCAGCATCTGCTGAATGGGATCGCCCGGTACCAGATGAATCAGCAGGAAGACGACCGAAACCACAAGCCACACCACCGGCAACATGTAGAGCAGGCGCGAGAATACGTAGCGCAGCATCAGTGGGCCACGGGGCTGGCAGACGAAGGCTGCGACTGAATTTGGCTTGGGGCGTTTTCGATCTTCACGCTTTCGACGCGCAGACCGTCCATGGTTGCCACCGAGTAACGCCGGCCTTCGTACTCGAAGGTGTCACCAACGGCGGGAATCTTCTGCAATCGTGAGAGCACAAATCCGCCGAGGGTTTCGAAGCCCTCATCGCGCGGCAGCAGGATGTGATATTGGGATTCCAGATCGCGAATGTTGACCGAGCCGTCGAGCGTCATCGAGGCGGCACCTGGAGTAAAAGCGGGTTCGCTGATATCAAATTCGTCCTCGATTTCACCTACCAATTGTTCGAGAACATCTTCCACCGTCACCACACCTGCCGTCGAGCCAAATTCGTCGACCACGACAGCCAAGTGCCGCCTGCGAGTCTTGAACTCGACCAACAAGTCGGGCAGAGGCTTGGTCTCAGGCACTACCAATACTTCTCTCATGATGTGCCGCACTTCGAGACCGCTGGCCCGGGTCACCGGACGTCCAGAGGCGGTGCGATTCACACGATACCGCAGCCAACGCATCAGGTCCTTGGCATACAGCACGCCGATGATGTGTTCGGGGCCGCGCTGCGGATCGAACACAGGAATACGTGAATGCTGTTCGTCCACAACCCGCTGTAGCGCTTCTTCCAGCGTCAGGTTGCCGGGCAGGGAGAAGATGTCGGGACGGGGCACCATGATCTCGCGCACGGAAACATTCTCCAGTTCGAGCGCGTGCAGGATGACCTCCTCCTGCAAAGGCGCCAGCACGCCCAGTCTGCGGTTCGCAGAAACGATCAACTTCAATTCCTCAGGAGAATGCACTCCGGCTTCGCGGATCAGATGCACGCCAAAAGCTTTCAACACCACGCGCGTTGAAGCGGTCATGAAGACCAGGAACGGAGCCGCCAGGGTCATGAAGACATCCATGGGGGCGGCAACCGCCAAGGCGACGCGATCGGTTCGCTGCAGGGTCAGTGACTTAGGAACCACTTCGCCCAAAATGACGACGATGTATGTCATCAAAACGAACGCCAGGACCACGGCTAAGGCGTGCGCGTAGAAGCGCGCGTAGGGCAATGGCAGGAAAATCGGCTCCAGCATGTGAGCGATAGAGGCTTCGCCGATCCAGCCCAGGGCCAAACTGCAGACCGTCACGCCGAATTGCACGGCGTTCAGGACCTCATCCAGCTTCTGGTGGAGCTTCTGGACGGTGCGCGCGCCAATGCGATGCGCCGCGATCATTTGGTGCACTCGTGTCTCGCGAACGCTCACCAGAGCGAATTCAGCGGCCACGAAGAATGCGTTTGCCGCGACGAGCAGGACGACCGCTACGATCCGCAGCACAACGAAGGTAACCATTCCAGAAAAATCTTATCACCGCCCGATGCCGGCAGCCCCGGAACAAGCTCGGTCAGGAATCCAGCAACTCTGGTTTATCAGCTTTGGATTCTATGATTTCCACACTTAGTTCAACTCTGCTTGTAGCAGTGAATATAGGGCCTTCTTCTAAGAGCTACCCCCGATTTGCCTGGACCGCACTCAGCAGACATACTCAAATCACCGGCTGCTGTTGAGCACGCGGCCCCAAGCGCTAACCTTCTGGCCAAATACTCAACGGAGGAGATTTACTGATGAAGCATTTACTCCTGTTGGCAGCCGCCTGCTTTGGGCTGTCACTTACAGCCGCCGCCGTGAACGTGACCGTCACCCAGCCCGGAAATAATCAGCAAGTCGGCTCCCCTTTTACTCTTACCGCGAATGCTACGACCTCCAATCACATCACCGGCTGGCATGTTTATCTTGATGGCAACAACGTTTACACGGGCGGTGCGGTGAACTCGATCACCGCCAGCATCAACGCTGCGACAGGAACTCATCAATTAGTTACTCGGGCCTGGGACAGTTCCGGGGCCTATGGAACGGTCACGGAGCAGATCACGGTGACCAGCGGTGGCGGCGGTGGGGGGGGCGGCGGCGGTCTGCCCACACCTCCCGGAAACGCGATCTGGTTCAACAACATTCAAGACCGCGGCAACTGGAATTGGTGTCACGACCCGGGTTGCGCCGGCGGCAGCGGCCGGGGCAGCTACTGGATGGCGCAGCACCAGAATCCCCCGTCACGCAGCGGCTCCAGCGGCCAGTTCTACAACTCTGGCGTGTGGGCGAATGCACTGTGGTGGCAGAAGGTGGGCGCGCACAATACTACGCATAACCTGCTATGGGATTTCTGGATTTACGTTGACAGCAGCTCTCAACATGCCGCGCAGTCACTGGAATTCGATGCATTCCAATTTGTCGGCGGCTACAACTACATGATCGGCAGCCAGTGCAATTATGGCGCCAGCCAATGGGACACCTGGGACGAGACTTCCGGCCACTGGGTTCACAGCGGCATCACCTGTAACAAGTTCTCTGCCAACTCCTGGCATCACATCCAGTGGTACATGACCACCGACACCGGCGCGCACACGTACACCTATCACACGCTGGTAGTCGACGGCCAAAGCCACACCCTGAACGTGACGCACCATGCCAAGAACCTGCACTGGGGCGACAATCTCGGAGTGCAGTGGCAGCTCGACGTGAACGCCAGCGGACAGGGATACCACGAGTGGGTAGACAATGCCTCGCTAGCTATCTGGTAAGCGCAGCTTTTCGCGACAGCCAGAGAGGGCTTCCTTTGGGAAGCCCTTTTTGTATTCAACCGGTCTACAGCAACTCACGCCCGGCACGCATCCCATAACAGCCAGAGTTCCGCAATCCGCCGACTCTGGCTACCATATCGACGACCTGCACCATGTCTTGCGATTTTCGAGACGTGGAAGGTGGTTGCATTCAAGTACCCTTATCGAAAATGCGCAGCGTACCCTCTAAGTCGGCGGTCGCCATCGATTCCGTGGTGATGAAGTCGCACCAGAAGAACCATGGCGGCAACGAAAAGATCCTCACCTACATGCTGCGGGAGTATCCCGAGCCGCGCGACTTCGCCTCGTTCATCTACCTCAGCCAGGTGCAACAGGCGGAAGCCATCAAGGTGGGCGCCGAACATCTCCGGCGTAATCGTCCGCGCACGATGGGCGCGCTCTTCTGGCAGCTGAATGATTGCTGGCCGGTGGCGTCATGGTCCAGCATCGACTACTTTGGGCGCTGGAAGGCGCTGCAGTATTATGCGAGGCGCTTCTATGCCGATCTGCTGATCTCGCCTAACGCGCATGACGGCACAGTCGACGTGTACATCGTTTCCGACAAGCTGCAAGCGGCCAGCGGTCAAGCTGATGTCCAACTGATGGATTTTAAGGGCGAGGTCCTGTTCGATAAAACCCAGGACGCGCAGATTCCGCCGCAGTCCAGCGCGGTCTACCTGAGTCTTAACGAGAAGGAGATTCTCGGCTCGGCAAATCCGGACACTGTCTTCCTGGCCTTAGATTTGAATGTCGATGGCCAGCGCGTCTCGCGCAACGAGATATTCTTCGACCACATGCGCAACCTGAACTTGCCGCTGAAGCCAGCAATTCAAAACAGTATCCAAGCCACGAAAGATGGTTATGCGGTGACGTTGCAGTCGCCAGTGTTGGCGCGCAATGTGTATCTGTCGTTCGGTGATCTGGACGTCCCGCTTTCCGACAACTACTTCGATCTACTGCCAGGCGAGCCGGCAACTGTGCAACTGAAAAGCTCCGCCACGCTCGAGCACTTACAGCAGGCGCTGAAGGTCGTTTCGCTTACAGACGCGTTCTTCGACGAACGGCCGAGCTATCGCGAGCACGCCGTCAGAACCGGCCTGGAGACGCCTGCAAGCAAACAGTGACGTCTAGGCGACAGCTGCCATTGCCGCAGCGGGTCCACGATACTGATAGTTGCCGAAGCCGAGAATGAGGTAGCCAATTCCAGCGAACAGGAACAGCAGGAAGAAGCCGAACATTGCGCTTTGACCAAACGCCTTGGCAACGTCCATGGCGACAATGATCGCGACCACGAAATTTGCAATCGGGACGAAGAACAAGATCAGCCACCATGCCGGGCGACCTGCGATCTTCAGCAGGATGTAGACGTTGAACAATGGGATGATGCACGCCCACCCCGGCTGCCCCGCCTTCTCGAACACCTTCCACATGCCGATGATGGCAATTACAGCTACGGCCAGAGCGAAGAGCAACACACCGCCACTGAAGAATCCCGCCAGGGGATTAATAGACTGATCCTGCCACAACGCCGCCAGAGATGCGATGACCATGGTCGTCTCCTTAAGTTTTGGTGAGAATTGTTTGGAATTGTGCTTGGGAATTGGGATTTCGGCAAGGATATTCGGTTGCGGACAAAAACATCGGGGCGAGCCGCCGCCGGAATTGGCGACGCTCGCGTCCGAAGTGGTGCAATTTCAGGCGCCTCAGGGAAGCAGCGCGAATACGATCCCCAGTTTATTTATAGGTGGCGGTAGTGCGATCCAGGTAGTCCCGATGACCCTTGAAATCGACCATCGAATCAAACGCCGGTCCGATCATCGGATTCGACTTCAGAGTGTCCTGCAGGGCAGCATTCATCTTGTCGATCCCCTCAGCGGTAGGCGTCAGGTAGAAGATGTAGAAGCTTCCGGGAGCCTCGGTGTGAATCGCTTCCGTATCGATTTCGTACTCGCTGATGGTGCCGTTGGCCAGCATCTTCTCCATCATGGGAACGATCGCGCTCTTAGCCAAAATGTCGACCGCGTCTTCGGGCGCATCGGCCTTCAACTTGTACACCGCGCCATGGCTGTATCCGGCCTTCATCGTTCCGGGCTTCCAGTTATAGTGATGGCTCACCAGGATGTCGTCCCAATGCTTGGTGGCGCTTTGCAGAACCGCGGTGGCGGAGCTGCCGTTGGAGTAGAACTGGTCCAGGACGTTGAGTATGCCCGCCATTGTGTTGGAGCACCAGTAGTCATCGTGGGTGGGACCGTCCGGCTGGTGGACCAGGTTGACGTCCGAGCCGTAGCCGATCAGCGTGCCCGCTGCCATTGCCTTCTGAAGAGTAGCCGTGTCGGCTTCATCGGCCTTCGCCATGTCCGCCCACTGCGCTCGCGGAATGGACCAGAGTCCGACATAACAGTACATCGGTGCTTTATCTTGCGCGTTCATCTGGGCCAGCGCCGGTGCTGCCAGGGCTGCCATCATCCCGACAATGCACAGCGCTGCCAAACCCTTCCATTGCATGCTTTTCATCATGAACATCCTCCGTGGTTGATTGGTAATCGTGCTTCTACAAAAGCCGATCGAGCGGACTACAAATGAATGCGCGGATCAAGAGAGGCCCCGAAAGCAAGACAAGAGTTCCCCGCTTCCACCAAGGGTCGAATAAGCAAGTTACAGTTTTGTGAAGACGGGAGGACAGTAGGTCAGTAGAAGTGCGATGTCTATAGCATCAAAGCGCTCTCTCAAGGGCACAATGGTTTAACACCAAGAAAGACAGTGTGGTGCACGAGGGTCCAACCCGGAATGACAATACTGGTTGAAGTGCCGGCGGGCGGTGCGGTTACAATAGCAATCAGGACGTGCGAGAGTGGCGGAATTGGCAGACGCACCAGACTTAGGATCTGGCGGGTAAAACCGTGGGGGTTCGAGTCCCCCCTTTCGCACCAACTACCTGCACACCTGCGAGTTAACGATCTTGGCGACCTACTGCACCTCAGCAGGGATCAGGCTCGCAGATGTTTTATCGACTCACATCTCCTCAAGTTCCGCGCGCTCAATCGGCGCGGCCCACCGCTCACAAGATCAACTTACGATTTCGTCTCCCGTAGTTTTCGCGCGATCTCTTCCGGCGCGAAGAGTCCGCCGGCGTCCAATGCCATCCTGTTTCGCAGACGGAGAATCACGATCGGCGGTGGCTCGTGCATTCGGTTGATGACAACCGCAACTTCACCGTCGTAGCGAACAGAAATGGCCCATGAATCCGGACGATAGTGCCGTTCGTCAAGGGACGAGGCCGAATCACGGAGAGCTGACAGGGCTCCCGCCAACCTGCACACGGTAAACCTGTGCACTCCATACTGGACTTGGTCAGGATGTAGTTGGGAGGCCCCACTCAAGACCATGTCGGGAAGATGCGGGATTAACCGTCGCTTCCTCGTGACCGTCCTCAGACATTCATCGGCTACGATATCTGCAAACGAGCGCGAAGACAGCTCATACGCGCGCAATCGCTGGCTTCGCTTCGCTGAAACGTGATTGATTGTCGATCTTGTGTGACCAGCTGTCGTTCGCGAGTGACCAAAGGACTGTAATAAGGCGTCTGCGGCTTCCAGCCGCGCCCTTCCCTGCTATAGGCGTTCTTCCAGCTTTCTTTCAGGAAAATTTAAGTTCCGTTCAAGGACTCTCAAGCCCATTCGACCGTAGTCTCGCTTCAGATCGCGGGGGCAAACCATGCTGCTCGACGAGGAGGAGAAAAATGCTGAAGAGAGTCGTTGTATTCGCATACGGAGTCGCCAGCTACGGCGTCTTCTTTGCCACGTTCCTTTATTCCGTAGGCTTTATTGGAAACCTGGTGGTTCCCAAAACCATGGATTCGCCGAGCCGGATGCCGTTTCTGTATGCACTTGGCATTGACGTGCTACTACTCGGAATCTTCGCCATACAACACAGTGTAATGGCGCGCCCGTGGTTCAAGCGGATCTGGACACGCATTGTGCCCGAGCCCGCCGAGCGCAGCACGTATGTTCTGCTATCGAGCCTGGCGTTGATCGCGTTGTTCGCTTACTGGCAACCCTTGGGCGGAACGGTATGGAATATCGAGAGTCCGACTGGCCGGTTGGTGATGTATTACCTGTTCGGGTTGGGCTTCGGAGTGGTGCTGTTAGCCACGTTCCTCATCAACCATTTCGACTTGTTTGGATTACGGCAGGTTTGGCTGTACCTGGTCGGAAAACCGTACACGCAACTGAGCTTCGATACACCGCTGCTCTACAGGTACATACGGCATCCGCTTTACCTGGGATGGTTCATGGCCTTCTGGTTTACTCCGACGATGACGGGCGCGCACTTGCTGTTCGCGGTCATGACGACGGTTTACATCCTGATGGCGATCCGATGGGAAGAGAATGACCTGATCGCATCGCATGGCGAGCAATACATTCAGTATCGCGAGAGTGTTCCGATGTTCGTACCCCACGGTTCCACCAGGCGAGGAGTAAGCACTGAAACGAATCAATCCGCTTCAAAGAAAGCAGCATAGGAGGATAACCATGTCGCAGATCTCGGCTAGAGCTCGCGAAAGGATCCAGGCGCAGGGTTTTTGTGGCTTGAGCGATGCTACCTACGCGCAGATCAATTACCCCTTGCGTCTGTCCCCCGCCATCATGATGGTCTGGGTAGCCATGGGGACGGTGCTGGGCTCGGCCGGGATATTGTGGACCCTGGTGCCGTTCACAGCACTGGGTGCAATCCTGACGGGGCATCCATTTGATGCTCTGTACAACCAGGGACTGAGATACCTGATGGGTACGCAAGAGCTGCCGCGCTATGGCCTTCGGCGACGCTTCGCCTTCGCAATAGCGACGACCATGACGATGCTGGCCGCATGGGCGTTCCAAGCCGACGTGCCATTGCTCGGCTACATCGTCGGAGGGTCAATTGTGGCCTCTACTTGCTTGCAGGTGATTACGGGGATCTGCGGCCCGGCCGTCGTGGCAGCCAGGCTGTTCGGGGAGATCAGGTGTGAGGAGCCCGAGCATTATGTTCGAATCAAATCGACGGAGCGAGCACGGGCCAACCATTGCAATCAATCGCCGAGCCTGAGAGCTCGATCAGACGATTCCGAATTGTTCGACTGAAAGGTGAGGCTGACAATGTCGCGTGATTACTGGATGGGGGCGGACGAGCGCGCCGCCCTGTTAGCTTGCTGCTGTGGGTGGCTCGACTGCGCCATGCCCGTTGGGCCAACCAAGGAAACGGGAGAACTCGTCAACAAAGATTCGCCAAGCGGGCTCGCCGGGAACAACCTCATGACTGCGGCTGGCGAGTTCCACGTAGCGGGCGCCGCGGATCCGCGAAGCGATAAGGCGCCCTTCGCTAGCGGGGACGACGGCCTCATCGCGCGAGTGCATGACGAGAGTGGGACAGCAGACCTTGGGTAAGAGGTCGGTGATGTCGATCTTAGGGAGCTCCGCCATCATGAGCGCGGCGTTATCGGGTGAAGACGTGATGCGCTGAAATTCGTTCATCCATTCCGACTCCTCGGGGCTGGCGTCTGGCCGGAAGAGAGTTGTCCATAGCTGCCGAAAGGCAGGGTTGTCGCGGCCCCAACCGAGGCGGATGAGCGTCAGCATGGCATTGAACTGCTCGGTCATCATGCTGCCGGGAGGAGGCCATCCTCGAGCAAACGCCCCAACCAGAATCAGCTTGGTTACCCGCTCTGGATGACGAGCTGCATAGGCTGCACCAATAGGTCCGCCCTGGCAGGTGCCCAATAGCGCGAACTTGTCGAAACCTGTCGAAGAGATGAGTTCCTCGAAGTCCGAGAGCGAGCGCTCAAAAGAAAAGTCATCGACATTCCAGTCGGAAAGGCCACTTCCACGCTGGTCGTATCGCAGAAGAGTGTTGTGGCTCATGATGTGCGAAAACCAGTGCCTGCGATACGGGTTCTTCCACTCAAAGTCGAGGTGGTTGAGCCAATCGATGGCACGCACCAGAGGAGGGCCATTTCCGCCGATGGTATAGGCAAGTCGCACCCCGTCACTGGTGGTGAAGGACTGGATTTCCTGCTCGAGTGGCGAGTCAGCGACTGAAGGAGGTATGGCCGCCAGTGCGGCCGGAGAACCTGAGATTTGCTTCACCTGGGCGACAAAGCGATAACCCTGTCGCGGCACGGTCTCGATCAACCTCTGGCCATTAGAGCCGTCTTGTAAGGCGCTGCGGAGCTTGGAAATGTTGTGGTCGAGATTATTGTCTTCAACGACGCTATCGGGCCAGAGCTTTTGCATCAGCTCATCTTTACGAAGGAGGCGCCCGTGGTTTTCGACAAGGTGGCAGAGGGTGTCGAAGACTTTGGCACGAAGCGGAACCAGTTCGCCCGAACGCAGCAAGCGACGTTCCGTGACATCCAGTTGGAAGGATTCAAACTGAAAAACCACAACCCACCTTTACAGAACGGCTACCCAATCCTCAGACTACGGCCCCGAAAGAAGCCAGTTCCCACGAGCAGATTATATCCCGTCGTCACTAGGCTCCGGATGTCGGGGCCCGGCCCAGATACTACGTCTCAGCCTTGGCGTCCACCAGAAAGTGGCTCCGCCGATATCTCAACTGGCACCCCTCCTTCGCTGCGAAATCGTACCCCATTGAGAGTATCTGTTACTGCAGACACTCCAAGCGCCTGACAACGTGAGTGTTGCTGCTGCTTTTCTTTGGCGTGCGCATCATATAATGATTATTCATTGTTTCCGACCTCCGTGGCCTAACGGCATACCCATGGCTGCGGCGGCGGTGTTCCGTTGATAACTGGCGGGACCGAGGGTGTGGAGGGAAACGTCCACGCCTCCCGTGCTTGGAAAGGGGACAACCGCAGCGTGCAGCCGCACGTACGCGTGCAATTCCCTCCCGCACAATCGAAGCGCCCGCCCTAGCCAACGAGGGCTAGAACGGGGCACCCTGTTTTTTCGCCAATCTGGGTATAACGTCTGGCGAAAAGCGAAGGGCCTAGAGCGACAGACGATGTTCTTAACCGACAAACACGGCCGCCGCATCAGTGATCTCCGCATCTCTATCACAGATCGCTGCAACTACAAGTGCGTCTACTGCCGCTCGGGCAGCGAGGGCCCACAGTACCCGGAGATGCCCATCGCCGATTACCTGCGCATGGCGCGCATCTTTGTCGGCCTGGGCATTACGAAGGTGCGTCTTACGGGCGGAGAGCCGCTCTTACGCCGCGGGCTGGTTGATATGGTCCGCGAATTGGCTGACATGCTCACGCTCGAAGGCAATCCGCTCGACATCGCGCTCACCACGAATGGACATCTGCTGGCCGAGCTGGCGCAGCCGCTCTCCGATGCCGGCCTCTCTCGCGTGACTGTCTCCATGGACGCGGTCGATCCCGCGCGTTTCGCGCGCATCACGCGCGTACCCAACGCCTACGAGCGCGTGCTGGAAGGAGTGCGCACCGCGCAACGCGTCGGCTTGAATCCCGTGAAGGTCAACTGTGTGCTGCTGCGCGGCTTCAACGACGACCAGATCACCGCCTTCGGACGTTTCGCGCGGGAGGAAGGCGTCACGTTGCGCTTCATCGAGTTCATGCCGCTGGAAGAAGACCGTGTGTGGACGCCTGAGATTGTCGTTAAGCTCGAGGAGATTCTTACGCGCATGGCCGAGTTCATGCCGCTGCGCGAGATTGGCCACCTCGGCAGCGAGACCGCGCGACGCTACGTCTTTGAAGACGGCATCGGCGAGATCGGAATCATCGCCCCCGTATCGCACCCTTTCTGCGGACACTGCAGCCGCGTGCGCGTCACCTCCGACGGCAAGATTCGCACTTGCCTGTTCTCGGCGCGCGAACACGACCTGGCAGCTCTGATGCAGCGCGGCGGCAGCGACGACGACATGGCGCATTTCATTCGCGAAGTAGTCGACCAGAAAGAAGCCCGCCATCACATCGGCGAGCCAGGCTTCATTCCCGCGTCTAGAACGATGGTGCATATCGGCGGATGAAGTAGCAGTCGGCAGTCAGCAACCCCACAAGATTGTCATCCTGGCCGCAGGATCGCTGCCGTTGCGATCCGGAACTGCTGTTCGCTTGCAGTGGATCGAACCTCCGCGCCGGCCTGCAGTCAAAATCAATCACTCCCGAAACGGGACTCGCGAACCTTCGCCCTTTCGGTAATTCCCTTCGCCCTCCACCCTGCCGATTTATAGTTGACTCACCGCACGAAAAAGATCCTTCCGACCCTCCTGATCCAGGCGACGCCCTCGCTCGCCACCGCATTCTTGTGCCAAAAATCGTCTCGAAAGGACTCCTTTGTGAATTCACGTCGAAAGTTAATAAGTTTCGCAATCGTGTGGCTGTTCATGATGGGCCTGGCCGCCCAATCCTCTAGAGCCTGCACCGGTATCCGCGTCACCGCCCAGGATGGCAGCGTCGTCCGCGGCCGAACTCTCGAATTCGGCACTGATCTTCAGTCCGATGTCATTCTCGTTCCCCGTGGCTTTGCCCGTGTGGGTGTCACCCCTGACGGCAAGCCCGGACTCACCTGGAATGCCAGGTACGCCAGCCTGGGAGCTAACGGTGTTGGGCTGCCGTACATTTTTGACGGGCTCAATGAGAAAGGTCTCTCGGTCGGCCTTTTCTATTTCCCGACTACCGCTGGCTACATGCCCTATACCGCCGCAGACGCCGCTAAGACGATCGCTCCATGGCAGGTTAGCTCGTATTTGTTAGAGAACTTCGCTACCGTCGAGGACGTCCGGCAGAACATGGGCAACATCGTTGTGCCTGCTGTCGTCTTTCCGGCTTGGGGCTTCGTTCCGCCGGTGCATTTCGTCGTGTATGACGCCGCCGGCAACAGCATTGTCATCGAGTATTTCGACGGCAAGCTTCACGTGTTCGACAATCCGCTGGGGGTGGTTACCAATTCACCAGCATTCGATTGGCACATGACCAACCTGCGGAACTATGTGAACTTTTCGATGAACAATGTGCCGCCGGTGAACCTTGGGTCGGGGGTCACCCTGCAGCCACTCGGTCAGGGCACGGGCATGCTGGGATTGCCAGGCGACTTCACTCCGCCCTCGCGTTTCGTACGTGCTGTCGCATTCAGCGTCTCGGTGCTGCCATCGAAGACCGGGGACGATGCGGTGCTCGAGCTGTTTCACATCCTGAACAACTTCGACATCCCAAAAGGTTCCACGCGCGACGGGCAGAAAGACGACCACGGCAACATCCAAGCCGATTACACGTTGTGGACCAGCGCCTGCGATCTGAAGACGAAACGCTTCTACTTCCGCACCTATGAGAACAGCCAGATTCGCATGATCGACTTTTCGAAGATGAACCTCGACGGCAAGGTTGTGGTCACGATTCCGATGAAGGGGCCGGAGGTGATCAAGAGCGTCACGCCGTAAGCCTGGCGAGGGAGTTCCGATGCCAGGATGTTCGTGCGTCCGATCCTCCGTGATATGCAGCCCACGCGTGAGTCTTCATGTCGCGCCCGATGTAGAGGCACGGCCCACCGGTCAGCGAACAGAGCTGATCGACCAGCAACTGCCGCGCTCTTTGTTGGGAGTCCGTGCTGCGCGTTGCGAAGCGGCTGAACTTGGGATCGCTTCGCAACAACCTGTAGGGCTCGCCCACGAAGGCCGCTATCGTGTCTGCGCAGCTACGCTGCTCCGCTCGGGACGACAATTTGTAAACAGTGGAGGCGAATAACGAGGATCGCGTCGTTGCAACAGCTACTAGTCTAGTAGTCAGCAGTTCATTGCCAATTCCGCAACTCCCACTTGCGTATTCTTCATCAACGCGTAACAATTAACCTATTCGATGCCCGTCACATAGCCGTGTGAGCAATGAGTGGCGCGCAACCGGCGCGGCTCTTGTTTTTGTAACGTAGGCGCTGGCCGGGTCATCGAATGAAGTGAGAGTAAAGAAGCGTCAACTGGCAGCTTCAACATCCCCGTAGGTCGGGCGCGCAAGCGTGTGTGGATCTACTGGAGCCGCGAGTCAGCTTTCAACATCCCCGTTCCGGGGCGTTTTTTCCGATCAACGGAATCGCGTCGCCGGGACTGAAGGCAGAGACAAAACGAATGGCGACAGCACCGGTTACAGAAGCGGCATCTTGCTCGCTTGAAAATTATCTCGTACTCCCCGATCGCTCGATGGACGAACGCATCGCCGCGGCCCGCGAGGCCCTAGGCGACGAGTGCGTCATCCTCGGACATCACTACCAGCGCGACGAAGTCGTGCGCTTCGCCGATTATCGCGGCGATTCGTACCGTCTTTCGCAGGTGGCCGCGCAGGCCAAGGGCAGCTACATCGTCTTCTGCGGCGTGCACTTCATGGCGGAGAGTGCCGACATCCTGTCGCGTCCCGGACAGGCCGTTCTCCTCCCCGATCTCAACGCCGGCTGCTCCATGGCCGACATGGCAGAAATCGGACAAGTCGAAGATGCCTGGGAGCAGTTCGTGCGTCTCGGTCTGACCGACGACGACGGCAACGGCATCACGCCCATCACCTACATGAATTCGACAGCGGCGATCAAGGCCTTCTGCGGCGAGCGCGGCGGGCTGGTCTGCACCTCGTCGAATGCCAAGGGCGCCTTCGACTGGGCCTTCCGCCGCAATGAAAAGCTGTTCTTCCTCCCCGACCAGCACCTGGGCCGTAACACCGGGTTTGCGCGCGGCATCCCGCTCGACGAGATGGTGGTGTGGGACCCGTACCAGTTGCAGGGTGGGCTGACGGCCGAGCGTCTGCGCAAGGCAAAGGTTATCCTGTGGAAGGGGCATTGTTCGGTGCATCAGCGCTTTCTGCCCGAGCATGTGGACAAAGTGCGCGCCGCGCATCCGGGCATTCAGGTGGTAGTGCATCCCGAGTGTCGCTGGGAGGTCTGCCAGAAGGCTGACGGAATCGGTTCGACCGATCACATCATCAAACGGGTAGAAGAAGCACCGGCGGGATCGTCGTTCGCCATCGGCACGGAAATTCACCTGGTGAACCGGCTGGCGAAGGAACATCCCGACAAGCGTGTCATCACGTTGGACGACTCGGGCTGCCTGTGTACGACCATGTTCCGCATCTCGCCGCAGCATCTGTGCTGGGCGCTGGAGAACCTGGTCGACGGAAATATTGTGAATCAGATCAAAGTAAAAGAGAACGTAAAGATGTGGGCGCGCGTGGCACTTGATAGGATGTTAGAGATCCAGTGATTATTCGCAAGCGTCCACGAGAGAAGTTCCTGCGGCGGGTTCCCCGGTATTGGTCCGATCTCCGGGAACACCGCCGTCGTGTTGCTGAGCGCCTGGCGGCGCATACCCTGTCTGAGCGGGAAGAAGACGACATGCCGCGAACGTTTACCGTTGCTGAAGCCGAGACTCTGTTGCCGGTGCTGGAGTCGCTGCTGCGCTCCGCCATTGAAGCCAAAAAGCTAATCGAGGAAGTGGATGGCGAGCAGCAGGCCCTGGCCAACCGCGTCTTCTTGAATGGCGGCACCAGGGTCGACATTGTCGACCCTTGCGCGGCGCAAGGCCGAGCGCGAGAAGGCCCTGCAAAAGGCCAAGGACGCCGTCGCGGAAATCGACGCCACCGGCGTGCAGGTGAAAGACCTCGATACCGGTCTGCTCGATTTCCCCTGCGTCGTCGGCGAAGAAGTGATCCTGCTGTGCTGGAAGCTGGGCGAGAAAGGCATCACCCACTGGCACGGCATAGAAGAAGGCTTCGCTGGCCGCAAGCCGATTGACGAGCGCATCCTGCGCGACCAGAGGAAGAGCAATTAGCGGCGACATGGCGCACGAGGATGGCGAGAAGAGAGTTGTAGTTTGTTAGCCTTGGCCGTATCACGACCGCAAATTCGGTGACAGCGCATTTCACCGCCCGGTGGGGTAATTGCTCGGACTGCGGCCAGCAAATTGTTGTGACGAGCGAAGTAAAAAGAGGAACCCCTTCCGATACCGTTGTGCTGCTGTGCGAACAGTGCGCCGAGTTGAGAATAATTTCGCAATCGAAATTGTCCGACTAATTTTCTCTGGATCTTGCCTTGTATCAGGGCACGACTTTAGTCGTGCCACATCGCGCCCAAGAAGGATCGGGGCTTTAGCCCCTGCATATGTCGAAACCTGTCCGCAACGCTTGCGCGAGCGAAGTTCTGAGTTCCTCCCGAACCTTCTTCGTCACCACAAAAACAAGCATGGGCCGCGCCCTCCTGCAGTCCGAGCAAAACGCCATGCTGTTGATCGAGGTGCTTCGAGAAAATGTTCGAGCCCGAAAGTTCCAGCTCCACGATTTCGTCGTCATGCCCGACCATGTCCATTTGCTCATCACGGTCGACCGCGACTCTACGATTGAGAAAGCCATGCAACTCATCAAGGGCGGGCTTTCATTTCGCGTCAAGAAAGAGTTCGGCTACACAGGCGAGGTTTGGCAGCGTGGGTTCTCGGAAGTGCGGGTTGACGACCGTCAGAGCTTCCTACAGCATCGCGAATATATCGCGCAAATCCCGGTTAAGGCCGGATTGGCCGAATTCCCAGAAGAGTTTCCCTATTGTTATTCTTATCTGGTGAGACAAAAGTCCACAGGGGCTAAAGCCCGGGCAGAGACGGCACTTTACGGCACGACTAAAGTCGTGCCCTGATACAAAGCAGCCTGCCAGTGCATTGATGCACGCAAACACGCAGGCCCTCGCCGCATACCTAAAAATCTGCAATGATATTCACTGCCCCATGATCCAACTTTCCTCTGCCGGCAAACGATTCGGCCCCAAGCTTCTCTTCGAAAATCTCGACTGGCTTGTCACTCCCAACGAGCGCGTCGGCCTGGTCGGCGCCAATGGCACCGGCAAGTCCACCCTGCTGAAAGTCCTGGGTGGCATCGAGTCGCTCGATTACGGCACCATCGTCTCCGCTAAAAACACTACCTTTGGCTATCTCCCGCAGGATGGTTTGCAGCTCTCTGGTCGCACCGTCTTCGACGAATGCATGTCGGTCTTCTCCAACCTGCAGGCACTCGAGCAGGAGATGCAGGACCTGGCGCACAAGATGGGCGAACTTGATCCTTCGTCCAGCGAGTACGCGCAAGTCGCCGACCGCTATCAGCGCATCTCCGGCCACTTCCACATGAACGACGGCTACGCGCTCGACTCTCAGGTCGGCACCGTGCTCGACGGGCTCGGCTTTAAGAAAGAAGACTGGACGCGCTACACCGAGGAATTCTCCGGCGGCTGGCAGATGCGCATTGCCCTGGGCAAGCTCTTACTGTCGAAGCCGAACCTGCTGCTGCTCGACGAGCCCACCAACCACCTCGATCTGGAAACGCGCAACTGGCTGGAACAGTATCTACTGCAGTATCCGTTTGCGTATGTGCTCATCTCGCACGACCGCTACTTCCTCGACGTCACCGTCGACCGCATCGCCGAAATCTGGAACAAGGGCGTCCACTTTTACAGCGGCAACTACGAAAAGTATCTGGCGCAGAAACAGGAGCGGCGCGACTCTCTGGTCGCCGCCTACAAGAACCAGCGCGACCGCATCGAGCAACTCGAAGCGTTCATTAATCGTTTCCGCGCCCAGGCGACGAAGGCCAAGCAGGTGCAGAGCCGCATCAAGGAACTGGAGAAAATTGACCGCATTGAGGTGCCGCAGGATGAGCGCACCATCCACTTCACCTTCCCGCAGCCCAAGCCCAGCGGGCGACTGGTGGTTGAGGCCGTCGATGTCGGCAAGAGCTACGGCCCTAAGCACGTCTTCAGCAATGCGAGCTTCACCATCCAGCGTGGAGACCGTATTGCGCTGGTCGGCGTGAACGGAGCAGGCAAGTCGACGCTGATCAAACTGCTCACCGGCGTTGAGCCGTTGACGGCGGGTGCGTTGAAACTGGGCCACAATGTCGAGCCGGATTACTTTGCGCAAGACCAGTACAAGGAGCTCGATCCATCGAGCCGCATGCTGGATGACCTGTCGAATGTGGCGCCGCAGAAGTCGATTACCGAGCTGCGCGGCGTGCTGGGCTGCTTCCTGTTTTCCGAAGACGATGTCTTCAAGCCGATCGGCGTACTGTCAGGCGGTGAGCGCAACCGTTACGCCCTGGCGCGAATGCTGTTGCACCCCTCGAACTTTCTGCTGCTCGACGAGCCCACCAACCACCTCGACATGCGCGCCAAAGACGTTCTGCTGGAGTCGCTGGAGAAGTACAACGGCACCGTCGTGTTCGTCTCGCATGATCGCTACTTCATCGACAAGCTGGCGACACGGGTCTTCGAGATCGGCGATGGCCGCGTCGAGGTATTCCCTGGCAACTATGAAGACTACTTGTGGCGCAAGCAGCGGCAGGAGTCGGGCGACAGCGAAGCGGAGCAGACGGCCTGGGCTCCCACGTTGTCGGACGTGCCGGGATACAGCGATCCGAAGGGCTCGCAGAAGAAGCGTATCAATCCCATTAAGCTGAAGCAGATGCAGGAGCGCCATCAGCAAGTGGAGAAAGGCATTGCCAAGCTGGAAGACGGCATCGCGGAATGCGAGCGCGAGCTGCAATCGTTCGTCAGCGCCGACGAAACGGCGAAGTGGACGGAGTTGCTGGCAAAGCGGCGCGCAGAACTGGAAGCGCTGATGGGCGAGTGGGAAAGCCTGTCGCAGGAATTGGAAGAAGCGAAGGTGTGAATTAGTTGTCGGTTGTCAGTTGTCAGTTGTCAGTGTCGGTAACGTAGCGGTCCTTCGACTCCGGCCGCAAAAGCGGCGGCCTGCGCTCAGGATGACGCCGGAGTAAAACTGAATGCTGAGTGCTGAGTGCTTGACAACTGATTGCTGACAAACACGAATGGCATCAGTTAAAACTGCCCGCATCCCGCTGCTATCCACTGTCCTCCGCTCACTGCTTTCTGCCCTTCCTCACACCACTTTAATCAACATGCAGGTAATGTCGTCGTGTTGTGGCGCGTCGCCGGTAAACCTGGCCAGGTCTACCATGATGGTGTTCAACATCATCTCGGGTGAGAGCATCACGCCAGCATTGATCATCGTCATAAAACGGATTTCGCCGTACTCTTCCTGATTATTGTTTTCCGCTTCCACCACGCCGTCGGTAAAGACAGCGAGCCAGTCGCCTGCTTCCAGCGTCACGGTCGCGGCCGCGTACGGCGCCTCGTCCATAATGCCGAGGGGCATGCCGCCTGTTTCCAGGCGTTCCATCGCGCCCGTCTTGCGGCGCAGGATAGGATTGTTGTGTCCGGCATTGACGTAGGTGAGCAGGCGAGTCGCGGGATCGTATTCCGCGATCCACGCCGTCGTGAAGCGGCGTCCTTCCTGGCTGTTGGTGCAGGCATAACGGTTCATGCGTCCAACCAGTTCGATCAACGCGCCCGGCGTGATGGAGAACGTCTTCAGGCTGGCCTGGAAGGTTGCCATCAGCATGGCGGCGGGAATGCTCTTCCCGGCTACGTCGGCGATCGCCATCAGGTAGTCCTGTCCATTCGGATTGCCATGCGGACGCGGGAAGACGTCGTAGTAATCGCCGGCCACGGTGTTTGCCGGCTTGGTAGTGAACGCAATCTCCAGTCCCGGCACTTGCGGTGGCGTCGCCGGCAGCAGCCACGTCTGGATCTCTTTGGCGATCTGCAGGTCGCGCTTCATCACCACGCGGTCGCCCACTTCAAGGATGAGCAACGCGAACATCAGCAGGCCGCCGTAGAAGTGCGTATCCAAGGAGATCATCGACATCCCGCCCTCGCCATTCGCCCACCGCACTTCGGTGGCTGGAATGAGGATGAGCACCAATGCAATCAGCAGCAGCACGCGGCGCGCCGGAGTGAGCTTCTCGATAATGGCCCAGAAAAATTGCGCCACCAGGTTCACCGCGTGCTTCATGCGCGAGGCGCCCTCGACGCGCGTGGAGTCCACGTCTTTCGAGTAGAGCCGGTAGCTGGAACGCGCGTCGGTGCGGAACTGCGACCAGAGCTCGCTGAGTTGCATGCCCTCGGTCACGCGGCCCCAGAAGTGCTCAACGCGCTTTGAGAAGCCATCGGCGCGAGCCGATTTCGTCCGGTTCGGTGGAATCGCAGTTGCCATGAGGTTCAGTGAGGATTATAGAGGGTGCGGTCGCTGCTATCCGAAAGAGATCATCCCTATTACGGGCGCCGTAGTTCGCGAACAGCGAGGTCGATCATGGTTGAGATCTTTCAACTTCTGGCGGAGAATTTTTCCGGCTATAGCGGTCCCTTCGACTCCGGCGCGAACGACGCGCCTCCGCTCAGGGTGAACCATGATATTGACCCGCATCCTCGCTGCTTTCGATGGCGACAAATTATCAACCGCCATCCCACAACGTAATAGCTAACGGCTAATAGCGGCTCTACTGCAGCCGCTCCGGCGGCTTGACCTGCTCATCCAGAAACGCCACCGACTGCACGCCCGAGACTTCGAAGCGTTTGCGGCAGCGGATGTTTTTGCAGGCAACGAGGTCATCGCGTCGCACCATATACGAGCGAGCCTTGGCAAATTTGGCGCGATCACGTTCGTCGGCGCGAGGAGGCAGGCTACGCCGCTTGGTGCGGACCAGCCAGCCCAAGTCATATTCGGCGGCTTGATGGCAGTGCGGACAGTTCAGCGTCGACTTCCTGGTTTCCTGCCGCTCATCATAAAACTCGCGCTCTTCCATTCAGCCCTCCGTGCACCCACACGCAACACCCTAAACCTGAATTCTAGCGCATTACGACGGAATTGCCTTCCCTCCCCTGTGGACCGAATTGGTCCAACCCGTTCCCTCCGAGGCACTTGCCGCGCCCAATGGATATAGGCGCGGAGAGCCGAAGGGTCTGGCAACGGCAGCCGCAACCTTCATCTATTTACGTTGATAGCAGGATTGCCGATGGGTTGAGAGGCTTAGCACACTGCGGAACCTAGTGTCTATCGAAGCCCAGAGATTGCCAAAATGGCGTGACGGGGGCCAGCTCGCGCACAAACACAAAGGCCCAGCGAGGAGATCACTGGGCCCAGCCTGTATCTGCAAGTGAACATTTCGCAAGGGAGCGATTTGAGGAGGAATACGTTCCCGCGTTTCGCTTCGGCGCCGGCACTGCTCGTTATCGGCGGCCTGGGTTCACTGCTTTCGATGAGTGGATAATGCCACCACCCAGATCCAGCAACAATCCCCTGATAGACGTAGTCGCCTGCTTCTTTGGTCGCAGGTCAGCGTTTCTGGCAAAGCTTCACCAACGCAGCCAGTTCCTGCTCCAGTACGGCTGCAACGTCATCGACCTTCGCACCGGGAGCGATCGGCACGTTAATTGACAACACGCTACCGCCGCCAGGACGTGGAGTTGCGCGGCAAAAGGCTCCTCCCCTTTTGCCCGGTCCCATCTCGCGAAGAATGTCTACCGTGCCGCTGCCCGGGGCGCTCACAACCTGAACGTTGAACGACTCGTCGCCTTTTTTCACTTTCCACACGCCCGGCCCATCGGGCTCGATCCCATCGGCGAAGACGGAGGCCCATGCGGGAATCTGTTTGGGATCGGCCAGGACGTCAAGAATTACGTCGGGTTCGAAATCGGTCTCAATGGTGCGAGTGACTGTGCGCGGCTCCATATCAGTTACGATGTTCGCGCCGGCTTGCCGGATTCCTGCATGGCTTCCTGAGCCGACTCAGTAGACCGGGCTACCGTCGAGCAGCTGCTTGATCTTGTCGATGAGTGGTTTGGGCCCGCGCCCCTTCCTGATAATGCAATCCGCACAGGTATGAGCAGCCTCCAGGATTGGACTGGCCGAAACGATGATAATCGGAACATTCGGCCGATGTTTCTTCATTGCTTGCGCAACAGCTCCTCCATCCAGGCCCGGCATCACATAATCCAGCAACACAATATCCACGGAATTACGCGCGAACAGAATCAAAGCCTGCTCTCCATCGGCGGCGCTCAGAACTTCGTATCCTTCTGCTTCGAGGACTAGCTGGCGGGTGTAGAGGATACCTGCTTCGTCATCAACGGACAAAATGCGGCGGGGGCTGCCTGTGCTTCCGTCCTGGGTGACGCCGCTCTGCCTGGACTTGGGAGACTCCATGACATGTCCAACTTACTTTGTTGTGACATAGCGACTAGCAATAGAGAAATTATGGCAAGCCGCGAGTTTCGTCGGTCCGATACCAGACTAAAGTAGGGAAAGTCGCTGGAATTCGTCACGAACGGTGAAGTAGCACTCGCAGGCCGAACCTTCCAGGCCGCCGCGGTCCTTGATCGTCACCAGGCCTCGTGAATAGTCGATCAGGCCGGCGCGATGCAGCAGTCCCGCGGCCAGAGTGACGGTAGTCCGAGGCGCTCCCAGCATCTGTGCGAGAAAATCGTGGGTCAGCCTCAACTGGTCCGTGGTCATGCGATCTCGACACGACAACAGCCAGCGTGCCAGCCGCTCCTCGATCCCATGCAACCGATTGCAGGCCGCCGTTTGTGCGGCCTGCACGTGAAAGGCCTGCAGGCATCGCAGCAGACTCGCCCGGAACTGGCCCGGCTGTTCGAATTCGGTCTTCAGTGCTTTCGCAGGGATCCGGTATCCGGAGCCCCCAATCTGCATGAACGTCCGGCCGGGTGCTCCCTCGGTCCCCAGCAAGATGGGCAGTCCCACAACGCCCTCAAGGCCGATAATGCCGACTTCGACCGTGTTCCCGTTCTTCAGGGTGACGACGACCGAGGCGATGCCCTCTTCCAGAAAATATCCATAGGGGGCCTTCGCCTCTATGAGGGACATTCCCTGGTCCAGATCAAGCGGTGAAAGATGAGGAGTGAGGCGGGCAATCTCGCTTTTGGGCAAACCAGTCAGTATGCGGTTCTTGAATTTCTGGACGGGGTTCATCCGCTCCTTCGTTTCGGCAACGTACGCCGCATCCGAATGCGCAAGTGAACCAGCCATTACGCTGATAAGGTTCTTTTTGCGTATGAAGATGTTCTGAGCAGAGTAGGTGTTTATGGTGAGGATGTCTGTTCGATATCAGACTGTTGCGGGCAGGTTACCGACGCCCGCGCCGGACCGGCAAGCTAAACGCACCGGCGCTGGGAAGGAAGGTCCGGCTTGTCGCCAGGCTCAGCCGCGTCTCGTCAAACGCATTGGCCGGGGCGCCTTTCGCTAGGGGGCAATTTTCCAGATAACACCGCCGCCATTGGTGCCCCCTCCATTCGTCGTTCCATAGAGATTTCCGGCTGCGTCCAACACTACCGAGCACCACGGGCTAATCCCATCGCCCGTCTCCCCGAAATCGTGCAGATCGGTCTGGGTCCACCCGGCTCCGGTATGGGAGAGTCTGAAGGCGTAGCCGTCGGTGTGCGCCCCGCCGAACGTCGTCGCACCGTACACATTTCCCGCATGATCAACCGCAAGATTTCCATCGACGGACCCGCTGAGAATCGAGATCACGGAATAGCTCCAGCCTGATCCTGACCGCGCAAGTTCGAAGGCGACACCCTGCAAAAACTGATGGACAACTTCGGTGGTAGCGCCATAGAGATTTCCGGCGTCATCGAAGGTCAGTCCGGCGAAGGGACTGCCGCCATCACTGCCGCCGCTAAACGTATGCAGGGTGCTCTCCGACCATCCTCCCGCTGACGGAGTTAGTTCGAAGACGGTGCCGTAACCGTTGAAGAAACCCGAACCATAGTAGGTAGTGCCGTAAAGGTTTCCGGCGGCATCCATCACCAGCGGACTATACGGATTCGTGCCGTCGCCCTGGCCGGTGAAACTGTAAATCAAACTGAAGTTCCAGCTTCCGCCGGAGCGCGTCATCTTGTACACCGCTCCGCAACCGGAGCTGGCGCATCCGCCGGTACCGCCTCCCCAGGCGGTTCCATACATATTGCCCGCGGAGTCAAAGATCACGCGACTGTAGGGAGAGTTGACCCCCGTGGAGCTTTCAGCCAGACGATACAGCACGGTCTCCGTCCACGGACAGTTGAGGTTGTTGCAGAGCCGGGCGGGTGGGGTGAGCTTGTATACCGTGCCACAGCCGCCAGGCTGACATTGCGGCCCGCCAAGACCGCCCACCGGGGTAGCTCCGTAAAGAGCGCCGTCAGGGCCAATCGTTACGCTGGACCAGGGATGCGACCCGTCGTTGCCTCCCCGGAAGGAATACAGCGGACTAAATGTCCAGGAGCCGTTATGGTTGGTCAACTTGAAGACCATGCCCATGCCAAGACTGCCGCCGTCATACGTCGTTCCGTAGAAGTTGCCGGCGCGATCCATGGTCAGGCCGTCATAGGGATAGGCTCCGCTTAACCCGCCGCTGAAGTTGAAAAGGATGGAATAAGTTTGGGCCTGGGCCGCGGACAAGAAGAATGCCGCCACCAGCAAGACTCCAAGCGTCAGTTGGGAGGTTGCCCTCCGGCCCCACTGTCCACGTGACGTGAGCTTGGGCATGCCACTCTCCTTAGCCCGGAATTGCCGTCCTGAACGGCATCACGGTCAGCCGGAATTTCCTTCAGGCATTCAACCGTCCGCCACTATACCAGTTTAGGCTGCAGGGAAGAGAAACTTTTTCGTCGCAGAAATCGAGTCCGGTGGTAGGGTCACAGATTGTTTCTTAAGCAGCTCTGGTACGCATCCTTGACGACACGAACCATCCGATCGACAACAGGGTAAGGATGGCAATGATGCCCTGCGAGATAACGCAGTACAGGCACCAGACCTCCAGGACGTGCTTCTCGATGTTGGTGAGATAGAGCGCAAACGCCAGCGCGATGAGAGTGGAGATCAGCAGCAGGTTCCTCTGGCGCGCCATGCCCAATACTGCGATCAGCAGGTAGCCGGCAATACCGATTGTTGCCACTGGCACTCCGTACAAAACCGCGTAAGGACTATGATTGACCACGCCGCAATCCCACTTGTCATTGATACTGCACGGTTCTTTGCCAGGATCGTCATAGTGCACCTTGAGAGCGAGGCCGGAGACGATCATTCCGCAGATGGCAAGCACGAGAATCAAATAGCGCACACGGTTCTCCGAGGGACGGGTTGGTGACGTCGACTTTCACCCAACTTGGCGACGATCCCTCATTGTAATGTCAAAGCCGGGACGATGGTTCCCGCCACCGGTGAGACGGTCCGTTGCCGCAAGCTTCACCGGCGGACATCAACCGTAACGAGAAGTCGCGATTCAAACCGGAAATCTTAGAATCGGACGCTCCAGTAACAATCTCGCGCGTCGAACCAAGGCCCCATACGGGCGGCAACATGGTTCTCCGTGGACGCGCAATTTCTTATTGCAGAGTGTTGCAGGTAGCCTGCACGCGAGATCACATCGCATTGTGATGTAGTACAATCTCCGATGTTTATGCGGCGCCCAGTTGCCAGTTTGTTGCTCGCGGTATTGCTGACCGGGTTCGGTGTGCCCTTGCTACAGGCGCAGACCGCGGCTCCGGCATGCTGCCGTCGCAATGGCCAGCACCACTGCAGCGCGCCCGCGACCAGCGACGGCTTCCGCTCGCTGGCTGAATGCTGTTTCTATCGCCACTTCCGCGCGCTCACCACGCATGGCAATTCCGCGCTCGGCGTCTCCACCAGAACAGCCTTTGCCCTGGCAGTCGCGCAGGAAGCGCTCGCATCTCCCGCTGCACCCGTCACGCGCGATTTGTCTCGCAGTAACTCCCAGCGCGGCCCTCCTCTCGCCTGACCCTTCCAAGCATTCCTTAGAGCTTACCTGAATTGCGTTCGAATAGCGCGCAGGCCAACGTCTGCACGTGACAGCAATTCTTGACCGAACGAGGGATCAGCCGATGGTGTCTCCGGGCGACCGTCAGAGGAATCAATGCAAGAACATTCTTTGTCCACTGCGCGGTGGCTGCAGTTTAGCTTCCGTGTTCGCAATTATGATGCTGCTGAGTTTGCCTGTCCTGGCCACGGTATACGGCAGTGTGCGCGGCGTGGTCCACGATCCGCAGCATCATCCCGTCGGAGGCGCAACCGTCGTGCTCCAGGCCAGCGACTCGGCCTTCAAGATGGAAAGCAAGACCAATGCCGACGGCGAGTTCTCTTTCAGCGCCGTGCCCTTCGGCAAGTACTCGGTAACGGTGCAGGGCGACAGGTTTCGCCGAGCAATCGCAGGTCTTCACCGTAGTCTCGGGACAAGCGCCGGTGCTGCACTATCAGCTGGCACTGGCCAGCAAGGAAGAGAACGTCACGGTTACGGCCGCGCCCGAGGACCTGAATCCCGACTCTCCGCGCCGCGACCTTACCATCTCCCAGAAGCAGATCTTCGACTACGCCGGCGTCAACTGCAGAGCAACAGCTTCAAGATGATCACCGACTTTGTGCCCGGCTCGTACATGGTGCACGACCAGCTGCACGTGCGCGGCGGACACCAGGTGACGTGGGCGATCGACGGCGTGCCGATTCCCAACACCAACATCGCGTCCACCGTCGGCCCGCAGTTCAATCCTCGCGATGTCTCCTACATGCAGGCCGAAACCGGCAGCTACGGCGCCGAATATGGCGACCGCACCTATGGCGTCTTCAACGTCGCGCCCAACACCGGCTTCGAGCGCAATCGCGAGGCCGAATTCATCGGCGGCTACGGCAACTTCAACCAGACCGACGACTGGCTGAGCTTCGGCGATCACACCGAGAAGTTCGCGTACTACGTCAGCGGCAGCGGCAACAGCACCGAGTACGGCCTGGAGCCGCCCACTCCGGTCAATCTGCACAACGCAGCGCAGGGCGGCGGCGCCTTCACTTCCCTGCTCTACAATCCCGAACTCCGTCGACCAGCTGCGCTTCACCGCGGGCTTGCGCCTGGACTACTACCAGGTGCCGAACGATCCCGACCAGCAGGCCGCGGGCATTAACGACCGCGAACGCGAGCAGGACATCTTCAGCACCTTCACCTGGGCGCACACGTTTTCGTCCGTCGCTGATGCTGACGCGTCTCGCCGTTTTATCACTTCAACCGCGGCGCATTTGAAGGCGGTCCGAACGACGTGCCGATCGCAACCGACAATCGCGCGTCGAATTATGAAGGCGGCCAGATCACGCTGATCGGCCATCAACAAGCGCAACAACGCCGAAATCGGCGTCTACGCGTTCGCGCAGCAGGACAATTCGTTCTTCTCGGTCGTTGCCAACGACGGCTCGGGCGATCAGTTCAGCCAGCGCGTCTATCCCGGCGGCAATCTGGAAGCGCTGTTCCTGCAGGACCAGTTCAAAGCGACGTCGTGGCTGTCGCTGACCGGCGGGATTCGGCTGACGCACTTCTGCCGGCGAGATCAACGAGAATGCCGCCGACCCGCGACTGGGAGCAGCCATTCAGATTCCCAAGCTCCACTGGGTGCTGCGCGCGGCGTATTCGTACTTCTATCAGCCGCCGCCGCTCGATACCGTCTCCGGTCCGCTGCTGCAATATGCGGCCAGCCAGGGATTCGGCTTCCTGCCGCTCAAGGGCGAGCGCGACATCCAGCAGGAGTACGGCGTCACCATTCCTATCCGCAACTGGGTGCTGACCGAGACCTACTTCCACACCGGCGCGCAAAACTTCTTCGATCACGACGCGCTCGGGCAATTCCAACATCTTCCTGCCGCTCACCATCCAGGCCGCGCGCATCGAGGGCTTCGAGACCACGCTGCGTTCGCCACTGCTGCTCAGCCACTATCACGCGCACCTCGTCTACTCCAACCAAACAGCGCAGGGCTTCGGCGCAGTGACCGGCGGTCTCACCGACTTCACTCCGCCCGAGGGCGGCTTGTTCTTCCTCGATCACGATCAGCGCAACACGCTGTCGGCCGGCGTGGACGGCAATCTGCCGTGGCGTACCTTCGCCTCGCTGGAATTCAACTACGGTTCGGGATTCCTGAATGGCGACGGGCCCACTCATCTGCCGAGCTACTACACCTTCGATCTGTCCGTGGGCAAGACCTTCGGCGAGAACACCACTGTGCGCTTGTGAGCACAAACATCGGCAACGACACGCTATCAGCTCGACAACAGCAATACGTTCGGAGGCACGCACTATCGCGAATCCGCGAATGATCGGCGTACAGGTGCGCTACAAATTTCATTACTGACGCCCACACTGTGGGATGGTAAAATCCGACGCAACTGCGCGGGCAGCTTGCCCCAACCTGGCCGGGTTGCGTTGCGGCAACATCGACGCCCGCACTCGTCAGGAGAGTTATGCGCCCCTCCGTCCACGTAGTCAGCAGTTTGCTGTTACTCAGTTCGCTCGCCTTCGGACAGGCTTCGCCTGCATCCACAACAATCCAAACCAGCGCAAAAAGAGTTCGTACAGATCCAAGCCAACATACCGGCACCGCCAACCGCTTTTCGAGGCAGCGGGCCTTTGGCATCTCTGCTACGAAATCCACCTCACCAACCTGAGCCCGTCGACCTGGACGTTGCAAGGCATCGCGGTGACGAGCGAAACCGGCGCGACCGCTACTGAGCGTTCCGAGTGCCGCGCTGGCCAGCGTTCTCTATCATCCTGGACACATGCCGAATGCTCAACTGGCTGCCGTTCAATGACATCGCGCCCGGCGAAGCCGTCATCGCGTACATGTGGGTAGACCTGCGCGCAGAATGTTGCCATTCCGTACGCGATCTGCAGCACCAGATCACGGTCAAGAAAGCCGGGGAGAATCGACAGTGTGCCTTCGGTACTCCGCTTCGACACCGGTGTTGAGCGAGCTGCCGCAGATCGTGCCGCCGCTTCGCGGAAAGAATTGGGTAGCCGGCAGTGCTCCATCGAATTCGTCGCCGCACCGTCGCACCATCATCGTCTACGACGGCAAGCCGTACATCGCGCAGCGATATGCCATCGACTGGGTGCAGTTCGGCGACGACAACAAGACCTATCGCGGCGATCCCAAAGACAATCGCAGCTATCACTGCTTCGGGCTGGAGGCCTACGCGGTCGCCGACGCCACCGTGGTCGAGGTGAAGGACGGCATTCCGGAAAATGTGCCGACCGAAAAGCCGGCGGTTCCGATCAACTTCGAGACCGTTGCCGGCAATCACATCAATCTCGATCTCGGCGGTGGCGTGTACGCCATGTACGCGCACCTGCAGCCCGGCTCCATTCGCGTGAAAGTCGGCGACAGGGTTACCCCGGGCCAGGTGCTCGGACTGGTCGGCAATACCGGCAACTCCAGCGAGCCGCACCTGCATTTTCAACTGATGAATCACAACTCGCCGCTGGCCAGCGAAGGCCTGCCGTACACCTTTGCCAATTTCTATGTAGCCGGCATGATGGCGGGAGATCCGCCGGATTACAAGCTGGAACACACTGCCCCGGTGGCGCATCACGGCGAGATGCCGATGGAAAATCAGATCGTCAACTTTGAACAGTAGCGCGCAGTACGCCGACCGGAAGATCCTGGCCAAGTGAGCGAAGCGCACGCTCGCATTCAGACGCCTCGACGCGCTTTCACGAAGCGGGCGTGGCTCTTCCCGGCTCATCGTTTCCCGAGCCGCGTCGCAGGAAAGTCATCGACAAGTAGGCGCCAATCCACGAGCCGATGGCGGCGAAGCAAACGTAGACCCAGTTGCGGGTATAACTGATGACGGCGAACGCCGACAGCAGATACCACACGCTGCTCCAGGTCGCTGCCGGCAAACGGCGCCGCGAAGCCACCGCCGCGCTGAACATTACGTACACGGCATCCGTCGCCGCGGTGGACACAACCACTCCTAATGCCAACCAAAGATGAATTTGTCCCACGGCATTACCTCGCACAAGAAGGGTTAGCACTTGAATACGAATAACCGATCATTCGCCGGCGGACTTGCGTGTCACGTTCATGTGCGGACGCACAAACCTTGGTGTGCCAGCGACGCGCGTCGAGCATAGCATCCGCAAATGGCGATGCTCGCGCGAACTCCGCAGCGCTGCGATGTGCGTGCACACCGGGTTTGACCTGATGAACACATGACGATATGATCGAAGTGCGGGGTGGAGCAGTCTGGTAGCTCGTTGGGCTCATAACCCAAAGGTCGAAGGTTCAAATCCTTCCCCCGCAACCAAAAAGCTCTGAAGTCACCGTTGAGCATGGCTCCGGTGACTTTCGCGTTTCGCGGATTAATTCCAGGTCGATCCCATTCGCCTTCAAACACATAGCAGCTTTTCTCAAGTGTCCTTATCCCTGATCGCGGAAACAGGTTGCAGGGTCTGTGAGCACGTTCGAAGCAGTGTGCGAGTCTCCCCTTTCGCACCAATAACTTGCGGAATCCCGGCACTGCTGTCCGACCCAAATGGTGAGTGATCCCACGTCCGAATGATGTTGCAACGGATTGCAACCGGTCGCAAACATTATCAGTCTTGACGCCCTGATTGAGGAGGTCATAATTGATGCGTGGTTAGGTGAAAACCGAACCGCTGCTGTGGAGGAGGGTTCGCTTTCTCACACAGCAAGAACGGGGAGTTGGATATGCAAACTGTTTTACGAAACTCTTTTCTAGGTTCGGTGGTAGCGGTGTTGCTTGCCATGCCTCTGTTCGCTCAAACCGTGCATCGTGTACCGGAGGGTGGGTCTGAACTCGCCTATGCAGCCTTGGCTGGAGTCTCGTGTCTGGGCGCAATCTGGTACCGCGTTCGCCGGAAAATGCGGTGACGATTTGGAAGTGCTGATTTCGGCCTCAGCACTTTAAGTTTATTGCATCCCGCGACGATCTCGCTTTCCTGGGTCACGATCGGAAAATCGAAACGCGGCTTCCTGCTTCTAGATTTTTTAACCCATCAACTACAATCCATTCGACTTGCTTTGCCCTATTTCCCTGCTCGTCGTGAGTCCAGCGAGTTTGTGCGGCGCCGTCTGAAAACTCTCGTCGATTTTATCGCGAGGGCTTCAACGGACAGATTTTGCAATGTCGTTCCGTAGCCGTAGAATCCCAATGCGTTGGTGCCTGCCTTCTGACTATGCGTTTTATGGAAGGTCCGGCTCGGAGATCATCCATGAAGCTTTCGCTGTGGGCGGAAAAATGCCTCCTTGCGCTGCTGTTCGTTACCACCACTTTGAATGTGTACGCGCGGCCTGACCAGTACACGCCGCTGATCGTTTCTCCGCTTACGCCGGCCACGCAGGCTTTTTTGGGCACCGACGGCAAGATGCACCTTGTCTATGAGCTGATTCTCACCAATGCCAGCCCCACAGCGGCCACCGTGCAAAAGGTTGAGGCCGTCGAAGCCGCAAAGCCCTCACAGGTGGTTGCCACCTTGGAAGGTCCGGCCATCGTCGCAAGCTTGCGCACTACCGCCAGCACTCCAGCAGGAAACGCGGAAATTCCCTTCAACGAAACCCGGCTTCTGTTGCTCGAAATCGACCTGAAGGATGGTGCCGCCGTTCCGCCTCAGCTTGTGCATCGCATCACGCTGCTGGGTGCTAAGACTCCGAGCCGAAGTCCGGACACTCCAATTGCGCAAACGTACACCGTTGCCGCTATCGAAATCGGAACCAAGATCCCGGTGATTGGGCCGCCCCTGGCTGGAACTGATTGGCTGGCAATGAACGGCTGCTGTGAAGCGTCCGGTGCGCATCGCGCGACTGGATTGGCGGTAAATGGCCAAATCTATTTCGCGCAGCGCTTCGCCATCGACTGGATGAAGCTTGACTCGGCTGGACGCCTAGCACACGGCGACCCCACGGATGTTCATAGCTTCGCGGGCTACGGAGCCAGCATTCTGGCGGTGGCGGACGGCACGGTAGTCAGCACACTCAATAGCCTGGACGACCAAACGCCAGGCTCACTGCCTGACCCCAAGACTATCAATATCGAAAACGTGGATGGCAACCACGTCGTGTTGGATCTAGGCGGTGGTATTTACGCATTCTATGCTCACATGCAAAAGGGTTCCGTCGCGGTTGCGATTGGAGAACACGTCAAGCGCGGTCAGGTATTGGGCAAGCTGGGCAACACCGGAAATACTTCGGCGCCGCACCTGCACTTTCACCTGATGAATGGACCTTCTGTCCTGGGTTCCAGCGGAATCCCTTACGTAATTGATTCGTTTGTCTATGACGGACAAGTGTCGGCGGAGAAGTTTGCCAAAGCCACAAGCCTGGAAGGTAGTTGGACTGGGGACAAGCTGCCCATACCGGTTGAGCGACACGACCAGTTCCCGATGGATCTGGCAATAGTAAATTTCACGACGCCGTGAGGACCTTGCGCCCTGTGGAATGCGGTCCTGAACCAGAGCGAGACACACTAGTGCATTCAGAACGGCCAGAGAAACGGATTCGCCGGGACGTTGAACCAGCCAAACCAGCGGTGCAGCAACCACGCCACATCGTATGGGAAAACCGAGACGCGAGGCTGTCCTAACCAGACCCAGGACCAGGGAATAATCAACCAGAGGCCAAAGAGCCACGTCCCAAATCGTGTGCTCACGGTTTGAAGGAACTCGCAGTTCAGTGCGAGGTAAGCGGCAAAGAGCGGAAAACTGACGATGGCCAAGACTCGAGTCTGATCAATCACGACAACCAGGAGACACGACAGCCCCAGCAGGGCGACCAGAATAGGAAGAGCCTTCCTGCCCTGTTCCAGCAGTTTCGCGACAGCGATCCAGCCTACACCAAGGATCGACCACAGGATGTACTGGAAGTGATAACCGAGGCTGGGCCCGGCAAGTAAGGCAAACTGACCGGCATAATGCGGCCTGCCTGAGTTCACATCGATGGCATAATGGCGGAATATCAGGATCAAGATGAGTTTGCCGACAAGAACACCCGCCAACCCTGCCGCGGCCCATCCAATCTGAAATTCCGTTTTGTACTTTAGGAATCTCGAAAGCACGAGCGCGAACAGCAAAGCTGCAAACGCGCAGAACCCCTGTTCGGCATGCTGCATTCCCAGCAGGATCGCGACAGGAAAGGCGGCGATCGCATGTCTGCGCAGCACCAGCAGAAACATCATGAGCGCCAGGGTGATGGAATCCATTCCCACCCAGAAATACGCGGTTGCAGAAGCTGGGATGGCCAGGAACAACACCAGCGCAGTGCGAGCGTCTTTATCGCTGAAGCTGGCAAAGACGTACCAAACGAAGCTGAACGTAAACAGGATCGAGAAAAAAAGGTGGAAACAGAAGAAGGACTGCAGGTCATGGATCCTTAGGCGCCATGCGAGAAAAGGTCCCAGCCAGTTCCAGAACATGTAATGCTGGCTCGGCCGGGCAAAAGGATTGTGAAAGGGATCGAATCGCATGGGTGCCCACACATCAAAGTTGGGCATACACCATATGCCGGTCTTGACGAATGAGAGCAGGAGGGCGACCGACACAAAGAGTCTTCGATCGCTCCGGTAAACAAACCTCTCCGCGATATCGATTAGGCGCATAGTCTAGCTGGAGTGCCTGAAAGGTGAAGACAACGGGCGGGATGCTGCGGAACAAACAGGACATTCGTCCGTCATCGGAGTGCCACCTCGACTGTATGCCAGAGGCGTTTGACAATGCAAGAATGGCAAGGCGGTTCGGCAAACCACTGCCGGTGCGGTCGAACTTCTTGTCGGCGTTCCAGTTTCCTTGCCCTTTTTTCGATGACCGGATATCGTGAACTCATTCAGACAGTTCATTGCGACAGCGAAGCATACTAAGGACCCATGCGTTTTCGCGCTCTCATTTATCTCCTGCTTCTTTTGATTGCCGACTCGGCGCTGGTTTCGGCGCAGGCACGGACACTGATGACCAACTCGTCCCGGCGCGATTACCCTGCCCAGCACTTCCGGTCGCAGTGCCGTCTTAGGTTCGGTTTTGCTCGGCCGGCCGCGCTCGTTCTCCATGTTCAACATTCAGGTGACGGGCACGATTACTCCGGACCCGGACCTGAACGGCGCGGGTTTTCAATTGCAATTCCTGATCTGCGATCAGCCTGACTGCAGCGGCGATCTGCGCTGGCCCATGCGCATTCTTCCCGACGCCGACGCCTCCACCGGAGCTCAGGTCATCGCAACCCAATCTTTCGGACGTCAGCACGCACAACGTCGAGCCCGTGGTTTTGACCGACCTCAGACCGAAGCCGGCGAATGGCGTTATTTTTCTTGCGGCGGTCGTGCGGGTGATGCACAGTCCCGGGACCCCTGCTGTTTGCCGCAAAGCTCAACCTGCTGAGGGTTGACGTGCTGCCTTAGATTCGGGCCTCGGCAAGTGCATCGCTCCCTTCTTTTAAGCTGCTGTACACTCTTTGACCAGACGGCGGGGCGTGGGGTCGATCATGAAGCTGCTCACCAAATTCAATCTTATTTTGATCTTGCTCTTTGGCATCTGCGGTCTCGTCATCGCCGATATTGCTTACAACTTCCTCATTAACAATGCGCGTCGCGAGGTTCTGGAGGAAGCCGAATTGATGATGGCCAATGCCAAGTCGGTTCGCGACTACACTGCCGAAGAACTGGCGCCGCTGCTCAACAGAGCGCCAAACAGAACGGCGCATTTCTGCCGGAGACGGTTCCCGCCTTCAGTGCACTGGCAACGTTCAACCACATTCACGCCAAGTACCCGGACTACGACTATCACGAGGCCACGCTCAATCCGACCAATCCCGCGCACCACGCTCTCGATTGGGAGGCCGACGTCATCAACTATCTGCGCGACCACCGCGACAAGCAGCAGGTCACGGGCGAACGGACTTCGATCGAGCGGACCCACTCTATACCTGGCTACACCGATTGCAGCAGATGCCCCCTGCCTTGTGTGTCACAGCACGCCTGCTGTCGCCCCGGCGGCCATGATCGCCAAGTATGGCTCCAAGCATGGCTTCGGCTGGAAACAGGGTACGGTTGTCGCGGCGCAAATTGTTTCCGTGCCAATGTCGCTGCCGATCCAGATTGCCAACCGGGCGTTCCATCGGCTGCTGCTGTATCTGGTTATTGCGATGGTGGCGACGATGATCGTGCTGGACGTCGGTGTGTACTACATTGTGATACGTCCGCTGAAACTCGTTTCAGAGACGGCCGACCGCGTCAGTAAAGGTGAGAAGGATGTACCCATCTTGCCAGTGCGCGGACGCGATGAAATCGCAACTGTGACCGCCTCATTCAACCGGATGCGAGTAAGCCTGGAGAAGGCATTCAAACTGTTGCAGTGATTAGCTGCCCCGCTCGGCGAGAAATTTTTCGCGATCGGACAGGCTGTCAATTTCGCTGGCGACGCTGCGATAAAGTTCGTCCGCGGAATGGCATTTCGAGGCTCTTCGTTTGACCACGATCTCCGCAATCGGACCTATGTAAGCCGCCAACTCCCGTGCAATTCGCTGCACGGTCGCGCTATCGATCGAGCCGCCGGCGTCGATGCTGGCCCCTGCACCGTCGCACACCATCGGTCGCAAGAGCCTTGATCAGCACTTGCACGTCCGACTTCCAGCGGGCGTGTGTCAACTCGACGGCGTTGCGGTAGGCCAGGTCCGCGATTTCATCCGGAAGTTGCTCCGCCCGCGGCATCTTTGCACCGCGCAGCAGCACCGGCACGACAGGAATATCGCGCCGCAAGGCGGCAGCAATCTCCAGCCGTACATAATCCGTTTCACCGTCCAGGCGGCGGCTTCCGCCTTGCTCGTTGGCGGCTCTCGAGCCACGTGGGACCGAGCATCGCCAGCAGTACGCTGCAATTCTGAACGCTGTCGTCGATGGCGCGCCGAAAGTCGTGACCAGCATCGATGCCAACGACGTCCATGAATACGGCGCTCTTGCCGAAATGCCTGATCAGGTCGTCGAACAGGCGGCCTGACTCACCTTGCGAATCGCTTCGTCGATAGCTGATGAAGATGGCGCCCAATTGCGATTACCTGTCCTCGGCCTAAGTTTTTTCCTTCGCATTCTGCTGCTGCACCGTCGCCCACTGGGCATGTTCCTGCGAAACCAGCGACTCCACCCGCTCGGCCAGCAAGGCGCGAGGATCGTTCACGTTCGCGTAAGGTCCGGCATGTGCCCAGGTAGACATACTTTTCGTGCTTCAGCTCTTCGCAGGTGGAACGGTAGTTGATCCAGTTCTGCTGGTATTGATTGAGATGCAGCATTCCCTCCAGCACGGTAATCAACACGCCCAGTCCTGCTGTTGCGTAGCTGACGAAGCTGGCATTCTGAAGACGGAGACGAAAGGAATCAGTGCAGCCGCGAGAATCTCGGTGATCTTGATGCGGCGGAAAATGCGCTGATTCTGCGTGCTCTTGCGGTCATACCAGTCGATCTGGTCTTCCAGGCGGGCCATGATCGGATCGGACGTAGGCCAAGGTGGGCGAGGGCGTGCTCATGGTGCGTCATTCTAAGTCCTGCCTGCAGGAAATCAAAGAGAATGCTGCACCGGACTGCGCGTGCTACTTCACGCCGAGCACCAGGAAGTAATCCATTTTGTCGTCCTTCACCAGATCGTCATGCTCTTCGCAGCAGCCGGTAGCCTGCCTCGCCGGCCTCGCGAAGCACAACCTGCTTATCGACGCCGTGGTCCTCGCCGTTTCCGTTGCGTTCGATAATGCCGACGCGAGCGCCGGGCTTGAGCGAGCCCGCGCAGATTGCGCAGCAGCACGACCGGGTTCGGCAACTTCGTGATAGGCCTTGAGAAAGAGCACCGCATCGACGCTGTCGGGCGGCAGTTCGGGATTGTCGGGCTTGCTCAGGATGGTCTTGACATTCTGTCAGCTGCTCTTTGCGAGCGCGGTTCGTTGATGTAGTCGATGGCTTCCGGATTGATATCGACCGCATAGACTTCACCCGTGTTCGTGACCCGTTTAGCCGGCGCGAACCGTGAACCATCCGGAGCCGGCGCCGATGTCGGCAACCGTCTCGGCCCGGCTCAATGCCGAGAATATTCATCACCTCATTGATGTGAAGCTTATCGTCGCGTCCCGGCGTTTCGAAGATGGAGAGGTCGCCGGTGTATGGCGTGCTGGTGGCGCGGTGCTGCCGTCGCGACTCGACGAACTGCTCTGTGAGAGTACGAGGTCGGGGCCGAGGAGCAGATCAGCCAGCAGAAGCGCGCAGAAACAAGTGAATCGACGCGACCGCATCAGGAACTCCTGCTATCCATCATCGCATCCTGAAGATACTGCGCGGGTGCGGCTCGACCCGTTTTTGTGCATCACGGCGCAGTCCGCGACAGCGACGTCCGCTAATTCCCGGCGCCGTCAGCAAACCATAGACACTCACCTGGTCTGCGGTACCGACGAAGACTTTGCCGCCGGCGATCGTCGGCACCGTGAACTTCGATGCCTGTCCGGGATTGTCGCGGGAGGAGCGCTGGTTGGAGTTGTACAACTCACGGGCAAGATTTCTTGCGTCGTAGGCGTGCAGCACCGCCGGACCCTGGTGGGCGCTGTAGTAGGCATCATTGTCCACCGCCCAGACGATGCCGTTGCCGTTACCGTTGGCTGAGACGCTCACCGTGCTGCGCGTGAGGTGATAGATCGCGGCGCTTTGGGAGTGCGGCGTCGTCGAGACCACACCATTGCGAAGATTGAAAGCCTTGATCCCGTCTTTCTGTGGGCTGATGCCTGCTCCGAAATAAAGACGACCATTCCAGTAGGCCGGCGTTCCCATCTGCTGCCGCAACTGGCCGGAGATTTCCTGCACCACCTGTGGATTGCCCCTGCCCGCCGCTGAAGTATCCGCCGAGATTGTCGCGATTCATGACATAGATGTGACCATTCTTTCCGCTCGTGACTGCCAGATGCGGATAGTGGCCCGGGCTGATCGGGAAGCAGCAGACACACCTGTCGAGCCGAGATCGAGGTCATCTTTCGCCATCTTGGCCTGGCTGATTGTAGGGCGTAAAGAAATCCGCCAGCGTAATCCCGTGCGCAGCCGGGCTTAAGCTTCACGACGCTGTCGCTGAAGTTCGATCCTGGCTCCTCACCGAAGGCGTCGAATGGTCCGTTCGCAGTCGAGAGATACAGATTGCCATCGGGAGTCCGACGAGATTCCGCAGCCGCTCATCCAGATGCCGCCCTGGTAGCCGTCGGGCGTCGAGACCCACACGCCAGACTGCCGCATGGTGATGCGCGTCGTAGGCGATCACCCATCCGTGATACAGGCCGAAGTCGGCGTTCGAGGCGAACGCGATATAGATCTTTCCCTTCGAGAGCAGGAGCGCGGCACGTTGCAACTGGAAGTGCGAAGCAAAACTCAGCACGCCATCGGTGCCGTCCTGCGCCATGCCGGGATACGAGGCCTGAATGATGCGCGGACCGCCAAACTTCTCCGCGCCCGAGGTCATGTCGAGCGCGTGCAGACGATGATAGAAAGCGCCGTTCTCCTTCGTCGCGGCCACAACGTAAAGCGTGTTGCTGCCGACATCGATTACCGGCGTGCTGGTAATGCCGATCTCCGGCATGATGTCGCTGGCATTCACGTCGCTGGACGCAAGCGTGGTAATTCCCGCATCCGGATTGAGGAAGCTGACCTGCCACAAGGGCGCCGGCGCTGGCGAGTCGGCGTCAAACGCGTACACGCTGTCATGCTGCGTCGCGACGATCACGACATTGTGAATGCCGTTACCGGGAATCGCGACCTGCGGCATGTAGAGCGGCTGCGCATAGACGTAGCCATCGACCGGAAACGAGTACAGCCTTCCGAAATGTGCGGCGTTCACATTGTCCGGCGTAAGCACGGTCTCGAGCGTGTTCTGACCGGTGCGGGAATTGTCATTGTGATACGTGGCGACCACGGGCAAGCCGGCTGCGGCCAGCGACTCGGCGGTGACAGCCTGCGCGTGCGGCATCGCGTCTGGCAACGAGAAAGAATCCTTCATCCAGAGCTGCTGCGCGGTCCTCACCTGATAGATCTGCCAGCCCAGCACAGCTGCCAGAATGGCCCCCACCGAAAGCAATTGCGAGCGATTTCGCGACAGGGCCGCTACGTTGCCCCAGTAGTGCAGGCCGAAGTAGACGAGCGCCCCCAAAGCCAGAACAAGAGCAACCAGCGTGGGCACAGATTCTGAAAGATAATAAGTAAGATGCTGAAACATGAGCAGGGTTCAATCGCTATTCTTACAACCCTCGTCATAACACCCAGCAGCAGCAAAAAGTGTCGCATGCCTCGATAACTCGCTGGACGCGTTCTGCCATTACTAACGCTCGCAGCAATGTTAGAGATGCGAACCGTACATGATAAATGATGCAGGCTGAGAGCTCGTGGACAGCTAGCTGACAAATCATAAATCATTGTTAAGAAGTGTTGCAGCGCTGGCCGCGGCTGTCCAGATAACTCGGTCGGCCATGACGACAGAAATCCTCATGCGCAGACGCAAGCAATCGCATGTAGAATCGTCGCATGGCTTTCCGCGGCGGCAGTGACACCAACCACAAGGGCAGGACTCCTCCTCCTGACGACACTCATCAGGAAGCGAATTATCTGAAGATGCTGGGCGAGAAGCAGAAGCCCGTGCGCATCAAGCTGATGAGCGGCGAGATCGTGCGCGGCTGGATTGAGTATTACGACCGCCGCATGGTTCGGCTTACCCGCGAAGGCGCTCCCAATCTTTTCATCTTCAAACACGAGATCGCCTACATCGCTGAAGACACAGTCCGCAAGCCGCGTGCCGAAGGAGCCGCCGTGCCGCGCAATGGCGGCCCAGAACGACAGCGAATGAGCGTCTACCTTCCAGAGGTTGAACAGATTGCACGTGAGGCCGGCGCGCTCCTGATGGGCTACTTCGCCCGCCGTGTCACCATCGAGTACAAGGGCGATGTCGATCTGGTCACCGAAGCCGATCGCGCTTCCGAAAAGCTAATCGTCGAGCGCCTGCAGGCGCGCTGGCCGGAGCACGGCATCGTCGGCGAAGAAGGCACACGCAGCGAAGCCGACGCCGAGTATCGCTGGTACGTCGATCCGCTGGACGGCACCACCAATTTCGCGCACGGCTATCCGGTGTTCTGCGTTTCGATCGCGCTGACCCGTCGCGACGGACAGCTCGAGGCTGGGGTTCTGTACGATCCCACTCGAGATGAGATGTTTTCTGCCGAACGCGGCGAGGGCGCAACGCTGAACGGCAAGCAAGCTGCAAGTATCGAAGACCAAGTCACTGTCGGAATCTCTGCTGGGAACCGGCTTCCCCAGTCACAAGCGGCACAAGAATCCCAACATCCACTTCTATCACCAGCTCACGCTGCGCTCGCACGGAGTGCGTCGCGCCGGTTCGGCCGCGCTCGACCTCGCCAACGTCGCCTGCGGACGTTACGACGGCTTCTGGGAATTCAATCTCAATCCCTGGGACACCGCCGCCGGCGTGCTTTTGGTGCAGGAAGCCGGTGGCACGGTAACGCGCTTCGACGGAACACCCTTCCGCCTCGACAGCCGCGAGGTGCTCGGTTCAGCAACGGCCTGATCCATCAGGAACTGCTCCAGAACTTCGCTGAAATGTTCGCCGGGCGCGGACTGGAAGAACTGCCCTCCGTGGCGGAGTACGTGAAGACGCGGACGTAGCGTCGACGCCTGAACTTGATTGGCAGACCTTGCCGTCGGGAGTTGGACAAAACGTACAGCCTTCCTGTACCTTACAACCGAGGCATCTATGGCTGTTGAAACTACCTACACAGCATTGCGAGAACAGCTGGCAGCCGTGCTGGACCAGGTGACGAACAATCAGGAAGTCGTAATTGTTCGCCGTCGCGGAGCCAAGGACGTGGCCCTGGTGCCCGCCGATGAGCTGGCTGGCCTGATCGAAACCGCTCACCTGCTGCGCTCTCCTAGAAATGCGCAACGGTTGGTGACCGCCCTGCACCGCGCCGAACGGGGCAAGTCCAAAGCGCAATCGTTGGACAAGCTCCGGCAGGAGATGGGACTTGGCGCGTCCCGTTGAACGCGAAGCTGTTTTCCAACCCGAATTCCGGGAGGACCTTCGACATTGGATCCATAATGACCGCAAGATCGCACTGCGCGTGCTTGAATTAGTGGAAGCAGTGTTGAGAGACCCATTTACAGGCATCGGCAAACCGGAGCCGCTGAAGTTTATTCTGGCGGAATGCTGGTCAAGACGCATAACGCAGGAGCATCGGCTGGTCTATCGCGTCAGCGGCAACCGAATCGACTTTCTGCAGGCGCGTTACCATTATTGAGCACTGTGCTCGCTTCTTCCAAAGCTGCTTTGCTCGATCCTCAAACTCCCACCTGCCCTCCCGTCACAACCCCTGTGACTGCGGTAAAATTGTTCAGTGAACAACTCGTTGTTGAACCGAACCGTTGAGAAGCGCCCCGACATGGTCCGTTTGCAGGGGCGAATCCTTTTCCTGACCGAAGATCCCGAGCTCATCAAGCGCCAGCTGGCCGGCGAAGATCTCCCGTGGGACACGCAGCATCCGGAGCGCAATCCGAAGCTGCGCGACGACATCTCCACCGACGAGATCACGCCCGCGCACATCTGCTTCTTCTTCGACGAGACACTGGGCGAGTTTCCGTACACCGGCCTGAAGTGTGGCAACTGAGACCCCAATCGCGCGTGGCGCCGTCAAGGCGGGCGGCTTTGTGGCCGCTGTCAGCGGCAAGCGCCGCGGCAAAGGTTCCAGCCGCGAGCAGTCTCCGTATGCCGAGATGTCGGCCGGCATCAAGCTGGTGATCGCCGAGAACATCGAGCGCATCTACAAGCAGAACTGCCAGAACCTCGGCGTGCTGACCTCCACCGACTTCAGCATGATCGACCGGATTCGCGCCGGAGAAGAGATTCCGCTGGTGAAGTTCACCGAAGGCGAAGACGAGATCACGCGCCAGGTAATCGAGTACGGCGGCCTGTTCCCGTTCAACGTCGCGCGCATGCAGGGCAAGGCCTTCCTGCCGCCGATCACGACCAAGCCGCGGCCGATGACCATCGCCGAGAAGATCTTCGCGCGCCACATGCTGCACGGCACCGACAAGGTTGGCGTCGAGGCCGTTAAGCCGGGCGATACCGGTTTCGCGCGCACCGATCTGCGCTTCAGCCACGAGTACGTCACGCCGATGGCGGCGATCTTCTTCGAGCACTTCCTCGGCAAAGAAGAGCCGGTCACCGATGCCAGCACGATCATGTTCTTCCGCGATCACCTCACCTTCCTCGACGAAGTGATGTCGGAGGAGAAGAAGAAGATGGGCCTGCTCGATCTGGCGAGCCAACTGAAGCTCAAGCAGGAAGACTTTCGCCAAGTCGCGCGGCATCAAGCTGCACGGCGAGTTGAAAGATCGCAAGGGTTCGGAAGGAATCTGCCACTCCATCGTGACCGAGAGCTATGCCCTGCCCGGCCAGCTCAACGTCGGCAGCGACTCGCACACGCCGCACGTGGGCGCGATGGGCTGCGTGGCCTTCGGTATCGGCACCACCGACGTCTTCAATTCCTGGTTCACGAAAGACGTTCGCGTGAAGGTGCCCGAGTCCGTGAAGGTCGTTATCCGCGGCAAGAAGCGCGACAACGTCACCGCGAAAGACTTCATCCTCAAGCTGCTTTCGATGGAATACATTCGCTCCGGCAAAGCGCTGGCAAAGGTCATCGAGTATTCCGGCGAAGCGATCGAGGCGCTGGGCGTCGACGAGCGCGCCACCATGACCAACATGGCGGCCGAAATCGGCGGCTTCACCGGCATCGTCGCACCCGACCAGAAGGTCGTGGACTTCCTGATGGAGCGCCGCGGCATGAGCGAGAACGAGGCGCAGACGCTGATCGAAGGCCTCTACAGCGATCCCGACGCGCACTACGCGCACGTGATCGAACTCGACGCCAACGACATCTATCCCGATGGTCGCGACCCCAGGCGATCCCGGGCAACGGCAAGTTCGTTCGCGAGCTGAACACGCCGGTTCCTGTCGAGATCGCTTACGGCGGCACCTGCACCGCCGGCAAGAACGAAGACATGGACATGTACGCAGCAGTGCTCAGCGATGCGCTCAAGCAGGGCAAGAAAGTCGCTGCGAACACCGAGTTCTATCTGCAGTTCGGCTCGCAGGAAACGCGCGAGTACTGCGTGCGCAAGGGCTATCTCGACATCTTCGAGCGTGCCGGCGCCCATGTGATCGAGCCCAGTTGCGGCGCCTGCATCAATGCCGGCCCGGGCGTTTCGAAGCGTGCCGACCAGGTAGTGATCAGCGCGCAGAACCGCAACTTCCCCGGACGCAGCGGTCCCGGCCAGATGTACCTGGCGAGTCCGCTGACGGTCGCAGCCAGCGCGATCGCCGGCTACATCGTGGAGTACGAACCGGCTGGCGAGCGCGAACCGGCAACTGTAGGCGTGAGCGACCTGAGCTTGATCGCACAACGAAACGCGGTTTGATACTATCGAAGCAGCTATTCTTACCGGGTATTCTCCACTTAACGCATAGAAAGACCTGAGGAGACACTGCTTTATGGCCTACGTGATCGCGGAACCGTGTATTGGCACGAAAGACACAGCTTGCGTCGATGCCTGTCCGGTGGACTGCATTCACCCTAAGAAAGACAGCGAGAAGCATGGTGCCGAGGAGATGCTGTACATCGATCCGGTCGAGTGCATCGACTGCGGCGCATGCGTGCCGGTGTGTCCGGTGTCGGCGATCTTCGCGCTCGACGATCTGCCGGAAAAATGGAAGGACTACGCCGACCGCAACGCCAAGTATTTCGGTCGCTAGCTTTCCACAAATCTAACGAAGGGCACACCACGCGATGTGCCCTTTTCGTTTGCCCACGAATCGAAACGTTCTGATCCAGCATCCACATGACACCATGGATTCTCACCAGGTGTTCACAGCCGACATCGGCTCGTCTTCCTTTTCTGACAAACAGTCAAGTGTGGCTCAGGTCCGGACCTCGAGCTGCTGGACAGTTATTCGCGCGCGGTCGTCGGCGCCGTGCAGCGGGTCGGTCCGGCGGTCGTTCACATCCAGGTGAAGCAAGCGCGCGGCGAAGGCACTGGATCGGGCTTTGCCTTCACTCCCGACGGCTTCATCCTGACTAACAGTCATGTGGTGCATGGCGCATCCGCTGTCATCGTTTCCAGCCCGGATGGCGACCGATTCCCGGCCGAAGTTATTGGCGACGATCCGGACACGGATCTCGCCGTCATCCGCAGCACGACCGCAGCCTGGGTACCTCTAGGTAGTTCACGAAACCTGGCCGTCGGTCAGATGGCGATTGCGATCGGCAATCCCCTGGGATTTCAGCACACGGTGACCGCCGGCGTGATCAGTGCTCTGGAGCGGACCATGCGCTCGCGCTCCGGCACGGCTGATCGACGGAGTCATCCAGACGGACGCGGCGCTCAATCCCGGTAACTCCGGCGGTCCACTGGTTGACTCGCGCGGTCAGGTGATTGGCGTCAACACCGCGACCATCATGGGCGCGCAGGGCATCTGCTTCGCCATCGGTGCCGACACAGCAGAGTTTGTCGCATCAAGTCTGATCCGCAACGGCCGGGTCACCCGCAGCTACATTGGCGTGATGGGCCAAGGGTGTCGCGCTGCATCGCCGACTGGTGCGCTACTACGATCTGCCTACCGAGCGTGGCTTACTGGTGCTGAACGTCGTCACCGGCGCTCCTGCTCAACGTGCAGGTCTGCGCGAACGGGACATTATCGTGCGCTTTGCAGGCTCGATCATCGCCAACGTCGACGATCTGCACCGGTTGCTCACTGAGTTGCGTAGCAATGCGCAGTGAGGAAATGGAAGTAGTGCGCGGAACGGAGCTACTCAAGCTGACAGTCACGCCGCAGCCACGCACCGACTGAGCCTATTCGTGAATGCGTTGGTAATGCCGGCGAGCCTTGGCGCGATTGCCGCAACTCGCCATGTCGCACCAGCGACGGCTGCGATTCCGGCTGTTATCCAGAAATAGCCACTCGCAGTCCGCAGCTTCACACCAGCGCAGCGTCTTAAGCTCGGCGGACGTTAGCAAATCGGCCGCCGCCTGCCCCACCGGCCAGAGGATATGATCCAACGGATTCTTGACGTTCTCTTGCCATTCCCAGCGATAACGCTCTGCCATTGTCGGCGACCAACCGACGATGGCGCATGGCTTCGACAGCGTAATCACTGATCACTTGAAGATCCTCTGACAATGGATTTTTCCCTTGTGCGATCGCGGCAAAAACGCGATAGACAACTTCGCGCAGCAGGATGGCTTTTCGAAAGGTAGCGGAGAGCCTCAACCCTTGTTTCGGTTCGCCTGTGGCGCTAAGCGGTCGGCCTCCCGCGGAGAAACAAGCTTGTCCTGGACGGCGAACGACAGGAGGTCAGCGTAATCTTCCAGATGTTCTTTACGACGCTCCGGATCGTGCCGCCGACTCACGGTATTGGCCAAGATCGAGCGCCGGATGTCCGCCCGTCAGGTCAAATTGAAATTCGTTTCGTCCCCTTGCCGGCATCACCTAATTGTAAACATCCGTACTCGCACCGCAATCTCAGTGATACTCTGTTCTTAGTTATTTTGGCCCTCTTTCGCGAGAGCGATTATGGCCAACCAGTCACTCTGCGAGCACATCCCACTCGACAGGATCTAGCGAGAAATGAGCCAAATTGCGGATTGAACCGATTCTTCAGACTTGGTCACGGACGCTGCGTGGGCAGCGGCCTGCCCTTTCCATTGAGATTACACGTGAGTGCCCGCTACGTTGTCCGGGTTGCTACGCCTACGAGGATGCGCACTTGGGTGGGCCAAATCTCCGTAGCCTGGCCGACTTCAAAGGTGAAGAACTGATTTCCAACGTTCTCGCCCTCGTCGACAAACATAAGCCGCTTCATCTTTCCATTGTGGGTGGCGATCCCCTGGTGCGTTATCGGGAGTTGGATGTTCTGCTGCCGAAACTCGCTCGTCGCGGTATCCACGTGCAAGTGGTCACCAGCGCCTTCCGGCCCATCGCTTCGTCCTGGGCCTTGCTCCCCAACTTGCAGATCAGCGTTTCCGTAGATGGTCTACAACCGGAGCACGATGAGCGACGTAAGCCGGCGACCTATGACAAGATCCGTAAGAACATCCAGGGCCAGCACGTAGCGATCCATTGCACTATCACTAGCGCGATGTTCAAACGCCCGGGATATTTTCGAGACTTTGTAGCTGAATGGTCAGCGAACGATTCCGTTGAAAGAATCTGGATGAGTATCTTCACACCGCAGCGCGGGACTAATCCGCCGGAATGTCTGAGCGACGAACAACGCCGCCGTGCGGTGGAGGAGCTCATTCAGCTGAGGACCGCTCTTTCCCAAACTCGACATGGCGGAGAAACTCTTGCAGGAATTCCTGCGGCCGCCAGCCTCGCCCTCCGATTGTATTTTTGCCCGGACAACGACCTGCATCTCGGCAGACCTGGAAACCCGTATCGGCCCGTGCCAGTTCGGCGGTGACCCCGATTGCTCGCGCTGTGGCTGCATGGCCTCAATGGCACTGGCAGCGATCGGCAATCACAGGGTCATTGGCCCGATCACTGCCAAGAAATTATTTATGGCATCGGCGGCCATCGGTAACCTTTGGCCGCGAGCGAATGGCAAAGGTGAAAAGAGCTCGACAACGGAGACCAGCGACGGTGAAGGCGACGATCTAGTGAAGATTGCGATTTAGCCAGGATTCGCGGGAGTTCCGACCCTACATCTCCCACAGGCAATTACCGCCGCGATACATCGAGATCACGCCGTCTTCGCTGATCTTCAGCACCGTCCCAAAGTGCGAGGCTGCGATCGCAGCGGTAGTACGGCCGCCTTCGACGGTGCGGTTCAACGCCTCCTCGGTTGAGTGGTGGTGCAGGATCGCGCCGAAGGCCAGCAGATTGGCATCGCCGCACAGCACAACCGCCCCGTCGATGCGAGCGATGTTCTCCAGCACCGTAGAGGGAACGTCGAGGATGCTCTTATCGCGCAACAGATAATGCAGCTGGTCTTTGCTGGTGACACCGTCGGCTACGTCGTCGTGATTCAGATGGTCGAGAAGGTCAGGCTGCGATACCAGGACGCGCGCCGACTCCGCCTTGTCAAGAACGACAAACAGCGCCCCGCGCCGGCTCTCCGTTAGATTGAGCGCGACCGTAAACAGTCGTTCCGCCAGTTCGGCATTACCGATGGCGTCTTTCCACATACCGTAGCGGTGGCGGGCATCTACCAGCCGCCACTTGCCATCGATAAATCGAAAAACGGGAACTCCGTCGTTGTAAACCTTGATCTCGCCGTTTGGCGAGAGCACCAGACAGACATGCCCACCGCACAATGTGGCGCGCGCATGATCGATGTACATAGCCGACGGCGGCACAGCCAGCGGCATGTCGCGATAAGGCTGCGCCCACTCATGCACGTCGATCAACTCCGCCAGCAGGCCATTCTGGTCGACCAGCGCCATGGTGCGCAATCCGTCGCATAGGCGATGGAAGCTGCGAATGCTGGTGAGCTGGTGCGAATATCGCAGAGCATTCGCCGGTGTCTCCGGCGGCGCATGGCAGGGCTCCGGCATGGAGCCGAAGAGCAACACGCCGGTGGAGATGCGGCGGTTTTCGTAGGTGCTCATGCTGCTGGTGCGCAGCACTTCGATAGCGTCGGCGATGCGATCGGGAATCTCGGCGATAGCTCTCGGCGCTGCTGTGCGGCGTCGGGATCGAGGAAGGCCGAGACGAAGCGGTCTTCCGGCAGGCCGCGAAAGAGTTGGAAGCTCTGCGCGGCCAGAGTCTTCGTTCGTCAGGAGTTGGTAGCGCGCCGATAACACCATGCCGATGCTGCGCAGCAGGCGACGCTCGTGATCGGAGAGCTTGGAGCTCGCGGTGAGCGAATAGCCCGCGCCCATCCACTCGAATTGCACTTCCCCACCGCTGGGAACCGCGCCCAGCAGGCCGGGCATCTCCTCGGCGCCCTCGTGAAACCCGCTGCAAAGTTGAGCCCGGAAAGAAGTAGCGGATGCCCGTTCTCCAGCAGATCGCTGTAAAGCCCGCTAAGGAAACGTGCTCGATTTTTCAGTGCCTCGAGGCCCATAGAGATTAGATTGCGCTCAGCTCGAAAAGGTGGCGAAGGCCGACCGAGTCAGTTCAAGGTTACATCAAACTTAGCTGGTGAGGTCCGATTGTAAGAAGCGATGAGGAGCCTGGTCTACGGGGCCGTCACCGGCTGTGGGTCTCGATCCGCGCTTCGCGCAAATATCGCGCGGCCTCTTCCGGCGGCGTCGGATTCTGATAGAAGCCGGTTCCCCACTCGAAGCCTGCGATCTTGGTCAGCCGCGGCATGAACTCCAAATGCCAGTGATAGTGGTCCATCGACGCCTCTTGCGCAGGCGCAGTGTGCAGCACCAGGTTGTAGGCGGGATTGTCCAGCACCTGGTCGGCGCGCATCAGCAGGTTCTTCACCGCCTTGGCCAGGCTTTCGTAAACCTGTGACGACGCATTCTCAAACGCCGACTCGTGGCGCTTGGGCAGGATCCAGGTCTCGAACGGAAAGCGCGGAGCGTAGGGCGCGAGCGTCAGGAAGCCATCGTTCTCGGCGACCACGCGCACGCCAGCCTCGGTCTCCTGCCGGATGATGTCGCAGAAGACGCAGCGCTCCTTGTAAATGTAGTACTGCTTGGAGCCTTCCAGTTCTTCGACCACGTGCTTGGGTACGATGGGCAGCGCGATCAATTGTCCGTGCGAATGCTCCAGCGTGGCGCCGGCCAGCGGACCGTGGTTCTTGAAGATGAGGATGTACTTGAAGCGGCGGTCCTGCTTCAGATCGAGAATGCGGTCGCGAAAAGCCCAGAAAACGTCTTCGATGCGCTTCTCCGGCAAGATTGGCCAGGGTCAGGTTGTGGTCGGGCGTTTCGACAATGACCTCGTGCGCGCCAACGCCGTTCATCTTGTCGAACATGCCCTCGGCCTGGCGATTCAGGTTGCCTTCGATGCCGAGCGACGGAAACTTGTTCGGCACCACGCGCACGGTCCAGCCATCGCTATTCGCCGACGCGCCGTTCGGGCGATAGGCCAGCACTTCGGGCGGCGTCTTGCTCTCGTTGCCGGCACAGAAGGGACAGAAGCCGCCCTTCATCTTGACCGGCTCCCGCATGAAGTCGGAAGGACGCTTCGAGCGGTCCGTAGAAATGATGACCCATCGTCCGATGATCGGATCTTTACGCAATTCAGGCACAGGCAGACCTTCCCAAAAGTACTCAGCACTCTCTATGTTACCGCGACTCTTAACGTCATTGATTGTCAGAGCTCACTTCGCGACCGCGGCGCGGGCTGGCTGCCCACCATTTTCTCCACGTCGGCCATCTCCTTCGGGATTGCCGACGACAGAATCTCCGGACCGTTCGCCGTGATCAGGATGGTATCTTCCACGCGGAAGTGCCAGTGCTTGTCGGGAAACTCGACGATCGGCTCGACCGTCACGACCTGTCCCGCCTGGATCGGTCCTTTCGGCAGCATGACGTCGTGCGTAGCCAGCCCGACGAAGTGTCCCGGGAAAGCCCATCCACTGCGCGCCTTCACCTGCCTTCTCGAAGACGGCTTTGCCGGCGTCGGCTGCCTGCTCGTAGGTATTGCCGACCTTGAGCATGGCGATGGTCGCCTTCTGCGATTCCAGATCGACGTTGTACCACTTGGCCTGCTCGGGCGTGAACTTGCCGTCGATGTTGAAGGTGCGAGTGATGTCCATGGTCATGTGATCGAGATCGGCAGCGAAGTCGAAGACAACGATGCTGCCGGGCTTGATCTGATCGCGATCGAAGAAGTAATGCCAGGTGTTGGCATGAATGCCCGAGCCGACGATAGCCGGATAAGCGAGACCCTGCGCGCCGGCGTTACGGAAGACGTACTCGGCTTCGGCTTCGATCTGGTACTCGTACATGTTGGGGTGCGCGATTTCGATGGCCTGCTTGTCACCCAACGCGCTGATGCGGCCGTTGCGACGCAGCACTTCGATCTCGCCGGGACGCTTGATGTTGCGCATCTGGTCCATCGCTCCCGTGATATCGCGGAAGTGCGCAGCAGGATAGCGCTCGTGCAGCTTCAACAGCGCGTCGCGATCGCCGGGCAAACTCTGGCCGTACGGATTGTTGTACTCGGCCGCATAATCACGTCCCGTCTCGAAGCGCGCGCCGTCCGGTTTGTCGGCGAAGCCGAGCCGCACCCAGAGATCGTTCTCCTGGCCGGAACCGAAGAGGAAGGCCAGCGTCGAATCCAGACCTGAGATCGGCATCACGATGGGATAGCCCAAGCGCCTTCTGCTCGTCTTTCGACATTCCCAGCAGGTTGGCGCCGTAGACCTGGATCTCGCGCGGGCTCTGCTGCGGCTCAACGATCACCACCGTCTGCTTCTCGACGTTCATGAACATGACCGCGCCCAGATCGGAGAGGCCGGTGTAGTAGTAGAAGTCGTTGTCTTCGCGATAGTGAGTCGGCCGGCGGCTCCTGCGTCTTGGCGAAGAGCAGGACGTAGCCGGTCTTGAGCTTCGCCGCCAGTTCAGCGCGGCGCGCAGCAAATTCCTTCGGGCCGCCGAGATCGTTCATGGCGTTGACGTCGGTGTATTGAGCGGTGGCGGCGAGCGAAGAGAGAGCGAGGAACAGCGCAAGAGTAATCCAAGTCTGTCGGATCATGGCGTACGCAGTGTAGTACTCAGGAAACGGAAGGCGCAATAAAGGTTACTTGCCGGCCTTGTTCGTGATCGTTCCTCACTGACTTTGTCATCCCGACCGACGGCTTCAGCCGGAGTGGAGGGACCTGCTGATCCTCCGCCAGCAGAACAGCAGGTCCCTCGGCTTCGCTCGTGCAGCTCCGGAATTCCTTCGCTCGGGATGACAACGCCTCGCGGCAAGAAAGAGCCAATAACAGCTTTAGCCGCTAAGGACGAAACAGCCCGGCGCAACCGTTAGTCAGGACCCAGGCCTGAAGGCGTGCACCCATCTTCGCAATATTGTCGGGCGTTACGCCCCGACTTGCTTGCCGTTGCGTCGCTGCCTTGGTATGCGGCTTTCCCGGCGACAATGTTGATGCACTCCTCCAGCACATCGATCGCGATGTCCGCCTGCTCTTTGGTCACGATGAGCGGCGGTGCGATGCGGATCGTATTCGGACCGCAGCCCAGCAGCAGCACGCCGCGCTCGAACGCCAGCTCGACGATCTTGTCGCGCTCGGCGCCGCCCTGCGTCTTGGCCTTCTTGTCAGTGACGATCTCGACGCCAATCATCAGGCCGCGTCCGCGTACATCGCCCACCAGGTCATGAGTTTCGCCGGCCACTCGGCGATGCGATCCATGATGTGACTTGCCCACGACTTCAGCATTCTTGATGCCTTCGCGCTCGAGGACGTCCATCGTTGCCAGCGCAGCGGCGATCGACACCGGATTGCCGCCGAACGTCGAAGCGTGCGAGCCGGGTACCCAGTCCATGATCTCGGCCTTCGACATCATGATGCCGAGCGGCATGCCGCTGGCGATTCCCTTGGCGTTGCAGACGATGTCAGGCTCCACGCCGGTGTGCTGGATGGCCCACCACTTCCCTGTCCGGCCGGCGCCCGACTGCACTTCGTCGGCGACCAGCAGAATGCCGTGGCGATCGCAAATGCGCCGCAACTCCTGCATGAAGACCGTTGGCGCGACCACGTAGCCGCCCTCACCCTGGATCGGCTCGACGAAGATCGCCGCGACTTCCTCGGGAGGCAGCGTGGTCTTGAACAGCTTGTCTTCGATGAAGCGCGCGCAACCGAGCGCGAAGGCGTCTGCTTCCTGCGGGCTGCCGCCGACACATCCGCGATAGACGTCGGGATAGCGCACGTGAGTCACGCCGGGAACCAGCGGAGCGAAGCGGCGCTTCTGCTGCGGCTTCGAAGCCGTCAGCGACAGAGCGCCCATGGTGCGCCCGTGGAATGCTCCGTAGAACGCGATGATGTTCTGCCGCTTGGTGTGGTAGCGCGCCAGCTTCAGCGCGGCTTCAATCGCCTCGGCGCCGGAGTTGCCGTAGTAGATCTTGTGCGGCCCCTTCATAGGCGCCGACCTTCGACAGGCGCTCGCCCAAGGTGACCATGCTCTCGTAGTAGAAGTCGGTGCCGGACATGTGAATCAGCTCGGCAGCCTGCTTCTGGATGGCGGCGACGACCTCGGGATGGCAGTGGCCGGTCGAGGTCACGGCGATGCCGGCGGAGAAGTCGAGGAACTCGTTGCCATCGACGTCTTCGACGATGCAGCCACGGCCGCGCTTGGCGACCATGGGATACGAGCGTGTGTACGACGGCGAAATGTAGCGCTCATCGCCTTCGAGAATGCGAATGGCATTGGGCCCGGGCAGAGCGGTCTTGATGTTGGGACCGGCGACGGGAGTAAGCGTATTGGCGGACATGTTGTTTTCCTCCGTAATGGCTTGCGGCACGAGTTGTGTGCCGGAGCTTAGGTCGACCCGCGGGCGCAGTCTGGTTGAACCGGACGAGCACGGGAAGCTGCAGGAAGGAAAACGTAACTAGTCGCCGGAGAAGAGGTTGGGACGGGCCATGCAGGGCGCCAGCTTGACATCGGCGCGAGTGGAGATCGCTCTCGACCAGGCCGCACGAAGGCCTACGCCCGACGCCGGAGTGACTCCGGCAAAGCAGAGACTCATCTTGTTGATGCGGCTGGTCATAGCAGATCTTCCTGCTCTGATTATAGTCAGCCGCCCGCGCAGCCGTAACCCCCTAAAACCACCTTTTAATGCAGCAGTTACATCCAAGCTGATGTGGGGTAACCCGTGAATTCGGATCTGTTGTTACGCCTCGACGGCAACCTCGCGGTCTAGTACTATCGTCGATAGTATTTGTGGGTAGGCCTAATCGTTTGGCTGTCGAATTCTGAGCGCCGAGGCTGCCGTCTCACCTAACCAGGCTCCGAATACTTCGGAGTTGAAAGGAGCATGACCACATGTCAATTCTTGAAGAAATCTAGCTTCTGTTTCTGGCTCCCCTCGTGCTTTTCACGGTGCTTCCCATGCTGTTGAGCGCGCAGGACGACCGGCAGCAAAGCCATGTCGGTAACCGGCTGCCTGAAGCAAGGGCAGCGACGCGAACGGCTATTACCTGATGGGCCAGGACGGCAAGATGTACGAACTCTGGGGCAAGAACCTGGGTGAGCACATGGGTCACACTGTGACCGTCACCGGCACGCAGGCGAAGCTTTCGCCCGCCATGGAACAGAAGAAGGAAGCCACCGAGAAGACGGAAGCCGGCAGCGCACCCGTAATTGACCTGAAGGTCAGCAGCCTGAAGATGGTCAGCGAAAGCTGCCAGTAGTTCGAACTTCGGCGTCAGAATTTCGAAGCGAACGACGGGCACAGTTCTAGCGGGCTGTGCTCGTTGTTTTTCGCCCGAATCCCTCTGGCTACAGCTCCGCCAGCGCTCGATGCACCAGGTGAATGGCGATTGAGCCTTCTCCCACCGCCGAAGCCACGCGCTTCACGTTTCCGGAGCGAATATCGCCAACCGCGAAGACTCCGGGGAGGCTGGTCTCCAGAATCTGCGGCGGGCGCGAGAGCGGCCACTCCATCTGCCGCAAGCGTCACGCGATCCAGATCGTAGCCCGTCAGCACAAAACCCTTGCTGTCGAGCGCCAGACAGCCGCGCAGCCACTCCGTGCGAGGCGAAGCGCCGGTCATGATGAACAGGTGCCGGACATTGTGAGTCGAGATTCCTGCCCGTCCTTCTTGCACTCGCCAGGTGACGCGCTCCAGGTGATCGTCTCCATCGACGCTGATGATCTCGGTCTGGTAATGCAGCTCGATCTTGGGATTCTCCTCGATGCGACGAATCAGATAGCGCGACATGGTGTCGGACAGTTGCGTCGAGCGCACCAGCATGTAGACCTCTGCGACGCGGTTTCCGAGAGGAAGACCGCTGCTTGTCCCGCGGAGTTCCCTCCTCCCACAACCACAACCTCATCGTTCGAGCAAAGTTGCGACTCCATCTTGGTCGCGCCGTAGTACACGCCCAACCCTTCGAACTTCTCCAGGTGTTGAATGGGAGGCTTGTTGTATTGCGCGCCTGCGGCAAGAACGATGGAGCGCGTCGACAGCGGAGCGCCATGGTCAAGAGTGACCTGGTAGGGACGGCGGTCGCAATGCAGCCGAACCGCGCTGCGTGCGATCATCATGTTGGCCCCGAACTTCTGCGCCTGGGCCAAAGCGCGACCGGCCAAATCGGCTCCGGAAATCCCGGTGGGAAAGCCCAGATAGTTCTCGATCCTGGAGCTCGAGCCCGCCTGTCCGCCCGGTGCGGCCGCCTCCACCACCAGCACATCCAGACCTTCCGAAGCCGCATACACAGCGGCTGCCAGCCCGGATGGCCCTGCTCCGACCACGATCAGATCGCGCACCTGTGATTCGTCGATCGTTGGCATTCAAACCCAGGCAGTCGGCCAGCTGCGAGGTGGTCGGGTTGCGCAGCACGTTACTGCCGTTGCAGATGACTACCGGGACATCCTCAACCTTCACCTGAAAGTGATCGAGCATCGACTGCGATCGCTCATCGGTGTCGAGATCGATGTAGCGATAAGGATGTCCATTGCGGCTGAGAAATTCACGCAGACGTAAACTTGCCGGCGAGTGGCTGGATCCCAGCAGAACGGCATTGCCGGCCTCGTGAGCGATAAGTTCCAGTCGCCGCAAAATGAAGACGCGCATGAACAGCTCGCTCAGTTCCGCGTCTTTGGCGATCATCGTGCGAAAATCCTCGATCGGGATTTCGAGGAACTCGCCTGCCTCGCCAACCTGCCCGCGGACCATGGCGCGCTGGCCTGAAATCATGGTGTATTCGCCAGAGAAGCCGCCCGGCCGGTGCGTCACGAGCGCAATGAAACTCGATGAGTAAGGCTGAAGAATGTTCAGGGTTCCGGACAGAACCACGAATACCGGAATGCCGCTATCCCCGGCCTCGAAGAGAATTTCCCCAGCCGTGACTTGTCTGGCCTTGCCGTAAGGCCGAATGCGTTCCAGCTGTTCCGTCGTGAGTGTCGGAAAAGCCTGCTGGCGCGGCTCCGGTCGATATTGGCAAGAGGCGTGGTCGACATCCACTTCACGATCGACTGAGACTGTAGATGAGATGGTACCCAGCAGGGCCAGTGCTTGCACGTTGCTGTTGCTCGCGGCTTTCGCAGCCCGCTTCTTGCGCTGCGTCGGATGAACGAACCAGGCAATCCCGATGCTGACCAGGTACAGCACAATCATGGGCGCGGCGAAGATGCACATGTTCGTGATGTCCGGCGTGGGGCTGATGATGCCGGCAGATGACGAAGATCGCCAGGATGGCATAGCGGAAGTTGCGCCACATCCAGCCGGCGCTGACGATGCCCATCAGCGCGAGGAAGAAAATCAGGATCGGCATCTCGAAGACGATGCCCAGACCGGCGATAATCGTGAGGAACAGGTCCGTGTATTCGCCGACCGTAATCATCGGCTGGAATTGCCCGCTGAAGCGGATCAGGAAATCCAGGGCGCCCGGATAGACCATCCTGTAGCCGAAATATCCGCCGGCCAGGAACAGGCCTACCGTGCTGACCATGAACGGCAACACATATCGGCGCTCGTTGCGATAGAGTCCGGGAGCAATGAATGCCCACACCTGGTAAAGCACAAACGGCGATGCCAAAAAGAGTCCCGCCAGCAGCGAGATCTTGATGTACATGTTGAAGGGATCGGTCGGATTCAGGTAAACCAGCTTCGTGTCCAGGTGGTTCTTGGCCAGAGCCTGCATGATCGGCTTCTGCATGACCGCGAAGATTCTGCTCATGAAACCACCAGCAGACGCCGAAGCCGGCCACGAATATAAAGCGCGCTATAGACGATGCGGCGGCGCAGTTCCTCGAGGTGTTCGAGGAAACTCATGCCGGTCATTTCTTCCGAGGCACGCTTCTGGGCGGTTTCCAGGACGGGAGTAGACATCGGCTATTCGCTACCTGTCGGATCGGATGGCTGGCGGAGGGCTGCTCCGCCTTAGGCGGCTCTTCAGCCGGATTCACCATCGGCGACGAATTCCTGCTTGGTCCGGCTGACCGAGTCGGTGAGAGGCCGCATCAGCCGCTCCCACGGCTCGTCGGGCGGCAAAACCTTGGGCGCCTCGCCCTGCTTCTTGGCGCGTTCCTCCAGTTCGATGTTCAACATCTCGGTTTCCAGCTGGTTCTTGAACTCGTTGCTGGCGCGCTTGAACTCGGCCATGAACTTTCCCAACTGGCGGGCCACCTCAGGCAGCTTCTTCGGCCCCACAACCACCAGAGCCAGCACGGAAATGAAGATTATGTCTGGCACGCTCATAGGTTCATGATAGCAGCGCACAATCGGCAGCTAGCAGTTAGCATTTAGCATCCGATCGCGCTAGCATTACGCGCGGTCATGGACTCTCGAGCCGGGGCGACTGCCTGCTTACGTCCGGGAATCGCTATGCCGAAGCTTGGTCTCGGTGCCACCAGTCGTTACTCGCCAGTACTAGTTGCCAATCGCTAGTCGCTAGTTGCTGCTTGCTAACCCATTCCTCCCTCTACCGTCTGTTACGCAGGCGGGGAACCGACAGATTTCGCACCCTGAAGTCTTTGGACGGCATCCAAATAGCGGCTGGAACGAGCGCTCAAAGGCCTGTGTACTCCGTGGTATACTTCGGCTCAGATGTCGTGAGGGTGCGCCAGTCTTAGAGATCCATCCCAGCCAATCGGGATCCGTCGAGCGCCTGGCGCGCCGGACGGATTTGGTCGTCGAAGGAAACATACATGGCACGTAGTTCGCGTCGCTCCGCCGTTCTTGTTCTCTCCATCATTTTCGCTTGCGGTTGTCTGGGTATGCTGTTTGGCCAGCGGCTCTCTGTAGCTGCATCGTCCAGCCAGCGATGGCGACGTCCGCGACAGCCTCCGCACCTTCGGCGACGTCTACAAGGTCGTGCAGGAAAACTACGCCGAGCCGGTCAACCCCGACAAGGCGATCTATAACGGCGCCATTCCCGGCATGCTGCGCGTGCTCGATCCGCACTCGAATTTCTTCGATCCCAAGTCCTACGCGGCCCTGCGCGAAGAGCAGCGCGGCAAGTATTACGGTGTGGGCATGCAGGTTGGCCCCCGTAACAACAAAGTCATCGTAATCGCTCCCTTCGCCGGAGCGCCGGCTTATCGCGCCGGCATTCGTCCGGGCGACATCATCATCGCCGTCGACGGCAAGCAAACCGACAACATGAGCACCAGCGACGTTGCCGAACTGCTGAAGGGACCCAAGGGCACCAGCGTCAAGATCACTGTTCTACGTGAGGGCTCGGACAAGCCGCTGGACTTTAACGTCACCCGCGACGAGATTCCCCGCTATAGCGTAGACGTACACTTCCTGATTCGTCCCGGCATCGGCTACATCCACGTCTCTGGATTCCAGGAGACCACCGAGAAGGAAGTTCGTGACGCGCTCGACGAGTTCGGCGACATCCATGGTCTGATCCTCGATCTTCGTCAGAATCCCGGCGGCCTGTTGAGCGAGGGTGTCGGCGTGGCCGATCAGTTCCTGAAAAAGGGACAGGTCATCGTTTCGCATCACGGACGCGCCTCGGCAGAGAAGGTCTATCGCGCCACGCACGGCAACGGCGGCAAAGACTACCCCATTGTCGTGCTGGTGAATCGTGGTACCGCTTCAGCGGCTGAGATTGTGGCCGGAGCCATTCAGGACCATGACCGCGGCCTGATCGCCGGCGAAACCACCTTTGGCAAGGGCCTGGTCCAGACTGTCTATCCGTTGTCAGAGAACACCGGCCTGGCGCTCACGACGGCCAAGTACTACACGCCCAGCGGCCGCCTGATTCAGCGCAACTACGACGGCGTCTCGCTCTACGACTACTACTACAACGACCGCGACAACGCCGATCAGACAGTGGCGAATCACGAAGTGAAGATGACCGACAGCGGCCGCACGGTGTACGGCGGCGGCGGCATCACTCCCGACGTCAAGATTCCTAACCTGAAGACCAACCGCTTCGAGGACACGCTGCTCGAGAAGTACGCGTTCTTCAACTTCGCCAAGCACTACGTTATCAACCACCAGGTCAACAAACAGTTCCAGGTGGATGACGCGGTGATGCAGGAGTTCCGCAAGTTCCTGGACGAGCAGAAGATCACCTTCACCGAAGCCGATCTGGCGGACAACCTGGACTGGATCAAGTCGAACATCAAGGCTGAACTGTTCATCAATGAGTTTGGTCAGCAGGAAGGCATGATGGTTCACGCCGAAACCGATCCCGAAGTGCAGAAGGCTGTCGACCTGCTGCCGCAGGCAAAGCAGTTGGCCGACAACGCCCGGAAAGTGGTCGCGCAGCGGAACAACGCGCGGCTGACCGCCCAGCAGGCGGAGACGGCCCCAAGCGCTCGATAATACGTCGAGCCGCAATTCAAAAGCCCGCGCGCCAAACGCGGGCTTTTTTCTTTGTCGGAGATGTTGCTCGCTACTTTCCTGCTGCCAATCGCGTGCGTTGCCGTGCGCTCAGCCACTCCATCCAGCGCTCCAAGCCTTCGCCTGTCGTGCTGGAAACGTCGATGATCTCCATTCCGGGATGAACCCTTCGCGCATTCTCGCGCGCCAGTTCGGCCTTGAACGGCACATACGGCAGCAGGTCGATCTTCGTCAGCAGCATGAGCTCCGACTTGAAGAAGATTGACGGGTACTTCAGCGGTTTGTCCTCGCCCTCCGTAGTGCTCAGCAGCACGATCTTTGCATCCTCGCCCAGATCGTAACTGGAGGGACAAACCAGATTGCCGACATTTTCCACGATCAGGATGTCCAGATCTTCGAGTTTCCAATCCGCGAGGTGTCGTTCGATCATTTTGGCGTCAAGGTGGCAGGTGCCGCCGGTCGTGATCTGTTTTACGGGAAAGCCGAACTTCTCCAGCCGGCGAGCATCGTTCTCGGTTTGCAGATCCCCGGTGAGCACCGCCACGCGCGTGCTCCTGTCCATGCGATCAAGTGTGCGCTCCAGCAGCGCCGTCTTGCCCGAGCCGGGAGAGCTGATCAGGTTCACGCATAAAACATTATTTTGCCGGTAGCGCTCGCGCAGTTGTTCGGCGAGGATCTGATTCTCGTTCAGGACCTTCTTTTCAACGGCAATGCGATTCATTCATCCACTTCCATGTAGGCAATATCCAGCTCTTCCCCGCTGATGCACTGCGTGCCGACGTCGGCGCACAAGGGACATCGCGGATCGAACTCGGTCATGCGAAACTCATGCTCGCACTTCGAACAGCGTTGCACTCGCGGAACATATTCAACCTCCAGGGCGAGTGGCTCAAACTCGGTGTCCTTAACCAGCACGTCGAAGCCGAACTGCAGGGAGTCCTTATCGACGCCCGCCAATTCCCCAACCTTCACCCCAACCTTCGAAATGTGAGTTCCCGGATGGCGCTTTCGCTTCCTTCTCTACGCATTCCAGAATCGAGGCGGCAATTCCGAGTTCATGCATGAATGGGTTCGAATTTCTGTTCATTTTCAACGGTCAATGTCCACTAGCGGACACCGATGCTGCGACGGAACCACACTGATCATAGCCCCTTGTTACTTTTCAGGCGACGACTTGTAATTTTCCGGAAACATATCTCGCGGAATTTCGTCTATCACTCGTTGGGTGCAGCTCGTCTTACTGCGTCTGGGGTTCGACGCAGAATTCAGGTGCTTCGCATGATCGAGGATTTGGGTTCTCCAGCAAGCATAGGCTTCTCTGACGATCGATCGGAGCTCAGGCCGGGTCACACGGTTCCTGAAGCGCTGGCTACGTGTGTGGGCGATCGCTTTCGTGTTGTGGACGGTACTGGCGTTCCTCAGCGCTGCCGGCGCCCATGTCTATACCGCTTCCATGGGCAGCCCGGAAAGCTGGGCTCAGCTGCTTGCCTGGAATATCACTATCTCCTTTGTTTGGTCGCTGCTTACACCTCCGGTATTCGCGCTGTCGCGGCGTTTCACCTTCGAACGCGGAAACTGGCCGAGAATACTTCCGCTGCACTTGGGCGCGAGCATCGTGCTCACATTCATCGGCGCTTCCGTCATCGTATGGCTCGAACCGTCCGTTACCTGGACGCCTGAGGCCCACGTTCCCTTTATGGCGCATGTGCTTTCGCGCGCCTTCATGGACTTCCAGCGCTATTGGTACATTCTGCTGATTACGCAGGCCATCGATTATTACGGGAAATATCGCGAGCGTGAACTGCAATCGTCTCAGCTCGAAGCTCAATTGGCGCTGGCGCAGTTGGAGATGTTGAAGATCCAGCTTGAGCCCCATTTCCTCTTCAACACGTTGAATTCGATTGCGGCCTTGGCGCGCAACGACGGACCGGCAGCCGAGCACATGACGCTGCAACTCGCCGATCTGCTGCGCTTTTCCCTGGATGCAATGGGAGTACACGAAGTGCCGCTCAGCCGCGAGCTCACCATGCTGCAGAAGTACATCGACATCCAGCAGACACGCTTCCAGGATCGACTGCGGGTTGAGATGGACGTCGCGCCAGGCACGCTCTCGGCGCTGGTTCCTAACATGATCCTGCAACCCCTGGTGGAGAATGCGATTCGTCACGGCATTGGCCCCCGGCGTGCACCTGGAAATATACGTATCTCCACCCGGCAGGTGTTCGATGAACTCTGGATGGAGATCAGCGACAACGGACTAGGTCTAACTTGTTTTGGCGGCGTGGTTCCGCCGGAAGGCGTGGGGTTGCGCAATACGCGGGCGCGTCTGCAGCAGCTTTACACGCATGACCATCGTTTGACCCTGGAAGATGCACCCGGCGGAGGCTGCATCGTCAAGATTCACATTCCCTTCCGCACCTATTTTGAGGAGGTCAGCACCAGCCATGCCCATTCGAGTGTTGCTTAGCGACGATGAAGCGTTAGCGCGCGAACGCCTGCGCAGCCTGTTGGAGGAAGAACCTGACCTCGAGATTGTGGCCGAGTGCGGCGACGGCAAGTCGGCCATCGCAACCATCAAGCGCGAAAAGCCGGACTTGGTCTTCCTCGACATTCAGATGCCGGAGACCGACGGCTTCGGCGTGGTCTCGGCACTACGCGATGAGCACATGCCGCTCACTATTTTCGTCACGGCGTACGACCGTTATGCAATGAAAGCCTTTGAAGTACACGCGCTCGACTATCTACTGAAGCCGGTCGTGAAGGATCGTCTCTCGGAAGCACTGGATCACGCGCGTAAGCAGTTGCAGCATCCTTCGGAGGCGATGTTCCAGCGGCGAGTCCTCGGGCTGCTCTCGGAACTCGATTCAAAAAAGAATGCTCCGCAGCGCATCGTGATCAAGGCCGACGGCGAAATTGTCTGCCTGAAGCCCAACGAGATCGATTGGGCGGAGTCAGCAGGCAATTACGTTTGCCTGCACGTGGGCGCAAACACGCACATCCTGCGTGAGACCATCACCTCGCTGGAGTCGCGACTGGGTGAACGCCAGTTCCTGCGCGTCCACCGTTCGACGCTGGTGAATGTCGATCGCATCAAGACGCTCAGACCGTCCCTGTATGGCGATTACGCGATCCTGTTACGTGATGGCACCAAGCTGACGCTGAGCCGCGGCTTCCGCGAGAACGTACTGAAGCGGCTCGGGACCGCGTAAACGCAGCTCAATCCGGTTTCCCTCTCTATCCCGCCTTCATACGAAGGCGGGATTTCTTTTACAGCTATTCCCGTTACGAAACTCCGGCGACTAAATTGACTGTCGTCACTGACTTCTCCTTCCCGGTCGGCAAGTATGGATATGTGGTGCGCCTGTTCGCGGCGAAACTCTTGCCGCAACACTCACCACGCTGAAAAAGCGACCCTGTGCTGCGTCCATTGACCGGCATCAGGGCGCTGGGGAGGGTAAGTCATGCGAACTCTCATTTTGCTTTTGATTGCAACGATGATGTTTACGATGACGTCGCTGGCTGCGCCGCCGGCTGAGCAGCAGACCGCGGCGGCCATGCAGTCGATGAGCGTCGTCGAACTGGAGAAAGCGGGAGACGCCTGTCGCGCACAAAAGGATTACCAGCAGGCGATCAATTACTTCAACGAAGCTCTGCGCAAGGACAAGAAGAACGCCAAGCTATACAACAAGCGTGGACTCGCCGAGTTGTCGAATGGTCAGTACGAGGCGGCGCGTCTGGACTTCACGAAAGCAACCAAGTACAACCGCAACTATCCCGAAGCGTGGAACGATCTCGGAGTTGTGTCGTACATCAATAAGAATTACGTTGGCGCGGTGAAGTATTTCGGCAAGGCAGTAGCATTGGATGATGTCCGGCCGAACTTCCACGTGAACCTGGGAATCACCTACTTCGCGCAGAATCAAATGGACCTCGCCATGCGCGAGTACACGCGCGCCCTGCAGCTTGATCCTGATGCGTTGACACACAGCTCCAACTCCGCCATGTCAGCGCAGATCACGGATCGCGACCAGCGTGCGAAACAGGACTTCATGATGGCCAGGGTCTATGCCAGGCTCGGTCAAATCGACAATTGCCTGGTGTGCCTCGAAAAGGCGAAAGACAACGGGTACTCCGACCTGACCAATGTGTACAAGGAAGACGACTTTTCGAGCGTGCGGAAAGATGCCCGGCTCGCGTCGATCGTTCCGCCGCCTGTGCCAGAGCCGGCGAAGTAACCCGGAACTCTGGCGTGCTCGCCCACTTGGCTTGGTATAGCTGAAGACCGTGGACGTCCCACTCTTCCGCTGTCTTTCGGCGGGAGGCTGGGACCAGTATCAATTCCTAAATCCCGCTGACGCCAGCGCCCTTGCGAAACACTCAACGAATTGGTTGACACTGTCGTTCGTGGCCAATGGGCCCATCAACCCGATGCGGAAGACCTTTCCAGCCAGCGGCCCGAATCCTCCCGAGATCTCGATGCCATGATCCTTTAACAGCGTCGCGCGCACTTTCGCATCGTCCACCCCGGGCGGGACCTTCGGGGTGTTCAAATTCCAGATACGATGCTCGGCCGGAACCAGCATCTCTAACCCAAGCGCTTCGATTTTCTTTACAAAATTGAGATGCGTTTCATGATGACGCTTCCAGCGATTCTCCAGACCTTCTTCTTCGATCAGGGCGAGGCCTTCGTGCAGCGCGTAGAACATCGTGGCCGATGCGGTGTGATGATACCGGCGCGACTCCATCAGGTAGTCCGCGATCAGCTTGATATCGAAGTACCAGGAATGGTTCGCCGTCTTGCGCGACTTCAGCCATTCGAGCGCGCGGGGCGAAACCGTAATCGGCGAAAGTCCCGGAGGGCAGCTCATTCCCTTCTGCGAGCAGCTGTACGCGACGTCGATTCCCGTCTTGTCGACCTCGACGGGCATGGCGCCTAGGGAGGTCACACAATCGGCGATCACCAAGGCTCCGGCCTCGCGTGCAGCCTGGCAGATATGATCGCCGCGCTGATACGCGCCAGCTGAAGTCTCAGCCTGCACATACATCACAATCTGAGGCTTCTCGCGCCGCACCAATTCGGATGCTTCTTCGGCTGTGAAAACTTCGCCCCACGGCTTCTCCAGGCGAACGACCTCCCCACCCTGGCGGCGAGCCATCTCGCTCATGCGATCGCAGAAGAATCCGTTGGCGAAAACCGCGACCTTCGGTTCCCCTCTCGACGAAGTTGCTGATCGCCGTCTCCATGCCGCCGCTGCCCGTCGCCGAGATGACGAAGGTCGCTTCGTTCTTCGTGCCAAAAACGGTCCGCAGCATTCGCTGAATGTTCGTCGAAATTTCGAAGAAGTAGGGGTCGAGGTGGCCGACGATAGGCTGCGCCATCGCCTGGTAGACGCGGGGATGGACCTGGCTAGGACCTGGGCCGTACAGCAGGCGATTGGGAGGATGGATTGAGATTTCCTTGAGATCGGCGGAGGTTTCGGCGGTGACGGACATGAGGCGACTCCTTGTGGTGCTTTTAGTATAGCGACAGGTGGTGACCTCTGAGATTGGCTCAACTCCGTTGGTCACGCGCCGCCAACTTCGTCCTGGGCTGCGCTGAGTCGTCCCGCGGTCGCGGGACGGGTGCGATGGCTCAAGTAGTCCCCAACGATAATGAGGATTATGGTCACGTCAGCCACGGCGCAAACGTGCGTCGCAAATCCGCCAGCGACGCGATCATGCCGAGAACGCGATCGACCGGCGGCTGTGCGTTACGTACCCAAATTCGGCAACCTAAGAGGGGGTGCTCAGAGCCGCGAAATTGGCGACCACCCCTTTTATTCTGCCCCGTGCAAAACAAAACGACCGTCACAGGGACGGTCGTTCACAACAATCTGTTTCGACTGGCGGCTGGGTACTGAATGCTGACGCCTGCCTTACCCTGCCATCTCTTCCAGCTGTTTTGCATCGATGTCGAAGTTGGAGTAAACATGCTGGACGTCGTCGCCGTCTTCCAGGGCTTCCAGCAAGCGGATCATCGTGCCGGCCTGGTGGCCTTCCAGCTTGGTATAGTTCTGCGGCACCATGCCAATTTCAGCCACTTCTGGCGTGATGCCGGCCTTCTTCACAGCCTCCAGCACGCTCTCGTAAGCGGACGGATCGCACAGGATCTCCCAATTGTCGCCGTCGTCCTTCAAATCGTCGGCGCCAGCCTCTAGTACCAGATCCATCAACTGATCTTCCTTGGCCGCCGACTTCGGAATGACGATGTCGCCCTTCTTGGCGAACATCCACGCCACCGAGCCGGCCTCACCCATGTTCCCGCCGTTCTTGGAGAAGGCGTGACGGATTTCGCTCACGGTACGGTTGCGATTGTCCGTTGATACCTCGACCAGGATGGCGACTCCGCCCGGGCCGTAGCCCTCAAAGGTGATTTCCTCGTAAGACACGCCGGGCAGTTCGCCGGTACCGCGCTGGATGGCGCGCTTGATGTTGTCGGCAGGCATGTTCTCAGCTTTGGCGGCAGCCACAGCCGTACGCAGGCGCGGGTTCTTTTCAGGATCGCCACCGCTCTTGGCGGCGATGGTGATTTCCTTAATCAATCGGGTGAAAATCTTGCCGCGCTTGGCATCCAGCGCGCCCTTCTTGTGCTTGATTGTTGCCCATTTAGAGTGGCCTGACATGCGAGAACCTCGAATCTTGAATGACTTGGGATGAGTACAGAACCTGCTACCGCGCCCGCAGAAATCGCTGTCTACACCGAGAAACGGCGGGCACAGCGATACGCCCGCTCCGAGTTCCTTCGAAGCAGTGCGCGTAAAACAAAATTATATCCCGGGGTTCAAGCCGCAGTCGAGAGCGCCTGCTCCAATTCGCAAGCCGGGCGCTCTCGGTTCGGAGCTACTTTTTGGCAGTAGCCGCCTGCTTTTGTTGATGCTCCTTCGCGCGGCGGCCCATGTCGTCGGCGCTGATGTCTTCCACGTGGGTTGCGATCCACCAGTTATTGCCCTGTGAATCGGTTACGCCGCCGTGGCGGTCGCCGTAAAACTGCGTTTCGGGCTTGCTGATCGAGGTCGCGCCGGCTGCCAGCGCCTTCTCGTAAATGGAATCGCAATCTTCCACGTAAACATAGAAGTTGCCCGGACGAGACTTCCACTCGTCGTGTGCTTTGCCCAGCATCAGCATCGACGTACCGACCTTCACCTCGGCATGACCGATGTTGCCCTTGTCGTCACGCATGGCAAAGGTTTCCTTCGCGTCGAAAACCTTCTTCAGGAACTCGATCACCGGTGCGGGATCGTCGACCGTGAGGTACGGAGTGACCGTGCTGTATCCATCAGGAATCGGTTTAACTGCCATGTATATCTGCTCCTGTTTTGAAATTTAGGAATCGCGAGTTCCAACTGCTGCTGGATCGATAGTGACGGATGCCGACGACCAACGTCTTGTAAAAATCTGACGTGCTTTAATCCATCGGAACGTGATTCACATGCGGGGTTCTGCGCGCCAGGTATTCCGAAGGCGTGATTCCCGCAAATGCCTGGAAGTCGTGTACGAAATGAGCTTGATCGTAGTAGCCGCAATCCAGAGCAATCTCCACCCAGCTAATTTCGCCTTGCGCGTGAGCCGCTCGAATCACCTGCTGAAACCGGCTCACGCGGGAGAAGAGTTTTGGCGTGAGTCCAACCTCACCGGAGAACAACTCGATGAAGCGACGCTGGCTGTATCCAACCTGATTCACAATCCACGAGATGTCTGGAGGATAGGCCGCCGAGAGTTGTTGTAATGCGAAATTAACTGCAGCATGGCGTTCAAGCGGCTTCGCCAATTGCTCCAACAAACACTGTTCGAGCGTTTGCAACTTATTCGGCGGCGATTTCGCGGCGAGAACTCTCTCCCGCAGCCATCCCGAGGCCGATCCCCACACCGCATCCAGCGCGACCGACTGATCGGCCATCTCGCATGGCGGTACTCGAAAGAATGGGAAGGCGCCGCCAGGCTTGAAATGAACTCCGGCGACTGCAGCTTCACCGGCAGTATCGATAACGAAGAACTCGGACCGCGGCCCGGAGATGACACAGCCTGGAATCGTTTCGAATTTCTCGGGATTGCGGGAATCGTAATTCCGGATGCAATCCTCGGCCAGGTTGATGACCAGTTCGACCGAGCCGTCCGGCATCAACCGCTCTTTTTCGTGCGAAACCTCGTAGCCCTGGTACAGCCAGAGGAGATCGACGAAAGCCGAGAGCGGCGGCAACGGCTTGTGAGCTAAGTACAGCATGGCGTCAGAGACAAACTTGGCACGATCTTATTCAGATGCTCGTAGTTTTGATCAGCCCAATGGTGTTCCCATCGCGGATCGGAGAACCAGGAGAACTGGCCTTGCGGAATCGGGATCACGGGCAACAGCGCTTTACCGCCAAGAGCAACCGCTTTGTCGAGATAAGCCTGCACATCGTCAACCTCGATGTACACGGTCACGTAGTTGTGCGGTTCGTGGCCGAGGGCTGTGATGTGCCCGCCTATGCCCGAGCCTGCGCCCGTATCGATTTTGGTTGCGGCGGGGCCCATCTCCTGCGTGTTCCAGTCGAAGAGTTTGCTGAAAAACTCGGCGGTGCGCGCTTTGTCGCGGCAGCCAATCTCGAAGTGCACAACCGGACGGCCCATACGGTTCTCCTTCGTAAGGTGCAGGAATTTTACTGCAAGTCCGAGTTGCGCGGGTCAATATCCGATGAGCAGCGCTGGGCCCTTGCAACTTGAAATCGGAAACTGGAAACTAGCTGCATGCGCCTGATCATCAACGGCAAAGAACAAAGCTTCGGCGACCGGCTTACGCTGGCCCAGCTCATCGAGCAACTTGGCATGAAGGGCGACCGTGTCGCCGCCGAGCTAAATCGCGATATTGTTTCACGTACGCAGTGGGCCGAAACGCCGCTGAAAGACGGCGACAGTTTGGAGATTGTTCACTTCGTCGGGGGCGGATGAGATCGCCTATTCGACGAGGTCTTATCCAATTTCATCTCGCACTGTGAAACCCCGATGAATCCTGCTCCCACGCGGTTGACATCACTCGCATCAATTCTAAACTCGAATGTTTACCCGTGCTTGCACGAGCTTTCCTGAGCACCAGCCGATCATGCCGGACTTTTATTTTGCGCGCTATCTTCCGCTGCTGATCCACATCCTCGTCGCCGGGGGCATTGCCTGCGCGATTGTGGGATCTGTCGTACTTCATCGGACAGCACAAATACAATCCGGCCAAGATGTCGCCGTACGAATGCGGCATGGAACCCGTCGGCAACGCCCGCCAGCGCTTTACGGTGAAGTTCTACCTGGTTGGCATGCTCTTCATCCTGTTCGACGTCGAGGCCGTGTTCCTGTATCCCTGGGCGGTCGTTCAAAAGCAGCTGAAGGCGTCTGGCCTGGGCATGTTCTGGTTCTGGGAGATGCTGGTTTATATCGGCATCGTGCTCGTGGGTTTGTGGTACGTCTGGAAAAAAGGCGTGCTCGACTGGAACAAGCAGGGTAAGGCGGAGAAGATCTAGCGATGGCACTTGAGCCGGCAATCACCGACATCGAGCAACTGAAAGATCGTCCGGAAGTGGCGGCCTTCTGGCGATGAATGCCGCGCCGTCACCGGCGCCAAGTTCGATCGTAACGAGCTCACGATCTGGGTCGACCGTCATCGCGCTTGCGCAATGCCTGCATGGCCCTGAAGAGCGATCCGCAGTTGCAATACAACGCGCTGGCCGATCTCACTTGCGTGGACTGGTATCCCGCGCGAACCGCGCTTTGAAGTCGTCTACCAGCTGTTCTCCACGCGCAATAAGAAGTATCTGCGGCTGAAGGTGCGGCTCTCCGGCGACGACGCCAACATCGATTCGCTGACGCCGCTCTGGCCGGGCGCAAATTTCTTCGAGCGCGAGGTCTTCGACCTGTTCGGCGTTCGCTTCGATGAGCATCCCAACCTGGCGCGCATCATGATGCCGGAAAACTGGGAAGGCCATCCTCTCCGCAAGGATTATCCCGTCGAGGGCTACCGCTAATGGCGCACATGACTCCCACGCCGGTACTGGACCCGTCGCAAGACCAGACGATGGTCCTGAACATGGGCCCGCAGCATCCGTCGACCCACGGCGTTCTGCGGCTGCTGCTCGAAGTCGACGGCGAGACCATCGTGCGCATGATGCCCGACATCGGGTATCCTGCACACCGGCATCGAGAAGACCTGCGAGGCCAAGTTCTACCAGCAGGTCGTGCCCATGACCGACCGCATCGACTATCTCTGCCCCATGACCAACAACCTGGCCTATTGCCTGGCTGTGGAGAAGCTGCTGGGGCTGGAGATTCCGCCGCGCGGACAGTGGCTGCGCGTGCTGCTGAACGAGCTGACCCGCATCAACTCGCACCTGGTCTGGCTGGGCACACACGCCATGGACATCGGTGCGATGACCGTGTTCCTGTACTGCTTCCGCGAGCGCGAAGACGTGCTCCGGCTGTTTGAAGCGGTCTCCGGCCAGCGCATGATGACCTCGTACTTCCGCATTGGCGGAGTCTCGATGGAGCCGCCGCTGGGCTGGTTCGACCGGGTAAAGAACTTCCTGACGCGCTTCCCCGGCAACATCGACGAGTACGAGAACCTGCTGACCAACAATCCGATCTTTGTGAATCGCCTTAAGGGCGTCGGTCACATCAGCGCCGAAGACGCCATTGCGCTTGTGCGCCACCGGTCCGACGCTGCGCGCCAGCGGTGTCGATGTCGACCTCCGCCGCGACCAGCCCTACACCGGATACGAGAATTTCAAGTTCAATGTGCCGACCTCGACCGTCGGCGATGTTTACGCCCGGTACCTGGTGCGCGTGGCCGAGCTGCGCGAGTCGCAGAAGATCGCCATGCAGGCGCTGGAAGGCATGCCGGAGGGACCGTCGAAGGCCGACGCTCCCAAGGTCGTTTTGCCCGACCGCGAGAAGATGAAGACGCAGATGGAAGCCCTCATCTATCACTTTAAGATTGTGACGGAAGGCTTTACGGTGCCTGAGGGTGAGGTCTACATGCCGATCGAGTCGCCGCGCGGCGAGATGGGCTACTACGTGGTGAGCGACGGCACCGCCAAGCCGTATCGGGTGCACATGCGGTCGCCCTCGTTTGCGAATTTGCAGTCGCTGCGCAAGATGTGCGAAGGACGGTCTGATCGCCGACGTGGTCGCGGCCATCGGCAGCATCGATATTGTGCTGGGTGATTGCGACAGGTAAGGCAGGGGTGCCAGGGAGGGGCAGCGGACTCGGTGTTTCGATGGCCCGTCGCTGAATTGTCATCCCGAGCGAAGCCGAGGGATCTGCGGTTCGCCGGCAGTGGCAGAGATATTGGCGGTATAGGGGTCCTTCGACTCCGCATTCGCAAGAGCCGCGAATGCTGCGCTCAGGATGACACGGAGTTTGGTAGTGCCGGGTTTGTTCGTGCTAAGTGCTAGTTGCTAGTCGGCTAGTTGCTAAATCAATGAAATTCTCTGACCAACTCGAACAACGCTTCGCCACCATGGTCACGCACTATCCGACCAAGCGCTCGGTGCTCGTCCCCATGCTGCTGTACATCCAGGACGAACTTGGCGCGCTGACGGACGATGCCATCCACGAAATTGCGCAGCGTGTGGAGCTTTCCGATCTGGAAGTGCGCAACGTGGTCAGCTACTACTCGATGCTGCGCACGCAGACAGATCGGCAAGTACAACTTCCAGGTCTGCACGAATGTCAGCTGCCTGCTGCGCGGCGGCGAAGACATTCTGGAGCACTGCAAGAAGAAGCTGGGCGTCGCCAACAAGCGGAACGACACCGGACGGCCTGTTCACCGTGGAAGAAGTCGAGTGCATCGGCGCCTGCTCGTGGGCTCCGGCGATGATGATGAATTACGACTTCCACGAGAATCTGACGACGGAGAAAATCGATCGAGTTGATTGAGAGTTTGAAGAAGAAGGAACAGCAGTAAAGACGCTCTTCGCTGTTCGCCATGCGCTCTTCGCCAGACGATTCGGCGAGCGGCTCTGGCGAAGAGCGAAAAGCCAAGGGCGAAAAGCGAACGCGATAATGGCGTACCTAGTTTCCCATCCCGATGAAGTAAAGGTCGTCTCCAAGCGCTTTGGCATGGGCGCGACCAACCTCGACCGCTATCTCGAGCTCGACGGCTACAAGGCCTTGCAGAAGGCCCTCAGCATGGGGCCCGACGCCATCATCAATGAAGTGAAGGCGTCGAACCTGCGCGGCCGCGGTGGCGCCGGCTTTCCCTACCGGCATGAAGTGGTCGTTCGTGCCCAAGCAGTCGCCCAAGCCGAAGTACGTCCTCTGCAACGGCGACGAGAGCGAGCCCGGCACCTGCAAAGACCGCCTGATCTTCGAGCACGATCCGCACGCGGTGATCGAAGGCGTGATGATTGCCGCCCTCGCCGTCGGATCGAAGACCGGCTACATCTACCTGCGCGGCGAGTACCGCTACCTGATCGAGATCATGGAGAAGGCGGTCGCCGACGCATACGCGAAGGGCTTCATCGGCAAGAACATCTTCGGCTCGGGCATCGATCTCGACATCTTCGTACACTCCGGCGCGGGCGCTTATGAAGTCGGCGAAGAGTCCGCGCTGATGGAGTCCCTCGAAGGCAAACGCGGCGTTCCGCGCATCCGGCCTCCCTTCCCCGCCGTCGTCGGACTGTGGGGCGGTCCTACGGTCATCAACAACGCCGAGACCCTGGCCAGCGTGCCGCACATCATTCTTGGCGGCGGCGAGTGGTTCGCCAACCTGGGCACGCCGCGCAACGGCGGCACGCGTCTGTTCTGCATGAGCGGCGAGCTGCAGAAGCCCGGCGTCTACGAACTGCCGATGGGCTACAACCTCAAGAAGATGATCTTCGAGGTTTCGGGCGGCATGGTGAAGGGCAAGAACCTGAAGGGCGTCGTGCCCGGCGGCTCGTCGGTGCAGATCCTGAAGCCGGATGAGATCGACGTGGCGATGGACTTCGACTCGGTGCTGAAGGCCGGCTCGATGCTGGGCTCGGGCGGCGTGATCGTGATCGACGACCACATGTGCCTCGTGAAGTTCGCGCTGCGAGTGACGCAGTTCTACCAGCACGAGAGCTGCGGCTGGTGCATTCCCTGTCGTGAAGGTACCGACTGGATGAAGAAGACGCTGACGCGCATGCACGCCGGCGGCGGCGTGGCGAAAGACATCGACAATTTGAAGTACCTGGCGGAAAACATGCTGGGACGTACCTTCTGTCCGCTCGGCGATGCGGCGGCGATGCCGATCATCTCGTACGTGCAGAAGTATCGCGAAGAGTTTGAGGCGCACCTGAACGGCCAGCCGTGCCCGTATGAGAAGGCGGCGGAGCTGCGAGACAGCTTGGCTGGGTCCCAGAAGCGCGTCCTTCGGCTCCGATGCGCAAAGCGGTGAATGCTGCGCTCAGGATGACGCACGGTTTTGGATTGCTTGAGCTAATTGCGAAAAGCTAGTTGCTAGATTGCTGGTTCTATGGCTGACGTAACACTTACTGTCGACGGCAAGAAACTGACCGTTCCCGCGGGGACGCTCCTCATCGAAGCCTGCAAGAGCACGGGCATCGAGGTGCCGTCTTTCTGCTACTACCCCAACTTGTCGCTGCAGGGCGCCTGCCGCATGTGCCTGGTCGAAATCGAAAAGATGCCCAAGCTGCAGACCGCCTGCACCACGCCGGTCGCCGAGGGCATGGTGGTCGCGACCGAAACCGACAAGATCAAGCAGGCGCGCAAGTCGATGCTTGAGCTGCTGCTGGCGAACCATCCGCTCGACTGCCCGGTCTGCGACGCCGGCGGCGAGTGCGAACTGCAGGACATGACCTTCAAGTACGGCGCAGCCGAATCGAAGTTCATCGACCTGAAGAACCATCGCGACGAGCAGCAGTGGTCGCCCGTCGTCTACTTCGATCGCCCGCGCTGCATCCTGTGCTACCGCTGCATTCGCGCCTGCGGTGAAGGCATGGATGTCTGGGCGCTGGGCGTCCAGAACCGCGGCTCCGGCTCCATCATCGCGCCCAATCATGGCGACCATCTGGAGTGCGAAGAGTGCGGCATGTGCATCGACATCTGCCCGGTCGGCGCACTGACCTCCGGAGCGTACCGCTACAAGACGCGTCCCTGGGAGATGAAGCACGTCGGCACCGTCTGCACGCATTGCGGCGACGGCTGCAAGACCACCCTGGGCGTGCGCCGCGCCGATACCGGCATGCAGATTGTGCGCGGCGACAATCGCGACAAGAGCGGCATCAACGGCGACTTCCTCTGCGTGAAGGGCCGCTACGCCTTCGACTTCGCCAACAATCCCGACCGCCTGCAGCAGCCGCTGATCAAGCGCGACGGCAAGTTCGTTCACGGCGACCTGGGAGCAGGCGTTCGACCTGATCGCCACGAAGTTCCAGCAGGTGCTGACCAGCGACGGTCCCAATGCTCGGTCGGCGTCATCGGTTCCAATCACACCAGCAACGAAGAGAATTACCTGCTGCAGAAGTTCGCGCGGCTGGTGCTGGGCACCAACAACATCGACCATCACCGCACCGCCGACTTCCCTGCTTTCGCTTCGGCACTGGCGGCTAAGCCTGACGCAACGGCTTCCATGCGCAACGTCGCTCACGGCACCGGCGATCCTGCTGATCGGCAACGATCCGACCAACCAGCATCCGCTGCTGGCCTGGCAGATTCGCAGCAACGTTCGCCTGCATCGCGCGAAGGTCTACATCGCGAATTCGGCGTCGATCAAGCTGCGCCGGCAGGCGACAGCCTTTGCGCAGATCGCGCCCGGCTCCGAAGGCAGCGTTCGTACAGTTCCTCGCCGGCAATGATGCTGCGGCCGAGAGGCGTCGTCTCCGCCGACTCTGACGCGCGAGTCGCTGACGCAGATGCGTGACGCACGCTGAAGAATGAAGAAGGGCTGATCATCATCTTCGGTTCGGAGCTGCGCGACGGCGATGTCAAGACGCTGGTCGACTTTGGACTCGCGCAGGGCGCAAAGTTCATCTGCCTGGGCGACTACGCCAACTCGCGCGGCGCAGCCGACATGGGTCTCTATCCCGACATGCTGCCGGGCTACGCGCCGGTCAGCAGCGCCACCAAGTTCCACGAAGAGTGGCTCGACGAGATTCCGAAGACGCCCGGCCTGAACCTGCTGCAGATGATGGACGCGGCGAAAGACGGCAAGTTGAAGGCGCTCTACGTGGTCGGATCGAATCCGGTCGCGCGCTACAACATCGATCCGTTTGTCCTTTCGAAGAGCTTCGTCGATCGTGCAGGACATGTTCCTGACCGAGACGGCGGCCATCGCCGACGTGGTTCTCCCCGTCGCCAACGCTTACGAAAAGGGCGGCACTACGACCAACACCTGCGGCGACGTGCAGATGCTGAAGAAGGCCGGCGAGTTCTCGGGCGTGCGCAACGACTTCGAGTGCATCGTCCGCATCGCGCTGCGCATGGGCTACGACGTGCACAAGCTGGTGCCCTTCGGCGGCGGTGGAACGCGCGCCGACATGGGTCAGACGCGTGGTGCGCAGTCGGGCGAGGCCGACCGCCACGCGGTGTGGCTTACGGACCACAACCTTGAACCGAAGATGAGCCCGTACGATCCGACGGCCATGCTGGACGAGATTCAGCGACTGGTTCCCGGCTACGACATTTCGCGGCTGAATCTGCTGACCGGTCAGGACGTGCATACGCAACTGGTGCAGATTACGGGCGCCACCGGCACGGGCGATCCGAAGCTGATTCTGCCTGCGAATGACACGCTGTTCACCTCGGGCACGCTGGGACGCTTCTCGGACGACGTTGAATACGGTTTACGAGCGCTATCACGCTCCGACGGACGATGAGGGTGCTCCCGGATACGATCCGATGGTGCGGATGGGCGAGTAGGTTCCGATTCTGGGTTCTGGTCTTTGTGGCATGTAGAGGTCCTTCGACTTCGGCGCGATAAGACTGCGCCTGCGCTCAGGATGACACGATCGCGTGTAACGCAGAACGTTGGATCGTCTGGCGAAAGAGCGAATGGCGTAGAAGCGAAAAGCGTATTTACTGACGGCTGAGAACTGATAGCTAAATGGGCATTGGAACGTTCATCCTGGTTTCGATCGTTAAGATCCTGCTCGCGGTCTTCATCCTGCTTACGGCCGTCGCCTATACGGTCCTGCTGGAGCGCAAGGTCGTGGCGCACATGCAGAACCGCTGGGGACCCACGCGCGTCGGCCCTTTCGGCATCTGGCAGCCGCTGGCCGACGGCTTAAAGTTCATCTTTAAGGAAGACCTCACACCGCCTTACGTCAACAAGCCGTTGTACATGCTGGCGCCAATCATCGCCGTGACCACGGCGCTGACGTCGATTGCGGTGATTCCGGTGGGACCGTGGATCAAGATCGGCAGCATCTCGACGCCGACTCCAGATCACCGACGTCAACATCGGCCTGCTGATCATTCTTGGAGTGACCTCGGTCGGCGTGTATGGCGTCGCTCTGGCGGGATGGGCTTCGAACAGCAAGTACTCGATGCTGGGCGGCCTGCGCGCCTCGGCGCAGATGATCAGCTATGAACTGGCGCTGGGGCTTTCGCTGATCGGCGTGCTGATCCTGGCCGGCAGCTTCAGCCTGAGCGACATCGTTAATACGCAGACGGGCACCTGGTTCGGCTTCATTCCCAAGTGGAATCTGTTCAAGGGACAGTTCGTTGCCTTCTTCATTTACATCATGGCGGCGTACGCGGAGACGAACCGCATTCCCTTCGACTTGCCGGAAGCAGAGACGGAACTCGTCGCCGGATACCACACCGAATACAGTTCGATGAAGTTTGCCATGTTCTTCATGGCCGAGTACGCCAACATGGTGACGGTGGCCTGCCTGGCATCGGTGTTGTTCCTGGGCGGCTGGACTGGACCAGTATTTGGGCCGCCGATCGTGCAGTCGCTGCTGCCGGTGTTCTGGTTCGCGCGTGCGCGTCTTCGTGTTCATGTTTATCTACATCTGGGTGCGCGGCACGCTGCCGCGTTTCCGATATGACCAGCTCATGGCCTTTGGATGGAAGTTCCTGCTGCCGCTGGCCATTGCGAATATTGTTGTGACGGCTTTTATTGTGGCGGTGAAGTAAAGCGGCAGTTGGCAATTAGCACTTAGCGGTTTGGCTGAAAAGCACGCTTGGATTGTCCGCAGTCAGCACTCATGGTTTGGCCAAATGCCAAATGCTAAGTGCCAACTGCCTCGAAACATCATGCTCGCTCTCATTTTGTTCTTCATCTTCGCGCTGCTGTGCGTAGGAGGTGCGGTCAACCTCCTGGTACAGAAGCACCCCATCAACAGCGCGCTGTCGCTGATTGTGGTGATGGGCTCGCTGGCGCTGATCTATCTCCTGCTGGGCGCAGAGTTTGTCGCCGCGGTGCAGGTGATCGTCTATGCCGGCGCGGTCATGGTGCTGTTCGTCTTCGTCATCATGTTGCTGAACGCCGGCGAGGAAGAGCGCCTGCCGCACGAGAGCCGGGTAGCGATGATGCTGGGCGTACCGGCGCTGATCATCGGACTGGGCATTGCCGCCGCGTTCATCACCCACCTGACGGGATTGGACCGTGTTTCCATCGGCGGCCCCGAGATCATGAACGGCAGCGACGTCTTCGGTAATCCGCAGGCCATCGGCCACCTGCTGTTTCGCGACTACCTGCTGCCCTTCGAAATCACTTCGGTCTTGCTTCTGATCGCCATCATGGGCGCCGTGGTGCTGGCGCGGAGGGAGGGAGACTAATGGTTCCTCTTTCCTACTACCTGGTGTTGAGCGCAATCCTGTTCGCCTGTGGCGTTGCCGGATTCCTGATCAAGCGCAACATCATCACCATATTTTTATCGATTGAGCTGATGCTGAACGGCGTGAACCTGACCTTCGTCGCCTTCGCCGCTCAGTTGAAGTCGCTCGACGGCCACATCTTTGTGTTCTTCGTAATGGTAGTCGCCGCCGCCGAGGCGGCTGTTGGCCTGGCCATCATCATCGCCGTATTTCGCACGCGTGAAACGTCTGAACGTCGATCGCGTGAATCTCCTCAAACTATGAGCATGCATCTCTGGATCATTCCGCTGCTCCCGCTGGCGGGCGCCGCCATCAACGGTCTGCTGGGCAAGCGCTTTCCCAAAGCGCTGGTGAATACCATTGCCCTGGGCTTTACCGCTGCGGCCTTCGCGATGGCGTTGTGGGTGGCTGCGCAGTTTGTCAGTCTGGCACCGGATCAGATCCCGCACATCGAGAACTACGCCACCTGGCTGAGCGTCGGGTCGTTCTCGATTCCTTACGGCATTTATCTCGATCAGCTTTCGCTGATCATGCTGCTGGTGGTCACCGGCGTCGGCTTCCTGATCCACATCTACTCCGTCGGCTACATGGAGCATGAAGGCGGCTACTACCGCTATTTTGCTTACCTGAACATCTTCATGTTCTTCATGCTGACCCTGGTGCTGGCGAACAACTACCTGCTGATGTTCGTCGGATGGGAAGGCGTGGGCCTGGCGTCGTACCTGCTGATCGGCTTCTGGTTCCTGAAGAAGAGCGCCGCCGATGCCGGCAAGAAAGCGTTCATCACGAATCGCGTCGGCGACTTCGGCTTCCTGATCGCGCTATTCCTGCTGATCAAGCACTTCGGCACGCTGCAATACGCCAGCTTATGGCCGCTGGTCAGCCAATACCCGGTCGAGAGCGCCGGTGCCGGGCTGCTCACTGCGATCGGTCTGCTGCTGCTGGTCGGCGCGACCGGCAAGTCGGCACAGATTCCGCTGTACGTGTGGCTGCCGGACGCCATGGAAGGTCCGACACCGGTCTCCGCACTGATCCACGCGGCCACCATGGTCACCGCCGGCGTCTACATGGTGGCGCGGTCTAATGCCATCTTCAACCGTGCTCCGGACGCGCGTCTGGCCGTTGCGATCATCGGAACGTTGACGGCGATCTTCGCCGCTTCCATCGGCATCGTTCAGACCGACATCAAGAAGGTCCTGGCGTACTCGACGATCTCGCAGCTGGGATACATGTTCATGGCCTGCGGCGTCGCGGACTATGTTGGCGGCGTCTTTCACCTGATGACCCACGCCTTCTTCAAAGCCCTGCTCTTCCTCGGAGCGGGCTCGGTCATTCACGGGCTTGGCGGTGAGCAGGACATGCGGCACATGGGAGGGTTGCGAAAATACCTTCCCTACACGTTCTGGTGCATGACGATCGCGACCTTCGCCATCGCCGGACTGCCGCCCTTCGCCGGATTCTTCTCGAAGGACCGCATTCTGTGGTCGGCCTGGAGCGGCGGCTTCCACATCATCTGGCTCATCGGAGTCATCACCGCCGGCATGACTTCGTTCTACATGTTCCGGCTGTGGTTCATGACGTTCTTCGGCGAGTACCGCGGCCCGAATCCTGAGACCGGCGGGCCACGGACACGATACCGACGCGCAACATGCCGGACATGCTGGAGCGGTTCACGCCGCGCAGGATGCACACGCAGCCAGCGATCACGGCCACGGCTCGCCGCACGAGAGTCCGTGGGTAATGGTCGTTCCGCTCATGATTCTCGCGCTGCTGTCGTTCGTCGGAGGCTGGGTCGGAGTGCCGCACTCGCTGCACGGCACCGATCGAGTTCGGAAGGTTCCTTGCGCCGGTGTGTCCAATCGGTGGCGCCAGACGGCAACCGCAGAACCATCCGCTGCTCCTGCGGAAGCTGAGAAGAAAGCACAGCACCGAACTGATCTTCAGCTGGAATCGGCCTTCACGGTTTCGCTGCTCGGCCTCCTCCTGGCCTGGTACCTGTACTACAAGCGCCGCGACCTGCCGGCAAAGATGGCCAGGGCTTTTGGCGGCTTCTATACGCTGGTGCTGAACAAGTACAAGATCGATGAGCTCTACGGAGCGGTCATCATTCATCCGCTGATCTCGCTTTCGACCAATGTCTTCTGGAAGGGCATCGACAAGCGCCTGATCGACGGTGCGGTCGACGGCGGCGCCGCCGGAGCGCAGGAAACGTCCGACGCACTCCGTCAGATGCAGTCCGGCAACATACGGTCTTACGCAGGCTGGGTGGCCGTGGGGGCTACAGCGGTAATTGCCTTCATGGTGTGGAGGGGGTTGCGATGAACTTCCTCGACCAGAACATCCTGACCATCGTCGCCTTCCTGCCATTGGCCGGCGCGATCCTGCTGGCCTGCATTCCGCGGCGCGATCGCGACATTCGCTACTTCGCGCTGGCGGTCTCGCTCATCACACTGATTGCCTCGCTGCATCTGCCGTGGCATTACGTGCGCGGACAGAGCGGCTTCCAGTTCGAACAGAACCTCCCGTGGATACAGCACCCGAACATCCACTACCATCTCGGCATCGACGGCATCTCGATGTGGCTGATCGTCCTGACCACGTTCCTGATGCCGCTGTGCGTGCTGATCTCGTGGAAATCGATCGACCATCAGGTAAAGGAATTCTTTGTCCTGATGCTGGTCCTGGAGACGGCGATGATCGGCGTCTTCATGGCGCTCGATCTGTTCCTGTTCTACTTCTTCTGGGAAGCCACGCTGATTCCGATGGCGCTGCTCATCGGAATGTACGGCCACGGACGCAAGATTTACGCCGCCGTTAAGTTTTTCCTGTACACCATGATCGCCTCGGTCTTCATGCTCGCGGCCATCATCTGGCTGTATGCGCGCACCGGCAGCTTCGACTTCGTAACCATTCAGGCAGCCATCCAGAACGGACAGGTAGCCGGCTTCGGCCGAGCCGCCATCTGGCTCTTCCTCGGCTTCTTTGTAGCCTTCGCGGTAAAGGTCCCACTCTTTCCTCTGCACACGTGGTTGCCGGATGCCCACGTCGAGGCGCCCACGGCAGGCTCCGTCCTGCTGGCTGGCGTGCTGCTCAAGATGGGCACTTACGGACTTGTTGCGCTTCAACATCGGGCTCTTCCCTGACGAAGCCAGGCGCAACGCTCCGTGGATCATGACTTTGGCGATCATCGGCATTATTTATGGCGCACTGGTTGCGATGATCCAGCCAAACATTAAGCGCTTGATCGCCTACACCTCCGTCAGTCACCTGGGCTTTGTGGTGCTCGGCATCTTCAGTTTCACGCAACTGGGCGTCGATGGCGCGGTCTACCAGATGCTGAATCACGGCGTCTCTACCGGCGCTCTCTTCATGCTGCTGGGAATGGCCTATGATCGCCGCCACACCTACGACATCTCCGAGTACGGCGGCCTGGCGACGCCCATGCCGATTTATGCCGTCTTCTTCGCCTTCGTGATGCTGTCGTCTGTCGGACTGCCGCTGCTGAACGGATTCGTCGGCGAATTCCTGGTCCTGAGCGGCGCCTTCCAGGCCAAACAGATTTACGGAATTCTGGCGGCGACCGGCGTGATCTGGAGCGCCTGCTACCTGCTGTGGATGTATCAGCGCGTCTTCTACGGCGAAGTCACCAACCCGAAGAACAAGACACTGCGCGATCTGGATGGCCGTGAGCAGCTTTCGCTGTGGCCGCTGGTGATTGCTTCGATCGTGATGGGCGTTGCGCCCATGCTGTGGCTGCACTCGATCGATCCTTCGGTGGTTAGCGCGTTACATCAGTTTTCCGGCGTGACCCAGGCGGCCTCTAACGCCGGCACTCATATGACTGAAGCATTCCTAAAGGTGATCGGACGATGATTCCGCCCGTCGACTACATTCGGATCCTGCCAGAACTGGTGCTGAGCATCTTCGGCATCGTCATCATGCTGGTCGATCCGCTTATCCCCGAACAGGGTTCCAAGAAGCCCCTGGGCCTCATCGCCATCATCGGTACGCTGGCCGGACTTGCTGCTACCGCGTATCAGACCAACTACTACGGCAGCGCCTTTTACAACACCATCAGCGTTGATACCTTCAGCGTCTTCTTTCACGTCGTTGTGCTTTTGATCGCGCTGGTGGTCATCCTCACCTCATTCGAATACCTGGAGGTGCAGCGCATCCGCTCGGGCGAATACTATGGGCTTATTCTGTTCGGCACCGTCGGCATGATGCTGATGTCGTCGGCCGTCGAACTGGTGCTGGTCTTCATCGCCCTCGAGATTTCGTCGATCTCCACTTACATTCTTGCGGGAATGCGCCGCCGCGCCGCTGAAAGCGCGGAGGCGTCGCTGAAGTATTTCCTTCTGGGCTCCTTCGCCACGGCATTTTTCCTATACGGCGTCGCGCTGGTCTTCGGGGCTACCGGAACCACCAACGTCTACGGCATCGCTCGCTACTTGCAGGGACAGCCTTCAACGCTGGCGTATCTTGCGGTTGGGTTGATGTTCGTTGGATTGGGCTTCAAAGTCGCGGCGGCTCCGTTTCACATCTGGACGCCCGACGTCTACGAGGGCGCGCCCGCTCCGGTGGTCGCGCTCATGTCTACCGGACCGAAAGCCGCGGCCTTCGCCGTTCTGCTGCGCGTGCTCTTCGCCACCACCGCTCCCGGCTGGTTCTGGATCGTCTGGGTTTCGGCCATACTCTCGATGACGCTCGGCAATATCGGCGCGTTGGTGCAACAGAATGTGAAGCGTCTGCTGGCCTATTCGTCGATCGCTCACGCGGGGTACATTCTGGTAGCCTTCGCTGCCGCCAAGCAGCTTGGCATTTCAGCCGTAATCTTCTACACGGCATCCTACGCAGCAATGAATGTCGGCGCTTTTGCCGTGGTCAGCCACTTCGCCTCCAGCGGCGAAAAATATGTCACGCTCGACGACTACTCCGGACTCGGCCGCCGTTCTCCGCTGCTGGCCGCGATCCTCACCATATTCCTGCTATCGCTAATCGGCATTCCGGCCACCGGCGGATTCTTTGCCAAGTTCTACGTCTTCTCTGCCGCGTTGAAGTCCAATCTCGTCGGGCTCACCATTATAGGTGTGATCAACAGCGCGATTGCTGCTTACTATTACCTGCGCGTGATCGTCTATATGTACATGCGGGATGAGCGGGTGGAAGCCCCCGTCGCGCGTATCCCAGTTTCGCTGGGACTTGGGCTGGCGATCAGCTTGATTGCGACGATCTATCTGGGTGTGCTCCCCAGCCGTGTGCTCGAATACACTCTGCGAAGTGCGCAGGACCTGATTAAGTAGGCATCAGAATATTCAACTGCATCCGCGGACTTGTGGGTTGAAGCAGCTCACGATTCCTGACAGTATTGGAGCTTCATGACGCTGGCCCGCCAGGGATTCATAGCATTTCTTTTGGTGACTGCGGTGCTTTATGTGTTTTTCGCGCCGCTGTTGCCGCTGCATGGCGTCTCCTCGCGACACCATGTCCCGGCGGGTTGTACCGCTTCCATTTCGTTCGCTGGTATTTCTCTTCACGCCACGTCTTCGTTTTTCTCTTCGACCGTACCCGACAAACGCGCCCTCCACCCCCAAGGGCTTATCGAGCTGCACTGTACGCGGCTCTGTTAGTTGAGATTGTTTCTTCAACAAAGTAATCGCTGGATTGCGAGAATCGGAGCTCGCCGCGTCCGCATCAAGATGCTGTTCGCGCTACTCTTCTCTCGCTTTCGGAACTGAAGGACTTTTTCAACGGAAGGAATATGTTGTGATGTATTTCGATGAGGGAAGAATTGTGAAGCAGTTGCCGCAGAGTGATATCTCAAACCGTCGCAATCAAGAGCCGGCTGCTACGAGCCAGGAGTCCTCGAAGTCACGTAGAAAATCCGAACCTGCTCTCTCTACTTCACGGGAGGTGTCGTCGTCATCCGAGCTGAAGATCGCCAGCATTCTCGACAGCGCGAATAATAAGCTGCAGGAATTGATGCAGATTCTCTATTTACTGAGTCGCGATCCTGCCGTGCCGAAGGATGCCCGATATCACGTGACCGTCGCGCAAGGAGAAATCGCTCTGCTGGCGCGCGTCATCCGAAATACAACCGAAGAAAGCGGAGAAAAGCTGTCAGGAATACAGAACCTCAGTTTTCGGCCTGCGCATCTGTAGTCGTCATACTCCGGGTAGGGTCTATGCCGCGGTTGTCTGGGGGACAAATCCACTGATGAGGGCCAATGCCTTCGTCCCCGGCAATCGCGGTTATCTGTTACGTCCATCAGGCAGCCTCGAATGTTTACTCCCGCTCAGGGTGACTCGCGGCTGAATGGTAGAATGGCTCGCCTCTCTTCCATTCCATGAAAAAACGTTCAACGACTGCCGCCAGGAACAAAAACTCTGGCCGGGAGCAACTGCTGTCCCGCCCGGGCCGCAGGCTCTTCTTGACCAGGCTGGTCACTGCCGCGGGGTTCTTCGTAGCCGTGCTGTTATCCAGGCACTTGTGGTTGACCTCACGTCATTATCCTCTCATTCCTGTGCTGTCCGGCTTGCCGCAGATTCCTTATCCCTTCGACTATGTCTGCCTCGCCCTCATGGCTGCGCTGCTGGTAGCCATTGCGTCGGCTCCTAAGCCAAAGCTTTACCTCACTGTTTTCCTTGTTCTCGTGATTGTTCTCGCGCTCCTGGATCAATGCCGCTGGCAACCCTGGGCCTATCAGTATTCCCTCATGCTGGCGGCGCTGGCAGTGTTTTATTGGAAGGGCGGGCGGTCCGAAGACGAGAGCGCCGCGCTCAATATTTGCCGGCTGATCATTGCCAGCATTTACTTTTACAGCGGCCTGCAGAAGCTAAACTCCACGTTTGCCGAACACGTGCTTCCAGAGCTTCTCGGCAATGGGGGACCCTTCCTCGATTCCATCGCTCAAACGCTGACGAAACTCCCGCCGCTCCTCGAAGCGAGCATCGGGATAGGGTTGCTCACGCGCAGGTTGCGTAACCTTGCGGTCGTGGCAGCCATCGTGATGCACCTGTTTATCCTGATGAAGTATGGGCCCTTCGGCTACGACCATAACAATGTTGTCTGGCCGTGGAACTTCGCGATGATCGCGCTGGACCTGATTCTCTTCTGGAAGGCGGACTTCTCGTTCCGCGACGTTCTTTGGAAAAATCCATTTGCCTTTCAGAAGGTCGTGTTGCTGCTGGTATTGATACTGCCGTCGCTCAGCTTTTTCGGATGGTGGGATTCGTATCTTTCCTGGTCGCTGTATTCCGGCAATGTCGACGCGGCTAACATTTTCTGCAGCAACCAGGTCGCAGCTCAACTGCCAGACTATCTCCGGAAGTACGTAACTCACCTCCCCAACAACAACAACCGCCTCTCAATCGGCGACTGGACGATGAGCGAGTTGAATATCCCTGGTTATCCGGAAAGCCGCATCTACCGGCGGCTTGGAGCGGAGGTGTGCCGCCTCTCCAACAACTCCCTGGACATGGCGCTCTACATTCGAAAAAAGACAACGTTGCTAGGCGGCGGAGAAACGGTTCGGGACACGTGCTTCGGAACCCTGTCCGCGCATTGACCTTCCGGCTGTCATCTTCGGCGACGCTACTCAACTGGCACAGCTATGTCGCGCCGGTTAAAGACCGCTGCTGCCAGGATCCAGAACAAGCCGGCTTCCAGAATCGCGATGACGCCCGCAGTCCAGTTCACGGTCCAATCGGGGTGGAAGTTGAAGCGCAGAAAATTCAGCAGGATTGGGAATCCGGGCAGCCAGATCGACCAGGCATGACGCTGCGCGTGCAGCATTCCCGGAGCACAGAAAAGCACAATTGTCGCTGCTGTGGCAACGTAAGGATTGAGAAACGTCGAAAAGAACAGGGCTACCGTTGCAGCAATCACTGAACCTGCGATCACCATCAGGACCACTGACCAAAGTTGTGTATTCGGCAAGGCAGCCTTCGCCGTCAGCCATATGCCGCAGACTCCAAAAAACAGTGCATAGGCCGCGGCCGTCACGCACGTCCCCAGGATTACTGCCAGCAGATACTCGCCCCGGCTTATCGCTTTGGACAGCACCAGAAGTATGCGGCGCGACTTGCGCTCGTTATGAATCGCATCGGCAGCCAGGAAGGCGCTGAAGACGCAGATATAAATTGCCTGCTGTTGACAATAGAAGACCACGTCGTCATTCACCGGACGGCTTCTGCCGAAATCGCCGGCGGCCGCAGCCGTGAGGAAAATCCACGCGAACAGGATCAGCACCGGCCAGCGATGTTCGCGCAGAAAATTTGCTGCAATCAGTGAAACCGGCCTCATCCGTCCGCTCCGTTATTAGTCAGTTCCACAAAAACTTCTTCCAACGTGCGCCGCACCGGATTCACGCTCAGGATTTCGCCGCCCAACGCCCAAACCCGTTCGACTGCGTCACGCTGAGAGCCCGCGTGCACGGTGAATTCGATTCTGCCGTCGACCGCCCGCGATTTTTCGAAGCTGTCGGAGGGCACGCCACGTGCTACCACTTCGTAGCGGTCGCGTGAAATCAGCAACTCGTCGGTCTTACCCAGCTTCACCAGTCGGCCTTTATCGAGGATGGCGACACGATGACAGATCATCTCGATCTCCGACAGAAGATGCGAACTGAGGAAGATGGTCTTGCCCGCGCGATTGGCGTCCAGCAGAAGTTCGCGCATGGCCACGCGCGCCAGCGGATCGAGCGCCGACGTCGGCTCGTCCAGGATCAGCAGCTCCGGGTCATTCATCAGCGCCTGGGCCAGCCCGACGCGTTGCTGCATTCCACGAGAGAATTTCGCCACGTTGCGGTCTGCCTCCTGCGCAAGCTCCACCTGGCGCAAGACCTCGCGGGCACGCAGCCGCGATTTCTCCGGCCTCATGCCATTCAAGGCGCCGTAGAAACGTAGTAACGCATTTGCGGGACGATGGTAGAGCGCCACGTTTTCTGCGAGAAATCCGACACGGGCTCGAGTGGCAGCATCCCCAAACGGCTTGCCCAACACATGACCGTTCCCCGAAGATGGCCGCATGAATCCGAGAGCGAGGTGAATCGCCGTCGTCTTCCCTGCTCCATTTGGGCCCAGGAAGCCGAATATCTCGCCACGCTCCAGCGACAACGAGAAGCCGTTCAACGCGCGAACCTGCCGCTTGGACCAGGGACGGCCATAGTCTTTCGTCACGTTCTCGTAGTCGAGGACCCCAGGCATGAACGTCAGCGGTTAGCTCTTACCCTCTAGCCCTTAGCATACGGTTTCTTTCCGATTGCTAAAAGCTGAGAGCTAATGGCTAACCGCTCCAAAACAAAAAGCCCCATCCGCAGACGGGGCCTCTTGATCGAACTGGGAAAAATCTAGACGACCTTGGCGAAAATAATAACCAGGGTGAACAGCACCAGCGACTCGATAAACGCGAGGCCGAGAATCAGCGCAAGCTGAATCGCCGGACGCGCGGCTGGGTTGCGGGCCATGGCTTCGCAAGCCGCAGCACCGACGCGGCCCTGTCCCAGACCGGCCAGGCCGGCAGCGATCGCGATACCGAAGCCGGCCGCGATGGCCACATAGTTACCATGGTTAGCAGCAGCGGCCCCTCCCGCCTCCTGCGCGAACGCCGGCATGGCCACCATCATCAGTGCCATCAGCGCAAATACAATCATCATCACTTTCCGCATTTTGTTTCTCCTCTATGAATCGCTGTCAGTGGGTGGTTGACGTTCACCGTGCTGACGCCCTCACGCTGACAACAGCTGCATTTAGCAGTTGACGCTTTGCATCAGCCAAAATACCCGACGGTCGATGCTAAGAGCTAACTGCTAATTGCCAAGTGCTAAATGCCGTTTTTAGTGCTCGTGCGCCACCGCTTCTCCGATATATACCGTCGCCAGAAGCACAAAAATGTACGTCTGGATGATTGCCACGGCAGCGTGCAGACCCATGAAGATGACTGGTATCGCAATCGGGAAGAGGGTAAAGAACACCAGGGTCACCATGTCGCTCGCAAACATATTGGCGAACAGACGGATGGTGAGCGACAAAATTCGCGCCAAGTGGCTGCAAACCTCGATGATGAACATCAGAGGAGCCAGCCACCACACCGGACCGATAAAGTTCCGGATATAGCCAAAGCCATTCTTCCGGATACCGTGCATGTGGTAATAAAACCAGGTGACCAGCGCGCAGCCCAGCGGCACCGATGGCATGGCGGTCGCAGTTTCAAATCCCGGGATCAACCCGATCAGGCAGCCGCCGAGAATGAACAGTCCAAGCGTCGTCGAGATATCCGACATACCGCTCATACTCATGGCCGATTACTTCGTGGCTCTGGTCGCTGACGAACGAATTGATGCCCTCAATCATGTGCTGCAGGGCGCCGGGACTGTCCACTGACAGGCGCGGCACGGATCATGATGAACAGGAAGACCAGCAGCACCCACACCAACAACTCCATCGCCACATAGTTGGTAAACGGAGCCTGGGGATGCGCGGCATGAACATGGCACAACGCCAGCAGGCTGTTCGCCGGGCCTGCCAGATACTTATTCAGTAGTGCGGTTAACCAAAGTTGCTCAGGCATGAATGCTTACTCTATGACCGGATGCTGTGATGCGATTTATCCACTTTGGCACACGCTTGGCATCGCCATGAAGTGTGTCCAAATAGTGTTTAGGAAATCAGGTTCCGTGTCGCAGCGTCGATGAATACTTCAACTACGACCTCGCAGGCCACGGCTGCAATCGGAAGACAAACGCCTGCCAGGAAGCCGTAAAGCGCTGCCAGGGAAACATTAAATATAACATATGCCCCCGCTGCGATCAGAGCATAGCGCAGCAGGGCGCGGAAGACGATCAGCCCTCCACGTTCACCGCTATTCTGGGTCGTGATCCTCTCTCCCAGGGCTTCAATTGCCTGCTCCAGCCAATGCTGATTGACGTAGGAGATGATCGCGCCCGCGACAAAGCCAGCCGTCGCGGGCCTTCGAAACAGTACCAGGGTGATCACTGTCCCGGCGAGCCCCAGAATCACCATGAACTTCCGAATGCGAGGCAGTGCCCGGTCGAGGAAAGCTTCCATCGCGGGCGCGCTCGATTCAGGCGTGGACATGCCGAAGATCCTGCAATCCCGAGAGGCTCATTTGTTCTGCCGGATGACCGTTCGGATCACGTCAACGAAGCCGGCGATTGATCCAATAATAATGCCGACCAGAAAGAGCCAGCGCGTATGCAGCCAATGGTCGAGCAGTTTGCCGAGCAGTAAGCCGACAACCACGGCGGCCGGAATGACGAACGCGATCTGCGAATAGCGGGCCCAAATCGCCGCAGCACTCTCATTCCGCTTCGGGTTCTCATCGGCCATGGCGACAGCCTACCATTCTCCAGACAGGAGCGCACCTTCGCACAAACCCAGAACAACGACCTCGCGAGGGGATGGACGCCGGAAGCGAATGTTAAATCCTATTCGACAGATACAGAATGGCCGCGCCGTCCGGCTTTTGCATTCGAAGTGGCTGAATCTTTCAGCGCTCCCGCCAGGACAATCCGACAAACCTCGTCGATGTATTCCTCGTTCAACTCCACGTGTCGTATAAGGAAGCGCATGTAAATGCCGCCGTAAAGCAGGTCGAGAATCAAGTCAAGATCGAGATCGCGCGGAAGTTCTCCGCGATCGATGCCGCGCTGCAGGTTCGATAGGCTTCCTGCCGGCGCGGCCGCAGAAAACGGGCACGAAACTCTTCCATGAGTTCGGGATCTGACTGTCCGGCCGCGATGACACCGGCAACGATGCGGCCGCTTCGCGAACGCAGCACCTCGAGGAACTGGTTCATCTGCACGCTCATGTCGCGGTATACCGAACCGCTGTCAGGAAAGTGCAGTTCGTCCTCAATGCTGGCGGCAAAAGCATCGACGACCAGAGCGCCCTTGTTCGGCCACCAGCGATACACGGTCGCTTTGCCGACATGAGCATCGGCGGCCACCGCTTCGATGGAGAGTGCGCCGAAACCATGCTTGCGCAGCAACTTCAGCGTGCTGCGCAGAATGGCCTGCCGGGAGCGCTCATTCCGCGGACTTCCCGGGGATCGCTTCCCATTGTTTTGCTCGTTGACCGGCTGTTCCTGTCGAGAAGAGGTTATTTCCTGCATGCCAGAGGAGCTCTCGTTGAATCCAATACGTATCGTATCGTATCATATCAAAAGTCCCAGGGAAGTAGCGCACCGCCTCGGTCAGCGTAAGTGGGAGTCGATAGCAGCTTAAATGTGGATTGTAGCCCTCGCGCTTCGGCGCCCGTACACGTTCGTAGTCATGGCGCTGGTCATCATCCTGCTGATGCCGCTGGTCATTCTGCGTACGCCGGTCGATATCTTCCCTGATATCAACATCCCCGTCGTCAGCGTGGTATGGAACTTCAACGGCTTCGCTCCTACCGACATGGCGCAGCGCATTGTCAGCAACTCCGAGCGCGGCATGACGGTGACGGTCAATAACATTGAGCACATCGAGTCGCAGTCGGTGCAAGGCGTCGGCGTCATCAAGATTTTCTTCCAGCCGGACGCGAACATTCAGACGGCGCTGGCGCAGGTGACCGCAATCGCAGCAGACCACCGTGCGCAGCTCTGCCGCCGGGCACCACTCCGCCGCTCATCGTCACCTATACCGCCTCCTCGACGCCCATCGTGCAGCTCGGCATCAGCAGCAAGACACTGCCCGAGCAAGTGCTCTTTGACCTGGGACAAAACTTCATTCGCACGCAACTGGCAACTGTGGCTGGGCGCCGCGACGCCGTATCCATACGGCGGCAAGATACGGCAGGTCCAGGTCGATCTCGATATACCGCGACTTGCAGGCGCAGGGACTGTCTCCTACCGACATCGTTAACGCCGTGAATGCCCAGACCCTGATCACGCCTTCCGGCACGGTCAAGATCGGCTCGCTGGAGTACCAGGTCGAGATGAACAGCGCGCCCACCACCATCGCGGCGCTCAACGACCTGCCGGTGAAGACGATCAACGGGTCCACCATCTACCTGCGCGATGTGGCTCATGTCCGCGATGGCTTTGCTCCCCAGACCAACATCGTTCGCCAGGACGGCGTACGCGGCGTGCTGATGGCGATCTACAAGATCGGTAAAGGATCGACGCTGACCATTGTGGAAGCCGTTAAGGGCATCGTTCCGGTCGCGCTGCAATCGCTGCCGCAGGGAGTGACGGTCAAGCCGCTGTTCGATCAGTCGCTGTTCGTGCGGGCCTCGCTGAACGGTGTGTTGCGCGAGGGTTTGATTGCAGCCGCCTTGACCGCCTGCATGATCCTGCTGTTCCTGGGCGACTGGCGTCCGACGATCGTCATCTCGATTTCGATTCCGCTGTCCATCTTCGTTTCCGTGCTGCTGCTGAGCGCACTGGGCGAAACCATCAACATCATGACCCTGGGCGGTCTGGCGCTGGCGGTCGGAATTCTGGTCGACGACGCGACCGTGGAAATTGAAAACATCGAACGAAACCTGGCGCAAGGCAAGGAGATGCGTCAGGCAATTCTCGATGGCGCAGCCCAGATCGCGGTTCCGGCCTTCGTCTCCACGCTTTCGATCTGTATCGTGTTCGTGCCGATGTTCTTCCTCACCGGCGTGGCGCGCTATCTGTTCGTGCCGCTGGCGGAAGCCGTGGTGTTCGCGATGCTGGCGTCTTACTTCCTCTCGCGAACCTTGATTCCGACGCTTGTGATGTACATCATGCGCGGACACGAGCATAAATCTGCCGAGCCGAAGTCGGTGTTTGGGCGCTTCCAGCGCGGCTTCGAGAGCGGATTCGAGAAGTTCCGCAATGGCTATTACCAGTTGCTGGAAACCACGCTCGAGCACAGCAAGCTCTTCGCCGTTTGCTTCGTGGCGTTCTGCACCTTGTCGATGGGCCTGGTCTTCTTTTTGGGCCAGGACTTTTTCCCCAACGTTGATGCCGGCCTGATGCGCCTGCACGTGCGCGGACGCGCCGGCATGCGCGTGGAAGAAACCGCTCGCCTGTGCGACGAAATCGAGAGCTACCTGCGGCAGCAGATACCGAAACGACGAGTTGAATACAATTCTCGACAACATCGGCCTTCCCTACTCCGGCATCAATCTGTCGTACTCGAATTCCGGCGTGATCGGCACCAGCGATGCCGAGATTCTAGTGGGCTTGAACCAGGAACATCATGCCGCCACTGGCGACTACATCCGCCGCCTGCGCCAGGAACTGCCTCGTCAGTTTCCCGGAGTGGAGTTCTTCTTTCAGCCGGCAGACATCGTCTCGCAAATCCTGAACTTCGGATTGCCGGCCCCGATCGACGTTCAACTGACCGGCTTCGATACGCAGACCAACTACGAGATTGCGCAGCGTATCGCGAATCGCGTCAAAGAGGTTCCCGGGACCGCCGACGTCCACGTGCAACAAATGCGAGATCTGCCCACGCTGCAACTGGAGTTCGAGCGCAATCGCATGACGCAAGTCGGACTGCAAGCTCGCGACGTGGCTCAGAGCGTGCTGGTCTCGCTCAGCGGCAGCTTCCAGACGTCTCCGAATTTTTGGCTGAATCCCGCCAACGGTGTGACCTATCAGATTGCTGTGCAGTCGCCTCAGTATCGCGTTACATCGCTGCAGGATCTTATGCGGACGCCGGTCAACAGTCCCACGGCGCCCAGCCAGCAACTCTTGAGCAACCTGGTCCAACTGCAACCTACGGCGCGGGCCGCGGTTGAGTCGCACTACAACGTGCAACCGGTCATCGATGTGTTCGCCAGCACACAAGATCGTGACCTGGGCGGCGTAGCGCGTGACGTGAATAAAGTCCTGGATCCCTTTCGTCACCAGTTGCCGCGCGGAACCCGGCTCACCGTGCGCGGTCAGGTCGAAACCATGCAGACCTCGTTCATCGGTCTCGGAGTCGGCCTGGTGATGGCGATTGTGCTGGTGTACTTCCTCATCGTGGTGAACTTCCAGTCGTGGCTCGATCCCTTCATCATCATCACGGCTTTGCCGGGTGCTCTTGCCGGCATTTGCTGGATGCTGCTTTTGACTCATACCACGATGAGCGTTCCGTCTTTAACGGGCGCAGTTATGTGTATGGGTGTGGCGACGGCAAACTCGATCCTGATGGTCTCGTTCGCCCGCGATCGTATGGGAGCGGGAATTCCAGCAATGCAATCGGCGCTGGAGGCCGGTTACACACGCATGCGACCGGTGCTGATGACAGCATTGGCCATGATCATCGGCATGTTGCCCATGTCGCTCGGATTGGGTGAGGGTGGCGAGCAGAACGCTCCTTTGGGACGCGCCGTTATCGGCGGCCTTCTGTTTGCAACGGCAGCAACGTTGTTTTTTGTACCTTCGGTGTTCGCAATCATTCACGGCCACCGCGAGCGCAAGGCAGTGCAACAGTCGTAATTTTCCTGATAGTTGAGACAAGATGGCTATGCATCAAAGTTCGAGTGTGGAGGAAGAGATGCAGCAACAGAGCAGCACGGAAAATCATGCTCCGCCACAAGTCACTCCTCCGCCCAAGCTCGCGGCCGCGTCTCCACGCAAGGCGCTGTTCTTTGTCGGTCTTGTCGTCGTGGCTTTGCTGGTTGCCGGCGCAATCTCGCTGCTGACCAGAGCGCACTCCAGCCGCGTCCTGGCGGAAACCACGACCCAGAACGCGGTTCCCACGGTTGCTGTGGTTCATCCGACTGAAGAAAAACCGGACGAAGATCTCGTGTTGCCGGGCACTCTGCAAGCTTATGTTGAGTCGCCGATCTATGCCCGCACCAACGGCTACCTGCTGCGCTGGTACAAGGACATCGGATCGCGCGTGAAACAAGGCGAACAGCTGGCCGACATCGACACGCCCGAGGTCGACCAGGAATTGATGCAGGCGCGTGCGGCGCGTCAGCAAGTGGTCGCAGCAATGGATCTGGCGAAGATCAATGCCGACCGCTATCAGGGTCTGCGTAAGACAGATTCGGTTTCGCAGGAAGAAGCTGACACCCAAAGCAGCGGCTATCAGCAGGCAGTTGCGAACCTGGCCGCTGCCGACGCGAACGTCAAGCGGCTGCAGGAACTCGAGGGATTCAAGCACGTCTACGCTCCATTCGACGGCGTCATCACCAAGCGAACCGTCGATCCCGGAGCCTTGATCAATGCCGGCGCAGGAGCCTCGGGCAGAGAGCTCTTCGACATCGCGCGGACCGACCCTTTGCGTGTCTATGTATCGGTTCCACAAGCTTACGCGCCTGCAATCCACAACGGTCTCGAGGCGGTTGTGACTCTGCAGGAATTCCCGGGCCAGAAATTCACTGCCACTGTGACCCGCACCGCCGACGCGATTGACCCTGTCGCTCGTACGTTGCTGACGGAAGTCGATGTGCCTAACAAAGATGGCAAGCTGCTTCCCGGATCGTTTGGCGAAGTGCATTTCAGACCGAACATCAACGCGAAGAAGGTTACTGTCCCAGTCAATGCGATGCTCTTCCGCCGCGAAGGCGCGCAGGTTGCCGTGGTTGGCGCCGACGGCAAAGTACAATTGCGGCACATCAACATTGGGCGCGATTACGGAACAACGCTGGAGATCGTCGGCGGCGTCGACGCGAGCGATCTGGTCATCGTTAATCCTTCCGACTCCATTGAAGACGGCCAGAAGGTCAACGTTGCGCCCGAGCAGCAAGGAGACAAGCGCTCATGAGGAAGCTGCCAGTCGCGGCAGCCGCGCTGCTTTGCGCTCTGCTCGCGGGTTGCGCGGTCGGCCCGAACTACAAGCGTGCGGCTGCGCCTGTTCCCGCGCCCGACGCTTACAAGACGCAAGGTCCGTGGCGCGTCGCGACTCCGCAGGACAGCCTGCCCAAGGGCGCTTGGTGGGAAGTCTTCAACGATCCCGAACTCAACGCCTACGAGCAGCAACTGCTCGCGGCAAACCAGTCGCTGCTCGCCTCGAAGGATCGTCTGGAGGAAGCCCGGTCTCTGGCTCGCGTAACCTCCGCGGCATTCTTCCCGCAAGCATCGGTCGATCCAAGCGGCTCGCGCAATCGCTATTCGGGAAATCGCCCGATTGTTTTGAGCCTGGGCAATCCGCTGACGCAGAGCACCTACGCAGTTCCCTTCTACCTCAATTGGGAACCTGATCTCTTCGGCCGTATTCGGCGCAACATGCAGGCATCGAACGCTACTCTGCAAGCTACGGCTGCTGACATGCACAACGTCAACCTCGTCCTGACTTCGGAGCTCGCAGCCGACTACTTCAGCCTGCGCGAACTCGATGCCGAGTATCAGGTCGTGCTGGATTCGGTGAAGATCCAGCAGAAGGGTTTGCAGCTGGTCGAGTATCGCCACAGCGGCGGAGTCGCTTCCGGACTCGACCTGGCGCAGCAGCAGACCGTGCTCACATCGACGCAGACACAGCTTTATCTGGTGAAGCAGCAGCGCGACCAGTTCGAGCACGCAATCGCCGTCTTGACCGGCAACTCGGCTTCAACCTTCAGCGTTCCGGTGAGGTCCTTGACCGAAACTCCGGTTCCGGTTCCTATTGGGCTTCCGTCGGACCTGCTCGAGCGACGTCCTGACATCGCCACGGCCGAACGGCAGATGGCCTACGAGAATGCCGAGATCGGTGTAGCCAAAGCGGCGTTCTATCCGCAGCTCACGCTGTCCGGATCGGGCGGATTCCAGAGCACCAACATCACCAACCTGATCAGCGCTCCGACCGCGATCTGGTCGCTGGGCGGAGATCTGCTGGAGCCTGTCGTCAATGGCGGACGCAATCGCGCAAATCTGGCTTACACGCGACACGCTTATGACGAGACAGTCGCTAACTATCGGCAGACGGTGCTGGTCGCGTTTCAGCAGGTCGAAGACGGACTGTCAGGCTTGAACCAGCTCTCGCAGGCATTCGGAACGCAGAACGAAGCGGTTGCCGCGGCGCAACGCGCGCTCGACATCGCCAACAATCGCTATGTCGGAGGCGTTACAACCTATCTCGATGTGATCACGGCACAGAGCACGCTGCTGACGAATCAGCGGCTCGCGACGCAGTTGCTGGGCCAGCAGATGGTCACAGAAGTCGCGCTGGTCAAAGCCTTGGGAGGAGGCTGGAACGCTTCGCAAATCCAGAATGAGGTTGTGCATCCGAAGGCGATTCAGGCTGTGCAGCAGTAAGAAGCGAAAAGCAATCAGCAACTAGCTAAAAACGAATTCACCACGGAAACACGGAAGACACGGAGAAAGTTTTGCATTTTTCCTCTCTCTGCGACCTCTGTGCCTCTGTGGTGAAAATTTTTCCACCACAAAACTTTTAGAACGGAATATCTTCGTCGGTGATTTCCGGACCGCTGCTGCTGCTTGCCGGTTCATTCTCCGGAACACGCTGATCGAAGCCGCCCGAAGATTTTCCGGAGCTGCGGCCGCTGCTGTATCCGCCGCCACCGCCACCCTCTCCGCCTTCGCGTCCACCGCCGAGCAGCACCAGGTCGTTGACGATAATTTCCGTGCGATACTTTTTCTGACCGCTCTCTTTATCGTCCCACGAGTTCGTGCGCAGGCTGCCTTCGATGTAGACGGTGCGACCCTTCTTCAGGTATTCACCGGCAATCTCCGCCGTACGCTGGAAGGCGACCAGGTTGTGCCACTCGGTGCGATCTTGCCAGTTGCCTTCCTTATCCTTGAAGCGTTCGTTGGTCGCCAGCGTCATGCGGGCGACGGGCATGCCGCCGGGCGTGTACTTCATCTCCGGGTCTTTGCCAAGATTGCCGATCAGAATGACTTTATTAACGCTCTTTGCCATGAGGCCGCTCCTGAGCTTTCTGGAATCGAAGGGCAAATATAACAGATACGCCAGGGAGCGATTTGCCGGTCCAGTTCATCGTGCCTGTCCCAGCCCTACCCAACGGTCGAGTTGATTTGTCAGAAGTACCAGCTGCCTCATCCGTCCAGCAACCCGCTCATTCGAAGATTGCGAATGCGTGGGGCACCCGGCGGCGACGATAATCCCCAGGTCCCGAAAGAAGCGAGACCCGGGGCACTCGGCGCTCCGCTTACTGCGGGCACGGGCCGAAGTGCGTAAGAATCGTGGTCAAGTCAGTGCCGTTGGTCAAACTATCGATATTGAAGTCGTAGTGGCTGGACAATCCCCACGAGTCGGCAATCTGGTAGTAGTCGGTGACATCCTGTTCGTCGACCACACCGTCTCCATTACCATCACCTGGGCACGCCGGCGCCGAGGACATGACGGCGTTCATGCGTGCCTGCAAGACGTTAAAGTTCGCTTGCTCCTCCTGGTTCAAACCTCCGGGCAACAGGTCTAAGCCGGACTTATCGAGTAGAGGGACCGGAGAATTCTGGTTCACCCGGTAGAATTCGGTCGACGTCACCGTCACCGGACCATCCGTCGGAATCTGGTAGTCCATCCATTGATTCACGACGAGTTTGTACTTGTCGTTGCGCACCGCCTCGTATTCCTGCGGGTTCTGCACTACTCGCTTGGTCGGATAATTTGCGGCTTCGTGCTCCCAGATCGTCTGGTTCACCTGCCAGCACTCGGCAAGGCCGCCGCCATAGGTCGAAGGATCGGTCGCTCCCACTCCCCACCAGACGCCGCCATTGTCCTGGCAGACGCCCTTCGAGACCGGTGTCTGCGAGCACTGGCCCGGCATACCGGCTCCGCCCGCAAACACACACGGTCCATTGTGACCGCCGTTCGCCTGAATATTCAGCCCGCCCTGGGTGAAGTTATAATCCCGCAGGCTGGCCTGGTTGGGATTGGTGAGGTAGGCCAGCATGGGATAGGAATCGATTGGTCGAGGCACGGAACGCGGCACATCGATGCCGGCAAGTTCGCCGAAGAGCTCGAAGACATCCACCTCGTTGACCATGGCATTCACCTGGCGGCCGGGCTCGACGACCATGGGGCCGGCCACGATCAGCGGAACCCACACGCCGGTCTGGTACGCCGTCGCCTTGGCGCGATTGGGATCGAATGGAGGCTTCACCGTCTGCGCCAGCGAGCCGTTGTCGCCGATGATGACGATGACGGTGTTGCTGGCGCTGGGGTCATAAACCAGGTTGCCATGCAAGTCGCGCGTGGCCAGTCCGGTCTGTAGCAGCACCCGGCCGAACTCGGTATCCATCGCCTCTATCATTGCGTCCGACAGAACGCGAATGGCTGGCAGGCTGGTGCAGTCGGCGCCGTTGCCGATGCCCTGAAGCAACGCACGCGTCTCGGGTGAGACCAACTCTCCGGGTGGCGGCTGCAACGGTGTGTGGTCGATGCTGAAGGAGAGAGTCGCCATCCACGGATTCGGATCGCCGGCGTGCTGGTTGATCCACTTGATGGCGGCATTGGCTTCGATGGTGGCGCGGAATCCACGGGTTCGCGGATCGGTCAGCTTCGCTTCTTCCACGCCGCCGTTGCGATTGATCACCAGCGGCGAAACGTAGTGCGCGTTCTGCTCCAGGAAATTGATGAAAGGAGGCGTCGTCGCCTGGCAGGCTTGGTTCGGCACCAGAATGCCGCCGCGACTCAGGCATTGCAATCCCACGGAGTCGCCCACGGGACTGGAACCGGAAAGATTCGAACATTTCGAAATGCCATTGGGCCCGATCGCGACGTAGCACGCGCCGGAGTCCGTGCCTCCGTTGGCGGCCGACGGCACAAAGCCACAGGAGTATTTGCTGACGGGCAGGCTGGGGCCGACCATTCCGGCAGTGGTGTCGATCGAGGCCGGAAGTCCGCCGGTCCATCCGTAGAAGTAATCCCATCCGATGGACGCGGGCGCGCCCTCACCAGCTTCATTATTCTCCGGTCCGCCCAGGTGGAACTTGCCGATCATTGCGCTGTCGTAGTTCGCGGCATTCAAAAGCTTCGGCGGAGTCACCTCCCACGTCGCTACCTGCGAGTTGTTCAGGTCGTTCGAACCGATCGCCTGAAAGATATTGGTGCGCAGAGGATAACGTCCGGTGAAAAAAGCCGCGCGGCCGGGCGAACACTCCGGCATGGACCACGTATTACGAAAGCGGATGCCGTTGTAAGCGATGGTGTCGATGACCGGCATCTTGGGCGCGACCGGACCACCGTAGCCGAAGCTCCTCATCTGGTCGATGCCCACGTCATCCATGATGACGAAAAGGATGTTGGGCTTATTGGATTGTGGCGTGGGGTTGGTGTCGCTCGAGTGGGCTTTCAACGGAGCGAGCAGCGACAAAAAGACCAGCAGACTGCATAGGTGAATAAGTTTCATGGCGCAAAGTACCCCGGTGCCGGCCTCTGAGCTAATCCAGAGCTACCGGCAAATTTGCACCATCTTAGTGTTGCGACGATCCATCCACAAGTGGTTCTGTAGTTAACATTCGTACCACTTAGGTAGGATGCGAAAGCTGATCAGGCTATACCAGCTAGAGATCAAACCGAGCTGAGTGCGAGCATCACCTGAGAGTTTTCATCTGACAAATGAGGCTTATGACTTCAGCACCAACACCTTATGTTCGGGACAACGTGCCTGCGCCAACTCGATCAGCTGCTCGATTAATCCCGGCCCATACTTCGCGTAGAAATACAGTCCGGCAATCTCGCGCTCCTGCAAAGTCTTGTGCGGATAGAGGGAGTTCTCGATCTGGGCGGCATGACGGGTGAGGGTCTCGGTGCGACGCAGCTCGGCTTGCGCCGCGCGTTTCTGCAGCCGGCTGACCTGGTACTGCATTTTGCTGCTGGCGATTCCGGCCGCTTCCACCAGCGTTGGATCCAGCGTCTCCAGCGATTCCGTGACACGGTACATTGCTTCCTGCACTGCCCGCCGGGCTCCGTCGAAGTTGTGGTTCAGCTCAGGGGGAAGCGAACGAGCAGCCAGGCAATCGCGCAACTCGTATTCCCCATGAAACAGTTCGGGAAGCTGAACCTCGTGCTTGTTCAACAGCTTCTCGATGCGAGGCTCGATCAGGCTTGCGCTGAGACGCGAGACTACGGGAGTAATGCGTCCCAGTAGCTTCTGGTACACCACGCCGACCTGCGCGAAGTAGGCGATTTCAGCCGGGCCGCCGATGTATGCCAGGGTCGGTAACCAGTAATCCTGCAACACCGGGCGCAGCAAGACGTTAGCGCTGAATTGATCGGGGTAAGAGTCGATGCGGCGCAGCAGTTCGTCGGTAGACAGAGGTTCCTTGCCAATCTTGAAGCCGCCATTACTGCGGTGAATGGCAAGACGCACGCCGTCAACGAGAGCGAACAGCGGGGTCGTCTCCTGCGTGACCTTAACCTGCTCGTGATAGTGCCCGGCGAGTAGCTCACGATTACGCGCCAGCAGGGCGTCGCCGAGTTCGCCAACGCGGCGCACCGCATCGGAAAACAACGGAGCTGCAACGCGGTGCAGATCAGCATCGGCAGGGTCGAGAAAGATCAGTCCATACTCGCCAAAGATGCGGGTATAGAGTTTGGCGTAAGCATTTGAGAACGTCTCGCCTTCAACGTAGCTCGCGCGGAGATAATCGGCTGCGAGCGAATCGCCCAGCAACTCCGCCGCCTGCCGGACCAGATCGTTCGTTCCCTCGGCAAAATGAACGTTCGCTACGGGTGCGCCTTCTACGCCTTGGGTAGGTACGGTGAATGGCGCCTGCGCGAAATCGTGCGTCAGCAGCAGAGACTGGTTGACCTCGGCGAGATCGTGGTCTTCGCTGGCCATCCAGAAGACGGGAACGCAGTCTACACCAAGCGCCTGAACTTGCTTTGCCAGAGCCAGCACCGTGGCGGCCTTCAGAAGCGAAAGCAACGGACCGCCGAACAATCCCACCTGCTGTCCGGTGACCACGGCGAACGCGCCGTTACGCAGGCGAGCAATATTTCGCAGTGTCGCCTCCGACGCTCCCCATGCCCGGTTCTGCCGCTCAAGGGCGTCGGCCACTTTGGCATCGCGCGCCGGATCCCGCTTCACCGACTTGGCAAAGGCCGCGATGTGCGCGGCGTCAGGTTGCGTGGGATAAAACTTGCGGATCTCGGGAGAGTAAGAAAGGTAGTCGCGGAAAAGATGGGTAGTGTGCGGAATGCTGTTGAAAGAAATGCAGTCGGGGATCACGAGATGCTCTCCCGACAACAACACCGAAGATTGAAATCAGCTCGGATTGCGCAGCTCAGGGTCACAATCATGGACGTCAAGGCTATAAGACTAACAGGCGAGCAAAAGGTTTGGATGTTCGCCCTGCGTTCCGGATGCAGGAATGACGCCCTGAGTCGGGAACGGCACAATTGGCATCTAAACTAGTGCGGTTGACTTCCCTGCCCTGACTGGTAGAGTTAAGTTGACGGCATTCACTACGGGGGCGTCACGGCTTCGACGGAAGTGATTGCAGTAAAGAGGCATACCGGAGTGCGTGCATCCGTAATCGTGCGCAAAAACACAATTGCCAACCAAAATCTGGCATACGCAGCTTAATTAATTAAGTTGCCGCTCTCATCGGCTTTGCTCATGGGCTGAGAAAGAGCGTCATACAGTGAGCTGGCTGCAAACTCTCCACCTGTGAGTTTGCGGTGAGATCATCAGGTTGGCTGGACGCGTTTCTTGTCCGCTCTGAGCGCGGCCAGCGAGAGTGCCGTCTAACACCGGCGCATGAACGTGACTAAGTATGTAGGCTCTTTGCTGGCAGCATTTTCGGACGCGGGTTCAACTCCCGCCGCCTCCACCAGTACTTTATTTTCAATACCTTAGCTAGATAGCAGCGGCGGGCTTCCCGCCGTCGCCCCTCTCCAGCAGTTCGTAATATTGCCCAGCGTTCAGGCTGAGGCTGTTCTCGGATAGAAAGCCGGGTTCTCACCTCTGCCGATACGTCGGTAAATCGGAGCGCTCGAGCGCTCCGGGCTTGGAAAGGTCTTTCAGTAGTTCGGGAGCGCGAGATCGTCGACGAAGTCACGACCCGCTGCAAGATCGGCAACCAAAGGGATTCTTAGAAGGTTCATAACCTGATTGCGAACCAACATCGAGAACTTTGACTTCGGCACAAATACCCCCGCAAAGTGCAATGCCGATTTCTGCTTCTTGAGAACGAAAGCCTCGAATCTATCCTGGTATCGCGCAAGCGCTGCGGCGTAGTCGCTGCCGGCACGGTGCAACTCGCCCGCCAGAATGTAGGCCGCCACCATGGCCAATGCCGAGCCTTGCCCGGCCAGCAGCGACACACAGAAAGCCGCATCGCCGACCAAAGTCACGCGCCCTCGTGTCCAAGATCCCCTCTCAGCGCCCATTTGTATCTGGCTCACGCGGTCAAAATAGAGATCGTCCGTGGAGTCCAGCGCGTCCAGGATCTGTGGGCATTCCCACCCGCTGTTTCCAAACCGCTTCCGCAACAGCGTTTTTTGCGCCTGGATGTCGCCGATGGTGTTGTCGAGTTCGTCGTCCGCAACCAGAAACAGAAACATGGTGCGGTCGCCACACATAGCAAAACGTCCTACCTGCTGACCAACTTCCGTATACATAACGTAGACCAGCTCATCTCTTGGCCTGTAGCCCTGTACTTCAAAGGCTGCCACCTTGTACCCCAGATATTTCTCGAACCGGCTTTGCGGGCCAAAAACCAGTCCGCGTACTCGCGAATGAAGCCCGTCGGCCCCAACGACCAAGTCGAAATCACGTGTCGGACCCGATTCAAAAGTGACCGAGACCGCTTGGGCGGTCTGCTCGATCCGAGCGATGCTATCGTTGAAAATTGACTCTACTTTGCCTTCGACAGCGGCGAAGATCGATGCGGCGAGATCCCCGCGTGCAATGCTGATGTAACGGCCCTTGGCAATCCGTACAAATGCCTCGACGGGGAACCCCGCGATGCGCTTCCCGGTGCGATCTACAACCCTTACCTCCCGGACCATGTATCCCTTGCGGCGGATCTCCGGCAGCAGCCCCATGCGATCGGCGACATCGAAGCCTAGACCCCAAAAGTCAATGATGTAACCAGCGCTGCGTAGCGTGGGGGCCTTTTCAACTATCGTCGGCTTCATGCCGTAATGGGCCAGCCAATACGCGAGAGCCGGGCCCGCAATTCCCGCTCCTGATATCAAAACTCTCATCGCGAAAAGTAGGATACACCGGACGGACATTCTTCAGGAGCAGACCGCATTTCCTCCATCCGGAATGCGGCAAGAGTGGATTGTCAGGATACAGAAGATCGGCAAGTTATTCCGGAACAGCCAATTTCAAAGGTCGTGGGGCGGCAACAAACACGGCTGGCGCACGACCTCCTGTCTCTCGTCAGGAACCTGCTCATCCTATTCCCCGGTTCATTGGTTTTATGCTGCTGATCCCAGCGTGAAATAGAACGTTGCACCCTGGTTCACGGCGCCTTCGGCCCAAACCTCGCCCCCGTGGCGCGAAATAATGCGCTGAACCGTGGCCAATCCGATACCTGTTCCAGGAAACTCGCTGGTAGCATGGAGGCGCTGGAAGGGTTTGAACAGCCGGTCGGCCAGCGCTGGATCGAATCCGGCGCCGTTATCGCGCAGGAAGAAGGCCGTCTGGCCTAAGCGTTGCTCGCAACCAATCTCGATGCGCGCCTGCTGGCGGTGGGAGGTGTACTTCCAGGCGTTGCGCAGCAGGTTTTCCATTACGATGCGCAGCAAGCGCGAATCGCCCTTCACCACCGGGCAATTCTGAATCACAAAATCGACGTTTCTGGAGGGCTCGCGACGACGGAGCTGGTCTGCGATGGACCTGGCCATCTCCGAGAGGTCAACGTTTTCGCGATGCATGCTAGTCGTGCTCACGCGCGAAAGGTTGAGCAGATCGTCAATCAGCTCGGCCATACGCTGGGTTGCGGCGTTAATTTGCTGCACATATTCACGCGCGCCGGCGTCCAGCCTGCCGCCGTGCTCGGTCAGCAGAATATGACTAAAACCGTTGATGATTTCCAGCGGCCCGCGCAGATCGTGAGATACCGAGTAGGAAAACGTTTCCAATTCGCGGTTGGCGGCCATCAGCTGTCGGGTGCGCTCTTCCACACGCTGTTCCAGTTCGAAGTGTGCCTGTTGCAGCTCGGTATCGCGGAACTGGATCTGGGCCAGCATGTCGTTGAAAGCATCAATCAGCACGGCGACCTCGTCGCGTCCTCCCGTGGGGGTGGCGCGGATCGAGTAGTTTTTCTTTTGTGAGACGGTACGGGCAATGTTCGCCAGGCGCACGATCGGCTCAGCCACGGCCCGCCGGAAAAAGCCGGAAACCAGCAGCGCGGCCAGCAGAGAAAACAATAGGACCGCCGCCGCGATGGTCACATATCGCTTGAGGCGCTTGGCGCGTTCGTTCAGGTCCGAACGGACATAAAACGTTCCCAACTGGCGGCCTTGAAAAACAATGGGTTGCCGCAGCAGGATGTCGTTGTCGGTAAACATGTAGCTCATGGCATGAGTAGGAATTTGTGCCAAGTCAGGCATTCGCACGCTGGGGTCGCGGACATAGCGCGCGAACAGTCGTCCATCCTCGGTAACGATGCCCGCCGACACGATGTCAGGAACGTTGCGCAGAGCGCTGAGCGTGTTGACCGCGGATTGCGGGTCATTGAACGTCAGCGCGGAGATACTGTTAGACCCAATGATATCGGCCTGGGCAGACAGATTGCGGATCAGCTCCTCGCGGAAGGTGTATTGGTCATAAACAAAAAATGCTATACATGCCGAGAGCAGCGCAGCTACGCTCACCAGCACGTTCATCCATATGAGTTTCCTGGAGATCGCGGAGTGCCGAAGGTCGAGCATCAGTGGCTGCCCTCCCCGCGCTTTACATCGACCGCCACTTTCAAAAGTTCAGAACTGAGGGTGAGGTGATCATGCTGCGCTGGAACCAGGTTTACGCTGAAGCGCACCCGGTTTTCGCGTAGCACGAACTGGATCATCCCACCACGCTCGGTGAAATCCGGGATGTCGCTCACGGTCAGCACCGGCGCACCCTTCAGTGCCGCCAGGACTCGGTTGAGCCGAGCCGCCTCCGACGAGCTGATATAGAGGATCGAACAGTTCAGCGCATCTTCAAGACGCGAGACTTTCGTATCGATGACAGACTTTCCGTTGATCTTTTCCCCGGCTACCAATCGATCCAACGCCGGAGCCAGAGGATCGTCGCCCAGAAGGCAAATCGTAAAAGGCTGGTCGGGTGGGCTGGAATTGCCGGGCCAGGTTACAAATTTGCCGAAGTTGAAAAGATAGGCAGCTTCGACATCGTACTCGGAAGGCTTTTCGTTAGGAGCAGCGCTCCCTGGAAGCGGACACAGAGCGCCAGCCAGAACTATGACAGCGACATACAACGGCAGCCGGTTCCGCCGGTACCTTCGGGCAGCGTGCGGCAGATCGGAAGTTGGACCACCTCTGCGTGTCGGCAAGTTCTTCGTCCGTTGTTTCGGGGCTTCTACTTCTTCTTCGATAGCCACGTGACCTTGGCGAATATCGATCTCTCAATCCCCACCATGCCGCGAGGATCGTACGAGTACTCGTAATGATAGGGCTGGAACAGGTTCTGCCCTACCAGAGAAAAGAGGACCTGTTTGTTCGGGCTCCACCCCAGCGAGAGGTCTCCGGTCCAATACGATGGCACGTTCAATGCGGGCAGGCTGCCTACGTATCGAACCTGAAAATCCGCGGTAATCGATTTTGGTAGATCAAAATTGTTCTGGATGAGGAACTCGTTTTGCGGACTTGAACCCTGGATAATGGGCGCCGAACCGATGTCGGCCGACCCCGGCGCACTCTTGACGTGCATCTCGAGGAAGGAGTACGAGCCGGTGACCCGCCAGAATGGTTTTGGCTGCCACTGGGACGAAATTTCGCCACCCTCGGTCGTGGCCTCCAGTCCGTTGCCGAACTCCGCCGGAAGCAGCAGGTGCGTGGGAGCCGGATCATTTTCCAGGAAGATCGGGCCGGTAATGTCTTCGCTCAGCAGGTTCCTGTACTGGTTGAAAAACGTGGCGATATCGATGTAAAGCTTCGGACCGAGAAGGCGACGATATCCCAGCTCATAACCATTCAGCCGTTCCGACTGGAAGTTTTTGTTCGCATTGAAGCGCGCAAACAGCGGCAGCCCGCTCGGCGTGGGCCCAAGGTAAGAGGAGAGAAAGAAATTGCGTTCAACATCGGCAGGAGTACGCACCGCCTGGGTAAACCCGGCCCACAGAGTCTGGGTTGCGGTCGGAGTGTATAGCAGCCTTGCCGAGGGCTCGAACAAAGGGCCGGTGTAGTTGGTTTGCTGAAACCTCGGTCCCGCTATGAGTGAGAGCCGGTTCCGTACCAGTGTGATCTCATCCTGAATAAATGCCGTGTAGTACTGGTCGGTGATCGTGGTCGGAATAAAATACAGCCCCGAATAAATATCGATCTCGTGTCCGTGGCTGATGTACGCGCCCGCACCCCAGGAAATCTCCTGTCGCGGCAAGGGGAAGCGGTCGACAAAATCGACGTCAAAGTTGTTGCGAATGTCGCCGAAATTCAGCTCGTGACGGCTGGTCTGGTCGTAGTAAGCATCAATCTGAAAATCTTTCTTCTCGCCCAGCGCCCTTCGCCAGCGCCACAGCACATTGCCGCCTGAGAGGTGCGCGGTTCCATCGAGAATGAAGTTTGCCGGCGGGTTATAGGTAGAGGCCGCTGCGCTCTGCCCTGCTCCCTGGTAGTATCCGTCGCCTTGCAGCGTGTAGGTATCGCGCGTGCCCCTGTTCCAGTCCATGCGCAAGCCGGCTTGTCCCGCCTGCCATGCGTCATAGTTGATGCCGTTGGCATGGAACTCGGGACTGCGAGCAAAGCCTTTTCCATAAATCCGATAGGTGAAATCCGGCCCTTTGCTTCCTCCGTAGCGGCCTTCGCCGAAACCTTGCTCTACGTTTCCGGCGCCGCCCGCAAGCAGACCGCCCTGCGTATCCTTACTGCTTTTGGTAATGATGCTGATAACGCCATCGACCGCGTTCGGTCCCCAGATTGTTCCGCCCGGCCCGCGGATCACCTCGATGCGATCGATATCTTCCATCAGATAATCCTGCACCTCCCAGTACACGCCAGCGGTAAAGGGGGAGTACACGATGCGCCCATCCATCAGCACCAGCACCGACCGCGACAGCCGGCTGCCGAAGCCTCGGATGCCGATGGACCATTCATCACTGCTGATGCGCGCCACCTCCACGCCCGGAGCCAGCCGCAGCGCTTCAGGAATGCTGGTTGCACCCGAGCGCTGAATGTCCTGTTGGGTGATGACAAAGATTGCTGCCGGGGTCTTCCACACGACTTCGGGTTCTTTGTTTACGGTTGTAACCTCGATATTGCCGAGTTCCGACAAACTGAGGTTCTTGAGGGATTGGTCGGTCTGGCCAGGATCATTAGCGGCGGATCCAATGGCGGGAAACAAGCTGATTCCCGCAAGAAGCAGGAGTGCGGTAAGCCGATAACTCAATGCCTTAGACGATGTGGCCATGCGCCGTTAGACCAGAGACCGAGGTTCAGCGTTCAGCTTGATGCGAATAATCAGTCCAGCTCGAAACGCAACTCACGCAAGCTTGGGTTGGATGCCAGCAGCAGCAGCTCCGGTTGCTTGGTCGCCGTCAGGAACTTTTCCGTCTGCCAGGCGGCGGGTACGTGCCGGCCAAGAGAGAGAAAAATTCGTGAAAAGGGTTGATCTCTGTATACTGACGTCTGCGAGGAAGACCTTGGACAAACGACCGACTGTCCTCATTGTTGATGACGACGCGGCGCATCTGAAGATCTACACTTGGATCGTCGAGCGTGGCGGGTTTCGCGCAGTCGCGATCCAAGTACAACGAGAGGTCCTCGACCTGCCGGAGGCGGAGCACCTCGACGTTGCGGTCCTGGATTATCGCCTGGGCGTCGGACTCTCGGCTGTCGACGTCGCCAAACGCGTCCGCCAACTTTACCCCGCTACTCCAATCCTGGTGCTCTCCGATTTGTACGGCATGCCCGACGATATAGCGTCGTACGCCTCAGGTTTCGTCCGCAAAGGAGAGCCGCAACAACTTCTGGATACTCTCTTCGACACAATCAAAGCAGCTTAAGAACACTTTTTTGATAGCCGGCAGGGCGGTTCCGCCTCAGCTAGTACGGCTGCGGCTCATTCGGCAGTCACAGTTTCGCCAGAGCAGGTTTCCTTAATTCTGAATGTCGATGAGACAATCGGGTCGAAGGAGCCCGATGAGAATCACTCGAGTTCGACTTGTCATTGCGCTCTCGGTTGCAGTGGTTGCGGCGGCGGCTTGGTACTTCCTCAGAAACGATCGCGCTGATTCCGCTGTCGTTCTCCCGCTTCTGAAAAACTGATCGCAGAGGTGTTCGGCACTCACAGATCGGAATGGAACTAAAGCCGCTACGCCGCCTTCCTAAGCGGTTCTGAATCGGAATGTGATTTGGCCCTGATCGTTCCGTACGCCGCCGCCAGCGCTCCCAGAGCTGCCGCCGCGAGCCACTTCCAATTCGTCTCGGCCAGCAGTTCAAAACTGTGGTCACGGGCGCGCCGATCAAAAGCTCCGTGGGCGCCATGGTCGCCAGGAACAGGCTTCCAGAGATTATTGGGACGATCAGGGTCTTCGGGGCCGTCGTACTGCTGCGAGTCGTAGCCGGTGCGTGCCAGGTAATGGTCGGCGAACGACGGCGCAATCTTGTTGCCCACCACGGCCTCCACCACGGACCACGCTGCAAGATATTCCCGCCGGGAAGGATGATGAGCCGCATAGTAGATGGCGCGTGCCGCAACCTCGGGTTGGTAAATCGGCGGCACCGGCTGTGCTTTGTGCGGCAGCCGGCTCTTCACCCAGCCGAACTGCGGCGTATTCAGCGCCGGCATCTGCACCATCGTCGTCTGCACCTTGCTGTGGTCGTGCAAGAGCTCGGTACGCAGCGATGCGAAGAAGCCCAGCACCGCATGCTTGGAGGCGCAATACGCCGCCTGCAGCGGAATGCTGCGGTAAGCCAACGCCGAGCCGACATGGACAATCGTCCCTCGGTCGCGTGGCAGCATACGTTTCAACGCCGCCAAGGTCCCGTAGACATACCCCAGGTAAGTCACCTGCGTGACGCGCTCGAACTCTTCCGCAGTCATCTCCTTGATAGGCGAAAAGACGGAGGTCATCGCATTGTTGATCCAGATGTCGATGGGGCCGAGCGTCTGTTCCACTTGTTGCGCCGCATTCTCCACCTGCTCGGCGTCGGCGACGTCGGTGGGCAGTACCAGGGCTTTGCCGCCCATCGACTCGACCTCGCGACGCGCTGCCTTCCAGGCCATCCTGGCCGCGAGCAATCAGGCCGATCGACGCGCCATGACGAGCAAACTCGCGGACCGTGGCGCGTCCTACTCCAGCGGACGCGCCGGTAATGACCACAACTTCCGGTTTCGCATCTTCTTCATCGTGTTAATGGCTCGCATTCCTACACCACCTCGCGAACTTTGTCGGATGCAACCGTGAGCGCGATCTTGCTGCGATTCGGCTCGCCGCGGGCCAGCGACTGGGCGAAGTGGAGCGCCTGGTCTGCCTTGACTCTTCCCGGCAGACGGCGGCTCAAAGGGATCAACCACCGCCTCCAGAATCGCCGGACCGGGAGCATTCAGAAACTGCTCGACAGTTTGGCCGCAATCCTTCGGATCGTCGACTGTGTAGCCGACTCCGCCGCAGGCGTGTGCAAAGGCAACGAAGTCGATAGGGCTCAGGTCCACTCCGTACTCCGGGTTGCCGAGAAACACCATCTGCTCCCACTTGATCTGTCCCAGCGTGTTGTTCTTGATGATGACGACCTTGATCGGCAACTTGTACTTCACTGCGGTGGCGAAGTCGGCCATCAGCATGGAGAAGCCGCCATCGCCGACGAAGGCGACGCATTGCCGGTCAGGATAGGCAAGCTGCGCCGCCAAGGTGTACGGGCAGCCCCGGCGCCATGGTCGCCAGATTGCCGGAGAGGCTGTGCATCTGGCCGCGCTTGACGGGGATCTCGCGCGCCCACCACGTAGCAATGGTGCCGCTGTCGCAGCTCACGATGGCATCGTTCCGCAGACGCTTGCCTAGTTCCCATGCAACCACCTGCGGCTTCATGGGCTTGTCCATACGAGTGGCACGCGTCTCGATCAACTCCCACCAGTCCTTCATGCCGGACTGCGCCATTTCCAGAAAGCTGCGATCGTCTTTCTTCTTCAGCAGCGGAATCAGGTTCTGCCAGCACGGTGTGGCTGTCGCCAACCAGCCCGACGTCGACCGGAAAACGCAATCCGATCCGCATGGGGTCGATGTCAATCTGCACGCCTTTGGCCTGGTCGGGCTTGGGCAGATATTCGAGATACGGAAACGACGTGCCGACCATTAAGAGGGTGTCGCACTTCTCCATCACATCTTGCGACGGTGCGGTGCCGAGTAATCCGATAGAGCCGGTGGTGTAAGGACTGTCATCGGGAACCACAGCCTTGCCCAGCAGTGGTTTGACGATCGGCGCGGCCAGCAACTCGGCAATCTGTTCGAGTTGCTCTCCGCAGCCTAAGGCGCCGCGGCCTGCCAGGATCGCAACCTTCTTTCCAGAATTCAGGATGTCCGCTGCCTGTTGAAGCTGTGAATCAGCGGGGAGCTTGTAGCTGCGCGTGCGAACGTCGCTGGTATGTCCCGGGATATTTCGCTTCGAGCGCTCTCGCTTCTGAACTTCCTTCTCCTGGAAGTCGACGGGGATGGTGATGTGCGCCACACCGCCGTAGGAGATAGCAGTCCGGCAGGCCAGGTCGATAATATTCTCAACATGCGTGGCGCCCATGATGCGCTCGTTGAAGACGCAGACATCCATGAAGAGTTTGTCGAGCGCGACATCCTGCTGGGTGTGGGTTCCGATCAGGTCGTGAAATTGCAGACCCGTAATCGCCAGCACAGGCGCGCCATCCAGTTTCGCGTCGTAGAGACCATTCAACAGGTGAATTCCCCCGGGTCCGGAGGTGGCAAGACAAACACCTAGCTTGCCGGTGTATTTGGCGTAACCGCAGGCCATGAAGGCAGCGGTTTCTTCGTGCCGCACATGAATGAAGCGAATTTTGTCCTGCCGCGTGCGCAGAGCTTCCATGATGCCGTTGATTCCGTCTCCGGGCAGCCCGAAGACCATTTCGACACCCCAGTCGATCAGCGATTCCACCAGAACATCTGAAGCATTCATGATTACAAGTCCCTCTCCCGGAAATTACTGGCTTGCTTCTAGTCTTTCTCTCACATGGATGCCGAGTATCGCTGCGTCGTTTGCTGTGAAGCAGGGCTCCTGAATTCTCGATGGCAGAAGCGCTTGTAGGCGGGCTTGAAAGGAGGTCTGGATTTCATGGTTGACTAATGCCGTCCGCGATGAACTTCCACAGTGTGGCGGCTCGAAATCGGGATAACCTCGGCCGTGTGTCCCTCATCCTTACAAGTAACGTGATCTCAAGCATCCGGGCTAATAATTTCCCTCCAGAAGCGAGGATTCCATGAGGAACCATTCGTATCGGGTTCCTGTTGATCGCTTAGCTGTCTCTACCTACACGGTCCCGACCGACATGCCTGAGTCGGATGGGACGTTCGAATGGGACAGTACGACCCTGGTGCTGGTGCAGGCCACGGCGGCGGATCAGTGCGGCCTTGGATACACGTATGCGGATTCAGGCACTGCCGCGCTGATTCACGACCACTTGGCCAACCTGCTGATTGGAACTGACGCCATGAGCCCGCCATCGGCGTATGAATCTATGTGGCGAGGAATTCGTAACCTGGGACGGCCGGGAATCTGCTCGATGGCAATCTCAGCGGTGGACTGCGCGCTTTGGGACTTGAAAGCGAAGTTGCTGAAGTTGCCGCTGGTGACGCTGCTCGGACAGGTACGTGCGGGAGCGCCGATTTATGGGAGTGGCGGATTTACGTCGTACTCCGATCATCAACTTGCGGCACAACTCGGGGGATGGGTAAACGAAGGCATTCCGCGAGTAAAGATGAAGGTTGGCCGCGACGCACAAGAGAGACGTACAACGTGTGCGCGTCGCTCGTGACGCAATCGGTCCTTCCGCCGAGTTGTTCGTCGACGCCAATGGCGCTTACAGCCGCAAGCAGGCCATTGCGCAGGCCGAGCTCTTCGCAGAACACAATGTGAGCTGGTTCGAGGAGCCGGTGTCGTCCGATGATCTGGAAGGCTTGCGGCTGATTCGCGACCGGGCGCCCGCCGGAATGGACATCGCTGCCGGCGAATATGGATACGATATTTTCTATTTTCGGCGCATGCTCGGCTGCAGGAGCCGTGGATGTGCAGCAGGCAGATATGACGCGCTGCGGCGGCGTCACCGGCATTTTGCAGGTCGGCGACATTGTGCGAAGCGTTCAACCTGCCGCTATCCGGCCACACCGCCCCGGCGCTCCACACACATGTGGGTTGCGCGATACCGGCTTTTCGAAACCTGGAATATTTTCACGATCACGTTCGCATCGAGCGAATGTTTTTCGACGGGTTCCCGCAACTCCTGGACGGCCAGCTGCGGCCTGACCTGTCGCGTCCGGGAATAGGATTGGAGCTAAAGCGCGCAGATGCCGAGCGGTATGCCGCGTGAAGGAGCGCTAATGTCCGTCAGCAAAGATACGCTGATTTCACCCGATGAGCTAAAACAGCCCACGAGAATGCAGCATCGCGACTGGTCTGAGCGCGGCGGACATCGGCGAACTCGAGGCTGAGCTCCGCAAGAGTGTGGAAGGCGAGGTGCGCTTCGATCCAGGCAGCAAAGCGATGTATGCGGTTGACGCCTCGAATTACCGCCAGGTGCCGATTGGAGTAGTCATTCCTCGCACGAAAGAGGATGTGGTGCATGCGATCGCCACCTGCCGCAAGTTCGGAGCGCCTGTCCTGTCGCGCGGCGGAGGCACCAGCCTGGCAGGTCAATGCTGCAACGTCGCGGTCGTCATCGACTGGTCGAAATACATGCACGGCGTGCTGGAAGTGAATACCGCCGAGCGCTGGGCGCGCGTTTTGCCGGGAACGGTCTGCGACGAGTTGCGCGACCGCGCAATGCATGAAAGCGACATTCGCTGACCTGGGGACCGGATCCGGCAACGCATAACCATTGCTGTTTTGGAGGAATGATCGGCAACAACTCCTGCGGCGCCCACGCACAAATGGCCGGTAAGACAGACGAGAACATTGAAGCGCTCGAGGTGCTGCTCTACGACGGCACGCGCATGAACGTCGGATGGATGGACGAGGCGGAAATGGAGCAATCAATCCGCCAGGGTGGGCGAACCGGCGACATATATCGTCATCTCAAATCGCTGCGCGAGCACTACGCCGATCTCATTCGCGATAAGTATCCGCGCATCCCACGACGTGTCTCCGGTTACAACCTGAACGAATTGCTTCCCGGCGAAGATGGTCGGTTCAACATCGCGCGGGCCCTTGTCGGCAGCGAAGGCACGCTGGTCAACGGTACTCGAAGCTAAGTGCAAGCTGATCGATGCCCGCGCGCAACGGGTCATTCTGATGCTGGGCTACGCCGACGTGTACGAGGCAGCAGACGATGTCACGCGCATCACGCCTTTCCAGCCGACGGCGCTGGAGGGCAGCGATTACCGGATGTATCAGAACATCGAGAAGAAAGGCGGACCGAATCGTCGCTTCCTGGGCATGATGCCGGAGGGCAAAGGCTGGCTGATGGCGGAATTTGGCGCCGACAAGAAAGAGGATGCGCTGGAGACGGCACATCGCGTCATGGAAATGCTGAAGAGCCGCGCCGGAGCGCCGAGCATGAAGCTCTTCACCGAAAAAGAAGACATGGCGCACTTGTGGGAGATACGCGAGGCCGGGTTAGGTGCGACCGCATTCGTTCCTGGGCGAGCCCGCCACGTGGCCGGGATGGGAAGATTCAGCAGTGGCGCCGGAAAAGCTTGGAGAATACCTGCGCGATCTTCGTGCGCTGTATCAGAAGTATGAATACAATCCCTCGCTCTACGGCCATTTTGGCCAGGGCTGCGTTCATTGCCGGGTGGATTTCGACGTCACCAGCGAGCCGGGAATCAGGAAGTGGCGCTCGTTCATGGAAGAGGCGACGGACCTCTGCGCGAAATACGGCGGCAGCCTCAGCGGGGAGCACGGCGACGGACAGGCGCGCGCTGAGTTCCTCAGCAAGATGTTCGGCGAGGAGCTGATCCAGGCATTCCGCGAGTTCAAGTCCATCTGGGACCCGGATTGGAAGATGAATCCAGGCAAAGTGGTTGAGCCATATCGCATGGATCAAAATCTGCGGCTCGGCGCCGACTACAAACCGTGGGAGCCGGAAACCCACTTCCAATGGCCGGAGGATGGCGGCAGCTTCGCTCATGCGACTCTGCGTTGCGTCGGCGTCGGCAAATGCCGCCGCAAAAGCGGCAAAACTGCCGAAGACGACACGATGTGCCCCAGCTTCATGGTGACGCACGACGAAAGTCACACCACGCGCGGACGGGCTCATCATTTGTGGGAGATGTTGCACGGCGATGTCATCACCGACGGCTGGCGAGATCGAAAGCGTCAAGGAGTCGCTCGACCTTTGTCTGGCCTGCAAAGGTTGCAAAGGCGATTGCCCGGTCAACGTGGACATGGCGACATACAAAGCGGAGTTCCTTTCGCACTATTGGGAGGGACGGCTTCGGCCGCGACATGCGTACGCCTTCGGCCTGATCGATCGGTGGTCGCGCCTGGCTTCCATTGCGCCAGGATTCGTGAACCTGTTTACACAGCTACCGGTGCTAAGCACGGTCGCCAAGAAGATTGCCGGTATGCCGATGGAGCGCCAGATTCCAGCGTTTGCGCCCGAAACCTTCAAGTCGTGGTTCAAGAAACGCCCGCGCCGTAATCAAGGCCAGCCCGCCGTGATCCTATGGGCCGACACGTTCAACAATTACTTTCTTCCGGAGACCGCGCAGGCTGCGGTAGAAGTATTGGAACACTTCGGATATCAGGTGAAGGTTCCGATGCAGCACCTCTGCTGCGGACGCCCGCTCTACGACTATGGCTTTCTCGATCGCGCTAAAGACTACCTCAGCCGAATTCTCCATGTGCTCGCTGCTGACATTGATGCCGGTACTCCGATGGTGGTGCTGGAGCCAAGCTGCTGTTCGGTGTTTCGCGACGAACTGAACGGCCTGATGCCGGAATCACGGCGGGCACACCAGTTGATGGAGAACACCTTCACCCTGGCCGAGTTCCTGGAGAAGAAGGTAAAGGACTACGATCCACCCAAGTTGAGGCGCAAAGCCGTTGTTCAGGCGCACTGCCATCACAAAGCCATCATGCGCCTGTATGACGATGAAGCGGTGATGAAGAAGATGGGGCTCGACTTTCAGTTGCTGAATGCCGGCTGCTGCGGCATGGCCGGCTCATTTGGATTTGAGGAAGATAAGTACGACATCTCGCAGCAATGCGGCGAAAGAGCGCTGTTCCCGGCTGTGCGCCAGACCGGACTTTCGACGCTGGTGATGGCCGATGGTTTCAGTTGCCGGGAGCAGATTCAACAAGACACGCCACGCCATGCACTGCACCTTGCCGAAGTGATGCAGTTGGCGATGCGTGAAGGCGATGGCGCTCGCCAGATGTATCCGGAGGCGGAAGTCGTTTCCGCGCGGAAAGCCGGACAGCGCCGATCGATGAAGCGCGCGCTCCTTGCAACTGCTTCTGTGGCCCTCATAAGCGGTACGTTTCTTTGGCTCCGGAGGCGCTGAGCCAGCGGGGTTGAGCAGCGTACCTTCACACAGCGCCAAGGTCTGAATACGAACAACTTTCATCCCCACCATCCCAGAACCTTGAGAATCGTCGCCAGCCGCTAGGCGCATTTCCATGCGCTTGTCGCCGCCAGGCCACCTTCACTGTGACAAATGTTTCGAGCGAGCGAACGCGACAGACGCTGCGACGAATCTAAGCTGAGGACATAACGGAGTGGGGCTTGCACACAGTCCAGCTGCCATCCGCGGTCGTGACCAATCATGTTTGATCGTCGCACTCTACTGAAGTCATTGGGCTGTCTGGCTGCTTTTGCCGGGTTCGAGGGTATGGTTCCGGCAATAGCAGGCATGGATCGGCCAAAGAAATCTCCACCGCCACTACGGCAGAAGGACATGGAAGATATGAAGGCGAATCAGCATCAATCGATCTCTGAACCGTGGCTGGCCCGGCAGATCGGATTTCAGCTGGCTCACGAGCAATTTACCGTTCCGGAGTTAGTGAAGCTTGGAATTGCTGCGGAGCGAGCGGGCTTTGACCTGCTTGCGCTCAGCGACCATCTTCAACCCTGGCAGGTCAACGAGGGACATTCGGGTCAGGCGTGGATCACCATGAGCGCGATCGGTCAATGCACCAAACACATTCGTATGGGGACAACCGTTACCTGCCCAACGTTTCGTTATAACCCGGCAGTGGTGGCGGAAGGATTCGCATCGTTGAGTCTTCTCTACCCCGATCGTATTTTCCTCGGCCTTGGGTCGGGAGAGGCACTGAACGAAGAAGCCGCCGTCGGCTTCTGGCCGCCGTGGCCGGAGCGATCGGAACGCCTCGTGGAAGCTACCCAGATTATTCGTGAGCTTTGGGGCGGAGAGCAAATTGATCATGCAGGAAAGTACTACAAGGTGAATGCGCGGCTCTACGACCCTCCAGCCAGCACTATTCCGCTTATGATGGCGGGAAACGGACCAAAGGCGATGCGTCGGTGCGGGCGATATGCGGACGGCTTGATCACGGATCCAAAAACGTGGAAAGAGCACAAATCCGAGTTTCAGAAGGGCGCAGCTGATGCCGGCAAAGATGCGGCTCGCATGCCCGTCTTCATCGAACAGTACGTGGTTGTGGGCGATAAGAAAGAGCTCAACGAAGCGGCGGAGTTGTGGAGATTTGGACCGAAGGCGTGGAAGCCCTATTTCAACATCCGCGATCCGAAGACGATTCAGGAGCGCGCTGACGCTGAGGTTCCACTCGACAAGGTCGTGGAAGGATGGGCCGTCGGCACTGACCCGGAGGTCCACGTCAAGGTACTGTCTGAGTTATACGAAAGCGGAGCCACAGGCGTGCACATCCACACAGGACAGCGCGACCAGGAAAAGGTGATCGCTTTCTACGGGACGGAGGTCTTGCCACGTTTGCGGAAGGCTCCTTCGCGAAAGGCAGCCTGAGCACGTCTCTGCTGGATCTGGGTTGAACGTGGCTTGCAGTAACAGGGTGCAACTCACAGATCGAGTACGGTCTCGCCGGAGGGGCGACAGCAGCAGATCAGGACATTACCTTGTGCGGGCGGCTGTAGCGGCTCCGGCTGATAGCTGACTTCCCCGTCAATCAACGCGCTTTCGCAGGTGTGACAAACACCAGTGCGGCACGACCAGCGCACCGGTATGTCGCAGGCCTCGGCCAGTTCGAGCAGACTTTGATATTTCGCGTCCCAGCGAACATCAATTCCGCTGCGCGCAAAGGAAACTCGCGGCCCGGTGCCGGGCTCTCCCGCCGGCTGGTGCGGTGGCTTTGACGCGACAGCAGCAATGCCAGGTGTGATTGCTTCACCCGCTCCAAAAACCTCGGCATGAACGCGATCTGCGCTGGCGCCCCACGCGATCAGACCCGTCTTCAAGTCCTGAAGAAATGCAGTCGGACCACACAAGTAATAATCGGCATCGCGCGGCAGATCCAGTTGGGCGACGGCCGCAATATCGATATGACCGGGAGCGTCAAAGTCCGAGCCGAGCTGATCCTGCGCACCGGCGCGACTGTACCGGACATAACTACGACCATTTTTCAAAGCCTGAATGAGCTGGCGCGATTCCTGAAAGAAGGGATGATCCTCGCAATTGCGGGCTCCGTAAATCCACCACACATTTCGCGAGGAAGACTCTGCGACCAGCGCATGCAACATGGCCAGAACAGGCGTAGCTCCCACACCAGCGCTTAGCAAGACGACCGGCCCATCGCCGGCGCGTAAGGTGAAAGCTCCACGCGGCGCGCTTACGTCGAGCATGTCTCCGCCGCGAAGCCGGGTGTGAAGGTAGCCACTCGCAACGCCAAGCTCTTCCCTCTTCACGCTGATGCGATAGTGATCGGCGCTCGGAGTGTCGGAGAGCGAATAATTCCGCAGCACCGGCTGGCCGTCCGGACCTGCGGGAACGCGCAACACTACGAACTGTCCGGGCAGCGCGGGACTGAGTGGCTTTCCGTCCGCTGCCTGCAGCACGATCGAGAGCACGCTGCTGCTCTCGCGATTCAATTGCGCCGCTCGCAACTGGCGGAAGCCCGGCCATGCCGGTGGAGGCTCGCTCGCCGGACCCAGGCCAGGATTGCCCGTCGCGCCCCCGTTTTCATCCTGCTGCAGAATGGCCTTGAAAGATTCCTGCCAACCCGGGCTCAGCGCAGGAACATTCAAGGCACGCTGCAGTTGTTCGCGTGAATGGCTTGGCAGGTAGAGCAGCGCGTCGGTCTCCGCGACTGTCATGCGCTGCGACCCTTCGGCGACTTTGAAGATATCGTCGCCGGCTCCGACTTCCCCTTCCTCCAACACGCGAAAGTAAAATCCGGGCCGGTGGTGGGCAACCAGCAGAGCGGCCATGCGAGGCTCATTCGTTCTCATACCCACGCGATAGCAGGTGACGCGAGGCTGGCTCACTTCGAAGAGCGCGCCTCCGATGCGATATCGATCGCCGATGCAGACCTCTTCATCGGACAGACCGTCGACCGTGAAGTTTTCCCCGAACTGGCCCCAGGTGAAATCGTTTCGCTTGAGCTCGTTCTCCCAGTAGCGATAAGAGCCGACTTGGTACACGAACACCGGACGATTTACGCCACCATGGCCTGCAAGATCGCCCTGGCCGTCGCCATCGATGTTGAGACGTCGCACCATGCGCCGGCCCTGCACGGGATTTTTCCAGATGCCGGTGTGCACGGTCTGACCCCGCGACGGAACATCGCGCGGCAGGCCCACATTGACAGAGATTAATTTGGCCATAAAAAGCAGCAGCTGGGTGGTGTGAAACAAGCGCTGTTCCGGCTACGGCGGTCTGGTTAAGACTTCCCCTCGGGTTCGAACAGCTTCTTGTACTGCCCGTAACCCTCGCTCTCCAATTCGTCGAGCGGAATAAAGCGCAATGAAGCCGAGTTGATGCAGTATCGCAAGCCGCCTTCTTCCGGAGGGCCGTCGGGGAAAACGTGGCCGAGGTGACTGTCGCCCTGGGCCGACCGAACTTCAGTGCGAGTCATGCCGTGGCTCACATCGCTGTTCTCGACAACGTGCTCCGCATCGATCGGCTTGGTAAAGCTGGGCCAACCGGAGTGGCTCTCAAATTTGTTTACGGAAGCGAACAGCGGCTCGCCGGAAACGACATCGACGTAGATGCCCGGCTCCTTGTTGTCCCAGTATTCATTGTCGAAGGGTCGCTCGGTTCCGTCGCGCTGGGTCACGCGGTACTGCTCGGGAGAGAGTCGGGAAAGAGCGTCGGGATTCTTGTTGTACGTTGCCATCTTGATGTTCCTTCCGTCGCTGGTTAGCGGGGTTTCGGTAAGATACCACTGAATAAGATTCCCGGTGCGCGATTTGGTGACAGCAATTTGGCTCCCGGGCTCCAATCGGTTTGCGATGCGTGACGTTGCGGCAAAATTGCCACCACTGCCTCGACGGCAAAAATTCCTTGCAACCTCCGGCCCCCTCGAGATGTCTTGCTAACGAAGACCAGGAGAAACGATGGCCACCACATCCCCGCCCACCCGCCCGCCTCAACCGCCGTTCACACGTGACACCGCCATCCTGAAAGTTCGACTCGCAGAGGATGGCTGGAACACCCGCGATCCGGAGAAAGTCGCGCTGGCCTATGCGATTGATTCACGCTGGAGAAATCGCTCAGAGTTCGTCAACGGGCGCCAGGAAATCACTGCGTTCCTTCGTCGCAAATGGGCGAAGGAGTTGGATTACCGGCTCATCAAGGAGTTGTGGGCTTTCACCGAAAATCGGATTGCAGTGCGTTTCGCGTACGAGTGGCACGACGACTCGGGTCACTGGTATCGCTCCTACGGTAACGAAAATTGGGAGTTCAACGATGATGGCTTGATGCGGACGCGCTACGCTTCCATCAACGACCTGCCCATCCAGGAATCGGAGCGCAAATACTTTTGGCCGCTGGGCAGGCGTCCCGATGATCACCAGGGGTTGAGCGATCTCGGTCTGTAGCAGCCCGAATATTGATCGGGTTGGCGCGCCATTGCTCCCCGCACCGTGTTGCTGAATGAGCGTATGATAAAAGGAAGTTGCTCTTGCATTCGGATGGCGGGACGAGTGAGGCCGGACCAATGGCCAGGGACGGCGATATCAACTTACTTAAGAGGCGCGGATGTCAAAGGGTGTGAATACGTTCATCGTGTCGTTTGACGTGGAACCTTATCACCAGGGAACGCGTCATCATTGGATGATCTGCCGCTCGCAGAATCCCGACGAACTGGTGTCCTGGGGCCACGCCCCCACGCGTGAGTTGGCCGAACGCGCTGCCGAAAGAGAGATGGAAGAGTTGACTTCCGGGCGAACCGAAGGCGGTCAGGCCGCCAGCCCAGTCAAACCGTATACCCACCGCGTTGCCAACGGAAACTACTGAGGATCTACCCAGGATTCCGCTACGCTCGATCCTGGCCAACGGCACAATCATCCCTTCGGGATTCGGCCGACTGCGGTTCCGTCACCGATGCGCCAGAACATCCGTGTTCCTGGTCGGAAAAGACTTCCTGCGAACATCCCTTTACTGAACAGAAACACCTTTAGCCGGCGGTAGCTGTTCGCTACGCCGGCAAGGTCAGAGAAGACGTGAGGGGAATCCGATTACCGACGGTCGTCGGAGCTGGTGCGGGCCTTTTTGCGGGCGCGCTTGCGGGCCAAAGCTTGCTTCACGCGCTTCTTCTCGCCCGGCTTCAGGTAGAAGGAATGGCGCTTCACATCTTTGATAATGTCTTCGGTTTGAACCTTACGTTTAAAGCGTCGCAGAGCATTCTCCAGCGATTCGCCCTCTTGTAACCTAACCTCTGCCAAACAAGCCTCCATAGCGCCGTAATCGGCCTCGTTTCAGTGTATAACATCCGCCAGCAACTTGCGTGCCCGGGCTCCGAAGAAACCTACTGAGCCCACAGGAGTACCCACGCCTCATTCGTCGGCCAATTCTTTCCCCGGATATTTGGCCTCGTAGTAAAACTCCAATTCCTTGTCCAGTTTGGCCCAGAAGGCGGCATCCCGCACCGGGGGAGAGTCATTCTTCAGAGTGTGGTGGCGCGAACTGGCCCTCAAAGTCAACATTTTGTTCAGCGCATCCAGCAAACCCCAGTCATCGGCCCTCCACGTCTTAGCCGGTTTGGCCTTGTAGGCCATCATCTTCTTGATCAAGTCTTCGGTCTTGATGTTGCGGAGGACGGGATACAACTCGGCCCAGAGGCGGGGCGTATAGTCATCGTCCACAAAACGTAGCGGCATCTCCATAGAGATACGTTAACCGAAAGAATCCTCGGCTGGCTTTAGAAATCTTGGTTACCGGAATGGAACGGGTGCCGCGGGCCCACCTTGGAAAAAGGCTCGAGTCAGGCTGCACGCTGCAAAAATTCGCCGATCTTCTTCAGCAGGACTTCCGGTCCTCTGCCCTTTTCCAGAAGCGCGTCAATGCAAGCCAGGGACTCATCGGGAATCGGGCTGGCGGATACCAGGATGACCGGCACGTCCGGTCGAGACTTCTTGATCTCTCGAGCCACGGCGCCGCCGTCCAGCCCTGGCATTACATAGTCGAGGAGCACGAGGTCTACCCCATTGGCCGCCAGGATTTCGAGCGCCTGTCTCCCATGGATTGCGCTGAGGACCTGGTACCCTGCCATAGTCAGTACGATCTCGCGGCTCTCAAGAATAGGCCACTCATCATCGACTGACAGTATGAGCTTTCTTCTGTAACCAGAAGTGTGGGCAGTGGAACCAGAGGGTCTGGCTGAACTGATCATGGTACAGCTCCGAAGGGAATCGTTGCCGCAAAGCTATACTCGAAGGAAGGCGCTGTCTGTCGGATACCAGACCTAAAGTAGCGACAATCGTTGAAATTCCTGCCTTACCACCTGATAGCACTCGCAGGCAGATCCTTCCAATGCGGCACGGTCCTCAATGGTGACAACTCCACGCGAGTAGCCGATGGTACCGGCGCGTTGCAGCAGCCCTGCGGCCAACGTGACCGTACTGCGTGGTGCTCCCAACATCTGCCCAAGAAAGTCGTGAGTCAGGTGCAACTTGTCTGACTGCGTGCGATCACGACAGGAGAGCAACCAGCGTGCGAGCCGCTCCTCGATGTTGTGCAGGCGGTTGCAAACGGCGGTCTGCGCTGTCTGTACTAAGAAGCCCTGGACATACCGGAGCACGTACTCCCGAAATTCACTGGGCCTCTCGAACTCCTCTTTCAGACGGTCCCCCTCGATGCGATAACCCGAGCCGGCAATCTGGATGAAGGTCCTTCCCGGAGCACTGGTCGTGCCGAGCAGAATGGGAAGGCCGACAACTCCATCGATACCGATGATTCCGACTTCCACTGTATCTCCGTTTTCCACGGTGACGACGACGGATGCTATGCCATCCTCCAGAAAATAGCCCTGGGCAGAGACTCCATTCGACAGGCTCTGCTCTTGCGCGAGAGTGACTGGGGTGAGGTGACGAATAAGCCGATTGATTTCCGCTCTGGGCAGAGATGCCAAAAGGCGGTTCTGAAAAGACACTGGGGGTTTCATGTTGCTCCTTTCGCCGGAATAGAACCCGGCATCCGGATGCGCACATGAACCAGCCACAGTGGCGGGCGGAGATGCGTATGGGGATTTCAATTCAATTGTACGCGCCTCGACAAGGCAACCATGCACTTATGTTCAGTATCAGACTAACTAACTGACTTATGTCCGGTATCAGACTAAGCAACTGATATACTTGAGTTGGCCGGAAAGTTCCCAGTTGCAGTTGGTATTTGGCGGTATTCAAGGACATCCGCGCGGATACCCGAAAGGGGTTCACCATGCCGCGGAAGACCCGGACCGAGGATTCGTCGGCGACTGCTCGAATCCGCTCCCTGCGAAAATTCCTGCGCTTGACCACCAGCCAGTTCGCCATCGAATTAGGTTGTTCCGATTCCATGATCGTGTCATGGGAGAACGGCACGGAAAGACCTTCGCCGGCGGCATTCATCAATCTGGGCAATCTTGCGGGCGATCCCAGTTGCTGGTTCTTCTGGTCATGTGCCGGCCTCTATGGTCCTGGTCTCATGCGCGTGTTACCGCCCGTTCGCCTGGAGGTATTTGGCGACGGCAGCGCCGACCTTGCCGTGGCCCATGCCGGTGGAGGCAAACATCTCTTCAGCCGCCCATTGCTGCATGCCATCCCCATCCTGCCGGTGCGGGTAGCTTCCCTTGGCGTCGAGGGTGACAAAGTTGACGATCTGCGCAAGATTCCGGCCTCCGGCTTCATTGCCTCGCCCAGCGATTGGTGCCCGAATCCGCGCTACACCAGTTGCTTGAGAGTGGCGGGGGACTCCATGGCGCCCCTGATCTGCGATGGCTACATCGTTGTTGTCGATACGTCGCCGACGGAGCGCGAAAAACTCAACGGAGCAATCGTCGTAGCCTGGGATAAAACCCACGGACTGATGGTGGCGAGGTTGGCGATCAATGATGGTCGAGAGTCGATGGTCTCCAACAACCCGGAGTACAGCTCGCTCGTGGTGGGTAACACACCGCTACGTATCGTCGGCAAGGTCTTGTGGTGGGTTGGCCGCGATTCTCCTCTGAAAGAAATGAGCGCGTAAGCGTTGTTCCACAGCCTCTAACTTTTCCCTTGTCTTCACTCCTCTTGCCATTCACTTCTAAGAGTCACCTGCGAGGGGTCGCAGTGAAATAAGTGGTAATCTGAATCTATGGCAGGAGCTTCTCGTACCACCTTCACCAAAAGACAGAAAGAGCGTGCACGCCAGGAAAAGCGTTTGGATAAGGCAGCGCGCAAAGCGGAACGTAAGCAACAAGGCGACGCGGACGGCACTGTCGAAACCCAACCCGTCGCCGATCTGGTGATCACGCACGATGAAGACGGTCAGCCGCAGGGCTTTGACTTCCACGACTTCGCCAAGTAAATCCTTACGCAAGCGGCAAGTGCGTGCTCGTTCTACAGACCGCTTATGGGGTCAGGGTATAATCAAAATATCTCGCAGATCCGAGACGGCTCCTCCATCCTTCTTCTCCGCCAAGGAAGCAGGCACAATCTTCAGCCCTACTCACCCGCGCTCTCCTGAAAGTGGCAGTGAGAGTTTCGCCTCCGAGCAGTAGCTCCTCTGCAGTAGCTGACGGCAAGAAATCGCTTCCGGGCTCGTTCGATCACAAAGGGAGAATGAATGAAAACCGAAGTTCCCGCCGCAACCTCCAGCACCACCGCGTTGAATCACATCCTGGGCAGTGCCGTGATTCTGAACTGGCAGGCCGTCGCGTGCCAGTCTCAACCCGCCAAGATACGGATCGAATATCACATCGCCGCCGATGGTGCGGTGGACTATCTGAAGCTCTGGGCTTGCGGCCGTGAATATTGGAGCCTGATCTGCGACTACTCGCCACACGCAGGCTGGTCCGACGGACCGCGATTCTCCAATGGCTATCACTCGCGCCCGCTGGGTAGATTGCTGCAGTCCATCATCATGAATCAGAAAATGTTTTGGCACGAGTGCGGCCCCAATACCAGCGCTACCCTCGAAATCGGCATTCCCACAGCCGCAGACACCGACTGCGCCACCCAGCGAGTAAACGAGGCCTTCCAGCGCACCGCCTGATGTGGTGAGTGCATATCGAAGCAGGAGCCATGCTGAAATCACATCGACAGGCGATGAGCGAGATCAAGTCTGGTGAGCAGCGTGTGCGCAAAGCCATCGAAGAGCGCGACAAGCTGAAAGAAAAACTGAAGAAAGCCCAGGCACAGCTCGCGGCTGAAAAAGACCGTCTGCGGAAGAGCCGGGAAAAGCTGGAAAGCTAGCGGACAACCTTTCCTTTCGCTAAATACAAACTCTAAAGGTAACTGATGCGCTCCCGCGCGCCAGCAAGATCGGAATCTTACCAGTAAGACTCAGTCTAAAATTCCGATTTGTAGGATTTTTACCAGTGTCTTACCTGTAAGAAAATCGGCAGACGCCAATGTTCCCCGCAGCCGGCGATATTGGTTAACCCATTTCATTTCAAAGAGGTAGGAGGGTATGCGGTCAGCCCAGTTTCGCGTGTTCCTTCACAATCGGCGCCCACTCACGATTGATCCGCTCCCGCCAATGTTCGGACGGCAAACTTCCCTTTGCCTGATACCCGCTGCGTCGTTTCGTCTCGGCGACGATGGCTTCGCGTGCCGGCTCGAAGTCGCCTAGCTCAAGCTGACCATACAGCCGCTTCGATCACTTCGACCGGATTGGCAATCAGCGACTCGTAGGTGATCGCCGCAAATCGATTCTTTGGCAAATCGGCGGTGTTGGCCGCCAGCTTCGTCTCAAAGCGCGGACGATCGCTGAGGACCGCTTCACGAATCGCATCGTCGGGCGGTATCGGTGCGAGGGCATAGGTCTCGAACATCTTGCGCCACATGCGAATCACCGACTCGAAGTTGGTAACCGGATCGCGCATGATCACCAGGTAGCGCGCATCTGGTAGCAGTTCGCGCAGCGTGCTCACCCGGGCTCCATGCGTCGGGGACTTCAGGATCATCGGCCGCCCTTCGCCCCGCACCGACACACCCGCCAGAAAGTTCAAAAATACTTCGCGCCAGTGCCTCTCTTCCGGCGGCGGCAGGTCTTTCGGATCGGTGAGCTTCAACGCCTCCGGCAAAATCGCGGGGATCAGCAGCGCTTCATAAGGAGACCGCGCTCCCAGTGACAGCAGCGCGAACTCGTCTTCCTGCGGTGAGCCGGCGTGGACTTCCATCTCGTCCATCGGCCGCTGCGTGGTGGAACCTCCGCTCGCCAGCACTGACGCCTCCGAGAACAGGAAGTGATGCGGGTTCATACACGCGTGCGTCGTGGGAAATGTGTAGCGCTTGTCGAGGCACAGCAGCTCATGTAGCAGCGTCGTGCCGGAGCGCCAGTATCCTAGAACAACTACGGCATCGCGAAAATTTGCCTGCGCCAGTTGCTGCTGGTTCAGCTTCTGCTGCAAGCCGGCCATTGCGGAGAAGACGGTGCCCGGCGCCATCGCCTGCCAAAGCAGCATGGGGCTGGGCTTGAGGCGCCAGTTGTGGCGAAGCTGCCGCCAGGCACTCGAGGTCAGGTTTAAGTATTGTCGGCTCACGCGGGTTTTTGCAGAATGCCGGGGAATCGCGCATTGATGGCCGCACGCATTGCTGCGGCCCGCTCAGGATGATCGGCGCTGCGATCGACGGTCCAGTTCTGCGCTTCGTCGAGCGGCCGCAGTACGCCCTGCATCGACGACAGAAGCACGACGTACTGATACCGTCCCTGGATGACGCCGACGGTTCCGTAGTGCAGAGGTTTGAATATGCTGTTGGTCTCCAGGAACTGGCAAAACGCCATTCCTTCGCCGTCGCCATCGCTCTCACTCGTTAACCATGGAGCGAGAGACTTGCCGGGCATCCAATCCGGCTTGGGCTGGCCTGCGAGTTCCAGAATCGTCGGCGCCAGCGCCGTCTGGTCCGCGGTAAAGGAAACGCTTCGGCCCTGTTGCTGTCCCGGCGTCCGCACTATCAGCGGAATGTGAATCTCCGGACGAGTCTGATACTGATTCTCGTGTTGGTACACACCGCCCTCGAAACTCTCGCCATGATCGGCTGACACGATCACCGTCGTGTCGTGCGCTCTTCCACTCTTCTCGAAGGCCGACATAAACGCGCCGAAGGATGCGATCAGCCGTCAGGATGAATTCGTCATAGGCCAGGCGGCGCAGGTCAACCTCGGGCTGCTGATCGGGCGGGTAATACGGATACCAGCGCCGAGCCCCCTCATCGCCTTCATCTTCAAACTTGCGCAACTTCTCTTCCGAGATAAACGTTCCTCGCGAGGCCGCATCGGGATGATATGGACTGTGCGGCGTCATGACATGGATCCAGAGGAAGAATCCATCGGGCAGCTTGTCGAGGATCTTCGCGCCGTGCGCGAAACTTTCAGTCGCCGGGTAGCGCCGGAACAGATCCAGGGGCAGACCGCCCATAAAGTTCCAGCCGGTCATCAGGTCGTTGTATTCGTCCATCCGGTTTCCGATGCCGGAATTCTGGTGCAGAGAAGCAGTCGCCTCCCAGAGATGTTGCAGTCCGCCCTTCTGGAACGTCGGCTCGGGCAGGAAGTCGTACTCACTTCTCAGGCTGTCGACCAGGTAATACGCGTACGGATTGGAGAGAAACGCGCCGGTCGCGAAGCCGCCCGCCCGCATCTGATGTGGCAAGCTCTTTTTCACATCACCCGGCTGTACCCGACCGATGATCTGGTAGACGCGATGTTCCGAGGGATAAACGCCAGTCAGCATCGTCGCAATGCTCGGCGTCGTAAAAGTCGAGGCGGAATAAAAATTTTTGAAGACCGTGGCATTGCGGGCGAAGGCATCGATGTTCGGAGTAGTCGGCAACCGGTAGCCGTAGGTCGACATGTCCTCGGCAGCGAGCGCGTCGAATGTAATCAACAGGACATTCGATTTTGGCCGTTGCGGAGCAAGCGCCGCCTTGACGATCGGTACGGTCTTGCTCAAGGCAAACTCGGTAGCCACCAGTCCGGCGGCACCCACGACGGTCGCGAGCGCCGTGCGGCGCGTCATCCTGTCCGCCAGAACCCCGTCGATGCTGGTTACCACTTTCTTTCGCGTACGCGGAATCCAGAGAATCGCGACAAATAGCAGGAAGTGCGCCGTCAGCAAGGCATTCGTCAAGACTCGACTGGAATCGACGCGCCAGGAGTGCAGCAGCATGATCGAGGGCGAACCTGGAGTCCAGAAACACGACCAGGATTATGCCGCCCTTGACGGTCCAGTCGGCGATGCGATCGCGCGCGGCCGCGTAGTGCCAGAGCAAAGGAACGACGAGAGCGGTGCAGATGGTGCCGACGACGACGCCGGCGAGCGCCGCCGCCACGAATCGGACCACGATTTCAAAGATGACTTCCGCTGTGGTGAGGTAAAACGTCCAGCCCTGGACCTCGCCTTGCGCGAGTTTCAGCGCTTCGGCGAAAACCAGGCCGAGAATCCCGAGGGCGATGAGCCGGAACCACAGCGATGTAACGGCAGTGCGGAAATCGCTCCTAGGCATCACGTCGAAGGCGCCGCGTGAGTGCGCCGAAAGCCGCTCCAATTTGTTTTCTGAGGAATGCAGCCGCGGCGGAGAGCATGATCAACAGCGGAGTGATGATCTGTGAAGCCAGACCCACCGCATTGGGATCGGTGTACGCGTAGGCTGGAGTCGTGACGGACACCAGAAACAGAGCACACAAAGCACACACTACCAGCGCAGTCGTGACACGGTACTTCATCCACCCCTCCGGGCCTGGAAACTGACGGACGACCTAGGAAATTTACGCTGCGAGTATAGCACGGAAGCACGTTTATTTTGTGTTGGTTCGGAACGTGTCGCCACATCGGAACAATCAGCCGGAAAGCAAACTCCGCCGTTACTCAGGACATCCCTTTTTGCGCTCCGGTAATCTGAACAGGTAAGCGCGGCCAGTCCGGCGTGATCTGTTATACATGAAGCTAACCATGCACGGCTCCCCGCTCCCACAGGTTCCAGATTTTGGCGCCCGCAGCGTATATGACGTGGCGGTTGTGGGCGGTGGTTTCTCCGGCGTCATGACGGCAGTGCACCTGCTCCGGCGATGCCATCCATCGTTATCGATACTGCTGATTGAACCGAACCAGGCTCTGGGACGAGGGCTGGCGTTCGGCACAACCACGGCAGAACACTTGCTCAACGTTCCGGCCAGGAACATGAGCGCCTTCGCCGATCAGCCGTCGCATTTTTTCGAGTGGCTGCAACGTAATAAGGATACTGAAGTGTCTCCGACCGCATTTGTCTCCCGCCAGTGGTACGGGGAATACGTAGGTAGCCTGCTGACTGAGCAGTTAAGTCGGCCGGACTCGGCGTCCTTTCACTATGTAGGCGAAGCAGTGGTGAGCATTGAGCGTCGAAACGAGATGCTGCGGCTCACCCTGACCGACTCTTCACAATACAACGCACGTTTCGCGGTGCTGGCGGTTGGGAACTTCCCTCCCCCAGACCCTCCGCCCTTCCGGCAACTGTCGAGCCGCCGTTATGCAAAGTATGCCTGGTCGGCGGAGGCGTTGGACGGTATCACCGATTCGGACTCGGTGCTGCTGGTCGGTTCAGGGTTGACCGCTATCGATCAGGTAGTTGCGCTGCACGATCGCGGATTCAAGGGCAGCATCTTTATGTTGTCGCGCCGAGGCCTGCTACCTGCCTTACATAAGCAGGGACAATCATGGCCAATGGAATGGACCGCGGACTTGCCTGCGTCGATCAGGCCGCTGCTGGCGGAGGTGCGTCAACAAATTCGACTCGCGGCCGATAGTGGAGTGGACTGGCGGGCCGTGATCGACAGTATCCGTCCCGCAACGCAACGAGTGTGGAAGAGTCTGGACGTGCCGGAGAGAAAACGGTTCCTGCGACATGTGCGCTGCTTCTGGGAGGTCCATCGCCATCGACTGGCGCCGGAAATCGGGCGGCTGTTAGACGAGTTGCGACAGAGTGGAAGACTGGTCGTGAAAGCTGGACGGGTGCTGGAGTGCGCTGACCACGATGACTCCATTGTCGTCACCTATCGCAACCGGGAGACAACGCAGACGGAGATACTTCGAGTCTCACGCGTTGTTAACTGTACCGGACACGAGACGGATGCGCGCAAGATTGATTCGCCGGTTGTACGATCGTTGCTGGAGCAAGAGCTGGCTAGAGTTGATGCCAGCGCCTTGGGCCTGGACGTGAATGATCATGGCGAGGTGATCGATGCGTCGGGCCACCCGTCGAAATCTCTGTTTGCGCTGGGATCGATTCGCAAAGGTCTACTGTGGGAGAGCACCGCCGTGCCCGAGATCAGGGTGCAGGCACAATCTTTGGCCGAACGATTGGCCAGCGAACTGAGTGCGGAAACGCTGCATTCGGTCGGCTCCGTGGCCTCTGGCCAGCAATGAACGCGTACATCGCACGGATGTATAACCAACTCGCGCAGCCGTTTTTCAAGCTGAGATAGTGCCCGTTCCGATGTTCTGAATGGCTTCGCGAAGTGATAGGTGATCGTAGAATGTCGACTAGTAGTTGTAGCGTGCACGGACTAAGCGAGCGCAAAATTTCCGAAGAATCTCCCGGGAACATGGGTAGCGTACCGATGTCACATCTCGACTCTCTTGAAGCCGAAAGCATTTACATCATAAGAGAAGTCGTTGCCGAGGCCTCGCATCCGGCAATGCTGTATTCGATCGGCAAAGATTCGTCGGTAATGCTGCGCCTGGCCCAGAAGGCGTTTTATCCGGGCAAGATTCCCTTTCCGCTTCTGCACATCGATACCAGTTTTAAATTTCGGGAAATGATCGAGTTTCGCGACAATCTCTGCCGCGAGCTCGGGCTTCAGCTAATCGCGCACACCAATAAGGAAGCTGTTGCCGACGGCGCTAATCCCTTCCGCCTGGGGACAAGCAGGTGCTGCGGACTATTAAAGACCAAGGCTTTGCTGGACGCTCTCGCCATGAACGGAATTGATGTGGCGATTGGAGGGGCTCGGCGGGATGAGGAGAAGTCGCGCGCGAAGGAGAGAGTGTTTTCCGTACGCGACTCGCTGGGGCAATGGGATCCGAAGAACCAACGGCCGGAATTCTGGAACCTCTACAATATTCGACTCGCGGGCAAGCAGTCTCTGCGCGTGTTTCCACTTTCGAATTGGACTGAGTTGGATGTGTGGGAGTACATCGAACGGGAGAACATCCCGGTCGTGCCCCTATACTTCGCTAAAGAACGCGAGATGCTGGTACGCGGCGATACGCTGATTCCCATGGATCATCCGATGGATCTGTTGCCGGGAGAGAAGCCGCAGCGGATTGTGTGCCGCATGCGTTCGCTGGGATGCACCTATTGCACCGGAGCGGTCCGTTCGTCGGCTGCGACGGTGGGCGAAATCATCGAGGAATTGAAGCTGGTTCGGGCCTCCGAACGGCAGAACCGCGTCATCGATCACGATCAGGAGGGATCGATGGAAATCAAGAAGAGGGAAGGTTATTTTTGAGCACGCAGCCTGAACAGCGAGATCTGCTGCGGTTTGTGACCGCGGGTAGCGTCGATGACGGCAAATCCACTCTTATAGGGCGCTTGCTCTACGAGAGCAATGCCATTTACGACGATCAATTACTGTCCGTGAAGAAAGCCTCCACGGCCAAGCACGTTGATCTCGATTTGTCGCTGCTGACCGACGGCTTGCGGGCCGAGCGCGAACAAGGCATCACCATCGATGTTGCCTACCGCTATTTCTCGACTCCTAAACGCCGCTTCATCATTGCCGACGCGCCCGGTCATGAGCAGTACACGCGGAACATGGCGACAGGATGCTCGACCGCCGAAGTTGCCCTGATCCTGATGGACGCGCGCAAGGGAGTGTTGCGGCAGACACGACGCCATGCGCTGATCGCCTGGCTGCTCGGAATCCGCCGCATGGTGATCGCTGTCAACAAAATGGATTTGGTGGGCTTCGACAAGCAGGTGTTTGACAACATTCGCAAAGAGTTTGCCCAGTGCGCACTTTCGTTTCCCGGCACCGAGATACACTTCGTGCCTCTGAGCGCCTTATCCGGCGAGAACGTGATTCAGAGTAACGGCCACATCGGCTGGTACGACGGCCCACCATTGCTGGGGCTTCTGGAAGCGCTGCCTGCAATGGCGTCGGTTGCCGAGAGCTTCCGGTTCCCGGTGCAGAGCGTGCTCAGACCGAACCAGGATTTCCGAGGCTACGCCGGTCAGGTCAGCTCGGGAAAAATCAAAGTTGGCGACGAAGTCGTGAGCTTGCCCTCGGGCCAGCGCACCACGATTTCGGGCATCGTTCTCAATACTGACAATCTTCAGGAGGCGACATCGCCTCAGTCCGTGGTCCTGACTACCTCCGAGCACATCGACCTGGGCCGTGGTGACATGCTCGCTACTCCCGATGAACTGCCCATTACATCGACGCGAATCACAGCGAACCTGATCTGGCTCTCGTCAACGCCCCTTCGCAAGGATGTTCGCTACTTCTTGAAACATACGACGAAGACGGTGGTTGCCCGGGTGAGCCACCTGAGTCACGTTCTGGACGTCGACCGCTTCGAGGAACGCCCAGCCGATAGTCTGCAGTTCAACGAGATTGGGCAAGTTGAGTTCGAACTGCACACGCCGATCTTCTGCGATCCTTATCAGCAAAATCGCGCCACCGGAAGCTTCATCATCATCGACCCCTTGACCAACGACACGGCGGCCGCGGGAATGATTGCGACGGCGGTTCCGGTCAGGAAAGAAGAAGGTCGAGATGAATTCGGGGCCACTTCACGAGTTGAGCAAAAGCGGGGAGTGACGGTCTGGTTCACAGGCCTCAGTGGCGCCGGCAAGACGACGATATGCCGCGCGGTGGCGACCGAGTTGCTGGCATACGGTCTGCAGATTGAAGTGATTGATGGAGACGTAATCCGAAAGTATTTGTGTAAAGACCTCGGCTTCAGCAAGGCCGATCGCGACGAAAACATTCGACGGATCGCATTCGTCTCCAAGTTGCTCACGCGGAACGGAACCGTGGCCCTGGTCTCGGCGATCTCTCCGTATCGCGCAGCACGTGACGAAGCGCGTCGCACCATCGGCGATTTCATCGAGGTTTACGTGAACACGCGCCTTGAGATATGCGAGCTCAGGGACACCAAAGAGCTGTACAAGCGGGCGCGCGCCGGCAAAGTCCAAGGTATGACCGGTATCGACGATCCTTATGAACCGCCGCTGGCGGCAGAGATTGTTTGCGATACCGACAGCCAAAGCCTGCGGGAGATTTCCTCCAAGGTCGTAGCGCAGATCCTGGAGTATCTTTCGTCAACCAGTGCTTCCGTACCCACAGAGACAAACAGCAAGCCGTAACGTGGATGGAGGTTCGTGACTCCAGGGGCCATCGGTACGAGAGTTCTTACCGGTCTAGTGGTTGGCATTCTTGTCGGACTAACCGGAGTCGGCGGGGGAATTCTGCTGCTCCCCATATTGACATCCGTTCTGGGAGTTCCGCCGATCATCGCAGTCGGCTCCGACGCGGTCGTCAATTGCGTCACTAAGATCGGCGCGGGACTGGTCCACTGGCGACGCGGCAATGTCAACTGGCGATTGATTGTGGCGCTGCTCTCGGGAAGCGTGCCGGGAGCGATCCTGGGTGTGCTCTTCCTGACGCAGTTCCATGCGCGTCACGGAAACAGCGTCAATCACTTTCTGAAAATCGCTATCGCGCTTCTCCTGGTTACGATTCCCGTCATCTCCTTATTTGCGCGTCCTTCTTCAACATCGGGGGGGATTGCTGCAAAAAGAAAGATCGGCAAGGATGACTACGGGATCGCTTTAATTGGATTGGTTGTCGGAATACTCGTCGGCATCACATCCATAGGATCGGGCACCGTAACCCTGATGTTGCTGCTGGTCTTTTATGGATTTGCTCCTTCCGTTCTGGTTGGGACGGATGTGATACACGCGGTGCTGTTGACGGCGGTAACAGCTTTGATGCAAATGCGGTTCGGCAATGTGGACTTTTCGCTGGCAGGTTACATTTTGATCGGATCAATACCGGGCGGCCTGATCGGAGCCTACATAGCGAATCGCATTCCGTCGAAACGGCTGAAGCAGATGCTGTTCGTCGTTCTGATTACATTTGGATTGCGACTGTTTTGGGAAGGGATCGCGCATGCTCAGTAATGGCGAACAGCAAGAATACCTCGGCCGCATTGAAGGCGCGCTGCACATCACTCGCGAGGTAGCGAAAGGCCTCACCCATCCTGACATCGCTCACGAGAAAAGACGCGAGACTATCAAGAATGCCGAGCGGCAGCTCAGTGATGCGTTGCGAGAAGCCCTGCTCCAGCCCGGCGAAGGCTGGCTTTGTGAAGAGGACGCGGACGATCCGCTTCGCCTGGGCTGCAAAGTAGCCTGGGTGGTCGATCCCGTCGACGGCACCCAGGAATTCATCACGAACGTTCCTGAGTGGAGCATCTCAGTTGGACTGGTAGCGGAGGGAACGGCTGTTGCCGGCGGGATCTACAATCCCATGACCGATGAGGTGTTTCTGGGAGCGCTCGGTTTGGGAGTGACCTACAACGGTTGTGCGGTCGAAAATCCGACGGCCACGAGTTTGCACAATGCCGTCGTCCTGGCGAGCCGCCAGGAGTTTAATCGCGGAGAGTGGACTCGCTTTCAGGAGCGGAACCTGACGATACGCCCGACGGGTTCGGTCGCATACAAGTTAGCTCTCGTGGCGGCTGGCCGTGGCGGACGCTACTTGGACGCTCTCGCCAAAGCATGAGTGGGATGTGGCGGCAGGCGTTGCGCTCGTCCACTCCGCCCGCAGTTGCGTCAGTCTTCCCGGAGGCGCATCAGTCCGCTTCAACCAGAAAGATACCCTGCTCCCGGGACTGGTCGCCAGCAGCACCAGAGTATGGGCGGAGGTTACTTCCCTTCTCACGGAAGTTGCTTTTACCATCGGTCACGACGCGCCCGAATCCTTCCCTGCCAATCACTAAGGTGTTTACCGGCTGAAGCAGCATCCTTCCTGGCATTGTGGTTACCTAGTGATTACCTTCGTAACGAATTCAGTACCCAAACATGTCGAAAACCCTGTCTCGTCCACTAGCCTAAAACTGCTCCTCTGACCAAAGTGGCGAAACGTCGCCTCCTGATCGTGGAACGGATTCTAGGACGAGAAGGGGCCATCCTTCATGGTGACTGTAAGAAAGCTCAACCGTCTACTGCTAATTTCCTTCATTCTGACCATTATTCTCAGCAGCATATCCCTGATTGCCCAGAATCCAGTTGGTATTTGGAAATTGAATGAAGGTTCCGGAGACGTCGCTTATGACTCATCAGGCGGTGGGCACGCGGCCGCTCTGTCAAGTGGCATTCAGTGGTCGAAAACGGCAAACGCGTGGACGATCTCGGCCGATGGTACCCATCGTGGTTACGTAACCACTCCGGCCTTGGACTTAACGGCCACGAAGGCGGTTACCGTCACCCTCTGGGTGAAGCGCACATCGTCCATAACCAGCGGTGGAACCGTTTTGTTTGGGGCGGGCAAAGACTACCTGCACTCCGAAACCGGGTTCGCGCTCCTCGCGGACGACGACACATGCCACGGGCTTCAGGCCGTCCTGCACGGCAATGAGGGAACCGCAGCCAACTGTTACGCCCAACCCTCTACCGGGGGATGGCACCACTTCGCGGTTGTGTATGACAAGAGTCAAACCGGCGGCAGCGCCGTATCACTCTATATCGATGGAGCGCTGCAGACCCCGACCTGGAATCTTTCGTCCGCAACCAATACGAACAACTTCGGCGCTGATCCCGTTTATTTGATGTCGCGAGGAGGATCGTCGCAGTACAGCTCTGGAAAAGTGAGCGACTTCCGTATCTATGATGGCGCGCTAAGCGGCGATCAGGTCGAGCAAATCTACAACGACACGATGCTGGCATCTCCGGCGTCTATCAGTTACGTGCAGGGCAACTACAAAGATCCAATGTCCTCGCAGACTTCGGTCACCGTGCCCTTCACCGCCGCTCAGATTGCCGGTGACTTAAATGTCGTGGTGGTCGGCTGGAAAGACAGCAACACATCGGTTCGGCAGATCACGGACTCCAAGGGAAATACTTACGTCCTTGCAGTGGGACCGACTCGTATAAACGGAACGGCTTCTCAATCGATCTATTACGCAAAGAACATTGTTTCGGCGGGCGCCGGAAGTAATAGCGTTACGGTTACATTCTCCGCCTCGGCCAGAAATCCCGATATTCGCATTCTGGAATACAGTGGAGCCGACACCAGCAATCCTCTCGACGTAACCGCGGCAAACACCGGCAGCGGTACGAGCGCCAATAGCGGTTCGGCAACCACAACGAATCCGACGGACCTTATTCTCGGCGCTGACCTGGTTCAATCGATCACCTCAGGTCCCGGCACGGGCTTTACCAAGCGCGTACTGAGCTCACCCCAGGGAAATATTGCCGAAGATCAAACCACTACAACGACCGGCAGATATGCTGCGGCAGCATCTCTTATGCCGGCATCTCGCTGGATCATGCAGATGGCGGCCTTTCGCGGTCAGGGCTCTCCCACTCTGTCCTCGATCACGGTGACGCCCAGCAATCCGTCGATCTTAGTAGGTGGGCGGCAGCAGTTCACAGCCACCGGCAATTACAGCGACGGCAGTCACCAGGATCTGACGAGCTCGGCGACGTGGACTTCCAGCTCTCCGTCTATCGCGACGATTACCAGTACGGGGCTCGCAACAGGAGTTGCGGCCGGCAGTACAACTATTAAGGCGGCATCGGGATCGATTTACGGGACGACCACCCTGACCGTCACTGCAGCTAGCAATTTCACAATCTCGGCTTCTCCCTCATCGGTCAGCGTCGCGCAGGGGCATCAAGGCACGTCCACCATCACGACAACGGGAGTGAACGGATTCAACAGCTCCATCGCACTGTCCGCCACCGGCGCTCCCTCCGGCACGTCCGTTGCCTTTAACCCGACAACCATTCCTGCGCCCGGATCGGGCACCTCGATAATGACGATCACGGTTGGATCGAGCACCCCGGTAGGAACCTATCCAATCACGGTCATCGGTAATGGGGGAGGCATACAGCAGCCAACCACCGTCACTCTTACGGTAACTGCAGCAAGCACCGGGATCAGCCTGGACGGAAACGTACACGGAGTGCACGACAACTACACTAATGCCTCCAATACCGCATCGTTATTGATCGGCACACCGACAGCGGGTGATCTCATTACCTGTGGAGTGACTCTCGACTCAGGCAACGGCAATACGCTCGTGTCCGTGTCCGACAATCACAATGGCACGTATGCCGCCGCCGTCCCGGTTCACCTGAACGGCAGTCTGGTGCAGTGGTACGGCCTGTACTACGCGCAAAACGTATCGGCAGCGGCAACCACCATCACCATCACCACCACGCAGTCCAGGCCTTACTTGGCAATCTCATGTCAGGCTTGGAAAGGCGCGGCCACCTCGGGCGTCTTAGATAGCGGGTTCTCCCAGTTCCAGGACGGGGTTAGTCTTCCCAACCCTACAACGGGCGGGTCTAGAATGCCTGGCGTAGATGGCGAGCTGGTCATATCCGCCCTCGGCCCGGCGACGGCCGGTACTCCTACCGCGGGTTCCAGATACACGCTTATTGACGGCGCTCCTCAAACGCAACTGTGGCCGGAATACTGGGTGCAGACCACCGCCACCTCGACCAACGGCAATTACACTTGGCCAACAGATACCTGGACTGACGCGATGGCCGCTTTCCGGCCTGCCGGCGCAACCGGTAACTTTACGATTTCCGCGTCTCCTGGTTCCATCACTGTCGCACAGGGGAACCAGGGCACGTCAACGATTACGACGGCCGTGAGTGGAGGATTTAACAGCTCCATCAGCTTGTCTGCTACCGGCGCGCCCACGGGAACAACCGTGGCCTTCAGTCCGACCACGATTCCCGCGCCAGGGTCGGGCACATCGGTCATGACGGTCACGGTGGGTGCGAACACGCCGACAGGCACCTATTCCATCACCGTCACCGGCAACGGCGGAGGCATTCAGCAAACCACTGTCCTCTCCTTGACTGTAAGCGCAGGCAGCAGTTTCTCCATCTCTGCTTCGCCGGGTTCTCTCAGCGTTATGCAAGGGACGCACGGGACTTCTACGCTCACAACGACAGTCAGCGGCGGATTCAATAGCTCAATCAGCCTGGCAGCTACCGGGGCGCCCACGGGCGTAACGGTAACCTTTAATCCCACCACCATTCCTGCTCCGGGGTCTGGCACGTCGATCATGACCATGACGGTCAGCGGCACCACCCACATGGGGAGCTACCCGATCACGGTCACCGCAACAGGAGGAGGAATCCACCAGACAACGACGGTGACGCTAACTGTAACAGCGCAGATTGCCTTGTCATGGACAGCTAGCCAATCTCCGGGGACGGCCGGCTACAACATCTATCGGAGCACGACCTCTGGGGGTGAGTACAACCGCATCAACACTTCACTCAACACGACCACGAGCTACAACGACCAACAAGTCGCGGATGGAGTCATGTATTATTACGTGACCACTGCAGTGGACGGACAGGGTTTGGAGAGCGTCTATTCCAACCAGGCGTCGGCAATGGTGCCGTAGCGGAAAAGCGAAAAGAACTCGATTAGACGGGGTTGGGCGAACGCTCAACCCCAGTTTTCTTGGCGACAAGTCTGGCGATGGCGAAGTACAGCAACGCGCCAAGGAGTGCCCCCAGAGGGTTCGTAAACAAATCAGTCACTCCGGAGTATCGAGTTGGAAGATAAGCTTGAAAGCCCTCGATGGTGAGACTCGTGGCCGCTCCCACCAGCGTCGTCAGAACCACTGCCCGCCTTGCACCGTAAAACGACCCGAAAAATAGAGTGGCGGCAAGGCCCAGCGGCATGAAGCCCACGATATTTACAAAAGCATTTTCTCCGTAATTTCGGTCTGCTCGAAACTCCGATCTGGGTGACTCGAAATGCAATTCGTCCACCGTGACGAACTTCTTTGGTATTTCCAGGCTCATGCCTGGACTCACCGCATCGTGAATTACCGCGCCGGATTGATCGCGAAAAAGATAAAGGTGCCTTAGTTTTTCACTAGCGATGCGTGCCGGCTCCCGCCTTCGACGCCACTCGTGTTCATGCTGCTCAACTTGTTGAGCATTAAGCTCGCTCGCATAAACGGCCAGTCTCTTGATCGCGCCGGCCCAACTATGGCTTCGAAGAGGTGCATTTCCCAGGATGAGCAGGGCCCGATAGATCTTTGCCGGAAAGCGGATAGTTCGGTGATTCCGTCACCAATCGTCCATCCACATACACGGACGTCTTACTCCCGTCCGATGTGATGGCAAGAAGAAACTCTCTCTTGAAAAACACATTCCTTACGAGCAGTGATCTCAGCTCGCCCTCCGGCCGGTCCGGATCCGCAAGCTCTAATACGGAATACTCTTCATAGACCTGCCCCACCAGAAAGCGGCGCTTTGAGCGCGCGTTATAAAACGCCGCCGCCGTTCCCGTTGTCCAGATCACTTCCGGCTTCAACCAGACTTCCAAGCTACAGGACTCCGAATCAGATCGATAACGGCCAGCGGCATCTCGCTCACGGCGGTGCCACGCAAGCCGAAGTGAATGCCGCCGCCGACCACCCGGGCAGCGTCATTCCTCGGAGCCGAACACGGCCACAATCCCGCCGTCAATGTAATCAGCAGACACGCCACAAACAGAACCGCAAGCGCAGTACGCGGAAAGTGGAATTTGCCCAGCTGCAGTACACCATCTCGAGACAATGAGTCGTTCACACTCTGGGACACTGTCATGTCTGATCGCTATCCGTGTATCTTACTCGACCTCAACAATAAAAAAGGCGCTCCCATCAAGGAGCGCCTGGCATGATTTCTGAGATCGCTGAACAGCTTGGGAACAACTATTACACCGGCAGGTATTCCTCCAACTCGGTTACCGGCACATCACACCGGACCGCCATCATAAATGCCCCCTCGGGTTCTACGTTCTCGACCCGAACGATTTCGCCCGAGCCTCTCAAATGGACGGGGCGCAGCGACTGACTGCCATGGACGCTCAGGACAAACGTTACGGCTGTGTGTTGTGGAACGGACAGGGCGCTCCGGACCAACAGTCCGCCAACGCTCAGATTCTTACTGACCGCTTCGATTTCTGCCGTTGTGGATCCACGCTGGAACCTCAACCGTACTGGAAACTCCAGCCTGAAGCGGCGATGGTTGCGTCCGCGCCAATCCGTAGCTTGTTGAATTGAGTTCATTCTCTCCATTTGGCCCGCTTCTTGTTCGTGAACGAAAGACGTCATACCACTAGGTCCCGATATCCCAATTACAAAGGTCATCTGAGAACAACATCGGCAGGGAGCTTGCCGCTGGAACGGAAATTCGAAAAGCAATTCCCGCTTGCGAAACATCCCGGAGGGGCTCCCGCATCTCAGCGCGCGGTAGCTTTGGCCTCGTTTGAAAACCCTCGTGACGCGGTGTTCGTACCGACCGTCTGAGCTTCATAGATATAGGTGTGACCCGGCTCTACCGCGTAGTCCGTACAGCTGGTTCCCTGAATGAGCACCACAGGATTCAGCCGCTCGCATTTGTTTTTTGGCGACTGGCAGCTTGGTCCGGATTCACGACGAAAGATGGAATAGCCTGCAACCTGCCTAGCCGGAGACGCGCTGGCATCCCAAGTAAGCTTGATTCCGTGCGGATAACCCGAAGCCGAAGCCGTCCTGCTTTGGTTGCGACAGGGGCGGCGCTTGCCGGTTGAACAGTTGTCCGGCAACTTCGGCTACTCTCCGGCTCGACGGCAAAGGAAGCCACTGCAAATAACAGCATCGCGACCGCTAGCGAGAAATCTTTCAACATGGCAGACGGACTAGCTCACAGTTGGCCGTATAGTCCTGAGCTCAAGCTTGGTTACGATCCAAATCATCGTCAGTAACCCAATCAAAGCAACAACAAGAAATAGTATTCCGCCTTGGCGATGTAATGGACTGTTCAGGGCCTCCGGATCGACATAGGCGGTGAGAGCGGTAAGAGTAAATACTCTCAAGCCGTTCTTGGCAATGCACAGCGGTATCGAAGCGAGAATAACGATTGCTCGGCCCCAAAACGAACGCAACACCAGGTACGACATCACCATCGAACTCACGACCAGCACCATGCTGGATCGAATGCTGCTACATTCCTCAGCCACTTCTATGGTCAGCCCGGGAATGCTGACATGTGTGGCATGCTGCTGCACCGGAACACCGACCATGCTGAACATCAGTCGGGTTAAGGAAGCGGTCCCCTGCTGCAGTCCCGCCACAATGTGGTTCAGGATCACATCTGGCATGGGCACCAGCCATAGCAGCATCAATAATGGGAACGCACAGTCACGGAAACCTTGCATTCCAAAGCAAAGCACGAAGGAGCCGATCCACCAGACAACGACCGCCAGCATCTCGATGGCCAACACAAAGTCAGGAGCGACATTGTGGCCATCACTCCAGGCTATGGCGGCTACCCCGACGAGAGCGGCGGACCCTAACCAAAGCGAACCTGCGAGCCAACTGAGTCCAGCCAGCAGCGCTTTCTCTCTGCTCCGCAGGACGACAAGCGCAGCGCAGATTGGCAGAATGAGAAGAATGTGCGAATAGGCTTCGTTGCTGAGCGCCAGCGCAATAGTTGCGCGCAAGCTATTGCGCCAGATGACTATCGCTATAAGGTCGAGCAGAACCAATAACCCGTATGACGTGGCTGACCTCATCAGCGGATGGCTTCCTTGCATGGTCCCATTGGGCTGCGTTCCTACACTTTGACGCACTTCCACTGCCTTCACGAATTCAATGTTTAGAAATACTTCCGCGAAATCAAATACGGTAACAACGCAACCTCAGCCAGCGACGGCAGCGGATCTTCTTTACAGAACACAGACTCGATACGAGTTCTCCGCAGAGACCTGAGATACGAACGAAGATCGTCTCGCCGATGGGCGAGCTGCGAAAATGCAGTCGGCACATCTGCGATGAGTCGCAACCATCCAACATCGATCTTACCGCGACTGCTGGCCGTAGCCTGCCCGGTCTGGTCTGCAAATAGCAGGTACGGGAAGTCGACCCCTGCGACGCTTCCTAGGCTATGAAAGCCCCAAATCCTGGCATTCACATCCAGCAGCTTATAGCGGTTGTCACGCGGATCCAGCTTGTATTCGACTTCTACCAGGCCGTAAAAGTTTATGTGTTTCAGGAAGCGGTCAGACAGAGTTTCGATTTCCGGCGCCGACGTGCTCTCAACATATGTGGCCGCACGCCCAAACTCGTACGGATGTTGACGCAGGCGGCGCGCTACTAGGCTGCTATGAGCTTTTCCATCCCGAAAGAACGCACAGTAAGAATACTGTCTTGTTCCGTCTCCAGGGATGATCTCCTGAATGAGCAGCTCGTCAAGCGAGATCTGGGCCTTTGCGGCTGCAAACAAGGCCCTCAGCTCAGCCGGCGTATTGGCTCTCCACGCCTTGGCTCCGGTTGCGTAAAAAAAATTCTCTTTTACCGCAGGTTTCACTGCCAAGGGCAGCTTTTTATACAAAGGCTCAAGCTCTTCCTCGCTACGGGGATTGAATGTCTCGGGACACGGTATGTCCAGCTGCTTGGCCAAATCGTAGGTGTTCTTCTTGTTCCACACCCACTTCGTCGTCTCCCAATCGGGTGTCGTCACTTTGAAGACAGATGACAGTTCCTCGCGATGCAGTGAGACCGCAGCTACGGTTTCATCTCGCGTGGGATAGAGCACCCAGTCTTGCAGGCCGAGGTTACGTCCTGCGTCCAGCATGGCCTCGACAGCATTTTTCGGGTCCTTAAGATCCTTGACCTTCACGTAACGCGTTACGTAGCGGGAGAATGACGAGACCGAATACTGGTCGTCAATCACAAATACGGGAATGCCCCGGCGGCCCAGACTTCGGGCAACACCCAGGCCTGGATGTTCCCCTCCGACCACCAGGGCTCCCGTAACCCCGCTCTTCATGCGATTGGCTGTCATAGCTGCTTAACTGGACGGCATTGCCGCAGTGCTCAGCGCCCTGGCGCCTGACTTGTGACCGCCGCCGTACCATGCGGGAAGTGAGCTGTTTGGAAGTGAACTCCGTCCCGGTCACGAAGTACAGCAACGGGCCGAAGCTCCGTGCCGCCGGCGCGCCGATGAAGTGAAGTCCCGGAACGGAGGAGCCAAATCCGGAGTCCACTACCGGGTAGCCATCGAACTGGCGGATCTTCGAAACCAGGTCGCTAGGCAGAAACGAGTAACGCGAGATGTCAACGTCGTACCCCGTTCCCAACAGAACGTGATCGACCCGGCGGCTGCTGCCATCGTCGTGAGCGTGCAGTGCTACTTCGTCGCCGATCAGCTCGGCGCGATCGATCCTTCTGCCAGTCGAAATCTTGACGGAAGCCAAACGCGCCGGTAACCATCTGGACCCGGCCGAACGAACCGCGCGCTTGCGAATCTTGTCTCTCATACCCAGCGGGATGCGAGCTACAATATTCGGCGTCGCCACCAGCCGGCTGATGCCCGCGGGGCCAATATCGTGCTTGGAATACATCATGCTAGACAACGGTCCCAACTGATGCAGCCATTTGTGCATTCCAATCCAGCGCAGCGCTTCGATCCTGGCAATGATTTCGACGTCCGCCCCGGCTTCGTGCAGTAGAGCGGCAGACTCCAAAGCGCTCGACCCGCGCCGACAACGGCAACCCGCTTCCCAGCCAGTTCACTGATGGGCTTCCCCTCATAGCAGTGCGAGGCATGGTCACTGCTCAGCTGAGAAAGCGCAGCAGGCTTGCGATTGAAAGGCCCAACGCCCGCGGCGATGACGACCTTTCGACTCGTAACCGTCTCCCCATTCTCGGTAATGATCCGAAACAGATTGCCGTCGAGATTCACGCTGAAACGGAAGTAGTTTCGAGCTCCTGAACGCAGCTGCTGCTGAAACCACTGTCCATATTTAACAAACGTCTCCAAAGGTAGCGGGGCAACCGGCGCGCGATTCCCATGGCTGCTTCGTAAGCTTCCAGGGTGAAAGTTGAGGTTGCGTATCTGCAATATTGGAGGCTTCCCTGGGCGAGCGCAGCAGCATGCCTTCGGCATCTTCTCAGCCCAAAACTCCATAGGCTTTCCGAACACTCTCACGCCCAGACCCATAGACTTAAGAAACGCTCCAGCGGATAGTCCATAGGGACCGGCACCGACGATCGTCACATCATAGGTGGTCATTCTTTTTGCTTTCCCATGTCGCTAATTGGAGGGAAGTGCGACTATGTATGGTGAACTTGAGGAATTGTTACAACAGCACAATAGGGGCCGATTGAATCTATTCGTGAAGCATGGCTTTTGCTGGGGGCTAGTCAGCCACGGTGTAGGTTACAGTTTCGCCGTCCAATGTAGCGTAAGCCAGACATGCCCGCTCGCTGCCCAGTCCTTTCACGCACCAGCGCCCACTTTCGTTCACCAACTCCATCTGACTTCTCTGGCGCCACCAGCCGGCAACCTCTTTCGGCAATGCGGTCCAGATGTTGTTTTCGGCGCGCAGTTGGGCCAGGTATTCCAGCAGTTGCTGATAGATTTTTGAGAGCACGCTTTTCGATGACGTAATCCGGATGAACAATGAAGCTGATTAGTCCACTATTTTGCGCGATTACATCAGTTTGCTTTTTCCATAATTCAATGGAGTAGTCGCCCCAGGATCTGAAACAAAGTATAGTCCTGGGTACACGTGAGCGGAAGCTCAACGATGTCTCCGATAAAGTACGGCATGATGGTGCAGCAACCGCCTCGCTGCGGATCAAGGTGGCCAACGTTCGGAATGGACATGTCGTAGGAGAACTTAAACGCGTCATACCAATCCGCGTTGCGGTAAAGAATACCTGACCGAAAACCCTCCGCTCCGAACTTCACTACATATTCATTGATACGCGCTGCCCGCCGCAGGAATTCTTCTCGTTCAGCATAGAGACGGCCGTCGTGCTTCAGGTCGTGAACGTTGACTTCAAAGCCACGGCTTTTGATGCTGCTCAGGAAGTCAGGAGAGACGTCATAACGATTCTCCGGCACAATCTGGAACGAGCTACGAATTCCGCTCGACTCATCCAGATCCATCAACTTCCCGCAATACGCTTTGCCCACATGGTCCTCAACGTCATGCGTCATGATCATGCAACTCGAGAATCCACTCGGCCAAAACCAAATGAAGGGCACGCGATCCAGTCCTCGTGCGCGCATCGACAGCGCAAGTAGCTTCTTGTGAATTCTTTCAACTGTAGTGTCGACTGGCCAGGCCGGAAAGCTGATATTCTCCCAGCCCCGCAGGTGTATCTTCTGCAGGTGGCGGCGCACAGGCACGCCTAGGAGCGGACGAATGAGGTAGTACGTTTTCCTTACCAGCTCATTCAGGATGTTCCCTTCTTCGCGGAAGTGGGCCGTGTAACGTTCCCGGCGAAGATTTTCAACTGCCTCATCTGCGTCGAAGGGCAGACACACCGCCGATTCGTCCAGGCAGGCACAAGGAAGAAGGTCTTCCAGGTCGTTACCCAACTGGCGCGCAGTCTTTTCCCCAGACACTTTGCCGTAGCAGATGGTGTCTGCTCCGAGACTGAAGTATCCAGGGTGCTCAGCCGGTGCCATGTTCGCCGTAAACGGCGTCAACAGATTTGCAGGAGCACGAAAATATTCCAACAGAAGATGGCTCGCGGAAACCTCCTCCGGTTTGTGCCGATGCATTGAGATGCGGGGATCCAGTGGAGCCTGATCGGCTGACGCCAATCGTTCACTGTATTGTACGGGGGAGGCCATAGCAATTCGCGAACTGAAATTATGAGCCCACCGACTTAAGCTCTCCCAAACTGTGGGACTGCGGCTCACCTGTGGCCTTGTTCTGCCACGGGATGGTGCTGGCCGTCGCCGTCGAAGAGAGTGTGAAATTGTTTCTCCCCATATCCACATACTCGAACTCAGCCGTAGTAACGCACAGCTTATCGTTGCCCATGAGACCTCCCCGTTGTCAGAGGGCTAGCGGCTAACCCGACATCGCCACTCTTTGTCGCTTGGGAATAGTTTCGGACGTCGTCAACCTTGCTCGCGCGTTGACCCCGCTGCCGGTGGCATTCCGTGATCTCGCCTGCGAGATACCAGACTGTTACCTTCGCAACAAATCCTCGCACAGAAACGGGAGCCAATACCCATTTCAGCATCCACACCAGCAGTCTCCGAACCAAGACCAGCGGAACACCCGCTAACGACCACTTACTCTTCATCACGTTTTCTAGCGTCCGAATGTCGGAGCGGCCCTTATCGAACCACCACGCCAGAAAATATTCTTTTCTCAAACGATTCGGCGATATGGAGTGGTAAACAACAGCTGAGGGCTGATAGCGCAATGGCTCTCCCGCTGACATCAAGCGACAAACGAACTCGCTATCTTCCCCACGAATCTCGCTTCCGGGCTGGGGCCCCAGGTCCGTACGAAAACCGCCGTACCGTTCAAACAGGTTCTTCTTGAAAGCCATGTTAGTACCGAAGGGAGCCTCATCGAGAGGACCCGCTTTCGGCCCCAGATCAAACATCACAAGCGGCCCCATGGTGTACGGATCGTCGAGTCTGAGCCAGTCTGGAAGAACGACATCGCGCTCTGGCACGACTCGCCCACCCACTCCAACGCAATTTCCCTGGACCAATGGAGAGGTCAGGTTCTGCAGCCAATTCGAATCCACAGTTACATCGTCGTCCACAAAGGCCAGTATGTCTCCCCGGGCTTCGCGAATTCCGGTATTTAACGCATGCGACTTTCCTGGCTGACCTTCGAACACATAACGAAAACGCCCCGGATGCCGCCGGCCAAACTCCTCGCACACCTCGCTCGTCCGATCGCTGGAATTGTTGTCCACCACCAGCACTTCCCACTCGGCCGAGGAATGTACCTTTGACGCCGCCAGGCTATCCAGCGCTTTGGCCAGGCTCTGACTACGGTTGTACGTGCACAAGATGGCGGTAATCTTCATTTGCGATCTGACATGCCGAGAGTACGTTTTAGCGGCACATGTGCTTGCTGAGAGCCTATGGGAGAGACCGCTTTCCGGGCGATCAGTTAGTGGCTACCGGTTGCAATGGGCGCTCCGCCTCGCTGGCGCTCCTCCCGGAAATTTTGCCCCGACCCATTCCTAATGCGTGCATGATTGTGTTTCCTGGATTAGCTGCCATCATCATGACTGTCTGGAAAACCTGACGCATCAGGCAAGACCGATCGAGCGATTCACCTAATGTCTCCAGCCCATCCACGTGATATTTCCAGAAGCCGCGTCCCCGTCTGCGTAGATATTCTTTCGCCAGGAAGCTGTAATAGGCGCGCCTCACCTGTTTACCGAGAGCTTGCGCTTCGCTCGCTTCCAGGAACATCGGGGCATAGCGCCGCACGATAATGTAGCGGTCCAGCAAGTCAGGGTTGTAACTGCGAACGCCCTCGGAAACGGATTCGTTCGCATTGTTGACACGCATGAAGGACAGGATCTGGTGAACAAAGCCAAAATCCCAGGTCCTCAGAATCTGCAGGCATCTTTCGGTGTCTTCATGCAGCAGTGACTCGTCAAAGAATGGTGTCCGGTCACGAACCAGTGAGGCGCGATACATGACTGTGTTCGGCGAGCCGAATGGAAAGATGCCGTTACGCAAAAGCTTTCGTGCAACTTCTTTGCCCGGGAGGACAGGCGCGGGGTACGGGTAGCCCGAACCTCGAACCACGTTATCCTTCAGATCATAAGAGCTGACAATCCCTATAGTCTCGGACTGTTCAAATACCTGCACCATCAGCCGCAGGCATTCGGGAAAAATGTAGTCGTCGGCCTGAACCATCTTGCAATACTGGCTGGCACTGGAAATCTCCGCCAGCGCCCGATTGTAGTGCTCTACTTGCGACAGCAATTTCGGCTGACGTATCAGGCGAATGCGATTGTCTCTCTTCGCATAGCTCTCCGCAATTTTTGTCGATCCGTCCGTGCTGCAATTGTCCGAGAGAATGTACTCAAAATTGACGTACCCCTGCGCCAGTACGCTCTCGATGCACTCCGCCAGATAGGTAGCCGTGTTGCGAAATGGAGTGACAACGCTGACCTGTGCCGCGCTCATGACTGCCCTGCCCCTTCACTCTGGACATCACGCCACTGCAGATAGATTTCCTTAACTTGGCCGGCAGCGACCCACACCCAGCATTTATGAAAGAACCTGCGCTGCGGATTGAATGTTGTCAGCCAACGCAGGGTTCTCTTGAACATCACGGTTCCGATAATCTTCGGGATGGTCAGATATCGCCTGGGTACTCCCATGATGTCCGGACGTCTGCCTATTTCCCGGATATCTGCGCGCCCGTAGTCAAAGTACCAATCCAAGAAATATTCCTTCTGAATCCTATCCTCTGGAATTGGATGGTAGACGATGGCTGACGGTTCGTAACGGAGCCGCTCTCCTGAGGCCAACAGGCGATTGCCGAATTCCGTATCTTCATTCCGGATCTTGCTGCCGGGCTGGGGACCCAGGTCGGTTCGAAAGTCACCATATTTCTGAAACACACTCTTCCGAAAAGCCATATTAGCGCCGAAAGGTGCTTGCTCCAGCTTTCGCGGCTCATCGCCCAGATCAAATAGGGCAGCCAGAGCGCCTCCTAATGTATCGGAGCCTTCGAGAGCCAACCAAGCCGGCGGAGCATAAGCGCGCGCCAATAAGGTTCGCCCGCCCGAACCGCTCCACTCACCACCCTCCAGGCATGATGTCAAGTTCCGCAGCCAAGTGCGCTCCACCGTCACATCATCGTCCGTAAACGCGAGAATATCGCCCCATGCCCAGCGAATTCCTGCATTCAAAGCGAGCGATTTGCCTTGCTGTGGCTCAAACAGGTAACGGATTCGACCGGGATGCCGGCGAGAACATTCGTCTACTGTCTCACGAGTCCTGTCGGTCGAATTGTTGTCGACCACCAGAATCTCCCACTCCACTGAGTCGGGCATCTCTGAATTTGCCACGCTCTCCAGTGTTTCCGCCAGACTTCCACAGCGGTTGTAGGTACACAGAATTAGACTGACTGTCATATGCGGTGAAAGTTGGAATAGGCAGCAGGAAGTGATCGCCATGGTATTGGCGTTAAGTCAATCCGAGACGCTCCAGCATCGGCTTCAGGGGCCGTCCGATCATCATCGGCCGTGCCATCACAGCGCGCACCATTGCGAAAGCGCTCTTCATAACGTTATGTTGGCGCCAATACAGTTTGGCCAGCGTCTGATAGAAATCGGCTACTCGCCACCGATCAACATATCTGAGGTCCGAGCGTAAGATTTCATTCACGGCCTCAATGGCGACGGGGTACTCTCCTGCAACACAAATGTTGCGAACCCAATCGCGGTAGTCCTCGGCAAGGACGTTTTGTTGTCTGGCTTTGGTGACGCCCCAGGTCACGAGTGTTTCTGAACGGACCTCTTGAACCGAATCCAATGGGTCAGGTCTCCCGCCTCTCCTCGAGGACGCCGATTCCTGCGCCGCAAGAACGCAAAGGGTCTGTTGCTTTCGCCTGCGGAATGACAACTGGTGTGGATGTATCCGGTACTTGAGCACGACTTGTTCGAGATTGGCAAGTTGAAAATGCTCCGCGATTCTCAACCAAAGGTCGTAGTCATGGGCAACCGGAAACGCGGCCCGGTAGCCGCCTACCTGTCGAAATGCGCTGGATCGGAGCAGGACCGTGGGATGCCAGAGTACTGAATGAGTCAGAAGTTCAATTTGAATTTCGCGATTCTCTAGCGCGTGGCGCGCCGTCTGCAAAGGCTCTCCCGCCGCGTTAATCCACTCGACAGCGCCTCCCACGGCCCCAACCTCCGCGTGCTCCTCCATAAACTCGGTCTCCCATAGGAGCCGGTTGGGGACGGAAATGTCGTCGGCATCAACCACGGCAATGTACTTCCCCTGAGCCAGAAAGCATCCAGCGTTACGCGCCTCAGGCAAGGAACAATGGGGAATTTCGAGAAGCCGAATTCTGCCGTCCTGTGCCGCATAATGAGCTGCAATTTCTTTCGACTTGTCGGCAGAACCGAAATCAATAATGATGAATTCGAATCCCTTATATGTTTGTGCGAGGATGCTCTCAATCGCCTCGGCCAGGAACCGGTCGGCATTGCAGACGACCATCACTACCGAAACCAGAGCTTGATCCGTCTGTTCCATCAGCTATCCGTAACTATTTCTGACCGAGAAACCTGATTGAGGCCGTGACCGCTACGATCGATAACCCAATCGCCGCAAGCCTGACCGGCCATTTTGACCAGAGCACACCGAGAGAGCTCCCTAGTGTGCGCCATGCCGAGGGCGTCACGGTGCTGAATTCCGCGGCTTCGATCGTATCGCTCTGATTGAAATCGTCGTTGAACACCACGCTGGAGCCCTGGCTGACCTTCACAGAATCAATCAGCGTGGTCCACGGTAAGCTGCCATTATTAACAGGTCCGCCGTAGCCGCCTGCGAACACGTTGATTTTTAAATACATGGGAGCACTCGGAACGTATTTCTGCGCAATCGTACAGGTCACCGTCCCGTCGATGCTGAACACGAGTGATCCCGGCGACCAATCGATGCGATAGACGTGAAAGCTGCGGCTAGTGTCGGTCGTGGAAGCTGTGCATCCGTCATTATGAGTAAAGTTGTCGACGTGAATCTGCTGATTTACGTGGGTAAACTCGCTTTTCAGTATCTCAGCGATGTCGATTTCTTGCCCGTTGCAGCGGTTGTCGGTACCGCCGGGATCACTGGCGTGGCAAGATGCATCTGCCATCCAAATGACAGGCCACGCTCCCGTCCCTTCCCCGCCACTGAAACGGGCTCGCACCTCTACCACGCCGTACAAAAACTCGAAGCTGCGCATTGCGACAAAGCCGGATGTGTACGGATGGGTCGCGGGAGCAAGATCGAAGCTGCTGCAGCGCGCGCTCCCGGCCTTGGTGGTGATAATCAGGTTACCGCCGGTTACGGCGATGTTGCCTGGAGTAAAACATTGCAAGCTTTCGCTGGGGGCGCCCGCCCTATTGTATGCGATCCACTGTGTCTGGCTCGTCCGAGTTGACGCAACGGTAGGCACGAGCAGGAGACCCAATAACGCAATCAGCAGTCTCGTTGGCATCGCTGCTCGCCCGTCACCTGCTGATGGAGACATATTCGGAAGGCGCCGTCATCTGTTCCGGGTCTCCCAGTCCACCCGCAGATGGTTTGGGGCCGACCCGCTCCAGCCAGATCTCGCGCCAATATGAGTAGATACTTCTCGGGCAGAACAATCGGCATTCGCTGTATCGAGACTGGCAAATGACCGAGTCGAGGATGAAACAAGGAGTCTTCATCTCCAACATTTTGCCTGTCTTCTCTTGAATGATTCGGGTAACGCGTTTCTGTACGCGATAGGTCCCGCCGCAATAAGGAACTTCTTCAGCATCGAAGTAGAGTCCCCGATTCCGGCTTCTACTGTTCAGCGTGCTCAGTATCTCTTCATGCGACTTGATGCGCACCAGTTCGCCAGGCTGAATCTCCAGCGTTGCCATCGGAGTAGGTTGGTCTTCTGGAATATGGCCGGTTTTGCGCGGAAAGGGAGTTCCACCCCACAAAGGATAGAACTTGTCATAGAACCATCGCATCGCACGGCCAAGCCTGCCGCCTGCATTGGCGACAGCGAGATAGAGAAAATAGGTAGCTCCGCAGATGATCCTCCAGAGACCAACATTGCCAGAACGATAGTCTTCTATGTACTGGCGAATGTCCCACCAATTCAGGTCGCTGGTAGCGTATGGCAAGCGGGTGGCTTGGCAAACGTACGTGGGCTCCGGGCGAGACGCCCCTTGATCCGTCGTTTGCTTCCACACATCGGATTCCGTGCATGTGGCTTCTGCCGCCCCCACAGGGCTCGACGGTAGCACCTGAACGAGCGTCCGTGACTTGCCGCCGGCTGGCTTGAGCCACGCATCTTTCCAAAACAGGAGGCAGGTTGCCTGGCATCCACCGTGTGCGCTTCCATCGCAACGAGTTTCCAGATGAACGGAATGGTCGACATGCCGGCCGCGCACCGGAAACACCGTGTCGCAAGTCTTATGCGCCCGCTTGTAAACCTGAAATCTCTGGCCGCAAAACGCGAACATCTCCGGCATGAAAGGCATGCCGCCCAGACGGCCGTCCTTGTCCAGGGTGCGGAGAATTTCCTCCTTGCTCCGCACCTCTACCCAATCGCCTGCTTTTAGCTGAGATGAATCTACTGTCATGTTCACGCTAAATACCGAGCCTTGCGGTGTTTCTTCTAACCCTTCCGCGCCACGATCACACTATATTGACCGAGGCCGGTTGCTTCCTTCAGCCGCCGCAAAAAGGCAGCTACTCGTGAGCCCAACGCGTAATTTAAGCGCGAGGAGTTGATAATTCGCAAAATACCCATATTGCCCCGAGGCATAATCGTTTTAGATTGCTCGATCGTAAGCCCGGTGTTGCTGACCAATTCCTTCAGTTCGCTGCGCGTGAGCCAATGCGACACGGGTCCGTTCTGCAACTTGACCGAAGCTGACCGCCGAATACGATCATAGACAAACCGATTGATGGTGGTCAGGACCAGTCGCCCGCCAGGCTTCAAACTCTCGGCCATTTTCGTCATGGCCAACTGCTGATCCCGAATGCTGGAGATGGCATCAACGCACACCACAACATCAAATGACTGCGCCGGATTTGACCAAACACAAACGTCAGCAACCTCATAGCTGGGCGGATCCGCTCCGGGTGGAAGGGCGATTAGCGCGCTTCTCTCCCGCGCAAGTTCCACAGCTGCGGCTGAAATGTCGAGCCCGTGATAACTGGCATACACAATCATTCGCGAAAGAGTACCCGTTCCGCAAGCAATCTCCAGGACGCGGCAGCTTCCCTTTTTTGTGATTGCATTGATCGCGGCAGCAGCTCGCGAGAACAGCTCACTCGATATGACATCGAAGTTGTCCTTGGCGCGATAAGACATATTCCAGTAGTCCCACCAGGACTTCTCGTCCATCTCGCGCGAGCGGTCAATCGTTGCAGACTTGGTTGTCATAGGTATGTTGCTGAGGGGCTTCGCTAGTTTTATAACGTCGCTTGCATACTGAGTAAGACGCCATCGGCCTTCGACGACGGCCGGATTTCTTCGCGGATCATCTTGGGGAAACAATGTGCGATGCCACGCACTCCACCTTCTGAGCTGAGATAGATCGTCGCTGCCGGCTCCCACCTGTCATAGACAGTCTGAATATCGTACCGATACAACACTACGGATGGATAAAAAGTCCCCTCCGCCAGATTCAGGTCCAGCTCGAATGTGCAGCTATAGGTCTCGCCGGCCTCCAACTCAAACGTGCTGTGACCTAGACGCTCGCTGGACGTGTCAAAGACGTGGACCGCCTTGTCGTTCACCATGTACAGCGTGACCGAGAGTTTACTGCAGCGCCTCACCGCAGTTAGTTCAACATCAATCCACGCCTTTTGGCCTGCGTGAAACCGCATGCATTCTCCATCATGGTTGCGGACCTTGACATTTGAAATTCGAACTGGACTCGAACTGTTTTCGTCAGCATTCTTGACGGATGGCTTTTGGAGATAGGTAGCGATGACTTCGGTTGGGGTGCCGATCGCCACAGTCTTACCCTTCTCGAGCAGGAGGCATCTCTGGCAGAACTCTGCCACCGCCTTCAAATTGTGGGAGACAAACAATACGGCCGCCCCGCTGCGGATAATCTCCTGCATGCGTTGCATGCACCTCTGCTGGAAAAGCGAGTCGCCCACGCTCAGCACTTCGTCTACGATTAGCACATCCGGATCGACGTGCGCCGCCACTGAGAATCCCAGCCGCGCATACATTCCGGAAGAATAGCGTTTCACCGGTGTATCAATGAATTCTTCGATCCCGGAAAACGCAATGATCTGGTCGAGCTTCGATTGAATTTCCTTGCGGGTCATTCCCAGAATCGTACCGTTCAGGAAGATGTTCTCTCTCCCGGTAAGGTCACCGTGAAATCCCGCGGACACTTCGATCAATGCCGAAAGCCGTCCGTTCACGACAATGTTGCCCTTGGTGGGCTTCATGATGCGGCTCAGCATCTTCAGCGCCGTGCTCTTGCCAGCGCCATTGTGGCCGATAATGCCGAAAGATTCGCCGCGCTTTACCTCAAACGACAGGTCCTGAACAGCCCAGAATTCTCTCTTGTCGTCCCGGCTGAGTTCCTCCTGTTGAAACATGCGCCCGGTTAGAGCAGGCATCAAGTCACGCAGAGAGTTGTAGACTTCTCCCTTGCGGAACTTCTTGTAAACATGCTCCATGCGGATTGCTATATCAGACATTGCTTCCCTTCAGATGCTTTCCGCAAATCCGGGTTCGAGATGCTTAAAGAAAAGATATCCGCCCACAAATGCCAGCATCGCGAAGCCCAGGCTGTAGGCAAGCCAGGGTAGATCAGGCGATTGGTGCCGGGCAATACTGGCGCCGAAACCATCAAGAATCGGTCCGATCGGATTCAGCAGCAGCCACTTGCCTTTGTCGCCAAACATATTGGCGTCGTAGAAAACCGGCGTGAAGAAGATACCGAAGGTCAGAAACACCTCCACGATGAACTTGACATCGCGAAAGAAGAGACTGGTTGCGGCAACAATCAGTCCGATTCCCGCTGCCAGAATCACCATCGTGAAGAGCAGCACAGGAACCCATGCCAGGTAGACACTCCACCCACGCCGAGTACCGCCAGGAAGACCACCAGGACACCCGATGCGATGACGAGATCAAAGAAGGCCGCCAGGATGGTGGAGATCGGAAATATTTCCTTCGGAAAGTAGATCTTGGTAACCAGGTCCTTATTGTTAATCAGGCTGTTGCAGGAAAATCGGATGCTGGAAACCAGGAAGGCCCACGGTAGAGCTTTCACCGCAACGCTCGCAATGTCGGTCGTTTTCAACGGAGTGTGCGCGGCCAAGGCGTAGGCATAGCGAACCACGACGCCGGACATGACAATCAAGACCGGCATCAGGATCGCCCAAAGAAAGCCCATGATCGATTGCTTGTACCGCACCTTGATATCGCGGTAGGTGATCATGTAGAGCAACTCACGATACTGATACAGCTCTCGTAGCCTTTGCTTCATGTGTTAGTGAGCCTCGGGGGCTAGTTATACCTCCGATACACAGGCTTTACAGGACGGCCTTCCAGATAGTTTCCGACGCCTTCGTCCAGAGCCTTGCGATAGACGGCGTGGGCCTCATACACGGCTTCGGCTGTCCGGTCTATGTCCGCATCGCTGTGTGAAAAGCTCACCACGAACGACGGCGCGATAACTCCCCGCCGGATCAATTCCTGCATGAACAATGTCCGGAAAGCCTGCGAGCGATTGTCATTCTGGTCACGCGTGACAAACACAAGATTGCACGGCCGTCCGATAAGTTCAAAGAAGCCTTCCAGCCGATTCTCCGCGACGGACTGATTGACCAGCGAGCGAAGACGCTCTCCCTGTTTCCAGAAGTAATCGACCACGTGCTTCTCGCGATAAATCCGAATCGTCTCGAGCGATGCCGCCAGAGCGTGGGTCTCTGCGCCGTGCGTCGTGGAAAGCAGAAAGACCCGCGGCTGGTCGTGGTCTAGGCCGCCGAGTCGCATGATCTCGCGCTTGCCGGCGAGTGCCGCGATCGCAAACCCGTTCCCCATGCGCTTTGCCAAACGTGGAGAGATGCGGGTACAACACCGTGGAATTTCTGCGCGCCGCCTAGATGCCAGCGGAATCCGGTAATCATCTCGTCGAAGATGAGGACAGCGCCTCGCTCCTCGCAGAGCTCTTCACCTGATGCAAGATAGCCCGCAGCCGGCGGCGTCACCGCTTCCGCCTCCAGCACGACACAGGCAATCTGACCGGGATGCCGGTCAAATAGAGTCCGCGAGACTCGTCGAGATCGTTGTAGCGAAACTTCAGAGTCATGGCGAAATCGCCTGCGGGAATTCCGGCATTCATCTCAGTAGTTCCGATAAACCAGTCGTCGATCGAAAAAAACGGCTGGTCGCCACAAATCGCAACCAGATTCCGTCCGGTGTATGCCCGCGCCAGTTTGACCGCGGCTGTAGTCACATCGGAGCCGTTCTTGGCGAACTTCACCATGTCGGCTCCGTCGATGACTTCCAGCATGGCCTCGGCCAGATCCACTTCGATCTTCGCGGGTCGCCTGAAGTTCGTTCCCAGCTGCATCTGCTTGTAGGCCGCCTCTACGACCGGATCATAGGCGTGTCCCAAGCGTAACCGCGCGCAGGCCCATGCCGTACTCGATGAACTCGTTTCCATCGACGTCCCACACGTGGCAGCCCTTGCCGCGAGCGATGAAGCCCGGCGCCTGCTCAGGAAATTGATCGTCTCCCTTGGCGTAAGTGTGGGCTCCCGCCGGGAATCACGGCGTGCGCCTCGGCTGCCTGGAGCTTGCGGGAAGAGCGCGAAATCGCCCACGTTGCTCCATGCTTGTTGCCGATTTCTTTTCCATTAAGGTGTCAGTTGCCATGGTCAGTCAATCTGTCGAAGAGCGTCTATTCAGAGTGCATACCTACTTAGCCGAGGCCAGCTCCAGTTCGACCTCCGTGCCATCGAGATAGAGCGCAATGGCCTCAGTCGGAAGATGCGAGTAGTCTGTCGCCCTCAGATAGTCGCGCATCGTCGTACCGGTGCAGAGCGGAGTCGACATTCGGCGCTCCACTTCTGTTCCAGACGTCGTCCAGATGCACCGTTCGAAAATCGATGCTGTAGCGAGTCAAGGCCGGAGGTATTCGGCACGGTCGAATGCAGTTGCGCCGCCGAAAAAAGCATGACGCCGCCCACCTCTGGCGACCACGCGCAATCTGTGGGTCAGGCTCCATCGGAATCTGAGGACGCGGTTGCACTCGCGTGTCAGCCTTGACGTGTTGTGCAGCATTCTGTCCGGCTGCGTGCGATTCCACTCGTAATAATTGTAGCTCTTCGAGCTATTGCCGACCGCGCTTCACTCCAGTATCGCGGATGAAAGGCCATGCCGTTGTCCGGCGAAACTTCGTAAATCGGCATCCACCAGTTGATCTGGCGAAAACGGCGCCGAATACCAGGTGTCGCGATGCGGATGAAACGCATAGGCAATTCCCGAGGAAAGATAGTCGGACGGGATACGCGGTACGCAGCCGCGGAACGTCAAAGTAGGTCTTCTCCAAGTCGCATCCGCGCTCGGCCAGGAGTTCTTGGATGATCTCTTTGGATCTGGGGTGGTGAATAAACTTTGGCTTCAACTCAGCCAGGATTTCCACGCACCGCTCGACTGGCATGCTCTCTTGTACTTCGCGGGGATCGTACGGACTGAAATGCTTCCTCGACCAACTCCCGGGCAAATTCGCAGAGCTTCAGTGCGCTTGGCGAAGGAGAGTAAACGAACACCGATCCTCGGTAAAGCTCTCTCGCCGTTTTGCGTCATTCATCTTGGAATCGCAGAAAAGATTCATCGCGCTTCTCCTCCCTGATATTCTCGCAGGTCGACTCGCACTCTGTCAATTCACAGCACGACTTGCGGCAGTGGAATGCCTCCGCATAACCGCTGGGAGAATTGCATTCCATGCCGCGCAGCCGCATCAGCCCAAGAAATGTTTCCGGCTCAAACCATCGCTTGGCGCGCTGTGATCCGAAACGCTTCCATCAAGTACTCGATCTTTTGCTGGTACAGCGGAGCTTCGAGAGGCACGAACACGTTGGGACGTCCCATGTCGCCGTCGTACTTTGGAATCTCGTATTCCCAGATCAGATGGTCTCGAAATGTGTTCCAGGTCAGCTCAGAGATCAGCCGATGGTCCTGGTGTGCATCGCCGCGCCAGTGGGTGAAGATCAGGTCTGGATTCACCTGCGCCTTCATCTCCTCGAAAAAATCCTTCACCTCGCCGCCGCTGTAGGGCAGAAAACCATCGCGAAAGTCTTTGAGCTCGACCTGCTTCTCGGCAATCGCCGGCAAATAACTCGGCGGCCTTGTCGGCTTCGCTCGCCACGCGGTCCCGAGGCGCTGAAAACCACCCAGTGAAACTTTGACCCGCGGCAATGTTGCGTCTGAGATGCAAGAGCGTGCCGCCGCAACCAATTTCGATATCGTCCGAATGCGCGCCCAAGCACAACACTGTCAGCGCTGCAGTCTGCTTCGCGCGGAAGTTCCAGCTTTAGCATGCGACTGCGGCCGTTGCGACTGGATTGGGTGCCCGTTCCTCCACAGCCGCCACGGAGCGTCGCCGGAAGCCTCCAACTCATCGAGGATCTGCTTGTCCCTGAAAGTGTCCATGCACTGCCAGAAGCCGCTGTATTTGTAGCGACCAACCCTGTCTTCCGCAATCAGCCGCTGGAACGGCTCGAAGACCAATTCCTCTCCGGGCTTGATATAGTTGAAAGATCTCCTTCCGCAGAACGAAGTAGCCGCCATTGATCCAGATGTCGGCTGTCTTTCATGGGTAGATCGCCCGTCACGCACGCCGTCCTCGTCCGGCTGAACAATGTCGAAGCTGCTGGCCGTCGGCTGCACCGAGAGAAAGCGACGCATAACCGTCGCTGTCGCGAGAACTCTTCGATCATCTCCGGCAGAGGGAGATCGCTAAGACCGTCACTATAGTTCGCCAGAAACATCTCCTCGCCCTCGAGGTACGGCTCGACCGCCTTCAGCCGGTCGGCGATGGTCGACCGTCAGCCCCGTCTCCACGAACGTGATCGTCCAGTCGTCGATGTCCCGATTGCATGAACTCGAGTTTCTTGCCGCCCTGCGACCAAACAAAGTCGTTCGACACAGACTCGTCATAGTGCAGAAAGTAGTCCTTGATGGCAGTTGCCTTGTAGCCGAGGCACAGAATAAAATCCTTGTGGCCAAAGTGAGCATAGTACTTCATCACATGCCACAGCACCGGCCGCGAGCCGATCGTCACCATCGGCTTCGGCACATCGTCGGAATATCCGCGGAGCCGCATTCCAGCGCCGCCGCAAAACAGAACGACTTTCATAGCTCGCCTCCGCTCTCCGCAGTTCAGATAGATCGTCACTTCGGGAATCGGCACGACGAAGCGGCCGCCCCACTCCCGGATGTACTGCAGCTGCTGCATGATTTCGTCTTTCAGGTTCCAGGGCAGAATCACCACGTAGTCCGGCTTGGTCTGCCGGATCTGGTCGGGGTGATAGATCGGAATGTGACTACCCGGAAGGAATCTTCCCTGCTTGTGCGGGCTGCGATCCACGGTGTACTCAATCAGGTCTTTTCCGATGCCGCAGTAGTGCAGCAGCGTCGCGCTCTTGCCGGGTGCGCCGTAGCCGGCCACCGATCTTGCCCTCCTTCGTCGCGGCCTTGAGCAGGAAATCCACCAAAGCAAACTTGGTCTGCCTCACCTGCTCGCCGAAGCCATCGTATACCGTCAGCACGGTCGAGCCCGGCTCCGTTCTCTTCATCCATACACGTTGCGACGCTCGGGCTCGACGACGTGCGTCTGGCACTTCTGCGCGGCAGGCGTAGACGCGCAGCGATCCGCCGTGCGACGCTAGTTCCTCCACATCGAAATCCTCAGGCCGTGTGCTTCCAGGATGCTGGGTCGTGATCAGCATCGAAAAGTACGAGAAGTGCTCGTGATAAATCGTGTCGAACTCATTGCGCTCGATCAGCCGCAGCAGATGGGGAAATTCCAGCGTGAGCACTCCCTCTGGCTTCAGCAGAGATCTTGAGGCCTTCGACGAAGTCATTGAGGTCGGGCACCTGCGCCAGCACGTTGTTGCCGGCAACCAGGTCGGCGCAGCGTGCCTTCGCGCCAGTTCGTGTCGCCAGCTGCGACCCGAAAAACCGCACCAGGGTCGGCACGTCTTTCTCGACCGCGCAGCTTGCGCGACATTAGCCGCCGGCTCGATGCCCAGCACCGGGATGTCCGCTGCCACGAAATACTGCAGCAGGTAGCCGTCGTTGCTGGCGACTTCGACGACGAAGCTCTTGTCGTTGAGAGCCGAAGCGCGTCGATCATCTGGTCGCAATATTTCTCGCAGTGCTTGAGCCACGAATCGGAATAGGAGGAGAAGTAGGCGTAGTCGCTGAAGATGTTTTCGCCGCTCTCATACTCCTCCAGCTGCACCAGGAAGCACTGCTCGCAGACGTAGGCGTGCAGCGGATAGTAGATCTCGCCGCGGTTGAAATCGGCGGCTGCTGGATAGCGTCTCGCACAGCGGAGACATGCCGAGATCGACAAAGGTCTGCTCCAGCTGTGCGCCGCAAAAACGGCATGGCCGAGTGGCGATCTGTTGTTCGACACGCGACGGGCGACATAACAGTACTCATGCGGTTGCACGCTTCTTGGAGGATTGAATCTTGAGTGGTCAGGCACTACACGCAGCCGGAGCTGCCTGGCGGGTCCAGCGCAACGAGGTGTCGAGTTGGCCGGCTGTCTGCAGGCGCTGGATCTGGCGCATGCGGATGTAACGGCCGGCATCTAGATCCTCGCGGCTCAAGCCGGCGGCACGATAAGCGGCATAGAGTTCTTGCTGCGCCCTGCGAGCCGTCCACTGCGGACGGAAGCCGGGGAGCACGCGCTGAATCTTGTCGCAATTGATGCGATAGCAGCGTTTGTCGGGTCCACCGTCGGGAGCATATTCGACGCGGGAGCCAGGAACGATCTCGGCAACGATCGTCGCCAGCTCGCTGATGCGATAGTTCTCGTCGGTCTGGCCTACGTTGAAAATCTCGTTGTGGATGGCTTCGCGCGGCGCTTCCAGAACGGCGAGGATGGCGGCGACGATGTCGCGAATATGGACGATCGGCCGCCACGGCGTACCGTCGCTCTTGATGTAGACCTTCCAGTGGTGTAGCGCCGAGGCCACCAGGTCGTTGAGGACGATGTCCAGCCGCAGCCGCGGCGAAACGCCATACGCGGTGGCATTACGCAGATAGGTGGGGCTGAAACGGTCGTCAGCCAGAGCGGCGATGTCGCGCTCGACCAGTACCTTGGACTCGCCGTACGGCGTCACCGGATTCAGCGGAGCGGTTTCGTCGTTGAACTCATCTCCGGCGGCGCCGTATGTGCTGCACGAGGAGGAGAACACGAAGCGCTTTACCCCCGCGGTCTTTGCCAACCGCGCCAGCCGCACCGAAGCCGTGATGGTTGATGTCGTAGGTGAGGCGCGCGATCCAGGTCGCCCAATGGATCGTTCGACAGTGCCGCCAGGTGCACCACTGCGTCAAAGCCTTCAAGATCGGCCGGAGTCAGATCGCGGATGTCCTTGATCAGATTTCCGGAATCGCCGGCGCATGCCTTGCCGAAGCTCGCAGCCGGCAAACAAGGTCGGTATCGAGTCCGAGTGATCTGCATGGCCGGCACTCGCCAATAGCGGCCCGCCACGGCTCCGATATATCCTTTGTGGCCAGTCAAAAGTAGTTTCATGTTCGGAAATCCTCTGGGTCCTGTCACGTGCTGCAGGGCGGTCAACTGGGTAACGTTTGCAGTGCGCTTTCGCCGAATTGCAGATCGTCGCTGGCCGTCGGCTTGGTCGGCCGGCTATCTCTGCCAGCAGGCCAGCTTCACACAGCAGGCCGGCAGCATCGTGAATTCGGTGCGAACGATAATCCGGAGCGCTCGGCGATATCCAGCAGAGAATGCTCGTCCATCGGATAGGTTGAGCACCCACAAGCGAGCATTGATCTCCTCTCCGATGCCTATCCCGCCGGTAGAGCGGTAGAGGCTTCGGCGCCCCAGTTGCGGTTCACAATAAGGGTTGAAGATTACGGTAACGGCGATTGTTTTCCAGCACGTCAGCGATGCGCAGACACACATGCGCAGCGACCGGCCAGTTGCTGCGGGCTGGATGAAATCGAGGTTGTCGGCCGAGGTGTGATACTCCGGAAAGGTCCCCCAAACACTGCGCATCAGGCAGCCAACCGGCAGATTGAAGCCGGGAGAGCAATACTGCCGCTCGTCATAGCCGTAAGGAGAAAACTCCAGAATCTCGGCTGACATCGCTCTCCTCCTTGCAAGAGCAATGGCCGCGCCCGGTCGATCTCGGCATTCCCCGCGGCGGCTCTTCTTGTAGTGGAAGCTCGCCCGCATCGCCGAGGCAGGTCAGCACCAGCCGTGGCGGATGCGTCCGGCAGCTTCGCCGGTTTCGCGCCAGCCAGTGATGGCGCCAATGGTTCCCGGGATAAACAGGAACCGATACGAGTAGCGAAGGTCGCCCTGCGAGGAACTCCGCCAGCAGTGTCGCAACCGCTATGCCGGAAAGATTGTCATTCGCCAGCGAGGGATGGCAGGCGTGACACGAGATCAGGATCTCGTCGGTCGTTCGCCCGGAAGATAGCACTCGCCATAGTCAGACTGCCGTCCGATGAGCGAGGAGTCGATGCACACTTCGTACTCCGCCTCTTCGTCGAGCGCCAGCATCTGATTGTGCGAAGGCAGAATCCCCAGTCTTCCTTGTAGTAGGACGTGCGGTATGGAATCCAGTCGGGATGCTCCGGAATCGTGAACAGGTGTGGCTTCAGCTCGCTGACAGCGGCATGGTCGCGTGCACTGGCACGCTGTAGTTCATGACGTGCAGATTGCAGCTGCGAAAGTCTACAACGCCGCTTCCCGTCAAGATCGGCGATATAAGCGTCGCGAATATTCCACTCCTTTGGCACGGTCCAGTCGAAGACCGGGGTGCCGTGGGGACTTCGAAGATCTCGAGCGGAATGCGCTCGCTGAATCATCGCCAAAGTGCGGCGAATTCCGTCGCCGGTGATGCTGCGGCAAATCGGATAGAGCTCGGCCGCGAAGCGATGCAGTCTCCTCGCCGAGCATCATCGAAATCGTCGATTGTGTAGTCAGCCGGATCATGGATACTTCTCGAAGTTCGGGTACGTTCGTCATCGCTCCGAAATTACTTCGACCGGGCCTGGCCAAGATGATCCGAAAGCGGGATCATTCCACCGCACATCCGCGGGCTGACTCGGGGTTGTAGAACTCCGACATCTGATAGAAACACTTCCGTGTCGTCCGCCAGGGTCAGAAAGCCGTGGGCGCATCCTTCGGGCACGTACACCATGTTGCGCTTGTCGGCCGTCAGAGTCACCGCCATCCATTGCTTGTACGTCGGCGACTGCGGCCGCAGGTCGACGACGACGTCGTAGATCGCGCCTCTGGTACAGCGAACCAGCTTTGCTTCGGCATGAGGCGCCGCCTGATAGTGCATGCCACGAAGTGTTCCCTTGCGAGCATTGAACGAGATGCTGCACTGCACCAGGCCGGGTTCAGTCCCTGCTCCTCGAATTCCTTCTGGCACCAGACGCGCGCGAAAAAGCCACGCTCGTCGCGCTGCGGCTCGAGCTGAACCTCGACAACACCCTGCAGTCTGGTCTCAGCAAAAATCATGTTCGTGTGAAATAAGAGCAGGTACCTGTTAGACCGTTAGCTTCGAGCCCATGTTGCGGCCGCCGGATGCCGCTGCGCTTACCGTTAGCCGTTCGTTCATGACGGCTTGCTCGACGGCATCGCACATGGCGTGACCGAACAGAATGTGGCACTCCTGGATGCGTGGCGTTTCATTCGACGGAACGGCGATCAGCACATCGACCAGGTCGCGAAGGCGCCCACCACCCGAGCCGGTGAATCCGATGGTGAACATCCCCAACTTACGTGCACAGAGAATTGCTTCAACCACGTTATCCGAATTGCCCGAGGTGCTGATAGCGACGGCTACGTCTCCCGGCACAGCCAGCGCCTCCAGTTGCCGCGCAAAGACCTGGTCATAGCCATAGTCGTTGCCGATCGCTGTGACGGCTGAGCTATTCGCATTGAGTGCCAACGCCGGTAGCGGATTCCGCTCCCGCAGATAGCGCCCAACAAACTCGGCTGCCAGGTGCTGGGCGTCGGCTGCACTGCCACCGTTGCCAAAGAACACCGCCTTGTGTCCGGAGCAATAAGCCGAAACGAGTGCATCGGCCGCCGCAGTCAATTGCAACAGGCATGTGCCTATCAGACCCTGGTGGACTTCGATGCTGCGTTCAATATTGCTGCGAAGAATGGTAGTTGTCATAGGCGTCTAAACGCTCGCCAGGTCAGGCATGCTGTCGACGTGATTGGCGACCGCTATCGGCTGGCGTAGATTCGCTGCCCCCGAAAGCTTATTTCTCCACCAATCGAGCATGTCTTGCAACGTTGTCTCGAGCTCAACTTCTGGCGCCCAGCCGCTGCGCTGCTGGAACTTGGTGATGTCGCCGGCGATAACCGGTTCATCACAACCACGTACCAGTGCCGGATCCTTCTGAATGGAGAAAGGAACCTTGGTCTTCGCCTGGATGCTCTCGATAACTTCCTGAATTGGGTAGATCTGAGTCGCGCCGAGATTGTAGACATCGCCAGACTCGCAGTAGTCTGCCGACATCCAAAGTCCGCGCACAAGGTCGCGTACATCGATGATCGCGCGCTTCGTCAGGTTACCGACCATCAGGGTTGGCGGCCTGATTCCGATCTCAATTTCGACGGCCCGCCGCGCGAAGTCAGAACATACATCACCGAGTTTGCCGGGGCCCGTGGTGTTGAAGATTCGAATCCGAACGCACGGCATTTTGTAGTTCGCGAAGTATTGAGCCGCGAGCAGGTCCTGACCGACCTTGCTCACGCCATACGGATGCAGCGGGCGCAAGCGGATGATCCTCGCGCACCGGCAGATCGGCTGCCGCCACCGGACCATATTCCGCACTCGAGCAGGCGACAACGACAACCGGCGGCATCTGCGAGATTTGCGCACGCTTCAAAGAGGTTGACCGTTCCTCCGACGTTGATGTCGATCGTCTCCCGCGGCTTCTCGAGCGAGACGGTTGGGTAACTCTGCGCTGCCAAGTGGAAAATGCGATCGGGCTTGAAGGTGGAAACGACATGCGAACAGACGGTGGCATCGCGAACATCGCAGTGTTCGAATACGAATCGCCGCCCAGGCAGCTTCTGGTTCACTCATGCCAATTCCGAGAACAGTACATTCGGCCTCGAGGCCTTTCTTTGCAAGAAAGCCGCCGATGAACCCAGCCGCTCCTGTGATCATTATCTTCATAGTTGGCTCTCTTCCTGTGCACATACTTCAACTTCAACGTCGGCTAAGGCAGCTTTGTGCGATGCGATAGCGATCCGGAGTCCCGATATCAATGCACTTTCCCGAATAGACGAAGGCATGAATATTTCTTCCTTGGTGCAGCCACTGCGGAAAGCACTCTTTTTCTAACGAAACCGGCCGTCCCGGACGGGATCTCACGCAGCATGCGCTTGTCGACATCATGTAAATGCCTGCATTGATGTAGGAGGCGTCCGGCGGAGCCTGCTTTTCATCAAAGCTCTGAACCTTCCCGTCTCTTGCCTACCAGCACGAAGCCGCAATCGCTTCGGCCATCAGCAGGCACAACAACCACGGTAGCATCGGCCTGAGTGTCGCGATGTTGCTGCACAACAGCCGTGAGATCGACATCGGTGTAGCTATCGCCGTTCGTCACCAGCACGCTGTCCGATTCAACCAGGTCAACGCGCATTGCGCAATGCGCCGCCCGTGCCGAGAGGAGTGGTCTCCTCGGAGTACACGAGCTCCAGGTCATCGACGCGATCGCCAAAGAACATACGAATCGCATCTCTCTGATAGCCAACAGCAAGAATTGCGCGCTGGAAACCATGGCGGCGGAGTTGCCGCAGCAGTAGTTCAAGGAAAGGACGGCCGCCGATCTCCGCCATACCTTTGGCGGAGTCGCCGATTACACTGCGAAGACGAAGGCCAGCGCCGCCGCAAAGCACGATCGCATCCGGCGACTTTACGCATAGACAACGTTCCGCTCATTGACCAACGACTCGTCGTAGATCTCTTCAGGCTCGTAGACCACTACGTGGCTACCTTTGTTGGTAAAGCCGAACGGGATGCACAGCAGCTTCTTCAGACGCTCGCGCAGAGCCTGACGCCGTTCGGGCGGCACGAAGAACAGCATGAAACCGCCGCCGCCGGCGCCCAGCAACTTGCCTCCCAGCGCTCCTGCACTTAGACCAGCTTCGTAGATCTCGTCGATGTTCTGGATTGGTAATCTTTTGCGTCAGCGATCCGTTTGATCTGCCAGCCTTCATGCAGCAGGCGACCAAAATCGGCCAGCGGACGCTCAGGACTCGGTGATGATGGCTTCGCCTTCATCGACAACTGCATCATGGACGCAACTCCTGCGTTCTTCTGCGGCGTCATTCTGACTTGCTCGGTGGCGATCTCAGACGCCATTCGCGAGAAAGCCGGTGAAGTAAAGGGCCAGGTGCTGCTCGAGTTCTGCCAATCGAGCTGGGAGAGGTCAGGACTCGGTTAACCTCGATCGAATCGTCGCTATTGAAGTTGATGCGATTGAAGCCTCCATAGGCGGCACTGACCTGGTCTTGTGCTCCGACCGTTTCGTTCAGCAGGTCACGTTCGACCCGAATCGCGTCGGTCGCCAATGCCTGCTTAGAACGCATCTTGTCCTGCAGCGCGTAGAGACCCAGAAGCAAGCCCGACAGTGAATGCCGAGCTTGTACCCAACCCAGTCCGCGCCGGTAGATCCGCGACGTGGTGAATCTCCATCCCTTCGTTCGATGCCCATCAGCTGCAGGCAGGCGCGTACCGACGGATGCTCAATCGCATCGTTGCAGCGAACATTCTCGACCTTCGAATAGGAGATTCGGCTGTGGTATTCGAAAAAGGGCGGTAAGCCGACGCGTGGTGATATAGCAGCGTTTGTCGATAGCGGTCGACAGAACCGCGCCACCGTGTTCCCGATACCACACCGGATAGTCGGTCCCACCGCCAAAAAACGAGATTCGAAGTGGTGTGCTAGTGATTACCATCTGTCTTATCGTCCTACCCTTAGTAAACGCCGACCCTCTGGTTAAATGGTTGCGTCCGGTTGGGCTACCTAGATTTCTTTAGAACCTCAGGCGACTGCTGTTTTCTATTACAACTGGTTTCGACTTAGCCGTCCTGTCCGGTGAATCGTAGGTCCGAGAATAGCCCGCGCAAGGCTGCTGCTTCGTTTCGAACATGAGGAATCAGACCAGAAAGTAAATAAGCGATCCCAAAACCGAGGGCCGCTGCAAGAATCTGTTTGATTGCGCTTTCGTGACCGATTAATCGCAAAGCGATCTCGCCCGACAATATTCCTACCAATGCCAGGGAAACTGGGCAAAGTAAGGCCTTTCCAAGACGCAATAGCGTCAGATCTGTGCCGCGGAACGCCAGCCTTAGCATGAAGGGCAGCACCATCATTAAAGCCAGGGATCCAAGGAATGCAACCCCCTTGATTCCGAACGGCAATCCTATCGCGAAGCTGCAGATGACAATCGGGGAAACTTTAAGCAAGACCTTGAATAGCTGCTTTGACTGTCCCCTACTGACAAATAACCAGATGGTTGACTCCAAAAGCAGCTGTCCAAACGCCGAGACAGCGAGAATTTGGAACACAGGAGCTGCTCCACGCCACTGATTTCCAAGTAGAAGCACGATTACCGGTGTGGCAGCCACGAAAAGAAAACCAAAGGTGGGGGCACTAATCCACATGATGAGGTTAATTGAGCGCAGGAAGTATCTGGCGAAGCGCTCCGGATCGCCCTGAATTCTGCTGAAGGCCGGGATAGCGACGCTGGCAGCCGGCGCACTCAATTGGCGGACCGGCAACATGAGCAGGTTATAGGCCCGCGAATACAATCCCAAAGGACCCGCCCCCCAATACCATCCAACAAGCACATTATCGATGCTCCGATTCATTGTGATGGCGACGTAGGAAGCGGCTACGTTGCCGCCAAATGCAATTAGCGAGCCCACGCTGCTGCCCCGCTGCGGCAGGCTTGGCATCCAGCGCACCATCAGCCAGGAAATGACCACCTGAGTCGAATTCAACGTCAACGGCATCGCAACCAGCGCCCAATACCCCGCTCCTGACAGGGCCAACGCAATTGCGACCGGAACGGCAACGACATAGGAAACCACATCTCGAATGGCCAGTGAAGAAAACCGCATCTGGCGTCGCAATAGTGCATCGTGCTGAACTCGCAAAGCACCGATCAGAAATGTTAGTGACATCAGCAGGGTGATGTCGCGAAGCATCGGCTCCCTATAGAACCAGACGAACACGGGTGCCAGCGCAGCGGTAATCAACGTCAGCGCCAGGCCTATCGATACGTTGATCCAGAAGAGATTGCTGATTTGCCCCTGACTTATCTCCTCGCACTGAATCGTTGCTTCGGAGAGGCCTAGATCGGCGAACGCCTGCGCTAAGCCGGTGATTGCGGTGATCATAGCAACCAAGCCAAAGTCAGCTGGCGTCAGCAAACGCGCCAGGATAACCGTTGAGACCGTTTGAATAAGAAATGTCGTACCCTGCGAACCCAAGGTCAGCAGCCCGCCACGAACGGAGCGGCCCTTAAGGTCTGTATGCAGGTGTACGGTGCCGAGAACGTCTAATAACTGTTCTTGTGTGGCCACAGGGTCCCGGATTTAAAAAGTTGCGAAGCGAATTGAACGGCGTCTGTCACGATGGGAAATTGGATTGCACCGTTCGCATTCACGAAAGAGCCTTGATATCCAGTGGGACGCCAGAATCTGTACAGTTTGGCGTCTGCTCGAAACCGGGAAGGTCGAGTAAGGCAGCATATACCCTGATTGTTTCCTGCTCAACGATCTCCCAGGAATGCCGTTCAGAGGTATAGCGCCTGATGTTCGCCCTCTGATTCACTAAGTCTGCATAGAGGTCACTCCCAAAATATTTGTCAATCGTCACGGCCAAGGCTGCAGGATTCTCTGGGCTAAATACAAAACCCGTATGGCCCTCTACAACATCGTCACTCAAAGAGCCAACGTCAGCTGCGAGCACCGGCAGCCCAAAGCTGTGAGCAAGAAAGAGCACTCCGCTCTGGTAAATATCCCTGTAAGGCAGCACCAGTACATCGGCTGCTTTGAAGTAAATCTCTGTATCCTTATCCGAGATAAATTCAGCCCTCAGTAATACTCGTCCGGCCTCAACATCCGTAGAGAGATCGTCATTTATTTCTCTCCAATATTTGTCACAGTTGTCCGGCCTACCTGCGATTATCAGTCGGTAGCTCTTATCCTGCCTCAAAACCTCACGAAAGGCGCCAATCAGGTACTCCAATCCCTTATAAGGTGTGATCCTGCCGAAGAAGAGAATTGTCTTCTCGGCCGCGCCAACACCCAGCCGCTGTTTCGCCGCCGTGGCAGTCAGGGCAGTTGTCGGAACAGAATTATTTATCCCAAATGGAATGACTGTTGTGCGAGCGTCTGGAATTTTGAACGCGGCACCGAGTTCCTGTCGCATCTTGTCCGTGTGTACAAAAATATGATGCGCTAGCCGATATTGTGCGCCGAGAGTAATCCGGTTGAACCAGGAATCTGTACCCTCGCGCTTAGCGGCGTTCACATTGTGGGCAGTGAGAATTATTTTCTTTCGCAGGGCCCTGTAGTAAAGCATAAGGAGGGTTCGATCGAAGGCTTCGAATCGATTGTTCCACAAGATATGAAAAAGCTTTGGTTTTGCTGTCGTGGCATATTTCAGCAATTTCACATAATAGCCGGATATCCTGGATAGCTTTGTGAAAAAGCCAACGCTGGGGTCCTGGCTGCCGCGTAGGTTCAGAAAGTCGACGTCAGGATTATCTCGAAACTCTGGCTCATCCAGTTCGTCACCGCAGATCAGATCAATCGTGATACCTCCGGCAGTCAAAGCCTTTGTTAGGCCGAAGACATACGGTCGGTCTCCGCCACCGGTTAGCAAGGTCACCCTGATCGGGCTTCTCGGATGTTCCGACGGGTTCATGACGCCCTCGCAGGACCGAGACGGTACATCGCCTTATCCCAACCTCTGATACATGATGCTTTGAGTTGCGGAAACGTACTCTGTGCCCATTTCGCGGTTTTCCAGCCGAAAACCGGCCGCATCCAAGCGTATTTGGGCCGCAGACGGGGAACTGGCAGCTTCCCGTCCATTTGCGAAGCCATATTCTGAATCTCGGCCATCAGGTCCGGCCGCTCCGGGTAAAAAACGCCGTACCAGTTCTGTAAATAGGTCAGGCAGGCGTTTCGAACGCGCTCACTCTCTTCCAGCGACCGGAGATATTGAATGTGTAAGCGCATCGAAAGGAGCAAGGAGTCCTTCTTCTTGTCCGAGTTCCCGATGTAACTTATGCTTCCCGAACCCGATGCCCTATAGAAAACTCCGGTCCCGGGCACAAACCGCGTGCCTTCGGAGGCTGCCAACACACGCGCAAAATATTCACCGTCCTGGTCATAGTGCAAGCGGGTGTCCCAGGGGCCCGCCGCCTCCATTAACTCCCTGCTGACCAGCCAAGTCGCGTTCTGCATGTGAAGATTTTCGCTCATCTTTCTCAATAGCCAATCTGCCGGCGAAAGGTCCTGCCACAAGGAGTTTTGGACGAAGCGAGTTCCCGCTGTGCGGTGATAAAAAGGAGCCCATGGAGAAGAAAGAAGCAGCCTCTTACTGTCTGTGGGCCGCAACGTGCCGAGCTGCCGCTCGATCTTATCCGGCATCAGAATGTCATCGGAATCCAATTCCTGGATGTAGTCCCCCCGGCAGAGGAGTAACGCCTGATTGATCGCTCTCGCAAGTCCCTTATTTTCCGTGGATACGACGGTGAGTTCTTTGCACGCAAAGCTCTTCGCGATATCGCCCGTACGATCTGTGGATCCGTCGTCAATAACGATTATTTCTTTACGTTGCCACGTTTGCCGCAGGGCTGAGCAAAGCGTGTCGGAGATGGTACGTTCGGCGTTATATGCGGGAATTACGATTGAGACCAGCGGTTTCAAGAGGCTTGCCTCCGTTTACTAAATTCAGTTGCACTTGGAGAATAGCACTTTAGTAACTTTTGTCGAATTACTTTAGAACATTAAACCGGGTACTTTGGGGCCTCGGCAACGTCGGTTTTTAGTAACCTCAACTTGTGAATGACCGCTCAAATGGCTTCATACGGTATATCGAGGGGTAACGATTGATGACTCGGATCGCACGCACATTCTTATTGGGACTTTTTCTCGGTAGCATCCTCGCAGCGCCGGCGTACGCTGCCACCTATACCGCCGCCTCTTGTGCTGAAAGCGACGTGGCAGCGGCTGTGGGCCACGCGGTTGTCGGTGATACTGTCAACATACCGTCTTGTCCATCTGGTGTTTCCTGGACCACAACTCTGACCCTAAATGTCGCGATCACGCTTATTGGGCAGGGACCGGGAAATACTGTTCTCATTGACAACGTTCCAAAAGGTAACAGCAGCTGCAGCGGTGCAGCGCCAATGTTTCTGATCAATCCCACTGGTACGCAGCCTTGGAGACTAGGCGAGTTCACCCTCCAAGGTAGCGCTCCTGACACCTACATTTGCCAAGCGGGACACATTTCCACCGCCGGTGGATCCCATGCATTTCGCATAGACGATATCAATATCACCAATCAGCAAACCGTCGGAATCCGCACGTCGGGAGATCTTTGGGGGGTCATCGACCACAACACCTTCAACGCGTCGCACAAGAATGGGGTGCTCGTTGAGCACAATGGCTGGGGCAATGTCGGTAATTATGGTGACAACTCTTGGGCGCAACCCGACACTCTGGGAACCCAGGAAGCTATTTATATTGAAACCAATATTTTTAACGACTCGTCAGCGGTAGGAGCAGGTTGTTTTGATGCCTTGGCTGGGGCGCGTCTGGTATTTCGATATAACCAATGCTCCTTTATAGCCAGCCACGACACCGCAAGTGGCGGCCGGTGGCGTGGAATAAGACAGTATGAGGTCTACAACAACACCTTCAACGATCACGGAGAAACGATCAATACCGTTTGGGAGGGGCGAGGCGGCACGGGCACCTATTTCAATAATTCAGTCACGGGAAACTATAACTCCCTTGAAGCCATATTGAACTATCGCGACTCCGATGCTTTCAGTCCGTGGGGTCCGAGCAATGCTCCCGGAGCCTGCGACGGGACCGGCCCGTTTGACGCTAACGCTGGAACCATTTACGCAAGCGGAACATATAACGGCTCCAGCGGCATTTCTAATGTGATGACTGACACTACTAAGAACTGGTCCGGCAATCAGTGGGTTGGTTATGCCATTCGCAATGTTACCAAGGGCTGGGGTTCGACAATTGCGTCTAGCACATCAGACACCATCACGAATATGTCATCGAACTACGGCCAAGTACGAAGCTGGAACTCTGGGGATGCTTACCAGGTATTAAAAGTATATCCCTGCATGGATCAGACTGGCCGTGGTCCAGGAGTCTTGTTGTCCGGGGACAGTCCCGGTCCGATAGGACCTGTCAACGAAGTTTCTGACCCTGCCTACATTTGGGGTAACTCACAGGATGGTTCACCTAACTCAACGGTCGCCGTACTTAGTCCTCACATTCAATCCAATCGTGATTATTATATTGACGGATCTGGAGGAGGAGTGAGCTCAGGCACCTATTCCCAGCTGCCTCATACCTGTAATTCAGGCCAGGGATTTTGGGCGACAGACAAGAACACCCTTTATCAATGTAGTTCCGCGAATACCTGGGTAGCCTACTACAGCCCCTATACTTATCCGCATCCGCTCACTTTGGGAGGAGGCGATCCACCTGCTCCTCCCTCGAATCTTCAAGCGAGTCCTCAGTAACTCAGGACCGCTGCGACATTGAGTCGGTTAACTACCTACCAGTGATTGGAGTCCGCCAGAATATCTCAATGCTCGGATTTCTGCACGTTTCGAGCACTTGTGAGAACTGTTCATATCCAATCCATTGCTCGAATACCAGGCCGCGTCTGCAATCCGGAGTGTAATTGAACTCCCCCTTACTAGACAGCGCCGATAGAATTCGAAGACGCTCGTGGCCTTCAGCCCGAAACTCGGGTAAATTCACCTCGAATGAGAGGTAAGGGACGGGTCGCCGCATGCCACGCAAGACACTCGGCTCATGGCCTTCCACATCGACCTTCACAAAAAATGCAGGTCCATGTGCAACGATGAGATCTTCTATCGAAATCGTCTCAACCTTTTTCGTGTGCTGAAAGTCGAGACTGCGCCCGAATCGCACATCATTGTTTCTCAGAGCCTCGGCCCACTTTGTACTGAGAGTATTCATTGCTGAGCCGGGTGTGTCAATCAGCATCGTTCTTACTGCCTTTTCATCGCTGATCGCCTTACCAATGATCGTCACGGGCCTTCGCGCAAGGCGATATTTCAGGAACTTCTGCTCCAGGATATCTTGGGCGCTGCTGTCTGGTTCTACCGCAATCACCTTGGCGCCGAGTCGCAGGAAAATATCCGTCTTATAGCCTTGATTTGCGCCGATATCGAAAATTGTGTCGCCCCTGCGGAGCCCAACTAGAACATCCTTGTAGAAATCACGCTCGCTGTTCCTGTCGTTCACAATCCGTTTGTCGACATAGTTCCAGTAGATGTCATAAGCCCATGATGCCCTGGCTCTTTCATAGATGCCAAGTGCCTTCAAGGACTTCTGCAGATAGTTTTTGGCTTCGAACACGGCGGCTGTCATGGATGATAATGGGCTGAAATGCGATTTACGTCTCTGCGATGAATATTAGGGTCGACTAACTCGTCATTGCTGCCTGAAGTCTCTCGTTATTTGTGGGGGGCTGACAAGTGCCGTCTATGAAAAGACGATGGAAGAGTTCGAGCGATAACGCTCTATGGATGTCAGTCGTATAATTCCACGCCCCGCTAATGTGGCGACGCACAATTCTCTCAAGGCCACCGCGCTGAATATATGATCGCGAGAGGCTGCATCGATCCAGCAGCATTTCGCGGAGATACCCGGCGAGCGCATCGCGATACCAGCTGCGGAAGTGAAAAATCTTGTGTCGGCCTAGAAAGAGACGCTCCAAGTGACACGATGATAGAGCACTGTCGAGCCGGGCCATCCATTGAGGCATACCCATGTCGTATGCATATTCTGCCTTAAAGAGTACCTGAAGCGCTTTTCGGGCCGCCGTTTGTGAAATTAGACCTTCGGCCGGCGACCGAACCACGATCGGTCGGTATTTCTGCCAATCTCGGTCTGCCTTTCTGCGATTAGGCGCCATGAACTGTCCTCCCCTTCCCTGGCCGCTATCATCGCGCGATAGGCCGCCCGCACCACATGGTTATCGAGAAATGGGGTCCGCACGGAGTATTGAGTTTGCTCCAAGTCAAGGATTCCAGAGTGATAATAGGGAGCTTGTATGAACGCGCCGAAGGTGACCGGGTGAGTTTCAAGCAATCCTCGATAGGTGTCGCCTGCCGACCGAATGTTGGACAGGAACTCCGGCGCGAACAATCCGCTGCTAGGCTCCTCCGCTTTGAAGGCACGAACGCCCCCGCAGGACCTCGCCGCCATAGAGCCCGGTCATCCTCACTGGCGCAATATCTCGAGCCCTCTGACCGAGATAAAGATCCGGAGCTCGGCTCACGTCCACACGTCCGTCCGTGAGATAGACAGTCCTCTCCGCGTAGCGAGAGAAGTCGACGAGAAATTCTGACTTAATGCCGATCGCTTCATGGAATTGCCCACATGCTCGAGCCACTTCTCGGGCCACGGTTACATCTTTACACTCTCGGCTCATGCCCCCAAACGTGTAGCAGGCCAGGGACCCCGGCTGGCTGTTCTGCCAAGCCATAATCATTCGCGTGTCCAATCCTCCGGTTAGCGACATCGCAATGCGCTCGCTGCTTCGAAAGTATTTCGGAAGATTTTGCCGGAACGAGTCTCTCAGCTCGGCGTAATAGCCGTCGGGTTCAAGCGGCTCCTGCTGCTCCCATAGCGTCGCATCGAAGTAGCTGCCCTTCTGCTCAAGGTGTGCATCACGAAAAACCCACTTGGCCGCTCCAGGGAGCACGTGAATATCCTCGAAAAGAGAGCGCCCACCTAGGGTGCAGCCGCAAGCTATAAATTCCCCAGCCGATCGAGCATCCAGCCTTCGAAGCTCCGGCCGAACGCACAGAATCGCTTTCTCTTCCGCCGCAAAATAGAAAGCATCTTTCGACTGATGGTAACAAACGCGCTGCATGCCGTAACGGTCATTAAAAAGGATCACGGTACGTGTCGCTCGGTCAGCCACAAGTCCGTGGAACCGGCCATTCAGACTCGCCGGGAACGACTCGTCGTCTTCGTACACGTGAATCAAATGAGAAGCGTCTCTGGAATCGAATTTATGCCCACGAACTCTTAACTTGTCGATCGATGACGCGTCAGGGAACTCTTCGCCTGAAAACACTAAGAGCGCATCGCCCTTTTCATTGCGCAGCGGCATTCCGTCGGAAAAGGAGCCCTTCCGAGCCACCCAACCTACATAAACCCCCAAGGATTCTTCCGTCACCACGCCAGCGGTATAGAAATCCTCGTGCTCCAAGGCCGATACCATCCGCAAAAGCTCTCGTGTCGCCAGCTCCCGCGGCATCCTCGTTATAAGTCCAACGATACCCGGCATATTGGTATTACAGCGACCCTTCTACAGTCTTCAACTTGCGCGTATACCAGGACGCACGCAATTTTAGAAGCTGCGACAAAAGCGCATGCGGAATATGTCTCGTATATCCCTGGTGCAGTCTTAGCCTCATGGCTGCCCTGCCCTTTCGCGTAAGCGGCACATAATATCTCGGCACTAATACCTGCTCAAATCCGTTCCGTCGCTTGAATTCAGTGAGCGTACTCTTGGGATCGTTGTAGACGTAATTACAGTAGACAAAATGCGAGATCTCCCGCTGCGCACACAGCTCTACGGCCTTAGCAATAAGAGCGTTGGCCGGCCGCTTCTCAAAGTGTCGTGTCATACTTAGCAGCTGAATGACGCTCGCGATATTATCTGTGCGGATCATTCTAAGAAAGCCGATCAACTCGTCGTCGCAATACGCGCCCACAAATATATTCCGGTCCCTATAGGTCGAGTTCTCTCTCTTGACAGACTCAAAATCCTTTTTGAAATGCCAGAACGGCCTGCCCTGCCGCACGGGTGTTTCATCATTGATGTTGACGACACCCTTGATGAACATGTCATCCAGCTCAACCTCTCTGGTCGTAATACCAGTCTTTGTAGACTTTCGAACCGCTCTGCGCACGCTTGGTTCAATCTGCTTATTCCACCAATTGTCAAATGTCGTCACTGGTACCACTGCAAAATTATCCCACTCGGTATGGTAAGGGTACCGTGGAGTCGTGTCCGTCAGTTTTTGGGCAAATGTGAAGATGTCAGACCCCAGCTGTCCGCCTTCCAGCTGAGAAATGACCGATGCCGGCTCTGCCGCCGTGCAATCCTCCATCAGCTCTTCGTCCCACACCCGCGCCACCTTAATCCATCTGCCTGTATTAATGATTTGCAGGCCCGCTATGTGGGCCGCGGGAACCGCTACAGGCCTGCCTTTTACGTGAATCTGAATATTGTCGATCTTCATCATCTCATCCTTAATGTACTGCGGGTTCCCGGCCATGCGCGTGCGACGGACGTTACGCATTGAGCAAGTATTCCGCCACTTGCCGGTCCCCATTTTCATAGAGTCCAATATCCTGCATCTCACCGCTAGGAGGCGGGCCAACCTCGATGCCTGACAGTAGGAATGTTGACCACATCAGGCCGCCCCTGAAACTGGCCTCGCTCATATTGTGAAAAAGGAACACAATCCACAATGCCAACATTAGGAACCCGAGACTCGGCACCCATGTAAGCCTATGACAAACCGTTTGATAGGCTCCAACTATAAAGGCCAGGACGCAACACAGCCCGATGGCGCCAAGATTTAGATAGATTTCTAAGTAGCCGTTGTGTGCCTCGTTGAGCTTTCCTAACCCGCCATGCCATATCTCGTCCAAACGAGATCCCAGCCAAGCAACTCTCGTACCCGGAGCCGCCTATGCCATTGGTATCCATCTTTAGAAGCATGCTCCAGATCTTTGTACGATCCGTAAGTGTCGGGTCGCGACCAACAGCTTGGGCCATGTCGCCGTTCATACCGAGACCAAACGCTAGGACTAGATACAACACGAAGCTGGCCGGCACCATAAACTTGAGGAACCTGGGGCGTGATTGAAGCACTTTAAGTCGGCCTGCGGCAATGACCAGACAGCCAAGCAACAAGCAGACTCGACAAGTCGCACAACTAGCCAACCCCAGAAGCCACATCGTCATGACGAGCATCGCCAGATTGATTCCGATAACATACTTCGTGCGTCTGCTTCTCCGCTGTCCCCAACGATTTAATGTGTCCCAGAAGAAAAATATTCCTGAGATCAGACACACTACACCCAATAAATCTTTTCCCGTCGTGACCCCTATGTACATGACTTCGCCGTTCCAGATCGAATACTGCCTCCCCATGTCCGGAAAATACTTTATAAGTATGACTGAGAGGGGAGCCAGCAGATAACATAGCCGGCGGAGCACAGTGCATATCGCGTTGAGTGGCTCAGGATCTGTCAGTACGACCAGAACCGACAAATAATTCCCAAGGTCTCGAGCCCAGCGCTTGGCTGCTACGAATGGAAAGTCTGACCAGCACACCGACACCAGGCCGAATACGACGAACAGTGCTAGCGCACGGTTATGTCTGACAAACTCACTCCATCCAAACGACCGTCTCAATAGCACCCCGATGGCTAAGGCTATGAGCGCCAGATAGACAGCGCGATCAATTGGATTCCCCTCTTCCAGAGCTTCGGCAAATTGCCCCATCTGGCCTCCGCCAAACCACTGTGACGGCAGCCTCGATCCAACGATGAACATCCATGTAATGGGAATCCACAGAGCGAAGGAGACCGAAGGCTCGCGAGACGGATCAAATCGAAGCAGGACGATGACTAGGACAACCCAGGTCAACAGCGCCAAAGACGGTGACATAAGATTAGCTTGCGGCCTGAGACAAATGTCTCACCTCGGCAGATTGCATGCAGCGATGGCTTCGCACCTGTAGACGAGGGGTGTTGTTTTCGTGCTGACGTGCGTCTTGAAGAGAACCTGGACCGCAATCGTCTGCGAATCCCGCGGATCTACGCTTCCTGAACCATGCCACGGCTTGTCCTACCGTTGCGAACCATGCACCGCGCGTCTTCAAATCCTCCAGGAGGCCACGATATGATTGTGTCCACAAGCGCTCTGGCGCCGTGCTGCGATCGTGCCAGTTAACCGTAAGGCAGCCTCCGTAGCGCGCAGCATTATCAATCACGACATCAATCAGCTTCTTGGCGCCTTCAACCGAAAGATTAAGGTGGTTCGGATAGAAGAGCGCCGTATCCATTATGTGTAGCGGCATTTCAAGCAGATGATTGACATTAAGCGGCTTGTATACCTGAGTAGTGCCAGCGCGGTAGCCAATGGTCTCGTTATATCCACTGGTGGAATCGTATAGAGCCCCCGCTTTTTCGAGCTCCATGGGAGAGTCTTGGTCAGAATAAAGCCAGTGCATTCTGACACCAATCTCAGAAGTTTCGGTAAGACGGCTAATCTCGTGAAGTTCCTCTCTTCCCGAAGTACTGTCCAGCCATGCGTCGATTCCATGCAAGCCTACCTCGCGGCCCGTTGCAAGCAACTTCCGGATAGAGTCGGCGATATCCCGGGCAGCGTAGTTAGCGGCCCGCAGCCGAGCCTGACGACCTGTTGGATTCGTTCCCGATCGGCCTTCATATGGAATCACGAAGAATGTTGAAGGGAGGCCGTCCTCCAGCTCGGTATAACGCTCGACAAAGTCGCCCCAAAAGTCGTTCGCCACCCCCAATTGAACAAACGGCAATAGGATAGCTGCCTTCCAGTTATTGGCCAGATCTTCCATCGACAGTCTTCCGCGCATAAAACGATCCACCGACCCAAATATAGCGCGGTACAGAAATCCCATAGTCGTGTGATCCCACTTATGCTGACGAATTAACGGGTGGTCGACGTCATGGGTTAGACACACAATGAATTCATATCCCTCAGGAACGGGCGGAATCTCCATTAGGGGCACCCCAAGGCCCGTAATTAGGTTTCGCAAGATTGAGACGTGATGTTCTACGGTCGGGATCAGAGAATTTGCCGCAGGCTGACCAGTTGTTAGCAATGTTCGAATCTCTTCGAACAAGTCATACCCTATGCGAGCCACGGTAGCGTGCCCAAGCTGCTTCACGTATCCGACCTGGTGCCGTGAGTGCGTATCCGTTAGCAGCCAACATTCTACATCGGGGAATGCGATTGAGTTCCCATAGATCGGCACGCGCTGCCCCGCATATGCCAACATACGGCCGCCGTTCCGGTGTTTGACGGTGCGCACCCCATGTTGTTCGTCGAACTGTGTTCGTCGGCCGACGTAGCTCACAACCAACTCGGCATCCAGGCGGATCGCGCTATCGCCAGTACACAGCACAACATCGTACCGCCTACCTTCGCGGTAGAACTCCCAAGGCGTCTTGAATAGCTCGAAGAATTCACGAACTACATCTTCCGCCGAGTTTTGGACAATGACGCCTATCATGACGAGAAGCCTACCTGATAGAGGCTACAGGATCCTCTTGAATCCGAAGCCACTCTTCAAGCACGACAAGGCTAAACAGGACTTTGTGATTGTCGCCGCGTCCTGCTGCGTGCTCGGATAGCAAGTGGTGAACACCTTCAGGGCGTAGATATTCATAGATTGCAGAACTGCTATCACGCAGGCAATCTGTTGTTTTACTGGCAATGCTACTTCGAAACCAGCTGTCCACAACATTGACTGCGAATCCGCGCTTTGGCCGCTTTAGGATCTGCTCGTGAAGATAGCTGCGACAGACTTGACGATGCAGCCACTTGCGGGAACCGTTTCGTACCTTCAATGTCTCTGGCATCCGCTCAACGAATTCCACAATTTCCTTATCCAAGTACGGCACGCGAAGTTCAAGTCCATGAGCCATTGAGAGCTTATCCGCATACATAAGTAGCTCGTCCGGCAAACTGGACCGCACTTCCAGAAATTGCAATCCGCCGAGCTCGTCGGTGCCGGCCATGAGGCCCTCCATGTCGGTCCAGCATTCCAGGATCGTATCCCCCGCAGATTGGTCTATCAAACCATCCTGGAACAGTGCACCAACCTGCTCTCCTGGGAGTAGCGAAAACACGTGCTGGTATCTCCGCATCCGATCGGCGATCGCCAGGGAGTAAATCCCGCGCTTCAACATCTCATTTCTTGGTAGAGCCTTGACGACTGTGCCGATAATGCCACGTATCGCTCTCGGCAGTTGCGACCACATTGCCCCATACCGAACCCCTAGATGTCGGCGGTAGCCACCAAACAGTTCGTCCGGTCCCTGGCCTACAAGAGCAACTTTCACATCATGCCGAGCCCGTTCACATACGAAATACATAGGGACAATCGAGGACGCTGCGACAGGCTCTTCCAAAGATGCAACAATTTTTGGTAATGCACGCTCAAATATGGATTGCGAGATCCTGACCTCGCTATGGATCGAGCCAAGAAGCCGAGCGGTTTGAGCTGCATCCGTCAGCTCGTCATCGGCAAAGCCTGCACCATAGCCGACAGTGTATGTCGGCCACTCGTTCCCATTCTCATTCATCAGCGCCAACAAAAGCCCAGAGTCAAGGCCCCCACTGAGCAGCAATCCCACGGGAACATCGCTGTTGAGTTGACGCCTAATGGCCCGTCGGTAGATTGCGAGCAACTCCTCCGCAGCCTCTCCCGGCGATCTGGGAGGCGTGAAAAGAGTTGGTTGAAACCTGTACCAGCGGCTCACTTCATGGTGACCGTTTTCGATGATTAGCTTGGTGCCTGCCGCCAGTTTATGGATACCCTTTATTATGGTTTTCGGAGATGGGGAATACCGATATCGGAGAAACAGATTCAACGAGACCGGGTCCAGGCCGGGCCTATCCGACATGGCAGCGCGAATGGCACGCATTTCGGATCCGAAGTATAGTCGGCCTTGAGCCAGCCTATAGTAAAGCGGCTTGATTCCAAACGCGTCACGAGCAAGGAGGAGGCGCTTCTCTCGTGCATCCCAAATGGCCAAGCCAAACATTCCATTGAGATGGTTGAGTATGTCGTCGCCCCATTGCTTGTAGCCGTGAATTATTACTTCTGTGTCCGACCTGGTCCGAAAACGGTGACCATAACTCTCCAGTTCTCCTCTGAGTTCAGCAAAGTTGTAGATTTCGCCGTTGAAGACAACCCAAATGGTCTCGTCCGCGTCCGCCATGGGCTGATGACCCCCCGCGAGGTCAATGATAGAGAGCCGCCTGAAGCCAAGTGCCAGAGGACCCTCGAGATAATACCCCTCATCGTCGGGACCGCGATGCACCAAGGTACTGTTCATCGCTTCTATCTCGTGACGCCGTACGGGTTCAAGGTCCCGATAGTTATATTGTCCGCAAATCCCGCACATAGTTTGATCGTTTAGACGGAGGACTTTTCCAAGGATGCCAGTCCCTGAAGGTAAGACCCGTACGTGTTCCGTCGCAGATAGAAGGTGAGGCTGCGAAATATCTGTGCCTGAGCCCAACGGTGCATAGGGACATCGTCCCAGCCTATCAGGAGTCGGCGCGCCCTGAATGAGCCATCTGCCTTTTGCCATTGGCCGAATAACTCCGCAAGAACCGCTGTCAACACTTTATCCAGCTGCGGGAACCGCCCTTGCAGAAGGACTGCAAGGTTCACACACTCCGCAATGTCGTAAAGTTCTCGTCGGTAGACCGTCATCCGTGGCGCCTTCGAGAAAGGCACGGGAAGGCCCCCAGCGTCGACCAGATTATTCAAATAGTAAGTCACGCCCCGCTCGATAGCGCCACGACATCCTGCGGAGTCCGTAAGCTGCTCAATCTTCGCTAGAGCTTTCAACACAAAACAGGTATGGAAATGGTCGACGAAGTCTCGAGTGCCATCCGTCGAATAAAACCAGGAACCATTATCCTGCTGCGAAGCGATCACGAAATTGAGATTCCTCCTTGCAACCGCCAAGTAGCGCGGCTCCGACAACTCGATGCCCGCTTTTGCCAGGAGGAAAGCACGGTACGCACTGGCGTTGATGACTCCTGCTGGGTCATCGGGCGCTGGCGTATACCCGCAACTTGCCGCATCAGGTGCGGTGTCCAAATCTCGATACGCACTGAACGCGTGCTCCGCGATCGAGTGCATAATTCGGAGCCACTTTTCTTCCTTATCGAGCGCATACACCTGCGAGAAAGCTTCGTAGACATATGGGATAGTCGTGATCAGAGGAGTGCCGGCCCGCATGACACCCGTCCTGGTTTGCCAGTCAAACGGATAACCCCAGCAGTAGTGCTCGTAACCGGGGCATCTTGCTGCCTGCAAAGCCTCGAGGAAGTGTACGGCTCGTCGGTAATATCTGTCGCCGCCATGAGTGCTGGCAAGAAATGCAAAGCCCATGGCATAATGCGCATCCGCGATCGGAAAACGCTGTCGCTTCCAAAACAACCTTCTGGCCCCGGGAACAAATGCCTCGCAAAGCACCATCGGTGCTACCGCGAGCGTTCCAAGTAGAGGCTGCCGATAGTACAGAGATTTCGCACCGCGGCCAAGCTTGCTCGCATAGAAGCTTTGGTGATCGTAGGACGTCTCCCCATAGCTATCGAGCCACGCGTCGAACCGCTGCACCGCGGCCCACGTATTGTTAGCCAGAGTTTGTGTCATTCGCTCAACGCGTCCGTGAGGCAGACCGATCCGATGCAACCGTGAAGCTATCTATTGGCTGGAACGTCAAAGCAGATTTCAGGATAGTTCTCAGCTTCTGCATTTGTTCTCGACGGTGAAATGCCATTAGGTCATCCGAGATTGGCCTTTTCATCCGACGGATCCATGCCCAGAAATAGCCCGCGGCTAAGGCCGCTCCGGCCATGACATACGGTCGCTGAGTTGTCCGGTAGGCCACCCGGAACAACTCCCAGACCGGATGGCCACCCAGGTAATAGTCTTTCTCGCCATAAGAAAATATTGCAGCCAGTATGCTGCGCTCCGCGCTTCCCAAATGTCGGTAGTGAAAGAAGGTCTTTTCACGAAATGCTCTTGTCTTCCAGCCCCGCATCCGTGCGCTTGTCACTGCAATCCAGTCCACCCCCCCGGCCTTATTTGCAATGAAGCCGCCGATCTCATCGAAGCATTCTCTCCGAAAGAGCTGGCATCCTCCAGCAACATGACTCTGACCCTCGAAGCTCTGGCGCTCAGAGCTATAACCATCCTCCTCGAATACTGTTCCCGCGACCCCCAGCCGCGAATCAGCCTTGAATCTTTTCAGTAGAAACTCACAATAGTCCGTGCCAAACGATAGGTCCGCATCCAGGTTTCCAATAACTTCGTAATTCAGGCCTTGCACCTGCTCGTAGCCCGCATCGAATGCCACTACCTTGGCGGCGAAGCTGCGGTCTCGGCGCTGGGGCAGTTGAACCATTTGCATCCACGAATACTGAGGAAGATAGCGGCTCACGATCGCGGGGGTTTGGTCTGTTGAGCCGTCGTCCACGATCACCCACTTAACCGGTAGAACAGTTTGGTGAATCATTGACTTGATGGTCTTCTCAATGAACGCTTCTTCGTTACGAGCGGGCGTGACGAGAACGTAAGCCGGAAGCGATTCCACACGGTCCGTACAGGTCTGGACCATGGTAGCTGGAGCGGCCGGATTCAATTCATACCCAAGTGCAGCAGATGGGTTTCTATGTAAATCGCTGAATGTCATCACATCCTCGATGGCTATGACCGTCAAACTGCCAGATGATTTTACGAGGAACTACCGGCGTCAGGCGCCACTTGTGGGGCTCGGTTGGTTGACTTCGAACGGCCTACATTCGGGCTAAGCAATCCACCCACCAATTCGATAAGGCGCTGCTTCTCTGTTTGCCAACAGTGTTCCCGATATACCACTTGGCCCTGTTGTACGGTCCCGGCAATCTCTTCCGGGTGGGAGAACACGTACTGAATCTTGTCCGCGAGATCCGCGGCATTCCCGAGCTCAAAAAAGACCATTGATTCTTCGTTAAAGTAGTCTGAGATTCCAACTGCCCGGGGTGCAATTACAGGCTTGCCTCGGGCAAGATACTCGAAGATCCTGGTCGGAGTGTTGATCTCGGCGAAGGCGCTCCGATGGTTCGGAATAAGCCCGAGGTCACAGGCATCTATTTCTTGTACTAGGTCCTCAAGCCGTCTGGGACCCAGATACGATACAGCGCTCCTCAGGTCTGCATTGCGCGCCGTCTCCAGAACCTGTCGGAGAAACGGAGTGCTTTGCCCATAAACTCGTAATTCGGCAGTGGGGATGCTCGCTCGCACTTTAATGAGTGCCTCAACCGCCAGATCCAATCCGTTTCGCTCAACCAACGAGCCGTGGTACATCATCACGAAGGGCCGTGGCGAGCAACGCTCTGCAACTTCCTCAGGCGCACCTGTTTTGAACGGAAAGATTGTCTCGTCCGGCGAATTCATAATGACGCCAATCTTTTCCGGAGAGCAGCTGCGAGTCCCGAATAGTCGCTTGCATGCAGAGTTAACGGTAATCACGAGATCCGCGCGTGCTATGCTCCATTTTTCGAGCCAGGCTAGAACCCGCACTCCAAGGCTTCGCTGATCCAGTCCGAAAATCGTCATCATCAGTTCCGGCATGGGATCATGCTGATCGAGGATTACTTTTGCTCCAAACATCTTTGGTATGAGTGCGCTGGCAACCAGGACGTCGGGCATATTATGAATGTAAACGAGGTCATAACGCCTGCGAAGCGACCTCATGGCGAGGATAAAGGTGGCGATTACAATAAAACTCGAGTACTTGAAGGCATAAGAGAACTTCCCGCCACGCTTATGAGTTAGCGGGACACGGATGATCTCGAAGTTACCGCGCCTCTCGCGTCTAGCCGCGCCGGCATCCTGCAGACATGCTAAGTCCACGCACATCCCCTGTTTAAGAAGAGTCTCGGCAGCCCGACGGGGACGAGGATCAGCCGGATAGGTGGAATACATTATCATCGCGACCCGTTTCCCCTTCAGGCTTTCTCTATCCTTGGGTTCTAAGGAGTCAAGAGGCGATATTGTGCTTATAGACTTCAATGTCATTTTGTTGGTGATCTAAGATTCGTAACCTTTGGGTCAGGTTAGTAAGTTGGTCAGCGCCATTGGTGAGGGCTGAATCAAGCGGAAGGCTAAACGGTTGCGACTTCGTTTCGAGTCTGGATTTCCCGTTCGATCTTCATCTGGTTGGACGCCTTGATGGCATCGAGCATGATCGAGCGGTCATACTTGGCCAGGATTTCAATATTCTGCATAACGCAGTGACCGCCAATGATCCCCGGAAAGTACTTAACCGGAGGAAAGAACTTAATTTCATCAAAGAACGATACTACTTCATCGTAGCTCTGGCCAATTCTGTCGCAGTATCTTTCGATTTCCTGGGCCCAGGCAATCATTACGCCGAAATAGGTGGTCTCGGTCAGCTTGGCTAACTCGGTAGCCTCAGGTGAAGATAGGAGCTTGGTTTTCAAGCCTAGCGACTCAAGGTGACTGACAGCTTCTTCCCCGGTCGACGGATCGAGCGCTCCGACGAATTTCGTATACTTGCGCATATCGTCGAGCATGCGAGCGTGCTTCCCGCGCACAGGACTATTCACCACACGAGCATTTGTACGCTGCGCCACTGCTCTGGTTGTGCCAATGCCGACGGTGCTGTTAATAATCGTCAGGGCAGGCTTGTACCTCTCAATATAACGCGCCGTCTCTCCCACAAAATCCTTCATCTGGAATGGGTAGCAGACATGCATGACGTCAACCCGCTCGATTTCGTCAACCGGGGTAATGTCGACTCCTAAAGTCTCGTGATGTTCTGATGCAAGGTCAAAGAGCGGTTTTCCGACCTCTCCGAGGCCAACAATAACGATTTTCGGTTTACCTATCATTTTTTCTCCTCGTGCGAAGGGATAACGGATTAGCAGTCTGGCGCGCGGATTTACCTCATCCAAGATGCCGGTAAAGAGCTCTGCCCGCGGCGGTAACCATGGCGTCGGGGGCATATGACCAAACATACTTGCTGAAAGCGCCTTGATAGGCCTTGGAGAGACGGGATGCATAGGAGGTGCCGTCCCGCAGGTAGGTCATGTCGGTTTTAGTCGCCCCCCAGCGGTCTTTAAACGTGATCAATCCCGGATTGTCGGGTGCAGTGCGTCCCAGGTCAAATCTTAAGAGGCGGCGCTGTTTGGCATCCTGGATCGCTTTCCATAGTAATAGTTGCATGCCCCCAAAGCGGTTAAATGCGCGGTCTGAGCAGCCATACTTGTAGACGAGGGTCTGCTTGTGACGGAGGGTAAATATGCTTGCAATCGGATATCCATCGTACGAGGCCAACCACAAACAAGCCTTATCTCCCAGGCAATTTATGAGGTTTCGGAACCACTCGATGGGTTGCACGGGCAGGCCCTGCCGACGACGCGTCATCACCAGCAACTGATAGAATTTTGCCAACAAAGACTCTGTCGTTCCCACCTTGCAGGACAGTGCCGCTCTCTCCGCCCGGCGGATCTTCCTCTGCACGCAGCTCTTGTGGAAGCGCCCAGATATATCGCTGAGGCTGCCCCGCAGATCCAGATTATGAAAGCAGAACCTTTCGCTTTGTTCAAATTCTGTGTCGGTCATCAGCTCGGGATTCATGGGCCTCATCTCCACGTAATCCCAACCTTCGGTGTCGCGCTTCCGCCGTAAGTACCTTTCCACGCAATCGATCTGACCCGGTGTATCGAACAAAGGCTGGCAGTGATCGGAGAATGGCAACGAGACTAGTCTTCGCTTACCAAAAAAGCCGCTGATCTCGCAAAACGGAATGCCGTTGGTCAGCGGAGTCTCCGGTCCCGACGTCGTAACAGCAATCGGGGTATACCGGTAAGTGGCGCGTAACGCTTCCAGCCAGCCTCGCGTGTGGAAAATCGAACCTTGTGAATGACCTTCGACGAAATCATCCCATCGATAGTCGGTTAGCGGATCGATTTCATGAACTTCCATTGTAAGATGCCGGCTGGTCATATGGGGTAACGGATTTATACGAAGAGACTATTTCGTTAGCGGGCCGGGCTGCCTACCGACACCAGGCACGCTTTCATTGCATTGACCACTTTCTCCAAGTGGATGGCAGTCAGCTGCGGGTACATGGGTAGCGACAATATCTCGGCGGAAACTCGTTCCGTCACTGGAAGATCGCCAGCCTGATATCCAAGATTCGCGTAGGCCTGCTGGATATGGAGAGGAACTGGATAATGAATACCGGTACCGATGCCGCATGCTTTCAGGCCGTCTTGCATCTCCCGGCGATCCGGTACGCGCACGATATAGAGGTGGTACACCGCGCGCGACCATGACGGCTCGTACGGTACGGTCAACCCGTCGACGCTCTGCAGCTGTTCCCCATATTCTCTGGCTATCCGCTGGCGCTGGAGATTCCATTCCAGCAGGTGGGCCAGCTTGGCATGAAGGATAGCAGCCTGAATCGTATCGAGGCGGCCGTTATAACCTTCGACGTCGTGATAGTACTTGGCGGCCTGTCCATGATCGCGGAGTTTCCGAGACATCGCGGCGATTTGCGGACTGTTCGTGGTAACCGCTCCCGCCTCGCCGCAAGCTCCCAGATTTTTCCCTGGATAGAAGCTGAAGGCCGCCGCCCTGCCGATCGATCCGGCTTTTCTCCAGCGCTGCTGCCTGCGGGAGAAGTACTCGGCGCCATGCGCCTGGCATGCGTCTTCAATGACCAGCAGGTTGATAGCTTTCCGCCAGAGCCAGGATCGGATCCATGTCTGCCATCTGGCCGTAGAGGTGCACCGGAACGATGGCGGTGATGACTCGTCCGGTGCGGCGGGAGACCGGCCTGCCGGATGAAGGATCGCGATCACACTGCGTCTCCAGATATTCGCGCAGCTTTTCCGGATCGATATTATAGGTTCGCTCGTCGATCTCGACGAACTCCGGCACTGCTCCAGCCTGGCTGATTGCCTCGGTGGTGGCGATGAACGTATTCGCCACGGTCAACACGCTGTCACCGGGCACAACACCCGCCGCGGTCAGAGCAAACCGTAACGCATCTGTTCCGCTGCCGACGCCGACGCAATGCTCGACATCGCAAAAGTCCGGCGAAAGCCTGCTCGAAATCCTGCACGGGTTTGCCGCCGATGAATCCAGCCGTGTGCAGGGCGTTGCGAAACAGGGATACCAGCTGCTCTTCCATTTCAACGTGGGGCGTGACGAGGTCGAGAAAGGGTACGTCACTGTGATCCATGTTCATTCTCCTTTTAATGTTGACGTAGTGCTTATCTCAGCGAGACTGCAGGCGGCGGACTGTGCAATTTCAACCACGGGCGATGCGTTTTCGAGAAACGACGGGGTCGCTGCAGAGGATGCGGGCGGCGGATCGAGACGAACCGCCGCTCCCCTGTGCCGGAGCGACTGGTTGGCCGCCTCCAGCATTTTCACTACACGCAAACCGGCGAGGCCGTCGTTGAACGGCGTCTCATTTTTGTTGATGCACTCGACGAAGTAGCCGAGCTCCTGGCGCAGAGCCTCCGACCGGCTCAAGGTGGGGAGCCCACATGTCGCCCGAGCGATAGTTGACCAGCAGGTTGTAAACGCCCTCACGATTCGTGACCTTCACGCCCTTGTCGTAGACCTTGATCTTCTCGTCGGCCTCGAGGTCGTTCCACACCAGCATCTTCTTTTCGCCGCCGATCAGCGTCATGCGGACCTTCACCGGGGAAAGCCAGTTGACATTGATGTGCGCGATTACTTCGTTCGGGAAATAGAGAGTGATGAACGCCACATCCTCGTGACCGTTCAGGTGAGTCTGGCCAGTGGCGACAATCTGTTCGGCGTCGCCCTCGATCAGGTAGTCCATGATCGACAGATCGTGCGGAGCCAGATCCCAAATCACGTTGACATCGTGCTGGAACAGACCCAGGTTCACGCGTGTCGAGTCGTAATAATAGAGCTTGCCGAGCGCGTCCTCGTGCAGCAACTGCTTGATCTTCCGTACCGCACCGGTGAACAGGAACGTGTGGTCCACCATGATCTGCAGATTCTTCCGCGCCGCCAGGTTGATCAGTTCTTCCGCCTGGGGCGTGTTGCTGGTGAAAGGCTTTTCCACGAAGACGTGCTTGCCGTTTTCGAGCGCAGCTTTCGCCAGTTCGTAGTGGGTCCAGACCGGAGTGACGATCGCGACCGCGTCGATATCGGGAGAGGTGATGAGGTCGTTAGCGTCGGGCGTAATGTGTATGCCGTGCAGGCTCTTTTCCGCACGGCCACGCGCCGCGGCCGACTTGTCGCGAAACCGCTACGACGCGGGCGCCTTCCAGGCCATCCAAATTGCGCACGACGTTAGGGCCCCAATATCCATAGCCGATTGCACCGAAGTTCACCGTATTGCTGCTACGGGGAAAGCGTGCGACATTGTGAGGAAAATATTCAGTGGCGGCTGACACGATGGAAAACCTCCGAGGACTTGAGCTTTTGTTGAAAGTGGTTGAGAACGACAGGGGTGCCGATTTCAGTAGGCGCCGTCGCCGATGATTACTGCTCGTGGTGTGCGAAGCAGAATTTTGAGATCGAGCCAAAGCGACCAGTCTCTGGCATAGCGAAGATCGAGCCGAACCATTTCGTCGAAGGCCACGCGGCCTCGACCATTGACTTGCCATAGACCGGTGATCCCGGGTTTGACATCCAGAACCCGACGGCGATGCCAGGTCTGGTACGCAGCTACTTCATAGGGAATCGCCGGCCGGGGTCCGACCAGAGACATTTCGCCTTTTAATACATTGAAGAGTTGCGGCAGTTCATCAAGACTGGTGCGCCGCAGAAATGCGCCGACGCGCGTGACCCGTTCGATCCCTCGTCAGCTTGTAAACTCCGATGCCTTCCGCCGTCGCTGTCGGTGGGGTGGCGTTCTGCCTTGCCGGCAATCAACTGCATCACGTACTTCTGGTGCACGGCGGAGTCATTGTCCACGTACATGGACCGGAACTTCAGGAACGTGAATGGCTTGCCGAATTGTCCGACGCGCTGCTGTCGATACAAGACAGGGCCCCTAGAGGACAGCCGCACTGCCAGCGCCACCGCAAACAGCACCGGAGAGCAAACCAGAAGCAAGAACAAGCTGCCGGCGATGTCCATCAAGCGTTTGGTCAGGGAGAACAGCTTGCCGAGTTTGTCGCGACGCGGGAGATCGGGATAGAGCGTCGGATTGCTCGGTCTGTTCGTGAATGTCCTGGTCCCAGCGGTCGGGGAAAAAGTGAAAAGCGATTTTGATCTGGCTGAACTGCTCAAGACTCAGGTTGTCGCGCAGCATGGCGCCAACTCTAGCCAGCATGGCGCTCAATATCGACTTCTGATCCGGAAACACGAGTTGCGTGAACAGCACTCCCACACACAAGATTGTCCTTGTGCCAGCCGATGACGTCGGTCTCTCGAGTTGCGTCCACCAAGGTGGAGATGACCTTCGTCAGCAGCTGACGGCTGCGCTCTTCGCTGTTGTGGTCGCCAGTTTCCAGCAGCATCAGCAGGAACGGCTTGGCGGAGCGCTCGGTCCGCTTGCGTTCGAGTGCGATCATTCGCATGAACGCTTCTTCGCGCAGGATCTCGCGATCACGAGCGTTTCTCGACGGGATCGTATTCCGGTTTGAACCGTTATTTCGCTGATCTGTTCGATCACAAGAACAGTCCGCCGCTTGAAACGTTCAGATATCGTCGATGGCGCAGCCGTAGTGCGAGCTGTTGAGCCGGCAGAAGGGTGACGTTATTTTGCGGTTGCGCTCGGCCACGGCTGGCCGGCCGTATCGGGCCGACGTAGTGGTGAGTAATAATGGTTGCCGTAGAGTTTCAGAGGATGCGTTCAGTACCGAGCCGATGAGCTTCGATTGCTCGATCGCCTCAAAGCTTCGCTGCAACTGCTTCTTGGAAGTTACTCCGGGTCGCATGACCAGCAGAATCGCGTCCGCCAGTCGCATCCACATGCTGGTGTCTGCCAGAGGCAGAACCGGCGGCGAATCAATCACGACCCAGTCGAAACCGGATGAAATCCGATCCATCATGGCTGACAGCCTGCTGGCATTCCATAAATTCCAGCGGATTATTGTGGGCGTCGCCAGCCGAGTAGCACGCACAGTCCGGAATTGTCGAGACGATAGATGTTCTCGATAGCGTCCGTTCCATCGCGCAGCACCTGGCTCAATCCAGGAAGCTCGCGCAGTCCAAGTTGACTGGGCGAGCGACGGACGGCGAAGGTCGCCCTCCACCAGCAGGACCTGCTGCTTGCCGCTGGCGATGGCGCCCGCAAGGTTCGCGGCCACCATGCTCTTCCCTTCTCCCACTTACCGAACTGGTGAACACCAGGCGCTTGATGGAACGCTTCTGTTGCAGGTGCCGCAGTCGGGTCGCCAGAAAGCGAAACTTCTCAGCCGCAAGACTCTCGGATCGCGAAAACAAACAAACTTGCTGTGCTCCGGCAGAATCGACTTTGGCCGACGTGAACTGCCGGCAGTCGCTCTCAGGACGCAACTCGCGGGTGATCGGCTCCAGTACCGCAGCCGGACTCGCCGTCTTGCGTTCGACCACCTGCAACAATTCCTTGGCGGCCGAGAAGTCTCGCGAGCCGTTACCGGCGCGTTCGGATGCGGATTGGTGAAGTGCGTCAAATATCTGGCTCATGTTCGATATGCCGGAACTATGTCCGCTCCTGTTCGGCCTGACGTGCCGGCGCTTTCTTCAGATAGGAGAAGAGTTCCAGCAGGGTTTTCGAAGCACGCCGCGCCAAGCGTCTCGTCGAACTCCAGCGACTCTTCCGCCGGCGGCAGATGAACCACGTCCAGCCGAAGGTCGGACGCGGTGCTCTCGATGATTTCGGGAGGCACGCTGCGCAGCTTCCTGGCGTACGAGGTAATGAGCGCGTTATCGCAAATGGTGTTGATCAGTCGCGGAATACCCTGCGACCGGCGATAAAGAGTCTCAATCGTTTCCTGCGGAAAGATCGTATTGCCGCGCCTTTGCTCCCGCGATCTGCAAACGCCAGTCGACGTAGCCTTGCGTCTCGGCCAAATCCAGCGCCGTGAGTGCCGCCCGGTGGGCGATTCTCTGCTTCAGCTGCCGCAAGTTCGGCGAGTCCAGCTTCTCATCGAGTTCCGGTTGACCCACCAGCAGGATCTGCAGCAGCTTGCCGCGAGGTGTCTCCAAGATTGGTTAGCAGCCGAATCTCCTCGAGAATGTCGGAGGAAAGATGATGCGCTTCGTCCACCACCAACACCGTGGTCAGGCCCTGCGATCCGCGAGCCACCAGAAACTTGCTGAGATCGAACAGAATCTGGCTCTTGTTCTTGCCCGAGACCGACAGACCGAAATCAGTCGCTATGTATTCCAGGAACTCGCACGGCGACAAGCGACCGTTGAATACATAGGCATAGGTGATGTCACTGCTTTCCTTGAAGAGTTCCAGAACACAGCGCAGCAGCAACGTCTTGCCGGTCCCCACCTCGCCGGTGAGCACGACAAAACCCTTATGACCGCGGACGGCGTGGTACAGCGCGGCCATCGCTTCGTTGTGCCGCGGCGTCGCAAAGAGAAAAGCCGGATCAGGGCTGATATCGAACGGATTGCGAACGAGATTGTAGAAGGCCTTGTACATCGCAGTACAGTTCAGCCCTTCAAATAGCTCACGACAGAGCCAGCCAGAATAGCGACGACAGACTGATGGCGGTGGTTGCCCAGTCACATCGAGCGTCTGTGTTCTGCCGTTCGTCGGCAGTGGTCGTGAATGACCGGCAACTCGGAGAGCACGGCCACCGGCAACAGCTTGCGCAATTCGCTTTCGCTGATACACCCGGTCATCGAGCATCTCTGCAGCCGAAACCGCGGCAGCGCCCAAGAAGAGTCCGACAAACAGTCCAATACCGCAGAACTTCAGGCGATTGGGGAAGCTGGGTTTGAGCGGCAAGCTGGGTGGATCCAGGACGCGGAAGCGTTCGCCTTGCTGCAGCAGCTCCATGCTGGTCGCCATCGCCGAATCATTCTTCTTCTTCAGCAAATCGTCATACGAGGCCTTCGACTGATCGTAGCCGCGCGTCAGGTCGGCCAGTTGCTGCTCGCGAATCGGCTCTTCATTCAGCCGGGCCTGATATTCGTTGATCTGCGCCGTGATCGCCGCGATCGCCTGCTCGCGGTTCTTGATCTCGATCTGGTTGGCCTGTCAGCTGGCTTTGCAGCTGAGCTGATCGACGGAGGATCCTTGGGACTGCGCTGCCGGCTAGTGCAGCCGCCATCCGGCTGCAGGATTGTTGGGTTTCGCCTTCTGGTCCGCCAGGAGCTGGTTCCGTTGCGCCTCGGTCTTCGCGATCTGATCCTTCACGCGGCGAATCTCCGGATATTGATCTCTGATAGGTCGAGCTGAGATCGCGCAGCTCGGTCTTCAGCTTATCGAGCTGTTCGTCAATCTCGGCCAGACCCATCTGAGAGGCTTCGCCGTTCTTCGAGGGCCCCGGAGCGCCCGATATTGTCCGAGCAACGTCTCCAGATATACCCGCTGCTGCTTGGTGGTATTGAGCGCTTCTGATTGCGCCTGCAAGCTGTGTCTGCAGGCCGCCGAGAATCTGCAGATTGCTGTTCACCTGGCTTGGCAGCTGCCCGACATACTGAGCCTTGAACTGCCGAATCTGCTCTTCCTGCGCTTCCAGGCTTTGCTGCGCCGTCGTCAGCTGGTCTTCGAGGAACTTGGTGTTCCCTTCCGATTCCTGCTGCCGCACTTCCAGATTTTCGTTGATGAACAGGTTCGTCAACTTGCTGGTGACGCGCTGAGCTACCGCGGGATCGCGGCCGTGTAGTACACGTTGAACGCGCTGATGCGGTTGTCGGTACCGCGAACCAGCTCGATGTCGATGTCCTTGCGCATGCGGTCGACAATTTCGTCGGGCGACAGGCGCGACGCGTCTCCTGCGAATACAGATTCAAGTTCGTCGACAATGTGCAGCAGCCGAGAACGGCTGAGAATCTGTTGCGTGATGCTCTGCAGCCGCTCCTGCAGATTTTCGGCGACATTGGGAAGCACGTAATCCTTGGGCATCGTGGGCTGCTCCACCAAGATCAAGGTGCTGGACTTGTAGCGTGGCGGCAGAATCCAGCTTGCTCCCCAGACTGCAAGCCAGCCGAGCGAACAAGGGGATTACAAAGAGCAAACGCCGGCGGCTGAGGATCTCCAGGTAATACCGAAGACCCATGCCTTCCGGGGCTTGGTATTGTTGGCGACGGCTGGTTGCATAGCTATCGCTGTAAAGGTTTGCTGAAGGTAAAGTTTAGGGTTACAAATACCCGGTTGACATTCGGGATGTCAGCCGATACGTCCGACTCCCGGGATACGATCTGGTGAGTCCAGCTGTAGCCAAACTGAACATTGGAATGTTCGCCCAAGTTGCGTTGCAGCGATGCGGTACCGCAGAGAGGGAGTGTCCGCCCGGACTGGCTGAAAAGGAAGAACGGGGTCAGGTTCTGGTAGTTCGAATATGAACCCGACACACCCGTGCCTCCAGTTTCGACTCGGCCTGCCACGTAAAGCGCGAGTTGCGCGTTATTGGAGTGGAAGGTGCCGCTTAACCCGCCGCCTGCCGGTGACCGTGCGCGCGATAGCTGGCCGAGAGGGTGGTTCGTTCCCCTTGCCAGTTGGCGCTGACCATCGTCAGGGCTGCCAGGATGACAGCCGAGGAGCTGAACGCTTGAGTCGAACTGTAGTGCTGCGGTCCAGCCGACACCGAGATCGAGAATTTCGGCCTCAGGTACATGGTCAAGAACAAAAAGACCGTCTGCGTCTGGGTGTTGTGCTTGGCGAGTTCTGCTGGAACGAGAGCGAAGTTCTGATACTGATAGCTGACGCCCAGGTAGGTCCTTCTCACGCAAGCGAGTCGCATAGAAGAACGACCCCCCGGCCGACCGCGAATTGTACAGGGCGCTTACCTCCGGCGGAGTTGCTGTACGACAGGATGTAGTAGTTACCTCCGCCGCCAATCATGCTGTCCGCGCTCACCTGATAAGCTGAGCTGGGCAGTAGTGGCAGTTGTTCAGCATGTCTGGCCGCTGGAGAGATGATGGCAACCGGAGAAACCGGTACGCCTCCGGAAACCGGCGTGGCCGACAACGGATTCGGTTGATCGAAGACGTTGGAGGTCTTCTGAAACCTTCCACGATGGTCGCAGTCAGGTTCGGGCTGAAGTGATACTGCAAGCTGGTGGTGAAATTCTGATTGCCCTGGTTCAACGACGTCGTGCGCTGATAGAAGGTGAAACCCGGGCGCATAGTTGAGCAGCAGGTGCATCCGCGATAGTGGTCTTGTCCAGGCCAATCGTGGGACAGATCGAGTAGCTCATGTCGCTGACGGGAGTGGCACCCCACGCGACATTGCTGGAGTAGGCGGTGGTGAACGCATACCGCCGGTCAGGAAATTCGTATCCTGCTCGCCTTGCGAAGGCGGTGGAATACGAAAGCCCGCTGACCGGTGGGGGAACCGATAGCTGCGAATCGTCGATGTCGGAGGTCTTACCGCGCCTCGGCAGTGTTGATCTGCACCTGGCACCAGGCGGGAACGCACGCTAACATCCAGAGAGCAAAGCAGATTCTTACTGGCATGATGTTTGCTCAAGGCACGACGATAGTGTCGCGCGGCTGTAGGTCAATATTTTGCGCAGTGTTCTTGCCCTTGATGACATCCTGGTAATTGAAGGGCATGCGCGTTTCGGATCCCATCCGCGGAGCGGCGCAGAATGTAGATCGATTTCTGCTTGGCGAAGTCTCTGCAGCCGCCTGCCAGGGCGATGGCGTCCAGCACGGTGGTTGGGTTGACCAATTGATAGGATCCCGGTTTAGCCACTCTGCCCAAGATGTTGAACTTCTCGCTGTTGATCTGCTCGACGATCACGGTCACTTCGGGCTCTGCCAGATAGGGCTTGAACTTGGTTGTGAGTTCATCTTCCAATGACAGAGGTGTTTGACCGGCAGCCTTGATCTCTCCCACTAACGGAAGCGAGACTTTGCCGTCAGAGCGCACCGGAACCGAGCGCGACAAGTCGGGCTGCTTCCACACGCTGATGGCGAGCACATCGCCGTTGCCGATAACGAAGTCGCCGTCATGGGGCTTCGACGTTTGCGTGCTTCCGGCCTTCGTGGCCGCAGAAACATCTGCAGGCACCAGATCGCGCGAACTCGACTCGCTTGCGACCTGTGTCTGTGCCGACGCCCAACCGGCAAACAGCAGGCTGATCATCCCGAAGCACAGTAGTTGGCGCCTGATGGCGGTAAGTTTGGTGTCCATAGCGAAAACTCCTCGTTCTGCACCCCGGGTTCTACCGGAGGTGCCCATTTCCTCCGAAACCGTTGCCAGGCCTGAATCCGGGGCCGTCCTGCACCAGCGAGGAATCCGGCGCCCTCATCTGGTACTGTTCGATCTTGTACAAAAGGGTCCGATAACTTACCTTCAACAATCTTGCCGCTGCTTTGCGGTTCCAACCCGTTCTCTCAAGCGCTGCGGCGATCGCATTTTTTTCCGCTTCCAGCTTCACGTTCTGGACCAAAGCTTTCAGCGATTCCGAACCGGCGGAATGATTCTTTGGCATTGCGGAAGACGCTGGAAATGTCCGATGAGTGTCGGAGATTCGCTTGTCCTGCGGCGGGTGTACCGCTGCGTCATCCTCAAATGGAAGTTCTTTGCCGCCGGCGAGCAGATAACGCTTCACGAAATTGTTGATCTCACGCAGATTGCCGGGCCATGAGTGCGCTTGGCACGCTTCCAGCACGATGGGAGAAAACCGGCGTGGTGAAAGCGCATACTGCCTGGAAAGCTGCTGCATGAAAGAGTGCAGGAGCAACGGAATCTCTTCGCGCCGTTCGCGTACCGGGGGCACGTGCACGGTATAGGTGCTTAAGCGATACAGCAAATCTTCACGAAGTTTGTTGTCGGAGATTGCCGGCTCAAGGTTGTTTGTGCTCGCCGTCAGGATGCGTACGTTGACTGGTACGGAAGCGCCACTGCCGGGGCGAGTGAACCTCTTGGTCTGCATCAACTGCACTAGCTTGCTCTGCAGGCTGAGAGGCATTTCCGTAACTTCGTCGAGAAGGATGGTGCCCTTGTCGCAAAGTTCCAGCTTGCCGGTCTTCAACTGCGGAAGCCCGCTTCCCTTGCGGTCGTAGCCGAACAATTCGGTTTCCAGCAGATCACTGGGCAATGCCGCGCAATTCACCTTGGCGAAGCGAAAGCCCGATCGGATCGACAGCTGATGAATCAGCCGCGCGATCGTTTCTTTTCCGCTACCGTTCTCGCCGGTGATCAGCACCGAGTTGTCGGTTTCCGCCAGCGACTCGATCTGACTGCGCAGCTTGCGCATGATTGGACTGGCGCTGACAAAGGACACTTCGCCGTCCACATGCTCCACATCCTCGCTGCTGATGGCGGCGGCAACGTCGCGATCGGCGGCCGAAAGCAGTCCATTGATCGCGTCCTGCAAGACCGTGGTTTTCACCGGGCGTTCCAGACATTCCCTCGCGCCCAGGCGGATCGCTTCCTGTTGCGTGGCGCTGTCATCCCGATCGCAAAGCACCAGGATCGGGAGTTCGGGACGCAGCCGGCGCAGCCAGCGGAGAAAATGCAAACCATCTCCATCGGCGCGAGGCAGGTCCAGTATCAAGAGGTCGGGCGTGACTCCGGACTGTACCCGCTCCATTGCGCCCCATCCGTTGGTGGCACTTTCAAGATGCCATTTTCTAGCTTCGCCAACGGACCAGAGCGAGGACAGTACAGCGGATTCGCGTGTCACCAGCAGCAGCCGTACCGACGCAGCCGTGGTTTTCGGTACTACAGTAAGTGTTCCAGCCATGGGGAGAGAGATCGAAGAAAGATACTTAAGAACGTTAAATGGGCTCGACGTCGTAGCCTTCGATGCGAACGCTCATGGAGCGTTGAATTGCATCCAGCGACACGATCAGCGTTTGCGCGCCGCTGCGGCCGACCAGGATGCCTTCAACACCGCTCAAGGCACCCGAGCGGATACGGACGCGTTGTCCAATCTTGAGGAAAGGGTGAGAACAGATAGGGAGTTGCTCTTCGGTGAGAATTCGAACTGTATCGATTTGCTCATCCGGTATTGGAATTCCCAGACCGTTGGTTCCAATAAACCTGAGAACACCGTTGATTCGCAGAACCTTCAGGCGCTCCTGGTTGTTCGGGAGTATTTTTACGAACACATAACAGCTGAATATCGGAGACTCGACTACCTTGCGCCGGTCTGACCACTGGCGCACTTGCTTGACCATTGGCAGAAAGGTCTCGATGCCAAGATCCCGGGATTCCCGCGCCACTACTTTCTCGTGCCGTGAACAGGTGTGAACCGCAAACCACTTTTCCGCAGTTATGTCACCGATCGCCGCAAATGCCGGCTCATCGGGGATGCTCACACCGTGCGTGGTAGCTAACATAGCTTCGCCCTCTCAGTCACATTGCGATCTTTGTCGCATTTTGTGAAAGCCTGACAGCCAAGTAGGGAGCCTGGATGTGAAAATGTCTGACTGGCCAACCACCCACATGGTTAGCAACAGCAGCAAAGGTTGATACGTGGCAAGGTTTACGTGTCTGACGCTGATGCACTGTACGGCGGATTTGCAGATAGTCGCAAGAGGCACACAGGCTCCGCGATGGTCTTCCCTAGTCGAGCGGAGTTCATCCTCTCTCAACCTGAGGCCGATAAGACTAGAGACGACTTTCTCTGGTGAACCTGGAGAATCGTAGGGAATAAATCCCGGCCGCATCCGTTTTAAAGAGGTTTGGAATCCGACACGAAAGTCTGTTAAGTCGCTAAGGCTTTATGGGTTTGTGACAAAACTGCCCTCATTACGTCAAACGAATCTCAAGGAGGAATCGGGAAGTGATGTTCATACCAATCAACACCAACGTGCAAGACACACACTACACTACGTGTGTGCATGGAACAGCACCATTGTAGTCTTGCTTATACGGGGTGAGTGTTATACGCTTCCCCCACATCGAGAAGACATTGGCCTGCACGACCTCAATGGGAAAGCTTCTTCCACGCCGAGAGCTTTCAAAAACAATGAGTGTTGTCTTCTCATCACACAGAAGTTCCAAACCTTCGTCTGGAGCACGACAATGCGCCACCAGTCTGACTCTGTGCCTATACGTGTCCTCGTTAGCGATGATACCCGGGTACACACTGAACTTCTTGCGGATGCCTTAAAACGAGATGGAAACCTGGAAGTAACCACGTTGCTTTGTGGTTCCGACGGTTTGACCTCAGGCATCGACCTCAACGACAGCGACGTTCTCGTCATCAGCTCGAATCTTGATGAGAAGCCCGGTCGGGGCTTCGAAATTCTCCGCGGCTTGCGCGCGGGTCATCCCGATTTACGAGCGGTCATGCTGCTGGATACATCCCAGGGCGAGATGATTTTGGAAGCCTTCCGCTCTGGTGCCCGAGGCATCTTCAGCAAAAACGATTCCATCGAGACCTTAGGCAAGTGCTTGCGAAAGGTGTACGAAGGCCAGATTTGGGCCAACAGCGAACAGATCTCCACGCTGGTGGAAGCTCTGGCTTCGTCGCACAACATTCGCGCCGTGGATGCCAAAGGGCTGAACCTGCTCTCGAAACGGGAAACCGAAGTGGTGCGCGGGGTGGCGCAAGGTCTGTCGAACCGGGAAATTGCCGAGCGCCTGAAACTGAGCCAGCACACCATCAAGAACTGCCTGTTCCGCATCTTCGACAAGCTGGGTGTGTCCAGCCGGGTTGAGTTGCTGTTTATGACCCTCAGCCAGGAACGCCACGCCCACGCGCCCTCTCATCATTTCCTGAATGAGAAGTCGTACGAAATCCTGCAGGATGAAGGTACGTTGATGGCGTGTCAAAATGCCGCCCGGCGTGGGGTTCCGCTGGCGCAACTCGCACTGGCCCAGTTTTACGGGTCGCAGCGCGATCCCGAGAGCGCATTGCAGGCTTATATGTGGTATTCGGTCGCCTCCGAGCAGATTCAGGCGGGTTACAAGAGCCTGGCCAAACGCCTCACCATGGATCAACTGCTGCAAGCCGAGCAGATGGCGTCCGAATGTCTGAGTGCGGAAACGCTGCCTGGGCGAAGCAGAAGCAAGCCCGCTCCGAGGTTGTTGACCCGGGACAGATTTCGCGCCGCTTCCGGCAGTTGAAGACAGCAACCCCGGTTGAACGTTCTCGCATGCGCCTTCCTCCCGTGCGCATTGCATTGTTACAACAATCTGCGCGCCGTGACCCTTCCCATTGAGATCATGGACCGTGCCGCGCCGCCAAGAGTTGCTTTCATTTTTTGCAGAGGGGAGTGTATATGAACTCGAAATCATATTTCGTACATCCGAATGCACTGGTTGAAACCGAACAGATTGGCGAAGGTACGCGCGTATGGGCCTTCGCTCACGTGATGCAGGGGGCGGTCATAGGCCGCAACTGTAATATTTGCGATCACGCCTTTGTGGAGTCGAACGTCATGATCGGCGACGGCGTCACCATCAAAAACGGTGTGGCGATTTGGGATGGTGTCACTCTTGGCGATCATGTCTTTGTCGGACCAAATGCGGTCTTCACCAACGATCTCAATCCCCGCGCTGAGGTAAAAAAAGCGCATGATCAATTTGTTCCGACCCAGGTCCAGGAAGGTGCGACCATCGGAGCAAATGCAACCATCGTTTGCGGCGTGACGCTTGGCCGCTATGCGTTTGTGGGTGCCGGCACTGTAGTCATACGCGACGTTCCAGCGTACGCACTGGTCGTCGGCAATCCTGCCCGCCAGGTCGGCTACATGTGCGAGTGCGGCGAGACCTTGCCTGACTCCCTGGTTTGCTCTTGCGGCAAGCGGTTTGAGCCGGGCGAGTCTGGACTGCGAAAGCTTGCCGCAGCCGTAGTCTCCGTCTAGACGAAAACAACGCTTGCTGCCAATATTAGCGGTGCGGCCGCGCCTTCGCGTACGCCCACCCGCTTCCTGCTCGGTCTGCGATCATCAGTAAGCTGACCGTCGTCCGGCCCGCTCTCGCAATCTCCCATGACACGAAAGTAATGAACTACCCCCAATCCCTGGCTGGCCCAAACGCATCTGTTCATCGTAATTACGGAACGTCTTGCTCCGTCGGGACGATTGCCTTCAGCGGCAGTCAAAACATTGCATCTAAATTAGATTTCCGGTAGCACTCTAAGTGCCGGGTGACGGAACAATGGCATCAAGCCAGAATCAACTCCACCAGATCGCGGACAGTTGCCCTCGCCGTAGCTTTTGCGCGGCCGCTCTCATCCTGTTGGTGTGCGGAATCGTCGCGACCTCGGCATACTCGGCTCCCGCACCCGAAGAGAGCGGCCCGGACCTTTCCAACGGCAAGCAGATTTATCGCTCCGCCTGCGCCGCCTGTCACGGTACCGAAGGCAAGGGCGTACCGCAGGAGGTTCGCGGATTCAAACAGCCACACACGTTTCCCGACTTCACCCGCTGCGACCAGACCACCTCCGAACTCAACAACGACTATCGCGCAGTGATCACGAACGGCGGTCCGTTTCGTGGATTCTCACAGATCATGCCGTCATTCAAAGACGCGCTGACGCCGCAGCAGGTCAACGAAGTCATTCGCTACATTCGCGGCCTTTGCCGTAATCCGAAATGGCCACCAGGCGAATTGAACCTGCCGCTTGCGCTCAATACCGAAAAAGCCTATCCCGAAGACGAGGTTGTGCTTACGTCATCAGTTAACACCCGGGGGCCGGGTATGGTCACCAATCACGTCATCTACGAGCAGCGCTTCGGAATGAAAAATCAGCTGGAGATTGATGTGCCGCTCGCTTTCGCGCAGCCGGAGCGCACGTGGTATGGCGGCATCGGCGACACTTCCATCGGAGTGAAACGAGTGATGTTCTCGAAGCTCACCTCGGATGAGGGACTGGGCTCCGGAACCATTTTTAGCCTGCAGGGAAACATAGTTGCGCCCACCGGCAATAGTTCACACGGACTTGGCGACGGCACTACCGAGTTTGAAACGTTTATCGAGGCTGGACAGCTCTTCCGCTCCAACACTTTCCTGCAATTTCAGGGCGGCGCAATACTACCAACCGATACCAGCAAAGTTCCTCAGAATACTTTCTGGTACACGACCATCGGGCAAATGTTTGCACAGGGCAATGGATTAGGACGCATCTGGTCGCCCATGCTCGAGGTCCTTGGCAGTCGCGATCTGGTGAACCAGGCAAAGACCAACTGGGATCTGGTTCCCGAGATGCAGGTCACGCTGAGTAAGCGCCAACATGTGCGCGGCGCCATCGGCGTGCGCACACCGGTCAACAACACGGCAGGACGTTCACCCGAAATCATGTTTTATGTGCTATGGGACTGGCAGGAAGGAAGCCTGTTTAAGGGCTGGTAATGAGAAACGTCTGCTATCTGGTAATCGCGTTCTCGCTTGCGCTGCTGGCGCGCGAACCTCTGCGCGGCGGCGCCGCCGACAACTCGTCCCAGATCGCGTTTCATACCGCAGACCGATGTCTCGCCTGCCACAACGGCTTGACCACGCCACAAGGCAAGGATGTATCGATCGGCTTCGACTGGCGCGCCAGCATCATGGCAAATTCCTCGCGCGATCCGTACTGGCAGGCAAGCGTACGGCGCGAAACCATCGATCATCCTCAGGTGAAGGCCGACGTCGAGGACGAGTGCTCAGTCTGCCACATGCCCATCCCACGTTACGAGGCCAAGCTGCACGGCCGGAAGGGCGAGATTTTTGCCTTCCTTCCCTTCGATCAAAAGAGCGGGGAAATGACCGAGCTTGGTAAGGACGGCGTCACCTGCTCGGTCTGCCATCAGATCAGCAATCAGAAGCTTGGCCAGAAAGACAGCTTTAACGGCGGCTTTGTCATCGACGCGCCGCAATCGAAGGACAATCATCCTGAGTATGGTCCTTACCTGATTCAGCCGGGTCAGCAGTTGATCATGGAAAGCTCAACCGGTGGTTTTAGGCCCACCTTCGCAACCCACATTGCAGATTCGGCTGTTTGCGGCACTTGCCACACGCTGTACACTACCGCACGCGGCGCTGGCGGCAAGGTCATCGGCCAACTTCCCGAACAGATGCCGTACCTGGAGTGGCTTCACAGCGATTATGCCGGCAAACAGAGCTGCCAGGCATGCCACATGCCCGAGGTGCAGGGCCCGGCGCCGATCGCGGCGGTTCTGGGAGTCGAGCGCCTCGGCGTACGTCAACATACCTTCGTCGGCGGCAACTTCTTCATGCAACGCATGCTGAACAACTATCGCGACGACCTCAGCGCCGCGGCGTTGCCCCAGGAACTGACCAGCGCTTCCGACAACACCATCGCTTTTCTGCAGTCGCAGGCGGCACAGGTCAGCATCGAGAATGTCAGCGCCGACAGTGGCCGCTTGAATGCCGAGGTGGTCGTGAAGAATCTTTCCGGCCACAAACTGCCGACAGCCTTCCCTTCCCGCCGGGCCTGGCTGCATTTTTTGGTGCGTGATCGCAACGGTCAGACGGTGTTCGAGTCTGGCGCGCTGAATCCTGACGGCTCAATCCAGGGCAACGACAACGATGCCGATGCTACGCGCTATGAGCCGCACTACCGGCGCATCGACCGCTCCGATGAAGTGGAAATTTACGAAGACATCATGGGAAATTCGGCAGGGCACGTGACCACGGGGCTGCTCGACGCTGTGGGATACCTGAAAGATGATCGCCTGTTGCCCTCCGGCTTCGACAAGGCCACGGCGGAACACGACATCGCAGTGATCGGCGAAGCTGCCGGCGATCCGGACTTTAGCGCCAGCGGCGATCGCGTGGCATACTCGGTTGCACTAGGCGACGCGCAAGGCCCGTTTCAGGTTGCGGCTGAGCTGTGGTATCAACCTATCGGCTTTCGCTGGGCGCATAACCTGGCAGGTTATCAAACGATTGAGACCAACCGTCTGGTCCAATACTACGACTCGATGGCCGCGACCACCGCGGCAGTGCTCGCCCACGCCGAGGCGGCGCGATAGACGCCTCAGGAGCCTGGCCCCTGGCTTGGATAAATGAGAGAGGGTTACTAGGGGCGCACCTGCGGGAGCCCTTTTCGAACTGAAAGGCACCACTACAGTGCAAAGTTACGTCGGTCGGGCGATGCCGAACGCAAAACAATTGTGATGACCACATCGTGAACTGGCCGAGACTTGCGCGATCGGTTGGAAAAGACCCAACCGTAACGCGAAATCGACTCGGCGACTAATTACAGGGCAAATGTGCTCTTTCACTTCCGTACGAGGATGCTAATGCCGATTCAATAAAGCAAGGTGGACATCAAAAGCGGTCCAACTAACCTCTCCGGCTTTAAGGTAACGAAGGGTATTTGGTATAGCAGGTAAGATCGCCGCATACGGTTTGAGCGAATCCTTGTAGAGCCAGGTTTACAACCTGCGAGCAACCCGGCTTAAAACGATCGTGCAGTTCAATCACGACGGCATCAAGTCGATCCTGCCAATCGCAGGCTTCAAACACCTCTTTTTCCGAACCCTCGATGTCGACCTTGAGCAGATCGATATGGTCAATTTCAAAGTCTCGCATCAACGACCGAATGGTAATTGCACGAACCTCGCCCACTTTATTGCTTACCGTAAATCCCCAGTTACCAAAAGCTCCAGGAAGCGGATCCCCCATGGAAACACACCCCTCACTGCCCCACAGGGCCGCATGGATTGGGGTGATGTTGGGATAGGGTTCCACATTCTTGAGCATGAGTTCGAAGTTCGACACTTCCGCCTCAATGGCGAAGATGCGAGCCTTCGGAAATCTCCTCGCATAAAAGATCGGCGTAAGTCCGATATTTGCACCGGCATCGACAATCACTGCAGCGAAAGGGGGAAGGCCAAAGTCGTACTCCTCATCCATGATGATCCCGCCAAACAGCATCGTATCTGATGTATGCAGTCGCAGTCGTACGGGATGTTCCAGCTTCGGCGGATAGGCCATCATGGTTTTCGGGAGTCCAAAGCATTTATTGCTTACGATTCCCGCAAGGCCCAGTAACCCGTATTCATTGAGATACTTGTTTATTTTGGACATCCAACAAACGCATCATTCGAAAATGGGTTGTGAACTTGCAATTGTTGCCTGCGCACACCTGGCAGCTCTAGCAGGTTCCCTTTAGGATTCTCATATACTAGTATGTGTAGCAAGCTGGATCCAGTGTGCTCCACCTTCCATTAGCACCGGACCCTGCTCCTACAAGCCAATCGAGACCCGCCAGGTGCATTACCTTCTATGCAGTCCGCGCTTCAATTGTGCTACACGCGGACAACATGCGTAGCCGCTCAGCGGACCTCGATATCGCCGGAGCCGGTCGACACCGCAACTTCCGGACCACCGCCCTTCACGCTGCCCTTCAGTTCATGCTTGCCCAACGAGCCCTGCACGGTTATGGGCAGATCGCTGTGAATCGATCCTGAGCCGGTGTGAACATCCAGGTTGAAGCCACTGGCGCCACCTACCGCCAGATGAATGTTCCCCGAGCCGCTGTGCAGTTGCCACGGACCAGTCACACTGCCGTCGGTCTCAATGTCGCCGCTGCCCGTGCGCGCGCGAACCCCGCCCTTAATGCCACGAACGCGGATCGTGCCTGATCCGGTGTGAACGTCGACATCTCCCGAACCCGTTAGGTCGGCCTCGATGTCGCCACTGCCGGTCTGCGCCCAGAACGGCGATGCGACTGTTTGTGCGCGAATGTTGCCGCTGCCTGTCTGTGCACGCAGCTTGCCGCCGATATCGTGGGCGCGAATATCTCCCGAGCCGGTCTGTACCTCGGCGCCCACGCGAACTCCGTCAGCTCCAATGTTCCCCGAGCCGCTGTGCGCCTGCAACGCAGTGTCGGCCGGAACGGTGATCTCGTAGCTGATGGAGACGTGACGCTTCACCTCGTCCGGTAGGTTGTAACCGATGCGAATGCTGTTGCCGTTCTGCTCGATCGGAGGATTCGACTCCACCTTCTTCACGGCGCTGTCATCGCCGAACATCCAGTTGCTGGTGTGTACGGTGCCGTGGATCACCACCTGGTTGGAGCTGCCGGTCTTTACGACGATGTCGCCCGAGCCGGTGTTGACATCGAGACTGACCGAACCGTTTACCTGCAACGTGCGATCGAAATGGCCTTCCGAGGACGCGTACATCAGGAGGGGAAGGAACAACAACCCGATCAAGACAGCATAACGATGCTTGTTCATGGTGCCACTCCGCTTTTTTGAGGATGACTTCTTGACGGCACATCGACCTGAAGGCCGCTTCGCCCGATCGAACGCAAGGAAGCCGCGGCATGCCTGCAGGCATGCTCTCTCAAAACCATTTGGCATCGGGTTGTTCAGCAGCCTGTGAAACCGTGCCTTACAGCTCTTCCAGCTTCGCTATTGCTGCAGAACCACTTCCTGCCCCTGCTTCAGGCCCGAATCGACTTCCGTCTTTACGCCATTCGAGATGCCGATGTTGACTGCCACCTTACGCATACCGTCCTTCGCGCTGGGATCGGGCACGTCCACCGACGCCTTCTTATCCTTGTCATACAGGATGGCCGATTCCGGAATCATCAGCACATTGTGGTGCTCATCGAGGATGACCTCGGCGTTGGCCGTCATCTCCGCTTTCAACTCTCCTCCGGGATTGTTGATGGAGACGCGCACCTCGAAGGTGGTCACGTTATCTTTCTCCACCCCCATGGGCGCGATCTTGGTGACGTGACCGGTGAAGGTTTTGTCCTTGAAGGTCTCAACCCGAATCCGGGCCGGCTGCCCGAGATACACCTTGCCGATGTCGCTCTCGTCCACCTTGCCCTTGACGTACACCTCGCTGGTATCCCCGAGCGTCATCACCAGCGTCGCGCCGGAACCCAGCACCAGGATGGAGCTGACAGCGTCACCCATTTCCACATCCCGCGAAAGCACAATTCCGTCGATCGGAGCAACGATGGTCGTGTAGCTGAGCTGCTCCTCGAACTGCTTCAGGTCGGCCTCATCTTTTTCAACCTGTGCCTGGGCCTGCGCTACCTTAGCTTTGTTGACCGTCAATTGCGCTCGCGCCACATCGCGCTTGTTCACCGCCATGATGTAGCTTCTCTCGGCATCGTCCAGAGTGGACTGCGAGACCACGCCATCGTTCGACATCTCGTGCGCGCGGTCATAAGCCCGCTTCAGCGTGGGAATGTCGACACCCTGGGCATCGACCTCGGCGCGCTTCTCGTCGGCTTCGGCGCTCTTCAGGTTCGCCTGGGATGACATTAACTGCGCCCGCGCGGAATTTACCTGCGCCTGTATCTCAACCTTGTCGAGCTCGGCCAGCACCTGCCCCTGCTTCACGTGATCGTTCGTATCCACGTAGAGCTTCTTCACAATGCCGCTGGCCTTCGACTTGATCTCGACCTTGGTGATAGGCGTGACCTTGCCGGTGGCCACCACGCTGCGCGTAATGTCACCCCGCTCGACCTTCGCAACTTTCGTTGGATCGATTTTGGTGCCGCCGCGAGTTGCCGCCACGGCCACCACAATCAACAGCACCACTGAAACTACGATTACGGTAGTAATAATCCAGCGTTTCTTCTTATGATTCTTGCCGTTTGCCACTGCACCCTCCGCCAACGGGCAGCATTTCGTTTCTGTGAGTTAGTACGTTACGGGCTAGAAATTTGTTCCGTTAAGAAATCCGGAACCGGGCAGGAAGCGGCACACCGCCGCCTCACCTCTTCTATTAGACAAGTTATTGGCCGATTTCGATAGCAGAAGCCCGGCAAGATCGTGTTAAGAGCGGGGTTGCGTCCCGATTCGGACGGCAAAAGCGACTGGGGCGTAACCCCACATCCGAATTTGAGCCCCTTGCAGCGCGACCATCCGGAAGGTTAAGCTTTCCCTCAAATTAGCAGGGTGAGATGCGAGATCAACAGATACGCGCAGCACTGGATCAGCATTGGGCAGCCTCCGATGCTAACGATTTTGAGACGGAGCACGCCATCTATCACGAGGACGCGGTGCTGGAATATCCGCAGTCAGGCGAGCGTATACGCGGCCGCCGCAACATACAAACCACCCGCTCGATCCAGCCGAACAGGAAGCGCTTTACGGTTCAGCGAATCCTTGGCGGCGGTGATTTGTGGGTCACCGAATTCGTCCTGTCCTATGACGGCAAGCCCTCCTACACCGTGAGCATCATGGAATTCAGAGGCGACCAAGTTGAGCGGGAAACGCAATACTTTGCGGATCCATTCCCGGCCAGTCCCGCTCGCGCTCAATATGTGGAACGGATGGACACGCAATCGCCGGGGGCGGGCAATCGCTAGTCACACCGGTGGTTTGCGACAACCTCGCGGTGACTAGGTGCCGCCATCGTTGCGCGCTGTTTTTTGGCGGATTTCTACCGGCACTTCGCCACGATGAGCGTCATGTCGTCTGCCTGGTAGCCTTTGCTGAAATCTTGCACCTCGGCGACGATCATATCCAGCATCTGTGCCGCAGGCTGATGTTGCACCTTGCGAGTGGCGGCGACCAGGCGCTCCTCGCCATACTCTTCCCCTTCTTCGCCATCCGCCGCCTCAGAGATGCCGTCGGTGTAGATCACCAGCACATCACCGGAAGCGATCTGCAGCTCCGCCACTTCGCAATCCCACTGCTCGAACAATCCCAGCACCGTCGCGGTAGCCTCCAGCCGTTCAAACGAACCTCCGGCGCGCAACAGGATGGGCGCGTTGTGTCCGCAATTGACGTAGTGAAGCAGTCGCTTGTGGTCGTCGTAGATGGAGAAGAACATTGTGGCGTAGTGACTGGTCTCGGTGTTTTTGTAGAACAGGTAATTCACGGAGCGTAGCAGCCTCGGAAAATCTTCCGTAGCCAGCGCGTATTGACCGCGTAGATTGGCTTGCAAGTTTGCCATCAGCAGCGCCGCCGACATGCCTTTGCCGGAAATGTCCGCCAGCACCATGCCGAGTTTGCCTGCGCCGAACTCCAGGAAGTCGTAGTAGTCGCCACCGACCGCGCGTGTCTGGATGCACTTGCCCGCGCAGTCCAGAGTCTTCAGCACCGGAGCCTGCTGCGGCAGCAAGCGACTCTGTACCTGGCGCGCGATCTGCATCTCCTGTTCAGCCCTGCGCTCGGCGTCGATACGCTCGGCCATCTTCTCGGCCAGCGAGATGCTTCGCATCGCGATCCCCGCCTGGCTGGCCACCGAGGCCAACAGCCGCTTGTCCCGCGTGGAATACAGTCTCTTCCGAAAGACGCGGCCCCAGCACCACCAGGCCTTGCAGCTTCCCATCGCTCGATCCGCGAATCGGCACCAGGCAGTCGGGACTCAGCGGTTCCATGGCGTGCCCCGCACCAGATCACGGTTCACCTCAATGGGCTCGCTGCGTCCCGCCAACTCTCCAGCCGCGGGCCGCTGGCCGGCAGATCGCGCCACTCCTCTGGGGGATGCCCGGCATAGGCGTGCATCTTTCCGTCCGGCGCCAGCAAGTAGATGAACAGCGGCAAGGGATGCAGCGCGTCGTCAATGTGGCGATACAGCAACGCCGCCAGGTCCTGCCGATCCGTAACGGTCAAAGTCGTCGCCGCCAGGTTCTCGAGGATCTGCTGCGCGTCATAGGCGCTGCGAAAGAACGCCCGATCCAGGCGAGTTCGCACGTGGCGATGCACCTGGGTCGCTCCCGAAATCAGCAATACCCCAAAAGTTGCTCCAATCGGAATCGCCGCCTTCGTACCGCCGGTGAAGCGTCGCGCAAATGCCTGCCCGAACCACAATGTAACGCCCACTGAGATCAGCACGATCAGAATGGCGAATCCGCGCTCGACCAGAAGGTAGCGAGCGCTGCGACGCAGCAGTACGGGAATGTCCATGACCCGGTGCTTGACCACGGCGTAGGCAAAGGACAGCGGCATGACGAACAGCAGAACGGCTCGCGCGAAAATCAGCCAGAAGGGCGTTTCCGACCGAAGCAAATCGTAGGGGAGACCGATCAAGACCGCCGGCCCGATGCTGACTAACGTTCCCCACAACATCACCTTTAGTTTGCGGCGATCTTCCACGCGAGTAACGCTGAACATGTTCAACAGCAGCGAGACTAAGCCGAGAACAACTGTGCTATAGCCAACCGTTAATCGAGTTAGACCAATGACGTGCAGCGAAACATGATTCGAGATGACAGGCAATGCCACCAGGTCGCCGATTGGGATACCACCCCAGCCGAGACAAGCGCCGATCGCCAGCAACAGCCACTTCAACCAGGGAAGCTTGCGATCGATAGGCGAGCGGACGGGAAAGACGGCGAAGAAGAAATAGAACAGCCCCGGCAACAGCGACTTCAAAATGGCGCCGTAAGCATAGCAGGCGTCGCGCAGGACGACCGGCGCAAACGCGAGCGCCCAGGGTACAGCCGGCTGCGCAATCAGGCCGGCGAAGACCAGCGCCAGCAGCCATGCGTTCCGGTCCTCGAATCGTAAGAACAGAACCGCCAGTCCCACCACCAGGAACAGCAATGGGTAGATGCCGAGTATCTGGGCCGCGCCTCGCTTGGCCAGCGAGGTGTCCCCAGCCCCTTTCGACCTGCGGAAGACCGGGTTGATCAGCAACTGCCCCGGCACTCCCGCCCGGAGGACGGTGAAATGAACCGTCTCGCCAGGATGAGACTCGGACCAGATTGCGTTGATAGCGTTCATGCCGGCCTGGCGGGAGACAGGTCGCCCGTTAATCGCCGTGATCATGTCTCCGGCGCGGAGTCCGGCTTGCGCCGCCGGAGCGTCAGGCCATACATCCCTCACCACAATGCCGTTGTCTGCGGCATCGGTGTCCATCCCGACCTCGACTATGATCGTCGCCCGGACGTAGTACATCCAGGCCACGCTGTAGACGATCGTTGCCGTCGCAAACAAGATCGCCAATGCCAGCAGCAGCGGGCGATAGACGGAGCGGGCCGGGCGAAATGCGCGAGCGTTGTCCGTTAGTTGGGCTGTGGAAGCCATTCCGCTGTAGTGTAGTCCATCCCGCCATGCAGTTACCGCATCCTCCCTTAAGTAGCGGCTGCCGTTGTTCGTCGCTACAAACCCAAAGGCAGGAGAGATCTGGATGCCGGACAAAGAAACACTGGAACGCGCCCACGAAGATGAGCGCGAAGGTAAATCGCCGAGCACGCAGGCCGGCGAATTCGTGAAAGAAGAGATGGACCATATCCGCGAAGGCAAACATGGCGCGGCGTCGACCAAGCAGGCCATCGCCATTGGATTGTCGAAAGCACGCCGTGCAGGCGTGAAGCTGCCGCCGCCGAAGGCGGGAAAGACGTCCGCAGCCACGCGCAAGAAAGCTGCTCGCGATACTGCGAAAGGCCGGTCTGGAGCGAAGAAGAAAACTTCGGCAACGCGGTCGCGCGCCGTGTCGGCTGCTCTGAAGCGCAAGGGCCGTTCCGCGGCGTCGCCGCAGCGCGCTGTCGAAGCAGGCGAAAACGTCGGCCCGTCAACGCGGAAGCGCCGCACGTAAGCAAGCCGCGAAGAAGGCTGTTCGCACCAAGGGGGCTGCGGGACGCAGTCAGGCTGCGAAGAAAGCTGCGCGGACACGGCAACGGCGGTCGCGGTAGATTCTTGCCGGTTCGGGTGTGGGGTGCCCACTCATTCGCGGTTTTCGAATGAGTGGGATCATCGATACTCCTGCACCCCCCGTTCACCCGTCTATTTCATTTGGTCGCGGCTGGGAGCAGCAAGTTCGATACGCCACACCGGGCTGTCGGCCGTCAGCGGTCCCTCGAACTCAACGAAGGTTGGGGCGCCGCTCTTCACCACCCAGATGTTTATGTCGTGTGGCTGCTTCCCGATGATGGGAGCCAGTACTCCGGCGATGCCGTTGATCTTGATCTTCACCAGGTAATTCAGCGCCTGATACTTCATCGAGCCCACCCGGATGGTTTTTCCCTGCGCGGAAGAGATGTTCAATGTCACCAGCCGTGGCGTCGCGCCGGACGCGGCAACCATCGAGAGCGATAAGTCCGCGGCGGGATCCAGATTCTTCACCAGCGTGAACAGCAGGCCGTTCGCAACATCGGGCGGCAAGTCCATGTGCTTGGTTGAAACTTTCTCCTTGCCCTTGTCTACCGTTCGGACCTTGACCTCGCCCGTGGCGGCGTCGATCCACATCTCGCTTTCCTCTTTGAACGCCGGGCCCTTCTGCACGACGTGATCGCTCACCAGGCGAAACTCGCCGTGCTGGGTAAACTTCGTGACCTCCTGAAGCGACGAGCCGTCTTTGAAACGAAAATGCAGATCGTGGCTCACCACGCCGTCGGCGCTGGCGGTCTGGCTGAACTCGCCATAGGCCAGGGCTTGTCCCGCGGTGTTACGCAGTACCAGAAAGCCCAGGGTCACCCCTTCGAGATATCGAACCCGCACCGGGTCAGCGTGCAAGGGCGATGGCGTTCAGGAAAACGCGCCGTCAGAAGGAGCGGCAACAGTTTGGATCGGAGCATGGGCAACGTACTGTCCTCACCCTACTCAGATGCCGGGTAAGCACGAGGTGAGGGCGTTAACGACGGGTGGCCCGTCCTTCCATCCTCGGAGTCCGGACCTACCCGCCTTCACTTCGGTTACCATAGCGGCACGGCACTGGCCGTAATCATGCCTCCACACTCTGCGATCTTCAAAGAGCTGTCGTACGTCTTCATCGCCGCCATTCTGGGCGGCGCGCTGGCGTGGCGTCTGCGACAGCCGCTCATCCTCGGATACGTGCTGGCGGGTATCGCGATCAGCCCTTACACGCTTGGCCCGCGCGTCAACGAAACGCATACCTTCCAGGTGATCGCCGAGGTCGGCGTTGTCTTCCTGATGTTCTCCATCGGGCTGGAATTCTCGCTTGCCGAGCTGATGGAAGTGAAGTGGGTGTCGCTGATCGGCGGCCCGCTGGGCGTGGTTCTGCTCTCGCTGCTCGGCGAAGGCCTTGGCATCCTCGCCGGTTGGGGCGCGATGACCGGACTGGTGATGGGCATGATCGTCTCCGTCGCCAGCACCATGGTCTTGTCGCGCCTGCTGATCGACAGCAAGCAACTGCAGTCGCAACACGGCAAGGTGATGATCGGCATCACGCTGGTGGAAGACCTCGTCGTCGTGGTGCTCACGATCCTGATGCCTGCGCTGGTCAGCCTCACGCCGCATCATCTGCTGGGCATCGCGTGGGCATTGGGTAAAGCGGCGCTCATCCTCGTGCCCATCGGATTTCTCGCCGTGTACCTCGTTCCGCGCGCGCTGGCTCGCGTGGCGGAGTCGCGCAACCAGGAGCTGTTTCTGCTGGTGATCCTGGCGATCTGCCTGGGCACGGCCGCTCTGACCGAGGCGGTCGGATTATCGCTCGCACTGGGCGCGTTCGCCGCCGGCCTGATCATCAGCGCGTCCGACTATGCGCATCGCGCGCTCGAGCAACTGCTGCCACTGCGTGACGCCTTCGTCGCCCTCTTCTTCGTCACCGTCGGCATCCTGATCGACCCGCGCGCGGTGCTGCGCAATCCGTTGCTGCTGCTGCGAAGTCCTGGCGCTGGTCGTCGATCGGCAAGTTCGTCGTGTGGACCGCGGTGGTCAAGCTCTTCGGCTATCCGCTGAAGACCGCGACGCTGGTGGGAACCGGCCTGACGCAGATCGGCGAGTTCTCGTTCATCCTGGTGCAGGTGGCGCACAGCAGCGGATTGGTCGGCGACGAGTTCTACTCGGCGACGCTGGCGGTGTCGCTGCTGTCGATCCTGATCAACGCGTGGATGGTGAAGTCGGTTCCGACGTGGCTGCAGGCGCCAAAACCGGCTCGCCGCGCGCTCGTAATCTCGCGGGTACTCCCCCGCCTTCCGGGCCTTGAAGTGGCACCTCCAAGCTTCTACAATTGCACTCACTCTGGTGCTTCTCCCGCCCTCGCATTCATTCCTTCCCGAAATGGAACTGCCAGTCGTTTGTTGCAAGCACGGTGCAATATGCTGCGTTTTGCACAGGATGGGTACAAGATATAGTGTTTTGCATCTTGACCCCTCCTCTTCGAGAAATCGTAAAGTTGGCTTGTCCTTGGGAAACCGCGGGTTTACGGGCGACATCCGTCCGGTATCGTCCGCGTTCGTCGTCCGAAGGCGGCAACTCAAGATCGTCCTGCGCCGGCTACATCGTAAGGAGTTCGCCTTGCTGAAACTGAAGAAGCTGCAAATCCTCGGCTTCAAATCGTTCTGTGACCGCACCGACCTCCGCTTCCAGGGCGACGGCATTGCGGCCATCGTCGGTCCCAACGGCTGCGGCAAGTCGAATATTTCCGACGCCATCTCCTGGGTGCTGGGCGAGCAATCGGCGCGTCTGCTGCGCGGCGTCCACATGCAGGACGTCATCTTCGCCGGCACGCGCGACCGCAAGCCCACCGGCATGGCCGAGGTCTCGCTCACGCTGGTCGATCCCGAAGTCTACGGCGACTTCGCCGAGCCCGAAATCGATATTCAGGACGACATGCCCGACGACTGGGACGAATCTGCCCTGCGCGCCGACAAGAGCCGCCGATGTCGAGCGCCATTCCGAAGAGGTTCGTCCCGGCCAGAGCGATGAGGAAGCCGGCGAAGCTGCCGCAACGCGAGCAGGCGGCCGACGGCGCGACGCCGGTTCCGCAGCAAGTCGTCCTGAAGATCCGCCGCCGCAAATTCAAGCGCACCTTCAAGGCCGGCGAAATCCAAATCACGCGCCGCCTGTTCCGCTCCGGCGAAAGCGAGTATCTGCTGAACGGCAAGCTCTGCCGCCTGCGCGACATTCAAGACATCTTCATGGGCACCGGCCTTGGTCCCGAGTCCTACGCCATCATCGAGCAGGGACGCATCGGCCAGATCCTCAGCAGCAAGCCCACCGACCGTCGCGCCATCATCGAAGAGGCCGCCGGCATCACCAAGTACAAAACGCGCAAGCGTCTGGCCGAAGCGCGCCTCGAAGATGCCAAGCTCAACCTGGCGCGCATCAACGACATCTTCGACGAAGTCACGCGGCAGATGAATTCGCTGAAGCGGCAGGCCTCGAAGGCCGAGCGCTACGCCAAGCTGCGCGACGAGATGCGCGACAAGCTGCGCGTCGTGCTGGCCAGCAAGTTCGCGCAACTCGACGCCGAAGCGACGTCGCTCGAGCAGCATGCTCACCGAAATTGCCGAAGAGATCCACACCAAGACCGAAGCCGTGCAGCAGATGGAAGCCGAGCACGGTGAGCGCACGCAGCGCGGCTACGGCATCGAGCGCGAAGGTCAGGAGAATCGCGAGAAGCTGAATCTGCTGGCGCTCGATCTCGATCGCGCCGCCGCCCGCCGTCGCACGAATGAAGAGCGTTGTGCCGAACTCGATGCCCGCTCCGCCGGAGCGCAGGCCGAGATCGCCAACACCGAAGAGCAGCCGGCGCGTCTGCAGCAGGAGACTCGAGACCGATCGCGCGACGCTCGAGTCCGCCAACTCCGACGTTGCCGCCGCGCAACAGGAATTGCAGCAGCGCCAGCAGGAAGCCTCGGCCGCTGCCGCGTCGCTGATCGAAGTTGAGCGCCAGCAGGAAGCAGCGGCGCAACGCAATTCTGCAGGCTGTCTCGGCGGCGTCTGCCGTGCGCAATCGCATCACCCAGGCCGAAGAGCGCATTGCAGCGCTCGATCGCGAGACCAAGCGCCTGCAGGACGAGACCACGACGGCGCAGCAGCAGGTGGAAAGCTTTGGCGGCCAGCGCGGACAGCTTGGCCTGGAGTTCGAAAGCGCATCACAGCGTGTCAACGCGCTTGACGGCGCAGATCACGGACACGCGTCAGCAGCTCGAAATCAAGCGCGCGGCCGAAACCGATTCCAAGCGTCACCTCGATTCCCTGCGCGGCCAGTACGCCACACTGATGGGCAAGAAGGGTTCGCTCGAAGGCGTCATCGCCGAGCACGGCTACGCCACCGAGTCGGTGCGCAAGCTCTTCACCTCGGGATCGCTGCAGGGCGGCCGCGCGCCGGCCGGTGTGCTGGCCGACTTCCTCGAAGTCGAAGGCCGCTACGAGCACGTGGTCGACGACTTCCTGCGCGACGAACTGAACTACATCGTCGTGAAGTCGTGGGACGCCGCCGATGAAGGTCTGCGCCTGCTGCGTACCGATGTCGATGGCCGCGCGACCTTCCTGGTCCATCCGGAAGACTCGCAGGCGAAGTTCTCCTTCAACTTCGACGAAGTGGCGAACCACGTCACGCACAGCGATGCCGTGGTTCCGCTGAAGAACTGCATCCGCGTGCTCGACGGCTTCGGCAAATCGCTGGAAGTGATTCTGCCCAAGCTGGGCAACGGCTACATCGTTCCCGACCCCGAGGTCGGCCGCAACCTGGCGCTGGAAAATCCCGACGCGTTCTTCCTCTCGCAGTCGGGCGAGTGCTTCCACAACGTGACCGTCACCGGCGGCAAGCAGCGCAGCCAGGGACCGCTCTCGATGAAGCGCGAACTGCGCGACGTTCTGCTCCAGATGGGCGAACTCGAACGCGCCATGGGCGAGAAGGAAACCTACATCGCCGCTCTGGGCCGCGACATCGCGGAACTCACCGGACTGTTGCAGCGCCTGGAAGACGAGAAGCGCGAGTCCGAGCGCCAGGCCATGACTTCGGAGCACACGCTGCGCCAGCTCGAAAGCGAGATGACGCGAGTGAGCGAGCGGCTCTCCACCTACGAGCGCGAACTGCGCCGCGTCGGCGAGGAGCTTACCGAACGGCAGGAGTTCATCACCGCGCAACTTGGCGAACTGTTCCAGCACGAGGAGCGGCAACGCGGCCTGGAAGCCGAGATGGCCGAGGCGCAGGGCAACCTGGAATCGCTGCGTCAGCGGCGCGACGAAGCGGCGCAACTGGCGAGTGAAGTCCGCGCCAACGTTGCCACGCTGGAAGAGCGGCGTCGCGGGGCGATGCTCACGGTGCAGCGCATCGAGGCGATGCTGTCCGAAGTATCGGCGCACCTGTCGAAGCTCAAGTCGCAGCTCGAGTCGGCAGCGGCGGAGAAGCAGCAACGCGAGAGCGAGAATGTTCGCCTGGCCGAGCAGGTGGTCGAGTGGACTGCCGAGCGCGAGATCGCGCAGCAGCGCGACCGCGAACTGCAGGACGAGTTGCAGGCCGTTCGCGTCCGCATCGTGGAATTGGAAGAAGCGCTGAAGTCGGCGCGCGAGGCGCTCGACGCCGCCCGCGATCGCCGCGGCGAGCTCTCAGCCGAGCAGGCGCGCGTGAAGTCCGACGTGCAGCACATGGCCGAGACCTGCGTGCAGGAACTCGGCGTTCAGCACGACGAGTTGATGGCCGACGAGTCGCTGGCTCGCGTCTGGCGGGCGAAGAGCTGGCGACCGAAGACACTGCCTATCGCGAGATGCGCACGCGGCTGGAGAACATGGGCCCGGTCAACATGATGGCGCTCGAAGAGTACAAGGAGACGGCGCAGCGCCACGAATTCCTTGAGACGCAGCGTCAGGACCTGCTGCAGTCGATCGAGAACACGCAGAACACGATCAAGGAAATCGACACCATCTCGCAGCAGAAGTTCGAAGAGGCCTTCAACATCATCAACGAGAACTTCGGCAGGACCTTCAGCAAGCTCTTCGGCGGAGGCCAGGGCTTCATGAAGCTGACCGACCTGGAAAACTCGATGGAGAGCGGCATCGACGTAGTGGCGTCGCCTCCGGGCAAGAAGCTGCAGAATGTTCTGCTGCTCTCCGGCGGCGAGAAGGCACTCACGGCGCTGGCGCTGCTGGTCGGCATCTTCCAGTATCAGCCCAGCCCGTTCTGCATCCTCGACGAAGTCGACGCGCCGCTCGACGAAGCCAACGTCGGCCGCTTCACCGAACTGGTGCGCGAGATGAGCGTGCAGACGCAGTTCATCATCATCACCCACAGCAAGAAGACGATGAGCATGGCGCCGGTCATGTACGGCGTAACCATGCAGGAGCCCGGCGTATCGAAGCTGGTGTCCGTAAGGTTCAACGAAGAGTCGCCCAAGCTGGTAGGGGCGACGGCGTAGTTCGCGATCGAGAGATCGCGTATATGTTCGGACGGGCTGGATGTTATTTACGATATGGTCTGATTGCAACATTTATCCACCCTCCCGAGTTCGTGTTAATATCTGCGCCATTTTGTTTCTTTGGTAGCGTCCACCGGCTCGCTGAGTGAAGACTCCTCGGCCATTCTGCTCTTGGAGGGTAGCAACAATGGTACACAACAGATTCCCGGGTATTCGTATCCTGGCACTCACAGTTCTAACTAGTTCGCTGGCCGTCAGCGCTGCCTGGTCCCAGACATTCAAGACATTGCATTCTTTCGGCAACAGCGGCGATGGGGCCACTCCGACTGGTGCACAGGTATTTGACGGCCACGGCAATCTCTATGGCGCGACCTACTTGGGTGGCTTGGTAAATGGATGTCTAACCGAGGGATGCGGCACGGTGTACAAGTTGAAGCCTAATTCCGATGGGAGCTGGACAGAGTCAGTGATCTACGCTTTCAACGGAAACGATGGCGCCTATCCTTTAGCATCTCCAATCTTTGACTCGCAGGGCAATCTCGACGGCACAACTTGGGGCGAGGGCTACGGTAGTCAAGCAGGTTTTGTCTACCAGTTGGTTCCAGATCCCAGTGGCTCTTGGACGGAATCAATCCTTCACCAGTTTTCCGGTCCTTGGGATGGGGGCGCCCCTACTGATCTAACATTCGACAGCACCGGCAATATCTATGGACCGGCTGACTCTGGTGGTTTAAATGATACCGGTATGGTGTTTAGTTTGAATCGATCGTCAGGGTGGCAGGAAAGTATTCTTCAAGTCTTCGATGCTTTTCCCAGCGAGGGCGGGGCGGGACCATCCGGTGCGATGACCTTTGACGCCAATGAAAGTCTCTACGGCACCGCGTTCCAGGGGGGTACTTATAACCGTGGGGTTGTATTCCAGTTGACGAAACGGGGAAGTCTTTTCTGGAAGGAGAAAGTGTTGTATGCCTTCACCGGCGCTTTCGATGGCGATGGGCCGGCAGGTGTCACTCTTGGTCCCGATGGCAGCCTCTATGGGATAACTGTGGCTGGGGGAGCGCACTCAGGAAACTTAACGTGCGAACTCGGGTGCGGAACCGTTTTCAAAATCGCGTCTAATCCCGATGGAACATGGACCGAAACTGTGCTGTACGCATTTCGCGGCGGGCGCGATGACGGGGCTGCACCCGTGCAGCGTCCCACATTTGATCGGGCGGGTAATATCTACGGCGTCGCGAACCATGGCGGAAAGACCGGCGGCCCGTGCACCAATGTCGGTTGTGGTGCGGTGTTCAAGCTGACGCCGTCCTCAGGGGGTCACTGGACAGAAACCATCCTGCATTTCTTCACCGGTGGCTTAGACGGATATTATCCAAATAGTTCGATAGTGATCGATGGCGTGGGTAACCTCTACGGCGCAGCGGCTTACGGCGGCTCATACGGCGCTGGCGTGGCGTACGAGATCACCCCGTGAATGGCCGAGGCCTCGATTTAACTGGATAAGTTACGAGAAATCACTCATTGACCGCCCGACGGGGGTTTTGAATGTGATGGCCTGTTATCGCCAACTACTCACTCGCCATATACTGTCCCTGCTGCGGGAACACTAAATGCAAACACAATTCAGCGGAAAACTCACCGAAGCGGACTTGAATGATGTGCGGCGTATGCTGCGTTCCAAGATGTACTGGCCGAAGCTGCTTGCCAAGAACTGGTACGGTGTCCTGCTGCTTGGTGCTGTGTTGTTGGCGACCGTTGCAGCAGCGACGGGAGCAACACATCCCAACTGGGATGGAATTGCTCTAATTTGGCTTGTGATTGCCGGAATTGTAGCCTGGGCGTTCTATAGCAGCAGAAAATCCATCCGGAAGGAATCTGCACGACTGAACGGAACTCTTCCTGATACGGTGATTTTCGACCGAACGGCGTTAGGCTCGAACTCCCAGCGGGGGCGAAGGCATATCATCCGTGGCAGAGTTTTGACCATTGGCGTGAAGGTGAGCGGGTTATCTTGTTGGACAAACAAGACGGAACATTCATCATGCTTTCGGTAGCTGAGGTTCCTCCACCTGAACGTGAATCAATTCGCCAATTCTTACGCGGCAACATTCGGCCCACGATGGCGGCGGCTAGTTAGTTGGTGATATATCGCCTTATCGTAACTTGCCTCGAATCGACACCGTCAACGATCGACGTCTCGGTCAGGAATTCGCACTCTCCGCATCACCCCCGTCCCGCGCCTGCGGGACGACTCAGCTTAGCCCATGACAAGCTGCCCCGATTTTGGGCGGCGCTGTCCTGGGTAGGCATTTATTGGCTCTCGGAGGTCCCGGGAGGGACCGCACTGGCCACCTACCAGATCTCCAGATCGAACTTGCGATAGTGGCGAATGAGTTCGAAATCAGCGCGATTAGTTGTGATCACGCGCGCGCCGTGGGAACGCGCCGTCAAGGCAATCAGCACGTCGAAATGCAGATCGCGCAATTTGTGCGGGGCGAATTTCTTATCCGCGTGAATCTTCCCTAGCACCTGCCCCGACTCCATCCAATTCTTCTCTGTTGGAACAAAAATCGGGTGGTTCTTCTCGACCGCTCGAAGGAAATCGCGTTCGGCCGTCGAGGTCGCACCGCGCCACAACTCTGCTAGCACTACCGCAGAAGTCCGAATCAGTCCCTGGAGCGAATCGATCCGGCGTTGGTGACGTCCCGTGCGCAGTTGATCGACGATCACAGAGGTGTCGAAAATGAGGAGGCTATTCATCCAGCCCAACGAAGGAGAGCTTCCCTCCGTTCTTTTTCATCAGCGCCTGGAAGCGCTTGAGGGCGACGACTTCGCGCAAGGCGGCGTGAATGGCTTCCGTACGCGACTTCGCGCCAAGGAGCTCCGCCGCTTCATCCGCCAGTTTCGTATCAAGTCGTATTGAGGTCAACGTTGCGCTCATGGAATGGTCGCCCTCCCTGTATATACATTTTCTTACGTATATATATACGAGTCAAGCACCGTGGGCCGTCCCTGCCGGGACTGGGAGCTTATTAAAACCAGCCGCCCGGCGCTGCAGTGCTGGGCTAAGCTGAGTCGTCCCGCTTGGCGGGAGGGGGGTGAGGCTGGTAGAAGCCTATCTCCGAAGCGGTGGTTCTTGACGATTAGGTGTGAAGGGCAGACACGTCTTTCCGAGTGGACGGTTTGTGGCGCTTGGGGTGTTTTGAGTAGACCTTCTTATCGAAATCGGTGGTTCGTTTGCACTTCGGTGTTGGAGGTGGAAATCAAGAGCGCCAAAGCAAAACCGTCCCGCGGGTGCGGGACGGCGCTGATGCATCAACTGTGAACGGGTCTTTACTCACCCGCGCTGGCGTTGATGGCCGGTGCCGTGAATCCTACGGCAGTCGTCTGTCCTTCGAAGTCGATTTCTGAAACGCGTGGAACGGTGCCGCTGTTGTCGAGGGTCAAAGAAGTGTTCGAGGGCTTCTTCGCTAACTGAACTGCCTGCCCCTGTACCTCAGCGACCTGCTTGCCGTTCTTCGAAAAGCTCACCGTGCTGGCGGATCCCGTCGAGTTCACCGTCACATGATAAAGGCCGGGCTGTAGAGTAGTGGTCCCTACCTGTGTGGCTTGGTAGAGCTGAACGTCGGTTGATTTATTCTTGGCGAATGCACTTAGCGATAAAGCTACCGACAGAAAAAATACTGCTGCCGGAAAGAAATTACGTTTCAAGCTAGAAGTCTCCTTTGCTTTGTTGCTACCCCCATATTGAGTAATCACCTTGCAGAATGGATTCGCGGCAACTGCCAGAACTAGCGCAACTGATGACGACTTGCTCAAGAAAGCGTTTGAGCTGCAGGTTAGGAGATGTAACAAGCTCGGCAGAAATGGCAAAGGGGAGCATCGCTGCTCCCCTGCGTTACAAAACCGTGACAATTTTCAGTTGCTGCCAGCAGACATGCTTCCGGAATCGAAGGTCACGCCCGTAGCACTGTGGCTGAAGTCGATCTCGCTGATGGTGCGCGAGCTGCCCGAATCCTGGGTGATGACCTGGGCGTGTTCGGGATGCGTGGTGAGCTGCTTCACCTGACCGTTGGCGGTGGCGATCTCCTTGCCGTTTCTCAGGAACTTCACCTGCGCGTTGGAACCTGTGGCATCGCACTTCACGGTGTACTCGCCAGCCGGAAGTGTCTTGCCGCCGACCTGCGCTTCGTTGTACAGAATGACGGTTTCGGATTTCGACGCAGCAAACGCCGCGACCGACATGGTTAGGGCTAGAACAAACAGAGAGGCACGGACCAGTTTACGAGTCATCGTAGTAATCTCCTTACGTGGATGTCGTTCTGGCGGCCCAGGCGCACGCGTCCGGTACTTGGCCGGACGACGCAGTTGTCGCGGAAAGACTTGCAATTCCGGACGCGCTGCATAGAATGTCAGCGGGGTTAAACATTCACAGGGACGCCTGCAACGACTCCCTAACTTGTCTCGCCTGGGCCGCCAAACCGCTGGCGAAACATTCTGTTTAGCCCCTCTACTTTTGTACCTGCATTCGAAGTGCCAGTTGCACGCCCGGCACTTCCCTCTTCGATCCCGCTGGAATATACGAACGGCAACGGGTAAATGTTCACAGGTTGAAAAGTTTTTGTGACTGGATATTGGACTCCCGAATTGCCTCACGGGAAGCGCGAATCACGTCGCACCAATAGCAATTCACATCGCGTTAAACCTTAGTGCGCAATGCTTGCCTGAATAAAAACTATCAAGTGGGAATTTTCGCGAATTATTGTTGCGCTGCAGCGGCGCGTTGCTTCCAGCCCATGCGCTCGCGCAGCGTGGTGATGTGCGCCAGATGGTGAGCAGAGTGCCACGCGTACAAGGCCAGCATGCGGTCCAACGTAACCACGCCGCTGTTCAGGATGGTACAGTGTGCGTCCAAAATCGGACGCTGGCATCGCGCTGCAGCAGGTCGACCCAGCGCGAGTGCAGCGCCGCCAGTAGTTGCAGTGATACTTCGACGGGAAGTCTGCTGTCGGGAAGATTGGCCCAGGCCGCCTCGATCGTACGGCTTGATCGGCGGCTGCTCTTCGGTGAGCGCGAGCTTGAAGCGCACGTAAGCATTCATGTGACTGTCGGGCACATGATGCACAACCTGACGCACAGTCCAACCTTCGGGACGATACGGAGTCTCGAGTTGCTCCGGCGCCAGCCCTTGCACCGCCGCGCGCATCTGGGCTGGAAGTTTCGACAGCACATCGATGTACCGGGCACGGTCCTTCGCGCTCTGCTCTTCGCTTGCCGGCTGGGTCCACTGAAATTGTCCGACGGGATACCGCAGATCGCTCATCGCGTCTCCTATTACTCGATATCCTACCGCAAAATCCGCGAGCGTGGAGTCTCTAGTTCAACGACCGTACGTCGCTCGAGGGCAGCAACTCGAGCGTGCAGGGGCCGGGCGCGGTTGTCCCACAATGTACGATTGCACGCCGAACTGCCTGGGCCTGCGTCTGTGGCGGAAACTTCATCTCGATGTCCGCCTTCTGCAGAGTCTCGGTAAAGCCTTTCAAGCTGTCATCGCCCTTGATGAACGTCACTTGCTCCGTCTTTCCGGGCGCCATCAGCAGGAAGAACTCAGCCGTTCCCTTCTCCGACTGACTGCAGGGGAACGGTGCGCAGGCTCTGCAGATCGGGGCGCGAGGCGGTCATGCGGCTGTCGACATCCTTCACACCCATGGCTTCCAGGCGAGAGCGTGCTTGCGTGCTGGGGCTGTCGGAGATCAGCGAGAAGATGTAATAGCGGATGGCGTCGTCGCGCTTGCCGCGCTTCTCGTAAATCTCGCCCAGGTGCTCGGCCTCGTCGCCGCGACCGCCGGCGAGGAATGCCGGCAGAATGTACGCTTCCGCCGCGTCGACGTTGCCGCGCTTGAATTCGATCCAGCCCTTGGTATCCCAGGCATTGAACAGGAAGTTGCTGGTGGCGAGGTCCTGCCATGCGCAGGCTGTCGAGGTTCACATCGCGCAGTCTGCGTCTCCGATCGCGTTCATGGCGGAGTCGGAATAGCGGATGGCGCGGTCGAGTTGAACGTTCTGCTGCGACAGCGCGTAGGCAATGTTGTTCCAGGTGACGGGGACCGGCGCCAGCGTAATGGCCTTCTCGAAGGCGGCCATTCCCTTCTCCGTCTGATTGGTCGCGATGTAAGCCTGGCCCAGCGAGATCTGCAGCAGCGGATTCTTGGGATGGATGTCGATGGCTTTTTGCAGCTCCGGGATGGCGTCGGCGAACTGCTTCTGGCTGACATAAAGCAAGCCGAGATTGGCGTGGGCATTCTGGTCCAGCGGATTGATCTCGATCTGCTTCTGGAACTGCTTGATGGCCTCGTCGTACTTCGCCTGGTGCTGATAGACCAGGCCCAGTCCGTTGTAGGCAAACTCGTCGTAGGGATTGATCTCAATCTGCTTCTTGAATGCCTGCTCAGCTTCGATCGTCCTTGCCCAGCGCGAGATAGGCGCGGCCCAGATTGTCCCACGCCGACTTGTACTTCGGATCCAGCTTGACGACGCGTTGCAGCAGGTCGATGGCGAGGTCGAAGCGCTGGTTGTTGATGGCCTGCATGGCGGCGCCGTTCAGATCGCCGGCCGACTCGCTGCCGCCGGCCGCCGATGTCCCGGGCTGCGTGTTCTCCAGCGTAATCTGCTGCGCCTCGTCGGACTTCACCACGCGACGAAAGGCCGCATAGTCATCGGCGCGGCTCTGCGGTATCTCCCGCACCATGAATCTTCAGCGTGCGCTTGCTGGTGAACGTCGCTGCCCTCGTAGCTGTAAACCGAGTGATACTCAGCGTAGTCGCGCTTCACGTCGACGGCGATCGGCGAGCGCACCTTGTACTTGGCCGGGAACGTCAGCTTCAACTCCGCCTCAATCTCCTCGAGTCGCGCCAAGCTTGATGGGCTCGCTGGTGGCCGTGTCATCATCGTCGTCAGTCGTCTGTGCTTCGGCAGCGCGACCGTCGAAAGCGGCAGCGTAAACTTCGACTCGGGAGCCGACCAGTCGAAGTAGTTGTAGTCGGTGATGTCGAAGTCGACCTTGATCGGCGAGTCGGTATCGCTGGGATCGCTGGCCTTGAGATTGGTGATCTCAGCGCCCTTGCAGCCCGGCGCGCTGCAGCATGTAGTCGAAGATATCTTTCCAATGGTTGCTGGGCATGCGCCGCATGGCGAAGCGCAAAATCATCTCGTTATCGCCGCGGCGAGACGATGCTGACATGGGCCGTGATCTTGCCCGTATCGCTGACGTGACCAGTCAACGACGGTGCGATCGAAGGCGTCGAAGGGCATCTCCGTCGGCGTCCACACCAGTTCGGCCTTGCCGTCCGGAGAAATCGCCAGTGCCTGCTTGCCGCGAAGGTTCTTAGAGAGCATCCGGAACGGCGCCACCCCCGGCGTGCTGTCGAGCCAGATTTCTTTGCCGTCGACCGGCACGCGCGTAATGACGTGATCGAACTGCATGGGCGACGGCACATCGGGATCGAGCTTGCGTTGCGAGCCGATCAGCACCGACGTCGACTTGAAGCCTTCGGCATCGAGCAACGCCGCCAGCAGCGTGTTCTTGTCCTTGCAGTCGCCGTAGCCGTTGGACAGCACTTCGCTGGCCGGCATGCGGCTGAATGCGTCCCAGCCCGAACGACAGGCTCACATAGCGAATGTTGCGCGAGACGTAGTCGTACAGCGCCTTCACCTTCGCCATGTCGTCGGTCTTGCCCTTGACCAGCGTGTCGGCCTCGGCCTTCACGGCGGAGTCGGGAATGCGGCGCTCGCGCTCCAGATTGGCGTACCAGGTACCGACCTCCTGCCAGTCTTTGAAGGTGGTCAGCTGGACGGTGGGAGCTTCGTCGGCTTCTTCGCCTTCTTCTTCTTGCTGTCCTCGTCGTCCTTCAGCCGCGAATGCGTCCAGCGGTAGATGCGACGGTCGCCTTCGTCGGTGGTCACCGGCGTGTAGCCGGGCTTGGTCTTCAGCTTGATCTGGCGGTCCTTGGGGACATTGATGATCCAGCTGCTCGTCAAGAACGATGCCCTTCTCGGTGAAGTTGAAGCTGGTCCAGAATTGTCCGGGCGTCAGCGGATTGACGATGGTGCGGATGAAGCGGTATTCGAGGACGTCGCCGGGCCGCAGCGGCGGCACGCTGATGTGCTTCTCGTGATAGTCGGTATAGACCGGGGCATCGGGGAAGGTGAGATCCTGCACCGCCGATTCCTGCGCCTGGACCACGGTTCCATCCGGCTTGTGCACGCGAACGTAGGCGATCTCGATCTTGTCGCTGAGCGCGCTGTATCCGACCTTCAACTGGCCCAGGGCCTGCACGCCGCTCTCGCTGACGATCTTGATCGTGGCGTCGGTCTGATCGCTGCCGGTGCCGTCGTTCTCGAAGCGCATCGACTCGCTGAAGTGCTCGACCACGTAGGCCTGCTGCGAGTAGTCCGGCGGCGCGGGAGCCTGCGCCGGACCCGACTGCACCGTGTCCTTGTCAGGCGCCTGCTGCGTGGAAGCGGTGGCCGGAGTTCTGCCCAGCGGGTTGAGGAGTAGTCGACGGCGCTTGTTGGGCCGAAGCGGTTGCGAAGGATAAGAGCAGGAGGAGAGCTACGGCGACCGCAGGTTTCATAAGCTATTGGCTGGCGACATCCATGCTACGCGAGTCACTGGAGAACGCCAAACGCGCTGCCGGCCGAGCGCTCAAGGCTCGCGCAGCGAGACGCTGAGCTCGCCTACGCTTCAGCGCTGGGTAGGCTGCGCGAGAAGGGTCAAGTCTCTTCAGGGACGACAGGCTACCGAAGCCGACTTGGCGGTAGGGGTCCTTCGGGTCCGCGACCGAAGGAGTCGCTGCGCTCGGTCACGCCTCGCAATGAAGCACGAGCATTGGCCGATGGCTGATCGTTGACGGCAACGTTCACGCCGCGACGGTCCACCTTGACTTCCACCGCCATCCCTTGCCTGCGCGCTCCGCAGTGCGAGATTGAGCCGTGGCTCGCTTCACCTTCTTCATCGGCAAAGGCGGTGTCGGCAAGACGACCGTCTCGTCCGCCTACGCGCTCCATCGCGCCGCCAATCCCGCGAACGAATCCTGCTGCTCTCCACCGATCCGGCGCATTCCCTGGCCGACATCCTGCAGACCAAGCTTGCCGATTCCGCCAAGCGGCTCCGCACCAAGGGGCAGCTTTGGGCGCGGCAGATCGATCCCGACCGCCAGATCAAGAAATTCCTGGCGCGCGAGCGTGCGCGACATCCTCGCGCTGCTCAACAAGGGCAGCCTGTTCACCCGCGACGAACTGGAGCCGCTGCTCGACACCAGCCTGCCCGGCATGGCCGAGGTCGCGGCGCTGCTGGCGATCCACGAACTGCTCGCCAGCGACTTCGACGAGATCGTCGTCGACACCGCGCCCATGGGGCACGCCATCCGGCTCTTCCAGATGCCGGAGCACTTCGCGCGCTTCCTCGACGTGCTGGAGACGGCGGCGTCGCGCGATGTCGTGCTGGCGCAGCACTTCGGAGGACACGTGCAGCGCGAGCCGGCGCTGGACCGCTGGGCGCGCATGGTTGACGACGTCGAAGCAGGCGCTGTCCGTGCGAGGGTCGAAGCTGGTGCTGGTCACCACGCCGGAGCCGTTCTCGCTGAACGAAGCCGCGCGCTCGGCGGCCGCGTTTCACACCGCGGGAGCAGCAGAACCAGATTGCAGAGATCGTGCTGAACCGCATCGTTGATGAACCGGACGGCTGCCCGCGCTGCAAGAAGCGAGCGACGCAGGCGCGAAGCGGCGCGCAAATTCCTGCGGCAGCATTTTCCCAAGGCGAAGGTGCTTCACGGCGGAAGATCCCGGATGTCCGATTCTTGGGGTCACGGCGCTGCAGGCATTCGGAGCGCATGTCTTCGACGGCGAAGAAGCTTCCGCGCTACCGTGATCGCCAAAGCGCCGAAGAGCGTCCGCCTTAAACTTCAAGCCTGCGAGCTGGCCGACGCTCGACACGCCGCTGACGCTCACGCTGGGCAAAGGCGGCGTCGGCAAGACAACCATCTCCGCGGCGCTGGCGTTTCATCATCGGCGCGTGGCGAAGCAGCGAGACCGTGACGATCTGCTCGATCGATCCCGCGCCTTCGCTCGACGATGTGTTTCAACGCGAAGGTTGGCGACCAGCCCAAGCCGGTGCTGCGCGACCGCAAGCTGCTGGCCGCCGAGTTCGACGCGATGGCCGAGTTCCAGCAGTGGGCCGGGAATCTGCGGCGGCGGCTGAACGACGCCATGACCGGCGAAGAGCGCGGCATCCATCTCGACGTCAGCCTCGATCGCAAATTCCTGCTGGCGCTGCTCGACGTGGTGCCGCCGGGCGTGGACGAAATCTTCGCCATCTTCCGCATTCTCGATCTGCTCGGGCGGGCGGGCGCGTGGTCATCGACATGGCGCCCACGGGACACGCGCTGGAGCTGCTGCGAACGCCGGCGCGCCTGCTGGCCTGGACGCGCCTGCTGTTGAAAACCCTGGCAGCGCACCGTACACTACCCTTCGCTCAGGATGCGGCCGTCGAGGTAGCGACGCTGTCGCAAAATGTGCGCGAACTGGCGGCAATCCTGCAGGACCCGAAGCGCAGCCGGATTGTGGTCGTAACCTTGCCGGAGCCGCTGCCGGACTATGAAACTCGCCGGCTGCTGCAAGATTTGTCAGAACTGCACGCACCACTGGGAGCGTTATTCGTCAATCGTGTGCTGATCGGCGATGATGGACGGTGCCCGCGTTGCCGACTCGCGAAGCAGTGGCAGGCGGCGTCGCTTGCAGCTCTGGTGAGACATACTAAAGATGCCGAAATTTTCGTGGCCCGGGAGTATGATGAGCCAATCGCCGGGCGGAAGGGTTTGCAGGCGTTCACGAATGAGCTCTGGCGGGTCGAGGACTGAGGATAGATGACAGCGGCGGTTAAACCCGGATCGCGATCGAAGAAGGCAACGGCGCCTGCGCGTGTCCTTTATCTCTACGCGATCTCGCAACAGCCCGCGAAGGCAGCGCCCACGATTTCCGCAGAAGGCATCGACGGCAGCTCCGGGCTCGAGGCGGTGCGCTGCGATCCTTATCTCTGCTGGATCAGCCGGGTCGATAAAGCGAAGTTCGCCGACGCATTGCCCGATCGCATGCAGGACCTGGAGTGGCTGGCGACGGCCGGCCTGCGGCATCAACGCGCGGTAGCCGAAATCTCGCAGCCAGACTAACCGCCCTGCCGGCGCGATTCGGCACCGTGTTTCTCACCGAAGACTCGCTCGCCAGCATGTGAAGGAGCGCAAGGCGACTCTGGAAGCAGGCCTTCGCAGCGAGTGGCCGATGCCGACGAGTGGGGCATCAAAATCTTCGCCGAGCGCGAAACAGATCGACTCGCACCGCGGTGAAGGCCGCCAGCGGATCCGACTATCTGAAGCGCAAGGCCGAGCTACTGCAGCCGCGCGCGTCCGGCAAGCTCGACGAGGAAGTCGCAGAATTTATCGCAACGCTTGACGAAGCTGGCGGTCGCAGCCAGTCCCGGAGGAAAAGCCAGCGCGGGACAGCCCGGACTGGTGTGGCACGGCTCGTTTCTGATCCGCCGCAAGGAGCGCAAGAAGCTGGAGTCCGCCCTGAAGAAATACTGCCGGCCGTTGGAAGGACGCTCGCCGCATCGACTGCAGCGGGCCGTGGCCTCCTTATTCTTTTGTGGGGGAAAATGTCCACTGAACCGGCAATCGATCCAGACGCTGACCATCGACGGCGACAGCGAGACTCTCGCTGCTCGAGATACTGGACCACGTGCTGAACTCCGGCGTGGTGATTCACGGCAGCCTGGTGATCTCGCTGGCCGGCGTCGACCTGGTGTATGTCGGGCTCAATGTCATCCTTACCTCGGTGGAGACGGCGCTGCGCAACCTCGATGCTCAGGTCGACACGCATGCCGCGTCCGACGGCGCGACCTCGATAACTCCGATGCCCTGCTCTTCTTTATTGCGTCACCCAACCGAATCCGGAGATCAAGGTCGCCAGCCGGAGTCTGCGAGCGGCGGTGCAGTCGCGCGAGATGCTGGGCGTACGCGTGTACTGGAGCAACATCGATGATCCCGAGAGCTGCCTGGGGACGGCCGAATCGCTGAAGGCCGCGGCCCTGCAATTCCATCAAGTATTACGTGAGGTTCTGGCGGTAACCACGCCAATTCCTTTCCGCTTTCCCACCACTGCTGGAAACGCGAAGACGGCTTTCGAGGAGCATCTCTCCGCCGAGCAGGAGACTGTACCGCGAAGCGCTTGCCCGCGTCGGACAATCCCTGCAATACGAGATCGTCGGGACCTGGACCGATGAGCAGGAGGCCGACTTCTGCGAAGCCGGTGACCGGCCGCGAATATCTTGCAGCGGCGCCAGCAAGCCACCGGCACGGGTCGCGGCCGTCGAAAGCAAACTGAAGAGCGTGACCGCCGATGTCGGTGCGCGAGTGGCGCGGGCGGCAGGAGCGCAAAACTCATCGCTGGTTCGCGCTGGTGCCGCGCGAAAATCGCGAGCGATTTCTGGCGTCGTTGCGCACAGCCGGAGGATCGGAAGGTATTCGCCTGCGCCTCAGCGGACCGTGGTCTCCCAGCGAATTCGTTTTGCCGCGAGGCGAGCGTGGATAAGCCCAAACAGCTGACGCCGCAGGAAGTCGAAGAGGCCGTCGCGGAGTTGCGCCGCCAGATGGAAGGACTGGCGCACCAGCCGATCGAGCGCGTCGACTGCTCGCAGGAAACCATCGAGCAGGGGCTGGCGAAGCTGGTGCTCGGACTGATCGAGTTGCTGCGGCAGTTGCTGGAGCGGCAGGCGATCCGGCGCATGGAAGGCGGCATCCTTGAGCGATAGCAGGTTGAGGAGATGGGACTGGCTCTGATGAAGCTGGAAGAGAAAGTTAAAGAAATAGCTGAACAATTTGGACTGAAGCCCGAAGACCTGAATCTGGCCTTGGGACCGTTGGGAAACCTTCTGGAATAGAAGCCTCGCGCAGGTCCTGTCAGGTGCAACTGTATCCGGTCAGCGAGCAGCCGATCTGAGATCTGATCTGACAACCGACACCTGACCACCGACGACCGATCTTCCCCTCCTTTACGATACAATTTTCCTTACTCTCCATGCCTTCCCCTCCTCACCGGCACGCCCGGCGTCCGACTCCGGAGCAACCGATCTCCGCTCCGCTGTCCCGCCTGCGGAGGGCGCTGCGTTCGCCCGTGGTCGATGGTGCTGGTCGCCTTCATCGTCAGAGTCGGGTGGATCGCGATTGCCCACACCTACCGCATTCGCACCTCGGACCACAACTTCGGCTTCGGCTGGGAGATCGGCCGCCTCGCCTATTCGCTGGCAAACGGCATGGGCTTCAGTTCGCCGCTTGGCGGCAACACCGGCCCATCGGCGTGGACCGCGCCGGTCTATCCCTGGATCGCCTCGCTGGCCTTCCGCGCTTTCGGAAGCTACTCGCGGGCATCGGCGTTCGTGCTGCTCAGCTTCAACAGCCTCTTCGGCGCGCTCACCTGCTGGACCATCTACCGCACCGCGCGCCGCGTCTTCAATCCCACGGTCGCCGTCTGGGCGGGCTGGGTGTGGGCGCTCTATCCCGACACGATCTTCTGGGCGGTGAAATGGATCTGGGAGACCAGCCTGTCGGCGTTCCTGCTCAGCCTGCTCTTCATGCTCACGGTTGAGATGGAAGGCGACGAGCGCCTATCGTCGTGGATCGGCTATGGCCTGCTGTGGGGTGTCGAGGCCCTGACCAATACCGCCGCGCTATCGTTTCTTCCCTTCGCCGGATGCTGGCTCGCCTATCAACTGCATCGTCGCGGCAAGCGCTATCTTGCACCTGCGCTGCGTCAGCGCAGTCGTCTTCTGGATGACGATCATGCCGTGGCTGGTGCGCGATTACCACGTCATGGGACATTTCATTCTGGTGCGCGACAATGCCGGCAACGAGTTGCGCATCGGCAACAATCCGCTGGCCGAAGGGCAGTACGTGCTGGCCTATCATCCCAGCCAGAATGCTTTGCTGCTGGCGAAGTATCAGAGCGCATGGGCGAGTACGCATTCTGCGTCGAGCAGGGACGGCTGGCGAAGACAGTGGATTGCCGCAGCATCCCGGCAAGTTTGCCGAGATCACGCTGCGCCGCGTCTGGTTTTTCTGGAACGGCATACCCCGGCTGGCCAAAAATCAATCGCTGGCCGAACTGAAGAACACGCACACACTGTTGCTGTCGGTGCTGGGTATCTGGGGGTTGCTGCTGGCCTGGAAGCGGCGCGTCCACGGCGTCTTTCTGTTCGCCAGCCTGATTCTGGTTTATCCGCTGGTTTACTATATTTGCTTTCCCGAACCGCGTTACCGGCACCCGATCGATCCTCAACTGGTGATCCTGGGAGTGTATTTGATCTCTGAATCCAAACCGCGCAGCGCGCCCGACGGCGCCGAAGGTGATATGACCGAACTAGATCAGGACGAGGCGTTACCGCAGTTTCACACGCTTTCGGTCATCATTCCCGGTCTACAACGAGCGCCGAACGGTGATGCGGCTTCTGCGGCAGGTGGCGCGTCAGCCGCTCAGCCTGCACAAAGAGCTCATCATTGTTGACGACTATTCCACCGACGGCACACGCGAGTTCCTGCAGAGATCGATCTGCCCGAAGGAGCTGGGCGCCGACGGCGCCAACACCGTCAAGCTGGTCCTGCACGAAAAGAATATGGGCAAGGGCGCGGGCGTTCGCACTGGACTGGCGCATGCCAGCGGCGAACTGGTGCTCATCCAGGATGCCGACCTGGAATACGATCCCGGCGACTATCCCGCGCTGATCGCGCCCATCCTCGAAGGACACGCCGACGCAGTCTTCGGCAACCGCTTTCACTTTGGCGCGCACCGCGTGCCGCGCTTCTGGCGCTACACGCTGAACCGCATCTTCTCCGTCACCTGCAACGTGCTCACCGGCATCACGATTCACGACGTGACCGCGTGCTACAAAGTCTTTCGCCGCGAGTTGCTGGAGCGCATGCACCTGCGCTCAGACCGCTTCAGCGTGGAAACCGAGATGACGGTGAAGCTGGCGAAGATGGGCATCCGCATCTACGAAGTGCCGATCGTCTATCACGGCCGCACCTACGCCGAAGGCAAGAAGATCAGCTGGAGCGATGGCGTGATGGCGTTCTACGATCTGGTGAAGTATCGGTTTAAGGACTAGCGGATATTGGCAAACAACTGGCAACCACCCTTCCAGTACCTGTCCAATTTCGGATAATTTCGTCGGGAATGGACAAGGTCCAAGCTTGTCTCAGATACAGGATGTTTGAAATCAGCTAGTTACCTCGGGACTCTCTGGTAACGAGGATGCAACTAGTCCTCCTGCTCTTGAGGTTTCCTTATGCCTACGCTGCTGCGCGATCTGCGACATAGTCTACGGACCTTGCGAAAGAATCCGGGTTTCGCTCTGCTGGTGGTTCTGTCCCTGGCCCTGGGTATCGGGGCGAATACCGCCATGTTCAGCGCCATCGACGCGTTGATGTTTCGTGACCTGCCGGTGCGTAATCCGCAATCGCTGTATCTGCTGAAATGGTCGATGAAGACGCAGCAGATCGACCCTTTCCTGAACAACCTGGAGGGCGATCAGGATATCGATCCCAAAACCGGGGGCGCGACCAGCTATTCCATTTCCTATCCTGCCTATCAGCGCATTCAAGCCAATAACAACGTCTTCAGCGACACCTTCGGATTTGCCGCCAATGAAGAGGACGCGAATCTTGGTCTCGGCGGCAAGGCGAGTTCGGCGGTGCTGCAAGGAGTGACCGGAAATCTTTTTAGCGGCTTGGGAATTTCCCCCGTTCTTGGACGTGCCATCCTGCCCAGCGATGATTCTGCCTCCGCCACACCGGTTGCGGTTCTTTCCTACGCTTTCTGGCAAGGCCGCATGGGCGGCGATGCCGGCGTTATCGGCAGAACGATTTCGCTGAACGGAACTCCAGTGACCGTGGTCGGAATTGCACCGTCCGGTTTCTCCGGCATGGATCCCCGGGTTGTCCCCGATATGTGGATACCGCTCAGTGTCTACGCCGACCAATGGATGAAGGGCAACGGCATGCATGGCGAGCCGCCTCTGCTGACGGCTGACAAGATCTGGTGGCTGGCTGCCGTTGGACGGCTCAAACCGGGTGTCCCGGTTACCAAAGCCCAGGCCGAACTGGCACAAATCTTCAATCAAAGTATCCGCGCGTACGACGCAAAGCTGGCCGACGATCCTGACGTTCCGCAGATGAGTGTCGCATCTGTTGCCAGGGGTCTGAACAATTTGCGTAATCAGTATTCACAATCTTTATTTCTGCTGATGGGCATGGTGGTACTGGTGCTATTGATCGCCTGCGCGAACATCGCCGGGCTATTGATGACGCGGGCAACGTCACGTCAGCGTGAAATCGCGATGCGTATCAGCCTGGGCGCATCCAGGCGCGACATCGTTACCCAGTTGCTGACCGAGAGCATTGTGCTTGCCGTAATCGGGGGTACCTTGGCCCTGTTCGTAGCTCATTGGGCAGGACTGTTGTTGAATGCATTGCTGGCAAGCGGCAGCGATCCCGTCCACGTGAACTTCCGTCTCGATATGCACGTGCTGGCTTTCACTGCCGCGGTTTCCATTCTCAGCGGAATTCTATTCGGTCTAGGCCCGGCATTGACTGCCATTCGTGTCCAACCGTTGACCACGCTCAAGCAAACCGGCGCCAACGCGACCGCCAGTGCCAAAACTTTTCGCTCGGGCAAGATCCTGGTCTGTGGACAGGTCGCGCTTTCTTTGCTGTTGCTGATCTCGGCGGGTCTGCTTCTGCGGACACTGGGGGCGCTACAACGAGTGAACCTCGGCTTTGACCGGCACAGCCTAATGCTGTTCACGGTTGCGCCGGGACTGAACGGCTACAGTGGCCCGAAGCTGCTCTCTTACTACGATGAACTGGAGCGCCGGGTCAGCTCCATTCCAAACGTGCGCTCCGTAGCCATGACCGACCGCAATCCCATTGGAGCCGGCGGCAGCATTACGCTGGTCACCATCCCGGGGTACACCCACGGCGAAAGGGGCGTAATCGCCTATCGACACCATGTGGGCGCAGGATATTTCGATACGATGAGAATTCCCGTGCTATTGGGACGAGGTATCGGCGAGCAGGACACACCGGCATCGCAAAAAGTTGTAGTGATCAACCAGGCGTTCGCCAACAAATATTTTCACGGCAACAATCCCATGGGACACGAGATTCAGTTTGGCACTCACGTAGAACCGCGCCCCATGCAGATTGTGGGGATCGTGTCGGATGTGAAGTACGAATACATTCGTGATGCCCCGCCTCCAACGGTATACGTCGCCTACACCCAGGCGAAAGACATTACGCCGTACATGACGTACGAGGTAAAGAGCTCCGGAAGTAAAGAGGCATTGGTGCATGCCATCGAGCGAGAAGCGTTATCGGTCAATCCGGACGTCCCGGTGGTGAAGGTTCGCACCCAGGACGAGGTGGTCAGCCAAGCGCTGTATCTGGAGCGAACGTTTGCGCTGCTCAGTTCCGCATTCGGCGCCCTGTCGCTTCTATTGGCCTGCATGGGTGTTTACGGCACTATTGCTTATACAGTCGCCCTGCGGACCAATGAAATTGGCATCCGCATGGCTTTGGGGGCACAGCGCACCAACATTCTGCGAATGGTATTGCGCGAAACGATCGCGGTTCTGGCAGCCGGACTTCTCATTGGGCTGCCGCTGGCGTGGCTGGGCGCCCGCCTGCTGCGCGAGCAAGTGTACGGCTTGTCGCCGCATGACCCCACCACCGTGGCCATGGCGGTCGCTGGAATTACGGTGGTGACCATCATTGCCGGTTTTGTTCCGGCGCAACGTGCATCCAAGGTCGATCCCTTGACCGCGCTACGCTACGAATAGCTTCGACTCTGCCTTCGAGTTGGGTAGTACTGGCTGATGAATTTTCAGCCAGCACCTCCCACGATTGCGTCGAGGGTAGTGACTACGTTTGCAGGCAGCCGCAATGATGCGGCAGTGAGATTCTCATGCAGATGCTCTACAGATGACGTCCCGGGAATCAGTAGAACGTTGGGCGAGCGCTGCAGGAGCCAGGCGAGGGCGACTTGCATCGGCGTAGCCTGGATCGATGCCGCTACTGCATCGAGCACGGTTGACTGCAAGGGAGTGAATCCACCCAACGGAAAGAATGGCACATAGGCAATGCCCTGCCTTGACAGTTCATCGATGAAGCCATCATCGTTCCGGTTCGCCAGGTTGTAGAAGTTCTGCACGCACACAATGCCGGTAATCTTCTGCCCCTCCACCAACTGCGCGTGACTGACGTTGCTTAGACCAAGATGACGGATTAATCCCTGCTGCTTGAGTTCCGCCAGCACCGTCAACGGCTCTTCGATAGAGCCTTCCGATGGCCCCATGATTCCTCCTACGCGAAGATTGACAACGTCCAGCACGTCGAGTCCAAGATTGCGGAGGTTATCGTGTACGGCGCTGATCAGCTCTTCACGGGAAAGCGCATGAATCCAGGATTTGTCATCACCGCGGCGCGCACCCACCTTAGTCACGATCACCAGCCCATCCACGTAGGGATGCAAAGCACGCTTGATGATCTGGTTGGTCACATGAGGTCCGTAATAATCGCTGGTGTCAATGTGATTCACTCCGGCGGCAACCGCTTGCCGCAGCACGGCAACGGCGGCATCCACGTCGCGCGGCGGACCCCACACCTGCGGACCGGCAAGCTGCATGGCGCCGTAGCCCATCCGGTTCACACGCAGCGAAGTACCTGGAAAGGTGAAGTCGCCGCCATTATCGATTGGTTTCGTCATTTCAACTGACCTCGATTCAATTGCAAATTTGAAATCATTGTATGGATCGAAAGACTTGGAGCTCGATCGCCCGGATGAAGATTATGCGAACGACTCGCCAACCATTTCTTCGCTCTTACGCCAGAGTGCCTCCGCCATCTCAGGATCGAGGGCGTATCCGCGTACTCCTTCGCTGATCACGCTGATCGTCGCCTGGTCGGGCACCACTTCGCCCACGTGACAGTTCTCGCAATATCGGCCGCCAATCTCATCGGCGGGAGCGACGACCGACGCCCACACGGAAGTCGCGGCCCCTTGCGGGATGGTCTTCCACTGGAAGGGCGGCTTCCCTTCCTCTGCGAGTTGCTGATTGATCTGTTCGATCAGGTCTTCAATACGCTTGGGATCGGCGTGACGGCCTAACTCGGTCTGAATCCCTCCCGGATGCACAGCGGCAGCTCGGACGCCACGGCTCCGATGGCGCTTGTCGAAAGCAAGCGCGAACTGGATGTTCGCCGTCTTCGATCGGCCATAGGCGACGAAAGGCTCGTACGGCGTTCGCTCGAAGCCAGGGTCATCCAAGTCGACATTGGAGTAACGGTGCCCGGCGGAGGAAAGGTTGATGAGGCGCCCACCTCGCCGAATCAGCGGTGCGATTCGGTTAACCAATACGAAGTGTCCCAGGTGATTGGTACCGAACTGCGTCTCGAAGCCGTCGGCGGTATGGCCAAAGGGCGTAGCCATTACACCGGCGTTCGCGATGACCACGTCAAAAGGCTCGCCCTTCGCCAGCAGTTGGTCGGCGCACTTTCGCACGCTCGCGAGGCTGGCGAGATCAAGAGCCACCAGTGCGAAGCTTCCGTTGTTCTCCGCGGCATCTTTTCGCACCTGGGCAGTTGCTACCTCTGCCTTGTGCAAATCACGCGCCGCACCGACGACCTGCGCGCCATGGGCAGCCAGAGATCGGGCCGTCTCAACTCCCAAACCTGCTGAGACGCCGGTAACCAGAATTCGTTTGCCGTGGAGATCGATCCCGGCTAGAACATCTTCGGTGGTTGAGGTTGCTCCAAATACAGTTGTCATTCTCTTCCCTTTCTTACCGGCTCGTGCAGTAGCGAGCTTTTGCGCCGGTATTGACAGCCCTCGTCGCCTGGAATAGAAACGGAGGGCATCTCCGAATAAGTTAGATAACCGGAGAATGCCTCCGGTTGCGGAAAATCTTTTGGGATTGGATCTTGGTGTCAATAGATGGCAACGAAACGCGGAAGGTCGGCAGAGCGGAAGTCGGCCGGAAGGAAGCCGCGCACCGACGCGCTGCGTAATCGCGAACGCCTGCTCCAGGTCGCGAAGGAGGCTTTTACCCGGACGGGCGCAGATACCAGTCTCGACGAGATAGCCACCCAGGCGGGAGTAGGAGCGGGAACGTTATATCGTCACTTTCCGACGCGCGATGCGCTTCTGGAAGCTGTCTACCGCACCGAGGTCGAGAAACTAGCGGCAGCGGAACGAAAATTCGCCGAGACCATGCCTCCGGTGGAGGCGCTGCGAGCATGGATGATGCTCTTCGTGGACTACATTGCAACCAAGCAGATCATCGCTCCCGCGCTGAACACGCTGGTCGGCGGCCCCTCGAAAGTGTTCGAGGCCTCCCGCGGCCAGGTACAGGGAGCAATTGACGCTCTGGTGAAGCGCGCCATCAAGAGCGGCGACATACGGAAAGACCTGGATCCGTTCGATCTGCTTCGGGCTCTTATCGGTGTTTCGAATGTCGCGTCCAGTCCGGATTGGCAGCAAAGCGCCAAAAGGCTGGTAGACATCCTCATTACCGGTTCTCGGCTGGTTAGATAACTAAGCCTCGGCACGAGCGAACGCGCTGGTTGTTGTTAAGGCGCGGCTCGCGTATCGAGATGGCGTGGCGTTCCCGATGTCGCGAGCGCGTCATCCTGATCGATAGGCACAAGGAGTTTGAGTCAGCCACGTTGCTGTTTCTCGATGGATTCGAGATCGGCTTCCTTCACAAAAACACGTGTGGGAATTTCGCCCTTCAGGACGACCCAGTAGCGGACCTCGCCATCGGCCAGATCCTGTATCTCATCGATTTCATAGACGTCGACGGATCCGAGCAATCGAACCCGATCACCTAACGCAAACTTAGTCAAAAGGCACACTCCGCCTCGTGCATTTCACCCGATACTCGTTTCGAGTTTTGCTACTCGCGAATTCGAATTTCAAGAGGTCGCGCTGCCGACTCGTCATACTTGGAGTCCCCGAAATAACTTGCTGAAATCGCATGGCGGCCGGGCTCGCCAAAAGACATGGTGAAAGTTGCCTGCCCGCCCGAAACTGCTATCGGATTACCAACTTCGCGCCCATCAATCGCAAACTGCACATTTCCGGTGGCTTGTTCAGGCACGATCTTCATGAGCACGACGACCGGATCGCCAGCCTTCAGCTTGCTTCTAGCCGTGGTGACGGTAGCCGTAGTTGCGATACCCGGAGGCAAAACTTCAATCGAACCCATCATGCCCATGTCTTCATGCTTAAGAATGTGGCAGTGGTACAGGAAACTTCCGACAATATTGGGATCGCCGAAGTCCATCCGCAATTTCACGCTGGGATAAGGACCTTCGCCATTCCAGTAGGGCACGTCAACGGTGTCCCGCAGTGTGGGGTCATTAAACGGCCTCCCGTCAACCTCAAGCACTTGAAAATGGATTTGGTGGATATGAAAAACGTGGTCTTCCGGTGAGCGGTTTTCGACGGTCCAGTCTTCGACATCTCCGCGATGAACGAGGATATTGGGCGGCGCCCCCATTTTGTAACTCTTCGGCGCCTGACCGACAACGGTGACGTAGTAGAGCACGAAGTTATCGGGATCCTGTGGATTGGCGGATTGCTGCGAAAAATAAAGCCTGCGATGCACCGTTGCGGTCGCTGTGGCTTTCGGCGAAGTCCACGGCCGCGCGGGTGCCGGCTCCGCAGAATTTTCTTGGCTATCCGACGATCCGGAGTTCACGATTTCCGCAATCACACGTTTGGTATCGTTGTCTCCTTGCGGTCCGGTGTCCCACGCCTGGGTGATAAGTTGACCGCTCTCTCCCGCGGCTGGAGTAGTCACTACAAATTCTGCACGAGCACCCGGCGCCAGAAGGAAGCTTGTCAGTGCAGGCGACATTTTTGCCAGGGTGACCGGAACGCCGTCCACCGCGATCATTTGCAGTGGTTGCGCCTCCCCATCGGTCAGCACCTGGATATTGAAAATCGTGTCGGCGCCGGCGTTCACCAAGCGCCATAATTCCTTCTGGCTCGGATCAGTTTTCAGAATGGCTGGCTGGCGTTTCGAAAACGTTACTGGGACGAAGTTTGCCGATATGTCCCACGCAGGAACTGCAGGACCATTCGGCGCTGGGTCCGTTCGCTGCTGATCGCGCAGAACAATCACCCATTCAGGCAAATTTCTCACGGAAGGAATAACGTCCTCGAGACCCTCCACGATAAGGGCTCCAGACGCACCGCCCTGCACCTGCCTTTCGCCGTATCCGTGCGGGTGAGGGTGATACCAGTAAAGTCCGGGCGGCTCGTCCTGCGGAATCGTTACCCGATAGTCGAACTCGTGTCCCGCCGGGATTGCAGTTCGAATCACATCATCCTGATGACAGACGGGCGGAATAGTCATGCCATGAAAGTGGAGATTCGTAAACGATGGATCCATCCTGGTGGCCGCGCAATCGTCATCCTGCGAAACTGCTTTCATCTGATGCGCAGGAGCCCGATAGTCGCGCCATGGTGGCAAATCGTTGTGCAAATGGATGATCAGCTTGTCGCCCGGAAACACGCGCAAGGTCGGGGACTCCAGTCCGTCATCCGTGATGTAGCAGTAGCGCGGAGGCCCTTGTCCGACCAGGGTCTGCTGATATTTCAGGTGCAGGCTCAATTCCAGTTTTCCATGCTCGCTACGGAGTTCCGGAGGATTGGAGATCGTTGCTCCATCTGCTGGTCTGGGACAGATATCTGTGGGCGATTGTGCGTGGGAGATCCCGCCAAGCAGCATCCACAACACCACTGTGAGGCGCCAACTAACTGCTAAGCTCTCTCGCCTGAAATGCGGCTCACTCCGGAACCAAACATTCTTGCTGTCATAGCCCCGAATCAGAAATGCAGCGAGAGTCCTAAGGGTCTGGCGCATGATTTGGTATATCTTACCGGACGATTTGGCCGGCTTGGTTGTGCCTTAGTTTGCTAAGAATCCATCCGCCTAGCTCCGGAGTCTTCACCTTGCCTATTACACTCACTCCTTTCACATGAAGGACTCCGGCGTTCGATCTGCGAGTACGCCGCCGGCGGGGGACATGCTTTAATTCTCGCAAAACGCCTCAACCTATCGTCCGCTAACTGGAATTGCCTTTCCCCGCCGTATCTCACTAAGAGCGCTCTTTTTGAATACACTATCCGGTAAAGTTATATTTTTGTTGGGGTTAGATCGCCTCTTCTCGTTTACTCAGATATCACCCGACGGAGTCTTGATCGGCGGCGTGAAATAGCCCACTGTCCCCCCAATGTTAGCGAGGTTGAACTAACGCTCAACCGATATCCAAGTGGGGCCGCTGCATGGCGGAAAAACAACTGTTCCGCATCAGCGAACACGAAAGTACTCCAATTAGAAGGGAAGATATCCAATGAAGAAAGCGCTACTTTGTCTGCTACTTCTGGCCAGTGTGATATCGGCCAGCGCCGCCAACCCAAGTATTACGATCTCACCTTCGCCGGTCGCGCTTCACGCAGGAGGCACACAACAGTTTACGGCGATTTTCAGTGATGGCAGCCAGGTTCAGAGCTGCACCTGGTTGACCACCGGTTCACTGAATGCGATTCAGGGCATCGGCGTGAATAATGCGATATTTGCGGCGGGAACTCTGAGAGCGACCTACGTGGTCACCGCGAGTTGTATCAACACTAACGGCATTCCGGCGATGGGGATTGCAGTTATAGCCGTGAGCTAGGCCGCGGTGCGCAGGTTCCGGCAGGGATCCAGAAAGCGCAAATGGAGACAATGTCATTTTCGATGGGCGGGGGCGCGACGCCCCCGTCACCAAGTTTGGTGAAATACCTTCGCCGCATCTCATTCTCTTGGCGTCAGTCCCCGGCGGCCTTGCTGGCGGCTGCGGCCGACATAACAACTGGGGTAGTGTCAGACTCGATTTGCACTATCGAGGAGGGAAAATCGATCTTCAGAACTCGGACGCGAAAAACTTCGATGTCCAAGAGCCGGATTTCCCGGTCGATGGCTTCCACCAGAGTCGCTCTTGTCTGCTCGTAATCGCTTGGAAAATAGAGCGAGGAAAATGCATTGTCGATCGCCGCCTCTGGCAGCTGTCATCGATCCGATCCAGAACATCCGGTGTATTCACTGCCGTAGGAAAGTGATACTCAACCTGGATCGGCACGTGAATTCCCGACTTCAATTTCGGCTTATAAGTGAACTCCTGCGAATACAGCTGGTATGGGCTTTGCCAGTACCTGATCCTTCTGTCGATCACGAAGTATGCCACCGTTAGCGGAAGAGCCATAAACATCAGAACCAAAATTAGCGTCAGCAGGTTCTTCGTGTCGAGCGCAACCAGCAGGTAGACCAGAATTCCCAGGCAACCGGCCAGGATCGCGACCTGAATTTTGTGGAACCACTCGGCCTTTTTCAGATGGTACGGAGGAGGATTCTGCTCATTCATCGCACACCTCGCTGCCTCCGTAGCCATGTCCATCAGCGCCGGCTGCGTGCGAACTGGCCGCCCCGGAGGCAAGGGCACCGCTCCCCGCAAGAGTTGCGCCCGATGGCGCCCGTCCTGTTGAGGCTGCTCAGAAGACATGTTGGAACCGATTTTCGGCTGATCATACCTCCACACGTGCCAGAAGGAAATAGCTCTTTCGTTCCGTTTTAACGGTCTGGAAATCTACGCTACAGCCAAGAAAAAAGGCCAGTCATCTGACTGGCCAAACTGAAGTTCCGAGTGTCGCCCGAAATCCAAGCTTACCGCGTCTTCACGAACTGCTCTTCAACCGATTAAGTTGTTGCGCGGGCTTGCCGGCACGCGGCTTTCCATTCGCACGCCATGTCCGTCGACCTGAATCCTGTCGCGAACCACTTTGACTCCAGCGGTCTGCAAGGCTCAGGTCCTCGGCCTGGACTGATTCGTCCTCCGAGGCGCTCTTACCCGACAGAGTAACCACCCCGCCTGAACCGCAACCTCGATCGTGCTGTTCTTCAGCGCCGTCAGCTTCTGCTCGATCTCCTTTTGCAGATCCGCATCGGGAGGAATGACCGGAGACCTTAGCGGCTGCGGCAGCAACAGCGGCGGCCGCCTCGACGCTCTTCTCGCTGTAATAGTGAATCACCGCGTAGAATCCCTACCCCGACAACAACGCAGACCGCGACCACGATGCCGACGACCTGCCTCCGGCTTAAATTCCAGCCCAGGCTTTCTTCCTCCTCGCGGCAACGATTCCTGGGAGCGCTGCTCCATGATCGCTCTGAGCCGGTGGAACTCTGTCTCGGCCGTTTCGCGAGACGTATCGACCGCGGGAGTCTCCGCAGCCTCGGTAGAGGCGACCGGCGGTAAGTTCGCTCTCCGCTTCCAGAAGCGAGCTGAGTTCCGCTGCGCTTACCGCTGCGCCGCTCCGTTACCTTCTCCATTCTTTCCGTTGGAAGGATAGCCCCGTGGGTCGACCACTGCCGGAGCTGCCTGGGCAGCAACCTGAAGCGTCGCCTGGTTCACACGCAAGCGTGAAAGCCATTGGAGTAGGTCTTTCCACACTTGTCGCAAACCTTCAACGGCGGGCGATGGTCTCGACCGCCGGTTCACTGTCCAGCTCCATCGCCTTGCCTCTGCCAGGGCGCCGTTTCTTCCGTGGCCCAATGTGTCTCCGCCAAGTGGGAGCTGTGCTCGACTGAGTGTCGTAGCCCAACGCGACCGCCGCTGCCGTAGCCGCCACTCTGAACGGCAGCGTCTGACGGCACTCTCACCTTGTGAGGCGGCTTGCGGTATTCGGAGTTGGGAGGCGCCGCGGAGTCTGCCAATCATTCCAGTCGGCGGCAGGTGCTTCCGCACGCTCGCGCTTCGCCGGAGCGCCGACGGCACGATCCGAGTGCATGGTCCGCCCTCGCCTGGAACCCAGTAGCTTTCTTCCATCTCGACTGTGAATTCCTCCAAGCGCCGGAAAATCCGTACGCAATTCGGCTAAAGACGGTGGCGTCGTTTTCCTCCAGTAAGATTGCAGGCCCAGTGCAGCCACTGGCTGGCTTCGGGTCCGCGGAAGCTCTTTTTGCTGATCCGGGCAGAGCGGCCGCAAGACGCAACTCTCTGACCGCGTCCATGCGCAAGTCGTTCAGAGACGCTGCACGTGCTTCGAACCGGTGTCGCACAGTACCAGCGTCCAACTCAGTCGGCCAGATCCAGCAACTTGGTGCGTCGCTGTTCGTTGAGCCTGATCTGGGCTTCTTTCTCCAGATCGTGCATCAACTGCTCCAGAGCACTTGCGATCGCTCCAGCTCGCGGCAGGGCGTTCCCCGTGGACCAGATCGCGCACGATCAGCGCGTTCTGGTGAGCGTCCGAAAGACTCCGAAGCAATTGATCGTCACTCACCTCCAACCCTGCTCGCAGCCACTCCACCTGCGTCTGCACATTCTGGAGGCTATCATCGAGTTTTTCCAAAGCAGAAAACAATGGGGAAGACATACGGATTTCCTTTCACAGCTTGTTGCCACTGGAAGACATGCGACCTTGTTCTCCCAGAGCTACTGCAGCCCGGAAACTACATGCGAGTGCATTACAGCAGAACCTACTCACCCAGTTTGAAGTTGACGTTGATCTGAGTGTCAGCTTCAACTGGCTCGCCATTCAGCGCGAAGGGCTCTATAGCGCCACTGTTTTACCGCTTCCATAGCCGCTTTGTCAGCGTGGAAGGACCGCTCACCACGTCAATTTCTGAACGCTTCCATCCTTGCTGATAACGGCCTGTAAGAACTACGGTTCCCTCAACGCGCTGCTGTCGGGCTTGAGGTGGATACTGCGGCGTCACCTGCCGCAGCAGCTGACCTTGCGCCACCCCCGACGAAACCCTGAGCTTCTGTCCTGCCAGCTTGGGCACGTTGGCTGAGATATCTTTCACCAACGGTCCCACATTGTTGCTGGCGGCTCCAGGCAATGCACCCGGCACCGATCCTGCGGCGCTGCCTCGTTTGCTCGTCGGTTCCTCTTTCTTCGCGGTCTGTGGTCTTCGGAGCCTCAGCCGGCGGACGTTCAATACCTGGGCCGGAGGCGTCGTAACTTCCTTCGGCTGGGTGGTGTCCGTATTCGTCTTGGCTGCCGCGTCTTTGATCCTGCGGTTTCGATTGTGTGTCGGACGTTCTTCGAAGTGCCTCCCGCGCGGTTGGCGGCCGTGACGCGGTTGGCCGCTGCACTTCCCGCCGGTGCAACCGGTGTCGACGCAACGCGTCTTGGTTTGCGACGGCCAGCAACCGGAGCTGCTGTTCGGATGTCTCCTGCGCACCATCCAAACGGAGCCGACTACAACCATCAGCAACAACGCCAACACCGCCAACGTCTCAGGAGCCATCAGGAAGGTACGCCATTTACCATCCTGTAGTTCCTCAGCTCCGCCTTCGCGCAGAGTCTGCCACTTCTGACGTCCACGGTTCTTTCTCTTCGACTTCGGATGCGACTCTCGGCTTCGAGTTCCGTCCCCGGCTCTCGACGCCGAGTTTCCGGCACCGGAACAGGCGCCAGCGCTGCCTCCGCACGACGCTGCTTACGGCTCTTCGCCTTCCTGTCCGACGGCTTTGACGAAGGCTCCGTCTTGGGACGCTCCACTGGACGGGCGCCGGAGTCAAACAGGTGCCGAGGCGTGCTTACTTGTGCTTCCTTCGTGACCTGCTGGCTCCGTTTCCACCGTCTTGGATTTGTCGATCGCAGGGTATGGAGTGCGAGCGGCCACGGTTGGGAGCCGCAGCGACCGGAGTTCGACGGTCCGGGATCGGAAGCTGGACAAGCGTGATAGCTCGTCCGAGTAGGTCGCGCCACATTTTTCGCAGGTCTTCGTTGCGGGACGTTTCCGGTTGAACTTCCACCGGTTCCGCTACCAGGGCAAGTCCACCCCGTTGAGAGTGCGGTCGCTTCCGACCTGCGGCCCTCCGTTTGCCTTGGGTGCGCTCGGCGGACGATCATAGGCCCGCGCAACCGCGGTGGCAAAATTCCGCGCCGGCGGCGTGTCGGACCGGCCGCTGTGCTCTGGGAGCTCCTGCCGTAATCGCCTCCACCGGGTGAACCGGTACCGGCGAAGAGTAGGTCGGAGATTCCGGCGGACCGCCGAATATTTGCTGCGGGTCGAGGTGGAGAGGACGGCGTCGGAATCCGGCGAATTCGATCTCCGGGCATCCAGTAGCTTTCTTCCATTTCACCCGCGAAATGATCCAGGGCTCCGAAATCCGTACGCAAGCAAGCGAGAGCGTCGGCGTCCTTCTCTTCCTGAAGATTGCACGCCCAATGCAACCACTGGCCGGCGTCCGGACCAGGAAGTTCTTTTTCTTGTTTGGCGATCGCAGCCTCGGCCCGCAGTTCCTGAATCGCTTCCAGGCGAAGGCTGTTCAGCGCTGCGGTACGAGCTTCGGAGCGATGCCGTACAGCACCGGCTTCCAACTCATCGGCCAGTTCCAGCAGCTTCATGCGCAGCTGCTCATTGTGTCGCTCGTGAGCCGCAACTTCTAATTCATGGATCAAGATACTCCAGAGATCCCCGATCATCCCAACTCGCATCGGAACGCTCTGCTCGAATCAGATCGCGCACGACCACCGCGTTCTGGCGGGCATCCGCCAGACTGTAACTCAGTTGACTGTCGTTGACCTCCAGACCCGCTCGCAGAGAGTCGACTTGCGATTGAACGGTCTGAAGGCTACCGTCCAGTTTGGCCAATGCAGACGAAATGGGAGAAGACATACAAAGGTCCTTTCACATCTTTTTTAACGCACCCTGCCACTCCATCCGGTGCAACCGGTCTGGCTGGTTGCGTCATCGGGAAGCGAACGACGCAGCTACATTCCCTTCGGATCCGGGAGTTCGAAGAGTTGGCGCGCTCTCCAGGAACCCAGTAGCTTTCCTCCATCTCCCCGATGAAACGTTCCACGGCACCGAAATCCCGGTTCAGATTTGCGAGTACCAGGCTGTCCTTTCCCTCCTGCAGATTGCAAGCCCAATGCAACCACACGCCGGCATCCGGACCGGGCAGCTCTTTTTCCTGCTGCGCAGCGGCTGCTTCTTTTCTTAACTCCTTCACCGCGTCCAAACGCAATGCGTTCAGAGCACTGCTGCGAGCTTCGAAACGGTGCTTGACCTTTCCCGCATCCAGTTCGCTGGCAAGATCCATCAACTTGTTTCGGCGTCGCCTGATTGCGTCGTTCTTGTGCAGCAATTTCCAAATCGTGAATCAGCATGTCCAATTCAGTGCGATCGTTCCACTTCGCGTCGGGACGTTCCGCACGAATCAAGTCACGCAGCAAGGCCCCTTCCCGACGAGCTTGCATCAGGCTCTGGCTCAATTTCGCGTCATCAATCTCGAGCGCTGCTCGCAGGCAGTCGATCTGAGACTGAATGGTATGCACACTGCCATCAAGTTTTCCCAGTGCAGACCAAAAGGGAGAAGACATAACGGGTTCCTTTCACATTCTGGTTTTTACTGCCTTCGATCCTGCCGACTTCAGAAGAACCTCGGCCCAAAACATCTGCCCCAAGTTCGGTGCAATTCGCCGAGAAAGATCTAGCGCGCCAGACCGTCTGCACTGCAACGTCACAAAGAAATTACGGTCGTGGCTTAGTGATCACATTATCGCAGAAAGTAATCTGATGTAACCTACAATAAATTCACTGTCAAGTTACAAAGGTAACCATTTACAACACCCAGGTAACCACGGAAGACCAATCAGGGAAGTACCCGCGGATCCTTGTTGAAAAGTTTGGCGAGCCAGTTGCTTGCAAGCTCCACCGCTAAATTCAGCAGTTCTCAAGCTTTAGGAGCCACCGTCCGATTCTTCCGATCGATCCCTGGTGGGGTCGTCGCTCAGAGAAAGCTTGTTCACCTCCGACGACCGCACGTATTCTTCGAAATTTGTTAATCCAACAATCGTCTCCCTAATTGGGCTTCTTCCAAAGACTTCTCTGCAGAATCACAGGCTTGTGCAATAATAGCCAGCGTTTACTTAAGTCCAGCTCGTAATAGTCACTTTTGGGCCGGTAGACGAACGATTCAATTACCATGAATGTGACGGTCAGCACTGTTGACAGATTGTGCGTTGCGGTATAGTTGAGAGCCTTGATGTCTGAAATTCATGAGGAGTCGCACATGGATCTGACTGCGGTTGAAAGCGAAGTCCAGCCAGGACCACCTCCGAGTCCGGAATCAGTTGCGGAAGTGGGAGTGCGCCAAAGCATTCTGGAAGACCTCACGCTGAAGATTCTGTACATCAACGGATCTCTGTCGCTGCGGGAATTGTCTACCGAAATGCGCCTTGGATTCGGCGTCGTGAATGAGTTATTGAGACGTTTGCGCGCGGAACAGCTGTGCGAAGTGACCGGCATGACCGGGAACATTCCTCAGATCGCGATCACGACAAACGGCAGAGTACGAGCGCTGGAGTTGCTGGCTCAGAACCAATACGCCGGTCCGGCCCCAGTCTCACTGGAAAGCTACATTCGAAAGGTCAAGCAGCAAAGCATTCGCGACACGGAGATCCATCCGCCAGACGTGCAAAGAGCCTTCGCGCACCTGGTACTTGAACCAACGACCCTGAAGAAGTTAGGCGCCGCGCTGAATTCCGGCACCTCGATTTTTCTTTATGGACCTAGCGGCACCGGAAAAACCACCATTGCGGCTGCCCTCTCCAACGTGGTCGCATTAGACAAGGTGTGGGTTCCCTACGCCGTAGAGTTGGATGGGCAGATTATCACTGTCTACGATCCTCACGTCCACGCGAGCGCAGACCAGTCCGATTCGCAAGGCAGCGATGCACGCTGGGTTTATTGCCAACGCCCTACAGTGCTCGTGGGCGGCGAACTCACCATCGAAATGCTGGAACTGCAGCTGAACCCGATCACGAAGTTCTACACGGCCCCATTGCAGATGAAGGCAAATAATGGGGTGTTGATTATCGATGACTTCGGACGCCAACGGCTGCGGCCTGAAGAATTGCTGAATCGCTGGGTAGTTCCTCTCGACCGACGAATCGATTTCCTGAATTTAGCGGGAGGAAAGAAAGTTGAAATCCCGTTCGAGATGTTCGTCGTGTTCGCTACCAACCTCGATCCCGGAACGCTGGTAGATGCGGCGCTTCTTGAGAAGAATTCAGACCAAGGTTGAGGTGGCTACGTTATCGGATGCACACTTCAACGACATCTTTCATGCGGTTTGCAAGGAATACAACCTGGAATGCGAACCGGATGTGATCACTGAGTTGATCAATGTGATCCGGAATAAGTGCAAGGAACCGTTGCGAGCCTGTCATCCGCGCGACATTATCAACCAGATTCGATGGGTGGCGCGTTACGAACAAACCGAACCTGTCTTAGATCGCAAAGCAATCATGGATGCAGTCGCGGTCTACTTTGTATCCGACGGCAGCGGTAACGATTAAGTGGGAGACAAAGATCCAGGCGGGCCCTCCCCCGGCGGAGCCCTCCTTGAAGCGATCTGCCATTTGGATTTTGACGGGCCGAGGATGAAACTATCGAATTTTCTCGTCCGGTACGCGACGGATAAAGGCGATGGTAACGACGACGCTGATAAGGACAATCGCGGTCAAAATCATATCGTGGGAGAAGGAATTCGAAACATAGTGGACGAACTGGCCGGGAACCGACTTCACCGCGCCCCAGACATCCACAGTGTCGCTCATCACTTCCGCTCCTAAGTAGAGCAGCACGATGGCGCTTCCAACTCCGATAATCGCAATGACTGCTTTCATTTGCTGTTGACGTTATTCAGATTTTTCGACGACGTGGCTGAGTTGGCAAAAATGGTAGCACTCCGGGGAATGTGCAACAAGTAGGAAAAGATCCCGGAGCGTCCATGGTATCCGTTTTGAAACTATGCTCGCGCCGCTCCATAGCAGGGCACGAAGCGGGAAGAGGAACTGCTATGGTAACCGGCCACAGGTTTTCTCTTTCTTGCCCGGAAGAAGCCGGTGTAAGCTGTTGCCATCATTCAGAAATGATCAGTGATTTGCTTCGGACCTTGGGGGTGTCCCAATTATGCCGTTGGTCGACGACCTGCAACGATATGGGCAAGACAAAGCTAAGGAGATTCAACAGCGGCGCGAGCGGCGCAAGATTGAGATCGAGAAGGCGTCCGCCGACAATAAGCTGAAAGCACAATGGGCGCCAAAGCTTTGGTATCGGGTTCGCGAAACCATCGCCGAGCGAGTCCAGGCTGTGAACGAAGCGTTAGGAGAACCCGCCCTGACCTGCGACGCGGCTCGACCGGACTGGGTCATCATCCGAGTCAATCAAGTGTTCACAAATGTGGCTGCAGCGTACGATCCCGGCACTGGACGAGTAACGCTCAACCTGGAAGATCATTCCGAAACATATGAGTTGGAAGTATCGAAGGGCGAAGTGAGGTACAAGGAAATAGGCTCTTTCACGCCAGACCAGGTAGCCAGGATGTTGGTAGATAAGGCGGCGAGCTTGGTGCTATGATTCGGCCACCGCTGATTAAAACGTAATGACCCTCTTTAACCTCAACGGCCAGCAAAGGACTTGTTGCTGGTGTTCGAAGGGACCATGAAATCACGCTTTATTGTCATTGCGCTGCTCACATCAGCAAGCTCCGTCTGGGCCCAAACGCCGGCCGCGCCACCTGCACCTGCACCTTGCAGTAAGAACGTTTCCTTCGCGGTGGCAGAAGGTGGCCAACCTGTACCCGCCATTCCCAAGTTTGCCGTGAAATGGCTGGAGAGCAAGGCTCCAAGAGATCGCTATTCCAACATCTGTTTTTCCCAGATTCCTTCGGCTACCCGGCCTAACTACGTCGTTGTTTTCTCCACGACCGACGCAGCATTCCAAGGCCTGACACCCTCGGCCCACACTTACTCGACCGACACTCCGGGTCATGCAGCCACAGGGGCTCTCAACAGCTCCGGAGGGACCTGGGCATACGCATACACCGGTGCACCTCCAGGGGCGACTACCGACACATTAAGTTTGAGACGAGATGATAAGCCGAAAGAACTGGTGATTCAGGCTTACGATCAGGCGGGCAGAGTGGTCTCGAAATCAAGCTTGACTGCGATTTCGAACCGGGAAAAGCTGCTGGAACATGTGTTGTCTGATATCGCGGCGGATACGGCCCGTCCGGCCAGCCGTGCCGGCATGCCGTCACCATTCCCGGTTTACTACGTGAATTGCGATATCGATGCACCCGCTGCTTCGCCTTCGATGAACGGGCCCGCGTCCTCTGCGGCACGAATGGAGACCGCGTCAGCAGCGCCTAAGCCCGCGCCGCCTCCCGACCCGCAGCTGGACATATGGTCGAATCCGGGTGGGGCTGACATCTTCGTCGATGGAACCTACGTTGGAAAGACGCCCTTCACCATGAATGTCAGCCAGGGCGAGCACACAATCAGCTTGCGCAAGAAAGATTTCGGTATCTGGCAGCGCAGAATGACAATCACGACGGGCAAACGTAATGTGGGCGGATACCTGGAGCAGAAGGTTCTTACCCTGCAATAAGCGGGGTGCGCGAAATCCCAAGGATTGGCTTCAGATGTAACTGGGACGCTTATCTCACATCTGTGCTCGCATTTCAGGCACGGCTTGCGGTACCGCAGGCGAAGCATTCAGCAGGGCCAGGATGCGGGTGCCGTCCGAGTTCGCAATGGGTAACAAGTTATAGATACAGGCCACCAGGTTCACCTCGGCAAACACCGGCAGGACGTTCCATAGCGCGACCGCCAGCAGCAAATTCACAGCAGGACCTGCCGCCGACACGGCAACGTTCGTCCATCTCGGACCGGTCTCTCGAATCGTATACAGACCTCGGCGCGATAATCCGACCTTCTTGACCTTCACTCCGCAAAGCAGTGCCACCGCTACATGTCCGCATTCATGCAGGATCATGGCAGGAATGCCCATCAACATCACCGATGCAACGCTCGCTATAAGATTCATTGGCCTACCTTGTGGGATCAACAGTCGGTGGCGGCTTCCTTGATTAACGTCGGCAATTCAGGACGGAATCTTTACTGCGGGAACTCCGCAACTTGTAAATGGGATGGAATAGGTGCACGCGAGGTTGGCCGGACGCGAGACGCCGCTAGTTCATTCGGGATGTAAATCCAGAGCTGCTGGTGGACAGGCGTGCACACGAATACGTGGTATCGATCTTGCCCGGCATTCCGTCGCGGTCTGGACGCCGGGGATAAACCGCGACGCGCGCTAGAAACTCACAAACAAGGAATTGGAATCTCGAGGAATCGAGAGATCCAACCCGCGCTGACGGTTGGCCGCGACGGTTTCATCCAGGTTGAGGTCGCTGAGCGGAATGGTGCGGCGCTGCTGTCCAACGTCGACGGTGACGTTCTTGTCACTGAGAACGTAGCTCTTGCTCTCGATGCGCTGGCCATTCTGTAAGACGAACAAAGCCGGAGGCTGCTCCCTGGCCGGCCCATCTGACGCGCTGAGCGGCACCTCGACCAGCTTCGGCGATGCGCCAGGACGCGGCGCAGGAGCGGACTGGGGACTCTGCATCACGATGACGGAAGGGGATGGCTGATAAGGCGGTTCGGGTGGCGGACCCTCAGGACCGTAATCCGCGAAACCGTCATCCCAATAATCGGCGTACCCGTACCATGGGAAATATCCGGCCCCGTAACCGTATCCGCGATTATTACCTCTGTGTCCGTATCCACCGCGGATCACCACGCGATTGCCATGGCCGGTCATTCCTCCATTACCAGCGGAAGGATGACCGCTGCCAGCAGAAGGATGACCGCCGAAACCACCGCCTGCCCCGGCGCGTTGCGCCGGCAGCAGCGTCGCGCTCATAAATACCAATGCCGCAGCGAATGTCTTTAGTGATCGCATGCCCATATGATGACAGACTCTGGGCAAAAGCCTCGCATTTATTCGTCCGCCCCAGCTCGTCACTCAGCAAAACATCGCCGCAAGCCAATGAATTGAAAGCACGGAACAATACGGTAATGGCGAGGAAACAAAACTTTGACAATCCTCATGCATTTCAAGCTATGCCAAAAACGTCAACGGAGCGTTCAAGGTCAGGGCTGCAGGACAATCTTGCCGCGCTTGTGGGGCGCTCCAGCCAGCATTTTGTGGGCAAGACGAGCGTCAGCTAGCGGCAATACGCTCCCGACTTGAATCTGTAATTTCCCGGCCCGGATAAGGTCGGTGATCCTATTCAGACGTTCCGTAGTGACGTCGACGAGAAAGAATACCGCCTGTTTTTCGCGACCGGGTGGAACGTCGGTATCGTTTGCGGATACTGCCGATATGAGAATTCCAGTGTCTTTCAGTACGTCGAATGAACGCCGTTTGGTCTCGCCTCCGACCATATCCAGAACGACATCAACCGGCGGAACGACCTGCTCGAATCGGTGATGCCGATAGTCGATCACGTGATCGGCGCCCAGCCGTTGAACGATAGCAGCATCCGCATTCGAAGCGGTTGCGAACACCTTGAGACCCGCATTTTTGGCGAGCTGCACCGCATAGGCACCCACGTTCCCCGCTCCGCCGTGGATGAGCACAGTCTGCCCAGGTTTCGCGTTCGCATAGTCAAAGAGCATTTGCCACGCTGTGACAGCGACAACTGGAACAGAAGCCGCTTCGACAAACGACAGCGAGCTGGGCTTGCGGCCGAGCATTCCGGCTGACGCGATCGCATACTCGGCGTAACCTCCGCAGAACTGTCTGTTGGTTACACCGTATATTTCTACGCCGGCCCTGAATGCAGTTACTTCTGGACCGACATCTTCGATTACACCCGCGATGTCGGAGCCAGGCGTCAGCGGCAACGGGGGACTCACTTTGCTCTTCCCTTCGCGGATCCATGCGTCCCAGGGGCCCACTCCAGCGGCCGCGACTCGTACCAGGACTTCTCCCGCTTGAGGAGCGGGAAGCGCGATATCTTCGATGCTCAATACATCGGGCGCACCGAAGCGATGGACTCTGACAGCTTTCATGTTTGCGGACAAGCCGCTGGTTTGGCGGCGTTCCAGTCAGTTGGGATCCCCCGGCGGAACCTACTCCACCGTTACGGATTTCGCCAGGTTTCGAGGTTGATCTACGTCGCATCCTCGGCGAACGGCGATGTGATACGCCAGCAACTGGCACGGCACGACTTCGAGAATCGGCGCAAGCAATTCCGGAGCCTCAGGCACGTACAACACGTGATCGGCGGCCTCGCGAATCTCCTCGTCACCTTCGGTTGCGATTGCGATTACGGTGCCTGAGCGCGCTTTCACTTCCTTCAAGTTCGAAAGCGTTTTCTCGTAGCGCAGCACAGAACCGGCATCGTTCAGATCGCGAGTGGCCATGATCACGACCGGCAAGTCTTCATCGATCAGCGCATTCGGGCCGTGCTTCATCTCGCCCGCTGGATAGCCTTCGGCGTGGATGTAGGAGATTTCCTTCAGCTTGAGGGCGCCTTCCAGGGCGATCGGATAATGTACGCCGCGGCCGAGGAACAGAAAGTCATGGGCGCGGTGATACTGCTTCGCCAGGTCCTCGGTCTCCTCGTCGCGGGTGAGCAGCGCTTCCAGCTTGCCGGGAATGCGCGTGAGTTCTTCCAACAGCTTCTTGGACTCTTCTTCGGTCATCGTTCCGCGCACCTGCGCCAGATAAACCGCGAACAGGAACAGCGCTGTCAACTGCGCGGTGAACGCCTTGGTCGAGGCGACACCGATTTCCGGTCCGGCGTGCGTGTAGATGGTGCCGTTGGATTCGCGCGCGATCATGGATCCGACGACGTTGCAGATGCCCAGCGTCTTGCCGCCCTTACCGCGCGACTCGCGCAGCGCTGCGATGGTGTCGGCGGTCTCACCCGACTGCGTGATCAGGATCGTCAAATCGCCCTTGCCCGGTCAGCGGATCGCGATAGCGAAATTCGCTGGCGTAATCCACTTCGACCGGCAGCTTGGCCAGACGCTCGATCATGAACTTCCCGGCCAGACCGGCATGCCAACTGGTGCCGCACGCAGCAATGTAGACCTTGCTGAGTTTTCGGAAGTCGTCCTCGGTAATGTCCATCTCATCAAGAAAGACCTTGCCGGAATCGAGCGAGACGCGGCCCAGCGTGGTGTCGCGAACTGCACGCGGCTGCTCGTAAATCTCCTTGAGCATGAAATGCTTGAAGCCGCCCTTCTCCGCCATGATCGGGTCCCAGGTGATGTGCTGCACCTCGCGGGTTATGGGATGGCCTTCAAAGTCGCTCAACTGGACGCCATTGGGCGTGATGACCGCAAGATCGCCGTCGCCCAGGAAAAACAGATCGCGCGTGTGATAGAGAATGGCGGGCACATCGCTGGCCACAAAATATTCATTCTTGCCCAGGCCGATAACCGCAGGCGGGCCATTGCGCGCAGCAACAATCTTGTTAGGTTCGTCCGACGAAATAACCGCGATCGCGAACACGCCAGTCAGCAGTTTTACCGTTTTCCGGACGGCCTCTTCCAGCGCAACTGGATGACCGTTGCCGGCTGCCATCAGATTCTTCTCCACCAGATGGGCGATGACCTCGGTATCGGTCTCAGTGCGGAACTTGTGGCCTTCCTCGATCAGCTTCTTCTTCAGACTGACGTAGTTCTCGACGATGCCGTTGTGCACGACGACGATCTTGCCGGTGCAATCGCGATGCGGATGGGCATTCTCCTCGGTGGGACGTCCATGCGTGGCCCAACGGGTATGGCCAATGCCGTAGGTGCCGTCGAGCGGATTGAGGCGGATGACCTCTTCCAGGTTGCGCAGCTTGCCTTCGGCACGGCGCACCTGCAGGCCGTCGCCGTTACCGGCGACCGCGATTCCGGCCGAATCATAGCCGCGATACTCGAGCCGCCGCAAGCCCGTCAATGATGACCGGAACGACCTGTTTTTGCCCTACGTAACCGACAATGCCGCACATAATGTTTGGTCCCCTTGAGCATTCGACCGCGCCGACGTCCGCGGAAGGCGGGAGTAAGATAGATGAATTGTAAATCTTAGCTGATTTGATGTGGCAGCGGGAGTTCTTGATGCGGAAGATCGCCGTCGGTCGCCAACCTGATACGGCGCGCCGGCCGGCCTAGCCTTCGAGCGTGAAGCGGTACTCCTCGATGACCGGATTGGTGAGCACTTCGCGGGCGATGCGCTCGACTTCGGCCTGCGCATCTTCGCGGCTGACGCTGTCGTCGAGCGCGATCTCGAAGTACTTGCCCTGGCGCAGATCGTCGATGCCGCGATAGCCCATCTTCTTCAGAGCGCCGTGAATGGTTTTGCCCTGGGGATCGAGCACACTTTTCTTGAGCGAGACGTACACGTAGGCTTTCATGGAAGGAACCATTATAAGGCTGTGGCCTCTAAGCCGTCAGCTACTTGAACTGCTCATCCACTTCAATCTGATAACCGTTGGCCAGGCGGTTGCTCTCATTGGCCATGCCCACCACCGACATCAGCTCGTGAAACATCTCCGGCGTCATGCCTTTGTTGCGCGCTCCAGCCGTGTGCGACGCGATGCAGTACTGGCAGCCATTGGTCACGCTGACCGCGACGTAGATCATCTCCTTCGTCAGCGGATCGAGCGCGCCCGGCGCCATGATCTGCTTGATGTCTTCCCAGGTGCGCTTCAACATTGCCGGATCGTTCGCCAGAGCCTTCCAGAAATTGTTGATCCAGTCGGTCTTGCGGGTGGCCATGATGTCGTCGTAGACCGCCCGAACCTCAGGGCCGGCGTCTGCGTATTCGATCAGTCCAAACGTTGACATAGAAAATCCTTTTACCACGGAGAAGCAGCCGCGTTTCTCAGAAAATGAGTCTGATGTACCGATCGGAGGCAGTACACGGCTCCAGTCGATACCTCCGTGGTCTGCGCGATTCAGTGGTGAATCGCGTGCATCAGACGGTAACCTTCTGCCTGTAGGCTGCCACCTGCACATTCCATCCCAGCGCCTCGGTCATGGCGTCGCGCAGTTGCGTCGCCGATGCCGGGCTCGCCGTGCACCAGGATACGTCTGCTTTCGGCGCGCGCTTGAAGGTGTGCAGCCACTCCAGCAATTCCGGCGTGTCGGCGTGATCGCTGAACTGCTCCAGCGCCGCCACCTGCGCGCGGATCGGCACCTCCTGTCCGAACATCTTCACCGTCGGCGCGCCGTTCTTGATGGTGAAGCCGCGCGTGCCCGGCGCCTGAAATCCGATGAAGAGCACCAGGTTCTTGGGATCGGGCAGGCGCTGCATCAGGTGATGCAGCACGCGTCCGCCGGTCACCATGCCGCTCGACGACACGATGATCGTCGGATACTTCGACTCGTTGATCTTCTTGGAGTCCTGCTTGCGTGACATCGAAGTAGAAATTCGGCCACGTCCAGCGGCGAGCCGTACTTCTCGATCAGCGCCTTGGTCTGCGGCGTGAACTCTTCGGTGTACTTCAGGAAGATCTGCACCGCCTTGATCGCCATCGGGCTGTCGACGTGCACCGGCACGCGCGGCACCTGGCCGGACTCCATCAGTTCCTTCAGCAGGAACAGAAACTTCTGCGTCCGTTCCACGGCGAACGACGGCACCACAACGCAGCCTCCGCGCTGCAGCGTGGTGCGGATCAGCGCCGCCATCTCCGGCCGCGGATCGTCGTGCGGATGCACGCGGTTGCCGTAGGTGCTCTCCATCACCAGCAGATCGCAGTCCTCGCCCTCGGTCGGACCGGAATGGACGACCTTGCCGGGCGCAATTTCGCTGTTGCGCACGCGCCCGATGTCGCCGGTGAAGAGCAGCTTCTCTGCCCTTGCCATTCGCCGACAACGTGATCTCCACCATGGCCGAGCCGAGGATGTGCGCCGCGCGCACGAAGCGAAACGACAGGCCACTCTGCAGCTGTTTGATTTCGCCGAAGTTGACCGGACGGAAAAGCGTCATGCACTGCTGCGCCTCTTCCAGGGTGTAGAGCGGCAACGCCGGATGATGCTTCGACGCGTGCGTCTTGTTGTAGAACTCGGCATCTTCTTCCTGCAGGTGTCCGGAGTCCGGCAAGCAGGATGCTGCACAGATCGATGGTCGGCGGCGTGGCGTAGATCGGGCCGTGAAAGCCCTGCTTCACCAGTCGCGGAATCCAGCCGGAATGATCGAGGTGCGCATGCGTCAGGATGACCGCATCGATCGTATTCGCGGGAACCGGCAGGTCCTGCCAGTTGCGCTCGCGCCATTCCTTCTGACCCTGGAAGAGACCGCAGTCGACCAGCACCTGCAGACCGCGTGCGCCGTTGTTATCAACGTGGATGAGGTGCTTCGATCCGGTGACCACTCCTGCCGCGCCGAGAAATTGGATGTAGCTCAAGCTGTGCCTCACGTGTTATCGACAACAGACGGTTGTATTCCTCGACCGGTGCGCAAGTGCGGCTTCTTCGACTTGTTCATGGCACCTCGAACCTGGACACAGTCGCCTGAGCTGAGTTGCTTCTGGGCCGGCGGCGGCACATCGTACACATTGTTGCCGATGTTCGCCTCGGGCACGCTGCCGTCGTTCACCGTGATCTTGTCGGGCGCGACCGGCACTTCGATGCGGCCCGATTCCTTTTCGCCGGCCTTCACCAGCACGCGAACACTCTTCTCGCCTGACGGAGTCTGCACCAACACCGGCACTTCCGCTCCGGCGTGGCCGCGATTCTCGATCGTCGCGGTCACCAGAAAGCTCTTGTTGGCCTCGCTCAGCAGAGGGCGCACATAGGCCGACGCGACGTGAAAGTCGGGCAGTCCGCGATCGCGATAGACCCAGTCGTCGAAGAACCATTCCAGGTCGCGCTTCGAGCTGGTTTGCAACAGCTCGCTGCAGATAGCTCGGATCCTTGTCGGCGCCGGGACGATACTTTGCCAGCGCCGACTGCATGGCGGTGTCGCCCAGCATGTCGCGCAACATCCAAAGCACGAAGCTGCTCTTGCCGCGCAGATAGAGCTCGTCATTGGTATTGAGCAGAGTGTTATCCGCGGAGCTGGCTTCCGTAGCCGCTTTCGACGCGGCGTCCGCTTTCGGATGCGCCGCCTCCTCGGCCCTCACCAGCGGCTCGCGATACTCGTCCAGAAATGCCAGCGCCGCTTTGCGTCCGGAGCGAGCTATCCACCGAAACGCACTGCAGGAAGCGCTCCATCCCCTCCTGAATCCACGGATGCGGCGAGTGGAAGCGCGCCGCGACCTGCGTCGGCAGCAGCAGAAGCTGCAAGGTCGCTGTCGGCGCCTGCCGCAACGGCGTGAACAGAATCGCCCCGCTCTGGTAGGGATTCGCGTTCGGATCGGTCAGCTCAATCACGCGGGCCGGCTGGCCGGGATCGCCCAGCCAGTCGTGCAGCAGCGGATCGTTGGCTTCAGCCGCAAGCGCATAATCGCGCGCGATGGAGGTGTGATCGGGAAGGTGCAGAAACGAGATCGTCGGGCGGTCCAGCGCCTGATAATTGGCGATTGCGAACGCCGGAACCGTCTCGCCCAATCCCGGCAAGCGTCAACGTGTTGCTGAACTCTTTCAGCTTGCCGCCGCTCTCCGAGTCCGGCAGATCTCGCGATTCGCCGCAACTGGAGACGGTGCTGTTGATGGCGACACAGAGGCCTCGCTGAGCGGCTCCGGCGACGATGATCCGCGCGTCGAACTCGCTGTGCTGCTGACGATAGCTTCCAGGCGGCGATGGCGTCGAAGACCGCGTTGCCGTCGCTCATGCTCACCGCATCGATCGCCACCGGATACCACACCACGTAGCCCAGGCCGCGGACGGCGGTGAACTCATCGCTGATCTGGTCCCAATCGTTGCGCAACGGCCACATCTTCCGGGAGCACCCATGCGGGTCAGACGCTTGGAATCCGCGTAACCGTTCCACCGTACTGCACGTCGAGCGTGACCGAAGCGCCGTGCGCCAACTCCGCCGGCAACGTTACGATCGCCTCCGTAACGCGCCGGTGTGGTCGATGTCGGTGGTGTACTCGTCGCTCAGCCACTGCACCGGCTTGTCGTCCAGCGTAATGCTGTTCCATTCGCAGCGACGAGGAGACCTGCAAGGCCGCGACCTTCTGCGGCGTATTCGAATCGTTGCGCAGCGTCAGCTTGCCGGTGACCACCATCACGTGCGAGGTGCGGTCGACCTGCACTTCCAGCTGATAGCGCGTAATGGTGAAGGCTTCGCGATCGATCGCCGCGGCGGAAATTGCAGCGGCAGAATAATACAGGCCAAGGCAGGACGAAGCAACGCTTCATTTCGACGGCTTGGCTTTCTTTGGACGACTTGGCACAGACGACGCTGGCGCGCTACTTCGTACATCACCACCCCGCCGGCCACCGAAACATTGAGTGACGGCACGTGTCCGAGCATGGGAATGGAAACCAGGAAGTCGCAGCGGCGGCGCACCAGGTCGTGCAGGCCTTTGCCTTCGGCGCCAAGCACGATGGCGCAGTCCATCTTGTAATCGATCTCGTCGTAGCTCTGCGTGCCGCGCTCGTCCAGACCGACGGTCCAGACGTTGCGCTCCTTCAGTTCGTCCAGCGTGCGCGAGATGTTGGTGACGCGCGCGATCGGCAGATGCTCGGACGCTCCCGCCGACGCTTTCACCGCCGTTCCGGTCAGCCCGGCCGCCCGCCGCTCGGGGATGATGATGCCGTCGGCGCCCGCTCCGTCGGCGCGTGCGAATCAGCGCACCCAGATTGTGCGGATCTTCCACGCCATCGAGCACGACCAGGAAGCTGTGCTCGCCGTGCCGCTGCTCCAGCAGCGTGTCCACGTCGGCGTACTGCTTGCCGGTGGTAACGGCGATGACGCCCTGATGGGTGTTCGTGTTGGCGGCGCGGTCGAGTTCCTCGCGCTTCAGAAAGCGCACCTGCACGCCGCTGGCGCGGCAATCGTCGATAATGCGCTGCACCCGCTGATCGTGCCGCTCGCGCGCGATGCCGACGTAATCGAAGCTGCGCCCGCCCGACTTCAGCGCCTCGCTGACCGCATGAATTCCGTAGATAACGACCATATTTGCAATTAGTGTACGACAAGTCGATCCTGGCTCTGAGCCGGCTTCAGACACTCCGAATCCCGGCCGCCAGCTCGGAAATCAAAAGACTATGACCGTTCTAGACTTGCTGCGACAGCAGTTTCAGTACGACTCCTGGGCAAATCGCGAGGAGTTGCGCGTGCTTTCCGCCTTCCCCGCTCCGCCCGAGCAGGCCACCAAACTTCTCACGCACATTATCGCCGCGCAGTGGCTGTGGTTTGATCGCCTGCAGAGGCAATCCGCCGCGCACGCGCCGTGTGGCCGGAGATCGCGCTTGCGAGCTGCGAACGATCAACTATTGGACTCGGACAGCGCCTGGCGGTCGTACCTGGGCAAATTGTCGGAAGCCGATCTGGCGAAGGCCTGCAGCTACACCAACTCCAAGGGCGACGCCTGGACCAGCAACGTCCTCGACATTCTGAACCAGTTGATTCTTCACGCCGCTCATCACCGCGGACAGATTTCGCTCGAGATCCGCCACAGCGGCGCGGTTCCGGCTCCCGTGGACTACATCCATGCCGTCCGCAAGGGCCTGCTGGGCTAGCACGGATCGTATTGGTGACGGCGCATCCGCCGGGTATAGTGATCGTTGCGGTATTCTGGTTTCAGGAGATTGGATGGCACTGTCGGCAGTCATAGTGGACGACGAGCAACTTGCGCGCGACGAACTCGCCTATCTGCTGCGCGAGTCTCGATATCGACGTCGTGGCTCAGGGCAAGAACGGAGTCGAGGCCGTCAACCTGGTCAAGGAGTTCTCGCCCGATCTCGTCTTCCTTGACGTGCAGATGCCGGGTCTCGACGGCTTCGGCGTCATCAAGAAGCTGCTGGACCGCAAGGTGCCGCTGCCGCAGATCGTCTTCGCTACCGCCTACGATCAGTACGCCGTCAAGGCGTTCGAAGTGAATGCCATCGACTATCTGCTGAAGCCTTTCGATCGCAAGCGTGTCTCGCAGGCCATCGACAAAGTCCGCCACAAGCTGGAGACCGCCGGCTCTTCCGAACGACCAGATCGGCACCATCGTCAAAATGCTGGAGCAGCAGCAGCGGCCTCCGGCGGCGAAGGTGCTGCTGAAGTCGGCGGGACGCCTCTTCCTGGTCGACCAGAAGGACATCTGCTACGCCTCCATCGAAGACGGCATCATCACCGTCGTCGCCACCGACATGGAAGGCCAGTCGAACTGCCGCACCCTGGAAGAGCTGCTCGACTCCCTCGACTCCAAACACGTTCTGGCGCGCCCATCGCTCCTACCTGGTGAACATTAACCGCATCAAGGAAGTCGTTCCCTGGTTCAAGAGCTCCTATCAGATCCGCATGGAAGACAGGAAGCAGACCGAGATTCCGGTAAGCCGTGCACAGACGAAACGCTTGCGGGAGTTGTTTGGGTTGTAAAGAGCGGCAGTTGGCAATTTAGCAAGTAGCCAAGGCCCATGTAAGTCGCGAATCCTAGCTGCTGCCCTTCTTCTCATGAACCCGCTTCACCATCTTGGGCACCATATTGCGTGGGGAGAGTCTTAGCGACTCCACGACTGCCCGGTTTTTCCAGCCGGGAATTACCACTCGTTTCCCTTTCTTCATGCCCTCATAAGCAATGCGAGCGACCTCGCGCACATCAACCAGCAGCGGTCCATTGAGCAAATTCGAATCGGCGATATTGGCTCGCTTTTGGAAGTTGGTCTTGACCGGCCCGGGACACAGGCAGGTGACGGTCGCGCCCGTGCCGCTCAATTCTTCAGCGAGCGCCTCAGTGAAGTGCAGCACGAACGCCTTACTGGCGTAGTACACCGACATGTAAGGACCGGGTAGAAACGCGGCCGTGCTGGCAACATTCAGCAACTTACCCTCGCGCGCGCGTATCTGGGGAAGAAACAGCTTGGTCAGCTGCGTCAAAGCGACAATATTGACCTGCAGCATCTCCGCTTCGACGTTCCAGTCTGTCTCCAGAAAAGCGCCCTCCACGCCAAAGCCGGCGTTGTTGACCAGAACGTCCAGCACTACGCTGGATTCCTGCAACTCCTGATAAAGCTCGAGCCGCGACGCCGGATGCGCCAGGTCCTTCGGAGAGATCCAGACTTCGGCGTTGTAACGCGATTGCAGCTCGGTGGCCAGTTCGCGCAGTGCTCCGCGATTGCGTGCCACTAGCACCAGGCGATAGCCGTCACGAGCAAACAAGTGCGCCAGTTCAAGCCCAATACCGCTGGACGCTCCGGTAATCAGGACGGTCTTTGGCGCGAAAAATGGATTGGTTGCGCTCACATTTCTTTTATATCGGATTTTCCAGCCGGGTTGCAGCGAGGAAAACTCTTCCCGATGCCGCGAACCCGGCCAGTTAAAAAACCCGAAGCTTACTTTTTCTTCGATTGCAGAAATGTAACAACCTGCCAGCGTTGCTGTTTGCTGAGGTTAGGCCAAGCGGGCATTCCTGAACTGGGTTTGCCGTTAGTGATGAACCAGAACAACTCTCCCGGGTTGGCTGTGAGCACCTGAGAGGAATCGAGAGCAGGAGCTGGCCCCATACCCTGACGGTTATTACCGTGGCATTGGGAGCAGGTTTTTCCGTAAACGTCCTTTCCGGCGGCTGCAGCGGACGCGTTACCGGCGTACGGGTTTTTTGCCTCCGCCGACGCCGGGGCGTTCCGGAACCTCGCTTCCTGAGCAAACACGGGCTTCCAACTCAGTATGGCGATTACCGCTATGAGAACGACGACACTGATCTTCAGGACATAGTTTCGCAAGATCAATCCTCCATGAATCCTTCCCTATTGATTCTAAAAGAGGATGATGCGAAACCGAATAGGCCCCGAGCGCAACGAGGAGATGTGCCACAGGTTGACTTGATGATTCAGTATCGGCGGGAGTCTTCGGTCCACTGACAGACGGCGTCGCGGTCAGACGGCGTGACGCGTGCGCTGTGGTGCAACCAGAGGTATTTCGGATCGGGCATATCACCGTCGGTGAGCTGTTCGCAAATCTCCTCCAGCTTCTCTTCCCTTTTGTTCGCCGGATAATCAGCCCACTCCGAAAAATTCATCTTGCGACGAGCCCGGTGTACATCGTGCGCAATTACCCACGAGGCCGGAGCGACGTAGCTATACCAGGGCCATGCGGTTTGATTGGAGTGACAATTGGCGCAGGATCCCTCAAAGACCGTCCGCACTTCCTTCGGGACCTTCTCGCTGGCATAAATCGAGCGCGCGTAATCGACACTCGGATCATTTCGCCTTACGGGAACAAATTGTGCCACTACAAAGAAGGCCGCTAGCGCCATCGCGGCCCTTTTCAGCCAGACCACGACGGACTTCACTTCGCTGCCTGTTCAACTTGCAGAGAGCGGACGTAGGTAATCACCTGCCAGATCTGGGGATCGCCGAGCTTCGACCACGAGGGCATGCCATGGCTCATGTAGCCGTTCACCAACAGCCAGTGAAGGTCTCCCTCGCTCGCCTGCTGTTGCACGCGTTCGGTGCGGAGGGACGGGCGCTTCTTGGTACCTTCGGCATCCTCGCCATGGCAGTGTGCGCAGTGATCGTGAAAGACGTGTTGGCCGGCGGCGACCGCGTCCGGTTGATTTGCGTATGGGTTTGTCCGATCGCGGTCCTTCGCGGGCACCTTATTGAGCCATGCGCCATCGGCAGTGGCGGAGGCAAACACGCTCAGCGTCGACAGAGCGAGCAAACCGAGAATCAGAAATGTTTTTGAGCTGCGCATACCCGATACTTCCCACCGATTGGATGAATTAGTGATGAAAACGGCTGAACACTTGCTCGATCTCGTACGACACTGAGAAGCGGAACAGGAAAGGAATGCTGTATGAGTTGAGTCCGAACTGCGGCGACATGGCAATAGTCATGCCATTCGGCGCCGTCCAGTTGACTGTCGGTCCAAAATACTGCGAGGTAAAACTAGTTCCAAAACCGTTGGTAGTGCCGAGTCCGCCATAGAGTTCAGCGCCTGCCTGAAATTTCTCGGCACAGAAAACACATTCCTGTGCGCTCGCTGCCAGCTTCAGCGGCCGGCTCACGCCTAAGGCATATCCAAACTCCCACGGCTCGCCATTCTGAAGATTCTTTTCGGTAATAAAATTCTCGCTGATGTTCCAGCCCCGTACGTTGCTGCCCAAGATCAGCTTCAGCTCTATCTCGCGCTCTTTATCCATGCGAGCAATGCCATTGGGCTCCAGCATGTCATCGTTGCCGTCATGGCCAACTATTTCACGCAAAGTCTTGTCCGCGCTGGTGTCTTCGAACTCAGCATACAGAACCGGATTAATCCAATGCTCGCCCATCAAGGGGCGCACGCGGTTCTCCCAGCGGAAGCCGGTGAAGATAGTGCTCTGGTTCGAAGTGGCCTGACCGTCCAGGTAGAACTCCGTCGTCCACCAGGTTTTGATCCCATATTCGAGTTCTACATCGGACCCCATGAAGGCATCGCCGCCCTTCGGATTACCGACCACGTTGAAGGTCTCGATGTCGAGATTCCCTGGTTCTTCCATGTCCTGCGAGTAAGTGACAAAATAGGGTCGCTCCTGCGCCCGCAGAGATGTTTGCCAACCAATCACGATCTCAACAAACACGAACACAGCGATCAGGTTGCGTGCCCGAAGCCCCCAGAACCGTCTTGCCATTGAAAAACTCCCAAGAGTGCGAAATCTGATTGACCATGAAGAGAAGTTAACGCTATACTTACATCTGCATTACAAATGCAACTAGGTTGCAATTCCTTCTTACTTATTAAACGACAACTGTGAAGTAAACACAATCACGCGAGACAGAATTTGTTGCAACGACGTTGCATATCAGTGCAACAAGGGTGGAATACGAATGCCACTGCCACAGACTGAAGCTCCCGGCGCCCTGCAGACTGCTCTTCTAAGCCGCGGTATCCGCATGACACGGCAACGCCGAGTGATCCTGGAGATCATCGAGACTGCCAGCCAGCATCTCGATGCTGCACAAATCCTTCGTAGGGCCGTCCGTCTTGATCCAAACATCAACCGAGTTACGGTGTATCGGACCCTGGGACTGCTCAAACGTCACGGCTTAGTCGATGAACTCGACCTGCTGCATGTAAAGGGCGAGGGGCACTTCTACGAGCGACGGCCACAACGCGCCCACATGCATATGACCTGTTTGCGATGCGGCAAGGTGCAGGAGTTCGAGAGCGATCTATTTGATCGGGTGAAGGGCCAGGTGGAACGAGACTGCCACTTTCACATTCTTTTGGCGCGCTTTGAGATCGGTGGATATTGCTCGGCCTGCCGCAAGTAAGTCATTGTCGGCGCGTAATAAAGTTGGGCGGACTACCGGGAAGTTGAACTTCCAGTCCGTCCGGAGGAGTCGAGCCTCGAGATCTGACTGGGTTCGGCTTTTCGCATCTCGCCGCTGCGTTTCGTTATCGCTGCTATCAATCCAGGAATCGTGTATTCCCGCGCTTCGATATCGACCGGCAAATCAAATTGGCGCAAGGTCGCCGAGGTTACCGGCCCTATCGATGCGCTATGAACACCCCGGTTCGCCGAAGACTTTCGTAGCGCCGTCCGAGCAGCGCGCAAACCCAACAAGCCAACGAAATTCTTCACCGTGGAGGAACTCGTGAAGGTTATTGCGTGAGGCTTCTTCGCTCGAGTCGTCAGAAGCGCCCGCAAGCGTTTCTCTGACGCCTTTGGAACGACGGTCTCGTAGGCCTCGACTACATCCACTCTGGCCCCCATTTTGCGAAGCTCGCGGGGAATTACATCGCGCGCCACCTTCGCGCGCACCAGCAGGACACGTTTACCATTCACCCGGGTTTGCAGCGCATTCACCACCGACTCCGCGATATATTCCTTCGGCGTGACGTGCACTCGCACCCCGTAGCCTTCAATGGCTTTCCTGGTGGCTGGGCCGATCGCCGCGACCCTCAAACACTGCAGCGCTGATGCGCCGACTTTGAGTTTCTGCATTCGTGCGAACAGCGCTTCAACCCCGTTAACGCTGGTCAAGATCAGCCAATCGTAGGTTTTTACATTGCGTAACGCCGCATCGAGCGGACGATAAGAAGCTGGTTTTCGAATCTGAATAAAAGGAATTTCGATGACGGTACAGCCGAGCTGGCGCAGGGCCGAAGACAATGCTCCAGCCTGCTTCTTCGCGCGAGAGACCAGCACCCGGCAGCCGGTTAGAGGAAGACTCCTGGTTGCGTGTTGGGGAACGACTCGTGGCACGGTGATAGATCCTTCGATTCCGGCGGCAAGGAAGAAGCTTACGCTCGGGATGGTATTTTTCGCCGGCAATCTAATCCGACGATGGATCGCTGACTACGGACCTGCTGTTAGGGCTGAGCGGCGTCTGCTTTTCCGCCGTACACGTCACCCAAAATCTTCGTTGCGCCGCGCAGCAGCAGGGTCTCTCCAACGGCTTCGCCCAGCGTCACCGGATCGGTACCGCTCTGATGCTCACGCAAAATCAGGGTGCCGTCGGGCTGCGCGACAATTGCAGTCAGCGACAAAATACCTTCCCTCACTTCTGCAAACGCACCTATCGGGACTTGGCAACCTCCGCCCAGCTTGTTCAGCAACGCGCGTTCGCAGGTAGTGGCAGCCTTAGCTTCTGGCATCGTTCAGAAACTCCACATACTTCGCCGTCACTGTGTCACCGGCACGAATTTCAATTCCCAGCGCACCCTGCCCCGCGGCCGGACACATGAAATCTTCCGAAAGAACTTCCTTCATCAACTGCGTTTTACCCAGTCGGGTCAGTCCCGCGGCAGCGAGAATAATGGCATCATATTCGCCTTCTTCCAGTTTGCGGATGCGAGTGTCGACGTTGCCGCGCAGCGGATAGACGACGAGATCCGGCCGCGCCACCTTCAACTGCGCTTGTCGACGCAGGCTACTGGTACCAACGCTGGCGCCCTTAGGCAGAGCCCGTACGCTGTTGTATCGAACCGAAAGCAGCACGTCGCGCGGATTCACGCGCTTGGTAATCGCCACGAGTTCGAAGCCCGGCGGTAGTTCAGTGGGCAGGTCCTTCAGGCTATGCACGGCGACGTCGACGCGGCCTTCGGCCAGGGCGTCCTCGATCTCCTTGGTGAACATGCCCTTGGTGCCGACCTGAGCCAGCGCAACATCAGTGATCTTGTCGCCCGTGGTCTTGATGATCTCGATCTCAACTTCGTGGCCCTGCTCACGCAGCAGCGCCGAGATGTGATTGGCCTGCCAGAGGGCGAGTTGCGAGCCGCGGGATCCTATTCTAAGTTTCGCCATCAGCCCCGTGCCCTCGATTTTCCGCCGCCGACCGCGGCTTCGTCTTGCTTCACGGCGCTCTTTGCGTCGTGCAGTCCAAAGAGCCTGCGTACCAGGTCGATCACCGTCGTTGCTTCAGACGATTCCCGGGCCGCGGTCTTCAGCGTAGTGATGGGGGTATGCATAATTTTGTTTACGATGCCGCGGGTCAGAGCCTCCACCGCAAGCTCCTGCTCCGGGCTCAAAGTGCCCAGGCGACCTCGTACGCGATCAATCTCCGCTTGGCGAACGGTTTCCAGATGCTCCTGCAGCGAGACAATCGTCGGAACGACGTCCAGTGTTTGTAACCGCGCCTGAAATTTATCGACCTCGAGCTGAACGATGGCTTCGGCCCGGTCGGCTTCCACCCGGCGGTCGGCGACATGCGAGGTGACCACCTGCTGCAGATCGTCGATGTCGTAAACAAAGACGCCGTCGAGCTTATTCATCTCCGGATCGACATCGCGCGGCACAGCGATATCGATGAAGAACATGGGACGGTTACGTCGTCCCTTCAGGAAGCGCTCGCCATGCTCCTTGCGAAAGATGGCGTGTGGCGCCCCGGTCGAGCTGATGACAATGTCGGCGCGAGGGACTGCGTCGTACAGATCCTCGAACGGTACCGCCTCGCCATTGAACTTCTTCGCCAGAGCTACGGCGCGGTCGTAGGTGCGATTCGAAACGTAGATCTTTTCAGCCCCATGTGCGAGCAGGTGGCGTGCCGCCAGCTCTGACATTTTGCCCGCGCCGACCAGGTAAACGCTCTTACCTTGCAGGTTGCCAAAGATCTTTTTCGCCAGATCGACCGCAACGGATGCCACCGATACGGCCGAGGTGGCAACCGCTGTTTCATTGCGCACTCGCTTGGCGACCGCGAAAGCCCGCGTCAACAGGGCATCCAATTGTGAATTGACACCACCAACGGCACGCGCAGTGGCGTAAGCCTCTTTCACCTGGCCAAGAATCTGCGGCTCGCCGACCACCATGGAGTCCAGGCTGGAAGCAACGCGGAAGACGTGACGGACCGCATCGCGCTCGCGGAATTCGTAAAGATGCTTGCGATAGAGCTCTGGATTGAGGCCGTAGAACTCGCGGAAGAACTCGTCCAGCACAATATTTTCGTCGCTGGTTCGCGCCAGTATCTCCACCCGATTACAGGTGGAAACAATCATTCCCTCTTCGACACCTGAACAGCACGTGAGTGCCTTCACCGCCTCTGGCAGCCGCGCTTCGGGAATGGCGAACTGCTCCCGCACCTCGACCGGTGCAGTCCGGTGATTCACGCCGATGAGGACGAAGTTCATTAGGCAATAAACCTGTGCACCCGGCTGAAAGTGTTCGCAGCCCAGGCGCAAATGGCGATGATGAAGGCGAAGGTCGCCAGGAAAGCAGCCCGCCTGCCGCGCCATCCGGAACTCCAGCGCGTGTACAGCAACAGCATGTACACGGCCCACATGATGAACGACAACAGGATCTTCGGGTCGGAGAAGAACATGGGACCATAGCGCTCGATGGCGAGCACCGATCCGGTGATAATGCCGAAAGTCATGAACGGAAAGCCGAAGAGCAACGCATGATAGCCAATGTCGTCAATCGTTTGCAGCGGGGGCAGCCAGGTAAGCAGCGCTGTCTGTTGCTTGGATTTCAGGGCACGCTCCTGCGCCAGGTACAGCAGGCTTGCGCCAAAGCTCAAAAATAAACCTGCATAGCCCGTAAAGATGAGCACCACGTGAACGAAAATCCAGCCGTTACGCAGCATGGGCGAGCTCAAACTTACCGGATGCTGCCCGATGGCCGAGGTGAGTGTCAGGACGAAAACTATGGGAAAGATGACGATGCCGGGGGAAGTCGTCCGATAACCGACGAAGAAAACGAAGAACACCACCATCGCCAGAAAAGCCAGCAACGATTCCGAATAGTGGATGGAAGCCAGCGACAGGTGGCCAATCAGGATGGTCGACTCCACCAGCGATACGAAGTGGAAGATGAGCCCCAGCCCGACGGCAGGCTCGACTACCCTCGCCAGCAGATTGCCTTTCTTACTCAGCAGCAGTAGCGAGTACACCAGTCCAACGCCATAGCAAACGACCGCGACTCGAAGCCAAATTAGCGGCATAAACCCCATGAACGGTAACGGCTAAGTTGTATCCGTTCCTATGCACTAAGTATAGCGGGAGCACGAAATTGGCCGAGGATTGATGTCACTAGCCCTTGTGACGCCCATCACAAAACCAACGGCAAGCTGGATTTCGACAGAAGTCCGTTTTACGCCGGGTAGTGAAAATGGACGATGTGCTGCGAGGCGATAGTGACCCCATCGCGCGTGGCGGGGTGGAAGTGCCATCGTTGCAACACTTGCAAGACCTTCTGCTCGATGCCGTAACCAATCCCCTGCAATACTTTGGTTTCTACGACATTTCCTTGCGGATCGATCGTGACTTCCACGATTACGTCGCCTTGCACTCCAGAAGGCAAGTCGCCACGGGAGACCGGCGGATCGGGATAGACGTCCGGAAATGCGGGAACAACCTCGTCGCCGGTCAAGGGCGAACCGGGAACGTGGCCAAAGAACGATCCACCGCGCGCGGTCTGCAAAGGCGCGTCGGCGGCAGTCGCCGCAGCGGCTTCTTCCCGCTTAGGCTCAGGCTTCGGAGGTTTGGGCTTTGGCGTGAGCTTTGCACGCAGCGTGAGCTTTGGTTCCTGGGGCGAGGCTTTCGCCTGCTCTGGACCCACCGGCGCGAGATAGACGATGGACTGCGAACCGAACGAATGCGGAATGCCAAGATCGACGTCGGACGGGGTGATAAATGCGGGAGCAGCCTTATAGAGCACAGCGCCGAGCAGCACCACGTGCGCAGCAAAGGAGAGCAGCATGGAGCGGCTCCATCGTTTGCGCCCTGAGGTCGGTACTGCCTCGAACATCGCCATCCCACCCGCTATTCAGTAATTATCTTCCGAAACTACGGCTTTGCACAGCGGCGATTGTGGTACTCGACCCGGGCTGCCGCGCTCTGCCCTGTAATTAGACGGAGATGGGTATGGCCTGTGAGCTTTCAGTCCACCCCGAGCGAATCCAGCAGCTCCACTAATGCCTCCCCGTCAAGGCGGAGACGACGGCCATGGTGGAAGATATCCGGAACCTCGTCGAAACTCTGCAGAAGACAAAGCTTCACTCCTGCGTACTGTTCCGGCTCGGTGAGGTTGCGTCCGCGAACGGTCGCCCAATGATCGAGAGCTTGCGGCGCAAGGAAGACGCTGACGGCGTACGTTGTCTTGCGGTCCGAAGTTACGTCGAAGATGTATTCCGTGGATGGAGCCTCTGGGTCGTCCGGCAGAGCCGCGCGCTGGCCGACGAAGTAGTACTGATAAACGAAGCCCGTCTGGGCAGTATAGGTTTTGAGCTGTGTGGACATGAATAGCCCTAAGCAGCTAGCACTTAGCCATATCTGCGTTGTACCTACTTCGAGCCAGCTGCTCCGAATATGCCTGGTAGTTACTGATTGCTCACGGAAAGGCTTCGCTCACTCCGTCGGGCGTTCGCGCAGGATCGCCGCCGAAGTCTCCGAGCTTACCGGCGAGTAGTACACCTCCTTAAAGGTGTACGACTTGGCTTTGTTACCGAGGATGGGCAGGATCTCGAGATGCCAATGATAGTCGTCCTCGATGGTCTTCCAGAACCCGAGCGTCTCCGACTTATGCATGGTATTCGGCGAGGTGTGCAGCACCATATGGAATCCGTCGGCGATGGTGCGAATGCGAAACAGCGTCCGCCGCAGCAGCGCGGCGAAATCTCGCATCGCTCCCGACCGTAGCGCTGAGCGCTCGAAGTAGGCCTCGTGATTTCGCGGTGCAATCCAGGTTTCATAAGGAACGCGTGGAGCGTAGGGACAAGCGGCCATGTACTCGCCGCGCACCTCAATCATGCGCACCTTCTGCTCCTGTTCCTGCCGGAGGATGTCGCAGAAAACGCACCGTTCTTTCACCTGATAGTGTTGCTTAGCCGATCGCAACTCATACAAAACACGTCGCGGAACGAATGTCGTGGCCACGATTTCCGACGTTGGGTGGTCAAATTCCTGACCGGACATGGCGCCGTAATTCTTGAAGACGGAGATGTACTTGAAGCGCACATCTCCTTTCAGGTCCTGGATGCGCTGGCCGCATAGCGCCAGGTACTCTTCGATCTCGCGATCGTCGGCGTTCCACAAATGACGGTCGTGACGCGCATTCTCCACCAGGACTTCGTGCGCGCCAACCGGACGCATCTTGTCGTAAAGTCCGTTGCCTGAACGTCCCGGTTCGCCGTCGATGCCATACAGCGGATGCGGATGCACAACCGCCCGGGCAGACCATGGACTTCCATTCACCGTTGGCGAGGTGGCAACCACCTGCAATGGCAATCCTGACTCTGGGCAAAATGGACATAGGGACGCGGCCGACGAAGCCGGTTCCGGCTCGTCGCCGCAGATCACCCAAGATCGCGTGATGGGATCTTTGCGCAGTTCCATTAGCTTTACTCTACGTCGGCAAGCGCTGCGGTGGGAAGGGGGCATTCGGTTGCCGCGTCCCAGCACAGGGCCCTGCTCCCGCTTTGGGCCTTTTCTACAAAGCGGGGCCGGTTGTCGAAGTAGATCGATGTCCCACAGTGGGGCTCAGCTCCGTTCCCGGACTTCGCTCGATTTTCTACCGAGCGAAATCGGCCAACATCACTGCAGGACCTTGTGAAGCGGCATGAAATCGTCATGGAGATAGCTAACCATGACGAAATCGAATGCCCCCGTTCGGTTGCTGCCGCTGATACTTGGAATGGCGATGTTTGCCGGATGCGGCGGCTCGCAACAATCCAATCCCCCTTTGAACGCCGGCAATCTGAACCTGATCTTTGTTGTCAGCGAGGACTTGGCGCACAATGCTGCCGGCGACATTAACCCGCAGACGGCGAACTTGACCAGCCGGGGATTACAGCGCGCGTTGAGGATGGGATCGTTCCTGAAGCAGGACGTGCTCGGTGGGCAGAACGTGAACGGCATCTTCGTGCTTGAGCCCATGACCCATCCGCAGACGTCTAAGCAATTTCCCGACATGGTGCCGTTGGAAACGGTGCAGCAATTCGCCATGCTGAACACGATTGAGCTGTGGCATCAGAATGACTCGCTCCCGGCCAACAGCTTCCCGCTCAACGTATCGTATCCGTCGGATGACGTGCCCGAAGGCGTGACCCGCCCGTTTCTGACATGCTCGAACCGGGAGGGACTTGAGCATAGTTGCCAGGGATTGGATTTTCGCGATCCATCCGGCGCAAATGAGGTGCTGGTGCGCGATCTGGTGACAGCAAATCCTTCCGGCTTCTACGTCTTCGCCGCGCCGTGGGAGACGGTGACCGCGATGATGGCATGGATCAATCAGGCGGAGCGTTATCAACTGACTCTGCCGACGACCTATGAAGGTCCCAATCGCGTTTACGCCATCTCCATTGCGCCGCCCGGAATCGCGAATCTGGCGACGTATGACAGCAAGATCAATCCGCCGTCGAGCTATCCGAAGCTGCCCGCCGGAGGCATTGTGAAATCGGCGTGCTTGCCTGTCATGACACACACGACGTTCCACATCCAGATCACCGGAGGAGTCAACGGTGCGGTTATTCCCGCAGGAGTCAACAGCAACGAGACGGTCTACTTCGTACGACACGCCGAAGCGCATCCAACGTCGTGGTGGGAAGACGGCAACTTTACTGGGGCTGGACAGTGGCGTGCACTCCAACTTCCCTGGGCGCTCGAGGGGAAGATTCACCCCACCCAGGTCTATTCCATCGATCCTGCACAGGTTCTGCCGGGCAGCAACAGTATCGTCGGCGACACGTATTCGTACGTCAGGACCAACACCACGGTGCTTCCGTATGCCATTGCCAACAACTTGCCTTACAACCTGGCGGCGAGCTTTTCCATGATGGCGCAAGACCCTCCGCAACTGGCTACGCAGGCCAGCGATTTCTTCTTCACCGGTGGCGCTTTTTCGCGTCAAACACTGCTCGTCGGATGGGAGCATGTTCACATTCCGACAACGGTCAATGCGCTGCTTGCCACCTATCATGGCGGACAAACTGTTCCCGATTGGCCGGGCGACGACTATGACACGGTGTGGACATTGAGACTGGACGCGGTGGGCAACGTAAGCGTCGATAACTCGATCTGCGAGGGCATCAGTTCGGCCGATTTGCCGAAAGAGCCGCCGCAGTTCTGATATGCCGTTCCGGCTGCGTTAGCCTGAAGGCTAGCTGTGCCCGAACAGCTAACCGCGGCCACATCTCCGATCGCTGCTACAATAATGCATGTTGAGCCACGTGCGCCTTATCGCCATCGATATCGATGGCACCTTGCTGGACTCCCAAGCCCAGATTTCCAAAGCCAATCTGGAGGCGTTGCGTCGCGCCCATGAAGCCGGCATCGAGACCGTTCTAGTCACCGGCCGTCGGCACCACTTCGCACTACCAATCGCCGAGTCACTCGGGTTCGATCTCTGGATCATCAGCTCCAACGGCGCTGTGACGCGCTCGATCCGCGGCGAGGCATTTCATCGCGATCTGATGCCGCAGGCAACGGCTGACAAGCTGTGCCGTCATATGAGTGACTTTCGCAACTACTCAGTCGTCACCTTCGATCGCGAGGGGCTGGGCGCCATCGTCTGCGAAAATCACGAGCGCCTGTATGGCGTGATCCAGCGCTGGATGGAAAAGAACGCGCCCTATATTCAATATGTCAGCCCGGTCGAAGATTCACTGATTGAAGATCCGATTCAGGTAATGTTCTGCGGACCGGTTGACTTGATGCAGACAGCGCAGGAGCGGCTACTCGGTGCGGATTTCGCGGACGAAATCACCGTGCTGCGCACGCAATACGATTACCGCAATCTGACGATCGTCGACATCCTGAACGCCGGCTGTTCCAAGGGGCACGCGCTGGAACGCTGGGCTACGCACCGCGGTTTGGACCGCTCACAGGTGATGGCAATTGGCGATAACTACAACGATATCGAGATGTTGACCTTTGCCGGACATCCGGTGATCATGGGAAATGCGTCTGATGATCTAAAGCAGAATGGCTGGACCGTCACCCTGCACAATGACGCCAGCGGCGTCGCTGCAGTCGTAGAACAGATACTGGATCCGAAGCCGGCGAGTATTGATGCGTAGAGTGGATATCACAGTGTCATCCCGAGCGGAGGCGTCGCCGTCTTTGCGACGCAGGAGTCGAGGGACCGCTGTACTCGCCAGAATGGTCCGCTGGGCAACTACGGCGTTTTACGTTTCATCGTTCGCGAGTGCTCTCTTCTTCCTCACGACTTCCCTTCACGCCGCCGAGCTTGCGAATCTGCGTAATGGTTTCAGTCTCCGCCACGATCATCATGAAGTGGTCGGCGCGACCACGCGTCTGTATATGAGCACCGATCCTGCGGGTGGCTATGTCGACGTGCCGACCGATCAAATCGAAGGCTATGAACCCGCTCCTCCGGATCCGACGGACGCACCCGCCCCGATTGCCAAAACCACCGACCTGAAGGCCATCGTCGCCGAGATCAGCGCGCAGAATAAGCTGGATGCCGACTTCATCGCCAGCGTGATCGCCGCGGAAAGCGCAAACAATCCGCACGCTGTTTCCCCCAAAGGCGCGCAGGGCCTGATGCAACTCATGCCCGGCACCGCCAGCAAACTGGGAGTCAAGGACAGCTTCGATCCGGCGGAGAACGTCGACGGCGGTGTGCGGTATCTGCGGCAACTGCTGGAGCAGTATCACTTCGATGTCGCCAAGGCTCTGGCCGCGTATAACGCCGGCCCTGGACGGGTGCGTCAGTACAACGGGGTTCCCCCCTATCGCGAGACGCACGCTTACGTCGCGCGCATTATTCGGGACTACAACCGCAAGAAGTTGGCGCAACAGAAAGCGCAGGCACAACAGCGGCGCGCACAGGCTGCCAATCCAAAGTTGGCGCAATCGGAACCGACCTCACCGACCGATCGGCCGAACTAGCCCCCTCACGTCGTCCACTCCCCCCTTCGGAAGACAATGCGGTATCCATCCGGATCTTCGAAGGTCACACCCTCGCGATCCCAGTACGGGTTGAGCGACGCAACCGGAGTAAACCCCGCATTCTGCATTCTTTTCACAGCAGCGCTCCACTCCTCAGGATCAGGCAGGTAGAAGACGAGCAGATTATCTTGTGTGGGCGCGCGTCCGACGACGTGTCCCCTTCTCCGCGTGAACTCAAAATGGTAAGGCGCGGTTTCCCGGCCCAGCATCATGCCATCGAATCCGTCGTGGTCCTCGAACCGGAAGAGTAGCGACAAGCCAAGGCCTTCGCGATAAAACGGCAGCAGCGCCTCCAGGTTGTCAGTTGGGCGAGCGATGCGCAGTACAGAAACTATGGTCATAACTCAGAGATGCTCCTGGGCTTGGATTGTTGCTGGAACAGGCTCTTTCTTCGACACCAGCGAAGTTGGTGGAGTTTGACCTCACTCCGGCGCTCATTTACCTTGAGCATTAGCTTGCACGGGCGACTTTAATTCCCTCTTCATGAATAGAAAACGCATTCTGGTCTTCGGCATTGTTCTGGTTGCGCTCTGCCTTTTGATTTATTTGCAGATCAGGGCCTGGAAGACCTTTGACTGGCACATGTTCTGGTTGCAAACCGAACATGTTAACTGGCTCTATATTTTTGCCGGGCTCGCTTTCACTTATCTCGCCTATGTCCTGCGCGCCGTCCGCTGGCGCATCTTTCTCAAGCCCGTCAAGGAAACCACGACCGCGCGACTGCTGGCTCCGCAGTTTGTAGGCTTTGCCGCATTGGCCATGCTGGGCCGCGCCGGAGAGATGATCCGCCCCTACATCATCGCAAAGAAGGAGCGCCTGACATTCACCTCGCAGGTTGCCGTCTGGGGCGTAGAACGTATCTTCGACATGGGCTCGTTCGCGGTAATGCTGTCGGTAGCGCTGCTCTCGCCTGACCTGAAAGCGCTGTCCTTCTACCATCGACTGCGGGAGGGTGGCTTTGTTTTGATGGCCCTGATCGTGGCGATGATCATCGGCTTGATCGTCGTGCGCCGTTCAGGTGACGCTGTGGCTGAATTTCTGCATAAACGCGTCGTAGGATTCGCGCCCAAACTTGCCCATCACGTACGCGAAAAAGTTTTGTCGTTCAGTCACGGCCTCGAGACGATCCAGGACTTGAGTTCGGCGGTGCAGTTGATCTTCGTTTCGCTGTTCATGTGGATCCTGGTGGCCTTTGCCTACTACGCCGTCACGCACGCCTATCCTGGCGAACTGCAGGCGCTCACGCTTCCCTACGAAATCGTCTTGATGGGCTCCAGTATGGTTGGGTCGATGCTGCAGTTGCCCGCGGTTGGCGGTGGCTCGCAATTGGCGACTATCGGCATGCTCAGCGCAGGCTTCCACATCGAACATGAGCTGGCGGTAAGCTGTGGCATGATGCTGTGGGCGATAACGTTCATGTCGGTCATCCCCACCGGACTGGCAATTGCGCGCCATGAGCACGTTTCCATCCGCGCCGTCGCCGAAGCGGAAGAAAAGGCCGCGGCTCTCGCCGAATAACGCCTCTGCTCACAGATGCTTGTTCAGGAATTGGACCGCGCGGCGGCCAGCGTCCATGAACTGCATTCCGTTGAGAACATGCCCGGCTCCAGGATAGAGCTTCATCTCATACGGCGAGCCCGTTCGTTCCAGCAACTGCTGGAGTTTGACCGCTTCACTGACCGGTACAACCCGATCCTCTTCCCCGTGAACAATCAGGACTGGCGGCATTTTGGGCACGCCCTGCAACTCCTCCGGTAAGCCACCGAAGAACTCCACTACGGCCTTGACGCGTGGATCGACCGAGGCGACCGCCAGCGCCAGGAAACCTCCCAGGGAGAAGCCGAGCAGCCCTATGCGATTGGCGTCGACCGACGGGTTTTGCGCTGCAAAGGTGATGGCGTCGCCGATGGTTCGCATCCAGTCGGGGAAATGGCGATGCGTGGTCTCGTAATCGGCACGGACCGTTCCAGTGCGTTCGAAGAAGTGCAGGAGAAAAACGGAGTAGCCCTGGCCAGCCATCAGCGTAGCCGGCTGTGTCGACCAGCCCTCGCGAATGCCTCCCGAACCGTGCAGCGCGATGACCGTGCGGTATTTTCCCGGTGCCGCAGGCAGAAATTGTTCGACCGTGACCGAGTGTCCCGAGCTCTCGAAACTTGCGCTAGAGGGTCGAACCTCGCTGCCGAAAAAGTTCACTATGATGGATGCTCCTACAGCCGAAACGTCGATCAAGCCAGGGGGTTGATGGCCCTCCCGCTTGCTTGCGCGGAGTACAATCGGCTCATCTTCATACTACAAGCTGGCTATGGCATTGGAGGCGTTATGGGTAAGCACTCCGGCAAAAAGCACGCAAAGAAGTCAGCAGTCGAACCTCCCGCCGATCACGCTCCGCAAAAGCTCGACAAGAAGGAATATGAGCGCGAGCTCTTTAAGCTGCAAGTGGAACTCGTCAAGTTGCAAAGCTGGGTAAAAGAGACGGGCGCGCGTATCGTCATCATCTTTGAAGGCCGCGATGCCGCCGGCAAAGGTGGCATCATCAAGCGCATGATGGAACGCGTCAGTCCGCGTATGTTTCGCCTGGTCGCACTGCCGGCACCTACGGACCGCGAGAAGACCCAACTCTACTGGCAACGTTATATCGCCCAGTTGCCCGCGGGTGGCGAGATCATCATCTTCGACCGCAGTTGGTACAACCGCGCCGGTGTCGAGCACGTCATGGGCTTCTGCAGCAAGGTGGACTACACGCGATTCCTGCAAGGCTGTCCGGCGTTTGAAGCTACCCTCGTGAACAATGGTGTCATTCTGCTGAAGTACTGGATGGACGTTTCCGAGAAGGAGCAGCATCGCCGGTTCGCCGCTCGCATTAAGGACCCATCCAAACGCTGGAAGTTGAGTCCCATGGATCTGGAGTCGCATCGTCGCTGGTATGACTACTCTCGGGCGCGCGATGCCATGCTGGCCGCAACGGACACCGCCTTGGCGCCGTGGTACATCGTGCCCTCGGACGACAAGAAACGGGCGCGTCTGAACTGCATTGCCGATATCCTCAGCCGGATTCCCTACGAGGAAATTCCCTACACGCCACCCAAGCTCCCGCCGCGCCAGAAACCTAAGGGCTATCAGGAGCCGAAGCTGCCGCACCAGGTGGTGGCTCAACGCTGGTGAATGAGATCGCTCTTAGCTCTTAGCTCTGAGGAAATACGAGCGAAGCACTAAGATGCACCGTCCAGGAATTCGAGTTCCTCCGCTCACACGATAAGCCTGGCGAAAAGCAAAGAGCGGATGGCGAAGGGCGTCCCGTCGATGCGCAATCGGCGTTACAATAACACTTAAGCCGTTTACTATGCAGTTAACAGCAACAAAGCCCGAACTCCACCGGGCGCGCTGGTGGGAGACGATGGCCGATGGGCGCATCCACTGCTACCTTTGCCCCCGTCACTGTCATATCGGCGAAGGTCAGAGCGGCTTCTGCTTCATCCGCAAGAACGAGGGCGCACGCCTGATTCAACTTGGGTATGGCCGGCCCGCAGCGCTGGCGATGGATCCCGTGGAGAAGAAGCCGCTGAATCACTTCTTTCCCGGCACCAAGATCCTTTCCATGGGCACCGCCGGCTGCAATATGGGCTGCTTCTTCTGCCAGAACTGGGACATCTCGAAGGCTAAGGCTGATCAGGTGAATTCGCTCAGCCTCGATCCCGCGGATGTTGTCGAACTGGCGCTGGAGCATCGCGCACCTCATCTCGCTTTCACCTACAACGAGCCGACCATCTGGGGTGAGTACGTCATCGACATCGCGCGCGAGGCGCACAGCGCCGGCCTGAACAACGTGATGGTGTCCAACGGATACATCACGCGCGAGGCCTTCTTCGACATCTATCAGCACATCGATGCAGCCAACATCGACCTGAAAGCCTTCACCGAGAATTTCTACGGCAAGGTCACCCTCACGCATCTGCAACCGGTGCTGGACACGCTCAAGTGGCTGCGGCACGAAACCGGCGTGTGGTTCGAGATCACGAACCTCATCATCCCGACACTCAACGACGGCGACGGCGAATTCAAAGAGCTCTGCGGCTGGGTTCTGGAAAATCTGGGCGATGATGTTCCGCTGCACTTCACGGCGTTTCATCCTGACTTCAAGCTGCGCGACAAGCCCGCCACGCCTTCCGCCACGCTGCATCGCGCTCGCGCCATCGCTCAGAGCATGGGGCTGAAATACGTGTATGAAGGCAATATCCATTCCGATGGCGGTAACACGATGTGTCCGGGATGCAAGCAGGCGGTGATCTCGCGCTCATGGCACGCGGTGATGTCGAACCGGGTGAAGGACGGTCGTTGCGAGAACTGCGGGACAAGGATTGCCGGCGTGTTTACGAAGGAGGAGGCGGAGAAGCGGCGGGCGTGGGTTGAAGCGCTGGCATAGACACTGCGCTATGGTTCACGCGCTATCCAAATGAAATTGTCATTCCGACCGAAGGCGGGCCTCCGGCCGGAGTGGAGGGACCTGCTTTCTAGCGCAACCGGAGATCGTTCCGATTCCATCAACAGCAGGTGCCTCGACTACGCTCGGCATGACAATTTCGGCAGGAATGGTCGCGAATGCAGCAGCTATCGCTCGTCTCTGCCAATCCACTTTGGCACGAGTTCAGGTTCAAACGCAGCCATCTTCTCGATCAGACGCACCGGATCGGTGTCATCCAGCACCAGCCTTCGATTCTCTTCCCGCAGAAACTTCTCGCGCACAGCCTGATCGAACAACTCCAATAGCGGCGCAAAATAGTTCCCAACGTTCACCAGTCCGCAGGGTTTTGACTGAATTCCAAGTTGCGACCAGGTCACCACTTCGCAGAACTCTTCGATTGTCCCAAAACCGCCCGGCAGCGCGATAAATCCATCCGACAGATCGGACATGACCGCCTTGCGTTCGTGCATTGAGCTGACGACGCGCAGTTCCGTCAGACCAAGATGGCCGACTTCTCTCGCCATCAGCGATTCGGGAATAACGCCGATGACGCGGCCGCCAAGCGCGAGGACCTTGTCGGCAATTACTCCCATGAGTCCGATGTTGCCGCCGCCGTATACCAGCTCGATCCCGCGTTCGACGAGCAACTTGCCCAAGGCTTCCGCGGCGGCATGGTACTCAGGCCGGGCGCCCATGCTGGAGCCGCAGAATACACACACTCGATGAAGGCGCATGACTATTTCGCATGCTCGTGCTTTTCCGGAATTCCGCAGACCTTGGCGGTGTCGCCTTCGAAATCGAATTCGATCAGGACAGCCGGCTCGTCGCCGATGACTCGACCGTCGTGGCCCGCTTCGATCATGACGACCGTGGGCGCCACGTAATCCCGAACACAGCCGTCGGGAAACTCCATGTGAATGTGGCCGCGAGCCAGAAAACCAATGTGCGCGTGCATGCAGGTTTCGGTTCCCACCAGCGGCTTGATGTCCTCCGCCCAGTGAAAGCCTACCGGGTAGATGGACCGCTTGACGCGGGCGGTTCCGGTCCGAACGATGTCGAGTTGCACACCGCCAAAATCGCGGTGCTCAGCATCGGAAATCGGCGCGAGGAGAGGATCACTGGCGGTCATGCAATAGCCTCCGGGATTTCTCGGGAGTACAGACTCAGAAGTCTACAGCAGGCTACGTCGCCTGGGTAGCACGGAGCAATCCTCAAATTGGCAGACACATGTGGTGTTCGCACCGCATTGATTGCATTGTGTCTATCTGCGTTTTGTGACGCACATCATAGCCCCGCACCTCTTCCAAGTGTTACGAATATTCGTTTGGCAGCCGACAGGCCTCCCAAGGCCCCGGGCCGACGGCATATTCCGCCTGCGCGGACGTACTTGTATGAGAGATGCAGTTCTGAAACTGTGGCCGGAAATAGGTTGGATTGAATCGCCCGATCTGCGCGATCAGGTCACGCGAACCTGGGAGCGTGCTTTTGAGTTGAGCCCGCTGTCGCCCGACGACCTGAACCATATCCCGTTCACGCTGCTTGTGCCCAACTGTCCTACGACCTTCATGGAACACAAGCGCTGTGTTGTGCACATCGCACGCAAGGCCGCTGAAAGCATGACCGAGTTCATGGGCCGCTCGTTGCCAATCGATCGTGACACGGTGATTGCCGGCGCAATATTGGCCGACGTCGGCAAGTTGCTGGAATACGAGAAAGCGGAGGGCCGTGTAAGGCAGAGCAAGCGTGGCGAAATGCTGCGTCATCCCTTTACCGGTGTTGCGCTGGCGATGCAGTGCGGCGTACCTGATCCCGTCTGCCACATCATTGCGACCCACGCCGCCGAGGGGGATTTGGTGAAGCGCACAACCGAGGCATACATCGTGCACCACGCCGATTTCATGGCGTTTCTGCCCTTCAAGAATCTGGGGAAATAACGGAGACGATCAACATGGCGACCTTTACAGCCCCGATTGATAAAACTGTTCAAGTCCCGATTACTGCCACAATGTCAGAGTGGGCAGCAGGCCTTCAATTCGAACAGCTCTCCAAGGACGCGATACATCAGGCCAAGCGTTTTCTGCTCGACAGTATTGGCTGCGCGCTTGGCGCCTACCAGCAGCACGACGTCACCATCGCACTGGCGGTTCTCGACGAAATTGCGGGTCCCGGCAAAGCGACGGTTATCGGCAGCGGCAAGAGCATGGATCCGGTTTCAGCATCGCTGGCCAACGCGCTGATGATCCGCTGCATGGACTATAACGACATCTACTGGAAGCAGGACCCTTCACACCCATCCGACATCTTTCCGGCGGCAATTGCAGCCTGCGAGCGGGCGGGTAGCGATGGGCGCGAACTGATCGTAGGGCTTGTACTAGGTCATGAATTCGAGATGCGGCTTTGCGAAGCGGCGTTTCCGGGTATACGCGAGCGCGGCTGGCATCATGCCACCCTCACCTCCTTCGTTTCGCCCATCGTTGCCGGACGGATGTTGCACCTCACGCCATCGCAGATTCAGCACGCGGTGGGCATCAGCGCCAGCGGGCGCGTCACGCTGGGAGCGGTCACAGCCGGCAGGCTCACCATGATGAAGAACACCGTGGATCCCATGGCAACCCAAAGCGGAATGCTTGCCGCTCTGCTTGCGGAAAAGGGGTATACGGGCCCGGAGCACGTCATCGACGGCAAAGAAGGGCTGGTGCACTGCCTGGGGCCGGACTGGAAGCTGAATATCCTGACGGATGGGCTGGGCGATTCCTGGCGCATCACACAGTGTGGGATGAAAGCTTTTCCCACCGAGGCGCTGACCCATACACCGATCTCGGCATTGTTATCGTTGGTGAGGGATTACGATCTCCAGCCGCACGACATTGCACAAGTTCACATCCGCACTACGGCTCGTGGCGCTGACATCCTCAGCGATCCCAGCAAGTACGATCCTCATACGAAAGAGACGGCCGATCACTCTCTGCCCTATGTAATTGCCGCTGCCATAGCAGACCGACAGGTAACGCCGTTACAGTTCACGCCGGCAAAGATCATGGATGCCCTGATTCGCGGGCAGCTGTCTAAGATCGTCGTCACCGCCGATGCCGACATTGAAAAACTGTTTCCGGCTCTGCAACGGGTGATCGTTCGCATCCACACGGTTGACGGACGCGAGTTCACCCAGCAAATCGACTATCCCAAGGGCGATCCGCGCAATCCGCTTACCGATGTCGAAGTCGAAGAGAAATTTGAGGCCCTGGCCGAAGCGGTAATGTCCCGTGATGCGCGGCGGCGCGCCATCGACGCTATATGGGGGCTGGAGAAGGAGTCGACCGTCACGGAATTAATGCAATTGTTCCGGGCGGATCGTGATGTTCCGGGAGGCCGATGATGCCGCAAACCATCGTCGAAAAGATCGCACAATCTCACATGACGGAGGGCCCGGATCGTCCTCTCCGGGCATTAGACTTCCTTTCGATTCGGCCCGACCACGTGATGACGCATGACAATACCGCGGCGGTCATGAAGAAGTTCAAAGCCATCGGCGCCGTGAATGTGCACGATCCCGCGCAGCCTGTCTTCACCGCCGATCACGACATTCAGAACCAGGACGTATCAAATCTGGCGAAATACCAGGACATGCAGATGTTCGCGCGAAAACACGGCATCAATTGCTACCCGCCGGGCTCAGGCATCGGCCACCAGATCATGGTGGAACAAGGCTACGTATGGCCTGGCAGCTTCGTTGTCGCGTCCGACTCCCATTCAAATATGTATGGCGCGCTGGGCGCGATTGGAACTCCGGTGGTTAGAACCGACGCGGCGGCGATCTGGGCGACGGGCGAATTCTGGTGGCAGGTTCCACGCTCGATTCAGGTCCTGCTGACAGGACAGTTGTCCCCCGGCGTTTCCGGTAAAGACGTCATCATCACGCTGTGCGGCTTGTACAACCGCGAAGAGGTATTAAACGCGGCTCTCGAATTTTGCGGACCAGGTGTCGCGTCGCTCAGCATGGATGCCCGGCTGAGTATTGCGAACATGACAACCGAATGGGGAGCACTCGTCGGCTGGTTCCCCGTCGACCAGATCACCCTGTCATACCTCGAATCCCGCAACCGCGAGTTACGGGCGCAGGGCATCACTCGTATTCCGGACGAGAAGCTGGTCGAGTGGCGCAGTCATCCGCCGACTCCCGACCCAGACGCAGCTTACGCGGCCCGTATCGTCCTTGATCTAACGCAGGTAACGCCGCACGTCTCCGGCCCGGACAATGTGCAGGTGGCGCAACCGGTCGCGGAGATCGCAGAGAAACAAGTTGCGATTCAGAAGGCGTATCTCCTTTCGTGCGTGAACTCACGCATGGAGGACCTCGAGGCCGCGGCGCGTGTCTTCCGGGGCGCGAAGGTCGCAGACGGCGTGGAGTTCTACCTTGCTGCCGCCAGCCGCCTGGTGCAGGAGGAAGCAGAGCGTCGCGGAATCTGGCAGGCGCTGATCGATGCTGGAGCGCGGGTGCTGCCACCCGGCTGTGGCCCGTGTATTGGGCTGGGCGCGGGTCTTCTCGAGGCCGGAGAGGTGGGAATCTCAGCTACCAATCGCAACTTTAAGGGCCGCATGGGTTCGCGGGATGCTCAGTGCTATCTGGCAAGCCCAGCGGTTGTGGCAGCATCAGCGATCGCGGGCTACATCTGCGGGCCGGTAAAGATCGAGTCACCCAAAGTCACCCGGCAATTCGAAACAATCGGCTCAGCCCGGGCGATATCGGAGTCAGTGGACATTCTTGCCGGATTTCCCGCCAGTGTTCGTGGGCGCATGGTTTTCCTACCGCAGGACAACCTGAACACCGATGGCATCTACGGCAAGGACTACACCTATCGCGAAGACATGACGCCGGAGATGATGGCGCGAGTGGTGATGCAGAACTACGATCCGCAATTTGCTGCGCGCACCGTCGCCGGAGACGTGGTGATTGGCGGCTTCAACTTCGGCACAGGTTCCAGTCGTGAACAAGCGGTGACCGCGCTGAAGTGCAAAGGTATCCCGCTGGTGCTCGCGGGAAGCTTCTCGCAAACCTACCTGCGCAATGCCTTCAACAACGGATTTCTGTGTATCGAGACACCGGCGCTGGTGCGTTATTTGCGAGAGACGTTTCGCGGCGCGATCGATCGAGGCGATAAAACAATCATTTCCGGTGCCCCGATCGATGTCGATTTTGCATCCAGCACGGTTCGGTACTTGGATCAGGAGTTTCCATTTCCGGCGTTAGGCAGCGTGCCGCAATCGCTGATTATCGCGGGCGGGGTTGAAAATCTGGTCAGACAAAAGTTGGCCGAGAGCTGCCTGGCAGCGCAAGTTTGACGACTCCCCCAATGTGGGAGACGAACATTTAAGAGGTAGGACTGTATGGCAAAACACACTATTGTAACCATGCCCGGAGATGGGATCGGCAACCAGGTTCTACCCGAGGCGATTCGGGTCCTCGATGCGGTGGGCTTCGAGGCCGAGTATGTTCACGCCGACATTGGCTGGGAATGCTGGGTCCGGGAAGGCAATGCCCTTCCCGATCGCACCCTCGACCTTTTGCGTCAACACAAGGTTGGACTGTTTGGCGCCATTACTTCCAAACCTAAGAAGGAAGCGGAAGCCGAACTCAACCCTGCCCTGACGGGGAAAGGCTATCAATACTTCAGCCCGATCGTGTCCATGCGCCAGAAATTCAATCTGGATATCTGCATGCGGCCGTGTCTTTCATTTCCCGGCAATCCGCTGAATTTCATTCGCAAGACGCCTGCCGGCGGTTTTGAAGAACCCAAAGTAGATGTCGTGGTCTTCCGGCAAAATACGGAAGGACTGTATGCGGGAGTGGAGTGGAGCAATCCGCCGCAACCGGTGCGCGATGCGTTGCGCTCCCACTCAAAGTTCAAGCAGTTTGAAAATGTTGTGGGCGAGGACCTCGCCGTTTCCGTGCGCATCATCACCCGGCCGGCAGCGCGGCGCATTTGTGAGGCCGCTTTCGAATATGCCCGGCGCTTCGGCTACAAGTCCGTCACGATTTGCGAAAAGCCGAACGTGCTGCGCGAAACCTCCGGCTTGATGGAAGAGGTCGCGAAAGAGGTGCAGAAGCGCTACAGCGACATTCCGCTCTGGTCGACCAACATCGACGCGCAAACTATGTGGCTGACCAAGAACCCCGAAGACTATGGCGTCATCGTCGCCAGCAACTTGTTCGGCGACGTCATCAGCGACGCGTTTGCCGGACTTGTTGGCGGACTGGGTTTCGCCGCATCGGGAAATATTGGCGATGAGGTTGCGGTGTTCGAACCAACGCACGGTTCAGCGCCGAAGTATGCCGAACTCGATCCGCCCATCGTGAACCCGATCGCCATGATCCTTTCCGCCGCCATGATGCTTGACCACATCGGCGAACAGGAGAAGGCGAAAAAGATTCGCGCGGCCGTTACCGCCGCAGTTGCTGAAGGGGCAGTACGAACCTACGACATGATGCGCATCCCAGGCGGGCCAGGGTCTCTGGCGCAGGGCGCTGCGTCAACGTCGGAAATGACCGAGGCGATCCTGACCAAACTCGGCGTCACAGCGGAGAGGGCTTATGCCGGCAGCTATCGAAGCTAATTCCGTCAGGCGCGCCGCGGCGGGACGCGCCGGAGCTGACGTTCGCTCGGACCTGCATGTCTTATTCGAGGAGCGGTCGTCAGGTGGGCTGGAGATTGACTTACGTTCGCGCGTCGAACTCTATTACGGCGAGCGTATCCGTCAGCAAGCCGTGGAACTTCTGCACGACCTCGGCGTTGAACATGCCAGGCTTACCATTGTTGATGAAGGCGCGCTGCCATTCGTCATTGCAGCACGCGTGGAAGCGGCGGTGCGGCGGGCGGGTGTCGCGGCGGAGAATACGGCTCTGCCGGATGCAGTGCTGACACCGGCCGATTCGCCTCGAGATCGACTTCGGCGCTCACGTCTCTATCTGCCGGGCAACGAGCCCAAGTATTTCATCAATGCCGGCTTGCACGGTCCCGACGCAGTCATTCTGGATCTGGAAGACTCGGTCCACTTTGCAGAGAAGGACGCAGCTCGCATCCTGGTCCGCAACGCACTACGCGCCGTGGATTTTGGTTGTGCCGAGCGGATGGTCCGCATCAACCAACTGCCGCTCGGACTCGCAGACCTGGAAGAGATCGTGCCACAATCCCCCGACTTGATCCTCATCCCAAAAGTTGAAATTCCGCAGCAGGTATCCGAGTGTGTGGAGCGGATCGACTCCATCTGCAAGCGCTATGCAATTACCCGCCCGATCTGGCTGATGCCGATTCTCGAGTCAGCTCTTGGCATCGAGAACGCGTTCCACATCGCAACGGCCTCTGACCGCGTTGTCGCTCTGACCATTGGGCTGGAAGACTACACCGCCGACCTAGGCGTGGCGAAAACTACCGGGGCAGCCGAATCTTTCTACGCGCGCATGAGGGTGGTCAACGCTGCTCACGCCGCCCACGTGCAGGCGATCGACTCGGTATTCGGCGACGTTGGTGATACAGAAGGCTTGTCGCGCTGGGGGCAGGCATCGCGGGCCATGGGCTTTGAAGGCATGGGCTGTGTGCATCCCACTCAAATCGAAATCATTCATCGTGCATTCGCTCCCGGTGCCGCGGAATTGGACAAAGCTTTGAAGATTGTTGCGGCTTACGATGACGCGCAGTCCCGTGGGTTGGGCGTGGTCAGTCTCGGCTCAAAGATGATCGACGCTCCGGTTGTGCAGCGCGCGCGCAAGCTGGTCGCGCGAGCACGGCGGATGGGCGTGGTTCCTGAGCCAGCGCCGCCAGCAGGAGACAACGAATGACGGTCACGCTCGCCACCACTCTCATCGCGAACGCTATAGGGCGGCGCGTGCCTGCTGAGGTCAACGGTCGAGAATCTATCGCCTATCATGGCGTCAATGGATACAGGCCGGTGGGCTGCAAAGTCGGGCCGCCGATTCGCAGTAACAACGATTACCCGGGCAATGGCGATAAACGCGTGCCGGATATTGAGACCGCGCTGCGGCTTTGCGGGTTGCGCGACGGCATGACCATCAGCAGTCATCATCACCTGCGCAACGGGGACCGCGTTGCCCTCACCGCGTCTACAGACGGCCGCTCGCATGGGTGCAGGGATCTTGTTTGGTTCCCCAGCGCGTCGTTTCCCTGTCACGAGCCGGTGATTGATTTGATGAGGTCTGGCGCAGTCCACCACATCGAAGGCAGCATGAACGGGCCACTAGGCGACTACTGTTCCCACGGCCACATGCGCGGTTTGGGAGTCCTGCGGTCTCACGGCGGACGATGGCAGGCGGTACAGGACGGCGAAGTTCATATCGACATCGCGGTAATCGCCGCGCCCGCCGCCGACTTCTTTGGTAACGCGAATGGCTCGCATGGCCCCTCTGCCTGCGGCTCGTTGGGTTTCGCGCTCGCCGACTCTGTGTACGCAGACCGCGTCATCCTGGTGACAGACAATCTTGTGCCTTTTCCTTGCGTGCCGTGGCAGATTCAAGGCCACAACGTCGACTACATTGTCGAAGTCGACTCAATTGGCGACCCCGAAAAGATTGTCAGCGGCACGACCCAGATCACCCGTAGTCCTGACCGGTTGCGAATCTCGGAGCTGGTCGCCAGATTCTTACGCGACAGCGGAATCATGCGTGATGGCTTCTCGTTCCAGGCTGGCGCGGGCGGAATCGCTCTTGCATTTGTTGACTACCTGGCTCGGATGATGAAAGCCGCCAACGTCAAAGCCAGCTTTGTGCGCGGAGGCTCCACCAAGTACTTGGTCGACATGCTGCAGGAAGGCTTGATCGGTTACATCCTCGACGGGCAGACTTTCGACCTGGACGCGGTCCGTTCGATCGCAACGAATCCCCGGCATGTGCCGACCAGTCCTTTCACGTCTTACAATTTTCACGGCAAAGGAAACTTTGCTTCCATGGTTGACGCTTGCGTTCTGGGAGCGACGGAAGTCGATTTGAACTTCAATGCTAACGTGGTGACACACTCCGACGGCCGCCTGCTGCACGGAATCGGCGGATGGCAGAATTGCCTGTTCGCGGGCTGCACGATTCTCGCCGTACCATCCTTTCGCGACCGAATTCCGGTGATCGTCGACGAAGTGACAACCGTGACCGGCCCCGGCGAGTTGATTGATGTGATCGTGACGGAGCGCGGCATCGCGATTAATCCCAAACGTCAGGACCTGCTCAATGCTGTCAAGGGAAAAGGCCTGCCCATTCGAGCCATCGAAGAGATCAAGGCTGAGGTCGAGAAGATTTGCGGAGGAAAGCCCGCCAAGCCGCAGCTGCTCGACAATCCAGTGGCCGTAGTGAAGTGGGTGGATGGGACGATCCTGGACACCGTATGGCAGGTTGCGGACGATAAGGCGCGCTATGAGAAACCGAGTACCGGCAAATAATAGTGTTTCTCAGAAAAACATAAAACCGGGCACGAGGCCCGGCTTACTATTGCAAAACCGTTGTTAACCGGCGATCTTGGCTGACTACTTCGGAGGCTCTTGTCCAGGCGTCTCCAGTTTGACAGCTGCGGCGACAGCCCGTTCGGCCGCCTCAAATCCAATGCGGCTGTGCGTGCCATCGCAGAAAGGTTTGTTGGTCGAGCCTCCGCAGCGGCACAGAGAAAACGCGGGCTTGCCGGTCAAATCGTAGGCGTTTCCGTCGGCGTCCACCAACTCCACGCTGCCCTCAGGAGCCTCAACCCGAAACGGCCCATTGTTGCGGACCGTGATCTTCACTTGCGCCATGTATCCTCCAGAAGTGTTCGGCGTATCTGCGCCGTTCGCTAATTGTAATTGAGTGCAGCAGCGTCCGATGATAAAAGAGCGCGACTGACGCGATTCTTCGGAATGTCAGCAAGCACTTCCGCGAGAACTGACTCAGTCGACGGCCGAAAGTTACTTCTTGAAGGCAACGTTCACCAGCAGCTTGTCGCCCTCCACATCTACCACGTTACAGAAAGTTCGATCGCCGCGGCGGCTGAAGTCCAGTCCAACCCGGCTGGCTCCGATTCGCAAATTGCGAATGTGTAGATGGTCGAGCCAATCAGGCAACTGCGGGTTGACGATGTTGAGCTCTTTTCGTGGCGCACTGGGACGGATGCCCAGGACGGAAGAGAGGATCAGGAACATGGCTCCCGAGGCCCAGGCCTGCGGCGAACAGGAAACGGGATAATGCACCGGCTCGTCATACTCGCGGCGCTGGACGCCACAGAACAACTCCGGCAAACGATAATCGCGGAAGCTGGAAGCTGCCTGGTAAAGAGACGTGAAAATCCGCAGCGCTCCGTCGCGCATGTCGTTCAGCGCCATTCCATGCGCGATGATGGAATTGTCGTGCGGCCAGACGGAGCCGCGATGATAGCTGAGCGGGTTGAAGATCCGCTCCTCCTGCGACATGGTACGCCAACCCCAGCCACTGAACATGTCGTCTCGCATCATGCGATTACCAACCACCCGGGCGCGTTCGCGGCTGATGATTCGCGTGAAGAGCAGATGCCCCGGATTCGACGCGATAACCTCTAATGGCTTCTTCTCGGCGTCCAGGGCCATCGCATAGAAGCCGCGGCTCGGCACCCAGAAGGCGCGATCAAACCGTTTTGCCAGCTCAATGGACTCACGCTTCAAGCGGTCCGCTGTCTTCACATCGCCGAAGCTACGAAGCAGCGACGCCATGCGAGACTTCGCGTCGAAGACATAGCCTTGCACTTCGCACAGAGCAATGGGAGTTTTTGCGACAGCGCCGTTGCGGTGCATATTCGCGTCCCAGGAATCTTTCCATCCCTGGTTGATCAGACCCTTTGGAGAACGCCGCTGATACTCAATGAAACCGTCATCGTCCAGATCGCCATACTTATCGATCCAGTCCAATGCAGCGTATGCATTGGGTAGCAACTCTTCGACAAGCTGTTCGTCGGCAGTCCAGTTAAACGTCTCGCTCAGCAGGATGAGGAATAAGGGAGTGGCATCAATCGAGCCGTAGTACGGCCCGAATGGCATTTCCGCATCGCGCGTCATCTCGCCATCGCGGTATTCGTGCAGGATCTTTCCCGGCTCTTCGTCGCGCCAATCGTTGTATTCCTTGCCCTGGTAGCGCGCCAGCACACGTAGCGTATCCACCGCCAGCTGGGTATTCAGCGACAAGGATTGGAAAGCGGAGATGATGGAATCGCGACCGAAAATCGTGGCAAACCAGGGAATGCCGGCAGCGATGATGTGTTGATTCCCGTCTGGAATTTGAAGCGCATGAAAGTCGCCGACCGCCGTTTTTAGCAGGCTATCAAATACGTCGTTGCCGGTCTGGAAGGTCGTGGATGCAGATTCCCACCGCGCAAAATTGGCTCGCCGTTGCCGCAACTGGTGGTCCATCTCGTAGAGTTGAGCGCGAGACTTGCGGCCTTCGACTAGCGGGGTTACGTTCAGATCAAGCTCCACGCGTTTCAGCGGCTCCAGTCGCAACTCCCAGCGAATGACCCGTTCCTGAATCTCAGTGGGCTTGGGCGACACCTGGACCAGGGTTTCGCGCATCACGCCATCAAGGCCCTTGTAGTAAAAGGCTATGCCATCATCGCCAACCACGGGTTGGTAGTACTGACCATGCTTCTGACGCGCTACGCCGCGGACCTGGAAGACGTCCACAAAATCGGCGTCCAAGAGGACTTCGACCGTGAAATCCACCGGCGTCAGATTGAAGTTTTCGAAGGTCATGCGGTCGAAGAGTATTTCCGACGCCAGCAACTGCTCACGCCGGATGTGGACCGTGTTCTCGGGAAGGTCGAACGAATCACGTAACGTGATATTTCCGGTGGTCAGCTCAATCCGCGCGGAGAATGTTTTTTCCGTGGCTGAGGAGAGCACAACGGTGCGGTGCCCACCAATTCGCAATTCGAGATGACTGAGGAATCGAGTATCGTCGTGAAAAAAACCGACGTCGGGCGAGCCCGGCGGATAGATATCGCCGGACACACTGGTGGCGCTGAAAGTCTTGCCGTCGATCAGGGTGAGATTATCAACCTTACGCGGCTCGATTGTCTGGAAGGCCAGTCGCGGTTCCACGTGCGGCGATGAAATCTCGATCAAATCATCATAAGGAATTATCAGGTTTCCACTCATCCTGCTCGAGAAGGCCCTCCTTACGCCACCATGGTGATTCCGCTGGTCGATTTGCGCAGTGGATTGCCCTCTTCGGCAAGCTCCTGATAAACGGCGATGTAATCTGAAACCATCCGCTCGACCGAAAAATATTGGCGGCAATACTGACGCACGTTCGCCGGACTGAACGCTCCCGGCAATGACGTCGCCCGAGCCACCATCTCGTCCGCGGACCGGCATATGAATCCCGATAGGTTGTTGCAAACCACTTCATCGACCGCGCCTCCCGGCAGAGCCAGCACCGGAGTTCCGCACGCCATCGCTTCGATCATTACCAGGCCGAAAGGCTCGTCCCATTGAATCGGGAACAACATCGCCAGTGAATTGCCCAGCAATTCATTCTTCAAGGCGAGATCGGCTTCGCCTACGTATTCGATGAACTTGCCGTCGATGTGGGGTTTTATCTGTGTGTCAAAGTAATCCTGAAAGATGGGCTGCACTTCGCCTGCGATCTTCAAAGGAATTCCCGATCTCTTCGCAACTTCAATAGCGACGTGAGTGCCCTTGATGGGCGCAATCCTCCCAAGGAAAGACAAGTACTGCTGCTTCTCCGCTTTTAATTGATATGCCGTTAAGTCGATTCCATGATGAATGGTACGCATGCGCGCCATGCTCTCGCGCTTGCGCTGAAAGTCACTTATGGTGACAAATTCAACTTGCGGGAAGAACTGATACAGCTTGCTGAGATCTTCCTCCTGCACGTGGTGAAGCGTATATACGAATTTACTGTCCGGAGCGAATCGCGTGAACATCAAGGCCGAAACATTGTTGAGATGGATGATATCGCAATCGGAAGCTGCATCTGCAATAGCCCACGAGGCATGATTGAAGTCTTGCAAATTGTCGAAGACCTCTCCACTGATCGGCCACTGCTGCTCAGGGTAAAGCCAGCGCTTCTCGACTCCGACGGTAGACTCACCGTTGGTATAAACCACAACATCGATACCGGAATCCTGCAGCCCCTCGGCCAACTGCGCGATAAACAATTCCGTGCCGCCATATTTTTTCGGCGGGACGGACAAAAAAGGAGGTGAAACCAAAGCAACTCTCATCACAACCCTTCTCAACAAACAGACAACTGCTTCGGACAAAATTTATGTTCTAGCTGGAGAGCTTACGGCAGGTTTAGATGCATTGCTTTTAACAGGTTCTGCCAGAGCGATTGGAATTTCGTGTGTGCCGGAAAGAAATATGGAAGGCGGCTTGCCTTCTAATCGCGGGCAGGAATTCAGCAAGCTTCAGGTGCATCGATGGCGTGATGCGAGGGAAGATATGGAGACAGCGGCTGTCGAGCACGAGAGGACGCTTTCAATCGCGTTCTCAAATTCGACGGCCCGATGCCTGTTGGTATGTTCTGCCAGAACGCGCTCTTGCGCGCTGCTACCTATCTGACATAACTCGTTGTCCGAAAGTGAGGTTAGATGCCGGACCATATCCTCCGACCCCGTAGGAATCAGGATCTCCGTGCCTGGTGTAAAGAAAGAATCCAGCCCTGGCCAGTTGTCCGAGATGATGGCCGTTCCGCATGCGGCCGCCTCGAATAGTCGGACCGAAGGCGAGTAGCCCGCCATCGCCATGTCTCGGCGCGTGAGGTTCAGCGTGATTCTGGACGAGGAATAGAACTCCTGATGCCACAGCGGACTGAGGTGAGCGATGTGACGTACATTGGCGGGCCAACGTGTCAGTTTAGGATATTGGGGACCAGCGACGATAAATTTCTGCTCCGCAAGCCGCTCCGCGGGGATGACAAACAGTTCGTGGAGTTTGGGTTGGCGATCCGGAGCATACGTTCCCATGTAGCTCAGGTCGCAGGCGAAATCAGGGTTACGCGGCGTGCGACGATATTTCGCAGGATCGAAGGAGCAATACAGTGGCACGGCTTGTCGTGCCGCGAATCGCGCCTCGATCTCGCGGAGCATTGGACCACCGGTGAAGCTGAAGTAAATATCTAGCTGTGGTATCTGGTGGCTCTGGATGTAATCCGCCTTGCCATGCGCGCGGAGGGCGGCCATGGTGATGGGTGTGTCGATGTCGTAAAAAGACTTTACCGGAATGTCGGTGCCGATGATTTCATCGAGAGCAGCGATTCCGTCGGGGAAATAAGAGCCGACCATCGCTACGTCCGCTTCGCTTAGCTCCCGGCGGACGGACGGCAGAATTTCATCCCAATGCTGGTAAAGGCGAACCGTGCAGAATGCCGGATCGGGCAGATCGCGATTCGAGGCATACCACTCCACATTTTTTTCAAAGAAGGTGATCCGGTGGCCGCGCTTATGCAGCGCGCTTAAGAGCGCGCGGAACGTGGTACCGTGGCCGTTGCCCCACGTGGAGGTGACCGATAATCCGAAGACGACAAGGTTCATAAGGCAGTGGACAGCGGATAGTGAATAGCAAGCTAGTGTGCTCTGGCCTCCGCGCCACAAGCCACTGGCACCACTTCTTTACGCTGGCTGTTGTAACTCCCGGCGACGCCACGCCAAAACTTCTCCGGTTGAATGGCGCAGGATTTCACGCAACTGCAGCGCGCGCAAAGAGTACGTGTGCTCCAAGAGAGCGCGCCGTCGCATCGCCTCGCCCATCTCTCTTGCCAGTTTAGCGTCGACGGTTCGCAGCAGGTCGACAATGTCTCCCGCATTGCGCGCCACCAGGATTTCGCAACCTGGCTCGAAGAAAGTATCGATGCCTTCCCAGTCATCCGTGATTACGCAGCAACCGGCGCCGGCGGCTTCGAAGACACGTGTGGGCGGTGAGAAGCCAACACTGGCCATGGATTCGCGGTTCAGGTTGAGAACCATGCGCGCGGAGCAATTGACCTGATTGTGGTCGCGCGTGCCAACATGGCCGATCCAGCGCACATTAGCAGGCAAGCGCTTCCCTCCCCAGCCTTCACCGCCGAGGGCGAAGCTGAATTCCGGCGCCTGTTCCGCCGCTGCCAGGAAAAAATCTTCCACCCTTTTCTCACGGTCCGGCAGCCGATTGCCCACGAACAGAAGATCGCAATTCTTTTCAGGATCAGGCGCTACGGGATGGTGGCTTGCGGGATCGAGTGCGTTGTAAATCGGGTGACACACTCGCGCCCCCAGTTCCTGGTAATGCTCCACCACCGCAGGACCGCCGCCGTAGGTGAACACGTAGTCGTAATCAGGTATCAATTGCCGGAAGTGATGGAGAGGCTCGGCTTCAACCTCCGCCAGCGTCGCGGGAGCATCTACATCCCAGAAAGCGACCTGCGTGCCGTAGGATTTGCATTCGAGCACGTGCTCTTCCAGCAGGGCGTCGTCGACGCCAACGCCGCTGTGCTTGATGACCAGATCGGCTTCGCGAGCGCGTCTGAGCAGCGCCGGAATATCGCGTGGCGAGTCGTAGACGATCACCTCCGCGTAGCTAAAGTCTTCGTGGTCCCGATGCTGCTGCCGGTGATACGCATCGGGTTCTGCAAATGTTATTTCGAAACCAAGTTCCGCCAGATTTTTATAGATACCCCGGTAATAAGTTGCCGCACCATTCCAATAAGAAGAAGTCAAACTGGAGCCGAATACAAATAGTTTCATCGCTTGAGTTCCTCGCAGATCGAAACCAGTTGCTCGGCGCGATGAACGCAGGTGTGCCGCTGCAAGATGGTTTGTCTGCCGTTCGCACCGATCTGGCGGCGCGCAGGTTCGTCCCTAAGCAGGCGCCGGATTTCTTCGGTCATCTCAGCGCCCGAATGCACAACCACGTAGTCTTCTCCCGGGCGAAATAACCGCTCCACATCACTCCAGGGAGAGCAGACGAGGCTGACCCCGCAGGCCAGGGCCTCGAATACACGAATCGTCGGTATGCCGCTCAACCCGTTGCTGTATTGACGTCGCGGTACGTGCAAAGAAAGCGCGCTGCGCGAATAGGCGTAAGGCGTCATCAGACTTGGCAAGTAGCCACGATATTCAATTCCCGCTCGGGATAAAGACTGCCTGCCGCCCTCGGGATAGCGCACCCCATACGCGACGGCTTTACAGTTGCGGAGATCTGCAACTGGCGTCACTAGGAATTCCATCAGCTCACGCGAGCGCTCCTCGTCACCCCAGTTACCGATCCACAGCAAGTCGATGTCGCGCGCTTCCTCGGTGGGATGAAAGTGCGAAACGTCGGCCGCTTCATGAAAGGTCCAGGCTCGAGGCACACCGAAACCATCGAGATAGATGCGCCGAACCGGATCGCCGAACGCCAGAACGCCGTCGAAAAGATGCAGTGGGAAGCGCAGAATTTCTCCGGCATTGGTGTAAGCGCGATGGTGGGTATCGTGAAACAGCGCGCAAAACCCAAATTTCGATTTGTACGACAGGATTGCTCCCGCGATATCGGGATCGGTCCATTCGTGAACAATTACGACATCGGCATCGCGCAGCTCTCGCGTTAGCGTCTCGTGCAAGGTTGCGTCACATTGATAGAAGCGCACGTCGAGTTCAGGAAATTCGCGGCGAAACTGGTCGATGGCTCGCGATGCAATCTCGCCTTCCTGCATGAGGTTGGCCAGCGACCAGGATCCCATCTCTTCGTAGCAACGAACTTCATGACCCAAGCGCACCAGCTCTCGTGCGAGACCACGCAGAAAGTGGGCATTGCCGTGGTTCCAGTCGGAGAGCCAGGAGTGCGCGAACATGCGGAAGCGAAGCTTGCCCTTCATGCTGCCAGGAACCTCTTCGCGCCTAGCGCCTGATAGACCTCGAGATATTCATCCACCATTCGCTCAGCGCTGAAATGGCGGCGCGCTCTCTGATACGCCAATTCAGCATGGTTGCGCAAAAGCGTGCGATCGCTGCGAAGCATCGCAATCGCGTCGCGTAAGTCTTCGACATCATCGGTGCGGAAGTAGCACGCTGTTTCTCCCCATAGCTCACGAAAGGGCGGAATGTCATTGGCGATGATCGCGCAACGCGACAAGGCCGCCTCAACCGGCGCCAGGCCGAATGGCTCGTAACGCGAGGTCGCTGCATAAATCGTTGTCCGCGCAAACAACGAGCGCAACTGCTCCTCCGTCTGCTTTCCCTTTAACTCCAGCATGCCTTCGCAGACGATTCGTTTCGTCTCCATGCGATAGGCCTGGTCCGGATGTTGTGTTTCTCCGGCAATAATGGCGGGCCAGCCGCAATCGCACTTTGCCAGCAGCGAAACCTGCTTCGCCGGATCCCACAGCCGGCCCACGGTAAGGACAAGATCTTCCTTCTCCCCATGCGGGTTGAACCATTGCGGGCTGCGGCCGTTGTAGATCACCGTGGGATCCTGTAGCCGACCGTAGTGCTCCGCGATCTGCAACAACATCCATCGTGACGGGGCTATGACCGTGGTTGCGCCGTCTAAACCGCGTTGCACGACGCCGCGATACCAGCGAATCCAATCGGAATCCGGCGGAGCATGACCGTGCACTGCGACCCACCAGGTCACGACATCGCTGTGCGCTACCACCACCTTCGGAAGATCGATATCCAGAGCGCCGTAACAGTACTGGTTCAAGTGGAGGAGGTCGGGACGCGTCTCGTTGATTACATTGAGGAGATAGTCCGACGATGCTGCAATGTCCTCTGCGGAGTCCTGCATCCATTCGAGGCGGAACGCGGTTGGGCGGAAATCCAGATTGCGCAAACCTTCCATCCACGCTAACTGCCGCGGTTCCGGCATATGACCGAAACTGACAAGGGTGACGTGCGCACCTCGCCGCACCAGACCAACAGCCAGTTCGCGAGCGTAGGTCCAGACGCCGCCAACCGTATCCGCTGTTATTAAAACCCGCATAATTGCGCCGTCAGTTCCACGCCGTGAGTTCGTCTATGTTCTGCACTGCGAAGTCAACGGCCGCCTGCAAGCCAAACATCTATTGGGCCGCCACCGGAAGATCGCTACATTGCTTGCTGAAACTAGCTACCTCGGCCTCATGGTTCGGGCTGACCAACTCTCTCTGCCGGTCCGGTGCATAGCGCTCCACCGCCCAGGCTGCGAAATCAGCGAAGTCCTGCGGATTCCTTGGCGGGCTGGCGTAATGACGCTCGATGCCCAGGTGTTCTGGCGTGAAGCACAGCGTCATGGTCACGGCAAATTCGTTTAGTGCATTCATTTGTCGGTCAAACCACTTCTGCGAGTCCGCGCGAAACCAGTCGGCCCAACTCACGCCCGTACGCAAATGGCGCACACCCAAGCGGCGCAGCCACTCAATCGACGAATCCAGGCGATGGTCTTCGTAGTGAAACCATTGGCAGACGCCCATGCCGGAGGGAAAGTTTTCCGTCGCAGGTTTGGCAGACCCGTCCTCGCGCAACAGTCCCATATAGTAATGACGGTAGTAAGCGCTGCCCTCAGCCTCCTTGTGGCGAGTCGTCGCCGTCCAGGATGCGGGCAGATCGTGCAGACTGTACCAATGCACCCGCTCCACTTCTCCGAGAAGCAGCTCCGCCGTGCGTTTCAAGCCAAAGGTCTGGATCTCGTCGGCCCCGAAAGAAGACGCTCCAGCCTCTGAAACCCATACCGGCTTGTGCGTCACCGCACGGACCTCCGCGATCTTCTGCGGCCATTCATCGATCTTCCAGTGGTTCCAGTCCAATGGAAATCCGTGGACGGCAACGACATCGATCTCATCCAGAACGCCGTGCGAGCCCAGAAGTTCAATGAAGTGAGGGTCAATGGGCGAAATACCGCCCAACACAATCTTGAGCTCCGGATTGATCGCCCGAATGGCCCGGGCGCCCACTTTGGCCATTCCGGCGAACATCTTCCAGTCGGGGTCGATCTTGAAGTCCCAGTGCGAAAGATTGTTCGGCTCGTTCCAGAGCATTACCGCTTCCACCATGCAGTTCTTTCCTCTCTTACTTACAGCGTCCCTTTTAATTCGAGGTCAACAATGTATTCGCCGCGCAGTATCGTTTCGCGCGGCGCGCAGATCCAGGTTTCCGACTCAGGGTGATCGAGAATCTCCAGCCCCGAGCTGCGCAACATGGCTTCAGCAGCGGCGCGGTTCGGGATCCACCAGTTCGTCTGATCATTGGCATAACTGCGTTCCACGAAATACATTGCCGGATATGCGGGATCGCCAAACATTTTGTCCTCCCAGAAGAGGTAGTCGTCCTTCCAGGATTTCACCTCGGCGGAACCGCGCAGCATCGACTGAAAGACCAACCGGCCGTCTGGACGCACCTTCTTGACGACCTGGTCCAGAGCGAACAGCGGATAGCGCAAGTGGTAGAAGACGCCCATGAAAAATACGTAGTCGAACTGGCCGGCGATCTGGGCTACTTCATATACCGAGCATCTTTCCAGTTCGATCTCCAAATCGAGCGCCCGAGAGGCGAATCGCGCCTGACTCAGGTAGCGTTCGTCAACATCGATTCCCAGCACTCGCTTCGCACCGCGACGCTTCATTTCCAACGAATAGAAGCCTCCGTTACAGCCGATGTCGAGCACTTCGGCTCCGGAGAGATCCGCGGGAATCGAATTTGCAACGTGCTGCCATTTCACCTTGGGAAAATCACCGAGGAAGTGATCGGGCGCTGTCAGCACGCCGAACAGGTCAATGTTGTGAAACCAGTTGCCCAACTGGCGTACTTGCTGTTCCAGCAGCTCGGGGTCGGCGGCCGCGGGTTTTGAGCCCGGTGAAACTCGGGGATCGACTGGAGATGTCTGCATCGGACGAAGCGGGACACCGTTCTTCCCCCGCACTGACTTAGACAGGAAATGATGTACTTACGTTGCCCATCTACTTCCGAATCCGTAACTTGGCGAGGATTGCAGGAACCGGGAAGCGATCGCACACGTATTCCTGTCCAGTAGCGGACGCGGATTTCGGTGTTGGACAGGGCTGGATGCCCGGACGAGTTGTAAGTGATTGATACGGTTACTCGAATCTTGGCTGGCCGCTTGCATTGATACGTCTGGACGGTTCTCTCATTTCCAAGTCCGACGTCTGGCAAAATTCATGTGGCAAGACTTTCGCTTCGCACTTCGACAACTTCGTAAGGCGCCAATTTTTTCCCTGGTGGCGGTGCTTACGCTGGCGTTGGGCATCGGCGCTAACACGGCGATTTTCACCCTGCTTGACCAGGCGCTGCTTCGAAAATTGCCGGTGAGCCAGCCCGATCAACTGGTGCGTCTGCGGTTCGCCGGACTACATGCCGGTAACGTCATGTTCTTCGGCGGAGACGAGCATGATTACTTCTCTTATCCGATGTACCGCGATTTGCGCGATAGAAATTCGGTGCTGTCGGGAATGCTGGCCACCTCCGAAGCACAAGTCGGGGTGCAATGGAACAACCAGCCTGAGTTGGCGTCGGCGGAAGTCGTCACCGGAAATTATTTCGATGTCCTGGGAGTGCAGCCCGCGCTCGGACGCTTGCTCATTCCCGCCGACGATGCCGCCGCCAGCGGAAATCCCGTAGTCGCGCTTAGCTTCGATTATTGGAAAGAGCGCTTCAACTCTGACCCCGGCATTGTGGGCAAAGCGCTGATGGTGAACGGTCACCCGTTCACGGTTGTAGGAGTGGTACACCCTGGATTCAAGAGTGCGATCTCCGGCTACGCGCCGCGGGTTTTCTTCCCGCTCTCAACCACTCCGCTCGTGAATCCGAACATGGAAGATCTCAATGACAGCCACTCGGCCTGGCTGACGGTGGTAGCGCGGCTGAAGCCAGGGGTGAGCCGGACCAGCGCCGAAGCCGCAATGAATCCGCTTTGGCAAGCGCTGCGTGCCGATCAACTTGCACACACCAACAACTCCGAGCAACTCATTCGCCGCGGATTCCTGGCGAATTCGAAGTTGCTGCTCGTCGACAATGCTCGGGGTTTCTCGCCATTACGCGATCAGATCCGCGTTCCACTGCTGATCGTGATGGGCATGGTCGGCGTTGTCCTTCTGATGGCGTGCGTGAATGTTTCCAGTCTGCTGCTGGTTCGTGCCGCGGGACGCGTGCGTGAGATGTCGGTGCGTTACTCGATGGGCGCAAGCCGCTGGCAAATCGTACGTCAGCTTCTGACCGAAGGCCTGATCCTGGGAGCTGCCGGCGGAGCGCTGGGCCTGGCGTTGGTTCCAGCGGTCTCGTCGCTGCTGGCGCACAAACTTGTCACCGATCAGACCGGCGATCTGCCCTTCTCCATTTCGCCCGACCATCGCGTTCTGTTGTTTAATTTTGGTCTCGCGCTGGTGGTCAGTCTGTTGTTCAGCGTGGCTCCAGCCTTGCATTTTCTGCATCCGGATCTCGTCAATTCGCTGAAGCAACAATCGGGAACGGCTTCTGGCGGCAACCTCCGCTTCCGCCGGCTGTCGGTAGGACTACAGATCGGTCTGAGCCTGCTGTTGCTCATGGGTGCCGGCCTTTTCGTTCAGACCTTACGCAACCTTCGCGACGTGAATGTGGGATTCGTGACCGATCATCTGCTCAGCTTCGGCATCGATCCCCAGCTCGCGGGATACCAAGCCAGTCAAGGACCGGCGCTTCAGCAACGCATTGTGCATTCTCTGTCGGCGTTACCGGGCGTGCGTTCGGTGGGAGCGACCACCGATCCGGAACTGATGGGTATGGAAAGTATGACCGGTGTTACGCTCCCTGGCGATTCGGCCAGCGAACCGATCATTGTCGAGGGTCCCTGGGCCACGCCTGGATACTTTTCAACGATTGGTTTGCCCTTGCTCGCGGGGCGCGACTTCGACATGCAAGACCTGCCCGACAAGCCGCAGGTAGTCGTCGTGAATGCCAAATTTGCGCGGCAATATTTCGCCTCTCCGCAAAATGCGGTGGGCAAGATATTGAAGCATGGCAATAAGAAAGGTGTCGGCGACTATCTAATCGTCGGCGTGGTGGGAGACTCGAAGCATGTTGACATGCGCACGGACGTAAAGAACACCGTCTACCGTGCCGCGAATCAGTTCCCTGGAGCCAATTTTCTGCAGTACTACGTGCGGACATGGCAATCACCGGAGACCGCTAAGTCTGACATCCGCACCGCTATGCAGCAGGTCGACGCCAAACTAGTGGTCGACGGACTACGAACCATGGATGAACAGATCGCCGCTACAACTTCGAACGACGGGCTGGTAACGACACTGGCGGTGGCCTTCGGTTTGCTCGCAACGCTGATGGCTGCGATCGGCCTGTATGGCGTGCTTGCCTACAGCACGGCGCAACGCACCCACGAGATCGGTATTCGCATGGCCTTGGGTGCGCGTCGCCTTACGGTAGTGCGTTTGGTGCTCTCGGACGTACTCTGGCTGGCCGGAATCAGCATCGCCGTGACCCTGCCTGTGGCAATGCTGCTGTCGCGAACTCTGCGCAGTCAGCTTTATAACGTCAGCCCCGCGGATCCGTTGGTGATGGGATCTGCGATCCTGCTGGTTGCACTGGTGGTTGCGGCCGCCTCAATGCTGCCGGCACGACGCGCAGCGTCCATCGAGCCGATGAAGGCGTTGAGAACGGAGTAAGGCAGGGGCTAGGGGCCAGTGGTTAGTAGATAGGGGTTACGGGTTAGTCGCCGCGCGGTCGGCCTTTGGATTGTCATCGCGAGCGTAGCGAGGGATCTGCTTTTCTTCGCCGCGCGGACCGCAGATTCCTCGTGCCAAAAGTACTCGCCCGTGATGACAACGGGGCCGATTGCTAGAAGCTAAAAGCTAAGAGCTTTCATTTCTATGATTCGTCAAAATATCCGTTACGGTGTTCGCCAACTCCGCAAGTCGCCCGGTTTTGCCGCGGTGGCCATTATTACGCTTGCGCTGGGCATTGGCGCCAATACGGCGATGTTCAGCGTAGTGGATACCATCCTGCTGCGTCCTCTTCCCTACAATCAGCCTGACCGTCTCATGCTGGTCTCTGAAACCGAAAGCGTAGCACCCAACGATGAGCTCGGTGTCGCAGCGCAGGAATATCTGGACTATCGCGACCAGAATCGCTCTTTCTCTGGTGTGGCGGCGTTCGAAAGCGATGGCTTCAATCTCACCGGTGAGGGACAGCCGCTTCGTATTCGCGCCGCGCGCATATCCGCTTCTACCTTTTCTACGCTGGGAGTTTCGCCGCTGATGGGCCGTGCTTTCACGGCAGACGAAGATCGCGCCGACTCCAACAACGTTGTAGAGCTGTCGTACTCGCTCTGGCAAAACCAGTATCACGGCGATGCGGGAATTTTGGGGCGCACCATCAAGCTCGACGAGAAGCCGTACACCGTCATCGGGGTGATGCCGCCGGCGTTTCATTTTCCCTTCGACGGCAAGCCCTTCTCCGAGAGCGCTGACGTATGGATACCAATTGGTTTTTCTCCGTCGGTACTCGCGCCGCAAAATCGGGTGATGGAATTTGGTGTCGGACTGATCGGGCGACTGAAGCCGGGGGTGTCGCGCGAACAGGCCCAGCAGGACGTACAACATATAGCTGACGTCTTTCAGCAGGCGCATACCGACAGTTACTCGGCCAACATGCGCGTCACGCCGCGGGTCTTTGCGTTCTCGGCGCAAACCGTCGAGAAGGCCCGCCCGCTGATCTTGCTGTTGTCAGCCGCAGTAATTTGCGTCTTACTGATCGCCTGCGCCAATGTGGCCAACCTTCTGCTGGCACGGGGTAACGCTCGCAGCCGCGAGATGGCGATCCGCAGTGCCGTGGGTGCGGCGCGAACGGCGCTGCTGCGGCAATGCCTGGTGGAAAGTTCTCTGCTGTCCTTGCTTGGTGGATGTGCGGGGGCGGCGCTGGCCGTGTCCTTAGTTGCCGGGTTGCGCAACTATGGTCCGGGCGGCGTTCCTCGCCTCCACGAAGTGACGCTGCATCCTACAGCGCTGCTGTTCACGCTTGGCCTGTCGCTTCTCACTACCATCCTCTTCGGATTTCTTCCGGCCTGGCGGCTGTCGCATGTGGCTCCGCAGGCATTTCTGAAGGACGGCGTCCAGGCCGGTTCTTCGCGGAGCAGCCAGCGTTTGCAGAACGCGGTTGCGATCGGGGAGATTGCGCTGGCGCTGGTGTTGCTTGTCGGCGGGAGCCTGCTGGTGCGCAGCTTCCTGCGCGTGCTGAACACGCCGCTGGGCTTCGACCCCAAAGGCGCGTTCGTTGTGCGCACGATCTTTGACACGGAACGCTATCCCGACCCAGTGCAGCGTATCGTCGTGCAAAAAGAGCTACTGGCCAAGCTGCAAGCATTGCCGGGCGTGACCACGGTCGCCGCTGCCAGCCATCTCCCGCTGAGTGATGAGCGTGGTATCGGCTTCCGCGTGGAACACTCGGCTCCCGACGATTTCCACTTCGCGCAAAATTCCCTGGTGACGCCGGGATATTTCCGGGCAATGGGAATCGGACTGCGCGAGGGGCGCCCCTTTAGCGAGCAGGATGATCCAAAGTCGCCGCTGGTCGCGGTGATCAGCGAGACCATGGCGCGCGAGTACTTCCACGGCCAGGAGGCAGTTGGCCAGCGTTTCTACTGGGGCGATCGCGGGTTGTTCACGGTAATCGGGGTTGCCGAGGACGTGCATGTCTTCGCGCTGGACGCCGAGCCGCCACCCATGATCTACCAATCCATGTTCCAGATGCAGACCTGGACGGCGGGACACACCGCGTTCGTGCTGCGCACCCGTCGCCCAGAACAGGGCCTGTTCAACGAGATACAGCAGCAGGTGTGGTCGGTCGACAAGGAGTTGCCGCTCTACAAGAGCACGACGCTGGCGACGCTCGTCTCCGACTCGCTGGCGCAGCGGCGATTCACGATGATGACCCTGCTGGCGTTCTCGGGCGTCGCGTTATTGCTGGCGGCGATTGGCTTGTTCGGCGTGATCTCGTACCTGGTATCGCAACAGCAGCGCGAGATGGCGCTGCGCATGGCGCTGGGCGCCGACCGCAGCGACATTCATCGCATGGTCTTGAAACGCGGGCTGATGCTCGGTGTCGCCGGCTGCGGAATCGGATTGCTGTTGTCGGTGGCGGGCTCGCGTTTGCTGGCGACGACGTTGTATCAGGTGAGCCGCTTTGATCCGGCAACGCTGCTGCTGGTGCCGGCACTGCTGTTGAGCGTCGTGCTGCTGGCGGTGTATCTGCCTGCGAGACGGGCAGCGGCGGTCGATCCGATGCAGGCGCTAAGAGCGGACTAGGGTTACGTGCTAGGCAAGAACGAAGCCTCGTCTTAATCGCGTCAAACACATTCCGCGGTCGTTCCTGGTTTAGCTGATGGCCGATAGCTGACAGCCGTTGGTTGATAACTAGCTGCTAGTTGCTCGGTTCTCGTGCGAGGTTTTTGATGCAAACGTTTCTTCATGAAATTCGCTACGCGCTGCGCCAACTGCGAAAGTCCCCCGGATTTGCGCTGGTGTCGGTGCTCACACTGGCCTTGGGAATTGGCGCAAACATCGCGGTATTTTCCGTCACCAATGCCATTCTGCTGAATCCCAGCGGTATTCCGAATGCGAACGGACTGGTCGCGCTGCGCGCACGTTACCTCGCCCTGGCGGACCTCAGCAACATCGGCATCTCGGCTCCTGACTTCGGAGATGCGCAAGACGGTAAGGACATCTTCCAGTCTGCCGGAGCGCTGCAAGTTGCAAACCTGAATCTCAGCCGCGAAAATGCCGGTCCCATCCTATTGGCAGCGGCGCAGGTCAGTTCCGGCTATTTTGACGTGTTTCAGGTGCGTCCAGTTCTCGGCCGGTCGTTCACCTCAGCCGAAGACCAGCCTGGCGCGGAGCACGAAGCCATACTGACCTCTAAGACCTGGAAAGCTCAATTCGGCTCCGATCCGAACATCATCGGCCGGACTCTGATGCTGAACCAGCAGCCCTACCGCGTGATCGGTGTCATGGGCCCCGAGTTCAACTGGCCTAATCAGGCCGAGTTGTTCATTCCGCTGGCCCTGCCGCCGGCCCGGTATCACGATCACGAATACCGCTACAACGAAAATATGGGCGGTTTCGCCCGGCTTCGGCCCGGAGTGACACTGGAGCGCGCCAATGCCTATCTGGGTATAAAGGCGCAGCAGAACATTCAGTCGGAGGGCAGCAAGAGCTACGGACAAGCATCACGCTGGGGAATGTTCTGTCTGCCACTGAACGAATTTGCCGCTGGTCCCATGCGTCTGCCGCTAACCATGCTGCTGATCGCAGTCGGAATGGTGTTGTTGATCGCCTGCGCCAATATTGCGGGCCTGCAGATTGCCCGCGCCTCTGCACGCGAACGTGATCTGGCCGTGCGCGTTGCTCTCGGAGCATCCAAAGCCCGCCTGATCCGACAAGCGTTGATCGAAAGCATTTTGCTAACCACGGCCGGCCTGGTGCTGGGCTTTGCCGCAGCGGCGATAACCGCACCCCTGCTTCTGCATTCGCTTCCGCGGATGTTGAGCGCCCAGATCAATCCGTCATTCCGCGGACCGGTCCTACTCTTCGTCGTGATCGTGGCGGTTCTCTGCTCGCTGTTCTGCGGCGTCGTTCCCGCCTGGCATCGCACTCGTGCCGGATGGTTCAATGCGCTGCAGGAGGGCCGACGATCCGAGACCACAAGTAAAGGCAGCCAGCGCGCCCGCTCGTCGCTGGTGGTGACCCAAATTGCGCTTTCGCTGCTTTTACTTGCAGGGGCCGGATTAATGCTCAGCAGCCTGCAAGCCGTGCAGCGGGTTGAGCTGGGATTCGACGCGAGCAACCTGCTGTCGTGCAGCATCTCGCTACCGCCAACGGTCTACGACAAAGACGAGAAGCAGGCGACGTTCTACTCGTCGCTGCAGGAGCGTTTGCGCGGTATTCCCGGAGTCAGCAGCGTAGCGATAGCCGACACTGTGCCGTTCAGCAACAACGGCGGGTTTTCCAGCTTCTCGATCAAAGGTCAGCCGGTGGGGCCGAACGAGCCCGGACCTCATGGCGGTATCCGAGTGGTGACTGCAGATTATTTTTCCACTCTTCGCATTCCCGTACAGTTGGGCAGAGCCTTTACCGATCAGGATCGGAAGGACGCTCAACTGGTGGCCGTAGTGGATGATTCACTGGCGCGTCAGTATTGGCCAGGCAAAAACCCGGTGGGCCAATACATCGGGTTCGGCCAGGAGAAAGGGCCGTGGTACCAGATTGTCGGCATCGTGAAGCATGCAAAATCCTCCTCGCTCGAGGCCGACGGCAACGAGGGCTTTTACTTCCTTCCGCTGGCGCAATTACCGCAAACATCGGCATCGCTCATGGTGCGAAGCTCAGAGTCCCCAGAGAGCTTAAGGCGTTCGGTTGCCGCAGCGGTGCAGGCGGTGGATCCCGGCATTTCGGTCTATGACGTCAAGACCATGCAGCAGCGCGTCGACGACTCTCTGGTGGGACGGCGTTTCATCGTCATTCTGCTCACTACTTTCGCCGTGCTTGCCCTGCTTCTGGCGGCCATCGGTCTATACGGTGTCATCAGCTATTCGGTCAGCTTGCGCACTCGCGAGCTCGGCGTACGCATGGCGCTGGGCGCACAACGCAGCTCCGTGCTGCAACTGGTGCTGATGCAAGGTATGCGCCTGGCAGTAATCGGCATTGCGTGCGGCGCTGTGGTTGCGCTGATCATGGGACGCGTCTTCGCCAGTCTGTTGTTCCAGGTTGGCGTGCTGGCTGCCCTGCCGTGGATCGCCGCGATTGGAACGCTGGTGCTGGTTGTGCTATTGGCTACGTATCTGCCAGCACGAAGAGCCGCGTCCATTGAGCCGATGCAGGCGCTGCGGTCGGAGTGAGAAGGGCAGTGGCTAGTGGCTAGTGGCTAGTGCTGTGGCTAGTGGCTAGTGGAGAAAGAATAATGCTTACATAGCTGTCAAGCACGATTACCGCGATCATTCTTGCTTTAGCTGATGGCCAACAGCTGAGAGCCGACAGCCAACAAACTAATTGCTAGTGGCTTTTCTTATGACTGACATTCAATCCGCGCTTCGCCAATTTCGCAAATCGCCGCTGTTTACCTTGGTGGCCGTCGTCACACTGGCTGTCGGCATCGGCGCCAGCACCGCCATTTTCACCCTGCTGGATCAGGCGATCATCCGCAGTTTGCCGGTCAACCATCCTGAACAACTGGTGCGCCTGCGCTCCACCGGAGAGACTCCCGGGCACACCAGCAACTACGGCGGCGACGACAAGGACTTCTTCTCTTACCCGATGTATCGCGACCTGCGCGACAAGAACAGCGTCTTCAGCGGCCTGCTCGCGAACGACGAGAAATATGTCGGCGTGCAGTGGAACGATCGCTCCGAGATCGCCGAAGCCGAACTAGTCAGCGGCAACTACTTCGACGTGCTCGGACTGCAAGCCGGCGCTTGGGCGCCTGCTTCTTCCTTCCGACGATGTGTCCAACAGCAGCCCCGTCGTGGTGCTGAGCTTCAACTACTGGAAGACCAACTTTGGCGCCGACCCCGCAGTGTCATCGGCAAGACGCTGCTGCTGAATGCGAAACCGTTCACCATCGTCGGCGTCGCGCATCCTGGGTTCCAAAGCGTCGTGGCGGGCGAAACGCCCGGCATCTTCGTACCGGCGTCGGCGAAGAACATCATCACGCCGCGCTGGCAGGACTTCGAGGACCGCGAGTCGCACTGGATCACCATCGTAGGGCCGGCTGAAGGACGGCGAGAGCCGCGAAGCAGGCGCAAGCCGGCCTGGAGCCGCTGTGGCACGCCATTCGCGCCGAGGAACTGAAGCAGTTCGCCTATCACTCCGACGCGCACGCGCCGCCTCTTCCTCGACGAATCGCACATCCAGGTCGTCGACAGCGCGCGCGGCTTCTCGCCGCTGCGCGATCAGATTGCCACGCCCCTGCTCATCCTGATGGGCATGGTCGGGCTGCTGGTGCTGATGGCCTGCGTCAACATTTCCAGCCTGCTGCTGGTGCGCGCTGCTGGACGCACGCGTGAGATGGCGGTACGCTACGCGATCGGCGCCGGACGCTGGCGCATTGTGCGTCAATTGCTGCTGGAAGGCGTGCTGCTCGGCGCCGTCGGCGGCACGCTCGGTCTGGTGCTGGCCCCCGCCATCTGCAGGCTTGCTGGTGCGCATGACCTTCACCGACCCGACATAGGAGGTGCCCTTCTCGACCTCGCCGGACACGCGCATCCTGTTCTTCAACTTCGCACTGGCATTCACGGCCAGCGTGCTCTTCAGCCTGGCGCCCGCATTCCGCTTTCTGCGGCCCGACCTGGTCGGCGCGCTGAAGCAGCAGACCGCAACCGCCGCCGGCAGTCCGTTGCGCTTCCGCCGGATCTCGGTCGGCGCGCAGATCGCGGTGAGCCTGCTGCTGCTGATTGGCGCCGGCCTGTTCATTCGCACGCTGCGCAACCTGCAGTCCGTCAATGTCGGATTCGCCTCCGACCACATGGTCGACTTGGAAGTGAATGCCCGCCTCGCCGGCTATTCGGCTGAGCAGATGCAGCCGCTGAACCAGCGCATCCTCGACACGCTGGCGGCGCTGCCCGGCGTTCGCGCCGTGGCGGCAACCGACGACCCCGACCTCGCGGGCAACGATGAAACCGGCAGTATCCGCATCGAGGGCGTCAAGACCAGGTGAGGACGACAACGATGTCGAGGAGCCCTGGGTAACGGCCGGCATACTTCTCGACCATGCAAATTCCCGGTACTCGCAGGACGCGTCTTCACCGATCACGACGGATCGGGCAAAGCGAAAGTCGCTGTCCTGAACCTGAACGCGGCTAAGAACATTCTTCGGAAACGCGCAAAATGCGATCGGCACGCATGATGGCGTTCGGCGGCCCGGACAGCAAGTTCGATGTCGAAATCGTGGGCGTCGTCGGCGACACGAAACACCGTTCCGTGCGCGATCCGGTTCGCACCCACGGCTGTATCGCTCGATGCTGCAGACCCCGCAGCTCAATGGCGTCACCTACCTGGTGCGCACCTGGCAGAATCCGAAAGACGCGCGAGCCGGCATCCGCTCAGCCATGCAGCAACTGGATTCGAAGCTGGCGATCAGCAACCTGCAAACCGAGGACGAACAGATTGCCAACAGCCTTTCGAACGAGCGGCTAATTGCGCTCTTGTCGGTCAGTTTCGGAATTGTTGCTGTGCTGCTGGCCGGTATCGGACTGTACGGAGTGCTGGCGTACTCGACGGCGCAGCGCACGCGCGAGATTGGCATCCGCATGGCCATGGGCGCGCAGCGCGCGGGCGTGGTGCGACTGGTGCTTCAGGATGTGCTGTGGATTTGTGGCGTGAGCGTAGTAGCGACTCTACCGCTAGCTCTGCTGCTGGGACGGTTGCTGCAAAGCCAGCTCTTCGGAATCGGCGCCGGCGATCCGGTCACGCTCACGGGCGGGACAGTTCTGGTATGCATGGTAGCGTTGCTCGCCGCCATGCTGCCGGCGCGTCGAGCTGCATCGACTGAACCTATGCAGGCGCTGCGCAGCGAGTAAGAAGCGGATGACCGCTAGCCTCGAGCTACCAGACCCAAGGCTAAGCGCCGCACCTCAGGTCCGAGGGTCGACGCAAAGCCGTTGAAATACCCGCCGTATAGAGCGTGAATATTGGAAGCAGCGCTCATGCTTTATGCTCAAACTTCAGTTCGCGGCTTGAAGCTGGGTAGCTTGCAGCGTTTTAAACTGCTCTGCGTCCGGTCACAAGGTTGATGATCAAGACAACAACCGCCACAACCAGCAGCAGATGGATGAGACCACCGGCGATGTGAAAGCCCCAGCCCAACAGCCACAAAATCAGCAGAATCGCAAAAATTGTCCAAAGCATTGATTCCTTACCTCCGCAAGATCGTCTGCAGATAGGAATCCGGATTCTACTCTGGAGTTGTACGGCAGCTCGCAATTCGAAGCTTGAGCGTTAGCGGCTGGGCTGAAATCCTGCCGTTGCCGCCGGCGTTTGGCCTGGTGCCGACGCCGCAAGCGTCCAAGAACTCCGACTTCTGAGCGCTTCCGGCACGACTGACTCGTGCCCTGACACGAAGCCCTTGGAGACCGACGATGTATAGTCGTCCCTGACGCGAGCCTCGGATGGCCCGAAGCCTGCTATTGTCGGCGGCAGATTCGGTTCGCGTCAGGCCGTTCCAAGCTGAATACGCATCTTCTCGGCCAGATCGCGCACCGACCTGACGTTCTCCGCCACGTCGGGCGAGATCGACTTCTGGCGTAGTGCCAGGTCGGAGTTCAGCAGAATTCCGGTCAGATTGCCGCGCAGCTGACTGCCCAGAACATGTTCGACCGAGCGCATGGCCAGCACCCTCTCGGCGTCGAAGCGCCGGAGAGCGACCTGCACTTCGCGGACAATTCTCTCGGTGTTGTGCAGAGCCAAATTTATGTATAGCGGCATCGCCATGCCGCAACGGTTCAGCAGCGTGTCGAGGCCACGCAGGTCGGCCTCCAGCAGTGACTGATCGATGGCCAAGGCCTCGTATTCTGCTGCCTCCAGACGGCTGACGGCCTGCGGGACGGTGCTCGCGACATGCGTCTTGTGTCCGGTTCCCCGCTCTACCGCCGCAGAGCATTCCTTTGCGCGTGAAGATGTGGTCACCAATAGAATCATGTTTTCTCCTTTCGCCACGGCAGAAGCACACTTCGCCTGTCCGACGCGCGCGGCTTGCCGGTGTTGTTGCAGTTACAGATGTTCTATTTTTGCGGGCTCGTAGGCCGGCTCGTCCGGAAACTCCCGACCGGCCTGGATCCGCATCGTACAGGCTCAGAGTGCCGTGCCGTACTCCTTCAGTTTGCGGTAGAGCGTAGTTTTGCCGATGCCCAGCCGGCGCGCAGCCTCCAGCTTGTCGCCATCAAGCACCTGGATTGCGTGCAGGATTGCCTCCTTCTCCAGATCTTCCAAGCGGCGTGATCCGGGAAGGAGTCTCGTCGGCGTTCACCGCTTGGGTGCACGACGTTGAAGTTTTGCAGCTGTGTCGGCAGGTCGGTCACGTGAATCGATGGCATGGAGCAGGTAGTGCAAACACGCTCGATGCAGTTCTCCAGTTCGCGCACATTTCCCGGCCATTCGTAATCCAGCATGAGACGCAAAGCGTCGTCACCGATCGTGTGCTGCATCTGCGTCGCACTGATTGATGCGCTCCAGAATGCTGCCAATCAGCAGGGGGATGTCCTGCTTGCGTTCGCGCAAGGGCGGAATACGCAGGGTGAGAACGTTGAGCCGGAAGTAAAGATCGCGCCGGAATGTCCCCTGGCTGACGGCGGTATCGAGATCGCGATTGGTGGCGGCCAGGATGCGCACATTGATCGGTATCGTGCGGGTGCCGCCCACCGGACGTATCTCCTTCTCCTGAATGGCCCGCAGCAGCTTGGATTGCAGATCGATGGGCAGTTCGCCTACTTCATCCAGAAAGATGGTGCCGCCCTCGGCGGTCGCCAGCAACCCTTCTTTTGGCCGCACCGCACCAGTGAACGCGCCGCGAACGTATCCGAAAAGTTCGCTCTCGATCAGCGTTGGCACCAGAGAACCGCAATCGACGGGGATAAACGGCTTGTCCTTGTAGGGCCCGGAGTAATGGATGGAGCGCGCCACCAGTTCTTTGCCGGTGCCGCTCTCGCCCAGGATCAGCACCGGGTGCGTACTATGGGCGGCCTTGGAGATGATGCGATAGAGCTTCTCCATCTCTGGAGCAATGCCCGACCATCTGACCGAAACCCTGCTTGGACTTCAACTGCTCGCGCAGCACACGGTTCTCGGCCGTCAGCTTCAGATGTGCGGTCACCCTCTCCAGCTCGAGCCGCAATTCCTCGAAATTGAACGGCTTGGTGATGTAGTCGTAGGCTCCGAGCTTCATCGCCTGCACCGCCGACTGCACCGTGGCAAATCCGGTCATGACAATGACGACTGCTTCCGGGAATCGTCGTTTCAGATCGCGCAGAACGTCCAGGCCGCTGCAATTGGGCAGGCGCAAGTCCAGCAGCACAACATCGGGCTGGCTGGCATCCAATGCGCGATAGGCCTCCTCCCGAGACTCCGCCAAGTGCACATTGAAGTCCAGCGAGCGCGCCACCTCGCGACAGCACTCCCGGACGGATCTCTCATCTTCAACGATCAACAGGTTTAACAAATTTTTGGACATGGCCGGCTCGGCGATAGAAACTTCTTCTGCTGCAATCACGTGACTCGCCCCTTTACGGCGGAGATCAATAGCACCGCCGTGCTTGCGCGAAATTCTTCAGCGCTCACTCCTATCATCCCTTTTTGGGAAAAAGCTGCTAGTACACCGGTCACAATCAGTTGTGAGGTCGTGACCCGCTTCCACGCCGCAGGCTCCGGCAATCATTTAGCTGCCTCCATTGATACCTTGGCCGCAACGGCCCACGCCCTCCAATTTCTTTGGCTTGGGGTGCAGAAGTTTCGTCGCTGCTCTTCGTTTGGGCAGATGTCAGTGCGCTTCAACTGCCAAACCGACTATCATTGCCCTGACCACGTCGAAGCGACGACCATCGTGCCTGGGTTTTCGTAGTCAACTGCGAGCTGGCGATCGACTGCAGCCAACTGGTTCTTGAGCCGCTCAACGTCCCGCTTAAGGCCAACGATGTGCCGGCAGCGCTCGATGGAACTGAGCAACGTGTGACGCTCAAGCTCCAAGGTAGCGCGATCTTTCACGGCTGCACCTCCCGCACCGAGGCCTTTTCCGCACATCGGCTAACAAGCCGCTTTAACAATTCCCCGCCACGCTGGGCATTTCTTTCCACCTCATGCACGGAGCGCTTAAGGTGGCTGTAGGGTGGCAGCTTCCAGCTCAGTACTTGGGTGTTAGTCAGCACCGCAGTCATTACATTCGCGAGCTCGTGCAGAACTTCCGCACAACTTCCGCAGGCAAAATTCGAGGGACATGCCGTATGGCTGGCATGTCCCTCATCGTCACCGCAGGAGGAGGAAGGACAACATGACGGAAGCTGCTTCGACAGGCTGTTTTTGAATTCTGACGCCAAACGCGTTGTAGTGTGCATCACCGGCTTCTCTGAAGCCGATAACCGGCGACCACGGAGTTGAGGAGCGGCGCCGATGGATGCTGCCGGATCGTGTGCTTTATCGTTTGCCTTCATGGTCCGCCATCTATTCCTGATTGATTTTCTGCGACACCATTCTCTAAAGCACGCCGGAAACCATACGAATGAGCCGCGCCTAACCCTTGTGTTTTTGTTTGTTTCTGCAGATTCGAGTGATGATGCGGAGCCCAACAGAACGGTTCCAAGGCCCGATTCGGAACGGGCACCTCACTCAATTTCCGAAACTTGATGCAGCAGCGTGACTTGGATGGGTTCCGTTCCGGACGTCAGTTCGCTGATTTTTCCCCGACTGGGAACGACACGGCATGGGTGGGCATTCAACGCGAAAAAAAAGGGAGGAGCATCGCTCCTCCCTGAATCTATCGTTTGTTACTTGCTACTGCCGACCGCTGTTGCCCGAGATTGCGTCACTGGCACTAGCTGTCTCCGAACTCGAAGCTGCGCCCTGCTGCAGCAGCAGGCCGTTGTAGGACGACGCCGCCAATAAGTGCCCCTGGAAGTTCATTGCCACCCGGATGGAGACTCCGGTGTCCGGCGAGAGCTGCCAGGTGTTGCCCCCGTCCTTGCTCGCGTAAACGCCGTGGGTGTGCTGCGCCGTCGCCAGCAGGCGCTGGGAAGCCGCATCGTACCGAACCACATAAACATTGCGGGCCGGCAGCCCGCCGAGAACGTGCTCCCAGCTCTTACCGCCGTCCTGTGAATGCAGCGCGCCCTCACGCGTCGCCAGCCACAGCGAACCGTCGCCCGCCTGCGTCAGGTTGTAGAGACCGGTCACGTACTGCGGAATGACAATCGGACTCCAGGTCTTGCCTTCGTCGCTGGAGAGATAAGCATGTTTCGGCGCAACCACTGCGGCCGAACCATCCTTCAGACTGACGACTGCGATGAACTCCTTTTCGCCTTCAACCGGCGCGCCATACCACTTGCGGCCGTGATCGCTGCTGATGAAGACGCCCTCCGTCGTGGCCGCGTACCACTTGTCGCCGTCAAGGTTGAACGCCAGAACGCGCGGCGTACCGTTGATCGGAATCGTCTTCTCGGCAGGAGCCTTGTGCGCGACCGGACGAGTCGTATGGGTGACGACCTTCTTGCCGGAGCGGGTCGTGGTGGTTTTGACCGGCTCAGGCTTGGGTTCCGCCTGCGGTACCGGTCCCTGAATCATGGAGGCCGCCTGCCACTCGCCACTGAGCGAGCTCAGGTAGAAAATGCCGTGATTGGTGCCGGCAAACATTACGCCGTCGCGCGCCTGCTGCAGGCTCAGAATGTCACGCTCATCCAGCCCGCGATTCGACTGTCTCCAGCTGGCGCCGCCGTCATCGGAGATGAAAAAGCCGCCGAGATTCTTGTCGTTGACCACGCCCACGTAAATGCGATTCGGATCCTTGTTGTCGGCCACTACGCCGCCGATGACGCGATGAGCGAAGCCACGGTTCGAAGTATCGTAGCTGGTGAAAGCGTTGTTGCTGGCCAGCACGCCGCCGCGATCGGTCGCCACCAGTACATGGTCCGGATTCTGCGGGCTGATCATGACGTCATTCACGATCACGCTCTCGTCGGTCACCAGCTTCCATTTGTCTCCGCCGTCCACGGTCTTCCATAGTCCGCCGGTGGTACCGGCATAGACGATGTTGGGCCGCACCGGGTCCTGCTTCAGCACGCGCGTGCGCATGGCCGAATGGGGCAGGCCCAGCATGCGATGAAAGAGCTCCGCCTTGTTCTGGCTCTTGTACATACCCGAGCAGGCGCTGGCGTACACAGTCTGCGGATCGTGCGGGTCGACGATAATGCTGAACATGTCGGAATCGAACGCGATGCCTTTGCTGATGCTTTTCCAGGTGGCGCCACCGTCGGTGGTCTTCCACGGCAGGTGCCAAGTCCCGGCATAGATGATGTCGGGATTCTGGGGATCAATCGCCAGCGATTCGATGTCCTTGATCTCGGCGTGGTTGGGCGGCGAAATCTGCTGCCAGTTCTTGCCGCCATCGGTGGTGCGGAATACGCCGTCCAGTGCGCCGATGATCAGCATATTGGGATTGCTGGGCGCCATGGCCATCGCTCGAACCGACTTGCCATGAACACCGGGCAGCGCCCGCCAGGTACGTCCACCGTCGTCGGAGCGGAACACATCGCCCTGATCCGCGTTGTAAAGACTCCAGCCCGCAACGTAAATCGTAGCGGGATGTGCGGGATCGAAGATGATGTGATCCAGAACGTAATCGTCGCCCGGCGCGAGGTGAGCAAACAGCGTCCACGATTTGCCGCCGTCCTGCGAGTCGAACATCTGTCCGGCGCTGGTGCCCAGCAGAATACGCTCAGGATTCGATGGATCGTACGCCAGGCTGCGAACGTCGCCGCCCTCGGGTCCGATCAACCGCCAGTCCGATGCGAAAGTCGCCGTGGTGAAGAGGAAAAGCAATGCCGAGCAGAAAACGGCACGGAAAGCAAAACCCATATTCTTATGCATGTTCATAAAACGAATCGGCGCAACCTCTGACTCCTATAATAATCCCAAGCAGGCTTGGTCTGAAGGCGCTCAGGTCGAGCGAACCAGCTTCGTTAAGTGTGCCCTAAAAGCCTTCAAAAGTGGCACTGTTCGGCGAGGATTTTGTAGCCGACAGTAACAACACACCTCGGATTAACACCTGATTGCTTCCCTTCACCGCCTCGGTCCATTCCCGCCGGGACGGTTTATGTCGCCCACAGCGCTGGAGCGTCCGAATAATAGGGATGCAGATTAAAGTACACGACGTTGTAAAACATGCTGCCGCTGCTTATTGCGTGGTAGATAAAGACACTTTCAGGGCTCGCTTGGACCTCTGTTGAAGCATAAACTTCGCGGCATTCCCATCGATCTCAGGGGCCCGACGGTAGGGGATGCCTTTTACCAGTAACAACCCGTTCTTTGGAGTCAGCACATCATCGACCCAATGGGCTTTACGTTGACCGGTAACCATGCTCCGGTGGGGGCCTTCTCCTGTGAGAACGCTGCACTTTGGCACGCTATTAAGGCACGAATGACGGTTTTCATCACTCTAAGATCGAGCCCGAATCGAAGCGTCGCAGACCGGCCTTCTTGCGCTTGAGGTGCAAGCAGTAAAAAGCCGGTGAGAGTGTTGCCTCTCACCGGCGGTTGTGTCCTTCCGGACGCTAGTTACTGAGCAGGAGCGGGAGCAGGTGCTGCCGCGCCCTTCTTGTGGTGCTTCATCGGAGCCGCTGCCGCCGGTTTCGGGTAGGCATTCTGGCTCGGTTTCACCATGCTCTCATCAACCGGCGTCGTGTTCTGCAGATCAGCACACGCGTTCTCGTCGGCTCCCTGCGGTACCCAGATGATATCGGCTACCTTCTGCTGGCCGGTGCCCTGACGGACCTCGACGCGGCTCGGGTCGATACCCTGCTGCTGTACCAGGTAGGCCTTCGCGTTCACTGCGCGCTGCGCTGCCAGGTTCATCGGATGACGGTTCTTGCCCGTGCCTTCCATCGGCGCCTTCTCGCCATCGGCGTAACCGATGATGACGATCTTGGCATTCGGATCCGACTTCAGACGGCTAGCTACGTCGTCCAGGATGGCCTTGGCGGTGTTGTCCACGCGCCACGGTCTCTTCAGATCCGGGAATTGGATGGAGTTGGCCTTGCTGCAAGTCGGCGGTGGCGGCGGTACTTCGACGCCCACCGTGCAGCTTCCGGTACCGGTCAGGTTGCGGGAATCCGTCGCGGTGACGGTCACCGTAATCGGTCCAGCTCCGGCGCCTGCCGTATCCAGGGTTGCCGTGGTGCCCGTACCGCTCACTCGGCCAGCGCTGGCGCTGTAGGAGTAACCGGTAATCTGGGCGTTATCCGGGCTGCTGGCCGTCGCCGTAATGGTCGACGGGCTGCCACCCTGTACCGTGCTCGGGTTAACCGAGCAGCTCACCTGCGGCGGATTCATCGGCTTCGCCTTCACCGTGTAATTCGCCGAGCAAGTCGCCGATCCACCCTTCTTCTGCTTGGGGTCGGTGATGGTCGCATTGGCGCTGTAGCTGCCGGCGGCCACGCCCGTGGTATCGATCTGCGCGGACTGCTTGTCGGTGGCGTTCAGCTTGCCGCCGTTGGTGGTCCAGGCATAGTTGGTGGTGTGCTTGGGGTTGAAGTTGCTGCCCGTCGCGGTCACCGTGACTGGCTCGCCTTCCGTCACTTCGGTGGGCTGAGCAGTGCAAGCCGCGGTCGGGGTCGGCTCGTAGTAGTTACCGAGGCCGAACACAACGCCGGTCGACAGGCGTACGCTGTTCCACTGGTGGCTGCCCTGACTAAGACCAAGGACCTGCGGGGTCACGAAGTTACTGTAGATGTAGTCCGCCTGCACTACGCGGACGGAGAAGTGGTGGCCGATGGCGTAGTCAAAACCACCGCCAACGCCCAGGGCCGGGTTCCATTGGCCATAGCTGAAGACCTTCTGGTTAACCGCGCCCACAAACGCATGGACAAACGGAGAAAAATTATCCGTGTGGTACTTGTACTGCAGTCCAGCGTCGTAATAGTTGATGTTCTGGTTGCTGACGCTGCCGAAATGCTGGCTGAAATCTAGCATCACGCCAAGGTTATGAGCCTGCGGCAGATAGTAGACGAACGATTCGTTGACGCCTTCGGTGTGGTCCGTGGTTTTAATGCCTTCCGCGTAATAACCATTCGGATGCAACCACGAATAACCAGCGAAAACTTCAGCTTTCGGCTGAATGGTAACCTGCGCCGCGGCAAAGGTGCCCAACAGGCACAACGTTAGCGCCAGGGCCATCGTTGTCGCAATGCGGCGTGTCGGAACTACTCCAATACTAGAAGACATTCTTGATCCTCCGGAACTCAGCAGTACCGTAAGCAAAGTGGCTTTGTTCGGTCCAAATCTATTTAATTTTCTTGGTACAAGTGCAGGTAGAAACCCTGCTCGCAACAGCAGGTTATTGTACCCCAACGGTGGACTTTAACAAAATATTTATCTTCCCGCTCTTGATTCGTATGTTGCAGTAGTTACTGATCTTGTACCCTCAAAACCATCTCCGTACCGGCATCCAGCTTCAGATCCTTTCCGCTGGAAGTGAGAATGGAATTCGGCTGCAGATCCAGGTTTCGCAAGCCCACCACTCCGGCTGAGCCGTCCGTCAAGGTCGGTGAATTCAGAGTATCTGGTTGTCCTGCAGTGGTTTGGGGAGGACCGGACGGGCCTTGGGGAAAGCCGCCGGCAGGATTGGTGCCGCCCATGGGACTGCCTCCGGCCAAGGGAGGATGTGGAATGCCATTATCGCCGTACATCGGATTATTGGCATTGAGCGGAGCGGGGGCCCCCACCGCCTGGATCGTTACCTTTAGCGGAAGTTGTTTGCCATCCTTGAGCACAACACTGTCAAAAGCAATGCCGATAGAAGATTGCGGCTCCCCCTTCGATCGCGCCGCCGCCCTGGTGATATGACCTTGCACAGTTGAGCCGATGGGTATGATCGTGCCATCTCCGGCGCGCACTTCCTCCGTCGTTTTCGCCTTCACGGGATCGCCTTGCTTCAACCTTTTCGCGTCCAGAGACTTGGTTAACTCAACATGGATGACTCGCTGGTCTACGCTTCCCTGCTTCGCCGGAGATGGAGAGTCCTGCGAGTCCGGTACAGCCGGGGCGGGAGCCAGCGCGCGGTTGGGATTTTGTCCCGGGTGGATCGAGGGATTTTGCGCTACGCCCATATAACCAGACAACAACGCACAACACAAAACAACCATGCAGCGATTCATGTTTCCCCTGTATGCCGGCGACAATGGGCCGCTCCTGAACAGTAGCACTCCCCAATGAGATGCGCTCGCTCGGACCGAAGCGCCGGGGAAGTGATACCTTAAAGGAATGCTCTTGCGATCGACGCCGAATTCTGTCGCGGTTCGAGGCGGAATTGCCGAGGCGATGGTCGATCCGGCTTCCATTCGCATCTAAGTTGCTGGTCCGGCCTAACAGTTCGAACGGCAATTCCTCAGACCGCTGGTGTGCGAGACGTTCCCCATGACCCAAGAAAAAGTATTGATTGTAGAGGACGAAGAGAACGAGCGAACGGGCTTGGCGGAGTTGGTCCGCGCATGGGGCTATGAAGCCGAGACCGCCAGCGATGGCGTCGAAGGCCTGCAGGCCGTGGAGATGTGGAATCCCGGCATCGTCATCACCGACCTGCGCATGCCTCGCATGGACGGCATGCAGTTACTCGAGAGTATTGCCGCACAGCCGCAACAAGTCGCGGTCATTCTTTTAACCGCGCAAGGCAGCATCGATTCCGCCGTCACCGCAATGAAGAGCGGCGCGTTCGACTTCATCGAGAAGCCTGTTAATCCGACGCGGCTTCGCAACATTCTGCAAAACGCATCGCGCCTGCGCGGCACCGAACGGGAACTGGAAGCCAGCCGCCGCAAATTGCGCGACATCGGAGTTCTGGGCTCGCTGGTCGGCCCCTCGAAGCGCATGCAGGAGGTCTTTCGCCTGATCGAGATGGTTTCGCCCAGCACGGCTTCCGTCCTCATTACGGGTGAAAGCGGAACCGGCAAGGAGTTGGTCGCCCGCACTGTTCACTCGCTCAGCACGCGCAAGTCAAAGCCGTTTGTGGCCATCAACTGCGCGGCTATTCCAGAGACGCTGATCGAAAGCGAAATCTTCGGCCATGAGAAAGGCGCATTTACCGGAGCGCTGGAGCGCCGCATCGGCTGCTTCGAGTTGGCCGAAGGTGGAACGTTGCTGCTCGACGAGATTGGTGAAATGCCGATCGGCACACAGGCGAAATTGTTGCGCGTCCTGGAAGACCGCAAGCTGCGCCGCCTGGGCAGCAAGAGTGAAACCTCGGTTGACGTGCGCGTGTTGGCTGCGACAAACAAAGTCCCGGAGGACGCTGTCGCACAAGGCCACCTTCGCAATGATCTCTTCTATCGGTTGAACGTTTTCAATATCCAGTTGCCACCCCTGCGCGAGCACAAAGACGATCTGGTGGATCTGGCCCAGGCCATCCTGGCGGACATGAACGAGAAACACAATCGCACCGTTGCCGGAATGAGCGAGCAGGTGACTAGCGCGTTCCAGGCCTACGCTTGGCCGGGAAATGTTCGCGAGCTTCGCAACACTCTGGAGCGCGCTGTGATTGTGTGTGATGGTGGAATTATTGAGATGAAGCATCTGCCTCCGGGCTTTGGGCAAGTCGTGCCGCGTGCCCCGGTGCAGGAAGCGAACGCGGTGCGCCTCGGAGTTGGAACGACGGTGGATGAAGCCGAGCGGCTCCTGATTCTGAAGACGCTGGAAGCGACGAACAACAATAAGACCCGCGCCGCCGAAATTCTCGGCATCAGTCTGAAGACGCTGCACAACAAGTTGAAAGAGTATGGCGCGCAAGGCGCCAGCGAAGCGGCGGAAGCGAGTTAGAAGACCGTGGCCAGTGGTTAGTGGTTAGTGGTCAGCTGCTGCAGCGCCTCCCTTTTCAGTGTGTCACCTTGAGCAAAGAACTGACGCGCTGCGTCTCCCTTTCTTGAATTGTCATCGTGAGCGCACCTCCGCCTAGGATGACAATTCGTTAGAGTGGTAACCGCACTGGCGAAAGCGAATGGCGAACAGCGTCCCCTCGACGTTGCGATTCTCACATCACTCCGTGTACACTAACTCTGCTTCCTGACCAGCGAGTTGACTTCACACTCGCTTCCACCCGTGCCGAAGTGGCGGAATTGGCAGACGCGCATGGTTCAGGTCCATGTACCCGCAAGGGTGTGGGGGTTCGAGTCCCTTCTTCGGCACCAATTGCTCATTCAAATTCAGCCATCCTGGCGATCGTTCCGCCTTCGGATGACAATTCGTAACCAACTCCGCCTCAATTTTCCTTCGATGTTAACGAGACTGGGTGCCTCAATGTGATGACGCCCCGCAAACCCAACTCCGTCAGGTGCCGTTTCATCAGGGTGATGTCCTTTGCCGCAATGCTGCCTTCCCATTCACACTTGGCGAGTTGAATGGAAACGATGCATCCGTTCTTCAACCCCAGCAGTAAGCCTTCGATCTGGGTTGTCAGCGTGACCTTGAAGTCGATTCTCTGAACCTTCTTCGATCCAAGAAACACGTCGACGTAAGGACGTAGCGTGGATTCAATGGAGTGTTGCGCTAGCGGACTCAATACGACTGCCTGCGGCGACTTACGGCTCTGTTCCGCGGCTTCTTTAACGTCTTTGTATTTCTTCCAGGCCGACGACCATCCGTCCAGCACTGGGGCACCGAGAGTGCCGGATATCACGCTGGCAACCTGGCTCTGCACCACACTCCAGGAAATCGGTTGAGAAAGAGACGAGATCTTCTTTTCCAGCTCTTTGAAGTCTTCGGCCTTCAAACCAGCGGCGAGTTCGGGTGGACGATCGAGCGGAAGAGCAAAGACATCTCTGATGGTCAGGCCCTCGACATCGACGGTATCGGTCATGCGGCGCCCTCCTACTTTGAGGCGGATGCACTCCTGGGAAAGACCACGTTGTGTTCGGCAGGGTCTGTTCCCGGCTTCAACATCAGTGAAACGCTGTGCGCCGCGGAGTTGATGTGCGTAATCTCGTGTACGCTCGTTCCCGAGAAGCCTCTCACGTGAAGGTCGGCGGAGCGCGGCTGCGTATGAAAAAGTCTGGAGGCGATCCCAACCACGACTCCGGCGCACAGCAGCACCAGCAGCCACTGAATTAAACCGAACGGCCAATGCCAAAACGGTGTCGGAGTCGGAACGGAATATTGCCGTGACGGTGGTTCAGGTTTGCCTTTGAAGTTCGGCGGCGGTTTAGGTCTGCCTTTCGCGCCCTGCGATGGTTCGGGTGTGCCCTCCACAGTCGGCGTCGGTTCGGGATTACCTTGCGCGGTCGGCGTCGGTTCAGGTTGAACTGTTCCCACATTCGAAGGCGGCGCTGCAATTCTGATGACAGTCCTTCCGATGGACGTAAAAGGCCTGTCATCCACGTATCCCGCGGCCACCACTCGGATGAGGTAGGACTTTGGTACAGAGTAAGTGTGGTCCGTGTAGTCGTGTCCGCACGCGTCGGCGGCGGTTCGATCACCCCAATCGATGGTGCACTTCTCCGCGTACACTCCCGACTGATCCCACGAGATTGTGACGCGCACCATCTGGTTCGTTTCGGATGGCAATAGATTGGCGGTGACCGCGAGCTTGGGAGGCGGCGCTTGGAGCGAATAGCCTGGGGTCCCCGAAGGCTCACCGGGCTGTGGACCTTGAGGATCAGCAGCAGGGGCAGCACCTGGTCGCACCAGGATGGATTTCGCCGCCTGTTTGCCGGTCCCGGACTTCGTCGTTTGGGTCTGAGTTTGGGTCGGAACAAGTGCTTGAGCCGACAGAGAGATCGAAAGGAACAGAAGGCTGGCGGCAACCCGCGACAATAGCAACCGATTCATCGCGCACCTCTGTACCGGGGATGCAGCTGCGAAATGCCGCTCCCCGGTTATTCGATTGCGATCTAGTCAACCAATCCTGCGTTCGGTCAGATCGGCCTATGCACTCTGTTCGCGCGATTATACCCCCGCTATCGGACGATTCTGACCGGCGAAATCTCTGCTGCGCCTTCCCTTTCTTACGGCGTGATCTCCCACGCGACACCTTGATTGTCAGTCCCACCCACAGCTGCGGTACCGAAAACATTTCCGTGCGTATCAACCGCCACCGCACCATAGGGTGACGCTCCATCGTTGCCGCCGCTGAAGTCGTGGAGATCGGTCAGCGTCCAACCGCTGTTGCCGGGCGTCAGCTTGAACACCGACCCGAGACCGAACGCGCCGTCTCCATTCGTGATGCCATAAAGGCTTCCGCTGGCGTCCCAAGTGAGGACGTTGTACGGTCCTCCGAAGCTGCCGCTGAAGCTATAGAGCGTGGTAAGCGTCCAGCCGTCCTGACGGGAATTTGTGAGTTCGTATACCGTGCCGCCGCCATTGTCGCCGCCACCGAACGTTGTGCCGTACAGATTTCCGGCCTGATCTTCAACCAGTCCGCCGACCGGCGCCTGCCCGTCGCTGGCGCCCTGGAAGCTATAGATGACACTCTCCCGCCAACCTTGGTCGCTGTGGACCAGTTGATACACCGCGCCGACACCGTTTGCGCCGCCAAACGAAGTGGTGCCGTAAAGAATGCCGGTGGGATCGAGCGTCACGCCCGCTACCGGATTGACCGCATCCGTGCCGCCGGTGAAGCTGTAGATCAAGCTCTCTGTCCATGTCTGCCCGGTACGCGTCACTTTGAAAACCGCGCCGTTGCCGTTGACGCCTCCGAGATTTGCGGTTCCGTAGATCGTGCCATCCGGAGCGAACGTCAGTCCTCCGATCGGCTGCGCGCCATCGTTCCCACTGCCGAAGCGGTGAACGATTGTGTCTTTCCATAAGCAGTTGGCGTTGGTACAGATGTTGGTCTGCGGCTCGACGCTGAACGCTGTGCCAAAGACTCCGCCGCCTTCGGTTGTTCCGTACAGCCGGCCATCCGCTCCGATGGCCAGAGAACCGAAGGCCGGTCCGGCTCCATCGGGAGTTCCCTTGAAGCTGTAGAGCGACGTATACACCCAGGACGAATTGACGAGCGACAACCGGTAGACACTGCCGCTGCCCTCGGTACCACCCAGGTTGGTCGTGCCATAAAGGTTTCCGAAGCCATCCAGCGTTGGGCCGGCGTAAGGAGTCGCGCCACCTTCATCGCCCGTGAAGTTGTAAATCACGTTATAGGTTTGAGCGGTGGCCGAATGAGACACGCTTACAGCCAGGAAAAACAGGACCATCGGAGCGACGAGAAGAGCGGTAGCGCGCCGAGCCAAAGCAAAGCAGCGAACTGGACGTGGCATTAGAAACCTTTCCGGTGAATGGATGTCGGTCATCGTTGGATAAAAACGACGCCGATCATTATCACCCCAAGGAGCTTGCCGAGTCTGTCCTGGCCTTGCTGAATTCTTTTGAAATGCACAGCTCTGGGTCGAACGGCACCCGCGCGGGGTCGCCTGCGTAGGCCGACAAACTCGATTGAGGTCTAATGCCCCGGAGCACGGCCTAACGCGAAGACACTGGCGGCTTTCGATCACAAGTTGATATCTCCTCGTCCCGCCAAAGTCGCAGAATTCGTAGTCACCCTAAAAGTTTTCTATGGGTATTAAGGTCAATCCCTAGGGCATTGTCCTTATTGTGAGTAGCCGCTAAGCCCCTCATAGTGAATTCCTGTCGCACACAACATCTTGCAGACCGCGACTTGCGGAACTCCCGCTCCCGAGAGCTTGATGAAACTTGCCCTGCTGTTGTTCGTCGGTCTAACCGTCTCCTTTTCTTCAGCACAATCCTTTACAGGATTGCCAACCCCGCCTCCGGGCGCAACCGTCTTCACCCGAGATCCAGCAGATGTCCGGCTGGAACTCATGCAATGCACCTAGTTGCGCCGGTGGCAGCGGAAACGGAACCTACTGGATGGCGCAGAACCAGACGCAGCCTTCCCTTTCCGGCTCCAGCGCCGAAGTCTATAACTCCGGTGTGTGGGCCAACGCCCTGTGGTGGAACAAGCTGGGAGCGCACAATAACGCCAGCAACCTGCTTTGGGACTTTTACGTCCAGCTCGACAGCAATGCCAGCCAGGGTGCTCAGTCGCTGGAATACGATGCGTTCCAGTTTCTCGACGGCTACAACTTCATGATCGGCAGCCAGTGCAACATCGCTGCCGGCGTGTGGGATGTCTGGGATGAGCTGCATGGTCACTGGATCCACACCACCATTGCCTGCCACGGATTTCCCGCCGGCACCTGGCATCACATTCAGTGGTACGTCACCACCAATCGTGCGGCGCATACCTATCACTATGCGATCCTGGTAGTCGATGGCATTCCGCACAGCGTGAACCAAACCTACTCCGCCAAGGACCTGAACTGGGGCGACAACATCGGGGTGCAATATCAGCTGGACGTGAACGCCAGCGGCCACGGCTACACCGAGTGGTTCGACCAGGTAAAGCTTTCGGTCTGGTAAAGACTGACGTTCGAACGAGGCCGCATGAGCGCGGCCTTTGTTGTTTCTATTCGGATGATTTGTCATCACGAGCGTAGCGAGGGATCTGTTTCTTTTCCACGTGAGGCAACAACAGGTCCTTCGCGCCAAGAACAAGGGACTGGTGTCGACAATCCTGGGGCGCAATCAGCGTAGCTGATCATGTAGGGTCAGCACGAATCCCGTGACACATCTGTGCTAGGATTCACGCGAGCCCCGCATGACTTCGTCCCCTCCAGCCGTAGATCTTCATCAGCACCAGGTCTTCGCGAAAGATGCTTCTTTCGAGCGTCGACTCTATCGCGTGCTCGCGGTGGTCGCGCTCGCCTATGCATTTTTCGCCGGACTGCGCACGGTCCAGGACTTCGATCTCGGCTGGCAGATGGCAACGGGTCGCTGGGCCATCGAGCACCATCAGGTTCCCCGAGTCGATGTGCTGTCGTTCACCATGCCCGGCGAGCCGTGGAATTATCCGCTCGGCTCCGAAGTGATCTTCTACCTGGCGTATCGCCTGGGAGGCTTCGCGCTGATCTCGTGGATCGGCGCCGCCGCCTGTGTCGGGACAATCGCGATTCTGCTGCGGCGCAACTCTGCGGCCGGGGCGGCGATTGCGATCCTCGCAGTACCACTCATCGCCGCTCGCACTACGCCCCGCGCTGACATGTTCAGCATTGTGCTCTTCGCCGCGTATCTGTCGCTATTGTGGGAGAACTATCAAACGGGTCGGGCGCGCCTGTGGCTGTTACCGGTGCTGATGGTCGCGTGGGCCAACCTGCATTTCGGATTCGCTTCGGGGCTGGCTCTCATTGCGGCCTACGTTGCCGCTGAATTGCTGGAGACGGTCTTTGGCGCAGAGCGACGCCGCCTGGCGTTGGATAGATTGCGCCGCGCCTGGCCGTGGCTGGCGGCAACTGCGCTGGCAACGCTGATCAATCCCTGGGGCTGGAATATTTATCACGGGCTGCTGGTGGAGCAGCGCGCGTATCAGCAGGGACAACTGTGGATCAACGAGTGGGCGCCGGTGCCGGTGAATTGGGAAGCGGTCGGTCGCGCCATCTTTGTGCGTGAAACCGGCGGCACAATTTACGTGATGCTGGCGATCGCAATCATCGCCGGCGCGGCGGCATTGTTGCGCGGACAGTGGGCGGCTGCTCTTCTGCTGCTTGGATCGACTTACCCGGCAGTTCACGCGGTTCGCATGGGCGCGGTCTTCGCCTGCGTGGCGGTCGTCGCCGGAGGCCCGCAGTGGTCGGTCGTGCTGTCCTCCATCGCCCAGAGACTGATGACGCCGCGCGTTCGTCATGTTTTGGCGAGCGGGGTTGTTGTGTGCCTCGTCGCGCTGGCGGCACTGCGGAGTTTCGATCTGATTAGCGGGCGCCAATATCGCACGACTAGCGATGAAGCGGTCTTCGGCGCGGGACTATGTTCGTGGTTTCCCGTGCGCGCCACGGAATTCATTCAACGCGAAAATCTGCCGGGCGAAGTACTCAATACCTACGCCGCCGGCGGCTATCTGGCGTGGAGTATCGGCCCCGCGCATCGCATTTACATCGACGGCCGCGATACGCTCTATGGACCGCCGCACCTGGCCAGGCTGACGGAATTGGAATACGGGTCGCCCGACGCGAAGGTCTGGCAGGATGAAGTCGCAAAGTACAACATCAATACCGTCGTGCTCGCACTGTCGCGTTACGACGGCGTGCCGCCGGCGTTGCTCTACGGTTTTTGCAACAGCAGTTTCTGGAGTGGGGTCTATCTCGACGAGCGCGCGGCTGTCTTCGTCCGCCACTCACCCGAAAACCGGCAGCTGATTGAGCGTTTCCCGGTGAACTGCCAGACCGCTCCTCTGCCAGTCGACTCCGCCAGCGCTAATCGCACTGCATCATTCAACACTTGGAGCGATACCGCCTTCACACTCGCTGCGCTTCAGCGTAATCCCGAGGCACAGACTGCTTATCAAAGAGCGCTCGCTCATCGATCCCAACGTCGCCTCGCTGCATCGCCGTTATGCCGACTTGCTGTTCGCCATGGGCAAGCTGGACGAGTCGGAAGCGGAATATCTGACGGCGATCAAGTTGCAACCTAGTGCCGACACCTGGGGAGCCTTGGCGCACAGCTACTTGAAACGCGATCGCATGCTGGCCGCCACCGATGCCATGGAACATGAAGCGCGGTACGCGCCGCGGCCATACTTAATCTGGCAGGATCTGGGATATATCTATCTGCAACTCAAGCAGCCGGAAAACGCTCTGCTGGTCTTGAACAAAGCCGCCGCCAGCACTCCTGCGGCACTCAAGGCTGCAGATAACGGCTTCTTTGAATTCAAGGTTGCGCAGGGGCAGGCTGCAGCATGGGAGGCGCTGGGCAATCTGGATCGCGCAATACGAGTATCAGGAGCGGGCCGCCAATCTTGAACCCAACGTGCCCGCGCCGTGGCGAAGGCTGGCAAAGATGTACGAGCTTTCGGGACACCCCGACGATGCGAATCGCGCACGGCAGCGCGCCGTTGCGGCGGAGCAATCAGCGCACTAGTCGCACGGTGTCCTTCCGAACGTCCTACACGACGCTACTTCAATCGTAAGACTCTACACATTCGAATGTGTAATAATCTACACAGGAGAGCAACATGGCAACTAACTTAGCGCTCGACGACGGACTGATCGAACAGGCACGTGCCGTGGGAGGACATAAGAGTAAGAAGGAAGCTGTCAACGCTGCGTTGGCCGAGTACATCCAGCGTCGAAAACAGCTGAACATACTCAAACTGTTTGGAAAAATCGATTACGATCCGGACTACGATTACAAGGCGCTGCGGCGGCGCAAACGGAGATGATGGTAATCGTCGATACGCCTGTCTGGTCTTTGGCCCTGCGCCGCCCGTCCCGCGCCAGCCTGTCTCCGGCTGACCTTCGATATATCGGAAAGCTGCATGATTTGGTTGTCGATGGCAGAGTGGCTTTGCTGGGCATGGTTCGCCAGGAATTATTGTCGGGGATCAAGGACAGCCAAATATTAACTCGCCTGCGAGAATACTTGCGGGCATTTCCGGATGTTCCCCTGGTTGAATCGGACTATGAGCGCGCGGCGGAGATGTCGAACATCTGCCGCGCCCACGGCGTTGCCGGTCATCCGATCGATCTTCTGATTTGTTCCGTAGCCGCCAATCGCCAATGGGCGATTTACACACTTGATCGCGACTTCGATACGATACGCGAAATACCTGCCTCTGGATTTAGTAGGGTAAGCCTCAGACCACGGCAACGCGTCCCCGCTCCAGCCCCATCGCCGGCGCGTATTGAATTGCCAGCAGGGCCTCGTCGTCGAAGCGTTCGCGGCTGCCGCGAAATTCCCTCAGATGCTTGGTGCAAGCGTCGATCAGATTTTCCGCGCAGCCGGAGCAATGATTTTCGACTAGCTGCCGCAAGCGTTCCACGCCGTATTCTGCGCCGCCGTCGCCTTCCGCCTCCGAGATGCCGTCGGTGTACAGTACCAGCGTGTCCCCGGACCGCAACGTCTGCCTGATAGGGGTGAACTGCTGGTCGTCGAAGATGCCGAGCGGCTGGCTGGTGCTCTCAAAAACCGTAACACCCGATCCGCTGGCCAGCATCACCGGAAGATGTCCGGCGTTGATAATCTCCAGTTCACCGCCCACCATCGCCTTGCCGCAGACCACGGTGGCGTACTGCGTTGGCAATGTGCTCTGACGGAACAAGCGATTGGCACGGCCCATCAGCTCGTCCGTCGGCAGGCCGATAGGGATCAGCGAGCGAAACACGGCGCGCAAATTCGACGACAGCATGGCCGCCGCGACGCCTTTGCCGGAAACGTCAGCCATCACGAAGTAGAGTTCGCCATTCTGCCCCTCGATCAGGTCACAATAATCTCCGCTGACCACGCCTGCCGGCTGATAGTGGTAGCAGACATCCCATCCGACAACACCAATATTGCAGGGCGGCAGCAGACCTTTCTGGATTTCCCCGGCGAGTTCGAGATCGTATTCCAGTGCACGTTGCTGCTTCGGAGTCAGGCAGCCCAGGCAGACGCGAACCAGAGGGTTATCGCGCAGGCGCTCCGGCTCGACGGTGTCATGGCAATCCTCGCAAATGCCGAAGGTACCGTGGTCGATGCGCGCGAGCGCACTGTCCACCTCTTCCAGTAGTCGGACCATCTGCTCGCTCCGGCTCTGTCCAAGAACATCGGTGAGGCGCGCGCGTCCAGCCAGCAGTTGCTCGCGGACGCCGTCAACGTAGGTCGTGTCTCCGATTGCCATGTCTAACCACCTTATATTGATTAGAAGGTTACAGAATCGAGGAGGATGCAGTCTTTGTTGCGCACCTTACACCATACTTGCGCAATTTCTTCGCCCCCCCACTGCAGAATACTTTACACCGCGCCGGGAGAGCTTGCACCCCGTAGCTTGCGGCCAAAACCGTTTTTAGTGCTATTCACCACAGGTCAATTAAGCGTCACGCTAAGCGAAATGAAGAGCCGCGGCGCAGCGTCTTAAAAGTTTCATCCTGAGCGAAGGGAGGACGCGTGGCGTTTCGAACGCAGTCGAAGGACTGCTACAACCCGAAAGATTTGGCCAACGATAGCGGTCCTTCGACTCCGGCGTGCAAAGACGGCGCGCCTGCGCTCAGGATGACGCCGGAAATTCTTAGCTAATCGCTAGTTGCTCGTTGCTCGCAGCTACTTCAGCATCCCTTCCACCACGCCATAACTCTCCGCCAGCGCCGCATCCAGCGCCGCGGGATCTTTCCCGCCGGCCTCGGCCATGTCGGGACGCCCGCCGCCGGAGCCGCCAACCTTCTTCGCAACCTCGGCGATGATCTTGCCCGCCTGCACGCGCGACGGTCAGGTCCTTGGTGACGCCGACGATCAGCGCGACTTTGCCGTCGGCCACCGAGCCCATCACCACCACGCCCGAGCCCAGCTTGTTGCGCAGGTTGTCGACCAGCGTGCGCAGTTGCGTGCGCTCCAGGTTGTCGGCGCGCGTGGCCAGCACCTTCACGCCGTTGACCTCGCGCACGTTCTCCGTCGCCGACGATACCGACGACGCAGCCGACTTCATGCGCACCTGCTCCAGCTCCTTGCGCAGCTTCTTCAGTTCTTCCTCGCGGCGCTCGAGCTCGCGCTTCAACGCGTCGGCAGGTGACTCTTCATCGCCGCGCACCAGCGTTGCGACGACGTTGCTCCAGCTGATGGTCTTTCTGGAAGTGCCGCAGCGAGCCCTCGCCGGTCACGGCCTCCAGCCGGCGCACGCCGCTGGAGACGCTTCCCTCTTTCAGAATCTTGATCAGCCCGATCTCGCCGGTCGCGCCCGTGTGCGTGCCGCCGCACAGCTCGGTGGAGAAGTCGCCGATGCGGATGACCCGCACGCGGTCGCCGTACTTCTCGCCGAAGAGCGCCATCGCCTTGTACTCGTTGACGGCGACGTCGATGGGCACGTCCTCGATGACCTCGACGCGATCGTTGCGCAGCACTTCTTTGTTGGCGAGGTCTTCGATGTCCTGCAACTGCTCGTCGTCGACGCCGGCGAAGTGCGAGAAGTCGAAGCGCAGGTGGCCGGGATCGACCAGCGAGCCCGCCTGCTTCACATGCGTGCCCAGCACATTGCGCAGCGCCGCGTGCAGCAGGTGCGTGCCGGTATGGTTGCGCATGGTCGCGTTGCGCACCTCGGCGTTGACCACGGCGTCGACCTTGTCGCCGACGTGGATGGGCTGCTTGGCCACGACGCGATGCGCGCGCACGCCCTGCACGGGATAGGTCACGCCCTCGACCTCGGCGACGATGGTGTTGTGATCGTCGGAGTAGAGCCAGCCGACATCGCCGACCTGTCCACCGGCATCGGCGTAGAAGGTCGTGTGGTCGAGCACGATGTCGCCGCGCTCGCCGGGCTTCAGCTCCTGCACGCCGACTCCGGTGCCGTCCTGTGACTTGACGATGGCCAGCACTTCGCTGCCGGTGGTGAGCGTCTTGTGATAGCCCTCGAACTCGGTGCGCGGCAGAGACTGGTAAGCGGGGCTGGCAGATTTCTTCGAGCCACCCTTCCAGGAAGCCTGCGCGCGCTTGCGCTGCTCGTCCATGGCGCGATCAAAGCCAGTCAGATCGAAACTCAATTCCGGCATCGCGGCACGCATCTTCGATGAAGTCGCGTGGCAAGCCGAAGGTGTCGTACAGCTTGAACGCCTCTCGCCTGGACAGCTTAGGACGTGCCCCGTACTCTGTCTGGCAGTTCAACGAGCATTTGCATTTCAGCGGCAGCAATGTCCCAATGACCTTGTCGCTTCGTATAGGACTCTGCGATCTTGTGTTCTGCACTTGCGCTTCAGGCTTCTAACGTCGCGATATCAGGCGTGCGCGAACGTCTGTCGAACTGCTACGCATGAACGTCTCCGTCGATCCGCGCTCGAGTTCGATTTCGAGGTCCCACTATCCAGCGTGTGCGCAAACCGGTCTCTTCCCCCTCGATCATCTCCGCGACACGATCAGCGCTTCGACAGCTCCGGATAGCGCATCTTTCATCAGGTCGCGCACCGCGAACACCATCTCGAACAGAAACGGCTTCTCCTGCCCCAGCAATCTTCCATGGCGAATCGCGCGGCGGATGATCTTGCGCAGCACGTAGCCGCGGCCTTCGTTCGACGGCAGCACGCCGTCGCGAGATGAGAAACGTCGACGCCCGTGCGTGGTCGGCGATCACGCGCAGTGATGCCGCCTGCTTGTGCGACTGCTCGACGTCTTCCTTCTTCTTCTCCTGCTCGACCTTCACGCCCGTCAGTTCGGCCGCGCGCTTGATCAGCGGCGTGAACAGGTCGGTGTCGTAATTCGAGATCACGCCCTGCATCACGGCGGTCACGCGCTCCAGGCCGGCGCCGGTGTCGATCGAGGGCTTGGGCAGCGGACGCATCTCGCCGTCGGGCTGGCGGTCGAACTGCATGAAGACCAGGTTCCAGATCTCGACGTAGCGCCCGCACTCGCAGCCGAACTCGCAGTCGGTGTGCCCGGCGTCGCTGGCCTCGGGGCCCATGTCGTAGTGCAGTTCGCTGCACGGGCCGCAGGGGCCGGTGTCGCCCATCTGCCAGAAGTTGTCCTTCATGCCCATCTCGTAAATGCGCTGGATGGGGACGCCATCTTTTTCTAAGTCGCGCGCCAGAGGTCATAGGCTTCGTCGTCGCGGGCGATGCCCTGCTCGCCCTTGAAGATGGTGGCGTAAAGCTTGTTCTTGTCGAGGCCGAACCACTCGGGCGAGGTACACAGCTCCCAGGCGTAGGCGATGGCGTCCTTCTTGAAGTAGTCGCCAAAGCTGAAATTGCCCAGCATCTCGAAAAACGTGTGGTGGCGATTGGTGAAGCCCACGTTCTCCAGGTCGTTATGCTTGCCGCCGGCGCGCACGCACTTCTGCGACGAGGTGGCGCGCGAGTAGTCGCGCTTCTCGATGCCGAGGAAGACGTCCTTGAACTGGTTCATGCCGGCGTTGGTGAACAGCAGCGTCGGGTCGTTGGCCGGGACGAGCGAGGACGAGTGGACGATCTTGTGTCCATGCTGCTCGAAATAACGCAGAAACGTGGAGCGGACTTCGGAGCCTGAGAGCTTACGGGGCATGGAAATAGATTAGCAGGGGATAGGGGCTGTCGGCTGTGAGCCATGAGCCGTGAGCTTGGCTGAGCTGTGGGCCGTGAGCTAAGAGCTAAACCTCACCTCACTTATGAATTGTCATCCCGACCGGGGCGAAGCGGAGTGGAGGGACCTGCGGTTTTTGTGCGGTGGCGAGATCCTTCCACTGCCGGCGCACTGCAGGTCCCTCGACTGCGCAGCTACGCTGCTGTGCTCGGGATGACACGTTCAAGATTGATGATACGGCTGCGGTCGGATCAAAATTCATCGAACGACGGTGAACATTCGCATTGTGACCACGCTCACGGTTGTCGACCGCTATTAAGTGCGACGCTTGCTTCATGCGCGAGCATCATTACTACGTCTACATCATGGCGAGCCGCACGCATGTTTTCTACGTTGGGATGACGAACAACCTCGCGCGTCGCGTTCGAGAGCACAAACAGGGCGTCCACGATGGCTTCACGGCGCAATACAAAGTGAACCGGCTGGTCTGGTACGAGTCCTGGCACTACATCAAGAACGCAATCGCGCGCGAGAAGCAAATCGAGCCTTGGCGGCGCGAGAAGAAGATTTGGCTCATCGAAGCCATGAACCCGACATGGCAGGATTTGTCGGAAGAGTGGGGCAAGCCGATCGAGCCGCTGGCAACCGCAGGTCCCTCCACTCCGCTTCGCTCCGGTCGGGATGACAATTCATAAGGATTTCGGCCCACAGCCTGCCGCCCCGGCACCCCACTCGCCAATTGACCCGCTCCGCTCTTCCGGCCCATAATTTCCGTGCCTGACGATTTTCCGCTACTCCCAAGGTGGCAAGCTGTGAACGAAGAGAACAAGAACGCACGCCGTCCCTTTGGCACGGCCGGGGAGAGGCTCGACGACTTGCTGGGCGATACCTCGGCGCGCATCGAAGAAGAGACTCAGCTGTTGATCAAGTACATCAACGACGAGCTGGTGCCGGCCATCCGCTCGCACTCGACCAAGGCGTTGCGTATTGCCAGCGAGAAGCTGTCCCAGGCCGCCGATCACATGGACTCCAACAAACAGAGCAAGGGCTAGACCCGGATTTGAATTTGTCTGCCCCTCTTAGTCCGCGCTGGGCCTCGGGGCTGAAGCCCGATTCGTTTGCATGCCTCGTCGGCAGGGCTGAAGCCGTGCCCTTCCACCTGACCAGCCAGTGCGGCCGCGCAACTCGTCTCGCCTTAGTGGCCGCCGGGCTTATGTTGCTCTCCGCGTGCGGTGGACACAAGGCTGCGCATCAGAAAGTTCCACCTCCACCGACGGCCACAGCTGCGCCGGCGCCGGAAGTGGCCGACAACGAGACCTCCGCTTCCAAAATTCCGCGCAACGCCAAGCCCATCTATGTCGAGACTGGCCTGGCCAGTTGGTACGGGCCTCCCTATCACAACCGCAAGGGGGCCAACGGCGAGATCTACAACCAGAACGCCATGACCGCCGCGCATCGCACGCTGCCGCTGAATTCCATGGTGCGTGTCACCAACGTAACCACGGGACACGTGGCACTGGTACGCATCACCGACCGGGGACCGTTTATTGAAGACCGCGTGATCGACCTGTCGCTGGCGGCGGCTAAGGCCGTCGACGTGTGGCGACCGGGCACCGCCGAAGTAAAGATTGAAGTGCTTTCGGCGCCCGCGCCCATCGCCCAGGGCGGCCGCTGGTGCGTGCAGATCGGCGCCTTCCAGAGCGAGAAAGAAGCGCGCAAGCTGAAAGAGAAATTGCAGGACCGCTACGAGGGAGCCAACGTCATCCAGTTCACCGGGCCCACAGGAGAATGGGTGCGTCTGCGGCCGCAAGGCGACGACAAGCGCCAGGCAGAAGAGGTCGCCAGTAAAACACACGTCAAAGAGGGCGGAGTGTTTTTAGTCAGGCTGGATTGAAGAACAGTGGCTAGTGGATAGCGGGTAGTCCCTCCGCACTAATTCGAATCATTCTGAGCGTTGTAAGGATACGTTAGCGTCAGGACGTAGGCGAAGAATCTGCGTTCCTGTGTCGGGCATCACTGCTCGCGGAGGGGAGATCTCTGCATGGTAGTCCTTCGACTCGGGCGGCCAAAAGCGGACCGCCTGCGCTCAGCATGACAATTTTTAGGGAGGGATGCCGAATTGTGCAACGACTGAAAGCTGATTGCTAGCGGCTAGCTGCTCCGCTATCCTGTCAGCACTGCTTATGACCACCAGGCAACGTGACTTGTCCGACCGCAAGTTCGTCCCGCTCTCCACGCGCTTCGACCATGCCTTGCTGTTTGCGGCGCAGGTCCATCGCGATCAGGACCGCAAGAAGAGCGGCATCCCGTACATCTCGCATCTGCTGGGAGTTGCGTCCATCGTGCTCGATTACGGCGGCGACGAGGACATGGCCATCGCGGCTCTGCTGCACGATGCAGTCGAGGACCATGGCGGCCGGCCGATGCTCAAGATAATCGCGCAGATCTTCGGGCCTCGGGTGTCGAAGATGGTGGACGGCTGCACGGATTCGTACGTGGAGGATCCGAAGAAGAAGGAAAACTGGGAGCGGCGTAAGATCCGCTACCTGCATCGGGTACGCCACGAGGACGCCGACACGCGATTTGTTTCGGCCGCGGACAAACTGTACAACGCGCGCGCGGTGCTGCGCGATCTGCGCAATGAGGGCGATATCGCGTTCTCGCGCTTCTCGGCGCCCAAGGCGAAGACGCTGTGGTATTACCGCTCGCTGGTGCGCGAGTATCGCATCGGCGGAATAACCCACAGGCTGAAGCCGCTCATCGACGATCTCGACCGCGTGGTCACCGAGGTGGAACACCTGTCGGGAATCCTGGCCTCGCCAATACGGCCGCCGCGGCGCATTGTGAGCAAGCTTAAGACGAAGCGGTAGATTCTTTTTCACATTGTCATCCCGACCGGAGGCTGCTCGCTTTTGGCCGGCGGAGTGGAGAGACCTGCTGTCGTGCACATGGCAATGCTGCCGGCGGACAGCAGGTCCCTCCATTCCGCTTCGCTCCGTTCGGGATGACAAAGTGATAAGAGCGTGCGCAGTTTTGCTATGGCATTTTCATCGAAGCCGCGCCCCTGATCTGTCACAGAAGGATCGCGCTGGCCGCCTTAGTTCGCAGTCGCAGTCTATTGTGCAGGCGCCGACGTTGCTGCAGTCTGTCCGATGATCTGGTACTCGCGCTTTTTGTTCTTCGCATCCAGCACGTAAATCTGCGTGCCCTTCTTGATGAAGTACTGGACGGACTCTCCCGCTTGCATCTGTGGCTTGTTCTCGCCTTTGTGCGCGATGGAATAGTTGGTGTTGTCGCCCTGCAGGGTATAGACGACCCAGGTCTTCATCTTCTTGCCGTCGGGATAGGTACCGTTCTCCCATTTTGCGATCTTGCCGGGAAGGTAGGTGTCACCGGCAAAGGCGAATGCCGACATAGTAACGGTGAGCAGCAGCAGGAGGATGGCGGTTTTCTTCATGAGGAGCTCCGGATGTGGGATGTGGGAATGATACGCGAAGGAAGGCTGTCGGCTGTGGATGACTGCTATCGTGCCGGGTTGGCTTAGCCGGGTACCCAGCCGGCTCAAAACTTCAACAGCGCTATGACTGCAATATCCCTACGAGTTGGCGTGCCGCTTGAGTACCTCATACCCGGTATGACTTGTCATCCCGACCGATGACTTTAGTCCGAGTGGAGGGACCCGCGGTTTGCTGGCAGCGGAACGGTCTTTCCCGCTGCGAAGAAAACGCAGGTCCCTCCACTCCGCGTCCGTCCGCCGCAAGAAGCGCGGCGGAAAAATCAGGCGGACGCTCCGGTCGGGATGACAATTTTTAATAGGGATGACAATAGCGATCGCGGTGACAATTTTGGTCGGGATGGCAGTTCTTGCTGGACGAGCAGCGCCTGACACGCGATCTACTGAATGCCGTCCGCTGAGTGCTTAGCCGTCGAAGCTCGCGGCTCGTGGATCGCAGCTCGACCGCTAGCGGCTACTCGAAGAACTTCGTCAGCCCCTCTTCCTGCACAAACACTTTCTTCTCGATCCCCAGCCGCCGGGCCTCTTTCTTCAGGCGCTCAACCGGTTCTTCCACCGGCTCATAAGACAATCGAAACGTTCCGTAGTGCATCGGTACCATCCAGCGGGCGCCCAGGTCGACGAAGGCCTGCACTGCGTCCTCGGGGCTGGTATGCACGTTGCGATACGACGCGGGATGATAGGCGCCGATGGGCAGGAGCGCCAGCTTCGGCTTTAGCCGCTCGCCAATCTCATGGAAGCCGTCGAAGTAAGCGGTGTCTCCCGCGTGATAGATGGAGTGCTCACCCGAGCGCAGCACGTAACCTCCGTAACCGCGATGCATGTCGCGCACAATGCGCGCGCCCCAATGTCGCGCCGGGGTGTGCGTGATCTCGAGCGAGCCCATGCGGCAACTCTCCCACCAGTCGAGTTCGGTGATCTTGCCGAAACCCAGATCGCTGACTAGGTCGCGGATGTGGCGCGGCACAATGATCTGCGGGCGCTTGCCCGAGTGCCAGCGCGTGAGCCGCGCAATCGCCCTCAGCGACGGACGATGCAGGTGATCGAAGTGCGCGTGCGAGACCAGCACAGCGTCGATCGGCGGCAGATCGCGCAAGCGCAGACCCGGCCGTCGCAGGCGCTTGAGCACGAAGATCCAGCGCGCGAAATTGGGGTCGACAAGAATGTTCTTGCCGCCGACTTGCAGGAAGAAGCTGGAATGTCCGATGAAGGTAACGCCGAGTTGTCCCCGCCCGGCCAGGACCGGCTTGCGTGTCTCACCGGTCCGCGGTGTGAGAGCCGAGTGTCGCACCAGCGTGCTGAACTGGCCGGCCTTGCGTCGAATTGTGGGTCCAATCATGAAGTTACAGTTGATTAGACGCCGATTTCGGCCTTCAACGATGCGCCGCAGGCTGCAGGGCTCGTACCAAGCTGAAAAGTAAGCCGAACAGAGCACTGTACATCACTGTGTTGAGCGGCCGCGACGAACCGCCGCATCGCCTGCAACTCGTCTCTTCCTTGACCTTACTCTCCGCGTCAGCTTAAATCATTAGTTTCGGGTATACACGCTGGCCACTTCGTCGTGCGCGTGTCGAATTCCGAAGCTAAGGAGCTGCGCATGCGTATTGCATTTCTGGGCTTAGGCATTATGGGACGTCCCATGGCTACGCGGCTGGTTGCCGCCGGACACGAAGTTTCTGTCTGGAACCGCACCGCCCGCCAGCACGTTGAGGGCGCTACTACGGCCGTCTCTCCAGCCGACGCCGCCAGGGAAGCCGACGTCATCTGGTGTTGTGTCGCCGATACCGCTGCGGTCGAACGCGTCATGTTCAGCGACGATGGCGCCTTGCATTCGCTGCGCGAAGGCGCAATCGTCGTCGACTCCAGCACCATCTCGCCGTCGGCCACCGTGCAGTTCGCCCAGCGCGTGAACGAAAAAGGCGTGCACTGGGTTGACGCTCCCGTAACCGGTTCCAAGATTGGAGCTGAGAGTGGACATCTGATCTTCATCGTCGGTGGCGCGGCCGAGCCGGTTGCGTACCTCGACCCGCTGTTCAAGGCAATGGGCAAACAGGTGATCCATATCGGCGACACCGGTAAAGGTCAGGCCGCTAAGCTCGGCATGAACCTGATGATCGCGTTGATCTATGAAGGATTCGCCGAGGCCTTCACCCTGACGCAGAAACTCGGTGTTGAGCCGCAGAAGATGCTCGAGCTGATCCAGGCGTCGATGGTGAAGAACGGCGTAGTGGATTACAAAGCGCCGTTCGTGCTGCGACGCGACTACTCGCCCAACTTCCCGCTGCGCCTGATGCACAAAGACATCCACCTCATGCTCGACATGGCCAAGGAAACGCGAGTGAAGCTGCCCGCGCTGGAGACGGTAGACGAAATCTACGAGATGTCGAGCGAAGAAGGCTGGGACGACCTGGACTACGCCGCAACCTTAGGACTGCTGGAGAAGTGGGCCGGGATCGGCAAGAAGTAATCTTGGGGTGCTCGCCGCGTCCTCGGATTAGAAGTCATCCTGAGCAGGAGAGAACGCGCAGCATCCTTATTTCAAATTGTCATCGTGAGCGAAGAGAGAACGCGAAGCGTTCGAACGTAGTCGAAGGACCTGTTGTCCCTGCACCAGGTACCGTTGCCGACTGACAGCAGGTCCCTCCACTCCGGTCGGGATGACAACCGATAAAAATTTGGATGACCAATCGCAAGCTAGCCGCTACTTCCCTTCCGCATCGAACTTCGCTAGCGACTTATCCCCGTTCAGCAACTCCAACCGGTTGCCGTCGATCTTGTACGCGGTCGTCGCCTGCAAAGCGGCCTGCACCGCCTGCTCCTGCTCCATCACTGGAGCGGAGCACATCTTCATGGTCGCGGCCGCGGGCGTGAATTGCAGTGCGCCTTCCGAAGCAATGTAGCCTCCCGCCAGGTTGTTGCATCCGGTCGAGCCCGTGACCTTACCCTTCTTGTGCAATACCAGATGCACCGACTCACCCTGACCCGGCGATGCGGGCTTGCCGTTCACCTCGGCCAGCACCCACTTCGTCCCTGTCAGCTTCGCCGCAGCCGGGCCGGCCGGTTGGGCTTGCGCCTGCAGCAGCATAATCGTCACCTGCGATGGCGCCCCATGCGTGATGACCGGATACGCCGTCGTCGACGTGAATATCAACTTGCCATTGACGCTGATGTTGGCCCGCACCTGATAAGGGTGCGCCTGATTGATGTCCGCAGGATTGTAGGAAAGTTGAAACGGGATAGGCACCTGCTTGCCCTCAGGCGAGAACACCGTCTCGGCTATCGTCTTTGCCTCCGTGCCCCGGACAGAAACGTCCTGGACCTTCACCTCAATGGCTGCGTTTGCAGGCAGGGCAATGCGCTCACGATAGGCGATCGTGCCGGAGACCGATCCCTGTGCAGGCGCTGCCGACGCCGGAGCCGCCGCCTGATCGGAAGTTTGTCCCCAGCCAAAACTGTTCAACCCGGCGAGGACCACGAGGACTGCGCCCAATCGAAACATGGAGCTCCTGTCATCTCCGAAAGTCGCGCTCAGATTGAGGACCGCTCTCGGATTTTCTGGATGGTTGGCTACGCAAGCGCGAATTGTAGATGAAGTCGACCGTAAGCACCAAGTTTCACTCTGTTGTTCCCTTTCTAACTCATCATCCTGCGCGAAGACGCGAAGCGTTCCTCCTTTCAGTTGTCATGCTGAACGAAGTGAGACGAGCAGCATTCCCTTTTCATTGTCATCCTGAACGAAGAGAGAACGGGCAGCGTCCCTTTTCAAATTGTCATCCTGAGCGAAGTGAGAACGGGCAGCGTCCCTTTTCAAATTGTCATCCTGAGCGAAGAGAGAATGGGCAGCGTCCCTTTTCAAATTGTCATCCTGAGCGAAGAGAGAATGGGCAGCGTCCCTTTTCAAATTGTCATCCTGAGCGAAGAGAGAATGGGCAGCGTCTCTTTTCAAATTGTCATCCTGAGCGAAGAGAGAATGGGCAGCGTCCCTTTTCAAATTGTCATCCTGAGCGAAGTGAGAACGCGTAGCGTTCGAACGCAGTCGAAGGATCTGCTGTCCCTGCACCGGCTACTGCTGCCGGCCGACAACAGGTCCCTCCACTCCGGCGGGCAAAGCAGCCCGCCTCCGGTCGGGATGACAACCTTCAGAAAAAAAGACCGCTGAGAGGGTTTCCTCGATTTGCAATCCTCATAACAATTCTTGACCGAGCGATTCCACTCAACCCTGCACGATTTTCTGCCGATGATTCCACCAGCGCCGCGGCAGGCAACGTCGAAGCGCCGTCGCAGATCACGCGCGCCTGTGACTTGGGTCACGGCAAGAGGTACGATCCCGGCATGTAATTGAAATTGAAATTCATATTCATTTATCTCGATCAAGGTGATGTATGAGATCCCGCACTTCGAAATTCCTACTACTCTTTTTTCTCGCGTTTAGTCTTGCCCCGGTCATCTTCGCCGCCGAACCGGAAACGGCAGCCCCAGCTTCCGGCGGACGCTCCCTGGCGGAGCTCAACTCCTCCCCCATCCAGGACAATAGCTTCCTGGTCGAGGAGGCTTACAACCAGGAAGACGGTGTAGTGCAGCACATCAGCTTCTTCCAGTACCTGCCCTCCACCGGATGGGCTTTCACTCAGACCGACGAGTGGCCGCTGCGCACTATTAAGCATCAGTTGAGCCTGACGATGGCGGCGACGGGCGCGGAGGGCTACTCGGGCGCAGGATGGGGCGATACCTTTCTGAACTACCGCTATCAGTTGTTGGGTACCGGCGACTCGAAGCTGGCAATTTCGCCGCGCGTGTCGCTTCTGATTCCCACGGGGAACTCGACCCAGGGCCGCGGCATGGGCGGTCCCGGGCTGCAGGTGAACCTGCCGATCAGCATTGCCATGACCAAGCGGCTGGTCAGCCATTCCAACATTGGAACCACCTGGGTACCGCGCGCGCAGGACCCTTTGCATCAGACCGCCAGCTCGCTGGGCGCGAATCTGGGACAGTCGTTCATCTGGCTGTTCAATCCCCGCTTCAACGGAATGCTGGAGACCGTCTGGGTGTCCAATCCGCAGGTGGTGGGCATGGGCGTGACCGCTCCGCAGCATAATCTCTACGTGAGCCCGGGGGTGCGCTGGGCTTACAACTTCAAGAGCGGTTTGCAGATTGTGCCGGGCGTGGGACTGCCAATAGGCTTTGGCGCGAACAGCGGCCACCAGGTAGGAGCGATTTTCTATCTCAGCTTCGAACACGCGTTGAGCTTTGCGCATTCAAAGCGGTGACGGAACAGGGGGACGTCGCGTTGCATCGCGATCATCATTCAGCATTTCAGCGAGCTAACATCGGGGATTTGGCTGAAAGGGCGCATGCGGCGCGAGGCGTTCTGCCTCTGCTATAATGGAGTGTCGGCGCAGCGTGGGACGCCCGTCCCGGATGTGAGAGCGTCGGCGCTGCAACCCATCGCAGCTTCGCAAGTCGGGGAGTGGCTCAGCCTGGTAGAGCACCTGGTTCGGGACCAGGGGGTCGGAGGTTCAAATCCTCTCTCCCCGACCAATCTTTCCAACCACTTACAGCGAAGCTAGACTCCAAAAAACCGACCCACCCTGGTTTTGGCCCAGGTGCTCTAGCGTTCCCAGGCGCACAAATCCTGGGCGTCGTTCTCATCGGACGGTGGAAGACCATCTACAAAATCGGCCACAGTACTGTAGCGGAAAACCCAGGTGGTCTACTTATTTCGTAAGCTATTGAATCGGGGAGACCATAGTGCATAGCGACAACCGGCGCAGAAAGCGAGTTACCTATCCCTGGCATTCCAGATCGCACAACGACCGGGACACATGGCTGCGTAAGCGAAGTGCATTTACGGGTATCAATACAACTGACAGCTTCCGATTGACCAATGATAGAGACGCAGGAAACAAGAGAACGATCGCGTTATCGGCCTAGTCTCAGCTGTGCTTTTTGTTATGCGATGGCGCAGCACGGCTAGCGATCCTGCTCAAGTGAAGCTTGTTTCAGAGCTTAAAATCTCTCCGCTCCGGGGCGTTCAATCCGCCGCGGAGCCTCTCAGAGTGTGGGCCAGTGGCACGGATCAGCGGGATCGAAGAGAGAAACCGGACTGACCTTTAGCACTGTGACTCTTCATGGCCGATCTCAGGGCAGGTTCACGTGCAGGAACTTCTGCAGCTGCCTACGACTATCTTCGGTGAGCGCTCTCCTTCCAACGTCGCTGCCGGCGCCTTGCTCGTCGAACAAGACGCTTTCGCCGTTGTTCCCACTTCTGCTCGGGATCGCCAGAAAAGCATGAACGTTGCCGGCGCTGTTGACACCAAAGCCTGCGATCTCGCCCGCCTCATTTATGCCGAAGGCAGTCAGTAGATAGAGTGGCGAGTCTGCCGGAGCGAGTGTATTCAGATCGGTCATCACGCCATCACGCCGCAGAAACGCGCGCGGGTTTCCGGTCGCCGGATTTCCATCGACCGAAGCGCCAACGATGTCGCCTCGATCGTTAATGCCAAGGCCGGCACTGTAAACATCACCAGGAAGCGTGCCGAGGTCCTGCATACCGGCCTCACTGGTCCACAGGAAGGCGTGAATGCTTTGGTTTCCGGGCAGGGCCGAAACACCAACTACCTGCCCGCGGTTATTGATCGATTCCGCAACGTTCCCAACCGCCAACAATCCGATATTCACTGTCCCGCCAAGATTGCCGAGGTCGTGAACCGATCCGTCTCGATCCCAGAGCACGGCGTGGGGCGCTGCGGCGAATGGAGGAAGTACGGTATTCGCGCACGAACCCGACGAGCCTACTGCTTGACCCTTGTTGTTTATCCCGAGGGCCATTCCGACTGAGTCGCCGGGAAGCGGAGATAACCTGCGGACTTGGCCTCTGGGACCCCACACTACGGCTTCAAAGTCGAGGGCCAATGGGCCGGTACCGTTAACAGACACCTCGGTGGGGCACACAGAATCACGAATGCCGGTCTCCGCAATTCCAGCCACCTCGCCTAGATTGTTGATGTTGCCAACCGTTCCGTTATTGCCTCCCAGCAGGCGGAGCGCAGTCATAACACCGCGTTCCCAAAGGAAGGGGCGACATTTAAGTCCGGTGCCGTATCCGCAGAAGTTTTCGTTGTTCGGATCTGTAGTGGATGACTCGGCTTGCCCATCGACCTGACCCCTTTCGTTGATACCAAACGCCCCACTGTTCGGTCCTCCAAGTCCCGGAGTGCCGAGGTCCGTGACCTGCCCTCTGTACCACAGGACCGCGTGCTGAGTGAAATCAGGGGCGACGGTCAGCCCAGTAATCAGGCCATTGTTAGCAATCGAGGTCGCTTGGCTGAATGGTGTGTCCTGGGTTGGCCCTAAGTCAACGACGATATAGTGCGGGCGCGTCGGATTGTTGGTCTGCGCAGCCAACTGCGTCGGCGTCAGTGGGACCGCCACCAAGCTGAGCCCTAAGAAAGTAAACAGCAATCTTGATTTCATCGTGCCTCCTGTCATGAACCTGGTTGTAGGTTTCGCGACCGCGGATAAGGTGGGTAGCGGATTCTCACTTTTTGTCTTCTGGCCGGCGGTGATTTGCAGCAGCGCATCGCCGAGACTCAGGCCTCGCAGGGTCAACAAAGAGCCCGTTTCGATCGATTCCATATGTGCCTCCACCCATATAGGCGCAGAAGGCCAGCGAAACCTATCATGTGAAAGCTGCGGAAACTGGCGCGTCGGTATAATCCAGTCAATTGGCGGTGCAGGTTTGACACAATCAGTTGAGCCGACCGGGGCCGACGTGAGCCAGTTGCTTCGCGCCTGGAGCGAGGGAGACCAAGGTGCGCTCGAACAGTTGACCCCTATCGTTTATCAGGAACTCCACCGTCTGGCGCGCTACTACATGAAGGGCGAGCGTCCCGGACACATGCTCCAAACCACAGCCTTAGTGAATGAGGCCTACATGCGCCTGGTGGATTACAAGCGCATGCAGTGGCAAAATCGCGCACACTTTTTCGCTGTCTCGGCACAGTTGATGAGGCGCATTCTGGTCGAGCAGGCACGACGCCAGAACCTGAAGCGGGGCGGCGGCGTGCAGCATGTCTCTTTGGAAGAGGCGGCCCTGGTAGGTGACCAAAGTGAGTGGGCGGCAGACCTGGTTGCGCTCGATGACGCAATGAATGCGCTGGCGGTCCTCGATCCGCGCAAAGTACAGGTGGTCGAAATGCGATTTTTTGGTGGACTGAGCGTGGAAGAGACGGCCGAGGTGCTCGACATATCGTCCGTTACCGTTATGCGCGACTGGAGCACAGCCAAGGCGTGGCTCTATCGGGAACTGACCGGCGGAACAGACGATGAACACTGAACGATGGAAAGCAAGTCGATGACCTGCTGCAGGCCACGCTGGCTCGTCCACCCGGGGAGCGCGAAGCGTTCTTGCAAAAGGCATGTGCGGGCGACGAAGCGCTGGAGCAGGAAGTCCGATCGCTGCTGGCCGCCCAGCAAGAAGCAGGAAGCTTCCTGGAAAACCCTGCCCTGGAAGCAGCCGCGCGGGAAATCGCGCTTCAGCAAAACAAGCACAAACCGGAGACCGATCGGACTCTCCTCGGCCAGACCATCTCCCACTACCGCATCATTGAGAAGCTGGGCGGTGGCGGAATGGGAGTGGTTTACAAAGCGGAGGACATCCGCCTCCACCGCTTCGTCGCTCTCAAGTTTCTACCCGATGAGATCGCCCGGGACCCTCAGGCGCTGGCCCGTTTTCAACGCGAAGCTCAGGCCGCATCCGCCCTGAATCATCCCAATATCTGTACGGTTCACGACATCGGCGAACAGGACGGCCATCCGTTCATCGTCATGGAGGCGATGGAAGGCGCGACGCCTGGAGCATTCCATCCACGGCCGCCCGCTGGAAATCGAAACACTTCTCGGACTTAGCCATCGAAATTACCGACGCCTTGGCCGCCGCGCACGCAGCCGGGATCATCCATCGCGACATCAAGTCCGCAAACATCTTCGTCACCAGGCTAGGTCACGCCAAGATCCTGGACTTCGGATTGGCGAAAATAGAGCCGGTTCGCAATCTTCGTGTCGACAGCGCTGAGGCCCCGTCAAGAAATCTTTCCACCGAACTGACTACTCCGGGAAGCGCCATGGGGACGGTGTCTTATATGTCTCCGGAGCAAGTCCGCGCTAAGCCCTTGGACGCACGTACAGATTTGTTCTCGTTCGGGGTGGTCCTCTACGAAATGTCTACGGGTAGCCTGCCATTTCACGGAGACAGCCTAGGAGAAATTTACGCTGCCATTCTCAACAGCAGGCCTGCGCCCGCAACCCGCCTGAATCCCGATCTGCCGACGGAACTTGAGCGCATCGTCGATAAGTGCCTGGAAAAAGATCGCGATCTCCGCTACCAGCACGCTTCGGAAATTCGCAGCGACCTGCAGCGACTGAAGCGGGATTCGGATTCCGGACGAGTAACAACCGGTGCAACGCCGACCGCCACAACGGCCGCTGCAAAGTACCGGAGAGCGATTGCGGCTGTCGTCGCTATTGTATTGGCCCTCCTCGTCGCGAGCTACTTCTATTTCCACCGCTCGCCAAAACTTACCGGTAAGGACATCCATCGTCCTCGCCGATTTCACAAATACGACCGGCGATCCAGTCTTCGACGGAACGCTCCGGCAGGGCATGGCGGTGCAACTGGAACAGTCGCCATTTCTCAGCCTCGTCTCGGAGGAACGCATCCAGCAAACACTACGGATGATGGGACAACCACCGGACGCGCGACTCACTCCGGAGATGGCCCGGGAAATCTGTCGAGCGAACCGCAAGCGCCGCTGTCCTCGACGGCTCGATCGCGAGCCTGGGCAGTCAATACGTGTTGGGGCTGCGTGCCAAGGACTGCCGCACCGGAAACGTCCTTGCTGACGAGCAGGTACAAGCTGCGAGAAAAGAAGATGTCCTGAATGCCCTCGGTCAAATCGCCAGTAAGTTCAGGACCCAGGTCGGTGAATCGCTCACCACGGTAGAGAAGCACAACACTCCGCTCGCCGAGGCCACGACTCCGTCGTTGGAAGCGTTGAAGGCCTATAGCGCGGCCCGAAAGGTTCTCTTCTCAACCGGTTCTGCCGCCGCTCTGCCGCTTTTCAAGCACGCGGTTAAGATCGATCCTAAATTCGCCATGGCGCAGGCATTCCTGGGACGGATGTACGGCGATCTTGGCGAGAACGCCCTCTCTGCGGCGAGCACCAGCGCAGCCTATCAGTTGCACGACCGCGTCAGTGATGCGGAAAGATTCTTTATCACCGCATCCTACGATCTGCAGGTGACAGGAAACCTGGAGAAGGCGCAACAGACCTGTGAGGCGTGGACGCAAACCTATCCTCGCGAAACGCTACCGCACTCATTCCTGGCGGGCATTATCTATCCGGTATTCGGCAAGTACCAAGGGATCATTGAGGAGTCCGAAAAGACGATTGGGCTCGATCCGGACTTTGTCATCGGCTATGGCATTCTAGCCTACGGCTATGTTTACCTTGACCGCATCGGCGAAGCCGAAAGCACTCTTCAGCGAGCATCCGAACGCAAACTGGAGATTCCCGATTTTTTTGTGCAGCGATATGACATCGCCTTCTTGAAAGGGGACAAGGCGGGGATGGAACGGCAGGCTGCTCTGGGTCAAGCAAAGTTCGGAGCGGAACACTGGATCACTGACCACGAGGCGTTTGTCCTCGCGTACTCCGGTCAATTGCAACAGGCAAAGAGACTCTCACAGCGGGCGGCCGATCTGGCCCAACAAGGAGGAGCACCGGGAGCGTGCCGCTCTGTATGAAACTGGGACAGCCCTGTGGTAAGCCTTCTCTGGGAATGCGCCCGCGGCAAGGCAAATAGCGATGGCGGCGACTTGAGCTCTCAAGAGAGAGAGATGTGGAATACGGAACGGCCCTCGCACTGGCCCTCTCGGAGGATTCTCCCCGCTGCCCAAAACCTCGTGAGCGATTTGGAGAAGCGCTTCCCAGAAGATACGGCCGTCAGGTTCAGTTACCTGCCGACACTTCGTGCAGTTCTCGCGCTGAACCATGGTGAGCCTTCGAAGGCGATCGAACTCTCCAGGTCGCTGTTCCATATGAACTCGGGGCGCCTCCCAGCAGCTTTTTTGGCTTCTTTGGGAGTCTATATCCGATCTATGTGCGTGGCCTCGCCTATCTGGCCGGCGAACCAGGGCACCGAAGCTGCTGCGGAATTTCAGAAGATTCTCGATCACCGCGGAATCGTAATCAGCGATCCCATAGGAGCACTGGCGCATTTGCAACTAGGCAGGGCGCTCGCTTTGTCAGGAGATAAGGCAAGGCGAAGACTGCCTACCAGGATTTCCTTACTCTCTGGAAAGACGCCGACCCCGACATTCCGATCCTCCAACAAGCCAGCACTGAGTATGCAAAGCTGCAGTAATTCTTATCGGGACGGATCGCGGTTGTTGGTGGTTGGGGGGCAAACCAGAAGTTACTTACAGACCATCGCTGAGGCGCTCGCTGTTGCTTTCATTAGAGGATTGTGCAGTGATATTTGTGAATACCGTTCACCGATATTTGTGCTTTCGCCGTATATTCGCCGCGTCAGCTGTAGTCGATTTTGTGGCGGTCGCGCCTCCGCTACCTGGGTGTTCCTGTATGGCCCGAGAGGTGGAGAGCGCAAGTTGCCGACGTGATGGAAGAATTACACCCCATGCGAGGCCAGCTTTGAGGGTTGGCGACCTCTGGACCTTCATCCCACCAAAGTTCGAGCGTTGACTCTTCCGTGTGATGCCTTTGCAATCATTGGGACATACCATACTTCAATGTGTGCGGAAGCTCCGATTCGCTGCCCCGTCTGCAGCGACCCTTTAGGTGAACCGATGGAAAATGTGCAACTGTCGGTGACCGTCAACGGGGTTCCATCTCAGATACACGGCGTTTCCGCGTACCGCTGTCAAACTTGGCACGTCTTCACTCTCATTTTCCCGCTTGACCACACCAAGCCTCTCGAAGGCGGCGACCAGCCACGCGGCTGCTAACTGGCCTTTCAAACACCGAGAACTCTGTTTCGGGAGTTGTGCGCCAGAGTCGACTCGTGAATGAGCCCGAGCACTCGGGGTGTGTATTTACCTCTTGAGCAAATCCGCAGACGCGAATCCTCTTGGCCTTGGGGGATGATTTTACGATTTGGCCAGCCGCACTCGACGCCTCGGCAGCGCGTAACTTGTGATAAGGATATAACGACAGTTGGTCTCTGCCGGGAAATCCCAGCTACGGCGTGATCGTTAGCGCGATTTCAGCGACGCACGGGCCTCATTTGATCCAATGCCCTCGTCACCTCGGAGTACATCACCCGTCACTGACAAATTCTGACGCCAGGAGGTTTGGGTCATGATGCGAGGCAGTGCGGTTCGCCTCACCGTGAACCGCAGCGGCGGTAAGGGAGCTCACTGCAGGGCTTGATCAATCGTCGGCTTAGTCCCTCGGGAACTCCTACGTAACCTTCGCTTGGCAGCTACGGATCAGGAAGACATCTGCCGAATTACACAACAGCGTACCTTACCATTGCAGAAGTAGAAGCTCGGAACAAAAACCGGGCCCCATGGCGGCCAGCAGACCCATCGCGCCCGGCTCAGGACGGCGGTGCTTCATTACATCTTCGAGCACAACCAGCACTGAAGCCGAAGAGAGATTCCCCACCTTACGCAGGCAATCCCAGGAGGCATCCAGCTGTCCATTGTGCAACCCGAGTGCTGTAGCACAGGCCTCAAGGACCTTCGGTCCTCCGGTATGTAGAACCCAGCTTTGAAGGTCGCTTCGCCGGTATCCGTTGTCCGCAAGAAAAGCGTCCACGTCCCGCCCTAGGGTTTGCCGAATCAGGTTCGGAACCTTGGTCGACAGCACGATGCGGAAGCCTTTCTCGGAAATATCCCAGCCCATCATTTCCTCTGTGCTGGGATAGAAGACCGACCGGGTCGCGAGAATTTTAGGCCCAGAAATCTGAGCGCCCGAGGACTCAAATTCCGCTCCTGTCACAATGACGGCGGCGGAGCCATCGGCGAAAAGGCCCGACGAGATCAGGTTCGCGACCGACAGATCTTCGCGCTGCAGAGTGAGCGAACAGAGCTCCACCGATACCAGAGCCGCCGCCTGCGAAGGGTAGGCGCGAACGTAATCTGCGGCGCGCGCAATTCCGGCGGCGCCAGCCACGCATCCCAAGCCAAAAATCGGAGTGCGCCGAATGTTGGCTGGAAGTCCCATACGATTGATCAGCAGAGCGTCGATGGACGGGCTTGCGATTCCGGTGACGGTCGTGAACAACAAGGCTCCCAAATCGTGTGGCTTCAGACCGGCATTGTGCAGCGCAAGGCAGAGCGCCTGCTCCCCCAATTCTTGTGCGACCTTGATCCAGATGTCGTTGGCCTGACCCCAGGTCTTGATGTCAAGGTATTGCTCTGCCGGGATGGCGAGGTAACGGCCGTCCACGGTCACGTTGCGGTGCAGCCGTGCCAGCAACAGGGGATTCTTAAGTTCGTCTCCCCAATAGTCCTGGAGGCGTTCCAGAAGAACCTTCTGGGAGTAGTAATGCTTCGGGAATGCACTCGCCGCGCTTGCGATCCTCATGGCTTCTGAGTCCATGAGGATATCGTACATTCTGGGAGAGTGGGAATCTTGTCTCGCTGAACGAGCTTGAACCCCCTGCTAACCGGCAATAATCCGCCCTGGACGAAAGGACGAAGACCGGCCGCCCAAGAACTTCCGTCTCGCGTCGCCCTTATGTTAACTAATGATATATTAACTGCTATGTAAATTATACCATTGTTTTCACACGTTTTCTCAGGAACGAAGCCAATAAGTGCATTATTTTCATTGAATCACCTAGATCCACGCCGCTACCGTGACGAGGTGGCGCTGATCAAGGGAGAGCCCGACATATGAGCACGTAGTGCAAGCGTTTTGAGGAAAACGGATGCCGCCGTGCGGCAGGAACATTCCTGACTCAATCCCACGGACCTTGGCTTCGCTTGGCTGGGAGCCAGCCCACATTCCTCGTTCCCGCGCCCCGCCGCGACCTCCTACGCGTCCTCGAAGTGGCGCCGGCGTTCGTATCCTAGTGACCAACCTTTCCTTTGCCGATAATGTTGGGGGGAACTCAGGTGAGCAACGACTAAGGTTACAAATGCCTTTCGAGACCACAAGGTGATGTTGCCGCAGCGGCCAGCGACAGAACAGCCGAGCATCGGCGACCCTCATCAGAGCGACGCGGCGCTGGTGGCGGGGGTGCTGCGCAAGGACCGCAAGGCAACCGCAGATTTTGTCGCTCATTGTGCCGACGAGTTGTACAGCTACGTGCGTTCGCGTCTCGCGCCTCGTCATGACCAGGTAGATGACCTGGTGCAGGAAGTCTTTCTGGCGGCGTGGAAGAGCCTGTCGAACTACCGGGCGGATGGTCCGTTGCGTGGTTGGATGTTGGGAATTGCTCGCCACAAGGTGGAAGATTACTATCGCCAGTGTCTGCGCGCCCCGGACGCGCTCGAAGACGATGACCCGTCCGCGGAGGCATTGGCAGCACCGGACCTGCACGAAATTCTGGACCGCGAACAGGTACGCAAGAAGACCCTGCGCTTGATGCAGGAGCTTCCCGAACAGTACCGACTGGCATTGCTGTGGCGCTACTGGGAGAGGGCTTCAGCCCGGGACATGGCACTAAAAACAGGCAAGACCGAAAAAGCTATTGAACGATTGCTGGCGCGTGCCAGAGCCGATTTTCGCGAGAGGTGGAATCGTGCCGAATCCGCGTGACGAAGAATTGCTGCGGAAGATCTCCTCCGAACTCGATGTGACCGACTCCGCCAAGGCACCCTCGCGTCTGAAGGCCCAGATCTACTCCGCCTTGCTGCGGGAGCAGGCGGAGAGTGGCCCACTCCTCAGTCTGAGCGAAAGCCATGCGCGCAGCGGCAAGCTCTGTGTCTTCGAGCAACTGGTACAGATCGCTCCTGTCGGCGAGGCTGCGAAGTCGCTCAACATCTGCCGTGTCTGCCACGCCCGAGTGCTGGCTGAGCACTTCGAGAATCCGCCGATCTTCTGGCCAGGTTGCCCTTACGTTGGCCTCAAAAATACCTGACATCGCGAAAATCAGAATTCTTTCGTGATTCCAAATAGGTTCTGGAAATTCTGCAGATTGTGCTGCGCCGGCGGCGACAACTGCTTGCTGATGGGATTGCTGGTGAGGCTTTCGCTAAACGTATAGCGGAATGCCCATCCGCTTCCCAGCTTCACATCTAATCCAACGGGAACATGCAAAGCGATCATGTTCGAACTGAAGCTTTGCGGTGGCAATATTGGCGTGCCCATCGACTGCGTGATCTGCTGCTGCGAACTGGAGAGATGCACCACGCCGGTTCCCACCGCCAGGAATGGCCGCAGCCGACTGGTCCGCTTCCGAAAATAAATCATGAGATCGGCAATCAGGCTTTGCTGCGAACTGTTTCTGGTCTCCTGATAGGACTGTTGTCCCCCGTTGCTGAATGCGCCGGCAGTGAGGGTAAGGGTATTACTGTTCCAGATGTACTCCCCTTGCAAACTGAGATAGTCCGTCAAATGCGCCCCCACCAGAACCTCGACCGCCGGACCGTTTTTCGGATCGTAGGACGAAAAACTGGAGTTGGTGCCGACGACAGAACGTGAGTCCCCCGAGAGCGTAGCTATACCCCCGAGCACGCCAGCATAGACCTGGGCTTGGATAAACATATTCGAGACAACAAGGAAGCCAATCGCGATCACCGTGCTCCTAAACATATCTCTCCTGCAAGCGGAAATTGCCGAGCATAACCGTCCGCGCATTGCGGTGCAAGGGGGATTTTTCTTTCGGCAGCGACATATCAGCGTTGTGTGAAGTTCGTGACGCCTGAGTGCGTCTCGTACAAAAGCTTCCGAACTCAAGACGAACATCCGTTCTGGACATCGACTATGACGGATTCAGACTGCAAGGAGAGAACCACGATGCGGAGAAGACATTCAGCGAACAGCCGCTTGATCAGCTTTGTTGTTGCTATTGCCGTTCTCGTGGGATTGGCCCAGCCGGCACGGGCGCAAACATTTCGAGTGATTCATCTGTTCGACGGAAGAGGCGGATCAAATCCCGTCGCCGGTTTGACGATCGATCGCGGTGGCAATCTTTACGGAACCACGGCATGGGGCGGCACAACCGACAACGGCACCGTTTACGAACTGAAGCGGACGGGATCAGGATTTCTCTTCGACTCGCTTCACAGCTTCTCCGATGGCGATGACGGCGCCTTTCCGCTTGCTCCCCTGACCATTGGGCCGGACGGCAGTTTGTACGGCACAAGCTATGTGGGCGGACCAACCCAGAACGGTACAGTCTACAGAGTGAGACCGTCGCCGACGCCGTGTGGATCGGCACTGTGCCCATGGAACGAGACCGTACTATACCGCTTCGCACGCGGCGCGGACGGAGGTGATCCCTGGGCGGGCGTCGTCTTTGACGCGGCAGGCAATATTTACGGAGCAACAGTGAACGGTGGTAACGACGATGTCGGCGTCGTCTATGAACTACAGCCCGCAGGCGGTGCCTGGACGGAACACGTGCTCTACAGTTTCGCCGGAGGCGACCACGGTGCCAATCCCCTCGGAGGACTGGTGTTTGACGTCGTTGGAAATCTCTACGGAACGACCGAGAGCGGAGGCTTGGGCAGCGGCTACGGCAACGGAGTCATATATGAACTGTCACCGTCAGGCTCAGGCTGGGTGCAACGCACTCTGTACGAGTTTCGGAACAACGACGATGGCAGAGAGCCTGAAGCCGGACTGACCTTGGATGGATCGGGCAATCTGTATGGCAGTACCCCGTGCTGCGGAAGTGGCGGAGGCGGCACGGTCTTTTCTCTGACTCCCTCCGGTGGCAGTTGGAACTTCACCTTGCTTTACAGCCTCGTCGGATCTCTCGGTCCGCAGGGCAACCTCGTCATGGACAGTCGTGGCGCTCTCTATGGAACCAGCGAGAATGACGGCCGATATGACATGGGCTCGGTTTTCAGGCTGACGCCTGACAGTGGCGGCTGGACCTACACTACCTTGCATGATTTCACGGGAGGCAGCGACGGAGCCCATCCTTCAGGCGGGCTGGTGCTCGACAACGCAGGCAATCTATACGGCACGACGTATCAAGGGGGGTTGAGTGGCTGCGTTGTTACCTGTGGAGTCGTGTTCGAGATCACGCCATAGATCACTTTTAGAATTGATCCTCCGTGGCACGTGTCGACCAAGCTAACACCACTGCGTGTCGGGCTTGCGCTGTGAGTATGTCTCACCCGGCTTATCGCCCTGATGTAATACGACGATCACAACTGACGTAATTCCCTTCGCGATTTCTTTCGCCCGTATCCCGTCGCTCAGCTAGCGCGAGGGGGATTTTCCCATCTCGTTCCGACATATCTCTCAAAGGCAAGAGACAGTAATGTCTGCGCAGCGTCGGCGCGCTCAATCTTCTTGATTTACACAACCGCAACCTATCAGCCTGGTGAAAGGAACAAGTTCAATGAAGCTGAAATTGACATTCGTGACGTTGTTTGTCCTCTTATTCGCGTGCAGCGGCCTGATGGCCTTTGATACAGCGGGAGCCGTTTACACAGAAACCAACGCGAGCAGCGGAAACGCCGTTTTGGTCTGGAACCGGATGGCGGATGGTCGCCTGTTTTCAGCCAGCATCGGAGCCTTTCCAACCGGCGGCACAGGCACCGATCAGGGTTTGGGCAGCCAGGGCGCGCTGGCCATTGATGATGCCAATCGCTTTCTATTTGCCGTGAATGCCGGCAGCCACAACATCTCAACCTTCAAGGTCACGCAGCAGGGTCTCAGCCTGCTGGGAGTCACATCTGCGCACGGAAAGAATCCCATCAGCATTACCGTAAAGCACAACGTGCTTTACGTTCTCAACGACGGCGGCGCCCTGGGTGACACTGACAGCGTTGCCGGGTTCTCTGTAGATGATTATGGGCATCTGACGAGCATCATCAGCGGCTTGCATTTGAGTGGTACATCGGTCGGTCCGGCAGAGATTAGCTTCAACCCGGATGGCAACCTGCTGGTGGTCACTGAGAAGGGGACGGACAGCATTGATGTATTCACGGTAAACGAGAACGGCATCGCTTCCGGACCGATGGTGGTTGCTTCCTCAGGACAGACGCCGTATGGCTTCGCTTTCGGCAAGCGCAATCAGTTGTTCGTTTCCGACGCAGCCGGGGGAGCCGACGGCGCTGGCGCTGTGTCATCGTATGCAGCCTCGGCGACTGGCCTGTTGCAGGCCATCACGCCGCTGTCTCCCGACAATCAAACCGCACCCTGCTGGGTGGCTCTCTCCACCGATGGCCGGTTTGCCTACACGACAAACACCGGAAGCGGCAGCGTCTCCTCGTATGCGGTTGGATTCAACGGCATGCTCAGCCTGCTGAACGCAGCAGCCGGAACCACCGGCTCGGGAAGCTCTCCTCTCGATTCCGGGGTCAGCAACGACTCTCGCTATCTGTACGTGCTGACGCCGGGCACCGGTAATATCCAGGGCTTCAGCATAGGACTGGATGGGTCCCTGACTCCCGTGCCGCTTGCGGCCACGGTTCTGCCATCGGACACCGGATTGGTGGTGAGATAGAAACCGGAGACATCAACGCCCGGGTTGTAACAGCAACTCGGGCATCCTACGAGTGTCTACGGCTCAAAGCTGAACGCCGATCGCCCGTAGTTTCATCGACTTATCTGAGATGGAGTAAGAATCACTTTCCCGCCGCTCTGTTGAGCGAGTCAACGCCTGCCCTTAAGAAAGCTTTTAAGGCTTCTATCAGACCAGACTTACAATGTCATTGGCCTTGAAACGTACGATCGTACTCGGATGAAGGCTTACATACGCCGCTTTATATCATTACGCCCATTTGTTCGTCGTGCGCTGCGTTACGCAGGCTTCTCATGCGTGAGCGTCGGCCGAAGGGATTCTCACCGCAGATGATGCGCGACGTTCGGTTGACGAAGGTGCAGCAGCTGTTGTGGTGTCAAACCACGGCGGGCGACAACTCGACTGCGTGTCAGCATCGCTGCGGGCGCTGCCTGAGGTTGTGAGTGCGGTGGGCCATCAAACAGAGGTCTTAATGGACGGCGGCGTTCGCCGCGGTAGCGACATTGTAAAGGCCCTCTGCTTGGGAGCGCGTGCGGTCCTGGTCGGACGTGCGTATGCGTACGGACTGGCGGCTGCTGGCGCGGGGGCGGGCTCCAGTGCGTCAACAGCGACGTATCTTTAGCAAGATTTCCAGCGCTCGCGTAACTCCTGCTTCGCCAGCTTCCACTCGCGTAACCACCTCCTTCAGCACCAAATCCCCAACTCGGATGGCCGAACGTGTCGTTCACCTGTTTGAAGTTGTCGAGGTCCAGGACAAGAACAGCTACCTTGTGATGCTGCCGGTCAGCACGAGCCAGCGACTGTTGAAGCAGGTCTTCCAAAGGTCGCCGAATCGGCACTCCGGTTAATGCGTCGTGGAATTCTCCGCTAGTGAAAGTTGCGAATCAGGATGGCGTCGGACTCTAGTTTGCCGCGCGCCATGATCATTGCACCGTCATCGGCAAGTTCCGAGTTCCAGATGAGGTCTGAGGTGAAATGGGTCAACTGAACCGGTGGTCCTCCATCGAGCGGTGCTTTCCAGAGGTTGCTCACACCGTTGTGCGTTGCCGGGAAAAAGACCGTGCTTTCGTTCAGCCACTCGGGCACATAGTGAGAAAGAGGAAGGTACGTCGAGAAAGGCCTGTCAATCACGTGCAGCAGTTTGCCATCCCGGGTAGAGATAATGCCAAATCTCCATTGCGATGCCTTCTTGTCGAAATACCGCAAGAGCATGCGGTTACCGTCAGGCGATAGGCTCTCCCCAGACATTTCCAAGTCGGATACCTGGATGGGCTCTCCACCTGTGCTCGCAATTTTGAACAAGCGCATGCTTCCCTCCGACCGATGCATGTAATAAATCCATTCCCCATCGGGGGAAAACCAAACACCCACGATTGAGCCTGTGTGCGTCACCTGCCTAGCGTTGGAGCCATCAACATTGATTAGCCAGACATCATTCTTATAGGTAGATTTCGGCGCTAAGCAGTAGGCAATGGACCGGCCGTCGGGGGAAAACGAAAAAGCTCCGCCTATGTCTCCCTCCGGAGTTAACTGCATGGGATTTGCGCCGTTACGATCTGCGATCCAGACCGAACGAGTCCCTGTCGGCGAGGAGGTGTAAGCAATCTTCCCGCCTGCACCCCCAACCGCATGCCAGCCATCTTCTCGCCCGGATGTGACTTGTCTGGCCTTCTGGAAATTGTCGGAAACCACCCAAACTGCCGACGTCAGCGTCCTCTGAACTGTCACCAGCGTCGACCCATCGGCAGTAACACCAAGACCGACGTCTCCGTAGCTATTCAGATCGTTGGTGATGTGCGAGACTTCTCCTTCGGGGTAAGAAACGAACCAAATTTGTTCTCCCATCCGAATGCTCGCGGCCGACGCCCCGCCTTTGGTCGCCGTGGCGCAGAAAACCAGGCCGGAACCGTCATTTAGCCACTGCAAGCGGGAGACAATGCCGGGGAGTCTCCGAACAAAGGGTGTCATTCTTCCCGAGAAATCGACCATCACAATGCCCGCGCCGAAGCCCTGTTCGTCGTGCAAAATGATGCCCACCGCAATGCGCTTGCCATCGGGAGACCAGGAAGGTCCACTCCTCTCGAAATAAGTCAGCGGCGGAGTGACAGCGTATAGCGGATGCTGGTCACTGCCATCAATGTTGGCTGTCACCAGCTGCGAAGTGGGTCCTTGCGGGGACCCCTCGCGAATAAACGCGAACTGTTTGCCATCCGGAGAAAAAGTCACCGGGCTGCCGATGTTGGAAAGTATCTCTTGCGGTGTACCGCCTAGCGTAGGAACCTTATACAGCTTGCCGTCGCTCACAGCCTGGCTGCTTACCTTAACGAAGTAGATGTAATTACCGTCCGGCGAAAATGTTGTTCCGAAATATGTGTCGTCGCTGTCCGGCACCAGCTTCACGGAACTCGAAGTCGCCACCTGCCTCAGCCAGAGGCTATGCTTATCGTCCCTTTCCGCTTCGTACACAACGTATTTGCCATCCGGCGAGATATTGACCGAGCCGGTCGTCTTTCCATCGGTCGTCAAGCGCTCAATCGACATCTGCTGAAGCGGACTGCGTATCTTCGTCGGATGAAGCTTGGTGTACAACAACCACCCCAGAGATGCCACCAAAGCTATGCTCAGAATCGCCGCAAGTATAGTGATGGCTCTGTGAGGTGGGACTTCAGCTTCTACCTTACGCGACGTTTCGGGAGGGACGGCAGGAAGCGCCGCTCCGTCGGCCTGTGCGGCGGGCGCAGGTGCCGCGTGAGCCCATTCGCCCTCGAGCTTGATGGAGAGCAAGTCGGCGCCTAGATCAGCCGCGCTTTCGTACCGGCGCTCGCGGTCTTTCTCCATCGTCCTGTCGATCGTAGTGACTAGCTTTTCCGGAAGACTGGGGTTGAGCTCGCGCACCGGAACTGGCGACTGGCTGACAATTGCATCGCGTACGATGGCCGCGGTGTCTCCGGTGAACGCGCGCCGACCGGTGGCCATTTCGTAGAGCACAAGCCCGAAGGAGAACAGATCGGTGCGTCCATCCAGGTTCTCGCCGCGAACTTGTTCCGGCGACATATAGGCAGCCGTGCCCATGGCAACGCCCATGCGGGTTAGAGTCGCGTCAGGCAGACTTGTGGAAAGACTTGTGCCCCCGTTGTTGCTGTCAAGCTGAACCGTATCGCTGCCGCATTCTTTCGCGGTGTGGACCAGCTTCGCCAAGCCGAAGTCCAGAATCTTGATCTGTCCTGCATTGGTTACAAAGATGTTGGCCGGTTTGATGTCGCGATGTATGATGCCCTTCTCATGCGCAGCCTGCAGTCCAGCAGTTATCTGGATTGCGAACTCCAACACCTTGCCGGTGGGCAAAATAGTGTGACCGGCGGCAATGTTCGCCAGATGGTCCCTCAGGGTCTCGCCATTCAGCAACTGCATCACGAGGAACGGCTGTTCCTCGTGTTCGTCAACTTCGTAGATGGTGCAGATGTTAGGGTGGTCTAGCGACGAGGCCGTCCGCGCCTCGCGCTCGAAGCGCTGTAATGTCGTCGGGTCCCACGCCAACTCCTCCGGCAAAAACTTGAGTGCCACCTGCCGCCCCAGCTTCAGATCTTCGGCCTTGTAGACTAGGCCCATGCCCCCGCCGCCAATCACCTCCAGCACGCGGTAATGCGACACTTTTTTCCCGACCAGGCAGCCGGCCTCGTAGGCTTGCACGTTGTTCGCAGGCGCGGATGGTGAGATTGCATCGACTCGCGCCTGTCGGACAGCGAACTCCGAAGAATCGTCGTCAACGACGTGCTCTACCGGAACCATCAGGCGATAGCCCCGGCGAGCGACTGTGGCTATGTACTTTGGTTCGTCGGCAGAATCGTTTAATGCCCGGCGTAACTTTCTGATCGCCGCGTTGATGCTGTGGTCAAACTCGACAACTGTGTCGTTGGGCCAGAATTTCCTCTGAATTTCCTCCCGTGTGACTATGGCTCCGTCGCGTTCGACCATCATGAGCAGCAGTCGAAATGGCTGTTCCGCAAGGACAACCGCGACCTCGCCGTCTGCCCCGCCATTTGCGCGCAGTTCTCCTGCCTTCACGTCAAGGTGAAAAGCTCCGAAGCGAACTCGACTTGGCATCGCGTTCTTCATGGAGTCCAAGAAATTTGTATTGGGAGCGCCCCTGCGTTGGCAGAAGTGTACTACCTGAGAATTCGACGTCCAAGCGACTTTTGCGGAAAAAAGCGGCCATGGCTTGGTCCCGGATCGCACTGACATCCCTTTGGGTTCAACTCGAAGAGACTTGCAATCAGTCGCTTAGCACCGTTGATTCAGCGATGACCCGGAAATCACCTCGAGTGCATTGAAGGCGCAATCCAGGCAGCGCAGACTCGGCACGATCTCAGATTTAAGAGGGCCCGGCATTCATGCCGGCATCTTGGTTTCGACAAATGCTTCAAGTTTTGCAGATGCGACGCAGCGCCTCCGGAACTCACGGCGGCCTCGGCGGCAGACGTCAAATCAGGCTGACCGACTTGATGATGATCCTCCCAAGCCCAGATTTCACAAAGGAAAAAGATATGAAGGCGCAACACAAAAAGATTGTGACACCATCCCGCACACAAGAGATTGCCAACTCCCTACTAGCTCTGTTTCTGCTGGCCGCATTGCCGATGTCGGCACAAGACAATCCACCACCTATGGTAAGTACGGCAACCGGATTCGCTGTTTCCGCGCCGTTGCGCGATCTGGCAATGTCTGCCGTCCGTCCCCGCTTATGGATTTAGTATTCCGGAGCCGATACGGCATGTCCGCCGGCTGTCGTCGGGTCCAGTTGTCGATAGCGTCGAGCAAAACTCGGCGCTCGCCGGCTCCAACTTCACTGTTGAACTGAACTTTCTCGGTGTTGGCGAAGGTTTTCCAGGCTACACCGTCAGCGACGTCCGCCCCGATACTAACCTGGGAGTTGGCGATACCCAAGTCGTGGAATGGGCCTCCGGCTCGTACGCCGTGTTTGACAAGGCAACGGGCGCTACCCTTGCCGGACCCATAAACCGCAGCACTCTGTTTCAAAGTCTCGGCGGCGTCTGTTCCTCCAATAACAGTCGTGCCAACATCGCTCAGTGGGACAAGGTGGCGCATCGCTGGGTGCTGGCTGGAAACACCGACGCCGAACCCTACACGACCTGTGTGGCTGTTTCGACCAGCGCCGACGCCACGGGAACCTATTACTTGTACCAGTACCCGCAAGGCGATCCGCCTCCGAACTTCATGGACTGGGGAATCTGGGGTAACGCCTACTATAAGACTCAGGACGAGGGCGACAATATCACCTTCGTAGGAGCGAGACTGTGCGCTTACAACCGCGCCAAGATGCTGACGGGTGATGCCTCGGCAGAAGAAATCTGCTTTCAAATGTCCGACCAGGACGGTAGCATCGAACCCGCTGACGTCGATTCGAACGTCCCTCCACCGTCCGGACAAGACGAATTATTGGCGACCGTGTGGGACAGCTCCCACTTCTCGGTGTATTCTTTGCACCCTGATTTTGCCAATCCGGCAAACTCCTTCGTTACCGGCAACCACGGATCGCAATTGATCGCTGTCCCAGCATTCACCCCGGGTTGTAACGGTGGATTCTACGGTTTTTGCGTTCCCCAGAAAGACACGTCCGTACTACTCGAGCTCCATGGCGGAATCTTCGGCTACCGTATCGCCTACTGGGACGACACGCCGCCGCTCCATGTGCAAGCAACCGCACCCATCCCCCTTCCCCGGCAACACTGGTATATGACCACCGACGTCCTGTCCAGCAACGGGAGCGACGAGCCCAGATGGTATGAGTTCACCGCACCGCAAAAGAGCACACCTGTCACCGGCATCACGCTTTTTCAGGCAGGCACGTATGCTCCCGATTCGAACTATCGCTGGAATAGTTCGATTTCCCGTGACAAGGCCTACAACATCCTACTGGGCTACAACGTCTCCAACACCGACCTGTATCCGTCAATCAGGATCACCGGGCGTGCTTTGCGCGATCCACTCGGCACCATGGGAGATGAGGTATCGGTCGTCGATGGCATGGGTTCAAGCACCGTTAATCAGCACTGGGGAGGCGCCAGCGCGATGAAGATCGGTCCGGACGGCTGCACCTTCTACTTCGCAAGCGAATACCTCCTACACAATTCACCGAGGAGCTGGAGTACTCGGATTGTGTCGGCAAGATTCGCTAACTGCGAATAGCGCGCTTCGCATTACTTGTGGCGGTGGGAAATTTAGCCCATTGCACGAGACCGGCCTTTGTCATTCGGCGGCTGAATTGAAAATCGGCCGCCGCAGGCTCTCTCAGAAAATTCGAAGAGGAGTGGAGGAAAAGATGAACTCCAAGAACAGAGTGTGTCTCGCTACCATTCTTTTGCTGGTGGCCCTGCCTATGATCGCTGAAGCGGAGATTGTCTACACGCCGGTGAACATCTCCCTTGGGGTGGCCGACAGTTACAACGTCGATCTGAATCACGACGGCGTGACAGACTTTACGATGCGATCAAACCTGTTGGAAGACTACTGTCAGTCCGGTGACGGATATATCTGGACCCTCAGCGTCAACCCAGCCAATGGAAATGCTGTGGTTGTGGCGAACGGCCACGTCGGTTCCGCCTACGCCGCCGCTTTGCAGAATGGCGTGGCAGTGAACTCCGGACAGAGCTTCTATCCCAGCTTTTCCATCATGGCTCAACTTTCCTGGGGCTTTTGTGGCACGGGCACTCTTGGAGAGTGGGTGAACCTGCCGGACCGTTATCTAGGGGTGCAGTTCAAGGGAGTGGCCAACGATACCCACTACGGATGGGTGAAGTTAAGTACGGTCGCCTATGTTGACCAATGGAACGTCCTCCATGCTCGCACTGTGCTAACTGGGGTCGCCTATGAAACTGTCGCCGGACAGGAAATCCTCACAGGCCACACCGCATAACGCACACACCTAACAAATCTGAACTGGAAAGGACGAGGAGAACAACAATGAAGGCCGAACAACCAACGTCGGATTTGTTGCCCGTCGGACGGGTAGGACACAGTGCAATTGGGTCGGTAACAGATGCGCTGACGAGGGCAATTTTGTTCGCCTTCACGTTGGCCCTGGCGCACTCGGCTTGCGCGCAGACATTCACAATCCTGCACGCGTTTAACGCGCTGGACGGAGCGTGGCCTGAAGCCGGGTTGACAATTGACGGAGCAGGAAATCTCTACGGAACGGCCAACAAAGGCACGGGAAGCTGTGGTGTGGGCACTCCGCCGGGTTGCGGCGTGGATTTTCGACTCTCCAAGCAGGACGCCGCCTGGGTTTATACGGTTCTGTACGACTTTAGCAACTGCGGTGAGGACGGTGACGGTCCCGGCGCAGTGACTCTCGGACGGGACGGCATACTCTACGGCACGACAGTTGGCGGAGGAGGAGTCGGCTGTTATCAAATCTTCGGCTATTCCCGAGGCTGCGGCACAGTGTACAAATTGAGGCCTACGCATGCACCTTGCAAAGCCGCCTCTTGTCCTTGGGCAGAAACTGTGCCCTATCGTTTTAATGAGAGCGACGGCGCGCACCCCTTCGTTACACGCCCTCGCCTTACAACTGGATAGTGGCCGCTAGACTTTTGGATAGATTCGATCGCCGGAAGTGCGCCGCACTTAGGTGTATCTCCATTCCACTGCTGGCTATCTCGTTTGCAATCAGGCTCGCGCCAGCCTAACGGCGTCGCTCACACCTTGACGCGCGTCTGGCAACGGAGATGCACTGTCTTCCCAGTGCATACGTATCCATATGGCGAACGTCAATGTCAGCAACAGATCTGTGTTTCTGAAGTTAGCAACACGCATTGGTGTGGATCGAAAATGATCCTGCCTCGGGTGCAAAAAGCTTGGATGCAGACGGCCAACGTGTCCCAGCTAGTAACAGATTCACCAGCCATCGCGGGTTCATTAGCCGGGTGGACACCGACCCGGGAATTCCGATGTCCGAACTCAAGGAGAAAAGAATGCCGAAACAAACTCAGCGTAAAGATTCGCGCACGCTGCCAATCCAGATATCTGTCAATTTGCATGCGTCGCCACAAGGAGAGAAAGTTCCCGAAACGGCGGCTTATGCATTCAATGCAAATGGTCGTTTCCTTGGCGTCGCTCCCCTCGATAAGCAAGGTCAAGCTGCACTCAGAGTGCCGGTAACCGAAGCAGCAGCAGATGTGCGAATCGTGGTGGGACCGAAGCTCGACAGCGAGAATGTCACGTTTTCTGATCTCTCGAGCCGAGGCGCGCAACAACAGTTCGTTCGCGTGAGCGGCAGGTCAAAAGAGCTGCGGGCGGAGTTTCAGATTCCGTCTGAACAATGGCTGTGTTGGCTGCGCTTTTGTTACGTTCAGGGCTCTTTGCAGAAACGCATCCTCAGCGGAGGTTTGCCGGTAGATTTCCCGGTGTGTGGTGCGCAAGTACAGATCTGGGATGTCGAACCGATCTTCCTGATCATCTCCAAATTGAGCCAGATCGACTTGAGTCGTATCCAGGAATTTCTTCTCAACCCCCAACCTCTTCCTCCTGAGACCTCCAGATCCCGGGCCTCTGGAACGCTCTCGCGTCGGGCGACTGGAGGTTGCGAAGCCTACGTCGTTGGTGCGGAGCTTCGATACACAATCGTTCGAGCATCAGTCCCTGCGTGAAATCGCCTTAACCGGAGGGCTCGATGCGTTGCGACAGAATCTTGCTGGAATTCAACGAGGAATGGGTTCGGTGGCTGATCTGTCTGCTCTTCCCGCGCTTCGTCACCAAACGTCTTATCGATACTGTCACCACGGATCGATGCGGCAATTTCAAAGACCTCATCTTCATGGGATGCCGCAGCTCAATCAACCTCTACTTCACCGCTTCGGTGAACTTCTTCTGGTTCACCATCCCGATCTACGACCCGACGCCGGTGAGCTGCTACACCTACTGGAATTACCAGTGCAGCTCGGAGGTCAGTCTCTACACCAGTAGTCCGTTCGCTACTCTTTGCAGCCCTTGTCCGCCGGTCGACGCGCCCGAGAACTACGTGCTGATCCGCGCCCTGGGCAATGTCCAGCTCAATCAAATCTACGGAACCAGCACCGTGCTGGCTGGCGCGACCAACAACACGAACATCGGCTTGGCTGCAGACCTGTATTGGGGCTTGGACTCGCCCTTCGGAGGTCTGATTCTGCCGCGCATTGAGTTTGACAGCTCGCTGCGCGCGAATAACATCGCCAAGTACTACAGGGTCCGGTGGCGCTACGGGACTTCGGGATCATTTACCGATCTGGCTGGACCGATTTCGCGCAAGTACAACCACTTTGTCGGAAGCGATCTGGTGACCTCGGTCTATCCTCTCGGTCCGAACGTGGTCGGCGCTACTCCGAACCTGTTCGAAATTCCGCCGGCGCTGCCGCCTGAGGGCGACTGGGCGTTCCCCGATCCGCCAGTGGATCTCGCCAACGCGCAGTTTCCCACCACGGCTCTTCCTTCAGGAATGCCGGATGGAACCTTTGGGCAGTATCAACTCCAGGTGGAGTTATTCGACGATGCCGGCAACCAAGTGAACATTGCAGCCAAAGGCATCGGCTATTTCGTGCCCACCACGGTCGATCCCGATGGAACGATCCACACCGCGAACGCGGCCGACCCACCCTCAACCTTGTCAGCGGCAATGCGTTCATCATGACGGTACACGTTGACAACCGTCATACGGCGGCTTCGCTACCTGCGCCCGATCTGGACGGAGCGCCGGCTGACCCCGATTGCGGCGTTTTCCACTATGGCGCGGGTCACAGTGGAACCGTTCATATTCCGTTTGCTGCCTCGCATCCGGATAACTTTGCGCTCTACAGTTATCGGCTATCGCGTGGAGCGACGCCACTCACGCAGCCGCCATTGCCCGCCGTCCCGGCCTTCTCGGGACAGGTAGGAGCAGGCAGCAATCCGGCGGTGATCACCACCAGCGTATTAACTTTGCTCACGCATGATGGAACCATCTGCGACATAGCTGGCTTCGCCGAAGACCTGTACGTTTGGGCTTTGGCGACAGACGGTTGGAGCCGCCTCTCGCAATATGACAGCAGCCCGCCGCCAGTTGGCTTTGTGCTGGCGCCGGTGACACCGCATCCATAGTCTTTCTGCCTGGGCGCCTCCGAGGTGTCCAGGCAGGAACCCAACCGGGTCAGTTCTGAACGTCGTGTTTGGGGACTGACATAACATTTCCGGCGGCATAACAACGAGACGCGCACATGAACTTCTATTGGCTGATAATCGGGGTCCTTGCCACATGGCGCGTCTCTCACTTGTTCTTCGCCGAGGATGGGCCAGGCGACATTTTTGTTCGCTTGCGCCGTGCGGTCGGCGAAGGCTTCTGGGGTAGCCTGCTCGATTGCTTCTACTGCCTCAGTCTGTGGGTAGCACTGCCGCTGGCGTATTGGATTGGTGACGGTTGGAAACAGCGTCTGCTGCTCTGGCCGGCGCTGTCGGCCGGAGCCATCCTGTTGGAAAGGCTCACGATCAAGGAAGACAGAACCCCGCTGATCCTCGATACAGGACAGCAAGAGGAGACGAACGATGTGTTGCGGCAGCAAGAGAGTGCAGATGCGAACCACTTCCCCCAGCAGTCAGGCCGTACACAATAACCGCCTGGCCGACGTATCTCTCCAGGCCGCAGTACCATTTGTCAATCTTGGAAGTACGGAACTGACGGTGATCGGCCCGATCTCCGGCAGGCGATATCACTTCGCCAAGGGCGGTTCTCCAGTGCCGATCGACGTCAGAGACCAACCTATGATGGCCAGGCTGCGTCAACTGCGCCAGGTCCGCTAAGCACGCCGCAAAGCAACACCAAGTGTCCGAGCACATAGCTCAGTTCGTTGGTTAGCCTGATCTGCCGACACTACCGAGATCGGCCGTTACGGAGCCACCAGCGATGTTCGATTCGCATTGAACTTCTCCGCCCTGGTTCGCGTACCTGAGTTCGACGAGTTACTGCGTCGAAGGAACGCCCATGCATGACATCCGCCTCGCTCTCCGCCAGCTTCGCAAGTCACCAGGGTTTGCCATCACGGTCGTCCTCACCATCGCTCTCGGGATTGGCGCCAATACCGCCATCTTCACGCTGGTGCACGCCATCCTGATGAAGTCGCTGCCGGTCACCGATCCCAGCACGCTCTACCGCGTCGGGGACAAGGATGACTGTTGCGTCAACGGCGGCTTCATGAACGACGATGGGGACTTCGACCTGTTCTCGTATGACTTGTATCAGCACCTCGGCGCTGCGGCGCCCGAGTTTGAGCAGCTGGCCGCGATGCAGTCGGGCGGCAACATCCTGACAGTGCGGCGCGGCTCCGAGCCGGCGAAGTCATTGCGCAGCGAGTACGTTTCCGGCAATTACTTCTCGACGTTCGGCATCGGTCCCTTTGCGGGACGAACTCTGACTCCGACAGACGACGCACAAGGAGCGCCTCCGGCTGTGGTCGTCAGCTACGAGGCGTGGCAGTCGCAATACGGCAGCGACCCTTCCTTGGTTGGGTCAACGCTTTATTTGCAAGGACAGCCGGTGACGGTGGTTGGCGTTGCGCCGCCCGGATTTTTTGGCGACCGCATCACCGATAATCCTCCCGAGGTCTGGATTCCCCTGGCGATTGAGCCGCTGCTCGATGGCAAGAATGAACTCTTACACGTGAAGGAGAGCAATTGGCTGTACTTGGTCGGGCGGCTCAAGCCGGGAATCGGAGTTGGACCGCTTCAGGCGAAGCTTTCCAACAGCCTGCGGGTGTGGTTGGGAATGCAGAAGGAATATACCGAGAATGGCGGATCAACGATTATCCCAAAGCAGCACGTGGTGATAACACCGGGCGGCGCGGGAATTCAGAATCTGCAGCAACAGACGGCGAAAGGACTGTACCTGTTGCTGGCGATCTCCGTTCTCGTGCTGCTAGTGGCTTGCGCTAATGTGGCCAACCTGCTGCTGGCGCGCGGGGCGACGCGCAAAGCGGAGACCTCGATCCGCATGGCTCTGGGCGCGGCGCGTAGCCGGCTGATTCGTCAGATGCTGACCGAGAGCATCCTGCTGGGCTGCGTCGGAGGTGCAGCGGGTCTGGCGGTTGCTTACGCTGGCACGCGAACCATCCTGTCGCTGGCCTTTCCCGACGCGCCCCACCTGCCGATCCACGCCAGCCCATCTTTGCCGGTACTTGGATTTGCGCTTCTGCTTTCGCTGGGTACGGGAGTGGTCTTCGGCATCGTGCCGGCCTGGATCAGCTCACATTCGGACCCGGCCGAAGCTTTGCGCGGCGCAAACCGCTCCACGCGCGACCGCGCCTTGCTGCCGCAGAAATCGCTGATCGTGTTTCAGGCCGCGCTGTCGCTGGTGCTGCTGGTGAGCGCCAGCCTGCTAACCAAAACGCTGCGCAACCTGGAACATCAGAATTTCGGGATTCAGACCGCAAATCGTTATGTACTGCATCTCGATCCTCTGGGCGCCGGATATAAACCGGCGACGCTTCCGGCCTTGTACCAGAAGATGGAACAACAATTCGGCGCGATGCCGGGCATGGAGAGCGTTGGGCTGGCCCTTTACAGCACGCTGGAGGGTGATAACTGGGGCGAGTCAGTGCGGGTGGAGGGCAGGCCGGAGCCTGGCCCGAACGAACATACCGGCTCTTCGTGGGACCGCGTGAGTGCGACCTTCTTCCAGACGGTTGGGCAGCCGGTCATCCGCGGCCGCGGCTTTACCGACGCAGACACGGCAAACTCGCAGCTGGTAGCGGTGGTCAATCAGGCCTTCGTGAAGAAGTTCTTTCCCAACGAAGATCCCATCGGGCGGCATTTCGGCGTCTACGACCACAAATATGCCGGCGCTTTCGAAATTGTCGGCGTTGTGGCGAACGCGAAATACAACAATCCGCGCGACGACTTCCGTCCCATGTACTTTCGGCCGCTGAACCAGGAACTGCGCGTCACCGAGGCGAATGCGGCAATGGCCGAGGGCCGCTCGCTCTACATCAACTCGGTGACGTTGCATTTCAAGCGGCCGCCACAAAATGTGGATGCCGTGGCGCGGCAAACGCTGGCCAACATCGACCCGAATCTGACGGTGATTGATCTGCACGCGCTGGACTATCAGGTGGCGAACAACTTTACCGAGGAGCGGGTAGTTGCCAGGTTGACCATGCTGTTTGGCGTACTCGCGCTGATCCTGGCCTCCGTGGGGCTGTACGGCATCACATCCTACGCTGTGGCACAGCGCACCAGCGAGATCGGCTTACGCATGGCCTTGGGTGCGGACCGGGGCAATGTAGTTCGCCTGATGCTGCGCGGGGCCTTTATGCAGGTTGGGCTCGGTTTAGCGATTGGAATCCCCATTGCGCTCGTCGGCGCCCACTACATGGCAGATCAACTGTATTCCGTGCGTTCCAATGACCCAGCAAGCCTTGCGATCGCGATCGCCGTGCTGGCGCTGGCGGCGGCCCTGGCGGGATTCATCCCAGCGCGGCGCGCAGCCAGCATTGAACCGATGGAGGCGCTGCGCACCGAGTAGCTGATTCATCTAGCGTGGCCGAAAAAGTGCGATATCCACTGGTGCTGTTCCTGATCGCTTGTGTGCACCCCTTCACTCTCGAACAGCGAATCTCGCGCTAGGCTTTCTCAGCAATAGCTGACCGCCGAGGGCCATCCTGCTTTACGGCCTCAGCCAGATTGTCACGCGCCGTCAAGAGGAAGCCTTATGAAAGCAACCGAAGGCATAAGGCTGTCTCGCGCCAGCTTCGCCAGATGAGCAGAAGTGAGAACATGGGCCCTGCGCAAGAGGCTGTCGTGCTTCTCTTGATAGATCTACAGAACCTGTAATGCAACAGGCGCGAACAGGTGCCCGGATAATCACATCAGGGGACTCAGATAGGTCCGGAATTAGCGTTTCCACTGGCACTCGCAGGATCGGTAGAGAATGAGGGTACATGGACCTTACGGAATAGGGCGTGCTCCATACGGATTTCTATCCAGCATTTCAATGCGGTTCATGGTTAGCTTAGTGCTTTGCGTCGATCCCTCTGCCAGCATGTCATGAACAGGTCCGCCAAAAAGCCACAGGCTCCAAACCCCTCGCCAATAGCTGCGCTCTCCCGTTGCAAAACAATCCATCACCGAACTTCCTTGACATGTGCAGCATTTAAGTAGACAATGCTGCAATCCTTGGAAAATCCCTGTCCCGATTGGAGAGTTGAATGTTCCGATCATCACTTTCCACCGTGCTGTCCCTGCTTCTGGTAGCGGCGCCGGCGTGGAGCAGTCCGCCCGATCAGACGGCTGGCGTGGTTGGCGGTGTAATTCCAAATGCGACGCGGAACGCACAGCCTGTCGGAGTCAATGCGACGTTGCAATGGAATGACCTGCTCCAGACAAATACCAAGGGACGCTTGCGGGCGAACCTTACCGACGGCTCCATCCTGAGTCTTGGCTCGAATAGTCAGTTGAGAGTCGTCCAACACGACGCCAAGTCGCAGCAGACGGAGGTGGATCTGGACTATGGCAAGCTTCGAAATCAGGTCGTCAAAATCACGCAGCCCGGTGGAAAGTATCAGGTCAAGACACCGAATGCAGTTATCGGCGTGATCGGCACGGATTTCTATGTTGCCTACGCCAACAATCAGACAATCGTCATATGTTATGACGGCGTCATTTCCGTCACTTTACTGACCAGCGCTCTGGGCTCAGAACAGAACGAATCCGGAAACGGTATCGGTCACTGCCGGACAAATGGTCGCAGTCGCCGGCACTCCCGCAACCATCTCCCAGCCCGTTGCCTCGCCTCCCAAAGTGGTGAAAGCCAGCATGCACGACACCAGCGTAGAAGAACAGGCCGCAAAATCTCACCGGGGAAGAAATATTACGATCGCGGCTATCGCGGTGGTTGCCGGCTTGACCATCGGTCTAACGCAAGCCAACTCAAGCTCGAAGCCCTGCGGCTGCAAATAGCGCGCTGCTGCAATGATGCGCTACTGGAAAAAACTGGCCAAGTGGATCTCGGCGCATGCGCATGGCGCGATAGCCCTTGCTGCAACCGTGATTGGACTGCTGCTGTTTGTCTACTCCGGTATTGGCGAAAGCCGCGAAGCCGGTATCGCTTTCCTGCGCGACATTGAGCAGCGCTCACTCGATCTGCGCTTCGGACTGCGTGGCCCGCGCGAAGCCGACTCACGCATTGTCATTGTCGACATCGATCAGAAAACCATAGCCCAGATAGGTGCCTTTCCTCTACCGCGACGCAATTACTCGCTACTTTTAAACAAGCTGAAAGAAGGTGGAGCGGCAGTCGTTGCCTTCGACGAGACCTTCCCGGTGCCCGAGAGCAGCGAAGCGTTGTCGATGTTGCAGCAGCTGACCGAGACGGTAAGGCACAAGTCCCAACGCGGAGCTGCGAACGCAAGTTGCAGCGCTCACCCAGCAGGCTGATGTGGACGCGCAGTTTGCGCAGGCCATCAGACACATCCGGAAATGTGGTGCTCGGCCACCTGCTACTGATGGGAGATTCGGGAAAGGTCACCGATCCCAAAGTGGAGGAGGAATACTACAACGTAATCTGGGCAAAGACATTCCCCCAGGTACTCGCCACGAGTTCCGGCAAAAAGTCACAAAGCTTGACGCAGAGTTGGGTGCAGGCAGGAGGCGCAGTAGCAGACGGCATGGAAGTCAACCTGCCGAAATTCGCCGAAGCAGCAGCTTCCTACGGCTTCTTCAATATCATTCCCGACCCCGACGGTACTCTGCGGCGGGCGGTATTCGTGATTCGCTATAAGGATCTGGACTACTTCCCTTCTCTTGCCCTGCAGACTTTGCGGCAGTACGAGGGCATCCCGGACCAGGAAATTGCAGCCTACATCTCTCCCGATGGAATGGATCGCATCCACTTCGGATCGCATGAGCTTCATCCGCAGCATGACGGCACCGCGCTGATCAACTATGTCGGCCCTTATGATTCCTACCCGCATTACTCTATGGCCGAAGTGCTGAACGGCAAGGTTCCGGCCAGTACCTTCCGCGACAAAATTGTCCTGGTAGGCGCTGCTGCGCTTGGCATGGGAGACACGCCCATCATTCCCTTCAAGAAGGCGGGCGTGACCTATATGGGCATGGAGGTACACGCCAACATTCTTGACAACCTGCTGCACAGCAGCGAACCCCACCGCACTTTCCTGGTCCGCGGATTCCGGGAAGAGATGGTAGATATTGCTTTTATTCTTGTGTTTGGTGCTGTTCTAGGTGTGTGGTTCGGCCGCTGCCGTCCGGTGACTGCCACCATCACGGTGGTTGCCGTGCTCGCCGGATTCAGCGCCTTTCTATACTTCAGCTTTGTCTACTGGGGACGATGGTACAGTTTCGTCGTACCCGCCACCACCCTGGTCATTTCCTACGTATCAGCATCTAGCTTCCGAGTGATCTTCGAAGAGCGCGAGAAGCGCAAGATCCGCAAGACATTCTCACAATATCTCTCGCCCAGCGTTATTGCGTTGATCGAGAAAAATCCGGAGAAATACATCCGGTCCGGCGGTGAGGTCCAGGATCTCTCGGTGATGTTCAGCGACATTTGCGGCTTCACCAGCATTTCGGAGCGTTTGAGCCCTGACGATCTGGTGCGTCTGCTCAACGAATACTTCGATAGCATGACCAAGGTCCTCTACCGCCATGAAGGAACGCTGGATAAGTATATTGGCGACGCAATCATGGCATTCTGGGGCTCGCCTTATCCTCAGGAAGATCATGCTTATCACGCTTGTTGCTGTGCATTGGAAATGACATCCCGTCTCGCAGAGCTGAACCAGCAATGGAGCGGGCGAGGGATGGACACCATCGAAATCGGCATCGGCCTGAACAGCGGTCCGGCGAACGTCGGCAATATGGGTTCAGAACAACGCCTGTCATGGACGGCCATGGGCGACAACGTTAACCTTGCCTCCCGACTGGAAGGCATGACCAGGCAATATCGCATTCCTATTATCATCAGCGAAAGCACCCATGCGCAGGTCAAGGATCGCTTTGTCACTCGCGAGATCGATCAGATCAGAGTAAAAGGCAAAAAGCACCCGGTCACCATCTATCAGCTCTTCGCTCCGATGTCCGAGTACAGCCGATTCGAATTGCTTCTCAACTCTTACAATGAAGCACTGGAGTGCTACCGCACGCATAATTGGGAAGAGGCCGCAGGCAAATTCGGCCCCATTCTTGCAGCTTCGGACCCGCGCGACGGACCGACGCAGGTATTACTGCAACGATGCCTGGAATTTATGGAAGACCCACCGCCTGAGGATTGGGATGGGGTATACATCATGAAGTCGAAGTAGCCGCAAATGCGGCCAAATTCCAATTGACTCCCCTACATGAGAGTGCTACTGTCGCACCTCAACTTTCCTAAATATTTTATTCAGGTAGTGCACTCGGGCCTCGAAGTCTTGCCACACCTCTGGTGGAGGTCGAATGGTGCGTCGCTGTCGTCTCTGGCCGAGTCCGTCTAAGCCTGCTGATTTATTTTGTCCTGGCAACAGCAGGCTCAGACTCAACAGACAGCAATCTATCATTGCCGAATTGCGCATTATTCTGTTCGCAGTCTTGGCAACAGCGACGTTGACGATCCCTGGATTAGTGCCGCCTGTCTCAGCGCAGAGTGCGGTGCCATCGGCGACGTCGAAGAGTCGAGGTCCTCAATCAGGCATTGCCACGCAGAGGCGAGCCGCACACAACGTATCGACTGCGGTTGGCGCGAAGAAGCACCGTACAGTGGCGCCCGACAGCGTCATCTACGAGAATGGTCCGATCAGCGGTAACGTTGACGCATGGGAAATTAACTTTGGTTTTGTTACCAGTGATACATTCACGATTCCTGGTGGTAGCCCACCAATTAACACCTTCACTTTTGGCGCGTGGTTGTTTCCGGGCGATGTTCTGCAGTCCGTTGATGTCTCGATCTCTTCCGACGAGTTCGGTGGCACCACCTTCTTCAGCGGCACAGTGAATCTCACACCGAGCGGATGCATTTCCAACGGGTTCGGCACGAACATTTGCACGGAGACCGGCACCTTTCCTGGGATTGCTCTCAACGCCGGTATGTATTGGATTAATGTGCAGAATGCCGTCGTAAATAATGGGGATCCTGTGTATTGGGACGAGAACAGCGGCGTGGGTTGCCATTCACAAGGCTGCCCGTCCGCGGCCTCTGAGAGCAGTGTGGGAACGATTCCCTCCGAGTCGTTCACACTGTCCAGCACCGGCGACAGTACCACCATCACACTCTCGGCACCAAGTTCGGCTACACCAGGTCAGGCGATCCCCCTGGCCGCTACGGTTACAGACCAGAACAATCAACCTGTCCAGATAGGCACAGTGACCTTTCTTAGTGGTGTCCAAGTCCTTGGAATAGTCCAGGTCAATCAAATTTTGAATGCTGCGACCACTCTCCTGGCGAGGTTTGCTCCGGGGACGTACTCGCTCACCGCCCAATACAACGGAAATCAGTCCTACCCAGGCAGCCAGTCGACGGTGCAGTCGCTGACGGTGAATGGAACGGAGCCAACCGCCAGCACCCTGTCAGCAACCCCTAATGGCACCCGCTATAACTTCGATCTGTCCGTCTTTGGTTTTGGTACCACTGCCCTATCCGGGACCGCAACTCTGACCAACCAAACTCAAGGCGGCAGCTTTCTGGGCACAATTCCAATCGCCGGGCCCGGCACGTCAAGCTTTCAGATCCAACAGCAGTATCCAAGTGGTGCAGGCCCAACCGGAATAGCCGCAGCGGACTTCGATGGAGACGGATTTGCTGACCTGGTCGCAACCAATCCTTCCAACAACACCGTGAGCCAACTTCATGGCGTTGGCGACGGCACCTTCGTCTTGCGAAACTCCACTTCAACAGGCAGCCAGCCCACCGGAGTCGTTGCCTGGGACTTCAACGGCGATGGCAAGATGGACTTCGCCGTCACCGACCTAGGGGATCACGGCATCAGGACATGGTTGGGCCTTGGCGGAGGGGTATTCCAGCAAATTCCATTTCAGCTCGATCTTTCGTCTTCGCCTTATGCGTTAGTTGAGGGTGACTTCAACAACGATGGCAAGGCCGACCTGGCGATAACCGATGTCCAAAACAATCAAGTCTGGGTCCTGCTGGGTCAAGGCAATGGACATTTCGCATCGCAGGGGACGTATGCAACAGGAATCGATCCCAGGGGAATAGCCGTAGGTGATTTTAATCATGACGGCATTGCCGATTTAGCAGTGACGAACTTTCAGGGCCAAAGCGTCAGTATCTTGTTTGGCAACGGTAACGGATCTTTCCGGCCGCAAATAGTTATCCAGGTGGGGCTAAATCCACTCGGAATTGCCGTTGCCGATTTCAATCAGGATGGCAACCTTGATCTAGCAGTTGCTAACCTAGGCAGTAACAATGTCGGGGTGCTTTTAGGCAATGCCGACGGCTCCTTCCAGCCGGAGCAAACATATCCAACAATTTCTTTGCCGTATTCGATCGTCATTGCCGACTTTAACGGAGATCGCAACGCCGACATCGCTGTAACGAATTCCGACGACCCGCCCAATAACGTGGTCAGGGTATTACTTGGCAATGGAGACGGTTCCTTCCAGCAGCAGCCGCCTTATTTGGTCGGCGCCAACGCGTTTGGTCTTGCACTTAGTGATTTCAACGGGGACGGCACTCCAGATTTGGCCAGCGCAGACAATACTGACAACAAAGTAAGCATCCTCTTGGATGGCACGTTGTCACTCGGGCAGTTGAACAACGTCCAGGTTTGCGGCATCGGCGACCAGGATATTCTAAGCAGCTTCACGCCCGATGGCGTTTTCTACGCTGGGGGGACTTCAAACATCGAGTCAGTTATTGGCTGCGGCCTATTTTCGACGACCACAACCCTTGCGAGTTCGGCGAATCCCTCCACTTATCTACAGCCAGTGAACTTTACAGCTACGGTTACCGTGCCGCCGGGCAGCGGCACTCCAACAGGCTCGGTGACATTTACAGTTGATGGCAATCCCATCGCAGGCTGCATTGGGATTCAGCTCCAGAACGGCATCGTACCCCCATGCCAAACAACATCGCTACCCGTCGGAAGCCACTGCATCGCGGCCAGTTACAGCGGGGACGGGAACTTCGGCTCCAGCCAGTCCCCTTGCCTCAGTCAGATCGTGAATCAGGCCGCAAGTGCCGTCAACGTCACCTCGACGCCAAACCCATCACAGCTCAATCAGTCAGTCGTCATCGCCGCCCAAGTGAACGGCCTTCCGGGCGTAGTGCCGACCGGCACAGTGACGTTTACGGACAGGTTCAACGGCGTGCAGACGACACTATGCGCCGGAGTTTCTCTGAACCAACAAGGCAAGGCGACTTGTTCAACTGCCGCTCTAGCCTGCGGTACGCATTCTGACCTTGTTGCGAGCTATGGCGGTGACCAGAATTACCTTCCGAGCAACGGGACAGCCAGCCCGCCGCAAGTGGTGGCAGGGTGCGGTACTTTCCTGGTTCTGCCTATTTCTCCGGCTTCCGTCGAAGTAACGCAGACCTTCAACAACAACAACGAGCCGTTCCACGCGCAAGCCATCACGGCCATCGTCCAGCCGCTTTCCGGATACAGTGCTACCGTGCGATTGTCCTGCAGTGTCAGTCCACCGCTTACCGGAGGAAGTTGCACGGTGAGTGTGCCTTCTGGGCTCGTGGGGCCTAGGAGCCTCGCCACTCAACTCACCATCGGCGTCGGCGGCAACACCCCAACTGGCAACTATACGGTCACTGTGCAAGCGCAGGATGATAGCGGCCTAGTAGAGAGCGCGACGATGGGGCTCACGGTCGATGAAAAAACTATGCCGCTGACCATGGTTACGGGAGGAGCCGGCCCACCCGTCCCCATAGTCTTTGGTCCTGGCCCAGGTACCCTGAGCGAGTTTTCCTGTTCGCTGGTTACCGGCACGGGCATTGCCGGCACCGAGGATTTTGGATCGATTGGCGGGGTGTGCAGCTTCGATAAGACAAGCACAAACTTGCCTGATCCGGTGGTCGTCACTATTACAGGATGTACGATCGCGAGACTGGGAACCGGCACACGCATCTACGCTTCGCTCTGGTTCGGACTGCCGGCCGTCGTACTGCTGGGATCGTTCCGCCCAAGGCTGCGCGCGGGCAAGAAACTGCTGCAGTGGCTGGCGCTGTTCTTGGTAGTGTCAATCCTGCTGTTTGGCATGGGCTGCGGCGGCGGAGTGGGGCCAACCACTCCCTCCGGGTCGTACCTGGTTCTAGTGCAAGGCACAGGAGCTGACGGAACCGTCTATTCGGCCGTGATCCCCGTTACAGTCACGCCGTTGGGTCAATGAAACACGACAGCCTCTGACGCTGTCGACTCTACCGGGAGTTGCTAGTGAGAATGAACCGTCTTGCTGTCGTGTTGATTTTGCTGATTGGGGTTCTGCCAGCAGCCGCCCAGTCTCTGCCTGTCGCCGAAGTAGCGGGTGGATATTCCTACATGAACTTCCACCCCAATCTGCCTTCCCTCACCAGCCAGAGCCTGAATGGCGGCGGCGGAGCTTTCGTCTATAACGTGAACAATTGGTTGGGAATCAAAGCTGAATTTATTGACTATGCCTTCTCCTCGAGTTGGAGTACGACACTTCACGAACTTGGTTACGTCGGCCCGGCTGGCGCGAACATGTTCACCTACCAATTTGGTCCGCAGATTAAGTGGCGCTCGCACAAATGGCAGCCCTTTGTCGAATCGCTCTATGGAGGGGCGCATTCCAAAGGCTTCGCCTCCGTGCTGAAAGCAAGAGGCGACGGATCCAACATGCTGACGGGCAACGGTACGAGCAATGCCTTCGCCATGGAGGTTGGTGGCGGTATCGATATTCCATTGTCGAAGACGATTCAGATTCGGGTGGCAGAAGTGGACTATCAAGTAACGCGATTCGGGTACAAGAACTACAGTGCCAATCAGAACAACTTCAAATACGTCGGAGGAATTAACTTCACGCTCGGCGAGAAGTGATTTCTCGTGTCTTCATTTGCTTGCATCAGCTCGGGCGCGAATCAGGTTTTCACTGTCGCCCAATACGATAATGATGGAGCCCACCGCCAACTTCGTCGGGCCACGAGGATTGACGTGGAGAGAGGAATCCGCATCCTCGACATGCTTGACCGCCAAGGGCAGCAGATCGTAGCGATCATGCAGATTCAACTCGCCCAGCGTTTTGCCCGCCCAACTTGATGCTCCCGGCAAAGCGATTTCCTCCACCCGTAAAGTTCGGGACTTCTGCTGCAACATCAAATCGAGAAATCCAACCACCGTCGGCCTAAGCAACTCACTCGCCATCCTGAGCCCGCCAATGTGGTTGGGTGAGACGGTAGAGTTCGCCCCGGCTTTGACCATCCGCTCAGCATATCTAAGATCCGTGCAGCGGGATACGATTCGGATGCTTGGATTTCTTTGCCGCACAACCACGATGATCACCAGATTGTCCTTGTCGCTGGGCAGCACGGAGATCAGCCCGGCAGCAACATCAATCCCGGCCTGTTCCAGAACCTTCTCGTCGGTGGCATCCCCGGTGACATAGAGCAAATCGTTGTAGTGCTCGTCATGGCTTTCCTTGAGGCGGGTGATGGCTTCGGTCGAACTTTCAACCACGACGAAGGGTGCATGTGTTTTCAGAAGTTCATCAGCCACATGTCGGCCGGTCTCACCTAATCCGCAAATTATGTAATGCTGGCTCAGATCGGCGATCCGCTTCTTCATTCTGCTCCTCCGGAATAGGTGGCGTAATTCACCTTCGACGAGAAATGCCGTGAGTTGCGAGAAAACATAGACGGCGACGGCCACACCGATCAACACGATGAACATGTTGAAGGTGCGCAGGGTATGGTTGTGCGAGGAGTCGACGATCTCTCCGTACCCGACGCCGGAAAGGGTTACGACAGCCATGTACATCGCGTCCAGCAGCGTGACGTCAGGGCCGCCAATGATGCGATAGCCGATGACGGCTATGGCTCCGACCGCGAGCATCAGACAACATCCGATGATGAGACGCCTGCTGGTGGTCACGGTTTCATCTCGAATTAGAGGATGATCTCCATTCCTTCCCGGGCGACATCGGTATTGGCAAAGTGTCGCCTTGCCTGATGGAGAATGGTCTGCATGGCCTGGTCGTCATGCCCGGGATCGTGGTGGAAGAGGATAAGCCTTTTTGTCTTGCAGTCCTGTGCAACGCGGGTCGCTTCTAACCACGTACTGTGGCCCCATCCTTGCCTAAATGGTGTATTGCTCCGGTGTGTACTGCGCGTCGTAGATCAAAAGGTCGCTGTTGGCAGCGTACTCCCGCAAGGTCCGGTCGAGCTGCGGGTTTCCATGTTCAAGATCGCTGGCATGGGTAATCACCCGACCGGCCGCCTCGATGCGAAACCCCGTAGCTCCCTGTGGGTGATTCATGGGAAATGGGTACACACAGGCGTCGGGAAGTTTGAGTCCCTCGTTTGTCAGACTCTCAAAGCTCCTCTTCGCGGGCAAAAGGTCGAAATCGACTGGAAAATAGGGTGTCGACATTTCACCTTCCAGAAGTGCTTGCAGTTTGCCGGGCGCCTGAGCCGAATAGAACTGTGACTTCGTTTTCCGCTGAATACAGAGGGGTGAAGAATGGTAAGCCTTGAATATGGTCCCAATGAAAGTGCGTCAGCAGAACGTGGATTTCGAGCTTTGCCCCCACAAACTCTTCCTGAAGGCTCATCCCCAACCCGCGTATGCCCGTTCCAGAGTCAATGATGATGACGGAATTGCCGGCCCTCACTTCCACGCAGGTCGTATTGCCTCCGCACGCAAGGTAGTGGCGCGCCGGAACAGGGATCGAACCACGAACGCCCCAGAATTTGACTCGTAAACTATGCCGCATTTTCCATGCTTGGCCCTAAGCCCCGCAGCGACGAGGGCGCTGCGTACTACTCGACTTTCTCTCTAGCGTCGCCATTCGTCAATCAGGTTTGCGACCAGCCCTGACCAGCCGGTCTGATGACTCGCTCCCAATCCCTGACCCGTCTCGCCATGGTAGTACTCGTTGAACAGCAGACAATCCCTCCAGTGTGGGTCCGCCTGAAATTTCTCATAGACACCGAAACAAGGCCGTCGTCCGTCCTGATCTCTCTTGAAGATGCTGATCATGCGATTCGCAATGTCGCAGGCCAGCGCGATTGGAATGACAGGGTTGCCATCACGCTTCGGCGTCGCCGGGGACGAGTTGCTCTCCGAACTCGCGTCCGAACTTCATCAGGGTTCGTATGAGCAAGTAAGAAGTTGGAAACCAGATCGGCCCGCGCCAGTTTGAGTTTCCCCCCTTGATCTTCTCGTCAGATTCGCCGGGCTCGTAGCCGACACACTTTCCGCCAAAGCAGAATGGATGGTCCTTGTGATATTTCGAGAGACTTCGAATCCCATACGGCGACAGAAACTCCTGCGGGTCAGCCAGCAGGTGCAGGATGCGGCCCAGTTGTGCCGGATCGGCGATCGATAGCACGTACCGCGAGCCGTTGAGCGTATAACAGGCATGCCCTACCAGGTCGCGGCCGGTTTCTCATGAACCATTCCACATTGGCCAGAAATTCCGGGTGCGGATCGAGGTCCTCACGATTCAAGACTTCTACGGCAAACAGCGGAATCAGGCCCACCATGGAGCGCAGCCGAAACTTCTTGAAGGTGCCGTCGGGAAGGCGCAGCACATCGTAGAAGAAGCCGTCCTGCTCGTCCCACAGCTGATAGTCGCGGCCACCCATCTTCTTCATCGCGGCGCCGATGTAGACGAAGTGCTCAAAGAACTTGGTAGCCAGCACCTCATAAGACTTATTGGTCTTGGCCAGCTCCAGCGCTGCCCGCATGAGATACAGACAGAAGAAGCCCATCCATCCGGTTGCATCCGACTGCTCCAAAGCCGCGCCACCAGGAAGCTTGTCACTGCGGTCAATGACGGTAATGTTGTCGAGACCGAGAAATCCGCCTTCGAAAACGTTGTTGCCTTCGCGATCCACCCGGTTCACCCACCACGCGAAGTTCATCAGCAGCTTGTGGACGCACTTCTCCAGGAAGGCGGTATCGCCCTTGCCAGTCCGCATTTTTTCGTTCTGGTAGACACGCCAAACCGACCAGGCATGCACCGGCGGATTCAGATCGGAAAATTCCCACTCGTACGCCGGGATTTGTCCATTGGGGTGCTGAAACTGCTCGAAGAGCAGCAACCACAGGTTCTCTTTGGCGAACTCCGGATCGACCAGCGACAGAGTGGTGCATTGGAAAGCCAAGTCCCAGGAAGCAAACCAGGGAAACTCCCACTTGTCCGGGACCGACATGATGCGCATGGAGTTCAGGTGCCGCCAGTGAACGTTGCGGATTTTCTTGCGACTCTCCGGAGGAGGAACCGCATCGCCATCGAGCCAGCGGTTCACATCAAAGAGATAGATCTGCTTGCCCCATAACATGCCGGCGAAAGCCTGCCGCTGAATCAGCTTCTCCTCTGCCGTGGCTTTGGGAGGATGAATGGCTTCGTAGAATTCGTCAGCCTCTTTCCGGCGTTCGGATCGATAACCTTGTCGACATCGGATAAGGGACTAGGCAACTCGCCGTCTACGAGGCGGAGGCGCATCACGACCGACTCCTGTGCGGGGACGCTGTACGAATAGTGGATGCAGGCCTTGGTGCCAACCTGCTTCGGATTCACACATGCTTCGCCGTTGACGATGTAACGGTGGAAGGCATCCTTCGCATAAAAATTCGGCTCGCCCGACTGCGCCATAGACGCGTGCCGCATTCGTCTCGTTGTTCGTGAAAAGGAGTTCACCGCCCGACGGACCGTAGAGCCATCGGCGCGCCGAGGCTGTAGCGGAATTGCAGGTTCTCCAAATGCGGCCCGTTGGAGTCGTCTGCCAAAAGGCTCACGTGATCTTTGCCCGAAGGGCCCTTCTCAATCGTGGGTTCACTGCCACGCGGATCGGTCCACGCCCAGGTGTTCCGAAACCATAGATGGGGAATGATGTGCAGCTCGGCCGCTTCTGGACCGCGATTAAAAGCTTCTATCCGGATGCAAATATCTTCCGGCGATTTCTTGGCATACTCGATCACGATGTCGAAGTAGCGATCATCATCAAAGATCCCGGTATCCAGTAATTTGAATTCGCGCTCCCCTTGCCTCCGTCGGTTCTCCTCCACCAGTTGCCGATAGGGATATTCACCTTGGGGATACTTGTAGAGCATCCGCATGTAGCTGTGTGTGGGGAGATTGTCGAGGTAAAACCAGTAGTCCTTGACATCCTCGCCGCGATTGCCTTCGTTGCAGGTGAGGCCAAACATCCGCTCCTTCAGGATCGGATCGCGGCCGTTCCAGAACGCCAGCGCGAAGATAAGCAACTGGTAGCGGTCGCAGATGCCGGCTATGCCATCCTCGCCCCAGCGATAGGCTCTGCTGCGCGCGTGGTCGTGCGGGAAGTAGTCCCAGGCATTGCCATCGGCGCTGTAGTCCTCGCGCACCGTTCCCCACGAACGCTCGCCGACGTACGGCCCCCATTTGCGCCACGGGGCGACGCCGCCGGAGTGGGGCTCAGCGAGACGCAGGTGTTCCGCGGTCCGCGGCAGACCTGGCGCCGCGTCTGCGGAGCCCGCCTTCGAGTTTGCGGGGTTCGATTCCTTCTTGTTCATGCTGACGCCACGTGGCAACGGCGTGGCAATACGAAAACGGCCGAGCCAGAACTGCCGCCCCGCCCTGCCCCGGACCACACGTTAATGCCCCAGGGCGTCGCTTACCTTCTGCATCTGGGCCGCAAATTTTGGAGCTGAGTAGGCCGAAGGATTCTGCAGCACCGTTTGCAGCATCGCATCCAGCGAGGCGCGAACTCCGGCGTCCAACGGCGGCTTCGTATTTTGTTGATACGCCCGGTACAGGACGTCGAGCGCCATCGTCGCCTGCTCCGCCGAACGCTCACCATCCGCGGCAATGACCTTGTTATCGGCCGCAATGCGTCGCATCACGCGCAGGGTAACGACTGGATCGTAAGGTTGGCTGTCGATCTGGATAGCTAGTTCGCCCGCGAGTACCGCGGCATGCTTAGCGGTGGCAGCGATCTCCGCGCGATTGCCATTCAGCTGGTTCATCAGGCCGGCCAGCTTCAGCAGTTCGTCATTCAGCCGTTTGGAATCATCGGGATGAAGTTCTTCGACCAAGCCGCGAAAAACGACGACCCGCGCCTGGTTCCAGGGAGGATTCCCGGGACGCCGTCCGCTGTAGCCACGCTCCTGCCGCCAACTATCGGTCGCGGCCGTCAAGCTGTGATGGCAGGCGAAGCAATCGAGCTCGGCATATTCCGGCCAGTTCGGGCCCTCCGACCGGCGCGCGAGGCGATAGAGCGATTCGCGCAGCTGCACCGCTTGTCCTACTCCCCAAAGCCTGCACGTTTCGCCACGCGTTGTTCTGCTCAGGCGTCTTCCAATGCTGAGGCATGTAGAAGGTAAAGTAGCTGATCTCGAAGGTAAGATCCGGATGGCCAGCCGCAATCATTTCGTGGTCTACAAACTTATCCGCAGTTCCAAGATGGCAGCTCAAACATCTTTCGCTGCGCTTGATCAGGTTGCGGTTGTCATACATTCCGAGCTGAACCGACTTCTCATGCGGCCAGTCATTCAGCGTGTGCGGCCCCAGCCAGCCTGAAGCCGGACCATGACAGGACTCGCAGCTAACTCCGTCATCCAGCTCAAAGGTCTGGGCACGTTGTTCGGGCGCGCACGGAAAGAGCGTGGCAGGCCAGGCACTTGGCAGCTTGTGAGGGCGGCCCGATGTCAAGGATCTTCCCCATCCGCACCGAGACCGGATTGGAGAGCACGGAGAAGGCTTTCGCATGCTTATCTTGCGCAATCCAGATGCTGTATTCGTTCTGAAGAATGCGCGTCACCTGCTTCGGCTGGACGCTACCGTGACAGCTGCTGGCGGCGCAACCACCTGGGCCGTTGTACTTGCCGACGGCTGACGCAGGGGTATCACCGGGGTTTAAAGCGAAACCCGTAGCACCGAACATCCAAGGTAAGATCAGGGACCCTAACCAGCAGACCTTCCAGCCGATTGCCATAGTCCCCTCCGCCCGCCGCAGCTTGAGGGCCTGATAGTCAAAACTATTGAGGTGCAGGGTTTATACGACGAATTTGTCCAGAAAGCAATGAGAAGTACAAAGAACTGCTAATGGGCGATTCAGCAAGGTTTTCCGCAAATATGATTTCGTATCTGGACATCACAGCATTTTTGCTATACATTTGCGCCTCTCTTTACAGCACTACTTGAAAACGGGCTCTCTAATCCTCCGGAGCGGAGCTCTGCTGACGTGTTCGAAGAGCTAAGAGCGATTCAACGTCAATTCGGTTATCTTCCCGCCGAGCAGCTAAAGGCACTGTCTAGCAGCAGCAAAACGCCTTTGAGCCAGATTCACGCCGTAGCCAGTTTCTATCCTCATTTTCACCTGGTTCCTCCGCCCAAGGTCGACGTCCGAGTTTGTGCGGACATGAGTTGCCACCTACGCGGAGCCGACCACTTGAAGCTCTGACCTCGAAGCCGCATTTCGCGGCGCTAATTCACAGGACGTCTCTATTCGCGAAGTCTCATGCCTGGGCCGCTGCGACCACGCACCCGCGGTTATGGTGAACGACGAAATCTTCGCGAACGTCGACAGCCGCGCGTACGGTTGCAATGGCGCAGACGGTGCTGGCAGGCGGCCCACTGCCCGAACCCCATGCCCTACCTCAGCGCGCCCCGGCAGCTTGCGATCCTTACAACGGATTGGGCGGCTACCAGGTTGTTCGCCGTTTCGTGGAAACAGCGCGATTGGCGGGAAATTGTTGCCACGCTTGAAGACCAGTGGGCTGCGTGGCATGGGAGGAGCCGGATTTCCCACCGGCATGAAGTGGGAGATTGTGCGCAACGCTGCGGGCTCAACCAAGTACATCGTGTGCAACGCCGATGAAAGTGAGCCGGGAACCATCAAGGACCGCCATATCATGGAGAACCTTCCCTACCTGGTATTGGAAGGCATGATCATGGCCGGGCTGGTTACAGGAGCGCACAAGGGCATCCTGTATATCCGTCACGAATACGACACTTCAAAAGACATTCTGCAGCAGAGCTCGACCGTTGTTATCGCAATGGTGTCCTCGGTCCTCGCGTGATGGGCAGCGACCTGACTTTCGACCTGGAAATCTTCGTCAGTCCCGGCGGCTACATCTGTGGCGAAGAAAGCGCGCTGCTGGAGGCTATCGAGGGCAAACGAGCGGAGCCCCGCAACAAACCTCCCTTTCCCGGAACGAACGGCCTGTGGGATCAACCCACGGTCATCAACAACGTCGAGACCTTTTCTCTGGCTACTGTGATTCTGGCGCGCGGGTTGGATTGGTACAAAGCACAGGGAAAGAACGGTTCTACTGGCATGAAGTTTGTCGGCATCAGCGGCGACGTTGTGCGGCCGGGGATCTTCGAGGTGCCGATGGGCACGACGTACTCGGAACTGATCTTCGAATATGCCGGCGGCATTCCAGATGGGAAACAGATGCTGGCGTACGCGCCATCCGGACCCTCGTCCGGATACCTGCCGGCGTCGATGGCAAACCTTCCTCTGGACTGGAACGCGGTGGCCGCTGCCGGCTCGATGGTGGGTTCGGGAGCGATTGTCGTGTGCGGAGAAGGGTCGCTGCATGCTCGACATGGCGCTGAATGCGACGCGCTTCTACCGGAATGAGTCGTGCGGTAAGTGCGTACCGTGTCGAATGGGTTCGCAAAAAATGGTCGAAATGCTGAAGGGCTGGACGGAAGGCCGCAGTTCCAAGGACGATTTGCAGACCCTCGATGAGCTTTCGACCGCCATGCGCATGGCATCGATTTGCGGATTGGGCCAGGTGGTTCCCGTGCCGATCGCTTCGATCCTGAAACACTTTCCCGAGGTCGTGGATGACCACCTTGTCCGGCATCGTTGCCCGGGCGGAGTCTGCTTCTCGCAGCCGGCGGGGGCGCAATGAGCCCCGACGGAACGGCCACGAAGCCGGTGACGCAACCACAGATCGAGCTGACGATCGATGGAACCGCCGTCTCCGTCCCGCAGGGAACCACCGTTTTCGATGCAGCCCGTGTTAACGGAATTGCTATTCCGACCTTGTGTCATCAGCAGAATGAAAATCCTGTCGGCGTCTGCCGCGTTTGCGTGGTGGATCTGGGACAGAGAGTCTATGCCGCTTCGTGCATTCGCCAGGCGGAAGCCGGAATGGCGGTGAAGACGAACACGGAGCCGGTGCAGTCGGTCAGGCGTACTTTGCTGGAACTGCTGATGGCAGACCATCCTAGCCCCTGCGCACGGCAGCAGCACTCCGGGGACTGCGAACTGGAAGCGTTGGCGGCTGCTGCCCACATTGAACATCCACGTTTCCCCAGGCGCAGTACCCCGCGCGGCCACGACGATTCCTCTCTGGCCATCGCGGTCGATCACGAAGCCTGCATACTCTGCGACCGCTGCATCCGCGGCTGCGATGCCATTCGCCACAACTGGGTGCTGGCACGACGCGGCAAGGGCTATCAAGCCGGTATCGCGTTCGACAACAATCTGCCGATGGGCGACTCGACCTGCGTTTCGTGCGGTGAATGCATGGTGTCGTGTCCCACCGGCGCCCTGACCAATCGCAAGATCATCGGCACTCACCTGTCCGGCGATGCGGTCGACGCCGAAGTCCTGCTGACTCTTCCAATCTTCAAGAATGTCTCCGGAACATTTCTCGAATTGAACCGCAACGCGATTGTCGAACGGCACTTTCGAGCCGGCGATATCATCTGCCGCGAAGGTGACTTCGGCGCCACGGCTTTCTACATTCTGGAAGGGACCGTGGATGTGTATCTGGCCAGCCCCATGGCGCACGTCAGGACCGAAGGCGGGGCGCACGGTTTAGTGAGCAAGCTCAAGAGCCTTCTCGCCACCCGTGAACGTCATCCGCGAAGAGACGAAGGGGCGCGGGCTTCCATTCCCATCGACGCGTCGGTTGATCTTCCATACGACAGACCGGTAGCTCAGCTGGGTCCCGGCGAACTATTCGGAGAGATGACCTGCATGAGTTACTACCCGCGTTCGGCAACGGTGCGGGCGGCAACCGATTGTACGATGCTCGAAATGCTGCGGAACGTGCTCGACGTCATGCAGCGCAATAAGACCTTCCGCGAACAACTTGACCGCACCTACAAGCAGCGCGCGCTGGAGTCACACCTGCGGAGCGTACCCGTACTGGCATCGCTGTCGCCCGAATTTATCGAGCGGCTGAAGGAGCACGTTGAGCTGATTCGTTATCTGCCGGGACAGGTGATATGCACCCAGGGCGAGCCTGCCGATAGCTTCTATCTTGTGCGCCTCGGCTTTGTGAAGGTCACCGAGCAGAGGCCGGGCGGCGACATCGTGCTGGCGTACCTGGCACGCGGCTCGTACTTCGGTGAGATGGCCTTCCTCTCCAACACCACGCGCACCGCGACCTGCACCGCACTCGATCACGTCGAAGTGGTACGTATTCCGGGCGACGACTTCCGGCTCATGCTGGAACGTTTCCCCGAGGTGCGCCAGAAGCTGGAACAAGTCGCAGCCGAGCATACGGCAGCCAATCATCAGAAGCTTCTGGAAATCGAGAGCGTTCCCGTCGAGCAGTTCCTGAATCAGGGGCTGATGGAAGCGCAAAGTCTGCTGATTCTGGACCTCGACCGCTGTACTCGCTGCGACCAGTGCGTCCGGGCTTGTGCCGACGCGCACGACGGTGTGAGCCGCCTGATCCGCGAAGGACTACGGTTCGACAAATATCTGGTGGCGACCTCGTGCCGCCAATGCCGAGACCCTCTCTGCATGGTGGGCTGCCCCGTAGGTTCCATACGCCGCCGAAATTCGCTGGAAGTCATCATCGAGGACTGGTGCATTGGCTGCGGCCAGTGCGCCAATAATTGTCCGTACGGCAACATCAACATGCACCCCTTCGCCGTGGAGACGGACGATCCCACCCACCCGGGCAGGATGATTGCCAGCACCAGGGTGAAGGCCACCTCGTGTGACCTGTGCACGGACCACGCGGAACCTAGTTGCGTGTACGCCTGTCCGCACGATGCCGCGCATCGCGTCAATCCGACTGAATTCTTCGGTGGTTTATTGAAACAACCTGCGCCGGCGAAAAGGGAGCTGTGACACTTTGCGCATCGATCACACCCACCGGAGATGGTTCATCGGCAGCCTGGGGCTGTTGATCCTGGCGGTGCTGGTGTACGTGCCGTATCGCCATAGCTCTCCCCAGGGGCCCAGCGGCGGAAGCGTGATCGGGCTTACCTACGGAAGTATCGGCTCGGCCTTCATGTTGTTCGCCGGGACTGCTGGGAGCGCGCAAGAAATTTCCCATCTGGAGGGTCGGCAGGGCGCAAACCTGGATGCGCGGCCATCTCTGGCTCGGCACGATCAGCTTTCCTCTTATCCTGTTTCATGCCGGATTCCGCTTCGGCTTCGGCCTGACCAACGTCTTGATGTGGATCTTCCTGGTGGTCTTTGTCAGCGGAATCTTCGGGGCCGTGCTGCAGCACTACATGCCGCGGTTCACCACGGAGCGCATTCCGATGGAGACCATCTATGAGCAGATCGGACGAGTGCGGGCGCAGCTTGTGGATGAAGCCGAGGGTCTGGTGAAGGAAGCGTCCGCCGCGCTGAATGGAAGCCTGTCGCAAGCAACCGTGCAACAGCGGGCGGCCGCCGCAGGTGCGGGAACGGTCGGCGGGCTGACCGTGGCGTCAGGCCTGCAAGTGGACGAGGAAGCGGACACGGAGCTGCGAGAGTTCTTCCAGCGAGAGTTGCGGCGGTTCCTGGAGCAGGCCGGCTCGCGCAAGCTGTCCATTGCCGACCGCGCCGCTTCCAAAGCCAAGTTCCAGCAGCTGCGCCTGCTGCTGCCTTCGACCCTGCACCCGATCGTCGATGACCTGGAAAACATATGCGAGGAGAAGCGCGAATTGGACCAGCAGGCGCGTTACCACCGCATTCTGCACGGCTGGCTGCTGGTGCACATTCCGCTTTCGTATGCGTTGCTGTTGCTGGGAGCGATTCACGCTGTAGTGGCGTTGCGATACTGAGGCGAAACGATGCCGCGACGAGTCCGCACAACCAAGACACTCGCCAAGCGCATGGACCTGATGTACTTCAGCCACCCGCATCCGTTGCGGCGATGGCGGTTGTATCTGTCCATTCTCGTCCCAGTCCTGGCGGTAGTCTGGTTTAGCGCGCAGCGAGCCTCGGGACAGAAGGTCTACAGCAGCGGACCGCTATCCGCCTCGCACGCGGTATTCGGCAAGAAGTGCGAGCTGTGTCACGTGACCCAGGGCGGAGTGTTTCGCAAGGAAGTCAGCGATAGCGCCTGCCTCAGCTGTCACGACGCTCCGGGACACCATCCGCAGCAAGTGACGTTCACTCCCAGTTGCGGATCCTGCCATCTGGAGCACAAGGGCTCACTCCGGCTGGCTCACACCATGGACTCGGCGTGTGCGCAATGCCACACCGATCTGCACATCAAGAGCGGCGAGCTGAAGTACTACAAGACGATCCGCGACTTCGATAACCAGCATCCAGAGTTTGCCGCGCTGCGACCGGGCGCAGCCGATCCGGGAACGGTCAAGCTGAACCACTACGCGCATCTGCAGCCAAAATTGGCCGGCCCCAACGGACCGGTGCAACTCACGTGCCAGGATTGTCACCGGCCTGCGGGCGCCGAAGGAACGTGGCCGTATGCCATGGGCGAGGTGAAGACGGTTTCCATGCCGATGGGCGAAACTCGCCGGGACGCCGGTTCCCGAGCCTACATGGCGCCGATCCGCTATGCGACGCAGTGCGCCGCATGTCATACCAAGGACCTGCAGTTCGATCGCCCGTCTCAACGAAGCGGCTCCGCATGATAAGCCGGAGGTGGTGCAGGCATTTCTGATCAAGAAATACACCGACTACTTTGCGCAACATCCCAATGCGATGTCGGAACCGCTGCCGAGACCTCTCATCCTGGCTGGTGTGCCGGCCCCATTACCACCGCCGCCTACGACCCGCGAGGAATGGATCAAGTGGCAGGTGGCTTATGCGGACAGGCTGCTGTTCGACAAAGGCTGCAAGCTCTGTCACACCATGATCGAGCGGGCTGGGTCCGGTACCCGCTGTCGCAAAATCATCGATTCCGGAGCGATGGCTGCAGCATGCCGACTTCGAGCACGATGCGCATCGCATGCTGACCTGTACCAGCTGCCATACGCGCAGCCCGCAAAGTCGTCAGACCGCGGATATCCTGCTGCCGGGCATCGCCTCCTGCCGCGGATGTCATAAAGAAGCTGGCCCGGAACACGATGCGGCCGACGGACGCTGCTCCGAATGCCATCAATATCACGATTGGCGAAAGGAACAGCTTCCCAAGAGCCATCTGACGATTCAGCAAATGAGAGGCTCGGCGGGAGGAGTGCCGTAGATGATCCTGCTGCATTTCGGATATCACTGCGTGGGATTGCGCGGGAACTTTATGTAGGGCAGCCGGACGTTGTCGATCACGATCTGGTCGGCGCGAATTGCCGTTGGGCGCCTCAAAGCCGTGCCCGGAGTCGGAAGGGTCGGTCAGCGTCTGTAGCGCAGTACCGGCGGCGGTAACGAAATCGTCCTGGTCGACACCATCTCCGCTGACCCCCAGACCGCCGACCAGCTTGCCGCCGCGGTACAGTGGCGCGCTTCCGGGGAAGAAGACAATTCCATTCTGATTGGGATTTGGCGGCTGCGTGCCCTGGGTGCAGGCATTGGCCGTGTCATTCACATAGAGATTGAAGAAGGGTCCGGCCTCGCTGTTGTCGATCCCCGGCGGGAACAACGGCTGAGCACCAAAGCCGATGGTTCGATTCGTTACGGCCGTACCCGGCGGAATTCCTGGCAAGTCGGTAGACCCTGGCAGGCTGTCCGCATACGCGCCCGGGAGCCCCGGCAGACTACTGAAGTAGACAACGTTTCTCGCCTTGGCGACGGCCACGTCGATGCTGAAGACGGTCGCGTCCGGCATGCGATACAAGGCCAGCAGGCTTCCGTCCAGGTCGGAAACGGCGATCATCATTCTGTGCCGTTGAGCCGATCGGCAAGCGGATCACAGCGCGAGTGATCCCGGCGGTTGACACGGCCTGCGTCACGATGGAAGTTACATCCGCCTTGGTGAGCCCACCATAGGAGCTGGCTAGTGGACCGACAAGATATCCATCTGGAGGAGGGCCGGGACTGGCCACTGGCCCTATGGAATAACGTGCCGTTAAAAGGACCGGACGTGACGCCAGCAGGTGCGGTCGTCTGGTTCACAAACGGCAAAGCTATGCCGTTGATCACCACGACTCCCGGAGCCGCTGGATTGGCGCCGAAGCCTGCTCCCACAGCGCCTGAGTACGCGGCATATTCGGCCACATCGGCCGAGGCGGCTACAACTCCGACACCGCCAATCAGCGTGCCGGCCTCAAACAGAGGAACGCCACCGGGATTCACGGCGTTGGGATCGCTGTCATAGACGTTCGCTTTTCCCGTGATAATGCCGAGTCCCGGTGTACTTCCGTTGATCAGGGTTGCAGGTGGAATCGCCTGACCCGGAAGGTATGTCGTGTTGAACGAGCAACCGCGATTAGTATTTTCGATGCCATAGAGTGGCGCATTCGCAGCGCCGTCCACCCCGGGAGGAAAATGAATTCCGCTGATATAACGCACGGTGCGCGAAGAGAGCGGCGCCTGATCGTTACTGAAGAACGCCGCCGTACGCGCCAGGGCGACCGCCAGATTGTCAGCATCCGGAGTCGTCCCGAAGTTGCCCGCGCCGGTGGTCGGCGCTCCGTTCGTGTTGAAGACCGCCAGAATGTTGCCGAGCCGATCGGTCACCGCAACTACGATGGGAACATTCACGGCTTGAACGGCCGCATGTACCACGGCATCCACATTCGCCGCCGTCAGGGTTGGCGGAGGACCTGGTGGCGGAGGAGGATCACTGCCGGCACCACTGCTGGACGAACTTCCGCCTCCGCCGCAGGAAACCAGCACCAGCGATACAAGCGTGCAGAGGATCGCCAGACAGCAAAATTGCGCTAGGCGTTTGTTATGCAGCATGCTCTAACTCTTGCCGACCAGGGAACCGTCAGGAACTAGTCGCTCCGTCATAGTTCACCTGCTAGCAAATGCCGGACCGCGGGCCCACCTTGCTTGCTCCTCTGTACCGCGCAAGATGCCGCGGAGTAGAGCGCCAGGTTGTGATTGGTAGCGCCGTCATTATGACGATATTTGCGGCGAAGTCAAGGAATGCTTGCTACGGGCCGGGCGCTGTGATAACACATACGCTCATCAATACACGGGAATAGCTAACTCCGTACTTCTGGCGGTGAGGATGCGATCTGCAAGGGCCTCGCTGTTTTGGAAGGTGTGGTTCGTCACCAATGCGTTCGCATGTACGCTTGCGCGTGGCGATGGATACGCCCGCCCAGCAAGGTCTCCCGCCTTTCTCCAGTAGCTCTTCCGTCCTCATGTTGCAGCGAATCCCTGGCCATTCTCCGGCCACGGCCGCGTCGGTACAAGGCGTGGTGCGTGACGAGACAGGCCGCGCCGTTCCTGGCGTGACCATCACCGCCAGCCGGGCTGGCGTCGCCATCCGCAGCATCATGAGCAACAGTGAGGGCATCTTCCGCATGCTCGATCTGCCGTTGGGGACGTATCAGTTCCAGGCCGGCAGGGACGGATTCTCGCCGGAAGCGCTCTCCGGAGTTCAGCTAACTGGTGGCGAACTCTTGACGCTGGAAGTGAGGTTGCAGGCTTCCGGCGCGGCGACGCCTTCCTACAAGTTGGCGATGGGACTTCCCGGCACCAGCGGAACGGAGATGTCAGAACCGCCGCTGATTTCGTCCTATCCCACACCGATACAGACGTTGAAGCCCCCGACGCCGTGGCCGCTTGCCGATGTTCCGGCTGAAGTGCCCACTGACTCCGCGAACTTCGCGCAAGACGTGCCGATCGCTGGGATGTAACCATGCCGCCCTGGAACCGCTATGGCAAACCGGGCGAGTTCCCCTACGTAAAGTCGCACTGGTACGACCCTTTCAACCGCAACAAGATGAAAGGCGACCAACCGATCTTCGGTCAGAGCTGGTTCTTCAACTTCACGGGCACCAGTCTCTCGGGCATCGATGTGCGCCGGCTCCCGGTTCCCAGCGGTGTCTCCGCCGAGCAACCCAACAGCGAAGCCTTCTTCGGCAAGGGTGAGCAGTTCTTCGCCTCGCAAAGCTTTCTGTTGTCCTTCGACCTGTTTCAAGGCGACACGAGTTTTCGTCCTGTGGACTTCCGCATCCGCATCGCGCCCTGAGATCAACCTGAATTTCCTGCAAACGCGCGAGCGTGGACTCGTGAACGTTGATCCGACGAAAGGTATCGATCGCTTTGACACACACGCCGGCATGCAAGAGGCGTTCGTCGAAGCCAAGATTCACGACCTGAGCCCGAACTTCGATTTCGTCTCGATCCGTGCCGGTATCCAGCAGTTCAACAGCGATTTTCGCGGCTTCATTTTCTCCGAGCAGCAGCCCGGAATTCGCGTCTTCGGCAACCTGGGCTCCAACCGCTTCAACTACAACCTGGCTTACTTTTACTTCCTTGAGAAAGACACCAACAGCGGCCTGAATACCTTCAACCAGCGGCACCAGCAGGTTTACATCAGCAATCTTTATATCCAGGATTTCTTTGCCAAGGGATACACCACGGAATTCAGTTTCCTCTACAACCGTGACGATCCCAGCCTTGCACTATGACGAGAACGGCTTTCTGGTGCGGCCTGCGCCGATCGGTGCCGTGGTCAATGGCGGTGTCATCGAACACGGTATCCGCGCCTACTATCTCGGATGGACCGGCAACGGACACATCAAGCGTCTGAACATCAATCATGCCTTCTATCAGGCTTTGGGCCACGACACCTTTAATCCGATCGCCGGCCGCCCAGTCAACATCGACGCGCAGATGGCAGCGGTGGAATTGTCGGTGGACAAGGATTGGGTAAGGTACTACACCTCGTTTTTCTACGCGTCGGGCGATTCCAGCTACAAGTTCGGCAGTCAGCGCAGCGGCACAGCCCATGGCTTCGACACCATTGTGGACGACACGAATTTCGCCGGAGGCGCTTTCAGCTTCTTTGACCAGCAAGGAATCATGTTGACCAGCACGGGCGTTAGCCTGACTGGTCCCGGCAGCCTGTTGCCCAGCCTGCGAAGCAACAAAGAGGAAGGGCAGGCGAACTTCGTCAATCCGGGGATTTACATCTTCAATGCCGGAGCGGATTTCAATCTGACGACTAACTTGCGCGCGTTCGCCAATGCCAGCTATCTGCGATTTGATCGCACGGAGCCGCTGGAAATTCTGCTGTTCCAGTCTCCGATCCGGCACAGTATTGGCGAGGATGTGGGTTTCGGAGTCAAGTACCGGCCAAAGCTGAACGAGAACATTGTGGTTACGGCGGGAACAGCTGCTTTGTTCCCAGGAGCCGGGCTGCAGAATATCTACAACAGCAAGGTGCTGCTCTCCGGCTTTGGAACGCTGGCGCTCACGTTCTGATCGCCATCGATAATGCGAGCTCTCATTCGCCATTTCGCTTCGCACGAATCACCGCGCTGAGTGCTTGCGCCGTCGTCATGGCTGGTCGTCGTTCGGGCCCGCGATTCCGCACAGCTTCGTCGGCAGCCCGCTCCCGCAACCTGCCAGGCGCAGTCTGCCTCCAGCCAGCAAGCAAGTTCGGAGATCCTGCTCAAGCAATCGCCCGCACAGGTCAATCAGAAGTCCGACGGCTGCGTAAGCTGCCACACCGCGACCGATAGTCCCACGATGCACACCACGGGCACGGTACGGCTGGGATGTACCGATTGTCACGGCGGTAATGCGCAGGTCTTTCGTCGCCGCCGGCGCAGCCACGACTGGTCCGGAATACCTGGCATTGACCCGGCAGGCACATCCTCAGCCGCGGATACTGGAGAATGCGTGGAACTCCGCCAATCCGGTGCGCGCCTACACCAAGTGGCTGAAGGAAGATCCCGACTACATCAAGTTCGTGAATCCCGGCGATCTGCGCGTGGCGGAAGAAACCTGCGGCCGTTCCGGCTGTCACACGGCCGAGGTGCAGCGTGTCCGCACCAGCATGATGACGCACGGAGCCATGCTCTGGGGCGCCGCTCTCTACAACAACGGAGCTTTTCCGCTGAAGGATCCGCATTTCGGCGAAAGCTACAGCCGCGACGGAACGCCGCAGACGCTGCGGACTTATCCGCCGCCTACTGCGGAGGAAACCGAAAAGAAGGGCGTGCTGCCTTCGCTGGAGCCGCTGCAACGCTGGGAAGTCTCCCAGCCCGGAAACGTTCTGCGGGTATTCGAGCGCGGCGGCGGAAAGAAGCCCGAAACCGGCAATCCCCTGCTCGACGAAGATCCCGGACGTCCGGACGTGAAGCTCGGTCCGCGCGGCTTCGGAACGATCCTGCGCACCGACCCAACTTTCCTGGGCTTGCAGAAGACGCGCCTGCTCGATCCCATGCTTTCTTTTCCCGGCACCAACGATCAGCCGGGCGACTACCGTGCCAGCGGATGCAGCGCCTGTCACGTGATCTATGCCAACGATCGCTCCAAAGAGCATTCGGCGGACTATGCCCAATACGGCAACATGGGACACACGGCCACGCTGGATCCGACGGTCACGAAGAACCAGTCCGGCCATCCTATCCGGCATGAGTTCACGCGCGCAATTCCGTCCAGCCAGTGCATGGTGTGCCACGTTCATCCCGGAACGAACATGGTTACGACGTACTTCGGTTACACATGGTGGGACAACGAAATTGACGGCGACAAGATGTATCCCGCCAAGCAACGCCATCCCAGTGCCGCGGAGCAGCAGCAGATCCAGAGCAGAAATCCGGAGCGCACTGCGATCCGCGGGTTGTGGTCCAACGTCGATTTTCTGGCGCAGACAGGCACGCCGGAGTTCAACAAGAAGCTGAAGAACACGCAGTTCGCCGACTTCCACAGCCACGGCTGGGTCTACCGCGCCGTCTACAAGCACAACCGCAAAGGCCAGTTACTCGATGCCGAAGGCAATGTTGTCGCCTTCGACGACCCGGATAAGTTCGGCAAGGCCGTCCACCTGAAGGACATTCACCTCGAGAAGGGAATGCACTGCATCGACTGCCACTTTGTCCAGGACGCTCACGGCAACGGCAAGCTTTACGGCGAATCGCGAAATGCCATCGAAGTGGATTGCGTCGATTGCCACGGGACCATTGAGCAGCGGGCCACGCTTACGACGTCGGGCACGGCTGCTCCCGAAGGCGGTACGCGGCTGGAGCTATGCTGCGAACACCGTGGGGCGAGCGGCGCTTCTACTGGAAGGACGGCTCTCTGTTCCAGCGTTCCATGCTGGAGAAAGGACCAGCAATGGGAGGTGGTGCAGGTACTGGACTCGATCACGCCGGGAAACTCGCACTACAACGAGAAATCGCTGCTGGCCAAGACCATCGAGAAGGATGGCAGCACCTGGGGTGACGCGCGCGTGCAGCCGGCAAGCCTGGCGCATGAGAACAGCCGCATGACCTGTTACGCCTGTCATAGCTCATGGGCGCCCACCTGCTATGGCTGCCATCTTTCCATGACTGCCAATCAGCGCATGCCCATGCTGCACAACGAAGGCACGATGACGCGCAACTGGACGTCGTATAACTTCCAGGTGCTGCGCGACGATGTATACAGCCTGGGCATCGATGGCACGGTCACGGGACATCGGGTCGCGCCGGTACGATCTGCGTGCGCCATCCTGGTGAGTTCGCAGAATGCCGACCGCGACTGGATCTATTACCAGCAGCAGACCATTTCATCGGAGGGCTTCAGCGGAGAGGCCTTCAGCACCTTTGTCCCGCACACGGTCAGGGCAACGGAAACAAAAGGCTGCACCGATTGTCACGTTTCGCGCAGCGGCGACAACAACGCGTGGATGTCGCAGCTGCTCTTGCTCGGGACCAACCTGATGAATTTCATGGGCCGATATATCTATGTCGCCACCGGAAGCAAGGGTTACGAGATTGTCGCTGTGACCGAGCACGACGAGCCGCCGGCCGTCATCGGCAGCGACCTGCAGAAGCTCGCTTATCCCGAGGACTACAACCGGCACATAAACAACCAGCGTGAACTCAAGGAAACTTATGGGCACGCGGGAAGTGAAGTCCTGGACGTACAGGCCCGCGGCGAGTACCTCTACGCGGCCATGGGCAAGGGCGGATTCCGTGTCTACGACATCGCCAATATCGACGACAAGGACATATCGGAACGAACCATAACCGCTCCCGTGTCTCCGTTGGGCCAGCGCTTCTATCTGCCGACGAAATATGCCACGGCGGTCGCCACGCCGACGACGCTGGGTGTCGATCCGCTGCGCACCCACCAGCCGCAAAATGAAGAGCAGCCGATCAACCTGCTCTACGGCTTCCTCTATGTAGCCGATCGTGAGGAGGGGCTGATCGTGGTCGGCGATCCTAATCTGAAGAGCAGGAGCCCGGGCGTGGGCACCTTGCTGGACGGCGACCCGACCAACAACTTCCTCAAGCGCGCCGTGACTTTCAATCCCAACGGAGCGCTCAAGGGCGCCCGGCGCATCACCATTGCCGGCACCTATGCCTACGTTCTTTGCGACCGGGGATTGGTGGTCGTGGACCTGAGTAATCCGCTGCAGCCACGCATCAGCGCCGAGATCGGCGCACCATTCCTCAACGACCCGCGCGGCCTGGCGGTGCAGTTCCGTTACGCGTTCGTTGTCGATCGTGAAGGGCTCAAGGTGCTCGACATCACCCACCTCGACCATCCTGTGCCGGTCTCGGGAGCGCTGGTGCCCATCGAGGATGCCCGCAACGTGTACGTTGCTCGCACCTACGCCTATGTCTCCGCCGGTAAGCAGGGCGTGGTGATCGTCGATGTGGAACATCCCGAGCAGCCCAAGCTCGATCAGGTCTTCAATGCGGGCGGCGTGATGAATGACGTCAACGACCTGAAGATCGGAATGGTGTCGGCGGGAGTGTTTGCTTATGTTGCCGACGGCAAGAATGGCTTGCGAGTCCTGCAACTGTTGTCGCCGATGGACGATCCCTTCGTTCTCGGGCTTTGCTGCCCGGCCCATGCCCAGGCTGATCGCCAGCCGTCGCACAGCGGGCCCGGCTCTGGCGATTTCCAAGGGCATCGACCGCGACCGGGCGGTGGATGAAAGCGGCAATCAACTGGCCGTGTTCGGACGCCGCGGTGCGCGACCGTTCAATCTTCAGGAAATGCAGAAGCTGTATCTGCGCGATGGAAAACTCTACACGGTAACGGATGGTCCGCCGGCCCCGCCAGTCTCCCCGGCGGAACTACAAAGTAAGTCGGCAATTCGAAACTCTGGGAACCAATGATCCGTTAGGCGATGCTTTCCGCAATAAACACCGTAAGTAAACGGGACATCGCACATTCGCCGATCCACCTAATCCTAATTAGGGCGTCCGAAATCGAGCCGGACCAATCTGGCATCTCGGAACCGGTTTGTACAAGGGCATTTTCGATACTGGACACGATAAGTACGAAGATCTTCGTTGACAGTACGAATAGCTTCGTATATTGTGTAACACCATGCAACGTTCAAGCTCGAAACCCAGCGCCTCCGAACTCGAAATCCTCCGAGTACTGTGGGAGCGCGGCCCGGCCACGGTGCGCGAAGTCTACGAGATATTGAGTGAGCACAAGAATATCGGTTACACCACTGTGTTGAAGCTGCTGCAGATCATGGCAGCCAAAGGCAGCGTGAAGCGGAACGAAGAACAGCGAGCACACGTATATGAAGCGGTGCAGCCAGCCGACAAAACGAAACGTCAATTCGCTGGTGATGTTCTGCAACGCGTCTTCGGCGGTTCGGCGAGTGACTTGATGCTGCATGCTCTCGCCGGCCAGCGCACCTCGAAGAAGGAGCTGGAAGAACTGCGGCGCGTGTTGGACGAGTACGAAAGGAAATTGCGATGACGGATTTACCGACGTGGCTTACTCCCTCCGTGACGCGGCTGATAGCGTGGGCGTTACTGCATTTTCTGTGGCAGGGCCTAGTCCTCGCTGCGGTGTTCGCAGCCTTGATGTCGATCGCACGTAGCGCAGTCACCCGTTATGCCCTGGCGGTTTCCATCCTGATCCTGATGGTTGCAGCCCCGATCGCCACCTTTTTCATACTGCGGAGTTCGGTCCTGATCGGTGATCAAGTGACAGTGATTTCATCAACCCCGGCAGTGGCAGCCGTAGCGACTAAGCCCGTACAAGACGCCCCGCCCCAGCCTGGACCGAGCGGAGGCATCTCCGCCGATACCTTCATCTGGCTGGTAAGGATATGGATTGCAGGCGTGATCTTTTTCAGCCTGCGTACAGCCGGCGGCATATTGATTGTGAACCGGCTGCAGCGCCGGAAGTCCGCTATCCTAACAGCGCACGTTCTGCACACCTGCCTTGATTTGCAGCGACGTCTTGGAATCAAGCGCGCCGTGCGATTTTGCCAGTGCAACGGGCTCGATGTGCCCGCGGTCGTCGGCTGGTTTCGCCCGGTCATACTCCTTCCCCTGACCGTACTGGCTGGATTGTCGCAGCAGCAGCTGGAAGCAGTAATCGCGCACGAACTGGTACACATCAGGCGTTGGGACTACTTCGTCAATCTCTTTCAGATCGCGGCCGAGACTGTTCTCTTTTATCACCCGGCAGTCTGGTGGGTCAGCCGCCGGATTCGCCAGGAACGCGAAAATTGTTGCGACGATGCTGCTGTCGCCCTGTGCGGGAACGTCGTGGATTATGCCCGCGCGCTCACCTACATGGAAGGTGGGCGAACTGCGCCGTCGGTGGTAATGGCCGCCAGCGGCAGTCCGCTTGCAACTCGTGTGCTGCGTTTGTTAGGCACGAGAAAATCGGGAACGAATGTTCTCGCCAGCGGACTGACGATCGGGATTGTTTGTCTAGCGGGCGGGATTCTTATCAGCCAGGCATTCGTTCGCGTTGCACACGCGGAGATGGGATCAACTTCCACTCCATCGACAGTCGCCAAATTCCCTGTAAGCCCAGCAGTTGCTCCTACAGTTCCTATCGTCGCTAAATTGGCAGTCGATCCTGCGATCTCCCCGGCGGCTCGACCGGCGACTTCGCCCATTCCGCCCTCGCATGCCCTCGCAGCCGCCTCTCCAGCAGCAGCTCGCGTAGTGTTAGCGCAAGCGATGCCGGCCGAGCAGCCTTCTTCCACGCAGGGCTCCTATATCGACAGCCTGAGGGCAGTGGGCTTGGACAACCTCTCAGTTGATGATGTGGTGGCGATGAAGATCCAGGGCATTACCGCTGACTATGTCCGTCAGGTTCATGACCTCGGACTGAAGCCCAGCGCTGATGACCTTATTGCCATGCACATTCAGGGCGTAACTCCCGAATACATCCGTGGGTTGCGCGCCGATGGCATCAACGGCAGCGCCGACGACCTGGTTGCGATGAAGATTCAAGGGATCACGCCTGAGTACATCCGCTCTCTACACGACCTCGGCCTGAAACCCAGCGCTGACGATTTAGTGGCTATGCGCATACACGTGACCCGGAATACATTCGCGACATTCGCGCCCTGGGTTTGAATCCGAACGCCGACGATCTGTGGCTATGCACATCCAGGGTGTAACGCCGGAGTACATCAAAGCGCTGACGGCCGCCGGCTTGCCGAAACAAACCGAGGACGACTATGTCGCCGCAAAGATCCAGGGCATCACACCGGAGTTCATCGAAAAAGCGCGACAGCACGGGTTTCACAACCTGGACCTGGAACAGTTGATCATGCTGAAACATACCGGAGTGTTGTAACCGATCGCGGAAGGTCACGTCATGAAATCGCCAAAGATAACGATCTCGATTACGTTGCTATTGTTCTGCTGTGCCAGCGTCGCCGCGTTTTGCAGTGACTCGGCCTCAACCCGTAGCGGCAACTGGACCGTGAGACACTCGGAAAGCGCTGGTAAGATCGTCTTTTCCCTGATCGAGTCCCATCATGGCGGACAATCGAGTCACGAGTCCGACTGGCCTTTGGCCGCATTTCAGGGTCTGGACACCACTAAGCGCGGACGTCAAGATGTGCACTTCACGATAGCGCGCGATGCCGGAAGGTTCGATTGTGAAGGCTATTTGAACAACGGCGAAGGCGCGGGGCTTTTCCATTTTTATCCCGACGCGAAATATTCGGCAGAGATGCAGGCGTTGGGATTCAAGGTTATCGATGAAGACAAACAGTTCAGCATGGCAGTCCAGGACGTGAGCCTGGCCTTCGCCAAGGAAATGAAGAGTGAGCATCTGCAAGGGTTAGATACCGACAAGCTGATCGCCTTCAAAATCTTCGCAGTCAATGCTGCCTTCATCCACGACATGAGCGCCGCCGGCATCAAGGAGACGGACAGCGACAAACTGGTGGCATTCCGGATTCATGGAGTGAGCCCGGAAATGGTCCGGTCCCTGCGTCAGGCCGGCTACAGTCCGGATTCCGACATGCTGATTGCCATGAGAATTCACGGAGCCACTCCGGAATGGATCGCACAACTGAAGCAGCTCGGTTACGATCACGTCTCTCTCGACGACCTGATCGCATTTCGTATTCACGGAGTTTCGCCCGAGTTCATCGAGACGCTGCGCAGTTTGGGCTACCGACACCCTGATCCGGACCAACTGATTGCCATGAGGATCCACGGGGTGACGCCACAGTTTATTGCGGATTTGCGATCACGCGGTATGCAAAACCTCTCGATCGACCAATTGGTCGCGCTGAAGATCCACGGAATCGACTGAGGGGCTTGCACCTCCGTAAGACTGCCAAGGCGGTCGGGAAGCATTCGCTTATAGGTGCCGCAACGGCGGTGGACTTCAGCGACTTCGCCGCCGACGTCTCGGATTGCTGGAAGTGGTCGGTAAGGGCTGGTAGGGCGTTCGATGGAAAGCTGGGCGATTTCGGAAGTCGGCTTCCCTCTCTCTGCTGCCTGTATCATTTCAAGCCGAGCTTCGCCCTCGCCGCTCGCTGCCTGCCGATAAGCTGCAACCCCAACAAGGAATTTTGCTATCGGGAGCCGGAGAACAGCTGGAGCAGCATGGTTAGAGTCATACCCACGGCTACTAACGCAACTGTAACCCACCGATTGGGACACCAAATCCTTGCACTCCGATAGCTTAGGAACCAGCCCTCCCAACTGCACTCGCAGTATCGGCAGCGGAAGTGGGCACATTGATCGTTACAGAATCCGGCTGGGTCCACACCGCTTTTCCGTTCACCATTTCAACGCGGTTCATGGTCATCTTCATGCTGTCCTTGGATACCTCTGCCAGCAGGTAGTGATAGTTAATCGTTGTGCTCTGGAATAGATCGCTGGGAGTGCGTTCGACAGGGTAGGCGTGCGCTCCACCGCCTCCTGTAACAAAGTAGGTGACGCCGCCATGTTGGTGACGCTCGTAGTTGTGAACGTGTCCGCCAAAAACCACGAAACGGGCGCGACTGGTAGCCTGCTTTTCCTCCAGCAATCTTGCCAGTTCCTGCTCAGCGGTACGCGCCGAGTGGCCGTCGCCAAACATCCCATGGTCGGACGAGCTGGTGTAAGGAGGATGGTGCAGCACGACGATGACGAACGCCACGTCCGCCGGCAGTTTGTTGAGCGTCTGCCTCAGCCACTCACCCTGTGGACCTTTCATCTCGTCCGACACGCTGTCCAGCGCCAGCATCAGGCAATTGGCAAATCGTACCGAATAGTAACGGTGCTCCTGCAAGGCCGGGAAGCGTTGGAAGTAGTTCGATAGCGCGGTGTTCTGATTTCCGTGAAGATCATGGTTGCCCAGCGCGGGGTATATGGGGATCTTCTCGTCACGCCAGGCGGAGGTTTCAGAATCCCATACCCCCCAATCGCCTGCATGATCGCCGCGGTAAACGATGTCTCCGCTAAAGGAAATGAAGGCAGGTTTCTGCTCGGCGATCGCCTGTACGATGGCGCGGCGGACGGGGCCGTTAGCGACGTCCGGATCCGTCGAATCCGTGAAGCGCGTGTCGCCCAGCGCGACAAAGCGGAATGGAATTGCGATCGATTGCTGCAATTCCAACGGTCGGGTGGGAGCCGGGGCATCGTGGGCGAGAAATGCGAACGAGGCGACTGCGATAAGCAGGACAGCCGCAATCGGCAAGACCTTTCCGAATACTCGTCATGTGTTGTGGGAAGGTTATATCCGAAGCGGACAGGATTGCAACGCTGACCCAACGCCAGCGCGGCGAGTGCAAAATCTCTAGCTACTGATGAGGTTCTGGGTTTTTCTCGAAAGCCTCTCTGGCAGACTCGAGATACGCTTTCTCCACTTCCTTGGTTGCCGTGATGAAATTCGCTGGTGTCTCGATGAATTGCCGCGCGGTAACCGGCAGACTTGCGCCTGGCTGCCGTGCGCCAGCCCCAGCAGATTTGCATCGTAAGCTGCGAGCCCCATCACGAAGTCGACCTCGTGCTTCTTCTCGCTGGAGTAGGGCACGTCTATCAAGGAAACTCGTTTCTCGCGAATCCAGAACAGTCCACCGCCAGCGATAGTCACCAGGTCATAGTCGGCGCCAGTCAGTCCCGGCCAGAAGGCCTGTCGGATTTCGGATAACCATTCCTTGACCGGCGGCTGGTCCTGATAGCTCGCGGTCCCGGGCTTGGCATATTGCTTCAACTCCATAATTCGCTGCCTCGAGTGCGGACCTCCGACCAGAACCCATAAGCGGATGTCGTCGGAGCTTCCGCCCCGTGACTCAACCCTCTTTGCAATGCCGAGAACTTGTTCTCCCGGAAAGAGCTTGTCGATGTCAGCCAGACTTGATCTTTCCGTCGTAGTGATCAATTTCACCTGGCTTGAATTTGAAACCCTGATCCACGCAGTGCTTCGCACAATATTGTCCGGCCTGCTCGTCGTAGTCCGAGACTTTCATGTCCAGGAAGTCCTGCACTTGCTTGGGAGGGGAAATCGTCTTTCCCGCGAGTCCTAACAGGTAGTTCTCCTGCAAGACCTCACTCTTCATCGGCTTGCATTGCGCTTTGATGGCTGCCACGTAACGAATGAAATCCAGCACGAACGGAGCGCGGCCCGCGTCATCAAAGTCGATGTTCACGAATCGCATTTCTCTGGTCCGCTGATTCGTCATAACCGGAATCGGCCCAAAGTTTCCCAGGTGAGGATCGCCGGCGACCGCGCCTTCAAAACTCAGGTATGGCTTCACCGGTTGCAAGTCTGCATGCTTCTTCATGTACGCCCAATATTCGGGTGCATTGCTGCGGATCAGTTGAGAGAGGTTCTTGGAATCTGAAACCTGATCAAATTCTGGATGCATGTCTTGCCTGCTCATACCGGACTCCCATGAAACGATTACGGCCGACTGCGAGGTAAGGGCGCCTGGTAGCCGTCGCGTGAGGCGACTGCCGGTACTAGTCTGTGAAACTGGAGCGTACGCAGCGATTGATGCGCACGCCCCGCAGTGAATTTCTAGTGCACCTTGGCCACACAGTTGTTAGGCACCGTGGGCAGGTTCGCGGGATTGTCGATCACGTTCAGGTCCGCCGGCTGGTTCTTCCACTGGCAGCGTCCCGCGGCAATGTCTTCCCGCTTCTGTTTAAAGACCGTGACCCATTGCTGCACGATTGAGTCTTCTGACATTCCTTGTTTGAACGAGCCATCGTCGTTGTGAAACTCCGGCATCTCCGAGACTCGTGCTAACTTGAACATGTCGGTGATCTGCTGGTCGGAGAGCTGGCACATCAGTCCCGCGGTGAAGCGCCGTCCTTCTTCACTGATCATCGGATCATCCAGCCCATCTTTCGCGGTCAAGCTTTTGTGCAGCGTGGCTTGGCACTGCGGAGGCTGCTGGTCGCTCGCCGATCCAACCTTCTTCCACACAGGCTTTCCGGACCACTCATGAATATTGATTTTCGCCGTCTTGTTGTTCGTGAACGCTCCACCGCTGCCGAAGGTTGCGCCCACATCCTGAACCACCATTTCCGACACGTTACAGGTAACCGTCACCGGATGAGTGGTCGTGTCCATGTTTACAGTGTCGCAGACCAATCGCTGCTGTGGAGGCTTGTTGTCGCTGTGACTGATAAAGGCCGCCATCAATTTCAGTCCGTCTTTCTCATAAGTGGGACGTCCATTGAGTGCCTCGAACTCCTTCCAGCTCCAGCCCTCGTCGTCCTTTCCGGTCTCGACCATCTTGTGGCCTTCAAACTTCCTCACCACCGACGCTTCTTTGAAAGTGCGGGGTGCGCGGGCACCCGAACCCGTTTCCGGGTCGGCCGGACAGTTCGTGCAGTCCACCCGAATGGGGTACCAGCGCGTCTGTGTAGAAGCCTAGAGCCCAGAGCAATCGGCTGGAGACGATTTCGGCGTACACCTCGCGGTTGTCGTCGCCGAACTTCACTTTGAGAGGATCGTCATTGATCTGGTCGGTCGCCGTTTGAACTGTGCCGTCCAGACTTTCGACCTTCACAATCTTGCACAGAAACTTTGGCGTGTTGCCGCCCATCTGCTGACCCGGAGTCACGAATTCGCAGGTCACTTTGTCGTTCATGTGAAACTGAAACTGCTTTTTCTTCTGTGCCGGGCCGGCCATGATGTCGACCTCTGCCACCGCCTTCGGCGTGTAGATCGTCGCCTTGCGAATCGCATCCTGGCGATCCTTGGAGGTGAAGAATTGCGGCTTCACTTTAAGAGTCGGCTCCGGCGTTTGCGTTTGCGCCCAACTCGCAAGCGAGCAGATGCCAACCAGCAACAGCACGACTAAGGTGAATACCACGACTGTGACACGAGTCGGCCAAGCGACCCGGCTCCATAACCCCGACCGCTGTGTCTCCCGACGCCGAGCGAGCGCGCGGGTTGGCGATGTCACCCGTGATCGTGGGGTCATCAATTGTCAAATAATGTTGCGAAAGCCGAGGTCATAAGAACTCCTTTTCTGAATCGCATCATCTGGCGACACTTTGGGCGAACTGTCCATCGTCCCAAAGCACACCGTCGCCCTCTGAAGCGGCTCAAAGGTCTTGAGACGAACCTTGGACTACGGCCAATTGGGCTGACTGAGGTGGCGGGGAGCAACTTACTGTGAACGCGCCTCTTCCAGAAGAGTGCACGTATGCAGCCTTTGCTGTGCAAGAAATAGCACGACTACTGGGTCAACGCAAAGCTATATTCCAATTGGGGTTGGCGGTTCGAGCCTAATTGGTCATGGGGCTCAGTCGACACCGATGCCTACTGAAGGCGTATCCAAGCGGATAGCGTCTATATCCCGGTTGGATATTGGCGATGGCAACTCGGGCCAGAGCAAGCTATCTGCATGTGGTCGGTTTTCTGGACCCACAAGAGGACTTGCGAACAACGCCCAGTGCACATCTACAGTAGCTTGAGGAAGAGGATGATCGATCGTAGACTGTTGCGAAGACGACCCATATGCAAGGAAAACAACGATGGATGCTGCCGTTCTGCACACGCTCGGTAAACCGCCCCGGTATGCGCAATTTCCCGAACCAATTGCTGGCGACGGAGAGGCGATCGTGCATGTTCATGCCGCATCGCTGAAACCCATTGACAAGCAACTGGCGAGCGGCTCGCACTATGCCAGCCCGCGCGAACTCCCTGTGATCTGCGGCTCCGACGGAGTTGGCCATCTCAACGATGGGCAGCGGGTGTTCTTCGGCGGATCTCGAGCGCCTTACGGTGCGATGGCACAACGAACGGTTGTGCGCCGGGCATTTTGCTTTCCGGTTCCGGAAGGGGTGGATGACGAAACCGCCGCCGCCCTTCCCAACCCAGGGGTCTCCGCCTGGCTTTCGCTCGCTTTTCGCGCAAGGCTGGCCCGGGGCGAAAACGTCCTTATCCTCGGTGCGACCGGAGTGACCGGCAAACTGGCGGTAAGGATTGCGAAGCTTCTGGGCGCGAATCGCGTCGTTGCTGCGGGACGCAACCAACAGGTGTTGAGCGCGCTACCTAAGCTCGGCGCGGACGCAACCATTCAGCTTGACACGCCTGCGGAGGACCTGAGCGAGGCATTCGCGCGCGCGGTCGGCGGTTCAGGTTTTCAAGTCGTGATCGATTACGTCTGGGGTCGCCCTGCGGAAGCGTTTCTAGCCGCGATAACACGCAAAGAATTTACCGCCATTGGGTCTGAGACTCGCTTCGTTCAAGTTGGGGAAAGCGCTGGGCCGACAATATCGCTTGCAGCTGCCGTGTTGCGCAGCACAGCGCTGACAATTCTCGGAACTGCCGGAATTCCACCTCGCGACGTTCTGGTCGATGCTCTGCAAAAAGTGATGGCACATGCCGCCAGCGGAGAGCTGTGTGTGGAGACCGAACGTGTTCCACTCGGGGATATTGAGAACGCTTGGCAACGAGACCAACACGGCCGCAGATTGGTAGTTACCCCCTGATGGAAGGGCAAACTTGCCCTAAATGACCGTACAGTTCGCGCTTCGTGGGAAGTGCCTGACCCGTTACAAATAGGCTTCCAGGATCGGAACGCAAGCAGCGCACAATAAGAACATTTCGTGTCAGCAGGTTGCCGGACGAGTGGGCGCCAGGGTGATGACAAGAGCCGTACTCCCCCAAACGAGCATCAACTGCTCCGGTGGTTGCGCACAGTTCGGTTGATCAGGAGACGCACTCAATATAGAGACCGAAGCCGGGTCTTGATCGGCATGGGGACATTTGGCTGTTGTTCAATTGCGTCCAGAAAGTGCTTGTCATCGGCAACGGTCAAGGGATCGAGTTGGATGGGCTGCAAGATGGTCGAAAGCGGAGCCGCCGCCGTCGGCTTGGCTGCGCGTTTCGGTCCGGTGAAGTCGCGCGGACCGTTAAATGGGAGACGCGGGCGCAGATCTTCTCCCCGGTCCTGGATCTCGTCCAGCGCCAGGGACCAGACTGTGCGCGCGGGCGCGTCCAGGGTGCGCCGCCTTACGGCCGCCGGTTTCGGCTTCTCTTCCTGTTTCGCCAGCTTGGCGATGTCGCGAAGCGCGTCGCGCAACTGCTTCGTGGCCGTGCGCAGCGTCACCGCTTCCACGTCCGGGTCGGCCCTCTCCTGCTTCAGATACAGTCCTCGCAGTTGGCCAGCTACGTTTACCGTCTGATCCTTCGGCGACAGTGATGCCATCAATCCGGGCATCCCATAGCGCGCCACGCCATTAATCATTACCAGGTGGATGTCCGTTTCTTTCGCGTGGATGAGTGCGTCGTAGGGATCTCCCGTCGTGCCGTCGATTACCAGGACATCGGCGCGCGCGCCGGTAGCAATTGTGCCCAGCAGGTTTTCCCACTTCAAGATGCGGGCCGCGTTGCTGGTGGCCATTGCTACCAGATCTCGTGCTGTGAAGAGGCCGTTCAACATCTGCTGGCTGTAGAGCCACGCAACCTTCAACTCTCCCAACAGGTTTTTACTTCCCGTAGGCGACCAGTCACTGCCCAGACCGATTTTGACTCCCGCTGCCCGGGCAGCGTCCACGCGCGCGGTGCCGCCATATAGCAGCAGGTTACTAAGCGGAGACCAGATCATCGAGCTGCCCTGCTGCGCAAGAATGTCAAAGTCTTCGGGCAGCAAGCCCGCGGAGTGGATGCCGGTAAACGTGTCGTTAAGAGCCCATTCGCCAGGAGCGATCTCCAGTGCGAGGAAGTGGCGCCGTGCTATGGAGTCGTCGGGATGACTTGGGTCGGTCACGCCCTCGCTAAGGTGCAACAGGAAGCAGCTATCTTCTTTCTTGAGCCTGGCCAGAAAGCTTCGGGCGTCTTTCGCATCCACGTCAGCGATGCGGCCCTGCGCCTCTAGCAGTGTGGGATCGTCTGTCTGCTCCACGTTACGTATAAGCCCGCGGTAGAAGCGCTGGATGCCGGCGTTGCTGGCGAGCATCACGCCCTGGCTGGTGGTGACGCCACCGAGCAGACACTTGCATTCGACGTAACGTACCAGGGCAGGAAGAAGCGCCGGCTGGCCGCTCGAGTCGCGATATTCACCAATGACGGTCATTGGGCCGCTAATCAGCGGACGATAGTCTTTGTGAACGGACCACTGGTCCCGGTGCACGAAAAGTTTCGGCACGGGCGACCACAGGGGCAACGCATTGTAGCTCAGGTGGTTGTGCAGTTCGATCAGTCCAGGAAAGATTGTCCCGTGAGTCTGAACCACCGGCACGTCTTCGAACCCTGGCGGGGCTGGCTGGGCGCGTTCCTGGACGGCGACAAAGCAGCCCTGGTCGATGTAAACAATCCCATCAGCCTGCACGGTGAAGGCTTCATCCATCGTCACCACGCGTCCAGCCAGTGCCTGTTTCGGACCGGACAGAGGATCGATGGGTTCCGCCTTCTTCGCTGTCGCCTTCATGGCGACGCCAGAGGGGATGGCGCCCGTCAGTGGAAACCATTTGCGCACGGACGTCACGAAACAATCCCCTGGGGAACAGTGATCGTAATATTGCGGCGCTTTGCCAAATCGTCTTTGCCCGCGCGTTTCGCCCAGCCGTCATTCTCGTGCATCCAGGACGGAAGGCCTGCAGGGAAATCCATCTCCTGCATGGGCAACCGATCGCCGTCGGCCCAGGCTGAACCGTAGGGCACCAGCGGCCTTGCCTCGTCAGAATGAGTGATTGCGGGAGAGAGCAACTGCAGGCCGGCATTCCAGTTCTGGAGCATCTTCGCCGTTGCCGCTGCCAGCTTTACCTTATCGTTCTTAGAGGAGCTCTCGGGCTGGGTCGGATGAGTAATTGCCGTGTGGACTACCGAAGAAGCCAGCCCGGCAGGAGTGCTCTTCCAGAACCCCCAAGCCTCGTCAGCGAGGGTTCCGAGCGATATGACGGCTTCGACTTGCGTGCCGACAAGCAGGGCATCGATCCAACGGTTGCGATAGGCGATCAGACGCGGGTCCCGTCTGGTGCTCGCCTTCGCGCTGCCATAGACGCTGTAGAGGAATGTGTTGACGAGAACGTAGCTTCTGATGATGCCGAGTTTAGCGAGGAAGCCCTGAATGCGGCGGCCCGCTTCCCCCACAAGAATTCGCCGGATAACGGTTTCGTGCTGAGCTGGGTCCTGCCCGATGACTAGTACGCGCGCCGAGCCGTCGAGTCGTCCACGGTGGAACACCGGCCCCCACTCGATGCGGAACTGACTGGAGGGGTAAACATCTCCCTCCGGAAAATCCTCGGCCAGGGTTTTGAATGGCTCCTGAAAACAACCAGGATCGAATGAATGCGCCATGAGTCCACCTCATCTAAACCGAGGGTAACGGCGTCTTGAATTGTACTCCGCCAACGGCTACTGGCGAACGGTAGAGATCACCATGGAACACGCCGCTTTCTGGGAAGTTGATTGCGCATTGCCGATTAATTTCGAGCAGCCCCGGCAGACGCGGCGAAGCTGTGTTCACTCGATGCGCTCAGATATCGATCCATGCAGGCTGCTGCCTTGCGTCCCTCGGAAATCGCCCATACGACCAGGGACTGGCCGCGACGCATATCGCCGGCTGCAAAGACGCCAGGAATCGAGGTCATGTGCTGATCGTCGGTTGCGACATTACCTTTGGAGTCCAGCCTGATGCCAAACCGTTCCAGCATTCCGTTACGCACCGGTCCTACAAAGCCCATGGCGAGCAGCACCAGGTCGGCCTCAAGGACAAACTCGCTGCCTGCGACCGGTTCGAGCCCTGGAGGTGGTCCGACACGCGAGGCGTGCAGGTGGGTCAGGCGGCCATGATCATCACCGCTGAACTTGTGAGTAGCGATGCTCCACTCGCGCACTCCGCCCTCATCATGCGAGCTTTCGGTACGAAGTTGGAGCGGCCACATTGGCCACGGAGTTTGCGGCGCGCGTTCCTCTGGAGGTATGGGAAACAGCTCGAACTGGCGGACGGATCGAGCTTTCTGGCGATGGCTGGTGCCCAGACAATCGGCACCCGTATCACCGCCGCCCAGGATCACAACACGCTTGTCGGTCGCGAGAATTTCCTTCGATGCTTCTAGAACATCTCCTTCGCAACGACGATTCTGTTGTGGCAGGAATTCCATGGCGAAGTGGATGCCCCGGAGTTCGCGTCCAGGAATGGGCAGGTCGCGCGGCTGCTCGGCGCCTCCGGCGAGAAGAATCGCGTTGAAGGAAGAAAGCAGTTCTTCTACCGGCACACTGATACCAATATGTGCATTGGTGACGAAGCTTACGCCTTCAGCCATCATCTGTTCGACGCGGCGGTCTACGACATTTTTTTCCAGCTTGAAATTTGGTATACCGTAGCGCAGTAGTCCACCGATGCGGTCGGCCTTCTCGTATACCACGACCTGGTGACCGACGCGGCGTAACTGCTGGGCCGCGGCCAAACCTGCGGGACCGGAACCCACGACGGCGACTCTCTTGCCGGTTTCGAATTCGGGAACCTGCGGGTAAATCCAGCCTTCCGAAAATCCCCGCTCAACGATGGTCATCTCGATTTGTTTGATCGTGACAGCCGGCTGGTCGATGGCCAGCACGCACGACGCTTCGCACGGCGCCGGACAGATACGCCCGGTAAACTCCGGAAAGTTGTTGGTGGAATGCAGCCAGCGCAACGCTTCCTGCCAACGCTCACGATAAACCAGATCATTCCAGTCCGGGATCAGGTTATTGACCGGACATCCGTTGTGACAGAAGGGCACGCCGCAATCCATGCAGCGCGCCGACTGTAGCTGCAGCTTCTCTGGTGGAAAGTCCTGGTAAATCTCAAACCAGTCATTCACCCGCTCGACTACGGGCCGTCGTTGTGGGAGCTCTCGCTTGTATTGCAGGAATCCAGTTTCTTTACCCATGTTGCACCTGACCAGCAGCTGCGCGGAGAGCGGCTGTTTGGGAAACCGCTTGTGGAGCTTGAGTGCGGCTGACTCCCAACACGCGCTTGTATTCGTGTGGGAAGACCTTGAAGAAGCGTGGCAGCAATTCCTCCCAGTTCAACAGAACCTTCTCGGCTTGCTTGCTTCCGGTCAGATCTGCGTGACGCGTAATGAGGTTGCGCAAGAGTTGAAGGTCCTGCGGTTCAATCACCGGCTCGAGGTCTACCGATCCCTGATTGCAGCGCTTTTCCGCAAAATCACTCTTCACATCCAGCACGTAGGCGATCCCGCCGCTCATTCCGGCGGCAAAGTTGCGTCCGGCAGCGCCCAGCAGCACGATCACCCCGTTGGTCATGTACTCGCATCCGTGATCACCAACACCCTCCACCACTGCGATCGCACCCGAATTGCGAACGGCGAATCGCTCTCCCGCCATTCCGTTGATGAAAGCCTCACCGCTGGTGGCGCCGTAAAGCGCAACATTGCCGATCAAAATATTTTCCTCGGCAGCAAAGCCTGTACCCCGGGGTGGATAAATCACGATACGTCCACCACTCAGCCCCTTACCGACATAGTCGTTGGCCTCACCTTCAAGCGTGAGGGTGATACCGCGTGCCAGAAAAGCCCCGAAGCTTTGGCCGGCAGAGCCGTTGAACTTGAGGCTGATGGTGTCATCCGGCAGGCCTTCCGAACCATGACGGCGTGCGACTTCACCGCTCAACATCGCTCCTACCGTGCGTTGCACGTTACGTATCGGCATCTCCGCCGACACCGGCATGCACTTCTCGAGTGACTCCTGGGCGACCTGGAGCAATTCATGATCCAGAGCTTGCTCAAGCCCGTGCTCCTGCGGTTGTGTGCAGTGGCGCGCTACATGGCGCGGAATGGGAGGTGCATACAGGATCGCGGAAAGGTCGATCCCACTTGCCTTCCAATGTGTCTTCACCGGTTCGACGTCGATCATGTCAATTCGGCCTACCATCTCATCAACGGTTCGGAAGCCCATCTCGGCCATGTATTCTCGAACCTGTTCGGCGAGGAAGAAAAAGAAATTGATGACATGCTCCGGCTGCCCGCGGAACTTCGCTCGAAGAACCGGGTCCTGCGTGGCAATGCCCACCGGACAAGTGTTGAGATGGCACTTTCGCATCATCACGCAGCCCATCGTCACCAATGGAGTGGTGGCGAAGCCAAACTCTTCAGCGCCGAGAAGTGCGGCAATGACGACGTCGCGACCGGTTTGCAATTTACCGTCAGTCTGGATTCGGATGCGACTGCGCAGATCATTCAGCAGCAGAACCTGTTGGGTCTCAGCCAGGCCCAACTCCCAGGGAATTCCAGCGTGCCGGATGGAGCTGAGTGGCGCGGCTCCGGTGCCGCCGTTGTCTCCGCTGATGAGCACCACATCGGCATGAGCCTTGGAAACTCCGGCCGCCACCGTACCGACGCCTACCTCCGCGACCAGCTTTACGGAGATACGTGCACCCGGGATTCACGTTCTTCAGGTCGTAGATGAGTTGCGCGAGATCCTCAATCGAGTAGATGTCATGATGCGGCGGAGGAGAAATGAGCCCGACTCCGGGAACGGCATGGCGCAGCTGCGCGATGACTTCGTCGACCTTGTGACCCGGGAGTTGGCCGCCCTCGCCGGGCTTTGCCCCCTGGGCCATCTTGATCTGCAATTCATCGGCGTTAACCAGGTAGTGCGTGGTCACGCCGAACCGGGCAGAGGCAATCTGCTTGATCGCGCTGCGACGAAGGTCGCCATTCGGATCGGGGTTGAATCGCTGCGCATCTTCCCCGCCCTCTCCGGTATTCGACTTGCCGCCAATCCGATTCATCGCGATTGCCAGGGTCTCGTGGGCTTCCTTGCTGATAGAGCCGAAAGACATTGCGCCCGTGGTAAAACGCTTGACAATCTCGCTCGCCGGCTCCACCTCCGACAAAGACACGGGCTCATCAGACTTCTTCAGGCGCATAAGGCCTCGTAAGGTGCAAAGCTGCCGGTTCTGGCCGTCGATGAGTTCCGTATACTCTTTAAACGTCTGTGGATCGCGCTGCCGCACCGCGTGCTGCAGTTTGCTGATGGTTTGTGGATTCAACAGATGGAACTCGCCATTGGTACGGAAACGATAGGCGCCCCCAACGGCCAGCGTAGCTTCGCACTCCGAAACCGGACGAAAGGCGTGTTCGTGTTTCATCTGCGCCTCGCGCGCAAGCACACCCAGACTGACACCGCCCAGCCGGGAAACCGTGCCCGTGAAATAAGCGTCCACGATCTCCTTGTCCAGCCCAATGGCCTCGAACACCTGCGCTCCGCGATAGCTTTGCAGGGTAGAGATGCCCATCTTAGAGAATGTCTTCAACAGGCCCTTGTTGGTTGCCTTGATGAAATTCTTCACCGCGACGGGGGAGGTGATTTGCGCCGGCAAACAGCCCCGGTCCGCCAGATCCTCCAGCGTCTCAATCGCGAGATAGGGATTGATTGCACTGGCTCCGTAACCGATAAGTAGCGCGAAGTGCATAACCTCGCGCGGCTCTCCCGATTCCACCAGCAAAGCTACCTGGGTACGTGTTTCTTCGCGCACGAGTAGGTTGTGCACGGCGGCCAGCGCCAACAAGCTGGGGATAGGTGCGTGTTGGCGGTCCAGTCCACGGTCGGAGAGGATTAGCAGTGTGTACCCGGAGCGAACGGCCAGCGAGGCGCGCTGGCAGAGCTCTTCCAAGCCACGTTTCAATCCGGCTTCGCCTTCCTTCACCCGGAACAGCGTGGGCAGAGTGGTTGCCAGCAGGTCTCCTCGAGAGATGCGCCGCAACTTCTCCAATTCGCGGTTGGTGAGAATGGGATGCGGCATTTTGAGGGTGTGGCAGTTTTCTGGTCGCTCGTCGAGGATGTTACGCTCCGTCCCGATGTAGCTGATCAGGGACATCACCATTTCTTCGCGAATTGGATCAATCGGCGGGTTGGTTACCTGCGCGAACAACTGCTTGAAATAGTTGGCGAGCGCCTGAGGCTCATCGGAAAGGCACGCCAGCGGAATGTCGCTCCCCATGGAACCAATCGGTTCTTCGCCCAGGCTGGCCATCGGCTCCAAAACCATCTTCAAATCTTCTTCGGAATATCCGAAAGCACGCTGCCGGCTCACCAAGGTTTTGTGGTCGGAGCCTTGAATCCGGTTGGGCTCCGGCAGTTGCTCGAGTGTGATCTGGTTGTCATGCAACCACTGCGCATACGGCCGCCGGTAAGAAAGCTGCTGTTTGATCTCCTTGTCGGATATGATTCGTCCTTCGACCGTGTCGACCAGAAACATCTTTCCAGGCTGCAGGCGTCCTTTCTTCTTGATCTGTTCCGCTGGTATGTCGAGTACGCCCGCCTCCGACGCCATGACCACAACGCCGTCGTGGGTGACAACGTAGCGTCCGGGCCGCAATCCATTGCGATCGAGAACAGCGCCTATCGAACTTCCGTCGGTGAACGCAATCGCGGCGGGGCCGTCCCATGGTTCCATCAGCGAGGCGTGGTACTCGTAGAAGGCTCGCTTCTCCGGCCGCATGTGCGAATTCCCTGACCACGCCTCGGGAATCAGCATCGCCATGACGTGCGGCAGAGAGCGCCCGGCCTGAAACAGCAGCTCGACTGTATTGTCGAGACTTGCGGAATCACTTCCCCCGGGGGTTACGATAGGAAACAACTTTTTGATGTCATCGCCAAGAAGCGGAGACGCCATAATGGACTGCCGCGCCCACATCCAGTTGACGTTTCCCCGTAGCGTGTTGATTTCGCCGTTATGCGCAAGGTAGCGGTAAGGATGCGCAAGCTGCCAGCTCGGAAACGTGTTGGTGGAGAATCGCTGGTGCACCAGGCACAGCGCGCTGGTCACGTCGAAGGCGGTCAGTTCGTCATAAAAGCTGGCTAGTTGCGTCGCAAGCAACAATCCCTTGTAGACGATTGTGCGGCAGGATAACGACGCAAGGTAGAACATCTCTTTGTCTTTGACTCCTGAGCGCGCGATCTCCAGTTCGGCCCGCTTGCGCACCACGTACAACTTGCGCTCGAACTCCCCTTCGCGCATCCCGGGTGCTCGGGCAATGAAGATCTGCTCGATATAGGGCTGTGAATGTCTCGCCACCCGACCGATCGCATCGCCATTTACCGGCGTATCCCGCCAGCCCAGCACGCTCAGTCCTTCCTCGCGCGTGATGCGTTCCAGGATCCCCTCACATTGCAGGCGCTGATACTTTTCAACCGGAAGAAACACCATTCCTACGCCGTACTCGCCGCTATTGGGAAGCGGGAAACCGAGATCCATGCATTCACGGGCGAAGAACTGGTGAGGAATCTGGATGAGCAAACCCGCACCGTCGCCGGTTTCAGGATCACAGCCGCAAGCGCCGCGATGAGTGAGGTTCACCAGAACCTGAATGCCCTTCAGGACAATGTCATGGCTCTTTTCGCCGCGCACGCTCGCCACAAACCCAATGCCACAAGCGTCGTGCTCGTTGCGCGCATCATATAAGCCCTGTTGCTCGGGAAAAGATTGTGACTGGCACCGGTTGTTGATCTCCTTGGGCATCCCTGGTCCCCCCTGGCTCGCTCTTTGTAGCTGTGAAATACGAAACCCGCCTGAACTTTCGGCGGGTTCTTTTTCTTCAGATGACTGTGTCCCTCACTTTTTCATCGTCACCAAAGGTCCCGGTCCGGAGATCTGCGGCAATCTCCTAGTCGTAAAGTCGGACCTGTCCTTTTTTGTTCCACTATCCGCATACTATAAATCTCGAGAACAACCGGAACAGCGATTTTTCTTTCGCCGACTCTCGCGGTTGGCCCGAAATAACACTCCCACGCAGATTCAATAACTTGCGGCTTCGCGGTCGGGAAACCGGATTAAAACCTTCTGCCATTCCCCTCCCTTGATCGGGATGGCGTTCGTCACAATGAGCTTTCATGCCTGCTTGTACAGCTCAAGCAGATCTGCTTGACACTAGACCACTACTCCGGCAGAATCCCAAAACGCTCCCAACCTAATCATTGTTTGCCGACTCGGAAGTTGACAGTACGTGTGTCGAATAACAGAGATCGCTCCAGGAGCGCCACATGCCGTCTGATAATCCGTTGAATCTTACAAAGTGGATGAAGCTGCGCTTTCTCGAACTGATCGTCCTCGCCCTAGTAGCGGTTAGCATGTCCTCTCCGGCAAAGGCTCAGTCCTTTAGCGTGCTGCATAGCTTTACAGGAGCAGGGGACGGCTTTTATCCGCAGGGCCTGGCGATTGACCGCGCCGGCAATCTTTATGGTGCGACGTTAGGAGGAAGCCACAACCAAGGTGCGATCTTCAAGCTGACGAATCGCAACTCGAGTTGGACCCTATCGCCCCTCTATAGCTTTGCCGGGGGAACGGATGGTGCATTTCCTGTCGGCGTGACAGTGGGAAGCGACGGGCGACTCTACGGAGCAACTAACATTGGAGGAGGAAGCTCTTGCGGCGGTGGAGGATGCGGCACCGTGTTCCGGGCATCTCCGCCTCCGACTGTCTGCCACACCGCGCTTTGTCCCTGGACAGAACGAGTGCTGTATGCCTTCCAGGGCGACCAGGACGGAGCGTTCCCGTACAACGGCGATCTGATTTTCGATGATGCCGGCAATCTTTATGGCACTACCTCCGAAGGAGGCGGTCCGGGCCCTAACTGCGAAGGATTCGGCTGTGGGACTGTATTTGAGCTTTCGTCCTCGGGAGGTACGTGGCAAGAAATACCGCTCTATGCATTTTCCGGAGCTTCCGGCGCCTCGCCCTTCAGCGGAGTCAGCTTCGATCATGCCGGAAATCTCTATGGAACCACGGGCTATGGAGGGCCTGCTAACGCAGGCTCCGTATACCAACTGGTTCGCACTAACGGTTCCTGGACTTACGACACGCTGTACTCCTTCGCCGGGTTGGGTGATGGCCTGCGCTCCTCCGCCGGACTCGTCATGGATGCTGCTGGAAACTTATACGGAGCAACCGTAATGGGAGGACCATCGCAAGGTGGTACGGTGTACAAACTTACGCCCGGACCGAACTGGACATTTAGCACCATCTACGGGATTAGTGGTTCAAATGGCGGACCTGCATATACCCTCGCAATGGATTCGTCCGGAAACCTGTATGGGGCCAATAACAGCGACGGGGCGTTCGGCTTTGGAAGTGTTTTCCAGCTCAGTCCGGTAAATGGATCGTGGATCTATACTTCACTTTACGATTTCACAGGTGGCGCTGACGGTCGATATCCCAACGGCAAAATCGTCATCGACACGCAAGGAAACCTCTACGGTACTACCGGTTCAGGAGGCATCCAGAACGGAAACTGTACCTCCGGGTGCGGAATTTTATGGAAAATCGCACCGTAGCCAAATCCCGCAGAGATCAACCTGATTCCATTAGAAAACGATAGGCTTACCGGGCAAGGGTTTGCCGGAGATATCCTGCAATGTCGCCGACGAAGCGATGAACGGACACCTCTGCGATGCGATGGCCGATGATCGCGTTCATGGTCTTGCCTACGGAACCAAATGGCGGTTCGTAAATCCCGCAAAAGTCCAGTTGGGTCTCGGTCGTGGTCAGCGGATAAATGGAAAGCTCGCCTTGCATGAACGGAAATAGCCGCGGCATGGTTGCGGCCTCCCATTCAAAAAGCAATCTGGTGCTGGCGCTTGAAGGTGTTTCACCGACCTTCTCCTCGATGCCTTTCACCAGAATATTGATGTCAGTTTTCACGCCGATACCACCGAAATCGACGTGTAGCTCAGAAGCTACCGTTTCAGCCCTATGCGCAGCCGCCTTTGTGGCGGACTGAAATACCGTCAGCGCGTTCTGTTTGAGCGTATCGCGGACGCGATCGTAGGGATGGTTTACGTAGTCGTAGCTTCGGATCGCAAGTCCCGTGTTCATCACGTTGTTCCGACCAATCCGGCCAGGAAGATAATTCAGCGTACGAACCGCCAACCACGCAAATGTACCATAGCGCGGCCAGGAGCGATGCTGCGGATTTGCTGCAGAACGACACTCCGCCGCATTGTCCGTTCGGATGCGGGCTACCTCAAAACCGCAGCCAATCATTTTGCTTGTGTATGATATCTACCGCTTCAGATTGAGTTGGATGGCGCTATCCAAGGGTGAGGAGGCTCGATGGCTCATATAGATGTCCCCCTGTCGCAGTCGGGGTTCGGACAAACGCGGCGCGCTGACAACTGGTGGGTGCAGCCCGTCGTCGTGTTTTTGATTCTCTCGGCATTCATCGTCTATTCCACGTGGGCCGCGTTGCAAGGGCAGCACTACAGGTTTGGACCTTATCTTTCGCCGTTCTACTCGCCGGAATTGTTCGGTCCTGACGGCTGGTTCGGTCGGATGCCGACATGGGTACCGGCATCGGTTACTGCGGCAATGCTCATCCTCTGGGCGCCAGGAGGATTCCGATTCACTTGTTACTACTACCGCGGAGCTTATTACAAAGCATTTTGGGCCGACCCGCCCTCCTGCACCGTCGGCGAGCCGCGTAAGACGTATCTCGGCGAACGGTCCTTCCCGCTAATCGTGCAGAACATTCACCGCTACTTCCTTTATCTCGCGTTGCTGTTCCTTATTGTTCTCGGACGCGACGTGTGGGATGCATTCTGGTTCAACGGCCACTTCGGCATCGGTGTTGGAACGCTGGTTCTGCTGGTTAATTTTGTATTGCTCACCTCGTATACCTTCAGCTGTCATTCGCTTCGCCACATTGTGGGGGGCTTTCGCGACCGCCTCGCCGGCGCTCCAGCCCGCAGGAAAATCTATGACTGCGTCAGTTGCCTTAACCGGCGACACATGGTCTTCGCCTGGTGCAGTCTCTTCAGCGTAGCTTTTGCTGACCTTTACATACGGATGTGCTCGATGGGCGTGTGGACCGACTGGAGGATCTTGTAATGGCCGAGTACATCACGCACGAACACGATGTCGTGATCATCGGAGCGGGAGGGGCGGGCCTCAGCGCTGCCGTCCAGGCTTCCGCCGCCGGGGCGAATGTAGCGGTCGTTACAAAATCACTGCTCGGCAAAGCGCATACGGTTATGGCTGAGGGTGGCATCGCGGCGGCGATGGGAAACGTCGACGATCGCGACAGCTGGCGGGTTCATTTTGCAGACACTATGCGTGGAGGTCAGTATCTAAATAACTGGCGTATGGCTGAACTGCATGCCAAGGAAGCTCCAGCGCGTGTGCGCGAACTCGAAGCCTGGGGTGCCTTGTTCGATCGCACGAAGGATGGCCGTATCCTGCAGCGCAATTTTGGCGGGCATCGCTATCCGCGGCTTGCGCACGTAGGCGATCGTACCGGACTGGAGATGATCCGTACGCTGCAGGATCACGGCATACACCTCGGCCTCGACGTTTTCATGGAGTACACGATCGTCAGCCTCCTCAAGGATGGGAACCGCATCGCGGGAGCGTTCGGGTACGACCGTGAGCGCGGACGATTTCATCTGTTTCGCGCCAAAGCCATCGTGCTGGCGACGGGCGGCATCGGAAGAGCTTTCAAGATCACCAGCAACAGCTGGGAATATACCGGCGACGGCCACGCCCTCGCCTACGACGCCGGTGCGGCGCTGATGGACATGGAGTTTGTGCAGTTCCATCCGACGGGAATGATCTGGCCGCCCAGCGTGCGCGGCATTCTGGTTACGGAGGGAGTGCGTGGCGAAGGGGGAGTCCTCCGCAACCGGCACGGCGAGCGCTTCATGTTTAAGGACATTCCCCCGCTTTATGTTAACCAGACTGCTGATTCCGAAGAGGAAGGCTGGCGTTACACACAAGGCGACAAGAATGCCAAACGACCGCCGGAGCTGCTGACGCGCGACCACGTGGCTCGCTGCATTCGACGCGAGGTGCGGGAAGGACGGGGAAGCCCGCATGGCGGCGTGTTCCTCGACATTGCGTGGATAAAAGAACGAATTTCCAACCACAACGAGCATATTAAGAAGAAGCTGCCCAGCATGTATCACCAGTTCAAGCACCTGGCCGACATCGATATCACCCAGGAAGCGATGGAGGTCGGCCCCACGACTCACTACATGATGGGCGGAGTCCGGGTGGATGCCGATTCCCAAATGTCAGACGTCCCCGGATTGTTTGCCGCCGGAGAATGTGCAGCGGGCCTGCACGGGGCCAATCGCCTCGGTGGAAATTCGCTCTCCGATCTGCTGGTTTTCGGGCAGCGTGCGGGAGAGTATGCCGCAAAATTCGCTAAAGACAATGCACTAGGCACGATCAATACTGAGCAACTTGCGGCCACAGAGCAATGGGCTCTTAAGCCGTTTGGACGCGATAGTTCCGAGAACCCCTACACCGTACAACACAAGCTTCAGGAGACAATGCAGGACTTGGTTGGCATCGTCCGTCAAGAGCAGGAGATGCTGCAGGCGCTGGAGCGAATTCGAGAGCTGAGAGCTGCCAGCGAAGCCGCCGGCGTCGATGGGAACCGCGAATACAACGCCGGCTGGCATACCACGCTCGACCTGCACAACATGCTGACCGTATCAGAGATCGTGACCCGCTCCGCCCTGGAACGACAGGAGAGTCGCGGCGCTCATTTCCGTGATGACTTTCCGGCGAAAGAAGAGCAATTTGGAAAGTTCAATATCGTCGCGCGAAAAGGGCCGAATGGAGAACCGCGCCTTACGCGCGAGCCCATACCACCAATGCGCGAGGACCTGAAGCAGATCATCGAGGAGATGAAGTAATGGCGACGGCAACGTTTCGCATATGGCGCGGAGAAAAGGGACAAGGAAAGTTCCGGGACTACACCGCCGAAGTCTCGGCCGGAATGGTGGTCCTCGATGCTGTTCATCAAATCCAGGCGGAACACGCAGGCGATATGGCCGTCCGCTGGAATTGCAAGGCGGGAAAGTGCGGCTCCTGTTCCGCCGAAATCAACGGCATGCCGAAGCTGATGTGCATGACTCGCATGAACACGCTGCCGCTCGACAAACCGGTGACAGTCGAACCGATGAAAGCATTTCCTCACATACGCGACCTGGTCACCGATGTGTCGTGGAATTACAAAGTGAAACAGCGCATCCCGAAATTCCAGCCACGCAAGCCGGATGCCGAAGACGGCACGTGGCGCATTGCGTCCGAAGACGTTGAGAGGGTGCAAGAGTTCCGCAAGTGCATCGAGTGCTTCCTCTGCCAGGACGTCTGTCACGTGTTGCGAGATCACCAGATGCACGATCAGTTCATTGGACCACGATTTCTGGTTTATGCAGCAGCTCTGGAAATGCATCCTTTGGACGTTGCTGACCGTGTCCCTGAACTTCGCAAGGATTTCGGTATAGGCTTATGTAACATCACCAAATGCTGTACTAAGGTGTGCCCCGAGAGCATCACGATTACGGACAATGCGATCATTCCTCTGAAGGAGCGGGTTGTGGATCGCTATTTCGATCCACTCTCAAAGTTGTTCCGCATTTTCAGCAGCACGAAAGCATAGGAGGGTTTATGCAGTTCGAACTCAAGTCCATTTCGGCGCAAAGCATTCCCGACGCGCTCGCCAAGGTCGAGCGTTACAGGCTTCTGAATGAGCCTGTTCTGGCAGAAAGCATTTGCCTGGATATTTTGGCTATTGTGCCCGATCATCAGCAGGCACTGATCTCTCTGCTGCTTGCGCGTACCGATCAATTCGATAGAAATCCGCAAGCGAGAGGAGCCCAGGAAGTTCTCGCTCAGATTCGGGGAGAGTACGAGCAAGCCTACTATGCCGGGATTATCTGGGAGCGTTTAGGAAGCACTCGCGTTCGTCACGGAGACCGCCGCGCCGGCGCTTCTGCCTATCACGCTTTACAGGATGCGATGAACTACTACGAGAAGGCCATCCATTTAGCACCGCACGGAAACGACGATGCCATTCTGCGATGGAATACATGTGCGCGCCTGATCATGAAGAATCCGGACATTCAACCGCCATCCGAAGACGATCAACACGCTTGGCTGCGCGATGAAGCCGGGTCGAGAATCGCGGACGCTTAGCGCCGAGTTTCTGCGGAAGGGTCGTAGTTGAGGCTTTGTCCAAGCCACCGTTCAACTTGTGTAACGGTCATGCCCTTGCGCTGTGCGTAATCGGCCACCTGGTCACGCTCGATCTTGCCGAGACTGAAGTAGCGCGATTCCGGATGCGCGAAGTACAGCCCGCTCACGCTCGATCCAGGCCACATCGCGAAGGACTCGGTAATCCGCATCCCGGTATTGGCCTGCACATCCAGCAACTGCCAGAGCGGTCCCTTCTCAGTATGGTCCGGGCACGCCGGATAACCCGCCGCAGGCCTGATACCGCGATACTTCTCTTGAATGAGGTCTGCGTTGCTGAGACCTTCGTTGCAACCGTAACCCCATTCCTCACGCACTCGCTTGTGCAGACACTCTGCAAAGGCTTCTGCTAAACGATCAGCGATCGCTTCCGCCATGATCGCGTTGTAGTCGTCATTCTCGGCCCTGAACTTGTCGCAAAGTTGCTTCAACCCGATACCGCTAGTAACAGCGAACGCGCCGATGTGGTCTGAAAGCCCTGTCTCTTTCGGAGCAATGAAATCGGCGAGCGAACGGCACGGCTCATTGCCATCGCGGTCGGATTGCTGGCGGAGAAAGTGGAAGCGTTCGAGAATGCTTTCACGGCTGGCGTCGGTGTAGAGCTCAACATCGTCGCCAACCGCACTCGCCGGAAACAAGCCATAGACACCCTGCGCCGTGATCAGGTTTTTCGCAATGATCTTATCCAGCAGCGCATTGGCTTCAGCGAAAATCTGGCGCGCCTGCGCCCCCTGCTCCTCGTGGTCAAGGATGCGTGGATACACGCCTTTCAGTCCCCAAGTATGGAAGAAGGGCGACCAGTCGATGAACTCACGCAGTGTCGCCAGCGGGAAATTCTTCAGCACTCGCACGCCAGTAAATCCAGGTACGGGCAAATCTTGAGCACGCCATTCAATCGGAGTACGCCTCGCACGTGCCTCGTCGAGCGAGACCGCCTGCAAACGCGGCGCCGAGTGAGCCTTGCGAAGCGCGTCGTAGTCGGCCTGATGCTGCGCTACAAACGTTGGTTTGCCGTCGTCGCTCAGCAGACTGGTCGTTACCGGCACGGCGCGACTGGCATCCAGTACATGGACGACGGGCTCGCTGTAATGGGGAGCAATCTTGATTGCCGTGTGTCGTCGGCTTGTAGTCGCTCCACCAATCAGTAGCGGGAGCTTGAATCCCTGGCGCTCCATTTCCCGGGCAACGTGCACCATCTCGTCGAGCGATGGCGTAATCAGCCCGCTCAGGCCGATCAGGTCCGCCTTCTCTTCCTTGGCGCGCTCCAGAATTCTCTCGCACGGAACCATCACGCCCAGGTCGATCACCTCATAGTTATTGCACGCGAGGACGACACCGACAATGTTCTTGCCGATATCGTGAACGTCGCCTTTCACCGTTGCTAAGACGATCTTTCCCTGTGCCTTAACTTCTTGTCCCGCCGCCGCCATCTCGGCTTTTTCGGCTTCCATGAACGGAGTCAAATGCGCCACCGCCTTCTTCATCACGCGGGCGGATTTCACCACTTGCGGCAAGAACATCTTGCCTGCGCCAAACAAATCGCCGACCACACCCATGCCGTCCATGAGTGGGCCCTCGATCACCAACAAGGGTCGGCCGAGCTTGATTCGCGCCTCTTCCGTATCGGCGACGATGTAAGTATCGATTCCCTTCACCAGTGCGTGCGAAAGGCGCTCTTCGACGGAGCCGTTGCGCCACTCCTCAGCCTTCTTTTCCGTAACGGCCGCGCTTACTCCCTTGAGCGTTTCGCCATATTCCACTAGTCGCTCAGTAGCGTCGGACCGGCGGTTTAGAAGCACATCTTCAACCAATACTTTCAGTTCCGGATCGATCTCCTCATACACCTCGAGCATCCCGGCGTTCACGATGCCCATGTCCATGCCCGCCGCAATCGCGTGATAGAGGAAGGCCGAATGCATGGCCTCGCGGACCTTGTTATTGCCGCGAAAGCTGAATGAGATGTTCGAGACGCCGCCGCTAACTTTCGCGTGCGGCAGGTTGGCCTTGATCCATCGCGTGGCGTTGATGAAGTCGACCGCGTAGTTGTTGTGCTCCTCCATGCCGGTGGCAACGGTGAGGATGTTCGGATCGAAGATGACGTCTTCGGGCTCGAAGCCCACTTCGTCAACCAGTATCCGGTATGCGCGTTCGCAGATTCGGATCTTGTCTTCGTAGGTCGCGGCCTGGCCCTGCTCGTCAAAAGCCATGACGATGGCCGCCGCGCCGTACTTCAGAACGGTAGCGGCGTTATGCCGGAACTTTTCTTCGCCCTCTTTCAGCGAGATCGAGTTCACGATGCCTTTGCCCTGCAGACATTTCAGTCCCGCCTCGATCACCTCCCACTTCGAGGAGTCGATCATGAAGGGAACCTTGGCGACCTCGGGCTCGCTGGCCAGCAGTTGCAGATAGCGCGTCATCGCCGTGACGCCATCGATCATGCCCTCGTCCATGCAGATGTCGAGGACGTTGGCGCCGTTTTCCACCTGCTGCCGGGCTATGCTGACAGCTTCTTCGTACTTGCCTTCCTTGATCAGCTTCGCGAACTTCGGCGATCCGGCCACATTGGTCCGCTCGCCGATCACGATGTAGACGCCAGCCTGCTGGGTGAACGGTTGCGATCCCGACAGGCGAAGAGGTCTCGTCTCCACGGCGCTGGCTATGTTCACGCTTTCCGAGACGCTCACGCTCTTCCCTCGCTGCGTCCGCGAACTTTCCAGTGCGAGCTCGGGCTCCCATCGTCTCGGAGGCTTACCTTCCAGCGCCTTGGCGATGGCGGCGATGTGCTCTGGCGTGTTGCCGCAGCAGCCGCCGGCAATGTTGATCAGTCCGGCTCGCGCGAAGTCGCCCAGGTAGCGGGCCATATCCTGCGGCCCGAAATCGAATCCCGGTTTCCGCCAGCGGGTTGGGCAAGCCGGCGTTGGGATAGCACGAGATCGCCACGTCCGCTTTTTCCGCAAGCTCTTCCAGGAACGGATACATCAGGTCCGGGCCGATCGAACAGTTGAGTCCCACCGATAATGGCTTCACATGCTGAACGGCGTTCCAGAATGCCTCCGTGGTCTGCGCGGAAATCATCGTCTCTCCGCCGCGTCCCACCGCCGCCGAGATCATCACCGGCAACTCCTTGCCATCCTCATCGAACACTTCGCGGATCCCGACCAGCGCAGCCTTGGCATTCAACGAATCGAAGATCGTCTCCACCAGCAGCACATCGACTCCGCCGGCGATGAGGCCGCGTATCTGCTGCATGTAAGCAGTCTTTCACCTGGTCAAAGGTCACCACGCGGAAGCCGGGATCGTCGGCATCCGGCGAGTTCGACAGCGAGACCGTCAGCGGCCCGATTGCTCCGGCCACGAAGCGCTGGCGCGATGTCGCAGTTCCCACGCGATCAGCCCACTCGCGGCACTGCTGCGCCGATTTCTCGTTGATCTCCCACGCCAGGTTTCCCAGGAAAGGGTCGTCGATAATCTTCTGGTAGAACTCTGGATCTTTCCGTCCGCCTTGCTCGCGTGGATCCTCGACGAAGAATTCGCTCTGAGTAATGCTGGTCGCACCGAAGGTATTGGTCTCGATGATGTCGGCGCCGGCCTCCAGAAAGCGGCGATGGATGTCGCCGATCATCTTCGGCTGAGTCAGCGAAAACAGGTCGCCGTTGTTCAGCAGACCCTTGGTCGCGTCCTTGAAGCGCTCGCCCCGGATGTCGGCTTCCTTCATGCCGTAGGTGCGGATGGTCGTGCCCATCGCTCCATCGATGATGGCAATGCGTTCGGCGAGGATCTTCTCCAGAGGATGTTCGTGAGATTTCGTCATCATGTCCTTGTGGCCCTGTCCGGCCGCAGTCGCGTCAAGTACGAATGCACTGGACCGGCAAATCCGACACATTGCATCTTCCAATTTGGCTGCACTTTGGCTGCCGAGTCGATTCCCCTTACTTTTGATTATAACGAGGCAGGTAAACGTTCCAAACTCTGTGCGGCGCAGGGCGGCGTAGCCAATCGTGATACGTTGGCAACATCTCGCTGGTCGCCTCCGAGTGCATTTCGCAGCGCGCAAGGAGGCGTTGCGTCCACAAGCATGGCCGCTCACAGCCACTCGAAAGGCGTTTCGTTCCCGCCGGCGCGGTCACCGGCATCGGCAGCCTGCCCTTCACGTCTGCCGCACGACGCCATTGAGTCGGTAGCCGAACTTCTCGCCGGAGATTCCCTTCTGGCCGCAGCTGCCGCAGCTCTCCGATCGGGAAAGCATCATCGGCCAGGGCCTGGGTGCTGTAGCCGAACAGATCGAGCCTCGCGAGCGAAGGCTACGGCTTTCAGGTGAAGGAGGGCCAAATCGATCTCGGTGCTCGAACTCCTTCACCGCAGTGACGGGGAGCTGACGCCGGAAAATGCGGCAGGCTTTGCCGCATTCGAACGAGGCGCTCTCATCGGGTCTCTTTCCGCAGGCGGTCGCCGTCAAGGGGCAGATTGAGGGCCCGATCACGCTGTCGGCGTATCTGTTTCACCGAGGACGGCCCTTCCTGTCCGATCCCGCTCTCTTCGCAGCCGTCGCATTTCATATCTCGCAGATCGTCTGCTGGCAGATTGATCGGCTGAAGGCCGCCGGTTTGCCGGTCCTGCTGTTCGTGGACGAACCGGCCTTGTGCCTGGAAGCGCCGGCAGCGGAAGTCGATCTCCGAAGAAAAGAGACTCGAATGCGCTGGCGGTCACGCTCGAGGATGCGCGAGTTCGCGGAGCGTACGCGGGATTGCATTGCTGTGCAGCCCGGCCATTTGAACGAATGCTTCGCGCCCAGCCGGACATCCTATCATTCGATGCCGACGAGGGCCTCGACCTATTCTTTGCCGATTCTCATGCGCTGGACTTCGTGCATCACGGCGGAATGGTCGCCTATGGCATAGTCCCGACGCGGCCGGGAGCGAACGCAAGTCGACTCCGCGAGCATCTTTTTACGATGGCTGCAAGCGGCGTCTCACGCCGGCGATCCCCAGGAGTTTGCTCAACGCGCCCTGATCACCGCAACCTGCGGACTGGGGCTGCTCAACCCATCGGCAGTGGCCGAATCGTTTAATGTGGCCCACCGCATAAGCAAGCTGATCAGAGCGTTGGCGGGAGAGTAGTAGCGAGTCAGGGAGGATATCTTGTATGACGGAAGCAAAGAAGAACGACCTACACAGCCGCCTTGAAAGATATCGTGAAATTCATCTGACCGTGGTTGGCAGAAAGTCGGGACGCAGCCTTTCGCGACCCGTCTGGTTTGTTCTTGACGGCCAGAGGCTCTACCTGTTGCCCGTGAAAGGTTCGGACACCGAATGGTACCGTAACATTCTCAAGACGCCGGAGCTGTCGATTGCTGCGCGCGGAGAGTCCGCCGAGCTTCGCGCCATGCCGATCACGAAAGCGCCCGAAGTGAAAGCCGTGGTCGACAAGTTCAAAGAGAAATACGGTGCGGACGACGTTAAAAAGTACTATTCCAAATTTGATGTAGCCGTGGTCGCCCAATTGGCTTAACCGCCGCCCCGGCGCCAGACTGGGCGAAACGCCTACCGCCGCTCGGAGACATACTTGGTTTTCATTCGCTTGAACCCTCAAAACCAGCGTTTTGCCTCAGCGGGTTGCACACCTGTAAATTGTGTTCGTCTGTAAGGAATCGACGGTGGCGTTGGACCCCGGTCCGACAGGTAAGCGCGTAACCGGTAAGTGAGGTAAGCGTTGACAACTCTGCTGCAAGACATTCGGTTCGGACTTCGGCTGCTCAAGAAGAGTCCCGGCTTCACGGCGGTGGTCATATTGACTCTCGCCTTAGGGATCGGCGCCAACACGGCGTTGTTTTCGGTGGTTGACGCTGTCCTGTTGCGGCCGCTGCCTTACCAGCAACCAGGGCAACTGGTGACGGTCAAGGTCGATATGCCGGGAGTCAATCTGGTCGACATAGGCATGTCGCAGCCCGAACTGAACGATTTTGAAAAGAACTCCGAAGTCTTCGAACACATTTCAGCCGTCTGGCCTATCAGCGCAAACATCACCGGGCGCGAGAAACCGGAACGTGTCGAAGCTAATGCCGTCAGCACCAACTACTTCACCCTGCTGGGAGCGAAAGCCGCGCTAGGCCGGGTGTTTACCGAGGGCGATTCGCGCGACGGCTTCTCCGAAAGCGCAGTTATCAGTGACAGCCTGTGGCACAAGATGTTTGGCGGCGATCCTCATGTCCTGGGAACGAGCTTCCGCCTTGACACCGACTTGTACACCATCGTCGGAGTCATGCCGCCCGAGTTCCATCATCCCGCCCGGACCTTGGGGCATGACGTAGAAGTATGGGTAGCTTGCGGGTTCGCCGCGGCTCCCTTCCCCAAGCCTCCCGTTCGGACGCAGAGATTTATTCCCGGTGCAATCGCGCGACTGTCACCCGGACTGACCTTGGCACAGGCACAAGCAAAGCTCGACGCTTACGCGCTCAACCTCCGGCGGCAATATTCCACCGATTATCCAGTGGCCACCCAGTGGAAGCCACACTTGATCGGGCTGCAGCAGGAGATCGTAGGCAATTCGAACCTGATGTTGATTTTGCTTCTGGCAGCAGTCGCTGCTGTGTTGCTCATCGCTTGCGTCAATATCGCGAGCCTTCTGCTCGCCCGTTCTTCGGCGCGCCATCGTGAGATCGCGCTTCGCCAGGCGCTCGGAGCCAGCAGTTGGAGGCTGGTCCGGCAGACGCTCACTGAGAGCCTGGTGCTGGCGCTTTGCGGTGGCATTCTGGCGGTTCCCGTCAGCTACGGATTGAAGAACCTGCTGTTGACGATGGTTCCGTCGAACCTGCCTCGGCTTTCGGAGATCGCGTTAAACGGCCGGGCGCTGTTGTTCGCGTTCCTGGTTGCCCTGTTTACCGGTCTGCTGTTCGGACTGGCGCCAGCGTTGCAGATGTCCGATCGACGCCTGACGGACAAGCTCAACCAAGGATCCCGAGGAGTAGGAATCGCCTCTCGCCAGAACCGCTTCCTGAGTGGATTGGTTATTTGCGAATTCGCATTGTCTCTCGTCCTGATGGTGGGCGCCGGACTACTCCTGCGAAGCTTCTGGAAAGTGCTGGAGGTGCAACCTGGATTCAACGCGGAGCATGTCGTCACGGCACAAATCTGGTTGCCGGTACCCAATGATCCCAGAAACAATCCATATCCCACTCAGGAAAAGCGCAACATTTTCTTAGATGAAGTTCTGCACCGTCTGAGCGCGCTACCCGGCGTTCGCGGGGTTGCGATCGGTGGCGGCAATACACCTTTCGCCGGTTTACGGAACGCTAACGGGTTTGATATCGAGGGCCGAACGGTCAGCACCACGGAAGCTCCCAGCGCGGAATTGGGCGTGACAACCGCCAACCTGTTTCCGGTGCTGGGGATTCCATTGATCCGCGGCCGCGAGTTAATCGATGCCGACGACCAGAACGGAGAGAAGGTGGTTTTGGTTGACGAAACTGCCGCGGAACGATTCTGGCCGAACCAAGACCCGGTCGGGAAACAAATCAGATTGCAGTTCGGCCTGAAGCAGCCTTGGCGCAGAATCGTCGGCGTGGTGGGGCGGAGCCGGGCTGATGGACTGGATGAGCCCTACACACCTCACATCTTTCTGCCCGCCCGGCAACTCCCCCTCAACGCGATGACCGTTTATATCCAAACGGAGGCTTCTCCCGAAGCACTGGAAGGATTGATCCGACGCGAGATACAGGCAGTCGATCCGAACTTGCCGGTCTTCGGAGTTCGCTCCTTGCGCAGCACCATCTCCGACTCTCTGGCGCCAAGACGTTTCGCCATGCAGATCCTGGGATTCTTTGCCTTGGTCGCATTGTTGTTAGCCGCCATCGGGATTTACGGCGTGATGGCATACTTCGTCACCCAGCGCGTCGGCGAGATTGGCGTGCGAATGGCGCTGGGAGCGCAACGCAACGATGTTCTGAAACTGATCGTTCGTCAGGGCATGAGTCTTGCTTTGTTTGGCGTCGTTGTGGGCTTCGTGGCCTCTCTGGGGTTGGCGCGGCTGATCTCGCGATTGCTTTTCGGCGTCAGCCCGAACGATCCCATCACGCTTGCGATCTTTACGCTGGTGCTGGCGGGCGTGGCATTCCTGGCAAACTATGTGCCGGCTCGTCGCGCTGCAATGGTCGATCCCATGGTGGCGCTGCGCTATGAGTGATCGAAACCTCTCAGTCCGTCAAGGCGGTTGAAACCTAAGAGATTTCACCACAGAGGACTCAGAGAGCACGGAATTTTCGCTTCTGTGTGTCTGTGGTGAACTACCTTACGTCTGCATTCAGCTTTCCTGAAAACCCTGTCATCCCGACCGAAGCGAAGCGGAGTGGAGGGACCTGCTGTTCGCCTGCGGTCTGGGTCGCGTGCGAATTTTGTTGCGACCAATACACCGCGATAGAATCTGTAACTTCGCGCTTGCAATACGAGATGCAAATGCGTGTCCGAAAAGGAGAGCATCATGCTCAACAAGATGAAAGCCGTGCAGGTTCCCAAAGCTGGTGGAGACTTCGAAATTGTTGAACGCGACATTCCCCAGGCCGGTCCCAGACAAGTGCGAATTCGGGTGCAAGCGTGCGGGGTCTGTCATAGCGATGTGCTCACCAAAGAAGGCCTACTCCCGGGCATTTCGTATCCTCGCGTCCCCGGGCACGAGATTGCCGGCGTCATCGACGAGGTGGGAACCGGCGTAACTGGTTGGAAGAAGGGCGACCGTGTCGGCGTAGGATGGCACGGCGGCCAGGACGGGACATGTCCAGAGTGCCGGCGAGGCGATTTCGCTAATTGCGTGAGCGTCATCGTGTGTGGCGTCAGCTACGACGGTGGCTATCAGGAGTTCATGGTCGCGCCAGTGGAGGCGCTGGCCCACATGCCCGAGTCGCTTGATCCCTCCGAGGCCGCTCCGCTGATGTGTGCCGGCATCACCACGTTCAACGCACTTCGCCGCAGTGGAGCGATGCCCAGCGATTTGGTCGCAATTCAGGGCATTGGTGGACTGGGCCATTTGGGCATCCAATTCGCCAAGAAATTCGGCTATCGAGTAGTTGCAATCGGACGCGGTCCCGAGAACGCTCCACTGGCTAAGAAGCTTGGTTCGGACGCTTACATCGACAGCGTAGCCAGCGATCCGGCCGCCGAACTACAGAAGCTTGGCGGTGCGCGCGTTATTCTTGCCACGGCTCCCAGTGGCAAAGCGATGTCGGCGCTGATCGGCGGCTTGGGAGCCAATGGCTCTCTGGTTGTCGCCGGCGCGTCATCAGACCCGATCGAAGTGCAAACTGCAGCGCTGATCTTTGGACGAAAGAGGATCCAAGGCTGGTCGGCTGGCATTCCTACCGACTCCGAAGACACGCTGCGCTTCTCCGAAATGACGGGCGTACGCGCGATGATCGAAAAGTATCCGCTGGAGAAAGCTGCCGAGGCCTACGCTCGTATGATGAGCGGCAAAGCCGAATTCCGGGTTGTGCTGACAATGTAAGCGCGATAGATCGCGATCAGACCCGCTACGCCAGGAACTTGTAGCCTGCGCCATGGACTGTGCGCAGATGCACTGGTTTGGCGGGATCTTTTTCTAGCTTCTGCCGCAGACGCAGTACGTGGGTCGCGATCGTGCGGGAGCCCGGCTGGGTGCGGTTGTTCCACACCTCTCGCAGCAATTCGTCGTCGGAAACGACTCGGCCCTGATTGCCGAGAAAAAAACGCAGCATCTTGAATTCCTGAGGGGTCAGCTGTACGACCGTTCCTTCGCGCAAAACTTCCATACTCAAGAAGTTGACTTCGACCACCCCGAAGCTGTAGCTGCTGGTCTCCGGCCGCTTCTCCTGATTGAAGCGACGCAGAGCCGCGCGCACCCTGGCCAGCAATTCACGTGGACTGAACGGTTTGGTGACGTAGTCGTCGGCACCCATCTCCAACAGCACTACCTTGTCGACTTCGGCTTTGCCGGCGCTAAGCACAAGAATCGGGACATCGAGACAACGGCGCCGGATCTCGCGGCAAAAATCCTGACCGGCAAATCCTGGGATGCGAGGCTCAAGGATGACCAGCTTCGGCATAACAGATTCGAACATCGACATCGCGGTGCTGCCGTCGGCTGCCATGGCGACCTCGAATCCCGAGCTTACAAAAATCTGCCGCAAGACTTTGCGGGTTGCGGAGTCATTATCGATTACCAGGATCTTATCCATTGTTCGTTCCGTTGGCGCAACCTACGCGACATGTCCTTTAGTCCCAAACACAACGTTCAAGCACGATATAAGGAGCAAACACAGTTCCGACAAATCGGATTGCTTGCGATGTCCAATTCCTGACGAAAGGATCGAGCAACGTCACCGTTGACGATCTCCTCCAAAGTGCCACGCTGCAAATCCCCAATCGGCCGATGAAAGAAGCACGGACGTACAGCGCCGTTGCTTTCAATTACAGCCGACACCCAAGGCGCGTTGCAGATGGGTGACCGCGCATCCGTCAGGCCCAGGTTCGCCTTGAAGTGAGTGACGATGCTTCTTAGCTTTTTGGGCCTCTCTGCAATGTAGCCATCGCGAATGTCGTCGGCATTCTCGCTTATGAGTGCTTCGACTTCCCGTTCGAGATTACCTACATCATTCGCGGAAAGAGCGACCTCGTTCTGCCGCTCCGCGGGCCATACCAGAGGCCGATTAAACGCCTCGGATGTAAGGTCGGCCGCAAGGAACGAAATCCCATCCAGCCCCAGTGCCTTGGCCTCGCGCACAGTCTCTCGAAGATATTGATAGTTCAGCCTTTGGACGGTACTTCGGCTGGTGATTCGCATTTCCGGACACAGTTCGCGAACCGCTGACACGCCTTTCTGGATCAGGTTGAAACCGCCTGGTACCCGCCGAATTGCATCGTGAACTGCACGCGGTCCGTCGAGCGAGACAATCACGTCGTCGAACAAGGTCGCTACATCTTCCGCCCGTCGCGCAAGCAACAGGCCGGTGGTCAGCAGCGTGATTCGGACATTCAGGTCGCGAAAGAAGATGCATAGCGATCGAAGATCGCTATGCATCAAGGGCTCTCCGCCAGTCAGGACGACCCACTCAACTGCAAGTCGACGGAACGACTCTCGATGTCCTTCGAGTTTGGCTGCGGTGATTTCGGCAGCCTCATCCCGCTTCCAGATGTCGCACATCACGCAACGGCAGTTGCAGCGACTGTGCGCGTTCAAGACGAGGATCGGCATCGTGGCAAGATGAGTTCGCCGTGCTCTTCCAGCAGCGCAGATGTCTTAAAGCCACGCCGAGCAGACATGCCGCACCCGCTTTCCACCTATCTTGATGTCGTTGCCAAGCACCTTTTCGGCATCTCGGAACAAGCGCGCTAGCGGTGCCCGTATCCAGCGCAGCGTGGCATCTACCAACAACGGCCGAAGTCCGGCCGTTGCGTCCTTCGGCAGCCTTCGAACGATCTCGTCCGAGGCGAGCTTTACCTGGCCTCTTACAAGCACTAACTCCACATCGGCTATGGTCATTGTCGCCAAGGTTTCGGCCGGGGTTAAGCCGGTCTCGCGGACTGCGATGACATCGGCAGTTCCACCAGGACGCAACAGCCCCTGCCCTTCTTTCAATCGGAAAACATCGGCTGAGCACGACAACACCATGCGATAAAGTTCGTTCGACGCCACCCCGATTTCGCGATGCGCGATACGAATCTCATCCAACAAATCTCCTGCCGCCGTCAAAGGAGAGTCGCTGCCTAGCGTCACTCGCCTGATGGTGGAGATCTCTGCTGGCGAAAGAGTTTTCTCGAACAGAAAGCGGTTGGAACTCGGACACCATACCAGCGCAGCCGAGCGTTCGTTGAGCAAGGCAATACTCTCCGGGCTAAGTGCCAAGCCATGAACCAAAACGGTACGTTCGTCGAGAGCTCCTATGTCGATCGAACCGGAAAAGCTCGGCCCTGGAAGTCTCGTCAACACCTTCGCACGCGTGCACGATAAAGGGAGTGTCTTTGGCCGTGGCTTTGAACTTCGCCTCGACCTGGCTGTCTATGGCGAGTGAATGGGCCCATCCGTAGTCGCTGACTACGCGCACGGGAAAGTCTTCGGCCAACAACTCCGGATGTAACGCATTGTGATGGCACACAGTTGTGACACCGCACAAGAGATTGCGAATTGCTCCCCACCATAAACGCACGTCGCGGGGAACGGATTGGTGAGCTTCAATCGTCGCTCGTTCTTCCTTTTGAATGGACTCAGCCCATCTAAGCGAGTTTTCGTATGGCCCAGCACCGAGGTTGGGATACAGGCCGAACTCAAGGTGATCGTGAGCATTGATCAGCCCCGGCAAGAGCAAATAGCCATCCAGATTCAACTCGGAAGAGCTATCGTGCGGCCCTGCGTGGTCAGAAGCGATCGACAAGACTCGAGTACTCCGGATATCGACGCTCGCAGATATCGACGTTTCTGCAGCGAGCGCGACACGAGTATTCCTAAGAGCCATTGCCGAATCGCTATGGGCCTTACCCAGGACAGTTGGCAAATCCGTTCCAATCGGTTGAAGCCCAAGAACGTAGATGGCGGGCATGTCTTCCGCTGCATAAAATGCCTCGATCTTACCGGCACTTCGGAAGATCTCCAGTTCAGGAAGACCGAACGCGGGCTCCAACAAGGCACGTGACTTCGAATCCAGCGCGGCGACAAGACGACAGAATTTGCGGCAGCGAATAACTGCTCGTGATCAGTTCGATTTGACGGCGGCCGTTCCGAAATCCTCGCTTCCATCCGCACGTCACCGCAGTCTCAGGATGTAAATCGGTGATGTAGATTTTGCCGCCCGGTTTTACAACTCGCCGCAGCTCATGCGCGAGGGTGTCCAGATCTGGAACATAACTCGCAAGAAACGACGCCAGCACAACATCGACAGAAGAGCTCGCGACGGGCAACGAGGTTGCGTTGCCCACTGCGAGCCGAGCTCTCCGACCAAGCTTTTGTTGGGCGCGGTCGAGCATCTCCGGAGAGAAATCGATTCCGGTAAGACTCTGTGGCGTGGATTCCGATATCTGCTGCAACCACCGGCCGGTTCCGCACCCCACGTCGAGCACATCTTTACCTCGAACTGACCCCAATAGGAGCGACGAGAAAGCGTTGCTCAAGGGACAGCAAGGGATTAGGCGTCTCGTCGTACGCTTCCGACCAGAGCGCGAACTTTTCCCTGCTGGTCCGCGTGACTGCGCCAGCACCGAGATGTTCGCCGCCGAGGTCATTGCAGACTCACAAGCTCTCCTGCTTCGGTCGACGCAGATCGATGAATCGCTGTGCCCAATGCAGTTCCTTGGGATAGCCGTAAATTTGCGACGAGTACCGCCACGCGCTCAGGCTCTTGCAACACGGCGCGGCTCCAGCGAGGAGCTCGAATGTCCTGCACGGTCGGCCAGCGTGAGCTCACGACGGTCTCGAAATTGTCGATCAGGTTCTTGGTCTTGCGCTTCAGCCACGGCGTGTTCGGATCGATGCGCAGGGTGAAGTCCATCCACCGCCGGCTTGCCCACTCTTCCGGAGTGGTCGGGAAATTCAATCTGACCGTCGATCTCGCCGTACATACTCCCACGTTGTGGTACAGGCGTGTAGTGGTAAATGATGATCTCCGCCCGGGGATCGAGACGCTTGATCTGGCGAATGAATTGCAGGGTTTCGCGAGTATCGCGCTCCGGATCGCCGGGATTTCCCACCACAAAAGAAAATTCCGGAATAATGCCGAAGTTTCGCATCCTGCTGGCGACCTGCAGCGTCTGCTCCGTGGTGATGCCCTTCTTCATCTCCTTCAGCGCCCAGTCCGATCCCGATTCCGCGCCGAAGAAGATCATGGTGCATCCGCCGCGGCGCAGCGCGGCCAGAGTCGCGTCCGAGTATCGCGACATCACATCCACGCGTGCCTCGCACCACCAGCGGAGGCCCAGTGGTGCGAGCCGTTCTGCCAGATCGCGCGCGTGGTCTTCCCGCAGGAAGAAGTTCATGTCATAGAACTGAACCGAGTCGGCGCCGTACTTCGTAGCAAGATGGCTGCAGGATTGCCGCCGTTCGCTCTGGGTTCTCGAATCGCTCCCGCGAGCCGTAGGCCGCGTGCACTCCGCAAAAACTGCAGCGGAAGGGACAGCCGATGCTGGCATGGTGAACCGCGGTTCGTTTGTCCGAAGAACGACGGCCGCAAGATATTTCTGCGACGGGCACGCGTGAAACGGCATCCAGGGAAAGCTGTCCGGCCCCTTCATCACGCGCTCAGGATTGTGGACGTGCCGACCAGAGGCATCCTTATAAGACAGGCCTGCAATCGACTCCGAATCCGCGTGAACCGCGTAACGCGTCCAGCAATTCGAGCAGCGTGTCTTCACCCTGACCGCGAACGGCGTAGTCGACGTACGCGGCATTCAGAGTCGCATCCGCATAGGTTGAGGGAAAGTAGCCGCCCCAGACGATCGGAACATGCGGCCGCAACCGTCGTGATCTCGCGGCTCGTTTCCATGGCTGCGGCCATCTGCGGTCCCGGCATGCAAGTCACGCCGAGCATCTCCACGCGTTGCTGGTCGATCAGTCTGAGAATGCGTAGCCGTGGGATCGTTATCGATATTGCCGTCGACGATGGCGTACTCCTCCCGACCTTCCAGCACGGCTGCCAGGGCGAGCACCGACAAAGGCAAGCGACAATTGCGCGGCCTGGTTGCACGGGGATTGAAGAGGATGATCACCTTGCCACCTCGGCAACATAGATCCGGAATCGCGATGGCTCACGCTTTCCCTTCAGCTTCGCGATAAGCGGACGCATCGCCCAACGCATGCCATAGAACGGTGCGTAGGTTTGTCCATCGAATACCAAACTGCTCTTCTAGAGCGGCTAATCTCCGATCCGTCAGATATTCGAGGCTGTTAATTGCATCCGACGGGAATCCGTATCGCCTTGCTAAACAGCTGTTGACGCTCTGCCAGCATCAGCTGCCCGCTCTCGTCGCGCTTGTACCACGCTGTGTCAGCGATAATCACGCTACCGCCCGGGCGCAGACAGCGAATGGCTTCACCCAACGTATCCGAATAGTTTTCTGAGTAATGAAACGACGCATTGAAAATCGCGAGATCAAACTGACTATCGGCGAAAGGCAGGCAGTCGAGCTCCGCCTGAAATAGCGGGAACAGGCCGGCGCAATTTCTTGTGATAATGAGTTGCAGCGGCCAAACCGTCCAGCTCGGAGGACAGCAGGTCAACCGCGACCGGCAAGTGCCCACGCAACGCCAGGCGATAGCTCATCCATCCATTGCCCGCACCGAGATCCAGGATGTTCAAATTCCTCGCGATTCGCGACTCGATTGCCGGCAGTATCTTGTGCTCAAGGAAGTCGTAGCTGCGCGCTCGGATCGCCCATTGTCCATGGTTATTGCCGGAGATGTCTCTGTACGGCAGCTCAAGGTAGTACTGTGGATTGTTGCTGCCGCGGCCCTCGGCTTCGCGAACCGTCTGGTACTCACGCATGAACTTTTGAAAATAGGACGCCCGCTTGGGAGGCAACGCTCTCCAGATCCCATCGTCTTTTAGCATTTGAAAATAGCAAGTGGGGCACGACAGCAGGAATTCGGCAGGACAATCGGAGCTCCGCAGTACTCCCAGCAAGTTGCAACATTGCGGACACTGCATCTTTAGCTCTATATCTGCGCCCACGATCTGCGAGCCGAGATCGTGCGATTTGGCTGCCGCACTCATCTCCCACCCCTCTCGAATACAAGCAGCATGTGGTCGCCCATCACTCGAAATAGCGGCCAACCCGAGATCACGCGGTCGACAGTCTGCATCGCATTCAGCGCCCATGGATATTTTCGTGCCAGATGCTCCACATAGGACGGGGGCACGCTAACCCCTACCCCTCGGCAGCTCAGGAAATGAAAGCCGGGATGGAACTTGCGGCAGATATCCCTCAATGAGGGATACTGAATTCGAATTGCCGTTTCTCCGAGCGAGCCCACCGCGCTTCCCTTCCAGCGCCGTACCGCTCGCGCCACGTCGCCGCGACTCGAATACCAGATCGTCTCCCACAGGCAGAACCTGGTGGAAAGACATAAGACCAGTCGGCCACCTGGCTTAACTAACCTTGCAAGTTGCCGGGCAACAGCAGCAAGATCTTCGACGCAATTGAGGCCGGAAAAATTCGACACCGCTCCATCAAACAATTCGCACTCACCTAGATTGCCAATCTCTTCACTTGCTCTAACGTCGAACTGGACGCTCACTCGGCCTGGTTCTACCGCCATCCGCCTCTCGGCCACTGCGATCATTCGCTCCGATGCGTCGCATGCGTACACGGAAACACCCATCCTCGACAGGAAGAGAGCATCTTCTCCCGTACCGCAATTCAGCTCCAGAACACGATCGCCCTGCCGGAACGTCGTTTTCAGCGCTTCCCAAACGACATCGCGTTGCGCGCGTCCGATCAGCGAGTGCGTGAAGATATCGTCGTATTGACTCGGCGATGCCGTCGAAGGCGATTCCGGCGCGATGCGCCGCGGCGGCTGGAGCACGAGTTCATGCCTCCACCTCCGCATAGGACGACGTCATGCCCTCCCGGCTGGTACGAATTCGCGAGTCTCCAGATCAGAGATGGTCGCGGCATCCATGTTCCGGTCCGCCAATTGCGCGAGAGTGACTTCGTCTCGCAGAAGGCGATCCGCATAGTCGTAGAACTTGCGTGAATGGCGTCCTTTGATCTTGAATTCACGATCGGATGTCTCGCTCCATGGACGCGTCTGTACCAGGCGATCTTTGGTGCGCTCGTAATAAGGAGTGCCCTTGATGGGATATGCCACCGTGGTAAAGAAGACATCGGGCCGAGACCGTTTGACGTGCTCGATTGTCGCTTCAATGTCCGGCAGTTGCTCGTCTTCGTAACCCCACATCAGGAACATACCGCTCTGAATTCCGCGAGAGCGGCTGAGCGCGATCGCCTTCTGTACCTGCTCAACCTTCACGCCTCGTTCCATTGAGTCAAGGATTCGTTGTGATCCACTTTCAGAGCCAATCCAGATACGGAAACATCCCAGCTCGGCCAACAGATCGAGCATTTCTTCATTCAGGCGGTCGGCGCGCGATATGCACTCGAACGGTATACGCAGCCCGCGCCGCTTCATTTCGGCGGCATAGCTGCGGATCCATCCATGATGGATGGTAAAGACGTCATCCGCCACCCACACCATGTCCGGTGAATAGCGTTGCAGCAACCATTCCACTTCATCGACCACCAATGCCGGCGTGCGCCGGCGGTGCGTCATTCCAAAAACCTGGTGACTGCACCAGCGACACTTGTAGGGGCAGCCGCGAGCCGTAATAAAAGAGGCAGAGCCTTTCCCGTGAGCGTCTCTCCAAGTCCGAACATATTGCTGAATGTCGATCGCTTCGCGTGCTGGCCAGGGTTGCGCATCAATATCCGCAATTTGCGCACGCAAACCGGTTTGCCTGACTGCGCCCCTCTCATCAAGAAATGCGAGGCCGGCAATGTTGGCAAAAGAATCTGCAGCTCCGGCTCGGATAGCTTCCAACAGCTCTGCCATCGTCAGTTCGCCCTCGCCGAAGACCACGAAATCCGCGCCTGCCTCCAGATACTCCTGGGTGTAAGCGCCCGGCTCCGGACCCCCGACCACAGTCTTCCAACCGGCCTCACGCGCCGCCTTCAGAATGTCGACAACGTTTTTTCGCGTCATCAAGTTCGCGTACACGCCGAGCACGCCGGGCTTTTCAGTCCGCAGATGGTGGAAGAGCAGGTCGCGTGTGGAAAATGTCGTGTCGAAGACATCCACGTCGAAACCCTTTGCGCGCAGGTGCGAGCACAGGTACAAAATCCCCAGCGGCGCATAAGGCTTGAGGATCTGAAGTTCCTTGGGATCTTCGAACATGAAGTAGCCGTGGGTGAGAAGAAGCTCTGCCATTCAGGCCTCCCTCGTAGCAGCGGCTATCTGAAAAAGTGGTACTGGCTGCGAATGTCCTGACGCATTGTGCCTGATTCCTTCTCCGCGCAAGCGAGTGGGGTTTGCGTTCCGGCTGACGGGCTCGAGATCCGATACCCGCTTCCACAGCTTTGCAACCTGATCACATGCCGCAGGGCTGCGCCATGAGTCCACTTCAGCATGGAGAGCGTCGCGCAGCGCATGATAGAAAGCGTCTCTATACCCGGCGGTGAACATCACGCAGAGGTCGTCGCTGTCTGTCCAATTTCGTTTGGGGCCCAGTTCAGCTCTTACCTTTTCATAGAAGCGAGTGTTCGGCAGCGGGTACGATACTGAGACGCCAATATCGTTCGGATGGGTGAGCCGGACGAGAGCGATTGTCTGTTGAATGTCTCGCAAGGTCTCACCGGGATATCCGAACTGCAGGAAGTAACAGGCGCGAATGCCGGCTTCCTTCAGCCGTACTCGCGCATCTACGACTTCAGAGACCACTAGCCCTTTGTCCATTGCGTCCAGCACTTTTTGAGAGCCAGACTCCACTCCCATCCATACTTCGGCGCAGCCAGCCCGCTTCAAAGCATTGACGGTCCGCTCCGTCATCAGATCAGCTCGAGATTGAATCTTGAAGGGGACCACGCATCCTCGCTGCTCAATCGCATCAGCGAACTGCTCACACCAGTGATGATTGAGGGCGAATACGTCATCTCCGAACCAGACATGTTCAGCACCGTATTCTTCTTTCAGCTGGAGGATCTCATCGGCCACCTCCTCCGCCGGTCGCACATGAAAACGATCGCCAGAGATGGGCTTGGCGCACCAATTGCATCGATACGGACAGCCTCGGCTGGCTACTGCATTCATTGAGAAGTACCCATGACCGTCTTTCCACGCGCTACGATACGGCGCGGTATCGATCAAGTCGCGCGCTGGCTTGGGGAGGTCCAGCCATGAACTGGCACGTGGTGTAGCCGGTGTGCTATGCAGCCGGCCCGCGGCGTCCATCCTGATCAGCCCGTCCACCGTCCCAGGTTCGCCACGCTGCAAAAGGTTACGGCACAACTCACCGAGGGTCCGCTCGGCCTCGCCGATTAGGACGTACTTGGCTCCGTGACGCAAATACTCTTCCGCGTGATCGCTTGCATCGGAGCCATGCACGATGACAGTGGCGCCACAATGATGCGCAGCGTCGATCATCCACCAGGCTAGTTCGCGCATACGGGTCAGGCACATTTTGGACAGGAAGTTGAAATCGTCCTCGTAGATCGCGACCAGCTTCGGAGAATGTTCTCTGAGCGCATTCGGAAAGCCAGCGATCGGATCGCTCAACATCGTGTCGAACGCGGCCACGGAGACGTTCTGCGAGCGCAGCACGGAAGCGGCGTACAGCGTCCCCAGCGGCAGATATGGCTGCATCTTCCGGACCTGCTTGCGGTCGTATGGCAGGTGATAGGAATGGGTCAGCAGGACGTCAGTCACCTGTCACCTCACAATGTGGCTGGTTCAACATGCGCTCGCAGGCTCCTTTGGCAGTTCCTGTCCCGTCACTAACGACCGGCGAAGCACCAGGCGCTCCGTAAAGCGCGACAACCACAGCTCCCACGGAAAGGCATAACGGCTACGACGCAATCTCCAACTGACAGGAGCCTGCACAATGCGGCGTACGCCACGACGCACAAACGGAAAGCTCTTGTTTTTCGCGTGATGTATCTGGCTATTCAGCAGGAAGTACTCCAACATGCGCTGCAGCCGGCTGAGTTCCTTACCCTGCAACCACGGAAGCATGTTGGCGCCAAGTGGCATGTCCATCCATTCGCGCAGCGACTTGGGTTCTCGCACTCCCAAGTTCCGAAGTTGCGGCCAGATGGGAATTCCCGGGTACGGCGTGAAGATATTCGGCGAGAAGCTGACATTGCGAAACTGCCGCGCGATTTCGCTCATGGTGCGGAAGGTAATGGCGCGATCAGCTTCCGTCTCCCCCGGATACCCGAAGATCAAATTGAAAGTAACGCGAATCCCGGCCAGATTCGCTTTTCGTGCCGTCTCGAACATCTCGTCGACGCGCTGATGACGTTTGTTCATCAGCTTCAGCACATCTTCCGACGTCGATTCCGTCCCGAAACCCATATGCGAAACGCCGCTATCACCCAATAAGCGGACCTCGTCTTCGCTCATGCGGCAGAGAAAGTCCGTCGATGCCTGAAAGGTCCAGCGAAACTTGACGCCACAGTCTTTGATTGCGGCCGCGATCCGCAGCGCCCGGCGAAGATCGACCGGAAAATTAGAATCGAGCAGCGCGACCTCTTCAATTCGATAACGCGTGACCAGTTCAGCGAGTTCAGCCGCAACTCGTTCCGCGGATAACGCGTTGAATCGGCGCTTGTAGAAAACCATGTCAGTGCAGTAATTGCAGGCGTAAGGACAGCCAACGCTGGTGGCGTACGCAAGCTTGCGCACTCCGCAAGCCCGTTCGTAGGCATCGAAGTCCACCAGATCGAATGCGGGCGTGGGCAGCGTATCCAGCGGCTGCACGCGTCGCTCCGGCATTGTGCTGCGCAACGCCGTCGCGCTTCCATGACAAACCGCTGATGCCATCGAACGTCTTGTGATCCGCCAAAGCCTGCGCGAGCTTCCAGAAGGGTAATCTCGCCCTGGCCGCGGACCACGGCATCCACAAACGGCTCGCTCAGTGTTTCGCCGGCAAGCAGGCTGGGATGCCATCCGCCGAAAATCACCGGCAGGTTCGGATAGTGTTCTTTCACAGCGGTTGGAGACTTCGATGGCGCCACCGATCATCGGCCCAGTCAGCACAGAAATTCCCAGACACAGCGCGCCCGTTACTTCGCTCAAGAACTGCGATGCTTGTAATTCGGCTCGATGGCCGCGTCGATGATGGCCACTTCGAATTCCGCTGCCCGCAGCGTCGCCGCCAGCGAGAGCAGACAAAGTGGCGCGCTGAGCGGCGGTCCATCGTAAGCGGGATAGAAACAGGACGACTTTGCCGCGCATCAGCAGGCCACCTGTTCCACCGCTGGCTCCAACCGCTTTGCGTCAACCACGGGCTTCATCGCGGTGCGTCTCTTTCAGCTTGTTGTTAATCCACAGCTCCACCGGAAATGCCATAGCGTCGTGTTCCAGACGCCAACGCGCCGGTAGCGAGATACACTTTTGCGCAGCACGAGTAAAGCGACTGCGGCGGTCGGCAGCGATTGGAACACGGTCGAAGGCAATGCGCAGATAATCACGCATGACCTGCAGGCGATGATGATCGCGGCCGTTGAGCCACGGAAGCTTCGTGTATCGCGGGAAGAAGTCAGTCCAGCCTTCGAACGAAGTTGGAACTTCGATTCCGATCTCGCCTGCCCTCTCCATGATGGGTGAGCCGGGATAGGGCGTGAAGATATTGGTCCAGAACTCCGAACCGGGGAAGCGACGGCACACATCCATCATGAAGCTGACTGTCTCCTGCCGCTCAACAGCCCCTTCGCCCGGATAGGCAAAGATGATGTTGAACGAAGGACGAATTCCGGCGGCAAGACACCGTTGCAGCGCTGGCGTAAATCGAATCGAAATCCTGAAAGTCCTTGTTCATTGCCTTCAGGATCTTGGGCGAACCGGAGTCTACTCCCTGACAGATCTGGTGTAGACCGCTGCGCCGCAAGAGCTTCAAGTCCTCCAGCGACAACCGGGCCGTCAGGTTGGTTGTAGCCTGAATGCTCCACTGGAAATTCGCGCCTTCGCGCACTAGCCCTTCGGAGATAGCTCGTGCGCGGTCGAGGTCAACCAGGAAGTTGTCATCCACCACCCAAAGCATTTCCAGGTCGTATCGCCGGGTCAGGTCGACCGTTTCTTGAACAAACTGCTCGGCCGGCAGAGCATTCCATTTGCGGCCGTAGACTCCTGCGTTTGTGCAATAGGCACAGTTGAACGGGCAGGCAAGGCTCGAGGTGTACATGGCCCAGCGCCGTCCGCATAACCGCTCGTAGGCATCGAAGTCGGCCAGGTGATAGGCCTTCGGAGGCATCTCCACAAGCGGCCGCAAGGGACGTTCCTGCGTGAAGATCAGCTTTCCATCCCGCTTGAAACCGATGCCGGCAACAAAATCCGGCGCCGACCGGCTCTCAATGTGCTCACCAACTCCAACAGCGACTCTTCGCCCTGTCCGCGAACGACATAATCGACAAAACTTGCCTCCAGCGTCTGGGTCGGCAGCAGCGATGGGTGCCAGCCCCCGAGGATGATGGGGAAATCGGCATTCCACTCTTTCAACGCGCGTGCGATCTCAACCGTCTCCCGAATCATTGGTCCTGTAACCAGCGAAATTCCGAGACAGATCGCGTCGCGCGACTTCTTCCAATACGCGCTTCTTGTAGTTAGGCGTAATGGTCGAATCGATCAGGCAAACTTCGTATCCCGCGCGAATCAATGGAGTCGCCACGGCAAGAATGCCGAGTGGCGCCGTCGCTTCACTACTTGCAAAAGAAGGAAAGAAAAAAACGATTTTTTTCTTCATACCGCCATCTCGTAATTGCGCCATCCTAAGATTGCTCATCTTCCCGGTTGTCACCGCGATGTCAACAAATTGTCAGGTTTGGTTTGAGACGGAGTTCCAACCGGCGATTCCGCGATAGAGTGATCTTCCATGAGGCAAGACTTTGCTATCGATCCTGCTGCCCTGAACTACCGTCACCAGTTGCAATTGGCAGGCACCATTTGTCAGGTTGCGACAAATTCGCAGACGTTGGCGAACTCACTACGGCAGTGGCGCGCTCTGGAAGGCGATGCAGGGTCGAGCGGTTTCGTGATGAATGTCTTGGTGAATGAAAGGCGTGGTGAAAGCTCTGCTACTCCACATTTCCGAGGCTTGCAGCACATCGTTATCGCTTGTTTTGGCGAAAGCAACATCTTCACCTTCGATTTGCTGCGCCTTAGCGTTACCGCGACCGTCACTGAGCAACTGGCCGCCGACAAGCCGTTCTGGGACCGAATCCTGTTACCGATTGCGCTCGGTGTGCTGGGGCCGGTGCTCGGCATCGTGCCAGTGCATTCCGCCTGCTTGGCGATTGATGGTGCGGGATTGTTGATTGCAGGTGCATCCGGGGCGGGCAAGTCGACGCTCTCAGTGGCTTTGGCGCAGGAGGGCTTCGACTTCATCTCTGACGATTGGACGTACCTGAGTCTGAATCACGGAAGGCTGGTAGCCCACGGCATGTCGATACCGGCAAAATTGCTTCCTGATGCCGTAACGCACTTCCCGCTTCTCGACCGCTACCCGCTTGGCCTGGCACTCAATCAGGAACTGGCTTACGAACTGCCCACACAGGATCTCGGTGCTCGAGTAAGTCTGTGCTGTCAACCTCAGTGGTTCTTCTTTCTAGAACGCGTGCCGGACGAGGGTTTCAGCGCCGTTCCGGTCTCCTCGCGGAATGCTCAACACTACGTCGATGGAAGCCTGGAGCGCCTGCCGCCGGAATTGAAGAAGACGACGGCAATTCGTTCCTCGGTCGCGGAACACGTTGCACGTTTGTCCTGCTGGAAGCTGAGTTACGGTGGGCCGCCCGGCGTGGCCGTAGCGGGCCTGAGGAGGTTTTTCGCGAATGCGAGACAGGACGTGCTGGTATGAGCGCAATCGCCACAGGCCTTCCGGACTTGCTGCAACGGTTCGTGCCCACGCCGTACAGCGCGGTGGTGGCGCTTTTCAATGCGCAAATTTCGTTTCAGTGCAACGACCAGGCTCTGATCACCTCACTTGAACGGGCGGGCGCTATTGATCGTGGCGCAACTTCCCTGGTCGCTCGGGTTGTGCGTGACTATGCAGCGCCGACAAGCGGCTCAGACATTACCGTCATCTCGATGTGGCCGGTGGCCACCATCATGGTTGGCGCCGGAACTGTGCTGGCTGTCGACATGGAGCGGCGCGAGATGTTTGCGTTTATCGCGTCGTCTGTTTCGGCTGAGCAGTTTATTAATTCTCTACTTCCCATCGCTCTTGAAGCCGTGAGGTGTTCAACGGCCAACAACGCTGATGTCCATTGGTTATGAAAGCACCTGAAGCCATCCGTCGAAATGTGTTCTACAGCGTGTTGGACTATGTCTCGCAGCCGGTAATGATGTTGTTGGCCGCACCGTTGCTGCTTCGCGAGCTGGGAGCGCAGCAGTACGGCACATGGATGCTGGTCAATTCCATCGCGGCTGCTGCTAGCGGGTTGGGGGGAGGCTTCGGCGATGGAGCCACCAGATACGTGTCCTTATACCGCGGATGCGGTGACCGAGCGGGTGCTGTGCGCACACTATTGGCGGTTCTTTCAGTCAATTGCGCCTTCGGTGTACTTTCGGCCATAGCGATGATCGCCAGTGCCCCATGGTTGATTGGCCACGTATTCAGTGTCGATCCTAGCCTTCGAACAGCCGCCGTCGTAGCGATACGCATCAGCGCTGTGCTGCTTGTAGTACGGTTCGCGGAAGCTGTATTTATAGCGGCCGTGCGCGGCTGCGAACGCTATCGCCCGATGGTCGCGATTTCGATAATCGCGCGAACCACGGTTACCGTTGCGGCGGTTGCCTTGGCCCTCACAGGCTACGGATTGGTGGCTATCCTATGGGCGACACTACTGATAGGAATTGGCAGCCTCTCCGGCCAAGGCTGGCTGGCCCATCGGGTTCTGCATGCCGCAGGCATCTGGCGTCAATCGCAACTGTGGGTCGGCGTTCGCGAGGTCTCCTCGTTTGGCTCCTTTACATGGTTGAAGTCGTCGCTGGGGATTTTGATCGGCTATGCGGACAGATTACTGGTGGCCGCGTTGCTGGGAACAGGGCCGCTGGCTTACTACGCACTGTGTAATCAGCTCACTCAGCCGATTCACGCACTCATGGCTTCGGCCTTCAATTTCATTTTCCCGAATTTCAGCGCCCAGAGTGCCTCCGGCAGATGGTCGGAGACGTCAAGCCGTTACCGAAACGCCAGCAGCGTCGCTGCAGCCTTCGTCATTGCCTTCTGCGTGACTATGGTTGTCGGCGCCAAACTCATTCTTCGCCTCTGGCTGGGGGCTGCAGTTGCTGCTCAATATCATGACCTGCTCGTCGTCATGGCTGTCGGGAATTCTCTCCTGGCTCTCGGAGTCGTTCCTCACTACGCTGCGCTGGCCCTGGGGCGAGCCCGTGCGCTCGTTATCGTTAATTTCGCCGCCGGCGGATTGTCGCTAGCATGCGGATACTTTCTGATTCGGCATATCGGCCTAATGGGAGCGGGCATAGCCAAGGTCATCGCAGGAATCGTGTTTCTATCTGTCTTCGCCATTGTCCGGGAATCGATGCATCGTGGGAAACAATTACAGGAGCGCAACCAAGTCGACACTACGACCAACAACATGTCTTGATTTTGCCAAGTAAATATTGGTAGCTGTGATAACCAATGATTCACTTTCTACAAAGTTTCGAAATCAGAATACTGTCTCAATTGACAAAAAAGTCACAATTCGGCCATGGCTGTTTGACAACCCACACAGGGAGCCAAAGTTATTGTGACTGCATTCGCGCTGCCTTGAATCTTCACGATTACGGCGCGATAGCGACAAAGAAAACGGCACACTGAACAGGAGCGGCTAACGGTATCAATCGTTGTCCGGCTCTGTGGTGTTAGTCGAAGCGCGGACGAAGTAGGTCCTAAACAGGTGCGCGAGCACCGGGTAGGTCACAGAACTCCTAAGTGACAGGGCGAAGCTTTACGACTGTACTAAGCGAAGCAGGGTGTAACTTTTAATGGGAATAACAAGACAAGCGGATACTTTGACGGCCCGGCCTTTCGACGGATGGTTTAGTCAGCAGCTTTCGGAAGCGAACGTTGCCGCAGAATGGTATGCCGTGCAGACGCGCCCGCGTCATGAAAAACGAGTAGCAGAAGAAGCTCGTGCTCGCGAACTTGAAGAGTTTCTTCCCATACACAGGTGCCGGAACCGCTGGAAAAACGGGGTCACTGCTGACGTTGAGCTTCCCCTCTTCCCTTGCTACCTGTTCGTGAAAATCCCGCTCCATGAGAGGCTCCGCCTGCTCCAGTTACCAGGAGTGATCGGTTTGGCGGTGAACTCTACACACCCACAGCGCTGGCGCAAGCCGACATGGAAGCCTTGAGGGCGTTAAGCGTGATCTGCCATGCCGAGCCGCATCCCTTTCTGAAGGCGGGCGATCGCGTGCGCATCGTTGCCGGACCGCTCACGGACATGGAAGGCATTCTCGTGAGACGAAAGCAGGAATTGCGAGTCGTCCTGTCACTCGATTTCATCCTGCGCTCTGTCGCGGTGGAAGTCAGCGAGTTCGATATCGAGCCGATCCGCGAACGCCGCGCCTCTCGCCACAATCTCCAGCCGGGTCGTTAAGCCTCACCTTTTCTCAGAAACCGACTACCGCTTCAATGGACCGACAACTTTCAGCAGCAGTGCTCTCAGTGTTTCGCGACGCGGACGCCGACAAACACAGAGCCATCCTGCAAGTCTTTCCAACCCGAAGATGGATGCGAAGCTTGTCACTGGCTTGACGCTAGCGGGCTTGCTCTCTATTTTCTCGACCGTGCTGAAGTTCCTTGCAATTCAGGATGCGCTTCCACAGTCGATACTGAACCAACTGGAACAGCGCCACGCGGACAATCGACAACGAACCGGGTCCATGTTCGCTGAGTTCGCGCGTATCAATGCGGTCTTCGGTGCGGCGCAACTCCGGTACGTAAATCTCAAGGGTTTTACCCTGGCTCCCGAATACTGTCCCGACCTGTCGCTCCGTTACCAGATGGATTGCGACTTCCTGGTGAATGAAACGGACAGCGTGAAATACTCCGAGGTCTTGACCGGGCTTGGCTATGCGCTGATTGCAGCGAACCGTCACGTCATGGAGTTCAAGACCGACGTCCACACTCCGGATATAGGCGACCTTTACAAGCCCCGGCCGCAACGCTCGGTCGAGTTGCATCTGTCCGACGGTCAACGTGCCGACCTGCACCCTCGCCTGTTGGACCGTGCCCGCCTCGTTCGTTTCGACGGCGGCTTGTATCCGGCGCTCTCGGCCGAAGACATGTTCCTGGCGCAGGCACACCACATTTTTCGGCATGTGCGCAGCGAATGGACTCGGATTTCGTGGCTACTCGAGTTCAAACAATTCATGTTGAGCCGCTGCAACGACGACGTCTTCTGGCGCTCAGTACGGGCTACGACGAACCAGGACACCGACACCAGGCTTGCGCTGGGCGTTGCGATACGGCTTGCCGAAAAGGGCTTCGGGGAATCTCCCATCGAGCAACTGGCAGGCTTCGCGGCCCAGCAATTGCCGTCATCTGTCTCGCTGTGGCTCGAATACTTCGCGAGATGACGTTCTGTTTGCCGACTTTCCCGGAAGCAAGCTGTACCTGATCCTGGAGCAAGCTCTGCGAGCGTAACGGCGCTCGCGGCGCTGAGCCGGCATCGTCTGTTTCCGACCCGCTTTCCTGCTCCGATCGTCGCCGCACCTTCGGGAAACGTGCTTCGGCGGCTGCGGGCGTCCGGCTTGAAGCTGCTGGTATTTTTTCTTTCGCCTGCGATTTCACCTCTTCGCAACGTCGCATTACTTCCTGGAATCGCGGCGATGGAATCGGTTGCTTAAAGCGCGTCTTCCGAACGGCCTGCCATACGGTTCAACAGACTGCCCGGCGAATGCCGCCGATTAGCCCACACTTGTCCGAACATTTTCGAGACTGATATCGCAATGATCGCTGATAAACGTTTTCAATCCGCAGCTTGTTGTGCCGGATTGCTGCTAGTTCTTACTTTCTGCTCGCTTGCTCACGCGCAGCAGATCTCTATTCCGGCGGGGGCCGACGCATCCTCCGCGTTGTCGTCACAAGCGGCTTCGACGGCTTCGTCGAGCCCCGGGGCGGACGCAGCCCTGCCAGCCAGCCAGATCATCGAACTCCTGCATGAGAAGCCCGAGTTAATGGTCGACCTCAAAAAGCTGGCGGCCGAACAACTGCAAGCCCAGGGCGTAGCCATACAGGAAGACTCCATCACCGACGAGATGCTGCTGGGCAAGATTGTTTCCGATGCCAGCGTTCGTAGCAACATCACGCTGTGGCTTCGGGCACGGGGGTACGTGACCACCGCCGATATCGAGCAGGCAAAAGCCGGGACGCCGGACAGCGAAGAAGACGACAGTCAGACACTGTCGCCATCTACACCACGAATTCCTTCCGCGTCTGACAGTGACATGAGCCAACTCCTGGCTTCGCGTGCTGATTTAGCCCAAGCAGGCGGGAGTCTTCCCGGCTCTATGCCGACCGACATTGGGAGCATGGACGGCCTCACCGCGGCTGACCTTCAACGGCCGTCATCGAAGCGCAGCGCGAGCAGAGCGAAGGTGACGAATCCTACAACCGAACCAAACCCGGACGGTTCGCCGGACGTGCTGCACAAAGCGGCGCCGATGAACTTAATGGCAATGCGCGATCTTTACACACAGGTCCCGGACCAGAATTCCTCACTGAAGCGGTTTGGGGCTGACGTTTTCCTGACTCGGGGGATGCAGTCGAAGCAAACTCCGCTCGATCTTCCGGTCGGACCGGATTACGTGCTCGGGCCTGGCGACAGCATCAACATCAATCTTTTTGGAGGGCTCGGCACAGCAGTTCACCCGGGTCGTTGACCGCGAAGGACGCGTCACTTTGCCGGAAGCTGGGCCAATCGTCATTGCGGGATTCAGTCTCGAGCAAGCCCAGAGGGTAATTCAAGAAGCGCTCACACCTCAGTTCCGGGACGTCAAAGTTGAAGTTTCCGTTTCTCGCATGCGCACTGTTCGCGTTTATGTCGTAGGGGACGTGCAGCGTCCTGGAGCTTACGACGTAAGTTCGCTCTCCACGCCATTGAACGCGCTCTATGCCGCGGGCGGTCCAACGGCCATCGGATCGCTGCGCACCGTCCGCCATTACCGTGGCAAACAGTTGATAAGTGATGTCGATCTGTACGACTTCCTGTTGCACGGAGTGCGCACGGACACCGAAACGGCTCCAGGCAGGTGACACAATCCTGGTTCCACCTGCGGGGCAACAGATCACGGTGTCCGGCATGGTGCGCCGCCCGGCAATCTACGAATTGCGCACGGAGACCACGTCTTTCGGAGGTACTGACACTGGCCGGCGGCGTCATGGTTTCGGCGCAGATGCGCGACATCAAAGTAGAACGCATTCAAGCCGATGACAAGCGAATCACCGTCAGCGTAAACGTGCCGTCTCGGCAGTAGCGCCGAGACTGCGTGGAAAGCAGTTGAAGCCTTTTCAGTACAGGACGGCGACAAGGTAATGGTCGCTCCAATCCTTCCTTACAGCGAGCGCTCCATCTATCTTGAAGGTCACGTGGTGCGGCCGGGCAAATATCCCTACGCCGACAACATGACTCTCAGCGATCTCATCCGTTCCTATCAGGACGTTCTGCCAGAGCCGGCGGACCACGGCGAGATCATTCGTCTGCGTGCACCAGATTATCGACCGGAAACCATCGAGTTCAACCTGCCGCAGGTATTAATCGGCAATGAGCCAATTCACCTGCAGGCGTTCGATACGGTTCGACTCTATGGCCGATATGAAGTCGACGCGCCGACTGTCACCATTCACGGCGAGGTACGCCGGCCGGGCCAGTATCCTCTGCCTGAGGGTCTGACCGCGGCACAACTCGTTCGCATGGCGGGCGGATTCAAGCGCAGTGCGTTACTCGATGCGGCCGACCTCGCCAGCTACCAGATCAAGAACGGCGAAAAGGTTGTCAGCCGTCGCATCACCATCAACATTGGTCGCGCGGTCGAGAACCAGGATTCCAGCGCAGACGTCGCTCTGAAACCTGGAGACATCCTGACCATCCATCAGCTTTCCGGCTGGAACAACATTGGCGCGTCGGTCTTGCTCAAGGGCGAAGTCACCTACCCCGGAACATATGGCATTCAAGAAGGCGAAAAGTTAAGCTCCGTGCTGAAACGTGCCGGTGGATTCTCCAGCAGCGCTTATCCCACCGGTGCAGTCCTGGTCCGTATTCAGGTCCGAGAGATGGAGGAGAAGAGCCGCAACGAACTGATTCGGCAGCTGGAGACGCACGACCGCGGGCGCGCGTCTGTCTCCCACCCTCAACATGCAGGAGCAAATCGGGGCGCTACAGTTAATCGCCGCACAACAGAAGCAAGTGGTAGCGACGCCTCAAGAGCCAGCCTCCCACAGGACGACTGGTCATCAAGATCAACACGGACATTGCCAGCTGGGAAAACACAGCGGCGGACATCGAGCTCCGCGCCGGGGACGTGCTAACCGTACCGAAGCAACCGGGCTTCGTGCTGGTAAGCGGGCAGGTATACAACGCCGCAGCGCATCACATTCGTTCCCGGTAAAAATGCCGGATGGTATTTGCGACATGCTGGTGGCGCGACCAACATGGCGAACACGAAAGAGATTTTCGTCATCCGCGCCAACGGCTCGGTTGTCGGCCGTCGGTCCGGCGAGTGGTATAGCGACGGAGTGCTGGACACCAAGATGGAGCCTGGCGATGTGGTTGTGGTGCCGCAGAAGATTATCGGCGGCTCGATGTTCTGGCGAAACATGCTGGCGACAGCACAAGTCCTTTCCTCCATTGCGATCACGGCGAATCTCGCTGGAGTTCTGTAGCCGCACTGCATGCGCTATCACAGATCCATTCTTTGCATGGCCATGTTGCTCAGCTCGGTGCCGCCGAATCTCTACGGACAGGCGACCATCTCGACAGGCAGCGTGCCAGGGGTCGCTCTCGACTCGAAGCAAAGAAATCCTTCGAATATGGGCTCGACGTACGTACCGCTGGACAGCTGGGTGTATGAGGCGATCGAGCGCCTCGCCGCCCTGGGCTTCGTGCAAACAGATTTCGTCGGTCAACGTCCGTGGACGCGAATGGAATGCGCTCGCCTGCTGGTCGAAGCCGGAGACCGAGCCGCGGAGGATGCCGATCCCGAAGCGAGTGCCTTGTATCGGAGCTTGAGTAACGAGTTCGCATTGGAGCTACGCCGCGAAGATGGAGCCCCAAATACCGGCTTTCAGGTTGAATCGATCTATACCCAGGTTCTCGGCATTTCAGGTCGACCGTTGGTGGACAGCTATCACTTCGCTCAAACTGTAATCAACGACTTCGGCAGGCCATACGGAGAAGGATCGAACAGCTACAGCGGAGGAGCGCTTTCGGGCTGTCGCCGGCCCGATGGCTTTCTACCTTCGAGGCGAGTACCAACATGGCGGGACAATTACGCCACTTTCTCAAGCGGCCCAGCAAGCCATCGCTGCGGCGGACTTCACCCCGGCCGCATCCGCTGGACCGCCGTCGAATGTATCGCGCTTTCGCTTGATCGACGCGTACTTCGCCTTGGCTTTCAAAAACAATCAGTTGTCATTCGGTCAGCAATCGATGTGGTGGGGACCGGCGTCAAGCGAAGCGATGCTGTTCAGCAACAATTCCGAATCGATTCCCATGCTGCGCTACGACCGCGTCAGCCCGTTCAAGCTGCCGAGCTTCCTCGGCCTGCTGGGTCCAATGCGCGTGCAGTTTTTCATCGGCCGCCTTTCCGGACAGCAATTTGTGCATTTGCCGAACAACACTACCGTGGGTCAAGCGGGCGTGTCGCTCAGCAATCAACCATACATACACGGCATGAAGTGGACGCTGAAGCCTACGCCGAATCTTGAGCTCGGATTTACGCGGACCGTGATCTTCGGCGGTCCGGGTTTTCCTGTGACATGGGGAAGTTTCTGGCGCAGCATCTTCTCAACACAGAGCGGCAACTTCAATGCGAATGATCCGGGAGACCGCCGCGCCGGTTTTGATTTCACCTACCGGGTTCCAGGCATTCGCGATTGGCTCACTTTATATTGCGACAGCTTTGCCGATGACGAACCGTTTCCTCCCGCATATCCGACGCACAGCGCGTGGGCTCCGGGCATCTATCTGCCCAAATTGCCCTACCTTCACAAGCTGGACTTTCGAGCGGAGGGGGCTATCACTCCCAGCCGGTTGTTTCCCGGCTTTTTCTACTTCAACGTTCACTACCTCGACGGCTACACCAATGGCCGTCAGCTCATGGGCAGTTGGGTGGGACGTCAAGGCAGCGGATACCAGCTCCAGAGCACATATTGGTTTTCCGGGCGTAACACAGTTCAGGTCGGATATCGCAGCTTGTGGGTCGACCACAGCTTTCTCGAAGGAGGCTGGCTGCGCGATATCAATGCCAACACCAACCTGGCTCTTGGCACAAACTTTGCATTGCAGGCTGGCATTCAGTACGAGCGCTGGCAATTCCCTCTGCTGTCCACCGGACCGGTGTCGAATGTGACCACTTCTCTCCAACTCTCCTACACGCCACACTGGAGCGTTCGCTGATGGCCCCGTTCACTGAAGTAGCCCTGCACACGCAGCACGATGAATTGGACATTGCAGCCGAGAATCACCACAACGGCTGGGTGCCAAATACTTCTCTGCTCTGGGAGCGGCGGCGTGTTCTTGCGAAAGTGTTCCTGTACTCCTTGCTCCTGAGCACACTCATCGCGTTTCTAATTCCCAAGCAATATGAGTCAGGAACGCGCATGATGCCTCCCGACCAGCAAGGTATGGGCACGGCGATGTTGGCCGCGCTGGCAGGCAAAGCCATGCCCGGCGGCGCATTGGGCGCCTTGGCAGGCGGCATGTTGGGGATGAAAGATACCGGTGCCTTGTTTGCGGAGCTTCTGCACAGCGGCACGATCGAGGGTGCCCTGGTCGACCGCTTCGACCTGCAGAAGGTGTATCGCAAGCGATATCGTCAGGACGCCTTGAAGAAGCTGGCGCGTCGCACGGAAATAACACAGGACCGGAAGAGCGGTGTACTTACTGTCGTGGTAACCGACACCGACCGGCAGCGCGCGCGCGACATGGCGCAGGCCTATCTCGATCAACTCGACAGCCTGTTGATACGAGTCAACACGTCCGCGGCTCGGCGCGAACGCGAATTCATTGAACAACGGCTTGTCACGGTACAGAGCGATCTGGAAAAGGCACAAGTCGCCCTCAGCGATTTTGCCAGCAAGAACACCACGCTCGACGTGAAAGAGCAAACCAAGGCCATGGTCGAGGCCGGGGCGAAACTCCAGGCCCAGCTGATTGTCGCTCGCGCTGAACAAGATTCGATGGCGCAGTTCTACGGAGCAGGCAATGTGCGCATGCGTGCTGCCGGTGCGCGGGTTGGCGAGCTCGAACGCGAACTGAAAAAGCTTGGAGGCTCGGCTGCGGATAGCGGTGAAACGCCGGCCGATAGCGACGCGCTTTATCCTACTCTGCGGCAGATGCCGGTGCTCGCCGTGCGCTGGGCCGATCTGTACCGGCAAGTCAAGGTGAAGGAAACCGTCTACGATCTTTTGACCGAGCAATACGAGCTAGCCAGGATCGAGGAAGTGAAGTCGGTTCCAAGTGTTCGGGTTATCGATCCACCCTCCTGGCCGGAAAAGAAGTCGTTCCCGCCACGACTGATCCTGATTCTGGTTCTCACCACCGTGTCCGTCTTCATCGCAGCGATGTACCTCGTGATGCAGGACCGCTGGCTGCGACTCTCGCCGCATGATGCCCGCAAGGAGTTGGCGCTGCGCGTGTGGCTGGCGCTGAAAAGCGATGCCAGAGACCTTCGTCGCGCCGTCCGTCGAAGACTCCCGGCGTCCGACCGGAATTACACCAGTGAATCTCCAACTGAATAAAGCAAGAGCGGCGGTTGCGGCGCTACGTACTTCGGCGGCGGGTCGGTCGAGCCTGCGAAACGCGTTCTATGGCGCCGCAGAGTATGTGGCGATGCCGGTAACTATGCTACTGGCCACCCCTTTTCTGCTACACCGACTCGGCGTAGCGTCGTATGGATTATGGATGTTGACCACGGCAGCCATCACCAGTTCGAGTTTCATCAGCACGGGCTTCGGCGATGCCGCGCTGAAGTACGCCGCCGCCTATCGCGGGCAGAGCGACCACAAGAGGCTGGAAGATACGTTGCGCGTCAGCTTGACGATCAATCTGGTTCTGGGAAGCGCACTGGCATTGCTCATGTGGTATCTGGCCCCGGTGGCAGTTCGACAGCTCCTCCAGGTGGATCGAACTTTGTATGCAAGCGCCCTGGTGGTCTTCCGCATTGCAGCACTCGTGCTCTTGATCAAGTCAGTGGAGAGCGTCTTTGTGGGAGCGCTTCGGGCCTTCGAACGCTATGGCCCGGCCGTCCAGATCAACGTGGCCTCGAGAATCGCAACAATTTTGTGCGCTTGTGTTCTGGTCGTTGCTGGCCGGGGTGTCGTTGCGATTTTGGTGGCCACGCTGGCAATCGCTGCCGGATCAGCCATCGCACAAATGATCGCAGTTCGCATCGTTGCCGGTCCGCTGATCCTCTATCCATCCATCAACAGAGCGGCGTTCGCTGAGGTCTTCCATTTCGGCTTTTTCAGCTGGTTGCAGGCACTGGCAGGCTGCATTTTCAATTACGCCGATCGATTGCTCATCGGCTTCATGCTGGGAGTTTCATCGGTTGCGTATTACAGCGTGTGTGTGCAAGCAGCGCAACCGATCCATGGCTTGATCGCCGCAGGATTACACTTCCTATTCCCTCACCTGAGCAACAGAATCTCGACTTCATCTTCCGCCCGCGACTTGCGACCCATCATCGTCCGCGCCCTTCTGATCAATGTAGTGCTTGCCCTGGCTCTCAGCCTGCCAATTGCGCTTTTCAGCAAACTGATTCTCAGGCTTTGGATGGGCTCCGCATTTTCGCAGCAGGCGTGGATGGTCTTATCGGTGGTTGCGCTTGGGTATTGCTTACTGGCATTCAACATCACAGGACACTATGCGCTGCTTGCATTGGGAGAGGTCCGACTGGTCTCAATGTTGAACGTTGTTGGCGGGATCGTGATGCTGGCAGGAGTAATCTTGCTGGCTCCTCGGATGGGGGTTTTGGGCGCCGCTGTCGGACGATTGCTCTACGGGCCGATTACGTTGCTGATGTATTTCCGATTGCGGTCGTTGCTGGCGCCGAAGTCATTTCCCAAACATTTTCTCGCGACACCGGAACCGGCCGTCGAGTCCGGATCTCACTAGCATGGGCGCAGCGGCAATTATAGGCACGCATCGGGTCAGCGACGCCGACAGACAGGGTGCATTTCTCTGTACGGCGGGCGGGTTCTTCCTCTCCTTTCAGAGCTGCCTGACGTTTCTATTCTTCGAATCAGACCCGCAGTTCGGAACCGCTGTCCGATTGGGAGTGACGCTCACCTGGCTGTTGATGGTTGTCGGTTACACGATCGTGAATCCTCCACCTCAGGCGAGCCAAAGCGAGAACCGCAAACCGCTCCTGTGGATTGCCATGTATCTCGGGCTTGCAGCGATCAGCATGCTCTGGACCAAGGGTGATTCTCTGGCAGTTGCCGCCGGCTACTGGGCCGCTCTGGTGGCCGAGGTGGCGTCGGTATACCTCCTGCTGCGCTATCCCCAGGTCGACCAGAACGCGCGGAGAATCATGTACGGGTTCGTCGCGGGAGCGCTTTTAGTGGCTCTGATCGCCTGGTCAACACCGGCGATGGAGGACCTGCGGCTCGGGAATGAAGACTTTCTTCATCCCAACTTGATTGGCTTCCACTTCGCCTTGGGCACATTATTTTCGATTTACATGGCTCAGGAGAAGAAGTGGTGGATTTGGGTCTCCGTGGCGCTAGGCGTCACCATGATCCGAACCCTTAGCAAGGGGACAATTGTCGCCTTCCTTTTCGCCGGCCTTTACTACCTTTTGCGTGGGCTGAAGATCAGCCACCGCGGGCGGCTATGGATTGCGATCGCCAGTTCTTCCGTTTTGATTTGCTTCTGGGGTCTGGCGGAGGCCTATCTGGATGTCTACACCCAATCGAACAACCTTGAGACCCTCACCGGAAGAACCTATATCTGGTCCCAGGCGCTTGACTTTTCATTGGAGCGCCCCTGGATTGGCCACGGGTTCGACTCCTTTCGCTGGACGTTTCCACCCTTCAATAACTTCCTGCCCAACCACGCTCACAACGAACTTTTACAGACATTTTTTACCTACGGCATAGTCGGACTGGTGATCGTAATCGTGCTTTATTGGTCGTTTTTTCGTCATGTTAGATCCAGCCAGGATGGCGGCTTGAGATCGCTTGCCATGTCGGTACTGATCCTCGTGTTGGTGCGCGGCATGGTCGACACCGACCAGTTCGACCTCGGCTTTCCGTTGTGGCTCATGACTATGTTTTCCGTTGCCCTGTCGCAAACCGCCTTGTCAAAGGCACATCTACGCGCATGAAGCCAGGACCTTCTCTATCCATCGTGACTCCGTCGTTCAATCAGGCGGCGTACATTCGCGAAGCACTCGTTAGCGTCGCTGACCAGGGCTATCCAAACCTCGAGCATCTGGTAATCGATGGCGGGTCAAAAGATGGCACGGTAGATATATTGCGCGATTATGCCGGGAAACAAGGACGCGTGCGCTGGACCTCCGAACAGGACACCGGCCAAAGCAATGCTTTGAACAAAGGATTCGCGCGCGCCGCTGGCGACGTTGTCGGCTGGCTGAATTCCGATGATCGCTACCGCCCGGGATGCTTCGAGCATGTGGCGAAGGTCTTCGAGGAAAACCCGGATGTCGATGTCCTGTACGGTGACTACACGTGGATTGACGAGTCAGGTAAAGTCTTTCGCATCCGGCGGGAGATCGAATTCAGCTTCTTTGTCCTCCTCTACCACCGCGTGCTCTACATACCGTCAACCGCTACATTCTTTCGTCGTCGGATTTTCGACGACGGAAACTGGCTGAACGAGAGACTGCATTACGCAATGGATTTTGAGTTCTTTGTTCGCCTGGCCAGTCGCGGCTATCGCTTCAAGCATGTGCCGAAGCTGATGGCCGATTTTCGCTTTCAACGTAACAGCAAGACCTGCACTGACTCACACAAGCAGTTCGAAGAGATTGATCACGTGGTGCATCTTTACTCGCCTGTGCTGCGCAAGATGCGCACGCCTATTACTCGCCGTATAACAACTGCCCTTCTGCGATCCTGTGCCGGTGCCTTGCGATACTCCGAAAAGCTGGCGCGTGGTTATTACCTCAACCAATTTCGTCCTGCAACCCTCAACTCGTAACCGGCCTTGCACATTCTGATATCAGCAGTTTCCTCGGCTAAATGCCCTTCCGGCATCTGTCGCCATGCCGCCAATCTAACCGCATCCCTGGCGGCGACCCACGACGTCTCGCGCGTAACGATGCTGGTTGGCCCGTGGCAGCTCTCATATTTCCGGGAGGCGTTCAATCTCCAGGGTGCGAAGGTCAACCTGGTCGCGGCGGACGTCTCGAATCATCCCTACACACGCAACCTCTGGTATTACCGGTCACTCCCCGGAATTGCCCGCCACTGTCGCGCAGACCTGGTGCATCTCTCGTTCCCTGCGCCAATTTCGCGGCGACAATTTGCCTGTCCCGTGGTTTGCTCGCTTCACGATCTTTATCCATACGACGCCCCGGAAAACTTTGGAAAGCTGCGGGTGCTATTCAATCGGCGTTTTCTGAAGCAATGTTTGGAGGCGAGCGATTTCGTCGTGTGCAGTTCCGACTTCACCCTTCAGCGTTTGTGCTCCTCCGGCCCGGGCCTCGCCAGGGAAAAAGCGGCGAGAATTTACCAGGCTGTCGGGCTGGATCCCTCCCGCGCCCAGCGACCGCATGTGCCGCAACTCTACGACCTACCGTTTCTATTGTGTGTCGCTCAGCATCGCAGCAACAAGAATCTCCGTCTTTTGCTGGCGGCATTTTCGGAACTCCTCCGGCGCGGCGGAGTTTCGGAAAACTTTCGTTTAGTCGTAGTTGGCGGAGAAGGGCCGGAGACGAAGTCGCTCCATGCTCAGGTGCACAGGCTTTCGTTATCAGGACGTGTGATATTCGTGTCGGCCCTCCTGGACTCAGAACTGTGCTGGCTTTACCGCAATTGCGAATTGGTGGTGTTACCTTCCAACATCGAGGGTTTCTGCCTCCCCTTGATAGAAGCGTTGCGATGTGGCAGCAGAGTGTTGTGCTCAGACATTCCCGTCTTGCGGGAGGTAGGTGGCACCAGTTGCAGCTACTTTGATCTGGCGGTACCAAGCCCAATCGCCGAACTGGCAACTGCTATGGAAACTTCGCTGCAGAGTCTTAAACCGCAGCCGCACGCTCTTACTCGCTTTCGCGCTCCTGAAATTGCAAGTCAGTATACGGCGATGTACCGCTCGCTAATCGAAGGGCGATCACCAGCAGCGATCGATCTTCCAAGTGCCAACGCCATTGGCCTTGAAAAGCATGCCGTCTAACTCTAACTGCCTTCCGCGAGCGAATGTGCTCGGTGTCGGTGTGCATGCCCTGGACATGCACCGCGCCGTGCAGATGATCGCGGACGCGGTCCAGAAGCACACACCAGGCTACGTTTGTGCGACCTCCGTTCATGGCGTGATGGAGGCGCAGCGCGATCCCGCTTTACGCAAGGTGTTGTCGAACGCCTTCCTGGTAGTGCCGGATGGTATGCCGACCGTGTGGATCGGGCGCCTGCAAGGCCTGCGGCAGATGCGCCGGGTCTTCGGCCCCGATCTTATGCTTGCGGTTTTCGGCGACCCGGCACTGCGTACTTGCTCGCATTTCTTCTATGGCGGCAATAACGGTGTGGCGCAGGAGCTGCAGACCGCGTTGCTGCAGCGTTTCCCGCACGCTCATATCGTGGGAACCTACACTCCGCCCTTCAGGCCACTGAATGAATCCGAAGCGAACGACCTGATTGGACTCATACGGCAACTGCGTCCCGACATCGTCTGGGTAGGGCTGAGCACCCCAAAGCAAGAGCGCTTCATGGCTGAATACCTGCCTCGCCTGGACGCGACCTTAATGATTGGTGTGGGTGCGGCGTTCGACTATCACACTGGCAAGCTGAAGGACAGTCCGCGATGGATGAAACAACTAGGGCTGCAATGGCTGCATAGGCTTCTGCAAGAACCAAGGCGTCTGTGGAAGCGCTACCTGGTCAACAACCCATTGTTTCTCTCTCAGGCCATTCTGCAATTGACGGGCATTCGCCGCTTCGATCTCCAACCGTAATTCACGACCGACATCTAGCTGCAGCAGCACACATCTGAGGACCTATCATCGGTGGCAACCTCTGAACGCATTCTAACGACGATACCCGCCGCTGCCGGAACGCAATCCGTTACCGGCCGTAGTTCTGTTTCCTCCGGAAGGCCGGCCCTGATCCGCGCGATCATGGATTTCCTGACCCTCAGCCTCGGGTTCGCTCTGATCCCGGCCTTCGTCGATCCAAGATTGACGGCATCCGCGCCGCATTACCAGGGGCTAACGCCCGTCGCGCTGGCGACAATGGCTATCACAATTTTCTCGTTCTCCGGGACATATCTGCGTCATCGAACTCCGCTCGGCATTGCAGATACCGCTAGTCTGCTTCGTGGTGCCGCTTGCGCAATATTGCTGTTCACTGTTAGCTGCTTCAGCACTCGCACCGTTCCCGGCACTGATTTCGTCGTGACCGCGGGCCTGATCCTCGTGCTCTTAATAGTTCAGCGCGAACTTTTACATAGCTTTCGCCCGTCGTCGCTCGCGACGGCCGCGTTCGAGATGCGCTCCGGGCACGAGAGATATGAGGTTCAAGAGGCCGACGTGTTTCACTTACAGAAAGCAGGTGCCAGTGATCTTCCGAGTCACTTATTAAAACGCGCGGTTGACGTTGCCGGAGCAGCGATTCTGCTCGTGCTCGCGCTGCCTTTCCTGCTGTGCGTCGCCGTTCTTATCAAGCTGGATTCCGCAGGGCCCGTCTTCATCAGGCAGCGGCGGATTGGCCGGGGTGGTGAGTCATTCTGCATGTGGAAGTTCCGCAGCATGCATGCGCGCGTCCACCGCTATGCAAGATCGCCCGTAAGTGATGCCGACCCCAGGCTGACGAACCTCGGACGAACGTTGCGCCGTTTCAGCATCGATGAAATACCGCAACTACTCAACGTTTTGCAGGGCGACATGAGCCTGGTAGGCCCACGCCCGGAAATGCCCTTTATCGTGGAAAATTACAACCCTCATGAGCGGCTGCGACTGAATGCGTTGCCGGGAATCACTGGGTTGTGGCAGATCAGCCCGGCGCGCGCCATGCCCATCCACGAAAATGTTGGGCTCGATCTCTTCTATATCCACAACCAGAGCATATTTCTTGATCTTGCCATCCTGCTGCGAACCGTAACCGCCGTGTTCCGTGGCATCGGCGCAGCATAAACGATCGCTAATTCCCTAGCCACCAAGTTCGCGGTAACCCAGCTAAATACCGGCTGTTCTTCCAGGAGATCTCGTTATGAATTCAGGGTCTGCAAGAGTGCTTGTAACCGGGGCCGGTGGCTTCATCGGCCATCATCTCGTCAGTTTTCTCAAGGCGCAGGGGTATTGGGTCCGTGGCGTCGACGTAAAGCTGCCGGAGTTTAGTGCCACCACGGCCGACGAGTTCGAGACGCTCGACCTGCGACGGTGGGAGGACTGCATGCGGGCCACGCGCTCAGTTGACACCGTGTACGCGTTGGCCGCCGACATGGGAGGCATGGGCTACATCTCCAGCAACCATGCTCGCATTCTGCACAATAATTCTCTGATCAACCTGCATACGCTGGAGGCGGCTCGCAGCAACGGCGCTCGCCGCTACCTGTTCACATCCTCGGCCTGTATCTATCCCGAGTACCGTCAGCAGCGCACCGATGTTGCTCCGTTGCGCGAAGCAGAGGCGTATCCAGCTGAACCGCAGGATGCTTACGGCTGGGAGAAGTTGATCACCGAACAACTGTGTACCCACTACCGGCGCGACTATGGCATGGAAACGCGGATCGTTCGCTTTCATAATATTTTTGGCCCGTACGGAACATTTGATGGCGGCAGAGAAAAAGCGCCGGCCGCTCTCAGCCGGAAGATCGCCTTCGCCAAGCTGACCGGCAATCCTGAAATTGAGATCTGGGGCGACGGCGAGCAGACCAGGTCGTTCTGCTACATCGACGACTGCGTCCTCGGGATTTACAAATTGATGCGGTCGAGCTTCGAGGAACCGCTCAACCTGGGCCAGGATCGCATGGTCAGCATTAACCAGCTCGCTCGAATGATTGCGAAAATTGCCGGGGTGGACGTCCGTCTAAAGCATGTACCGGGTCCGCAGGGAGTGCGCGGCAGAAACTCCGATAACAGTCTGTTGCGCGAGGTCTTGCATTGGGAGCCGCAAGTCAGCCTGGAAAAGGGTCTGGCAAACACCTACCGCTGGATTGAAGCTCAGGTCGCCGAACAATTGCCTGTGGTAAATTCACGCAGCGCAGTCAGCGTAGCTTGAAGAGTCGCTCGTGATGCCGCTCTTATCAGCTCCAGCAAGTGAGGCTGCCACTACTCCAACCAGTGAGCACTCGTACTCGGCCAGAAAAATCGCTCCAGTTGTGGAGTGGCTGCTGTTGCTTGCCGCATCGGCATTCATCGGAGGACGAGCTCTTCCCCGCGCCTGGCAGCATCTCAACACCGACTTCCCAAATTACTATGTAACCGCCCGCCTCTTACACGAAGGCTACAACACCAACCGTATTTACGAGTGGATCTGGCTGCAACGACAGAAGGACCGCATGGGGATCCGGCCCAGCGACCAGCCTGTTGTAGGTTTCGTTCCGCACACTCCCTTCTCTGCTCTCGTCATGTGGCCGCTTACCTACTGGCCACCACTCACCGCCAAACGAATCTGGATTGTATGCAACCTGCTGTTGGTTGTAGCGGTAGCCGTGTTGCTGCAATCCTTGACGCGGCTTCCCTGGCGTCGCGTTGCATTGCTGATCGGCCTGAATTATCCCCTGCTCCGAAATCTGGAGTATGGGCAGTACTATCTGCTGCTTCTTCTGCTGATCACGGCGGCGTTGTGGACATACCTCCAGGACAGGCGACTGCTCGCTGGCGTTCTGTTGGGAGTAGCTGCCGGCCTGAAAATCTTCCCTGTCTTCTTTCTGTTGTACTTCCTGCGGAAACGAGACCTGCGCGCGACTATGGGATTGTTGGGCGGAACGCTTGCGACCGTCATCGCATCTGTCTTGGCATTCGGACCACAGCTGCACCGCACCTACATAACCCAGGTGCTGCCGTGGGCTTTGCGCGGGGAGGCGATGGATCCTTATGCCCTGTCGCCGAACTCCATCTCAGCTCTCTTGCACAAACTCTTTATCTTTGAGCCGCAGTGGAATACGAGCCCGGCGCTGAACGCGCCGCTAGTATCTGCGCTGCTGCATCCTCTACTGCAGATGATCGTGCTGGCACCGGCGATTTTCCTCGCCGTTCCCAGGCGTCGCGACCGGCTTCAGGTGCAACTCGAGTGGTCCGGATTTCTCGTCGCTTTGCTGGCGATCTCAACCCTGCCGGCCTCTTACCATTTCACCTTACTCATCCTGCCGGTAACGATTTTGGCGGCCGCGTGCTTGCGGACCGAGAACCGCGTTTCCCTGGGACTGTTGCTCGTTGTGTATTTGGCAATTTGCTTTCCGGCGTGGCCTCACAGCGTGGGGGATGGTTGGTGGGCGCTGGTAAGCGTGCCGCGGCTCTACCTGGTGTTGCTGCTATGCGGAATCTGCTACACGACGTTGAGTCGCGAAGAACACAATGCAGCCAGCCGCGACCGCTGGGCTTGGACTACGGCACTGACTGCCCTGGTGATCGTTCAGATTGCCTCCGCCGTACATCATCAGCCGGGAGTCTATGACAGCTATCGGTCACGGCTTTCGATACCGTCGGATGTCCTTCTGGCGGCGCAGCCGATCGTAGACGGTTACCGGGTCAGTTTCATAGCAATGCGCCCAAATGGATATCGAGTGAGCGAGACCGGCATGACCGGCGTTCCGAGTGGGGACGTGGGCGACCAGCTCAGCCACACTCGTTACGGTCCGACGACTTGGACGGAAGAAGCAGGAACAACGACACAAATCACCAGATCCAGTCCGACGGCAGCGAACCAGCTGGAAGCAGCTGATGCCCAGTCGCCGGTGGTGTCGGCTGACGGCAAATATCTGGCATACCTGCGATCGGATCGCGGAACGAGTACTCTCTGGTTGCGGACACTACACGACGCCGGACGTGCCGATCTCCGCATATCGCCGCCCGGATTTGACGCGGAGGAAATGACATTCCTTACCGGCGGCAGCATGATTTATGCGGCTGCGAAAGCCGGGCAGCCTTCGGAGCTGTACCTCGCCAAGCCGGACGGATCGATTCAGGCGCTGGGGACCACGAACGCCCGATATCCGGCTGCGTCTCCCGATGGACGCTGGCTCGGATTCAGTCAACTGGACCACGGAGTCTGGAATCTCCGGCTGCGCGATTTGCAAAGTGGAGCAACCCGGCGGCTGACCAATGCTGATTGCAATGACATTTCGCCTGCGTGGGAAGCCGACTCAAAGACCATCATCTACGCCAGCGATTGCGGGCGAGCGCTCTGGTTCACCGCCCTCAACCGGCGGCAGGTGATCTTCTGAACGTAGTCCTTTGCTGAACCACCGCGACACAAAATGAGCGCCATGAGATTCGGCGGCAGGTCTCTTACGATTGGCGTTTTGCTCCTGACATCGGCGATTGCCACTACTGAATCGCCTTTGTACTTCGGCCCAACCCAGCCGGTGGATGCGGGATTGTTCGGAATGCATATCCATCGCGCAGCTTCGGGCACGGAGTGGCCGGCAGTTGCCCTTCGCAGAGTGGCGGCTGTGGGACGCGCACGTCGCGTGGCCGCAACTGGAACCCGAGCCGGGCAAGTGGAATTTCGAGTTGCTCGATCGGTACGTGCAGCTTGCCAAAGAACGGCACGTAGAAATCCTGCTGACCCTCGGCTTGACTCCGGCATGGGCATCGGCGCGGCCGCACGAACGCTCTGCCTACGGCGATGGCAATGCGGCCGAGCCGCAGCAACTTTGTCTGACTGGGAAGAATACGTGCGCGTCGTGGCCACTCGATATAAGGGCGTGATCCACAACTACGAGATCTGGAACGAGCCGAACGTAAAGGGTACGTTCACCGGTGATCCGCAGGCGATGCTGGAACTGTCACGCAGCTGCATATCAAGTCTTGAAGTCCGTCGATCCCACCATTACCGTCGTCTCGCCTGTCGGCCACAACAGAAGACGGGCTTTCGTGGCTCAATCAATTCTTGCAGAAGAGGCGGTTGCCAGTATGCCGACGTAATCGGCTATCACTTCTATGTCACGCCGAAAGCGCCCGAGGCCATGCTTGCGCTGATCGCACGCGTGCGACGCTTCCATGCAAAAACATGCTTGCGAGAATAAGCCGCTCTGGAATACCGAAACAGGGTGGTCGAGGCCGAAACAATTTGCGTCGGAAGAAGAAGCGGCGGGATTCTTGATGCGTACCTACCTTCTGAATTGGCTCATGGGTGTGCAGCGCTGCTACTGGTACGCCTGGGACAATCACAACTGGAGCACACTGGACCTCACCTCAGCCCCGGACAATCGAATCACTGGCGCCGGAGCAGCCTACGGCATCCTTCGCGGCTGGCTGCTCGGCTCCGTTCTACGCTCCTGCGAGCGTGAGCGCGACGAACGTGTGGGTCTGTCAGATGGATCGTTCAGGCTCGACCAGCCGGGTGCTGTGGTCCGATACACATCAGCGTTCCTTCACAATTCCGCCGTCTTGGCTTGCGACCAAGACCACGGATTGGACCGGCGCGGCCAAGCCAATCACAGCCAGAAGATCAGCATCGGCGCAGCTCCGGTGCTGCTTAGCAGTGACTAATTTTCTTCGATTCTGCTCAGTTTTTCCCTTCGGCGATCTGCAAGTCCAGCGCGGAGCGTTCGCCGTTAATGACCACGGTGCCGGAATCGAGTAACTGTTGTCCGGTGCAGTCATAGCTGGCGAAGCAACGCATCACGCGATACGGGAAGAAAAACTCCACGGCCTCGCTGCCTGTATCCCCGGCAACGTGGATGCTGGTACTGAAGTCGACCCCGTCGAACTCAACATCCGACAGGAAAATAGTCCAGCAGCGGCCGTATGAGATGCGAGATGTGCTCGTCGAAGGCAAGCGCGGCAAGTTTGTAGCGAGAGCTGGCGGGAGCGGCTTCCAGCGAGGTGCTGGTCGACAACTGCAAGGTATCTACCTTGCCGGAAGCCGATGAATGAGGGTGGGGCGTAGGGCAGAAAGTGCGCTTGCGAATCGAGCCCCTTCACCATGCGATCGATCGCATCCTGGTTCTGGCGCTGCAATCCGACGAGCGACTCTGGAGTGATGATCCGCGCGGGGGTTGGTTTCAGAAGAGCGTTGGAGACACTAGCCGTACCACTGGGCGTAGCCGCCGTAGGAGCGCCGGGCATGGCGACAGTCTGCATCTGGGCCGGCGGCGAGTTACGCTCTTGCCATTCCTCCGGCGGAGCACCGTCACCGAGCCACAGGGAATGCGGCTCACCATTCAGAAATATCTCGGCATCCAGAACCGCAGACTGCCTCTCCTCATCCGTCTTCGCATCCACAAACTTCTGCGCGGCGCTCACCGGAATGATCACGGCAACGTTCTCCGGTATCTCCGAGCTCATGTTCATGACCTTCTTGCGCACGTGATGCGAAACCTCAATAGCGTAAGCGGAGAACTCTGAATCATCCGGGAAGTGCGGCACCTCGGCCTGCAGTATGGGAACCACAACCTGATTGAATGTTTCCTTCAGGCGCGCGTCGCCATTCATGCGCTCCCCGGAGTACGACGCGTAGTAATTCCCGGTGATCGCGAGCACGGTCTTGCGCTGATAAAGAGTCGAAGCGGATCGACCGCAAATCGGCGGCGGACATTTTCGCGATGTCCACATCCAGCGTCCGGCACAGATAGAACTGATACGGAAACTTGTGCTCCTCAATCTCTTTGCCGATCAGCATCAACGTCTGCAGATGACGCTGTTGCAGGTGCTGCATCTTGGGATCCTGCAACTCCATCGGCGTAATCACCTGCGCTGACAGCACTCGCAGACCCATCATCGCCGTCAGAACGCCCGCCATCGCAATTCGTCTCACCCGCACGACCCTCCTCCCGACTTAATCGTCTCCCGGCTCACTTCGCCAGCGTGAATTCCACCTTACCCGTCCCTGTTACATCAACGGGCTTGCTCTGCGGCTTGGAGCCTTCGTGCCAGGCCACGACGGTGTATTTGCCGTCGGGAATGTTATCGATCTTGAAATTGCCCGCGGAATCCGTCTGCGCGAAATACGGCGTGGGACTGACAATCACGTAGCCCGACATCTCTGAGTGAACATTGCAGAGCAACGGCACGACCCCGGGATGATCGAACTTGAAGGGACGCTTGTCGCCCTTCGGCCAGGTGCCCATGTTGTGAGCTTCTTTCTTGCTGCCGCTGATCGAGGGCCAGAAAACGTTGTGCTGCACCGAATCGTCGTTCTGAAACTCAACCGTGGTTCCCTGCTGCACGATCGTCGAGGTGTGGCACAAATGCCAGGCCGCGCTGGCTGATGGTCACGTTCTTGTCGGGCGCCGGAAACGTCTTGCCGGGAATCGTGTCGACATAGACCACGGAGTTGCCGGATGAGACCTTGCCTTCGATGGTTCCGGCAAGCGCAGACTGACGACAATGCTGCGATCAAACAGAGAGGCAATAGAAAAGTACGATTCATGAAGCTCCTTTGGAAAAGTGGTTTGTCACCGCGCTAGCTCCTAGTACGCGAAGTCCAGGCCAACCACTGCCGTGTTGGTGTGAAATGGATTGAATGCCATGGGCAATCCGGTGGACGGATTGTTGGCAATGATCACCGACTGCGATGGCCGGAACTGATACTCAAACGTCGCCTTGATGTTGGCGTGAATCAGGAACTGCACCGCCGGTGTAAAGCGGTTGCGTGTTGACCCGAACGCCGCATTGAATGGCGAGCCGGTGAACGATGGATTGTTAATCAGCGCGTTGATGCGATCAGAGTTCGAGTTCACTCCGTCGTATCGCATCATGACCATCATCCAGGGATAGGCGAGCCACTCCACGTCGGCGAAACCGCCGCTGAAGGTTGCCGCCCTGCCCTCGACGAATCCCGCCGGCGTGATCTTGACCAATGCTCTGCAGCGGAATGATCGCGCCGCTCGAATCGACGGGCAGCAAATTCATGTCGTGGCCGTACATATACAGCGCATTGAATTGCAGGCAGCAACGATAGTTGAAGGTCATGTTGGCGCCGACCCGGTAGAACGGCTCTCGCGCGGTCAGCACCGCTGCGGTATTGTCTGCGCCAACACCCAGCAGCCGTTGCTCGGAACGGCCGTAGAAGTAGTACGTGCCGAGATTCAGATACGTGTGATCGCGCGGCCCGGTCGGACCTGCGGCCTGAATCGCGTTGCGGCTGCTCTTGTCCCGCTCCAGGTTGAAGCGGTAGTTGAAGCTCCCGTAGATGTCTTTGAAGTCGGCGGTCGACTGCACGCCGAGGCCGCCCTGATTGCTTCCCAAGGCAGTAGGAACATACGGACTGTAGCCCGCGCCCCCGCCTGTGTTCTGGTCGATAAAGGCGATCGAGTAGTTGTAGCCGCCGGTGTGCAGACCGCCGCTGAGTTCAACGCCCTTGCCTGTCTCCGCCAGCACATAGTGATTGTTGATGAACTGTTGCGGAAACACCGAGTTCATCGAACCGATATTCGACTGGACATAAATGTCGTAAGGACTGGTCCAGATACTCCGCGCCTGCGTGAATGGCAGCTCCAATTCGAACTGTCCGACGCGCAGGTTCAGCGCGTTCTGACGGCAGCTTCAGGAATCGGCCGACATTGACGAACTTCAGATAAGCATCGCCGAGTCCGCCATTTGCATTGGCCGAAGCGACGCTCAGATCGTCATTGACCCAGAAGGCGATGTCGCTGCCAAAGTTTCCTGCGGTGAACAGGCTGAACACACCGGTCTCGAAATCCGTTGCAGGAATCAACGGAGGCAGAGTGCCCGGCGGTGTCAGAGCCGCGAAGTTACTGCTGCTCGAGCCCGTGTACTGAAAGTAGTTGGTGTAGCGAAATCCGATCGGCGGAATGCCCGGAATCGTTCCCGGCCAGATCGCCTTCGGCCACAGCTCCTTATTCGCCGGAGCGCCCAGCATCACCGGAGGAATCTTCAGCATGGACTCGTCGTCCTTCGGAAACTTGAAACCTGCATCCTTGAAAGCTTTGCCGAAGTCATTCAGCTTGGGAAAATCGAGGTGACACGTGCTGCAACTGGTGCCATACATTCGCGCGAAAGCAGGAATGGCCTGCGTCGGCCTCGGATTTGCGAGCGTAATCGCGAACACGGCAGCCAACAGACACCAGACAGCTGATCAACTGCGCACCACGTTGAGACATGAAATGCTTCTCCTTGGTACTAATCACCTCAAGTTCAGAACAGTGCGCTTCACCGCATCACCAGGTCGTCGACCTCATGCTCGATGCTCGAGGCTAGGAACGGCAGTTCGGCTCTTGTGTTTGAGCTCGCTGGCTTTGCCCAATCGATTAAATTCGTACGCCGCGAAGCCCATGCCGAGAATGACCAGCGCCAAGGAAGCGGATCCCAGACCAATCAGCAAAAGTGTCACCATCCAATCCGGAATTCCGCTCTGACACGGGCGCAGTCCTGCTCACTTCCTGCATTCGAAGAGTTTGCGCGGTGCCGGAGTGATCGGAGTAGCAGGGGGAGCAGGAGGAGCGCCGTCTCCTGCTCCATTCTGCTCTGCGCCGGCTACGGCTGGCACACCGGCTTGCAGCTGCTGAGGCGGATAGCTTGATAGATACAGATACACATCAGCGGCCTCGTCCTTACTGAGGTAATAAAACACCGGCATGCGGCCGCGATGTAGAGTTGCCGGGGTGCCCATCAAAATAGGAGCGCCGCCAGTTACTTTGCGGATGAGCTGCAGCTCGTCCGTACGCGTCGGTCAATGTTTCGAGCGGGGGAATCGCACCGTTCTCCAGTTGCTGTGGAGTAGGGTTCAGACCGGTCGCATCGTGGCAGGTGTGACAGGTGGACTTCACGATGTGCTCGCCAATACGCATGGGCGATTCCACTACGGTCAGCTGCGCCGCTCCTGGCACGCCTGAAAGTTCTTGCAGATAGGCGATGAGGGCGCGAATCTCACGCATCGCTTAAGTGCGGAAAGGGTGGCATGCTCTCGCCGCCCTTGTGCAGACGCTGCAACAGTGCGGCCTGTGATTGATTCGCCAGCTCCGCCGCAGCCGATGAACTGATGTCCATCCCGGTCTTTTTCATGCGCGCAACTACCATTGGCACAGAGGTAGCGCGGACCGGATCGATGACCGAATTAATCTCGGGCGGCGCCCCCAATCCGCTCTCCCCGTGGCACCCCTGGCAGTTCAGGCGATACAGGTCCGCTCCCTTGAGGGTTGTGGCTTGGGCTGAGACCGGCAGAAATCCCAATTGACCACCGCCTGCGGTTGTTCCATCTGTAGCAGCAGGTGGACCCAGACGTCCTGTCTTACCCATGCTGGTATCGCCGAAAGCGCGATGCAGATGGTTGAGCCAACTCGCGCCGGCTACAGGCGTAACGGGCAGTTCAGCCTGGCGGCTCGATGCGTCCGGTGTGCTCGCCTGGAGCGAGAAGCTCACCATGGCCACACTCAACGTAATTGCGAAGATTCGTATCTGTTTGCGCATCGCTCGCTCCTACTGGCGCGATGTCGTAAACATAGGTCGTGCAGAACCCTCAGTTGTCAGCAGTGGGTGAAGTCGATGTCAACTTTTCGAAACAGATGTTGTGCCCTTAGCGTCCTAGTCAGAGCTGATCCTGTTTGGAAAATGGGGTGTAGCGAGGAACTCGCGCTGCAGCATGCACCGTAGCGATGTATTCGACTTGAAGTCGTTCAATACCATGGAACGTCATTGCGAGAGATGTTCCGCAGCCTGGCGGTTACATATTTCTGTCATGCCCATCACAGTTATTTGACAACCAAAGGCATCTACTCGATATACGCTCTCGCCCTACCTCGGCTTGAATCGCCAGGCCGCGGATACAGCCAAGAACACAACAATTGAGGAGATGTAGTTTTATGAAAATGCCTATTGGATCTCTCTGCCGATTTACGGCAGTGACTCTGTTTCTCTCCTGCTACCTATCCATCCCGACTGTCGCGCAGAACAATTCCGGCAGTACCGACCGCGCAATTCCAAGGTACGTTGTGTTACCGCCGAAGCCGGCTGCCCCAGGTTCGCCAATACCAGCGGGCACACTACAAACATGGAATGGGTCGTTCACACATAACGGCACCAACTTTCCGTTCGTGATGGTGGGACAGGATCCCAGCACCGGCCAGGGGACGATCGTCACCACTTACATCATCCCGGTAAAGATTGTTCTCTCCACCGGGCAGGTCTTCGACCCGTTGAGTGGCGGCCCGTTCGGACCAGTCGCGCGGACCATAACATCGCCGATCTTCGACACTACGACCACTTACACCCAAGGCGGCGTTAACGTCGGCACAACGCAGTATGTGGACGCCTTCCAGCGCGCCAACTTCTGGAGCGTCGTCCAGAATGAATCTAACTATCATGTGCTGCTCGGCGGTCCCACCGCGCGAGTCACTTTGCTACCTGAACTGACGTTGAACGTCCCATCGGGCTCGGGACACATTGGCTCGCCCTTCGGACATCAGGTGGCCGAAGTGTCGATCAATTACTTCGACAACCAAATCAACGCTTACATGAATCAACACACACAAATTAACCCGGCGACGCTCCCGATCTTTCAAACCTCTGATACCTACCTAACCCAGGGTGGCTGCTGCATCGGTGGATACCACAGCGCGACAGGTCAACAGACATACTCTCACTTCACTTACATCACATTTCCGGGTGATTTCTCGCAAGACGTCTCTGCCCTGTCGCACGAGATCAGCGAGTGGATGGATGATCCTCTAACGAATGGCGGCAACGGCACTCCCTGCGGAATCCTCGAGGTCGGAGATCCGCTGGAGACCACGCTCAACTTCGGCGACTTTCCGTATCAGCTCCACAACTTTACCTATCACTTGCAGGACGAGGTGTTCCTGCGTTATTTCGGTGCCGACCCAGCCACCTCAGTCAATGGCTGGTGGAGCTTCCAAAACTTCCAGTTCAGCGCTATCTGCCAGAACGGTTCCTAGAGAGACTCTGCGCTGTTCTTCGCCACCCGCCCCGCCAGGGCGGGTTTTTTTGTTCTCTGGCCTCAGCCCGCCGAGGGGAGTCGATATGGCGGCCGGATTAACCACGGCGCACAGTTTTAAGGGAGTGGAGGCAACCCTGCCTCTTCCACCAGCTGCCGGAACGTAGGATTGTGATGAAGAAAGAAGAAAGGTTCATGCACACGTACGGCAGAGAAACGCTACCTCATGGCGATGGAAAGATGTTTCCAGATAGCGAAGTGTTTCCTTACTGTCGCCCAGCCGAGCGTAGGTTTCGGCAACGGAGAACGCCGAGGCGTTCCCCTGGTCAAACAATTGTCTTTTGCACGCGAAGAATACTCCGCAACATCTCCTGCCGACCACCTGAACGGTATCCGTTGTCAGCCTCGCGTACCAGATCCATCTCGCCGCGCATCGTGGGATAGAGTGGCTGCCTTCGCAGCTTCCTCCAAATATCCGGACCCATTGCCGTCATTGTCGATCGATGAAAGCCACAAATACTGATGAGTTGAGAAGAAGGATGGCTGGGAGTCAGCCACCTGTTTCAACAGCGAAAGCGCCTGATCTTTGTCGCCCTTGTGATACAGGATCAGGGCCTTGTCAGCCAGGATCGGCGGTCGAGGCAGGGTCGAGCTGTTGTGCCTGATTGATTTGCTCCAGCGCCTCCGGCAAACGTCCCAGTACCATCAGAAATGTTGCGTACCAATGGTGCGCGGTAACGTAATTAGGATCGAGTTTTATAGCACTTCGAAATTCGCGCTCGGCTTCGGCGGCGTCCCAGTTCCAGTAGAAGGTCCCAAATGCCAGCGCGTTATGAGCTTCAGCAGAAGACGGATCAAGTTCAACCGCCTTTCGAGCGGCAGCCAGAGCCCGGGGAAACGCCTCGTCCGAAGGCATGGCGGCGAACTCCCGCAACAGGCTGTAGCAGTTCGCCAGGCCGACATAGGCTTCGGCGTACTTGGGATCCCGGTCGATGGCCTGTTCAAAGTAGCTGACCGCCTTATTCAGGTCCGCAGGAGTGCGCTTATCCCAATAATATTGTCCCGACAGATACAGGTTCCTGGCGACTGGATCTGGATTTGAGTGGCGTGAACCGTCCTGCACCGCGATAGCCGCACTACTGGAAATTGCCGATACCTTACGCGATTTTTGGTAGCGAAAGAAGAAGACACCTGCCAGCACGGTGGCTGTTGCCGCTGCCACTCCAAAGACGAGCCAAAGATTTCGGGATAAAAGCGGTGCCGGCGCAGGTGGGTTTTCGCCGGATGGCGGTTCCTGCTTGACTATCGGTTCGTCGACCGCTGCCACACTCGAGGAGTCAGGACAAGTCATCCAGCGAGATAATTCGTCCGTGAAGGCAAACACCCGCGCGCCAGAGTTCTCTGGCATGCGATGCACCGGAAGGCCTTTTTCCTTCTCCCAGCGCTTGACCGTCCGCTCGTCCCGTTCGAAGTAGGCGGCTATCTCTTTCCACGAGTCGAGACGGCGACGGTCACGTACCGCCTCGCGAATGACATGCATGGTCACACTTTGTCCCGCAATGTCGCTTGCTTGTAACGCGAAGATGGCCAAGTATAAGCCACCCGATACACCTGAGTAGCAAAATTTTCTCCCTTGATAAATGGATCGTGACGTGTGACGGCGGACGACTCTTTACCAATCACCACGATTGAGCGGAGTTCCCGCGCCAAGGTGATAAAGCGATGGGCACTAGGGTTTAGCTTGCCCGGGCCAGATGTCTTTCAGGAACGCTCATGTAGCCAACGTCCTGGACATCGATCAGGAGTCAGGGACACGTCATTTTCGAAGTTAACTAACAGGAAATACGACTTTGCGGAGGAAACATGCGCAACAAGCTTCGTTCAATGTGGCTCCTGGCCATGCTCGTTACGGTAGCGGCAGTGCTGCCGGCTGCCGCCCAGACCCTCATCGCTACCGTGCCAGTGGGACAAGTCCCTAACTATCCGATCTTCAACCCGGTAACCAATAAGATCTACATCGAGAATATTTGCGGCACCGATCCCACATGCAGTAGCGCCGGCAGCATTACCGTGATCGATGGCGCCACCGATCAAACGACGAACGTACCAGTCGGCAACAACCCCCAGTTCATGGTGGCAAACCCCGCGACCAACAAGGTGTACGCGACCAACCGTGCTGATGGGACGGTTACGATCATTAATGGAGCGACGAACCAGGTAATCAAAACACTTACCGTCGGCGCACACCCAATAGGTGTGGACGTAAATCCCCTGACCAATCGAATCTACGTTGCCAATTACGGAAATAGGTTAGGGAATACTGTCAGCGTAATTAACGGAAGCACGGATTTAGTGATTGCCACCATTACCGTGCAATACGCGCCGATCCTGGCTGCCGTTGATTCAGTAACCAACAAAATCTACGTGGTCAACCGCTGCTCCACTGACCCGCACGATTGCGTTACCGACGGAAGCGGAGTCAACGGTTCCTTGAGCGTCATCGACGGGACCAACAACACGGTGACGAATACGGTCGCCCTTGAGCAACTGCCCAGTGTCTTGCTCTTGAACACCGTCACCAACAAGATCTATGTTGGAAATTCCTGCGGAACCGATCCCACCTGTATCGCCAACGGTAATACGAACACCCTTGGCACCATTACCGTTGTTGATGGGATCACGCATAACACCAGCACCGTCACTGCTGGACACGGCACCACGGGGATGGCCGTCAATCCTGTGGCCAACGAAGTCTACATGACCAACAACACTGACAATACGGTCACTTTTGTCAACGGTGTGACCCTCGCTACCACCACGCTCGCGGTAGGTACAGCCCCTGCCGACGTTGAGGTCAATCCCGACACCTACAAGATTTACGTTACCAACAACGGCGACAACACCATTACCACCATCGACGGTTTATCGCATGGGAAAAGCACGCTGGGCGTCGGCGGCGGACCTGCCTCGGCCGTCGTGAATCCGGTCACGAACCGGATTTACGTCATCAACTCCAATGACAACACAGTTTCGGTGGTGGGAGGCGCTCCCGCCGACGCGGTGCAATTCGTTGCTCTGGCTCCTTGCCGCGTGGTGGACACGCGAAATCCGAACGGAACATTTGGCGGGCCGCCGATCGCAGGAGGCACGTACCGCACATTCCCGCTGTCGAGCGGCGACTGCAACATCCCCTCGAACGCAACCGGATATTCAGTGAACGTTACTCTTGTGCCCCCGTCCCACAGTGGAATTGGGTACTTGACGATCTGGCCAACCGGAGAGCTGCAGACCAACCGTTTCAACCATGAACTCTCTGGATGGCCGTGTCAAAGCGAACGCCGCGATCGTGCCCGCCGGTGCGTCGGGTTCGGTAAATGTGTATCTCAGCAATACCGCAAACGTTGTCATTGATGTCAATGGCTACTTCACCGCGCCCGCCGAGAATACCTTACAGTTCTATCCTCTAACCCCCTGCCGCGTAGTCGATACTCGCGGCACGAACGGCAATCTGGGTGGGCCTTTCCTTACCGGCCAGGCGGTCCGTGACTTCCCGGTGCAAATGAGTAGCTGTATTCCGCAGGGTCACAATATTCAGGCGTATTCGTTCAACTTCACGGTCGTGCCGCATCCCAGCGGGAATGAACTGGCGTACTCTGACGGTTTGGCCCGCTGGCCAATCGCAGCCACTCGTATCGACCTTGAACAACCTGACAGCGACGATTGTGGCCAATGCGGCGATTGTGCCCACTGGAACAGCTGGAGCCATCTCGGTGTACCCATCCAACGACACCGATCTGGTGGTCGATATCAACGGCTACTTCGCTGCGCCGGGAGCGGGAGGTCTCTCGCTCTACAGCACTGCTCCCTGCCGCGTTCTGGACACAAGGCAAGGACATGGTTCGTTTACGGGAGAGCTGACCGTTGACGTGGTGAACAGCGTTTGCTCACCACCCAGCACAGCTAAGGCGTATGTGTTCAACGCAACCATCGTTCCCACGGGGTCCTTCAGCTATCTGACTTTGTGGCCGGACGGGACAACCCAGCCGCTGGCGTCCACGCTGAACGCAATCGACGGGGCAATTACCTCGAACATGGCGCTCGTCCCCACAACGAACGGTAAGATCGATGCCTTTGCGTCGAATGTCACTCAACTGGTTCTGGATATATCGAGCTACTTCGCACCGTGAGATAGGCTCGAGGCTCGGACCTCATCGGGTTCCACTACGGGCGCTCTTCCGAGAGCGCCCGCTTTTTTTGTTCCGTGAATATCGCGTCGCATCACGGCGCAAAGTAGCCGGAGATATCGAGGATCAGTTGCGTGTGTCCGGCTGCGTAGGCGTCGGTCTTGCCATTATTGTTAGGCACGATGGCCATGTTGGAGGTAATCGCTCCGTCGGGGGCATTCAGTGTCGAGACGGTTGGCTGCTGCTGCGGATCCGGCCAGAGCGTCAGATAGCTAAGGGGTCCTTGAGGCACGACCGTCGCGTTGAACACGTAGCCCTGCGAAGTGGCCGGAGGCCCGCACGGACTGTTCTCGACTTCGACCGTCAACTCGCCGGTGAAGGGCTGCCCATTGCCGACGTGACGCGTATCGATCACACGGCAAGGTGTCAAGGGATAGAACGACAATCCCCCAGCGCCCGGAGCTGCGAAGTAACCGTCGACATCAATTACGAGATCGGTGTCGTTGGTGGCGTAGGTGGCGATGCCGCCACCAGTTCCGGCGGGAACCAGCCCAGCGTTGGCGACGATCGTGTTAGTGAGATCGTTCAGCGTGGAGACTACCGGACGCGTCTGTCCTTGCGGCCACACTGTGAGGTAGGCCACCCCGTTTCCGGTCCTTGGAATCACGGTGAAGTTGAATGAGTAGGCAGCCGCGCCGCTCGGCAGCAGGCAGTCGCTTTGCAACACTGGAAAGTCGCGTTCGTGCGTCCCCTCCAGCGAAGGTCCGCCCAGGGGCCCGACGGGTTTACGGGTATCAGCCACGCGGCACGGCGCCACCGGATAAAAGGCGAGCGACGATCCGTTGCTGGTAGTGAAGTAGCCGTTGATGTCGAGGATGACGTTGGTGGTGTTGGTGACGAAAACGCTGACCGAGCCATTGGGCGTGCCTGCCGGAATGATCGCGGCGTTCGCCTTGAGGCGCCCGTCGAGTGAGTTCAAGGTAGAGACCGTGGGCTGGCCTTCGCCCGAGGGCCAGATCGTGAGATAGCCGAGCGTGATCTGCGGCACGACGGTTACGTTAACCGAATAGGCGGTTGCAGTCGACGGAATGTTGCATGGGTTGCCGCTCTGCCCCAGCGGGAACGAGCGCGCCGTGTTACCGGGAATCGCAGGGCCGCCGAAAGGGCCACTGGGATTGCGTGTGTCTACAACGCGACATGGTGTTATCGGAATAAACTGCAAAGCCGCTGGTACGGGATTCACGATCTGGACTACCGAGCCCGTGCTACCGCTGTAATTACTGTCGCCGGAGTAAGTTGCGACAAGGGCATCGGTCCCGACCGCAAGCGCAGAGGTTGTGCAGATTGCTAAACCTGAATCCAGCGTCACTGCCGTACATCCGGAAATTGCCGCGCCATTTGAAGTGAAGCCGACCGTGCCGGTTGGTACCGGCGGCCCTGATGGACCGACAGTCGCTGTGATGGTGACCAGTTCCCCACCCATGGAGGGATTGGGAATGCTGGACACGGTGGTGGTGCTGCCGGGGAGCTGTACGACTTGCTGCACCGTGTTGGAGGTGCTTCCGGCAAAGCCGCTCCCACCCTGATAAATCGCCACTAAATTGTGTGTCCCAATCGGCAGACTGGAATAGTTGAGCACCGCGATTCCGTTGTTTAGGGTGGCAGCGCCGATTGCCAGACCGTCGCTATCAAACACTACTGTGCCGACCGGCGTGGAGCCATTCTGCGCATGCACCGTCGCAGTCATGGTGACGCTTTGATTGAAGTGCGATGGATTAGGAGAAGTTACCAGGACCGTGGTTGTTTGTATTAAGGAGGGTCCGGTCAGCCTGAAGACGGTGCCGTCACTATGCGTGCCGCCGCCGGTGGTCGTGCCGTAAAAGTTGCCGTTGCTCGCCTGTAGCAGGCGTCCCTCCGGCCCGCTCCCGTCATTGCAGTTTCCTTGCGGGCAGAAAGCGTGAAGAGGTGTTACCGCGCCGCTCGGAGTCATGCGAAACAAGACGCCATGTCCGTTGCCTCCGGCCGTAGTCGCGCCGTAAAAGTTCCCGTCGCTGGCGCGAATCAAACCTGCTATCGGCTGGCTTCCACCCGAGCAGTCCAGTTGATAACAAAATGTATAAAGAACGGTGAGAGTGCCTCCCGGCGTCACCTTGAAGACCGTACCTGAATCGGCGCTGCCACCCAGATAAGTCGTCCCGTAAAAGTTCCCATCAGCGCTCAGGATCAGCGTCCCTTGCGGGTTGGATCCTTCGGTGTTGAAGTCGAAGCTATGCAGTGTGGTGAGCGTGCCGCTTGGCGTGATTTTGAAAACGGTGCCGTGGCCGTTAGTCCCGCCTTCGGTAGTTACGCCGTAAAAGTTGCCATCGTTCCCCTGCACCAATCCTGCCAGCACCAGTTGCCCATCGGGGCAGCCTAGCCCTTGCGAGCAGAAATTGTAGAGCGTGGTCAAGGTTCCGCTCGGAGTGATCTTGAACACCGTGCCGCCGCCACTTCCGCCGTCATTGTAAGTGGTGCCATAGAAATTTCCGTCCGTAGCTTGAATCAGCGCGTCTCTCGGGCCACCACCATCGGTTTCAGCGAAGCTATACAACGATGTTAACGTGCCAGTCGGAGTGATCTTGTAGACGGTTCCGCAGCAGTGAGCACCGCCGGCGCGTGTCATGCCATAAAAATTGCCATCGTTCCCCAGCACCAAGCCAGCGTCAGGGTTCTGGCCGTCAGGGCCGGAGAAGCTGTAAAGGGTGGTGATGGCGCCATCGGGAGCCATTTTGAACACCGTGCCGTGATTGTGTGCTCCTCCAGTATCGGTTGTGCCGTAGAAATTGCCGTCAGTGCCCTGCACCAAGCCGACAAAATAAGGAGACAGCCCATCGCTTCCGCTGAAACTGTGTAACGAAGTGAATGTTTGGGCAGTCAAGCCGATCGCCATCGCCGTACAAATGCAGAAAACAACGCAGAGTGCTTTTCTCAAGCTGTGTTTGCGCATACTGTCTTCCCTCCGATAGAGCTCAGGCAATCGATTCTGTCGATCTGCCCGGCCACACAGCCGGTCAGACACATTGGTCGTGGTCGAGGTAAGCACCGACTTCTACAGAGGAACGAAGTCGCAAAGTTCGTCGCCAAGTTTCGTCCCTGCAGCTTTGAAGGAAATGCTTACCTCGCATTGCGTAAAGCAGGTGCCAAAACCGTCATGACGGACGAATAAAAAGGACTGCCGATTTTCTGTTTCTTTTCGGACGACTGATGTTCTTTTCCCGGGCTGCCGATGTATGTCATGCACCCGGCTCCTCCGGTACAGGCGCGCACGTTGTTGAGAGATCGGCGCGTGAGACCTGAGAGCCCGCAATCTCGAAGTCATCAGGTACCGCAAAATGTCGAACTACCGAACCATGCACACAGACCAAGGTTGCCGGATCGCAGTCGAGGGCGGCTTGACGTCACTATTGGTTCCCGATCTGCAGCAGGTGTTGCGAACCGAAGTGCAGAAAGGTGCACGTGAGATCACCTTCGATCTGCAGGACACAGGCATGGTCGATTCCAGCGGTATTGGACTGCTGCTCGCGGCCTTCAACACACTGTCGCGGACGAATGGAAAGCTGGCAGTAATTAACACCGCTCCGGAAATCCTCAGGCTGTTACGCAGTCTGCGAGTGGCTTCGTGCTTGAACATCAGCGGACGCCCCGGACCGGAGTCCAGCCATGAGTGAGGAAGCTCTAGCCATCGATGATGAACTTATGCAGGGTTTCATCGTCGAGTCACGGGAGCACCTGGCCACCATCGAGGCCGACTTGCTCACCATCGAGCAGGCCGGCGAGGCTGCCGATCCGGAGCTGGTGAACAAGGTCTTTCGCGCTGCTCATTCGATCAAGGGCTGCAGCGGGTTTCTCGGCCTGAACAAGGTCAAGGAACTGGCCCACAGAGCGGAAACTGTGCTGGACATGCTGCGCTCGCACAAGATGCGCCCCAACGCCGAGGTGACCAACATTTTGCTGTCGGCCTTCGACAAGTTGAGCGAGATGGTGAACGCTCCCGCCGGGAGCGAGCTGGCAGATACCTCCCTCGAGTTGCGCGGTCTGATCGAGTTGGCGGATTCGTATGTGCCGCAATCGGAAAAATCTGTGGCTACGGCGGCAGCCCCTGGTCAGACGGCGGAAATCTACGCTCTCAACTTGCCGCAAACCTGTGGCGTAGATACAAGGCCAGCCGACCAGCCCGCGATCGAAATTTCGCCGGTCATTCAACCGCCCACGCCGCGTGCATCGCTCGAAAGCGGCAATCCCACGGAAACGCGATCGACCGCACCTCCTTCACCTGGCAGCACTACGGCTTCGATTGCCGACGATACCCTGCGGGTGAACGTTGGCCTGCTGGATACGCTCATGAACCTGGCGGGAGAACTGGTTTTGAGCCGCAACCAGTTCCAGGCAGGCATAGCGCAACACAACCATCGCATGTTGACTTCGGCTGGACAACGCCTGAGCCAGGTGACTTCTGAGATCCAGGATGCCATTATGCGCACGCGTTTACAGCCGATTGAGAACGTATTCAGCAAGCTGCCTCGCGTCGTGCGCGATCTCTCCAACAGCCTTCACAAGGAAGTGACGCTGGACCTCCGCGGTAAAGATGTCGCGCTGGACCGCAGCCTGGTCGAAGGACTCTCCGATCCCCTCACACATATGGTCCGCAACGCTATCGACCATGGCATTGAATCGCCTGCCGACCGCCTCCGCGCCGGAAAGTCTTCTGCCGGAAACTTGCGGGTCGAGGCTCGTCACGAAGCTGGACAGGTAGTGATCGAGATAGCCGACGACGGCAAGGGCATCGACAGCAAACGTGTGGCCCAGGCAGCTTTGGCAAGAGGGCTGATCACGGCGGAAGGATTGAAAGCAATGAACCCGCAGGACGAGGTTAGTCTCATCCTGCTGCCGGGGCTGTCCACCGCCGAAAAGGTTTCTGATGTGTCGGGTCGTGGCGTTGGTATGGATGTGGTGAAAACGAACCTCGACCGCCTTGGCGGACAGCTCGAGATCAGCTCGACACAGGGACAGGGATCGACGTTCCGCATTAAGCTGCCACTCACGTTGACCATCATTCCGGCGTTGATCGTCTCAGTCGAAGGCGGACGCTTCGCCATTCCTCAAATCAACGTTGAAGAGTTGTTGCGAATCCGTCCGGAAGAGGCCAAGCGGCGCATCGAGGTACTGGGCGGCAGCGAAGTGCTGCTGCTGCGGGATCGCATCCTGCCTCTGCTGCGGCTGGATGACTTCCTGGGAAAGATACCGACCTACACCGCGACGCCGGGAGGAGGCCGCAGTTTGGATCGACGCTTCCGGGTCGCCGATCGCCGGTCGCCTCGCGTTCCTGCCCAGGGTGAACCCGAACCGGGAAGCTCGCGCCCCGGGCCGATCATCGCTCGCGAATCCGAAGACCGCCGTGGCCCGTTGCGCGGCGCACTGGAGATAGCCGTGATTACGACTGGTCGTTTCCAGTACGGATTGGCGGTGCAGTCGTTTCATAACACTGAAGAAATCGTGGTCAAGCCCCTGGGCCATCATTTGAAGGAGTCGCGTGAGTATGCCGGAGCCACCATTCTGGGCGACGGTGCTGTCGCCTTAATTCTCGACGCGGCCGGACTGGCGGCCAGAGCGGAGGTTACCGCGGTAGCGGCCAGTCAGCACACCAGGGAATTGGAAGACAGGACACGCAAGGAGGCTGGAGACGAACTCAACAAACACGCCATGCTGTTGTTCCGCAATACGCCGGAAGAGTACTGTGCGATTCCCCTGGGAACGGTGCGACGCATCGAGCGCATCAAGCCTGAGCAGGTTGAGATGGCTGGCGGACGTCGCACAATGCGGTATCGCGACCAGTCGTTACCCTTGGTTACTCTTTCGGATACGGCGCAGGTGCAGCCGCTGGCGGGCGCCAAGGACTTTGCGGTCATCGTCTCCAACATCTACGGACATGAAGTGGGATTGCTGGGAGCCATGCCGGTCGATGTGGCCGAGGCGGCAGGTGAGATCGACAGCTCTACTCATCGCCAGCGAGGCATAGCCGGATCCAGCGTTCTGGGTGGCAAAACTACGCTAATCGCGGACCTGGTGGAACTGGTTGACGCGGTTTATCCGGAATGGAAGGGCGAATCGTCTGGCAGACTGCAGTTGAGCACGACCGCTGTTCCCGAGGACAAACCCACAATCCTGCTGGCCGAGGATTCGGACTTTTTCCGCAATCAGCTTAAACGCTTCCTGGAATCCGACGGCTATGCGGTGCTCGATGCCGCTGACGGCGAGATCGCCTGGAGTCTGCTGCAGAAGAACTCCGAAAAAGTTCAGCTGGTAGTGACCGATATTGAGATGCCGAACATGTCGGGTTTGGATCTGACCCGGCACATCCGCTCTGATGTCCGCGTTTCGCGCCTGCCGGTGATTGCAGTGACCTCGCTGGCCTCCGACGAGGACATGGCGATGGGTAGAAAGGCCGGCATCGATGAGTACCAAATCAAGCTCGACCGCGACGCCTTGATGGGACGCGTGCACACTCTTCTTGCGGCCCCGCCGCGCAATGGAAACCCAATCGCATTAGCAACCGCTGGTAATTGAGGAACACGGCCATGATGAAACTGACGGACATGAAAATCGGCAGAAGGCTGACCCTGGCGCTCGGCCTTTCTGCGCTGTTGACGCTCGGCATGGCGGGAACAGCCTATTGGGGAAACGTGGTCATGAACCGATCGGCGGAGGTCCAGATAACGCGCTTGCATAAAGCGCTTCTAGCCCAATCCATGCTGACGGATATGGTTTCGATTCGCGGCATCATATTGGGGCTTGCGGATGACATTACCGCCACCCAGCGGGCCGAGTTGCAGTCTGAGCTTGAACGCACTCGCGGCTCGTACCAGAAGAAATTGGGCGAGCTCAGCGCGACCGAAGACAAGCCGGAAGCAAAGAAAACCCTGGAGGAAGTTGGCTCCCGCATCGCCACATGGCGAGTTACCAATAACCAGGTGATCGAAATGGCGTTGCAACGGCATTTCGATCAAGCGATGGCACTGGCTGATGGTAGTGGACAGATGAATCAGAATGCGGTGCAGGTGGCCGTGGGCGCATACATTGATATCTCCACCTCCCTCATCGAAGAAGCCCATACCCAGCATGAGAGAACAGACAGCAGGATGTTCTGGACCCTGATCATAGCCACCATCCTGGCAGTCGGGACTTCGTTAGCGTTCGGCTTTACGATCGCCAGAAGCATCACCGCACCGCTTTCAGTGGGAATCAAGATCCTGGGCCGCATTCGAGATGGCGATGTGTCACAAGACGTACCCCCCGATCTCCAGTCTCGACAGGATGAAATCGGTGACCTGGGACGGTCGGTGCAAGCCCTGACCGAGAGCCTGCGCAAGCTCTTGCGCGAGATCTCTCATGGGGTACAGACGATGGCCTCCTCGGCCACGCAACTGACTGCCGCGTCCTCGCAAACTGCGCAGGGAGTGAAGTCGATGTCGGAGAAATCGTCGACTGTGGCGGCCGCAGCCGAAGAATCCTGCGCCACCACGACTGCCGTTTCGTCCTCGATGGAGCGCGCCAGCGCTAACCTGACGTCGGTCGCCGGAGCAACTGAGGAGATGAGCTCGACGGTAGCCGAAATTGCCTCGAACTCGGAAAAGGCGCGGGCGATCAGCGAGAAGGCAATGGCGCAGGCCCAAACTATTTCGACGATCATGGCCGAGTTGGGTCGCGCCGCGCAGGAGATTGGCAAGGTCACAGAGACCATCACTGACATCTCGGCCCAGACCAATCTGCTGGCGCTGAACGCTACCATCGAAGCCGCTCGAGCGGGAACCGCGGGCAAGGGCTTTGCGGTGGTCGCGAATGAAATCAAGGAACTGGCGAAGCAGACTTCCGAAGCCACCGAGGACATCAAGGCCAAGATTGCCGGGGTGCAGAACTCCACCACCGGCGCGGTGCAGAACATCGAGGCCATCACGACCGTAATCAAGGAGATTGGCAATACCGTCGCCAGCACCGCGGCTGCCATCGAAGAACAGGCAACCGTGACCAGAAATGTGGCGGGAGAAATCGCCCAGGCAACCGCCGTGGTTCGGGAGGTCAACGACCAGGTGGCCCAGACGGCCTCGGTCTCACGGTCCATTGCCAGTGATATTGCCAGTGTCAATGTGTCTACCAGCGGGATTCGAGAAGGTGGCGAGCAAGTGGAATCCAGTGCCGTGGAACTGTCCCGGGTGTCGGAGCAGTTGAAGGTGCTGGTCGCCCAGTTCAGCGTCTAGTGCCGCAGCGACTCTGGAAGCTTAGAGGACGAACACCATGTCGACTGAAAGTTGCAATGAAGACACGCTTCTAGTCTCGGTCTTCCATCTGGGTAATGCGATGTTCGGGATTCCAGCGGCGCAGATCCAGGAGGTGGTGCAGATGGGCAGTGTAACTCCGGTGCATCACGCTCCTCTGTTCATCGTCGGTATCCGTAACTTGCGCGGAAAAATTGTGACTGTCGTTGATCTTGGCATCCTGTTGCAATTGGGCGGCGCGATACGCAGCGCCAACAGCCGCATCCTGATCGTTGACTGCGACGGCGAGTTGGTCGGACTGCTGGTGGATCGAGTCGACGACACGATCTTCCTGCGGCCCGAGGACATGTCACCCGCGCCCTCCCATCTGGGCGCACTCCATGAGAGCGCCTTGCGCGGTGTCTACCGTTGCGCCGAAGGTTTGGTGACTTTGCTGGACCACCGTCCCATTCTGAAAGCCGGCAACAGCAGGCCGACTGCAGTCGCGGGTGCGCAGTGAACGTGATGCCCATGCGAGTGCTGGTAGCGGATGATTCCATTCTCTACCGCAAGGTGCTGACGGAGACACTGAAGTCGCTGCCGGAAATTGAGGTGGTGGGTAGCGTCGCCAATGGTAGCCAGGTGGTGACCAAGGTCCGCGAACTTCATCCCGACGTCCTGACTCTCGACATCGAGATGCCAGGGATGAATGGGATCGAAGTGATGAACGCACTGCGGCAGGCTGGACTCAACGTGAACGTGGTCGTGGTCAGCAGTGTGACCCTGAGCGGCGGCCTGATGACTTTGCAGGCTTTGGAAAATGGCGCTTTCGACTTCATCACCAAGCCACAGGGCTCCACTCGTCAGGAAAATGAACGCTTGCTGCGCGAGGAACTGGCGCCTCGGCTGCGGGCCCTGGGACACCGGCTAGATGTTCAAAAGATTCTGCGCAGCCGTCCAGCATGTAACGGCTCCGAACCGAACCCGAGCACCGTTACTCCCACGCATGGGACGCCGAACTCTTCTGCGGCGGTCTCGAAGGCGAAACCGGAAATGGTTGTGATTGGAGTGTCAACCGGCGGCCCCAATGCACTTGCAACCATCTTCTCGAACCTGCCTCGACTGGACGTGCCGATCGTGATCGTGCAACACATGCCGCCCATCTTCACCCGGCTGCTGGCGGAGAATTTATCGTCGCGCAGCCTGATGCCGGTGCGAGAAGCCAGTCACAATGAAGAGATCCTTCCTGGTGAGGCTTACCTTGCCCCCGGGGGAAAACAGATGCGGCTGATTCCCGGCTCCTCTGGAGTTCGCCTGCTGCATCTGTCCGACGATCCGCCTGAAAATAGCTGCCGGCCTTCCGTCGATTACCTCTTTCGTTCGGTGGCAAATCACTTCCCGGGGAAGGCGCTGGCAGTGATTCTAACCGGCATGGGAGACGACGGAACGGCTGGGCTGCGCCTGCTCAAGCGCACCGGCTCGAATGTCATTGCGCAAGATCAGGCGAGCTGTGTCGTCTTCGGCATGCCCAAGGCAGCCATCGATGCCGGTGTGGTCGATATTGTCGCTCCCTTGGAAAACATTGCCGGAAGTATTACCAGGCTGGTCCGCGGATTTCCTGCATGAGCGCCATCACAACTGACGAAGTTACACTCTGGTCGCGTTATATCCAGCAGTCCTGCGGCATCGTGCTCGACCAATCCAAAGCTTACCTGCTGGAAACGCGGCTGGGTGGCTTGATGCGCGAGACCGGAGCCAGCGGCTTTGGCGATCTGTTCTACAAGACCAGGAGCGAGTCGACCGGCGCCCTGCGCGGCAAGATCGTCGATGCCATCACCACCAATGAAACTTCGTTCTTTCGCGACACCAGCCCGTTCGATTTACTCCGGCACAAACTGATTCCTGAACTGATCGACCGGCGCAATCAGCTTGGGATTCGCCCAGTCTCTATCCGTATCTGGAGCGCCGCCTGCTCGACTGGCCAGGAGGTTTACACGATCGGTTTGGTGCTCAAAGATCTGCTGGGCAATCTCGGCGGCTATGACATCCGCATCCTGGGGACGGACATTTCCAATCGGGCGGTTGCGGCCGCCAGTCGCGGACACTTCAGCGACTTGGAAATTGGACGCGGCCTCCCGGTGCAGGCTGCGCAAAAATACTTCCAGCGCGAAGGCAGTGAGTGGAAGGTCAATGACGAAATTCGCGCCTTGGCGACCTTTCGGAAGATGAATCTGCTGGAACCGTTCTCTTTCCCCGTACCATTCGACATCATCTTTTGCCGCAATGTCGCAATCTACTTCTCCGAGCAGGATCGGCAGCGGTTATTCAACAACCTGGGACAATGCATGGCGCGGGATGGGGCCTTGATTGTCGGCAGCACCGAATCCTTGACCGGATTGTGCCCTGCCCTGGCGCCGCGGCGCTATCTCCGCACCGTGTTTTATCAACTACAAAGTTAGAGTCAAGAGGCGGCCTCGCAGCCGACCATCAGGATTTGGGCGGATTGGCCGATGCCGCTTTGCCGCGTTTCTCAGCGCGCTGCTGATCCGCCGTCCTTCCTTGCCGTTCGTAAAGCTTGGCCAGATGTGCCCAGGCATCGCCAGCATCCGGATCGAGTTGCACCGCCTGTTCCTGGAACGCAGTAGCCTGTTTCAAGTCGCCGAGCGCGGCCCAAACGGCAGCGCGGCCCTGGGCGACATTGAAGCTGAAGCTGCGCCCGCCCGTCGCACCCGACAACTCCGGAGGCGCGGTATGTGCGGCATCATCTAGCGCCTGCAGCGCAGCCTTTGGCTGATGCGTCACTAGATAGAGCCGGGCAAGCTTCACTTGTTCGTTCGCCTTCGCAACCGGATCCGTGATGTTTTGAACGGCCTGTTGCACGGCATGAATCGCCTCCGGAAACCGTCGCTCTCCCTGGTATAGATCGCCCAGCGAGGTCCAGATAAGAGCGTCGTTGGGCGAGAGAGCGAGAGCAGTTAGCCACCCCCTTTCGGCTTCGGCGGATTTTCCGATCTCAACGTCCAGCGCCCCGAGATTGGCCATAGCCTGTAGCTTCGTGGTTGGGTCAGACGAAAGCTTGCTGGCAGATTCCAAAGCGTGAATCGCGTCGGGCAGGCGCTGTTGACGGTGATAGAGATCGGCGAGCGCATACCAGACGGTGCCCTGAAAATCTGGCAACGAAGCCCAGGGAGTGACCTCGCGAGGCGCCAGGGCAATCGCTTTCTGCCATTCGTCCTCCGCCTCGGAAGCTCGCTGCATCGCGTTGAGGATCTGGCCGCGATACCAGTGCGTGTGTGCGCTGTCGGGAGCGATCTTGACTGCGTTGTCGATCGCTGCCAGGGCCTCAGGGTTTCGGCCCAGTGCCAAAAGCACTCGCGCCGAGTCGCTCCAAGAAGTGAATGCAGGCGCGGAAATCGGCAGCGGCTCGCGCGGAATTGGAGCAGTAGCGCAATTGACCTCGAAGCGCCGAATCAAGTCCTCGGTTTCCGGCGTTCGGCGAACCAGCACGATCGATACTTCGTCTAGGTAGACGGGACGCCATTGCACGCTCTTACAGTCGTAGTTGAGCCGCTCGAGCGAGATCTCATCCAGCGTGAGCGGGAAGATGATGGTGTTGACTCCGTACTTGTCCGCCTCTTTTTGCCAGTCTTCGGTGTCGAGCGGTTTACTCAGCAGGTCGCCGCCATGCCGCGAAAATGCCTCTCCGAATGGCACAGCGCGTCCGTCAATATAGTCGCGACGCTCGGGACCCAGCTTCCAAACCAGATATCCGCCCTCATTGAAGGTATTGAGGACCTCACCCGGCAGATTCTGTTGCTGGATGAACTCTGCAGCACGTCGCGGAAACCACGGCGCCAGTCCGGCGCCGAAGGTCGAGAGATTTCGCTCGGTAACATAGTGATAGTTGGAGACAACGTCGGCCGTACGCAAAACCGCAATCAACGCGAAAAGCGCCGCGACGGCGGTGGCTGCGATCAGCCGCATGCGCGCGCTGCTGATACGCGAGCCGATCCACCCCACCACGGAGTAAAGAATGGAGCCACCGACCACCACCACAACGCAACTCGCCATTTCGATCGTGCGGACGTGATGCGCTGTTTCGTATGCCGCCGCCAGCAGCAGAATGGCCGGGCCCAATCGCCGCTGCAGAAAAGCCACGACGATGGCCGCAATAGCGAAGACCATCAACACATGGAAGATGTCGCCGGTGCTTCGCAACGTGAAACTGGTCAGAGGATTAAGCCAGTTCCAGTTCAGCGGCGCCCATTCATTGATGTAGAGCGTGTGCAGGACACGGGTGTAGTCGAAGACCGCGGGATAGATCTTCCATCCCCACGGATTGACGAGCGTGACAATTGCCGTGGCCAGGAAATATGGAACTTCGCGCTTCAGCCGTTGCAAGGCCTGCGCGCGCGTGTCGACGAAGGGCATCTCGAGGACGTCGATACCGCCGAACGCCACCATCAGCGCCAGCCCCGAAAAGAAGCTGAAGTGGGCGTTAACCCAGAAGAGCATCAGCACCGGAAAGAGCCAAAGGCGCGCGCGATTGGTCTGGTAGTTCTCCCACAGCAGCGAGAGATAGGCAGCAAAGAGGACGACGGCGAAGAGCTCGGCTCGGGGAACGCTGCGATAGGCGATGAAAGGTATGGCGAGGATCGCGAGAGCGGCAGTGACCGGCGAGCCTCGTCGCAACAGCAAGGCAACCGTACTGACGCACGCTAGGGCGCTAAGCCAAGACAGAAGCGTAAAGCCGCCCAGCAAGTAAACCCAGTAGAGAAGAAGCCCGCCGAGCGGCGGATAAATCGCGGACGTACCGGGAACCGTGTAGGAGAAGACATCACCGGAGAAAACATGATGATGCTGCGCGACCCATCGCCCTGTCGCCAGATGCCAGCCGAGATCTGGATCTGCCACAGTTGCCAGCCCCGCCAGAAATGCATAGATCAGAGCGATGGCGCCCAGCACCAGGAAGATTCTTCGCTCAAACCTGGATCGCTCGGCAGGTACGGCAGCTGCTGAGAATAATCCCTGAGGGGACGCGGGTGATTCGTGGCGAGTCAGCATCCAGCTGTCCGTTTTGGGTCGGCGTGCGATTCCGAACAGCAGCTCTTCAGCTCGTCCAAATGCGGACAGGTCGACGTTTCGAAATCGTGAACGCTCCGGCGATGACGGTGAAACATGGGCCTCTTTCTTAAGAGTCCTGCGCTGGTTTTCGAAGTCACCGGGGAGGATAACGCCTGCCCGCTTCGCCAAACAAGCGCGACTCGCGTCCTTATTTATAACTGTTTTCCGTCTCAAGTTCGAAGCACGCCTCGAGACGCTTTGTTACGGGATTAACGGGCGATTGAAAACGAGACCTGTCGATTAGCGGCTCGCCCCTTTCCGACATGCAATCACATATTGTGCCGATCATTTTGATCTCGTCATACGTCTACTACGCACAAGGTGCGTGATCAAATTCGGTCGCGCTCCAATCAAGAACTAGCGGCAGTGCAGTTGCGAATCGGACATGGGGGCGCCATGGGCATGACAGCGCAAGCGTATTCTCCACTCACTTCAAGGAACGTCGGGTGCATTCGGGTGGTGTTGTGCGATCCCAATGACGCCGTCCGCGCACAATTGAAGGCGATGATGGACTACGATCCTCTATTAACCGTAGTCGCGGAATCGCGGGATTGGCGTGCATGCGACAGGGACGTCGACAATCTGGTTCCGGAGCTGCTGATTATCCGGGCCCACTTACTTCCGGTTGGGTGGGCGGATCGAAGTGCGCAGGACCCATTCGCGCCCCTGATTCTTGCACTGAGGGAAAGTGACGAGGCCTCGCCCGCGCCCTTCGCGATCCGAGATCTAAGAGTTCCAATCGCGCCTGATGTAGTGCGAAGATCGCTTGACCACGCGGTCGCCGAGATCTATGACCGCAAAGCAAAGCAGTTGCTTTACCTGGTGGGTCAGTATGTTGCTGCCTCCAGTCCAACACCTGTCTACAAGTCCGTCATTACGGTTGACTACGATGGTCACCCTGGTGAGGTTCGTACTGACACCATCATTGCCGTATCGGCGGCGCGAAAGTGCGTGGTTCTCCATACCCGCGATGGCCATACCATGCTACGTGAACCCATTCACAGCATAGCCGCAAAGCTCGATCCCGCAGTCTTCGTCAGAGTTCATCGCTCTGTCATCATTAATTGCAATCGTCTCGATCCGCGGTCGTTCGATGCGGAGCGGCTTGTGCAGGTCGTGATGGAAGATGGATCGCGTTATCCCGTGGGCCGGAACTACCGCGACACTCTCACCACGCACCTGCAGTGCAGGCATCCAGTTTCCTAGACCAATTTGCGTTCGTGCCGCACGAACGGTTTGTACCGCACAGAATTATCGCGTCTGAATGCGTGCAATGTTCCTGTTTTGTAAATAAGGAACTTCTCATACGCGTGTGATTGCCGCTCAACGCGTGTTCCTCTCCGCTCATCCCACACTGTCCATCGCGAAACAGCTTGCGCGTTCGCAGGCACGCAGCGTGCTCTCACCAGGACCAGACATTCAACGCGAGCGGAGACGTTGAAATGTTCTGTATCTACAAGGTCAACAGTGGGGGTTTATGAAAGTCAGAAGCTACATCACCCAAACGTTATTCGTGCTCCTCATCGCAGCCCTGACGGCTCCGGCCTTGCTGGCGCAGTCACTGGTCTCCGGCGATCTTACCGGCACAGTAACCGATCCGAGTGGGGCGGTAGTTTCGGGAGCCACGGTAACGCTGAAGAGCGCTACAACGGGCGCCACCCGTACCGCCATCACTAATGCCAACGGTTCTTATCGCTTTTCGTTGCTGGCGCCGGGCGCCTATGACGTCAGCGTGAGTGCCAGTGGCTTCAGTAAGGCGAACACCACGGCGAATGTTGCCGTGGGCCAGGCCAGCATCAGCGACCTGAAACTGGAGGTGGGCGCCAGCTCCCAAACCGTAGAGGTCACCTCAGCGGCGCCACTGGTGCAAGCAGACAACGCCGACCTGTCTACTAACTACAACCAGACGATGATTGCCAACCAGCCCAATGGCGGCAACGACATTACATATGTTGCGCAGACCGCGCCCGGCGTCACCATGAACACCGGCCAGGGCTACGGCAACTTCAGCAGCTACGGTCTTCCCTCCACGTCGAACCTGTTCACCATTAACGGTGAGAATGACATGGACCCGTATCTCAACCTGAACAATTCCGGCGCCACCAACTTGACGCTAGGCAAGAACGACATTCAGGAAGCCACGGTCGTAAACAATGCGTACTCCGGCCAATACGGCCAGCAGGCGGGAGCGCAGGTTTCCTACGTCACCAAGTCGGGCACCAATCAGTATCACGGCAATGCCGAATACTGGTGGACCGGCCGGGCGATGGACGCTAACGACTGGTTCAATAACTTAAACCAGACGCCGCGTCCGTTTGCCAACAATAATGAATGGGCAGCGTCCATTGGTGGCCCGATCAAGAAGGACAAGACCTTCTTCTTCGTCGACACCGAAGGCCTGCGTTACATTGTTCCTTCCACCACACCGGTGTTCGCTCCGACTCCAAACTTCATGGCCGCAACTCTGGCGAACCTGTCAGCGATAGCGCCCAACGAAGTGCCACTGTATCAACAGTACTTTGGACTGTTCCGAAACGCCCCCGGCTACAACGCAACCGCGTTTGGCCCGGGCGACGGCGGTAATTGCGGCGTGAACATCGTCGGTAACTGCATTGGGCAATATCAGGCCACTCCTGCGCTACCCGGAACCGAGTGGATTCTCAGCGGCCGAGTCGACCAGAACTTCTCCGACAAGGACCACGTCTTCTGGCGTGTGCGCATGGACCATGGCACGCAGGCGACGATCGCCGATCCGATCAATAGCGCCTTCAGCGCGGCCAGTTATCAGCCTGCGTATGACGGACAGTCGCAGTGGAACCATGTTTTCGGCGCCAACGCGACCAACCAGTTCATCGTGGCCGGCAGCTACTACCGTGCCATCTTCACCCAGAACGACCCCGGGCTCTTTCCCTACTCCGTGAATGGCAACGGTCTGAACCTGACGGGAGTAGGCGGAAACGTATTCAACTTCCCGCAAGGCCGTAACACCACGCAGTACCAGATCATCGACGACTTCTCTTTGACCAAGGGAGTACATAACCTGAAATTCGGCGTCAACTATCGCCGTTACGACATCACCGACTACACCTTCAGCGTATTGAACGATCCGCTGGTGTTTATCTCCAGTGCCCAGGACCTGTTCAACGGTAACTCCGTTCAGTACCGTCAGCGCTTCCCCTCGCGGGCGACGCAGCCGGTCGCCCTCTGGGGCATGGGCCTGTACGCGCAGGATGAGTGGCGAGTCAACAAGGCTCTGAAGCTCACCCTGGCGCTGCGCGCCGAACACAACTCCAACCCGGTTTGCCAGCTGAATTGCGCTGCGTTGTTGAACAGCTCGTTCAACTCGCTGCTGGCGGCCGGCCAACTGACCCCCGACACGCCGTACAACTCCATCATCGACGCCAACCGTCACCAGATTTTCCGCGGAACCGATCAGATCAACTGGTCGCCTCGCGTGGGATTTGCCTGGTCGCCGGGCGGCTCGGATCGGACGGTAGTTCGCGGCGGCTTCGGTATCTTCTATGACGCTCTGCCGGCGGTCATCGGCGATCAGTTCATGCTGAATTTGCCAGGACTGGTGGAAGAGCGCTTACCGAACGCAGCATGGGCTGACCTCGGTCCGAACGGCGCGCAGGCCCAGGCAGCAGCCTCGGCAGCAGCCATCATGAACGGCTTTGCGAGCGGTGCATCTTTCGACAGCCTGCACTCCCAGCTGGGAGCGGCCTTCCGTACCCCGGTATTCCGCAGCCAGGTTGGCACCTTCCACACGCCGTCCTACCAGCAATGGAGCTTCGGCATCCAGCAGGCCATCGGCGATAAGAGCTCGCTGAGCCTGGGATATGTCGGCAACCACGGCGTCGATGTCCCCGTATACAACGAGGGCCTTAACGCTTTCGGAGCCGGCTATGGGCCGTTCCCGACTGCTGCTCCGACGTCGATCTTCGGCGCGGTGCAGGAATACTCCAGTGCCGGTGTTTCCAACTACAACGGCTTGACCGCATCGTTCAGCCAGAGGGTGACCTACGGCTTTACCGTGCAGGCCAGCTACACCTGGAGTCACGCAATCGATGAGGTGTCGAACAACGGTGTGCTGTCTACGCCCTATAACAACACCAATGCGACCTTCAGCGCGACGCCATCGAACGTGCAGTATCAGATCAACCCGGCTTGTCTGCGTTGCTACAACTATGGCGCAGCCGACTACGACATTCGCAACACGTTCAGCGCGAGCTACGTCTGGCAGACCCCGTTCAAGTTCAGCAACAAGTACACGAACGGCGCTCTTGGCGGATGGACTCTCTCGCAGAACTTCTTCGCCCGGACCGGATTGCCGTTTACCGTTATCGACGGAAACGTCACTATCCCCAACTACACTCCGCTCAATCTTCCGGCCCAGGTGTTGGGACCGGCGCAGGGCAGCTGCGTCAATGGCCTGAGCAATTGCCTGGCCTTCAATCAATTCGCTACCGCGACTACAGCCTTCCCCAACCAGATACGGAACGGATATCGCGGACCGGGCTTCTTCGACTCCGACTTCACCATCAACAAGAATTTCAAGTTGACGGAGAGGATGGCCTTCGGCGTTGGAGCCAACTTCTACAACATCTTCAACCATCCGAATTTCACCAATCCGGATAACAACTTTGCCGACGGCGATCCCGCACAGGGCGGAACGTTCGGTAAAGTCCTGACTACCACCGCGCCTCCGACCGGTCCTTACGGTGCATTCGCACCCGGGCTACCTTCGGGACGCATCATTCAATTCCAAGGCAAGCTGACGTTCTAAAGCTTTACAGCTTGTATGGAACAGCGGCCTCCAGAAATGGGGGCTGCTTTTTTATTTGCAGCACATTGTTCACTTGTTTGCAGCACATTCTTCAACGGTTTGCATCACATTCTTCAATTGTCATCCTGAGCGAAGTGAGGAGGCAGAGCCGACGAACGTAGTCGAAGGACCTGCTGCTCCGCCTGCAGCAGAGTGAGTCATTCCGACAACACAGCAGATCCCTCCAGCGGGCAAAATCAGCCCGCTTCCGGTCGGAATGACAACCGATATTTATTGAGTCGCAAAAACAAAAATTCGCGCCGCCCCCGATCGCGCTGCAATGCGATCGGGAACGGCGCGACTGATTGGTTTAAGGTCTAGGCTCCGTTGGTTGAGTGCAGCACGCGGAAGGTGTTGCCGCCGTTCGTCCAGATGAGCACCAGGGCATCCTGCCCCTTCGGGATGCTGGAGAGCGCCTTCTGAACGTCGGCTGCGTCCTTCACTTCGTGGCGATTGACGCCCACAATCACCTGACCCGGCTGAAGACCGGCATCATCCGAAGGGCTGCCCGGCTGTACCTGCTCGATCACCGCGCCATGCAGGTTTTCCGGAGCGTTCAACTGCTCACGAATCTCGGGCGTGATGTTGGCGATCCCAATTCCCCAGCGCGGCTTGTCACCGCTGTTCTCCGCGACCTTGGTATCGCGATCGCCCGAGTCCAAGCTCTCGAGAGTGACCGGCACCGAAATGTTCTTGCCATCGCGCATTACCTGCAGCGAGACTTGCGTCCCCGGCGTCATTTCGCCCACTTCCATCTGCAACTGGCCGGCGTCGCTGACCTTCTTGCCATTCAGCTCGGTAATGACGTCGCCCACTTTCAGGCCAGCCCTGGCGCCGGCTGAATCAGCTTCGACCTGGGTGATGACGGCTCCGCTGCTGTCACGCACGTCGAAGAACTTCGCGTTTTCAGGAGTGACATCCGTGATGCCAACGCCCATGCGTGCGTGATCGACTTTGCCGTTACGCACCAGCGACTGAACCACCGGGTTGACGATCTGCGTCGGGATAGCGAATCCCATTCCAGAGAAAGAGCCCGACGGCGAGAACAGGAACGTATTGATGCCCACGACTTCGCCGCGAGCATTCACCAGCGGGCCACCAGAGTTACCCGGATTGATAGCGGCATCCGTCTGGATGAACTGGCCGGGCTTGCGACGGTCTTCAGTAGGATTCGGACGGTTTAACGCGCTCACGATTCCGCGCGTAACCGTGAAACGGAATCCAAAGGGATTTCCAAACGCCAGAACCGTCTGTCCTGGCTTCAAGCTGGAAGAGTCGCCAATCGGGATGTTGGGAAAATTGGTGCCGTCGATTTTGATGACCGCCAAGTCAGTCAACGGATCCGTACCGACCAGCTTTGCCGTCATGATCCGGCGGTCGCTGAGCGTAACTTTGATCTCTGTGGCGCCATCGACTACATGATTGTTGGTGACGATATAGCCATCCGGCGAGATGATCACGCCGCTGCCAATGCCACGCTCAATCCGCGGCTGCTGCTGTTGCGGCATCTGCTGTCCAAAGAACCGCTGCAGATCGTCGGGAATACCTTCTGAGGCAGGCTGAGCCTTAGGATGTGACGTCACTGCTACGTTTACGATGGCCGGAGTGACACGCGCGGCAACGGCTTCCATCGCCTGATCGAGCGAAAGCAGAGCCCCGACCTGACTATTGTCGAGCGGCGCGCTGTTCGAAGAAACTCCGGCCTTCACCGGGCCATGTACGGTCAGGAGCAGGAGCGAACCAGCCAGAGCGATTGTCAAGGCGGCAACCACGGGTTGTTTGCGGCATTTTTTCCATCCGCGCTTTATCCAAGCATTCATTTTTCTGTACTTCCTCCCAAAACATAAAGATTGCGTGATCGACACCTCCGCCATCTCGTGGAAAGAATGAACTTTCCACAACACGGAGCCGTATCTGTTTATGAATCGGCGTGGCCGGGACGTGCCACAACAACGAAGATCCGGCGTGGTCCGATGTGACTGGGGAGGTCTTAACAATTCTTTGGACGGAGGCTGTGCCCAAAGGTGAGCTATCTTTCCACCCGGCACACTATCAACTAGGGCCTGTATTCAGACGCTCACATCTAAATTGCCGCGTCCGGTCTCAATAGGCCTATGCTAAGTACTACAGCCAATCGGAGTTGATGTACAATTCGCGTTTTCCCTACGTCAATCGAAATTGTTGAGGTTAATACATGAAACGTTGGCTAGTCCTCGGTCTGACTCTCGCTTGCTTTGGCGCCTACGGCTTCGCCCAGACCGCCGACGAACTGGTGACCAAAAACATCGAAGCCAAAGGTGGCTTGGAGAAAATCAAGGCCATCAAGACGGTGCGTATGACCGGCACGGCGGTTTCCGGCGGAACTCCCATCACCATCGTCGATGAGAATATGCGGCCAAACCTGGTGCGCGAGACCTTGAGCGTCGCCGGCATGACCGCCATACAGGCTTACGACGGATCGAGTGGCTGGCAGATTCAGCCCTTCGGCGGACGCAAGGATCCCGAGTTTTTGGGCGAGGACGACTTGCGTGATCTGCAGCTTGATGCCGACCTCGAAGGCCCGATGATCGACTACAAGGCCAAGGGCAACACGGTGGAGTACCTCGGCCACGACACCATCGATGGCGACGATGCTCTGCGACTAAAAGTTACCCTGAAGAATGGCGATATTGTCTACTACTATCTCGACCCCGATACTTATCTTGAAATCCGCAAAGAGACCCAGGAATTCATTCGTGGCGCGGTGAAAGAAGCGGTGTACGACCTGGGTTCTTACAAGCCCGTGGCCGGAGTGATGTTTCCCTACTCGGTCACCAGCGCTCCCAAGAACAATCCCGATGCTGGGCTCACCGTAACCGTCGACAAGATCGAGGTCAATGTCCCGCTCCCAGCCAGCGACTTCGCGGTCCCCGCCTCACTTAAAAAATAGATGCCATCGGCCAGATTGGGCGTCATCCCGCAATCGGAGCTGCACGAGGACTTTGAAATGAATACTTCTGCCATCAGACTTTTGCATATATCGAAATACTTTCTTGCCGGCCTGCTGGGACTTGCGCTGAACCTTTCCGCGCAGACGGCAGTGAAGTTCGACAGCGCGACCATCTCCGGTTTGCCCGCGCGAAACATCGGCTCCGCGACTATGAGCGGCCGCGTCGCCGCCGTCGCTGCGGTAAATGTTAACGGACGAATGACGGTGTTTGTCGGCTCCGCAAGTGGCGGCGTATGGAAGTCGGTGAACGGAGGCACGACCTTCCGTCCGGTCTTCGACCGTCAGCCAGTGCAATCGATCGGCGCGATCAGCATTGATTCGTCGAATCCCAAGACCGTCTGGGTGGGCACGGGCGAAGGCTGGACGAGGAACAGCGTCTCGATCGGCGACGGCATTTACAAATCGACGGACGACGGCGAGAACTGGACCAACGTTGGCCTCAACGGCGCCGAACACATCTCCAAGATCGTGATTGATCCGAAGGACGGCAACAACGTCCTGGCCTGCGCTGTTGGCCACTTGTGGAATGACAGCGATCAGGGCGGCGTCTTCAAGACTTCCGATGGTGGCAAGACCTGGCGAAAAGTTCTTGGCGGCTCGAACCCATCCACGGGTTGCGGCGGCCTCAGCGCCAGCCCGGCGGACCCGAATACCATCTTCGCGTCCACCTGGGACGTGCGCCGGCAGGGCTGGACATTCCGCTCAGGCGGACCCGGCAGCGGCATCTTCAAATCAACCGACGGTGGCGAGCATTGGACGGAGCTGACCGACGCCAACGCCAAAGGCCTGCCGGCGAAACCTTACGGGAGGATCGCACTGGCAGTCGCGCCCGCGAAGCCGAACATTGTTTACGCGATGGTCGAATCGAAATCCAGCGCGCTATTCCGCTCCGACGATGGCGGACAGTCGTGGACGCGCCTGGATGCCAGCCAGTTCATGGTTTGGCGGCCCTTCTACTTCGCCAATCTCATCGTCGATCCTAAGGACGAGAACAAGGTCTTCAAGCCGGATCTCGGTCTGTTGCTCAGCGTGAATGGAGGCAAGAGTTTCAGCTTTGTCGCCAATGCGCACGGCGACTTTCACGATGTGTGGATCGATCCCACCAATCCTAACGTGGTGTTTGCGGGAGATGACGGCGGCCTGTGGCGCAGCGAGGACGGCGGCACGCGTTGGAAGCATCAGCTGAATCTGCCGATTTCGCAGTTCTACCATGTCAGCGTCGACAATGACGATCCGTATCACGTTTACGGCGGATTGCAGGACAACAGCGTGTGGATCGGCGACTCCTCTTACCCTGGTGGCATCTCCAATGCCCAATGGGAGAACGTCTTTGGCGGCGACGGTTTCTGGGCGTTCGAAGATCCCGCGGATCCGAACTATGTCTATGCGGAATCCCAGGGCGGAGAGATCGGGCGCGTCAATCGCCACTCGCTGGAAGTGCGATCGATCAAGCCATTTCCCAATTACAACGAGAAGAAGCTGCGCTTCAACTGGAACGCGCCAATCGCGCTCAGTCCCAACGAGAAAGGCACTATCTATATCGGGGCGCAGTTTCTGTTCCGCTCACGCGACCATGGCCAGTCGTGGGACCGCATCTCCCCTGACCTGACGACCAACGATCCGGAAAAGCAGAAGCAGGAAGAGTCCGGCGGCGTGACCGTGGACAATTCCTACGCCGAGATGCACACCACCACGTACTCCATCTCAGAGTCGCCCAAGAACGGGCAGATTATCTGGGTAGGCACCGATGACGGCAATGTGCAGATCACGCGCGACGGCGCCAAGACATGGACCAACGTGGTCGCAAATATCGCTGGGCTTCCTCCGGCCTCGTGGGTATCGACCGTTGCAGCGAGTCGCTTTAACGAAGCGAACGCCTATGCCACCTTCGATCGCCACACCTTCGGCGACATGGCGCCGTACGCGTACAAAACCACCGACTACGGAAAGACCTGGACCTCGCTCAACCTCGCCGAAAATGGCGTGAAGGGCTACGCGCACGTCATCACGGAAGATACGGTCGATCCGTCGATTCTGTTCCTGGGCACCGAATTCGGATTGTGGGTCTCTGTGGACGGCGGCTCGCACTGGGCGCAATACAAGGGCAGCAACTTCCCTGCCGTAGCGGTGCATGACATCGTGGTGCAGCCACAAACCTCTGACCTCGTACTGGCGACACACGGCCGCGGCATCTGGATCATCGACAATGTGGCGCCGTTGCGCACGCTTACTCCCGACTTCATGGCGAAGAACGCCGCTGTCCTCGACGGCAAGGCGATCCAGTACTTCAATTCCAATGGTGGCTGGCCGCAAGGCGATGAAGCTTTCGTGGGGCCAGACCGCCCCAGTGACGCCATGATCACTTACTATCAGCGCCAGCGGCACATGTTCGGCGATCTGAAAGTCCAGATCTTCGACGGTACTACCGAACTGCTGGAGTACACGCCGCGCAGCAAGCATCGCGGCCTCAACCGCATCTCCTGGTCGATGCATTTGCCGCCACCCATCCTTCCTCCCGGAGCCAGCGCGCTGTTCCAGGCATCGCAGGGACCTCGCGTGATGCCGGGCACTTACACCGTGAAGCTGATCAAGGGCAACGATACCTACACCGGACAGCTCAACGTCGTTCTCGATCCGCGGGCGAAGTACACGGTGCAGGACCGCAAGATGCAGTACGACCTGGCGTTGAAGATCGTCGGGACGCTGAACCACATGAGCTTCGCGGTCGCCAACATTCAGAATGTTCGCGACATGGCTGCCGCCGACGCCGCCAGGCTGCCGCAGAATAATCCACTGCGCGCGCAATTGGAGTCGCTCTCCACGAAGGCTGACGAGCTGCGTTCTAAGATCGTGGCTACTAAGGAAGGCGGCATGATCACCGGCGAGGAGCGCATCCGCGAACACGTGGGCGAACTCTACGGCGACGTCAATCAGTACGAGGGCCGACCGACGGACTACCAGGTTGATCGTGCCGACTCGCTGGCTCACGAACTTCAGGATGTAATTGACGACTTCGACAAGCTGACCGCGGCGCAGCTGCCCGCCATCAACGACGGGCTTCGCAAGCAGCACCTGGCGCCAATCACGTTGTTCAACGAGGCCGACTGGCGGAAAGAGCACAGCACCTCGCGGCCTTCGGGATCGAAGAGCGCGACAAGCCTGATCCGGGAGGTCGATTAATGCTCGCGGGGATGGTTGCGTGTTCGTGAAATCTGGGTGAATTCGCAGCGCGCGACTGCTCCTCTCCGGCAGATAAGGTGGTAGTCTCGCTTCTTAACCGGATTTGCCGGGAGGGACCGCTTTGCCTGCGCAGGCCACCAGTAACAACAACGTTTACGACCTGATTGTCGTTGGCAGCGGACCCGCCGGCCAGAAAGCCGCGATCTGTGCGGCCAAGCTGCGCAAGAAGGTTGCGGTCGTCGAGCGCAAGCGCACCATCGGCGGCGTTTGCGTCCACACCGGTACCATCCCCAGCAAGACCTTCCGCGAAGCGATTCTGTATCTCAGCGGATTGCGCCAGCGAACTTTTTATGGTCGCGGCTACGCCCTGAAAGAGGCCATTTCGATGGCCGACCTGGTCTTTCGTTCCGACTCTGTCATGGCGCGCGAGATTGAGGTCATCAAATCGCAGCTTCGCCGCAACCGCGTGACGGTGTATGAGGGCAATGCGCGCTTCCGGGATGCGCACACCATCGAAGTTGACAGCGACGATGGCTACACCCTGCTGCGCGGCGACAACTTCGTGATCGCCTGCGGCACCCGTCCGGCGCACAACGTCGAGATACCCATCGACGGCAAGCGCATCTTCGATTCCGACCAGGTTCACGAACTGGAAGACCTGCCCCGCGAACTGATTGTGGTGGGCGCGGGCATCATCGGCCTGGAGTACGCATCGATGTTTGCGGCGCTCGGCGTGAAGGTCACGTTGCTGGACCAGCGGCCCACGCTGCTCGATTTTGTCGATCGCGAAGTGGTTGAGAGCCTGTGCTTCCAGCTACGTCAGCTGGGCACGGTATTTCGGCTGGGCGAAAAGGTGGTGCAGGTCGGATTCGATGACGACCGCGATCGCGTCTTCGCCAAGTTGGAGAGCGGCAAGACCGTCCATGGGTCGGCGCTTCTTTACACCGTGGGCAGGCAGGCCAACAGCGATCTGCTGAACCTGGAGGCTATCGGGCTGGTGCCGGACGGACGCGGGAAGATCGTCGTCGATGAAAACTTTCGCACCTCGCTGCCCCATGTTTACGCTGCCGGCGATGTCATCGGCTTCCCTGCCCTGGCCAGCACTTCGATGGAGCAAGGGCGGTTGGCGAGCTGTCACATCTTCGGAGTGCGCGGCAATATTCCGCCAAACTTGATTCCGTATGGCGTCTACACTATTCCAGAGATTTCGATGGTGGGTGCGACCGAGGAGCAGCTTACCGCCGACAAGGTTCCTTATGAGATTGGCATCTCTCGTTACGCAGAATTAGCAAAGGGGCAAATGCTGGGCGACGATCAAGGCTTCCTGAAGCTGCTGTTCGATCCCGGCACGCTGAAGCTGTTGGGAGTTCACATTATCGGAGAGCGTGCCGCAGAGATCGTTCACATCGGTCAGGCAATACTGGCGATGGGTGGAACGATTGAGTACTTCCGCGACACGGTTTTCAACTATCCCACATTGGCGGAAGCCTACAAAGTGGCAGCCCTGGATGGACTGAACAAATTGTAGGCCTCGCCAACTGGCGACCTGTTAGATCTTCACGAACGCCCAGAACAACGTTGCCGACAGGACAATCGCTACCGGCAGCGTCAGTACCCACGCCATAACCAGGTTTCTGACCGTTGCCCATTGCAGACCTGTCCCGTTGGCGGCCATGGTTCCGGCTACGCCCGACGACAGCACGTGCGTCGTGCTCACCGGCAGTCCGTACATATCGGCGGCGCCAATCGTCAGCATCGCGGTAATCTCGGCGGCAGCTCCCTGTCCGTAAGTCAGGTGGTCCTTGCCGATCTTCTCGCCGACGGTGATCACGATGCGCTTCCAGCCGATCATCGTGCCCAGTCCAAGCGCCAGCGCCACAGCGACCTTTACCCACGTTGGAATGAACTTGGTGGCGTAGTCGATGTGCTTTTTGTAGTTGGCCAATACCGCTTCATCCGTAGCCGAAATCTCTTTCACCTTCGACTTCTGCATGATGCGCAGAGCTTCGCTGACCAGGTACATGTCGTTACGGAAGTTGCGCACCTGGTCCTGCGGGATGTTCCTCAACTCGCGATAGTTCGCGACTTCAGTGCTGATGCCGTTGATCAGGCTGCGCAGCCCCAGCACGGTGTTGTCGGTGAATTGCTTGGTGCGGACGTAGCTGGTCACCTCTTCGCGAGGATCCCCGATTACCGCACCCGGTGTGATGTACTTGTCCAGCACATTCTCGGCCTGCTGCGAGATTGCAATGAAGTCAGCCGACTGAGCCGGCGTGATGGCGTGGTTCAGTGCGTAGGCGGTAGGGACCGTGCCGATCAGGATCAGCATGATGAGTCCCATGCCCTTCTGGCCATCGTTGGAGCCGTGCGCAAAGCTGACGCCGGTGCAGGTGAGAATCAGCAGGCAGCGAATCCAGAATGGCGGAGGCGCGTCGCCCTCAGGCGCGGTGTAGAGGCGCTTGTCTTTGATGAAGACTTTGGACAGGCTCAGCAGCGAAGCTGCCAGGGCGAAGCCGATGATGGGCGAGAACAGCAGCGACTTGCCGACGTTCATCGCCTGACCCCAATCGACGCCGCTGGTCGCGGTACGAGCCTGCATCAATTGATTCGCGATGCCGACACCGATGATGGATCCGATCAGCGTGTGTGAACTGGAATTCGGAATGCCGAAATACCAGGTGCCCAGGTTCCAGATGATAGCCGCGGTCAGCAGAGCGAAAACCATCGCGAAGCCCGCCCCGCTACCCACCTGCAGGATCAACTCAACCGGCAGCAACGAGATGATGCCGAAGGCTACTGCGCCGGTCGACAGCACGACCCCGATAAAATTCCACATGCCCGACCAGGCCACGGCAATGTGAGGATCCAGCGAATGAGTGTAGATCACCGTCGCCACCGCGTTCGCCGTGTCGTGGAAGCCGTTTACGAATTCGAAGCCAAGCGCCACCAGCAACGCGATTCCCAACAGTACGAACGGGAAGATGGTTGACGAGTGGACCACCGATAGATCGGAGATCAGGTGGTAACCGGCATAGACAAATCCGATCGCCAGCACGCCGATAAAGATCGCCGTCCCAATCTTGCCAGGACCCTTGGAAAGTTTTTCGTGAACGGCTGCTGAAGACGCCGGTACGGGTGCGGGAGTGTAGGAAGAGGCAGTCGCCATGCGTGTCCTTTTGTACTTCCCTGAGGGCCTTGCGGCTCAAGATGGTAGAGAGTCTCGCCGGTGAAAGTACTACTCGGACTTACGCTGAATGATGAACGGCCGGTTACGGCAGGATTAATTCGTCGTCGGCTGACATAGGCAAACCGGCCGCCGAAGCTGGATCGCTCGTCGCCTGACGGTCGGAGTTTTGAAGGGGCACGGCTTCAGCCGTGCCGTTCAAATGCCACTTATGCCGGTATCGGGGCGAGGCGGCCCTCAGGCCGAAGAGCCTCTTCAATCTGCGCAATAAACTCACGCTTCATGGGATACTTACTATTCTGATGAAACGCATCGCCATCCTCGGTTCCACCGGCTCTATTGGGAAGAGCACGCTCAGCATCGTCGAGAGCTTTCCCGATCGCTTCTCTGTCGCCTCGATGGCGGCAGGCAACAATGTTGAACTCGCCTTCGAGCAGGCGCGGCGCTGGCGCCCGGAGATCCTGTCCATGGCAACCGCCGACGCTGCCAGCCGGCTTTTCGACAAGCTGAAAGACGCCGGCCTCAGCGGCGACATCGAGGTGCTAGACGGCTCCTCCGGGACCGTGAAAGTCGCCACGCATCCTGACGCTGAATTCGTCGTGAGCGCTATCGTCGGCGTGGCCGGTCTGGAAGCTACTTACGAGGCAGTGAAAGCCGGCAAGACGCTCGGCCTGGCCAACAAGGAATGCCTGGTAGCGGCCGGCGATCTCATCACCGCCGAGGCGCGACGCCAATGCAAGCCGCTGCTTCCCATCGACAGCGAGCACAACGCCATCCACCAATGCATGCGTGGCGGACGGCGCGACGAAGTGCAGCGCGTCTGGCTCACCGCCTCCGGCGGACCGTTTCTCAATACGCCGCGATCGGCGTTCGCCGACATTACGGTGGAACAAGCGTTAAACCATCCCACCTGGAAGATGGGAAAACGTATAACCATAGATTCTGCGACCCTGATGAACAAAGGCTTCGAAGTTATCGAGGCATGCCGTCTCTTTGACATGCCGCCTGATCACATCAGCGTATTGGTTCATCCCCAAAGCACGATCCACTCGATGGTTGAGTTCGTGGATGGCAGCCTGCTTGCACAACTCTCCGTAACCGATATGCGGCTGCCCATTCTCTATGCTTTGACATATCCTGAGCGCATTCAGTCCGACCTGCGCTTTCCGGTGCAGGACCTGCGCCGGCTGGACTTCACGCCACCAGACTTTGACAAGTTCCCTTGCTTACGTTTGGCTTACGAGGCAGTCGAAGCGGGAGGGGCAAAGACGATCGCCCTGAATGCAGCGGACGAGGTGGCGGTGGCGGCGTTCCTCGAAGGTCGTATTGGGTTTCTGGATATTCCGGATACAATAAAAAGGGTGGTTGCTGAAACGCCGGCCCACGTTCCAGAATCTATAGACCAAGTACTACTAGCGGACGCAGATGCCCGCCGGCGGGCAGAATTAGCAATCAGCAATCAGCAATCAGCATTCAGTCGCTCGGAATAGGTACAGCGATGGGCTTCAAAGCCTGGTCGTAGACACTCGGGGTTCACAATTTGCAGTTGAATCCGCGTTCAGCTTTAGGCGTACAGAAATATGAGGTTGCTGATGGCTGAGCTGCTGACGGCTTCTTCAGAAGAGGTATATGGAATCGTTTCTCATTGCGGTAGTTTCGATGGCCGGCGTGCTGGGAGTGATGATCCTGGTACACGAGTTCGGCCATTATGCTGCCGCCAAATGGTTCGGCGTCCGGGTAGACGTCTTCTCGATCGGCTTTGGTAAGCGCCTGGTCGGCTTCCGCCGCGGCGTTACCGACTATCGCATCAGTGCTCTGCCCCTGGGCGGCTACGTCAAAATGGCGGGCGAGAATCCGCTGGAATCTCGCACCGGCGCGCCGGACGAGTTCATGTCGCATCCGCGCTGGCAGCGCTTCGTGATTGCGCTGGCCGGTCCGGTCATGAATATCCTGCTGGCCATCGTGCTGCTCACCGGCGTCTTACATGGTGCACTACGAGCGGCCGGAATTCCTCGATCAGCCCGCAGTCATTGGCTGGGTGCTCGACGACTCAGCCGGCGGCGAAGGTCGGCATCGAGCAGGGCGACCGCATCGTCCGCATCGACGGCGTTCACAATCCCACCTGGGAAGACGTGATGCTGAAGGTGATGATTAGTCCGAATCAGCCGATCAGCATGGCGATTCGAGCGCGGCGACACCTTCCTGGATAAACGATGAAGCCTGAGCTCGAAGGCAACGGACGATTACGGGAGCGTCGGGCTGGCAGCCGGAGCAGAATCGTCACTATCGCCGAGCTTGATCGCCGACATGCCGGCCATCCAGAGCCGGCATCCAGCTGAACGATCACATCCTGGCGATGAACGGCATGCCAATGCGATCCAGCTCGCCATCATCCAGCTACCTGCAGCAGAACGGAACCAAGCCGGTCGACGTAGACGGTCCTCCGCAACGGGCAAGAGATGCACTTACACCATGTCGCCGGTGAAGAGGAGGAGGGCGGCCAGAGCGGTTATTGCCTGGGCTTCGGCATGGCCGCGCCTCCGAACACGGTGGAGAAGCTACCCTTCAGCAAGGCACTGAGCATGTCGTTGCAGGAAAATCAGCGGTACTCACTGCTGATCGTCGAGCTGGTGCAGAAGATGGTGGAGCACAAGGTCTCGATCAAGCAGATGGAAGGGCCGATCGGCATCGCGCGCGCGTCGGGTGATGCGGCCCGTCAGCCCGGCTGGACGCCACTTCTGGGATTAATGGCGATGATCAGCCTGAACCTCGGCATCTTCAACCTGCTGCCGATTCCAATTCTTGATGGCGGAATCATTCTGCTGCTGATTATCGAGGGCGTGTTGCGACGCGACATCAGCATTCACATCAAGGAACGGATCTACCAGACCGCATTTGTGTTTCTTCTGCTGTTTGCGGCGGTCGTCATCTACAACGACCTGATGAAGGCCCTGCCCGGCTTGGCGCAGCGGCTGCCGTAAAACATTTCAATCTCAAAGTGAAAGGGCGCAGCCAAGCGCCCTTTTTTTTAATGGTCATTCTGAGCGGAGGCGCTGTTTTATCGCGCCGGAGTCGAAGGACCCCTAAAACGATGCGACACTTTTTCCCGGCTGTAGCGGCCCCTCGACTTCGCTCGGGATGACACGCAACAGAACGCAAGTTCCCTCAATGCGCCTGGGCCGTGGTGGTCGCGGCCTTCTGCGCCAGGTACTGCCGGCACTGCTGCAACAACGGGGTGGCGCCTCGTTCTCCCGCGGCAATCGCCTTCGACAATAGGGCCTCGGCTGCGCTGTAGTCGTGCGGGATCTGCGTTCCCTTCATGTACAACAGCGCCTCGTTGATGAATGCCGGGTTCGCGCCGGCAGCGGCCGCTTTGCCGAACCAGCGCATCGCTTCCGTCTCGTTGGCCTCGACACCTTGCCCTAACACGTACATCACACCCAGATTGCGCTCAGCGATCGCGAATCCCTGCTCGGAGGCCTTGCGATACCAATACACCGCCTGCTGATCGTCGTGGACCACGCCTTCGCCATGGTTGTACATGTAGCCGATATTGCTCTGCGCTTGTGCGTCGCCTTGACGGGCGGCAATCTCATACCACTTAGCAGCCTCGACCGGATCGCGCGTCACACCCCGCCCGCTCTGGTAGAGGTTTCCCAAGTTGCACTGCGCGGGCGCATACCCCATCGACGCCGCCTTCTCATACCAGCGCGCCGCTTCGGCCGGGTCCGGCATCACGCCTCGGCCCTGCTCGTACATGGTGGCAAGATGATGTTCTACTTTAGGATCTCCCTGCATCGCGGCCTTGCGATACCACTTAATCGCTTCGCTCAGATCCTGCTGGACCCTGACGCCTTCTTCGTACGCCACCCCAACAGCGCTGCGGCGCCGGCATCGCCTTGGCCGGCGAGCTTCTCCACATGCTGAAAATCCTTGTCGCTGAGCTTGGTCAACTGCTCCTTGGCCGACGCGGCTGAGGCAGTAATCGCGGCCGACGCCAGAAACGCGCCGACAATCAGGAGAGATGTTGCAACCGACGAACGCCCAAATCGACGAACCATATTCGCCTCTCGTCGCTGCTCGCCGGCGCTAGATTCGCCGGCGAATTTTGGGCGCAAGTCTATTCCTCTTGTGCGGGCAATACCAGAAAAATGTCGCTGCTTCCCGCGAAATCAGCGACTGGTCACTGGAGACAAATTGGGGCGGTACGAACGAAGCCAAATAGCAGAAGAAAAGGCCCCCAATCACGGGAGCCTTGAGTGCGAAATCGGAGTTGGTCTACTGGAACGACTGCGACCCGTCATTACGCTTCAGTGTCGGACGATCATCGTCGTTCGAGCCATTGCCGGAACCGCTGCTGGTACCGTTGCTGCTGCCACTTCCACCGGATGGATTATCGGCCGTAGCGCGTCGCAGGGTCGGGCGGTCCTTGTTGTTCTGATCGTTGGTGACCTTGTGACGGTTTTCGATCGAGGCCAGCCGCGCCTTTACGTTCTCGAATTCGGAAGTGTCGACAATGTACTCCGGACGCGCCGGCAGCACCGTCGCCATTTCTTTCTGGGCCGCGGCAACGCGGTCGGGCGTCATCGGATGCGACGCAAACGCCTTGGCCAGCGTGCCCGGCTTCTTCTTTTCCTGCGCTTCGATCTTCTCGAAGAACGAGATGAACGACTGCGGATCGTAGCCGGCCTTGTACATGTATTCCATGCCCAGGAAGTCGGCCTCGGACTCGAAGGTGCGCGAGAACTTCATGAAGGTCAGCGGCACGCCGATGCCCATGGCGGCCTGCGTGCCTTCGTAAACTGCCCATCCACCGGGAACAAAGATCAGCGGAATGCTGGCCAGGTTCACGATGTTGCTGCGTGTCTGCTCGCGGGCCACGTGGCAAGCGGCCACGTGTCCGATCTCGTGCGCCATCACGCCGGCCAGTTCGGCTTCATTGTCGGCCGCCAGAATCAGGCCTGAATTCACATAGAAAAATCCGCCGGGCAGCGCGAAGGCGTTGATCTCATCGGTGTCGATAACCTTGATGGTGAACGGAACCTTGGCATCGGAATTGCGCACCAGGTTCTGGCCGACGCGGTTCACGTACTCGGTGACCACCGGGTCGTTGACCATCTTGGCGCCGTGCTCCACCTGCTGCGAGTAGGAGCGGCCCATGGCCACCTGCTTGTCCAGCGAGTACCAGTTGCCCATGCCCTTGTTGCAACCGACGTTGCGGTTGCCGATGGCATCGATGTTGTCCATCACGTGCTTGGCGAGGGAGCATTCTTCTCCGGCTTATCGGGCATGTACTGCCCGTCGGAGCCTGTGCTCTGGGTCCCGGAGCCCTGCGTGGAAGCGCCCTGACTCGACGTATCCTGGCCGGAAGCGCTCGGCGTGCTCGATCCGGGCGAAGCGATACCCTGGCTTTGGGAGAATCCCGGAGACGTCAACAGCAGCGCAAGCGCGCCAACGCTAAGAAAACGAATTGCGGAACGCATGTTGTACACCTTCTTCAGCCCTGCCAGCAGAAAGACAGACCCTCACCCTGCCGGTCTATCCCAAGTATGAACCCCGTTTGGGACAAGTTGTTGCCGGCCACTGCTCTATATTGTCCCGCCGTTTGGACCGCACGTCCATTGCTATATCGACGTTGTACTTAATCAGATGTCACGTATCCACTAAGGTTTCCGGAAATCCGGGGTCTCCGGTTCCTTTTCTTTGGGGTTCGGTAGACACCGGCGCTACACAACTCTCCAAGCCCCGCAGGGCGACACAAGCCTAGCCCAGCACGCCATTGCTGGGCTAACGTCCGTTTCAGGTCCCAGTCCCGTAGGGACGGCATCAAACCCCAACCGTCTCTACGGGACTCGGGCACGCTCTTTGCTTTGCGAGCCCAGGACTGAGCCTCCTGGGCTACGTTTGGTGCCGCCTTCGGGCTGAAATGCTAAACTTCTATCAGACTCTGTATGCCTCAAATACAACGCAGGAAGTCCTATACCGCCACCATCGGCGGAGTTCGCGTCGGCTCTGATGCACCAATTGTGGTGCAGTCGATGACCAATACCGACACCGCCGACATCGACGGCACTATCCGCCAGTGTATGGCCCTGGCCCGCGCCGGCTCGGAACTCGTCCGCGTGACCGTCAACAACGATGCCGCTGCGAAAGCCGTGCCGCACGTCGTCGACGGCCTGGCCAAGCTGGGCGTTCCCGTGCCCATCATCGGCGACTTCCACTACAACGGACACATCCTGCTCAAGAAGTATCCGGCCTGCGCCACGCGCGCTGGCGAAGTACCGCATCAATCCCGGCAACGTCTCCATCGGCAAGAAGGACGACGACAACTTCCGCACCATGATCGAAGTCGCCATCGAGAACGACAAGCCGGTGCGCATCGGCGTCAACTGGGGCTCGCTCGATCAGCAGCTGCTGACGCGCCTGATGGACGAGAACTCCAAGCTCGCTGAACCGAAGGACGCGCGCGACGTGATGATGGAAGCCATGGTGCAAAGCGCGCTGCGCTCGGCCGAGCTGGCCGTCAGCTACGGCATGCGCAAGGAGCAGATCATCCTCAGCGCGAAAGTCAGCGGCGTGCAGGACCTCATCGACGTCTATCGCGAGCTGGCCAGCCGTTGCGAATATCCGCTGCACCTGGGACTGACCGAAGCCGGCATGGGATCGAAGGGCATCGTCGGCAGCGCCGCGGCCCTGGGAGTCGTGCTGCAGGAAGGCATCGGCGACACGATTCGCGTTTCGCTTGACGCCCGCGCCGAACGGCGACCGCACCGAAGAGGTCACGGTCGGACAGCAGATTCTGCAATCGATGGGCATTCGCAGCTTCACGCCGCAGGTTACGGCCTGTCCCGGGCTGCGGCCGCACCACCAGCACCTTCTTTCAGGAGATGGCCGAGCAGATCCAGACCTATCTGCGCGAGCAGATGCCGGTCTGGAAGACGCGCTACTCCGGCGTGGAAGAGATGAAGGTCGCGGTGATGGGCTGCGTCGTCAACGGTCCGGGCGAGTCGAAGCACTCCAACATCGGCATCTCGCTGCCGGGCACGTTCGAAGAGCCCAAGGCGCCGGTCTACGTCGACGGCCGCCTGATGCTCACGCTCAAGGGCGATCACATCGTCGAAGAGTTCACCAAGATCCTCAACGACTACGTGGACTCGCACTACACAGCAAGAGAAAATCAGCTGCTGGCGACCAGCAACTAGTAATCCCTATGCGGGTCTCCCCATGTCCCGCGGTCTCCGAGACATAGTTCTTGATCCGATTTTGGCTTGTGTGGGTCCTTCGCCCATGGCGTCGTCATGCGGTGCCTCGTTCGAGGAAGTCGGGGACGGGATTTTCTCTCCTGCCTGTACAATCCTCGTGTCACTCCACAAATCATCACCGGAGAACCCGTGAAACGACTCGCGATGTTAATGGCGGTCCTGCTGGCTGTGTCGGCCGTCGGCGATTGCAAGAGCACCAAGCTGGTAGCCAGCGTGAAGAGTCCCACTTACACCGGGCAGAAATTTCAGAAGGTGCTGGTGATCGGCATGAGCGACAACCCGGCGGTGCGCTCCGACTTCGAGGACGCCATGTCCGACCGCCTGAAGCGCGACGGCGTACACGCGGTGCCCGGCCACAACATCCTGCTGCGTCCGAAGTCGGCGAAGATGGACCCTGACTACCTGAAAGCGCAGATCAAGGAGCACCAGATCGACGCGGTGCTGGTGACGCGGCTGGTCAGCGTGAAGAATGAAACCATGTACATTCCCGGCCAGACCTATACGGTCCCCTATCCCTACTACAACTCGTTTTACGGGTATTACAGCCACGTCTATCCGATGGTCTACACCCCGGGCTACCTGATTCACGACAAGACAGTGCGCGTGGAAACCAGCCTCTATGGAACCTCAACGCCCGACGGAGAATTCATCTGGACAGGCTTGAGCGAAACCTTCAATCCAAATCCGAAGAAGATTGATAAGTCGATCAACGCGGTGGTGCAGGTGATGGTGGACGATTTACAGAAGGAAAAGATCTTCTAGGCGGGCCAAGCACCCGGTCCAAGGCGCTTGTTCAACCATCGTAGCGGTCCGAATATTCCTAAGCTATGGTACGCTGCTGTCGGTGAGCACGACCCTTATCCACTCTTTGGGGCAGTATCTGTCGGCGGTGCGAAATATTCGCAAGCGATGGAAAGTCCCTAGGCGCGACGAATTGTGGTTCCGTGCTGAAGATGCGTCTCATCGTCGAACCCACCTCCAGCCCGGCATATATCGCCCGCGAACCAGTGGTTTGCGCAAGTCGGTTGATAAACTTCTTGAGATCGAGAACGACCTCTACGAGAAATTTGGGCGCTGTGCAACCCAGCTTTCCCTAACCGACGTGAAGTCCATAGACGACGAATGGGACTCTTACTTCCTGATGCAACACCACGGTGCACCTACCCGACTTCTCGATTGGTCGGATGGGGCGCTGATCGCGATGCACTTTGCTGTCAGAAACAAGCCGACGTCGCCGAGAACCGGCGCGATAATCATATGTGCTTGACCCTTATTGGCTTGGGAATCTCCTAGACAAACATCCAGATCGCAGTGATGCCAAGAGAAGATGGAAAGCGTTTTGGGAGAGAGATCGCGACAACTACGGTCAAGATGACTGGGAACGATTGTATCTACCGTCGGACGAGGAAGATTTCAAAGAGCCGCTGCTCACAACTCCTGCAACTCCCATGCTCTGGGATTCGCCTCATGTGACTCGTCGGGTAGCCAGCGCAACGTAGCCGTTTTATGATATTTGGAACAGATGCATGCTGGCTGGTGAACATGGTGAGAGGCCAAGAATTCTCGGCTCGTGTCGATCATTGTCCCAAGAGGCTGCGGTAAACAAGATAAGACAGGAACTTCAGGACGCCGGTATAACCGAGTCGGTCAGTCTACCCGCGACTTGGATGGACTAGGCCGCGAGCTGAAACAGATGTGGGAAGTCGAGAAGGTAAAGCAATCGAACCCAGGTTCGATCGACAAAGCTCAGAAATAGTCTGCCATCACCTACTTCTCCAACTCAGCATTAAGTTTGATCTCTCCGCCCGTGACCTTCAATTTCCTCTGCCACGGTCCTATAGCCGGATTTCTTGACAACTACGACATGCTCACCCGGAGTTAATTCAACTACCGACGGCGTATTCCCGACGAAGCTGCCGTCGATCTCGATATCGGCTCCGTCCGGCGTGGACGCTACGCTGATCTTTGGAGCAGCTACGCTCTTCGCCGCTACCTCGACAACCGCCGGCGTAGGCGCAGCCGATGGAGTCGGCTTTGCGGCGGCTGCCTTGATCTGCGCAGCATGTTCTGACCAGTCTTTGACAATTCCTTCGCAGGCATCCTGGACCGATCCACCCAACGATAGCGTCGAGTGGCTCAGTACGGCATCGCCAGAGAGCCTTCTGAAATACCGCCACCTTGTTCTTATGCCGAACGCATCCCTTACCGCCCTCGTGATCGAGAAGCACGATATAGTCGGCAATGTCCTGTTTGTTGTTGGGAGTAACCTGCGGGCAGCGCTCACCGAAGGTCTTGATGATCTCAGCCGTCTGAGGGCGCGCGCCTCCGTGAGTGTGAGCTCCCCATGCGCCATTGGCTCCGCCGCCGCTGCCAGACATTTCCCACGATTGGCTGTCGGTTATGAAAACCCTCGGTTTGTCGGAGGTTGGAGGATAGTTAGATGGATTTTGAGCTACTAACGAAAGGCAGATCACTGCCGCAAAGTATAAACAGGCCAGATAGTTTCAATTTCCACTCCTGAAACGTATTTGCCTTGAGTGTAGGCTTACCTCGTTCAAAGTGGAAACTCTTTTCTAGGGAAGATCTGATTAACTTCTCAACTCCCTCCGCGGCTAAAGCCGCCATGTCCTTGCGATACTTACGGCACGGCTGAAGCCGTGCCCTTTCAAAACCGGACTTAATCAGAGCTTCCCTGGCCTTTTCCTCCTCAAAAACAAAAACCCCACACAAGCCACAATCGGGCTTGTATGGGCACCGAAACTATTCACTGGCGGGACTCGTTCCTAGACGTGATTCGCTCTACGGGAAGCTGACCTTGAAGATCAGGCCGTTGCGGCCTACCAGCCATCCATTCTGCGGATCGGCGAAGGCTACGCACCAGTAGCCTGACACGCCATTCAGCGCGTACCAGGTGTTCCCTTCATCGGGAGTCCAGGCGGCGCCGCCGGTGTCGGCGGTAATCACGACGTGCGCTCCTGACCGTTTCCATTGCCGTGTCCGTTGCCACGCCTGCAGGTCAAGGCTGACGGGCTCATCACCGCCGTCGCCGACGCCGGTCGTGTTCTGCAGGTAAGCCAGTCCGAAGATCGCGCCTGTAACCGGCGGCGCGTTGGTCAAGCGTCCAGGTCTGGCCGCCATCGTGCGAGAAATCGCAGTGCGCGCGTTGTTGGGATCGCTGGGATCCAGATCGCCGCCGCCCACGATTCCGTTCCAGGGATTGCGAAACGCCACGGTGAATGCGCCGGCGCTGGGCTCGCTGACCAGTGGCGTGTCGTACGCGTTCCAGGTATCGCCGCCGTCCGCGTGTCGCCAGAATGCGCGCGACCGACGCAGCCGCCGGTAGCGATCCAGGCATTGCGTCCGCCTTGCGTTGCCACACAGGTCCCGCTCGAGGAGAACGACGCCTCCCCGGCCAGCGCCGGAGGCATATTGTTGGCGATGCTCTGCCAGGTCATGCCGTCGGTGGTGCGCAGGTCGGGGAAAACGCCGTTCACCGAATCGCTGTGCGCGATGCCGCGCTGCGGCGTCCAGAAGGCCATGCAATCGTAGAAAGCGTCCAGTCAGCTGGTTCTGGAACTGCATGCGTCCAGGTCGCTGCCGCCGTCGGTCGTCTTGTAGATGCGAAAGTCGGTCGGATTGTCGCCGATCGACATCAGGTAAGCATCGCGTGCGCTTACGCCCTGCACGTCGCGAAACTGCAGGCTTCCGCGCCGGGAACCACGCCGGCTGCGCCAGTGATTGCCGCCGTCGGTGGTGACGAGGAACGTGCCGTTGGCCGCTCCGGCCCAGACCACGTGCGAATCGACCGGGCTGACCGAGATGATGAGGTTGGTCGTGCCGCTGTTCTGCGGTGTCAACGTGGGTTGCTGTTGATGGTGGTTGGGCTCCTGAGCGCCCAAGGCGGTGAGAGTCAGAAGTACGAGTAGAAAACAGGCTGGTACACGTTTCGTCATGATCATCTCTCTCCGAAACGAGTGGCGCGCTGGTGCAGCGGAGTATAGGCTGCGTGTGAGTGTCAAACCCACCTGTCAAACTCTGTTCCTACGCGCCGGCATTGACCGTTTGCGCTTGCAGGTGTACGCCGCGTGTCACCCTGAATCTCAGTAATGTCGCCAGCCACAGAACGATACTGCTGATCGCAGTACCGGTTCGCGACGCGGCAAGATCGCAATCGTCGTCGCGGCGGTCAATCCTACTGCTGCCGGGGCTGGTCGCGATTCGTGTTGTACTCGCACCATCGCCACGCCGAACGTTCCATCGCCATCCCAACGTCGCCGGAGCGCGACAAGCTGGCGGTAGCAGCCGATCAGCGGCTGGCGCTGACCGGCGATCTGAACAAGGCTGCCGAGGACTACCAGCAGATTGTCACCAGCTATCCGCAGGACTACCGCGCGTTCGACGATCTGGGCGCGGTCTACGCGCGCCTGGGCGAGTACAACAAGGCCATTGAAATTACGCGGCAGGCCCTGAAGCTCGCGCCCGAGCAGATTGCTCCCTACGAGCACCTTGGCTACTACTACCTGGCCACTCAGCATCCCGACGACGGGCACCAGGTGATACGCGATGCGCAAGCAAAGAAGATGGACAGTGCCGGCCTTTCACAAGGTGCTTTACGCCATGGCGTTCCTTGCGCCGCTGGGACCCGACAAGCCCGCGATGGCGGAGCCAGATTCGATGGTTCGCGCAGCATCCTGAATACGAAAGCTTCGGACTGGCGTTGGCGTCGAACACCGCTGCCTACGGCGGAGCAGCTCGCGAGGTCTGCGATCTGACGACAGCGGGCAGTCGAGCCGCGGTCCGGGCCGACGACAAGGATGCCGCAGCAGTCTGGCAGGAGAATCCGCGCTGCGCGACGCCGCCTTCGGCAACATCGCCGACGCGCACAAGCAGGCCGAAGCCGGATTGAAGCTTGCCCCTGGAAATCCAGAGGCAGTGGCCGAGGCCGCGCTGGCGCTTTGCCATGATCGGCGATGACAAGCGTGCCGAAGCTGGCGCGAGGACGTGAACAAGCAGCGTCCACAGGATACGCAAATGCAATCGGTGTGGCTGCCGTCGATCCGCGCGCAAATCGCGCTGCAAAAGAAAAACCCGCGCGAGGCCGTGGATGATCTGGCGGTCCGCCGTGCCGCTGGAGTTGGGAGAGACTGGGTTGGGTCCCGAATCCCACCTGCATGTATTCGACCTACATTCGAGGTCAGGCCTACCTGGCCGCAGCAGAAGGGCACGGCCGCCGCAACCGAGTTTCAGAAGATACTCGACCACAACGGCGATCGTGTGGAATTGCTGGACGGGTGCGCTGGCGCATCTCGGACTGGCGCGAGCGTATGATCTCTTGATGCACAGGAATGTTGAAGGCCAGGACGTAGATGAAGCGACGCCTGCAGGCCATCATGGCGTACAAAGATTTTCTTGAAGCTGTGGAAGGATGGCGATCCCGAAACGTCCCAATTCTCCAGACAGGCAAAAGATGAGCTGGGGCAGATCCAGCAATAAGCAACCTTAATCGAGCTTTCATCGCAGGTTTTCCGGGTTATTACCAAATGCGACGGCCGGCTTTCAAGACGATCCAAGCTCTCCTGCTGGCGCTGTTCTGCTTCGCGCCGGCAATTCCATCGACGGCGACGACTGCCATTGCGCTGCGCAGTCGCTATCGTGTGGTGCTGGCGGCCGACAGCCGGGCGATCTACGGAGCGAATCGCAACGCCACCGAGTGCAAGCTCTTCGAGCTCGGCGAGGTCTATGCCACAGTGTCAGGGTTGGCGCACTACGGTTCGAGCTTCCGCGCGACCGATGCGGTCCGCGATGGCTTCTGCGCGTCCGGGCAACTTTCAAAATCATGTCTCCGCGACAGCCTACTTTCTGCAGCAGCGAGTGACAGAGCCTGCTAGGTGGCTTGCAGCGCAACAATCCGAACGAGTATCGCTTGCTGATGGGAGCGCAGCAAGCGCACAGTCGGACTTTGTGGCACTTGCCGTCGCCGGAGACACGTTAACGGTCAGCCGATGCTGGGTATCGTTGAACTGCAACGTGCCGCCGGACAGGAAGTTTTGTCGCGAAGACTGCGGTCTGTCCCGGGAATTGCCGCCAGGGCGATGGCCTGTTCTACCTCGGATACTGGGACCAGATCAGAACCTACGTCGCGAATTCCGGCCAGCCGCGCAGTGTGGGTTCGGCGGCATCGATCGATCGGCTGATACGACTGGAGATCAATGCCCATCCGGCGGAGGTTGCCGCGCCGATCAACATTCTCGAACTCAGCGGCTCGGGCGCGCGCTGGCTGCAGAATGGCGGGAATTGTTCGCTGCCGGATGTCGGCTGGTAAAGACCGCGTTCACTCTTCCTCCGCGGCTTTGAATTTGGCGAGGCCGTCTTCGAAGTGCTCGCCCATCATGCGATCCATGTTGGTGAAGATGCCCATCAGCTTCATGAGGTAGACATTCGGGCGGTGCATGTTCCAAGTGACCCGCGTGGATCATCGGCCCGCTCCGAATTTCAGTGGCACTGCATTCTAGCGCCCGGTGGCCGCGCGTGAGCCGCTATACTGCCGGATGCCAACTTAGGACGATCGTCGGATGAAACAATTATGACTGAATGGGATGCTCCGGGATACGCCCGCATTGCGGCTTTGCAGGAAGCGATGGCGGCCGAGGTGCTTGCGCTGCTCGAACTCAAGGGCGACGAGCGCGTGCTGGACCTTGGTTGCGGCAACGGCAAAGTTACGGCGCAGATTGCGGCGCGCGTGCCGGACGGTTCAGTGATCGGAGTGGACGCGTCGGCTGAGATGATCGCGTTCGCGGCTGAACATTTTGTGCAGCGGAATTTGCGCTTCGAGACGTGCGATATCCGTGAGCTGAAGTATCGCGAGGAGTTCGACTTGGTCGTTTCGTTTAATGCGCTGCATTGGATTCCGGATCAGGATTCGGCTGTGCGAGCGATACGCGCGGCGATGAAACTCGGGGCGATGGCGCAGTTGCGTCTGGTTCCCGATGGCGAGCGCAAGAGTTTGGAGATGGTGCTGGAGGAGACGCGAAAGTCTCCGCGATGGGCCGCGTATTTTCCAGGATTCCGCGATCCGTATCTCCACCTGACGGCGAAACAGTATGCGGAGGTCGGCTGAACGCAACGGCCTGCGGGTGCGTCGCGATTCATGTGGGCGACAAGGCGTGGGATTTTGGTTCGCACGAGGGATTTGCGGCGTTTGGGTCGGTGACGTTCGTGGAGTGGAGTAAGCGCGTGCCGGAGGCGGAGAGGCCGGAGTTTGTGGAGGACGTGCTGCAGCGGTACGCCGCAGTGGCCGGAGATGAGCGGACATTCAGGTTTTACCAGATGGATGTAAGGGCCTCGCGGGAGTGAACGCGGGGTGCCCCATTCATTCGCGATTTTCGAATGAGTGGGCAGCGGTCAGCAATATTAGGACATTTCGGGGCGTAGGCGTTTCAGCGAATCAACACATGCCACGGCTCAAACATCGCCGCACCGAAGCTCTTGAGCATGGTGCCGGCCTCCGCTCCGGGATCTCCGTAGACCTCGAAACGCTCGAGCTTCGCGTGCTCCATCAGTTTGGGGACGAGCTGTTCCACCACCGGTCCTTTGAAGTGCGCGAGCACCGCATTGGCGTCCACGTAGGTTTCCAGAAGGCGGCAGTGCCGCCGATCGGCGCTGAGGTACCAGTCGTAGCCAAGCGTGCCGGCTTCTTTGAGGCTGCCCGCGATCATCGCCTGCGCAAGAGATTCGACTGCCGCGAATCCTCCTTCATGAATTGTCAGCTCAACCAAAAGACGTACGGCGCGCGTGTCCATTTCAACCTCTTTCGGGTAATCGGTTTTTGCGGATTCTCACAAGTGGAACACTCAGCACGGTTTTCTCCGCGCCCTGTGTCGTAGCCTGCCCCGAGCGCAGTCGAGGGGTGGTGAGTCCCGTACTTCTACTTCGCCGGAAACAAAAATTTCAGCATCGGCGCGACGCGGGCGGCCCAGGCCGCCTCGTTGTGTTCGGCGTCGGGGACCTCCATGTATGCGAGGTCCTGCCCTTCGACCCAGCCCTTCTTCACCAGCGAGATCTTCAGCTCCTGCGCGTCAGGCAATGCGCGTTGGCCTTCTTTGGTGCCGATGTCGAGCCAGATCTTGAGCTCCGGCTTGTGCGAAATCTTCGCCACCGTCTTCAGGATCGCGCGATTGCGCCACCACACCGACGGCGACATCACCGCCAGGCGGCTGAACATCCAGGTGTAGCGCAGGCCGAGATACAGCGTCACCAGGCCGCCGAGCGATGATCCTCCCAGCCCGCAACTCTCTTTTCCCGGCAGCGTGCGGTAGGTGTGATCGACGAAGACCTTCAGCTCCTCGGTCAGCATCTGCCCGTAGGCGTCGGCCTGTCCGCCGCCCAGGCGCTTGTCTTCCACCGGCGTGTACTCGTCGATGCGATGCTCGCCGGTGTTATAGATGCCGACGATGATCAGCGGCTCGATCTCGCCTGTGCCGATGAGATGATCGGCGGTCTCGCCCATGCGCCAGTAGTTGCCCCTGGTGAAGCAGGTCTCGGGGTCGAAGAGGTTCTGGCCGTCCTGCATGTAGAGCACGGGAAAGCGGCGCTCGGGTTGCTCATCGTACATGGGCGGCAGGTAGACGACGAAGTCGTGTTTCTCCTCCTCGACCTGCGAGGGAAACTGCTCGTGCAGACGCAGGCGCGATTTCAGATCGCCGGGAACGGCGACAGGGATAGAGTTCATGTCGGTTGTAGTCGGCATCGGATGAGGTACTTGGAATGTAAGGTATGCCGGCGGTGCGGCTCAATAGAAATTTAGATGCAGCTCCTGTGGAAATATCAGCCTGATCAGCGATTGAATTCGCGAAAACGTTCGATCGAAGCCTGGCTGTACTGCCCCACCTCGATGATGTAGCCGTCGGGATCGCGCAGGTAACAGCGCATTTCCCAGCCGTGGTTGTCCCACGGCTCGGTCAGAAATTCCGCGCCCGCGGCCTTCCACTCGCGGTAGCACTTGGCGATATCGGCGACACGCAGGTTGAGGAAGCTGCTGAATGTGTTCGGGTCTTGTGGCGTCGTGAGGAAGACCTGGGGCTTGTCGGGCGTGGGACCGCCGCCGGAATTCAGAATAAGCCAGGAGTTCGAGAGCTTGATGTAGCACGGGTCTTTGGCTTTCACCACCTTGCCGCCCAGCACGTCGACATAAAACCGGGCCGAGCGCTCCTGATCGGCGACGGTGAGAAAATGCGTAACGTAAAAGCCTTCTTCGGCGATCGGTGCGTCAGGAAGATTCATGGAATTGGCCGCCATCCTGTAGAATTATTGTTCCTGTTGGGGTTGGAAGCACCACCGAATCATCATTCTAAATTGTTATCAGGAGCGCCTGTTCAGGCGCGTGGCATCTGCTGTTCCCGGACGGCAAAGCAGATCCCTCCTCGGCCTGACAGTCCAACGCAAAGTCGCGCTTTGGGGCCCAGTTCAGGCTTCGTCGTGATGACAATTCGAAATGGACGCAAGACCAACTCCAGGGCCCAGCAGTTTTTCAAGAATATATTCCAAATCTCTCCGTCAGGGGCATACACAACGTGAATCGTGAATTCCACCGTTGGTGGTCGAATGACCTGCAACGCAACATGGACATGCTCGTCTTCGGCCACGATGGTCCGAAGGTTATTGTCTTTCCTACCTCGCAGGGCCGCTTCTACGAATACGAAGACAACAAGATGATTGCCGCCCTCGCCGACCGGCTGGAGCACGGCCAGTTGCAGGTTTACTGCGTCGACAGCGTCGACAGCGAAAGCTGGTACAACAAGTCGGCACATCCTTACTGGCGCGTGCAGCGCCACCTGCAGTACGAGAACTACATTTTGAATGACGTCCTGCCGCTGATGTGGAGCAAGAACTGGAACCCGCGCACGATCCTCACCGGCTGCAGCTTCGGCGCCTATCATGCTCTGAACTTCGCCATGCGTCATCCTGACAAAGTGACCGGCTGCGTCAGCATGGGCGGCGCCTTCGACATCAAGCGCTTCCTCAACGGCTGGTACAGCGAGGACGTGTACTTCAACAATCCGCCAGACTACCTGGCGCAATGTAATGATGGCTGGCGCTACAACCACATCCGGACAGTGCTTTCGACCGGCGAGTGGGACATGTGCTGGAATGACAATAGCGAGATGGCGGCGATTATGGGCTCGCGCGGAATTCGCCACGAGATGTATGTTTGGGGCGATCAGAGTTATCACGATTGGCCGTGGTGGCGGCCGATGGCGCGGGAGTATTTGGGATAAGAAGTTGGCGTTCTAACGGCGCAGTGAAATCGATTCACGCGAGCCGGTTCGATTGAAGTAGAGTTCTTCAGCCCCGGGCGGGAGCCCGGGGTACAGGCCGTGCGGCGCTTATCCCTTCCCCTTGAATACGTACGCCAGCTCGATGATCAGAATGATCACCACCATCACCTCCAGCACGAAGCCGCGGCTCTGGTGAAATTCTTCGATCAGGAAGCTGTACAGACTTTCGGCGGTCTTGAGCTTTTCGTTGACCAGATTTTTGTATTCGGGGACGCCCACCTTCGCCGCCGCCAGCCGATACAACCTCGCCGAAAACATGTCGCTGACGAACTTGATTGCCGTGTCGGCACGCTCGACTAACTCCGTCACTTCCACCGTGACGCCGTTCAGCCGCATCGCCTCCGAGCGCATACGCCAGCGCCTTATCAGGTTCGCGCGCGGCTTCAGACCAGCGTAAACGCCCGCTAGTTCGCGCGTCAGCAACTCGTCGTAGTGGCGGAACTCCAAAAGCTGCGTATTCGCGTACTCCAGAATCTGGATCGCCGTCTGCGCGCCTGCCGGCGTGTCATAGACCAGCGCGGCGTTCCATCCCACCGATACCAGGTCGTTCGGGTAATACGACAGGCTGGCCTGCAGCACGTCTTCGTTCTCGCTACGCGACAGCGGGACCTGCTCGCCGCGCAGAATCTGGGCAATCTGCGGTACGCGTTGCGTAAGTAGATCGAGCCCGCGCGGATTTCCCTCCACTTCTGTAAGCAGAAAAATGTAGTAATCCTCGCTGAGCCAGTTGTCATACGGCCGCACGATGGCCGGCATAATCTTGTCGAGCCGACCACGCACGATTTGTTGCGCCTGCTGCTCCAGCTCCGCGCTCGGCACCCAGCGCGACGCCAGCCGCACCAGGCCATCCCAGTTGCATTCGAAGCTGAACTCCAGCAACACGCTGATGACGCCGTAATCGTAGTACTTGATTTGCGGCAGCAGACGCTCGCCGCTGCTGAGTACGACCGTCTCTACCTGCTCGACCACCGGCGGCTGCTCGAAGCGTACATACTCCGGCGTGGCGTGCTTGAAGCTGCGCTCAACCCGGCGCGCTCCGAGAATTTCGCGCAGCGGCTCCAGGCGAATCTCTTCCGCAATGTCGTGCAGCATCAGGGCCAGGACCGACCCTTTGAGGGCTGCGTCCGATGCGACGATCGCGATGCGCTCCTCCGGTTGCATGCTGGGGTGATTGTACGTCAGCCGTGTTTCCTTGCGGTCAATTCGAGATGATCTGGCTGCCCCCATCCTTTTCGCCAGCGACTCCTGGAACGTATCGCGCGGAGTGCCGCAATCCCAGACGGCGCCGGCCCGGAACACCCTCTGTTTGGTCCACTGAGCAATGAAGAGTGGAATGCTCTGCACTGGAAGCACATCGAGCATCACCTGAAACAGTTTGGTTGCTGACATCAGCTTTTGTCATGCTACTATTTCCGGAGCGCATGGGGCGCATCCGGTCCGCGGAAAGGACAGAAGTCCACCCGATCACAACAATTCGCGATTGCGAACTAACTTTCTGCCCGTCAATGCGGACCTCGGGCGCATAGAAAGGGAGTTCGTTTATGCCAGTCCATCCGCTTCCACCCAATCCCAACCTCGATCACCTGAAACATCAGGCCAAAGACCTGCTCAAAGCCCATGCTGCACGCACGCCGGACGTTGCACAGCGTATTCGCGAATTTCATCCTGGCTTCGCAAAGGCCGGCGATGCGGAGATCTTTGCCGCAGATTTCAAACTCTCCGACGCGCAGCTCACGATTGCGCGCGAGCGCGGCTTTCCCAGTTGGCCGCGATTGAAGCGGCGCGTCGAGAAGCCCACGCTCGCCCATCGCCTGGACCTGCCGCATCACGAGCGCATCGAAGATCGCGATTTTCGGAGAGCCGTCGACCTGCTGGACGCAGGTGACGCCGCCGGTTTGCGCGAACACCTGAAGCAGCATCCGAAGTTGGCGCAGCAACATGTCGTGCTCGAAGGGACGAACTACTTCCGCAATCCCGCTCTGCTGGAATTCATCGCCGAGAACCCGACGCGGCGCGGTTCTCTGCCGCCCAACATCGTTGAGGTGGCGAAGATTATTCTTGACGCCGGCACAACTCAGGAGGCGCTGGACGAAACGTTGGAGTTAGTGGCCAGCAGCCTGGTGGCGCGGGAGAGCAAAGCGCAGGTCGCGTTGATCGATCTGCTCTGCGACTATGGCGCCGATCCGAACCATGCCACGCGAGTCGCGGCGATCTTCGGAGAAGTCGATGCGGTCAACGCGCTGTTGCGGCGCGGCGCCCGCTTCGGCCTGTCGTGCGCGACGGCGCTGGGGCGCGTAGACGATGCGCGTCGCCTGCTGCCCGATGCGGACTCCGACGACCGCCATTGGGCGATGGCGATCGCCTCGCAGTTCGGATACGTTGAGATCGTGCGCATGCTGCTCGATGCCGGCGAGGATCCGAATCGTTACAACCCGCTGGGCGGACATTCACATTCGACGCCGCTACACCAGGCCGCTGGGTTCGGGCATCTCGACGTCGTGCGGATGCTGGTGGAGCGCGGCGCAAAGCTGGATTGGAAGGACACGATGTGGCAGGGCACGCCCCTCGATTGGGCGCAGCATGAAGGCAAAGCGGATGTTGAGGCGTATTTGCTCGAGGCGGAGAATGCGGTGCGCGATGGATCGTGATGCCGGCCACACTTGATTCATAAGCTTGTCATCCCGACCGGAGCACTCGCGCGGTTTGCGAGTGCGGAGTCGAGGGACCCGCTTTTCGCAGCGGATTGCACAGCAGGTCCCTCCACTCGGGCTGAAGCCCTCAGTCGGGATGACACTCGTTCAACGTGGAGGTTTTGCGCAAGTAACGCTTTGCCCTGCCCCCCGCCTCTTTCTTGAAACTATCCGCCCCCCGATTGCGTATGAGATTCTTGCTGCACGAGGACACAACCTTGGACCCAGACACTTTGCAACCGCTCGCCACGGAACGGAGTCTCGAACCCGCAACTCCTCCCGGGCCGCCGCTGTTCCGGCGAATCTTTATTGGCGCTGATGGCCTGCGCGCCGGATGGAGCCTGCTGATCTTCATCCTGCTGCTGGCCGGAGTGCTCTTTGGCGTGAGTAAGATCGCGCAGATCATTCATCCGCCGACGCACACACACAATCCCGAAATTCCCTGGCAGCTGATGTTGATCAACGAAGTGATTCCCTTCCTGGCGATCGTGCTGCTGACCTGGGTCATGTCGAAGATCGAACGGCGCCCTAACTCGGTTTACGGGCTCGGTGGCAATCGTAAGGCGTCTCTGTTTTTCGCTGGGATGGGCTGGGGCCTCGCATGCCTTTCGCTTCTCTTTCTGATTTTATGGCGGGGTCACCTGCTCGTCATTGATGGCCGCCTGCTCTTTGGTGGCGACGTGCTTCGCTATGGCGCGATCTGGTTGGCCGGTTTCCTGTTCGTCGGCCTGCTGGAGGAATACCTGACGCGCGGCTACATGCAGTACACGCTGACCCGCGGACTCGCCGGCCTCTGCCGCGTGATCTTCAAGACCCGGCACAGCGAGGCCATCGGATTCTGGACCACCGCCTTGTTCTTCTCGATTCTGTTTGGATTGGGGCACAGCGGAAATCCTGGCGAGTCGCCGATCGGATTGCTGTGCGCGGGCGCGGCGGGACTTCTGTTCTGCTTCAGCTTGTGGCGTACCGGCTCGCTGTGGTGGGCGATCGGATTCCACACCACGTGGGATTGGGCGCAGTCCTATCTGTACGGCGTAGCCGACAGCGGAACGATGGTGGAGCATCATCTGCTGGCAACGCATCCCGTGGGCAAGCCAATCCTGAGCGGCGGCAGCACCGGCCCGGAAGGCAGCGTCTTCGTGATCGTGGTGATGTTGTTGGCGGTGATCATCATCGCAACGACATTGCCGAAACGGCGGGAGAGTTACATCGCCGGCAACACGGGTGCGGCCGGGTGATCTTCAGGCGTTGAAAAACCTCAAGTCTCGAAAATCGCGAGACATGGGCACCGGGATTAAGACGTGCTGCACTATCCGCGCACTTGCGCGCGAGTTCCTTCGAAAGGCCTGAATGCTCGTTGGTGTAGAAGACAGGATGCGCTTAGCCCGAAGGGCGGAATAATCTAGCCCAGCACGCAGCGCAGCGGAGTGCTGGGTAAACTCCTAAGAAAGAGTCGAGTCCCGTAGGGACGAAAGCCTGCCCCTTCCATGTGCATGCCTAACCCAGGATTCCGCTGCACTCCATCCTGGGCTAACGGCCGCCGCCCTTCGGGCTCGGTTGTTCGCAAATCCACATCGTCGCGACCGTCCGCCTCGAACCGGGCCATACATTGGGAATTACGGATCCGATACCCACTGCGGACACACATTCATCGGCTCTCGGTGCTTGTTCTACACTGACGAATATCGAGACTTCGCTCTTGCAGATCAGGACAGAACAAATCCATGACTGAAGGAAAGAACCACATTCCCGAAGAGGTATTGACCCGGTGGGCGGAGAGCTGTATTCACATGAACCATCTTGGCACGCTGATTCAGCGAGAACTTCCCGCAAACCAAAAGAATAGCAGGGTCCTTGACCTCGCGGAACGCGCGAGGAGAAGGGCTTATGAACTCTTCAATGAGTTAGTCGAGTATGGGGCCAAGAAGCCGGAGGGTTATCGCGAGCCGGGCACATAATCTGCTACCCGGCTTTTGCTAGTTCCTTAGTTGGCTAAGCGCCAGTCGCCCTCCTACTGCGCGAAGGTCTTCTCCCGCTGCGTGTAGTGTCGCTGATAGTAATCGCGATACTGGCCGCTGCGTACGTCGTTCAGCCACTCCTGGTTGTCGCGATACCACTGGATGGTGTCGGCCAGGCCCTTGTCGAACTGCACTTGCGGCGTCCATCCCAGCTCGCGCTCCAGCTTCGAGCAGTCAATGGCGTAGCGCAGATCGTGACCCGGACGGTCGGTGACAAACTGAATCAGCTCTTCCCCGCGTCCCAGCGCCTTCAGGATGATCTTCACCACGTCGATATTCTGCATCTCGCAGCCGCCGCCGACGTTGTACACCTCGCCCTCTTTGCCTTTTTCCAACACGGTGAGCAATGCGCTGCAATGATCGTCCACGTGAATCCAGTCGCGGACGTTGGCGCCCTTACCGTACACCGGAACCTTTTGCCCCGCCATCGCATTGGCAATCATCAGCGGAATGAACTTCTCCGGAAACTGGAACGGCCCGTAATTATTCGAGCAGCGCGTGACGATGCCGGGAAACTTGTGCGTGTGAACATAGGCCAGCACCAGCAGGTCCGACGAGGCCTTGGTCGCCGAGTACGGACTGTTGGGCTGCAGCGGCGAACTCTCCGAGAACAGGCCTTCATCGCCCAGGCTGCCGTAGACCTCGTCGGTCGAAACGTGTACGAAGCGCGGCACACCCGCCGCGCGACACGCCTGCAGCAGGTTGTGCGTGCCTTCGACGTTGGTCTTCACGAAGGCCGAGGCGTCTTCAATGCTGCGATCGACGTGGCTCTCGGCGGCGAAGTGGATGACGGCATCGCAACCACGTACCTGCTCGACGACCCCGCGATCGCAGATATCCATCTGCACAAATTCGCAGCGGCCTTCGCCCAGTGCGGGTTCAAGGTTCTTCAGATTGCCCGCGTAGGTGAGCTTGTCGACGACGATCAGCTTCCAGTCCGGATGCTTCGCAATCGTCTGATGAACGAAGTTTGAACCGATGAATCCCGCGCCGCCCGTGATGAGTAGCTTCATGAGCCGCGCACCCCGGCGGTTTCCTTGGCGCCCTTCAAAACCTTTTCGCGCACCATGTTGCTGGCGTGCCACAGTGACTCGAACGTCCCGGCATCGGTCCACCAGCCTTCGAGCATGCTGTGGTTGCAGTGTGCCCTCTTCGATGTAGCTGTTGTTGACGTCGGTGATTTCGTACTCGCCGCGGCCCGAGGGCTTCAGCCGGCGAATGCGATCGAAGACGCTGACGTCGTAAAAATACACGCCGATCACAGCGTAGGACGATTGCGGCTTCTTAGGCTTCTCTTCGATGTTGACGATGCGGCCGTTCTGAAAAACGGGTACGCCAAAGCGCTCTGGGTCGGTGACTTCTTTCAGCATCACCATGGCGCCTTTTTCGAGCTGCTCGAACTTAGTAGCCGCTTCCTTGATGTCGCCCTCGATGATGTTGTCGCCCAGTACCACGCAGATTTTGTCCCCGCGTGCCCAAGGCTCGGCCAAACGCAGCGCGTCAGCGATACCGGCCTCGCCTTCCTGGTAGGCGAAACTCAGTTGCCCGAGTCCAAACTCTTTACCATTCTGCAGCAGGCGCAGGAAGTCGCCCGCATTGTGGCCACCGGTAACGATCAGGATGTCGCGGATGCCGGCGTCCACCAGGATCTGCAGCGGGTAAAAAATCATGGGTTTGTCGTACACCGGAAGCAGGTGCTTGTTGGTGACGCGGGTCAGGGGCGAGAGGCGAGAGCCGATGCCACCCGCCAGGACTATGCCCTTCATAGGTCTCCGTTCATGCAGGGTTTAGCAAATGCCATTCACCAGGGAGAGACACGGAGTTGTCGAATTAAAAACTCTCCGTGATCTCGGTGCCTCCGTGGTGGATTGAACTTAATGATTTCAGGGGGATGAAAGTTTACTCGTCATTATCAGCGAATCGCGTCCTGCATGGCAAGCCGCAACTGGCTGCGCCACTCCGGCATAGTGATTCCGAAGGCGGCCTGAATCTTGGTGTTCGACAGCACCGAATTCTTTGGCCGCTTCGCCGGCGTCGGATATTCCTCGGTCGTGATGTCCACCACCCGCTTGGCCTTGGAGCTCGCCGCCAAACTCGCCAGTCTCTGCCGGCCAGTCCAGCAGCTCGTCGTAATCCTCCAGAATCGCCCGCGCGAATCCCGCCCACGAGGTCTCGCCCGCCGACGTGAGATGAAACACGCCGCGCGCATCGCAATTGGGCTCGCCGGGCTGCCGCAGCACCTGCACGGCGATTGCGGCCGTTGCCTCGGCGATGGTGCGTGCCCAAGTCGGTGCGCCAAACTGATCGCCGACCATGCGCAGCTCATCGCGATCTTTCGCCAGACGCAAGACTGTCCGCAGGAAATTCTTGCCGCGCACATCGTAGACCCAGCTGGTACGCAGAATCACGTGCTCGCAACCGGTGGCGATGATAGCCTGCTCGCCTTCAAGCTTGGTGCGGCCGTAAACGCTCAGCGGGCCGGTGGAATCGGTTTCGACGTAGGGTACGCTCTTGCTGCCGTCGAATACATAGTCGGTGGAGTAGTGGATCAGCGTGCCGCCGGTCTTGACCAGTTCTTCGGCCATGCGCGCGGGCGCCAGCGTGTTGATCGTGTGGGCCAGCTCAGGCTCGCTCTCGGCTTTATCGACGGCGGTGTAGGCGGCAGCGTTGACGACGATCTTAGCGCCCGTGTCGCGGACCGCGCGGCCACTGCGTCCAGATCGGAGAGGTCGAGCTGATCGCGGGTCAGGGCGATGACTTCGCCCAACGGCGCCAGCGTGCGCTCCAGGTTCCAACCCACCTGTCCATGAGCGCCGGTGACGAGCAGACGTGCGCTCATCCTTCGTATCGCGGCAGGTTCTCGTGCGCGATTTCATTCAGCGGCAGATAGCGTCGATCTTTGTCGGAGAGGATCGGCTCCGACGTCTGCCAGTCAATGCCGATGCCCGGATCGTTCCACAGCACGCCGCGATCGTCGGCGCCGTCGAAGTAGTCGCTGCACTTGTAGAGAAAATCGGCGGTCTCAGAGCGGACCACGAAGCCGTGCGCGAAACCCTTGGGGATGTACAGCTGCTGCTGGTTTTCGCCGCTGAGCACCACGCTCACCCACTTGCCGAAGGTCGGCGAGCCCAGCCGGATGTCGACCGCGATGTCGAGCACCTCACCCTGCACCACGCGGCACAACTTGGCCTGCGGATGGCGCAGCTGGTAGTGCAGCCCGCGCAGCACGCCGCGCGAGGAGTGCGAGTGGTTGTCCTGCACGAAGTTGTCGCGAATGCCGGCCTCGGCCAGCACGTTCTGCCGGTACGTTTCCATGAAGAAGCCGCGCGGGTCGGTGAAGGCTCGCGGCTTGACGATGACGACTCCCGGCAAGTGCGGTTTCGATGATCTGCAAATTCGTGTTCCCGGCTACAGTGGTGGACATGCGATTTGTCGTCCTGGTACGATGGCGTGAACGCTCGAAAATTAACTGTGTCATCCTGAGCGTAGCAGCGCCGCCTTTGCGCTGCGAAGTCGAAGGCCCGCTACTCCCACCAGCGAAGGCCACGTGAGCGCCGTCGCTGTATTCCACTTTGTCATCCTGAGCGAAGTGAGGTCGCGCCAGCGACTGAACGCAGTCGAAGAACCTGCTTTCCCTCGTGCCGGAACGAACCCGACTACGCCCGCACGATTATAATGCCTCGTTCCCCGAAACTATGCGCTGCTCGGCCATCGTCGTCACGTACAACTCCGGCGCGGCCATCACGGCCTGCCTGGAGGCGCTCGCCCGCGAGGATTGCGAGATCATCGTGGTGGACAACGCGTCGGCTGACGATACACTTCGGCGGGTCGAAGATGTGGCCGTCTGGCACCCGGTACGGTTGCTGGCGAATCAGCGAAAACCGTGGCTTCGGCGCGGCGGTCAACCAGGGAGCGAGCGCGGCGACCGGCGATGTGCTGCTGATCCTGAATCCCGACGCGGTTGCCGAGCCCGGGTCGGTCGCCGCGATACTGCGCTGCATGGACTCCACAGCGGCCGACGCTGTCGGCGGTGCGCTGCTGGAAGTCGACGGCCAACCCGCGCGCGGCTTCGCCTTTCGCCGGCTGCCCACGCTTTGGGCTTTGATTTTCGAAGCAACACTGGTCAACCAGCTATGGCCCGACAACCCGGTGAACCGGCGTTACCGCTGCCTCGACGCCGACTACTCACGGCAGCAGGAGGTCGACCAGCCCGCGGGTGCTTGCGTCGCCATACGCAAGTCAGCTTGGGAAAAGGTCGGCGGCTTCGATGAGCGGTTCTTCCCCGTCTGGTTCGAGGACGTAGATCTCTGCAAGCGTCTGCGCGATCAAGGCTCGCGCATTGTCTATTGCCCGGAAGCACGCTTCCATCACTCGGGTGCCCACAGTGTGGGACAGCTCTCTTTTCGCGACAAGCAACTCTTCTGGTACGCGCAACATGCTGCGCTACGCGCGCAAACACTTCTCCGGCGGCAAGGTCTTCCTGCTGCGGCTGGCGATTATCAAAGGCATGGTGCTGCGGATGATCGGTGCGGTGTTTGGAGCGAGGAAGGGGAAGGCGCCTCTGGGTGAAACACTGACCACCTATTGGGCTGTCGCAGCCCAATCATTCGGAAACCGCGACTGAGCGTGGCCTGGCGAGTTCGCGGCTTGCGCATAAAAGTAAGGAGGAATAACATATCAGTAAGGAATTGCGGAAACATGAAAAAACAGGCTCGTATTACCAGCAAAGGCCAGGTTACCGTTCCACGCGATATCCGGCGGCTCCTGGGGGTTGACTCGGGAGATAGCCTCGTCTTTCAAGCTGATGCAAAGGGCGTTCGCGTCAGCTCCGCGCGAAGTGGCAGCCCCTTCGCAAAGTATCGTGGCATTGGCAATCCTGGCCTTTCCTCGGGCCGCAAGGCAATCAATCGCTGGGTGCGAGAGATGCGCGGCGAATGATTACCGCCATTGACACGAACATCATTGTCGCTCTTTGGGACAAGGACACCCGCCTCAGTCTCGCAGCACAAACCGCCCTTGATAGCGCTCTTGCCCGAGGAGGCCTCACGATTAGCGCTCCGGTTCTGGCTGAGCTGATGGCAGCGCCGGGCCGATCCGAAAAGTTTATCGATTCGTTTCTACGGGACACCAATCTTGCGGTGGACTGGAATCTTGACGAACGAGTCTGGCGAGCCGCGGGGCGAGCCTTTCAGAAGTACGCCGATCGGAGAAGAAGTCAAAGCGCTCATGGACCGCGAAGAATTTTGGCTGACTTCCTGATCGGAGCTCATGCCGCCATGCTCGATTATCCGCTCCTAACTTTGGATGATCGCCTCTATCGCGCGGCCTTTCCGAAACTCGTGCTGCTCGGACTGTAGTGGCTCGCAGGAATTCCTAGAAGTAGCCTACTCCCCTGCCGCGTCCTTGTCCGCCAGCAGGATCGCCTGCGCCTGGCTGATGCGGCCTCCGGGGATCGAGGGATCGGCGGCGCGCAGTTTGTGGAGCGCGTCGACTTTGTCCTTGCCGCTGACCAGCCACATGATTTTGCGCGCGCGATTGATCACCGGATACGTCATCGTCATGCGCTTGCGGCCCTGATAGACGCCGGTGACGGCGATGTCGCGATCGGTCACGTTCAGCACGGGATCGCCCGGGATGAGCGATGCGGTGTGGCCGTCGGGACCGAGGCCGAGATGCGCGAGATCGAGCACCGGCGGCTTGCCGGCAACGGACTCAAGCGTCTGCGCGTACTTCTCGCGCGGCTGCTTCGGAGTCGGGATCTTCCACCGGCATGGCATAAATCTGCTCGCGGAGGAATGGGCGCGTGCTGCAGCAGACTGTCGCGCAAGTGAACGTAGTTGCGATCGGGATCGCCGGCGGGCGCAATGCGCTCGTCGATCTGGAAGACGTGCACGTTGGCCCACGGAACATCTTCGTCGGCGAGGTCGGCCAGCATGACCCACGGACTCTTGCCGCCACTGACGGCCATGACGAAACGGCCACGCGCAGCGACTGCGGCACGGGCATCCGCTGCAATAACCGCAGCCGCGCGCTTGGCCAGCGAAGCGGCATCCGGATAGATTTCAACGTTCATCGTGTCTTCTCGATAACAGATGGAGTTGTGCCCCAGGTTCGTGTCCCTCTCTTGGGCACTAACCTGGGTTCACGTTGATATCCCCAGGTCAGGCCAAGAGATGGCCGAACCTGGGGCACATAAATCTACTGGTTACAGCCGGGCTACTTCCCTGCCGCCTTCTCCAGATGTCCGCCGAACTCATACCGCATCGCCGACAGCAGCTTGTCCGCGAAGTCGGCCTGGCCGCGCGAGCTGAAGCGCTCGTACAGCGCGGTGGTCAGCACGCTGGTCGGCACGCCTTCGTCGATGCCGGCCTTGATGGTCCAGCGGCCTTCGCCGGAGTCCGAGACGCGTCCGGCAAACTTCGCCAGCTGCGGATCGCCCATCAGCGCCGTCGCCGTCAGGTCCAGCAGCCACGAGGCGATGACGCTGCCGCGCCGCCACACTTCGGTCACGTCGGCGAGGTTGAAGTCGTACATGTAGTGCTCGGGATCGCGCAGCGGCGTGGTCTCGGCGTCGATCTCTTCCTTGTGCTTGCCGATGTTCGCCGACTTAATCACGTTCAGCCCTTCGGCGTACGCGGCCATGATGCCGTACTCGATGCCGTTGTGCACCATCTTGACGAAGTGCCCGCCGCCGTTAGGTCCGCAATGCAGGTAGCCTTCTTCCGAGGTGCCGCCGGCCTTCTCGCGGCCGGGCGTGCGATCGATGTTGCCGATGTCCGGGAGCCAGCGTCTTGAAGATGGGGTCGAGGTGCTGCACCTGCGCCTGCTCGCCGCCGATCATCATGCAGTAGCCGCGCTCCAGCCCCCACACGCCGCCGCTGGTGCCGACATCGACGTAGTGAATGCCTTTCTTCGCGAGCTCCTTGGCGCGGCGAATGTCGTCGATGTAATACGAGTTGCCGCCATCGATGAGGATGTCGTCCTTCTCAAGATGAGGAACGATGCCGGCGATGGTTTCGTCGACCACGGCTGCGGGAACCATCAGCCAGATGGCGCGCGGCTTTGTGAGTTTGCCGCAGAAATCCTGCAGCGAAGATGAGCCGACAGCTTTCTCCTTCACCAAGGCTTCCACGGACTTTGGGAAACACGTCGTAGACCACGCATTCATGTCCCGCGTTCATGAGGCGGCGAACCATGTTCGCGCCCATACGTCCCAAGACCAACCATTCCGAGTTGCATCGCTCGCTCCTATTCCAAAATTATTGCAGTGCAAAAATCTCTTTCACCACAGAAGCGGCAGAGATCACAGAGGTTTCGAAATAGCTTCTATCGTCAGCCCGGTGCTTTGGACGGCGGCGAACCCCAGGACTTCCGAAATTCAAATGCCTTCTCTGTGCCTCCGTGTCTCTGTGGTGAATTGGGTTTTACTTCGCGCCCTGCGCCACCACCGCGCTCTTGGACTCGATGACCTTCAGCAATTCGTGCCAGGAATCGACGAAGGACTTCGCGCCCTCTTCCTGCAGTTGCGCCGCCAGCGCATCGACGTCGACGCCGGCTTTCTTGAACTCAGCCAGCACCGCTTCGCAATCGCCGCCGTCGGTCGCCATCAGGTCGCCGACTTCGCCGTGATCGCCAAAGGCCTTCAGCGTCGCTTCCGGCATAGTGTTGACGGTATCGGGAGCAGCCAGCGCCTTGATGTAGAGAATGTCGGACGCCTTCGGATCTTTCGTTCCGGTGCTCGCCCACAGCAGCCGCTGCGGATGGTATCCGGCCTTCACGATTGCCTGCCAGCGCGGGCTGGCCAGCAGATCGACGTAAGCCTTGTAAGTGCGTCCGGCGATCGCGATGCCCAGCTTGTCGCGCAGATTGTCGGGCACGGTCTTCGACACGGCCACGTCCCAGCGGCTGATGAAGACCGACGCGACCGAGTTGACGTTCGTCGGCAGGCCGGCAGCGATGCGGCGCTCGATGCCGCGCAGATAAGCTTCGGCCGCAGCGAGGTACTGCTCGCGCGAGAACAGCAGCGTCACGTTGATCGACACTCCGGCGAAGATAGCTTCTTCAATCGCGGGCAGGCCTTCCTTGGTTCCGGGAATCTTGATGAACAGGTTCGGACGATTGGCGCGCGCGTGCAGATCTTTCGCGGCGGCCAGCGTGCTCGCCGTATCGTAGGCCAGCAGCGGCGAGACCTCGAGCGAAACGTAACCGTCGACGCTCTTCGTCTGGTCGTAGGTCGGGCGGAAGAGGTCGGCGGCGCGCGTCAAGTCGTCGAGCGCCAGTTCGAAGAAGAGCGCCTCGCCGGCCTTGCCCTCGATCAGCAGCTTGTTGATGGCGGGATCGTAGGTGACGCTCTTCTTGATCGCCTGGTCGAAAATGGTTGGGTTCGACGTGAGCCCGGTCACCGAGAGCTCGTCGATGTAGCTCTTCAGCGTGCCCTTGTCGAGCAGGTCGCGGGTGATGTTGTCGAGCCAGAGACTCTGGCCGCGGTCGTGCAATAATTGCGTCGCCTTCATGGAATCACCTCTAATGGCAGGATAGGAAATCTATCAGTCAGGCAAGATGCCTTCAACTGGTAAAAGTTGCAGTCAGAGCTGCTGCCACCGTAGGCGAGCCGCGGAAGATCGTGGCGACAACTATACAACGAGTTTGGCGGAATTCATCGGGGATTCATAATTGCGGTAGGCCTGGGTTGCGGCTAGGCTCAGGAGCAGTCTTAGACCCAGGCCTTCGCATAAACGCACGGGTGTCATCCTGAGCTGAGCATGCGCTTCTTTTGCGCAGCGGAGTCGAAGGACCGCTACCTCGGACGGGCATCCTGCGACTATAGGGGTCCTTCGACTCCGCGTCCGCAACTGCGCGGAAGCTGCGCTCAGATGACACTTCATCAATTTTCAGGGCTATTTTCTTAGAGGAATATTGCACGATGCCAACTTCCATTGCCGAACTCAATCGCCGCTTTGGAATCGATGGACGTCGCCACCGTGGTCGAGGGCAATGGCGGGCTGCCGAAGGTGCAGATCACGACGCCCGCGGCATCGGGCGAAATGTACCTGCACGGCGCGCATGTCACCTCCTGGAAGCCGGCGGGAGCGGATCGAAGTTCTCTACCTCAGCCCGCGTTCGCTCTACCAGGACGGCAAGGCCATACGCGGCGGCGTGCCCGTCTGCTTTCCCTGGTTCGGCGACAAGGCCGACGATCCCAAGGCGCCAGCGCATGGCTTTGTGCGGACGAAGTCGTGGCATCTGGAGTCGATCGAGCAGAGCGGCGACGAGGTGTCGGTCAGCATGTTCACCGACAGCTCCAAGAGCACGCAGAAATGGTGGCCGTCGGATTTTCGGCTGCGTGCATCGCGCGACCTTCGGGCCGGAGCTGGTGCTGGAGCTGATCGTGACCAACACCGGCGACGGCGCCGCTGCGATTCGAAGAAGCGCTGCACGCCTACTACAGAGTGGGAGATGCCACCAAGACCAGCATCGCCGGGCTCGACCAGACGCAGTATCTCGACAAAACCGATTCGTTTCGCGAAAAGACGCAGGAGGGCGAGGTGCTGATCACGGCCGAAACCGACCGCGTGTATCTGGACACCGAGCAGCCGCTGCGAATTGAGCGATGCGTGTCCTACATCGTAAGATAGTGGTCGCGAAGGAGAATTCGCGGACAACCGTGGTGTGGAATCCGTACCCCGAGAAGGCGGCGGCCATGAAGGACCTGGGGCAGGATCAGTGGAAGTCGATGTTGTGCATTGAGGTGACGAACGTCGGGGAAGTATGCGGTGGAACTTGCTCCCGGGGAGCAGCATCGGATGGTGGCGCGGGTTAGTGTGAAGTTAGCGTGGCCCACCCTCCCGCCAAATGCGGGCGAGCAGGCACTGGGGCATTCCCGCATGCGGTTGTCGATCCGACGGAAGCAGCAGCATCTCGGGTCGTCCGATACCAGAGACGGAGCTAGCGCGTCTTCGACTTCGCGTCCGCAAACGCGTAGCGCTCGCTCCGATGACACTCTGTGGTTCGACTTCTACCGCACGCGGCCGCTTCACACCTGCATCCACCCTTCGCGGGCTCACCGTCTGCTCTGCGAGAGCATTCGGCGCTTCAGGCTGTCGTAGATGGGCTCGCTTTGCAGCAGCATGGTCACCAGCATGGCCATCAGCGACGCGCCCAGCAGGCCCAGCGTCAGGTCGGCGCGGCCGGTCATCTCCACGCGTCAGCACGATGCCGGTCAGCGGCGCGCGCACGCTGGCGGTGAACAGCGCTCCCATGCCGACGATGGCGCAGGCCACCGGCGAGACATGCCCGCACCGGGCACGAAGTGATTCAGCAGGCCGGCAAATACCGCCCCCGACGATGCTCCCAGCAACAGCAGCGGCGCGAACAGTCCGCCGGGACATCCCGCAGCGTAGGACCACGGGCCGAGGAGGAAACGCACGACGAAAATCGTGACCAGGCGTGCCCAGGGCAAGTTGGTTCGAGAGGATGGCCTGCGTCAGGTTGTCGCCGCCGCCGACCAGTGCGGGCACGAACCACGCCGACCACGCCGACGACCGCGCCGATGATGGCGGCGCGCTGCAGCGACGTCAGCTTGCATCATCTTGTCGCTGATGCGCAGCAGAGCCATGATGACCACGTTGTAAATGGCGCCGCAGCAATCCCATCACAACGCCCAGGGCCAGGAACGGCCACTTGTTCCAGTTTTCGGTCGGGCTCACCTGCGCACGGTGAAGCTGAGCGTGTTGCCCAGCATCCAGCGCATCAGCCACACGGCCACCGTCGCCGCGGCCAGCGTCGACACCAATAGCCACGGCGTGATGTTGCTGGTCAGTTCCTCGAAGACGAAGATGGAGCCGCCGATGGGAGCGTTGAAAGCCACGGCCAGTCCGGCGCCCGCGCTGGCCGCCTGCACCACGCGACGGTCTTCCTCGTCGTGCAGCAGAGAAGCTTCGAAACCCAATTCGCCGAACGATGCGCCCATCTGCACCGTCGGGCCTTCGCGGCCCAGCGCCAGGCCGCTGCCCATGGCGAGCAGTCCGCCGAAGAACTTGACGGGTACCACAACGGTCGGAGGCAGGTTCGATCTCGCCGCTGAAGACGGCTTCGACGCGCTGCACGCCGCTGCCTTCGGCGGTCGGCGCCAGCTTGACGACCAGCAGGCGCGCCAGGAACGCTCCCGCAGCGCCAACGCAGCACCGGCCAGCAACCATCCGAAATAGGGATGCAGATGAGCGTGGGCGATCATGCGGGTGCGCCAGTGTCTGACAGGATGAGGAAATAGCGAAAGAGGCCGCCGACAATGCCGATCAGCATCCCGCCAAGAATGCTGGCCGCTGACCACTCGGTAGAGCCGGGGGTTGACGAATTTCATGGGTGGGCGCCGATTGAACTAGGACATTCTACCCGGAGTGTTGGGGGATAAGAGTCAAAGACGTGTGCCATTGGGAGCCACGGTTGTTCGTCTCCCACCCTGGCCCAAAACCTGGGCCAGAATGGGGCACCCTCATTTTCAAGTTGGATCGTTCATCCCCCAACAACCTGAGTTGTTCATCCCGCAACAACCTGAGTTGTCCATCTGGCAACCACCTGAGTTGTCATCCCGAGCGAAGCCGAGGGATCTGCGTTTTGTTTTTCCGGGCGAACATTTAAGTCGTCGCCACGAACCGCAGGTCCCTCCACTGCGCGTCCGCAGACCCGCAAAAGTTGCGGATCCAAAAACAGAGCGGACGCTCCGGTCGGGATGACAATCTTAGGTTGGGTGACTCCACACTTGATTGTCCGGTCATGACGACAATCCGGTAGTTTGCCGCTACGGCGTCTGCGGGTCCCAGCCTCCGCCTAGCGCCTGGTAGAGCTGCACGTAGTTCTGCATCTCCGCGAAATACGCGTTGGCCAGGCTGAGTTCGGCGGTGAAGTAGTCCTGCTCCGTGACCAGCACTTCAAGGAAGCTGGTAACGCCGCCCTGGTAGCGCACAGTCGCCAGGCGAGCGGTCTCGCGATAGGTGTTGGCCTCCTCCTGGATCTTCATGCGGAACAGGCGCGAGTCGTTGTAACCGACCAGGCTATTGGACACGTCGCCGAAGGCATCGAGCACGGTCTTCTTGTAGGTCAGCTCGGCTTCGTCGCGCTGCGCCCATGCCAGGTGATAGTTCGCGCGAATGCGGCCGCCCTGGAAGATCGGCTGCGTTACCTGGCCGCCGACGGCCCAGAACGTCGCCGGGCCGGCGAGGAAGCTGGAGATGGCAGTGCTGGCTGCCCCGAATTCACCGGTGAGCGAAATCTGCGGGAAGAACAACGCCTTGGCTACGCCGACATTCGCGTTGGCGGCCACCAGCAACTCTTCATCGCGACGCACGTCGGGACGCCGCTCGAGCAGCGCCGAGGGCAGGCCCGCGGGCACCTGCGGCAGATGCGCCTGGTCCACCAGCGTCTGGCCGCGTGGGATGTCCTGCGGATTCTTGCCCAGCAGAATGCTGATGTTGTTTTCCGTCTGCGCGATCGCCTGCGTCAGGCTGATGACTTCGGCCTCGGCCTGTTGCACCAGCACCTGCGCCTGATAGACATCGGTGATGGCCGCGTCGCCGCCCTTGTACTTGATGGTGTTCAGCCGCAGGATATCGTTGTCGGCCGCGACCGTTTCTTTCGAGTAGATGAGCTGCGCATCGTACTGTCTGAGCAGGAAATAATTCTGCGCGACCAGCGAGATCAGCGTAGTCTGCACCACATCTTTGCCGTAATAGGTGGACAGCAGGATGGCGCGCGCGGCTTCCGTGGCGCGGCGATACTGTCCCCAGAAATCCACGATGTAATTGAGCTGCAGGCCGGCAGTGTCGATGGTCGGCGAGCCGGTGAACAGCGGTGTGGACTGCTGGTTGACGATGGAAAACGTTCCATTCAACGTCGGAAACTGGTTGGCGCGCGTGATGCCGAGATTGGCGCTGGCCTGCAGGATGCGCGTCGCCGCAATGCGCATGTCGTAGTTATTGGCCAGCGCGTCCTTGATGAGACCTTGCAGGGTTTCATCCTGCAAGACCGTCCACCACTTCATCTGCGCAAAGTCTTCCGCAGCCTGCGGCGTGGTACCAGCGGGCGTTTGCTGCTGCGTGGTCGCATCGGGCGCGACTCCGCGATAGTCGCCGGGGACCGACAACGGCGGACGCTGATAGTTCGGACCAACCTTGCACGCCGGTCAGCGAGAGCAGCAACACAACAGCAGTGGATAGTCTCACCTTAGTCATGGCCGACTCCTTTCGCGGTGGCGTCGGGTTTTGGAGGCGGCGTCTGACCCGGCGGCAATTCTTCTCTTGCCTCCCGATAACCACAGGCCGAATCGTTCGACTACGTCGAACGACACGGGGATGAAGAAGACAGCGAGGAGGGTGGCTGCCAACATGCCGCCGATCACCACCGATCCCAGCACCTGTCGCGAGATGCCGCCGGCGCCGGTCGCTACCCAGAGCGGCACGCAACCCAGGATGAAGGCGAAGGCCGTCATCAAAATGGGTCGCAGGCGCAAGCGTGCTCCGGTGAGTGATGCTTCGAGCAGGGTTGCGCCCTTGTCATACTCCATCTTGGCGAACTCGACGATCAGAATCGCGTTCTTCGCCGACAGTCCAATCAGCATGACCAGACCGATCTGTGCGTAGACATCGTTATCCAGATGGCGAAAGAAGAGCGCGACGAACGCTCCAAAGACGGCGATGGGCACGCCCAACAGAACGGAGAATGGCAGCGTCCAGCTTTCGTACTGCGCCGCCATGATGAGGAACACCACCAGGAACGACAGGCTGAAAATCGTAGCGGGGCTGACGCCTTGTGCGGCCTTCTGCTGCTGATACGACATGCCGCTCCAGTCATAGCCCATCTGGCCGGGCATAGTTTGCTTGAACACTTCCTCGACGGCCGCCATCGCCTGGCCGGAGCTGTAGCCGGGAGCGGCGTTGCCGTTGATCTGGACTGCCTGGTACAGGTTCTGGCGCATAACGAACTCGGTGCCGCTTCGCGCATCGGTGCTGGTCAACGTGCTCAGGGGCACCATGTCGCCGGCAGCATTCTTCACATAAAACTTGCCAAGGTTTTTCGTGTCGGTACGGAAGGCGCCATCGGCCTGCACCCACACCTGCCACTGCAATCCAAATTGGTTGAAGTAGTTGACCAGCGCGCCGCCCATGAATGCCTGCAGGGTCTGATACACGTTGCTGAGCGGCACCTGTTGCGTCAGCACCTTGGCCCGGTCCACGTCGACGCCGACCTGTGGCACGCCGAAGAGCGCGGTGGTCATCACGCCCGACAATTCAGGCCGCTTGCGCACTGCCTGCATGAAGGTCTGCGTGTTCTTGGCCAGGAACTCGGAGCCACTGCCAGAGCGGTCTTCCAGAATGAAAGTAAATCCGCCGGAGGTACCGACGCCGAGAATAGCGGGCGGCGGAAATGCGAACGCGATGCCGGCATTGACTTGCGACAGCCCGCGCAGCAGATTCAGCTTGATGGCGTCGTAACTTTCGTCGGGGGTCTTGCGGTCATGCCACGGCTTGAACGAGATGAAGAAGAAGGCGCTGTATGTGGTTTGCACGCCGCTCAGCAGGCTGTAGCCGATGACCGAGCTGACGTCCTGCACGCCGGGTGTCTTCATGATGATTTGCTCGACCTGCCGCGCGACCTCGGAGGTGCGCTGCAGCGAAGAGGCGTCGGGCAATTGTAAGCCGCCGAAAACGTAGCCCTGATCTTCGTCCGGCAGGAAGCTTCCCGGGACCTTTGAGCCGAAGAAGGCTGCGCCCACGCACAGAATGCCGAGCAGGATGAAGGCGAAGCCGGCTTTGTGAATCAGATGGCGGCAGACGCCGACATAGCCGTCGGTGACACGACCGAAGACTTTGTTGAATCCGCGAAAAAATACACCCAAAGGACCGCGCGATTCTTTCTTCGGCCGCAGCAGCATGGCCGAAAGTGCCGGGCTGAGCGACAGTGCATTGAACGCCGAGAACAAGACCGATACCGCGATGGTCACGGCGAACTGCTGATAGAGCTGGCCGGTGATGCCCGGCACGAACGCCGTCGGGATGAACACAGCGGCCAGAATCAGCGCGATGGCTACGACCGGGCCCGATACTTCTTCCATCGCCAGTTGGGCGGCATCGTGTGGCGTCATTCCGCCTTCGATGTGGTGCTCCACGGCTTCCACCACGACGATGGCGTCGTCAACGACGAGTCCGATGGCCAGCACCAGTCCAAAGAGCGACAGCGTGTTGATGGAAAATCCGAGGATCGGGAAGACGATGAATGCGCCGACCAGCGAGACGGGAACGGCCAGCAAGCGGAATCAACGTCGCGCGCCAGCCTTGCAGGAAGATGTAGACCACCAGGATAACCAGCCCCAGGGCTTCGAAAAGCGTCTTGCGGATTTCGTCGATACCGGCGGTGATGGCGAGCGTTGTATCGAGCGGAACGCTATAGGTCAGGTCCTGCGGGAAGCGGCCGCTGGCTTCGATCATGAACTTCTTGACCTCGGCCGCGGTTTGCAGGGCGTTGGCGCCCGGCGTCAGGTAGATGCCGATCAGAGCCGCTGACTTCCCGTTGAAGCGGCCTTCCATGCTGTAGGTCTGCGCGCCGAGTTCCATGCGGGCAACGTCTTTCAGACGCAGCACGCCGCCGTCGGGGGTAGCGCGAACGATAATGTCACCGAACTCTTCCGGCGAAGTCAGACGACCGGGCGCGCGCACGTTGTAAGTGAACTGCTGGCCCTTCGGAACCGGCTGGCCGCCGATTTGTCCGGCGGGATTCACCGTGTTCTGCGCCTGCACCGCGCTGATGATCTCCGGCACGGTCAGTCCGAGGTTGGCCAGCGTGTCGGGATTCACCCAGACGCGCATGGCGTACTGGCCTGCGCCGAAGACGGAGACCGAGGCCACGCCCGGCAGGCGGGTGAGCGCGTAGTTCAGGTTGATGTAGGAATAATTCGCCAGGAAGACGTTGTCGTAAGTATTGTTGGGCGACGACAGCGCCAGCAACATCAAGGGCGACGAGGTCGACTGCTGCACGGTGATGCCGCTGTTGATGACGGCGCTGGGCAGTTGCGAGTTCGCCTGGTTGGAGCGCATCTGCGCCAGGATCTGGTCGGTGTTGGCATTCGTGCCCAGCGCGAAGTCCACGGTCAGCGTCATTTGCCCGTTGCTGGCGCTGGTGGAATACATGTAGTTCATGCCGCTGACGCCCGACATCTGCTGCTCGATCGGCGTCGCGACCGACTCGGCTACGGTCTGCGAATCAGCGCCCGGATAAAGTGGCCAGCACCTGGATCTGCGGATCGGCGATATTGGGAAACTGGGCCGTGGGCAAGCTGAGCATCGACACCACCCCGACGAGCACCATCAGGATGGAAATACACATCGCCACAATTGGACGATTGATAAAAAATTTGGGCATGATCAGTTGCTCCCTGCCGCTGCGGCCGGCGGTACATACGGCTTGGCGACGACCGGGATGCCTTGGCGCGCGGCTTCCGGATCAAGCGCGGCGAATTGCTGGATCTTCAGAATCCCATCGACCACTACTTTCTCGCCCGGCTGAAGGCCTTCGGTGATGATCCAGTTCGTGCCCACGCGCTCGCCCACCTTCACCGGACGAAAGACGGCTTTGTTCTGCGGCGTTACCACCAGTACCTGGTACATCGACTGCACCTGCATGACCGCGGGCTGCGGAATCAGGAGCGCGTTCTTGGTCACGCCGTTCTGAATGCGCACCCGGCCGAAGCCGCCGGGACGAAGCACAGCATCGGGATTGGCAAACTGTGCAGCCAGCTGGATGGTGCCGGTCTGGGTGCCGACCTGGCGGTTCACGTAGATGATGGAGCCCTTCGAAGGAAAAGGCTGATCGTTGGCCTGGATGTATTGGATCGACGTTGGTCCCGACTTGCGACGGTCGAGAGCTTGCCGGTGATGATCTTGGTCACCGTGGGCGCGAATTCCAGGAAGCGGCTTTCGCTGATGTTGAAGTACGCCCAGATGGGATTGACCTGCGAAATCGTGGTCATCTTGGTCGGCAGTGCCGACCAGGTCGCCGACCTGCGCACTCGATACGCCGGCAATGCCGTCGATGGGCGAATAAACCTTCGTCCAGCCAAGATTCAATTCAGCATTGTGCCAGCGCTGCCTTCTTGGCCTTCAGTTGCGCTTCCCAGGATTGCTGCTCGGCAGTATCGTTGTCGAGTTGCTTCTGCGGAATCGCGCTCTGCGCCGCCAGCGGCGTGTCGCGAGCCACGTCGGCCTGCACGCGCGAGAGATTGGCCTCGGCCACGGCGACGTCCGCCTTGGCCTGATCGAGTGCAGCCTGATATTGCCGCGGATCGAGTTCGAACAACAGTTGGCCTGCCTTCACGAAGTAGCCGTTCTGATAATTCTGCCGCAGCAGGTAGCCCTGGACCTTGGGCGTGATCTCGGCGTTGACCGGGCCGTTGAGCTGCGCGACATATTCCGAAAAGTCGGGAACATCCTGCTGCAGCGGCTCGACCACGCTTACTTCAGGAGGACCGGGCTTGGCGGTCTCTTCCTTCTTCTCGCATCCGGTCAGCAAGCCTAGTCCGGCGAGCAAAGTCAGAACGGCCGTCGTGCGGCAGAATCGCCGCCACTTCAGCTCGGTTGTCTAACCCGGAATATTCCGAGGCCGGACGGGACGAGCTTTCTGGAAAAATGCATCGACTGCGGTTCGCATGACAGACTCCTGCCTCGGACTCAGCGACGGATTGGGCACAACTCGATTCGCTAGCGAGGATTATGAGCCTTTTTTCTAGCTGAATCCGGCGGGTTTTACTACTAGTAATTTTCTTAGTTGCTTACATTTTGCAGCCCTTGTAGAGTTTCTAGCACTCGTTACGCTCGCCCCTGAGACAGCAGTCGATCCCGAAAGTTGAGCCGGAAGCAAATGAAGCATGTAGTGATCGTCGGCGGCGGTTTCGCCGGATCTGAATTGTGCCCGCAAACTGGCAGTGCATCCGGAAATCCGGATCACGCTGATCGACAAGAACAACTACCAGCAATTTCAGCCGCTGCTCTACCAGGTGGCCGCCGGATTTCTTGCGCCCAGCAACGTGGCCTTCAGCCTGCGCAACATGCTGGTGCGGCATCCCAACGTCGAAGTCACCATGGACGAAGTGGTCTCCGCCGATCTGGCCGCGCGCACCGTCACCACGGCGAGCGGCAAGACCTTCCAGGGCGACTACCTGGTGCTGGCGGCGGGATCGGTGGCCAACTTCTTCGGCACGCCGGGCGCCGACCAGCACAGCTATCCGCTGTACTCGCTGCACGACGCCGAGTTGTTGCGCTCGCGAATTCTTGCGGTGCTGGAAGCCGCCGACCGCGATCAATCGCTGATCGCCAAGGGCGCGCTGAACTTCGTGCTCGTGGGCGCCGGGCCCACCGGGACCGAGATGTCGGGCACCTTGGGCGACATGATTCACCGCTCGCTCAAGGAGGAGTATCCCAACCTGCCGCTGTACGAAGTCGGCATCCACATCGTCGACATGGGCGGCGCCGTGCTGAGCGCCTTCTCGGAGAAGGCGCAGGTCTACGCGGCCAAGATGCTGGAAGAGCGCGGCGTCAAAATTCACCTGCACACCGCGGTGAAAGAAGTGGCGGCCGGTCACGTGGTGCTGTCCGACGGCTCAACCATTCCGACGCACACGGTGGTGTGGGCCGGCGGACTGCGGGCATCGGACCTGTCGACCAATGTCGGCCTGCGACCCGGACATGGCGGGCGTCTCGACGTTCAGCCGGACCTGACGGTCGACGGCCATCAGGACGTGTTTGCCATCGGCGACTTCGCGAACATCACCGAGCGCGAGCGAGTCCTGCCGCAACTGGCGTCGGTGGCCGAGCAGGCGGGCAAGTGGTGCGCGAAAAATATTCTCGCCGACATGAACGGCGAGGAGCGCAAGCCGTTCAAGTATTTCGACAAGGGCATCATGGCGATGATCGGGCGCAGCGCCGCCGTCGCCGAAATGGGTCCGAAGCGTTACGAACTCGAAGGGCCGATCGCCTTCACCGCATGGCTGGGCGTACACGCCGCGCTGCTGTCCACCACGCGCGCGCGCATCGAGGCGTTCGTCGAGTGGGCGTGGGATTATTTCAGCGAAGTGAAGGGCGACCAGGTGCTCGACCGCTTCAGCCAGGAAGACATCGACTGGAACGACGACAGCGACGCTCCGACGGTCACGTCCAGGCCCAGGCCAAAAAGAACGACGCGTAAAGGCAGGGACGCCTGGAAGGCACGCTGACCGTAGATGCACTAGGCTCGAATGAGCTGATGGGCGCGCCTCAGTTCGCCGTTCGACGACAGCGGGTTCTGGTGTACGAATTAGCCGGCGTCACTTCTGCGCAGGCTTCGCTTGCAGCGCAAGAGGCGAAGCCGCGCTCCGTGACAACTGCGCTCAAAATCCGTACGCGTGAGATGAGCTAACTCATGGACAGCAATCGCAACAGCGCCGGCCTACGCCTACTGCTTGCGTGCATTTACAATGAACTCCTCCCATGCCTTCTCCGGCTCAAGCCGTGCTGATGTCGTGGTCCATACCTCCGGCCGCGACGTTCGCACTGGCGATCACGGCGCTGATTTACCTGCGCGGCTGGCTGCTGCTGCGTCGCGCGGGAGTTCCGTTCGTTCCGCTGTGGCGCGCCGCCAGCTTTCTTGCTGGGACTGCTTTCCCTGTGGGTCGCACTGGCTTCGCCCCTCGACACCTTCTCCGGATTTCTGCTGACCGCGCACATGCTGCAGCACATGGTGCTGATGATGATCGCGCCGCCGCTGATCCTGATGGGCGCGCCACTGATTCCGCTGGTGCGAGGCCTGCCGGTCTTTGCGGCACGCGAGTTCGCCGGGCCCTTCCTCAACTGGCGAGTAGCCATGCGCGTCGGCAATGCGCTGATTCATCCGGCGGTCGCGCTGGTCATCATGGGCCTGGCGATGTTCGCCTGGCACACGCCGCGGCTGTATGAACTGGCGCTCGGCTCCGGGTCGTGGCATGAGTTCGAGCACGCCTGCTTCTTTCTCGCCTCGCTGATCTTCTGGTGGCCGGTCATTCAGCCCTGGCCCAGCCGCGCGCAGCGGCCGCGCTGGCTGCTGGTGCCGTATCTGCTCATCGGCGATCTGCAGAACACGGTACTCTCGGCCATCCTTGTCTTCTCCGATCGCGTGCTCTACCCGTCGTACGTCACCACGCCGCGTCTCTTTGGCTTCCCCGCGCTGGCCGACCAGGTCGCCGCCGGCGCAATCATGTGGGTGATGGGCTCGACCGTGTTTCTCATACCTGCCACCGTAATCGCGGTGCAGTGTCTCTCGAGTCGCAGCCCTTCACCGGGCGTAGCTGCGCGGGTCGAGTCGCAATCCTTCGACGCGATCTTCGCAGCGGGGCGGCGGCTGTCGTTCGCGCCGCGCATGCTGCGCAACCGCTTCCGCGCCGCAACCATCGAGGCAATCACCTTCGTCGTGATTTTTGCCGGCGTAGGACTGACGGTCGCCGCGCTGGCCTCAGGTGGAGCAGACGACGACGATGTGGCGCTGCGCACGTCGCAGGTCTCGGGCCCGTTCCTGATTTCCGTGTTCGCCTTGCCAGGAGATCTGGATGCCGGCCACTCCGAGTTCAGCGTGCTGGTGCAGGACCGCGACACGTTACAGGTTGTGCAGGATGCCGATGTCGAATTGCGGGCGCAGCAGTCAAGCGCTTCCCAATCAACTGAAGCGGTCCGCGCCAGCAACGACGACTCGGAGAACAAGCTGCTGCAAACCGCGGACGTCGACCTGGCCTCCGAGGGCGACTGGACGCTGCACGTGGGCGTCGCTCACGATGGGCAGAACTCTGGACTGACATTGCCGCTGCATGTCGTCAAGCCGGAGAGTGGTTTTACGTTTCACTGGCCGTATGTGATCTTGGCTACATTCTCTGCGATCCTGATGTTGACCTGGTGGCGAAGGCGCATCGGTTCAAGCGGCATTCGCTCTCGAACCGAGGCAATCGCCGCGGCGAACGATCGCGGCACCGCGAAACTTTCCTAAGCTCCCGGAATTGCTGCAGTTCTTGCCAAAAGACAACACTGCTTCCGCAGGTAATAGTCTGACAGCTAAAAAGCTCCCGCGCGATGTAAGATTTACATGTCAATATTGCGAAATGCAACAACAAGCGCTAATCAACTGATAATAACCCGAATATAAACTTCGTAAATCGTGCCAAAATCTCCATCCGATGTGCTACACTGTTGTCAGAGTTAGAGTTTGGAAAGCGGCTCTTTGAGCCGCTTTTCTTGTAGCCCGGCACAAAGCCGGGTTTTGCTGTTTCTGGGCTAATTATTCCCCGCGAAGCTATGTCCGCGGATAGATTGCGGCAAACTGCAATGAATCCCGGACTCCGGAAGGACATCTCGGTTTCGTGCGGACAACGGCTCGTCGGCCCTGAACGCCGCCTCGCCCAAGCATGAGCACTCCCGATATGGTGCAGGCATTTCCGCCGGGCTTCATCGCCCGCGCCGTTATGGCCGGCAAGATGCCAATGCCTGGCGATCCGTATCGCGGGCAATCTACGCCGCATCCATCGATCGCGCTGAGCAGAACGATGGCAAGAAGCAGAATGCTGAGGCCGCCGCCATGCAGCCAGCCGAACTCAGGGAGCGGCAGATGGCGCGCGAGCAGGCACACGGCGCAGTCGACGATCTGATCCTGCTGCCGGCAAATGACCGCATGCAGCGCATCCTGGCAATGCCCGTTGAGCAGCAGCACGATCTGCTGGCCGGCCTGCCCGATGCCCGGAAGCAGGCGCTGCTGGCCGGTCTGTCGCCGGAGCAGCGGGAGACGGTCATTGCCTTGAACTACCCGGAGATGGTGATCGACAGCGAGGCAAAATCGGCCAAGCTGCTACGCGCCGTCTACAGCGATCGCCAGCTGGAAGAAGTGCTTGCCGACTTCTGGTTCAATCACTTCAACGTTTTCAAAGGCGCGGACCGTTACCTGGTGACGGCGTATGAGCGCGACGTGATCCGGCCGCATTTGGATCCGGCACAACTCAACGAAGGCCGCGATCTGGCGCTCACCACGGATTTTCGTCTGGTACTGGGAGAAGCAGTAGCACGACACCTGGACAACGCGCGCCTCAGTACTGTGTTCCCCGGATTCGACGGTGCATCGCGGGAGTTCCTGCGCTACATGGGATGACGAAGTTGTCAGTTGTCAGTTGTCGGTGGTCGGTGGTCAGCGACAGAGGTCGGTGCGTGTCGTACAACAAAACATCGTAGATCCCACTACAGCGCGGAGAAGGCGCCTGGCTTCCCACAACGGCCGCCCACTGACAACTGACAACCAACAACTGACAGCTGTCTTCTGACAACTGTATTTCAGAATCTCTCATCCAAATCTCTTGGTCCAAATAACAATCAACATGCTCGACTGCAAGAATTCTTATCGACGCCTATCTGTGGCGGCGGCCATGGCTGCCGTTGTCTTGTTCACCTCTGGCTGTCATAAGACAACCATGAAGTCGGCACTGGCCGCCAATGCCTTCGTCGGCGAAGGCGGGCAGCAACAGCCGACGATGCTGGCGGTGTATCTGCCGTGGTTCGGGCAGCCGGGACACATCAATGTCGGCTACTCTTCCCAGGATCGCGTTGTGATCGAGAGACAGATCGATCAGGCCAAGCAGCTCGGCATTACCGGCTTCGTCGTGAACTGGTACGGACAGCACCACAACTTTGAAGACCGGGCCTACACACTGATGCAGCAGGTGGCGGCGGAAAAGCAATTCAAGGTCGCCATCATGTACGACGAGGACGATTCAGACCCGGCAAACGAAACCGACAACGTCATCTCGGATCTGCAATATGCCTACGACCGCTACATCGGACCCAAAGCGATCGTGCCGCGCGAGGCGTATCTGCAGTACCAGGACAAGCCGGTGATTTTCATCTTTCCCAAGGGCGGACACGCGGATTGGGCGCGCATTCGGCAGGCCACCGCTTCGTGGGAGGATGCGCCGCTGCTGATCATGAAAGACATTCACGCCGAGTGGGCAAATGATTTCGATGGCTTTTATGCGTGGGTAAATCCGGGCAAGGAAGGCTGGCAAGCGAATGGCAGCGCCTGGGGCCAGCAGTATCTCAACAATTTCTATCGCACGATGGTCACGAAGTACCCGAACAAAATTGCCGTGGGCGCAGCATGGCCGGGCTTCGATGACTCCAAGGCGAGCTGGAGCCGCAACCGCAAAATGAGCTCGCGCTGCGGGCAAACGTTCAACGACACGCTGCGTATGTTCCGGCGCTACTACACACCCGAGCACCAATTGCCATTCCTGATGATCGTGACCTGGAACGACTATGAGGAAGGCACCGACGTTGAGAAGGGCGTGGATACGTGTAAGTGAAACTGCTCTTCGCTGTTCGCTATTCGCCAGAGACGACGGCCAATTCTCCGCGGCAAGTAGTGGATTCGCTTCCATCATTTTCAATGCATTCGGCGACGCTCGCTTTCTTCTGGCGAAGGGCAAATAGCGAGAAGCGAAAAACGTCTACTCACGCCGGCACCTGCTCTTCCCGCAGCTTGTGCTTCAGGTCGGCGGCGATTAACTGGCCGTGGAAGCGTCCGTTCTCAATGAAGATCTCGCTAGTGCGCATGCCCGCAACAATGACGCCTGCAAGATAGATTCCCGGCACATTACTCTCCAGCGTCTGCCGATCGACCGTCGGCCGCTTGTCGGCCTCGCCACCCAATTGAATGCCGAGCGAGCATAGAAATTCAAAGTCCGGATGATACCCGGTAAGCGCGAAGACGTAATCGTTGGGCAGCGGGACGTCGCCGTCGGGCGTGTCGAGCACGACGTGCTCCAGCGTGATCTCGCGGACGCGGGAATTGAAGTACCCGGCAACCTGTCCGGCCTTAATGCGATTCTCGATGTCGGGCTTGATCCAGTACTTCACCGACGGGCTGATACCCGGCCCACGATGTACCATGGTGACCTTGGCGCCGTGACGCCACAACTCCAGGGCCGCGATGGCCGCTGAATTCTTGCCGCCAACGATCAACACATTCAATCCGAAGAACGGATGCGGCTCGCGGTAATAGTGCATGACCTTGGGCAGGTCCTCGCCCGGCACGTTGATGTGGTTCGGACGATCGTAGTATCCGGTTGCGAGGATTAGCTTGCGCGCGTGGTACTCGCGCCGATGTCCGTGAATGTTCGTGGTGTGTACGACGAAGTTGTTGTCGCTGCCATCGATCTTCTGCACCGGTTCGTACTGGCGCACGTCGAGCTTGTAGAACTCGGTGACCTTGCGGTAATACTCCAGCGCTTCCTGCCGAGTCGGCTTCTGGTTTGGACTGGAGAACGGAATGTCGCCAATCTCCAGCAGCTCAGGCGTAGTGAAGAACGTCATGTTGCTGGGATAGTTGAAGAGCGAGTTCACCAGGCAGCCCTTGTCGATGTTGGCAACGGTGAAGCCTGCTCGTTTCGCGTCGATACCGCAGGCCAGGCCGGTGGGACCAGCGCCGATGACGACTACGTCGAGGGAGAAGATGTCGGTTGGAGTGCAGTCCATGGATTAAGCATAACGCGTCGGAACAGGTGCGTGGAGAGGGGGACGGATCAAGGGGAGAGCGGAACCGTATGCAATGGGGATTTCACGATAGTCATCGGTCATCAGTTCGTCGGGCGGTATGGCATCAACCTTTGCAGCTTGAATCAGATCGGGTTCCGTCAATAACCTGTCGCCGGCTGAAGCCGGCTTGAAATCTGGTTGAATCGTCTACCCAGCGCTCACGCACTGGGCTAACATCTGTTCCGCCCTTCGGGCTTGGCGCTTACGCGCTGGGCTAACATCTGTTGCGCCCTTCGGGCTTGGCGCTTACTCGCTGGGCTAACATCTGTTCCGCCCCGCGGGGTTGGCAAACGAAGGAATGCCGACGGGCTCATCGGACAATCTCGAAGGCCACTCCGGCTCGGAACCTGCCTCCCGACGCTGCCGTACCGTACACGTTGCCCGCTGCGTCAAGCAGCAGGCTGCCCAGCGGAGCCGAGCCGTCCGAGCGAACGAAATCGTGCAACGAAACGTAGTTCCAGCTTCCGCCTGAATAGGTGAGTTCAAAAATCGCGCCGGCGCCGTCTGCGCCACCGCTAAATGCTGAGCCGTAGAGATTTCCCGCACTGTCCAGAACGGGGGTGGACACAGGATCCACGGCTCGCTGGCCGGGAAAGCTGGAAAGCACGCTGTAGTTCCAGCCGCCGGAGGATGGCTGCAATTCAAAAGCGGTGCCATTGTTATGGTCGCCGGCGCTGCTGGTAAATCCATACAAGTTGCCGGCCGCATCAAAGACCACGCCGCCATCGGGTAGCTGCCCGTCGCTACCGCCCTGAAAAGCGTGGAGTACAGTCTTCGTCCAGGTTTGGCCTGACTTGGTCAACTCGAAGACCGTGCCCTTTAGCCCCGCGCCACCGGCCGTGCTGGTGCCGTACAGGTTTCCGGATTGATCCAGGATTACGCCGCTCTGCGGCACTGCTCCGTCCGACAGGCCGGTAAACGAATACACGACGGAGAAGGCCCACGTTCCGCGCGCAGACGACAGCTGGAAAACTACGCCGCAGCCTCCCGAACAGGTGTCAGTGCCGCCGCCGCCCCCGGCTGTCGTTCCGTAAAGGTTGCCGGCCGTGTCGAAGACCAGGTCGCCTTCCGGAGCCGCTCCGTCGCTGAGTCCAGTGAAGGCGTACAACGTAGTCTCCCGCCACTCGCAAGAGACCCGCTGGCAGATGGTTAGTGGAGGACGCAACCGGTAAACCGTTCCGTGGCCGAACTGGCCGCCGAAGGTGGTCGAGCCATAGAGACTTCCGTCGGGGCCGAAGATTACCCTGGAATCGGGAAATCCTCCGTCCGCGCCACCCGTGAAATAGTAGATTGGGTTCAATATCCAACTGGAGCCGTGGCGCACCAACTTGAAGACGAGCCCGCAGCCAGAGCCGCCGCAACCGGTTCCACCGAGCTGCGTAATTCCATAGAAGTTTCCGACCGCATCGGCAGTTAATCCCACCACCGGTCCGTTGCCATCCCGGCCGTCAGTGAAGTCATGCAGGCTGGCAAAGGTTTGAGCTTGCGCCGGCAGGGTCATGGCCACCGCCAGAGCACACAGCAGAAGCCACGCCGGGACCGGCCATTGCAAGCTGCTATCGAGAGTCGCTGCCCGGGGATGCGCGAAGTTGTTCATGATCACCTCCTGGATGTGAAACGCGGGGGCACGGTTTTCGACAGTGGCACTTTACACCAGATACGCGGCGGTCTCCAGCAAAACTCCGGTTGATAGCCCTGAGTTCAATGGTTTGGATTGCGTCGAAACGCTCCGGGTCTGGAGTTGCGCCACTCAACCAGTGAGATCGGGCTTTCGTTCCGCAAATTGTCGAAGTAAACTTGAACGCACTCGGCTGATCCGCGCCAATGCAGGAGGCCACTTTGTCGAATAATTTGTCCTATAGCCAGAAGGGTCTGGCACTTACTGAACAATTTGAAGGCTTGCGGCTGACTGCATATCAGGACTCAGTCGGTGTATGGACCATCGGTTACGGCCACACCGGTGCCGACGTTCATCCCGGCCTGAGCATTACGCGACAGCAGGCCAGCGATCTATTGTTGAAGGACGTGGCCAGCGCCGTGGCTGCGGTCAATCGCCTGGTAAAGATTCCACTCAATCAAAATCAATTTGACGCGCTGGTGGACTTCGTTTTCAACCTGGGAGAAGGAGGCTTCTCCACCTCGACCCTTTTGCGGGAGGTGAACAATGGCAACTTTGCCGCCGCAGCAGCGCAGTTTCCGCTGTGGGTGTACGCGAAGCATGAAATACTTCCGGGACTGGTGGCGCGCCGCAAGGCCGAGCAGGCACTGTTCCTTGAAGCTGACGCGGCGGTGGCGAAGGTCTCAGGCGTCTCGTAGGCTTTCAAGTCGAATACTTCGAACGACGCTCCGGCCTGAGCAGAAACGTGGTTAAGAGCGCGCCTTCGGCATGAGCAATTTGGTGTTTTTCCGCAGTGACAGTGACGAACTCAATTCACAGCCGCCCAGCCTTCAACTGATCCGCCGAATTTAACGTTGTCAGGTGGATTGGCTTCTCTGCTTCGAGGGCCGCCACAGGCTCGCGAATCTCCAACGGCAGCCGCCAATTCCTCGCCGAAACATGTCCCGCATGAACCCACGCGATGCGCGTCAACATCGACCCGGCCACGCTTGATGCCGCAGCAATCTTGCGCAGCTGCCGCGAACGCCGAGGGCCTGCGAATGCCGAGGCGATGCGCAGCGCCAACGGAATCGGTCCGCTCAAAACGCCTCCCATACGCGTGATCAGCCCGCTGCGTCCATGTTTCAGAGGCTCCATCGCAGGCTTGCGGCTGGTCTCGATGCTGATGCCCTCAATGGTCTCGATCGCCGCCGCGCCCATGCCCAGCGTGTTCAGCGCCGGGTTGTCGTGGCCGAGCAATTCCAGAATTGAGACTGCCGAGTTCAATCCCGACATACCGAAGTGAATGGGCAGCGTGCCCACATTCTCATTCCACACAGGTATAACGCTGGCGCCGATCAGCACTCCGGTGTAAGTGGCGAAGGGCAGGCCCGCCAGCGCCGAAAAGCCTTCCGACATATCGCCGAGCAAGCGCACCGGCAGCGAATCAAAGCGGCGATCCAGCAATTCCGCAAACGCGGCAGCGGCGGAGGCGGTACCGAACACCGCCAGCGTCCAGGCGCCCATCGACATTGGGCTTTGCGGCTTGAAGACTCGCATCATGGCCGAGGAATCGCGCCGGACGTCCGAGGTCGGAGATCAACAATGCACTGGAGACAGCGGTCCCTGCCGCAGCGATATAGCGGCAGTCGCGGGTCAATTCACGGTCGTCCGCCGATCCACCGGGACACCATGCCGAGCACCGCCGCCGATCCTGCCGCGCCTCCGGCAAAGAAGTATGGGGGGATCTGCCAAGTCCACGCCGGCTCCTTCAGCAGTGGCACGCCGTAGTAGCCGGTCTGGGGCGACGCCATGGGGAACGGCGCTCCCGCCGGGCGCACTCCCGGCCTGTCCACGCGGCCCTTCTTCTCGGCTTCGCGGCGAAGCTCGAACAGGCGCTTCTCGCGCGTCAGGATCGATGTACCCCGTTGTGGGATGCTGAATCGGATCGCTCATCGTCTTCGCGCTCCCCAGGAATGCAAAGACGCTGCCGAACAGCAGAAGCCCCGCAGCCACGGCAGCGCTCGGTCCAGCCTGCCTTCAGATAGTTGCGTTGGGACCTCGGGATTCGGCGGCAGATTGTATTGGCGCGGATCGCCGCGCACGATGAAGAACGCGTGAATGCCTCCGACGCTGGTGTACTGCGGATCGTAAACCTGCGCATCCTCCATGCCGCGCGCACTTCAACTCCTTCATGCGCTCGACTGCGTCAATTCGCAGATGCTCCAGCGGGCCGAACTTGATCGACTCCGTCGGACAAGCCTGCGCGCACGCGGGCTTCAGTCCCACCTTCTGCCGGTCGTAGCAGAACGTGCACTTGAAGGCGCGGCCGTCGTCGGGATTCTTCTGTACCACGCCGAAGGGGCAGCTCACCACGCAGTAGCCGCAACCATTGCAGACATCGGGCTGAACGAAGACGCCGCCAAACTCGGTGCGCACAATTGCGCCGGTGGGACAGGCCTCAAGGCACCCGGCGTTTTCGCAATGCTTGCAGACGTCGGAGGAGAACTCCCACGAGAGATGATCCGCCGCATTGCCGCCGAAGCCGGGCTCCAAGCTGGCCTTCGACAAACTTCACGTGCCGCCAGGTCGAGTGTCCGACGGCGCCGGTGTTGTCGTAAGAGTTTCCGGACCAGTTGAATCCATCCGCTTCGCAGGCCGTTCCACTCCTTGCAGGCGACTTCGCAGGCCTTGCAGCCAATGCACAAAGTCGAGTCGGTCAAGAAACCCTGTGATGGTTGCACTCATGCCGGCTGCTCCATTTTTTCCTTCAGTTGCTCCAGCGCCGCGGGGCCGCGCTGCGCGGCGTCCGGGCTCGATGTCGCAGATCAAGGCCTTGGTTTCCATGATGCGGACGTTGGGCTCTTCGGAGATGACCAGCAGGTCATTGGCGGCAGTCGCCCTTCACCAATCCGTTGAAACCCCAGTGATAAGGCAAGCCAACCTGATGCACCGTCCGGCCTTCGCACCCACAGCGGCCGCATGCGCTGCGTCACCAGCACGCGCGCTTCGACTATGCCGCGCGGCGTCATGATGGTCGCCCAATCGCCATGCTCCAAGTTGAGCGTCGGCGGCGAGTTCGGGCGAGACTTCGCAGAACAATTCCGGCTGCAACTCGGCGAGATGCGAGAGCTGACGCGACATGCCGCCTGCGGTGTGATGCTCGGTCAGGCGATAGGTCGAGAGCGACGTACGGGAAACGCTCGTCGGCGACTTGCGCGTACGGATTGTCGGGACGCTCCTTGCGATCGGCCGCGGGATTGTAAGACGTGCTCGGGATAGAGCGGATTGCCGAACGGCGTTTCCAGCGGTTCGTAGTGCGTGGGCAGCGGGCCGTCCTTCAGTCCGCTGGTGACGAAGAGCCAACCCGTTCCGTCGGGATGCAGGATGAACGGCTTGTCGCCGGCGATGGCATCCATTCCTTTCGCACCCGGCTTAGGGCGATAGTCAGGCGATTTGTTCTTGTCGAAGTCGGGCACGTCGAGACCCGGTCCACTCGCGCTTCTCTTCATCCCACCAGATGAGTTTCTTGCGCTCGCTCCACGGCTTGCCATCGGGACGCGCCGAGCAACGGTTGTAAAGAATGCGAATGTCGTTCGGCCAGGAGAATCCCCAGCCATGTCCGAGATAGTCTTCCGGCTCGCGCTGATTGGCCTTGTTGAGATGCTCCTTGCGGATAGATGCCGCAATAAATCCAGCAACCGCTGGCAGTGCTGCCGTCGTTCTTCAGCTTCTTGAAGCTGTCGAGCAGTTCGCCTGTGTTCAGATCGCGGCCATTGATTTCTTTCAACATCTCACTGACGTTCGGCTCTTGGTGAATACCGTGCGTGCCGTAAGGCCAGTACAGAGCGTTTAACGGCTGCATTGCGCGGACTGGGATCGGCCGCGGCCTTGGCTTTCAGCCGCCGCGCCAGGTGATGCATGAACCAGGTTTCGCTGCGCGCGTCGCCGGGCGGATCGACTGCCTTGGTGCGGAACTGTATCAGCCGCTGCGTATTGGTCTGGCAACCGTCTTTCTCGGCTGAACCTGCCGCGGGAAAGAGGAAAACCTCGGTCGCGATTTCCTCCGGCTTCAGCTCTCCGCGCTCGACTTCGGGCGAGTTGTACCACCAGGAAGCGCTCTCGACTTCGACCAGATCGCGCACCACCAGCCACTTCAGCTTCGACATCGCAGTGCGTTGCAGGCGAGCATTGGATGCGCCCACGGCCGGGTTCTGCCCCATGATGAACAGGCCGTCCATCTTGCCGTCCTGCATGTCGAGCCAGTAGCCGAAGTGCGAGTGGTCGCCGGTGACGCGCGGCAAGTAATCGAAGCACCAGTCGTTTTCCTTCGTAGCGTTGTCGCCGTACCAGGACTTCATCAGGCTGACGAAGTAGCTCTCGAAGTTCGACCACAAGCCCGCCGTCGCCTTGTGTTTCTTGATGTAGCTCTTGTAGTCGTTGGCATCCTTCTCGAAGAACGGCATCGGCAGGTAGCCGGGAAGGATGTCATACAGTGTGGGAATATCGGTAGAACCCTGGATGGACGCATGTCCGCGCAGAGCGAGAATGCCGCCGCCGGGGCGCCCGATATTGCCCAGCAGCATCTGCAGAATCGCCGCGGAGCGGATGATCTGCACGCCCTTCGAGTGCTGTGTCCATCCCACGGCGTAGCAGATGGCGCCGGTCTTCTCCGGACCTGAGGCGTTACAGAAAGTCTCCGCGACTTTCAGAAACAGCTTCTGCGGCACGCCGGCGTGTTGTTCGATGAGCTCGGGCGTGTAGCGCGAAAAGTGACGACGCAAAATCTGGAAGACGCAGTTGCGGATGCTGTAGCGTGGGATCTTCTTCATAGCTGGTCATCTGGCCGGCCTCGCCACCGCGGTCCTTTCCGTGACCGCCGGCCGCGTCGGAGTGACCCGCCGGGTCCTTGCCGGCACTTCCGTTAGTCTTTGGCTTTTCGACCTTTGTACAGCCACGTACTCGGGGTTGTACTTCTTCTTCTCCTCGTCCCAGCCGGAGAAGACGCCGCCCAGATCTTCAGTGTCGCGATAGTCTTCGCGAATGATCATTGCGGCGTTGGTGTAGTGCTGCACATACTCGCGGAAGTACTTGTCGTTCTCCAGAGCGTAGTGAATCAGGCCGCCAAGGAAGAGGATATCGGTGCCGGCGCGCAGCGGCACCCAGATGTCGGCCATGGCCGATGTGCGGTTGAAGCGCGGATCGACGTGAATGATCTTCGCGCCGCGCTCGCGTGCTTCCATCACCCACTGGAAGCCCACCGGATGGTTTTCGGCCATCGACGATCCCATGATGAGGATGGCATCGGCATTGGCCAGGTCCGTCAGCGCGGTGGTGGCGCCGCCGCGTCCGAATGAGGTGCCCAGACCGGGCACCGTGGAGCTGTGTCATATCCGGGCTTGGTTGCTGACGCAAACCATGCCCAGACCTCCTGCAGAAAAGTTTCTTGATCAGGTAATTCTCTTCGTTATCGAGCGTCGCGCCGCCCAGGTGAGCCACCTTGGTCGTGTGCATAACCTTCTTCGCCGTCCTGCTCCTCCTCGAAGCTCTTCTCGCGGCTCTCCCACAGGCGATCGGCCACCATGTCCATCGCCTTCTCCAGCGGTAGCTCCTCCCACTCTGTGGCATACGGCGGCCGGTACTTCACGGTCATCAGACGGTTGGGATGGGTGTGCAGTTCGAATGTGTCTGCGCCCTTGGGGCAGAGATGCCCGCGCGAGATCGGCGAGCCGGGATCGCCCTTCGATGGAGATCAGCGAGCCGTCCTTGTGGAAGACCATCTGCCCGCAGCCCACGCCGCAGTAAGGGCAGAGTGAGCGCGTGAACTCGGCATCCTGATTCTTGGGAAGCAGAGTTTCAGTGCGACGGCTCATCGCCTCCGGGCCGGTTCCATCGCCTCCGGTTCGGATCTGGCGAATGACCGGCCAACGGTCAAGCAAATCTTTGATCATGCTGAACTCGCCCGTTCTGTGCTGCTCTTGGTTGATCGAACTTGATGAGTGCTTCGGCCCAGGCCCACCTGCGTTTATCGAAGTTATCACAGGCGTTGATATCGAGATGCGGAGCACCTCGCGCAGCGCACCTGGTGAGTTTGGATGGCGGCATCCATGTTCGCGATGCACACTCTTGCCGGCATGATCGAAAGAAATTCGCCTGGTTAGAAGGCTACGGATCGACTGGTTTGCTTCGCTCGCTGTCAAGACTTTCAGCGCATATTCAAAACGGAAACTGGCGAGAGTTTCTGCCGTTCCCGCCACTCTGCTTCTCTCCTCCGCCGGTCGCAAACCAGAGCCGGTGCGACCTCTGAATGCCTTTTAGTCTTAACAACGTACCCGCTAGTAGCAGTAGTGTTACAACTGATTGCAAATCGTTTGACACAGACTTTGCTGATGAAGCAGAATTCTGACACTTTGTTTTCCGGGCCACACGCTTAGCTGTCACTCCCCTTTACGACTTTTCGATGCTGACTTCTGGCGCGCGTTGTGGGCCAAGGTCGGAAGCTGGGAGTAGATACATTGCCCATTCGGTTGTTTGATCACAGAGAGAGGACTGTCTTGAAAAAGAAATTCTTGCTGGCGCTCACGGCGCCACTGCTTGCTGCAACTTGCCAATTACAAGCTCAGACGCTGACCAACCTTATTCACCAGGCTCCTGACGGAGCCGAAGTTGAAATGCTGCTGACCGATGGAACGGTCCTAGTCCAGGGTTACCAGGATCAGGACTGGTACAAACTCACTCCCGACATTAATGGCAGCTACATCAATGGCACCTGGACGCAGGTGGCCAGCCTGGCATCCAATTACGATCCCTACGCCATGGCAGAAGCTGTTCTCGCCGACGGCCGAGTTCTGATCGAAGGCGGCGAATACAACTTCGGCAGCTTTTCCTTCACTAACCTCGGCGCAGTTTACGATCCCGTCGCCAACACCTGGACGCCGCTGACCCCGCCTCCGGGTTGGGATTACATCGGCGATTCGCCTTGCGCAGTACTGCCCAACGGCAACTTCATCATCGGCCGCAAATTCGATATGCAGATGGCCGAGCTCGATCCTCATACCATGACCTGGACCGCGCTGGGATCTTCGGGCAAGAGCGACTGGCACGCCGAAGAAGGCTGGACGCTGATGCCCGACGGCACGCTGCTTACCGTCGACGTTCTCAACAATCCCAATTCCGAGCGCTACATCCCCTCGGAACAGCGCTGGGTCTCCGACGGTAACACCGTCGCCAACCTGCAAGGTCCGCCGGAGGTAGGCTGCATCCCTTACGGTGGCGGCACGTACTGCCCGCCGGGAGAAACCGGCAACGCAGTGCTTCGTCCCGACGGAACGGTTTTCGCAACCGGTGCAATTCATCAGGGTGCGCGCGCCGGCCACACGGCGATTTATCGTCCGGGGGCAAGCCCAACCGATCCCGGCACGTGGACGGCGGGCCCGGACTTCCCGAACGGCGACAGCGCCGACGACAACTTCGCGGTGCTGCTGACGAATGGCAAGGTGTTGGTGGAAGGCAGCAACACCGGTCGCTTCTATGAGTGGGACGGCACCAATTTCACGGACGACGCTCAGCAGCTTCGGCGGCAGTCTGATCACTCTTCCCAACGGCCAGGTACTGGTGGGTGGATCGCAAGTGTATCAAGCGGCCGGCGGTCCCCTGCAGGTCTGGGCGCCGATCGTCACCATCGTCCCGACGTCCGTAACGCGTGGTCAGACCTATCGCGTCATCGGCCGCCAGTTCAACGGCTGGTCGCAGGCCGCGTCGTTCGGCGACGAGTTTCAGACAGCGACCAACTATCCCCTGGTGCGCATTACCAACTCGCGACGGGACATATCTTTTATGCTCGTACGCACGACCACAGCTACATGGGTGTAGTCAGCCGCAACACTCCCACGTACACCAACTTTGATGTGCCCGCGGGCATGGAGACTGGACCGAGCAAGCTGGTGGTAGTCGCCAACGGCATCGCTTCGAATCCCACCACCATCACCGTCAACTAGTCACACCAGAGTCGCCAACGCAACCGTTCTCCTCCTGTGCAACAGACCTCGGGTCAGGCAGGAGGAGTTTTTGCGTTTAGGCTCCTGCACGATTAGCCGAGTGATGCGGCTCCCAGTGAGCGCCTAACTATACATTGTCTTGCTGCGTGGAATCGGCGATGCTAGATGCTTGGCGAATTGATAAATGAATCGCCGCTCCGCATCCTTCATGGACGTTCTCAAGAAACTTTTCGAGAAGCGCTTCGGCGCACCTGCGGATTCCGTGCAGCCCCTGCGCGGCAATTTAGGCGCGTCGGAGCGGAAGCTCTTCCGGCTTCGCAATGCGTCGCAAAGCGCTATTGGCGTGATCTACGAGTCGCGAGAGGAAAACGTTGCCTTCCTGGAATTCTCCCGCCACTTCCGCCGGCACGGACTGCCCGTACCGGAGATTTACGGCGACAATCTCAAACGCGGCGCCTATCTGGAAGAGGATCTCGGCGACCTGACGCTGTATGAATTTCTCGGCGAAGAATCGCTCGGGGGCAACGATCGCACCCGAAGCTGCGGAGGCTTATCGCAAAGTGGTTGCGATCCTGCCTCGATTTCAAGTGGAAGCCGGCCGCGATCTGAACTACAAGGTCTGCTATCCGCGTGCGAGATTCGATCGGCAGTCCATCGCCTGGGACCTCAACTACTTCAAGTATTATTTTCTGCGGCTGTCGGGCACGCCCTTCAACGAACAGCGGCTGGAAAATGATTTTCGCCGCTTAACGGCTTTCCTGCTGAAGGCAGACAGCGACTACTTCCTCTACCGTGATTTTCAGTCGCGTAATGTCATGCTGCGCGACGGCGAACCCTTCTTCCTCGACTACCAGGGAGGCCGCCGTGGCGCCTTGCAGTACGACATCGCTTCCCTGCTCTTCGACGCCAAGGCCGATCTACCGCCCGACTTCCGCCAGCAACTGCTCGATCACTATATGGACGAGTTGGGTCGGTTCATCGATCTCGATCGCGATAACTTCCTGCGCTACTACTACGCCTTTGTTTACGTTCGCATCATGCAGGCGCTGGGCGCTTATGGTTTCCGCGGCTTGTACGAGCGCAAGACACATTTCCTGCAGAGCGTGCCCTATGCGCTGGCAAACGTACGCTGGCTGCTGGACAACGTCGAACTCCCGGTCAAGCTTCCCGCGTTGATGAAGGCATTCGAGGCGATGCTTTCTTCCGACACGCTACAGATTGCGGCGGAGCCGGAGCGGCTGACGGGTGCGGGTATCCAGCTTTTCATTCCATCGCGGCGTTCCTCAGGACAACAGCGGAAACGGCGGCGGTTTCGTCTTCGACGCTCGTGGACTGCCGAACCCCGGGCGCGAGGAACGCTTCAAGAGCCTTACGGGAAAGGACGCTGCGGTCATCGAGTATCTCGAGCAATATCCCGCCGTGCATCAGTACCTGTCGCACGTCGAGGCGCTGGTTGACGGCAGCGTCGGCAATTATCGGCAGCGCGGCTTCAAGAACCTGATGGTGTCCTTCGGATGCACCGGAGGGCAGCACCGTTCGGTGTACCTCGCGGAGCGACTGGCGAAGCATCTTCATTCGCGCGACGATATCGACGTGACGCTGAGCCATCGCGAGTTGGAGAGACAATCCTGATGCGCGCCATGATTCTGGCGGCGGGCCTGGGAACGCGGCTGCGGCCGCTGACCGACGAACGTCCCAAGGCGCTGATGGAAATCAATGGGCACTCGCTGCTGGAGATTGCTCTAAGCAAGGCTGCGCAGCTTCGGTATCAACGATGTGATCGTGAACGTCCATCACTTCGCCGACAAGGTTGTTGAGCATCTCCGAGCGCGCGACAACTTCGGCATGAAGGTCGAAGTCTCCCGCGAAGAGATCCTGCTCGACACCGGCGGCGGCTTGAAGAAGGCAGGATGGTTTTTCCTCGAGGAAGGAAACGATGAGCCATTTGTCGTACATAATGTCGACGTTCTCAGCTCGATTGATCTGGACCGCATGGTGAAGGCTCACCGCGACCGTCAGGCGCTGGTCACCTTGGCGGTGCAGGGCCGCGATACACGCCGACATCTGCTTTTCGATGAGGACCTCCAGCTTCACAACCCGGACCTTGCCCCAGGGCGAGACGGCGCAGCCGCTCCTCAGCTTCTGCCGTTGGGCTTTTGCGGTATTCACGTCATCTCTCCCCGGATATTTTCCCTGCTGTCGGAGGAAGGCGTCTTCTCGATCATCCCGGCGTACCTTCGGCTAGCCGCCCAGGGTGAGCGGATTGTGGGATTTCGCGCGGATGACTACTACTGGCGGGATCTGGGAACGCAGGAGAGTCTGCAGCAGGCCGCGAGAGATCTGGCGAGTGATCCCCTTCTGCAGTAAGTATTAGTCAAGCAATACCGAAAACGACGCTGGCCTCAAACTCCTGCCGAAGCACTACCCTGCGAAAAGCCGATTCGGAAGAACCACCGGCCAGGCTTTTTCGGTTCGTCTTCGGAATCCGGTGGCAAGTACGGATCGGACGAACGCCAAGTGCCTTTGGCATCAGGGGTTCCAAGCTTGGCATAAAACAGCCAGATTATGCAGGAAATGAGATATGCAACGCTGTTGATTCTCGACAGAAAAAGAGAACTCATTAGCCCATGGCGACTAGCGACCGTTGTCACGAGCATGTTGCAGGCGGCGAAGAATGCAAAGCCGAGCGCAACTCCAAAAAGAAAGCTACGTCGCGACACTCCGATTCGGGTGCTCAAAAAAGTGAAGCCAATCCCTAAGGCGACTTGCGAGATTCGCAGCGACCGGTCCGCAAGCAACATTACATCGTCAAAGACTCCATCTCTAGCTCGCGAACCTGCGCCCATCGCGTTTATCGCCCAGAGCACAGCCGTCAAGCATAGGACTGCCAACATTGTCGCAAACCAAATCCTCAGACGAGGTCCAAAAGAGTGTTTGAAAATCTCCCAAATTACGCCCGTAGAAACCAGGATGCTCAAACTGACAACGGTGTAATACGAATAGTAGTAGCCCGCGTAAGACCAGCGCATGATCAACGCGAGAATCGGAACGCTTACAACTTGTAAGAGTGTGTACGCGAAAAACCATGTGTATTCACGGCTGAGCTTACGGCGGAGAAGGGCAATCAGCACGCCCGACTGAATCACCGGAGCGATGAGCCAAAAAAGATAGTCGACAAATCGGTAAAGCATTACCCCTCCGCACGAAACTGGCTTCCGGGGCCCACGTTCGCACCGAAGTATCCACCATCTTGGCTTCGCCAACAAGGCCAATAATTCGAGGGGCGCAGGTTGATGGACACGCGGCGCGAGCCGGTTCGTGCCCCAAAGTCCCCTCGCCAACGTCGCCGACACCCGCTACGTCCGTGGTCGCCGACACCCGCTACGTCCGTGAAGGACAAATTTCGCCCTATCTGAATCCGCGCTTTTGCCTCGCCACTCACAACGCAAACCCGGCTCCCGCCAATCTAATTTCAGCAGGAAGACTTTTCCTCGCTAACAACAATCCGCGATGATGTCAGTCGGCAAACGCTTTGTGAGATGTTGGACAATACTGCTCGTCTGCCTGGTGGGTATGTACACTCCTTCTCTCGCCCAACCCGGCGACAGCCTGTGCGCCACCGAACGCGTCCGCTGCTTTCTGCCCACTGAAGACAGCGGTGTCGTACTCGGGACTGCAGCCGAGCCCGTAACGCGACCCCTTACCGCGACCATGACCGTGCGAGCGTTGCACGGCGGAATACTCGCGCATCAATGGGTGGAGTTGCTGACCGAGCGTGGGACGGTGACCATCGGCTACGGCCCGGCCAGCCTTCCCTTCATCGATGCCGGGCAGATTTCCGTGTGGGACCAGAGCGGCAACGTTGAGCGCTCCGGTCTGCGCCTTATTCCGACCGGCTTCAACTACGCCAAGCCCCCCGGCGCCGGGCACATCGTTGGAAAGTCGATCGAGCTAACGCCCGCACAGTCCGACGCGGTCCTGCGCAAAGAGAGTCACCGCAAAGCCATCTTCCCGTATATCCCGCTCTTTCACGACTGCCATACCTTCGTCTGCACGGTGAAGGCAACGGCTTCCGGCAAGTCGACTCTTCCCTGCTACCTGCTCTTCAAGGGCTATTGGTAACTCGCCGCCCACGCCGTTTGACAAAGTCCCAAGCAAGAAAAGGAGGGCAACTTTTGGGTTGCCCTCCGGGTGAAACGAGTCGCTTACGTTCGCGATTACGGCTCGGGAACGCTTTCGAACTCAACGCTCTGAACCTGAACGCCGCTGACGGCCATGCGGCCATCGTTCCAGGTCACGAAAGCGTTGTTACCCTGCGCGGTGGCGTAGTCATAGTCGCCAGCATAGCAAGGCTGAACGCCGCCATCGTTCTGGGTCGGCTGAGGAATCAGAGTGTCGCTGATCTGGATGTTGCTGCCCCAAGTCTGACCGTTGTCGGCAGACTGTACTCCGTACCGGTTATAGCTGCATCCCGGATCAGTGGCTATGCTGCAGGAAGTGGTAGCCTGGCGGCGATCGTACCAGGACACGGTTACTTTACCCTGCGGCGAGAAGCCTGCGTTGTTGTAGTTCACCGAAAGAGAAGGCATCCACTGCGTCTTGAACTGGCCATCCGGATCGTCGTTCAACTTGATCGGAGTGGACCAGGTCTGACCATTGTCGGTGGAGCGGACATAGTAGATGTCGCCGTGATCCTGTGAGCCCGAGGGACCCGCACCGGCATAGGCATAGTGCACAACGCCGTTCGGACCAACGCCCGGTTCGCCCCAGCCCATGTGCCGCCAGATCGGGAACACGTCGGCGAAGTAGCTATTTGAAGCACAGACCCCATCACCGACGGCCGGGAAGACAGGACCCATCGTAGAAGAGGCCCAGGTCACTCCGCCATCGTGGGAACGGTACATGACGTTCTGCCGGCTGCCGAGGCCACCACCTTCCTCGTTCATGCTGGCCACGAACACGGTGCTGATGTAACCGGCATGCGACGCCGGCGGGCCGACCGGCGAGCCGGTTACCTGCACGTCACGCATGAAGGTGTTGGTGTTGTTGATTGTCACCAGCGTCCAGGTATTGCCGTCATCGGAGTAAACCAGCTGCAGTGCCCCGGCGCCGACATTGAAGTTGTTGAACGAGATGTACATGCGACCGTAAGCGCGGCTGAAGGGGTTGTTGTCCACCCAAAGCGACTCACGATCGTCGGACGAGTTGCTGTGCGCGCAAGCGCCCGTCGTCCAGGTGATGCCGTCAGGCGAGGACCACATACCGATACCTTGGCCACCGCATCCGCTTGCCAGGTCGCCGGCATACCACTTGTTCAGCCTCTGATTGAACACGACAATCGGATCGCCGAAGTTCTCGCCGTGGCCGCTCGCGAAAGGAGGAGGAATGATCTGGGTAAAGGTTTGACCGCCGTCGGTGGAGTACGAGGTGCCCGAATAGTTGCTGCCATTGTGATCGTTGTAGTTCACAACGATGGTGTTATCGCCGGCGCGCGTGCTTTTGTACACCATGCTCTCGCTGCGGGTACAGCTGCTGCCGGAAGTACAGTTGCGGTTGCTGACCAGAACGTTCGGAGCCAGAGGCGCGTCAACGTCCGCCCCGTCACCTTCCACATCCACATCGGGACGGGGAATCACACCGCACTCCATCAGTGCCAAACCGGCGCGCATATTTTCCTGCTGCAACAGATGCAGAGACGCAATCTGCGAGCAGTCAATTCCGGTAGTCGTCATTTGGGCCTGTACAAAAGTCGGCCCTAAAGTCAGCGCTGCCAGCGCCAAGGCTGGAAGCGCAAAACGGAGCGTACCTCTATTGTTTGTACTCATCTCTCTCCTCTCTCCGCGCCAGATTTGCCCTGGCCCGAAGCGTCAGGCTGCGTAGTAGAAGTTGTGATCGGAGCTTTCGAGGCGAAATACTCCTCGTCCATCCAGATACCGGCTTTGCTTTTCAAGGCGTCAAGCTCGTCGCGCAATTGCTCCGCTTGGAGCTTCTTTTCGATTTGCGATGAGACTTCGTCTAACGGTTTACGACTACGGTTAACCAGCTGAATAAAGACAAACTCGTCGGGATTGTCACTCAACTGCGTCCACTGGCCTTCCTTCAAGTCGAAGGCGGCTTTGTCCATCGTCGGCGGCAATTCCCCACGCTGAAAGGTAAGTGGATCCGGGTCGGCAACAACGTCGGTGCGGCCATGCGGAATGCCGTTGATTGTCGCAATCACGTCCTTATGGGTTGCGATGGCGTTTTTCACCGCATCGGAGATGATCTTGGCCTGCTGCGCGCGTCGGGCCAGCTTCACCTGGCTTGGCAGCACCGAAGATGAACACGCGGCGAATCTTTACCACGTCATAGTCATCCAGATGTGCGTCGTAGTAGGCCTTGATCTCCTTAGGGGAGGGCGTCGCCTTCTCCTTCAGCTTGGCGAATTCCGCATTCGATAAAATCTGCACGCGATCGATCGCCAGCTGGCGCTACAACTTCGGGAGAAGTGTCGAGATGCTTGGCCGCGGCCTGTTGCGACAGCATCAGCAAGGTTGAGTAGTTGTCGGCCAAGCTTCTTGCGGCTCAGGTCAGCTGGCCCCTGTTGCGATTCCAGGTCGGCGATGTACTGCTCGAACGCCTGCTGCGTGATCTGCTGGTCGCCGACCTTGAGAATCACTTTGTCTTTCGCGGGAGAGGCACTGGTAGTGGAGGCGGCGGCGTTTTCCGCCGGCTTGCCGGAGTCGGAACCGGGCTGCGCCTGAGCTTGACCAATTACAGAAAAAGAGACGCCCATGAGAGCGGCGCAACAGATGAAACGATGAGCCTTAGTCGATAACCCTGATTTACTGAACAAGCAAGAACCTTTCGCCCCGAGGTACTGCGGACCGACGCTCTCCATGACACTTGCCGGGAGATTATGCCGTGCCGAACCTGGCTTTTAAATGCAGCAATGAATGGAAATTTTGCAGTCTTGCACTCGGAGCCGCTAGCTGTCTCCGAATCCCAACCGTCAGAAACTACGTGCGATAGTAGCTGAGTCTCCGGATTCCAGCAACTCCAAAATTGAGTTGACATTGTCAATTCGTGTCGCTCGTTCAAAAACGAGGGCACCGCAGCTGCCGACGGTGTCCGCTGCCGGACATGTAAGCTTGTGGCGTCTTCCCAATTTCTCTGACTCTGCCCTCGAAGCAGCGATTGCAGTCTTTCAAAGTGCGATGAATTTTCGATTGAGCGAACAAGCTGAGCAAATGCAGAGCAACACGCCCAAGCTGCTGCTCATCTACCCCGAATGGAAGCCACTCCTGCGTTGAAGGTTCAATCATGTCGCACCGCGCCTGTCGTACTGCCTCGCTGTTGTCTGTCGCTTTTTTCCTTTTGACCGTGGCTGGATGTGGAGGCGGAAGCTCCAGCAGCAGTGGTTCCGGCGGCTCCGGTTCGGGTACTCCCACCGTCTCCATTAGCATTTCTCCCACCACGGCGACTGTTTCTTCCGGCGCGACGCAGCAATTTCAGGCTGCTGTCAGCGGGTCCAGCGATACCGGTGTGCAGTGGCAGGTCAACCACGTCACTGGCGGAGACACGCAGAATGGGACCATCTCGACCAGCGGCCTCTACACTGCGCCGACTACCGACGTCTCGTTGCAGGTTACGGTGACCGCCGTTTCAAATGCAGACTCAAGTAAGAGCGCGAACGCAACTGTGACCGTGCAGCCGGTGACCACGCCGCCGCCCCCGCCGCCAATCACAGTGAGCATCTCACCGACAACTGCAACGGTTGGCGCCGGAGGCTCGCAGCAGTTCTCGGCTACCGTAATGGGCACTACCGACACCGGCGTGACCTGGTCGGTCGACGGCATCAATGGCGGCAACCCTACGGTAGGTTTCGTCACCACCTCAGGCTTGTACACCGCGCCAGCGACCTCGGGGAGCCACACTGTCAGCGCGACGAGTGTTGCCGATCCCAGCAAGAGCGCGGGCGCGGCGGTGGGTGTGATCACGATTACGATCTCGCCGCAGAGTACATCCGTCACGCCCCATGGAACGCGCCAATTCACCGCCTCGGTCCAAGGCTCCGGCGATGACGGCGTCAATTGGTCGGTGGACGGAATCTCTGGTGGAAACAACTCCGTTGGCACGATCAGCAGCAACGGTCTCTATACTGCGCCCGGAAACACGGGCTCGCACACGGTAACCGCCGACAGCGACGTTTTGCCGTCCTATGGAATTAGCGCCGCTGTATCGGTCATCAATGCGCCACAGGGCAGCGCGTCGGTGCTGACGTACCACAATGACGATGTCCGCGATGGCGCGAATCAGAGCGAAACCATCCTGAACACCTCGAATGTGAATCCACAGCAGTTCGGCAAGCTGACCGCCTTTCATGTCGATGGACAAATCTACGCGCAGCCGCTGTATGTGCCGAACGTGACGATCGGCGGAGTCCAACACAACGTGGTCTTTGTCGCAACTGAGAACGACACGGTCTACGCCTTCGACGCCGACGGCCTCTCAGACTCACCGCTCTGGAAGCAACATCTGGGAACGGCGCTTTCGATTAACGACCAGGAAGGCATCAAGCCGCTGCTAGGTATAACTTCTACTCCGGTCATCGACAGCACGACTGCAACCATGTACGTGCTGACCGATGGCATGGAAAACGGTCACAAAGTGTTCCGTCTGCACGCGCTCAGCCTGGGCAGCGGCGCGGAGAAGTTCGGCGGTCCGGCCGTCGTGACCGGCACCGTCGCAGGCACCGGCTGGGACAGCGTCAATGGGCAGATCACGCTGGAGAGCGGTTGCTACCAGCGCAACGGTCTGGCGCTCGATCCGGCCACCAACTCCATCTACATCACGTTCGGACACTGCAGTCACGGCTGGGTGCTGGCGTATGACAAAGCCACCCTGCAACAGACTGCGATTGCAAACGTGACTCCCGATGGCGCGGGCGGCGGATTGTGGGGAGGTACTCCGGCGATAGACGACAATACCGGCGATATCTACCTCATCACCGGTGTCGATCTCGGCGATCCGGCGCCGGACTATAACGACTCGGCCATGCGCTTCCAGGCGAACGACTTGTCGGTGCTGGATTACTTCAAGCCGTCGAACGAGAGCTACCTTCGCGACAACGATGCGGATTTCGGCAGCGGCTCACCGGTAATCATGCCCGACAACCCGTCGCAATACCCGCACGAGTTGATTGGCGGCGGCAAGGATGGACGCATCTTCGTCATCAATCGAGACAACATGGGCGGGTACCAGACCACGGACCATGTAATCCAGGAAGTACAAACCGGTACGCAGCAGTTCGACAACCTCTTCTCCACACCGACCTACTGGCAGGGGAAGCTCTACTCGCACTGTGAGCGCGATGTCGTCAAGGCGTTCCGGTGGGACGCAAATACTGGGCTGCTGTCGACCTCGCCGATTTCGCAAGGACACGACGTCTATGGCAGTCACGGCGCCACCTCGTCGTTATCGTCAAACGGCTCGTCCGACGGCATCTTGTGGGAGATCGAAGCGACCAATGCACAGAACGGCGCCTCAGCAATTCTGCATGCCTACGACGCCACCAACGTTGCCAGGCAACTCTACAAGAGCTCGAATATGGGAGGACGCGATACTGCCGGACCGGCGATAAAATTCAGCGTGCCGACTGTCGCCGACGGGCACGTCTACGTCGGAACACAAACGGAGCTGGACATCTACGGATTGCTGCCCCAGCAATGATTGGCTGCCAGGACAAAGCGGGTCTGCGGGCCCGCTTTTCTTTCGCACATGACGGCGATCGATACTCGCTACCTTGCACTGCTAGGCGTTTTTCATGGGAAGCCAGCGTGCCGGATCGGTGACGGCATCGATCTTCACCGCGTAGGTTGAGCGGGCTCCAATATCCTCGTCGGTGATGAGATGAACATCAAGCAAGCCATCTGAGCGAAAGCCGGTGCGCAGGAAATTCATCTCCGCCAGGCATCGGCTCCAGCCTTCCAGCCACAACATCACTTCCCGGCGTTGTTCCTCGGTCCCCTCAAAATGCAGCAGGATATCGATATCGCTGCCGGGGCCGGCCGTTGCGTTCTTGGTGCTGCCAATCAGGTAAAAAGCCTTGATGCCGAACTTGGCGGGATCGAGTTGGGCGGCGATCCGTTGTGCCATGCGATAGCGCCAGCGCCAATGCTCGTCGCCGGAGCGTCCCAGACTGGCCATTCCGGACTCCACCGGCGCAGCTTCTTTCAACGGAGGCGCCAGGAAAGCGACTGCCTGGTCGATCTCGGCATTCATCAGCACACGCAACATCTGGCCATTGGTCTCTCGCGGGACATCGATGACGCGCAACGTTTCGGACAATATGCGCGAATTCGGGTAGCAAGCTCCTCGAGGACGTTATGGGACTGCTTCAGGAACGACTCGCGGAAGGCGTTACCGGCATCGTCGGGATAGAGCGGCAAGTAACGTATCGATGCTTCCACCAGGTCCTGGAAAAAGTGTGTACCGAAGGACAGGTCGGGCAGATAGTTTCCCTTCTGCCGCGCCACTTCAATCAGCATGGCCGTGTTGTTGATGTCGGAGTACGTGACGGGCACGCCCGAGCTTGATGTCGCCACGGCTGCCCCAACGGCCCGGGACCGATCAGGATGAATTGGCGCTTGGGTAGAAGCTTGTTCAGTCGCCCGACCGCTCGGCCGATATCTCGCATATGCTTTTCATCGGGAAGCTGGCTGTAGCCTTCGAGATCGACGTAAACAACGTGCGTGATCTCCGGGACCTTGCCGTTTGAGACAAAGCGATTGGCTGAAAAGATCACGCGCTCGGGCGGCAGATCCGGTGGAATAGCGACGGGCGCGGCATCCATGCTGTAGCTCTGCGGACGGCACTGCAGAAGATAAAAGTCGTCGCCGTCGTAAGCAAACTCAATGTCGACGGGTTCGCCCAGCCTCGTCTGCAACAGGCTCAACAGCTCGCGAATGTAACTGACGAAAGGCGTCTTGCGAATCAGACCTTCAAAGGTGAAGACCACCGTCTGCTTATCCAGATCAGGAAGGGGGCCGACCGGTTGCTCGATCCGATCATGATTCAAGAGTGAGACGATGTAGCGCATCTGCGGATATCGCGAACCGCAATAGCGCAGCAACTCGCTGGCATCGACTGTTTCAAACGAATTCGTCTCCAGATTGATCACGTCGACGCGCCGGGGCGAGTAACGCAGAATCTCCTCGACGGTCACATTGGCCCGCAAGTTTGGCTGACCCGGCGCGATGAGTACAGGGTAATCGTCAGCTACACGATCGACAGCGCGCGTACCCAGACCGGGAACCAGGCGGATCAGCCCGTCACTGCGATTGATGCGGGCAGACCAGCGAAACTCGTTATTGCTGAAGGCCACTCCGGAGCACGCGGGGAAGAAGTACTTGCCGATCTTCTGCCCAACCACCTCCTGGATGAGGATGCCCATCTCTTCGTGAACGTCGAGCAGCCCACGCTCAGCGCGATACTCGGTCGGGTCCGGTCCAAAGATCGATGCATAAACTTCCGCAATGGCATCCATGAGAGCGGCCATGCGCTCTTCCTTGGTGCCCTGGTTTCCCAGAAACAGGCTCTTATACTTGCCGGAAAACGCCGACCCGGCGCGATCCTCCAGAAGACTCGAGCTGCGAACGATGATCGGGCGGTCTCCGAGATCGTCGAGCGCCAGCGACAATCCTTTCGCGAGTTCCGAGGGGAATGACGAACTCTTGAACAAAGCGACAAGGTGCGGGTATTCCTGCCGTACCTGATCGATCTCCATGTACTTCCAGTTCAGCACGTCTTCCAGCTCGTTGTGGTGCACGAAGTGGAGAATCCAGTCGGAGGTGACGTACCACGTCTTCGGTACCTTCACCTGCCGCAACACGCTATCGACCGGCGCGTGTTTGTCGACGATCTTCTTGGCCAGGAACAGTCCGGCACTCTTGCCGCCCAGCTTGCCGTGACAGCGTGGCGGAAAAATAATTTTGCCGATCAGGTCGTAGAAATCTTTGACCGTGATGGAATTCTTGCCGACGTTGATGAAGTCCAGGCTCTCGGAAAAGAAGCGGCGGATCAACGAAACCCGTAAGCCTTTTTGCGTTGAAAGCGACAACTCGCTCTCATCGATCTCAATGTGGCGATAGCGCTCGATCGCCTCAATGATGTCGCCCAGCGGCGTGTCCAGTTGCTCCAGCGCGCGCACCAGGAAGCTGGATTTCTCTTCTTTGATCCATGCCGTGACGCAGGCCAGTATCTCGTTTTCGCTGAGATGCTCGCTAGCCAGACGAAACGCCTCGGTGGTCAGGTCTGCGGTGTGGGTCATACGCTCACGACGCAGCGGCCGGTTCTCTTCGCCCACCACTCCTTCGCTGGCGATCGGCCCTATGCCGGCACGTTGCAGCAGTTCCTTGGCGTCACCAAAACCTTTCCAGCTCAGATGATTGACCAGCTTGCGGGAGATCAGTTGCAGCAGGACGGGATCGGTGTCGCGCAGAAACTCCAGGACAAAGCGCCAGTCGTTGCGTTGGGTCGCCCGGCCATCGCGAGCCGCAATCAGGCCATCGAAGGCCGACTTCAGACGGCGCTGCATGATGTGCCCGGAGATGCGCTCGGCCACGGTCTCGATAAGCTTGCGCTCTTCCTTCAGAAACGGCCCTTCATCCGAGCGCGGCATCTGCTCGCGGTAGGAAACTTCCACCGCGCCGACCGGAACTCCCTGCACGACGAGGTTGGCGCTTTGCGTCCAGCTGGTCGGCCGGAAGTTCACCGACTCAACGATATCGCTCTCGAAAATGATGCGCGCCTGGCAATCATGGGGAAACTGCCAGCCGTGAGGCAGGATTTCGACGATGCTGCGGAACACCAGTTCCAGCGGCAATTCGGGCCGGTTCAACAATTCGTCCACGCGATAGAGGCAGTTGAGTTCCTTGGCGCGCTCCTGGAGCTCGCGCAGAATGGTCGCTACCTGCGTCTCATCTCGACTCATGACCGTTGTCCGCCTGTGCTCTCTTGCTATCTGCGATTACCACGCCGCGCGAGCTGCGTCCGTCCACACGAACCGTAACCGGCAGGGCCGGGCGCACATGTCTCACAAACTCGGTTTCGCTCACGACCGGCTGCTGGTTCAACCACTCCCATCGGATGGGAAACTGTCCATCATGCCGCACCATGAAATAGGTTGCGTGGAAGCTCGACAGATTATGGAAAAAGTGCGAGCCCTGACTCAGCTCCACATTCATGTCCGGAAGCGTAGCCTCGACAATGGTTCGCGCTCCCGAAATCTGGCTCCAGTCTACTGGAATGCCCAGCGAAGGGTGCGAACTTCCCCATCGTCCAAAGCCAATCAAAACGTAGGAGCGATGCTCGTCGTTCAACTTCCGGTTGATGACTTCCAAGTCTTTGGCAATCTCGGGTGTTCGCATCGCCGAGAAATTTTCCGGGCGAACGAAGACGATGTCGTGGATGCCGGTTTCGATGCCGTTGCCCATTACTCTGTCGGCAGCCACAATTGCGCACGAGTCGAGCAGATCGTCCGGGGCAACTTCGACTACTTCCGACGACACCGCCATTGGGCGAACCTGCAGGAATCCGAGCCGGAACTTTGCGGGCTCATGCAACGGTTGTTCCATGGTGGCGGCGAATTCGATCTCCACCTTCGCAGACATGGCTCGTTCAGCCGCCGATAAAAGTGCCCGCACAATATTGTTCAGGGGAAACTGCTCCAGCACCAGTAGTGGAGCGAAATCGATGATCCGTCCTCCGCGCGAGCCGACTCCGGGGATGATCCGATTACGCTCGGGATCAAACGTCGACGCGACAAAGCGCAGAGTCTCGTCTGTCTCGGCGTCTTTCAGATTCGCGCGCACCATGTACTCGGTTTCGCTGACGGGATCGTAAGCGGGTGGCTTACCCATATTGACGGCCCAGAATTCCGTCTGCGTGCTACGGAACATCTCGTTCACCGACGCGAATGGCGGCGGCTTGCGCGGATAGGCGGGCGAATAAGTCCAGGTGATGCCGCCGTCCACGATGGTCTTGCCCAAGCCTAGAGCCAGATTCACTACACCGTCGTCCGGCGTAGCTGGAGGCGTGGAATAGAAGTTGTAGGAACGCCCCACCCCGGATACATCAGGATAAAAGCGATCATCGTGCCGGCGCCCCACAATCTCCTGAATGATCACCGCCATCTTTTCTTCCCGGGGATCGCATCCGGTGGTGCGGATGTAGTCTCGCGCTTCGCGGAAGTAGGTTGACGCATAAACGAACTTGATCGCCTCGATCAGATGGCGGAAGCGCGCATCCCGGTCAAGCTGATTGTTTGGGATCATCTTGGTGGCATACACGCCGGCGAAGGGACGATCGAGCGCGTCTTCCAGCAGGCTCGACGAGCGAATTGCGAGCGGACTCTTAACCTGATCGCTCAGCGCGCGGAGGTCGCCCAGCAACTCCGCAGGCATATCGGCTTTCTGGAAGGCGTATCCGATGTATCCGTCGGACAACTCGTCAAAGTGCAAATCGAAGAGATGATTAAGCTCGATGAACTCGTGGAAGCAGTCGGTAGCCACCACCGCCATGGTCGGAACGTTGACCTCAATGCCGGGACATGCAGAGGAGTCGATTGCGCCGGCCAGCAAATCCTTGATAAAAACCAGGCCGCCAGCCTTGCCTCCGAGCGAACCTGTGCCGATGCGCGTGAAGCGAAATGTGCTGTCCCAGAAGTTCCGGTCGAACACCGGAAGGTCGGCAGATCGAGGCTTGGTCTCGGTCATGGCTGCCTCCGACCGCCAAAGCAGGATGCCGCCACAGCGCTAACCCGAGCCGTGGCGGCCGATGAGTTAAACCCAACCGCGCTCGTGGCAAGCTTTGGCCACGCGGCCAATCGCGATGGCGTAAGCGGCGTCACGCATATACAGGTTCTCGCGACGGGCCAACTCCGAAACCGCGAAATAGGCCGAGGTCATCTTGACGTCGAGTTTGCCCAGCACCTCGTCCTTTTCCCAGAAGTAATTCATGTTGCTCTGGACCTGCTCGAAGTAGCTGCAGGTAACCCCGCCGGCGTTGGCGAGGAAATCGGGGATCAGGAGAATACCGCGAGCGTGGATTTGCGCGTCGGCATCGGGAGTGGTCGGTCCATTTGCGCCTTCGACGATGATGCGGACGCTGGCAGCGATCTTACCCACGGTGTCGCCGGTGATCTGATTCTCGATTGCCGCAGGAATCAGGATATCGACCTTCTGCTCGATCCAGGCATCGCCGGGAAGCAGCTCGTATCCGGCTGCCTGCGCTTTGGACTTATCGATACCGCCGAAGCGGTCGGCCATCTTGCGCAGTGCTCCCAGATCCACTCCATCCAACTTGCGATAGGTGTAGGAAATTTGGTCAGCCTGGTCCCAGCACGAGACCGCGATGATCTTGCCGCCGAGCTGCTGATACAGTTCGATGGCATACTGCGCCACATTGCCGAAACCCTGCACGCTGGCGGTGGTGGTCTCCGGGCGAATGCCGAGTTCTTTCAACGCCTCGCGCAGCGTGAACACCAGTCCGTAGCCAGTGGCTTCGGTGCGTCCCTGGGAGCCGCCCATGTCGACCGGCTTGCCAGTGATGAATCCGGGATAACGACCGCCGTGGATCTCTTCAAACTCGTCGAGCATCCACAACATGTGTTGCGCGTTCGTCATCACGTCGGGCGCCGGCACATCGGTGATTGGGCCGACATTCTTCGCCACCTGACGGACCCAGCCGCGACAGATCTGCTCCTGCTCGCGTTGGCTGAGGTTGTGGGGATCGCAAATCACACCGCCCTTGGCGCCGCCCAGGGGAATGTCAACGACCGCGCATTTCCAGGTCATCCACATGGATAAAGCACGGACGGTATCCACGGTTTCCTGCGGGTGAAAGCGAATGCCACCTTTACCCGGTCCGCGCGCGTCGTTGTGCTGAACCCGAAAACCGCGGAACACCTTCACGCTTCCATCATCCATTCGGGCTGGAATCGCAAAGTGGAATTCGCGTAGAGGAGAACGTAGAAGCTCACGCGTCGCCGGGTCGAGCCCGAGGTATTCGGCGACCTTGTCGAACTGTGCCTGAGCAATTTGGAACGAATTAAAAGCTTTCTTCTTGACGGGCGCGTCTAAACCGGCTTTTCCCGCCGAACTTACTTCAGGTGTTGCAATTTCAGGCATAACCCTTCTCCAATTTCATATAAATGCCCAACTTTTGATACTCCACAAACTGATCAAACCCGACAGTGATTGGCCGCACACTAAGATGTGACCGTCAGCCGCAACCTTCTATGCTATCAAGGTGCGAGCCCACACCCCAGCATCTTTCTAATATTTCCCCGAAAGGCGGTTATTTGAGGCGACGGCCCAGCCAGGAATACTGCCACGCTACTGAGATGGACTGGTAATCGCCGCCAAACCGGATGTAGGCGCCATTGGCGTAGCTGACCTTCAGGGATTGGTGCCTGCTGATGGGAACGGAGACAGTCGCCCCAATCCGTGAGTTTCTCTGCAAGGTTGCAGGATTTTCTATTCCGTTCAGGCTGGTCACTCCCCCGGTCCAGAAATTGGCATCGAAGGAGGCCCAGAGCCGCGGCTTGAAGTCGTAACTCAAATGACCTTCGAATGCGCCAATCGGCTTCTGGGACTGTGACCTGTCGCCGGGAAAATACGGGTTGTGCTCGAAGAAGTCATTGTTGGTCGTGAAGAACCAGCAGGCTGCATATCCGTCCAGCACCCAATGTCTCCATCGTTGCGAATAGCCGAACTCCGGCTTGAAAGCCCAGCGGTTGATTCCAATATTGATGAGCTTGGTGGGATCGTACTGCCCCGACGGAAATTCGACCAGAAGACTGCCTCCCAACAGCACCTTCTGCTTCCACTTCAAGAATTCAGGCGCCTTCATCGCCGGTCCGCCCTTCAGATTCACCGAGACACGAACGAAACCGTCTCCCAGACCCGAGCGATAGAGGTTTTCCTTGTGGTCTACGATCGTGCCTTTGAAGGTTCCAACCGAATAGGGAATGCCGCCGGTGATATTGGCGGAGCGGCCAAGAAAATTGAAGCCGTGATAGTACGTCGGAAGGAAGATCGCGATGTTCCCGTTTGCGCCTGTGATCGGAACGGTGCTGTCGAACAGAATATCGCCGGTGTAAAAGTTGGATGCAACGGTGACCGCATTGGATCCGACAGGAGTGATGGTGTAGGCGCGGGGTGCGAGGCTTTGACCCAACGAAAATGGCGCCAGAATCAAGCTGGCAAACCAAAGTGTCACACTCCGAACTGATCCACGCATTCTGTCGAAGCCTCGGCGCTCTGCGGCAGGAAACAGGACTGTCTGCGCCATGAATAACTTTCGGCCCGACCAGCCCGAGAGTGGAGTTGAGCAGGACCAGTCAGGCCGATTTGAGGTGTTACTACGGCACCCTACTCGTGACTCTGCGGTTCAGATCCATTCAGGCGGTACACCATTGCAGTCTTGGTTACGCCCAGCGCAAGCCAACTTTCCACCTCTCGTTGCAAGCTCACGTAGAACTGGGCAACCAACTTTTTCTGCTTTCCAGCGACATCCTCCTGGCTAGCAAATTTCAGTTGGAAGGCAAACTCGCCCACCAGCGATTTGTGCTCGCCACGAGTACGCCACAACCCGATATCGCATTTACCGACCAGGCCCTTGCCGAAGTCCAGCATGCCCAGTGGCAGCAATACCTCTTCGACAATGCCTCCATTGACCAGGCCGATGCGTTCGTCAGAAGCCTTCTGCATCGCTCCTAGCGCCGGAAACACCTTCACCAGGGTGGCCATGGAAGTCTGATCGCCAACATGCATCTGGCTTACGCCGAATTGGCAGTTGTGCGAATACAGGATCCGGTAGCCCCCAACCTGGTCCTTCAGGGGAAGGATTTCGGCTTTGAACTTGATACGGTAGGCGCCGGCTATCTTTGGCCGAACGTCGACCGCAGTGGCCTGCGCCTCGTCGGGATGACGAAACTTGAAAACGATCTCCGGATCCCCCACCGGAAAACCATCGACGTAGGCAATTCGACGACGCAGAATAAAGGCATTGTTGTAGAGCCGGAAGTCGGGAGTATCGCCAAATACGATCTCCCGAATCTGCGGCCTCAGTCCAGCTTCGGCATCCGCAATAAAGCCAACGCCCACTTTTTTCGCCGTGCGTTGCACCAGCTTGCCGAAGTCACGGAACGCTTGTACGGAGTTAAAGCGTTCCGGCTTCAGTATCAGCTTAGCTTCCAGATATGTAACGCGATCCAGAGGCGCGCCGTCCGTATAGGTAGCCGCGGCGGCCGCGGTCATCGTCTTTGGCGGCTTACTTTCTGTCGACTTGCTCTTGCCCTTCTTCTGTTTTTCTTCTCTCTTTTCCTTCTTACTCTTCTTGTCTTTTTTTGCCTTGGCGCTCTTACTCACAAGTCAGCCTCCGAATTTGTCCATCGGTACTAAGAGGGATGCTGGTGAAACAGGGCTCCCGAAGAGAGCCTTCGGGCTACGTTCCGGCGATGCCCTTATTCTGGAGCACTCGCACCACCACACGGCGGTTCTGCGACTGGCCCTCCGCTGTCTTGTCGGTGCCTACCTGGCGGCTTTCGCCCATCGCGCCTGGCGCCAGCATGTTGGTCATAGGAATGTGACCCTGTTGGAGCATAATGTTCGCCACATTGTTGGCGCGATCTTCGCTTAGTTTCTGGTTCAGAGCGACGCTACCCACGGCTGAGGCATAGCCCTTCACCTGGATCATGTAGCCAGTAATGGTTTTCGCCTTTTCAGCCAATGCATTCAACTGCGGAACATACTTGGGATCGACCTTGATCTGTCCGTTGCCGAAGTACACTGTTACTTCGTCCATGATGTAGTAGTCATCGAGCTGCCCGAAGCGCGCGACCGCGGCTGCGATGGCTGCTTTATTCGCAGCAGTCTGTTTCTCCTGCTCCGTCAATTGCGCCTGTTGCTGCTTCAAAGCCTCATTCTGAGCCTGCAACGCGGCGTTCTGCTGCGCCAGTTCTTCCTGGTTCTTCTGTGTCTGCTCCTGGGTTTCGTGCAAGCCGGCCTGAATGGACTGGGCCTGCTCCAGATCGTTGCCCTTGAACGAAACCGAGTTCGCCACCAGTTCGTTCTGCGCGTTATACGATCCCTCGACCTGCACTGCCAGTCCCGGAATCAACGCAGCCATCGACATTTCCTTTCTGCGTGCCTTCAACATTCCCTGAACCTGAGAAACCTTGGTGGCCTCGGTGAGGAGGACGACCAGTTTGGGCGAGTCTTGCGTCTGCAGGGTCATGGTTGCGCCGCTGCGGCCCTTGATGATGCCCTGGACCTTAAGGTTTTGCGCCAACATCGCTGTGCTGCACAGTGCAAGTACGATGAATGACAGGATTGCAGTTCGAACGATTTCAACTTCTTTGCGTCGAGTCACTGTATTTCTCCTTCGTTAATGTCCTGATTCGAAAATGTGTTGATCCGAAAAACCAAGATCGTTTCAAATTGAGTCGCCAGTAACCGTGACGCTATCGGCTGGTTTTACGTTCCATGGCCAAACCGGCGTAGTCTCAATGTTGACTGAAAATGAGCGATTTTCTGGCTCCTATTTATGTATCGCTCGTTGGGACGAGTGCGCTACTAGGAAAATTACTAGCCAATGAAAGCCACGCAACTAGTTCCAGCCTGCGCTCAGACAATCACCAGGGCGACGAGGGCAATGCCGGCCATCGCGAAAAGTGGGCAATTGTGCGATTGCTCCACGCGGCCGTCGGAGAGTTGAGCGCCGATCGGGGAACCGCTCGTTAAGCCTCAGAAACAACGATCCATGGACGCAGGACGGCGCTTGCCTGCCTCACTCCAACGGAGCAACAAGGATCGCCTATTCAATAAGTTATGGTTAACTCTTCAATTCATACCGCAATGATTCCATCTGAGGAAGTTGGCTGCGATTACAGGCGGGATTGTCTCGCGGAAATGCGCTTGGTCCGGGTTCGGCTTCGATCTTCGGTCGATCACCGAAACTCTGCTCAGGCCGAAAACCGATCGATCAGCAGCCCATGCCGCAGCCCGCGATCGCTGACTGACAATCTGTCCTTGCGAAGTTTGTCCATAACGGTTCTGACGATGCAGACTCCGGCAAGGATCACATCGGCCCGCTTAGGTTGGAGGCCTACGATGGTGCGGCGCTCGTCTACCGTCTTGGTGCGATAGAGTTCGATCTGCCGTTCGACCTCGTCGCGTTCGACAACGGACCCTTGGATGACATTGGGGTCATACTTCGCCAGGCTGTGTTTCACAGCAGCAATGTTGGTGATGGCGCCGCCCATTCCAACCAGGACGTCCGGAGAAGCCTTGCCGTCGAGTTGCGCGAGGTCAGCAGCGATCTGCGTAAGGGCGGCCTGCAATTGGTCGAGCGAGACGGCTCCGGAGAGGCCGTATTTCTCTGTGTAACGGACTGCGCCGACATTCACACTGAAGCGTTCCTGCACGGTTGACCCGTGGCCGAAGGTGAATTGTGAGCTGCCGCCGCCGGTATCGAAGATCACCAGCGAGCTGTCGGCCAGTCCAAGCCCCGACTTCACCGCGATGTAGGCCAGCCTTCCCTCTTCGTCGCCGGAGATGACTTCGATCTTCACGCCGCAGCGCTGTTCGACGGCGTCGATGAACTTCTGGCTGTTGTGCGCCGTCCTCATGCCCATGGTGCCCACAGCTGCCATCGCAGAAACATTGTTCTTGCGAGCTTCTTCGACCATTGCCGCAATCGCCGAAACCGTGCGCTCCATGGCGTCACCGTTGATTTCGCCAGTCTCCTGCAAGCCTTCGCCCAGACGGGTGATCTCAGCGCGATCCACGATGGTGCTCCACGAGCCATCGTCGCGCCGTTCGCTGATGTTGAACTTTACCGAGTTGGTGCCAATATCAATGACGGCATAGCGTGGCATAGTTTTACCTCAGCTCGGCATGCCGACGAGCCGCTTCAAGCCCCGTGGATAGCTGATATTTTCGTAGCGGTCGAGCCCGAGTTTGCGTACGGTCGCAATCACCTTCGCGGCGTCCTCGAGCTCCATGGCGATTGTCTGGATGCGTTTGCCGTCAGCGACAACCTCGGCCACCTCGGCCATACATCCGTCGACGGTATAACGGGTGCGCGTCTTATGCACATTCACCACGCGCATACCCGCTACCGGCGTGATCAGCTCCCGGATGAACTGTTCCAGCGTGTACTCCGGACGGGCCATCTTCGGCGCGGCAATACCCAGGATTTCGAAGACGGTGTTGGCATCGGATGCCGGCAGCGGGAATCCATGCTTCAATACTGGCTTCCACTGCTCCAGGCCGTCAGGATTGGCGCGCTGAAATTTCTTGATATCCATCAGGCCATCGCGAACTTTGACGTTCTCGGATGTGGCTGGTGAAAGGAAGTAGATCTCGTCGCTGTCCTGAGTACCGCCTGCCTCGAACGCGGAAAACGGGTTGTCCGAACCGGCAAACTTGTCGCCGAAGGTTCGCCACTCCCAGCGCGGGATGATTTCTTTGCTCATGTCGACTCCAGAATAAAGACTACGAATCCTGCTTCGCGATCAGTTTTCGCAAGGCGATTCGATCAGGATTCAGCAGCTCACTAATCCTGTTTGCGTCGACGCTGGCGACGATAATCAGCGCCGCTTCGGTATCCACCTTGTTGAAGATGCCCAGCCGCTTCATCTTCTGCGCCTGGTGCTGATTGTCTTCCGTCGGACTCAGGTAATGCACCAGTCCTGCCTTATAGCGATGCAGCACAAACAAGTGCGCAAGGGTCATGAGGCGTTTTTTCCGCAAGGAGCCGTCAAAGGTGTTCATGTCGCGAATGGACAGCAGCTTGTGACCGTGGCGATCGTGAACGTCGGCAAAGATCAGGTTAGCCACTTCGTCGTTAGGGCCATTCCAGATGCTCAGGTCGAGGAAGTCCGAACCGGCGGCGACGGGCCGCAACTGCACGCGGTACTCGGGTGATAGATGGTTCTGCTCCGCCCAAATCCGCAACCACTCTTCCAGCACCTTTGGCGGGACCTCGGTTTGCACCAAATGCTGATGCTGGGTTGAGCCTTTGCCCATGGCCTTGGTAGTGGCCGTCCGGCCTGAGGCTGCCGCCAGCGCAGCATCCAGACGAGGACCTCCGACCAGTGTTTGCGGCGTGCGATAGGGAGATTCCAGCAGGCGGAATTTGCGCTGCAGCCTTGCCAGGGACAACATTCCGTCCTGTCGGAGCGCGCTGGCGAACTCTTCGGCCGCCAGGCCATCGATCTGGTGCCCGCCATACGTGATGAAGTTGAAGACGAATCCCAGCTTGCCCAGTTCCTCAGGAAAACGCTTCATCTCTTCATCGCTCATTCCCGTCGTATCCCAATTGAAGGATGGCGACAAATTGTAAGCGAGCATCTTGTCGGGGAACTCGGCGTGGATCGCTTCGGCAAACTCTTTAGCCTCGCCGATATCCGCGGTGGCAGTTTCCATCCACAGGATGTCTGCAAACGGAGCGGCGGCCAAGGACTTCGCGATGGCGAATTCCAAGCCACCCTGCACCTGGTAGTAGCCCTCGGGGGTCTTCGCCAGTTCGCAATCCCAGGGAACATCGACGCCCATGGACGCCGCCTTTTTCCTCGCAGCGAACCATGACGCCCTTTCGGAAAAGTGAAGCCATTGCTCTGGAGTCATCTCAAATGATTCGCCCTGTCCGGTGCCGAACGCTATCGCCTCAGCCACCGCCAACCGATAGGTCCTGAGCTCGGCCTCGTTTTGCCAGGCGTCCAGAACGCGCTGCACAACTTTATCGAGCGTGCTATCGACGCCTCCCTCGTGCTTCTCACTGAAGGCCTCGGCGCTCTTCTTAATCTCCGCGAGTAATCCTTTGCTTTCTAGCCATGTCATCGCGGACGAGTATTGCTCTTCCGACATGGCGAACATCAGATGCCCTCTCACCTCGTCCACACCCGACTCGAAGAAGGTGCGATGTATAGCGAGAAAGACCGACTTGTAGCTCGGTACATGCAGGTTGGTAACGCCCAGGATGAATGGCTGATCGCGCTCGTCGGCGCATCCCTCCAGGAGATTGGCAGCCTCGGCGTCAGTGCGGGCGACAATAATCCCCGGAACCTGCATGACATCCAACTGAAAGCGGGCCGCGTTGAGACGTTGCACCTGCTCGTTCTCCGACACCAGAACCTTGCCGCCCTGGTGGCCGCACTTCTTCACACCGGGCTTCTGGTCCTCGATGTGATAACCGGGAACGCCAACTTCCACGAAGCGACGGATCAGGTTGCGAACGTGCGCATCGCCGCCGTGGCCGGTATCGGCGTCGGCAATGATGAATGGCCGGTAGTCGAATTCCGGAGTACTGTCGCGCTCTTCGACCGTCATGCGCGACCGGGCAAACAACTGGTTGCGATCGGCCGTTAGCAGCGCGCGGACGATGCTTGCCGCTTCGTCGGGCACCTGGCTCAAAGGATAGCTGGCAAGATCGGCGCCCGGATCCTCGGTGATGCTTCCCTTCGCCGACGTGGCCCAGCCGCCAAGGTAAATGCCCTCAATGCCCGACCGCTTGATGGTTACGGCTTGTCCAGGCGAATATGGGCCGAACGTCGTGATCGACTTTTTCTGCTGAAACAGTTCCCTAAGCCGCGCATAAAACTCTTCCGCGGCCTTCCGCGCCACGGGATAGGACGTCGGAATGGTGCCTCTCTGTTCGGCCACCTGCCGCGGCGAGTACAGACGAACGATTCCTTTGAAACGCAGCCCTCCCATCCACTCTTTTGCTTCGCGCACTCGATCTTCGAATGAGTTCATATTGCTCCCCTGATCACAATGGCTGTAGGAAAATCATCCCAGTAACGAGCTGACACCTGCGAGTTCTCTATTCTTTTGGTTTTTGAGACGAAGCGGCCTTGAGGCGCGTCGTTCTCGGCTCGCGAATGCGAACTTCCTATGCAACGAACCATACCGGGAGGCGGTGAGAAAAGTCACGGTATTTTGTGACGCCAATCCAACCAATGTTCTCGCCAGTCCCAATACCGGATGGCTCAATGCATAATTGCGGACCGCGGCTCTCTAAAGCCTTGACGAAGCTGTTACGGATGTTTTAAGCGGGTCTTATCTACGATCAGGCTAGGTTTGCCGGAGCATGATCCGCTGCACCGCAGTCGCTCGCCCGGTAACGGCGTCGCAATCGATTAGTGTCGCGGCCAGACGAACATCGTCGGTAGCGGGTTCGAAGCGTGACGGCATATTGGTCAGGAATCGCTGCAGAATCAGTTCTTTCTGCACGCCGATCACGCCATGATAAGGGCCGGTCATGCCGACATCGGTCTGTACAACCGTGCCGCCCGCGAGCACCTGCTCGTCTGCTGTGGGGACATGGGTATGCGTGCCCAGGACGGCAGTTACGCGTCCCTCCAGGTACCAGCCGAGCGCAATTTTTTCTGAAGTTGCTTCGGCATGGAAATCTACCAGCACTACCTTCGCTGTAATTTGCTTCAGCAGTTCGTCGGCAAGACGGAAGGGGTCGTCGTTGTTCGTCATGAACACGCGCCCCTGCAGATTGACCACTCCATAGGACACTCCACCGCGAGTGCGACCCTGGTACCAGCCGAAGCCGGGCGAGCCGGCGGGATAGTTGGCGGGTCGCAGGACGCGGCGGGCAAGCGAGGCCTCGTTGCCATTCGCCGAGTTCATGTAGTCGATGATCTCGCGCTTGTCCCAGACGTGATTGCCGGTGGTGATGACGTCGATGCCCAGTTCGAACAGTTCTTCGGCGATCTGCGGTGTGATCCCGAATCCACCAGCGGCGTTCTCGCCGTTGGCGATCGTGAGATCGACGGCGTGTTCTTTTTGCAACTCAGGCAGGCGTTCGTGAACGATAGTCCGGCCCGGCCGGCCGAAGATGTCTCCGACGAAGAGTATCCGCAAGGTCCCCAATCCTTTGGCGGTGAATAAAATCGATGGTACCACGCGTCAGCACGGCCGAGCGTCCAACCAATCGGTCTCGCCGAGAGCAAAAGAAAAGGCGGCTCGTCGGCCGCCTTTCGGTTCAGTGCTTCAGCTTTTATTTGTGAGCGCCGGCACTTGAGGCAGCTCCCGCGCTGTGCACGGAGCTTGCACCCGCTCCGCTATGCACGCTTCCCACCGCTGCTCCAGTTGCCCTGCTTCCCCCGAAGCTTCCAGGGCGTCCCATCCCTTCGCCCGCGAAAACACTTGGTGCAGGCTGCGCAAAAACATGTCCGTTTGCTGCCTGATGCGGGGCCGACACGCCTGCATGAGGAGGTGCGAAAACCCCGTGATTTGCGGCTGTGGGGTTGGCCGCCGGATGGGTAAATCCGTGAGCGCCATTCAGCCCAACCGCACGTCCCGGTACCAGACTGCCGAAGTTCGGCGGAATGCGGCCGCCCGGAATCGCAAGCGGTGCTGCGCCAGCTTTTCCGACGACAACCGTCGGAGCCGACGTTGCGGCCGCCGTGGTCGTTGGAGGCGCGGGAGCCGTCCAACCCGCAGGGGCTTTCGTCACTCGCGGCACAATCGAATAATTATTGGCGTACCACTGGCCGTTGTAACGGCCCGGTACCCACGCCCATCCCGCACCGTTGATGAATGCCCACGAGCCATAGTGGAATGGCAGCCATCCCCACGGGTACGACGATGTGAACGCATAGCCCGCGCCGGGATAGAACATCCACGCCCCATTCATGTAGGGATTCCAATTCGCCATCGAGCCGGCGAAACCGTAAGGCTGCCAAACGTAGCCGTAACCGCCGGCATAGAAGAAGTCGCCGTAGTAATTCAGGTCCTGCATCCCGTAAGCACGGTTCGGACCGCCATATCCCTGATTGTCGGCGTAAGTCTTGCCGTAGTCCTCGCGCTCTTTGTTCCAGTTGTCGAACTGGTTCTGCTCCACGCCTTTGGCGACGGCATACTGCGGTGCGCCCTTCAGATCTACGGTCAGCGTTTCTTTCTTATGCACAACCGCTTGCTGGCCTTGGCCGTCAACCTGCGCTTCGCCCTTGAAAACGGCGACTTGCATCTGGTCGGCGGTAGCGTTAATTCTCAACATAGTGTCGCGTTCTACGATCAGGCTTTGATCGCCAACCGTTACCACATAACTGTCCTTGCCTTTGGACGCGGTGTCGAGATAAACCAGTCCCTTCTCCACGGTCATCCGATTTGTCTTGGCGCCGGCATCGTTCATCAGGAGCTGTGAAAACTTCACTTCCGAATTTTCGGTGAGTCTCAGCGCGCTCTGGTTCTCGAATTCCACTTCCGCAAGCCCGTCAGCTCCGGTGACAATCCGGGTGCCTTCGACAATGGGCGTGTTGAGGATGGCACGCTCCAGGCCCTGACCGGTCGCGCGATCGATCTGAACCTGGCCTTCCACCGAGCTGAGGCGAACGATTCTTACATGGGAGTCGGCAAACGCTGCGCCCGAGATTGCGATCACAACGAATGCCAATACGATGAACCGGAGAAATTCAGAATGTGGTCTCATGGACGTGTGCTCCTGGGCCTGTGCTGATAACGGAGTCGGCAGCGGATATCGCCAAGGCCTGTCGGCGCCGACTCTCCTTAAGCCTATTAAACACCACTTCGACGAGAAGTTCCTGAAAATAGGAGACTCGAATTTGTGAAAACTTTGTGCCCGCGTTGTCCCTGGAAACACTGCTGCCCGCGTTATTGCTGGCCGGGAGCCGGCGCCGTCGAGTCGGGTTCCGATATTTTCTGAAGAATATGTTTTGCGCTCTGCCGGGTAATATTCATCAGATTGGGATCGGCAGCGATTTTACGCAGCATGGGACCCAGCACATGCAGTTCTTCTACGTCATGGCTGGCTTGAAGATCCTCCAACTCCTTCAGCCGTTGATCCATTCCGAGTTTGTCATAGCGATACTGGAAGGTCAGTTTGCGTTCATAGTCAAAGGTCGTCGCAATACCGGAGAAGATCCGGGTCAGCGCCTGCACATCCGGATTTTGCGAGTAGTTGAAAGTCGACGACCCGTGGGCTTGTGGCGATTGGTACTCCAGCGTCTTGCTTCCCGTCTGCGCAACGTGCTTGATGTGAGCGTCGAAGTTTCCCTGGAAGTAGTTCAGCTTCTGCGCCAGGGCAAAGATTTTCTGCCGGGTCGAGTCCCACATGGCAAAGTCGTGCTCGACCGGATCGGTATCGGTGTCGAGTGCGTCGGGCTGGGGAGTGCCGCTGAAGTGGGTTTTGCCGTCAGCCTGCACGGCGACGGAATATTTCGTCCACGGAACGCCTTGGGGCCAGCTAAACAGGTACGTGACGGATGTGTCGCCTTTGGGCGCAGCCGATGCCGTTGAGGATTGCTGCGCCGGCAGCATCGAGCCAGCCAGGAAAACAAGGACGACGAAGATCCGTTTCATTCTGGAGAAAGATTCTATCAGCGTCCCGCGGCCTGCCGCTGCAGGGTTCCCGCGGTATGCAAATGACAGATCGCGATCGCCAGCGCATCGGCGGCATCGGGCGGCTGAGGAGGCTCCGCCAAACCTAGAAGGTGGGCCACCATTACCTGAACCTGCGATTTCTCCGCCCGGCCATAACCCACTACTGCTGACTTGATCGATAAGGGCGAATAGGCCACCACTTCCAGACCCGCCTGCGCGGCCACCAGCATCGCCACACCACGAACATGTCCAAGCTTCAGTGCCGACTTGGCATTGACGGCGTAAAAAACGTCTTCAATGGCGACCTGTTCGGGCAAGTGCGCGGCAATGATCGCATGCAGTCCTTCGCAAATTCGCTTGAGCCGAAGTTCCAGCGCCTCGCGTGGCGACAGACGGATGGCTCCGTAACAAAGATGATGCAGTGCCCCGCAATCATCCTGCTCGACTACGCCATAGCCGGTGTATTCCCCTCCGCAATCGACGCCGAGAACACGCATTGCCGCGAGTGTAGCAGGAGGCTGCTGAGATTGGCAGCGATCCCGGGGGTAACCATCCTTGGTACGGACAGCGAAGTTGGTGCTTGCTGCCATTGATATTCGGATACCATGCCTTGGTCACAACCCGCGCCTTCGGTCCGGTCGCCGTCGGTACGAGAGTGTAAACTGGCTGCCGACGTGCAGAGAGCCATTCCTATTTCTGCATTTGTGCTCAGAACGTACGCGCCACGCACTACGCCCGGGAGGTCTCCCATGCAACAGAGGATGCTGCTCCGCCTTAGTTATCTTTTCTTATTGATTTCGGCTGCCGCCGCTGCGCAAAGTCCCTTCGCTCCCCAGGTGAGCGGTCCTCTCTCGCAGCGCGTCGTGGCTTACCAGATTGACGCCAAGTACGACCCCCCGGCGCACACGGTTGAAGCCACGGAGACGCTCACGTATCACAACCTCACCGGGCAGCCTCTGGATACCTTTCCGTTCCACCTCTATCTGAATGCATTTCAGCCGCAGTCGACTTGGATGCACGAAGCGCATCGTGACGGCAACTTCCGCACCAGCAGCCTGGCCGAATGGAAGGAATCCGATTTCGGATCGAACGTCATTACGTCGTTCGAAGCGGTTGGCATGGGCGATCTCACCAAGCAGATGAAATTCATCTCGCCCGACGACGGCAATCCCGATGACAAGACCGTCTTCCAAGTGAAGCTGCCGCGTCCTGTCCCGGCCGGACAGGACGTCACGTTCAAGATTTCGTTCAAGGCAAAGTTCCCGGAGGTTGTTGCCCGCACCGGCTACAAGCGGACCTTCCTGCTGGCTGGACAGTGGTTCCCCAAGGTGGGCGTATGGTGGCACGGCCAATGGAATTGCCATCAGTTCCATGCGATGACCGAGTTCTTCGCCGACTTCGGCACCTATGACGTCAAAGTCACGTTGCCGAAGGATTATGTAATCGGCGCGACCGGAGTACAGGTCGCCGAGCAGGACAACGGCAATGGCACGAAAACTGTTGGCTACCACGCCGAGGACGTGCACGACTTCGCCTGGACCGCCGATCCCCACTACAAGGTGATCAATGAGACCTTTAATGGCAGCGTCGGAGCGGTCAAAATTCGCTTGCTCAGCTATGACAGCCACGAACATGAATGGCAGCCCTATATCACCTGCGTCAAAGACAGCATGAAGAAATTTGACGAGTGGTATGGGCCATATCCCTATGCGCAGCTGACGGTGGTCGATCCGCCGCATGGGGCGGGCGAAGCCGGGGGCATGGAGTATCCCACCTTTATCACCGGCGACAGCGGATGGTACATACCCAAGGGCATTCATCTCATCGACCTCGTTACCGAACACGAATTCGGTCATCAGTATTGGTACGGAATGGTGGCGACGAACGAATTCGAAAATGGCTGGCTGGACGAGGGCATCAACAGCTACACCGAAGTCAAGGTGATCGACAGTTTCTACGGATCGGACGCCAGCGTCATTAATTGGCTGGGCGGACAAATGGGTGAGCGCGATCTCCAACGCATGGAATACCTGGGCTCGCCTGACTTTGACCCTCTGTCGCAGATGAGCTTCAAGGACGTGAGCGTCGGCTCGTACGGTGATATTACGTATGGCAAGACGGCAACGATGCTGATTACGCTGGAAAAGATCATCGGGGAACAAACCCTGCAGCGAGCCCTGCACACCTACTTCATGCGTTACCGTTTCAAACACCCCACGCAGGAAGATTTCATGAACACCATCAGCGAAGTTGCAGGCCAGGACCTGAGCTGGTACTGGAATCAGGCGGTCTACGGTACCCAGGTCATGGACTACGAAGTCAAGCGCGCCGACTCCGATCCTGCAAAATGGTGGGACCAGGATTTGAAGGAGAAGAAGGGCGAAACGGAATACGAGACGCAAGTCATTCTGCATCGCAAAGGCGATTTCATTTTTCCGGTCGAGGCCGTTGTGAAGTTCGACAATGGCGACTCGACGATCGAGCGCTGGGATGGCAAGGACCGATGGGTGCGCTATGTATACCGCAGGAAAGCGCAGGTAGAGTCGGTACAGATCGATCCGGCGTATCAGGCAACCATGGACCGGGACTACCTCAATAACAGCCGGGTCGTGGAAACGCAGCACGGTGCGGCGCACAAAATGGCCACGTACTGGATGTTCTTCACCCAGTTCCTGGCCCTGTTGCTCGGTTGGCTGGCTTAAGAGGAGGCGAGATGGCAGACGAACAGAAAGGCGCGGTAGCTGCCGGATTCGGCCTCATGTGGCGGCGGCAGAGAGTGTTGTGGTGGGTATTCGTAGTGAACTTTGTGTGCGGCGGTCTCGGAGCCGTGCCGGCATTGATGACCCTGAGCCACGCGCTAGGCCACTCGCTGGCGGGGCAGAAGCTTACCAACGGATTCGACTTGGGAATGGTCGACGAATTGATGCGTCTGCCGAACGTGAACCTCATGCGTTCCTCGGCGACTGTGTACATCATGGCGTTCCTGTTCCTGCTGTTCATGTTTTTTGTGACCGGCGGAATTCTGGAATGCTATCGCGAGGACCGCAACCTTTCTGCCGGCGAGTTCTTCGCCGCGTCGGGAGCATTTTTCTGGCGGTTCGTTCGGCTCGCGTTGTTCTCGATTATTCCGTTCATCATTGTCGGCATGATCTACCAAGGCCTTTCCAAGGCAGCCGACCATTTCGGCGACCGCGCCATCGCCGACCAGGTGGGAATCTTCCTGGGCTTGGCGGCGTTCGTCGTGTTCCTGTTGCTCGCGCTGTGGGTGCGATTGTGGTTCGACATCGCCCAGGTCCGCGCCGTAGTACTAAACGAGCGCGGTATGTTTCGGAATACCTGGAGATCGTGGCGTATTACCTGGCGTAGCCTGCGGCATCTGTATCGCATCTACATCTGCATCAGCCTGGTTGCGTGGGTAACCCTGGCTCTCGGGCTGGTGATCTGGGCGCACCTGCCGCCTACCACCACTGGCCTGACGTTCCTGGTACTGGAGTTGATTGTCTTTGCGCAGCTGATGACGCGACTGTGGCAACTGTCCAGTGCCATGACCTGGTACCAACGGAATCCCGAGCCGGTACCGGTCGTGGAGGTTGTGGAGGTCACATCGGTTGAAGCGCCGGAGACGATTCTTCCGGAACCGCTGCCACCCGGCGCACCCGATCCGGAGCTGCCGCCAGCGGACGCATAGTCCGGGCATCATTAGCCTGTCATCAGAGGGGCTTCAGCGCTCGAATCAGAGCTCTGAAGCCTTTTGCTACTACCGCCGCTTCATACGTCTACCAGGCTGTTTCCCCATTACAATGTTGTGCAGCATGAAGCTTCGCTCCACGTTTCTTCCCTACACCGTTGCTCTGGTGTTGACGGCCGCTTTCGCCGGCTGCAGCAAGCCGCCGGCGTCGAACTCCGACACAGGCACCACTGGACAGACTTCAGGCACTCCAGCGACGAGACAGCCCACCTCCGCCATATCCAGGCCCGTCAACAACAACGTCCCTATCCCGAACATCGATGGCAACAAGTCCATTGAATATGTGAAGGAAATTGTTGCCTTCGGATCGCGTCCCCCGGGCAGCGAGGCTCACGCGAAGTTGGAACGCTACATTGTAGCGAAGCTGAAGGGTGTAGAGGTAGAGGAAGACAAGTTCACCGCGCAAACGCCGGTGGGCAAGTTCCCAGTCAACAACATCATTGCCAAATTTCCCGGCAAGAAGAACGGCATCATTGTCGTCGCCGGGCACTACGACACGAACTATCCGCTGCCCAAGAATTACGTTGGAGCGAATGATGGTGGATCGTCGACCGCACTGCTGCTCTCCCTGGCCGATCAGTTACGAGGCAAGCAACGCGATGGTTACAGCGTCTGGCTGGTATGGACCGATGCGGAAGAAGCCTTCGTAAAGTGGACCGACAGCGATAGTGTCTACGGCGCTAAACAACTGGCCGAGAAATGGCGCGCCGATGGGACAGCTGGAAAGATTAAAGGGTTCATCCTGGTGGATATGATTGGCGATGCCGATCTCGACATCCAGCGCGATTCGAATTCCACACCCTGGCTGACGGAGCTTGTTTCCCAGGCAGCGACCAACCTTGGATATCAGTCGCACTTTTTCCAGCAGACGGTCGGCATGGAAGACGATCACTTGCCATTCGCGAAGGTTGGGATTCCGGTCGTCGACCTTATTGACTATACCTACGGATACAACAATGTTTTCCATCACACCGCGGACGACACGGTCGATAAGCTCAGTGCGCAGTCGATGGCCATCACGAGTGACGTCGTGATGGAAACGATTGAACTGCTGGATCAGCGCTAGGCGTCGGCTTCCCGCTGAATTCTTGTCAGTGTCCGAAGGAATATCCCAGGGTCACCCCGGCCCGAGTTGCGTGCCCGCTGCTGAATTCCACGTTGTTATGAATGAAGTACTCTCGAAATTCAGGGCGAAGAAACACTCCCCCATGCACGAACAGCCTAAGCCCCACGCCCACGTCTCCCATGAAGTGATTGCTGCTGACGTAGTTCGTGCACTGGTAGGTGTAGTAATCACAGGTATAGGTTTGCGTGTAGAAGCGAGTGCTGAGACCGCCGACTCCCCCAAGCAATTCCAGTTGGGCGTACTTGCCCAGCGGGGGCGCATAAATCGCGTTGAAATCATAGAAGATGGGCCGGAAGGGTTGATAGCCTCCCCAAAGATTCTGGCTGGCTCTCCAGGCGACCTCCCCTTCCACTCCTACATGGCGCCAGAAAAGGTAGTCTCCGCTGAAATTGAGATACGCGCCGCCACCCAGGGTTTGAGAGCTGTGATTGCCTGAAGCGCTGTTGGAGGACGGAGCCAGCAGCGTTCCAACTCCAAAGCCAACGTCGAACTGCGGCGGCGGCCCATACTGCGCGACCGCCGGTACGGCAAAAACCAGGCACGACAAGACTGCGACTGCAAACAACTGTTTCACCAAAGAACCTCCCACCGTCAAACCCATGTGAAACGCGGAAGGGCTCAAGGGATGCATGCCAGGACCGGCCACATTTTTTGGACAGATTCTCGGTCAACGGTAACGAGAGTAGCCGGCCGAACCAGTCTCGCCCGGCGCGCCAGCTATGATGGATTCGATCATGCAATCTGAGCTGCCTTAGAAGCGTCATGACCACCATTCCCTGGCAGGAGCAAATGACATTCCGGAAAGCACGGCCGCTCGCCTGGCTGCTGCTTCTACTCCCTGTCGTCGCGGCCTTTCTCTATCCCATCGCACAGAACTATTTGCGGGCGGCTTCCCTGCTGGAGCGCATATCCGATCCACACGCTACTGGCTGGATTGCCAACTACGAAGTGCACCCGGTTGATGTCCATGACAGCACGTTCGATTTTCGCGGCAAGACAATCCCGGCCCGCGTGTACCTTCCGCGCGGGGTCGCCTATGCGCCGGGAATCGTTGTCGTCCACGGCATGCATGAGCTTGGCATCGACGAGCCACGACTAGTGAGCTTCGCTCGGTCGCTCGCCGCCAGCGGCTTCTTCGTTATGACGCCGTTAGTACCCGGCATCGCAGATTATCGAGTTACGGCTGATTCGGCGGACGTCATCGGCACGGCGGCGCGGGATTTCGCCCAGCAACTCGAGGTGCCGAAGGTTGGCATCTTCGCTATCAGTTTCTCTGGGGGCCTGGCGCTGCTCGCGGCCAGCGACCCACAATACGCGCCTTCGGTGGCATGGGTGGCGTCGATCGGCGGCTATTACGATCTGGCCCATGTGTTGCGATTCTTCGCAACCGGCGCTGCGGTTCGTCCTGAAGGCGCAATCGACCATTTACAACCGCACGAGTATGGACCGCTGATCGTTATCTATGACGAGCCGCAGGATTTCTTTTCGGCGCAGGATGCGCCTCTGGCGCATGAAGCACTGAAGCTCCTGCTACACGACCAGGGCAAGGCCTCCGAAGAGCTCACAAAGAAGATGACGCCGGCCGGGCAGCAGATCATGCAGGAGCTGTATCAGAAAAGGCGGGAAAGCCTTGCGCGCGCGATTTCAGCGGAGGTCGACAAGCGCAGCGACGCGCTGGCAGCCGCATCGCCAGCCGGCCACCTTAGGTCTCTTCGCGCCTCCGTGCTTTTACTACACGGGTCAGACGACACGATCATCCCGCCCACCGAGCTGCTCTGGCTGAAAGACGCTATCCCACCCAGCGAATTAGTCGATGCGCTGAACACATCCGCCATCGGCCACGTCGAAGTCGGCAACAAGGTCCCGCTGCGACAACGCCTGGCCCTTGTACACTGGATGGCATTGATGATCCACACCGCACGAAGCACGAACACGGGCTCGCAACCGAAGGGCATACCGGCTGGAGCGTGGGTCGCAGGAATGGGAAGCGCGAAGCTCGGACGGGCAAGTACATGGTGACACTCTCCGACATTCGGCAGGCGCAGCAGAGATTGCGCGGCATTACCAACCGCACTCCGCTCATCCGATATTTCCCGCCGGCTACTGCGCATGAAGATGCTCGAGGACAACTCTGGCTGAAGCCTGAGAGTTTGCAACCGATCGGCTCATTCAAGATTCGCGGCGCCTACAACAAGGTTGCGTCGCTCACCGACGAGGAGCGCCGGCGCGGTGTGATCACCTACTCCAGCGGCAACCACGCACAGGGCGTTGCGTATGCCGCGCGAGCGATGGGGACAAAAGCTGTAATTGTGATGCCACGCAATGCTCCAAAGCTGAAGGTGGAGAGCACGGCAGCCCTGGGCGCCGAGATCGTAACGGTCGGTCCGGCTTCGACCGAACGCCTGCAAAAGGCGGAAGAACTCGCCCGGCAGCACGGCTATGTGATCGTGCCCCCTTACAACGATGAGCAGATCATTGCCGGGCAAGGCACGATTGGCATCGAGATTCTAGAAGACTGCCCCGAGGTCGATCTCGTATTGGTTCCTTCAGGCGGAGGTGGAATGATCAGCGGCGTGTCATCCGCTATCAAGCTGAGTGGCTCGAAAGCGAAAATAGTTGGCGTAGAACCGGAACTGGCTAATGACGCACAGCAGAGCTTCCGCAAAGGCGAGATTGTCGAGCTTCCCGCCGAGCGCGTCTCCAGCACGCTGGCGGACGGATTGCGCACGCAGTCAATCGGGCCAATTAACTTCGAGCACATCCGCAAGTACGTCGACGACATGATATCGGTCACCGAAGACGAAATTCGGATTGCAATGCGTCGCATGGCGATAAATGCTCGCCTGATTGCGGAGCCGAGCGGAGCTGTGACCTTCGCAGCCTGGCTGTTCCACGCGAAGGAGCTGCCCGAGTCGCGAAAAACGGTCGCGGTTGTCAGCGGCGGCAACGTCGATCCACAGTTGCTGGCTCAGGTGTTGAGCGAAGCCACGGAATAGAATAGAGGTATGACACCTCGTATCTCCCGCCTTGATAAAGATCAGGTCGACGAAGAAACCGGCAAAATTTACGACACTTACTTGAAGGAGCGCGGCAACGTTCCTAACATGTTCCGCACCGTCGCGCACCGGCCGGAGATATTCCGCACGATGATCGCGCACTTCCGCGCGGTGATGAACACCGGCACCGTTCCGGCAAAGCTGAAGGAACTGGCAATCGTCCGAACTTCGCAGTTGAACGGTTGCGAATATTGACTCGCTTCACACACCGCCTTGGCAAGGCGGCACGGCTGGAGCGAGGAGCAGATCAACGACCTCGCCAATTTCCGCAATCGCACTGATTTCACCGATGCCGAGAAGGCCGCCATCGAACTGGCCGAGCGCACGACGCTCGATTCCAATCGCGTGGATGATGAATTCTGGCAGGAGCTGCGCAAGTATTACGACGAAGGCGAGATCATCGAACTGCTGGCGGCGATTGGACTGTTCAATTACTTCAACCGCTTCAACAATGCGTTGCACATGGAGCCGACAAAGTAATAGTAAGACACTTCGCAGTTAGCCGAGCTTTTATGCACGCGTTCGGCTATCTGCGCGATTCCTCATACATAACTGAAAACGTTGATGTTAGCGACCATTTGACACTATCGCCGACCGCCAAGTTTGCAGATTTTCTTACCAGTAAGACAAAAACGTTTGTAGGAATAGTCGGATTTTCGCATGAATCTTACCTGTAAGACGACAAACACGACCAATTACTGGGTGCTACTCCCGTGAGGTTGGTCCGATGTTCCCGTAATCCATCTTCGGCGCAAACCGCATTCCGTAGAAAAGTACGGCTGCAGAAAGCGCTACGGCGACTACCATCGAGCTCAATCCAACTTGCAGATTGCTGCGGTCCGAAACGTAGCCGATCAGCGTGGGAGAGAACGCATCGCCCAGCGCGTGGATCGTAAACACGTTCACCGCCAGCGCGGTCGCCCGGATTCGCGCGCTCACGGAGTTAACCAGCGCCGCATTGAGCGGCGCGGTGTTCAGGAGCAGAAAGAATTCTCCGAGAAAGATCGCCGGATACATGGCTCGGCCGTGCGAGAAGATCGCGACGATGACCGCCGGGATCGACAACGCCATGCCAATCGCCGATACCAATTGATAAGCTGCCGGAGTTCGTCGTAACAACCGGTCACCAAGCCAGCCACCCAGCAATGTCGCGCCGATTCCTGAAACCACGGTCATGCCGCCAAAGATCGTATTCGCTTCATCCAGCCTGAGATGGTGCATGCGCACCAGGAAGGTTGGCATCCAGACCTGAAGACCGCCGATAGCGAAGGTCATCATGGCCGCGCCGAGTGTGATCGTCCAGTACGCTTTGTTTCTGATAAGACCTGCAATCGATCCACGTTCAACCGAATCGGCCAGGTGATCGCTGGCTCCTCGCACCGGCTCCCGGAGCCCGAGCACCGCTAAACCGAGAAGAAATCCGGGCACGCCGCAGATCATGAACGGCGTGCGCCAACCGTAATGATGTCCCAGATAGCCACCAACGATGAAGCCAAGCGCGCTGCCCACCGGAGTCGCCAGATAGAAGAAGCCCATCACCCGGCCGCGTATGTTTTCCGGAAACAGGTCAGCGAGGAATGCGGGCGAGATGGCCACGAAAGTCGCCTCCCCAATACCGACGATCACATGCCGTAGCAACAGTTCGTCGTAGTTGTGGGTGACGGCGCTCAGTAGAGTCGCCGCGCTCCACACAAACGCGCCGGCGGCCATGATCCATTTGCGCGAATAGCGATCGGCTAATGGTCCAATCAGTGGTGCGGCCACCATGTAGCAAATGAAGAATGCGGAGGTCAGGAAACCGATCTTCGCATCATCGAGGTGAAATTCCTTCTCGATCAGCGGCTGCACCGCGTACAGCACATTGCGGTCGATGTAGTTCAGGAAGTTCAGCGCCGTGAGCAGCACCAGGGCGGTGATCGCACTCTTCTTGGAAGGCATCGGTTGGCGGAGGATAACATGCTCCTGCCTGGGTTCAAGAGCTCCCTGTAAAAACACTTCCGAATCGCGAGTTGAACGAATATGCTGTGGTACGGCGAGGAGAACCGGTCAGCCAACACAGAAGCTTGGCCCGCGTGATCGCGCGGTCAACGTGCCGTTGTGTCTGGTGAGCGATACTTGTCTACTCTTCTCAGCTAGAGCATTCCCGGCAATCAAATCTGTTTGCGGAGATTTCATGAAGCGCCTCTTGCCGTTTCTTCTTCTGATCGTGTATTCCGTCATGGCTTTCGCCCAGACGTCCGATTCTTCGTCGCCCGCGCAGGCATCCGTCGCGCAATCTGCCCCTGCTGCTCCTTCGACGCCGCCTCAGGAACGACTGTTCTTTCCAAAGGATTGGTACTGGGGATGGGCCGAGTTCGATCTGGCTCCGCCGCACAACGAAATCGACCCGAATCTTTGCGCCGCCAACGCCGGAAACTATGGTGGCGTCAACGCCCAGTGCAACGCCTTTGCTCGCTATCAACTGTCAGGAACGATCGAGATTCGTCCGATTGGCCGCACCATCGCGCGCCGCATCAACTTCTTCTTCGATCCGAATTTCCTTTTTGGCAAGAATGTCCCGCAGACGCTTTACACGTGGTCCTGGGATGGCATCGGCATGGAGTATAAGTGGGGCGTCGGCATCGACCTGCCCAAGCGCTTTGAATTCCGCTTCACCCAGCACCCGAACATCCAGCGCTTTGGCTCACGCGATGAACCGCTCGGTCCGGCGTGGCTTGGTCCCAACGGTCCCTGGGGGCAGTACAACACGATCGGTATTCGGAAGTACTTCGGGACCCGACGCGAAGGCACGGATTAAAAAACGTGCCGCGTTTTCAGCCGGGTCTCCGAATGTGACTCTTCACGGACGGTAGATCCAGGTTTGTCCTGTTGCCTGGTCGTTATTCGGATACCCGCCCGCAAGCAGAACGCTGCCGTCTTTCAATTGCGTTTCGCTCATGAAGTGCCAGGCATCGCCCAGTTGACCGGAAGCGACAAGAAATTTCCCGGTGCGTGAATCGTAGACCTCGACTCGTTTGCTTCCACCTGCCACGAGAAGCTGGCCGGATCCTATCGGCACTGCCTCATCCGGCAGCTTGAAGCGGCTGTCGTTGAGCGATGCGGTGGCCGTGAAGCGGCCGGCATGTGGGTCGTAGATTTCCGCGCCGCTGAGTGCACCGTTCCAATCACGCTCATCCGATCCGCCGGCAATCAGCACACGACCATCGGGCAGCAGGCCCGCGGTCTGCTTGTAGCGCGCGACGAGCATGCTGCCAGTCGGAACGAACTGCCTGGTCTTGGGATCGTAGAGTTCGGCGGTGGCAGTGACCGCGTCACCGCGTCCACCGGCAATCAGCACCCGGCCATCCCGCAACAACGTGGCTGTATGGGCAATGCGGGCGTAGTGCATGGAACCGACTGACTCGAACTTCAACGTGTCGGGGTGAAATATCTCGGCAGTGGCGACTCCTCCCGGAGTGTCATGGTCGGCGCCGCCCGCGATCAGAACATCTCCGTTCTGGAGCAAGGTTGCGGTCGGTCGTCCGCGCTGGGCCGTCATCTTCGCGATGCTGGTGAATTTGCTGGTCGTGGGGTCGTAGAGTTCAGCCGAGTCGGTTGCGCCATGCCCGATCCAGCCGCCCGCGATCAGGACCTTGCCGGAGCGCAGCAGCACGGCGGCCTGTCCCACGCGCGCCTGATTCATTGCGCCGGTCGCTTGAAATTTGCCGGTCGCCGGATCATATAACTCGGCTGAGCGGTAGAAATCCTGATTACGCCGCATGCCTCCAGCAATCAGCACTTTGCCGTTCGGAAGCAAGGTCGCAGAGTGTCCAGAACGAGGTTCCAACATTGGTGCTGCAAGAGTGACGCTGCCGGCGTTGGATGGGACTGGATGCGCGTAAATGACGACGCAGGCAGCAGCGAGAAAGGACAGAACACCAGCAGACCGGCAGGCTTTCATCGGACCTCCTGTAGCACGTAAGACGTATAGGAGGTCCGGCGGTAAGCAGCTGAAGCTATTTCTTCGGCCGGGGATAACGCGCGATCACAACGGTCCCGATGCCGCCACGGGGACGGAACTCGCCTTTGATCTCGGCCCACTTGGGCTTGCTGGCGCGCACCACGTCTTCGAGCACGCGGTTGACGATGTTCTCCTGGAAAATTCCCAGGTTGCGATAACAAGTGAGATATTCCTTCAGCGACTTAAGTTCGAGACACTCCTTGTCTGGCATGTATCGAATCCACAGCGTGCCGAAATCCGGCAATCCGGTCTTCGGGCACACCGAAGTAAATTCGGGAATGTCGATCAGGATCTCGTAATTTGGAAATTGATTCGGCCAGGTTTCGATGTCGGGAAACTTGGCATCCAGCCCGGCTTCGGCGTGCTCCGGGGTGTAACGCTGACTCTTTGCCATCTCTCTATTTTAACGGTAAGTGTCACACCGAAGGCGTTCGGGCCGTGACAGCTACGCGCTTCGCCGCTTCAGCCTTTCCTGCTCTTTCACCGCTTGGGCGGCGTCGCCTGTATGTGCGGTCATCGGTTTCACTTTGTCTGGGGAGGGTTCTTTCAGCGCCAACTGTCCATCTGCTCTTAGTTGGAGGATCTTGGAATTCAACTCTGCTCCCAGCAGTATGAGAAAGCCTGACCAGTACAACCAGATGAGAAATGCGATGCCGCCGCCCAGTACGCCGTAGGTTCGGTTCAGGTGAGCCACCTTGTGGATGTAGAAACTCAACCCGTTGGAAAGCAAAATCCAGCCAACGACCGCCAGCACGGCTCCCGGCCAGATGTGCGCGAGCCGCTGCTGGAGGTTCGGGCCCAGGTAATACAATCCCTGGATGGCCGCAACGATGAATGTGATCGCCAAAACGTAACGCAAAACGGGCCAGATCAGCGCAAACACCTGTGCCACCCCGAGCTGGTTTGCCAGGAACGCTCCAAAGCGCGGCCCCACAATCATGAAGGCGAAGGCCAGCGTGACCAGCGTGCCGACGGCGAAGATGAGTTCAATCGCGAGCAGGCGCGTCTTCCACATCGGCCGCGTTTCAGGAACATCGTAGGCAACGTTCAGGGCCTCGATCATTGCAGAAAAGCCGCTGGAACACGTCCACACAGTGCCTAAGAGCCCGAACGACAGGAGCGCTCCCCGGCTGGGCGAGATTACGTCAGCGACGACCTTGCGGATCAGCCCCATACTCTCCGGCGGTACTACTCGCGCCAGAGTTCCGATGATCGTGCCGAATAGGTTCGGAATCGGCAGATAGGCCACAATAGCAGCCAACGCAATCAGCGCCGGAAAGAACGCCATCACGAAGTAATAGGAAAGAGCGGCGGCGAACGAGAAAATATGGTTCTCATTCACGTCGTTTACGGTCCCAAGAACTACCCTTTTGACTCGGCCCAGAAACATCATCAACCCCGAAGTGTTCGTCTGCTCTTGTTCGGATGACGATCACCGGCAGAAGGTTGAGCGAGGTCATCCATTTGCGTCTTCCACAGGCTTGCAACATCAGATACATAAGAGGGCCCCGAATCGGACACACCGCGTGCCTCGCTGCAAAGCCTGAGTCGCCGGTGCTCACCCTGGACATAATGTAGGCGTCACAAATGGGAAGTTGTGTCCTACGTTATACTTATGGTTTCGAAACAAAATGGCAGCTGCATCTGACAACGGCCTTCGGCCTGTGAATGGAAAGCGAACCGGACTCATCGTCATCAGCATCATCGTGGCCGTGATTGTTCTGGCGGCATTCGTATCCCTTCATCGCTCGCAGGTGTCAATTCGGGTAGGTCAGGCGACGCGCGAGACGATTACGGCCAGTATCGCTACTAACGGCAAAATTGAGGCGCTGGATAATTTTCAGGCCTATGCTCCTGTGCCGACGACGGTAAAGAAGATCTACGTACAGCAGGGCGATTGGGTAAAGCCGGGAGCGATGCTGGTGCGGTTGGACGATGCCGATGCCAGGTTGCAGGCCGCGAAAGCCCAGGCTCAACTGAAAGGCGCAGACGCCGATCTGACCGCCGTTCAAGGCGGAGGTACCCAGGAGGAACTCCTAACCACTCGAAATGCACTGGTCAAGGCTCAAGCCGACCGTGACGCTGCGGAGCGTAACCTGCAGGCCATGCAGAAGCTGCTCACTACGGGAGCTGCCTCTCAGGCCGAAGTAGATACGGCCCAGAATCGGCTGCGGGTAGACGAGTCGCAAGTCCAGTTGCTGCAGCAGAAGTTAAAGGACCGCTACTCAAAGCAGGAAATTGGGCATGTCGAGGCGCAGCAGGCAGAAGCACGGACCTCGTTGCAGGCTGCGCAGGGAGTGCTGAAGAATGCCAACGTCTCGGCACCACGCGAAGGCATGGTGTACTCCCTGCCGGTGCGGGAGGGGGTCTTTGTTAATACTGGTGACCTGCTGGTGCAGGTAGCAGACTTGCACAAGGTGCGGGTGCGCGCATTTGTGGATGAACCCGAGATTGGTAAGCTGCAACCCGGGCAGTTGGTCGAGATCACCTGGGACGCGCTTCCTGGTCGCGTCTGGAAGGGCACCATCGAAAAGCTGCCGACGACGGTAGTGCAGCACGGTACGCGTATGGTAGGCGAAGTAACATGCGTGGTGGAGAATGACGATCTGAAGCTGTTACCGAACACGAATGTCAGCGTCGCCATCGTCACCATGCGTCAGCAAAACGCTCTAACTGTGCCGCGCGAGGCGATCCACCAGGATGGCCAAGGTCAGTACGTGTTTCAGGTTGTGAATGGCGAACTGAAACGTCGCGACGTTAAAACATCAGTATCGAATTTGACGCGAGTCCAAGTCACGAACGGCCTTTCCGACAATGCCGTGATCGCGTTAGGCGCCGTCAACATGCAATCCTTAAAGGGCGGTATGGCGGTAAAACCAGCTACTCCATGAAATTTTTATTATTGAAGTCGTTCATCATACTGACAGTCGTATTTTTTGCCGCAACCGCAGCTCTGGCGAATCCCGAAGCGAGCCAATTGCTGTCTTCGGGCCATGTCAGCGAGGCGGTCACCGCATTGTCCAGCCACGACGACGCACAGTCTCTCAACCTGTTGTCGCGCGCGTATTTTGCCATGGAGAACTGGGACGAAGCCGTGACCTACGGAGAGCGAGCGGTCAATCTTGAGCCGCAAAATGCCACCTACCATCTCTGGCTTGGGCGGGAATATGGACGCAAGGCGGCGGAATCGAATCCATTGAGCGCTGCCGGTCTGGCAAGAAAGGCGCGAAATGAGTTCGAACGCGCGGTCCAGCTTGACCCTGCCAATGTACCGGCGCGAATAGATTTGGCGGAATATTACACGGAAGCTCCCGCAATTATGGGCGGCGGTTTGAACAAGGCCCGCGGCCAGGCGGCTCAGGTTCAGCAGGCGAATCCGGCGATGGCACATCTGATCCTGGCTCGCGTCGCGAGTAAGGAAAAGCGCTTTTCCGACGCAGAACACGAGTATAAGGCTGCGATCGGGCAGAGCAGCAATCCTGCCGATATGTGGCTGCAGCTGGCGGGCTTCTACCGGCAGCGGGGCCGCCTTGACGAGATGCAGAACGCGGTACGCTCTGCGGTTTCGCAACCTCAAAAACCGGCCTGGTCATATTTCGATGCCGGGAACGAACTCTTCCTAGGCAGTCGTGATTTTGTGGCGGCTGTCGATTATCTACAGAAGTATTTATCATCGGGCGAACTGGTTGAGTCCGCGCCGGCATTCCGGGCGCACTACCTCATGGGTCAGCTCCAGGAGAAGATGGGGCACAACGGAGCAGCGGCATCGGAATACCAAGCCTCTCTGGCATTGGCCACAGGTTTCGCACCTGCCAAGAAGGCCCTCAGCCGCGTGCAGTAACAGCATGCCTTCGCGTGTAATGTAGAGCACGGGATGTATTCGAGAACCCGGCGTTCCAGAATGAATAAGAATCCGGTCACATGGTGCGTGAGCATCACGGCTCTGACGTGCGCGTTGCTTTCGCAGCCGGCCTTCTGTGCTGCTGCCGACAACCCAGTCACTCCAATTCCTTTTCATAACGCCGTGGAGTTGGCGCTGCAACACAGCGGCGTCATGGGTATTGCCGCTATCAACCAATGGCGGGCGCATGCAGCCTACAACGAAGTTCGCGGGAACTACCTCCCTCAACTCGCGATCGGCTCAGCGCTTGGATATTCCTACGGGTTTCCCCTCACGCTGGAAGGCTCCGCTCCATCGGTTGCAAATTTCAACGCAACACAATCTTTCTACAACCCGGCACTGCGGCAGTTTTTAAAAGCAGCGAAGATTGACTGGCAGGCTACGTCTCTGGACGTGCGTGACAAGCGGGATGCCGTGATTCTCGACACCGCTTTGACCTATGCGCAGCTTAACCAGGTTACGGCCAAGATTGTCGCACTCGGCGGAGCGCAGGCCGCGGCGGAAAAGGCGCAGTTTGTCAGCGAGCAGCGCCTACGGGAAGGCGTCGACAGCAAGCTTGATGTGACCAGGAGTCAACTGGTGGCCGCGCGCATCCGCCTCAGGATCGCTGAGGCGCAAGGGCAAGTCGACGTTTTGCGCGAACATCTCTCCCGTTTATTGGGAGTGCCGGCAGAATCAATCGCGACCGATCCGCAATCGATGCCGCAAATTCCAGCCATTTCTCAGGATGAGGACCTGCCTGCGAAGGCTGTGGAGAACAGCCCAGAGGTTAAGCTCGCCCGGGAGAAAGCGCAGTCAGCCGCCGTCCGCGCTGTGGGCGAGCACAAAGCGGCCGTGTGGCCAACCATTGATATTGCTTCGCAATACGCTTACCTCGCCAAGTTCAACAATTACGATCTTTACTACCTTGCTTACCAGGCGAATAACTTCAGCGGCGGGTTGAATCTTCGCATTCCGATCTTCAACTCCGTGCAAAAAGCGAAAGCTGAGGAAGCAAAAGCCGATGCCATGACGGCCAAGAAGCAGGCCGAGCTAACAACCAATCAGGTTCGTGAGGATGCGCTGAAGCTGCAGCGCTCCCTGCAACAGCTCTCGGCGGCTCGGGATGTCGCCAAGCTGGAGTGGGAGGTCTCGCAGGGCGACCTGGATGCGGTGAAGTCGCGGCTACAGATCGGACAGGCCAACGTGCGCGACGAGCAGAATGCCGAGCTTGACGCCGATGACAAGCAGGCAGCCTACCTGGATACCGAGTTCGAACTCAGCCGGGCCAAGCTGCAACTACTTCGGCTTACCGGAGAACTGGAGAATTGGGCCATTCCGACCCAATAAATCGCCATTCACTGCGAACCAAAAAACGCATCTAACATTCGTAATCTCAAGTAGTTCTGCACCCCTATTCCAATCGCTAGTACGGTAAAATAAGACGATATGCCTTTGAAAACGCTATTCCTCAACCCCCCTTCTTTCGAGAACTATGACGGCGGCGCCAGTTCGCGCTGGCCAGCCACTCGTGAGATCGAGTCCTATTGGTATCCGGTATGGCTTGCCTACCCGGCGGGCATGCTGGAGGGCTCTCGCCTCCTTGACGCTTCACCTCACAAGGTGAACGCCCAGGAGACCATCGAGATCGGCAAAGAGTTCGAGTTCCTGGTGCTCTTTACCTCGACTCCGGGGTTCCAGGGGGATATCAAGCTGGCGGCGGCGATGAAGGCTGCGAATCCCAAGCTGAAAATCGCCTTCGTGGGACCGCATGTCACGACGCTACCCGAGGCGTCGCTGAACGAAGGCGAAGCGATTGATTTCGTGGTGCGGCGGGAATTCGACTACGCCGCCGTTGAGTATGCAAACGGAAAGCCGCTGAGCGAAATTCTGGGCATCTCCTATCGCGGACCGAATGGCCAGGTCGTGCACAATCCCGACCGTCCCGCCGTCGACAACCTCGATGCCCTGCCGGATGTGGTTGATGTTTATAAGCGCGATATCGATCCGCGCCGGTATAACGTCCCCTTCCTGCTCTATCCGTTCGTCTCGCTGTATACCACGCGCGGCTGTCCTGCGCAGTGCACTTTCTGCCTGTGGCCGCAGACGCTCAGCGGACATCCGTGGCGCAAGCGTTCGACGCGACGCTGTGGCGGCTGAGATGAAGAAGGCCAAGGAATACTGGCCCTGGGTGAAGGAATTCTTCTTCGACGACGACACCTTCAACATTCAGAAGGCTCGCACGATTGAGCTGTGCGAAAAGTTGAAGCCGCTGGGTCTGACTTGGTCCTGCACCTCGCGTGTTACTACCGATTACGAGACGCTAAAAGCGATGAAGGAAGCCGGTTGCCGCCTGCTGATTGTCGGCTATGAGTCGGGCGACCCGCAAATCCTGAAGAACGTTAAGAAGGGCGCGACAGTTGAACGCGCGCGCGATTTCACGCGCGACTGCAAGAAACTGGGCCTGGTCATTCACGGCGACTTCATCCTCGGGCTGCCCGGTGAGACCAAGGAATCGATTCGCCGCACCATCGACTTCGCGAAAGAATTGGATTGCGAAACCATTCAGGTCTCGCTGGCGCACGCGTACCCCGGCACGGAGCTCTACGATTACGCGAAGGCCAACGGCTTCATTCTGAATGAAGGCGCGCAGATGGTCGACGAGATGGGCCACCAGGTCGCGATGATTGAGTATCCGAATATCTCGCGCGACTACATCATGGAAATGGTGCATCGCTTCTACGATGAATACTATTTCCGGCCGAAGGCGATTTTCCGTATCGTGAAGAGAGCGGCATTCAATTCCACGGATCGCAAGCGGCTGTACACGGAAGCGAAGTCGTTTATGAAGCTTCGTGCGGCCCGCAATCGCTCGGTGCAGGAAACTCGCCGGCAGCAGAACTCTGCCGGATCACCTCCGCCTCCTGGCGCGCCGTCCACGGGAGCCGGTGCCAACAGCGAGTCGAAGACCGCCGAAACCGTCAACGCCTAGAGGATTGGCGTGACTCTTCGTAAGTATCTGGTGCTGGTTGCTGTCGTGATCTTCGCTGCCTGCGGCGACGTATTGTCTAGGCCGCGGTATGCGCGACTTTGGTCCGGTCACGAGCAGCAACTGGCATCTCCTTCTCTCCGTTTTTCGCAATCCGTGGATCCTGACCGGAATTGCCTTTCTTTTGGGCTTCTTTGGCACCTACGTTACCGCGCTTTCCTGGGCTGATCTCACGTTCGTTCTTCCCGCCACCGCCCTCAGCTATGTGCTGATGGCGCTTGCTGGCGAAGGTGTTCCTTCATGAGAGCATCAGCCTGGAGCACTGGCTGGGGATTGGTTTAATCACCGCGGGTGTGGGATTTGTAGCGACTGGACCTTCTTTCAGCGGAGATTCCAATTCGCGATCAAGTTCCAACGCTAATCTCAACCAGGGCTCAGCAGGACGAGAGATATGAGCGCGTCCTCAATCTGGGCAGGCATCGCCGTCATCGTGGTGACAGCAACTGCTGGAGACATCCTGCAAGCAGGCGCTATGAAAGAGATTGGCGATCTGGACGAGATTCGCCACTCGCAGGGCATGCTTCGGGCGATTCGCCGGGTCGTGAGCAACACGCGCTTCCTCTTGGGCGTGTTGTTCATGGCATTAGCATTCTTCAGCCTGTTGATCACGCTCTCCTGGGAAAACGTAAGTGTCGTCGGTCCAGCCTCGGCTTCCCTCACTTTCATTGCAAACGCGTTTGCGGCTCGCATGTTTCTGAAGGAACGGGTAGATCATCGGCGGTGGGTTGCGGCGCTGTTCGTAGCCGGTGGGGTGGCCCTGCTGGCCAGATAAACCACAGGCGCCCTCTGCAGCCACTAGCAACTGGAAAAGCTGAATCGACATCTGCTTAGAAATCGCGCCCCATGTATGTTAATGGTTGCGCGAGATGCCATAATTCGACAACTTCGTGAATCTGACTGAAAGAAAGGCCATAGCCTGTCGCAAGTGACTGCGACTGGCTGCTCCCGATGAAAAAGCTTGCTCTGCTCTGTCTGATTGCTCTGACCCTCGTCGGCTGCTCGTCAAATAGTTCTTCCCCAGCAACAGCCAAAGCAACACCTAAGCAGCCTGAATACGAAACCGGACGTGTCGCCTTTCAGAAGATGTATTTGTCGGCGCGGGGATGGGCAGGTGATGCCACGCCGTTTCGGCTGCAGTCGCAATATACGGCCGACGCTCCGACGAGCGAAGGCAAGGCCGGCTTGTGGCGCGCTTCCTTCGCCTCTCCAGCACGCCGCATGATGAAGATGTTTGTGTGGTCGGGACTGGTTGGTCCGGACGCGCCCGAACAAGGGGTGAGCTTTACCACCGAAGATTCGTGGAATGCCTCCAACACGTCGACTCACGTCTTCAACTTCGAGTTCCTCAAGTAGACAGTGACAAAGCGTTATAAGGTTGCGGAGGAAAATGGCGGCAGCAAACTCACGAAGAAGGATCCCAAGCAACCGGTCTTCTTCGTGCTCGATTGGGATAACGCGAAAAACATGCTGCTATGGCACGTCATCTACGGCACAAGTCAGGATGACGCTAAACTGCGGATCGCCGTGAATGCCTCGACCGGAGTGTTCGAACGCGTCGAAAAATAAAGGGTTACCGGGAGGTCCGTTCTCCAATAATCCTGCGTTCCAGACCGGTCGATTTCAAGGTCGCGCATTGCTGATCGCGATGCTACTTCTTGGGCGCCTTCCAGCCTACCCACACCGGAATGCCGGTATCGTCTCGCAAGCGTAGTGGTGTTGTTGCCAATGGTGATTTCGCGAGCCAGAATCTCGTCGCCGTCCGGTCCTTTGTTCTTCGCGCCGACAACCTCGACTCTGATCGCCTTTCTTGAACGAAGCATCCATCTCTTTTAGGAACTCGGCCGGAGCTACCTGCAACCAGCACGGTGCCGGTGTCGGTTTTGACCACCAGGTGGGTTCCCTCGAAAGAACCTGGAGTATCCCGGACGTCGTCGACAACTCCCTTTATCTTCACCTGGTTGGCCAGGTCATACTTCGGTCCCGTGTTGCCGGCCTTCTGAGCGAAACCCGCAGTAACGCAGGCCATTGCGACGAGGATCACTGTCAAAAATCCGAAAGCTGCATCTTGATTTCATGATTTGTACCTCTTCCTCCTGCTGAACCGAAATCTACATTCCCGGAAGGTTACGAAATTTCACGCTGATCGCGTACGTCCTATCACGAAGACGATATCGTTTCTGACGTTCACGTTGCAAGTCTGGCGAAACTGATGCCCTCCGCGACGGCGACTTCCACTCCCGAGCTCGCCGACATCGACAATGTTGAGCTACAAAGCTGCCTAACTCAAGCCCAAACTAATCGGCCATAACCCAAAGCGCAGTGAGGACGGTCACCAAAAGTGGTGAGCCCGGACACCGGTTTGGAACTTAACACTCTTCCGCAAATGGAAACTTAGCCCGGATATAGCGCTTTCGTGTCATAATCGTGCCATCGTTTCAAGGGCGCCGTGAAGAGAACGCACGTATGGCCAACGTTCGGTCCCAGACTTCTGTCCCGGCTCAGAGTCGTTGGACAGAAATACGAGAACTTGCGCGTAGAACGAATTCTGGCGTTTTCTCGGCTCTGGTTCTGTCACTAACGTGTCTGGCTGCTTGGCTAATTAATCCAGCGGAGCAGCTTCTCAGCACGAAATCGGCCTGGCGGTGCTGCGGCGCGTACGCGTCAGCAGCCTCTTGTTACTGATCTGGCTGGAGACTGCCGGTCAGGGTCGAGGCTTCACGCTTGTCGCGCAGCTTACCGATCTGGGCTGGCCCGCCGTGCTATGTCTGTTCGTCAACGTATCGGATCGGCCGTTTTACGTTCTGTTCTTGTTTGCGATGATTGCGGCCGCGTTTCGCTGGGGCTTCATTGAAACCATCGGCACGGCTGTCTTCAGTGTCGCGTTGTCAGCTGCTTCAGCTCGTGCTGGCTGTTCATGGCCCAGCGGGCTTGCGCGCGCTGATCTCAGGTGACCTGGAGCCTGTGCGGCGTGGCAATGCGTTGTGTGTTTCTATTTGTTGCCGGCACATTACTGGGGTTTCTCGCCGAGACCGAAAAGGAATTACGCGCCGAAATCGCAATCACGAATCGATTGCTGTCTCTGGCGAGGGTCGGTAATCGGTTTTCAGTTGTCTTGCAGAGTGTGCTGACCGAGTTTGGCCGATTGTTTCAAGGCAGTGCCGTTGTCGAGGTGGTGGCCCAAAGCAGTACCGGGCGGGCATTCCGTTGGGAGCTGGCATCGCTGGATCAGCCCAGCATTCATCCGGTTGAAATATCGCCTGCCGAGAAGGCTTCCGACCTTATGAGTGGCTATCCGCATTCGTTTTATATGGAGCGCAACGGCAGCCAGAACAGTTTTTCCGTCACGGCCCTGGACGAGGAGGGCCGGCGCTTGGATGCCGCTGCAGACCAGGGATCTGTCGATGCCTGTGCCGGGCGCCGAATCTCTGCTGGTGGTGAGTCACGAGATGGGACGGGATTGGACAGGGCGTTTTGTTTTGCTGAATCCGCGCATGGGACGACAACGGGAACTGGAAGCTGCGGCTCGCCCAGGACGTAATGCGCCAGATCGCACCGGCGCTGTATTCCGTCTATCTGCTGTGGGGATTCCGAACGCGGGCGGGAGCCTCGGAACGTGCGCGTGTGGCGCGCGAACTTCATGACACGACGATTCAGTCTTTGATCGGCATTGAAATGCAAGTAGACGTGCTGCGCCGCCGTAGCACCGATTTTCAGGTAGTGCCCGGAGCTCGACCGCATTCAGGGCCTGCTCCGGCACGAGGTCTTGAACCTGCGAGAGCTGATGCAGACCATGCGCCCGGTCGACATTGGGCCACATCAATTTCTTGACTTTATTGCCGATCTCGTGGAACGTTTCTCCAGAGACACTGGGATCGCCGTACGCTTCATCTCGGATTTGCAGGAGGTCACATTGCCGGCGGCTACCTGCCGGGAATTGGTGCGAATCGTACAGGAGAGCCTGGTGAATATTCGCAAGCACAGCGAGGCGCAATCGGCAGTGGTTCGCTTCGGCTCACAGGAAGGTCTGTGGAAGCTGGTGATTAATGATGACGGAAAAGGCTTCCCTTTTGCTGGACGTTTAACCCTCGCGGAACTCGATTCTCTGCGCCGGGGACCAGCCGTCATCAAGGAACGAGTCCGCGCCATTGGAGGTGACATGATCATTGAATCCACTCCCGGGCACGGATCAAGGTTGGAGATTACCATTCCCCAGAAAGGATACGAATCCTATGGATAAGAAGGAGTCATCAGTGCGCATCGTAATCGCGGATGATCACACGATCTTCCGTGACGGATTGCGTCGTCTGCTGGAGGCGGAGCCTGAGTTAGAAGTGGTGGGTGAAGCCGCAGACGGCGCTGAAGCCGTGGCGCAAACCCGAGAGTTGCGGCCCGATGTTCTCCTACTGGACTTGGCCATGCCGCAGAGTTCCGGGAATGGACGTCATGCGCGACCTCTCTGCCGATGGCGATAAGTTGCAAACTAAGATCATCGTTCTAACCGCCGCCGTGGAGCGCATGGAAATCGTCCAGGCGCTGCAGATGGGTGCCCGCGGGGTGGTGATGAAGGAGGCAGCGACTCAGCTGCTCATGAAAGCCATTCGCACGGTGATGTCTGGCCAATACTGGATCGGGCGCGAAGCTGTCGGCGATATCGTCGAGTTCATGCGCACCAATCCCGTCGGGCGAGAAGCCACCGCGTAACTTCGGCCTGACCAAGCGTGAAATGGACATCCTCACGACCATTGTTGCCGGACTTAGCAATAAGGAGATTGCCCGGAAGTTTTCCCTCAGCGAAGACACCGTCAAGCACCATCTGACGAACATCTTCGACAAAGTCGGTGTAGCCAGCCGCCTGGAACTCGCACTATTCGCGATCAACAATCGGCTCACGGAGCCGCCAACGTCGTCGCAGTAAGTTTCAGGCATCGCCGTTCCGGACCACGAGATGACCCTACACTAGGGACGAGACTCCGTCCCTTCCGCCAACCGGGTGGGAAGCCGCGTAATGAATGTGCGGCTTCCGTCCGACCCTGCTTTCGTTCGCGAGCGAATCACGTCTCTTCATTCAAGCGCATTTCTGTCAGCCCGGAGCGACAAGTGTGTTTCGGCCGGTGTTAATTCATTTCGTAGGTAATCCCAGGAGTAGTAGCGATGAGGACCAAAGGCCCTGTTTCCGTAACTCTCACACTAATCTTGATGTTGACCCTCGCCATGTCTGGCGGGGTGCTCGCGTAAGTCGGAGCGCACCGACGCCCAGGTGGCGAGCGACGTACAGAACAAGATTTATGGTGATCCGGGAATTCAAGAGCCGCCAAATCAGCGTGCAGGCTGCCAGTGGAGTTGTGACGCTGAGTGGCGACGTCAACAGCGATGTCGAACGTAATGCCGCCGCCAACGATGCAGGAGCGATCGACGGCGTCCGTACCGTAATCAACAATCTCCAAGTGCAGCAAGCACAAGTCGCTCGCCCATCGCAGGCAGAGGCTCCGCCGCAACCGGAGCCAAAACGTACCGCTCGTGAAAAGAAGCACACGCCAAAGGCGAACACTCGGCATCATCGAAATCCGGAGCCCGAACAGCCCGCCAGTGATGCCACGCTGGCTAACAGCCTGCCACCGGTAGCAGCGCCGGAACCTTCGCAGACGCCACCTGTCCGCCAGCACCGCCTCCTCCGCCGCAAAAAGTGACGATTCCGGCGGGAACCCAGTTGTCGGTGCGACTGAATGATCCGCTGGACTCAGAAACAAACAAGGTTGGAGATACTTTTCATGGCTCGCTTGGCTCGCCCATCGTGCTGGACGGTGAAACCGTTATCCCGTCTGGCGCAGACGTAGTGGGACGAGTGGCCAATGTTCAGAGTGCCGGACGCTTTGCCGGACAATCCCTGCTCACGCTCGAATTGACTTCGTTGTCGGTAAACGGTCGGACTTATAACGTCCAGACCAACCAGTGGTCACGCCAGGGCAAGGGTGAGGGCAAGAACACTGCCACAAAAGTCGGCATTGGGACCGCAGCCGGCGCAATTCTTGGCGGAATCATAGGCGGAGGCAGAGGAGCAGCGATCGGTGCTGCCAGCGGAGCGGGAGCCGGCACAGGTGTTTCCGCCGCCAAGAAGGGCGAGCAGATCAAGCTCGGTCCGGAGGCGGTGCTGAATTTCCAGACCATCAATACGCTGACGGTGATTCCACAAAGCAGCAACAATCGCGAGGCTCGCCGTAGCCCGCTTTCCTAGTAATTGGATCAAGGCGCAGCAATAGACTCGACGGCGCTTTTTTGCATCTCTCCTTGTATGCAGCGCTTTCTTGCTGCGATCTGCTCACAAGGACGGTCCATGCCTAAAATTAGTGCTTTGCTACATACTCATAACGATGCCCTGCGCCTCGGTCGGGTGCTGGACTCATTACGCCCTTGCGATGAGGTGCTCGTGATCGACGAGAATTCGGAAGACGATACCGAAAGAATCGCTCGAGAGCATGGTGCTACCTTCAAAACGGCGATTCCGGGTGTGAGTTCGGGAGCATACGCCATGGACGCCACCCACGAGTGGATTCTGTGCGTGCGGTGCAATGAGGCGCTCTCAGACGACCTGGAAGCTGCCCTGCTGGAGTGGAAAGAGCAAGAGCCTGATGAGGGGCCTGGCCTGTTATAGTGTGCCCATCCGCGAAGAAAACGGTAACGGCTGGCAAAAGCATCCGCCACAAGTTCGCCTGGTTAATCGCAAGCGCATGAACTGGGTTGGGCGAATGCCGCCGGACCAGCCTTCGGCCGCGGTACTGACGGGTGACCTGCTGAGCTTTCGCGAACCTTAAACTATTCGGCGAGGACCTCGAAACCTTACTTGGACCGACTGCTCGAATGCGTGCTGTTCGTGGTTGGTCTGGCATTCGGGAGCTTCCTGAATGTTTGCATCAGCCGTATTCCGCGCGACGAGTCGATTGTTTCGCCGCCTTCTCATTGCCCCCATTGCGGTGCGGGCATCCGTTGGTACGACAACATTCCCTTATTCAGCTGGATCGTTCTGCGCGGTCGCTGTCGCGCATGTAACGAGAGGATTTCCTTTCGCTACCCGGCAGTGGAACTGCTGACAGCAGTCCTATTCGTCGGTTGCTATGCCGCCTTCGGCCTTACCTGGACGACCCTGAAGTTCTGCGTGTGCATCTTCTTGCTGGTGGGCCTGATCTTCATGGATGCCGAGACCGGGCTCCTGCCGCGCGAGTTTACGTATCCCGGCATCGTGCTGGGACTCATCCTTTCCGGCATCGCGACCACGGATTACTCCGGAACCGCGTTGCTCTTGCGCGTCTTTGGCTAAGAGCATTGCAGGCGTGCACCTGGTTTCGTTCATCGACGCCTGCCTGGGAGCGATCGTTGGTGCCGGCTTTTTCTACCTGGCTTGGGCGCTTTACTACCTCATCCGAAAACAGCACGGCCTCGGTTTTGGCGATATCGCCCTGATGGGAATGGCCGGAGCTTTTCTCGGATTGAAGCTGATCCTGCTTGTCATAGTGTTGGCGCCAATAGCCGGCGTCTTCTACGTTGCGCTGCTTATGGTCCGCGAAGCTTTTGCGGCAAATGCAACAGCGACACAGAATCCTGAGGAGACGCAGCCATTTCTCGGACGCCAGATCCCGTTTGGAATATTCCTTGGCGCATCTTCGATATTCGCGGTTTTTGCAGGCGAAGCTGTGTGGACCCGGTACTTGAGATTGTTTTAAGCGGACACTCGCGGTTTAGAACCGACATGAGTGCTACGGATACGTTCTGCCACCTGTTTCAGGTGATGCCGGGTATGAGTGCGGTGAAAAAGCCTCCACTCCTGCGCATTTAGAGGTCCCAGGAAGGGATGATTCAGGAGCATGGCTCGCTTACCAAAGCGGCGCTCAGCATCGAACAAAGTGGCATCCATCGCGACCAGCGCGTCGTAAAAGTGTCGCATGGAATCAGCGCCCAGGCCTTCACCCGGCATGATCTGCTTGAATGCTTCGCGGCCGGTCGGGCATGTAACCGAACTTCGTCACAAGCAACCTTCTGCACGCGGTGTGACAAAGTGGGAGTACGGGCGGCGACGCTGCCATTATCCAAAGCTCTGCGCAATCCTTTGGTTGTACCCGTATAAGTGAGAAGAAGGTGCTCGAATATCTGAGCGTTCGTCCATTTGCCAGGTACCGCGCGGTACCAGTGAGTTTCGGACCAGCCACGGATAATCGATTCCACCTCGCGGCGAATTTGTTCTAGCTCGGGAGCCACAGACACCCCACTGACAAACTGAGAACCTTACGCGAAGGGCGATGTCAGCACTATGAACGAATCACATATTTTCTTCAATCTGATTTTCTACGCGGCCCGGCGTTGCTTCAACACTTTTGCAACAACCTGCAGGTCTTGTACGAACCTGGCGAACTCCTGTTGACGGGTCGCATCATCGGGCGCTCGCAAAATGGATGACGGATGTACCGTTGCCAGCGCATGCGGGGCTGCTGCAAACGGCAGTAATTCTCCACGTTGTTGTGTGACACGAAAGTTTCGCCCAAGCAGTGATTGTGCAGCCGTTGCACCCAGGCACACCACTACTTCCGGCTCTATGAGTGCGATCTCTGCGTCCAGCCACTGCCGGCAAGCAGCAACCTCGCTGGAATTCGGCTTCTTATGAATTCGCCGTTTTCCCCGAGGCTCCCATTTGAAGTGCTTAACGGCGTTCGTGACGTACGTTTGACTGCGATCGATTCCTGCCTCGATCAGGGCTTTATCGAGAAGCGCTCCGGCCGGACCGACGAAGGGCCTGCCCTCCAGGTCCTCTTTATCACCGGGCTGCTCACCCACAAACATGATTCGAGCGTGCGCCACCCCTTCGCCAAACACCGTCTGAGTGCCACGCCGCCAGAGATCACATGCGCGGCAGTCCTTGGAAGCGTCTCGCGCCGCCTCGAGCGTCGAAAAAACCGGGAGACCTTTGGGTTGCGATGGGGTCTGTCGACGGGTCATTGCTACAAAGATGCCAGGATTCATCCCGAGAGTTGCAGAGACACTTGAGCCACGAATCAGTCGAACCCAGCGTGAGGACTTAAACAGAATAGAAACTCCACCTAAGCGGTTCGCCCAGGTGGAGCGTCCTTGACAGACAGTGACTGTACCACCCTAACGCATGGATCTACGTTGCGGTAACCGCTTTGCGCAACGCCAGAGACATCATCAGTCGTGTGACGCCCGACATGAAGATGCTGATGCCAAATAGCGTTCCAACCACCCAGTCGGCATTGAACGGCCAGTGCGCCCAAATCAGAATGCCGAGAAGGATGGTGACGATTCCATCAAAAAGCACCCAGCCCCAGCCGTCGTGAGGCTTGATGCGGAAGGCCAGAACGAGGGCGAAGACTCCGTACACCAGAAGGAAGGACGCCAGTATCAGGGTTAATGCCAACAGGCCTCCGATCGGGTGCATCAGCAGGTAAACACCAGCGATGATATAGATGATGCCGAGGAGGACTTCCAACAGCACGTGCCAACCGCCATGGGTGCGAAATCCGAAGATGATTTGCGCAACGCCATTGAAGATGGCCGACCAGCCCACAACCACAGTGATGACCAGCCCCGCCTCCCAGGGCGCGAACATGGCAATAATGCCCGCGATGATCATGAGAATGCCCAAGTACAATTGAAAAACCGGACGCCCGCTTGAGTATTGCTTCCGCCATATCTCTCCTCCGATGTGTTTGTGGCGCAGGCAGACACAGGTGCCGGCGCTGAAGCCAGAAAACTACATCAACCACAGTCCCCCAGGTGCATTGAGAGTCGCAGCTATTTTGCGTGAGCAGAGCCGGATATTCAACGATTTAATCGCTCGACAACCGGCTCGATAATATCGAAAAGCCGCATATCGACCGCCACCTTGCCTTTTTGGCCCCGCCCCTGGACGAAACGTTTAGCAGCGTCGGCCATGAAGGCGTTGGCAAAGCGCGCTCCCCAAACAATGTCGTCGAAGGTGTACGAGGTGCGGGTCTGAACAATGGTGGAAAAAGTTTCGTCGAAGGCCTTTAGCAAGCACGAGGATCTCCGCGTTGGAGGCGCGCAGCGACTCCGCCGACTCACCATAGAGAGCGCTGTCCTCGTCGATCGGGTGGACCACCGTCCACGTCAACGGAAGAAAAACTACCGAATCCCGTTCCAGCTTCAGCGGGTAATAACGCCGAGTGTGGACCCCATCGACCTGCTCGAAGCGGCTGACAATAACCTTGGCTGAAACTTCAATCAGCTCATTGGAGCGGGCGTTCGCCACTCGAAATTCAAGCGCTGTGAGATTCTGGTAAGGAGCCACCACAGCGTGACTGCTGAACAAGACATTCGCGGTAGGTCGCGAGATGCGGGCAAACAGCAAGCCGGTGACGATTGCGAAGCCCGCCAGCCCGATCAGCGCCTCGATTGCGACCAGGATATTAGCCGCCAGGTTCACCGGCACAATGTTTCCGTAGCCGATGGTCGACATGGTCTCCACGCTGAAGAAAAATGCGCGCCAGAACGGATATTGCGCGGTGCCAGGACTGGTGCTTACCAGTGCTCCCGGACCGCAAGCCATGTAGCCGAGGGCGAACACCACATTAACCAAGAAATACCAGGTGACGCCCAACAGAAAAAACTGCCACCACGGCATGGTAATCAGCAAATGATAAGGGCTCAGCGACTCCAGCAAGGTCAGACCCTTGCGTTCCACGTTGAAGCTGCCGTCGCGGTTCAGCAGTCGCTGGTGGCTCTCGCGCGAAACCACCGCGCCAAAGCCAAGATCGCGCAGGTCCTGATCGTTTAGGGGTTGAGCTCGAGAGACCATGGATGTTCGATGCCGACGCCAGTGTGGCGTTGCAGCAGTATACCTGCTGCAGGGAGTTCAGAGAAAACTAAGCTGACCGCTTATGCACGCGCTCGTGGTCGACCACCAACACCTGGCAACGTTGCTGATCGAATATCACCTTGTGCGATGCGGCGCACTTGGCGCATAACCAGACCACCTTCTGCCTGACGTGCGGCGGCAGTCCCCAGACTTGTGGCTGCTTCACCGGAGAGCTATAGATCCGCCCCGTGCCGAGACGTTTAAACTCGGCGCCACAATCCGGATTCGCGCACTTCCCCAGCCCCGCTGTCCGCACAAAGTATTAAGATGCAGCTTATCGAAAAAAGGTATAGCTATCAACGGTTTACATAACTGAATTCCGAATGCCGGAATCTTGCATCAAAGTTATGCGGCTCCTTCTGACGACTTCGGAGGAAGAATGGCACGTCCCTGCTTGCCGGGCAAACCGTATCCTCAGGGAGCGACCTGGGACGGGACCGGCGTTAATTTTGCGCTTTACTCGGAAAACGCGACCAAGGTCGAGCTGTGCCTGTACGACGGGCGCAGTCGTCGAGAAAGCGAACGCATCCAACTACCTGAACAGACCGCCTTCGTCTGGCACGGCTATGTAGCCGGCCTGCAGCCAGGACAGCTCTACGGCTATCGCGTGTACGGACCTTGGGAACCGGCGCGCGGCTTGCGGTTCAATCCCGCCAAGCTGCTGATCGATCCATATGCCAAAGCCATCACTGGCCGGGTCGATTGGGACAAGCCGATTTATCCCTACCGGTTCGGCGGCGAAAATGCCGATACCGTAATCGATCGCCGCGACAGCGCTTCGGGCATGCCGAAGAGCATTGTTGTCAGCCCATATTTCGATTGGGAACACGATCGTCCGCCGCGCACGCCTCTCAGCGACTCCATCATCTACGAAATGCACGTTCGCGGCTTCAGCATGCTGAACGAGCATATCCGGCAGGATCTACGCGGCACCTATGCGGGCCTCGCGTCTCCCCCGGCTTTGAAGTATCTGAAGAGCCTAGGCATTACCGCCGTAGAGCTAATGCCGGTTCACCAGTTCGTACATGACAAGGTGCTGGTGGATCGCGGGCTCCGCAACTACTGGGGCTATAACACGCTCAATTATTTCAGCCCGGAATCGCAATATTGCTCTTCGGGCGACATGGGTTCGCAAGTGCCTGAGTTCAAGGCCATGGTGAAGGCGCTGCACCGCGAAGGCATCGAGGTCATTCTCGACGTCGTATACAACCACACCGCCGAGGGCAATCAACTCGGTCCCATGCTCAGCTTCCGCGGGATCGACAACCCTACCTACTACAAGCTCGTACCCGACAATCCGCGTTACTACATGGATTACACCGGCACCGGCAACAGCCTGAACGTCCGTCATCCTCAGGTGCTGAAGCTCATCATGGACAGCCTGCGCTACTGGGTGACGGAGATGCACGTGGACGGCTTCCGTTTCGATCTGGCCGCGACGCTGGCGCGCGAGTTGCACGACGTCGATCGACTGTCGGCTTTCTTCGACATCATTCACCAGGACCCGATCGTCTCGCAGGTCAAGCTGATCGCCGAACCATGGGACGTTGGCAGCGGCGGCTATCAGGTGGGCAACTTTCCCTGTCTTATGGGCGGAGTGGAACGGTAAATATCGCGATACCGTTCGCCGCTATTGGAAGGGCGACGAAGGACAGCTTTCGGATCTCGGTTACCGCCTTACCGGCAGCAGCGATCTGTATCAGAATGATGGCCGCCGTCCCTACGCCAGCATCAATTTCGTCACTGCACACGATGGCTTCTCGCTGGAAGACCTGGTCAGCTACAACGAGAAGCACAACGAAGCCAACGGCGAAAACAATCAGGACGGTGCCAACGACAACAACTCCTGGAACATGGGGGTCGAGGGACCGACCGACAATCCGGAAATCATCGCAGCCCGCGAGCGTCAGAAACGAAACTTTCTCGCGACCCTCTTTCTTGTCGCAGGGCGTTCCCATGCTCTGCGGCGGCGACGAAATTGGCCGCACGCAGCGTGGCAACAACAACGCATACTGCCAGGACAACGAGATCAGCTGGTACGACTGGAACCTGGACGAACGCCGGCAAAAAGCTTCTGGAATTCACCCGCCGGCTGATTGATTTCCGGCAGAGCCCATCCCAACCTGCGTCGCCGGCGATTCTTTCAGGACCGCGAGGTCTATCATCCCTCGTCTCGCGACATAGCCTGGTATCGCACCGACGGTCAGGAGATGACGCAGGAGCAGTGGAATACCGGATGGATGCGCAGCCTGGCAGTCATGCTCAACGGCGCAACCCTGGGACAGGTCGACGAGATGGGGGAGCCGATCACAGACGACACCTTTCTCGTCATGCTGAACTCCTACGCAGACAGCGTCACGTACACGCTGCCGCAATCGCCTAGAAATCGCGGTTGGAAGCTGCTGATGAACACCTACGATCTGGACGATCCGTTTGGCGAGAAGCTTGATCGACGGCACGCTGGACGTTGCCGGTCGATCCGTCGTGATACTGCGCGAGCTGACTGAAGACGAAGTCAGGCATCCGCAGGCAGAGCGACTGCCAGTTTGGAGCTGGACCAAGTCGGAGCCTGTTCCTGAGGCGATGTCTACGGAAGTCCCAGAAAATATGCCGGTGCTTGAGGAGGCATGAGCGGCCCGACGCTGTTTGTGGACTTTTGACAGATCGTAGACGGTTATCACTGCAGCAGCGACACCTTGAGTGATTGGCGTCGTTGCAGCTGGATTCAGAGCCATGGTGAGCGCACCGCTGCCGGTCAGCTGCATCTGGTCCGTGACGACGTTGCCCCAGATCAATGTGCCGTTCGTCGTGCCTCCGGGAATCTGGAAGATCGTCGCATAGTTCGACGAGTGGAAATACAGCGTACCGGTGTAAGCCAGAGTTCCCGATCCTTGGAGCTGCGGCGACGCCGTGTCGGCGTGGTCCATGAACATCAGCAGGCCGCGAATGTTTCCTGTGCGTGTCGGTCGTGTCTCCGGCGGAGTCGTAGTAGGAGCCGTTGGCCGTGCACTGCGCCAGCATGATATTCGTATCCAGAGCGCTCGCCAGATTGAGATAGGAAGGCGGTGTACTGCCGTCGCAGGTGAGATCGCTGGCCGGAACCTTGTCGACGCGGGGGTAGGCTGGGCCACCGGATGCGCCGCTGATCACCGGTTTGGCACTGCCGTGGAAGTAAAACATCACGCCATCGGTCTGGTGCCACGTCCACGCCCCGCCACCTCCCTTGCCATTGGGACCCGCGGTTTGAGTCAGCGGACTGCAATTGCCGGTGCCTGGGATCGGTGTTGATCACTCCTTGCGAATTAGCGCATGCCTTGGCCATCCGAATCGAATCGCTGCCGCCGATCGCTAAATCTCCATCCATGTAGTAGACGCCCGGCAGGAAGGTGATCACGTCGCCGCCGTTTTCGGAGATGCCGTTGGGATAGTAGCCGGGCGCATATTCCTTGCAACCGCGGCAATACCAGGATTTGCTCCCGTACTTACTCAGATTGCAGGTCCAGTAGGTGCTGTCGTTGTAGCTGCCGTAGTTGCTGGGATTGTTGTCCGGGCAACCGTCCATGCCGCGGAGCGGCCAGGTTGTAGTACTTGCGTTCCGTCGCTGTGAGTCGCTTTGGTCGCAGGGGTGACGCTCTTCATGCCGCTGGCGGCGGGCACAGCCGCATATGGATCGGCTACGGGAGCTCGCCGGCCATGCCCATTTGCCGGTCGTGCCGCCGCTAAAGCCTGCAGGCAACCCGGTGTTACCGTTGGTCCCGATAACATCCTGTCGCCGTGCCCGGAGCTACGTGAGGTCCTCCATAAGTTCCGACATCCGAGCCGGTTCGGTTCGGGCCGCCCTTTCTGGTGTCGATGACGCCGCTTGAACCGCACTGCACCGCAGTCGTGCTGCTTGAGTTCACGACGATGCTGCGTGCAGGGCCGCCTACGATCGTGAGCGATGCACCTCCGGTGAAATACAGAGCCCCGGAAATCCTGGGATTCAGGATCATGATCGGGGCGCCCTGCATGATCTGCTGTAAGACCGCAGGTCGATGTCGGCCGCTACCAGCTGCGTCTGCTTCCCCGTCAGCAGCGTACTGAAATAAGTCTTCACCGGCAGCGACACGCGTGACCTGCATGTAGGGATGAGGAACGAGGGAGGATGGCGGTGCGATCACGCCAGCCACCGAGCCCGGAAAGCTCCAGGACACGGTAGCCGTTCCTCCCGCTGTAACCGTTGAAACCGTTCTTGCTGGCGTACCAGCACATGCTTGGGCCTGCCGAGCCGTAAGCGCTGCAACTGCCGGCTGTGCCGGGCACAAAGTCGATCGGTGGATAGCTCGCGCCGCTGATCAGCTGGTACATGTCCAGAGCGCCGGCCTGGCAGGCCGCATCGGCTGCCGTCTGTACCTGCTGGCGCTGAAACCAGAGTTGGTGTAGTCCACCGCGAACGCCAACACTGCCAGCAAGAACAAGCTCAACATCAGGACCACAACAATAGCTGCTTGACCTGCTTCATTCGGCATTCGGCGAGCGTTGTCGTGAGTTCATTGGCGGCACCTGGTCAAAACACGATGCGTCCCTCAGCGGTGACTCTGCATGGAGGGTGGGCTGAACCCGGGCAAAGTCAAGATAGGCGACGTAGGGGTAGGAGATAGTTAACCACTACCCGGCTGGATGGCGTGGCTCTTCCATCGGGCCAGGCAGGGGTCACGGTCATCCCGCTCATGTCGTGGAACGTAACCGTGGCGTAGCTCTTCACCACCGCCGACACGTTGCTGCCGGAGGCATCCGCACATCCTGAACCCGGGCCGCTGCAGGACGGCACTGTCGCTGCCATGAACAATTGCGTAGCGAACGCCCTCGCGTGCCGCATTCGCCAGTACGCTGTAGGTATACACCGTCATGCAGAATTCGAAGATCAGGAAGGTGAGCAGGAATAACGTCCAGACCGAAAGCGCAAACTCGATCAGCATGGAAGCGCATTCGTCCTGGCCAAGAAGCCGTATCTGGAGCGTGCTGCCATCAGTCAAGCGCCCGCATCTCCGCCTGCCAGTGCACCGTGAGTGGCGGCATGGTGAATAGGAAGAAGTCGACTGGAATCGGTGGGCTGACGGTGTAAACCACATCCACTCGTTGCGTCAGCATGCCGTAGTTCGACATCGGGTCCTGGTCCGGAGCGAAGCTTAATGATCCGGACGGAAACGTGCTGCAATTCGTGATGTAGCCGCTGGAGGTCTGGGTAATGCCGATTTTCTTGGAGCAGACCTGCACCGTGGTTTTGGTCGCCATATTGGCCAGGCCGGCAAGATCGCCTCCCGCCAGTCCGGCCACTCCTGCCACATCGCTCAGCGATCCCGAAGTTCCGGCGGACGGCAATGGCAACTGACCGGGAGCGACGAAGCCCTGGCCTGAATACAACACGGCATTACGCGACGAAGAGACCAGATTTGCCGCAACAATGAAGAAGTATCCGATGTCGACGGCAAAGCAAAGGATAAGCACCAGAATCGGCACCACCAATGCAGTCTCGATCAGGCTGGATCCGCAATCGCCGGCCTGCCGTTGCTCGTTTGCATCATGCAAGGCACACTAGCGTTCTTGAAAATGCAATTGCTCTGACAGGTCTATCGGCCAAGATTCGGCGAACCATGACCCGTTGAGGTTCTTCCCGTTTTGCGCACATCTCAGAATGGGCGAGCGATGAAGACAATTCGCTATCCGTCGTTGGCCGGATATTGTGGAAGCAAAGTTCACCACGGCGATAGCCTGAACCGTGCAGCTGGAACAGGCCGAGATAGCGGAATAGAAGCGGCCGGCAACTCCGGCGACGGAAATCGCTTCACGCGCATCGAAGCGGTGGACCAAGGTTTTTGTCGTTTCCCGTGTTCCTGGCCTTTGCCCTGGCTGCGTGCGTCTATCTCTTCGACAGCGGCAGTCATTGCCGATCCTGACATCTGGTGGCATCTCCGCAATGCCGAGGTGCTGGTACAGACGCACTCAGTCGTCCAGCAAGACTTCTATTCCTTTACGGCCACCGGCTCGCGCTGGATTAACGAAGCCTGGCTCAGCGAGCTTCCCTACTACTTCGGCTGGCGATGGCTCGGCATCCGGGGCGTCTATCTGGTGATGCTGATCCAGACCGAGCTGATCCTGCTCGGTGTATTCGCACTGGCGTGCCTGACCAGCGGAAACGTGAAGGCCTCGTTTCTTGCCTCATCGCTGGCCGTGTGTCTGGCGACGGTGTCCTTCGGGCCGCGCACGTTGCTGGCGGGATGGATTTGCCTGGTTGCGGAGCTATTCCTGCTGGAACAATTCCGCAAAGGCAAGGACTGGAGCTGGTGGCTGGTTCCGCTGTTCATCCTGTGGGCCAACCTGCATGGCTCGTGGCTGATCGGAATCGTGCTGTTTGCCGTGTTCTGCGCCTGCGGACTGGTGAGCGGCGATTGGGGACGAATCGAGGCTACACGCTGGACGGGACGCGCAACTGCGCAAGCTGACGTTCGTCGGAGGACTGAGCGTCGTCGGGCTCTTCCTAAATCCCTACACCTACCATCTGGTCTTCTATCCCTTCAATTTTGCCTTCCAGCAAAAGCTCAATGTCGGACATGTTGAAGAATGGATGAGCGTCGACTTTCACAGCTTACGAGGGAAGATTCTATTCGTGGTCCTGGCCGCGATGATCGTTCTGGCGCTTGTGCGCAAGCGGCTTTGGCGGCTGGACGAATTGGCCTTCCTGCTGATCGGCCTCTATGCCGCGGTCGCCTACAGCCGGTTCTTATTTCTCGCCGCGATCGTTGTGACGCCCCTGCTGGCCAAGGAGATGAATTTTCTTCCGCCTTATCGTTCGTCAGAAGACAAGGTGTGGCTAAACGCGGTACTTATTATCGCAATCGTAACCGGTTGCGCCTTGCACTTCCCTTCGAAGGACCTGCTCACGCGGGATACGGTGCGGACCTATCCCGTGAAAGCGCTGAGCTATTTGCAAGGACTGCATCCGAGCGGACGTGTCTTCAACGATTTCCTCTGGGGAGGCTACCTGATCTGGAATGTTCGCGATCTTCCAGTGTTCATCGACTCCCGCATCGACATCTACGAATACAACGGTGTCTTTGCTGACTACCTCGATGCGATCGAGATCAAGGGCACACTCAGCATCCTGGACAAATATCACATTCGCTACGTGTTGTTCAGGAAGCAGAATCCTTTGACGTATTTGCTGATGAACAATACGGGATGGAAAATCGATTACCAGGACGAGACGACCGTGTTGCTGGAGAGAAATTAGTCCACACCAAAGACCGCAGACCGGACGAGCCGGCGCCTATCACGCAATCGGCACGCGAGCGGACGATTTCATTGATGGTGCGGCGCCATTCTGTGCCCCGGGAAGATCATGCGACACATCGGACCTTCCTACGCTGGTGTAGATAAAGCCGTGCTCGGCCATCGCGTCCGGGCTAAACATGTTGCGGCCGTCGATCACGATGGGATAGCGCAGCGCCTTCCGTAATGCCGCCAGATCGAGAGTGCGAAACTCCTCCCAATCGGTCAGTACCAGCAAAGCATCTGCATCCTTCGCCGCTTCCAAGGCGGAGCCGACGTACTGGATGTCCTGTGAACCCAGAATCTCGCGGGCATTTGCCATGGCAGCTGGATCGTACGCCTGAATCCTGCAGCCCTCGGACATCAGCGATTTCACGACTGCAATCGCCGGAGACTCGCGCACGTCATCGGTGCCGCCCTTGAATGCCAGTCCGAGAACGCCAAGCCGCTTCCCTTTCAGCGTCCACAGAGCGCGTCGCACTTTGCGCAGGAACCGCTCGCGCTGTTCGTTGTTGATGTGCATCACTTCTTCCAGCAGGCGGAAGTCGTAGCCGCACTCGCGGGCCACCGCGCGATAAGCCGACAGGTCTTTGGGAAAACAGGATCCGCCATAGCCGAGCCCGGGGTACAGAAACTGCCCCCCGATTCGCGAATCCGCACCAATCCCTTCCCTCACCTGATCCACATCCGCTCCAACCGACTCGCAGAGCGTGGCAACGGCATTGATGAAGCTGATCTTCATCGCCAGAAACGCGTTCGAAGCGTACTTGATCAGCTCGGCGCTTTTGGCGGTGGTAGCGATGAGACGGGCAGGACCAGTGACGGGCTTGGGCGCGGGTATGGCATCCGCCCGCTGGTAGTAACTGCCGTTCATCAGGGGCGCATAAATCTCGCGCAGCCGATCGGCACACGCAGGATTGTCGGTGCCAATCACGATGCGGTCCGGATACAGAAAGTCGGTGACCGCAGTTCCTTCGCGCAGAAACTCAGGATTAGACGCAACGTCGAACAGATCGGCTGGCGCGCCGTTCAGCAGCATGACCCGGCGAACCCACTCGCTGGTGTAAACCGGAACCGTGCTCTTACCGACGACGATCTTGTAGTCCTTGATGTTGGCCGCAATCTCTCGTGCGACTGACTCGACGTAGGATAGATCGGCTTCCCCGTTGACCGTGGGAGGCGTGCCCACTGCAACAAAGATTGCGTCGGATTGCTCGACCGATTCCGCCAAGGCGCCGGACAAAACCAGCTTGGTGCCAAGATGCCGCTTCAACAGCTCCGGGACGTAACGCTCATGGATTGGCGACTGGCCTTGCCGCAATGCATCTTGCTTGGCCGGATCGTTGTCGTACAGCGTGACATCGTGACCCAACTCCGCAAAGCATACCGCCGTGACCAAACCGACGTACCCAGATCCAATGACTGAAATGCGCATTCCTGGCTCCAAAAACCAACTGTCGCAGTACGACGTCCTCGAGGCCGACTCGCTCAACAGGACGTGTTTAATTGTACATGCGAAGTTGCTGGCCGGGTACGAAGGGTTGGCGTGGTTTCCTCCAAGTCCCTTGCTCGGAAGACGGAGGAAGGGTCCGCGACAAAGTTGCCGAGCGATTGAAAGTTCGCTGGGCAGCATTGGCCCATCGAGGAAATAAACTATTAGCCAGATTCAGCTATGCGGAGCGGCCAGTCGGATCTTGCCCATAAGCCGTTTGACAATCAGTCCCTGATACTCGCGCAGCGTCTTGACCGGATTCATCTTGCTCTGGCTCTTCTTTAATCCGTAGTCATAGCGAAGGGGAACCTCGCTGAAGCGGGTGCTGAAGGGCAGAACGCGCAGCAGCACTTCCAGATTCGCCGCGAACGACTTGGTGGTGACGTAGCTAGAGCCATAGTGCTCGAGGGCGCGCTGCACGGCGCTCGGCACGATAGCCGCGATAGAAGATGGTGTAGTCGGTAATGCCGCGAACATGGAAGAAGGTCGACAGCACCATGTTGACGACCCAGCTGCCGGCAGTGCGCTGCCATGGAAAATTGAGATAGCCGCCGCCGCGAATGTAGCGCGAAGCCACGACCACATCGTCGCCGTTATACACTCGACGCGCCATTTCCGGCATGCACTTCAGGTCGCTGGTGCCATCGCCTTCCATGATGAAGATGCAGTCGTCGGGCTGAGCGCGTTTCGCTGCTGCGACCAGGCCGTCGTAGAAAGTCATCGGGACGCCGAGGTTGACGGGATGGGTCACGATCTCCAGATCCATCTTGCCGAGGAAGCGCTCCGCTTCTTGCAGGGTGTTGTCGCGGCTGCCGTCGTTGACGACGATCACGCCCAGAGGTAGGGTCGCTGACAGCTGCTGCAACTGCTGCAGCACGGCGCCCAGATTCGGCCCTTCGTTGTAGGCGGGGATGATGACGTAGCTCTTGGGCATCAGATCGGGTCAGAAGAATAACTTACAACAATAGCAGAGGATGGATCGGCAGTTGAGGAGGCCTGCGTCGCAGGTAAGGAAATTCCCAAAAGACCGCGCGCACAATTCCCTAGAATGAGCGACCACCCGCTCCACGTCAGCGCGATTCTCCTGGATCCAATCGATCAGCATGCCGATCCCCGGCAATGGATCGATCTGCCGGCCGCCAACCCAATTCGCGCTCGGCCTTGCGGATGTCGGCCACGAACACGGGCTGATCTCCAGCGCGCGGCTCCGAATGACGTACCGGAATCTTCCGCTCCAAACGCTTCTCGAGGAACGCCAGCAGCTCCACCAGCGAAAGAGTGCGCGTCGGGCCGCCGCCCATATTGAAAATCTTGCCAGCCGAGTGATCGGGCTTTTCGGCCGCAGCTTTGTACGCTGCCACCAGATCGTCGACGTGCAGCAGGTCGCGTATCTGCAAGCCGTCACCGTAGATCGTGATCGGCCGCTTCAGCAGTGCGGCGATCGAGAACCATGCCACCCAGCCCTGGTCTTCCACGCCGAACTGACGCTGGCCGTAGATGCAGGACTGACGAAAAACCACCGTGGGGATGTCGTAGATGCGCCCGTAATCGTGAACGTACTGGTCGGCCGCACCCTTGCTGCAACCGTATGGCGAATGGAAGTCCAGCGGCTGCGTCTCGGCGATGCCATCGGGATAATCGCGAAACGTCCAGCGGGTCGCGCCCTTCATGCAGACGATTTCGGGCATTCCTCCATACACCTTGTTGGTGGAGGAGTAGATGATCATCGGCTTCTTGCCCGACTCGCGCACCGCTTCCAGCACGTTGAAGGTGCCATGAGCGTTGATCTCGAAATCTTCAATAGGGCGAACAATCGAGGTCGTCACGGCGACCTGCGCCGCCAGGTGCAAGCACCAGATCCGCACGCGAGACGGCGTGCAGCAACCCGAGCGAGTCGTAGCGCACGTCGCCCATGATGAATTCGCAATTGTCGGGATACTTCTGGCGCAGGTAGCGGAGATTGAGGTCGGTACCTTTGCGCGAGAGATTGTCGAAGAGGATGACCTGCCACCCGTCGCGGATGAAGGCTTCCGCGGCGTTGACGCCGATGAAACCGGCGCCACCCGTAATTAGGACTGTTCTGGTTGCCACAGCTTGCTCCCGCTACAGCAAAGTGTGCCCGTGGCGCATGGCCTGGGGCGCTTGTACGAGGCCGGCCCGAAGGCCGGAACAGCAGATCTGACTACGGCGCAACAGAATGCCGCCTCCGCATGACAAACTCCGCGGTAGACGCAAAGCCATCGCTCAGGACGAAATCAAATCAAACGCAAACAAAGGGAGAACATTGCTGTTCTCCCTTGGCCTACTCAAGTTAACGTCCGCCGCGACGCGGTCCGCGATCGCCGCCGCGACCACCGCCGGGGCGTCCGCCTCGGCCGCCACCTGGACGTCCACCGCCTCCGGGACGTCCGCCGCCACCGCCGCTGCGTTCGCGACGATCTCCGCCATCCCGGTTGAAGTTCGGCTCTGAGCTGGGCTCGTCGGCACGCTCGTGACCGCCTTCAAAGGTGACTCCTCCGCCGCCGCTGCCGCCACTGCTGCCTTCAGCGCCTTCACCTTCGGGTGGAGCTTCTCCGCCGCCCATCTTGGCGCGCTGCTCTTTCAGGATCGCCTTGCGCGACAGCTTGATGCGATTGCCGTCGACGGCCAGCACCTTCACCAGCACCTGGTCGCCTTCTTTCAGCTCGTCGCGAACATCGTTGATGCGATGCTCGGCGACTTCGCTGATGTGCAGCAGGCCATCGGTGCCGGGGATGATCTCGACGAATGCGCCGAAGTCGGCCAGCCGGGTTACCTTGCCGAGGTAGGTCTTGCCTACTTCGGCGGTCGCGGTGATGTCGCCGATCATCTGCAGAGCCTTCGCCGCTGCCACCTGATCGCTCGACGAAACGTTGACCTTGCCGCTGTCTTCGACGTCGATCTTGACGCCCGTGGCTTCGACGATGCCGCGGATCACCTTGCCGCCGGGTCCGATCAGATCGCGAATCTTGTCGGTCGGAATCTGCAGGGTGTAGAAGCGCGGAGCGAAGTCGCTGAGCGTGGTGCGGCCTTCGCCAATCACGCCCGTCATCTTGTCGAGGATGTACAGCCGCCCGACGCGAGCCTGTTCCAGCGCCTCGCGCATGATCTGCGGCGTGATGCCCATGACCTTGATGTCCATCTGCAGGGCGGTGATACCGTCACGCGTTCCGGCGACCTTGAAGTCCATGTCGCCGTAGTGATCTTCGGCGCCGGCGATGTCGGTCAGGACGGCGTACTGCATCGCCTTCCTTAACCAAACCCATAGCTACGCCAGCGACGGCAGCCTTAAGAGGAACGCCGGCATCCATCATGCTCAGCGAGGCTCCGCAGACGGTTGCCATCGAAGACGAACCGTTGGACTCCAGAATGTCGGAGACCACGCGCATGGCATAAGGCCAGTCGGTATCGCTGGGCAGGACCGCGAACAGCGCCCGCTCGGCGAGTGCACCGTGGCCGATTTCGCGACGTCCCGCGCCACGCAGAAATGCCACTTCTCCAACGCTGAACGGCGGAAAGTTATAGTGAAGCATGAAGCGCTTCTTGGCTTCGCCTTCGAAGGCCTCCAGACGCTGCATGTCTTCGCCGGTACCCAGCGTGGTGGTGACCAACGCCTGGGTTTCGCCGCGGGTGAAGATCGCCGATCCGTGAGTACGGGGCAGCACGCCAACTTCGATCCAGATGTCGCGGATCTGGTCGAACTTGCGGCCGTCGGGACGGCGCTTCTCCTTGATTACCTGCTCGCGGAAAATCTGCTCGCGCAGAAGATCGAAGTACGAGGTAGCCTTCTTGCGGCCTTCCATATCTTCGTCGTCGATCGTCGACTTCAGCTCGTCCTTCAGCTTCTTGATCAGGCCGTAGCTTTCGTTCTTGGGATACTTCTCGGTGTTCGCGGCGTCGGCCAGGCGCTCGCCCATCTTGGTGCGGAGATCGTCGAGGTATTCCTGGTCGATCATCGGCGGCTCGACCTTGCGCTTGGCCTTGCCGACCTTCTGCGCCAGTTCGTTGATGGCGGCGCAGATCTTCTTGATCTGCTGGTGGCCGAACTCGATGCCGTCGACGACAACGTCTTCCGTGACCTCTTTCGCACCGGACTCGATCATCACGATGCCTTCGGAGGTGCCCACGACCATCAGGTTCAGTTCGCCCGAACGCTGTTCGTCGTAGGTGGGATTGATAATGAACTCGCCATTCACGCGGCCGACGCGCACCGCGCCAATCGGACCGTGGAACGGAATGTCAGAAACGCTCAGCGCCACCGACGCGCCGTTGATGCCGGAGACATCGGGATCGTTTTCGGTGTCGGCCGAGAGCACCATGGCGATGACCTGGGTCTCGCAGCGGAAGCCTTCGGGGAACAGCGGACGGATGGGACGATCGATCTGGCGGCTGGTTAGAATTTCGCGCTCGCTGGGACGGCCTTCACGCTTGATGAAGCCGCCCGGAATGCGTCCGGCGGCGTAGGTGTACTCGCGGTAGTCGACGGTCAGCGGGAAGAAGTCGATGCCCTCGCGGGGCTCGGGATTGGCGCAGGCGGTGGCCAGGACGACGTTGTCGCCCATGCGCACGATGCAGGAGCCGTGGGCCTGCTTGGCCAATTTTCCGGTTTCAAAGTGGATGGATTTACCGCCGGGAAGATCAACACTGATTTCGTGCTTATTGACGCCGTGTAAGGTGGCCGTCATTTCTTCTTTCATTTCCTAATTCCTTCTGTCTGAACGCAACCGTTAGAGCCGGTCATGCAGTTCGGGTGTCATGGCCGGGTGAGAGGCCGAAAGCCATGCTGCCATGGCCCGAACGACGATACGGAAGTGGAGTGAATTAAGGTCAGCCGAGAGAAGCTGAACGAATCTTACGGGCGCACCCCGCGCCCAATGCCGATGTACTCCGAATACCGCCGGGCCAATCATAGGCCCGGTTCCCAAAAAGCAACGTTCTGCACCTGTGAAGAATGCATTACGCCCGAAGCGTGGTAGTTCAGGGCTGGCAAACAACTACTTGCGGATGCCAAGTTTCTGAATAACGGCTTTGTAGCGCTCGGTATCGGACTTTCTGAGGTAATCGAGCAGGCTGCGACGCTTGCTCACCATCATGAGAAGACCGCGCCGGGAGGCATGATCTTTCTTGTGGGTCTTGAAATGTTCTGTCAGTTCACCGATCCGGGTACTAAGGATGGCGATCTGGACCTCCGGTGAACCTGTATCGTTATCGGCTCTCCGGTTGTCGGCAATCAAAGCGGCTTTTTTCTCTCGGGCTAACACTGAATCGGCTGCGCTCCTACTCTTTTTTAATCGTATCTTGTTACGGTACTTAGGATAACATGCAAGCGGCGGAAACGGCAAAACGGACGTACCGGGATCCTATCCGGTCCGGATGTTTCACTCTAAACCCTATTGAAAGAAGATAATTACCCGCCCGGCCGGCAGCTGCGGCGCGTCCTGCAATTGACGATCGTGAACCGGAGGATCTCGCAAATCGAAATCATCCGTGATCCGACCCGGTTGGCTGAACTCGAGATTGTAGTTCTGGAGAAGCCTAATTGAGAGCAAAGAAAACTGTCGCCGCGAAAAAGCAGCCTTCGAAAAGCATGCGAGCACAACTGCGGCCGATCGGCGTGATCCGCTCGACGGTCAAAACCCGCGCACAAGCGCCCAAGCAGGGACTTGAAGGCGCGCCGGACGTATGGCTGGAGGTGGACGCAAAGTTTGCCGAGTGTCTCGATGGACTGAAGGCGGGCGACGAAATCATCGTCATTACCTGGCTGCACCAGGCACGGCGGGAGACCATGAAAGTCCATCCGCGATCTGACCCGCAGCACCGGCTGATGGGTGTCTTCGCTACCAGGTCGCCCGACAGGCCAAATCCTCTGGGTCTGCATCAGGTCACGGTGAGAAAGACTTTGAAGAATCGGTTGCGAGTCGGCCCCATCGAGGCAATTGACGGCACGCCTGTGGTCGACATCAAGCCGATGTTGTGTGGAGTACGGGATTTCTAACTAGCGAACCGCATGAATGCCCTGTCCTCGGACGATTACTTCGGCACAACTTTGATCTCGTACAACTTCGGCCAGAGTTTCCCGGTCACGAACAGGCGGTTGCCCTTGGAGTCATACGCGATGCCGTTCAGCACAGCATCGGGATTACTCAAGGTGCTCTGGTCGCGTAGACCGCTCAGATCGATCCATCCCAGAACTTTGCCCGTCCGGGGAGAGATGCGCGCAATGCGATCGCTATGCCAGATGTTGGCATAGATTTCGCCGCGCACATACTCCAGTTCGTTCAAATCCTCGACAGGCTGACCATTCTGCGAGGTAACGTGAAGATGCCCGGTCTCGCGAAAGGTCTTGGGATCAAGGAAGCGAAGATCAGGCGTGCCGTCGCTCATGATGAGTTGCCTGTCATCGTGCGTCAGACCCCAGCCCTCACCTTGATAAGGAAATGTCCTCAGCAAGGCAAAGCTGAAGCGATCGTAGACGAAGCCTTTGTGCGCCTGCCAGGTGAGCTGAACCAGCGTGCTGCCCCAGTCGGTGAGGCCTTCGCCAAACTGGTCAGCCGTCAGGTCGTACTTTTGGAGGGTGCGGCCAGTGTTCAGATCGACCATTCTGATCGACGAGTGGCCACGCAGACCAGTGCTCTCGTAGAGATGGCCGTCGATGTACAACAATCCCTGGGTAAAGGCTCTGGGATCGTGCGGGAACGTGTGGACGATTTGATAGGTGGCGACATCGACAGAGGGCGAACTCGCCGCGCTGAAGATCGCAATCGTGATGAGAAGGACACCCAGGAAACAGTAACGGCGAAACATGCACCGTCAGATTAAGGTAACGGGACGGTGATCGCAAACCGTGCCCGCGCTTAACTCTTGCGGCTTCGATTTGGCGAAGACTTCTTGTGATTGAGGCTGGCCGTGCGGACGGCGGTATGCCGGCGCGCGGTGAGAATGCAGAGGATGAACTTCCGCCCGGACGCGCGCTTCCGCCTGGTATGGATCAGCAGCCGTACGTCGGGTCGAACATGGCGATAACGGAAATGGCCCGCGTGCTGTAACGGCGAGCCCAATCGCTGTGGATCAACGTGCCTTGCACGGAATTCCAATACTCCGGCTCCGGGTAGGTTACGCTAACACTTTGAATGGAGCCTGGCGGAGTATTGATGGCGCTGAGGAATTGAGTGAACTGCTCAAGGTTCACGCCCATCTGGAAGACCAGTTGGGTAAGGGCCATCTGCTGCGGGCCGGTCAAGTCGTCGAAGTTGCGGCAATAGGCGCGCGCGTTATGTACAGCCTGAATTGCGGAAATCCGCAATAGTTTGGTCGCGTCCTCTTCGCTGATCTGCGGAAACAGTTCGTGGGTCCGGACCTTCTTGCGAAACTTCTTCTTGTTCCAAGCCTCGAGGTCGCGGTCGTATTGTTGCAGCATGCTGGTAAGGTGCTGCGGCTCAAGTCCGGCGGCCTCCCACAACTGCGCGGACGATGGCTCCAGAAACACGTTTGGGTTCAGTGGATCACGCTGGACGTGTTGTCTTGCTTCCAGGTCCAGGCTGAACCCCGCCCCAATCAGCGGACGGCTGGTCTTGGGGTCAGGATAAGCGGCGAGTACCCAGCCCTCGTGGCGAGTGTCACGCAGCGTATTCATCAAGGTTTGCAGATTGAACTTGATCTCGGAACTCTTAAAGTCAACCAGCGGTTCCAGTTCCCAATTGACCCGCGGCGTTAGCGCAGAGAGCGCAGCAGTCTGATGCTGCAACGGAAGATTGTAGGCCGTGGTGCGAGGGGGAGCGGCATTGGCAGCATGTGCCGATGACGCCGCAAAGGCGATCGCAAGCGTCGAAACAGCAGCCAGATGTCGCGCAATCCTCATACTCAGCCCGCCACTCTGGCTACACACTAGCCCAAATCGCGCCGGAGACAAAGAGGCTTCTGTGATTACCGACCGAAAACCCGGCCTCGGCCAGCAGTCGTGCTAAGCCAGGAGGCGGTCGACCACGGCTTCGACGTGGATCTTCATGGTATCTAGAAGCGGGACATCGTCGACAAAGTCCTCAGTCAGGATTAAGGGCAACTCAGTCCCGGCGAGCAGTACCGCTTCGATGCGATCCTCTGCCTTCATCCTACGAATGATCCGCGCCAGCCCATCGTGGGTGCCCGGAAGACAAATTCCCTTCAGCAGTTCATTGATGTACTTGTCGTGGATGTAGGCCAGCTCATCCTCGTGCGGTATGACGATCTCGATCCCTTCTCGCGAGAAGACGTCGGGATAAAACCGCGCCTGCATGGTGAAGCGCGTTCCCAGTAAACCGATCCGCCGGATGCTTCGCGCCTTCGCTGCGGCGCAAGCGGATTCGACAATACTAATGAGCAGCAAGGACGACCGGGCTTGCACCTGATCGAAGACCAGATGCGGAGTATTGGCGCTGATCATGGCGAAGTCTGCTCCTGCGTCGGCCAGCTTCTGGATAGCCGCGACCAGATAGTCCGCGAGGAGATCCAGTTGATTCGCATCCAGAAAGGCCAAGCCGCGGTACACATCGATACTGTTAATCAGGATGGAGGGCAGTACCTTATCGCCGGCACGTTTCTGAAAAGCGGCGATCAGGCAGCGGTAGTACTCGATGGTGGACTCGGGTCCGAGGCCGCCGACAACTCCAATTGTCTTCATCCTGTCCTTCAGAGTTCAGGTGTCATCCTTTGCGGAACTTTCCACCACGCGTCCGGGAATAAGTTATAGGTTGCCCAGCCTTGGGCGTCAGAAACCTGGCGTGGCTTTTTACAAAACTTTACCCTGCGTAACCAGAGTTTACTAACAAATGAGCGGCGCCGGGGTTTCAACGATTGACAGACGAACTGTCGAGAAGGAGAACAAAGATTATGAAGACCAAGTTTTGGAGCGTTGCCGTTGCCCTGCTGGCGTTAGTGCTTTGCGGCACGGCCGTACTATCTTCCGCGCAGCAGAACGACGAGAGCGGCGCCCAGGCCTGGAAGGGCCATCGTCACGCTCGCATGGAGCGCATGGCAAAAGAACTGAATTTGACCGACGCGCAGAAGGCGCAGATCAAGACGATCGTGCAGTCGCAGCGCGCAACCACTCGGCCGCTGAGACAGCAGTTGGAGCAGAACCGGGCGGCGATGCTGACCGCAACCGCCAGCGGCGCGTTCGATCAGGCAAAAGTGCAGCAGTTGGCTACTCAGCGGGCGCAGATCCAGGCCCAGCTGAGCGTCCAGAAGGCACAGGTTCGCAGCCAGATCTATAACCAGGTGCTGACGTCGGACCAGAAGGCCAAGGCTGATCAGATGCAGCAGAACCGGCTCGCCCGCATCAATCAGCGGCTGCAGAAGATGTCGGAATCCGCTCCGCAGGCGCAGTAAGAGTTGACGAATTTCGAGGGCTTCTCATCGGGTCGGGAGCTCTCGTAGTGAGGCGGTCCGCCGCAACGGACCGCTTTTACTATTGAATGAAGCCAAACCTGCGATTAGCCGCTCTTCCCCGCCAACCCCAGTTCCTCGGCGATCCCTTTCATCGCCTCGATACAAAAGCAAATGTGCTCGTCCAGATCCACACCCAGCCCGGCGGCGCCGTTGACGATGTCTTCGCGGCTGACCGAGCGCGCGAATGCCTTGTCCTTCATCCGCTTTCGTACCGACTTCGCGTCTACTTCCGCCAGAGACTTATTCGGTTTCACCAGCGCTGTCGCGGTGATGAATCCTGCCAGTTCGTCGCATGCAAACAGCGCCTTCTCCATTGGAGAGTCGCGAGTCACACCGGTGTAGTCGGCATGGGACATGATCGCCCGACGAATGTCCTCAGGGTAGTTGCGCTCCTTCAGAATCTCATTCCCTTTATATGGATGGTCCTCGAGACTGGGATATTTGTCGTAGTCAAAGTCGTGGAGGAGTCCGACGACACTCCAGCGATCCTCGTCGTCTCCGAATTTGCGGGCGTAAGCACGCATACACGCTTCCACGGAGAGCGCGTGTTTGCGCAAACTTTCTGATTGCGTGAACTCGGTTAGTAATTTCCATGCATCATCCGATCGCTCTGTTCTGCTCATGTTGACGAACTAACTCCGGAAAGAAAGTCGCTAGCAATCATGCAGCGTCTTCGTCGAAACTGACAACTTCCCGTGTGGGCAACCATCGCCTCAGTTCAAACGTAAGACTATTTGGCGATACTCGCTATCACCGAAAAGTCGAGCAGTTTCCCTGAAGCATCACCATGAGAGTGCCTGATGATTTGGTCCTTAAACGGAGGTGATTTGTGGCCACTATTGCCCCATATTTTCGGCACGTCTACGAGTGTTATAGTCGCGAGACTATATCTCCTCCATCTGGCACGTGATGCTCGGCAAAACCATTTCCCACTACAGGGTGCTCGACAAGTTGGGCTCTGGAGGTATGGGCGTCGTTTACCGGGCAGAGGACACCCGCTTGGGCCGCGAGGTTGCGCTCAAGTGTTTACCTCCTGAAGTCGCCAGTAATCCGCAGATGGTGCAGCGCTTCGTGCGTGAAGCGCAATCCGCATCGTCCTTGAATCATCCGAACATCTGCACCATCCACGAAGTTGATGAAGCTGAAGGACATCACTTCATCACCATGGAATTGTTGGAAGGCCAGACGCTACGCGAGCGGATCGCAGAAGGTCCGATCCCCGCGGAAGAGCTGTTGCGCATCGGCGTCCAAGTCGCCGATGCGCTGGATGCGGCGCACAAGAAAGGCATTATTCATCGGGACATCAAACCCGCGAATGTATTCCTTACCGCTCGCGGCGAGGCCAAGGTGCTTGATTTCGGTTTGGCAAAACTGGAGACCCCGCGGCTTGCCGTAACAGCGGCCGGCATCACGGCGGCACCGACTGGCCGAACTGACTTGTTGACCAGCCCGGGGCAAACTGTGGGAACCATCGCGTACATGTCGCCAGAGCAGGCGCGTGGACAAAAGCTGGATGTACGAAGCGATCTATTCTCGCTCGGCGTGGTGCTGTACGAGATGGCGGCGGGCGAGTTGCCTTTCCCCGGCCACACCACGGCGCTCATCTTCGACGCAATTCTCAATCGCGAACCCGTTCCGCTGGCTCGCCACAACACCGGTCTGCCGCCGGCGTTTCCCGGTATTGTCTCCCGTCTGCTGGAGAAAGATTGCCGGCTTCGCTATCAAAGCGCTTCGGAGGTAGTGGCCGATCTGCACCGCCTGCAAAGTGGCGGGGGGCCCGGTAAGGCGGCACGGGTCAGTAATCCCGCTGCACGGAAAGCGGGAAAGACGATCGATTCACTGGCGGTTCTGCCCTTCGAAAACGGAACGGCTAACCCGGAGTTCGACTACCTGGGCGAGTCGATCGCCGAAGGAGTGATTGACGGACTTTCACATCTTCCCAAACTTCGTGTTGTTCCGCGTTCGAAAGCTTTCCGCTACCGCGATCAGGCCGACGACCTGCACCTGGTGGGACGAGAACTCGAGGTACGCGCCATTCTCACCGGCCGCATCACCTTGCGCGGTGACCAGTTATCGATTCGCGCGGAAATGATCGACGTAGCCAAGGACACGCAGTTGTGGGGCTCGCAGTTTAGCTGCATGGCGAACGAAGTAGCTGACGTCCAGGATGAGATCGCCCGCCGAGTAGGTGACAGGCTCCGGGCACCATCATCGGTCGGAAGCAGGAAACCTGCGCGCAAATCCGCGCCCGCGCCGGTACACAGCCAGGCGGACGAGTTCTTCCTGCGCGCTAATGATCAGGCAATCTTGTGGACTCCGGACGGTCTTGAACGTGGCATCGATCTCTATCACAAGGCCATCGAAGCCGATCCGCAGCACGCCTCGGGATATGCGTGTCTGGCAATTGCATACGTCATGCTGACGGTAGTCAGCAGAGTCGATACAGGACAGGCATTTCTGCAGGCGAAGACGTGTGCTCGCCGCGCGCTTGAACTGGATGAGGGACTGTCAGAAGCTCACGCCGCACTGAGTCTCGCCGAGGTGTTCTGCGATTTGAATCTCGCTGAAGCACTTTGGCATGGTGAGCGAGGGCTCGAGCTGAATCCGGACTCCGCCATCGCGCGCTACGCCTATGCGCAGGCGCTGGCCGCAGCGGGACGGCTCGACGAAGCGAGCGAACAAGCGCGGCAAGGTTGCGCAATCGACCCGCTCATGGCGCCGATCAATTACTGCTATGGCCTTCTGCTGTATTACCAGCGTCGATGGGATGAAGCAGACGCCCAGCTCCTGCGTACCTTGGAGATCCAGCCTGATTTCTTCATGGCGCGAGCGGTGCATGGAATTGTTCTTGGCCGTCTGGGATTGTTTTCCGAAGCTATGGCCCAGTTCCACGAGCTCCTGAATCGGGATCCCGATCCGGCTTGGGAGCTATCGCTGGCTTACGTGGCCGCACTCGCCGGAGAGCGCGACGAGGCGGTAAGCATTCTCGGCCAACTGGATTCCGGGTTGGTCGCCGACGGAGCGTATTTGGCCGCTACCATCTACGGCGCTCTGGGCGAACTCGATCATGGCTTCGTGGAGCTTGAGCGCGCTCGCGATCTCGGCTTCGCCGTCCTCGCAACGGCGGCGGTAAATCCGGCGCTCGATCCCTTTCGCACCGATCCGCGCTGGCTGCCCTTCTTGAAAAGCGTGGAGGATCTGGCGCACGCCGTCCGCGAGTTGCAGGGCACAGATTAACTAGTTGCACCCGTCGGCCGTCGTCGGGTCGAAAAAGATCAATGACGGTAACGAGTGGCATTACAGGAGTGAAATATGGACCATTCATCTAAGTTCAGCAGCGACCTCCGGCGCAGCCCGCTTCACACCTCCGGGTCTGTCGCCGCGCAGCCGGCCTTGGATTCTTCGTTCGGCGTCAAGAGCGAAGTCCGGCCTGCACCGCTGCACACTTCCGGATCCACTCCTGCGCAAGCCGCGCGTTGGGAATCGTCGTCGACCGCAGTCAAGAGCGGAATCCGACGTCTGGTTCCTCCACTGCGATCCAGCGGGAGCATCGTCGCTCAACCGCCAGCGCCGCTTGACACGCCTGACGCCAAGGTCTCGTCGTGGCGCGGACCGCAGCACAGTCCTGAGTCCGTTGCTGAAACTGGGCTGCGGCAATCGATCCTGGAAGATTTGGTGCTGAAGGTTTTGTGCCTGTGCGGCTCCCTCGTCCCTTCGGGAACTGTCAAGCCAGACTCGGCTCGGCTTTGGCGTGGTCAATGAACTGCTTCGCCGCCTGCGGTCGGAAGGACTCTGCGAAGTCACGGGAATGACGGGCAACATCCCTCATATCGCGATCACATCACCAGGCAGATCGCGGGCATTGGAAGTTTTGTCCCAGAATCACTACGCCGGTGCCGCGCCGGTGGCGTTGGAGCACTATCGCCAACAGGTTCACGAGCAAAGTGTCCGCCACGTCGACGTGCATCCGCCCGCGGTTGAACGCGCTTTCGCTCACCTTGTTCTCGAGCCCGAGCTTCTGGAGAAGCTCGGAACCGCCTTGAACTCGGGCACCGCGATTTTCTTGTACGGACCAAGTGGAGCCGGAAAAACCACGATCGCGACCGCACTGGCCCAAGTCCTATGCCCTGGATCGCGTGTGGGTTCCATACGCCGTCGAAGTGGACGGCCAGATTATTTGTGTGTACGACCCCGACTTCCACACGGCAGTCGATGATCCCGTTGCGCAGAGTGGCGACGCTCGCTGGGTGCTCTGCGAACGCCCGACCGTGCTGGTCGGCGGTGAACTGACCATCGAAATGCTGGAGCTTCAGTTCAACCCGATTACCAAGTTCTATACGGCCCCGGTGCAGATGAAGGCCAATAATGGCGTCCTGATCATCGACGACTTCGGGCGGCAGAGACTTCGCCCGGAAGAGCTGCTCAATCGCTGGGTCGTTCCCCTGGATCGCCGAATCGACTTCCTGAATCTGGCGGGAGGAAAAAAGGTCGAAGTCCCCTTCGAACCATGCGTCGTTTTCGCCACCAATCTGGACCCGGCAACCTTAGCCGACGAAGCGTTCCTGCGCCGGATCCAAACCAAGATCAAAGTCGGAGCGGTTTCCGAACAGCAATTCCATGCGATCTTCCACGCGGTGTGCGGCACCTGCAATCTCCACTGCCAAACCGAGATCATCGATGAATTGATCCGGGTCATTCGCAGGGAGTTGAAGGAGCCGCTTCGCGCCTGCCATCCTCGCGACCTCATCAACCAAATCTGCTGGAAAGCGCGGTACAAGCAGAACGAACCCTGCATCGATCGAGAGGCCTTGTTGTCCGCGGTCGATTCCTACTTCGTCCGCGATACTGAGGACGCAGAGCAGGAAAGCGCATAGCGAGGGCAGAAGATAACGGCTTAGCGACCCTCAAACCGTCTATCTTCTGCCCAAATCAAGCCAGGAATACAGTTAGTAAACACCGCTGCAAAGAGCGGCCCAGTTCCGTGTTTCTCCTGAAATTATCGGGTTTGTCCCGGTTCAACAGGAAACAACTCTGGAATCGCCGAGTTTTCGCCGCTTTTTCCACCGACAACCCACTTGACTCCAGAAGTGGAATACCGCAAAGTACGCATAAGTTGTTGTGCCTTGCTCTGGCACTCCCGAACCTGAATGGCTACCACTCTCGCACCCGTCGATTCTCGGGAAGTGGTCAGATGCGACGATTGCCATCTTGTCCAGTTCAAAACCACCAACAATCTTTGCCGTCGGTGCCGTGCATCACTGGATGAGGATGAGCCTGAGCCAATCCTCACGCCTTCAATGCCGATGGTGGAAGCGGAAGACACCAGCCGTTCCGACGTACAAGTAGCCAAAGCCATCCGCAACCTGCGGCAACGTTCCGGCCTGAGCCAGCGTCAACTCGCGCTTCGCATGGGCGTTCCTCGGACCTACGTATCGAAGATCGAGAACGAAAAAGCAACCCCAACACTCTCGTCCCTGGCACGGCTGGCACAGGCGCTCGAGGTGACCGTGCCTGACCTGCTGTGCGATTGCGGTTCGTCGCGTGAGGACGAGATCACCGATCTGATGACCGATCCTTTCATCGCTGAACTGGTGGAGTTCACCTCAAAGCTGAATACCATGCAGCTCTCCAGCGTGCTGGCCCAGGTGCGAGATATGGTGATGCATCCACGGCGCGGAGCTTAGGGAGCGCGCAGCACATTAAACGGTGATCCGGAAGAGCCGAGGCCATCTGCCTCGGCTTTCTGCTGCCGGAATCCCCTATCTCATCACAGCAACGAGTGATAGTGCTGGTAGCACGCTGTTCAACCCGCACCTATACTACGATCGCCTCGATCACGAATTGTGGAGATATCCAATGCTCCGATTCGCCGCACTCTGCCTTCTTACGCTTACCGGATTCTGCACCTCATTGCCCGCTCAAGTGGCGCATCAACCGCTAACTGCCGACCAAGTCACGGAGATTGATCATTTCGTGAATTCGGTGATGATGAGCCGCCAAATTCCAGGTGTCGCCGTCGGAGTTTACAGTCGCGGACAAGTTCTCCTCGCCAAGGGCTACGGAATGTCGAATGTCGAGCTGTCTGTACCGGTGAAGCCGGAAACGGTTTTCCAGTCTGGCTCGGTGGGAAAGCAGTTTGTTTCGGCAGCAATCATGATGCTGGTTGAGGAAGGCAAGATCAGTCTCGACGACAGTATCGTCAAATATTTCCCCAACGCGCCGGATACTTGGAAGCCAATCCTGGTCAAGAACCTGCTCTCGCACACATCCGGTCTGGCCGAATACGAGAGTCCGGATCGCACGGGTCCCAAGGGCCCGTTTTATCTGCGTCTCGATTTCACAGAGGACGAGCTCGTCGCGAAAGTAGCAGCCTTGCCGATCGACTTCAAAGTAGGCGAGCAGTGGGACTATCGCAATACGAACTACCTCCTGCTCGGCATCGTGATTCACAAGGTGACGGGCAAGCCTTATGCCGACTTTCTGCAGGAGCGCATCTTCCGGCCGCTGGGCATGACCTCTACGCGCCTCATCAGTGAGGCCGACATCATTCCAAATCGAGCCTCCGGTTATGAGCTCCATCACAACGAACTCAAGAACCAGGAGTGGGTCTCTCCTACTTTCGACTCCACGGCCGATGGAGCGCTTTACTTCAACGTGCTGGACATCGCTAAATGGGACGCTGCGCTGTACGGCACCACCTTGCTGCAACGATCCAGCCTTGATCGCATGTGGACGGTGTTTCCGCTGAACGACGGAAAAGCGAACCAGGCCAGCTATGGCTTCGGCTGGTCGATGGAACCTATGAACGGCCACAAGACGACTCAACATGGCGGCGCGTGGCAGGGCTTCACGTGTTTCATTCTGCGTTATCCCGACGATGACCTGAGCGTAGCGGTGCTCACCAACCTTGCGGGCGGAGGTCCCAGAATGATCGCCCGCGTCGTGGCGGGAATCATCAATCCGGCGCTGATGCCTCCTAAGCTCTCCGCCATCCCTGACGATCAACCTGCGCTCGCCCAGAGCCTGAAAACGCTGCTGGGGCAGCTGGCCGCCGGAAGCGACGTCCGTAGTCAACTGTCTACCGAAATGGCGGCTGCCCTTACCCCGGATGAAGCGAAGGACGTGCAGGCTGAACTGAAAGACGTGTGGCCGCCGGATTCCCTGGTGCTGGTGAAGCGCATTCCATATCACGGCGCAGTCGCATCGGCGTATCGAATCCGCAAAGGCAATCATTCCATGCTGATCACCTACGCACTGGACAAAGAAGGCAAAGTCTCGATCTTCGCCGACTCTGCGGATCAGGAATATCAGTAGGAGTTGTGCCGCAGGGTCTTGATGCAGGCGACTTCTTTCGGCTGCACATGGCGCCGGTCCAGGAAACGAGACAGTTCCAGCACTCCTCGCAGGTCATTCAGATCCGAGCCTACGTCGCAGCCGATGCTCCGCGCATCGTTTTTATTTCTCAACCACAAGTACTTTATGATATAAAGCACACAGGCACTTGAAAGTCATATTTCATATTTCTCGAGATCACTCATGCACATCCTCGACCAGGCTGAGGGCCTATTGCCGATGGCGCCGGCCGGAGGAGTGTTGGCAGCGTGTTCACACAACCACAAGATTCAGCTGGGCCACTATGGGTGAAAAATTGACGGGTCGATCCCGTGATTGACCGCAAGCTACCGGAGATGTTGGATTCCCGCTTGCCTTCATTGCAAGCGCCTGAACCCTATGCTAATTTCAAGGATGATTCGAGGTACGCTTTGCGCGCACAAGTGCCCGCTGGGCTGAACCGCAAAGAGGCTGAGATCTACTCCCGCCTCGATCCGGAGCGGCTGCCCCACCACATCGCCATCATCATGGACGGCAATGGCCGATGGGCTAAACGTCGCCATCTGCCGCGCATCGCGGGACACCGCTCAGGTGTCGCTGCCGTACGCGCCACGGTGGAAACGGCCGCGCGCCTCAACATCCCCGCGCTTACTCTCTATTCCTTTTCCGCCGAAAACTGGAAGCGCCCCAAGGGCGAAGTCCAGTTCCTGATGAACCTGCTGCGCCGCTACCTGAAGATGGAGCTGCCGACGCTGATGGAGAACAACATCCGCCTGCAGTACATTGGCCGTCAGCACGAGCTGCCGCAGGAAGTGCAGGAACGCATGGCCTGGGCGCGCGAGATGACGGAGCGCAACACCGGCATGGTACTGACCTTGGCGCTCAATTACGGCTCGCGCACCGAGCTGGTCGACTGCTTCAATGCGCTGGTCAATGAAGCTTCGCGCAACGGCGGCGTCGAGCACATGAAGATCGATGAGCGCTCCATCGCGCGCCATCTTTATACCAACAACCTGCCCGAACTCGACCTCGTCATCCGCACCAGCGGCGAGATGCGCCTCAGCAATTTCTTGTTGTGGCAGGTCGCCTACGCCGAGATCTACGTAACCGAAACGCTTTGGCCCGACTTCCGCGGCACGCAACTGCTGGAAGCGATCGAGGCATTTCAGAAGCGCGAGCGCCGCTTCGGAGGATTGGTCGGCGACAACGGAAACCTCTCGTGAAGCGCGTTCTCACCGCAGTCGTTCTGATTCCCATCGTGATTCTAGCTCTCTTCCGGGCGCCGCTATGGCTGTTCGCGCTGCTGGTGCTGGGCGTGGCGCTGCTGGCCGCGCGAGAGTATTTCGATATTGCGGAGGCGATCGGCGTACGACCTTTTCGAAAGCTTGGTTACGCGCTGGTGGCATGCGTTTTCGCCTTTGTCTACGCGGTAGGGCAGAGTCTGCTGCAACGCCCCGTCAACCTCCCGATGTCGGTACAGGTGATCGGCGGCGGCGCCGTACTGCTGTTGATCTTCTCTCCTTTTATTCTGCTGGGCGTCGGAATGAGTTGCGATCCTCTTGCGCAGGCGCTCCCGGACACTGCTACAACTTTCCTGCTGTTGCCGTATGTCGGACTTTCCCTCGCGTCAATGATTCTCGTTCGCGCATTCGGCCTGGGCGCGCTCTTTCTGCTGTTCATGATGCTGGTTATCTGGAGTGGAGATATTGCGGCGTATTACGTCGGACGCGCGGTCGGTAAACACAAGTTGGCGCCGCGCATTAGCCCTGGGAAGACATGGGAGGGCGCTCTCGCCTCGCTTCTTGGTGCCACGCTGGTGGGAGTGATCGTGTTTCACTACGCCCAGCCGATCTGCCATTTCCTCGCCATCTCTCGCATCCTTTCTCTGCCGCGTGCAACGGTGTTGGACACGGATGCTATGCCCCTGTTGAAGCCAGCACCGCTCGCGCTGGTAATCGTATTTTCTGCCATCACAAACATCGCTGCGCAAATCGGCGATCTCGCAGAATCGATGCTCAAGCGCGGCGGCAACCTGAAAGACTCCGGGACGCTGCTGCCCGGACACGGCGGCGTTCTTGATCGAATCGATGCACTTCTCTTTGCCGCGCCAGTGGGATGGATTTTCTATTTCACGGAATTCGGCAAGTACTTCCATATTGGCTAAGTGGAAGCTGCCGCCCCTGAAGGGGCTCAGCCGGCATATTTGCACCATCACCCAAGCGCTTCCGCGCTGGGCTAATCACTCTTACTTCGATCCATCGGTAGCTGGGCCGAAGCGCGAGGCATAGAGCGCCTCAGGCGCGTATCATGACAGCCCAGCACGTAGCCGAAGGCAGAGTGCTGGGTGAAGAGGACAAAGCTGACAAGTCTCTCGGGGACAATGCTGTTCCTAACAGCCTCATTTTGCACGGCCTTCCCGAATTGACACGTTAATGGCAGCGTAAACTGCACATTCATGCTACTTGCCGCCGCTACAGCAACCCTTTCCCGAGCGTTACAGCCCTTCTGGCGCGCAATCGTCCGTCGGGAGGTACTCTGATGTGTCGGGAGCCTTCCTCGTGCCGCATATCGCCGCTAAACGTGGTTTCCCGTTTTGGGACAATAACTTAAGCGGCCCCACGCCTCCCCGTACCTGGCTGCCAATCCGGAGGAAGACTTACGGCGATCCTTCAAAACAAGTCTGTCCGCTCATGCAAGCTTGTCCGCGACCGGCCGGGCGTTAGACTAGACAACGCCTCAGTGTGAATCCACCCATAACTTCAAATCACGAAAAGGTAATTCGGGGAGATTGCACTGCTTTACCGGAATATGACCCATGGACGTGCTTATGTTCGGTGACCATCAAAAGTTTTCACGCCAGACAACTATCGATACCCTGTGTTGCATCAGCACCGAACAGGCAGTAATCTCTGATAAGTTTATCGCGCTGGACGCGGCTACGATGCTGTAAGCCAGCGTGCCCCTTGTTACGGCTCTTCAACCGAATTTCTTCCGGAGCTAGCTCATGTGCTTAGCAATTCCCGGTAAGGTCCTCGAAGAGTTTGACCGTGGCGGCATGCGGATGGCCAAGGTTCAATTTGGCGGCATCGTCCGCGAAGCCTCCCTCGACTACACCCCTGACGCGAAAGTTGGCGACTACGTGCTCGTACACGTCGGCTTCGCCATCAGCACGGTCGATGCCGAAGAAGCCGAGCGCACCTACCAGGTTCTTCAGGAGCTGGACCAGCTGACGGAGCTCGATGCTCCCGTGGTGGATGAAATTTCCACGAGGAAGCTGCAATGAAATACGTTGATGAATATCGTGACGCACGCCTGGCGCAAAACATCGTGCAGGAAATCCGCCGCATCCAGACCAAGCCCTGGGTCATCATGGAGGTTTGTGGTGGGCAGACACATTCCATCGTCAAGCACGGCATCGACCGACTCCTTCCAGAAGGCATCGAGCTGGTTCACGGCCCCGGCTGCCCGGTATGCGTCACTCCGCTGGAGATGATCGACAAAGCGCACGCCATTGCTGCCAAGCCGGATGTGATCTTCTGCTCCTTCGGCGACATGTTGCGCGTGCCCGGATCGAGTGGCGATTTGTTTACGCTGAAGTCTAATGGCGCCGACATACGCGTCGTCTATTCACCACTGGACTGCCTGAAAATCGCCGCCGCAAATCCCGATAAGCAGATTGTCTTCTTCGCCATTGGATTTGAGACCACCGCTCCGGCGAACGCTATGCTGGTGCATCGGGCGAAAGTGGAAGGCGCAAAAAATGTGTCGGTCCTGGTGTCCCACTCGCTGGTTCCGCCGGCGCTGAATTTCCTTCTGCAATCGCCGCTGAACCGGGTTCAAGGTTTTCTCGGACCGGGACACGTCTGCGCGGTCATGGGCTATCGCGAATACGAGCCGGTGAGCCAGGAATTCAAAGTTCCCATCGTGATAGCCGGCTTCGAGCCGCTCGATCTGCTACAGGGGACACTGATGACGGTTCGCCAACTGGAAGCCGGCAGCGCCGTGGTCGAGAATCAATACTCTCGCATCCTGAACCGCGACGGCAATGCTCCCGCGCGTGCGCTGGTGGAGAAGGTGTTTGTTGTATCCGATCGTAAGTGGCGCGGCGTCGGAATGATTCCCAACAGCGGCTACAAACTGAGTCCAGGCTACGCTGAGCATGACGCGGAAGCCCGCTTCTCGGTGCAGGAGATCGACACCAATGAGTCCTCGATCTGCATCAGCGGACTTATCTTGCGCGGTATCAAGAAGCCGCACGATTGCCCGGCGTTCGGTACGGCCTGCACACCGCTGACTCCGCTGGGCGCCACCATGGTTTCTGCCGAAGGCGCATGCGCGGCGTACTACGCCTATGGACGCCACTTCAACAAGCCAAAAGCTGAGCCGGGTCCCGTACATGCAGGAGGCGCAGCATGAGAGTTGTCGCCATACCGGCAGCCAAGGAAAACACCTGATGGGCGAGTCTGCGGCCAAATCGCCGAGATCGGCTCCGGAGCCCGAGAGCGACGCCTCAATGCTGGGGTCGTCGTGTCCCCTCCCGATCATGCACCACGACCAAATCGTGCTTGGTCACGGTAGCGGCGGCAAGCTTAGTGCTGAGCTGCTGGAAAGCGTGTTCCTTCCGGCTTTCAGTAATCCCACACTCGACAAACTCGACGACCAGGCAGTACTTCAAATCAACGGCGCTCGCCTGGCTTTCACCACGGACTCGTTTGTGGTCACGCCATTATTTTTTCCCGGCGGCGACATCGGACGGCTGGCCATCAACGGCACCGTGAACGACCTGGCCATGAGCGGCGCCCGCCCACTGTACCTGGCAGCCGCTTTTATCCTGGAAGAGGGCCTGTCCATGGACGAGTTACGCCGGATTGTGGCGTCCATGAGCGAATGCGCCGAAGACGCCGGCGTGCAGCTGGTGACGGGCGATACCAAGGTTGTGAATCGCGGCAAGGGCGACAAGATATTCATCTCCACCACGGGAATTGGTTTGGTGGAGCGTCCGGTCAACATCTCCGCGGATCGTGCCCAGCCCGGCGACAAGATTATTCTCAGCGGCTACATCGGCGATCACGGCATGGCCATTCTGTCGCAACGCGAGAACCTGGAATTCGAAGGCGTCATTGAGAGCGATTGCGCGCCGTTGCATACGCTGGTCAGCGACATGCTGGATGTCTCGTCCGATATTCGCTGCCTGCGCGATCCGACTCGCGGCGGCGTGGCTACCGTCCTTAACGAGATTGCGGTGCGCTCCAAGGTCGGCATGCATTTGTCCGAAACCGCAATTCCCATTCGAGAGACCGTTCGAGGCGCGTGCGAGATTCTTGGCCTGGATCCTCTTTATGTGGCCAATGAGGGCAAACTGGTTGCGATTGTGCCGTCGGCTTCGGCCAGCGCCATCGTCGACCGCATGCGTGAAAACCCGTTCGGCAAGGACGCCTGCATCATCGGCGAGGTGGTTGGCGACCATGGTGGAATGGTGCTGATGAATACCGAAATAGGGGGCACGCGAGTGGTGGACACGCTGTTCGGCGAACAGCTGCCAAGAATTTGCTGAGGAGACAACTTTTCCGACTAAGGTTGCATCTCGAACAATATCTGTAAAGGTCTGTGGGGGCAGGATTGCCATTTTGTCGCAATCCGGGTTTTGTCTCGCTACGGGTTCCCAGCCCGCTTTCTTCCAAAACTGCGCTCATCATCTTCTGCATCTTTGTCCCAGTCACACTGACTGATTGCACTTTTTGCGATCAGAAGCCCGCCCCGCGCGAAGGAGGTCGTTAATGCCAACTGAGCCGATTCCCTTTCAACGGCGCAAGAGCGACGCGCCTATCCCTGTTGAAGCAGTTCACATCATCTGGCTCACTGCCGGCCTCAGTTGCGACGGCGACTCCGTCTCCGTGACTGCCGCCGAACAGCCGAGCATAGAAGACGTCGTGCTGGGTGCGATTCCCGGCTTGCCCAAGGTTTATCTGCATAATCCTGTGCTGGCTTACGAAAATGGCGACGACTTCATGAAGTTCTTCTACCAGGCGGAACGGGGAGAGATCGATCCCTTCGTTCTGGTAGTCGAGGGCTCAATTCCGAACGAGCAAATTAAAGATCAGGGCTACTGGGCCGCGCAAGGCACCGATCCCAACACTGGCCAGCCAATTACTACCTGTGAGTGGATCGACCGTCTGGCTCCCAAAGCTCTGGCAGTGATGACGGCCGGAACCTGTGCTGCTTACGGCGGTATTCATGCGATGGCCGGAAATCCCACCGGTTGTATGGGTCTTGCCGACTATCTCGGTTGGAATTGGCGTTCCAAGGCCGGCCTTCCTATCGTGAACGTGCCCGGCTGCCCGGTGCAGCCCGACAACTTCATGGAAACCGTGCTCTACCTGCTCTTCCAGGCGTCGGGACTGGCTCCCATGATCCCGCTCGACGATCAGCTACGTCCGACGTGGCTCTTCGGCAAGACTGTTCATGAAGGTTGCGATCGTGCCGCTTATTACGAGCAGGACGATTTCGGCCTGGAGTACGGCACCCCGAAATGCCTGGTCAAGATCGGTTGCTGGGGTCCCGTGGTCAACTGCAACGTGACCAAGCGTGGCTGGATGCGCGGCATCGGCGGTTGCCCTAACGTTGGCGGCATCTGCATCGGCTGCACTATGCCGGGATTTCCGGACATGTTCATGCCTTTCATGGATGAGCCTTCGGGGGCGCGCTTCTCAACCGCGGCACTGACGGTGTACGGAAAGATGATTCGGGCATTGCGCGCCATCACTAACAATACCGTGAACGGCGAACCTGAATGGCGGCAGCGTGGTCGCGAACTCATCACCGGCTACCAACCGAAACCCGGCGCGTACAAGGCGCGTCTCAATCGCAGGAGTGCGTAAGTGGAGAGGATGAATTGAGATGGGAACAACAACTGAGCCATTGACTCAAACTCCGGCTAAGAAACGCAATCTGGTTGAGATGAACTGGGACCCGATCACTCGCATCGTGGGTAGCCTTGGCATCTTCACCAAAATCGATTTCGAGAACAAGCAAGTGGCGGAGTGCTACAGCACATCGTCCATCTTCCGCGGCTACAGCATCTTCATGAAAGGCAAAGACCCGCGCGACGCTCATTTCATCACCAGCCGCATCTGCGGAATCTGCGGCGACAACCACGCCACCTGTGCGTGTTATGCGCAGAACATGGCCTTCGGTGTGAAGCCTCCGGCACTGGGCGAGTGGATCGTCAACCTGGGCGAGGCCGCGGAATACATGTTCGACCACAACATCTTTCAGGACAACCTGGTCGGCGTGGACTTCTGCGAGCAGATGGTGAAGGAAACCAATCCCGGCTTATGGGCGAAGGCGCAGAGCAAGAAGGCGCCCAACGCCGACAAGCACGGTTATCGCACCATCGCCGACATCATGACGGCGCTGAACCCGTTCACTGGCGATTTCTATCGCGAGACCCTGGTCGTGAGCCGCATGACCCGCGAGATGTTTTGCCTGATGGAAGGCCGCCACGTTCATCCGTCGACTCTGTATCCGGGTGGCACTGGAACCGTGGCCACCGTGCAGCTTTTCACCGACTACCTCGTGCGTCTGATGAAGTATGTTGAGTTCATGAAAAAGTGCGTGCCGCTGCACGATGACCTGTTCGACTTCTGGTACGAAGCCCTGCCTGGCTACGAGAAGGTTGGCGAACGCCGCATCTTGCTTGGCTGCTGGGGTTCGTTTAACAATCCCGATGTTTGCGATTACCGTTACGAGCACATGTCCAACTGGGGGCGTGGCATGTTCGTAACTCCTGGAATCGTGGTGGATGGAAAGCTCGTCACCAACGATCTGATGGACATCAACCTGGGCATGAGGATCCTGCTGGGCAGTTCGTTCTACGACGACTGGCAGAACGAAGAGACCTTCGTGAAGAACGATCCCCTCGGCAATCCCATCGACAAACGGCATCCGTGGAATCAAACGACGACTCCGCGTCCGCAGAAGCGCGACTTCAACGGCAACTACACCTGGGTAATGTCGCCGCGCTGGTATGACAAGCGGTCAGGCGACCATCTGGCGCTCGATACCGGTGGCGGCCCAATCGCGCGTTTGTGGTCGACGGCTCTGAGTGGCCTGGTGGACATCGGCTACATCAGGGCCACCGGCAACAGCGTCATCATCAATCTGCCCAAGGGCGCGATGCTGCCAGAAACCACGTTCGAGTGGAAGATTCCGAAGTGGAGTAATGCCATCGAACGGGATCGCGCTCGCACTTACTTCCAGGCCTACGCAGCGGCTGCGGCGCTGTTCTTCTGCGAAAAGGCGATGGAAGAGCTGATGGCCGGCCGCTCGAAGACCTGGGCTCCGTTCAAGGTTCCGGAGGAGGCGATTGCCTGCGGCTTCCACGAGGCGGTGCGCGGAGTGCTGTCGCATCACGTCGTCATTCGCGACGGCAAGATCGCCAACTACCATCCGTATCCACCAACTTGCTGGAACGCCAATCCACGCGATATCTATGGCACGCCCGGACCCTACGAGGACGCGGTGCAGAACACGCCGCTGTTCGAAGAGAATGGGCCGGACAAGTTCAAAGGTATCGACATCATGCGTGCCGTGCGCAGCTTCGACCCCTGCCTGCCTTGCGGCGTGCACATGTACCTGGGAAAGGGTAAGGTGCTGGAGACGCGACACTCGCCGATGTTCGGCGTGATGGGGACCAAGTGAGCTCACTCAACAGCAACGAGTTTCAGGCGCACACCGAGCAGATCGAGCGGCTGGTAGAGTACGTCAGTGCCTTTCCAGACACTGAGATACGCACAGCGGCGCTCGATCTGGTGCAGGCCCTGATGGACCTGCACGGGGCCGGCATCTCTCGCATCGTGGAGCTGCTCGGCGAGTCTGGCGAGTCGGGACGAAAATCCATGTCTGCGTTGGCAAACGATCCCCTGGTGTGCGGACTGTTTGTGCTTTACGGAGTTCACCCGGTCGACTTGCGCGATCGCGTGAACGCGGCAATCGAAAAGGCGCGTCTGCAGATCCAGAAACAAGGTGGAACCGTGGAGCTGCTCGAACTCGGCGAAGGGAAGGTTCGTCTGGCGATCACCGGCTCAGGCGGTGGCTGCCACTCATCGCCCGACGCGCTGAAGCAAGCTGTGGAGCAGGCAATTCGCGAGGCCGCGCCGGAGATTGTCGAAGTCGTAGCCGACGGCGTATCGTCTTCATCGTCTGTATTCCTGCCGGCCAACATGATTCAACCTGCCATGAAAGAGGAGAAGAGCTATGAAGAATCCCCCGCGTGATATCGACGCGCACACTCCCGGAACCAAGCGCGGAGAGGAATGGGCCTACGACGGGAAGAAGGAGCCCGGCCGCGAAGGGCATGGCCGGACCTCGCGCGATGCCACGGGAATCAATGCCGACAAGCGCGCGCCTATCGACCCGCGCATGCCGCACTTGCCGCCGGCGTAGGCATCATCCTCTTTATGACAACGACGGCGCAAGGTCCCGCTCGCAATTCCCTGAGCACTCTGCAGCGCTTCGTGCGCAAGCCGCCCGAGCGAGTGGAGGCGTGCGAGCTATGCGCGAAGCCGATCCTGCCGGAACACCAGCACCTGCTGGAGCTCAACGAACGGCGCATCACTTGTGCTTGCGATGCCTGCGCCATCCTGTTCAATGGCACGACACGGCAGCGTTACAAGCGCGTTCCGCGAGACGTGCGCCGGTTAAGCGACTTCAAGATGGACGATCACGAGTGGGACAGCCTGTTGATTCCTATCAAGCTCGCCTACTTCGTCCACAGTACTGAGCTTGGGCGGGTCGTGGCGCAGTATCCCAGCCCCGGCGGGGCGATGGAATCGTCGCTCGACTTTGAGTATTGGGATTCGATCGTTGAACGGAATCCTGTTCTGAAGAAGTTTGAACCCGACGTCGAGGCGTTGCTGGTCAATCGGATTTCGGAGTCGCCACGATACTACCGCGCTCCCATCGATCATTGTTTCCGCCTGGTTGGAATTATTCGCACCCGCTGGCATGGATTGTCGGGCGGCTCGGAAGTTTGGGACGTAATCGATAAGTTTTTTGACGAACTGGACCAGCGCTCGGGAGGACAGTTTGCCTGATCTGCATTTTCAGATCGAGGATGTGTCGGCGACGTCGAACGCGGCAACGCCCCAGCTGTCCTTCAAGGTGCACGTGACGAACTCAGAGCCCGAGCCGGTACACTCGATCGCGTTACGGGCGCAGGTCCAGATTGAACCCACGCGTCGCCGCTACACCGCAGCCGAGCAGGAGCACCTGAAAGAACTCTTTGGCGAGCCGGAGCGTTGGAGTAAATCGGTCCATCCGTTGCTATGGACCAATGCAAACGTGAACGTCTCCAGCTTTACGGGCAGCACCGTCATTGAGGTCCCGGTTCCCTGTACCTTCGACTTCAATATTGCGATTACGAAATACATTTACGGACTGGAAAGCGGCGAGCTGCCGGTAACGCTGCTGTTCAGCGGCACTGTGTTTTATACCGGACATATAGGAATGCAGATCGCACAGATTCCCTGGGAACGCGACGCAAGTTGTAAAATGCCCATCGCCGTGTGGAAGCAGATGATGGATTCCTACTATCCCAATATTGCGTGGCTGTGCCTGCGACGTGATGTCTTCGATCGCATCGCGGAGTACAAAGCCCGTTACAGTATTGCAACGTGGGAACAGACACTCGAGCGGATGCTCGGCCTCACTGCGGAGGTGAATTCGTGAACCGAGAACTTGCCATGAAGGTTGCCGACGCTGTCCTCTACGAAGGTTACATGCTGTACCCGTATCGGGCATCGTCCATCAAGAACCAGCAGCGCTGGAGCTTCGGCATCCTTTACCCGCCGGAGTATGAGGAGGTGCAGCAAGGCACGGAGCGCTCGCAAATGCACTCGGAGTGCCTGTTGAAGCTGGGCGGCGACACCGTGGTTCATGTCCAACTTCGCTTCCTTCAGCTCTCTACCCAGGCGACGCAGAACCGCCGCCGCTCCTCTGATGTTCCCGATAAAGGCGTAAGCCGGTCCTTCGAATTCGATGTTTCACCCGCTGACGAACTGCAGCAATTCTTTCAGTTTGGCTTCGACCGCTTAGACCAAGCGGCATCGCCGCATAACCTTGCACGGTTTCCAGGTCCACTATCGCCGCAGGACGAGGTCAAAGGGTCAATCCTGGTCTCATTTGAGCTGCTTCGGCCGGACGTAATGAAGATGAGCCTGGATGTCGCGAACACAACTTCCCTGCCGGCGAACGCGACAGGTCGCGACTCGGTACTCTGCTGCTCGCTGCTCTCGGCGCATACCATTCTTTCAGCAACCGGCAGCGAGTTCGTTTCGCTGCTTGATCCTCCCGATAACCTTGGCGACGAAGTTAAAGCTTGCAAGAACGTCGGCAACTTTCCGGTACTAGTCGGCAACGAAGGCGAACGCGACATGGTGCTCTGTTCGCCGATCATTCTCTATGACTATCCGCAGATCGCTCCGGAAAGTGCCGGAGACTTTTACGACGCTACCGAAATGGACGAGATGCTGACGTTACGCGTCATGACCTTGAGCGATGAGGAAAAGAGCGAAATGCGCACGGGCGACGACCGCGTCCGCAACCTTCTGCAGCGAACCGAGGAGAGCGGCCGCGAGCAATTGATGAAGACGCACGGAACCATTCGCAGCATGCGGCCGGTGAGTGGACGATGACGATGGGCTGGGAGCAGGAATCGGAAAACGCTCGCCTGGAGAGCGTGACAATATTCGGCATTGAAGTGAGGGCGGGCGATCGGGTGCGTCTGTGGCCCCAGAAAACCGCCGACATTATGGACATGGCGCTGAAGGGCAAGGTCGCCATCGTGGAAGCGATCGAGAGCGACTTCGACGATCACGTTCATCTCGCCGTGGTTCTGGAAGACGACCCGGGGCGCGATCTGGGGATGCTGCGGCAGCCCGGACATCGATTCTTCTTTTCGCCTGGGGAAGTTGAACCGCTTGCATTGCATGGAGAGATTCCGCATGAAGGGTAATGTGCTGGTTGCCGGCATCGGAAACATCTTTCTGGGCGACGATGCCTTCGGGATTGAGGTGCTGAATCGCCTTGCTCAACGCTCGCAGCCCGCCGGCGTCTGTGTGGCGGAGTACGGCATTCGCAGCTACGACCTGGCATATGCACTGATGGAAGAATGGAGCCTGGTCATCCTGGTGGACGCCCTGCCACGCGGCGGCGAACCCGGGACGCTCTATGTGCTGGAGCCGCAGCTTCCGGAAGGGGCGGAGGTCCCGCCGTCACTTGATGCTCACACCATGAACCCGGTCGCCGTTTTGCAGTTGGTGAGTGCGTTGGGCGGAAAGCCCGGGCCTATGTTGGTGGTCGGTTGTGAGCCGGAGCGTCTCGAGCCCGATGCGGAAGGAAATATGGGCTTGAGTGAACCGGTAGAGGCGGCGGTGGACCAAGCCGTTCGCATGGTCGAGGAGTTAATTACCCGCGCTCGCAGCCAAGCGACGGCCGCCTAGCGCTCGAGGAGCAGCGATATGAAAGGCAAATTTTTTCTGTTGGGCAGCCTTGCCGCGGTAGCTTGTACTTTGTATTACTTTCGCGGTGACATCAACCGTTACGCCAAGATGAAGATGATGTGAGACACATCCGCTAAACCACCCCGCACCTGGCGAGCCGGACGAATCCGAACTCGAGCGCACTTCCGAAGTGCGCTCACTCGAAACCACCAACCTGGAATTCGCGACGGCGGGGCAGCCTGCCAGCGCTCATGCCAACCTTCCGCCGTCCATTGTTTTCGTTCCTCGGAGCCTTAGCGTTATGATGTAGGTTTACCTAATAGTTACAAGTTTATTTAATGCGGGGGTTTCAGGAATGGATGCATTCAATCTTGAAGGATTTTGGTTTGGACGTTGAGGAGGTGCATCGCAATCTGCCTCCCAGTGCGCTGTACGAGCACGCAATCCGCTATGACAAAGACGCCAGCATCGCCGACAACGGCGCACTGGTCGCCTACTCAGGCGCGAAGACCGGGCGCTCTCCTAAAGACAAGCGCATCGTAAAGAATCCTCAGTCGGAAAACGACGTCTGGTGGGGCTCGGTCAACGTAGCGCTCGATGCCCGCACCTTCGACGTGGTGCGCGAGCGTGCCAAGGACTACCTGAACATCTGCGAACGGTTGTACTGTTTCGACGGTTTTGCCGGATGGGACCCCAATTACCGCATCAAGGTTCGCGTCATCTGCGAACGTCCTTATCACGCGCTGTTCATGCACACCATGCTCATTCGGCCCGACGCGCGAAGAGCTGGCCAGCTTCGGCAAGCCTGACTTCGTTATCTACAACGCCGGCCGCTTCCCGGCCAACCAATACACGGCCGGCATGGGCTCGACCACCAGCATCTGCCTGAATCTGGAAGACCGGGAACTGGTAATCCTGGGAACCGAATACGCCGGCGAAATGAAGAAGGGCGTCTTCACGGTGATGAACTACTTCGCGCCCAAACGCGGCGTGCTTTCCATGCACTGCTCGGCCACCGCCGACAAACAGACTGGACGCTCTTCCCTGCTCTTCGGCTTGAGCGGCACCGGCAAGACCACGCTTTCGGCCGATCCCAACCGGCTACTGATTGGCGACGACGAGCATTGCTGGAGTGATGACGGCATCTTCAACATCGAAGGCGGCTGCTACGCCAAGGCCATCAATCTAACGCCTGAGTCCGAGCCGGAAATCTTCCAGGCGCTGCGCTATGGAGCGGTACTGGAGAACGTCGTGCTGGAAGAAGATCGTCATGTGGACTTTGCCGCCACCAAGATCACCGAGAACACGCGCGGCGCTTATCCTATCGAGTTCATCCAGAACGCCAAGATTCCCTGTGTCGCCGATCATCCCACCGACATCATCTTTCTGACCGCCGATGCCTTCGGCGTGCTGCCTCCGGTCAGCTCGCTCAGTCCTGCCCAGGCCATGTATCACTTCATCAGCGGATACACCGCCAAAGTCGCGGGTACGGAGGTCGGCGTCAAAGACCCGACGGCAACCTTCTCGCCTTGTTTCAGCGGACCGTTCATCGTGTGGCATCCGAACAAGTATGCCGAACTGCTGGCGGCCAAGATGAAGAAGCACGGCGCCCGCGTGTGGCTGGTGAATACCGGCTGGAGCGGCGGCGCGTTCGGCGTCGGCAAGCGCATCAAGCTGGCTTACACACGCGCCATCGTGAACGCAATCCACAGCGGAGCTCTGGTCAACGCTAAAACTCAGAAGGATCCGGTGTTCGGCTTTGAAGTCATCACCGAATGTCCAGGCGTTCCTTCAGAGATCCTGAACCCGCGCCACACCTGGGCTGACAAGACTGCCTACGATGCCGCCGCTAAGAAGCTGGCGGGCTTATTCCATGAGAACTTTAAGACCTATGAAGCCGGCGTCAGTCCGGAAGTCAGAGCGGCCGGAGCTTCCGTCTAGAGAGTAGCACCGGCCCCAATTACAAGCGCGCCCGAGTCCAAGGGCACGATCGGCCTCGCCTATGGTGCCTTTCCATTTGCATCATTGCCGGCGGCCGCCTTCCGTACTTCCCGGTTCAGGAGCCTGTCAATATCGACAAGAAAGTCTTTGCGGGTCCATGCCTTTGATCAACACGACATCGACCTGTTCTGAGCCCGACGGCCACTCCGGAGCTACCATCAGCAGAACGAAGGGTACTTGCGGCCGAATCGCCTTCATGGCAGTGGCCAGTTCGGCTCCGGTGATGCCGGGCAGGAAGTGATCAGCAACTACGAGATCTACCTCACAGCGACGAAAGATAGCCATCGCCGCATCAGGTGAAGCCGCCGCCTTCACATCATATCCAGCTACGGAGAGGATCAGGCTGCGAGCCATTAGCGCTCGTGGATCATCATCCACACACAAAACAATCTTCGGTATTTTCAAGGGCACACACTTCTCCACTAACACAGGACCGCCTTTGTTTTCGCTAATCAGGTAAGGAACACTGCGGATCCGAGTCCAGGCAGGTCCAGGATTTCAACGGGGAGACATCCGGCCATCAAATCCGCTTATGGTTTGTCGGCAAGCTACCAGGAAGATTGCAGAAACACTGAAGGCCGCTGGTCAGTGCGGCCCTCAGCCTGCGTATCGAAGCTCTGCCGGTCCTCGAATGAAAATGAAACAGAGTCGATGTACCAATGGGTTGATTATCGTACGATTGTTTTGATCGAATCTTTGTCCAATGACACGTGCTAGATTGCTCGAACGCAATCAACGCACGCTCATAGGTCGCGTAGCAGTAGCCGCTCCGGAAAAGCTATTAGCACCTTGCCGCGGCTCTTGGTCAGCAGGCCCTCGCGCTGCCATTCGCTCATGATTCGGCTGGCCGTAAAGGTGGTAATGTTGGCCGCCGAGGCCAGCTCATCATTGCCGACCTTCAATTCGATGCCGCCTTCCACGCGACGTCCAATCCCGCTTGCCAGTCCGACGACGGTCTCAGCCAGCCGCTGTCGCGCCGAATGACAACTCAGCGCGACTTGCGTGGCGATGCTGACATTCAGATACTCCGAAGCGATCGACAACGCGTTGTCCATGAGCCTGGGATATCGGAGGATGAGTCTGCGAATGCTGGCATGGTCCCAAGCCAGCATGTAAGTGTCTTTTAGGGCCTCCGTGCTCACAATGTATTCGGAGGCCCGGGCAATCAGGGCCATGCCTCCGAACATCTCGCCCGGTGGATAGGAGTACACATGGAGCTTTTGTCCACCTTGCGTCAGAAAAAAACTGCGAGCGGTTCCGGTGAGAATCATGAATACGTTGTTGGCCGGATGACCCTGATTCGTAATTACCGACTTCGCGAGGAAACGCTGCTGGCGGGAAGCTGCCAATACGGCATCGATTTCTATGACGTCCAGACCCTGCAGGAACGGTGGTGCCAGTCGTTTAAGAAACGATGCCAACTCGGAGGTAGTCATTCGTTCGACTCCTGGTGTACGCCGCAGCAATTATCGCATTAGTGTCCGAGCAGGCAAGCTATTGCTGTGCACTGGCGACAGCGGGGTGCGTATTTGGGCATAGGTGCCACGATCAGCTAATCTAAAGACGATGAGATTTCTTAGACAGTCCGCGCTTTTCGGCGTCGTCCTCCTCCTCGCAACCGCGGCGCTCGCACAAGCTAAACAGCCCGCGGCCGTCGATGAACTAGCTCCCGGCAGTCCGCAGCTGATCAGCCCGGAAGACCTGCTGCAGGTCTTGCAGTCGCCACAGGGTGATAAGCCGCTGATCCTGAATGTAGGTCCATTCCTACTTTATCGCCAGGCACATATTGCCGACTCCGAATATGTCGGAGCTGGCTCTGACAAGCATGCGCTGGAACTGTTGCGCGCCAAGGTGAAGCCTCTGCCCCGCGGCAAGTACATCGTTTTATATTGCGGTTGCTGTCCCTGGAGCCATTGTCCCAACGTGCGGCCTGCGTTCAAGGAATTGAGCACGATGGGCTTCACGAATGTTAAGGTTCTGTACATTGCCGACAACTTTGGCACCGATTGGGTGTACAAGGGATATCCCACCATCAAAGGTCAATAACGGATGAAAAAAGTTGTTTTTATTCTTATCGCCATCGTAGTGGTGGTCGGGCTGTATGAGCTCGCGCGTCATCAGTCTGCGCGCAAGGGCGGGCCGCCGGGAACGCTGGGCACGGTCGCGCCGAGCTTTTCCCTGCAAGATTTGGATGGCAAGCCGCTCGACTTGGCCAGTTTGCGGGGTAAGGTGGTATTGCTCGACTTCTGGGCTACATGGTGCGTTCCCTGTCAGTCGGAGATTCCGCACTTTGTTGAATTTCAGAACAACTATGCTGCGCAGGGGTTTCAGGTGGTTGGCATTTCCATGGACGACGGTCCGGAGCCTGTACGCAAGTTCTATCAGGATTACAAGATGAATTACCCGGTCGGGATGGGCACAGCGCAACTGGCCGAGTCCTATGGCGGAATTCTGGGCCTGCCGGTAACGTTCCTTATTGGTCGCGATGGGCACATCGCCGCCAAATACGTTGGACTGACCGACACTGCGGTGATCCAGCAAAAAGTCACAACCTTGTTGGCGGCGAAATAGCGCGCTAGTCGACCAGGAAATGATCTTTGAAGAGCTGGGTCAGCGTACGCTCGCCACGTTCTTGCACAGCCGCAGCCACCGCTGACCTGACCGACTGGCTGCCCGCATAAGTCGCTAAGGTGGTCACAATCTCAACTGCAGTCTGGAGATCCGTCACCCTCAGCTGCGAACAAAGGTAGTCGATCGCTTCTTCCAGTCGCGATGCCGCAAGGGCGGCGACGAGTGTCCTTCGCAGCGACTTGTCCACGCTTCGCTCCCACTTATCCTGCAAAGACGGCAATGCGGCAGGCGTTCGCGACTGTCCCAGCGCCCAAATCGCCGCTTCCACAACCACGTCATCCTCCGCATCCAGATATTTCACAACGAAGGGCAACGACTCGTCGGGTGCAGCTGACAGTAAGCCGGAGAAACACTCGCCCAGAATCTCCGGATCCTCATCGCCAGTCAGCGTCTTCAGGCGAAGCAGAAGCACGCCGGTTTCGCCACCGTTGGAAGCCAGCGCCCGAACCGCTCCCAACCTGGCCGGAGGTTCGGAATCTACGAGCAAGTCAACGACCAGTGAAATCGCGTTTCGGTACGAGGTTCGGAGTAAGCCCTGCGCGCTCATGCCTCGCAGCGACGCGGCGGTGTCGACCGGAGGTCCGAATGATGCCTCCTTCTGGACGTGATGAATGGCCCGGGCATAAATATTGGGTTCGGCATAGTCCAGTTCGTACAACGCGCTGACGATCTCCGTGATGGCCGCGCAGCGCTTGTCGAGTTTCGCCGGGTTGACCCAGAGGCGATCGAAGGCCGTGACCAGGTCAGGCACCAACTGCGACAGCTTTAACTCCCCCACAAGTTTCGCCGCCTTCGCCACCACTAAATTCGAACGGTTCTTCAGGTAAATGCGAAGCTGCGTGACCAGTTCTTCGGAGCGGCCGGCGGTGCGAAGCTCACTGATGGCATTCAGCGCCTGCTCGATGGGATCGGTCTTGCTCACATCTCTCCTTGCGCCGAAATTGCGGTCACAGCGGGTGTGAACGTCGGTGAACTCGTGGCCATCTCTGCGCGGAAGCGGCGAGCTTGAGGTGAAAGCAGGATTGCGGCCACCGACGACAGTCCTAACACGATGCCGACGCAGACCCGGGTTACCGCACCGCCCGCCGAGAAGTGCAAGACGACTCCCATGACGACTGCCGGCAACAGATAGGGCACAGCCTCCCACGTGACAGCGCTGTGGCGGGTGACATACTGAAACGCCGTCATGGCCCCGAGCAGAAAGAGTAGTTCCGTCACGGCGGTAGCGAATCCGGCAGCGGTGAAATTGTAGTGCCTCAACAACACAACGTTCAGAGCAACATTCGCTACCAGGGCTGTCGTGCCGATCGCGAGCAACAACTTCTCTCTTCCGGCGGCCAGCATGGATGCCGTCAAAACCGTCGTCACGCAGACCAGCCCCAGTGCAACCGCCAGCCAACGGAAGGCGTTCACGCAGGAAAGGGTTCCTGCGAGATAACGGCCGCGATATAGCAGAGTCACCAGATCAGGCGCAAGCATGACACCGGCCGCAAGGCCGCACGCACCAATGCCCACTGCGATTCCGCAGGCATTACGTACCTGGCTTACGAATGCGTTGCGATCTCTTGCGATCGTTGCGGTCAGCACCGGCACCATCGGCACCATCAGCAACCACGGCAACAGCAGTAATGGATTGATAGGCCGGAACGCCGCCGCGTATGCGCCGAGTTCTTCCCTGCCACGCAAAGCGAGAACGAAGAAAACGTCGCAATGAAAATAGATGGTGTAGACCAGGCTCGCCAACCCGAAGATCAGTGCCGGACCGACGAACGCCTTCAAGTGTCGGTCGCGAAATCCCGGCCGCGGACGATAACCCAGGAGGCGTTCCGCGAGTATCTTGGTGAACAGAAGGGAGAATGCCTCGCGGGCGACCAACAGAAACGCAAACGCTGCTCCGGCAATTGCATAGTGGTGAAAGAGAAGACTTCCTCCCAGCACCACCAGTCCGCCGAGCATATTCAACAGAGCCGGGCCGCCTTGCGCCTGGCGCACCTGAAACACCGGATCCAACGCCGCCGGCTCCGTCAGCAGCAGCACCAGGCCGACCGACAGCAATACCCAGCGCATCGTTCCGTCCGGTTGAAGCAGAGCGGCCACGACCAGTCCCAACGCCAGCACGACTCCGGCAGCGCGCCGATAAGCCATCATGCCTTCTAGGATGGGTCGCTCGCGCCGCGCATCGTGGGCAATATCTCGGGCGGCTACATTGCTCAGTCCCAAATCCAAAAATTTGCGCGCCAGGATGAAGATAGTTCCCACCAGCGTGAAGAATCCGAATGCCGCTGGCGACAGCACCCGGGCAAGATAAATCGTGACCAGCAGCGTCAGACCGAGCTGTGCTGCGGCGCTTCCGAGCAGAACCGCCTGCGCCACATTCGGACTTCGACGCGACGCCGGAGCATTACCGGCGGCAGCCAGAAATACGTCGGACTCGGCGGTCTGACGATGAAGTCTCGGCGGTTTGTCACCGTTCCCCATTGCTGTCTCGCTTCGAATAGTACAATGAAGAGTTTTCTTATACTTCTCGTTGCTCTGGTAAGGGTCGAATCGTGCTTCGTAATCGCTATTGCAGTATTCTGCTGGTCCTACTCCCAATCTTCCTGACGGCCTGCAATTCCAACAATTCGAAGTTGAGCCGCGCTTCCACCTCTACGCTCCCGAAAGCGGCTCCTGTGGATGCCGCCACGGCAGCCACCATCAGCGGCACGGTGAATTTCGATGGCGCTCCGCCGCACGTCCAACCGATCGACATGGGTAACGATCCCGGCTGCAAGGGTCAAAATCAATCGGAGCAGGTTGTGGTCGATAACGGCCATCTGGCCAACGTTCTGGTCTACATCAAGGCAGGTCTTGCCGGCAGTCGCTTACGATCCGCCGAAGCAGAGCGTCAGCATCAAGCAGGAGGGATGCCGCTATGTGCCGCACATGGCGGCGGTCATGGCGGGCCAGCCGGTGCAGCTCCTGGACGCCGACCAGACGATTCACAACATCCATCCCATGCCGAAAAATAATCCGGAGTGGAACCAATCGCAGATGCCGAACTCGGAGCCGCTGGACAAGAGCTTTCGCTCAACCCGAGCTGCTGATCCCGTCAAGTGCAACCTGCATCCCTGGATGCACATGTACCTGAATGTCATAGGCAATCCGTATTTCGCAGTCACGGGTCGGACGGCAAGTTCACCATCCCGAATCTGCCGCCCGGGAACTTACACGATCGCTGCTCTGCAGGAGAAGTACGGGGAGAAGACGCAAGTCCATGACGGTCGGCCCCAAAGAAGACAAGAACCTGAACTTCAACTATCAACCGTAAACCCTTGTTAAGATAGCTGTTATCTCCGCATATTCTGCCATTATCCCTCGCGTTGCGGGGCTTCGCGGTCGGATATACTTTGGCACCATGGACAGGCGTGCCGCTCTAAGATCGCTGGGCATTCTTGCCGGCACGGCCGCGCTCGAAGCCTGTGCCGCGAAGCGCCTGCCGCAGAGCGCCGTCGCTCCGCCTCCCTCGACACTACCGCTCCTGAAGCTTCCCAAGGTCAACGTTCAGCCCGACCGCGAGATTCGCACCATCGCAGGACTGCGGCCCTTTCGGCCGTCCGGATTCGTGCTCAAAGCGGACAAAGTTCGACGACAAAGCTTGTAGTCCACAACTACGGACACGGCGGCGCCGGCGTCACATTGTCGTGGGGAACCGGCCGAGCTGGCCTGCCGCGAAGTCGATGCCACCGGCGAAAAGAACATCGCCGTACTGGGCTGCGGGGCTGTTGGTCTCGCGACCGCTCGTCTGTTGCAGGAGCGTGGATGCAGCGTAACCATCTACGCGAAGGCACTTCCGCCGAACACGACCTCCAATGTGGCCGGCGCGCAGTGGTTTCCGTTCTACGTTTTTCAGCGCAGACAGGCCGCGCCCGACTTCCTGCCGCGCTTAGTCGAAGCGTCGCGTCTGGCGAACCGTCGCTACCAGCTCATGGTTGGACGCGCGCTATGGAATCCGGTGGCTGCCCAACTACCACATGGGTAACGAGCCCATTCCAGAGGGTGGTCTGGTCAGCATGCGACAGCCCGCTTCGCGACCTGATGCCGGAGATGCGCGATCTGACGCCATCAGAGAATCCCTTCCCGTTTCCTTACGTGCGCCAGTTCGACACCATGATGATCGAGCCCAATACGTACCTGCCGGCGGTGCTGCAGGACTTTCGAATTGCCGGTGGGAAGATCGAGGTTCGCGAGATCCGCGAGCCTGGCTGAGCTGCAGACAACTTCCGCAGCGCGTCATCGTGAATTGCACGGGGCTAGGTGCGAAGGCGCTGTTCGGGGATGAGGAACTCACGCCGGTGAAAGGTCAGCTGACATTTCTGCTGCCGCAGCCGGAGATCGCTTACTGCACGCTGCCCGAAGATCTCTACATGTTTCCTCGCAGCGACGGCATTCTGCTGGGCGGCACGCACGAAGTTGGTGTCTGGTCGCTGGAACCTGACCAACAGGCGAAGCAGCGGATCGTCGCCGAGCACGCGCGCATCTTCCGCGAAATGCGCTGACGGTCAGAACGAGAACAGCATCTGCAGATCGATGCGCCGCAGCGCCGAGCCGGACGAAAATGGCGGCCCCGCCAGCGCATTCGACGTCCCAAACAGCGGCGAATGCAGGTTGCCGACGGGCGGCGCATAGTTCACGTTGTTCAGCAGATTTCGCGCGCTGACGCTGAAGGTCAGGTTGTACTTGTGGTTGGTCTCGCCGCCGAAGGTGAACGGGCCACCGACCTGGCCTCCGCCACCGTCAATCCCCGGCCACCCAGTCCACCACCATGCGAATGCGGAACCGCCGCCGCCCTGCGCCGTGCCGCCTTTGCCTTCCACCTTCGGTCCCAGTCCGATCGTCTTGCTCAACCGCAGGTTCAGGCTGAACACTGCCGGCCCGGTTCCGTAGTTGATGGGAGTGATAGGCTGTCCCGGAATCGGCACGCTGTTGAAGGTGCCGTAGGGAGTGACGTAAACCTGGCCGCCCGGTCCGGCCGTTGATGCCAGCGCGGGACGGTCGTTGAAGATCGAATCGCCGTTCAGGTCCTGGCCGACGATGATGTTGAATGGTGAGCCGGAGTCGGCAATGATGAATGGGCTGAGACGAAGCGCGTAAGGCAGCGAGATGGTTCCGCCGACGAAGACGCGATTGCGAACATCGAATGCCGCGCGGCCGTAATCCTCCATCGGATCGTACGAGTTCATGACGAACTGCGGCGAGCCGCCTCCGCCACCGCCAAACGCGCCGCCGAAACCTTCGCCGCCCGAACCAATCGAGATTGGTCCGCCGGAACCGAGATCGCTGTTGGCATAGTTCAGCGAGTAGAAGCCGAACAGCGAGAGCTTCTGCCCGAGGCTGACGCGGAAGTTGGCGATCAACTGGTTCTGCTCGAACACGCCGCCGGAGTTGTACTGATAGATGTTGGTGTTGCCGCCGAACGGACGGATACCGCTGGTCGGGATCGGCGGGATTGTAGGTTCCGGGCAGCGGCGCGTTGGCATTGCGCAGAAAGAGCTGATGTACGCCGCGAGAGTTCAAGTAGGTGCACCGAAATCGTCGCATTCTTTGTGACCTGCCGCTCCAGGCTGATCGCCGCCTCCATGGTGTACGGCACATGCAGATTGCTCTGCACCTGGTAGACCGTGGGCGAAGTCGTGGACAGCTGCGCCAGTTGCGCCGGCGTCGGAATCAGAGGATAGAAAGTTGGGATTGGCGACGACGTATTGCTGCTGCGTCACTCCGTTGTAGCGCTCGGCCTGCAGCAGGTAATCGTAGGAGAAGCGATCGTAGAAAATTCCGTAGCCGCGCGCGCAGTGACCGTCTTCGGCACCTTGGAGTGTCCCAACCCCCACGCCAGGCTCACGCGCGGCGCCCAGTCGCCTTCGTAGGGAATGCCGGTCTGCGTTTCGTATCGCAGGCCGTAGCTGAGCGAGATGTTCGGGCGGATCCGCCACTCGTCTTCGGCATAAAGGCCGACGTCGAGCATCGAGACATCCGAGAGCGGCTGCGCCGGCAACCAGCGAGAACTGGCTGGCGCCGCCGCCCATCGCGCGAATCTGCTCCGGAGTCAGTCCCTCGGCAATGCCGTTCTCCGTGATCTGGTAGGCATTCAGCGAGGAAAAGTTGTAGCCGCCGTTGAAGCCGGAGTTCTGGTGCTGGAGTACTGCGTGCCGCGCAACCGTCCGCCGAACTTGATGAAGTGCTTGCCGTGCGCGATGGAAGTGTAATTCTGCAGCTCGTAGTGGTCCTGGTTGCCGATCGAGATGCCCTGCGAGCTGCCGCCGCCGGTGAACGCTCCCTGCACAATCAGCGTCGGATCGATGCTGAGCGGATTCTGGTTGTCGCTGTCGCGGATGTACTGGAAGCGCGTCTCATTGACGATGGTTGGGACTGATGATCTGGGTGTCGCTGATCTGCACCGTCTGCTCGGTGCTGTGCGAGTTGTAGCCGGTCGATGGGCAGCGAGAACTGCCCGATGCCCGCATTGTCCTGCGTGTTGCGCGAATACTGATAGCGGATCGTCAGCGTGTTTTTGTCGCTGAGCTGGAAATCGACTCGCGGGCTGATGTTGAGCCGCTTCGACGGATTCGACACGTTCGCCGTGTAGGGAGTGATGACATTGTCCGGGGCCCAGCACCTGCGCGACGATGACGTCGACGTTGTCGATGTCGCGCTGCTGCACGGTGAAGAAGAACGACGCCTTCTTGCTGATCGGGCCGCTGACATTGCCGTTGAAGATTTCCGAATAGTAGCCCGGCGTCTCGGTGACAAACGGATTCAGCGAATTGAACGCCGAGGAGTTTCCGTTCATCATGAACTGGCCGTGATACTTGTCGGTGCCGGGCTTGGTGAAGATCTCGATGCGGCCGTAGCCCAGCTTGTCGTATTCGGCGGAAAACGGATTCTGGTTGATGCGAATTTCGCGAATCGCCGACTTCGGCGGAAGCTGCCCGCCGGTAAAGCCGTCGACGTAGATCTGCCCGCCGTTCGGGCCGGCGGAAGGTCCGGCCAGAGCCTGCAGCTCCGACGACAGTTCGTCCGGATCGTCGGACAGCGCGTCCAGATCCTTGCCCTTCAGCACCAGCGTGCTCGCACTGTTTTCCGGGCTCACGCTGACTGTCGGCGTATTCTTCCTGCACCTCGACATGCTGCTGCTCGACCTCAATCTGCAGCGCGATGTCGAGCTCCTGCGTCTGGCCGGCGGCGACCTTCACGTCGGCTTCCTGATCAACGGCAAAGCCCTTTGCCGTCGACCGTGACGTTGTAGGAGCCGGGCGCAAGCGCTTTGAACTGGAAATTACCTTGATGATCGGTCTGTACCGTGACCGGCTTTCCGTCGGACCCGGTCGCGGTGACGGTAGCGCTGCGGAATGACCGCTCCCGAAGGATCGGTGACGCGGCCGCGCAATGTCCCCGACGAAGTCTGCGCGAATGCCGAAATCGAAAGACACGACAGCAATAAAAGAGACAAATGCACACAAACGCATTAGTGTTGATTGAACCTTTATGAAGCGAAGTAGTCGCTATATGTATTCCGTCAGGGAGCGTCTCCCGTTCCAGCATTTCCGCCCGCCGACAAATTCCACGGCGACAAAATCGTGCTGGCCTGACGTGGAGACGCCGCGGTCAGAATCGGTTCCACGCCGCTCAGCAGGATGATCACTTCGGAAGGCGAATCCGCTGTGCCTTCCGTGGCCACGATCATCAGCGCGCTTCCCTTCTGCAGATCGCTGAGAGCGACGGCCGGCATGCGGTTCAACATCTGCTGAAAATCAGGTGGGCCGCCTGCGCGCTGTCCGACTGCCGCCGCTCTGCGGCGATCCTTCCGCCGCCTGGAGGCGCGACGGCGATGCTGCGTGTTCCGCGGCCGCTGCTCCGCCAGTACCTGCAGCCGTGCCGCCCTTCAGTCGCATGGCAATACGTTGCGCGAACATTGCCGGTAGCTGGTGCATCTGCGAATCCGGACCAACCTTCAGCGTCACCGGCCGCTTAGTCCACCAGGTCGGTCACCGTGATGGTGTTGTTCGCGGTGTCGGTGGAGATCAGCGTTGCCGGGAATGCTGCGGAAGCGTGCCGGAGACGATCTCCGCCGCAGTCAGTTCTTTGCCATCGTCGCTCTTGGTGCCACGCGCGCGCAGTTGATCGCCGACCTTCATCTGGTCCAGCGTGCCCGGCTTGGCATCGTCGAACTTCACCGAGTTCGGCAGCGTAGCGGCGGATAATAGTGTCCTTCGAAACATGAACCGTGATGACGTTCGCTGCCAGCGTACCGGTCGAAAGCGTGATCGTTCCGGCGGCGGCATCGACCGACTTCACCACGCCGCCCACGCCATTCTTCTGCCACTCTTCGCGATCGTGCTGCTGCTTTTCGGCGACGTCGGACTTCTTCATCACGACCGCCGTCGTCGCGGCCAGCGACTTGCCGTCGTCCGATGGAATGCCGGCGGCCAGCAGGCGGTCGCCGACCTGAACGTCGCTCAACTGGATGGCCGGAGCGCTCTTCAGATCGGTCTGGCCCGGGCTCCATGCGCACCAGCCTGGTCGCCGGCTGAATCGTGATCGCTGATCTCGGAGCCGGCATCGGTCTGAGAGTGATCGTGCTACCGGAGATTGCTTTGACGAGCTCCGACAACTTTGCGTTCTTCTTCGAAGCGGCACTCGCGTGCTGCGAGGCATCGGCCTGTCCGTATTCGCCAAGGCAGGCGAACTCCAGCGCCGAACAACACTGAGCAGCAGCAATACAGCGTGACTGTTGTGCATTCGAGATGACAAAATGGTTCGCATTTCAGACCAACTACTACGAAATCATATAGGAACGCTGAGTTTCTGTTAAGAAAACATAAGTTTTGTAAATCGACGGTCGAGCAGCGGTTCGGAATCAGGATCGTGACCGGACGCGCTCCCGCCTGCCTCTGGAACAACTTCGCCGGAAATCTTCGTATAACCTTTCAGGACAACAATGGAACTACAAATCGAAGGTCTCTCCAAGCGCTATCCCAACGGGACGCAGGCGTTGCAGGACGTCTCCCTGTCTATTCCACAAGGCATGTTTGGACTGCTCGGGCCGAACGGCGCGGGCAAGTCCACGCTCATGCGCACCCTGGCCACGCTGCAGGAAGCCGATAGTGGCACCGCGCGCATGGACGGCATCGACGTGCTGCGCGACAAGGATGACGTGCGCAAGATGCTTGGCTACCTGCCGCAGGAGTTCGGGCTCTATCCGAAGGTCTCGGCCGAAAGCGTTGCTGTCGCACTTCGCCGACGCTGAAGGGCATCGAGAACGCCAAGGAGCGGCGCGAGGTCGTGCAGGCGCTGCTGCGCCAGACCAACCTGTGGGACCACCGCAACAAGCCGCTGGGCAGCTTTTCCGGCGGCATGAAGCAGCGCTTCGGCATTGCGCAGGCGCTGCTGGGAAATCCGCGGCTCATCATCGTCGACGAGCCCACCGCCGGTCTCGACCCTGAAGAGCGCGTGCGCTTCCACAACCTGCTCAGCGCGATCGGCGAGAACATCATCGTCATTCTCTCCACGCACATCGTCTCCGACGTGAGCGATCTGTGCCGCAAGATGGCCATCATTCACCAGGGACAGGTGCGTGCCGCCGGCGATCCGGCCGCGCTGGTGCAGGCGCTGAACGGCTTCGTGTGGAAGAAAGCGATTGACCGCGCGCAGCTGGCCGACTATCAGCAACGCTTCCACGTGATCTCCATGCGACTGTTCGCGGGCAGAACCATGCTGCACGTCCTGCAGAATGATCTGCCTGAACCGGGCTTCGAACCGGTCGTTCCCGATCTCGAGGACCTGTACTTCGCCACCATTCGCGGCTTCAGCTACGGGAGCGGCGAACTGACGATGCTGGCCAATATCTTCCTCTTCGAACTCGGACAGCGGCTGCGACGCATCTCGACCTACGTCTACTTCGTCGGTCTTCTTCGCGCTGGGCCTGCTGTTCACGCTGATGTCCGGTGGCGCCTTCGCCGAACGCCAGTGTCGACTTCGGCACCGGCGGCAAGGTGCTGATCAACTCGCCGTACGCGCTGAACTCGGTCATTACGTTTATCAGCTTCTTCGGCATCGTCATCACCGCCGCCATCGCCGGGCAGGCGACCTACCAGGACATCGACAGCAACTCCGCCGTATTTTTCTACACCGCCCCCATCACCAAGCTCGATTACCTGGGCGGCAGGTTTCTGGCGGCCTTCGCCCTGCAGGTACTGATCTTCAGCAGCGTTGGACTGGGCGCGTGGATCGGCACGCTGACGCCCTGGCTCGATAAGACGCGCGTCGGTCCGCAGATGACCGCGGCGTACTTTCAGCCGTACTTCATCAATGTTCTGGCCGAACCTGCTGTTCCTGACGGCGATCTTCTTCGCGCTGGCGACGCTGACGCGCAAGATGCTGCCGGTCTACGTTGCCAGCGTGCTGGTGCTGATCGGATACTTCACGGTCAGCCAGTTTAGCAACACCACGCTGACCGCCAGCGTTCGCGCAGCGCTGGCCGATCCGTTGGGCGAGCGCCGCCATCGACCGCATCACCCGCTACTGGACGCCGTTCCAGCGCAACACGCAGCTCATCCCGTCTGCAGGGAATTCTGCTGGCGAACCGCGCCCTGTGGCTGGGTGTGGGCGCAATCTTCCTGGCGTTTGCGTATGTGAAGTTTGACTTTGCCTATCCCGCGCGAGAAGAGCAAGCGGCGGCAGGTTGCGGATGAGCGGAGAGCCGTTCCCGCGCACGCAGCGCTGCCGATCGCGCATCCCAGTTTCTCGGCAACGGCGTCGCTGCGCCACCTGGTTTCGCTAACGCGCATCCACTTCTCGCGAGACCACGCAAGAACGTTTTCTTCCTGGTGCTGATGCTGGCGGGATTTCTGTTCGCGGTGCTGACGGCGGCCGGGCATCAACAGCCCGCTCGCTACCCGGACCTATCCGGTCACCTATCAGATGCTGCGAACTGCCGGCGCCGGCTTCTTCATCTTCGCCGTCGCCATCATCATTTTCTATTCCGGCGAGCTGGTGTGGCGCGAGCGCGATGCCCAGCTCAACCAGGTCATGGATGCCTTTCCGCTGCAGCGCTGGGTGCTGTTCAGCTCCAAGCTGCTGGCGCTGATGCTGGTGCAGGTGCATGGTCGTGCTACTGATCCTGGCCTCGGGCGTGATCGTGCAGATTGCCCAGGGCTTCCATCACTTCGAATTCGGCCTCTACTTCCGCGAGCTGTTTCTGAACCGCCTGACGCAGCTCTGGATCCTCTGCGTGCTGGCGATGTTTGTGCAGACCATCGTCAACAACAAATATCTCGGCCACTTCGTGATGGTGCTGTACATCGTGGCCACCATCGTCGCTGCCGCCGGCGGGTTTTCAGGACTATCTCTACCGCTTCGGCCAGACGCCGTCAGGTCACGTACTCCGACATCAACGGCTACGGCCCGTTCCTGCAGCCGCTCATCTGGTTCCGGATGTACTGGGTCGATCGCAGCGATCTTGCTGGCGATCGTGACCAACCTGCTCTGGGTGCGCGGGACGGAGAGCAGCTGGCGAGTGCGGCTGAAGCTGGCCGCCGCCAGGTTCTCGGGACGCGTCGCTGGCCGGCGCAACGTCTGTGTCTGGTGCTGATGCTCGGGCGTCGGCGGATACATCTTCTACAACACGCACGTGCTGAATCCTTACCGCACCACATTCAAGATCGACGACGCGCGCGCGCAATACGAAAAGAAATACAAGCAGTACTGGTCGCTGCCGCAGCCTCGCATTACCGACGTCACTACGCAGGTCGATTTCTATCCCGAGAAGCGCTCGGTGGCGATGCGCGGCACGCATGTGGCTGGAGAACAAGACTTCCTCCAGCATCGATCGCGTTGCCATCACCCTGTGGCCGGTTGACCTGATTCCGCTGCCCATGCCGCACATCACAGGTCAAGCAACTCAGCTTTGCAGGCGGACAAACTGCCGGTCATCGAAGATCCGGCGCTCGGCTTCTACCTGTACAAACTTGCCGACGCCGCTGCCGCCGCACGGACGCATCCAGCTCGATTATCGCGTTGCGTACGACAATCCGGGCTTCGAGAACGGCAGCCGCAACACCGACATCGTGCACAACGGCACCTTCATCAACGACCGCTACGGCCCGTACATCGGCTATGCGCAGGAGATCGAACTGACCGACGACAGCACGCGCCATCGCCACGGGCTGGACAAAGGCGCGACGCATGCCGAAGCTCGACGACGTTGCTGCGCGTCAATACAACAGCGTCAGCTTCGATGCCGACTGGATCAACTTCGACGCGACGGTCAGCACCAGTCCCGACCAGATCGCGATCGCTCCCGGATATCTGCAGAAGGAATGGGTGGAGAATGGCCGCCGCTACTTCCATTACAAGATGGACGCGCCCATCCTGAACATCTATTCGTTCCAGTCGGCGCGCTATGCGGTGCTGCGCGACCACTGGCAGAACGTGAACCTGGAGATCTACTACCAGCCCGGCCACGAGTTCGATCATCGACACCATGATGGCAGAGCATGAAGGAGACGCTCGCCTACTGCTCGGCGAACTTCAGTCCCTTCCAGTTCCATCAGCTGCGCATCATCGAATTTCCCGCGCTACGGTACCTTCGCCGAATCGTTTGCCAACACCGTTCCCTTCTCCGAGGCGATTGGCTTTCTCACCAAGATCAGCGAGCAAGCCGGACGCGGTCAACCTGCCGTTCTACGTCACCGCGCATGAGACCGGGCATCAGTGGTGGGCGCACCAGGTGATCTCGGCCTACGTCGAAGGCGACACCTCCATCGACGAGACCATGGCGCAGTACACCGCGCTGATGGTGATGAAGCATCACTTTGGGCCGGAGTCGATGAAGCGCTTCCTGCGCTTCGAACTCGACCAGTACCTTCGCGGCCGCGCCAACGAGCGCAACGAGGAGAACCCGCTCTACAAGGTCGACCAGAACCAGGGCTACATTCACTACAACAAGGGCGCGCTGGCGATGTACGCGCTGCAGGACTACATCGGCGAGGACAAGGTCAACGAGGCCATTCGCGGGTTCCTGAAGAAGTACGCGTTCAAGGGGCCGCCGTATCCGACGTCGCTCGACCTGGAAGGCTACTTCCAGAAGGTCACGCCGCCGGAGTATCAGTACCTGTTCGACGACCTGTTCCAGAACATCACGCTGTACGACAACCGCGCGGTGTCGGCCGACTTACGTTCAGCTGCCGGACGGCAAGTACCAGGTGAATCTGACGGTCGAGGCGAAGAAGTTTCGCGCCGATGGTCGCGGGCAGGAGCATCCGGTCCCGGTGAACGACTTGATCGACATCGGCGTGCTGGATGCGGACGGCAAGTATCTTTACCTGCAGAAGCACAAGATCGATCAGGAGAAGACCGACGTGACGGTCACCGTCGACAAGCTGCCGGCACAGGCAGGGATTGATCCGGTGGACAAGCTGATCGACCGCAATCCGGACGACAATGTGGTGGCGGTGACGAAGAAGTAGGCTGTTAGCTGCCCCGCCTCGATGTTGTCATCACGAGGAGGCCTTCAGGCCGACGAGGGATCTGCTTTTCAGCCCGTCGAGCGGCCATCACGAAATACGGCTCGCTAGATCACCACAGAGGCACGGAGGCTTGACACGGCGCAGAACTCGAAGAGTCTCCGTTCAGGATGACACATGTCTAATGGTGCTCACCTAGTGCTCTGACTGTCGGCTGAAGCGCATTCGCCCTGTCTTACTTCTCCATCTGCTGCGAGAGATATACCCCGATGCCCATCTCCTTGATCGAATGCAGCTGCGCCTCCAGGAAGTCGGCGTGCTTCTCTTCGTCGCGCAGCAGCGCTTCGAACAGGTCCTTGCTGCCCGCGTCGCCGGCTTCCGTGCAAAGCGCGACGCCCTCGTTGTACTCGCGAATGGCGCCGCTCTCGGAGGCCAGGTCGGCTTCCAGCTGCTGCTGGACGGTCGAGCCCACCTCGGGCGTCAGCGGAACGTTGACGTTGGGCGTTCCATCCAGAAAGATGATGCGCTCGATCAGCCGCTCGGCGTGATGCATCTCTTCCATGGCGCGTCCCTTGGTCAGGCCGGCCAGCCGGCCGTAGCCCCAGTTCTCGCAGATCTCCGCCTGCACCATGTACTGCACAATCGCGGTCAACTCGTCGCACAGCGCCTTGTTCAAAGCTTTGATTACGTTCTCATTTCCCTTCATCAGTAGCTCCTCGTCTCTACCATCGCCAATTAAGTGGCTTGAACTCAACGAGACACGTCACACATGTGAGTGACGCGAATGGAACTTCGCAAATATTGAACACGCGTCGGCGAATCCGGCAGCGGCTGGGCTCTCATCCATCGCAGTACGCACTTAAACTACGCGGAGGAGGAAATGGCAGCAAAAACATTCAAGATCGGCGGCGACATGGAAGTGAACCGCCTGGGCTTCGGAGCAATGCGAATCACCGGCCACGGCATCTGGGGGCCGCCGAAAGATCTCGAAGAAGCGAAACGTGTTCTGAAGCGCGCGGTCGAGCTCGGCGTCAACTTCATCGACACGGCCGACTCCTACGGGCCAGCCGTCAGCGAGCCCCTGATCGGCGAGGTGTTATCGCCGTTCCCGAAGGGCCTGGTCGTCGCCACCAAAGGCTGGCTTCACCCGACAGGGTCCTGACCAGTGGCAGCCGGTTGGACGGCCCGAATACCTGGTTCAGCAGGTCGAGATGAGCCTGCGCTGGCTGAAGACCGACTCCATCGCTCTTTGGCAGCTGCACCGCATCGATCCCAAGGTCCCGGTGGAGGAGTCGCTGGCGCCCATCGCCAAGCTGCAAAAACAGGGAAAGATCCGGCACGTCGGACTTAGCGAGGTGAAGCCGGAGGAAATCGATCGAGCCCGCAAGGTGATCAACATCGTCAGCGTGCAGAATCAGTACAACCTCGGCCGATCGGCAGCACGAAGATGTCTTACAGTACTGCGAGAAAACATAATCTGGCCTTCATTCCGTGGTTCCCAGTAGCTTCGGGCAAGCTGGCAAAGCCGGGCGGCAAGCTCGACGCAATGGCCAAGCGTCACGGAGTGACGGTGGCGCAACTATCGATAGCATGGCTGCTGCATCGCAGTCCCGTGATGCTGCCGATTCCCGGAACGTCGTCTGTGGCTCACCTGGAAGAAAATATGAAGGCCGGCGAGACATCTCGCTCTCCGACGCGGAGATGAAGGAGATCGAAGCGGCCGTCGAAGTAGGTCGACTTACGTTCAGCTGCGCGAGCGCCTTCTTCACTTTGTCGGCGTCGGGACCGTCGGGATTGAGTTTGAGGTACGCCTCGTAGCTCTGGCGCGCCCGTCCCGCTCCCAGCTTCTGTTGCGCCTGTGCCAGTCCGATCAGCGCGACCGGAGAATCGGGTTGAGCTCCAGCGCTTCTTTCAGCCGCGATTCCGCGGCCCGTAGTTCTTGTCTTTCAGATAGTAGTAGCCGACATCGATGTCTTTCGCTGCCTCTTTCGTCGCTCGGCGCGGTTGGCAGCATCGGCCGCCGGCGACGACCAGCACGAGTGGAAGATCACGTCGATGCAGTGCGGATCGAGCTTGTTCAGCGTGCGTTTGCGCCTGACTTGGAGGAGTCGTGGTCTGCGTGCCTTGATCGGGAGCGGGGCGTCCGGCGGCGTCGGGGGTTGCGCGGCGCGAGGTGCTTTCGCCGCAGGCGCTGCGTGGTTGGGCCGGCAGCGATCACGCATGTCAGCAAACGAACAGCAGACAGCAAATCGATACGCAGCTGCTATCGAAATCGCGCGACGTGCCTTCAGTCGCCAGTCTCCCTAGCTCGCGACCGCCGGCGCGCTCACCCGACGCGGCAGCAACTCGCCGATGCGGCGAATCTGCGCTCCCACACTGCGCAGCTTCTCTTCGATGTGCTCGTAGCCGCGATCGATGTGGTACACGCGATCGATGATGGTCTCGCCATCGGCCACCAACGCCGCGATCACCAGCGACGCCGACGCGCGCAGATCGCTGGCCTGCACAGCGGCGCCGCTCAACGGAGTCCGTCCGCGCACCACGGCGCGGCTGCCTTCGATCTTGACGTTGCCGCCCATGCGCACCAACTCCTGCGCATGCATGAAGCGGTTCTCGAAGATGTTCTCGGTGATGATGCTGGTGCCCTCGGCCTGCGTCGCCAGCGCCATGTACTGCGCCTGCATGTCGGTGGGAAATCCGGGATATTCTTCGGTGATGATGTCGGCGCACTTCAGCGGACCGTTGCCGACAATGCGCACCGACTCGCCATTCCTCTGCACGCGTCACGCCGCAGTCTTCCAGCTTCAGCAGCAGCGCGTCGAGGTGAAGCGGGATCGCAGCCGGTAACCATCAGGTCGCCGCCGGTCAGCGCTCCGGCGACGATGAACGTTCCGGCCTCGATGCGATCGGGAATGATGCGATGACGCGCGCCGTGCAGCTTGTCGACGCCGCGCACGCGAATCGTGTGCGAGCCGGCGCCTTCGATCTGCGCGCCCATTTTGTTGAGCAGCGTTCGCCAGGTCGACGACCTCGGGCTCGCGCGCGCAATTCTCCAGCACCGTCTCGCCCTCGGCCAGGGTTGCTGCCATCAGCAGGTCTTCGGTTCCGGTGACCGTGATTTTCTCGAAGACGATGCGCGCGCCCTTCAGCCGCTCGGCGCGCGCTTCAATGTAGCCGTGCTCCTGCGTGATCTTCGCGCCCAGCTTCTCCAGCCCCTTCAGGTGCAGATCGATGGGACGCGCGCCGATGGCGCAGCCGCCGGGCAAGGATACGCGAGCGGTCTTCATGCGGGCGACCAGCGGCCCCAGCACCAGGGTCGAGGCACGCATGGTCTTGACCAGCTCGTACGAGGCTTCGGGATTCACCAGATCGCGGCAGCAGATGGTGGTGCGATGCTGCGCGCGCCCGTAGCCGAGCTCGACCTCGGCGCCCATCGCCGCCAGCAGCTTGCGCTCGGTCTCAATGTCGCGCACCTGCGGAATGTTTTCCAGGATGACGGGCTCTTCGGTGAGCAGGGCCGCGGCCATCGCCGGCAGCGCGGCATTCTTTGCACCGCTGATGCGCACGGTGCCCAGCAGCGGATTGCCGCCGCGAATGACGAACTTGTCCATCAGAGAGTTTCCTAACCTAACGCTGCGGACGCCGAACCTATGGAATCACGGCGCTAACCTCATTTTACGAGTAATCTGGCCAGGAAGTCCGTACGGCAGTTGCTTACCTTGGAGATGCGGCGCTTGCAGGCGAATCCAGAAGCTGTGACCTCTGGAAAGCTGCTGTTGAGGCTAGGAATCTGCCGAAAAAGCTGGTGCCCGTTACAGGTACGAATTGTGCGCAAGAATCGAGAGTCTGAAACGTTCTCTTTATGATCCGCGAAGTATATAGCACGGATGGCTGTGGAAAGTGGAAAATTCGCGGAGCTCTGGCTGGCGTAATCGCCACGCTTGGAGCTATGATTCGGCACGAAAGTTGACAGCCACTCTTCAAGCGCGATTTGCAGCATCGAGCGTCGTGGAAAGAGGCCAGAGTCATGGCAAAAAAGAACGATTGTATTTCTCGTGGCATTCGTCGCAATCATCGTCGGCAGCCTGAGTCTTCGGTACGGCGGCTGATTGCGCAGGAGCAATCCAACAGCAAGGTCATCCCCAACTCCATCTGGGTGGGCGCGGACGGGAAGTTCGAGAGCGATCCCGACACTGCGCTGGTGCAGTTCGGCATCTCGGCGCAGGAAGAGAAGCTGCAGGACGCGACCCAGAAAGCGACGCAAGCCGCCGAGCAGGTTCGGCAACTGCTGCGCTCCAACGGAATCGATCCCAGCGAAGCCCAGATCAGCCGCTTCGCCACGCAGCCTGTCTATGACTACAAGAACGCCAAGCGCAAGCTGGTGGGCTATCGCGTGGACGCCAACATCAGCGTCAAGCTGAAGGATTTTTCCAAGATCGGCCCGATCTCCGAGGGGCTGTCGAACATGGACGTGACCGACACCTCCATCAGCTATCTGCTGGAGAACATCGACGCTGCCAAGATCAAGGCCGTGCAGGACGCTCTGCGTCGCGCACACGACGAAGCCAATGCCGTCGCACAGGCCGGCAGCCGCAGTCTGGGCGAGCTGTCGTATGCCTCGGTGGACACCTTTGAGCAGCAGCCCGTTCGGCCGATGATGATGAAGGCGCAGACAGCTGCCGGGCGCTGCCGGCTGCTCCAGCCCCAACCGCCGAGTTCAGCGCGGAAAAGATCACAGTTACCGCACACGTAAATGCGCTCTATGGCCTAAAATAAGCAACACCGGGTCGCGCCTGAGGGATACTGGCGCGACTTTCCGCTTCACTGCGGCGTTCAAGCTAGTACAGGTGTCCGCTTTCGTCCGGAGGAGTTCATGAGAGCTATCGTCGCGCTGCTTACGGCGACACTCGGTGTCGGCATTGCTGTTCCGGCTTGCGCCCAGACCAGCCAGGATTCGCCGCATCTGACTCCGCGAAACGGCGTCGTTACGCCGACGCCGCCCGGATCCTCCGCCGGTACAGTTCCTCACCGTTCCTTCGGGCACCAAGATTCCTCTTACCCTGAAGCAGGGCATCACCACCAAGAGCGCTCGACCGGGCGATCCGGTCTATGCGCAGACGGCATTTCCTATCACGCAGGACAACCAGATTGTGATCCCCGCCGGAACATTCGTGCAGGGTGAGATTCGGCAGGTTGTGCGTCCGGGCCGCGTGAAGGGCCGCGCCGAGCTTCAGATGAGCTTCACCTCCATGATCTTCCCCAATGGCTATACCGTCATGTTGCCGGGAGCGGTGCAGAACACTCCCGGCTCGACCACCAACAGCATGAAGGGGAAAGAAGGAACGATCCAGGGCGATAGCAGCAAGGGTAAGGACGTCGGTACGGTTATAGGATCGACGATCCCCGGAGCCGGCATCGGAGCCATTGCTGACGGCGGCAAAGGCGCTGCCATAGGTGCGGCCAGCGGCGGCAGTCCTCGGGCTTGGCCACGGTCCTGCTCACGCGCGGTCCTGAAGTCACGCTGGGCACGGGCGATTCGGTCGAGATGGTACTGGAGAGCAGTGTCGAAGTGGATCCAGCCAAGGTTCACCGACAACACTGCAATAGTATTTGCCGCCGTGCGATTTCGGGTATCAATGTCCAAGTTCTGACACAAGACGTCTGTCCAATAATTCGGACGCAATCTGGCTCCTCACTTCCTCTCAAACCGCGCGCCGGGACCGCTAAAACCCGCACTATCTGCCATTTGGCTTTTCCACAGTTCAGTGGCTGCTTAACCTGCTCTTATCGATAGCACTCAAGAGTTATTTGCATATAGCACCTAGGAGCGTCCCCTTGGATGCCTGCTCTAGTCCAATCCGAACTAACTGCATTTTCTATTTGGTCCAAGCGGTGGGACTCGAGAACGGCGAAGCTATGCCTGATTTCCGATCGCTACGAACACAATATGAAACTCGAAACCAATCGACGCTGCTGGCTGGCTGCCTATACTCGCTCACGACACGAACACCAAGTCGCGCGGCAGTTGGGCGAAAAGAGTCTGGAATATCTTCTGCCCACGTACGAGCGACTCATCCGCTGGTCTGACCGGATCAAGCGGGTCAACGCGCCGCTGTTTCCAGGCTACGTCTTCGTAAACATCTGCGAGCGGGAGCGCGTGCTTCTGCTGGAGACGGCTGGTATTGTCCAACTTGTATCGGTGGCAGGCGCGCCAGCTTGTCTCTCTGACGAAGACGTCGATCGGCTGCGTTTGTGCTGCTTTGGCTCTCCCGATGTTGAGCCGCACCCATATCTGAGAATTGGACGCCGTATTCGGGTAAAACATGGACCGTTTACCGGGTGGGAAGGCACCCTACTCGAAAAGCAGAATTCCCGCCGCCTGGTTGTGAACATTGAACAGATCATGAAGTCGGTTTCCATCAACATTCACAGCGCCGATGTCGAGCCCGCATAACTTTCCTCACTGTTCAGCTCTCGATCGAACCTAATCGTCATGAGTAGCTCCGCTCGATTTCTTACCGCAGTCGATGCTTCGCAGTTCATCGCCGCCGATTCCAGCCGGTGGTCAGGGCATGTCCTCGCGACATTCGAGAAGCTGCTGGATCTGAGCGCGGTAATTACGGCTATCTTCGTTGCCAATGCCGCGTGCAGCCGCCTCGCGCCAGACGGGAGCGGCTCCTTACGCGTCTTCCACGATGTGGCTTTGCGCAAGCACCTTTGCTCTGCTCTTCGTCTTCCTGCTCGAGCGGCATGGCGGATACCGGCCTTGCGTCAGCCTGCTGGCAATTCGCGAAACCGAACGTATTCTGCGCGTCACCTTACAGGCCTTCGCCATCGCACTGATGGCCGCGTATTTTCTGAAGATGACGCCTTCCCGGCTGGCGCTTGGTCTGGTCCTAACCCTGGTGCCGTTGTTTGTCACGCTTGAAAAGTGGGAGATTCACCAGCCTGCTGCAGCGGCTGCGCAGCAAAGGCTATGGCACGCGACGCGCCATCATTCTGGGCACCGATGGCGCGGCCCGACGGATTTACACGGCATTGGTCCGCTCGCCCAAGTTTGGCGTCGAGCCTGTCGCCTTCGTACGAGGAAAACGCTACAGGTGCCCCGGAGGAGATTTTCGAGTGTGCCTATCACCGCGAACATTCCGCGCAGGTGCTTTCCGGACCGCTGTGTCCGGAGATCTTCCGGCACCTCAACGCTTCGGTGCTGGTGATCACGAATTCGCTGCAGGACCGTGAAGCGATGCAACTGGCGCTGACCACTGGCGGTTGAAGCCGGAGTGACCACCTATGTAGCTCCGGGCGATCTTCTGGAGTCCGGCTACTGGCTGAACTACTCCGAACTGGACGGCATCATGCTGGCCCAGGTTTCACGAGGCACAACCCGGGTTGTGTACGAGATTGGCAAGCGCCTGCTCGATATCGCCGCCGCGATCTTTGCCATGTTCCTCCTGGCGCCATTGGGAGCCGTGATTGCGGTGATGGTGAAGCTGCTCCTCTCCCGGCCCGGTCTTCTTCCGCCAGGAGCGCGTCGGCAAGCAAGGGCGACTTTTCCCGATGTTCAAATTTCGGTCGATGTATGTCCAGAGCGCCCGAGATACGGATATTCGCCGACTGCGGGGGGAGATCCCACGCGTGACGCCCGTCGGAAGATTTTTGCGTCGGACGAGTCTCGACGAGATACCTCAGCTGCTCAATGTTCTATTCGGGCAGATGTCCCTGGTTGGTCCGCGGCCAGAGATGCCTTTCATCGTGGAGCAATACACGCTACTACAGCAGCAACGTCTGATGGTGAAGCCCGGTATCACTGGGCTTTGGCAGATCAGCGCCGACCGAGCCTTTCTGATACACGAAAACATGGAATACGACGTTTACTATTTTCGTTTGAATATTTTTTACCTTTCGGTGCCGCCGTTGCGCGAACGTATTGAAGACATCTCTCCGCTCTCGCAGGACATTCTTCGCAGCATTGCGCGCACCTACAACCGGCCTGAACCTCACATCTCCGATTCAGCCATGGCGGAGTTGCAACGATATGCATGGCCGGGCAACATTCGCGAACTGCGCAATGTGCTGGAGCGCGCAACCATGGCGGCGGAACTCGGAGTAGTCGCGCCGGAGCATCTCAACTTTCACGCCGCGACCAAACGGGATGCAGCCCCGGCAGAAGTCTTGAACGGCACTCTTCGGGATGTGGAGCGCGCTTACATCAATCTGGTGCTGCGCGATGAAGGTGGTTCTATCGAACGAGCAGCCCGGCGCCTGGGTATTCCCCGCAGCTCGCTTTACAACAAGATGAGGCGGTTTGAAATTCCCCAGGGCACGGGAAGATTCGCTCCCTGATCGGCGCCGGATTGTCCAATTCCGAAGCCAACCCAACTTGCGACGGGGCTATCTTACTGTATAGTTACTGGCTATGTGGACCCTCATCAGGCTTCCAGAATTTTATCGGGCGTACCACTCCAGCGCGGAGCCCACCGACGACTGGATATGGAAACGCGCGGAAGCGGCTGCCAGCTTGCAATTCCCGAAAGGCTTGCTGGTAGCGATGGTTCTGGTGGCGCCATTCTGGACAGCCGTCGCCGTGTTCGTACATCATCTCGCTAAGTAATTCTCTTCGCGTTTAGAGTCACAGCCCGCCTCATTTATGATGAATTCAGAAATTTTTGATTCATCCGTGGGGTAGACCTGTTTCATGTCAGACGCTTTCATTTGTGACGCCATTCGCACTCCCTTCGGCCGCTATGGTGGGGCACTGTCCACGGTGCGCGCCGACGATCTTGCAGCAATTCCCATCAAAGCTCTGCTAGACCGCAATGCTTCCGTCGATTGGAATGCGGTCGACGACGTGATCATAGGATGTGCCAATCAGGCAGGCGAAGATAACCGCAATGTGGCACGCATGGCCCTGCTGCTGGCTGGTTTATCGCAAACCGTGCCAGGGACGACTATCAATCGCCTTTGCGGCTCAAGCCTGGATGCGATTGCGATCGCCGCACGCGCAATCAAGACCGGCGAAAATTCACTGGTGATCGCCGGTGGAGTGGAAAGCATGTCGCGCGCGCCATTTGTGATGGGCAAGGCCGACGCCGCTTTCTCGCGCGCCATGAAGCTGGAAGACACCACGCTCGGCTGGCGCTTCGTGAATCCCGCGATGAAGACTTTGTATGGAACGGACTCGATGCCGGAGACCGGCGAAAATGTCGCTGAGGAGTTTTCGGTCTCCCGGCAAGACCAGGACGCGTTCGCCTATCGCAGCCAGCAACGCATGGCTGCCGCCATCCAGAGCGGCGCCATGGCGCAGGAAATCATTCCGGTAACGATCACGCCCCGCAAAGGAACACCGATCATTGTCGATAAAGATGAGCATCCGCGGCCGGATACGACAATCGAAGGATTAGCGGCATTGAAGCCGATCATCAAAGCTAACGGAACCATTACCGCTGGAAATGCGGCTGGGGTGAACGACGGCGCCTGCGCCATGTTGATGGCTTCACAAGAGGCTGCGAAACGCTACGGCCTTACTCCGAAGGCGCGCGTAATTGCCTCGGCCGCCGCGGGAGTTGCTCCTCGCATCATGGGTATGGGCCCAGTCACTGCGGTGCGCAAGGTGCTGGCATTAGCCGGTCTCACGATCGCAGATATGGATGTTATCGAGTTGAACGAAGCTTTTGCTTCCCAGGCATTGGCCGTATTGCGCGAGTTGGAGATCGCCGATGACGCTGCGCAGGTCAATCCAAATGGCGGTGCGATTTCGATCGGTCACCCCCTGGGCGCCAGCGGAGCTCGCCTGGTCACCACCGCAGCGCTGCAATTGCATCGCGCCGGAGGACGCTATGCTTTGTGCACAATGTGCATCGGGGTAGGACAAGGTATTGCGATGATCCTGGAGAGGGTATAACCCAAAGATCAGGTCTTCGACATGCGCGTGATCACGTGGCGATTGAAGTCGATCAACGCGGGAAGCCGACTGATGTTCCGTCGATAGGAGATTTCGATCGTCAGCGCCCAAAGACCGGACACTGCGACGAGCGTGATCACTACCCAAATCACGTTTCGCCGCAATGTGCTGCCAGTGAGCAATGAAAACCTACTTGCCGGCTAGTTCGAAATCCACCATCGATTTAACTGCGTCATAGGGCGTCCCGGCGTTATTGAAGCCTACCACCCGTCGTCCATTGATAAAGAACGTTGGTGTACTGCTTACGTCGAGCTTCTGACCCAGGGTAATCGAGTCGTGTACCCGCTTGTCCGTCTCCGGTTTGGCGACACAGGCCGCAATCTCGTCCGGATTCCCGCCTGCATCTTTGACGTACCCCTTCAGCATCTGGTCAACATTCTGTTCCGTAATTTGTTCCTGATTGGTGTAGACCGTGGGAATAAATTTCCAGGCAGCATCGTTGCTGGCGCGTCCCAGGCAGTCCAGATACTTTGCCGCGGTCATTGCCCAAGGGTGCTGCGTCAGCGGGAAATTGGCAAAGATCAACTTCACCTTCGGCTCTTCTTCCACAAGCTTGGTGATGTTCGGCTGTGCCGACTTGCAGGCGGGACACTCCAGGTCGCCGAACTCAACGATGGTGACCGGCGCGTCCTTGGGGCCATGCTCGGGGCCGACCACGCCCTTCAGATCCTGACGATACCCGGCAAACGGATCGGCACCGAACGGAACCAGCTCACCGGTGAAGGCGTACTTCTGGTCCGGCGTGACGAAGATGCGGGTGACCTGCTGCCCCTTAGGAGTGCTGAAGACGATGGTGGCCTGCGAGATCCCGGCGGCTTCCGACTGCTTGATGTCGGCAACCTTCCAGCTGAGGTCCGGATTCCATCCGAACATTTTCTTCAGGAAGGAATTGAAGGTGGCTTCGCTGGGCAACGAGCCATTACTGCTGCTGGCGGACGTCGACGACTGGGCAGGAGCGCTCGGTTTCGCCGGCTCCCGCACTCTGGGCAACGGTGTATACGCTGGCGATCACGAGAGCAGCTGTGATCACGATTCGAGTGAAGAAGTTCATGGTTCCTTTCAAGAATTCGCAGTGCATTTGGCAATCCAGCAGTTGGCCACCTAGCTAAGTACAATCCGCTAACTGCCGCTTTTTCTCGCACACTTCAACTTGTGCGGCGATCGGATAGCGTCTTCCAAAGCCAAACGCTTTCTCCGATATCTTAAGACCCGGCGCCGCCTGCTGACGTTTGTACTCGCTCCGATCAACCATGCAGGCCACCTTACGCACCAACTCCGACGAGTAACCGTGCGTCGCAGCAATATCGTCGGGCGCACGATTCTCTTCGACATAGTCTTCCAGAATGTTGTCCAGCACTTCGTAGTCGGGAAGCGAATCGCTGTCCTTCTGATCGGGACGCAACTCCGCCGACGGCGGCTTCTCGATCGTCGACTGAGGAATCACCGGCGCGCGTGAGTTCACATAATTCGCCAGCTCGATACACCAGCGTCTTCGGCACATCGGAGATTACTGCCAGGCCTCCGCACATGTCGCCGTACAGACGTGCAATAACCTACGGCCAGTTCTGACTTGTTTCCGGTGGTCAGCAACAGGCTTCCGAACTTGTTGGAGATCGCCATCAACAACGAACCGCGAATGCGAGCCTGTAATGTTCTCCTCGGTAACGTCGGCCGCTCTGTCCCGCGAACACCGGGCCGAGCGCCTGATTGTAGGCTTCAAACATGCCGCCAATCGGAACCATCTCGAAGCGAATGCCCAGATTGCGCGCCAGGGCGGCTGCGTCGTCGATACTGCCCTGCGACGAGTACGGGCCCGGCATGCCGACGCCGATCACGTTCTCGCGCCCGAGTGCGTCGACCGCAACAGCAGGCCGTCAGCGCCGAATCGATGCCGCCGCTCAGGCCGAGCACGGCGCGGCGAAAGCCGCACTTATGTACGTAATCGCGCGTGCCCAGCACCAGCGCGGAGTAGGCGCTGGCCACCACGTCGTTCGTTGCCGTCATGGATTTCGCCGGTCAGAGCGATTCCGTATCGAACCAGACCAGGTCCTCTTCAAACGATTTCGCCTGCGCGATCACCTCGCCGTCCGGCGCAAGCGCGAAGCTCGAACCGTCGAAGACCAGGCTGTCGTTGCCGCCGATCTGGTTCACCATGGCGACCGGCACGCGATAGTTCCTGGCGATGGTCGCCAGCATGTCGCGGCGCAGCTCGCGCTTGTGCAGGTAGAACGGCGAAGCCGAAATGTTCAGCAGAACCTGGCCGCCGGCGCCGATCAAGTCTTCCACGGGATCGACTCCATACAGTCTGCGGTCCCAGAAATGCTTGTCGTTCCACGCGTCTTCGCAGATCGTCAGCGCCACCTGCCGGTCCGCCGCCGTAAAAAGCTCCTGGTGATCGGCCGGAGCGAAATTCCGCATCTCGTCGAAGACGTCGTAAGTGGGCAGCAGTCGCTTGGACTGCACGAAGGCAATCTTGCCGTCGCGCAAAAGCGCCGCCGAATTCAACACGGACTTGCCGGTCGCGGAATTCGCCTGGGTCACCAGGCCGCAGATCACGCTGATGCCCTGCGTCTCGCGTGCAATGTTTTCCGCCGTCTGCCAGTTGCTGCTCGACGAAGGACGGCCGCTCCACCAGGTCGCGAGGTGGATAGCCGCAGATGGAAAGCTCGGGAAAGAGGATGAGATCGGCGCCGCCGTCGCGGGCGCGCCGGGCAGAATTCGATGATCTTTTCGGAATTGCCGGAGAAGTCCCCGATAACCGTGTTGATCTGGCCCAGTGCAATCCTCACGCTATCAGTGTAATGGCGAGGGCTTGGGCGCGCCAAATACGCGCTTCCCGCACGGGTATACGGCGAAGATCACGGACTGCGTAGTCAAATCCCCAAACTGCCAGTGCGGCGGCGGTGGACTCCCGGGAGCTCCCCTCGGACTGGTGTCGACCGACGGAGGATACGGCGCCGGCTGTCCCAGTCTGTCTGCTGGTCCCTGATCTATCCGGCTGCTCGCCCGGCCGGCGCAGCGTAGGAGCGTTGGCAGGCTTGGGCTCCGGCTTCTTGTCCGCCACCTGCGTCTCCTCTGACGGCAGACTCGACTTCGCGCTGAGTGCGCACGATCTTCTCGCCGTCGACCGTCATGATCTCCAGCCGCGTCACGAAACTGCCCGGTGAAGCGGACGAACTCGACTTCCTGCGGCGGATCGCCGTAGATCCATTCTTCGTAGTCGACGCCGTTGTCATCTTTGTCGCGAAGCTTCTTCGGCGGCCGCCCTTTGGCGTAGATCACCATGTCGCGGTCCATGCCGACCAGGACCTTGTGATTCTTGATGGCAGCCTGGACCTTCGGAGGCAGCGTCTTTTCGTACGCCTCGGCCTCGGTCAGCGCCTTGAAGTCGAAGACCGGCGCGAGCATCTCGACGCACCTGCTCGCCGGTCAGTCTCCGGAACGTACTTGTCGAAGGCTGAGCGTCACGGTCGAGCCGTTGGCCTCCAGGCTTTGCGGCGCGCCGCCACCCACCGGCGCGGTTGGTTCCGCCGGCTCCGATGGACACGTGCTGATACCACTTCTGGTGCTTCTTACCGCCACCGTTGATGTCGAGGACGATCGACTTTTCCTTGAACTCGACGTTGGTAATGATGACGCGGTCGCCGGGCTTCGCGGCAAAGCCGTGCTCGGCCACCAGCGACGCCACCTGCTGATCGTTGGGACTGATCTTTCCGTTCTTGATGGTCAGCCCATACGTCGCCGTGCGGGAAACACGGTGCGCACGAAGACGCGCTCGGCCGTAAGGTCGCGCATGACCAGCAGACGGGTCTGGTTCGTCATCTTGTCGGATGCGGCTGGAGCTTTGTTGTCGCCGGCGAACACAGCCATCGGCAATACCAGGAAGCGCTGCCACGAGGAGCGAGGATGAAAGGCGCTGCATGGGAAACCCCGTTTGCCGTTGATTATATGCCCGGACCGGGCCGTCCGGACAGCTCCTAGGATTTGATGCCGGAGAGACTATCGTGGAGAGCTGGTTCGGTGGCAACGTGGATCTCAGGTTGCGGCAACTTGCGGAAGGCCAGAAGCGAAACCACGATCAAGCCGAGCACGATGGCCGCGCTGCCCGTCATGCTCGCCTCAACGCCGTACTTTCCGCCGGTCAGCCACTTCGGGCCGTAGGCCTCGGTATAGCGCAGCAGGTTGTAGTTGCGGAAGCCGCTGAGTGGCAGGCCCAGCAGCAGTCCCAGGGTCAGGTTCCAGCCAAAGTGAATTCCCCACGGCAGCCAGAGCGCGCGGGTACGCAGGTAGGCGACCGAGAGCAGAACGCCGATCAGAACGGTGTTGGCGATGCTCCACAGCCCGGGTCGCGGATTGAGGAAGTGCAGCACCCCGTAAATCGCGGAGAAAGCAATCACCGCCGGCACCGCGCCGATCGCCTTCTCCAAGTGCTGGAAGGGATAGCCGCGGAACATCAACTCTTCCGCCAGTGCGCCGCATAGCAACGCCAGAATCACGGCGGCAAGGTTCGGCAGCAGCCGCAGCGCCATCAGGTTGACGGTGCGGAAGTGGCCGAGGAAGTAAATAGGCGCGACCGCCACCGTCGTCAGCGCGCAGCCCAGAAGAATGCCGAGCACAAACTGCTTCAGCCAGCCTTTAACGCGCGGCAGGCCCTGGGCGGCGATGCGATGGTCTTCGACGTGATCGCGCCACCGTCAGCAGCCAGATGAAAATTCCCAACAGCAGCAGAGCCCACAAGCGGACGGAAGATGAATTCGACGCGGAAGGGATGCTGCTCGGCGGCCTCGGTGCGCGATGTTGCCGGAGACGAAGAATGCCACGGCGGATAGCAGCAGAGAAAACACGGAAGCCCAGAGCGGCTGTAGTTTTCCCTTGTCGTCGGTGAACATGCTCATACCCTGGCCGTTTGCCCCTTCATCGCCGAGTGAAATTGCAGACCCTCGGCCGCAACCTGAAAATTCAGCGGCTGACCGCCGTGCTCGCGGATGGCGTCTTCCACTCTCTGGCGAGTGCCCTTCTCGATCAGCACGATGACGCAGCCACCGCCGCCCGCGCCGCATACCTTCGCGGCCCGCGCGCCGTTCGCCATTGCCACTTCAATCAGCTTATCAATTAATGGGGTACTGATGCCGGGAGCGTTGGTGCGGCGCAGCTTCCACTCTTCGCCGATCAGCCTCTCGACCTCATCCCACGTCTTCGGCCGCGAGCGCCCGATGCATCGCCTGGGCAATGCGCGAGATCTCCGCGAAGTTGTGAATCACCTGCTTGTCGCCGTTGATGTGCTGCTTGAAAACTTCCCAGTTGTTGATCCCCGAATGCCGCGGCGCTCCGGTGTAGAACAGCACGAAGCGCTGATTCATTTCGTCGAGCGAAACCGGAATCGCCTCGCGCCGCACGCCGTCGACGTTCAAGATGAATCGCGCTGACGCCGCCGTACATCGCGGGATAGTAATCCTGGCAGCCGGTGGGCACCTTGATCAGTTGCGCCTCGACGTTCTGCGCGATCACTCGAAGCTGCTCGATATCGATCTCGCTGTCCGCTGAAGCGCGCCAGCGCCGCGCTGGTTGCAATCATCAGCGCCGAAGAGCCCGAGATGCCGGCGCCGGCGGGCGACTCCGAATGTGTCTCCAGCGTGAAACCGCCTTGCGGCTTGAAAAAGCGAATCAGGTAACGCCGCCAGACCGTGGGTATAGTGCCTTCGCGGCAAGCAATTCGTCCAGGCTCGCAAAGCGCTGCTCGCGGCCGGTGTCGTGCGACTTCAGAAAAATCTCGCGCCCCGCATGCGGCGTGATCTTGCAACCCGTCAAAATTCCAAGCGCGATATTCACGCTCACCGCTCCGGGATGAAACAGGTAGAGCGGCCAGATGTCGATGGTGCCGCCGGCCAGATCGGCGCGGCACGGCGCCGTGGTGAGGATCGCGTCCTCATCCACGTTGCGATATGAATTGCGAAAAGGATTGCATCCTACGATTCGGCCCCGTTTACCAGTTCCCTGCCTGCCGTGATGACCTCGCTGACAATCTGCGAGACATCGTCCGGCGTGGTGCGGTGGTTTACAAAACACGCACGCAAGGCGAACTTACCCTGAATACTTGCGTTGGATAAGAATACCTTTCCGCGGCGCACAATGCGCTGCAAAATCGCCTGATTCAGCGCATCCAAATCGCTATCGAGGTGCCCGGCTTGTGCAACATATCGGAAACAAACTGCGCTGAGCGGCACCGGCGCCAGCACTTCGAGCTCGGCTTCGTCGCTCGATCAGTTCGAGCCAGCCGCTGCGCGTTTTGCAGATCGTTGCGGATCGCCTCGCGAAATTTCTCCAGTCCGTGATAGCGCAGCGACAGCCACAGCTTCAGCGCGCGGAAGCGGCGCGACAGCTCCATCGACTCCTCGAAGAACGCGAAGCCCTCGACCGGATCCTCCAGCAACGACTTGGCGTAGTCGCCGGTGTGCGCAAACGCCGCGCGAGCGGCGGCGGGATCGCGATAGAGCAGGCAGCCGCAATCCACCGGCTGATACAGCCACTTGTGCGGATCGAGCGACAGCGAGTCGGCTTCGTTCAGCCCGGCGAATTTCTCCGGGCTCGGCGATTGACGCCAGTGCGCCGTAGGCGCCATCGACGTGAAACCATGCTCCGACAGCTCGCGCGCGATTGCAGCCAACTCCGGCAGCGGATCGATGCTGCCGGTGGTGACCGTTCCGGCAGAACCGACGATCGCAATCGGCGTCAGCCCGGCGGCGACGTCGCGTCGCGATTGCCTTGCGCAGCTCATCCGTGCGCATGCGAAACTCGTCATCGCACGGGATGAGCCGCAGATTGTCGTGGCCGATTCCGAGCAGCGCCACCGCCTTCGGAATCGACATGTGGGCCTGCTCCGACGCATAGACCGTACCCGGCCGCGCGCCATGCTCATTCGCCGGCAGGCGAGCCTCGCGCGCCATCGCCAGCGCCATCAGGTTCGCCGGGCGATCCGCCACCGGTCAGGCTTCCGGTGAAGCCCTTGCAGCCGATCGCCTCCGCCAGCCAGCCTACGACGATACGCTCTATGGTTATCGCCGAAGGACCCGAGCGCCAGGCCGTGGTGTTCTGATTCAGCACGCTGGCCAGCAGATCGGCCGCAGCGGCCACGGGCTCGCCCGATCCGAAGACGTAGCCGAAGAAGCGCGGACTGTTCGGACGGCAGCCATCGATCACCTTGGTCAGATCATCGAGCGCCGCTTCGCCCATGCCGTGCTCGGGCAGCTGCGCGCGAAAACCATGCTTCCGTGTCGCTGCCGCGTCACGTCGGGAAAGCTCGGGCGCTCGGGAACCGTCGCCAGGTAGTCCAGCGAGAGACGCGTGATGCGCTCGAAGACAGCTTCGTACTCGGCCTGCGACCGTACCAGTGGATTCATAAGCGATGAGGTCCCCGGGCAATGCTGGGAATGGTGGGACATTCATTGTATCGCGAGAGACGCTAGAGTTCGTGATAGCTGATCAGCTCGCACGCCGCGACGGCGCAGTAATTCTCTGCGCCTCCGGCGAGGTCAGCAGCGACAGCTCCTGCTCGCGCGATTGCCGCAGACGCGTGTGCACCGGTCAAGTTCGGCATCGTTGTAACCGGGATGGCAGACGAACTCCCAGGTGCCCTCGGGAATGCTCTCGATGATCGCGGTGAAGAGCTTCATGTCGAGCACGCCGGTCGCGAGCACGCCGAGCGAGCCGTCGGTGGTCCGTAAGTCCGTGCGCTTCGACTTCGCGGCGAAAATTGCCGGCAAAGTTGCGCAGCACGTTGAGTTGGGCAAATCGCTTCCAGACCTGGCGCGTGCGCAGCAGGCTGGCCAGCGGCAGCGGCCACACCTGTCCGAAGGGATTGCGCACCGCCTTCACGCCGCGCGACTTTGCCGCGCGCAGCAGCGGACGAAGCACCGCCGGAAACATGTGCGCATGCTTGTGAGTGTCGAAGTGCGATGGCGTCGATCCCGGCCGCCTGGATGCGATCGATCTGCGCCGAAGCCTCCGCCTCGATCTCCTCGGGATTCAGCTTGTGGCGAAACGACGCGACGACGAAATCGTTGAGGCTCTCGCGAAAGCTGATGCGTGCCATTGCCGGGCTGCAAGCAGCGTTGGAACCTTGTCGGCCGGCAGCAGTGGCTCGCCGTCGAGCAGGACCACGTGGCAGCCGACGCTGAAGGGTGCATCGCGGTTGACCGAGCGACGCGCTTGTCGATCGCGCCCGCGAAGGCCTGCGAGTTTGCCATCAGCGTCGCCGAGGTCACAATGCCGTGCTGTGTGATTCTGCGATGGCGCGATTGACGCCCGCAGTCAGCCCGAAATCATCGGCATTGATGATCAGCCGTCGCACGAATCAGTGTAGCAAGGGGAGAGTCAGCGGAATTGCCGCGGCAATCTGTGGTCTCATTTCGGTCTGATCTTGCGTCAGGGAATGACCTTCACAGGCTGATGAAAACCCCGCTTGCGCTCAACTTGAAGGCCCGCCTTCGTCCGGTCGATTGCAACATGGCCCGATAACCGCGTACTTCACGGTAAGTCGCGCTTCAAAGCCGGACGTCACCAGCACGACTGAACGGGTCAGGCCTCGGCACAGACCTGTATAGATGTGCAACGGACAAGGCTGGCAATTCTGACACAAGCTGAACCAGTTCCATCGACTGGCAAACGACGGTTGTCAGATGTCTCGAAAGAATCGATTTCTTATGCAGTCTTCAACGTCCGCGAGGCTTCGCCGTCGCCCAGGTAGGTCTTGATCTTGTCGATAAGTGCGGGAAACATCTGTTCCTTCTGCAGGCAGGCGCTGACGTCTTTGCCGCCGTCGACGGGGCCGTAGCCGGTGACGATGATGACTGGCACTTCGGGATTGGTCTGTGAATCTGGCGCGCCAGTTCCAGGCCGTTCATTCCGTCCATGCGGAAATCGGTCACCAGGATGTCGAACTTCTCGCGCTGAAACTTATCCAGTGCGTCCTGCGCGTTGTAGGCGCTCACCGCGCGATAACCCTGCATCTCCAGGATCTCGCAGCTCAGCCGCGCCAGAACCTCGTGGTCGTCGACAAACAGAATAGCTTTCATAAGCGCACCATCGTGTCTCCCGGACGAGGCCAGACTCCGGGCTATGTGATTGGTTTCGCCTGTGAAGAGAAAAGATGCCTGCCGAGTAGAAGAATTCGGCGACAAGGTCGCCGGCCAGCCTGAAAGTCCCCCTCGCCAACACTCTATCCTCGAGATTGCTGCAAGCCCCGGAAGCGTTGCGCTATCGCTTCTTCGTCTTCTTGGGTGCGGCTTTCTTCGCAGCCTTCTTCGCGGAGCAGCTTTCTTTGCCGGAGCCGTTTCTTCGCCGCCGGCTTGGCCTGCTTCTTCGCCGGTTTGGGTGGCGCTTTCTTCGCGGCCGCTTTCGCCGGGGGTGCGCCGCCTTCTTCTCGGCCTTTGCAGGCGTAGATTTCGCCGCGACCTTCGCCGGCTTCGGCTCAACCTTCGCCGCAGGCTTCGCTTCTTCGACCACCGGCGCCGCTGCTGGAGCTGGAGCAGGCGCTACAGGAGCTCCCGCCTTGGGTTTGCGACCACGCTTTGCCGGAACCGGTGCCGCTCCGCCTGCCGCGGGTACGGTCGCAGCCGCAGCTGCGGCCTTTCCGCGTCCGCGTTTCGGCGCCGGCGGCGGAGGCGGCGGAGGCGGCTCATACGGCTTCAGGAAGTTGACGATCTCGGTGTGCGAGCGCAGCTTGCCATCGAGAAGCAGCAGGAACGCCTTCTCCATGAGCTCCGGATATTCCGGCAGCTGCGGCGTGATGCGCATCTCCGCCATCTCCGGGAACGGCAACTTCTCTTTAACCTGCCGCCACTTTCCGAAGAAGTTCTTGATCTTCTGATCGACCGCCTGCTGCCGCGTGGTCAGCGTCAGGAAGAGAATGTTCTCCGGCGTGGCCTGCGTCAGAATCTTCCAGGCGCCCGACGTCGTCGCCGGCTTCCTTGCCGGTCAGCTTCTTCGCCAGATCGTGCGCGCCGCTCTCCAGGTGCTTCCACTTGTCGACGAAATCGCGCCGCGGAATCATGCGCTGGATATCGGAGACATCCTTGTCGCTCATCTTCTTCGTGAGGAAGTACATCGCGATCGGCCCGGTCTCGACCAGGTAGCCCAGCTCGTTCATCTGCTGGCGTACCTTCACGACCTGTCCGACATCGCTGGCGTCGACCTTGGCCATGGTCCAGTGCGGATGCAGGATCTTGAGCCAGCCCTCTCTTTCGAGAGCGCGCATGATGTGCGCCGGATCTTCCTCGTGCGCCACCTGCTCCAGCTCGAAGCCGATCATGCGCTTGTTCAGATACTCGATGTAATTGTTCTCTTTGGCAGCGTCGTAGCGGGCCTGGGTGCGCTCCTCGAGCGGCCAATGGAAGCGCGCGCTCAAACGGGTGGCGCGCAGCAGCCGGACCGGCTCCTCCAGGAAGGCATAGTTGTGCAGGATCCGCAGGACCTTCGCCTCGATGTCGGCGATGCCGTTAAACGGATCGAGCAGCAGGCCGCGCGAGCCCGGATTCAACGAGAGCGCCATGGCGTTGACCGTAAAGTCGCGGCGGCGCAGGTCCTCGTTGATGGTGGCCGGCGTGACGACGGGCGCCTTGCCGGGCTTGTCATAGACCTCGGCGCGCGTCATGTTGAGCTCGGCGCGCACGTTGCCCGGCATCAGCAGCTGCAGCGTCCGCAGGTCTTCGTCGACGCCCTGCACCGAAATGCCGGCTTTCTCCAGTTCTTTCTGCAACTTAAGGGGATTACCCTGGATGCTGAGGTCGATGTCGCGAATGGGAAAGCCGGTGATGAGGTCGCGAATGGTGCCGCCGGTGAGATACAGATTCAGGCCGGCGCGGCGGGCGATTTCTTGTACCAGGTTCACACCACTCTGCTGATCCGGTGTGAGCCGGGTTTCCATGCTATAGATGTAGTCTGCCATCTAAATGTATGACTCTAAAGGCAAAACCCGAAGATGAACGGATCCAGAAGAGGACGCCTCGACCGCAACCTGACCTCGTGCTCCTCGCCTGGGGCGAGCACTTTTCCGCATCCCACTGCCAGCGAGTCGCTGTGGAAATCTGCAACTCGCTCTTACGACAGAACTTAGGGCAGGTCTGCACCTCGGCCGCTGCAATGCGAACAATAACACAAGGTTGACGATTTGGCTACAGAGTAGCTTCTGAAGGGCACTTTTCCAGCAAAAGTGCGACAATCGGGCTTAGCTCCACTCGCTCCGAACCAGCTATGGCCACGACCCACAAAAAGGTCATCGTCCGCAAGATGGACCGCGACACCGTGCAACGGCTACGTCAGCGATGCCTTCGTGTCGGAGGGCAAACTCGAGCTGATGAACACCGCCGGCAACGTCGTCACCCTGGACCTGCGCGACGTGAAGGGCGTGTACTTCGTCCGCGAGTTCGGCGACACCGAGACGCTGACGCGCAAGACCTTCACCTCGCGGCCGCGCATGGAAGGACTGTGGGTGCGCCTGCGCTTTCGCGACAACGAAGTCATCGAAGGCATGATGCCCAACGACCTGCTGCAGGAGGGCTGCCGAGGGCTTCTCGATCATCCCGCCGGACACGCAGTCGAATACGCAGCGGATCTTCGTGCCGCGCTCGGCGCTGGCGGAGATGACGGTGATCGGCGTGATCGGCGAGAAGTCCGGCCGCCGCGGCCGCCGTCCCGAAGACACGCGCCAAGTGCCGATGTTCCAGTGAGGTCGTTTGGGTGGAGTACGCCGCTCAGGCGTACGAGTTCGCTTGGCAGACAGGAGCTCGGTTTCAGCCGCTGAGAGCATTACGGCTACTCGACGCCTAGAGGCGTTCAGCGTTAGACATTCTTGTGTCGAGCAGACCGTCATGCACGCCTGAAGGTCTGCTGCTCCGTTTCCCGAAACTACACTGCGTACTGGCTGTCAGAACGCCGTTCAACACATCATGAAACTTTCCGACATCGCCTCCGCCCTGAGCGCCTCGCTGGAAAACGCGGACGGCAACACTGAAATCACCGGCGTCGCCGGCATCGAAGAAGCCACTGCCGGGCAGATCACCTTCGTCGCCAACCCCAAGTACGCCGCCATCGCCAAGACTACGTCAGCCTCGGCCGTCATCGTCTCCGAAGACTTCCCTGCCATCGCGACCGGCATGCTGCGCAGCAAGAATCCCTACCTGGCCTTCGCTCGCGCCATCAATCTGTTCTACAAGACTCCTGCGTACGCGGCCAGGCGTCCATCCCACGGCCGTGATTGCGCCGACCGCGAAGATCGGCAGCGGACGCTCACATCGGCGCCTATGTCGTAATCGAGGACGATGTCGAAATCGGCGACAACGCCGTCCTGCTGCCGCACGTCGTCATCTATCGCGGAGCACGAATCGGCAACAGCTTCTTCGCTCACGCCCACGCTGTGGTACGTGAGTTCTGCGTGCTGGGCGACAACGTCCTCCTGCAGAACGGCGTCATCGTCGGCTGCGACGGATTCGGCTTCGCGCGCGACGGCGATCATTGGGAGAAGATCACGCAGTCCGGCCCGACGGTCCTCGAAGACAACGTCGAGGTGCAGGCCAACTCCTGCATCGACCGCGCCAGCGTTGGCGAAACCCGCATCTGCACGCGGCGCCAAGATCGACAACCTGGTGCAGGTGGGACACGGCTCGGCCGTCGGCGAAAACACGCTGCTGTGCGCGCAGGTCGGCCTGGCCGGCTCGACCGTGGTCGGCAAGAACGTCATTCTGGCCGGGCAGGTCGGCGTTGCCGGGCACTGCAACATCGGTGACGGCGTCATCGTCACCGCCCAGAGCGGCACGCACGGCGACATCCCCGCCGGATCGATGGTGAGCGGCTCGCCCGCCTTCGATCACAAACAATGGTTGCGCGCCGTCGGTATCTTCAGTAAGCTTCCGGAACTTGCCAAAGCATTGCGCGCCGTGACGCCCAAGTCCGCAGGAGGCAGCAAAGCTTCGAAGAGCGACCAACTAGCTCGGCCGACCAGAAAAAATTGCTCGGCATTCGCTCAAATAAGTTACCTGAGCAACCAAAGCTGCTTCTAATTGCATAATGAGCGAAGAAGTGTCCAATCCGACGTCGCAGGCCACGCTCGGTCCGCAGGCTGTCCCCGACAAGCCGATCCGCGTGTTGTTGCTGGACGATCGCGAGGAAAACCTGGTGCTGCGCTCGGCGATCCTGCGCCAGAAGGGCTACTCCGTCGTAACTTCCAGTTCCATCGAGGAAGCGGAATCGAAGATCCAGGCCATCGACATCGCGGTGCTCGACTATCACCTGGGCGTCGGGAAAGTTCGGCACCGACGTCGCCGAGACGCTGCGCCGCAAGCGTCCGCAAGTGCCGATCATCATCTTGTCAGCGACCCTGGAGCGCAAGTTCGGCGGCATCGCCGACATGCACCTGCTGAAGGGCTACAGCTCGGTCGACGACCTGGTGAACGCGCTGCGCTCGTTCGAGGCGAAGAAGCGCGGCCGCCCGGTGGTGGTTGACGCGCGTGACTTTTACTACTCGCGCATCTCGATGGCGATGGGCGACGACATTGTGCTGGAGATCCTGGACCGCGACGGCAATTGGCAGTTCGTCAACGACTACTTCGCTTCCATGAACGGCCACAAGCGCGCCTGGTTCGCCGGCAAAAACCTGTTCGAGCAATTTCCGCAGCTGGGCGACGAGTGGCGCGAAATCCTGCGCACCGTAGCCGACACGCGCGAAACCTACATCGATCGTCGCGGTTTTCGCGGCGCCTCGCACCTGCCGCAGGAAAGCCCGCACTGGACCTGGAACGTCCTGATCTTCCCGATCAAGCTGCACGACGACCGCGACGGCGCCGTGCTTACGGCGAGACTAATCGAGAAGAAGTAAAACCGAAGTTCACGACAGAGACACACGGATCACAGAGAGACTTTGAAGGGAAAGAGCAAACGTTTCTCTGCTGGTGAAGAGCCTTCACCGCCGCTCGGGCGGAAGCGCGCTCGCAATCGCTTCCCTGACAGCCTGCATGAGCTGCATCGCGGTCGCTGTAAGCGCGCGGATCGATCGGAGGATGAAAGACGACCGTTGCGGTTCCCGGACGCAGCGCAAAGCGGTCTTCGGGCCAGCTCTCGAATGTCCCCAGGATCGTCACGGGAATCACCGGTACGCCTGAGTCCATCGCCAGGTGAAACGGCCCCTTCTTGAAGGGCAGCAGGCGGCCGTCAGCCGAGCGCGTTCCCTCCGGGTAGATCACCATGTGCAGGCCCTTCTTCAAAACCTCGGTCGCTGCGCGGATGCTTTCGATTGCGGCTTCGCGGTCGCGGCGATCGACCGGCACAAGATCGGCCTGATGCATGCCGGTCCCCAGAATCGGCGTGCGAAACAGTTCCTTCTTCACCAGCACCGAACAGCGCCCCGGAATGCTTGGAATCAGCACCGGCGGATCGAGGTTGGAAACATGGTTCGACATGAAGATGTAGTTCTGGCCAGGCTTCAGATTCTCCAAGCCGCGAAGCACGATCTTCACTCCCGCAAGGCGAACGCCGAAGATGGACAGGCGGGTGGCGCCTCTGTAAAGCGGGTTCATGTTGCCGGTGATGGCGGCCCAAAGCACCAGGAACGGACCGACAATGAGGATGAAGATTCCCCAGAATGCCAGCAGCGCAATCGCCCGGATCAATGGGCGCTCCCGGCTTCGTCCTCGCCGTGAATCCAGGCCGCACGATGATCGCGCTGCGCGGCCGTAACCGTCGGCAGATCGCGTAATTCGTACGACTGCTCCTGGCGTGAGCCCAAACGCAGATCCACCTCGCGCTTGCCGCGACGGTTCTCCAGCTGAAGATGGACGACCGTGCCCGGCGTCAGACGCGCCAGTTCCTCGTCCAGATAGGCTTGGGCAGGCGCGCCATTGAGCGATGTAACGCGATCGCCGACGGTAATGCCGAGTCGCTGCGCGTCGCTGTTAGCTTCAACCTGCGGCGACTTCCGGCTGGCCGCCCAGGTTCGCCGTCGTACGTGAACCCGGCAGTCGCCACGCGGATCGGGTTCTGCACAACCTGCAATCCGACGAACTGGAAGAACTCGTCGTATGGAATCTCCTTCACGCCGGAAACGTAGTCGCGAAAGAACTCGGCGAAGCTCTGTCCCGTAATCGTCTCCGCCGCCTCGCTCAACTCCGGCGGAATCGGGAAAGAATCGATGCTGCTTCGCGTAGTGCTCGTTCATCCAGTGAAACAGATCACGCAGAGACTTGGTGCCGTTCGTCAGCTGCCGCATCCGCAGGTCGAGCATGATGCCGACGAATCTCGCCCTTGTTGTAATAGCTGATGCTGCGCTCCGGCGAGCGATAGAACGGCGTTGCCTTCGAACCACGCATCGAGGCTCGAGTCCTCCACCGATTGCCAAGTGTGCGCCGGACGTCTCTGCAGCTCCGTGATCTCCCCGGAGATCTCCGCCAGGTACTGCTTTTCATCGACCACGCCGGCGCGAACCAGCATCAGGTCGCCGACGGTGCTGGTCACGCCTTCGCTGAACCAGAGTGCGCGCGTGTCCATCTCGTGCTTGATAGTTGATCGGTTCCAGCGACTGCGGCCGAATCCGCTTCACGTTCCACAGATGAAAGAACTCGTGTGCCGTCACGCTCGGCCAGAGGCAGCATGTCGTTGCGCAGCCGCTCGGCATTGACGATCGATCGCCGTGCCGTAAGCATGCTCCATGCCGCCGCCCGCCGGCCCTTGCGGAAAGTGATAGAGGAACGTGTATTCGTCGTAGGGCCGGTCCTCCATCCAGTCGACCTCGGCGTGCGTGATCTGCTTCAGCACGCCGTCGAGCTTGGTCATGTCGTAGTCGGCGGATTGCCATGTACCACAACGTGGTACGTCGCTCCATCCTGCTGGAATGACGATTGCTGGAATGTTCCCAACTCAACCGGGCTGTCGACCAGTTCGTCATAGTTATGGGCGATGCCGACAGCTTGGTCGACCTTGCCGGGCGCGGCCGCTCCCAGAACGTGGAGATCACGCATCTCCCACGTTGTGGGAACATCGAGAAAGCGAATGCTCAAAGGTTCCGCTCGTAATGCCGGCGAATACATCAGCACCATCGCCCAGTTGAAGAAGCCGTGATCCGCGCTCAGGGTGCTGCCGAACGGGCCCGGGCTGACGTGAGGTGAATGTCATAGTGAACCACGACGCAGGCTGTGGGTCCGACAACCGATCCATGTGCTGGTCATTCGTTGTGTATCTTCGTACGAATCGAGCCTCCGCACCCCTCCAAGTGTCGGAGGATCGGCGCGAACATTCTCGATGTTGGCGGCGAAGTTTCGCACCTGGTAAAGCGCATTCCACACCGGCATGTCGAGACGTACGAACTGCCGCTTCCCTCATGCAGACGAATGCTGACGTGCGCCAGATGACTGGCGGAGTCCGCCAGGGAAACGAAGTACTCGGTCGGCTGCGGCTGCGCGCTGGACGGGCTGCTGCAGGTAACCGGGGTAGCAGCGTAGGACGCAGTGAAGCGAAGAAGAACAGCCAGAATCAGCAAACAGGCTGTGCGACTGTGCGGGAAGGCGGCTCACGCGTTGGTCGTCACCTCATGAATGCGATTTCAGTTTGGCCGGCAGCTTCTCGTAGATCCCGCCAAATCCGCCGTTGGACAGGATCGCGACCACATCGCCAGGCTGCGAGCTCGGGTGCAATCGCTTCCACGATGGCGTCTGCGCTGCCTAAGCAATCGCGCCGGCTTTCCGCTGGCGTTCAGATCGGCGACGACCGCCGCGGGATCGCAGCCGCTCATGCTTCCGGAATCGCTTCCGACTTGAAGACGTCGGCAAGCACGATCTGATCGGCGACTGCCAGGCTTTGCGCCAGTTCGTGCTGAAACACTGCGCGGCGCAGCGTGTTCGAGCGCGGCTCAAGCATGGCCCAGATGCGCCGGCCGGCGTAGCGAGTGCGCACCGCCTTCAGCGTTTGCGCAATGGCCGTGGGATGATGCGCGAAGTCGTCGATGATGGTGATGCCGTGAAGCTCGGCCTTCACCTCCAGGCGGCGCTTCACGCTGTGGAATTCGCGCAGGGCAGCGGCGATCGTCGTTTGCGTCGATACCGTAGTTCGCAGCCAGCGCGGCGGCCGCGGTGGCATTCAGCACGTTGTACTCGCCGGCCAGCGGAAACTCGAACTCGGCCCACAGCTTCGCCGTCGCGCATGACCTTCCAGCGAGTCTCGGTCGGGCAGGTACTCGATGTCGGTGATACGCCAAGTGGAATTCTCGGCAAAGCCGTAGCGCTCGACCCGGCACAGCGCGCGAGCTGACGCACTCATCGACATTCGCATGACCATCCCACGCGACCAGCAAACCGCGGCGCGGGATCAGGTTGACCAGCCGCTTGAATGCCGTCTTCACCTCGTCGAGATTCTTGTAGATGTCGGCGTGGTCGAACTCAACCGAGGTCAGAATCACCGCGTCGGGAAAGTAGTGCAGAAACTTTGGTCCCTTGTCGAAGAAGGCGGTGTCGTACTCGTCGCCTTCCAGGATGAACTCGCGTCCCGGAGCCCAGCGCGAACGAGCTGCCGAAGTTCTCCGGAATGCCGCCAATCAGGAAGCTCGGCGAGCGCCCGGCATGATGAAAGATCCATGCCGCCAGCGACGAAGTCGTCGTCTTGCCATGCGTGCCGGCAATGACCAGCCGCTCTTTGCCGGTCAGAAACTCGTCATGCAGCACCTGCGCCATCGACTGAAATGGAATGCGCTGATCGAGCACAAACTCCAGCTCAACATTGCCGCGCGAAATTGCATTGCCGACAACGACGAGGTCGGGTCGCGGCTGCAGATTCGTTCTCGCCGAACGGCTGCGACACTGGAATCCCCAGCGAAGCCAGGAAGTCTGACATTGGGGGATATGCCGCAGCGTCAGAGCCAGTGACCTCGATGCCCGAGCTGCTTGAGCATTCCCGCCAGCGAGGCCATGGCCGTACCACAGATGCCGATCAGATGAATGTGTTTCGGCGTCATCGACGAACGGCCCTCGCGTGCACCTGCAACGCTGGCGATGTTCTGCACCGCGGCCTCGTAAGCTCAGCGTCACCCTGGTCGGCAGCCGTCAGCCTGGCGCGCACGCCGAAGGGCAGGGTCAGCGCCCCGCTCGAAACATGGCCGGACTTCACTCCGAAAACGATCGGCACTTTCAGCATCCGACAGAATCCGCATGATGACCTGCTGCAAGGTGTAATCCAGTGCGCCCGGCTCACTGCAGTCGATCATCTCGCCGAAGACGATGCCCCGGACGCCGTCGAACTTCCCCGCCAGCTTCAACTGCATCAGCATGCGATCGATGCGGTAAGGCCGCTCGGCGCGATCCTCGATGAACAGGATCGTTCCCTCGGTGCGAATCTCGTAAGGTGTACCCAGCGAGGCGCAGAGCAGCGACAGGCAACCGCCGTACAGAATTCCGTCCGCCGTTCCCGGGCGCCAGGACCTGAATTTCAGAGGAGCTGAACTCGTGCGGTATAGTTCTGCGGCGACGTCACCGCAGCCAGCCAACTTGCTTCATCGACTCCGCCGTCTCGCGCAAAATCCGCCGCCACCATCGGCCCGTGAAACGTTACCAGTCCGGCCGCATCGCAGAGATAGGTCAGCAACGTCGTTACGTCACTGCAGCCGGCGAAGATCTTCGGATTCGCGCGAATCAAGTCCAGGTCGAGATGCGGCAGCAGATAGTTGCAGCCGTAACCACCGCGCGCGCACAGAATCGCCTTCACCTCAGGCCGCGCGAACATCTCGTGCAATTCCCGGACGCGCCGCTCGACCGAGCCGCCGAAGTACAGCTCGCGGTCGAAGATCGATGGCAGATAAAACGGCTTGTATCCCAAACGCAGCAGGTGCGCGCAACCGGCCTCGAACTCGTCGCGCCGAAAGCCGCTTGAGGGAGCGATGATGCCGACCGTGTCGCCGGATTGCAGGGCTGCCGGACGCACGTGCTCAGGCTGAGAAGAATTGGCCATGAGGAAGGCTTATCTTAAACGAAAAACTCGCCGCGGCAGAGTAGCGTGGCAGGTCCGGTGAGAAAGACTTCGCGCTTGCCATTCCACAGTCTGCGCCCCGCCCGCAGCATGCACTCGGACCGGCGACCTCGCCTTGCCGGCATGAATGGAAGCCACCGCAGCAGCGCACGATCCGGTACCCGACGACATAGTCTCGCCCACGCCGCGCTCGCAGAAGCGGACCTCGATCTCGCCCGGATTCAAGACCTTCACGAACTCGACATTCATTCCGTGCTTGAAACTCGCTGATGCTGTCGAGATCTGCTCGGCCGACTAGCCTGCCAGCCGGCTCGAACTCCGGAGACGAAAACGACATAGTGCGGATTGCCCATCGAGACCGGCGTGCCCGTAACCTCGCCATAAGCGACCTTGATGGAGAAGTCGTCGCCGACCTCGGGCTCGCCCATGGAGCTGCGGAACTCGAAGTTGTTCCCGTCCTGCGCCTTCAGCTCGCACGTCTTCAGCCCGGCGCCGGTGCGGATCACCACCGAGTCGCGATGATTCTCGAAGCAGTACCAGGCCGCAACGCAGCGAGTGCCGTTGCCCGAGATCTCCGCCTCAGAGCCATCGGCATTCAGCAGACGCACTGCGAAGGTCGGCGTCCGTGGCGGGCAGCACCCACTCGACACCGTCGGCTCCAACGCCGTTGTGGCGATCGCAGATTTGCCGGGTGAACGCGTAAATGTCGCTCGGTGCGTGAGCGAATCGATGATCAGAAAATCGTTGCCGCAGGCGGTCGCTTTGACGAAGGGAATGCTGGCCATATCGGGTGCTGCGCGGATTGTAGCAGAGGGAGCGAGCAACGGAAGCAGCATCGCAAAATGAAGGCCACCCGTCATAACGCTTCTCAACAGCGTGTGCAGCGGTGCCCTCCACAGGCTAATGCGCTATTTCGGTTTGTACACCGTGCAACTCGCCTGGCAGGGCGCAGAGATCGTGACAGGCTCGGTGAAATCCGCGTGATGGCTGTGCACCGCCGCCCACACCGGGATCGCCCTTGCAGCCAATCGCGTAGTCGGCGTGATGTGCCGGGTCGAGCAGCGCCATCTCCCAGTCAGGATGCTCGGCCTCCGAGATGACGTGGCGCAGCGGAATTCCCGCCAGTCGCAGCGCGCCGGCGTGCTCGGCTTCATACATCAGCAGAGTGGCGTCAGGCGGCAACTGCACCAGGACACTGGCCAGTCCCTGTTCCATGATAATTGCGATCACGCGAATTGGTCTGCGCCTCGCGCAGCGTGATCGGCGCTTCCGCCTAGGCCGAGATGTAACTGCCGGCGACGATCAGCCATCAGCGCGCCTGCAGCCGCAAGTCGAAAAGAGCTGCGCGCTCTGCTCTCGTGCAGTTGAATGACGACAGATCACCGGAAACACCGCGAACACCGGCAGCAGTTCCAATCCGTAGCGAACGTTGTAATACGAAAAGGGATACCACACCGGAATGTAAATCGGCACGCTGCCGTAGGCGATCGAGAGTGAATAAAACGCGAGCGGCAACCAGAGCAGCAGCAGAATTCCGTAGCGACGGAAGCGCCAAACCGCAATCGCTGTGCCGAGCAATGCAAGCAGCAGAAGCACGTGCCCCCAGAACGGCGCTCCCATGTTGAGCTGCGCCGACTTCAGGAAGTACAGACCCAGCCGTGAACACGTGCTGCTGCCCAGGATAAGGCGGAGCCCCTTGTGCGGTGGTGCGCAGCGCGATCGCCTTCGCCGAGTACGGGCCGTTGATAAAGTCGAGCGCATTGCCGGAGACCGCCCACGTGTACACCAGCCAGTACACCGGGACCAGCGCGTTGAGCAGCAACACCTCGACGAACGATTTCGTTATCGTGCGCCGCAATCGCAGCGTCATCGGTGCGCCGATACCATGCGGTGAAGAGCCACACCAGGAAAGCAGCCCAGAATCGCAGCCGAAAACCAACCGTCGTAGCGCGTCAGCGCGCCCGCCATACATCGTGATGCCGCAGTACTCCAGCGAGCGCCGCGGGCTGAGTTGCGCCGGCTGTACTGGCGAATCCGCCGGTGGCGGATACGTGGCGCGCAGGAACTCGTCGAGATACACCAGCGACCAGACGAAGAACGCCAGGAAGATCGGCTCGTTCATCGCCGTGGTCTGCATGTAAAGCAGGTTGGGATTCAGCGCATAGATGGCAGCCGCAAGGTAGGCTGCGACCTGTCCCGCGCGCGCATTCACCAGCCGATAGATTCCGAGCGTTCCAAGAACAAACGCCAGCATGCCGGGAATAGCGCCGGCAATGCCGCTCTGCCAAAGCGCGTTCACCCAGACGAACGGCAGCATGGCGATGTGCTGCAGCGGCAGCCACACGGTGCCCAGTTGTCCGTAGGATTCGATGGGATGGCGGTTGTCGACTACCCGCCGTGCGATGTTGAGGTGGGCGACAGCATCGCCGTAGAGCAGCAATTGCTGCTTGGCGTAGTAGAACAGCAGCGCCGCAGACCGAGACGATCGCCAGCAGCATCGTGAAGCGCGCCTCGTTGCGCTGCTGCGTGTAACGCTCCTCAAGAGCAGCACGGTCGGCGCGCTTCACAGAAGTTTGTTGCATCTCAGTCCAGATGCGTCAGTTCGCGGAAGATGTTGAAGCGCTGGTCGATCTCTTCGCGCGTCAGCGATTGCAGGCGCTCGGTGCCGAAGCGCTCGACCGCAAACGATCCCATCACGCTGCCGTAGAACATGGCGTGACGCAGCACGCGGCGGTTGATCTCGCCCTGCGAGGCGACGTAGCCCATGAAGCCGCCGGCAAAGCTGTCGCCCGCGCCGGTAGGATCGCGCACTTCGTCGATCGGCATGGCCGGTGCGCGGAAAGGATGATCGCCGGCGCCGAACTCGTGATCGCGGAAGAAGATGGTCGCGCCGTACTCGCCGTGCTTGATGACCAGCGCTCGCGGGCCCATGTCCATCACCTTGCGCGCGGCACGCGGCAGGCTGTTGTCGCCGGCCAGCATCTTGGCTTCGCCGTCGTTGATCAGCAGGACGTCCACCCCCTTCAGCGTCTTGTCCAGATTCTCGCGATGGCCGCTGATCCAGTAATTCATGGTGTCGCCGCCGACCAGCTTCACCTTCTGCATGTTGTCGCGCACGCGCTTCTGCAGTACGGGATCGATGTTGGCGAGAAAGAGAAAATCCGAGTTGTTGTACTCGGCGGGAATCGACGGCTGAAACGTCTCGAAGACGTTCAACTCGGTGTTGAGCGTCTTGGCTTCGTTGACGTTCTCGCCGTACTCGCCGGTCCAGTGGAAGGTCTTCCCTTTCGCGTGCTGGATGCCGCGCGTATCGACGCCGCGCTTCTTCATCACGTCTTCGTTTTCCGGCGTGAAGTCCTCGCCCACGACGGCCACCACGCGCACGTCGGTGAAGTAGCTGGCCGAAAGCGAGAAATACGTGGCCGCGCCGCCCAGAATCTTCTGGCGCTCGCCGTATGGAGTTTTCAGGGTGTCGAATGCGACCGAACCAACCACAAGAATGGACAAGGCCTATGCTCCCGCTTTCTTTTCGGAATCGAAATATTTGCCGACCAGCAACTGCAGCCGCTCCAGCGTAGCCGCCGGCACCGCGCTCTTCTGCGTGATGATGGCGTTCTTCAACGCCGATCCGCACTTGCAGCTGCGCGTCTTCGGCATCGCCGCCACCGCTTCGCGAACCACGCTGCAGGCGTTCTCGGCATTCTTCATCAGCACGGCGATGATCTGGTCGACCGTGACCGCGTCGTGCTCTTCGTGCCAGCAGTCGTAGTCGGTGACCATGGCGACCGTCGCGTAGCAAAGCTCGGCTTCGCGCGCCAGTCGCGCCTCGGTGAGGTTGGTCATGCCGATGACGTCCAGACCCCAGCTGCGATACAGGTTCGACTCGGCCTTGGTCGAGAACTGCGGACCTTCCATGTTCAGGTAGATGCCGCCGAACTTCGCGTTGACGCCGGCCCGGCCGCAAGCGCTCGAACGCGATCTTCGCCAGATCGCCGCAAACCGGCTCGGCGAACCCGACATGCGCCACGATGCCGTCGCCGAAGAAGGTGTCGACGCGATGCCGCGTGCGATCGATGAACTGATCGGGGATAACGAAGTCCAGCGGCCGATGCTCTTCCTTCAGCGAGCCGACGGCCGAGAGCGACAGAATGCGCTCGACGCCAAGCTGCTTCATGCCATGAATGTTGGCGCGATAGTTGATCTCGGTCGGCGAGAAACGATGCCCGTTGCCGTGGCGCGACAGAAACGCGACCTTGCGGCCTTCCAGCGTGCCCAGCATGTAGGGGTCGGAAGGCGAGCCGAATGGCGTGTCTAACGGAACCTGTTGAACGTCGCTGAATCCCGGCATGGTGTACAAACCGCTGCCGCCGATGATGCCAATCTCTGCCTGCTGCAACTAGTGCTCCTCGAAAGGTGGTATGCAAACTCACGATTATACAGGCTGGCTTGGGCCGCTCATGTTCGCCGAGCGTAGCGAACGCCCAAGACCCGTCTGTTTAGCCGGAACGTTTTATTTCGATTTTCAAAGAGAGATCAGAGCCAGGCGACCCTTACCGCAACAGCGCCGCCATGCCCTGCGCGCCCTGCGTCAGACCCAGCGACCAGTTCACCGCGTTGATGAAGAAATTCGGGAACAGGCCGATGCCGACCGTGCCGAGCGCGGTAATTGTCAGCGCCAGCGTCATTGCCGGGCGGAGGCGCACCGGTTCGGTCTCCATCGGTTGACGCATCAGCATGGCGTTGGCAATCCGCATGTAGTAATACAGGCCGATCACCGCGTAGAGCACGGCAACGGCTGCCAGCGAGTAGTGTCCCGTCTGGATGAGGCTGAGGAAGATGAAGTACTTGCCCCAGAAGCCGGCCAGCGGCGGAATGCCTGCCAGCGACAGCAGGAACAGCAGCATCAGCATGGCTTCGGTCGGGGCTTTGAAGAAGAGGCCGGCGATGTCGTCGATCTCGTCGCCGATGATGTTGCGGCGGCGCAGCGACGTGATCACCGCAAACGCGCCCAGGTTCATGAAGGTGTACACCAGCAGGTAAAACAGGATCGCCATGATGCCGGTGGAATTGTTTGTGCCATCGCTGGCGACCAGGCCGAGCAGCATGTAGCCGACGTGCGCGATGGACGAGTACGCCAGCAGACGCTTCAGGTTGGTCTGGGTCATGGCGGCCAGGTTGCCGCCGGTCATGGTGGCGATGGAGACGAAGACCAGCAGCGGCACGTACATCGAGCGCAGCGGATACAGGCCGAAGAGGAAGATGCGCAGCAGCATCGCCCAGCCCGCGGCTTTGACCGCGACGGACATGAAGCCGGTGACGCTGGTCGGCGCGCCTTCGTAAGCATCGGGCGCCCACTGATGGAACGGCACGGCGGCGATCTTGAACAGCAGCCCGGCAGTTGTCGTCAGCAACGCGAAGATGACGATCGGATCGTTGGGACGCGTGGCCAGCAGCTTCTGCAAGCCTTCGGCGATGCCGGCCAGGTTGGTGCTGCCGGTCAAGCCGTAGAACAGCGACAGGCCGTAGGCGAAGATGCCGGAGGAGAACGCGCCCAGCAGCAGATACTTCAGCGCGGCTTCGTTGGAGCGCTTGTCGCGGCGCAGGAAGCCGACCAGCACGTAGGTCGAGATGGCCATCAGTTCCAGGCCGATGAACAGCAGCACGATGTCGTAGCCGGCGGCCATGCACATCATGCCGACGACGGAGAACAGCAGCAGCGCGTAGAACTCGCCGTGGTTCTCCTGCTCGATCTCGAGGTAGCGCACCGACATCAGGACGGCGATCGCCGCGCCGGCCAGGAACAGGTAGAAGAAGTAGATGGCGAAGGGATCGACCAGCAGCGATCCCATGAAGCCGGTGTCGGTGACGGCGAGGCCTTGCCGCTGCGGCGACGTGGTAGGCCCATTGCAGCTTGCCGACTGCCGCGGCGGAGAAGGCGATGCCGATCAGTGCGGTGAAGGCGTTGACCCGCTTCCAATCCTTGGGCAGGAACAGGTCGATCAGCAGGATGCCGAGCGCGAACAGCGTCAGCAGCAGCATGGGCAGCGCCAGCAGGTAATCCGAGCCGAGAAAAATTGTGTGAGCGAGGTCACGAGGTCACTCCCCTCTTCGCCATTCGCCATTCGCCATCCGCCGGAGTTGGTGGCGGCGTATTTCGCGTGCGTCGAAGAGTCTTTAATAGTGCCGTGAGCATTTGGCGAATGCCGATCACGGTTTTAAGCAGCGGAGATAAGCCGGTTCCGTTAGGAAACCGAGGTCCTTGGCCAACCTGATGTGATTCTGCAGCTCACTGGCTGAACCCATAGCGATCTGAACGTACCGTGCAAGTTCGTTTTCGCTCCAACGACCACAGCCCTCCGCCAAATTAGCGCCGATTGAGGCGGCGGAGCGGCGAATTTGCGAGGTGAGACCGAATATCTCTGATCGCGGAAATGTGGCAGTCGCTTCATACAAGTGCACAGTAAGCGCATGTGCTTTATGCCAGACCTCGAGTTCCTCGTAGTTCTTCATCGTCCGGGTTGCCCGTCCGCACGACGCAGAGCAATGTCGCGCGTCTCTCGACTTTCGCCGGCCTTTGCGGTGAAGTCCTTGGCGTCAGAATCCGGCGAATGGCGAATAGCGACTGGCGGACCGGCTTCTTCCGTGGTCTCCGGGTGCTCGTCATCGCCGGCTGCGTCGCCAGCACCGGCTTGCTCGCATTGAGCCCGGGATAATCCGGACGCACCGTCGCCACCAGGTTGTTCACCGGCGTCGACAGAATCTGGAAGAACGGCTTGGGATACAGGCCGATCCAGAAAGCGATGATCACCAGCGGAATGAGCGTCGCCAGCTCGCGTCCGGAAAGATCGAGCAGCTTCTCGTTCTTGGGATTTTCCACCTTGCCGAAGAACACGCGCTGATAGAGCCACAGCAGGTACGCCGCGGCGAGAATCACGCCCGGCACCGCCCAGGCGGCCCAGACTTTGTTCTCCATGAACGTGCCCTGCAGAATGGTGAACTCGCCGACAAAGCCGTTCAGCAGCGGCAGGCCCATCGACGACATGAACATGATCAGCGTAATGGTCGCGTACACCGGCATGACGTTCGAGATGCCGCCGTACTCGGCGATCTCGCGCGTGTGCCGCCGCTCATACAGAATGCCGACGATCAAGAACAGTGCGCCGGTGGAGATGCCGTGATTGATCTGCTGCAGCACCGAGCCGCTCAGTCCCAGCGGGCTCAGCGCGAAGATGCCCAGGGTGCAGAAGCCCAGGTGGCTGACGGACGAGTACGCCACCAGCTTCTTCATGTCCTTCTGCATCAGCGAGACCAGCGCGCCGTAGATGATGCCGATGAGCGACAGCGTGATCATCAACTGCCGTACCCACGGCGTCATCGCCACCGCCGGGAAGAACGGCAGCGAGAAGCGGATCATGCCGTACGTTCCCATCTTCAGCAGAACGCCGGCCAGGATGACCGAGCCCGCGGTGGGCGCCTCGACGTGCGCGTCCGGCAGCCAGGTGTGGAACGGGAACATCGGCACCTTGATCGCGAAGCCGAGGAAGAAGGCGAAGAACAACCAGATCGCCGCGTGCCCGCCGATCTTCGGCGCCGTCGCGTAAAGATCGGGCAGGTAGAAGGTGTACACGCCGGTCAGGGTGTGGTGATGGAAGTACAGGAACAGGATGCCCAGCAGCATCAGCACCGAACCGAACAAGGTGTACAGGAAAAACTTGATCGCCGCGTAGAGCTTGCGCGGTCCGCCCCAGATGCCGATCAGCAGATACATCGGCACCAGCATGGCCTCCCAGAAAACGAAGAAGAGGAACATGTCGTTGGCCATGAAGACGCCGAGCATGCCGGTCTGCAGCACCAGGAACCAGACGTAATATTCCTTGACGCGGTCCTGGATGGCGTTCCACGACGACAGGATCGAGATGGCGCCCAGCAGCGTGGTCAGCATGATCAGCAGGAACGAAATGCCGTCGATGCCGAGGACGTAGCCGGAGCCGATGGTCGGAATCCAGTTGTTGGGCGCGCCTTCGACAAACTGGAAGCCGGCGCGCTCCTTCAATGCCCAGAACCACGGAATCAGCGGCAACGAAACCGCAAAGCCGAGGAACGCGAAGATGTTGGCGATCCAGCGGATCGCGTTCTTGTTTTCCTTGGGCACCAGCAGCAGGAGCGCAGCTCCCACCAGCGGCGTGAATAAGACGATCGAAAGAATGTGGTTATACATGTATGAATCCAGCAATTAGCTAAATCAAAAACGGTGTCATTCTGAGCGGAGGCGCGTGCTTTTCGCGCCCGAGTCGAAGGACCCTATATCCGTCGAGAACTTGTCGTCCCTAAAGGGACTTTTCGTTCGGGAGGTGACCTTTACCCCGGGCTCCCGCCCGGGGCTAAAATCAATTCCGCCCTTCGGGCTCGAACATTCGTTAGTCAAAGATCTAAACCAAATCGCGGCATTCATACCGCATGGGTGGCAAACCGATCGCGCACACAACTCGCAACACAAACTGACAACCGGCAACCGGCAACTGACAACTATTTCTTCACCACTTCACGACGTAATAGAAAACAAATCCCACCAGCCCGGCGACCATCACCAGCGCGTACCACTGCACCAGGCCCCACTGCACCAGGCGCACGGGATACGAAGCCAGCCGCGTCACGACGGCGACGCCGTTCACGAACAGGCCGTCGATAATCCACTTGTCCCACAGGTTCGACATCGTGCCGCTCATGCGCGTGATCCAGCCCGCGCCGTTCACCGTGCCGTCGATGACCTCGGCGTCAAACTTCCACAGCCCTTCGCCGAGTCCCATCGCGCCCAGGCGCACCTCGCCGACTTTCTTGCGACCGGTGAACACCCAGTCGTAGATCTCGTCGACGTACCACTTGTGAAAGAGCGTCGTGTAAAACGCGGGAGCGACTTCCCGGATCGGCTCCTTGTAACCCTTGTCGGCTTTCTTGTAAGCGCGCTGCGCCAGGAACCAGCCGAGAATCGCCGCGCCCACCGACGCGCCCATCAGCGCATATTCCAGCGGGTCGGTGTGCTCGACCTGCTGCTCGCCGGCGGCAACCTGCGCGGCCTGCGCCCTCGTGCTCCAGCACGACTGCTTCCTTGGCGAACACCGGCTCCAGGAACTTCTCGAAGCGATTCGATCCGCCGAGGCTGTGCGGCAAGTCCGAGAAAGCCCGCGCCGATGCGAGCAGATCGCGAGAATGATCAGCGGCACCGTCATCGTCTTGGGCGATTCGTGGATGTGGTGCTCGACCTCGTGGCTCATGCGCGGCTTGCCGCAGAACGTCAGGTAGATCAGCCGGAACATGTAGAACGACGTCATCAGCGCCGTCAGAAACGCGATGTACCACAGGTAGCGAAACGCTCCGCCCTCGCGCGACCAGGTCTCCCACAGGATGGCGTCCTTCGAGAAGAAGCCCGCGAAGCCGGGAATGCCGGAGATGGCCAGCGTCGCGATCAGCATGGTGCCGAAGGTGACCTTGATCTTCCCTGCCAGCGCGCCCATGTGCTGCATCTCCTGCTCGCCGCTCATGGCGTGGATCACCGAGCCGGCCCCGAGGAAGAGCAGCGCCTTGAAGAACGCGTGCGTGAAGACGTGGAAGACGCCGGCGGCGAATGCGCCGACGCCGAGCGCCAGGAACATGTAGCCGAGTTGCGAAACCGTGGAGTAGGCCAGCACGCGCTTGATGTCGTTCTGCACCAGGCCGATCGACGCCGCGAAGATCGCGGTCAGCGCGCCGATGATGGCGACGGTCTTCATCGCCGTAGGGCGCCAGCACGAACAGCGCGTTGGAGCGCGCCACCATGTAGACGCCGGCGGTGACCATCGTCGCCGCATGGATCAAGGCGGAGACCGGCGTCGGACCTTCCATCGCATCGGGCAGCCAGACGTACAGCGGAAATTGCGCCGACTTGCCGCAGGCTCCGACGAACAGCAGCAGGCAAGCAGCGGTAATCACCGGATCGCCGATTGGGAAGCGCCCGCTGCGCGCCAGATGATTGATCGCGGTGTACTGCACCGAGCCGAAGTACCAGGCGATGGTCAACATGCCCAGCAGAAATCCGGCGTCGCCGATGCGGTTGACGATGAATGCCTTGTTGGCGGCGGTCGATGCCGAGTGTCGCTGGAAGTAGAAGCCGATCAGCAGGTACGAGCACAGGCCCACGCCCTCCCAACCCGACGAACATCACCGCGTAATTGTTGGCCAGGATGAGCGTCAGCATGGAGAACATGAACAGGTTCAGGTAGCCGAAGAAGCGGTAGTAGCCGCCCTCGTGCGCCATGTAGCCCATCGAGTAAATGTGGATGAGCATGCCCACGCCGGTGACAAACAGCAGCCAGATCGAGGAGAGCGGATCGAGCAGGAAGCCGGCATCGGCATTGAACTGCGCCGCGCCGCCGTGCATGGGATAGGCCAGCGACGTGGTGCCGGTGCCGAGCCAGGTGAACAGAATCGTCTCGAAGGGCTTGCCGGGATTGGCGGCCGAGTATCCGGTGTACTGCCAGACCGCGAGGCAGGCCCACGCGAACGCCAGCACAATGACACCGACGCAGACGCCGTTCACCGCGGATTTGGAGAGCTTGCGTCCGAAGAAGAACATGCAAGCCGCACCGAACGCGGGAAACAACGGAATGATCCAGATGTGGTTTAAGAAAAACATTATTAGCAATTAGCCGTTAGCAATTAGCATTCGCTATTCGCAATTCGCCTTCGCCAGAAAACAACGTGTCATCCTGAGCGGAGGATCGCGTTTTTTGCGATCCGGAGTCGAAGGACCCCTACCGCCGCCAAGAGCCTGTCGTCCCTAAGGGCTCGATCTCCGCATGCTCATGCCACGCCCACGGCTTACTCAAACGCGCCCTCAGGGCCCAACTATTCGTTGTCCAAAGATCGATTCAAATCTGCGGCACTCGTGCCGTTGCGAACTTCCTGCCGCCGGCTGAAGCCGGCTCTCATTCGGGTCGGGCCTCAATACGCTGGCCTGAAGGCCAGCACTACCCGAACTCAAACGCCCAAAACTGACAACTGGCAACTGACAACTGCCTCTTCACCACTTCAAAAGATCGACCTCGTCCACATTCACCGTCTCCTTGTTGCGGAAGAAGGCGATGATGATGCCCAGCCCGACCGCGGCTTCGGCCGCGGCGTCGGTGATGACGAAGATGGAGAAAACCTGCCCGTGCAATCCGTAGAGCCGCGAGAACGCCACCAGGTTCAGGTTCACGGCGTTCAGGATCAGCTCAATCGACATCAGGATGATGATCACGTTGCGGCGGGTCAGCACGCCGATGGTGCCGATGATGAACAGCGCCGCCGCAACAACCAGGTAATGCAATGTGGTGATCTCAGTCATAAATAGCTCTTAGCGATTAGCAATTAGCCATTAGCGATTAGCCAAAACCTAATCCCTGACCCCTTCTTTCCTGACCACTGGCCACTGACAACTGCCTTTTCAAATCCTCTTCTTCGCCATGACCACCGCGCCCACGATGGCCACCAGCAGCAGCAGCGAAGCAATCTCGAACGGCAGCATGTACTGTCCGTACAGCGCCAGGCCGATCTGCTGCGTGTTGTCTCCTTCAAGTCCGCGATAGCCCTGATAGAACACCGACGGAAATCCGCCGCGGCCGGCGCGCAACACAAAGGCCAGCAGCCCGCCCAGGGCCAGCGCGGCGATGGTTCCCACCATCCACTGCTTGTTGAACTGGATATTCGCGGATGTTCTGCTCCAGGTTGATCAGCATGATCACGAACAGGAACAGCACCATGATTCCGCCGGCGTAGAGCACGATCTGCACGCCGGCGACGAACGGGGCGTACAGCATCAGGTAGAAGCCGGCCAGCGACAGCAGGGTCACGATCAGCGACAGCGCCGCGTGCACCGGATTGCGCCGGGTGATCACCGCGATCGCCGAGACGATCGTCATCACCGCCAGAAAGTAGAAGAAGAATGTTGTGGCAACTGGAGTCATAAAAACCAGCAATTAGCCGTTAGCAATCGGCCTTGAAAGGGCACGGCTTCAGCCGTGCCGTCGAAAATCCCGGTCGGAGCGGCTTCAGCCGCTGCGGTGACTCGCATTTGTTCGGTGTCGTGCATTTTTTCAGGGCCAAAGCCCCAATCTCTTTTCCTTGCTCCGGCACGGCTGAAGCCGTGCCCTTTCAAAGCTACTTCTCGTACCTCACCGGCTTCTGCCCGTCTTCCAGCGCCTTCTGGTCCAGCACCATGCCTTCGCGGGTGTAGAGCGCCATCTCGTAAGTCCGGCGTCAGCTCCAGCGCGTCGGTGGAACAGGCCTCGGCGCACAGGCCGCAGAACATGCAGCGGCTCAGGTCGTAGGTCCAGGTCACGGGAAACTTGCGCTTGGTCACCGGATCGCGGTCGCCCTTGATCACGATCAGCTGCTCCGGACAGGCCAGCGCGCACAGGTTGCAGACGATGCACTTCGAATGGCCGGAGCTTTCGTCCATCCGCAGCCGCGGCTGTCCGCGAAAACGCTCCGACAAATGTCGGCCGCTCCAGCGGATACTGCTCGGTGACGGCCTCGCTCGGCGCCTGGTAGTTGAAGGTGACCTTCAGGCCCTTCACCAGATCGATCAGCAAAAGCTTGCGAAGCAGTGGCGGCAGACTCATCGCAGCACCCCCAGAATCGCCGACGACATTTCCGGCAGCAGTCCCCAGAGCGCGGTGGCGATCAGAACCGCCAGCCCGGTCGGCAGCAGAACCTTCCAGCCGACTTTCATCAGCTGATCGAAGCGGTAGCGCGGGAACGTTCCGCGATACCAGATGTACAGGTACATAAAGAACGCGACCTTGAGCGACGAACCAGAAGATGTCCTGCACCCGCTCGCGCACGCCGGGAGCCAGCAGCACCAGACCGATGAAGCCGAGCAGGAATCCGAAGATCGCCAGGCCGACGGTCTGAATCTTCATCTGCGGGATCTTCGGCATGCGCACGGCGCCCAGCAGGCACAGGCCCGCGAGCCCGAACAGCGTCAGCGCCGGAATGAACGAGAACGCCATGTCCCACGCCGATGCCGCTCAGCCAGTTCGGAAAGGGCCGCATCCATCCGCCCAGCCACAGCGTGACCGCGATCGACGAGACCGCCAGCATGGCCGCGTACTCCGCCAGGAAGAAGAGCGACCAGCGGAAGCCGCTGTACTCGGTATGAAAGCCGGCGACCAGTTCGGACTCGGCTTCCGGCAAGTCGAAGGGAGCGCGATTGGTTTCCGCGACCATCGCGATGGCGAAGACCATGAATGCAATAAATCCCAGCGGGAAGAACTTGAAGATGAACCAGGTATGCTGCGCAGCCTGCGCTTCGACAATGCCGATCATGCTCAGCGTGCCGGTGCCGGTCTGCAGGCTGGTCATCATGACGGCGCAGACGATGGCCAGGCCCATGGCGATTTCGTAAGAAACCATTTGCGCGCTGGAACGCAGCGAGCCCATCAGCGGGTAATGCGAATTCGACGACCAGCCCGCCATGATGATGCCCAGCACGCCCAGCGACGAAACGCCCAGCATGAACAGAATGCCGATGTTCATGTCGGTGACGGCGTGCGTCGCGGCCGAAGGGCACGACCAGGAAGGTGGTGAAGGCCGTCATCGTGACCACGACCGGCGCGCTCCAGAACACCAGCTTGTCGGCGTCCTGCGGGATGATGTCTTCCTTGATGAGCAGCTTCAGCGCGTCGGCGAAGGGCTGCAGCAATCCGTGCGGACCCACGCGCATGGGGCCGAGGCGAATCTGCATGTGCGCCAGAATTTTGCGCTCCAGCCAGTTCATCGCGATCACCGCCAGCGAAATGCCGATGGTGATGATCAGGATGTAGACGGTCGCCCAGAACATGCTGCCGGCTTCGCCGGGGGTTGCGCTCGTGTCGAGGTACGCCTTGATTGCGTCAAACATTGCGTTGCCTGGTCGGGCAGAGCCAGCCTTCAGGCTGGCGTCGCCGCGCTTCACAGATTCTGAGTCGGCTTGAGCCGCACGATAGTCTTCGGGGCTTGCAACGCCCGGGCCTAAAGCCTCGTCTTTGGGCTGTCGCGCACGCTGGCCTGAAGGCCTGCCTCTAGCCATCCTTCACCGGTCCACCTCGCCCAGCACGATGTCGAGCGTGCCGATGACGGCGACCACATCGGCCACCAGCAGGCCGCGCACCATCTTGTCGAGGGCTTGCAGATTGACGAACGACGGCGGCCGCACGCGCACGCGATAGGGCTGCGTCGATCCGTCGCTCACGATGAAATATCCCAGCTCGCCTTTCGGAGCTTCGATCGAGTGATAGACCTCGCCGACCGGCGGCTTGAGGATCTTCGGCACCTTCGCCATGATCGGCCCTTGCGGCAGTCCCTCGACCGCCTGGCGGATGATGCGGACCGACTGGCGCATCTCCTCGATGCGAACCAGGTACCGGTCATAGGTGTCGCCGTTCAGCCCGGTCGGAATGTCGAAGTCGAAGTTCTTATAGGCTTCGTAGGGTTGCGCCTTGCGCAGGTCCCACTTCACTCCGCTGGCCCGGAGAACTGGCCCGGTGACGCCCAGCGCGATGCAATCTTCCGCGCTTCAGAATGCCGACGCCCTTGGTGCGCTTCACCCAGATGCGGTTGGTGGTCAGCAGCTCTTCGTACTCGTCGAGCTTGGGGAGGAAAGCGTCGCAGAAATCGAGGCATTCCTTCTCGAAGCCGTCGTAGGCTTCGTAGATGCAGCCGCCGATGCGGAATGCGTGCGTCGTCAGCCGCGCGCCGCAATACTTCTCGAAGATCTCGAGAATCGCTTCGCGATCGCGGAAGCAGTAGAACAGCGGTGTCAGCGCGCCGATGTCGAGGGCATGCGTGCCCAGCCAAACCTGATGGCTGGCGATGCGGCACAGCTCGGTGAGGATCACGCGGATGTACTGCGCCCGCGCCGGGACTTCGGCGTTGATCAGCTTCTCGACCGTCTCGCAGTAGCCCAGGCCGTTCGAGACCGCCGCGACATAGTCCATGCGGTCGACGTACGGGATTGAACATCGCGTAGGTGCGGTTCTCGGCAATCTTCTCGACGCCGCGATGCAGGTAGCCGATGACGCATTCGGTGCCCAGAACTTTTTCGCCGTCGAGCTTCAGGATGACGCGCAACACGCCGTGCGTCGACGGATGCTGCGGCCCCATGTTGAGGACGAGCTCGGTGGCGTCAAGAAAGGTTTCGTCCTTGGTATCGAGGTCGAGATAGTCGACCACGCCCGGGCCGGTTTCGCCCTGCTTGCGCGTGCACGTAATCGCTCTGGATCAAATCTTTCATTGCGCGCTCTCGATGCCGATGTTGGTCTTCACCCACTCCTGGTCCTGCTGCAGGATGCCGTAATCCTTGCGCAGCGGATGGCCCTTCCAGTCCTCGGGCATCAGGATGCGTTTGAGTTCGGGATGTCCGTCGAACTCGATGCCGAACATGTCGAAGACCTCGCGCTCCAGCCAGTTGGCTGTCGGCCACAGGCCGAATGCGCTGCGCAGGTGCTCGCCGTCCTTGATCTGCGTCTTGATGCGCAGGCGTTCGTTGTTGTGGAACGAGTACAGGATGTAAACGATGTCGAACTGCGCTTCGCGCTTGGGATAGTGCACGGCGGTGATGTCGACGCAGTAGTCGAAGAGCTGGTCGTCGCGCATGCGCAGCAGAATTTCGTAGACCAGCGAGCTGTCGACGACTAGGTAGTTCTGCTTCGGCATAAGTGCTGGCTTCGCGAATGCCCGAGCCGTATTGCACTTTCAGCGCGCGAACCAGGTCGCAATCCCAGGGCTCCGGCTTGGGAGCGGCCGGCTTTGGTGGAGCGGCGGCTGGTTTCGCAGGAACGGCGGCTGCCGGTTTTGCAGCAGCAGCGGCCGCTGGTTTCACGGTGTCAGGTACAACAGATTTGGGAGCTGCCGCGGCCGGTTTGTCGCCGGTCAAAGGAGGTGCGGCCGCCTGGACTGTGTCTGCCTGCTTCGCTACTGCATTCTCGGATGCGGAGGCCGCCTTGGTCTCCGGCGCGGGTGCGACGGTGGCCGGCTCGCGACTGTCGCTTGCGCCGGGGCGGAGTTTTCGACCGAGGCCGGATTGGGCTCTTTCGTTTCCTCAGACATTGTCATTTCTTGCTTGGAACTGCTACCCCGTTGTGAAGTTTCAGTTTTAGCAGCGGAGGGGTGCGGGAAGCTTGTACGCGAGTCACTTCGACGATGTGATCTCAGTCACATTGGCGCTTGGAAGTGCAACATTCGTGTGATGTAAGGGGATACGGATACGTGCGCCTGATCCGATACTCTCATCGCCAGCATTGCGCTGATCAAGTCATCTCCGCACGGCGACAGCCGCGTGGGCGACATGCTCTTCATCTGCGAATCACGATTTTCCACAGGATCACCGAACTACCGTGAAGTTGAAGCTCGGATCTCGCATCCTGCCGATGAACTTCACGACGCAACCTGCGTGCGACGCGAAGGAGAATCCGTGGCCAACCCCGGCAACAAGCACGACATGAGCAGAAGAGATTTTGTGAAGACGGTAGGCATCGGAATCGGAGCGCTGCAAACCGCGGCGGTGGGAGCCGGAGTGCTCGAGCTGACCGGCTGTGGCGCAGTCCGGTCGACCCGCCCGCCCCGAAGGTCGTCTCCTGGCCGATCGCCCAGCAGGTCTACACCACCGCGCAGCAGCAGGTTTGCCCGGTGGCGCTCAGCCCGGCGGTCCGGCAGCTGCATCCGGGCGATGTCGCGCTGTATGCGCAGTACAAGTACAGCGCGTGGACGCTGGGCGGTCCGCTGCAGCACGTCGTGCGCAAGGATCTGGCGCCGGCATACGCGGGAGCGCCCAACGTGGCGCGGCTGCTCTACTACTTCTCCATCTCCGACATTCACATCGCCGACAAGGAATCGCCGGCGCAGCCGCTCTATATCGGCTGGAGCGCGCCCTATGGGCCCGGCGTCGAGTGGCGAGTCGTCGGCCTATTCGCCGATCCTGCTGTCGACGCCGCAGGTGCTCGACGCCGCCATCCAGACCATTAACGCGCTGCACAAGAGCTGCCCTTCGACTTCGGCCTGTCGCTGGGCGATGCCTGCAACAACACGCAGTACAACGAGCTGCGCTGGTTCCTCGACACCATCGACGGCAAGGTCATCACGCCCAGCTCGGGCGCGCACCTGGGCGCGTCCAGCATCGATTACCAGCAGCCGTTTCAGGCCGCCGGGCTCGATCCTTCGCTGCTCTGGTACCAGGTCATGGGCAATCACGATCAGTTCTGGATGGGCTGTGCTTTCGAAGACACCAAGACGCGGAACGCGCACATCGGCGACACCATCATCAACATCGGAGACAATGGCGACCCGCCGCCCGATGCGATCCAACAGACACGGCGCCTACATGGGCGTGCTCGAACGGCATTGACGCCCTATGGCGATATCTGATGGCGGCGGCCCGGAGGCCGATTTCGACACGCCGCCCAAGGTTGTCGCCGATGCTAACCGGCACTCGCTGGCAACCGCCGACGTCCACCACGGTGAACTGGATGACGGAGTTCTTCAACACCACGACCAAGCCGGTGGGGCACGGCTTCAGCCAGGACAATCTGAACAGTGACATGGCCTGTTACAGCTTCGTGCCGAAGTCCGATATTCCGATCAAGATCATCGTGCTGGACGACACGGTGAAGGGGCCGGACCAGGCCGACTATGCCGCGGGCGCGCTCGACGACCAGCGCTATCAGTGGCTGGTCGATGAACTGAATGCCGGACAGGCCGCCAACCAGCTGATGATCATCGCGGCGCACGTGCCCATCCTGCCGCAGAACAGCCTCACCGACACCACGCCGTTTCCCATGTGGCCGGGGCCGGAGTACACCGACGACTACGTGCTGAACATGTTGCACACCTATCCCAACCTCATCCTGTGGATGGCGGGACACCGGCATGTGAACGTGGTTACCCCGCAGCCCGATCCCAACGGCGATCCCACGCTGGCCTTCTGGGAGGTCGAGACCTGCTCGCTGCGCGACCATCCGCAGCAGTTCCGCACCTTCGACATCCGCCGCAACAGCGACAACACGGTGTCGATCATCATCACGAATGTCGATCCGGCGGTCGCAGCCCGACTCGCCGGCATACAAGTCGCGGGGCTATGCGTTGGGGGCGTTCCGGATCTTCGGCGCGACTCCGGCCATCATCGCCGATACTACCTCGCACTCCTACAATGCCGAGTTGGTGGTGCAGTTGACGCCGGTGATGCAGTCGGTGATTTCGCAGGCGGGAGCAAAGTTGTAAAGGAAGGCAATGCGAGGGTGCGAAGATCGAAGCGATTCCGTGGACGCAGCCTTGATGGCTCGGGTAGTGCGACGCCGATTTGGCGCAACCCTGCGCGCCGCTGAACCCGAGCGACGCGGCGGCAAAACGGGCGATAGCGGTCCTTCGTCTCCGGCGCGCAAAAGCAGCGCGCCTGCGCTTAGGATGACGCGTCGTAGATAGATTCTGGCGAAAGGCGAAGAGCGGCCTTTCTACACCCACTCCAGCGCGCCCTTCTTCCAGATCCAGATGTATCCCACGATCAGGATGCCGAGGAAGATCATCATCTCCAGCAGCCCGAACAGGCCGAGCCGCTTGAATTGCACTGCCCAGGGGAACAGGAAGATGGTCTCCACGTCGAAGACGACGAAGAGTATCGCGACGATGTAGAAGCGCACCGTGTAGCGGCCGCGCGCGTTGTCGAAGGGCGTGATGCCGCACTCGTAGGGCATCAGCTTGGTTTCGGAAGGATTCTTCGGACGGATCAGCGTGCAGAGGGCCACCGTTCCGCCGGCGACAAGGAAGGCAACGAAGGCAAAGATGAAAATCGGTACGTAATTCTGCGGCATACGGTTGTCTTTCGCTTGGTCGCGAGTATCGGCGTGAATCCAACCGCCCAGCGACCGGGTATGAAGAACGCGCCAATATATCCCGTCGGGCGACGCGCGATTCTATGACGTACGTCACAAAAAGCCGCTTTTCGCCATTCGCTCTTGGCTGGATCGAGCCGCTATTTTCTTTCGATCGCTTTGAGCCTGGCTCGGTCGCTGGCCCGCTTGCTGTTTCGGAGTCCTGGCCGCGCGTTGTGGCATCATAGGAAGACACGGATGTCGTAGCTCACGAACAGTCGTGGCGCTCGCGCTGGTGCTGATGTTGATGTCGGCCCTGCCAGCGTTGTGCTTGCCCCTCGCGAGCATCGGAACGCCCCCACCCGTCTGCCACCAGCATCACGGCACCATGCCGACGCACAATTGCTGCCGCAGTACCCCACTTCGACCGCTGCACTACAGGCGGCCTTCCATGAACCAGCGTTAGACGTCGTTGCGTCCCGTTATCCTCGACTCCGCACTTCCGATCATGCAGCCACGCGTCCTGTCCTTCCGCCAGAGATGAACCAGTTCTCTTCCCCGCCGCCCTCTGTGCTCCGCATCTGATTCCGTTCAACTGACAACTGACCACCGACAACTGACAACTGTTTCATCTCCATCTCCAGACGGAATCGGAGAGTCGATGTTTTCCGTACGCAAAACCTATGTCGCAATATTTCTATTCGCGACGTTGAGCGCTTGAATGCCCCGCGCAGCAGGGCTCCACGACTTCGAGCACTGCCGGCGATCAGTCACAGCAATCCATGCCCGGCATGCAACCGCCAAGCGAAGAGACGGCTCAAAACGACGCGCATCCCATGCAACATGTCCATGCCGATGCGGATGGGCGCGAAGCCGACCACGCTGATCGAGGAGATCACGCAGCACGTCACCTCCGGCACCAGCGCCGAGCCGAACTCCACCCCCGTCCCCATGCTCATGACCATGAAAGGCTCGTGGATGCTGATGCTGCACGGAGTCGCGTTCCTGAATGCGCAACAGCAGTCGGGACCGCGCGGCGCCGACAAAGTCTTCTCCACCAACTGGATCATGCCGATGGCGCAGCGCAAGGTCGGACCGGGAACCTTCACGGCGCGCACCATGTTGAGCTTCGAACCGGCAACCATCACCGGCCGCTACTATCCTGAGCTCTTCCAGCAGGGCGAGACCGCGTATGGCAGGCCGATCGTTGATGGCCAGCATCCGCACGATTTCTTTATGGAGTTGGCGGCGCTGTACGACCTCAACCTTGGCGAGCGCAGTCTGCTTTCGTTCTACGCCGCGGCGGTAGGCGATCCGGCGATGGGACCGACCGCCTATCCGCATCGCGCATCGGCGTCGGAAGACCCTATCGCGCCGCTCGGTCATCACCTGGAAGACTCGACGCACATCGCCGACGACGTGGTGACGCTGGGCTTCACCCACCGCTCCGTTCGGCTGGAGGCTTCGGGCTTTCACGGCCGCGAGCCCGACGAATTCCGCTGGAACATCGACTCCGGCGCCATCGACTCGTGGTCGACGCGGCTGACCATCCAGCCCGGCCAGAACTGGAGCGCGCAGTATTCCTTCGCGCATCTCACTAGTCCCGAGGCGCTCGCTCGCCGAGGACGACATCCAGCGCATGACCGCGTCCATCATGTACAACCGGCCAATCGGCCGCGGCAACTGGGCCAGCAGCTTGATCTGGGGGCGCAATCGCGTAATTCAAAGCGGACTGGTGTGGAACGGCTACCTGCTGGAGTCCACGTTGCGCTTCGAGGACGACAACTACCTCTGGACGAGAATCGAGAATGTCGACCGCACCAGCGAGTTGCTGCTGAAAGATCGAATTCGAGCCGCCCGACTTTCGCGAGAGCATCATCGGCCGGGTGCAGGCCTACACTCTGGGATACGATCGCGACCTCAACCTGATCCCGCATCTCGAAACCGCGTTAGGAGTGCAGGTGACGTCCTACCATGACGGCGGCCAGCTCGCCGCGATTTACGGAAATCATCCGGTGGGCGTCGTGGTGTTCCTGCGAGTTCGGCCATTCGGCAAAACGCGGTGACTCGGCGACTCCGAAAGCGCGACGCCATCAGAGGCTATCGGCGCCGGCTTGAACCCAGCGCTTCACAGAATGCAAAAGACTTCGCTACGCTGATTTTGTTGGGGCAGGCTGTGCAGCGGTCGTAAGGGTAGAGCTGGCTTTCAGGCCATTTCGGAGTCGGCTTCCGCCGACGCTCGAATCACGAACGCTTCAGAGCCTGAAAAATTGCGATCGCACTCACGATTTTCGGAATGCCTGCACCAGCAGGATCACGCCGACTACGCATAGTCCGGCGTAGACATACTTCAGAAACGTCTCGCCATGCAGGCGGTGATTGAGCCAGCGTCCGAGCAGGATTGCCGGAAACATCACCGGCAATGACAGCAAGTAGTAATGCGTGACCGCGGGCACCCACAGTCCTTTCAGCCAGTATCCGGCCATACCCAGCACGCTTGCCGGCAGGAAATATCCTTGCAACGTCGCACGAAAATGTTGGGCCGACCAGCGACGCATCGAACCGTAGATCGCCAGCGGCGGCCCGTTCATACCGTAGGCGCCTCCCATGATGCCGGCCACAAATCCGCAGCCCAGCAACCACGGCAAGCGATCGGTGGCTGAGTTCGGGCGGCTTCTCGCCGAGCAGCGAATAGGCGGAGAAGGCGATGATCAGAACCGCCAGCACCGCTTTGGTGAGCTGTTGATGGCTGCTGGTCAACAGCAGAAGACCGAGAGGAATGCCGAAGACAGTGGCGGCCATCAGCCATCCCATGCTGCGGACGTGGATCTTGCGCCAGTCCTGGGCGACGACAATAAGCGCAATCGTGATCGAGATCAGGACAGCCAGCGGCGCAGCGACCTCGATCCGCAATCTCAGGGCCAGCAGTGGAACGGCTAGTCAGGGCCTCGCCAAAGCCGAAGGCCGAACGGATGAGAGTCGCGACGAAGACGACAATGAGCACATGCGCCGTCGTCGCGTCGAAGCCAGGAAGCTGCCTTGTGACCGAATGACCCCACACGCTATTTTCTCATTACGCGAGGGTTGTTCTTTTCGCCGGATTTAATCATACTTCGCGAACCAAGTAGTGATACCCTCTTGCCGAAGCACGACCATGTCTGTCTATGAAGAAGATCAAAAAGTCTATGAGCCGATATGGCCGGCGTTCATCGCCATGATCGCCGATGCCCTTATCCATTACGCCCTGCCGGAGCGGCTTTCCGTCGGACCGCGATGGCTGCTGTTCGCCGTCATCTTCGTTTTGCTGATTCCCATCACCTTCACCCATCGCAGCGGACGCCACGACGTCACTCGTATTCTGACGTTTATCGTTCTCGGCGCTCTGACCGTAGCGCTGATCGGCTCGCTCGGCGCTGATGGTCGAAGGACTTACCGCATCACAAAGATCCGCCGAGAACTCTGCTGAACTCGGCCGTCCCTGCTTTGGGCGACGAACGTGATGGTGTTCGCGCCTGTGGTATTGGAAGCTCGATGCTGGAGGACCGTTGGGACGCCTGCGTCCGGAATCCGAAAGCTCGTTTCTGTTTCCGCAGAAGATGTGCCCCGAGGCGTGCGCGCCAGGATGGTCGCCGGTGTTTATCGACTACCTCTTCCTGGCTTTCAATACCAGCACCGCGTTTTCGCCCACTGACACAGCGGTGCTCTCCCGCTGGGCCAAGGGTCTGATGATGCTACAGTCGCTGATTTCGCTATCGGTGATTGCGCTGCTCGCGGCGCGAGCCGTCAACATTCTCTGAGCGTACAATTCCGTCAGCGGAGAACTCCCATGAAGCTTTGGTTGCGGATCACCCTGTTCCTGCGACGGGTGCAGGCATCGCTGTTCTTCGCCTGGCACAAGGCGCACAACGAGATGATGAACCTGCAAAATCCGGGCAGCACGCAACGCAGTCGGTTCGGCCGAAATGCTGGTAATGGTCGGAGGCTTCGTCATGCTGATGGCCTTCGCGCCCTCGCAAGAGATGCTAGGCCGCTGGATGGCGTTAAAGAAGCCGAAGAAGGCGCGCCGGCGCACTTCAGAAGGCGGCGGCAACGGAGCTGAGGTCGCGAGCTCTTATGCGCTGGCCTCAGCTGGCCAGGGTGAGTTGCGACTCGCGCAGATCCATCTCGTGCTCCAGCACGCGCAGCACCTCGTCGTTGATGCGGCCTTCGCCGCGCAAGGCTAGCGCCGCTTCCCGTTCGCAGCGTAACAGTTCCAGCGTCAAGTCCAGCGAGCGACCGTACTGACTCGCCGCTTCCATCCTGTCTCGGCACGCTCACTCCCCTGCAGTATCGACAAGCGGTGCTGATAGTGCTGCCGTAAGTCGTCATACACGGAGGCGAACTCGGGGCCGTCGCGGTCCTGTGCCTGCTCCAGACCGTTCCAAGGCGGTCTGCAGCATGATGCGACGTGCCTCACGCTCCTCGCAGTTGGGACCGCTGAAGCCCGACAAGTCCCAACCAGCGGATCAGGGCCGGCAAGGTCAGCCCCTGCAGAACCAGCGTCACCAGGATGACGCTGAAGGTGAGAAAGATGATCAGGTTGCGCTGCGGAAAGGGATTGCCATTCGGCGAGTTTCTCCGGCAGAGACATCGCCGCCGCCAGCGCTACCACTCCGCGCATACCCGTCCAGCCCACCACGAAAATCTGCTTGGACGAAGGGATGGTGTAGTCCTGATGCAGAATCCGCTTCCGCACGAAGTAGGCGACATGTGCGCCGGGATACATCCACATCAGGCGCAACAAAATGAGCAGCGCGCTGAAGGTAGCGCCGTAGAACAGAAGCTGTCTGACGCTGTAGGAGTGGATGCCCGCCATCACATAAGGCAGCTGCAGGCCGATCAGCACGAACACCAATCCATTCAGCGCGAAGGTCAACGCGTCCCACACCGCCCAGGCCTGCAGGCGCACTTGCGGCGAGAAGAAGCGCGCGCTACGGCGACTGAGATACAGACCACACGTCACTACGGCGAGCACGCCGGAACCATGTGCCGACTTCGGCCGCCAGGTAAGCCACGTAAGGAACCAGAATGCTGACCGCTATCTCAATCGGCCCGTCGTCAACGTATTTCTCGAACCACTCCACCAGTTTGGCCACAATCAGGCCAATCCCGACACCGACCAGCACTAGAAAGCCAAGCCGTAACAGTGCTCCCGGCACGGTCGGCGTCTGCGACTTCATCATCATCGCCAATCCGAATTCCAGGGCCACCAGGCCGCTGGCATCGTTCACCAGGCTCTCGCCTTCCAGGATGTCGACGACTCGTTGCGGAAGCCCGACACGGCGCGCGATCGAGGTAGCGGCAATGGCGTCGGTGGTGGAGACGACGGCGCCCAGCACAAATCCCAATTGCCAGGTAAAGCCGGGAAAGACATATCGGGCGGTGCGTGCGACTCCGAAGACCGTGGCTGCGACCAAGTCCGATGGCCAGCATGGAAATGCTCACCAGGTTGTAGCGGAAGTCGCGCCAGGAGGTGGTCCATGCGGCCGAATACAGCAACGGCGGCAGGACGATCAGGAAGATGATGTCGGGATTGAGTGTCGACCTTCGGAACCCGGGGAAAGAAGCTGAGCAGCAGGCCGGCAATGACCAGCACAATGGGATACGGCCGCTGCAACTTGCGGGCGATGGCGGCAAAGATCGCCACAAACGCCAGCAGCGACAGAAACACCAATTCCGCTGAGTGAACTCCACCCCCGTGCATCACACCCCCACTTGCCAGTAAGATAACGCAAAGATGGGCGATTCGTCCCGCTTTGGGTAAGACAGGTTTATCGCAATGGCAACGGCGGCTTGTCACTCCGCCCTAACGCCTGCATCGGATCCAGCTTCGCGGCGCGTCGTGCCGGCAAATAGCACGCCAGCAACGCCACCAGGCACAAAGCACCAGCGGCACCGAGGCGAACGTCACCACGTCCGTTGGCGTGACGCCGAAGAGCATTGCCGACATCAGACGCGTCAGCGACGAATGCCACCGCCAGCCCAATGCCGATGCCGGGCAGGGTCATCCCTGCGCCGTCGCGCAGCACCGCCCGTCATGACGTCGCCTTTCTGCGCGCCCAGTGCCATGCGAATGCCAACCTCGCGGGTACGCTGTCCCACAACGTAGGACAACACGCCGTAGATACCGATGCTGGCCAGCAGCAGCGCGACCGGCGGCGAAGATCGAGAACAGCAGCATGGCGAAGCGCTGGCGAGCAATTGAGTCGGCCACCACCCGCTGCATGGACTGACATGTGTCGACGACCATCTGACCGTCGAGCTGGGTCATGGCACGGCGAATGCTGGGAAAAACGGATTCCGGATCGACGCCATCGCGCCACGCGAACGATACGCGGGCATGCCTTCTCCAACGCGCCGCATGATCGGATCGGGAGTCTGCTGGAAGGGCTCGTAGTATTGCGCCTCGACGATTGTTGGTCTTGTCAGGCTCCAGACCGAACTGCTTGACGTGGCCCACGACTCCGACAATCTCATCGGTGCGGGGACCACCCGAAGACTCCTGGGTAAAGTGCAGATGTTTGCCGATCGGATCCTCGCCCGGGAAATATTGGTCGGCAAAGCTTTCATCGATCACAACCACGCGCGCCGAGTGCTCGTTGTCCGCATCGGTGAAGAAGCGGCCGCGCAGCAGCGGAATCTGCATCAGCTTCAGATAGTCGGGCTCAACGCCATAGCGCAGCGACAGCGGCAGGTCCGCCTGGTGTTCGGCGTGCGGCTGGCCTTCGATCCAGAAGACTCTCCTCCCAATCGCTGAGCATCGGACGGGCGCCCCAGTCGAACGACACTTCCTTCACTCCGGGCACCGAGCGCAAGCGTCGCACTCATCTGCCGGTAAGCGGCGCGGATCGCATCCGGCGATTGCCGGGACAGCGATGCCGAAGGCGTCACGTTGAACGTGATCACGTTGCTGCGGATTAAATCCGGGACTGACATTCCACAGCCGCACCAGCGTCCGGATCATCAGCCCGGCGCCGACGAGCAGCACCAGCGCCATCGCCATTTCAATGGTCACGAAGACGCCTGCGCCCGATGACGCGAACCGACCAGCGAGCGTCCGCTCTGGTTCAGCGTCGCGTTCACGTCGGTCCGCGAGGTCTTGAAGCGCGGGCGCCAGTCCGAAGACACTGCCGGCCAGCACCGAAATCAGCAAGGTGAACAGCAGCACGCGGCCATCGATGCCGACGTTTTCCGCGCGCGGCAACATGTTCGGGATCGCGGCAACGGCTGCCTTCGCGCCCCAATACGACGAGCATCAGTCCAAGCACGCCTCCAACCACGGCCAGCGCCAGGCTCTCGGTCAGCACCTGCCGGATCAGTCGTCCCTGCTGTGCTCCCAGCGCGACGCGCACTGCAAACTCCCGCTCCCGCGCCGTCGACCGCGCCAGTTGCAGGTTCGCGACATTGACGCAGGCGATCAGCAGCACGAACAGCACGGCGCCCATCAGCACCACCAGCACCGGGCGCACGTCGCCAACGATCTGCTCTTTCAGGGGAACGATCGTCGTCTTGATGCCGGCGTCGACGTCGGGATAGGTCGCCGCCAAGCCCGTGATTGACCCGCTGCATATCCTGCGAAGCCTCGGCCAGCGTCACGCCCGGCTTGAGACGCGCAATCGCATCCATGCCCCAGGCTGCGGCACGGTCGCGGAACTGCGGCTCGCGCCACTCTCCAACCGGCGTATAGGCCTCGGCGGGATGGAAGTTCCACTGCTCCAACTGAAAGCTGGCCGGAACGATGCCGATGATGGTGCGCGGCACGCCGTCGAGCGTGATCGCCTGTCCCACAATGTGGGGATTGGAAGCAAACTTCCGCTTCCACAGGCCTTCGGAAATCATCACCGTCGGGATTCGCGCCCAGACGGTCTTCGTCGGCGGTGAACGTGCGGCCGGCGATCGGCGACAACGCCAAGCAATTCGAAGAATCCCGCCGACACCATCTCGCCCTTCACGTTCTCGGCTTCGCCCGCTCCAGTTAGCGTCATGCCGCCGGCGTTGCGGTAAGCGGCCATTGCGTCGAAGCTGCGGTTGTCACGCTGCCAGTCGAGAAAGTTCAGATACGAGATCGAGCCCTTGACGAAGTTCGGCTTGTTATGGAAGAGCATCACCAGGCGATTCGGATTCCGGATACGGCAGCGGATTGAGCAGCACGCCATTCACCACCGAGAAGATGGTGGTGTTCGCTCCGATGCCGAGCGCCAAGCGTCAGAATGGCGACGATGGCGAAACCGGGAGACTTCATCATCTGCCGGCCGGCGTATTGAAGATCGTGAAACAGGCTACGCATGGGCTCCCTTGACTCAATTCCACGGAGATAGGATGCAATCTGCGCAGCCGCTCTCCGTGTTCTGATAAGCCTCTTTGATTTGACGATTGCAAGCTATTGCAAAAGCTAAAGATTAGCTCTAGCTTGTTCGTGCTCGAACGTCGACTGTTCGAAAGCGAACACCCCTGAGTGCCACCAACTCGTGCGTTCAGCAACTCGCACCGCAGAATCGTCCAAACGCACGATCCGCCGGACAGCGCCTTTTCTGGTACCCTGCTGGATTGCCTGTCTCGTCATCTTTACGATTGGAGCCATTCGACGCGATGCAACTCAGCAAGTCGTATATCTCTGCCGGCCTTCTACTTCGCATCTCTCTTCCTCTCTCTCGGCTGCCGACAAATCAAGAACACCACCGGCGCCAACGCGAGCAGCCGTCGTACGAGCAGCCTCAGCCGCAACGCGAAACGCTGGACCTCAACATGTACCAGCGCATCCGCCTCGAGGGCCTCGAGCACTCGCACGTGATGGAGTACGCCTCCGCGCTCGACGACGACATCGGCCCGCGGCTCACCGGCTCGCAGAACGTGAAGCACGCCAACGAGTGGACGCGCGACCAGTTCACCGCGATGGGCTGCAAGAACGCGCACCTGGAAGACTGGGGCGAGTTCGGCATGGGCTGGACGCAGCTCAACACCTGGGTCCGCATGACGTCGCCGGACACCGCTGTGTTCATCGCGCAGGCGGCTCCGTGGTCGCCGGCGACGAACGGTGCGGTGAGCGGGCAGGCCGTCTGGATGGACATCAAGGACGAGAAGGACCTCGACAAGTACAAGGGCAAGCTTGAGCGGCAAGATCGTCTTTTACGGCGCGATGCGCGACGTGCCGCCGGTCGAGAAGCCGCTGTGGACGCGGCTGGACGATGCCGAGCTGAAGAAGCTGACGGACTATCCGGTGAAGCCGCGCAGACCGCGACGACTTTCATCCAGGCTTACATGAAGCGACTGGAGCTGCGGCAGAAGGTGGGGGCCTTTCTGGCCAGCGAGCACGCGCTGGCCGTGGTTACTCCCAGCCGCGATGGCCGCGACGGCGGCGGCTCCGGTGGCACGTTCTTCGACGACAGCGGCGCCGGCTTCGGATGGGAAGCCTACAAGCGCGAGCATGTCGATCCCGTGCCGGTCGTGGTGATGGCAATCGAGAATTACGGACGCGTCTATCGCCTGCTCAAGGCCAACGTGCCGGTCAGCATCGAGATGAATGTCGACACCAAGTTCACCGGCGATCACGAGCACGGCTACGACACCATCGCCGAAATTCCCGGCACCGATCCGAAGCTGAAGGATGAAGTCGTGATGGTCGGCGGGCACCTTGACTCGTGGGCCTCGGGCACCGGCGCAACCGACAACGGCGCCGGCACCGTGGTGGCGATGGAAGTGATGCGCATCCTGAACACGCTTCAGGTGAAGCCGCGGCGCACCATCCGCGTGGGCCTGTGGACCGGCGAAGAGCAGGGCGAGTACGGCTCGTACGGATACGTTAGGCAGCACTTCGGACAGGTGCCGCTCTCGACCACACCCGACCAGATGAAGCTGCCCGAGTGGGTACGCAAACCTGCCGGCCCGGTGGAACTGAAGCCTGACGCGCAGAAGATTTCCGGGTACTTCAACCTCGACAACGGCAGCGGCAAGATTCGCGGCATCTACCTGCAAGGCAATGCCGCCATCGCGCCGATCTTCCAGCAGTGGATTGAGCCGCTGAAGGACCTCGGCGTCACCACCATCACGCTGCGCAACACCGGCGGCACCGATCACGAAGCCTTCGACGGCATCGGCATTCCGGGCTTCCAGTTCATTCAGGACCCGCTGGATTACGAGACGCGCTCGCATCACTCCAACATGGACACGTACGAGCGGCTCTCTCCGGAGGACCTGGCGCAGGCCGCCGTGGTGGAAGCGATCTTTGTCTACAACGCCGCCATGCGCGACCAGATGCTGCCGCGCAAGCCGCTGCCGCATCCGGAACTCGAGGAGCAGATGCAGAGCTCCGCTGAAGAACCTGATGCCGGGTGCGGAGGCGGCGGAGAAGCCGGCCTCGCAACAGTAAGTTGAGACGGCGCGGGCGACTCCCGGCTCGCGCCGCTTTAGTCTGCCACCCGCCGATGGCGTGATTACCGCGCTCGTCGTCCGTCCCAGCCTGCCATTTGATCTGCAAATTTCGCCGTTTTCAGCTACAATCCCTTCAACTCGGCCGACTTCGTGCCGGGTCCGGGCCCTATGCAACCCTTCTACAAACGCTTTAGTGTCATCACCGGATTCGCGGCCTTGTTGCTGCTTTTGCTGGTCAACGGCCTCGTCATCCGGCGGCAACTGGCAGTGCAGGTTGAGAACCAGTCATGGGTGCGGCACACCCGGAAGTCCTGCTGCAGCTCTCGAACACTGAGTCGCTGCTGAAGGACGCCGAGACCGGTCAGCGCGGCTACCTGTATACCGGTGATCCTCGATATCTCGCTCCCTACGATCTCGCCGTCACGCAGATCGGATACCGAGATCAAGACGCCTGGCGGAACTGACCGCCGACAATCCCGCCCAGCAGGCACGAATTCCGCAGCTGCGCGACTTGGCAAAGCAGAAGCTGCAGGAACTGGCCAACACCATCGCACTTTATCAAGTCGCGGCCATCCGGACGAGGCCCGGGCGCTGGTGTTGACCAACCGCGGACTGCTTACGATGGAGAATATCCGCGCCCTGGTCGACGAGATGCAGAAGGAAGAGACAGCGCTTGAAGCGGTGCGCAACGCAGTCTTATCTGCGCAGCGTGCGCGTCACCGTGTTCTGCATTTACCTGGCCAGTGTCCTGGCCGCTCTGGGTCTGATCCTGCTGGCCTACTTCATCCTGCGCGAGATGACGCTGCGTGAAAAGTATCGCGCGCAGATCAAGCAGCGCGAAGAGTGGTTCCGAGTCACGCTTACCAGCATTGGCGACGGCGTGATCGCCACCGACGAACGCGGCGTAGTCACATTCCTCAACCCGGTTGCCGAGCGGCTCACCGGACGTGCCGTTTGCCGAAGGCCAAGGGCAAGCCGAGTCAACGAGGTCTTCCCCATCTTCAACGAAGTCAGCCTGCGGCCGGTGGAAAATCCGGTGCGCAAGGTGATGGAGTCGGGACAGATCGTGGGCCTGGCGAACCATACCGTGGTGCGGCACCGCAACGGATCGCTGATTCCCATCGAAGACAGTGCCGCGCCCATTCGTGATGACGCTGGCCGGCTGGTCGGAGTCGTGCTGGTGTTCCGCGACGCGACCTCCGACCGGAAGTCGCAGGAGATTCTGCGCAAGACCGAGAAGATTGCCGCCGCCGCCCGCCTGGCCGCGACCGTCGCCCACGAAATCAATAATCCGCTGGAAGCGGTCAGCAACCTGATCTACCTGGCGAAGCTGCGGGCGGGAATGCCTGCGCAGGCGCTGCGACGACCTGACCCTGGCGGAACAGGAACTGAACCGCGTGTCGCACGTCACGCGGCAGACGCTCGGCTTTTATCGCGAAGCGAGTCAGCCCGACAAGCTGGATGTGCCGGCGATCGTGGAATCGGTGCTGCGGCTCTACTCCAACAAGTTCAAGACCAAGAACATCCAGGTGCACCAGCGAAGCTGGAACCCTGTCCGCCGCTGCAAGGCTGGCCCGGAGAACTGCAGCAGGTGATCGCCAACCTCATCTCGAATGCTGCCGACGCGGTCGAGCACGGACGGCAGCATTAAAAGTCAGCGTGTCGTGTCGTGGACGGCGCCGATGGAAAATCAGTTCAGGTTCGAGTGGAGGACGATGGCCCCGGCATTGCCCCCGAACATCTCGACCGCATCTTCGAGCCGTTCTTCACCACGAAGAAAAATGTGGGCACCGGCCTGGGGCTGTGGGTCTCGAAAGCGATTGTCGAGCGCCACGGTGGAACGATCGAGGTCGAGTCGCGAAGCGACAACGGATCGCACGGAACCGTGTTCAGCGTCGCTAATTCCCTGCTCTCCAAACTTCGCGACGCGGGCAGCGCAAGCGTCGTAGCCGCAAGCCGTCCCGGCTATCCTGCGATGCGCTCGATGGCCTGTACGACCTTCTCCGGCAGCGCTAGTTCCCGGCTCGCCAGGTCCTGCTTCATATGCTCCGGATTGGTCGTTCCCGTCAGCGGCAGAATTCCAATCGCGCGGGCGAAAGCAAACACTACTTGCGCCGGCGTGGCTCCGAGTTTTGCGGCCGGATCGGTCACCACCGGATGCTGCAGCACCTCGAGATTTGCCGTCAGCAGTGAAAATCCCTGGTAGACGATTCCGCGCTCGCGGCAGAAGCGGCGCACCTCGAAATCCCAGCCGGTAACGGCGAAGCAGCGGTTCTGCACGAACGCCGGAGCTTCGTCCTGCGCCGCCATCATCTGCTCCAGATGGTGCAGGCCGACATTGCTGACGCCCAGCAATCGCGTCCGTCCCGCGTCACGCTCCTTGCGCATTGCCTGCCAGACTTCCGCATCGTCCGCGCTCCACCCCTGTCGCCACGCCGGACCGTGCAACAGCAAGCTGTCGACGTAGTCGGTGCCCAGATGCTCGAGAGAACTTGCCATCGACTGCGCGACCTGCACGGTCAGGCTGGCCGCGGGATCGTATGGCAAACGGTGGTCCTGTCCCTGCCGGTAGGTGAACTTGGTTTGCAGAAAAATGTCGGAGCGCTTCACGACACCATCGCGATAGGCGGCGGCCAGGCCCTCCCCAACTCCGGCTTCGTGATAGTGGCGAAGCTGGTTGGCGGTGTCGACGCCGCGAAATCCGGTGCGCAACGCCAGTTCCGTAAGTGCTGCGGTTGGATCCTTCTTCCATGCTGTGCCGTAGAGCAAATCTGGAATCGGCGCAAACGATTCGGACATGCAAGCATTTTGTCACAAGCCGGGCTCTGCGAAACTCTTCCCAGCTTCCGCCTTTGTTAAACTACGCGCTTGATGGCAACTGCCGCAGTCAACGGAGCTTCGAAACGCTCGCGTCTGGAATCCGTCGACCTGCTGCGCGGCACGGTCATGGTCATCATGGCGCTCGATCATGTTCGAGACTATCTGGGCTCAGGCGTCAGCCCCACCAATCTCGCCGTTACCACTGTCCCGCTCTTCTTCACTCGCTGGATCACGCACTTCTGCGCTCCGGTTTTCTTCTTGCTTACCGGAACGGGAGCCTACCTGTCGTTAAGCCGCAAATCCAAGCCCGAATTGTCGAAGTTCCTTTGGACGCGCGGCGTGTGGCTCATCTTCCTCGAACTGGTTCCGCTGCGCTGTCTGGGCTTGCAGTTCAACTTCGATTACCGCGTCACGCTGTTCATTGTGCTGTGTACGCTGGGCGCGGCGATGATCGTGCTCTCCGGCCTGATCTTCCTGCCGGATTGGGCGGTCGTGACCTTCGGAGTGGTGATGATCCTGACCCACAACCTGCTGGACAAGGTTCAATCGACGAATCCCATCTTCCTCATCCTGCACGGCCAGGGTTTTCTGCTCAACACGCCGCAACGCGTCCTGTTCATTGCCTATCCCCTCATCCCCTGGGTAGGGGTGACTGCCGCCGGCTATGGACTTGGAATCATCTACGGCTGGCCTGCCGAACGACGTCGTTCCTTCCTGCTGCGGCTTGGCCTCATCCTGACGGTCGCATTCCCTTTGCTGCGCTGGACGAACCTCTACGGCGATCCCAACGCCTGGAGCGTGCAGAAGTCGACGGCCTTCACCGTACTATCATTTCTCAACACCACCAAGCAGCCGCCTTCGCTGTTGTTTCTGCTGATGACCCTGGGCCCGGCGCTGCTGTTTTTGTGGCTTTTTGATGGCGGCTTTCCGGACATCCTACGGCCTGTTCTGGTATTCGGCAGGGTGCCATTGTTCTATTTCATTGTTGCATTTGCCGCTCATCCACTTGATCGCGGTGGGCGTTTGTTACGTGCGCTACGGCCACATCTACTGGATGTTCCAGTCGCCTACGTTAGAGCGATACCCGTTCACCCCTCCGCCGGGATGGGGGCTCTCGCTGCCCGGAATTTATTTGGTGTGGGCGATCGTGGTGATGACGCTGTACCCGCTATGCCGCTGGTTCGCCGCGTTGAAGCAGCGCCGCAGCGAGGTCTGGCTCAGCTACTTATAGCCGGGATCAGGAGTTGGCGGCTGTATCGGCGCGCACCCACTTGCCGTCGGATTGCTTCCACTCGACCCCGTTCATATCGAGCCAGGTCCCGATCGGCTGGTCCTTCTTCGTGATCGGAACCCAGCCGCAGAACGTTGCCGTCGAGGTCGAAGACCTGCAACTCGTAAGCCCAGGGATAATTATTCGGAGGATGGCGGATCTTCGCTCCCTTGGCGAGATATTCCTGGTACAGCAAATCCGCATCGCCCACGCCAATCCATACCCAGGTTCCGGGATTTCCCTGCTCGCCTTGCGCCAGCATGATGCCGCAACGGCCGCGCCCCACCGACGCGAATCCCGGCACATGCCAGTTCACTTTGAAGCCAAGTACCTCAACGTAGTACTTGATACTGGCTTCCACATCGCTGACGGGCAAGATAGGACTTACGTTCTCAAAGTAGGTGGTCGTGAGCGGCTGTTGAGCTGCGGACATCGATGGTCTCCTTCTATTTGCGTGGAAGCGCTTTGCGCTCCTTTCAGCACAATCACCAATACGCGACCGTCGGATTGAATGTTCCCGCCGGTCGCCGTCTTCGTCGACTTGATGGGATTCGCGCGCGTCATGTACGACATGGCCTCCACCTGTCCGGCCTGTTGCAGGGTCGCACCGATAAAATCGCGCTCGTTGTCGACGTCCTGATCGATCTTGTGGGTAATGGCATTGGCCGAGCGCTGATCCTTCTCGATGCCGATGTCGTGGGTGCCCGCGCCCACCCACAGAGGCTGGTTCTGGGGCGTTTTGAACGCGGCCTGCCAGATGCGGAAGTGATTGCGCTGTGCCGCCACCATCACCGCCTCGGCGCGCTCGTATCCGAAGTCCTGCGGGCGGCCGAACAGGTACAGGATGCTCATCGGCACGGCGACGTAGACGTTCTTCTGCAGCGTTGCCATCAGCGCGCTGACCACGGCGTCGCTATTGGTCTTGTCGGCCACGATCCATCCTGCAGCCTTCAACGCGTTGGTAACCTGGTCCTGCGTTCCCACGATTACGAAATTTACCAGGTCGCCGGGATTGCCGCCCGCACGGTTGATCGGTGACCCGGTACGGCAGCTTGGCGTCGAGCTCGGCGAACAGCGGCTTGAAGTCGTACTTGTTCTGGCTGGCTGCGGCCCCGCTGGCAGTTGCAGCGCTGGTAGGCGTGCGATCGATGTGCACCTGGTACTTACCGTCCGGCGTCTGCATCGAGTCGGCATTGATCGCGAGGATACAGCTTGCCGGCGATGGGCGCGTTCACGGTTCCATCGGCGCCGATGAAGAATGGAGTGGCAGCGTCGCTGTCGCCGATGCGTCCCACCAGCGCACCGCGCCCGGCGCTGGGAACGGTCAACGCGCGCAGCGTGTCGGTCCATCCGCGGGTCGCGCCATCGGCCGTGATGCCGGTGTTGTTGCCCATGTTGACCGTGCCTTTGGCGGTGATGTGCAGCTTGTCGCCGGCCTGAACTTCCATGCCGGTATCGACCCAGTCCTTACCGCCGGTGACGGTGACGTTCAGACTGGTGCTTTTGGCGTTCGCGGTAGAAGCGGCTATCCACACGACAGCGCCCGCAGGGTTAGCGCTCATGGATCACGCTCACGAGGACAAGCAGAGTGAAAGCGAATCTTACGATCTTCATCGCAGTCAGGCTACCTCATCCAAGAGTATAACCATGGCTCACGACAAAGGTTGCGCTAACATTCTGCTGCCGCGAGCACACACATGGAATCGCCGTAAACTTACGCTGCCGATCTCCCGCCAACTGAAATGGCACATCTTATTTCGCTCGTGCCTAGTGCTTCACCTGGTCAAACATAAACTTGCCCAGGTACATGGGTGAAGACTTCGGTGGCTTGGTCTGGACGGGATCCAGTGGGTACGGAGTCTGCGACACGGTGGGAAATCCCCAAACGTCGCCGTTACGCATGTCGATCACTACTTTGCCGTACATCTGCGCGCTGCCGTCGGGCTTGCGAATCGTCGTGACGCCCGGCTCGATGTAGAACGGGTATGCTTCGCTCGACTGCGCTTGTACCGAGGCACGGTCGAAACATCGGACGTAAGGCGAGAACGCCAAGAAACATTGCAATGACCAGAAGCACAACTTTTGTAAAACGATCCAGCTGCATACGTCCTCCTTGGGGGCTGGGAACTCGGTTCGATTGTATTCTTCACGCCATCCACGAAAGGCCGCTCCGCTCATTTGACTTTGCCGCCCCCTGACGGGCAACAATGCGGGTCGCCCGGCAATCTTAATCAGCCGCAGCCCTCAATTTAGTTAAAGGAGAATTTCCCATGGCAGACGAACAGAAACAATGTGCCCACGAGCCATGTCTTTGCACCGTTCCTTCCGGCGAAAAGTATTGCAGCGATTCTTGCCGCGACGCGGGATCGAAAGAAGTTGAGATCGCCTGCCAGTGCGATCATCCCGCCTGTCCTTTGAGCTAGGCGGGCGACGGGCTCGGCAGGTGGATAAATAAAAAGCTTCAGTCAGCGAACCAGAGCGTTCGCCGGCTGAAGCTTATGTTTTGCAGCACGTCGACCAGTGCTAGTCGGAATGGACTCCAGCTGCTGTCGGGGTTGTATTCGGTCATGGTGCTGGCGATCTTCTCCGTGTCAGCGCCGAGATCTTTCTCGTACACCACGCCATCCTGATTCACGATGAACGTCACCACGCCAGAGTTCCGATACTCAGCCGGATAAGCCACGAAGGCGAAGCCCTTGGTGAGCTGGCCGTTGACCATGTAGTCGCGCGCGCCACCCTTGGCTGCCGCTCCCTGCTTGGTCAGAATCCGGTAGTAGTAACCGTGGTACGGCGTCGGCCTTGCCCTGCTGCATGTTGTAGCCTTCGCCCGCGGCCGACACGAGTAGCGGACCGATCGGGCTGGGCGGATCGTTGTCGCTGGTCTTCCAGTACAGGCCGTCCTGCTTGCCCTCGGTGCTGATGAACTTCGCCGCGTAATGCTTGGTCTTGTCGCCGTCATGCGTCATCGGCCATGTAATCGTGCTGGGCGTCGACCAGCGAGTGCAGGATGTCGATGGCGTCGTTCTCGTTGCGTCCGATGCGGCGGTACAGAATCTCCTTCTTGCCGCTCTCGGTATCGAAGTACCAGCTGCCGCTGCCATTCTTCACGATGGAAACGGGGAATGGCCAGTTGTCGGCGCCGACGTAGAGCGTGACCGAACCATCCGGCTCCAGCACCACGCGATGCATCTGGTCATAACGCTTCACGAAGTCGGTCCGCATGTTCTCGTCGGCGACCTTGTCTCCGGTATGGAGAATGTCGGCAGCGTTGGAGCCGAAAATCGCGTCGGCAGTCTGACTGTCGTTGGCTTTCGCGGCGTTGTACAGAGCCAGCACCGCGTCGCCAGGCGAAGCGAAGGTCTTCTCGTTCCCCTGCTGCGCAAGACACAGGGCTGCGCTGAATACCATCGCTGCCACCAGGGCAATCGTCGTCCGCCGGCCCGCAGCAACCGACGTCGCAGGACGGGGTGCGTCTCGAATTTCGCAGTGCGCATTGCATGATCGTGTTCTCCTGCTCGCCTAGTTTCATCTGCAACTCCAGGCTCTCATCGGCGTCCTCCTCCGCGAGCACCACCGCCGCCGCGCTGACCGCACCGCTCGCCGCCGCCCAGTTCCGCCACCACGGTTACCGCCGCCGGCATTGGCACGGCCGCCCTGCAGGCTTTGCTGCCCGCGAGCGCTATTCATGCGGGCATTGCCACCCTGTCTGATAATCGCCGAAGGCGTTTGAACCGGAGCCTCGCGTCGGCTGCTGGCCGTAGCCTCGCGCGCCATCGTTGCGCAAGTTTTGATTGCTGGCAGCAGCACGGTTCTGATTCTGTCCCATGTTCTGGCGATTCTGCGCGCCCAGGTTTTGCTGGCCGCGATTCTGATTGAAGTTTCGCCTGCTGGCCGCGATTCTGCTGCGCTCCGCCGGCGTTCTGGCGATTCTGGTATTGCGGCGCATCCAGCTTCTGATTGAAGTGCGGCTCGCGTATAGCTGCCGCTCTTGAAATTGTTGGTCCGGTTGTTGTTGTTGAAGTTGTTGCGATTGACGTTGTTGCGCGTTAACGTTATTCCGATTGAAGTTATTGGCGTTAACGTTGTTGCGGTTGAAGTTGTTCACGTTAACGTTATTCCGGTTGTAGTATTGTTGCGGTTGACGAAGGTATTCGAGTTGGAGACGTAGGTGTTGTGGTTGTAGACCACGGTGTTGTTGTTCCAACCGCATCCCCATGAGTTCCAGCCCCAGCCGCAGCATCCTCCGCCGCCGCTGATGGCCGCGCCGACCGCGATTCCCACTCCAAAAGACAGCAGGCTGGTAGCGACCATCGCGCCCGTGGAATAGCCGGGATAAACCGCCACCGGTGCGCCATAAACCACCGTCGGGTTGTAGGTCGGAACGTAAACAACATCAGGCTGTGCCGGTTGAATGATGATGGTCTGCGCCGGAGGCTGCACGATCACCGTCTGCTGCGGCGGCGGCGCGTTCGGATCGTCAGCCGGAGGTGGAGGCGGTGGCGCCTGTCCCGGCGCCTGGTTCTGTACCGACACCGTCTGCTGCTGCGTGCTCTTCAGGTTGCCGGACTGTTGCGCGCGCCCACGCATCACCTGCACCGCGTTCATCACGCTTGAGGGATAGTTGTAGTACGCATCGCCCAGAGCGGAGGTCCAGGACAGGTTGGTCGCCATCTGGTTCAGCACGTCGGGAAACTGCGTGAGGCCTTTGACGCTGGGATCCCACGATTGCTCGTTCACAGCCTCCAGCAACTGCTGGCCCTTGAGGCCGGAATTCTGCTGCAGCCACGTGTAGGCCGCGCTGACCTCGTTAGGATAGGTGGAGGCGGCCAGGACCTGCGCCACCAGGTTGTCAGGGAAGAGCGCGATGGGCGCCACCAGCTGATAAAGCTGATCGGCAGTAGGCACGGCCGCCTGCGTCGCCGGAGCCTGGCCCTGGGCTGATTGCTGTCCGGACTGCGTTGTTTCAGACTTCTTGCAGCCGTCCAGGCCAATCACGCTAAGTGTCACGCTCGCGCTGAGCAACAGCGAGAGCGCCTTCCGGCAAGCTATTTCCAAGATCAATACTAGGCCGGAGAACGGAGAACCTTGGTGGTTCGCTGGCGACGTGCATTCGTCACCTCCCGAGATCTTGAATTTCACATGGATCGAACTGTGCCTTAGGCGCGATGGGTGGGCCGGCCGTCACGCAACTCAACCCGACGACGACACCATCGTCAAGTCGCTAACACTCTGCAAGCACATGCAATAGTTGGGTGGAACGACTCAGGATACACAGATTCGCACAGAGAGAAAAGAACATAGTTAATGTCGGCTGTGCCACGGTGTCGGACAGGGAGCGCGTCATCCCTTTGTATCAGTGCGCGCATCGAGCGTCGAGACGTTTGCCTTGGACCAGGGCACGACCTCACAGGCTGCTGAAAAACTCGTCCGGCGCCTCGGGTGCCGTCGGCTGAAGCCAGGCCGGCACGTCTGAGTCGTGCCCTGATACAAAGCAATCGTCTAAATAAAATCTGCTTTCACTGGCACAACATTCCATTCACGTAAAACACTGTCGGACTCTGATTCGTCCCGCTATAGTTCGCGTTGAACCCGATCCCGCGTCAGCGTAGCTCCCGCGTTGATGGTTCCATTCCATGCCGCATTCGTGAGCGTTACGTTCTGACCGCTCTGCGTGTAGTTGGAGTTCCACGACTGAATGATGTGCTGGTTACCCGCCCAGGTCCAGGTCAGCGTCCAGCCATTGATGGGCTGGTTACCGGTGTTCTTGATGGAGACCGCGCCAGTAAAGCCGCTGCCCCAATCGTTCTGATCGACATAGGTAATGTGACAGCTCAAACCGCCACCGCCCGCCAAGGTTTTGGCATGCGCACGGTTGGAGTTACCGGACTCACCGACCGAATCCGCAGCTCTGACAATGTAGTAGTAGGTGGTGGAAGGCTGCAGGCCGGTGTTGGAGTAGCTGTTCGGCACCACCCCCGTCGCTATACGAGTGGCCTGAGTAGGGAAGGAAATTCGCCAACTGGCTCGAATACACGTTGTACGTCACTGTGCAATTCGGCGGCGGCGTCACCGCAGTCCACGTCAGGTTGATCTGGCTGGAAGAAACAGCCGTCGCGATCAAGTCCGCCGGAGCCGCCGGAGGCGCTCTGGCAGCTACCGCCTCCGCCACCCGGCGATTGAATGCTTGCCAGCAACTGCTGCTTCAGCGAACTAACGGGCGTTGAGTCGTAGTTGCTGTCGAGCAGCGCATAACTGTCCTCGCCATTCAGTGCCCAGTAGGTCCAGTCGATCTGCGGATTGTTTTGCAGGAACGTCACTATGCTCTGGAACCACTGCCCCTGCGAACCGGCAACGTTGCTTTCGATATCGCTGGCATTGTTCGTGGTGCCAAACTCGCCCACCCAGACAGGCGCAACATTATTCAGGCTGAGGTAGGCCCAGAAGCGCGTCCACACTCCGACCAGGCTTTGATACGTGGTGCTGCCGTTGAACCAGCTCTGCTGATAAAGATTCGGGCCGTAATCGTGCGCGGAGTACACCAGTTGATGCGCAACGTTGAGGCGTCACCGGATACGTCTGCGCGCCTTCCAGATTGCCGCCCCACCAGTCGCAATCGTTGTTGTAGCAATCGGTGCCTTCGACGAAGATCAGCAGGCTGGGATTGACGGCGAGCACGGCGTTGCCGCCACGCTGCGGCGGCCAGCCGCCAGTCGTAGTTCATCAAGCCACAGCCCCAGCACGACCCGCCGCTCTGGTCGTTGTGCGGCTCGTTGCGCAGGTCCATGCCGATAACAGTCGAGTTGTTCAGGTAGCGCTGCGTGAGCGAAACCCAGTCATTGAGCCAGGCACTCTCCGGATACTGCGTGGTGTACCACAGTCCGTTGGCCTCGGCGCTGTTGCCGGCCTCGGAGCGATGATTGTCCAGAATGATCCGCAAACCAATCTGGCCGGCGTAGGCGACGATCTTGTCGAGAATCTGCAGCGAGTTCAAGCCGCGCAAATCGGTATTGATGGGGCCGCTGCCGTTGGAGTAGCTGATGTTGGTGGGAACGATGGGCGTCTCCACCATCTGGTTCGAAAGCGGCACGCGAATCGACGTTGTAGCCGTTGCTCTTGATTGCGTTCAGGATGTACTTGTAGTCCTGCGCCCACAGGCCATGTACCACTTCGTCGGTGGTCTCGAAGCCGTACCAATTCACGCCCGCGATGCGCACTACGTGACCACTTGAGTCCAGAATCTGATTTCCGCTGGTGTGCCAATATCCTGTGCCCTGCGCGAAGGCTGGGCTCGCAACGAGACATCCCACAACCATCAGGCATACCGTCCATCCCAACACTGGAAAGCAACGGCGCGAAGGACGTCAAGCTGCATACGAATCATCTCCTTTTGTTTTGACCGAGCGATGCATCTGGACAGACGGAGGTCATCGCTCGCCTGCCAGTTACGGCATCCGTACTGCAAGGGTCGTTGGGGAGTTCGTTGTACTGCGGGCCCGAGTGGCCGCTCCGGCGACAGCATCGACGACGATCCGCAGTGGGAACTAGCCGCCAGTCATCTATGCACGTTGAGAGCCAGCCCGTGCGGTCGGGAAATCTTACAATTAATTGGCGCGAAGCTGTAGAGCCAGCGGAAATCCTCATGAGGCGCGCAGTTCTTACACCGTATCGAGTAGGAATTTACCTGCGCGCACGATTGAATAGTCTTACGCTGTGGGATTGAACAATCGAATCAGCCAGAAGGTCGCCATCGCCACTGCTGCCGACGCTGGGATGGTGAGCACCCACGCCCATACGATGCGGGTGGCCACGCCCCAGCGTACCGCCGACATGCGGTGCGTGGTGCCGACGCCGACGATCGCGCCCGTAATCGTGTGAGTCGTACTCACCGGAATTCCAGCCAGCGCGGTCCCGAAGAGCGTGATGGCGCCGGCGGTCTCGGCGCAGAAGCCGCCGACCGGCTTCAGCTTGGTGATCTTCGATCCCATGGTGTGCACGATGCGCCAGCCGCCCGAAGTACGTACCCAGGGCGATGGCTGCGTTGCGCCGCGAGAATGATAGGCCAATGCCAGTGTCCCCAGTTCGCGGCGAAGTCGCTCTGCTTCATGACGCCCGGCGGTATAGAGCGCGCCGGCGACGATGCCCATGGTCTTCTGCGCATCATTGCCGCCGTGCCCCAGGCTGTAGAGCGCGGCCGACACCAGTTGCAGTTTGCGGAAGAGCTTGTCCACCTGGCGCGGCGACTTGCGGCGAAATATCCAGGAGATCGCCACCATGAACCCAAACCCCAGAACCAAACCCATCAGCGGCGCGAGCACGATGAAGATCAGGGTCTTCGTCCACCCGGCGGCGATGATGACACCGGGAGCGCTGCGCCATCCATGAAGAATGGCTGGCCCGCGCCATCGCTGCTCCGGCGTAACCGCCGATCAGCGCATGCGATGACGAAGTCGGCAATCCCAGCAGCCACGTCACCAGGTCCCACACGATCGCACCCACCAGACCCGCCAGGACAACGTACTGGGTGACGATGTTGAGCTGGATCATTCCCTTGCCGATGGTCTTGGCGACGGCGGTGCCCAACAGGAACGCCGCGAGGAAGTTAAATGCAGCGGCCCACGCGACCGCCAGGCGAGGGGAAAGTACGCGGGTGGAAACCACCGTCGCAATGCTGTTTGCGGCGTCGTGAAAACCGTTGAAAAAATCGAAGATCAGCGCGGTAAGGACAGTCACGGTCAAGCAGGATCATCCCGGCGCTCACGAGCGCCCATCCTGAATTGGATTTTGCAGGTAACGCACGGTGTCGGCGCCTCAAGCGTTCTTCAGAACTACGGTCTCAAGCACGTTAGCGACGTCTTCGGCTTTATCGCTGGCGGTTTCCAGAATTTCCAGAAGCTCTTTCAGTTTGATCAGCGTGATCGGATCGTAACCGCCATCGAACAGCCGACCGATGGCTTCGCGGCTCACCTGGTCGGCTTCGTTCTCCAGGCGATTGACCTCTACGCAGTGCTCCAGCAGCTTGCCGTTCTTGTTCAGCAACGAAACCGCCTTGCCGCAGTTCCTGCGTCTGCTTCAGAACGATTGCCGGCCAGAACCTTGGCCGAAGGAGACGGCTGCGTGATCTTGTACGTCAGCAGGCGATCGCTGGCGCCGTTGATGAAATCGAGAACGTCGTCGAGCGACGAGGTGAGCAGGTGAATGTCTTCGCGATCGAACGGCGTAATGAATGTCTGGTTGAGCTTGATCAGGATGCGATGCGTCATCTCGTCGCCGTGGTGTTCGATCTCTTTGATCTTCTCCACCACGGACGGCAGACGCTCATAATCGTAATTATGCAGACAGTCCGAAAGAACCTTTGCTCCTGCCACCAGATTGTCCGCCACTTCCGCGAACATGTCGAAGAACTTAGTCTCACGCGGGATCAGGCGAACCATCACCGGGCTCCATTAGCTGACTTGACTGTCGGGAGATCCATGCAGTGTGAATGTACGGTTAAAGGAATGTTACGAATTCATGAAACACCGTACTATCGCATGCGGAGCCGAGCAGGGTCAAACGTAAAGCCGCATCTTGTTTGGAATCAACAAGGGCTGTGATGGGTTCCGAATCGAAACTGGGCAGAACAGCGCGGGCAGAAGACTAACGAGCCGAATCGCTACTTTTGATGCACATACCACATTGTGGTATAGCTGAAAAATAATGGGCGGATGCGACCCTCGCCGCGATGGCAATCCTGCCTGACTCCGGGTCAGGCGGGCGAACGGGCCCTGCGAGATCCCGATCACAGGCCGCATCCGCAATTTTCGGGCTGAGCGAAGCCGCGCAGCATCAGCATTCAGTCACGCGATGCTTGGATTTGCGCCGCTCGTCCAGTCACGCTCGTCATACCATTACGTGGGCCGCATGGACCGACGAAAAGTTCATGACCTCCGGTTTCACCAGGCGCTCAAAATCCGCATACGTCATCTTGATCAGCTCATAGTGCGAGCCGGCATTGAATGCAATCTCGCGATCTTCGCACAGCGTCTCGTCCACATATACCGGAATGCCGTAGAGATTTCCGAATGGAGGCATCGCTCCCGTTTCACAGTCGGGAAAGTGCTGCTTGAACTCGCGTTCGGTGGCCAACTCGGCCGTGCGAACGCCGGTGCGCCTCCTTAACTCCTCCAGATCGACCTGATAGGACGCGGGCAACACGGCCATCGCCAGATCGCCGTCCAACTTCACGATGACTGTCTTGGCGAGTTCCCTGCCCGAGATATGCGCGATCGCGGCGATACCCTGCGCCGTGAAAGCCTTGGAGTGGGAAATCGCCACATACTTCGTGCCATGTATATCGAGGAATGCCTTGACTTTGTTGAGCGGCATGGCGGCCTCCTGAAAAGTTATGCGGATTTGCGATCCGCGGTTACGTGATTCGATCAGGACGGGGCAATGCTGCCGGCTCTCCTGCGCGACGCAGAGAGGCGCTGCTGCAATATTGTTTTGTTCGGGTTTCCGCAATGTGCTTGCGGACTCGTGTAGGAGAACCTTCAGCATTCAGGCTACCTCCTTACGGTCAGGCAACCTCAGTAGGCTCAGTCTATGCGCGAGAGGAAAAAGGCGCAAGCACAGCCGTCACACTGCTGGTGTGACAACGGTCGACCGGAATCGGGTGTCTTGGCCGTAGATTCAACGGCAGGACTCGACGAGAACGATCAGACTGTCGTCGAACGCACCGGATCGAGTTGCACACCCCGTCCCGGACGGTTCCATCTTGCCCTCGCGCTCCAACGAATCCATGGTCGCCAGCACGGTATTGGTCACGTGCTCAATACCGCTGTCGGAATTCAGCATCAGATGATAGAGCCGGCGGCACGGCCACTCCGCGTTGAAATATTTGCGGACGAAAGCGGAACGCTCTTTGTCGATGGTGTCCACCATCTCGACTGCGTCCTTCTCTTTCATCTTGAGTCGAACAGGCGCTCGATCTTTCTCTCGCGCGAGCCGTATACGAAGAGGTGAAAGGCGTCGGGACGGGCGCGCAGGATGTAGGGAGCGCCGCGGCCGACAATGACGCAGTTGCCTTCCTGGGCTTTCTTTTCGATGACGCGATGCGCGAGTTCCACCAGTTCATCCGCATCGAAGATCTTATCGTCGCCAGATCGGGCAGCGAGCGTTCATAGCTTCCCCGCCAGAAAACTTTTGCCAGCCGGTGCAGCAGCGGATCGCACTTTTCCTCGCGGCAAGCGACGGCGCTCTCCTCGACCGCTGCGATCTTGGCGATCTCGCAGGTGAGCTGCTGGTCGAGAAGCTGCCACCCTTTTCGGCGAGCCAGCTCCGCCGCCACCAGGCTACCGCCGGCGCCGTATTCACGCTCTACGGTGATGATTCGGAACACCACCTCACCTCCACGCACCTCGCTGTCCAGCATAATACTCCGTCTGTCTATAGCTGATGGCAGCCGAATTGCCCTTCGTTGCCTCGCTGCGCGCAAATCGGCTCATATCGTTCCCGCACAGCACTTGCCTGCCCACCGTCGTGCCGGAGTTTCCCCGAATGATAATCGAAACTAATACCGCGCATAAATAGTTTGAATTTCCCATCGGGCGCAAAACCGGATATCACCGTTACACGGCAGATTGGATCTGCCGTCGCGAAACCTTGCAGAACTCTCTCTCCGAGGACGCTTGCTTGCGCCAGGCGCTCCTCAGACTCGATCGCAGTTCAACCGTTCACTTTATTCCTTGGGAGTACTGCATGCGGTTGGTTCACAAGCTTCTGCCATTTCTGATGGTGTTCGTTCTTCGCCGCGACCCTGGCTGCACAATCCGGTCCGGCTGCGGCGAAGCGCCGACCATCGCGCAGTTACAGCAGCAGATCGCCGATGCGAAAGGTTCTGCGGACAACGCCTGGATGCTGGTGTGCTCCGCGCTGGTGCTGCTGATGACCGGCCCTGGGCTGGCGCTCTTCTATGGCGGACTGGTGCGCAAGAAGAACGTGCTCGGCACCATGATGCAGTCGTTCGCCATGATGGCGCTGATCACCGTCGTGTGGGCGATCATCGGCTACAGCCTGTGCTTCGCCTCCGGCAACAGCTTCATCGGCGGACTCGAGCATGCCTTCCTGCACGCGGTCGGCGCCGCGCCTGATGCCGACTACGCCGGCGACCATTCCGCAGCAGACGTTCATGATCTACCAGTTGATGTTCGCCATCATCACTCCGGCGCTCATCTGCGGAGCCTTCGCCGAGCGCATGAAGTTCAGCGCGATGCTGCTGTTCATGGCGTTGTGGTCGCTGCTGGTCTATGCGCCGATGGCGCACATGGTTTGGGGCAAGGGTGGCCTGCTGAATGCCAGCCTCGGCGGACGCTTCCCCACTCTGGACTTCGCCGGCGGCACCGTCGTTCACATCACGTCGGGCGTTTCAGCGCTGGTGTGCGCGCTGTTTTTAGGACGCCGCGTCGGGTTTCCCAAGGAAGCGATGCCACCCCACAGTGTGGTACTTAGCTTTATCGGGGCATGCCTGCTATGGGTGGGCTGGTTTGGATTCAATGCGGGCAGCGCACTCAGCGCAGGAAGCCTGGCGACCAGCGCTTTTGTCGCCACGCATTTCGCGGCCGCAACCGCGGCGATTGGATGGGCTGTCGCCGAGTGGATTCGCAACGGCAAGCCCAGCGTGCTGGGTGCGATCTCCGGATCGGTTGCCGGCCTGGTGGCGATCACTCCTGCGGCGGGCTTCGTCGGTCCGATGTCGGCATTGCTGATCGGCTTCATCGCCGGAGTTTTCTGCTACGCGATGGTCGCCGTGGTGAAGGCGCGGCTCGGATATGACGATTCCCTCGACGCCTTCGGCGTTCACGGCGCGGGTGGAACGATTGGCGCGTTGCTGACTGCCGTCTTCGCCACCAGCGCCATCAATCCGATCTTCAAAGATGCCCAGGGACACGCGCTCCCGGTCGGCATGATCGACGGAAACTTCCGCCAGTTGGGCAATCAGGCGGTCGGCATCTGCATCGCGATTGTGCTGGCGGTCGTGGGCACGTACATCATTCTCCAGGTAGTCAACTTCACCATCGGCGTGCGGGTGTCGACCGAAGACGAAGTGCAGGGTCTCGACCTGACGCAACATGGCGAGGAAGGCTACTACTGGGAAGCTTCGATGCCGTAAGGCCAATCTATGACGAAACTGGAAGCCGTGATTCAACCCGCGAAAGTTCGAAGCCGTAAAGGACGCTCTCATCGAGATTGGTGTGGAGGGCATGACCGTGATCGAAGTGCGTGGTCACGGCCGGCAGAAGGGCCACACCGAGTTCTATCGTGGCCGGGAATATACCGTGGATCTGCTGCCGAAGGTGAAGATCGAAGCAGTCATCCCCGACGAGATGGTGGACAAAGCGATCGCGGCGATCACCGGGGCGGCGCGTTCGGGCAAAATCGGCGACGGCAAGATCTTTCTGTCGCGCATCGATGACGCCATCCGCATCCGCAACGACGAACGTGGCGAGAACGCGCTATGAGCAGTCAGCCCCAGCCGCCGGATCTGCCGCCTTCGCCGGCTCCTCCGGGAGGCACCGAGCCGCTGACGGCGCTTCGCAGCTTCTACCGGCAGGAGTTCGAGAAGGTTCAGCGCGACTTCGAGGCCACCGGACTGGGACTGAATTCGCTTAGCGACCGCACTCGCCTGGTCGATAGATTATCTCTGACATTGTGGGACACACATTTTTTGTCGCGGCGGTACTCCGGGAGTTGCGCTGGCGGCGGTGGGCGGCTACGGCCGAAGTGAGCTGTTTCCGCACTCCGATGTTGACCTGCTGTTCCTCACCGAAGACGAAGCCACGCGCGAACGCATCAAAGATCCGGTCAGCGCCATCTGCCAGCAGATGTGGGATTGCGGACTGCGGGTCAGCCCTACCACGCGTACGCTTGCCGAATGCTGCACGTTTCAACCAGGACAACCTCGAGTTCACGCTGTCGCTGCTGGACTGCCGCTTTCCTGGGCGGCGATGCAGAACTGTTCGCGCGCCTTGCACCAGACGAAGTTGCCGGAACTGGTGGCACGCGAGTCCGACGCGCTGCTGCAAACCCTGCTGGAGATGACCGAGGCGCGCCATCAACGCTTCGGGAACACGATCTTCCATCTCGAACCCAACCTGAAGGACGGCCCCGGCGGATTGCGAGACTGTCACGTTTCGCAGTGGATGGGAATGATCTTTTCCCTGACCTCCGGCGGCAAGGCGTGAAGACGTCTACCCGCAAGCTAGCCGACGCACGGGGAGCGATTCCGGCGGCGATGCAGTTCCTGTCATCCACGCGCTGTTATCTGCATTACCTGCACGGCCGGGACGACAACAATCTTGACTGGTCGGCGCAGGAGGAACTGGCGCTGCGCGGGATCGGCACAGGCATTGGCCCGGTATCTCCCGCTGAGTGGATGCGCCTATACTTTGGCCACGCCAAAGCCGTGTATCGCAGCAATCTGCAACTGCTCAGCCAGGTTTCGCAGGCGCCGCTCGTCCCTATACCGGTCGTTTCAGCACTGGCGCTCGCGCATCTCGAACTCCGAATTTTCCGTGATCGATGGTCGCGTCTATTTCCAGCAGGCCGCCGACGCGCGTGAGGCTGCGTCGTGTCCTGCAGCTGTTTCGTGTTCCTCGCGAAGCACGGAGTCGCGCTGAGCGCGGAGGCCGAGCGCCGGATCAGCGACGCCCATCAGCGACTGGCCGAAACCATGCCGCAGGACCAGGTTCTGTGGCCGTACTCTGCGAGAGATTCTTGTTGCTGCCGCACGCCGCAGACGCGCTGCGCGCCATGCATTCGCTGAACCTGCTGACGCACGCCGTTCCCGAATTCGAGGCGATCAACCTGCTCGTGCTGCGCGATCTCTATCACCGCTACACGGTCGACGAACACACGCTGCTGGCGATCGAAGTGTTGCATCATCTGAAGACAACCGAGCGATGAAGTCGCTGCGGCCGTTCGCCGAACTGCTCTCCGAGATCGAACGTCCCGAACTGCTTTTCCTGGCGCTGCTGCTGCACGACACCGGCAAGGGCCTGGAAGGCTCCGACCACGTCCACAGCAGTCTGCAGTTCGCGCAAACGGCGGTGGAGCGGCTGCAACTCTCGCAAGACGACGCCTGGATGGTCTGCTTCCTGGTGGCCAGTCATCTGGAAATGTCTTCCACCCTGCGTCGCCGCGACATCTATGATCCTGGCGACCGTCGCAGAGCTGGCGGAGAAGGTAGCAACGCCGGAACGCCTGAAGATGCTGACTCTGCTGACGCTGGCCGACATCAAAGCGGTCAATCCCGATGCGCTGACGCCCTGGAAGGCCGAGAACCTGTGGCGGCTCTACGCTGCCACCGCAAATTACTTCGATCACAGTGCCGACAGTGTCCGCGTCGACGCCGAGTCCTCGCTAAAGACGATCGAGAGTATCGTCGCGCTCCAGCCGCTGCGCCGTTCCGAGGTGCTGGCGTTTCTCGATGGCCTGCCCCAGCGGTACGTTCTGTCGCATCCCAGCGAGCAGGTGATTCAACATTTCAGGATGGCCACCCGGCTGGCCGTCGATCCGGTGCAACTGCAACTGCTGCCGCATTCCGGCCAGTACGAGTTGACCGTGGTGACTGAGCGATCGCAAAGGGCTATTCCGAATGCTCGCCGGCATTTTGTACGGCTGGGGGATGGACATTACCAAGGCAGCAGCCTTCTCGAATCGCGCCGGCGTGGTAGTCGACAGCTTCTACTTTAAGGACCGCTTTCGCACTCTGGAACTGAATCCCAGCGAGCGGATGCGCTTTCGAGCGGTCGATCAGCGACATTCTGACCGGGGAAGCGGAGCTGGAGCGGCTGCTGCAATCGCGTCTGCGTGCCGATCAGCAGCCGGTGAAGCTGACCGTGGAAACTCGGATCCGGCACGACAACGATTGTTCCGCGCGGAACTCGCTGTTGGAGATTGTCACGCAGGATCGGCCGGGACTGCTGCACACCATCAGCTCACGACTCTCGGACGAGGGTTGCAGCATCGAAGTGGCGCTGATCGATACGGAAGGACCGCTGGCGCACGACGTGTTCTATCTCACCCGCGACGGACAAAAACTCAACGCGGAGCAGATGCGCGACTGGAATGGGCTGCTGGCCGGCGAGCTGTCGGACGCGCTGCCGACCTGGTAGATCGGTATGGTGGAATCAGCGCGACTACCTTACTCGAATTCCACCAGGATCTGACTCACCTTCACGCCATCGCCATGCGCCACATTGATCTTCTTGATCTTGCCGGCCACGGGCGCGGTAATGTTGGTCTCCATCTTCATGGCTTCCAGAACCATCATCAGGTCGTTGATTTGCAGCGTCTGTCCGGGCTGGACGTTAAGCTTCACGACGACTCCGGCCACCGGGCTGCGGCAGACCTTCGCCTCATCCACGTTCCCTTCAGCCGGAGACGACTCAGCGCCGGGAATCGGCAATGGTCACCGGCTGGATGCTGGTTGGCTGCCCATGCGGAGGAAGGTAGACGGGGCCACGCTATCATCTTCAAGAACTTCGATGTCGACTACGTATTCGTTGCCATCAATACCAATCTTCAGCTTCAACTTTCACCACCCTGGATATCTTCTAATCTTCATCGTTCGTGACGCAGGAAGTGCGACGCCATAACGCTCACACGCCCCTGTTGTGACCACGGATTAACGATCTCGTAGGGAGTCTGCAACATTCGCGCTGAGCGAATGCGAATTTTCTTGCCCAGAAATGCGCTGATGGCAGCCGTAATGATCACCAGCACATCGGGAGTCACGGCTTGACGGGTGAGGCGATTCCCTGCGTCGATGCGGACGCAGCCGTCGTCTGCGGGCCCGCGCCGTTGAGCCGGGCGGCCAGTTCCGCCAGCAGCTTCGACTGCTTCGCCATCTCTTGCTGCAACCGCTCGACGCTTCTCGGCGAGCGAGGCGACCTGCTGCTCGAGATTCCGCAGTTCGTCGCTTTCCAAATGTGAATCGATTGTGGCTTGCCGGTTTTCCATCGCAACTCCCGACTGCTGCCGCCACTGCGCGGCTGGTTCTGTCCTACGCGTTCGTTCTAACGACATCGTTCCTTACAGCGGAATCAGTCCGTGCTTCTTCGGCGGACGCAGTTCCCGCTTGGTGTGCAAAGCTTCCAGCGCGGCTGCCAGGTACTTGCGCGTGTTCGGCGGCTCGATAATGTCGTCCACCAGCCGCCGTCCGGCCGCGACATAGGGATTCGCAAACGTCTCGCGATAGTTCCCGATCAGCTCTTTGCGCTGCGCTGCCTTGTCTTTCGCCGCCGAGATCTCCTTGCGAAAGACGATCTCGGCTGCTCCCTCGGCGCCCATGACCGCGATCTCGGCGGTGGGCCAGGCCACGACGCGATCCGCACCGAGATCCTTGCCGCACATCGCGAGATACGCGCCGCCGTAGGCCTTGCGCAGAACCACCGTGAGCTTCGGCACCGTCGCCGCCGAGTAGGCGAACAGCATCTTCGCGCCGTGACGAATAATGCCGCCGTACTCCTGCTGCACGCCCGGCAAGAAGCCGGGCACATCGACCAGCGTCAGCAGCGGGATATTGAAGGCGTTGCAGAAGCGCACGAAGCGCGCCGCCTTGTCGGAGGCGTTGATATCGAGCGCGCCGGCCAAAACCGCCGGCTGATTGGCCACCACGCCGATCGGTCTTCCCTGCAGTCGTCCGAAGCCGACCACAATGTTGGGCGCAAAACCCGGCTGGATCTCGAGGAAATCCTCGTAGTCGAGCAGCCGCACGATCACGGTGCGCATGTCGTAGCCGACCTTGGAGTCTTCCGGAACCAGGCCGGTCATCGCGGCATCGTCTTCGACGGGCAGTTGATAGGCGAGCCGCGGCGGATCTTCAAGATTGTTCGACGGCATGAAGCTCAGCAGGCGGCGGCACAGGTACATTGCCTCTTCGTCGTCCTTCGCCACCAGGTGCACCACGCCCGAATTGTTCATCTGCGCGCCTGGGCCGCCCAGCGCCTCGGCCGTCACGGTTTCACCCGTCACCTGCTTGATGACCTGCGGGCCGGTAATGAACATCTGCGAGTTCAGCGTCTGGATGATGAAGTCCGTGAGTGCCGGGCTGTAGGCCGCGCCGCCGGCGCAAGGTCCGCACATCAGCGAAATCTGCGGCACCGTTCCTGAGAGCACGACGTTGTTGTAGAAGACGCGGCCGTAGCCCGACAGGCTGTCGATGCCTTCCTGCACGCGCGCTCCGCCGGAGTCATTGATGAAGACGAATGGGCTGCCGGTCTTCAGCGACAGCTGCATCATGTCGGCGATCTTCTGGCTAGTGGAGCTTCTCCCGCCGCTCCGCCTGCAACGGTGAAGTCCTGGCTGGCAAGATGGACCAGCCGGCCGTCGATGGTGGCGCAGCCGGTAACCACGCCGTCGGCGGGCATTTCCTTGTCCGCCATGCCGAAGTAGGTCGAGCGATGGCGCGCAAACAGTCCGATCTCCTGGAAGCTCTCCCGATCGACGAGCTTGTCGACACGCTCGCGTGCGCGTCAGCTTGCCCGCCGCATGCTGTTTATCGATGCGCTCCTGGCCGCCGCCTGCCTGCAGGCGCTTGCGATTCTTGCGCAGCTTCTCCACGGGATTCGCCGCCGTCTTCGATTCGGACTTCGGTTCGGACTTCGATTTTTCCACTGATAGTGCCATTCTCTCTCCCTGCAGCAGGTGTAAGCCGCTGTCCGACTAGCCTGCCGGAGCTACCGTAACCTTGTGCTCCTGGCCGTTGAGGGTGATTACGTAGGTGTGAGCCGAAGCCGTTTGCCCGCTCGCGGGACGTGTCTTTGGCAGTTTCCTTCGCCACCGACTTTGGCAGGCACGCCGGGATCTCTGCCCAGATTCTTCGGCCCTTCGTGACGCGTCTTGAAGAACTTCGGCGCAACCTGCGGAAACATCGCGAAAGTCAGCACGTCTTCGTCGCTACCGTTACAGCCGTCGATCGCCAGCGCCTCCGAGCGCAAATGCTCCCACTCCGGTTTCAGCAGATCGGCAGGTCGGGTGTCGATCACCGGCTTTTTGGCATGTTCCAACGCCAGCTTCACCACCTCGGGATTCTTCTCGCCCAGCGTGTCTCCGTAGTAGCCGAGCATGAGATCGGCAAACTCGCCGGTCAGCACTTTGTAGCGGCCCATCAGAACGTTGAAGACGGCCTGCGTTCCGACGATCTGGCTGGAAGGAGTGACCAGCGGCGGATAGCCGGCGTCCTTCCGGACCGAAGGCACTTCCTCCAGCACATCGTGCAGACGATCGCCTGCTCCCTGGCCCTTGAGCTGGCTTTCCATGTTTGAAATCATGCCGCCGGGAATCTGGCTCTTGAAGATCTCGGTATCGACGCCGGTGAACTCGCTGAGGAATTCGCGGTAGCGCGGACGAATCGTCGCAAAGTGATCGCGGACGCGCAGAATGCGCTTCAGGTCCAATCGCGTGTCGAAGCCGGTGCCTTCCAGCATCTCCACCAGGGCTTCCGTGGGATTGTGTCCGGGACCGAGCGACATCGAACTGACAGAGGTGTCGACGATGTCGCAACCCGCCTCGATCGCCTTCATGTACGAAACCAGCGTGACTCCGGTGGTCGCATGCGCGTGCAGGTGGACCAGCGTGTCCTCGCCGCACTTCACCTTGATGTTTCTGACCAGGTCGTAGGCGGCCTGCGGCTTCAGCAGTCCGGCCATGTCCTTGATGCAGATGGAATCGCAGCCCATCTCCTTCAACTGCTGCGCCATCTCCACGAAGGCCTGGGTGGTGTGAACCGGGCTGGTCGTGTAGGAAATGGTTCCTTCTGCGTGCTTGCCGGTGCGCTTAACGGCGGCGATGCTGGTGCGCAGATTGCGGAGATCGTTCAGCGCATCGAAGACGCGAAACACGTCCATGCCCGCGTTGGCAGCTTTGTCGACGAAGCGCTCTACCACGCCATCCTCGTAGTGCCGGTAACCCAGCAGATTCTGGCCGCGCAGCAGCATCTGCAGGCGCGACTTCGGCAGCAGCTTGCGAAAGGTGCGCAGGCGCTCCCAGGGGTCTTCATTCAGGAATCGGATACAGGCGTCAAAGGTCGCTCCGCCCCAGCATTCCAGCGACCAATAGCCGGCGTTGTCGAGGTCCTCGCATACTGGGACCATGTCCTCCAGTGCCATGCGGGTGGCTAGCAGACTTTGGTGGGCATCTCTGAGGGCGAGTTCTGTCACTTCAATCACGCGAGACATGCTTGTTGCTCCCTCACTTCTGATCCTAGTCTAGCCCTGGAGTGGACGCCGTGAAGTACAACGAAAGTTGTTGACAGGATTGCCAAAAGCGGAAGCGATCCGAAACGAAAGTTAAGGTTCCCAAACGAACGTTCCGTAGCGAACATTGTCGATTCTGAACGTTCCCGTGGCAGACGGCCATGATGTTTTGTCGCAGCGGGCTACAGTCCCGCTTTGGTGCTGTTGCAAAATTCAGCGGGAGCCCTGAAAATTACTCAAATATTTTCTCGATCTTGCGGCGCGATGTGGGATCGCTGCATCTTTTCTTCACGGTATGAATTCAGCTACTAAGGGTCGTCTAATTGGGCTTGTGGGGCTCACGTGCTTTGCCGTCTGGATCACATTCAGTCTCGGCAGCGGTTTTTATCTTTGTGTCGCCAGTTCCTCGTGGCCGACAACCTCCGCTCGCATAGCCACCTCGGCTGTGAACACTGGGGTTTCGAATATGGGGCGTTGGTACCAGCCGGATGTGACCTATGACTATCAGGTCAACGGGATTGCCTACCGCTCCAGTCAGGTTCGATACCTGATGCCGCCGTTTTACCATCAGGAAGGCGCGCACGACATCCAAGGGAGTTTCCCGCAAGGAGCGCAGGTCGGGGTGGCTTACAACCCCCGAAACCCGACACAGAGCGTGCTTCAGCCGGGAATTCCTTCGGGGATGTGGATGCGCGGCCTTATCCCTCTGTTTTTCTGGAGTCTGATCGGCTATATCTATTACGAAATCAGGAACCCTGGACGCAGGTTCATGTTGCTCCCTGATGCCGAGACAGCCGGTCAGGAATAACAGACGCTCTCCTCTCCCATGCTGCCGCGAAGCACTCGCCTTGCTACAATAGCAGCGGAGCTCCGCCCGCTCGACGAGAGGATTTGTTGCGGTGAACGTGCCGAATTACCTGACGATTTCCCGCATCCTCAGCGTGCCGCTGTTGATCTGGATCCTCTCCACAAATCTCATCAGCAGTGTCAACGGCGAAAAAGAGTTGCTGGCAGCCGCCGTCTTCAGCCTGGCAGCCATCACGGACCGGCTGGACGGATATCTCGCGCGCAAGCACGGCCTCATCACCCGGGTCGGAATGCTGCTGGATCCTCTTGCCGATAAGTTGCTGATCGCATCTGCTCTCATCGTCCTGGTCCAATTCAATCCAAGACTCATGCCGGCGTGGATTGCGGTGGTTGTGATCGGGCGCGAATTCCTGGTTACCGATCTACGGGTCGTCGCTGCCGCCGAAGGTCTGACAATACAGGCACGCGATCTGGGAAAGTGGAAGATGGGAGTGCAGATCGTGGCGGTACTCGCCTGCATTCTGGGACGTAAATGGCCGGTAGGTGATATCGGTCTGGGATACGTCTATGCTCCGCTTCCGATCGAGTGGATTGGAAAGATCGCCGTCTGGGCGATGGTCATTTTGTCGGTGGTTTCCGCCGTCGATTACTTTGCGGTGTTCTGGAACAAGATCGACACCGCCGCCAAGCATCATCGTCTTGCGGCACGTCCTGCGCGTACGCGCGTTCCCGCGAAGATGCGGCCTGTCCGCGAATAAATTCCCTCCTGCGTCACAAACAACTCCCGCTAATTTGCGTAAGATTAAGTCACAGGAGATTGCTGTGACCGAAACGAATGCAGCCCCCGCCATACTGATCTTCGTCGAAGAAAAATACGAAGACATGGAGTTGATGTATCCCAAGTACCGCCTGGAAGAAGCTGGCTATCGCGTCGTCGTCGCCGGCCCCAAAGCGAAGCAGTTGTACCTGGGAAAGAACGGATATCCCTGCGTCAGCGACGCCGCGATTGATGATGTTGAGGAACGCGACTTCGCCGGTGTCGTCTGTGTTGGCGGCTGGGCGCCGGACAGGTTGCGTCGCATGGACAAGGTAAAGAGCTTGCTTCAACAGTTTCACAAATCCCAAAAGCTGGTGGCTGCCATCTGCCACGGCGGCTGGATGCCGATTTCAGCCGGAGTGTACAGTGGCGTGCGCGTCACGGGCAGCCCGGGCATCAAGGATGACCTTGTCAATGCGGGCGCCATCTTCGAGGATTCGACCGTGGTCGTCGACCGGCATTTTGTGAGCAGTCGAAAGCCGGACGACCTGGCCGCGTTCATGACGGAGGTGCTAAACGTGCTGGCTGCATCTGTCCTGTCGGCCCAATCCTTTACGCATGTTTAGCCGCGGAACCATGTGATGCCCGTCACCGACATCCTCAGGCGCACATTTGATAATCGGTCTGTCGTAACACCGTCCCTGGAGAGTGACCGAGAAACCATCGGCGGTGGCTGTTCGCGAACAAGAGAACGAATTTTCGGAGCCCGGAAGGGATCCTGGACGGAGTTCCAAGCGGCAGCCCACTCGGCTTTGCATACTTTCTTAGCGGTTCAAAGCCTTCAGCAACTGTGAGCTGAGTTCCTCTCCGATTCCCTCCAACCGTAACCCCCTTTGCGGACCCGGTACCTCCTCTACTCTGATTGCGTTCTCCGTCCTAATCCTTGGGCGCGGGCAGTTTTGTTCCGGCGTCTACCGGAGTTCTATTGGAGCTCAGAAGCGGAGCCGATTCGTATGGAAAAAACACAGGTCGTGATCATTGGTGGCGGTGCAACCGGAGCCGGTCTTTTGTGGGACCTCTCGCTGCGTGGCATATCCGCGGTCTTGCTGGAGAAAAAAGATCTGGCGAATGGAGCCACGGGCAGGTGTCACGGACTCCTGCACAGCGGCGGACGCTACGTGGTAAAAGACCCGGAGGCCGCTAAGGAATGCATCAGCGAGAACATGATCCTGAAAAAGGTCGCCGCGCCATGCATTCACGATACCGGAGGATTGTTCGCCCATCTCAGCGAAGACGATGCTGATTATGTGACGAAGTGGGCTGACGGCTGCAAGACGATCGGTATCCCCATCGAGGAGTTGTCGCGTACTGAGGCTTTGAGCCTGGAACCTAACCTGCCGAACAGCCTGGTGAAGGCATACACCATCCCGGATGGTCACGTGGACGTCTTTCTCCTCACGATGTTGAACGTCGAGGCCGCTGTCGCCAAGGGCGCTCGTCTCCGCACTTATGCCGAAGTGATTGCCATTGAATCCAGCGATCAGAAAGTAAAAGGCGTGCGCTTCCGCGATACTCGCACCGGCGAGGAAGATTCGATCGAGTGCGAAATCGTCGTCAACGCCGCCGGCGGATGGGCGCAGCAGGTTGCCGCCTTGGCCGGTGTCGAGGTCCCGGTACGCTGTGATCGCGGCGCGCTTCTCATCTTCAACCACTGCCTGGTCAATCGTGTGGTCAACCGCTGCCGCAAGCCTGGCGATGCCGACATCCTGGTGCCTTGTGGCCCGGTCTGCATCCTCGGCACCAGTTCGATAACGGTTCCCAGCCCGGAAGGGCTGATCGTTACACCCGAAGAAGTGCAAAAGCTGTTGGGACTGGGCATTGAATTGATCCCCGCACTCGCCGAGGCCCGCCTCCTCCGCGTCTTCACGGGCGCGCGCCCACTGTACGTACCCAAGAGTGCTTCAGGCGCCGGCGGCCGCGAGATCAGCCGAAACTTCGCCTTACTCGATCACGAGAGTGCGGAAGGTGTGAGCGGGTTCATTTCGATTGTCGGCGGTAAACTCACGACTTACAGATTGATGGCTAAAGCAACCGCCGATCTAATCTGCAAGAAATTGGGCGTCGACGAGGCTTGCGCGACCGACACCACTCCACTTCAGGAGGCCGCGCAGCCCGATGCAGTGCACGATGCCGGGAAGATATTGCCCGCTGCCGCAGTCGAGAAGGCCCGCCGGCGTCTGGGCAGCCGACTCACACAATTGGTGGATGCCATTCATGCCAGACCCTTGCTGGCTGAGATCGTCTGCGAATGCGAACTAGTGACTCGAGCCGAGCTGGACATCGTGCTTAGCGATTCCTGTGCGGTTCCGGCGCTGACAATCGGGGATGTCGGTCGCCGCACGCGCCTTGGGTTTGGACCCTGCCAGGGAACGTTCTGCGGTTACAAGGCGATGCTCGCCGGATATCAGCACCAGAAATGGCCGGCGGCTCAGGCTTCTGATTTGCTGGAAATCTACCTTCATGATCGCTGGAAAGGTCAAGCCTGGGTTCCTGACGGCAAGCAGGCCGAACAACTGAGCCTGAGCAGAGAACTGTTCCCAGCGGCCTGCAACGTTTCCGAAAAAGATGAGGTGACGAGCCATGAGCGCTGATGGCTGCGAGGTTCTCGTTATCGGCGAGGGATTATCTGGCATAGTTGCGGCGGCAACCGCGGCGAGCCAGGGCTCTCGCGTAACGCTGGTCAGCAAGGGCCCGGGCAATTTTGTGCTGGGTCCAGGGTGCATCGATCTGGACGGACTCGATGCGACGAGATTCGTTGAAGACGAGGTCGAATCGGCCGTCCGATTCTTTCTGGAACTAACGGCCTCAGCCGATTGCGCTTACAGCGGCGGAGTTCGCGAACGCCGATTGGTTCCGACCGTGCTAGGTGAACTCCAAAGCGTCTCATTGGCGCCACGTTGGTTGTGGCAGGCCGATCCTTCCAACGTCAGCAAGGCAGTCGTGGTTGGGATTGCGAACATGGCGAGCTTCGATGCCAACTTCGTCGCCGAGCGTCTTTCCTTCCATTGCAGAGAAGCGGGTTGGCCAACGCTGTTTCGCAGTGAAATCGTTTCTCTCCCCGATCATCCCAGCCATGCCCTGACCGCTCTGGAAATTGCCGGTCACCTCGATCGTGACAGCGACTATCGTAGCGCCTTGGCACGAGCGTTCCGGCCGGTGGTTCGCGATGCAGAGCTGCTGATTATCCCGGCAATTCTGGGTGTGAAGTCGAGTGACGCCGACATCGTCTGCTTTGAAGAAGACATAGGATGTGCTCTGTGTGAACTGGCGACCCTGCCGCCGTCCGTCATTGGGTTGCGGCTGCTGCAGCGGCTTCGAGCGTCGGCTGGCGAACATGGACGTCGAAATTTCTACTGGCTTTCCTGTAACGCGGCCCTGTACGGAAGGCGATCGCTGTGTCGGCGTCGAGCTGGATACGCCGGGACGGCCACGTCAACTGCGCGCCGATACGATCGTGCTGGCCTGTGGACGTTTCTCGGAAACGATTGACGTGTCGACCGCCGAGCTTCAACGGCTACAAACTTCCATTCGAAAACGTGTTCGCGTGCGGAAGTTTCCTCGGCCAGTTTGCACCGCGGCATCGTAATGCGATTTCGATCCTGTCCGGATACCAGGCGGGAATGCTGGCAAGCAGGCAAGGAGTGCAGTATGCGGGACGATGATCTGAAGCTCGACAATTGCGTGAAGTGTTCCGACTGCAACGCGGTTTGCCCGGTATCGAAGGTCTTTCCGGAATATGCCGGCCCCAAAGCGTTAGGTCCTGACATGGAGCGCTTCCGGCGCGAAGGCATCCCAAGCGATACCCGCTGGGTGGAGTACTGCCTGGGCTGCCATCGCTGCGACGTCGCCTGCCCGCACGGAGTGAATGTCTCCGAATTGATCGCCAAGGGTAAGGCCCAGCATGTAAAGAGCGGGCGTACTGCGCTGCGCGATCACTGGCTGGCAAGACCGAGTCGTTCTGGGAAAGCTCTGCTCCAGCATCGCGCCGGTCGCCAACTGCGGTGTTGAACCTCAAAGTCAATCGGGCACTCATGTCATCGATCGGTGGGCTTACGGCGGAACGCCAGTTGCCGCCTTATTACTCGACAGCGATCCGCCCACAGCTTCGCAATCACGGCGCGACTCCGGTACTGTTCTTCCCCGGCTGCTATATCCGCTACAACAATCCGCGCCTCGGGCAGATTGTCGTCGATCTGCTGGCGCTCAATGGCTTCTCCGTGAATGTCGCCTCCGACATTTGTTGCGGCATGCCCGCCATCGCCAATGGAGACACAGCCCAGCTGAACGCTTGTGTGGAAAACAACGTTACAGAAATGGTGGAAGCCGTGGACCGCGGCGCACTGATCGTGACCGCTTGCACAAGTTGCGGATATGCGCTCAAAGGCGACTATGCTCATCTGCTGCAGGGTCACCAGACCTTGGCCTACGCCGCGCAAAAAGTTTCGGGCGCCACTTACGATCTCGGCAGAACTGCTCCTGGAACGTCAGCAAGCCGGAAAGCTGAACACGGATTTTGCTCCGACTACGCAGCGGCTCGCCTACCACGCGCCTTGCCACATGAAGTCGCAAGGCATCGGCCGTCCATGGCTGCAGCTGCTGCGGGCCGTGCCGGGAATTCAAATCGACGAAATCAAGGCCGACTGCTGCGGGATGGCCGGTACGTACGGATTCAAGAAGGAAAAATACGATATCTCGATGGACATAGGTCGTGATCTGTTCCGCGGAATTCTGGCATACAAACCCGACCTCGCCGTGACCGAGTGCGGAAGCTGCCAGATGCAGATCGAGCACGGTACTCATGTGCGCGTGCTGCACCCGGCCGAAATTCTTTTTCAGGCGTACCAGAGGGCCACCTTGAAAGCGGACTGAGCTGCCCCAAAACAGCTCTCTGCCAGCTGAATCGTTCACGTACGGTTGCGCGTATCCGCGCGCCATAATATGTTTCCTTTACCAAAGCATCATTCCGAATTCTGAGAGAAAGAATGTTATTTAGTTGCATGGTCGCGGGAATCACGGCGTACCTGCTGGGCTCCATCCCGTTCGGGTTGGTGCTCGTACGGGTCTTTCGCGGGGTTGATGTGCGCACCACAGGCAGCGGCAATATCGGCACTGCCAATGTTGCCCGGGTCGCACCCGGTCTGGGCCTCTGGACATTATTCTTCGACTCCGCCAAAGGCCTGGTGGCGGTTCTGCTGGGCAGAGTGATCGCCGGTCACATGACGGACGGATCGACTCAATCGGTAGCGCTCATTACCGGCCTGAGCGCCCTGATGGCAATCGTTGGACACGTTTTTCCGGTGTGGTTGAAATTCAAGGGCGGCAAGGGAGTAGCCACCGCCATGGGAGCCTTTCTAGGCTTGATGCCTTGGGCTGTTGCCATTGCCGTCGTACTTTACGTCTTTATCTACGCAGTGTGGCATTACACTTCCCTGGCTTCCATTACCGTGGCAGCTCTGTTTCCTGTGATAGCGGGGTTCATGATGTCACCGGCACAACGCCCTCCGCTGCTGCCCTTTCTCATCGCTTCCTCTCTCCTGATTATTCTCAAGCATCATGAAAATATTCGGCGCTTGCTTTCCGGCACAGAAAACCGTCTGGACCTGAAACGCCGATGATTCGGGGACTGGCGCGACGGGCGGCAAGTAGAAATTAACTGTTCCCTGTGATTCAAGTCACAGCCTCACGTGCTCTATCCCAGCTACAACGTAGGTAGCTAGCGATGCCTATTTCGACCAGAATCGAAGCCGGAAACGTCGAATCAGACGTTACCCACGTTGGCAATAACCATCTTTGCCGTTCACGGGAACAGCGAGCACGCGAGAGCATGGAGCGCTTCGCGCTGCTATTGAACCAGACTGTGATTATCCCCGCAGTTCGTTCGCCCGAAGCTCTGGTCTACAGCGCTCAGGCTCCGGGAAAAATCGTTTATTTCCTGTTTGGCAATCCGGAAAACACTGCTGAGATGATGGGACTGGTGGCCGCAGTCGGCAAGACACCGATTCTCAATATCGATCTCGCCGCTGGATTAGCACGAGACCATGCGGCGGTTTCCTACCTGGCACATCATCAGGTCCAGGGCATCATCTCCACTCACCCCGAGCCGCTGCGAGCGGCACGTGATTTCGGCTTGTTCGCCATCAAACGCACCTTCCTGCTCGATTCCGCCGCGCTCGAGAGCGCCCTGCGCAGTCTGGACCAGTTCATGCCCGATGCCCTTGAAGTTTTGCCGGCCATGGCAGCGCCGCACATCGTGCAGCGGCTTCACGAGATGTATCCCACGCTGCCGGTGATCGCGGGTGGATTGATCACGACGCTTCGAGAAATTGAGACTCTCGTCAGCCAGGGCATCAGCGCTGTCTCTGTCAGCGACCACCGCCTGTGGGTCGCGTAGCTCCGCTTACCAAAATGGAAGCAAGAGATCGTTCCTGGCCATCGAAGTTGGCCGTGGCACGGCTGCACATTTTCGTCGGCTCGTCACACCAAGTAGCGGCAAGCATCACAGACAGGGGCATTAAGACGCCATAAATTGGTATCGCGCGGCAGAGACTAAAGAGAGGCCGTCCGAAGTCACAAGTTTCCATCCTGGCCAGGGCAAGGGAGACTTTTTGCTTCGGACGGCCTTTTCAATTCCTCCTGCACATCGCACACCGCACATATCAAAGGAGAAGCTATGGCGACGTCCAGTCAGCTTCACAGACTCGATACCAGTAAACACCTATTCCTTATCTTCCTCATCCTAATCTGTCTGCTCTCTCTCGCATTGCCAGCCGTCGCTCAGAAAGAAGGGATCGAAACGGGTCCGGGTCACGATCAGGCTACCCAACCCGCGGTCGCTCCTGCTCCTCCGGTGGAGAAGACCTTCTGGAACCAGCAATATCTGTTGGGGGATTGGGGCGGCGAACGCACCAAACTCGCAGAGCAGTACGGCGTGAACTTTTGACTTCTTCTATGTTGCCGATTTCCTTGGAACTCCTCAGGCAGCGATCAAGACCGGCGCCGCCGGCTGGAATCGTGTCCGCGGCACCATGGATATTGACTTCGGAAAACTGGCAGGCTGGAAAGGCCTGACCTTCCACGTCACCGGCCTCTGGCAGGGCGGTCCCAACCTCGGCGGCAGCTACCTGGGCAGCATCTCTAACCCCAGCGGCCTGGTCAGTGCGCGCACCGAGATACTCGACTCCTACTGGTTGCAGTACGCGATGCTGGACGACAAAGTTGAGTTCAAGTTCGGCCAGTTTGCCAGCATGGACGAATACGGTCTGCAGCCTTATGGCGGAAGCTTCCTTATGGAGCCGATCGACTACGGCTTCGGCAACCGCTTCAACGATTACGCCTCGTTTGATCCTGCTTCTGGTCCTGGCGTGTCGTTGAAAGTCAAGCCAGCCAAATTCATGTACTTCAAGGCGGCTTACACCTCGGGCAATCGCAATCCGTACGTACAGGATCCGAACGGCTTCCACTTTGTGAAACACGATTCGGGCGTTCTTAGCGATGAAGTCGGATTTGACATCGGTCAGCAGGGTGGCAAGGTTGCGAAGGACAAATACTATCCCGGCCACTATGCATTTGGATCGACTTACAACGGCGGCAAGTTCACCGACCCGTTCAACCCGGTTCCACTGTTCTACTCGCCTTACACCGGCAACTACGTGATCTACATTATGGCCAACCAGGCAATATACCGTCCGAAAGCCGGTTCGAACTCCGGACTCGACGCTTTCTTCGGATATCGCCGGATCGCCGAATGCCACCTACAACTTTGTAGACAGAAACATCACCACGGGAGTTGTCTACAACGGCGTGTTCCCCAAGCGGCCGAAAGATTCGGTTGCCTTCGGACTGTCCTATAGCCACGTAAGCGATGCCTACAGCTCGGCGTATGCCAACTCCTTCCTCGGCGCACCGGTGCTCGGTTCGGAGAAAGCCTACGAAGTTAACTACCTCTACCAGGCGACACCGTTCTTCATGGTCCAGCCGGTCGTGCAGTGGTATCAGACGCTGGGCGCCAATCCGCAGAATCCCGACAGGCATCGTGCTGGGATTCCGAACCAAGGTTGTGTTCTAAACCTGGGCCGCATGGGAAACGCATTATGAACAGCCGCTCCGATGCATTGCAGAAAATCGAAGGGGCACTCTTTGATTCACGTGATCGGCGGAGGGCAGGAGGAAATAATGGCGAATTACATTGGAGCAATTGATCAGGGCACGACGAGCACTCGCTTCATCGTGTTTGACCGTTCCGGACGGATCGTCACCACGGCCCAGAAGGAACACGAGCAGATCTATCCCAAGCCGGGCTGGGTCGAGCACAACCCCGAAGAGATCTGGGCTCGCACCCAGGAAGTCATCGCGGAAGCGTTGAAGGCCAAGAATCTCACCGCCAAAGATCTCGCGGGCGTCGGCATCACCAACCAGCGCGAGACCACCGTGGTGTGGAATCAGCAAGACCGGCAAGCCGGTCTACAACGCACTGGTATGGCAGGATACCCGCACCGCCGACTACGTCGCCGAGTACTCCCGTCTGGGCGGACAGGATCAGTTCCGCCGCAAGACCGGACTGCCCCTGGCAACGTACTTCAGCGGACTGAAGATCAAGTGGATCCTGGAAAACGTTCCGGGCGTCCGTCCCCTGGCTGAGGCCGGTGAGGTGCTGTTCGGCAACATCGATACCTACCTGATCTGGCAGCTCACGGGCGGCCCGAACGGCGGTATCCATGTCACCGATGTCACCAATGCCAGCCGCACGCAGCTGATGAACCTGGAAACCCTGTCATGGAGCTCCGAAATCACGAAGGTATTCGGCATTCCGCTGGCGATGCTGCCGAAGATCTGCTCCAGCAGCGAAGTTTACGGCAACGTCGAAGGTCACCGCGCTGGCGGGCGTTCCTGTCGCCGGCGATCTTGGCGACCAGCAGGCCGCTCTGGTCGGACAGACCTGCTTCAAGCCGGGCCAGGCCAAGAACACCTACGGCACCGGCTGCTTCCTGCTGCTCAACACCGGCACCACGCCGGTTCAGTCGGAGTTCGGTCTGCTGACCACCCTGGCTTACAAGCTGGGCAAAGAGCCTGCGGTCTATGCCCTCGAGGGCAGCGTTGCCATCACCGGAGCACTGGTGCAGTGGCTGCGTGACAACCTCGGCATGATCAGCAAGAGCTCGGACATCGAAGCTCTCGCCAAGACGGTCGACGACAACGGCGGCGTGTACTTCGTGCCCGCGTTCTCCGGCTTGTTCGCTCCCTACTGGAAGGCTTCGGCTCGCGGCGTTATCGCCGGCCTGACCCGCTACGTCAACAAGGGACACATCGCTCGCGCCGTTCTGGAAGCCACCGCGTTCCAGACCCGCGAAGTTGTGGACGCGATGAAGAACGACTCCGGCATCGAGCTGGACGTGCTGCGCACCGATGGCGGCATGGTCCACAACGAGCTGCTCATGCAGTTCCAGGCGGACATTCTCGACAAGCCTGTCGTGAAGACCGGTCGTCAATGAAACCACTGCATTGGGTGCTGCTTACGCAGCCGGCCTGGCTGTCGGCTTCTACAAGAACCTTGACGACCTGTGCGCCAACTGGGCCGTCGACAAGACCTGGAAGCCGAACATGGACGCGACCAAGCGCGAGTCCGAGTACAAGCTGTGGAAGAAGGCTGTCACCAGAACGTTCGACTGGGTTGAAGAAACGACCAAGGTCGAAGAAACCGAAAAGGAACTCGTAGGCGCCGCAAAATAACGGCAAGGAGACTGACTTATGCATAGTCCAATATTTGGCGAATTCATGGGGACCATGGTGCTGATCCTGCTGGGCGACGGCGTCGTAGCCAACGTCCTCCTCAAGAAGTCGAAAGGCGAGGGCTCGGGCTGGATCGTCATCACCACCGGGTGGGGACTGGCAGTGATGGCCGGCATCTTCACGGCGATCGCCTGCGGAAGTTCCGCCGCACACATCAATCCCGCGGTCACACTGGCTGTGGCCCTTCTGACCGGTAAGTGGGCGATGGTGCTGCCTTTCTGGGCAGCGCAGTTCGCCGGCGCGTTTGTCGGCGCTACCCTGACCTGGCTGGTCTACTCTGCCTCACTGGTCGGTAACCGAAGATCAGGGAGCGAAGCTGGGCATCTTCTGCACCGGCCCGGCTATCCGCAATCTTCCCGAGAACTTCCTGACCGAAGTCATCGCGACCACCACGCTGATCTGCGTCGGTTTCGCGTTTGGCGCCTCGGCCGTTTCTCCGACCGGGTTACCTCCTGGCTTCGCTCCTTATCTGTGGGGCATGCTGGTCTGGGTGCTCGGTCTCTGCCTCGGCGGTCCGACCGGATATGCCATGAACCCTGCTCGTGACTTCGGTCCCCGCGTGGCTCATGCCGTCCTGCCGATCTCCGGTAAAGGCGCGTCGGACTGGGGTTATGCCCTGGTTCCGATCCTCGGCCCGTTGGTCGGTGGTGCAATTGCCGCGGCCAGCATTCACCTCATTAAGTACTAAGATTCGCACTCGCGCAACGAGTGAGAATCATCTCTTCGCGCTGGCGTTGCTCTTCGGAGCGGCGCCAGCCGCTGACAGCACAAGCTCTCAACTTGAAATTTCTGCATTAGGAGAAGGAGGTAAGCCAGTGCCAGAGCTAGTTCATACTGGTGTCATGAAGAAGCTCATCAACTCCCCTCAGGAGGTCGTGCGCGAGGCGCTTGAGGGAATGGAGGCGGCGCACGGCGACCGTCTTCGCATCAACTACGATCCCGCAATTACATCGTGCGCAAAGATGCTCCGGTAAAGGGCAAGGTAGGCCTGGTTTCCGGCGGCGGCAGCGGCCACGAACCCATGCACGGCGGCTACGTCGGCAAGGGCATGCTGGACGCAGCCTGCCCGGGCGCGGTCTTCACCAGCCCGACTCCGGACCAGATGTACGAAGCCAGCAAGGCCGTCAACGGTGGCGCCGGCATTCTGCATATCGTCAAGAACTACACCGGCGATATCATGAACTTCGAACTCGCCGCCGAGATGTTGAAGTCCGACGGCATCGACGTACAGAGCGTCCTCACCGACGACGATGTCGCGGTCGAGAACAGCCTGTGGACTGCCGGCCGGCGCGGCGTCGGTCTTGACCGTGCTCATGGAAAAGTTGCTGGGCGCGGCCGCCGAACAGAAGGCCAGCTCTGGCTGCAGATCAAGACGCTCGGCGATCAGATTCGCAATACCGGCCGCAGCATGGGCATGGCTCTGACGCGCCTGCACCGTGCCGCACGCCGGCAAGCCATCCTTCGAGTTGCCCGATGACGAGATCGAGCTCGGCATCGGCATTCACGGAGAGCCCGGACGCCGGCGCGTCAAAATCGCCAGCGCCGACGAGATCACCGAAATGCTGATGGAGCCCATCGTCAGCGACCTGCCCTTCAAGAAGGGCGAAGAGGTTCTGCTCTTCGTCAACGGCATGGGCGGCACGCCGCTGGTCGAACTCTACATCGTCTATCGCAAGGCAGCGCAGATCGCCAAGGAGAAGGGTCTGAAGGTTGTCCGCAACCTGGTGGGCTCTTACATCACCAGCCTGGAAATGGCTGGCACGTCCATCACCCTGCTGCGGATGAACGATCAACTGTGTAAACTTTGGGATGCTCCCGTCGACACTCCGGCACTACGCTGGGGCTGAGACCAACAGACAACGTCATGGAATATTTGAGTGTTGAAAATGCGCGGTCGTGGATTCAAGCGGCCGCGCTTCTTATTTCTGAAAACGCCAGCCATGCTCACCGAACTCGACACCGCCATCGGCGACGGCGATCACGGCGAGAACATGATGCGCGGCTTCAAGGCGATCGAGAAGAAGCTGGAAGCCACGGGACCTATCACGGACTTGTCGGCACTCTTCAAGCTAGTCGGCATGACCTTGCTTTCCTCCGTGGGCGGCGCCGCGGGCCCGCTTTACGGAGGCTTCTTTCTAGCGCTGAGCAAAGCATCCACCGGCAAAGAGAGGCTGAACAAAGCCGGAGTTGGGCGAAGTGCTCACGGAAGGCCTGGCCGACATTCAACAGCGCGGCAAGGCTCAGTTGGGCGACAAGACCATGGTCGACGCGCTATCTCCGGCACTGGACGCCTATCGCGCCTCCCCCGACGGCGACGTTGTCAGAGCCATGCATGCCGCCGTCGAACAGGCGCACAAGTCGGCCGAAGCGACCATTCCGCTGCAGGCGCGTAAGGGACGAGCCAGCTACCTGGCCGAACGCAGCATTGGTCATCAGGATCCGGGCGCCACCTCAAGCTGGCTCCTGTTGCAGGCCCTGGAATCGGCGTGCGAAGCTAGCTCGTAGGAGCGGAGACGCGCGCATGGTCGGCTTGGTCCTGGTCTCGCACAGCAAGAAACTGGCCGAAGCTGTGCGTGAGTTGGTCCTGCAGATGACCGCTCCCGGCTTCCCCATCGCGGTTGCCGGCGGCGTTGGCGACAACCACGACGAGCTTGGGACCGACGCGGTTCACATCTCCGAGGTCCTGCAAGAGCTGCCCTGCCCCGAAGGCGTGCTGGTTCTGATGGATCTTGGAAGCGCCGTCCTCAGCGCCGAGACCGCGCTCGAACTTTTCGACTCGCGCGAACTGTCCGATTCGCCTCTGCCCTGCACCGCTGGTCGAAGGCGCTATTGCGGCCGCGGTCCGCGCGCAGGCGGGCGGAACGCTCGAGGAAGTCGCGCAGGAAGCGGAGTTGGGTCTCGCTCGCCAAGCGACAGCAATTAGGTGTTGAAAGTGCCGCAGAGCTCCTCCCTGCGGCCACGCAGTCCCTGACAGGAACGCCGGACGAGACTGCGGAACTCGTGCTCGAAGTTCACAATCAGCACGGGCTCCACGCTCGTCCGGCAGCTGCGTTAGTGCAGACTGCCAGCCGATTCTCTTCCATTGTAGAAATCGCAAACCTCTCCGCGAACCGTGGTCCTGCCTCCGCCCGCAGCCTCACGAGCCTTTCGCTGCTCAATGTTCGCAAAGGTGATCGCATTAAAGTGGTCTGCAGCGGCAAGGATTGTCATGCAGCTCTTCAGGCCATTCGCGATCTCGCCTCCGCCGATTTCGGCGACAAAGCTCGAGGCGGAGTCCGCTTCCAAAGCCCGCGACTTCGACACTGCAGGCAGAAGCTCGCGGTTTCCCTGGTTCAGACGGCATCGCCATCGGTCCACTGATCGCGTCTGCAGGCCGTGGAGGTCAGCGTCGATGACGCACCTGCCGGTGAACCTGCGGCGGAGATGGCCAAGCTAACGACGCGATGGATGCCGTTCGCGACGAATTGCAGCGCGCGAAAAGCCAAACCGGCGCCAATGCGATTCTCGAAGCGCAGGCGCTGATCCTCTCCGATCCCGGCAGTCCTGCAGAAGCTTCAGTCCGTCGTGCAGAGACAACAAGCTCTCGGCCGCGCGCGCTTGGGCGAGATGTCACTCGCGAACTTGGCGGCGCGAGTACGAGGCGATGGATGACAGTTACCTGCGAGAGCGTGCCGTTGACATCCGCGACATCGCGCAGCGTGTTCTTCGCCAGATGAAAGGAATCGACTCCCATCCGCCGATCTGCCCGGAAACGCCTGCAATTCTCTTCACCGACGAGTTGCTCCCCAGCGAGGCGTCGGTCTGCGATCCGAAGCAAGTGCTGGGCGTGATCACCGCCAAGGGCAGCGCCACCTCGCACAGTGCAATCCTGATGCGCACTCTTGGGAATTCCGATGGTGGTGGGCGCCGTCGGAATCGGCGCAGCCGATGCCGGCAAAGCTATCGCCATGGACGGATCGACCGGCGAATTCTGGATCGAACCCGGATGCGACGACCCGAGCGCACGCTGAACGAGATCATACAGGCTTCAAGCTCGAACGCAAAAAGCAGGCCGAGCGGGCGCGCACCGAACCCAGCATCACGCTCGACGGCGTTCGCATCGAGATACTCGCGAACGTCGGTAACGCGCGCGACTCCAAAATCGCAGCCGACAATGGCGCCGAAGGAGTGGGCCTGCTGCGGACCGAGTTCCTCTTCCTCTCGCGTAAAGAAGCGCCCACCGAAGACGATCAGGTCGATGCACTGCGCGAGATCTGCGAGCCGATCGCCGGGCCGATCATCGTTCGGACGCTGGACGTAGGAGCCGACAAACCGCTGGCATTCTTGCCCCAAGCGGAAGAGCACAATCCCTATCTCGGCGTGCGCGGCATTCGACTATCGCTGCACTCGCCCGAGCTGTTTCTTCCTCACCTGCGAGCAATTCTGCGCTCGGGAGTCGGCCACGAGATCTGGCTGATGTTCCCCATGATCGCGCTGATGCAGGAGGCACGACAGGCTTTAGAGCTTCTGGACGAAGCGCATCGGCAACTTCTGGCGCCGGCAACATGCCTCACGCCTGGCCGATTAAGCGTGGCGTGATGATCGAAGTGCCGTCAGCAGCGCTGCTGGCCGAGCAACTTGCCGAAGACCTCGACTTCTTCAGCATCGGCACCAACGACCTGACGCAGTACACCATGGCCGCCGAGCGCGGCAATGCCAACGTCGCCGAGCTGCAGGACGCATTACATCCCGCTGTCTTGCGTCTGATGAAATCCGTCGTTGAAGGGGCTGAGTCGCGACAGCCGGCATGTGTCCGATCTGCGGAGATGCGGCCTCCGACCCGCTGGCCGCAGCGGTCTTTGCGGGCCTTGGCATCCACAGCTTGAGCGTCAGACCGAATCAGTCTGCGGAGATCAAGGCAGTTGTTCCGTGAGCTTGGACAATCGCCCGTCTTGAAGACGTGGCCAGCTCAAGCCCTGCAACTGCGTGACGCCGGAGAAGTCCGCGCCTGCGTAGGCGAATCATCTCAATGCCGCTGAAGTCCCACAAAGTAAGACAAGCGTTTCGCCGTTGATTAGACGGCGCAGTCTGCCGCAGAGCACAACCCTGCTTCGGGACAGAGCTACGATTTCTTGCTCTTGTACATGCGTCCCACGGTCTCGTGTAACCGTATTCGCGAGGACACAGGCGGAGCGCCTCGGTGAGCAAACGATTCTTCCATCCGGGAATCACGATACGTTTCCCCGCCTTCATTCCCTCGTAGCCCGGCGCGCGCGACCTCCTGCACGTCCATGTACAGCGGACCGTTGGCGCGGCTGCGCCGCCGGTGTGTGCGCGTTTCTGAAAGCCCGTTTCCACCGGACCCGGAGACAGACACGTCACGGTCACACCGGTGTCGCTCAGTTCCTCCGCCAGCGCTTCGCTGAAGTGCAGCACGATATGCCTTGCTGGCGTAATAAATCGCGGTATAAGGTCCAGGCAGAAACGCCGCGACGCTGCCGACGTTCAGTCACCTTGCCCCGGCGCTCGACAATCTGCGGCAGGAACAGCTTCGTGAGATGAGTCAAAGCAACGATGTTGACCTGGATCATCTCCGCTTCGTGATGCCAGTCGGTCTGGAGGAAATGGTCCGCTACCGCCGAAGCCCGCATTGTTCACCAGCACGTCGACGGCAATCCCTGCCTCCTGCAACTCCTGGTAGAGCTCTGCCGGGCGACGCCGGGTGCGCCAGGTCCTTCGGCGAGATCCGCACCTCGATTCCATGCTGCGACTGAAGTTGTTCGCCAATCTGCTGCAGCGCCGCACGATTCCGCGCCACCAGCACCAGGCGATAACGATCGGCAGCAAACAGGCGCGTCAATTCCAGGCCGATGCCGCTGGACGCGCCGGTGATCAAAGCCGTTTTCAACGTAGTGGAAGGATTCGTAGCTCACGCCTTACTTATAGCCCATCGGCCCGCGATTGCTGCAGTGACCCGGCAGATTCTGCGCTGCCGAAACATGAGAGCTGAGGCAGGAACTCTGGCCTTGGGTGATCGCGGTTCACGAACTGTATTCGACAGCTTGTTTTCCAGTGACGCTTTTCTGCTTCTCTTTACTAGAAGCGGAATGCGCGGACATCGACCACCATGCGATTGCCGAGCTGACCAAGGCGAGAGCTGCGCAAATGCACATGATCAGCCGGAAAGCAGACACAAACGAAGCCACGACCGACGTCTCGATTGCAGCCGCCTCTCGCGGCATGATTCCGGCTGGCGGCTTCAAGGCGGCCATCCGGGTGGCATTCGATTGCACTTGCGCGCGGGCGCCATCACTCACGCTCAAATTCGCCAGGTCACGATTGAGATGGCTCGTGAAATGAGTCACCATGAGGGCGCCAAGAACCGCGACCGACAGAACTCCCGCGACACGAGCAATTGCGTTGTTGATCCCCGACGCTGTTCCGACATGATCCTGGCTAACCGCGCTCATGACGACTGTAGTCAAAGGAGCGATGCTGATCGACATCCCCAGCCCGAGTGTCACGATAGCCGGAAAAAACGTGGTCCAATAGCTATTCCCAACGAACGGAATCGCGAACAGAAGAAATCCCATCCCCGCGGCGAGAGTGCCGATGATCAGCGGAAGCCGTGCGCCGTAACGGTTGACCAGCCCCCCGGACCAGCGCGACAGCAGAAATACGAGCAGAACGAGTGGCAGTACAGCGCCTCCAGTAGCGGTCGCCGAATAACCTTGCACTTGAATCAGGTTCATCGGAAATAGGAAGAAGAAGATACCGATGGCCGCGTACAAAAACAGCGTCAGCAGGTTTGCTCCCGCAAATATCTGAGAGCGGAAAAGAGAAAACGGCACCATCGGCGAAGTTGACGTGGTCTCAACCATCTGAAAGGAAGCGCCACCAATCATCGCGGCGACAAAGCTGCCGAGAACCAGTGGACTTCTCCATCCCAGGCTGACAGATTCAATGAAGCCGAAGACTAACCCTGTCAGGCACACGGTCACCGCGATCGCGCCTCTCCAATCGATCGGACCGCGTTGCTTGCTGCGGCTTTCAGGAACGCGCCACAGACTGATTGCGATCACCGCAGCAGCGAGCGGCACGTTGATGAAGAAGGCCCATCGCCAGGACAGATGCTGAATCAGCCATCCGCCCAAAACCGGACCGATGGCGGTAGTGATGGCGGTGGATCCCGACCAGGTGCCGATCGCCTGGCCACGATGGCTTTCGTCGAAGGAGGCGCTGATCAGCGCCAGGCTGCCAGGAACCAGGAACGCGGCCCCGATACCTTGCACGGCCCGCGCAGCAATTAGGGTCGCGATACTCGGCGCGAGGCCGCAGGCGATCGAGGCGCCGGCAAACAACATCACGCCCAGTAGAAAGATCCTGCGCCGGCCGAGGAGATCGCCCATGGAGCCGCCGACCAGAATCAGCGCCGCGAGGGTCAAGCCGTACGCTTCCACCACCCACTGCACGGCCACTACGCTTGCGGCGAAACTGCTTTGTAGTGCAGGCAAAGCTACGTTCACTACGGTGCTGTCTATGAACGCCATGCTGGAGGCCACGATGGTCGCAACCAAAACCCAGCGGCCCTGCTCCTTACGGCAGGCGGCGATTCCGGTTGATGAGCGAATTACCCCTTCGTCGCAAGGCGGCTTCATTCGGCAAATCAGCCTTTCCAGAAAATGGTCATTAGTCTCGCCAACCGATGCGGTGCCGAGACCCAATCGATGTTAGCCGGCATGGAATCAGATTCCGTGGCGGAGGTTAGGATGCTGTATCTGTGTTCCGGAGAATCGGATGCTACACGGCAGCTTCAGCGTTGCTGCTGGGCGGCGTGCGAGCTGAGGAAATTCAAAGCTCGAATTCCGGGCAGGAAGAAGTAAGCACCGCCACGAACTGTCACGAACTGCGGCAGGCCCTCGACGCGGCGGGCAAGTCCACTCTCTTGCGGCAACAGAAAATTGTCGGTAACAGGACATCCGGGAATCGGTTGACGATTCCCCAGCAGGGGATCGCTCTCGCCGCTCATGCCATTGAACTTCGTGTTCATGATCCAGGCGCCCTGCACAAACTCAAACTGTCGCGAGATGTTGGCATTCAGGCAGACGAAGTGAATGCCGTGCTCTTCGGAATCGGGATAGCCAGGCTGCAGGGCCTGCTCGGGCGACAGGCCAGGACCATACTCCCGGCCCCGCCGCAGCACTCGATGAAATCGAGTGGACGACATAACGTCCTCGCGAACTCCCAACTGATCGAAGCCGAGATTGTGAACGAGCTGCGAAATCGAGTCCTCCGGTGCCAGGAGGAAAGTCGGCATTACGAGGGTTCGCCCGGCGAATGTGTGCGCCAAACGGACAGCGTGTGCCAGTTGTATCCGAGTCGTAGTTGAACTGGTTCGACGGTGTGGACGCGGCCACACCGGCGATTGTCTGTTGGCTCAGGTCCTCCAATGGATCACCTTTTCGCGTACGTCCGACCATCGCCCATGCCAGTCGTTCGCGATCTTGTGGATCGCCTGTCGACTGCCGATCGACGAACTGCCAGAAGCCGCGCACATCCTGCTGCAATTGCCGCAGCACCAGATATGTACCATTGCGTCCCACGTCCCGCATTCCGGGAGCGTCTTCGGCTTCCAGCAGCATCGCGTTTCCGTTGCCCGCTGCCAGCAGAGGCCGGTCGGTGTAGCGCCCATACTCATTCGGATAACCGAGCAGAAATTCACCTAGGCACGACAGATTTGTGTAGGACAATTGATCGGCTGTGCTGCGGCTTTGCTGCCAATCCAGTGTAGGCTGACTCAGTCCGTCTGCGAAGCCGAAGGGCTCGACACCCTGCAAGTTGGATGTCAGGCAGCGACTGCCACCAATTCGAACGCAGCGTCCCACGATGGCCCTTTTACGGTCTGCGCAAAGCTGTGCAGTTGACCTTTCTGTGCGTACAGCATCACCAGCAGATGAGGAACATTGTCGGACCTCCCCAACGCCAGCCGCTCGGGCGCATTCGTTCCGACATCTCCCAGGCGATGCGACCGATTTTCTTCTCCCCATATCCCGGAGAGAAATTCATCCGAAAAGCCGGAGATAACCGAGGAGGAACTCGCAAGCTTCCAGCCCCTGTCGTGTGAACGCAACGTGCAATGCCACGGAGGCGCCTTATCGAGTTGCACTGCGTTCGTAACCGGCGCCGACGCCAGCCACGCCGAAGCCGCTGCGGCATCGCGAATGCGCAGCAGCAGAAAGCTGGCCTCGGTCAGTGCGCCATATCCGAAGCGCACCAGCCCTGCACGTCGCTGAAATCCACTCCATGGTTGTTCATAGCTTCATCGGCTCTAAATCAGCTGCAGCCACTGCTCGCGCCTGCTCATTCGATAGGAACGACTTTTCCAGGCCCTCACGAATCAATGAATTCCGTGCCGGTCCAGCGCGGTCAATCCGGGATGGGCGTTGTACCAAACCTCGGTCGCCAATTCGTGCCGGCGCAAAACGTACTTGAACTTCTGCTCGTTCTTGGCTCCATCCAGCAAGCAGCCACCTGGTTCTGGGATAACCAATACCGTTGCCGAAGACCACGTTCAGCCCGAATCCCACCTTGTTGATGAAGTCGTCCATGTAGCTTTCGAGGCTGCCGTCATAGTTGCTGGCAAACAGCAGCCGCTTCTTGTTATCGAGAAATACCCATCCGCGCAAAGTGAATGGTGCTGACACGCGCCAGACGGCCGCGGCCGTAAATGTGCTTCGCCGTGTAATCGATCACCCACAGGAGAAAGATCAAGTCCAGCGCCGGAACAGGCCGGGCTTCAACACTCCCATCGCGCTGAACTGATTCGTGACATCGTGGTCTTCGAGAATCGCCAGCTGATGGGCATGTGCGGGATCGATGCGTGGCGCGATGTCGGGATCGTGTCTTCTCGTGCCAACGAAGCTGAATCAGAAAGAATGGCAGATAGATCAGCAGGAAAGGCGTGAGCAACAGCAGGACACATCGGAACGCCGACCAAGTTGGCGAGGTTTCGCAACTGCCAGTCCAACAGGTGTCGCGGCCGCGTGGCGTTAGCGTCAAGCCGTCGCGCCTGCTGTTCGGAGCGGACGTAGCGCGCCAGTGTCGTCATGCGCCCTGTGTCGGCTGCATTCCATGAAGAGTCGCACGGTTCTGCCGAACATAGCTGACCAGCGCATCATGCAGAGCGGCTTCCTCGCCAACTTGCTTGCACCGTCCTGCCAATCCAGTTCACGTAAGCTGTCGCCGGCAGACGACTATGTGTGATCGCATCCATCCGCGTAAGATCGGCGTCCGTGCGAAAGCCCTCGACAGTAAGAAAAGATGCGCTTCAACCCATCGCTCGCCTGTTGGATCAAGTCCGCCAACGAAGTTCTCTGCATCGCCGTCGAAGTCAGCCAGCACGGCGAGATACACGGGATAGTTCACTCGCGGCAAACCATACGCCTCGATGTCATCCAGGGTCGTGTCTTCCAACACCAGCACGCGCGCGAAGTGGAGGTCGCGAAGTTTTGCGAAGGGAACGACTGGATTCTGCGGATCGGCGATGCCTGTCGCTCTGTTCATGGATGCGAGCAACTGCCGCAACTCGCCGACGCGATCCGGCGGCGACGGGAGCCAGCACCATGAAATTGGATTGCGGTGTCATGACGCTAGAACTGCAGCGCGAAGTGAATGGTCCGTTTCTTATCCCAGAACACGATGCCCAGGTACATGCCGGGCCCGATCTGCCGTATTTCGTCGCGAATGTGTGAGGCCACGATCGAGGTGCTGCGAGTAATCGAGCACGATGCACTCCTTACCGTCGAACCAGCTGTCGCCCTTGTACACTTCGGCGACGATGGCATCGATTCCGAAGGCCGAGCAGGCGGTTGCGCAGCGTTCCATGCACGGCGTCGAAGGTCTTGCCCTTCCAGCCGAACAGGCTAATGACCTCGGCGATCGCCGGGGAGAACACGGTTCCAGCGGCGATGATCGCGGTGCCCTGAGCTTCACCACTTGGAATGTCGCCGGCCGGACTGCTGCCGAAAAGATCGTCCAGTTGCTGTTGACTCATCGTCAGCAATTGAGCCGAGGTATAAGTCATGAACAGTTCTCCGCGCCAATGGCGGCCAGAGCCTTCGGCGACTATGTTTGATTTGGAAAGCGCCCCGTGGGAGTGTCGCCCACTATGCTGTGCATCGCAAGATTTTGTCAATGGCCTGAAAGTTTTGATTGGAGGCCAACTAGCGCTGGATGAGCTAATCGAAAGCCTCGTCGCCGGTTGGCTCGTAGTGAGGGATGGCGTTCATCTGATGACGCAGCGTGGAAAGCGCCAGGTACATACGACGCCGCGCGCGACTTTGATTGCCCAGTGGCCGTGCTCCGGAACGCAATGCCACGGATTGTAGGAGAGTCGCTTCTCGAAGTCGATCTGCGCCGGCGAATTGAACTTCTGTCGCGGAATCAGCAGCGTCGCCACGGAGACGCGCGGAGACAGCTTCTCCGGCCACAGCACGGCATTGTTTTCGATCGGCATGCGATGCGGATCGGTCTGCAGCTGCAGGCGGATATCGAATTCGACATCTTCCTGATCGAGCGTCGCGGCCATAGCATTGCGCAGGTAGTCATCGGGCGGGCGGAATGGCAGACGCGGAATTCGCGTGCGCCTGGTGCGCTTCGGCCACATGGAATATTGCATCGCCTGGCCCTCGCCGAGCAAATAAGGAACGCAACTGAAGTATGGCGCCTCCAAGGGGCTGCTCTGCGTCTTGATGTAAAGTCCCTGCATGATGAGATCAAGCGCGTGCGAGTTGTGCAGGTTGAGGAAGTAATAAATCTGAGCGTTCTTCAGACTCTCGAGCTGCAATTGCGCGTTGGCCTTGATGTCGGGCGTAACGAATGTGGCCGTGGAAACGCCCGTCATGTCCTGCGTGAATTTCTCTTCGTCCATCAGCTTTCGGTCCGGGCACACCCATCAGCTTGATGCTCATGCTCATGAAGCCGACGTCGTCGATGTCGGGCGTGATATAGGGCCCGGGGCCGGAGAACCTCACCCAGGCGCGAAACGTCTGTCGGCTGCGCATAAATTCCGTGCCGAAATTGCGGCGGAAGATTTTCATGAACCGTGAATTCGCCACGAACGATACCGTGAGTTTTCGTGTTGCCGCCGCGTTCGAATCCGCCCGGCTTCCATAGCAGGCGCATCTGATTCTGGAAACTTGTGATGACGGAATCGACGAACGCCTCTTCGTCCGGCAGTTCGCGCTCCTCGGCGATCTTCAAACCTTCGTTCGGACGCCGCATATTGATCAGTGCGGTAGTCAGATTCGCGAGCGGATTGCGCAGCAGCGCATCGAATGCTGGGCGAAAGAGCGGATCGAACCGGCGCTCCAGGTGAACGAATTTCGTCGACGCATTCGCTACCCAGTTCAACAAAGCCGAGCCGGTGTTGGCCGGCGGCTGAGGACGGCTCGTATTGGAACCTAAGTCTGCGATGGCTCACGCGCCCCGTGTCGGAGGATTGCGCGCAACTATGGCCGTGAAGCGGGATTTTGTCAATGGGACGAGAGTGGGCATCGCCGCCGGCCCACCTGCGAAATTCGCCGGCAGCCCCAGAGTTCCCGCAGGATTCAAATTAGGGTATGATCTTGCAACTCGATCCGGAATTAGCTCGATGCGAAGCCCTGAACAATTGAGACTTGGTAATCTGCGACGACGGATCGCGGGCGAAACTGTCGCACGCGCGCATGTCCTGGATGTGCTGATCGCGGCGCTGTCGCGACGCTCCAAGATGTTCTCGCCCGGCTGGGGAGACGAGGAAGTGCTCGGAGGGCTTCGCGGACAAGTGTCTCAGCATGACTGCCTTGATCTGATTTCCATCGTCTGGAAGAAAGCCGACCAGCGAAATCATGTCGCTTGCAGGGATGGCGAGTTCCCTTCGCCGCTGACCAGGCTTCCGGCCGAAGCGCGAACCGTTCATCTGCGTGCGTGGACGCGCGAAGGAAACGAGGAGGCCTGCGTAATCCTCGCCGGCTCGCACGACGAAGGTTATAAAATCCGCGAGCGCGTCTTTGGATCACTGGTCCAGCGCGGGATCGATCTCTATTTCCTGGAAAATCCCTACTACGGTGTCCGCCGCATTCCGGGCGGGCTGTCGGCATTGAAAGTTAGCGACCAGGCGTTAATGGCGCTGGGTATGGTGCTGGAGGCGCGGGCGCTTCTCGCCTCTCTGCAGCCGCAGTACAAGAAGCTGGCAGCTGCAGGTTACAGCATGGGAGGGCACATGGCAGCGATCACCGCTGCGGTAACGCCGTTCCCTATTGCCTGTGCCGCCCTGGCGACGGGCGCTTCCGCCAGCAGCATCTACACCCGAGGGTTGATGTCGTGGTGTATCGACTTCGATCGCCTGGCGGAGCAGCCGGCGCAGCGGGCCGGCGCGCAAGAACGCCTGCATCGGTTCTTCGATGCGGCTGATATTACCAACTATCCGATTCCCCTTCGTGTTGATGCGTCCATCATCCTGGGCTGTAAGCGCGACGGATACGTGCTCCGCAGCGAGACGGAACGCCTGCATCAATACTGGGGAGGAAGTACCCTGCGTTGGCTGAACGCCGGCCACTTCTCCGCGCTCATAACCAGCCGCAAGACGCTATGCGATTGTCTAGCCGAAGCAATATCGAAGCTCTAAGGCATCGTATTCAGAAAGTTTTCACGTACTCGATGAGTGCTCGCTTGTCCTGGTCAGGCAGGTCAGCGCCGAAGGTATGGCCTCGGTCGAGCACGAAGTCCGGGCACTTGCTGATCTTCATGAGATCGGGAGCCAGGTTGCCCATCACTGCTTGAGAGGCCTTGGCATCGAGGTGATTGATCTTGATTTTGAGCAGGTCAGCCTGGATCTTCGCAATCAGCTTGACCCGGTCCGCGGCCTTGTCCTGATGTGACAAATCGAGATCGGTATTCGCGATCAAGTCGATCGGCGTGCCTGCGGGAATGGGGCCGATTCGCAGGAAACCTTCTTGTGCGAGAGATTGCAACTCGCTCGGCAGGTAAGCAGCAGGAATCTCGACGTAGCTGTCGACCGTTGTGCGCGCGATGGAAGCTGCGCCCAAACGCTTCTGCGGCCATAGCAACCGTTCCGTCGCATCATCGAACGCCCGCATGCGTCCAGCTACCGAAGGATCTCCCGTGTAGCTGCCGAGGGCATTGTTGTGAAAGAACGGCGCCGTGGCCCAAATTCCGATCAACGAAGGCACCCGATAATATCCAGGTCCGCCCGCTGGAGCAGAAAACTTGCCTGGCGCTGCGTCGCTGACATCTTGCAGTTGGATATCTCCTGCCGGCGGAAGAGTCTTGTAGCTCTCGGAAGAAAAGTTATCCCATACATGACCGCGGGTGGCGTTCGTCGCCAGCGCCCGGGCCGCGTTGGTCTGCACGACCTCAATCGGGATACGCTCTTCGTTGGAGAGAAAGTTGCCATCAAGGAAATCTGGCTTCTGTACTTCCGCCCGCATCCAGTCGAGGTACTGCTGCCGGGTCTTGGCCTGCTCAGGCGGCGGCTGCTTGCTGGAATGACATCTGGCGCAGTTCTCGGCAAAGACAGTCGCGCCGCGCTGTAACAGCTTTCCATCCTGCGAAAGGAGTGCTTTACCTCCGGGCGCATCTGCGAGTTTTGGGCCTTGCATCTTCGCGAAAAATCTTGCCAGGTTCGGCAGACGTTTCGCAGTCGCCTGCCAATAGACCGAGTTTTTCTGAGCGCGCGCGACTTCGAATGGGCGCTGCGAAGTCCCACCGACCAGAGCGTTGTGATCGCGCAGCCACTCCTGGCTGTATTCGCCGATGCTCACGTACACGCGGCTGAGCGCTCCGATCAGTCCGACCGAATCGGCTCCGTCTTTCAGCACGTGCGGAACAAACATGTTTTGTTGCTCGCCAGGAAAATTCAAAGCTCCCCCGGCTATTTCTTCCTCGTGCGCCACGGTCAAACGCGCTGGGATCGCGTAGATTGCATTGATCGCCCCCGGATTATTGAGGTTATCGGTAGCTATGAAGGATGTGTCGACGGTGCCTGCTGCCCAAGAATGAAAGAGTTGATAGGCAAAGCTTTCGATTGTGGCGCCATTTCCGAAGACCTGGCCTGCCTTGAAATACTGATTGCCGATGGTGGAAGACAGGTTCGACCACTGCGGAGCTTCCGGGTTATCAGGAGGCTTCAACGGGTTGAATGAGACGTGACAGAATCCGCATGACATCCCGACCACATATGGCCGAACGAGTTTGGGATCGTCGAAATACACGGGATCGCTGAAGTATCGCTTGGGGTCCCACGCCTTGCGGGCAGCTTCATCGAATCTGGGATTGGGATAGACGCGCAGACCAACGATGCCGGACGGTCTCCCGTACACCGTCGGATCGACACCATCTTCCTGCGGACCCGCGTCCAGCCAAAGTCCGTATTGGTCAGGTTGCGCCGCTTGATGAAAACCGGGCTGATTCACCAGGCCCATTTCTTTGAAGCGCGAGCCTCGCATCCGCGAATCGATCGTCTTCAGCAGATCGGCGGTTCCCAAACCATGCTGCGCCATTCGATCCCAGAAAGTTTGATCGCCCGCAGTCCAGAGAATCCAGGTATTTCTGCCTTTGCGCTCGTCGTCGTTCAGCGCAATTCCGCCATCGATGTCATCCAGTGCGCGAGACGCCGTTTGGGGAAAATCCGCAACCGTCTTTCCGGCGGCCTTAGCGTCGTCGGGAACTTCAACGTCGAAGTTTCTGCGGACGAGGAGTAATACTGCGGCGACGCCCACGAGAAGTAAAACGCCCACCCAGACAATACGTTTTCTCATCTCGTTCCTGCACCGTCGCGTTTGTACTGCAGGTTAGAAAGTCTTGACGTACTCAATTAAAGCGCGTTTGTCGTCGTCGCTCAGAGCTGGCTCTTCTTTGAAATAGCTGGTTCCAAAGTAATGACCCCGATTGACCACGAAATCCGGGCACTTGCTCAATTCCAGCAACGGATCGACTAAGTTGGCGAACACTTTTCGCGCTTCTTCGTCGCTCGCGCCTTTGGGCAGGCTTTCCAGATCGTGCTTCATTTTGAGCAGAAGCTCCAGCACTTTCTTTTGATGAGCGACTTTGTCTTCCACGCCGGTGGTTTCACCCAGAATGTCGAGGTTCGCCAGCAGGTCGATCGGCGTACCCGCCGGGATTGGCCCGATCACCACACCGTCATCGCCGAAGAGCCACGGCACAAAACGCTGCCCTGGGCTCATCAGCGGCCGCAGCAGATCGGGCAGATATCCGGACGGAACGCGCAGGTAACTGGTCTGGGTGGTGCGATCGATAACGCCGGGCACTTTGTCACCTAACACCGGGTCTTTCAAGCGCTTCTCCGGCCACAACATTTTCTCGATGGAATCCTGAAAGGACTCCATGCGAGCCTGCACCGACGGGCTGGCGTTAAATTTACCGACTGTAGTTGTTCTGCAGGAACGGCGCCGTCGACCACGCGCTGATCAAGTGAAGCGGGACGCGTGTAACCGCGTCCGCCGGCCGGCATCTGGTAGGTACGGGCATCTCCCGTCACCGGCTGATACCAAGTCACGGTGCCAACTGACGGCAAGCTCTTTGTAAGTGCGCGATGAGAAGTTGTCCCAGATGTTGTCCGCGATAGCGTTCGTAGCCAGCGGACTGCACGCGTTGGTTTGCAGCAGCGTCACCGGAACGCGCATATCGGTGGAAAGGTAGTTATTGTCGAGGAAGTCGGGCTTGGCGACGATGGCGCGCATCTTCGTCTTGAAGTCGTCTGTCTTAGTCCATGCCCAGTATTTGTTCCAGCAATCGAGATAGTCTTTGCCGGAGCAGCCGCCGCCCGCATCGATTGCCGGAGCGCCTTCGGGGATCTTGCTGGAGTGACAGCGCGCACAGCGTTCCGCAAAAACGACCTTGCCACGCTCCAGTTTGGTCTTGTCCTTCGTGAGGTAAGCATCGCCCCCGGGGGCATCCTTTAAGAGATGTGGCGCCGTGCTCTTCAGGAAGAACATTGCCATGTAAGGAGTCTGGGCCTCAGTGGCCTCCCAGTAGGCGGAGTTCTTGTTGGCCACCGCAATTTCAATTGGCGAGATTGGCGCGCCACCAACCAGGGCTCGGAAGTGCAGCAGCCACTCCTCGCTAAACAAGCCGATGTTGAGGTACACGCGGTTGAGCGCGCCGAGAGCTCCTACAGAGTCAGAGCCGTCTTTGAGGATGCGCGCAGTCCACACAGTGTTCGGCGGTTGGAAGAATGCCGTTAAAGGCCCCTGATGCACATATTCATTGAACTGCTTGTTGTTGAGTTCTCCTCCAGCCAGCGTCTCCTTGCCCCAGCGCTTGGCGACATCCAGGCGCGGCATCAGGCCATATACAGCGTTCATGCTACGCGGATTGTTGATGTTGTCGCTCGAGACCAGCGAGGTGTCCAGGGTTCCCGGACGCGATGTGCGGAATAACTGCACCGGGAAGCTGCTTGGATCCGAATCCCAGGCAAAGATGCGGTCGATCCAGAAGTACTGTGCGCCAACGTTCGACGCCAAATTCTCCCACTTGGGATTTTCAGGATCGGCCGGGGGCTTTACCGGACTAGGTCCAACGTGACAGAAAGCGCACGACATCGCCACGCGGTACGGGCGCACCAGGTTCTTGTCGTTGTAATAGCTGGGATCGGTGTAATAGCGCTTGGCGTCCCACTTCTTCGCGGCTGCTTCATCGAAGTCGGGATTGGGGAACAGGCGCAGGCCGACAATGCCCGTCGCATAACCGTAATACGATCCGACAGCAATGTTTTTGCCGCGCGCGCCAATCTTCACGCCAGGATATTTACTTTCGTTCTCGAAGGGCTCGGGACCACAACTGGGGTCGCGCGTGTCGAGCCATAGACCGTATCGGTTCGGATCGGGGCCTGTCGCCTTTTTGTAGCAAGGTTCGTTGACCAGGCCGAGGTAGTTCCAGCGATTGTCACGGCTGGCTTTCAGGGCAGGGTACGATGAGATCGTCTTCAGCAAGTCGAAGGTGCCGACGCTCTTTACCGTCATCTCGTCCCACAGGCGATCATTGCCGCCTGTCCACACCAGCCACATGTTGCGGCCCTTAATCTCGTCGGCCGACAGGGCGATGCCACCATCCATGTCGTGGTAGTAGTCTTCGTCAGCAGGCGGAAACGATGATGCGGGACGCCCGGCACGACGAGCTTCGTCCTGCACATGACCGGCCTTGGGCTTGTTACACGCTGCCAGCCCGACAATCAACATCAGTCCAAAACACAGACACCACAGCCTTCTTACCTGAGACATTCGGTCGTGCTCCTCAAATTCCTGAGAAACTGAATTGTTGTTGCGGGGCGGTGAAAGCAGCCTGGACCCTCCGCGGATTACCAGGAAGCGGAACACGCTGTGGCAGGTTTCCACGCACAACGAAACTGGGACAAGGCTAGCTCGAACTCGCAAGTATTGGCGAGCACTATAGCGAAAGCGAAGGGGACACGGCCATAGCCTGTTCGTGGTGAGAATCGCCCATCGCAGCCTGCTGCTACGGCTTGGATATAATTGGCCGCAAATATCTTAACCACCGCGTCGTCGACAGGGGAGAAGGCTTCACTTGCCAAACGGGAATCCAGCGCACTATGACTGCGAATACATCGTCGTCGGTTCGGGCGCAGGGGGCGGAACCGTTGCTGCGCGCCTGGCAGAGGCCGGTCACACCGTCATCCTGCTGGAGGCGGGCGGCGATCCGCGAGAACTGAGCGGCGGCGATCCAGTTCAGCCCGAGGTGAATCGCCTCCCCTCCGATTACGATGTGCCGGTTTTTCACGCTTTTGCCTCTGAGAATGCCGCTTTGCGCTGGGACTTCTTCGTGCGGCACTATCGCGAGCAACAAACGCAAAGCCGCGATCCGAAGTATGTGGCGCAGTGGAACGGCAACCCGGTCGACGGCGTCCTTTATCCGCGTGCGGGTACGCTCGGAGGATGCACCGCGCACAACGCGATGATCCTCGTCTATCCGCATGACGCTGACTGGGACAACATTGCCGCGCTGACTGGCGATTCCTCCTGGAAATCCGACGCGATGCGCAAATACTTTCAGCGTCTGGAAAATTGCCACTATCGGCTTCCCTATCGCTGGCTTTCGTGGCTGGGAATCAATCCTACGCAGCACGGCTTCCGCGGATGGCTGCACACCGAAAAAGCTATTCCTATGCTGTCGGTCTCAAACTACAAGCTGTTTGAGGTGATCGCCGATTCTGCCCTAGCTGCAAGCGTAGGCATCGGCGATGAAGGTGAGCGCCTCCGCTGGATGGTGGAGAGCCAGTTGGATCCCAACGATTGGCGCACGGTACGCAAAAACTCAGTCGGGCTCCGATATCTGCCCCTCACGACTCGCAATCATGCCCGCATCGGCTCACGGGAGCGAGTGTTGGAGGTGGCTGCGAAGTATCCGGACAGGCTGAGGATTGAGTTGAATGCGCTGGTAACGCGCGTCCTTCTCGATAAAGATCGGCGAGCGGTCGGCGTGGAGTACCTGCGAGGGGCGCAACTCTATCGCGCGTCGGCAAAGCCTGCAGCCCAAAGTGGCGAACGTCTTGAACTTCGCGCCTCACGTGAGGTCATCCTGGCGGGTGGCGCGTTCAACACGCCGCAACTGTTGATGCTTTCGGGCATCGGACCTCGCGCAGAATTGCAGCGTCATGGCATTGAGGTAGAGGTCGACCTGCCCGGCGTCGGGAAGAACCTGCAGGACCGCTACGAAGCCGCTGTCGTTAACCGCATGAACTTTGACCAGTGGGAGGTTTTCCGCGGTGCTAAGTTTTCCGACGACGATCCTCAATTTAAGCAGTGGCAAACGCGTCGCAAAGGACCCTACATCACCAACGGCTCCGTCCTCGCGTTATTCAAGCGTTCTGCACCCGAGCGTCCGTTGCCCGATCTGTTTTGCATGGCGCTGCTCGGAAAGTTCGCCGGCTATTATCCCGGATACTCCCGCGAATTTGCCGATCACCTGAACTACCTGACTTGGGCGGTGCTGAAGGCGCATACCAACAACTGCGCCGGCGAAATAACACTGCGTTCGGCAGACCCCCTGGATCCTCCCGAGATTAATTTCTGTTATTTCCAGGACGGTACGCCTGATGGCGATCAGGACCTCGATTCCGTGGTGAGCGGTATTCGCTTTGTTCGGAAGATGACGGCACATCTCAGAACCATCGGGGTCATCGCCGAGGAGGAGTCCCCCGGCGACGCCGTGCAATCGGAGGATGAGCTGCGCGATTACGTGCGAGACACATGCTGGGGGCATCATGCCTCTTGCAGTTCTCCCATCGGACCGCGTGAACAGAATGGAGTTCTTTCCAGTGACTTTCGTGTGCACGGCACTATGGGATTGCGGGTCGTCGATGCCTCGGTGTTTCCTCGTATTCCTGGCTTCTTCATCGTGAGCGCGGTTTACATGATCGGCGAAAAGGCCGCCGACGTTATTCTGCAAGAAGCTCACTCTACTCGATAGGGCCTTGGCGCTTTGCTATCCGCGCGTTACGAGCGAACTTTGCTCATTGCGTGCAGTTGATTGACGTGCTATTTTTGTGCCCATCGCTCCAACACATATAAGTCATTCATACTGGCGCAAAGGCCTTATCCGCGTCGTGATCGCACTTCTGCATAGTGCGAATTGAAGTAAATGTCGGCTTCGAGAGGTCCGGATCAACATGCACAGAATTATTACGATTGCCTCCGCCGGTTTGTTGCTGATGCTGTGCGGTTGCGGCGGTAGTTCGTTCTCGGCGCCCCGAACCGTTCATGAGCAACTACAGGCTCGCGCTCGGGTGCAGAATACTTGCGACGAGCAAACTGGGGATTGCCCCGCACGGTCTCCGAAGCAGCGTCCGCCGGAAAGGGTGCCGGTTTCGCGCGCTGATCTGCCCTACGATGCGTGCGCTGGCGGAGTTCTTGATCAAGGCGCTCCGCTTGGACAGATGGGGCCGGACCTTGTCATCAGCAACATGACCTGTACGGTGGATGGAACCAAGGGTCCGTACAACTTTCATAACGTCTACATTTTTGGCAGCGGCAATCAAACCGGAACGCTGGCCTTCAGCAATGCCACGATGCAGTTCTATGCCGCCAATATCCTGGTGCAAAACCAGGGTTCGCTACAGGCGACGGGGATCGGCGCGGACAATGGCGGTCAGGTCCTGACGATCCGCCTGTATGGCAGCGGAGGCGACCCGGGCGTAGTTTGCAAGAAAATTGATAGCGGCAGCCTGGTGGATGACGATACTTGCGGCGTTCCCGCGACTGTCTGGAGTTCAAACCAGATGGGGAACGATTATCCGCCAAGCTGCACCAAGACGTCGCAACTCAGTCCCCCGACCACTTTGCCCGGGGGAGTAGACGACTGCTTCTATCAATACATGAAGCTCGACGGCACCGACGCCAACGCATACTTCGGCCACAAAGTGCTGGCCGTCTCGTATGGCGGCTCCCTCAACCTATCGGGCTACAAGGGCGCGCAAGGTGGCAATGACGCTGATCCGTCAGTGACGGGCAGCAGTTGGATGCGGCTGAATGCCACCCTGCAAGGCGGCGGCACTGAAAAGGCCATCCAAGTCAGTGGCACGCCTGCCGATTGGAGGCCGAACGACAACATCGTCGTGACCGCGACTGACTATATTCCCGGACACGCTGAGCAGTTGAAGATCGCCAACGTCGTTGGCTCAACGGTGAACCTAAGCCCGACTAGCCCGGTGAAGAATCCGCACTGGGGCCAAACCTACTCGCTGGCGAATGTGCCTTGCAATGCTCCCGAGGGCACAACCGACTGCCAAATCGGACCTGCACTGTTGAATCCCGCGCAGGACCCGGCGACCCGCAGCATCGACATGCGGGCGGCAGTGGGCTTGTTAAGTCGCAGTATCCGCATTGTTTCTGACGGCGCTACAGCCGGAGCGCCGCTGGCAACCTCCGGTCCGGAAGGCTATTTTGGCGGCCATTCCCTGGCGCGACAGGGATTCCAGTCTTACCAGGTGCAGGGCGTGGAGTTTTATCAGATGGGACAGGGCGGTGCAATTGGGCACTATCCCGTCCACTTCCACATGGCGCGCAGAGTGCCTACCGGAACTTACGTCAAAGACTCGTCAGTCTGGGACTCGATGACGCGCTTCATTACAATCCACTCCACCCAGGGAGTGACCTTGGCACGCAACGTTGGTTACAAGTCCATCGGACACGGATTTTATCTGGAAGATGGGACTGAAACCGATAACGTCCTGAACACCAATCTTGGCGTGTTCGTCCGGGCCGCGGTTCAGAACGCCCAAAACGATCGCAGCGTGCCCGGCATTTTAGCCGCTCCCGGTAATGGCACGGACCTGAGTCAGCCAATTCACTCCGATTGGCAGAATCCCACGGTCTTCTGGATCATGAACGGCTGGAACGATTTCCAGTACAACTTCGCCTCATCGGCGGGAACCTGCGGCGTTTGCTATTGGGATCTGCCAGGAGGCATCAGTGGACCTTCGCGCAAGGAGTACTTCGAAAGTTACGCCGGACAACAAGTTACCAACAAGGGATACGCGGGCTTTACGCCGCTCAAGAAATTCGTCGGGAATTCATGCTCGGTGGCAATGAGCTCGTTCCTGGACATCGGGACGACCGGCACCTGTCTTGGCGTGACCAATAATGGCAGCAGCGAGTGGCTGCAGGCGGTCCCCAACCCCAACGCGCCTGCCCAGGGCAGTCCTATATCCGATCCCAACTATCCCTATGTAACCGGTCTGGCCAAGCCAACATTGTGCCCCGACGGAGTTTGTCCCACGATTCCGTGCGGAGACAGCCAGCCGCCACAACTGGAGAATTGCTACGTCACGACACTCGACCGCTACACGACGTCGTTCAACTGGGCGCCGAAGAATTTCTCAGCAATCTGGATGCGCCGCTGGTGGTTCCTGGTCGAGAACAGCGCTATTACCGACGTACAGCAGGGCGGTATAACATTCGTCACGGGCGGAGGCTATACCCGTTCAGAGCTGTCGCAAGGCTACTGGTCGCTGCTGCGTACCAGCGCATTGGTTGGCAACACGCAAGCGACCAACGGCAAGCCTGCAAATCCTTACGCTTCGAGCGCCGGTCCGTTTAATCCGCAGGCGCTCCAGTGTGATAACACGCGTTCTGATTTTTGTCTCTCGGCGGCTCAAGGCATCGCCTATCCCTTCGATTCGTTCAGCGGCAATCAACGGCTCATCAATATCTATGACGGTCCGTCGCATCAGGAACGAAACGCCTTCATGGATATACCGGTCACACCGCTCGGCAATGTTTCGCAGTGCTCGCCCAATGGCAACGAGCAGTATTGCCCCAACTTCGGGTATGTATACGGAAATCGAGGCGAGTTTGGCCTGCCGCAGGATGCAAACGGCACTTGCTACTTGCCTAATGCGGCCATCGCCTGGAAGCAGTCCAACGGCTTCTACTATCCTCCCGCGTTCCACTCCGACCAGTTGTACTTCCAGAATGTCGACATACGGCATTTCGTCATCGAGCCTCTGTTTAACTACGGCACCTTCACGACCGACCAGACTAGAGTTAAAACTCGGTACTGCACCTGGCCTGGTAGTCTATTCAATAATTTCACCGATATTGATCGTCAGACGATCCTGAACGATGATGACGGTTCGCTAACTGGCTTGCTGGCAGACTTGGGCTCCGGACAAACTCGGGAGACAATCTCGGTCAACCGCCCGCTGGCTGAAGCCGGGTTCTTCAACGATCCCAAGGTCACCGTCGAATGCGCAACGGATGTGCATGCGCAGGGCTCGCCTGCGACCGCGCCACCTGGAACGGCTAATACCAGTCCGAACGAATACATCACCACCGGAATCATCGCGAAATGCGGCATCAACCGGGGCGGCTGCCGGCAGGGAGGCTTCAATCCTCCGGGCGGCGACTGCTCCAACGGCCCGCGCGGAAACCAGTATTGTGCCTGGGGAGACTCATGCAGCGCCGGCTCCGGCCCAACTGCCTGTTACGGCGTGCCGTTGTATCGGCAATATCTGACCACACAGGAGTTCACCCAATACAGCCGCAATCCGGCCGGCTACAACCGCCCGACAGTCCGCTTGATGGGACAAGGCAACGGACAGCGCAGTACTCTCTCTGTCAATCATGGCTTGTATTACATCGACGATCAGGTTTCAATGGCCGCGCAAAAAGCCGCCGGGACCGCCGAGTGGAATATCTTCTTCCCCAACGAAACCTACTACGTGTATTTCGTGTACGCCAAGCCGAGCCTGGACCAGACCTACCAGATGTTCGTCGGGTACGGACTCAATAAGCAGAATGTCATTGCTTCGGTCCAACCCTACCGCGCTAAATTCCCTGGCGACAATTTCCAGTTCCTGCCGGCCAGTGGCGCGTCCTTTCTGGACATCAGCTACGACGACCGGCCTCAGGCGAACGGAGGAACCGGGCTGGTGACGGTACACGTAAACCTGAATGCCTACGCCAGTGAATTCGAGGGCGACAAGCCGCAGTTCTGCCAGCCGCTCAGCTACTGCTCTCCCAACGGAGCTCAGTGTGAATGCGCAGCGAACTCGGGATGCACCGACAACTCGGTTTGCGCATGGGCCATTAAGGACATGGATTGCCCGATCAATGGATGCTTCGCTTTCGGCATCACCATGCCGGACACCTTCGCGACCGGCGTAGCAACAACGCCTCCGGTGCCGCTGAAGTTCACCGACGATCCGAACTACAACAAGAACTGGGCCACCCCGTTTCAACTGGTGGATCAGACCATCACGGGCGAACAGTGCCACTACACGGCGCCCCCACAGTAATGAAGGAGCGCCGTGTGCAATCCGCGCGGCGCATCGACTATAAACAGACGGGTACAGTCGTCGTCAGTGGAAGTGAGATTGCGCGGCAAGCGAACATAATCGAAGCTGATTCTTTGCACCGGGGGAGATAGTTCTTATTGCTTCTACCCTTGATTGCATCTCGGAACTTGCAGCAGCACCGCCGGCCTGTCATCACTGCGGTTCGGACGTCTCCACCCCATTGGCTCTCAACCGTTCGGAGAATTCCAAAAAAATAACGCGGAAGGCAGTCGGCTGAACCGACCTACTCCCTTCCGCGAAACACAGCAAGTCGCTTGGCTTTTCTGATAACTACGGTGCAAAGAAGCTGGAGATGTCCAGGATTAAGTTCGTGGTGCCGGAAGCAAATGCATCGATCGCTCCCTGTTGACCCGAAGGAAGCACGGCCATGTTCGAAGCCGTTTCACCATCGAGCGCATTCAGTGTCGAGACGACGGGCTTAGTCTGTCCATCCGGCCACAGAGTCAAATAACCGAGACTGCCTACCGGCACAACCGTCGCATTCATCGCATAGGCTTGTGCCTGCACCGGAACGCCGCAGGGACTCGCCAGCACGTCGACCGGAGGATCAAGAGCTCCACTGAATGCGCCGGTGCCCGTGGGCGGACGGGTGTCCAGAACACGACACGGCACGGTGGGATAAAGTGACAGTCCAATCAATCCCGGCTCATTTTGCCCGGACGCAGCGAAATACCCATTGATGTCGATCACTAAATCCGTATCGTTCGAGGCGTAGGTGCTGATCGCCGCGCCTGCCCCCGCCGGGACGAACGCGGCGTTGGCCGTAATCATGCCGGTCATGGCATTCAACGTGGAAACCACAGGCCGAGTCTGACCTGCTTGCCATACGGTCAGATAGCCCAGTGAGCCATGTGGGACTGCGGTGAAGTTCAGTGAATAGGCCTGAGCGTTGTCCGGAATGTTACAGGCAGTGGCTTCCAACACTGGGAAATCGCGAGCTACACCGCCAGTCAAGTACGGTCCACCCAGGTTGCCTGGAGCGGTTCGAGTGTCAGCCACTCGACACGGCGCTAGCGGATAAAATGCCAAGGTAGATTGGCTCGCAGGCGCAAAATAGCCGTCGAGATCCAACACCACGTCTGCAGTGTTTGTAACGTATACGCTGACTCCGCCATTCACACCGGCGGCCACGATCGCGGCGTTGGCCTTGATTCGGCCATCCGAGTTGGTCGTTGAGACCTTTGGCTGAATCTGGCTCGCCGGCCAGATAGTCAGGTAGCTCACAGGACCATGGTTCGGAACCACCGTCACATTCAACGCAAAGGAAGCCGCGGAAGACAGATCGCCGCAGCCCTTAGTCTGTGCCAACTGCGGAAGATAGAAAGTCTGGAACGTGCCTCCCTGAATTGGACCTCCACCGCCGTTCGCCTGCCGGGTATCCACCAGGCGACAAGGCGTTGTGGCGACCAGTTGCAGCCTCGTGGCGGCACCGATGACCGAAGCTGTGTTATCTCCACCGTTGGGAACATAAGCGGTGTTGGTCGCCGGGTTCGCCGAAATGCCTTGAGGAGAGCCTCCCACCGCGACTGGTATCGTCGCAGTGCTGGCTCCATCAATGGCCGTCACTGTTCCGCTGCTCTTGCAAGTCAGATCGCTGCCGCAGCTGTTGGCTGCATAAATCTTGTTGGTGGTGGTGTTTATTGCCAGCTGTACCGGCTTAACCCCAACCGCGACCGTAGAGGTCGAGAGTGTCGCTCCATCGATGGCGGTTACGGTTCCCGCGCTATTGCAACTGGTATCGTTACCGCAATTGTTAGCCTCATAGATCTTGTTGGTCGTTTGGTTGATCCTGATATCGTACGGCGCAACCCCAACCGCAACCCGGGCCGTGGATAGTGTGGCTCCGTCGATTACGGTGACCGTTCCCGGGCTGTGCCCGTTAGGGTCTGTACCGAAGTAGTTGTCAATGTAGATCTTGTTGGTCGTCGCGTTGACGGCGACATCATAGGGAGAATAGTCCAGCACAACGCTCTGGGTGGAAAGGTTGGTCCCATCGATTACAGTCGCCGTACCGGGACTGCTGCAATTGGACGACGTGCCGCAGGCGTTGACCACATAGATCTTGTTCGTACTTTCATTGACGGCAATGCCGTAAGGAGAGAAATCCACAGTGACTGTCTGCGTCGCCAGCGTAGCGCCATCGATGACGGTTACGGTTCCCGCGTTGTTGCAGGAGCCGTCGGCCCCACATCCATTGGCTACGTAGATTCTGTTGCGGACGGTATCGATTGTCAGCACAAAAGGCCCCCAACCGACGGGCACGGTGTTGGTCTCCAGAGTCACTCCGTCGATCGCCGTCACCGTAGCGTTAGTCAGGCAGGCATAGGTGCCGCCACAGAGGTTGATCACGTAGATCCTGTTGGTAACGGGGTTGACAGCTACAAATACGGGTTTGAAGCCGACCGGAACGATTTGTGTGGAAAGCGTCGTCCCATCCATCACAGTTACAGTCCCGTTACTCTGACATTGTGGGTCGTCACCGCAGTAATTGGCTACGTAAATCTTGTTTGTGATGGGATTGACGTCCACCGCCGACGGGAGGACGCCGGCCGCTACCGTAGAGGTCACTACTTGTGCCGCGAGGGGCAATAAGCTTATCGCAGAGACAATTACAACAAGCGCGAACCACCGGCAGCACAGGCGCCGCATAGTGAATCTCCTTGGTAGAGTTTTCTTGAAGCGGCAACTGTACCACAAGGCAGGCATTTCAAGACCTCCAAAGTTTGAACCGATGGCCGCGCATTCGATCAGCGGACGCGAGTGGTTACCAATCAGTCTTCTTAGGAAGGGACGAATTCCTTCGTAAATCGTTCCCCTGCTATCCTCGGAAGCGAGTTCTCAGAGGGAGCTGTACGACTTGCCGCCAATACTCAACGCACAAAGCATTTCGAAGAGCTATGGCGCCATGCCGCTCTTTCGTAATATCGCCTTCACAATCGCTGAAGGCGACCGTATCGGAGTAATTGGACCTAACGGATCCGGCAAGTCGACGCTGCTACAAATACTTTCCGGTGCAATCGAGGCCGATAGCGGAGACGTTGCGTTGCGCAAGCGTGCCCGACTCAGTTACGTGCAACAGGAATCGCAGTTCGCTGCCGGGCAGACCGTACGTGCGGTGGTCGAGGACGCACTGAAACGCTCCGCTGTTCCGTCTGATGAGTGGCAGGCGCGTCTGGCCGCAACGCTGGGTCGCGCCGGTTTCGAAGACATTAGTGTGACAGCGGAATCGCTTTCCGGAGGCTGGCGTAAGCGACTCGCCATCGCTGAGGCAATGGTGCAGCAGCCGGACATCCTGCTCCTGGATGAGCCCACCAATCATCTCGACATCGCCGCAATTGAATGGCTTGAAGAACTTCTCAGATCCGAGTCCTTCGCTTCGGTTGTGGTCAGCCACGACCGTTACTTCCTGGAGAACGTTGCTACCGCGATGGTGGAACTAAACCGCGCGTATCCGGACGGACTTCTGCGAGTAGCGGGAAACTACAGCAAGCTTCTGGAAGAGAAGGAGGCATTCCTCCACGCCCAGGCTAAACACCAGGAAGCTTTAGAAAATCGCGTACACCGTGAGATTGAATGGCTGCGGCGAGGTCCCAAGGCGCGCACCTCCAAGTCCAAGGCGCGCATAGACAAGGCGAATCAATTAATTGGAGAACTGGCGGACCTGAACGCACGAACCCGTACCGCCAGCGCCGGCATAGATTTCTCTGCCAGCGACCGAAAGACCCGGCGGCTGATTGAATTGGAGAACGTCAGCTTCGATATCGCTGGTCGCACTCTCTTCCAGGATCTCGATTTCATTCTTATGGCCGGAATGCGCGTCGGCCTGGTCGGCCCGAACGGCAGCGGCAAGACCACATTGCTGCGGCTGCTCTCGCGAGACCTGGCGCCAGCAGCAGGAGAAATCCGCAATGCCGACTCATTGCAAATCGTTTACTTCGACCAGAACCGCACGCTAGATCCTGAAGTGACCTTGCGGCGCGCGCTGGCACCTGATAGCGACTCCGTGATCTACCAGGATCGCGTCATCCATGTAGCCTCGTGGGCGGCGCGCTTTTTGTTCACAAGCGAACAACTGAACCAGCCGGTTGGGCGCCTGTCCGGTGGAGAACGCGCCCGCGTCCTGATCGCGAAGCTCATGCTGCAACCGGCCGACGTGCTGTTACTCGACGAGCCCACCAATGACCTCGACATCCCCACACTCGAGGTATTGGAGGAGAGCCTCCTCGAGTTTCGAGGTGCTCTCGTGCTGGTCACACACGATCGCTATCTGTTGGATCGAGTCTCCACTACCGTCGTAGGCCTCGACGGCCTTGGGGCCGCCGGCCGCTTCGCAGACTATTCGCAGTGGGAAGCCTGGCAGGAGGATAACCAGCGTGCATCCAAGACAGTTGCTAAAGCTGTTGATCGTGGGGCCTCTGCTCATGACCCCTCTCCTTCAACTGTCGGTGTCAGGAAGAAGCTTTCTTACCTTGAAGCGCGTGAATACGCGACGCTTGAGCAACGCATCGCCGAAGCCGAATCACAGCTTCGCGCAGCGCAGGCTGGTTACGAGGACCCCGCTATCGCGAGCGACGCCGCTCAACTTCTTGTAGCACAAGCTGAATTGCAACGCGCAGAACAGCTGGTTGAGCAGCTCTATGCCCGATGGGAAGAGCTTGCAACCAAGATGCTTTGAACATTGAACGGCAGGCGAGTGTGGAGCGAATCCATTCAGTGTGCGTCAGTGTTCAGATCAACTCCGGTGCGGCTCTGCAACTGCTCCGACAACTTGTAATCGAGATATCGGATGGTGAGCACTGCCTTGCCGCCGAAGCGGACATTCGTAATCGTCTGGTTGAGTGCCGGAAAATAAAACTCGCCGATCTTCTGATACTGATGATGGATCTGGGACCGTGCCGTCCAGAACGAAGGGCTCTTGGCAGGCTCGGCCTCAATTCGGGTGACAGCAAAATCCTGGGAATCGATCCAGATTGTTCCCTCGTACAGGAATTTGGTTGGGCGCAACGGCGTCACCCGCATCACATACAACGGATGGGTGTCGCCCGCAGTGCACCCAAGAAGTGAAAAGCGATAGTTTGCCGTGTTGAGGGCCACCGCATCACGGTTTGCCGCGTCTGACGCGGCTTCCTGCTCTGAGTCCAGCAGCTTATGTAACACACGCCGTCGTACAAGACTGGATCCTGACTCCGAAATGACGACAAATTCTTTAGTCCCGGGAGCGTTATATGACGCCTTGACGCGCATGTGGGCGCTGAGATCTGAAGGGAACCCTGTGTACTCGAGGGTATACTCCCGGATTGAATCGACGCGGCGCAATCTCTGCGTCCGCTCAGCGTTGTGGCTTATGAGTCGGGCAGCAACCTCGTCACCCGGCAGGCTGACCGCAGGCGCACAAGCAGAGGCCGGCGGACTGTCCCCGTTCGTCGCAGCCACGACAACCGTAGGCAGCAATAAAATGCCGACGCATAGCCAAAAACCTAAGAGTTTGATTGGGCCCTTCCTCTAAATCAATTCCTACTCTAACTCACGGGCCGTGATGAGTCGTCCTCAAGCCGGCAGCCAAGGTCTGACCAAGACCCGTCAGCCAGGCCTGTGGAAAAATTCGGTCCGCTATGCGAGCTACAATGGCCTGTGAAAAAGCTCATCCTTCTCGTCATCGTGCTCGCGGTCATCCTGCCGTTGATCTTTCTTGCGGCGCGGTCAACGACTCCAGTCGTAGAACTTCCCTCTTCCCTCACCTCGCTCGGGCAAAGTACCCCCATCACCGTGCAAGTACGAGATCCTCGCGGCATTCGGGCGATGCAGGCCTTCGTCGAGCAGAATGGTACGCGCTATCCAGTTTTCGAAGCAGTACAACCATCGAGGCTACCGCAGAGTGTCTGGAACTTCACGGCCGGCGTCAAGACCACTCCCCAACTGGTGGCCGGAAAAGCGAAGCTGATTGTGGAGGCAACATCCAACGATTTGATGCGCAAGACCGGCCGGGCCGAACGCGATGTTATGGTGGTCACACAACCGCCCAGCATCAGTGCCGATTCCGAGCAACATTATCTCTATCTCGGAATGGCAGATCTCACTACGTTCAACGTGTCGGGAAGCTGGACCGAAGCAGGAGTGCGCGTCGGCGATCAGAAGTTTCGCGCGTGGCCCATGCCAGGCGGCAAGCCAGGTATGTTCTCATTGTTTGCTTTCGCCTGGAACATGCCGGTGGATACCGTTCCGATGGTTTACGCCGCCAATGGCGCCGGGAATGACGTGACCAGCCCACTTGTCGTCATCTTTCCTAAGAAGGAACAACCGAAGTACACTGTTCACGACCTACAGATCAGCGATGCCTTCATGCAAAAGGTGGTCAACGAACTCGACCCCAATGGCACCGGGGGCCTGGTCGCACGATTCGTGAAGATCAACAGCGAAATGCGCCGTGCCAACAACAAGACGCTCTCCGACCTGCAATTCAAGACGGCAGATAAATTTCTGTGGTCCCGGCCCTTCATTCGCCAACCGCACTCACAGGCCGAAGCCAGCTTCGCCGATGTGAGGAACTACATCTACCACGGGCAGAAGATTGATCAGCAGGTGCATCTGGGATATGACCTGGCTGTCACGCAGCACGTCGGCGTGCAAGCCTCCAATGACGGGAAGGTCGTATATGCAGCTCCGCTTGGCATCTATGGCAATTGCGTCGTGGTCGATCACGGCTATGGACTACAGACAATCTACGGCCACATGAGCCGCATCGATGTCCATGAAGGTGACCTTGTAAAGCAGGGCCAGGTCATGGGCCTAAGCGGCATGACCGGCATGGCGGGAGGAGATCATATTCACTTCGCCATGCAGCTTGATGGTGTACAGATTGATCCCAAAGAATGGTGGGACGCGCACTGGATTCGTGATCATATTGCGCGACGAGTGGAGCTGACGGGATTCGCTCGCTGACCATTAAGCTGTGCCCACGCTCAGTCATATTTATGCCCATGGCTCTAACGCGTGTTCTAGCAATGAAAATGCTGCTGGGAAACCTCGCCCAGCAGCATTGTTTCTAACAGGAGATTCAGTCGCCTACCGTCACTTCTTCCAGAGAACGGTGAGAATATTCGCCCTCGTCGAGTGTGGCCGTGTGGTCGAAAGAGTGTCCGGTAATGAGTCCCAGGACAAACCAGCCGAGCACCAGGGCCCCGAAGGCAAAGAGCGTGTCGCCGAACATGCGCATCCAGCGCAGGTTTGTAACGATTGGGGTTTGCATGAACTCAGAAGAGCGGGCGTACCATGTGCCGTACTCAACTGAGGCCCACGCTTGCATCAAGCCGATAGGCAACATACTTAGCGCGATCATCGCAGCCAATCCGAGGTTGATCGACCAGAAGGCGATCGACAAAGGCCGGTCTTTCCACTTCAGACCGGGACGGAGTGCGCGCAGGCAGAACAGCATCAGACCCAGACCCAGCATTCCATACACACCGAACAATGCAGCGTGTCCGTGCACGGGAGTCAGATTCAGGCCCTGCACGTAGTAGAGGGCTATGGGAGGGTTGATCATGAAACCGAACAGTCCCGCGCCCACGAAGTTCCAGAAGGCCACGGCGACGAAGAAGTAGATCGGCCATTTGTAAGCGCTGATCCAGGGACTGTCGGCTGTGCCGCGAGATAGCCGAATGTTCTCCCAGGCTTCGAAGCCAATCAGCACCAGCGGGACAACTTCCAGTGCGCTGAATACGGCTCCCAGGGCGAGTACAGAGTTGGGCATGCCGGTGAAGTACAAATGATGGAACGTTCCGATGATCCCGCCCGACAGATACACCACGGTTGAGAACAGCACCGACTTGGTGGCCGTCCTGATCGACAATAGCTTCAGGCGGGTCAGCAGGAAGGCGATGACTACCGTTGCGAACACTTCAAAGAAGCCTTCCACCCAGAGGTGAACTACCCACCAGCGCCAGTATTCTGCCTGGATGAGCGGGCTACGCTGGCCGTACATCAATCCGGCAGCATAAAACAGAGGGATAGCGATGCTTGAGATCAGGAACAACAGCAGGAGGGAATAGTTTTCATCGCGTCGCGCAAGTGCGGGCTTGATGCCGCGCCACATAAGCCACAGCCAGAAGGTAAGTCCCACGAATAGCAGAATCTGCCAGAGACGTCCCAAGTCAACGTATTCGTAACCTTGCGAGCCCAGCCAGAACCACAGATTTCCCAGTTTCTGTTCGATGCCCAACCATTCGCCGGCAAGCGATCCCACAACGACCGCAACTACCGCGACGAATAGTAGGTTGACTCCAAGCCGCTGCCCTTTCGGTTCAGCGCCGCTGACTGCGGGCACGATGTACAGACCCGTAGCGAGCCATGAGGTGGCGATCCAGAAGATGCCAATCTGCAAGTGCCAGGTGCGGGCGATAGAGTACGGCAGCCATTTAGCAAGCGGGATTCCATAGAAGCCGTTGCCTTCGACGCCATAGTGAGCAACGATGGCTCCCAGCGCCACTTGAACTACCCAAAGGGCGGCCACCACGAAGAAATATTTGACCGTGGCTTTTTGCGAGGGCGTGGGATGCAAGCCGAGCAGAGGATCGCGCTGCGGTACGATGCCTGCCGACGGCTCGTGGTCCTGCGAAGCAAAATACCAGACCATGCCGCCGATGCCCGCCAACAGCAGGACAAAGCTGATGACACTCCAGACCATGGTGCCGCCAGTGGGCCGATTCCCGATGAGCTCTTCATGGGGCCAATTCTGCGTGTAAGAAACATCCTGACCGGGTCGGTCGGTACTTGCCGCCCAAGCCGTCCACCAGAAGAATGTAGCCATCTCGCGTTGCTTGGTCGCGTCTGTCAGCGCGCCAGGCGGAATGGCGTAGGCATTGCGCCCATTGCCGTAGATGTCGGCGTAGTACGTTGCGAGTTCATCGAAGGCCGCGGTGCGATCGCCGTCGAGCACGACGGTATCGGTGGCCGGGTCATAGGTATTGCGGCGAGTGATTTCGGTGAGTCGACCCTGTAGAGCGGCACGCTGTTCAGCCGGCATGGCATTGTAGTTCGCAAACCCCTGCTGCTTTGCCCAGCGATCGAGAACGATCACCGACTGCCGATGAAGATAGTCGGCGCTCCAGTCAGGAGCAACGTAGGCGCCGTGTCCCCAGATGGTTCCGATCTCCTGTCCGCCGGTCGATTGCCATACATTCTGTCCATTACGGATTGTCTCGCCAGTGAAAAGCGTGCGACCATCGGCGGTAACCACTTTGCCCGGAATCGGTGGCCCATTGCTGATCCCTTTATAGCCAACCACTCCCAGCACGGCGAACGAGACCACCATCACCAGACCGAACGCGATCCATAGTTTCTTGTATTGCATAAAGCATTCGCCTCCAAAAAATAGCAAGTTCTTCAGCTGGGCGCTGTAAAGCTAGCGGTTGCCTTCCATCGCGATGGCGCGCGGGAAGAGAATGTTGTTTTCCAAATGGATGTGCTGCTGCAAGTCGGATTCAAAGCCCTGCAGCGCCTGGTAGAAAGTGCGATAGCTGATGCAGGCGTCCTCAGGAAGTGTGTAGTCGCTGGTAACCGTTCGCAAAGCACGCAGTGCTTCGCCGGCGCCATCATGTTCTTGCATCATCATGCGTACCGGATTCACTACTGTGCCGAACATCGCCGGAGGAGCGGGCTCACCTGCTAACCTGCTCTCTTCCATGAGCGAAACGTAAGGGAAGAGCATCTGTTCTTCTTTCATCAGGTGCACGTGCAACTCTTCAGCGAGCGCGTTAAAGACCTGCTGCACCTGCATGAGTTCCGGATGATTCTTGCCATGTACTCCGACTACTTTGGCAGCTAGCGCCTGGATGCGCGGACTGTCTTCGCGAACGAACACATGGTGAGTTGCAGTGATATGCGCAATCAGGTCCGCGAGCAGCCGACCCTGCCAATCCTGGCCGTTCTCGTTTTGAGCCGAGGCTGCGCTTCGTGCCAGCCGCGCAAGGACCTCATCAACCGGAATGTTGGCTTCCGAGCAGGCTTCGCCCAGAGTCCGGCTTCCCCCACAGCAATAATCGATTCCGAGCTTTTCGAGTTCACGAGTTGCGCACGGCATCTCGGCGGCGATCTCGCCTACGGTCTTGGTTGCAGCTAGTGTCATTTCGTTTTTCCTTCCGCGAGTGTCGGCGTCTTGCGCACGTTCCCCGCCTTCGAAGGCAGATTATTGACGCCCGGTGACGAGAGCTATGACTTCTGTCACGCACGGGCAAAAATTTACTGATGGAAACCAAGCGGATCGCTCTTTGGAGCGTATTTTTTCTCGTACCCACCGGTCGAGGAAAGTTGCCGATTTGTTGTCCGCCGAGGAGTTCGAACGGGTATTTTCCAGACTGTACGAACTGTCGCGGCGGGCGAGTTTCCACATTAAGACGACGGAAGCGCAACACTATCGTCGTTACCTGCTGCAACAACAGGTTGAAGAGCGGCGCAAGAACAAAGCCCAACCTGATACCGAGACCGCCAAGGTGATGGATACCATCGGCCGTGCTCCGCGAGGCTTGAACGATGGCAAGGGGTTTGTCTTCGTTTCACACCTCGGAGAGGTATTTCCCAGCGGATTTCTTCCCTTCACCGCAGGCAATGTGCGCTCGGATTCGCTCAGCCATATTTATCGCGAGCCTCCAATTTTTCAGCAACTGCGCGATGACTCTCGACTGCGAGGCAAATGCGGTGCCTGTGAATTCAAGCACATCTGCGGAAGCTCACGCGCCCGGGCCTTCGCGCTCACGGGAGATCCGCTGGCGGAAGAGTCCTGCTGTTCGTATGTGCCCCGGAACTACACTCCAACGGAAGCTGCACCGTCGCACTGGCGAAGGCCTGCCGCCCTGCAGGTGCTGTAGCAGAAGCGCCGATCGGGCCTAGCCCCCGGAAGCCTCCAGTTCAGCTTCGAGTCGCTTCATAGAAGGAATCTCCAGCTTGCGGTTGTCGGCCTCAATTAATCCCTCGGCCTGAAGTCGGCTGAGATTCCGGGACACCAGTTCGCGGACAGTGCCAATCTGCGCCGCCAGCTCACTATTGTTCGCCGGCAAAGTCAGCGAGATCCCATCGCTGCCGTTTCGCACACCTTCGGTCTTACCCAGGCGGACCAGCAGCGCGATGAGCCGATGACGAACCGTGGTAAACGAGAGCTCCTCGATGATGCCTACGAGCCGGCGCAGACGTGCGCCCACCACTCGCAAAACTTTGAGCGCAACCTCGGGGTGCTGTAGACAGAGTTGCTGGAAATCCTGGCGACTGAAGAACAGGAGCGTGCTTTCGCTAATGGCCTGAGCTGAGGCAGGATAATTTCCTCCGTCGAAGACCGGTAGCTCGGCGATTGAACTGCCCGCCCCGTCAATGGAAAGCACCTGCTCCCTTCCCCCGGCCGAACTCTTAAAGATGCGAACGTTTCCCGACTGAACGACATATAAGCCGGAACAAACATCGCCTTCGCTGAAGATGAGTTCGCCGGAAGTAAACTTGCGCGGCAAAACATGAGCGGTAAGGAAGGCGAATTCCCGCTCCGACAAGCTAGAGAATATAGGTATCTTGCGGAGTACGGCTAGCGCAGCGGCATCCTGCTCTGTAGGCATAGCGACGAGTTTACGCGAGTCGTCCGGAAATTCGGCAAACTACTCGCTCCATACCCGCTACCTGATCCCCGCCGCTAAAGGGCTGGACCGATTAATAGAACTTGCGACGGCCTCAACGTATGTGCATCCCAGCGCGACGAACTTGGCCGCTTGATATTACCCGATGCCACCGAAACTGAATAGCCGCTGTGCCGAAGCGGTTCTGAGACGCAGGGACATCATCTTCTCGTGGACTGCGCAGCACGACGAGGAGCCAGGTGAGCATCTCGGTTATGCCTGTGCGAGGCTGGGCAGAGCGGGTGAGTCGTTGACGATTTCTCGGCAAGGCTTCCACCTACTTCCATCCCATTAGTCCGTTGAGCATTCGCTCGGCGATTTGCTCTGGGTCGTATTCGCACCCCCCGGGCACGGTAAGAGCAGCTTTGTTCTCAGCACTGATTGCCATACCATAACGCTCGCTGAAGTCGACGGTGCCTTCCATGGAATATGCGCTGCACACAATGGTGCACTTGCCAGCGTCAAAGTCAGCGCAAAATCCTCGCCGGCCACTCGCCATTTTGGCGTAACCCGTGAGGCGTTTGTTGCTTGCCGCACTTACGACCAGCACCTCTTTGCCGACGCAGCCATTGAATGAGCGTATGCGACACTCTAAGGCTTCCCCTATGCGAGTCCATACTTGAGGCGCCTGAGTCAAAAGGTTTTGATATCGAAGCTGAGCCTGCATCCACCTATCGGCTTCACTGCTTTCCTGAGTTACAAATCGGGTAGAAGCGTTTACCGCCCACTCTGACATGATGATTAGCTCCTCTCTAATAAGCACAATTTGATTTGAGATTACGACTTAAAAGTAAACACGGCATGTATTCATAGCAACAAGGAGTAGAAACCCTACTGGGTTAGACGCAGCATGACCTTTGCTGCAATCGTCTGAAAGGCCTTTTGTACCGCCGTAGTGCACGTCGTTGATGGACAATTCGGAATATAAAAAAACAGCCCTGCCGGCTGCCCAGAAATATATGTCGAGTAGGAGGGGTCATTTGCCAGTTGTGCAAGGAAAGCCTGGGTGCTCGAACTGATTCCGCTGCCTACGCCAATGGTGAAAATAAAAGTAGGAATAGGCGTCTCAGTGCGAAGAGCAATTGCGGTCTGTATTGCACGATACTTGGCTTCAGCCGTCACATTCGATTGGCTCAGTGTTTTTGAGGTTCCAGATTGCTGTGACGGAAATGTGGTTACAATTTGTTTGCTGGCGTTCTTGCAGATATCACTAATGGAGTCGTAAGGAAATCCCGTGCCACTTGTGTAATGACCCCAGTCCGTACCGCTGGCGGGATCGAATATATCGACCTGCGAGCCCGAGTCATGACCTCCGTAATTGATGAGCGTCGCCGCCGGACATGCAAAGGTATCCTGAATTGTGTTCATAAGTCCATCCGTGAAGTACACGACGACCTTGACGATGTTCTGTCCGGGCTGCACAGGGACGCTGTCGTTCTGGAGTTGTGCCAGCGACAAAGGTGGGCCCTGGGTGGAGCTCAGGGTTGATCCGGAGCCAGCACCGGTGCCAAATGTTCCTCCGCTGAATGCCATGGCATTCACTGCGTTCGTAAGTGACTGTTTGAAGCTGTAACCGATGGGAACGTCGACCCTCGCATTGGAAGCGAAGCTGACCATACCAATTCGATCGTTACTCTCGTCGAAATCCCCAACAAATGTTGGAACAGCAGATCGCAGAGCCTCTCCTCCATTGTCTCCGGTGACGCCCGAGTCACAGCTGACGGTACCGCCGCACATTGACCCCGATCGATCCAGGACAATGGACATCACGAGATCGCCACGGGTGGCAACAGCATTAGCGCTGACTGGCAGCGTCTTCAGACTCGACAAAATACCCATAAACAAAGTGTTTACGTTGGTGGTGGCGGTCACCTTTACCTGCTGGTTGCCGCTGGCGTCCACGGGAAACGTGACAGATGGCATCGGCGCGTCAGGTCCGAAATTCGCGCTGAACACATTCGTAGCTACAGCGGTTGCGGTGGTCTGTCCCTGCCACAGATTCTTTACCGCGGTGAGACAAGCACTATCGACAGCATTCGACAGACGAGCTTTTGTCACATATAGGAGACCGGCGTCGATTGCGAGACCGGTAAACAGTACGATGATAGTGAGCAACACCGCGAATGCCATCGCGAGTTGCCCTTCGTCCCGATTGACAAGGCTGATTGAACGCATGACGACTCTCCTCAGTAATAAGCCACGCTGTACAGTTGTGACGGCAGCGCAGCACCTTGCAAGAATGAGGTTATTGGTGTCGTCGTTGAGTAAGAGTAGAAGATTTCCGTCACATACAGCGAAGCTCCGCTGACCTCGCCCTGCAGCGCACTCGCCGCCGCTGTGGGCAGAGTTGGGAGCGACGATCCGCAGCCCGGTTTACCTTGCAGGCAACCTATCTTGCTTGCGGCCTGAATGGCACACTGAGAGGCCTGGTCAGTAATCTGCAGGGTGCCGGTAGTATTGGTGACAACCGTAACCACAACACACCCCTGATTCTGCAGGTCAATTGCTGAGGTGGCGTTTGTTGCGATAGTTTGCGCCGTCGTTGCCGGAGTTGCGCCACGGGAGGCCAGGCTGGAACCCTCTCCGCTGAGGTTCTTCATTACCTCCACGTCGTATATCGCCCGTCCGAAATCAACGATGCCGAAAACGATCACCGCTAAGATAACGAACGCGAAGGATAGCTCGATTAGCGCCTGTCCCGAATCTGTTGTGAAGATTTTCATATTCCTTCCTAACTAGCCGACGGTGGGAATGGCTCATTAATAAATGCAGTTCCGACCTTGATGGTGTAGGAATGACTGGGAAAGAATGAGGCCAGGATCGGACTAAGAAATCCGTACGGATACGAAATAGAAATCGTGACCAGATCACCGGGCCCCCCGGCATTATTCGGACATCCGCCGCCCTTATTCGTACATACCATCGTAATGTCGTTGGTATTATTGGCGTTAATCATGCCCAACGAGGAGTCCTGAAGTGCCTTCACTACAGAGTTGTATCTCGTCTGCGTGCATGATCCATCACTGCCGGCTATGCATTGCCCAGTTACGGCATATCGTCCAGCCTGCCGCACTGCGTTCTGGAGCGTCAGTTTTGTAGAAAGCAGATATCCGAAATCCATAGCGGCCATCGCCATGGCAATGAGAATCGATAACGAAATTGCCATCTCGGCTAATGCCTGACCAGAATCATTTGATACTTTCATGTCGTGTTAACCCCCACTCTATGAGACTCTAAATCCTGACCCTACAAATGGAGCCCACCGCCGCAAACACCATCTCCGCTACAGCAGACCGAGGGACTGAAACTTGCGTCCGCGCCCGAGCATGGCGCCAAACATAAGCCAAAAAGAGGTATTGGGAGCCAATAGTTTCTCAACCACTTGTTCTCTCACCAAGCTGGCCGTCGACGAACGCCTACTAGCCACACATTGAACAGCCGGTGCCGTTGCGACTGGTTCGCCCCACCGAAAATCGTTGCGGAGAATCAGAAATACATGACTCCCTTCGCAGTGATAGGCAAGAACGCCTTCCGACGGACATGCCATTCCGCGGAACTCGGCACTTAATAGGGTGTCGCAGAGGATCTGAGTAACCGAATCACTACCGCAAACGGGACAAAGCTTAGGTTTCGCTCGTTCTTCCAACACTGTGGACCTCCTCTAGAATTCTTTTTGTTTTTCTTTGCTGGCCAAACCGCTTTCCATGATCATTCAGCTGCTTACCGTCGCTCACGTTCTATGCAACAACCATTGACAGCAGATCAACAGACTCATGAGCACGACAACGTAGACGATCGGCGGCCAAGGGAATGCAAATATTCTTGGCTCGCGATATGTATAAAGTGAATTCATAAACAAGCGGCACGCCCTGATAACTTTCTGGAGGCAATGTCGACTCCAGAGAGTGCCAGACGCTTCGGCCACTTTTATCTAATGCACACATAGTGCCAATCGAGAATGGCACCGACAGATGATTAGTTTGAATACTTTAGTGGAAAGGAAAATGAATCAAACAGGAGATTTGTAACGTGGAGTGTATAGGTGACTGTAACGGAGTGTCACACCCAGAATGGGATGATACAGTACGCCTGATACGGGGACGAACATGGTGCGCCCTAGCGTCTCGGGAATTTGGCTGGTTGGCTTTCGGCGGGAATGCCGTGCCGTTCCATCTTTCGATAAAGTGTCATCCTCGACCAGCTAAGGATGTCCGCAGCCTTGCTTTTGTTCCATCCACTTTGAGACAGCGCTTCCCTGATCTTGTCACTTTCATCAACGAGCGGTGCTTGCTTGCGTTCCACGGCCGAGCAGAAAAAGTCTGGCAGCTCTACCCAGCCGCAATGCGGCTCAAGGGTGATGAAAGATGCCTCGATGACATTTCTCAACTCGCGCACATTGCCGGGCCAGGCATAGCTCAAAACGGCCTCTTCGGAACGCTGTGTAAATCCCACTGTGTTCTGACCGAAGGTTCGGTTGAACTCCATTCTGAAATGGTGAGCTAAGGGCAAAAGGTCTTCGGGACGCTCGCGCAGTGGCGGCAGGTGAATGCGGGCAACATTCAGTCGAAAAAACAGGTCGCGTCGGAAGCGCCCGTCCTGTGACAGGGTTTCAAGGTCGCAATTGGTGGCGGCAACCACACGGAAATCTACGTGCTGAGACTTATTGCCTCCAAGGCGGTGAATTTCGTGTGTCTCAATGACCCGCAGGATTTTTGCCTGTGCATAAGCGCTCATGTCTCCAATTTCATCGAGGAACGCGGTGCCTCCATCTGCCGCCGCCAGTTCTCCATCCCGGGAGGTGGTAGCGCCAGTAAACGCGCCTCGTTCATATCCAAACAGCTCACTCTCCAGCAGCGTGTCAGGTATGGCGGCACAGTTGATGCAGACCAGCGCCTTTTCAGCCCTGGGACCGTTGCGGTGGATAAGCTTCGCCACCAACTCTTTTCCGGTGCCGGTCTCACCGGTAACTAGAACATTGCTCGAGGCCCGTGCCACTCGTTCGATATAATTTCGCGTCGATCGTATGAAGGCGCTGTCGCCCACCAGCAACTCGCAGCTGGCAATTGATGTGTGAGGATGCGAGGCATAGAGCGAGAGTAAGACACGTGGCAGTTCGGTCTGATAATTAGCTCCCCGAACATAGTCACTGACTCCGTGGCGCAACGCCGCAACGGCAAGCTCCTCCGATCCGTTCCATGCGACTAAGACAATTGGGACCTTTGTCCCATAACTGTATTTCTTTGCCTGTTCCAGATCTCTCAGGGAGACCTGGCGGTCGCAGCCGATGCATATGAGGTCGGGAACGCCTACCTCACTAACCTGCACATCCCCCATCTCGCGGAAAAATAGGAGCAGCCGTCCGCGAATATCAATGGCGTCAGAGATGACCCGCACGATGGGTTTGTGCATGTAAGTGTGCTCGATCTCTGGGTTTTCCTCAGTGTCAGGAGACTGACAACAAGAAAGTTTGCGCAGGGATCGCTATCCTGTGCTGTTTGCAGAGCGCTCGAGAATTCGAATTCAATGAAGATCGCCGAACCAGATCGGCTCTGGGGGAAACCGAATGACAGATCGGCATGCGTCACGCTTAGAAGTAAACAAAAGCAGGACGATGAAACAATCACCTAAGCGTCAACTCACAGACCGCTAGCCGAAATTGCTACGAAATTTGCTTTGATAACCGACCGGAAGATGTCCATCGAGGCCAACAAGAAATGATGGTTCTCTTCCAACCACTTCCATCAAAGTACGGTTCAGCTTCTTCGATACTGTTGCTATGGCCGAAGATTGCAACAACATTCATGGTAGGTTGTCAGGGTGGTCGGCGCAATAGCGCCTAGGTCGGAGATGTCTGCAACTAAGGTAACCGGAGCCGACGCAAGGTAACTCCTCGGCACGCCCGTTCCCTGGCGCGTGCATTGCTTCCCCTAGTCGTTGGCCGCGCCCGACATGGGACATCCGGCAACGGAAGTTTAACGCGCTAAGTATCCTGTTGCTCGCGGATTCACGTTTGCCCGCGAAGAGGGGAGCGATAACGATGCTACCAACTCTGAACGGGGCGACTGATTTTCAGTTTGCCGAACGGCGCCATCTAGCTCCATCGTCATTCCCAAAAACGGATCGCTGCGGCGCTTGCTGACTGCACTTCGCCATGACAGTTGCGAGCGATCCACTTCTAAAAATTAGCGGCCATAAATTGCGTTCATTGAGAGGCGATCCCGGCACTCACACCGCAGGATTCGCTTAGTTCCATGTCCGCGACAACGCTGTTCTTCAGCCGAATCGTATTTGACGGCGTCGTCGGAAATCTCCAGTGTGCTGGCAGCTTCGGACGCGATCAGCTCTCCCGCGATACTAGGCCCGGCTCTTGCGCATAGCGTTACCGGGTTCCGAAGGAGAGACTTATGAGAAAGACAGCGTTAATCGCAATCGGACTTTATCGCTGCACCCTGAGGGCTTTTGCCGCTGCCAAAGAGCAAAGTTGGAGCGGATGGGTCAGCAATTCCAAGTGCGCGGTGAAGGAGGCAATTGGAGTGTCAGGTCTCGGACTTGAGACTCAGGCGTGCTTCTGCTTGGTATGGGGAGCGACGGCGGCCGCAGCGGACGCACTGTTGCCCGCGTTCTGAGCCGGTTCCGGCTCGGCCGCCGGCAACTCACCCGCAGGATTGAGCTCGACCACATCAGCTTTCTCTGAGCTGGGAAACACGTAACCGTCCAGCAAGCGGTGATGCATGCTGTACAACGCAAGTTCCAGCCGGTCGGCAACATTAAGCTTGTCGTAAATCTTTCGGAGGTAGTTCTTGACCACCTGCTCGGTTGTCTTCACCTCGCGGGCGATATCCTTGTTCTTCATGCCCTGGGTGACGCCGCTGATGATCATCATCTCCTTCTCGCTGAGCCGCAGCTGACGTTGCGGAGCGGTTCCCTGCAACGCCTGCGTGCGATAGGCTTCGATCACCCAGTTCACGCCCTGCTTGTCCAGCCAGGTTTCGCCCGCCGCGACCTTCCTGACGCAGCGCACCAGCAACTCTGGCGACACAGCTCTGGCGAGGATGCCTCGCACGCCGCGACGAAGATAGTCGACAGTCTCCTGTTCGCCGGCTCGTTGCGTGACCATGATCAGCTTCGCCCCGGGCATGGCTCGTCGCCCGACTTCACTGATTGCGTCAGCGGGATTGGGCGAGAGTCCGGCTTCAAACAGAATGACGTCTGACGGAGTGTTGGCTACAGCCGCCAGCGTCTGCGCCAGCGTCTCGGTTTGAGCGACGACCTCCAGATCTTCCTGCAGGGCGAAGATCTTGCTCATGCCAACCCGGAAGATGGCCTCAGAATCGGCCAGGATGATGCGGACCGTCTGTGGACCGGACTGCACCTCGTTATCGATAGACGAGGGTGTGACGATGGTGACAGCGGACTTCCCCCTGCCAGCGGTCCGGCCAGACCATTTCGAACTGCTAAACCCTTTTGAAGTGGTACTCATCAATCACCACCGCAACACTTTGTCCCGGATTTTCCTCCGAGCATCGCACGACCCGTCCGGCGCATAGCACCTCTACGGGCTGGGTGGTACCTAACATGTCGATTGGCATCTCAATGGCAAACTCGACCGGCGAGCCGACTTCGATCTTCGCGTCGATGTGAAACGAAATACCTCCCGCCGAAATATCGGTGGTGGTGGCGTGATATTCACCCGCGGGAGTCTTCAACGTGACCTGAAGATGCAACGGAAACCGAATCGAATTGCGAAAGTCGAACTGGTGGCCAGCAGACATGATCGTGTACCCCACACGATACTGCACAGGCATCCTATTTAGGATGTTACTAAAGTACCATCAAATTTCAGTTACCGCTCCAACTTTTTTAGCTTAGAGAACGAATTCCACGTTTTCTGCCGACGAATCGACACGAATGTGCCGTCACCTGCGCAACGATGTGTTTTGCCGCGACATCGCATTGACGCTGTCTAGAACTTGGTTGTTTCGGTGAAGTTGAAGTCGCGGACTTTCATAGCAGGAACCACCATGTCCATCGACTCCTCGCCCGAGGAGCGCACCGGTTCGCTCATAGCTTCCACGTTTTGAAGCATATGGATCAGGCTCTCATTGAAGCGGAAGTTTCGAATGCCGCCCTGAACCTTCCCATTCTGCACCAGGAAGGTGCCGTCCCGCGTCATGCCGGTAAGTATCTTTTCGTAGGGATCGACTTCACGGATGTACCACAGCCGCGTCACCAGGATTCCCCGTTCCGTGCTAGCGACCATCTCTGCAACCGAGCGCTGTGGCGTACCTTCGGGTGTTTCGAAGACGATATTCAGCGGCGCTTCCCCAATTTCGTTCGGCAATGCAAAACCGTGTCCGGTCGGAGTAACAAGGCCCACGTTACTGGCGAAGCTCGGACCGTGCTACACGCGCCGCGCTCGACCGCGAAAAGGTGATTCGCTGCACAATGCCCTTTTCGATCAGCTTTATACGATGACGATTCACGCCCTCGCCGTCGAAGGTCGGGTCCCGTTTGCAGCGGATGATAAACGTCGTCCCAGACCGTAATGTTCTCGCCGAAAAGCGGTGTGCCGATACGCTCGTTGAGAAACGATCGCTGATCCAGCAGCGCCGAGCCGCCAAAGTCCCAGAACATGAATCCAACCGCATCCAGCACGGCAGCCGGTTCGAGAATGACCGTGTATTTGCCTGGCGGCAGCTCCTGCGGATCTTGCGAGGTGATCGCTTTCTCCGCAGCGATCTCCGCCAAACGTGAGGGGTTAAGCAACGCCGCGTCAGGCGAGTTAGCTTTCTGCCAGCCTGAGGATGTTGTCGCCAATCATCGTGATCGAAACTTCGGCGAGGCTGTGCTCATACCAGTCGGCTACACCGCGTGAATTGAAGATGCCGTCAGCGCCCTCGGCAGACGAGAAGACCCCGGCGGCCGTGAGCGAATGCTTCTTCGCAACATTCACCATCTCGGCTACGGCCGCAGCTCGATCGTCGGCAGTAAGACTGGCGGTGCTGTTGAAGTATCGTTGCACTACGCTGGCTCCAGCATCGATGGCACTCCGCCGGACTTCATCGGGAGTCGGCATGGGCAGCAGGTCGGAATCATCGTGCTGCACGCGAGCCATCGCCTCCGCCGATTGCACGACGCGACGCAGGCTGTCGTCATCATGTTTGTTGGTGGTAGCGCGCGCCGTACGACCGCCAAACGATACGCGCACCGAGATGTGGTTTTCTTCCTCGGCAACGTTCTGATGAATGGTGTTGTTGGCAAAGCGGGTGAGCGCACTCCGTCCGGCAGAGACGAGCAACTCGATCTCGTCGGCGCTGGAAAGCCTGCGAAGCTTATCGAAGATGGAAGCGGATTGGTCGCGATTGAGCATTTCGGCAACTAGCAATTAGCGATTAGCACTCAGCATTCAGTCGGAGTCGTAAACGAGAAGCATGACGAGACGGATTCTTTGCTATTTGTCCAACCATCTATTGCCACAATGTCGATCGCCGCGACCGTGTCTACTAGTCGCTAATTGCTGAGTGCTGAGTGCTTAACTTCCCTTGTACGCCGTTCCCACACTGACGTTCCTGAACCTTGCTGGCGCGGCGCCGTGTCCGGTGCCCATCACCTGCTGCGGCTGGCCTTTGCCGCAGTTAGGAGTGCCCCATAAGGTCCATTCATCGCGCGAGCAGATGGCGTCCATTGAATTCCAGAATTCCGTCGTGATACCCGAGTACGAAGGATTCTTCAGCATCCGGCCGCGCTTGCCGCCGACGATCTCCCAGCCAATCTCGCAACCGAACTGGAAGTTGTAACGCTTGTCGTCGATCGACCAGGAGCGGTTCGTCTCCATGTAGATGCCGCGCTCAGTCGAGGCGATCAGCTGCTCCAGCGTCAGAGGCGAAGTTCCGGGCAGAATGCTGACGTTGGTCATGCGTACAATCGGCAGTCGATTCCAGCCTTCCGCGCGCAGACAGCCCCCACTGCGAGAAGCACCGATCGCCTCGGCCGTGTCGCGCGAGGTCAGGTATCCCGTGAACAGGCCGTTGGTAATGATCGGCGTACACTGCGCCGCCACGCCTTCATCGTCATAGGCAAACGTCCCGAGGCCGGGCCCATGCGCCTCCGTGGCATCGGCAACCACGTTCACGATGTCGCTGCCGTACTTCAGCTTGCCCAACTTGTCGAGCGTGAGGAACGAAGTGCCGGCAAAGTTGGCCTCCATGCCAAGCACGCGATCAAGCTCGATCGGATGACCGACAGACTCGTGGATCTGCAGTCCCAGCTGCGACGAGTCGAGCACGACATCGTATGAACCTTCGGGACATTGATTGGCAGAGTGCAGTGCGACCGCCTGCTCGGCGATCTCGGGTACGTGCTTCAACAGCTCCAATTCCTCGATGAGCTCGTAGCCTTTGTTCTGAAACTGTCCACCGAATGAGTTGGGATAAGACCGTTTCTGGATCTCGTTGTCCTTGTAAGTATGCGCCGCGTAGCCCGCACCGGAACTGACGATCGTCTGATGAATGTCGGCGCCTTCGGTGGAGTAGAACCATTGCTCGTAGCGGCGGAAATTCATGCTGGTCTCGGCAAGAGTTACGCCGTTGGTCTTGCGCAGCTCCTCATCGATGGCAAACAGCAACTCAAGGTTCTTCTCGATGGAGATGCTAAAGGGATCGATGCGGCAGGGCGACGCCCAGTCCGCTTTGGCCGCCCCCTCAGGAACCATGTGCAACTCCTGCGATTTCACCGTGGCCGAAGATTTTGCGATTTCAACAGCCCGAGCCGCGCAGCTTTGAACACCTTCCCGCGAAAGATCGTCGGTTGCAGCGAAGCCAAAGGCGCCATTGGCGATCACGCGAATCCCGATGCCCAGTGACTCCGCGTCGGAAGCGCTGCCGATCTTGCCGTTCCTGGTCGCCAGCGAGCGACTACGCTCGTCGACAATACGCGCTTCGACGAGCGATGCCCCGCGCAATCTGGCGGTCTCCAAAGCCCATGCAGCAATTTCTTTCATCCAGCTCCCCAAGCGAATGATGATATCGTGTTCGCGAGCAACGCGCAGAGTGTCACTATGTCGAGCGGTCTGACGTTGTGGGAATAATGGCTTGCGCATGAGATGATCCAGATGGGGTTCACCATCAAAACCGTGATCCTCAAAGACGGCATGCCCACCGTCGAGCAGGCGCGCGCCCGCTTGACTAGCGAAATTCACACAGCGCAACAGGCTGGTCTCAAGGTGCTCAAGATCGTCCACGGCTACGGTTCGACAGGGGTCGGCGGAGACCTCCGCTTCGCTCTGCAAGCAACGTTGCGCCAAATGGCGGCGAAGAAGGAAATCCGCGACTGCATCTTCGGGGAGAACTGGGGCAAGGGCGACGAGCGCACCTGGGAACTGCTGAAGCACATGCCTGAACTGAAGAGCGATAGCGACCTGGGACGCGGGAACAAGGGTATGACCGTAGTACTGCTTTAGGCACTAGCTATAATCCTGAGTTGCACTGTCTTTCCTGCGCCTGCCATGGATGTCGCCGTCCCCAGGTTAACCGCGAAGCAGAACTGCCGGCACGCCTTCCCGCGTGGCCATCTCCGCCTGCATGTTGGCTGGGATGTGTACCTTCCTCAACGTCTATGACACGCAGCCGCTCCTTCCCTACCTGCAGCGGCTTTATCACACGTCGGAGATCGCGGTCAGCTTCACCGTCAGTGCCACCATTCTTGCCGTCGCACTGACTGCGCCGTTCATCGGCTTGCTGGCCGAGTCCATCGGCCGGAAGAATGTCATCGTGCCGTCGCTCTATGCCTTGACGGTGCCGACCATGCTTGCGGCCACCGCACAAAACCTGCATCAGCTAATCTTCTGGAGATTCATGCAGGGCATCTTCGTTCCTGGCGTCATCGTCGTAATGATGGCCTACATCAACGAGGAATTTGCCGGCGCCTACGTCGGCCGAGCCATGGCTTCCTACATCACCGGGACGGTACTGGGGGGCTTCGGCGGTCGATTCATCTCAGGGTTGGTCGCTCACCATCTCGACTGGCGCGATGCATTCGTCGTCATCGGACTGGTGAACCTCGCGGGCGCGATTATGGTGCAGCGCTGGCTGCCGGTGGCGAAGAACTTCGTGCGCGCGGAACGCGTGCGTCATTCGGTATCGCAGGCGAAGGGACATCTGTGGAACCCTCGATTGCTGGCTGTCTTCGGCATGGGCTTCGCGGCATTATTCTGCCTGGTTGGAACGTTCACGTACGCGAACTTCTACCTGGCCGCGCCGCCGTATCACCTAAATACCGCGCAGCTTGGCAGCATTTTCTGTGTCTATCTGTTCGGGCTGATCGTAACGCCACTCGCTGGACGTAGCGTCGATCATTACGGGATCCGCGTGACTTCGACGATCGGCTTCGGATTCGCTGCGGTTGGACTTTTACTGACGCTGGTGCATTCGTTGCCGGTAATCATCGTCGGACTCGCGCTGGCTTCGTCAGGAGTGTTTATCTATCAGGCGGTTGGGACGGTGCAGACCGGAGTGGTGGCGGGAAAGGCGCGGTCATCGGCCGCGGGACTTTATGTGACGTTTTATTACATTGGCGGAAGTTTGGGCGCGATCGTTACAGGTTGGACGTGGGTGGCAGGAGGGTGGCCTCCATGTGTGTTTCTGATGACGGGGATTGCCGGAATGGCGGTGGTAATGGCGTTCGCGAGTAGCGGAACTGTCGGCCCGCAGCCCTAGCAGGCTGCTGAAAAACTCGGATGCCGAGTGGCTTTGGAAGGGCACGCCTTCAGGCGTGCCACCACAAGTCCTGTATTTTTGGTTTCGGCGAGGCGGCCTTTCAGGCCGACGAGCCGTTCTCGGGGAGTTTTTCAGCAGCCTGCCAGGCTGTCCGCTAGCTCTGTGTTGCCCTTGCATGGTTCCCAGCGACGCTCAGCCTTTCCCGTGCTGTTCGGAAGTCAGCACACGAGCGAAAAGCGCGGTCTTCGCCCACTCAGAAACTTCAGTATCCGTGGTCGCCGTGCTCCTCCAACCGCACCTTGCCACGGAACATGCGGTAGATAAATGTGAAGTAAACCGCCGCCAGGACCATACCCAGCGTCCACCACACAAAGCCTACGCTCAACCCGTGAGCACCGGCGGCCGTGTTATAGATCGTGAGACTGAAATTCGCCCCGGTGCTGGCCGGCAGCACATTCGGATAGAGCGCGAAGGCAGCACCCACCAGCATGCCCACAATATAGGTGCAAGATGCCAGGAATGCTCCTTTCTCCTGCCCTCGCTTATTGGCGAAGTACAGGTAGCAGAGGCTCCCGATCACGATTGCCGGAACCAGATAACCGATTGGCCACTTCGAATAGTTGTCCAGCACGTGCGGCACAGCGTACACCGTGGCGATCAGGCTGAAGATCGTCAGCAGTACCTGAACCGGCCAGAACCAGGATGCCACTTTGCGCGCGCGAGCATTCAATTCGTTTTGCGTCTTGGTAGCAAGGTATAGCGAGCCGTGAACGACTAGCGTCACCAGCGCGACGACGCCGCACAGAACGGTGTACCAGTCGAGAATGCCGTTCTGCGCGCCCACGCGCCAGTTGGTCCACAAGGGCTCGAAGAAATAACCTTCGGCATTCAGCGGCACGCCGCGGACAACGTTACCCAGCGCCGCCCCGAAGAAGATTGCCAGCAGAATGCTCGATACTCCAAAGATCGTGTCGAAGAATCCCTTCCACACGCCCTGCTCAATATGCGTACGGAACTCGATACCGACAGCACGCAGCATCAGTAGCCACAGCACCATCATCAGCGGAAGATAAAACCCGCTGAAGCTGGATGCGTAGAGAAGCGGAAAGGCGAAGTAGAGAGTGCCGCCGGCTGCCAGCAGCCAGACTTCGTTGCCATCCCACACCGGTCCGATAGCGCGAATCACTATGCGACGTTCTTCGTCGGTACGGGTGATGAACAGATGCACCGCGCCCGCGCCCAGGTCGAAGCCATCCAGCAGAACGTAAATCGCGACCATTACCGCTACAATCATGAACCAAATCGTCGACATGTTATCGCACCTCCACCTGATCTAAACGGGCCGCTTCAATTTGTTGGCGCAAAACCGGCGAGATGACAGGCTCCGGGCCATGCTCGATTTCGCGACGCACCAGGAAGAGGAACAGCACCGACAGCACGGTATACATGCCAAGGAAGCCGAGGAAGCTGAACCATCCGTTACCGGCCGACACCATCTTGGAGTAGCCGTCTACGGTGCGCATCAGTCCGTAAATCAACCAGGGCTGCCGTCCAATCTCCGCAGTCATCCAGCCGGCGGTGTTGGCGATGTAGGGAAACGGGAACATCAGCAGCAGGATCCATAGCATCCAGCGAGATTCATACAGCTTTTTGCGCCACAAAAGCAGACAGGCGATGCCGGTCACGGCAATAAAGATTGTCCCCAGTCCCACCATGATGTGGTACGTGTAGTAGAGCAGCGGGATATTCTCCGGCCAATCTTCCTTCGGCACCGAATTCAGACCCTTCACCTCGGCGCTCCAACTGCGCCAGGTCAGAAAGCTGAGCATCCTGGGCACGACAATCGGGTTGTCGATGCGTTTGTTAGCAACATCCGGCTGGCCGAGGATTACCAGCGGTGCGCCCGGCTGGGTCTCCCACAACGCTTCCATCGCGGCCAGCGTAACCGGCTGATTGCGGGCCAGCATGCGGCCTTGCGCATCGCCTGTTGGAACCACTTGAAACACGGTCACAAGGAGTGCGGCGATCACGCCGACCTTCACGAAGATCCTGCCTTCTTCGATATGCTTTTGGCTGAGCAGGTAAAAAGCGCCGACCGCCGCCATCACGAACGCACCGGTAATAACGGCTCCGCTCATATTGTGCGCGTATTGCCACCACGCCCAGGGATTCAGCACCAGCTGCCAGAAGCTGCTGAGTTGCAGCGAGCCATCTGCCGCGCGCTCGTACCCGACCGGGTGCTGCATCCAGGCATCGGTCGCAACGATGAAGTACCCCGACATCCATGAGCCCAGGAATACCATCAGCGCGGAAAACCAGTGCAGCCCCTTGCTCAAGCGTCTCTCGCCATAAAGAAATAGTCCGAGGAATGTCGATTCCAGGAAGAAAGCGAAGCAGCCTTCCATGGCGAGTGTCTGCCCGATCACGCCGCCCGCGAACCGGGAGAAGTGCGACCAATTGGTGCCGAACTGAAATTCCATCGGAATTCCGGTGACCACGCCGATCACGAAGTTGATCCCGAAGATCTTGGCCCAAAAGCGGGCAGCGGCTCCGTAACGCTCGTCGCCGGTCTTCAGTTCGATCGTCTTGAGGATAACGATCAGCGGCGCCAGCCCCATCGTCAGTTGCGGGAACAGGTAGTGATAAGTGATGGTGAAGGCAAATTGCAGGCGGTGAATCAAGAGTGCGCTATCCATGCAGGGACCTCGGACAAGAAACATGGCGCAGACCAGGCTGCGTAAAGGGACAGGACAACAACGGCCGTGGAAACAGCATGGCCCTATTGTTCGTGAACGCCGCACTAGCTTCTGTGATTCGGGTCACAGGACGCGGTGATTTACACGGAAGATGGCGCTTATGAATTAAGATTTGTTCCCGAACGCGGCTTCGATTATCAAAAAAGTGTTTTTTGGTGGAGTTGACGAAGACTGAGGCTGGAACCGGTGCTTCCCCCTATTGACTGTCAATTTTCAGCGTGATAAAAATCCGCCAACAGTTCAAACCCTCTCGCTGACGATCATTAGCCAATCAAGACCACTTCTTACTCGGAGCGCCGCCATGTCTACCGTTGTGTGTCCTCGTGGGGAACAGCCATTGAGCACCCTGCCCATGGTCATTCGCAGACAAGTCAGTATCGTTACCCTCGCTTGCCTGGCTGCCGTCGTGCTGGTGGCTGCAATACCGGCTTCCGCAGGCTCTCTTGGACGAGACAAGGGGGCGCAGAACGTGCAGAACGTCTCCGACGTCACCGGCGGCATGCACTACCTGCTGGTTGATGATGATCTGGTGCTGTTGCAGGTCAACATGGATCACGACCAGATGACGACTTCCCTCAATACATTCAATACTGAGAATTCGGGGTTTGGTGGTCAGAAGGAAGATGTTCAGGTCAGCAGCGTCAATACTGGGGGCCAATTCGACCTCAACGGAGTAGCGGTAGCGCAAGCGACGGGACGGATGTATGAAACTCCCGGCGACATCCTGGCCGTGCTCAATGAGGGCAACGGTCCGGTTTGGCAGGTAACGCTGTTCGATCTTCTGACCAACTTCAACACCGTGGTGCCGCTCCACACCAGCTTCAATCCTTATGGTTCCGTCTATACCCAGATGACGACCGGTAATTTTGTCGGCAACAACCTTGACGACCTGCTGGTTTTCTATGCGTCAACCCACCAGGACGAGGCGCAATGGGGGCTGAAAGTGCTGGCGGCGGCCGATCCCAAGACCGAGGCTCCACCGACCGAAGGCCCCGAACTCGCCGGCAGCACCCAACCCGTACCCGTAACCGGATCGATCGTTACCGGTGATTTCAACGGCGATGGCCGCGATGAAATCGCACTTCTTCTCACCGACTACCAGACCATCGTGTTTTATTCCGTCGATCCTAAGACGCTTGCGATCAGGCAGGTGACCTCGTGCAAGTTGCGCAAAGCATTTGTCCCTGGGCAGTCGGCGCTTGCCGCCGGACATTTCCGCAGCAGCGTCAGTAATGCGGAGCTTGTTGCGTTCGGTCAAAGAGCCGATGAATCGGCCGGTTACAGCGTGGTTTCCGTGGAAATTATTCCTGGACAGGACGGCAGCTTCACGGCAAATGAGGCGAACATATCGCCATATAAATTTGCCGACAAGCACCACTCGGACGGCGCGCTGGCGGAAGCTGCGTCGATTCTGAATTGGCCGCAAACCACGAATCAGCAAATCGTACTGGGCACAAGAGTTGAGAATCTTGGCTACCAGTCTTATATCGACATTGGAAGCTTCGATATCAACTTCAATTTCACGCTTCAGTCAGAGACGCATTTGACTACAGCGAACTATGTCTCCCTCCAGAGCATGCGAGTGGGCAACTTCGATAATCAGTGTCCTATCGATGACAACCAATGTGGCCCCCCGGGAAGTCACAACCCAGCATTGCAGATTGAGACTTTTACTCTTGAGAGCGGCCTTCTTTTCTTTCCGCAGGGTGAGGTGCGAATCTGGAGTATCACTCCCCCAAACCCTATCACCCACGTGACCAACTGGCTGAAGGACCTGAACCATACGACGGTCAGCAGCAGCCCACTGAACACCAACTTCTACGGCGTTCTTCCCGGCGATATTCAAGGGCGATCCCTGCGTCTCGGAACTCCGGAGGTCCTGCGAATTCCAACACAGATTCAGCCTGATATCGTCCTGGGCATTCCGCCGATGCATATCGACTGGATCAGACCCAATTTTCAGCTCGATACCAATAAGTTTCCCGGTTGCGGCGATCCGACCGTGCCTTGCCTTTTCAATCTGACGGTCCTGCCCAGCTTGCCCGCGCCGGGCATTGGATTCTCAACCTCGTTCAACTTTACTTCCACTTCGAACACCCAGACTCAGAGAACCAGTACGACCAGTTGGGGAGTTTCGGTGAAGCAGACTGCGGGCACCAGCATCAGCTGGGGGGATGGGGTGACTGAGGGTAACGTCAAGATTCAGAATTCAACTCAGTACGCCCATAATCACAACGTCGCCAAGACCTACGACACCTACAAGGGCCAGACCGACAGCGTGAGTTCGACCACGGGATTCGCGGACCACATTTTCTACACCGAACGCGCAATGAATGTGTATTACTACCCGGTGCTGGCCGCCTCGTCCTGTCCGAAGAACGATCCCGACTGCAGCCCAAAATATCCGACCTATGTGGAATTTTCGGTTCCGGACCAGGTGCAGCACGCCGACGTAGATGGCACTGGACAAGACTGGTACCAGCCAGTGCACGAGCCGGGAGAGGTCCTCTCCTATCCGTGGGACCTGAATCAACTACAGGACCAGTTCACCAACCAGGTCAATCCGCTGACCACACCGCAATGCAAGATCACCGACACCTCATCCGGGTACATCCAGAATGCGTGGAGCGGCGTCACCAAGCAGAGCAATAGCGCCGGCTCAACCGATTCGTTCTCCGATGACCTCTCGTTCAGCTACTCCGAGCGCGCCGGCGTGCAAGGTATCGATGGGGCAAGCTTCAATTACAACATCGACATCGGCGCCAGCACTTCGTTGAGTACGCTGAATGTGAATTCGTCCACGCTCAGCGCCTCGGCTGGAGTGGAGCAATTCAAGCCGTCCTTCGATAGCGACATCGCGCAATGCTGCTCTTACGACTTTACCGGGTACATCTTCGGTCAAAAAAATGTGAAGAACCCCGCCTATCAGACTCTGACATTGAAGGACCCGCAGAACAATCCGGTCGACATCGCAACCAGCGGTCCGTTGTTTGTAGGCTTTCTCGATGATGTCACTGGGGAAAACGGTTGTAACGCGGCAAACGCGGCGTGGTGGCAGCAGGTTTATAACCTCCCCGACGTGTCGCTCAACCATCCGGAGCGCTGGCAGTGGAACAAATCAACCCAGTTGGCAGCGTTTAATCCGCCGGACCAGTCGGGCGATCTTTCGCCGCTGGATCAGCCCTTCTATCACATGAAAGGTTTCTTCATTACCCGGCCCGGCGAGCAAGATTCCAGTCCGAACCTGGCGTCGGCTACAGCCGGGGATGATCTCACTCTCACTGCCCGAGTTTACAACTACAGTCTGATCGCCACCAACAGCACCGCGCTGACGCATCCCGCGACCTCGATCCAGGTGAGCTTTTACGGCCAGCTCTTCTGCCACTCCGGCTCAGGAACCGAGAACAGCTGCATCAACGGCACCAGCACTTGCCCTGCAGGCACGCTTTGCGGCAACAGTTTCCCGATTGGTCAAACGCAAATTCCGTCGATCCCGGGCTACGAATCAAGCTCCACGCCAAACTGGACCACGGCCAGCGTGGACTTCCCGACCGCACAGTTCCCTCACCTGACTAATACGTACCTGGTGTTTTGGGTTGTAGTTTGGATGGAAGATGCCCAGGGCAATCTGGTTCCCGAGATGCCGGCCCATGGACTGACAGCCGATCCGCGCGGCATGAACCTGCAACAAATTACCGATGTGCCGGTGGAACCATACAGCAACAACGTTGGCATGTATCCCATCAGCGCCCCCTTCTTCCTCTTCCCATCGACGCCGTCGCTGGGACAGAGTCAAGATAGTGGGTTCCTGCAAAGCATCAGCCTATCGGCCGATCGTCACCTGCTGCGCGAGCATCGCACCAAGTTGACGGCGACGTTGCAGGCCGGCGGCGCGCCTGTTCACTCCGTGACCATCGCTTACTACGACGGCGATCCAGCCACGAATGGTCAACTGCTGGATATGCAGCGTATCGCTTACATGGACCCCGGACAGAACTACTACCATCGCGCCTTCTACAGCCCGGAGACGTGCGGCGTTCATCAGTTGTACGCCTGGGCGTGGCTCGACGACACTCCGGGAATCACGGCAAAGTTTCCCGTGACCGTGACAATACAGCCAGTGGACGATGTGAACGCTCTAATTGCTTCGACCAAAGCCGCCGATTTCACCGACGTGGCGCTCCGGTCGCGACTGCTGGATCTGTTGAATACAGCACTGCAAGCCTTCGAACAAAATCAGGCTAAGATCGGCAGTGATGCGGTGAGCGCCTACGTTCAAACGGTAACTGCGGCGCTAGGCAAAGGAATTGCCGTCGAGAGAGGACAGCGCCTCATCGGGCAGGCGAATGCAATTCTTCCCTGCGTCCCCGGACCGTCGATCGTGCCCAAGTCTGAGTCCGGACGGGCAATGTAAATGCACTCAGGATTGCAAGTCTATGCTCGAACTATCAGCGCGACGCGCCGTAAAACGGAACTGCTAAACTGAGCTGTGTCACTAACGCGGGAGATGATCCTTCGTTAGCGCGCACGCCGGGATGGCGAAATTGGCAGACGCAGCGGACTTAAAATCCGCGGACCTTAACGGGTTGTGGGGGTTCGAGTCCCCCTCTCGGCACCAATAACTGTGTTTGGCGCCAAGTGTGCCGTATCGGGCGGTGATCGCAATCGTCTTGTGCCCGGCCAGGAATTGGATTGTTTTCAAGTGCACCCCGGCCATGGCAAGCCGCGAACAGAATGTATGCCTGCAATCGTGCCACCGATCTGTTGACTCTCGAATCGCCGACGAAGACAAATTTCCCAGAACCCGGGTTCTTAGAAATAGCATGAGGCGAACGAAAAAACTTCCACGATTCTCGAGTCGACCCTATTAGGTTTCAGACCCAGCCGTTATAGCCGCCCAATCACCCTGCTGACGCAGTGCATGCGTTGCCTTGATTCTTCGGCGATGCGAGAAGTCATTCCCTTTTGCCCGAAAGAATCACTTTTTGACGCGCCGCTCCCGATGGTTTATCTTACGGAGCGAAGTAGCCGGAGATGTCCAGGATGAGTTGCGTGTAGCCTGCGGCGAAAGCATCGGTCTTACCATCGCCGTTCGGAACGATTGCCATGTTCGACGTGATCGCTCCATCAATCGCGTTCAGCGTCGATACTGTCGGCCGCGACAGCGGATCCGGCCACAGCGTCAGAAAGCTCAGCGGGCCATCCGGCACCACCGTCGCGTTGAACACATAGCCCTCCGCAGTCGCCGGCGGTCCGCATGGACTGGTCTGCACTGGGACCGTAAGCTCACCCGTGAACGGTTGTCCATTGTTGTGACGGGTGTCGATCACACGGCACGGTGTCAGCGGATAGAACGACAACCCGCCACTGCCCGGCGGAGCAAAGTACCCGTTCGTATCGATCACCAAATTGGTGTCGTTGGTTGCGTAGGTGGCCACTCCTCCACCTGTACCTGCCGGCACCAGCGCTGCATTGGCCACGACCGTATTGGTCAGATCGTTCAGTGTGGATACCACCGGACGACTCTGGCCTTGCGGCCACACCGTCAGATACGCCACTCCCGCTGAGGTCTTGGGCACAACGGTGAAGTTGAACGAATACGCCACGGCACTGTTCGGCAGTCCACAACTGCTCTGCAGCACCGGGAAGTCGCGCTCATGACCACCGCTGAGATACGGCCCGCCCAGCGATCCGTCGGGGTTGCGGGTGTCGGCCACACGGCACGGAGTCAGAGGATAGAACGCCAGGGTCGAGCCGTCGCCGGTCGTGAAGTAGCCGTTGATATCGAGCACGACATTGGTCGTGTTGGTCACGTATACGGTAACCGAGCCGTTGGGCGTGCCTGCGGGAATGATCGCGGCATTGGCCTTGATGCGGCCGTCCAGTGAGTTCAGGGTCGAGGCAATCGGCTGACCTTCACCCGTTGGCCAGATGGTCAGATAGCCGAGCGTAGTCTGCGGCACCACCGTCACATTCACGGAGTAGGCAATGGCACTGGACGGAATGCCGCACGGGTTATCGCCTTCTGTGAGCGGGAAGGAGCGGCTGTTGTTGCCCGGGATCGGAGGACCGCCGAAGGTGCCGTTGGCATTGCGGGTGTCGACAATGCGGCAGGGCGAGATGGCGACGAACTGCAACGCCATCGGCACAGGGTTGACGATCTGCACCACCGACCCGCTGCTGCCGCTGTAGTTGCTGTCACCGGAATATGTAGCGACGATCCTATCGGTACCCACCGACAGCGACGACGTGACGCACTGAGCTGTGCCGGAATTCAGTGTGACTGAAGTGCAGCCGGAGATGGCGGTGCCATTCGATGTGAAGCCCACCGTTCCTGTCGGCGTCGGCGGGCCGGCGGGGCCCACGGTCGCAGTGATCGTCACCTGCTGTTCGAAGGTCGACGGATTGGGCGAACTAGTCACCGTCGTCGTGCTGGGCGGGGGCCCCGACAGACGGAAGACCGTGCCGCAGCCATGGAGGCCGGTGGTGCATGCAGGGTTTGCGCCAAACGTGGTTGTCCCATAGAAGTTTCCGTCGGTGGCTTGCACCAACCGGCCGAAAGGCGCTTTGCCGTCATCAGTGTCGTCGAAGCTGTGCAGCGTGGTCAGCGTGCCGCTTGGGGTGATTTTGAAGACCGTGCCACAGCCGCTGGTCTGCGTGCAGTAGGCCCCGCCTCCGATTGTCGTTCCATAGAGGTTCCCATCGGTGCCTTGTAGCAGTGCAGCCAGGGAGTCGGCGCCGTCAGCGCAGTTCTGTTGAGAGCAAAAGTTGTAGATCGTGGTCAGGGTGCCGCTTGAGGTGATTTTGAAGACCGTGCCGCCCTGATGGAAGGGCCCGCCGCCGCCCTCGCGGAGTTGTCCCATAGAAGTTCCCGTCGCTGGCTTGCACCAGCCCGGATTGAGGGTATTCGCCGTCAGCGCAGTTCGTTTGAGAGCAAAAGCTGTAAAGCGAGGTCAGCGCGCCTGCCGGGGTGATCTTGAACACCGTGCCGTAACCGTTGACCCCGCGCCCGAAGGTTGTCCCGTAGAAGTTTCCGTCGCTGGCTTGCACCAGCCCGGCGTAAGGGTTGCCGCCGTCAGCGCAGCCGGGTTGACGCGCAAAAGCTGTGCAGCGTGGTGAGCGCGCCCCCTGGCGTAATTCTAAAGACCGTGCCGCAGGTGCCGCTGCCGAGAGAACAGCCGGTGTTGGCCCCGCCCTCCAGGGTTGTCCCGTAGAAGTTGCCATCGGAGCCTCGCACCAGCCCGGCGTAAGGCTGCTGGCCGTCAGTGCAGTTCGCTTGCGCGCAAAAGCTGTACAGCGTGGTCAGCGCGCCTCCCGGGGTGATTCTGAATACGGTACCAACGCGCGGGTCGGCACCGCCTCCATAGGTTGTGCCGTAGAGATTCCCGTCAGTGCCTTGCACCAGCGCGCCGGTAGGGCTGGCGCCGTCATACCAGTCGAAGCTGTGCAGCGTGGTCAGCGTGCCCGCTGGCGTGATTCTAAAGACCGTGCCACAGCCGCCCTGACAGTTGCTGCTGGTCCCGCCTGCATAGGTTGTCCCGTAGAAGTTCCCGTCGGTGGCTTGCACCAGCCCGGCGTAAGGACTGGCGCCGTCATTCGAATATCCCGCGAAGCGGTGCAGCGTGGTTAAGGTCTGGGCAGACAAGCTAATTGCTGTCGCACCACAAAGTGCCAGAAGAGTGACAGGCCACTTGTCCAAAGGTTGAGTTTGCTCAATCCTGACCAATTTGAAGGGCGCATGGTTTCCTTTCGACAACATATTCCGAGGGATCCATTGCGATCCCTCTGGGAGGCGATAGGGGAGTGACTGCCGTGAGCGCTGTCAAAGTTGGCGAGGACGCTGAAGGATAGCGGAGAAGAGGAAATCCCCAAGTCGAAAGAACTTACTGCTGCCGAGGCTCGGCATGGCTCCTCCTTCTTCTTTGGCTCGAGATTCGCCATGAAAACCGCAGATAGCGTCGTGCACAGGGAGAGACGATAGCGACTTCCGGTCCTGCGTCGCTCAAAATGTGCTGGTCACCCCGGTCGGCCGTGGGGCATAATGTGCAGCAATCGGCTCTCAAGTGTCCTGACGTAATTCTCAAGAGACTCTCAAGAAGCGGAAGTTCATGGCCACCCATCGCTTAGCCCGGGAATTGCCAGAGCTTTCCGGATGCCTTTGGAGTTTTGCCGGGCGGACTTTCGTCGAATCGAGCCTGGAGTTGCGCGTCGGCGATCAGCCGGTGGAGCTGGAGCTGAAGCCTTTGGAGGTGCTGCTCTACCTTCTTCGGCACGCTGGCGAAGTCGTCACGAAGAACGAACTGCTTGACGCCGTCTGGCCGGGCCTCAACGTCGTCGAAGGTTCCTTGTCCACCGCCGTTTACAAATTGCGCAAGGCGCTGGGCGACGCAGATTCCAGTATCGTCGTCACCGTGCCGCGGGTGGGATATCGCCTGGCGGCAACCGCCCACGCCGAGGCGAGCCTACCGTCATCGTCCCGGCGCACCTGCTACTGGCAGCCGGCAGTCCTGTCCCCGGCCGCGAGCAATGGCTGATGCTGCGCCCGCTCGACATCTCGGCCGCGAGCGAGGTGTGGCTGGCCGAGCACCCCAAGACCCACGAGCTGCGCGTCTTCAAGTTCGTCTCCCAGCTGGCTCGCCTCAGGACCTTGAAGCGCGAGGTGACGGTCTTCCGCTTTCTCCGTGAGTCTCTGCAAGATCGCCGCATCTTGTCCAAATTCTGGAGTGGAACTTCGAGGCCGAACCCTATTTTCTAGAGAGCGAATACGGCGGCCCGAACCTGGCGGAGTGGGCTGAAGGCCAAGGCGGCCTCGCCGCCATCCCGCTCGAGCGGCGGCTGCATGTTCTTGCCGAGATCTCGCGTGCGAGTATCCGGCGGTACACGCGGTGGGCGTTCTGCACAAGGATTTAAAGCCAGCCAACGTGCTTGTCACTCGGCTGGCAGACGGCGCAGACCAGATCAAGATCGCCGACTTTGGCAGCGCGTTGTTGCTCGAGCCGTCGCGGCTGGAGGCGATGGGCATCACCCGCCTGGGCTTGACCCAGACCGCCGCCCTGGAATCAAGCTCATTCAGTGGCACGCTGCTGTATCTGGCGCCCGAGGTCTTCTCCGGCAAAGCCGCCACCGCGCAGTCGGATGTTTACGCCCTCGGCGTCATGCTCTACCAGATGGTCGTGGGCGACTTCCGCAAGCCGCTCTCGCCGGGATGGGAAGAAGAGGTCGCGGACCCCTTATTGCGCGAGGACATTGCCGCAGCCGTGTGCGGCGACCCTGCGCGCCGGCTTCGCAGCCCGGCGGAGTTGGCCCAGCGCCTGGAAAATCTGGACGCACGCCGCGCGGAACGAAATCGCAGGGAAAGCGAGCGACAGCAGCAGGAGATTGCCGAACGCAAGCGCACGGAGGCCCGCGTCCGTCGGCCATGGATCGCGTTTGCGTGTGTCCTGGTAGTCGGCCTGGCTGCCAGCCTGTACATCTTGCACGGGAAAGTGACTCAACCGCCGCCACCGACGCTGAAAAGTGTCGCAATTCTTCCCTTTCAGAATGCCGGCACCGACCGTTCGTTCGATTACCTGAGCCTTCCGCTTGCCGATGAAGTGGCAATGATGCTCAGCTATGATGGCGGACTTTCGGTGCAGCCGTTCTTAACCAGCTCGCAATATGCTCTTCCGGGCGTCGACCTTCGCAAAGCGGGCGCGGAGATGAAGGCGGCGAGCATCATCACCGGCCGTTTTGTTGGGGAAGGTGACCAGTTGCACCTCACGCTGGAGGCCATCGATGTGAAAAGCGGGCGCGTGTTGTGGGCCGACACGCTGGACGCTTCGGCCCGCAACATGATCGAGCTACGCGATAAGATTGCGGCACGCACGCAAGGAGCACTGGCCGCGGCGCTCGGCGGCTCGGCATACCCTGTCACCAAAGGCACGCGTCCAACCAACAACGAGGCGTACGACCTATATCTGCGCGCGCTGTCCATGCCTTATGACTCCGGTACCAACCAGCCGGCCCTCGCCATGCTGGAGCGCTCTGTCGCCCTCGATCCAAACTTCGCTCCCGCGTGGCTTCAGCTTGGCCGGCGATGCTATGTCGAAGTGCGATACGGCAATGGCGGCAGCGACATGGAAGAGCGCTACGTGTCCGCGGAAGCACGGGCGGTTGCGCTCGATCCAGACTACATCCCGGGCATCGCGATCTGGATTGGGGTAGCCGTCGAGGACGGCGATGAGAGCAAGGCAATGCAGCAGGCTGAAGATCTGGTGCGCCGCCATCCGGACAGCTCTGACGCGCACTACATGTTGAACTACACTTTGCGCTACGCCGGGCTGATCGATGAGTCGAGCCGCCAATGCGACATAGCTTTCCAGATTGATCCGCACAAGCTGACGTCGGGGCTGCGTTCCTGTGCCATCGTGCCCACGCTTCGAGGTGATTACCCGTTGGCCGAAAGGTATCTGGGCACAGATCCCGACTCTGACTTCACCAAGGCCATTACCTTGGCGGGACTGCTGCGCGCCGGTAAAACAGAAGAAGCCCTGCAACTCGGCGCGCCGCACATTCAGCAATGGCCGAGCTATGACATGCTGATCGCCTGCGCGCAGCACAAGCCGCCGGGCGACATCGAAGCGATGGCGGCGAAGGTCCAGGTGTCGGGTGATCCCGAAGCCAACTACCTGGCCGCGGCGAACCTCGCGTATTGTCGCCAGAATGACAAAGCGCTCTCGCTGCTTTCTAAAGCAGTTGAAGGGCACTACTGCTCTTATCCGCTGATGGATGCAGACCCGTTCTTCGCGGGGCTGCGCGGCACTCCCGAATTCGCGAAAGTGCGCGAGGCCGGAATAGCTTGCCAGCAGAAGTTTTCCTCTCAATGGCAGCGCATCCAGCAGCAGTCGAGCCGTTGACGATCGAGAAGTCGGCAGCCTCACAGGGAACGGCGCCGGGCACTTCAACTCCAGCTTTAACGCGTTCAGTGACGCAATCTTCTTCCTGCGCATCGAAGACCTGAACGGCGACGGCAAGCAGGACCTGGTCCTGGCCAATCTCGTCATCGGCGAGGACTTCGTACTGGACGTCGCTGTTGTGGTCGCCGATCAGGATATTCGAAATGTACTGATAAGCGGACCTACATCGAACAATTCACCTTCTGGACTTTGTAGGTAAATCAGAGTAAGGCTCCATTTTCAACAGTTCGCGGCGACCAGGGCACTGTCTCGTCCATCTTTTCTTGCTCCGTAGGCTCCGGAACCAGGATCGCTCAACAGCCGATACGACCCTGAGGAAGAGTCAGTGTTAGTAGTTTCCAATCTGCGCAGCACATCTCTGGAACTCTATCTGCATATCGTCTAATCGGGCAAAAGTCTATTCCGCCAACTAGACCTCGCCAGAGATATGCGAAACAGTTCAGGCAATGCGACTCCGCCCGTCAAAAGAGAACTGCAGGACGGGCACCATTGCCCTCCCCCAAACACGCTGCCTGTTCCCAGAAGAGGAATCTACCAAAACATTTCTCGCGAACCTGTAACAGAACTTTTTCCAGTGAATTTGTTCATCGGATGCTGTGCGATCCGGCGCCGCAGGACCTGCGGCATACGAAAAGGAACCCACATGTACTCTTCGAAATTATTGCGATTCATCTTACTTTTTCTCGCGGCTTCGTTCTTGGCGGCAACAATGGCCGCCGCCGATAGTGGTCAGGATGGAAAACTGTTGTACCGGACCAACTGTAAGGTATGTCACGACAAAGGATCGCCGAACGGGCAGTACAGCCCGATGACCCTTACGCAGGATCAATGGCGCAAGTTCTTCAGCACCAAACTTATTCCGGCGCATAAGACAGCGATCGAGCCTAAGTCAGGCAAGAAGATGCTGGAGGAGTCTGAGCCCGGCTCAACTCAAGGCCATTCAGCGCTTCTGCATCGATCATGCGGCGGACTCCGAACAACCGGCTACCTGCGGGTAGATCGGACTACGGACTGACAACAGCGCTATTCATCCTGAAGTGACTCGAGGACTACCGTGCATAAACTACCTACTATCTTTATGGTTGCGGCTCTGCTTCTGCTGGGTGCTCCTGCATCATGGGGTCAGCAGACACAGAGTTCAGCCAATGCCAACGATGCGGCGGAACTCCGCCAGGAAATCGATCAACTCAAACAGACCGTAACCGCGCTGGAAACACGGCTGGCGGCACAGGAGAAGAAAGACGGGGACGGTCAGACCGACTGACAGGCAGTCATCTGATGGCTGACCAGAATTCTCCCGGCCGCGACCGTCGACGTGAAAGACATCAACAACCGGCTGAATCAGAGCGAGCGCAAATCGGCCCTGGACCGGCTGAACTGGAGCGGCGACTTCCGCTTCATGGGTTACAGCTACACCGCCAACATCCCCAGTCACTTCGACGGCATGCAGTTGCAGAACCTGCATCGTGAGAACCATGTTCTTCATGCAGACCAATCAGGGGCAGATGCCGACCAGTGTTGACTCAGATCAACAACAATGTCGCTAAGAAATACGGCGATTATCAGTACTTCACCAGCAACCTGACCTTTGCCCAGCTCAAGGCGGCGATGGCGCAATTTCCCGCGCCGATGCAGCAGCAGTTGATGAAGATGCTGATGCCGGCAACCTATGTGCCGGGATATGCCGCCAACAACAATGCAATGTTTACCAACCGGCTGCGCCTGAACTTCGACGCCAAAGTCGCGGACAACGTCACCGTGGCAGCGCGCTTGACCATGTACAAGGTGTTCGGCAATTCCACCGGGGTGCAGGTATTCGATGGGCAGCCGACCTCGATGTACAGCGACGGAACCACGGTCAGCGTCCCGGGATCGGACATCGTGCACGTCGAGCGCGCCTATTTCACCTGGAACCATATCGCTGACTCGAATTTCTATCTCTCGGTCGGACGCCGGCCCTCGACCGACGGTCCGCCCCTGAACTACTCCTGGGACGAACCGCGGGGTGGAACTCCATCGGGCACTCTCATCGACTACCAGTTCGACGGCGCCACTCTGGGCTATCACATCGGCGAGAAGATGACGCTGCGGGCCTGCTGGGGCGTGGGCTTCACCGAGGGTTACGGCAACGGACAAAACCTGGTGGCTCCGGCCGATCGTATCAAGGGCGTTCAACTGCTGGGTGGAAACCTCGATCTCTACAGCACCGAACACAGTCTGGTGCAGGTCACCATCGCGCATGCCTGGAACGTCACCGACGGTTTCAACGGTGAGATCGTTCTCCCCAGCAACCCGGTGACCGGCGATCAGATCAATGCGCCGGTGATTATGCGTTACACGCCTTCGACCAATCTGGGTGCCATCAACCTTTACGGTCTGAACCTGCAACACCGGCTTGGGCCTTTCGACCTTTACGGCAGCATGAACTTCGACGGTACCCGGCCTAACGGCGAGACCTCGCCCTTCGGCGGACTGCTGTCGGACCCGTTCGAGACTCCCGTGAACCACACCGGCGAAATGGTTTTCGTGGGAGCACGCTTCAACTTCCCGCAGAACGACGGGCGGACGAAAATCGGCTTCGAGTTCAATCACGGCTCGAAGTACTGGTTCAACTTCGCCCAGGCGGAAGATGACATCCTGGCGCCGAAGACAGCGACCCGCGGTGATGTCTACGAAGCCTACCTGACCCACCGCATCAACGATCACTTCATCTTCAAGGGAGGCTATCAACGCTACAACTACAAGTATTCGGGTTCGGGATGGAACGTGGGCGCACCGCAACTGCTCAACGCGAACCCGATTCTGGGTTTCCCCACCTACCAGAACGCTAACGTATTTGAGTACGGCTTGATGGCGCGTTTCTAGAGGTATAGGTCGTATCTCCTGATTGCAGGCCGCAGTGGTAGCCATGGGTTGCTGCTGCGGCTTGCAAGACTTCCAGCTGAAGAAGAACAACGCCGTGCCGCAGAACAGAATGGAACGGCGTTAGCAAGAGAGAACGTCATTGAGCAATCACACGAAAGACGATTCCGCCGTTCGAACTCCGCGAGATGTCGCGCCGTAGACTTCTTCAAGGTCTCGGCCGCAACGGCCGCGTGTGGGTGCATCGCACCGGCGCGCTCGCGCCGAGGTGCATCCTCCCGGCTGGCGGGGCGACACCCGGGTCCAGCAGATCGCGACCAACTGCGAGATGTGTTTCTGGCGCTGCGGGGTGATGGCCGAAGTGGCCGACGGCAAGGTACTGAAGCTGCAAGGAAATCCACATCATCCGCTGACCAAGGGAAAGTTGTGCGCTCGCGGCAATGCCGGCACGGCACTGTTGTATGACCCCGACCGGCTGAAGTATCCGCAAATTCGCACCGGTGAGCGCGGCGAAGGCAAGTTCCGGCGGGTGAGTTGGGACGAGGCCCTGGACTTTCTCGCCTCTCATTTGAAGGAGCTGAAGAACAACTATGGCCCGGAGAGCGTGGCGCTGTTTCCGCACGGCGTGCATTCCGGTTTCTTTGCCACGCTTGATGAAAGCGTACGGCACGCCGAACTCGGCGGAGCCGGCTTTCGCGCAATGTCGCGGGCGCGCGTGACATTGGCTATCAGCTCACCTTCGGCCGTCCGGTCAACTCTCCCGAGCCGGTCGATCTGGAAGAGTCGCAATGCATCGTGCTCATCGGCAGCCACATTGGGGAAAACGTATTTACCTCGCAAGTGACCGCGTTTGCCGAGGGACTGTCCAAAGGCGCGAAGCTGATCGTGGTTGACCCGCGATTCTCCACGGCGGCGTCCAAGGCGACGCATTGGCTGCCCATCAAGCCGGGAACCGATACGGCACTCTTGCTGGCGTGGATGAATGTGGTGCTCACCGAAAAGCTTCACGACATGGAATATCTGGACCAATATGCCGTGGGACTGGAGGAACTGGAAGAGCACGTAGCATCCTTCACCCCGGAATGGGCGGCTGCCGATCACCGATCTTCCCGCCAGCCAGATTCGCGACACCGCCCGGCTGATGGGTGCGTGCAGGCCAGCAGTCGCGATTCATCCTGGCAGGCACGTGAGCTGGTATGGCAATGACACGCAACGGGCGCGGGCGATGGCAATACTCACAGCTTTGCTGGGCGCCTACGGACGCAAGGGCGGTATCTTCCTTCCCACGAAACTGGCGCACCGGCAAAATCCACCTGCCTCCCATGCCGGAGACGCAGAAGCCACGGGCCGATCGCGTCGGAAGCCTGTATCCCTTGGCCAGCGAGGAAGCCCACGGGCTTACCCAAGGTCTGATTGCAACCACGCTCAGCGGCGATCCTTATCCCATCAAGGGATGGATTGTTTACGGACAGAACATCTTCGAGAGCATTCCGACTCGCCGGCAGACCCTGGAGGCGATCCAGAAGCTCGACTTCATGGCAGTGGTAGATGTGTTGCCGGTCGAGCAGACGCGCTATGCCGACCTGGTGCTGCCGGAAGCGACCTACCTGGAGCGCTACGATCCGCCGGCGGTGGTCACCACTTCCAAACGTCCATTCATCGCCATCCGGCAACCGGCGATCTCGCCGCTCTATGAATCGAAGCCGGGCTGGTGGATTGCGAAAGAAACTGCGAAACGGCTCGGCCTGGCCGACTACTTTCCCTGGAGTGATCCCGACGACCATCTGCGCCGCCTGATCGCGCCCCTCGGGATCAATGAAACGGAGCTGAAAGCCCTCGGCGCGGTATCCTTCGCCGGCAAGCCTTACATCGAAGATCGCGGCGAAAACGACGGGCCTTTGTTTCCCACGCAAAGCGGCAAGATCGAGTTGCTGTCGTCCGTGCTACAGGATCTGCACTTCGATGCTCTGCCCAAGTATGAGCCGGTCGACGATCCACCGCCCGGCTATCTGCGCTTCATCTACGGCCGCGCGCCCGTACATTCGTTTTCGCGCACGGAAAATAACGCATGGCTCGATGACCTGATGGCCGAGAACCCGGTATGGGTAAGCCAGGAAGCCGCGGCACGAATGGGTTTACGCGACGGACAGAAAGTCTGCCTGGAGAACCAGGACGGAGTGCGGAGTCCGGTCATTACGCTGCGAACCACTCCCGCTATGCGCAGCGACGTGGCGTACACGGTCCACGGCTTTGGTGCCAAGGCGCCAGGTTTGAAGAAAGCCTATCAGCACGGCTTTTCCGACACGGCACTCATGACCCGGATTGCCATTGATCCCCTGATGGGAGGGACCGGCATGCGCGTGAACTTCGTCCGCGTTCATGCAGCGGAGAGAGCATAGGAGCGGCAGGATGTCTCGATACGCAATGTTGATCGACCTGGAACGCTGTGTGGGCTGCCAGTCCTGCACCGTGGCCTGCAAGTCCGAGTGGGCGGTGCCCATCGGCGGCGCGCGTACTCGGGTGCGGCCCGCCGGAACACAGGGACAGTATCCCAATTTCAAATCTACTTTCTACGTTTCGCAGTGTAACCACTGTGATCGTCCGACCTGCGTGCCTGCCTGTCCCACCGGAGCAACGTATCAGGACAGCACGGGCACGGTGCGGGTAAACCGCGAGTTGTGCATCGGCTGCGGCAGTTGCGTTGCTGCCTGCCCCTACGACGCGCGCTACGTCGACTCCGCCGCAGGAAAGGTGGACAAATGCGATTTCTGCGCCGCGCGTGTAGCCAAGGGCATTCCGCCCGTCGTGCGTGCTCACCTGCCCAGCGAATGCCAAGACCTTCGGCGATCTGGAGGACACCTCCGGCGGTGTCTTCAACGCTGTCTACCGGGGGAACGCCAAGCGGATTGAGTCATCCGAAGCAGCTATCGGTCCCAACGTCTACTACCTCGGCGGTCCCGAGCGGATCTGAAATGGCAGCCGCCAGCTTCGCTCCCCATGCGCCGCGAACCGTGGCGGCTACGAAGGTGTGGGGAGCGGTGGTCGAAAAGCTGGTGTTCCTGGCGGTGGGAGCTACCTTCCTCGGGCAAGCCGTAGCCTTCTTCCGGCAACTTGCGGTCGGCGAGCACCAGTTCGAGGAGTAGGAGAAAACTATGTCCAGCATCTCGACCGAATTTTTGCCGCAGCCACTTACGCCGCAGCAGGCGCGGGAAATGGCGCAACGGCAAATCAAAAAGCACCAGGTCGCTGTGGTTCTCCTGCATTGGTTCAATGCGTTGGTATGGCTGCTGGAACTGTCCACGGGGGCGGCACTGGTGGTCAGTCCGTCGCTGCGATTCGCGCCCCGGTGGTACCTGACTTTCATGGAGCAACTATTCGGATCGCCGGCGAACCTGCTGCGCTTTCATATTGCCGTCGGCATTACATGGATCATGGTTTGCGCGGTCTACGTAACGTTTGGCTGGCGGCACTTCCTGCATGCCGAGGTGCTGGCGAAAGAGGTCGCACTGGATGGCGACGACATCGCCTGGTTGAAAGCGCGGGCGATAGCTTTGCTGAAGCCGTCGAATTTAGCTCTGCCTCCCCAGGGAGCGTACAACGCTGGTCAGAAACTCTACGCCCTGCTGGTGTACACCGCCATTCCGCTGATCATGCTTTCTGGATTGATTATGAGTTTCCATCTCATGGGAACGACCATGGTGCAGTGGGCCATGGTGGTGCACTTCCTGCTGGCCGGAATGGTGCTCTCGGGGTTGATGATTCACGTTTACATGGGAGCCGTGTTTCCGGAGGAACGGCCTGCGTTCTATTCGATGATCACCGGGATGGTGGATGAGCTTTATGCCTATCGGCATCACTTCAAGTGGTGGGCCGACATCAAACGGCAGCAATCGGTGTGGGAAGAGTCGCTTGATCGTCAGTTTGTCCAGAATGAAGAGCAACCTCCGCACGCAACCGGTTCGCAAGTTAGAGTCGAACTGATCGATTCCCAGGAGGTCGTGCAGGGCCCCTCAGGCAAACAGCAGGTGTGACGCTCGTCACCCGCCAAAGACACTTCGGCACGATATCCTGCTCAGGTGAGAGGCGATATAGAGCGAGCTCTCGAGACCTACCGTCAGCGATCACCTGATTCGCTGGAGAAGGCGCTCGCGCTGCTTCAAGACACCGTCTTTGCCTTCAGCATGAAGGCGTGTGGCCATCCCGAGGATGCCGAAGATACCATGCAGGACGTCCTCATCAAGGCAGTGCGCCATCTCGATGGGTTTGACAATTCCAAGGCACTGACAGTGTGGCTGTACAAGGTTGCGCGAAACTCCTGCCTCGCGCACCGCCGGCGGCCGCAGAGTGCGCCATTTCTGGATCTATCGCTGGACGCCTTGATGCCGACCATGGAGGAACTGGCGGTCCTAACTATGCCTCAATCATCTAACCCAGAACAGCAAACGGCGAGTCGGGAAACCCGTGAGCTTATCGATCAGGCGGTGAAGGAATTGCCTCCCGCTTATCGTTCCGTCCTCGTGTTGCACGACATGGAAGGTCTGAACCACTCTGAGGTGGCGCAAGTCACGGGGCTGTGCGAACAGACAGTCCGGGTCCGCCTGCATCGGGCTCGCCTGCACGTACGCAGGAGATTAGCTCCTCACCTGTCAGGCCGCCCGCTGCCCGCAGTGACGTCGGTACCTGCCAGCGTGCACCAGAGAGCCAAACGGTGTCGCGACCTTTTTGCCCGTCTATCGGACTACATTGACGGTGTTGTTGAGAACGATTTTTGCCGGCAAATGCAGAAGCATCTCCGCGATTGCGAGCCCTGCATGGCGTTTCTGGCCAGCCTGGAACAGGTGGTCAACATCTGCCGCGCATATGAGCCGTCCCACGAATCGGCGCGGGCCGAGCACTTGCGGCCACAACTAGTCCGCGAGTATGAAGCCGCAACCGAAGCGCTTGCTGGACAGAGCTGCCCATAATGTCTGGACCTGAAGTTTGTCAGTGGATTCTTGTTCGGATTCCCTGTACGAAGCACTGAACCAACACAGCACGCTTGTCCGGGATCCCCGAACGTCGCTCCGAGCCGCTCCAGGTTTTGATTACTACCGCAACCCTTTGGAGTGAGGCTTACCCCTGCTTTCGCCGGACTTTTGCTTTCCGACGGTGGTAATCGGAGCCTCATGGCCGTTGCGAATTGGCGTACCGGGAATGGCTTGGCAAACATGCAGTTTGCGAGTGCCCATCAAGGCAACGAGCCTGCACGCCTGGAATGGTTAGTTCCCAATACACTGTTCTCCACCTGTAACATTCACGAGTCATCGGCATCACATCGACCAAGAACGAGGCAAGGTCCACCAGCGCGACCGCCAGACTCGTCCGCGCTAAGGCTAAGGAGGGAATGCTTGGAACCATCACGCCCCTTATATATCCCGGTCATACTGGGAACGACGCGGCAAGGCAGAATGAGTCATGCTGCCGCGTGCTTGCTGGCCGCGGAGATCGGCAAGCGTCCCGGAGTAGAAACGGAGTTGATCGACATCGCGTCCGTCTCGCTTCGAACTGATGACGCCGGCGAGGCGATCAAGGACCGCAGCTTTGCCGAACGTATGGACCGCTCCGACGCGCTGGTCGTCGTCTCGCCGGAATACAACCACGGGTATTGCGGCCTGCTAAAGCATGTGCTCGACAGCTGCCTGAAGGAATATGTGCACAAGGCGGTCGGCATCGCGGGCGTTTCGGCCGGACCGTTTGGGGGAACCAGGGGCATTCAGGATTTGTTGCCGGTGATGCGCGAGCTGGGGCTCGTGACAATCTTCTGGGACGTCAACTTCACCAACGTCGGAAGGACCTTTGATTCCGCGGGCACTTTGCTGGACGCCTCGTTCGTCCCGCGGATCGACAAGTTTCTGAAAGAGCTGATTTGGATGGCAAAGACGTTACGTTACGGACGCGAGCAGATCAGCCTGGACTGAACCTGTAAGGAGACCCTGATGGCAATCGAAAAATTACCCTGCCCTGTATGCGGCACCCCAATGAACCACCACGCTGACAAGCTTCTGTATGCGTCGGATTCCATCGGCTTCACTGGAGAGATGGTCGAAGAGCTACACCGCTGCCCAGCCTGCGGCGCCGGCGCTTCGCGGCTGACAACACTGACTGAAATGATCTAGAGTGTGGGCGATTATGGTCGCGGGCCGCGGTAGATGTACGCTGCAGCCGAATCCCATTTCTTCACGAAATTCGCACGGCGACCCTGCGTGGTAGCGCATGCTGATGGCGTCGGGAAATCGGCATTGCTGCTCTTCTAGGGATGAGTTCGGCAGCTATCCCAGCCCCCCGGTGTGACCGGTCCGTTAAGAGAGTAGAATCCGTTTGAGGGTGAAACATCTTGGCAAATCAGGAGTACACGAACGTATTTGTAGACGTGCACAACAAAGTTCGGGCTTTCAAGGATCGGCTTCGCGAGGTGAACAGGGGGGATGCTGCCCTGCGCGAGGATAGATTGGTGCATGAAACCCAGCAAATTAACGCCGCTGAACCTGCTTCTTCCCGTCACACTCAAGACATTTCGAAATCAGCGCCGGTTGATGTTCCATCTGGTGAGCCACAGTCATGAGCAACGTTTTTCCGGTATGGCCTCTGGCAGCCACTGATGTCGTGCAAGTTGCCGGTGCCCTTACCGCCCGAAGCTCAGACGATGACGAAGACGAGGATGACGATGAGCAGGATAGAGGTGAGAACGAAAACGGCGAGGACGAGGATGACGACGAGGATGGCGACGGCTACTCAGAATAAACATGCGGTTGCGGAACTTGCTCCGCGTCCTTCAGCAAATTTATAGAATTGCGCCCGCAACCGGCGTGTTTTACGCCCATGCGGGCGTTTTTTCATGCGCGAATATGGTACTCAGCCGCAGGGAGAACTCATGAGGAGTTCATTACGATCAAATCCGCAATCGACCGCCTGCGTTCGAACCGCAACGAGCTAAACCCGTAGGTCACGGCTGGCGCGATCTCTAGTGCTCTGTTCGCGAACTGTGCGGCAGACTCAGCGTGGCTCGGTTTTGTCGTCAGGCAGATCAACGACGCATTGAATACGTACCAGCAGCCAATTTGCTGTTGCCACACCAACCCTCAGAGGAGGCATTCGGGACCGAGTAAAGGGGAAATCTATGAAGAGCCGCTCCGAAGTATTGCAGCAGATCGAAGGTGGAACGTTCGATGTGTGCATCATCGGCGGCGGAGCCACCGGAGCAGGCTGCGCCGTCGACTCTCAGTTGCGCGGCCTGAAGACCGTTGTCATCGAGGCGGGAGATTACTCCGCCGCAACTTCCAGCAGTTCCACCAAGCTGGTGCACGGTGGTGTGCGTTACCTGCAAGAGGCCGTGGAAGACCTTGATGCGGGACAGTACCACGTCGTAAAGCGAGCCCTGCATGAGCGTCGGCTCATGCTCGATAACGCGCCCTACCTGGCTCATCCGCTGGAACTTCTTGTGCCGTGTTATAGCCGCATGGAAGCCCTCTACTACGGCATCGGGATGAAGATGTACGACTGGATTGCCGGTAAAGGCAATCTATTTCCAAGCAGATATCGTTCGGTCGCCGAGTCCGTGAAGCGTATGCCAATGCTCAAGCCCGACGGACTGACGGGCACCGTGGCCTACGGGGACGGACAGTTCGATGACGCCCGCTACGGTATGGCCTTGATCCAGACGTTCTCCGACGAAGGCGGACTTGCCGTGAACTACGCGCGTGTGGTCGGGCTGGAAAAAGACGCGGGAGGAAGGCTCAAGAGTGCGGACGTCGAAGACCTTCTCACCCACCGCAAGTTCAAGGTTCGCGCTCGCGCATTCATCAACGCTACCGGGCCGTTTTCGGACTTCATTCGGGAGATGGCGAACCCGGGCGTCGCGAATCGTTTGCGACTGAGCAAAGGAGTCCACATTCTTCTGCCGCTCGACAAGGAAAGCACAAAGGACGCCATCCTGATTCCCAAGACGGATGACGGCCGCGTGATCTTCGCAATTCCGTGGCTGGGCCGCTTCCTTGTCGGTACTACTGACGACGAGGCGCAGCACGGTGACGAGATGATCGTGACAAAAACGGAAGCTGAGTATCTGCTGCGTCACTTAAATCGCTACCTTGTGTCGCCGATGCGGCTGGATGAAATTGTCAGCGGGTTTGCCGGCGTGCGGCCGCTAGTCAAGTCCAAGAACGCCCTCGACACCAAGAAGCTGATCCGCGATCACGAAGTCGAGATGGAGGAAGAGAGCGGCCTGATCAGCGTGCTTGGGTGGCAAATGGACCACTCATCGCGCGATGGCTCAGGACGGTGTCGACATGGCTCTGGGCTACCTCGGAAAGCCGCTCATCCCTTGTCGTACTGCCCAGCACAAGCTCCACGGTGCGGCTGGATGGGCGCCTGGGTTCTGGCAAATTCTGGTGTCGGAGTATGGAGCGTCCCCGGCAACGGCGCGCCACTTATCGCAGAAGTTTGGCACTGTCTCCCTCAGGGTGATGGAGATCGCCAGACAGGATCCGCGCTATTCCTCCGCAATCGTTCCAGGCCTGGCGCCTATCCAGGCGGAAATCGTCTACACCGTGCAGCAGGAGATGGCGTTGACCATCGAGGACGTACTGGCCCGACGCATCGGCTTGCAGTTGTTCAGTTGGGAGGCTGCGATTCTGGCCGCGCCGGTAGTGGGATCGGTGATGGCTGATTTGTTGGGCTGGACTACAGAAGAAAAGAGCCACGCAGTCGATGAGTACGTGCAGAAGATCGACAGGATGATGGGAGCGATCGGGTTGAGACAGTGACGTATTTCGGCCTTCGCCACGGGGACCGCATCAGAACGAACCTCCGCTCACGCGACGAAAATGGAGCTACAGGGTTATGGCGAATCACATTGGAGCGATCGATCAGGGCACGACGAGCACTCGCTTCATCGTGTTTGACCGTTCCGGACGGATCGTCACCACGGCCCAGAAGGAACACGAGCAGATCTATCCCAAGCCGGGCTGGGTCGAGCACAACCCCGAAGAGATCTGGGCTCGCACCCAGGAAGTCATCGCGGAAGCGTTGAAGGCCAAGAATCTCACCGCCAAAGATCTCGCGGGCGTCGGCATCACCAACCAGCGCGAGACCACGGTAGTGTGGAATCGCAAGACCGGCAAGCCGGTCTACAACGCACATCGTATGGCAGGATACCCGCACCGCCGACTACGTCGCCGAGTACTCCCGTCTGGGCGGACAGGACCAGTTCCGCCGCAAGACCGGACTGCCCCTGGCAACGTACTTCAGCGGATTGAAGATCAAGTGGATCCTGGAAAACGTTCCGGGCGTCCGTCCCCTGGCTGAGGCCGGTGACGTGCTGTTCGGCAACATCGATACCTACCTGATCTGGCAGCTCACGGGCGGCCCGAACGGCGGTATCCATGTCACCGATGTAACCAATGCCAGCCGCACGCAGCTGATGAACCTGGAAACGCTTGTCCTGGAGCTCCGAAATCACGAAGGTGTTCGGCATTCCCCTGGCGATGCTGCCGAAGATCTGCTCCAGCAGCGAAGTTTACGGCAAACGTGAAGGTCACTGCGCTAGCGGGCGTTCCTGTCGCTGGCGATCTTGGCGACCAGCAGGCCGCTCTGGTCGGCCAGACCTGCTTCAAGCCGGGTCAGGCCAAGAACACCTATGGCACAGGCTGCTTCCTGCTGCTCAACACTGGTACCACCCCGGTACAGTCAGAGTTCGGTCTGCTGACCACCCTGGCTTACAAGCTGGGCAAGGAACCTGCGGTTTATGCCCTCGAGGGCAGCATTGCCATCACCGGAGCCCTGGTGCAGTGGCTGCGTGACAACCTCGGCATGATCAGCAAGAGCACGGACATCGAACCTCTCGCGAAGACGGTCGACGACAACGGCGGCGTGTACTTCGTGCCCGCGTTTTCCGGCTTGTTCGCTCCCTACTGGAAGGCTTCGGCTCGGGGCGTCATCGCCGGCTTGACCCGCTACGTCAACAAGGGACACATCGCTCGCGCCGTTCTGGAAGCTACCGCGTTCCAGACCCGCGAAGTTGTGGACGCAATGAAAAACGACTCTGGGATCGAACTTGACGTGCTGCGCACCGATGGCGGCATGGTCCGACAACGAGCTGCTCATGCAGTTCCAGGCGGACATTCTCGACAAACCTGTCGTGAAGCCCGTCGTCAATGAAACCACTGCATTGGGCGCTGCTTACGCAGCCGGCCTGGCTGTCGGCTTCTACAAGAATCTTGACGATCTGTGCGCCAACTGGGCCGTCGACAAGACCTGGAAGCCGAACATGGACGCGACCAAGCGCGAGTCCGAGTACAAGCTGTGGAAGAAGGCTGTCACCAGAACGTTCGACTGGCTCGACACCGAACCATGAACGATCTGCAAAGGCCCCGCCCGCTTCGTAATGAATCATAGAACAAGTAAAAAAATCAGGAGCGGCTATCCACCGCTCCTGATGAGGTACCAACCCGGATTGGGATCTCCGCTCCTTGCTAGGGTGCGAAATAGCTGGAGATGTCCAGGACCAGTTGGGTTGTGCCCGAGGCGTAGGCATCGATTTTGCCATTCGTGCTGGGCACAATTGCCATGTTTGAGGTGATGGAACCGTCCGGGGCGTTCAAGGTCGAGACGGTCGGCTGTCCGCCACCGTCAGGCCAAAGTGTCAGATAGCCCAACGTTGGAGACGGAATCGCCGTGGCGTTGAAGACGTATGCCCGAGCCACTACCGGCACGATGCACTGGCTGTGACCAACGTCCACGGGTGGCGTAAGCGTCCCGCTGAAGGGCTGCCCACCACCGTTCCGCGTATCGATCACCCGGCAAGGCACATCCGGATAGAGTGACAATCCGCCCGATCCGGCGGGCGCAAAGTAACCGTTAACATCAATCACCAGGTCGGTCGAATTGCTTGGGTACACCGCGACCTCGCCGCCGGTACCAGCAGGCACGATGGCTGCGTTGGCTACGATGGTACTAGTCAGATTGTTGAGGGTGGAAACAAGTGGTTGCGACTGCCCCGTTGGCCATACCGTCAGATAGCCGAGACCGCCTCCCTGGTACGGGACGGCGGTAAAGTTGAGCGAATACGCTTTCGCTGTGGCTGGAATGCCGCAATTGCTGGCCAGCACCGGGAAATCGCGCTCCTGTCCGCCCTGAAGGAATGGTCCACCCAGGTTGCCATCTGGCTTGCGAGTGTCGGCCACGCGGCAGGGCGCTACCGGATAAAAAGCCAGTGTCGATGCCCCGACCGGGCCGAAGTAAGCGTCAATGTCAATCACTACATTCGTAGTGTCCGTGACATAGACATTTACTTTCCCATCGGTGCCCCCAGGCACGATGACCGCGTCGGCTTTGATGCGTCCGTCCGAGTTCATGGTTGAAACCAGAGGCTGAGTCTGCCCGGTCGGCCAGATCGTCAAGAAGCCAACCGGGTGGTTACTGATCGGAACAAGCGTAAGGTTCAGAGAATAGACATCCGCGTTCGATAGGTCACCACAGCCATTCTGCAGCGCCAACTGCCTGAGGTCGAATGTTTGGGTGTTACCTCCGGAGATCGGATTTCCGTGTCTCGTATCGACCAGACGGCAGGGCGTAACCGCGTTGAACTGATACGGAGTGGGCGAGACGTTATAAACCGTACCGAGATTGTCAGTGCCGCCTTTGTTGGTCGTGCCGTACAAAGTGCCGCTGGGAGACACGACTACTGCCCCGTAGGGTAAGCGGCCGTCGGCGCCATTGAAGGCGTGCAAAACCGTCAACACTCCGGCGCTGGTGATGTTGAATACCGTGCCATCGCCGTAATGCCCGCCGGAACTCGCGGTTCCATAGAAGCTTCCGTCAGGGGCAATGGTCAGTGGCGCGTAAGGCAGCGAGCCATCCTCGCAATTTGTTGGCGAGCAGAAGTTGTGCAACGTCGTCAATGTGCCAGTGGTTGTGATTTGGAAGACGGTGCCATTGTTATTGGTTCCACCTTGAGAGGTGGTGCCATACAAGTTTCCGTCGTTGCCCGCGACCAGGCTGGCATAAGGCTTCTCGCCGTCGGCGGCTCCAGCGAAGCTATAGAGCGTTGTAAGAGTTCCGGTCGTGGTGACTTTGAAGACGGTGCCCAGATTGTTAGCGCCGCCCAGAAAGGTCGTGCCGTAAAAATATCCGTCGCTGCCCAGCAGCATGGTGGCATACGGTTCGTTGCCGTCAGCTCCGCCGAAACTGTAAATCGTGGTCAGTGCTCCGGTTGGCGTGATCTGGAAGATGGTGCCCTTTCCGTTGACGCCGCCCTGGTAGGTGGTTCCATAGAACGTGCCATCCGACGCCTCGGTCAGACCGCCGTAGGGCAGTGTTCCGCCGCTTCCGCCGAAGTTATACAAAGTGGTCAGGGTGCCGTTGGAGGTGATTTTGAAGACCGTTCCGCCGCCAAGCGTGCCACCCAATTCGGTTGTCCCGTAGAAGTTCCCGTCGGTACCTTTCGTCAGACTCGCATAAGGCCGGGCGCCATCGGAATTGGCGAAGGTATGTAACACGGTCAGTGCGCCGCCCGGTGTCATCTTATAGACGATGCCGTAGTTACCGGAGCCACCGTAATAGGTCGTTCCGTAATAGTTGCCGTCCGCACCCAAAACCACTGTCGAGTACGGATTTCCACCGTGGTTTGCATCGAAGTTCGCAACAGTTGTGAGGGTTTGCGCCGTCGCCACAGACACGGCAAAGGTTGAGCACAACACGACAATGCTGGCAAGTCTTCCAAAGCTGGATTTCATTAAGGTTCCTCCCCGCCCTACTTCGTGAAAGACTAACTCATCTTTGCGTTTTCGCCGATGGAAATTTCTGGGAGAGCGACCTGGGGGAATTCCCTTAGAAACTGGGAATAGGGATATCGGCAGGGCTTAACCGCATTGCTAAAAGGCCTGATCGGGTAGCCCCGCCTACGCAATAGGACCGCAGCGATGAGTTCAGAAATGGGAAACGCGATCTGATAGTCGAACTTGTTGAACCACTAGACGCCTCGAACGAGGAAGTCCGCATATGTAAATCGGCCACGAGTAACGATTTCTCCAGGCTCCAGCTGTATCGGCGCGCTGAACATCGGACCGGCATAAACGCAGCTATGGAACTCACCGCGTTCCGCACAAGGATCGATTTCGGGCCGCAAGTCAGCAAGTAAAGCCTCGTCGAATTCCCGTCCGGCAAATGCTGACGGCAGTTGCTCTGTGTCGACACAAGTCAACTTGGCGCGCACGCCCTGGGCAATCATCTCCCTCGCAAGCGATGCCGTTGGTAGTTGCCACAACGGAAACAAGGGCTCGAGGCCTGTCGGCTGAAGTTGCTTCTCCCGGTAAGAGCGCACGTCCTGCAGGAACAAATCGCCAAAAGCCATGGCATCCACTTTTTCGCTGACCGCGCGGGCGCAAACTTCACGCATTGCCTGTTCGTAGTCTTCATTGGAGCACGGCCATGGAAGCAGAACGTCCCACAGTGGCAAACCCGCCGCTTCCGCCTGGGCCTCCAGTACGGATCGGCGCGTTCCATGCATTGCGACCCGATCGAACTCCGCGTTCACGGTGGTTAGCAAGCCAACGATTTCGTAATCATCACGAGTGCGCAAAACGTGCAGCGCCCAGGCGCTGTCCTTGCCGCTGCTCCATGAAAGAAGAACTCGCTTCATACTTGCTCAGAATACACCGCACCCAGCGAAGACCAAGAGGGCTCGACCCGGCCAACCGCTGGCACCGAACGGCAAGCTTACGTCTCTTGAACCTGCCTCAGCTCTGGCTGCCCACGGCCAGTGCCCATGTGAGGGGTGGAAGCTGAGCCCATGTTTGGATCTCATCTTCAATATGCTCAATTGCGCCGAGGGGAGAGGATGTTCGACCGCCTTGAACGAGCACCACGCCGAACAACGATTGTGTCCGTAATTACTAGCGGGCCCGAAACAGGAAGTCGCTGGACCGCGTCACGGAAATCACAAGAGAATCCGCGCCAATCATCGCGAATCGGAAGCTGGTTCTCTTTTTGGACAGCCGATGCTGCAGTAATTTTGCAACCGAATCTGGTACTAGCTGTGGTAGTAGCGCGTATCGAAATTTAGCCTCATCTGCTTATGAACACAATGCTCCGGGCCGTGGGCTACTCTCTCCTTGCGTTGTTTGCAATTTGTTGGACATCCACTTTCTCCCTCGCTCAAACCGATCTCGGCGCAGTGCAAGGCCATATCCAGGATCAACAGGGCAAGGCCATCGCGGGAGCGACCGTTAACCTGCGCAATCCGAGTACGTCCTTCGACCGGACCTCGCAGACCAACGATTCTGGCAATTACTCCTTTATAGGTGTTCCGCTGACAGGAACGTACACCGTCACCGTGAATGCACCGCAGTTCAAGCAGGCAGAGCAGAAAGACATATATCTGCGCGCCGGGGGCACTGCGGTCTTCGATTTCAGCCTGACAGTCTCGGGCGAGAAAACGCAGGTGAACGTCTATGGCACCACCGGCACGGTTCCAACCGAATCGAACCAGGTTTCAACCCGTCTGAGCCAGGAGAAGATTGAAGACACTCCTGTCTTCGAGCGCAAGATCACGAGCTTGCCGCTGTTGAACTCGTCTGTCCGACCTTCGCAAACCACCGGCGATCTGTTCCTGAACGAAACCCTCTTCGTCATCAATGGAACCGGACGCCGCCAGACCACCTACAGGCTCGATGACACCACGGCCAATGACATGTGGGGCCGGCAGACCATGTTCGCCGGATTGCCGTTCTCGGCCGTTCAGGAGTTCACGGTGTACACCAACGCAAGTTCTGCGGAGTGGGGATGGAACGCCGGCACGGCAGTCAACGTCGTGACCCGCTCGGGCTCCAACGACTGGCATGGCGACTTCGTCGGCATGGGCAGCCCAGCGTTCTCCAATGCCAGCATTCCACTCGCGGCCAAGCCAATTCAGGAGACACTGGCGCAGGGTAGCGGTATGCTCTCCGGTCCGATCGTGAAGGACAAGACGTACTTCATGGTATCCGGTCAGTACACGAATCAGAATCGACCCGCCATCATCACGTCACCCGTCGACCCAGGCGCCTCTTACAATGGCACCTTCAGTCAGAGTTTGTTTCTGGCACGATTGGATCAGCAACTGAGCCAGAACAACCGCCTATCAATTCGCGGCAATTTCGATCGCTTCAGTGACAGCAACCCCCAAGACGCGGTCAGTGGCGTCGCTCTGCCAACCGCAGCGCGCGTTTTCACCCGCAACACCTATCAGGCGGCTATCACGGACGACGCGGTGATCAACAACAACACCCTGAACGATGCGCGCTTCGAGTTTCTGCTGGGCGATCCCATTACGCAGTTCACGCCTGTCAATCTGGGTCCACAGTTGTTCGTCTCCGGCTACTACACATATGGCGAGTCGCGTACAGCCAACCTGATGAATCACCAGTATGAATACGCGGACACCCTGAGCCTGAGTCGAGGCAAGCACCAGATTAAAATCGGCTTCGACGTAATGAACTCTTCCTCCGGCGGTTACGGGCAGGAATTCGGTGCCGGCTACATCGACGGACGCTTCCAGATCAACCCGCTGTACAAGACGATTCCGATTTCCACCGTTCTTACGCTCGATCCCAGTGCGCCTCCGCCGGGAGCGCCGCCCGGTTCTCAACCGCTCGCGCTCAGCTTTACGCAATCCTTTGGAAACCAGAGCTACCACCTGACAGATACGCTCTACGGCGTGTTTGCCCAGGACAACTGGAACGTGCTGCCAAACCTGACCGTAAACCTCGGCTTGCGTTGGGATGGTGAAACCTTCACCGGGCAGAACGCATTGTTCTCACCGCGTGCCGGCTTCGCCTGGAGGATTCCGAATAGCAATACTGTGATCCGTGGCGGTTATGGCATTTACTACTCGGAGGAACGCACCGACCTTTACGCCGCCGCGGCATTGGGTGGACCGGCAGGAGCGTTCACTTACAGCGCGGCTCCTGGAGGGCTGGGCTTCCCGACAACCTTCGCTCCCATAACCTTTCCGCCGGGAGTGGTGCTGCCAGCGCGTAATATCACGGTTCTGGCCGGACAATGCAACTACCTGAATCAGTTCCTGCCGGTCAGTCAGCTGCACTTCTGCAGCAACAACTTCCAGAACCCTTACACGCAACAGTGGAACCTGGGCTTCGAACACGATCTGGGTGGCGGATGGTTGTTCGCGATGGATTACATTGGTTCGCACACCATCCATATCGAACAGCCGGTGGATCTGAATTCGCCTTCGCCGTTCATCCGTACCGCGCCTGGTCAGACGCGCTCGGTAAAAGTGGCGAATGCCACTCGTCCAATCGTGCCGGTTCCAGGGGGCTATCAGCAGGTGCTGCAATATGTGAACGCTGGCTCCGCCTGGTATGACGGGCTTCAGGCTCGCGTAACCAAGCAGCTCACGCGCCGGGTTTCGCTGTTGGCGACCTACACCTGGTCGCACGACATCAACACCGTGGAATGGGACGGCACCGGCCAGAACCCGAATGACTATGGCTGTCTGGTCGCGTGCGAAAAGGCGAGCAGCCTGCTCAACCAGACCAACCGCGCATCAGTCAGCGGCACTTACAATCTGCCCTGGGGCTTTATGGCGTCAGGATGGATCGAAGTCGGTTCCGGTTTCCCGTACAACATCACCACCGGCGTCGATAATAACGGCGACGGAAACAATTCGGATCGCCCAGTCATCAACGGCGTCGTAATTGGCCGCGATGCTGGTCAGGCTCCGGCCACCTACGACCTGAGCTTTGCGCTGCAAAAGTCGATCCACCTGACCGAACGGGCCAGCCTTATCCTGCGCGCGGAGTCTTACAACACAACGAATCACCTGAACCTGTACACCTTGAACGGGGTTTACGGCAACGCCGCAGCCCCGGTCGCAACCTTCGCAACGCCCATGGGCGGCCTGGCCAATGTGGGTCCGCCGCGCGTGATGCAGTTCCTGGCGCGCATTCTCTTCTAAGGTGTAGAACACAACCCCTCGGCTGAAACTTCTCAGCCGAGATTTGCTCAGGGGGATAACGCCTCCTGAGCTTTATCATTTGTTAAGCACAATAGTTTTTGAAATCGATATCTCCCATGAGTCAATCGTTACAGGTGCGGATCGGATGAGCCGGTCCCAATTCTCCCGTCTTGCGGTGTTCTTTCTGGCAGTTTTCTTTCTGCCGTCGTTTTCTCATACATCGTTGGCGCAATCCGCGGCTGCCCGCGGAGTAATCAGCGGCACCGTCACCGATCAACAGGGCGGAGCGGTGCCCGGCGCGAAGGTCACCATTCGCAGCACCGACTTCACTTCCACTCGCCAGATTGAGACCTCCGCTACGGGAGCATTCACTGCCGCCATGCTCTATCCCGGCGCGTACACCATCGAAGTGAAAGCTCCGGGATTCACCCTTAAGAAACCGGCACGGGTGAACTTGGGTGTCGGCAGTAGTGTGCAGGTAGTGGTCCGCCTGGGAGTTGCCGGGACGTCGCAGAGCGTCACGGTTTCAAGCCATGGTGCGACCGTCGAAGGTAACACTCTGCCGCCCGCGGTCAATAAGGAAACTCCTCAAGTCAGCAACACCCTGGCCGGCCTGACGGTAACGTATTTGCCGAACCGCGACCGCGATTTCAGCCAGTTTGGACAGCTTGCAGCCGGGGTGCAGCCCGCTCCCAACTCGACCGGATTGATCGTGGACGGGCAGCGCCCTGATGCGTTCAGTGCGGCCGTCGATGGTGTCGACTTCGACGATCCGCTGAATGGCGGAGAGCGGGGCGCGAAGGACGGTTCCCTCTTCTTTCCGCAGACAGTGGTCCGCGAATTCCAGGTCATTCACGCTGGAGCGACGGCGGAAGTTGGCGGCACGAATGCAGGATTCGTGAACGTCATCACTAAGGAAGGGAGCAACAAATATCACGGCGAAGCGTTTTATATCGGCCGGCCCGCCTGGACCGCCGATGACGCGTTCGGCCATTCCCTGAACAACGCGCAAAATGAATTTGGCGGATCCATCGGCGGACCTATCAAGAAAGATCGCGCATTCTTCTACGTCGGCGCCGAGCAGGACTACGTCAACATTCCTTACTGGACCGAGTTCGAGCCGCAATCGCCCGGCACCATCATTCCCTCTTATCTCTCCAGCTTGCAGCGGCAGATCGTCGGTACCAGCGATCCGACCTCTGTTTTCACGCGCGCGGACTTCCTGTTGAATCAGGCGAACACGCTCAATTTGCAGTTCAACTTCAATCGTGTGCATGCCAATGATGTTGACCTCAACGGATCGACACGCAGCCTTGCGCCGATCGACAACAGCGCCGCTCTCACGGGCGACAGCTACTGGGTGCGCGGAAATCTGACCACGGTATTTGGCTCGAACAAGGTCAATCAGTTCATTGCGCAGTGGGCACAGGACCAGCGCACGCTTCTACCCAACTCGACCGGGCCGGAATTTGTGATCAACGGATTCGGCGTGCTCGGCGGGAACTCGATTGCGAACGAATCCTATACATCGAACATTAACCGCTACAGCGACGACTTCTCTATCACTCGCGGCAGCACGATCGTGCGCTTCGGGGCGGCCTTCGGCTACAACCCTGCGAGTCTGCAGCACGAGGCTAATCTGAACGGCGTTTTCGGCTTCAACTCGCTCGCGGATTATCTTGACGGCGATGTTCGACGCTACCAGCAGACCTTCATTACGGGTAACCCCGTCTACAACGGCGCGCTGAAGGAACTGGGATTCTACGTCGATTCGAGGTTCGCTCTTACTAAGAAGCTTACGGTCACGGCGGGACTGCGCTGGGACGGGCAATGGAATCCTCAGCCTTCGAATCCGAATACATTGATCGCGCAGACGACAGCCATTCCAAACGATCTGAGCCAATGGCAGCCGAGATTGGGCGTGGCGTGGAATCCTGCATCCAACACGGTCGTGCGACTGTCGGCTGGATTGTATGATGCTCCGACACCGGCGAACATTTTTCAACGCGTCTTTACCGACAATGCCGTGAACACGGTTGTCGCGGACAGTTACTACGATCCGCAGATTTTGCCGTTGGTGACATCGGGCGGAAACTACGGTCCGCTCGCCGCTCCTCCGACCGGATTGACTGTGCCTGCCGCGTTTGTCGTGGGAATGGCGCCCGACTTCCACAATCCGCGATCTTTCCAGGTAGGCGGCAGCATCGAACAGCAATTCACGCCGAGAATTTCCGTCACTGCGGGATACGTACACAACAGCACCTGGGACCTGCAGCAACTGTTGAACCAGAACCTGTTGCTGCCAACCTACGACGCCGGTGGCATGCCGATTTTCCCCGCCGTGCGTCCCGATCCCTATGTTGGACAGCTGATGGTCAATACGTCTTCGGCGCACTCGACCTACGATGGTATGTTGTTGACCGCAAACTTTCCAGCTGCCGCATCGCTCGCAGCTTACGGCCAACTACACTCTGGCTCGTGCGCGCGACGATAATTCGAATCTCGGGCCGTTTACGCTGGTATCGGCGCTGAACCCTTTCAATCTGGCCGCGGAAGGTGGCTACTCGAACTTCGACGTACGCAACAGCTTTAACTTGAGCGCTATTACGAATCTGCCGCTGGGTTTCAAGTTCAATCCCATCCTGATTGCCCGCTCAGGTCTGCCGTATACACCGATCATCGGCTTCGATACCCAGAATGACGGTAACGACTGGAATGACCGCGCGCTGCTCAATGGCATGGTCACGCAACGTAATACTCTTCGTCAGCCAGCGTTCTTCGATCTCGATATTCGCTTCGTCAAGGACATCACGCTGCCCGGCGAAGGGCATCACCTCGACCTGTTTATGGACATATTCAACATCACGAACTCGGCTAATCGTAATTTTGGGACCGAGGCCGTCAGTTTGTATGGCACGCCGGTGGCGCCGATTTACAGCGCTGGGCAGGCGTTGTTTGCGCCGAACACCAACCAGATTGGCAGTGCGCGGCAGGTGCAATTTACTGTGAGAATCACGGCATTCTAGATCGAAGCGAGCAGAAATGGTCGAGCCGCTCGCACGCCCATCTTAGTCTTCAACAAACGCCTTCAATCTGGATAGGGCCCGGTCCCACTGTTGTGAGACGAGATCCAGATATTCGCGCAGATCTACGATTGGCCGCGGATCCAGCTCGAATCGACTTTCCCGGCCGGCGCGGGCGCAATGTACTACCCCCGCGCCTTCCAGAACGCGAAGGTGTTTGGTGATGGCCTGGCGCGTTAGCCTCGAGCCCTGCGAAAGTTGCGAAATCGAATGCGGACGCCCGTCCGAAAGACTCGCCAGCAACGCCAATCGCGTCTCGTCACCGAGAGCCGCGAAGACCGGCGCATGCGCCCGCAGCGCCGCTGTCAACTTGCGGTTATGGGTTCTGCGAGACATAGTTCTGGATGTTCTGCATCTGCTCCGTCCAGCCACCTTCGTTCCTGCGGAAAGCCTCCTGGCGACGCTCGCTTGGGACATCCTCAAAGCCCGACTCCGTCAAGGTGAGCAAGGTCCCGGTGGCGGTCTTTTCCAGGCGGAACTCCACCAAGGTCGGCGTTTCCGTTGAATAGTCCACCTTAGGATCGACAGCATACGGGTGCCAGGTGAAAGCAAAGTATTGTTCCGGTTCCATCTCCTGCACGACCGCTTCCCACTTCAAGTGCTCATAACCGGGATAAGTAATATGCCCGGTGGAGGTTTCTCCAGGGACAAACGGGCTGTCCAGCTTCACGCGAAACCATTCGCCAAACTCTCGATAATCCGTGAGAGCTCGCCACACCCGAGAAACCGGCGCTTTGAGCTCGATCTTCTTCTCAATCTGATTTTCCACGTTGCGCAACCTCTAGGTTGCAGATTAGTCCAAAACCGACGAAAGGGCAACCCATAAGTTGCGTATCCCTGATGACCGGATGGTTCGCATCGGTAGTGGTTACCGGGAGTTCGCTTTTCAAAGACTAAAGCCGGAATTCCCATGTAAAACAGGACCAGACCTTTAACTCTGTAGACGGAATTCGTACCGTATTGTGGTACTCTCGATTCGTCCGTCGTATGGCCAGTATGCGGCTGACGTCGCTCCTAAGTCTTTCCCGGAGTCGGGTTCATGCGCCGCTGTCCATTTTGTATTACTTCCGGTAAGCGACTGCCGGAAGTTTTTAGTTATCTTTGGATTGTTTCTTGGCTCTCATCGCTCGTCTTATTGTCTGCCGGTAGTCTCTATGGTCAGCAAAAGACCGCCATCCCCCAGACTCCCCTAGCCGTCCAAAGCGGTATTGCGAAGTTGATTGGTTCCTACAACAAATCCCAGATGCTTCGCCTCGTGCTTGTGCTCCATCCGCCCCACCTCGAAGAGGAGGAGCAATTCTTGCGAGAGGTTCAGGATGTTGATTCACCACTTTTTCACAAGTACTTGACTCATGAGGAATGGAACACTCGGTTCGCGCCCTCAGTGCAGGATGAGCAGACTGTGGCTGAGTGGGCCCAAAGTCAGGGAATGACGATCACCCAGCGCTATAGCAATCGATTGGTGATAGATGTCGAAGCACCTGCTGCCGTGATTGAAAAAACTTTTGACGTTAATCTCAACTCCTACAAGCTGCGTGACCAAGTCTACTTCTCGAATGATCATGACCCGTCGATTCCAGCGCAGTTCACCAGCGTTCTACAAACCGTGCTGGGACTGAACAACATGGACGTGGTTCATCCTGCCTCAAGGAAACTTCCGCAGGAGAGTCAGATCATTCCCCCGGATTATTCTGCCGGACCTGCCTATTCTGTGGGGCCGTCATTGCGTGGCGATGCTGCGAGCGCCGGTTTGGAAGCCCTGACTAAGGAATCTTCGAAGCCAGGGACTCCGTCCAATGGGCAGCCCTATGTTCCAACCGATCTCTACAGCTCCTATGCCTACAACTATTCTGGACTACGAAATCTAGGGCATTGCTGCAACCCGTTGAACAATCCGGGCGGCTCGCCACCTGAGTCTTCGATTGCGATTGCGATCTGGTACGACTTCAGCGACGCGGACCTCTCCGGATTCATCACAAACTATCCATACCTCGCTCACAACGTGCAGCGCTATCACATAAATGGCCATCCTCAGTGCTGCGACGGCGAAGTTACCCTCGATGTCGAGTGGACCACAGCGACATCGAATAGCTTCTCATCTGCCTCTGGTACGGCGAAGGTCAATGTCTACGAAGCGCCCAGCGGCACGACTGCAAACATGTTGGATGTGGTGAACCATATCCTGTCCGACGGCCACGCTCGCGTCCTCACAATGAGTTGGGGAGGTTCGGAAAACTATGGCTTCTATGTGGCAGATATGGATAGTTTTCACGCGATTTTTAACCAGCTGGCGGGCGAGGGCTGGACGATTGTTGCGGCTGCCGGCGATGCCGGCGCCACTGGCGACTGCTCCAACCATCTGGCGGTCGACTACCCCGCTTCCGATCCCAACATCACAGCGGTGGGCGGAACTACTCTGGACACCAACCTCAATCTTTTTCAGAGCGAGATCACCTGGACCGGCGGTTATGAGGGCTGCATCTATAACGACGGAGGTACGGGCGGCGGTTGCAGCAAGCATTACCGCGCCCCGGGGTACCAGGGACATACGGCCTGCGGATCAGGAAGCCGCAGCGTGCCTGATATTGCGCTGAATGCGGATTGGCTTAACTCCCCACAATACATTTACTACGATGGCGGCCTGTTCCCTGACGGGGGAACCAGTATCTCTGCCCCTATGCTCGCCGGCTTCCTGGCACAAGAAAACGCTTACCTGCTCTATGTTCAGAACATTATCGGGCATACCTGTGGGAACTCGGGATCGACCGCTTGCGCACCCATGGGTCCAGCCAATCCATACCTTTACCAGGAGGGTCTCAACCAGCCTTTCGCTGCGCACTATCCCTTTTACGACATCACCACGGGCTGCAATAGCAACGACGCAACTGAAGAGTACGGACTGACTGCTTACTGCGCGGGTCCCGGCTTCGACCAGGTGACGGGATGGGGGTCGGCCAACATGCTGCAATTGGCCTGGTCCATCAACACCTCGCTTGCTGGAGACTTCGGCGCCCCGGTCGTCAGTTTCTCGGGTCCTCCTGCCAATCACTGGTACAACACCAATCAGGTCGTAAGTTGGAACATCTCTGATACAACTCTGAACCAACATCGTCCGAATGGAATTGCAGGCTTCAGTGCGCTGTGGGATGCCGATCCCGGAGATGTCTACGGCGAGCCGACGCCAGGATCTGGCAATGCCTTCTACACTGGCCCGCAAACCCCAAACCACAGCAGCGGCTCGCTCAATCTGACGGCTGCGGGCCTGGGCTGCCATACCGTGAACGTCCGTGCCTGGGACAATGCCGGCCAGCCGAATCCCGATGCGACTTACGGGCCCGTGTGTTACGACACTGTCCCGCCGGTATCAAGCATCGCTCTGGCCGGACAACTTCTGGGCGGCTATTACGTGACCCAGGTACAGGTGACCTTGACCGCGGCCGACGATCTGAGCGGCCCTGCTTCCACGTATTACCGGGTTGACTCAGGCGCGTGGCAGACCTATGCCGGGCCTTTCTTCATCACGGCTCTGGGCCCGCATGTATTTAACTTTTACAGCGTCGACATAGCGGGAAATTCCGAAACGCCGCAGACCGCGAACTTCGTGGTTATCGGTACGACCAGGAACACGTTGACGATCTCCAGAACCGGCAGCGGATCAGGTTCCGTCGCCAGCATCGACGGCGATATCAGCTGCGGTACGACATGCACGTACAGCTACTTCGACGGCACGCCGGTAACTCTAATCCCAACGCCGAACCCAGGTTCTGTCTTTTCAGGATGGAGCGGCTGCGACGGCACTCCGGGATATAACTGTTACGTAGTGGTGCTTGCCAATCGCACGGCCACGGTCACATTCGATCACGCCGCTCCGCTGCAGTTTGTGGCCATTGATCCGTGTCGTGTAGTCGATACTCGCAGCCCGGTTGGCCAGTTCGGTGGACCATCGCTCCAGGGTGGTGTAGAGCGCAGCTTCCCGATACCACAGGGGAATTGCAGCATCCCGGCGGATGCCGCAGCTTATTCCTTGAACGTCACGGTAGTTCCGCACGGATCTTTGAGCTATCTGACCGTATGGCCGACCGGTCAGGCGCAACCCGTGGTTTCGACCGTGAACTCGCTGGATGGACGTATCAAGGCGAACGCCGCCATCGTTCCTTCGGGCAGTTCGCAAGCTGTCAGCGTTTACGCCAGCCAGACAACGGACGTGATCCTGGATATCGACGGCTACTTCGTCTCGCCTGGTAGTTCCACACTGGCACTATTCGCCATGTCGCCCTGCCGCGTGCTGGACACGCGCCAGCCCAATGGTCCGTTAGGCGGTCCGTCGCTGATTGCCCGTCAGGAACGTGACTTCCCTATCCTGTCGAGCAACTGCAACATACCTTCATCCGCGGTCGCATATTCCTTCAACGTCACTGCGGTTCCCTACGGCGATCTCAGCTACCTGACAGTGTGGCCGCAAGGTCAGTCGCGACCGTTGGTCTCGACGCTCAACGCGCCCACCGGAACGATCACCGCAAACGCCGCCATCGTCAAAGCCGGAACCAATGGAGGGATTGCCGTCTATCCCACCAACGATGGCCAACTTGTGGTTGACATTAATGGTTACTTTGCGCCGGCTGACTCCGGTCCCAATCCGCTGTCGCTTTATGTCTTGATTCCATGTCGCGCATTGGACACGCGGCAAACAACCGGGGCGTTCTCTCAAACGATTCATGAATCCATGAATAACAGTCCCTGCCGGCTGACCTCCGCGGCGAATGCTTACGTCCTCAATGCGACAGTTGTCCCCCAGGGATCGCTCGCCTATCTGACGCTTTGGCCGACAGGACAAAACCAGCCGTTGGCTTCCACCTTGAATGCGCTGGACGGTGCAATCACCTCAAACATGGCAATCGTGTTAGGAGGAACTGGCGGAGGGGCCGGGTCGATTGATGCGTATGCATCGAACCTGACTCAGCTTGTGCTGGACATTTCCAGCTACTTCGGGCCCTAGTCTCAGGCAGCTTACGGGGCGAAGTAAGCGAAACTATCGAGAATCAGGTGTGTCGGGTTTGACGCAAAGGCATCCAACCAGCCGTCGATGTTCGACACGATCAGCATGTTCGACGTAATGCTCCCATCCCATGCGTTCAGAGTGGAGACATTCGGCTGAAATTCCGTCGTCGGCCAGACTGTCAGGTATCCTAATCCACCTTCAGGGAGTACAGTCGCGTTCATCACGAACGCCAGTGCGTCCTCCACACCGCAGCCACTATCCACAACGTCGACCAGAATAGTTCCGCTGAATGCGCCGTGACTCCGACGCGTGTCCAGGGCGCGACAGGGCGCGGAAGTGTACAGCGACAAGCCACCAGGACCGACTGGCGCAAAGTATCCGTTCACATCGATCAGCAGGTCGGTATTGTTCGAGGGGTAAACGGCGATGCCTCCATTGGTTCCCGCGGGAATAAGAGCGGCGTTCGCAGTTGCCGTTCCGGTAGGCGCATTCAAGGTGGACACGACGGGTTGCGTCTGTCCTTGCGGCCACACCGTCAGATATCCCAGGCCGCCGTGCGGCAGAGCGGTAACGTTAAACGAATAGGCCAGCGCGTTCGATGGAATGTCGCAGGCACTGGCGAGGATGGGAAAATCGCGTTCTTCTTGTGCTGACAGCGAAGGACCGCCCAGAGAACCGTTTGGCTTGCGAGTATCAACCACCCGACAGCCGGTTAGAGGGTAGAAAGCAAGTGCGGTACTGCTCGAACGCTCGAAGTATCCGTTGATATCCAGCACAACATTTGTAGTTTGGCTGGCATAAACATTTACTCCACCCATACCCGAGTCGACGATCGCTGCGTTCGCCTTGATCCGGCCGTCAAGCGAATTCAAGGTAGACACGACGGGCCGGCTCTCGCCGCTGCCCCAAACCGTCAGGTAGCTGAGTGGTCCCTGGGGTACTACCGTTACATTCAGAGCGTACGCGGCCGCGCTCGGAGGAACGTTGCAACTTCCCTGCGGCAGCGCGAAGTTGCGATAAGTACCACCCGTAATTGCCGGACCGCCGAAAGGACCATCGGGCAGCCGAGTGTCGACAACGCGGCATGGAGTTATCGGAACGAACTTCAAAGCCGATGCATCGGCAAGAATGTCCACACCGCCGTTCACAATCGCATAGATTCTGCTGGTCGTGGAATCGACGACAATATTGGTCGGGGCCACTTCCATGATCTTCTTAATAGTCCCCGACGCACCGTCCATCGATAGAAAAAATGGACCTTCTGGATATCCAGAGGCCGATATGTAGACCCGGTTGGAAGAAGGGTTAACCACGACGCTAGTCGCATTGAATCCTTGTTCGTCAACCGCAACCTCAGTGACCGAGAACGTGTTCCCGTCGATGATAGCGATCGCGCCTTGAATAACACCGTTATACGGTAAGGGGACATACACTTTGTTGGTCAGCGGATTGATGGCAATCAATCTTCCGAAACCGTCATTTGGTATGGTAACCACCCTCATCGAAAGTGTCGCGCCGTTGATAACTGTCAATGAGCCATTCGGATCGGTATACCCAAGTACATAAATCTGATTTGTGTAAGGATTGACGGCCAAGGCCCCAGCTCCCGGTCCGGGATAAAGCATAGTTGTCGAATAACTCGACCCATCGATCACTGCCATGCCCTGTCCATAGCCGTCGGTTACAAAGATCTTATTTGTTGCCTCATTAACAGCAATGTAACCCGGTTGAAAGCTGATCGGGATTGAAGTCGTTTGAAGCGTCAGTCCATCAACAACAGTGATGGAATGTGGGTAATAGGTGGCCACATAGATCTTGTTGGTTGCGGTATTAAGAGCAATTGCTCCGGTACCATCAATAGGAACGTAGCTCACCGATTGCGTAACGCCATCAATTACCGCTAACGATGTTCCGGCGCCAAGATAGATTTTGTTTGTGACTTGGTTGACGAGCAATGCGGCGGTCGACCCCTCAACCGGAATCGTCGTCGTAGTAAGAGTGTTGCCATCGATAGCTACAACGCTGGAATCGAAGCCATTTACACCGGCAATGTAAGTTTTGTTCGTAGCGGAATTTTCCGCCATGCCGAAAAGGTAACCCGGCACGGGTACGGTTCCGATGAATTGCTGCGCGACCACCGGGACGGTCGCCAGCGAGATCAGAACAAGCGCGGCGATAGTAATCAATCGCGCACGGCGTGTGGCAACAATGGGCACAATAGTCCACCGGGATTTTCAGAGTAGCTGACGGTCTGCTGATGATAGCATCGCGCCTTACTCTCACAGGACCTCTTTTTGAATGCCAGAGTGGCTTGATTACAACTCAGTCGTTGAAAAGGGAAAGTTGAGAACCGACTGTTCGTTTTTTAGGCTTCAGGTTGTCATCGAACACCGTCCGACCACCGATCGACTGCGAGATCGTTTTCTCGCGATCGATGGCAGCAGTGAAATCCGCGAGAGGCTCTTGCTGCTCTTCTACGTTTCGGGTCAGCCGGTCGAGACGGCGAAAGCCTTCCAGCTTTTCTGTGTGACCCAGCCGAGCTGCATCAAGCGCTCGTCGAAGCACCGCCAGCGATTCGTCATACGTCTTAAGCGGCACGGGGAAAGGATGACCGTCCTTGCCGCCGTGGGCAAACGAAAAGCGCGCGGGATCGTTAAACCGGCTGGGAGCACCGTGGATGACCTCGGCGACGAGGGCCAGCGACTGCAGCGTGCGCGGACCTAAACCCTCCACCAGCAAGAGCGAGGCGAAGTCCCGGAGTTCTTTCTCGTGGGCGACGGCCAACACAGCTCCCAGGCGCTTCAGGTCGATATCTTCCGCCCGAACCTCATGATGCGACGGCATCACCAGCTTTCGGACATCGCCGATCGTTGCACCGACCGGCTGTGCCGCAACCGCAACCATCGCCTGCTGCGCTCGAAAAGCCCTTGCATCCACCAGGTTAAGGATGGTGCCTTGCGGCCGTCCGACGATGGCCGTGTGCGGGTCCGACGTAAACTCCCGCACATTTGCAGAATGCCAGTGATAGCGTCGCGCGAGATGGCTGCCGGCGTTCATGCCTTGCTGAACGACGGCCCACTCGCCCATGTCGCCGATGACGAACGAATGCAGGTAAAGCTGGAAGCCATCGGCAATGGCGTTATTGTCGATACGCGCGGTGAGGCGACTGCTGCGGGCAAGGGCATCTCCGTCAAGGCCGGTACGCGACGCGAAGGTTCGCAACTCCTCGGGAGTGCGACGAGAGTGACGGCCGCGACCTCCGCAAACATACAGTCCTAGCTCCGAAGCTCGCGGATTCAGTCCGCGCTTCAACGCTCCCAGTACCGTGGTGGTGATGCCGGACGAATGCCAATCCATTCCCATCACGCAGCCAAGCGCCTGAAACCAGAAAGGATCGCTGAGCCGGGAAAGAAAGTCGGCAGTCCCGTAGCAGGCGATGATCTGCTCGGCGATAGCAGTGCCGAGCAGAGTCATTCGCCCGGCAAGCCACGCCGGCACACGACCGCCGTGCAAAGGAAGATCGGCGCTGCCAGAACGCTTCATATTGCGGAGCTTAATTGCACACGGCTGTCACGGCCGACGGATTATGCCTTGACGCTATCCGCCTCCTCGCAAACGGGAGTTGAGCAAATGGCGAACGCCGCGAACCACAGCTTGCGCCGAGGTCGCTGTCCGAAGAACACCCGATTCGACAGACGGCTGTCGGACCGCGTGTCCCCGCTCTAATAGACTGGATAGGGTAAAAAGGTCGTACTGATCGTCATCGACGAGATCACATTCGTCGTTGAAGAAGGACATCTTTGCATCTCAATTCTCTAGCCCTGGATTGCCTGTTGCTCGGAAGTTCCGCCCCTTCTGCGGCCACTCCCGCCCGCTATTAGGATAATCCAAATTTGCGGTTTCTGCGGCGTCCTACTAGCGTGATCAGGGTTCCGTCAGCCCTTGAAATTCCGACTAAGCCATTGCAAACAAGGTGCTTGCGGGCAATTGCACCGTTCTGTAAAATAGGCTTCCTGACAAACAATTCCAACTGAAGCGATTTTCAAGCATTCCATTGAATAATAGACACTTACCTCAAACACCTACAGGTGTAACGCCCTTAACCTACTTCTCGCCGAGGCAATACTCTCCGATTTTCTGATCGCTCGCGGGATCTGCGGAAGCCGGATAGAGATCGACATTCGCACAGTCGTACATGCCCCAATTCTTGGGCAAACGAACCATCAGATATGTTCCCGGCTCAGGCGCCTTACAGGCACTCGCACCCTTGTTGCAGTGCAATTCCAGCGACTGTTTCGCTTGATTGTCTGTGGCTGCCTGCACGGCCATGACGATTACAACGCCGTTGCTTGTCTCAGAGCCCTTAACCGTAATAGTGGATTTGTCCTGGGCCGCGACTTGCACGCCGAGCGCAAGGACGAGGAGAATGATCGCTTTCTTCATGACGTAAGCCTCCTCTTTCACAAGTGTGACTAGCAGCCCCGTGCACGGGGCCGAGTCATCCGCATAGAATCGTCGCAAGATAGCTCGCTGCAGAGGCTGCTCACTTCCAATCTTGCCCCGAGCTGTGGCCGATTGTCTGTGACGCATGACGCATGACGGTTGTGCGCAATGGCCAAACTGAGAGATTTCGGGAACTTTCCGCGCACCATCGGGGAACTCACAACAGGGCAAGGGCGCGCCAACTCTGTGGACCTGCACAACCAAGCGCGTCTCGCAGATATTCTGGACCTAGTAAGATAACTGCATAACGAATCAAATCCTCAATCTCTAGCGGACCGGAATTGATCGTGTTTCCGTGAAGATGAACGCTGGACAGAAGCGATAAACATTGATGAGATCGGTTACGATTTTCAGCAGAATTGCGGCAGCAGTTGCAACGGCTCTCTTGCTTAGCAGTTGCGGAGGATTTTTTCCATCTTCCGATCAGATCGTCTCGATCGCGCTTTCTCCAACCGGCGCCTACATTCTGCCAACTGGAACGCAACAATTCACCGCAACGGCGACCTTCGGAAACAATACGACCGGCGATGTCACTTCCCAGGTCAGCTGGCTTTCGTCAGCTACCGGTGTTGCGACCATCGACGCCTCGGGGCTGGCCACGGCTGTCGCAGTCGGAACGACTGTCATTACTGCCAAATCCAACAATAGCAGTGTGACCAGCACAGCCAATTTGACGGTCAGCACCAAGGTCGTCACCGCGATTACGGTAGCGCCGAGCAATCCTACTTTGCTGTTGGCTGGCGGACAGTCGCAACAATTCACTGCCAGCGCCACGTTCTCCGATGGCACGAACGGCGACGTCACTACCTCGGCCTCGTGGACATCCAGCAATACCAGCGTCGCAACCATCAACAGCAGCGGTTTGGCAGAGCCAGTTTCTACAGGAACAACCACGATTGGCGCATCACTCAACGGCATTACCGGAACCACGACACTTACCATTCAGTAGCGATCACTTCACCGTAGCTCTGCTTCGCGGCGTGATCCGAATGATGTTGTTTGCCACTTCGACTTGCCGTTCGGGATAGTTCGCGTGCGTCGCCGCGATCAACTCTTCGAGCGTTGGCGATCCGCCTTCACCGTTCACGCCATCGGCATCGTCCATCAGGATGACATGATCGTAGCGCCGGTCGGCGAGTATGGAGTTCATCTCCGAACCCAGGCGATTCGGATTGCCGATTTCTCCAACCCATCCGCAATAGCCCGCATCAAGCCACCACAAGCATCGCTCATCAATTCGCTGCAGCAATTGCGGCACAACGCTTTGACTGTCGCCTTCGATGACCTCGACGCTTGAGTTTCCCCGAAAGCGCTGCTGCGCCAGCTTCGCCAGTCGCGGATCCAGCTCGATGGAATAGATCTGCTGGAAACGGTTCGCCACTGCGGCGATCATCTCGCCGTAGTACGTTCCGGTTTCCACCAGCGTCGTCAGGCTGAAGTTTCGCGCGTACTCCAGAACCGTGCGCTGTTTCAGCAGATGCGGAATGCGGCGAGGCTCGCCGCGAACTTTCCACCACCAGTAATCCGGATAATGTCCCAGCTGCTTGAAGGTGGAATAAACCGGCGAGCGTTTCAGCAGCGATCGAATGGGACTGGGGCGATTCTGCAGCGGCATGATTTCAAAACTTGTCTGAAAGCAGCATGGAGCGGACGAGGCGACTCGACACTCGGCATTCGCACTCTGAGAAAATCTGAGTCGAGTCGCACTCGCCCGCTTCCGCAACACTTCTTCCGGAGATCGGCCCTACTTCTACTGACTTGGCTGAGTCGGCTGGCTCGGGGCGCTTTGGCTGCTCGGCCGGCTTCATCGAAATCAACTCGACTTCGAACACCAGCGTCGAGTTTGGCCCGATGTCAGGCGGCGCGCCGCGCTCACCATAAGCAAGATCCGGAGGCAGAACCAGCTCGAACTTGGAGCCCGCTGGCATCAACTGCAGCGCCTCCGTCCAGCCTTTGATAACGCCGCGCACCGGGAACGTCGCCGGCTCTCCGCGCTTGTACGAGCTATCGAACTCCTTGCCGTCAGTAAGCGTGCCACGATAATTGCAGGTCACAACATCGTTAATGGTCGCCTTCGGCCCGGTTCCTTCCTTGATCACCTTATACTGCAGTCCGCTCGGCAGCGTGATAACTCCGGGCTTCGTCTTATTGGCTGCCAGATAAGCTTCGCCAGCCTTCTGATTGGTGACCGCTTCCTGCTTGCGCTTCGCTTCTTCCTGCTCACGCACTTCGGCTTGCAACTGCATCAGCGTCTGCTGTGCCTGGTCGTCGGTCATCAACAGCTTGCCGCCGGACAGTGCATCCTTCAACGCCTGCAGGACCACGTTAGGATCCACATCGATATTTTCGCGGTGCAGGCCTTTGCCAACGTTCATGCCGATGGCGTAACTGACCTGGTCTTTCTTTGTAGGCAGTCCGGGAATCACCGGCGTCGCCGCCGGAGCACTCTGCTGGCCGCCGGTTGCCGGAGCGGTTTGTCCCGCCGGAGCCGTGCTGGTTTGGGCCATTGCGCTCGATGTCAGCAACGCGCCGGCGATGAAGAGGTGGAGTGGAGATGTCGAGAATTTGCGCATTCTTAGATTGTCCCATGATGTGGGGAGTTCGCAAAGCTCAACTACCCTGAAACGCTCGGCCAATCATTGCCCAACGAAGTGTTATCCTGCTTGGAACCTTCCTTTTACGAGGCTGTAACGCATTCATGCCTGAGCACAATCCTGCTAATCCTGAATCCGACAACGAACCGAACGAGTCTTTCGGCGACCTGCTCTCGCAATTCGAGCGCAGCCATTCACGAGCGACGGACGACGGCAGCCGACAGTTACAAGGCACAGTCGTAGCCGTCACCGACGATTCCGTCCTGTTCGACATTGGCTACAAAACCGAAGGCATCCTTCCACTCTCCGTCTTCCAGACTGCCGGTGAAACCGTAAAGCCGGGCGACAAAGTTCCAGTCACCGTGAAGGGCCGCGATCCCGAAGGCTACTACGAACTCACGCGCTTCAAGGTCGCTCGTCCGAAGGACTGGACCGCACTCGAACGCGCCTTCGCCGACAAGTCCAGCATCGTCGGAACCGTCACCGCGCAGATCAAGGGCGGTTTCAGCGTCGACGTTGGCGTGCGCGCCTTCATGCCCGCTTCCCGCAGCGGAGTTCGCGATGCCGCCGCAATGGAAAAACTCGTCGGCGAGGAAATTCGTTGCCGCATCACCAAGCTCGACGTCACCGACGAAGATCTCGTGGTCGATCGCCGCGCTGTGCTCGAAGAAGAAGAGCGTTCCGTCAAGGAGCAGCGTTACACCCAGCTTCGCGAAGGCGATGTCGTCACCGGCACAGTCCGCAATCTCGCCGACTACGGAGCCTTCGTCGACATCGGTGGCCTCGATGGCCTGCTGCACGTCGCCGACATTTCCTGGAGCCGCATCGACAAGCCCTCTGACGTTCTATCGGCCGGGCAGGAGATCGAAGTCAAAGTCCTGAAGGTCGACACCGAGAAGCAGCGCATCTCGCTCGGCATGAAGCAACTGCAGCCGCATCCCTGGGACGTCGGTTGCAGACAAATACAAAACCGGCGAGCGCGTTCGCGGCACCGTGACCGACTTGCCGACTTCGGCTTCTTCGTCGAGCTTGAGCCCGGCGTCGAAGGCCTCGTCCACATCTCTGAAATGTCGTGGGCCAAACGCGTGCACAAGCCCGGCGACATGGTGAAGGCCGGTGAAACCGTCGAAGTCGTCATCCTCGCCATGAATCCCGGCGAGCAGCGACTCTCGCTCGGACTGAAGCAGGCGCTCGGCGATCCCTGGGCCGACGCTGTCCGCCACTTCCCTGTCGGCTCCACGGTCGAAGGCCCCATAACGAACATCATGAAGTTCGGCGCATTCGTTCAGGCGGCCGAAGGCATCGAAGGCATGGTTCACGTCAGCGAGATCTCGGCCGAAAAGCGCATCAACCATCCGCAGGACGTGCTGAAGGTCGGACAAACGGTGCAGGCGATGGTGCTGGCCGTCGACAGCGAAAAACGCAACATGCGGCTCAGCATGAAGCAGCTCATTCCCACCAGCATCGACGAGTACATTGCCGAGCACAAGACTGGCGACGTGGTGACCGGTCGAGTCATGGACGAGACTTCGGGAAGCGTGCGCGTCGAGCTAGGCGAAGGTATACAGGCGAATTGTCGCGTGACCGTGCCGGCCGCGGCGAAGGAAGAAAGCAAGGCCGAAGCGAAGGTCGATTTGTCTTCGCTCACCTCGATGCTTCAGGCCAAGTGGAAGGGCGCCGCCGGGATTGGCGAAAAGCCCAAGCCGGAGGCAATTCACACCGGGCAGGTGCGGAGCTTCCGCATCACAAGGCTCGATCCGGAAACCAAATCGATCGAGCTGGAACTGGCCTGATCCCCGTTTAGGCCAGTTGCGCGCGCTTCCCGATTCTGGAAGCGCAATCCTCGTTGGGGGTACCCCCCTCCCCCAGCACTCTGTAAAATCTTGAAAACACTCGCGAGCCTCTGCAAAATCTTGAGCTATAAAGACTTACGCGCAAAACCTTGATTTTGGGAGAGTTAACCCGTACTCAGGGTTAAATTTCCGAGTTCATTGCGGGAATTTCCTTCTTTCATGACAGCCCTTCGGTTGTTCTGAGATGTTAAAGATCAGCCAGCGATGCGATCTGTTGAGGACACTTGTGTCCACTTTATTACGCTACGCCAACCATGCGAATCGTCAAGATTACGAAAGTACAATAGCGGCTTATTGTACTTTCGTAACCACATAGGGCCGGGGAGTAACGCCTGGAATCTTGCGAGAGACGCAGTTGAGACAAGCGTTTGCAGTTCATCCTGATGCATCGAGTCCAACCCAGGGCTCTTCCAAAACGGCCACGCGATCGATCGACGGAAGTGACCGACCTAGTTGAATCCTCCCCCTGCCGCTCGGTACAGCTACATCAGCGGCACCCGGGTATTGCAGCACACGGCCCAAATCGTGGTGCGGCAATCGTCAAGATTACAGAAATACATCACGCAAGGTAGTACGTTCGTAACCGGCAACATCCGAAAAATGGCAGCGGAATATTTTGCAGCGGCGATGTTATCTTGTATCGCTCGACGCCGTTCACAATGGTGATCCGAATGTTTCAGCAACGGCTGGTCCTGATAATTGCCATCCTTGCCTGCCTCGTCCAAAGCGGGCAGGCGGGCGCTCAACAAGGAAGCGGCTCCGCCGTCGTCCCTGCGGGTTCGTCCACCTACCGTTTGGTTCTGACCGTTGCTGAGCCAGCCGTACCCAAAGACTCTATCCAGGTCACGGTTAGCACCGCCAAGGTAACGACAAGTCTTATCCTGCCGAATGGACAAAAAATCACGGCCGAAAACGCGGAAGCGGAAGGGTTCAGCTGGAGCCAGGGGTTTGACGGGCCAGCTCCGCTGGGTTCGGATGACTATGGACAATCCGTCACGATCACCTTCCGCAAGCGCGCACCCGCTGGACGGTACACCTTCGAGTTCGCCTTTCAGCAGCTTCGTGAACCGGCAAGAGTGAAGGCGCACTTCACCTCGAGGATGAGCGAGTATCTTGCACTCATGCGAGCAGCGCCAGGAGCACAGCTTTCAAAGCCCGTGCCATTCAGTCCATCGGCGACGGTGACCATCGACCTTCCTAACGAAGAAGAGGACCTCATGTTCGACGTCGTTGTTCCGGACGCAAACACGGAGGTCGTTCTGGTCTTACCGGACGGCCGCAAGCTCCGGCGTAGTGACGCGAAGAAACCGGACGTAAATTGGTCGATCGAGACTCATCCGGAAAAGGGCTTCTTCAATGAAATATATCCCCCTCTGGAGGGTACTCAACAGATCATCGGATTCAAAAGGGCTGCCAAGGGCCGGTATGACATACACGCGACGCCGAAGACGGCCACAAAAGGAGAGATGCGAGTAGCCGTCATTCCGATGAAGGCGCTTGCGGGGGCATTCGGGGCCAAGCTCACATCAATGAACTCAGACGTAGGCGAGATATTGAGCTCGGGGGGAATTAAGGTTCGTGCTAAGCAGATGCCTTTCGAGTGCTATGTAGGCGACAAGGTCGACTTTCAATTCGAATTAGTTGGCAATGTCGGACCACAGCCGCAATTCGAAATAAGAGAAGAGCGCAGGGCGTGGCTGCACTCCGTTCAGGGCGGCGAACAATACGCCGACCCCGATCTGGTCCAGGTTTTGCCGGTGCAAGTGACTCAGGTGGGTCCCCAAACCTATCGAGGCACGGTGATCCCAGCCAAACCCGGCTGGGTTCGCATCAGCGTAAGGGCCACGGGCAAGACCGCCTCGGACGAACCCTTCACAACGGAAACGCTCCTCACCAGTAGCACACTGAAGGTCAATCCCATCGCGGCGCGATTTCTCGGCTTCACCGCGAAGCCGGTTGCTCCTGAAGCAGGTTCAAGGTTTGATCGCCTCGAGGTTTCGGCAGATCTTGATGTGCTGATGCCCGGCGACTATGCGATGGTTGTCGATCTTACTAACACACGTGGTGCTGGCTTCGAGCAACCGGAGGCGCGAGGTCACGCTACCCTCCAGGCGGGCCGTCAGACGTTGACGGCGTCGATCCCGTCCAGCGAGATATGGAGAAACGAGGGTGACGGACCTCTGGACGTCGCTATCTGGTTCATTACCCGCTCCGCGGACGCTAATTACTACTCCCTTCAGGTTGCAACAGAAAAGCCCAGGCTCCAGACCCCAGCGTACCGGCGCGACCAGTGGGATCCGGGGAAGGTCTACGGCGAAGACCACGTGACGGTGCACGGCATTGATCCGGCGGCGTCAGGAAAATTTCGCTATGCGGAGGTGGAATGGGAGGTGTCAACTCCGGGGATCGAATGCAACTGGAACGGCTCCTTGCGCGGCGTCCGGGCTCCCTACAGCGGCGGAAATCGCCTGGCAGATATGGACGCGAAGGGCGAGGCCACATTGGCGGCAGGCAAAACCGAGGTCAGCTTGTTCTATGACGGTGCAGCGATCAACCGTTTCGGCAAACAGGACTGGACACTCAGCGCGGTGCTCAATTGCGGGCGAGCACAGACCCCTAGCGGTGCCGCTAACAGATGGTTCCTGACGCCGAGCGCGAAGATCGAGCTGAACCCGGACGATTACGAACCGCCTCACGGGACGTTCTCGGTGCAGCCCGCACCGATCTCGCTGCGTCTGTCTCCGGGTGGTTCAGACAATTCTCGACTGTGGGTGAAAGACAAGAAGGATGTTCAGTTCGCCCTGACCGCCGTGCCAAAAGGAATGGAGGCCGAACTAACTGGCCCATACGAGTCACCGGGCTACATTTCGAGTTCCTTGCGCATCACCACATCGCCGGAAATCAAGCCCGGGCGTTACTTCCTTGCCATCACCGCCACTTCCGGAACAGAAGTCGAGACGACTAGGGTAGTGCTGGACGTTATGCCCCACTGAAGAGTTGCCACAGATCGGCCTAGCGGCGTGCCCGTAACTCCTGGCGGAACAATCTTCATGTGCATCGTGCTACTACTCTTTTTTCATACACTTTTCATGTAGCTCTCGTTACAATCCTTCCACACTTTCAGCCTGTTACCACCTGGCCGGAGACCCATGAGTACCGTCATTTCTGCGCTGAAGTCCTTTGAGCAGCACCTGGACGACACCCCTTTTACCAAGACCCAACGGAAAGTCTGGATCCTGTCCGCCATGGGCGTGCTGCTGGACGGCTTCGACTTCTTCATCATCGGCGTGGCGCTGCCGCTCATCGCGCACGACTTCCACATGAACGCCGCCACCAAGGGCCTGGTGGCTGTCGCCGCTGTTGCCGGAGCCTTCTTCGGAGCGCTGGTCTTCGGGCAGGTCGCCGACAACATGGGCCGCAAAGGCATGTTCCTGGTCGACATCATTCTGTTCGTGGTCTTCTCTGCTGCCTCGGCTGCGGCATGGAACCCGGCCTCGCTTATCGTCTTCCGCTTTATCCTCGGTGTCGGCATTGGTGCGGATTATCCCATCGGCGTTTCCTACATCGCCGAGTGCGTGCCGACGCGTTTGCGCGGCCGCTTGATCGTCGGCGCATTCGCCTTCCAGGCGCTGGGCTCTCTGCTGGGTGTATTGGTAGGGCTGGTTATCCTGAAACTTGATCCTTCGTTAAACGCGTGGCGAGTGATGCTGGCGTTTGGCGTACTGCCCGCAGTCGCCATCGTCCTGATGCGCGAGGGGCTGCCGGAAAGCGTTCGCTGGCACCTGGCGCGTGGCAACTACGAAAAGGCTTCGCATGCTGCCAGCGCGTTGCTGGAATTTCCCGTTACCCTGAACGAGAAGAACTCGCCAAAGGTCGAACGCAAACTGAAGTTTGGATCGCTCTTCAGCAAGCGCTACATACGGCGTACGATCTTCGCCTCGGTGCCGTGGTTCCTGCAGGACATCTCGACGTACGGCATCGGCATTTTCACCCCGACCATCATGGCGGCGATGGCACTGGGTGGCGGCGCAAACTTTATCGCAAAAGACATGGGCGCGACGGAAGGATCGGCGGCCGTGGACCTGCTGCTGGTCGTCGGCTTCATGCTGGCGATCGTGCTGGTGCGGTACGTCAGTCGGGTGGCGTTGCAGATCGCCGGCTTCCTCGGCATGGCCCTGGGCCTGCTGATGGTGGCAGCGTCGTCGCTTTACGCCGATCAGCTCGGCTGGGCAGATGGGCATGATTTTCGGCGGCTTCATGGTGTTTAACGCCATGATGAACATGGGCCCGAATGCCACCACGTATCTTGCTCTCCGGCGAAACCTTCCCCACTTCGATTCGCGCCACCGGCGCCGGATTCGCAGCCTCGATGGCGAAGCTCGGAGCGGTGATTGGAACGTTCTTCTTCCCCATCCTCAAAGCGGAGATTGGCATTCCCCGGCTGCTGGTGTTTCTGGCGGCGGCATGCGGGCTGGCGGCAGCCGTGACGTACGGCTTCCGGGTAGACACGCGCGCGTCGCTGGATGAGCAGCACTCCGAACAGCCTATGCCGCAGCCGGCGTATGCCGAAGCGGCTGCGAGTTAAGGCATTCGTCTCGAAAAGCGCGAGCCATGAAGCGCCCGCGAAATCCGACCAATTTTCTTCGTCTTTTCATGCACGAATGCGTATGCCTTGCTCCGCATCTAACCTCGATTGGCGTAAATTACTTCTCAGGAAGAACTATGACGTACTGAGCTCAAGACCCAGTCCAAAGTGTCCCCGCTCGCCGGTAAGCCCGCCCCGAAAGATCGTCCTGGTCAATCTGGCGCAACTCGAGAGCGACTATTACGAGCGCCGTCCCGACGTCGACGATCCCAATCAACTCGTCATCTTCGGCACCAGCGGGCATCGGGGCTCATCGCTGCGCGGCACGTTTACCGAAGCTCACATCCTGGCCATCACGCAGGCGATTTGTGAGTACCGTAAGGCACAAGGGATCGACGGCCCGCTCTTCATGGGTAAGGACACGCACGCGCTATCGGGTCCGGCGCAGCGCACGGCGCTCGAGGTTCTGGCAGCGAACGAAGTGGAGACACTGATCCAGCGGGACGACGGCTTCACGCCAACCCCTGCTGTTTCGCTACGCCATCCTTATCTACAACCGCGGCCGCTCGGATCATCTTGCCGACGGCATTGTCATTACGCCATCGCACAATCCTCCGGAGGATGGTGGCTTCAAGTACAACCCTCCGAATGGCGGTCCGGCGGATACCGATGTCACCAAGTGGATTGAGAATCGCGCCAACGAACTGCTGAAAGGCAACAACGACGGCGTCAAGCGTATGTTGTCGTCGGCGGCGGCGAATGCACCGACGACCCGCGAGCACGACTTCGTCATGCCCTATGTCAACGACCTGAAGAACGTCATCGACATGGATGCGATCCGCTCGGCGGGACTGAAGCTCGGCGTCGATCCTCTGGGCGGAGCGTCTCAGCCGTACTGGGAGCCGATCAATTCGGTCTACGGACTCGATGTCGCAGTCGTCAACAACGCCATCGATCCCACGTTTTCTTTCATGACGCTCGATCACGACGGCAAGATCCGCATGGACTGCTCCAGCCCCTACGCCATGGCCAGTCTGGTCAAGCTGAAGGACCAGTATCAGGTGGCCTTCGGCAACGACACCGACTCCGACCGCCACGGCATCGTTACGCCCAGCGCCGGACTGCTGAACCCGAATCACTACCTTGCAGTTGCGATCCAGTATCTGCTGACTCATCGCGACCAATGGATGTCGCACGTCGTCGTCGGCAAGACGCTGGTCAGCAGCAGCATGATCGATCGCGTGGTGAATAAACTTGGCCGCAAGCTGTCTGAGGTCCCGGTCGGCTTCAAGTGGTTCGCGCCCGGGCTTGTTCGACGGCACCTGCTGCTTCGGAGGCGAAGAGAGCGCCGGAGCCAGCTTTCTGCGCCGCGATGGCACCGTCTGGACCACCGACAAAGACGGCATCATCATGGACCTGCTGGCGGCGGAGATTACGGCGACAACCGGAAAAGATCCCGGGCCAACACTTCCGCGAGCTGGTGGAGGAATTCGGGATGCCGTACTACACGCGCATCGACGCGCCTGCAACCCCGGAGCAGAAAGCGAAACTCGGCAAGCTCTCTCCGGAGTCGGTGAAGGAGTCGACACTCGCGGGCGATGCCATCATCGCCAAGCTGACACGCGCGCCGGGCAACGAGGCTGCCGATCGGCGGCCTGAAGGTCGTGACCGAGAGCGGCTGGTTTGCCGCTCGGCCGTCCGGCACGGAAAACATCTACAAAATCTACGCCGAGAGCTTCAAGAACGAATCGCATCTCGACGCCATCGTCGCCGAGGCTCAGCAGATCGTCGACAACGCGCTGCGCTAGTCCGGATGAACCTTCCAGTTGGTAATTACAGGTGCCGTTCGTCGGCTGCGTGGGCAACGGCGGTACCTGCAGCATCTGCGGCGAGCTGAAATCGAACGGTCCGTTCGTCGGGATCGGTGAGATCTGCCGCACTCGCGGTCTCGATGGCTCAAACCGATGAACGTTGAAGCGCGTTTCAATCAGCCTCAGGATGCTGGTGTAATCCGTAGGCGTGTGCCACACAAAGTGAGGCTTCGACCAGGGTGACACCAAAATCACTGGCAGCCTGAATCCGCTCACATTGAACAGGCCGCGCACGTAGGGCTCATTCTGAAACGGCATGGGAACTTTGTCGTCGGGCGGAGTCTCAAGATTGGCGCCTGATGGTCGTAGGTGCCGCCGCCCTCATCGAACTCGAGAATGAAAACAGAATCGGGCCACGCGTTGCTGGTTAGCAATGCGTTCATGATCTGCTGAACGCGTGCCGCGCCCTTCTGAACGTTGTTGCCGGGGTGTTCGTCGTATCCAGTCGCACTGGCACGCTCGATGAAAACCACCTGCGGCAAATCCTGATCTGCGCTGGGACTCGACGAGAATGTCATACCACTCCTGGATATTTCGCACATTGCCCTGGATTTGCGGATTGTTCCAGTCTGCCCATTGCGCCAGGAACACGCTGTTGTCCTGGTAGTAGTAGCGCCAGGTAATTCCCGCATCCGTCAGGACTCGGAAGATTGTTGGCCGTGTCCAAGCCAGGTTATTGGCCGAGGGAACGAAAATGTCGCCGTAGGAAGTGGCAGCGAAAAGATACATCCGATTAATGGCGGTAGCGTCGGGCACCGGGGAGTAGAAGGTGTCGCTAGTATTGAACTGGCTCGCCAACTCGTAATAGAACGGCAGGTCCGTCCAATCGTAGTAGCCCAGGGGACGCGAATCGTTGCTGTCATATTGACTGGCTCCGGTGGTAAACAGAAACTTGTCCATCTGAAAGTGCGAGGCACTAGACAGGGCAAGCCAATTACCGCCGTCCAGATCCATATCGATGTGGGTCTGGTTCCAGTTAGGGTTCAGGCCCTCGGTGCATTCCGTCCGCTGATGATAAGGAGGAATGGCCTGTCCCGCAGGATTCAGCAGCGTGAATCCAGAAGGCAGATTATGCAGGTCATTCACGTCGCTCATCTGCGCGCCCGGAATGTGGTCCACGTTCACGCGATAGTCCGCAAGATTTCCAAAGTAGTTGTCGAAGGCGCGATTTTCCTGCAGCAAATAGACGATGTGATTCAGATTGCCGACATCGCCTGTGCTGACAATTGCTTTCGTTCGGGTTGAGAGCTTGCCGCCAAAACGATCCGTCGCCGTGCACGTGTATGTAGTGGATTGCGTGGGTCGGACCTTCACACTGCCAAAGACCGCGGGAGCAACTTCGCCGACACCCTGGTCGATGTGTACGGAAACTGCGTTCACCGCCTTCCAGGTAATCGTAACCGGCTGCCCGGACGCGGGGGCCACCGGCGTTGCCGAACATGTCAGAGACATTCCTCCAACGTACTGTCACCGGAACCGGCTGCGAATACGCTTGTCCTTGCCGCGGACCGGTCGCGCCGATCCTGAAAGTGTGGCCGCTGCCTAACGGCCCAGTCTGGTAGCTGCCGGTACACCGGGTGCCGCTGCACGAGTCGGGGGTCAGAGGAACAGTGGAATTCTCCGGTAGGACTGTAAGAAAGTATGAGCTGCCATTGTTCGGCCCGCTAAAGTCGAGCACGACGGATTGTCCGGCTGCAATGCTGGTTGCGAGACGCTTAGCGTCAAAGGCACAATTGTCAGAGATGCTGTAACGAGTTTCGCGCCGGCGGATCGGAGAATCGAATCCCTTGAAGGCCGTGCTCGTATCAGGAGCTACTTGCACATAATGGGACGCCTTCAGAGGCAGCGCCGTTTCATCCTCCGGCAGTAAGCTTGGCGTGACTGTAAACGAATCTGCCGTTCGACATCCGCCAGTTAAATTCGACGAATTGTCCTGGTGCCGAAACAACAGGAGATACCGTGAAGTAGTCTGCTGAAGGGTTCGCCAGCGATGTAGCGTCGTCAGGATCCAGGTGTGAAGTTGAATTTTGGTTAGATGCAGGAAGTGCGGCCACCGTAGAAACTACAAGTAAAGCAAGTGAGACGAAGAACCTGATGCTTCGTTGCATAGGTCAGCCCCCGAAGGATACCTGGCGCAGTATCACTAGAAGGCTAAGATTCCGCTATTCTGACTGAGGTTATCCGGGCTGCAGGAAATAAGGCTGGTCGGACGAGAGTACTATTACATCGGTTGCTTAGTTACTACGTGTTACTAACCCATAAGGCAGAGTCTCAGCGACGGCACTATCTTCAGGACAGAGCATTCTGGCGAAATAACCGGGTTCTTTCGTGGCGGCCCGGAATCAATTCTTGCGAGCTGACTGCATGACAAGATGTCGTAAGACAACGATTGAGGATTTGATTCGCCAATCGGGATTATAATCAGGTGGTCAGAATGACGATTGCGATGAGCGAACCCTGGCTGTGAAGTTGGTCGTCACAACCATCTTCTTACCGGCTTCGCGAATCGAAGTGTGTGTCTGGAGGAGCGCCGCTCTGCGAAGGGTGGAACCAACTCCTGGCACTTGGAACGAGTGGTGGCGGCGGGTTTTTACCGTTTCCCTACCCTTGAGAACGACCGAAGCAGAACGGTGTCAGGTCGGCTACACCACTCGTTCGAAACCTCTTACCTACCTTAGCGCGCTACCCCGCTAACAAAAGCCGCCACAAAAATCAGGACCAGCGCGATTCTCCAGCGCCTGCCTTCGGGAAGAGGGCCGCCGCCGGCGACTCGCGGGGGAACCCAGAACAGCGCGACCACCGCCAGGGTAAGAGCCGGAACCAGCAGGAAGGCCATCAAAGCGTAGTGCGATCCATCGAGGTCGAAGAAGGTGTGCTGACGCAGAGGCGGAGCCAGTGTGTTTCCGAGAAACCAGCAAAGGATAGCGCTGCCGAATCCGGCCAGTGCTCCGAGAAGACGCAGAAGAGGAGATGTCATCGCAATCGGTAGCAGTGTATCAGGCGTTACGCGGCCTCCGGCACGCGGTCGGCAATAGTGCGTTCCCGAATTTGACATGAGGATTTATGATCGCACCATCCAGCCTAGAGTGGAGTGACATGGCATGGCTTCGACGGCGACCTGGCTCATCATCGTTGGGTTTCGTCCTCCTGGTGACTGGCGTCGTGCTTCGCACAGTCATCATGATGCGCTCCAGCGATGCTTCCGCACCCGAAGCGCGTCCTCTGCATGGACGCGACCTGCTGGTGCAATACCGACGGCTCTATCCCGAAGAGCGCGGCTCCGCTGGTAACGCGCTGGCTGCTGATCAGCGGTACGATCCTGTTGCTCGCCGGGCTCGCCGTGGAGTTTTCACACTTAGCCGATTACCGCGCCGGCGTGACCGCGTTCGCCATGATCTTGCTCAGCTTCCACGGCTGCGGTTTCGGCATCCCCGGCGGCATCGACATCGCAACCATCTTCAGCTCGGCAGTGTTCGCGCTGGTCAACCGCAGCACATAGCTGCTGGTCTGCTGCGTATTCGGATCTTTCACCGTCAGCAGAAGACCATCGCCCTGTAAAACCGCTTTGTCAACGCTTTCGGTTATCTTGTCATCGCTCACGCTCTTGAGACCGCCATTATTGTTGAACTTGAAACTCATGCGACCGCTGCACCGAGCCGGATAAGCAGATCGCCCTGCAAGTTCAGCCGTACGGACATCCAGGCATGTCCCTCGAACATGCCGATCCACGCGCCCGCATATCGCGCCAAAGGCGACTTCCGCACGGGAGCGTTCTGCGTCTGCGGCGGCCGTTGACGTCTGAGCCACGCCGAGCTGACGGACGATAGCATATGACATAGCAGTACGAGAGTAATGAAGCGCTTCATCGGGCCGACTCCTCATTTTTGTTTCGTCTGGATTGTACTCCGCCAGAATTGCCGAGTCGACCTCGCGGTCGGGGAGAGCATGTCGAGAGCGTTCTGTGAATTCGACAGAGTTCGGCTGCCTGGCGACGTTACACCGCACTCAGGAGATCGCGATGCCGGCATAGCCCACGACCATGTCCTTGTCACCCGAGACATCGCCAGAAGTCGCATAGCGAATCAACTCGGCATGCGTGGCGCCCAGCTTCTTCGCCGCCGTCAGCATGATCGACTGCCGGGCCGTATCCGCACATGCTGACATTTTGCGCGTCGCGAACGACGTCGTACAGCCCGCGGGGATCGAGCGCCAGCAACTGATCGATGGCGCGCTGGTCCTTCACGCGCGTGACCGCGTCGCTCTCGTAGTGATTCATATCGCTGGAGGCGACGATCAGCACGCTCTCACTTTGCTTCGCAAGTACGTTGGCAATCGGCACACCCAGTGCGCTCAGGACCTCGAAGTTGCCGGTACCAACGGCGATTGGGACGAACTCGAAGTCCGGGACGAGCACCTGCAGGAACGGCAACTGCACTTCCAGCGCGTGCTCGGAGCGATGCGCCTCCTCATCTTCGGAGAGCAATGGCATGCGCGGCATCAGTTCGGCTGCGAGATCTTCGGCAATGGGAGCGTCGCCCAAAGGCGTGCGCCAAGCGCCGTGGCTCATGATCGCCAGCGGTTCGCCCATGCCGGTGTGGTTCGGACAGAGGATGATCACGCTCTGCGGCAATTGCAGCCGTCGATACACGGCGCCCGCTACGTGTCCCGAGTACATGTATCCGGCGTGAGGAACGATGCAGCCTAAAGCGCGAATCTTCGCCTCGGATCGCATTTGCCGGGGGTACGACATAGCTCTCGATTTCCGCGCGCAGGCGCTGCGCACTCGGCGGGATAGAAGCGGCCGGCAACGGCAGGTTGGCGGATTGCGGTTGCCATACGTTCTCCAGAGGTGGCGTTAGGCTAAGTCTACGCCCCCTTGCAGAGCCCGGAACACTGCCGCGGTTTTCTCCAGAGACAAAGCTTCGGCGCGCACGTCGGCCGCAGCTCCGGCCGATTTCAGAGCAGCCCGTATGGCGGCCGCGTCGTACGCGGACGCAAATTGTTGGCGAGCGTCTTGCGCTTCTGTGCAAACGCCATTTTTAGAAAAGCGACGAACGGCGCCTTCTTCCACCTGTAGTTCTTCCAGCCGCGGCTCCATGGTCAAGCGAACCACTCCCGAGTGAACCTGGGGCGGCGGAGAAAATGCTGCCGGCGGCAGAGTAAAAAGCCGGTCGACACGAGCGAACAGCTGCACAGTTGCCGAAAGCAGTCCGTAGTCTCGGCTGCCTGGCGCGGCCGCAATGCGGTCGGCGACCTCTCGTTGCACCATGATCACCGCGCGCTCGATGTGGTTGTGCAGCTCAAGAATTCTCAACACGATGTCGGATGTGATGTAGTACGGCAGGTTTCCGACGACGTCGACCGTTTCCGGCTGCGTTGGCCGAAGATCATGCAGTGGTCCGGGACGTCGTCCGACCATCGAGGTGAACTCGGCGGTGACGAAATCAGATTCCAGCACTTCCAAGTTCGGGCAGGGTCGCGTACTTCATCCTGAGCTGCGCAGCCAGCACCCGGTCGAGTTCGATGCCGATCACCCGTTTTGCGCGGGGGATCAGCAGAGCTGGTCAGCACGCCGCGCCCGGGCCCGATCTCAATGACAGTGCGATTCGAGATATCGCCCAACGCCTCGACGATTTTTTTGGCGGCCGCAACGTCGATCAGAAAATTCTGTCCGAGTTTTGGCTTTCGTTTTGTGGTAGTGCCGGTACCGCTGTTTCTGTGCGCTGGTCTTAGCCACGTTGACCCTCTTTCACGTCCGCAGTTAGACTCAGTTGTTTCGCCATTGACTTCATCCTCAGAGTAGCTGAACCACGTACACCTTAACGAACCCGCGGCACTCGCCGCGCCGGGAGGTTTGATGCATATCGCATTTGCGGCATCCGAGTGTGTCCCCTTTTCCAAGACGGGCGGACTCGCAGACGTTATCGGAGCGCTTGCCGCCGGCCCTCGCCAATCTTGGTCACCAGGTAACAGTTTTTCTGCCCCACTACCGGCAAACGCAGCTGGAAAATCCCCGCGTGGTGATCCCCAGTATCACCGTACCCTTTGACGATCGTTACCGCTTCTGCTCGGTCCTCGACGGCGGCAAACGATCAGGAGTGCAATTCTATTTCATCGACTACCCTCCGTTCTTCGACCGCGACGGATTGTATGGCACGCAGCTGGGTGATTACCACGACAACGCTGAACGATTCGCCATGTTCTCGCGTGCCGTGCTTGAGGCGACGAAGGTCCTGGGGGCTCCCGATATCCTGCACTGCCACGACTGGCAGACCGCCCTTATTCCGATACTGCTGAAGACTCTGTATGACGAAGACCCGGCATTCGCCGGTACGCCCTGCGTTTTCACGATTCATAATCTCGGATACCAGGGAATCTTCCAGCCCGAGATCCTGCCGCTGCTGATGCTGCCGTGGGACCTGTTCACCATGTCGAAGCTGGAATTCTACGGCAAGGTGAATTTCCTGAAGGGCGCCATCTCCATGGCCGACTTCATTACCACTGTAAGCCGAAAATACAGCCAGGAGATCCAGACTGCGGAGTACGGCTTCGGGCTCGAAGGCGTGCTGCGGGCCCGCGGCAATACGATCACGGGCATTCTGAATGCGGTCGACTACGCTTCGTGGAATCCGGAGACCGATTCTCTCATCGCCGCAAGATATTCGGCCTCGGACCTCTCCGGCAAAGCCGATTGCAAGGTTGACCTGCTGCAGCAATTCGGATTAGCCGCAAGACACGCGGCTGCCGGTGGTCGGCATTGTCTCCCGCTTCGTCCAGCAGAAAGGCTTCGACCTGATTCAGCAGGTCGCAGACCGGCTGGCACTGGAAGAGATGATCCTGATCGTCCTTGGCAACGGACAGCGCGAGTACGAAGATTTGTTCCGACGCCTGAATAAGCAGTATCCGCAGAAGATCGCCGTGAAGGTGGCCTATGACAACGCTCTGGCCCACAAGATCGAAGCGGGCAGCGACATCTACCTCATGCCTTCGCACTACGAGCCTTGCGGGCTGAACCAGATTTACAGCTTGCGGTACGGGACCGTGCCCGTAGTGCGTGCCACCGGAGGGCTGGACGACACGGTAGAGCAATTCGATCCGCGAACATCGAAGGGAACGGGATTCAAATTCCGCGAGTACAGTGGCGAAGCGATGTTGGACTGTCTGCGGGCCGCTGCCGCTGTTTATCGTGACAATCCCGATGCATGGCGCACCTTGATGCGCAATGGCATGGCACAGGATTACTCATGGACGAACTCAGCTCGCGAGTACGTGAAGGTCTATGAGCGCGCCCGCCAGATCAAGCAACAATCGGGGGGCTAGGGACGTCTTTCGGCCTCCCGCAATTTCTTGATGTGAAGCTCCGACCCGCCGGCGCGGTAGGTGAGTTCGTCCACCAGGCTGCGCATGAGCAGGATGCCGCGGCCGTGCTGGGAGAGATTGGTGCCGTCCTCGGAAGAGTTGCCGAAGGAATTATCGAAGCCCTGTCCGGGATCCCGGATGACGATGTTGATCTCCGACGCGTCGATATCGGCGGTGCATTCGATCTTCTTAGCCGCATTGTTGCCGCACCCGTGGAACACTGCATTGGCCAGCGCTTCCTGTAATGCAAGCAACAGGTCGATTTCCTCTTCGTCGCTGATGCCATGATCGACGAGGAATTGCATGACCGTGTCGCGGGCGTCGGGCAGGCCGGCGGAGTCGCCGGCAAAGACGAAGTCCCTGGTGAACGCCTGTTTCTGGGTCGACGACCCGGCTTCGTGCAAAGGTTCGCTCCTAAGCGGTCATAGCTCGCCGCTCACTCGCATCCATCTCTTCTTCCTTCGGGGCTTCGATATCCAATACCGAATTCAGGCTGGTCATCGCCATCAACCGGCGCACGCACGGCGAGGGATTGCTGACGCGCAACTCGCCCGCACGCTGCCGCGCATGGCAATACAGCTCCACCAGCAGGCCCAGTCCGGAAGCATCCATGCCGTAGACCTCGTACAGATCTAAGACTATCCGGCGCTCCGGCCGCGAGGTGGCGATACAGCGCAAGGTTTCTGCTTCCACGCCCAGCACGATTCGCCCCCGACAAAAGAGTGTGACGGTTGGCGGCGCGCTGTAAACATTTACGGTCAACATGGTCATACTCCGAGAGACACTTCCCTACCCTTGTGTACGTTAGGACGCGTGAAATTGTTTCTTGGGAGCGTGATGATTTTGAGTATGCCTGAGTTTGATTGCAGGAAGATGAAAATCCGGGACAGAAACGGGAATAGAACCTGACTACCCAGCAGAAATCAGCCGGCGGAGACGCCCCGGCCGGTCTCAACCGGCCGCATTCGCGCCAGAAAACGATCGTGCAGGCGCGGCAGCAACAGCAGCGCGCAGCTTGCGCCGATAAAGCAGAACGTCATGTCCCATTGCGTATCCCAGGGATCTCCCTGGCTACCCAGAAATGCGTCGGCGGCCGTGCCTGTCGAGTTTGGCGACGGCGAACTCGAACAGCTCGTACCAGGCGCTGATCGCCATGCACACGCAGAGCACCAGGAACGTCAATAGTTTGCCGCGGCGCAGCGCCGTTTTGCGCAGCAGAACTTCCCGGGCGATCAGCGCGGGAACGAAGCCTTGCGCGAAATGTCCGACGCGGTCGTAGTAATTGCGGCTCAGGTGATAGTGGTCGCGGATCCAGTTGAACAGCGGCATCTCGGCGTAGGTGTAATGTCCGCCGATGAACAGGATGATGCACTGCGCGGCGATGGCCGTGTAGACCAGCTCAGTGAACTGAAAGCGCGGATAGAGGATCGCCAACGCAGCGATCCCAATGACGCCGGGCGCGACTTCAAGCGACCACGTAAATACATCGTGACATCCGACGAACGACCACGCAAACGCCACTGCCACAATCGCACACAAAACGATTGTCCAGCGATGCTGCGTTGCGCCGTTCGTCATGCTCTCAGCTCACCTCGAGCAGGATGAATTACTGCTGCTTCTTGGGAGCGGGAGTGGCGCTCTTGTGAGCCGCCGCGGGCGCTCCACTGTGCGGATCGGTAATCTTGATCTTCACGATCTTCGGCGGATCGTACGGGCGATCGTTGCTGTCGCGCGACAGCCGGGCAATCTTCTTCACGATGTCGATGTCCTGGCACTGGCCGAAGATGCTGTAGTGTCCGTTCAGGTAAGCGGCCGGCGCTTCGGTAATGAAAAACTGCGAGCCGTTAGTGTTGGGGCCGGAGTTGGCATAGGCCAGGCGTCCGGGCTGGTCGAAGGTAAGGTCAGGACTGGTTTCGTCCTTGATCTGGTAGCCGGGATCGCCGGTGCCGGTGCCCAGCGGATCGCCGCCCTGGATCATGAAATTGGGGATGACGCGATGGAAGATGGTTCCGCTATAGAGTGGCACGCCTTTTTCCATCTTGCCGGTCTTGGGATTCTTCCACTCCTTGGTTCCGGTGGAGAGTCCGATGAAGTTCGCTACCGACAGCGGAGCCTTAGCGGGAAAGAGCACACAGTGAATCGTGCCGGCAGTGGTTTCGATGTCGGCTGTGGGCTGGTTGGCGTTCTGCGAAGCCTTCTCGGTGTTGGCGTGCTGCTGCGAGGTTGAGCTGGGCGAGGTCTGCGCCGCCGCAAAGCTGGCGAGACAAAGAATCGTGATCAATAGCTTATTCATAAGGTCTCCAAGAAAAGTGAATGGTGGATAGTGGGCAATGGATACGGGTAGTGCTCCTTCAATTCCGGCGCAAAACCCGCGCCTTCGCTCAGGATGACAGTTTCCGTTCTTTAGCTACCCACGATCCACTAACCACTATTCACTGTTTTTCTGCATTTCCTTCGACACTTTCTCTACATCCCCAAATACGCGCAATAAATTGCCGCCAAGAATCTTATCAAGGTCGGCGGCGCTATAGCCGCGCTCGGCCAGCGCTTCGCTGATCTTCGGCAGATCGGCCGCCGAATCCAGTCCCTGCGGAGAGCAATCGATGCCATCAAAGTCCGAACCCAACCCGACATGATCGACGCCTGCAACCTTCACCATGTGATCGATGTGATCGATCAGATCACTGAACGGCGGACGCGGCAACTTCACAGCAAGTCGCGCTTTCGCCGCCGCGAGTTGCTGTTTTACTTCCGGCGTCTGCGGCTTCATGAACAGTTGCTGCACCGTCATGTAGTCAGGGTCTTTTTCTACTCCCAGCTTGTGCGAGGCGTCGAAATATTTCTGCGAAATGAAAGCGCAGAAATAGTTCACTTGAGCCACGCCATTTTTCTTGGCCAACGTGCGCAGCATGTCGTCAGTCATGTTGCGCGGAGCGCTGGTCAGAGCGCGCGACGACGAGTGCGATGCGATCACCGGCGCACGGCTCAACTCAATCGCCTGGTAGAAGGTGGAGTCCGCCACGTGCGAGATGTCGACCATCATGCCCATGCGGTTCATCTCGGTGACCACTTCTCGCCCGAACGGCGTCAGGCCGTTGTGGTGCTCGATCTTGGGATCGGTGATGTCGCCACTGGAGTCGCCGATCTGGTTGGTGTTCGACCAGGTCAGCGTCATATAGCGCACGCCCAGCCGGTAGTAGTCGCGCAGGATGCGCATGTCACCCTCGATAGCGTGTCCACCTTCGACGCCCAACAGCGCAGCAAATTTCTTATCGCGATGCGCGGTGAGAATGTCCTGGGTGCTGAAGGCCATCATCATTTTGTCGGGATGACGCGCAGCTTGTTGATACACCGAATCGATCATGTCGAGAGCGCGCTTGGCCTCGTGACCTTTGTTCGCGCCGGGCTCAACCCAGATGGAGAAGAACTCCGCACCCAGATTGCCGGCCTTGATCTTGTTGAAGTCCATGTAACCGGTGCCGGCGTCCTGCGCCAGGTCGAAGTTTTCGTCGACGAAGCGGCCCGGTGTGTCGGCATGAGTGTCGATGATGATGGCTGAGTTGTGGACCGCGTGCCAGTCATAAGGGGGAGCCGCCGACTTCGGTTTGGCCGCGGTGGGAGATTGCGCCACCGACAGAATCGAGCACAGGAGTGGACAGACTAACCGCAACGACATTCGCATGAAGTAAGTAAAACTCCGGAGAGAAAGTTGCCGCGCTTGGATTGTAAACGAAGGCGAGGCGCAACTTGGCGGCAGGATCTCCGGATTGTGGGCTGCGATGGCCAGGCGAATTTCTCTCTTTGGGAATCGCCGAGCCGACGGACGTGCAGAACAGCGCGATTGCAGTCATGTATGTGACATACTCTTTCATTCAGCTCACGCGAAACGAACGGCTGGCGTTATCTTCCGCGCCACAGGGCTTGGTGTGTTTCCACGTCTGTTTTGCAGTTGGGATGATCGATTTAGTCGCAACCGAGGATTGACTCATGAATGATGCTCGTCGCAATCAATCGTCTTCAGCGAAAGCTCCCGAGACAAAGCTGTCCCGCTGTGCGGCCCCCGCGCTCGACGAAATGCTCGGCCTGCGCCTGCCCGTTCTCGACGACGGCTTCGTGCGTCTGATCGATTACATGGGTAACGACGCAGCGATTGTGCAGGCCACCAAGGTTTCCTCGGGAGCGGGCACGAAGAAGGCGAGCGACGACCGGGCCATCATCCGCAACCTGATGCGGCATCTGCACACCACGCCGTTCGAGATGTGCGAGATCAAGCTGCACGTGCGAACCCCGATGGACGTTTGGCGGCAGTGGATTCGTCATCGCACGGCGAACGTGAACGAACACTCTACCCAACATTCCATCGCCAATTCGGCGCAAGCGACCCCCGCGGGCGCGTGGCGTGCTCAGTCGTCGGAGAACAAGCCGGCCGGCGAGGCTTTTCTACCGTTGGAAACGGGACACGCGCTCTCTGCAAGAGAGACGGAGCTGCAAAAGCTTTCGCGTGAAGTCTACGAACAACGATTTGACGCGGGTGTCGAGGGTGAGCAGGCCAGAAAAGATCTACCGCTCTCAACCTATACGGAAGCGTATTGGAAGATCGATCTGCACAACCTGTTGCACTTTCTACATCTGCGCATGGATAACCACGCGCAACGCGAAATTCGCGCGTACGCGGAAGTCATTGGCCAGGAGATTGTGGCGAAGTGGGTCCCGCTGGCGTGGGAGGCTTTTCTCGACTACCGCCGCAATGCCGTTCTTTTATCGCGAATCGAGGCCGACGTAGCCGGTGCATTGATTGCGAACGCGCCGGAACGCGCACAACAGATCACCGAGGCCTCCGGCCTGCTCACGTTCGACAAGGCCGGTAAGCCTGGCCGCAACCGCGAGCGTTCCGAACTCGAGTCCAAACTGCAGACGTTGGGGCTGACACCGCCCTGGGTGTAGCTGGTGACGGCGAGGCGAATGCAGACAAAAAAGCCCGGACATAGCTCCGGGCTTCCACTAACCTATTGCGATTCTGCTTTAGCCGACGGCTAAGGGCCGATAGCCCACAGCTTCTTTCTTACGTCCGAAACAAATCCTTGATCGCCTGCCACATTACCTGGCCGCCGACGTCGGCGATGGACTTGGTGAGCGGAATGTCCTTCGGGCAGACCTCGACGCAATTCTGCGCGTAGCCGCATTCCTGGATGCCGCCGTCGCCCATCAATGCGTGCAGGCGATCGATCTTCAGCGCCTGGCCCGTCGGATGCGTGTTGAACAACCGCACCTGCGAGATGGTGGCTGCGCCGACGAAGCCGGTCTTGTCGTTGAACTGCGGGCAGGCTTCCATGCAGCAGCAGCACGAAATGCAGCGCGACAGCGGATACGCCTCTTCCTGCATCTGCGCCGACTGCCGCGGGCCGGAGCCGAGATCGTACGTGCCGTCGACCGGCACCCACGCCTTCACCTTCTTCAGGTTCTCGAAGAGCACGCTGCGGTCGACCGCGAGATCGCGCACCACGGGAAACTTGGAGAACGGCTCCAGCGTGACCGGCTTGTTCGAGTTGATCGATCAGCGCCGAGCAGGCCATGCGCGCCTTGCCGTTGATCAGCATGGCGCAGGAGCCGCAGACCTCTTCCAGGCAGTTGGAGTCGTAGGTGACCGGCGTGGTCGCCTTGCCCGTCTTGGTGACGGGAGTGGCGGCGATGTCCATCAGCGCCGAGGTGACGTTCATGCCCGGGCGGTGCTGGCAGCTCGAATTCTTCCCAGTACGGCTTGGACTCAGGTGTGTCCTGCCGCTTGATTTTTATGATTACAGTTTTCGAGTTCGCCATGTTTATCGCTTCTTCAGCTGTTCAGCCATTGGCTTCGCCAGCGTAAGCTTCAATTCAGCTCGTTAGCTACCACCATCAGCCCATAGCCACGAAGGCGTCATCCTGAGCGCAGCATTCGCGTTTTTTGCGAATGCGGAGTCGAAGGACCCCTATCCGATCAACGACCTCTGCCGTCCCTACGGGACTCGGCGCTGGAATCTTCATGCCCACCCAGCACTCCGCTTCGCTACGTGCTGGGCTAAGCTATACCGTCTCGCTTCGCGAGACTTGGTTCATCCAGTCCAGTCCCAGATTCAAAAGAAAACTAACGCAACGGCTAAAGCCGAATCCTTTGCAACTGCTGCCGCGGCACGACTGAAGTCGTGCCCTGATACAAAGCTCGATCCATTAGCGCTGCACATCCGGAGCTTCACTGACAGCCACAATGCCGCTAACCGACAACTGCCTCTACGTCGCCGCGTCGTACCTTCTCGGCCGCGGCTTAATCAGCGACGTGTCCACCGGCTCGAACTCGAAGCGCGGCTCGTCGGCGTCGGCGGCGAAGTACGCCTTCGTCGTCTTCAACCAGTTGGCGTCGTCGCGCTCCGGGAAGTCCGGCTTGTAGTGCGCGCCGCGCGATTCGTCGCGCATCCCGGCGCCCTGCGCGATCACGCGCGCCAGTTGCAGCATGTTGTAGAGCTGCCGGGCGAAGACGAACGACGTGTTCGCCCACATCGACTTGTCGCTCAGGTTGACGTGGCGATAGCGCTCCAGCAACTCGACCAGCTTCGCGTCGGTCTCGCGAATGTTCTTGTTGTAGCGAATGACGGTGACGTTCTTCGTCATGATGTCGCCCAACTCGCGCCACAAGCAGGAACGGATTCTCCGTGCCATCGTTATTGATCAGCCGGTGGTTGATCTCTTCCTGCCGCTTGCGCTCCGAATCGTAGACGTGACCGGCGGCGTGCTTTCCGCTCTTGATAACGTTGTGCGCGTACTTCACCGCGTCTCGGCCCGGCGACGAATCCGCCGTAGATGCACGACATCAGCGAGTTCGCGCCCAGCCGGTTCGCGCCGTGGATCGAGTAGTCGCACTCGCCGGCGGCATACAGGCCTTCGATGTTGGTGCGCTGATCGAAGTCGACCCACAGGCCGCCCATGGTGTAGTGCATGCCGGGGAAAATCTTCATCGGCACGTCGCGCGGATCGTCGCCGACAAACTTCTCGTAGATCTCGAGAATGCCTTCCAGCTTGCGGTCGAGAATCTTGCGGTCGATGTGCGTCAGGTCGAGATAGACCATCGGCTGGCCGTCGATGCCGAGGTTGTGCTCGTACACGACCTTGTGGATGGCGCGCGTGGCGACATCGCGCGGCACCAGGTTGCCGTACTTGGGATACCACTCTTCCAGGAAGTACCAGCGCTCGCTTTCGGGAATGCTCTTGGGATCGCGCTTGTCGCCCGGCTGCTTGGGAACCCACACGCGGCCGCCTTCGCCGCGCGCCGACTCCGACATCAGGCGCAGCTTGTCTTCGCCGGGAATCGACGTCGGGTGCACCTGGATGAACTCGCCGTTGGCGTAGAACGCGCCCTGCTGATACAGCGCCGACTGCGCCGATCCGGTGCAGACCACCGAGTTCGTCGACTTGCCGAAGATCGCGCCGATGCCGCCGGTCGCGATGATGACCGCTTCCGCCGGGAAGGTGTGCACCTGCATGCTGCGCAGGTCGAGGGCGCAGATGCCGTGGCAGACGCGCGCATCGTCGAGAACGGCGGAGAGAAACTCCCAGGCTTCGTACTTGGTGACCTTGCCTTCCGCCTCGTAACGGCGCACCTGCTCGTCGAGCGCGTACAGCAGTTGCTGGCCGGTGGTGGCGCCGGCGAAGGCCGTGCGGTTGTAGAGCGTGCCGCCGAAGCGGCGGAAGTCGAGCAGTCCCTTCGGGCGTGCGGTTGAACGGCACGCCCATGCGGTCGAGCAGGTCGATGATGCCGGGCGCCTGGTCGCACATCGCCTTCACCGGCGGCTGGTTCGCCAGGAAGTCGCCGCCGTAAATAGTGTCGTCGAAGTGCTGCCAGGGGGAGTCGCCTTCGCCCTTCAGATTCTTGGCGGCGTTGATGCCGCCCTGCGCGCACACCGAGTGAGACCGCTTGACCGGAACGATGGAGAAGAGGTCGACGTGACCTCCCATCTCGGCAATCTTGATGGTGGCCGACAAGCCTGCCAGTCCGCCACCTACAACGATGATCTTAGGATGAGCCATAAGAAAAACCAGGAATTAGCAACTAGCGATTAGCTAATTAGCAATTCAAGTCGTGTTCGACGTAGGGAACCTGGTCCGGCGGCGTGGAGACGAAGCCGCGTATGCTGTACATCCCCATGCCAACCAGCAGGATCGCGAGCAGCAGGCAGACGTATCCGAATTTGCGCCGCGCCTGCTCGCCCACCGTGAAGCCCCACTTCGCCGCGAACAGCCACAGGCCGTACGAGAAGTGCCACGAGGCGGCAACGATTCCGATCACGTAGATGGCGACGATCCAGGGATTCTGGAAGTCGAACCACACCTTCGAGAACGCGGAGTTGTAGCCGCCACCCATCAGGTGCACGCCGGTGAAGCGCATGTCGATGGTGTGGTACAGGATGTAGGCGAAGGCGATGATTCCCGTCCAGCGCTGCGAAGTGTAGAGCCAGTTGCCCGTCCAGGGATACTCGCCCACGTTCGACTCGCCGCGATACCAGATGTAAATGCCGTACAGCGCGTGATAGAGCAGCGGCAGGAAGATGAAGACCCACTCCAGCACGTGGACGAACGGCAGGCTGGTCAGGAACTTCACCTGGTCGTTGTAAGCCTGCACGCCGTTGGCCGATTCGGAGTTGGAGATGAAGTGCTCGATGAGGAATGCGCCGATGGGGACGATGCCGGAAAGCGAGTGCAGCCGGCGCAAAACGAAAGAGTAGCCTTGCCTGCACGCAGGGGAGCTACTCCTTTCTTGACGCGGGTTGCACTGGATTCAATAGAACTGGCTGAAGAAGCCACGAAGCCAACTCCTTATGACGCTGGAGCGTATGAGCAAACATTCCATTATCAAGTTCGCCAAGAGCGCAAGTCAAGGAAAGCGAGAGCTTGCCGAGCGTCTGACGGATTCTGGCGGATGTTCAGAATAACGCAGGCATGTGGGTGGAGAGCGTTTGTGATTTCTCGTCACAGCTCGTGTTCGGCACGGGGCGATTTTGACGGGTGGATGCCGCGCTGGGCACCAGTACCCGACCTCTCCATTTACAGTGTCCTATCTCATGCTGATCCGCGAAAACGTTCCGCTGGCTCCGCTCACGACGCTTGGCGTCGGTGGACCCGCGCGCTACTTCGCCGAGGCAACGACGGAAGCCGAGGTGCATCGAAGCGGTCGACTTCGCACGCGCTACGAAACTCTGCCGCTGTTCGTTCTCGGTGGCGGCAGCAACCTAGTTGTCGCCGACGCCGGCTTTCCCGGACTGGTCCTGAAGATCGGCATCACAGGCGTTTCGCATTTCGCGACGCGACATGATTTTCATTGCCGGCGCCGGCTGCGATTGGGACGCGCTGGTTGCGCAGACGGTCGGAGCGAATTGCGCTGGCCTGGAATGTCTCAGCGGAATTCCCGGGACCGTCGGCGGCACACCGGTGCAGAACGTTGGCGCCTACGGGCAGGATGTTTCCGAGACGATCAGCCGAAGTGCGCGCGCTCGACCTTGAGTCGCGTGAGATCGTCACTCTCTCAAACGCCGAGTGCGGCTTCGCCTATCGCTCCAGCATCTTCAATACGACGCACCGTGGACGCTACATCGTGCTGCAAGTTTCGTTCGAGCTGCGGCTGGGCGGCCAGCCGACGATCCGCTATGCCGATCTGGAAAAATATTTCGCTGAACACTCAGGCGAGCCGACACTGCAAGAAGTACGCGACGCCGTGCGCGAGATTCGCCACCGCAAGGCGATGCTGATCGTACCCGGCGAGGAAGACGCGCGCAGCGCGGGATCATTCTTCAAGAATCCAGTTGTGCCGTTGGCGTTCTTCGACGAGTTAGCCGCGAGGCGCGCATCCGAAGGATTGGCTCTACCGAGCTATCCTGCGGCCGATGGTTCACGAAAAATTCCCGCGGCATGGCTGGTGGAGCACGCCGGATTCGCGAAGGGCTACACGAAAGGCCGCGCCGGAATCTCGCGCAAACACGCGCTGGCCATCGTGAATCGCGGCGGCGCAACCGCGACAGATATCATCGCGCTGAAAGAGGAAATCCAGACGCGAGTGCAAGACAAGTTCGGAATCGAGCTGCAACCCGAACCCGTGTTCGTGGGGTTTTAGTGATCGGATTCAAGCCCGCCGACATCCCACCGTCATTGACTTGCCCGTTGAACCCAACGTAAGATTCGCGGCTTGAACCCGGCTGTACATATCTGCGCCGCCCATTTTCTGGCCGACCTCTGATCTGGCCAACAAACCACTCGTTATCGCGTTAAAGAATTGACTCAACATCCCTAATAAAGCACGCAGTCTTATGGGGCAAAGTAGCCCGAAATGTCCAGAATAAGTTGCGTGAAGCCGGATGTATATGCATCTGTTTCGCCGTTGATGTTGGGCACGATCGCCATATTGGAAGTGACGGCGCCGTCGAGAGCATTCAGCGTCGACACTACGGGCTTGTTCTCCGAGTCCGGCCAAAGCGTCAGGTAGCCGAGGGGTCCACTGGGCACAACCGTCGCGTTGAACACGTATCCCGCGGAGGTTGCCGGGGGACCACAAGGGCTGGTCTCGACATTCACGGTAAGTTCCCCGGTGAATGGCTGCCCGTTGCCGGTCTTGCGCGTGTCGATAACGCGGCACGGTGTCAGCGCGTAGAAAGACAAACCGCCTGATCCCGGCGGGGCGAAGTAGCCGTTTACGTCAATCACCAGGTCAGTATCGTTGCTTGGGTACGTGGCCACACCTCCGCCGGTGCCTGCGGGAACAATCGCCGCGTTCGCGACGATCGTGTCGGTTACATCATTCAGCGTAGAGACAACGGGTTTGGTCTGTCCCTGAGGCCACACTGTGAGGTAAGCCACGCCAGCCGACGTCTTAGGCACAACCGTGAAGTTCAGCGAATAAGCTGCCGCTGTGTTGGGCAGGTTGCAGTTGCCTTCGAGTAAGGGGAAGGCGCGCTCCTGACCGCCCTGGAGATAAGGGCCTCCCAGGTCGCCATTGGCATTACGTGTGTCGACCACGCGACAAGGCGTCAGCGGATAGAATGCCAGCGTCGAGCCGCTGCTCGGGACAAAATATCCGTTGACATCGAGCACGACGTTGGTCGTGTTAGTGACAAAGGTGCTGACAGAACCGTTGGCGGTTCCGGCTGGAATAATTACAGCGCTGGCCTTGATGCGGCCATCGAGCGAATTCAAGGTCGAGACGGTAGGCTGACCTTCGCCGGTTGGCCAAATGGTGAGATACGCCAACGTAGTGATCGGAACGACGGTCACATTCAGCGAGTAGGCCGTGGCAGTGGCTGGAATATTGCAAGGGTTGCCGTTCTGTCCCAATGGGAACGCGCGCGCCGTGTTGGCGGGAATAGCCGGACCTCCGAAAGTTCCGGCTGGGTTTCGGGTATCGACTATGCGGCATGGCGACAGGGGTACGAACTGCCAGGCGACGGGGATGGGATTCACGATTTGAGTGACCATGCCGCTGCTGGGGCTGTAAACGCTGTCGCCCGAGTAGGTCGCCACGATCGCATCGGTTCCCTTTGCGAGAGTTGCGGTTGTGCAAATCGCCGCGCCGAAACTCAACGGAACCGAAGCGCAGCCAGGAATGCCCGTTCCCTTCGACGTGAAGCCTACGGTGCCCGTCGGCGTGGGCGGTCCGGACGGGCCGACGGTGGCGGTAATACTCACGGATTGTCCCAGAGTCGACGGATTCGGCGCGCTAGTAACCGTAGTCATGCTGCCGCCCACGAAGAGACGGAAGACCGTACCACAGCCACCGTCGCAATTGTTGTTGGCGCCCCCCGCTGCGGTGGTGCTGTAAAAGTTCCCGTCCGTGGCCTGCACCAGCGCGGCAGAGGGATACCAGCCGTCGGTGCGGCTGAAATTGTGCAGCGTGGTCAGCGAGCCGCTGGAGGTGATCTTAAAAATGGTGCCACAGCCACCATCGCAGGTGTTGACGGTCCCGCCGGCCGCGGTCGTTCCGTAGAAGCTTCCGTCACTGCCCCTCACCAATGCGGCAAAAGGATGGCTGCCGTCGGTACCGCCGAAGCTGTGCAGTGTAGTCAGCGAGCCACTGGGAGTGATCTTGAAAACCGTGCCCATGGCAAACAAGCCGCCGCTGGTGGTGCCGTAGAAGTTTCCGTCGCTAGCTTGCACCAGTCCGGCGACTGGCGCAGCTCCGTCGCCTGTGCTCTTGAAGCTGTAGATCCAGCTTAGCGAACCGTTCGGGCTCATCTTGAACACGGTGCCGCAACCGCCGGTGCAGTTGGCGCTGCTGCCGCCTGAGGAAGTAGTTCCGTAGAAATTGCCGTCCGTGCCCTGCACCAGTCCGGCAGCCGGGTGGCCGCCGTCGGCGCCGCTGAAGCTGTGCAGCGTGGTTAACGAGCCGCTAGGGGTGATCTTGAATATGGTGCCACAACCCTCTATGCAGTTGATGATTCCTTGATATTCGGTAGTTCCGTAGAAGTTGCCGTCGCTGCCCTGCACCAGCCCCGCAGCCGGCGTGGCGCCGTTGGGACACGAGATCCCGCAACCAGTTTCAAAGTCATGCAAAGTAGTCAAGCTGCCGCTGGGACTGATTTTGAAGACGGTTCCAAAGCTGCCGTTTCCGGAATCGAACGGATCGTCCCCGCTGGTTGTGCCGTAGAAATTCCCGTCGCTGCCGAGCACCAACCCCGCCGCCGGGCTGTTCCCGTCGGGACAGTTCGCTTGCGTGCAAAAGATGTAAAGCGGCGTCAGGGTTCCCTGCGAGGCGACTTTGAATACGGTGCCGCAGCCGGAAACGCAGTTAAGGTTCCCGCCCAGAATCGTTGTACCGTAGAGGTTGCCGTCGACTCCCTGGACAAGCGAAGACTGGGGGCGGGCGCCGTTGGTGCCCACGAAACTTACTAGCGTGTTCAAGGTTTGCGCTGGCGAAGCAATCGCCGTAAAAGTACAGAACGCGATCACACATCCAAAGCCTGAGAGGCCGCGCAGCTTGATTCCGTAACGTGTGGACAGGTATCGCCCCGGGATCGTCATGCCGATTCTCCTTAGTTCAAACTTCGAGAGTCACGACCGTGCGGTCGTCGTTGGAGGTAGCTACCCAGGGTTCGGTTTTGGTTTTGGTCTCCCAACCATACACGTGGTATCCCCCCTTGGGAATCCTTTTTAACTTTGTGTTGGGGCGACTTTCAGAGGAACGTTTTGGAATCTGCGACTCGCGAGGTCGTTCTCGACCTGGGTCAGGACTCAATCGTCTTGGGTAAAGGTTCTTCCCGCAAGGAAAAGTTTGGCGCGTAACAAGGGGTACTGTCCGCGCAGACCGTAAAGCACCAGGCTGACAAGATTCCGCCGCTGTTGTGAACAGGCGGTAGCGGAGGTTACCCGTTCGGACTCACCATCCCACTAGAACCGTCCTGACGGCATGTCCTTCTGCCACCGGCAGCCGCGTCGGGTTACGCGGATCGCCATTAACGACCGGCAATAGCACCCGCCATCCCTTTGTCCGCTCATGGACAAAGAACCTCGAATTCGGACGGCCTTCTCACCATCCAGCCTCAAGCACAGCATTTATCTCTCCTGTTTCCATCAGCTTCCGCCTCGACAACTTGGCAGCGGACGTGTACTTACTTCTTTCCGAGCTTTATCCCCGGAGAGACGCTGAATGTCCCATCTGCTGCAAGATCTTCGTTTCGCCATCCGCCAGTTGCGCAAGAGTCCAGGCTTTGCCCTGATGACGATCCTCACGCTGGCGCTCGGCATTGGCGCGACCACGGCGATGTTCAGCCTCATCAACAGTGTGCTGTTGCGGCCGCTGCCCTTTCCGGATCCCGACCGCATCATGACGGTCGCGCCGCTCGACGAGTCGACCGTGAAGCCCGGCATTCCCAGCAGCATCAGCTATCCCGACTTCTTCGACTGGCGCAGCCGCCAGCATTCGTTCGACGCCATTGCTTCGTATCATCGCGAGACGCACACGCTCACCGGCACCGGCACGCCGCAGGAACTGGAGTCCGAAACCGTAGCCGCCGACTTTCTGCGCGTGTTGGGCGTCAATCCAATTCTCGGACGTGGCTTTCTTCCCGAAGAGGAGAAGGCGGGCTCGCACGTTGCGGTGCTCAGCTACGAGCTCTGGCAATCCACGTTCGGCGGAGCGAAGGATATTGTCGGACGCAACATCCACTCGACGGCAACAACTACACCGTCGTCGGCGTCATGCCGCGGGGCTTCACTTATCCCCTGCTTAAACCTGCGCCGTCGCTGTGGACTTCGCTTGCCGACGATAACAACGATCCCAAGGAGCCGCTGACGTCGCAGCGCGGCGCCGAACTGCTCTCAGTGATCGGGCGGTTGAAGCCCGGAGTGACCATCGCGCAGGCAACGGCCGACATCAGCCTGATCGAGCACAACCTCGCGGCGCAGTATCCCGACACCAACAAGAAAACGCCGTCGGCCACCGTGATCCCCGAACTGGAAAACCTGGTCGGCGACACACGTCCGGCACTGCATGTTCTGTTTGCCGCTGTGACGTTCCTGCTGCTGATCGCCTGCGCCAACGTCGCCGGCCTGATGCTGACGCGCGCCTCGCGCCGCCGTTCGGAGATTGCAGTGCGTGCAGCGATGGGCGCCACGCCGCATCCAGATCATCCGGCAGGTCCTGGTGGAATCGGTCTTCCTGTCGCTCTGCGGAGGCGCGCTCGGCGTTGCGCTGCTCTGAGCTTCTGCTGCAAACCATCCTGCGGCTGGTTCCGCAGAATCTGCCGCGCCTCAACATGGTATCGATCGATGGCCGCGTCCTGGCCTTCGCCGCGCTGGTCTCCGTCGTTACCGGCGTGCTCTTCGGCGTGATGCCGGCGTGGCGCATGTCGCGGCTCGATCCGTCGCTGGCGTTGCGCGACGGCACGCGCACCATGACCAGCGGACGCGGACAGCATCGCGTCGCACAATGCGCTGGTGATCGCGGAAACCGCGATCGGCATGGTGCTGCTGATCGGCGCGGGCCTGCTGATTCACAGCTTCGTGCGCGTGCTGAACGTCGATCCCGGCTTCGACCCGCATAATGTCCTGACTGCCAGCATCGATCTGCCGGACAACCAATATTCCCAGATGAAGCGAGTGCAGTTTCAGGATGAACTGATTTCGCGGCTCGCCAGTTTACCCGGCGTACAGTCGGTCTCCTCTGGCTACCCGTTACCGCTGTCGCGGCACAACATCGGCGTCGGGTTCAGCGTTGAAGGACAGCCGGTAGCGAAGGGCGATGAGCCGACGGCTCCGGTCACTATCGTTACGCCTGGATTCTTCCAGCACCATGCGCATTCCCATGCTGGCCGGACGCGACTTCACTTCGGCGGACGATTCCAAGAGCACCGCTGTCGCCATCGTCGATCAGACCTTCGCCCAAAAGTATTTTCCCGGTCAGAATCCCATCGGCAAGCACATCAAGCCCGGTCTAGGCGACGGCATTACCGATAGCCCGGCGCGCGAGATTATCGGCGTGGTCGGCAGCGTGAAGCGCAAGGGGCTGACCTCGGAAACGAAAGAGCAATTCTATCTGCCGTTGAAGCAGGCAATCATTCTGTCGCCGGCGATTGTGATTCGCACCTCGGGCGATCCGCTGGCGGCGCTCGGGCCGATGCGCGGTGTGTTGAACCAGATGGACAACAACATCCCGCTCTATCGGATTAACACGCTCGATGATTTCATCACGCTGTCGTCCGCGCAGCCGCGCTTTCAGACCGTGCTGATCACGTTCTTCGCAGTGATGGCGCTGCTGCTGTCCGCGATCGGTTTATACGCAGTTCTGTCGTACATGGTGGCGCAGCGCACGCTTGAGATCGGACTGCGACTGGCGCTCGGCGCGCAGCGGGAGAGCGTGCTGCGGCTGATTCTGCGCCGCGGATTGACGATGGCGACGATTGGTCTCGGCATCGGTATCGTCGCGTCGCTGGCGCTGACTCGGTTTATGACGGACCTGCTGTATGGCGTGAAGCCACTCGATCCGCTGACGTTTGTCGGAGTAAGCGCGGTGCTGATGCTGGTCTCGTTGCTGGCCAGCGCCGCTCCGGCGTATCGCGCCGCGCGACTGGATCCGATGCGGACGCTGCGCGAGCAGTGAAAAGCAGTGAGCAGAGGTTCGTGGTAAGTGGTTAGGGATCAGGGTTGCGCGTGCAGGCGATTTGAAAGGGCGCACTTTTAGGTGCGCCTCTGTAATCCCGGTGGTTGGTCTCGGCGAGCCGTCCGTTCCGAGTTTGATGTTTAGGTATGGGGATGTCGGCGGTGAGAACCAGTCTCGCGAAGCGAGATGACAAGCTTAGCCCAGCGCTTCAGCGCTAAGTTCGTAGTGGAATCTAGATCAGAGCCCCTTCAGGGGCGACAGGGGGTAAGGATGGCAAAGGAACGCATTCGCCAGGAAGTACCCGCATCCTTTGGGCCGGATGACATCGCTCGCCACGTCGAGCAGGGCTGGAGGCTGGTCGCCGTCGAATGGGAGCGCGATCGCCACGAGGACGCTTCGCAGCGACCGGAAGAGGTTCCCGTTCGGTCTACAGATCGCTCCCGACGCGCAGCGTCTCGAGGAAAATCCTTCGGAACAGGAAATCCTACGCCTGATGATGGAACTCACCGTCCAGGACGGTCCCTACTCCGCCATCGCCGAAGAGCTCAATCAGCGCGGATACCGCACTCGCCAGGGCATGCGCTGGACGCCGATCTCGGTGTTTCAGATGCTGCCGCGTCTAATCGAGGTGGGACCGAAGATCTTCGCCAGCGAGGAATGGCAGGAGCGGCGCAAACGCCTGATCCGAGCCATGTGACGTTTCACCGCACTCCGGATTTTGTGATCGAACTGAATTGACGGGTGCCCCATGTCTCGCGACTTTCGAGACATCGGGTTTTTCGTGGACTCTCAATGAAACTCACTACTGACGGGAATGATTGGCGGCTCGCTGTAAACCGCCACGTCTCGAAAGTCTGTCTAGTCGCGAGACATGGGACACCCGGAGAAAACCCAGGATCTACTCCGTGTCGTCGTGGTGAATCCATCCGCGCAAGTAAAAACGGTACAGCCCTTGCAGCTGTACCGCTTCTTTGCGTCCGTTCTTGAGGGGATTCTTACCTGGACGTAAAGCCGTACTGGAAGCTACGCATGCTGTCCCGCATCGCGTGCTTCGATAACTTCACCTTGCACTTCACATCAGGAATCGTAACGGTCGAGACATCCGTGTGCACGTCCATCGCCGGAACCTCGATGTTGTCCAGTCGTTCCTGTGCAATCTCCAGCTTCATCTGATTCCTGGCGAGCGACCTCTCGATGCGCTGATCGAAATCTGCGGGCAGGGATACAGCAAACGCCGCCGGGTCAGGAGTAGGAAAGGCATACATGCGCGCATAGTCTTTTTGGGTTCGCATCGCATCGCGCCGCGCGTGCTCAGCCTGCTGCAAAGCCCGGTCGCGAGCGCATCGCGAGACGGCGGCGTCCTGCCTGGCCATCTGCTCGGCAATCGTCGATTCCATGCCGGGCATATTCATCTCGGCCACCAATTGGGCCTGCTCAGGGGGATAGCCGTGACGAAAGTGGGCGCGAACTTTGGCAACGGTTTGCGATGCGGAGTTGGCCCAGCAACGTGCCGCCGCCACCGCCTGATAATTTTCGGATTGATTCAGCGACATCTGCTGCAATGCATGGAATCCGCGGGATAATCCCGCGAAGGTCGCAATGATCGCCAAGGCCGCAACCAGGTATCTGCGCTCCATACTGACTCCTCCAATACCTCAGACGTAAGAGCCACCAGACAGTTAGAGACTTTGTGGTGAACTGCAGGCGCTTGAGGTCCACCTGATGCAGTACACGTTGACGGCCATAGTGAAGGAGTCGCAACTCATTGCGAATGAGCAAGTTTGCCGAGGTATGCTGGGGCGGTGGGCGGCAAGGAGCGTCCATCGGCGAAACGCGCTGTCCGCCCGCGGACAAAATCAGCCGGACGGCATTCATTAACGCAAAACATTCGTTCGGAGTGATGCAGCGAGGCAATCGTGGCTTGCTCGCCAGCCAGGTGAGTCCTGCAACAAGGGCCAGCATTTGGCCGTCGTATTTTCGCAGTTTGATCCCTAACGAATGGCGCGGGCAGCATCACACCAGGCACGCGTAGCTTGCAAGTGATGTTCGCGAGTGAACAGGCGACCACGAGTCTCCGTCGCCGAACTTTCCATTCTCCGCAACTCCCCGCGCAGGCGCAGTAAGTTCTCGCGATACTCCGCGAGTTCGTCGAGGACTTCGCGGCTGGAATTCTCTATGCAGCCTTCGAGCGCCGCCGCCACCGAACGCAGAGTCTGTTCGATCTGCAGCATCGCCTGCAGTTCGTCTTCGGTGCCTTGCACTGGCAGACCCGCAAAGCGCTGCGAAGAAATCACGGAAGCGTTGGTTGGCGCCGCGCAGCAGTTCGAGACTTGATCTCTTTTCTACGCGTGCCATTCGCTTGTCGGACCTCCATCCGAAGAAATCACCGGGGCGGCGGGTACCACGGGCTCAGATTGCAACCGGCGTTTGGCTTCGCTCCAGCAGTCGCGTACCTCAGACATGGAGCGTATCTGCTGTTGCATCAGATCGCCGGAGCCGCGGATCTGCGCTTCCAGTAGCTTCGCCCTCACTACGTTGTAGAACTGTTCGAGCTGCCGCGCGGCCTCTCCGCCGCGCTCGAAGTCGAGCGTGCCCTGCAACTGCTGCAGCACCATCAAGGCATGGCCGATTTGCGCCGAGCGCGACTTCGATGTCGCCCTTCTGCATCGCGCTCAAGGCACGGCGCATGTCCTCAATAGCCGAATCGTAAAGCAGGACCACCAACTCAAGGGGAGTGGCGCCGCGAACCGCGCTCTCCTGGTATCCCCGCCGGGCATTCACTATGCTTTTCATGCGCCTCTCTAACTCTTGCTGGAAGTTGCGCTCGGCAAGCTGCCCAGTTGCGCAGCTACCTGCTGCAGTTGCATCGGATACTGCTGCAGCAACGCGTTCAAGTTGCTGTACTGCGTGACTCAGCTGGCTCTGCACCGCCGACATGCGCAGCTTCGAAGTCGTTGATCTGGTCGGTCAGGCTGTGAGTCGTCTGCTTCAGTCCATTAATGTCCGCCGAAACCGGACCGAGCGTCGGATCGGTCAATTGCAGCATCTGTTTACCCGCCGCCTGCCCCCACCCCGAGGGGGATTGAAAGAACTTCTGCACATCGGCGAAGTTGCTGCTAAGTGCCTTGCTCAGGTTCGCGCTGTTGATCTGGAGCGTGCCGTCGTTCTGCATCTCGATGCCCATCGACTGCAGGTTGACGTACTGCCCGCCTCCGCTTGCCGAGCTGGATACCATGCTCAACAGGCTGCTTTGCAGCGTGCGCAACATGCTGTCGCCCGCCAGCACGCCTTCGCTTGCCGCTGGAGTCCAGCGTGTACTGGCTGTTGATGGAGCCGATCACGGCGTTGTAAGCGTCGACAAAATTCTGGATCGCCTGCGATGCCCCCGCGGTATCGGGCTGCACGCTGATCAGCACCGGGCGTTCGGCATCGGCCGCGCCCAGGCTCAGGGTTACCCCCGGAATCGCGCCCGTCACGGTATTGGTGCTGCTGCTCGACGGGCACGCCATCGACGGTGAGCTGCGCATCGACACCGGCGGCGCTGGTGAAGCTGGTGGCCGCACTGCTGACGTTCAGATTGCCGTTGGCCCCTGACGTCTTGCTGACAAACACCAGCCGCGAACCCTGCGAATCGGTCACCACGCTGGCAGTCACGCCATAGGAGCCGCTGTTGATGTAGCTGGCCGCCTTCTGCAGAGTGGTGTCAGCTGGAGGGAATGTTGATGGTGTCGGTCTTGACCGGATGATCGGGATCGCTGCCGTACTTGATGACAATCTGCGCTCCCGCCAGCGACGTGCCCGAAGCAATGTAATTGGAATAGCTGCTGGAGGTGGTCGCCAGCTTGCCGACGACGATGGAGTGCGTGCCGGCCGCGGCCGTGCTGTCCGCGGACGCCGATACGATGGCCGAATCGCTCGATCCGGTCGCGTTCTGGCTGAAAGCGCCCAGAATATCCTTCAAGCTGTTTTCGCTGTCGTAAAGCGTGGTGAGCTGGGCGTTGATGCTGGTGAGCGCACTGACCTGCGAGCTGATGGTGGCCTGCTGGTTCTGCAACTGCACCTCGGGCTGCCGCTCCACCTGCATCAACTCGCCGACCACGGTGCTGACATTGATGCCGGAGGTCTTGCCGCTGAAGGCGTCATTCACATTGTTGACGATGCTGCTGATGGTGCTGCCGTAGAGACCGGTACTGAAGGAACTCATGATGTTTTCTCTCTACCGTTGCCGCGCCCGCGACCGGTCACGAAGCAGCATCGCAAGGAGAGAAGGGGGATCCGATGAGCCCCACCTTCTCCCCCGTGCAACCCCGGTCCGCCGTTCACCGCTGACGGCGGACCACCCTACCTACTGGAGCAGCTTCAATACGCTCTGCTGCATCTGGTTCGCCTGCGCCAGGGCGGAAATGCCCGTCTGGCTCAGGATCTGGTATTTGGTCAGGTTGGCTACCGTCTGCGTGATGTTGGCAGACTGAATGCCGTCCTGCGCGGATGACAGGTTCTGCGTCTGGTTGGCCATAACATTGCTCGCGGCCTGCAACCGGTTGGTGCCCGCGCCGATCGAGCCGCGTAGCGCAGCTACCTGCGCAATTGCGTTGTTGATATCGGATAGGGCCGACTGCGCAGTGCCTGCGGTCTGTAAATTGTCATTGGAGATGCTGATGCCGTTCATGTTGCTGCTGTCGAACGTGCCCAGGGTGACCCCGATGGTGCTGCTGCCGGCCGTGGTGGAATCGCTCAGGTAAACGTCCATGGTGCTGGAGTTGGTGGTATTGGTAAGCGTTTCAGCAGCTGCGTCGGTCCCGATCTTGAATGTGTTGGTGGCGCCGGCACTGGCCAGCGGATCGACCGTGGTTCCCCGATTCTGGGTGTCGGTGACGACCAGGTTGCCGGTATTGTCCAAGGTGGCAATCAGGCCCTTGCCGGAACTGTTGACGTCTTTGATGAGAGTCGCCCACCGTGGCATCGCCGCTAAACGTCGCCGTCGTGTAGGCAGGCGTGGCCAGCGTGGTGTCCCAGTACTTAACCGAAAGGTCGCCGGTGATGGTCGTCGCGGTGCCGGCCGGGGTAGTCACCGCAGTGGTTAGCTGGTTGTTGTTGGTCGAGCCGCCGGTGAAAATTGCCGAGCCGTTGTACGTGGTATTGGTGCCGATGCGATCGATTTCCGCCTTGATCGACTGAAATTCCGAATCCAGCGCCTCGCGCTGCGAGCCATCATTGACCGTGCCGTTGGCCGACTCGGTGGCCAGGGTGACGGCGCGATTCAACAGCGTGGTGACCTGCGACAGGGCGCCGTCGGCGACCTGCAGTTTGCCCACACCCTCGTTGGCGTTCATGGCCGACTGGGTAAGGGCGGTAACGTTGGCCTGCAAGCCGTCTGCGATCGCCAGGCCGGCGGCGTCATCGGCGCCGGAGTTGATGCGCGAGCCCGAGGCCAACTGCTCTAACGTCTTCTGCAAATTGGCCTGCGTGATCGACAGCTGGTTCTGCGCGGCAAGGGATGGAATGTTGTTCAGAATGCTGATTGCCATGGAATAGCTCCTCTCTCAGTTCCACCTTGCCCGAGTTCGACTCGAGTTCGTTCCCGCAGATGCGCTGCCGGGGCTTTTTCTGACCGGCGGAACCTTTTGCATGTCAACCACTCCATCGGCGCTCCCGGAACCGGGCTTTAGTCCCGGCCCAAAACATTCCGCTGCTTCCTTCAACTTCGCCGCGCCTGCATTGGTTTCTTGGAAAACTCTCATGCAAGTGCGCAGGAAACTCCCAGGCATAGATACGTGCAAGCGCCTTTCCACAGTGCGTTGAAGCGCCGGGCAAGATTTGCCGATGGCCTCTCTGACTCACACCCCCGGCGGAGGAGTTTGCATGATTCAGCTCACCCGCTTGAACAACACACGCCTGGCGGTCAACTCCGACCTCATTAAATATGTCGAGGAGGCGCCCGACACGGTCATCACGCTGTTGAATGGCGAGAAGCTTGTCGTGCGCGAAACCACCGGAGCAGGTCATCGAACGGGTGAGGGATTTCCGCCGTTCCGTCCTGATTGCCAGCTCCGGCGATGCTCCTTCGTCAGCGGAGCTAAGTTCGGCCGCCGCTTCCGATCGCGACCTCCCGGCAGAGCGCCTCGAAGGACCAGCGCGTGGATAAGAGCAGCTTCGTCGGCATACTGATCGGTATCGGCGGCATTGTTACCGGGCTGCTGCTGGAGGGCGGCAAGCTCTCACAGGTGCTGCAGCCTACCGCCGCCATCATCGTCTTCGGCGGCACGCTGGGCGCAGTGCTGCTGCAATTTCCCACTGTCGGTGGTGGGCGCGGCCTTTGGCCGGCTTATCCAGGTTTTCTTCGCGCGCAAGCGTGAACCGCAACAGATTGTGCAGCAACTTATCGCCTTCGCCGACAAAGCTCGCCGCAACGGCATGGTCTCGCTCGATGCCGACCTGCCCCACCTGGAAGACGCCTTCATGAAGAAGTCGCTGATGCTGGCCGTCGATGGCACCGAGCCGCACGAGCTGCGCAAGATGATGCAACTGGAGATCGACAACCAGAGCGAATACGAGGACAACATCCCCAAAGTCTTTGAGTCGGCGGGCGGATTCGCGCCGACCATCGGCATCATCGGCGCTGTCCTCGGCCTCATCCAGGTGATGCAGCACCTGGACAACATCAACGAGGTCGGCAAAGGCATCGCGGTGGCCTTCGTGGCCACCGTCTATGGCGTGGGCTCGGCCAATCTTTTCTTCCTGCCCAGCGCCGGCAAACTGCGCTGGCGGATTCGTGAAGAGCAGATCGTCCGCGAGATGACTCTGGAAGGCGTGATCTCGATCCTGGAAGGCATGAATCCCCGCATGCTGGAGACCAAGCTGTTGGGCTTTTTGAACGAGGCTCCCCAGCCGGCAGCCCCGGTAAGCAGGGCATGGCGATGAGAGACCGTCGTCGTGTGCCTCCTGTCAGCCATGATCGCTGGCTGGTCTCCTATGCCGACTTCGTCACGCTGCTGTTTGCGTTCTTCGTGGTGCTCTATGCCACCGCGCAGGTCGATAAGCAGAAAGCGCTGCGGCTTTCCGTCGCTATCAGCTCGGCCTTTCAGAACATGGGAGTTTTTCAGGGCGGAAGCCAAAGTGCCGTCTCCGCTGCATCGCCTGATCTGGCCGAAGCGTCTGCCCGTGAAACCAACGCGTCTGCGCCCGCGGTCGACGATGCCGCCCGCCAGCACGATCTCAACGCGATCCGCGCCGAACTGGAGCGCGCCCTGGCCTCCGAGATCAGGCGCAATGACGTCGCGCTGCATATGGAAGCCGACGGCCTGGTGGTCAGCCTGCGCGAGATGGGCTTCTTCGATAGCGGCTCAGCCAGCATCAAGGCGGGCGCCGAAAACGCCTTCAGCCGCGTCGCCGGAATCCTGCGCGAACATGACTGTTCGGTCAGGATCGAAGGCCATACTGACAATGTCCCAATTCATACCTCGCAGTTCGCTTCCAACTGGGAACTGTCAACCGCCCGCGCAACCGGACTGGTCACGTCTCTGATCGAGCAATACGACATCTCCGCCGACCGCCTTGCAGCAGCGGGATATGCCGAGTTTCACCCGGTGTCATCAAACGACAGCGTCAAGGGACGGCAACTGAATCGCCGGGTGGATGTTGTGATCCTAAGGACGGGTCGTTTATCCCACACGTTACCGCATACTGCTACGGAAACGGAAATTGAACCCGCGCTCGCTCCTTAGATTGCCCAAAACTTCGATTGCCCAAAACTTCGCGCTGACCAGGTTCGAGAGGGTGCGCCCGCAAGAGCGCCGCCCGCAGTCCAGTATGTTTTTCAGCGATACGTCCTTCGGGCCGGCGGGCCGTCCTCGAGGAAAGGTTTTAATATGCCGTTAAGCTCTCGCGGTCCGGTGTTGCCGCCTTCACATATTTAGGCAGACGCGCCCGCCGGCTTTGACCTTCTTCCGGCTTCGGCGGCGAGCGCCTCCGAAATGCGCGAGAGCAGAACATGTACCGTGAACGGCTTTTGGATATGAATCGACGACGCCAGTTGCGTCTTTTTCAAAACCTGGTGTTCGGCATACCCCGACATGAAAATCGTCACCAAGTCCGGTTGATGGTTCAGCATGCGCAACGCCAGGTCGGCGCCATTCATCTCCGGCATCACAATGTCGGTAAGCAGCACGTCGATCCTTCCCGGGTGATTGCTTGCCACCTCCAGGGCCTCCCTCGCATTGCAGGACTCCAGCACACGATAGCCGGCATGCACCAGCACCTCGCCGGTAATTTCGCGCACGATTGATTCATCTTCCACCAGCAGGATGACGGGTAGCTTCGGAAGCGGCTCATTTATGGAGGTCAACACATTCATCTCTTCGCGATTTATCATTGGTTTCCCTGCAACGCCAATGAGTAATGCAAGAACCGCGCCACTCGTCCCGATGCACGTGCAAATCAGCTAAATACGTAAGGTACAGCGACATACGAATAAAAGGCGAAAGCGAAGACCGCGGCTCCTCTGGCCGGTACGGGAATTGATCCGAAATCGGTCCGCCACTTTGGGAATGCCGGAGCGAACTTCAGACCGCACCCCAGCCTGTTCATCGAAGAAAAAAGACTGGACAAATGACCGGGGCGACACCAAAAAAACGAGCGGCCCTGGATGCCGCCCGTGCCTACCACATAAATTTCTTAGTTTCTGGATAATGTGCGGTATTTGCTGGTTTACATCGAGTCGGAGAAGTTCTGGTTTACTTTTCCTCTCCCTTCGCCCAATAGCTCTTCGATTTGCGAAAGCAGGACGTCGGGTCCCTCGTCCTTTAACACCACACGATCGATTGCACCGCCGTTGCCGGAGTAGTAGTAGGGGGACAGCATGACGGTTATTACCTCGGGACAGGTACGCTTCACCTGCTTCGCTAATTGTTCGAAGTCTACGCCGGAATCGTTACTGTCCATCAACAACATGTGGGGACAACGATCCCTCACCATGTGCCGTGCAGTCTCCATCGACGTTGTGGGATAGACCACATATCCAAAGTGTTCCAGCAACATCTGGCGCACCTGAAGCATGTTCCTGTCATAACACAAGCACAGAATCTCTTTTCGACGCGATTGCATGTACACTCCCGGACTGATCGCTGTTGTCATGATGGTTTGCCTTTGTCGCGACGCGAGACTGTCCATGTCGATCTCTGCACGCACGGCGTACGGGTTTGGATGTGCAACGACCTTGCCAAATACCGGTACAAGAGAATCAGCAGGTTAGAAGCGAGATCGAAGCTTGGGTCGGAAAGAATTACCGGGAGCAGGAAAGCCTGTCGCTGTTACTTCGGGATTACTAATTCAACCTGCAACTGCGCGTTCTATCTCCGCAACTTTTCCACACCCTGCGCCATTCACTCGAACAGTCGAAGCTCCAGCGGTGGAGGTGCAGCCACTAAGATGTATATCCCACAATGCCATACCCCGATGAGCAACCATTCGGGACAGCGCGGAATCTGATTGCGAATATCCCGATCGAGCGACTGCTGAAGTGTGCACATGACTCTGGTCTTTTGCAGGTATCCCGGCCAGACTTGATTCGTATCGAACGACGCGGGACCCCGCCCGATTGCGAGGTCCCCTTATGGCCCGGATCCGATTACTCCAATCTCAGGCTTGAGCAGGCAGGCCCGAGTTCGACATCCAGCGATAGGTCGGCTTGGCCGGTGCCTTCGGCAGAATGTCGAGGTAGATGACGGCGTAACGGAACGCCATCACACCGGCTGCGATCACCAGCACGCTCGAAGCCAGTTCGCTCCACTTGGGCACATAGTGCGTGCCCATCGCGGATTGCAGTGAGTTGATGGAGACGTTGAGGCGGTCCACCATGAATCCGGCGACGACGAACGCTGATGCCCAGTACAACCGCTCAGGATTCGAGCGCACGCTCTCAAAGCTCAGTAGCGTAATGGGAATCGCGAGGAACAGCACGACCTCCAGCCAGAAGTATCCTGCTTCGGTGGTGCGCTGGAAGGCGTAGCCAAGCGCCTGGTTCGAGATAAGGTCCAGAAACTTGAAGAAGGCGTAAACGATCAGCAGCATCTGGATCATGCGGCCACAGTCGCTGAGGATGCTGAAGTCGATGCGCACATTCAGCGAGCGCATGCACAGGTAAATCGCCATCACGGTCAGCGCCAGTCCGGCCGGTATCGCCGACAGGTAAAACATGGCGTGCATGTAAGGCGAGTACCACAGCGGATGAATCTTGCCGCGGGCGATCAGGAACAGGCCGCCCAGATAAGACTGGTGCATGGAGGAGAGCAGAACGCCGGCCAGCACCACCGCGATCAGGATCTTGTGGTGGTAGTGCATCACGGTTTCGCGCAGACCGCTTCCAGGGCAGCTTCTCGATGAGCGCCGGCGCAAACTCGAAGGTCAGCACCGTGGTGTAGGTCATGATGCAGATGCACACATCGAACAGAACCGAGCGGTGGTTCCACATCACGATGGGATGCCAGAAGCGCCAGGGCAATCCGATCTCATACAGGTATCCGACGCAGACCGTCAGATAACCGAGGAACGAGATAAGGATGGATGCGCGCAGGATTGGCCGGTAACGCTCCATGCCCAGCAGTTCAACTGCTGCGCTGATGCCGAAGCCCGCAGCCGCCAGTCCGACGCCGCACAACGTGCCCAGTCCGACCCACAGCCCCCAGGGCATCTGATCGCTCAGGTTCGTGCTGGCCCGGAAGCCTTCGAAGAACCGGATGTAGGTCGCATAAAGACCGGTGACAAAAATGATGGCTACGATGACGCGCCATAACGTGATTTGTTCTTTCATTCGCGCGATCATGGCTAGCTCCTTTCTCCTTTGATCTTGTTTATCGCCGACTGCTCTTCCGCTTCGGCCAGCGCTACTTCACGGCGACGCTGCGTTACCCAGTACAGCGCCGAAAGAATCGTTCCACCCATGATCACTACCTTGGGCGAGTCGCCCAGCGCGCTTGCCGTCAGTGACGGCATCGGCTGATTGCCGCTGGGCGCTGGCTTGAATCCCAGCTTCTCGAAGGGCACGTCGGAGACGAACAGCACGCTGCCGCCACCCAGCTCTTCCACGCCCCAGATGTGCGGCACGTAGGAGGAATCGCTGCGAATGCGGCTCCAGGCCTCGTTGATCAAGTTCGTCGCGATCGCCGAATACGGTGGCTTGCACCGGGCAGGCTTCCGCACATGCCGTCGGTTTGCCGGCCTTCACGCGGTCAACGCACAGGTCGCACTTCTTCACGAACGGCGCCAGCTTGGTCCACTGATAACGCGGCACCTGGTACGGACACGCCAGCATGCAGTAACGGCAGCCAATGCATTTGTCGGCGTCGTATACCACCGGGCCCAGCGCCATCTTGCTGATCGCGCCCACCGGGCAGGCCGACGCGCATGCAGGATCGTCGCAGTGCATGCAGAGCTTGCGCACGAATTTGTCGTTGCGCGTTTCGACAACTGTGAAAGCCGTATCCGAGAGAACCGGTTCCGGGTCGGTGCTGAATCCGTGGAGCTGCTTGCAGGCGGTCTCGCAGCTCATACATCCGATGCAGCGCTTGATGTCGATGAGAAGTGCTTTTTCCTTTGCCATGGCTTCCTCCTTTTTCTCCTTTCCTAGGTCAGGAAGAACTCGTGTACCAACTCATGCTGCGTGCTGTTATCAACCAGGAAGAGCAGGCCTTTCATAGGCAGACCGCCATCCTGTGCCAGCGCGGGCGTGAGCTGCTGCACCATGGCTCCGATGCGGGCGAGGCTGTTCTGCATCCATGGCAGAACGATCGTGCCCTGCAGAAGGTTCTTGACGTTGGTGGCCATCTCTGGCGCCTTGATGACGCACAGCCAGCCGTTCTTGTAAGGATCGTCGACGATGAGGTTGGGGTTCTTCAGCACTTCGTGATTGACCGACACCAGCACGCCTTCCACCGGCGACAGCAACTTCACCTCATGGCCTTCGCGCGTGACCGTGCACAGCGGCTGGCCCTGTCGAACCCAGCGGTTCAGATCGGAAACATCGATGGAGTCGATCTTGCCGATCAGGTTTCCGGCGAAAGCATCAATGCCCACCCGGGCATTCTGCCGGCCTTCGTCGACCACCCAGGTATGTCCGGGATGGAAGCAATATCCGTCCGGAATCTCGAAGCCTCCCTGCTTGATCATGAAAGGCGTGGGCGCATTGACTTTCTGAACCGAGGTAACTTGCAGCGTGTTGACCGCTTCCTCGGGACGGCGGAAGTACATGACGGTAAGAATCAGTAAGAATGTCAGCAGGACAAATAGGATCGACATACCGGGCCTCCTTGCGCGGAGTGCATAAGTGGCATCGCGCTCCAGGATTGGTAGTGCACGTGGAGGGCACATCCTCTTCCCGAAATAGGTCGCGTATTTAAAAGAGTTAGCGGAATAATGCCAATTGAGGAGAACAAACCACTGCGTTTTGCAGGAGGTCCCTAGCAAATTGCAACGATGCAAACCGCGATTGTGCGATCAGCTTTCGTGGCGTGACCCGACTTCGCCCGCCAGCGGCGCAGCGACCGCTTGCTCCAGCGGATCGTTCGCGCGCTTGCTCCTCGTTGCCACAATCCACACGAGGTTCATCAAGAGCAAGGGCTCCAGAGGCTTGCGATACCGCCCTTCGAAGGTGACGACATTCTGCAGGGCGAGAAAAAGCGTGAAGAAGGTGACGGCTACCGGAATCAGTTCGAACCGCCGTCGCAGGAAGAGGGCAAGATTGCATACCAGCACGAACAAAATGAGCGGCGCCCACAACCAGCGGGCATAAAACTCCATCTGTCCATCCCATTCCATGGCTACACTCTCCGGCCAGGACGGCGCGAACAGGAACAGTGCCAGATTTTCGCGCCACTGTAGCCACCATTGGCTCCAGCCTGTATCGAGCGGCGTCATACACGTTCTTCCAATCCTGGTGCCATGGGCGGCGTCGACGCTGAACTGTTATCGACCGAATTTCCCTTGGCTCGCTGCATTGTCCAGGCGCTGAATGGCCACAGTGGTCTGATATTGGCAGCTCGGAGAACTTGAATGCAATTCGGAAACCTGTCGAAGGAGTGTGAAAAAATCACTGCCGCGAGACTGGAAGTGCACCTCGATGGACCTTGCTCCCGAACGATGCTGGATCTTCGTGAACCACGGATTTCCGAACGGCGAATAAAGCCCAATTCCATTCGCGTGGTGATGGCCGACGGGATAAGAATTACGTATTGCCAACCCCACCCCCGCGCCAGCGCGCGAAGCGACGGAATCTTCCTGCCAGCAAACCCAAATAACAAAGACGGCCACGAGGGACCGAGCGTAGGTTTCGTCAGGCAGGTGAGCGTCCAGGCGAACACCATCTCCAGAAACGACCCTAGATCCCCCTCTGCGCTGATAACGGGCGGTTGCCCACAAGGCCGCGCCTTCCAGTGTCAGCAATAAGCGTCTCCCCCATCATGTAGTGATAGATGGCGGAGAGAGACGGAGTCCACGCAATTAGCGCCCAAAGCCACAGTGACGGCAGCTTTCGAAGTCCGAGGTTCGCGCCGCACGATAGTACGTCCAGGGCATAGCCACAGACATCAGGGACGACAGCAGCGCCACGAGGTAACGGTTGTCGAAGGTGACGCGGCGTACGACGAACACGTACGACTGATAAAGAATCGGATCTGCCGCGCCGTCGTATCCGAACCTCGGAAAGTACAGCCCGGCCACCAAGTGACGCAAATTATCCGACCAGAGATAGTCCAGGGGATTGTGCTGAAAGCAAATGAATACCCGAAGGCACGACGCCAGAACAATCAGGAGTGCGACGAGCGTGAATTGAACGTCAATCTGATCGCTCTTGTTCATTCTCTTCTCTCACCACTGCGATCGAGGTCAGCAATCCGTGCGCGAAGACATTGTAGACGGGACAATATCTTCAGTTCGCGCCGGACAAGTTTAATTCGCTGCACTGGAGGGAATGGCTGAGGTGACTGCGATGGAATCCTCTTGAGGGCGCTTATGGCTATGAAAGCTCGCCGCCAATATCCAGACCAGGTTCATCAAAGGCAGCGGCTCCAAAGGCTTTCGATATCGTTCTTCGAACGCGACCACGTTCTGTAAAATCTGCCGAATCTTAAACTTGGATCCCTTTGCGCCGGCTTCAGAATTTTACAATGTCCCGACAGCACTCGGACTTTAGAAGCCATATCCAGAGTTGCGCGAAAAACGGAAAACGATTCGTTCCTCCCCACCTTCTTACAATGCCCGGTCTGGCTTTTGTGCCTTAGCCGCGATGTGTGGACCCGGATTACCGCCAAACGGTATCGAGTGCTGCGCACATGATCGTAAAACCAGAGCATCACCGGAGATCATCCAACTGGAAATGTCCCTCGATCCTAAAACGCTCGAAAAGCCGTTGCTCAAGTTGCGCAAGCTTGTGCGGAAGATATCCAGGGTACCTACCCAGGACGAGGTGCACAACGTGCGCACAAACACGCGGCGGGTAGAAGCCACTCTGGAAGCGCTGCAGCTCGACCGTAGGGGGAAAGGTCGTCGAGTGCTGCGCGCTGTAACGGCGATGCGGAAGCAAGCAGGAGAGGTTCGCGACATGGACGTCCTCACCGGTTATGCCGCCACTCTCTCAAACGATGAGGACACCACGTGCCTGGTTAAATTGCTCGAACATCTCGGCCAAACGCGTGCTCGCGAAGCAAGCGGGTTGCGAAGAACTGTCGCTAAGCATAAGAAAGCCGCCAGCAAACGACTGAAAGCCTGTTCCTCTTTCATCGAGAAGAATTTCAACCAGCGTAGGACCCGCAAGCAAACAGAGTGGCCGGTTGATGCGGCTGCAAGCGCGCTGCGGATCTCGGGCGAACTTTCAAAATGGCCGAAGTTATCGGCACAGAACCTGCACCCTTTCCGGCTGAAGGTGAAAGAACTGCGTTACGTGCTGCAACTCTCGGGCGAGGACAACGATTTTATGGACAAGTTAGGCGAGGTCAAGGACGTGATTGGCGAATGGCACGACTGGACCGAGCTCAATCTGATCGCGAAAGAGGTATTGGCCGACTGCACCGACTGTGGCGTCATTAAGCAAATTCAGCGGGCATCACAAGAGAAGTTGGCAGCTGCCTTACAAAGAACACAGCAGCTTCGCAACAGATATTTCGAGCCCGAAGGGACAAACCGGAGCCGCAGTCGCGGAAAGCGTATGAAGGAACCGGTGATGGAGGCAGCGGCCCGGCTTGCCAGTTAAATCTGATTGACTACGACGAACAAACCGCAGAATCCCAGGCGCTTTCCTTTGGCCTGACGGTTGATGGATAGATCCAATGCGAACGTGTTTGTGCAGTGAAATTCAAAGTCAAGCTGGCTCGGCAATCGGCGCACATCTCCCAGAAGAAGACTCGTGGATCGTGTGGGCGGCACTTCGCCTTGCCCGAGTGAAATTTAGCTGCCGTTCGCTGTAGAGAAAGCTCCGAGTAATAGCCGCAACGCTGCCAGACAACTGCGCCGCAGATCGGCGGCAGCATGTGTGTCCATGCCGGTTGCAATCATGCCGCGAGCCGTGCCCAAGACTAATGCGGTGACCGCAAGTGCCAGGTCCTCGAGTTTGCCGCCGCGCAATCCCGTCTCTTGAGCCAGTCGGTCCTTGAACAGGCTAAACACCGGGGTCGGATGAGACGCGGTCAATCGTGAGCCAAAGGTGTTGATCATCAGGTCAAAACGATGCTGGTGCTCCCCTGAAAAGCGCAGGAAACCCCGGACGAATCTCTCGACAGACCTGGTAGGCCGCAACTCCCGCAGCACCTCGTCCACTGCAATCACAACCAGCGCATCCATCAGGCGCTCGCGATCTGGAAAGCGTTCGTAGATGGTGGGAGTGGTAGTGCGCGCCTCCCGCGCCACCGAACGCATGGTGATCGCAGCTGTCCCGCCCCGGTCGAGCAGGCGCAATGCCGCCATCGCGATACGGTGTTCCAGTTCGGGATCGGACTTTCGTGGCACTACTCTCTCCCAACTAGTGTTGAGCCTGGAGTTTATCATTGACGCTGTTAGTATTACGATGTATAAATAACACTGTCATACCAACAGGGACCGAATAACCTGCGCACCTCACTCCGCGGCTCGCACCCCCTCCACTTTGCGATAACCGTATCTTCCGGCGTGGCGTCAGACCTCGACTCTCACTACTTGCACCACCGCTCTTAAGGAGAAACAGAATTATGATCAGGCGATTTGGCCCCGTGCGGGCCTGTCTTGGCCTGCTGTTTGCCGTGTGGACGATGACTTCACTGGCAAGCGCAACAACCTTTAATCGGGAAGTGAACCTGGTCGATCTAGTCGGCCAGTCAGAGCTAATCCTGCACGGCAACATCAAGAACGTGACCGACGGCATCGATGAACGCGGTATTCCTTACACCGAAATTACGGTCACCATATCCGAGGCTATCCGCGGCAATGTAGGTAGCGAATATACTTTTCGCCAATTCGGTCTGCTTAAGCCCCGGAGCATGGGAAATGGCATGGTGAATCTGATGGTCACGCCGGCCGGATGGGCCAGCTACACCAAGGGCGAGGAGACCATCCTCTTTCTGCATAAGCACGCCAAGTGGACCGGGCTGCAGACAACCGTCGGTCTCGGCCAAGGCAAGTTCAAGGTGCACATGGGCACTGCCATTAACCAGATGGATAACGCCGGGCTGTTTAAGAACATTCGTGTCGACAAGTCGGCCTTTGCCGCCAACCAGCAGCGCGTCATGCTTACTCAGAGCGGACCGGTCAATGCCAACGCCTTCGTGTCGCTGGTGAAACAAGTGGTCCAAAGCAAGATGGTTGAGAGCGGGAGGATGCGGCATGTCCAACAATAAGTGTTTGCTGATACTCGTCGCCTGCTTCGTCCTTCTTTCATCCACAGCTTTCGCCGGTGGTCCGTTGATCGTCGATCCACAGACCCGCCAGGCCTATCACTACAGCTCCGATCCTATCTCGGTCTTTTACGACCTGGGTAACTTTGCTACGCCCTATGACTACAACACCGGGCAGTACGTCACCTTTGACAACGCCGTAGGCAAGCACCTTGTCGAAAAGGGCTTCGGAGACTGGTCCAACATACCGACCACCTCCCTGCGAGCTGTCGTCCGTGGTGACTTTTCGTTGATCGGGCTCCCTGACATTAATGCCGGCAACGTGACCGAGATCATTGGAAAGTCCAACGGCCGCGGCATCTACGTCATCTTCGATACGGACGGCAGTATCATGGAGAACTTCTTCGGCGTCTCCAACCAGGTGTTGGGCATCTCCAGCCCGCAGTTCAGCGAGGAAGGCACCACTATCATTACCGAGAGCTGGACCGTCCTGAACGGTGCCGCTGTGGATCCAACGGACAGTCCGAATGACCCAGACAAAGCAGCACAGAATTTTCAGGGCGTCGCTACCCACGAGTTTGGACACGCACTCGGTTTAGCCCATACCCAGACGAACGGTTCGGCCTTCTTCTATGCTGATCCGGTTGGTCCAGCCAGTTGCACCAGCTTGCCATACCCCACCAACCTGACTATGGATGACATCGAAACCATGTATCCCTATATCAATCCTATGGTTGGGGGCACCGGCATCGCACAGGGCAACCTGCATACCCTCGACACGATCTCGGCAATCTCCGATTTATATCCCGGACCTGGGTGGCCAGGGGCTTATGGAAGCATCTCCGGCAAGGTGTACGACGTCGACTTCAAGACAGAGCTCACCGGCGTCAACGTGATCGCTCGCAACGTTTCCGATCCATTTGCAGATTCAGTGTCGGCGCTGACCGGTCAGATGACGCAAGGTTTGCTTGGTCCCGATGGCAGCTTCACATTGACCGGCCTGAAGCCTGGCGCGAAATACGCTGTCTATCTTGATGCGGTCATGGCGGGAGGCTTTCCCACACCGCCGCAGTGGTTCCTGCCTGGCCCGGAGAAGTTTTATTCGGTGCAGTCCGCGGCTGTGGGTTCCACTCCCTGCCGTTACAACCTGCTTTCGCCAGCGGCGGGATCGACCGTCAACGCGACCATGAAGTTCGATCGCTTGCCCGGCGGCCCTACTCTCTATCAACTGGGATACGCGAATGGTGTGACCGACATCAGCGGTGATGGAACCATCGCCGTCGGCAATCATGGTCGCGGCGGTTCGATCTTCCGGTGGACGGCAGCGACCGGCGTTCAGGACATGAACATGCCTTCAACCGGCGATATCACTAATATCTCTCGCAACGGTCAATACATCTCCAGCACTCTCTACGATCCCAACGGCGACCAGGCCCTGGGAGCCTACCGCTGGGATGCCAGTAACGGCTGGATTAGCGTACCTTCCGCAGGCGCTTGCGGCACCGACACCACGGTTCCCTACGGCGTTGCGAATGACGGCTCGGTATACGGCATGGCGTACCAAACCTGTAACGCGTATCGGGCGTTTCGCTGGAATCCGAGTACTGGGACCGTGCTTCTGCCTTCGGCTACGACTAAGGAAGACGGATCGCCGGCAAATGGACGTCCCAATCGCATCTCGGCCGACGGCTCGACCGTTGTCGGCTGGGAAGAAGTATCGTGGGGCGGACGTATCGGCACGGTTTGGAGAAACGGACAGCCCAGTACGATCCTCGACGCTAATGGCGATCCCACCAGCGAGGCTTACGCCACCAGCAGCGACGGTCTGACCATCGCCGGCGGATTGTTCGATGGACAGACCCCCAGCGGCTACGGATGGCGTCGAGCAGTGGACGGCAACAAACTGCAGTACATCAAACCGCTATCTGACGACGCTTCTCCTCTGAACCCGTTTGCGCTCTCAAAAGATGGCAGCGTGATGGCGGGATTCAGCGGGAACCCTTTCTTCAGTTTCCAGCCCGCGCCCTTCCTCTGGACCAAGCAACTGGGGACAGCCAACCTGGATGAATTCGTCAAGAGCCAGGGCACAAGCTTAGAGCAGTGGTCCAGTCTCTGGACCCCCATGGCAATCTCCGATGACGGAACTGTCATAGGAGGGTGGGGCGTCGCGTTTCAGTGGTACGGAGGCTGGGTGTTGGACATGAAGAAGGTCTTCGTATGCCATGCCAATGGCTCGCAACTGCAGACTGTCAGCGTGGCTTTCCCCAAGAGCTTCGATGATCACCTGTCACATGGCGACACGCCCGGACGCTGTTCTGATACGCCGGGAACAAGGTAACAGGAGCTCACACTTGCCTTAGAATGCGCGGCATCCATTGCTGGGTGCCGCCGCTTTCTCGGGCGGTAACCTTCAGACAATGGAGCCGATCGACTGCCGAATGTCAAAGCGTGTGGGGGTTTGGACGCCTGCCGTTCAGGCTTGCCGTGTCTCTTTTACGCTCGACAGCCCATGCGAAACTATCAAGCTTTCTCAGACGTCCCATCAAAAGTTGACAGCTTGACATGCAGTTTGCAAAACGGACCGCTTTCTACCAAAGTGGCATCCGAATGCACGCAATTACAGCGCCAGCTGCAGGCATCTACAGTATCCTGATTTCACCGATACAGAAGAGATGCAAGTATTTAAGCCGCGCTCGGAGCGATTCGGACCTGCTGCATGCTGAGAAAGTGAGAGTGGGGATGAGAGCTTTGGCGGAGATTGATCTCCACGCCAAATTTGAGGAGAACTTGAAGTTTGAGAGACTGGTAGCCGACCTGTCATCTCATTTTATTGATGTTCCCGCTTACCAGCTAGACCGCCTAATCGAGAGCGCTCAGCGCAGAATCTGCGAATTTCTGGGTGTGGCAGCCCTGCCCGGAGGGCGCATCACTCCCAACGTTTCCGAAGGCGGAACGTACTGCCTTTGCGGTAACAGCCGGTTCAGCCCGTCCTATGGCGCGAACGTGGTTACCGCGCCCTAATCGATGCAAAAACATTTTAGAAACAACCAGGAGATTGCAATGAATTTTTCCCACAAGGCTTTAGGCGCGGTGATGACAATAGCGCTCACGTTGTCGCTGTCCATGCCCGCGCAAGCGCAGGGGCCGGCGGCTTTGTCCGCGGCAACTCCGGCAACGACTGCCGATGCGAGCCCGACGGCTCCCTTGCCGCCCGCGCCTGAGCCACAGACATCGACAGCGGCGGACAGTACTCCCGAGGGCTGGCGCGGACAAATCTCGATTTACGGCTGGTTCCCGGGTGTACACGGAACCGTCGGCGTGCTGGGACACGACGCCGGCATCCATGTCCCATTCTCCGATGTCTTTCATGCCCTGAAAGGGATCATTCCGATCGCAGTCGAGCTCGACAAGCGCCGTCTGGTCATTCCGGTGGATTTCTTCTGGGTCAAATTGGGTGACGACAGAGGCATACCTTTCAATGAATTCGGTCAGACTTCTGTGAATATCCATCTGACGGAATCGATCTTTACCCCGAAGATCGGATACCGGCTGCTGAATGCCGAGCACTTCAAGTTTGACGCGCTGGCCGGAATTCGCTACTGGTATGTGGGCCAGAATCTCACGGTGGAGCCTGCGGGCGTAGGGCGCTCGCGGTCGGCCAACTGGGTCGACGGTCTGGGCGGTGTCAGAGCCATACTGCCCCTGAATGAAAAAGCTTCCATCACAGTGGCGGGCGACGCCGGCGCAGGCGGAGCCAACCTGGATTACCAGGCTGTGGGATTGTTCAACTACAACCTCACTCCCAAGTGGGGAGCGTCGGTGGGCTGGCGCTACTTGTACGTGAACTATCGTCCGACCGATCACCTGTTCATCTTCAACACCGCTATGACCGGTGCGGTTGCAGGGTTCAGTTACAATTTCGGCGGCAAGGCGCCGGTACCTCCCACGGCCAGCTGTTCAGTTGCGCCGACGGAAATCTGGGCCGGCGATCCGGTGACAGCCAATCTCACTCCGCAGAACTTCAATCCCAAACACACCCTGACTTTTCAATGGAGCAGCAGCGGCGCCAAGGTTTCCGGCAACGGCTCAACCGGCAACGTGGATACGACTGGTCTCGCCCCCGGAAGTTATACAGTTACGGGAACCGCCACCGATCCGAAAGAGAAGAAGAACAACACCGCCAGCTGCAACGGTTCATTTACCGTGAAACAGCCGCATCCTCCGGTTGCCAGTTGCTCAGCCAGTCCTGACTCAGTCCAGGCCGGGCAGGCATCCACGGTTACGGTCAACGCCAGCAGTCCCGACAACTTCCCCTTGACCTACGCGTGGTCGACGACAGCAGGCCGCCTTAGCGGCACTGGCGCCAGTGCAACGCTCGACACCAACGGAGCGGCGCAAGGCAGCGCGATTACTACGACTGCAACCGTCACCGACTCGCGTGGCTTGAGCACGACCTGCAACGCCACTGTGAACGTGCAGGCTCCGCCACCTCCAGTCACTGTCAACGAGGTCAGCGAAGTGGGCGAGTGCAAGTTCATGGACGCGAAGCGGCCGTGGCGTGTCGACAATACCTGCAAGGCGGTACTGGACGATGTGGCCATGCGGATTCAGCGTGAGCCGAATGGCAAGTTCATCATCGTTGGTTATACCGATGAGGAAGAGTCGATTAAGGTTACGCAGCTGGGAGCACAGCGCGCGGTCAACATGAAGTACTACTTAGTGAATGGCGAAGGCGGCAGCCAGATCGACGCCTCGCGAGTGGAAGTTCGCACCGGTGGAACCATCAAGGAGAAGGGCGCGAAGGTCTACTTCGTACCCTCAGGCGCTACGTTCAGCGAAGAGTCGGTAGTGGTGGACGAGACCAAGGTGAAAGGCCAGGCTCGCAACGCTCCGGCGCCCAGGAAGAAAGCGAAGGCGGCAGCTGCACAGGCTCCACCGGCACAATAGGCCAACAATTGTTAACCCTGATGGAAGGCCAATCAGAAGACCGATTGGCCTTCACGAATGGGAGATTTGGAACGAAATAGGTACCTGCTGACGCTAAAGTTCCCCGAGCTTATGGAGTTCAACATCGGCGTGCGTGTCACCCGATTGCTACTGCTACCACTAACGCGGAATTGGTGTGCGTTTTGATGGTCTGATACGATGCCGCTACTCCCAAAAGAGGTGCCGCTGATGAAACTGCCGTTGACCGCGGTATTTGGTCTTGCTGTCTTTCTTTCGTCGCAGGTTGGCTGTAACAGCGGACAAGGTAACACCGCGAAAACTCCGCAGCCAGCGAACAGCTCTTCTGCCGCCTCGCAGTCCGCGGACCCGCGGCCTGCGCGTAATCCCCTGAAGAACGCCTATTTTGGCGATCTCCATCTGCACAGCGGTTACTCCATGGACGCCTTCGCCTTTGGAACGCGCACTACCCCTGAGGATTCGTACAAGTACGCCATGGGCGAGACGGTGGACTACATGGGGAAGCCGCAGAAGCGCATGGCTCCGCTCGACTTTCTTGCTGTCACCGATCACGCCGAGTACCTGGGAGTGGTGCGCGACACCATCGATCCCAATGGTCCATTCGCCAAGTCCGAGTGGTACAAGATCATGACGAACCCCGATCCCGCGGTTTCGGCTACGGCGTTCCGCAAACTCATCGGTTCCACCATCGTCAACAAGCCACTACCCGAATTTAACGATCCAAAACTACTGCAATCGGCCTGGGAAAAATACTCGGCCATCTCCGACAAGTACTACAAGCCGGGCAAGTTCACCACGTTCATAGGATTTGAGTGGACGTCGGCGCCGCAGTTTCAGAACCTGCATCGCTGCGTGATCTTCGCCGACAAAGGTCCGGCGATGACTTACACAGCCTTCGATTCCCTCGATCCGGAAGATCTCTGGCGCTACCTGGAAGCACAGCGCAAACAGGGCCTCGACGTGATCGCCGTTCCTCACAACGGCAACGCTAGTAACGGACTGATGTTCAGCACACGCGACTTGTCAGGTAAGCCGATTACGCGCGATTACGCTGAGCGGCGCATGGCTAATGAACCGCTGGCCGAGATTATCCAGGCGAAAGGCCAGAGCGACACCAGCCCGGCACTTTCGCCGACCGACGAGTTTGCCAATTTCGAGATGTGGCTGTACCTGATTGGTTCCGACAAGAAAGCAAACTCGGCAACCGGAAGCTATCTGCGTCAGGCCTATGGTGTGGGCCAGGAACAGCAGGCGAAACTGGGGGTCAATCCCTTCAAATACGGCATTGAGGCGGGGACCGACTTTCATTCCGGAATTACCTCCACCGAGCCGAGCAATTTCCCGGGTTCGCATGGCAACCAGGATAACGATCCGAAAACTGTGATCACCGCCACCACATCCGTCGGAGGCGAACCCCCGACCGCTCTCAGCTCCGGCGGGTTGACCGGAGTGTGGGCCGAAGAGAACACGCGCGAAGCGATCTTTTCCGCCTTCAAAAGGAAAGAAACATTTGGAACATCCGGTACTCGAATCAAAGTCCGTATGTTTGCCGGCTGGAGTTATCCCAAAGATATGACCAGGCAGCCGGATTGGGTCAAGGCCGCTTACGACGGCGGTGTGCCCCAAGGCGGCGACCTCACGGCACCGAAAGGAGCTAGCGCTCCAACATTGGTTGTTCATGCGGTCAAAGACCCGAACAGCGGCAATCTCGATCGCGTTCAGATCGTCAAGATTTCGACCAGGAACGGTAAGAGCAAGGAAACCGTTTATGACGTGGTCTGGAGCGGAGACCGTAAGCCCGATGCAAAGACCGGTAAAGTCCCGGCGGTCGGCAATACGGTTGATGTGAAGACTGCCACGTACACCAATTCCATCGGCGCGACGGAACTGATTGGCCAATGGACCGATCCCTCCTTCGATCCGCAGTCGTACACCACCTACTATGCCCGGGTGCTCGAGATTCCCACGCCGCGCTGGTCAACCTATTGGGCCGCCAAGCTGAACCTTCCGCCGAATCCGCACGTCGCTGCTACTGTGCAGCAGCGTGCCTGGACATCGCCCATTTGGTACGTGCCGGCGAAGTTATAGGAGTCGTTGGCTGCATGACTGAAGTCTCTGCAGTGGTGGTACGAGACGAGCAGGATTCCGCTCCGCTGCCTAGTCCCAATGGCTCTTACTCGCTTGTCGTGAAACGCTGGCTGCGCGAGCCCCTGGTGCATTTCTTGCTGCTGGGCGTCGCGCTGTTTGGCATCAACGGCTACCTGCAGCGCGGCCGCGGCGGATTCGAATCTTCCAAGCAGATCACGCTTACCCTCGATGAGCTTCGGCAGATGGACATGTACTTCGAATCGCAATGGCATCGCCAGCCCACCCCTGCCGAGTTTCAGACGATGGTGGAGGACAAGGTTCGCGAGGAAGTCCTCTACCGCGAAGCACTGGCGATGGGCCTGGATAAAGACGACACCATCGTAAAGCGCCGTATGGCGCAGAAGATGCAGTTCCTGGCCGAAGACGTTGCCACGGCTCACGAGCCATCCACGGCAGAGCTCAAAGCCTGGTTCGAGAAGAACAGTAACCAGTTCGCTCTGCCCAGCCGCTACAGCTTCCGCCATCTTTATTTCTCGCCTGACAAGCGAGGCAAGAATGCGCAACAGGATGCTGCCAAAGTACTGGCTAAGATCTCCGGTCAGCCGGAGGATTCCGCACTCGCTGCTTCCCTTGCCGATCAATTTATGTTCCAGAATTACTATGGCGACCAGGCCACCGAGGCGATAGCCAAGGAGTTCGGTCCACAATTCGCAGTAGCCATTGAGAAGCTCAAGCCTGGTTCGTGGCAGGGACCTATCGAATCCGGTTATGGCTGGCACCTGGTGTTCGTCGGTACTGTGATTCCCGGCCGGATTCCGGCGTTTGAGGAGATGGAACCGGATGTGAAGACTGCCTGGCTAGGCGAACAAAAGCGGCAGGCTTGGCAAAAGGCCTATCAGGAGATGCGCGCGAAATACAACGTGCTATTGCCTGGCCTGCCGATAAGGACGCGGCGCAAGCTCCGGCTCCAGCCCCAAAGAAACAGCTTCCATCCACTTCCGGTGAGGGGCCGCTGTGACCAGCTTCGGTGCTCGTTTCGCCTGGCTCACGGCAGCTTTACTGCTTGCGGTTTCGGTTGCGTCGGCCCACGAGGCTCGCCCCGCCTATCTTGAAGTCAAAGAGACAACGCCAGGTCAGTTCAATGTTCTCTGGCGCACGCCAGTGCTCTCTGGGATGCGGCTCCCCATCGCGCTCAAGCTTCCTGATGACGTGAAGAATGTACGAGAGCCCAAGGTTGAGGAATTGGCCGACTCCTTTGTGGAACGCCGTTGGATCGACGCCGGGCCAAACGGTTTGGCAGGCAAGCGTATCGAGTTCCCCGGGTTGCAATTCACAATCACCGACGTGCTGGTGCGCGTGGAATTGCTTGATGGCAGGAAGTGGACCTCCATCATTCATCCGTCGCAGCCGTGGGTGGAGATAGCAGCCGCGCAGACTTGGATGGGAGTGGCAGGCACCTACATCGTGCAGGGCATCCGGCACATTCTGTTTGGCGCCGACCATCTGCTCTTCGTCCTGGGCTTGCTGTTGATCGTTCAAGACCGCTGGATGCTGCTGAAGACGGTGACTGCATTTACGGTCGCGCACAGCATCACCCTCGCGATTGCGACTCTAGGCTACGCGGAGATTCCGGTTCTGCCGTTGAACGCCGCCATCGCCCTGAGCATCCTCTTCCTGGGGCCCGAGATCGTGCGCTCCTGGCGTGGAGAGACCAGCTTCACCATTCGTCATCCCTGGCTGGTGGCTTTTGCGTTTGGCTTGCTTCACGGATTCGGCTTTGCCAGCGCACTCACCAGTGCTGGGCTTCCGCGACACGAGCTGCCATTCGCGCTCGTCAGCTTCAACATCGGCGTCGAACTTGGGCAGTTGGGTTTCATCGCGCTGATCCTGGCACTCGAACGCTCCTTCCGCATACTCGAAGTGCGTTGGCCGCGATGGGCGCAGCTCCTTCCCGGATACACCGTAGGATCGCTGGGTGCGTTCTGGACGGTGCAACGAGTGGCATTGCTCTTCGGAGGCGTTCGATGAACAAGGGACGACTCGATCCTATGTTTCGAGCGATGGGTATTTCTGTGTTTGTGTTCCTGTGTGCTCAGACGGCCTTCGCCCATCCGCAGAAAGGCGAAGCCGTTGGATTCCTCACGGGCTTTCGCCACCCGATCTCGGGGCTTGATCACGTGCTGGCGATGGTTGCGGTGGGATTGTGGGGCGCGCAACTCGGTGCTCCGGCAATTTGGGTACTGCCGGTTGCATTTCCGATGGTCATGGCGTTCGGGGGAATGCTGGGGCTGATGGGAGTGCCGCTGCCGGGAACCGAATATGGAATCGCTCTCTCGGCAATCCTTCTGGGTGCTGCTGTACTGTTTGAAATTCGTCCGCCCCTGGGAGTGGCCGCGGCGCTGGTGGGCTTCTTTGCCATATTCCACGGATACGCGCACGGAACCGAGCTGCCGCCCGGCCAAAGCGCGCTGCTTTACAGCATGGGTTTCGTGATTGCAACCGGCTGCCTGCACGCGCTGGGAATTGGCATTGGAACGGTGCATCGATGGTCGTGGGGGCAAAAAATGCTGCGCGTTGCCGGAGGGGTGGTCGCTGTCGGTGGCACGTTCTTCCTGTGGAAGGCGTTCGCGTGAAGTACACGAGACAATCTCGTCTGCCGCTGTACGCATTCGTAGTCTTCGCATTTGTCATGTACGCGGTCCCATCCGATGCGCACCTCAACTCGACTGGAATGGGGCCGTTTTACGACGGGCTGATGCATTTCCTGATGAGCCCTGAGGACATTGTTCCGGTACTCGCTTTGGCTCTATTAGCTGGACTGCGCGGCGCAAGTTACGGACGGCGGGCACTCTTTACTCTGCCGGTTGCGTGGTTTCTTGGCGGTCTCGCCGGATTGTCCGCCACAACAACCAAGCCCCATCCATTTATCGCGGCAGCCTGGTTTCTGATGCTGGGAGGTCTGCTGGCCGCCGATGCGAGAGTTTCCTTGCGCGTGACCACAGCCCTCGCCGCCCTGCTGGGTATCTATCACGGCTACTTGAATGGAGCTGGTATGGGACAGTTCGAAACTGCGTCGGTCGCTATCCTCGGACTGGTCTTCGCCATCTTTGTTTTGATCGCTCTGGCGGCCGCGTTCGTGGTTCACCTACGCGCACACTGGGCTCGAATTGCCGTCCGCGTCGCCGGAAGCTGGATCGCAGCCAGCGGTCTCCTGATGCTTGGATGGGCGGTTCGAACCCGCTAAGAATGCCTCCCCGTCCGAGCTTTTCTTAGGAGTGGCCAAACCAAGGTTTCGAGGACGCTGGGCCAAGACCGAAACCTCGATTTAAATTTTTCACGATGGGTTTGTGGATGACCCACCTGAACAATGAATTGTTTCGTCGAGCGACGGCTCACCGTCCAAGTTCAAGTTCGTTTGGACGTTCACTCCATGTCCAGTTTCCGGATGAGAGCACATGGGCCTTCATACCTATCGCGGAGTGACGATGCCACGGAAACCATGCCGGGCGATAAGCCAACAAGAGTACAACGCTGGCTTCCTCGTTCGTTCGAGCCTGGTCTTGAATGGCATCCGGGCAAGTCAGCGTTACGCTATTGTTCGGCGGAAGTACGGAGGAGCTCGTGTGTCCAAGATCGATCGCGACGCCGTCGATTAATTCGCCCGTGTTGTTCTGACTGCAGGCGAGCGTTGCATCATAGACCGGGAACCGGCCTTGGTTCGAGAGGACGAAAACGGTATTGCCGATATCGTCGCTGGTAACCTCGGACGAAGGACTCACGGAGAGCTTTGGCTGTGCGAGCAGTAACAGTGCCAGAACAGCCAGGAGGAGAATCGTGCCGCCGATACCGAAGGAAAGCCACAGCACATGACCGCGCCCGCCAGGCCCCCTTTCGCCGGGCTGCGCCTCAGATTGATGCTGCCTTGAACTCCCGCTCCGCTCACGAAGAGAGTTTTTTGCCGTCCGCCTCATATCTTTTCTCCCATCCATTCGCGTCATGCCAACCAGGCGGCCACCTGGAACTTAGTAGAACCGATACATGAATATGTTTGCGGCCCGGCTTTGTTCAGGCAGCAAGGTCAGAACCAATATCGAAGTCGCACCCCAGATGGGGGCGAGCCACACCCAGCGCTCTCGCATCGCAATCACGGCGACGGAAACCTGCGCGCGTTCGTCCTGGTCGCCTGAGCGCAATGCGTAGTGTTCGAGTTGGTCAATAACAACTAGCGTTAGTCCGTAAATGATTCCAATGGTCAGGACGAGTCCGAAGAGGCTGGAGTGCAACGTGTGACGCAGGTAACTGGAGGGCGATAGCAGCGCCGCGAACATGCTTCCGGCTTCCGCCAGGGAATTCGAGCGGAAGAAGATCCAGCCAAGACTGATCGATGCGAACGTTGCCAGCCAACTGAGGACCGTCCAGGGACTTCCCTCAAATTCAAGGTTGAATCGCCTCTGCATTTGCTGAATTTCTCTATGCGATACCAGGAGCAAACCGTGGAAACAGCCGAAGAGTACAAAGAGCAGGGTTCCCTTGTGCCAGACGCCGAAAATCACCATCGACAAAAGGAGACAGAACTTGCGCCACCAGGTCGCCCGCCACATCATTGTCAGCGGAAGGAACACGTAATCTCTGATCCAGAATGAGAGCGACATGTGCCAGCGCGTCCAGAAGACGGAAGGAGACAGAGAAGTGAACGGCCGTGAGAAATTCTCCGGCACTACCAGGCCCAACATCTTGGCCGCGCCAATCGCTATGTGCGAGTAGCCGGCGAAATTGAAAAACACCTGGAGCCCATAGCCGATGGCAAGGCACCAAACGTCCAGCCCGCTCCAGTTACTCATCTGGTCGAAACCGGCGTTGATGCCCTGGCCGCTCACAATTCCTTTACCCAGCAGTTGTGCCACTTCCATCATCAGCAGGCCGGTAGCGATGCGGCACAAACCACGGCCACGGTCTGCCGGCGAAGAAGTCATCTCCGAGCGGAACTGCGGCAGCATGTCGGGCATTCGACAAATAGGACCCGAGATAGCTACGACAAAAAGCGACATGTACAACGCGAACTCTGTCAGGGTGGGATCAAGCTCTTCGCCGCGATAAATATCGAGGAGGTAGCTCATCGCCTGGAATGTCCAGAACGATATGCCCAAGGGCAGTGCAATGCGAGACAGTGCCTGGCCTTGCGAGAAATTGGCAGCTAGCGGCGGGAGATACTTGAAGGCGCAAAGCAGGCCAAGGTTAAAGGCGAGACCGAACCACAGAACGGAGAGCGCCGGGTTCCGCCTCATCCATTGGCCGAATGTGTAATTGACCAGAATCGAAGTCAGGAGGACAGCGAGAAACCACGGGCCCCAGGTGAGATAGAGCGCAAAGCCGGCGATCAACAGGAAGCTCTGGCGCAGGATGTGAGAACGCACGCGCGCGAGCAGCAGCACACCCGCAACCAACACCAGGGCGTACAGCACGATCCGCAATATCATTGCTTGATCCAAACTATTGCCTCGGTCCAGGTGGTTGTCCAACCTCGGTCGACATCAAGATGTTTTCGTTAACACGCCTTTCCAGCGGCGGAGTTCTGATCAGAGCGCTGCTGAGCGCGTCCGCCATAATGGCGTCTCCGGCCGAGTTGTAGTGGGTATCACCGAAGATGAAGTAGTTCGTGTACCAACAACCGGGCTGCAAAAGCGGACAGGCATTCTTCACCGCGAAAAATGGTGGAAACACGTCAATGAAGCGGAAGCATCTGCCTCCGCACCACTGCCGCCAGATCCTGACCTGGCGGGAATCGACGTTGTCGTGGGCCACTTGCGCCGGCCAGGGAAAGACCACAACGCTCAATGGAATATTGTGCTGTTGCAACTCGCGCCACAGCGTATCCATCTTGGTCTTCTCTTTGGCGATCCCGCCTTCCAGGCCAAGCGGACCATAACCTGTCTCATACAGCTCACGGTCTGAGACCGGTCGATACGTCCAGGCGGAACGCTCCAGGTCGAACTCGTTGCCTCCATGACCGAGGTCGAGGTGATACCAGCCAAGCCGCACCAGTTGTCTCTCGAAGAACGAGAAGACCGTGTTCGTCAGCAGCAGGTGGTCGTTGATCCACAGGCGCAGCTCGGAGTACGAGGTGTGCATGGAAGCCTTGTTCCCTGCCGTGCCTACCTTGCCCGAAGCGTCGACATCGTGAAAGAAAGCCGCTTCGTCCTGCGCGTCGGAGATGTCCATGAAGACCAATGCTTCGTCAAACTGGATGCCGTCGCGGAATAGAATTCGAACGGTATTCAGGTAGTTCGAAGGTGAGTAACCCTCCACACTGGCATTCAGAAACTCGTACTGCGGGAAGCGTGCCGCGAGCCGGCCGATGAAGCTGTCCTGCCAGTCCGTCATGCCTTCCGGAGCAGAGTCGCCCAGGATCAGGATTCGATGCTTGGAGGGGCGAGCGGAAACCTCGCGAATGCGCTCGTCACGGAAGCCCAGGCTGTTGGTCTCAAATTCGTAGGACGCACCCAGCCAGGGTCGAACGCTGGTGCAATTGGGACGGAATGCAAATCCGCGCAACGGGTCACGGCTGAAGCAGAACCCATGGGATCCGCCTGAAACCGCCGAGCCGAGTATCGCTCTGCTGTAGAGATAGTCGACGGCTAGGAATCCGGCGATGCTGAGAATCAGAGAGGAGCAAAAAAGAGCGAACTTAATGCGACGGCGTCGACGTATATCGACGTCAGCCGATTCAACTTTTTCCGCGTAACTCGACGCAGTGCCCAAGCCCCACCGGAACCCTATACCAACGCTTCTGCCACTTCTGAGGGACGCCTGGATTTGGAAATCGATGATCCGTGAAGGTCGAACCAACCGCCCCGAGAGCAACATGGTTCGATATCCAAACGGCGAACCATGTTTACGACAATGTGCCACGGTGGGAACCGTGTTCGCAAGACGAAAAATCAGTCAATCGGCATAAACACTCTTTATCCGGAGAGTCGAAAGGACGACGGAGGGCGCATCTTACCCTTGATTAACATTACTATTTTCAACGAGATACTGGAGTTTCCTAACGCGGTTTGCCTACCCGGTGCGCGGTGGAAAACATTAAGGCAAGTGTATTCATGTCTTTCGGTTGGACCTTGCCGGCGGGGATCCGCATCCGGGTGAGATCTTCCAGTTTGACCAGCAAGTCAACCAAGGCCATCGAGTCGATTAAACCGGAGGACACGAGCGCCGTATTTTCGTCAATGACAAGATCGGGCTTCCGCAGGAGCTCTCGAATGTAGTTGCTCATCGCACTCATCTGTTCGGTCACAGGTCGCTACTCCCTCGACTAAGTTCAGGATGTTCCTGCATCAATTTCTCACGTGTCGTCGATCGCGCGGGTTTTCCGGCGGTGCTCTTCACGATCCACTGTGGTGGCTTCAGGAAAATACTGCGAACAGACACTCCGGTGTTAGCGGCGATGTTTCTGCGGATTTCACTCTCAATGGCTTCAGCGTTTTGCAGAAGTTCCGCTCGTTCCACCTCGGCTACCAGCACGATTTCCTCGGTGCCCATATCGGGATTGTAGACGCCGATGGCAACGGCCCTTCCATCGTGAATCGCAGGATGGCGGAAAGCAATTTCTTCCAAATCCTGGGCATAGATGTTCTCTCCACCTACAATCAGCAGATCCCTCTTGCGCCCTATCACGAACAGCTCACCCCGCAGAAGGAATCCAAGATCGCCACTTCGATACCAGCCGTCGCAGAAAGCAAGCCTGGTGAGGTCGGCGCGATTGTAATAGCCGGTGAATAGACAATCGCTCTTAATCAGGATCTCGCCGACGTTTCCGTCTTCCAGCCGTTCCCCCGCGTTGGAGATAATCCGCACTTCGTTGCCGGGCAGCAATTGACCCGACGAAACGAAAACCATCGCGCCTGGTTGCTCTTGGTTGACCTCAACAACGCGATGCTCAGCGCGGATCGTTGGCCCGTCCACACAAACCCTGGCCGGCTGTCCACCTCCATTCAAGCGCGACTGGGTTACCGCAAATACGTTCTCCGCCATGGCGTAGGAGGATTGCAGTGCCTCGCGACGCATACCTATCGCAGCGAAGGCGGAATAGAACTCGTCCATGCTGGCGGCCCGAACCGGCTCCGAACAGTTAATCAATGCCCGCACTGAGGAAAGATCATACTGAGATTTGCGCTCCGGCGGGGTCCGTCGTGCCACGAATTGAAAGGCGAAGTTCGGCATCCAGGCCAGCGTACATCGGTGCTTGGTCACGATCTCCAGCATGCTATCCGGGTACATCACCCACTCCAGCGGCGACTGCATCACCACCGTCATATGACAGACCAGGGGCAGCATAAAGCAGGCGATCAGTCCCATGTCGTGGTAGAGCGGCAGCCAGCTATATATGCGATCGGCGGCGCCGTCGATGTGTAAAGCGGCAGACAAGACTCGCAACTGCTGCAGCACCGCGGCATGGGTCAGAGCTACGCCTTTTTGTAGACCCGTAGTGCCAGCCGAGTGTTGAAGGAACGCAAGGTCGTGGGGCCCGATCGCAATTTCCGGAATCTCTAGCTCGGCGCTTGCGGAACTCGCGCCGCCGCATCGTAACAAGGCAGCATCTTGGTCGAGCGCAAGGTGTCCGAGGAACTCCTCAGGAAATTCCTCGTCGATGAGCACCGCGCGTGCTTGCAGATTCCGGGTGACCCCATCGAGCCCAAAACGGTATTTCGCCGGTTCAATCTTGAAGTTGGGATAAGCCAGGAACGCAGGGACGGCTCCCAGCAGCATCGCTCCCATGAACGCAGCCATACTGGCGGCGCTCTGTGGCATGACGATGATAACTCGATCGCCCGCCTTGACTCCGTGGGCAAGCAACTGGGCCGCCTGGGAGAGCGCGCGACGCCGAAACTCCCCAAAGGTAACGGTGTCGCACTGCTCCTGATCACTCCAGATGCTGATGAAGTCGCGCTCCGCCGGAGCAAGGGCGAGAGCTTCGGTGAGAGTGTTTGCCATACTGGCAGCCATTGAAATCAACGATCGCTTGAGTTACGAACGTTTTTACAATATCAGATGGCAGCAGGGATAATTCGCGCTGCCGTTTTCATCGAAGAACGTCGTTTCAACCGGCGGCCATTTTCGCGAACGCTGCCGGGAAATCTTGCGCCAGTTTCCCACAGAGCGCGTTGGCCCAGGCCTGCATGCCAGACCAGTTGAGTCCGACCGTCATCCCGCCGTCCACGACGATCGATTGCCCGGTCACGAAGCTGGACTCATCGCTGGGCAACCACAGCGCGACATTGGCCACGCCCTCCGGCGTACCTGAGCGACGCAGCGGGTTGTGCGACAGCGCCGCGGAGACATCACTCGATGAGGACGGCAACATGATGGGGTTTACAAAGAACTCCCCAACCAATGCAATACACGGTCATCGGTAAGCGTCACGAATGAGAGCGGCCGCTCCCGCAGAAACAACTAAGCCCGGCCGTCCGCGTTCGCTTGCGGAGCAGCCGGGCTTTACCGTCGAGCACCGTTGCTCAACCGTTCACGTTGTCTATCGCGGTGGGTTCGCCAGCGCGATGCGGGCAGCGGGCGTGGGCGCGGGAGCAAGCCCCGACGGTGCCTTCGCCGGCGTCACTTGCGCTCCCGAGGTAAGCGGAGCGGGAGGAGCGACCGGAGTTCCTCCGCTGAGCATGCTCTCGATGCGAGCCAGCCGCTGCTTCAGTTCGTCGATCTGCTGCTGCTGGCTCTTGATCACCTCGGCTTGCTGCTGTTCGCGGTGATACTGCTTCTGCACTTCGTTCAGCAGCATGCTGGAGAGGAATTGATAGCGCACCGTATACGGCGTGCCGTCGGGGTTGTAGGCCACAAGGCTGGGATACACCTTGGCGACTTCCTCGGCAATCAGCCCGTACTGCAGCGTGTGCTCGCCCTTCTCGTATTCGGGCTTGTAGAGGAAGGTCACGGGGCGCAGCTTCATCAGGGCGCTGGTGCTGTCGCCCATGTCCTGGATCTGCTCCTTGTACTTCTGCGAGGAAGTCAGTGTGCCGAGCTGTCCATTGGAGTTGATGTAGACGGGTACGCCGCTTCCAAGAGTTACGCCGTAGATGCCGGCGATATAAGCGGCGCCTTGGGTGGTCGAGTCGCCGATGCGGATGGTATTGCTCTCATTGGCGCCGGCATTGCCCAGATAGATGTTACTGTTGCCGGTCGTAGTACTGATTCCGGCGTTTACTCCGAGGAAGAGATTGCCGCCTCCGGTGGTGATACTCTGTCCCGCGCCGAAGCCCAGGAAGGTGTTCTCAATCCCCGTGGTGCCGGCGTAACCGGCTTGGCCGCCGACCACCGTGTTGTAGGCTGCGGTCGTTCCCGTGGGCGCAGCATTCCAGCCGATGTAAACGTTCCCGTTTCCCGTGGTGTTCCTGGCGCCGGCATTACTGCCGATAAACACATCGGCATTGCCAGAGGTCATGCTCGAGCCAGCCCCGTCTCCAATGATCTGGCTGGATCCGCCGGTGATCGAACCGTTACCGGCGCCACTTCCGATCATCACGTCGCTCTTGCTATCAGCATTGAAGATCGTCGTGCCGCCAATCTGATAACCCGTTGTGCTGTTGAACAGGTTGGCTGCGGCCGTGCCTGTTACTTCCAGGGACGCGCCACCGTACACATTGGCCGAATTGTTGAAGGTCAGCGGCTGCGTGAACGTCCCTGTCAACTGACCGGCAGCCAAGGTTCCGCTCAGCTGAGTGAAGGTGTAGTCGCCGTTCGCCGACGTCACCGCGCCACTGCGTCCATTGAACGAAGTGACGCCACCACCACCGCCGGCGCCGCCGCCGGTGCCCAGGTGACCGGTGCTGTCAATGTAGACGGGCTGGCCACTGGAGGTGGAAGCTCCGAAGATGCCGGCCATGTAGGTGGATGTCTGATTGGTCCCGATGCGAATGGCGTCGTTCTCCGTCGCCGGGCCGACATTGCCGACGTACAGGTCGTCATTACCGGTCGTGTTGTAAAACCCGGCATTTGCTCCGAGGAAGATATTGCTGCTGCCGGTCGTGTTGGCCTGACCTGCGTTAAAGCCGACGAAGACGTTGCCATTGCTGGTTTCGCCGGAAGTAGCTCCGGTCTGGCCGCCTAGAAACGTATTGAATTGGCCGGTAGTGACGCCTTCACCGGCGGTATAGCCGAGGAACACGTTGTAACTGGCGGTAGTGGAGGTGAGACCTGCGCTGGCGCCGATGATCGAGTTGCCGCTACCCGACGTGAGATTGAGGCCGGCCACGTCGCCCATCAATTGATTTGCGTGACCGGTCATCGAGCGATTGCCGGCACCAGGACCGACCATGACGTCGTTCGAGTTATCCGCGAACAATTCTAGAGTGCCGTTGATCTGGTATCCGTTGGCTGTATTGGCCGCAGCGCCGGTCAGCGTACCGCCGACTGTCCCGTTGCCATCGATGTTGAAGCTGGCGCTGGTCTGGGCAGTGGTGCCGTTCTGCACGTAGTACGGCGAGCCGGGATTCAGGTTGCCGGGAAGGCCTTGCGGACCTTGCGGACCCTGCGCGCCGGCTGGACCCTGTGGCCCCTGCGGTCCCGGAGGTCCTTGCGGACCGGTGCCGCCCGCCAGCGTGATCTCCAATTCCGGCTGATGGCTGGTGACGATGGCCTCTTTGCTGTCGAAAGAAAACGCGCCGCTCGACGTAGTCAGCGAGAGCACGATGCCATGATTCGGCAGACTGCCACTCGCCCACTCCTGAACCAGCGGGGTGATATCAATCAGCATGAACTGATTCATGCTGGACGCCGTGATACTGGTGGCATGTCCACCGGTCGCCGACGAACCCAGCGGAGGAGCGTTGTTGTAGATCAGCGTGTTTTCGGCCCATGCGCTGTCGATCTCGAAGACGTCGAAGCTGCCGGGATGAGCCACGGCGTTGACGTAAAGACGCAGCGTCGCCTTGCTGATATCGGCGTTCGCCGGCAGGGTCGACAGATTGAACTGGATGTAACTGTTGCTGCCTTGTTGAACAGCCAGCAGCGGCCAGCCTCCGTAGTTGGTGCGGGGTGTCGAGCTGGCGACGAACGCGTCCGCGCTGGGCGGAGCTTGCGCCATCAGCGTTAAGGAAAACAAGGCGGAAAGCAGTACCAGTTGGGCGGCCTTCGCGGCCCACCGAGCAGGGATGAGCTTCATGGTCGTAATCTCCTCAATTGCGATCAGTGTCAGGCGCCTTCTGTCGGCTGCTTTTCTGCCACTCAACTTGAAAAGCGACACTGAATTGGAAATCCCCTCACGAAATTAGAATTTTCCTTGCCCGCAACCAAAAAGGCCGGAGATTGCACTCCGGCCGTGCAGTACAGCCAAGTCGGATCACCGACAAGAATCATGGATAAGCGCTATAGCCAACGCAGATGTGGTAGAGGCTTCCGTTTACCGAATAGCTACGATAATCGGGAATTGCGAAGGTCGATCGACCATCACCTCCGAAGTTTGCACCCAGCAGGTTGAAGAGGAGCTGGTTGGAATTGATGGGAAGCAGCCGTCCATCGGCTACCATCCATTGGTCATTCTGGATCTTGAACGGGAAGAGCCGAAGCTCGCCCAGATAGCAGGTGATCGACGGTGTTCCTGTCACCTGATTCGTAGGCGCGTTGTAACCCCAGAAAGGGGAGCCGATCCAGGTGTCATCTGTGCCCGGAACCGTGCCAAAGTTTGCACGGGTTGCTGTGTAGGCTCCATTGGGTTCCACGTAGCCCCCATAAGAGCCGAGGGTGACCACCACGTCGCCTGCGTTGTACGACGTCTCGGGAATCCAAGGTCCGATTTCCCGAAAACCTGATGATCCCTGGGGACCTTGCGGGCCTTGCGGACCCTGCGGACCAGCAGGCCCCGTTGCTCCCACCGGACCCTGCGGACCTTGAGCTCCCGGCGTTCCCTGAGCACCTTGCGCTCCGGTCGGGCCAACGGGTCCGGCAGGGCCGATTGCGCCCGTTTGACCCTGCGGCCCGGGATCGCCCGGCGAACCTTGCGGACCAGCCGGACCGGCGGGACCCTGCGCTCCAGCCTGTCCCGGTGAGCCGGCCTGCGCCATCAGGGACCATGCCGAAGGATTTTGATCCGGCGTGGGATTGTTCTGTCCCTGCGTCGGCGCAATGGCAATGTATGACGACCCGCTATAGGTCACGACATCGTTCACTGCGTACGTCTGATTCGGATCGAACGCATTGCGGAAGATGAAGCTGACTCCATTTGTCCCGTTGCTACCGGTGGGACCCTGAGGTCCCTGCGGACCAATCTGACCAGGCTGTCCCTGCTGGCCCATCGGGCCTTGCGGACCCTGTGCTCCTTGCGGTCCAGGCTGTCCCTGCTGACCAGCTTGACCTTGAGGTCCCTGCTGACCCGTCGCTCCCTGTGGTCCCTGCTGACCTTGCGGTCCGGGCTGTCCTGCAGGTCCGGCTGGCCCCTGCTGACCGTTCGCACCGGTCGGCCCCGCTGGGCCCTGCTGTCCGGTTTCACCCTGAGGTCCTTGTGGACCCTGCGGTCCTGCTTCGCCCGCAAGCGTGACGATCAGCTCCGGCTGATGGCTGGTGAGGATCGCCTCTTTGCTGTCGAAGGAAAACGCGCCGCTCGAGGTAGTCAGCGCAAGTGCCACACCGTTGTTCGGCAAGCTGCCGCTGACCCACTGCTGCACCAGCGGCGTGATGTCGATGATCAGAAATTGATTCAGGTTGGCGTTCGTAATGGCGATGGGATTTCCTCCCGTCGCCGATGAGCCCAGCGCGGGCGCATTACTGTAATTGAGCGCGCTCTCGCTCCATGCGTTGTTGAGCTGGTAGACGTCGAAGCTTCCGTTGCGGGAAACCGCATCCACGAACAATCGCAACGTAGCCTTGGTCACGCTGGCATTCGCCGGAAGATGCGACAGGTTAAAGTGCAGGTAGCCGTTCGAACCCTGCTGAACGGCGATCAATGGCCACGCACCGTAGTTAGTGTGTGGGCTGGAACTGACGGTAAAGGTGTCCGCGCTGGTAGGAGCCTGCGCCAACAGGCTAAGAGAAAGCAATGCGGAAAGCACAATCAAATGGGCAGCCTTGGCGGCCCACCGTACAGGAATTAGATTCATAACCTTCATCTCCTGGTTTGCAATTGGTGTCAGGCGCCTTGCCGAGGCCGCTTTCTGCCACTCATCTGGAAAAGCGACGTTACGAGCGAATTTCCCTCAGCCCAGCTGATTTTTTCGGCAGGTGGACTGCTTTGAGGCGGGTTATAATCCAGCTCTCGCCGCGGAAGAGTGCCCGTAAGCTGCTGTCTACAGGAGTGGTTATCCACGCACTGGGCCGCGGTGGAGATTGGTTGCGCCATGTCCGCAGATCAGCAACTGGTAACCAGCCTCTTGCAGCAATGGGGAAGTGGCAACAAAGAGGCGCTGGATCAACTTATGCCCCTGGTCTACGACCAGTTGCGCAAGGTGGCCTCGCGTTGCCTGCGCGATGAACGTGCCGATCACACCTTACGTGCCACTGCACTGGTCAACGAAGCCTACTTGCGGCTAGTCGATGCGGATGTGGCCTGGCAGGACCGGGTGCACTTCTTCGCCATATCCGCGCGGCTGCTGCGGCGGATCCTGGTCGACCACGCCAAGTCGCACAACCGGCAGAAGCGTGGCGGCGGCGCGGCGATGGTGGAGCTGGATGAGGCGGTGATGATCGGGCCCAACGCGCCTTCCGGCCTGCTCGATCTGGATGAAGCACTGCAACGTCTTGCCGCGCATGACTCCCGCAAGAGCGAGATTGTTGAATTGCTTTTCTTTGGCGGCCTGACTTACGACGAAGCGGCGGCCGCCCTCAAGATTTCTCCTGCAACCTTGCACCGCGAACTGGTTATGGCCAAGGCCTGGCTGCACCGCGAGCTGGCGCAAGGTTCGGCTTAACCGGAGGCTTGGCGCGAGTAGCCTTGAAGGGGCACGGGTTTAGCCGTGCCGTCATCAGCCGGTTGTGATGGTTGAAGCGAGGCGGCCCTCAGGCCGACGAGCCGTCCGCTTTGGAATCTTTAGCGATCTGTCGAAGCGGAGGCTTGAATGTCCGCAGCCCCGGGTGCTGCCCGCTGGGACCGGCTGGAGCAGTTGTTTTACGCGGCGCTCGCGCTTCCTGCCGCGGAGCGGACGCAGTTCCTCGACCGCGAATGCGCCGACGATGCCGCCCTGCGCGCCGAGGTGGAATCGCTGCTGGCTTTCTCCGGCAAGACCTTGCAGGAGCTACGCAAGCCGGTTGACCAGGCAGCGCAAAACCTCGCCTCGAAGGAAGCTGAACAGCAGATCGGCCCTTATCGCCTCATCCGGCAGATCGGCGAAGGCGGAATGGGCCAGGTGTATCTCGCCCGCCGGGCCGACAACCTCTACGAGCAGGAAGTCGCCATCAAACTGATGCACGCCGGACTGAAGCAGGCGCAGTCCATGCTTTCCCGCTTCAGCGCTGAGCGCCAGATCCTGGCGAATCTCAATCACCCCAACATCGCTCGGCTGCTCGATGCGGGCATCACTTCCGACGGCGCTCCTTACCTTGTAATGGAGTACATCGCCGGTACTCGTATCGACGAGTACTGCCGAACCAACAATCTGTCTCCTAAGGATGTCCTCAAGTTATTTCTGCCGGTGTGCTCCGCGGTCGAGTACGCGCACAAGAGCCTGGTGGTACACCGTGACATCAAACCCGCCAACATTCTGGTGACGCCCGGCGGCGTGCCGAAGCTCCTCGATTTCGGCATCGCCAAGCTGCTGGATCCGGACGGCGATGATGCCCCGACCATCACCGCCGAGCGCATGATGACGCCGGAATATGCCAGTCCCGAACAGGTGCGCGGCGATCACGTCACCACGTCGACGGATGTGTATGCACTGGGAGTTTTGCTCTACGAGTTGCTGACCGGCGAGCGTCCGTTTCGCTTGGAGAGCCGGAGCCCGCTGGAAGTAGTACAGGTCATCTGCGAGCAGCAACCACAGGCGCCTAGCCTGGTGGTCCGCTCCGGCGTGACTCAGGCGACCCGCAGTGTTCGGCCACGAATCGACCGCGATCTCGACAACATTGTCCTGATGGCGATGCGCAAGGAGCCGTCGCGCCGCTACGTATCGGTGTCGGCATTGTCGGCGGATGTGCAGGCTTATCTTTCCGGATATCCAGTGCAGGCCCGCACCGACCATTGGAGCTACCGCTCGGGCAAGTTCGTGCTGCGGCACAAGGCAGCGGTTGCGGCCGCCGGAATTGTTGCAATCGCCTTGATGGCGTTCAGCATCGCTATGGGAGTAATGGCCAAGCGAGCGAACCAGGCGCGGCTCACGGCCGAAAGGGAGACGCAATTTCTCAACAGCATTTTTCAGGCGGCCACTCCTGATGAATCACGAGGCAAGACCATCATGGCGCGCGACCTGCTCGACCAGGGCGCCAAGCGCATCGATTCGGAGCTTGCGGACCAGCCCGCCTTGCAGGCCACCATGCTCGACAACGTAGGCCGGGCCTACAGCGCGCTCGGACTGTATCCGCAGGCGCAGTCGCTGTTGCAGCGGGCGTTCGACATCCGACGGCGAATCGTAGGGGCTCAGTCACTCGACACGGCTTCTACCGAAGCAGGCCTTGGGTAACGTCATCCGCCTCCAGAACCAGTTCACGCAGGCGGAGCCGCTGTTCCGCGATGCGCTTGCCGTCCGCGAGAAAAAACTTGGCAGCCACGATGTGCTGGTCGCCGAGAGCCTGGATCTCGTTAGGCGAGTGCCTCTACCTGCAAGACCGATTTGCCGAAGCGGAGCCGCTGCTGCGCCGCGCACTCGCGATCCATCGCAGCAATCCAAATGGTGACGCCAGTGGCACGGAAAATTATCTGGCCCTGTTATTGGAGCGTAAAGGCAATTTTCCTGAGGCAGCCGAACTTCTACGCGATGCCGTGCAGATTGGCGAGAGAACCAACGGAACGGATAGTCCCGACTACCTGATCAGTCTGCACGACTATGCCGGCGCGCTAATCGACTCCGGCAATCTCGACGAGGCCGAAGCCACCGAGCGACGCGTGCTGGCATTGCGTGAAAAAATATCCGGCCCCGATCACCCCGACATCTTTTATCCGCTGAACAATCTCGGCTTTATCCTGTTGGAGAAGGGGGACTGGCAGCAGGCGATGCCGTTTTTGGCTCGCAACCTGGAGCTTTGCCGCAAACTTGGCAACGATAAACGAATCGCCGTGGCCCGAAACAACTGGGCCCGGGCCTTGCAACAAAAGGGAGACTATGCTGCTTCAGAGGCAGCTTTCAAGGAAGCCCTTCAAGACGCACACGCCATGTCGGGCGAGAACAGCTCCCTGTCCGCCAAAGTCATGGCGAACATGGGATTGCTGGAGTTCGATCGCGGCAGGTATGCGGCAGCCGAGAGCTACGCGCGACACGCCCTGGACATCCAAAGCAAAGTCGCCGGCGACCAGACGCCGGCGTACGCAGGCACCCTCATCGACTTGGCGGAGGCGCGACTCTTTCAAGGCGATGCGGCCGGCGCCGAGCCTCTTCTGCGGCAAGCGTTGGCAATCCGCGAACAGAAGTTCAATGCCGGGAACCCGGCTATCATCGCCGCCGAGGTTCGTTTAGGTGAAGACCTGACACAGGACGGGAAGTTGCCGGAAGCCGAAACTATCCTGCGCCAGGCACTGGCCTCGGCGAAAGCGGAACCGTTTCCGCTGCCGCCGTGGAAAATCGCCGAAGCGGAGAGTGCGTTGGGCGCATGCCTGCTCGCTGGCGGTCATCAAGAGGAAGCTGCGCAACTGCTACGCCGCAGCGAACAAGCGTTGCTCGCGAACCCGCAGGCGGCGCTCCGGACTCCGGCTGATGTCCGTTACGCAAAAGTGCAACGATTGGCACGCCGCTCCTGAAGTTGGAAGCGCTATGCCTGTGTGAGATGGGCTATCCAACTCCTAATGCGACCGCGGCCGCGGTGGATCGATCAAGTACCAGGCCTTCCATCTCGCATTGTCGACGCTGGTGTATTGCTTGTGATCCACGCCATTCAGCGCAGCACCTCAGGCTGCCACCGAGCTTGGGGAGCATGAGATCGAGTACGAGAAGGTCGTAGGGGTTGGTTTCGACCATGTATGGACCATCCTCCCCATCGAAACAGCAATCGAGCGCATAGCCGGCGCTCTCGCGCAAACTGCGTGCGATGTTCTCTGCCAACCGCCGCTCGTCCTTAACAATCAAGGCCCGCACAGATAAGCCTGATTGTAGGTCAATTAGCGGGGGATTCAGTCGGGCGCACAGAACTAGACGTCACTGAGGCGAAACCACGAGCAATTTCAGTGACGCAACTACCTGAGCTTCTAGAAATCGCCACCGGCGCCTCCACCTCCCGAGGCTCCTCCACCGAAGCGCACCTCGGCAGTCGTTGGTTGCGGGCTTGGCGTTATGGAGTGAGGTGTAACCAGGCCCAATACGGCGGAGCTGGCGTTCATCCACCGTTTGTCCTTTCCCGATAGACGGGCGGCGGTAAAACCGCCGCGAACTCCGCCTGGACCCCGAGCTAGCCAGCGGCGAAGGAACAACGCAACGCCGGTCAACAGTAGGCCCAGAAGCATCGGGTCCCAGGTGTGCCGGGGCCAGCCGAGATAAGGTTTATTGGAGATGAAGGTCAGGACGGCGACAACCCCACCCACGGCGATAACGAAGCGGTCCTTCAGCCAAACGCCGCGAACCAGTATGACAGGCGGCAGGACCCAGATCAGCATCCAGGTCGTCCAGTAGAACCATCCCGCATATTCATGGGCGGCTACAGCGCTGCCTCCCCCGCCCCACCACCTGGCAGGAAGATTCGATGACAAAAGCTTGAGGTTGACGGCCACGTAGATGCCGACCCACAGAAATGCTTCAGCCGCCGAGTATCCATCCTCAAGGTAATCGAAGCGGTGGCGGGTCCGCAGCGCGGCTATGCAGATCAGCTCGACTACATACACCAGAACAACGATCGCGCGCTGCGCCGCGTCGGACGAGGTCCAGTAGCCCGACAGAAAAACGGCAAAAATCATCGCGGCGAGAAATGCGTACCACAGCCCGAAGCGGCGCCAGATCCAGAGCGAGAAGACAGCGCCCGCGGCGGGAACCAGGGAGTGAGCTGCGTCCGAAGCCGGCAGCAAAGGACGGCCGCTGAATAAAATGCAGTCCATTCCCATGCAAAGAAACACGACCGAGCCGACGGCCAGCGCTTCCTCGATCCCATAGCGATACAAACGGCCCTGCGAAGCGGCAAGCTCGGCGGCCGCGTAGCTGAGAGCGGCGCCGATCAGCAGGAAGATGCCTTGAGTTTGCTCCGATGAGTGCGGAAGAAAGACCACGAAGAACAGCGTTGCTGCGGCCCATACGCTGATCAAGGTGAAGAGGAACAGGACCAGCCGGAGAAAAATGTTGGTGGTGCGCAGCTCGGAGACGGTCTCCTGCTTCAGTTGTTGATACTGCTTCTGGGTGACGAAGCCCTCGCCAGCCCAATCCGCCAGGAGTTTACAGGCGCGCAAGCTCTCTTCGCTGGACGCAGAGTACAGTCTCACGCATGCCTCCCGAAGCGGCGCGCGATCGTGACAAGCCCTACAACCATGGCAACGGCGGTAAAGACGAAATAGGTCAGGACCAACGTAAAGTCATTGATATTGCGCACGAGCATCGCGCTGACACCCACGTAGCCATAGACTGCGGAATACGCAACGAAGACGAACTGCCGCTGCTTCAGGCCCCAGGTGAGAGACGCTCCACAGGCGAGAAGCAGGGCCAGAAACCAAACCCCGTAGCCTTCCCGTTGAAAGACGCCCGAGAGCACTGCCCAAAACATAACATTGGCCACGATGTTGAGATACGTTCCGAAGAAATGCGCTTTTACACCGCGGCGCTGAAGAAGCGCCCCGCCTAGGCCGACCAGCACGCAATAGAAGATGGCGTATTGGCGGTACGCCGCGTCCTGATGAGATGGCCAGCGCGAGATTGTCAACCCGCACCATCCGGCAAGCGACGACAAAGCGAGCGACAGCACGAAGCGATTGTCAAAACGGTACGCCAGGAAGAAGAAGAAAGCCGCTGTCGCCAGGAGATAGAAATCCCACTGTCCGGAGAGCACATGCAACCGGCTCTCAAGGTATGTGAGTTCTATGCACCAGACCAGGCAACCAAGATAAAGCACGTAGTCGAAAATCGCATTTGGGGCAGGCGTTTGCACCAGCGACCAAGCGGGAGCGCGCGAAAAGCAGTACCAGAAACAGGCGCCGAAAATAGTGGAGAGAATGGCGAGAACGAGAACGTCCCCGAGTTGTTCCGACCAGGTGCTGACCGTCCAACCAAGCCCGGCAACAAACGCCAGCACGCCAGCATAAAGAAGAATGTTCAGCTCAAGGAAAAGCGAAAAAGGCTCTCGTCGGGAGAGACTCGCCAAGCGCGCGTGCTGCTCCGGCGATATCGCGCCTTGTTCCTTCCAGTGCTCTAAGCGGACGAAGATAGTCATGAAGTCTTCGTTCTGCTGGGTCAATCGGTGCCGCTGGTTGGGCCCATCAGTGTACTCATCGTACATTCCGATAGGCTCGCCTCGCTCAAAAATGTGCCAGTAAATGGGATGACGATGGTCAGGGTGGGCTTCGGACGACATCCATATGACCGAAGGTCGCGGTCGCTTAGAATCAGTCCAAACTGAGGATTTTGCCCGGGTTCATGCGGTTTTGGGGATCGAGGGCCTGTTTGATCGCGCGCATCGTGTCTAGCGAATCACCGTGCTCCTGGCGCAGATACTTCAGCTTACCGAACCCAATTCCATGCTCCCCGGTACAAGTTCCACCCATATCTAAAGCGCGGCGCACAATGCCGTCTGCGAATAGCCGCACCTCTTCGAGTTGCTGTTCGTCACCATCTCTTAGAACACACAAGACGTGAAAGTTTCCATCTCCAACATGTCCGACGATCGTCGCTGGAAAACTTGCCTTCGCCAAATCCTTCTTCGTTTCCACAATGCAATCAGCCAGGCGTGAAATTGGCACGCAGGCGTCAGTAACGAAAACCTTGCCGTCCGGGACGAGTGCGTGGGCGGCATAGTATGCATCGTGGCGAGCGCTCCACAACTCGTCCCGATCCTCTAACGTCTGCTTCCACTGAAATCCTTGCCCACCGTGTTCGAGAGCGATGGTTTGCAACATCTCAGCTTGGTCTGCCGTGACACGCGCATTCATACCGTGGAATTCGAAAAAGAGTGTCGGCAATTCAGCTAGATTCGTTTTTGAATGGCGATTGATTGCGGTGATCTGCTGGTCATCGAGAAATTCCACACGCGCGATTCCGAGTCCGAACTGAACCGCCTCAATCACGGTTTCGATTGCCCCTTCCACCGTGGCGAAGGAGCATACTGCCACGGAAACCGATTCCGGCAATGGATGGAGACGAAGTGTGATCTCGGTAATCACACCGAGAGTGCCTTCCGCCCCGACAAACAGGGCCGTCAGATCATAGCCGGCGGAAGACTTTCGAGCTCTCGATCCGGTCTTGATGATGCGGCCGTCAGCCAGAACCACAGTGAGGCCCAGGACGTTGTCCCGCATGGTGCCGTATTTCACTGCCGTCGTACCTGACGCTCGCGTACTCGTCATCCCGCCGATCGTTGCATCTGCACCAGGATCGATAAAGAAGGTCAGGCCGGTATTGTTCAGGCGCTCGACAAGTTGTTTGCGGGTAATACCGGCTTCGACGGTAACATCGCTATCTTCCACGCTGAGCCGCAGGACACGGTTCATGTTTCGCATGTCGACCGAAATGCCGCCATGAATGGCATTGACTTGGCCTTCGAGGGAGGTACCAGCGCCGAAAGGGATTATCGGCAACTCGTAACGTGCGGCAATTTTGACGATTGCGCTGACCTCAGCTGTCGACTTCGGGAAGCAAACCATGTCCGGCAGGGCTGCAGGCAGGTACGACTCGCCGCGGCTGTGATGTTCACGGTGTCCCTGAGCCCTGGTTATTCTCTCGTGCAGAAGCGAAGACATGTCGCTAAACGCCGCATCGAGTTTGCCCGCATCGATGACCCGATCGTCCATCACTGACCCCTGATTAGAACTCGTGCTTTGTTTAGAAGGTGAATTTTGCGCTGAACTGCAGTTGCCGAGATGTCGTGGCTGTAGTCGTGATCAAACCTGCCGAGGGATTTGGAATGCCCGTACCGTCTGCGTTCGCCCCGGTATAGAGAATTGCATTCGGAAATCCAAAGTTAGTATGGTTCGTCAGGTTGAACGCTTCTGCCCGCAGCTGCAGGTTGGTTCTCTCTGTAAGCTTGACCATTTTTGTGAGTGCGAGGTCCCATTCGAATACGCCCGGACCGGTTAGTGTATTCCTGCCGAGGTCGCCAAAAATTCCGGCTGGTTGTAGTTGGAATGCGCTGGGATTGTAGCCCACGGCGCCCAACGAAGTAATCTGAACTCCGCTGGAGGTGTTACTCGCACCCGGCGCCAGGTCTGGACGCTCGCCGTTGGCAGCCGCACCCGCCTGGCCGACATTGGCTTGATCGATACCGTCGACGACGCTGTAAGGAGTGCCGGAGTGCAAGGTCAGAATCGTGCTGACCTGCCAGCCTGCTTTCAAGCGGTTGCCGCCGAATGGGAACTGATATACCAGGTTGTTAACGAAGTTATTCCTGAGGTCATAGTCGCACGGACCGTAGTCGATATTGCGGTTGATGTTCGCCAGCGATCCGGTTTGCAAGCCGGCTGTCTGGCCGTTCGGACCGATCGAATCATTGCCCGTGTAATACGAACCGTAATCCAGGCACTTTGACCACGTATAAGCGCTACGGAACTGCAAGGTGGATCCGAAAGACCGTTCCACCGCTACCTGCAGAGAGTTGTAGTTTGACGTGCCGGCAGGAAAGCGGTCTACCACATTGCTCAGCGCCGGATTCACTGTCGGACAGGTTGCCGGACTCGCGTAGTTGCGAACTATTGTCCCATCCGCCAAAACATTGGTCGCCAGGCAGGGATTCGTTTCCTGGCCGATGAACAGATTGTTGGCTCTCGATCCGATATATCCAACGGTCAGAATTGTGTTGCGAGCGATCTGCTGCTGGAGGTTGAGGTTGTACTCCATGATGTAGTCGTTCATTGAGGAGTTGTAGTCCGTTAGCTGTGCGCCTCCCGGCAATCCGGCCGTTACACCGCCGCCGCTAAAGGGATTTGGAATGGTCGGGAACAAGATTGTCTCGACGTTGTAGATTGGCGGATTGAACAAGTACGCGATGGCCACCTGCATGTCCAACGGTAAATCGGCGAAGATGCCGAAGCCGCCGCGCAGGGAGGTCTTACCGTTACCAAACACATCCCAGGCGAAGCCAACGCGAGGCTCGACGTTGCGAGCGGTAATGTTGCTGGCGAAAGCGTGGGGAACGTTGGTGAAGCCCGTAGCAGTGTACGGATCAACGAGGTTATAAAGCCTGTTGTACTTCTCCACCGGATTCGTCTCATAGTCGTAGCGCAGGCCGAGGTTCAGCGTGAGCCGAGGCGAGACTTGCCACTTGTCCTGGATATATGGAGAGAATGTCCAGTAACGGAGATCTCGCGTGGAATCGGCTGAGGTAAGAGGTACGCCGGCGAATGCCAACGGAGTATTCGTAAGGAATGCCGAGAAACTGGACAGCGGTCCCAGAGGTTGGTAGACGACCGCTCCGCCATTGATGATCGGTATGTCGGCATAGATGTAGCGGCGCGCCGCCTCAAAACCTGCGTTGATGGAGTGACGTCCCTTCGTAACGCTGATCTGGTCTCGGCCGGCAAAGCGCGTTAGGACTTCATGGGCGTTGTCATTTCCGCCAATGGTGCTTAGACCGACAACCTGAATATTACCCGGATACTGTGAGCCGTCATACAGCGCCAACGAAGGAACGTTCTGTGTCATTACGTTGATATTGGATCGCACGATGGAAAAGTGCGCAACATTCACAAAGGTGGGTGACAGTATTGCACGGTCTTCGATCGTGAGATATTGGTTTCGCTGAGTGTCATTGTCGTCAAGAACAGGTTGCGGATGTGCGGTTAAGTTGGCATCGTCAATTACGTAGCTGCCGGTCAACAGGTTGTTGTTCGTGATGTTGTGGTCGAGCTTGAAAACGCCAAAGTTTTCGGCGACCATGTGGTTCAGGTTGGAAATGTTCTGAGCGGTTCCGTTCCCAAAAACTGTGCCGTTCGGCACTGGATACGTGTTGAGATAGCCTGCGATCGCCGGATTCACCCCCACCTGCGCCAGGCCGGTTGTCGTGTTACAGGGAAAGAGCACTGCCTGTGCGCAAGGCAGATATCCGTTACGAAAATTCGCGTCCGGCACGATGGTGATTGTGGGTACGGTCAAGTTCTGGCGAAGACCTTCGTAGTTGGCGAAGAAGAACGTACGATCTTTCTTGATCGGCCCGCCAATTGTTCCGCCAAATTGATTGCGGCTGAAAGGCAAAGCTCCAGTCAACGGGTCAAAGTAGTTACGCGCATCCAGCGAGCTGTTGCGGACGAACTCGTAGAGAGAACCGTGAAGGTTATTTGTGCCCGATCGAAGCGCCGCATTGATTCCACCGCCATTACCTCCGTAGACCGCGCTGTAGGTGTTGGTCAAAACTTCGAACTCTGCAATCGCATCGACACCCAGCGTTGTGCCTACCAGGTTCGCACCGGTTCCGTTGCCCCAGACACCGGCAGTATCGGTACTATCCAGCAAATAGAGTTGCCCTTGAGGGCGGCCACCCGCGATCGAAAAGCGCTGCGGCGATCCAAAGCCAAACGGCACCATGGTTGAAGCGCCTTCCGTATTTTCCTGCGGGACAGGCTGAACGCCAGGAGCGAGCAGCGTCAACTGCATGATGTTGCGGCCGTTCAACGGGAGATCGCGGACTTCCTTTTGCCCGATCAGGTACGAAATGGAACTGCTGCTCGTCTCGACAACCGGTGCGTCGCCCTGCACTTCCACCTGCGATGAAACCTGTCCGACCTTCAGGCTGATATCGACAACCGCCTGTCTGCCCACGGTGAGGATGATCGACGTTTGTGTAACCGTCTCGAATCCATCCTTCTCGGCTTTTACGCTGTATGTACCAATGGGAAGACTTGGAATGTTGTAGAGACCATTGGCATCGGTCTGCGCCGGAATAACCAAGCCGGTTGCCCCGTTGGTCGCCGTGATTTTCACGCCCGGCACACGGGCACCTTGAGAATCGGTAATGGTGCCCTGAATTGTTCCGGCGCTTGTCTGCGCGACCGTCGGCAGCACCGACAGCACAGCAAGCAGACAGGAGAATGCGATGGCCCGGGCTATGTACGTTTTCATGTTTTTAAACCACCCCGTCTATGGCAGGAGACTTCGTGAGAACCTCACGCATATTCAAGGGCTGTTAATCCAGCGTCAATGCTGTGCTCAAGATATTGAGCGTCGCTGCCATTGAGTGGGCAAACAAATTGAGCCGGCGCGTTTATCATGCCGGCTCCCGGTAACAGTTCTATGCAGAGATTGATCGACAACTCTACTTCTGTGATGCGCACTGCCAATTCGATGCTTGCTTGGAATCGCCGGAGCCTTTGTAGCTTGCGACTGCGGGATAGGCGCACAGCGGTCTGGTCATCTCGACGGGCTTCGAGGGGTTGTCGTCGGTGTGTCTGGTTGCAATGAGCGTGTCCGGGGCAATGTCTTTCTCAACCCATTGCTCAAGCGAAAGCACAATATTGTGCTCTGCATCGCTTGCAGGAAATAGATCAAGCATATTTCCGAAAAGGTTAGCTCCAGGACCACCGCCACAGTGCATTACGCCAGGCAACATGTAGAGCCGGTAGAACGATTGCGTGGATGCCTTGCCGCCCATCTTCCGTTCGACTTGTTCGTAATATTCCACCGAATGCAAAGGCGATGGCGATCCGTCATACCATCCGTGATACTGCAACAGCTTGCCTCCCGCTGCTTTGAATGCTTTCAGATCAGGATTCGCTGCATTCAGATCGGCTCCCACTTTCTGCTCGGTCATGGTGATGTCCGAGTCGAAGTTTAACTTCGAGAAATTCCACTTGGGATCGCCGAAGACAAAGGCCCCGTAAAAGGCGGATGAGAACGCCGCGTCGAGACTCGCGCCCGGACCCGTGCCGAAGACGTAGCTGGCGAAGGAGATGCCGGGGAAACCAGGCTCCGCTTCGGCGCCCGGTTCGTACCCCGGGCCAATCTGCGCGCCCGTTTTCGAGTTCTTCGGTCCGCCGTAGACCTTCTTCATCGCCTCGACTTGAGGGGCGGTCAAGCAACTGTCGGACACGTTGCCATCTCTGCAAAGCAAGACAGAAGGATCAAAGCTGCACTTTAACGGGTTGTCGATGAACGTGTCGTCAACGCCTTTTGCGTTCGGGCAGGCCGCCAGCGCGGCATGTTCAAGCGCCTTGCGCTGAGGCTCAGGAAGGAAGCTTTCCGCGCTGTTAAGAGCCTGGGCATTCCAAGCGAATGCAGCCATCAGTTTCGTCCAATAATGTGCCGGGGATCCTGCGAGAATACCGTTGAAGTCCCGAGGATAGCGCTGCGCCTCCATCAGCGCCTCGCGTCCACCTTCGGAGCATCCGTTGAAGTAGGCGTACTTCGCAGGCGAACCGTAATATGCGGCAATCAGGCGTTTGGCTGCGAGGTCTGTCTCGTGCACCGCTCGGTAGCCGAAATCCTTCACCTTCTCGGGATGATCAAGCGCCCATGACGCATCAATCGATACGCTTTGGTGGCCGTCGTCGGTAGCTGCGGTGGCGTTCCCCTCGCCCAGTTTCGCCACCATCGGCATGAAGTTGATCTGCCCTGCCAGGCCACCGTTGCCCAACTGCACATATCGATGGTTCCAGTTGGTACTCGGCATCCACAGCTCGAACCCGATATCGGAGTCGCTGGTGGGATGTAATGTTCCCTGAACTCTACAGAATTCCGGCAGTTTCGAAGTGTCCACCGGACCCAGCGGACTAGGAGGAATTTTCAAAGCGCCAGACGCGATGAGCTGAGCGTTGCTGATTGCCATCTGCGGCGAACTCATCTCCTTCAGCTTTTCACAACTGTTTGTCTGGTCGGCGTTTGCCGCCAGAGGCACAGCAAACCACAACGTCAGGCAGACGCGGATTGTCCAAATGTTTTTCATCAGCTCCACTCCGTACTTTCAGATTTATGGTTCAGCGATCTTTGCGGCGTAGTTTGTCTGTTTCGGACGAAGCTAAGCGCAGGGAAATCTCGTGAGCAGCCGCCTGCACCGCCGTAATCAGGCGCCGGTCTTCGATGGCGACTGAGAAACCGGTTGCACTTACTGAAGCCCGGACCTCGCCGTTCGAGCCGAAAATAGGGGCTGCGACCGCGCGAATGCCCATGAACAGTTCGCCGTCGCTGATAGCGTAGCCTTGCTTGCGCACAACTTTCAGATCGTCCAGCAGCTTTGCCTTCGAGTTAATCGTTTTTGGAGATGACTTCACGAACGGCATGCGATCGAAAATCAAGCGCGCGCGATTTTCCGGAAGATAGGCCAGCAGCGTCTTGCCAAGCGCGGTGGAATGGACCGGATACCGCACTCCAATATCCATGTCGATGACCGCCAGATCGGCCTTTTCCACCTTGTCGACGATCATCACATGCCCGCGCTCAAGGACCCCGATAAAGCTCGATGCATCGGTTTGTCCCGCCAGTCGCCGCAGCACGGGCTCCGCGGTCCGACGCAGTCCCATATCGCGCAAGGGAGCGTGAGCTAGAGCCACGATCTTCATGCCGATCTGATACCGGCCGCCCTCCGGCTCTCGTTCCAGGAAGCCGGCTCGTTCGAGCCGATTCAGTATGTAGGACGAAGTGCTGGTGGCGATACCCATGCGACTGCTGAGCTCGGCGTTGCTCAATCCGCCGGCTTTGTATGCGATCAATTCCAGCATCACCAGGGAGCGCTCAAGAGAGTTTGAAGGATGCGAGGTCTTCATCGGAGTTTCGCAATCTTATCATCAGCGCGAAACCTTGAGCTCAATATATTGAGCATGGCGTTTACCCGGACTTCTTCAGACGATAAGGTGCCGAGGCTGGGCATTAGCCCGATACAAACTGGAGGCGGAGCCGTCTCGCACAGGCGTCAGGTGCGGACGATGACAAAGCAGCGGCCTTGCCGCAGCCATAGCTGGAACCAGAGGAGAAGGTCCTGTCCAACATCAGCCGCCGAGAGTTCGTGAGAAATGTTTCGATTGCCGGGGCCGCGCTCGGACTGTCGCCCGCAATTCTTGCGAATGTTCAATCCTCAAATAGTCCGCCAGCGAACACTGCCGCGATTGATCCGTATTCACTGGTCGATCCGGATCTGCTGGGTGCATTGAGAAACCTTCATACTCTAACGTTCAACAGCAGCATTCTGCCAGAGCAGCGCCAATCGCCTGTTATACCGCCCGCGCCACCGCCGGCGCCGCAGCCGGTCTCGCGAACGATTCCCGGCCCCAAGGGCGCGCCGGACGTTCGCGTTTTAGTAACCGATCCGACGCCAGGAAAGAAAAACCGGCCCGCCTATCTGCACATTCATGGCGGAGGATACGTTGCCGGAAAGCCGGAAACGTTTCTGATGCTGACCCAACGCATCGCGCAGGAATGTCAGTGTCTCGTAGTCGCGGTCGACTACCGGCTCGCACCCGAAACTCAATTCCCCGGATCGCTCGAAGACAACTACGCGGCGTTGGGATGGATTTACAAGAATGCCGCCGAACTCGGCGTCGATCGAAAGCGCATCGCCATCGGCGGAGAGAGCGCCGGTGGCGGCCACAGTGCAATCTTGGCGATCGCAGCCCGTGACCGGCAGGAATATCCGATCGCCTTCCAGGTTCTGATTTATCCGATGCTGGATGATCGCACGGGCAGCACTCGTCCGGTGCCGCCGCAAATCGGGACGTTCGTGTGGACGCGACAGTCGAACGTGTTTGGGTGGACATCGTTGCTCGGCGTTCCCGCCGGATCGCCCCAGACGCCTGCCGGCTCTGTCCCTGCGCGAGTTGACAATCTCGCTGGGCTCCCGCCCGCTTTTATCGGAGTGGGCACTCTGGATCTTTTTGTAGAAGAAGATATCGACTACTCAAAGCGCTTGATCGAGGACAGCGTGCCGACCGAGCTGCACGTCGTGCCCGGCGCCTATCACGGCTTCAACCTCATCATGCCCACGGCTCCGATCTCCATTCGCTTCGACAATTGTTGGTTGAGTGCACTGAAGCGCGCGCTTAAGACCTAAGCAGTCGCTCGATTGCTAGGTCCGAAATGTCCAAAACACATATCGGGATGCCCGGTGGGCACCGGTGGTGGTGCTGGTTTGGGAACCGTCTGCTTGTGCTATGCGGTCCGCAGTGGTTTATCTTTAATCATCATTCCTGGCACTACCAACACTCTGCCACTTCATGCGTTCGCGACGGGCGATATGTTTCATCAACTTGGTTAGAGGTTTTTAGCAAGTGCAATCTGGATAGCAAACCCTACGAAACGGGCATGTGCGCGGATCGGGGGTGGAGTCGAGCCTGTCGGGCCGCTGCTCATTTGGGCGTGAAGGCGGCGTTCCGTTCTTGTGAGCGACAATGGGGGTGTTCTTCATAGCACGCAATGGACGTTTCACGGCCGGATACAAGGAAATCGCTCGCAATGTTGGAAACACCCCACCCAAGCAATCAAGCATGCTCGGGTGGGGCGTACAGAGCTACTTCAGGAATGCGGATTGCGGACTATAGACACCATTCCGGGGTCCGAATGGGTTGCGCAGTAAGGCAGATCGTTTGCCGAATCGGGTTATCGGCAGACCTTTGTTCATGGGCCGCAGGACTGGATTGTTGCGGTTGTCGACAATGCGCTGCTCGCAGGAGCTGTCGCAATCACCGTCCGGCATCAGTACGACAGCATGCGTATCCCCGTTGGACAGCACGGCCACTGCGGCAATTTGGCCGCGATCATCAATTTGCTGAGGCCAAGCTATGACCATGCCCACGGGCGCTTGCACCAAGGCATTCAGATCCACCATGTCACGGTTCTCCCACAGAAACCCCCGATATAGGGAATAACTATCGCAGGGTACCGGACAAGATAAGCCAACAACCTGACCGGCGTTGTTGATGCTAGTCGCTTGGGCGCCGTCATCGCCGGGCAAAACTCCAAGGTTGACGATTTTGCCGTGATCCCACAGAACTGCCGGAGAAGCCGTACCATCCGGCAGACCCGAACTGCCAGCTATGACTCCGGCTTCGTTGATCCAATCTGCGTAGGAAAGCGTGTTCCCGGGAAGTGGCCGCAGATCCGTAAGTACGCCACGATCCCAGAGAAAGGCATGATACAGTTCGTCGCCGGGCAAATCGGAATATCCAACCACCTGGCCCTTGTTGTTGACCCATTCTGCTTCGCCCCAAGTGCCACCGAAACCACCCAGATCGATCATGCGACGGCCATCCCACAGGAATGGATCAAGCGTCGGGATTCCACTATCCGGGTTCGGGGTGAAGCTGGTATAGGAGAATCCCACCACCAACCCTGACTGGCTTATGGTCACCGGCGTCGCATCGGGGCCGCCCAGAGTTCCGATGTCGCGCATCCATCCGTGTTCCCATACGAAGGCGCGGACCTGGGTCGTGGATGGAAAAAACGTTGCAAATCCATAGGCATACGGATCAGGCACCGTATTGCTGCTGGCACCGACAATCTGCCCGCGATCGTTCACCATATTCGCGAAGCTTTGCGTTCCTCCGAAGCCGCCAAGTTTGAAGATGTGGCCATTCAGCCAAGCAACCGGACGGATCGAGGGATAGCCTGTAGCCGGATCGATGTTCCCATCCTCCGACAGTCCGACGGCGAGGCCACTGTTGTTAATCGCCCATGCGACGGAGCTATTTCCACCGTTGCTGCCCGGCAGCGCACCCAAGTCAAACGCATGGCCGTGGCGCCACAGAAACGCGTGGGCAACGTAGCAGTCAATGAAACAATTTGGGTAGAAGGGGTCGGAGAGGGCGGTGTCCCCAAAACCAATGAATCCCTCCGTGCTGAGCGTGTTTGCTTGAAAGGAGCCTTCGCTATTCGGCCCCCCGAAGGTACCCACGTCATAGAGCTTGTAGTGCTGGTGCCTGGGATGATGTTGCGGATTGTTCTGAGCGATGAGTTGACTATTAAGCGCCACGGTGGCGCACAGGATTGCGATAATCCACAGCGATACACGCGGTTTCATGTTTGCTCCTTTTAGCGACCGTGAACTTAAGTCGATCAGCGGACACACTTGCCGAATTTTTTCTGCTGACGAAAAATTCGCAAAGATGACAACCCGCTGGTTTCGACGTGGGAGTGATCGTCGACGGGTAGTTCTGAGAGGAGCGCAGACGAAGACGGTGTGTGCCCGCTGGCACGGGCGAGTTACATCAAGAGTGCGAACGCCCCGAACAATCAACGACTCTCAGATTCGGCCTCAATTAAGTGCCTCGCGGACGCTACAGTTTTAGCGCCAGGCCAGCGGCCTTGGTGGAGGATTGCGGTGACCACGCCGATCCTGTCGCTACATTTATGGCTAGCTTCACTCCGACCGGCTACAAAAGACAAGTTAATTTCTGGCAAGGTGCACGAAGTGGTTCCGTTTTGGAGCAAGAGCGACATGCCATTTATGGAGAAGCCGAAAGAATAAACTTAAATCGCAATCGTTCTGGCGCGTCTAAACTGTTCGGCGCGGTTTTAGGTTCGCTGCCGCATTCCCTCTTTGCGGCTCGCCATTCCCTGCTGGAGCCAGTGGCAGATGCAAAACTTCGGCACGTCCGCGAACCTGCGCGACATTCATGCCGCCGATGATTCGGGCGGTAGCCTATTCTGTCATTCCGGGAGCAAGATGGACGCTTGCGATGTAGCGGCTGCAGCGGTGCCGCTGGAAGGTGTCTTCTCATCTTCTGGAATTTCAAGCCCGGCTTTGCGCAGGCCATCGATGATTTGCTCGATCAATTCCGCGTTGTACCACTTGGCATACTCGCGGCGTGCGGCAACGGCGAAATCGGGGCGTAGCGCCAGCAAATCATGCACGGCCTGCTGCGCCTCTTCGCGGCGACCGAGTTGACCGAGTGCTGCCGCACACAATGCTGGCACGTGATAGTAGTTCGGCATGTTGACACGAACCGCACCCGCGAGCACGTCCTCGTACCTGCCCTGCCGGTAGCCATTACAGCATCGCGCAAAATAAAAATATCCCGGGCAGTTGGGATTCAGCTGCATGGCGGACTCTACCATCTGGCAGCCGAGGTCCCACTCACCTGCAGCGGCGATCAGCAAGCCAAGATACGCCTTCGCCGAGGCATCCAGCGGATTGAGTGCCAGGGCACGGTCAGCCTCCACGCGGAAGGCAACCATCTCTTTGCGGAAGAAGTAGACCGTTGCCAACGCGTAGTGACTCAGGGCATGCGTATCCGCCAGATCGACAGCGCGTCGGGCGGCCGCCAGTGCCCGGTCCAGCGGGTTGGGCCCGGCGTTGAATCCCTGGGCAAATTCGCCGCGATAGATCATGGACAGCATGGCCCAGCTATCGGCATGATCCGGGGCCGCATGGACTGCGCGCTCGAGAATGTTCCGAACCGCGGCGTGTTCATCGGGGGTGAGATGCGTGAAATACCCGAAGGTGCGGAGCACGGCCTCTTGCGGGCTCAGGGAGTCAACGCTTTTGCTGCGCAGTCCTTCGCTCATGCTGCGCGGCAGGATGCCATATTGGTCGGCGACCGTCGAGACGATGCGCGGAACGAGATCATCCTGCAGAGCGAAGACATCTTCGGGGGTAAAAACGCGTTCATAAGTGTCGGCCCAGAGGTGAGCGCCGGTCGTTGCATCGACGAGTTGCACCGCGATACGAACTTTGGTGCCCGCCTGTCGGATGCTGCCTTCCATCACGTACCGAGCGCCGAGTTCTTTGCCAATCGCACGAATATCTCCCGATTCGCTGGAATATTTCGCCGTCGAGCCGCGCGCGATCACTCGCAGATAAGAGAAGCGGGATAGTCCCGTGACGACTTCTTCCGACAAGCCATCCGCAAGTGACTTCAGCTCCACCGTCACACCCGCGTATTTGAACGGCAGCACCGCGACCCAGAATCCTTCGTCAGTGCGGTTTTTTCCTGACGCCGTTTGTGCCAGAACGCTAACGGATGACGCCCGCGACGGCGCCGCTGCTCCCGAAGGTGTCAGCCCGGCCTTGTGCAAATCGCCGAGCATCTGTTTCACGATCTCCGGCTGCCACCAGATGCTGAGATCTTCCTGTGACCGCGCCGCAAAATCAGGACGGGCGGCCAGCAAGGCATGCAGCGCACTGCGCGCCTGATCCATCTTTCCGAGCTGGCTATTCACAACCGTGAGCGCTACTTGCGCGGTCCACAGGCCAGGCATGTTGATCTTGAGCGCATGTTGCAGCGCCCGCTCGCCGTCGCGTTGGCGGTAGGCATTGATGACCAGAGGCAGCCAGTACCATCCGGGATGATTCGGATTCAGATGGGTCGCACGTTCAGCCAGGGCACAACCGCGTTCCCAGTCTCCGGAATAGGCGAAGTGCAGCCCGAGAAAGGCCGTGGTATATCCCTGCATGCGGTTCAGCGCCAAGGCACGCTCCGCCTGAGCGCGAAACTCGTCCAATTCCCCGCGGAAGAAATGAGCCGATGCCAGCGCGGCGTGCGCCAACTGACTGGAGGGTGCCAGGTTTACGGCACGTCGCGCCGCCGTCAGCGAGCGATCCATCGAATCCGGCCGCGCGTGGTATCCATGCGTATATTCGGCGCGATAGAGCCACGAGAGCATCGCCCAGCAATCAGCGTGATCTGGAGCTTTCTTGACGGCACTTTCCAACGCCATCATTCCCGCCAGATGTTCGTCCTCGCTCACATGCTGATGAAATCCGAAGCTGCGCAGCAGCGCCTCGTAGGGAGTAAGCGATTCCGGATCACGATGCCGCAACGCCTCCGTCATGGAGTGGGCCAGAATACCCTGTGCATCTCCAACCGTAGCTACAATACGCGGCACAACATCGTCCAGCACGTCGAGCGACTCTTCCGGTGTGAATGAACGGTCGTAGGTTTCCGCCCAGAGGCTGGAGCCGTCGTTCCCATCGACCAGTTGCACCGCGATGCGAACTTTGCTGCCCGACTGTCGGATGCTGCCTTCCATCACGTACCGAGCGCCGAGTTCTCTGCCAGTCGCGCGAATATCTCCCGATTCGCCGGAATACTTCGTCGTTGAGCCGCGGCCGATCACCTTCAGGTACGAGAACCGCGACAATCCGGTCACGACATCCTCGGACAAGCCGTCGGCCAGGGCTTTGAGATCCGCGTTGCTGCCCGTGAATTTGAACGGAAGCACCGCAACCCAGAACCCTTCATCAGCGCGGGCCGAGGCAGAGTCGGCGGCCACCGCGGAGCGCGTAGTGGAAATCTTTGACGGAGTCAGCTTGTGAGAACTTTGCCGCGCCATATCGCGGAATTCGTTGCTGACGTCACGCGCGGTCTGCAGGCGGTGTCGAGGATCCTTCTCCAGGCAGCGGCGCACGATGCGGGCGAGATCGTTGGGCAGGTCAGGGCGTACATCTGTGATTGATGGAGGCGCGTCCCGCAAAATCGCGGAGACCAACTCGGCCGATGAGCTCCCTTCGAACGGCCTGCGCCCGGTCGCGATCTCGTGAAGCAGTACGCCGAGAGAAAAAATATCCGTGCGATGGTCGAGCGGACGACCCGATGTTTGTTCCGGAGACATGTACGCAGGCGTGCCCATCACCACACCGACTTCCGTTCGGCAGCCTGAGGTCATGGTGGCGTCTCCGAGGTTGGAGCCGCGAAAATCCTTGGCCAGGCCGAAGTCGAGTACCTTGACCCTGCCCTCATTCGAAACCATGACATTGGCAGGCTTCAGGTCGCGATGCACAATGCCTTTCTCATGTGCCGACGCCAGCGCATCCCCCAGAGCGCTGGCGATCTCGACGATTTGTTCGAGGGGTAACCCGCCGTCGCAGATGATCCGGTCAAGCGGCTGACCTTCGACCAGTTGCATCGTTAGGAAATGGATGCCGTCGCATTCCTCTACCGAGTGGATAGTGACGATGTTGGGATGGTCGAGTTGGGCAAGCGCCTTCGCCTCACGGCGAAACCGCGCGAGCCGCTCGGGATCAAGCGCCATTTCGGCGGGCAGAACTTTGAGCGCCACATCGCGACCCAGTTTCGTGTCGGTGGCACGGTACACCTCGCCCATGCCACCTGCGCCTAGCGGCGACTGGACTTGATAGGGACCGAGTTTGGTACCAGAGGTGAGCAGCATTGGTGCGCGTAATTATAGTCTGTGCAGCGCGTACGGGCGGATGGAGCAGTTCTGGGAAGCTTGTCGAAAGTTACGTCACTTTCGAATATGTAGCATGCGGTTCGTGTCAGGCTGCGGCTGCAGGTTGAAGCTCAAGGGAATCAATAGGAGAGTTTGAGGACAACTTTGACTCCGCGTGTTCAGGTGGATGGGGAAGACGCGAGGCGGGTGTTTCTTAACCCACAAAATGCTGCCATCCGATAACCCTGGAACGCGTGGCATCCTGTCTCGCACTCTGCAATACGCTGGTAAGAACGCCGGTCAAAACACACCTGTATAGTTCGGTCGCCCATGCTCGCGCATAGGGCATCGCTTTGGGAGTGACCAACGCGACCGTCGCAAGTGAATTTACATCGTTAAGACGTTGGCCGTTCGGCTGCGCAGTTGGAATCTTAGTGAGCTAGGTGATGTCGGAGCTTTGGCTTTTCCGGCCACGAAGTTGACTAGGCGTAGACGCGTGAAAGTAGCGACCACCTTGTGCAACCCGCGGCCGACTTCATTTTCGCGGAGCGCCCACCAGTCCGGCTGTGCTAACGACAGTCGCACGCGGTCGTTCACTGCACGGGCCACGCCGTGGCGGCCCGTTGAATAGTGCAGCATTTGCGCCAGGGCAAGCATTTCTAAGCTCCACCCACGCGCGCTCGCTTTCCGGGGCGCCGGACCAGCCAGAGCTTCGACATCAGCCAACTGATCAGGATGCCTACAAGGCTGCCGAATATTACCTCGGACACCCTGTGCAACCCCCGAAAGAGGCCCGCTCGCGTGGAGGCACTGGCGATACTAGCGGCGATGACGATAGCTGCCGTAATCGGCGCCTGCCGCCACATGGTCTTGACCCGGACCAAATAGCTGGAGATCAGCACCGTAACGGCGAGAGCAATCGGGACCATCCGTGGGCGGCCGCTGCCGACGAGAATGAAAAGGAAGCCAACGGCACAGCCGACCAGCACATTAACCATCCGGCTGCGAAAAACCTGACGCGCCTGCTCGGGTTCGGGGTCTGACGCCGCAACCAAAGAGGCGAGCGCCCAGATGGGATTCGTGTCACCCACTTCACGAAGTGTGAACCACACAATGCTGGCTGCAATCAGAACGTTGACGGCAAAGCGAAAGCCGAGGAGATGATCATAAGAAAGGCCGAGGCGGTCGGCGAAGGCTTCGGCCTTGCGAGACAACGATGCCGCGATCATTCGTGTGATTTCGGCGGATTGCCCAGCAGGCGGTACACCGTGGCCGTCTTCGTGGCACCGAGGTTGATGTAGGCTTCAGCAGCGTATTGCAGCGAGATGAAGAATGCTTCGGTGCGGCGCAGGGCATCTTTGCTGAGTTTGTCGCGGTCCTGGAAGCGGAACTGGTACGCGAATTCGCCGATGAGCGGGCGGTGCTCACCCCGCGTACGCCAAATGGCCACGTTCGCTTTGCAGGTCAGGCCGTCGCCGAAATCAAGCAAGCCTATGTCCTGTAGGACTTCTTCGACAATGGTGTTGCTGACCAGATGGATCGCTTCTTTCGGTGACTTTCTGACCTTTGCCAATGCCGGCAGCATTTCAATCAGAGCATCCATGTCGTTGATATTCTCGCGGCCTAAACCGATAGCCCCACGAGTGAATTGCACGTTGTGGGAGTAGAGCAGACGGATCCCTCCCAGCTTCTCCTTCAGGGGCAAGGCCTGGACCTTGAACTTCACCCGGTGGTCACCGAGGATGTTGGGTCGGACGTCGGTCTCGGCAGCCGCCTGCAACTCGGGATGCCTGAACTTGAAAACGATCTCCGGCTCCCCTATGGGAAAGCCGTTTTTGTAGGGGATGCGGCGGCGCAGGATAAAGGCGTTGTTGTACAGGCGGAAGTCATCGGTATCGATGAACACAACTTCACGGATCTTGACCGGCTGTTCCAGAAATCCTTCGGTCGTATACTTCACGCCGTGTTCTTTCGCTGGTTCCTTAAAGACCTTGCCAAAGTCGAAGAAGCTCTCCCGCGAGTGGAACTTGTTGGGCCGCAGAATCAGCTTGCAGCAGACGTACTCGGGCGCGTGAATAGGCATGCCATCGGCATACTGACCAGGCTTGAGCTGTGGGACGCGTCCCACCCAACTGGGGGTCACCGCCTCCTTTTTGGTCAGAGGTTTGCTGTCTTTTGTACGGCTTGGTGCAGTTGCTGTTGCGGTTCCCATAGTCGCTCCTCAGTAGCGGATATCGATTGTCGCGGCGCTCCGCTTGACCTCCTCGCCAGCCCAGGCGGGGGAGTGTCAATGATTGGGGTTGATCCTCGAGCTCAACTTCCGCGGTGAGTAGGGGACTTTGATTCAGCCGCGAGAGCTTGCAAAGACGAACGCCTGGTCATGGTTTGGCTTCGTCCACATTGTCAGGCCATTGGTCCTCGGTTCGCTGCCAGGATTTGTCCGGGTTGTAGAGTTCCATGCTCTTAACGATGGTCAGGGAATCAGGCCCCAGGTCTTTCTGGTAGACGACGCCGTCATAGTTGACGATGAAGGTCTTGACGCCGGTCACGCGATATTCGGCGGGCACGGCCACCAGAGCGAATCCGCCAATCATCACGCCCTCGATGACGTAGTTGATGGCGCCATTAGGGGCGGCTGGTCCCTGTCCTTTTAGGACCTTGAAGTAGTACCCGTGGAACCCGCCCTGTGGCGTGCTGTAGCCTTCCTCCAGCGCAGTGGCTACGGCTTCGCCGATGGGACCTGCCGGCGTTCCGTCCGCATTCTTCCAGAACAGCCCATCTTGCTTGCCGGGCGTGCTTATGATCTTCTGCGCATACTGGTTCACGCCGGAATCGTCGTGGATTTCGGAGGCGTATTCCCGCTGCGCCGACACGAAGCCGCGACAGACGGTAATGGCGTCGAGCTCATTCTCGCCGATGCGGCGGAAGAGAATTTCCTGCTTTCCTTCCTTGGTGTTGAAGTACCACTTACCATTCTTCTTGACGAGCGGAATGGGCGCAGGCCACTCTTCTTCGCCAACGATGATGCTGGCGCGATTCGGATTCGACTTGGCGATTTGGATCGAATTCTTCGCTGCGGCCTCCTTGGCGAAAGCCTGGGCATTGTTCTTGTCTTCGACCTGGTCCCCGGAGGCTACAAGATCGTGGCCGTCAGGACCGAGAATCGCTAATAGCTCCGGCACGTTGAAGTCAGCCGCTGCTTTGATAAGCGCGTCGGCCGCCGCCTGAGGAGTCTCGAAGCCCTTGGGGCCGGTCACGCTCGTTGCGGCGGGCTGGGCCTGCGCTACGCTTATCGTCGTAAACCCGCAGCATAGACCCACCAGGATGAGGACGATCGTCGTGATTCGCTCGCTCTGATTCAATATTTTCGATTTCATAAGTTCCTCGTTCATCATGATGTGCCTACCTAACGGCGCCTTCCGCCGCCACCGCCACGGGAACCACCGCCACCGCGCGATCCGCCGTAACTGGACGCGCCTCGCGAACTACTGGCCCGGGCCTGGCTTCCACTCATGCCAGATCCCGCCCCGCCAAATGCATTTCGATTTGTGGAGCTTGGGGTATTGCGAACCTGCTGATTGCCGACGCGGTCTGCTCCAGTGCCACGGTTCGAGCTCATGTTGCCGGCGTTGGCACCACCACGATTGCCCGCGCTGGAACCGCTTCCGCGGTTGGAACCCATATTGCCTGCGTTGGCGCCACCACGATTGCCCGCACTCGGCTGCTGCCGCGCCTGGTTCTGACGGGCGTTGTTCTGCCGGCTTTGCATGGAGTCGCCGCGAGCGGTGCCGCCGTACTTGTTGGCGGTGCTGCGGTCGGAGTAAGGCGCTCCGCCACGGTGCTGCGGATTGTGCTGCCAGTTGCTGTTGCCGCCATTGACGCGGTTTCCGCCGTTAACGTTCTGCCGGTTGCTGTTGTTGACGAAGTTGTTGTTGTTGTTGATGGTAATGTTGTTGTTGCCGCCGTGCCATCCGCAGTTGTAACCCCAGCCGCCGCCCCACATCGCTCCCATGGCGACGCCTACGCCGAACGAAATGGCCATGCCTGCCGCGTAGTATCCGGCCGGCGGATACGCGATCGGCGGATAGGCATATACAGGGGCTCCGTAAACCACGGTTGGGTTATAGCTAGGCACATAGACCACCGTTGGGCTCGCCTGCTCCACAACGATGACTTGTTTGCTCTCGACAACCTTGGTTTCAACCTTGACCTGTTCGGACGACTTCAAGTTGCCGGCATCCTTCGCTTTCTTGCGCATGCGCTGCACGGCATCCATCACATCGTTCTGCTGCGCGAGAAACGCATTGCCGAGGTCCGTGGTCCACTTGATGTTCTCGGCCAGAAGCTTGACCGCATCGGGCAGCGCAGCCAATCCCTGGATGCTCGGATCCCAGTCTTGCTTCTTGACAGCATCGGCCAGCGCTTTTTCGTTCAGTCCCTTGTTCTGCGCCAGCCACTGCTGCAACTGAATCACCTCAAGCGGATAGGTGGAGGCCACCAACACTTGGCTGAGGAGCGGATCGGGATAGAGCGCGATCGGCGCTACCAAAGAATCGAGTTGGTCCGCGGGGATTTTGGCAGCTGCTTGCTCCGATGGAGGAGCAGCGGCCTGCGGGGCTTGGACCGCGAAGGCGTTTCCGGGAAACAGCACCCCAATGCAGATGACGGCTGCGAGTTCTCGAACTGCGCGGACCATCGCGTTACTACTGAAACTGTGATTGCTCTTCATCGTTACCGCCTCCGCGGCGTATCTCCGCCTATCCTGTGGTCATCTCGCTTAGCGCAAGGGCGCAGACTTCCTTTGCGCTATCTATAGCTTTTTCTTGTGCGTGATTGCTAACGTACAGTTAATGCACGTAGGACACCAAGAGGGAATCGTAGCGCGGTAGCGTCTAACTGGCTACATTTAAAGAAATTTGCAACCAGAAGTCTTTTTCTAGCAAGAACCATTCTCCAGGCGCCTCCAACATATTGGATTGACGGAGCCAAGCCAGCCGCCTAAGCTGGTCTTATATCCCCCCAAGCTCGGTCCCGTACTCGCGTACCCGCTGAGTCGCAGGAGCGTGCATATGAAGGACTTGAGCCATAGCTCCGCCGGTTTACGTGTGCCGGAAGTCGAGTCTGCGGCATCCAACGAGCAAGACCCTGACCTGCGCAGCGGCTTCCTCAACCTTCCGGTCACCCTGCGGAACCGCCTGGAGTTCTTTGAGAATGGGCCTACTGCGATGCTGGTGTGCGGCCCGGACGGGCAGATTGTGGACGTCAACACCCGCTGCCTGGAGATGTTTGGGTACACACGTGAGGAGTTAATCGGCGCGAAGCTCGAAACACTTATTCCGCTTCGCCACCAGGCCGAGCACAAGGCCCACCGTGACGGCTATTCAAAGGAGCTCAGGCCCCGCCCGATGGATACAGGGCGTGACCTGTGGGGACTAAGAAAAGATGGCAGTGAAGTGCTGGTGGAGATCGATCTCGGTACGGTGGAGTGCGACCACCGAACCCTCGTCCTCGCCGTCATGCGAGATCGGAGCAAAAGAACTCTGGCGACACAGCAGTTGGAGAGCGAGGCGGAATTCGGTCGGGCAATCTCAGTGCTGTCGACGAAGTTTATCAATCTCCCGGCGAACCGCGTGGACGGAGAGATCACGGATGGACTAAGAACTCTGGGCGAAGCCATGGATGGAGACCGCGCCACAGTGGGCCTGATCGAGCCTGAGTCGGGCGACTTGCTCATCACTCATGCATGGGCCCGAGCGGGACTTGAAGCCTTTCCCAAGCGACTTTTGAGTGGAATGTTGCCGTGGCTTTTTCAACGGTTGAAGGAAGGTGAAACGATCGCTGTAGGAGCCCCAGAGGATTTGCCATTGGAAGGGCACGTGGAACGAGAGTACATGCTGTCGCAAGGACACAAGTCTTCGCTGGTCGTACCGCTCAAAGTGGGCGGCAGTGTCGTAGGTGCTTTCGCTTTTAGCTGCTTCCGCCAATACCAGAAATGGGACGGGGCGACGATTTCGCGCTTCCAGGCAATGGCTGACGTATTCGCCAACGCTCTGGCGCGCAAGGGCGCTGACGAAAGGCTTCAAACCGCCTACACTGAGATCCAGCAGTTGAAGGAACAGCTTGAGCAGGAGAACTCGTATCTGCGGCAAGAGATCAAGCTTGAGTATGGTCACAAAATTGTGGTGGGCAAGAGCCCGGCAATGCGTGCTGTCCTGAAGAAAGCAGAGCAGGTTGCAGGCACGGATTCAACCGTCCTGATTCAAGGGGAAACGGGTACAGGCAAGGAGCTTATCGCCAGGACCATACACGAGTTGAGTCAACGCAACAATCGCGCCATGGTCAAGACCAACTGCGCAGCGCTCCCAGCCACTCTGATTGAAAGCGAGCTTTTTGGCCGTGAGAAGGGCGCATATAGCCGGATTCACTCAACTAGAGGGCGGCGCCATTGAGGTGCAGACGAATTCGGGAAAGAAGTATCCAGCCGACATCGTGATCCTTGCGCTCGGCGTACGGCCTGACACGGCGCTGGCCAAGGCCGCTGGACTGGAGATTGGCGAACGTGGAGGCATCCGCGTTGATGAACACATGCGCACCAGCGATCCAGATATTTTCGCCGTTGGTGACGCTATTGAGGTGAAAGATTTCGGAACGGACCAGTGGAGCCTCATCGCGCTCGCCGGTCCAGCCAACCGTCAGGGCCGCATCGCTGCCGACGTGATTGCCGGACGCGATTCCCGTTTCCGCGGCACCCAAGGCACTTCGATCATCGGTCTATTCGGTGGAGCAGTTGCATGGACTGGCGTCAGCGAGAAGACGCTCAAGAGGCTTGGCGACACGGATTACGAGAAGGTCTACCTCTTCCCGAATTCGCATGCGGGCTATTACCCAGGAGCCAAGCCGATCGCGATGAAGTTCATCTTCCGCAAATCCAACGGGAAAGTGCTCGGAGCGCAGGCCATTAGTCAGGACGGGCCTGCGGTGGACAAACGGATCAGCGCCCTCGCCATGGCGATCCATCTGGCGCGAGCGCAGCCTCCTATTATTGCGCTCGCGCCGATGTATATGCACCTAATGTGCACCTGGGTGACGTGAGTGCGGCGTCAAGCTGCTGATCCGCAGCAACTTGTGGCGCTCGACTTGTCCGCTCTGACGGTTTAGAAAACCGACAGAGCGACGGGCCTCATCCTAACGCGGATCCGAATTGCCTTCTGGATTATGGGTATCGACAGCAACCCTTATGCCTCTCGGTCGGGCAGAGCTCGGAAAGCGTTCCTTTGGAACGGCCAGTTCACTGGCGTCGCGGTGCGACAGAATCGTAGGCGTCATGATTTCGACACCACCGTCGGCGAAGGCGTCGAGCACGTTGCGCCGCAGAGCGGCATAGCTTTCAAAGATTCCGTCCGAAGTCTTGGTCCAGGCCCGCAGCTCGTATTCGACGGAGTAGTTCCCGAAGGACTTCTCCATAACTCGTGGAGCCGGATCGGTCGCGATCTGCTCAGTTCGAGCAGCTCCCTCAATCAAGAGTTTGTGCACGGTCCGCCAATCCACATCGTAGCCGATAGTGGCAGGAACCGACACTGCCACGCCTTGGCCTAGGCCGTGCACACTGTAATTGGTCACGGAGTCTGCCAGCACTTTGCCGTTGGGAATGGCGACATGTTCGTTGCCTGCGGTTACGAGCATGGTCACAAGCAACGTCTTCTCGGTGACCTTCCCGTATACACCTTCGATCCGCACGACGTCTCCGACCTTAAAGGCCCGCGCGTAGGTCAACAGAACTCCGGCCAGAAGATTTCCGATCATCCCGCTGGAGCCGAAGGTTACCAGGGCACCGACGAATACCGAGAAGCCGCGAAAGAATGCCGAGTTGGAGCCTGGCAGGTAGGGGAAGCTCACCATCAAAATGAACAGGAAGAGGATAGTCCGGCACAATTTGTAGGTGGGATCGGCCCAGTCCGCGGGAAAATTCTCGAACACCAGCGCGCTCGTCCCGATCGACTTGAAGAGATACTTGATGCCCTTCAGCAGCACCCATCCTAAGAGCAATATCACGAACAAGTACCCGAGGTTGGGGACGTAGTTCTCCAGTGCACGTGCGGCATCTTGCAGTGGGGGACCCAGAATCGTGCGCAGTGCGTTCGTGAATATCTCGGTGCGCGGAAACTTTGCGAAACCATATAAGAAGTAAGTCAGAATCAGCGCCGCTGCCGTGAGGTTCCGGAGTGAGCGAAAACTTATGCGCAATATTCGGCTGACGTGAAACCGCGGGTCAGATGCAACTACTGCGCCGCCGGCGCGGAGCCTTCCCTGCCAGGCATCGACGCGTCGGTCGGCAAATCCGTAAACGAAGCCTACGAGGTAAATCGCAAGAAACAGGATCGCCGTGGCAATCACGACGTAGTAGAGGCCAACCAGCATGCTAGGGAGCCAGCCCAATTCAGAGCTCGGACCAAGGCGGCTGATGGCATCGCCGAGAACAGTCAAGAATCTCTCGGCAGAGCCCTGCAGGGAGAGGAGTATTACGATGACGATGAGGCTTCCTGCGGAGAAGATATTGCGCCAGCGCTTCGACCGTCCTCCCCGATTGAGAAGCAAGGTGCGAGTTCCCCAGCGGCAGACCGCCACCGCAGCAAGAAAGATCAGACCCTGCAGGAGAAAGCGGAGTAACCGAAACGCCGAATCCGCAATGGTGCCGCCCTGATCAACCGCCTGCATGAGTCACTCCTTCCGCGCGATTCGGTTCTTCCAAGACCGACGCCAACGTTGGTTATTGCAGCGATTGTCCTTGCGCTACCACAAGTTTGTAGGCGATGTAGTACTTGTAAATGTTGCTGACGTATTGGACAGTAACGGGTCCCACGTCCCGGGCGACCAGCAGTTCTACGTTCTCAAACCAGATATTTGGATTCAGTCCTTGTGCCGCTGCCTTCTTTCGTAGCTCCGCGATGCGGTTCGGTCCAGCGTTGTACGCCGCAAAGGTAAGAAGTAGGCGATTCCGTGCATCGATACTGGGGTCGTCGAAGTAGGTCTTCTCAATACTATTGAGGAGCTTCACGCCTGCATGGATGTTGTTCTCCGCCGTCCAGACGTCAGGAATGCTGATGGGGGGAGCGGCGGCAGTCGACGGTTCGACCTGCATGATTCCCACCGCGCCGCCCGGACTCCTGGCCGACTGTTCCAGCCTGGACTCCTGGTATCCCTGGGCCACCACCATCAGATAATCGAAGCCGTACTCGGCTGAGTACTTCTTAAAGAACTCGACGGTCGCCTCAAACTTCTTCAGTTCCGCCGCGGTCGTTGGATTCTTCAACCACTGATCGTTCCCGAGGTATCGACGTACCAGGGTGTTCCCGAAGGAAGTTCCGACGGCGTGCGTCTTAACGAACTCGTCCACCAATCCCTTGAGCTTCGGATTGTTCTTCCGCATGGCCCACGCCACATCCTCACCGGAGGCGATGACAAGCTTGGGTTGCGGAACAATATCCGGTAAGACATTCGCCCAAAGGCTGGCCCGCTCGGAAAAGGTAACGGTGGCAGGGATAATCCCGGCATTCACCATTTCCAGCAGATCTTCATCCATCAGACTCGGGTCCGCGTCCTTAATCAGTATCGTGGGCTTGCCCTGCTTCCGTAACTCGTCGTTTACTTTTTCAAGGTTCTGGCGATAGGTCGCCAGGGGATTCACGAAGACTTCCTTTCCGCCGAAGTCCTCTATTGAGGCCACTGGCCCAAAGTCTTTGCCCGTTACGAGAATCTGCGTGACATTTGTCTGGATCGGAAGGGAGAAAGCAATTTCCTGTTCGCGGGCAGAAGTATCTGTGAGGCTATACGCAATCAGATCGCCCACACCTTCGAGCAAGGCACTCTCAAGCTGATCGGGACGTACCGGGATGAAAGTAACCTGAACGTGTTGGCCCGCCGGGAGTTTTTGATTCACGAATTCCTGGAACGACTGCAGCGCTTCGTAATAGATACCCTGGGGCCGTCCGTCTATGTAAAAAAATCCCGAACGGTTATACAAGACGAGAGCCCGGATGTTGCCGTGCTTTACCATCTCATCCAAGTCGCCGGTATGGCGCGCGAAGCTCATTGGCAGGCCGGACAACGCCGGAGCGTCCTTCGATGTCGACTGCCCATGCGCTAGTTGAGCCTGAGCCATCATCCGTTTGCTTGCGCAGGGGATGATGGACAACAGGCCCAGCAGCAGAACCCGCAAAATGCTTTGCCGATCAGAAACAATGTTTCTCAACATGGGCCTCCCTTGCTCAAAGGGACCTTGCCGGCATTCGAGAGCTTGTTCTCGACAGACAAATACGGGGGCGAACCAATTTCCGGAACGCGCCCCTATTCATCACTGGGATACTGCTTTGGCCGTAGCCTTGCTCGCGTCCTTCACGGCGACGGCAGTTTTTTCACCGCCCTTTTCCGTGTACTTAACTGTGACTTTGGATCCTTCTTTCGCACCATCATAGACGGCTCCACCGCCCTTCTCAACGCCTTTGGCCATTCCCTTTGCGCCTTCTACCGTGGTCTTGTCCGTCCATTTAATGGTGTGTTCCGTGCCATCCGCGGTCTTGACGACCATCGTCTTGCTGTCCTTATCGACACTCTTCACAACGCCTGTAACCGCGTGAACGACATCTTCGGCAAGCGCACCTTGCCAGGCCACGGTCGCCAGCAGAACAAGCAGGCCGGCCAGCACCAGATTGGAACGGTTTGAACGGATCATCTTCATTGCACTTCTCCTTTAGTTGAATGGTTGTATCTTGGCTAATGTCGGTTGCGCCGCGGTAGAAGTCGAGGGGGTTGCAGTTGTGGAAGAGCCAACCAGAACAAGCATGAATAACAAGAACAAGGCGGAGAGGAATACTGTGCGGGTCTTCATTTCTCTTTCTCCGGTCGCGCCGTACTATTCGGAGGCACTGGGGCGTGCGGTATGCACGCCCCTTGCTCTGGCCGCGACTTAATCGGCTGCGGGGATCGCATTCGGCATGTTCTTAGGATCGAGCAGTGGAAGCGGGTTTTTGGGATTCTGCAAGTTCGGAATCATGTCATTCGAAGCACCTCCTGGATACCGCTGGATGCTCGGGTATTGCATGATCGACTTGTCGAAGTCCGCCAGCACGATACCAAACAGCGCCGCCGACCAGCCATTGTCTTCGCCGGCGTAGCGTCCCGGCGAGGTCTTCAATCCATTCATTTCTCCTTCGGCTCCGTTAAAGACCATGTCGTACCTCTCATATGGATCCATGGTGAGGTTGTACACAGCCGGGATCGAGCCCAGGTTCTGGCTGGGGCCGAGCCACGAGTCCTTTGCTGTCCATACGAACTTCCAGGCGATGTTCACCCAAGGCTCGTTTGGATCTCCGCCGATATCAGCGCGGACCGCATTAAGGTACTCGCCGTTGACAAAGACCCAGGACCTGCGGGCCGAGTGCTGCGACTTGCCCAGGATGTAGGAACTGTTGTCGATGCTGTCGAAGTAAATCGGCTTGCCGTTGTTGTCCTTCATTTCGCCGGTAGGCGGAGGAGTGATGCCCGCCATCGCTGCCAGGGTCGACCAGCAGTCGATGTGCGACATCATTTCGCCGTACGTGGAGCCAGCCGGGATGTGGCCGGGCCAGGTCATGATGGCGGGGACGCGCCAGCCGCCCTCATATGCGGAACCCTTTTCGCCACGGAACGGCGTGGTTCCCGCATCGGGATAAGCATCGAGCCATGCGCCGTTGTCGGCAGTCAGGATCACGATGGTGTTGGGAGCGTATTGATGAATCGCGTCGAGCACCTTGCCGATGTCGACGTCCATCTCCATAAGTGAATCGGAATAGTCACCCAAGTGCGACTTGCCACGGAAGTCCGGTGCCGCATTAGTCGGATTGTGCATCTTGATCCAGTTGACATCCATGAAGAAAGGCTTACCGTCCTTGGAGTGGGTCTTGATGTAGTCAACCGCATAATCGGCTTGGCGTTCGTCCATGGTCGCCATGTAGTCATACGTAATCTTGGCAACCTGCTTGGCAGGCTGACCAGCCACGCCTTCCCATTCGTACAGGTTCACCACGGAGTCGAACATTTTTGCGAAGTCGGGGTTGTAGGACGGGAACCAAGGATGGAACCACTTGTCGGTGTCGGGATAAGAGTAGACACCGGCGTAATAGGCGGCGAACTCCTTCATTTCATCGAATCCGTGATTCGTTGGGTACGCCACTGGCTTGTCGCCCAAGTGCCATTTGCCGGAGAAGTATGTCGTGTAGCCGTTCTTCTTGAAGAATTCTGCGATGGTGGGTGTTTCCGGGCGGAGGTAGTTCTCGTCGCCGGGCGCAACCACGATAGACAGGGCCGACCGGATCGGGATCCGCCCTGTGATAAAAGAGGCGCGCCCTGCCGTGCAGCTTGCCTGGCCGTACCAACTGGTGAAGACTGCACCTTCCTTGGCCATCTTGTCGATGTTGGGTGTTGGATGGCCAAGCGTTGCGCCTCCGTTGGAATAGGCTCCGAAGTCATTCCAGCCAGTGTCATCGGTCATCAGCATGACGATGTTGGGTTTTTCTGCGGATTGTGCCGTTGCCGGAGAAGCGCCGACGCTCACCCAGAAAGTCGACGCAGCAAACGCTCCTATAGCGACTTTTCGAACACTTGCTCCTAGATCCATTTCTTGCTCCTTGTGGTACTGCGGTTCGCCTCCCTGCGGAGGGCTGAGGGTCTGATTAGAAAGGCCGGGCCGGCCCAATCTGTGGCGCACGTACCGGCTTGGCCATCCCGTAGAAGATAGTCACGCCCTGACCACCGCACCTGGTCGACAGCGCCTCTTTCGGTGTACCGATACAGCTATCAATGTCCTGCCAGTTGTTCATCACCCAGACACGATCAATGCCGAGGTCTGTCTGCATCTGTAGACCGCCGCCGACGTATCCACCGAGTGGCGAAATCCGGTCGCCCGTGTGATGGCCGGGTGGGCAGTGCTCGGTCCGCACGCCACATAGCTCTGCAATCGTTATCCCCCGGGCGCAGCTCTCTTGCGCAGCCGAGGGGTTGCTGGAACCGTATTGTTTGCAGCAGCTACCATTGAAATTCAGCGACTACGGGTAGGCTGTGACATGCATCACATGCGGCCTATGCTTTTTTGTCATGGGATTAATAACCTAGCTGAATGAATTTTGAAATACGGCTGTTGAGCTGTGCTTTGGAAGTAGCAGAGCATCGCAGTTTCGCGCACGCTGCAAGATCCCTTCATGTCTCCCAGCCAGCTCTGTCGCGCAGTATACACGCTTTGGAACGGCTCCCTGGAGTCCCGCATCTTTGAGCGCGGACACGTCACGTACAAGTCACCGATGCTGGTGCAATTCTCCTCGAATATGCGCAAGAGGTGATGGCGCGCTCTGACGATCTCAGCCGGGAAATGGATTTACTAAAAGGACTGGATAAGGGAGAGCTGCAAATCTGACGCGCCGTCCGGATTGCATCGCTTGCCGAGCGTCGCGGCCGACCTCCACCGTTACAGCGCCTTCCCCCTAGTTGGAACCGCTGTTCCAGAACGATTCGTATGGGTTGTGGACCGCGACATCGGATTCACGATTTGCCGAATGCGGATTGGCGCTCCATGCAGAAAAGACGAAGGTGATCTACTGCGAGGACATAATCGGAAAGGTCGTGAGGTCGATCTTTGTCGCTTCTTTCAATTGGACGGAGGGTTACAAATCTCAAAATTGATTCGACGGCGGTTGCTGCTGCAAGTCGTTGCCCACGTGAGTTGGTACCGCGAGCGCAACACTCGATCATGAGCAGGCATCGTAGCTGAACAGGTTAGCGGCTGCCCCGCGATGCTCAATCGTGCAACTATTCGTGTCCTACTTCTGATTCTGCTCGCATGTCAGATTTCGTCCTACCCACAGGCGCAGGACTCGCGTGTGCCCAATAAACATCAAGCCACATCTTCAGCCCCCTCGGGCGAGAATGCTTCGGCAGCTGAGCAAGAGCAGACCGCTCCTGCCAATGGATCAGCGATTTTTCTCGAGAGGTGCGCGAAATGCCACGGAGCGAAGGGCGAGGGCGTCTCCGGCGTGGTCGGCATCGGAGGGCCGAACATTCAGGCCGTGCACCAGCCCGGCGATGTGATTACCGCCATGGAAGTTGGTCCCAGCCATATGCCGCGATTCGCCTACATACTTTCGATTCCCGAAATGCGAGCGGTCGCGGACTATGTGACGCAAAAGATCGCAGTCATCCCCCTTGGCGGAGGCGACTTGAGCGAGGGCGGCAAGCTTTTCCGCGTCAACTGCGCGCCCTGTCATCAGTCTGCGGTGCGTGGAGGCGCGCTGGTATTCACCGGCGTCAACGCGCCCGCCCTGACCAGCAAGTCGGCGGCGATTGTGGCGGGAGCAATACGGTGGGGACCGGGGCCGATGCCGTCTTTTCCGCCCTCGGTCCTCGATGACAAACAGCTGAACTCGATCGTGAAGTACGTCGAACTCATGCAGCAGCCACCGGCCCCCGTCGCAACCCCGATGAACTGGTTCGGTCCGGTGGCAGAAGGATTCGCCGCATGGATGATCTTGTTCAGCTTAGTAGGCGTCACGATTTGGATTGAATGGGGAGGAAAAGGGTGAGGGAACAGGACAAACCAATTGGGGCAATGCGTGCCCTGCTCATTGCCGCCGGAATAGAAGTGGGTCAGCTGCTTGCGAGGTTTCTCTTGAAACCTCTGAAGAAGCGCACTAGCGAGATCGAGAAGGCGAAGCCCCCGGGATATGCGACGGTACACGTCGGTCCCGATACAACGGAACGCAGCACGGATCGGCTACAGGGTGTCGATACACAAGCGCGTGAGCGATGGGGGACGTTCCTCGTGACTTGCGCTTCTATCCTTGGCATTGCCTCGGGCATTGGATTCGTTTACGTCTACTGGACCGACTCCAGCAATGTTGTGCTGTTGGGAGAAACCCTTGCGTTAAGTTGCGGCGGGCTTGGATTTTCGCTAGTCGTGTGGGCCCGCTTGCTGATGCCTCACAAGGAAGCCACAGATGCCCGCGAGGAGATGGAGTCAAGTCCGAGCGAGCGGGAACGGCTGCTGGCCAACTTCAATCAGGGCAAGCACGATGTGAAACGCCGAAGCCTGCTTACCTGGATAGGCGCCAGCTTCGCGGCAGTGTTCGCGGCATCAGCCGTTTCTTTGGTTCGCTCGCTCGGGGCGCCTCCCGGGCCTTCGTTGTACGACACCATATGGAAGCCCGGGCAGCGGCTGATGACCGCGGACGGTATGCCGGTTTCGGTCAATGCGCTTGAGCCCGGCAGCACCATGCTGGTCTTTCCGGAGGACAGCATTGGGGATGAGAAAGCGCAAACCGTCCTTGTCCGCGTGCACGAGCAGCTTTTGCGGATGCCCAGGGAACGCGCGGACTGGGCGCCCAATGGGTACATCGCGTACTCGCGCATTTGTACCCATGCCGGATGCCCAGTCGGGCTCTACCAGAAGGAAACACATTTGCTGCTGTGCCCTTGTCATCAGTCCAGCTTTGATGTGTTGAAAGGCGCCGAGCCAACGGGCGGACCGGCTGCCCGGGCCCTTCCTCAGGTGCCGCTTTCTGTGGATGCAAATGGAATACTGCGCGCGGACGGCGGCTTCAGCACGCCTCCCGGACCGGGATTCTGGGGGATGCCGGCATGATCGAAGCGCTCGGCCGCATGGTTGGCCGTTGGCTGGACCGGCGTGTCGGAGGAGCGAAGGCTCTGCGTCGGGTCCTCAACCATGTCTTCCCCGATCACTGGTCGTTCATGCTGGGGGAGATCGCGCTGTATTGCTTCATCATCCTGGTGCTCACCGGCATCTTCCTGATGCTGTTTTTTCACGACAGTTCCGCTGAGCAGGTCTATCACGGCTCCTATAAGGCGCTCGACGGCCTGAAGATGTCGGACGCCTACATATCGGTGCTGCACATCAGCTTCGATGTAAAAGCAGGCCTGCTTATCCGTCAGATGCATCACTGGGCAGCGTTGTTATTTCTGGCCGCTATTGTCATGCACGCCATGCGTATCTTTTTCACTGCGGCGTATCGCCGGCCACGCGAGATCAACTGGATAATCGGTCTCACCCTCGCAGTGCTTGCGCTGGCCAACGGCTTCTTCGGATACTCGCTGCCCGGCGACCTTCTGTCCGGTTTAGGTTTGAGAGTCGGCTACTCCATCGTGCTGTCGGTCCCAGTTATCGGCAGTTGGGCGGCATTTCTGCTGTTCGGCAGCACGGTACCCTCGCCTGCCACGCTGCCTCGCTTTTACAGTCTGCACATCTTTTTCATACCCGCCCTGATTGCATTTCTTCTGGCACTGCACCTCGGCCTGATATGGCGGCAGCTGCACACCAACTATCCTGGCCCAGGCCGCAACGACACCACGATCGTCGGCTCGCGTCTTTACCCCAGCTATGCTGCCAAATCTATCGGGCTGTTTTTCATGATTCTCGGATTCATTGCGGGGCTGGGCGGCCTGGTGCAGATCGATCCGGTCTGGGTGTATGGACCATTTGATCCGACGGCCTCCACGCCGTTTGCACAGCCCGACTGGTATCTCGGCTGGATTGAGGGCGCAATGCGGCTGAACCCGGCTTACAAACTGCACCTTGGGCACTATCTGGTACCAAACGTTTTCTTCCCGGCGGTGCTGCTCCCATTGCTGATCTTTGTGCTGCTCTACGCGTATCCCTTCCTCGATAAGCTCGTCTCCTGGGACAATCGCCCACACAACGTGCTGAAGCTTCCGTATCAGCAGCCGTTCAACACCGCCCTGGGATTTACGGCTCTAAGCTTCCTGCTGATCCTTTTTTTCGCGGGCGGCGACGACGTTATCGCCGTGGCCACTTCAAGTTCCGTGGTGACCATCCGCAGAGTTCTCCGGCTGCTCGCTATAACCGTGCCCCCGCTGCTCGGCGTGATTGTGTACTGGATCTGCAAGAGAGCCCGGCGGCGAGCTCTGGTCTCGGCTGAGGTACAACGTGCGGAGGGAAAAGATGCACCCGACACGAAGCGCTGACCTCACGGACAAAGTGATACAGCGGTGAACAGAATGGCGCCTCATCTATGACGCCCTTTGCACGCACTCGATGTGCTCGCCGCTAGTCCACAGATGCTTCGCCCGGCGTATCTTCAGCCAATTGCTTCGCCCGCACACGTCGGAGCGGTTCACCAGCCGCGGCGATGATCAGCACCCCTGCTACGAGCGCCCAGGCGTCGCGCACGGTCTGCCTCACGCCCAGAGAGATCACCAAGGTCGTCGAGAGCGAAGCTGGTTGGCTGGCGCGCAACAGGAGGGTTGCAAACGTGGTGAGCGTCACCGCTATCACCGCCCAACCGATCGCGGCGGCGATCAAAAGCAGGCGCCTGCGCCGAGTGGCGCGGTAAGTAGATCGCCCTTTTTTCTTCATGACTCTCAGGAAATGGAATCGATCATCATCAGGGCGAACAGCGCGGGCAAATACAGAACACTAGCCCGCAGCAATCCCCGGGCAAGTTGTTTCGCCTGCCGTTCGTCTCGCATCAGCCATATGCGCAATCCATACCAGGAGAAAGCAATGCCCAGCACTACTGCCGCCGCGCAGTAGAGCCATCCCGCCATTCCCGCCAGCGTGGGAAGCATGCTGACGGGTATGAGCACGAAAGAATAGGTGACGATTTCGCGCGGGGTGGCTTTTCCTTCGCTGTCAATGACCGGCAACATGCGAATGCCAGCGCGCTCGTAGTCCTCGCGGTAAAGCAAGGCGATGGAATCGAAGTGGGGGAATTGCCAGAAGAACATGATCGAGAAAAGCACGAAGGCTTCCCAATCGAGACGCCCGCGAATCGCCACCCAGCCGAGCACCGGTGGCATGGCGCCTGATATGGCGCCGATTGCAGTGCAGGAGGGGCCGACAGTCTTCATCGGCGTGTAGGCTCCGAGGTAAAGCGCGGAGGTCAGCAGGCTTAGAAGTGCAGTAAACCAGTTGCAGGCAAATGCCAGGTAAAGCGCGCCGACCAACAGCATTGTCCCGGATGCCATTGCTGCGTGCCGGACCGACATGTGGCCAGTGACCAGGGGACGCAACCTGGTGCGCCGCATCCTGCCATCGAGCTCGCGCTCGATAATCTCGTTCAAGCCGGCCGTGCCGGCGGCGACCATGCCGGTTCCGAGCAGCGAAGCGAGCATAGCGGGCGAGATCCAGTGATCGCCGGCGTGTGCCGCGGCAAAGTAAGATCCGCAAGCCGCGGTCACGACAATCAAGGCCGACACCCTTGCCTTGAAAAGTTCGGCATAGTCGTGAAGAAGCGTGGAGGTCCGGCTTCTTACGGTCAAAGTTTGCGCAGCGGTGCCCATTCAGTGCCTTTTGATCGCCATTCTTGACGGCCGAATCTCTGATCGCAGCTAACGCTTCAAGGGGTACTTCTTGGGAAGGTCCTGAAGCATGGGCGAAGGCGGCTTGCACTTCGGATGTCCATAGCCGCTGCCACTTTGCCCGTTGCTGATGTCCTGGATCATGTTGTCGTCATGGCTGGGAGAAACGCCATACGGCACAGCATCGAGGCCGAGCTGATGCCGCACTTTCCACGCTTTAACGTGATCGGCGCACGAGGTATCGCCGCTCAGGCCCAGGCCGCCAACGATCTGTCCCTTCGCGCTATAGAGCGCAAGGCCGCCACCGAAGACGATGACGCCGCCGATCGGTTTTCCGACCATCGGATCGCTTGCTGTTCCGAAGGTGGCGGGATCGCCGAATGCCGCCTGTGGGTTCGGTGGCTGGCTGGTGATGATGCCGTAGAGGCTCTGGCCCGGTTGCGACGGCCAATATACGTTCGCGGTGGAGAGTGCAAAATCAGGGCCGCTGAATCCATTCGCGGTATTCGCCTTGTCCCCGGCGATCATTCGGCTGCCGGGCCACTCCTGGCTGGCGTTCTCTCCACTGTAGGCAATGGCGCACACGATTCCATTGCGATCTACGATGACGCCCCACTCCTGATTGCCCAATCCACCATTGGCCTGCGTACCGCCTTTTTGTGCCGCCTGAAGAGCGCTGCGCAAGGCGTCGTGATCGGGCAGCGACTTGCAGCCGGACGGCTGCTGAGCCTGCACGGTTCCGATGGCGATAAGCCCGACCGTGACTGTGACAAAGAGGGATAAATACCGCGATCTAGGGACGATTTTCATTCGCTTGCCTCCTAAGGGCTGCGGTGCCCGAATAACTCCCATGACTCACTTCAGATCTTCCAGGTAATCGACCATGGCGCGAAGGTCGCGACCATCGAAGAAGGTTAAGTTCGGCATCATGCAACCCGGCTTCATCGACTGGGCGTGGGTTATCCATCCCCCCATGTCGGCCTTGTCATTGATAAAACTGTTGGCTCCGATGTATTTGCGGCTGGCGATGTGAGTCAAGTCAGGCGCGACCTTACCGTTCGCGACCGTACCTCGCACGGTGTGGCAGAGCGCGCACGGGCCATCGTTGAATACATCGCGTCCATGCATTGAATCTTCGCTCTGCGGCTCGGCAGCGGCTTTCAGTTGGTTTTGCCGCCACAAGGCGTACTGGGCTGGGCTCTGGGCGACGACCAGCAGTCGCATGTGCGCGTGTTGCTCCCCGCAGAATTGGGTGCATTGGCCGGGGAACTCCCGGGCTTCACTGGCTTGGATACGCAAATAGTTTTGCCGCCCGGGAATGAGCTGCATCTTGCCGTGCAATCCCGGCACCCAAAACGAGTGAATGACATCCGCGCTTTCGAGCAATAAATCGACTGGCTTGCCGATCGGAATGTGAATCTCGTTGGCGGTGACGAAATGCTCGTTAACCGGGCCATCGAGGTAGTGCACCTCCCACCAGAACTGGTGGCCGATGATCTGAATCTGCGGATTGACGTCGGCGTGATTCAGCGGAAAGTCCGTCATACGTTCCATGGCGAAGACGAAGATGCCGCAAAGAACGAAAAGTGGGATCAACAGGCCACCAACGAAGATCCACCTCTGCCCCCCGCCCTCGTCATACGGTTCGTGTTCTTCCAGCGTCCCGTGACGGCGTATGGCGGTCCATAGCAGCAACAACCACATCACCGTCGCGATGCCGCCCAGTAGGATGAAAACCACCCAGCCAATGGTGGACAGGTTGTGAGCTGCGGGACCTCCGGGATGAAGGATGGACTGCGGCGGCCCGCACGAGGTGGCCGTCGTCAGCAGCAACGCAGCAAAGAGGGCTTTACGCATAACTATTGCTTCGCGTTAGCGACCTCCCTGGCCAGTTGAGGTGACGGATTGATCTCCGGATGGGCAGGAACCAGCGGTGGATCGACCTCCTGCGAGGTCTCTAATGTCTGGATGTAGGTCACCAACTTCCAAATCTGGTCTTGCGGGATTTTGGTGCCCCAAGCCGGCATTCCGCGGCCGCGGCCTTCAGCGATCGAGGAGAAAATTTGCGCCGGGGCGCCCCCATACAACCAGACCGGATCGCGGAGACTTGGTCCCATACCGCCTCCGCCATGCCCGCCGTGACAGCCATAGCAGTTGAACCAGATGAACAAGCGGCGACCCTCGACCATTGCGACCTGGTCGTTCTCGTATGGATTTGCGGGCATGTTTGAGTACTGGTTTCCCGGGCCCGGTATCGGTCCGATGGCCACTCGCAGTGGCGCCGGTGTTCCCATCGGAGCGACTGCAACCGATTGCTGCTTGCAGCCGGCAAGATGGATAGCCAGCAGCGAGGCGGCAACAATTCCAAAACAATTTCGCATTCTTCGCACCTCAGCGGCTCCTGGCCTCTTCATTAGGTCCCCCGCTCACGCAGGCTGAGTGCGAACCGGAGGTCGTCGCGTCCTCGGCGTCAATCAGCGGCACTCCGTAGCTAAGCAGAAGCGCGCGAATCTCTTTCTGGTGACCTTGAATGAAATCATTGAGTTGGTCGCGCAAGACCGTATTGCCCGCTGTCGCTCCCATCGAAATGCTGAAAGCGACGGGAATTGCCGACGCTTGCGAGTTCTGGCATATGGGCGTGATCTGTAGCGGTACCTCCGAAGACTTGGCAAAATAGCCGGCCAGTGGGCCCCAAGCTACCGCAAGATCTACGTCTCCATTTGCCACTGCCGTGATGATGTCGGCCGACGGGTTCTGCGACAGCGGGTCGCCGTAAAGGCTGTATCCGACAATGTTGTTCACCAGGCCGTGTTGCGCCATCTCTTCAGCCGGTGGCACAGTCTCGCCGTCATCTCCGATGATGTGGGCTCCAATGCGATAGCTCTTGAGGGAAGCGTCCCGCAGCGAAGCCACCTGTATGTTGCGGTCGCGGCGCGAGACGAATACATAGCTGGAGCGGTAATACGGCCGCGTGGTAAGCAGGTCATCGGAAGACGCCGTGGTTCCCATCACCAGGTCGCACCGATTCGCCTTCAGCCACTTCTCCTTGAACCGGGCCCGAGGTGGCCACCAGGCAAAGTCAACCGGGCGCTGCAACTCCTGGCCAACCATCCCGGCAAGCTTGTTTTCGAAACCTTGCTTCTGCATGTTGGAGAAAGGCAGATCGTTCGGATCCGAGCACACTCGCAACGGCGTAGCTGCGTAGCTCACCATAACCGCGGCCACAAGCATCGCGAGCGTGCCCGCGAATCTACAGGGCAAAGACATAGAGCGAATCTCCTGGCGGGCTGAGCTTCTTGATTGCCTTCATTGCGCCGGTCACACCCAGCGCGGCATACGGATCACTGATCGATACCGACGGAAATGCGACCGCACCCATCCATCCCCCGACGCCGGAATAAACCGCGACGTACTGCCGCCCATCGGGGCCCTTGAAGGTGATGGGATCTCCCACAATCCCCGAGCCGGTCTTGAAGTCCCACAGCACAGCTCCGCTCTTTGCATCTACCGCTCGGAAGTCACCCTCCATCGTTCCGTAGAAGACCAAGTCCGCCGCCGGTGGCGAGCACGCCGCTGTACACCGGTAGATCGAGATCCTTGATTCCCCAGACCTGCTTGGCATTGGCCACATCCCAGGCGACGAACTCTCCCTGGTAGCCTCCTGGACCGGGATACATCGTGGTGCTGGAGCCCAGATATGGCGTACCCGCGATGTAGTTGGCCTGGATGCTTCCGTGATCCATGCAGGTGTTGTGCGCCGGAATGTAGAGATAGCCGGTCACGGGCGAGAATGCTGAGGGAACAAATTCCTTGGCGCCGGTTGAGGAAGGGCAGATGCCGCGAGCATAGATCCCGGTGTGCGTCACCTTGGTCGGATCGACGTTGGGCAGCCCGGTTTTGAGATCGTAGCCATGCGACCAGTTCAGCGGCTGAAAGGTGTGGCCGAGAGCAGCTCTCCGGTTTCGCGATCGATCACCATCATGTAGCCGTTGCGGCCCGGGTGCAGCAGCAGCTTGCGCATCTTGCCCTGCCACACCATGTCCACCACGATGTTCTCCATGATCTCGTCGTAGTCCCACGCATCATGGGGCAGCATCTGGTACGCCCACTTAGCCTGGCCGGTCTCCGGGTTCCGCGCCCAAAGCGTAATGGACCACTTGTTGTCGCCGGGGCGCATATCTGGATTCCATGGTCCAGGATTTCCGGTGCCGTAGTAGACCAGGTTCGATTCCGGGTCGTAGGAAATCCAGCCCCACACCGTCGCGCCACCGATCTTCCAGGCGTCAGGCGGCCAGGTCTTCACACCGAGATCGGTCCCTTGATCTTTGGAGTAGAAGGGATGAAAATCGGGCCCGATCAGAACATCTTTGTCAGGGCCGGTGTTGTAGGCACGCCAGACCACCTTGCCGGTCTTGATGTCCAGTGCCGTTACTTTTCCGCGTACCCCCAGCTCTCCACCGCTATCGCCAATCAGCATTACGTTCTTCACCACAAGCGGAGCCATGGTGGTGGTTTCGCCGAGATGGATATCACCGACCGAGGTGCGCCAGACTTCCTTGCCCGTGTTGGCGTCGACAGCGATAGCAGTGTTATCCAGTGCAACGTAGAAAATCTTGCCGTCGGCGTAGCTCGCGCCACGGTTCACCACGTCGCAGCAGGCCACGCCCTGCGATTGCGGATTGGGCCGCGGCTCGTATTTCCACTTCATCGGGAAACCGGACTTCGTCAGATCAAAGGCGATGAGATCGTTGGGATACGGTGTCACCATGAACAAGGTGTTGTTCACCACCAGCGGCTGGCCTTCGTGGCCGTGAGGAATGCCGTCCTGCATGACCCCGACTACCTTAAGGTTCTTCACGTTGGTGGTGTTGATCTCGCTCAGAGGGCTGTAGCGGGTGTTGGCGTAATCGCCTGCCGGCAGCGGCCATTCACCATTCGGCACTGCACTCACCAGCCTGACGTTTTTGCTTTGGCCGGGAACTGTTGTTTCACCATTGTTGCTCTTGTTGTTTCCGTTCTGCGGGGCGCACCAGGCCGAGCACGCCAGGCCGGCTACGACGGAGACCAGCAACAAACCCCTCTTATAGCGCCGCTTCATCAACCCTCCTCACTTCAGTGTGTAAAGGTAAGCCGCCACATCGCGAGCATCCTGCTCCGACAGCCCCAGGGTTGGCATGGCAGTTCCGGGCTCGACCTCTTTGGGATTCAGCAGCCAACGCACCAGGTTCTGCGGGCTGTTGGGCAGTTCTCCGCCGATGTAGGTGCGCCGCGCAAACCAGATCAGCGGAGGACCTACCGTCCCGTTGGCGTCGTAAACACCCGGGATGGTGTGACACGCACCACAGCGATACTTCACGATCAGTTCTTTGCCTGTCTGCCAGTTGCCGCCGGTATAAACGGCATATGCATCGTGCGAATTCCCACCGCGACAGGCTGGCAGCCAGCACGCCGACACAGCCACTCCGAGCACCAGCAGCAGACGAACGTTGAAACTGAAGGAAGCTGGCAGCATCAGTGGGCCCTCACGCAGAAGCGAACCACGTAAATGGGAATGACGAACCATACGATTCCAATCCCGAGACACGCGCTGACGAAAACGCCGAAAATTGCCATGAACTCCTGCCGCCCTCGGCCCTCGGCTTCAACGAAATCGTCTTGCCGTGACAACCGGCGCCAGTTTTGAAACGAGGTAACTCCTGCGGCAATAGAAAGCGCGAGCATAGCGAACGTGATTATGCCCAGCACAACCCGCACCCCGGTTTGGGTAAAGAAGAACCCTCCGCTGTTGTCACTGACGCAGGCTTCCCAGGCCAGCACAACATTGAGCAGCCCTGCCAGAACCCAAGCGACGATGCTGCCGGTGAAACCGAACCATAGCCGCCGCGGGGATATGCTTTCTCGCGTCTGTGTTTGTACTTGCTCGCTCATACCATGTTCCGCAGGTGCGGAATGACGTACAAAATAACCACGACGAATAACCAGACCGTATCCACGAAATGCCAGTACATCGCCGCATTGTGGTACGGCCGATGCGGCGAGTATTGAGCCGGCTCCCATCTGCTGAGAAACAACACCCAGCACAGCATCATCAGCCCCACCACCACGTGCACCCCGTGCAGACTGACAATGGTGTAGAAAATCGACCCATAGGCATTGGTTCGTGGGGTAAGGCTCTTTAGGTGTTCAATATCTTCCAGATAGGTGAGGAAGAGAAAGAAAAAGCCGAGCAGAATTGTTCCCACTAGGGCTGCTCGACCCGCTCCCTTGCGCTCCTTCTTAACCTGCTGCTCACCCCAGTACAAGACACCGCTGCTGATGAGCAACACAGCCAGCATAGGAAGCGAGTAGTGGAGCTTCGGCGGTTCTTGCGTGCTCCAGTCGTGAATTTTGGTTATGTAAAAATAGGCGACAAACAGCATCACGAAGAGCAGCGCTTCGGTGATGATGAAAAGCACGATGCCCCAGGTCCCGCGATCCAGGTCCAGCAGTTGCACCTGAGGTCCGGCGTGGTCGCTCACCCGATGTTGGCCTGGCTGGAAGACGACGGTGCTCATGCGTTCTCCGTTTCCGGATTCGGCCGCAGCCACATCGCGAGAACGATCAGCGTATAGACCACAGTCGGCCAAACCACCCACATCATGCGGAAGGCCAGCGCGCCGCAGATCACGAACAGCCCCAAGGCCACCAGCAGAGGCTTAACTGTGTCTTTGGCAATTCGCGCCAGGGCCACTGGCTGCGCGTCAAGAGGCGTAGTAATCATGGTCAAGCGGCCCTCATCCAGGATGCGTTCGCCTTCGGGGTCTGCTTCCTCCTCGTGGTCATCCCAAAGGGGGTGACGCGAAATAACGGTTGGGATGTGGATCGAGCCGTACGGCGCAGGCGGCGAATCGGTTGACCATTCCAACGAATCGGCGTGCCAGGGATCCTTGCCCGCGAGCGGGCCGTGCTCTTTGCTCCAGAAAAAGTTGACGATGGTGATCAGAATGCCCACCGCAACGATGAATGCACCCACGGTGATGATCTGGTTCAGGTATTCCCATCCCAACCCGCGTGGATAGGTGTAAACGCGGCGCGGCATACCCTCGACTCCGAGGATGTGCATGGTGAAGAAGGCCAGTTGGAAGCCGATAAAGGTGACCCAGAAGCTGATCTTCCCCCAGCGCTCGTTCAGCATGCGCCCGGTCATCTTCGGCCCCCAGTAATAAATGGCTGCGAGCACCGGGAACAGATTGGCGCCTACCAGCACATAGTGAATGTGGGAGACCACCCAGTAGGTGTCGTTGATCTGCCAGTCCAAGGGAATGACGGCAGTAGCGACTCCACTCAATCCGCCGACCACGATCAGGGCAATGAAGCCGACGACGTAGTGCATGGCCGCGGTCATCACCGGACGCCCCAGCCACATCGTTGCCACCCAGGCAAAGACCTGCACGATGGTGAAGATCGAAATGGTCATGCTCGCCGCGCTGAAGAAGCTCATCCCCAGGTGGCCGATGCCAGTGGTGAACATGTGGTGCACCCATACCCCGAATCCCACAAGGCCGGTGAGCACCGTGGAGGCGGCGATATACGCATAGCCCACGATCGGCCGACGCGAGAACACCGGAACCATCATGGAAATCATGCCCGTAGCGGGTAGAAACACGATGTATACCCAGGGATGGCCAAAGAACCAGAAGAGCTGTTGCCATAGCAGCGGGCTGCCGCCATGCATGACATCGAAGAAGTGCGTGTACCAGCGGCGGTCGAGCTCCAGCAGAATGTTGCACGCGGTCAGGGCAGGCAGCGACAGGATCGTGATGATCGCGGTGGTCCCTGTGCTGTACATGAACAGGGGCATCTTGCTGATGCTCATGCCGGGCGCACGCAGCCGCAAAATGGTGACAATGAAGTTGATCGCGCCGCCGCTGGTCGAGATGGTCAGCAGGATCAGCGCCAGGTTGTAGAAGTCCATCCCGTATGCGGGCGAGTAGTGCCGAGTGGTGTAAGGCACGTAGGCAAACCAGCCCGCATTGGGGGCTTGGCCCATGATGGGAGCGATATAAATCAAAACCCCGGAAAGCAGGTACGCCCAGTAGGTAAATGCGTTGAAGCGCGGGAAGGCCAAATCGCGCGCGCCGATCATGAGCGGAATAAGAAAAATCGCGAAGCCCGAGAGAATCGGCGAGGCGTACCAGAAGATCATCGTGATGGCGTGCATCGTGAAGACCTGGTTGTACATTTCTGGCGTGAGCAGATTGCCTTGCGCTCTCCACAGTTGCAGCCGCAAGATCAAAGCTTCAACGCCGCCCACCACGAGGAAGGTCATCGCAGTAGCGATGTAGCGCCTGCCCAGTTCCTTGTGGTCTACCGTGCCGAGAAAGCCATGCAAGGTCTTGGGTGTTTTCCAGAGTTCTACCAGGCGCTCCTGGACGGCTGTGCTCATGTCCCTCCGACCTACATCACAATGGGTATCGAGATGTAGGCCGAAGGGCTACAGATGTCCTGGGGCAGGGTTGCAGCAGCAACTATCGATCTCTTGGAAGGTGGAGAAGTTCAGGTATTCGCCGAGCGCAAGAGGGCCCGCTGTGGAGACCGGACTGAACCTTGACTCGCCGTTACTTAACCTGGCTCCTACTTGCCAGCGTTGAGTTGCGATTCAATCTGCTGCGCTTCCTGCAGGTGCGACTCCAGGGTAGGCAGCGACTGCTGGGCAAAGGTCTTGACGGTTTGGTCATGGCCGGTCTGGGCCTCGTGTTTGAACGTCGCAACCGTCTTCTGATGCTCGTGCAACATCAGCTTCATATAATCCTGGTCGAATTGACTGCCGCTCTTTTTGGACAGTGCGTCCTTTGCATTCTGGTGCTCGGGGTCGAGCTCAGTGGGCAATGCGATGTGCTGTTCCTGGGCGAGGTTCTTGAGTAGATCGTCGTTTTGCGAGTGGTCTTTCACCATCCGCTGACCAAAGGCCTGCACTTTCGGGTCTGAAGCCTTTTCTTCCGCCATCTGCCCCAGTTGGATCTCCGCCGTGTCTCCAATTGCCGCCTTCTTCAGGAAGGCTTTGTCAGCTCCATCGGGGCGGTTCACCGGATTGTTCGAAGAAGGCTTATCGCTACTTGGATTGGGTCCCGGAACTGTTTTGTCGGAGGTCTGCGCATGCTGCTGAGAGTTGGCTTGCCCAGTGGGTGTCTGCGGTGGCAGGGCGAAAAGGCTGACACTCAGCGCGGCGGCGACCACCAGGATAATTAGACGGAAACCTCGCATAATGCCTCCAGCGAAAGAGTGTTATTTGGCCCCCATCTGACCTGCGACTGGGCTCTGTCCCGCAGCAGCCGACGCAGTGAAAGCTTTGCCTGGCACCGTGTTAACGATACGAATCGTTTCCGCCCTTCGCGCCTGCATCGCCACATCTCCGGCAAGTTTCAGAAGTTGGTTCCATTCTTCAGCTCCCATCGTGGTTTGCAGCCGCGCCTGAGCGCGCTCCCAAGTCGGGAGGACGTCCATGAATTTGGCGACACCGAGATCCGTGAGCCGATAAAGTTTCTCGCCGCGGCGTTCCTGTCCAATGCGAAATGTGACCAGGCCCATTTTTCGCAGGACGCCGAAGCGGCGAGAGAGGGTATCTTCGCCGACTCCGTACTCGTCAGCCAAACGCCATTGCGCAATCTCGCCCGCTTCGTAAATGGCGCTCAACAGAACGAATTGCGTGCACTTCAGGCCAGCAGGGGCAAGCACCAGGTCATACAAGTGTGTTACGGCCCGCGTGGCGCGACGGAGTGCGGCACAAGGATCGGACATAAGAAAGGGACTACAATTTACTCCACTTCCTCGATCTTTCATATTGAAGTAGCGCTCGTGTTTAAAGTTTTCAGGATCTTGCAGTAATGGAAACTAGACCTGCGTCAACCCTGAACAGGACACCTCCCCGTTTGCGATGTAGCACCAAAGCATCGGGATGGCCAAGCGAGTTCGGCCAATTTACGCCACTATAGCGGCGGACGGAATGCTTTGATTTCAAGAACTGGTTTTCAGTCGAACAGCATAGCTGCAGGGAAAAGCCAGACATCGATTACAAGTTGGACCGCGGAATTCCGAGCCACGAGCGTGAGGTACGGCTTCCCCTTCAAACAACCCTCTGGGTTGCGAGTTGACCAGGCCTGCGGCATCTTGACTCTTGCGAAAGAGCAGGCCATGCTGTTGCGGTAGGCTTGGCACTGCAAAACACTGAGTAACACCGCATTCGAATTAATGACACCAAATTCCGTTGTCGAGTTCCTGATCTGGCTTCTGATCGCAGCTTCGGTGATCGCCGTACTGGCAGCTCGGCTACGAATTCCCTACACGGTGGCACTCGTCGCCGGCGGGCTGGTGCTAGGAACAGTTCGTCTGCCCATTGTAGAGACGCTGGTGAAGAACCAGCCGGATTGGCTCACCCCCAATATTGTGCTTGTGATTTTCCTCCCCGCACTGCTGTTTGAGGGCAGCCTCAAACTGCAGGTCCGTCAACTCCGTGAAAATGCCCTTCCCATAGCGTTAATGGCAACGGTCGGAGTGCTGGCCGCAACCCTGGTGACCGGATTCGCCGCCCACTGGCTGTTGCAGCTTCCCTTGCTTGTGGCCCTGGTATTCGGAGCAATCACGGCTGCGACGGATCCCATTTCGGTGCTGTCGATCTTCAAGGAAACGGCGGTTCCCAAGGAGCTTTCTATCGTCGTAGAAGGGGAGAGCCTGTTCAATGACGGAACCGCAGCGGCTCTATTCACAGTTCTCGCAGCCGGTGTCGTTTCCGGTAGCCTCAACGTAACCACTGGAGTGCAGACCTTCCTGGTAGAAGTTTGCGGTGGCACCGCGGTTGGCGTGGCGCTCGGATATATCTTCAGCAAGTTCATCCAACGGATTGACGATCCCTCGATCGAAATTACGCTGACCACGGTTTTGGCCTACGGATCGTACCTGGCTGCTCAAGGGCTGCATCTTTCGGGTGTAATCGCAACAGTAGCGGCGGGCCTAACGGTCGGCAATCTGGGAGCGCGTGGCGGGATGAGCCCGCGGACCCGTATTGCACTGTGGTCTTTCTGGGAGTACCTGTCGTTCGTCGTGAATTCGCTCGTCTTCCTCCTGATCGGGTTGCAGGTCCGGGTAGGGACGCTCTTACACGACTGGCGTCCGACGCTTCTCGCCATCGCCGCGGTAATTCTCGGGCGCGTGCTGTCCATCTATGGGTTGGTGCCGTTCAGCAACTTTCACGGACGCAGGATCTCGACTGCGTGGCAGCACGTGTTAGTGGCGGGGGGAATCCGAGGAGCCCTTGCGCTGGCATTGGCCCTGAGTCTCGGACGGACATTTCCGTATCGTGAGCAAATTCTGGCGATGACATTTGGGGTGGTGGCATTCACCATCATTGTCCAGGGACTCGCGATCAAGCCGTTGCTGCATGTGCTAGGGATCGTCACGGTTGGGGAAGACGCCTATGAAATTGCGCGGGTAGAGCAGATCGCTGTTTCTTCCGCGCGTTCGGAGCTGGAAAAACTATTTCACAATCACCTCATATCGGGCCCAACATATAACCAACTTCGTCAGGGAATTGAGCGCGACTTGGAAAATGCAGAACAGCACGTCCTCAAAGCATATGGAACGGACACGACCAGGATTGGAGCCGAGGTTAGGACGGCGAAGATGAAGCTTATAGCGGCTAAGAAGAGCGCAATAGAAGAGGCAGTGCATGACGGTCTTATCTCGCAGAAAAGCGCTAATAACATGATCGAGGCTGCTGACCAGGAAATCGACGCCTTGGCGGACCGGCCAAACGAGAAACAGGGCTGAGCGCAAATGCAATCCAAGGCCACGTAACCGCATCCCGGAGTGAGGATTCAGGCCGATAGGTCGCCGTCAAGCCTCAAAAAAGAGACGGTTCTCATCGCCTCTTCTTTTCAAGCACCGCAGTTTACTTCTTGGCTAAGCTTTTGCATCTTGAGAATTTCAGTTGCTTCGATCAAGTCTGGTTCCACCACACTCAGCGCACGATGCAGGGCCGCCATCACAAAACGATCACCGCCGGCATAGATGGCGATGTGTCCTACCGTTTCATCGAGTAAATCGGTGATTTCAGGCCTCGGAACGATCAACCGCACCACACCTTCGTCATCCTGTCGGTTTTCGACAATGCGGGGTCTGCGTGCCACCTGGGAGATTCCGCTAGCCAGTTCATCAATAGCATTGATGGCGGTGAAGGGATCATTGATTCCCGGTGAGAGGGCGCGTACCGCAACGTCCGTCAGCTGCTGAAATTGATAGCGAATATCTTGCGCCGCTGTTCTCTCGCCGCCTAACAGGAAAGAATTGACAATTTTCTTTCTTTCCTCCTTCGCAAGAGACGTTCCACCCCAAACCATTGCAATCCGAGCGCCCGAGATCAGATGATCTCCTGGCTTGACGGTGAGCTCCACGACAATATTTTCGCGCGTCGCTAAAGTGAGCAAGGCATCGAGGTCAACTGTCTGCAGGTAGCCACTGTCTTCAATCTCTACCGTTATTGCTTCCCCCGATCTGGGCCGGCCGGCCGCGCCACTATCTTCCAATGGTCTCCCCGTTCGAGATGGATACAGTCTCGGAATGGCTTTCTTGATGTCCTCAGCGATGACGAGGACGATGTGAGAAGCCTGTATGGATGTAGAAACGTGATGCACGAAAATAATGAGCAGTACCAGACTCAACAGCGAAAGCAGGATTGCCACCGAAACAGAAATTGAAGGAACAAACCCACCGGAGAAATCAGACCCTCGGATGGCGCGCACTACTAAGACACAGTAGATGAATGTGGCTACGAAGGTGCCTAGAAGGACTTGCGTCACCCGATCTCGCATGAAATTGCGAAGAACTCGAGAGCCGTACTGCTGGGAAGCGAGTGAGAGCGCCACGGATGCCAGAGAGAAGGTCACGCTCGCGGCCGTAATCATTGAGCCGGCTATTGTGCTCAGCAATGACCGCGCGCCTTCAGGCCCCCCTGTATAAGCCCATGCGATGGAGGCTTTAATTCCCGGATCCAGCTTCTTGTCGGCGTACAAGAGGCCTAGGGCCAAAGCAGCCGAGAACATGAGCATCGCTAGGGGTACAAACCAGAATCCCGTTCGTAACGAGTCCATCCAGCGGTTGAATCGGGCGCGCATCGTTAAATATGATGCAAGCTATGGGTGTGGATCGAGCAGAAATGCCCACGTTCGCATCGATCTCGTAGCAGGTGTTCCCGGACTCTTGCCTGAGAAGAAGTGTGTAATCTTGTTGGTGGCCAGGGACGGAATCGAACCGCCGACGCCAGCCTTTTCAGGGCTGCGCTCTACCAGCTGAGCTACCTGGCCACGGAGCGGGAATCGCTGTGATGGGTGCTGCGGCTCTCGAATTATAACAATCAACAACTGCTTCCGCCAAACGCGGATGCAAGATCGGCCCGCGTCCTGGTCACGAGACTGCCGCAACCTTCGACGTTTTGGCTGCCGGTGTTCGGGTCACTATTTGCTCCCTGGATCTTGCGCAGGTAGCGCAATGTGGCCGGGCAACTGCGGAGCGTGCATATTGAAATCGATCGGCTTGCCGAAGTCGTCTGGCTTGGGACATCCGTCCGCTATGTAATCGAGGTCCACCTGGCCCTGTAGCGTCATCTGCACTCTTGTATTCGCCAGCGGCCACCTTGAGAGGCGAGGCGAATGGAACCAGACACAGTGCGCTGAGAAAGACACCGTAGATTCCCGGCTGCAGCTGAATGGAATACTCGCCGACAGACGATGCGCTCTTAGCTATCAAGTCCTCAGGAACGGTTGCTCTCTGGTTTGCCCGCAGCAGCACATGGGCATTCGAAATGGGTGCTCCGGATGCTTCGGTCACACGGACGTTCAGCACTGCCTTCTGTTGAGCAGAGCAGGCAAGCCGAAGCCACGGATGAGAATCGCGTTACGGAGGACGGCCTTTCGCATCTGCGCCTCGAGATGGCGATTAAAAGGCGGTCCGCCTCGCTCGCGGCCATATCTTCCTCTACACTAGCTAAGTTCCTCTTATCACGAGCGGGCGAATTGTCATCCAAGCCATGAGGAGAACGAACTGATGGCACCTTTGGCGACCCAGGAGCAGGGTTCCACTCTGCTGACCCCGTACGATCTGCACTTGTTCAACGAGGGCAAGCACAACCGCCTGTTCGAGAAATTTGGCGCGCACGTCGATCGAACTCGACGGGCGCCGCGGCACGTATTTCGCCGTGTGGGCTCCGAATGCAGAACGTATCTCGGTGGTCGGCGACTTCAATGGCTGGAACCCCGACTCGCATCCCATGAACCCGCGCGAGAGCTCCGGAGTGTGGGAGGCCTTCCTCCCCGATCTCGGCCAGGGCACGGTTTACAAGTACCACATTCGCTCGCGCTATCACATGTACACGGTCGACAAGACCGATCCCTACGGTTTCTACAACGAGATTCCGCCGCGCACGGCGTCCATCGTGTGGGACCTCGGCTACGAGTGGAGTGACGCCGACTGGATGCGCAAGCGGCAGGCACGCAACAAATTTGACGCGCCGATGTCCGATCTACGAGGTGCATCTCGGCTCCTGGATGCGCGTCCCCGAAGAGGGCAACCGCTCGCTGACCTATCGCGAGCTGGCCGTCAAGCTGGCCGACTACGTCCACGACATGGGCTTCACGCACGTCGAGTTTCTGCCGGTGATGGAGCATCCGTTCTTCGGCTCGTGGGGTTACCAGATCACCGGATACTTCGCGCCCAGCGCGCGCTTCGGCACGCCCGCAGGATTTCATGCACCTGGTCGACTACCTGCACCAGCGCGGCATCGGCGTCATTCTCGACTGGGTGCCTTCGCACTTCCCGAACGACGAGCACGGACTGGCATACTTTGACGGAACGCACCTCTACGAGCACGCCGATCCGCGCAAGGGCTTTCATCCCGACTGGAAGTCGGCCATCTTCAACTACGACCGCAACGAGGTGCGCGCGTTCCTCATCAGCAACGCCATCTTCTGGCTCGACAAGTACCACATCGACGGACTGCGCATGGATGCGATCGCGTCGATGCTCTACCTGGATTATTCGCGCAAGCAGGGCGAGTGGATCCCGAATCAGTTTGGCGGACGCGAAAACCTCGGCGCCGTGTCGTTCCTGAAGGCAGTGAACCAGCGACGCCTACGAGAACTTCCCCGACATCCAGACGATCGCGGAAGAATCGACCGCGTGGCCGATGGTGTCGCGGCCGCCCTACATCGGCGGCCTGGGCTTCGGCATGAAGTGGGACATGGGCTGGATGCACGACACGCTGGCCTACTTCGAGAAGAACCCGATCCATCGCAAGTATCACCACAACAAGATCACCTTCCGCGGGCTCTACGCCTTCACCGAGAATTTCGTGCTGCCGCTCTCGCACGACGAAGTGGTGCACGGCAAAGGATCGCTCTTCGGCAAGATGGCGGGCGACGAGTGGCAGAAGTATGCCAACCTGCGGCTGCTGTTCGGCTACATGTTCACGCAGCCGGGCAAGAAGCTGCTGTTCATGGGCTGCGAGATTGCGCAGTGGAGCGAGTGGAACCACGACGGCAGCGTCGACTGGCATGCGCTCGGATTCCCGCAGCACCAGGGCATCCAGCGCTGGGTGCGCGACCTGAACACCTTCTATCGCGCCGAACCGTCGCTGTACGAAACCGACTTCTATCCCGAAGGCTGGCGCTGGATCGACGCCGACGACTCCGACCACAGCGTGCTCACCTACATGCGCATGAAGAAGGATGGCACCAGCCCCGGTGGTCGTCGCCTGTAACTTCACGCCGGTACCGCGGCGAGGTTATCGCGTCGGCGTTCCGCACGAGGGACACTGGCTCGAGCTGCTGAACAGCAACGCCGAGATTTATGGTGGCACCGACGAAGGCAACTTCGGTGGCCGCCAATCCGAGCCGATTCCGACTCACGGATACGAAAATTCCCTGCTGCTGGATCTGCCGCCGCTGGCGATAGTGGTGTTTAAGCAGTAAGCGGCATTGCGGAGCCACGGCCACGCTTCGGAGCTAGCGTTCTCCGCGTCCTCCGTGGTGACATTTGCTCCTCTGCTGTCGCCAAATGCTAACTGCTAACTGCCAAATGCTGTTCTTCGGTAAACTAGTAACGTTGTGCGCATTCTCACCCGCTACATTCTGAAGGAGATTGCCTCGCACGCCCTGCTCGGCGTTGTGCTGTTCACCTTCATCATCTTCATGCGCGACCTCGGTCGGCTGCTGGAGCTGATCGTCCGCAACAGCGCGCCCCTGCCCAGCGTGGCCGAGATCTTCCTCTTCACGCTGCCGGCCACCTTCATCATCACCCTGCCCATGGGCGTGCTGGTCGGCATCCTGGTTGGCCTGAGCCGGCTGGCCGCCGACAGCGAAGTCACCGCCATTCGCGCCAGCGGCATGGGCGTGGGGATGTTTGTGCGCTCGGTCGCGATCTTCGCCATCGGCGCGTGGCTGCTGGGCATGGTCGAACAGCATCTACATCGCGCCCGACGCGGCCATCGCCCTCGATCATCTTGCAGGACCGGCTGAAGACCTCGCAGGCGTCGTTCGAAATTCAGCCGCGCGTCTTCTACGAAGACTTCAAGAACATCGTTCTCTATGTGCAGGACGCGATTCCAACCAAGGGTCAGGCGCTGTGGCGCGGCATCTTCCTGGCCGACATCAGCGATCCGGCCTCGCCCAAGATCACGCTGGCGCAACGCGGCGCGCTGTTGAGCGACGGCCCCAACAAGCTGCGCTTCCACCTGGAAGACGGCACGCAGCAGGAGATCGATTCCCAAGGTCAAGGATCAGTACTCGATCACCACCTTCGACAACACCGAAATTCCGCTCGACGCTGCCCAGCGACGAAAGCAAGCCGCGCGACCTGCTGCCGGTCGCCGAACTCGACCTGCGCAGCCTGCTGAGCAACGCCGCCCGCGAACGCCAAGCCGCGCAAAAGTATTACCCGCTGGGACATGGGCAGCTACAACTACGACCTCATCAAGGCGCGCTACTACGAGATCGAATTCCATCGCCGCTTCGCCCTGCCCTTCGCCTGCCTGGTGCTGGCGATGGTCGGCATCCCGCTGGGCCTGTCGGCGCGCAAGGGCGGCAAGAGCACCGGCTTCGTCCTGACGATTCTGCTGGTCGTGGTGTATTACTTCTTCTCGCTGCTGGGCGTGCAGATGGCGCGCCAGGGAAGGATGTCGCCATGGTTCGGCTCGTGGATGGGCAACATCTTCTTCTTTGTCTGCGGCCTGTTCCTGCTGTGGCGGGTTGACCGCATGCCCATCGAGATCGGCAACCTGACTGCCGGCATGGAAGCTGCTGCTGCAAAAGCTGCAGGCCATCGGGACCCGTCGTCGCGACACCGCCAGCAGCATGGGGCTGGCAACGTCGTCGCACAGACGACGCTTCAGCGCACGCTTTCCGCTCATCCTCGACGACATGATCCTGCGCGACTTCGCGCTGTATCTCACCATGATCATGTCGACCTTCCTGGTGCTGGCGCTGGTCTTCACCTTCTTCGAGCTGCTGACCGACATCGTGCGCAACAACGTGCCGCTGATCACGGTTGCCGAATACCTGTGGAACCTGAGCCCGTCGATGATCTACCTGATGGCGCCGATGGGAGTGCTGCTGGCGGTGCTCATCACCTTCGGTCTGCTGGAGAAATCCAGCGAGCTGACGGCGATGAAGGCCACCGGCTTCAGCATCTATCGCGCGACCCTGCCGGTCATTGTGCTGCAGCGGAATCTTTGCGGCGAGCTTGTTCGTCTTCGATCAGCTCTACATTCCGCACACCAACCGCGAGCAGGAAATCCTGCGCAACGAGATCAAGGGCAAGCCGGCGCAGACCTACCTGCAGGCCGACCGCAAGTGGATCTTCGGGCAGAGACAACCAGATTTATTACTATCGCGTCTTCGATCCCGACCAGAACATCTTCGGCGGCATCTCGGTCTTTCGAGTTCGATCCCAACACCTTTCAGTTGACGCGGCGCATTCAGGCCGAACATGCCTACTGGGAGCCACGCCTGCAGAAGTGGGTGTTCGAGCAGGGATGGGTGCGCGACCTGAGTGGCGCCGTCGATCCAGGACTATCGCACCTTCGACGTGACCACCTTCAACGAATTGCAGGAGGATCCCGGCTACTTCAAGAAGGAAGTGAAGCAGTCGTCGGAGATGAACTACGACGAGCTGCGCACCTACATCGACGACCTGCAGCAGAGCGGCTTCGACACCGTGCGCCTGAAAGTGCAATTGCAGAAGAAGATTGCCTTCCCGCTGATCACGCTGGTAATGGCGATTCTGGCGATTCCCTTCTCCGCCTCGGGACGTCGCGGCGGCGCGCTGGTGGGCGTGGCGGTCGCGCTGGGAATCGCCGTGGTGTATTGGGTGACGGCCGGACTGTTCGAAGCTATGGGCGATGCGAATCAGTTGCCGGCGATGATCGCAGCCTGGGCGCCGGATTTCATCTTTGCGTTGGCCGGCGGATACATGCTGCTGCGGGTGCCGACGTAGGATGAGCCGGTCGGCTTAGCATGCTCGGCGCTTGGCCAGTCGACGTTGTTGGCTGCAGTGCTTCGCGGCTCCTGCCATCCCTCAACGAATTGTCATCCTGAGCGGAGGCGCGCAGCATTTGGCGCCGAAGTCGAAGGACCTGCTGTCGGCGTAGATGCGCCCTGGGGCTTAGAATCGCGTATGAGCGCCCAGACCATCTAAGCCATATCAGGATTGAAAACTTTACCCGTCGCGTCGTGTCCGCCGGCGGGTGACGATCAGGAGCTCACAGCTTCTTCATGTTCGAAAATCTGCGACCACTGTTTCCGTATCTCCGCAAGTACCGCGCCACGTTCCTCATCGGCGCGCTCTGCGTGCTGTGCAACAACGGCGTCTGGATTCTCTTCCCGCTCATCATTCGCAAGGCCATCGACGTTCTGAATGCCGGCATCACTCAGCACAACAGTTCAGCGGTGATCCGTCACGACGTTCTGAAGTATTCGCTGCTGCTGCTGGCGGTCGCCGGCGTCAAGGCCATCTTCCAGTATCTGACGCGCTGGATCCTGATCGGCGTCTCGCGCGAAATCGAATTCGATCTGCGCAACGATCTGTTCGCGCACCTGGAGCGGCTGTCCTACAGCTTCTATCAGCGCACCCGCACCGGCGACATCATGGCGCGCGCCACCAACGACCTGAACGCTGTGCGCATGCTGGTCGGCCCAGGCATCATGTACACCGCCAACACCGATCGTGTTCACCGCCGGCGCGCTGATCTTCATGCTGTCGATCAGCCCGAAGCTGACGCTATTCGCCTTCGCGCCGCTGCCCATCTTCAGCATCGTGGTGCAGTATTTCGGCCGCCGCATTCATGAGCGCTTCGAGCGCATTCAGGCGATGTTCTCCGACATCTCGGCGCGCGCCCAGGAAAATTTCTCCGGCGCCCGCCTGATTCGCGCCTACGTGCAGGAAGAAGCCGAGATCGAGAACTTCGAGACCGACAACCGCGAATACATCGCGCGCAGCCTGAAGCTGGTCCGCCTGATGGGCATGCTCTGGCCGACGCTGGAAACGCTGCTCGGCTTCGCCATCATCATCGTGCTGTACGTCGGCGGCCGCGAGGTGCTGCAGCATCGCATCGGCCTCGGCAGCTTCGTCGCCTTCAATACCTACATGGTGCAGCTCACCTGGCCGATCATCGCGCTGGGCTGGGTCATCAACATCTTCCAGCGCGGCACCGCGTCGATGGGCCGCATTCACAACATTCTGTCGGAGCCGCCGGAGATTACCGATGCCGGAGTGAGAACGCCGTTCTCGGATGAGAGTTCCAACGGAGATCCACGGCGACATCGAGTTCCGCAATCTCACTTCCGCTACGGCAACACCATCAAGGCGGCGGAGCGCGGCAACGGTCGCGCGCATGGCGACGAAGACGTGCTGAAGAACGTCAACCTGCGCGTGCCCGCCGGAACCAGTCTCGCGATTGTCGGTCCGACCGGATCGGGTAAGTCGACGCTGGTCTCGCTGATCCCGCGCATCTATGACGCCGAACCCGGGCACGGTGCTGATCGACGGACGCCCGATTCGCGAGTTCCCGCTCGCGCTTTTGCGCCGCAACATCGGCTTCGTGCCGCAGGAGACATTTCTGTTCAGCGACACCATCCGCGAGAACATTGCCTTCGGCGCGGAAGACGGCGAGCCTCGATGACGTTCGCCGCGCCGCCGAAGCGGCCAACATCGCCGCCGACATCGAAGGCTTTCCCGATGGCTACAACACCGTCGTCGGCGAGCGCGGCCTGACCCTGTCCGGCGGCCAGAAGCAGCGCACCGCCATCGCCCGCGCGCGTGATTCGCAATCCGCGCATCCTGGTGCTCGACGACGCACTGGCCAGCGTCGATACCCAAACCGAAGACCGCATCCTGAATCACCTGCGCGAGATCATGCGCGGGCGCACCACCATCTTCATCTCGCATCGCGTCTCCACCGTGCGCAATGCCGACCGCATCGCCGTGCTGCACAACGGCGAGATCGTCGAGTACGGCACGCACGATGAGCTGATCGCACGCGACGGCTACTACACCGAGCTGTACAACAAGCAGCTGCTGGAAGAAGAGCTGGAGACGGTGTAGGTGGCCCAATTGGTGCTTGAACGCACCCGCCCGTTTTTGCGCCCGGAGTTCGAGAGACCGCCACCGCAATCAATTCTCCGTTCGTTGTCATCCCGACCGGAAGCGGGCCGGCTGGCCCGCTGGAGTGGAGAGACCTGCTGTTTGTATGCAACGGAAGGAGCCTTTTCATGCCAGAAAAAGCAGGTCTTTCCACTCTCAGGCTAATGCCGTCGGCGGGATGACAATCTTTGTGGGTGAGACCGCGAACGCAAACCTGAAGCTCTGTTCAAACGATGAATCGTTTATTCTTAGCTATCCCCTGGCCATTATCCCCTGAACTCATGTACACCGACTCCCACTGCCATCTCGAGAACAAGCGCTTCGACGACGATCGCGCCGACGTCTTCGCGCGCGCGAAAGAGGCCGGCGTGACCACCATGCTCGCCATCGGCAACGGCGATGGGCCGGGCACTGGCACGCTGGACTGCGCCATCAAGCTCGCGCACCAGCACGAGAAGCGTCTACGCGACGGTCGGCATCCATCCTCACGAAGCGGAACTGGCCAAGCAGGAAGACTTCGACGACTTGGAGCGACTGTCGAAAGATCCCAAGGTGATCGCCTGGGGCGAGATCGGACTCGACTACTTCTACGATCACTCGCCGCGCGAAGTGCAGCAGCAGGTCTTTCGTCCGCCAGATGGAGATGGCCCGTGCGGCGAAGCTGCCCATCATCATTCACAACCGTCCGTCCGACAACAGCGAGAACGCCTGGGACGATCTGTTTCGCCTGCTGCGCGAGCACTGGACGTCGAGTGGGCTGGGAGGCGTGCTGCACTGCTTCACCGGCTCGGTCGATCATGCTCGCGCTGCGCTCGACTCTGGGCTTCATGATCTCCTTTGCCGGCAACATCACGTATCCCAAGGCGCAGAACATTCGCGACGCCGCCGCCATGGCGCCGCTCGATCGCATCTTCATCGAGACCGATTCGCCTTACCTTGCGCCGGTGCCGCATCGCGGAAAGCGGAACGAGCCGGCGTTCGTCGTGGAGTCAGCGCGACAGATCGGTGAGTTGCGGAATCTTGCAACTGAAGAGATCGGTCGGCAGACGTCGGAAAATTTTCGGCGGTTCTTTCGGCTGGACGAGCGCATCCTCGAATAGGGCGGAAGCCGGGACGGCACCGGCAACCGTTTGGATCACGAATGGTCGCGGTTGGACAGGGTCCTTCGGCTCCCCCAGCCAACTTCGGGCCGCCTCCGCTCAGGGGGACGCCCTAAGAACGTAAGTCCTCAATCTGCGGGTTCCTCTGTAGTTCTGCCGACCCGGTTCTTCAGGTGCGACCGTACGAAGAAAATTACCGCAATCACAATTACGCCCAAAATAAGCGCGTCCAGGCGGTGGAACCACATCTTCAGTCGTGGATCGGTCTCCCAGCGCTCGCCCAGTCGCATGCCGACGTAAGCCAGCATGAAACACCATGGCCACGATCCGAGGAAAGTATAGATGTGAAACTTCAGGCGCGGCATGCGGCCGATCCCCGCTGGCAGCGCGATGAATGTGCGAACGACCGGCAACAGGCGCGCGACCAGGACAGCGAGCGCTCCACGCTTCTCGAAGAAGCGATCGGCCACGTCGAGATCATGCTTGCTGAGGAAGATGTAACGGCCGAAGCGCTCGACCAGCGGGCGGCCGCCAAAGTAGCCGATCTCATAAGCCACGATCGATCCCAGGTTGCAGCCCAAAGCGCCCCACGTCGCCACCGCCAGCAGAGAGAAGCGGCCGGTATAGACCAGGTAGCCGGAGAACGGCATGATGACCTCGGACGGCAGCGGAATGCACGCCGACTCGATGGCCATCAGCAGCATGACTCCGAGGTAGCCCGAAGCGGAGATCACGCTGACAATCCAGGCTCCGACAATTTCTAGAATGTGAGCAATCATGTAGTGAGGATCAACTCCTGGTTTCAGTGGCTAGCACGCGCCAAATATTAATTCCCCATCCACTTATCCAAGTCCGCCACCGGCAGGCGCAGGCCGATGAAGAACTGTCCAAATAGAGCGTATTCGGCGCTGACCTGGTCAAAGCGCATTTCGTAGATCAGCTTCTTGAACACCAGCGGCTCGGGAGCGAACAAGTCCACACCCCATTCCCAATCATCGAAGCCGACTGAGCCGGTGATGATCTGCTGCACCTTGCCGGCGTAGCGGCGGCCCACCATGCCATGCTCTTCCATCTGCCGCTGGCGTTCTTCGATGGGCAACATGTACCAGTTCTTCTCTTCGCCGCGTTTACGATCCATCGGGTAAAAGCACAGATACTTGCTGTCGGGAATCTTCGGATAGAGCCGCGGACGCATGGCCTGCCGCTGCCTCTCCATTGTCTCCTCCATGACGCGGTTCCACTCCTCCGACATGGGCGCAATGCCACTTTCGGCGAGTTGGCGAAAGAGCTTCACGCTGGAGTCGTACAAGACCCAACTCAATGACCGACAGGTACGAGTGCACCGGCTCGAGAAATTCCTGCAGCGGGGTTCGATTCAATTGCAGCTCGACAGTATTGAGGTCGTCGAACGAATCGCGAAAATGCACCAGCATCAGGTCGCCCTTATGCCCCAGCATGGAGTAAACAGCGCTCTGTCCCGCTTCTTCCGCACCGGCGAGCGTAGCGGCAGCCTCGCGGGCTATCTCCTCTTGGCGCGCTGCAGTGAGCTTGCGCCACTCCGGCCAGCGGAAGCGGAACATCTGATGCAGCACACTCAGTCCCTCAAGCGTGAGAGGAACCGGGTGCAACTCGGCCTTCGGTTCAGCCGTGTTATTGGAAGTCATCAAAACTCCAGCTTTCAGTTATGTGGGCGCTTCGACCATTGTAAACGGGAAGTACACGGGTGCCCCGGGTCTCGCGCCGTTCGTGACCCCGGTTCAACCACGACTGCATTGGCGAGCGTTCGAATGACGCGAAGTTCGTTACTGCCTACCACGTATCGAGAATCGCGAGACATAGGGCACCCGATATAATCACCGCTCATGCCGCAGTCGGCCAAGCCTCCGCTGGATCCCGCGTCTGACGCCATGTTCCGCGAAATGCGCGAACGCGTTCGCGGGATGTTCGACCATGCGCTCACCCAGTGCAGTATCCCGCGCGCCTTCGGCAAAAACTTGAGATGCGAGGGCGGCTACCTGAGTGCCGGCAGCGAGACCTACGACCTGGGCGGATTCAATCGCGCTCTGATCATCTCGATGGGCAAGGCCGGTCACAGCATGGCAGAAGCATTTGCCTCGATCGTCGGAACCGGACTTGGAGGCATCGTCGCTTGTCCTGAGCTTCCCCCCGCCCAACTCTTTGGCTTCCGCTATTTCGCCGGCGGCCATCCGCTGCCCAACGAAGATTCGCTGCGCGCCGGCGACGCCATGCTGCGGGCCGTGCAGAACGCGTCACCGGAGACGCTGATCGTCTTCCTCATCAGCGGCGGCGCGTCGGCGATCGCCGAGAAGCCCATCACCCCGAACATTTCGCTCGCCGACATGGTTGCGACCTATAAGGCCTTGGTACATTCCGGCGCGCCTATCGCCGAAATCAATGCCGTCCGCAAGCATCTCTCGGCGCTGAAAGGCGGCAGGCTGGCGCGCGCCGCAGGATCGCCGCATCAGCTTTCGGTGCTGGTTTCCGATGTGCCGGAAGATTCTCTGGACGCGCTGGCCTCGGGCCCGACCATGCCTGACAGCACAACCGTCAACGACTGTTATGCCATCGCCCGGAAATATGCGCTGCTGCCGCATCTACCGCTGCCGGTACACTCTCTGTTTCGGCAGCACCTGCTGCAGGAGACACCGAAGCCCCACGACTCCGCCTTCGCGCGCGCTCAATACCTGACCGTGTTATCGAATGAGACGGCCGTAAACGCCGCCGTCGAAAAAGCCGCGCTCGCCGGATTCGCGATTGAAGTCGACAACAGCTGTGATGACTGGGACTACCGTGACGCCGCTGACCATTTGCTACGCCGTTTGCGCGAGCTGCGACGTGGAGTCTCGCGCGCCTGCCTGATCTCAGGCGGAGAGGTCACGGTAAAGGTTGACGGCCCGGCGGGAGTCGGCGGACGTAACCAGCAGTTTGCGCTTTACTGTGCCCAGAAGATTGCGGGCGAGAACATTACCGTCCTGAGCGCTGGGACAGACGGCATCGACGGCAACAGCCCAGCCGCAGGCGCAGTTGTCGACGGGTCGACGGTTCAGCGATCCAAGGAGCGCGGCTTCAGCGTCTCCACCGCCGCCAGCCAGTTCGACGCCTTCCCCTTGCTTGAGGCCCTCGACGACGCCATAGTGACCGGCCCCACCGGCAACAATGTTCGAGACCTACGTATCCTGCTTGCTTACTGATACTTAGGAACTGCCCAAGCTGCGCCCAAATACAAAGAGCCCGGCCGGGTGGGCCGCGCTCTTACCTCCAGAAACTGCTGGTCGCAGTAGAGGTGCTTTCAAACCTTGTGCTCAATATCGGCGAGTGAGTCCCTGCTTATCAGGTCGCTGGTCCGCTTCGACGCGATCTCACCCGCCGATCCCTTGCACTTCTGAAGCGAGGATACCCGGTGACCGGGAGCGATTTGTCAAAAAATTGTCACCGATTTGTACTTTTTTCTTCATGTAGCTGCCGCCTGAACAAAAGCTCAGCTTACTGCCGGAAGCCAATTCCGCTGCACACAGTCATCCTGAGAGCAGAATTCTGCCTCTAAAACTTAGGCGTTGGTCCGCTCGAACAATGCGGTGCCACGCTTCGATCACAATTTCCGAGGAAACCAGTCCGCAGGTGGGTTTAAGATAGCGGGCCTCTGACCTACATGCGCCTTACCTGTTCGACATACCTCCTGGCAATCCTTGTCTTCTGCTGCCTGCCTGCGCGTGCCGACATCGGCTTGCTGCTGAACGCTAAGCCGAACGAACATATCGAAATCGGTTTCGCCGAGATCACCGGCGAAGGTCACTCTGCGGTATACCTGTCGCGAGTCTGTCCCGAAACGCCAGTCAAGATGCGGTTATGCAATCCTGGCGAGCTCGGCTCCATCCTCCAGAACTATGTCGATTACAAGGAAGACCAGCCGTACCAGTGGAATATCGTTCCGCTGAGCGTGTACCTCTACGGCGTCGACGACATCCGCGACAAGCCGCTGTTCGCTTCGCCTGATATTCGTACAGTGCTGCAGGAACGCTATCGCCGTCTGCACATGCAGGCAGTGTGTACCACCGAGACCTGCATCAACGATCCCAATGCCAACTGGCGCGACGCCGTGGCCGCCTCCTTCGTGCGCGAGATCTACATGTTCGAGGTGAGCACCAGCGTCGAACAGGACGAAGAGTTCATCCGCGAGTTCAACGCGCGCGAGAACGTAAATCACTACAACGGATTCAGCCGCAACTGTGCTGACTTCGCGAAGCTGGTGGTGAACACGTACTTCCCACACTCGGCGCACCGCGATCCTATCAACGACTTCGGCATGACCGGGCCGAAGGCAATTGCGCGCAGTTTCAGCCACTATGCCGAGCACCATCCCAAGCTGCAGCTGAGGGTGATTCGCATCGAGCAGGTACCCGGCACCTACAAGCGCAGCTCCGATTGCAAGGAAGGTACCGAGCAGACCTTTCGTTCCATCAAGTGGCTCATCCCCATGGTTTTCATCGAGGCGCACGCCGTGCCGCTGCTGGCGGCCTCCTACCTGTTGACCGGCCGTTTCGATCCGAATCATGAATTGCGAAACCATCCTTCGACCGAAGCCGCCAGTTTGCGGGAGCAGATAGCGGATGCGAAGCGGGAGGAGGACAAGACGCGTGCACGGGCGCTGAAAAAACAACTCAAGGCCGAGCAGGAGAGCCAGGTCGGAACCGAGCAGCAGTGGCAGCAGTATCGCGAACGCTTCGAAGAAGTCTTGCGCAGCGCCGTCGCCGACGGAGTATTCGCTGATCGGCGCGAGGTGCGCACCGTGTTCCGCAATCTGCAGGCCCATGGCCGCATCTATCTGGACCAGAGCCAGCAACCGTGGATGGAAGTGACCGAGGAAGGCAGGGTGCGACGTGTCGGATTGAGCGCCGAAAATGTCTTCGAATCCGGGTCGGACCATCAACTGGCGATGCAGGTGCTGCTGGCACGCACCAACGCGCTGTTGGCCGTGAATAGCAAACATCGTCAGTTAATGTCGGACTTCGAGAACGACTGGAGGCTTTTACAGACGGCGCAGGATGCGAAGTTGTTGCCCGGAGAGGATGAAACGGTGGCAACGAGAGCTAACCGGGAATAAGTGTGGGCATCCGCGCATAGGTGTCATCCTGAGCATTCGCGTCCTTTGCGCATGCGGAGCACCGCTATCCTCATAGCTTCTGCTGATGAGAGCTCGGTCCAGCGACTTCGCTCCGGATGATCCACTAATTGCTGATCCCTACTTGTCCCCATGTGCGCGGTAGCTGGCGCGCAATTCCGCGACAATCTCTTCCGCGGCTTTGCGGGCTTCGTCGAAGCGATTTGGCGGGAACGAAATCGCTCCCACGCGCGCGTGTCCGCCGCCGCCGTAGCGCTCGCAGATCTTCGCCAGGTTCTCCATGTAGGTAGCCGTCGTCCACGGATTCGAACCGACCGATACCTTCGTCCGGAAGCTGCTCTTGCTCAGCCCCACGCTGTACACACCCTCAGGATGCAGGTAGTAGGGCACGAACTTGTTGTAGCCCTCGAGGTCGTGATCGGTGACGTCGAAGAAGATGGTTCCGTCCTTGCACTCGGTGCGCTCGCGCATGATTTCGATCGACTGGCGATGCCGCTCCAGCAACGCCGGCAAGCGCTCGGCGATTTCCGGCTGCGCGATGATCTCCGCCAACGGCATGTAGGCCAGCTTCGGAATCAGCGTCGGGATGAACTGCGGATCCTGGTTCGACTCGATCAGCATGGTCAGCTTTCGAGGCCGGCGCTTTCATCTCCACCGCTGACTTGGCATCGTCGTAGAGCGCGCCGTCGATGATGTCGGCCCACTCGATAGTGTCGGCCACCGGCTTGGGATCGAAGCCAAAGCGCTGCTCGGTAACCACCGCGATGAACTTGGTGCAGGAGCGGAAGTCGGGGTCGTAGAACTTGGTGTTGCTCTGCTGCTGCTCGAAGTGCGAGGCGTCCTCGGGCGTGAGGAAGGCGCTCTGGTGATGGTCGAACCACCAGGTAATGCGCGGCGACGCCGAATACTTGAAGTCGACGATGGCGTTCTCGTCGCCGTTGAAGTCGGCCTCGTCGAATAGCGCCCCGGCGCGATGCACCAGGCCCTGGTACTCGAACTCGACCTGCTCGCGAATGCGCTCGCGATAAAAGCGCGTGAACAGCGCCGCCGAACAGGCGCCATCGAAACATTTGTCGTGGTAAAAGACCTTGATCCTCACAGACCCCTTTCGCAACTCATTCCCGTAGCACCGGCAAAGCTGTTTAGTATAGCGGAGAGAAGTGAAAAGCACCACGCGAACAGGGTTCACTACGGTGACGCGGGGATTTTGGATCCGTGAACGACTTTCTCCAGCGCGCGACTTTGCGAGTGCATAAAAACAGATCCCTCGTCGGGCTGAAAGCCCTCCTCGTGATGACAATTGGATTGCGGGAAGCGATTTGTGTCAGGGCACGACTTCAGTCGTGCCGCACGCTGGCTGATATCGTTTCAATCGGTGGTGAACTCGTTTTTCCCAAAAGCAAAAGCGGGGCGATGAGGCCCCGCTTGATTGAATCCCGCGACAGCGACTACGCTCCCGCCTGCTTCTCCGCCAGGTCGCCCACGATCGGCAGCTTGAACATCACGTGCTGATATGCCTTGATGACGAGCAGGATCCACAAGACAAGTTCCGCCAGGCCCAGCAGCATGTAGATCGGCAATACCAGCAGCGGCAGCGCATAGCCAATGATCGACAACCCGACGTGGATCACGATCAGCGCGCCGGCGGTGAACAGGCATTGGAACGAATGAAAGCGAACGAACTTGTTCTTGTTGTATGGCTCAATCAACAGAAACACGATGGCAGGAATAATCGTGAAGTACGCCAGCATTCCAGCGATATTTTCAGCCAGCGGGGCCCGCCGCAGTGTTGGCAGCCACCGGCGGCGCAACCGGCGGCGGAGTTGCCTGAGGCGCAGGCTGAGCTGCCACCGCTGCCCCTGCCGCCGCGGTCGCTTTCCCGCAGCTGGGACAGAAGGCCGCGCCATCCGCCATTTGTGTACCGCAGTTTGCACAAAATGCCATTCAACCCTCCCTGAGTTCGGATCGGAAGCAATGCGTTTCGTCCCGGGCCGGAAAGACCCCCAGTCACTCATTTCCCGGACAACTTCTGGCGCGCAAGATAGCAGACTGCGACGGCAAACGCAAAGCAAATCTGGGTTTGGCGCGAACTGCAGGACCACACGACGGTCTGAACGGGAGCGCGCTGCGAAATACTAGGTACAATAGTTTGATGTCAAACGCTCCGCTGGCCGCCCGCTTCCAACAGCCCACCGCGACCGAGCGACTGTTCAATCGGGCTTCGGATTTCTCGTTGGACTGGGTCTCGGATTCGAGCCACAACTTCCTGCTGCAGGTGCGCGGACGCAAGTCCGGCAAGGTCTACTCGACGCCGATCGATCTGCTCGAACTCAACGGCAAGCGCTTCCTGATCGCGCCGCGCGGGCAGACGCAATGGGTGCGCAACGCCGAAGCCGCCGGCGAGGTCTCCCTGAAGCGAGGCAGCTACCAGCAGAGCTTTCGCGTGATCGCCTGTGGCCAATAGGCACAAGCCGGAACTGCTGAAGGCCTACCTGGAGCAAGTTCAAGTCCGAAGTGCAGCGCTACTTCCCTATCGCTGCCGGCTCCGATGTCTCCGCCTTCGAAGGCATCGCCGCGGACTATCCGGTGTTCGAACTTGTGGCACAGCCGTAGCGGTCCCGAGGAATCGCCACGCGTAGATCCTTCAGCCCGAACCGTCGCCGGACGGCGGTTTCACTCGCGCACGCTGCGCCTCGACGTCTTGTCTCCCGGCATTCCAGCCATGCTCGCGCCTGACTTGCCTTTCCTCCTAATCTCCGATGTCGCACATTCCGCTTGAAACTTCTGCCGGACCGTCACGATTTTCCTTAGCCTAAGACGTCCGGCCTCTAAGCTTGCTGCCCTCTCATCCCTGCTTTCATGCCATACCTCCGGTGTCTACGCGGATCAGCCCTCTCGTTCCGCACTCACGTTAACCAAAAGACTTCGATCCTAACTCCGGAGAAATCATGAAAGTTAAGGTTGCCCCTCGTGCATTGCCTGCTCCTGACCATGTCTTTTGTCGCCTGTTCGGATTCAGGCACGAAGACCACCGAAACCGCGAAGCCCGGTGTCGATGAGGCCGTGCGCCTGGCGTCGAGGCTTACATCTACGGCTACCCGCTGGTCACCATGGACATAACGCGCAAACAGTTCACCAACGTGGCCGCTCCCGATGCGGCACACGCGCCCGATGGGTCAGCTTCTCAAGCTGCGAACTTATCCCGCGGTCGACAACCACGCCGTCACCGCACCCAACGCCGACACTCTGTACACGACCGCCTGGATGGATGTCTCCAAGGAGCCGTACATCCTCAGCGTTCCTGACATGGGCGACCGCTACTACCTGCTGCCGATGCTCGACGGATGGACCAATGTTTTCCAGGTTCCCGGCAAGCGGACCACCGGCGACAAGGCGCAGAAGTATGCCATCACCGGGCCCGGCTGGTCGGGCACGCTGCCGGAAGGCGTAACCGAATACAAGTCGCCCACCAACATGGTGTGGCTGCTCGGCCGAATCTATTGCACGGGAACTCCTGACGACTACAAGGCGGTGCACGCACTGCAGGACAAGTTCTCGCTGGTGCCGCTGAGCGCCTACGGCAAAGCCTTATACGCCGCCGGCAGGTACAGGTTGATCCCAACTTCGATATGAAGACTGCGGTTCGCGACCAGGTCGACGGCATGGACGTTGTCGCCTACTTCACCTATCTGGCGCAGCTGATGAAGACCAATCCTCCGGCGGCCGCCGATGCACCGATGCTGGCGGACATGGCTAAGATCGGCCTGGTACCCGGACAGGATTTCGATCCCAGCAAGCTTGGGGCTTTCGACAAGGAGGCCATCAAGGCCGTCCCAAAGCTGTCGCAGGCGAAGATCATGGAGTATTTCAAGAAAGCTGGCACGCCGATTAATGGCTGGATGTTCACGACCAAGACCGGCGTTTACGGCACGGACTATCTGGATCGGGCATTGATCACCGCCATCGGTCTCGGCGCCAATCGCCCGCAGGATGCGGTGTACCCGACGGGCCAGAAGGATGCGAAAGGGCGACGACTTCGACGGCGCGTCCAAGAAGTACGTCATCCACTTCGACAAAGGCCAGACTGCCGCCGGTAAATGGTTTCTGGTCGATCACCATGTACGACGACAAGTACTTCTTCGTGCCGAATCCGCTGAACCGTTACACCTTGAGCGCAGCGCAATAAGTTCGTGACGAATGCTGACGGTTCGGTCGATCTCTATCTGCAGGCCGACTCGCCGGGCAAGGCGAAGGAAGCCAACTGGCTGCCCGCGCCCAAGGCGAAGTTCATTCCCGATGCTGCGGTTGTATTGGCCGAAGGAGACTCCGCCTTCGATCATTGACGGCAGCTGGAAGCCACCAGCCATCACTCCTGTCGAGCTAAGAGGCATAACCTTCACCGGGGAAGATCGCCGTCGCCGGCATCTTCCCCGGGTGGAAGTCTGTTCGGCTCTTCAATCTTCGCCATTCGCCTTTCGCCAGAAGGCTGATGTCAGTTTTCAACTAATGCGAATTTCAAACGCATCAAAGGCCAGAGACCTTATCGGCATCTGGCCTTAGCAGAAAAAGCGAGAGCCCGTTCTACGCCTTCTTTTAGCGTAAGGCGGGTCTCTTTCTAAAACTGTCCTGGACTCGACGCCGAAGCGTAGTCGTCGTCGCGACGCTGACAATGTCGGACGATCGTCGCCTGCCATTTGGATTGTCGCCTGTGTTGCCGTGCCGTTGTCGGCGGTCTGCGTCGTGCGCAGCGTCGGCTTGTTCAGATTGTCCTTCGGCAACGCCTTCTTGCGGTTTTCAAACGCCGACAGCCGCGCCTTCACCTGGTCGAACTCCGAAGTGTCGACGATGTACTCCGGCCGCGGCGGCAGGACGTTGCGAATCTCTTCCTGGCTCTTCAGAATGCGGTCGGGCGTCGGCGGATGAGCTGGAGAACGTCTTCGACAGGATTCCCGGCTTCTCTTTTTCCAGCGCCTTCACCTTCTCGAAGAAGTCGATGAACGACTGCGGATCGTATCCCGCCTTGTACATGTATTGCAGGCCGAGGTAGTCGGCTTCGCCTTCAAACCCGCGCTGGAACTTCATGAACGTGATGGGCAGCGCCAGGCTCATGGCGGCGTTGGCGGCTTCGTAGATGCCCCAGCTGTTCACGAAGATCAGCGGAATCGTCGCGAAGCTGCGCATAATTGGCCCTGGTCATCTCGCGCGTCTGCGTGACGGGCGGCAACGTGCGCGATCTCGTGTGCCATCACGCCGGCCAGTTCGGCCTCGTTGTCGGCTGCCAGGATCAGGCCGCTGTTGACGTAGAAAAATCCGCCGGGCAGCGCGAAGGCGTTGATGTCATCGGAGTCGACAACCTTGATGGTGAACGGGCACCTTCGCATCGGAGTTGCGCACCAGGTTCTGGCCCACGCGGTTCACGTACTCCACGACGACCGGGTCCTGGATCATGCGCGCGCTCGACTCGACCATCATGGCGTACTGCTTGCCCAGCTTCACGTCGGTGTCGATCGAGTACCAGTCGCCCATGCTCTTGCCGGTGTTGCCGATCTTGCGATTGCCGATGTCGTCGATGTCGTTGATGCCCTTGTTGTGCGTCTCTTTAGGAGCGCTCGCCGTAGCGGCGGTGTTCGACGGATCGTCAACCGGCGACGGAGGCGTATTCGCGGTGGCAGGCCGCCGGCTGCAGTAGTCGGTGGAGTTGACGGTTGCACTGGGTTGACGGTTGCGACTGGGTGTTGTCTTGTGCCAACGCCGGAACGCCGACACCACCAGCACCGCGATCACAGCTGCGAGAGCGTGTGACTTCATGGGAAACTCCAGTGCCGAAAACGCAAGCCCACATCTTACTGGGTGTTCATTGCGCTCATTATATGCTTGGAATCACAACGTGGCGCATTGGATTTCCGCTACCCTGCAGTAAGTTACAAAGATTTTGCAGAGCCCGGCGGCCAGCTGCGGCCGTGCCGTTCACATCTCGGAACTGCGGAAACTGGGTTAGAATGAGCATCTTGTCCCCACAGGAGGATTTATGGCGACAGCTTCACAAAAAACCGCGCAGACGGTTTCCATCGACGATTTCGTCAGCGGCCTGCAGAAACTGAGCGAAAGCGACTTCACCGGAGTCGAAGGCACGCTGCAATACATGCGCTCGCACCACGTCGATCCTGAAACGCTGAAGCCCTACCTCTTCTGGAACGCGCAGCACTACACCCGCAACCTCATCGACAAGACCGACCTGTATGAATTGCTGTCGCTGTGCTGGGAGCCGGGCATGAAGAGCTCCATCCACAATCACAAGGGACAGAACTGCTGGATGGCCGCGCCCATGGGACGGCTGCTGGTGCAGAACTACAAGCTGCTCGAAGAAGACCTCGCGGCGCACCACTGCAACATCCAGCCAACCGACCAGGCGACCATCACGGTGGACAATCCGGTGGCCGTCGATCCGCTGAACCCGGTGCACGACGTGTGCAATCCGCGCGAATGGAACGAGCGCGCCGTCAGCCTGCACGTGTACTCGCGGCCCTTCGATTCGTGCATCGTGTATTCGGTGGAGCAATGTTCGTGCGGCGAGATTGGATTGCAGTACACGTCGATGTACGGGAAGCTGTGCTGAGGAAGCCGTGAGCTTCTAGCTTCTAGCTTCTAGCTGCTCTAGCGTCTAGCCTTTCCAGCTTTCCAGCTTCCAGCTTTGCTCTTTGCTTTTCCGCTCTTTGGCTTTTGGTCCTTAGCCCTTGGCTTTTCATTCCGTTCCTCTATCTGGCTTGCCTTCTGCCCCTCGCTGTTCTTAATCCCGCCGCAGGCGGGATGTAACTTCTTCAGCCCAGCGCGGAAGCGCTGGGACTACGTACACCCCAAGAGACTCCGAGCCCCTTCAGGGGCGACACGACTGAACAACGGCCTGTGCTCTGGATCACCTCTAAATACACCCACGGCCCGATATGCTGCTCCTTAATCCCGCGGTAGGCGGGATGCAACTTTTCCGCCCGGAGCCGAAGCTCTGGGTATGTAGCGCTCAGACTCCCAGCCCCTTCAGGGGTAACACCATGTCACACAGCCACATCTGTTCTATCTTTCACATCGTCTTCAGCACAAAACAGCGCGCACAGTTAATTCCTGTCGCCAACCAACCGCGGCTTTGGAACTATCTCGCGGGGATCGCGCTCAATCATCGCCTGGGCGTGCTCGCCGTAGGTGGCACGGAAAATCATGTGCACATGCTGATCGCTCTCCCCGCGGAATTGGCGCTGAGTGATGCGGTGCGCCTCCTCAAGGCGAATTCCAGCCGCATGATGCGCGAGCATTCACGCTTGTTTTCGTGGCAGGAAGGTTACGGAGCGTTCAGCGTCAGCCCGTCAGCCGTCGAAGCGGTGAAACGGTATATCGCAAACCAGAAGGCACATCATTTGCGCAGGAGTTTCGAAGAGGAATTTGCGATGATGTTGCGCGCGGCCAGGATCAGTGCCGCCCCTGAAGGGGCTCCTTCAGATTAAGAGGGTGGCGTTAACCCGGCGCTTCCCGTGCCGGGCTGAGGAACTGTCATCCCACCTGCGGCGGGATTTTGCTAGCCGCTTTCTCACTGCCGCAACTCATCCAGCTCGTGCTCCCACAACTTGATTCCACCCAGGATTCCATCCTGGTTGGAAATCACGGTCGCATTCTTGGGCAGCGCGATCGTGATCTTCGCCGCATTGCCGCCGCCGATGTACAGTCGGTCGTAATAGAACAACCGATACAGTTGGTCGATGGCCTCGACCAGCCGCTTGTTCCACTTCTTGCGGCCTTCCTTCTCCAGCGCGCGGCGGCCAAGTTCATCCTCGTAGGTCTTGCCATTGCGAAATGGGTGATGTCCCATCTCCAGCGACGGGATCGGGCGGCCTTCGAGATAGAGCGCCGCGCCCATCCCCGTGCCCAAGGTAATCACCAGCTCCACCCCCATGCCGCGTGACCGCGCCCAGGCCCTGCACCACCGCATCGTTGGCCACGCGCACCGGCTTGCCCAGCTCCTTCGACAGGTTGGCCGCAAAGTCGTACTCGATCCACTTCTTGTCGAGGTTCGCCGCCGTGTACACGACGCCATGCTTGATCACGCCGGGGAAGCCTACCGAAACGCGATCGAAGTCGCCGAGCTCCTTGGCGAAGCCGGAGATGATGGCGATGATCGCCTTGGGATTCGACGGATTCGGAGTCTTCGCGCGCAGCCGGTCGGTGAGGGGCTTGCCGGCGGCGTCCAGCACCATCGTCTTCACACCGCTGCCGCCGATATCGACAGCGAGCGTACGCACACCTGCAGAGACTGCGGGAGCTTCGGTCTTAGAGCTGGAAGCCTGCTTTCTTCTTCTTGCTGGGTGCGGCATCGGGCATGGCATCTCCTGCGACCACGATTGTCAATGGATGATGAATCTGAACCAGCGAAGCATACCGGATATTTGGGCGGGTGAAAAGGTGGTTCACCACAGAGCCACTACAGGTCACAGAGGTAACTAGAAAAAGGATCGATTGTTAATCGCTGGCGACCTTCGTCAAATGTGAATCCGTACTAGCCCCTAGCCCCTAGCCACTGGCCACTGACTACTGCCTTCTACTGCCTGCTCCACGTCCGGCCGCCATCCGACGTCGCCCAAGTCGCGCCCGAGTCGCTCGTGAGACTTCCCTGCTGCGCGTTGTTGAAGTGGATGGTGGTGATTGCTCCCATCTCGCCGGCTAGCGCCACGCGGTTCCAGTGCAGGCCTCCGTCGCTCGAGTGATACAGCGACCCATCGCTGCCGCCCGCCCACACGTTACTTCCCACCGTCGCCACCACGCGGAAGGTCACCGGCTCAGCGGCCATGACGCGCGTCCAGGTGTTCGGTCCAACCGTATGTTCCACGTGACCATCTTCGCTGATGCGCCACTTCATCCTGACCGGCGCCGTGCGCTTGGACATCTCCATGGTCGACAGTGTTCCCGCCTTGTCGGACGCCAGCGACTTTGCCAGGCCTTGCGGCTTCAGCGCCTGTGGTGCGGCGTTTGCGCTCAAGTCGGCGTTGTCGGCTTGAACCGATGGCGCGCCCGCGATCGCCTCCGCGCTTCGCGAAGCAGGTGCCGGCGCAGGTGGACTCGGCATCCGCTCATTTGCCGCATCCGCTTTCGCCACCGTGTTAGACGGAGCATTCTGCAGGTTCGACGCAGATCTCCGCCTCAGCGCCACGATCGCGAAGTTTTGCTTCTTCCTTCTTGTCTTGTCGAGCCGCGCCTGCTCTGTTCGCGTGTCCTTCTTCGCGACCTTAGGCGCAACTTTCGCCTGTACCGCGAGCTGGTCGGACGAGGCACTGTACGCCGGCGTCTCCCGCTTGCCCACAGTTTAGCGCCGCCGTAGAATTCGGCTGATTCTCAGCCGCCTTCTGCTTCACCGATGCGGTCTCGGTCGACGCCGGGCTCAATCTGTCCGCGATGCGATCGCGCTCGATCAGCGCCGTCGCCCCAAGAACGACCACCGCCGTCAACGGCAGCGCCCACTTCCACCACGGACCGCGGCCTCGGCCTGCGGCTCAGACAGCGTAACCTTCAGCTGTGCAGCCCGGCGCCGCTCCACCGCCGGCTGAAGCACCGTTACGCGGCGCGGCCGCTGCCATCAACGCCGGCTCCAGTTCCTGCGTGGCAGCGCTGGCCAGGAACACCACATCGCGGCACTCCCCGCAAGACGCGAGATGCGTCGTCACCTGCACCTTCTCCGCCTCGCTCAGCGACTGCTCCACATAGGCGTTCAGCAGGTCGGGAGAAAGATGAGGCTCCGCCGTGGTCTGCTTCGCCAGTGCGTCGCGCGCCGACTTTGGAATTCCCTCGCTCATCCTTCTTCCCCGCTCTTTTATGGAACGTCCACCGGTCGCGTTCTTGCCCTAAACTTTCGCCAAGATTCACATTCAGATCGCGAACGTCGGCATCCTGCATCGCCTCATCTGCCTGGCGCGGCGACATGCCGCCATCAATCAGCCGTTTGCGAATGCGCTTGCGCAAGCCGGTAGTCGCGCGCTCCAGCTTGCGGCTGATCGTCGACTCGTGAACTTCCATCACTTTGCCGATCTCCGCCAGCGTGTGCCGATCGATGAAATACGCCGCCAGAAGAAAGCGCTCTTCGGCCTCCAGCGCCGCCAGCTCCGCCGACGGTTGCGGCTTCAATTCGCGGATCGGTCTGCCGGGTGTCCGGCTCGCTGGCGGCGAACTGCTTACCGTCTTCAACCGCGGCTTCCAGGCTGGTCTCGCGCCGGGTGCGGCGATACTGATTGACGTACTCCTGCGCCATCACCGTGCGCAGCCAGCCGGCCAGCGACCCGCGTCCCAGGTAGTACTGCAGCTTGGAAGCGCGAACCTCGCCGCGGTCCGTCAGTCCATAGAGTTGGGCGTAAAGCGAATCGGCCAGCGCGCGTCCCGAAGCCTCGTCATGCGCGATGCGGTAGGCCGCGTCGTACATGGCCTCGCGATAGCGCGCCATGAAAACTTCCCAGGCGCGCTCGTTGCCCGGCGACGCAGGCCCGCGCCAGCACCAGTTCTTCCAGATGCAGCGTCTGGAGAGACGCTTCGCTCTCGCTGCCGGCGCCGCGCTGGGCAAAGACCTCGGCCAGCATCGCCGTCAGTCCTGCCACGTCGATCCCGAACTCCGCCGCGCCGCTCTCCAGGTAGTGTCCGGCGGCAAACGCCTGCACGGCCGCGGAGGCAGCCGGATCGGAGCTCGAAGTGGGGGCAGAAGCCATCTGTGCGAATCCTATCAATTTGCCTGCAAGAAAGACATGGGCCGGCGTTCCTCTGGCAGAGACGGGAGAAGTCTCAGGAGGTCAACCATGAACCACAGGGTCCTGGCATCGCTGGCTTTTCTGCTTTCCGGTGCGGTTGTGGGTTTTGCGGGACAGCCCGCACGACGCGCTGCATGTACTCGCGCCGATCACGCACGGCAATCTCACCATCTTTCCCGATTGTCGGCGGCACCGATTACGACACTTCACACATACTCACGCTCGACGAAGGCATCAAGAACGGCACCGTCATCGTCACCGAGCAGGGCTCACTGCGCGGGCTGGTGCGTCGTCCGCAGCAGGCGAACCACGGATCGAGCGCGCAGGTGAATCAGCTGGTGCTGGTCAACAATTCCGATCGGCCGCTGCTGCTGCTGGCCGGCGAGATCGTTACCGGCGGCAAGCAGGATCGCGTCATCGGCGCCGACCGGCTGGTTCCTCCCAAGTCCGATCCCATCGATCTGTCGGTGTTCTGCGTCGAGCACGGACGATGGGTGGCGAGCAGCGAGCAGTTCGGCAGCATGAAGTCGCAGATGGCGCAGCCCAGCGTGCGCGTGCCCGCGATGGCCGCGAAGAATCAGCAGCAGGTGTGGGACCAGGTGGCGCAGCGCGCGCAGCGCCATGGAGTCGATGTCTGGGTGCTCGATGGCCGTCGCCGACCTCCGCGGGACACGACCTCGTACGCCCGGACCATGGGTGCGCCGCAGGTGCAGGCGACAGATCGACACCGTCGCCGGCAACTACACCAGCATCGTGAGCGAGTTGCGCAAGACCGGCGCGAAGGGCGTGGTGGTGGCGGTCAATGGAGAACTGGTGTGGGCCGACCTCTTCGCCAGCAACGATCTGCTGCTGCGCTACTGGGAGAAGCTGGTGCGCTCCTACGCCGCCGAGTCGCTGACCACGGCAAGCGCCAAGGGACACGTCGATCAGAAAGAAGCGCAGGAGTTTCTGGATCGCATGTCGGGCAATCGCGAGGTGATTGAAACCGAAGCGGGCGTCTTCCGTCGCGCCGAAATCACCGGCGACACGTACAAGGTATTCACCCTGACGGCGCTGCTGCCCAAGACCGACTTCAACGTCCATACGGCCAAGATGACCTACGACAAGGAAGCACGCCTGGAGTTTCCGAAGGCCATCGTGCGGTAAGGGCCTGGGCAGAATATGCTTTGTGTCAGGGCACGGCTTTAGCCGTGTCGTAACAAGCCGACATGGACAAGGGCTTTAGCCCCTGCGGAACGCTTGCAGCGGCTAAACAGTTTGCTGAAAAACTCGATCGTGGTGAAGTTTCGGGTAGAGCTGGCCTTCAGGCCAGCGTCTAAGAAATTTGTACTCTTTCTGAGGCCGCTCCATTGCTGGGAAAAACTGATGGGGGACTAACTGGCCTAATATCGCCCCATATTACAAGCAACCTAACCATCTTAGTCGGCTGGATGTGGAACGTGGCACAGCCCGTGGCCACGCTTGCGTCGGGCGCTGGTTTTGCGCCCGACGCGTGGCTGGGGGCGGAACTGCCATTAGCCCACCGTGAGCGAAGCGGAACGGTGGGTGGGCTGGTTTTTTAAAGAACTCCGAGTCCCGGCAGGGACGGCATCTGCCGCCGGCTAAACAGTTTGCTGAAAAACTCGATTGTGGTGAAGTTTCGGGTAGAGCTGGCCTTCAGGCCAGCGTCTAAGCCGTTATTTCTTCTCAGAGTCGGCTTTCAGCCGACGACACTGGAGGTGCGGAGGAGTTTCAGCAAACTGTAAAGCCGTCAAAGTCGTGCCCTGATACAAAGCATGTGCAAGAAAACGTCTGCTCAATCCTCCGGCGGCAGAAGCGCCGCCGCCTCCATCCCCGTCGCCACCTCTGGAATAATCCCCATCTTGCGATAGATCGGCCGCACGATCGCGCGTATCTTCGGCAACTCGGTGCAGAACCACGCTGCTCCCACCACGCAAAGACTTCCCCCGATCATCAGCGTGTGCGGCGCGCCGATGCGACTGGCCGCCGCTCCGGCGATCAGGCTGCCGAATGGCGCCGTCCCCTGGAACGCCATGCTGTAAAAGCTCATCACGCGGCCGCGCTTGTCCTCATCCACGATGGTTTGCAGGATGGTGTTCGACGATGCCATCTGCGTCATCATGCAGAAGCCGGTCACCATCATCAGCAGCATCGACAGCGGCAGCCAGCGCGAGGTGGAGAACGCCACCAGTCCCGCCCCGAAGCCCGCCGATGTCATGGCCACCACGCGTCCCAGTCCCACCACCGACCGCCGCGTCGCCAGCGCCAGCGCGCCGATCAGCGCGCCCACACCGGCTGCTCCCATCAGGAAGCCCAGCGTGTGCGGACCGCCGTGCAGCACGTTGCCGGCGAAGATCGGCATCAGCACCGAATACGGCATGCCCACCAGGCTCACCAGTCCGAGCAGTAGCAGGATCGAGCGTATCGGCGCAAAGTGCGAGACGTAGCTCCAGCCTTCTTTCAATTCGTGCGACACGCGCGAGCGATGCGCGCGCGCCTGCTGGCGCGTGATGTGCATCAGCAGCAGCGAAACAATCACCGCGATGTAGCTGAAGCCGTCGATGAGGAAGCAATAGCCCTCGCCAAAGGCCGCGATGATGATGCCGGCCAGCGACGGGCCGATCAGTCGCGCGCCATTCACCATCGAGGAGTTCAGCGCGATGGCGTTGCTGAGGTCGGCGCGGTCCTCCACCATCTGCACCACGAACGCCTGCCGCGCCGGCATGTCGAAGGCATTGATCGCGCCCTGGAACAAGCTGAGCGCGATGATTTCGGGGACGGTGATTCGGCCGCTCAGCGCCAGCGCCGCCAGCCAGAACGACTGGATCATCGACAGGATCTGCGTGATGACCAGCACGCGATGACGATCGAGCCGGTCAACCCACACGCCGGCGAACGGGCCGAGCAGCAGGAATGGAATTTGCAGCGAGAAGCCGGCGACGCCGAGCAGGAATGCCGAATGCGTGAGCCGGTAGACCAGCCACGCCGTGGCAATGCGCGTCATCCACGTGCCGATGAGCGAGACGCTTTGTCCGCCGAAGAACAGCCGGTAGTTGCGATAGCGCAACGCGCGCAACGCAAATTTCCAGGCGCGAGACTTCGGGAGCGGTCGGGGATAACGTTTTCGGAGCAGGCACGGAGATTAGATGATAAGCGCGAGAGAATGGAGTCGAGTGAGACGGCTCGTCAGCTCCGATTCGGAAGCTTTGCATCAGAAAGCCAAACTCCAGGCGAATCAGGTACGGCCTCTCCGAAACCTCGGGGCGGTCTCGAATCGGGGTGCCCCGTTCTACGCCTTCTTTTGGCGTATGCCCAGGTCTTTGCACGTCCGAGCGCCTTCTCGACACTCCGAATGAAAATTACGCCACCCTTTCCAGATCCCGCCGTCCACGTTTCCGCTGCAACGCAAAGTACACTGCACCCATCCCGACCGGGACCGCAACTCCCAAGCAGCGTCGCCAGCTTGCTCCCCATCCCCTTCTTATCGTTCCAGCCGCCGTAGACGCCGCTCCCGCTGTCCATCGGCTCGAACACACTGCCCGACTTGTCCGGTGCTGACTTCGTCTGCTTCATCTGCGCCTTGTGTGCGCGCTTGCCCATCTGCTTCCGCATCAAGCGAGGAGCCAGCCGCTCGCCCAGGCTCGCCAGCTTGCCCGACGGGCCAACCACCACTTCGTCTTCCGGATCGAGCGCCAGTTCGTAAATTACGTCCACAACTTTCTGCGGATCGTAGACGGGCGGTATCGGCTGAACCGGCTTGCCGCTATGGTTCGCCGCATGTTCAAAGAACGGCGTATCCATCGACACCGGCATCACCGTGCAAACGTGAATACCGTCCTCGCCGTTGGCTTCCAACTCCTCACGCAGCGCCATGCCCAGGCCGCGCACTCCAAACTTCGAAGCCGAGTACGAACTGAGATATGGCGCCGCAACCTTGCCGGCGAACGAGCCCACGTTGATCAGCACGCCCTTGCCCCGCTCGCGAAACTGCTGTAACGCAACGTACGATCCGTAGACCGTCCCCATCAGGTTCGTCTGGATGACCTGCTCGTGTTCTTCCAGCGGCGTCTCGTCGAAGCGCGCCACCGTACCCACGCCCGCGTTGTTCACCCACACATCGATCTTGCCGAACTTGTCGACTGCGCGCGACGCCAGATCCTCAACGTCGCTCGAGCTGCTCACATCCGTCTCGACCACCAGCGCCTGCCCGCCGGCCTTGCGGCATTCATCCGCAACCTGTTTCAGCAAACGTTTGCGCCGCGCGGCCAGCACTACCTTGGCTCCCGCTTCGGCAAACTTCACGCGCTGCTCCACGTCCAAAGCCGCTGGACGCACCAGTTATGACGACGACACGATTGCGCATCTCTCCCATAAATCCCTCCCGGAATGAAAGATGGGTTGCAGACGGCAGAGAGATGCCTTGAATGCACAACGGCCTGATTTTGACTGGATGATGAGACTCCACGGAACCATGAGCTTCTCGATTACGTTTAATGTGGTGTAATCGTTTGTCTCTATCGATCGAAGGAGCCTTACCGCGTGAATCGTCTTCGTCGCGCCTGTCTGCTGCTGCTCGCCCTTTCGCCTGCCATCCTGATCGCCCAAGCCGCTCCGCAAGCTGAAGCCGGCAAATTCCGCCTGCACAAGTTCGAGCAAGCCATTGGCGAAGAAAACTACACCATCACGCCCGAGGGCAGCTCGCTGACCTTGAAGACCGACTTCAAGTTCACCGATCGCGGAACGCCAGTGCCGCTCGAGGCGACACTGCGCACCTCCGACAGTTACGTGCCGCAGAGCTTCACCATCAAGGGCAACACCTCGCGCATGTCGCAGATCGAGACCAATGTCACCATCAATGGCACGAGCGCGACCATCCAGCAGGGCAAAGGCTCGAGCACGGTCGCCGTCGCCGCAGACCTTCTTCACCATCTCCGGATACGCGCCGGTTGCGGTGCAGATGGAGATGATGCGCTACTGGCTCACTCACGGCAAACCCGCGCAGATGACGACTCTTCCGCAGGGCGTGGTCCGCATCCAGGACCGCGGCTCGCAAACCGTCGACATCAACGGCAAACCGGTGAAGGTCGAGCGCTACTCCGTCCAGGGACTGATCTGGGGCATGGAAGTTCTCTGGATGGACAGCTCCAACAACCTGGCCGCGCTGGTCTCCACCGACGCCGAATTCGATCACTTCGAAGCCGTTCGCGACGACTACGAGCCCGCGCTGTCGTCCTTCGTTGCCAGCGCCGCGCATGATGAGATGGCGCTGCTCACCGAGCTCAGCACCTCGTTCGCCGGACGTCGCACCGGCACCTTCGCCTTCGTCGGCGCAACCGTAGTCGACGTGACCGGCAAGCCGCCGATCCCGAACGCCACGATTGTCACCAGCGGCGGCAAGATCGTGGCTGTCGGGCCCAGCAGCAGCTGTCAAGATTCCGCAAGACGCGCAGCGCATCGACGTTACCGGCAAGTACATCATCCCCGGCCTGTGGGACATGCACGCCCACTACGAGCAGGTGGAATGGGGACCGATCTACCTCGCTGCGGGAGTTACCACAGTGAGGGACGTCGGCAACGAGTTCGACTTCATCACCCAGGTGCGCGACGCCGTGAACAGCGGCAAGGCGCTTGGTCCGCACATGCTGCTCGCCGGAATTGTCGATGGCGATGGACCCATTGCGCATCGGCATCAACCGCGTGAACAACGCCGACGACGCCCAGAAGTGGGTGACGAAGTATCACGACGCCGGTTTCCAGCAGATCAAGATCTACAGCTCCGATGAAGTCAGACAATGTCAGGGCCGTCTGCGCCGACGCGCATAAATACGGCATGACCGTCACCGGCCACATTCCGCAAGGCATGAACGCCTACGAAGGCGTCAACGACGGCATGGACATGATCAACCATATTCATTACGTCACCGACATGTTCATGCCGGAGTTCGACCACAAGAAAGCTACCCGGCAGGAACGTCTGACCGCGATGGCTTCAACCGACGTGAACTCCGAGGCCGGCCGCAAGGCGGTGGCATTTTTGAAGGAGCACGGCACCGTGATCGATCCGACCATTGCACTCTACGAGTTGCAGTTCCGACCGGCCAGCAAACCGGCAACCGAGATCGAACCCGGCATCGCGCGCGTTGCACCCGAGTTGCGCGAAGCCGCTGACCAGTGGCGGCTTCCCGCCGGAGATGGCCCCGTACGGCGAGAAGATCTTCCAGCATAGCCTCGAAACCATCGAGGCGCTGCACAAGGCCGGCGTGCCCGATCGTCGCCGGCACCGATCAGACCGTTCCCGGCTTCTCCGTCTATCGCGAGATCGAGCTCTACCAGCAGGCGGGCTTCACGCCGATGGAAGCGTTGCAGGCCGCAACCATCGTTCCCGCTCGCGCCATGAAGGTTGACGCCGACAGCGGCAGCCTCGAAGTAGGCAAGCGCGCCGACCTCGACGTGCTCGACGCCAATCCGCTCGACGACATTCACAACGTGCGCACCGTGCGTCAGGTGCTCGCCAACGGAGTGCTCTACAATCCCGCGCCGCTGTGGGAGAGCGTAGGCTTCAAGCCGGAGTAGTGAAAGACTCGTTGCCACTGGCCAGAAGTTGAGGAATGACCAAAGTCTTTCGGACCGGCGACGCGCATAACTCGCGGCGAGTCGCTGGAACTGCTGTTGCACAAACTATCCACTAACCACTATTCACTATCTCGGCCGGAAGGCGATCATCGGAAGCTGGCGCACCAGTTTGCGGCGATCGTCTTCACTGGCGTGATACGGCCATCCGACCAGCCAGCTCAATCCGCGCCGCACCACCGGCGCGATGTAGCGATTGCGGTATTCGTAATCTTCCATCACCTTCATCGCTTCGTCTTCGCCCAGGAAGCGATGCGTGGCGACGAAGTGCTGCGCACCGACCGTGACCTCTTCGCCGCTCGTGGCCTCGATGTTGCGCACCCAATCCGAGTCGTGGAAGCCGCTTACGACCACCGCCTCGGGACCGTCGTTGCGGTACCCTACCACTTCCAGCACGGTCTGGTGCGGCAAGCCGCTGCGACGGCCGATATGCGTCAGCAACAGGCAGCGATGTCCGAAAAGCCAGCCCATGTGCCAGCGATACAAGTACACTGGTCCGCGAACCAGATACCACAACCAGCTTCTGTGCTTCACCGCAACCATAATGGGACTACCTTCATTATGATGCGCGTGACATTGCTGGGTTCGCTGATTGCTGACCCGAAAACTTAGAGTGAGAACCCCAGGACGGCCAGTCCAGACAAACAAATGGACATCGAATGTTCTTGACCGGGAGCACCCACCCTGATCACGATCTCACTTGTGCCAGGATGGAATGGACGACGTTCAGTGTGGGTTGCGACGCGAACACTTCTTTCAGCTTATTCTTGAACTCTTCTTCCGACCTGAGCTGCGTAGTCGTCTGACCTTCTATCAGCGCCAGCGGATAGAGCGCCGCCGGATGCTGCACCCGAAACAGCTCGTACTTATAGTTCAGCGTAGGCGCCGTCACATAGAAGCTATGGACAAACATATTGCCGACAGTCGAGGTCTGCACTTCGCCGGTCACCAGTTGCCGAGTCTTGTCACCCAGCAGAGCCGCCTGTTCGCGCAGGATCGCCACCGGCGTCACCATATTCGTCTCCGCAATATTGACCGGCCATAGATCGTTACTCATACACTCTCCTGGAGATTCAATTCCAACATTACCGGCAGGTGGTCCGACGCCATCTGTTTATCCGGCCGCCCATTTTCCAGCAGCGACACTCCGCGGATATCGCTGACGATGCGCACATGCTCCGGCCGGAAATCCTTCAGCAGCTCGGGACGCAGCAGCACCTGGTCATACATATTCCAGAAGTAACAAACTGGCTCGGCATTTTCGAAGTAGAAGGTGCCGCCGGGATGGGCATGGTCCCCCAGATAGTTCCACATCGGGTTATAGAAGAACTTGTACTTCTCGCGCTGCACCGTGCGGGTATCGCGGGCGGCGATGGCGCGGCTGGGGACGGCATTCAGCCCGCCGCGCGCCCCCAGCATGCCGGCCTCAAACGGATTCATATTCATGTCGCCCAGCAGGATGGTGCGATGATGTCCCTCGCTGGCCTCCACCTCGGAGATGGCGCGCGCCAGTTGCACCGACTCGATGACCTGGCTCTCATCCGAGTAGCCAAGCTTGCTGGGCAGGTGCGCGGCTACAATCAGCAGCGGCTCGCACCCGGGCAGGGTGAGACGGCGAATCGACAGCCGGCTGCTCTCAAACAGCGGCCTCAGGTAATAGCGAGTCGAAGCGAGTGAAGAAGATGAGGTGATCGCTGACACCCCAGGCGTATTGATACTCGGAGGTCTCGAGAGTTGAGTTCTTCCAGAACGCGCTCAGGGCGCATGACGCACTCGGCCAGGATGAGCACGTCGACTTCTTTCTCGCGCGCCAGGGTACTGACGAATCCGGGGATCTCGTGTTTGTTGAGGTTCCAGAAGAGAAAGCGTGTCACAGGATAGTGTCATGGATACGCTATGCGATTTTCAAGCACAATTTACTCGGCAATCTACGACATTAGTCGAAGGAGCTTGCAAGGATGAGTTCGCCCCACTTTCACGTCTCGCATCACGACAGAAAGCCCTGGAGGCCGGACTTACGCCTCATGTTTAACCGACGCGGCCTTCTTCTTGCTCCTCTTGCCGTTCGTCCGAATCCAGGCTGTTAGGTCATCCCATGAGACCACATAAAAGTATTCGTGATCGCTGGGTTTGAAACCCACGGCATTCTGCCAGATGCCAAGCTCCCCATCTTTGCCTTTGCTGCTGGTTCGACGGGTAATCCGAACGCCGATTTTCTCGATATTGCCGACAGGCAACTCATATTTTACCGATGTGGCCACAGATTTCTCCTGTCATTCATTAGGTTGCATTCAAGGCCCCGGCCCAGAAAACTCAACGCTATTCACTATCTTTCAAGTCAGCCGCCAATATCTGCAGCTTACTAATGTCGAGTTTTACTGCTTCGAGTGCACAACCAATGCAGAAATGTTCGACATTGCGTCCCTCTTTTACTTTCAGACGCCGCGCACCTTTGACAATTCGGTGCGCCCGATTATGTTGGCAATTGTGAGAGGCTCCTGCTTCGTCTATCAGGAACAGAGGAAGGAATGATTTAGCTCTTGCCATCGATTAGCTCCTGGAGAGCACCCTTCACGATGCCGCCGAGATCGCCCTTTAGCTGGTCAATTTCCTGCTGAGTGAACTCTCGACGTTCCCCGGGTCCTCTGTTTATCTTGGCGTTGCATTTGCTATCTATTGCGGATTTCAGCATCACCCAGTTGCTTCGCCCTAGATACTTACGGTCCAGATCCTTTCCCTCGACGGTCAACCCCCTCTCATGGAGTGCTTTTGCGGCAGCATTTCTAATCTGCTGCTCCAATCCGTACCTACTTGCCTGTCTCTGGCGCTGCTTCGTGACCGGCACAGGCTTCAACAGCTCAGCTTCGCGATAGTCGTTTGAACTAAATCCTTGGCTGCGAAGATATTCGAAAGCCGCTTTCGCCTTCCCGTCCTTTTCAAGCAGGCCAATTTCTTCTAGTGCAACTTGTCCCTGAGAGGTTATCTCGTAATCAAGTTCACGCGCTGTAGCTACTCTCGACGGGGTTGTAATGTCTCTCGCAGTGTCGTACTGCGTTTCTACCAATGGTAGCAACTCGTCAAAAAACTTTTGATCCGCTTCGCTAAAATTCTGGAAGTCCTTCCATCTACTTGCAATATTTGCGCCAGCATGAAAGACCACCGTACCTTGATTCAGAGGATTGAATGGGTCGTCCTGAATAATTACTCGCATGATTCGGCCTATAAACTGTGCAAAAGGGGATAGACTACTAAATATGCTACAGACAGCAGCAATACTTAGGTAAGGATGATCAAATCCCTCTCCCAGCATTCGCACCTGAACGATTACATCTAGCTCGTGATTCTGAAGTTTCTTCAACACCCTGTCGTTAGCTACACCATCCTCTTTACTGTGTATATATTCGCAACGCATATTCCGAGACTTATATGCCTCGACGATCTGTATACAGTGGGCATAGTTCAATGCAGAAACAATGATCTTATGTCGATCGTCACCTGTACCTGATCGCAATTTCCTGAGCTCATGAATTGAGGCATTAACAATCGCATTTAGTGTTTCTTTTGAGCTCACAATGCTTCGACGAAAATCGGAATCGTCCTCTCCCAGACGTCGCACCTCGTCTAAACCGACTTCGACCTCCTCACCTGTATCTTTCCTAACATATCGAAGCGAATTAGGATTCAGCACAACCGCTTTCAGTCGCTTTACATACCCTTGCTCAATCGCCCTGAAAATCGGGAAACTATAGATGATGGTCCCTGACATCAACCGTCCATCCGCGCGCGTCGGGGTGGCGCTAAAGTTTATGATCTTCGCAACGGGAAACCGCTCTCTTAGAATGTCCCAACTCTGTGCGACGTTATGGTGACCTTCATCTACGAGAATCAGGTCGAAAAAGCCATCCGGAAGAGAAGAGAGCCACTTGTTGTCGCGTCCCTGTAACTGCTGGATATTCGTTATCACGACGTCCGCAGCCCGCAAATCAGCGAGGTTGGTTTCATCACTCCTAATTTCCGCGGGTTCGGGAAACTCAACGCCCCCCAACACTTGACACTTCCGATAAAACATTGTCGGATTCGTTGGATCAAAGTCATTTAGCAGCTGCGAAGCTATGTGAAGTCCTGGCGCGACGACAAGAGCCCGCCTTGCCGCGACGGCAAATGGCGCAAGGGTTATCAAACCTGACTTCCCGCAGCCGACTGGCAGAACGATACCAACCTCTCTCCTATCTGGGTGCTTCGAGAATGACTGCTGAATTTCAAAGTATCCATCACGTTGCGGAATTCTGAGTTTGGGATTGCCTTGGACGATTGGTTTGAGGCGCTGAAATGGACCGAGTTCTTCTGACTGAGGCTGATTAACGACGGCCGCTGGCACCCCCACTGTTTTGGGAAGTGAAATATCGGTGATTGGATAGCCTAGAATTTCGGTTGTCTCGCCGGATTCAACTAAGGCTTTCATTTTGTCAAAAGCAGCTTTCGAACTCTCGATGCTAAGTTCAACAGACCCCTCGCGCACGGCTCTGATGGTTAGACTGGGGTCATCTAAACACGACTGCAGGTGAGCTACGATTGTCTCGACTTTTTCTCTCTGGAAATCAGAGAATTTTCCGTCGAGTACTATCCGCCAATGGATTTCTGAACCTTGAGCCCCAAGAGTCGAATAAAGAAGGGTACGCGCTGTCAAGACCTCTGCCATAGTGAAGTTCTTATGCTGGCTTGAGGTCGAATCATACAGAGTATGGTGTTCCAAACAGAGGAACGCTAAGTTTTCTATGGCGTTGTTCGCCGGGTCGCCATCTAAGTGCGCGATCTGGCCGATCTTCTCACCGTTATCGCCGCTGAGCGAATGGCATAAACAGCACCGACGACGACTTGTAGTGAGTACGTCTGCCTCAACTTGGGAAGCTATCTTAGGTCTTTTGGCCATGTCTTGAATCAATGATTGACTTGCACTACAGGGCTGACTACAGGCTGGGAGCGCAGTCTGCCGGTCAGTCCGAAGGGTGGGGATATGACGGCGGAAGGCTGCGGATCGACGAAGAGGCACAGACTATGCCGTAGCACTAATTTCCCCAACGTGCAGCACTATAGAACTAAGGCTGATTGATGTAAAGCAATTAATTCAAGAAATGGCGGAAATTGGCTAGTAGTTGAGGGTAGGAAGACTGGCGCGGCAGCTTCGTGGCACTATAGGGGTCCTTCGACTCCGGCGGGCCAACGGAGGGCGCGCCTGCGCTCAGGATGACGCCTCGGAAACCGCAGATCCCTCGGCTTCGCTCGGGATGACAATTCACGATGGCGGAGGAAGCGCGGGGCTAAAGCCCCGCGCTCCTTTTGTTACTGCTGTTTTACGCGGCCCTGAAGGGCCGCACTACCCGATCTAACACTACCCGATCTAACACTACCCGATCTAACTACGAGCACCCACTCGTGCTGCCGCAGCTCATGCAGCGGTAGCAGCTTCCGTTGCGGGTCATGATGGCTCCGCAGACGTGGCAGCTGGGGGAGTCGCCGAGGTCGATCAGGTCCTTCAGGGCGTCGCTCGCGTGGTGATGGGCCGTGTCCTGCCGTGTACGCAGGTCCTTCGACTCCGCCTCGGTTGCACCGGTCCGCTCGGGATGACACCAGTGGAGGAAGCCGGAGCGTCCTCCGTGAAGTCGCCGAAGGTCTTCTGGCCGGGCTCATCCGGCGTGCCTGGCGGCGGGGCGTTCACGTACTTCGGACGCAGGCCGTCGAACAGCGCCTGCTGCTGTCCCGTCAGGAAGCGCAGCTGCAGCCAGCGGAAGACGTAATCCATGATCGACTTGGCGTAGCCGATGTCCTGGTTGCCGCTCCAGCCCGAGGGCTCGAAGCGCGTGTGCGCGAACTTCTCGCACAACAGCTTCAGCGGCACGCCGTGCTGCAAGCCGATCGACACCGCGCAGGCAAAGCTGTCCATCAGGCCGCTGACCGTGGAGCCTTCCTTCGCCATGGTGATGAAGATCTCGCCCGGGACGCCATCCTTATAAAGTCCCACAGTGAGGTAGCCTTCGTGTCCGCCCACCGCGAACTTGTGCGTGATCGACAGCCGCTCTTCCGGCAGACGATGACGCACCGCCTTCGGAGGCGCGGCCTGCTCGTCGATCGGTTCCTGCTTCCCACTTAAGGCGTCAAAACCGGCACGCCGTAGGTGCGGCACCAGAGTTTTCTTTCGTCGACTTCGCCGTCGTCGAGCCCATGGAGCTTAGCGGCTGCGCCTTCTTCGATCCATCGCGGTAGATGGCTACGGCCTTCAGTCCCAGCTTCCAGGCCTGGATGTAGGCCTCGCTGATCTCTTCGACCGTCGCGTTCTCCGGCATGTTGATGGTCTTGGAGATTGCGCCGGAGATGAACGGCTGCGCCGCCGCCATCATGCGCACGTGTCCCATGTAGTGAATGGTGCGCGTGCCCTTGGTGGGCTTGAAGGAGCAGTCGAAGACGGCCAGGTGCTCGTCCTTGATGGCGGGCGCGCCTTCGATGGTGCCGGTGGCGTCGATGTAGCTGACGATGGCGTTGGTCTGGTCCGACGGTGTAGCCCAGCTTGAAGAGCGCGGTCGGCACGGTGTTGTTGACGATCTTGATCATGCCGCCGCCAACCAGCTTCTTGTACTTCACCAGCGCCAGGTCGGGCTCGATGCCGGTGGTGTCGCAGTCCATCATGAAGCCGATGGTGCCCGTCGGCGCCAGCACCGTGACCTGCGCGTTGCGGTAGCCGTGCTTCTCGCCGTGCTTCAGGGCCTCGTCCCAGGTCTCCTTGCTGGCCTCGTAGAGCGCCGCCGGAACGTTGGTGCGGTTGATGTTGTTCACCGATGCGCGGTGCATGCGGATGACGTCGAGGAAGGGCTCGCGGTTGATGTACCAGCCGGGGCAGGCCGCCGCCGGGGAAGCGCGCATCCGACGAGAATACGCGAATCCTTCGAATTGTCATCACGAGCCGAAGGTGAGGGATCTGCTGTTTCTGGCCACTCGTCGCTAGCCACTGGCCACTGCTTGCAAGTCTCTGTTGCCGGCTGCCAGCGGCTGGCAGAACTCCGCAATCTTCGACGACTGCAGATACGCCTCGCCGCACATGATGGCGGTCACGCAGGCCGCGTAGTCGCGTCCGGCATCGGAGTCGTAGGGCAGGCCCGAGGCCATCAGCAGCGCGCCCAGGTTGGCGTAGCCCAGTCCCAGCGGACGATAGTCGTGCGAGTTCTTGCCGATCGCCTCGCGTCGGGTAGCCGCTGTTGTCGACCAGGATTTCCTGCGCGGTGATGATGACGGCGCAGGCGTGGCGATAGGCTGCCACGTCGAACGTGCCGTTGGGCGCGAACTTCAGCAGGTTGAGCGAGGCCAGGTTGCAGGCCGAGTCGTCGAGGAACATGTACTCGCTGCACGGATTCGAGGCGTTGATGCGCGCCGTGTTCTTCGAGGTGTGCCAGCGGTTGACCGTGGTGTCGTACTGCATGCCGGGATCGCCGCAATGCCAGGTGGCGTCGGAGATCTTGTGCAGCAGATCCTTGGCCTTGAAGGTCTGGATGGGACGGCCGTCTTTGACGGCGTGCGTCTGGAATTCGCTGTCGCGCATGACCGCGTACATGAAGTCGTCGGTAACGCGCACCGAGTTGTTGGCGTTCTGGAAGAAGATGGACGAGTAGGCGTCGGAGTCGGGACCGCTGCCGTCGTAGCCGTGCTCGATGAGCGCCCAGGCCTTGGCTTCTTCCTTCTGCTTGCACTCGATGAACTCGTTGATGTCGGGATGGTCGATGTTGAGGATGACCATCTTGGCGGCGCGACGCGTCTTGCCGCCCGACTTGATGACGCCGGCGAAGGCGTCGAAACCTTTCATGAAGCTGAGCGGGCCGGAGGCCGTGCCGCCGCCGGAGAGCGACTCGGTGGAGGAGCGCAGCGGCGACAGGTTGGTGCCCGTGCCCGATCCCCACTTGAAGAGCATGCCTTCGGTCTTGGCCAGCGTCAGGATGGAGTCGAGCGAATCGTGAACCGAGTTGATGAAGCAGGCCGAGCACTGCGGCGTCTTGTATCCGGTGACGCCGTATTCGACGCGCTGCGCCTGCGGATTCCAGTGCCAGTTCTGCGCGTCGGAGTTGGGCTCGATGCGATCGCAGCCGACGTTGAACCATACCGGCGAATTGAACGCCGCCTTCTGCTGCACCAGCAGGTGCGCGAGCTCGTCGTGGAAGATGGCTGCGTCTTCCGGCGGTGCGGAAGTAGCCGCCGTTCATGCCCCAGTCGCGAATGGTCTCGGCCACGCGGGTGACGAGGGCGCGGACACCGCTCTCGCGCTCGGGCGTGCCGAGTGGGCCGTGCAGATATTTGCTGGCGACAATGTTGGTCGCCGTCATCGACCAGTCCTTGGGGACCTCGACATCTTTCTGCTCGAAGATGATGCCGCCCTGCGAGTCGGTGATCTGCGCCAGGCGGAGTTCCCACTCGAGCTCGTCGTAAGGCGAGACGCCGGCTTTGGTGAAGTAGCGCTTGAAGGTCAGGCCGGGCGCCTTCTTCGTCGTCTTGGAGACGGAGGCGCTCGTCGTGGTGGTGGTGCTGGTGGTCGATGTCGGCCATGTGTCGCTCCTGGGGAGTATGAGTGCGTTATAAGTGCGTTATGAATTGCGTGACCTGATTGCGCTCATCGTCATTGTCATCACGAGGAGGGCTTCAGTCCGACGAGGATCTGCTTGCCCAGCCCCCCCGAAAGAACTCTGATTCTTACAGCCCGGCGCTGCTAAATTCCTTCCGCAGACGATGTTGGGGGCCTCTTCTCTCGCTGGCGTATTGCTCGCAGAGAAGAAGCCCCCGGTTAAATGTCACCGCAAACTATTCCGCGCGGCGAGGGCCGCGACGGGTTGATCGGACTTGGAAAGGAGCACGTCCCTCATCAGCCGGACGTTGGAAGGAGCACCGCAGTTGTCATCGTCTAGGCGATGACTTCGTCGGTCATTACCCCAACGCAACGCGATGGGACGGGGCCTGTTACGTCTCGCACTGACCTTGGATCAACCTGCTTCGCTACTGCCGCTGCCGAAACCGAAGGAGAAATCGCTACTGCAAGGGCCCAACTTGCGCCGGGAACCCGGAGTCACCCGGACGCTCGGCTTGACTGCTATGTCGCCGCCCCGGATCACCTCTGTCCGCGACGGCCGCTACGGGGGAGGGAGCCTTCATAGCACGTTCCTCAAAATTTCAGTGAAGTGAAAGTACGCCCGACATCTTGTGGATGTCAAGAGGCGAATACAACATATTGTTATTTTACCACCCGAAACCGGAACCTGACTAGTAACCTCCGCCAGCATCCGGCCCTGCCAATGCACTTCCGAAGGTGCACGTTCTGCGCCATTTCTTGATCGCTGGCTTTCCGGACTCTAGCCCCCTGACACACGGCATTCAACGCCTATTAATGGTGCAGCAATGTGGATTTGTGTGGATTGTGAGGAAAAGCCGGACCGACATCCGCGAACGTCCCGTTCGCCGGCGCAGATCGAAGCAGGCTGACATTCCAGCGCAACTTGCTAAACTACTCCTCGATTTTCAGACGACCACACTGCGGCAGTCTTTCCAAGCCCGCGGCGGTTTGGTCGCTGGAGGAACGCCTTGTACATCCTGATCGTGGTCCTCATCGGCTGGATTGTTGGCATGTGCGCCGAGTTGCTCTTGCCCGGCACTGCCCCGAAAAGTTTCGTGGGCACCACACTGGTCGGAGTGGGCGGCGCAATTTTCGGAGCGCTGGTCGGACGCCAGTTGGGATGGTGGCACCGTGGCCAGGCTCCGGGATTCATCCTCTCGCTGCTGGGCGCGATTGTGTTGCTCGCTCTGTGGCGATTCTTCCGCCGCAAGCGCGCGTGAGTTATAACGTTTGACTGCCCTTGCAGCCCGCCCTATCATCGGGCTTTCCTTCTTCCAAGCATGATCGATTCGACGATCTCGCATTACCGTATCGTCAGCAAGCTCGGCGGCGGCGGTATGGGCGTTGTCTACAAGGCCGAGGACACCGACCTTGGCCGCTTTGTCGCGCTCAAGTTTCTGCCAGACGAGGTTGCGCAGGACGCGCAGGCCCTGGAACGTTTTCGCCGCGAGGCGCGTGCCGCTTCTGCGCTGAACCATCCCAACATCTGCACGATTTACGAGATCGGCAGTCACGAGGGCCGCTCCTTCATTGCCATGGAGTTCCTCGACGGCGTGACCCTGAAGCATCAGATCGCCGGCGCGCCGATGGACTCGGAACTGCTTCTCGAGCTGGGCGCCGAGATTGCCGACGCGCTCGACGCCGCGCACGGCGAAGGCATCATTCATCGCGACATCAAGCCGGCGAACATCTTCGTAACCCGGCGCGGTCACGCCAAGATTCTGGACTTCGGCCTGGCGAAGGTGACCGGCAAAGGCGTGGCGTCAGGCGCGGAGATGGAAACTCGCATCGCGGATTCGGAGCCGCAGCACCTGACCAGTCCCGGAGCGATGCTGGGCACGGTGGCATACATGTCGCCGGAGCAGGTGCGCGCCAAGGATGTCGACTCGCGCACCGACCTGTTCTCGTTCGGCGCGGTGCTGTACGAGATGGCGACGGGCAAGATGCCGTTCGACGGATCGAGTTCGGGCGAGATCTGCAGCGCGATTCTGCGCGACGAGCCTCCGCCGGCCTCGCAGGTGAATCCGGAAGTATCGGCAGGGCTGGACGCGGTCATCCGCAAGGCGCTGGAGAAGGACCGCGAACTGCGCTACCAGCATGCGTCGGATCTGCGCGCCGATCTGAAGCGATTGAAGCGCGACACCGACAGCGGACGCATCCCGTCTTCGGTCGCAGGCGCAGCAGCGGAATCAAGCGGTGCGGCAGGGCCCAGCAGTTCAAGCCAGCAAAGCGCAGCAAAGGGGAGAGCGGAGTTGCAGCTCCAGTGCAGCGCCGCTCGTACGCCAGAATCATCGGAGCCGTTGTTGCCATTGTCGTCCTCGGCGCTGCGCTTTACTTCTGGCAGTCGCGGCGACATATCCCCTACCGATCAGCGCGGCCAATCCGACCACCGTGGCCGTGCTTCCCTTCCAGAATATGGGAGGAGACCAGAGCGCCGACTTCCTGCGGCTGGCTCTGCCCGATGAAATCGCCACCGCGCTCAGCTATGTGCGTTCGCTGTCCATCCGGCCGTTCGCGACGACCAGCAAGTACACCGGGGCCGGACTTGACCTGCAGCAAATTGGCCGTGAGATGCGCGTCAGCGACATCGTCACCGGGCATTACATGAAGGAAGGCGATCAGCTTCAGATCACGCTGGAGGCCGTGGATGTGGAGAACAATCGCACCTTGTGGCGCGACACGCTCAATGTGCCCGCTGCCGACATGATCACCACGCGCGCGCAGATCACCGACCAGGTTCGGCAAGGAATGATCCCGGCGCTGGGCGCGAGCACGGAGTCAGCGGAAAGCAGCACCCATCCCAACAACGAAGAAGCTTACGATCTTGTATTTGCGCAGCCTGGCGATTGCCGCATGATCCGGCGCCCCAACAAAGAAGGGATAGCCATGCTGGAGCGCGCGGTGGGACTGGACCCGACGTACGCACCGGCGTGGGCCAATCTGGGCGGCGTTATTATCTCGACTCGCAGTACGGCGACGGCGGCGAAGCCATGTTCCAGAAAGCGAACACCGCGCTGGAACAAGCGCTGAAGCTGGATCCTAACCTTACGCTGGCGGCGGCGCAGCGCATTGCAACCCGTGTCGAACGCGGCGACCTGCTCAAGGCGTATCAGGACGCCCAGGCCCTGGTGGAGCGCCAGCCGAAGAATTCGATATCGCACTTCGCTGCTCGGCTACATGCTCCGCTATGCCGGGCTGCTCGACGAATCGGCGAAGGCCTGCAACGACGCTTACGCCCTGGATTCCGGGAACTACCTGCTGCGTGCCTGCTCGTTCACCTTCAGCCAGATGGGAGATACGCAGCGCGCGATGGAATTCATTTCCCTGGATGCGGGATCGGACTTCTACAAGGGCAACCGCATCCGCATTCTGTTGCGGGAAGGCAAGGTCGACGAAGCGCGTGCCGGCCTCAAAGACCTGAACGCGGACGACGGGCGTACGAAGTTCTTTGAAGTTTGCCTCGCGCGGCCATCCACCAGCCAGCCGGCGTTCCCGGAATCCGATCGTGCTTTCCGCGAGCACGTAGCGCGGCTGGAAACCAATCCTGACCCTGAGAACAGATATCTGGGCGCAACCGACATGGCTTACTGTGGCGAGAAGGAATCAGCGGTGCGGCTTCTTAAGTCTGCCATCGAGGGCAAGTACTGCTCGTATGACGCGCTGCAAAAAGATCCGCTGCTGGCTTCGATCCGGAACATGCCGGAATATCCGCAGCTGCTGTCGGAAGCCAAGCAATGCCGCGACACGTTCCTGGCGGAGCGAGACCAAGCCGCGCATTGAATCGCGAGCCTTCCGCCGCGAACATTCCCAGCCATGATGTGATGGAAATCACCGCTGGCAGCCTGTCTTAGCCTGCAAAATGCAAGAAGAGGTTTGATTGAACGCGAAGGCGAAGAAGCGATTTGTCGCGCGTCATCTTGATCCGTCCGACCGCCTGGAGGAAGTTCTCTGCGGGCTGATCATGGTGCTCGACTTCACGCTGATCGCCGGATTCACGGCAGGGACTGGTGAGCAGGCGGTGCGTCACCTGCTGTTTGCGGCGCTGGGCTGCAATATTGCGTGGGGCGTGATCGACGGCGCGCTATACATCATGGGCAGCCTGACGGAGCGCCGTCAGCGCCGCCATTTCCTCCTGGGCCTTAGACACGCTTCCGAGGCCGAAGCCTTCTCGAAACTGAGCGGCCAGTTGGATCCGTTGCTTGAACCTGCCACCAGCGCACAAGACCGGGCTCGCATCTCGCATGTGCTGTTGCCGCTGATGTCACGAATCCAGTTGCCGGCGGAAAAAGTGACGCGGGAGGATATCTACGGATCGATTGCGATCTTCTGGATCGATTTCACTTCGGTGTTCCCGGCAGCGATTCCGTTTCTCATCTTTCGGCATGATCCTCGTTTCGCGCTGCGCGTGTCGAACGCCTTGCTGCTGGCGTTGCTGTTCGTGGTCGGCGTGATGTGGGGAAAATACAACCGGGTCTCGCCGTATGTCACCGGAATGTGCACCATGCTGATTGGTTTGATTTTGGTGGGCGTGGCGATCGCTCTGGGAGGATGAGGGATCGGCCCTGGAAGCTCGATGCGAGCTGTGTTGGCGCAGGCGACGGGCCAGGCGGGCTGCGTGGGGGGAGCAGCTTCCGGATGTTATAATTTTCTATCCGCTATGGTGGGTGTAGTTCAGTGGTAGAACTCCGGACTGTGGCTCCGGCTGTCGAGGGTTCGAATCCCTCCACCCACCCCAAACCTATCTAGTTTCTTCTCATCAATTTACAGGTTAACTTGCTGTCTCTGTGTACATGAAACGTACCGCCGACGTGGTAGGGCTCGGCTTCTGTTCGCTATTTGGTGTAGGCGGTGGATACGCTTCATGAGTGGCTCCCCGCCTAATCCCCAGTTGACAGGTAACGCTTGCCGGCGGCTACCGTTCCGGGTAACTTGTGATATGGCTGTCTTGATAACAACAGTTTCACTGGCAACTCCAGTCCGAGACCAGAGATTGCGACGAAGAATGGTTGGCTCTGACGCTCAGAGGCGGTGGCGCTTAGTCGTGAAGACACTGAAGGTGCTTGGGGTCGTCGGCTGCCTTACCGTTTCTATATGGCAAACTTTTCTGATTGGACGCTATTCGGTAACACGTCCACATGCTCCAGAACCGCAGAGGGGATGGACAGTCGGACTTACGTGGACTCATCCCTCCAGTTACGGCACAGTTCATGAGGAAGGACGAATCATGGTTCTCTTCTGGGCGTTCGTGCCGTGCTTCGCACTTATAGTGGTGGGCGAGTTAGTGAAGGTCTACGTGCTGGAAGATTACTCCGGCATTCGAGGTCTCAAAGGGCCACCTTATCCGTCCAAGCGCTAACGCCACGGATTCGCATTACCTAACGTCGTGTGGCTCCAGTCATGCCGATACAAGTGGCAGTCTCCAGCGATACGCAGCCGAGGTGCTGGACCGTGAACAGGTTCGCCTCCGTGATCGCTGAAGCAGCGGTCAGCCGCTCGCTGAGGACGAGCGGCGACGCTGAGCCTCGCTTACTCGATCACGCTGACTGCAAGTGGTGTTTCATGATCTGGCAGCCGCTTGACCGTTTCCGGGCGATAGAGCATTGACGATTCCGGCACGGGCGTGTTGGCCATAATCGCCTGCTTCACGACAGACTCTCGCTCACGAGCGCATGAAGTACAGTGTCCGTGTACGCGACCTGCAATGCGGTGGCTTTGCCATACAGTCCCAGATCGCGCTGTTAGCTCGGCAACCACGATTTGGCTGCGCTCATCGGAAGACGAGCTGAGAATCACGGTCGTCTTGCGGCTATCGTATCGGTCGTTCGTGTCTCCGTTGGCAGATGCGACACTTCATCACGCGTCGGTGTGGCGACTGTGCGCTCAGCTGACCAGCGCTCGTACCATGGCATCGCCGACAGCATGTCCTGCCGGCCATAGCGCGATAACGTTACGCTCACGAAGTGATGCGTCGTGCGTTCGTTAGTTCTCTTACGGTGCCGATGCTGCTGGCTTGCCATCTGGTACATCCTGCGACATTGTCGGGTCTGAGTAGCACTGTTGTAACATCGCCATTGCACAAGTAACTCAGAAGTCATTCTTGCACAGAATGGTGGATGTCCCCTTTACTCACGACGCCACTGTGAATTAGCGCTCGGGCCACGTACACGCCGTGTACACATATTCGCCCATTTCTGCGATTTCTGATGTTTGGGCGGTTCTGATTTTTCAATAACTTATTTGGAATCAGTGAACCGTTTCATTCCGAATCCCTCCACCCACCCCAAAACCTTGCAACCGCGCTGGTGGCTCCCCAGAAATCTCTTATCAAGAAAAAATTGTAGATGCAATCAACAGAGCGGGTGCCGCGTTCCAGGCCGTCTTTGGCCAGGGCAGGTCTTTTGGCTTCCAGAAGAACGAGAAGAACCACTCTTTCAGGATCGCACTAGTGCCTCCCTTCGGCCGCCGAAGCACGTTCCTCGGCCCGCGCCGCGTCGGACTCGCGGCCAACTTTCCTGTATAGCTTCGCCAATCTTCGCCAGGGCTCGGGAGCGTTGGGCTTGAGTTGCGCAGCCTGTTCCTGGAAGGCAATCGCCTGCGGCAGGTCTCCCGATTCGCTTGCGGCGCCCGAGCGGCCCTGCGCCACCATGAAGTCGAAGGTGCCATTGTCCGCCGCGGCGATGCCTTTTGGCGCGGTGCGCGCTGCATCATCGAAAGCCTGCCTGGCATTGTGCGGATCGCGCTGGTTCAGGTAGAGATATCCCAGCTTAACCAGAAGTTGATACGGCCGCGGAGAGAGAGCGGCGGCATGCTGTAGCGCGTCGATGGCCTCGGACATGCGATGACGCTGCTGGTAACTTGCGGCCAGCGCCGACCACGTGACCTCGTTGGGATCGAGCGCGACGGCCGCGAGGTACTCATCTTCCGATTCGTCGAATCGGCTCATAGCGGACAGGATGCTGCCGCGAAGCCAGTGCAGGAATGAGCTGTCGGGAAAAACCGCGAGCCCTTTATCGGTTGCAGCCAGCGCTTCTGGGTTGCGGTCGAGCGCCGCCAGCACTCCTGCAGCATTGGCCCAGGCGTTGAACGCATCTGCGCGGGCTGGGCCGGGAGGATGCGCGGGCAACGGAGCCAGCGCGCAATTCACAGCGAAGCGAGCGCGCAAATCTTCGGTCTGCGGCGTGCGCCGCACGAACACGGCAGAGACTTCGTCGAGATAGACCGGCTGCCACACCTTGCTGCTGCAGAAGTCCTGCAGACGGATCATCTGGATTCCGTCGAAACGGCCGAGGGGGAGAATGATGGTGTTGATGTTGTAGCGCGCCGCTTCCTGCTGCCAGACGGCGGAGTCGGGAGAGCTCTGCAACAAGTCGCTGTGTAGTTGTATGCGCTGCACGCCGAAGAGCGTGTCGCGTCCATCAATGTAAATCTGTCGAGTCGGCCCTAGTTTCCACGAGAGGTAGCCGCCTTCGTCATAGGTGTTGAAGATTTCACCGGGCAGATGTTCGCGTTCTATGAATTCGGCGGCGCGCTGGGGGAACCACCAGCCCAGGCCCGCACCGAATGTCGTCTCATCCGTGCTCGCCAGGTAATGACGATTGCTTACAAGGTCGAACATTCGCAGCGATGCCAGCGCTGCCAGCAACGCGACGGAGACAACAGCGGCAATCCTTCGCACGCGCGGCTGCCGGATGTCGGGCTGCGAGTCCGGCGACAACCGGCGCGAGCACCGGGCCGCCGACGATCACCACGACGCAGGCAAACACCGATCCCATGCGCGCGTACTTTGTGGCGGTGTAGGTTGCGGCCAGCAGCATCACGGCATCCGGTAATTGCGCGCGCAGCAGGGCGATCACCGCGGCGACGACCGCGATGGCAAGCAGCACATAGATCGTTCCTTGCGTCGGCCGCAGCCAGAACGCACTGCGCATCGATGCCAGGCTCAGCGGAACCGGCACCCACTCGGAGATCCAGAATTGCTGTGCCTGGTTGGCGCGTTGCTGGCGCAGCAGAGCGCTGTAAATGCCCCAGCCCCACGGATTCAGCAGCGTGATTAGCGCCGCGCAAGCCAGCCACTTCCACGCATTACGCAGCCGGTCGAGCGCCGCACGGCGGTTCGCAGCACTCAGAACCACCTCGGCCAGTTCGGCGCCGATGTAAGCTGCAATCAAGGCCAACCCGGCAACAAATCCGAGGTGCGCATTGACCCAAAGCAACATCAGCAGAGGCAGCAGCCAGAGCCTGGCGCGTCCGCTGCGATGCTGCTCCCATAATAAAGAGAGAACCGCCGCGAACAGCACAACGGTGAACATGTCGGCACGCGGGATGGTGCGCACGGCAATCACTGGAACGGCGAGGATCGCGATGGCGGCGCCGACGGCGGAGTTTCGGCGCAGCAGCAGCGCAACGCTGCCGGCACAGGCAAATGCGCCGAGCCACGAGAGCAACCCAAATCCACCGACCAGGTAGGCCAGGTAGAACAGCACATGTCCGCCGACGGGATAGGTCCACGGCACTCCTGGCGTGGTGTAGGACAACACGTCGACACGCGGAATTGAGTGATGCTGAATGACCCAGCGGCCGGTCGCCATCTGCCATCCCAAATCGAAGTCTGAGACGGTGTGCAGGCCAGCAAACAATGCGTAGATCAGCGCGATGGCGCCGAGAATGTAAAACAGACGGCGTTCGAAAGCAGAATCAGGTTCGATGGAGGAGGCAGAAGCCGGAAACTTCACATCGACTGGGGAAGAGTTCATGCCTAGGGGTAATCATCATAGCATTCGCGCAGCCCGCCGCCGGTCTTCAGTGCACCTGGTAAATCGTCAGACTATAGGGAGCAAGCTGCAAGGTGACATGGCCATTCCCCAATTGCGCGACGGACGGGCCGAAAAGCGAATCCAGAGACCTTGCATTTGCGATTGTCGTGCCGCTTAGATCGATGCTCACGTTCTCTGCCGCGTCGGCATTGTGAAAGACGACCAGCAGACGCTCGCCGTCGGTCTCGCGCGTGAAGGCATAGTACTTATCACTCACCGCAACATGTTTCTGCACGCCGATTCGTAAAGCCGGGTGCTGCTGCCGCAAGCTTCAGCAGCGCTTGTGTGTGCGAGAAGACGTCCTGCTGCTCAGGAGTGCGACCGGCCTGGCGTGAACGCGTTGTTGCGTGTCGCCAGGAAATCCTCCGGGAAAGTCTCGCCGGTTATCCGGATCTTCTCCGCCCGGTATACCGATCTCGTCGCCGGAGTACAGTTGCGGAATTCCCCGCATCGTCAGCAGCAGCGAGAGTCCCAGTTTCAACTTCTCGTGCGAACCGTTCGCCTGGGTGATAAATCTTGGCCGGTCGTGATTATCGAGCAGCGTAACCAGCAGCTCAGGATGCGGATAGAAACGATCCTGACGCAACACGCTGACGATCTTCTTCGCCGACTCGTCCGCGCGCAACGACGTCACCGATGGCCTGGAACATCGGGAAGTCGAAGGGCGTAGTCAGATGCGTGTCGATGCCGTCGAAGCCGGTCTGGCCTCCGGCCCAATACGAAGTCACGGTGGCATCGGTGTCGTTCACCTCGCCAACCATGAAGAAGTTCGGATAGCGAGCAACCAGTCCCTGATCGTAGTAGGACCAGAAGCTGCGCGGCACGTAGGGAAACGTGTCGATGCGGATGCCGTCGATGCCGCTGCTCTCGGTCCACCACTCGGCATTTTGCAGCAGATAGGTCGCGACCAGCGGGTTCTCCTGCGCCAGATCGGGCAGCGTGTTGACGAACCATCCATCCAGCGCCTCAATGTAGTTCGCCGCAACGGCGTGCGGATCGCTGATGGGAGGGAAGTCGTAGTTGGCGTTGTCGATGTGATGCGCCGGAGTGCCGTGCAGCCAGCCGGGCGTCGGCTGCGAGTTCGCCCAGGGATGATTCGGTCCGACGTGGTTGGGCACCATGTCGAACAAAACCTTCATGCCGAGCTGATGCGCGGCGGCCACCAGGTTCTGGACGTCCTGCATGTTGCCGAAGTGGTCTTCGACTTGCGTATTCGTCGACCGCGCCGTAGCCGTGATAGTCCGAGCGTGGCGTCGTCGTTCTGGTAGAGCGGCGTGAGCCACAGCGTGGTGACGCCGAGATCCTTGAGATATGGCAGGTGCTGCTGCACGCCCTTCAGGTCGCCGCCGTGATAGGCCTTGGGTGATTTGCGATCGTAGGTGCCGGCGCGCAGCCGCGGCGGTTGATCGTTCGAGGGATCGCCGTCGGCAAAGCGGTCGGGCATGATCAGGTAGATCACGTCGTCGCGCGTGACGCCCTGGTATTTTCCCTGCTGCGGCGGACGGGCCGACAAACGTCAGATTCGCCATCGCATCGCCGCCTTCGGTCTTCACCTTCAGCGCCACCGTTCCCGGCTTGGCCGTCGAATCCAGCTTCAGCCAGACGAAGGCGTGCTTGCCGTCAGGCTCGTTCTGGACCCTGGCGATCTTCACGCCGGGATAGTCTGTGGAGATCTTCGCCGCGTTGAGATTGTCTCCGTACAGCAGCACCATGAGCGGAGGGCGAGTAGTTGATCCACCAGTTGGGCGGCTCGATCTTGGAGACGGTCGGCTCGATTCGCCGGCAGCCCGGCAGCGGAGCAGGCTGCGACCAGAAGGACGAGACGATCGAGAGCGCAAGCCCGCAATAGCGCGAAGATCGTTTCGATTTTTCACAGTGAGTTCCAGAGAGGATTGGGAGCAGGAAATCTTCCCTGCTCCCTTGGTTTTGTCTAGAACAACACCTTGAGCGCGAACTGGATCTGGCGCTGTGACGAGATTTCCGTAGCTGTCAGTTTGCCGAAGTTGCCGTCCTGCGTGTTGTAGTCCGGCTGAACATAATGCGGCGTGTTGAGCAGGTTAAAGAACTCGGCACGGAATTGCGTCGTCACCCGCTCCGTGATCTTGAAGTTCTTGAACGTGGCGAAGTCGACATCCGTGAAGGCCGGGCCGACCAGGGCATTGCGTCCCAGGGTTCCGGCGCGCAGTGCGACGCCGGAAGAGTTGGTCGGCACGTTGGCGAATGCCGCGGGGTTGAAGTAGTAGAGCCCGCTGGCGCCTGCGAAGGGATTCCCCACGATATCGGGACGCGTGGCCGGATTGCCAGGCTCCACGATATCGAAGGGCGTTCCGCTCTGGGCTACAAAGATCAGGTTGGTCTGCCATCCGCCGAGGAAGGCGTTGGTCACTCCATTCCAGTCGCCGCCCCAGCGCATGCCTTGTCCGAAGGGCAGCTGGTAGATTCCGTTCAACACCAGGCGGTTTCGGGCGTCCATGTTCGAGCTGGCACGCTCCGCCGCCAAATCTCGATAGTTAACCGGCGATAGCGCCATTCGCCACGTAGTTATCGAATGCACCCGGCGAATCGTCGATGGTGTGCGACCAGGTGTAGGAAGCGCCGAACTGCAAGTCCGGCACTGAATCGGCGATTCAGCGCGACCTGAAGAGCGTTGTAGTTCGAAGTTGCCGATCGTGGCCTGGGTGTTGATCGTACCCAGGTTCGGGAAGTTACAACCTGCAGGATTGGACGCACCGCAGGGAGCGACGCCGTAAACCTGGCGGTTGTAGTTGTAGTACGTGACCAGGTGCGTACCCTTGTCACCGACATAGGCCATGCTGAGCGTCATGTTGTCGCCAATCTGATGCTCGAGCTGCAGGTTCCACTCCTGAACGTTGGGCGTGGTGTTGCGTCGGCAGCGTCGCCACCGAAATCGAAACGTTCTGTGGGTTGTTCAGATCAACCTGGATTGGTCCCTTCGAAGGCAACGGAGCCGTTCCCAGGGTAGCGTCGCAACTCGTCAGGCACTGGTTGGCGTTTTGCGTCCCAAGCGGCGCCTGACCGGTAAAGGTGATTCGATATCCGTTCAGGTAGTTGTAGGTCGTCTGTCCGCTGAACGGCGGATTCTGGGCCAGCTGATTGCTGATGCCGCCACGATCCACGAAGTAGAAGATGCCGTAGCCGCCGCTGATCTTCGTAGTGCCGTTGCCGGTGAGGTCATAAGCAAAGCCGATGCGAGGAGCGAAGTTGTGGTAGTCGACCGGAATGAAGCTGCGGGAATTTCCGTTCTGACCGGCAATCTCGAGCTGCCCGGTGTTGATGTCGAAGTTTGCCTGGCGATTGAACTTCTCTACCGGCCAGGTCAGCACGTCCCAGCGCAAGCCGAGATTGAGAGTCAGCCGGCGAGTAACGCGCCAGTCGTCCTGGCCGTAGAATCCCATCTCCCAGTTGCGGGTTTCAGAATCGCCCAGCACCGGACCAACGGAATAGCTACAGACGAAGCCGACCAGCAGGTCGGTCACTTCATAACCGGTGATGGTAGCGGGGTTGGTCCCGTTGCCGCACATGTTGAAGTAGCCCTTGCCGGCCAACGGACGGAAGAAGTCGACCTGGCGGCGAATCATGTTGCGCGCCGAACTTCATGGTGTGCTTGCCCTTCACCCAGGACAGATTGTCCGTAATCCTGCCAGGTATCCTGCGGCACCAGGTAGGGTCCGTAGTCTCCGGTGTATTCCAACTGGCTGTTGTAGCCGCCGATGAGCGCGCCGCCGCCTAGTTCGGGATCGGGCTGGCCCAGCGCATTGACGTTGGCGTTCACGATGCCGAGGTTGGCCGACAACGGTTCGTTATTGAAGGGCGGCGTATAACCAAACGAGTCGTGAATAAAGCCGAAGCGCGCTTCGTTCACCAGGTTCGAGCTGAACAGGTGGGTCTCTTCGATGACCGCGGCATAAGGATGCGTGGGGTTGGTTCCGGAGCCAAAGCCCGCAGGCAGATCCGGCAACCGGGAAGCGGTGGTTAAGTTGTCGTTTCCGTAGCTGTAGCGGAAGAACGAGGTGTCCTTCTGCGCCGATGTTGTAATCCAGCGCGGATGTCGAAATCGTTGATCGTCTGGGTGGCCTGACGGGTGGTGGTGTAGTTCTGCTGGATGGCGTTGCAATTCGGGTTGTTGCCCGGACCGCAGTTCGGAGTCGGGTATGCATTCAGATAATTTACCGCCGCCGGGTTCAAGGGGTACGAGGAAGGAATGATGTTGCCGGGAAACGGCACAGCCGGTCTGCGGATCGCGGATCACGATGCCCGAGCCCAGGAGCTCAGAGAAGTTGCGATAGCCGCTGGCGCGCATCACGTCGGTAGGCACGGTGGCGTAATCGGTGCTCACAGGATAGGAAGACCGGAAGCCCTGATAGTCGCCAAAAATGAACAGCTTGTCCTTGATGATGGGCGCGCCTGCCGCCGCACCAAACTGATTTTGCTTGAAGGGCAGCTTCTTGGCATTCGGCGTCGGCTCCCACTGCGTAGCGTCCAGCGCGCTGTTGCGGAAGAACTCCCACAGGGTGCCATGAATCTGGTTCGTGCCCGACTTGATTGCGGTGTTGACGATGCCGCCGCCGGCTCGCCCGAACTCAGCCGGCGCGATGTTAGTGGCGACCCGGAATTCCTGGATCGCGTCGGGAGCCGAGAAGAACACGATGGTATTCACCAGCGACTCGTTGTTGTCGAAGCCATCGAGCAGGAAGTTGTTGGCCTGCGGGCGCAATCCGTTGACCGCCAGCGAGGCGCCGCCGCTATTGTTGTAGCGGTAGGTCTCGGCATTTCCCGACGCGCCGGTGGCGTCACCATTCGTATTATTTCCGCGCGTAACGCCTGGCACCAGGGTTGCCAGTTGCGTGAAGTTGCGCGCGTTCAACGGGAGATCGACGACCTGGCGTCCCTGAATAACCTGTCCAATGTCGGAGCTGTCGGTGGAGACCAGTGGCGCAGCGGAGGTGACCTCAACATTTTCCGTAGTGGAGCCGGCGGGCATGGAGAAATCCATGGGCAGCACCTGATTGACTTCCAGGGTGACTTCCTGGCTCACGGTCTTGAAGTTTGCAGCCTTGACCTCAACTTTGTAGTGTCCGGGAAGGAGGGCGGGCGCCGAAAATTGCCCGGATGCTCCGCTCTGCACCGTGATGACTCGGTTTGTGGCGGTATTGGTGATGCTGATGGTGGCGCCTGGGACGACGGCCCCGGTCTGATCCGTGACCGTTCCGGCGATCTGGCCGGTTTCCGACTGTCCGAATGAGAACAGCGCCCAAGAGACGACGCAGAGCAGCGTTAATAGATACGAAAAGCGAAGGTACTTCATGAGAGTTTCGGTGCCTCCAGCTGCCAATTTTGTCGATCTACTACATTCGTTCTGCCTTAATCCTTAACTCGTCCGTTCGTGAAAGTTCGGACGTCTTTGCGAGAACCAAATCTCTGTGGGCGCTGTAAGAATTGCAAGAGTGGACTTTTCGGGTGATAGGCACAATTCAAACAGGCCGATCCGAAAGTCACACGACGTGACCGGTGCGACCAGTTTTTGCCCCACATGGAAAGTAGGTTGATGTCGACCTTGCTTTGCCATTTCGCTACCATGTCCCGGGAAAGCACACCGTAGTGGGAGGAAGTATTGCGTTCCGGCTTCCCGGGCAGAAGTTTCAATGGGTGTTGTTACCGTTACATCAGAAAAACCCTCTTCTTGCAGGGATTTGCCTGCTTTGTTACCTTGATGTTACAGGGGTGTTCTCCCGGTAGTTCACCGATGTCTGAGCACGACCAATTTGCAAAACAAATCGAGGTACTCGTCAGCAGCGCCACCCTGCATGGCTCCGAATCGCTATGCAAGCTGCTTCGCTATCTGGGTAAGCACGCGCTCGAAGAGCCTGCCGGTCCGTGTGAAGGAATATCAGATTGCGACTGAGGTCTTCGGTCGCCGCCCCGATTTCGACCCGCAATCGGATTCAATGATCCGCGTGCAGGTTGGCAGGCTGCGCGCGAAGTTGAGCGAGTACTACGCAAATGAGGGAGCGAACGACCCAATCGTCGTCGACCTTCCCAAGGGAACCTATCATCTTCAGTTCCATCGCCGCACAGCCTCCGGAATCAAGGAGCGGCCCGCAACGCTGCACTTCGATAGCACGCCTGGCGGTTGCGCAGACGGAAGCAATCAAGGTTTCCGATCACTGGAAGCTGGCGGCAATCACACTGGCGATCCTGCTGGCCGCAGCTCTGGTGGGATTAGGATCGTTGTTGACCACCCGCAAACTTGCTCCAACCGTTCTGGCAGGTGCGTCCGAGCCGGTCCCGGCTGACTTTCAGGAACTCTGGAAGCCCTTTATCCGCGGGCCGCAGGAGCCCTGGCTCGTGTTCAGCAATGCCGCGTTCATCGGACGTCCCGAGACCGGCATGCGTTACTACAATCCCTCGCGCGACGCCGGCGGCGAAATCTGGGACCACTACACCGGAGTCGGCGAAGTGCTTGCGGTGCACGAGCTAGACCAGGTCTTCGATCTGCTGCACCGGAGAATCCGGGTAAAGCGTGGCAGTCTCTTCTCTCTGGACGACGTGCGCAACAACGATCTGATCTTCCTGGGCTCGCCCTCGGAAAATCTCACGCTGACCGAGATTCCCACCACGCGCGAGTTCGTCTTCCGTCGCCTGACGGATGGCCCGCGCAAGGGAGACTTGTCGATCGTCAATGTCCATCCCCGTGAAGGTGAGCCGACAGAAATCCTCGCTACTCCTTCCAATGAACCCTTGACCGAAGACTACGCCGTGATCAGCCTGATGCCGGGCCTGGATCCAGCGCGATCGGTCATGATCTTCGCCGGCACCACGACCTTCGGAACGCAGGGCGCGGTCGAGTACGCCTGTCACGGCAGCTCGGTCCGGAAGCTGCTGTCGCACCTGACGCTTAACAAGATGGGCGAGGTAAATCCCTTCGAGGCGCTGGTCCGGATCAAGGTAGCCAAAGGCGTGCCGGTTGAGTCGGAGTTAGTCGCGGTTCGACAGTAGCAGCATCTCTGCTTTACAACTTGTTCGCTGCAATTCTGCGTTCAAATCTCCTATCGCATTCCAATCCGCTCAGGTATGGTGAGGTTGCGACGCACCCGCTCCTCGACTTCATGCAAAAGCCTCCTAAAAGTTTCTGGCAAATCTGGAACATGAGCTTCGGCTTTCTAGGCATCCAGTTTGGCTGGGCGCTGCAGATGGCGAACATGAGCGCCATCTATGAATACCTGGGTGCTCGTGCCGACCAGATACCGATTCTCTGGCTGGCTGCACCGCTCACCGGACTCATCGTCCAGCCGATCATTGGAAATGCCAGCGACCACACCTGGACGCGGCTGGGACGACGGCGTCCGTATTTCCTGGCGGGAGCGATCCTCAGTTCCATGGCGCTGATCCTGATGCCGCGCTGCTCAGCCTTGTGGATGGCTGCGGGCTTGCTCTGGATCCTCGACACCTCCATCAACATCAGCATGGAACCTTTCCGCGCGTTCGTTGCCGACCTGCTGCCCGAGGAACAACAGACGCAGGGCTTCGCCATGCAGAGCCTGTTCATCGGACTGGGAGCGGTGGTCGCCTCTGCGCTACCGTGGCTGCTGACCGAATATCTTTCACGTGGCACACGGGGAGTCCAACAGCGCAATTCCGATTACGGTGCGGCTGTCGTTTTATCTGGGAGCGGCCGCATTCTTCGGTGCGGTGCTGTGGACGATCGTAACCACAAAGGAATACCCGCCCGAGATTCAGCAGCGCGAAGTTGCAGCTTCTTCGAGCGGTGGATTTGCCACGCAGGCCTGCGGAAATTTTCGACGCCATCCGCGATATGCCGCACGACCATGAAGCAATTGGCTCCCGTCCAGCTACTCACCTGGCTGGGATTGTTCTGCATGTGGCTGTACTTCCCGGTTGCGGTTGCACGTAATGTCTTCGGTGCCGCGGACCAGACGGCGCCATCCTACACAGCGGGAGTCGAATGGGCAGGCATCTGTTTCGGAATGTACTCGGCCGTGTGCTTCATCTTCTCGTTCTTCCTGCCAATCCTGGCGAAACGTGTGGGACGCAAGTGGACGCACAGTCTCTGCCTGGGATGCGGCGCGCTCGGCTTGCTTTCGGTGGCATTCATTCACGACAAGAATTACCTGCTGCTCTCGATGACCGGCGTCGGCATTGCCTGGGCCAGTACGCTCTCCATGCCGTATTCAGTGCTGGCGGCGTCGCTGCCGGCAAACCGCACCGGCGTCTACATGGGCATCTTCAACTTCTTCATCGTGCTGCCGGAGATCATTGCCTCGCTGGCCTTCGGCTGGATCATGTCGCACCTGCTGCACAACAATCGAGTGGCGGCCGTGGTGTCGGGCGGCGTGTTCATGATCCTGGCGGCCGTGCTGATGCAAAGGGTGGACGATCCATTGGAGGAGACAACTTAGAACGATTCTCGCCCCATGCCACGACTCTATTGACATCGCGGCGTGACTCTCGCTACCATGCTGCACACTTCGCACGATTTTGATCGCCTGGCTCCATCAGGGCGAGTGCCCAAGCTTTGCTGCAGTTCTTCCGCGGACACGCTTTATCCCGGCTCCGCCCTCTTGCCGTAGGCCGAACCCCCGGTAAACATCGCCCCTTCATCAGCAGTATGCGCTGTGTTTGCGCGCTCTTTCCGTGTGTAAGACAGGACGCGCACACCGTCGACTGCACTCACAACGTTGTATACGTTCGGCGGAGCTGACGGCGAATTTCCCTATGCCGGGCTGCTGCAAGGAAACGACGGCAAACTTTATGGCACCACGGAAAAAGGAGGTACGCAGAACGACGGCACAGTTTTCAGCATGACGATTGGAGCAAACTCTCTGCCCGTGCAGTTCGAGACCATGACGCCCTGCCGTCTGGTCGATACCCGTACGCAGAACGGAGGCGGTGGCCCGATCCCAGGGAATTCGTACGAGACCTTCAACCTGCCGCAACTGTCGCATGATAAGGGGTGCGCCGACTTGAGCCAGGCCGCAGCGTTTTCGCTGAATGTCACCTTGATCCCCGAACACGGCATTCCGGTTTCGTATCTGACGATATGGCCTGCAGGAGAGAACCGGCCAGTGGTTTCGACCATGAACTCGCTGGACGCGCGCGTGAAAGCCAACGCCGCGATTGTTCCAGGCGGACTAAATAACGGCGTCAGCGTTTTTGTGACCGAGCCGGCGGACGTGGTGCTGGATATCGACGGATTCTTCGCACCGTCCACTCAATCCACTTTGCAGTTTCACACGCTGCCTCCCTGCCGCGTCGCCGACACGCGCAGTGCTTCCTATCCGCAAGGGATGGGCTTGCCTCATTTGTCGGGTGGCGCGACCCGCGACTTCCCGGTGCTGAACAATAGCGGGTGCTTTCCAGCGGGCATCAACGCCGCAGCGTATTCGTTCAACTTAACAGCGGTTCCCTATCCGAGCCTGGGTCACAGTTTGGCATACCTGGAAGTCTGGCCAACCGGTCAGCGGCCGCAGAATCCGGTTTCAACGCTGAACAACCTGACCGGAACGTATGTGGCTAATGCGGCTATCGTCCCAGCAGGCACGAGCGGCAAGATCACAACGTACGTCAGCAACGACACGGATTTGCTGATTGACGTTAATGGCTACTTTTCGAATACCGGGTCGAACGGCTTGTCGCTCTACCCGGTCATTCCCTGCCGGGTCATCGATACTCGTCACGTGGGTAGCGGACTGCCGTTCAGCGGACAGCTCAATCCGCCGGTGGACGTGGTGGACAGCGGTTGTGGAGCACCAGCCACGGCGCAGGGATATGTCTTCAACGCGACGGTGGTGCCCTCGCCGTCGTTGAGCTACTTGACGTTGTGGCCGGATGGAACCACTCAGCCCATCGTTTCGACATTAAACGCGGCCGACGGGTGGATCACGTCAAATATGGCGATTGTGCCGACGACGAATGGCAAGGTTGATGCCTTCGCCGGCGGCACCACGCAGCTCATTCTGGACATCTTTAGTTATTTTGCGCCGTAGGAGATTGAGGTTCTCTGGAGAGAGTGTCTACTTGCGGGGAACGGCGGCTCTGACCGAAAGCTTCATCTCGCATCGATGGCTCTGCGCCAGACGCTCGGTGATCGGACGGTCCGGCGATGCTGCAAGCAACTGGCCGCACAGCGAACAGCGCGCCACGAAGAGTCTGCCGGAAGGGTCACGGCTCACAACGAAATCTTCCCAGCGTGAAACCATAAATAAGTAGATGCGCATTCCGCCAGAAGGCAGCGTGGATCGCAACTTAAATTTGGCCGTTTGACCCGGAAACCGAAGTTTGACGTTCTGTGGAAATTCTTTTTGGAATTAAGAGAATGAAGCGGAAACTACGGTATAGCCCTAGTGTCCGATTTCGAACCCAGTCCACAATCGGGGACTGCTAACGTTTGATCTTCCGCTTACTTGGCCGACTCGCCACGCAGGGGCGCGCTGGAGAGGTCGACCCAGCGTTCTCCTGTCCCTTTCACCAGGGTGAGGGAATCGATTTGTACTGAACGGCTGTCCTTATATTGGCGCCAGCGCTGACGCGATATCTCCGCTACTTTGCTCGCCTGTTCCACGGTGTCCATTTTGACGATGGTGAGATGCGGCATGTAAGGCCAGGGCTCCTTGAACTCCAAGCCCCCGCGATTCAACCTGTCGTGCAGTTCGCGCATGCGGTAGGCGCCTCGCGCTACCCGCAGGAAGACGGTGGGGGTTACTGGAATGAACGTTTCGACGTCGCCCATGACCACTTCGAATGGAATTGCAGTGCGGCAGACCTCCGTCAACAGAGCCAACGCTTCCTGTTCGCTGCCATTGAGCGGACGGGGCGGAAGAATCGTGATATGTGCATCGGCGTGAGTGTGTGCCGGATGCATCTCTCGGCGCAGTTCCTCAACGAAGATCCCCACCGGGCTGCGGACGTAGGCAACCACGGCGTACACGAGTCCGTTCATGAACCTCTAATTATACGGTGCAGACCGAAGTTGAGCGACGGCGTGAAGATGACCGTGAGCAATGAGTTGCGCTGCCGAAATTGCGGAGCCAGTCGGGAACGGTTGCTATAATCGAAGAGAGTCGGGGCGTAGCGCAGCCTGGTAGCGCACCTGCCTTGGGCGCAGGGGGTCGCTGGTTCGAATCCAGTCGCCCCGACCAAACTTTCCTCTGCAACATTGTCCGAACTTTCCTGAACGCATCTTCGGTATCGCCATAAACTATCACCTTGGTTGTAGCCCACCTACCGTGTTGGGGGATGCGGGGTCGCAGGCCGGAGCCTAGGCTCGAAGTATGCATTCGCAGCGGAGTTGCCCCATTTGCCGGTCCGAGGACGTTCGGCGCGTTCTGCGCGACGTAAGGTTTCTGGCCGATTTGGGAGGAGAGGTTCACCCGCTCGACAGTGTAACTTCCTATCGCTGCCCGAATGGGCACGTGTTCATGATCCTGCCGTCGAGTGTAGAGCCCGCATCCGACGCGCCCAGTACGCTGTCCTTGCTGACAGAAAGCCTTGCGGTGAGGAAATGACGACGGTTCTGGATAAGTTGAACACCTTTGTTCGTTGCCACAATTCGCTGGAAGTTCCCGAAAGCGTTTGCACGCTATGCTTGCACACTCTCGTCGCCCGCAACCTGGAAGCCTTGGAGCAGGCAGAGATCGTCCATCGCTGCTCCAACAGGAATTTCGGCATGGCGGGCGATAACTGAGCGTTAACACCTCCGCTGAGATCAAATAGACACGCTACTGTTGCGGCGCGCTTTGGCCGGGCTGGGTTACCGGCGCGGGTGTCATTCCCATGAAGGTCGTCCCGGTAAACTTTCCGCCGGAATTGAAATTCCAGGTGAACAGCGCGAATCCGGCATGAGCGCAGGTGGCGCACCCGTTGCGAAGTGGATAGCCGATGACGAACTGCAGTCCTCCATTGTTCCCTGTCTGCGCGTTGGGCCAGGTCTTACCGTCGCGGTCGCCGGGCCATACTCCAACTTTTGGAAACTGGTTCTGCAGATCCTGGAACTGAAAGCTCTGCCGCATATCTTTTTCATCGAGCAGCTTCAGGTCTTCCGCGTTGATGATCCGCGGCTTGCCGTTCACCAGCAGCAGTCCATTCGTCGAACGCAGCGGATACTGCACCCAGGCAATGTCAACCGTACCTGCTTTGTTAAAGCCAGCCATGATGCCTAACTCGCCACCTGTCTGCTTGTAGAGCTCGCGGGTAAAGTTCACGGCATCGGCGGAGGCGCCCGCCTTCGACATCTGGTTGATGACGCAGTCGGCGAACTTGCCAGACGGAGTCCCCTTGTCGCAGGCGGTGTGGGCGTTCGCCAGAAAGTCGCTGCCCGGCTGCCAAACCGACGCAGCGCCGATAGGAGGCGGAGCGGCTTGTCCAAAGGCGAATGAGGCGAGCACGAGTGTCCCGACGAGTGCGAGTAACTTACACATACATCCCCCTGCGTTGCTGGATCGTGACTGGAGTTTAGCAGACGGGGGCACAGACCATGAACGTTGCACCTATCGTGCGAAACTCCGACAGAGTGGGAGTACAGTGCGTTACTGCTGGGGATTAGCAGGATTGGTTACGTCCGGCGGCGTATGCGGATGCCTCATGTGCCTTGGTGGAACTGGCGCCGGAATGTAAACAGTTCTCAGATATTTCCCGCTGGCATCGAAATCCCAACCGAAGCGCGCTCTTCCTAGACGTTCGCAGGCGTGGCAGCCATTGATCACCGGATAATAAACGATAAACTCCGTTCCTCCATCGGCGATCGGGGTAGCGCGCGGCCAAGGCTCAGGTGCCGCTGCGATCACCCGGCCAGAGCGTGCCTGCGGATACTTTTTCTTCAAGGCCTGGTACAAAGTGTCCTGCTCCATCGGAGACTGATCCAGCTTCTTCATGTCGTCTACGTCGATCAGGTTTGGATCGCCGTTCACCAGCAGCAGGCCGTAGTTGTCATTCGCACGCAGCGGATACATAACCTGTGCGGCATCGACTGGACCATAGGCTTTGAAGGCGCTCAAGATACCGACCTGCCCGTCGCTCTGCTGATACAGCGCGCGGGTAAATGCGACTGCTTCGGGCGGTGCGCCGGCGGCGGCAATTTGATTCATGAAGCACTCGGGAAAGCTCATCGCACTCATCGACTTGTCGCAAGCGGCGTGAGCCTTGGTCAGGAAGTCTTGCGGCGGTTGCCACACGGCTGCAGCGGTGATCTTGCCCGGAGGAACTGGCGGTAGCGGTGGCGTGGCTTTCATGCCCTGCGCGAATATAGGAAGTAACGACCCTCCGACAAGACTCGTCATCAGCAACAGCACCGAGCGTTTCACCCTGGTTGTTCTCCTTACGGCAATGTCACCTGCGGAATCCGCCTCCTGCCGCACGTCAGTATCTAAAGTTTCGCGAGCGGCAAGTCAATGCCGTGATTTGCGATGTTGATCCGCGCACGGCGGATCAGTTCTTGGAGCCTCAACCAGCGCGAAATTCGCGAACCTCTTCGCCTTTATGCCACAACGTGGGAGCGACTGCTGACGTAGCGCGGCCAGCTTCGGCGTTCACGGCTTCCACCTCCACCTTCGACCAGCTCACCGACGAAACCTCAATTTCGCCGCTGGGGTCGATGTAGAACAGCGTTGGAACATTGGTGAGTCCGTAGGCATTCGAGACGGCGTAATTCCTTGGATCGTCCAACGCGACCGGGAAACGTGACACCGAACTGCTTCAGGAACGCCTCGCGTCTTCTTGGCATCGTCCTGCGAAATGCCGATGAAAGTTGACCTTCGCGTCGCGGTTGGCCTGGTACATGCGCTCGAAGTATGGAAACGCGTACTGGCAGACCGGGCAACTCACCTTGAAGAATGCCAGAACGACCGGACCTTTCTTCAGTGCCTGGTGCAGAGAAACCTGATGGCCATCGATCGTGGACAACGTGAAATCAGGCGCGCGAACTCCCGCGCTTAATGTGGACATCGAATCGTGACCTCCGAAAAGCTTTGCTAGTAATGGCAGTTTCATAAGCCCTTCGCGCTGGCGATCATCCTGTTGCGTCGACGGAGCGCGTTACATTCCTCGTCCTCAGCCGGATCCACCTACCGCTTTTAGTCAGGGCACGTCTTCAGATGTGCTGCCAATCGTCGATCATCGATCAGGCTTCAGGACTCTTATCGGCACGACTAAAGTCGTGCCCTCATACGGACCTGAATACTGGCCACGTCACACCTTTAGATACCGTGGCGCTACTTTCGACTCAGCTCAGACACAAGGATACTTCGCGCTCAGAATCCCTATGATATCCGCAACTTTCGCAGGATCTTCCGTGCCAGCCCAGTCAACGCCAGCCGCTCGCACTGCTTCGCCGTAAACCACCGAGCCGTGTCTGCAAACGCTTCGCACTCATTCTCCGACATCGCGAACACCGACACCCGATAATCCGTATCGGTGATCGAATGCCGAACCCGCAGCAGCGGAGCGTCGCCATTGATCTCTCGGGAGCAAGCTCCGGCAACTCCCACATTCCGGCCATCAGAGACGCGTCTGCCGATCGCTGCACTAGCAGCACCGAGTCCGCTCCGGCGTGCGAAAGCGTAAAACATTTCCTTGTTCTTCCTGCGCAGCTTGCGGCGGCGTCGGTTCCATACCGCGTGTCACGCAAAAAGAATGTCACCGGGACAGATGCAAACACTGCGGCGCGCGCGGCGTGCACACGGTCGCTCCCAACTCCATCATCGCCTGATTGAAATCGCCGGGCCGCGTGCGATCGAGCAAACTCTTGCGCCGTCGCCACGCGGCTTCCCTGCCCACGGCATCGCCGGCAATCGTTGCAGGACGCGCTCGACATTGCCGTCAACAACTGCCACCGGCTACGTCGAAGGCAATGCTGGCAACCGCGGCTGCGGTGTAACGGCCGATACCCGGCAGGTCCAGCCACTCTTCCGCCGATCGCGGAAACACTCCTCCGCGCTCCGCGCGCAACGATCTTTGCGGCCTGATGCATTCGGCGCGCGCGATGGTAATAGCCGAGCCCGCTCCATGCTGCCAGTACGGAACTCTCGCGAGCTGCGGCCAGCGCCTGCACTGTCGGAAAGCGCTGCATGAAGCGAGCGTAGTGATCCAGCACGGCAGCCACGCGTGTCTGCTGCAGCATGATTTCGGAAACCCAGATTCGATAGGGATCGCGATCGCGGCGCCACGGCAGCTCGCGGCGATGCTGGTCATACCAGCTCAAGAGAGCGCGACGAAAGGAACGAATTTGTGCGGAAGACAGAGGGACAGCGCGCTCGCTCATGCAGAGGAATTCTACATGGAACGCGACCGCCCGACTGGATCAGCTGGTCTTCGACGAATCTTCGCGGGCCGACTACTACGCGGGATAGCCGGGTTGCTGACCCTGGTCCTGGCATCTCGTCGGGCGCGCCGTGGCGACGCAGCAATTGCGCCAGGTTCTGCGAGAATGCCGAGCGCGGCAACACCATGTCGCAGCCGGCTTCCTGCGCCTTCATCTTCAGATCGCCCTGCACGTGCGAGACGAATCCGATGATGTTGGTGCCCTTCTTCAGCTTCGACTTGAGCTTGGGAATCAGAGTCAGCGGCTTGGCGCCGACGTTGTTCAGGTCGAAGATGATCAGCGTCGGCTTGTCGCCATTCTGTCCCATCTTCTCCTGCAGGTCTTTGTCGGTTTTCACGAACTCGACCTTGACGTTCATCTTGCGCGCCGTCTCCTGGATCTTCGCCAGGAAGAACAGGTCGTCGACGAAGGCGAAGATGCGCGCCGGTGCAGTGTCGGACAGTGCGGGCAAAGGCTCCACATCGGGCTGCATGAATTGCTTGCCCGGTCCCTGCCCCATGCCACCGCCGCGTCCGGGCCTGCGAGCGTTGCCGTTGTTGTTGCCCTGCAAGGCGCGATAGCTGTGGTCCATGGGCGCGGTATAGATGCCGCCTGCCAGGGGGTTGTCGCGGCGAGGACGCGGGCCACCGGACTTGCGCCCGACGGTTCTTGCCCGGACCTTGGTTCGTCCTTGTCCCTGAGCCCTGACGATTCTGGCCTGGTTGTTGAGGGGCTGTGCCGTGCGCGACGGCTCCTCGGCGGCCGCGCCGCCGTCTACGTCCCTTCCCTCCGGAATGACCGGAAGGAGGATTCGATCCTTGATTCATGCTTCTCTCTTAAGTTTGAGATCCCACATTTATGAACCGCTGGTCTTGGCCATGTGGTTGAACGTACAGAAACTGGCCTGGCTGCGGTCGGATACTTCGCTGAAATCGATTCAGTTGCGTCCGTCTGGCGCCTGGAAATTTCGGCGCGAGGAACGCCTGCACGGGAAGTGCGGCGATTGGAGGACGCTTCTATGGTAAATGGCTTTACGTCTGAAACGCAAGTGCAAATCCCGTCTTTCACATAGGATGCACTTCCTCGCGACAAGCGGTGTTGTTAATTTTCGCTATCCTGCTATGTCCGGAGCGGACGCTGGCGACATATTCCATGTCACTTCTGTGCGTCGAGAACAGCCGCAATCCATCGATCGCCAATTGCGCCGCGTGTCCCGAGGCTGGCGGCAAGCCGCCTACCGTGCGCACCACATCTTCCCTGCTGATCGCACTGCACTTCGCCTGATCGAATTTCCCTTCGCCAACTCCGTCACCGCCGAAGCGCATGCCATCGCCGGCACGCATCCCTTGGCACGAAAGCGAATGTCGTCGACGCGGCCGTCTACCACTTTGACCGCCAACTCCAGCACATCGCCACAAGCCGGATTTTCAATCCGGCGACGCGCGGTGGCGTCGGCCAGTTCGCCCGCGTTGCGCGGATGTTCGAAGTGATCGAGAAGTTCGGGAGAATACATGGGTCGCGTTACTGTTTGAGAAACTTCCCCTGCTTCAGCTCCTCAAACGCCTTCTGCAGCTGCTCCTGCGTGTTCATCACGATCGGACCATACCATGCGACCGGCTCTTCCAGAGGCTTTCCTGAGACTAGCAGAAATCGGATGCCATCATCGCCGGCATGAACCGTCACCTCATCGCCGCGATCGAACAGAATCAGCGAGCGATTGTCGGCCTCGACTGGCGGCGTTGTGTCGGCCCACTTGACCGCTTCGGTCGGTACCGCCAGCGGACCGGAAGCATTGCAGAATTTACCCGACCCCGCGAAGACGTAAGCGAACGCGTGCCGTGTGTGCTCAACCGGCAAGGTCTTGCGCTGCCCGGGAGGAACGGAGACGTCGATGTAAACCGGATCGGCAGCGATGCCTTCCACCGGCCCTCGCTTGCCCCAGAACTCGCCACACACGATGCGCACATGAGTGCCGTCATCGTCGGTGACTTCGGGAATGTCGGCGGACTTTACCTCCTGATAGCGTGGCGGCGTCATCTTCAGCGCAGCGGGGAGATTCGCCCAAAGCTGAAATCCGTGCATGCGACCGGCGTCGTCACCCTTGGGCATCTCCTGATGAATGATGCCGCTGCCGGCAGTCATCCACTGAATGTCACCGGAAGCGATCGCGCCGTGATTGCCCATGCTGTCGCCATGCTCCACCGTTCCGGCGAGAACATAAGTGATGGTCTCGATGCCGCGATGAGGATGCCACGGGAAACCGGCGAGATAGTCCTCAGGAACATCGTTGCGAAAATCGTCGAGCAGGAGGAAAGGATCGAAGTCGGAGGTATTGCCAAAACCAAACGCGCGGCGCAGATGCACGCCCGCGCCCTCTAACGTCGGTTTGGATTTGATCAGCCGTTTGACGGGACGAATAGACATGCCATCCTCCAAGCTTCGATTTTCAATGTGCCTATTGGATTGCGCAAGTGGGAGGAGGTCGCATTTACGAATCCCAACTCACGGGGCCAGCCAGCGCCGTAACGCCTCGGTCACCGCCGCAGGCTGTTCCAGTGTGGTGAAGTGCGCGGAGTTTTCAATTCTCACCAGTTCCGATCCTGCAATCTCTTTCGCCAGCGTCTCGTGCGCCTCGAAGGTCGTGCGGTGGTCCTCAGCGCCGCCGATGATCACCGTCTGGCAATGGATACGATCCAGGTTGCGGAACGGTTCGCGGAGTGCGAGTAGCGCCCGCATCTGGCGCAAGCCGGCTTCCTGTCCTACAGTGTGCGCCATGTCCATGAAAATGCTTTTCAGTTCAGGGTTTTGGGCATCGCACTCGGTGAAGTATCTCGGAAAGACATCGTCCAGATACTGCTGAAAGCCGCCATGCTCGATAGGCTCCAGCGCCTTCTGGAAGGCAATTGCCGAAGCCGGAAGTAGGCCCCCGTGTGTCGCGCTCAACAATGCGAGTCGTTCGACCCGGTCGCCGCCAATCTGCATGATCTCCAGCGCGACTTGGCTGCCGAGAGAAAATCCCGCGAGACAGAAGCGCGCCGGGGCAGTCGCCAGTACCGACCGAGCCATCTCTTCCATGCTCGACTGTCGGGTGATGTCGGCAACCGAAATTTTCACATACGCGCCGAGACCGTCGATCTGATGAGCGAACAGTCGACGGTCGCACAGCACTCCGGGGATGAGTACAAGGGAAGGCATCCGAAACACTCTACCGTATCAGGCTTGACCCTTGGCTTCGCCGGCCGCGCCAAAGCTGCCACATCCCGATCGCATGCCCTGACGGAATTTCTCGCGCTCTTCCGGCGACATGTTCTGCCAGCGCTCGCCCATGCGGCGGCGAAAGTCGGAACGCCACAGGGGACGCCCCCCAAAGTTGCCGAACAGGATGCGACACAGCGCCAGAAGCCCAACCGCCTGCCAGAAGGTGATCTCGCGCCAGCCGAAAATCGATGGCAGCAGCCAGTTCCACAGATGCAGCACCGCCTGACCGCCCGCGGCAATAAAGATCAGCGCTACCAGTGCAACCATGAAGATTCTTCCAATCCATTTCGTATTCATTGTCCGTTCCTCACTTCTTCGTGAATTCGTCGTAAATGTTTTGCAGCCGCTCCCGCAGATGCAGCACCGCATATCGCTTGCGCGACAGCAACGTGTTGAGGCTTACGCCGCCCGCCGCCGACATTTCCTGGAAGCTGCGACCTTCGATTTCATGGGCGACAAACACCTCGCGCTGTTCCTCGGGTAGTTCGTCGAGCGCAAATTCCAGCTCTTCGAGAAGCACGTTGCGGACGTACAACGCTTCCGGGCCTGCGTCTGGCGATGGCAGCATGTCTTCGATCTGGAGCAACTCGCCGCTCTCGTCTTCCGTCGCCGCATCGCTGAAATTCTCCGGCTTCTTCTTGCGGAAGAGATCCGTGATGCGGTTTCGCGCCACCCGGAACAGCCAGCCGGTCACGTGCTCGATTGGCATCAGCAGCCGGTTCGCTTCCAGCAGTTCGTAGAAAACGTCCTGCAGGATGTCCTCGGCATCACGCGGGTCGGCCACCCGCCGGCGAATGAAATTGCGCAGCCGTGACTGCTCGCGCTCGACTACCTCGGAGATCTGTCGATCCTGCTCCAATGCCGTTCGCTCCAGGCTCGCTGCGTCCTTCATTCACAGCTGTAGACGAATGAGTGCGTTCGGATATTGTAGAGAGCGTCGAGATTGTCGTTTCGAAGGCTCCAGGCGGTTGACTTCTGATTCGATTTCCGTCAAAATCCCCTCACTTCGTGCCCGGCGGTGGATACCTGTAATTCCCGACATATCAATAGCTTGGCTCGTTAATAGAGCATACGAATGTCCGCCAAAAGACACGAATTGAACATTCCTCTGAACATGGAAAGGACCTCCGATGCGAAGCGTACTCACGATGACGGTCGCAATTGCCTTATGCCTGACGATTGTGAAGAGCGGTTCTGCGGCGCCGAATGGAGGAAAGAACGAAGCGCAGATTAAGCGCGGCGAGTACCTGGTGAAAGGCATTGGCCAGTGCGCCGACTGTCACACCCCGTTCACCCCCACCGGCGGCTTCGTCATGGACAAATGGCTGCAGGGCAAGAAACTGGAGTTCGCGCCGCTGGTTCCGATTCCTATCTGGGCTGCAACGTCGCCCAACATTGCGGGGCTTGAGGGCTGGGACACCGAGAAGGCTGTTCAATTCATGATGACCGGCCTGGCGCCCAACGGACAGCCGGCGCGCCCGCCAATGCCGCAATACAAAATGAATCGCGCTGACGCCGAAGCCGTGGTGGCGTATCTGCAATCGCTGAAACCGTAAGCAGTGGACAGTCGGGTGCCCCTGCCGTGTCGCGCAACCGGCGATAGGGCGGGGACTGGTGTCGCGAGCACCTGATCATGTCATTCTGGTCCTAAGGGCAGGTCTTCGCGTGAACCGCGGTGTAAGATGTACCGGCATCCATGGCTTGCCTCTTTAGATCCAGGAATCTCGCCTGCCAGGCGATCGCGTTTCTTCTTATGAGTTGCACCCTGGCCGGTCCTGTATCTGCTCAAGGCATCAAGCTGACTCCGGCACAGCGGGCGCGGGCCCACGGCAAGTTGCCTCTTACCAGCTTCTACGACACACCGGACCCGCTGCCTATGGGCAAGCCGGGAGATCTGATTCGCTCGAAGGCGTTCGATGATTACGATTTGGCAGACGGCATCTCCGCCGTGCGAATTTTGTACCATTCGCTTTCTGCCACTGGAACGGATGTTGCGGCGTCGGCTGTCGTTCTGGTTCCGCGCGGACCCGCGCCGAAAAACGGCTGGCCGATCATTGCCTGGGCTCACCCGTTCGTCGGCGTTGCTCGTCTATGCGCACCTTCACTCATGCGAGGCCTGGGTAGCGGCTCTGCGCTCAATATGTATGCCAACCTCGGCTATGCGGTGGTGGCGAGCGACTATACCGGGCTCGGGACGGCGTTCCGAAATGCAGGCTTCGACATACAATCGAACGCTACCGATGTGATTAATGCTGTGCGAGCAGCGCGCCATGCGGTCCCGCAGCTCGGCACAAAATGGATTGCAATCGGCGTGGGTGATGGCGGAGCGTCGGCGCTCTCGGCCGCCGAGATCGCAACCCGGGACGAGGATTATGCAGGAGCGATCTCGATCTCAGGCGCTCTCGATCTGAAAAATGCTACGGAGCAGGCGGCTCGGGAACCATGGCGGGACAGCTTCGCTTATCTCGCGTACGGCATCAAGACTGTGTCTCCTTCATTCCGTCTGGAAGACATGTTATTGTCGAAAGCGCTCGCGCGCTACGACGCTGTGACGGTTACATGCACCGCGTCTGGGCCGAATGCGCCGCTGACGGCACAGGAATCGCTCAAGTCCGGGTGGGAGAGTTCCAAATACGTGGCGAATTTTTTCCAGCGAAACACTCTTGGATTAAAACCGGCTGCTACTCCGCTCCTTATTATCAGTGCTGAGGATTCCAGAGACTCGGTCGATGCGCGAGTGGTCTCCCGTATGTGCACCCAGAAGGATCGCGTCGACTTTATGGCGTATCCAGGCGTTGACCCGAATGACCTGATCGGCACGACCGTCGCCACTCAAATGGCTTGGATCGAGGCGCGGTTTAAAGGACGGACGACGCGGGATACATGCCGGTGAACTGAAACGAGCTCGGAACGTCGTGCCGATCCGGAGATGAGCAGCAGATCCCCCCTTGCGCTCGTGATGACAACTCTCAAGTCAACAAGGTTCAGACGCTACGGTGCGCGATTGCTATCCGCAGTGCTGAAACAAAAACGCATCCGCAAACGCGGATGCGTTTTGAACTTCGCGAAGCTGCTAAACAACTTTACTTCTCTTCGTTGCCGCCGCTGGCCGGTTCGGCTTCGGCAGGAGGAACGCCGCCCTGAGCCTGGGCTTCTTCCATGGCCTTGCGCGTCTCTTCGGCGCGTTTGGCACGCACTTCGGCACGCTTCTGGCGTTTCTCGTCCAGCGTCTTCTCGCTGCCCAGCAGTTCGACGAACGCCTTCTCGCCACCATCACCCTTGCGGAAGCCGGAGTGAATGATGCGCAGGTAGCCGCCTTCGCGATCGCCGTAGCGCGGCGAGATGCTGTCGAACAGCTTGTCGACAGACTCACGCGTCATCAGGTAAGACGCAGCCAGCCGACGCGCGGCCACATCGCCGCGCTTGCCCAGGGTGATCATCTTTTCCACGTGGGGACGCATTGCCTTGGCCTTGGTGATGGTCGTCTCAATGCGCTCTTCCACGATCAACGAGGTCACCAGGTTGCGCAGCAGCGCGCGCCGGTGCGAGGTATTACGTCCCAGTTTCCATCCTGCTCTACGATGACGCATGTTCAGTTCCTTCGAATCCTACAAAGTTGCGCTAGTCGCCAGTCGCCGGTGCTAAGCCCCATACCTAAAGAGCTCTACGGCACGACTCAAGTCGTGCCCTGACACAAAGCTGTCAGCCGCGACTGCAGCGAACTAACAACTGGCCACTGGCCACTGCCTTCTAGTAGTTCGGTTCCATGCCGCCGTAGTTCGCTGTTGCCAGACCCGCGGCTGGACATCGATCCGCTGCCGGGCACGGCGTTGCCGTGCTCGTCGATCTTCATGCCCAGGCTCAGGCCCATCGAGGAGAGAATCTCCTTGATCTCGTTCAGCGACTTGCGGCCAAAATTCTTGGTCTTCAGCATTTCCGCTTCGGTCTTCTGCACCAGCTCGCCGATGGTCTGGATATTCGCGTTCTTCAGGCAGTTGTAGCTGCGCACAGAAAGCTCCAGCTCTTCGACCGAGCGGTTCAGGTTCTCGTTGCGGATCTCCGGCTTGTCGGAGGCGCCGGCGGCTTGCGCCTCCAGCTCCTCCTCGAAGTTGATGAAGATGTTCATGTGGTCCTTAAGCAGCTTCGCCGCCAGGCCCAGCGCGTCGGCCGGAGTGACCGAGCCGTTCGTCCAGATCTCGATTGCCAGCTTGTCGTAGTCGGTGATCTGACCCAGACGAGCGGCTTCGACCGAGTAGTTGCACTTGCGGACGGGCGAGTGAACCGAATCGATCGGAATGAATCCCAGACCCAGGTCCTCGTCGAAGTTCTTGTCCGCCGAGACATAGCCGCGACCCTTCTTCAGTCGCATTTCCATGTCGATCTTGCCGCCTTCGCTGATGGTCGCGATGTAGACGTCCTTGTCCAGCACTTCGACATCGGCGTCGGCTTCGATCATGCCCGAGGTAACTACACCCGGCTGATCGGCGCGCAGATAAATCGCCTTCGGCGCATCACCGTTGAGGCGGAAGGGGATCTGCTTCAGGTTGAGGATGATGTCGGTGGCGTCCTCGACCACTCCGGGGATGGACTGGAACTCGTGCAATACGCCCTCGATCTTCACTGCCGTGACGGCAGCGCCTTCGATCGAGGAAAGCAACACGCGGCGCAGCGCATTGCCGATGGTCGTTCCAAACCCGCGTTCGAACGGCTGTGCCCAGAAGTGACCGTACTTGTCGGTCAACGTTTCGGTATCGGTAGCCAGCCGTTTCGGTTTCTGAAAGCCTTTCCAAAGCATCGTGACTCCTTTTTCTTCGGACCGTGCTGCGCGGCGCAAAGGCCGGCTGATCTGGCGCGAAGTCTGTGGAAGCGCGCCAGTATGGCCTGCGCGCTCCCGCGTGCAATGTGATCTCCCCGCAAGCGCAGCCATGGCGCGCGCGGGGATTCTAACTACTTGCTGTAAAGTTCGACGATCAGCTGCTCGTTGACGGGCAGGTTGATGTCTTCGCGCTTCGGCAGCGCCAGGACCCGGCCCTTGTAGCCATCGCGATCGACTTCCAGCCATGCCGGCGGAGCCTGATGGCTGGCGAACTCCTTCGCGACCTCGAGCATGGCGAGCTTGTTGCTGCTCTCGCGGACCGCGATCTCGTCGCCGACGTGTCACCTGGAACGAAGGGATGTTGACCTTGCGGCCGTTGACGACGACGTGTCCGTGACGCACCAGCTGACGCGCCTGACGCCGCGCGACGGCAAAGCCGAGGCGGTAGACGACGCTGTCCAGACGGCGCTCCAGCTGCTGCAACAGGATTTCGCCGGTAACGCCCTTGGCGCGGGTGGCCTTCTCGAAGTAATTGCGGAACTGGCCTTCCTGCGCGAAGTACATACGCTTCGCCTTCTGCTTTTCGCGAAGCTGCAGGCCGTAGCCGACGATCTTGGCCTTGCGATCCTTACCGTGCTGGCCGGGAGCGAAATTGCGCTTCTCGATAGGACATTTGTCCGTAAAGCACTTTCCGCCCTTGAGGAACAACTTCATGCCTTCGCGACGGCAAAGGCGGCATACTGCGTCTTTATATCGTGCCAAGTTACCTTCTCCAAATCAGTGGATAGGGGTTAGTGGATAGTGGTTAGAAAAACCACATCAACGCCCACCTACTCACTTGCGTTAGATCGGTTTACAGGATTGGCGTCCCTTCGTCCCGATCGAATCATTTGTACTGCTGGATAATAATTAGATGTTCGGAACGAACAATCCGATTCTTACCAGCCTTCTCATCTGGCCACTGACCACTGGTCACTGGCCACCGCCTTTCACACTCTGCGACGCTTCGGCGGACGGCAGCCGTTATGCGGAACCGGCGTCACGTCCTTGATCGACCGAACATCCAGTCCGGAAGACGCCAGAGCGCGCACCGCCGACTCGCGTCCCGAACCCGGGCCGCTCACGCGCACATCCACGCTGCGCATGCCGTGATCGCGCGCCTGGTTGGCGGCGTTGGCTGCGGCCTGCTGCGCGGCAAACGGAGTGCCCTTGCGCGATCCGCGGAAACCCAGCGATCCCGAACTCTTCCACGACACGGTGTTGCCGGTCGTGTCGGTGATGGTGACGATGGTGTTGTTGAAGGACGCCTGCACATGCACCAAGCCATGAGGAATGTGCTTGCGCTCCTTCTTCTTGAACTTCTTCGTCTTGCCCTTCTTGTCGCCTGCGGCGGAACCTGCTTTAGCCATGGATTATGTCTTCCCCGTCGCTTTCTTCTTATTGGCTACCGTGCCCTTGCGCGGTCCCTTGCGGGTGCGGGCATTGGTGTGGGTGCGCTGGCCGCGAACCGGCAGGCTGCGGCGATGACGATACCCGCGATACGAGCCGATTTCGATCAGGCGCTTGATGTGCATCGTAACGTCTTTGCGCAGATCGCCTTCGACGTTGCCGCCCTCTTCGATGACCTGACGGATGCGGTTGACCTCGTCCTCGTTCAGATCGCTGACCTTCTTGGTGGACTCGACATTCGCCGAGCCAAGAATCTCGGCCGAGCGCGAATTCCCGATGCCGAAGATGTACGTCAGCGCGATCTTAATGTGCTTGTTGCGCGGAAGATCCACGCCTGCAATACGTGCCATGTTTACTCCGAAAACCGCTTTTAGCTTTTAGCTCTTAGCCTTTGGCCAACTGCCCACAGCTAAGTGCTTCGTTATCCCTGTCTCTGTTTGTGCTTCGAGTTCTCGCAGATCACGCGAACCACGCCGTGCCGGCGAATCACCTTGCACTTATCGCAAATCTTCTTTACCGATGCTCGTACCTTCATGATTCCTCAGTTGTCCGTTGTCAGTTGTTGGTTCTCAGTTCCGGATTGCAGACAACTGACAACCGGCAACTGACAACTTACTTGTAGCGATACACGATGCGGCCGCGAGTCAGGTCGTACGGCGACAACTCCACCGCTACACGGTCGCCCGGAAGTATGCGGATGAAGTTCTTGCGCATCTTGCCGGAGACGTGCGCCAGGACCTGATGCTTGTTCTCCAGCTCCACTCGAAACATCGCATTGGGCAGGGGTTCAACCACCACTGCCATTACTTCAATCGCGTCTTCCTTACTCATTCACACCCAGTTGCCAGTGGCCAGTGGCCAGTGGCTAGATATCCCGAAATCGTTTTTTTAACTAGCCACTGACAACCAGCCACTGGCCACTACTCTGTCAAAATCACCGGCCCATTCTTCGTTACCGCAATGCAGTGTTCGAAGTGGGCACTGTAGCTTCCGTCTTCCGTGACTGCCGTCCACTTATCGTCCAGCAGCCTGGTCTCCGGACGTCCCATGTTCACCATGGGCTCGATGGCAATCACCATCCCGTCGCGCAGCTTGGGACCGTGTCCCGGCTTGCCGTAGTTCGGAACCTGCGGATCTTCGTGCAGCCTGCGTTCCGATACCGTGTCCTACAAACTCGCGCACTACGCTGAAGCCGTTGGCCTCAACCACTTGCTGCACGGCTGCGCCAACATCGCCGACCGTGTTGCCGACCACCGCAGCCTTGAATACCCTGGGTCAGCGACTCGCGGGTCACGTCCAGCAGCTTCTGCAGCTCGGGCGAAACTTCATCGCCTACCGGCACCGTGATCGCCGAATCGCCGTAGTAGCCGTCGAGCACCACGCCGCAATCGATGGAAACGATGTCGCCGGCCTTGAGCACCCGCTTTTCCGACGGGATTCCGTGAACGATCTCGCTGTTCACCGAGGTACACAGCACACAGGGATAATCGTAATAACCCTTGAATGCCGGCTTCGCGCCCAGATCCTTGATCTTACGTTCAGCCACTCGCTCCAGATCCATGGTGGAGCGGCCTGGCGCTACGGCTTCTCTCGTCGCTTCCAGAACCTGCCGCACGATGTGTCCGGCGCGGCGCATTTTCTCGATCTCGGAAGACGACTTACAAACGATTGACATTCTCTATCGCGCGAAACGCCTGCGCCATGACCTCTTCCACCGGCTGCTCGCCATCGACCTCAACCAGCCGTCCCTTGGCCCGGTAATAATCCACCAAGGGCAGCGTCTGCCGGTCATAAGCCTTCATGCGTTCGACGAAGACGCTTTCCTCATCGTCACGGCGGGTTACAAGTGCCGTGCCATCAACATCACAGATGCCCTGGACTTTGGGGGGCTGGGAATAGACGTTGTAAATCCGCCCGCAGGTGGGACACGAACGACGTCCGGTAACACGTTTCAGTAGAACATTATAGTCTACTATCAGCCGTATCACAACCGGAGCCGCACAGGCCTGCTGAGCAGCTAAATCGCCTACCTTACAGCTCCGCATCTTCTCCAGATGCGCGTCCAACCACTCCGCCTGCGGCACCGTCCGCGGGAAGCCATCCAGGATGAAGCCGCGACAACAGTCCGCATCCTTGCAGCCGATCGGCCACCATGTCGCACACCAGCTCATCCGGAACCAGGTCGCCGCGATCCATGATCGCCTTGGCCTTCATGCCCAGCTCGGTCCGCTGCGCCACGTTCGCCCGCAGGATGTCTCCGGTGGAGATCTGCGGAATACTGAACGTCGACGCAATCAGCTTGGCCTGCGTTCCTTTGCCGGCCGCCGGAGGTCCCAGCAGAATGATGGGACCGGTTATGCGCGCATTCGCCTGTACGCCCACAGCCGAGGAAGTCTGCACTCCCATGTGAAACCTCAGCACTTGGCATTTGGCACTTAGCAGTGGCCCTTCCCAAGCCACGCCGTACTCGTGGCCCCAACCCTGATTTCGCAGCCCGCCTTAGTCGCTTCGCTAGTTGCCAAGTACTAAGTGCTAAAGGCTGCTTCTTACCACGTTGCCCGGCGTCCGCGGACGCGTCCGCTGCGCGGGGTGAAACCTTCGTAATGCCGCATCACCAGCTGCGACTCAACCTGGTTGATCGTATCCATCGCCACGCCGACCACGATCAGCAGCGAAGTGCCGCCGAAGTAGAAGTTCACGCCCAGACCGTTGGTCACCCAACTGCGGCAGTCGCTCGAAGAACGCTCCCACGGGACCCCACAGGTGGTTGAGGCGGATACCGGCGATCATCCACTCAGGGATGAACGAGATCAGAATCAGGTACAGCGCGCCGACCAGCGTAATGCGCGTCAGAATATCGTTGATGTAGGTCGCGGTTCTTGCCCCCGGACGAATGCCCGGAATGAACCCGCCATACTTCCGCATGTTGTCGGCAACTTCGGTGGGGTTGAAGACAATCGAAACGTAGAAGTACGCGAAGAAGACGATGCCGACCGCATACAGCAGCGTGTACATCGGCTCGCCCCACTGCAATGCCCGCAACATAGGACCGAAGAAGCGGTTGTCCTTGAGGAACGCTCCCGCCGTCTGCGGCAAGGTCAACACCGACGAAGCGAAGATGACCGGCATAACGCCGCCGGAGTTCACGCGCAACGGCAGGTGCGTTGACTGCCCGCCCATCACCTTACGTCCCACCACCCGCTTGGCGTACTGCACCGGAATGCGGCGCTCGCTGCGCTCGACATACACGATGAACGCGACCACCGCGACCATCAGCACAATCAGCATCAGCATGGCCGGGACCGTGAACGCGCCCCATGCTCCGCGACTGAACCTTGGCAAACAGGTCGGCAACGCCGCGCGGCAAGCCGACCACGATGCCGGCGAAGATCAGCAGCGACATGCCGTTGCCGATACCGCGCTCAGTAATCTGCTCGCCCAGCCACATGATGAAGACGCTGCCCGTGGTCAGCGTCAACATCGTCATCAGGACAAAACCAAATCCCGGGTTGACCACGAATCCCGGCTGCCTCTGCAACGTGTAGGCGATACCCAACGACTGCACCGCGCTCAGACCCAGGGTCAGGTAGCGCGTCCACTGGGTGATCTTCTTGCGTCCCAGTTCGCCTTCCTTCTGCAGTTTGGCCAGCGGTTCGTAGACCACGGTCATCAACTGCAGAATGATCGATGCCGTGATGTACGGCATGATGCCCAGCGCGAAGATCGTCAGCCGGCGCAACTGGCCGCCGCTGAACAGGTCGACAAAGCCCAGGAAGCTGCCACGGTTCTGATCGAAGAACTGCGCCAGCTTGTCGGCGTTGATACCCGGCGTCGGAACGTGACCGCCGAAGCGATAGACCGCCAGCAGCCCAAGCGTGAACAGAATGCGCTTTCGCAGATCGGGAACGCGGAATACGTTGGCTAACTTCTCGAGCATAGAACCTCAGTGGCTCAGTGGCCAGTGGTCAGTGACCAGTGGTCGCGACAACACACAGAACTACTTACGTGACTGCTTCACGTCGAATAACGACATTCAGCTCCGGCACCATCTGGCCACTGGCCACTAGGCACTGACTACTTGTACCTTCCCGCCGGCCTTCTCGATCTTTTCCTGGGCCGTCTTGGAAAACTTGTGCGCGTGCACGGTGAACGCCTTCGATACTTCGCCCTGTCCCAGCACCTTTACCAGCGCCTTCTTCGAACTCACCATCCCGGCCTTGCGCAGCACTTCGGGAGTGATCTCGCCGGCGCTCAAGGTGGACAGCTTCTCCAGGTTCACCACTTCGTACTCGGTGCGGAAGATGTTGGTGAAGCCGCGCTTCGGCAAACGGCGATGCAACGGCATCTGGCCGCCTTCAAATCCGCGCATGATGCGCGAACCGCTGCGCGAACGCTGACCTTTGTGACCGCGGGTCGACGTCTTGCCCATGCCCGAACCCATACCACGGCCGACGCGCTTGCGCTTCTCCGAGGACTTGCGGGGTGCTTTCAGTGTGCTTAAATTCATTTCCAACCTCAGTTGTCAGTAGTCAGTTGTCGGTTGTCAGTTATAACCGCGTCCTGCAAGCTCTCCACCGCTCGTCTCGGCTAGCCGATTGCCTAACTGACAACTGACAACCGGCAACTGACAACTACTTCACGATCTCCACCAGGTGCGGCACCTTCGCTACCATGCCGCGGATCGAGGGCGTGTCTTCCCGCTCCACGACCTGGTTCAAGCGGGTGAAGCCCAGTCCCTTGATCACCAGCTTCTGCTTCACCGGCGCCGCAAATCGCCGAGCGCACCCACTTCAGCTGCATCTTGGTTCCCGGCGCTGGCGGCCTTTACTTCTGTCTTTCTTGCGAATGCGTGCCATGGTTACAGCTCCTCGACCGTCTTCCCGCGCATAGCCGCCACGTCCTTGCGATCGCGCAGCTTGCCCAGCGCGTTGAACGTAGCCTTGATCACGTTGTGCGGGTTGGTGGTTCCAATGGATTTGGTCAGCACGTTCTGAATTCCGGCCGAGGTCATGACCGCGCGAACCGCGCCGCCGGCGATGACGCCGGTACCTTCCGGGGCCGGCTTCAGCAGCACCATGCCCGAGCCGTAGCGGCCCAGCACCTGGTGCGGAATCGTGGTCTGCGTCAGGTTCACGCGCAGCAGATTCTTCTTGGCGGACTCGATGCCCTTGCGGATGGCCTGCGGAACTTCCTTCGCCTTGCCGGATCCGTAGCCGACGACCGCCGAGCCCGGATCGCCCACTACCACCAGCGCCGCGAACGACAAATTCTTGCCGCCCTTGACGACCTTGGTGACGCGGTTGATCGAGACCACCTGGTCCTTCAGCTGGTACTGACCGGCGTCAAGCTTCTTCTTTACTGTTGGCATTACCTTCGTGTCTCCCGGCATCGCTAACGATGCCTTCAAATTCCTATGTCATCCTGAGCGCCGAGGCGGTCGGCTTTTTGACCGCAGGAGTCTAAAGGACCCCTATCGACAACCGCTCTTAAAACTCCAAGCCCGCTTCGCGCGCAGCATCGGCCAGGGCCTTGACGCGGCCGTGATACAGATAGCCGCCGCGATCGAACACGACCTTGTTGATGCCCTTCTGCTTGGCGCGCTCGGCGATCAGCTTACCGACTTCCTTCGCCGAGGCTCACATTGCCGCCGGTCGGACGCTTGTCGCCCTTGATGCCCTTGCCCTTCTCCACCGAAGTGGCCGAAACCAGCGTCTTACCCTGCGCGTCGTCGATGACCTGCGCGTAGATGTGGTTCTCGGAGCGATACACATTCAGCCGCGGACGCTGCCTCGGTGCCCGCCAGCTTCTTGCGGATACGGGTATGAATCTTCTGCCGCGTCTGATCTTTTGAAGTCTTCGAAATCATCTCTTTTTCCTCTTCCCGGGTTTCTGAACCGGGCAACGGTGGCCGAAGCCCATCCCGTCGTGAACAGCTTTTAGCTCTTAGCCGGTAGCTCTTAGCCGATCGTTACCAGCTTCAGCATTTACTGACAACTGACAACCGGCTACTGACAACCGTTACTTCGCTCCGGTCTTGCCGACCTTCTTCTTCAGGCGCTCGTTGGTATAGCGCACGCCCTTGTTCTTGTACGGATCGGGTGGACGCAGGCTGCGCATTTCCGCAGCGACGAATCCCACCTTCTGCCGGTCGATACCGCTAACCGTCAAGTGCGTCTGCTTCGGGTCGATGGTCACATCGATGCCGCGCGGGCAGCGGATACTCGATCGGGTGCGAATAACCCAGGGTGAACACCACGGTGGTCTTGCCCTTCATCTCGGCGCGATAACCGATGCCGACGATATCCAGTTCCTTGGTCCAGCCCTTGGTGACGCCTTCCACCGAGTTGTTGACCAGCGCGCGCACCAGGCCATGAACCGCGGCCTTGGAATCGTCTTCGCGCACAATGTTCAGCACGCCGTCAGTCGTGTTCCAGGCTGACGCCGCCCGGCATGTGGGTGACGACTTCGCCCTTGGGGCCCTTCACGCGTACCGTGTTGCCCTCGACGGCGTAGGTCACGCCCTTCGGCAACGGGATCGGCTTCTTTCCAATTCGAGACATAGTATTTAGCTCTCGGCTGTCAGCTCTCAGCTATTAGCTCATTCTTCGTAGTTCGGACAGCATGCCCGATTCTTAAATCGTCACTAGAGCGGCGCTTTTGCTGACGGCTGATAGCCGACAGCTGACGGCCGTCTAGTAAATCTCACACAATACTTCGCCGCCCACGCCTTCTTTGCGAGCCTGGCGGCCGGTCATCACGCCCTTGGGCGTGGTGAGAATATTGATTCCCAGACCGCCGAGAATGCGTGGAATTTCGCTGTGCCCCACATAGACGCGGCAACCGGGACGCGACACGCGCTTCAGATCGGAGATGGGCGAGGTGTTATCCGGGCTGTACTTCAAGTACACCCGCAGCACCTTGCGACCCTCTTCGTCCGTTGGCTTGTAGTTCGAGATGTAGCCCTCTTCCTTCAGAATGCGGGCAATCTCCACCTTCAGCTTGGAATGTGGGACGTCCACCTTCTGCTGGCGCGCCTTGATGGCGTTACGAACTCTGGTTAAGAAATCCGAGACCGGATCGGTCAAACTCATGCTTTGCTTCTCCTGATATCGTCGCCCGTTCGCTTACTCACCTGTTCGGTGCCGCCGGAAGCGGAAGTCGTAAGAACCAGCCGCGACGAACTAACCTACTCGACTAGCCACTGACCACTAGTCACTGACCACTGTCGTCTACCAACTCGACTTAGCAACCCCGGGAATCTCGCCCCGAAGCGCCAGATCGCGGAAGTGCAGCCGGCAAAGGCCGAACTTGCGCAGATACGCGCGCGAACGTCCGCAGATCTTGCAGCGATTGTGCTGCCGGGTCGAGAACTTCGGTTTCTTATTCGACTTGGCGATGTTGTGATGTTCTTGCCATGTTTCCTTTTCGCTCTTCGCTTTTAGCTATTAGCCTTTAGCTCTTAGCTTCTGCCGTCCCACTGGGACGTAACCTGAAACTTGTTCTTTGCCTGGCCACTGACAACCGGCCACTGACAACCGCTTACTGTCCCGGCTGCCGGAACGGCATTCCCATGTGCTTCAGCAGCGTGCGCGCATGATCGTCGCTTCCTGCCGAGGTCACGATCGTGATGTTCATGCCCTTCGTCTTCTCGACCTTCGCGTAATCGATCTCCGGGAAGATCAACTGATCGCGCACACCCAGGGTGTAATTGCCACGTCCATCGAACGACTTCGTCGGCACGCCGCGGAAGTCGCGAACACGCGGCAGAGCCACATTCACCAGGCGATCGAAGAACTCGTACATGCGGTCGCCGCGCAGCGTGACCATCACGCCGATGGGCATGCCTTCACGAACCTTGAAAGCCGCAATCGACTTCTTGGCCTTGGTGATGACCGGCTTCTGGCCGGTGATCTGGCCGACTTCGTTGGCCGCCGGATCGATCAGCTTCGCATTCTGCGTCGCCTCGCCCACACCCATGTTCAGGATGATCTTCTCCAGCTTGGGAGCGGCCATCGGGTTCTCGATGCCGAGCTCCTTCATCAGCGCCGGCTGAATCTCTTTGTAGTAGCGGTCGCGCATGCGCGCGGTCTGGCGATTGTTCGCCTTGGGACGTGACGGCTTTCCGCCCGGCTCCGTGCCGGCAGCTTCTACCTTCTCCGCCTTAGGCTTCTTGGCCTTGCGGCTTCGCCTGGCCGTCCTGCTGCGCCTTCTGTTTCTTCTCGTCTGCCATGTTCTCTGCTTCTACCTTTCTCACGGTTTCGGCGTTTGACCGGTTCGTGAGGAACTCAATTCAGTAGCTAGTCGCCTAGCAGTTAGCATCTGGCTACTGCTCTCTATCCGGCTGACTGGCCAGGCTAATGCGCTACTTCTCCAGCGTGTTACCACAGCTCTTGCAAACCCGCACGTTGCGGTCGCCACGATGCTCATGTCCGACGCGCACCGGACGGTTGCAGGAGTTGCACATCAGCATCACGTTGCTGATCGAGATCGCGCTCTCCTGCTCGGCGATGCCGCCCTTGATGTTTTTCTGCGGATTGGGACGCACGTTCTTCTTCACCATCATGACGTGCTCCACCAGGACCTTGCCCTCGTCGGGCATGACGCGCAGCACGCGTCCCTGCTTACCCTTGTCGCGACCGGTGATCACCTGCACCTGATCGTTGCGGCGAATATCGACACTCTTCTGCATGGTCTCAATCCTTCTTAACAGCCTCGTCCGCCTGGCTCTTGGCTTTTAGCCTTTTCGCTCTTAGCTGACCGGCAACTGACAACTGACAACCGGCAACTGCCTTACAGTACTTCCGGCGCCAGGGAAACAATCTTCAAAAACTTCTTCTCGCGCAGCTCGCGGGCCACCGGTCCGAAGACGCGCGTGCCTACCGGCTCGTGCTGCGTCGTTGATCAGCACCGCCGCATTCTGGTCGAAGCGGATATAGGTGCCGTCACGCCGGCGATGCTCCTTGCGGGTGCGCACGATCACAGCCTTCACCACCGTGCCCTTCTTGGCGGTGCCGTCCGGCGAAGCTTCCTTCACCGCGGCGGTGATGACGTCGCCCAATCCGGCGACCAGACCGGTAGAGCCGCCCAGCGGCAGAATCATCTGCAGCTTGCGCGCGCCGGAGTTGTCGGCGACATCGAGCATGGATCTCATCATGACTGCCATTGTCTTGTCTCCTTGGCGAACTCCTCGGGTGCCCTGTTCTAGCCCGTTTTGGGCTAGGGCGGGACTGGCCTCTTCGCACCGGCGCTACCAGGGCAGCGCGCTGCACGATTTCTTTCAACTGCCACCGCTTCAGCTTGGACAGCGGACGCGTCTCTTCGATCTTCACGAAGTCGCCAACGTGCGCCGTGCTCTGCTTCGTCGTGGGCGTAGAACTTCTTGCTGCGCGCCACCACTCGCTTGTAGAAGGGGTGCGCTTTCTGCCGCCGCACTTCGACCACGATGGTCTTGGCCATCTTGGTCGACACCACTCTGCCGATCAGGGTCTTGCGCCGGCCCGCAGCCTTTGCGTTGCTGGTTGTTGTTGTTTCGGCCATGGCTTACTTTTTCTCCGTTGCAGCCTTCTTGCTGGCCGCCTTCTTCTTCGCCGGTGCTGGCGCGCTCTGGGGCGACAGCCGTTCCATTGCCAGCCGCAAGCTGCTTCTGGCGTATGACGGTCTTTACCCGCGCAATGTCTTTCTTCAGCTCGCGAATCTTCTTCAGACTCTCGGTCTGTCCCATCTTCAGCTGAAACTTCATCTTGAACAGCTGGTCGGCCAGCTCGCGCTGCTGATGGTTCAGTTCGATATCGGTCAGGTTTCGAATTTTGTCTACGTTCATTGCTGAATCCAGTTGGATCGGTTGCCAGTTGTCGGTTGTCAGTGTGCTAGACAATCCGAACGGCGCCAGACCCTTTGACTCGCTTCCACCAATCTGCTTATTCCGCAGTGCTGCTGGCCACTGATCACTGGCCACTGAGCCACTGCTCTTAGTGAATGCTCTCGCGCTTCACGAACTTCGTCCGCAGCGGCAGCTTGTGCGAAGCCAGGCGCATTGCCTCGGTCGCGTCGGCCACCGAGACCCCTTCCATCTCGAAGAGGATCTTGCCCGGGCGAACCACGGCTACCCAATGGTCCGGAGCGCCCTTGCCCTTGCCCATACGGGTTTCGGCCGGCTTCTTGGTGACCGGCTTATCCGGGAACAGCCGGATCCAGATCTTGCCGCCACGCTTCACGAAACGGGTCATGGCCACGCGGCTGGCTTCAATCTGCCGGTCGGTAATCCATCCCGGCTCCAGGACCTTCAGTCCGTAATCGCCGAAGGACAGTTCGCCGCCGCGCCACGCCTTACCGCACATGCGACCGCGCTGCTGCTTGCGGTACTTAACTTTCTTTGGCATCAACATAGAATTCAGTGGCTAGTGGTTAGTGGCTCGTGGTCAGAAAAGCTTGTCCGACTCGCTCCTGCTACCGCCCAGCATCTCCCCATACTGCGTCTGAAAAACTCTTTACTCTTGGCTGGCTACTTCCAGTCGTCAGCCGCCGTTATCTGGCCACTGACCACTAGCCACTAGCCACTGTCTTTAAAACGCTCCCGACTGTGCTGCCTGGGGTTCGCGGCGCTTCTCTCTGTAGATCTCGCCCTTGTACACCCAGACCTTCACGCCGATCACGCCATACGTCGTACGCGCTTCGGTGAAGCCGTAGTCAATGTCGGCACGCAGCGTGTGCAGCGGCAGACGTCCCTGCAGGTACCATTCGGAGCGCGCGATTTCGTTGCCGTTCAGGCGGCCGCTGACGCGCACCTTGATGCCCTTGCAGCCGAAACGCAGCGCCGAATCCACGGCCTTACGCATCGCGCGACGGAAGCCGACACGCTTTTCCAGTTGCAGCGCGATGTTCTCCGACACCAGCTGCGCATCAAGCTCAGGCTTGTGCACTTCCTGGATATCGACATACACCTCGCGGTTGGTGCGCTTCTGGATCTCCTGCTTCAGCTTGTCGATCTCAGCGCCCTTGCGGCCGATGATGATGCCCGGACGCGCGGTGCGGATGATGATCCGCAGCTTGTTGCCGGGACGCTCGATCTCGATGGAGCTGACGCCGGCGGACTTCAGCTTGTCCTTCAGCTCAGCCTTCAGCTTGTAGTCCTCGAGCAGCAGCTTGTCGTAGTCGCGCACCACGAACCAGCGCGATCTCCACGGCTTGGTGACGCCCAGACGAAATCCGTATGGATGGACTTTCTGTCCCATAGTCTCCTACTTTTTCTTGTCGGGCTTTTTGCCCGAAAACTTTTTAGCCGGAGCTTTCTTTGCCGCCGACTTCTTGGCCGGCGCCTTCTTGGCAGCCGTCTTCTTCTTCGCCGCGCTCTTGGCCGGAGCACCCGCTTCAACCTTCTGCACCAGATCAGCCTTGTGACCGTTGGTTGAAACCTTCTCCGCCAGCGCGATCTCGATGTGCGAGATACGGCGCTGGTAGCGATAAGCGCGGCCCATCGGAGCCGGACGAATGCGCTTCATGCGCGGGCCCTCGTTGGCGATGGCCCGGGCCACAATCAGCCGGTCGACATCGACATCCAGACCCTTCTCCGCGCTCACGTAATTCGCGTTCTCAACCGCCGAGCGCAGGAGCTTGTACAGCTTGGGCGAAATGCCCTTCTTGTTGAACTGAAGCGTGTCCAGCGCCTCTTCCACCCGGCGGCCCTTGATCAGGCCGAGCACCAGGCGCGCTTTTTGCGGCGAGACACGCACGTAATTCAGTTTGGCTGTGAATTCCATGTCGTTTCCTTATCTCGCCGCCGGCTTGGCCGAGGTTTCCGTGGCCGCCTTCACCGAGTGGCCCTTGAACGTGCGGGTCATGCTGAACTCGCCCAGCTTGTGGCCCACCATGTTTTCGGTGACGTACACCGGGATGAACTTCTTTCCGTTGTGCACCGCCAGCGTGTGTCCCACCATCTCCGGAATGACCGTAGAGCGGCGCGACCAGGTGCGCACGACCTTCTTCTCATTGCGCGCGTTCATCTGATCGATCTTCACCTGCAGGTGCGAATCAATGAACGGGCCCTTCTTGGTTGAACGTGCCATATCGTCTCAGTCCTACTTCTGTCTGCGGTTCACGATGAACTTATCGGTCCGCTTGTTATTACGAGTCTTGTAGCCACGGGTCGGCTGTCCCCACGGAGTCACCGGATGACGTCCACCGCTGGTCTTGCCTTCACCACCGCCGTGGGGATGATCCACAGGGTTCATGACCACGCCGCGGTTAGTGGGACGGCGTCCCAGCCAGCGCGTACGGCCGGCCTTGCCGATGGAAACATTTTCGTGATCGGTGTTGCCTACCTGGCCCACGGTCGCCATGCAATCCACCAGAACCTTGCGAGTCTCGCCGGAAGGCAGCTTCAACAGCGCGTAGTCGCCTTCCTTCGCGACCAGCTGCGCCTGGGCTCCCGCCGAACGCGCCATCTGCGCGCCCTTGCCCGGCTTCAGCTCGATGTTATGCACCGTCGTGCCGGGAGGAATGTTACGCAGCGGCAGAGCGTTGCCTACCAGGATGTCGGCCTCAGGACCGCTGATGACCTTCGCTCCAACCTTCAGGCCGACCGGCACCACGATGTAGCGCTTCTCGCCATCCGCATAGTTCAACAGCGCAATACGCGCCGAGCGGTTGGGATCGTACTCGATGGAAGCCACCGTCGCCGGAATTCCAGTCTTGTCGCGCTTGAAGTCGATGATGCGCAGCTTGCGCTTGTGTCCGCCGCCGCGGCGCCAGATCGTCAGATCGCCACCATTGCGGCGTCCGCTGATGCGCTGCTTCGATTCGGTCAGCGGCTTGTACGGACGGTTCGTCGTTAGGTCATCGTTGACCGTCGTCGTGGTGAACCGCCGCGTCGGAGTTGTCGGTCTATAAGTCTTGATTGCCATGATTCGCTCTTCTTTACGGGCACTCACGCACCCGCCTAAACCCATCCCGCCGCGTCGCGGCTGGAGCTTAACTGACCACTAGTCACTGACCACTGGCCACTGCGTTTACAGATTCTCTGCGTACTCGGGCATCTTCTCGCCCGACTTTAACCGCACGTACGCCTTCTTCCAGTCAGGACGGTAGCCGGTGAACTTGCCCCGCCGCCGCTCTTTGCCTTCAAACGTCGCGGTGCGAACCGAGTCAACCTTCACCTTGAAAATGCTCTGTACCGCCTGCTTGATCTCCGTCTTGGTGGAGCCGACCGCCACTTCAAAGACCAGCGTCGATTCCGTTTCCTTTACCCCGAGACCCTTTTCCGTGATTACCGGGCGGCGAATGATCTGATAGGCCGACTTCATTACGCCACCTCCGCTTGCTTGCGTTTGGGCGCCGTCGCCTTCAGCGAGTCCTGCAGCTTTTCCAGCGCCGGACGGGCGAAGATCGCGCTTTCATACCGCAGCAGGTGATAAGGATGAACCTGGTTGCCCGCCACCAGCTCGACACCTTCCAGGTTGCGCGAGCTCAAGTGCAGGTTGTGGTTCTCTGTCGTCGAGCTCTCTACCAGCAGCGTGGTGCGCTTGGCATTGAGCTTGTCGAGGGTCTTGCGAAATTCTTTCGTCTTGGGAGCCTCGAGTTCGAAGCTCTCCACCACGATCAGCTTGCCGTCAGCCAGCTTGGCCGCCAGCGCCGAGCGCAGCGCCCCCAGCAGCTTCTTGCGCGGGAACGCGAAGTCGTAGGAGCGGGGCTGCGGTCCGTGGACCGTGCCGCCATGCCGCCACAGAGGAGAGCGGATCGAACCCACGCGGGCGCGCCCCGTACCCTTCTGTCTCCACAGCTTCTTGCCGGCGCCGCTTACCAGCTTCTTGTTCTTGGTGGCGTGCGTACCGGCACGCTGCCCGGCGCGGTAGTGCTTCACCGCTTCCCAGAGCAGGTCCTCGTTGACTGCGCCGAATACTTCGTCGGCCAGCTCGAGGGAGCCTACCTTTTCGCCGCCCAGATTCACTACATCAATCGTCGCCATATTCTTTTTCCAGTTGTCGGTTGTCAGTTCTCAGTTGTCAGTTGACGAACCACAACACAAATTCCGAGCTTTTCGTTATCGGCCGGCACCAGCAAAACTGACAATTGGCAACCGACCACTGACAACTACTTCTTCTTCGCTACCGCGCGCTTCGAAGCCTTCAACGGATCGACCGTGCCGCTGCCGCTGAATCCGCGACGCTCTCTCGGCGGCTTCTTCGCTTTGGTAATCAATACATAACCGTCCCGGTGTCCCGGCACCGCGCCTTCAATCACCAGCAGGTTCTCGTCCTTATCGACACCCAGCACGCGCAGGTTGCGGACGGTCACCTGCTCCACACCCATGTGGCCCGACATGCGCATGCCTTTGAAAACGCGCGAAGGATAGGACGACGAGCCGATGGAACCGGTGATCTGGAACATCGATCCGTGGGAAGCTGCGCCACCCGCGAACTTATGGCGCTTAACAACGCCTGCAAAGCCGCGGCCCTTGCTGGTGCCGGCGATGTCGACAAACTTTTCGCCATCAAAAATGTCTACCAGAACCTTGTCGCCAACCTTCACGCCGTCCTGCGATTCGGGATCGACCACGATCGGCACCTCGCGCAGCAGGCGAAGCGGCGGTAGATTGTTCTTCGCGAAGTGGCCCTTCATCGCCTTGGTCAGGCGCGACTCCTTCACGAATTCCACCAGGCCGATCTGGGCGGCATCATAACCGTCCTTCTGCACCGTCTTGCGCTGGGTTACAACGCAGGGGCCGGCCTGCAGCACCGTGACCGGGTGAACATCACCCTTGTCATCGAAGAGCTGCGTCATGCCGACTTTCTTACCGAGAATTCCACTCACTGCCATGTCTTTGTCCTCAACTCTGCTTTCTGGATTCCGATTGACTTCAACCGGGGGCGTCTGCCTCGAAAGCTTTGTTCTTGTCGCTGTTCGCCGTTCGCTATTCGCTTTTCGCCAGATGTCACTTCAAGCAGCTTGCCTCTGGCGAAGAGCGAACAGCGATAAGCGAAGAGCGTCTACTTATGTTCCTTGCCGAAAGCCTTGATCTCTACATCCACGCCCGCCGGAAGCTCCAGCTTCATCAGCGCGTCCACCGTTTGCTGGGTGGGCTCGAGAATATCGAGCAGGCGTTTGTGCGTGCGGATCTCGAACTGCTCGCGCGACTTCTTATCCACGTGCGGGGAGCGCAGCACGGTGTACTTGTTCTTCACCGTGGGTAGCGGAATCGGTCCCGCAATCTGCGCGCCGGTGCGCCGGGCAGTGTCCACAATCTCGCCAGTGGACTGGTCGAGAACGCGATAGTCGTAAGCTTTCAAGCGGATCCGGATTCGTTCTTTGCCAATCACGTTAGTTATCTCTCAAAGATCTTTTTGTTGGGACCCGACTGCGTCTCCGCTTCGCGTCCTGCGGCGTATGCCGCGGTTATTGGGTGCCCCACCCTTCTCCGAAGGAGAGGGTGGGACCAGTAACTAAGCGATGATTTCCGAGATCGTACCCGCGCCTACCGTGCGTCCACCTTCGCGGATCGCAAAACGCAAGCCCTTCTCCATGGCCACCGGCGTGATCAACTCGATCTCCAGTGCCACGTTATCGCCAGGCATCACCATCTCCGTGCCCGCCGGCAGCGTCGCCACTCCCGTCACGTCCGTCGTGCGGAAGTAGAACTGCGGACGATAGCCCTTGAAGAACGGCGTGTGACGGCCACCTTCGTCTTTCGACAAAACGTACACTTCGCCCCTGAACTTGGTGTGCGGCGTGATCGAGCCACCCTTGGCCAACACCATGCCGCGCTCCACGTCTTCCTTCGCAATGCCGCGCAGCAGCAGCCCGGCATTGTCGCCCGCCAGACCTTCGTCAAGCTGCTTCTTGAACATTTCCACGCCGGTCACAACCGTCTTGCGCGTGTCGCGGAAGCCGACGATTTCAACTTCCTCGCCCACCTTCACCTTGCCACGCTCGATACGGCCCGTGACCACCGTGCCGCGTCCCTGAATCGAGAAGATGTCTTCAATCGGCATGAGGAACGGCTTATCAATATCGCGCGCCGGCAGCGGCACACTCTTGTCGACCGCTTCCATCAGCTCGTCGATCTTGGCTTCCCACTGCGCTTCGCCATTCAACGCACCCAGCGCCGAACCGCGAATCACCGGCAGATCGTCGCCCGGGAAGTTGTACTTGTTCAGCAGTTCGCGAACTTCCATCTCCACCAGGTCGATCAGCTCGGGATCTTCCACCGCATCGCACTTGTTCAGGAAGACCACGATGTAGGGCACGCCAACCTGGCGCGCCAGCAGCACGTGTTCTTTCGTCTGCGGCATCGGACCGTCGGTGGCCGCAACCACGAGGATCGCGCCGTCCATCTGCGCCGCGCCCGTGATCATGTTCTTGATGTAGTCAGCGTGGCCGGGGCAGTCGACGTGCGCGTAGTGCCGGTTCGGCGTCTCGTACTCCACGTGCGCCGTGGCGATGGTGATACCGCGCTCGCGCTCTTCCGGCGCGTTGTCAATCGAGTCGAAGCTGCGGAACTTGATGTTCGGATTGTGCTTCGACAGTACCTTGGTGATGGCCGCCGTCAACGTCGTCTTGCCATGATCGATGTGTCCGATCGTGCCAACGTTTACGTGCGGCTTGCTGCGATCAAATTTCTCTTTCGCCATTTGGAGCTCCTAAAACCGTGCCGCCCCTCAAGGGGCTCAAAAATAATTGCTTCACAACCGGCACGGCTAAAGCCGTGCCCTTCAAATCCTTACTTCGTGCCTGCCGGGCTCTTGCCCTGCACCTTGGCTACAATCTCTTCAGCTACCGCACGCGGCGCCTCTTCGTAGCGCGAGAAGTGCATGCTGAAGGTCGCGCGGCCCTGCGTGTTGGAACGCATATTCGTTGCGTAGCCGAACATCTCAGCCAGCGGAACCATTGCCTTGATCACCTGCGATCCGGCGCGATGCTCGATGCCTTCGATACGTCCACGGCGGCTGCTCAGGTCGCCGATGATCGTGCCCATGTACTCCTCGGGAACAACCACTTCGACCGACATCACCGGCTCCAGCAGCACCGGACTGGCTTTGCGGGCGGCCTCTTTGAACGCCATCGAACCGGCGATCTTGAAGGCCATTTCGTTCGAATCGACATCGTGATAGCTGCCGTCGTAGAGGATCGCTTTCACGTCCACCATTTCGTAGCCGGCGAGAACGCCGCCTTCCATGGCTTCCTTGATACCTTGATCCACCGGCTTAATGAATTCCTTGGGAATCACGCCGCCGACAACTTCGTTCACAAACTCGTAGCCCTTGCCCGGCTCGTTCGGCTCCAGGCGGATGCGCACGTGACCGTACTGGCCGCTGCCACCGGTCTGGCGAATGTACTTGCCTTCCGCCTTCGACTCTTTGCGGATCGTCTCGCGATACGCGACCTGCGGCTTGCCGACATTGGCCTGCACATTGAACTCGCGCATCATGCGGTCGACGATGATCTCCAGGTGGAGCTCGCCCATGCCGCTGATGATGGTCTGGCCGCTGTCGGGATCGGTGTTGACCTTGAAGGTGGGATCTTCCTGCGCCAGCTTGCTGAGCGCCACGCCCATCTTCTCCTGATCGCTCTTGGTCTTCGGCTCCACAGCCACCGCGATTACCGGCGCCGGGAACTCGATCGACTCCAGAATGATCGGGTGCTCTTCATCGCAAATCGTGTCGCCGGTAGTGATGTGCTTCAGGCCTACGCAAGCGCAGATGTCACCGGCATAGATCTCGGTAATGTCTTCGCGCTTGTTGGCATGCATCTTCAACAGGCGGCCAATACGCTCCGAGCGCGAACGTCCGCTGATGTGGACGCTGTCGCCCTGCTTCAGCCCGCCGGAGTACACGCGGATAAATGTCAGCTGACCCACGAACGGGTCACTCATGATCTTGAAAGCCAGCGCTGAAAACGGCGCTTTGTCGTCGGCAGGACGCTCTTCTTCCAGGCCCGTATCCGGGTTGATCCCTTTCACCGCGGGAACGTCGAGCGGCGAAGGCAGGTAATCCACCACTGCATCGAGCAGCGGCTGCACACCCTTGTTCTTGAAGGCCGTTCCGCAGATAACCGGGAACACCTTCATCTTCAGGGTGGCGCGGCGCAAGGCAGCTTTCAGCTCGGCTTCGCCAATGGTTTCGCCCTCGATGTACTTGTGCATCAGCTCGTCCTGGTCGTCATTCTCGACCACCGCTTCAACGAGCATCTGATGGTAAGCCTGGGCCTTTTTCTTGAGCTCTTCCGGAATCTCTTCGACGTGATACTCGGCGCCCATGGTCTCGTCTTTCCAGATGATCGCCTTCATGGTCATCAGGTCGATGACGCCCTTGAACTTGTCTTCCTGTCCAATGGGCAACTGGATGGCGATGGGGCGGGCGTTGAGGCGCTTGCGGATGGTGTCGACGGCGTGCTCGAAATCGGCGCCCATCTTGTCAATCTTGTTGATGAAGCAAATGCGCGGAACACCGTACTTATCGGCCTGCCGCCAAACTGTCTCCGACTGCGGCTCGACGCCATGCACGGCATCGAACACAGCGCAGGCGCCGTCGAGGACGCGCAGCGAGCGCTCCACCTCGGCCGTGAAGTCCACGTGGCCAGGGGTGTCGATGATATTGATGCGGATATCTTTCCAGACACAGGTCGTCGCAGCCGAGGTGATGGTGATGCCGCGCTCCTGCTCCTGCGCCATCCAGTCCATCGTCGCGGTGCCTTCATGGACCTCACCGATGCGGTGCGTGCGTCCCGTATAGAACAGGATGCGCTCCGTCGTGGTGGTCTTGCCGGCATCGATGTGGGCCATGATGCCGATGTTTCTGCAACGATCTAATGGAACCTGTCTGGGCACAATCTTTTCCGTTTCCGCTATGCGACTCTTCGGTCGCGTCGTTTCTGTTTCGCCCCTGATAGGGCTCGATTCTCGTTCATGCAGCGCTTAAGCGCTGCTCCACCCTTAGTTACCAGCGGTAGTGCGCGAAGGCCTTGTTGGCCTCGGCCATGCGGTGTACGTCTTCCTTCTTCTTGATCGCCGCTCCGCGACCGTTGGCCGCGTCGAGCAATTCATTGGCAAGCTTGTCGATCATGCCCTTTTCGCCACGTCCACGGCTGTACTGCAGGATCCAGCGGATCGCCAGCGAGGTGCGGCGGTCAGCGTTGACCTCGACCGGAACCTGGTAGTTGGCGCCGCCTACACGGCGAGTCTTCACTTCCAGGACGGGCTTGGCGTTCTCCACGGCCTTCTTGAACAGCTTGATGGCCTCGTCGCCGCCTTTGTCTTCCAGCTTCTTCATGGCGTTATAGAAGATGCCCTGGGCGGTCGACTTCTTGCCGTCCCACATCATGGAGTTCACGAACTTGTTGACCAGGGTGGACTGATAGATGGGATCCGCTATCGGCTCACGCTTGGCGATATGTCCTTTTCTCGGCATAGAACCTCGAACTCTTTTTGCCTTGTGTCAGGGCACGACTTCAGTCGTGCCGACAACCTGGCTTCAAACTTAGGGGCTTTAGCCCCTGAAACTAGGCCTTGGGCCGTTTGGCTCCGTATTTGGAGCGACTCTGCTTGCGATTGGCAACGCCGACCGAATCCAGCGTGCCGCGCACTACGTGATAACGCACACCCGGAAGATCTTTCACACGGCCGCCGCGGATCAGCACAATGCTGTGCTCCTGCAGGTTGTGGCCGACTCCAGGAATGTAGGTCGTCACTTCAATTCCGTTGGTAAGCCGCACGCGCGCGACTTTGCGCAACGCCGAGTTCGGCTTCTTCGGCGTCTGGGTGTAGACGCGGGTGCAGACGCCACGCTTTTGCGGGCAGGACTGCAACGCCGGCGAGGCCGTCTTGTAATTCGGCGCTTTCCGGCCCTTACGCACCAGTTGATTGAATGTAGGCACTCTTTGCAGCTCCTTCGTTCTTCCGACACAACCTGCGGCGCACCGCCGCTATCAAATTCCGGTATTCGCAGCCTCAAAGGGCCGCGCTATTCCGTCCGCTCCGGCCAAGCCGCAGCGCAGAATTTCCGATCCCATCACAGGGACTGGGCAGCAATTTGCGTGACCCGCAGGTCACTTGCCCATGCTTCTCCGGGCACGTGCCGGAGAATTTTGGTTTCCGTTCAGGTTAGGCTTACGACGGTGACGCCGTGGTCGTCCCGCAGCTGGCTTGACGCCGGATGCGGAGATCAGGAACGAGGGCGCTCCGTTTCGTTGCCTCGGCTTGCATACCCACCGGAAAGTCCAGCGGAAGCGCAAGCACGTTTCAGCGAGGATCCTGCAACATCATTCTACAGGATGGAGTTTACAGCAGCACAGCCGACACTACAGGCAGGCCAAATACGACTCGCAGAACCTATTCAATATAGCAATCGGAGTACCGTGGCGTCAACAGCTTGAGCGAAATTGGCCTTGCGCGAATCCGGATGCCGCTAACCAGAGCCACCATTCATCACTGGCCGCTGATTGCGTCGCTCGCGGTCTCTTCCAGTTCGACGGGTCAAACAACTTGCAACTCAGGCCCGGGCGCGACTCATCGCTCCGGCGGATTCGTTTGCCACTCCACACTGATGGCGGGAATGCCGCTGCCCTGCACCTCGACGTGGTTATGTCCCACCGTGATGCTTTCGTGAGCCTTCTTATTGATTCGGACATTCGCGTGGAAGCCGGTCATGTGGGTGCGCGGAGCGCCTTCGCCATCGGGCATTGCGGCAGGCAGCGGCATGCCGCCCCCGTTCCAGCTGTCGAGCACGGCGTGCAGTACCGCCTCCGACGCGCCATGCTTGCGCAGCTCGACCAGTCCGTTCGGAGTCGTGTCGAAGTTTGTTCGCGACATCGCGATCTCACGCACAATGACACTTTCCGGCAGGCCGGCTTTCACCATCTTTGCAACACCGCCATTCGTCAGGATATTGCTGGACGCATTTTGAGCTGACGCAGCCAAACCGGAAAGCGAAAGCAGAAGGCCGAAGACAATCAGGGAGAGCAGGCGAGCGTTTCGCATAAAACATTCCTCCAACGCGGAATGGTCCCGGACGGAACCTATCCTTGCCTTGGGAACGCCAGAACGGCAGGCTCTTGCAGAGAAAATTGGCGACAGCTATCACAGCCACTGGTCAGGACGACGACAGTCGTGGCACTCCGTCGGTCTCGCTGTTAAGACTCTGACCGCTTTGCTTGCGGAAACTCTCAATCAGCTTCTACACTTGAGGCTCCTTTGCAATCATCTGCAATAATTTTGGCTGGCACGTCCGCCGGTACCTTGGGCTGGCGGGGAGGTTACATGCAGCAGGTTTCTCCGGTTCGTGTTTTGGCGGCCCTCACAGCACTTTTCGTTCTTGTCGCCCTCCCCGGCTGCGGCGGCGGAGGCGCTGCCAGCCCTGTGGCAACATCGATCTTTCTGAGTCCTTCGTCCGTCTCGTTAAACGAAGGAGCAGTGCAGCAACTGTCCGCCATCGCACAGGATTCCAGCGGCAATACCGTCCCCGCCGACATCACGTTTACCAGCAGCAACACCAAGATCGCGACCATCTCCAGCGGCGGCCTGATCTGCGGCGGCGTATGGGACTCTAACATCATCAACTGCAACGCTACCCAGGGACAGGCAGGAGTTGGCCAGGTAACCATCACCGCCACAGCATCTGCTTTCAACGTCACGGCTACGCTGACGGTTTACGTGCACGAGCGGGTAGACATCGTCCAAGCCATTGTGCCCAGCAGTTGCACAACAATGGGCAAGCCAATCACCGTCTCCGGAAAGGCCTTTAGCACTTCGGCACCCGGATGCTCCCCATCCGCTCCTTGCGACATTACCTCTACGGTTGGGCCTTTCGCTTTTGGATCCAACAACAGTACGGTTGCGGCCACCTCCGCCGGTATCGAAGCCACCTACTCCTCCACCAGCAATACTCCGGTTTATCTTTCCGGTGGAACCATTACCGGCTCCAAGGGCCAGACGTGTAACCTGAGCAGCTTTAACGGCGTGATTGGCGCAACTGCCACCGTTCCCCTCACCGGCAAGAACACAATCGCCAGCGGCACGCAACTCACCATAACGTCTCCGGGATTCGGTGCATCCACTCCGCCGGTACAGGCGACGTTGAGTGACGGCACCGCGACTTGCAGCGGTACGGCAACCGTGCAGACTGCGCTGACCGCGGGTGTAATGACCGCGCAGACGCCGGGCGCGACATCACTCTTCGCCAGTGTGTCAGGCGTCAACAGCGCAGGCTCGGCCTACACGACCTGCCCGGTCACCAGCATCCTGGTACACAGTTCAGGCGGATCCGGAACCACCTTCTCCCTCACGCCGCCGGGCACGCAGGGACTAACCGCCGACGTACTCGATTCAGCCGGGCAAGCGATTCAGCCGACCCTCAGCTGGGGTTCCTCGTCGACTGCCGCTGCGACTGTAGCTGCCACCGGCTCCAGTAACGGCGCAACCGTGACGTCAGTCAACGGCGGAACGGCATACATCACTGCCTCCTGTGCCTATCCGACCTGCAATATCAACCTGCCGGCGCAATACAGCCAGAATGTCGCGACCGTTGCCGTGACCGGCAACACCGTAACCACTGTCTATGTCGGCAGCAGCAAGTCGAAGACTCTTGTTCCGGTCAGCACAGGCAATAACACCGTGGGTACGGCGATCACTCTGCCCGACTATCCCAATTCGATCGTTGCCGATCCGGGTGGCGCCGGGGTATACCTCGGAACCGCAAGCGGATTGCTAGCCATCCCCACGGGAGCTACCTCGCCAACCACAAGCAGCTCTGTGAAGGGAACCATTCTGGCGATCTCGCCGGACGGGAAATACTTGCTGGTCTCAGACGACGTCAATAATGTCGTGCAGTATTTCAGCATCGCCACCGGTACGCTCGTGAACTCGAAGAGTGCCATCACCGCAAACGCTTCGGCCTACACTCCCGACAGTCTTTTCAATGAGTGGGTAAATGCTACTCAGCTTGGCGTGGGATATCAGACGGGATTTCTCAATGCGTTCACGCTGTCGCCCGCGCCCACCGATCTCGACATCAGCGCGCAGGGTGGACTTACCTACATCAGCAGCGCAACCGGTGCGCAGATCCTGGCTTACTCGACCTGCGATACTGCGCAAGAGCAGTTGCTGAGCGCCACCAGTCCGACGCTGATCAAAGCTCTACCCAACGGTAGCGGAGCGGTCGCCGTCGACCCGCCATCCATCGACGTAGTTTCCACTCCGTCAACGCTGAATGCCGGATGTCCGGTCACCACGCAGAGCACGATCAACGGTTACGATCTCGGTGCCGGCAGCTTCACTCCGGCACAACTGCTGGTGTCGGCGAACAGCTCTTCGGCCTTCATCCTCAGCAATTTGTCCAGTGTGATTACTTTCAACCTCGCGAACCTCGCGCCCAGCACCATTCCGCTGGCGGGAGGAGCGGTGCCGCTGTATGGCGGGCTTACGATTGACGGCAAGCAGTTGTGGGTCGGCGCCAGCGATAACAACGTCCATCGCGTCAATACCTCGCCGCCACAGGACGTGATTCAGGTGGCGGTCAATCTGAAGGACGCCAACGGCAATGTCACTCCGCCAAATCTAGTAAGCGTGGTGCCGTAGCCGGATGGAATAACCAACCGGCTCAGCTTTCCACTCTAAGCGGATTGAACTGCCCTGTTTGCGGATCGGCCACGGAAACCTCTCCCTGGCCGATGTCGTAAACCCAACCTCGAATTTCCAACTCGCCTTTGGCCAGCGCCGCTTCCACAGCGGGATGCGTGCGCAGGTTGTCCATCTGCGTCAGGACGTTGTACTCAGTAATCCAGCGCAGCTTCTCTTCCCTGGGGGCGTCAGGATGATCGCGCAGCAGACGATCGCGCGCCGCCAGTGCGTGCCGCATCCAGTTCTGCAGCGCCGGCATTCCGGCTGTTTGCTCCGGCTCCAACAACGCCTGCATGACTCCGCAATACGTGTGTCCACAGATGATAATGAGAGGCACGCGCAGAGCCAGCACGGCGTATTCCATGCTGGCCGTCACTCCCCCCACATGGTCGCTGTATCTTGGAACAATGTTTCCCGGCGTGCGCTCGGTAAAGATTTCTCCCGGCTCCGCCTGCAGCAGCAGATTGGGATTAATGCGCGAGTCGGCGCAAGTGAAGAACGTCGCAATGGGATGCTGTTCCCGCCGCAGATGATGGAACAGTGCTTGCTGCGCCGGAAAAATATCGTGCTGAAACTTCTCAACTCCGTGGGCAATTCTTGCCAAAGCTTCCTGACTTTTCATAGCTCATCCATCATAGCCATTTTCACCTTTCTGGAGATGCAGGAACGCTGAAACTCGTTCAAACCTGAGCGACAATTCTTCCTCATCTTCCCTGCTAGACTGAATTGCAATGTCAGCCTCCAGCAACTCGCTCGCGCAAGCCTCTTCCGCCTATCTCCGCTCCGCCATGCATCAGCCGATTCGCTGGCATGAGTGGGGCGACGAAGCTTTTGCTGCCGCAAAGCGCGAGAACAAACCTGTGCTGCTGGACATCGGCGCTGTGTGGTGCCACTGGTGTCACGTAATGGACCGCGAATCCTACGAGAGCGCCGAAGTCGCCGACATCATTAACCGCGAGTACATCGCGGTAAAAGTCGATCGCGACGAACGCCCCGACGTTGACAGCCGCTACCAGCTCGCCGTCTCCGCCATCTCCGGCACTGGCGGCTGGCCGCTGACCGTCTTTCTAACCCCCGATGGCCGTCCATTCTACGGTGGAACGTACTTTCCGCCCATCGATCAATGGGGGCGGCCAAGCTTCAAGAAGATTCTTCTGGCCATCGCCGACGCTTATAAACAACGCCAGGACGAGGTGCTGAAGTCGGCCGACGAAGCCATGAACGTACTGGCGAATGCCGAGAACTTTTCGCGCCATCGCGGCGACTTCTCGCCGCGCCTGGTGGGAGTTATGGTCCAGTCCGCGCTGCCTATCTTCGACGAGAAGCATGGCGGCTTCGGCAGCGCTCCAAAATTTCCGCATCCGTCGGCGTTGGACCTCCTGCTGGACTGGTATGCGCGCACCGGCGAGGAGCGCGTGGCCACGGTCATCACGACCACGTTGACCAAGATGGCCCGGGGCGGCGTCTATGACCAGCTTGCCGGAGGCTTTCATCGCTATTCGGTCGACGAGCATTGGACCGTCCCGCACTTCGAGAAAATGTCATATGACAACTCGGAGCTGCTGAAGAACTACGTGCACGGCTACCAGGTCTTCGGCTCCGACTTCTATGCGCACGTTGCGCGCGACATCATTCGCTGGATGGATGAGTGGCTCAGCGACCGCGAGCACGGCGGCTTCTACGCCTCGCAGGACGCCGACATCAACCTCGATGACGATGGCGACTACTTCACCTGGACCGTCGACGAAGCGAAGGGCCATCTGACCGAAAAGGAATTTCAGGCCATCGCACTGCACTATGACATCGAGTCGCTGGGCGAGATGCAGCACGATCCCAGCAAGAATGTTTTATGGGTTCGCGCCCTTCCGGAAGAAGTTGCGTCGCGGCTGGGCCTCGATCAGGGCCAGGCGCTCGACCTGCTCGTCGCGGCGAAGACGAAGTTGTATGCGGCACGTTTGCAGCGTCCGACACCGTTCGTCGACAAGACCATCTACGTGAATTGGAACGCCATGTGTGTCTCGGCATATTTGCAGGCGGCGCAGGTGCTCGGCCTGGATGACGCACGCAAATTCGCGCTGCGTTCACTCGACCGCATTCTCTCCGAGGCTTGGAATGAGCAGCGCGGCCTCTCGCACGTAATTGCTTACGCCGATCCCACAGCACAGAAGCGTTTCATTCGCGGCCTGCTCGACGATTACGCTTTCACCGCTCTCGCTTGCCTGGACGCCTACGAAGTTACCGGCGCGATCAGCTACTTTAACTTCGCCCGTCGCATTGCCGACGAAATGATCCGCCGCTTCGGCGACACCGCAGGCGGAGGATTCTTCGACACCGAAGCCTCGCTCGAAGAGAAGCTGCAACTCGGGGCCCTCTCCGCCCGGCGCAAGCCATTCCAGGATTCTCCAACGCCCGCGGGAAATCCCGGTGCAGCAATTGTGCTTCTCCGCCTGTATGCCTACAGCAACCAGGCCGGCTACCGCGAGAAGGCGGAGGAAACTATTTCCGTGTTCGCCGGAGCTGCCGAACAGTTTGGCATCTACGCGGGAACCTATGGGATCGCGGCGACCTGGTTGTCGCGTCCCCACACCCAGGTGGTCGTGGTTGGCGAAGATGAAAACGCCGCCGCGTTGCTCAAGGCCGCCATCGCTCCGTTCGCCGTCAACAAGTCGGTCGTCCATCTCACCGACAGTGAGGCAGTTGCGCAGAACCTTCCTCCCGTGCTGGCGGAAACCGTGCCCAATCTTCCCGCCCTGAAACAAAACAAATCGGTAGCGATCGTATGCACGAACTTCACCTGCAAGCCTCCGGTGGAAGATCCGGAAGAACTCTCGAAACAGATCCGCGAAGCGATCTCCGCCACATGACAGACACACACGCTACCGCGGGAGATCGGCGTTTCAAAGTAGCCGTAGTACAGGCTTCCTCGGTCATTTTCGACTTGCAGCGCAGTCTGGCGAAAGCGCAATCGCTGGCCGCAGCGGCTGCGTCCCAGGGCGCGAAGCTGGTTGTTTTTCCCGAAGCATTTCTCTCAGGCTATCCCCGTGGACTGGACTTTGGCGCCGCCGTCGGCTCGCGCTCTGACGAGGGCCGCGAGGACTTCCGCCGCTATTGGGAGAGCAGCGTTGATGTTCCCGGTCGAGTGGTGGAGCAACTAAGCCGCATTGCGCATGAACTCGGTATCTATCTCGTGATCGGTGTGATCGAACGCGATGGCGGAACGCTCTACTGTTCGGTTCTCTTCTTCTCGCCCGACGGAAGTTATCTCGGCAAACATCGCAAAGTCATGCCAACTGGCTCTGAGCGTCTAGTCTGGGGTTTTGGCGATGGCTCGACTCTGCCCGTCTTCGACACTCCTCTCGGCAAAGTAGGCGCAGTAATCTGTTGGGAAAACTATCTTCCCCTGATGCGGGCCGCCATGTACGCAAAAGGCATCGAGATTTATTGCGCGCCAACCGCCGATTCTCGCGATGTGTGGCTGGCATCGATGCGGCATATCGCCGTCGAGGGCCGTTGCTTCGTGCTCTCGTGCAACCAGTTCAATCGTGAGCGTGACTTCCCTCCCGATTATCGCGCCCGTTTTGACGGCAATCCCGTCGCCATCATCACTCGCGGTGGAAGTTGCATTGTCGATCCGTTTGGCAATTTCCTCGCCGGCCCAAACTTTGAAGGCGAAACCACTCTGGTCGCGGAAATTGATCGCGCACAGATCGTTCGGGGCAAGTACGATCTCGACGTCGTCGGACACTACGCGCGTCCCGACATCTTTCAGCTCCATGTCGACGAGCGTCCGAAGCGTCCGGTAACGACAGTGAAGACGGAAGCTTCGGATGAAGCTAACAAGCCTGGCTAATTTGCTAGTCCCTCGTTACCGCCTTCAAAATCCCATGATGTTGTAACCGCAATCCACGTAGATCGTCTCGCCGGTAATCCCGCTACCCCCATCGCTGGCCAGGAAAACCGCCGTGGCAGCGACTTCATTCACATCGACATTGCGTTTCAGCGGCGCGCGTTCGCCATGCTCCCGCATCATTTCGCCCAGACCGGAAATTCCGCGCGCAGCCAGTGTCTTGATCGGCCCGGCTGAGATCGCATTCACGCGAATCTTGTTCTTGCCCAGATCGTTGGCCAGGTAGCGAACACACGCTTCCAATGCTGCCTTCGCCACTCCCATCAGGTTGTACTTGGGCACCACCTTCTCCGCCCCGTAGTACGTCATGGTGATAATGCTTCCGCCCTCGGTCATCAACGGCCGTACAGCCCGCGACAGAGCCACCAGCGAATACGCACTCACATCAAGCGCGATACCAAAGCCTGCGCGGCTGGTATCGACAAGGTCGCCCTTCAAGTCCTCGGCAGGCGCGAAGGCTACGCTGTGTACCAGCGCATCGATTTTCCCGTAGCGCTCTTTCAGTTGCTCGAAGAGCTGCGTGATTTCTTCGTCGCGCGAAACATCGCATTGGAATGCCTGCGAATTCGGCAGCGCCGCGATCAGTTCGTCGGCTTCCTGCTTCAGACGCTCGTTCTGATACGTTATGGCCAGCTGCGCCCCGGCCTGCTGCATCTGCTGTGCGATGGCCCACGCAATGCTACGTTTATTGGCCACGCCGAACACCACCACCGTCCGGCCCTGCAAACTATTCGACACGTGAGTCTTCCTCCCGCTTTCATCTGCAAACGATTGAGAATACCAGCCGCCCAGCAACCATGTCTTGCCCCTGATCGTGCTGCAACCATTCCCCAGCCGATGCTCGGAATCCCTGGCAGCAAGCAATTTTCTGCAACCTGTCTGCCGCTTTCCGCTTCTCATTACTCGCGAGTTGGGACTATACTCGCCTCCGCTCCTCGTACTCTTACTCAGGCTTGCGCTATGCGGCACTCCCGTTTAGCTGGCCCGGCAGGGGCGAACGAGTTGATAAGGATTTCTCGCCCGCCCGGGCGAAGGTTGCGCCACTCCAACCGGAAGAGGAGGCACTATGGCGACGATCCGGGACCTCATCAGCAATCGCACCATTCACTACGTGCAGCCCAACCAGACCGTGTTTGATGCCGCCAGTTATATGGTGGAGCGCAATGTCGGCGCGGTGCCCGTGCTCGATGACGCTAAGCTGGTCGGCATCTTTTCCGAGCGCGATATCATGCGGCGTGTGGTGACCGAAGGGCGCAATCCGCGGACCACGCCCATCCGCGATGTCATGACCACGGACCTGCGCACCCTCGATCCCGGCGCCAGCTCCGAAGATGCCATGTGCCTGATGCAGACCCACGGCATTCGGCATTTACCGATTTGCGAAGGTCGCACGCTGGTCGGATTTCTGTCACTGCGCGATCTGCTGCGCTGCCATCTCGACGAGAAGTCCGGCGAAGCTGACATGATGCGCGCCTACATTCAGACCTCGACCTAATTGGCTGTACCGTGAATCGCGCCACAAGCTTGCTTCGGGTGCCTCTGGAAAGCTGTGCCTGCGTCCTCCATGCTTGCCACTGTTCCGTTCGGCAACTTACAATCGGTGCACAAAATCTGACAACAACTCAGGGAGGATGGCATGTCTTTAAAGATAGGCGATACTGCGCCTGATTTCGAAGTAGTCACAACGGAAGGACCCATCAAGTTTCATGACTGGATCGGCGATTCCTGGGCCATTTTGTTCTCTCACCCCAAGGACTTCACCCCCGTCTGTACCACCGAGCTCGGCTATATGGCGAAGTTGAAGCCCGAGTTCGACAAGCGCAACACCAAGATCATTGGACTCAGTGTCGATCCCGTCGATAACCATAAGCGCTGGGCGGAAGACATCAAGGAGACGCAAGGTCACGCGCCTAACTATCCCATGATCGGCGATACCGATCTGAAAGTCTCGAAGCTCTACGGCATGCTGCCCGCCGACCTCGAAGGCGGCTGCGACGGCCGCACCGCCGCCGACAACATGACCGTGCGCAACGTCTTCGTCATCGGCCCCGACAAGAAGGTCAAGCTGCTCATCGTCTATCCCATGACCACCGGCCGCAACTTCGACGAAGTGCTGCGCGTCATCGACTCCCTGCAGCTGAGCGCGAAACATAAGGTCGCCACTCCGGTGAACTGGCAGCAGGGCGACGATGTCATCATCTCCGGCGCGGTATCCGACGATGAAGCCAAGAAGATCTATCCCAACGGCTGGAAGGCTCCGCGTCCGTACCTCAGAATCGTGGCCCAGCCCAAGCCGTAGCTCCCGGCGGTACGGCTGAAGACTCAATGGTCCCCATCCGAGCCGATTTGGCTCGGGTGGATTCGTCATTCTGGCTCGCTAAATTCCCATCTCCGCTGCCCTGCCCCCAACGGTGCCATCAAATCCCAACCTATCAGCTTGCGGCGTTTCTCGAAGGGACCGGAGATTAGAAGGCTACCGGCCGCAGCTGTACATTTCTAAACCCCACTATCACGTATAATACGTGTGGCACGTATAGGGCGTGCGCTATTTGCAAAGACAAAACATTACTCTGAGTCTTGATAAAGCCGTCCTGCGCAAAGCGAAGATATTGGCAGCCCGCCGCGAAACTTCCATCAGCGGACTTTTGGCACAGCAGATCGAGGCGCTGGTCGGCGAGGACGAGGCTTATGAACGCGCGCGTCGCAATGCATCCAGGCTAATGGAAAAGGGCTTCCACCTGGGAGGCGCCGGCAGGGTCAGCCGCGACGAGTTGCATGAGCGATAAGACCTTCGTCGACACCAACGTTCTCATCTACGCCCACGACGCGGACGCACCCGCCAAACGCGAAATAGCAAACCGCTTGCTTGATCAACTATGGGAGGAGCGCTCCGGCGTACTCAGCGTCCAGGTGCTGCAGGAGTTCTATGTCCATGTGACCCGTAAGATCGCGCGTCCGCTGGCCAAAGCGTCCGCCCGTCAGGTTGTGGACACGTATGCGATCTGGGCAGTCGGCGTAACACCTGCCGAGATCGCCACCGCCCTCCGCATTGAAGACGAGTCGCGCCTGGGATTTTGGGATGCTCTCATTGTGGCCTGCGCGCTTAAGAGCGGAGCAAACAGGATCTTGTCCGAGGACTTGAACCCCGGCCAGCGCATCAGCGGTATCCGGATCGAAAATCCATTTCGCTAGACGGGAGCGACCCGCAATGAGCCTTAACGGGATGGAGAATCCCTGGACAGGCGACGACTCCAGTCGACCACGACAGCCCGCACGGCCGCATTGTGGTAGTGAATGGCGGGAAGCGCGATCCGCCATCCACTACCCTGCCTCTCTTACCGCAATCCGCCGGACGCAACGATCGTCTCGCCCGTCAGCCAGCCTGAATCATCCGACGCCAGGAACACCGCGACCGGCGTGATGTCCTTGGGCTGGGCATAGCGTCCCAGCGGCGTCTTCGCCACTGCGTTGGCTTCGAAGTCGCTCCCTATAATGCCCGCGGTCTGCGTCCCTTCGGTATCCACCACCCCGGGATTGATGGAGTTCACGCGAATCTTTCTGGGACCCAACTCGTTCGCCAGCACGCGGGTAACTGCGTCCACCGCACCCTTGGTGGCCGTGTACACGGCGCTGGTCGGAGGATGCAACTCAGTGACCGCCGAGCCGACGTTGATCACACTGCCTCCACCGCCGTTGAAGTGCTTGGACGCCTCGCGTGTGGCCAGCAACAGACCCAGTACATTCGTATTGAACATACGGTGGAACTGCTCTTCGGTAATGTCGTCGAGCGGCGTGAACTGGTAAATGCCGGCATTGTTGACCAGGATGTCGACCTGCCCAAATGCCTTCGCGGTTTCGTCAAACAGACGCTTCACATCCGTCTCTTTCGCTACATCCGCCTGCACCGCGATCGCCTTGCCATTCTTGGCCTTGATCTCTTCCACCACCCGCTCCGCGCCCTCTTTGCTGGACGCATAGTTAACCACGACCGCGGCGCCTTCCGCCGCCAGTCCCTTGGCGATGTCGGCGCCGATTCCCTTGGACGCACCCGTCACCACCGCAACTTTGTTCTTCAGCTTGCCCATGATCCTGTCTCCTTGATACCTGTCATAACTTCGACAATTAGATAACTATCGAATTGATGATCGGTGCAGCGGAAGGATTCAAGCCACGTCGTTAAATTCTGGAAAGTTGGTCGAGGTAGGCCTGTAGAACGTCGCGCTGCAGAACCAGGTTGGCGAATTTCCCCTCGCGCGTGATCTGCACAAGTCCGGCGTTTTCCAGCTCTTTCATGTGATGCGACAGCGTGGCGGCGCTGATCGGCTGACATTCGCGCAAGTCGGAGCAGGCGGTGGAATCGCACTCCCCAATCTTCTTCAGGATCGCCACCCGCCGAGGATCGGCCAGGGCCCTGCCAATCAGTGCGAACTGGCGCTCGGTTAGGTGTACGCGTTTGCGTGCGGCTTTCATGCTGTGGCTGTCGTGCTTCTATATCGATGCACGGAATCCGGCTTCGAACCTTGTCAGCTCCGGCGAATCAGCTTCCCGCCTCCAGCGGTTTGGGGTAAGGACCACGATATCCGATTTGCAACGAGATCCGTCGCGCCGCTTCCTTGATCATGTCGGCCAGGTGCGGCACGGCGTCGCTCGGTACATCGCTTACCGTACCAGTCGAGGCAATCGCCGCCTCCACCATGCCTTCTGCGTTGAAGATCGGCGCCCCTACGCAGCGCGCGCCTAAGCTGTTCTCCTCGTCATCCACCGCGTAACCCAACTGACGCACCCGCTCGAACTCCTGCAGCAGCCGAGGCAGCGTCGTGATGGTGTGGGTCGTCAGCTTCTTCAGCCCACGCCGCCGAAGGATCGCGTCACGCTCCCTGGAATCGAGATACGCCAGCAGCGCCTTGCCTACGGCGGTGGAATGCACCTCCATCCGCCGGCCGATCCAGGTGTTCATCTTGATGAAGCCGGGCGCTTCCACCTTCTCGACGTACACCGCTTCGTTCTGGTCGAGGATGGCGAGATGTGTGGTGATGTGGATACGGTCCACCAGGTGCCGCATGATTGGCAAGGCTACCTCTCGCACGTCCACTCCGCTGAGCGCTGCCCGCGAAAGACTTAGCACCTTCATTCCCAGCCGGTAGCGGCCACCCTCTCCGTCACGGCGTAGATAGCCATGCTGCTCCAGCGTCCGCAGGATGTAGCTGGCCGAACTCTTTGGAATCTTAAGCTTACGGCTGAATTCTGCATTCGACATGCCGCTCTCGCGTTGCGCGGCAGCCTCCAGGATCAACAGCGTGCGCTCGACCGCCGTGGAAGACGAATCATTTTGCTGGGACATAGCCAACCTACTTTAGCAGTGCGGGAATCCGAATTCATCGTACAGAATTATGAATTTATGTTCAATATCCTGAACACTGCGATTGCGCGCCCGCAACGACTGCGGGTACTCTCTGTCCATCATTTCGAAGTGATGTTCAGTATATTGAACATTGTTTTGGGTGAACAGGCCCTCGACAGTCAACTTCGGACCCCTACTCACCCTCGAACTCGAGAGGAGATCACGTAATGGCGGCGCTGGAATCCGCGGCACAACTGGCTAACACCTGGAAGACCGACCCTCGCTGGGAAGGTATTCAACGACCCTATACTCCGGACGATGTGGTGCGCCTGCGGGGCACGCTTCGTATCGAATACACGCTGGCCCGTCATGGAGCCGAAGTTTTGTGGGAACTGCTCAACAGTCCGGGCTACGTCAACGCCCTCGGTGCGATGAGCGGCAACCAGGCAGTGCAGATGGTCTCGGCCGGTCTGAAAGCGATCTACGTCAGCGGCTGGCAGGTTGCCGCCGACGCCAACAATGCCGGGCAGATGTATCCCGACCAGAGCCTTTACCCCGCCGACTCGGTGCCGAACCTGGCCCGCCGGCTGAACAACGCCCTCACCCGCGCCGACCAGGTCCATCACTCTGAGGGCAAGAACGGCATGAACTGGTTCGTCCCGCTCATCGCCGATGCCGAAGCCGGATTCGGCGGTACGCTAAACGCCTTCGAGTTGATGAAGGCGATGATCGAGGCCGGCGTGGCCTGCGTTCATTTCGAAGACCAGCTATCGTCGGCGAAGAAGTGCGGACACCTTGGCGGCAAGGTCCTGGTGTCCACGCAGGAGGCGGTGCAGAAACTTGTCGCCGCACGACTCGCCGCCGATGTACTGGGCGTGCCCACGCTGATCCTGGCGCGCACCGATGCCAACAGTGCACACCTGCTTACCAGCGACATCGATCCCTACGATCGCAGCTTCTGCACCGGCGAGAGGACCGTGGAAGGCTTCTACGCTATTCGCGGAGGCCTCGAGTCGGCCATCGCACGCGGTCTGGCCTATGCGCCGTATGCCGACATGATCTGGTGCGAGACTTCGGAGCCGAGCCTGATCGAAGCCGAGCAATTCGCCGAGGCGATCCACGCGAAGTTTCCCGGCAAGATGTTGGCGTACAACTGCTCGCCCTCGTTTAATTGGAAGAAGAAGCTGGACGATGCGACCATCGCGCGCTTCCAGCCGGCACTTGCCGAGATGGGCTACAAGTTTCAGTTCATCACGCTGGCGGGCTTCCATGCCCTGAACCTCAGCATGTTTGAGTTGGCGCGCGCCTACAAAGACAGCGGCATGACCGCCTACTCACGCCTGCAGGAGAAGGAATTTTCCCGCGAGTACAGCCACGGCTACTCGGCGGTAAAGCACCAGCGTTTTGTGGGCACGGGATATTTCGACGAAGTGACACAAGTGATCGCCGGCGGGAAGTCGTCGGTAACGGCGCTGAAGCACTCCACCGAAGCCGAGCAGTTCGCCGAGATCAAGATGCCCGAGATCGTTGACGTTGGCCAGGACCCGGCTTGCCGCCCGATCCTGGGTGAGTGTCCGCTGGGCTGCGGCCATGCCCACGTCGAGCATCCGCACCTCAACATGATGCACGAATAGTCTCCCACCAGCGAGAGCGCGTGTTAACCGACACGTTGGGATGGCACGAGGACTTCTCCTCTCCTCGTGCCTTTTTTACGGGCTCTTGCGGCAAGACACACTCTCCTCATTGCGGTTTGTCAACAGTCGGCTCCTCCTCTTCTGTTACCATCCCTTATCTTTTCCGCTTGGAGAGCCTCATGCGTCGCTGCGCGTTATTCGGTTGCATGTTGTGGATCACCGTTTCCGCCACCGCCTTCGCCGGCAATGCCAGGAAACTCGGTTCCGCTCAGGCCGCATCGACGGATTCTCGCCTGGCTGGGGCGTATCGTCGTCCCGCAAATAATGGATGGATCTTCGTCCATCTCACCGGCGCTCCCTCCGCCATTGGTTATCAGCACGGATACCTGCTGGCCGCGGAAATCGAGGACTCGCTCAAGACCGAAAAGCTTGAGCTGGTGCATGACAACCAGAAGGATTGGCAGTTCTTCCGCACGGCCGCTCAGCAGATGATGTGGCCGCACATCGAGGCGGAGTACCGCCAGGAACTGCAAGGCGTGGTGGACGGCGCGAATGCCGCGGGAGTCAAGCTGGACCTGTGGGACGTAGTCGCGCTGAACGGATTTCTCGAGTGGAGCTATTACGTCGCGGAATATGACAAACAGCACGGCGTGAAGCCTCCGTCCACCACGGCTCCGGCTGACCACTGCAGCGCCTTCGTTGCGACCGGCAGCTATACCAGCGACGGCCGCGTAGTCATCGCCCACAACAACTGGTCATCCTATCTGGACGGGGAGCGCTGGTACATCATCTTCGACATTGTGCCCGCCAAGGGTCAGCGCTTCCTCATGGATGGCTTTCCGGGGCTGATTCATAGCGGCGACGACTTCGGCATCAATGCCGCCGGCATCGTGATTACCGAAACCACCATCAGCGGCTTTCACGGCTACGATCCAAACGGTATCCCGGAATTCGTGCGCGCCCGCAAAGCCATGCAGTATTCGCAGTCCATTGACGACTTCGCGCGCATCATGAAGGCGGGCAACAACGGAGGCTACGCCAACGATTGGCTGGTCGCGGATACTAGGCGGAACGAAATCGCCAGCCTCGAACTTGGCCTGAAGAATGTGACGCTGGACCGCAAAACCGATGGCTACTTTGTCAGCTCAAATTTTCCCATCAATCCGAAACTCGCCAGCGAAGAAAGTACGTGGGACCTGAACGATCCGGGCCTGAGCGATAACGCGCGGCATGTCCGCTGGGAACAGTTGATGGCAGAAAATAAAGGGAAGATCGATCTCGCAGCGGCACAGCGCTTTGAAAGCGATCATTACGACAGCTTCGAAAAGAAGATCGACCCCGACGAGCGCAGTCTGTGCGGTCACGTGGACCTTTCGCCCCGTGGCATGCCGCCCTGGCAACCGCCCTTTGGCCCTGCGGGAACCGTCCAGAACAAGGCTACGACCGCCGAGATGGCCGGGAAGATGCAGTTAGTCGCCGCTGCCGGCCACGCCTGCGGCATCGACTTCAAGGCGAAGCAGCACCTGGAAGCTCATCCCGAGTTTGATTGGCAAAAGGACCTGCTGCGCGACATGGATTCCCATGCCTGGACGGAATTCGCGGCCGCCAAGTAGGTCTCTGCTCCCGCCGTCATCGCTCGCCGACACGCTGTCAGCACTTCATTCGCCGAGAGCTGTGTATCAAAGCACGACTTCGCAGCTGCCGAAAAACTCGGCTCACGCGTGTTCTCTGTCAGGGCACGAGTTTACTCGTGCCAATAAGATCGTTGTCTTGATCCGAGCTGGCTTCAGCCGGCGCCATCTGCATCAGCCGAGCCGGGAACAACCGGATGTACCGGCGCATCAACCTTCAACCCGGTCTCGCCCGAACCCCACGCCAGCGGAGTGGATATGCCGTTAGCCTAGGACGGAGCGCAGCGCAGTCCTGGGTAAGCTGCGTAATTGGGTCTGAGCCGGCTTCAGCCGGCGGCACCTACTTCAGCCGAACCGGGAACAACTGGATGTACCGGCGCATCAACCTTCAACCCGGTCACGCCCGAACCCCGCGCCAGCGGGGTGGTTATGCCGTTAGCCCAGGACGAAGCGCAGCGCAGTCCTGGGTAAGCTGCGTAATCGGTCTGAGCCGGCTTCAGCCGGCGGCACCTACTTCAGCCGAACCGGGAACAACTGGATGTACCGGCGCATCAACCTTCAACCCGGTCACGCCCGAACCCCGCGCCAGCGGGGTGGTTATGCCGTTAGCCCAGGACGAAGCGCAGCGCAGTCCTGGGTAAGCTGCGTAATTGGGTCTGAGCCGGCTTCAGCCGGCGGCACCTACTTCAACCGAACCGGGAACAACTGGATGTACCGGCGCATCAACCTTCAACCCGGTCTCGCCCGAACCCCGCGCCAGCGGGGTGGTTATGCCGTTAGCCCAGGACGAAGCGCAGCGCAGTCCTGGGTAAGCTGCGTAATTGGGTCTGAGCCGGCTTCAGCCGGCGGCACCTACTTCAACCGAGCCGGGAACAACCGGATGTACCGGCGCATCATCCTTCAACCCGGTCACGCCCGAACCCCGCGCCTGCGGGGTGGTTATGCCGTTAGCCCAGGACGAAGCGCAGCGCAGTCCTGGGTAAGCTGCGTAATCGGTTCTGAGCCGGCTTCAGCCGGCGGCAGACGCTACTTGCTCTCCGGCTCCAGACCGCGATACTTCAGCATCGGTCCGATGGTGGGCTGCGCACCGCGCCAATCGACGTACAGCGTCTCCAGGTCCTCGGTGTTGCCCTTCGACAAAATCATCTTGCGGAAGCGATCTCCGTTCGCGCGCGTCAGGCCGCCGTGATCGACGAAGCCTTCATAGGCGTCGTCGGCCAGCATCTGCGTCCAGAGGTAAGCGTAGTAGCCGGCAGCGTAGTCGCCACTCCAGATGTGATTGAAGTAGCTGGAGCGATAGCGCGGCGGCACATAGCTGATCCAGAGCTTGATCTTCTCCAGCGCATCGCGCTCGAAGGTGTCCGGATCCTGAAGCGGATCGCTCGCCGCCAGCATGTGCCAGTGCATGTCGAGCTCGGCGGCCGCGACCAGCTCGGTCATGTCGTAACCCTTGTTGAAGGTCCGCGACTTCTTGATCTTCTCCACCAGCTCGTCCGGCATGAGAGCGCCGGTCTTGTAATGCTTCGCGTAGTTGTGGAAGACCTCCGGGTACGTCGCCCAATACTCGTTGAACTGCGAGGGAAACTCGACGAAATCGCGCGCCGTCGACGTACCTGACAATGTGGGATATTCGGTGTTCGAGAACATGCCGTGCAGCGCATGGCCGAACTCGTGGAACATGGTGCTCACGTCGTCGGACGGTAAGCAGCGCGGGTTCGCCCGGCGCCGGCGGAGCGAAGTTGGCGACGTTATAGACGACCGGCGTGGTGCCCATCAGTCTGGACTGTCCGACAAAGCCGTCCATCCAGGCGCCGCCCTGCTTGTTGTCGCGCTTGAAGTAATCGCAGTAGAACAGCGCCAGGTGGCTGCCGTCGGCGTTGAACACTTCGAAGACGCGCATGCCCTGGGCGTAAGTCGGAATGTCCTTGCGTTCCTTGAAGGTGATGCCGTAGAGCTGGGTGGCAGCGTAGAAGACGCCGTTCTCCAGCACGTTGTTCAGCTCGAAGTAAGGCTTGACCTGCTCCTCATCGAGATCGTACTTCGCCTTGCGCACCTGCTCGGAGTAAATGTCCCAATCCCACGGCTCGACCTTGAAGCCGCCCTTCTGCTGATCGATCAGCGACTGGATGTCCTTCGCTTCGGTGGCGGCGCGCGCCGTCGCCGGCGGCACCAGTGCGTCCATAAACTTCAACGCCGCTTGCGGCGTCTTCGCCATCTGGTCGACCAGGCGTCCAGGAAGCAAAGTTGGGATAGCCGAGCAGCTTGCCCTTCTGCGCCCGCAGCTGCGCGATCTTGGCGATGGTCGCGCGCGTGTCGTTGGCATCGTTGTGTTCGGCGCGATTCCAGGAGTTCTCGAAGATCGCCTGCCGCGTGCTGCGATCGGTCAGACCAGCCAAGACGGGCTGCTGCGTGGTGTTCTGCAGAGGAATTACGTAACCCTCGACATTGCGGCCCTTCGCGGCCTCGGCCGCCGCATCGATACTGCGCGTCGCTCATTCCGGCCAGCGCAGCTTTGTCCTTCGTGACGTAAGCGCCGGCCTTGGTTGCGGCCAGCAGCTTGTTCTGAAATTCGTCTTCCAGGCCGGCGATCTGCTCGTTCAGCTTCTTCAGCTCCGTCTTGTCCGTCTCGCTAAGGTTGGCGCCCGCATGGGTGAACTGCAGGTAGTCCCACTCGACCAGGCGTAGCGCCTCGGGATCTGAGATGCAGCGACTGGCGCTGGTCGTAGACCGCCTTGACGCGCTGGAACAACTTCGTGTTGAGGTGGATGGCGTCTTCGTGCGCCGCGAGCTTCGGCGCCTCGATCGAACGAACCTTCAGCAGCTCGGGATCGCTGTTAGCGGCGACAACGCCGAAGAAAGCCTCGGACACGCGGTCCAGCAACTGGCCGCTCTTCTCCAGGGCGACGATCGTGTTGTCGAAGGTCGGCGGCTCGGGGTTGTTGGCGATGGCCTCGACTTCTTTTATCTGCTCGGCCATGCCAGCATCGATGGCGGGCTGGTAGTCCGAATCTTTGATCTTGCTGAAGTCCGGCGCGTGAAACGGCAGCGTGCTCGGAGCGTAAAAAGGATTGTTAGGACCGAAGTCGGTGGAGGCGGCAACTGCAGGAAGAGTAGTAAGTCCCATAATGACGGTCACAGCCAGAATTATAGTTCGCATGAGTAATAGTGTAATTGGTGGAGGCAAATCGGGTCAGAACAGTTGTCGGTTGTCAGTTGTCGGTTGTCGGTTGTCCACCATCGGCTAAACAAAAAAAGTTGTCATCCCGACCGGAGCGTAACCGGGGTCCCCGGCGAGCGCCGCCTTTGCGCTTGCTGGGGTGGGGAGCGGAGTGGAGGGACCTGCTGTCGCTCGCAGCGGAAGGATCGTTCAAACGATCGCGGTCCTTCGACTATACTTCGCTCAGGATAACGCCATTCAATCGAGAGGACGCGGACCTGGAGGTTCGCTCTACTCCCGATAGTTCCCAACCGAGCCTGATTGCTGACCGCCCCCTACTTCCCCATCGGAATCTTGACGCCCTTTTCCTTCGCGAAGCTCTTCGCCTCGTCGTAACCGGCGTCCACGTGACGCGCGACGCCGATTCCGGGATCGTTGGTCAGCACCCGCTCGATGCGCTTGGCCATCTCGTCGGTTCCGTCGGCAACCGTGACCTGTCCGGCGTGCTGCGAATAGCCGATGCCCACGCCGCCGCCGTTGTGGATCGACACCCACGACGCGCCGCTGGCGGTGTTGAGCAGCGCATTCAGCAGCGGCCAGTCGGCGATGGCGTCGCTGCCGTCCTTCATCGATTCGGTCTCGCGGAAGGGCGAGGCCACCGAGCCGCAGTCGAGATGATCGCGGCCCATCACGATCGGCGCCTTCAGCTTGCCGCTCTTCACCATGTCGTTCAGCGCGAGCCCGAACTGCGCGCGCTCGCCGTAACCCAGCCAGCAGATGCGGCAGGGCAGTCCCTGGAACTTGATCCGCTTGCGCGCCAGGTCAATCCAGCGGCTGAGAATCTTGTTGTTCGGGAACATCTCCAGCACCAGATCGTCGGTGGCGTGAATGTCGGCGGGATCGCCCGACAGCGCCGCCCAGCGGAACGGGTCCGCGGCCCTCGCAGAACAGCGGACGAATGTACTCCGGCACAAATCCCGGAAAATCGTAAGCGTTCTTCACGCCGTGCTCGAAGGCGAAGGTGCGGATGTTGTTGCCGTAGTCGAAGGTGACCGAGCCCATCTTCTGCAGCTTGAGCATGCCTTCGACGTGGCGCGCCATGGTGTCGAGCGAGCGCTCGACGTATGCCTTGGGATCGCGCTTGCGCAGCTCCATCGCCTCTTCCAGCGTCATGCCGCTCGGGCACGTAGCCGTTCAGCGGATCGTGCGCCGAGGTCTGGTCGGTGAGAATGTCGGGCACAACGCCGCGCTCGGCCAGCTCAGGAATGATGTCGCCGCAATTGCCGACCAGTCCGACCGAGATGCTCTCCTTCTTGCGCACCGCGTTCTTGATGATGCGCAGCGCTTCGTCGAGCGAGTTCACCATGAAGTCGCAATAGCCGGTGCGCAGGCGCTTCTTGATGCGCTCGGGATCGACCTCGATGCCGAGATAGCACGCGCCGGTCATGGTCGCCGCCAGCGGCTGAGCGCCGCTCATCCCGCCCATGCCGCCGGAGACGATCAGCTTCCCTTCCAGGTCGCCGCCAAGATGCTTCTGACCGGCCGCCATGAAGGTCTCGTACGTTCCCTGGATGATTCCCTGCGAGCCGATGTAGATCCACGAGCCCGGCCGTCATCTGGCCGTACATGATGAGGCCGAGCTTCTCCAGCTCGTTGAACTTCTCCCAGTTGGACCAGTGGCCCACCAGGTTGGAATTGCACAGCAGCACGCGCGGCGCGTACTCATGCGTCTGGAAGACGCCGACCGGCTTGCCCGACTGCACCAGCAGCGTCTCGTCGTTCTCCAGCGACTTCAGCGAGTTGACGATGGCGTGATAGCACTCCCAGTTGCGCGCGGCCTTGCCCGTGCCGCCGTAGACGACGAGGTCCTGCGGCCGCTCGGCGACGTCGGGATCGAGGTTGTTCATCAACATGCGCATGGCCGCTTCCTGCGCCCAGCCCTTGCAGGAAAGCTGGTTGCCGCGCGGCGCCCGGACAGGCGTGTAGGTCGAGCTGGGGGAATCCGTGGTGACTGGCATAACACTTGATGGTAGTGCCGCAGGCAGGGAGAAAAACAAGCTGCAGTGGTTAGGGGTTAGTGGCAAGGAGGTCAGTCCAGCTGTTGGTGCGGATGTTGGTGCCCCAGGTTCGCGTCCTGCCCTTGGACGATAACCTGGGTCGGGGCGGAAAGAACCCAGGTTAGCCAAAAGAAGGCGGACCTGGGGCACAACCCCGGCGAATTTGTCATCACGAGCGCCGTGTCTTGGCGCGAGGGATTTGCTGTTCCGTCGCGAGACAGAAAAGCAGATCCCGTCACTCCGCTGCGAACGACAGCAGGTCCTTCGACTACGTTCAGGATGACAATCTATTGCGGAGTTGGATGACCGTGGGAGGCAGAGAGAGCGGATATCGATTTCGCTGCTAGTGGCTTTTAGCCGACCACTGGCTACTGAAATTGAAACGGGGAGCGGCTGTTTGGCCATCTCCCCTCTCTCTCCGATCAGGTTTGCAATTGAAGCTAGCTTACGGGAACTCGCGTCCGACAACATCAAAGGAAAGTAAATTTGCTGTTAACATTTGCGCCGAAGCCCGCTCTGTTCCTACGCTTCCCAGCTGTACCCCATTGTGGACATCCTCTCTCGGCATAAGCAAGGTCCTACAATCACGTAGTCCCACAATGTGGTACTACACGCTATCGTCTTCTCCCGCAGCAGGTCTTCAATGTCTCCGATCCGGTCGCCCATCAGATTCAGCTTCCGCGCCAGGCCCTGAATCTCCGTATGCGCCCGGCGATTGACGTCGAAATCCAATTCGCCGCGCAGCCGGTCTTTCTTGTCCTGGCGGTTCTGGCTCATCATGATCACCGGCGCCTGGATAGCGGCCAGCATCGACAGAAACAGGTTGAGCAGGATAAATGGATACGGGTCCCACGCCTTGCTCCTGAGCGATAATGTTGATCATGGTGTACAGTGACCATGAACATGCCGAAGATGATGATGAACACCCACGAGCCGCCGAACGAGGCAACGGAGTCGGCAATGCGCTCGCCCAGTGTCTCCTGCTCTTCGATCACCTCGTTGGGATGGCGCAAGGCGCGGATGCGGATGAGCTGCTGGGCGGCGTGAAACTGCCGTCCCAGCACCGCCAGCATGTCCATGGCAGCGTGCGGCTTGCGCTGGATCAGCACCAGGATATCGTTGCGGTCGACCTCGACGCAGACCGTCTCCTCCGTCGCCGTGGCTTCCGTCTGATGCTTCGTCTGCTCCAGCATGGAGGCGAAGCCGAAGAACTCACCCGGCCCGGGCTGGTCGACGATGACTTCCTGGTTGTCGTCATCCACCGTGGTGACCGTTACGCCGCCGGAAACCATGACGTAAGCGCGTTCCGCCTGAGCACCCATTTTGTAAATGCGCTGCCGCGCGGTGAAGTTTCGCATCTCGACCTGGCTGGCCAGAACTGCCAGCTCGTCACCGTCCATGGTGGCAAATAGCGGAACCTGTTTCAGCATGTCAACGTCGCAGGCCATAGCCGTCTCCCTCGAGTGTTTCTCTGCCGACAGAGTTTACATGCACGGTTCGTGAACGAAATGTGAAAAACCGTACGGCCGGCCGTCGATGCTGCCAAGTGCTGCCACGCCGGTTGATGTATCTTGCAAGGCACGCGCAGCCTCAGGTGAGATCGCAGCGGCTGCCTCCGAGGACATCATGTCAAAGTCGCGCAGAGAATTTCTTGCCCAGGCATCGCTTGCATTGGTGGGCACAGCGGCCGTCAACTCTTTCGGCCAGAATCAGCAGGCGACCGAGCCCACGCCGGGCGCGCCGCCCGCATTCGGCACTGCGCCGCCCGTAGGTCCCGAGGTCACGACGGAAACCTTCGCGCAAGCGGAGAAGCTAGTCGAGGTGCAGTTCACGCCAGGAAGAGCTCGCGCAAGTCGCCGGCAACTGGCGCAGCGCGATGGCTCCGCTGTACGAGCGGCGAGTGGGCCCGCACAAGATCAGCGATACCCGAGCCCATGGCGCCGTGGTCGCGCTGGGATCCGGTGCTGCCGGGGACGCAGCAACTTCCGGCGCGCAGCGAATTCGTTCGCAGCGACAACGATCCCGGGCCGCTTCCCGCTAACGACGAAGACATCGCCTTCGCCAACGTGACCCAACTTTCGCGCTGGATCGAGGGCCGCAAGCTCACCTCGGAGCGGCTGACCAACATCTATCTCGCGCGCCTGGAGAAATACAATCCGACACTGCGTTGCGTGATCACGCTGACGAAAGACCACGCGCTGCAACAGGCGAAGCAGGCCGACCAGGAGATTGCCGCCGGCAAGTATCGCGGGCCGCTGCACGGCATTCCCTGGGGCGCGAAAGATCTGCTCGACACGGCGGGCATACCGACGACCTACGGCGCTGAGCCTTTCAAAGACCGCACAGCCGGAAAAAAACGCCGTGGTCGTACAGCGTTTGAACGATGCCGGCGCGGTGCTGGTGGCCAAGCTCAGCCTGGGTGCGCTGGCACTCAACGACATCTGGTTCGGCGGGCAGACGATGAATCCGTGGAACCTCGACGAAGGCTCGTCGGGATCGAGCGCCGGCCCGGGCGCGGCGACGGCCGCAGGACTGGTCGGCATTCGCCATGGGCAGCGAGACCGGCGGCAGCATCGTCAGTCCGTCCATGCGTTGCGGCGTCACCGGATCTGCGTCCCACCTACGGTCGCGTCGCGCGCACCGGTGCGATGACGCTCTGCTGGTCGCTCGACAAGCTGGGCCCGATGGCGCGCAGCGTCGAAGACACGATCCTGGTGCTGAACACCATCTCCGGCCCCGACGCCGGCGACGTCAACAGCGTCCCCAGCAAGCTCGACTTCAATGCCGGCGCCAGCGTGAAAGACCTGCGCGTCGGCTACTTCCCCAAGTGGATGAAGGAAGCTCCGGCAACCGATGTCGATCGCATGGCGCTGGAGACGGTCAGCAAGGTCGGCATGGTGCCGGTCGAAGTATCGCTGCCCGACTGGCCGTATGACTCGCTCGACCTGATCCTGTTCGCCGAGGCCGCGGCATCGTTCGAGGAGATCACGCTGAACGACAAGCTCAGCGAGCTGAAGATGCAGGTGCCGGACGCGTGGCCGAACACCTTCCGTCAGTCGCGCTTCCTCTCGGCCGTCGACTTACGTGCAGAGCGACCGCTTCCGCCGCATGGTGGCGAACGAGATGGGCCGCATCATGTCGCAGGTCGATCTGCTGCTGGTGCCGTCGCTTGCGCGACGAGATGCTGACCATCACCAACTTCACCGGACATCCGTCGCTGACGTTGCGCGCAGGATTCGTCGAAATCTCCGAGGCACGCAGCGATTGGGCGCCCGATCCGGCGCATCCGCTGCCGAAGTTCTCGCCGCCGCGGCGGGTGCCGCACGGGGTGACGCTGATCGGAAGACTATTCGACGAAGGAACGTTGTGCGAGGCCGGGTTGACGCTGGAGAAGGCATTCAACGTTGCGAGGCAGAGGCCGCCGGGATTTTAGACCAAGTCTCTCGCACAACATAAAGCTCACTGTTCCTGGTTGTCTTCCCGACCGGAGGCGAGGCGCTTTTGCCAGCCGTAGTGGAGGGACCTGCTTTTCATTATGGTCCAGAAAGCCGCCCGCCTCGCGCGACGAACTGCATGAGCGATAAATATTTCGTCGACACAAATATTCTGATCTATGCCCACGATCGCTCGGCGGGCGAAAAACATGCCCAGGCCGCAGCCCTCATCGAGGAGCTGTGGGAGTCGGGCCGCGGCGTCCTGAGCACGCAGGTTCTGCAAGAGTTCTGCGTAAACATGCAACGGCGGGGTTTCTCCTCCGCTACCTCAGTCGGAACTGAAGAGCTTGATCGAGGACTATGCGGCTTGGGAGATTGTCACCCACACCGTCAGCTCCGTGCTGCAGGCGCTAGATTTGCAAACGCGCTATCGCATTTCTTTCTCGCATGCGTTAATCATCCAGGCCGCCGAGAGCGCCGGCGCTTCCACGCTTTACTCCGAAGATCTCGCACACAATCAAATGTACGGAACCGTCCGCGTCAATAATCCGTTTGCCACTTCGGCAATTTGAAAATGGATGCACCCCTTCCCCGTTCGATTGCAGATGCGTGGGCGCCCGGCCGTGCAGTTCTTGCGAATCACGGCGCGAAGTAGCCGGCAATATCCAGAATCAGTTGCGTGTGACCGGAGGCGAAAGCGTCGGTTTTGCCATTCATGTTAGGCACGATCGCCATGTTGGAAGTGATGGCGCCGTCCAGCGCATTCAGCGTCGAGACGGTTGGTTTTTGCAGCGGATCGGGCCACAGCGTCAGATAGCTCAACGGTCCCTGCGGCACCACCGTCGCATTGAACACATAACCCTGCGAAGTTGCGGGCGGCCCGCACGGACTTGTCTCGATCGGTATGGTCAGCTCGCCCGTAAATGGCTGCCCATTGCCGATGTGGCGGGTATCCACCACGCGGCAAGGCGTCAGCGGATAGAACGACAAGCCGCCCGCCACCGGAGGAGCAAAATAGCCGTCGACGTCGATCACCAGGTCAGTGTCATTCGTGGCGTACGTAGCCACTCCACCGCCCAGCCCTGCCGGCACCAGCGCGGCATTCGCCACAATGGTATTGGTCAGATCGTTCAAGGTGGAGACCGTCGGACGAATCTGTCCCTGCGGCCAAACCGTCAGATAAGCCACCCCATGATTCGTCTTCGGAATTACGGTGAAGTTGAACGAGTAGGCAAAAGCCCCGGGGGGCAAGCCGCAACTGCTTTGCTGCACTGGGAAGTCGCGCTCCTGGCCGCCCGCGAGAGAAGGTCCTCCCAGTGACCCGTTGGCGTTTCGCGTGTCCGCCACTCGACAGGGCGCGAGCGGGTAGAACGCCAGTGTCGACCCGTTGCCGGTCGTGAAGTAGCCGTTAATGTCGAGCACGACATCGGTCGTGTTGGTGACATACACGCTGACCGAGCCATTCGGAGTACCGGCGGGAATAATCGCGGCATTCGCTTTCAAACGTCCGTCCAGCGAGTTCAGCGTCGAAACCGTCGGCTGACCTTCGCCCGCCGGCCAGATCGTCAGATAACCTAGCGTGGTTTGCGGCACCACTGTGACGTTGACCGAGTACGCGATCGCATCGGATGGAATGCCGCAGGGATTGTCGGCGCGAGAGAGTGGGAAGTCGCGCGAGGAATGCCCACTAATCGCCGGTCCCCCGAATGGACCGTCAGGATGGCGCGTATCCACCACGCGGCAAGGCGTCAGCGGCTGGAACTGTAAAGCTTCCGGCACGGGATTCACGATCTGGGTAAGCGTCCCCATGCTCCCCGCGTAATGGTCGTCACCCGAGTAGGTCGCAACCATGGCATCCGTTCCTACGGCAAGGGCCGACGTCATACACACTGCCATACCCGAGCTTACAGACACTGCGCTACAGCCGGAGATCGCGCTGCCGTTCGACGTGAAGTTGACTGTTCCCGTGGCGCCGGAAGGATTTACGGTCGCGGTAATCGCTACCAGGTCTCCAGCTTGCGAGGGATTAGGCGCGCTGGTCACGGCGGTCGTCGAGGGAACCAGCGGGCCCGTGATGTTGAAGATCGAACCATCGCCAACCGATCCGCCAGCTTCGGTTGTGCCGTAGAAAGTCCCGTTGCTTCCCTGCAGCAATCCGGCGACCGGCAGCGAGCCTTCCGTCGAAAATCCTGCGAAGCTGTGTTGTGTAGTCAGCGTGCCGCCCGACGTAATCATGAAGACGGTGCCGCAACCGTTGCCGCAGTTTTGGCTGCTGCCGCCGTAACCGGCCACTCCGTAGAAGTTGCCGTCGCTGGCTTGAATCAGACCCGCAATGATGTAGCTGCCATCCGTCTTGGCGAAGCTGTGCAGCGACGTGAAGCTGCCGCTTCGAGTGATCTTGAAGATCGTGCCGCAACCGAAGGTACAGTTCTGGCTGCTGCCTCCTGACGACGTCGTGCCATAGAGATTTCCGTCGCTTCCCTGAACTAGTTTTCCGTACGGCGCCGAGCCATCCGATCCGGCGAAGCTGTGTAGCGTGGTCAGAGCGCCGTTGGAGGTGATCTTGAAGACGGTGCCGGAAATGTGAGCCCCGCCGCCGGAGGTTGTTCCGTAGAAGTTGCCATCACTGCTTTGCATCAGGCCGGCAAACGGAGTTCCCCCGTCTGCGCAGATGGACAGAGTGCAAAAGTTGTAAATCGTGGTGAACGTGCCGGCGGACGTGATCTTGAAGACGGTGCCAAACCCGTGCCCGCCTTCAGCCGAGGTCGTCCCGTAAAAAGCCCCATCGCTGGCTTGCAGCAGGGTGCCGACAGGTCCATAGCCATCTGTTCCCGTGAAACTGTGCAGCACCGTGAGGGTGCCGCTGGGCGTGATCTTGAATACCGTCCCACTCGCGTTGGCGCCGCCACCCGTGGTTACGCCGTAAAAGTTCCCATCGCTGCCCAGCGCCAGCCCGGCATCCGGATCGGAACCATCGCTGCAGCCCGCTTGAGGGCAAAAGCTGTATAGCGTGATCAGCGTGCCGCCGGCGGTCATCTTGAACACCGTGCCACGGCTGTGTGCTCCGCCACCCCTTGTCGTTCCGTAGAAATTGCCGTCCGTGGCCAGCACAAGAGACCCGTAGCGCGGCTCAGCCCCGTTCGGTCCGCCAAAATTGACCAGCGTGGTCAAGCTCTGCGCAAGCGAAGCGACGGCCATTCCTCCAAAAAATACAAAAAGCATGGCGAACATCTTCCACCACATTCGGATCGGCATCCTGCCCTCGTCTTCCTGCAAAAATAAGCAGCCCGGAATTGCAGAGGGTTTTGTCTTTCACAAGCGCGCAGACCAACCAGCCGCTGTCGATTACTAGCGCTTGCTTTTTACTATTGGCGATTTTGGCGATGTTCCTATTTAGGGAGGTACAGAGTCAAGGACAATCGCACCGTTGTGTCGGGCTTTGGAAGCGGCGCCAGTGCCCCACTTATTCGCGGTTTTCGAATAAATGGTTAGTGCAGGGGGACAGGTTAGTTTCAGCGGCCATTCCCGCCGCGGCTCTCACGGTTTTCAAGACAAGGGATTTTCTCACTTTTCCTCGCTGCCTGTTATCGTCAGTGATTGGGGCGCTGCTGCTGATCTCCACAGCGGCAGTATCCGGCGAAGCAGGCTAAGGATATGTCGGAAGCAATGCCAATAGACCGGGTTGCGATGGCTCGTCGCGGCCGCAGGCTCGAATACTTCACGATTGCCTGGAACTCCCTGGAAGGTTTAGTCGCTGTCATCGCCGGAATGCTCGCCGGCAGCATATCGCTCGTCGGCTTTGGCATTGATAGTTTTATTGAGGTCACTTCAGGTGCGGCCTTGCTGTGGCGCATGAGCGTGGATGCGGATGTACACCACCGCGAACAAAACGAGCGGCTTGCCTTGAGGATTGTCGGCCTGTGCTTCGTCGCGCTGGCCGCCTACATAGGCTATGAGTCGATTAGCCACCTGCTTCGACGGGAGGCGGCGGAGCACAGTATCCCCGGCATCCTTCTCGCCTGCGTGTCGCTACTCGTCATGCCCTTGCTCTCGCGTGCCAAACGCAAGGTCGGAACAGCGTTAAAAAGTGCGGCCATGCACGCCGATGCCACCCAGACTGATTTCTGTGTCTACCTGTCCGCAATTCTTCTATGTGGGCTGCTCTTGAATGCTCTGTTCGGACTGTGGTGGGCCGACCCGGTGGCGGCAATCATCATGGTTCCCATCATTGCGAAGGAAGGAGTTGAGGGGCTCCGGGGTAACGCGTGTGACCATTGCACAAGCTGAACCACAGATGTGGCACTCAGCCTGGCTTCAGGAGTCACGGATCGCGAAACCCCCAGGCCGCAGCGGCCTACAGATGCGTTGGTGGTATTACGGGCATGATGCCGTGTTCCTTCAGATGCTCGCGGTAGGCATCCCATGCTGATTGCGCATCATAGAACGACTCGATCAGCCTGGTCTTGTACTGCTCGACCTGCGACTCGGTGAGGCCGGCGTGAGCCGAGGAGTTGGCAGTATGCATATCTTCGGCGTGACGGCGCATGGCGTCGGATGCCGTGGCCAGGAGTTGTTCGCAGCTGGGACAGAGACGGATCGTCGGCATGACTGCGAGGATAGTCTGAACTGGCGTTCTATGCCAAGAGCGGGAGAGCACTCATTCGCGAGGTCTCAATCGAAGGACGGTTTAATGTTTATCGGATTCTGATGGAGGCTTGATATATTCCGGATGTTCACGTTCCACTTCCATCCCAATCTCGGCACCAAGTTTGGCTCCAACCTGGGCGCAGCCGCCCATAATTTCTGACATTACCGAGGGCATTACCGACGTCAGCTTCTCTTTGAGAGCGGACGATAGACTCGCGGTCGCTGATTCTTTTTTCGCATTCTGTAATGCAATGAGCTCCGATATTTCTCCATCGGTAAAGTATTTCTCGTACACGCGAACATACACCTCAACATAATCGTTGATGTTCGTGCGATTGAGAAATCGCTTTTCCCATTCGTCCCCGAATTCAGCGGTGCAACGTTGGCAAGTTTCCATCATCTGCTTCCTCCCGGCGGCGACGGTCTTATTCAGGTTGTCCTGAATCCGCTGCTTGATCCCGCTGATTTCGACCAGGGTAATTGCATCCGCATGCAACTTGGGATCAACGCTGCTACTGCCAGCAGTCTGACCTGGTGCCGAAGGCTTGGCCGCCGCAGCCTGTGCACTGCTGTAGCACGTCAGTAACAGAGCCAGGTACAGAAAAAGAAGAAAAGGCTTCATGCGTGGGATTATAAGGGCCACGGCTCCCCACTCATTCGCGATGTTCGAATACGGTGGCTGATAAATGGAAGAAGCCGCCCGCTTCCGGCGGCTGAATCCTCATCCGCCATTGCCGACTTAATTAGCAGTAACAACTCACTTGAGTTGGATTCCTCGATCCCACACAATCCAAACATCGGGAAGCGCGGGGCCCCCGTGAATAGTTTCAAATGACTTGTGAATCGTCCATGCCGCCATCCCGAGGGATTATCGCTAACATAGCCCTACACAAGTTGCGGGGCCGGGTGTATCGTTTCGGGGATAACTTGTGCTATGGCCTGTTTACAACAGTTATCTTCCGAGGCGCACCAATGTTCGCACATCGCCTTTGCAACCGCTCATCGTCGAGTTCAGGCTTTTGGCTCCTGCGTTCCACTATCGCCGTGAGTGTATTGCTCGCTGCGAAGCCGTTGAGCTTAGTCTGGACCTATGCGGTTCAGCCGCCGGAGTTGTGTCTCCGTAAGCTCTCTCAGTAAGGCATACGTTGGCATGACGCTCTTGCATATTTTTACGCGCATGGGCTCGGTGTCTATCACCATCGAGTGAGGTACGGTCAGATGTTGCTGATGCACGGGTACGGATTCGTGGCATCCTCACACGACGCCAAGCTGATCTGCTTCTCTGGCTCGCGCACAAAGTTGATCATGAAGTTCAAACCGGTTGGCCGGGTTGCGGCTGTGTTTCCAGATCTCGGTAGTGAACGTACGACGTCAAGCGGCGATTGAGCTGGTGTGAAATCCCGCTTATCACAACCGTGAGCGTGGTGACTACGCGTTTTCGAGGCTAGCCGTGCGCAGATCGCATGGTCGTGCCAGTCGTCTGTAGGCTGGTGTACTCGTTGAATCACCGTGCCTTTTGACAGCTAGTTCCGCAAAAGCAGACAAGTCTGCCGCATGATGACGGAACGTTCTGTGCGGAGTGTTCGTAGGGCCTACGCGACTGAGTCTTCCGATAGATGACGTGTTCCAACAGTGTCGGCAGTGACGCGTGTCCTGTGGTTTCACGCTGCACGGCGCGCATGGCGATGCATGTCACTGATCTCAGGCAGCGTTGGATTTCTAAGGTGCGCGATCCTGTTGAATAACTCTGCGGAACTGGTACGGCTATGAGCGGCCGGATGACAGTGCGTTGCGACTTCTGTACTGACTCTGCAGGTGTGACTGGGTTCGCCCTGGCGCTGACCTATGGCACCTGCCTTTCGGTCATCACCAGCGCGCCGATATAGGCGGTTCCTGATGAGACATCAATACAGTGATCTGAGTGTGTTGTTTGCTCTGTGTCTTGGTGCAGGACACTGGCCGTCGGCTACAGACATTTAGGACTGAGACACTCCCAGGCACCTCGAATCGTTCCTGAACTGTGCTGCTACATTGCTGGCGTAACATCGCCATTACACAAGTTACAGAACCGGGTGTATCGTTTCGGTGTACCTTGCGCTATGGCCTGATAGCGACAGGTGATTGAGTGCTGGTGTCCGGGAACGCTTCCGCCTAGACTGTTTGTTATGAGAAACGGGGCTGAACACGGAGGCTCTAGAGACGTTTGGCAAGCCGTCCGCGAGGACTCGAAACGCGGGATGAACGATTCTGCCCTGCGAGTGGCTCGCAAAGTTTGTGTCCTTGCGATGTTCGTGGGCCTGTTGAACTTCTTGCTATTCGTCGCCGGAACATTCTATTTCGGTGGTGATGCCTGTCAGCGGCAAAGCTGAACAGGGAAAGTATTACTTGTGGGGCTACTATCACGGCCGGGTGCCCCACTCATTCGCGACGTTCGAATGAGTGGGCGATGGATAGAAGAAACCTATTCGCTGCTGAAACTCAATCTCTCCTGGTATGTCTACCTTGTCGAGCAGTGAAGACATGTTTGACGCTGGTTCATCGAACCCACACATCCGAACACCGCGGATGTATGGGGCACCCATAGTCTTTAACTTCCAGGCAATAAATATCCGATGGGCAAAATATCCTGGTTACTAGCGGATGTCCTAGTTACGAAGGTACAATTACTCGCTATTGTACTTTCGTAACTTGACCAATCCCTCCAGAAAGCTATGATCGATTGGTTAGGGTAGGATTCGTCTTCTCCCCAGCGATCCTGCGCTTGCCTGTTGTCTGGGGGTTGGTCCGTTGTCGGTTCTCTGTCCTTGGTTATTGCCTTCTTTTTCTGACTTCCCACTTCCTCATACACTCGAAATATCCCGTAAGTCGCTGCCGCTCAAGATTTTCCCTATAACCCGAATGGGCTCAGGATTTTGCGGACGCTCGCCTGTGTTTTCAAGAATTTACGGCCCACCAGGGGGGAGGGGGGACCAGTACCACTGGTCACTATCGGTTGTCGGTTGTCTGTTGTCGGCTGTCAGCGGACAAAGTACCGAAATGGAACTCCATCGGAAGGGCAGATGCCCATAGCCCATAGCTCATAGCTCATAGCTAATAGCTAATAGCTAATAGCTAACAGCTAACAGCAAGGAACTCTTATGAACTTACCTGAAAGTAAAAAAATCGATACTACCAACGACGTCAACCTGCGCCGTTTAATTGCCGGTGCGAAAGCTCCACGTCAATGCGAACACATCAAGGCCAACGGAGAGTTTTGCGGATCGCCCGCCCTCCGCGGACGTCACTACTGCTACTTCCACCTGACGCATATCGGCCGGCGGCTGCATGCCGAGCGCGTCCATGCCCAGGACGTGGAGCAGAGTGTTGATGCCGGCACCCTCCCGCTGGAGCTGCCGCCCTTCGAGGATGCCAGCTCCATCCAGATTGCGCTGATGCAAGTGGTGGATGCCATCCTGCATGGCCGCCTCGATAGCAAGCGCGCTGGACTGGTGCTGTATGCACTGCAGACCGCGAGTTCGAACCTGTCCAATGGCGCCGTCTTCGAGCCCAGCGCGAGCGCGACCGTCGCCGCGCGCTACGAGGATTTCGAGCAGGACTTCCAACTGGGTGACGATGTGCCGGAGCTGAAGGCTGACCAAGCCGAGGAAGAACAGGCGGACAATGCTGAGCATGCCGCCCAAGTGGCGAAGATCGAGGAGTTGGCCGCCGCCTACTCCAAGCTCGACACCGCCGAGGAAGAAGCCTCGGAACGCGAACCGGAAGAAGGCGTTCCTGGTAAGCCCCATTCAGCGTTCCAATGCAACCATGTCGACAAGTTCTTCTGCGGGATTCTGGGACCGCTGTCGAAATTCCGCGGAGCCTGTGCCGAGCAACCGGCCCAGAGACATGAGCGCGAAGTGATCAGTCAGAAGCTGGGACGGTCGTTGCCGAGAGTGGCTTGAAGTGTCGGGAATCCTCGGCTCCCGCTCATTCGAAAACCGCGAATGTGCAGGATCCCTGGTCAAATTTGGGCCGTCGAGTCGCTCGCCGTACGCACGTTACTGCTGGGCGTAATCGGAAGACGCCGCTTGGAAAGCTCCGGTCGTCAAACTGACTTTCGTCTGCGTTTTGCGGCACTCTGACCCAAACCTCTCTGTTAACTACGGAGTTCATGGTAGAAGTGCCGGTGTCTGCCAAGGAGCAGCGCCCCCTTCAGTGCGATCAGGGAAAGCTGTTCGTTCCGATCGCGATGCCATTGACCTGACGACCTTGCGGTTCACAACAACTTTTCCGGCACGCTGGCGAGGGCTCAAGAAAACGTCGAGAAGAAGGATGGGAACAATGACCAGACGCCTTACGGTTTTGTTAAGCGCGGGAGTGTTCTTGCTGCCTTGCTTGCCGCTCGCCGCAGCCACCGGCAACTCTCCCTCACCAACTTTCGCCAGACCGGTCAGCTTTGCTGTCTCGCCTCCGCTGCGGGAAATTGCCAAGCTCCCCGCTTCCACACAATGGGGCTTCCACGAAACGGAAACCCAGGCCCGCATTCCCAAGCCGATCCGGACCATTGGCCGGGTGGTCGATCCGGTTGAGCAAAACGCCGCACTGCCGGCGTCGAACTTCTCCGTGGGCACCAATTTCCTCGGCCTGGGACATGGATTTCCTAACTTCAACATTACCGGAGCTCCTCCCGACACCAACATGGCCGTGGGCGATACTCAGATTGTTGAGTGGGTCAACGTGCAGTTCGCCGTGTTCGACAAGTCCGGCACTCTGCTGGAGGGACCGATCAATGGCAACCAGCTATGGTCAAGCCTGGGCGGCGAGTGCGCCAACAACAACGACAGTGACCCCATCGCGCAGTACGACAAGGCCCATCACCGCTGGCTGCTGGCGCAGAACATCTTCCACCTGCATAGCGGCTCGCAGCCTCCTTACTTTGCCTGCGTGGCTGTTTCCACCAGCCCAGACGCCCTGGGTAGCTACTACCTCTATCAGTTCCCTTTGGGCGACCATTTTCCCGACTATCCCAAGTGGGCAGTCTGGAGCAACGGTTACTACCAGTCGCAAAATGATTTCGCCGCCGGCGGCACGCAGTACATCGCTCCCAAGTTTTGCGCCTACAACGACGCCAAGCTGCGGGTAGGCGATCCATCGGCTGAACAGATCTGCTTTGAGATGTCCGCGGGCGACGGCGGTGCGCAGCCTGCTGACATCGATTCGGCAATTCCGCCCCCGGCCAACCAGGACGAGTTCTTCTTCACCGTTTGGGACGCCACCCATCTCTCCACCTACCAGTTCCATGCCGATTATGCCCACCCGCAGAACTCGTTCGTCACCGGCAACAATGGCTCGCAGCTGATCGCCGTCCCCGCCTTCAATCCCGCTTGCGGCGGCACCTTCGGTGGCGCCTGCGTTCCGGAACTTGGTGGAGAGAACCTCGATGTCCTGGGCTTCGACATCATGTACCGGATCGCCTATTGGGACGACACCCCGCAATCCAGCGTCCGGGCAACACCGCCGCTTCCGGCGCCGCAGCAACATTGGTACCTTAACCACGACGCCGAGGGCGCGGGCGGGAATGAAGCACCGCGCTGGTATGAACTGGTCGCCCCGCAACGCGCGGTTCAGGCCACCGGCGTCAACCTGTTCCAGTCGGGCACCTACGCTCCCGATTCCAACTACCGCTGGATGGCGTCAATCGCGCGCGACAAGGCGTATGACGTCCTGCTGGGCTATAGCAAATCGAGCTCCAGCACCCATCCGGCAATCAATGTTGCCGGGCGTGTCCTCACCGACCCGCTGGGCACCCTGGAAAGCGAAGTGACCGTCGTGAACGGCACCGGTTCTCAACTGAGTACGGGAAATCGCTGGGGCGACTACAGTGCCATGCGCATCGATCCAACCGATGGCTGTACCTTCTGGTACACCACCGAGTACTACATGGTGACAGCGTCGTTCAGTTGGAGTACGCAGATCGCGTCGACGAAATTCTCCAATTGCCACTGATCTCAAGGTCGCTATGGCTGTGATAAAACTCGGGGCATCCTCTTCGGAAGATGCCCGTTTTTACTTCGCTGTCATCCGCGACGAAAGACGGTGACCGTTGTTTGCAAGCATGTCCGGAACGCCACGGTGCGGCCAGAACGAGAAGAGCAGATAAATCGCGACAGCGCGGCAGTTGAAGATTATCCTATCTAAGGAGTTTTGTGCAGGCTACAGGCTAAACTCACATCCTGACGTCTCTCTAGAAGGGGTGACCGCAATGAATTTCCTGCGACCGGGTCTGTTGATCGCGACGACAGCGCTGCTGTTGACCTCCTCTTGGCTTTGCGCAAAGCAACGTGGCCGAGCCTGACCACCGCGGCGTCGACGTATTTCAAACGACTGGCCATGACAAATACGGCAGCAACGTGTTTCAAACCGCCGATCCGCAATTTATGAGAGAAGCTACGCAGGACGCAATGGCGAAAATAAATCTCGCACGCGTGGCGCTGCAAAACGCGCAAAACGAGCAAGTGAGAGCGTTCGCCCAGCAGATACTGAGCGACTACGGCAAGGCGCAAAGGGATTTGTTTAACATTGCCTACCAGCAGGTTGTGTTGTTGCCCGACACGCTGGATGCAAAACATCTGGAGACCTTCGAAACGCTTTCACAACTGCACGGCGCGGCGTTCGATCAGGCTTATATGAAGGCGATGCTGAGCGAGAATCGGACGGCCACGACCCGGTTCAAGCAGGAAGCGACGAAAGGCGATGCCTGGGCGGGTCATACGCTGCCCGCGCTCGAAAGCAATTTGAAAGAGGCGCAAAAAGTCGCGCTCGCGGTTGGCGTTCATTCGACAGTGACCGGCGACGAGCAACGCACTTCCAGTGCCGGCAAGGCCACCAACACGGTGTCGCAGGAGCCATAGCTAAGCAACTTCTAACCGCGGCTAAGAGCAAGACATATCGCCGCGCGCATGGCCTACGCTGTGGGATATGTAGTTATCGGTTACGGGTGGGACATTTTTTTCGCCGAGGTAGCTATCCCCTTCTGCGGTTTGACCCCGCTCTCCGCCCCCTGATAGCCTCGAAGGTTCTTCCCCATCCGCAATTCCAGCTAGAGAGAGACCCATGGCACTCAAATTTAAGGGCGTGGATTTTATCGAGTTCGATACGCTGCTCAACGATGACGAGCGGCTGGTGCGCGACAACACCCGCAAGTTCATCGAGGAAAACCTTGTCCCCATCATCGAGCAGTGCAACCGCGACGGCCGCTTCCCCAAGGAGCTGATCAAGCCCATGGGCGAACTCGGCTTCTACGGCGCGAGCCTGAAAGGTTATGGTTGCGCCGGTATGTCGAACGTCGAGTACGGCCTGATGACGCAGGAACTGGAGCGCGGCGACAGCGGCGTGCGCTCGTTCGTCAGCGTGCAGTCGGGACTGTGCATGTATCCCATCTACGCCTTCGGCAGCGAGGAGCAGAAGCAGAAGTATCTGCCCGAAGATGGCGCTGGGCGAGATCATCGGCTGCTTCGGCTTGACCGAGCCCGATGCCGGCTCGAACCCGTCGGCGATGCGCACGCGCGCGAAGCAAGGACGGCAACGACTACATCCTGAATGGCGAGAAGATGTGGATCACCTCCGGCTCCATCGCCAACATCGCCATCATCTGGGCGAAGGTGGAGAACGAGGACGACCTGATCCGCGGCTTCATCGTGGAGACCGACCGTCCCGGCTTCAAGGCCGCCGACGTTCACGGCAAGTGGTCGCTGCGCGCCTCGGTGACGTCGAGCCTGTCGCTGCAGGATGTTCGCATTCCCGCCGAGAACCTGCTGCCGCAGTCAGGCGGACTGAAGTCGCCGCTGAGCTGCCTGAACCAGGCGCGCTACGGTATTGGCTGGGGCGCGATCGGCGCGGCCATGGCGTGCTATGACTGCGCGCTACAGTACTCGCAGTTCCGCAAGCAATTCCACGACCGGCCGATTGCCTCCCATCAGCTGGTGCAGGAGAAGCTGGTGTGGATGATCAGCGAGATCACCAAGGCGCAGTTGCTGGCGCTGCAAGTCGGTCGCCTGAAAGATGAGGGCAAAGCCAAGCCGTATCACATCTCCATGATCAAGCGGAACAATGTCTGGATGGCGCTGGAATGCGCGCGCATGGGCCGTGACATTCTGGGCGGCAACGGCATCGCCGATGAGTATCCGATCTTCCGGCACATGGCGAACCTGGAGTCGGTGAAGACCTATGAAGGAACGCACGACATCCATACGCTGATCATTGGGCAGCACATTACTGGGGAAGCCGGGTTTTAAAGGCAGTGGATAGTGCATAGAAAGATGGATTAGGGACCGAACCCGGGAAGCGAGCTGCCAGATTTGACTGTTCGATTATTTGCTTCCGGCGTGTATCCTAAGCAATTGTGCTAACGGAGGCCGCATGGCAACCCGAGTTGAGACCGACGAATCCACCATCAAGCACACTCCGACCGCTAACTTTGAGACCGACCTCGCCATGGAATTGCTACGCGTGGTCGAAGAGGCGGCAATTGCCTCGGCCAAGACGATGGGTCAGGGCGACCGCAAGCATGCCGACCAGGTAGCGACCGAAGCCATGCGCAGCGTGATGGACTCGGTGCCGATGGACGGAACCATCGTCATCGGCGAAGGCGAGCGCGACGAAGCGCCCATGCTGTACATCGGCGAAAAGGTCGGCAAACGGGACGGCGGCAAGTATCCCGCCGTCGATATTGCCGTCGATCCGCTGGAAGGCACCAACCTGTGCGCCACCGGATCGCCGGGCGCCATCACGGTGCTGGCGGCATCGGAAGGCGGCGGGCTGCTGCACGCTCCCGACTGCTACATGGAGAAGATTGTTGTTGGCCCGTCGTGCAGAGGCGTGGTCGATCTGGAAGCGCCGGTCGGTGCACAACCTGAATGTCATCGCGAAGGTGCTGGGACGTCGCGTTGAGGACCTGGTGATCATCATTCTCGATCGCCCACGTCACGAAAATCTGATCGCGGAAATTCGCAGAGCAGGCGCGCGCATCCGACTGATCTCCGACGGCGATCTATCGCCGGGCGTTGCGGCATCGATGCTGGGTTCGGGTGTTCACGCTGTCATGGGAACGGGCGGAGCTCCCGAAGGCGTGATCACCGCCGCGGCTGTGCGCTGCCTGAATGGCTACATGGTGGGCCGGCTGGTGGGCTACACGCCGGAACAGGGCGAACGCATGAAGGACATGGGCATCAGCGATCCCAAGCGCATCTACACTGCCGACGAACTTGCCCCGGGCAAGAACATTATCTTCGCCGCGACCGGCGTGACCGATGGACCGCTGCTCAAAGGCGTGCGCTTCTTCGGCGACGGCGTGCGCACCACGTCGCTGGTGATGAAGCTGAGCAATCGCAAGGTGCGGTTTATCGAGAGCGTTCATCTCGACAAGCGGGCCGACGCGAAGGTGCGAATTCCCGAGCGCTAGAATCATCCGGCTTGACTTCGTGTGCTTTAGAATCAGGGTTCTTGCGGCGGCAATGCAACTCAGCGCGGGCGAAGCTAAGACGAATCGGCCGCCAGATGGTGATTGGGGAAACTCAGGTCTAGAATGGAGTTTCCTTCGTTGAATTGCTGGCGCCCGATACACCGGCCATGCTTCCCTTTAAGCTCGTTTACAGCGAGAAGTACTTCCTCCCCATCGGGGAGCACGTGTTTCGCGCCGACAAGTTTCGGCTCATTCGCGAGCGCTTGCTGCAACAGCACGTGGCCGAGGACGCCGATTTCCTCACGCCGCAGGCGGCCAGCGAATCCGACATCCTCCTGGTGCACTCTCCGCATTACGTCAACAAACTGATGGAAGGCGGATTGAGCGCACGCGAAGAGTTGCAGATGGAGATCCCCTACTCTCCACAGATCGTCGACGCTTTCATGCTACATGCCGGCGGATCGATCCTGGCGGCCGAGCGCGCATTGAAAGACGGGGCAAGCATGAACATCGGTGGGGGGTTTCACCATGCGTTCCCCGACCATGGCGAGGGTTTCTGCATGATCAACGATATCGCGGTCGCGATTCGGGTCATGCAACAGCGCCGTCGAATTCGACGCGCCATGACCATTGACTGCGATGTGCACCAGGGAAACGGCACAGCTGCCATCTTCGGAAATTCGGCGCCCAAAGCAAACGTCCTGCCGTCTTCGTCCGCCCCCGTATTGGGTGGCTCTACCGAAGTCAACGCGAATCCGAACAATGGTAAAGATGTCTTCACCATATCACTGCATCAAGAGCACAACTATCCGTACGTGAAGCCGGCTTCTTCGATTGACGTGAATTTGCCTGACGCATGCGGAGACACGGAATATCTGGCGTGGCTGGACAACGCGTTAAGCTCCGGATTGCGGCAATTCGATCCGGAGCTGATCTGTTATGTCGCGGGCGCCGATCCCTTTAGCGAAGATCAACTGGGCGGCTTAAATCTGACGATCGAGGGATTGAAGCAGAGGGACGAACTGGTCTTTCGTGCCGCCCGAGCTCGCAACATTCCCGTCATGACTACTTATGCCGGCGGATATGCCCGTCGCGTGGAGGATACGGTCGCCATTCACTGCAATACCGTGATTGCGGCAGCCGAGGTCTACCGTGCCGCAGCTGTTGAGAAGACCGAGCCAGCGTGATGTCGATTGCGCCGACCGGTTAGCGGCGACTGCTTCCGCTCAGCAAGGAGCCCAGCACACCGCGAACGATCTGACGGCCTACACTGCTTCCGATGGAACGAGCCGCGCTTTTTGCCATCGCCGTCGCCAGGCTGTCGCCACGGCGGCCGCTGCGTCCGCCCAAGCCCAAGGACTCCAGGGAGGGCAGGTTGGAGTACCAAGGTTGCGGCTGGCCCTGCAGCTCGCCGGCAGGCTGAGATTGTCCCGCTGCCGCCGGAAGTGAAGCAGCCGCACGATTTTGCAGGCGCTCGTAGGCGGATTCGCGGTCTACCACATTGTCGTACACGCCAGCGACAATCGAGCTGCTCATGAGTTGGCGGCGCTGCTCCGGAGTGATGGGCCCGATCTGCCCGCGAGGCGGACACACCAGCGAGCGCTCCACTATGCCCGGCGTTCCCTTCTCGTCGAGGAACGAGACCAGCGCCTCTCCCACCTCGAGTTCGCCAATGGTCTTCTCAACGTCGATCTTGGGATTGGAGCGGAAAGTCTGCGCCGCGGCTTTCACTGCCTTCTGATCGCGCGGAGTAAATGCGCGCAACGCGTGCTGAACCCGGTTGCCAAGTTGTCCCAGGACATCATCGGGAACGTCGACCGGGTTCTGGGTCACGCAGTAAACGCCGACTCCCTTGGAGCGAATCAGGCGAACGATCTGCGTGACCTTTTCGGCGACGATCGGAGGCAAGTCAGCAAACAGCAGATGCGCCTCATCGAAGAAAAAGACCAGCTTGGGTTTCTCGGGATCTCCCACTTCAGGCAAGCGCTCATAGAGTTCGGTCAACATCCACAGCAGGAGAGTCGCATAAACACGGGGAGAGCGAATCAATTTGTCTGCCGCAAGAATATTGACCACGCCGCGGCCGTTGGAATCGGTCTGCAACAGATCGTCGAGGTTCAGTGCCGGCTCGCCAAAAAACTTGTCGCCGCCTTCCTGTCCCAACGTCACCAAGCCACGCTGAATTGCGCCAATGCTGGCTGCCGAGATGTTGCCGTATTGCGTCTGGAATTCCTTTGCGTGCTCGCCGACGTTCTGCAACATTGCCTGCAGGTCTTTCAGGTCCAGCAGCAACAGCCCGCTTTCATCGGCGATCTTGAAGACCAGCGACAACACGCCGCTTTGAGTGTCGTTGAGATTCAGCAGGCGGCTGAAGAGCAGGGGACCCATCTCCGACACCGTCGTACGAATTGGGTGCCCCTGCTCTCCGAAGACGTCCCAGAAGGTGACCGGACATCCCTCGAAAGCAAAGTTTTCCAGGTTCAGCTTCTTGACGCGCTCTGCGATCTTGGGACTTTCCTTGCCTGGCTGGCTGATGCCTGAGAGGTCGCCTTTGACGTCGGCCGCGAAGACAGGAACACCGATTCGGCTGAAGCCTTCCGCCATCACTTGCAGCGTAACCGTTTTGCCGGTGCCGGTTGCGCCCGCAACCAGCCCGTGACGGTTGGCCATGCCCGGCAACAAATATTGCGGCTCGTCGCTCTGTGCAATCAGAATCGGTTCGGTCATCCTGAGCTCACCCCTGCGGAAATTGGCGCCTCGACGCCGTCGCCGCATCTGCCATTCTAGCCGCAGGGCAAAGAAAACGCGGCCAGTTGCATGATATTCTCGTAATCAGTGCGGAAGCAGATGGGTTCCGCCATCCAGCCAGTTTCGGACTCCTGACAATGTTTGAGAATTTAACAGACAAGCTTCAGCGCGCCTTCAAGAACCTGCGCGGACAGGGCACGCTGACCGAGGAAAACATCGGCGAAGCGCTGAAAGAAATCCGCATGGCGCTGCTGGAAGCCGATGTCAATTTCAAAGTCGTCAAAGAGCTGATCGATCACATTCGCGACAAGGCGGTTGGCCAGGAGGTTCTGACAGCTCTCTCCCCAGCCGAGCAGGTGGTGAAGATTGTTCGCGATGAGCTGATCAACATCCTCGGCAAAGATACCTCGAAGCTGAAGTTCGCGTCGCAGCCGCCGACGGTGGTTCTTATGGCCGGCCTGCAAGGATCGGGCAAGACGACCACGTCGGGCAAGCTTGCCAATTGGCTGAAGCAGGGTGGCCATCGTCCCATGCTGGTCTCGGTTGACGTGTACCGCCCCGCCGCTCGCGAGCAGCTGAAGGTAGTCGCGGGGGCGATCAAAGCGAACCTTTACGAGGGCAAGGTAGAAGAAGCCAACACCGCAACGGTTGAGCGGCTGGTGAAGGAAGCCCGTCGCGAAGCCATCAACAATGCTTGCGACGTTCTCATTGTCGATACCGCCGGCCGCCTACACATCGACGAGCAGTTGATGGACGAGATGCAGTCGCTGAAGAAGATCCTGAATCCCCAGGAAATTCTCTTCGTCGCCGACTCCATGACCGGTCAGGACGCGGTGCGCTCGGCCGACGAGTTCCACAAGAAGCTGTCGATCACAGGAGTGGTGCTTACGAAGATGGACGGTGATGCCCGCGGCGGTGCAGCGCTCTCCATTCGCAATGTTACCGGCCAGCCCATCAAGTTCATCGGTGTAGGTGAGAAGTACGACGCGCTGGAGCTCTTTCATCCCGACCGCATCGTGGGCCGCATCCTGGGCATGGGCGACATCCTGTCGCTGATCGAGACCGCCGAGGCCAAGCTTGATCGGGGCAAGTCGGAAGAATTCGCGCGCAAGGCTCTCAGCAGCGATGGATTCTCGCTGGAGGATTTTCGCAGCCAGTTGCGGCAGGTGAAGAAGCTGGGATCGCTGCAAAGCATCATGGGCATGATGCCGAAAATCGGGCCCTTCGCCAACATGCAGCAGGCCGCCGACAAGGTCGACGATAAGCAGATCAACCGCGTGGAAGCCATCATCAACTCCATGACGCCGTACGAACGCGAGCATCACGAGGTCATCAACGGCAGCCGACGTAAGCGCATTGCCCGGGGGTCAGGAACGTCGGTGCAGGAAATCAATCAGCTGCTGCGGCAATACGCGCAGATGCGCAAGATGTTCAAGAGCATGAGCAAGCCCAGCTTCGCCAAGAGGCTGGCCGGCATGAAAATGCCCGGAATGTAAGAAACGGGACTGGATAGCATCCGGTCCCGTGGCACTTGCTTTCCAGTCAACCCCGCGCTTCCTCAACCTGCCTACATCTACTTGTCACGAAACTGCTTCTAACAGATTGCCTGTTAGCTCAAACCATGCGCATCTATGCCTCAGTAGTGCTCGCAAGCTCGTTCTGGACGTGGCTGCAGCGCCTGGGCGGCCCTGGGCTGATTGTGCTGGGCGTTCTGGATAACTCAGCGATCCCGCTGCCCGGCAGCATGGACCTGCTGGTCATTCTTCTTTCCGCACATCACCGCGAATGGTGGCCGTACTACGCGCTGATGGCGACGGCGGGCGCTACCATCGGCGGCTATTTGACCTATCGGCTGGCGGAAAAAGGCGGTGAACAAACTCTTGAGAAAAGAGTGGGCAAGCGGCGCGCTGAGAAAGTGTATAAGCGCTTTAAGGAGCATGGATTTGCCACGGTAGTTGTGGGCGCGATGCTGCCTCCGCCATTTCCCATCGTTCCCTTTCTGCTGGCAGCGGGAGCGCTGAAATATCCACGCAAGAATTTCCTCGCCGCCTTGGCTGCGGGACGCGCTGCTCGATTCACCGCAGTAGCCTACCTGGCACATCGCTACGGCAAGGGCATTATTGGCTGGGTTTCGAAGTACTATCACCCTCTGCTCTACACCCTGATTGGTCTCGCGGTCCTGGGCGGCATCGCTGCGCTGGTGTACTTCAAGTGGTATCGGCCCAGGCATCAGGAGCCGAAGCAGTCTGCTGGAGTGACGCGGATGCCTAAACGTCCGGCGACGACGAACAAGAGAAAACGCGCTTAGGTGAAAAGACGAGAGGTAGTCGAGGTTCGTGGCCCCTGCAGGATTTGAACCTGCGACCAATCGATTATGAGTCGACTGCTCTAACCGCTGAGCTAAGGGGCCCCACTACGCTTATAGCACAAGGGGCTAAGCTGTGAGCAGCGGCTTTTATGGATTGAGGGCCGTTCGGAAAAGCGTGCAAAGAGAGTCTAGTGACTGGCTCGGCGGATGCCGAAGGTGGAGGGCCACCAGGTGATTTGCACGGAGCTGGTGAAATCGTTCTGGCGGGTGGGAGCCAGTACCGGGATCAACCAAGTTTCGTATTGCACGAACGGTTTGATCTCCAAGTCTTTACGAGGCCATAAGTCGCCCGAGACGCTCCAATCCCATTGCGTGCTGCCGCCGGGAATGAAGTCATCCGAAATCTTTGCATTGCGGACGGCGAACTGCAGGCTGCTCTTCGGGCTGAAGTGATACGTGCTCCACGCCTGATAACCCTTGCCCTCGCGGCCAATCCAACTGCCCATCAGGTAACGATCATTCAGGTAGAGATCGTGATACACAACTTCCCAGTAAATAAATAACCCGCCGACACTGCTGGTGCTTGGCGGATCGGTGTAAACCGCCTCGGCGCGGAAATCCAGTTTGGGTAGTCCTGGGAAGTGCGTTAGATAAATGCCGGGATTGACGGCAGACCTGCGGGGCGCGCTGACCGGCGACACATCGTCGTGTACCAGCGAATCGCTGTAGAGCGTGAGCCAGCGACGCACAAACGGCAGCCGGTAGGAAAAGTCGAAGCTGGCGTGGCGAGCGCCCGGATCATTGCGCGAGAACTTCACCTCGGGGGTCACGTCGCTGAAGCTGGTAAAGGCATTCCAGAACGAGCCGAAGGTCAGCGGCACATGACCCTGCCCACCGAAGACGTCGTCGCGAGTGAAGCCGAACTCCAGGTTCTCCGTCGGCTTAAAGCTGACCTTCTGCCCGAACATGAAAGGTCCAGCGGGAAAATGATGGCCGTCGAGAGCTCCGAAGAAGTTGGCCGTTTCAAATGGCCCGAGAAAACGCGATAGGAGCGGGATGTGCGTCGGCTCCATGCGATTGAGCTGCAGGCCCCAGAAGGGAGTAGCGTTGTTGCTCATCAGCAGGGCGCCACCTTCACTGGGTCCCCACCACATGCTCTGCTGGCCAACCGACCAGTCGAGGCCTGCGTACTTCATGGTAGCGTAGGTATTCTGCAGCCGGAATTGATTGGCGACGACAGGAGTCGGTGGCTGAAGCGGATTCAGATCGACGTTAGCGATCACCTGCCGCACCGACAATGGATAGCCGGGAATCGTTGGCGAATACTGATACTCGCCATCCACGTAGAAAGCGAAGCGGCCATCATTGGCGCTGGCACTGAAGCCCGTGATGTTGTTCCAGCCCTTCCAGTACGGACGGCCGTAGTCGTTGATCAGCGTCTGGCCGAAGTGGTAACTGTCATTCACCGGCGTTCCGGAGATGTTCATCACGCGGGTGTAAACCGAATCCAGTTGGATCGATTCCGTCGGATGACCATCCCAGGTCGCGATCTCAGGAGCGAATTCCTGATCGAGCGTCTTCTTCAACTGCCATATCTCAGATGGAACGTCGGTGTGATATTCGACCTTCTGGTTCATCTCGATCAGCATCTTGGCGCACGACATTCTTGACCATGGTCTGAGCCCGAGAAATGCGGTGTCGATGTAACCGCCACCGATCAGACGCTCCATCGCGGGATAGATCCAGCTGTCGAGAGGGACGTTCACGCTGGCGGAGTTCGTCGGACGCGGCGCTGAGGTCTCCTCGGCAACAATCTTCAAGTCATCGTCAATTTCGGGATTGTGACGGTTCTTATAAATTTGCCGCCCGATCTGATAGCCCATCAATCCGCCGATAAATACATCGGAGAGAAAATGCTGGTCAGCGGCAGCGCGCGCCAGGCTGACTCCCAGCGCCAAGGCCGTAGGCGCCGAACTGAGCCACGGGATGCGGATATTCCTGAGCAACGATGGAGGCGAAGGCCCAAGTCACCGCTGCGTGGTCCGACGGAAACGAGGTCCCGCCATGGAAGAAGATGTTCTGGAAGTTGCGAGGGAAAGGGGCGCTCGCGGCCGGTGATGCCCTTCAGAGCGTAATCAACGCCGACAGCATTGATCATAGCCTCGGTGGCCAACACGCCGGTCTCGCGCGCGCGCTCGTTATGAGTGATGCGCCCCCAGAAGTAGGCAGCGCCAGTCAGTCCCATTGCCGCTCCCACACCGGCGTCGGAGGCCAGGTTCAACGGATGCTGATGGTCTAACCGCATGGCGTAGGAACTTTGCGGATCGGTGACAAACAATCCGGTCGCGATGCCACCCATTGGAACCAGCCACTTGGCGTCTTTCGGCTTCAAGTGAAAAGGACTGGTCCAGATGTTCTTCTGGTCGTCAGCAAGATGGAGAAAGAATTTGCTTTCGTTGGGGTGGAGGAACTTGTCAGGCGGTTGCGGCGATGCAGACTGAGATTGCGGTTGAGGTGTCGCCGGAAGCGGAGTCTGTTGCGCACTCGCAAGTGTGGCTATGCACACGCCGAGAATAGAGAGCGCGGCCAGGAACCTGCCGTGACTCTTCAATCGCGCCCTCGGGCTTCTCTCATGGCGGAACGTGCCTGGTACCAGGTCATGCGGAAGGTTTGTAATAACGGAAGATTCGGGTCAGAGCGGAAGCGACATCAACAACGTCCTGCTCCGACATTGCGGGCGATAGCGGAAGCGATAGTGTGCGCTCCCCAACAAAACTTGCATTCGGAAAATCGGCGTTGCTGAAGCCGAAACGCCTGCGGTAGTACGGGTGCTGGTGTACCGGCACGTAGTGAATGCCAACGCCGATCCCTTCTGCATCGATAGCTGCGATGACCTGGTCACGCGACACCGAGATCTCCTCCAGCCGCAAGAGTGGTGTGTAGAGGTGATAGGCGTGCCGCGAATCTTCATCCGGGGTGGCCGGCAGTTGGAGAGGCAGGCCGCTCAGGCGCTGGCTGTACATCTGCCAAATCCGTTCGCGACGCTTCCAATTTTCGTCTACAGCATCCAGTTGCGGCAGAGCCAAGGCTGCGGCGACATCGGTCATGTTGTATTTGAATCCGGCTTCGACCACTTCGTAGCCGGTGGGACCGCCGACGAAACGGCTCCAGGCATCGGCCGTCATGCCGTGCAGCGACAAGACCTTCACCCTCTGCTGGAGAGCCTGGTTGCGCGAGATCACCATGCCACCATCGCAGGTGGCGATATTTTTGGTGGGGTAGAAGCTGAAGCAGCCCGCATCGCCAGTCAAACCTGCCGGCCGGCCTCTGTAGGTTGACTCGATGGCGTGTGCGCAATCCTCGATGATGTGCAGACCGTGCCGCGTGGCAATCTCGGCGATGGGATCCATCTCGCAGCAGCGTCCGCACATATGGACCACGATGATTGCCTTGGTATTGGGCGTGATGCGCGCTTCGATCTGCTCAGGTGCGATGTTCAGCGTGCGGCGATCGCAGTCGACTAGGACAGGCGTCGCACCGGTGTGAACAACCGAATGCACGGTCGAGCAGAAAGTCATTGCCGGAGCAATTACTTCGTCGCCGGCTCCGATCCCCAAGGCCAGGAGCGACAAGTGAATTGCCGCGGTGCCGCTGCTTACGGCGGCCGCATACGGGGCCTGCTTGTAGCGGGCGAAGGCCTGCTCGAAATGCTCCACGCGCGCGCCCAGGCCAATCCAGTTGCTACGCAAGCATTCCACGACCGAGGCGATCTCCGCGTCACCGATAACGGGCGCGCCGAAGACCAGCCGCCGCTCAGGCGGGCGAATGGGTGCACCGCCGGCAATGGCGGGCATTTCGTCTTCTTGCACAGGGGTTGTGTGTCCGCCAGGCAGCGGAGCGCGTTTCATAGAATCTGTGGCCGTTTTCCTGGAGTGTTGTGCGTGCTGATTGTAATTGATTTCTGCGAACGCCGGGGCTCACAGCAGCCGGATAGAGCACTCGGTTATACTTCCGGAGAGGAAGAAATTCCGCTGGCTATTGCGCGCAATTGTGTTAGTGCCGCCGCTCAGCGATGTTGATCGATCAGTCTCTGGATGCCTTTCACGGTTTCCCATGCCGCTGCCTTCCTTCCCTTCCGCAAGCTGAACCTGGTTTGGTCTGCGTTCATCATCGGCAGCATGGCGCCTGATTTCCCCTACGTCGTCGGTAATGCTCATTATCGAAGCATCGGACACCACTTCCCAGGCGTGGTAGAGTTCACGATTCCCACCTCTCTCGTGGTTCTCTGGTTCTTTCACAACGTCATCAAGCAGCCGGTAGTTGGGCTGCTCCCCGTAGGCTTCCAGCAACGGCTGCGCGGCGAAATGGGTGAATTTCATTTTGGCGGTTCGCGGCGCTTCCTGCGAATTCTCGGATCCGTTGCCCTGGGCGTCATGACTCATATCGTCTGGGACTCTTTCACGCATTCCGGCAGGTTTGCTTACCGGCACATGCACTGGCTTCGCGGCTCGATGTATGTACCCTTTGTCGGCCGCATGCCGATCCCCGCCGCGCTGCAGTATGGCAGCTCTGTCATAGGGCTTCTGGTGCTCGCTGTGTGGGTGTGGTTCTGGTACAGAAAAACTCCGGTACCGGCGAGCGCCGCGCGACTGCGGCCTAACTCTCGCTTTGCCCTGGCAGTGACTATGATGGTTGCCGCGGGAGTGATCGGCCTGATGCGTGCTCTGATCGTAGTCGGCATGCCGGCCTTCCGGGCGAACGCGCACCACTTTCTACTGGTCTTCGGAGTGACGTCGTTAGCGCTGGCATTCTGGCAGCTGCTGCTCTACTGTGTCCTGGTTTCTACGCATCAGATGTGGACCATCAGTTAGTCGCCTGCGGTTTTTTGTTATGCCCTTGGTCAGCGTCATTATGAACGTGCGGAACGGCGCTGCGACCCTGCGCGAGGCCATCGATAGCGTGCTGACGCAAACGTTTCCAGACTGGGAGTTGATCGCATGGGATGATCGCTCCAGCGACTCGAGCGCTGCCGTCGTTGCATCTTACAAAGACTCGCGAGTCCACTACTTTCTGTCTCCGGATGATGCGCCGCTGGGAAAGGCCAGGAATGATGCCATTCAACATGCAACCGGAGAATGGATCGCGTTTCTCGATCAGGATGACATCTGGCTACCGCAAAAACTGGAGAAGCAGATAGCGCTAGCCACCGATGGTGTGGGCCTGATCTATGGCCGCACGGTGCGGTTTTATCCTGGCGGCCGGCAGCGCGATTACGACCATGTCCACGAGTACGAACTGCTGCCCGACGGCGACATCTTCGCCACGCTGTTTACGAAATCGTGCTTCATCGCCATGAGTTCGGCTGTCTTTCGGCGCTCGGCGATAAGAGATGTACCTGAGGCCATTCGCATCATCCCCGATTACTACCTGTACGTCGACGTGACGCGAAGATATCGAGCACGGGCGGTGCAGGAGGTAGTCTGCCGCTATCGAATGCACTCCGACAGCATGTCTCACACTCATGCGCTGGAAATGCATCGCGAGGTGTTATGGCTGATCGATAACTGGGCGGCGGAGCTTGATCCCCAAACTGTGGCGCATTGCCGCAAACGTCACTACACGGCTATCGCCTTGGAAGAAATGAGGAGTGCCGGAACGTTTCGCACCGGCTTAACTCGGCTGTTCTCCCAAGGTTCCGTCGGATCACAGATGGCAAGGCCGGCTGCGTTCGTTTTCCACGTCCTGCGTCGCAGCCTGCGACCGCCTTATTGGAGAGCGCTCGAAAATCGGCCATCCGTGTAGGATCAGACTGTCACGGCTACAACTTCAATGCCCCAGGTCAGCGTAATCATCAACGTCCGTAACGGCGCCCCGTTTCTGCGCGAAAGCATCGATAGCGTGCTGGCGCAAACATTCGCGGACTGGGAGCTGATCCTGTGGGATGACTGCTCAACCGACGATAGCGCAAAAGTCATTGGCGAATACCGCGATCCCAGGCTCCATTATTACCTGTCGCCGGAGGAAACCTCGCTCGGGGAAGCTCGTAACCGCGCCATCGCCCAGGCATCAGGTGAATGGCTAGCCTTCCTCGACCAGGATGACATCTGGCTACCGCGCAAGTTAGAGAAGCAGCTGGCGCTGGCCAAGCCCGATGTCTCGATCATCTACGGGCGAACGGTGCTGTTCGATTCACAACGCGGGAACCTGCGCGACTATGACCACCGCCACGAATTCAGCGCGCTGCCAGAAGGCAATATTTTCGCGGAACTCTTCAGCCAGTCCTGCTTCATCAACATGAGCTCGGCCGTGCTGCGAAGAGCCGCAGTACAAGAAGTCGGCCCGGTACCGTCGAATATCCAGGTGGTTCCCGACTACTACCTGTACGTGGCACTGGCGCGGAATTACCAGGTGCGAGCTGTTCAGGAAGTGGTTTGCCGATACCGGGTGCATCCCGGCAGCATGTCGGCCTCTCTCGAGTACCGGCGACGTCTGCATGAGGAGCCGCCTCTGATCATCCGTCAGTGGTCGTCTTGCCTGGAACCGCAAGTGGTGCGCTCGCGGCTGAAGAGATATTCCACGGCGCTGGCGGCAGAAGAAATCAGGAACCCGCGGACAGTCATGACCGGCTTGCGAAGGTTGTTTTCGGAGGGCGCACCGGCATGGCTGATCTCCCGCCCATTTGCGATCGCCTGGCGCTCGATACGCCGAAAGCTGCGCCGTCCTTACTGGCTGGCTACCGAGTTCGCATCCGATCCGGATTGTGAAAACGAAGGAACCGGCGGCTTTTCACGGCGATGATACTGCTGAGGCGCAGGGCTGCTGGTCTCAACCAATAAGCGCAATGTGTTCGGCCTGTTCCTTGGTGGGGCGGCCGGGCCCCTTAATGACTCGCTTGTCGGAACTCACGTAATAGCCGAGAACCTTGAGATAGTACCGTCCCGCGAATACCAATTCGCACAATCAATTTGATCAGGCGGCCTTTTCCGAAATAATCGTAGGCGTCGCTGAAGTCGATAAAGCCCTGGCATTGTTCGCGCAGCGTTCTTCAGAACATCCTGATTCACGGTCTGACTGCCGAAGTGAATCACCTCAGCGCATGGCGTGTAGAAGAGCTTGTAACCCTTCTTCCCCAGCATGTATTCGTATGCCAGGTCGACCATCGCCCAGCGGAAGCGCTCATCCAACAACCCGGCGCCTTCCCAGGTGGAGCGTCGCATGACGAATGCCGTGGTGCCGATGGCTTCCACCTGCTGCGACTTCGAAAAGTCGAAGTCACTGGCGTAGTAGCGGGCCATAATGCTTGCTGTTCGGAAATAGCTTGTGCCAGTTCAGTGTCTGCAGGAAGAAAACGCCCAGACCGGCGAAACGGCGGATGTCGTGCTGCAGAGTGCCATCTGCGTTCAGCAGCTTCGGACCGCAGGCCGCCGCTTCCGGATGCTGATCCATAAACTGCACCAGCGATTGGAAGGCGTTCCCGGTCAGCATGGTATCGCTGTCAAGCAGACAGGCGTATCGGCCGCGAGCAATGCGAAGCCCCTGGTTAACGCTGCGGCCGTAGGATTCATTGCACTGATTGCGAATCAGAACTACGTTGGGGAACTCTTCGGCGATCATGGCAGCGCTGCCATCGGGAGAGTTACCGTCTACGCAAATAATTTCGAAGGCGATGCCTTCCGTGAACCGGTAAATAGAGTCAATACAGTTCCGGACCAAGCCGCGAGTATTGTAGTTCGGGATAATGACCGTAAGATCGAGAATAGGCTTCGCCATTCCTAGTTCCTAATTCCTAACAGATGATGGTACTACCCGTGCCGGAACGCCGAAAACTGTGCGCCGTGGTTCAACCGTACTCATCACGACCGAATTGGCACCAACCACCGCCCCATCCCCGATGCGGAATGGACCCAAAACTTTACAACCAGCACCCAGAACAACATTGTCGCCGATGACGCACCGCGCTTCCCGGTTGAAACCCATATCCGGGTGGAGGGCGCCCAGTCCCACGCCCTGGAAAATCATCACGTTGCTGCCGATTCGCCAGGCTCCAATCACACAGCCGACCGGGTGGGCGAAAAATACTCCTGGCCCGATCTCGCACTTTGGAGTGACTTCCAGCCCAAAGAGAACGACGTTCAAGTAGGTTAACAGCTTTGGCAAAACTGGTATACCGGAGAGCATTGCCGCCCGGCTAGTGCGGCAAATCACGTTGGGAAGATAGCGAAAATGGAGTAGACGCAAGAGAAACCGAAGCAGGTTGGGCCGGATATTGCTGCGCCCCTCCAGTTCATATTGCCGTGCGAGATCGGCGTAGAGCAACTCTTTCAGCTGCGACATGCCTTAAACCGTTTGCACCTGATCAGGATATTAGCTGCTGTACTGGTATCTTTTTGCAATTGCGGAAACCCCTATTGGCATTCCCGGTAAAGGGCCAGGGTTTGTTCGCCGCATGTATCCCAGACGTACCTGGATGCAATCGCCTTTCCCGCTTTTTACCGCCTCTCCGCGGGCGGGCTCGTCGGCCAGCGCACGCAGCAACTCTCGCGCAAAAGAGGCCTGATCAGCCGGATCGAAATAGAACGGCGCATCGCCACAGACTTCGGGGATCGACGCCCTGCGGCTGGCAAGCACCGGGACATCCAAGCGACATTGCCTCAAGTGGCGGAATTCCGAAGCCCTCATTGAGCGATGGGTAAACGAACAGTTTCGCCGCAGCATACGCTTCAGCCAGCATTTCGTCCGAGACCTTCGGCATGGCGACAACACTGCTGCCAAGTCCCAGCTTCGCGATCAACGCCGTCTCTTCGGCACTCAGTTCGCCGCCGCCGAGAACGAGCAGGTCGACAGAATCATCGAGGTTTGCATCGTGGATTGCCTGCAGTAGGCCTCGAAAATTCTTGAACGCCGCCCTCATTCCAACGTACAGAATGTAATCCCGGCGCATCTTGTGCCGGACGACTGCAGCTGCTTCGGCGCTGCGCGGTAGAGCCGCCAACCCGTGATAGATGACTCGAGTTTTGCATGGATCGACGTTGTAAAAGTGCAGAAGATCCTGCCGGCACGACTCCGACACGCAAATGATGGCGTCGACCCTCGGAAGCAGCCACTTGCGGGCCCACAAAACCTTTTTAACGTCGGGAAACAGCTCCGGAAAACGCTCGTGAGTGCAATCGTGGTGGGTAGCGATCACCCGCTGAGACCGTACCATCGGCATCCGCAGGTAGGCGGTTGGATGATAGACATCGAACTTTCCCAGAGTCGTGACCTTCAGGTTGCTCCAAGCCTCATTGGCCATGTAACGCAGTGAACCAGGACGCAACCAGTTCGGCAGGCTGGCAACGCGCGCCCGGGAAGCATCCAATTCGCGAAAGGGATAGACGCTTGCGTTGATCCCTAACAGCAATTCCGTTTGAGTGTCCGGAACGCCTGCCATGTACTTGGCAATCTCGTAGAAATAGCGGGAAGCGCCCCCGGCATCCTGCAGCGAAAACACTTGATGGTCGTAGAGGATCCGCACTGAGAGCCTAGGCAGTCAACTCCGGCACTGGTTCGGTCTCAACCGTCAGCTCCTTCGCAGAGTATCCGGCTAAGGCCAGGCTGACGAGCAGAATCACGTATGAAACCAGCGTATTGATCGCCGCTGCAGTCGCTCCGTACGCGGGGATGGAAAAGAGATTCAGAACAATGTTGCTGCCGGCGCCAATCACCGTACAAATCAAGATCTTCTTTTCCATGCCCCATGCGATGTAAGCGTTAATGAGATAGGAAGTCAGGAAATCCAGCGGAATTGCCCAGGCAATCAGCATGAGTAACAGCGTTGCCGGCAAGAACTCATGGCCAAACAGTAGAGTCACCAGAGGCTTGCGAACCAACGTGATCAGCACGGCAATCGCCACGCCCAGACTCGCAACCGTAAACAGGATGTGCGGCCGCAACATCCTCCGACGCTGTTCAACGTTCTGGCGCGAGAGTTGCGGAAAAATAACCGTGACCATCAGGTAATAAGCGAACAGAACCTGACTGAGGATGCGATAGGAAGCGCTGTACAAGCCCACTTGGCGCGGGTTCGACAGGATGCCCATCATGAGCATGTCGATGCTGACGAAAGCCAGGTTGCAGAACCAGGCCGCACCCATCACGCTGGTCTTACGCCAAGCCATCGACTCGCGGATCTTCTCCAGGGGAATTTCGAGAGCATGGGCAGGTTGGTGCTTCTGCCACCAGGCGCGGAAGATGGTCGCTTGCAGTACAGCACCAATGGCATTTCCCGCCACCAGCCACCAGAGCACGTGTTCAGAGTTGCGCCCCAGCAGCAGAGCAATCAGCACACTAGCCGGAACCATTGTCCGGCCGAAACTGGCGAGACGCAGATGTTCCTTGCCCCAAGCCGCCCAATCCAGTGATACCGCGTATAAGGAGCCCGTCGCTGCAAAGGCGAACAGGAAGAACTTCAGGGACAGGGGAAGCTTAGTCGAGACCGAATACAGCAGCAGAATAGGCAGCAGCAGCAAGGCCATCAGATAGCGCCGCCGTTGCACCTGCCGGACGATCTCTCCACCGGCGTCCGGATATCGCGCGATCAGGCGCGCGCCGACGTGTCGAAGTCCGAAGTCGATGAACGGATATGAGTATTGCACCATCCCCTGCGCAAGTGCATATACGCCCACGAAAACGACGCCGAACTTGTGTGCCAGAATCAGCAGCGTCGCAATGCTGCAGAGGCGCGAAAGAAGCTCTCCCGGACCGAAATCCAAGAGTTTGCGAGCCAGTTGTCGCAGCGACGCAGTCATGCAATTAACAGAAACTCAACTAAGGGGATTCTCGCGTATTCAGCGAGTGCCGGGCAGTCGTTCGGGTGTCCAGCTCTGCGCCGGTCGCGGGGCCTGCTGGAGCCATGCCGCGACAGAATACAGCTTCCAGCCCAGCCACAGGACCAGCAGGAAAAGCACAGTCTTTATCAGTACGGAAAGCCAGTCGAGCAGGTCGCCCCTGGGCATGGCAAGAATATCGGGCAACAGGATCACGACGATGAAGAGCGACAGGACATTCTGGCTCATACGGTAGAGCAGATGCAGCAAGCCTCCGATCAGCAGAGAGATCAGGATGACGCCTGCTACTCCGCCAATCATGTACTCTTCTGCGATATACGATCCCGCAGTACCCAGTCCCATATCGAAGGCTGAGGCATCCAGCAAGACAGAAACGTCGTGGCCTAACTCGCGGCCGCGGAAATAATGCTGCAGATCATGTGGCGAGAAAGCGAAGGTAAGCTCATTCCACAAGTATGTTGTTGCGTATGGCGTAAATAAAGGCCGATACTTCACGACAACTTCGGTCACGTCCAGCGAATTTCCGGATAAGGTTACAAACTTCAAAGGATTGACGGCGTACGCCGTGACGCTGTCGGAATCCTCTCGCAGGGCCTGGAAGACGCCCGCCACGACGAACAGTCCTAAAGCCAGCACCAAAATCGCCCCGGTTTTGGTCTTCTTACCCGACTTGATGCCTGCGGCATACCAGAGACCGACGATCAGACCAAGTGTTCCCATGCGGCTGCCCATCAGCAAAAGCAACAGGGAAGACAGGAAGTAGCAGGCGATCGCGAAATAGAGATATTTCTTTCGCTTCTCCAGAAGAAATATGCCTACGAAGCTGGGCAGGGTGAGCAACGAAACCAGACGCACCCAGAACGGCACTGTAGCGGCGAACTCCCCATGGTTCACCCAGAAATACATATAGCCGCCATGGGCCTGCGCATACTGATAGTAGTTATAGTTCTTAAATATTTGTACCGGCACGCTCAAGTAGAACAGCAGATACAAATAAGGCAAGTACTGGATAGTCGACGTAGGATCGGGAATTCCAATACGGCGGTAGTTCAACCGGCACACGGAATAGATACAGATGGCCGATAGAGCGATGCAAAGCAGGGCAATGCCCTGCTGGTCGCGCGAGAGATCGAACGGAACGCGCGTCTCGATACGCACCCGCATTGGGTCCGGCTCGCTGCCCAGGCTGTAGGTCAGCATCCGTCCGCCCTGACACAGCAGCAGCATTCCCAGGAAGAGGAAACATGGATGCCGGCCCTGATTAAAGTTTTTCCACGAGAGACCAAGCAATAGGACCAGCAACGCACCGTCGAGCACGACACACTGGTTGGGCGTAAGCCAGTGCGCCATGAAGGCAATAGCCGCCATGCCGACCCCTGCGAACAGCAGCAAGACCTCGACGAACGGGACGGGGATGGTCCACGGCCTAGGCAATGCGAGCGATACGTCTTGTGGGGAACTGCTCACGGTTGTCTACGAGAAACGCAGGTAGTGCTGCAGCAATGCCAGGCGCGCGCGGAATTGCGAATCCTGCTCCCGGCGCCGCTTCAATGACTCGGCGATGAGAACACCCGCACAGGACAGCAGGAAAGCAACCAGTGTTGCTATCAGGATGATCGTCGTCCGATGCGGACCAGATTTACGTTCTGGCGGCAGGGCTTTATCTACGACCTGAACCACGACTGCGTCTTTGGCCTCATCGATACGTGCAGCTTCCAGTTGCTTGCCAAGAAACTCATACAAAGCTTCGTGATACTTCAGGTCGCGGGCGCGACGAAGGTATTCCAACTCGGCTTGCGGCAGCCTCCGTGTCGGCAACGCCAGATCCCCGTTGCCGGAATCACCCGTATTGCGTTCCATCTTGGCAAGTTGCGCGCGCATGCCGGCCAATTCCTGTTCGGCCCGCTTCAGTTGAGGATTGTCGTTGGTGGCATAGCTGCGCATGGCCTCAATTTGTACCTCCTGCAGCGCCACTTGCGCACGCATATCAGCCACACTCTGAATGATGACGCGGGCCTGCGCATCTGGCTGAAGCAGTCCGGTCTTTTCTTGAGCTTGTTTCAGGTCCACTTCGGCCAGCGACAGGGCGTCCCGCTCGGCTTTTACTTTTTCCTCGTAGAAAAGCCGGCGCTGGCCCGCTTCCGAAATTGCCAGTTGCGCATTCAGTGCGTGCAACTGCTCCACATACGTGTTCGCCATGGCCGCAGCCCGGCTGGGATCGCGATCTTCAACGCTGATCGAGATGATGCCTTCCTTCTCGGCGACAATGTAGCTACGGTTGTCCAGCTTCTTGCGCGCATCCTGATAACGCTTGACCCGGTAGACCTTCAGCAGGTCAAACTTGTTGATCAGCTGATCCTGGATGGTCCGGCTGTGCAGCATGCCGATGAACAAGTCTCCGGGATTCTTTAGCCCCAGATCGGATTCGCTGAGTCCGGCAATCGACCCTAATTGTCCCAGCATCGCGCCGACCGACGACTGTTTCTGTTCCGGCGGCAAAATCGTGGCCGTCGCGGTGTAGCTATTCGGGATCAGGAACATGACGATTGCCGCGATCACGGCCACGACGAGCGTCACCTTCAGAATCGTCATCTTTCGCTGCGAAAGAATCAGCAGCAGTTCCATGCCGTCGATTCCGTTCTGCGGCACGTTATCTGCCTGTAATCGCGAATCTCGTAATCCCTCGTCGATGGCGGGGTTGTTGCCTCGGGTGGTTTCGGGCGCTTTGGAAGTTTCAAGCATAGTTCCCATCCAGATTGCATTCTTTCAGATTCGATCGGTCTCCCCGTCGTAAAACTACGGTGAGAGAACCTTGATTGCCGCCGCAGCCAATCCGAAGTTAAACAGGATCTGCGACCAGTCCTTGAAGTTTCGCAGTGCCGCTCCAGGATTCAGTTGCTCTGGAACCACGACTGTGTCACCCGGCATCATCACCATGCTGCTGAATCCGCCCGACCAGAATCCGCTGGCAGCGTCTTTGCTCACTACCGAACCATTGGCGCGCACGACGAAGATCTTGCTCTTATCGGCATTGCGCGTGGGACCGCCAGCATCACGCAGATAACGTTCCACGGTCTTTCCCGGGCGCTCAATAAACGATCCCTGGTTATAAACGTCACCCACAACGCTAACCACGATAGGACGGCTGGGAATGTACAACTGGTCGCCATCTTCGAGTGGGAGCGGCGGTATGGAATCCACTCCGTTGTCGTCCGGATGCAGCGCCAGAATGATTCTGCCGTCGGCCCTCAGCTGTCGCATCTTTTCCAAACTGGCGCGCTGAGCCTCCATGCTCGATCTTGCCGCATTGGCTTCTTCACCGGTCTTCGCATTTTGCGAAGCTTGCGCCGTCTGCCGGGCCAGGTCCCGCTCCATCTGGGCGATGACCATGTCCAACCGCTCCTGCTGCTGAATGCGTGTGGACTCGCGGGTAAATACGGCGGCATAGAGATAGGCGGAAGGCGCCAGTCCTCCTGCACGAATTACCAGATCACGCAGACTTTCGCCGGGCTGCGCTCGATAGACGCCCGCAGAGGAAAATTCGCCCTCCAGCTTCACCAGTTTAGTTTGCTGATCTCGCGGAACCCGCAAGTCAGCTTGCGAGAAGATCGTGAGAATGTCGCCCGGCTGCAACGCGAGATTCGCGGACTCCTGATGCTCCAGCACCGCTTTACCCAGATTAAAAGGGATCAACTCGGTCGACAGGTCGTCTTTGTTCATTCGCTGAATGACCGCGTAATCCCAGTTGATTTCAGGCGCGTTTTTCTTTACGTCGTTGATTGGGCCCTGATCCAGCTTGTCGATGTTTTTCTTATCGATCTGCCCAGTCGGGGTCGTAGGATTCGTCTGCAGTTGTAAGGTCAAAGCGTTCTGCTGATTCCAGTACTCTCGCGTGATCAGAAATTCGCGGTTCGGAATCAGGTCAGTCACTCGCATGCCTTCGCGCCAGGGTACCGGCCTGGTTGCGCGACATTGCCCCGCAGAGTCACGGAGTCGACGAAGCGGGGTGAGATGGGAGTGAAGTTCAGAACATCGCCATCCTTCAACGGACGCTGCAGACCGGCTTCATCCAGCTTGATTTCCTCGATCCCGCGGTCTTCCCTGCCCTTGATCTGCTCGACATAGACCTTGCCACCATACGCCGTCACAGACAGTCCGCCGGCCATCTGCAAAACCTCTCCCAGGCTGGCTCCATTCTTCAATTCGTAGATAGCGGGATTGTTGACCTGACCTCCCATGGCCACCTGCGGGCCGACCGCCGCGAAGTAGATGACGTCACCCGGCAACAGTTGTACGTCCTTGCTCTTGTCGCCCTTGAGCAGCAGATCGTACAGATCGAAGTTGGTGATGACAGCTGTGCCGCGCTTCAGCTCAATGTGTCGCATCGATCCGCTGGGCGACGGTCCGCCCGAAGCGAAGATTGCATTCGCCAACGTGCTCAACGAACTGATGGTGTAGCGGCCCGGATGGCTTGCCTGACCGACCACGAAGACATCGATAGAGCGCAACTCGCCCATGCCGACATTCAAATCGAAATTCTGGTAGATGCGTCCGATATGCGACTTCAGAAAGCTCTGCAGCTGGTCATAGCGCAGTCCGGCGACGTTCAGACTGCCGACACGAGGGATGTAGATAGCCCCATTGCGGTCGACCCGGGCGTGAACATCCAGGTCGATCTGCCCCCAGGCCCGTATCAGCAGCTCGTCTCCCGGGCCGACAACGTAATCGGCAGTGACGGGCGCGTGATCGACGGGAGCAAACGTGGTGGGCGATTCATCGAACAAGTTCGTGCCGTAGATAGGCAGCGTCTGACCGAGCGAGGTAGCAACCATCTGCTGAAAATCTGTTAGTTCGACAGTTCTTGTCTTGGGCCTGGTCCGCAACGGAACTTGAGTCTGCTCCCCTGGCCTCTGGCCAGTCGACTGTTGCGGAGGCAGACTGCGCGAGTCGTCCAGAACCACAGTCGGGATTGAAGGCGCCACCCCTTCCGGCGGCTGCTGCGGATTCATACCCGATTGCGGACCGAGGTTCTGCTGGTTCTGCTGATTCTGCTGGCTCTGCTGGTCCTGTTGGTACTGGTCATCGCGAGACTGAGTGTCGCGTTGATACACGGTCGATTGCGGCGCTGCCATGGCGCAACAGCAACCGGCGAGTACCGTGGCTAACGCAAAACTCAGGGTGCGAGAAAACATGATTGGAGAAGTAATGCTCGTCTTCCAGGTCGAACGGCAGGTATCGCGCAGCGATAGAGATTTCAAATCGTTCTCCAAAATCCCACAAAATTCACAACAGGAGCTTGCTCTGAGTTCAACATCATTCCGATCGAGGGTGAGGCTTTATCAAAACTCGGCTGAACCGCCGGCATGGGTCACCGGCGTTCGACGCCGTAAGGCATTCAGCCAGAACTGCGCGTACGCCGGTGCGAAGGCCTTCGCATCGACCGGCAGATCGCGACCGGTAAATAACTGATGGAAATTCCGATGCGCGCTGACGGCTCCGGCCAATCCCAGCGTGGCAAATGTGGGCTCCAGCTCCGAGATGACGCCACGAGCCGCACATCGACTGAAATACGCATTGACCGCGTCAAAGATCGGTCCAAGGTGATCGCGAAACATACGATCGGAGCCGGGAAACTCGAAGCCCGCAACGTAAAGCAGGCGCATCAGCTCCGCGTCCTCCGATATCTCCTTCACCAGAAAGTCCACCAGCATGGGCAGAACTACTTCTGGATCGAGATCCGTTGCCAACCCGTTCTGCAATTCCCTGCTCAGCTTCAGGCGGTTCAACCTCGACTCCGCTGCCGCCCAGAACAAATCTGTCTTGCGTGCGAAGTACCGGAACAGGGTGGCTTCATTCACACCGGCAAGGCTTGCAATTTCACGGGTGCTCGTCCCTTTATACCCCTGACGGGAAAACAATTGAACTGCGGCCTCGACGATGCGGACTTCGGTGACACTTTTTTCCGCGGTGTGTTTCACGGGGTCGATCCTCTACTTTAGCTTTTTGGAAGCGAGGTTATTGCTTGAGGGGTTCGATTTCGTCGACGCCAATCTCGACGGACACGCTCTGGCGTATGAGATCGAGGGTGAGAATGACCCGGTTTTGGTTCTTTGTGCGCACGAGTACGCCGATCATGCCCGCCAGCGAGCCGGCCGTAATGCGAACTTTCTCGCCGACTGCGAGGTATGGATGTGGCTCGAAATGATGCTGCGGAAGCCCTGCGCGCAGGGCTTCGATCTCGGCACACGGCAAGGCCGCGGGCTCACGTCCGGCGCTGACGATGCGACAGCACGCCGGGAACCTGGAGCACCTTGACCGATTCGCGCCTGTGCACGTGAACGAAAACATAATTGGGAAATAATGGCCGATCGACCACAACCCGGCAACCGTTCTTCCAGCGGCTCACCGAACTGTACAAAGGAAGGAATGACTCCAGTTGACGCACCTCTAACTGCCGGACAACCGCTTTCTCGTGCCGCGGAGTAGTGTAGGCGGCAAACCAGTTGGGCGAGGTCTCGTAAGCGAGAGAGCACGCGGATCCCGAGGCGCGATTGTTTAAAAGAATCTCGAGATTATTAGCCAGGGTAGACAAGGCTCCGCCATCCTCAGTGAGAGAGGTGCTTCACTGCATTGCCGCAACAGATTGCAACCGAGCACTTCCCAGTCGCACGATGGACATCGCACACAACCATCGAACCCCCGAGGAATGTGACACTTCGCAAGGACTCGCAGAGCAAGTGCCCACTTGCTTTCGCGATCGATTGGTTAGCAGAGTCGGTCGAACCGCAAGGATAGGCAATGCGCTGGTTCGGGTCAAGTGGAAAAAGCCGGTCCGTCCGTTGGGGAGGTGACAGGGGGACGTAGACTGCGCTCCGCTGATTTAGTGCAGTGGCTGGTATTGCAGCGCTTCGCAACTGATCGGCGATCGTCTTGTGACCGGCATCGTTGGGATGGAATCCATCAACCGCAATCAGACCTAAAGTACCGGGATCGGTCGTGCCGTCGGCGCCATTGAACGCCTGATGCACATTGGCCACCGGGATGCCGTTCGCATCGGCAGTCGAGTGGATGTAATTGTTGACGTCGTCGAGATACGGTTCCAGCTTGTCGAAAATCCCGGCCTGCATGTCGGAGGCGACGTAGGGATTGTAGATGTCCATGGTTCGTATGATCGTGTTGCTGGTCGAACGCAGCTGCAGAATGTTGGTGATGATGGCATCCCAGTTCTGCTTGAAGGTGGCAACAGCGTTTCGCAGGCAATCCTGATTATCGGTGCCGCCGCAGGTTCCCTGGGTGTAGTTATCGTGTGCGTTGGCCAGATCGTCGCCACCAATATCCCATGTCAGCACCTGCGCGTTGGTGATGTTGTTGCGGAAGTCCTGGTCGGTTTGGATTGCGTTCAGCAGATCGCCACTGTGCCAGCCGGGAACGCCAAGGTTCGTGGTGTTCACATTGGCCCCGGTATCCAGGTTGATGTAGGTGGCATAGCGCTGGACGTAGCCTTGCTGCGCGAGAACGCCGTCGGCCAACGAATCGCCCAAGGCGGTGTATGCCCACGTTGGAGAAGTTGGGTTGTTGCCAGTGGTGCCTCCGCCACACGCCAGAAAAGAAAGAAGAAGAATGAATACGAACACCGAAACGGCTGACTTACGTAGCAAAAAAAGGCCCGCGAATCCATAACAGCATTGGATGCTATTAGCTGTGCCGGGTTGGCAGAGTGCGGCCTGTTCTATCGGAGCGCGGTTGGGCAACTAAACTTATAACTAAGACGATCGACCGCCGGTAGCCGGCTAATCTTCTTTGCCCAACGCCAACGTGATCAGCGTCTTCTGCTCCATTTCATGAGCCTTGGCCGAGCCCGTCGCCGGGGTTGAGTTCGCGGCGCGCTTGACGCTGCGCACCTTCGGCCCAAGAATCCGCTTCAGTCGGGGCATCACGAACGACAGCGCTCCCATGTTTGCCGGCTCTTCCTGAACCCAGATAAACTCGCTGGCGTTCTTGTACAATCCCGAGCAGCTCCTGCACCTCGGTTTCCGGGAAAGGATACAGCTGCTCCAGCGAAACGATCGCCGGTCCGGTCATCTTCTGCTTCTTACGCTCCATCCGAAGTTCCTGACCGATCTTGCCGATGCACAGTAGAACACGCTTGGCCTCGAGTGGCTGTTTCGATCCGGAATCACGTTCAGGAAGCGCGACCGCTCCAACTCCGTCAACGGCGATAGCGCCTCGGGATGCCGCAACATGCTCTTCGGCGTGAAAACGATGAGCGGCTTGCGCCACTTGCGCAACGCCTGACGGCGCAGTAGAGTGGAAATACTGACCCGCCGTGGAAGGCTGGCACACCTGCATATTGTCGCGAGCGCACAGTTGCAGATAGCGTTCGATACGGGCGCTGGAATGCTCCGGGCCCTGACCTTCATGACCGTGGGGCAACAGCAGCACCAGTCCGCTCAGCAGGTCCCACTTGTCTTCGCCCGGCGCGATGAACTGGTCGATGATGATCTGCGCGCCATTGGCGAAGTCGCCGAACTGCGCCTCCCAGGCGACCAGCGCCTCGGGATAGTCGCGAGCAAAGCCGTACTCGAAGCCCATCACCGCTGCTTCGGAAAGCTCCGAGTTGTAGATCTCCACTCGCGCCTGACCTTGTTCCAGGTGGCACAGCGGCACATATTCTTTTTCATCCTCAATATCGATCAGCACCGAATGCCGCTGGTTGAAGGTTCCGCGGCGGCTGTCCTGTCCGCTGAGCCGAATCGGCACGCCATCCAGCGCGAGCGAACCCAGGGCGAGCGCTTCCGCCATACCGAAATCAAGGGGACGCTTGCCGTAACCCATCTCCCGGCGCTGCTCCAACAACTTCTGCACCTTGGGATGGATATGGAAATCGTCGGGATACTTCACCAACCCGTCGGTAATTTTGTGCAGCGTCTCGGCCGGCAAGCCGGTATCGATTTCATCCGCCGCATTGTAGGGTCCGCCATGATAAGGAGCCCAATAGGTCGGCAATTGCCGCATCACCGGCTTCTTCTGCAGGCTCTTTCCGGCTTTCTCCGCCGCATCCAACTCCGCCTGAAACTTCTCAACATACGGCTGCGGATCCTGGCCCGTGTTCTTGGCGTATGTCTGGTAGAGCAGGGGATGGTCTTTGATCTTGCGATACAGGATCGGCTGCGTGATCGTCGGGTCGTCGACCTCGGAGTGGCCGTGACGACGGAAGCCAATCAAATCCACCACGGAGTCGGCTCCGAACTCGTAACGGAATTCCAGCGCCATGCGGCCTGCGCGTACCACCGCGTCGGCATCTTCGCCGTTCACGTGGAAGATCGGAATCGGCAGCCGCTTGGCCAGGTCCGAGGAGAACCGGCCGGAATAGGCGTCGCTCGGATTCGTAGTGAAGCCGAGCAAATTATTCACGATGATGTGTACGGTTCCGCCGACCGTATAGCCACGCAGGTTGGCGAGGTTCAACGTTTCCGCGGTGATGCCCTGACCCGCAAAGGCGGAGTCGCCATGCATCAGGATCGGCAGCACCTTGACTTTGCCATCGCGTCCCAGGCGAGTCTGCTTCGCGCGCGCGCGGCCCAGAGCCACCGGGTCAACCGCCTCGAGGTGGCTGGGATTCGAGACCAGGTGTATCCGCACTGGCCGTCCGTTCACACCCGTGTACACGCCGGTTGCGCCGATGTGATATTTCACGTCGCCGCCGCCCAGCACGCTGCGCGGATCGACGTCTTCGAACCCGGCGAACACTTCAGCCGCGGGACGGTTCACAATGTTGATGATGACGTTCAGGCGCCCGCGATGGCTCATGGCGAGGACGGCCTGCTCCGCGCCATAGCCGGCTGCGGAGTTCAGCATCTCGTCCAGCAGCGGAATCAGCGCGGTATTGCCTTCCAGCGAGTAGCGCTTGGTGCCGATGTAGCGGGCAGTGGATGGTCTGCTCGAAGACATCCGCGCGAACCAATTCGTCCAGAATGCGCGAGCGATCGATGGTGTCCTGACGGTCTGCCTCCATGCGCTCCTGGATCCACTGGCGCCGTCTCCAGATCGGGGATGTGCATGAACTCGACGCCGATGCTGCCGCTATACACGCGTCGCGCCGCATCGGCTGCACTGCCGGAGATATCCAGTTCAGGATGAGCTAGCGGAGCGAAGTGCCCCAGAGGATCGAGATTTGCCTGCAGATAGCCCCAGCGCCGAAAAGCGTCCAGAACGCGCTCCTGCTTTCTCGCTGTCAATATTCATCATCACGGTGGACAAGGATCGAAAGCTCCCCGGCCCAGGCTTTCAAACGGAAAGCCGTGCCGCATGCTGTAATAACGCTATCAGTTATAGATTCCCTACCGACCGGTTGGTTGCACATCGACAAGTTGCGTGAAGCCGCAACCCTTCCAGTATATAGTGTGGAGTTTTGAGTTTGCTAACTCCGGGCGCACGGAAGTCTGGAGTTCTGGCCGACGAAGAGCCACTGTACAGGAGGAAGCCTTATGGGTCTGGAAAACAGATTAATCCGCGCCCTATCGATCGGCCTTCTACTCGCGAGCGTTGCGCCGCTCTCGCGCCGCCGCCACCGCAAATTCTCCAACTGATCGCCAGGCGACCGACCCGAAATCAATCAAATCGGATTCCAACCCTTCAGCCCGGCCCGTCGCCATCGACGATCTTGTTCTACAGCCGGCGTGTCACGTCGCCGGCGTGGTCGCCTGACGGAAAACAGATCGCTTTCAGCACCAATCTCACGGGCCGGATCAATCTCTGGAAGGTGAGCTCTGACGGCGGATGGCCGCTGCAACTGGCCGTTTCGGATGACCGGCAGTACGATGCCGTGTGGTCGCCGGACGGCAAGTGGATCGTCTATGAGCAGGATTTCGGCGGCAGCGAATACTACGACCTGTTTGCGGTGCCCAGCCAGGGCGGCGCTCCAATCAATCTCACCAATACGCCGGAGATCTCCGAATCGAATGCGCAGTTTTCGCCCGACGGCAAGACGATCGCCCTTCGAGTACAAGCCTAAAACCTCGCCGGTCACCGACATCGCGCTGCTCGACTGGAATTCGCGCCAGGTAAAGAAGCTCACCAACGAGCAAAGCAAGGATCACCTGTGGCAGCTCGACACCTGGACTCATGACGGCAAGTATGTGATCGCCGCGTCGCGTGAATGCCGGCTTTGACGACTCCAGTGTCTATCGCATCGATGTGGCCAGCGGGCAGGCCGACGAGCTCACGCCTCATCAGGGCAAGATCGCTTTTCTTCCCCGGCGGCGTCTCGCCCGACGGCAAGACGATCGTTGTCACCTCCAACCAAAAGGGCGGATACCAGAATGTCGCGCTGCTCGACGTCGCCAGCAAGCAACTGAAATGGATCACCGACACGCAATGGGAGGCACAAGGCGGAGAGTTCTCCGCAACGGCAAGCTGGTGACCTGGGTGTTAAACGCCGATGGTGTCACGGCGACATACCTTTATGACGTGGCCAGGGGGAAGTCCGAAGCGGTGGCAATGCCCTTGGGCTTGACATCACCAGAGGGCACGCCGACCGCGTTCTCCCCCGACGGCAAATCGCTGCTACTGGGTTACCAGAGTTCGCAGCGGCCCTCAGACTTCTGGGTTTACGACCTTGTCACCCGCAAAGCGCGCCAGCTAACCTATTCGGCCGTTGCGGGATTGACTCCTGCTTCCATCCCGGAAGCTCAACTGGTTCACTACAAGAGCTTCGACGGAAAAATGATCAGCGCGTTCCTGTGGGTGCCGTACAACTTGAAACACGACGGCTCCAATCCCGGCGTGGTGTTGCCGCACGGAGGCCCCACCGGCCAAACCACCGATTACTTCAACTCCACGGCGGCCGCCCTCGCCTCGCGCGGCTATGTCTGCATCGCTCCGAATGTTCGCGGATCGACAGGCTACGGCATGGAATTCCAGAAAGCCAACTACCAGGACCTGGGCGGAGGCGATTTGCAAGACGAGGTGTATGCGAGCAAGTTCCTGGTCGACACCGGCTACGTCGACGCCAAAAAGATCGGCATCACCGGCGGCTCTTATGGCGGCTTCATGACGTTGATGGCGATCGGCAAGACGCCCGACATCTGGGCCGCGGCCGTTGAAGAGTACGGAATCATCGACTGGTACACCATGCTGCAGCACGAGGATCCCTTCCTGCAGCAATACGAGAAGACGCTGATGGGCGATCCCGAGAAAGATCGCGCCGTCTACGAAAACGATTCCCCAATCAAATACATCGGCAATGAAAAAGCGCCGCTGCTGGTGTTGCAGGGCACGAACGATATTCGCGTACCCAAGAGAAGAAGCGGAGCAGGTGGTGGAGATCCTGAAGAAGAATGGACGGACCGTCGACGCACACTACTACGAAGCCGAAGGTCACGGCTTCTCCAAGCGCGAGAATCAGATTGATTCGCTGCGCCGCACCGTGGACTGGTTCGACAAATACCTCAAGGGCGGCTCCCAGCAATCGGCAGTGTCGGGACAACCATGATCCAGCCGTTGTCGCCCAAGGACCGCGTTTTCGTTCTAACCGGCGCGGGCATCAGCGCGGAAAGCGGGCTGCCTACGTTTCGCGGGCCCGGCGGCATCTGGCGTGGCCAACGTGCGCAGGACATTGCCACGCCCGAAGCCTTCCGTGCGAATCCCGAGATGGTATGGCAGTTCTACTCGGAGCGGCGAAAGCGGCATTCGACTGTCATGGCCAATCCCGCGCACTTCGCCCTGGCCGCTCTCGAACAGGCGATCGGCGACCGTTTTTTCTTTGCACTCAGAACGTCGATTCGCTGCACGAGCAGGCCGGGTCGAAGCGCGTTATTCACATGCATGGCCGCCTGATGCAGACGCGCTGCTCGCGCGAAGGCTGTCGCACCAAGCCCTTCGACGACGACCGCATGTACATGAGCTATGTGGAAATTCCAAACTGCCCGGAGTGCGGTGCCATTCTGCGGCCTCACGTCTGCTGGTTCGGCGAAGTGCCTTACTCGATGGAACGCATCTTCGAGCAGCTGCGGGTCTGCAACCTGCTGCTCACCGTAGGCACCTCGGGAGTGGTGGAACCGGCTGCCAGCTTTGTGAGGATGGCGCGGATCAATCAATGCAAAGGCCATTTATGTTGGCCCGGAAGAGCCTGCAAATCGAGCCTTCTTCGATGAGGTGGTATTGGGGAAGGCCGGAGAAGTCCTTCCCGGACCTGGTGCAGCAACTGGTCCGCGAGCGCTGATCAGTGAGTGAAGTGTCCCACGATGTTATAGGCAGCGAAAGCCGCGAGGTAGGCGACCGCGGTCATGTAGGTAAACTGCAGGATCGGCCACTTCCATCCATTGGTTTCGCGACGCACCACGGCAATCGTCGACATGCATTGCATGGCGAAGGCGAAGAAGATCAGCAAAGCTACCGCGCCCGCCGGCGTGAGTTCCTGCCGCATGGCGGCTTGTAAATCGGTGGCGTGAGATTCCGGATCGACTCCGTGCAGCGTTCCCAGGGTCGCGATGATGACCTCGCGCGCCGCAATCGATGTCAGCAAGCCCACGCCGATTTTCCAGTCGAAGCCCAACGGACGGATAGCCGGCTCGATGGCGTGCCCAACTTTCGCCACTACGCTGTTCTGCACCGTCGGGCGGCTGTCCATTGTGCATGGGGAAGTTAGTCGCAGCCCACAGCAGCAACGAGACCAGCATGATCACCGTGCCGGCGCGATAGAGAAAGGCCTTGCCGCGATCCACCAGCCGCAGTCCTAACGATGCCAGGGTAGGCCAACGATAGGGCGGCATCTCGAGAATGAAGGGAGCGTCCTTGCTCTTGAGGATGGTGGATTTCAACAGCCGGGCCGTAAGCACGGCCATCAGGAATCCGATGACGTAGAGCCCGAGCATGGCCGCAGCTCGCGTGCCCAGGAACGGCCCCAGCAGCGCACGGTTGGGCAGGAAGGCCGCGATGATCATCGTGTAAACCGGCAATCGCGCCGAGCAGGTCATGAACGGCGCAATCAGGATGGTGGCCATGCGATCGCGCTTGCTCTCGATAGTGCGCGTCGCCATGATGGCGGGGACTGCACAGGCATAAGCCGAGAGCAGCGGAATAAAGCTCTTGCCGTTCAAACCAACGCGCGACATGGTGCGGTCCGCGATGACGGCCGCTCGCGACAGATAACCAGAGTCTTCCAGAATTCCGATCACCAGGAATAGCAGAAGGATCTGCGGCAGGAAGACCAGGACTGATCCCGTACCCTTCCAGACGCCATTCACGATGAGCGACTGAAACATGCCCGCAGGTAGGTGATTTCCGATTGCCAGACCCGTGGTATCGAGAAACTTTTGCAGCAAATTCGAGAGCGGCTGTCCGAGCGCAAAGATAACCTGGAAGACGCCAATCACCACCAGTCCGAAAACAATCGGTCCCCAGAGGCGATGCAGAAAAAGCGCGTCCAAACGAGCCGTCCAGACCGGTGTAGCGGGACGCCGGTAGTTGGCATTCTGTCCCACCCGCACAGCCCACTCACGGTAGCCGCGGGTACTTCCTACGACCGGCAGCTCCAGAGGCTCCGGACTGGCCGTCGCCGATGCCAGAAAATTCTGTACCGCAATCAGTCCTTCGCCGGTAGTGGCGCTGACCAGCGCGACCGGTGTTCCCAACTCACGCGCCAGCGAAAGCACATCGACATCGCCCTTCTGCTTGCGCAGCTCGTCGGCCATGTTCAACAACACCAACGTAGGAAGACCGAGAGCGATTACGCGCGCGGCCAGCACGAGGTGGGTGTGCAGATTGGTGGAGTTCAGCACCAGGATGACTGCGTCCGGAGCAGGCGTACCCGGCATCTTGCCGGTCAGGACGTCGACGGCAACCTTCTCGTCTTCCGACTTCGGCGTAAGGCTGTACACCCCGGGCAAATCAATCAGCGCAACCTCTTCGCCATTGGCATCGCGGACATAACCGGTGTGGTGTTCGACGGTTACGCCAGGGAAATTGCCCACCTTCTGGCGCAGCTTGGTGAGCCGATTGAAGAGGGTGGTCTTGCCGGAATTCGGTGGCCCTACGACAGCTATGGTTCGATAAGAAGTGCCGAGCGATTCGTCCCGGGGCTGAGCCACTGCGTGACAGCTCATGGTGGTCACGCCCATGGATTAGTCTCCGAACGCGGGAGCGCCGAGCAGCTCCACATGAATGTGGCGGGAGAGATCGCGGCGCATGGCAACTTCGGTTCCGTCCACGCGGTACACTCGGGGATCGCCACCGGGTCCGCTACGCAGCACCTTTACCACCAGCCCGGGAACGAAACCCAGGTTCATGAGATGTTCAGCAACGGGAGGAGAAACTTCCAGTTCGGAGAGCACAGCGCTCTCGCCTATCCGCAAATCTGCCAGGGCGTGTGGCTCGTTCTGCGAAGGCTGCTTATGACGCCCGAATATGAAGTTGAAAATCATTTTCAATTCCAACTCTATTCTAATCCTTCCGGGCCGCGCGGCAACGACGAAAGTCACACCCGTTTGTGATAACCGAACAATCCTGGGAACCGTTCCGCAATGGTTTAAGCCATTTCAAAACAGTTAGTTGCACAATAAGTTGCAAACTCCCTGAGACGTAATCGTCGTTTGGCCTAAACTTCTGCCACTTAGGACGTATGATCCCGCTCCGCTCCGTGACTCGCCATCAACACAGATGCGTCTGTGCCTGGTGCTGCTTCCTCAAAAGCGCTGAATCTCCGCTGCCCCCAGACGGGCTGACGCCACGACACTGGCCAGCTAGCGAACGTTGACTCGCACCGTAAAGGTCTTGATCGGCGCAACGTTGTATTCCCATGAGCGGCGATAAACCATGGTCAGCGTTGCCATCCCGGCGGAACTCGCGCTGAAATGAAAAACTGATGTCCCGGAAGCTCCAACCGCGTTGCTTTTGCCGGTGCCATGGTGAAAAGCACTCTTCTGCAGCTTCAGTGGAGAGGGCTCGCCGACAACCGCCCAACTGTACCCGGTAGACGGATTGGCGGGCAGTTTCACGATCAGAGCGCTGCCGATTGTAAGGTCGGCATCCGCGCCATTGTCCCGCTCGATCAGCGTGACATCCGGGGAAGAGGCCTTGGCTTTCGTAGTGGAAGAACCCTGCTGAGCCGGTGCTACGGACGCGAGACAGATGATGAAGAATAGGAGCGGCAGACGTTGACGGCGCGGATTACCCTGACAAATCATGAAGGCTAAGGACGAGCGTGATCGTTGCGTCGGCAATTGTCAATACAAACCCCGGGCCGGATTTTGCTTCCAACCTGCATACCACCAGCTATTCAGGATGTGGCCTCAAGACAAGGTGAAAGAGTGAGGACAATCCATCAATGACATCAGCCTTGAGCCACACGCTTCCTCACTGGCAGATCGTCGTCGCGTGGACCATCTTTCTGGCCAGCTACCTGGTGTTTGCCATTGGCCGTCTGCCCGGCACCAGGATCGACCGGCCGGCGATGGCGGTTATCGGCGCCGTTCTGATGTTCGTCTTCGGTGTCCTGACGCCGACGGCTGCCGTCGAGAGCATCGATTTCACTACCCTCGTTCTGCTTTTCTCGATGATGCTCATCGTTGCCAGCCTGCATCTGGCCGGCTTCTTCGAATGGATCACCGAGTTGGCGATCGAGCACCTCAGCCCCGGACAACTGCTGCCGGGGATCATCTTCGTCAGCGGCATCCTTTCGGCATTCCTGGTGAACGACATCGTATGCCTGATGCTTGCTCCCCTGGTGCTGGGCCTATGCAAGCGGATGCGATTGCGTCCGGTTCCCTACCTGCTGGCCCTGGCCACGGCATCCAACATCGGCAGCACGGCAACCATCACAGGCAATCCTCAGAACATTCTTATCGGGTCGATCTCCGGAATTCCCTATCGCACCTTCCTGGCGCATCTGGGACCAGTGGCGCTGGTCGGCCTCTTCATCGATTGGGCAATTCTGCACTGGATCCATCTGCGGAACGGTAACGCTATAAGCGATGTTCCGGTCGCGGACGAGGTCACAGCCAGGCGTGAGCCGGAGATGCATCCGGCATTTCCAGTCATCGTGAGCCTTGGCGTGCTGGCGGGATTCTTGTGCGGCTTTCCTCCAGCCCTGGTCGCCGCAACCGGTGGCGCCGTGTTGCTGATGCAACGCCATCATTCGCCGAAGGCCATCTATGGAGACGTCGATTGGTCGCTTGCTGATGCTGTTCCTGGGACTCTTTCTAATTCTCGGTGGGGCGCAGGAGGCGGGCATCACACAGCAGCTTCTGGGCGCGGCTGAGCGTCTGAACCTGCACAACTCCCTGGCCTTCGTGGCGCGTGGTCACGCTGCTCTCAAATGTCGTGAGCAATGTTCCGGCGGTGATGCTGCTGAAAGGATTGATCCCGCAGTTCCACGATCCGCAAAATGCCTGGCTGCTGCTGGCGATGAGCAGCACGCTGGCGGGCAATCTCACGATTACCGGGTCGGTCGCCAACATTATTGTTGTGGAAAAGGCGCGCGGAGAAGCTCACATCGGATTTTTGGAGTACATGAAGATCGGCGTGCCAGTTACGCTGGCCACCCTTGCGTTGGGTCTGGTATGGCTGCGTTTCGTGCATTACTGATTGTCAGGTAATACAAAAAGGGAGAGGCACGATGCCGCTCCCTTTACTGTCTAACTGTGGACGTACGCTGACCTACTCGACGTATGGCTTCCAGGCACCGTTATTGCCTTCCACCAGAATGATGCTCGCCTTGGCCGGCGCACTGCCGTAGAAATCTACCCCGTACGACTTGATCAGCGTGGCCCGGTCCCAGGTGGTGAAGCTCTGCACCAGGCTGCCGGAGGCGTCGAACTCTTTACCCAGACGATTCGGTTCCCACTTCCAGGTGTAATCCACCTCCGCCAAATGCGGCTTGATCATGGTGATCTTGTCGATGGAGACCAGCTTGCCGCGTGGCCAATGGAACTTTGTAGGCGGTGGTGCCGTCGGCCTTCTTGTTCTTCTGCACGCCGTTGATCTGTCCCAGCAATTGCTCACCCGGACCGGTCACATTCACGATCAGGGAGTTGGCGCCCTTCGGCTTAGTTACGATGAACGCCGGCCTTCGCCAGCAGCTTGTAATGAGGATCGAACGGCTTTTCGTTGACGCTGGCCACCACGGTGCCGGAGCTGAAGCGGACACTGGCCGTCGCACCCGAATCAAGAATCTGAGTCAGGGTCCTGGTGGCGACTGGAACCGTCAGGACATCGCGCGTGCCTTTAACAAGTAAAAGATGGTGCCGCCCACCACGAATAGCAAGCCCAGGATCAGGAGAATGGGCAGGAAATTCGGGTCTCTTCCCCTCCATCTCGATTTCGGCCGCGAAGAGTTCCGGCTCATTGCTGGGCGGGACGACGAGTTGCGGCTTTGATTCGTTGCCTTTCGGTTCGATTACGGTTGGCATAAAGCACCTCCGATGAGGCGGGCCGGAGACATGCGCGCATCGCAGGCGAGGATTGCTTCAACCTTCTGCGCGAATCGCTCGCTCACGAGCGGAGGTCAGCCCGCATGTCTCCAGTATCGACTTTGCGAACGGGCGCGCAGTGAGCGAGGTCACCAGGGCATGTGAGGAGTGAACGGGCAGTGGTTAGTGGTCAGTTGCCAGTTGGTCTCGCACATTGGTCTAGGCGTTAGGAGTCACTGGTCGCTGCAGTTCCCCTGGCCACCGGCCACTAGTCACTGGCCACTGCCTTGTAACACCTGGCACGAATAGGTCTTGATCACGAGCCACACCTTGCGACCGACCGCAAGTTTCAAGTCCGCGCAGGCGCCGGGCGTGAGATGCACTTCGAGTTCGGGTCCGCAACTCACGCGCACGATCATCATCACATCGCGCTGCTCGATGCCGGTGATCGTTCCCGGAAACAGGTTGCGCGCGCTCAGGCCTTCCAGCGGTTTCGACGCTACCAGGATGTCGCCGGCGCGAATTCCTATTCGCAACGCTTGCGACCGATCGATCCGGGTTAGCGGAACCTCCAGGTTGAGTGCCGGTTCACCGACGCGACAGGTCATGGTTCCCTGCTCCGGATGTGGCGCTACAAACGTAGCCGCGAGAATATTTTCGAAGCCGGCCAGCTGCGCGATGCTTTCAAGTTCGGGCCGATGCAGACACCTCATTCGGCGAGCCTTGGGCCGCAATTCTTCCGCGCTCCAGCGCAATCACGTGCTCGCCCAGCGCAAATACCTCTTCGCGCTGGTGCGTGACGTAGAGAATCGGGATCTGGTGCTCGCGGTTCCAGGCACGCAGGTCGGCAACAATCTGCGACTTGGTCGCGGCATCGAGCGCGGTAAGCGGTTCGTCGAGCAGCAAGACCCGCGGACGCGTAACCAGCGTGCGTGCCAGTGCAGCGCGCTGCCGCTCTCCCCCCGAAAGCTCGCGTGGCCGCCGCTGCGCCAGCGCTGCAATACGAAACGATTCCAGAATTTCGCTGGCTGCGGCGATCGCGCTCGGCTGCGGTCACGCCGCTTAGTCCGTAATGCACGTTCTGCTGCACCGTCATGTGAGGAAACAATGCAAGCGACTGCAACAGGTAGCCGACGGAGCGACGGTTGGACGGCACGTTGACGCGCGCGGACGAATCGAACATCGGCGTCTCGCCGAGCGCGATGCGCCCGTTGTCGGGTATTGCTAATCCGGCAATGCAGTCGAGCAGCGTGGTCTTGCCCGAGCCCGATGCGCCGAAGAGAATCGTGAACCCGGCTCGCACCGTAAAAGCAACGTCCAGAGAAAACGAATTGCCCTCATCGCGAAGTTGTTTTTCGGCTCGAACCTGCAACTCTTCGTTCGTTGAGCTGCGAAGCAAGGACATTCATCGTCCAGCCCCACAGATTCCATGCGGCCCTACCGCGCAGTCCGTACAGCAGCCGCCAGTAACGCGAAACAAATTGCCAGTAACAATAACGCTGTGTGATTCGCAGCTGAGTAATCGAGTGCCTCAACCTGGTCGAAGATCAGGATTGAAATCGTGCGGGTCGCTCCAGGAATATTGCCGCCGATCATCAAGACGACGCCGAACTCGCCCAGCGTGTGCGCAAAGCTGAGGACGAAGCCGGTGAGCACGCCTGGCAATCCCAAAGGCAGAACGATTCGCCAGAAGGTGCGCCAGTTTGAAGCGCCGAGCAAAGCAGACGCGTCGAGCAGCTTGCGGTCGACCGAAGCGAATGCGGTCTCCATTGGCTGCACCGCGAACGGGCAGGCTATACAGGACCGAACCCACCACGAGCCCCGAGAAGGTGAATGCCAGCCCGTGTCCGGTGAACGATTGATACCAGCGGCCAACCGGACTCAGCGGTCCGATGGCGACCAAGACATAAAAGCCGAGCACCGTCGGCGGCAGCACGATCGGCAACGACACGATCGCCTCGATGAAAAACTTCCAACGCTTTCGCGAAAACGCCAGCCAGTAAGCAAGTGGCACTCCCAGCACCAGCAGGATGAGCGACACACATACAGCCAGCCGCAGCGTGAGCGTGAGTGCCTGGACAATCATGGACGTGGAGGAATTCCGAAACCGTACTGCTGCAGAATCCTGGCGCCTTCCGGAGAAGTGACGAAGTCGAGAAAGGCTTGTGCCGTCTGCTTATGCTTCGAGGAGGTCAGTATACCGGCTGCCTGCTTGATCTCCGGATAGCTGTCAGCCGGCAGCTCCCAGAAGCGGCCCGCGCTCTTCATCGGCGGAGACAGGGCCAGCGACTCGGCGATCAAGCCGGCCTGCGCATTCCCCGACTGCACGAATTGTGCGGCCTGGCTGATGTTTTCACCGAGCACCAGTTTGTCACTCGACCAGCCCCTTGAACTGGAAGTGTTCCAATGCTGCCACCGCCGCGCGACCGTAAGGAGCGTGCTCAGGATTGGCGATCGCGATCTTCTGCACCGACGGATCCAGCAGGACATCCATCTTCAACTTCGAAAGATCGAGCGTGGAAGCTGTTCGGGATCCACAGCACCAGATGACCGAGTGCGTACGTTCGCACCGATGCCTTGTCGAGTCTTGCCGGCAGCCGCCAGTTTCTGCGGATAGTCAGCGTCGGCGGAGAAAAACACGTCAAACGGCGCGCCGCTCTGGATCTGCGAATAGAAGTTTCCCGACGCGCCGAAGGAGAGCGCGACCTTGTTGCCGGTCTTCTGCTGGAATTGGGCAGCCAGATCCTTCATCGCATAGTTAAGGTCCGCGGCCGCAGCCACCGTGATCTCCTCGGCAACCGCAGGAAGAACCAACACCAACCCAAGGAGCAGAAACAAGCAGAGTTTTCTTCAGCGACATGGTCAGTCCGCAGAACTATCGATCAAATCGATATGAGTGTACCTAAAACCATGATCTATCTTCGATTTTGTGTGAATTCTCCAGCACAAGGCGATCAGTCCCAAAGGGTCGAATGCAGCGATTATCACAGAATCCTGTCAGGACAATCTCGGTTCGTCGCGGGCTCGTCAATCACCGGAAATCGCCGCTCAACGAATTAATTGCATCGTTTCGTCACTTTCCTCCACCAAAGAGCTATGACTCCGAGTCATCGTGGTGCTTTCGCGCTTGACCCATGGACGCTTTTCTGTAAAAGTATGCCCACGCGAGTCATACGTTTGGGAATAAAGCTATGGAACGAGGCTTTCCCGGCGTAGTGTTCGATCGCTCCTAACTGAATGATACGCATTGAGGTCACGCTCAACGCCGATCCTACCGCGATTAGTCCGGTGGTGGAAGGCATAATGGAGATGGCACGCCGCCTGGAATGTGCCTCCGGCAAAGAGTTTGAGATCGAGACCGCCTTACGCGAGGCTCTCGCAAACGCTATCGTTCACGGTTGCAAGAACGATCCCACCAAAAAAGTCCAGTGTTGTGTAGGCTGCGACGAAGAGCGCGGCATGCAGATTGTGGTGCGCGATCCCGGCGGCGGCTTCGATCCGTTCGCCATTCCCGACCCGTGCAATGGAGAGAATGTTTACTCCAATCACGGTCGCGGCATTTATCTGATCAATCAGCTGATGGACGAGGTAAAGTTCGAGAAGAACGGCGCCGAAATCCACATGCGCAAGTACTAGCCCTCCACCGAAAGTCGCGATTCACCTGACTTCCACGCGAGGTCTTACCTGTACGTTGTCGATCGACGCAAGCCGGCTTTGGCTTGCAGCCGGCGGCCATCTCTAGCGGACTGATTCCAACTTCTCAACTTACAAAACAAACAACCAATGTTCATGGCGAGTACTGCCAGACCATGCCGGTTTTCCTGGAAGCTTTTCCGAAGCCACAGGTTGAGGTAGTTCCGTAGAGATTGCCGTTGGCGTCAGAGGTCAGGTCCCCAAAGATGTCCGCATTACCCGAGACCAGAGTTGTGCCCCAGCCTCCGGTCACATTCAGGACTGCACCACACCAATATTGGTCACCGCCGAACGCTATCTCTGAGCCCCCTTCGGTAGCGTAGAGATTCCCCGACGCGTCCATCGCCAGAGCGTGGTACGTGACATCGTATTGAAAATCAGGGCATTCCGCGTCGTTGTAGGAATGATACTGCTCGAAATCCCACCCATCGTCAGAGGAGGACAAGAAAAAAATAACGCCTCCAACATGAACGCCAGCGTCCCGACATTCGCCGGCTTCGTACTGACATGTGCTAAGGCCTAAGAGATTTCCCTGTCCGTCCTGGATGAGGCTGTGAGGTTGATAGCCGTCCCAAGCGCCGCCGGTGAAAGCGTAGATCACACGTTCCGTCCATCCACTGCCGGAGGGTGTCAATTCAAAAACGACTCCGCACGGTTGATCGCCCCAGACGCCACAATCAGTATGGCCGCCAGCCCCTGCCGTGCCGTAGAGATTGCCATCACGGCCCACCAGCAAGGCGTTTGGGGACACACCGTCTTTTCCTCCCTTGAAGCTGTAAAGCAACTTCTCCGTCCAGCCTCCCGGCGAAGGCGTAAGCTCAAAAACAGCGCCATCCCCATAGAAACCACCGCAACACGATATGCCGTACAGCTTGCCGGCGGAATCGAAAGCAGTGACCCCGAAGGCCTCACTACCGTTCTTAAACTGATAAATCGCAGTCTCGTTCCAACCGCAGGACGTGTTACCGCAAGCATGCAGCGGTGGCGTAGCCTTGTAGATCAGGCCGTAGCCGTAGGTCCCACCGGCCGCCGTCCCGTAAAGCTCTCCATGTTGGCCGACGATGGCGCCATACGAGTTACCGCCGTTACTGCCTCCGAGAAAGTTGTACACGGTGCTGTCGAGCCACTGGCCAGCTCTCTGTGCTAAACGATAAAGCAGTCCCTGCCCGTAAGTCCCAGCCCCAGGTATCGCACCATATAGGTTCCCAGCTTGGTCCACGGTCACGCCATAGCCAAGGGGGCCTGTGCCGAAGTCGTGAATCTCGTGAAAGCCAGTCTGCGGAGCCGGACAAGCGTAGTTATTGGTTGGTGGAGGCGGGTACGAGCTTCCAAGGACGGTGAAGGCCTCGGAAGGAATGGTACCGACCGAGCTCTCCTGGCCCTGCGACGGGCATCCCTGAGAGTGGCATCCCACGCCAGAGTTCTGGTCCCAGTAAACGGGATCGCCGGTATTCACAACCGCATTCTGCAAGTTCAGCCAGTACGTCCCCGGGTTCAGACCGCTAACGGTGAAGCTTCCCGCCTCGGTGCAAACGCTGTAGCCGTAACCGTTGGTGATGCAGCCGCTTTGGGTGAAGTTAATGGTCTGGTCGAAGTAGCTGGTGCCGCCTTTTAGGGGCTGCGAAGTGATGGAGACTTCAACCGACTGCAGGACATCGCCAGGATACAGCCAGGCGCCGAAGTTCATGCCAGAAAGCTGTGCTGGATTCTCGGCAATCGTGAACGTGTCGCTTACCACTAAGCCGGAGTCGATTTCCCAAGCAGTGGTCTGTCCGTCGATCGGACCGTTCTCGTAGAGAATGTCGTCATCCGCAGGAAAACGATTCCGTGGTTCGCGTTGGAGCCCGGGCGTGTCAGTTGGCAATCGTCGCTTGGAAGGATGAGCTAGTCGCGATGCGGACTCAGGCATTTTCGCCATTTGTACTGTAGTGGATGGGGTCACATTTTGCGCGAAGGCCGTCGTAGCTAGAATCATCAGCCCTGCGATTACTACGAGAAAGGTTGGACGAAAAACGGGAGGTTGAGAGAGGCCTTGGCTGTGCATGGGCTTGTGCTCCCTGGACAGGATTTCACAACCTGCGGCAGCATCTGTCAGTGATCCGTGCGTCTCAAGCGCGTGACATCAGGAGAATCTGGGAAGAGGCCTGGCAACGGCGGGAACGGAATAGGATGAGGGGGTGGTTCTTACTAAGCGCACTAATGCGCAAGCACTGAACTCCACCATCATCCTCTTAGGATTTAGCGTTCTCCACTCAGACGTCCGCAGCTCCAGATTGCTCCGCCCGGATGTTTGCCGTATTGCACGATCACGGCGTCCGCGCCCGACAAGCTCGCGTATTCCGCCGCGGTCAGCGAGAAAACCACGCGGTGCAGATCGACTGAGGCATAACGGCTGGTGGTGAAATATTGCGATCCGATATGCAACGTGAGCAGGCTGTCGCGCACAGGAAAGGCTTGCGGGCTGCTGACTTCGATTTCCACTCCGGCAGCGCCATCGCGTTGCGCCAGGCTTGCCTGATAGCGAATCGAGGTAACGGTTCCGGCTCGCAACAACACGGAATGCGCTGGCGTCTGTTCGGACTGCTGCACCTCTTCTATGAGTTGCTCGGTGTCCTGAGTCGTCGCGAGATTGACGGGAGAATTCGAGAGCCGGATGTTGGCGACGTAGATTGCACCCTGATTTGTCTGATCGAACGTGAGCCGGATGCCGTGCACACTCTTGCGGACCGACTGCCAGCCGGGAAAGTCGGCCAATGGAATGCGCACGGTCTGAAGAATTGGGTGCGCGCCTCCGAAGGTTGATCCTACCGGCCCTTGTAACAGCGATTGCTCGCCCGATCGTCCAGCGAAGTTGGGGTCGATATAACGGCTCAGCTTGAGGGAGCCACTCAGCAAGCCTATCCCCATCAGGCGGATCGAGAAGTCTGTAGCCGCGGTCGTGTTCAGCGAACTGTTTTGCCGTGAAACCCTCAGTTCGAGCGTGGTGTAGCCAGAAATGTCGGTGCCTCTTCCGGCTGCCGTCCAATTGGTCTGGAAAAAAGTATTTGCGCCGCCGGCACTCCAGCTCATCGCGCCCGCTCTCAAACTGGGATCATGATTGGGCACTCGACCGTGATTGATGTTGATATTCGAGGCCTGGTTGGGAAAACCGTAGCTGCTGGTTCCGGTCGGTCCGGTGAAGTCTTCAAACACCTTGATCGCCGACGGAGGTGTAAACCCGCGATCGGCGCGGGTGGGATACGGCTGTTGCGTATTGTTCTCGTCGGTAACGCTCGGCGGAATGCCCCACCACGGATTGAAGTTGCGATTGAAATCGCCTTCGGGAGCGCTACCGACATTGCCACGGAAGAACGCCAGCGCCGCTGACATAGTTGTCAGCCTCTGCTGCGCAGAACCTGGCGACATAGGATAGATTGCGACGTTGCCGGCTCCGGTACAGATTGGCGGATAGTTCGGCAAATCGAAATCCGTACCGTCGCTGACCTGCCACTGCGTGTTGAAAAAATTGTGATTGGCGCCCCACACGATGAATGTTGACTTCTGCAGCTGTGGCGATTCGAAAGGAGGCAGAACATCGCGGTCATAAACGTCGACGCCTTGCAGGTCGCTGACATCGCCATCGCACATGCCGGCGATGATCGTCCACGGCACGCCCTTGGAGTTGTTGCCCAGAAAATCGGTGGGAGCGATTTCGAAAACGCCTTTGAAGGTGACAGGATCTTCAATCATTCCTGGCCAGACGCTGCCCGCGGCGATGTAGTCGTCGTAGGCGGCCCGCACACCGTCGCCCCCGCGGGAGTGCCCCAACATCCCAATGTCGCTGAAGTCGAGATGACCCTGGAGATTGACGCCCACGTGCGGAGGGGTTCCCCCGTGGCGGTTCCAGCGGCTCAAGTTCTGCAGATGCCGCAGCACCAGGATGCCACGCGCTTGAATCAGAGCCCGGTCCGCGCCCAGTCCCGGCCCGCCGGTAATACCTCGATTGGCGTCGATCGAGACCACGATATATCCATAACTGGCCAGGCGCTGCGCCAGGTACTCATAGCCCAGATAGCTAGGCGACTCAACATAGCCATTTGGACAATGCCCTGTCCCGGTATAAGCCACATTGTCGTCGATGCGCGGGTTGCCGAGCATTCCCGGAGGATCGGGCGGTGACTGATAGGGACGTCCGCAAGTACCGTGGTTCCCATGAAGGAAGATCACAACCGGATAGGTGCCGGACAATGTCTGCGGATGATAGACCTGGGCGCGGATGTCGACTTTGCAGTCATAGCCCGAGCGGGGCTGGCAGCCAGGGAGCACCAGGTTGTCGATCTGTGCTCCCAGGTCGTAGCTGCCAGAGGCAACCGGGAGCGGTCCGAGCGGGGTCGCATCCGGCGCTATCTGTTGGGCCGCAGAGTATACAACGCCGGCAAGAAACAATACCGCCAACACAGCAATCGCACGCAATTTCATCCCCACGACTCCTTCAGTAGACCGGCCTCGCCGAAAGCCATCCCGGTGTAAGGGACAGCGGGTTCACGGGCGGGAATTCACAGCTTTTGTAATGACCGACGGCGCGTCGAAGCCTGCCGGGCAGGGGCAGGTCGCTCTTCTTCTCCGGTTGCGATATAGAGAGGTAAGAGTCCTCAGCGACACGAAAGTCTATCTGACTTCACGACTATGTGCTACGTCGTAGTTACTGCGGCGGGAGAAGTGCTGTTGCGGTTCGGATTGGATAGCAGGAAGAAAGGGCCATCCGTGTTTTTGTAGCTCAACACGTCGGCCCCTCCGGTCCTGAGCGCGCAATTCCAGCAGGGCGGCTTACGGCTGCATTTCGATTACTTTCTTGATCCGGTCGAAGGCCCACGTAATCTCTTCGCGAGTAATCGTCAACGGCGGAGCAATGCGGATCACGTGGTCGTGCGTCTCTTTGCAGAGCATGCCTAGCGCCTTCAACGCCTCGCAGTACGGCCGCGCGGCGACATCGAGCTCGATCGCGATCCATAGGCCCTTGCCACGCACTTCGCGCAGATGCGGGCTGCGCAGCGTCTTCAGCTTGGCGAGAAAGTAATCGCCCAGTTCGGCAGAGCGCTCGACCAGCTTCTCGTCAACCAGCACCTGCAAGGCCGCGCGCGCGACGGCGCAGCCCAGCGGATTGCCGCCGAAAGTGCTGCCGTGATCGCCGGGATGGAAGACGCCCAACACTTCTTTCGATGACAACACCGCCGACACCGGATAGAAGCCGCCGGAAAGAGCCTTGCCGACGATCACCATGTCGGGCCGGACGCCTTCGTGCATGTAGGCGAAGAGCTTGCCCGTGCGCCCAAGGCCGGACTGAATTTCGTCGGCGATGAACAGCACGTTGTTCTTGCGGCAGATATCGGCGGCTTCTTTCAGGAAGCCTGCGGGCGGAATCACGATGCCGGCTTCGCCCTGGATCGGCTCGACCAGGAAGGCACAGGTATTCGGCGTGATGGCATCGCGCAGCGCCGCGGCGTCGCCGAACGGAATGATCTTGAAGCCGGGGGTAAACGGTCCGAAGCCGTCGCGGTACTGCTCGTCGCTGGAGAAGCTGACGATGGTCACCGTGCGGCCGTGAAAGTTGTTGGAGCAGACAATGATTTCGGCTTTGCCCTCGGGAATGCCTTTGACCTTGTAGCCCCATTTGCGCGCGGCTTTGACGGCCGTCTCGACGGCTTCGGCGCCGGAGTTCATCGGCAGCGTCATCTCGAAGCCGGTCAGGTCATACAGTTGCTTGTACAGCAGCGGCAGCTGATCGTTGCGAAAGGCACGCGAGGTCAAGGTGACCTTGTGCGCCTGGTCGATCATGGCCTTCAGAATTTTGGGATGGCAGTGTCCCTGGTTGACGGCTGAATACGATGCCAGGCAATCGAGATAGCGATTCCCTTCCACGTCGTACACCCACACGCCTTCGGCGCGTTCGATGACGACATCGAGCGGATGATAGTTATGAGCTCCATAACGGTCTTCGAGCTCGATGAACTCCTGAGTCTGCAGACGATCCATAACGGGCATAATGTTCCTTTTGTTCAGAAATTGCTACTAGCGACTAGCAGCGAGACACCTCGTGATAATCGGTTGTCACTCTTCATTCGAGAATCGCGACACTCCGATCATGAAAATGTCATCAGGAACCGCAGCGGCTAATAGCTATGCTGGCCAGTGCGCTTTCTACTCCAACAACATCGTCAACAACGCCATCCTCACGAACAGTCCATTCGCGGCCTGGCGGAAGTAAAGCGCGCGCGGATCGTCGTCTACCGTCTTATCCAGTTCGACAGTGCGCGGCAGCGGATGCAGAATCAACGCGTCGGACCGCATACGCTGCATTACCGACGAATTGATCGCATAGCGCTGCGATCCCGCGAGGTGCGGCAGTAACTGTTCCGAGCGAATTCGTGTTTGATAGATAACGTCCACTTTACCGACCACGCGATCGATATCGGACTCCAGTTCGTACCGCACGCCATGCCGGTCGAGATACTGCAGGATGTCGCTCTTCATCTGCTGCTCGGGCGGACTGACGAAGTAGATCTTGACGCGCTCGAACTTCGCCAGCAAGTAGGCCAGCGACCTTGCCGTCCGTCCGCGATCGAGCTCGCCGATGAAGGCCACACTCAGCCCGTCGAGCGGACGCTCGCGATAAATCGTGTACAGGTCCAGCAGAGCCTGAGTCGGGATGCTGTCCACCGTCACCATCGCCGGCATTGATGATCGGCACAGGCGAGACTTTGGCCGCGCGCGCGGCGCCCCCGGTCTCGTGATGACGAATGACGATGACATCGCAGTAGCTGCCGATGATGCGGATGGAATCTTCAACCTGTTCGGACTTCGATCTCCGATGAGAAAGCCCGGGCGTGCTCGGTCGAAAGCACGCGGCCGCCGAGCCGATGCATGGCTGCTTCAAACGAAAAGCGGGTTCGGGTCGAGGGCTGATAAAACAGGCTGGCGAGGATACGGTTCTGATAATCCAGCGTGCCTCCGCGGGCTACCACGCGCTCCATCAGGCGGGTGCGCTCGAACAACTCCATCAGTAACGGGACGGTGAACTGCTGCGATTCCACTACATGTTTCAAGCTCGTCCGAGAGCTTGCCGCCTTGCTCTTTTCATCCCGCAGCCTGACCTGATCATGCAAAGTTGGCATGGCCTACCGGAGAACCGGCACCTCCAATTCCGTTGAAACTTTCTTTCCGCGCGAGTCCGCATCGCGCAAGATGCGTGTCCCGCCATGGCCGGCGACCGAGTCGCATAGATGATCGAAAGAGGTGACTACCGCCTCTGTTCCTCCACCGCGCAGGAAGTGGATTACCGACTCGACTTTTGGTCCCATGTTGCCGGGCGGAAAATGTCCGGCCCGATGGTACTGCTCGAGCTGGCTCACCGTGACAGACGTCAGAGGCGTCTGGTCGGGCTTTTTGTAGTTGAGGTAGATGTAATCCGTGTCGGTAGAAATTGCGAACAGATCGACAGCGAGCTCGATGGCGAGCAGTGCAGAGGCCCGGTCCTTGTCGATGACGGCTTCCGTGCCCTGCAACTGACCACCTACTCGAACCACCGGAATGCCGCCGCCGCCGGTGCAAACCACCAGGACCTCTTGCGCCATCAACGAGCGGATTACGTCCAGTTCGACGATCTCCAGCGGCTCCGGCGAAGGAACCACACGCCGATAGCCGCGCGACGCGTCTTCCACGATGTGCCACTTCAAGGTCCTTCGCTTCTGTTCGGCGGCCGCGCGCGAATAGAAAGGACCGATCGGCTTGGTGGGATGCTGCATGGCTGGATCGTCAGCCGAGACCACCGTCTGGGTGACCAGACTGACAACCGGGATCGCAATCGCGGCAGTCTCCAGTTCGTTGCGGAGAGACTGCTCCAGCAAGTAGCCGATCTCGCCCTGGCTGGCGGCGCCGCATACATCCAAGCCTTGGCTGTAAACTACATTCGACGCGCGCTCGGATCGGAGCAATTGTGCTCCTACCTGCGGTCCGTTGCCATGGGTGATGATCAGGCGATATCCGAGACGGATCAGTTCGACCAATGCCCGGGCCGTTCGCCTGGCATTGGCCAGTTGTTCGGCGGCCGTGCCCTGCTCACCTGCCCGGATTAAAGAGTTGCCTCCAACCGCGACCAACGCAGTCTTCGACATAAGGTTCCTTGAAAGGCGCCCTTCGCGATTCGCTTTTCGCGCGTCGCCAGAATTGACGAGCCCGAAGTACGAGCAGTGCGACGCGCATTCAGCATCGCGTGATGCCGTTATCAGTTGCTCGCCAGCCAGTTTCGTGCAGCACGCTTGTGCGCCGCTCCGCGGCCGGCCTCTGGCGAAGAGCGCAAGGCGAGCGGCGTTCGTCGCCAGCCCTGCTATCTCACCAGTTCCAGAGCGGGCTCGTGCGCGCCCTCGTGTTCTGTCGCCCGTGTCCACTTCATCAGTTCCAGCATGATGGCCTTCTGCGCGTGCAGCCGGTTCTCGGCCTGCTGAAACACAAAGGAACGCGGGCCATCGATCACCTCCGACGTCACCTCGCTGCCTCGATGCGCCGGCAGACAGTGCAGGAAGATGGCATCCGGCTTGGCCAGGCCAAACAGGTGCGCATTGACCTGGTACGGAGCAAAGATTTTCTGCCCGCGCCTCAGTCTCGCTCTCCTGCCCCATGCTCGCCCATACATCGGTGTAGACCACGTCGGCATCGCTGACCGCAAGCTCAGCATCATTGATGATGTTGAGACTGGCGCCAGTCTCCAGACAGCGATTCCTGGCCCAGCCAACCGCATCTGTGTCCGGCTCGTACCCGGCAGGAGTAGCAATCCACACGTCGGCTCCCAGTTGTGCGCCTGCGGACATCAACGAACGCGCGACATTGTTGCCGTCACCGATGTAGGCGATCTTCAGATCCGGAAATATGGCCCTTGATCTCAAGCATCGTCAGATAGTCGGCCAGGGCCTGGCAGGGATGGCTGTAGTCCGTCAGGCCGTTGATGACCGGAATGCCGGCATGGCGCGCCAACTCCTCCACGATCTGGTGAGAGAAGGTGCGGATCATGATGCCTTGCACCATGCGTTCCAGGTTCTTGGCAATGTCATGCACCGACTCGCGCTTACCCAGACTGATCTCCGCCGGCGACAAGTAAAGAGGATGGCCGCCCAGTTCCTCGATGCCCACGTCGAAGGTCACCCGCGTGCGCAAGGACGGCTTCTCGAAGATCATGGCCAGCGTCTTTCCCTTTAGCGCCGTGTGGTAGACGTTGGGATAGGCCTTCAACTGCGTGGCCACGTGCAGGTAATGACGTATCTGCTGTGGCGTGAAATCCCGAATGGAAAGGAAATCCTTTACGGGCATTGCTACCTCCCCACCGCTGCCAATTCTGGTTTGTGCGCCCGGGTGAACTCGGCGATCAGCTCGGGAATCACCGGGTCTGCCAGCTCCTCAACCTCGTAGCCCACGCGAACACTGGGCTTCTCCAGCTTGATGGTGCGGGCCAGGTCGATCGGCGTGGCCACCAGCACCAGATCGCACGGCACGCGCTTGATGGTCTCTTCCAGCTCGTGCCGCTGCGTGTCGCTGTAGCCCATCGCGGGCAGCACGCGCCACAGGTGCGGGAACTTCTCGAACGTCTTCTGAATGGAGCCGATCGCGTAGGGCCGGGGATCGACCAGCGAAGCAGCACGATAACGGTTAGCGGCGACCACGCCCGCACCGTAGGCCATCTCGCCATGCGTCAGCGTGGGGCCATCCTCGACCACCAGAACCGTCTTGCCGGCGATCGACTCGGGATTCGCCACCGACACCCGGCAGGCCATCTCGATCACCTTCGCCTTCGGGTTGTGCAGCGCGACGTTCCGGCGGACCGTCTTGATGCTGTCCGGATCGGCGGTGTCGACCTTGTTGATGATCAGCACGTCGGCGCTGCGGAAGTTCACTTCGCCGGGATAGTAGCCCAGCTCATGACCGGCACGATGCGGATCGAGCACCACGATAGACAGGTCCGGGCGATAGAACGACGTATCGTTGTTGCCGCCGTCCCAGAGAATGACGTCGGCTTCCTTCTCAGCCTGGCGCAGGATGGTCTCGTAATCGACGCCCGCGTAAACCGGAGTGCCTTCGATAATGTGCGGCTCGTATTCTTCGCGCTCTTCGATGGTGCACTTATGCAGATCGAGATCGGCCAGAGTTCCGAAACGCTGCGCACGTTGCTCGGCCAGATCGCCATACGGCATGGGATGACGAATCACAACCGGCCGCAATCCCTGCTTGCGTAACTCGGCGGCGATGCGGCGCGATACCGGGCTCTTGCCGCAACCGGTGCGCACGGCACAGATGGAAACCACGGGAACTTTCGCGACCAATTGGGTGCGCTCAGCGGCCAGCAGCCAGAAGTCGGCGCCCGCGGCCGAGGCCCGTGACGCCAGGTGCATCAGCGTGGGATAGGCGACGTCGCTATAGGCAAAGACCACCACGTCGACATGCTCGTCGCGGATGATCTCTTCCATCTTGTTTTCTTCGAGAATCGGGATTCCATCGGGATAAAGGTCGCCCGGCCAATTCGGCGGGATAAAGGCGTCCAGCAATATCGGGGATCTGTGTGGCCGTGAAGGCAACTACGTGAAACTCAGGGTTACCGCGAAACACTACGTTGAAGTTGTGAAAATCTCGTCCAGCCGCACCGAGGATGAGGACTCTCTGCATAGCGCGATAAAAGCGTCATTAGACCCATAAGGTGGGGACACTTTTCTCCTTTGCCGAGATCATGAACCCGCGATAGGAGTTCCGCTGTGAGGGCGGTCACGCAGCCGTGTGCACCCGCACAATGCCGTCGCGTGCGGAGTGTCTCACCTCACTTCGCCCTGTGACCTGCATCACTTCGGCTCGGGCCGTACCTGTTCAAGAATCGAACCATCGTTCGGTACAGGGTGAGCTCCAGTCCGACACGAATTCCAGGTGGGATGGCAATCGTCAGGCGTACGTAATTCCCCTCGCGATCGTCCCGCAACGAAAGGGCAGCAATGGCCAAAGGTTCGGTGCAGATCGTGGCCGAGCGGTGCAAGGCTTGCGGATTCTGCGTAGAGTTTTGTCCTACGCACGTTCTGGCGCTTTCCTCCGCCTTCAACGCCAAGGGATATCACACGCCGTACATGGTTCACCCGGAGAAGTGCAGCGGCTGCGATCTGTGCGGCATGTACTGTCCGGACTTCGCAATCTTCGGCTTCAAGGAGCCCGCGCCTGCCAAAGAAACGACAGCCGCCGCGGCTCCTCCGAGCGAGACCGAAGCCAACAAGGAGGAGCAAGATGCACGCTGATCCTGCCGGCGTCCTCACCGGCTCACACTTTCTCGACGGCGATCACGCCTGCTGCGAAGGGGCACTGGCCGCCGGAGCGCGATTCTCCTCCGGCTATCCCATCACGCCCTCGACCGAAGTGGTCGAGCGCTTCGCCCAGCGCATTCCCACCGTCGGCGGAACCTTCATCCAGATGGAAGACGAACTCGCCGCCTCAATCACGCTGCAAGGCGCGGTCTGGGCGGGAGCGAAGGCTTTCACCGTGACCTCCGGGCCCGGCTTCTCGCTGATGATGGAGCACATCGGCTACGCCGCCATGACCGAGACGCCCTGTGTCTTCGTCGATGTGCAGCGCGGCGGCCCTTCCACCGGACTGCCGACGCTTCCCGCGCAGGCCGACATGATGCAGGTACGCTGGGGCTCGCACGGCGACTACGCCATCATCGCGCTGTGTCCGAACTCGCCGCAGGAGTGCTTCGACCTGACCATCACGGCCTTCAACTTCTCCGAGAAGTATCGCTGCCCGGTGTTCGTGATGCTCGACGAAGTCGTCGGCCACATGACGGAGAAAGTCGTCATTCCTCCGGCCGAGCAGATTGAGGTTTACCCGCGCCGCTACACCACTTTGCCTCCCGAAGCAGTTCAATGCCTACGAGCCCGGCGCGGACCTGGTTCCCGACATGCCGCACGTCGGCCAGGGTTACAACGTGCACGTCACCGGACTGACGCACGACGAGCGCGGCTATCCTGACATGCGCCCCGTGGTCCAGGACCGGCTGGTGAAGCGCCTGGTCGAGAAGATCAACAAAAACGTCGATGACATCGTGCTCTACGAAGAAGATGGCATCGACGGCGCCGATGTGGTGGTCGTCTCCTACGGCATCACCTCGCGCGTGGCGCAACGTGCGATCGAGATGGCGCGCAAGAAAGGCCTGAAGGTCGGCAAGTTCCGCCTGATCACCGCCTGGCCCTTCCCGGAGAAACAGATTGCAGCGATCGCCGCGAAGGTTAAAGGAATCGTGGTGGCTGAACTGAACCTTGGCCAGATGGTGCGCGAGGTCGAACGCGCCGCGGCGGGCAAAGCCGTCGTCCGGCTGGTGGGACACGCCGGGGGCAGCGTTCACCGGCCTGAAGACATTCTGCAGGCCATCATGGAGGTGGCGCGATGAGCGACGACAATGGTCACGATCCAGAATCCCGTCGAGCAGTTCCTGCGCATGGACCGCATCCCGCACATCTGGTGTCCGGGCTGCGGCATCGGGACCAGCGTCAACTCTTTTGCCAACGCCCTGATCGAGGCCAAGGTGGACGTGAAGAACCTGGCCATCGTCTCCGGCATCGGCTGCACCGGCCGCGTCGCCGGATACACGAAGCTGGACTCATTCCACACCACGCACGGCCGCGCGATTCCGTTTGCCACCGGACTGAAGCTGGCGAACCCGAAGCTGAACGTCGTGGTCTACAGCGGAGACGGCGACCTGTTCGCCATCGGCGGCAATCACCTGATTCACGCCGCGCGCCGCAACCTCGATCTCAAGGTCGTCTGCATCAACAACCTGATTTACGCCATGACGGGCGGACAGACGGCGCCCACAACGCCCGGCGATGTCGTCACCTCGACCAATCCCTACGGCACCTACGATCCGGCCTTCAACCTGCCTTACCTGGTGGAAGCCGCCGGCGCCGTCTACGTCGCGCGCTGGACGGCCTTCCACGTCAAGCAGCTGGCACGCTCCATGCAGGAGATGTTCGCCAAGAAAGGCTTCAGCTTCATCGAGGTGCTGTCGCCCTGCCCGACGCTCTACCAGCGGCGCAACAAGATGGGCGACGGGCTGGACACCATGAAGTTCTACAAGCAGGTCAGCAAGGTCCGCAATGGCTGCCCGACTAAGGATGTCGGGCTGACCAAGAGCGGCGAGATCGTCGTCGGCAAGTTCGTCGACCGCGAGCGCAACGACTACGGCGACCTGATGCACGACAAGTTCGTAGACTCGCTCGGCGAAGAGTACGTGGAAACGGAGGCATGCTCATGCCAGTAACGGAAATCCGCATCGCGGGATTCGGCGGGCAAGGCGTCATCCTGTCGGCCATCGTCATCGGCAAAGCCGGATGCATTTACCACAACGGCTATTCGACCATGACCCAGAACTTCGGTCCGGAGGCGCGCGGCGGCGCCTGCAGCGCGCAGGTCATCCTGTCCGAGCGACCCCGTGCTCTACCCCTACGTCACGCAGCCCGACATCCTGGTCGTCATGTCGCAGGAGGCGTACACGCTGTTCAGTCCGCAGATCAATCCCAACGGCATCCTGGTGATCGAGGAAGACTTGGTGCGCATCAACGAGCTTGCCGGTCGGAGTGCGAGTCTACAGCATTCCGGCAACCCGCATCGCCGAAGAACTGGGCAAGAAGATGGTGCTGAACATCGTGATGGTCGGCTTCTTCGCAGCTGTATCGCAGGTGCTGGACCCCGAGGCGGTGCGGAACGCCGTAGCGGCCTCAGTACCCGAAGCCTACCGCGACCTGAACCTGAGGGCCTTCGACAGGGGCTTCGACTACGGAGCGAAGGAGCTGACGCAGACCATCGTGAAGCAGGACTCCCGAGTTTCAGTGGCAGCGTTAGAACTGTAAGTAAGTTTCCCTGAGCAATACAGCGAGAGCCGGCCTTCGGGCCGGCTTTTTTATGTCTGGCCCTTCCGAGTGCCGTCCATCTGAAAACGGGACGAGTGGGGCATCCGCCGGCACACTGAAGTCACTGCACCGTCGGCTTCGCTCGAAGCATCATTTCAGGCAGCCGTAGCGCTTGGACAAGCAACGCTGGCGGCTGTACGCTCATCTCTACGTGGGAGAATTCATGCCAAAGACCGATCAGAATGCTCACGACGAAGACGCCGGCAAGGGTGCGGTGGAACAGGACAGCCCCGGTGAAGAAGACCAACGTGTCGACGACCGGACAGATCGGTCATCGTGATCAGGATCCACTGCTGGAATCCAGCGACAGCGATTTTCCCGAGCCCGGCGAGAACGAGGAGCATACCGGCGAGCCGCAATGCCGGTGACGATAAGGCTCGAAGTAACGCCCGGAACTTTCACGCCGTGTACTTGATCATCAGCACTTCGTTGCCTACTTCGCTGTAGATCAACTCGTTCACCACGCCTTTGGCGATCAGGATGCCGAAGCCTCCGGGACGCATTCCCTTCTCTTCGCGCACATCGACGTGGCGCGTCAGGTCGCCTTCAGGATTGCCTACCGCTGCATGCTCGATGGTCTCCCAGCGAAAGCCCGATCCCGGATCGTGCACGTAAAAAACGATCGAGCGCGCGGTGCGGACGGCAGCAACATCGATTACCTTGCCCGGTCGAAATCCGGCGCCATGCTCCAGGGCATTCATCAGGATCTCGCGGAAAGCCATCATCAATTCCTCGCGTGGTCCTTCCGGCAAGCTGGTCTGCAACTCGGTCAGGAACGCGATCAGCCTTTCCGCGCTCAGTAGCTGAGAATTGATTCGCAAAGAAACCCAATCGCGATGCGCCGACAGCACCTCGATTCCCATCAGCGAGTCGGTGGTGGCCGCGGCCTGCGCGGCGTAATCGGCAATCTCGACGGGATCGAACGGAGCCGTCTTGCAGAGAAACACTCGCGCGCGCAACGCCGCGATGATCTCTTCCGGCGTGCCGCTCGGCGCCAGCACAATGACCCGCACGCCCGGACGCATGGCTGCGCATCTCAGCCAGCAGCGCCAGGTCCTCTTCGATGCTGGTCTTCGGGTCGGTAATGACGACCGAGTAGCAGACGTGACGCAGCGCGCGCATGGCGTCGGCGCTACCGGCTGCGTAATCGAACTCGCAATTGTGCGCGGCCAGACACTGCTCGAAGGGCTGACCTAATTGAGGGTCTTTGCCGATCACGAGCACACGGGAGACGGCCGCGTGCGCAATCGGTTTCTTTGCCTTAACCGCAGAATTTGTGCCGGAGCATCGACACACTCCCCGCGAACCATGGGAATCCTGAGAAATCAGTGTACGCTCCCTCCGGCCTCGGCCTGGATTACTGATTCGCCGCTGTTGAAGGTTTGCATGGCAAACTCGAATCCGTCCGGGCTGACCTTGACGTCCCCCTGATATGGACGGTCGATATCGGCAATGGCCACCAGCACCAGCGCGATCAGGAAGCTCAGCACGGTGACCTGCAACAGATGGAAGCGGAAGTTGGGTACTCCGAAGAAACACGCTGCGGAAACGGTGATGATGCCGCCCGCGATCAGCACCGCCCAGAGAATGGGAGGCAGCATCTCGCGGCTCTGCATGATGCGAATGCGGCGATGCTCGGTGAGACCGCGCAGTGTGTTCATCAGTTCGCTCAACGCAATCTGCTCGTTTGGAGTGGCTATCTTGATCTCGCCCGCCTCACGCCACATCGCTGCCACCAGTTCGCCTCCCTGCGGCGGCAGGGCCTCGTCGTTCAGGGCCGGGAATTCCGTCTCAATGGCATTCTTCGCATACTGTCAGCGCCAAGCCCTGGATCTGCGCGCGCGCCGGAGCTTCCAACTGCTCACTGATGCGATAGACGTTGACCAGATCGTTGGCTTCCTGCTCGGCATTCACCTGCGCCTGCTTCGTAAAGGTTCCAGACGCCGGAGAGCATAAAAGCCAGCAGCACCGCATAGGTTGTGCCGATGACTGCGACCACGGCGCCGGTAAAGTCGTTGGACTCCTTACGCGAGTGCGCGGGCGAAGTGCGTGTCACCGCAAACAGAAAGCCAACAGCTCCGGCGACACAGGCGATTACGATGAGAACATTTGTCAGCACAGGATCAGGCCCCGCGAAGTTGGGGATAAGCTTACACTGCTTCGCGAGTGGCGCAAAGAAGCGATGGAGATACCGGCGCGGGTCACTGCGTGGAGTCGGTGGTAGGGGGCGGCAAAACAACGGTGTTCAAATACCGTACCAGGACATCCCGATGCTCCTTGCAGTACTCCGGGTAATCCTTCACGATTCCTTGATCAGGGACATTGATGAGAATGTAGGCATCGAGAAATCCTGCGTTCTTTAGCTTTACCAAGGCCTCCAGGTCGGCATTCAGCTTTTCGGCCTTCTTCCCTGTACTGAGTTCGGCTGCGGAGGAAGCTACAACAGAGAGGGCCGCCGATTCCTCCTTCAGGGTGTGGCGGTACTGCTTCTCGTTCGGAAACTCCTTGGCGAACTCCTCGCTCCTCCAGAGCACGCGCTCCATCGGATACGCAATCCATGCGGAGCTGCCGTCCTTCTTGTCCAGCGAACTGACATCGATGTTGATGGTTGTTTTTTTGCCGCTGTCGACGGTCGAAGACGAATTTGGCGGCTTGATTTTGTACCACGTGGCCTTCTGATTCGTGGTTTTGAGATAGCGATTGATACCAGCCCAGGAACCCTGCTCGTAAGGATCGCAAAGAACTCCGTCGATGTACTTCTGCCGGGCGGCTGCCGTTTTGCCGGCCTTCAGCAGGGCATCGCCCCAATAGCGATACGCGGTTTCATGCGTTGGATCGGCAGTAATGGCGCGCGAAAACCATTCTCCGGCGGCGGTTACGTCTCCCTTTCGGAAATACACGTCGCCCATGAACAGCAGGGCGGCGTAGTTGTTGGGATCGATCACCAGTACGTCGAGGTAAGACTTCTTGGCATCGTCGATGTTCCCGGCGGCGAAGGCTGCCTCGGCTTGCCTCATCAAGCGGTCAACATCTGCGTTACTCGAATACTCAGGGTCACGCCCATCTTCCGGGACTCCAGAAAGCGCGACGCTGAGGTAGTCACTGTTGTCGCCCAACTCCTTCGCCTTAAGGAATTGCTGGCGCGCCAGAACTCTGGTCGCCTTCCGTTGCGTGGCATCGGACAGAGTGGCGGCCTTTGCGATCAAGCATGCTCCGTAGTCTTCGCGAATAAGGGGATCGTTGGGCATCGACACAACCAGCTTCTCGAACCAGGGCAGCGCTTCGAGGAATTTTCCCTGCTGATAAAGGTCCAACGCATATCGCCGGTCTTTGGCTGTTTGCTCGTCGACCGCCTGCGCGGGTACGGAGGCTTGAGTTGCGCTCTGGGGAAAGCAAGGGGACGTCAAGGCGAGAAGCAGGGTACCGATGAAGAGAGATCGACGAATCATGGCGGCGCTTTCCAGTCGCCACGATGCTACTTGAATCGGCATCGAACACGAAAGACTATTTCTGCAGAACGATTTCTGAATTTGCGGGCACGCGAAAGCGCCGCCAACTCACGGACCGTTACCCAGTGAGTGGACGGCGCAAAAGAAAACGCTGCCGATTTTACCGGTTCAGCTTCTTCGCCTGGCAGGCGTCAACGACCTTCGTCGGATCGATTGCAGCATCATCCAATTGCATTTCGATGACCTTGCCGTTCTTGTCGATCAGGTAGTTCACCCGGCGAGCTGCTTTGTATTCCGGATCGTAAAGCCCGTACTCACGTGTGATGTCGCCGCCCCAGTCGCTGAGCAGCGGAAAGGTCACTCCGAGTTGTTGTGCCCAAGCTTTGTTCGAGAAGGGAGAATCCATACTTACACCCAGAACCTGGGTGTCTGCGGCTTCCAGCTTGGCGAGATTCGCCTGGAAAGCCTGCATCTGCTTGGCTCAACCACCGGTGAAAGCGAAGATGTAAAACGCGAGCGCGACATTCTTCTTGCCGCGAAATTCGCTCAGCGTAACTTTCTTGCCGCTCTGGTCCATCAGCGTGAAATCCGGCGCCATGTCGCCCACCTTGATCTTCGGCGGCGGCACCGGGTTGGCTGTGTCGGCGGCGTGACTGGCCGGCGCCAGGAAGCCGGCGAGCAGCAACGCCACGAGCAATCTCTTCATCGATTCTCTCCTCTGGAAAATGTGTCCGAAAAAAAATCAGGCACTGTTTAACATTGTCCCATCATCCCGCTGCCTATGCTATGTATCAAGTTGTCAAGGATTTGTAACGGTTACAAGGGCCCGGAGTTCCATTTTGGACGCCGGTGCTATGCCTAATTGCGGAAACGGATTTCGGGCGTTAAAGTGAATGAGTATTCATTCGGCGCGTTCGCCGAGTGCACGTCGCGAAGCTGGCGACAATCGTCCTGCGCGTTCTCCCGAGCAAATTGTGGCGAAACCAGAACCTACTTCCGCATCCGATTCGGCGTCTTCCTCCAACCGAAATTCGGACAAGTATCAGCGCATCCTGGATGCCGCGGTCGCGGTGTTCGCCGAGAAGGGGTTCTTCAGCTCGCGTGTAGCCGACATTGCCGACCGCGCCGACGTCGCCGATGGCACCGTGTATCTCTACTTCAAGAGCAAGGACGAGATCCTGATGACTGCCATCAACACCGCGTTCGACGCCTTCATGAGTTTGGCGCGCACGGAGCTAAAGAAGCTGGCCGATCCGGCGGAGCGACTGCGGCGTCTGGCCTTTCTCCATCTCGACGCCCTGGGATCGAATCGCAACATGGCGGTCGTCTTTCAGATGGAGTTGCGGCAGAGCACTCGCTTCCTCGCGGAGTTCTCGCACCAACACATGATTGAATATCTCGGCCTGGTGCGCGAAGCGATCACCGAAGGGCAGGCTAAGGGAATCTTTCGGCAGGAGATGTCAGACAAGTTTGCCGCCAATTGTTTCTTCGGCGCTCTGGACGAGATGGTGACGTCGTGGGTGCTCGAGCGGGCACGAGTACCAGCTCTCCAGTGTCACGGACACGGTGTTGGACATTTTCCTGAATGGCATGCGCAAGACCTGAGTCGGGTGAAGCACGCATTATGGAAGTGCCGAGTTAACTGGAAGCAAGAGAGTACAGAGTTACCGGAAGCGCAGAAATTGAGAAGCAGTAGAGCACAGATTAAATTCACGGTCATGAATCTTCGGACCCTCAACGATGTGTTCTTCGTCATGTTGGAGCGCAACTCCGACCGCGTGATGCTAAGCCATGAGAATGGCGACTGGAAGACGATCTCCGCGGTGCAGTTGCGCAACTGGGTTTACGCCACGGCCCGCCAGCTGCGGGCTTGGGGAATCAAGAAGGGCGACCGCGCCATCATCCTGAGCGAGAACCGTCCGGAGTGGGCGATCGCCGACTTCGCCTGTCTGCTGCTGGGAATCGTGGATGTACCGATCTATGGAACCCAGACCAGCGAGCAGTGCCTGTTCGTAGCGCAGAACTCCGAGGCGCGCATCGCATTTGTCTCCTCGCGCAAGCAGTACGAGAAGATCGCCGCCATCCGCGACGCAGACAAACCTGGAATACGTCGTCATCATGGACGATGCTTCGGAAATCACCGACGCCGTGCCCATGCAGAGTTTCCTGCGTTCCGCGTCGGCGGAAGACGATCCGGAGATCGCAGACATTGCCCGGCAGCGTGCAGCCGGACGATCTGGCCACGCTGATCTACACCTCCGGCACCACCGGCACGCCGAAGGGCGTGATGCTCACGCACGGCAACATCGCGTCAAACCTCAATGTCTCGCTCAACATGTACGAGTTCACGAAAGACGATCTCTGCGTGTCGTTCCTGCCGCTATCCCACGTGACCGCGCGGCATCTCGACTATGCCTTGATGAATGCAGGCGTGCCGCTCGCCTACTGTCCAGTGATCGACGACCTGCCGCGCGTGATGAAGGAAGTTCATCCCACCCTGATTGTGGCCGTGCCTCGCGTGTACGAGAAGATTTATAACCAGGTACAGAACAAGGCGCACGGCATCAAACGCAAGCTGATTCAATGGGCTTTGTCGGTGGGCGCTGCCAATCGCGAAACCATTCTTCGCGGCGACACGCCGACCTCGTTTTCCTGGAAGTTGGCCGACAAGCTGGTCTTCTCCAAGATCCGCGAAGGTATGGGTGGACGCGCGCGCATCTTTGTTTCCGGCGGCGCTCCGCTCGGCAAAGAAATCGCGACCTGGTTCGCCGACATCGGGCATTCGCATTCACGAAGGCTATGGCTTGACCGAAACCTCACCCGTCATTGCCGTGAACAATCCTGTGCATCATCGCCTGGGCAGCGGTGGGCAAGCCGATGTCGAATGTGGAAGTGAAGATCGCCGATGATGGCGAGTTGCTGGTGCGCGGACCATCCATCTTCAAAGGTTATTGGAAAATGCCGGAAGAAACGGCTGCAGTCTTTGAGGATGGCTGGTTCAAGACCGGAGACATCGCTCATCTGGACCCGGATGGATATCTTTCCATCACCGACCGCAAGAAAGACCTGATTAAAACTTCCGGCGGGAAATTCATCGCTCCGCAGCCGATTGAGAACTCGCTGAAGGTGAATCAGTACGTCGCCGAAGCCGCGCTGCTGGGCGACAAGCGACGCTTTCCCGCCGTGCTGATCATTCCCAGCTTTGAAGATCTGGAAGCTTGGGCGCGCCAGCACGGCGTAAAGTTCTCCTCGCGCAAGGAGTTGGTGAAATCAGCCCATGTTCAGAAGCTTTACGAAGACATTGTCGAGGAGTTGAATCGCAATCTGGCGCAATACGAGAAGCTGAAGAAAGTGCTGGTCGTTCCCGACGAACTCAGCATTGCCGATGGCACGCTGACGCCCAGCATGAAGCTGCGCCGCCGCAACCTGACTGACCGCTACAAGAAGGAAATCGACTCCATCTACTCGGAAGCTGAGTCTCACACGCGTCCAGCTTCTGTACGACGGTAACCATTTGGAAAAATCGGTTGTAGTAAATAAGAGAGCCCGCTTCGTAAGAGGCGGGCTCTTTTTTATGCATTCGACTTTTGGGGGTTTATTTCACGCCGTTGGCCGGATTCCACGAGCCTTGCAGCTTGCGGATGTAGACGATCTGCCCAACGTGATAAGCGTTGTGAGTTCCGATGTGCGCGATCGTGGAAGCCCACTCGGCGACCTTCTTGTCGTCGGCTGCTTGAACCGCCTGCTCCCAGCCAGTCATGACTTCGTCCAGCTGCTTGACCAGCGACGTCCACTGCTTGCTGTCGAACTTGTTGAAGGTCTCGTCATTGTTGCCGTCGAACTTCGGCGGCGTCTCGCCTTTGAACTTCATCAGCTCGTAGTTGTCCCAATAGACAAGATGGTTCACTTCCTGGCCGACGGAATGATTGCCTTTTCCGTCCGTCCAGTTCGCCTGTTCGGCCGTAAGTCCCTGGACCGCGATATCAGCCGGCACAAACCAGTCCTTAACATTGTGTGTAGTTTTCAGCTGTTCCAGCAGAACGCCCTTCAGTGTCTGGGGAGAATTCTTGTCCTGCGCGAATGCGCAACAGCTCAGTGTCAACAGCAGCAGAATAACGATTCGTTTCATCGTCGATGCCTCGGAGAAAGCTCGTGAGAGTAGGCTTCGCGGATCAGTGTATGCCACAAACGAGGACGTTCGCGACGGGCTTGACGGAAGATGTTATGAACCGCGCATGGAGCAGGCGAGGCGCAGTCGGCGTATCGCCGTCGTGAGGTCAATAGTTCCGCAACATTCGTGTGCCGCGACTATTGTCGCTGTATGAACATCCAGCGATGTCCTTCGATGTCGGCGACGCGATAAAGGCGCCCCGGCGGATTGTCTTCCACTTCACTGAGGATCTGCGCTCCCTCGACCTTCGCGCGGGTAAAGTGATTATCGACATCATCGACGTACACCAGAACTCCATCCACGACATACGGCACTGCGAGCCAGCGTCTCGCTGCTTCACACTCTGCAGCGTGGTGCGTGGGAGAACGGTAATCGAGAGTCGGAGTTGCAACCATCACTTTCTCTCCCGAAAGCTCCAATTCGCCGTGTTCCACGCGGCCATCCGGCGCGATCATTCGCATCACTTCCCTGAAGCCGAATGCGCGGACAAGCCAGTCCATGGCTGCATGAGCATCTTCATACGCGATCATGGGAACAATGTTCTGAGGCATCACGATTCCTTTTGAGGTGAGGTTCCAGATTGCTACAGTAATATTCTCACTCGATTGGCTCAACCGCGATCGTCGGCTCAGCCGGAGATTTGCGGTCGGGAAGCTGAATCACGATCGTAGCTGCGAGCACGACGCAAATTCCGACGACCTGGATCGGCGAAACCAGTTCGCCCAGAATCATCGCCGTCAGCAGAATTGCCCAGACTGGCTCGAGACATGCCGTGACGATGGCGCGCGTGGCGTCGAGATACTGCAATCCGGCGAAGTACAGCGAGAACGGAATCAGCATCGACGTGATGGAGAACAGCACCATAAACAGCCACTGCGCGCCGCTATAATGCTGCGCTGCAATCTTCCACGGCGGATTCACCACGATCCAGAACACGGCCGCGCCGAACAGCGAATACACCAGCACAGTCCAGCGCTGGTAAATCTGCACCAGGTGTTGTCCGTAAACGTTGTAGAAGGCGAACGACACGGCCGCTGTTTCCGCTGCGATCAATCCCACGGAATTGATGCGCAATCCTGACATCGCAATCCACGGGAATGAGCCTCGCAACGAGACTTCGCCGACCGCAACAGCACAACCGATCACGGCGAGAACCACGCCGCTGATGCGCAACATCGTTGGTCGTTGCAGCCGCCGAATCAGCATGTACAGCAGCACCCAAACCGGCGCGACATATTGCAGCACGATCGCGGTCGCGACCGTCGTCTTCTCGATGGCGAGATAGTAGAAGTAATTCGAGGCGGCGAGTCCGAGAATTCCCAGCAGGAAGAACTGCAGCAGATGGCGGCCGCGCAGCCGCAGCGATGGACGATTTCTCGAGCAGCAGAATCGGCGCCAGAATCAGCAGCGCAACGGTTGTGCGGCTTTGCGCCAGAACCAGCGGATCGATAGGGCGCAGCGCGTGCGCACCGCCGAAGAAGCGGCCGGTGAACATGGCTCGGCCCATCGCTGCGGAAAATCCCCAGCAGAAAGTAGCCGCAGCAATAAACAGGTAACCGCGCGTGGCGTGAGATTTACTGCTCAAGCAGTTCGTCGATGCGTTCAGGATCGAAGCCGATCACAACCTGATCGTCGATCACCACAGTTGGCGTCGACTGGCTATTGTACTTCTCCTCGAGCTCGCGCACGACGTCTTCGTCGTCATCGACGGTGCGCTCTTCGTACTTCGCTTTGCGGTCTCGCAGGAACAGCTTGACCGCCTCGCAAGGCAGAGAATCCGGTTGGGTAAAGACGATGATCTTGCGCGTCGCCATGCTACGTAAGATGCGGAACTGCGGTGTTGCAGAGTTACAGCTATTTGCCCGGAAATCCTGATCAGCAGCTAGTCTGCGAGCGCGCCCTGGCTGTGCGAGGAGCGCAGCACTCGATCGACAGTGTAAGGCGCGCGCTTTGACGGCTCGTGGAAATGTCGCACCTGCAACTCGCCCAGCAAGCCGAGCGCAATCAACTGCACGCCGGCGACGATCAGCACCGCGCCAAACACCAGCATCGGACCGTGCTCGTCCATCACATTGCGTCCGCGGACGAACTTCTCGATCAGCATCCAGAACGCAATCAGCAATCCGGTCATCGAGCTGACCGCGCCGAAGCTGCCGAAGAAGTGCAGCGGCCGCGACATGTACTTCAGCAGGAAGCGGATCGTGATCAGGTCGAAGAAGACGCGGAAGGTGCGCGAAATTCCGTAGTGCGATTCGCCGCGCTCGCGGTTGATGTTGCGGATCGGAATCTCGCAGATGGTCGCGCCGTAAGCCGAAGCCAGCGCCGGAATGAAGCGATGCAACTCGCCGTAGAGCGGAACTTCCTGGACCACTTCGCGGCGATAGGCTTTGAAGGTTGTGCCGAAATCGTGCAGGTTCACGCCGCTCAACTTGGCCATCAGCCAATTGGCGATGCGCGACGGAATGCGCCGCATGACGAAGTTATCGATGCGCTGCTTGCGCCAGCCGCTGACAATGTCGTAACCCTCGCGCAGCTTCTGCAGGAACATCGGAATGTCGCTGGGATCGTGCTGCAGATCGCCGTCCATGGCGATAACGTATTCGCCTTCGCAGTGATCGAAGCCCGGCAGCCAGCGCGGAGGTCTGGCCGAAGTTGCGGCGCAGCTTGACGACGACTACGCGGCGATCGACCGAGGCAATCTGCTGCAACATCCAGAAGGTATTGTCGCGGCTGCCGTCGTCGACAAACACCAGTTCGAAGGTCTCGCCCGCAGCTTCCATTACGACCTTCAGACGGTCGTAAAGCTCGGTGACATTCTCTTCCTCGTTATGAAAGGGTACGACAATGGAATACTTAGGCACAGAAATCTATTATACCGTCGAATTCGCCGAAGCTGGCGTGAGTTCTTGACTAGATTTGCCGGGCAACTACTGAACCAGCGTAAACCGCGCTAATTCGGCGGCGTTAGGGCGCAACTTCCACAAACGCCAGCAGTCGCTGTGATTCCCGCGGCAAACTCCGCAATCGGCGTGATCAGGCTCACCACCAGATAACCATCGGCCGCGAAGTCGTAGAAATGTCCGGGCTGAACCAGCACATTCTTTTCGTTGAGCAGCGCGATCGCGAGTTCCTCGTCGGAGCCGCGCGCCGGAACGCGCAAGATCGCGTACCAACCACCTTCGACCTCCAAACGGTGCACAGCTTTTGCGTCGCCAGCTGGCGATCGAGTTCCGCCAGGTTCGCTCGCACGCGCTCCAGCAACTGCGGCTGAATGTTCTTCCGCTCGTCGAGCATCGCCGGAACCGCTAATTGCATTGGCGCGTTCATCGACAGATACGTGTCAGCGATCACCTCGAGACGCGCGAGCGCTTCCTGCTTCAGCGCGGGAGGACCGCTGACGGCGATCCACGCAACTTTCATCTGCGGCAAGCCTGCAATCTTCGACAGGCCGCTTAACGTGAACGTCAGCGCGTCTTCGTTCGCGGCGAACGTGAGTGGCGATTGCGCGCCGAGCGAATAGTCGAGAAAGACTTCGTCAGCAACGATCGCGCATATCGTTCTCGGCGCAAACGTTGTTCAGTAATTCCAGCTCGCGCGGCTTGAAGAACGAACCGGTTGGATTGTTAGGATGGACGAGCGAGAACCGCGGCACAACGCGCGCCGGTCGCGAGTGCACGATCGACCGCACCGAACAGCGACATGACCTCGATTTGCCAGCCGTGATCGTAAACCAGTTCGTACGGAAACAGCTTCACATCCTGAATGTCGGCGAGGAAGTCGAAGAGCGGATAACTCGGCGTTGGAACCAGCACCGCGTCTCCGGGATCGCAGAGCAGGCGAAAGACGAACGAGTAAGCTTCGCTGGTGCTGGTGGTGAGAATGAGATCGTCGGGAGAAATGCTGCGTTCGCGTGTTCTGCGTAGTAAGCGGCGATCGCCTCGCGCGCCGCGAGCAATCCTTTCGACTGCGGCTCGTAACGCAACGCCTCGCGATTGGTCAGCGCGCGCAGCATTTCGTCTTCGCGATAATGCAAACCAATGTTTGTGGGATTCGATGCAGTCAGGTCGAGCAGTTCTCGTCCCGCTCGCCGATGAGCTTCGAGCGCTTCCGAGTAGCGATTGGTGGCGAGATTCCAGGAAGTGCGCCGCGCAAAGAAGCTATGCATGAAAGGGGGATTATATTCGGGTTGTCGGTGTGTCGGTTTGTCGCTTGTCGCTTGTCGGTTGTTGGCTATTGGCTTTTAGCTTTTGGCTTTGGATTTCGGCTGGAGAAGAGCCGAAGTTGAACCAGCTGCCTTTCTTACGGCGGAACAGACGAAGTCGAATCAGCTAGCGTTTTGTCGTCTGGCTTTCAGACCTTAGAGAGGCTCGTTACTTTCGTTACTCCCCCTCTCACTTCCCTCGCAAACCATTGAAAACATTAGCTCTATTTCGGGAATGCGCTAAAGTCTTCTCAGCATTGACGGTTATCGACAAAGTCTTCATTTATAAGGATTTAACTGCCTCGATCCTGCTTGAACTTCGTAAACTGGATGCCGGTGCCGCGGCTTTAGCGCTCGAGCAGATCATTCTTCGGCTGAAATTCTGCAAGCATTTTGCCTCACGTTTTCGTATCGGATGTAGCTATCGCGACGGACTGAAGCGTCGTTGCACGGCACCGCGTTGCGCGCCTACCGCTCTTGCCAGCCATGTTCCAATATCAGCAGCCAATTTTCCATTCGCGTCCAGACAGGATCGCCCGCTCATGCGTGTTGCGCTCGTCACTTCGTTTGCGGCCAGCAGAAAAGAGCCGCTGCTTGCCATGATGGATCGCGTGCACCAGGGATTTGCTCGATGCCGGTATCGCCGAGCCGATGATCCGATTCAACTTTGGGGACGGACTGATTGGCGGAGGGCGTGTCCAGCGTCGATCGGGTGCTCAAGCGGCACCCTGAGCTCTCGCGTTTCGTAACCAACGCCGATCCGATGCCCGGCATTGCGGGGGCGCGGCGGATTTCTAACGGGCCGATGTCGGCGGGATCCGGCGAGAGCATTCCGTACGCAACCATCCAGGCTATCGCCGCGGGAGTGCCGCGCTCGTTTCCTTTTCACAGCATCGCCCTGCATTTTTATTCGCCGGAGTTCGGTGAATTGCTTCCCACTCCGACGCACTCGGCGGGAATGATGACCGGCATTCTGCTGACCGACAGCTGGTGGGTGAACGGGCGGAATCGCTCGCTTTCGGCATGCACCGTGGTCGAGGCGCAGCCCGGGGAGAAGAAGTTGCCGCCGCATCCGCCGGCGGTAGCAACTGTGCTGGCCGCCTGCGGCGAAGACACGGAAGACGGTGCAGGCGCCGATTGCCGGGGCTTCCGAAGTGGGCCCGATGCCCGGCGTGCGTCTGCCGGGTGGAACGATGATCGCGAGCGCGGATCCGGAGAAGGCGAAGGCGGTACACGAGGTGGTGCTGCGTTACCGCCAGCAAATGCCGGAGATCGTCAGCCGCGCGGGCCTGCCGCACGATTTGGCGGCGCCGCAGGAGGTGCACCAGCAGTTTGGGCTCGAGATCAACTCGGGCCCGAAGAAGCCGGCACTGGAGCGCGTCTTCAAGCCGATGGGCTATACCTGCCGCGGCGAGTCAGGGGACTTCGTGTTGCGGCGGCGCACGGCGTCAAATCTCAGCGTCGATGTGAGTGTCTCCATCGGTTCCTGGGGCAAAAGTGTCTCGGCACATTACTGTGTTTGGGGATTGGGCTTCAAGGCACCGCTGTCACTGCCGCCAACGGCCAAGGCGGTGGTGCTTGGCGCAGTATCCGATCGGTGACGCCGAGCATTGGCAGAAGATTGTGGAGAATCTTGGGCGCGCTGGTCGCGGAGCTGGATCGTACCTTCGTCCCCGAGATCGAGGCCGTAGCGGGAGCTTCGCCGGAGTGGTATCGGCCGGAGAGTTGAAGGTTCGATGGCTTGCGGCGGAAAGCAGATCCCTCGTCGGCCTGAAGGCCTCCTCGTGATGACAATTCATTTGGGGGGATGAAGGCCTCCTCGTGATGACAATTCATTGGGGGGGATGAAGACCTCCCCGTGATGACAATTTATTGAGGGGCCTGAAGGCGTCGTGGTGGTGATGCCAACCTCAAGTAATGAGGAGACCGTGATGGCTGCTCTTGCCCCGGCGTCCGACTACGATTCCAGGTGAAGACCAGTGCTTACGTTGGTCGTTCCTGCGTGCTTTCCGCATCGCGCTGCCAATTCGTTTAACAGCTTCTCTGCGGACTCGCCCGGATCTCCGCTTCCGAATGCCTCATCCAGGACTAGCAGCGACATCGCCGGATCGACTTCTTCCAGCAACTTCCTGGTCGGATGTCCGTGACAAACCTGGAGGTGCGCGGAGATGACAACCACCCTCGCTTTGGTGGCTTTCATGAGGACGCGTCCATCGCTGACGTTGCCGGCGGTCAAGGCGTTATATCCAGCGCTGCACAACAGCTCGCGCAGGAAGGTACACATGTCGAAGGAATCGTAGATGCACAAGACCAGCGGGCGATTATCTCCATTGGCGCCGCGGCAGTAACGCGGGCCCAGATAAGCTGCGGTAATGGCCTCTTCAACCGTGTCATAGACCTCGAACTGCGAGATCAGATTGGTCATCTTCAGAGTTTTCTTGATGTAGGGCTGCAATCCGCTCAGCTTGACGTCTTTTCCCTTGGCACGCGCGGCCTGCACCAGGCGCACCAGCGCGCCTAATCCGCTGCTATCGACGAAGTCAACGTGCTCGAACTCCAGCACAACATCGTGGTAGCGGGTGAGCGAGTCCGCGACGGAATGATGCAGCGAGAGAACCTCTTTGCCGGCAACGATACGGCCTCTACACTGCACGATCAGAACGTCGCCGACTGGTCGCCACTCCATGTTGAATGACATGGAAACCTCCGAATGATCGAACTCGATTTTCTAACGAGATATCCCGGGAACTGATTGCGGCGGCACTCAGCTGGTGGCAAACCGCTGTTGGCCTCACTTCTCGCGCGGAGGAACGAAAACGAACAGGTCTCAGCGGATGCGAAAAAGCCGTCTGTGCAGGCGCGGCAGCGGAATCCGCTAGTCTCAGGAAATCAGTGTTCAGCACCGGCGTGGCCTGAGCAGCGCCGGCGCCGAGCGCTTGGGAATTATGTATGCATCGGGATGGCAAAGCAATAGGTAAGAACGGCGATGAGAGTTCCTGCCCCTAGTTCAGTTCGTCGTAGGATGCGTCAGATTCAGGAACGAAATCGTCGTAGGCAGCCTTGCGGCGGCGATAGGCCATGACGGTGAACATGACCGACAGGAACATGGGTGGGACGACCAGGATCAGGATGCCGCTGCGTAAGGCTTGAATAAAGCGCTGGGTGGAACTGGCCGCCTGGGTATAGCAGAGAGCACAACCTTGCGCGAACAGTGCCTGGGGCGCAAGCAACGCCGTCGCGCTTGCAACGGCGATAGCGGTGCGTCTCACAAATCTCGGAATTTTAGAATCACGCTTCACTGCGGAGGTCCATTCTGAAAGCTGGTTGGAGCGTCACGTTCCATGCGGTAACTGTCGGTCCAGCTATACTGCAACGCTGCGAATACAAGCAGGGTTACAACCGCAATCCAAGTTACAAACACCCGATTCTCCGACCCGAGGTGCATAAAGAAGACAACCGCCAGACCGGCTTCCAGGAGCGCGATGGCGAACATGCGAAAGATCATGGTGGCTACGTCGACGTGCTGGTAGCCGATGACAAACTGTAGTCCGGCAAGGATGAGAATTGCAACATAGACGATCAGGTACTTGCCAAGTTTGTCGGTGTAAGAAGCCGCTCCGCCAGGTTGCTGCTTAGTAAGGTCTTCCATGAATTCCTCCGCGTGCGTCCAGCCTACTTCTGCACATTGAGCAGATAAATCAGTGGCACCACGAACATCCATACCAAGTCGACAAAGTGCCAGTACAACCCGGTGATCTCGAGATCATCGGCATTGAGACGTCCGCTCTTGTAGCGGCCACCCACGACGAGCAGGACAACAATGCCGATCAACACGTGAGTCAGGTGTAAACCGGTGATGGTGAAGAAAGAAGCACCAAAAAGATCGTTGCCCCAGGGATTCTTGAACAGCCGAACTCCTTCATCAATTAATGCCCAGCCACTCGCGAAGGTGAAGGACGGCGAATATGACGCCGCCCAGCATGGTGATCATGGTCCAGCGAAACGCAGCCTGGCGATTGCCCTGCTTTGCCGAGCGCACCCCGAGAAACATGGTCAGGCTACTGGTGACGAGGATGAACGTCATGACCATCGCATTCACGATGGTGGGAAAGAACTTGAACGGAGTGGGCCAGTTCAGCGAGCCGTTGCGCAAGAAGCCATACGCCACAAGGCAGGCGGCAAAGGTAGCTGCATCAGCGATGATGAACAGCCACATCGCCAGCTTTTTGGTGGGAATGGCGAACGGGGAAGAACGCTCGTGCACAGCTGAATGTGCGTCCATGGTAAGGTCCGAATGGCTCACAGCATGTCCTCCAGGTGCAGCACTAGATACGCGCCCACAAGCAGCAACAACAAATAAACCCACAATACGTCCATGAAGTGCCAGTAATACGAAACAGTACTGAGGGTGCTTACCCGCAAGGTAGGACGCGGCTTGCCGAATCTCCAGAGCACCAGCGTCAATCCTGCTAATCCGCCCAGAATGTGCAGGGCATGAAGCACCGTGAACAGATAGAAGAACGAACTGCTGGGATTGGTGGCGAGATACAAGCCTTCGGACCTCAACTGCAGCCAGGCGCTATATTGACCGGCGACGAAGACTAGTCCCAAGGCAAGTGTCAGCCACAGGAAAAGCAGCGCCGACGAGCGTTGTTCCGGCTTGCCGTGTACGAAGGCGGCGGCTCGCTTCCGCGCCAGCTCCAGAGTCACGCTGCTGGCCAGCAGGACCGCCGTGTCGAAATAGAGCACCGCGGGCAACGTGAAGTGTTGCCAGTCATAGGCGGAGCCCTGACGCACGATCATCGCGCTGGTGAAAGCCGCGAAGGTCATGGTGATGGCTGCCAGACCTACCCACACTCCGGTTCGGGAGGCGGGCGAACTATCTTCCAGGCTGAGTCTGGAATTCGATCCTGCCAGGCCGCCCCAGCCTCCAGCGCCGGAGGACGCGGGCGGATTCGGGGTGAGCTTCGGTGGTTCGTGAATCGTGGTCGCCATGTGTACTACAACCCCTTGCTGCTTACTTCGTTTAAGGCGAGCGGCACGTACCAGCCCGCGAGTGGTTTACTTTTCGTCCCGTGCTGAGTGGATTTGTTCGGGCGAAGTCTGCATAACGTAATCGTTGGTCGATCCCTCAATACCGTACTGGTAAGGATCGTGATAGACCACCGGGCAGCGTGCCGCCGAAATTATCGAACGGCGGCGGCGACGACGGGGTGGACCACTCCAGCGAAGTCGCTTCCCACGGATTCGGCGGAGCGGGCTTGCCCCAGAAGCGGCTGTGAATCAGGTTATACAGGAACACGATTTGGGCCACACCTGTGATAAGCGCAGCGATGGTGATGAATTTGTGAACCGGCATCAGCGGGCCCATGAAATCGTCAACAAAGGCCTGGTAGCGACGCACGTTGCCGGCCATGCCCAGATAGTGAAACGGCATGAAGATGCAATATGCGCCGACAAACGTGACCCAGAAATGAAATTTGCCCAAGGTCTCGCTCATCATTCGGCCAGTCACTTTGGGGAACCAGAAGTACGTTCCCGCGAAGATGCCGAACAACGCGGCGACGGCCATTACCAGGTGGAAGTGGCCAACCACGAAATAGGTGGCGTGCAGGAGAATGTCGATGGAAGGCTGGGCGAGGAAGAAGCCACTGATGCCGCCACTCACGAACATCGAGATGAATCCGAGAGCGAACAGAGAGGCTGAGTTAATTCGTAACTTCGATCCGTAGAGACTGCCAATCCAGATCAACACGATAATCGTGGCTGGAATCGTAATCGCCAATGTCGGGAAGGAGAACGCCAGCGACGAGAACGGATTCATGCCGCTGACGAACATGTGATGTCCATACACCATGTAGCTCAGGAAGGCGATGGAGACCATCGAGTAGATGATGACCCGATGGCTCAACAGCGGCCGGCGCATGTTGGTGATCAATACGTGCGACACAACGCCCATGGCGGGGACGATAGCGATGTACACCTCGGGATGTCCGAAGAACCAGAACAGATGCTGCCACAACAACGTGGAGCCGCCGGCGTGGGGCTGCAGTTGATCGTTAACCACGAGGTTGGAAGGCACGAAGAAGCTGGTACCTGCAACGTGATCCAGGATCAGCAGAATGCAGGCCGGCATCAGGACTGCAAAAGCCGTCAGGCCGATGCATGAGGTGATGAACCATGCCCACACGGACAGGGGCAGACGCATCAGGCTCATGCCCTTGCAGCGCATGTCGAGTGTGGTGGAGATGAAGTTCAGAGATCCAAGCAGCTGGCCTACGCAGAAGATGGCGACCGAGACGGCCCACAGCACTTGGCCTGTGCCCTGTCCCGGTCCGGCAACCTGACCCAATGCGCTCGAGAGGCGCGTAGGCCGTCCAACCGGAGAGCGGTGGTCCCTGTGGCACGAAGAATGCCGAGACGGCAACGCACGAAGGCGACGAACGTCACCCAGAAGGACATCATGTTAAGGTGCGGGAACGGCATGTCCTCGGCACCCACCTGGATGGGCAGGAAAGTAATTTCCGAAGCCTGCAAACGGTGCGGTGGTCAGCACGAAGAAGACCATGATGGTACCGTGCATGGTCATCAATTGCAGGTAGTACTCCGGCGTGAGAATGCCGCCCGGAGCACCGGTCTTGGAGAGAAACTGCAGGCCAGGAATCGCGGCGTTCGGCCACGCCAAGTGAATTCTCATCACCCACGACAGCACCAGCCCGATGTACACCGCCACCAGCGCCGAGCGCGTAGTACTGCTCGCCGATGACTTTATGATCGAGGCTGAAAACATACTTCCGTATGAAAGCCTGTTGGAGGAGAGTGATGATGGACGGCCGGCTCGGACATATTGTGCATGTGACCCTCTTAGTTGTTCCCGCGTCCGCGAACGGCTCGATCGTCTACTGCAGTGCTGCCTGCTTCTTCAGCCATGCGTCGAAGTCCTCCTGTGACAGGACATCAAGATAGGCTTTCATGTTGTAGTGTCCTAACCCGCACAGCTGGGTACACACGAATCTCGTACCTGCCGATTTTGGTGGGGGTGAAGTGCAGCGACAAGTCCAGACCGGGTACGAAGTCCTGCTGGATTCGCAACTCGCGCACGAAGAAGGAATGCCCTACGTCCTTCGAATGCATCAGCAGACGAACGTCGCGGTTAACGGGGACCGCCATTTCGGCAGTCACAATGTCATCCTTGGAATCGGCGTCGTGAGTCGTATCAAGGCCGAAGAAGTTCTCGGTGGCTTCGCTGATCTGCTCAGGATGAAGTGGCCCGAACTTCCCGTCGGGTCCCGGGATAGCGGAAATAAAAGGCGAACTGGCCCGCCTGCAGCTTGCACCTGGGTTGCGTCGGGAGCCGCTGGGGTGAAGTAGATACTGGCCCATGCCTTGGTTCCGAAGGCTCCCAGGGCCATGACCTCCAACCCCACGATAATGACCGCGGCGGCAACCAGTCCACGCGCACCGCCCGGAAAAGTTCTTGATCTTCTCCTCGCGAGGGCGATCGGAAAATCTCCAAATAAAGAAACCCAACACCAGTTGGGAAACCAGAAAACAGATCCCGGCTTCCACCATAGTTTCGGCGAACTGCTCGTCAATCAGCTTGCCGTGAACGGAGATGTCTGTCGGCGGCTCCCAAATATGCAGCACGATGGGAACCGCGGAAGCGATTGCAATGATTATGATCGTGACTGCGAACAGTTTTGCCATAGCTGTCTCAACCGGCCAACCAACTCCTACTGCCAACCGTTTCTGGCCGCCTACACGAGTATTCCAGCACTCGTTCAGCGGCCAGATGGGATAGATTCTATTTTGCCTTGAAGGTGAAGTTTGCGGCGCCCGCAGCACCTGCGGCGACAGTCACCTTTTGAGTCTGCGTTCCGTACGTTTCTTGCCAAGCTGTCACCGTGTAGTTGCCAGCCGGAACGTTTTCGATGGTGAAATTTCCACTGCTGTCGGTAACCGCGTACGGACCTTTCACCGGGACGAAATAACCGTGCATCCAGGGATGAATATTGCATTTCACCGGGATCGCCACTTCCTCCGCCTTCCAGCTCTGCACGATGGGAGGGGCTCCGGGCGGCTGCGAGCGATTCCAGGGAATGTTTCCGGTCATGGGATTGGGTTCAGGATGAATGTTGTGGGCGGTCTGGTCGCTATTGATTACTTTGTAGTCTTCGCCCACGTTCATCGCCAGAACATGGGGCGAGTACATGCAGCCCTTCTGGTCGAAGACGGGGACGGCGGACTTGGGAGCTGCGCCATTCCAGCCTTGAGAGATGTAAACCACGACATTCTCCAGACCGTTATCTTTGCCCACGACGACGAGTTCCAGCTTAGCGGGATCGCTGGCGTGAATCTTCGCGCAATATGGATCCTTGGACATGTCGATCCCCTTCATATGGGGAGCGGCACCGTCGAGCTTCACAGTTCCGGAAATCTTGCCGGCGGCTGCCGCGGCGACCTTGGGCCCGTGCGTGACTGCCAGCACCGCGACGAGCATGACGGTTGCCAGCATGGCCGCAATTTTCAACTGAACCTTCATGGACATTGAGTGATCTCCTTATCACTGACAGCTCATTCGTTTCCAGAGTTGTTGGATGGTGGTGGCGTAGTGCTGGGCGGCGTGGCCGGTGCAGCTGGCTGCGCAGGTGCATTGGATGGTTGCGATCCAGGTGTCGGCGCCCTGATCACTACTGGGCGTCGAGCTCGAATCGGGCACAGGCTCGAGCGGATTGATCGGCTTCAATCCAAGCTGTTTGGCAATCTGCTTCTCTTTGGTGTTGTCAGGCTGCAGGGTGCGGAGATAGAACACCAGGTCCCAGGCTTCTTCGGGCTTCAAGTTGTCGGAAAAGGACGGCATGGGAGAGCCGTCGAGGCCGGTCATGAAATCCTGGTACATCGCCTGGTCGCTCGATCCACACTTGAAGCGCTGCGAATCGTGGAAGTTGAAAGGCTTGATGGGACGGTTCTCGTCGTCCACCAGTGTGTCCGCCGAAGGTCCATTGCCCTGCCCGGTTACGCCGTGACACTTCCAGCATTCGAGCTTCTGGAACAGGACTCGGCCTTGCTTGATGCCATCGGCAGTGACCGCAGGCTCGGGGGGAATGACGATGGGGGTACCCGGTTTTTCGGTCACCCATCGGGGAGAGAAGTGCTTCACGTAGGCCACCAGGTTCACGCGATCCTGGTTGGTCAAAGGCAGCCAGTGAGGCATATTGGAATTCAGCATACCTCTTCCGATGGTGTCGTAAAGGTCGGTATCCGTGGGCAACGTTCCAGTCGGAGTGGAGCGGCAGCGGAAGATGGCGATGGTGAAGTTCCGGGGCCTGGGATCGATCCACTGGGCATTCTCACCCTGCCCATCGCCTAGTGGTCCATGGCAGCCAATACAGAAGCGTTTGTAGACCGGCTGGCCGTCAGTCGCATGACCAGTCATGCTGCCGACCTGGCTCTGCATGTTCAATCGCTGGTCCTCGGCATATTCGGTTTGTTGAGCGTAGCCGGCGGTCGCGAGGAGCACAACCGCCACAGCACTCAAGATCAACGGGAGCTTTAAAGTTCTTGTGCGCATCGTGTGTGTCCTCAGAAGTCGAAGTCCATTCCCAAGAAAGACGCTGGCGTTGTTAAGTTGGGTGTTGGTGAGCGGCGCTGCCCCCTGGGTCTGCACTATGGAATACTCCGCGTGATAGGCGAAGCCCGCTCGGCTGAACATGAACGGGTAATAACGGAAGCCGAACGTATAGGCGTTGGTATTTCCCCAATTGCCCGGCGTAGTCGACAACGCCTGTTGCGACATACGCACGAATTCATCCCGCTGAATCAAAATCATCTGCGGATTGAAAACGTAGTGGGCTTCGACGAAACCGCCGTTCCAGGAAGGCGCTCTGGCTCCTGGTGGCAGCGGCTGATCGGCCGGGGTAGCGGTTCCGAAATACGCGCTGTCCCAGCCGTGCTGGTAGAACAGCGAGAAGTCCAGTTTCTTGGCGTAGATTAGGGCGAACACGCCTTCACGGTTAAAGGGCTTGTTGCCGGTTGCCGTGAGGGGATCACCAAACGACGTCACATTGTAGGTGGGGCCGTTGCCGATGAAGAGGTATCCACCGACGCGATCGACGCCTCCCTGGTAGCCGGCGTTGAAGGCCTGGCTAGCCGTGATGAAGGTGCTATAAGCGTTCTTCGAAGGCAGGTTGACGCTGCCGTCATTTGAGCTGAGTAACGCGACGGAGTAACGGGTTCGATCATTCTGCGAATGACCCATTAACTCCGTACCCAGCTGATTGTCACCCATCTGTCCGAAAAAGTTGCTGTCACCGAGCGGGATGTAGTGATACAGGACGTAGTACCCGCCGTTGTTGGACAGGGTGAGAATACGTTTTTCCGAGATGATGTTATCGAGTTCGAATTTGCCGAACTTCACGTTGAACCAGGAGCTGTGTCCGATATTGTCGATTCTGGCGTTGGCGCTTTCCAGACCCCAGGTGCCGTCATTGTCCATCGAGGGCACGAGGAGGAAGGACATGTTCTTGTACAGCGTGCCACCCGTGAGGAAGTCCATGCCGCTGAGATCGAAGCCATTCACGGTTAAATTCTGCTCAGCGACGGAGCCATTAGGCTGATCGATGGCGACCTTGTTCGTGCTGTCCAGATGCCAGTTGGGTGTGATACGCAGCGTCGCCGGCCAATACGATGGGTTCTGCCAAATCGGCGAATCGCGATCGTTCATCAGCTGGTAACCGTTGTCTTTGAAGGTTTGACCAAAGACATTCAGCATCGGCCAAGCTTCGTGACAAGCCGAACAAGGCAATCCGTACTTGCGAGCGAACGCTGGAATCGCTCGGCTGGGAGTCGGAGTGCAGAAGAAAATTGACAGGAAAAACAGCAGACCGAGGGCACTTGCCAGACCGGCAACTTCAGGTCTGGTAGAAGAACCTCGAAGGGTGGAAGCAGTCGTAACGCCAATCCGCATCGCGATCAACCTCGCAGTAACAAGATGGCCGACGGCCGTCGACTAGGTCGTGGGAGCACGTCTTAGATTTTCTTTACAACCCCAACATCCTGAACGGGGTCGGATACTACAACCTCATCGCAATCAATTGCAACAACTTTTTGTTGCAAAATCTTTGCATCGTCATAACAAAATTTTGACAAGCCAAACCCAGAGAACTGCCTGGTATGGCAAAAGCCTTGCTTGACATATGCCTCAAATCAAGATATTTATGCTGTCCACGCACGGCTTCGTCCGGCCAGTCGCTCCCGATGCAAACGTTTTCCAGACCGAGCAACAACTGTTTCAACAAGGCCGTTGCGACAGTTGTGTTACAGCTCAGTTGCATCTTGTGGTCGCTGCCCGTGCTGGCATCCGGCAGTCCTTCGCCGAAGAACAATTCGTCCGAACCGGCGAAGATCATGTTCAGCGTCGCGGCCCCGGAGAGCGATGTACTTGCTGCGGTGCAGCAGGTAACCCAGGACCAGATCATTCATGGCACCTATTCCTACGACAAAGAGCGCATTCTTTACGGGGCGCACAGCGCCAAGACGGCCCATGCTTTCGGCACCTGGAGTGGTTCCGGCACCGTCTTTTACAAAGTCGCCAACAACATTCTCTCGCCGAGGTATTTCAAGGACACCAATGACATTGGAACCATCAGTGTCCGTTACGTAGTGCAAAGTGCGGGCGCCGATGCCACGATTGTTCGAATTGACTCCGTGTTTGTGGACGCGAGAAATTCCCGGCACGAGTCGCTGGGGAATGTCGAGGCGAGTGAATATTCCGCAATTCAGCAGCACCTCCAAACCATCCAGGGGCGGCGGGAAGCGGCGACTGAAAAGAGCACCACTTACACGGCTGCATCGGCAGTTCCGTCGGCGACTGGCTCCCGGGTAGCGAGTTCTCCGGCCATAACGGATAGCAGCGCTCCCGATCCGGTGACCTATAGCGTCCCCGCAATGCAGAAACATGTGGATGCTCTGCGGCACGAGGTGGAGTTGCGGGTGAAAGACCAAGGCGCCCAGTTGAAATCCGCTCCGTTTCATAGCGCCGCAACGCTTGAGTCATTGCCAGGGCAATCAGAGGTTCTGATCGTCGTGCTGACGCCTTACTGGTACGGAGTGGAGACGGAAGAGGGGCACCGTGGTTGGGTTCACCACAGCCAATTGGAGCCGCTGCCGTGAAAGTTGCCCTGGGGTCGCACGTTCATCTGGTCATCCGCCTGGGCTGCGCGATAATCCTCGGCTGCACGCTGCACGCTCAAGTGGCTTCGCCGCAACGTTCTTTCCATGCCTCCAAGGCGGAGGTGGAAAAGGCGCTGCATGCGATCCCATCGTATCCGGGAGGCAAGCTTCCCGTACTGGAGGGTTTTGCAGATGCGGCAGGCCATTCGCTGGAGGATTACAAGCGTGGATACTATGAGTACGAAGTGCGCTTGAAACCGGCCAACTCAGGCGAAACCACGGTAGAGGTAGCCGCGAAGATTACCGCCTGGTATGCCGCGAATGCGGCTGCAAATTCAGGGTATCGAGTTCTCAAGTCGAGTGGCCGCCTCGAATCCGATCTTCTAGATGCCTTGAATGACAAACTGAATCCGAGCACGGCTAGTAACACCTCAGTTTCCACGAGTCCGCCCAAAGCTTTGCCCGACAGTCCATCGGCCAAAGCGGCCAGTGGATCGTTCTTCAATACGCCGCGGCTCACGACCACTCCATCGAACGGTCAACCCATTTCATCCGTTCATACAGTCGTCGATCCCAATACGGCCAGGCAGCTGGCAAAGCTACAGCAGCAAGCCAGCAATCTGGAACAAATTTTGCACGATCAGGCGCGCCCCAATAACCTGGCGGTCATCAAACGGTCGAACACGCCGGTGCTCGCACAGGCGGTAAGCGGAGCGGAAGTGTTGCTTCAGGCCGACGCTGAGGATGAGTTCGAGGTTCTGGATTCAACCCAGGACTGGGTTCATATTAAAATCTCTGGCATTTCGCGTGGTTGGATCAAGCGCGATCAGGTGGACTTGCCAGGAGCTGCGAGCGTGAGTGTTGCGGATATTTCGGGCGAGCAGCACGACACCGCTTCGGTGAGGCAGGTCAAGGAACAGGTGGCGCCGTTTCCCGGCAAGTGGGAACCTCTTGACGGCAAACAGGTAAAGATCATCTGGGTGCAACCTGTGAACAAAGATCAGTTTGGCGCGGAGCCTAAGTGGGCTCTCGCCAAATCGGTGTTTCGTGGTGCGGATGCAGGCGCTGCCGCGGATCCGAACGAAGTTGCCGGTGTGGTTGTAATTTTTGATTCCGAAGACGGCGGTATGGCGGCTACCACATTAGCCAATCTGCAGCAGTGGCGCGCTGGACACCTTTCCGAGGATAGTTTCTGGAAGCGGTGCTGGCGCGAGCCTGCGGATGCTTTTCAGGCGCAGAACTAGGCTGAATGAAGTAGTCAGCGACTGGAGTTCTTGTAATGAAGACTGCCGCAGAGGGAATTTCCTTCGGCCGGTTACGCATCGTGCCGCGCCTGAGCGACTATGCTCAGCTGACCAAGTCACGGGTAACTACGCTTATCATCGTCACGGCCTGGTGCGGCTTCTTCTTCGGCGCCAGGAAAATCGGCGCGCCCGTCATAAGTTGGGGACTGCTGCACGCATTACTGGGAATTGGGATGGTGTCGAGCGGCACTGCCGCGCTGAATGAAGTGATCGAACACGACGTGGACAGCAAGATGCGACGCACGGCGCGCCGTCCGATTCCGGCTGGCCGAATGTCGTTGCTACATGCGACTGTCGTAGGCAGCCTGCTCGCGGTCGGCGGATCCATTTACCTGGTTATTTTTACCAACTGGTTGACGGGACTGCTGACGTTTCTGACGTCCGTGGTCTACCTGGCAGCGTATACGCCACTGAAAAGGATCTCTCCGATTTGTACTTTTGTGGGAGCGTTCCCCGGCGCAATGCCTGGGGTCTTAGGTTGGACTGCAGCTTGCGGGCGATTGGATTGGGGAACTCTGGCTTTATTTGCCATACTTTTCCTATGGCAGTTTCCCCATTTCTTCGCAATCGCGTGGATGTATCGCGAAGACTATGCCATGGGCTCAATTCGCATGCTTCCCGTGGTAGAGCCGGATGGAAGATCTACTTCGTTACGCATCCTGCTGTATAGCCTGGCGCTGCTTCCGGTAAGTTTAATTCCGGCGTTTCTAGGTATGGCTGGACGAGTTTACGTAGCCGGCGCGCTGCTGCTGGGAGTAGTTTTTCTTTATTACTCAGCGCGGCTGATGGTGCTTCATCTTCCAGTGGCAGACTCCCAGTCGAGAAGACATGCTCGCCAACTGTTTCGGTGTTCCATTTTGTATCTGCCATTGCTTTTTGCGTTGATGATGAGCAATTCCTTCCACCGCTAGGCGACTCGAAGATGGCAGTCGCGCTTCCCCAGGACGCTTGTGGACGCGGCGAGCGGGCCGAGTCGTTGCTGACAAGTGGTGAAGACGTTTGATGAAGATGACGGAGGAGGACCTATGTCACAGCAGAAAATAAGGGCCGTACATCTCGTGACCGTGTTTGGACTATTCGTATCAATATCAAGCCTGGCCCAAAGTAAAGATGGCTCACAGGGCAAGCCAGTCGAGGCTAAGCCGCAGACGATCGTAGGATGTTTGACGGGCTATGACGATCGCTACACCCTGGGCGCCTCGAATGACATGCTGTATCTGCTCGATGGAGACAACGAAACGTTTAAGCGCTACAACGCCAAGATGGTTCAGGCTACCGGAACGGTAAGCGAGCCGGCTGCCGGGACTTCGAAGCATAATGTCCTGTCGCAGCAACCTCCAACGCTGAAGGTGACCTCATTGAAGAAAGTTGCAGACGGCTGTAATTAAGGTTGCGTCGACCACAGCGTCGTTGCGCCGAGCGCGGTTCAAGATCCTTACTTCGAACTCCACAACTGCGGCACGTCCGCCACGGATGGCGCTGCGCAATAAGGGGCAAGCGCCGACTGGTCCACCGAGAAAGCGCGTTCCAGCAAGTCAGGCCGCAGGACATCGCCGACCGGCCCGGCAAGCCACGACGGTTCCGGAGTGAGAAGGATCGCAGACGAGAAACTCTCTGCCACAAGATTGAGGTCGTGGACCGCAGCGGCAATCGTGATTCCCTGCTGGTTCAGTTCTCGCAATAAGGCGATCAATTCAATTTGGCGTCCCACGTCGAGATGTTGAGTAGGCTCGTCCAGCAGCATGATGGCAGGTTGTTGCGCCAGTCCGATGGCAATCTTCACGCGTTGACGTTCGCCGCCGGATAATTCGGAGTAGTAGCGGCGACGCAGACTCAAGATGTCGACGGCTCGCATGGCTCGCTCCACAGCATCGCGATCGGCGTTCCTGCTGCGGCCGAACATTGGCACGTGCGGCGCGCGTCCCTGGGCAACGATCTCCTCTACCAGGAAATTGAACGGGATCTCAAGTTCCTGCGGGACCAGAGCGATGCAACGGGGCAACTCTCGCCGGGACCAATCCTGCAGGCGCCTGCCTTTCAGGAAAATTTCGCCGCTATCCGGCAACAAGAGCCGACAAGCCAGCTGCAGCAACGTAGTTTTGCCGACTCCGTTTGGGCCCAGAAGCGCCAGCATGTCCTGCGGTCCGACACCGAACGAGAGATCGTCGAGCAGAAGTTTGTCGCCACGAGAGAACGATACATTTCGGAATTCGAGAATTGGAGCTGTCATCGAGCAGACTCCCGCGACCGTCGATTTAACAGATATAAGAAAGCCGGGCCACCAATGAAGGCCGTGAATACACCTACTGGGATTTCGGTGGGTGCGAAACATGTACGCGCGAAAGTATCGGAGAGAATCAGAAACGTGGCGCCCCCGAGCGCTGCTGCAGGTAAAAGCCGAACATGATTGGGGCCAAGCAGTATTCGGAGAAGATGGGGCACCAGCAGCCCCACAAATCCGATCAAGCCTCCCAGCGACACGGCGGCGGCAGTCATCAGCGATCCGAGGATGACAACCGCCACGCGCACCCGCGGGACATTAACGCCTAGCTGCGTGGCATATTCCTCACCAAGCGCCAAGGTATTCAGCCGCGAGGCAACTGGTATTGCTAACCCAACGCTAATGACGACCATGGGCGCAAGAAGTCCGAGCTGGCCCCAGGTGGGAACCGCGACCTGCCCATGCAGCCAGGCAGCAAGTACTCGCAGACCGGAATTCGACGCCTCCTCCCGCATTTCGAAAATCACGGTAGCGGCGTTCAGCATGGTCCCAATGGCGAATCCCGCAAGCAGCAACGTTTCCATGGCAAAGCGGCCACTGGCACGCGCCAAGTACCAGACCAGGATCATGGTCAGCACCGAGCCACAAAACGCCAGCACCGCCATCGCTCCGAATCCGGCGAAAGAGAGGGTTGGAATGAGGAAGATGCCGACTGCGCCTCCGAGAGCCGCGCCGCCTGACGTCCCGAGCACAAACGGATCCGCCAGAGGATTGCGAAAGAGCCCTTGAAACAGGACGCCCGTAACCGCGAGTGCGGCTCCCACCAGCATGGCGGCCAGCACCCGAGGCAGCCGCAGGGTAAAGATGATCGCACTCGCATCTCCAGCGTACGCGGGATGCAGCAGTGCGTGCAGCACCTCACGGAAGGGGAGGCGAACCGGACCTAGCGCTGTGCCTGCGAATATTGTCGCCAAAAGCGCCATCAGCAAGAACAGGTTCACAAGGCCGGTCTTGCCGCACCCGAAAAATGTCCTCTCGTTTTGCGGCGCGGTTTGAGCAGCAAGACCACGATTGCGCTGCAAAAGGCGCGAGCTGGTCAATCCGCCTTCATTTCCGAAGGCCTGTTCGTTGTTCGGCCGGCGATCTGTCAGCAGCGTGTTCACCTTGGTATTCCTGAATCACTCGCCCGTGAAACCGCTTAAAAGATTGTGCCGGGCTGTCCACTCGCAGGCATGCCCGGCACAACCTTGTCGTCATTTCAACTTCCAGGATTCGCCTCCGAAGGTGAACTTCATCCCGGCGCGTACAGTAAGCGGCAACGCAGGATAGCCATACACCTCCTGGTAACTCTGGTTCAGCAGGTTCTGCAGCGCAGAATATGCGCTGATGTGTCGGGCAATCTGATAGCTCACATAGAGATCGACCTTTTGATAGGAGGAGTCCAGATTGCGGTTCGGCAACAACAGGGTGTTTCCGAAGTATGTATCCACCAGAAATGTGCTGTCGTCGCGTCGCGAGACGAATGTGCCTACTCCTGAGACGAACCAGCGACCATGATTCCAATCGACGCCGGCAAACCCAGCATTCGGCGCTATTCGGAACGGCCGTGCGCCCACCAGCGGCGAGTACGCGCCGATAGGAATGTTGGGGAACAAGGGATTGATGGCAGGCTGCAAAGCGCTGCTGGCAAAAGACTGCTGTACCACAGCGTCGGTATGGGTCCATCCAGCGCGCAGACTGATATGGCGATTGACTTGATATTGCAGGCCAACCTCGGCTCCCTGCGCACTATAGTTCAACGTGTTGACGGCGGCGCCGAAGATGCCTTGCGCTTGCGCTATCTCTTCGGGAACTCCTAACTCCACCAGATATTGCGAGCTCACATATTCCGCTTGATTTGTGAATTCATTATGGAAGTAGACGGCAGACAGGCGCGCTTTGCCGCCAAACAGTTGTTGCTGAACTCCACCGTCATAGGTTCGGGACTGCTCGGCCAGGAAAGGCTGAATATGGTATTGCGCAATCAGCTGTGGGCCGTTCGGCACAATTGAGGTGTTACTGAACAGCCCATAAAGAGAGTTGTTTTGGTAATAGATGCTTGGCTCTTTAATTCCCTTGGCGAAATTGAAAGTGAAACGAGTGCCGCTGAGCACGCCCGTGGCTCCCGGCCGTTTCAGGTAATAAGCCAGGGAGACGCGTGGGGTTCCGGCAATGCCAAATACCGCATTGTCTTCAATGCCGCCTCCAAGGGTGTAGAACAGCCGTCCCCAGAGGCCACCCTGAATTTCCATCATGTAGCTGAAATTATTCCGGTCCGTGGAAGACTTACCTGTGTAAGGGTTATAGGTGAAGCCGTTCTCGTTGGTGTAACGGAAGCCGAACAACGCCGTGAGCTTTTCGTTCAGCCGGTAATCCGACTGGGCATAGACAAAGTTCGTGTTCGTCAGATACGACGACGCCTGCGGATACACACCAGCATATTGATAGATGGCCTGTCCCGGTTGCGGCAACCACGGCTCAACCTGTGCTACGTCGGAGGCCGAGATTGAGTAGCCGTTCGAACCCCGCTGGGTGACGGGCGCGCCCAGGTAGTACGAAGGGTATCCCAATCCATAGGCGTCGTATGGAATGCCGGTGGGCGCGTAATCGTTAAATTGCGAACGAAGCCGCACGCCACCATAGCGCACCAGGTTGTGCCAGCGATCACTGGCTTGATTGTCCAGCGTTGCTCCAAATGAAGTATTGAACTGATTATTGGCGGCGTCGTCGGGAATACCGTACGCGGCGATAGCATTTGCGGAATTGAAGCCGGCGACGGCCCGGTCAACTGTGCCTCGCAGCGTGGTATTCCGCGTGATCTGCCAGCCCACGTTTCCAAGATAGACATCGCGATGATACTGGCTGTCGGGGGTGCTGTTCTGCGTCCCGAATCCCGAGTAATCGGCGAAGTAGTCGAGACGTTTCCAGTATCCTCCGACATTGCCGTCCTGATGGTAGGTGCCGAAGGTTCCTCCATCTGCCGCGTAACTGAAGAACGGAAGCGGCGTGTTGCCGCGCTGGGTGGTAAGACTGACAACGCTGCCCAGCGCATCGGAACCATAGAGAGCACTGTTGGGACCGCGCTGGAACTCAACCCGATCGATGCCATCGGCCTGCAAGTAGGAGAAGTTCAATCCCCCACCGATATCGTTAATTGGAACACCGTCCAGCAGGACCTTGTTCGCGTCGCTGGGTGCGCCGCGGACAAATAATGAACTGGCACCGCCCATCTGCCCGCTTTGCACTACCTGGCTGCCAACCTCATTTTGCAGGGAATGCTGCACATCAATCCGAGTGGCCAAGTTGGTGGAATCAATCACACTGATGGATGTTCCCATCTGGGCTTCGGGTGTGGCGATGCCGGTGGCAGTAACGACAATATTTTGCGAGACCGGCGACGGCGAGAGCGAGAGGCTTAAGTCGACGCCATGTTGGGGGTCGACAAACAGCTCCTTACTGGCGGAGGACGCGAAAGTTTTTGCCTGCGCTTTAACCGAGTAGCGTCCGCCCTCATCGATCTTGAATTGGAAATGGCCGCTCGAGTCGGTAGTGGTGGTATCAACCTGCTTACCGCTTTTCAGCAGGGTTACGGTTGCTCCAGAAATGACAGCTCCCAGGGAATCGCTGACCGTACCGGAGATTGCCGGTTCCGCCGACCAGGCGGGAATCGACACAAGGAGCAATAGAATTGCGATGACAGAACGACGCACAAACTCCCCCTCGGAAGTGTTTTGGCATTGTTCACAGGACCGGTCTCCTGACTCAGGATCTGACTGTCACCTTCCCGCTGGGCGCAGTGGTTATCTGACAAGTCGTTAATTCATCCCTGACAGTTGCGGGGCAGTGGCGGATTCTCACCGCTCTTCCCGTGCATCCCGTGATCGAGGTTGTCATTACCCATGCAGGTTTAGCGAGCCTGCACAGAGCGTATTTGCTTTGCTAAATCTTCCAATCCATCAAAAGCGCTAGGGCTGGGAAGCTGGATTCGACCATCAACCGTAATCAACCGTCCCAGGCGCACTGCCTCCAGAGAGTTCCATCCCGGCTGCTGCTGCATTGCCTTCAAGGTCACCGGACCGCCCTGGATCAAGACGATGTAGTCTGGCTTCCGAGGTAACACCGCTTCGAAATTCATCTGCAACCAGTCCTGGGGCACATCCTCCGTAACCGATCGCGCTCCCGCAGCAGTGATCATTTCGGTGATGAAAGCGCTGCTGCCTGCGGTAATCAGAGGCGTAATCGCTACCACGACCAGCAGCGCCGGCCGCGGCTTCCCCTGCGATTGCTGACGAAGAATGTTCTCGCGCAAATGCAACTGCACGATCAGAGCCGCGGCCTCACGATCTCTTCCGAGTACGCGCCCCACACTGGCGATATTGCGGTAGATATCGCTCATGTTGGTGGTGTTGAACCGGAAAACGGGCAGGTTGAGCCGTTCTAAACCTGAAATGGTTTCTGCGCCGTTGAATGCCGGCAGCGCCAGCACGATATCCGGGTGCAGGGTAACAATTTTCTCCAGAGACGGATTGACGATTGCTCCGACGCTCGGATGTTCGCGAGAAGCCTGCGGCGGATAGTCGGTGTAGTCGGTAATTCCGACCAGGTCGCCTTGAGCGCCCAGGGAGTAGACGATGTCGGTCAAGCTGGGCGCGAGAGAAACAATGCGATGCACGTGGTCGGGCACGGCGACAGAGCGACCCGTATCGTCACGCTCCAGATGAGCGGCCCACGCGCAGGTGCTCAACACCAGGAGCAGGATAGCGCACCATCCGGATTTTCCCACGCGACAAGAGGAATCACTAGCTTGCGGGTAGGTGCGCCGGTACGAATTCGACTGTGAAGCAAACATAGTTTGACTCGAATAGGAGTCGCGTAACCGACGGGAAGGCTGATCGCCGCACTTCTTCGAGATTGCCCGAGCGAGCGGGCCGTCGAGACGCCGAACGGTCTTCCCATCGAGACCATCTCGGTTAACAGGTAAGCGTCTGGCGGGACTCCTGACTTGCGCTTCACCGGTTCCGACCGCCTTCCCAGAGCATTCGCTCCAGTGGCTTGCTGGTCGGACCTCCACGCTTACAGTTGCGGGGCAGTGGCGGATTTTCACCGCGCTTCCCAACTGCCAGACAATTCGCTTATCGCTTCAAGAACAAAAAACTTCTCACTTCCACAACGAAACGGACAACTTTTGCCGATGGCCGGCCCTATATCTGGGGCTTGTCGTCTCCCTTTTTTTCGGGATCAGCGGCATTCATCGACTCTTTAAAACTCCGAATCCCTTCCCCGAGGCCTTTACCGAGCTCAGGAAGCTTCTTCGGGCCAAATACCAGCAGCGCTATGAAAAGAATCACCAGCAGGTGCGTGGGTTGAAACAGATTATCGAGCACATCGCACCTCCTGAAACCGACTCTAGTCCGATGATTTCCGTCGCGCCATAATCCCCATCACCGCAAGATGTGACTGTGATCACACGGACTTCGTTGGACGACGTGGCAACAGAGTTCCGGACGAAACCTGTTTGGAATGTCGTGTCGCGGATTCCATTTAAAGATGAATTTCATACAAACCCAGGACCACCAGCAACAGCCCCGAGACAACACCCGAAAAGCTACCCAGTGACCGTTTCCCGAACTGGTAACCCACAGCAAGTCCGGCCAGGAGGGTGAGCACGCTGAGCGCCATCACGAACAGCGTGGTGAGAGCTGGGTTCATCTTCAACATACCGGCGGCAATTCCGTTCGCGACATTATTCAGGCTGAGGGCGACCGCCAGTGCCCAGCTTTCTTTGGGCTCAATTTGCCGGGAAAAGTTCCTGTCCGCCCCTAGCGGGTTTTCCAGAGTGAGAAACAGGCTTCGCAAGATTCCCGGTTTCAGGGTGAGCGAAGACTGGTCCGCCAACGCTGGACCGCTTGCCTCATGCACCGCAGAGCGAATGGATTGGAAAACGACCCAGCTACCTATAACGGCGATGATCGATCCACCGAGTGCTCCGGCCAGTTTGGGATCCATGTTGCTGCCGATTGCCTGGCCGATCCACATGGAGGCGAGGGTCCCTGCGCCTGTGACAGCAGCGATCAGCAGGTTGGAGGCCAGAGGAACTTTGATGCGGGCGAAGCCATAGGTAAGTCCGACCGCGACATTGTCACCATTACTGGAAACGGCCAGCAAGAGGATGGGAAGTAACTCCAAATTCCTCATTGCGGCGCCCACAGCGACCGGGCGATCGTCCCGAAAGCACGCCGCGACGCGACATCGAGTCTGGCGGGCAGCGTAACGAAATGTGCAGACTGAAACATGGTGTTATGCCTCGCCGCACATCTCTCTAAGCCTCTGCATCTAACGCTGCCGGTTCCAGACGTCAGATGATTCGGAACGATTCCACCAGCGTGCAGCGGCGCTGCCGGGTGAAGGTCCGCGCCGAAGTAAGCCCTTCGCCGGTGGGTCCAGCAATTGTGAATGAGGTGTGGCCCTCGCCGCCTAGTCCGATGCCGGCAAAGGAAGGTCCGTTCTTTACGAAGATGGTCGTTTGGATCGCGCGCGCGAAAGCGGTCATATGGCCCACGTGGTTCGAGTGCATGATGGCGGTATGGCGATTGCCCTGTTCCACCTTGACGGAAAACTCGATTCCCTCATCCACGTCTTTGACCCGGACGATAGGCAGTACCGGCATCATCTGCTCGAGCCATACCAGCGGGTGATCTTTGCGAGCCTCAAAGATAGCCAAACGACAGTCCTCGGCAACCTCGATTCCCGCGTCATGCAGAATCACTTGTACGTTCTTGCCGATGTACGCGCCATTAATCTTACGTTCCGGCGTGACTACCAACTCTGTAACCTTCGCGGCCTCCTGCGGATTGAGCAGGTACACCCTGCCCGTCTCCTGCATGAACTTGATGAGGGTGTCGGCAACCTCCTCGACCACGATCACTTCTTTCTCGCAGGTGCAGAAAATTCCGTTGTTGATGCTGGCGCCACTGACGATTGATTGTGCAGCCTTGCGAAGAGTCGCGGTTTCGTCCACCAGTGCCGGTGGGTTGCCGGCTCCGGCTCCAATCGCTTTCTTGCCGGAACGCAACACGATGTTCACAATCGGCTTGCCTCCGGTCGCAACCAGCATGTTGATCTTGGGATGCTCAATCACTTCTTTGGCCGTGTCCAGCGTAGGATGGGCGACGGACGAAACCAGGCCAACAGGGCCTCCGGCATCGACAATTGCCTGATGGATGATCTGCAGCATCGCAGAGCTGGTACGCGTGGCGGAGGGATGTGCATTAAAGATGACGGCGTTACCGGCCGAGATCATGCCGATACTGTTGTTGATCAGCGTGCCCGTGGGATTAGTGATTGGCGTCAACGCGCCAATCAGACCGACCGGAGCATACTCCAGTAACATGAGGCCGTTGTCGCCGCTGCGGGCGCTGGGTTCGATATCTTCCACGCCGGGGGTTTTGGTTGCGCACAGGATATTCTCGCGCACCTTGTCTTCGTAACGCCCTAGCTTGGTCTCCTCAACCGCCATGGCAGAGAGTTCTTCGTTCCGGTTCAGCACGCTATTGCGGATGGAGGCGATGATGTCCTTGCGCCTCTCCAGCGACATGGCGATGAGCTTTTTGTGAGCCGCCAAACCTGCCTCGACGGCATCGTTCACTGTCGCATAAAGGCCGCTCGCGCCGCCTGTCTTTGCGCTGCCGGTGGCGGTCAGTTCTTCCATTACTTTCTGAATCAAACCGGCGATTACTTCCGGGCTGGTTTCCATCACGTCCTCCATGCTCGTACTGCGGTAACAATCTTGGCCTTACACTTCCCGTTGCCGGGTAGAACATCAGCGTGCGCTGTCTTTGGCGAGACCATCGCGCTGGCGATGTGGAAAAATCAGGCCAGCGCCAGGAGCACTCCACCGGTAAGCGCTGTAATGGCGGCCTCCGGCACTTGCGGAGGAAATCCGGCGAAGGCTCTTAACAGCGTCTCTTTGGCCGCCGGAGTCGCCTTCACATGACCGCTGGCGTTGATTTGCGGAATCAGCGAGCGGATTTCCCTTGCCCAGGATTCAATCTGCAAAAGCATCTGCAGCGCCGGCTCGGCCACCTGCATGTCCTGCTCGACGGTACCTCCGCTAATTCCGATGGCAGCTACGGTCGTACCTTCGATACACAGTGGATAGCCGCCTCCGAAAAGCACGATCTTGCCGTTATGCGTGTGCTGTATTCCGTAGAGGGCAGCGCCAGGCTGGGCCAGCTCACCTGCTTTATGCGTCGGCATGCGTAAGATGGCGGCGGTATATGCCTTGGACACGGCAAGTTCCGTGCTCACCGGCAGCGTACCGTCCATGCGCTTGAACAGCTGCAACCCGCCTTCGCTGTCCACAATCGCGATCGACATCGGCACTCCGATCTTGATTGCTTCGGCTTCGGCAGCACCCGCAAGGATTTCCGAAACTACACAAGGCAAATTCATATGCAGCCTTTATTTGAATGCGGAGCTGATAACCTCTTGCACGGCGTCGTCCACCACGGCCATGACCTCCATCGACCAACCCAACACAAACAGCAGGTCGGAGAGGCGATTGAAGTAAACCAGGATCTCGTCATAGCCGCCGACTTCACGATTGACGGCGACGATATGACGTTCCGCCCGACGGCAAATCGTCCGGGCCAGGTGCAGCGCCGCACTGTCAGGCGTTCTGCCGGGAATAATGAAGTTTTTCGGCAGAGGGCAACGTGCAGTAAAGCTGTCAATACAGGTCTCCAACCGCTCCGTGTCGCTGCGCTCGATGTGCCGAGGGAGACGAGCGCGCGCGTTGGAATTCGACGCCAGTTCAGCGCACGCTGCGGAGATATCGCGCTGCGCTTCGATGAGAATCGCTTCCAGTTCCTGGTTCTTCGTCAGGGCACGCGCCATGCCCAACTGCGCTTGCAACTCATCCAAAGCGCCATAAGCCTGCAGGCGAAGGTCATCTTTGGCGACCTTCTCGCCGCTGAATAAGCTGGTCAGGCCCAGATCGCCCTTCCGTGTATAAATCTTCGAGCCCATAATTCCCATCCCTGGTCAGCGCCTGCTCATTCGGGCATTTGGAATGTCAATTTCGTCGATGATGCCAACGATAGTGGCGTCAACCGGAGCAGATTCATTGTCGATTGCCTTACGGGCGGCACTCCCGCGCGCGATGAGCACTTGTTCGCCTATACCTGCGCCTACAGCATCAATCGCGACAAAGAGTTCACCTGCCGATTCCAGGGTGCTGGGGTCAAGAGGCTGAACAACCTGGATCTTGCCCCCAACCAAACGATCGTGCTTGCGGGTGGCAACGACGGTGCCTACAACTTTTCCGATCACCATTGTGACCCTGCTTTCTGAAAAACTTCAGCGAACGCCAGCCTGCACCATGCAGACTCCATGTTTGACCGCCAGTTCGCGCGCCAGCGGAGTAACGACTGCGGCCGGATCAAGTTGCAACTGCGTCCCAGAGTGATGAGCCTGTAGCACGTCGGCCGCAGTGACGACGCTGCCGGTTAGGCTGAAGGGCACCGGCCGATGGCTCCCGTTCCCATGACTGCTGACGACCGGAAGCTTGCGCGAGCGCTCTAACAGCGATGTCAAAATATTCGATAGCTGATCAACAGCGGCGATTCGGCAGCCGTATCCGCTCACGATTCGAAGGCGCTCTTCGATTGCCGCGGCCATCACCGGACCACATTGGTCGAAGTGCGGTATCTCACGCCCTTTGTCACTGGGGTCGACACCGTTCCGGGCCAGAAAAACCGGCTTCCCGGCGAACAGCGCATGCAGCAGGATGTTGCTGGCGAAATTATCAGCCAGCAGCAGCGCCAGCTTGGATAGCGTATTCAGACTGAGCATCGGAACGGCGACGGCACACGATTCTTTGAGGGTCTCAAGCCATTTCGCTTCTTCCATCGCGGTGATGTGCGGGAAGCCCTCGAGCTGATCCCATAGATACTTCGCGTACAACACTTCGGCGCCGTGCGAGAAAACCAGTTGGACGCGATAGCCCTGCATGATCAGCGCGCGCACCTGGTCGATGGCTTCGTGGTAACCGATGGTGGCACCGGTGAACACGACGATCACGGAACCGCGATCGCCGGTCGCTCCGACATGCGGCAACAATCGTTTCAGGACTTCTACCACGACCTGCTGAATCTGCTCTTCACTCATAAGATCCCGGTTCACTATGCGCCTAGGCTGTTTCAGCACATGCCAAGGCAATTCCCAGCGGCGTGACGAGTAATGGGTTGGAAGGTCTCGCCACCGGGATTTCTGTCTCCTGCTCCATCACCACTTCAATTCCCGGAAAGCAGCTGGTGCCACCCACCAGGTACAACGTGTCAACCACCTGACCTTTGAGATGTTCTTTCACAATGCTGGCCATCTTCTGGAACACCGGCGTGATCAGCAGCAGAATCTCCCCTTGCCGCGCCGGATCCGTTTTGATCTTCTCCGCTTCCAGCACATCGATCTTGTAGTGGCCTGCCAGCACCAGATCGACGTGTGTGCCTCCGGTAGCTTCGTCGGCGGTATAGATTGGTTCGCCGTCCCGAATCACCGATATGCCGGTTGTCCCGCCACCGATGTCGACTACGGCACCGTCGGTAATCCGCAACACCTTGGAGGCTGCGCTGGGTTCGTCGATCAGCCCGGTCACGTCCAGGTCGGCGGCATATAGCACATTGGCCACTGCCTGAGCGTTTCTGCCCACCGTGCCCGGCGGGTAGGCTCCGGCGGCCTTCTTGATGGGGAATCCGGCAGCGCGCAGGGTATGCACTTGTTCGCGCAACAGCCGGATTGCACCCATATAGTCGAGGACCAAGCCGTCGCGTATGCTGGATTCGCTGCGGGTTATCGCTCCTGCAAGCGGCACACCCATGGCGTCTACAACGGCGGTAACAATGTAGGCCGTGCCCAGATCGACGCCGGCATACAGCGCCCCATTCGACGGCCTACGTCCGGTCAGGGACAAGGACTGCTCAAAGGCCGTCAGCAGATCGTTCGCCATGGGGTCGATGTTCAAGTCATCCCCTCCTGTGCTTCACTGGAGGACCATTAACCGCTTTCCCTTGCCCGTGCGCGTTCTAACCCGCGTTCGAGTTAGAGCCATCCTTGCCGCGAATACCCAGAATCACAGACTCGGCGGCCTGGGCTGCGCGTGCAATGTCGGACTCTTTCCCTCCGAGATACAACCGGCCAACCGCACCAAAGGTCCGGCAGTCCACCAAGGTAATGTTGGCGCTCTTCTCAGCCTCATTCGCCGCCAGAATGATGTAGCCTGCAGGCGCAACTTCCAGGATGTACATGTCCTGTCCCGCGATCAGCACGGACGCGGACCGGGAAACGTTGACGATCTGGGTGTGATAGTCGTTGACCTTATGGATGATCGTGGAGCTCAGGATCTTCGGCTTGATCCGCTCTTCCACCGGCACACCCAGTACTTTCAGCGCGGCGCTGCCGGAATACTGGACGTCGGCCTGTGCTTTGGAGTGAAACTCCAGGACGCCAAAGTGACGTTCCACGACCATCAGGCCGGGACGCACATCGGCTGCCTTCAAAGCTGCGTCCGCTACCTGGTTAATCAGCACGCCGGGCGCGATTTCGATCAGCATGGAAGCCATGCCGACTACCGGCAGGTAACCCCGCATGTTGGTCCCCAGAAACGCCGCGAATTGCGGTTGCAGGCGGTCCAGGTAAACATAAGAGCGTAGTTCGACCGCGGGACGAGGCTTCGGAACCTCGATCGTCGGCTTAACTTGCGGCTGTTCAAGAACTGGCATGGACGACTCCTTTTGATTTCACTGGCTGGCTCGCGCGCAGTCCGCGCTGCCTGCGTGCACATCAAGCTTTACGTTTGCTTCTCGGCTTACGAACTTTTTCCTTCTTGTGTGGCGCGGAAACACGGGCCGCGACTACTACCTCTTCCTCCGGCTCCTCTTCCAGCACCAGATGACCATCGTCATAGGCGTCGGCGATTACCGTTTCCGCATCGTTATTTTCTTCGTGAAAATGCTCTTCGACAGCGGGCTCGTCGCAGATCTGCGCGAGCGGCAGCTCCGGCGCAGGCTGCGTCTGCGGAATTTGCGGTAGTTCACCGGATGTACTTAGCGACGGAACGCTTTCCTCCATGTGAGGCGCTTCCACGGGAGCAGGTTCAACTTCAACCTGCCTGGGTGGCCCGGGCACAATGGGTTTGGCTCGCGGCAATGGCACCAGCTTCTCTACCGGCTGTGCGCCGTTGGAAACGATGCGCAGCTGCAGATCAGGCCGGGCAATCACATGCACCGAGATCACAGTACCGACCCGCTTCGCCGCAGCAGAGCCTGCAGTCACGGCGGCCCGTACCGCCGCCACGTCACCCAGAAAGACGACCGTGATCAGGCCGGCACGCGCGCGCTGGTAGCCGCGAAAGGTGACGTTGGCTGCTTTCGACCCGGCATCAGCCGCTTCGATAGCGGCTACCAATCCCGAAGTCTCAATCAATCCCAGGCTGTCTTTTTCCATGACGTCCCTCATGCCTTTGCCAGCTCGGCCAGAATTCTTTGCACGATCTGGTCAACATCTTCCGCTGAAACTTGATCGCTCGACGGCGTTGCGGGAGTGCCGGCTTGCTGGCTGCATCTTCCGGTTCGTCCCTAAGAACCAACGGCTCGCTCTTCACCAGTCGTGCAGCATTGATTCCCAGCCGGCGCAGCTCGGCAGCACCAGTCTCGCGCAGCTTAAGTACGAAGAGCGGCTGATCGGCGGGCAGATCGCGATGATGCAGGGCTACGGTTCCCCTTGCCGCGTCGACCCCGATACCCACATTGAGCGGTGACATATGAGCCGCTTCCTTTGCCACAGCTATCGCTTCCCCGGAGGAACATTCCTCAACCTCAAACGGAATTCCCTCTTCCTCCATGCCCCAGAAGACCGGTTGCAGATCGACATCCCTGCCCTGCACGATCAACACATTGACCGCCGGGCGGCGAGTTTCGGACATGGGAGCGTAGTCCGCCATCTAGATCGTTCCTTTGTGCTGCTGCGCATGCGCCAGCACCAGCCCGGTAGCAACCGCGTTCCGTGGCCCTTCGGTACCGCGCACGTTCGCCCGGCCAGTCACCACTCCGTATTCGAAGAGCGCGTCCGAAATCATCTTCGGGATTTCGAAATCCATTCCCGAGCCACCCACCATGACCACAAAGTGGATGAGGCGAATGTTTCCGGCGGGCGCAACTCTTTCCAGTGCGCGAAGCGCATTGCGGACAAAAACCTTCTTCTTCGCCTGCTGCCGAATGGCCACGATTTGCGCCAGCAGATGCTTGGTCTCGAGCGGGATAGGCCCGTTGTCTCGCAAGACCACTACCCGTCCAAACAGCTTAGGGTCCAGTGGCTTATCGAAGAACTGGACTGAGCCGTCTTCATGACGCATATGGAAAAGGGTCTCGACCTTGGCCAGCGGGTTTTTCTTGATTTCCTCAGCCAGCTCATAATCGTTGAGCCCCAGCTCGGTATCGATCAGCAGCGTGACCATGTCGCCGGCGCCTGCCAGGTGAACGCTGCGAATCTCTCCGGCTTCGTTGATGATCGAGGCGTCGGTGGACCCACCGCCCAGATCGAGTGTGGCCAATGGCGGCTTCGTGCCCGGTGTAGTCAGAGCTCCGCGGATGGCCATCTCTGCTTCTACTCCGCCAACCAGCGTGGTCACACCAATTTCGTCCTGCAGCTTTCGCGCCAGACGCTGCATGGGTAGCTTGTGGGTATGCACCATTGCGGCAAGCCCTACGGCATTGCCCATGGCAAATTCGCCCGCCAGGGCTCCCAGCACCCGCTGCGGCTTGAAGGTGTCCACCGCGATGATGTCCTGCACCTGGATCGAGCTGACCGGCTGATCGGTCAGGTCGGCCATGACCCTGCGCACCTGTTCGAACATGCCGCCGACATTGGTGCCGGCTTCAGCGCGAATTTCTTGCAGCGGACAAACGTCAGCCAGCTTGGCCATGATCGCGTCGGCGCCTTCTTCAACAGGCACTTCTGCTTTCTGTTTTTGTCCGATCAGGGTGATCTTGCCGGCAGGAATACGGCGCTCTTCGATGTCACCCTTGGGGGTCTTGATTACGACCGCGCTACGCGTTCCCATCAGCGCTCGCGCGATCGGGACTACCTGCTTTGTATCTTCCGAATCGAGATGGAAGAGCGTCGCAATATCGTAGGGATTGCATAGCTTCTCGACGGTTCGACCGGGACGCGCAACTTCGACTGCTGCCGGCATTCCCACCGGCACGCGATCGATATACTTCACCTCATCCACAATCGGGATCGGGTGCTGCAGCCGGTTGTTGATTAGGACGCCATCATCCTTCTGCACAATCGCTCCGGCGACGGTCAGACCGCGTGCGGCGGCCGCATTGATCCTGTCGGCTGCATCCTTGAATTCGACCTCGCCCGGCACGATCACGATGTAGGGTTGGTGGTTGGAACTCGATGCCAACTCGTTGAAAGCGATCGTCCTCCCCTGACCGAGGCCCTGGCCTCCGGGAGTAGAGGGATTGTGGCCGATCATGGCTGACTCGGTGATCACCGTTTCGGTGATCGTTTCCATGGCAATATCGCCGATGACGGGCGTTGCTTCGTTCAGCAGCACCGCGTCCAGTTGATCTCGCCGCAGCCCGGTTGGTTGAAGAGCGAGATCAAGAGCCTCAATGATGCCCATGGCATTCCGGAGAGTGCCCTTGATCCCGACGGTTCTCACCATGGCACTGGACAGAAATCGGGGGTTGCCCTTTCCGTCAATTTCCGCCAATGCCACTTCAGTCGTGTTATTACCAACATCAACGCCAGCTATATACGCCATATCGGGCAACTCTGGGTTACTTCTTGATGCGATTGCGTTTTTCGTAGACCTGAACCGCTTCGCGAACGAAGCCTGCACAGATCTTCGCCTGGTACTTGTTCTCGAGTTCCGAGGCAATGTCCAGGAGTTCCTGTTTGGTGGAGCGATACGGCCGCAGAGCGTTGTAGATTTCCAACACGCGAGCGTCGGGAATCCGCGTCATCTCAGCCGCACGGCGAAGATTTTTTGCCAGATGCGGGCGACCCGCACTTTCGCAAATCTGCGCCTGATACTCCAGGGTTTCGGGGCGAATGCGAACGTCGTCGAAGGTCAGCTTGCCGGAAGTAGCTTTTTCCAGCGTAATTTCGTCGATGCTGAGTCCAGTCGCTGAGCGCACCAGATCCGGTCTCTTCTGGCCCAGCGGATAGTCCTTCTTGGCGTCGAGCTTGCCCGTTGTCGGTTTGGTTGCCGTGGTTGCCGTGCCATTCGTTTCGGCGAGAGATTCCATCGCCTTGCGGACGGCTTCAGCAATCATTTCCGGAGAAATGCTGATTTCGGTTGTTGCCATGAGTATGTCTCCTCGACCGACCTAACGCTGCAGGGCAAGTTCCATGCTTGGCATGTCGGGTTTTACGTATTGCGTCTCTTTGTTGTGGAGCAAGGCTGCCAAACCCTGATACTTCGGGCGTGCCATCGGGTCGTTGCGCACCGGCACCGGTGTCGGACGCTCTCCCTTGGCATATTTGGCGGCGTTGCGCCCGATGGCGCGAAACGTCTCCCGCTCCACCAGTGGTGATTGCGGAAAGAGTTCGAGGTTCTGCAGCGGCATCAGGTCCTTCTGATGAATGACCGAAGTGCCGCGGCAGATGATTCCGATACCCACGCCGGAGCCGCTCAGCTTGGCGGCTTCGTGACCGATGAATCCCACGTCCGCGGTCTTGTTGACCTTCCACCAGACGCGCCTTGAGTCCTTCTTCTTCGATTCCCGCCATGACTTCCTTCAACACTTCGCTGTGCGGGATGTTAATGATGGTCTTGGTCATTGCCTTGCCAAAAGCCGGCGGCAATCCGATAACCACCTCGTTGCGGTCTGTTCCAGGCTTCGCCGTCCCCAGTTCTTTGAACGAGAGAGGCGGAACCTGTTCTTCCTGGCGAGCGGTGGTTTTACCGTTCGGCTGCATCTGCTGCAGAACCTCCAGGATGACCTGTTTCACCATTGCTTCCGAGATATTCATTTTGAAAGCCTCCCGATCTATATGTCCGCAGGACTGATCGCCTGGGGAATGTTCTTCAACAGTTCCCAGCGCTCGCCTTCGAGACGGTATCCGGTGCCCGGTCCTTCGTAGTCGTTGGCATCATTGACCGCACTCTGCACATTGAAGTTGCTGTCGAACAATGCTGACGTGTGCAGGTAGTCGCCGCTGACTTTGCCTTTCAGCATCATCAGAACCGACTCCGCGACATCGTTGAAGCCGTGTTTCGCCAGCGCCTTCACCACGTCGAGACCCGTGGTTCCGCGCTTCATCATGTCTTCGATGGCGCGCAGATCCTCAGGAACGTTGCGGATGCCGATGTCCTTGGTGCCGTGAGCGTAGGTAACGTCTTCCACCTCTTTGTCGGTGATAGGAGGAAGTCCGATCTCTTCGAACACAGCCTGCAAGGCACGAGCGGCCTTGTTGCGGACAGCAATCACGTCGGCTTCGGTAACGGGTTTCAAGCCGCCATCTACCTGCAGATCCCGCTGCAACACCAGGTAATCGTCGTAATCGTCCACATCGTGCGTGGAACCGGCGAACATGTTGTCGTAGTTGGGCTCGGCAGCGTAGCCGGAGAAGATGTAGTCGGTTCCCGGCAGGAACTGCATGAGCATGCGGGCAGTGTTGCGCTCGATGGAGTGGGTGAACGTCTGGTCATTGCCCGACGCCACTTCCATATCCATCAGAACCGTGCCCACATTCTCGGCGAGAACGGTGCGGATGCCAGAAGGCACAGAACCCGGCACACCGATACAGCTGATGGAGCCGTTCTGCAATCCCTGAACACCAGCGCCCTTGGTCACCATGATGCAGCGGATTTCCAGATACAGCATGGACTTGCCTTCGGCATAGCCCATCTGCACTTCGGAACCGGTGCCCGAGGTGAAGCGCATCTTGAGACCGCGCGACGCATAGGCGGAAGCCAGGAACGACTTCGACCAGGGCGTATCGTCGCCGTCGACGAACACCTGCTCGGTGCCGTAGACGGAGACGGTCTCGGCATAGTGCGTGAGTCCGCGCATACCCATAATGAGTTCTGCCGCTTCCTCAACCGCGCACTGCGACAGAATGCCGGGCCGGCCCGTCTGTCCGCCCACTAACAGCGAGAGGGCATTCATCGGGGCATAGGCCGCGACACCGACCGTGGTTTCGATTTCAGCGAACCCGCGCAGACCGGCCTCGGCAGCATCCGCCGCCAGAAGAGGCGCCGAATCCTTGAGGTTGGTTACGTGGGCCTGGTTGGCAGGAGTGCGGCGAGCCCGCAGCTTCTGCATGGCCATCATCAGCTCGACGACGTTCAGCCGCTTCAGCACGTCCACAATCTTGGCCGGAGTCATGCCGACCGAGAGGTGGACGATCTTGGTGCGAGGAACGTTGATGTCGACCAGCCAGCGAGCGAACTCAACCGAATCGATGGCCATGGCTTCTTCCGCCACGGTCTTGTCGACGCAATGGTCGGCGATGAAGGTATCGATAAAATCGAAATCTTCACGGCGCTTACCATCGAGTTCCACTACGCAGTTGTTCTGGATTTTGATACTGGGTTTTGGGTCGTTGGGGCTGTCCATGGCGACCAGGCCCACTTCAACCCACTCTTTGATGAATCCGTCTTTGTTGACCGGACGCTCAGCGAGTACTTCGAAGCGTTTTTGTCTTTTTGCCATTGACCTGCTCCCTTAAATGTACGGATTGCCAGTAGCAGACTTCGGCGGCTGTCCCCAGGCGCCCAGCAGCTTGTTGCCGACTTCGCGGCCGGCGATGACGGCCTGGCGAACTGCGCCAGAGTCGCCCGTGACCCAGATGAATACTTCGTTGGTCAGGCTGGTGCCCTTCTTCGGGGAAGCGAAGCCCAGCACCTCGACATCCGCAGCCTTGACCGCGGTATCGATCATCAGCATGCCGATGACGGCAGGAGCACCCAGGATCAGGCCGAATGCACGGCCTTCGGGAGCGCCCAAGGCATACTTCAACACCTTGCTGGCACGCGCGGTGTATTGGTTCTCGGTGTAGCCCTGGTCGTTGGCATAGACATCGCCGAAGTACTTCGGCAGGGTCTCGAGGGTGACCTCGACGGCGCGGCGGGCGTCAGAAACGTCCTCGGCACCGAATACGATCAGGTTTCCGTGGCCGGCTCCGCCCTTGGTGTCGCGGGGCATTTCGACCAGGATGATTTCCGTGTTGGTGGCCTTGATCGCTTCATCAGCGGCCATCAGGTGCGGACCCGCTCCGGTGCGGCCACCGATAACGCCGATGGACCGGTACTTGGGATCGAATCCAATAAGTTTGTGAATCATCGGGTCCAGGTTGGCGATGACGATGCCTTGTGTGTCGCCCATGCCAGCCCCGACGAATTCGGTGAGTTGAACCAGTTCCGCGGGGATGCCGGCAAGACGGGAGGGGGTCTGCACCTCCGGCTCAGCGACGGCAGTAGCGCTGCCGCCATTGCCATTACCCACGCGCTTCATAACTTCGTGCATAACTTTGGTGATCAGTTCTTCTTCCATCGGTCATTCCTCCAGGTCGGTGTCCGACGCAGGTGATCCGAAACGGATCTTTATGTGTTCTGCAATGCGGGTTCCAGGACCGTCGTGAAGCCCTGAGGCAGGACTCTCTCGACGTCTGTATGCGGCCGCGGGATCACGTGGACGGAAACCACTTCTCCCACTTTCGAAGCAGCAGCTGCGCCTGCGTCGGTTGCGGCTTTGACCGCGCCTACATCGCCGCGGACCATAGCTGTAACCAAACCGGCACCGATTTTGACCTGACCGATCAGCGTGACATTGGCGGCTTTAACCATGGCGTCGGCCGCTTCAATGCTGGCAATCAGGCCCCGAGTTTCGATCATTCCCAACGCCTCTTTCGTCATCTGAAGTTCTCCTAGTTGCGAGTGTTAGAAATCATGAAAGTGAGGACAACGTGACGCTCTCTAGCGTGCTCAGCCGGTAAAGCCAACTGTGCCTACCAGAGAGGGCGCGACGGTCCTCGGTGTGAAATGGAACGGCGGCAATAGAGGAGGCCGAAGAGCATTGCATTGGATGTCGTCGCTTCTGCCAAATTGCCTGGCTCACGATACTTCCATTAGGTCTTAACAGCAGAGAGGCTGGAACTCCTCAAGCAGTTACGACCGCTGAGAGATTGAATAAAACGACAACTCAAAATTATTTCGGCGCGATGCCCCTGTGTCTGTGAGGGGCGTCACGTTGAGATGGTCAACGGCAGTTGAGGGATGCCGCAATACGGCCCATGGATTGCTCCCGGCAGCACAAGCGAACGTGAGTAGCAGTCACTGACCGGTCCCGAGTGCGAGCGTACATTGCATTGGGGCTTGCTGGGCACAGCTCGACTTGTGGAGGAGGTAAAAGGGATGAACGACTTCGAGTATGTAAATCCTGTGAAGATCCTTTTCGGAAAAGGCAAAATCGCCAAGGTCAAAGACGAAGTGCCCGCTGCGGCACGAGTCCTCATCACGTACGGTGGCGGCAGCATCAAGAAGAACGGCGTCTACGAGCAGGTCATTAACAATCTGCCGGGACGTACGGTTTTCGAGTTTGGCGGGATCGAGGCCAACCCACTTTACGAAACTTTAATGAAGGCCGCTGAGATTGTACGTCGCGAGAAAATCGACTTTCTGCTTGCGGTCGGCGGAGGTTCAGTCCTCGACGGAACCAAGTTCATCGCGGCAGCGGCACTCTATGAAGGCGGCGACCCCTGGGACATCTTCACCAAACAACAACCGGTACAGAAGGTCGTGCCCTTCGGCACGGTATTGACGCTACCTGCAACCGGGTCGGAGATGAATCCGGTGGCGGTGATCTCGCGCGCGTCGACGAAGGAGAAACTACCCAGTCCGCTCGGCTACCCGAAATTCTCCGTGATCGATCCCGAAACCACCTATTCCCTGCCGCCGCGGCAGGTCAGCAATGGACTTGTGGATGCCTTTGCGCATGTACTGGAGCAGTATCTGACCTATCCCGTGAATGCACCTCTGCCGGACCGTATGGCTGAGTCTATCTTGCAGACACTGGTGGAAATTGCGCCAGCCGCACTCGAGGATCCGCCGAATTATGAGGCGCGAGCCAGCCTGTGCTGGTGCGCGACACTGGCTCTCAATGGCCTGATCGCGCAAGGTGTTCCGCAGGATTGGTCGACGCACATGATCGGCCATGAGATGACTGCGCTCACCGGGCTTGATCACGGTCAGACACTGGCGATTGCTTATCCCGGCACTCTTGCCGCGTGCCGCAAGAGCAAGCATGCCAAACTTCTGCAGTATGGGGAGCGCATCTGGAACATTCGCGAGGGCAGTGAGGAACAGCGCATCGATAAGGCGATCGACGCGACGCGTTCTTTCTTCGAGGGTGTCGGCGTGAAGTCCCATCTGAAGGAGTACAACTTGGAGCCCGAGATCGCCCACACAATCGCCAAACGCCTTGACGACCGCGGCTGGAACCATCTGGGAGAGCGGCAGGATATCGGTCCGGAAAAGGTTGAGGAAATCCTCTCTTATAGTTACTAATTTTTTTCGGTGCAGTGAATCCCAAGCAAGGCCTTCGTTCCCTAACGAGGGCCTTTGTTGTCTTGCTGCGAAATAGTTCAGCACGCATCGGCCGATTGCAGCAGACCAGTCTTACGCTGCTGGCCTGGGTGCCACGGATGGTTCAGCGATCACGGTCGCTGGAAGCCACAGGGCGCGAATCAATGTACCTTAGTGTGGAGACAGAAGTTGTGAATCTGCCAGTCCGAAAGAGGCTTCGCCTTGAAATGGCTTCGCAGGATCGTAATCGCGCTGCTGACGATCATCGCTTTGGGCCTGACTGTGTGGACGGCGGCGGCAATTTATTTCGACTCGCCGCTGGGAGGGTTGCGGACTGCCGCTGCGCTGCTGTACCTGGTCGTAATGCTAGGGGCAATGCTCTTTCTTCGACGCCATGCGCTGGGGCTGCTGGTTGCAATTGGCGGATTTGTCCTGGTCGCACTCTGGTGGTTCTCGCTGAAGCCCTCAAACCAGCGCAACTGGCAGCCCGACAATGCAGAGACCGCCTATGCCGATATCAATGGCGACCAGATCACGATCCACAATTTCCGCAGCTGTGACTACCGTACCGAGCAGGATTACACCTGCAATTGGGAAACTCGATCCTACAACCTGGCGAATCTGCGCGAGGCCGACATCTTTATTACATGGTGGGGCTCGCCATGGATCGCGCATCCGATTGTCAGTTTTGACTTCGGCGATCAAGGCCGTGTAGCCATGTCGATCGAGACACGCGACGTAGTTGGACAGGATTACTCTGCTGTTCGAGGCTTCTTTCGTCAGTACGCGCTTACCTACATTGCCACCGACGAGCGGGACGTGATCCGGCTCCGCACCAACTATCGCAAGGATGAAGAAGTTTACGTGTTCCGCACCACGGCGCCTCCAGCGCTCGCCCGTCAACTATTCCTGGACTACCTGCAGCGGGTTAACGAACTGCACACGAATCCGGAGTGGTACAACGCACTAACGAACAACTGCACCACCAACATCGCGGTCTCAGCCGCCGCCGCGCAGGACGTACGCACGCGATACGACTGGCGTATCCTGCTCAACGGCAAGATGGACGAGATGATGTACGAACATCACGCCATCGTCAGCGATGGATTGTCTCTGCCCGCGCTGCGGGAGCAAGCGCACATCAATGCCGCGGCAAAAGCAGCTGGCAACAGCCCTGAGTTTTCTCAGCTCATCCGCGAAGGCCGCGTTGGTTTTGCGGCAAAGCCGGCGGCGGTTGCAAATTCAGGCAAGTGAACCACGCCGGCTGCCGACTGCTGGTGCGCGTTAATTACTTTTGAACAGCGGCACGTTTTTCACCCGCGCGGATGTTCTGATTTACCCGGAAAAAATTGTTCGGGTCATATTTCTGCTTAATCTTAAGCAGACGATCATAGTTGTCCCGGTAGGTTGCCTGTACGCGATCCTGGCCCTCCTCCATCATGAAGTTGACATAGGCTCCGCCCGCCGAGAAAGGATGCAACGCCTCCCAATAGTCCTTGCACCACTTGGTTATTTTGTCTGCATTCGCCGGATCCGGATCGACTCCCACGATCACTTCCGCAAACAGAGCTTCGCGGAAACTGTATGCGGTATCGTTCTTGCCGACACGTTGTGGCGCCCCATTGATGGGATAGAGATGCATGGTCGAGAGCATGGTTGGAACCTTCGAGCCGTGCTCGACGTGCTGCGCGACGGCTGCATCGTTCACTTCCGTGAAGTTGTCCGCCCTCCAGTACCATTGCAGGCCAGGAACAAACAGTCCATCAAACATGCTTTGCGCCACTGGGAAGGGTGCGGGGCCAACGTGGTCGAACAGCGGATGGCCGAGCGAGCGAATCGGCTTCAGCTCTCTCTCGGCTTCTTCGGCTGAACCCGTACAACACCACACGATGCCGCACACGGTCTTGAGGTGCAGGTGCTCCGGAAACATAGGCGCGGGCGGCACCACCAGGAAAGCGAAAAAACCGCTGATGGTTTCTGGAGCTTTCTGAATGAAATCACGATAGGCGCTCAGGACTTCGGTTGCATCCTCGAGCGGCCAGAACGTGGGACCGAACTGCACCGTGCTGACCGGATGCAGCTGAAACTCGAACGAGGTGACCACACCGAAGTTTCCACCGCCGCCGCGCACGGCCCAGAACAGGTCGGAATTTTCCTTGCCATTCGCGGTGACAAAGCGCCCGTCCGCGAAAACCATATCCACGGAGAGCAGGTTGTCGATGGTCAAGCCATAGCGCCGCGTCAGGTAGCCGATTCCCCCGCCGAGGGTAAGTCCGGCAACTCCCGTGGAAGAGATGAAGCCGCTAGGCGTCGCCATGCCAAAGGCATGAGTCGCGTGATCCACCTCGCCCCATAGGCAGCCGGCTTCGACACGGACGGTGCGCTCGGCGGGGTCAACGCGAATGCCCTTCATGTGAGACAAATCGATTACGAGGCCGTCATCGCAGGTACCCAAACCCGCACCGTTATGCCCGCCGCCGCGAATTGCCGTGAGCAAATTGTTGCTGACACCGAACCGCACCGCGGCAATCACGTCTGCAACATCCATGCAGCGCACAATCAGGCGTGGGCGTTTGTCGATCATACCGTTGTAGACTTTTCGCGCCGCGTCGTATGACGCATGGGTAGCGTCGATCACTTCGCCTCGGATGGAGCTTTTCAATTGGTCCATCGACTCTGGCATAGTTTTCACTCCTTATGCTTGAGCTTTGGGCTTCAAAGCTGGATGCAGAATTGGTATGCGGTCGATGGCGGCACGATACTCAGACCGAACCGCCATCGCAAAAATGAAAGCAGTCGGTTATGGCCGAGCTTCGTAGACGATGTTGAACGGCGTCTCAGTAGCACGGCGGAAGCGGCCGAATCCGGCTGCATCCACTACCTGCTGAATTCGCGACTCGCCTGCCTGAGCTCCTAAGCAGAGTCCGACTTCCTGGGAGCGCGAGCAGGGGGTGCAAAGCAGCGTGGAGAACGAATAGTACACCCGACCCACGGCGTTCAAGTTGTCTTTCAGTTGGTCATTGGCAAATGGTTCAACGATCATCCAGGTGCCGTCTTTGGCCAGCGATTGCCGGACATGAGCCGCCGCGCCGACGGGATCGCCCATGTCGTGCAGGCAATCGAATACCGCGACGAAATCATAGTCCTTGCCGGGATATTCCTTAGCCGTGGACACAGCGAAGGTGACGCGGTCGGCCACGCCGGCCCTTACGGCTGCGGCGCGGGCCTCCGCGATCGACTTGTCGTGATAGTCAAAGCCGTAAAACTGCGAGTTTGGAAAGGCTTTCGCCATCAGGATGGTGGAAGCTCCCTTGCCGCATCCGATGTCGGCCACTCGCGCTCCCGCTTCCAGTTTTTCCTGGACGTCGTGCAGCGCGGGAATCCAGGTGCTCACCAGATTAGCAGCGTAACCGGGACGGAAGAACTTCTCACAGCCATGGAAAACGCCGTCAGCATGTTCGTGCCAACCCATCCCGGCACCACTGCGGAAAGAATCTGCAATGCGTGGAACGGCGGCGAGCGAGCCTAGCGCTAGCTCAAACGCGCCCGGTAAATATGCGGGGCTGTCTTCATTGGCCAGGGCGAAGCTCTGTTCCTGATCGAGGCTGAATCGATCGGTATGCGGATCGTAGGTGACGTAGCCGCCAGCGGCTTGCGATGACAGCCACTCGCGCAGATACCGTTCGTCCGTATGGGTCTTGGCCGCGAGTTCCGCGGACGTCATCGGCCGTTCGGATAGCGCCTTGTAAAGGCCCAGCTTCTCACCGATGACAACCATGCCGGAATGAACGGCGGCACCAAGGTCGGTGACAAATTGTCCGATGAAAGTGTTCAGCTTATCCATATTAAGGGCCGGAACCTGAGTCGTGCTCATTGGCTTTCTCCTTTAATGTGGCTTGGAAGTCGTGACCACAGGCTCAATTTGCTCAAACTCAACAGCGACAGCGGTTTGCTAAAATCCGCTCTAGAGCGTTACATCGTTGAGCTGTTCTCGGGGAACGTAGTGGTTACCATCCTCGCCTTGTGAGTGCAAAAGTAGCGCTCATCTGGCCGTGGAGTAACGAAAGAACGCCAAAGAAAAGCCAAAAAGACGCTGTACTCTCTCCTGGCATCACAAAGGGCGAAACCAAGGTGGAAGCGAGACCGTCAACTTATCATTTTGGTGAATTCACGCTGGACGTGGAGCGCGGGTGCGTCCTTAAAGATGGGCAGGAGATCAAGCTTCGTCCCAAAGTTTACGAGACGCTCAAGTATCTGGTGAAAAATCCCGGCCGCCTGATTGCTAAGAAGGAACTAATCGATGCCGTCTGGCTGGACGCATTCGTTACCGACGATTCACTGGTCCAGTGCACGGTGGAACTTCGCCAAGCTCTGAACGACCGCGAACATCGCTTACTCAAGACTGTGCCGCGGCGTGGATACCTGTTCACGGCTGAGGTGGTACAAGGTTCGGTTGCGCCGGACCGATTGCCGCTCGGAAACTCTGTCGCAGAGGAAGCCGCGGCAAAATCTTCAAGGACCCCTCCGCCACTCCCGGTGGCACGGACAGCGCTGATCGGACGAGCCAAAGAGATCGCAGAAACGGCCAAACTTCTTCTTCGGGATGATGTCCGACTGCTAACCCTGACCGGACCGGGAGGTGCAGGAAAAACTCGTTTGGCGCTGGCCGTTGCGGCTGAAGTCGCCAGCCATTTCACTGCGGGCGTCCGAGTTGTCGGCCTGGCCTCCATCACCCAACCTGACCTGGTTACGGCTGCTCTTGCGGAGGCATTTCATGTGCGTCAGGTTGCGAGTCGCACTGTTCCTGAACTGATCGCTGAGCAGTTGCAGAGTTCGGGACCGTTCCTGCTTCTGTTGGACAATTTCGAGCAGGTCTTGTCCGCGGCGACACTGGTGGCCGAGACGCTAGAGGCATGTCCATCTCTGAAGATCATGGTCACGAGCCGGGCCGGTCTCCGCATTTACGGCGAGCAAGAGTTCCCAGTGGCGCCACTCGCGGAGGCTTGGTCCAGCGAGTTGTTCGCGCAACGCGCGTCCGCGGTGTGGCCGGCCTTCGCTTTGACTCCCGAGAACAAAGCGACGGTTCGTCAGATTTGCGAGCGCCTGGATGGGCTGCCGCTGGCGATTGAGCTGGCCGCCGCCCGAATCAAAATGCTTTCGCCCGACGCCATTCTCGATCGTCTACAGAGCCGGCTGCAATTATTGACCGGGGGCGCGCTCGATCTTCCCGAACGGCAGCAGACCCTGCGAAACGCCATCGAATGGAGTTACGAGCTGCTGACCGAAGCGGAGCGAAAGCTGTTTCGCCGGCTCTCTGTCTTCGCCGGCGGATGCACTCTGGAAGCAGGGGAAGCCGTTTGTAATACCCAGCAAGACCTCGACATCGATCTCTTTGAAGGCTTGTCCGCATTGGTAGACCAGAATCTGATCCAGCAAGTGGAGCGCGCCGGAGCCGAACCCCGTTTCGCCATGCTGGAAACGATTCGCGAATATGCTTTCGAACGCCTAAGCGAGAGTGGCGAAGCCTCCACCGTTCGGCGAAACCATGCGGCCTATTGTTTAGTGCTCGCAGAGGAAGGCAACCCTGAGCTTACCTTGGCAGACCGCGATCGCTGGCTGGCGCAATGCGATGTTGAGATCGACAATTTCCGCTTCGCGCTGGATTGGCTCTATCAAAGCCTGGATATGGAATGGGGCCTGCGACTTTCTGTGGCGCTGTTTCGCTTCTGGGACATGAGAGATCATCTGAGCGAGGGGCGGATCCGACTGGAAACGATCCTCCGCCTTGCCGGAGACGAATATACGAAGGAACGGGCCCGGGTGGCCCAATTCCTAGGCGCTCTGACGACTGCCCAAGGGGATTTTGCCGCGGCAGAGTTGTTTCTCGATCAGAGTCTGGCCCTTTACCAGGAAGTAGGAGACGAATGGGGCGTAGCCGCATCGTTCAATGCCAAGGGAATTGGGGCGCGCGATCGCGGGGACTACTCGTCGGCGCAGATTTACCTGGAACGGAGCCTGGAATGCTGGCGCGTTCTCACCGATAGGCTGGCTGTAGCTCGCTGTCTGCATAACCTTGCCAATGTGGTGAAAGTGGTTGGCGACTATGCCCGCGCAAAGTGGGCGCTGCGCGAGGCCACCGAAATTTTCGAGGAGCTCGGAGATCACAACGGCGCTGCCTGGTCGGTGAGTCAGCAAGGGGACATTGCGCGCGAAGAAGGAGATGTTGCGGCTGCACGTGCGTTTTATCAGCGGGCACTTTCGTTCTTTCGGGAAGCTGGAGACCGGAGAGGTTCCGCGCGCGCCCTCACCGACCTGGGTGCAATCGATTGTGAGCAGGGGGATTATTCATCGGCGCAGGCGGCTTATCGCGAGGCACTGCAAGGGTCGGTGGATGCCGGGTATCGCCGTGGCGTGGCGCGGGCCCTCGAAGGCTGGGCTTGCCTGGCGCTGGCCCAGGAACGTCCTTCCCGTGCATTGACTCTGGCTGCAGCGGCCGCTCAACTACGGCATCTCATCGGCGCGTCACTGTCGCTGGACGAGCAGTCGAAGTTTGACCGGACACTGCTTGTGGCCTGGGAGTCGCTGACCGAGGCTGAGGGGAAACGCGCCTGGATAGAAGGTTCTGCGATGACCCTCGAGGAAGTCGTCAAATTCTCTCTGGAGGATCCGCGATCAGCTATTTTGCGGTAGAAGAGTCGATCAGCCGGCGCACAGCGGAGATGCGATCGGCCGGTATCCCGGCACGGCGAGCGTGCTCGCGAATGATGTCTTCGTTCGGCGCTATGTACACGCAGTAAACCTTATCTTCGGTCACATAGCTGTGCAGCCACTGAATCTGCGGCCCGAGATCCTTCAACGTCTGCACCGAGCGCAGGGACATCTCCTGGAGCTCGGCCTGGGACAGGGCTCCGGCGCCCGGAATCTCGCGTTCAATTACATACTGAGGCACGTTTGCGAGTTTACCATTACCTGCATTGCTGAATGTCGCGGTCACTGCGTTTGGACACGGGTTTCGGAAGGCCTTTCACGCTGCTTTAGGCGACAAAGGCAGCCAGATCTGAAAACAAGTTTGTCCCGGCATCGATTCGACCTGGATGCTGCCCTGGTGCTTCTTCACGATGCGCTGAACCGTGTCCAGTCCCAGGCCTGTACCCTCGCCAACTTTCTTCGTGGTGAAGAACGGCTCGAAGATGCGGGCTTGTATTTCCGGTGGGATCCCAGGGCCGTCGTCGATAATTTCCACGACGACGAATTCGCCTTCGCTGTAAGTACGCAACCGCAGCTTGCCCTTGCCTTTCATCGCATCGATGGCGTTGTCGATGATGTTCGTCCAAACCTGATTCAGATCGCTGCCGAAGGAATTGACCAGCAGCGGAACAGCGCCGTAATCGCGCTCCACGGTGACGCCATGCTTCAACTTGTAGTTGAGAATCGTCAGCGTGTTCTCCAGGCTCTTCACCACGTCGACGTTCTGCACCGGCGCCTGGTCCATGAAGGTGTATTCCTTGATGGCGCGCACCAGGTCCGAAATGCGCGCGGTGCTGCTCTCGATCTGATCGAGCAGCGACGCCACTTCCAGCGAGGCGGCAATGCGCACCAGGGCGGCTCGGGCTGTTTCCCCTTCCATCGCGACGAACAACTGCTCGAGCGATTGTGGATCGACATTGCGCCGCGCCAGATCGGCAGCCAGCTGCCAGAGATCGGTGTTTCCATGGTTGCGCAGCACAGTGTCGATCTCTTCTTCCAGATTACTGAGCGCCAGCCGCCCAGCGGAGGCTTGCCGCTCTGCTGCAGTCAAAAAGGTTTCCAGCTTCTCGATCTGCGCTTTTTGAGCGGGAGAAAGCTCGCGCGCGCCCAGCTGATGACTGGATTCCTTAATCCGCTTCAAGGTGTCGCGCAACTGGCTGGTGGCCCGGCGGGCCGCCGAGGCTGGATTGTTCAACTCATGGGCTAGTCCGGCCGACAGCTTTCCCAGTGATGCCAGCCGTTCCTGTTGCTGTTCGATTCGCGTGGATTCGCGAATGCGGTCCGACATCAGGCCGACCAGACGGCTGGCCAACTCAGGCATGTGCTGCACCAGTTCGTGAAACTGCGTCGCCGGGAAGCGCAGAACCCGGCTTTCCAGCGCGGCACGCCCCGTGAACGTGAAGATCTTCATCCGGGAAAACGGCAGACGACCACCGACGTCTCCGGGATCGAAGGTGAACACAACACTCTGGCCGCCAAGGTTGCCACGCGCGTGCAACTGCCCTTCGAGCAAGAACGAACATCGCGTCGGCCGGCGTGCCTTCCTCGATATAGGTTCCTCCGGGCTTGATCAGGCAGTTCCTCCGAGTGGGTCAGGAACCACTCGATCTGGTCTTCCGGAAGATCGGCGAATGCCGGAACCCGCAGCAATTCTTCTTTGGTCGCCATTTATACCTTGCGCAGATATTGATGAATGAACTGCACTGCCACGGAACCTTCGCCGACTCCAGAAGCCACTCGCTTCACCGAGCCGTGACGCACATCGCCGACCGCAAAAATTCCCGGGACACTGCTTTCCAGCAAGAACGGATCGCGCTCGAGCGTCCATCCTTTCGGAGGCTTGCCATCTTTCATCACGTCCGGGCCGGTCAGAACAAAGCCACGATCATCGCGTTCCACTATTCCGGACAGCCACTCCGTCCGCGGCAGCGCTCCGATGAAGATGAACATGGCGCTGGCTGGAACACGTTCGACTCTTGTTCGTGTCCGAGCACAGCACCGAAATTTCTTCGAGGTGGTTATCGCCGTGAACTTCCACTACGCTGGCGTGCGCCCACAATTGAATGTTGGACGTCTGCTCAATCTGGTCGATCAGATATTGCGACATGGTGCTGGCCAGCGACTCCCCGCGGATCAGCATCACGACCTTTTCAGCGTATCGCGCGAAGTTCATCGCAGCCTGCCCCGCGGAATTGGCTCCGCCGACCACGTACACGATCTCGCCTTTGGTCGACAGCGCTTCCGTCGCTCCGCCGCCGTAGTAAATTCCAGCGCCTTGCAACGATCGACACCGGCAGCTTCCAGCCGGCGCCACTGCACACCCGTCGCAACCATCAATGCGTGGCAGGAAATTTCGTTTCCATCGGCGAGCTTGACGATACGGTATGGCCCTTCGAGTACGAACACCCACTGCTTCCTGCGACAGAATCTCCACCCCGAAGCGCTGCGCCTGAACCACCGCACGGCGCGCCAGGTCGCCGCCGCTCAAGCCGCTGGGGAATCCGAGATAGTTCTCGATGCGCGAACTCATTCCGGCCTGACCTCCCGGGGCTTCGCGCTCCACGATTACGGTGTGCAGACCTTCCGACGCGCCGTAAACCGCGGCCGCCAATCCGGCAGGACCGCCGCCGAGAATCGCCAGGTCATAGAAACTGGTTTGTGCGCGCGTGCGCATTCCGACCTTCTCCGCCACGTCCGCCGGCACGCCATCCAGCAGCTTGGTCCCGTCGGGGAACAGCACCACCGGCAAACTTCCGGCCTCTTCTCCTAACGCTTCCAGCAGTTGCTTCGTCTCCGGATCGTTGGCGGCGATTTCCACATCGATCCACTGGTAGGGCACGTGATTGCGGGCCAGAAAATCGCGCATCTGATACGACTTCGGCGACCAGCGCGTTCCCAGCACGCGGATTCCCTGAAACGCGGGATGATAGGACGCCTGCCAATCGTCCAGCAGATCGTCCAGTTGCGGATAAAGCCGCTCGGACGGCGGGTCCCACGGCTTCAGGAAGAAATAGTGAACGCTGGCCTCGTTGATGGCGCTGATGGCCGCATTCGTGTCCGCATAGGCGGTGAGCAGAGCTCGCTTCGCCTCCGGAAAAATCCGCATCGCCTCCTGTAGAAACTCAACGCCGTCCATGTGCGGCATGCGCTGGTCAGCCAGCAGCAAGCGCCACGCTATCATTTCGAATCTTCAGTTGCTTCAAGAATTTCGAGGGCGCCCGCGGGCTGCTCGCTGCCCATCACGCGATAATCAGCGCCGTACTTGGCACGCAAGTCGCGCTCGATTGCGTGCAGTACATCGGAATCGTCGTCCACACTCAGCAGAATCGGTTTCGGCACAATCACCCATAAAAGACACCCTTAGCCGTCTGTGTCTCATTGAAAAGATTACCCGAAGCGAGGCTGGGATACAGAATTTCGCCTGCTCAGGTTCGAGATGCCGTAACACCCAGCACCAGCGCGTTTCCAGAGCCCCGGGCGCATACCGCGCAGTATCGAAAGGTTCGTTGACTTCTCGTGACGTAGAATGTCCGTGCCACGCTGGCGGAGAGCCCCCAGCAACGGGAAAATTTGGCAATTATGAGAACTATGACCAGCCTCCAGAGCGGCCGTAAGTTCAGCTTCCTCATCTCGCCGGAAACGCGAGGCGCTCTTTTGATGTTGGGCCTGGTAGTTTCGGTTCTCGTGGTCTATGCGCCGGTTAAAACCTATCCTTTCATCGTCCTCGATGACCTTGTCTATATCGTATGGAATTCCCACCTGCATCAGTTGAACTGAGAGACGATTAAGTGGGCGTTCACCGCCTTCCACGCTTCGAACTGGCAGCCGCTGAGCTGGCTTTCGCACGCTCTGGACTACCATTTCTTCTTGCTCGACGCGGGACGCCATCACCAGACGAACATGGTGCTCCACGCGGTGAATGCGGTGCTGCTATTTTGGGTGCTCTCGCGGGCAACCGGCTATCTGGGCCGCAGCGCCCTGGTGGCAGGTTTATTTGCCGTACATCCCATCAATGTCGAAACGGTGGCGTGGGTTGCCGAACGCAAGAACCTCTTGAGCATGTTTTTCTTCCTGCTGGCACTGGGGGCCTATCGCTGGTATGCGCAACGGCCTCGGATCGAGCGCTATCTGGTGGTTGCTGCACTGTTTGCGCTAGGCCTGATGTCCAAGCCGCAGGTAATTACTTTGCCGTTCGTCCTGCTGCTATGGGACTACTGGCCGTTGGGCCGAATGTTTCCTGCCGGCGCCGTGCAGTCATCCTCGGCCGCGACGGCCGAAACAGTTCCCCGCCAAAGCCTCTCCTGGCTTGTAGTCGAGAAGTTGCCATTGTTGGCGCTGTCTGCCGGCAGTGCGATCCTCACGGTGAAAGCGCAAACCCAGAATGCGGCTGACACCATGGTCGGGGCGGTGAACTCGTTTTCATTTGTGTCGCGTGTCAGCAACGCCTTAATTGCCTACGCGCGATATCTGGGGAAGGCGATCTGGCCAACACATCTGGCATTCTTCTATCCCCACGCACGAAGCTCTGCTCAGGCGTGGCAAGTGGGCGGGGCATCGGTGTTGTTGGTCATTGTGACTGCGCTTGTCTTCGTTGGCCGTCACCATCGTTATCTTGTGGTGGGATGGTTATGGTTTCTGGGAACGTTATTCCCCATGATCGGCCTGGTTCAAGTCGGGAGCCAAGCCATGGCCGATCGATACGCCTATTTACCGTTCGTTGGGTTGTTCATTGCGGCCACTTGGGGGCTGGCGGAATGGACTGCACATTGGCCGGCTTCAAAGATCCTGCTGCCAGTCAGTAGCATCGCAGTCCTGCTTTTGTTGAGCTTTGCCACAAGCCGTCAGGTCAGCTATTGGTCGGATGATCTGACCCTCTGGGAGCACAGCAGCGATGTCGTCAAGGACAACTGGATGGCAGAGAACTCGATCGGCGAAGACTTGCTGAGGAAGGGTGACCGGGACGCAGCGGTAGCGCATTTTCGAGCTGCTGTCGCCATGGAGCCGCTCGCTCTATTTCCGCACTATCACGTTGGAATCTACGAAGAGGAGCATAAGCATCCCCACGAGGCTCTGCAACAGCTTCAGGAAGTCATTAACCTGACTCAGCCATATGCTGCGCAGACATCGTCCATGCGAAGCAATGTGTTCGACTATATGAGTTACGCTTAGAACGAGCTTGGTGACTATGCGGACCAGCAAAAGTATATGACGCTGGCAGCCCATGAATTGCGACCCTGAGGATCATCAAAAACCGCTCGGGCGGCTGGCGACGTCATCCCAGATCAAAGCAGGCGGGAGCATCGATCATTCTGGCCACTTGGCCAGTTGCTTCTATGACCTTCACAATGGAATGGCGGAGAGGGAGGGATTCGTTTATGCCGGAAATGGGGCTTCTACCGTGATACCGAGTGTTTCATCGTAAACCTAACATTAACATCAACTTATGTAACTCATTACTGCCTGTCCGGCTTTTCCGATATAGTCGCCATTTCCGGCCCCAGACGCCCAAAAAGGCTAAAAAGGCTAACAAATTTTGGCCCCTGCACAACTGGTCTTCATCGCCTCCGACTCGGCGACCATGACCTGGCCGGTACCTCAGTCCAACTGTCCTCAAGTCTGCGCAGGTGCGACTTATTCGGACTAATGCTCTCCTTTGACCGGCTCTTTCCACTTCGTCGGCTGAAAGTCGGGATCTCCAAACTGCCAGAGCAAGAATGACAGTTCATCACCCAATAATTGGCTTCTCTGCTTCTTTCCCGAACCGAATCCGTGCCCCGCGTCATAGTCCACGCGCAGCAAAATTGGCTTGCCGCTTGAAGTTGCCGCTTGCAGGCGAGCCGTCATCTTGGCCGCCTCCCAAGGGTCCACCCGCGGATCATTGATGCCTGTCGTAAGCATCACCGCCGGATATGCCGTTCCATCCTTCACGTGGACGTAGGCATCCATGATGTACAAGCCCTTGAAGCCCTCTTCGGTCTTCACGGAGCCGAACTCGGGAATGTTGGCCGGACCGCCGGGCGAGTTTTCCATGCGCAGTGAATCGGAATCGCCTACATCATCCAGCATGGCGGCGAATAGCTCGGGCCGCTGGGTGAGCGCTCCGCCAACGGTTATGCCGCCGGCGCTGCCGCCTTCTCCCGCCAGGTAAGCGGGTGACGTGTATTTTTCTTTCACCAGGTACTCGGCGCAGGCGATCATGTCTCCGATGGTGTTCTGCTTGGTCAGCCTGCGGCCGGCATTATGCCAATCCTCGCCGTATTCACCACCGCCGCGAACGTGGGCAAATGCCAAAACGCCTCCCCGTTCCAACCACGGAAAATAGCGCGCCACAAAAGACGGATCGATGGTGATGCCATACGAACCATAACCCTCTAACAAGGTGGGACGCTTTCCGTCTTTTGCCAGACCGCGCTTGAATACGATGGATAGCGGAATCATGGTCCCGTCAGAGGCGGGAGCCTTTACCTCGACCGAATCGAACTGCGAGTAGCTGAAGGTCGGCTTAGGAATAAGGTTCAGGTCTGTGACCTTCCGATCCTCACTTACCTGCAAATACATCGGCGGCCGCACCCAGGATTGCGCTTGAACGATAGCGCCGTCCTGTCGAGGATCCGCGAAGAACTCGCTGATGGAGCCATCAAACGGCAACTGCACTGGCTCCGGCGTTCCGCCGTCGAAGCCAACGCGAACCATCCTCCCAATGCCGCCATCGAGTTCCTGCACATACAGACCGTCCTTGGCCACCCGATGTTGCACCAGAACCGGCTCGCCAGCAGGAAGAATGGTCTTGGCGTTTGCCATATCCGGATGCTTCATGTCGACCCGGACAATCTTGAAGCGCGAAGCCTGGTGATGCGTGAGCAGGTAGAGATCATCGCCACGCACGTCGAATCCAGTCACTTCGTCAGCATCGTCGGCGACCTTCTTCCACGCTGTCTTCGCTCCTTTGAAATCAGAAAGCTTCACCACGTAAACTGCGAATTCGCGTTGCACGCCATGAATAGCGGTGGCGATCAGCCAGGGCGAGGCCGGCGAAGCTGCAACGACGGGGATGTCCGCCGCAACAATCGGAATGTCCGGCGAATCTTTGCGGCTGATGACTGGCACGTCCTTGTCGGGACTCTCGCCCAATTTGTGCAACAGAGATTGTGAGTCGAGATATTTCGCGGTTGGAGGATCGTTGGGGCCGACCTTCTGCAGACGGGTGTAGACGAAGGATTTGTTGTCCTCAAGCCAACTCACCGAAGGATATTGGCAGCGATCGATCGCCTCCGGCAGGTCGTGACCAGCATCCACATCGAAGATGCGCAGGATGCTGTCCTCCGAACCTCCGGGAGAAACTCCGTACGCCACATACTTGCCGTCCCATGAGGGATAAATGTAGTCGAGCGCATAGTGCGCGGTTTCATTTGCCGATTTAAAACGATCAGGGTCAACCAGCATGCGCTCCTGACCAGTCTTCACGTCGCGCATGTAGAGCTTGAAGTTGTCCTGATTCGGCTCAATCTTGCGATAGAAGTAACGGCCTCCGTACTTCGAGAGGTCCACCATCGAGGTGCGGGCGTTGTCGTACCCGATGATGCTCTCCACCAGCTTCTGGCGCCCCGGGATGGAATCAATGATGACGCGCGTGTAGTCGTTCTGCGCTTTCATCCACGCCTGGAACTCCGGGGACTTCATGTCTTCCATCCAGCGGTAGGGATCGGTGATCTTCGTACCGAAGTAGTCGTCCACTACATGGCGCACGGGCGCAACCGGAGGAGAGGTTTGGGCGAAGAGAACCCCGGCGAAACCCAGGATTCCCGTTAACCAGATGAGCGTCAAACGATGGCGAACGGCTGTGCGCATGGAACTTTCTCCTTCCAATGCGGATACTCTGGGCCCATAGAGTTTGCGTGGTGGGGAAATTCTACATCAACCCTACGAACTGCTGACTCGCGTTTGCCACCCAGGAACGACCAACTTAGGCTTACACATGCGGTCCTAGATGTAATGGTTCGGGCCTTTGTCAGGTTTAGGCATTTTCTTTTCAGGATTGATCAGGCTATAGACTGGACCAAAGTTGAAGAAGGCATCTTGTTCTGCTCGAATCTTCGACCGCTATTGCCCTTGCTCCCTTAAGCCGCCTCAGCCAATGAATAGCTGGTGCTCCGGCCGCCGGCGGCGTCTTTGACGAGAATGCCTTTGCGCATGAGATCTTCGATATCGCGCAACGCCGTGTCATGCGAGCATTTGGCGAGCTTTCAACGCCCATTTGACCGTTGTCATTTTGCCTTCGAAGCCGTTCAGCAGCTGATTGAGGATCTTCCGCTGCCGGTCGTTGAGCTTCGCGTTCGGATGCCGCTCCCAGAAACGCGCTTTCTTGAGCACTGTGGCCAGCGTGGTTTCCGCCCGGTCGAAGGCCGGTTAAGACAATCGAGGAACCATTCCAGCCAGGGCGTGATCTCCAGATCACCCTTCTGCGTCTTTTCGAGAATTTCGTAATAGGCCTTGCGCTCCTGCCGTATCTGCGCGGACATGCTGTAGAAACGCTGCGCGCTTCGCTCGGAACGCGCCAGGAGCATGTCGGCAATCGCCCGCGCGATGCGGCCGTTTCCGTCATCAAAAGGATGGATGGTCACGAACCACAGATGCGCGACGCCGGCCTTCAGGACGAGATCCATGCCGTCGTCCTTGTTGAACCAGTCGAGAAATCTTTTCATCTCCCGTTTGAGACGCCCTGCCCCCGGCGCTTCGTAGTGAATCTGTTCCTTGCCCATGGGCCCCGACACCACCTGCATCGGACCAGTTTTGTCCGTGCGCCAGCCGTCCACCGTGATTTTCGTCATGCCGCTGCGGCCCGTGGGGAACAGCGCCGCATGCCAGGCGAAGAGTCTCTCTTCCGTCAGCGGCTCCGCATAGCGCTGCGTCGCGTCGAGCATCATCTCGACCACACCCTCGACATTGCGATCCGCTGCCGTGAGCCCGCCGATATCCATGCCGAGGCGGCGCGCAAGCGAAGACCTCACCTGCTCGCGGTCGAACATCTCGCCTTCGATTTCGCTCGATTTGAGGACCTCTTCCGTCAGGGTCTGAAGAACCGCCTCATCCCGCAGCGGAAAGCCCAGGGTTTCCATTCGCCCGATCAGGCGTCCCTGGCGATGCCGCACCTCGGACAGGCGCGCCGCCAGGCAGTCGTCCGGTACCCGACTAGCGAATCATGTCAATCAGTTGGCTCGGCGTAACGCGTAAGGCCCGGGCAATCGCAACTATATTTAGAAGAGCGACGTTACGTTCACCGCGTTCAACCCCGCCGACATAGTTCCTATGAAGACCGGCTCGTTCTGCGAGTTCTTCCTGAGACCAATTTCGGGACTTTCTTAAGTCACGAATTTTATTGCCAATTAGTTGTTGGGGATCGTGAGTCACAGCCCATTGTGGCGATCACTGATTCACTGTTCTACCCACTATGAGTGTGATACATATTCATTAAGGCCTCGGCTCTGGCAGAGTCCTGTAGTTGAGGAGGGCAGATGCGGGCTGCACAGTATGCGAGGATGTCGACCGAGCACCAGCAATACTCAATTCAGAATCAGGAGGCGGCGATCGCCAGTTATGCGGAAGTGCACGGATTCGAGATTGTGCGCAGCTACCGTGACGAAGCTAAGAGCGGACTGGATCTCGCGCATCGACCTGGTCTCCGGGCATTGCTGGAAGATGTCGTCAATCCTCAACGTGGGTTTATTGCCATCCTCGTCCTAGATGTCAGCCGATGGGGCCGGTTCCAGGACATTGATGAGAGCGCTTATTACGAATACGCCTGCAAGCGTGCGGGTGTTCGCGTGTACTACTGCGCCGAGCCGTTTGCCAATGACGAAAGCCTCACCGCGGTGCTGTTAAAAACGTTGAAACGTGCGATGGCGGGTGAGTTTATACGTGAACTCTCGACGAAAGTTTTCGTCGGGCAGTGTCGGATAGCCAGGAACGGTTACAAGTTAGGCGGCAGCCCCGGCTACGGTTTAAGGCGGCTTCTAGTTGATCGCAATGGACAGCCAAAATGTTTGTTGCAGGAAGGCGAATGGAAAAGCCTAAGCTCTGATCGAGTCACATATGTCCCGGGGCCAGCAGAAGAAGTTCGCGTGGTTCAAGACATTTATTCCCACTTTGTGAGTGACAACTGGTCAGCCTCCCAAATCGCAAAAGATCTCAACTCCCGGGATATCCGCCGCAATACTGGGGCACGTTGGGATTACTTTTCCGTCTATGACATTCTCAGGAATCCAAAATACTCTGGCAGCATAGTGTTCAATCGGACCAGTACCAAGTTCAGGGGCAAAACTCGAGCAAATCCGAGGGAAGAATGGGTCGTACAGCCCAATAGCTTTCAAGGGCTGGTTTCTGCAGAGCTATTCAGCCTTGCCCAAATGCGGTTCAGCCGGAGAGATCGCAAAGAAAAGCTTTTAGAGGATCTACGTGGCCTACTTCAAGCAAGAAAGCGATTAACCGGGAAGATCATCGAGGAGGCTCCACAAATTGCTTCGGCCGCGACGTACCATCGCCACTTCAATGGGCTTCGGAACGCCTATAAGCTAATCGGATACGAGCGGCCCACAAATGTCGAACGCGTTACCAAAGATCGGACTCGCAAATCGCGCTTCCGGGAGATAAGGCAGCGCACCATGGCAGCATTGCTAAAGGAGTTTGTACGTAGATCCATACCGGTTGAGACATATTCTCAAGGTGTGATGTTGATAGGCTACGGACGAATGGAGGTTCACATTGCCCGCAGTATTAACCCAGGCCTCAGAGGTTTGCGTTGGGACGTGGTCTGCCCCAATTCACGATCGAAGATATTCCTGGCGGTAAGGATGCACTGCAACAACATCAATGTGTGTGATTATCTCTTATTTCGCGATCTGCCAGCGCCCCGCCACTCGAGACTTTTCCTGCACGAGTCGGAGATACCAAATATCGCTCTAAGCTTTAAGGACGTAACCAGCCTCATCGCTGAGGTGGTGCCCGCGAAGAAGTAAGTTGCTGGAATGTATGCGTCGACGGCTAAACCTGAGACGCATCGCTGCGGACGATCGGCAACCGTACTTCGAATTGTGTTCCCTTGCCGACTTCGCTGCGCACGCGAATGGAGCCTCCGTGCGCTTCAACGATGCGCCGGGCCAATGACAGGCCTAAACCGGTGCCGTGCCCTTTTGTCGTGAAGAACGGGCGGAAGATGTTGTCCAAATTCCCGGGTGAGATGCCCTTTCCTTCGTCAGCAACCGTGATCAGCGCCTTGTCTTCGTCGCGCCGGAGGGAGACATGGATTGTTCCCGGCTTATCCATCGCCTGGATGGCGTTCAGCAGCAGGTTGAGCAATACCTGGTTGACCTGGTTGGGATCATGGTCGACCGGCGGAACGCTCTCCCCGCTATTGAATTCGATCATGATGCGTTTTGTGATTGCCTGCTGCCTTGCAAACATGACAGCGTGCTCGGCGGTTCCAGCGATATCTTTCACCTGGAACTGCGGAGGTTTTGGCCGCGCAGTCTCCAAGAGGTCCGTCAGGATGCGATTGATTTGAATGGCTTCTTCCTTCGCGTCCTTAATGACGGATCGTGCTGCACTGTTCGGAGGCAGGTCGCGGCTGACGATCTCGATCACTCCGGCGATTCCAGCCAGGGGATTGCGAATTTCGTGCGCCAGTCCGGCGGCCAGTTCGCCCAGGGTAGCGAAGTGCTCGGCGCGCGACATTTGCGTCTGATGTAAACGGTGAATTTCTTCGCGGCTGGCGCGCAGTTGCGCGACCATCTCGTTAAAGTCGCGCCCCAGATCTCCGATCTCATCGTTACGCTGCGCGAAGTCGACGGCAACGTTCAGGTCGCCAAGACTCACGCGAGCAATCTTTTCCTGCAGCTCAAGCATTGGACGACGTACAGACACCGCGAACACCACAATCACGGCCGCGCAAATGACCACTGCTCCGGCGGTCGCGACGGTGATAACGACATGACGCTCTCCTGCCGCAAGAGACAGGGACACAAGAATGAAGAGGAGTAGACCGTTGAGGAGAACGGCAGCAATCGGCAAGATCGCTTTTAACGCCCAGTTGATGTGACGCTTCCGTGCAACCGAAGCGGCGTCGGCTGCTGTCGCGACTGCGCCAGCCAGTCCCTCACCGTTCGGCATTCGAATTGTGGCAGAAGCGCTCATTGTCTCTCGAAGTCTCTCGAAGCTATTTAATCCAGGGCCGGGCGAAGCGAAGCTGATTCTTTGGGGCCTTCTTTGTCCTCAGGTCCGCCGCGACTCAGCCCTGGCACCTCATGCGTACGCGTGTAAGCCGGGAAGCAGATACGTGACGCCGAGGAATGTGAAGATCACGACGCCAAATCCCAGGATGGCGAAGTACGCGGCCCTGCGCCCGCGCCATCCGCGTGTGATCCGCATATGAAGATAGCCCGCATAGACCAGCCATGTAATGGCGGCCCAGGTCTCCTTCGGATCCCAGCTCCAGTACGAGCCCCACGTCCGGTTCGCCCAATAGGCGCCGGTCGCGATCATGAAAGTCAGCAGCGGGAACGCGATGCAAATTGTCTTGTAGGTGACGCGATCAAGAGTCTCGCCGGAAGGCAGTAGTCCTTCCAGATCGCTGCGTCGCCACAGCAGCATCAGGTACAGCAAGGAAGCGAAAATACCCGTCACCATCCCTCCCAGAAGGAAGGGGCTGGCGGCCAGGCTGGTCGGGAAGAGTCCATCCTGGTCGGGTGACGGGTAACTGGCATTGCGTACGCGAAGCGCGAACGCTGCCAGGACAACAACCTGCAACAGAATGCTGATGAAGATAGCCCGGTTGGCGATCCCGATGAACGATGAGTCCTTTTTCCAGCGGCCGATGAAGTACAGGATAAGGGGAGCGATTGCGCCGGCCGCGGCGATCAGGAACAGCCATCCCAGATCCGGTACCGTGACGAACAAGCGCATGCCTCTGCCAAGGAACATGTCGGATTTCGTGCCTGGCGTCCCACGCCGTAACCGAAAGTCCGCCTTGCTCGAAGCGAGTGGCAACGATAGCAGATGTAGATCGCGCTGACAATGGCGCTGGTCCAGGCCAGGAAGGTGTCGTTCTGGAAGTCATCCTGAATGAGGAACATCATCGCCAGCGCGAAACTTACGGCGCAGGTCGCATACGCCAGCATGGCGAGAGTTACGTGCACGTGCAGCCAGGTGGACTGCAGCGCCGGAACCAGCGGCCTGACTTCCGAGGGCAGCAACTGCATAAGGATGACGCAGACCACGGCCAGCGGCATGGTGATACTGCCGATGATTTTCACTCCGAACTTCTTCTCGGCCACCAGGGTCAGCAGAGCCACTGTCCACACGAAGCTCAGCAACATCTCGTAGATGCTGGCGAAGGGCGGACGTCCTGAAAGATACCAGCGATGCGCAACGGCCAATGTGTTGGCGACTAATCCAATCGCTGTTGCCGACGATGCGAATGTCACGTAGCGCGCGGTTCCGGTGACGCCGAACCCCATGTAGAGCGCGCCAGCGGCTGCGTAGAAGATCAACGCGACATAGAGAAGATTGCTCTCGCTGAACAGGCTGCCGCCGGCCTTGGCGGTGCCCAGCAAGGCCACGATCAGCAAAAACATCACCGAGAGTCCTACCAGGATGAGCAGCGCATTGCCGCCCTTTGCGGCAGGCTGCTCCATTTGTACGACTCTTGCCCGGGTTGCCATTTCTTTCCTCCATCAAGGCGCGAACGCGCGCCGGCCTGCCATCAGTTCTTACTTCACGCCTGCCAGAGTGAGTTCCGGCTTATCTTTCTTTGCCGAACGGGGTACGACATTCGCACCCTCCAGCTCAGACCGAATGTTGTCGACGAGTTCGCCGAACTTCTGCTCGAAACGATCGCGGTTCTTGTTGGCCTGGCCGCCAACCCACAGCACCAGATTGCCTTGTGGATTCGTGACAGCAGCGATCCAGACGCGCATGTGCACCAGATAAAACGCGACGAAGAGACCGGCGCCCATCAGCAGCACGCCGCCCCACACCAGCCACTGTCCGGGCTCATGCGAGACTTCCAGACCCGTGTAGTAGCCCATGTCCATGTCGCGATAGTCGAAGCTGTAGCTGCGCCTTCTCACCTTGCGCAGGCGCCGTTGTAGGCAGGGAACATCCACAACTTGGCATCCTCGCCCGTCGTTGCGTTCTTCACCTGAAGACGAAAAGCCGGGTTCACGGGATCATCCGAGCGTTTGAAAATCTGGTTGTCGCGAACGAAAAAGTCGGGAATGTACTCGGCCAGCGTGACCGTAGTGTTCGCGTCCAGTTGTACCGGCTGGTTGAAGGGCAACGTGATTTCACGCGCCCCGGCAGGCGGCAATGCAAGATTTGAGGTTGCTGGCGTGTTCGTCGTATCGGGAGTAGCCGTAACCTTCAAGCCAGTAAGCTTGCCCGTGCTCCCGAAGCTCGCCTGATAAAAACGCACACCCTGATGAACCAGGGGATCGTTGACGACGATTTCCTTCGCTTCAACGTCCTGGCCGTTCTGTACAACCGCCAGCTTGGACCACCAGCGCTTGGGCGAACCATCAGCATAATTCTCCTGTCCGGCGCCATTGCACTTCACGGAGAAGGGAATCTGCCGGGTACCGCCTTTTCGCAGTTCGATCTGATTGCTGGTCTGTCCGGGTTGCAGCGCCATGAAGCCGCTATAGCCGAAGAGCCCGTCGATGATGCCGCCCGCGAAGATAAGAAGCAGGCTGGCGTGAACGATGTACACCGCCATTACAGAGAAACGATGACGTTCGGAATATAAGGAGGGTTCGTTCCTGTCGGCGATGCGTTCGATCGGCCAGCCTGATTTTTTCAGCGCTCGCTCCGCTGCGTTCAAAGCATCTTCGGTGTTGCTGATCGGCAACTCAATTTTCCTGGGAAGAGAGCCGCGGAAATGAGGGTCCGTCTTGCGGTAAGGCCGCGCATAAAAGCGCCACGCGTTGGGAAAGCGATCGACAGAAATAATGACAATGCTCAGGCTGACCAGGCCCATCAAAACCAGGAACCATGAGGCGTGGAAAATGTCTGTCAGCGACAGGCGATCAAGCCAGAGCAGCGTTGTGGGGGAATAGGCCTGGGCCAGTTTCTCCGGATCGGTGACCGGCCGTTGCAATATGAAGGTGCCAACCGCGGAGGCCAGTACTACCAGGAGCAGGAGAACAATTCCTGTGCGCAGATTGCCAAGTGTCCGGTGAAGTCGTTTAGGAATAGACGAAATGCTGAGAGCCATCATCGCTCCTTCCCGTGAGCAAGTGAACAAATGCACGCGAGAAGCCAGAAAGTAGTGCCATCGTAAGTCATTGATAGCGTTATTGTTGTAGGTACGCTAGCAGAGGAAAACCGGGCGACTGGTGAGGCTTATCACCCATGTCGGTGAGGAAACACGCAAAGGCGACCAGCCACGATGAGAGCGTCTCTACGCAGGGAATTCTTGAAAAAGGCAGACGGTGCCGGGGGCACCCGCACGCAGTAAAACTAAAGCGTGAGGCGGTAGCAATAGATGTGGTCGGTGATGACTGGCGCGCCGGTCATAGGAACGTCAACCACCATCACCTGTTCCAGACCCGATGGCACCGTGTCGTCCAATTGCTGGTTGGAAAGCAGAAAGCCACCCGGTTTCAGGAGGGCAGCGACGTTCGCCCTTGCCAGCGACTGATCCAGCTTTCCGTAATAAATAAAAATGTTGGTGCCGACAATCAAGTCGAAGCGCTCATTGGTCGCAAGCGCGATACGTTGCAGCACAATGTTCATGTCGATCGGCGTAATGCGGCTGACAACCGTCGGCCGAATTCGAATTGCTTTCGTCTGGAAACCAGAAGCACCGTCCGGGACAGGAATCGGCGCGACCGCATCGCCGATCTGCGCGCCAAGCTGATCGCCAGTAGTTTGTGAACTGCGCACGGAAATCGTCACTCCAGCGACCTTCGGCATACCACGGCAGTTGCACCGTATACGGCTGACCTTTTAGCGCATTTTGTTTCGCCGTGGCCACGTGCAGATTTACCCGTGGACTTATGTCGATGGTGAACAGCTCGACGTCCTCGAGGCTTCGCGAGGTCCAGGCGAAATAGCGTGTCCAGCAAAGTGAACGGCTGCGTGGTCTGCGGCGGATAGTAGTCAACGCCTTCCTGCTTATTCACGAAGTCCAGACCGGGGCCGATTACCGCGACCCGCGCAACCGTGTTCGGCTTGATCAGGCCAGCCTTGAGCAACCGTCTGCAACGCGATATCGAGATCGTAATCGGGCCACAAGTTGCTATCGAGCGAGATCCCGCGGCGCTGAAAGGACTGGTTAGCGTCGGGTTGAACGTGCTCCCGTGCCTGCAGAAGTTCCTCGCTGCATGCGCGCGAGGTTCGCCAGCAGATAGGCTTTGAGCTTCTTCTTCCCCGTTGCCGTGGTCAGCGAAAAGCCTTTGCGTTCGACAAAGGCGCGCATCTCCAGGAATCCTGTGTTCCGGTTGGGTGCAGCTAGTGCTTTGATGAGATCGTTGGCGCGATTCTCTGCGAAGGAGTTCACCAGACTGCTCTGCCCATAGCGGACGAGATAGTCATCGTCAATACGGAATTCTTTCGTGTAGGTGACGCCAAAGCGCAGAAGATTCGTCAGACTGTCCTCTTCGCCCACCTCCAGACGCTGGCGGACCTGCGAATCGGATTCGTGAACCCAGGCGAGCCAGTTCTCAGCGCCCATCGCGGAATTCGGCTTAGCTTTCTCCTCCGTCACCACCTTTTCGAGCACAGGCCGTGCCGCGCCGTAGGACATGAATTCGGGATTCAGGCCTTGAGCGAAAGCTCGAGACGCCCAAAGTGACATTGAAACGCCAAAAGCAGAAGTCCATTGCGTAATCGCTGGAGGTGTTCTCCGCCGTGCAGAAAGGGTCTCTGAGCCGTGCATGACGTAAGTAGTAGCACTTTGCCATCCATGTGCCCGTCCGCACTTTCCAACGTGCTGTCACAAATGCTAGGCTGCGACCGCGTTTTTCCTTGTTTGGCGAAGATTGCCGCGTTCTTGCTGCTAGCGCGAACGTCCGCAGATCGATTCCTGCAGTGCTGGTGGGGCATTTCACGTGGAATGGAGCGGGAAAACCCATTCGAGGGCCTTCTGCTCTTCTCCGGGCCGAGCGACCGATAGTGGTATGGCGTCGGCTAAGTTCTTGATTGCACAATTGCTTAGCTTTGGCTTCTGATGTGGCCGAAATTCCCCTCCGTTGCGGCATTCGTCGTGCATTTATGCACGTAAGGGTTGGAGGTAGGTTGTGACCAGAGTAGTGCGGCTAATTGTGGGGTGGGCTTTTCTCGCCAGCGCAGGTTTGCTCTTTGCCGGCGTCCATCCTGTACCGCTGGACAAGAATACCGACTCGGCCAAGTGCGCAGAGTGTCACGAGGACAAAGCCAAAGGAAAGAACGTTCACTCGGCGATCGCGACGGGCTGTACCAGTTGTCATGAAGTCCGCGTAACCAAGGACGTCACGCGCATCAAGCTCATTACCACAACGCCGCAAGCGCTCTGCCTGACCTGCCACGCTGATCACAACGCCGCCGACATCAAAGGCAAGGTCCATCCTCCGGCGGTCCGCGACTGCGTGAAGTGTCACGATCCACATCAGTCCGACAACAAGTTCCAGCTTCTGAAGCCTACCTCCGGCGATAAAGACCAGAACCTCTGTCTCAGCTGCCACACGCAGGGATTGAACGTCCCCGAGAAGGGCAGCCGTCACGCCGCGCTCGACATGGGCTGCGAAACCTGCCACGTCACGCACAAGACCGGCGAGCGCGGCAAGCAGGAATTCGATTATCACCTGACGAAAGCGTCTCCGGCGCTCTGTTTGGATTGCCACGATGCGAAAGATGCGGCGCTGATCAAGGCGCATCAGGGACAACCGTTCGCGACCGCCAACTGCGTGCAGTGCCATGATCCGCATCAGTCAGCGCAGCCCAAACTGCTGCAGGCATTTGCTCATCCGCCGTTCGCCATGGGCTCCTGCGAAACCTGCCATCAGCCTGCCAAGGACGGCAAGGTTGTCCTGACGCAGGCCGACTCCAAGGCGCTCTGCGTTTCGTGCCACAGCGAGCAAGCGGCAAAGATCGAAAAAGCCAAGTTCCAGCATCCGGGCGCGCAGGGCGATTGCATTGCCTGCCACAACCCTCATGCCGGCAAGACGCCGGGCTTCATCCAGCCCGATCCCGTCAATGCGTGCCTGGCTTGCCACAGCGAGCAGGCTGAACAGTTCAAGAAGGCGCACCTGCATCAGCCGGCATTCGGGCTGGGTTGCGCCACCTGTCACGAACCGCACGGTGGAGACAATGAGCACCTGCTGCGCGCGAAGGGCAGCGCGCTGTGCCTGGAGTGCCACGGCCCTGACGCGCGGCCGCAGAAAGTTGAAGCCGAGCACGTCCTGACCATCTTCAACGGCAGCGTGAAGCTGCCTGCGGATTACTACCAGAAGAACAAAGTCGTCATTTTGCCCATTAAGTATGGACTCGGGCATCCGCTGCTCGGCCATCCGGTACAGGACGTGATGGATCCTGCGGATGTCACCAAGGTTAAGACCCACATCGACTGCATGACCTGTCATCAGCCCCACTCTTCTACACAGGCTGGAATGCTGATTAAGGATCAAGCCAACAACATGGCGTTTTGCGATAACTGCCACAAGAATCGGTTGGCTCTGTCGAAGTAGCGCAAAGGGAGAACGAGAACATGTTCCGGTTTAGCCCAAATTCGAATCGCAGCCGCCACGCGCTGGCTGCCATTCTGCTGTTCGTCGTGGTTCTTTCGCCTGCGGCTTTTGCCGGCAACAAGAAAAAGAAGGCCGCGGCAGCAGCTGCGGCGCCGCGAGCCGAGCCCAAGCCGCAAGTCGATATCACCAAGCTGGTATGGCCGACGCCGCCCAACATTCCGCGCGTGCGCTACACCGCTTACTTCGCAGGCATGAAGCTCGACACCACGCCTGCGTCCGAGCAGCCCAAGCAGAAGTCCTCATGGATGGACCGTCTGGCGGGCGTGCAGGACCCGAACAACAAGCAGCACCTGAAGCCGCTGCCGTTCCAATTGCTCGCCCCTTACGGAATGGGCGTCAACTCCAAAGGCGAGCTCTACGTCGCCGACCAGAAGGTGGGCGCGGTCTTCGTCTTCAACACCGAGACCAAGGATGCCACGCTCATCCGCAACGGCTATGAAGCCACCTTCGGCATGATCAATGCCGTCGCGCTCGACGACGACGATCGTCTCTTCGTCACCGACGGCAAGCTGCGTCGCGTGCTGGTCTTCGACAAGAAGAACGCCGTCGTGGAGCAGATCAAGGACGGCCTGATCGATCCCGTCGGCATCGCGATCGACACCGAGAACCGGCAGCTCTACGTGGTCGATACCCAAGCGGACCAGGTCGTGGTCTACGATGCCGACACGCTCAAAGAGAAGCGGCGCATCGGTACCGGCGGCAAGCACCACGAACTGACCACTCCCGGCGATTTCTCCGCTCCCACCGAGATCGCGCTCGACAAAGACTGGAACGTCTACGTCACCGACACCATGAATTATCGTGTCGAGATCTTCGACGCCGAAGGCAACTACATCACCCAATTCGGCAAGCATTGCGACGGCCCGGGCTGCTTCGCGCATCCCAAGGGCATTGCCGTCGACAGCGATGGGCACATCTGGGTCGCCGATCCGATGCTCGACCTGCTGCAGGCCTTTAACCGCGAAGGCGAACTGATGGGCGTGATCGGCGGTCACGGCACGTTGCTGGGACAGTTCTCGTCCGTCGACGGCGTCTACATCGATAAGAACAACCGCATCTTCACGTCGGAGCAATATCCCGGCCGCGTGCAGCAGTTCCGCTACATCACCGACGCGGAAGCGGAGCAATTGAAGAAGGAAAAGGAAGCGCAACACGGCGGCGCAAAAACTGCTGCCAAGGAAACGTCCTGCCGCCGCGCCGGCCGCCACCGAAGCCAAGGCCGACTCACCTGCTGCCGTTAAGAAGTAAGACGGCCGGCGAACTCTCCGAAAGATCGATCCCGCAGCCAGATCACGCGCTGCGGGATTTACTCCGCGGTTGTCGCATAAGCTCCTACACCGCCTGAACTTAGCATCCGAGCGAACCTCCCGATTCGGGAATTCCAAGCACGCTGCGGAATTTCACGACATGCCTGCGGCAGTTGGCTCTTTTCACGCTCTCCCAGGCCCCGCGACACCTTGGTCTTACCTTTGACAACTCATTGCTGCTCAGCAGCTTAGAAATATCAACAGCGGTCCTTGTCTTGGTCTCCGACGTGCCTTTACCAATGCCGGAGGCCGACTTTGGGGCCGGGTCTCCGGGCAGTAGGAAATATGGAACTGCAGTTTATACAGGAGATCGATCTCATGAAGAAAAGCATTTTAGTAAGCCTCATGGTTCTGGCCTTCGGAATGTTAGCGATGGCACAGATTCAAACCCCACATCTGACGTGTTGGGTGCCCACCTCAACTACGGCCGCGGCTGCGCCGCCTGCCACGCTCCGCATAGCGGCGCGCGCGGCAACGGCATCGCCACCAGCGACACCGCCACTGGCGACATCGCTCTGTGGGGCCAGGACGTTGCCCCTCTGTTCGGCAAGTCCTACATCACCGGCCAGAGCGAGCATGGCAGCTACACGCTGCTGCTGCCCTCGACCTGGGATGGCACCAACCCCGAGACCGCCAATACCTTGACCTGCCTCAGCTGCCATGACGGCAACTATGCCACCGGCGCCATGATGAAGAACAAGGTCTACGAGACGGTTCCCGGCACGTATGCCAGCAACAACATCCCCACCCTGCTAGGCCGCGACGGCAACACCGGCGCCGACTATCTGAACGATCACCCGGTGGGCAACAACGCCATCGTAACCTGCGGCGGCACCTATGACTGGGATTGCACCATCAACGGCACCGGCGCAATCGTACCCGGCCCGAAGATGCTGGAATTCAAAGCCAACTACGGCATTTTCTTCAGCACGAAGCCCTACAACAACCAGCCCACGGTGCAGTGCACCACCTGCCACAACCAGCACCTGATGAACGTGGTGAAGGTTAGCACCAGCAACTCCGGCCAGCCGGCGGGCAACTACGCCACCATGTTCTTCATTCGTGGCCCCTACAACCCGGCCAGCGGCACGGCGGGCTCCAACCAGACCGCGCAGTTCTGCCGCGGCTGCCACGGTGGCGAAGCCAACGAAATGAACGGTGGCGATAGCATTCCGACCACCTACTAACTCTGATTACTTGAGGGGAGAGAGTCACTCTCTCCCCAGTTTTTTCGGGTGAGGATCATGAAGTTCAAAGTTTCCATCTGCGCTCTGCTCTTAGCTCTTCCGCGCTTCCGCCCAGGTCGCCTCGCACGCATCCGGCTTCAACGCAGACTCAACCGACAGTGGCTGTCCAGCCGACAGGTAAGCCGGTGGCTCGCGTGAACGGCGTAGTACTGACGGACAAAGACCTGGTCCGCGAAGAATATTTGATCTTTCCTTACGCGAAGCAGCACGACGGCAAGATACCGCCTGAGATGGCTCCCGGTATCCGCAAGGGCGCGCTGGAGATGATCATTTTTGAAGAGCTGGTCTACCAGGACGCGCAGAAGAGAAATATCACCGTTCCGCCGGCGCAGCTGAACAAGGCCGAAGCCGATTTCCGCAAACAGTTCGGAAGTCCCAGCGAGTACCGCCAATTTCTGCAGAGCGAGTTTCAGGGCAAAGAGCAGTTGCTGCGCGACAAGATCATGCGCTCCCTGCTGATCGAGCAGCTGCTTAAGAGCGAAGTAGACACCAAGTCTAAAGTTTCGTTCGTCGAAGCGAAGGCCTACTACGACAAGAATCCCGCGCGCTTCGCCTATCCGGAGTCCTTTGCCATCCAGACCATCTCGATCATGCCGCCGGCAAATGCAACCGCTGCGCAGCTGAAAGACGCGAAGAAACGTGCCGATGACGCTTACAAGCAGGCCAAGGCCACCAAGAACGCGGAGGAGTTCGGTCTGCTGGCGGAAAAGATCTCCGAGGACGACTATCGCGTGATGATGGGCGATCACAAATGGACCCCACGCGACAAGATGCCGCCGGAGATGTTGCAGCCCGCGTTGAAGATGAAGGACGGACAGATCAGCGACCTGCTTCAGGTAGGCCAGTACTACGTGATCTTCCGTCTGAACAAGCACGTGCCGGCAGGCGAAGTCCCCTTCGAAGAAGTGAAGGTGAAGCTCCGCGACGAACTGCAGAAGCAGAAGTCCAATGAGGTCCGCGCCGCATTCGACAAGAAGCTGCACCAGAACGCCAAGGTGGAGACGCTGTAAGCGCAGGCGATCGTGGTTAGTGGATAGAGTTCGGAAGTTTTGGCACGAGGTTGGCGATAACAGTTGAAGGCTAAGAGCTAACAGCTAAAAGCTAACAGCCAAATGAGTGAGGTTGGTCATGCAGGCTGAAGCCCAGACCCAAGATTCGACGAAGCAGGCTTCAGTTCCTGGAAGCAAGGTCACGAAGATGGCCACTAAGGTTGGTGGGGTGTGGCGAGTCGATTTCATACAACATGGATTGTTTTAGGGGGAATACTGCTGGTCGCGCTGCCTCTGGCGGCGCAGGTCACCATCGGCGACAATCTGAGCCTGGGTTTGAATGGCACCGTCTCCGCCAACTATGCGGGCAGCTACGGTAACGAAATCGATTCCAGTCATGGCCTGGGCTTCGGAGGAACGGCCGCCCTTACCGGCTTTTACTACAATCCCAACTTCATCTCCTTCAACGTAGATCCCTACTACAACCAGTCACGCAGCAATTCCAATTTCGGATCGGTAACCGACGCCAGCGGCGTTACTCTCTCCAGTGCCATCTTCAGCGGCAGTCACTTTCCCGGTTCGGTCAACTATACAAAAGCCTTCAATACGACCGGAAACTACGGCGTTCCGGGAATCGCCGGATTGAACACCAACGGCGATAGTCAAAGCTTTGGAGTGAACTGGAGCGCGCTTTTCCCTGACTGGCCTACTCTGAATGCCGGATATCAACAGGGCAGCGAAAACTATTCGCTCTACGGGACCAATCAGAATGGTAATTCCAACTTCCGTTCTATCTACTTGAACTCAAATTACACGATTCACGGCTTCAACCTGGGTGCGGGTTTTGCCGACGGCACCTCGCAAGGTCTGATTCCGGGAGTGCTGGTGGACGGCAACGAAACGAACTCCAATTCGGACACCAAGAGCTTCACTGCCTCCCTGGGGCATGCTCTTCCCTGGCACGGCAGCTTTTGCCAGTTCCTTCAACCGCACCGATCTCAATTCGGACTACCTGGGCTACAGCTTCAATGGCACCATCGACCGGCTTTCTGCAAATGCCGGTGTGCATCCGACGCAGAAGCTGAGCTTCTCGCTTGGCGCCGACTACACCGACAATCTGAGCGGTTCGCTCTACCAGGCAATTTTTCCCACGACATCCGGCCAATCGAGTCAAAGCCTCTCCAGCTCAACATCAGGGACCACGACCAGTTCCACTGGCTCCAGTGGCGCAGGCTTCGACGGGACGCAGTTGAACGTCGCGTCGCACGCTTGGAATTTCCTGTTCAACAGCGCCTATGCCTTCACACCGAATTTTCAGGCAACGGGAGAGGTCGAACGCAGGGAGCAGACTTATCTGGATGCGAATTACGGCTTCCACCGTGTACGGCGGCGGCGTGTCCTACACGCGCGCGATCATGGGTGGATACATGGGCACGCAACGTCAACGTGTTCGACAGCACGATTGACGGTCAGTCTTCCAACCAACTGGGCTTTAACGTCAATGTGAACTACAACCGCCAGATTGGCGCATGGCAGGTGGGCGGCTACTTCAATTACGCCCAGAACGTGCAGACCCTGCTGGTGACCTACCAGCAGTCTTTTTACTACTACTCCGGCAGCGTCGCACGGCGCTTTGGCCGGTTGTTCTGGAATGCGAATGCCAGCGCTGGTCGAACTGGTTTGTCGGCGGTACCGGGATCGAGCAGCGGCAGTGAGAGCTTTGGTACCAGCATTGGATCGAACCGTCTCAGCCTCACCGCCAACTACAATAAGACCAATGGCAATGCGCTGGCCGGTGGAAACGGTTTAGTGACCACGCCACTTCCCCCGATCATCCCTCCCAGCCTGCTGCTGTTCTACGGTGGGGAGAGCTACGGGGCTACCTTGTCGGCATCGCCGATACGTCACCTGCAAGCCTCGATCAGCTATGTGAACGCACGCAGCGACATCACCAACCAGGGCATCGCCTCCTGGAACCGGTTCGAAGAAAAAAATGCGTACGTGAACTACCAGTTCCGGCAAATCGGAATACAGGGTGGTTACACGCAATTCACCCAGGGCTTCAGCGCCTCAGGAAAGCCGCCAGCTTCGCTTTCGTCCTTTAGTATTGGAATCTACCGATGGTTCAATTTCTTCTAGAGCCGGATCTGGCGCAGAAAGTGGCGGCTGACATCCCATATGTTGATGGCGATGCTGCTGGTCGCGCCCATGTGGGGTGCGGGCAAGAGCAAGTCGAAGACGACCACGGTGCAAGTTCCTGAACTTGCAGCTGGAAGGTGGCCGCAAGCTTACCTTCGAGCGCAGCCTCACCACGGACCGCGATGTCCGTCCCAAGCCCGGCTTCTTCACCAAGGTCTTCGACTTCGTAGTTGGCGCGCCCGACCTGCACTTCCTGGTTCGTCCCTACAGTGTGGTAGAAGACTCGCGCGGCCGCGTGATCGTTACCGATCCTGGCGCGCAGGGCGTACACATCTTCGATATCGCGCAGCAAAAATATAAGTTCATCGAGCGTCGCGACAAGCGGAAAGACTCCGATGCTCGCGCCGCAGTGCATTGCAGTCGACGACAAGGACAACATCTACGTTACCGACTCCGAGTCCGGCAAGATCTTCGTCTTCAATGCCGACGGAAAGTATCAACACTCGCTCGGCAGTCTGAAAGGCGGCGAAGGATTCTTCAAGCGTCCCACCGGGATTGCCGTCGACTCGCAAGAGCAGCGGATCTACGTTACCGACACGCTGCGCAACAAGATCTTCGTCCTCGATATGAACGGCGAAGTCGTCAACACCATCGGCAAGAACGGCAGCCAGCAGGGCGAGTTCAACTTTCCCACAGAGCTGCGGCTGGATGGCAAAGAGCTTGTCGTCGTGGATGCCATGAACTTCCGCGTGCAGGTGTTGGATCGCTCCGGCCAGTTCCTGTACGGCGTAGGTGCGATCGGCGATGGAGCGGGCGCGATGTTCCGGCCCAAGGGCATCGGAGTCGATTCCGAAGGTCACCTGTATGTTGTCGAGGGATCGCACGACATGGTGCAGGTATTCAATCGCGAAGGGCAGCTGCTGTATTACTTCGGACAAATGGGCACGGGCTTCGGCGATTTTCGGCTGCCTACGGGGTTGTTCATCGATCACAGCGATCGGGTCTTCGTGGTGGATTCCTATAACCACCGCGTGCAGATGTTTCAGTATCACGGGCTGAAGCAGGCGAAGGGAGGAGTGCAGTGAAGTTGAAACTGCTCCTGCCTTTCGCATTGAGCTTCATGCTCATCGGAACGGTGCTCGCCCAAGTGACCGGTGATGTTATCGGCATGCACGATCTCTCGCCCGGCGGAGGCTCGCCGATACAAGGTTCGCGGCCGGGATCCTGCACTTACTGCCACGTGCCGCACTCGGGCAATGGAAACATGGCTCCGCTGTGGAACCAGAAGCTGTCGACCGCAACCTATCAGACGTATACGAGCACGACTTATGTCAATCACAACAATGAGCAGATGCCGTTGGGCAGCGATAGCGGCCTGTGCCTGAGCTGTCACGATGGCACCGTCGCGGTCGCCGACACTGTGCTCTTCGGCCAGATGCCGACCAGGGGAAGCTGGAATCCCGGCGACAACTTCACTACTCAATTGCAGAGTTCGCATCCCTTCAGCCTGGTAAAGCCGCTGCAAGACAATATCGATCTGGTTGCGAGCCTGGTTTCGCAGGGCAAGACCGGCGACAAGACCGGCGCAGTGCAACTGGTGATGGGCAACGTGGAGTGCACATCGTGCCACAGCCCGCACGTGCAAGCGATCGACAAGCTGTCGATGAACTTCCTGGTGCGCGACAGTTCGAATGGGCAGATGTGTCTGGCGTGTCATGATCCGACACGCACGTCGATGGGCGGCAAGAACCAGGTCAACCCGCTGGCCGGATGGCCGATCGGGATTCACGCGACTGCGCAGAACAAAGTCTCGGGACAGGCGCAGCTCGGTAGCTATGGAACGGTCGGCGGCAACGCCTGTATCTCATGCCATGCACCGCACAACGGTTCGGGGGCGATTCGCCTGCTGCGTGCTTCCAACGAGGCCGACTGCGCCAGTTGCCATAGCGGCGGATCGAATCTTTCTCCGCCGGCGCCGAACATCTTCGCCGAATACAGCAAGATCAGTCATCCGTTTCCGAACGGTACGAACACGCACGATGCGGCCGAGCCTGCCGTCCTCAACAACAACCGTCACGCGACTTGCGCGGATTGCCATAACGGACATGGTTCGCAGCAGGTGACCTCGTTCAACATCCCGCCAATCGTTCGCGTGTCGCAGACTGGCGCGGTCGGCGTGGGCGTCGACGGCACGACGGTCGTGAATCCGATGGTCAACCAGTACGAGAATTGTCTGCGATGCCACGGTTATAGCTCAGGCAAAGTTGCGAATCCCATCTTCGGCTACTTCCCGTTGCGGGCAGGTAGCGATCCACTGAACGTAATCTCGCAGATGAATGTAAGCGCCAAGTCGAGTCATCCGGTGATGCACATCCGCAGCAGTGGATTGCCGCAGCCCAGCCTGCTCCCGACCATGCTCGATTTCGATGGTGGGACAACCCACGGACGCGCCATGGGCGGACAGATTTTCTGCACCGACTGCCACAACAGCGATGACAACCGCGAGTTCGGCCGCACCGGACCGAACGGTCCTCACGGCTCGAAGTGGTGGCATCTGCTGGAACGCGACTACGAAGACAGCCAGGCGCCTGGTGGTCCGGGCACACTGATCACGGTGAACCTGAACCCGCAGCCTGACCTAAGCGTCAACGGTCCTTACGGCATGTGTGCTAAGTGCCACAGCCTGTCGACTGTCATGCAGCCGACGTCGTGGGCTTATCACAATAGCCACGTGGTTACTGACGGACTTTCGTGCTCCACATGCCACAACGCGCATGGGATGACATCGACCAGCGCCAACCCTACGGGCGTGCGCATGGTGGACTTCGACCTCAACGTTGTCGGCAGGAATGGTGGGCTCGATATCTCGTACGACCCGGGTGCAAACTCCTGTGTTCTCCAGTGTCACAACGTCGCGCACGATCCGGGGGGCGGCATCCGGAGAATGTCAGGCGCGCAGCAAACTGGTCCAATCAAAAGGCGGTAACTTCCGTCGCTACGATTCGGCCGCCCACTCTTTAGCAGCCGCATTGCGCAAGGCTGACGCGCCGACTCCACGCAACCGCAAGCGCCAAAACACACCCGAGGTGGGAACTTAGACGCTTCTGTCGGGCTATTAAGTCATGCGGAGTGGTGGTGAAGGCCTGTAAATCGCTGAATCACAATGCCCAACAATTGAAACTGCTGTCGTGAGGATGGCAGGCGGTATGCACTTATCACTGGAGTTCCACGCCCGGAGAGGCCTGAATGCAGCTCTTGAAGGGGGTGAGTGGGGAAGCATGGAAGACAGTTCTGAAGTTCGAATGACGAGCACCCTTTGGAAACCGGCGCAAACGTATACCATGGCCGCCATTTGCCTGATTGTCGGAATGGCACTGGGATACCTGGTCCGAGGCTCCGCATCTCCCGCCACTCCCGCTCCGGCGGTGCAAGCCGCAGCTGGTCCGGGTCAATCCGGTATGAGCCAGCCGCAAGCCGTGCCGAGCCTGGCAGACATGAAGCGGATGGCGGATAAGCAGGCCGAGCCTCTGCTTACGAAGCTCAAAGCCGATCCTAAAGATGTTGCGACGCTCAACAAGACGGCGCTCACCTACAAATCGGCGCACCAATTCGAGGAGGCCATCACCTATTTCCAGAAGGCTCTGGCAATCGATCCGAAAAACGTAGCGATACGAACGGACATGGCTTCCTGTATGTATTACACCGGCAACGTGGACGGTGCGATCGCGGAGTTGCAGAAGTCCCTCACCTACAATTCCAAGCACGCGGGAACGTTGATGAACCTCGGAATCATCAGCTGGAAGGGCAAGGGAGACGTAGATGGTGCGGTGGCCTCCTGGAACAAACTGCTTCAGCTCTATCCGAACTACGAGCGTAAGGACGTGGTCGAGCATCTGATCGCCGAGGCTACGAAGAGCAAGACGGTGACTCAGAACTGACAAGAAGGCTAAGCCTCGCCTCTGCTCAAGCCGCCGCAAGCGGTGAACAGCTCGATCGATCAACAAAGCGTAATGTGTGCATACAAAGGGCAACGTTTATTTCGAGTATGGATCGACGCACCTAACGTGCTTGGCTTTCAACGGCAACCTGGCTGCGAGACCTTGAATGACGCCTGACTCTTAGCTCGATGTAAAGCTCATTTTTCTTGCAGCACTGGAACGCCCTGAGGATCAGCGTACCGATTTCGTATCGAGGGCTTGCGGCGTCGACGAACTTTTTCAGGAACAAGTAAGGCGCTTCCTGGCATCCGACCAGCACGTGGGGAGCTTTCTAGAAAGACCGCCACTCAGCGACTCGTCCACTGACCGGGCGCTCACGCCGGGGTTAATGATCTCAGGCCGATTCGAAGTAGTACGCTTTATCGCAGCGGGCATAAGGAAGCGGGTCTCACACGGGCGGCGGCGGGCGGCGCGAACACACCTACTTGCCCAAACCCATAACCGTCCCTGCCATGTGAAGTACAAAGAAGAGAAACATCCCCCGGCCCAGACCACAACTGACTCTAGGGCAGAACAGGCAGCAATCTACCGAATCCAATCCGCTGAGCAGCACTCTGGCGGGAGTTGAGTAATCCCCATCAGCCCAGGGATCCCGCTCACCGTGTCTGTCGGGTAAGTGAGCACTCTCTTTCCGTCGAGCAGCAACAACGACCTAAAAGCTGAGCACCTATCCGGCAGAACAAGCTCTCAGCGGAGGCTTCGGCTCTCGCCCGCGCGAAGAGATTTTTACTCTTCGCCGCGTAGGTACGCCGGTCCCGAAGGGCGGCGGGGCGGCACCCACCCAAACCCCTACGAGCACCATCCTGATTTCGTAGAGGACTACCCCAAGAAGACCTCCTACCGGTATCCACAAAGCAGTGGGAGACTGAGCCCATAGAGAGTACAGATCGGTAACGGGCCAGAGAGTGTTTTCCACACGGAAGCCCTGTCGGGCGATACTACCGCGGGCATCCTCTCCGGATTCAAGCCGCTTTTGCTGGATAAGTGTCCACTCAAACCCCGTTACGCACGTAAAACAGCTCTCTACCCGGTAAAACGGGCGACCCCATGCTCTGGGGCCTGATTGCCCGGGCCAGACCTTATTAGAAGATAACCGTCTGATCACTCATCTCCGACAG
>CAWKID010000004.1:0-1216870 GCA_963849545.1 uncultured Acidobacteriaceae bacterium | reverse complement strand
CTTTTGTAAATGGAGATGTACCACTCGACCTAGCGAAGTTCCAATCATCAGGCACGATGCCTACCGTTGCCGCAGCGGCTACAGCGGCCACCGCCACGCTGGACATTACTTCAACACCAGCGGGGGCTGAGATCGAACTCGATGGCAGCTTCTCAGGGGACACGCCATCCGCCATCACGGTGGCATCCGGTGAGCACACGATCAGAATCAGCAAGCCGGGATACAGGAACTGGGAACGAAAAATGAAGACCACGTCTGGCAATATCAAATTCGTTGCGGATTTGGAGCAGCAGAGCCAGTTGCCCACCCCAAAGCCGGTTGCCATGGAAACAGCCAATACGCCAAAGACTTCTCCGGCAGTTGCGACAGTGCCACTTCCTGCCCCTTCCGCTGTCCAGCAAACTGCCGTTGAGTTTTGGTCAAGCCCTGCTGGGGCTGAGATCGAGGTGGATGGCAAGTACCTGGGGAGCACACCGTCGACCATCTCAGTTTCGGCGGGCCAGCACACGATTCGGATGCGAAAACAGGACTTCCAATCCTGGGAGAAAACAATCGACGTAACGCCCGGAAATCTCAGAATTGCTGCGTACATGCAGGCGGTGAGCATCACTCTTCACTAGGACGACCAAAGAATTTCACCCGGCGAGAAGCAAAGAAGCGGGGATACACAATATCAATGGAGCTGGCGAAAATGCACGATGACGAAACCTCTGGTGACGTGGTTGCAGCCTGCAGTTTGTGCGAACGGGATGTCGACCTGCTACTGCTGGAGGAGCTTCATTGCTCGTCCGAATTCCGCGAATGGTTTCTACAGCGCGTGGCCGGAAATTCGCTGAGCCCTGTCGATTTCAACGCGCAACACTCGGTTGCACATACTCTCGGAGAAAGTGACCTCGAGATTAAGTTTTCCGAAGCCAACCACGCAAGTTGGGTTTTGCTGGTTGAGAACAAACTTTGTGCAGATTTTCAAAAGGAACAGCCGGAACGTTACCAACAACGCGCCGCCCGCTACAGAGAAGCTGGGGCCGATCACGTTATGACGGTGCTACTATCTCCCGCGACATACCACAGGGGAGGTTGCGAACACTTCGACAAACACCTCTCGTATGAGGAAATTCGCGATTGGCTGTTGAATAACGATGGCGGGGTGAGAGCGAAATATAAGGCGGACCTATTCACAGCAGCGATTAGGAAAGCGATGGACGGCTACACTCCGGTCCCTGACGGGGAGGTATCGGACTTCTGGCAGCAATACTGGAACCTCGCTGAACTGGAAGCCCCCCAACTCCAGATGCCAGAGCCCGGCCCCAGGCCTGCGCGTGCGGGCTTCATAAGATTCCACCCCTTGGAACTTTCGCGAGGTGTTCGCCTGCTACACAAGATTCGCCACGGACACCTGGACCTTCAGTTCTCCGGGTTTGGAGAACGATTAACGGAGCTACAAACCCTGTATGGATCGTATTTGGAACCAAACATGGGTATTACGAAGGCCACCGGCTCCGGGGTGATCCGCATCATCGTTGACCATCTAGACCCAAAGCTTTCCTTCAAGGAACAATCTCAAAAGGTAGCCACAGCGATTAATGCAGCTCAAGTAATGTTGCAGTGGTTCCAACTTCAAAAGCGGCATGGCCGCCTACTTCCCTCGACTACGACACAAGACGGAGGGCATTTCGAATGGAAGGTGTTGGCGGTGGGCAGTGGCGGCTTCGTCGGTATGATCGATTCTGCGACCATGACCGTCAACTCGAGCGATATCCGATTCGTGGAACTCTGGAACAGGCTGAAGAACACGGGCATCTTGCAGTGGGGACCTGGCGAGAGCGACCCCGGAATGGGCGGTTGCAGTGATGGCGTCGAATCTGTGGCTTTGACGAGGGATACCATTAGTGCCTTCTCTGGCGCGTTTTACAGTGAGGGCTACCAGTTGGTATCGAAGTAAGTGGACCCTTAGAAAGCAGCGCTGACACTTCTGCAACGCGTTAGAGTTTGCGAGAAAGTCTTGGAGCGATCGGGGGATATGTTCGAGCATGACGGAAGATGGCAAGAAAACCCGGCGCTCGAAGCTCTTAGCGCTATGGTTCTTTCCCGAATAAATGGGGTGTAAGCCGGACTTTGCGGAGAGGAACTCATGATTCGTTTCGCAAACGACTCTTGACTTCAGCAGAATTTGCAAAGGCTATAGAAAACGATACCGGAAAGCTGTTGGAGGCGTGCGTGGAGCACTCGCGTTGCGCATGGCCACGTCGTCGACAAGACCGCCTTGCAGGTATTCGACCCGCCACGGCCGCTCTGGCATTCATGAACTCTGCATGCGCCTTCGCTGATCCGTTTCAATTCCTGTTCGATCGACTCCAATACCCCCTCGACGCCGATGGATGGCGACGCCTAAAAGGAGATCTGGCCGACCTCAGCATCGAATCCATCGACGCTCGAAAACTGCTGGATCGGAAACCGCCCTGCCCCTTCGCGTCGACAGTCGGTGATCAGATCGAGGGGATCCCCTTCGAGGACATCTCGCGCCTGACGGGCGACAGTTTCCTTCGTTTTCCTCGCGCTTCGCTGCGGCATTATGCGCAGCCGCGCTGGACGAAGTCGTAAACCACATCCTGCAAGTCCGATGCGCGTCCAGCGTCGTCCTCCGCGATAAACCTCTCCTGTCGGCTGGCAGCCGCGTCAGGCGCTGCCGTCTACCCAGCACGGCGCGGTAAGCACCTGGAAGACACAGGAAGGATCCCGTTTTCGGTCTGCGGCATTCGAATCATAGGTCCGTGGGACGCGTCTCTTCGCACACGCCGCGACAGTGTCGGCAGACGTACTGTCAGCTAGCCATGTCCAATGACCGAGGTTGAGATCGGGTCTGGAATTTGCTGGGGTGGAACCCAACCATCCGCGCCGAACCCTGCACCCGACACTCGCGGAGCCGCTCTGACCAAGCATTTGTAGCCGCTGCATCTCCTCTGCGATTTGTCACGCTCTGTGAATAGTGTGTGTGTGGCCCTCCATGATTCATGTGCCGTTGCAGCCGGAGAGAGTGAGTCGCCATTTTGTAAGGCGTCACGGCATTGGGATGCCGATTGGCTGACCAGGATGATCTCGCCTCCGCATCGACGGTCAAGCCTTCCCTTTTGATGCGGCTCGTGTCGCCTTCGCCGAGGGCGCGATCGATGGAAGGGTATCCGGAGTTTGGGCGAGCCGCCCGCGTCACTTCGAGCGCCGACTCTCCATCCGCGCCCAAAGTGTCTTTATCCGCCGACCCATTTCCAGGCGACGTCTGGCGTCAAGTGAGCCTTTCGACGCCGACCAGGAGTCGACGTACACCGGGGCTTCCTCAGCGCCGACCCCGTGAAGACTGAATCATACGATCGCGCTGATCTGATCGGTCCATGCGCGCTTGCTTGCCTGTTTTTCCGTGGAGCTCTTCGGATTAGCGTGAGCCGCTTCATCCCATCAATCCTGGCGCCGGCGCTTTTCGAGGTCTTGCCGACATCGCTTTCCTGCCACCCGATGACGTCGACGTACTTCGGGACGGGCCAAAGCAGCCTTCGACCTCTTCCGACAGTCGTCGCCGCCGCACCTCCGCGGGGAGACAAGGCGTGTTCAAATCTCACCGTGAAGTCGCCGTTCGTTTTGCTCCGCAAAACGAAGTCTTCCGTCGGCTCAGTTCCCCGTCTGTACCTAGGCCGAGCAAAAACGCGTTTCATGATCTTGCCATGCTGTTTGTGCCGTTGGATTTCTCCAGATAGTTTTCATGAGGCCTACCACCTGGCCGTTGCCGCCTGTCATCATCCGCAAGCATGCTCAAGCCCTTCAGCCCTTCCCTGCTCGACCGCCTCGCTCGAAGTGTGTTTGGAGACCCACTGCTCCTGCTCCTCCTTCGGCTGAGCAATCGGCCTTGTGAAGAAGTTACCGCCAGCCTGGTCTTCTTCGCCCGAACATCTCGATCTTTCGGTGACCTACCGCCCGCCCTGCTCTTCTGAGGTTCGACGATCGGATCCTTGGGGTGACTTACTGGCGGCTTGCTCTTCTTCGACCGGGAGTCAGTCGTTTGGAGGTCTTGCTGCCCATGTATCGTTTCTTCGAGTGATCTAAAAGCTTTGTCCACCACATTCTTCCTGCTGGACCTTGGGCGTGCTGACTCCGCGCTTCAGAGACAACCCTTCTTGATCATCAGCCGAGGAGAATTCGATCGCCTAGGCCATTGAAAATCCGCCGAATCAAAATGGCCTAGGCCATCGAACTTTTCAACTTTTAGTGTCTTCGTCAAAAATCGTCGCTCCTGGTGGATTCTTCGGTTCCGAAGGAATGGCCTCGAGCTGATTCGACCATACCGCGAGCTACACGAGGCGAAGCCGTAGCGAATCGCACTGGAGCTGGCGTCGAGGTGGCTCCCTGTGGCCGAAATTGCCCGCGACGTCGTGGATCGTACCCTGACGACGGGCGACGCGATGGGCAGGGGAGCCACCGGACGGAGCCAAGGCCCCGTCGGAGCGGGGGCAGAGTGGTGCGCGGGGGTGGGGAGAGCCCCACGGCGTGGACGAGCGAAGCGAGGCGCGCCCATCGCTTGGTGTCCAGAAGTGTGCCTAAAAACCGGAGGTGGAAAGTGCAAATCAAGTGCCATTCGAAAAGTGGACAGAGCAGCCCTTGTCTAACGTAGCTTCAGAAGCAGAAGGACCTCGCGACACGGTCGCCGCACGGAGGCGCGAGGGAAGACGGCTCGCCCGGTGCAAGCGCACCGTATCGTGGAAGCTCGTCGCTGCCCCGACTTATTCGTCTCTGTCGCCGAATCGATGGTCGACGAACCCGTAGTAGAGGCTTTGGGACATTCCTCGAACGCCACACGGACACCACCCTTGGGATGGTTTTACTGGGACTGTTCGCTGATCCGGTCTCGGCAGTGGGAGCGCATTACATGTTCAACCGCTGATGGAGTCGCTGGCAGAAGGAAAATGCTGAGCAGCAGTCGGGAAGCCCCATGCGGATCGACGACCAGAAGCAGACGGGCAGCCGGTGCTTGCTGAGTTCGTCGTGTAGGTAGGCCTTACGCGTTTCGAGCGGATGAATATGGTCCGTTGGGAGGTCGATTCCATCTTCACGCCTTGATCGGGGAACGTCACAAGCTATTCCGCTTTTGTGCGGAGCCCGCCTCCGCCCCCAAGACATGGGGGCGGAAGTGTCGCGCATTGCATCGTGGCCGTGTGCGCACGCTCGAATCCTACCCCTACGACGTGGCCCTCGGCGCCTACAGATTACCTAAGCAAACGTCACGAAGGCTCTGGGCAACTACGGCTTCTTTGGGTTGGACCCAGGAGAGCCAAACCTCACCAGTCACTCAAATCATACCCTAAGGAGAAAAATGCTATGTCAGACACAGAAAATCAAAGCCACCAAAGCAAATGCGCTTTGAAAACCCCGGCGACCGTAGTTGATGGCGTCCTGGTCGCCATTACTGCTCACCCGGTCAAGGGAAAGAATACCGCCCAGTACATGGTCGAGCAGAAGAACGGAGAGCGCGTCACCTTTCTGGCGACCTGGGACCTGGCGCAAAGATCACCCGAAAGATGATCGGCTACCCCATCTTCATCGATTCGAAGGTCTATCACGACTCGATCGAGAGGGACGGGTAATCGTGCCAAGCGTCTTCAAGGTGATGGTGGATCGGGACGCAAAGCCCGCGGCAAATCACTTCGACGGCCCGCTAGAGATCACCGACGAAGATGTGCCGTTCTGACACTGCCTGCGAAGGTGACTCAGCTGCTGAGAGTAGTCGCCTTCGGCATGTCGACAAATTGGAACGCCCTCGCGGCGGAGGAGCTTGTCGCAAATAACATCACCGCCGATCCCGAATTGTTTGTTGATGCTTATCGCGTCGCCGAATGGCTCGGCATCAAGCCACGCCGTGTCCTGGAAATGGCGCGTACGGGACAGATCCCCGCACATCCGTTAGGCACCGGCCACCGCAAGACATGGCGCTTCCGGCTGTCGGAAGTCGATGCCGCGATCCGTAGCAAAAAGTGAAGAAATTCCCGTTGTGCAACCGAATCGAACCCGCAATCACTGTCCCGCTGCAAAAAGATGTTTGCAGCGAGAGCGTATTGGCGAATAATTGCGTGCAGGCAGTCCTCGGCGCCGGACAGGAGAAATTCTGAATGGCACAACGGGGATGGATTACGCAGCAACAACGCAAAAAGAAGGGAGCTGTCTGGGTGATCACTGCTATGTCACCAAACCGGACACCGGCAAGAGAGGCCGAGCAAACCTGTGTTGATCGGCTCGCTGCTGACCTTGCGACGGAGAGCGAAGTCTGGCAGGAGATCGGCCGAGCTACACCTGCAGCCCCATGACCAAAGCGAGATCCCTTCGGGCCGGCTAACCTTCCGGGATCTCGCACCAGTTACCAGCACAATAGCATGCAGGACCTGGCGAAACCACGCAGCACACGGTGCAGCATGTGATCGAGCATTACCTGATCCCACGTTGGGGCGACCGTTTGGCTTTGGAGATTCAGCCACTCGAAATCGAGCAGTGGCTGCGTTCCTTGCCGCTGGCCAACCCCACCAAGGACAAGCTCCGCCGGGTGATGTCGATCGTCTACAGCAAGGCGCAGAAGTATGGACTGCTGCCGCGCGAGGAGTCCTCCCATCCGGTTCGCTGGGTCGAACAGACGGCACTGTCGCGGTACAAACCGGTCAGGGTGGATCCGGCACCGCCGGTCGCATTCTGGAGAGGCTCTCCGGCGCCGAGCTGGCTCTGACCCTGCTGGTGGCCGCAACCGGGCTGCGGATCAGCGAGGCGCTGGGTTTGCAGTGGCAGGACGTTGACTATGAAGCCAGGCAGATCAATCTCCGTCGCGTGTGGGTGGGCAACCGAGCTTTCGAACGGCTCAAGACCGAGCGCTCGGAAGCTCCGGTGCCGCTCACCGATCTGTTGGCCGACTGCTCTGCGCGCCTGGCACGGCGAAACCGTGTACGGGCAAGCGAGCTGATTGGGTCTTCGCCAGCAAGCGCTCCGAGGGCGAAAACCACGATCGGCGAGCATTCTCACGGCTGATTACCTTCGTCCTGCAGCGGTGGCCGCGGGAGTCGAACTCGCGACCGGGGCAACGCTTCGGCTTTCATAACTTCCGCCACGGCCTGGCGACCTGGTTGGTGAATCAGGGAACAGACGTGAAGACCGTGCAGGGGCTGTTGCGGCATGCGAACGTCACCACCACGCTCGGGAAGTACGCCCACACGGTGAACGCGAGCATGATGGCGGCTCAGGAAGCGGTGTTGCGGGCGATGAAGTCAGGCAGCCGGACAGTGTTAGTAGACGATCTGCAGGTGATTTTGCAGGTGAATTCGTGTGACCGAGAATCGGCTTCCGCGCAAGTTGTTGAAAGAAATGGTAGGCACGAGGAGACTCGAACTCCTGACCTCTACCGTGTCAAGGTAGCGCTCTAACCAACTGAGCTACGCGCCTGCGAGGTTGGTGCTCCTTATTGTAATGAGGGACGCGCGTCGGAGCAAGTTTCCGAGCGTCTGGTAAGCGCCTTCGCGAAGCCTGCTCACGCGTTTGCTGGCGACTTTGACTCTGCCCCCCGGGAATTGCCGGGCACAAACCTCTACTTGGAATCGCCGTTGGCGTCCGCCGTTTGTTTTACCGAGGCAGTCGTTTCCTGCCTCAACTTCGGAGCTTTTATGGGTGCCTCGCAGGCCGCCGGAGGATTGATCATCTGCTTCACGAAGGTGCGATGGGGTATCGTACCGGGCTGCAAAGGCGACCAATAGGACTTCTTCGAGATCAGCGGCTTGCGCTGCGTGATGATCTGATTGTTGAGAATCTTGACGCCGCATTCCAGATTGTTCTTGGGCTGCAGAATCGACCTTGACGGGTCGGTTGTCGCTAAGTCGCGATCGTGCGTCCAGTCGAAATCGCAGTCATAGCGGGTGGCATCTTCGTATGTCAGCTGGAGCAAGCCCTCACTGCGCACAGCTCGATGAGTCACGTGATCGATCACAGCAACTTCCGGCTCAGTATGTCGCACTCGGCTGGTTGGATTCAGACCTGCTTCCGTTCCAGCCAAGGCTTGGAAGAAATAAGCCCAAAAGACGCGCTTATCGGTCTCGCTCATGGTGTAGAAGCGCGGGCAGAACTTGCGCACATCATGCGGCACGCGCGAGGACAGCATTTCCGCGGGCACCGCCTGCTCAACGATCTTGTCCCACGCAGGATCCCAGGTCTTGCCGCCTAGTTCGGCTTTTTTGGCATCGATGGGCGTTGAAGGAGCGGGCTTCGTGGTTTGGGCGCAAAGTGGCGACACCCAAAACAGGCACAGCCCAAGAATGGTTAAAAGACAATTCCGCATCTTTCTGATATTTCCTAAAGATTGGACGCGGGCTACACAGCTTGGCGTTGCTTTTGCGACACATTTGACCGCCAAGTACCGCAAAACGCGGGGCTCTACTACACTGATGGAAAATGGCCGATCAATCGAATCGTTTGCGCGTCGTCCTGGTGGAGACCAGCAACCCACTTAATATTGGGGCGGCCGCGCGTGCCATGAGCAACTTCGGGTTCCTGGAGCTGCGCGTCGTCAATCCCTACGAGGTTGCTTTTCGCGAGGCGCGATCGGCCATGGGAGGGTCGGCGCTACTTGCTGATGCGAAGGAATTTAGGAGCGTTGCTGAGGCGGTTGCCGACTGTGCACTGGTGGTTGGAACAACTGCGGTGGGCCACCGGGAATTACAGCATCCTCTGCGACGTCTGGAATATGGCGCGCGGTTGATTCGAAAACAACTCACCACCGAGTCGGTTGCGCTACTCTTCGGAACCGAGAAAACCGGGCTGTCCAATGACGATCTCAGTCATTGTCACTGGTTGATGCAGATACCGACTCGCGAGCAACATGCCTCGATGAACCTGGGACAAGCTGTTGCGGTGTGTCTTTACGAGTTGGTGCGCGATCCAAAGAAGGCAGTGCCGGCGAAGAAGGCAGACCAGGACAAACGCGCAAACGCTGGTGAGGAGGAGCGTGTCTCAGCCTTGCTGCTTGAGGCATTGCATGTGAGTGGATACGTGAACCCTATCTCGGTTACGTCGACCGAAGAGCGTATACGGCGGATGGTGCGGCGGCTGAATTTGACGTCGGAGGATGCTGAACTTTGGCTGGGGATGTATCGGCAGATATTGTGGAAGGTGAAGAAGAAGTGATTTACTGCGTTCTTCTAAGCCCCAATGAGACTCAAGAGCAGATCCCTCGTTGGGCTGAAGCCCTCCGCGTGATGACAATTCAAAATTAGTTCGAGCGATGGACCTGAAGGTGCGCCCCTTGGTCATTGGTTGCGCGGCACATCTTTAATTGACGCTTTTTATGTTTCGAGTAAAAGGGCCATCTCGCGATGGCCCCTTTTTTTCGGTGTTGAGTTCGCCTTTATCCGACCGGAACGACTTGCAATACCTGCTCGCGAACTTCAGCATCCTGCTTGACTTCAGCACGCGAGGCCGGCAGTGCGATCGTGAGCAGTTCGTCGATGGTCTTCACATAATGAAGATTCAAGTCCCTGCCGCTGTTCCGGGGTCAGGTCTTCCTCCACGTTCTGCCGGTTCTCCGCCGGCAAAATGATATCGGTTACGCCTGCACGTTTGGCGGCCAAAGCTTTCTCTTTTATGCCGCCGATCGGCAGAACGTTTCCGCTCAGCGTGATCTCGCCGGTCATGGCCGTAAGCGGACGCACCGGTTTGTCGGTCAACAGCGAAACCAGCGTGGTGACCATGGTCACGCCCGCCGACGGGCCATCCTTGGGAATCGCTCCCGCTGGCACGTGAATGTGGATGTCGTGATCGGCAAAGAACCCCTCGTCGATCCCAAGCTCCTTAGCGTGTGAGCGAACCCAGCTATACGCAGCCTGGATGGATTCCTGCATCACCTGGCCGAGCTGCCCCGTTATGGTGGGAGCGCCGCCCTTGCCCTTCATCTTGGTTGCTTCGACGAAGAGCACATCACCGCCAGTCGGCGTCCACGCCAAGCCCACGGCAACACCTGCGCGCTTGGTGCGTTCAGCGATTTCGCCTTCGGTGCGGATCTTCATTCCGCCAAGCATGTCGGGCGTCTGCACCAATTCCGGCGTGACTACCAGCTTGTCGGTCTTTCCTTCCGCAATGCGGCGAGCCTGTTTACGACAGATGGTTCCAATCGTCCGTTCCAGATTACGCACGCCAGCTTCCCGCGTGTAATGGCGAACGATAAAGCGGACCGTCTCCTCCGGAAATTCGATCTGATCCGCGGTCACGCCGTTCTCCTCAATCTGACGCGGTATCAGATATTGGAACGCGATGTGCACTTTCTCTTCCTCGGTGTAGCCCTGCAGTTCGATGATCTCCATGCGGTCGCGCAACGGTTCCGCAATGGGATCGAGCTGGTTCGCGGTGGTAATGAACAGCACCTTCGACAAATCAAACGGAACGTCGAGGTAGTTATCACGGAAGCTGAAGTTCTGCTCCGGATCAAGCGCCTCGAGCAGCGCCGAACCTGGATCGCCGCGGAAGTCGCGGCCAACCTTATCGATTTCGTCGAGCATGAAGACCGGATCGTTGGTCTCCGCGCGGCGAATACCCTGCATGATCTGGCCGGGCAACGCGCCGATATACGTCCGGCGATGTCCGCGAATCTCAGCCTCATCGTGCACGCCGCCAAGCGACAGGCGAACGAACTTGCGGCCCAGCGCGCGGGCGATCGATTTGCCCAGCGAAGTCTTGCCGACTCCGGGAGGTCCGACAAAGCAAAGGATCGGGCCTTTCATTCCGGGCTTCAGACGACGCACAGACAGGTAATCGAGAATGCGGTTCTTCACCTTCTCCAGATCGTAGTGATCGGAGTCGAGAATCTCCTTGGCCTTGGGAATGTCGATGTCGACGCCCGAAGATTTCTGCCACGGCAGCACTGCCAGCCACTCGATGTAATTGCGCGTGAGGCCGTAATCGGCGGCCATTGGCGACATGCGCGCCAGGCGTCCGAGTTCCTTCAACGCTTCTTTCTTCACATCGTCCGGCATCCCGGCGGATTCGATCTTCTGGCGCAGATCTTCGGCATCACGAGTGGTTTCATCCTGCTCGCCCAGTTCTTTCTGGATAGCTTTCATCTGCTCGCGCAAGTAGTACTCGCGCTGGGTCTGCTGCACGCGGTCCTGCACTTCGCTTTGAATCTTGTTGCGCAGTTGCTGGACTTCCAGTTCCTTCGCCAGGTGCTGATTGATCTTCTCCAGACGAATCTGCACATCAGGCGTTTCCAGAACGTCCTGCTTGTCGCGGGTCGAGAGCGACGGCAGCGACGATGCGATGAAGTCAACCATGCGTCCCGCGTCGTCGATGTTTCCGGCGACCGTGGACAGTTCGTCCGACAACGTGGGAGAGCCGGCAACGATCTGCTGGAACAGCGTCAGCACATTGCGCTGCAGCGCTTCAATCTCCGAGTTCTTGGCGACCGGGAGTTCGGGGATCGACTCCACCGTGGCGCGCATGAACGGCGACAGCTGGGCATATTCGGTCACCTTCACGCGCTCAAGGCCTTCCGCGAAAACGAACAGGCTTTGGTTCGGCATGCGCACTACCTTGTGCACCACCGCCAGGCTGCCGACACCGAAAAGGTCCGTCGGCTGCGGCGAATCGACTCGCGCTTCCCGCTGCGCGACCACGACAATCGTCTTGTCATCGCCAAGCGAATTGATCAACTGCACCGAGCTTTCGCGGCCAACTGTCAGCGGCAATACTGCGTGAGGGAACAGCACCGTGTCGCGCACAGGCAGTACCGGCAAGGTCCGCGCGCCTTCCGAATCGTCACGAAGTTCAGGATCAGGAGTCGGTAAATCTTTATTTTCGTTAGGCATATGAGTCCTTGAGTGAATGATACTCAACCTTTAGATGCGGCCCTATTCTAAAGGATGCAGCCACCGCACACACCGAAATGGAAGACGCTTCGGCCAGAATTTCGAGTCTTCAAATGCGTGCATCGCAAACCTCCGCCTTTACCCTGTTGGTTCTATCGGCACCTTCGGACGCGCAGTCCAATAACCATCTCGCGTTCTTGGAATCTTTCGAGAGCAGAGGATTTTACTCAACCCGTTAAGCTTCGACAATTGCATTCCGCTGGCCCGCGAAACTTTCGGTTCCTGTTTCGGACTTGGTTACTAAAGTTTTCTTGGCTTTTCGAGAATTGCGCTAACATGGAGCTGACACTTAAATGGTGATCTGAATAAGCACGACTAGGCCATCTCGAGAACGAAGCTTGCTGTTTGGAGCGCTGCTCAGCGTTTTCGGCCTGCACGCTTTAGCGCTCGTCCTGTTTCCTGGAAAAGCTGCTGTTGTCAAATGGTTCCACTGCGGCGATCGCCTTCGTCGCGGGACTTTGCTGTGTCTGGCGAAGCACACAGCTGCGCCAGCGCGAGCGGCCAGCTTGGCTGTGGATTGCGATCGGATTGTTTGTCTGGGCAATCGCTCAAGCCATCTTTACCTGGATCGCGGGTAACAACTGGAATCTCGCGGCGGCGGCAGATATTTCCGACCTGCTGTTCTTCGTCGCGGAAATTCCGTTTCTGCTGGCAATTTCCAATACCTACGACGCCGCATCTCGCCGAGGTGCGCTTTACGTCAACATCTTTCAGGCCATCGTAGCGACGGTGCTCACCTACATCCGCATCTTCCGCATGACACCGTGCGGACTCTTCCGTCGCGCTGTACGAAATCTACTGGGCTGAATGTCTGCTGCTCGCGTCGCGGCAACGGTTCGACTGCTGACCTGGTCCACGCAGGAAGAGCGGCGACGCAATCGTCTGCTCTGCGCCACGCTGTGGCTGTATCTGCCGGTGGAGATCCTGCTCGACTATCCCAGTTCCGAGCTGGCAGCCTCCAGCGGGCTCGGTCCTGGCGATGTTTGGACGCCTGCCCAAAGGTACTGCCTTCGAACTGCTGTGGAGCGTGCCGTTTCTGTTCATGGGCTGGCAGGCTTTGCGAGCTCCGGTGCAGAAAGAGCTCCTTCCGCGACTCAATCTTGAGAACCGGCACGCGCTCCTGTTGCGCAGCCTTTTCCCGATGATCATCACTTGCGCGCTGTTCGTGCTCGGCGTGTCGGTGGCTCGTCAGCATTTCTATATTGGACTGGGATCAGATCCTGCTTCTGCTGATCGTCCAGGGATTTCACTCCGGCAGCATTCAGGTGAGCTATCTGCTGGGACAGGCGAACCTGCTCACCAAGGAGAAAGAGTTGAAGGCCGCGAACCTCGAGCTCGAACGGCAGTCGATGCTCGATCCTCTGACTGCCATTCCGAATCGCCGCTACTTCTCCGAAGCCTTCGAGTCCGAGTGGAAGCGCGCTCTGCGCAAGAACGAGCCGGTCGCCATCCTGATGCTCGACCTCGACTTCTTCAAGGGCATCAACGACGCTCACGGACACGTCTACGGAGACGATTGCCTGGTGCAGATCGCGAAAGCCTTGGGAGGCGAATTGCATCGCGGCGTCGATGTAGTCGCTCGCTATGGCGGCGAAGAGTTTATCGTGCTGCTGCCAGACACGGAGCTGGAAGGCGCCGGAACGGTTGCGGCCGGATTGCAGGCCGCTGTAGTGGAGCTGGGGATCGTCAACAAAGCTTCGCCCTTTGATCAGCAGCTCACCGTCAGCATTGGCATCGCAGCCGTTCGGCCGTCGCCACAGGTCTCCCGCGGAGAACTGATTGCACACGCTGATCGCGCGCTCTATCGCGCCAAGCGAGAGGGTCGAAACCGCATCTGCTGGCACGAGGAACCAGTCGTCATGGAAGCGTCCAGGCAAGCGTCGACAGACGAAATTTCTTAACAGACGAATCGGCGTGATTTTCTACGGCTCGCTTCTCCTCGAAGCTTCCCCTCCGGTCTGTCCCTCATCCAAATGGACATGATCCGCAAACTATCGGACGGACAATATCGCCTGTACTCACGCAAGAAGAATCCCAAGACCGGCAAGCGCCGCAACCTGGGAACGTTCGCGACGCGCGAAAAAGCCGAAGCTCACGAGCGCGCCGTGCAGTACTTCAAGCGTCACTGAGGTGACGAAAACCTCTGGCGTTTGGTCGCGACAGCGCTACAATATTTCGCAGCTATCGATCCTATGTCTGCAGCAACTCCATTACCGCTCAGCGTTGAGGACTACTCTGCGCAGCAGCTACAGTCCGGACTGCGACTACGTCGACGGCGAGTTGCAGGAGAGAAACTTGGGCGAATTCGATCATGCCGCTGTTCAGACGGCGCTAGCAGTTTGGTTTGCCACTCATGCCAGGGAATGGAATATACGTGCTGTGACGGAACTCCGGATTCAAGTTGCTCCGACACGATTTCGCATCGCCGATGTTTGTTTGATTTCTCGCAGACGAGCCGATCGAACAAATTCCCACGCGCGCTCCGCTGGCGATTATCGAAGTGTTGTCGCCGGAAGATCGCGTCTCGCGTTACCAGCAGCGCCTCGACGATTATCGTCGCATGGGAGTAAAGAATATCTGGGTCGTCGATCCGGAAACGCAGCGCGGTTACGATTGCTCCGCCGAAAGCTGGATCGAGAAGCATTCGTTCACAATAGAGCACTCGCCAATCACCGTCGATCTCGCGACGATCTTTGCCGACCTCTAATTCCACCGCTACTTCCCTGTCTTCGTCCACTCGTCGACCCAGTCGTTCACCGTCTTGTACCACAGCCGGCCGTTCTGCGGCTTCAGCACCCAGTGACCTTCGTCCGGGAAGTACAGCATCTTCGACGGAACCTTCAGCCGCTGCAGCGTCGTGAACAGCTGGAAGCCTTCCGAGACATCGAGCCGATAATCCAAGCTGCCCGTGCACGACTAACAGCGGCGTCTTGAAGTTCGCGGCGAACATCTCCGGCGACCACTTGTCGTAGAGCGCGCGGTTCGTCCACGGCGTGCCTTTGAACTCCCACTCGTTGAACCACAGCTCCTCGGTCGTGCCGTACGCCGAGATGGTGTTGAACATGCCGTCGTGCGAGACCAGACACTTGAAGCGCGTCGAGTGGCCTTCAATCCAGTTGATCGCGTATCCGCCGTAACTGGCGCCCAGCGCGCATTCCCGGTCCTTGTCGATGTACGAATAATGCTGCTCGGCGTAATCGAGTCCGAGCATCAGGTCCTGATACGGCGGACCTCCCCAATTGCCGTTGATGGCGTCGATGAACTTCTGTCCATAACCAGTCGAGCCGTGGAAGTTCACCATCACGACGACATAACCGTTCGCGGCGAACAGCTCGGGATTCCAGCGATACGACCAATCGTCGCCCCAGGCGCCTTGCGGTCCGCCGTGAATCAGGTACTTCACGGGATACTTCTTGCTCGGGATCGAAGTTCGGCGGCTTGACGACGAAGCCCTGAACCTTGTCCTTCAGTGCGCCGTTGAACCAGTAGGATTCGAGCGGCTGCATCTGGATTTGGGAGAGGATCGGTTCGTTGAGCTTCGTTAGCGGTCTGCGCCTTGCGCAGCCATGCAATCGGCAGAAGTGTACTCGTGTCTCGTTCCACTACGTTGTCCTTCGATTACGACCCGCAGTTCCAGGCGAAATCGCCAAGCCGAACGATGTAGATCTCATTCGGCGCAGTGATCGACATGCGATCGAAGACCAGCGCTCTTGCCATCGTACTGGTCGGACGTCGGAGCCTTCGTTGAATCCCGACAACAACTCCATCGAGCCATGGCTTGGTCTGCATCACACCATAATTCGACCGATAGATCGGCGCCTGTCCTTCGTTCTCCGCGGTGAAATAGATACTGTTCGAGTCCGGAGACCAAGCCATGGAATCGACCCAGCGATCAAAGTTCGGCATCACGTCGGTGATCTTTCCCGTCGCGCGCTCGTAGAGCATCAGGCGGAAGCGATCGCTCTCGTAACCTCCGCGAAGCTGCGCGCGATAAGCAATGTACTTTCCGTCGGGCGAATACAGCGGCGTCGAGTCGCTTCCAGGATTGGTCGTGATCTTCTTCGGCGTTCCGCCTGCAACGGGGACGATGAAGATATCACTGTTCGTGCTGGTCGCCTGAACCTCGTCGATGTTGCTGGTGTAAGCGATCTCTTTGCTGTCGGGCGAGAACGAATACTGATCCTGACCTCCGAGCGAGAACGGCGGAACATCGTGCGCGCCAGGCGTGAGATCGCGCGCAACTCCTCCTTCGGCTGACACCAGAAACAGGTGGCTGTACTTGCCGTCGAAGTAGCTGGTCCAGTGACGAAACATCAGTTGCGTGAAGATCTTCGCCTTCACCTTCGACTTGGCTTTCTCTCTCATCCTTCTGCTTGTTGCAGGCATCGTCGTTGCAGTCCGGCATAGACCGATGAGACGAACAGAATGCTCTTTCCATCAGGCGACCACATCGAGCCCGAAGCTTCGGTCGAAATGTTCGTCACCTTCTTCGCATCGCCACTCAGCGTTCCATTGGAAGTATCGAAGTCCTGCACGTAAATCTGCGAACTGCCATCTTTCGCCGACTCGAACAGCACGCGCTTTCCATCGGCCGCAAAGCGAATACGATCTTCGCCGCTGCCGCTCTCGGGCGTCAGGCGCTTGGAATCGCCGCCAGCGAGCGGAACGATCCACAGATGCGGCGTCTTCGTATTCGCCTCAAGGCTGACATCCACAGCGCTGAACGCGACCCATTTGCCATCCGGCGAAACACTGGGTTCGCCGATGCGCTTCAACTGCATCATGTCTTCAAAAGTGAAGGGACGCTTGCTCTGGGCGACAGTGACGAGCGAGCAGCAGATGAGAAAAAGTGCAACACGACGTAGCATGAATCCTCCGCAAAAGTCCGAAGTGTCGCTGCGGCCGCCAGCGAACGATCCAGACCTACACAAAAACTGAATAGTGTAACAGTCGGGCGAAGCTCCGCCCAGATTGATCATCGACCCAGCCCTTTGCGAACTCCATGTTGGCACTTGGAATATGCAGCTGTTAGCTGCATTCTTGACGGCGTTCGTCCCGTGTTTGCATTTACACTGATCCCTTGACTCGCATCCCGGTTCAAACACCGTCGCAATCGTATAACGTGCTGGTGGAGCGCGGTCTGCTTCGCTCCGCAGCAACGGCACTGCGCGACGTCATCCCCCGCGACGTGCGCATATTCGTTTTGACCGCGCCACCCATTCGCAAACACTGGGCCAAGCCGTTGCGTAAGAGCCTTCGGCAAGCGCGATCTGGAATTCCTCGTCATGCCCGATGGCGAGCGCGCAAAAACGCTCGCGCAACTTGAGAAACTGGCGGAACAAATGGTGCGCGCAGGCGCAGATCGTCACTCTGTACTGCTCGCTCTCGGCGGCGGAGTCGTCGGCGATGTCGGCGGATTCCTCGCGTCGACTTTCATGCGTGGCATTCCGGTGGTGCAGATTCCGACAACTCTGCTGGCACAAGTTGACTCTGCCATCGGCGGCAAGACCGGCGTCAATCTGAAGGCAGGCAAAAACCTTATCGGCACGTTTCATCAGCCTTTGGCGGTGCTGGTCGATCCCGACGTGCTGGCGACCTTGCCGGAGCGCGAATACCGCTCGGGTCTGTTCGAGGCAATGAAGTATGGCGTGATCCGCAATCCCGCCATCTTCGACTTGATGGAGCGCCATCGCGATGCGCTGCTGGAACGCGACGGAAAATTGCTGGAGACCGCTGATTGCCGAATGTATTCGCGTCAAGGCCGAGGTGGTCAGCGCCGACGAGCGCGAGGGTGGCGAACGCCGCATCCTGAACTTCGGACACACTGTGGGACATGCGCTCGAAGCTGAGACCGGCTACAAGCGCCTGCTGCACGGCGAAGCGGTGGGCTGGGGCATGATCGCCGCCTGCGCCATCGGCGAGAAGATGAAGTTGACGGACCGCGCGACAGCGCAACGCATCATCAAGCTTGGCGTGGGCCTATGGTCCTCTGCCGAAGATCGATGTCGATGCCAAGCGCGTATTCAAGCGACTGCTCTCCGACAAGAAGACGATCGGGGGCGTGCCGCACTTTATCCTGGCAACCGCAATTGGTAAGGTAGAAGTGACGAACAACGTCTCGCCGCAAATCGTGATTGACGCAGTGAAAGATCTCAGGCGGCGGTTGAAGACATAGCATGACGATCGAAAACAAACCCGCGAGCGGTCAGCCGCAGCCCATCGTCGGCGCTGCTCCGGCGGGCGCGCGCGACGAAGCGTCGGCGTCGGTTGCCGTGCGCGACATGTTCACCTCGATTGCGCCGCGCTACGATCTGCTGAATCATGTGCTCTCGATGAATGTCGATCGCGTGTGGTGGAACCGCACCGCCCGCATGTTCTCCGACGTGCTTGCGTCGCCCCGACGCGCAGGTGCTCGACCTGTGCTGCGGCACCGGCGACATGACCTTCGCGCTGCATCGCCGCATGAACGGCGGCGAACTGTTCGGCGCGGATTTCTCTCACGCCATGCTGGTGCGCGCCGAGCAGAAGTCGGGCAACCGCAAGATCAAGTGGATCGAAGCCGACGCGCTGAATCTGCCTTTTGCCTCGGACCAGTTTCAACTCGTGACCTCGGCATTCGGCTTCCGCAACCTGGCGAATTACAATCGCGGACTCGCCGAGATTTTCCGCGTGCTCGCGCCCGGCGGCGAGGTCGGCATTCTCGACTTCGGCGAACCGAAGGGGCTGATCGGCAAAATCTATCGCCTGTACTTCAAGCGAGTGCTGCCGGCGATCGGCACAATGATCTCCGGCGTTAGTGGCCCGTATGCATATCTGCCGGCATCGGTGCTGCGCTTCCCTGCTCCCGAAGAAATGCTGCAACGCATGCGCGACGTCGGCTACGTCGATGTGTCGTGGACGCCGTACACGTTCGGCATTGCGGGATTGTATCGAGGGAAAAAGCAGGGGCTAACGCGTCAGGGGATAGGGGGCCAGTGGATAGCGATTAGCGGTCAGCAATCGTTCTCTCAAAATTGTCATCACGAGGAGGCCTTCAGGCCGACGAGGGATCTGCTTCGGGACGCACAGGCAGGATCCAGTGGCCCCTATCCCCTAGCCACTGCCCTTAAAACTATCCCGCAACGCATCCTCCACGGTGTACTGAATCACCCGCGAATAGTCACTGCCCAGAAACTGCTGCAACCGGCTAGTGTCCATGGTGTAGGAGCCGATCAGGTACGGCAGCGCATCGGGCGGGATCGACGAGATCCCGAACTTCCACATCAGCCGCAGAACCGCGCGGAACGCCGCTTTCGACGGAGCGCGCTTGATGGTGGCCTGCGCAATCTCGGCGCAGCGCTGAATCGTCAGCGAATCGCCGCGTCCGGCGACGTTCATGATCGTCATCATCGGATCGCTGTCCGGCCGATACAGCAGGTAGGTCAGCAGCCGCGCCATATCGTCGACATGCAGAAACTGCAAGCGCTTCTCCAGGTACCGGGGATCGCGCGGCAGCATCAGCGGCAGACGCCTGCCCTGCTCGCGCATGCGAGCGGCGCGCTTACTCTTGCCGGCGGGCGTTCCGCGCAGCGCGCCGACCATGTAGTTCTGCACGCTGGCGCCGGTAAAGATGTGCGGTCTCAGGATGTAGATGTGGCAATCGCCAAGACTCTCCGCGCGGTAGCGCACCACTTCATCGCTTTCGCGTTTGTGGATGGCGTACGGCAACGTGTGCGCCCGCAACGCCGCGTCTTCTTTCACCGGGCCGCCCGTCTCCGGTCCATAGGCGGCGACGCTGCTGGGATAAATGAATTGCCGGATGTTGCCGCCGGTGCGGTTGACGACGCTGATCGCTTCCATCACGCGCGCCGTGCCGGAGACGTTGATCTGCCACATCTTCTCCACATCGAGAATGCCGGTCTGTTGCGGATCGAGAACGAAGGCGAGATGCACCACCGACTGAACGCCGGTAGCGCGCAGCAATTCGATGAGTTGCAGACAGCTGGCCTCGCGGCCCAGGTCCATCTGCTCAAACTGGGCCAGCGAGGTTTTCTGGGGTGGGCGCAGGTCGACGCCCACCACGTGAAACTCGTTCAGAAAAGGAAGTAGCCTGGTTCCCAAATTCCCTGAAACTCCGGTGACCAGGACACTTCGATTCGCAGCCATGGCTAGTGAGGCGAACTTCCGGAATCCGACGCTGGCGGAGCTGGAGCCGGAGGTGCAGGCGCCGCAGCTGGTGGCACGGGCGGTGTACCGGGACGCGGCGGCATGCCAGGATGCATGCCCGCCGGCATCGCGGGCGTCGTCTCGGGTCCGAAGTACGCGTCGTTCAGCGCCGGGGTGACTGCCTTCTGGATCTCTTCCAGCTTGTCGTTGTACATCTGGCGCTGCAGGGCCTGCGAGATTTGCGTCTTAACTTCGCTCATCGGTACCTGGCGGATCGATACGACCTTGTAGATGTACAGGGCGGCAGGATCGGAGTACACCGGCGAGATTTCTCCGGCCTTCAGATCGAACACGGCCTCATGCGCTTCCGGCAGCGAGCCCGGACGGCGCGCGCCCACGTTCACATCCGGCGGCGTGGTCTTCACCTCGTTGCTATCCATTGCCTCCTTTTCCAGCTTGGTGGGATCCTCGCCGGCAACCCAGCGCTGCCGTAACTTATCGGCCAGAGCCTTCTGCGCTTCCTGATCTGGCTTCGGCTTCTCGGCAGTCGCCTGCTGCATGGGGATGATGATGCGCTGCAATGTCGCCTCAAGATACTTCTTCTTGTTCTGGTCGTAATACTCCTGAATCTGCTGGTCGGTCGGATGGGAGTACTTCTCGACGTAATGCGAATTCAGCGCTTCAGCCAGAATCTGGTTGCGGGCGAAGGTGAAAATCTGCTGCACCTTGGGATCGTTCTCCAGTCCCAGCTCGCGCGCGGCATCGGACAAGATCAGCAGCTTCGCGTATTGCGTGGCAAAGCGGCGCCGGATCTCCGGCGGCACCGGACCTTTGTCGGCCGGCTGCAGAGCGGTCGTGAGCTGCTCGAACTGCTGACGCGTTAACGACGAAACGCAGCCCTTCGGGACGACACCATTCTTGGCAGGACAGGCGCCTTTCAACGTGACGACGGGCTCCGTCATGGGCACCGCGCTCACTGAAGGAGTGGTTGCTTTGGCCGGCGCCGGAGCGGCGGCAGGCGTGGTAGAGATCTGGCCGCTGGCGGCCTGTGGCTGCGGCGGCGTCTGCGAGGGAGCCTGTTGGCCGTAGCCGGGATATGCGATGGCACACGACATGGCGAGTGCCAGCAATGTAGGACGTAGCATGAAGAGATGTTCCTCCGGGAGTAATACCGCCTGGGGCGGGGCAGATGGACGCAAAAATCGTAACACATGGCGCACGGCGAGCTGCTGTGATTGCCTCCGGTTGGCGGATGGCCTCGGAACGTGAATAATCGAGGGATGAGCGACACCGCCCGAACCGCCGAACATGCAGCGCGAGAAGAAGGCCGTCGCTCTGAATTCGATTTTTGCGGCTGTCTTCATCACCGTGATGAAGGTGGTGGTCGGAATCGCCACGGGCAGCCTGGGCATTCTGTCGGAAGCCGCGCATTCGGGACTCGACCTGGTGGCGGCGCTCGTGACCTACTTCTCCGTGCGTGTCTCCGACAAGCCGGCCGACGCCGAGCACCAGTACGGTCACGGCAAAATCGAAAGCTTCTCCGCCTTCGTCGAAACCGGCTTGCTGCTGCTGACCTGCGTCTGGATCGTTTACGAAGCGGGCAGGCGTCTGTTCTTCCATTCCGTCGAAATCGAGCCGACGCTCTGGGCGTTTGTGGTGATGGCCATCTCCATCGTGGTGGACTTCTGGCGGTCGCGGCGGCTGCAGCGCATCGCCGACAAATACGACAGCCAGGCACTGCACGCCGACGCACTGCACTTCAGCACCGACATCTGGTCGAGTTCGGTCGTGATTCTGGGGCTTGCACTGGTGATGGCTGGACCGCAAGTATCAGGTGGCCTGGCTGGCGAAGGCCGATCCGATCGCCGCGCTCTTCGTCGCCTGCATCGTGGTCTACGTCAGCTCGCGCCTGGCGCTGCAGACGGTGGACACGCTGCTGGACGCAGCTCCGACCGGCGTGCGCAATCGCATTATCGAAGAGGTGTATCGCGTCGACGGCGTGCTGGAGGTCGATCGTGTGCGTATCCGGCGCTCCGGTAGCCGCTACTTCGCCGACGTCTCGATTGCGATGTCGCGCAACGTAACGTTTCAGAAATCCGAGCAGGTGGCGAACGAAGTGTCGCAGACGCATCCGCCAGCTGTTGCCGGATGCTGACGTCGTGGTGAACGCCGTGGCCCGCGCCAGCCGCCAGGAAAGCCTCTTCGATCAGATTCGCGCCGTCGCCACCCGAAACAATCTCAACGTGCACGACATCAGCGTGCAGGACATCGCCGGCAAGCTGCACGTCGAGCAGCACGTCGAACTGGACGAGCGGCTCAGCCTGAAGGAAGCGCACGATCGCGTCACTCGCCTGGAAGCCGAGATGAAACGCGATGTGCCGTGAAATCTCCGACATCCTGACGCACATTGAGAGCGAGCCGGCAACCATCGAGACCGGCGACGGGCTGCTGAAGGTGCCCAGCTTCGAGCAGCGGCTGCAGGCCGTGACCGAAGGATTTCCCGAAGTCATCGACATGCACGACCTGATGTTCAAGCGCGTTGGCGGCCGGCTGTATCTGTCGCTGCATATCACCATGCAGGACGATCTGCCGCTCTCACGCGTACACGATATTCAGACAGCAGTAGAAGGCCGCTTCCGGCAGGAAGTGCCGGAGCTGTTCCGCGTGCTGATTCATCCCGAGCCGATCACGGACAATCGGCGGTAAAAGCAGTTAGCGACTCGCTACTGCCAATTAGCGGCTAGCAATTAGCAGTCGGCAACGGCTAACAGTTAACGGTCAGAACAAACTTCCGAATTGTCATCCCGAACGGAGCCGAGGGATCTGCGGTCCCTTCGCGTGCTGTTCAGGATGGTCCTCCAACACCGATTCACTCCAAACCAATACGCCAGCTCGCGATAGTCGCTCGCGTCGAAGATTGCGATGTCGGCGTCTTTGCCGGGCTCGAGGCTTCCCTTGGTCGATTGCAGCCGGAGTGCGCAGGCGCCGTTATAGGTTGCTGCGGTGATTGCCTCCGCGGGCGACATCTTCATGTGCGTGCAGGCCGCGGAGAGCACGAAGGGCATCGATGGCGTCGGCGCGGTGCCGGGGTTGTAGTCGGTCGCCAGCGCGACCGCGACTCCTGCATCGATGAGTTTGCGCGCCGGCGGAAACGACTGCAGCCCGAGAAAATAATTCGCCGCGGGCAGCAACGTAGCAACGGTGTCGCTCTTTGCCAGAGGAGCGAGGTCGACGTCGCTTACGAAATCCATGTGATCGAGCGAGGCCGGATGGAGTGCAAGCAGCGGGCCGAGTTCCGCCGGTGTCAGCTGGCAGACGTGAACACGCACCCCCAGTCCATGATCGACTGCAGCGCGCAGAATTCGTTGCGACTGTTGCATGGAGAACGCACCGCGCTCGCAGAACACATCGACGAACTCAGCCAGGCGCCGGGAGCTTGCGGAGCCACTTGGCACGCCTTCAGCGACCGCCGGAATCATCTCTTCGCAGACGATGCGGACATATTCTTCCGGGTTCTCTCGATACTCAGGAGCAACGACATGCGCGCCCAGCAGCGTGGGAACCACCGTTCCCTGCCATTGTCGCGACGCGTCGCGCGATTGCTTCCAGCGACTTGATCTCGGCGTCGAAGCTCAAGCCATAACCCGACTTCGCTTCCACCGTGGTGGTGCCTTGCGCGGCCATCTCCTCGCAGCGCGCGCAGTACATGAGAAGCTAGTTCCTCGCGCGAAGACTCGCGCACGCCTCGCAGGCTGGCGCGAATACCGCCTCCAGCCGCTGCGATCTCCTCGTAATTGGCTCCCGCAGTACGTTTTTCGAAGTCGACCAGTCGCGGCGTGGTGAAGACGGGATGGGTGTGGGAGTCGACAAAGCCCGGCAGCACAACTTTGCCGCGACACTCGATCTCTTCGACAGGACCGGCCTTCAGCAACTCGTGTTTGGCAACGTCATCTGTCTTGCCCGACGGCAACGATCTTCTTGTCTGCGACCAGTACGGCGCCATCGTCAATGATTCCGAGGTCAGACATGTGTGGACCTCGGCGAGGTGCGCTGTCCGGTCCGCGCAGGGTTAACAATTGCGCAGCGTGCGTGAGCAGAGTTGCCATGGATGGTTAACAGAGTATCTGCAGCGGGAGATGATTTCCAGAGCTCTTGTCTGGACGGCTGATTGCACGATTAAAATACCAGAGAGCGCTGGACAGGCGCCGCACCGGTCGAATACACAAAGCGCAATCATCGCAAAAGGATCGAGGCTTAATCATGGCAAGTGAAACAGTGCAGACGACGTGTTGTGTAGTGGGTGGCGGACCGGCGGGCGTCATGCTTGGCTACCTGCTGGCGCGAGCCGGCGTCGAAGTCACGGTTCTGGAGAAGCACAAGGATTTCAATCGTGACTTTCGCGGCGATACGGTGCATCCCTCAACCCTCGAGGTGATGTACGAGCTCGGCATTCTGGAAGACTTCCTTCGCATTCCGCATCAGGAACTGACCGCCACCGGCGGAGTATTCGGAGACTTCGCCTTTCGCGCCGCCGATTTCACTTCGCTGTCGACGCACTGCAAGTTCGTCGCGCTGATGCCGCAGTGGGACCTGCTTGATTTTCTGTCCGCCAAGGCGAAGCAATTTCCCGGCTTCAACCTGCGCCTGCAGAACGAGGCTGTCGACCTGATCGACGAAGGCGGACGCATTCGCGGCGTGATGGCCAAAACGCCCGCAGGACAAGCGGAGATCCGCGCCGATCTGGTCGTCGGCTGCGACGGACGCCACTCGCTTGACCCGGAAGGCTGCGCACTTCGAGGTGCTGGAACAGGGTGTTCCCATCGATGTGCTGTGGTTTCGCATCAGTCGCGGCGGCAACGATCCGGAGAATCTGTTCGGGAACATCAACTACGGTTCGGCGCTGATCCTGATTCCTCGCGGCGATTACTTCCAGACCGCGCAGGTCATTCGCAAGGGTTCGTTCGAACAGATCCAGCAGAAGGGCATCGAGGCCTTTCGGGAGCAAGTGCGCAAGATCGCACCGTTCCTCGGCGATCGCGTGGAAGAGTTGCGCGATTGGGACCAGATCAAACTGCTTGTCGGTGCAGATCAACCGGCTGCGGCAATGGCATCGGCCGGGATTGCTGTGCATCGGCGATGCGGCGCACGCTATGTCGCCTGTGGGAGGTGTCGGCATCAACCTCGCGATTCAGGATGCCGTCGCCACGGCCAATCTGCTGGGCGATGCGCTGCGCGAGCGGCGAGTTACAGAGGCGATGCTGGCGCGCATTCAGGATCGGCGCGAGTTCCCCACACGTGTCACGCAGTTCCTGCAGGTAAACGCGCACAAAGGCTTGCAGGCCATCTTCCGCAACCCCGGGCCGGCGGTGGCGCCATGGCAACTGCAAGGCAGTGGTCAGCATTCCCGGAATTCAGAAGGTAACGGCACACGTGATCGGCGTTGGAGTGCGGCCCGAACACATCAAGGGCGCTCGGAAAGAAAAGAGCTGCCCGGTACCGATGCTGAAGCGTATCGCGATTGGCGCAGGACTGCTGGCCGCAGGCGTGGTGATTGGGACGAAGATTGTACAGGGACGGACGCAAGGCGCCAGTTCGCGTGGGGAGAATCGAGAGCAGGCTTCTAGACCTTTGGCTTCCGATTAGCGCGTTCGCTGATCGGCCTTCGAATCATCATCACGAGCGAGCAGTCGTCATTACAACGAGTAGTCGTCAAGTAATTGTCATCACGACGAGGCCTTCAGGCCGAGGAGGGATCTGCTTCTAATCCGCGAAAAGCAGACCCCCGCGCAAAACCGGCGCTCGTGATGACCACTCCTCCTAAGAAACAAATGTCACGCCGCCAATCAGCTTCCGCCCCACTGCCAACCGCATCCGCGCAGCCAACACGTTCATCAACTCTCAATTTGACGGGTATGCGAAGCGGTGTTAATTTCGTCCTACACTGGAAAGGAGGTCGATCCAAAATATGATATCTGACAGTCATTGTTGTATCTCAAGTGAGGTGGCTGAGGCTTAGGGCTTCCGCTCTAAATCCTCGCAAGACCCCTGTATTTCGGTGTCTGCCGCTGGGGCCACATAGAGTGGACAGCCTCAGGCCAATTCCAACAGCTAACCGGGAAAGACCCGCAGAGCGCCTTGCGCCGCGGGTCTTTTTCTATTTTGCGTGTACCCTGTGAGTCACGAGGAGATCATGCAAGCTGCTGCCGCGTTCTCCAGTCCCATCCCCGTCGTTGAAACCGAACGCCTTCGATTGCGCGGCCATCGTCGGGACGATTTCGCCGCCTGCTGCGCGCTGTGGTCCGATCCTGTAGTCACGAAATACACCAGCGGCAAAGCGTTGACCCCGGAAGAAGTGTGGGCGAAGATCCTGCGCTATCGCCGGCCTATGGACGATGCTGGGTTACGGCTACTGGGCGGTCGAGGAGAAGACGTCAGGCGAACTTCGTGGGAGAGCTGGGCTTCGGCGACTTTCAGCGCGATATCACACCTTCACTCGACGGAATGCCGGAGTGCGGATGGGCTTTCCTGCCGAGCGTACACGGCAAGGGTTATGCGACGGAGGCCGTGCGGGCAGCGATCAACTGGGGTGATGCGCACCTTCGCGAGCGAAAGACCTGCTGCATCATTCAGTCCAGAGAATTCTGCGTCGATCCGGGTGGCAGAAAAGTGCGGCTACCACGAATGGCAGCCGGCCACGTACAAAGAGCACGACGTGCTCATCTTCACGCGCTGAAAAACTCCCGCGTCAATTATTGCGGCATAGGCTGCGGAATACCGGCCCTCGACTTCTTCGTGCTTGGCGCCGCCGGATTGGTTTGCTGCGCGCTGGGTTGCGCCGCGGCTGTTGGTGCGGTCGCCGATCCCGTAGGCGCGGGCACGTTCGGTGCGGCCGCCGTCTGCTGCAGTCCGTGCTTGCCCACTACCGCTTCACCCGGCTTCAGCTTGCGGCAGCAGCCGCTGACCATGTCGCCCTGCGGCAAATTCACCTGCGCCGAATACGGATACGTCTCGCCGCGGATCTTGTCGTGGCAGGATGCTTTCGTGATCGTGCCGGAGAGCGCGAAGCTGCCGTTCATCGGCGCCAGGTCGTCCTCGCGGTGCCAATTCCAAACCTTCATGTCGGAATCCCAGTAGAACGTGCCGAGAAAATCCTGATCGGGCTGGTTCACTCCGAGATACCGGGCCGCGCCGTTCGTGAACTGAATGCTCCACTTCGGCCCATAGCCAAAGCAAACCATGTCGGGCGGGTTGGCTTCCTTGACTTCATTGAAGTTTTGAATGCGCGCACCCTTGCTGACCGGAGTTGCCGCCGGCGCGTCCGGCGTTGCTGCCTGCGCTTCTGAGGTTGCGGCGGGCGCCGCAGGTGCAGTGGCCGCGGATGACTGCGCCGCAGCGGAGATCGACATCGCAAAGCAGAGCAGCAGCAGACCCACGCAAGTGGTCATTCGTGCCATACGGCCCTCCCTAAAAGTGGATAGCTGTCAAAATGATGTTCTCTGGAAATTGGCTGGCCGTCAACTGAAAGTTTTGCCCATGATCAACAGCCCCTTCCTGACAACCTGCTCAATGGAATCACGCAGGCCCATAGCTGGCAGGGCATCGGCAGCTCACCCAGCGAACGTCGCTGACATCGCTGCCCGCTCGCGCCTCGCCAGACAGGGGCCTGCACAGGTAATCGATCAGTACATAGTGGTACTGCGTACGGCCCAGAGCGTCCGTGAAGATGCTGTCGAAGACATCGAGCACGTCGCCGGTCTCGACGTCCAGTCCGGTTTCCTCCAGGACCTCGCGGCGAACCCCGTCGCGCAGTTTTTCGCCCAGTTCCAGCATGCCGCCGGGAACCGACCATTCGCCGCGCAGGGGTTCGGTGTCGCGACGGACCAGCAGGACTCGGCCTGCCTGAACGATGACGGCGCCGACTCCAATGATGGGATGTTCCGGATAATCGCGCTTCACTCTGGGCCTGTTGTCTTCGAAAGGTCAAATCTTCATCCGGGTCCTCCTGGACGCAGCAGTGCCCGTTTTTGGCACTGCGAAGTCGAAGCTCCTAGTGCGCTTCTGTTCGGTCCAGGCTGAAGAAGTTCGCCGGGCTGAATCCCAGCACCTTCCAGCCTTTCTCCTCCTGCTTTAACTGGAAACGCATCTGTACGCTGCGACGCGTTGGTATCTCGGTGACGGCATAGGGCATGGCATCCATGTCGATCTCGGCGATTGCCGAAGCATGATCTTTTTCGCTCGCAGCCTGCAAAATCTGGTAGCGGAAATTCACCTGCTGATACTGGCGAAAGAAGGCACGCAACTGCTGCTCCAGATCGCCGTAACCAGACATCTCGCGCTTATCGAACACCGATAGAATTTGCTTAATATTCTGACGTCTCGACGCCGGTGCGAAAAGGCTCCAGCACATCCTGTACGATCTGGTCGCTGAGAGCTGGCTTCTCGTCCGGAGCCTCATTTTGCGCGGCGAGCAGCCTGGGATTGCTGCTGCTGCGGCACATCGGCCGACACCGGAGAAGCGTGCAAAATACTGCACATTGCCGCCACCAACATACTACCTGAAACAATCGAAAACTGGACTTAAGCATTCGCATCCAATCACATGGAGGTGCCGAGCTGCGGCCTCTCGTGCATAATACTGGGTTAGCTGTCGCGATGCAGTAACTCCGGAGCGTCGGGGAGAGAATTTCGCGCTCGCTTGACCTTAACTGGTTGACCGGGCTTGGCCAGGCCGGCTCGGGACCTCCCGAAGCGCCGGCGAGAATTGATACTCAGCGACGCAACTTTGTGGCGTGTCGAGGGTTACTGCGAATGTGGGCAGCATCGCACTAGATCGAGTCGTGCTGGTCGGAGGCGCCGTTCAGGGGACATCGGAGCCGCCGGACCGTTATACGGGGCGAATTGGCTAGAACCTGTCGTTTTAGAGATGCTGAGCGATGCCGAAGTCATGCTGCGCGTGGCTACCGGCGACGATTCTGCGTTCAATTATCTGGTGGAGAAATATCGCCGCCCGATGATCAGCTTCATGTACCGCATGACGCACAATCAGGCGGTGGCGGAAGAGCTGGCGCAGGAAGTATTTCTGCGCGTCTATCGCTCGCGCTTGAGTTATGCCGCCAGCGCAAAGTTCACCACCTGGTTGTATCGTATTGCGACCAACCTGGCCGTGAATCACGCGCGCGACACCAAGTACGAGCGGCCTGAGAACACGGTCAACATCGACGAGCCGGACAACGACACCGGCATGACGGTGGACGTCGCCGACGGCGGACTGAATGCGGAGCAAAACATCCTGCGCCGGGAACGGCTGGCCGCCATCCGCAAGCAGGTGGAGTCATTGCCCGAACGGCAACGCATGGCTGTGTTGATGCACAAGTATCAGGACATGGACTACAAGCAGATCGCGGAGGTGTTGAAGCTGAGCGAGTCGGCAACCAAGTCGTTGCTGTTTCGCGCCTACGAAACCCTGCGCGAAACCCTGAAACAATTTATTTAGAACTGCGGAAGTAAGGTGTGGTTATGAAGTGCGAAGAGCTTCGTCAGGAATTCATGGAAGTGGTGCTGAGCGGGATGCAGAGCGCGTCGCCCGAGACGCAGGAGCATCTGCGCAGCTGTCCGGCTGTGTCTGGGCGAGTTGGCATCGTTGCAAGCAGACGATGGGCCTGCTGGACGAATGGCAGGCGCCGGAGCCGAGCCCTTATTTTGCCACTCGCCTGCAGGCGCGCATGCGCGAAGAAATGCTGTCGCCCAGGCGCGACTGGTTTGCCTGGCTGCGCCGTCCGGCACTGGCCGCGGTTGCGGCTGTGCTGATCGCGGTAGGCGTTGGTCTGCTGGAAATGAATCCGTTCAGTCACGACAGCAATACGCTGGCAACGAATAACGGCAGTGTGGTTCGTGGAAGTGCGTCCGGACGCTGCGGTCAGCGATCTGCAGTATCTCGACAAGAACGCCGATCTGTTTGCAGATTTTGACGCTCTTGATGGACAATCCTCAACGGAGTAACTGGAAAGTAGTGCGCCGGGCTATACTTCATCTCGCTGACGCTTTTTGTGGTGCTCAGTGCGATGCCGACGTTTGCTCTGTTTCCGTGGCAGCACCATGGAGGGGCGGCGCCGGCGCCGCCTGCTCCGCGGCCCAGTTCTCCGCCTCCAGCCCAGAACGTGGCTCCCGCTCCGCAGAATCAAGGAACACTACTACACCTTCCATCCCAAGGGTCCGGGTCCGCACCGCGGTGACTGGCTGCGCAAGTACATGGCTCTGCCGCCGTCACGAGCAGGAACAGCAGCTGCAGAACGATCCCGCGTTCCGCAGCCTGCCGCCTGAGCGGCAGAATCAAACTGCTCGACCGCCTGCGCAAGTTCAACAGCCAGCCTCCGGAGAAGAAGGCGCAGATCCTGAACCGGATGGAGACCTTCGAGCACATGACGCCGCAGCAGCAACAGCAGGCGCGCAGACCTGTTTTCCCGCTATCGCAATCTGCCGGATGATCAGAAGGTCCAAGGTCTCGCAGGCCTATCGCGAGCTGCGCGGGATGCCTCCGTCGGCGCGCGAGCAGGCACTGAATTCCGACGAGTATCGCAACGGCTTTACTGACGATGAACGCGACCTGCTGCGCGGCATGGCCGACCTGAACGTGGGCCCTACCAGGTAGTCTAACGTCTCCCGCTGCAGTGCCCGATCTCACCCATCACCTTGAAAAATCAGTTAACATTTAAGCTTCGGCCCAGGTTGCTGCTTTTTTTCCGTGCAGCCCAGCGGCAGTGCGTTCTCTATGACGGAATTAGTTCGCGACACCTATCGCTACCGGGAACTGATCTGGGCCCTGGCGCTCAAAGAGCTGAAGATTCGCTACAAGCGCTCCGTGCTGGGCTTCATGTGGGCCCTGCTGAATCCCGCCTTCATGATGCTGGTGCTGACCCTGGTATTTTCCAGCATCATGCGCTTTCCCTATCCCGCACTATGCCATTTTCCTGCTGAGCGTGCTGCTGCCCTGGACGTTCTTCTCGCAATCGCTTTCTTATGCGGTGGAAGCGATCGTCTCCAATGGCGACCTGATCAAGAAAGTCGCGGTTCCCAAGCTGGTGTTTCCCATGGCCGCGATTGTTTCCAACATCATCAACCTGCTGCTGTCGCTGATCCCGCTGGCGCTGCTGGTGCCGATCATGCGCCATCCGTTTTATTGGACGTGGTTCTATCCTGCCAGTCCCATTGCTAGCGCTGGTCATCTTCACCATGGGAATGACATTCTTCTTCGCGGCCGCCAACGTTTACTACCGCGACGTTGCGCACATCTTGCAGGTGGTGCTGTCGGCCTGGTTCTATGTCACGCCGATCATCTATTCCATCGACATGATCCCGGAACACTACCGCTGGATCCTGAAGCTGAATCCAATTATTTATGTGATCAACGGATTCCGCCTGTCGGTGTATTACGGTCAGTTGCCAAAAGCGCCGTCAATTATTGCTTCCTTCGTCTGCGCCTTTGTCAGCCTGTTTATTGGCTTTGCTCTTATTCAAGAAGTATCAGGAAACATTTGTCTACTACGTCTAAGTCTGCCAATGTCTTACGATTCGCCGGTAATTCGACTAGAGAACGTCACCCAGCGCTTCCGGGTCATCCACGAGAGACCGGATACGATGCGCGAGCTGTTCTCCAGAATGTTCCGCCACAACGCCAGCTTCCACGATTTCGAAGCAGTGAAGAATGCTTCGCTCGAAATTCCACGAGGGCAGGCCGCTGGGCATTGTCGGGCGCAACGGTTCGGGCAAGAGCACGCTGCTGAAGATCATTGCCGGCGTCTATAAGCCCTCCGATGGAACGGTGGAAGTGAACGGCACGCTGGCGCCGCTGATCGAGTTAGGCGCTGGATTTCACCACGAACTGACCGGCCGCGAAAACATCCTGCTGAACGGCCTGCTGATGGGCTACTCCAAGCGCGAAATGATGGAGCGTCAGCAGAGCATCATCGACTTTGCCGACATTGGCGAATTCATCGACGCGCCGGTGAAGCAGTATTCGTCGGGCATGTACATGCGCCTGGCGTTCTGCGGTCGCGACCGAAGTCGATCCGCAGATCCTGCTGGTCGACGAGATCCTCGCGGTCGGCGATATCGGCTTCCAGGAAAAATGCTTCGAGCGCATTCGCCGCTTCCGCGAGTCGGGCAAGACCATCATCCTGGTGACGCACAACATGGACAACGTGCAGCGGCACTGCGAGCGCGCCATCCTCATCGACCACGGCTCCATTCTGGTAGATGGAACGCCGGACGAAGCCATCGTCCTTCTACACCAACCTGATGAACGTGGAGGTTGTCGCTGCCCACTATGGGCACGACCTGACGATGCACGTCGTCTTCGTGCTTCCCCGCTTCTTTCCCTATCGCGGCGGGTATGAGAATTCGCTGCTGGCGCTGGCCAAGTACATGGTCAGGCACGGCCACCGGGTCACGGTATTCACCACGGTTGCCAACGATCTGGAAGCTTTCTGGCTGCCGGAGTTCCGTACGCTTTCCCGAAGGACAGATCGTCGTCGACGGCGTGGATGATCCGCCGCTTCCCCATCGACTACAACAAGCTGCGCCGACGTGCCAGCCGCTTGCTGGGCGCGTTTCCCTACTGGCGATGGAAGGCGAAGTACTGGCGGCCGTCGTTCCGCATTCCCGGCATGGTCGAGGCGATGAGCAAGTCCGGCGCCGACCTGATTCACATCGGACCGCTGCCCTACACCAACTTGATGTACGCCGGCTTTGAAGCGGCAGAGGCCTGCCGCGTTCCTGTCGTCGCGACGCCTTGCACTCACCTCGGCGAGGAGGCGAACGACGAAGTCGCGCGCCACTACGTTCAGCCCTACCAGATCGATCTGCTGCAAGCGCTGCGTCAAAGTCATCTGCATGACGAAGACCGAGATGCATCGTCTCGACGACTTGGGTGTTACCTCCGAAAAGCTGGTGGTCGGCCATGGCATCGATTTCGAGATGGCCGTCGGCGGCAATCCGGAATACCTGCGCACGCGACTACGGCGTTGATGGCCCTGTGGTACTGCACCTTGGCATGAAGGCCTTCGACAAAGGTTCGATCACCGTTGTCGAAGCGATGAAGATGCTGTGGTCGCGAGGCTCGGAGGCGTGGCTGGTCATGGCGGGTCCGAGCCTGTCGGCGTTCGACGAGTGGATCGCCGCGAACGCGCAAGGCTGTCCACGCTTTCTGAATCTGCCGCCCTTCGCCGACGAAGAGAAGCGCGACCTGCTGGCGTCGGCAACCTTGTCAGCGCAACCGTCGCGCGTGGAGTCGCTGGGGCTGGTGCTGGTGGAAGCGTGGGCCAACTACAAGCCGGTGATCGCCGCCGACACCGCGGTCGCACAGGAGTTGGTCGCGGAGAGTCAGGGCGGAGCAATAGTTCCGTTTCGGCGATGCGGCGCAACTCGCGAGCAGATCGAAGCGACTGCTGGGCGATCCTGAACGTCGCCGGGCCATGGGCGAGAACGGACACACAGAAGGCTCTGGAGTACGATGGCGATCATTTGTGGCAGCGCAACATGGAAGTGTTCGAGAAAGTCGCCGGCGCTGCGAGATAGCTGATCAATCACTTCTGCGAGTGCAAGCTGCTGAACGATTGCAGAAACTACGCATGGTTGGTAGGCTTCTGAAGGGACTCTGCTGCTCACTTGCTCCTCGAACTTTCGGTGCTGTTGGTTTGAGACTCGCCGCAGGAGCTGGCTCGTCCGATCTGGTTCGCGCTCGTATGCCCAACATTTTCGGCCTTTTCAATCATCGCAAACCCTGGGACGTAAGCTTTCCCAGGAAAGCGACGGAAGCAGACGTTGTGTACTGCTTCCGGCTGCTGCTGGGCAGGAAGCCGGGCGAGCAGGAATGGGGCGGCCACGCGTGGAAGATCGGCGAAGACCTGGGGTCGGTTGTGACCTCCTATCTGAACTCGCAGGAATTCGCCAAACGGCGATCTGTTGGAGCGGCAGCTCGGAGCACTGGCAGCTGGTCGAGCTGCCGACCTTCAAGATGTACGCTTCGGCCGAGGACAAGTCGATCGGCCAGCATCGATCATCGACAAACGCGAGTACGAGCGGCGAGTCACCGCAGCTTTTCAAAAAGTATCTGCGGCCCGGGATGGCGCGTGCTGGACATCGGCGCGAACATTGGATATTTCAGTCTGCTGGCGGCGTCGCTGGTCGGACCGAGGGTTTTGTCCAGAGCTGGGAGCCTTCTGCCAGCAACGTGCGTGCGCTCAGTGCCAGCCGCGCCGTGAACGGATTTGCCAATATCGAGGTCGTACAGGCCGCGGCTACCGATAAGCATGGACTGCTTGAAGTATTTTCGCAACTCGTCTAACGGCAATGTCGCAGGTATGGAGTACACTAGTCCGGAGGACCTGTTTATCGGCGGAAACCGTGATGGGACTTCGCATCGACGACTTCGTTCCCGCGGACGCTCACGGTCGATTTTGTGAAGATTGATGTCGAGGGCTTCGAGTACAAGGCGATGCTGGGCGCGCGAAAGACGATCGAGCGCTGCCGGCCCGATGATCGTCAGCGAATTCGCACCACCGAGTTGGAGGACTGCTTCCGGCGTGACCGGCCGCGAGTACCTGGAGTTCTTCGCTAAACTAGGCTACGACATGTTCACCGTGACCAAGGCTTCGAGTCGAAACCGGGTAGTATCGACGAAGTGCTCTCCCGCTTCGAGGAAAGCGGCAGTGACCACATCGATGTCGTACTGCTCCCCCACGCATGAACCTTCGGCCTTAACGCCGAGCTGCCAACTTTCGAAACCAGAAGTTCGATGAAAACTGCCATCATCACACCCGCCATCGCTAATCCCGATCGCCTGTACGGGGCCGAGCGGCATTACGTGGGTATGGTGCGAGGCCTTTCGCAAGAAAGTTGAAACCGAGTGGATCCAGGTTCCGGTCAGCGAGTACAACTGGGAAACGGTCCTGCAAGGCTACCTGGATTGCTATCGAGCTTGACCTCTCGCGCTTCGACGTCGTGGTATCCACCAAGAATCCGACGTACATGGCGCAGCATCCACCGGCACGTCTGCTGGCTGCTTCACCAGATGCGGGTCTTCTACGATCGCTTCGATGACGAGTACGGCGGCTCTGCCGGCCGCAGCCTTGGCGGAACGGTGGCAGCAGCGCGAAGCGATTCAGCGCCTCGACAACCTGGGCCTGCGTCAGGTGCGCCACATCTTCACCAACGGTCACGAGACCGCGCGCCGGCTGAAGTTCTACAACGGCTTCGACGCCGAAGTGCTGCATCCACCGGTCTTCGCCAGCGGCCACTACTGCGGTTCGCAGGACTATTTCCTCCTGCCCGGCCGCCTGCATCGCTGGAAGCGCGTTGACCTGGCATTGCGCGCCATGCAGCACATTAAGGCAGACATACCGTTGCTCATCGCGGGCACCGGCGAGGACGAAGCCGAGTTGCGCAAGATCGCCGGCGGCGATCCGCGCATTCGCTTCCTGGGCTTCGTCGATGATGCGGAGTTGCTGCGGCTTGTACGCCAACGCGCTGGGCGTGCTGTTCGTTCCCAAGGACGAGGATTTCGGCTACATCACGGTCGAAGCCATGCTCAGCCACAAGCCGGTGATCGTCTGCAAGGATTCAGGCGAGCCGGCGCTGCTGGTGAAGCATGGCGAGTCGGGATTCGTCGTCGATCCCGATCCGGCGGCGCTGGCCCACGCCATGAGATACGCTGATCGCCGATCGGCAGACTCGCGCGGGAGATGGGCGAAGTTGCCCGGCAGAGCGCGCCCGGACAATCGTGGGAGCCGATCGTCGAGCGCCTGCTCGCGGCGGCGTAGGAAGAGCGCTCAGGCGGCCGAGATTGTCGAGCCGGAATCGGCTGGTCTGTCGCCGCTGGTGCAGACGGCACGCGAGCCGGTGCGCGTCCTCGTCACCGACAACCAGGTGCTGGAGCCTGCAGTCGGCGGCGCACGAGTGCGCGTGAAAGAAATCTGCAAGGAACTGTCGGAGCACTTCCCCACCGAATACATCGGCGCCTACGACTGGCCCGGTCCGCCCAGCACGGACGAATGGCCAAAGCCGACGTGGCACTCCCGCGTGCTGGCGCTCTCGCCCAGGCAATACAAAGCCGCGGCATGGTTGCAGAAGTTCGTTCCCGGAGGTTCGGTCATCGATGTCAGCTTTCCTTGGATGACGCGCCTGTCGCCGGAGTTCGTTCAGACGCTGCACAAGAGCGTCGAGCAATCCGACGTGGTCGTATTCACGCATCCCTGGGTCTATCCACTGGCGAAACATCTGCTGAAGGACAAGCTCGTCATCTACGACGCGCACAACTTTGAATACGGACTGCGCTCGCGGCTGCTGTCCTCCAGCTTTGCCGGACGCAGGCTTGCCGCCAATGTGAAGCGCGTGGAAGGCGAACTGGTGCGGCGCAGCAACGATGTCTGGGTCTGCTCGTGGGACGACGCCGACGCCATGGCGAAAGCCTATGGCGTACCGCGCGAGCGCTTTCACCTGGTTCCGAATTGTGCCGACACACATCTGCTGCGTCCTGCCAGCGAGATCGAACGCGCCGCGGCGAAAGCATGCCCGCGGGTGGTCAGGTCGAGAGGTTGCTGTCTTCGTAGGCAGCGGCTACGGTCCGAACACCGAAGCCGCCGCCTTCATCATCGAGGAGCTGGCGCCGGTCTTCCCCGACATGGTGTTCGCCATCGCCGGAAGCGTGAAGGACGATTACCTGCGCACTCATTCCGAGGCGCTGCCCGCGAATGTCGAATTGCTCGGTGTGCTCGACCGAAGAAGAGCTGTACTCCGTCTTCGCGGCGGCAGAATACGGCTTGAACCCGGTCGAAGTTGGCTCGGGAACGAACCTGAAGCTGGTGCAATACATGGCGGCGGGACTGGCCATCGTATCGACGGAAACCGGCGTCAGAGGCATCGATCGCGCATCAGAGATTTGCGCCATTGTCGGAGCGAACGCATTTCGCGGCGGCACTGGAAATGCTACGCGAAGATCCGGCAACGCGGACTCGCATGGGGCGGCTGGCGCGCATTGAGGCCGAACGCAATTACGACTGGTCGACTGTCGTGCGCGGAGCCGCCGAGCGAATCAACACGCAGTTGCGTTACCGGCGCCGCATGGAACCGCCTTTCTTCACGGTCGTGATTCCTTCCTACAATCGCAAGGACCAGCTATTGCGCGCGCTGGATGCGCTCTCGCAGCAGACCTTCCCCGACTTCGAAGTCGTGGTGGTCGACCAAAGCGATCCGCCGCTGGTGATTCCTGAGAGCTACCAGGCGAAGCTGGCGGTGCGCTGCGTTTACTCTGAGCAGCGCGGACCCTCCCTCGCGCGAAACCGCGGCATCCGCGAGGCGCGGGGGCACATCGTCGCCTTCACCGACGACGATTGCATTCCGGAAGCGGACTGGCTGGAGAAAGCGGCACGCCATTTCGACGAGCGGCCGCTTGCCGGGCTGGAAGGACGAATTCGCAGCGATAAGCTGGGCGATCCCAACTGGCGCACCGTGTCGAACATCGATTTTGAAGGCATCGGCTTCATGACCGCCAACATGTTCTACCGTCGCGATCTGCTGCAGCGGGTCGACGGCTTCGACGAGCGCTTCCAGGACTTCCGCGAAGATACCGACCTGGCATGGCGGGTCATGGAGTTCGGCGATATTCCCCACGCCCTCGATGTCGTAGTTTTCCATCCTCCGCATCCCGCCACGGTGGAACGAGAGTCACAGGTCGAGCGCGCCAAGATGTTTCGTCTCGATCCGTTGTTGCTGGAGCGCCATCCCGACAAGTACATCCATCTGCTCCGGATGGAGGGCCACTACCGGTACAAGCCCGGATTCTGGCATCATTTCGCGCGAGGATTGCGCGAATCCGGTGTTCACGCGCCGGTGGCGAAACTTCTTCAACTGCTGCGGGTTCATGATGCCGGAATGGTGGTCGCAAATCAGTTCTGCAAGAAACGGCCAAGCCGGCTCATCCATGACGCCCGAGGACGCGGCCGCTATCCAATCGTTACTTGCGGCCTACATGGCTCCAGCTTCCCAGGAGCACAGGCTCCAGGGGTAAATTTCGCTTTCACCCAGGCGCAAACCTGCCACGAAACACGCATCTCTTGAACATGCTCATATATCTGTGGGGAGATCTGCTAATGGATGTAATTCGTAATGCGTGGGAGCTGGAACAGGGCGAAGATGCCCTGCTGAAGTTGGCGGGCCGCTCGACGCGGGAAGAGTTTGAAGAAAACCGCCAGGAACACGCGAAACAAATCGTTCAGTTCTGCTCCATCACTCCGGAGAAGCGAGGGTTCGAGATTGGCAGCGGAGACGGAACAGTCGCGCGCATTCTGGCTCCCCAGTGCCTCTGGCTCGACTGTAACGATATCAGCGCGTCCTTGCTGGAAATGGCGCGGGCCAACTGTGCCCAGCACGCCAACGTTTCATTTCACCGCATCCAGGACAAGTATCTCGACCATCTCCCGGCGGAAACTTACGACTTCGGCTTCTCCCTGCATGTCTTCATTCACTTCAATGCCTACGATGTCTTCAACTATCTTCGGTCGGTGAAGCGCATTCTGAAGCCGGGTGGCATCTTCTACTTCGACGCCTGCACTGTTGGCGAACAAACCATGACGGTCTTCCGGGAGCACGCGCAAATGTATGCCGCCAGTCCCGAAACGATTCGCGGCCTGCTGAATTACAACCATCCTGACACGTTGCGCAAAATCATTCAGGAAGCCGGCTTGGAAATGTCGGTCACATCGCAGCCCTCCGACGACGGCTGGATGAAGATTGTTACAGTCAAACCTGACGCCAACGCAATCAGGCATTTCGAAGCCGCTTAGCGATATTCCGCTCCCGGCGTCGTCCCGCGCAAGCGCGCGCTGTGTACAATCGGCAGCGTACCCGCGTGAAGACCGTCACCATCGCCATACCGTCGCTGCACCGTCCCGATCTCACCGGGCGTTGCATCGAGTTCATCCAAAAGCAAACGTTGCCTGCGGAGCAATGGGAAGTTGTCGTCATAGAAAACGACGCCCAGTCAGGACAGATCCTTCCCGATCCGCTGCCGCCCAATACCAGCCGCATTTCGCTGCCCGACAATGAAGGTACAACCGGCTCCATCAATCGCGCTGTCGCGGCCACCGAATCGCGCTACGTTCTGCTGCTGAATAACGACATCGAGCTCGAACCCGAATATCTTGCGAAGCTGGTGGCGATCTTGGATGCCGACCCTCGGCTCGGCTTTGCAACAGGAAAATTATTGCGCGCGACGCAACGAACTCACCTGGACGGCGCCGGCGACGCGATGCTGATGGCCGGAGCTACGTACCGGCTGGGCAATCTCGATCGCGACGACGGGCACTATGACAGACAGATGCCGGTGCTTTCCGGATGCGGCGCAGCCGTGTCTGTACCGCCGGAGGCCTTTGTCGACAGCGGCGGTCTGGACGCTGACTTCTTCGCCTATCTTGGACGATCTGGATCTCGCACTGCGCACCCAACTGCTCGGTTATCGGGGCTCGTATGTGCCGGACGCCGTCGCCTATCACATCGGCAGCGCGACGCTGGGAAACACGCTTCATCCCCGCGTCGTCGAATACATCACGCGCAACCAGATCTACCTGCTCATCAAGGATTATCCGCAGGCGGTTTTTCGCCGGCTGCTGCCGCGGATCGTGATCTATCAATGCCTGTGGGCGTTCTTCGCGATTCGCAACGGCGGCCTCGGCGCCTATCTTCGAGGGATGAGAACAGCTCATCAGCATCGCGGCATCATGCGGCAGAAGCATAACGAACTGATCGCCAAGCGCCGTATTGGTGACGACGAATTTTTACAGAAGCTGCGCCATTCCGAACGGCAGATCTATGCCTGGCAGCAATCGCGGTCGCCCAAGGAACGGTCCTCGCTGCTGAACATCTACTTTCGGCTGTTTGCGAATCGATAGGGCGTCAGAAGGTCGTGGTAAATCGCAAGAAGGCGCTGCGTGCAGGCCCGATGGCGTTGCCGGAGAACAGGCCGCCAAAATCAATAACGTTTAAGACGTTCGTCAGATTCTGCCCATCCACCTGCAGCCGCATGTCCATCTTGTCGGTCTTGTAAACATCCACCCCCGCCGAGGCGCTCACGATCAACGCTGGATCGATGCGGCCGCGCGCGAAGTTCACCCGGCTGAGCACCTGCGGACCGTACTGCTCCAGCGCCGTCTGATAGTCTCCTACGAATTCAAACGGCAATCCGCTGCCGTACTGAATTCCTCCCGCCACCCAGAAGCGCGGCTTCACCTGGTAGACCCAGCGCGTAAACAGAGTATTGCGCTGGTCCTGCGAATCGGGAAAGTGTCCCGCCAGTTGGCTCTCGGCGTCCTGCACATCGTCGCCAAGGAACAAGCCACCCGTCACGGGAAACCAGACGTTGCCGACCATGTAGGAGTAGCTGACGAAACCCGACAGGCCGTGCCAGGTAGGCACTTCGATCTTCGCTTCCGCGCCGTAGATCGTGGCCTTGCGGAAGGCAATCGGGAAACTGATGGTGGTGTTCTCGATCTGATCGTCGTCGGCGTAATTATTGACATTCCGCAGGTAGTAGTTAACGTCGGCGCGCAGATTACTTCCGAAGGCCTTGGAGATTCCTGCCTCGTAGTAGTTGCCTTGCGAAGGATCGACCGGCAGGCGCAGAAAATCGGGGTTGATGAACGAAACCTCAAACGAATTCGAGAGCAATATGTTTTCGAACGACGGTGTCTGGAAGACGCGATCGTAAGAGAAGTGCGCCAGCAGCCCGAGAGAAGGGAAATAGCGCGAGATGGCAATGCGCGGATCCACCGACTGCTTGTTAACGATGAGTTGATAGTGATCCCAGCGCAAGCCGGCATTGATCGTCCAGTTCCCCAGACGAATCAAATCCTGAATAAACGCCGATTGCTCCAGGTCCGGCCGCTGTCCCTGACTGGGATAAGCCCCGGGGAAGCTGAATGTCAGCGCGGTGCCTTCATCAAATTGGTCCGGATCGGTAATGATGTAGTTGAAATTCTCGTGCAGAAATGTGTTATCGGATTCAACCCCCACCTTCCACTCATTCCGTCCGTGGTTCGCGGTGATCATCCCCTTGAAGTAGACCTCGTTGAACCAGTTGTGCTGGAAGAGAATGATGGGTGTGGAGAGGGCGTTGGAGTAGAAATCGTTGGAATTGTTGCGCACCATCCCACGGAAATCGCCAACGACATCCGGCGAGAAAATGTGGCGATAACTAGCGATAAACATGGGCTCGAAGTTGTTGGCGTTCTGCTGCTGACAAGGCGGCCCCTGGGTCTGGCCCGGCGCATAACACCAGGTTTGCTGCACGATTTCATTCGGCAGAAGGTAGCGCGCTAACGCATAGCGCCCGATGAAGTCGAGACGATCGTTCGGAGTGAGATCGCGCTGGTAGTTGATGGAAAAGTCGCCGGTCGTCCCGCTGTTGGTGTAATTCTGCGGCACTACCGGATTCAGATAGTGGTCGGTCTGAGCGCCCGAGGCCGTCACCCCAAGAACGTTCTTTCCCCACGCGTACTGGCCTTGAGCAAAGCTTCCCGCCGTATCGTAGCTGCCGCCCGAGAGAACCACTTGTCCATGAAATCCCGGCTGCGGATCGCGCAGGGTGTTCAGTTCCACCACTCCCCCCATCTTGCGGCCATACTCGGCGGGAAATCCTGCGGTGTAAATCGTCATCGAGTCCACGTCGTTGGCTCCAATCTCCGGCCCAAAGCTGGGCGAACGACTGTCGGTTAGCGGAATGCCATCGACCACGAACTGCGTTTGATACTCGGAGCCCCGCGGATGCAGCACAGCATTGCCTTCGTAAAGCCAGCCCGGCTGCGAGTTCACCAGGTCCTGGATGGAGCGGCCCGGCAACGCTGTCAACCTGCGCTGAATCTCGGCCGAGCTGATCTCATTGACCGAACCCGCCTGCTCCGGGTCGATCAACGTGCTTTGTCCCTTGACCATGACGGACTCGTTCACCGAAGCCAGCTTCAGCTCCAGCGTGTATTGCACGGGAATAGAGGAATGGACTTCGACGGTGGCAGTCGCAGGCGCAAAGCCGGGCTGTTCGACCTGCAGCTGATACATCCCGTACGGCAGGCGTTGCACGTCGAGCGTGCCTTGGTTTCCCGTCGTAACCGAGTTGTTGTAGTGATTGGCGTCGCTGGTGATCTGGATCACGGTTTTCACACCGGCGCCAGACGGATCAACCACCTTTACGTGCAACTCGCCTATGTTTGTCTGTCCAAAAGCAGCGCTCGACCAGGAAGAGATGATCAGGAAAAGAAGTGCAACACCGCACGATTTGAGCATTCACCTATAACCTGGGAGCGTCGCTGGGAAAAGCCGTCTGAACATTTCCACGCTGCTCTCTTAGAATAGTCTCCCAGATCGAGGTTTGTTCAGGCTAAATAATCTGGCTCGCTGTCTGGCTTCGATAAAAAGCCTGAACAGATCGCCTGTCCACGGTATGTATTGTTGAGGCGCGAAATTGTCCGAAGGCTGCAATCCCGAGATCGCGATCCGTTTGCCCCTCGATCCGGCCGATGCCGTCGAACGCAGAGGCTCGCACGAGTTGGAGCGCGAGGTCGTCGCCTTATTCGACGAATTGCATCATCGGCTTTTGCGTTATGTTCTCTCCTTCGGACTTGCCGCCGCTGACGGCGAAGAGATCATTCAGGAGGCCTTCCTCGCGCTGGTAAAACACATCCAGCAGGGACGCTCGCGCCGAAACTTGCGAGGCTGGTTATTCCGGGTCGCACACAATCAGTCGCTGAAACGTTTGGCGGGTAATGGGCGTCGTTTCGAAGCCGCCGGCAGCAGTGCGAGCGATGCTGAGGTTCATCCCGACCCTGCACTGAATCCGGAAGAACAGGCGACGTTCAATCAACGGCAAACCCGTCTTCTGGCCACACTGCAAGTGCTGCCACCGCAGGACCAATCTTGCCTGCGCTTGCGCGCCGAAGGACTGCGCTACCGCGAAATCTCCGATGTCCTGGGCATGTCTCTGGGTAGCGTGGCGGCCTCGCTGGCCCGCTCGCTGGAACGCCTGGGAAGGGTCTACGAGAGGTGATATGAAAACCACCGATCATCACTTATCGACGCAAGAACTCCTGCAGTTTGCCGACGGCGAGCTCCCGGATCGCGACGCAGAGCGCGCGAAATCGCACCTGGCCGCCTGCTGGGAGTGCCGTGGAAAACTTCGCCAGTCCGAAAACACCATCAGCGAGATCATGGACCTGCATCACCGCGTCTTCGATCCCCAGTTGCCGCCCCACGATGGCCCGCGCGCTTTACTGAAGGCGCGGCTGGCGGAAATGGACCTCTCTGCCGCAGTACACCGCTGGGACCGCTTCACCCTGGCCGTCGGCGTTGCGGCGGTGTTCCTGATGATGTTCACGGCGGGAATATGGATCGCCCGTTACACGGCGGCGTCAAAGTTACAACGGCTTCACGCTTCGTCCTTCGGGGCATCCGCCATTCCCAACCCTCATTTGACGCCGGGCGCGGCACGTTTCATCAGCACCGATGAACTGTGCGCCAGCAAGTACAGCGACGACGCGCGAGCGGTTCCGACTGAGATTCGTCAGCGAGTGTTTCAGGAATACGGCATGCCCGGAAAGTCACACAGTTTCGAACTGGACTACCTGATCAGTCCGGAGCTGGGCGGGACCGACGACATCAGCAACTTGTGGCCTGAGCCTGCTGCATCCACTGTGTGGAATATGCAGGCGAAAGATGCGTTGGAGAACCGGCTGCGCCAGATGGTGTGCCGGGGCAACATCAGCCTCACGACCGCCCAGCAGGATCTGGCGACCGATTGGATCTCAGCCTACAAGAAATACTTTCACACCACTCAGCCGCTGCGTCCCTCGTAACTCCTACAGCGTTCCTACCATTTCGTCCAGGCAGGTGTGATGCGTCTCCTGGGCGAGCCAGCTCACGAATTCATTGTTCGGGCCGAGAACGATCTGCTTGGATTCCACCGGCCGCTCCGCCAGTTCGAAGCCCATGATGATGATCTCGTCACCCTGCTTGATGAGGTGGGCCGCCGCGCCATTCATGCAGATATCGCCGCAGCCGCGTGGGCCGGGGATTGTGTAGGTTTCAAGGCGGGCGCCGCTGGTATTGCTGACCACCAGGACGCGCTCTCCTGGGATAAGGCCGACCATGTCCATCAATTCTTCGTCGATCGTAATGCTGCCAACGTACTTCAGATCGGCTTCAGTAACTGTGGCCTGGTGAATCTTGGAACGTAACATCCAACGCATGGTTCTCGACTTTCCTCTCCGTGTCCCGCTCTCATACCGCGGATGCAGGCACTTGCCCTCTATGTTACCAGCACTGCCAGGCAGCCGTTAAGAGGGATCCTTCACAACAGATAGATGCAGGCGGCGGCAGCGCGATACAGAGAATGCCAGGCAAGAAAAAGCCGGTGGGAGTTGGCTCCCACCGGCGGGTTAGGTCGTTACCGGACTCGGCTACTGAGCAGGAGGAGCAGCAGGTTCTGCTGCACCCTTCTTGTGGTGCTTCATCGGCGCAGCCGGCTTCGGTTTCGGATACGCGTTCTGGCTCGGCTTCACCATGCTCTCATCAACCGGCGTCGTGTTCTGCAGATCAGCACACGCGTTCTCGTCGGCTCCCTGCGGTACCCAGATGATATCGGCTACCTTCTGCTGGCCGGTGCCCTGACGGACCTCGACGCGGCTCGGGTCGATACCCTGCTGCTGTACCAGGTAGGCCTTCGCGTTCACTGCGCGCTGCGCTGCCAGGTTCATCGGATGACGCTTCTTGCCCGTGCCTTCCATCGGCGCCTTCTCGCCATCCGCGTAACCCACGATGACGATCTTGGCGTTCGGATCAGCTTTCAGACGGCTGGCTACGTCGTCCAGGATGGCCTTGGCGGTGTTGTCCACGCGCCACGGTCTCTTCAGATCCGGGAACTGGATGGAGTTGGCCTTGCTGCAAGTCGGCGGCGGCGGCGGTACTTCGACGCCCACCGTGCAGGTGCCGGTACCACTCAGGTTGCGAGCATCGGTCGCGGTGACCGTCACCGTAACCGGTCCAGCTGCCAGGCCGGCCGTATCCAAGGTTGCCGAGGTGCCGTTGCCGCTGACCTTGCCGGCGCTGGCGGTGTACGAGTAGTTGTTGATCGGCGAGTTGTCGGGGCTGCTGGCAGTCGTGGTAATTGCCACTGCGCCTCCACCCTGTACCGTGCTCGGGTTGACCGAGCAGCTCACCTGCGGCGGATTCATCGGCTTCGCCTTCACCGTGTAAGTCGCCGTGCACGTCGCCGGCTTGATGGGCTCCGGTCTGCCAATAAAGGAATGGCCGCCGGCATCAAGGTTCCGGTTGATTTTGGGATCGGTCAGAGAAGCGGTCGCAGTGTAGCTCCCCGCCGCTACCCCGGTGGTATCGATCTGGGCCGATGCCTTGTCGCTGGAGTTCAGCTTGCCACCGTTCGTCGTCCAGGAATACATGACCGTGTGCTTGGGGTTGAAGCCCGATCCCGTCGCCGTCACGGTAACCGGTTCGCCTTCGATAACTTCTGTGGGCTGCGCGCTGCAAGCCGCGGTCGGCTGCGGCGTGTAGTAGCTGCCCAGGTTGAAGATGGCGCCCGCAGCCAGCCGCACATTGTTCCACTGGGTGTCGTGATTTCCGCCGCGAATGTAGGGCGTGTAATTCGTGTAAATGTAATCAGCCTGCGCTACACGAATGGAGAACCGGCGGTTGATGGCGTAGTCGAAACCACCGCCCACGGCCAGAGCCGCATTCCACTGGTTACCGAAGTTGGGCGGCGTCGGCGGAAACGCCGGCGACAAGTTCGCCCCGCCCGCCATGAAGCGGACGAAAGGCGAGAATGAGTCGGTGTGGTACTTGTACTGCAAACCGGCGAAGGCGAAGCCGATACCGGTGTAGTTCGGCGCGCCCGTACTGAAGTGGCCGCTGCCGTCGAAAATGATGCCCAGATTGTGCGCCTGAGGGAAATACCACGTGTTGGACGCGTCAAATCCGTTGACGATGTCTGGCATCTTGATGCCGAAGTCAGCATAACCGCCGACGTGTAACCAGGAGTAACCGCCAAAAATTTCATCTTTCGGCTGGATGGTTACCTGCGCTGCGGCAAACGTGCCACAAACCGACAACATCAGGCACGCCACCAAGGCTATCGCAAGCTTTCTGCATGAGGGCATCACGTTGATTCCTTTTCGAAGTGGAAATCCGGAAACTATTCTAGAGTTTCCTGGGCTGTGTTGCATCTACTCTGAGAGGTATCTACCTTGAGACCCTCCCGCTTTGAAACTTTAACAGGGTAGTTCTGCAACTGCACCAATTGCTGAAAGAATTCTGAGTTTTTCTGATCCGAGGTAGCCACCAATGGTCGGGAGCGGTGGCCGTCACCAATTCTAGCGCGTGACTTGCTTCTAGCATAGTTTATCCAGCAAAGTTCCTTTGGAGTCAAGCAGGGAAATGACGATGTCGGGAACGCCGATCGCATGAGTCGAGCAGCTTAAGCAAGGATCATAGGCTCGCACCAGCGCCGAAACTCGATTTAACATTCCCTCCTCCAGCCGATCTCCTTTGATGAAATGCTCACTCACTTGACGAACGCCATCGCTGATGGCCCGGTTGTTGTGACCGGTGGCAACAATCAGATTGGCCCAGCGAATGGCTCCGTTTTCGTCAACCTTATAGTGATGGATCAGAGTGCCGCGTGGCGCTTCGATCATGCCTACGCCTTCCAGCGAGTTCACACCTGCCTCGGCACGCACATGCGTATCCAGCGCATCTGGTTCTTGCTAGAAGGACTTGCATGCATTCCAGGGCGTACAAAATCTCGATCAAACGGGCGTAATGATAGAGGAAGGAGCTGTGTGCGACCCGTCCAAACCGCTGACGGAATTCGCTTAATTCGACGTCCGCCCGCGCTGTTCCCATCGCGTCTGCAGCATTCACGCGACCCAGCGGTCCCACGCGATAGATGCCTTCAGGCCATCCCTGCGGCTTATAGAAAGGAGCTTTCAGGTACGAATTGCTCAACGTGGCCTCGCCGATGAACTGCTGATACTGGTTCGGCGCCATGCCCTCGTGAACGATTGTTCCGTCGGCAGCGCGGAAGCGAAGCAGTCCGTCGTAGAGTTGAATCCTTCCCGCGCCATCGACCAGCCCGGCATACATTGTGGGAGTGGAACCAAAGTTGACAATCTCCTCGCTGAACGAATCGAGGACTCCCTTGAAGATTCCCAGTGTCTTCTCGGTGGTCGACATCGCCGTGGGGATCGCCGCGAGGAAGCGATCGCGCGCCTGCGACGTCATGGGCGACTTCACCCCGCCAGGAACGATCCAGGAAGCGTGCACCCGCTCCTCGGCTAGCCCTTCGATGACCTGCAGCCCGAACTTGCGCAAATCGATCCCCGCACGCGCCAGCTCGGGGTTGGCTTCGATCAGCCCGGCCACGTTGCGGATGGCCGGATCGGCATCCATGCCCAGAAGCAGGTCGGGCGCGGAAAGATAAAAGAAGCTGAGCGCATGCGACTGCACCACCTGCGCGCAGTGAATGATCTCGCGCAGCAGTTGCGCCGCGCGCGGGATGCGGACGGCCATGATGGCGTCGCAGGCCTTCGACGATGCCAGCTGATGGCTGATAGGACAGATCCCGCAGATGCGCGAGGTGATGCCCGGCATCTCGTAAAACGGACGGCCTTCGGTGAACTTCTCGAAGCCGCGCACCTGCGTCACCTGGAATGTGGTGTCGGCCACCTTGCCGGCATCGTCAAGCTGGATGGTGATCTTCGCGTGGCCTTCGATGCGGCTTACCGGCTCAATCGTAATGCGCTTCATAGGAAACTTCCCTTGTTCACCAGAGAGGCACGGAGGCACAGAGAACTTCCGATACGGATATTCTTGTTGTTTTCTTGCAGGTCACTGGTTCTCTCAACTGTCTGGTCAATTGTTCTCTACGTCCCCGTGCCTCTGCGGTGAAGCATCTTGACTCTCGTTTTTATCCGAACTTGATCTTCTGATTCGCCTCCGGCTTGCGACCCTCCAGCAGGTTGGTCAGGAAACCGGCAATCACCTTGTTCTGTGGCGGACAGCCGGGAAGGCAAACATCCACTTTCACGAAATCCTGTGCCGGACGCGCCTGCTTCGCCAGTTGCGGCAATCCGTCGCGCGGAATAGCCGGCATCGGCGTCGGCGCCCTTCGACATAGATCCGTCTGCAGCAACTTGTTTACCGGGATCACGTTGCGCATCGCAGCGACGTTGCCGGTCACCGCGCAGTCTCCCAGCGACACCAGCATCTTGGTGCGCGCTCTGATCTGGTGCAGCCGCTCCACATCTTCCTGGGTGCTGATCGCGCCTTCGACCAGGGTCACGTCCACGTCTTCCGGGAAATTCCTGCGCGTCCACCAGCGGCCCATACACAATGTCGACCTTGCGCACGATCGGGATCAGCGCACCGTCGAGGTCGAGCAGCGACATGTGGCATCCGGAGCAGCCGTCCAGCCAGATCGTAGCCAGCTTCAGTTTCTTCATGCGCGCGCTCCTCTATGCCGGGCCAGGGCCGTGATGGTAGCGGTGGAGCGAGTCATCTCCTCGACGGCCTTTCCCTTCTCCGCCAGCGCCCCCGTCGGACAGGCCTGCACGCACTTGCCGCAGTTGGTGCAGGTGTGCGCGTCGCCCCACTTCTGATTCAGGTCGGACACGATGCGAGCATGAATGCCGCGCGCCACCACCTCCCAGACGTGCGCGCCTTCCACCTCGGCGCAGGTGCGCACGCAGCGGGTACACAGAATGCAGCGGTTGTGGTCAAGCACGAAGCGCGGATGCGAGGCATCCACCGCCAGCCGTGGGAAGTTGTAGGCAAAGCGCACGCTGGTGATGCCCATGTTGTACGCCATGTCCTGCAACTCGCAGTGACCGTTGGCCACGCACACAGCGCAGACGTGATTGCGCTCGACCAGCAGCAGCTCGACCGTCATGCGGCGATAACGCGACAGCCGCGGCGAGGTGGTGACGACCGACATGCCGTCCTGCACCGGCGTGGTACACGCGGGAAACAGACGATCGACTGCCGGCCACCTCGACCATGCACAGCCGGCAGGCGCCGACCGGGGTCAGTCCCTCGAGGAAGCACAGCGTGGGAATCGACTTACTACTGGCTCGCGCCGCCTCGAGGATGGTTTGCCCCTCGGCGGCGTTCACCAGCTCACCATCGATACGCAGCGAAATTTTCTTTTGCGGCAAGATGCAACTCCCTGACTAATCCTTCTGAAATCCGGAACCGCAGATCCTTCACTCTCAGCGCGCGACCGTCACGCCTGCGTCGCAGCGCAGGCAGCGGCAACATTCGTCGTGCGCCTCTTCCGCCGACAAGCCCGACAACCTTTCGTCAAAGAGTGCGCCGCGTTCGCGCGCCGGCAACACCCGCGAATGATGGCGACGGCTCTCGCTCGGCTGCTTGGGCGGCATCTGGTCGTACTGCATGGGACGGAACAACTGCGTCCCAGCGCTTCGTGATCCATCAACTGCTCGTCGATCGACTGTGCCGCCTGCTTGCCGTACGCCATGGCATTCGACACATTCGAGGCGCCGGTCACCAGGTCGCCGCCGGCAAAGAAGCGCGGCCGGCTGGTCTCCAGCGTGAAGTGATTGACCTCGACCGTCCCGCTCTCCTTGATCTCCAGGCCTGACGCCTTGGCGAAGTCGAGATCCACCGTCTCGCCGACAGCGAGAATCACCGAGTCGCACTCGAAGCGCTGCACCTCGTCGGTCAGCACCGGCTTGCGCCGGCCCGAGCGGTCATACTCGCCCAGCCGGGTCTTCACCACTTCCAGCGCCCGCACGTTGCCCTTGGCGTCGCCGATGATGCGGTGCGGCGCCGAGAGGAAAACGATCTTCGCTCCTTCTTCCTCGCACGCCGCCGTCTCTTCTTCGATCGCCGGCATGTCCTTACGCTCGCGGCGATACACCACGGTCACGCTCGCCCCCATGCGCAGCGCGGTGCGCGCCGAGTCGATAGCTGCGTTGCCGCCGCCGATCACCACCACCTTGCGTCCCAGCGGAACCAGTTCGCCCTTGGCCACCGATTCCAGGAACGGCAGCGCCGGGAAGCACGCCCTTCAGCTCCGTGCCCGGCAGATACACCCACGACTCCTTCCAGGTGCCAATCGCCAGACACACGGCGTCGAACTGCTCGTCCAGTTCGTTCAGCGAGATATCGAAGCCAACGCGGGTGTTGAAGATGAACTTCACCCCCAGGCGCTCGATCAGCTCGATCTCGCGGCGCAGCACCGGCTTCGGCAGGCGATACTCCGGCAAGGCGAAGCGCAGCATGCCGCCGGCCTCGGCTAGCGAGTCGTAAACCGTCACATCGTGCCCCAGCAGCGCCAGGTAAAACGCCGCCGTCAAGCCCGCCGGCCCGGCACCCGCCACGGCGATCTTGCGGCCGGTTGGCTCCAGCTTGTGCGCCAGCACGCGACTGAACCGCCTCATCGAAGTTGTCGCCCAGCAGAATGTAGTCGGCGATGAAGCGATGCACCTCGCGCATGTTGACCGCATCGTCCATTGCCTGGCGGCGGCAACGTTCATCGCAGGGATGCTGGCAGACCCGTCCCGTCGAACAGGGCAGCGGGTTGTCCATGATGATGGACTCGAATGCCTCCTCCAGCTGTCCTTCCTTATAGAGCTGGAGAAAGCGCGGGATGTTCATGTGCAGCGGACAGCTGTTCTCGCAGGGCGACAGCGCCAGCTCGGTGCAGACTCCGGCAACGCAGCGATGCGAGACGATGTGGTCTTCGAACTCCTGGCGGAAGTGCCGCATCGTGGTCAGCACCGGATTCGGCGCTGTCTGTCCCAGACCGCACAGCGAGCAGTCGCGGATATAGCGGCTCAACTCATCCAGTCGCTCCAGGTGGTCCATGCGCCCGGCGCCTTCGGTGACGCGGTTCAGAATGCGCAGACACTTGTTCAATCCCACGCGGCACGGGATGCATTTGCCGCACGACTCCGAGTTGGTGAACTCGACGAAGTAGCGCGCCACATCGACCATGCAGTTGTCTTCGTCCATCACCACCATGCCGCCCGAGCCCATGATGGCGCCCAACTGCGCCAGGCTCTCGTAGTCGACCGGCGTATCGAACATCTCGCTGGGAATGCAGCCGCCGGACGGGCCCCCGGTCTGCACGGACTTGATCGCCCGTCCGTCTACGCCGCCTCCGCCGATGTCGTAGATGAAGGTCTTGATCGGCGTGCCCATCGGCATCTCGACCAGTCCGCTGTTGTGCACCTTGCCGACCAGCGAGAAGACCTTGGTGCCGGAGCTCTTGGCGCTGCCGGTTTCGGTAAACCACGCCGGGCCCTTGGTAATGATGGGCGCGATGTTGTACCAGGTCTCGACGTTATTGATGTTGCTGGGCTTGCCCCACAGGCCCTTCTGCGCCGGAAATGGCGGCCGCGGGCGGGGACGGCCCGCTTCTCCTTCGAGCGATGCGATGAGCGCCGTCTCTTCACCACAGACAAACGCTCCCGCGCCCTCTACAAGGTCAATGTCGAAGTTGAATCCGCGGCCCAGAATGTTCTTGCCCAGCAGACCGTATTCGCGCGCCTGTTCGAGCGCGCGGTTCAGGCGATGTACCGCCAGCGGATACTCGGCGCGAACGTAGATGATGCCCTGAGTTGCGCCCATCACGTAACCGCCGATGATCATGCCTTCCAGCAAGGCATGCGGATCGCTCTCGATCTCGTTGCGGTTCATGTAGGCGCCGGGATCGCCCTCGTCGGCATTGCAGATGATGAACTTCTCGTCGGCGACGGCCTTGCGCAGAAACTCCCATTTGTTGCCGGTCAGGAATCCGGCGCCGCCGCGGCCGCGCAGCTTGGCCGCCTTGATCTGCTCGATGACCATCTCGGGCTTGTCGTCGATCAGCGTCTTGTAAAGCGCCTGATATCCGCCGACCGCGATGTATTCCTCGATGTCGTCCGGATTGATCAGGCCGCAATTGCGCAGCACGATCTTCTTCTGTCCCTTGAAGAACGGAACGTCGCTCCACGAAGGCAGCTCGGGAAAGCCATGGCCGTAGCGGATGGAGCCGGTGATGTGGTCCCACTCCTCGATCTTGCAGTACACCAGTGCGGGGTCGAAATTGCCCGACGGTGAAATCGTGCAGGATGCGCCCGGCATCGTTGGCCTGAACGCGATGCAGGATCAGCAGCGGCCCGCCGGGAACGCGCACGTTGACCAGCGGCTCGTGGCAGCAGGCGCCGAAGCAGCCCACGCTGGTCAGATAAAAGGTCGGTGCCGCTGCGGTCGATCTGTTCCGCGAAAGCATGGTACAGGCCTTCCGCGCCATTGCCGCGCCCGCACGTGCCCATGCCCACGGCGATGCGCGGAACCGGCGGCAGCAGCTTCGCCAGTCCGCTTTCGCGCACCGAGTTGAATACGCCGATGTCTTCAATGCGCGGCATCACTCATTCTCCAGTTCCAGCGAGCGGACCTCGCGCTGCAGTGTCCGTTCATTTACGTGCCCGCAGATGCGATGGTTGACCTCGACTACCGGCGCCAGCGCGCACTGGCCGAAGCAGGCAACGGTGCGCACGGTGAACTTCCTGTCGGCTGTGGTCAGCGCCAGTTTGTCGGCGTCGTTGGATTCTTCGCCGTCGGCGCTTAAGCCCGAGCTCCAATCGCAGGCTCTCCAGCAACGCACGCGAGTTGCGCGTGTGACACGCTGTGCCCCGGCAGATGCAGATGGTGTTGTCGCCTTGCGGCTCCAGGTTGAAGAGCGCATAGAAGGTGGCGACGCTGTACACCCGCGACAGCGGAATGTCGAGCCTGCCCGCAACGTATTGCAGCGTCTCCGCCGACAGATACTTGTGCGGGCTGCGTTCCTGCACCGCTTCCAGAATGCCCAGCAGCTCGCCCGGGACGGCCGGCTTGTTTAGAGATGACTTGGTCGATGAACGCCTGCTCGGCGCTGTCGAGAGAGATCTGGGCAGTAGCCATGTGCCTGGCGCTCCTTTCTGGGTAGGAAACCAGCACGGTTCGGGAGCCGGCGCAATCGCTTGGGGAATTCCCTGCGTGCGCGGCGGCCTCCGTCAAGCCCAAGATTTCATGGAAAAGGCGGAAAGCTCAGTGCCGTGCATCACGTCGCGGGGTGATCACGGATGTCGGATTGGAACTCTGCCAATGTGGGACGCGTTACCGCTGATGCAATTCTCGCTGTGTATGAAGAGCTGCTTTCCCAGTCGCCGGTGGAAGTGTCGTCCTCGAGACCTGGGAGTCGGCAACTGGGAGCTGACAAACCCGCGTCAAGGCAAAAAAACAAGGCGCTCCACCAGCGCCTGGGTCTGCGTTTGTTTGTTCTGCCTCGCCTTCGCGAGAATTCCGATCAGGCCGCTTTCGGACCCGTGTATACCGGCGCAGTTTTTACCGCGGGCTTGCCATCCACCAGCTTCATCTGGTTCCAGTCGTAAGCGAACTCATGTCCGCAATCCAGGCAAACCACGTACGTACCTGTCACCGATGCCGCTGCGCTGCGGCGCTGCTTCCCGCGAACCGTGATCGGGAAGCTACAACGTTTGTGCGAACAACCGAACACGACATCAAACAGACTCATAAGCCCTCTCCTCGCCACGGCGTTGCTGAACCCCGCAGCTTGCCCCGGAAGCGGCCAAACAGGCTGCTGAAAAATACCGTCGGCGGAAGCCGACTCCACTGCAAGAAGTAAATGGCTTAGACGCTGGCCTCAGGCCCGCTCTGCGTTCGAGCTTCGCGCAGCCGCGAAACCGACTACTTACGATTAGATTCCAGAGTTTGGAAAATGGTTTCGCAACTAAGGTGAGATCTTCGCGGACCGTCCCAAAGCTGCAACTGCTTGAGGACGCATGTGATGCAGCGCAGCAACGCACCGCTTGTGGCGGTTCATCGGGCTGTAACGTCTATAATCAGACTACTTTGCAATATTTTTATCTGCGCATCGTTCACCCCTTCGCACTGGTTCTGGCGCTTGTGTGCCTGGCCGGCGTTCCCGCTTGCGCTCAGGCGCTTCCCGGCACCCAAACCCTGATGGTCATGCCCTTCGAGAACCAGTCCAGCGCGCCGGGGCTGGAGTGGATCGGCGAATCGTTCTCCGAAGTGCTGTCGCAACGGATGGGCACGCCGCACCTCTATGTCACCAGCCGCGACGATCGCGATTACGCCTTCGACCACTCGGGAGTCCCTTCGACGGTTCTGCCTTCGCGCGCGACCATCTATCGCGTCGCCGAGCAGATGGATGCCGACTACGTCGTCATGGGCAGCTACAACTACGATGGAAAGACCTTCAGTGCCAAGGCGCAGCTGCTGGACATGAAGAAGCTGCACCTGTATCCGCCGGTCGACAGCAGCGGACCGTTGCCCAGCCTCATCGATCTGCAGACCGCCTTGGCATGGCAGCTTCTGCAGCAGATGCCGTCGCATCCTGCGATGACGCGCGAGCAGTTCATGAAGGCCTTTCCGCCCATCCGGCTCGATGCCTTCGAGAACTACATACGCGGCATTCTCGCCACCGCATACCAGCAGCGTATTCACTATTTCCACGACGCCATAAAGCTGAACCCCAACTACACCATCGCCATGCTGCAACTGGGCAAGACCTATTACGACGCGCACGAGTACGAATCGGCGTCGGCCTGGTTCACGCGCATCCCGAAAACCAGCGACGTCGCGGGCGAGGCCTACTTCCTGCTGGGCATGTCGGAGTTCTATCGCGGCAACTTCGACAAATCCTATGCCGCGTTCAACTATCTGTCGACGCGCGTCCCGCTGACCGAGGTGTACAACAACCTGGGCGTGGTCGAAGCTCGCCGCGGCCATCGTGCCAGTGCGGTGGAGTACTTCACCAAGGCCGTCACTGCCGATCCCAATGACGCCGACTACCGCTTCAACCTGGCCGTCGCGCTCTACAACAATGGCGACAACACCGGGGCACTGCGACAACTGAAGGACGAATTGCAGCAGCGGCCGAACGACACGGAGGCCAAATCTCTGCTGGACATGATCAACCGCGGTGTGCCACCTCCGCCGGCAGCCCGCTAACGCGGCCACGACCAACAACGTTGCCGCGGCGTATACGCTGCTCACCTCCAGTCAGGCGCACGTTCCGCTGGAGCGCATCAAGCGCAATTATGACGAGGCGTCCTATCGCCAGCTCGAGACTGGAGATCCACAACCTGGCCGAAGCCCGGCTGGCGAAGGCCGACCCGCACACCCACGCTGACTATCACGTGCAACGCGGCAAGGAACTGCTGGCGCAGAACATGCCTGACGACGCGGAGATCGAGTTCCGCGACGCCATCAGCGCCGACTACAACAACGATGCGGCGCACGCGCAGCTGGCCATGCTGCTGGAGAAGAAAGGCGACGTCAGCGCCGCCCGCGCCGAGGCGCAGACCTCGGTGCGTCTGAAGCCCAATGTCGATGGACTGCTGGTGCTGGCCCGTCTGGACTGGAAGCAGAACCAGATATCGTCGGCCCAGAACGAAGTACAGAAGGCGCTGGCGATTGAACCGGGAAACGCCACGGCGCTGCGGCTAAAAGAAGATATCGCCGGCAGGCAAACAGGTTCACAATAGAAGTAGACTGGCTGCTCGGCAAAACTAGCCCGGGTGGAGTGCGCCTTCAGGCGTACATTCAACAAGCTGCTGGTTTCGGTACCGGCGAGGCGGCCTTCAGTCCGACGAGCCGTCCTCCGCAAGGAGGCTTTATGTCGCGAACTCGCTTCCTTCTTTGCTGTGTCGCATTCGCCGTTCTGGCATTCACCGCAGCCTCAGCCGGCACCGTCGTCAAGATCCGCGTCGACGACACCATTCAGCCGATCAGCTCCGAGTACATTGCGCGCGCCATCGAACATGCGCGTCAGACCAACGCCGACGCCGTGCTGATCGAGCTGCACACCCCCGGCGGGCTGGTCGACTCCACGCGCGAAATCATCGCCAAGATTCTCGACTCGCCCGTGCCGGTCATCGTCTATGTCGCGCCCAGCGGCGCGAATGCTGCGTCGGCAGGATTCTTCATTCTGGAATCGGCCGACATCGCCGCCATGGCGCCCGGAACCAATACCGGCGCGGCGCATCCGGTCACGCTCGGCGGCGAAAAGCTGGACGACGTGATGAAGATGAAGATGGAGAACGACTCGGCCGCCTTCATGCGCTCCTTCGTCGGACCGCGCGGCCGCAACGTGCCGCTGGCCGAAAGCGCCGTGCGCGAATCGAAGTCATGGACCGATCAGGAGGCGCTGCAGCAGCACCTGATCGACATCGTCGCCAAAGATCAGGACGACCTCTTCCGCCAGATCAGTGGCCGCACCATCAAACGCTTCGACGGCAAGCAGGTGAAGCTCGACCTGGTCGGCGCCAAAGTTGACGACATGCCGATGACGCTGCGGCAACGCATTCTCGACTTCCTGCTCGATCCCAACATCGCCTTCCTCGTGCTGGCCGTCGGCGCCCTGGCCCTCTACGCCGAGTTCAATCATCCCGGCGCGGTCGTGCCCGGGGTCGTCGGCGTGGTCTTCATTCTGCTGGCGCTGTTTGCCCTGAACCTGCTGCCGACACGCTACGCTGCGTTTACTCTGATCCTCGCCGCCTTCGTGCTCTTTGTTCTGGAAGCAAAGTTCGCCACTCACGGGATACTCGGCATTGCCGGCATCGCCTGCCTGACCTTGGGTGGACTGTTGCTGGTCGATGGTCCTATTCCGGAGATGCGTGTGAAACTCTGGACCGCTCTCGGCGTCAGCATTCCACTCGGAGTAATCACCGTCTTCCTGATGACGATCGCGCTGAAGGCGCGACGCAATAAGGTTGTAACCGGCGTGGCCGGGCTCATCGGCGCCATCGGCGAGGCGCGCACCGACATCGATCCCGAAGGCAAGGTGTTTGTGCTCGGCGAATTGTGGAACGCCCACGCGCCCGCCAGGTAGGAATGGGCGACCATGTAGTCGTGCGCAAGGTGGAAGGACTGGAGTTGGAAGTGGAAAAGGAGTAGGTCAGCGGCCAGTACGAACTAGTAGCTGTTCTTCTCAGGCTTGCGAGCGCTCGCCCTTTCTCGAAGCGTCGGGATGTTCGGTCCGCAAACCAGCGGACGCCCTCGACGCTCATCCCATACTAGCCACTAGCCACGAACCACCGGCCACTGTCTTCTGTTGCCCACTTGGGTTCCTGTCTACTTGGGCCTACAATCCGCAGTAGTACCCGGTCTAAACTTCTGAATGGCTGGAGGCACCACGTGCCCATTGCTGTGCTTGTCGTCATCGTCATCTTTGTTCTTTACATCATCAACTCGATCAAGATTCTGGCCGAGTATGAGCGCGGCGTCATTTTTCGACTTGGACGCCTGCTCGGTGCGCCGAAGGGGCCCGGCGTAATTCTGGTATTCACTCCGATCGACCGGATCGTCCGCGTCTCCTTGCGGCAGGAGGCGCTGGAGGTTCCGCCGCAGGACATCATCACGCGCGACAACGTCACGCTGAAGGTGAACGCGGTCATCTTCCTGCGGGTGATCGATCCGAACAAAGCTGTCGTCGCGGTTTCGAATTACATGTACCAGACCTCACAGTTCGCGCAGACCACGCTCCGCTCCGTGCTGGGCGAAGTCGATCTCGACGAATTGCTGGCGCATCGCGAGAAGATCAACCTGCGGCTGCAATCGATCCTCGATCAGCACACCGATCCCTGGGGCGTGAAGGTGACCAACGTCGAGGTCAAGCAGGTCGATCTGCCGGAGACCATGACGCGCGCCATGGCCAAGCAGGCCGAGGCCGAGCGCGAGAAGCGGTCGAAGATCATTCACGCCGAAGGTGAGTTCGCCGCGGCGCAACGTTTGATCGACGCTGCGCACCTGCTGGCGATGCGAACCCACCAGCATTCAGCTGCGCTATTTGCAGACGCTGACCGAGATCGGCGTGGAGAAGAACACCACCATCATCTTCCCCGTGCCGGTGGATTTGCTGGCCGGACTGCAGAACCTGGTAAAGGCAGATGCGGCTAAGCTTGCCAGCCTGCAACCGCCTGTGGACAAGAATTTGCAAGCCTCCAAGTGAGCGAGGATTAGCTGTGCACTCAATAGCATCGGACGATACGGAAATAACCCTCGGCGTGGGCAAGTTGCTGGGCTTATTTTTTCTGCTGGCAGCGATCTGCGGCATTTTCTTTTCCATCGGCTACTCGCTGGGCAAGAGCTCCGGGCGCGAGCAGGCGTTGAACGATCAGCCTGCCTCCGCCGCGGTTTCATCTGACACGCCATCCAGCACCTCGAGCAGTCCCAAGCCAACCGCCGCCATCAATCTGAAGCAGGATAACCATGCTCCAACGACCGAGGATGCCAACTCCTCCGGCCAGCAAGGCAGCCTGACGTTCTACAACGCAGTCAAGCAGGACAACAACGCCGCGAGCCGCTCCGGCGCAGAGCGCGGCCACGCCTGCTCCAAAGGTAGTGGAGGCCGCAACGCCTGCTCCGACCAAGGCTGAAGCTGCGCCTGCCACTGCCGGCGGTCATCTCGCACACTTCGCCTGTCACCGGACCGGGAACCATCGTAGTTCAGATTGCAGCGGTATCGCGTGAAGATGATGCGGTGGCGCTGGCGGGAGCATTACGCAAGAAAAACTACAACGTGTTCGTGGTAAATAATCCTGTAACCAACGACAAGTTCTACCACGTCCAGGTAGGACCTTTTTCCAGCCTGGCCGACGCCGAAGCCATGAAGGCCAAGCTGGTGGCCGAAGGTTACAATCCGATTATCAAGCGCTGATCCCACGCCGAATAAAGCTGTATTCCCTTGCCTGTCTTTCTTGCCGATTTCGGTAGTCTGACCACGGAATCTGGAACGTAATCACCCTTCCCGCGCAGCAAATATTCTTGATGACCTGCTTCGAAACAGGTGTAGAGTAGTTCCCGCTCGTAGGCCCCGCCTTACAACTCTGTTCAATTCGTGTTATGTGGAGCGTCAAACTATGAAGCTGTACGGCACGAGGTCTGCCCTGCTCTGTATAGCATTCCTCGCCGCTTCGCCTGCTATCGCCCAGACTTTATATGAGAACGGTCCCATCAACGGAGACGTTGACGCCTGGACCATTAACGAAAACTTCTTTGTGAGCGACACCTTCACGATTTCTGGAGGCGCCAGCACGGTGGGTGGCCTTGTGTTTGGGGCGTGGCTGTCTCCGGGAGACGTGCTGGAGACCGCACAGGTCACGGTATCGTCCGACTCAGGCGGCACAGGCACAGTCTTCTTCAATCAGAGCGTCGCTTTCACGCAGTCCAACTGTTCGGTGAACAGCTATGGGTTCGATATCTGTACGGAAACCGGCAGCTTCAGCGGGCCTCTGCTCAACACTGGAACCTACTGGCTGACCCTGCAGAACGCGACCGACACATCTGGTGATCCGATTTATTGGGACCAAAACGACGGCAGGAACTGCCACTCGCTAGGTTGTCCCTCGCAAGCCACCGATACCTCCCTGGGATCGATACCTTCCGAGGCATTCACTGTGCTCGGAGCGGGTTCGACGAGTACCACCAGCACTACGAGCACCACAAGCACGACGCCGGAGCCGTCGACCTTGATGTTGCTAGGCAGCGGCGTACTAGCCGCTGTCGGAGCATTGCGAAAAAAGCTGTGATAACCGGAGTATGTGATAAGGAGAACGTTGGATGAAGCTGCGCCCTGGACTTCTCTGTGTACTTGCGTTGTTTTGCTTCGTTGCCGCCACAGTTTCCGCCGCCTCCCAACAGGATCTCTATGACAATGGCCCCATCAACGGCCAGGTTGACGCCTTCACCATCAATTTCGGCTTCATTGTCAGCAACTCGTTCACCATCTCCGGCGTCGCCCAGAGGGTCGATGGCCTGTCATTCGGAGCCTGGATGCTCCCCGGCGACGTGCTCCAAACGGCGGACGTCTCGTTGTCCTCCCAGCCGTTTGGCGGAACCTTCTATTTCGATGGCACGGTTAACTTCACGCAGTCCAATTGCCAGGTTAATGGTTTCGGATTCAACGTCTGTACAGAAACCGGCATGTTCGACGGTCTAACTCTTAATGCCGGCACCTATTGGTTGAACCTGCAGAACGCGGTCGTCAGCGACAACGATCCGGTTTATTGGGACCAGAATGACGGCGTCGGCTGTACTTCTCCCGGATGCCCATCACAGGCCCAGCAAAGTTCCGTGGGATCGATTCCCTCCGAAGCATTCACCATCCTGGGTGGAGAAACCGGCATCACCAGTACCACCAGCACCACCAGCGACTCAACGCCTGAGCCCTCAAGCTTCATCTTGCTGGGTAGCGGCATGCTGGCCGCGATTGGAGCACTCCAGCGGAAGCTTTTCTAACTTTTGCTGGTAGGTCTTTTCTAATTCTGCCTGAAGGAGACTTGCTGCTATGCGCACACGCATTCCGTTGTTTGTCCTGCTCAGTCTGTCGTTGATCGTCAGCCTTCCCGCCGCAGCTCAGAACGTTCTCTACGAGGATGGGCCGATCAATGGCAACATTGACGCCTGGACCATCAACTTCGGATTCATCGTCAGCAACACCCTCACCATCTCCGGCGCTCCCAGCACCATCAACGGCATGGCGTTTGGAGCATGGCTGTTCCCCGGCGACACCCTCCAGACAGTCGACATGAGCATAACCTCGGACGAGTTCGGCGGCACCACCTACTTCAGTCAAACCGTCAGCCTATCTGCCAGCAACTGCGCCCAGAACGGCTTCGGCTTTAACGTCTGCCAGGAAAATGCCAGCTTCAATGGTCCGACGCTGAACACTGGAACCTATTGGATGAACCTGGGGAACGCCGTGGTCAACAATGGAGATCCAGTCTACTGGGACGAGAACGATGGTGCAGGCTGCCATTCGCAAGGCTGCCCTTCGGAGCCCTCCGAGAACTCTCTCGGCACCATTCCGCCCGAGTCGTTCTCCATCCTGGGAACCCAGACCTCGACCACCAGCACTACTGGCACTACGCCGGAACCCGCCAGCCTCCTGCTGCTGGGCAGCGGCGCCGTAGCGGCCATCGGATTTATGCGGAGAAAGCTGCGGTAACAAGTTTCTCGCCGCGCGGACACAGCCGGAGCGACACCGCTCCGGCATTTTTGTTTCCCAGCCCTTCCCATGCCGCCGGCGTAAGATTTCTTCACCCTGCCGCAACCGGACGCCTCCACACCCTGTCCTAAGGCTGAGGTGATATTTTTTTTGAAAGCTCACGCCTTCAGGCGTGCCGCCACCAGTGGCCTTATTTCTTGAAAGGGCACGCCTTCAGGCGTGCACCACAAGCTGCCTTATTTTTTGAAAGGGCACGCCTTCACAGGCTGCTGAAAAACTCGGCGTCGAAGCGTTTTGAAAGGGCACGCCTTCAGGCGTGCCGTTGCAGGTCTTTATAAGTCTCTTACTCTTGTCATCACGAGGAGGGCTTCAGCCCGTCGAGGGATCTGCTGTTAGTTTTTCAGCAGCCTGTTTAGACGTGCCGTCACCACTTGCCTTATTTTTTTGACAGGGCACGCCTTCAGGCGTGCCGCCACAAGCGCCTTATTTAGGTTTCGGCGAGACGGCCTTCAGGTCGCCGAGCCGTCACCAGTTGCCTTATTTTTTGAAAGGGCACGCCTTCAGGCGTGCCGTCGCAAGCGCCTTATTTGGGTTTCGGCGAGACGGCCTTCGGGCCGGCGAGCCGTCCGCTTTTGAGTTGTTTCTGCAGCTTGGCGGATGACCCGCGCAAGTCCCTCGATGACTGAATGAACATCGGGTGCCCCATCCAACCTTCTTTTGGTTGGGTGGGGTTTTTGACTTCGCTTGACAGCTAGCCTGGTGCCCCAGGTTCGCGTCCCTTGTTTGGACGCTAACCTGGGATCAAGAAACAGCGCAGCGGTCCACCTGTCTTCTGTAACTCCCGATCTCTTCCCTCCACGCCGACTCGATTTCCACCACACTCATCACCCGCAGCGCGTAATGCCTGGGGCACCCCAGGTCACGTCAACTCGTTTTGTTGCAGGCATAAACCCTTTGCTGGCACGACTTTACCCCCAACTCCTTTCCTGAGAAGACTTTGAAGCTTTCCCATTTTGGGCGTCTTGTTTTCATCAGCTTACGGGCGACCATAGAGGGGGAGTAACGAAGGTAACTACAAGCTGCTCTTACCTTTGCGCTCTTCGCGCTTCGCCAAGGCAGACGAACAACTGCCCGCAAAGGCAGAACTCTCCCTTGCAAATGTTATGAGGAAAGATTCAGCGAGCGCGCTTATTCGTAGCGCAGCGCTTCGATGGGATCGAGACGCGACGCCTTGATTGCCGGCAACATTCCGCTCACTAATCCCACGAGCGTCAGAATGATCGTTGCCGCAACCACTGTCGATGGATCGATGATCAGGCGAATGTCGGCCGCTTCGGCATTCTTGGCGATCGCGCTGTAGAAGGTGATTCGTCCCACGCCGAACGACACTGCGTAAGCCAGAACGATTCCCGCAATGCCTCCGACGAAGGTAATCGCCAAAGCTTCCGCCAGGAACTGGAACAGAATGTCGCGACGTCTTCCGCCCAGCGCTTTCTCCACCCCGATTTCGCGCGTGCGCTGCGTCACCGCGACCAGCATGATATTCATCAGCCCAACTCCGCCGATTCCCAGCGTCAGCGTGCCGATGAAGCCGAGCAGAATCTTCAGTCCCATCGTGATGATCTGGAACTGCTTCAACTGCTTCATCATGTTGTAGATCTGGACCGCGCGCTTGTCGTCGGGCTTGAAGTTGTATTGCTGCGCCAGCGCGCCGCGCACCTGCCGCTCGACCAGCTCGAAGTCGGTGCCTTCGTACGACAGCCATATTCCGTCCAGATAATGCGTGTCCTTGAAGTCGCTCATGGCGCTGAACGGAATGTAGATCGTCTTGTTGACGCTGTCGTCGCCTTCCTGCATGTGCGGCGCGAGCACGCCGATCACCTTGTAGCTGATGCCGTCGATGCGGATGTTCTGCCCGATCGCGTATTCGCCACTGAACAGCTTGAGCTTGGTGTCGGAGCTGATTACCGCGACCCGCGCGCGCTGCTCCTCGTCTTCGCCGTTGATCAGTCGGCCTTCGTTCCAGCTTGAGCGCCAGGATCTCGAACAGGCTCGGATAATTGCCCTGAATCGGCAGCGTGTAAGTGCGCACATCGCGCTGCACGTTGGAATCGTGATCCACTTCCGGCGTAATGTGATTCACCAGCGGCGCAGCAGCCGTGATGCGAGCCAGATCGTCGATCGTGAACTTGATCTTGGTTCCGGCTTTCTGTCCGCCCGCTTGCTGCGAAGTGCGTCCCGGAAAGACGCCGATGATGCGCGTTCCCCAGCTCTCGAAGATAACGTTGATCGCGCGTCCGAATCCCGCGCCGTAAGCCAGCAGCAGCACGACCGTCGCGATGCCCCAAGCCATTCCGAGCATGGTGAGCGCTGTGCGGCGGCGATTGTAGCGCATCGCGCTGTAGGCTTGCGACATCAGGTCTCTGATCATTCGTGGTTCGCCTTTCGGGTATCGCGGATCGCCATTCGCCCTTCGCCAGAACTCGCTAACGGGACTCATAGAGCGAAAAGCGAAGAGCGGCCTTTCTCACTCCTGTCTCAAGGCATCGACCGGTTGCAACATGGCTGCTTTACGCGCGGGATAAATTCCGGCAACGATTCCCGCAATCGCAAGCGTCCCGATCGCCAGCATCGCCGACATAAACGACATCGTTGGCGGATCGAAGCCTGGAACCTGGCCGAGTCCGCTCATCATGTGCATCAGAAGCGCGGCGCCAGCCATTCCAATTCCGCCGCTCATCAGGGTCAGAAACGCTCCCTCCAGGAAGAACTGGAGCAGAATGCTGCGATTGGTAGCGCCCAGCGCTTTGCGCAGGCCGATCTCGCGCGTGCGTTCGCTCACCGCAACCAGCATGATGTTGATGACGCCGATTGCGCCCAGCGTCAACGTGACCAGTCCAACTCCGCCGAGGAAGACGTCCATTGCGTCGAAGATCTTGGCCACGGTTTCGGAGCTCTTGATGGTGTCCCAATCCTCGAAGGAGTCTTCGACATGCCAGTCGAAGCCGTGATTGCGGGCGATGATCCTGCGCACTTCATCGCGCGCGACCGTGTGCTCGGAGCGCTCGCGCGGCTGATAGTTGATGAACGAAAGCGCGTTGTCCTGGCCTTCCTTGGTCAGCGGGAAGAACTGTCGCATGGTGCTGAATGGCAGGAAGACGCGATTGTTGGTGGAGTTGTTGTCGCCGTGTCCGACGCGCTGCACAACTCCAATGACCTCGAAGCGAATGCCGTTCAGCAGGATCGTGTTGCCGAGAGCTGGTCGTCCGGGAAACAGGTTCTTCAGCATCTCGTCGCCGAGCAGCGCGACCATCCGGCGCTGCGACTCGTCGTCGTCATTCAGCCAGCGTCCGGCCGAAAGCGGGAGATAACGGATCGCGTTGTACTTGGGCAGAACTCCGCTGACTTCCCCATTGGTGTTGCCGTAAGTCGCTGACTTCGCGAATGTCCATGCGCGAGACGACCGGCGCAACCGCGCGAACATGCGCTGCTTCCTGCGCGATGTCGCGATAGTCCTCAAGCGTCAGGTTGTAAGTGCGTCCGGAACTCATGTTGCCTGCGACCGCAGGCGCTCGTCCGGGAAAGACGAACATGATGTCTTCGCCCAGCGAGTTCATCTCGCGGCGATTGCCGGAACGGAAACCCTCGCCTAATCCGACCAGCAGCAACAGCGAGCCAACTCCCCACGCAATACCGAACATGGTGAGGAAGGAGCGCAGCTTGTGCGCCCACAAGGTGCGGAACATCTGCCGAAGGATTTCGAAAAGACCATGAACGATTGCCGCTAGTTGTGGCGCGAAGAAGCTGGTGATGACCGCGGATGAACTATGCGCTTCCGCCTCGCCTGATCGGATATACGCATCTGTGCCAAACTTGGTTCCACCGAACCTCTATCTACATACTATTGGACACTACTAAGTGCCGAAACGATAGCGAGTTATACACAGTTGAGATCAGCCGCGCGGAGCGTGTGTAGAGATGATGAATTTCGTGAGGATCGACAGCTTCCCTGCCCACAAAGTGGGAGGAATTGTTTATAGTAGAAAGAACGCATATGGCCGCGGACGACATAGGAATTCCTGTCGGTCGGATGTGTAAATCTGTCAGGGTTCAGGAGTTAAGTACGATGCCGAAAGCACCACGAGACAAGGAAAGCGCAGCGCCCAAGAAGACGACGAAGAGCCGCAAAACGACGCCCACCAATGGAAACGGCGTGCATGCGGAGAACGGAAACGGCGCAGTGGCGATTCCAGTAGCCGTCTCGACCGAAATTCTCAGCGAAACGAAATTGACACCGACTGTAGAAGAGAAGATCCGCGCCCGCGCTTATGAGCTCTACCTGAAACGCGGCGATAATGGAGGCTCTCCGGAACAGGATTGGCTGCGCGCCGTAGAAGAAATCTGCGGCCGGTAAGCTCGGTTCAGGAAGCTTTGTCCGAATTCAGTTGTGTCGGCGTCATCGGAAACACGCAGCAGAGAACCTTGATCGGATTGCAGGATAGTTAGCGCCGTGAATCTGCGGCATGCAACAGCAAGCTGTCCGCAGGTGTCTAAAGCCTAAGCCGTTGCTCCCCACGGGCTTTGATCTGCCGGTAAGAAGTATGAGCTGCGGTGACGGTTTGCCATACCAGAAACTTACAAGGCAGAACACGGATTGAGGCAGGTTCTTCTCATCGACGATAATCCGCTGCAACTGACGGTTCGCGAGGCTATCTTGCGGGACGCAGGGTTCCAGGTGTCTGTAGCGACCACCGCAGAAAGCGCCTTGGCAACCTTGCGAGTCCTGCCCGATCGAATTGGCGTTGTCGTCACCGACCACATCATGCCGGGTTGTAGCGGCTCGGAACTGGTCCGCGAAATCCGCAGCGTCAATACCTGGCTGCCGATCGTCGTCCTCAGCGGATTGCCCGAGGCCGAAATCGAGTATGAGGCCTTGAACGTGGTCTTCCGCTGCAAGCCATTTCCTCCCGCGGAACTGATCGAGCTGGTGCGCTCCAGCCTGGAGCACGCCGGCCGCGGCGAAGGCGCTGCTTAGCTTAAACAGCTAACCTAACATTGTGTGACTAAAGTCACATGGCATTGTGCGCTCGTTAGGGGTATTCTTACCTCATTGCACCCGCTTGCCGGGAGTAGATGAGGGAACACAACGATGTCTGAGCAGGGACGCAGGTATTTGCGCTTTGGCGCAGTCATGGCGGTGATCTTAATCGCCTTGGGCTATCTCGCTTACACCGGCGTGCAAGACAGCAAGAGTTATTACGTCACCATCAAGGAATTGAACGGCATGGGCAACAGCGCTTACACCAAACGGTTGCGCGTTGCCGGCAATGTTGCGCCCGGATCCATCAAGCGTCAGGGAACGCACATGCAGTTCCAACTGATCGAGCAGGACCGGACGTTGCCTGTCGTCTACAACGGGACGGAAGCTCCTCCCGACACTTTCAAGGACAACGCGCAGGCGCTGGCGGAAGGCCGCTTTGAGCGCGATGGCGTTTTCCACGCCACCAACATTCAGGCCAAATGCGCGTCCAAGTACGCTCCCAAGAACGGTCAGCCCGCGGCAGCGCAGGGCCCGCAGAGTACAGCACAGAACGGAGCGGGCTCGGGCATGGGCCAGTAGCCGCTTGCGCACAAGCCTCACGGAAACGCGATCCATGACAGGGACCAGCGAATCAAACTCCTCGCCTGTCATCCTCCTGGAAAACCTGGTGAAATTCTTTGGCCGTTTTGCCGCCTTGCGCGACATCTCGGCCAGTTTTGCAGCCGGACGTCTTTATGTCGTCGTTGGCGACAACGGCGCCGGCAAGAGCACCCTGCTGCGCGTCATTGCCGGCCTGATGGAACCGAGTCAGGGCAGCTTCACCATTCTCGGTTCGAAAAAGGTTCGCGAGGTTGCGCATCGCGTCGGCTACATGGGACATGCGCCGCTGCTCTACGACGAACTTGAAGGCATGGAGAACCTGCGCTACTTCGCCGGACTCTACGGCATTCACGACGACGAGGTCTGCCGTAATGCGATGCGCCGCGTTGGACTCGATCCCGATCTCTCGCGCCGGGTCGGTCAATACTCGCAAGGCATGCGACAGCGGCTTTCGCTGGCTCGCGCTGTACTGCACGATCCCGAGCTGATGCTGCTGGATGAACCTTTCTCCAACGTTGACGTGCATTCGGCGCGCGATATGGCTGCGGTACTGGGGCGCGTTCGCGATCAGGGCAAAACGATCTTCGTGGTTACGCATCAGGCATCGCTCATGGAAAATGTTGCCGATGAATTCGTACACATGTCGGCGGGAAAAATCGTCGCCCGCGAAGACATGGCTCGCTCGGCGGCGGTCGACCCATCGCTGAGGGCGAGCTTATGAGCACCTTCGAAGTTACACGCGCAACGCTGGCCAAAGACCTGCGCATGGAATGGCGCTCGAAGGACGCTATCAACTCCATGCTGTTCTTCTCGCTACTGGTCGTGGTGATCTTCAGCTTCGCCTTCAATCCCACGGCGGAAGAGTCGCGGCACATCGCCGGCGGCCTGATGTGGGTTGCATTCCTGTTTGCGGCAGTGGTCGCGCTCAACCAGACATGGGCGCGCGAGCTTCGCAACCAGGTACTGGACGCTTATCGCGTGTCGCCTGCTCCCGCGAACTCGCTTTTCCTGGCCAAGACGATCGGCAATTTTCTCTTCGTCGTTATCCTGGAATGCCTGATGGCGCCGCTGTTCGTAGTCTTCTACGAGCTGCGATCGATCGGTCCAGTTTGGCAGCTGGTGGTCGTCGCATTGCTGGGAACCTGGGCGCTGGTTGTGAATGGAACGTTCTTCGCGGCGCTCTCCATCCGCACGCGCAATCGCGAGATCATGCTGCCGCTGATTCTGTTCCCTATATCGATTCCGGCGCTGCTGGGCATGGTGGATGCGACCACTTCGATTCTCACCGGCGAAGCGTCGCCCGTCTTCTGGATCAAGCTGCTGGCGGTTTACGATATCGTGTTCACGTCGATCTGCCTGCTGCTGTTCGAAGCAGTCTTGAACGCTGAATAAAGAATGCGAAACGCAGAATGAAAAAGCTGGCATTGATTTCGGTTCCTCTTACGCTGCTGCTGCTGGCGGTGTCGAGTTATCTCGCACTTGTCGTCGCTCCCACCGAGTCGACCATGGGCGATGTGCAACGAATCTTCTACTACCACGTTCCATCGGGCTGGGTCGCCGGCCTGTGCTTTACCATCAACTTTCTCGCGTCCATTTACTATCTGTGGAAGCGAAGCGCTGGCCAGCGACGCGCTTGCGGCTGCGTCGGCAGAAGTCGGTGTCGTCTTCGGCGCAGTACTGCTCATCACCGGACCGCTGTGGGCGCGGCCTGTCTGGGGCATCTGGTGGACGTGGGACGCTCGCCTGACGACGACGCTCATCCTGTGGCTGATCTATGTGAGCTATCTGGTGCTGCGGCGCTTCGCCTCCGGAGGACAGACGCAGGTGCTGGCCGCGGCGTTCGCCATCTTCGGCTTCGCCGATGTGCCGATCGTCTACTTCTCGATTCGCTGGTTCCGCACCCAGCATCCCGCGCCAGTGATCGGTGGCGGCCCGGATTCAGGTCTGGCTCCTCCCATCCTGCATGTGTTCCTAACCAACCTGGCGCTGTTTACGGTGCTCGGTATCATCTACCTCTGGTTGCGATACAAGCTGCAGATGCAGGAGCAGGCGCTGGAATCGGCGCATGCCCAGGCAGCGCTGAGAGGAGTCGCGCAATGAACGCAATCGTCTTTCTGAAAGCAGCCTACGCAATCGCCTGGATCGTTTATGTCGGCTATCTCGTCAAGATCCTACTGCGCATGCGGCGCGTGGAAGAAGAGCTGAAGGAAGTGGAAAGCGGGCGGCTCCTCTTCCACCGCGACCAGCGTCACAGCCGGGAGTGCAGAGACAACGAGCGTGAGCGCTGAACGACGCGGCACTCTACAATTCATCGGCGTAGCCTACCTGATCGTCTGTGGGCTCTTCCTCATCATGAGCCTGCCATTTTTCCTGGGGCAGATCCGCGTGCTGCGCTCGTGGCCTGTGACGCACCGCCCAAGTCGTCAAGAGCGACGTCGTTACGCTACCATCTTCCAAACACGATCAGCTCTATGCGGCGAATCTGAAGATCGCCTACACGGTCAACGGCAAGGCCCTCACGGCTGACCTGACCAGCTTCCAGAGCAGCAACTATGCGGAAACACAAGAGCGGGCGGCGGAGTTCCCGGTCGGAAGTCTCGCGCGAGATTCGCTACGATCCCGCCAACCCTGAACAGGCGCGCATCGGCGCCGGCTGGAACCGGCGCTTCTTCGCTGTGCCGCTGATTACGTCAGGTTGCGGCCTGGCATTTGGTTTGCTGGCCGTCGGCTTCTTCATCACGGCCAGGCTCGGCCAAGTCCAGATCTCTCTAGCTGATGACCGAGCGCACGACGCAATAGGCCAACACGATCGCGATAATGTCCTCGGGAATCGCGATGAAGATGTCTTTCACCTTCAGGCTGTTCACCAGTCCGCGGCGTACGTAGTAGCCGACATACGTTCCAATAAGAGCACCGATGACGCCGAGGACAGCTCCGACGAGAGGAGTCGCCGCAGCGGCAGCATAGAGGCAAGCGCCGCTAAAGCCTCCCATCACCATACGGATAATGAGCGACGGAACAGCTGTGCGAGGCGGCGTCTTCGGAAGTTTGTCATTGATAATCTCGCCGATGGCAGCGAGCGTGAAGATGCCAACCGCGATGGGCGAGCCCATGAACGACAGCGGGCTATTATGCAGGTTGATCCATCCCAGATGCGCTGCCCAACTGACCAGCGCAGGTGCCGTCATCGCGCGCAGGCCGGCGACGAAGCCGATAGCGATTGCTAAAAGAAACACTTGATGCATTTCGATTTACCGTCCTCTGCCCCTGACCTCGAGGCGGTGTGACAGGAATGGTTCTGAGATTCACCAGGAATGCAGGTGGTCGCAAAGTATAACGTGGAACGGGGCCGAGGCGGAAGTGTGGTGCAACAATGAAAAGGCTTGAATGGTTGCGGATGGTCCATGAGAAAAAGGCACAGCCAAAGCCGTGCCTTCTTTTAAAATTTGACTGAGCCCAGAGCCGATGCTGTTTTAGTTCGGCTTTCGCGGCATGATCTGTTCGTCGCGAATGAAGAACTGGGCGGAACAGCGCTCCGATCCGCAGATGACGGGGATCAATCCGCCAACCTGTTTGCGCGTGACCAGCCCAAGCTGTCCGCACGAGGGACAGGACAAGCACGGCCCAGTAAGGATCTTCTTTCTCCCCGACTTCGCCTGCATTCTCCAGGACAAAAATGGTTCCAGGCTCCATTTGTTCGGGGATCCATTCGCTCAGAATGCTCAGTTCTCCGATCATGTGCCCTCCTTCAGGACCGTTCAAGAAGCCTTGCCGCGTGCCTTACTCAGATGACGAACGGAACCATTTTGCTTTCCGGCGGCACGCAATTCGGCGCGAGCCGGAGGCCGCCGCTGCGAGCGATTCGTCCGTTCGCCCAGCGCTCGAAGCGCGTGCCGTTGGCACGCGCGGTCGGGTCCAACACTCGCTGAATGGCGTCGCTCAGGCACACGGTTAACATCGGCTGGCGCGCATTTTTCAGCAGATCGACCACCCCGCGGGCGGAATCTTCCAGGTAAATGTGCTGACCATCGGTCAGCAGGTGGTACTCCGAAGCGGCCGAAACCGTCTCCACCAGACGCTTGCCCAGTTCCTTCTGCAGGAAGCGGATGACGCTGCGTATCTTTTGCAGGGAGAAGCCGCGCTCACGCAGCTCACAAAGGATGGCGACCTCGGCCAGATCATCGAGCGAATAACTGCGCTTGTGCCCGTCTCGCGCCGGAACCACGATGCCCTGCTCGTCCCACCACTGGAGCTGCCGCGGGCTGATTCTGGTCAGCGCCACGACTTCTTTCGATGTGAACGTTCGCTGCATTGGGTCACCGGTCCAAAACATATCCGGCAGGAAATGTTTCAAACATCATAGTGCAGCCGCGTGCACTGTCAAGCACGAATTGTTGATTAAAACGGCACGTGCGGGGATGAAGATTGGAAGAAATTACAGAGAACAGTGGTCAGTGGTCAGTGGCGAGTGGCCCGAGCGGCATCCAGCGCAGCAGCGCGGCGACATCACCACCTCCTGAGATGTTGACACTAGCTGTCACCAGCGACTGGCAGACCGATGATGAGAGGTGACTCTAACTGGCCACTGACGACTGGCCACTGGCGACTGCTTTTTGACCCTGGAGCCTGTTCTTTTCATGGAACCGTTTCGTTATCACGCATTCGTCTGCAACCAGGAAAAATCGGACGGCGCGACCTGCTGCGCAGGAGCAGGATCAGCCAAGGTTGCTCGAAGCGCTTCATCGTGAGCTCGGCGCTGCCGGACTGTCGGATGACGTGCAGGTTTCCAGCTGCGGCTGCCTGGGACTGTGCGAAAGCGGTCCGGTGATGGTCCTCTATCCGAACGGCACCTGGTACACGAAGTTGACGGCCGAGGCGATTCCCGAGATTGTTGCCTCACATTTGCTATACGACAAGCCGGTTTCGAGGCTCGTTCGCGACGATGCGGCGGCGATGAAGGCCGAGATCCTCGATCATCGCAAAAAGTATCTGGAGATGCTAAGAAGAAAGCCGCTGAGCGACGCTGAGGAGCTTGTGCAACGAATGTGCGGAGCTCGGTCTCGTAGTCCCGGTGACTAACGCAAGAAAAAAGCCCATCCTGCTCGTGACAGGATGGGCATAGTTACTTCTGAGTTAAACTCCGATGACGCCGACCAGCTCCTTCACCGAATCAGCGCTCTTCTTCAGGGCCGCATGCTCTTCCGGCGTCAGCTTGATCTCGTAGATCTTCTCGATGCCGTTCGAGCCCAGCTTGCAGGGCACGCCGACAAACAGGCCGTTGATGCCGTACTCGCCTTCCAGGTAAGCGGCGCAGGGAACGATCTTCTTCTTGTCCTTCAGGATCGCTTCGACCATCTCAGCGACGGCCGCCGACGGAGCGTAGTAGGCGCTGCCGGTCTTCAGATGCTTCACGATCTCGGCGCCGCCATCGCGCGTGCGCTGTACCAGGCGCTCGATGGTTTCCTTGTCCATCAACTCGGTGATGGGAATGCCGGCAACCGTGGAGTAGCGCGGCAGCGGAACCATGGTGTCGCCATGGCCGCCCAGCACGAAGGCGGTAACGTTCTCCACCGAGACATCCAGTTCGCGGGCGATGAAGGCGCGGAAGCGCGCCGAATCCAGAATGCCGGCCATGCCGATGACGCGATTGCGCGAGAAGCCGCTCAGCTTGTAGGCCGCCTGCGCCATGGCATCCAGCGGATTGGAGACGATGATGAGGATGCAGTTGGGCGAGTACTGCACGACCTTGCCCACCACGTCGCTCATGATCTTGTAATTGGTATTGAGCAGATCGTCGCGGCTCATGCCGGGCTTGCGCGGAATGCCGGCGGTGATTACCACGATGTCGGAGTTCGCCGTGTCGGCGTAATCGTTGGTGCCGAGCACGTAAGAGTCGCGCTTCTCGATGGGCATGGCCTGCAGCAGATCGAGACCCTTACCCTGGGGAACGCCCTCGATGATATCGATCAGCACTACATCGGCGTGTTCTTTGGAAGCCAGCCAGTGGGCCGCGGTGGCGCCCACATTTCCTGAACCAACCACTGTTACTTTCTTGCGCATTATTCCTCACAATATCGCCCGAGTCGGGCTTATTAAAACCATCACAAGAATCATAATTGCATGGGGACGGCCGCAGCCGCCCCGGCGGAATATTTACTTTGCCGCCAGCGCCGCCACCGGAGTCATGTTCTGGATCATGTGCGAGGCGAACTCGCTGGTCTTCACCTTGGTCGCGTTTTCCAGCATGCGTTCGAAGTCGTAGGTCACCTTCTTCTGCTGGATGGTCTGCTCCAGACGAGCTCTCGATGAGACTGAGCCGCCTCATGCCATCCCATGAACTCGAACATCATCACGCCCGAGAGCATCACCGAGCCGGGATTGATGACGTCTTTGTCGGCATACTTGGGAGCGGTGCCGTGGGTGGCTTCGAAGATCGCGTGCTGGTCGCCGATGTTGGCGCCGGGCGCGATGCCGAGTCCGCCAACCTGCGCCGCCGCGGCGTCGGAGATGTAGTCGCCGTTCAGATTCGGCGTCGCCAGCACGGCGTATTCGTCAGGACGGGTGACGATCTGCTGGAAGATGCTGTCGGCGATGCGGTCGTTGATCATCAGCTTCGACTTCCACGCGCCCTTGCCGTGCGTGCTGTAGATGCTGTCGATGACGCCCTTGACTTCGACGTAAAGCGCGTCGCGGAAGATCTGCGGCGCAAACTCCAGGCCTGGCTCCACCAGCTTGGCGTTCTCTTCAATCGAGAGGCCCGGGGCTTTGTCCAGGTTGTCGATGATCCAGCTCTCGCGCTCGGTGATGACGTGCTCGCGGAATTCCTGCGTCGCCAACTCATAGCCCCACTCGCGGAAAGCGCCTTCGGTGAACTTCTGGATGTTGCCCTTGTGCACCATGCGTAACGGTCTTACGATTCGTTCGACAGAGCGTACTGGATCGCCATGCGCACCAGGCGCTTGGTGCCGGTGATGGAGATGGGCTTGATGCCAATGCCCGAATCTTCGCGCACCCGCTTGTTGGTGCCGGCCAGCATCTTGTTGTTGATGAAATCGATGAGCTCTTTCGCCTGGGTCGTTCCCTGCTTCCACTCGATGCCGGCGTAAACGTCTTCGGTGTTCTCGCGGAAGATGACCATGTTCATGCGATGCGGGATGCTTCACCGGCGAAGGAATGCCCTGGTAATACTTCACCGGACGCACGCAAGCATAGAGGTCGAGGATCTGGCGCAGAGCGACGTTGAGCGAGCGGATGCCGCCGCCAACCGGAGTGGTCAGCGGGCCTTTAATGCCGATGCGCAGGTCGCGGAAGGCAGCTACCGTCTCGTCCGGCAGCCAGGTCTTGAAGCGGTCCATGGCCTTTTCGCCGGCGAAAACCTCGTACCAGGAGACGCGCCGCTTGCCGCCGTAGGCGATCTCAACTGCCGCATCGAATACGCGTACGGAAGCCTTCCAGATGTCGCGGCCGGTGCCATCGCCTTCGATGAAAGGAATGATTGGATTGTCAGGGATGACAAACTTGCCGTCGTAAGTGATTTTGCTCCCGCTGGAAGGCAAAGGAATTCCGTTATAAGAAGACGCCACAGGCACCTCGAGAAAATTTGATAGAAAAGCAGCCTGAGCTGAATTCAGCCCCACGTCGGGATGGGAGGAGCACACAGAACCGGTGTAGCCGGAAAGCTGACGCGTTATGATGACGCCGGATTGCGACGGCTCGCTCGGGCAATATCGCTGCTTCCGGATCAGAAACATGACCGCCTGATCCCGAACCTTTTAAGCTATCACCGCCAGTTGTGAGGTTCAATCGAAACCGCTGTTCATCCGTCACACCTACGTGTGAGGCGTGAGCGGAGCGCGGCGGCAGCCCGGCAGGTCTCACGCATCCAGGTACTTCAGGTAAGATGCCGCGCGTTTGCCGCATCAACGTCCGCCAGTCGCATCTCCGGATCGAAGCTGTCGCTGGTGCCCAGCATGCTCCACAACAGCTTCTGCACGCAGCGGCGCGGATGCTCGGCTACCGGCAGCCATTTGCGCGCCCGTCCGCTCACCAGCCGCACCACGTGTTCCACGGTACGCAGGAAGCGCGCGCTCTCGATCAAGGACTTCCGCATGCTGCTCGGGCAGCAACCCGTGCTCGCGAAGCATTCGCAACCGTTCAGGCAGATTTCCTACAAACCAGATCTGATGCTTGGCCTGCAACATTCCGGCCAGATAATCGATGTCGTAACTGCCGCCGGCACCGGTCTTCAGGTTCTGCGCAGACTCGCTGCGTTCCAGCCGGCTTCGTACTTCGACTAACTCGGCGTCGAACTCGGCTCTCGTTGCCATTGCGGCGATTCCGTCTGGACCGTCTCGCATGGCTCTGTCCGCGAGCATGCGGTCGCCGGCCACGTAACGCAGCTTCAGATAGGTCAGCGCCTCCCACGGCTTGGCTTCATCCCTGAAAGTAGCTTTCCAGTTGCGCGGGTGTCACAATCAATTCCCCTTCCCGTCCATGCGGCCGCAGGCGGGCATCGAGCGGGAAACACGGTGCCGTCTCGGGTGTACGCGGTCAGAGCCTCCATCAACTGCTCGGCAGCGACGCGATGACCGGGTCGCGGTCGCATCCGCTATCGCACACGAACAGCACGTCGGCATCAGACAGCAAATCGAACTCGCGCGTGCCGAGTCTGCCGAGTGCCATGACGGCGAAGCCAGTCCGGGCGCCCCTGCCATCGCCAGAGCAGCGCGAATCGCAGCGTCGGCGGCGGCCGTGTTGTCTTTCAGCGAGTCGAAAACGTCGCGTCGATGAAACAGATCGAGCGCTCCCGACAGACAGTACTCGCCGGCGATACTGCTGGCGCAGGATCGACATGGCTTCCGCACGGTCCACCTCTCCCTGCCCGAGATAGGCGAAAACAGGATCGTTGTCGGTTCCTTCGATCTGTGCGAACGCCGAGAACAGCTGGTGGTTCGCACTCCCGTTGGGCTGCCCGCGATCTCATTGAGAAGCGCCACAGCCTCCGGATGCCGCACCAGAATGTCGGTGAGGAATTCGCTGTACTCGAAGATGGTCAAAGCGCGTTCGACCGCAGCGGGGGAGCGCAGCACGGCGCCATAGCGCTCGGAGGTGGTTCCCGCGGAGCTGAGGAAGCGATCGAGATTACGGCGCGCGTGCTGCGACAGGTGCGTCCGGGAAGCAATCTCGCGCAGCTGCGGCGAATCCACCGCCAGCCTCTGCATCATCTGGCTGTAGCTGTTTTCGGGCGTGGCGGCGATTTCGGGCATGCAGCTGGAACTCGCTCGCGCCTTGATCCTGGTTTTGCTCGCGATAGATGACGCGCTGATAGATCTCCTGCACCGCTGCCATACGGCGCTGCACATGGGCTACGAATTCTTCCGGCGTGGGAGCAGCCGCTCCTTCGGGCGTAAGGCTCCAGGCCAGGCCCTGCAGTTCGGCGCGAGACTGGCGGCAGGCGATGCGTCTTGCTGGCCCTGCCGCAGCTGCAGTCGATGCTCCAGATTACGAAGGAATTCGTAAGCATTGGTCAGGTTGTGAAAGTCCTTCCCGCTGATGTGTTCCTTGTCGTGCAATTTCTGCAGGGCAAACAGCGTGCCACGCGATCGCAGCCAGGATTCACTGCCTCCGTAAACGCGCTGCAGGCACTGCACCAGGAACTCGATGTCGCGAATACCGCCGCGATCGACCTTCACGTCAATGCCGGTTTGCGAAACCTCTTTCAGCAGACTCTTGGCGACGATGCCTGCCCATCTTTTCGCGGGTCTCGAGTGCGGTCTTAATAGCAACGAAGTTAACCTCGGGACGATAAACGTAAGGCTGCACGGCGCGCACAAATTCGCGCGCCACGCCGACATCTCCGGCGGAGTGGCGGGCCTTGATCATGGCCTGCAATTCCCAGTCATGCGCCACCGCGAGTAGTAATGGATCGCGTGGGCCAGCGGGACCGCCGGCTCTCCCTCACCTCCCTGCGGCCGCAGACGAAGATCGATGCGAAAGACCGGCCCTTCGCGGGTATGACGCGACAACAGCTCCGTCACGCTGCTGTGCCAGGCGAATGAAGTATTCGCGGTTGGAAATCTCGACTTCCGTGCCGGCTCTTCTCCGCCGTCGTACAGATAAAGAAGATCGATGTCGGAGCTGTAATTCAGCTCGTTGCCGCCCAACTTGCCCAGCGACAGCACGGTGAATCGCGAATCGAATCAAGCGTCGCTTCGCGATCGAGACGCTGCGGTGGGCCGAAACGATGTTGCAGGTGGGTATTCACTTCCCGCAGAGCCTCCTCGATCAGCACGTCGGAAAGCGCCGATATTTCCGCCGTGGTCTCGGCCAGAGTGGCGATTCCCAGCACGTCGCGCAGCATGATGCGGACGTACTCACGGCGCTTGAAGCGCGCCAGCAGAGCAGCCGTATCGGTCTCGAACGGAACGCGAACGCATGCGGGCGAATCCCTGCTCAAACTCCTCGCGCGAGTGCGTGCGATCCAGGGTGTGGTCGCGGGCGAAGCCATAGAAGAGATCCGGGTTCTGGATCAGGGTCTCGCCCAGCCAGGGGCTGTAGCCGAAGACCACGACGGCGTAATGGACCAGCGAAAGATGCTGATCGAGCAGCCGCATGCAGTTCGGGAGAACCGCTCTCCGCCAGGCGTTGAAATTGGTTTACGGTTGCGTCAGGGTTCGGGAGTGTTCAGCAGGAGAGCCAGAAGCGAGCGATAAGACATTTTCGGACACCACTTGGCGGATGTGCTCGAGAAGGCGCGCCCAGCCGCTTCGGAATCGGCGAAGCGGATACCCGGGGGCATTGCAGCTTCGGGATGTTGCGGTCCGGTCACCACGCAGGATTTTATAGTTCCAGCGAAGCTTTACCCAGCGACGAAGGTGGGAGGGATGGTGGCAAAAAGCAAGGCACCCGAATTGGGTGCCTTGGGGATTTGCTTACTGCAAGTGGCGAACTATCGGCTGAGCTTCCGGCGAATCATCCCGCCAAGAGCCAGAACGCCGCTGCCCATCAGCAGGAAGCTGCTGGGTTCAGGAGTGGTCGACGTGCCGCCTTGCTGGGTGACCGAGACGTTGTCCAGCGCAATGTAGGCCGGATCGTCTTGGAAATCGAACGAGATGGTATCATTGCCAGTGCCGGTTTCGGTGAAGGATTCCAGCGTCCAGACGCCACCCGTGTTCGGGTCAGACAGGTCGAGCAGAGGAGTTCCGTCCCAACTCGCAGTGAAGTGGCTCGGATCGTCACCAACAGCCGCATAATAGAAGCTGAAGGTGTAAGTAGGCGCCAGCTGTGTCGTCAAACGACTGGGTGATTCCGCCGAGCGTACCGACAGGACCGGCCGTGACATAGAAGTTACCGTCTTGGGCTCCAGTAATAGGAACCAAACGGACCCGAGACGACCTGGGTGAATTCAAAATTACCGGTGGTGGTCCAATCTGTGAAGTCACCGGTTTCGAAACTACCGTTTTGGACTAGGTTTTGGGCGAAGGTCTTCGGCGCAGTCAGCGTAAATGCAACAGCCAGAGCGACGACGACCAGCAGGGTTTTGGGTCGCATACTTCCTCCGGAGGTGTGTGGGTAAGCCCTCACATTGCATCTATAACGCAATTAGGAGTCCATATTCGGACACTGTCGTTTCAAGAGGTTACGTTCCCGAATTGGAAATGAAGCGCAGTTTTTTGCGATGTGTGAGAAGCTATTTGCTTCAATACAAGGCACCTATCGCCCAATCCAGCCTGCCAGCCAGTATGGTCCCACGAAATCGAAGCCGGACCGGACCTTGACTGTCAAATAGCTAACAGATTATCCATGTCGACTAGACTATTTGGCGTTGGTCATTCGCGTTTCGGAGCCACCTGACCTCCGTCCCCGGGAACGTCAATGTCCGCGCGGCGATTACGTTACTTGAGAATGATGAGTCGCGAAGTGTTCAGGCTTGTAATAACTGCGTCGACAAATTCCATTTAACTATCGCATTTGAAGCGAGGTGGCGCGTACCATCAGCCTGAATGGAGCGCCAAACAAGCGGCCTGTCACGCTATTTTTCCTTCGATTTACACCGGACGTCTGTCTCTCGTGAGCTAATTGCCGGGCTCACCACCTTTACCACGATGTCGTATATCGTGGTGGTAAATCCTGCGATTCTTTCCTCCGCGGGCATTCCCGAGGGACCGTCTTTTGTTGCAACCGCACTGGTTGCAGCATTTGGCTGCTACTTCATGGCGTTTTACGCCAACCGCCCTTTTGCCATTGCTCCCTACATGGGCGAAAACGCATTTATCGCCTTTACCGTCTGCAAGGTTCTGGGAATGAGGTGGCAAACGGCATTGGCGGCGGTTTTCATCGCCGGCGTTCTCTTTGTGCTAATGACAGTCCTTCACCTGCGTAAATGGGTAGTGGACGGAGTGCCGAGTTCCCTGCGTTACAGCTTCGCAGTGGGAATGGGACTTTTCCTGACTTTCATCGGGCTGAACGAAACCGGGATTGTTCGGCTGGGCGTGGCTGGGGGCGCCAGTGCAGGCCGGGCAGTCTGCGCTCCGCACCTGTCTTAGTGGCAATGTTTGGGGTCGTTTTGCTCGCGGTGCTGACCATCCGAAAAGTTCCTGGGGCCATCCTGGTTGGGATCATTTTTACCTCCATCGTCGCCTTCCTTACCGGTGTCGCCGCGCCGCCGCATAGCATGATGAGCATGCCTCCCAGTATCAAGCCGATTCTGTGGCAGCTTGATTTTCGAGGTGCGCTGACCTGGCAGGCCTTTCCGGTGGTGTTGACTATCTTCGTGATGGCGTTTGTGGACACCATGGGAACCCTCATCGGTCTGTCGGCGCGAGCGGGCTTTCTGGATGCAGACGGACAGTTGCCACAGATCGAACGTCCGATGCTGGTGGACGCTGTCACCACCTGCCTGGCTCCGGCACTGGGAACGTCGACCGCGGGAGCTTACGTTGAGTCGGCAACCGGAATCGAGGCCGGCGGCAGGACCGGTTTCACCGTATTCATCACCGGCACTTGCTTTCTTCTGAGCCTATTCTTTGCGCCATTCGTGGCCACCATCCCGCCCCAGGCCTTCGGGCCGGCGCTGATCATCGTTGGGCTGTTCATGTTGTCGCCCATTACACACATCGATTTCACCGACTACACCGAGTCCATACCGGCCTTCGCCGTCGTTTCCCTGATGGCCTTCACGTTCAACATTGCGATCGGAATCTGCGCGGGCTTCGTGCTGTATCCCATCTGCAAGCTGGTGAGCGGGAGAGGGCGGCAACTCAAGCCGGGCTTGTGGGTGCTGACGGCCTTGTCCCTGCTGTTCTTCGTCTTTTACCCCTATCATTAGCGCGTGCGTCGGGCGTTCGATTTGGCAATTCGACAGATTGCCTCTATTCTGCCAATACGCCGATCAGGTGACTGTTTGTTGGGGGATTACATCCGCATGAGTTCACGATTGGGTGCTGCGCCACGGCATCTTGCTCTCAGTTTTTGTCTCGCACTTTTACCTCTGATACCGGCAGCCGCCCAAAGTTCTGCAACGGCCGCTGACGACGCCAGCAAGCAGATCGATTACGGCCTGCATCACTACATTCACGCGGTTCCGCGAACACCCGAGGACTACAAGGCCATTACCGCCGAAGGCAGGTTTTTCTGGTTTGTCCGGTCCACGGTTGGCCCTCGCAGTTTGGTTGCGGGTCTTTTCTCCGCCGGGCTGGGAACGGCCACCAATAGCCCCAATGAATACGGCACGCACTGGGTTGGCTTTGCTCAGCGCTATGGAATGCGTCTGACCGGCGTGTCGACGGGCAACGCCATCGAAGCGAGTCTTGGAGCCGCCTGGGGCGAAGATCCGCGCTACTTCCATACCGTGCACGCGCCGTTTAAAGAGCGGGTGAAGAACGTGATCGATCTCACCTTCCGTGCCTACCATCCTGATGGGGAACGCCATCCCGCCTATGCCAGGTACGTGGCGACCGCCGGCAATAACTTCCTTTCCAACACCTGGCGCGAGCCCAGTGAAGCCGATTGGCAACACGCTTTGATCCGCACTGCCGAGGGTTTCGGAGGCCGCGCGCTTTCCAACGCCTTCAGCGAGTTCTTCCCCGAGGTGTGGCGCAAGGTGCGCAAGCAACCTGATCCCTACCCGGCGGACGCGCATAATCCGTAAATTTCTCGCGAATACGGCGGCGAGCGCCGTGACCGCATTATGATCTGAGGCAACGAAAACCCTCCTGGAGGAGTACGTGCCCAACTACGCCGTTATCGATAACCTGACTGCCTCGATCGAGATTCCGAAGGACGGCACGCTCAGCCGAACCCTTCATCGCGACGACCACGCCAAAGTTGTGCTGTTCGGGTTCGCCGGCGGACAGGAACTCTCGCAACACACCGCTTCCGTGCCGGCGATGATTCAGATTGTCAGCGGTGACGTTCGTCTTACGCTCGATGGAGAAGAGAAGGAGCTTTCCGCAGGCTCATGGATCTTCATGGACGCGAACCTTCCCCACGCCGTTTATGCCAAGACCGACGTGGTGATGCTGCTGACCATGCTGACGGGGGCTGAGCAGAAGTAACGCCGCGCTCTAGGCCGCCGTGCTGCGAGCGGCGTTTATTTTGCCAAAATAGACCAGGAACACGGTTCCGCTTTTTCCCGCGCCCACGCTGCTGCGGAATCGAATCTTTCCGCCATGATTCTCGACGATTTCTTTGCTGATCCAAAGCCCCAGTCCGGTCCCTACATCTTTCTTAGTGGTGAAGAAGGGCTCGAACAACTGAGCTCGAGCGGTGGGGGAAATTCCAGAGCCACAATCGGCGATCGCTACCTGCACCCGGAGTCCTACCTGCTTGATCCGGATCCGGATCTGGCAGCCGGCCGGCGACGCGTCAATCGCATTGCTCAAAAGGTTGGAGAAAACCTGGCGCAACTCGCCCTGTACTCCCTGCAGAGCAACGGCGCTTTCCGCCTCGATGTTTACCGTTACATCCCGCGAGGCCAACTTCCTGCGGAAAACGTCTACTACCCCCTTCAGCAGTTGGGTAAGATCTATGTCGACCGGCGAAGTCGTCTCCCGATAGAAGCCCAGGGTTTGGCGCGTGATGTGGCCAACTCTTTGCAGTTCATGATCGGCGGTTTCCAGAAAACGGCGGCTGGCATCCAGGGACTGCTCGGAGCGAGCGAGAAATAGCAGGTTGGTCACGGCCTCGAGCGGGTTGTTAATCTCGTGGGCGATGGTGGCAGCCAGACGGCCTGCAGCGGCGAGTTTTTCGGTCTTGCGTAAGGCTTCTTCAGTGCGCTTGCGGGTGGTGATGTCCATGCACATGCCTACCATCCGTATCGCTTCGCCGTCGCTGTCGAACTCCGTAGCGCCGCGCGCAGCCGTCCAGTAGTAATGCCCGTCGGGCCGGATGGTTCGATACTCGGCATCGTATTCGCTCTTATTCCGAATCGCCTCCTGCACGATCGCTATGACCCTTTCACGATCGTCCGGGTGTACTGTCAGACTCCAGGCCTCGACGTTCCCTTGAAAACTGCCACGCGGCAGTCCGTGCATGTATTCCACTTCAGGCGACCAACGCACCTCGCCGCTTTGAATGTTCCATTCCCAGTCGCCAATATTCGCCGCCGCTTGCGCGACAAAGCGGCGCCGCAGCCGATCCAGTTCGTGCAGCTTCTCATTGGCAGCGCTCAACTCACGGTTGGCTTGTGCAAGCTCGAGCGCACGCGACTCCGAGAGCTGAACGCTTTGCAGGTTCTGCAGGATTCTGGGGAGAACCAGAGGCAGTGCGATCGCAGTGGCGACCGATGCCACGGCTGTAACCACCTTCACGTAAGCCGACGCCCAGTAGATTGGATTCCACAGGGTGATGGCTTCCATGAAGTGAGTGCCGCCGCAGGCGATAATGAAAGTTCCAAACGCCAGAAACAGCCAGTGAAACGGAATCCCGCCTTTACTGGCGCGGACCAGGTAGACCAGCGTGAGCGAGATCACGACGTACGAGGTGCCAATTAGCAGGTCGGAAACAAGGTTAAGGCTGACCAGGGTTGGATTGCCGAGGTAGCAGAACACATGCGGCATGAACTGGAAACGCTCGACGCCGCGACCGAGAATTGGCCACACCAATGCGCTCGCGACCAAAAGCGCCAAGCCGCCGAGGGCATACCTGATCTGCGAAGACTGCTGAGCTTCGAGGCTAACCTCGCCAACGTTCGATGGGTCCTGGCCAGATAGAGACATGAATACTCCGCCTAGGAATAATTCCGTTCGGCACTGAGCCTGACACAGAGAAAGGACGCGACCCACGTGCGCGCTTCTCCGCGGCGTAGCCTGGTGCCCCGAAACCGGAGGCTCGTTCGCACGATTAGAGTCTGGGACCTCTTTGAAGTCAAGCGCAAGCAAGCGCCACCGAAGGTTCGTCCAAGAACTCACGCCGGCGCTACTGAGCTACTAGCTCTTCTTAGTAATGGTTGGATGCCGTAAAGCGTCGACGCGAGTAAGGCCTAGGCTGGAGGTGCTGCGGCTTGCCCCTGGCCCGCCAGAAATTCTCTTGCCATGGGACGGGCAAAGGCGTTCGAGGGGTTATGCGCGTTGATGGTCATTACTTTCTCGTAGTAATCGCGGGCATGCGCTTTGTCGCCAAGCTTCGCATAAGTCTGAGCCAGCAGGCTCAGGACGAAAGGATCCTTCTGATTGGCCTTTTGCAGCTCCTTGATGGCAGTACTGTAGTCGCCGGTATAAAGCGCCACGTAACCTGCCAGGTAGGGGTAGAACATTGCCTGGTCGGGATTGTCTCCTTTGTCGATCGTTGTCTTACAGACCAGGAGGTATTGCCTGGCTTGTTCGGCTTGACCACGGCGGGCAGCGATACGAGCCAGCGCTGCGTTCCAGCGAAAGTTCCAGAGGTCCTTCTGAGCCTGAGTCAAGTTTGGGGTCTTCAGCGCGGTTGTGTTGCCGGTCTGGTACCACTTGAAAGCATTGTCCGTGTCTCCTGCCTCCAGATAGATCCGGGCCAGTTCGTCTGCGGTGGCTGCGGCATCGGAGTACTGCTTCCAATTGTTTTGCAGATCGAAAGCGCGCTGCTCGTACTCAGAGGCTTTCGCGGTATTGCGTTCGAAGGCGTATGAAACCGCCATGATACGCAAAGCCTGCACCGTCTGTTCCTGAGATGCCAACTCGATGGCTTTCGACAAATGCTTCCGGGCTTCTTCGTACTTGCCTTGTAAATCGAGGGCCACCCCCAGGAAGAGTTGCGCCTGGTAAAGGTTGGGATTGATCTGCACGGCCCGCTCATATAAGGCTTCGGCCTCATCGGGCTTGCCTTCCGTAACCAGCTTCTCGCCCTGTTTCACCAGGTCCGCTGCGTCTTCAGTCTTGGATTGCGCGGTTGCCGGATTTTGCCCAGCGGGCTGTTGTGCTTGCGCGCCGGGAGATGAAAAACAGATAAAGAGTGCGGTCACTGTCGCCCAACCAAGAATGCCTGTCATGGTGGCTTTCATAGGGCGCATTATTGCATATCGCGCATTGGATATTGTTTCGGAACGGACGACGCGATACACTTCGCGCGCAGGAAATCCCGTACGAAGGAAATTCCTTATGAATCGTTCCTCGACTTCCGACCAACCTTTATCCAGACGCCGTCTCTTGCAGCTTGGCATAACCGGAACTGCTGCCAGCCTGGTCGCCTCCGGTCTGCCACTCGCTATGTCCATTCCGGCCGAAGCCCAGGATGTCTCCACGCCAGACGCTGCGCTGATGGCGATAATGAGCGGCAACAAGCGATTCGCTTCGAATGCTCTCACCTCTCCTCAGCATGACTTGGACATTTTGAAGCAACACACCGTCGATAAGCAGCAGCCCTTCGCTGCCGTGTTGTCCTGCGCGGATTCGCGGGTGCCGGTGGAGTGGGTCTTCGATCAAACCATCGGACACATTTTCGTGACCCGTGTCGCCGGAAATCTGATCACGCCGGAGATTATCGGCAGCCTGGAATACGGTGCGGCCGTCCTGGGAACCAAGGTCATCCTGGTGCTAGGTCACGCCAGTTGCGGAGCGGTACAAGCTGCGATCCAGGGCAAGAGCGTGCCTGGACAAATCAGCTCGCTGTTCCCTCACATTCAGCCGGCAGTAGATCAGGCCGGGCCGAATCTGGAAGCGACGATTAAGGCCAACGCCAAGATACAAGCCAGGCTTTTGCGCGAATCGTCTACCGTCCTGTCGGGCATGGTGAAAGAAGGCAAAGTACGGGTCACATCGGGCTATTACGATCTGGGCACCGGGCTGGTGACATTGCTCGAGTAGTACGCACTCGAATAAGGAAGGCCGCTCTAGCGGGCGGCCTTTTCGTTCGCGTGAATCCTTATCGCCGTTATTAAGGTTGAAGACCCATGTCTCGAAAATCGCGAGACATGGGGCACCCGTTAAGACCTGGGCACACGATGACCGCTATTCATCGCGCAGCGTCTTCATCGGATCGACTCGGCTGGCCCGATACGCAGGGAGAACGCTCGCCAGCAGGCCGATGCCGGTCATCAATACCGCGACGCTGGTGAAGGTCATCCAGTCCCTGGCGCTGACTCCGTAGATCACGCTGGCCATCACGCGTCCGAGCGCCAGTGCTCCGACCAGACCGATCACAACACCCAGCAGCGTCGGCTTCATGCCTTCGGAGACGATCATGCGTAATACATCACTGATCTGCGCGCCCAGCGCCATGCGAATTCCGATCTCCCGCACGCGCCGTCGCACCATATAGGAAAGCACGCTGTAGATGCCAACGGCGGCCAGCAGGACGGCGAGGGCGGCGAAGCCCACCAGCAGCAACATCGTGAAGCGCTGTTGGAGGAGTGAATCGTCGACCGTGTCTTCCATGGTCTTGACGTTCAGGAGCGCAACGCCGGGATCCACGTGGTGCACTGCATTGCCGATAGCCGAAACCAGGCTCCCAGGCTCGGTTTGCGTCCGGGCAGCAAGCGTCAGCCCAAACGCATGCCACGGGTAGCCACGGGGATCGGTCACTTGTGCTGCAGGCATATATAGCATGGATGCGGACCGGGTCTGGTTCAGGCCGTCGTCTTTCACATCGCCGACCACTCCGACGACCGTGCGTACGCTGTTAGGGAAGAAATACAAGGTGAGTTGCTTGCCGACCGGATCTTCGTGGGGCCAGAACTGCCTGGCCATGGACTGGCTGATCAGCACCGCAGCCGGGCGGTCAGCGATATCGGAGTCATTGAAATCGCGTCCGCTCATCAGCGGAATTCGCATGGCCCGCATATAGCCGGGGCTGGTAATCCGCACATCGACCTCGGGTTGCTCGGCCATCGGCACCACAGGCTGACCTGCGATCTGTACAGGTTGATGCGAGCCGTTGCCGCCGGTAAGAGGCAGGGCATTGATAAGGCCTGCACCCTTCACGCCCGGAAGGGCTCGCACCCGCTGCAATACATTTTGATAGAAGCTGTCCAATTGCTGCGGCGTAGTGAACTTGTTCGGCGCCATCGTCAAGTCCATGGTGATCACATGTTCGGGATCGAAGCCGGGACTTACCGCACGCAGCGCCCAGAGGCTGCGGATCAACAGACCCGCACCGATCAGGAGCATCAGGGAAAACGCAACTTCGGCAACAACCAGCGCATTACGAGTGCGGCTGCCGCCGGAATCGGAGGCGGTACGTCCGGCACTCTGCTTCAAAGCTTTATTCACGTCCTCTCGCGTCAGGCGCAACGCAGGCAGGAGACCTGCTGCTAATCCCGTGATCAGCGAAATGCCCAAGGTGAAGCCCAACACCCAGCCATCAAGACCAATATCCGCCGAGCGCGGTAGCTGTTGACCGACAAACCTCACGATGAAAGCCATGCCGTAATGCGCGAAGACGAGCCCAAAAGCACCGCCGATGAGAGACAGCACCACCGTTTCTGCCAGCACCTGCTGTAACAGCCGTCGTCGGCTTGCCCCCAGCGCGGTGCGTATAGCGACTTCCTTGCGACGAGCGAGCGTCTTCGCCAGCACCAGATTCGCGATATTGGCGCAGGCGATGAGAAGCACGAAGGCCACGGCACCCAGCAGAATCAGCAACGGCTTGCGCACATCGCCCACGATGTCCTGACGCAGCGGAATCGCCGTTGCGCCCCAACCTTTATCGTCTTTGGGATACTGCTGCGCCAGACGATCGGAGATGGTGGTCATCTCGGCGCGCGCCTGCTCCAGAGTGACGCCGGGTTTCAGGCGAGCCACCACGCCGTAGCTGTGATTGTCACGAATCGCGCGTTCCTGCGATGTCCAGCCCTGCAGCTTCCACATCTGTGGACGGAAGTTGGGATCGCTGACAAACGGAAACTCGAACCCTTGACGCATGACGCCGATGACGGTGTAGGCTTCGCCATTGAGCTGGATATTGTTCCCAACCATTGCCGGATTGGCGCCAAGATGGTCGCGCCAAAACGCATAGCTGACGACAACCTCGTGATCGTGGCCGGGCTGGTCCTCGCTTTCAACGAAGGAGCGGCCCAGCAGGGGCTCGGCGCGCAGAATTGAAAACAGACCGTAGGTTGAGGAAATGAGAGGCACAGTAATGGGCTGGCCGCTCCCGGTCAACGTATAGCGACCATAACCGTAAGCTGACATGGCTTCGAAGCTATGCGCCTGCGCGCGCCAGTCAAGAAAGTTGGCTGGCGAAACAGAAAAGAGAGGGATTCCGGGGAAGCTTGCCTGCGGCGGCGTGTGATAGAGCTCGACGAGGCGTTCTGGTTGATCGAAGGGCAGCGGCCTTAACAGCACGGCATTCACCACGCTGAAGATGGCGGTGTTCGCGCCAATGCCTAGCGCAAGCACAAGTATCGCGACGACCGAAAATCCCGGGCTCTTCCACAATGCTCGCCAACCGTAACGAATGTCCTGCAGCAAGTTCGACATGGCACTCCCCTGCCCCTTCCCTTGATACGCAGTACGAGCGGGCGTGGTTCGCAGGAATGGAGACAAAGCCCGTGTCCGGGTATTTGCCGGGTGACCCAGCGATATCGTTTACGATGCCGCCCGTTATCGTCAAGAATCTTGCTTTCCATCATTCTCTGTGGCTTCATATTGGTGAGTGGAAAGGCTATAGCGGAGTCGCTATGCGCAACCTATCGGTCGGACTTGCTGCCTTATTATTGCTTGCCCCGATCGCCAACTCAGAAGAAATCCACGGCTGCACAACCGCAGATGCTAGAGCGGTCCGTATGGACGACGGTGTTTGGGTATTGATGCGCCAAGATGGCGCAGTGCTATCTAAAGAATCGTACTGCAATGGCGGCGAATACTCAGATGGTCTTATACGTTTGGATCTTTGCCATGGGAGCAGACATGACTATTTGACAACGACTGGAGAGAAAGTTGTCACAGTCGAGGCAGTAGATGCCGCAGATTTCTCACAAGGACTAGCTGCGGTACAGGACGAAGAAGACAATTGGGGCTATGTCGACAAAGCCGGGCACATGGCCATAGCGCCAAGGTTTGCAGAGGCGGGAAAATTTAATGAAGGTGTCGCGCCCGTCAAGATTACGGATGCCTGGCAATACATCGATGGCGAGGGGCGGCTTGTTCTCAAGCCCCACCGGGATGGCCGGACGGTGTTTGCTGCCTTTTCGTTCAGTTCGGGTGCAGCGCTCATTTTACTTTTCGATCCTGCTACAGATACATACGAGAAGGGCCTGATTGATCGCGCCGGTACTTGGCTCATTACTCCGACCGACCGGCTCACAGGGGAATTGAATAATGGACTGGCTCCTCTGTGGGACGAGTCAGCCAATAAAATGGGTTTCATCAATTCACGTGGTGAAGTTGTGATTCCCCCGCAATTTACAGGTAATGCTGCATTGCCTTTTCAGGAAGGACTTGCTGCAGTATTCCTCGGCACGGGGGCGAGAACCAAGGTCGGGTTTATCGATAAGGAAGGTCGGTGGGCGATATCGGCAGCGTATGAAAATGCTTACCATTTCTGCGGTGGATTAGCACCAGTGAAGCTCGATGGGCTTTGGGGCTTTGTCGATTACAAAGGTCAATTCGTCATTCCCCCGAAGTTTGCTGATGCAGAGAGTTTTGAAGATGGCATCGCAGAAGTGTACGTGGCCGATCATCAAGGGAAGCTTCATCGTGAGCTGATAAATCGTCAGGGCTCTGTGCTGTTTCGTGAAGCGGCAGAAACCAATTTTGTCACGTTGGATTAGCCGGGATAAAAGGGCGGTGCTGATGGTGGCGATAGGGGTCCCTCGACTTCGCTTCGCTCCGTTCGGGATGACGCCATAAAGGGGTCATCATCCTCGCTCGGATGCCGCCGGCGCTATTAATGGACGATGTCTAGTCCAGCTTCTCGGGATCTATTCCGAAGCCCTTTTCGCCGGCATTTTTCTTCTCCCAGTATTTGCGGACCCAGGCTTCCCAGCTCTTGCCGGCCGCCGTATCTCGTCCGCTGAAGGCCAGGGCGGCGATGTCGGAGTAGGCGATAGAGATTTTCTCTCGGGAGTTCTGCGGAATGAGCCGCACGACAGATTCGGCTAAGGTCGCGGCGTTGCGCCGGTCGAAGATGTAGCCTTCCACGCGTGACCCATCTTTGCGCGTGATGGTCACATCGCCACGGTAGTCGAAGGCTTTTTCGAGCGCATCACGCAGTTCGGCTTCGCTCGCCAGCTCGGGAATCCAGCCCTCGATTGCTTCGCGCTGCCGTCCGTCGACGACTTCCAGGGAATCAACAGTCAGATTGTGCTGCGGCTCGCTCATGAGATCGCTCTTCGCCTTTCGCTTCTCGCCAGAAATTCTTGTTCACCACTGAGGCACGGAGGTCACAGAGAAAGACAAAACTAAATCTGTGCCTCTGTGGTTAACCTACGATTTCGCCTCGCCGATCTGCACCAGCGGGTTGTAGGTGTGTACCGGACGAATCTCTTCGTTCAGCATCGCGAGTGCCTCGTCGTCCTTGTACTGCGTGGAGAAAGTTGCGCGCACCGTGCCGAGGAAACCCTTCAGCGAACCAAAGGTATCGTGAACCGCCGACGCTTCATAGCCGCTGTGCACCATGCAATTCGCGCACTTGGGATTGCCCGACTCGGTGCCGTACTTGTGCCACTCGGTCTCGCGCATCAACTCTTCGAACGTGTCGGCGTAACCGTCCTGCAGCAGGTAACAAGGCTTCTGCCAGCCGAAGAGATTGAAGGTCGGCATGCCCCACGGCGTGCAGGGATAATCGCGCTTGCCCATCAGGAATTCCAGAAACAGGGGCGACTGATTGAACACCCACTTCGCCTTGCGATTCGACAGCATCGCGCGGAAAAGCCGGCGGGTGCGGGCGCGTCCGAGGAAGTGCTTCTGATCGGGCGCTTTCTCGTAGGAATAGCCGGGCGAGAGCATCATGCCCTCGACGCCGAGGTCCATCATCTGGTCGAAGAAGGCGCGAACGCTGTTGGGATCGGCGCCGTCGAAGAGCGTGGTGTTGGTGGTCACGCGGAAGCCACGATGCACGGCTTCCTTCACGCCCTCAAGGGCAGCGTCAAAGCCACCTTCACGACAGACGGAGAAGTCGTGGTGCTCGCGCTCGCCGTCCATGTGAACCGAGAAGGTCAGATACTTGCTCGGTTTGAACAAGTCAAGTTTTTCCTTCAGCAGCAGCGCATTCGTGCAGAGGTAGATGTACTTCTTGCGCGCGACCAGGCCCTCGACGATTTCGGCGATCTGCGGGTGCATAAGCGGCTCGCCGCCCGGGATGGAGACCATCGGCGCACCGCACTCGTCGACCGCACGGAAACACTCTTCCGGCGACAGGTTCTGCTTGAGCACATGCGCGGGATACTGGATCTTGCCGCAGCCGGCACAGGCCAGGTTGCAGCGGAAGAGCGGTTCGAGCATCAGGACCAGCGGATAGCGCTTGCGACCCTGCACGCGCTGCTTCAGGACGTAAGTTGCGACGGTCCACATCTGGGATACAGGAACAGCCATTAGTCACACACCTCTAGGCACGAACACGAAAGCGAATTCACATTCGCATTTTCTCGCATTCTATGCGAAGATGTCAACTTAGGCCGAGATCTGGTTCGATGACTGTGGATTCCCAACAAACCGTCGCCGCGCCCCCGACTGACGCGTCCGGACGCCGCCGACCGGTTCAGTCACGCAGTCAGAACACCGTAGCGCGTGTTTTGGATGCCGCCAGCTCCCTGCTGATGCAAATGCCGCTGGAAGATGTCACGACTACGCGGATCGCCGCCGAAGCGGGCTTGTCGATCGGCGGTCTGTATCGCTTCTTCCCCGACAAGCAAACCATCATCGACGCGATTGCCGTACGCCACGTGGAGCAGTTTCGCGCTTCGCTGGAACATTCCGTGATGACGGTGCTTGAGCGCGAGTTCGCCAACCTCGAGACCTTCGACCCGGCCAAGATCCTGGACAGCGTGGTCGACGCCTATATCGTCTACCTCGACGCAAATCCCGACTTCCGCACGATTTCGTTTGGCCGCTACGTCAGCGCGGCCACCAAGGAGCGGCAGGCATCTCCGACCGTGGGGCTGCCGGCGCTGCTGAAAAACTTCATGCTGGAGCGGCTCGGTATTCCGAATACTCCGGAGCTGGACCTGATGCTTCGCGTGGTCAGCGAGATGCGGAGAGCGGCTCATCGCTTATGCTTACGAGCAGCCGACGCGCGAGGATCGCGACCGCATTATTGCCGAGATGAAAAAGATGCTGGCGAACTATCTGTTCTCTGAGAATCAGGGTTGATTACAGAAACAAGGCAGCAGACAATCATGCTTCTCCGTTCCAATCTTGATCGCTTCAAAGCTCTCGTCTGGATTCTGTTGGCCGCCACATGCCTCGCCTCTCCGGCCTTCGCACAGGACACCGGTAATTGCACGGTTCACGACGTCTCGACGCGACCCGATTGTCCGGGAGCGATCGCGTTTTTCGAGAAGCTGCAAACCGCGGTTAAGGCCGGCGACAAGAACCAACTGTCGTCGATGGTGGTCTATCCGCTACGGTCTTTCCAGAACGGCAAACGCATCCAGATCCGAAGCCGCGATCAGTTTTTGAGGCAGTACTCGCAGCTGTTGACTCCGGCAGTGGTTTGCGCCATCGAAGCTGCGAAGATTTCGGACGTGTGGGGTAATGATCAGGGCTTTATGGTGGGACGCGGCGTTATCTGGTGGGACCAGATCATTCCTGCGACGGTTAAGCACCCCGAGGTTAATTCTGCCGAGTATCCGTTCAAAGTTGTTGCCATTAACAATCAGGATGTGACAGCGCCGGGCTGCGGCGAAGACAAGCATTAGAACAAGTAATTCGTGCCATACGATCTCACCGCTCCCAGCGTTTGGCGTCGTACACAAAATCGACCAGCCCGTCGCGATAATCAATCTTGATCTGCAACATGCGCAGCGTCTCCCATCCCAGGATTCCTGACAACTCGGTTCCCAGGTGTCGGCTCATGTTGGAAAGATCGAAGCTGATGATGTCCTGATTTTTTTGCGCCAGGTGACCGAACTTCAACATGACCTTATTCGCCCGATAGACTCGATCGACGCTTCCGCTCAAGCCTCGCACCTCCGTATCAGGGTCGGCGCTCAGCTTGGTAAATTCCTTGGCTGTTCGCTTCGATAGCATGGTCATCATCGATCCTGTATCGATGAGGAAGAGCATATGCGGTGAATCGTTAACGTGCGTGGGGATCAGCAGGTCGGAGCCGAAGCGGAAAACCGGCGTCCACGATGCCATCTCCGGAGCGACGTAGCGATCGAGCGGCTTGCGCGCCGGTGGTGCGCTGGTAGCGCTCTGCGTAGCCGCTCCTTCCGGTTTCGAAGCGGGCGACGGCTGCTCGCTCTTGTCAGTACCAGGTTCCGTATCCTCATCGGTCTTCAGCCTGGCGGGCGCACTGGCTTGATCCGGACGCTTCGGCAAAGGCGACAGCCGTAGCTTCTGCCCGGGTATATCGATCTCGACGAGATACGAGCTGAAGACATCAGCCCCGATCAGGCCGTCTTCCCGGGTCTCGGAAACGCTATTGGTGACTTCGACCGCGCAGTCATGGAACTCCAGGTTGCCGACACGAATGCTGTCGGCGACGGCCGAGTAACCGCTTTGCGCTCCCTTATCGCCCAGGCCAAAATATTTTTCCTGCGACACAGCCGTGAGCCCAGCCTTGTCGGCGGTCCTGCGATTGATTACGATGCCGGAAGCGCCAGTATCTAGCTGCAAGCGTGCCTCGTGCCCGTTCACATTGACAACCAAGCCAACGCCAAACGAGTGCGTAGGATCCGTCCGCAACGCTTCCAGCTTGGTGTCTGTCTGCTCAACCTTGTTGGCCACTCGGCAGGCATGGGGATGCTCAATCGACGCCTTCAACGAAGCCAGGTAGCGTTGCATCGCTGCCGTCTCTTCGGCGCCTTCCGGATGTGGACCGGCAAGGTACGAGTCAATGGCGGCAATGCGATCCTTACGTGGAAGTTCGCCGAGCCAAAGCCGCTGAACCTCGGGATTATCGGGCGCGAGTTCATGCGCGCGTTTCAAGCAGGCGTAAGCTTGTCCATAAAAAGAGTAGGCGCGATAGATTTGTGCCAGGCCAAGATAAGCATCCACATTCGCCGGATCGAGTTTTATCGCCTGCCGGTAGGACAGCTCCGCCGGGGACATCTCACCTGCGCGAAACTGAACATCGCCCATAGCCGCAGACAAACCAGCTGAATTCGGCTGGGCTGCGAGAGCCGTCCTCGCGGTGGCCATGGCTTCATCGATCTTCTCCATCTTCAGCAGCGAGCGAATCATTCCGCTTTCCGCGGGGGTCGAAGCCGGGTCAGCCTTCAAAACAACTTGATATTTCTCAAGCGCGCCGGCGAAGTCGCCTGCGTTATAACGCTGGTCAGCGACAGCCAGGTCGCTATTCGCTGCAGGCTTGCTGGTTTGCGGCAGTGCCGGCAGTGATTTTGAAGGTACAAGACAGAGCAGGAGGAGAAGCGGCAGGAATCGAGTCATCGGCTAAGAAGTCCCAGGGGAGCGAAGCAAGTAAGTAGGGTTCGCCCGCATGAAGTGGCCTGGCCTCACGCAGGATTTGTGCAAGAAGGCAGCAACACCATAGCAGAGCATGGTTTATGCTGCAGCAGTTTTCGTCACCGTGAAGAAAACCGCCGGGTGCCCTTGTCTCGCGCCTTTCGAGACGGGGTTTTCCAACAACAAGCCCGAACGCTAACTTGGGCCGTATGCGTCTAACGGGTGCCTGGGCGTGAACGTCGCAATCACGCAACTCTCCGCTGCGCAGGCGACGAGGCCTTCTGTTCCAGCTCAGCTACCGCCATCGGCCATCCCTGCACTGCACTCTTAATTTGTGGCTCCCAACCGGTGCCTCGCTTGAGCTTAGCGTTGGAAACCCTTTGCGAGCGCGAAAAATATTCCCACACTTGCCCGAAGATCAGTCGACCCATGAACGCCGGCAAACGTAACGGCTTCCTTGCGCCTGCCGCGTTTGCGACGGCTAGCAGATACTCTCGAAACAAGACCGGCTCATCATCAACAACGTTATAAACGCCAGCCTGAGCATTTACGGCCGCAGCCACGGCGCGGCCCGCGTCGGGAACATAGATCGACGAAAAATAATTTGTCCCGGGACCAAGTCGCGCCAGCATGCGACGGCGTGCCATCTCGAGCATCTCGGGGGTCGAAGGCGCGCCGCCTCCGAAGAATCCACCGAAGCGCAGCACGATTCCCTTACCACCCTCCTTGGTAATCCGTACAGCCTCGCCCTCTCCCTCGAGCGTCGCGTGCAGGATTGAGCCACCGCCTTCGTCCGTGCGAGATTCCTCGGTCAGCCAGCGAGTGCCGCCGTCAGCGTAGACAAACGTCACCGACTCGTGGAGGTAAACCGGAACTCCTTCCTGAATTGCCGCATCCACGAGCACGCGAGCGCCTTCCGTACGTAATCGATTGGTTTCTTCCCACATCCTGGCGTCGCGGATCTTCGCCATCGGTCCAATCTTGGTCGTCAGACGGATCAGCACGTCGCATCCGGCAATGGCCTTGCGCACCGATGCCAGGTCATACAAATCGCACTCGACGGGCTCGGCTCCTAGAGAACGGACCAGCGCAGCCTTGTCGGCGCCGCGCGCAGTCGAACGTACATTGTGTCCCGCTGCCACCAGGGCAGGCAGGCTCGCACGCCCCAAAACACCTGTTCCTCCCGCTACAAAAACCTTCAGCGCCATCGCAGCCTCCCACTCTGTTGGATAGCAGCGACAGGCCGGAGGACGCAGGCGAAATTGATTTTTGGATGAGAGCAGCAGTCCGGGACTACTCGTAGCGAAGCGCGATGATGGGATCAACTCTCGAAGCTCTTCTTGCGGGAAGATAATTCGCCAGCACAGCAATGATTGCAAGAGTCAAGGTGACGGCCGCAGAGATTCCCAGGTCAACCGGCCGAACCTGAAAGAGCAGTGTGGACAGAAACCTCGTCAATAAAAACGACGCAGTAAAGCCGAGCGCCAAGCCAAACCCAACCAGTCTGAGACCTTGCCGAAGCACCATCTGCGTAACATCCCTGCGTTCCGCTCCCAAGGCTATGCGAATTCCCAATTCGCGCGTCCGCAAGCTGACCGCGTACGAGATGACTCCGTAAATGCCGATCGCTGCAAGAACCACGGCAACAATGCCGAACAGGCCCAGCAGCATCAAGGTAAATCTGCGCGCCGACTGCGACTCGGCTACGTAGTCCTCCAGCGGCTTCACCTGATAGAGGGGCTGCGTATTATCAACCGAGAGAAATGCCTGGCGAACGGTCTGCTCAAAGCGCCGGGGATCGCCGGCGGTACGCGCGACCAGGCTAAAGCCAAACTGGTTATTCTGCGCCAATGCGACGTACGCCTCCATATTGGAAGGCTGGTCGAAACCGTATTGGCGCACATCGCCAACGACGCCAACGATGGTGAGCCATTCTTCCTTATCGTCACGGCCGCCCAGTTGAATGTGTTTGCCGATGGGATCCTCGCCGGGAAAAATCGACTTCGCACACGATTCGCTGATCAAGGCAACGCCTGGAGATCCTTTTCGGTCCTGGTCATCGAAGAGACGGCCACGTTTGAGAGGGATTCTCATCACCTTGAAGTAGTCGGGTGAAACCGAGTAGGTGTCAGCCGAAGGCGCCTCCGCTTCATTCGCCAGCGGACGGTCCTGGATGTGAAACCCCCGCCGGTCGGAACTTGCGAGCGGCAAGGTGCTGACCATCGCGACTGCTTCGATCCCGGGAGTTGCGCGCAGTCGTTGCATGCCTTGATCGTAGAAGCCAACTTCTCCTTCGAGCTTCTGATAGCGTTCACCGTAAACGTACACTCCTGCCGTGAGAACGTTATGCGGGTCATACCCGGGATCGACGTCCAGCAAACGCAGAAGGCTCTTGCCCAGCAGGCCCGCGCCCATCAGGAGGACAAAGGCCAACGCCAACTCGACTGTGACCAGAGTGTTCCGGTAGCCATGATGCGAACGATCTGTGGTCGTGCCGACGTTCTTCAATGCCTGGTTGGGATCGACCTGGGAGGTGCGCAGCGCGGGCACGACACCAAACAGAATGCCCGTCAGGATGCTGGCTCCGAGGGCAAACAGCAGCACGGGCACATCAACGCGGATCTCGTGGGCGCGCGGAAGCTCTCTTGGCCCGAGCTGGGCCAGAACAGAGGTGCTCCACCAAGCGAGCAAGGCCCCGGCAGCGCCACCCATTAGCGACAGCAGCAAGCTTTCAGTCAGCATTTGCCGCACCAACCGGCTGCGTCCGGCGCCAAGAGCCGCGCGCAGGGCCATTTCCTTGCTGCGGCCCGTCGCTCGCGCCAGCGCCAGGTGCGCCACATTAGCGCAGGCGATCAGCAACACCATGACGACCGCTCCCAGCAGTATCCACAATGCCGTACTGACACGCCCTACAACATAGTCGCGAAGTGGAGCGATTGCGATGATGGTTCGCTGGTCGTAATCCTTGGGATGTTCGCGAACGATCTGCCGCATGATGGTGTTCAGCTCCGCCGTCGCTTCTTTCACGCTTACGCCTGGCTTCAAGCGAGCGATCAGCTGCAAGTGCTGACAACCTCTGCACGCCATCGGCTCCTTCAGGTCATAGCCCAAAGGCACATAGATCTCGGGAAGCACCGAGCGGTCTGACCTGATCAGCGGATGAAAACTTGCCGGCAACACGCCAACAACCTTGTACGGACGATCGCTGAGGCGCACAGTCTGGCCGACGATCGCGGGATCGCCGCCAAAACGACGTTGCCACAGTCCGTAAGTCAGCAGAGCTTCGTAGCGGGTTGCGGGATGGTCTTCTTCCGGCTGGAACCCGCGGCCCAAACGCATCCTTACGCCTAGGGTGTCAAAGTAGTCTGAGCTGACGCGCATTCCGTCAAGCAGTTCGGAAGTTCCCTGCGCTACGATCGCGCCCCCACCGTCCCGGTAAAGAGACATGCCTTCCAACGAATGGCTGCGGGTTCGCAAATCGAAGGCGGTAGAAAAATCGATGGTCTCTGGTCTGGGACTATCCGGGTCGGCTTCGGCGATCTTCACCAGGCGCTCAGGATTGCCGTACGGCAACTGGTCGAGCAGCACCGCTTTGACGACGCTGAAAATTGCGGTGTTTGCTCCCACACCCAGTGCCAGCGTCACGATCGCAACCGATGTGAATACAGGAGCGATCCGCATTTGGCGCAAGGCATAACGAAGATCAGCCAACATTGATTGCTCCTGAATGGTTGCGGATGACCGGGGACGCCCAAGACGGTACCGCAATCACATCGCCGTCCTCCAAGTCAGCATATCGAGAGACTTAGCGTCGGGGCCGTTCGCTAACGTGTCCAAACAACAAGAATCCTGTTCGCCGGCGGACACTCGGCTAGATAAAAATTCTCATTGCTAAACGAAATAGCCCCACTCCTTTGCTATGGGAGTGAGGCCATTTCACAAATGCAATTTCGAAGATGTTACTGACCCGACTTGGCGGACATCGCCCCGGCGCGGGTGTAGGTGATCGCCATGGCTTCCTTCATGGAATTAGGATCCGGGCCCATCTCCATCTTCATCACGAACGAGTTCGGCTTCCAGTCTGTGTAGATGAACTTTGTCGTCATCTTCTGCCCGTTCATGTCGCTGGTCATGGTGCCGACCAGGTTGTCGCCGTCCCACTTGGTTGTGCCGCTGGAATCGCAGCCGCCCGGCGTCATCGTATCGCACCAGACCCCGTTGTAGACCTGTGCCTTCGCGTCCCACCAGAACGTTCCGAACCCTGAGAAGCTGCTTCCCATCACTCCCGACGAGTGATACTTCTCCATCAGCGACATGCCGCCCGGACCGGCCGTGAACGTCGCAGTTCCCTTACCTGTCCCGCCTTTGGGCATCATGGGACTGGGATTGCTTTTTTCTGACACCGTCCAGTTGCCGGCCATCATTTTGATCAGCTTGGTCATTTGAGGATCGGGTTTGGGCATGGGCATAGCTGCCTCAGTCGACGGCTTGCTCTCCTTGGCCGCCGGTTTGTCCTGGGCCATTAGCGTCGAGTACCCCATCGCCACAATCGCCACCGTGAGGGTTCCCTTGAGAATGGTTTTCATCGTTCCTCCTCAGAGATAAATTCCTGTGGCAGGAATGTTATACGAACTGCCGGATCAAGCAAGCTCTTTCGACTACGGTAAGGGTGGCCTGGAACGCCACCTTATCCGGCGATAGCCCGGTGAAAGCAGTCCTGCCGCGTACATAACCTGTGTTATGGTTGTTGGTGGTTAGGAGAAATACGCACATGTCGGAACTCAATCGCATTCTCAATCACTACGATGGCGTGTTGAACAACGATCCCTGGCATGGAGACCCGGTCTGGAAGATCCTGCAGGATATTCCCGCACAAGCTGCAGCCGCGCGTCCGCTGGCCGGCACTCACACCATCTGGGAACTCGTGAGCCACATGACGTTCTGGGAGGGAGTGGTTACGAAGCGACTAGCCGGAGAGCGGGCCGGCCTGGTAGATGAATTGAATTTTCCAGCGATGCCTTCAGCTACCGAAGAGAATTGGCAGAAGACTCTCGACGACTTTCGCGCATCCAATCGTTCCTTTCGGGAAGCATTGGCGACCCTCGATCCGGCGAAGTTGGAGCAGCTGACGGCGGCCGGAAAACGAACCTATTACGATGAGGCGCACGGCATCGTCGAGCACCATGTCTACCACCTGGGACAGATCGCCATGCTGAAGAAAGCTCTGCGACTTTCCCGACGCGGTAATCTCTGCAGGATTCGCCGCTTCGCTGCCTGTCACAAGTTTGTAATTCCCTATAACGGGTGCTAGCATCTGGACTCGCAAGCTTTTCTAAGGAGGCACTATGTCGGATCGTGACGGCAGTGGATTTCTCTGGTTCCTGGCAGGCTTGGGCATCGGTGCAGCCGTAGGAGTTTTGTATGCTCCGAAGTCGGGCGACGAATTACGCCAGCAGCTACGGGAAGCGGCCGAAGATGGCCGGAATACGGTGAAAGAGCGGGCCCGCCAGGCGCGTGAGCACGCCGGCAGCTGGGCGGACAAAGGACGCGACTATCTGAGCCAGCAGAAGGATCAGATTCGTTCCGCGTACGAAGCCGGACGTCAGGCCTATCGCGAGGCGACAGGCGACGAAGTCGAGGGCGCAACCCCCAACGTCCCGTAGAACTCTGCAGCGCTTGTACGAGCGTCGGAGTTCACCTGCTAAAGCTCTGCTTGCGGACTAAACTCACTACGACTACTTGGACGTCGCTATGGACAAGTTGACACTCTTTATCGGCGTGACCGCATCGGCAGTCGTACTGCAGATGCTGATTCTGCTTGGGATGTTTCTGACCATGCGTAAGCTCGGCGCCCGGATGCAAGCTCTTGCCGACAAGGCTTGAGGAGACGACGAACGCCGTGCAAACGCGCGTGCTGCCACTCCTCGACAACGCCAAGACCATGCAACAGGAGGTCAAGAGCTTCCTGGAGACGGCCAAGCCGAAGATCGAAAACCTGCTCGAAAATGCGAGCCACATCAGCTCAACCACTCGCGCCACCGTCGATCGCTTCGACGTGACGGCAAATGACGCAATCGATCGCGTCCGCCTGCAGGTGATTCGCGGGGACGAGTTGCTGACGCGCACCATGGACCGCGTGGAAGAAACCTCCGAGAAGGTGCAGCACACGGTAATGTCGCCGGTGCGTCAGGTCTCAGGCATCATGCAGGCCATCACCACGGGCTTCGGCGCTTATTTCAATACCCAACGCCGTCGCCGCAATGGTGGCCCGTCAGACGAAATGTTCATCTGAAATCTTTCGTAGTACGAACAAGCAGCGCAGAGGCGCTGCTTTTCTTGTGCCTTAATGACGGATCAGGTGGTCTTCATTCCCGGCAGCGAAATCGGAACAATATCTGTGTTCTGAAACGCCGAAATCAGCCAGCGTCCGTTCTGTTCAACGAAAACGCCGGTGATCACGCCGTGGCGAAGCTGCGCAAAGGACACGCCGGCAGGCGCTTCGTGTCCGGTCATCTCCCAGTGAATGTGCGCCAGCACTACGCCGGGGCCAAGCAGCCGCAAGGTACTGCTCAATATTTGTAAGCGGCTGTTCCGAAAGATTGTGCGGAAGACATCGACGTGGCGCGCCTCAATCTCTGCCCGGCCGCGCCAATGCATGCCAACCACATTGACGAAGTCGGCGTCCTCGGCAAACTGGGCCGCATAGTTCGCCGCATCGTGACTGTTCCAGCTGTCACTTAAGGCTTTGACGATGCTGAAGATTTGAAATTGCGCGTCCATAGCAATTTGAGCACTTGCCATGACTTTCACCTCATGTCTGATGTGACTTGGAACTACGAAAAGTTAACTGATCCAGCCGCCACCAACGACGATATCTCCGTCGTAGAACACGACGGCCTGACCCGGAGTGATGGCGCGCTGCGGCTCGTCAAAGGTGACCAGCACTTCGTCGTCGCCGTCTTCACTACCGTTGCTGCAGCCGGCTCGTGACGATGGCGAATCTTGGCCTGCACGCGCATGGGCTCGCGCAAATCGTCTACGGCGATCCAGTTCAGACGCCTGGCCCGCAGCGTCGGAGAATACAGATCGTCTCCGGGGCCAACGACCACCTGCCGCTTATCCCCGCGGATTTCCAGTACGTACAGAGGCGATCCCGTGGCAACGCCTAGTCCCTTTCGCTGCCCAACCGTGAAGTTATGAATGCCGCTGTGGCTGCCCACAACTTCGCCGGTCGTTGTAACCAGTTCGCCGGCCGTGTCGGGAATCGACTCGCCCTGCTCCTCGAGATAGGCGTCGAGAAACTGCTTGTAGTCACCGCCGGGAACGAAACAGATCTCCTGCGAATCGGGCTTCTCGAACAGACGCAGGCCGGCGCGCTTAGCCTCCTCGCGAACATCCGGCTTGTGCATTTCGCCGAGTGGAAAGCGCGTGCGGCTCAACTGCTCCTGCGTCAGGCCGAACAGGAAATAAGTCTGGTCCTTGCTGCGATCCGCCGGTCGCTTCAGCAGCCAGCGCCCGCTGGTCTCGTCGAACTCGTTGCGGGCGTAGTGTCCGGTGGCCAGCAGATCGGCGCCGATCTGGCGCGCGGTGATCAGCAGCTGATCGAACTTCAGATGGTTGTTGCACAGGCTGCACGGAATCGGAGTTCGTCCCGAAAGATACTCCGCCACGAATGGACGCACCACGTCGTCCTCGAAGCGCTGCTCCTGATTGACGACGTAATACGGAATGCCCAACGTCTCGGCGACCCGGCGGGCGTCATAGACGTCGTCGATCGAGCAGCAGCGGCCCTGCACCGACTCCGGCATGCCCTGATGGCCGGCCAGGCGGCGCTGATTCCATAGCTGCAGCGTGAGCCCGATAAGGTTGTAGCCCTGCTCGGACAACAGCGCCGCGACGGTGGACGAATCCACACCGCCGGACATGGCTACGGCAATGGTCTGCTGCTTACTCACAATTCAATTCTCAACTTGCTAGCTATTCAGCGGAGCGCTAACCGCTGACTTCTTATATACGGGACTGATCTCTCGCAGACGGCCAACGACTTCAGGCACCAGGTTCAAGGCGAAGTCCAAATCTTCCGCCGTGTTTTGCTTGCCCAGGCTGAAGCGAATGCTGCCGCGCGCGCGATCGGGCGAGAGTCCCATCGCGGTCAAAACGTGCGAAGGCTCGATGGCTCCCGACGAGCATGCTGCACCGGTCGAAACCGACAGGCCTTTCAGATCGAGCGCGATCACCATCGCTTCGCCTTCAATGCAGTCGAAGGAGATATTGGTGGTGTTCGGCACGCGAGGCGCGCCCGCTCCATTGACCGCTACCTGCTCGATTCCGTCCAGAATTGCTTTTTCCAGATGATCGCGAAGCTTCTCGATTCGAGCGACGCTTCCGTCGGCAAATCCCTGCCGTGCAATCTCCGCTGCTTTGCCCAGACCAACAATCCCCGCGAGGTTCTCGGTTCCGGCCCGACGCGAGCGCTCATGCCGGCCGCCGTAAAATAACGGCTGCAAGCAGCGTGCTCTTACGGACGAACAACGCTCCAATTCCCTGCGGTCCATGAAACTTGTGCGCGGAGATGGTCAGCAGATCGCAGCCAATCTCTTTTACGTCTACCGGAACCTTGCCGGCCGCCTGTACCGCATCGGTGTGGAAGTAAACGTCAGCCTCAGCGGCAATCTTTCCGATCTCGGCCACTGGCTGCAACGACGCCGGTCTCGTTGTTCGCCATCATGATGCTGATCAGCTTGGTCTCGGGACGAAGCGCGCGGCGAACATCATCGGGATCGACCAGCGACCGGCCATCAACGGGCAGGTACGTCACCGTGCAGCCCATCTGCTCCAGCCGGTGGCAGGAGTTGAGCACGGCATGATGCTCGATCGCCGAGGTGATCACGTGGTCGCCCGGCTGAACCAGTCCGAACAACGCCAGGTTGTCACCCTCGGTGCCCCCGCTGGTAAAGACAATCTCGGCCGGACGACAGTTCAGCAACTCTGCAACCTGTTCTCGCGCCAGCTCTGTCGCGGCACGAGCCTGCTGCCCCTGCTGATGAATGGACGAGGCATTCCCGAACTTCTCAAAGAAGTGCGGACGCATCGCCTCAAACACTTCCGGCAGAAGCGGGGTAGTTGCGTTGTTGTCGAAATACACCCGGCGCATAATCCCTCTATTCTAGCTGTTTCATTGGATTGCGCGCCGGGCTGCAGTCGATTCGCGACGGTCGAAGCGAGTTTTCGCTCATAGGGCTCAGGGATAGAACTCCGTCATCTGGGGCGCGGCGCCGGCGCCGTTTGGAATTGTGGTCACGCCGAGCACGGTCATGCTCAGCCCCAGCAGGCTGCGATGATCGTACTGAGCGGTGCCTTGGTAGCCAACCTTCACACCAGTGCCAAGGAGCACGGTCGCGACTTTTCCGCCGCCATTGGTGTTGTCGGTGCGCGACTCGTCCGTCGTCAGAATAAACAACCCGCTCTGCTGAAATGCTGGGTCGGCCAGTAATGGCGCAATGTTGGTCGAGAGCCAACTGTCGGCGGCAGCTACTCGGACGCTCACGTCGCAATCATTCCCTCCCCCGGGACAGTCATGGGCATCGTGCTCGGCATCGGGGACAACGAAGGAATAGGCCGGCAACTGACCCGCCGACAGATCCGCCTGGAACTGCGAAAAATCAAGGATGTTCATGTTCAGTTGCGAGGGAGGCTGAACATCAGAGAAGTACGAGACAGGATTATGCCGGCGCAGGTACGGGTAGACATCGCCTCCCAGGTAGCCCTGCTGGGGCAAGCTCTGCGCATAAACCTTCCATGACTTCGACGCGGCTTGCAGCTCGCGCACCACGTTGTCGATGGGGACAACGCCGTTGAAGTTGTCGTCCGTGCTGTAGGCCTCTCCGGTTGTCATGACAAAGTAGTTGCCGATCGACGGGTGCACATTGGCATAGTAGTTGGTTGCCAGACCGCCCAGAGGAATAAGGCTGTTGATGTAAGGAGCGCTCGGGCTGCCCACTACATCCGAGTAATCCAAATTCTCTAAAACGACGATGACCACGTGCTGAGCCTGAGAGATCCCGCCACCGGTGCCGCCGCCACCACCTCCTCCACCTCCGCCTGATCCCCCTGAACCGCCGCCCCCGCCCGAGCCGCCGCTTCCGCCCGAGCCGCCTGAGCCGCCACTGCCGCTCGATCCGCTACTTCCACTTCCCGACGAACTGCTGTTTGAGCTACCGCCTCCGCAGGCAGCCAGCATCAGAAACAGTGAGACACTCAACAGCAAAAGCAAGGCCCATATTGCCTTCGGATGGCGGGCAGGAATCGCCATGTTGCACCTCGAAAAGTGAGATGCAGTTCTGTTTTCCAGGTCTGTACCCGACGCTCAGGTGACGAGACTGTAATTTGTGAGTGCGGCTCTGGAAGATTCAAGGCGGCGGCGACAGGTTGCGGCTTGTCTGTTCTAGAATCTATTTAGCTTCCCACCGTGAAATCCACCCGCGTAAAACCCGCCAAGAAGCAAGCTGACGCTAAGCCGGTCTCGAAAGCTACTCTCAAGCTTCGCCTGCTCAAGCGGCTGAAGTGCACCCTCAAGTACGAAAAGCTGGCTTGGGGATCGGGGGCGAAGCTGGTGGCCGGTGTTGATGAAGTTGGCCGGGGGTCGCTGTTTGGCCCAGTGGTAGCGGCGGCGGTGATTCTCGATCCCGCTTACCGAATCCGCGGCTTGCGCGATTCCAAGTTGCTGGATCGCGAGATGCGCGAAAAGCTGGCGCCGCGGATTCGCGAACACGCTCTGGCATGGGCGATCGCCGCCGTCGATGTTGCCACCATTGATCAAATCAATATCTACTGGGCCTCGAAGCGCGCCATGGAAGACGCCGTCGCCATGCTCTCTCTCCGTCCGGATCATTTGTTGATCGACGCACTTCGCATCAACTTCGATTGCCGGCAAACGCCAATCATCCATGGGGACGCATTGTCGGCGTCCATCGCTGCGGCCTCAATCATCGCCAAGGTGGAACGCGACGCAATGATCAGCGCCTGGGATCCGGTTTTTCCCGACTACGGTCTGGCGTCCAACAAAGGCTACAGCACACCCCGGCATTTGAAGATGTTGCGTGAACAAGGGCCCACGCCGCTGCATCGCTTGTCGTTCGCTCCGGTCTGGACGTCGTCTGCCCCGCAGGAAGTGTTGGAGTTCATGCTTGAAACTGAGCAGGATGAAGCTTTAGCGGCAATCTCCGACGATCCCGAACATCTGCCTGATGAGAGCACCTAGTTTTTGTCAATTTCTGCACAAATGTATTAGGACGTGACGGAACGCTCTTCCACCTATTGAATTCCTGACCGCAATGGGTAGAGAATTCTGCCTGCTCTCCCCGCGCTTCGAAAGCGATGATCAACTAGCCTCGGGGAAACACCAAGTCTTCACCGCACTATAAATTTTGCGCTGCCTCCGTCCAGAGCGCACGCTTGCGTGTCTCTATCCCGGTAACCCAAGGAGCTGTTTCGTTGACACTAGTCCAGCACGATCACAATCAACCACGTCCCTGTCTATCGTTTCGCAACCGGCTGGCAATTATCGCGGTCGCTTTCGCACTTGGCATCACCCAGTTTGCCACCGCACAAACTTTCCAGGTGCTTCACAACTTTACCGGCGCCAGTGATGGAGGCACTCCTCCCTACACGCTGGCGCAGGACGCTGCCGGGCATCTCTTCGGAACCGCCAACATGGGTGGACAGAATGGCGCCGGACTTGTCTTCCGGTTTGCACAGGTGAATTCAAGCTGGGTTCTGTCTCCGCTATACAGCTTTTCCGGTCAGGACGGACAGCCTGGATGGGGCGTGACTGTCGCCCCTGATGGAACCCTTTACACAGTCGCGATGTACGCGTCCGTGCTCGGCGGTCCTTGCGGTACGGCGATGCATTTGCAGCCGTCACCCACTCCTCCGCGCTCTGTCTTCAACACCTGGAACGGAACGGGGCTGCGTACGTATGTAAAGAGAGAAGAAGGCTGCCCCACCGGCAATCTGCTGCTGGATTCGGCGGGACATCTTTTTGGCGTCACTCAAGACGGCGGCCCTAATGGCTGGGGTTCGGTCTTCGAGCTTACGCACTCCGATTCGGGTTGGACTGAGAGCATTCTGTACGCCTTCCAGGGCCAGAATGACGGAGGCGCTCCCTACTCAGGGTTGATCATGGACAGAGCCGGCAACCTGTACGGCACCGCGTCCGCCGCCGGAGCGAATCGGCAAGGCGTCGTGTTCGAGCTGAAACCCTCAGGCGGAGGCTGGAGCGAGCAAGTGTTGTACACGTTCCAGGGCGGCAACGATGGAGGTCAGCCGGTGGCCGGATTGATCTTCGATGGTGTGGGAAATCTGTACGGCGCGACAGCATCGTGGGGATCGGGTGGCGGAGGTACGGTCTTCAAACTCACTCCCGCGGGCGGATCGTGGACGTACAGCGTGCTCACCAGCCTGACCGGAGGTGATGGACCCGTGGCCTCGCTAACAATGGATACTCACGGGGCCTTGTACGGCACAACCTTCATGGACGATTCGTTCGGCTACGGCTCGGTCTTCAAGCTGACTCCCTCCGGCGGCGGATGGACCTATGCGGATCTGCACGACTTCACCGGTGGCATCGACGGCGGATATCCGGGAGGTGGAGTGGTCCTTGATGCAAGTGGCAACCTGTACGGAACGGCGGTCACTGGAGGCGCGAGCGGCTTTGGAGTGTTGTACGAAATTACTCCGTAAACTGGTACGCGTTGAGGTGAACAACAAGGGCGCCTTCGAAAGGGCGCCCCTTTTATGTATATCGGATAATCTTTGCGCCAGAGTCTCGGTCGATACCTGCTACACATTCTCACTTTCGTGCATCTCTTGATAGAGTAGAACGAACGCGGTTTCATGCCTTCTCAGATCGACAGTTCGCCGACTACCCATCGTTGTACACGTTGCGGAAGCGACTTCCCCACCGATTCGCTGGGCTGTCCATCTTGCGGACGTGTTGCCGGCACGCAATCAGCAAGAATCACCCTGGCCGTCACCTTACTGCTCATATTCGTGGGGGTTGCTTTCACGCAATACTTCGTCATCCTGCACCGCTCAACTGAGTACTCACTGGCGAATCGCTGGTTCTTTCGCGGTGGTCAGGCTATGGAAGCCCATCTGCCGGACGTTGCCGCCGAAGACTACCGCACCGCTCTGAGCTATGATCCGGGAAATCGCGAGTACCGCCTTCGCCTGGCGCAAGCCTTATTGGCGGGCAATCACCTGAACGAAGCCCGAGCCCACCTGCTGAGCCTATGGGACGAGGAGCCCTCCAGCGGAGAAGTCAATCTCAGCCTGGCAAGGCTTTATGCGAAGCGGGGCGATGTCAATAACGCGATCCGCTATTACAGCAATGCAATCAACGGGCTCTGGGAGAACGATCCCCAGAAAGACCGGGTCAGTGTGCGTTTTGAGCTTTCGAATTATCTGATGCAGCAGCACAAGACCACCGAGGCGCAGTCGGAGTTGATGGCGCTGTTGGCCGAAGCGCCACGCGAACCCGCAGATCAGCTTCGCCTCGGACAGTTACTGCTTGCGGTGAATGAACCGGAACATACCGTCGAGATGGATAACGGAATTCTGGCAAAGGATCCCGGCAACTCGGAGGCATGGCTACAGAAGGCACAAGCCCTGCTCGCTCTCAATCGTTACGTGGAGGCAGAACACGCCTTGGCGAACGCGGTTGAGCACAATCCCAAACTGGACGATGCCCGCCGGCAATTGGATATTCTGCGCGAGGCATTGCGGCTCGATACCACGCTTCGCGGACTCTCGAGAACAGACCGCGCTAAACGAGCGGTGGAGTCGTTGCATGCTGCATGGAACAGGCTGAGTGATTGCGCGAAGCAGCAAGGTGTGCGCTTGACCGGCGCGGGAAGCGTTCCGGCTGAAGCTGCGACCACGCCCACGAACGGTCCCGCCGCGATCGCGGGAACAACTCCTCCCAATTCTCTGCAATTGCTGTATGTGAGCGGTTTGCAGAAGCAGGCCACGGTAAACGAGAAGGCACTAAGAGAGGACTCCGACGCGCTCGACAGCACGATGCAATATGTGTTCGAGGTGGAACAGACGACGGCACCGATTTGTCCGACGATGGATTTGACCGACCAGGCATTACTGATGCTGGCCCAGCGCGAGGCCACGAAATGAACCCCCCGGAGACCACGGAAAAACCAAAAGACGGCAGCGGCTTGAAGCCAACAGTTTCTACGCCTACCCGACGACAGTACTGGAGCAGCTTGCGCACCATGCTCTCGCCGGAGCGCTTCACCCTGCGCGAAGAGCAGTTCTTTCTTCTGCTGGCAGTGTTGATCGGCGTAGCTTCCGGCCTGTCCGTGGTGTGTTTCCGAATCTGTATCGACTTCTTGCGCTTAAAGCTGCTGGGTAGCGGGCTGCAGCCTTCCGTACCCCGGGTGTTTTTGGCCCCCATGTTGACCGGACTGGTCATCGCTTTTCTGGTGGTCAAGTTCTTTCCCCGGGCACGTGGTAGCGGCGTCAATCAGACCAAGGCGGCGCTCTACATATACGACGGCTACATTCCGATGCCGACCGTCATCGGAAAATTCATCACCAGTGCGCTGGCAATCGGCAGCGGTCAATCTCTGGGGCCGGAAGACCCGTCGTTGCAGATCGGCGCCGGACTGGCTTCCGCGCTCGGCCGGCGCTTGAAGTTGTCGCGCGAGAAGCTTCGCCTGATCGCCCCGGTGGGCGCTGCCGCGGGATTAACAGCGGCCTTCAACGCTCCCCTCACCGCCGTGCTCTTCGTTATTGAAGAAGTCATTGGCCGCTGGACCGCCGGAATTTTAGGAGCGGTGGTGCTTGCCGCGATCTCCAGTGCCGTTGTCGAACGCTGGTTTATCGGGGACGAGCCTCTCTTCCGGGTTCCGGCCTATCACCTGGAGCACGTTGGGGAGTTGGGGGCTTACGCCAGCCTGGGCGTGATTGGCGGCTTTGCGTCGCTGATTTTCGTCAAATACATCGCCTACTTGCGTCCAAAACTTCGCGAACTCCCTCCCTGGACGCAATTCTTTCAACCGGCCGCCGCAGGCCTGCTGATTGGCTTGATCGGAATCAAGTTTCCACAGGTGATGGGCGCCGGCTACAGCTACATGGATCAGGCGATGCACGAACAGTACACCTGGCAGATTCTTATCCTGCTGGGCACGCTGAAGATCGTTACCACAGGAATCTCATTCAGCAGTGGCACCCCGGGCGGTCTGTTTGCGCCCACCCTGTTCATGGGCGCAATGATCGGCGGCGCCGTCGGAATGGCGGAGCATCAGATTGTCCCCAATCTCGCGATTCCGGTCGGGTCGTACGCTCTCATCGGCATGGGAACACTATTCGCGGGAATCCTCCGCGCGCCCATGACTTCGGTGTTCATGATCCTGGAAGTGAGTGGCAATTACAGCATCATCGTTCCCGTCATTCTGTCGAACACGATCGCTTACTTCATCTCTCGCACCTTCCAGCCGACTCCGATTTTCGATTTGCTGTCTCGCCAGGATGGCCTCGACCTGCCTTCGCTGGAAGAGGAGCGCGAACTGCCGCTATTGCGGGTGGAAGATGCCATGCGTCCTCCTGTCGGGCAGATCCTTACCGGCAGGATGTCACTCAGAGAGTCGCAGGAACACGTGCAGGGCTCGGCCCAGGAATTCTTCGTGGTAGGCATGGGAGGCGACGATTGGTCCGGTATCGGTCGCGCGAACTTGCTGGAGATGACAGCCAAGCCTGAAGCTCCGCTCTCGCAACTCTTACACGCACAGGTTCCCTACCTTCATCCCGATCATCCGCTGGACACGGCTCTCCGCCTGATCGGCGAGTGGCCGCTATTGCCGGTCGTGCACCGTGCCAATTCCCAGCGTCTGCTGGGTGTGGTTTCCCTCGACGACGTGATGCGCGCCTATCGCGGCGCCGGACTAGGCGAATCTCACGCCGAACCGGCTGCACTACTGCCCTAGCACGCGGACCTCAACAAAGCTGTCCATCGACCGGCTTCCCATCGCGTTAAGATGAGCAGCTCACAACTCGTCTTGCGTCAGGGGCGTCTAAGTCATCCTTAGCGGTGCACTAATGATGACTCTCGTTCCAGACCATAATCGCTCGATCGCCGTCCGAAATGGACGCTCTCGCTCCGCTTTGGAATCACCTGCTTCGCAATCGGCCACACAGCCTGTTTCAGCGATTTTCCTGGAATCGCTTAGCGGCGGAAGTGTTCTCCCGACCGTCTAACGCCTTACGTGGTCTGCGTGGAAAGCGATATCGGGACCGCAATCATTCCGGCAGCCGTCCACCGCGGAAATGATCGATTGGAATTGCTGGGGGAACTTCTCTTCGACTATCGCGATGTGTTGCACCAAGGCGAACCGGAGGTGCTCCGTCAGGCGTGGCAGCAACTTGCGCGACTGCGAAAAGCCTCTGCAGGTAGTAGCCGTCGATCGCGTAACAGCGTCGCGATATTGGAACGATTTTTCACCCTCGCCTTTCACAACGCGCTCCGCAGGTCGACCGGCAAGACGATCAACGAAGGGACATTTCGCTTGGCGCATTCCCGGCTGGGTCGCCAAATGAGACGATTGCAGAAACAAGGCGTGGTCCTAAGACGCTCCTCCGGGACAGACTCTCACGTGGTACATCATCTCTACGAATGCAAGCGCACCCAATTCGCAGGCGGTGAAGATAAGAATCTCTTTCTGGATCCGCGCCGCTGCGAGTTCATGGTTGCCGCGGCGGCGATGGAAGGCGCTGCCTGCGAAATCTACACGCTGGAGAGAGGAAGCTCTCTTGTGGCGGGCCTGGTGACGTTTCGCGATGAAGAGGTCCGACGCTTCTACACCATCTACTTCAATCCGGAATGGGCGCGTTACTCGCCGGGACAGGCGTTGCTTTATGAAGTGTCGGCCCAATCGCTGGCAGAAGGATTGAGTTGCGATTACATGACCGGCGAATACCCTTACAAACTTCGCCTGGCCAATGCGGCGCGTGCGCTCTTGCGTATCGATCTGAGTGCCGGACAATTGGCCGATGTGGCGAACCGCGCGCCTGCCTCGACCGCGGCCTGATCGATGTCACAAGGTCTTCAGAAAAAGCTTCGCCCGATCGAGCTCCGGGAAGAGCCTTTCTTCGGCCTGGAACTCCGGCCCGTGCACGCAGCGGCGGCTGCCTCGCAGCTTCACCGGATGCTTCAGGTGGAGCATCTCGTGATACACGATGTACTCCACTGCGTACCGCGGCACCCGGGGATGATCGAAGATGCGGCTGACCACGATGGCGTTATGCGCCGGATCGTAATGCGCCAGGCTGTTGCGGGCGTGCAGGCGGCTCCACGTCATCGACCGGACGCGCCAGCAGCCCGTAAAAGAACCGCTGATTGAGGGTCTCAAAAACTTCTTCGAGGTCGAAGATCAAGCCGCGTGCCGACTCGATACGCTTTCGGCCTCGTACCTGCCGGACCAGATGCGCCTTTGTCGTGATGTCGTGACTGGAGACGTAGCGGCGATAACGGACAGCATGGGCCGACTCAATCGGCTTGCGGTACATCTTGGCCAGCAGGATGTGCGCGATCGCCTCGATCACGCTTTGTGGAGCGCCCTCCAGCAGATCCGAGATGCGCACATGAATCACGCCGTCGCGCAGGCGGATCGTGCTGTTGACGTTGGCGAAAGCGTAGAATTCGACGCGGAAATCGGGCATGGGAGCTCGCGGACGAAGCTCGCGATACGTCTGCTGAAACAGCTGCTGAAGACTTTCCCGCAAGATGTTATTAACCTACCACGGAAAAGTGCCTCCACTGTTATGGCAGTGAGCGATGCCCCTTAATGAAGCAGGTACTAAGGTTTCGGTGCTATTGATACGAGGCGGCAAGGTCTGTTACGTTTTCAGAGTAGTTCTTGCAGTTCACAATTAGGAAGGGCCGCCACAGGGGGAAAATGGCGGCCTTTCTGATTTTGCTACGGGGATTCAGTCCGACCGCTCCGAGTAAATCTTCGTCAGCTTCTTCTGTTTCGCCAATTCATTCTGTTCTTGCAGTTCCTGCCGGGCATCGTCGGCAATGTCGTTGACCGCGTCGGTGGCATTCGTCAATGCGAACGAAAACTGGTCCAGTTCTTCCGGAGGCGACTGTTCCTTCAGTCGTCGCAGCTGCAGCTGCCATTCGCTATTGGCCTCCACCAGCAGGGTGAGGCCTTTGCGCATGTCGGCGTTATGCGAGCCATACATGTCGACGTTGTCTTCGATCTCGTCCAGCAACGACGTGAAGTCTTCCAGCAGAGTCATGGATCTGCATGGGCCGGTCTTTTGCGGTCTTGGCATTGGTCCGCAACTGGTCAATCTCGGTCATGCGCGCGCGGGTAAACTTCACCATCAGCTCCAGCCGCTTGTCAGGCCAGTCAGCCGACTCCCGCATTTCATCGACTTCCTTTTCGTTCAGGGGATCACGGTGCTGGGCCGTCACATGGACTGCGCCGCCAAGCAGCAACGATGTAGAGAAATATCGCGTATGCAGCTCTTCTGTATTTCATGAGCTCCCCTTCGGTTGGGCGTCGGGGCCCCACATCCTCACCATCAAGTCGGAACGTATCTGCTGCAGCTCGTCCACGGCTTTTCGAACCGGTTCGCGGTCTTCGAAGGCTAGGGTCTCACCGATATCGTGCATCCTGTCAGCCAGCTTGCGGAGCCTGATTTCGGTATCTTTCAGATGCTTGCCTGAAGTCGACGCCGCATGCGCGCCTTTGCGCGCGTAGTCCACGACTTCCCGAATGTCGGCCTGTCCCCGGTCGGCGTCGCCATCTGTAAACAGAGCATTGGCGGCTTCCAACTGCACGTGGGCATATTCCAGGCACAGCTTGACCTGTTCACTGCCGTGCGCCGCATCGGCTCGGGCCTTCAGTTCAGCCGGGGTTTCCGTGGCGCCCGCCGCCAGAGTGCCTAACACCATACACAGAGCCGCTACCCGCATAACGCTTGTCATGTCACTTCTTGACCTTTATCCGATACTTGTCCGCATTCTTCGGATCGATCGCGATCAGCCGATGTCGCGCCTGCCACTCCTGGTCGGGAAATTTGCCATCATCCACCGCCAGGAACTGTTGATAATATTCCACCGCGTGGGGTATGTCTTTCAAGTTGTCGAAGCTCGTGGCCCGCAAGAAATAAGTGGCCGGAATCTCCGGCAGGTATTTTGCGCGAACGTCGAGCGCTCGCAAGGCCAGGTAGTAGTCCTTATTCGCGGCCGCCACCACCGCCAGATTGCTGTATGCATCGCCGAGATCGGGCTTGAGCTTTACCGCCGTGAGCAGTTCCCGTTGCGATTCTTCGTTCTTCTTCTCCACCATCAGCAGCGCGCCCAGGGCGTAGTGCGCCTCCGCATTCTTCGGCATCTGCTGCACCGCGATGCGAAACTGCTGCTCAGCTTCCGCATTCTTGCCGGCTTTCTGATAGGTCATTCCCAACTCAAAAGCAGCATGCGGATCGCCGGAACTTCCCTGCGCTCCGGCCTGCAATTCCTGTGCGGCTTCGTCGTTCTTACCTTCAGCCGTCAGCACGCGAGCCAGTTGGAGATGCGCTGAAGCATTCTTGAGGATTGGTCGCCAACAATTTGCGCAAGGCGGCTTCGGCGTCAGGGTACTTCTTCTGCGCGATCAACACATTCACCAGACCCGTTAAGGCCGGAGCGGAGCTCGGATCCAGGTTGACGGCCGTCTGGTACTCACGCGCCGCAGCATCCAAATTATTCTGCCGAACCAGTATTTCTCCCGCGTTCAGGTGGGGTTGCGGATCCTGGGGAGTGAGCTTCGCGGCCTCCGCGTCCGCGGCAAGCGCAAGTTGTGGATCGGACGACTCGACTCGTGCCAATGCCTGCCAGGCGCGCGACAGTCCTTGTTCAGGATTCGAACTGGGCTTCAGTTGAGTAGCCGCCTTCAAGAATTTGGCGGCTTCGGCTTTGTCGCCTTGCTTCGCCAGCAGCAGTCCCAGATTCAGGTTCGATTCGAAGACGTCCGGTTTGGCAGCAACGGCCTTGCGGTAAGCGTCGATGGCATCCGATGTACGCTGGGTCGCATTGTAGACGTAGCCCAGATCGAACCAGGCGCGATACTCGTCGGGTTTAGCGGTTACAACTTTCTGGAGAGCGGCCTCGGCGGCAGCGAAGTCATTGTTTTGCATCGCCGTCTCGGCCTGATTCAGCAGAGCAGTGTTCGGGTCTTCAGGAGCGGTCTCTTCAACGCGGTGGTGCCGAATGGTGGGCTTGCTCTCCTGCGATTGGGCGCAGGGCGTCAGTGCCGCGAATGCAAGTGCTGCCGCAAGGAGCCACGCCGGAATTGCTTTAGTCACCATCGACATGCGACGGTACTGGTAAAACGTGCGCCAGCCACTGACCTGTGTACGAGTTCGGAGCTCCGACAATTGCTTCCGGCGGGCCTTCGGCCACAATCTCACCGCCGCGGCTGCCGCCTTCCGGTCCCAGATCGATCACCCAATCGGCTGTCTTAATGACGTCCAGATTGTGCTCAATCACCACAATGGATCCGCCTGCCTCGATTAGACGGCGGAAAGCCGCTAACAGCTTACTCACATCGTCAAAATGCAGGCCGGTGGTGGGCTCGTCGAAGATGTAGAGCATGCGCGGCTGACGCTTGTTCTGCTCGCTGCGAGGTTTGCCGATATCCCTTAGTCGCGGCTGCAGGTGCGCTGCCAGCTTCATGCGCTGCGCTTCGCCACCGGAGAGCGTCGTGGCCGACTGCCCCAGCCGCAGATAGCCCAGACCAACTTCTTCCAGCACGCGCATCTTCTCCACGATTTTGGGCACGCCGGAGAAGAAGTGCAATGCCTCTTTGACGGTCATCTCGAGCACATCGTGGATGTTCTTTCCGTGATAGCGGATTTCGAGGACTTCCGGCTTGTAGCGCGTTCCTTTGCACTCTTCGCAAATCAACTCGACATCGGCCAGGAACTGCATCTCGACGGTCACGGTGCCATCACCCTGGCACACCTCGCACCGGCCACCCGGAATGTTGAAGGAAAAATGCCCGGCAGCGTAGCCGCGCTTCTCACTCTCCGGCAGCCCGGCAAACAGCTCGCGGATGGCGTCAAACGCCTTGATGTACGTGACAGGATTGGAGCGCGGCGTCCGTCCGATGGGCGACTGATCGACCAGAACGACCTCGTCGATCCACTCCGCGCCTTCCACTCGCTCTACCTCCGCAGTGGGCCCGCCTGTCACCTGCTGCTTCTCCGCCGCAACCGCGTTGTAGAGAACGTCATGCACCAGCGTCGATTTTCCAGAACCCGAAACACCCGTTATACACACCAGCATCCCCAGAGGAATACCGACGCTGACTTTCTTCAAGTTGTGGGCGCGTGCGCCAATGATTTTGATCTTCCGGCCTGTGCCCGCACGCCGCGCGCTAGGAAGCTGGATGCGCAATTCGCCGCTGAGATAGCGCCCGGTCAGGGACGCGGGATCGCGCAAGATCTCGTCGTACGTACCGCTGGCAATGAGTTTGCCGCCGTTTTCACCCGCACCTGGGCCCAGGTCGAGGATGCGGTCGGCGGAACGCATGATCTCGGCATCATGCTCGACCACCAGGATCGTGTTTCCCAGGTTGCGCAGGTCCTGCAAAATCTTGATGAGCCGTAAAGTGTCCCGACTGTGCAACCCGATCGACGGCTCGTCCAGCACGTACAAAGTACCGACCAGCCTTGAGCCCAGCGATGTAGCCAGCTGAATGCGCTGCGCTTCCCCGCCGGATAAGGTCGATGCCAGCCGATCCAGTGTCAGGTACTCCAGACCAACATCGTTCAGATAGCGTAGGCGGTCGCTGATTTCTTCCAGAATTTTGCCTGCAATCTCGGCCTCCTGACCTGACAATTCCAGCTGCGAAAAAAATCGCGTTGCCCCTTCCACGGTCATCGCCGAGATCTCACAGATGTCCTTTCCGCTGATCTTCACCTGCCGCGCTTCTCGACGCAGACGCAAGCCGCTGCAATCCGAGCAAGTCGAATATCCACGGTAACGGCTAAGGAAAACCCGTACATGCAACTTGTATTTCTTGCGCTCCAGGTGCTCGAAGAACCCGCGTACCCCCCAGAACTTACCTTCACCGTTGATGATGAAGCTTTGCTGGTCGGCGCTGAGGTCCTGCCATGGGACATCCACTGGAACGCCGGCGGCGCGTGCATAGCGGCGCATCTCCGTTGCCAGCGGCTTGTACTTAGGCTTAGTCCAGGGCTCGACCGCACCTTCCGCCAGTGTCAGCGTCTTGTTTGGGATCACCAGGTTCAAGTCGAAGTCGATGGTGTTGCCGAAACCCTGGCAGCGTGGACATGCGCCAAATGGATTGTTGAACGAGAACAGCCGCGGCTCCGGCTCCTCGTAGCGGATATTGCACTGCTTGCATTCGAAGCGCTGAGAGAAGCGGAATTGCTGGCCAGGTCCCTCACGCGGCGAAGTCTCAAACAAGACCTCGCCAGCCTCGCGGTAACCCTGCTCTACCGCGTCGACGATGCGCAGGCGGGCATCGGGCGAGACCGATATGCGATCGATGAGCACCGAGACCGGCTCGGCAAAATTTAGGTCCAGCAGCGACTCCGGCGTGGAGAACTCGACGACTTGTCCGTTCTGATAGAGCCGGTTGTAACCGCGGGCCCGAAGCTCAAAGAGCCGCTGCTTCAGCTGAGCGTCTTCCTCAGGAGCCTTAGTCTTCTTCTTTTTCGCGACCTTGCGGCCCTTCGGCTTTTCGGCCTCCACAGGCTTCGAAGGCTGTTGCAGCGGAAAGAAAACCTGCACCCGCGTTCCCTCGCCTAAGGCAAGAATACGGTCGGCAATCTCGTCTATGGTGTCCTTCTTCACTTGCTGGCCGCAGTTCAGGCAATAGGTGCGGCCCACGCGCGCATACATCAGGCGGAGGTAGTCGTAGATTTCAGTGGCAGTCGCGACCGTCGATCGCGGATTGCGCGTGGTGTTCTTCTGCTTGATGGCGACAGCGGGCGCGATTCCGTCGATCACGTCGACGTCCGGCTTCTCAATGCGCTCCAGGAACTGCCGGGCGTACGCCGACAGCGACTCCACGTAGCGCCTCTGCCCCTCGGCGTAGACCGTGTCGAACGCGAGCGACGACTTCCCCGATCCGGAGACCCCGGTCACGACCGTCAACTGGTTGTGCGGAATCTCAAAGTCGATGTTCTTCAGATTGTGGACGCGCGCTCCGCGTACGATGATGCTCTCGTTCGACATGGCCCCAAAGTTCCGGCGGGACGGGACAAGGGCGTCCCGCCCACAGATTCCGTAAAAACGCTTCGCCGAAACTTCTTATTATATCGGGTTTTTCGATTCGGCCGGGATGGCGGAATGGCTAGGCTTTCAGCCTCTGGGCGTACTTCTCACGAATCTTCTGCACCTTGGGCGCAACCACAAACATGCAATATGGCTGCATCGAGTTATTCGCAAAGTAGTCCTGGTGATAATCCTCGGCCACATAGAAGGCGGAAGCTGGTTCGACAGCGGTCACGATCGGGTCTTTGAAAACCTTGTCGGCCGTCAGCTCGGCAATCACCTCTTCAGCGGTCTTCTTCTGCGCCTCGTTCTGGTAAAAGATTACCGAGCGGTACTGCGTACCGACGTCGTTGCCCTGCCGGTTGAGCGTAGTGGGGTCGTGCAGCGTGAAGAAGACGTGCAGCAGGTCGCTAAAGCTGATCACGGCGGGATCGAAGGTGATCTCCGCCACTTCGACATGGCCGGTCTTACCGGAGCAAACCTGCTGATAGGTGGGATTGGGGGAAGCTCCGCCCATGTAGCCAGAACGGACGCGTTCAACTCCCTGAAGCTGTTGGATGGCGGCCTCAACGCACCAGAAACATCCGCCGCCGAGAATTGCAGTTTCAGTTGTAGGCATGACGATTAGATGTCCGACAGCAGGATTTGGTACTTAGCATTTGGCATTTGGCCAAGCGCCAAGTGCTAGACCGCCAACTGCCGCTTCTCACAGCCCCACTTCAATCCGCGCCCGGGGATCCAGATAATCCCGCAGCCCATCGCCGATGAAGTTGAACGACAGCACCGCCAGCATGACGGCGAGGGCCGGGAACAGCACCAGGTGCGGGGAATCAAACAGATGCGAGCGCGCGTCATTCAGCATGGTGCCCCAGCTGGCCGTCGGTGGGGGCACGCCCAATCCGAGAAAGCTCATGGTGGCTTCCGCCAGGATCGCACCGGCCATGCCGATCGCGGCCTGCACGATCACCGGCTGAATGATGTTCGGCAGGATGTGGCGAACGATGATGCGGCCGTCGCTGGCGCCAAGTGCCCGTGCCGCTTCCACAAACTCGCGCTCGCGGACGGCAAGCACCTGGGCTCGAACCAGGCGGGCGTATCCCACCCAGCCGCCCAATGACAGCGCGAAAATCAGGTTGAAGATGCCCGGCCCGAGAAACGCAACGAAAGCGATGGCCAGTAGAATCCCCGGGAATGACATGAACGCGTTCATCACGATAACGTTCAGCACGCGATCAATCACCCCGCCGTAGAACCCCGCGATCGAACCGAAGACCAGGCCCAACGTCAGCGAGGCGGCAACCACGCAACCGCCGACCAGCATTGAAATCCGCGCGCCATAGATGATGCGTGAGAGAATGTCGCGGCCCAGTTCATCGGTGCCGAACCAGTGCGACGGCGATGGTCCCATGAGGCGCGCCGGCAAGTCGATGTGTGCCGGATCCTGAGGGGCTATCCAGGGCGCTAAAAGCGCGCACACAACCAATAGCCCGACCAGAACAACCCCGGACGTCGCCAGCAGGTTATAGCCGACGGCTCGCCGAAAAGTTGCAATCTGTGGGGCCGAGGTCATGGGTGACATCTTAAATGACAAACCGGCGCAGGTCCTCGCCGACGTCGCTCATAGGACGTCGATGCCATACACCAGATTGGGAGGCTCTCATTTTGGGAGGGCCTTTTTTGTTCTTCTGCCATCGAGCGCTGGAACTGGTACGACACGTGCTTTTCCATTTTCAGCGATTTAAACCTCGCTTCCCCGCCCGTCAAGCAACTCGTCATTTTTCACTTGCTTCTGTATTAGAAGGAGTAAAATTCAGCTAGTAGAGGACGGTAGCTGCGGGTGGAAACGCTTCCATCCGGAGAGGCTTTGCATGAACGTCCACATCAGCTACAAGATTTCCAAAACTTCCGACCTAGAAAAACTAATCCAACAACAAACGGAAAAACTTGCCCGATACCTGCAGGTGTTTCGCCCTGACCTCGTACACCTGAAAGGCAACATCGAAGACAACTCTGCCTCGACAGGGGATTCTGGTGTCGCTGAACTTGCGCCTGCCTTCTGGCCAAATGGCCTCGCAGGAGACCAGTCCCACCGCCATCGGTGCCGTGAAAGCTGCCTTTGACGACATTGTCGAGCAGCTGAAAAAACATAAGGAGCTGCTGCGCAAGCCATCACAAATGGCAACGTCGTCGAGCTCCGCAGCGCGCCGCAGATCAAGACCGTTCCCTTCGAGGAGACGATTGCAGCGGTGAAGCCGGAGCAGGTTTCGCAAGGCGACATCTCCGACTACGTCAACGTCAACTTGCCGCGTCTGAAGCGGGTTGTCGAGCGAGAGCTGCAGTATCGCGAGGACCAGGAGCAGATCCTGGCAGGCAGTATTTCCGTCGAGGACGTGGTGAACGAAGCGATTGCGAACGCGCTTAGCGAAGCATATGAAAAGCCGGAGCGCATGAAGCTGGAGCCCTGGATCCATCGGCTCGCCTGTAGCAGGCCATCGATCACCTCGCCTCCGACCGCAACGACGAAGGCCGCATTCCGCTGGAGCGTTCACACGGCGAACAAAATGTTCGTGGCACCGACGAAGCGGTCGCTGCAATTCCATCAGCCGGACGAAAAGCTGTTCGAGGAAAGCGTGATTGCCGATCCCACAGCCAATAATCCGGAAGAGCTGGCGGCGCGACGCGAACTGATCAGCATGGTCGAGGCTACCCTGCGCGACGCCGGACGCGCCGAGCGCGAAGCTTTCATCTTTTACACCATCGAGGGTTTCACTCTCGACGAAATCGCCGACATTACCAACCACACCGAGGAGGAGGTGCGAGCGGCCATCCGCAAAGCGCGAGAGCATCTGCAACGCGCCTTACCTATGAAAGATCCTCTCAAGGACAGGCTCGTGGAGTATTCCAGGAGCGCCTAGTCCGCCGTCGTCGAACTACACTACAGTTTGGACAGGAGAAACCGGAATGATCACACGCGATGACATCCGTGAGCTAGCTAATTTTCAATCGCCGGAGGGCTGTGCCATTACGTTCTACTATCAGCCTTCGACGCCGCCGAACAAGTCGCATAAAGAAGAAGCGATCCTGGTAAAGGACATGATCCGCAGTGCGCTTGCGCGAAGCCGAGAAACTCGGCAAGAACGGCTCCACCCGCAGCGATCTGGAGCGCATCGGCAGCATGATCGATCCGCTGCACGGCAATGGAGGCAAGGCCAAGGCCATCTTCGCTTGCGGTCAGACCGGATTCTGGCGCGAGTTCGACGTCCCCGGGCAAGTGCTGAAGCCGAAGATCGCCATCAGTCACCGCTTTCATCTGAAGCCGCTGGCTGCCGTCCTGGACGGCGAACAAGCGCGCGTGCATCCTGCTGGCCGATCGCACCAAGGCTCGCGTCTTCGAGCTGATCAATGAAGACATCCGCGAAAAACAGGACTTCGTCAACGAACTTACGCGCCGCGGCAAGAGCGATGGCTATGGCGGATACGATGCCGGCCACGCCGAGCGCAAGCAGACCAACGAAGCGCTGCAGCACTTCAAGATCGTGGCCGATCACATCGAGCACTACTTCGAGCGCGGCGACTGCGATCGTCTGCTGATCGGCTGCCACGACGATGCCTGGTCGGAGATTGAGCCGCAACTGCAGTCGAAGGCCCGGCAGACATCTGGTGGGACGCTTCCGCATTGATCCTAAGCTGGCCACGCCGGAACAGGTAAAGGAGATGGCGCAGGCCCATCTGGCGGCCTACGACGCCAACCGGAAACAGATGCTGATCCATGATGTGATTGGCGAAGCGCATCGCAACGGACGCGGCGCAGTTGGATTGCGGCGCGTGCTGCGCTCGCTGGAACAAGGCGAGGTGCAGACCCTGATGCTGGGTTCCAACTTCCACGCGCCGGGCGTGAAGTGCTACAACTGCGGCCACATGGAAATGCACATCACGCCGCAGTGCGCGATCTGCGGAAAGGAAAACACTGAGCTCGAGGACATTGGCGACGCCATCGTGGGACATGCCATCCGCACAGGAGTGGAGATTGTCTATGTTCCCGATGACGAGGAGTTCGACCGGATCGGCCGCATCGCCGCGCTGCTGCGCTTCCGCGCCGACCAGAACACGGCCGAGAAAGTCGCCAGCTAAGAATCATTGGATTGAGACTTGAGGCACAGCCGCGCGCTGTGCCTTTTTTTCTGAGGTGGGTACGGGATGTTTGTGCGAACTTGCTTGATCGTCGTTATGGCTGGCCTGCGCGCAACCGCTGCTTGCATCTTCGTGCGCCGCCTATCCCGCAGGCACATGGAAGCTCGACAAGGCTTCCGCCTTGGACTTCGAGCAGAAGTGGCTGGACATTCTGAATCGAAAAGACACGGCAGCGCTCGATTGCATCCTGGCGCCTGAGTTCGCCGACACTTCCAGGAAAGGCGCGCTGCGTCCCAAGGCGCAGGTCTTGCGGGAGCTCACGCAGCGCAAGGAGCAAGAGCAATACAAACAGAAGCTCACCGACCTGCAGGCAAGTTTGTTCGGCGATACCGCAGTCGTGCGCGGGGTCAATGTCATCTCCGATCAGCAAGGCCACGAGGTGCTGCGCATACGCTTCACCGACGTGCTGCATTATCATCGATGGCCACTGGCTGGCGGTGTCTGCGCAGGAGACCGACGAGGCGCCATAAATCTGTTTACGGCTGAAGCACAACTTCAGGCGTGCAGATTGCAGCTTCCCTTGCGCTTGTGATCCCGACCAGAGGCGGCCTTCTTCTGGTCGCCGCAGCGGATGACAATCCTCGAATGCAGCCTCGCCATCTCCGGTAGCCAACGTGCTATCCTGCTTGGCCGTAGCTAATTCGTGAGGAATCGATGAAGTTTTCGCGTCGCGATTTTATCGCCACCACCGCTCTTGGTTCGGCGTCGCTCGCACTCGATCTGCAGGGACAAAACAAGTCAGACACAAACTCCGTCCCGTCCACCAAGCCCAAGAAGCCGATCATCATCTCGCTGCCAACGGCTACAACTATCTGGATCGCGGCTATGCCGTGCTCACCGGCGGAGGCGACACGCTCGACGCGGTGATGCAGGTGATCACCGGTCCGGAAGACGATCCCAACGACGACAGCGTCGGACTGGGCGGCCTTCCCAACGAAGACTGCGTGGTCGAACTCGATGCCTGCTGCATGCACGGGCCGACGCGCATGGCAGGCTCCGTCGCGGCGGTGCGCGAAATCAAGAATGTCTCGCTGCTGTCGAAGGCCGTGATGGAAAACACCGGCCACGTGATGCTGGTGGGCGAAGGCGCGCAGCGCTTCGGATTCGACATGGGCTTTGCGCGCGAAAACCTGCTGACCGACCGCTCGCGCAAGATCTGGCTGATGTGGAAAGAAACCATGTCGAACAAGGACTGGTGGGGCCCCGGCATCGCCAGTCCGAAATACAAGCTGCCCGACGAGCACCAAAACCAATCCGAGTTGCTACGAAGAGCGTCAGCAAAAGCTGGAGGCGCTGGCTGCGAAGCTTGGGATCGAGCCGGAATTTCGCGCCGCTGCCGCGCAGCGTGTGCTGCATCCGCCAACCGGCACCATCAACTGCTCGGCACTGAATACCAACGGCGAGATCTCCGGCGCGACCACCACCAGCGGCCTGGCCTGGAAGCTGGCGGGACGCGCGGGCGATTCGCCGATCATCGGCGCCGGATGCTACGTCGACCAGGATGTGGGTGCGGCGGGCGCGACCGGCAACGGCGAAGAGAACATCAAAGTCTGCGGCGCGCACACCATCGTCGAGAACATGCGCCGCGGCATGTCTCCGCAGGAAGCCGGCATGGACGCGCTGAAGCGCATCGTTCGCAACTTCAACGGCGACATGGCCAAGATGCAGTACGTCGACATGAGTTATTACATCCTGCGCAAGGATGGAGCCTACGCCGGAGTGTGCATGTGGAGCGGCCCGCCGGAGCATCTGCGGCGCTTTGCCATCAACGATGGGACCAAGCGCTACGAAACCGCTGTGGCGCTGTTCCAGGGCAAGTCGATTGGCTGGCCGCCGATGCCTGAGATGCACCTCGCGCCCGAGCAGAAGAAATAGAATGGATTGGTAGCACGAAATCGCACAGGAGAGTGCAATGCAGAAGAGCCGTTTGTGGATTCGTCGCCGCACTGATCGCCCTCACCACGGTAGCTGTCGCGCAGAACGATGGCATGCAGGCCAATGGCAAGAAGCCGCCGTCGAGCCCGCCGGGACAGGCAACGCTGACCTTCGCCGACGGCAACACCGTCACCATCGACTACAGCCGGCCCTCCATGCGCAACCGCAAGATCTTCGGCGGACTGGTTCCCTACGATCAGGTGTGGCGCACCGGCGCGAACGCAGCCACCAGCCTGAAGACCAGCGTCGATCTGAACATCGGCGGCACCACCGTTCCCAAAGGCAGCTACACGATTTACACCTTGCCCGGAACGAGCAAGTGGCAACTGATCATCAACAAGCAGACCGGCCAGTGGGGCACCGAGTACAGCCAGGGCCAGGACCTGGCGCGCATTCCCATGAAGGTGACGCAGCGTTCCTCCGGGCTGGAGACTGTTTACGATTTCGCTCGACAAGATGGGCGGCGACGCGGCCACGTTGAAGCTGGAGTGGGAAAACACCATCGCCAGCGTCGACGTGAAGGAAGTGAAGTAGGCGAAGCCGAAAAGCAGATCCCTCGTCGGGCTGAAGCCCTTCTCGTGATGACAATGTCGAGGGCTTAGGACACCTTCCTTCTGCAATATGCGTCAGGCGGCATGCCGCAGAACACCCATCACACCAGCCGCGAAGCGGCGGCTATGACGTTAGCCCGGGGCGGCAGCCCCGGGTGCCGCGCGTCAAGACGCCGAGCCGCGCAAGCGGCGACACTCCGCAGCGGATGTTCTGCCGGCGTCAACAAACAGCAGATCCCTCGTCGGGCTGAAGCCCTCCTCGTGATGACAATGTGTTGAAGGAAGCAGATTCTGTTGAATGAAACGGACTAACATCGGGATACGCTGTAACCGAAATCTGCTTTTATCGCCCGGTCAACTTCGCCAACGATACCGACTCCGCAAACTCCACTCCCAGGAACTCGCGCAAACAGCGCCGTAGATCATCTTCGGTACTTAACGGAATCTCTTCCCGTTTGTCTCCTCTGGTCGTGATCAGGCACATGTTCGCGACGGTAACACGGCCGTCCGGCGTCGCGCGGCTGCAGATCCAGCTCTTCGTGAAATGCGACTCCGGCGAACGTCTGATGGAACTCGCACATTTCGCCGGTACTCGTTTAGCTCATGCGGCACATCGCGAAAGGCATACAGCGGCACCTGGCCCTTGGCGTCCTCGCGCAGCAACTCCCACTCATCGCCCATCGGCAGCACGACGTAGCGATGTCCATTGACCTGGTCGGCGCCGCCGGAATGGAAGACGATGGGGTCGACGAACGAGTCACCGAAACCGACGTCCATCAGCCAAGGCTCATCGAGCGCAACCTTCAGCAGCATGTGGTCGAACTCGGGACCGAAGCCGCCATCCTCGCGCCGCACTCGCGCCGACAGCATCTGCACCTGAAATCCGAGCGCCGTCAGCAACTCGCCGAACAGGCCGTTCAGCTCGTAACAGAATCCGCCGCGACGGCGCACCACGATCTTCTCGTACACGCGCTTGAGATCGAGATCGATCGGCGTGCCCAGAGGGATATCGAGATTTTCGAAGGGAACGGTGAACAGATGCTGGCGATGCAGATTGCGCAGAGTTGCTGCCGAAGGATCGAGTGGGCCGTCGTACTCGATGCGCCGCAGATAGGCTTTTACATCCATTACAACTACACCGGCAATTCATCCTGCAGCCAGCCGGCTTCCTGCAGCTTCGGCTCGGCGGTCAAATCGAGGACCAGATTTTCCAGGATCAGGCGCTTGCTGGGAGGATTGGAGCGCAACGCCAGGTCGGCGCGCGCCACGCGGCGAATCGCATTGGTCAGCTCCCGCCGCGACTTGTAGCGGCGCGCCTGGCGAATGATGTCTTCGGCGGCGAACGGCGGAATGCGAAAGCCCTGCCACAACGCCTGCCACAGAGCGCGCGAATCACGCACATTGCGTTCCAGGATCACCAGCATCTGCCGGAAAGTCCGCGACAACATGTAGAGATGCCCGATCGCGGCCTCATCTCCATCACCGGTATTCAAGATCGCGTCCAGCACTGCGAGGGCGCGACCGCGGTCGTGATCGGAAATCGCATCGGTCAATTCGTAGAACGACCGCTGCTTCGCCGCCAGTACCAGAGTCTCAACATCGCCCAGCGTAATTCGCTTCTTCTCGCCGACGAAGAGCACCAGCTTCTCCAGCTCATTGGCTACCATCATCATGTCGCCGCCGAGCGAGTCCACCAGCTCGCGTGCCGCATCGCTGTCGAGCTTCACGTCTTCCGCGCCAGCGGTTTCTACCGCCCACTTGACGGCGTCGCCATCGTCCACCCGCGCGAACTCCAGGATGGAGCAATACTCGCCCAGGGTCTCGCGAATGCGCTCGTAGCGGTCTTTGTCGGTCAAGTCCATGCGGCGGGCGTCGGCCGGAATGCTGATGTGGTCGGCGATGAAGACCAGCAGCGCATCGGGATTCGGATTCTTGAAATAGTCTTTGATGGCAGCGAACTCTTCCTCATGCTTGCCGCGCCCGTAAAGACTCTTGATGCCGCGAATGAAGAAGACCTGGAACGGGCGACATCAGCGACGGCGTGCGTGCCTGGTCCAGCACCTGCTGCAACTCGACATCGGCCAGGTCCATATCGTACAGGCTCAACTCGCGGACATCGGCGGGCACCAGATGCTGGAGAATGGCTTCCCGGCAGCGTTTGCGAAAGAAGGCTTCATCGCCGACGAAGACATAACCTGCCGCAATCTTGCGCGCTTTTACGTCAGCGACAAAGCGGTCGGAGGCGGCGAAGCTGCGCATCTAGAACGCCTCCAACAGGTCGGCCACCAGTTCCTTCGAAAAGGTCGTTGCCGCACGTTGCACCGCGGGACCTTCCTCCTCGAAGAAGCTGGACGGGTCCGTCGATTCCTGGTACTGCTCGCGAAAGAGGAAGCTGGGATTGCTCCACAGAACTTTGCCATCGCTGCCGGTCAGCTTTGCATTCATGGTGACGGCCACCAGCGAAGTGGAGACGCGTCCGGTGGCGGAGTCGAAGGTCAACGGCGCGATGTACACGCTGGTGATCACGCCGGCGAGCGTCGCATCGGCTGTCCCGTCATTCTTGGTAACGATGCGGTAGTTAGTGCGCGTGCGCAGTTCGCGAATCAGAGCTTCGGTAAAGGTCTGGCCAATGTGGTAAGTCTGCGAAGTGTTCTCAATTCCGGGAACATAAATCGTGTGCAGGTCGGTGGGCAGCCGCGGAGCATTGTTTCCCGTGGTGTGATAACCGCAGGCGGTGGTGAGCGCGAGCATTGCCATCATCGCCGCCAAAACTGCGCGGCGTCCGAATGCGAAACCGATCACTGTACCTTCCCTCGCGGTCTTGAAGCGATCATGCTTTCGGCACACTCCACGGCGTTGAGCGCCGAGATCCGCAGATTGTCGGAGGCGGCCCACAACCAGAAGGCATTTGGCCGCTGCGGATCCTGACGCGCAAACACCTGCACCTGCTCCTGTCCGGCGGCGTTCACGTTGCTGGGCGATTCTTCCCCGCCCTGCAGCACGTCGACGTTCTCACCGGAGATGGCAGCCACCATCTCTTCGATCTGCGCCGGGTTCTCCAACTCAATGTAAAGGGAAAACGCATGTCCGTGGAAGATGGGAGCCTGCAGCAGCATCAGCGAAGGTACGCTCAGCTTATCCTGCACAATGCCGCGGAAGTGGCGCACAATGCGGCTCTCCACCGACGCCAGCGTGGGCAGCGACTTCTCGCCGTAACGGTCGAGCAGATTGAAAGCCACCTGCGTGTCGAACACTCCCTTGGGCAGCTGCTGGAACGACAGCAGGTTCACCGTCTGCTCGTGCAGCTCATCCATGCCACGGCGGCCGTGCTCGGAAGCCGGCTCAAACAGCGTGGTGATGGCGCGGGCAATCTTGCCGATCTTCTGCGCTCGTAGCAGCAGCAACGCCAGCACCACTGCTGCGGGATGGGCGATGACCACAGGCGCTTCGCTGAAATCCACCTTGCGCTTCGTATCGAGCTCACGCTCCACCCAGGGCGCGCGCAGCAAAGCGTCAGGACGATCTTCCAGCGCATACGACAAGTCGATGATGTCGCTGCCCGCCTTGCGCGCCATCTGCCAGGTGTCGCGGGTGAATTGTTCGTCGGCAGCAAAAAAAGTGAAGTCCACATCGTCCAGGTGCTCGGGCAGCACGCTTTGGATGAAAGTCGGCTCTTCACCCACGGCCTGTAACTGGCCGAGAGACTCTTCATCATCCAGCAGCCGGATATCGGTTGCCGGAAAGTTACGGTCGCTGAGGACCTCCTTCAACTCCCGGCCTTTTAGAGTGGCGGCGCCAATGATGGCGACACGAAACAGGCCACCCCAATGGCCTCCATCGGTACGTGCGGCGGAGGGATTGTTCGGTTCACTTTTCATTAAGCGTGTGAGGCCTCATCCTGCGGTGGAGGCGGCACCGTTGGCCGGCGAAATACAAAGTAAAGCCGCGCGATCACTCCCGACAGGATATAGATCAGCGCCAGCGCGAATAGTACATATTGCGACGAGAGAATGATCAACGCAATGCTGATTCCCATCACAATGATCCAGCGGAAATTCTGCGGTTGGCGGAAGTTAATGCCCTTGAAGCTGAAGAACCGCCAGGTGCTGACCATGAGGAACGAAATAATGCCGAGAAAAACGCCCCAGCCACAGGAGAGCCACCAGATCTGCAGTGGAGCTCCCTGTACCAGGTGAACCACTGCGGCAATAGTGCCGGCTCCGGCAGGGATCGGCATGCCGACAAAATATTTGCGGCCGGGCCGGCCGGGATTCGAGGGCTGCGGGTTTACCTGGATGTTGAAGCGCGCCAATCGTGACGCTCCGGCCAGCAGGAACGCAAAGGTCATGACCGCGCCGATGCGGACGACCTGCGTGCGCCAGTCCAGATTGCCTTCCATCGGCAGCATGCGGAAGCCCCACATCCACGCGAGAACGGCCGGCGCTATACCGAAGGTGATGACGTCGGCGAGGGAATCGAGCTCGCGTCCGAAATCGCTGGTGGTGTTGGTGAGACGCGCAATGCCGCCATCGAAGAAGTCGAGCACGATGGCAATGCCAATCGCTTTGGCTGCCAGATCGAAGTGCCAGGGATCGGCGGCTGTGCCCTGGATGGCCTGACCGATGGCATAGTATCCCGCAGCCATGTTGCCCGCGGTAAACATGGAGGGCAACAGGTATAGGCCTTTACGCGGACGGCGGCGCGTCAAATTACTCGATGGCTGCTCCGGATACGAGTTCATCGCACCTCCGCAACATCGCGCAGTCGCGCGGCATGAGGCTGCGGCTGGGCAATCGCCAGCACGCTGGATCCGCCCTTCACCAGGTCACCCACACTGACCTTCATGTCTGCGCCGGCGGGAAAGATAACGTCGGTACGCGACCCAAACTTGATAAGGCCGACGCGCTCTCCACGCTCCAGTCGGTCGCCGACCTTCTTGGTAAATACGATGCGCCGCGCCAGCAAGCCGGCGATCTGCTTGAAGACGATCACGCCGGCGTCGCCGCGCACGGTCACAATGTTCTGCTCGTTTTCCTCGGCGGAGACCGCACCCATGGCATTGCCGAACTTGCCCTTCTGGTAGCGGATTTCTTCGATCACGCCGGTAATAGGCGAGCGGTTCACATGGACGTTGAAGACGTTGAGAAAGATGCTGATACGGGTCTTCGGCTCGCCGTCCTGCTGAATCACGGAAATGTCGGTGACCTTGCCGTCGGCGGGCGAAACAATGGCGCCCTGGATGGCTGGAATGCGGCGCTCGGGATCGCGAAAGAACCAGAGGAAGAACCCGGCCAGCAGCAATGGAATCGCGGCCAGGGCGGGCATTGTCAGCCAGCCTACAAGCACCGCAACCAGAATGAATGCCAGTCCGTAGTAGATGCCGTCTCGAACCATGGGCGTCTATTGATTATAGAGCCTGCGGGGTAAGTAGAGGTTTGTGCCAGCGAGGAGCAATCGCCGCGAAGCGGATCGGGTCTCGAACCAATGAGTGTAATTGATTCCATGACAATGTCGGCTCCGATGCCCGAGTAAAGTTGGTGGTGCTGACCAACCAACAGGCTCGGGAGAAAGGAGCCGAACAATGATCATTATAGGAGTAGATTTCCATCCCGAGTTTCAGCAAATAGCGTTCGTTGACACCGACACCGGAGAGTTGGAAGATCGCAGACTCCATCATCCGGGCGAAGCCGAAGCGTTCTACCGCATTCTGATGAGCCAGGGAAAGACCGTGCGTGTCGGCATGGAGGCCAGTGGTCACGGGCGCTGGTTCGAGCGCCTGATGGCTGAGTTGCAGATCGAGCTGTGGGTAGGAGATGCCGCCGAGATCCGAACCAAGCGGGTACGGAAGCAGAAGACCGATCGGCAAGATGCCCAGCTCATCTTGAAGCTGATGCTGAAGGATGACTTTCCGAAGATCTGGGTGCCGAGCTGGGAGAACCGTGACCTGCGGCAACTGCTCTGGCATCGTCACCGCATGGTGCAGGCGCGTACGCGAATCATGAATCAGTTGCAGGCGGTAGCGCTGAACGAAGGTCTGCGGTGTAAGAAGCGGTTGTGGCGTACCGAACGCCCGCGCCTGGAATCGTTCCAGCTGGCTCCGTGGGCCAGCCGGCGACGGCACGACCTGCTGGAGTTGCTGGACCGGTTGAACCCAACCATCGCGGAGTTAAGCCAGGCGGTGGAACGGGAAGTGGAGAAGTTTCCCGAGGCACAGCGACTGGCCACTCATCCTGGCGTGGGTCCACTCACAGCGTTGGCATTCGTGCTGATCATCGGAGAAGCCGAACGCTTTCAGTGTGGCAAGCAGGTGGCCAGCTATCTCGGTCTGGTTCCACTGGAAGACTCCAGCGGGAATCGGAGACGGCTGGGGCACATCACCAAGCAAGGCAGTTCGATCTTGCGCTTCTTGCTGGTGGAAGCAGCACAGGTCACAGTGCGCAGTCTTCCGGAATGGCGCAGCCGATACTTTCACCTGATGATGCGTCGGGGACGCAAGATCGCCAAGGTCGCGATGGCGCGTCGGCTGGCAGTTTCTTTGTACTGGATGCTGCGCCAGGGATGGGATTATCAGCAGTACATTGAGTTCGGTTCGCACGCGGGGCAGCCCGGAAATCGTCATGGTGTGCAGTAGAACACCGAGCTATTGAGTGGGCACCCCGCTCCTCTTGAGAGGAGTTCGAAGTGGTAATCATGATCGCAGCAGCGATCGAAGAGATGCATGGGTCGGACCGAGTTCTGATCTGAAGGGATTACAAGGCGAGCCGTGGTTGGTTGGCACCGGAGTTTTTCAACTAGAGCAGTTGACTGCAGCTTGGCTGTAGTCGCTGGTACCAGAAACTTGGCTCGCGATGCTGAGGTCTGCGATTCTGATCACGGATGGGTTCGGCAAGCTAAGGCCGAATTCGAAATGGTGCTTTGTATGCCCGTACTAGAGCATGGCTCCGGTGTTGGCGATCGCTGGCATGGTGGCAGGGAGTGTTTGATGTTTGCACTCCTTTGACCCCGTTGGAGAGATTTCTAAACCTATCGCCACTGGGCCGAACTGCATCCTCATTCTTCCAATCAGGAGAGCAGCGATGGTAAAAAGCAACAACCCGTTATGGCGGAATCGCAAAGAGAAGAAAGAGTGGGCTCGACGCCTGCAATCGGAAGATCCGGGTTTAGAAGTGGTCCATCCGCGTGCGGCTGGGATTGATGTAGGCAACGGTTCGCATTACACGGCGGTACGTCCAGATCGAGATCCAGAACCAGTACGGCGCTTTGAGTGTTTTACGGCAGACCTGCATCGTCTGGCGGACTGGTTAGAAAGCCGTGGAGTCCAAACGGTGGCAATGCAGTCGACTGGGGTGTACTGGATTCCGTTATACGAGATTCTAGAAGCACGAGGGTTTGAGGTCTATTTGGTCAATGCGCGACATACCAGAAACCTGCCCGGCCGCAAGAGTGATGTGCAGGAGTGCCAGTGGCTACTGAAGCTACACACTTACGGACTCCTGAACAACTCATTTCAACCGCCATCCGAGATTCGAAAGCTGCGGACCTACTGGCGCCAACGAGCCGAACATGTTCGCGGAGCAGCAACGTGCATTCAGCGGATGCAGAAATCGCTAACCCAGATGAACCTGCAATTGGCCAACGTCATCAGCGATCTGAGTGGAGTAACCGGACAGGCGATTGTGCGCTCGATTGTGGCCGGAGAGCGCGACCCGCGCAGGTTGGCGGAACTCAGTGATCCCCGGATTCATGCCAGTCGGGAACAGATCGCCAAGAGTCTGGAGGGCAACTGGCGTCCGGAACTGGTATTTGTGCTGCAGCAGGAAGTCCAGATGTATGACACTTATCAGCAACGAATCGCCGAGTGCGACCAGCAATTGCAGAAACACCTGGCCAGCTTTGCCGATAATTCTTCGCCTCAAACACCTCTCGGAGAGCCCAAGAAAAAGAAGGCCAAACTCGCCAAGAACGCACCTCGCTTTGACCTCAGCACGGAACTGCAGCGCATCAGCGGAGTCGACCTAACCCGCATCGATGGGATCGATGTGATGGTGGCACAAACTGTAATCAGCGAAGTGGGACTCGACATGGGCCGGTGGAAAACCGAAGCTCACTTTGCTTCCTGGTTAGGACTCGCACCCGATAATCAGATCAGCGGAGACAAGGTGCTACGGAAAGGAACGCGACGTGTGGTCAACCGCTCCGCCACCGCGCTGCGGCAGGCCGCCAACACCCTGCTGCGGAGTCAAACCTATCTCGGAGCTCAGTACCGCAGGCTGCGGAGTAAACTCGGCGCCCCCAAAGCCATTACCGCCATGGCCCACAGACTCTCTCGCCTGGTCTATCGCATGCTGAAACACGGCCAAGCCTACGTCGACAAAGGAGCTGAGTACTACGAACACCGATACCGAAATCAGCAAATCCACTCACTTCGCAAAAGGGCCGCCAAACTTGGCTTCCAGATCACGGAGGCCCAAGCTTGATCCCGTCAACAAGGAAAGTTTCTGGAGAGCGAAGTGGCGCTTTGTCTAAAGCGGATGCCGATCTACGCTCTTGACAACGCCGACATTGTCAGAGAGGCGATTTAGCAACAGTTAGGTCAAGTTGCCGACTCGACTTAGGCGATATGCCAAACCAGAATTCTGCCCGCTGCCCATCAAACGGCAGCTCTGTTTAGGTCCGGCTGCTGGAAGGCTGAAGCACTTTCACTCCGCTCCGTATTCCTGCTTCGCTATACTGTTGCACCTATGGGCCTGAAGCCGGGAATGCAACTGGGTCCCTACGAAATTCAAGAGCGGTTGGGCGCTGGAGGAATGGGCGAGGTATACCGGGCCCGCGACAGCCGCCTTCAGCGCAACGTTGCAATCAAGGTCCTGCGGCCCGGAGTTCTGATTGACGAGGCCGCACGGCACCGCTTCCGCAACGAAGCCCTCGCCTTGGCACGGCTGAATCATCCCAACATTGCTGGGGTATACGACGTTGGCGAACACGAGGGAATGGACTACCTCGTGATGGAGTATGTACCCGGACCTTCTCTAGCGCAGAAGCTGGGTTTCGGTCCGTTGGCCGTGCAGGAGGCCCTGTCCCTGGGAACCGAGATTGCCGATGCGCTCGAGGAAGCCCACGAGCAAGGAGTAATTCATCGGGACCTCAAGCCGGGCAACGTGATGCTGACAGCCAAAGGCCATGCCAAGGTTCTGGATTTCGGATTGGCGAAGTTGCTGGAGCCGGCCCGCGATGACACGGTTTCTGAGCTAGTGCAAACTCGCGGTCCAATAGGAACATTTCTCTACATGTCTCCCGAGCAGGCGGAAGGACTTCCGATAGACGCTCGCACCGATCTCTGGAGCTTGGGTGTCCTGCTCTACGAATCTTTAGCAGGGAAGCCGCCTTTCGACGCAGTCAGCGCAGCTGCAATTCTTCGCGCGGTAACCACCGACCCTGCAAAGAGCGTGCGGCAAGTGCGGGCTGACGCTCCCAAGGATGCTGAGCGCATTATTACTCGCGCCCTTGAGAAGGACCGTCGCAGCCGCTATCAGACAGCGTCCGAGATGAAGAGCGACCTCACGGCGGCGCTGGGAAAACTAAGCACAGCTCACACGCAAAAGCACGAAGTGCGAATGTCACGCGCACGGTGGATGTGGTCCATCGCGGCGGTTCTGCTTTTAGCAATTGGCGGCGGCTGGTTTGGCTGGCAGTTGAAAAAAGTCAGGTGGGCACAGGAGAAGGCGGTTCCTCAGATGGAGAGGTTGACGAAGGAGCATAAACCTCTCGCGGCTTTCCTGCTGGCGCAACAGGCTCGTAAATACCTGCCCGACGACAAGGCGCTCAATCAAACTATCGCCGAGATGACGCGAAGAGTTGCCGTCGACTCTTCGCCCGAAGGCGCAAAGGTCGAGATCCAAGATTATTTGGCGCCGCAGGACCCTTGGTATCCCCTCGGCACAACTCCCCTGAAAAATATTGCGATCCCCAAGGGCTATTTTCGTTGGAGGGTGACGGATCGTCGCGAAAGCCAATCGACGACAGCGCCAGAAACCGCCGACGCGATGACATTTGACCTGGCAGCGATGGCTCATGCGCCGGCGCGAATGGTTTACGTTCCCGGGGGCAAATGGGAGAACCTTGTAACGTCGTTGGGATGGGTTGGACCATTCCAATTGCCGGCGTTCTATATGGACCGGTACGAGGTTACCAACAGCGACTACCAGCGATTCGTTGACGCCGGCGGATACGAGAAACAGGATTACTGGAAAGAGAAGTTCATCCACGATGGGCATGAGTTGAGCTGGCAGGAAGCCATGACGCTCTTTCGTGACACTACGGGCCGACATGGACCTTCGACCTGGCAGGCGGGCCATTTCACACCGGGACAGGACAACTACCCGGTCTCCGGCATCAGTTGGTATGAAGCCTCGGCCTACGCGGTTTTCGCGGGCAAGAGCTTGCCCACTCTTGCCCAGTGGTACAGCGCCATTTCTGCAGATGACTCCAGCTACATCACCCAGATGAGCAACATTGCCCGCCAGAAACTGGAGCCGGTTGGCAGTTTCCAGAATGTCGGTGACTTCGGAACCTACGATATGGCGGGGAATGTGCGCGAGTGGACCTTGAACGCGGTCGGAGACGAGAGGTTAATTCTCGGAGGCGCGTGGGATTCTCAAACTTATTACTACACCGAACCGGAAGCTCTGTTGCCCTTCGACCGCTCTTCGGCAAACGGATTCCGATGCGTTGTAAATACGCAGCCGGTTCCGACTGCGGCGCTCGCACCGATGAAGCCTCTCGAGCGCGATTTCAGCAAAATCAAGCCGGTGTCGGATGAGGTCTTCGCCGCTTACAAGTCGATGTACCAGTTTCCAGACGCCCCGCTAAACGCCCGATTGGAAGGGGTGGTAGAAGAGACTGCCGACTGGAAGAAAGAAAAGATCACGTTCGACACTTCCTATGACAGCGAACGCATGACAGCGTATCTTTATCTTCCCAAGAGCGTGCGGCCGCCCTACGAAACGGTTCTGTTTTTCCCCAGTGCGCGTGTCCTTGGGATCCCGAACAGCAGCAAGCTCGGTGACGTACAGTTCTTCGATTACATCGTCCAAAGCGGTCGAGCGGTAATGTATCCGATCTATCAGGGCACGTATGAACGAGACAAGGTTCCACCCTGGCCTTTAACGCATGAGCTGCTGGGCGAGCAAGTCAACGATTTGAGCCGCTCCATCCAGTACCTGAGTACCCGATCAGATATCAACTCGAATAAGCTGGCATATGTAGGCGTCAGCCTTGGATCGGCGGAAGGCGTGATACTCACGACGCTTTTGCAGGACAAACTTCGGACTGCAATCTTCCTGGATGGAGGATTTTTCCTGGCCAAATTCCCACCTGGCGTAGACCAGGTAGATTTTGCGCCCCGATTGAACTTACCCGTGTTGATGGTCAACGGAAAATATGATTTTTCTTTCGCCGTGGACAAAGCCCAGAACCCTCTGTTTGACATGTTGGGGACCGCGCACGCCGATAAGCGGCATGTTGTGATGGAATCGCCTCACGACGTCACCGTGCAGCGGGTGCAACTCGTAAAGGAAGTTCTGGCGTGGCTGGACAACTATCTTGGCCCGGTTGACTAGAATTTCATTTCGGCCTTCTTCGTATTCGTCGGGCAGCAGCTGTCAAGCATCTTCGGCAGAGTATTGCTCTGATAATCAGCCAATTCGGAAGGGTGCTCCCATAAACCACTGAGCCAGAGCAATTAACAGACAGGTGCCATCTAACTGTTGTAGTCAGGCCATTGCACTCACAACACTGTCCGGAGCGTCAATGGGTGCAATGGCGATGTAACGCCAGCTACCGCGCAAACGCATAACTCAGGGGAGAAGGTCCGGTGCCACCGTTAGCGCCACTACTCCCCCAGCCTCCGACGTGCTCGATTGGTCGACCATCCACGGACGTCACTCGGTAGCCGTGAAGGCTGTGAGAATAACCCCATAGTTCAAATTCGACATTAACTATTGGCCGCGAAGCACTGCGCATTTCGAAGCAGAAATTCTTGCTGGATTCCACTTCGAAAAAATGAGCGTCCTTAACGAAACGAAATCGCACATACTCGTCGGTCCTCGCATAGTACGACGGCTTGTATTCCTCTGGCGCACACTCCCAAGTCATCGCTTCTGTGACGTACATTGTGCGCTTGCAACCAACGACGATAAGGCATACGAGCAAGATCGGGGCGATGGTTAATAGCCGCTTCATCATGAAGAGTGTGCGCGAAGGAGTACATATCTGCCACAACTGTTGTAATCAGCGATATCACTCAAAATGCTATCCCACTGGGATGTTGGCTCACTTCGACGTCCCCACGATCTCCCGCACTAGCTCATCCATCCGCTTCTGCACTTCCTCGAACTTCTCTCCCGTTGAGGGTCCGGTAAATCCCGCAAGGATCGCCTTCACATGCCCTGCCCGGTCGATGAAGATCGATGTGGGAAACGCGCCGAAGCCTTCCAGTTGCGGCAGCGTCTTCGCGATCTGCCCCGCATCGGTGGTGCCTGCCAGCAACAGCGGGAATGTCAGCCCAAACTTCGCGCGATAGATGCCGATCTGCTGCAGACTGCGCTGCTGATCGTCGGTGTATTCGTAGGCGAGACCGACAATCTGTAAACCCTGGTCGCGGTATTTCTGGTAGAGCTTCTCCAGCACCGGCGCTTCGTCATAGCAATTCGGACACCAGGTTCCGAAGATGTCGACGATCATCGGCTTGCCCGCAAACTCCGGGCTGCTCTGGTTCTGTGTCTTCCCTGCCGCGTCGACGCCGCTGAAGCGAAACGGCTCTTTCGGATCTTTCACCTTCGTCAGGGTCTCGGCCAGCGCGTTGGGATCGGCCGTAGCTTTGTCCTTACGGCGCTCAGCGGTAAATGTTTCCAGTGCGACCACGCCCCCCTGCTGTCCCTTCAGCGTTCCGTCCGGCACAAACGTCCCGTCGATCGCCATCACGTGAATACCGTCAAATCGGCTCAAGTGAAACATGGTGTGGCCGTCGAGGTCCGAATACACCGTGCCATGCAGCAGGCCGGTGTCGCCGCTCACCGGCTCGATCGTACCGGTGACCGCCACTTCTTTGTTGACGTCGGCATCTTTGTCCTGCTGAAAGTGAGCGAGGGTCGTCTTCTCCGCGCCCTTTTCCTCCGGCCAGGTGAAGACCCAGTCCCCGCTCAACGACAGACCGGTCCACGGCGCTCCCGCCGCGCGCTCGCGATGAGGCACAACCACTACCGGAATGTGGACCACGCCCTTGCTGGTCTGCCGGGAATACTCACCCTCAAGAACGCGAAAGCTTGTGTAGTGCAGCGTGAGCGCGCCATCGTAGTAATCCATGCGCAGCGTGATCACGCCGTCTTTGAAGACTGCGCTGCTGAAAGGCTGACGGTCGGTCGCATTGATCAGCGTCGCGTGCAGGCCGTCGTCCTTCTGCACAAACTCGATGTTGAAGGTCACCTGGCCGGCCTTGCTTTGCATTCTGCCATCCCACAAGCCCGGCAGCGGCTTGGCTTGTGCCGACAAACATATCGAAAGCAGCAGAAAGCAGATCGAGACACAAGCGGCGCGAAGTGCAAAACCACAGGCAAGGCGTTTCATACGGAGATGGAAGAGACGCATTAGCTGAGAATACCGCAATCACCGCTACGCGGGCGGATCGCCTGGGGGACGGAGGTGGCGTTCTAAAGTTGCGTTGATGCTCAATCGCGGTCGCAACCCGCGGGACAGGTGGCGTAGGGTGGCGGACATACCGGGCAAGATATTTGGATTATCGGCTTGGCGGGAAACCCAAGCCTGATATTTTCTTCATATTCGGTCTGGACGCGGTCGGCCAAACCCGCGGATAGGAATGACGCGCCGAGCAGAGGAATCGCGGACAGCGCCCACACGAAACGCCTCATCATGTCAGAATCTCTCGCTACTGCGGTGTGACCCCCGCCTCCATCCGAGAGAACGCAGCAATGCACATTAGGGCATTACCAAAGTCATGCAGAGCTGGCGGATCGCAGACAGGGATCGCAGGAGGCGGCCAAGACCCATGTCTTTTCCGCCGGATGTACGCGGCTAATGGCTACTAAACGGCCAGGTGCGAGGAGCGATATTGCTGCTCCAGGCTTTCCATCTGGTCCTTCAGGTGAAGTTTCAGCTTCTTCAAGCGCACTTCCTCGACCTTTTCTTCTTCCGAAAGATATTTCTTTTGAATCAGGGAGTCGAGGCGCTCCGAGTATTGCGTGTGTTCATCTGCTAACCGACGGAATTCGTCATTACTCGCAAGAAGCTGATCGCGTACCTGAGTTGCCATTCAGTGCACCTCCGATGAATCTACGATGAAAACGCTAGCATACGCCCTACTCTGCTTCAAGCGCATTTGTCACGAAATCGAAACCGAATATTCAAGCAGCAAGGCATCCTCTGCCGGGTTCTCATAATAGTTTGGACGCCGGCCAGCTTCGAGAAATCCAATTTTTTTGTAGAGTTGGCGGGCTGGCTGGTTCGATTCCCGGACTTCCAGCAGCACCGAAGTGGCTGCGGCCGTCACAGCTTGGTGGAGGAGTTCGGCAACCAACTGACCGCCAATCCCGCCACGCCGCCGGTCCAAGGCGACAACCACGTTCTCAAGCTCCCATTCGTCGAGACCGCAGCGGGCAATCAGGAAGCCGCCGACATCGTCGCCCTCGCCGGCAATCAGCGCCAGCCGTTTCGGCGCCTCGGGGGCGAACAGGGCGTCGTATTCACGCGCCGCCCAGTGCGCAGCGGTGTCGGCCTGCTGTTCGAGTGAGCGCATGTGCGGGATATCGGCGGGAGTGGCACGGCGAATCAGCATGTGCGTCAGGCTTTCGGCTTGGCGAAGAGTTCGGCATCCGACCGCCGTATGTAGTTCACATCGACGCTCGCCGCGTCGGCTACATCGCCGGCCAGCAATTTGCGCAATCCGATGCGACCGATACCATCGGCATGAACCCGGTCGACGAGCGCGACTTTAACTCCGGCGGCCTGCAGGTTTTTCGCGACGCCTTCGTCCGAGGTCACGATCTCGCCGTTCCGGGAAACGAACTCCGCCGCCTTCACGATGTATTCCCGTTGCTGTACAGCTGCGCCGTTCGCAACTCCGTAATCACCCACATACACCTCGCCGCGTCCGGCATCGAGGACCGCGGTAACCTCGCCGACACCGTGCGCGATCGCCACTGCCTCCAGCATCGAGACCGTGGCCAGCGGCTTGCCCAGCACTTCGCACAAGCCCTTCACAGTCGCGAGGCCTACACGCAGCCCCGTGAATGAGCCGGGGCCGAGGACCACGACGAAGCCATCGACATCGTTCTTGGTGAGGCCGTGCTGCTGGACCAGTTCGGCGATCACCGGCATCAGGCGCGCCGAGTAGGTACCGCCCTCTAGTGTAGACAGTTGCAGGGTTTCGAAACTATCGGCATCGCCACGACAGAGAGCGACGCTGCCGTTTCTTCCGGAGGTGTCGATGGCGATGAGGAGCATGGACTCTGCGCTAGGCCCCTGCAAGTGTTGAAGGATTATCATCACGAGGAGGCCTTCAGGCCGACGAGGGATCTGCTTTCGGTGCGATCAAAAGCAGATCCCCCGCGCCAGAACCGGGCGCTGGTGATGACAACCTGCTCTGAAATCTGTTTGTAGGGCCCTTACACGCCCTGCGGCGCGTCTTCCACCAGCTCCAGCAATACCCCGCCGGCGCTGGAAGGATGCACGAACACGTACAGATGCCCGCCCGCTCCGATCTTGATCTCATCCGAAATGAGGCGCGTGCCGGCTGCCTTCAACCGCTCCACCGTAGCCGACAGGTCTTCCACATTCAAAGCCACGTGATGCAGGCCCTCGCCGCGCTTGGCCAGGAACTTCGCAATCGGCGAGTCGTCCGACAGCGGCTCCAGCAACTCGATGCGGCTTTCGCCCGACCGGCACCATCGACAGACGCACCTTCTCGGCTTCCACCGTCTCGTCTTCCATGGGCGACAGTCCCAGGTTCTGATAAAACTTCTTGGCCTCGGCCAGCGACTTCACGGCAATTCCCAAATGATCGATTTCACTCATTCCGGTGTCCCCAATCTGGCAACAAACTTTTCTACTAAAGAGTACGGGTCGCGCTTATGCTCGGCAACTTCAGTGGCGTAGCGCAGCGCTTCGCTGTCGCTCATGTAATGCGACAGCACCCGCTGGAACAGCGCGTCGCGCAGCATCTCGGCAATGCGCTTGCGCCAGTTTTCGATACGCCTCGTCAGCGCACGGTCACTCTGCTCGAGATACGCGTGGTACTTGGCGATAGTCGCCACCAGCTCGTCGATGCCCGAGCCGCTGCTGGCCACCGTCTTAACAATCGGCGGAGTCCAGTCACCCTTGACGCCGCCGCCCGAACGCGCCGGCGTGATGGCCTGCATGGCACGAATCTCACGCTCGACGCGCTCGGCGCCGTCGCGGTCCGACTTGTTGATGACAAAAATGTCGGCAATCTCCATGATGCCGGCCTTGATGGTTTGCACATCGTCGCCCATGCCCGGTACCAGCACGACAATGGTCACATCCGCCAGCCGCACGATGTCGACCTCATCCTGGCCAACGCCAACGGTCTCGATCATGACAACATCGCGGCCGCTGGCGTCCATGACGGTGGCAACGTCGGCCGTGGTCGAGGCCAGTCCGCCAAGCGAGCCGCGGGTGGCCATGCTGCGAATAAAGATGCCGGGGTCGGCGTGATGCGAGCTCATACGAATGCGATCGCCCAGAATCGCTCCACCGCTGAACGGGCTGGTGGGATCGACGGCAACGATGCCGATGCTCTTCTCCTGCTTGCGATAGGCGTGCGCGATCTGATCGACCAGCGTGCTCTTGCCCGCGCCGGGTGAGCCGGTGATGCCGAGCAGCAGCGCCTTGCCGCTGTAGGGAAACAGACCCTTCAGGATTTCGATGGACTCGGGCGTGTGATCTTCAACCGCAGAGATGGCGCGCGAGAGCGCGCGAACCTCACCATTGCGAATGCGCTGGATGACGGCTTCGATGTGGGGGCTGGTGGTCACGATAGATTATGGGGCGCTTGAAAGACGCGGTCTGTGCCGCGCCCAGTGCTTATGAGATTGTCATCCCTTATGAGATTGTCTTCCTTATGAGATTGTCATCCCTTATTGAGATTGTCATCCCTTGTGAGATTGTCATCCCGACCGACGGCTTCAGCCGGAGCGGAGGGACCTGCTGTTTCGATTTGTGGCAGGATGATGGGCGTGCATTCTGCCGTACAACGATTGGGTCTGTGTCAGGGCACGACTTCAGTCGTGCCGACCCTTCATTCTAATTTGTCATCCCGAGGAGGGCTTCAGCCCGACGAGGGATCTGCTGTTGCTCGTTGTGGCAGGATGATGGGCGCGCATTCTGCCGTCCCTACGGGACTCGACTTCAACTACTCCCACCCAGCACTCCGCCTGCGGCTCCGTGCCGGGCTAGACTATGCCGCCCTTCGGGCTCTCTTCTTTGCACGCGTAGTGAGCCTTCGGGTCCGCATACTGCGTTTTTGAACCGGCATCCCTCAATGAAACCGGCATCCCTAAATGAATTGTCATCTCGACCGGAGGTGCGCTTCCTTTGCGCACCGGAGTGGAGGGACCTGCGGTTCGCCTGCAGTGAATTCGGTGCGAAGGAACCGCAGATCCTTCGACTCCGCCGCTGTCGCAGCTCCGCTCGGGATGACAATACAAAATACTTCACACTGCACCGCTGAAGCGGTGCTCCACCCAGGCTTAATCCTTCAGCAACTGTCTTGCGATCACCAATCTCTGAATCTCGCTGGTGCCTTCGCCGATGGTGCACAGCTTCACGTCGCGATAAAACTTTTCCGCCGGATAATCCTTAATGAAGCCGTAGCCGCCGTGAATCTGTACGCCTTCGTTGGCGGCCTTCACCGCGACCTCGCTGGTGTACAGCTTCGCCATCGACGACTCCAGCGTGGTCTTCATGCCGGCATCTTTCATTGAGGCGGCACGCATGGTCAGCAGCCGCGCGGCGTCGATCTCCGTCGCCAGGTCCGCCAGCTTGAAACCGATGGCCTGAAACTCGCTGATCGGCTTGCCGAACTGCTTACGCTCCTTCGAGTAATTCAGCGCCGCTTCATAGGCGCCTTGCGCCATGCCCAGCCCCAGCGCCGCAATCGAGATGCGCCCGCCGTCCAGAACCTTCATCGCGTCGACGAAGCCCTCGCCTTCGTGACCCAACAGGTTCTCCAGCGGCAGCTCGCAGTCCTCGAAGATCAACTCCGAGGTATCGCTGGCGCGCAGGCCCAGCTTGTCCTCTTTCTTGCCGATGCGGAATCCCTTCGTGCCCTTGTCGACGACGAAAGCCGATAATCCATGCGTGTGCGCCGTCTTGTCGGTGACGGCGATCACGACCACCACATCGGCATAACGGGCGTTGGTGATGAAGGTCTTGGTGCCGTTCATCACCCACTTGTTGCCCTTGCGCACGGCTGTGCAGCGCGCGCCGCCCGCATCCGATCCAGAGCCCGGCTCGGTCAGCCCCCAGGCGCCGATGAATTCGCCGGTCGCCAGCTTGGGAATGTATTTCCGCTTCTGCTCTTCATTGCCGGCGATGAAGATGTGGTTCGAGCACAGCGAGGTGTGTGCGGCGACGATGATGCCCACCGACCCGTCCACGCGCGACAGCTCTTCGATGGCGATGACGTATTCGACATAGCCCATGCCCGCGCCACTGTAATCGGTGGGGAAGATGATGCCCATCAGGCCCAGCTTGCCGAGCTCCTTGACGGTTTCGAGCGGGAAGGTGCCAGGCTCGTCCCACTTCATGACGTTAGGGGCGATCTCGCTCCGGGCGAAGTCGCGCACCATCTTCTTCAAATGCAGTTGTTCGTCGTTAAGCTGGAAATCCAAACAGATCCTCCGGGCGCGGGACGTGCGCACTGGGTGCGCGGCGTTAAAGATCAAAACAGGTGATTATACAGGGCAGGGTGAGAAGAACGGCGAGGTACCGCGAGTAAGTAAGTGTGTAACCGCGCTCTGAGGCAGGAAGCACAGAACTCGGAACCTGTTTCTTTTGCGAGTTTCTAAAAGCAGTAGTGCGCGGGCAGTGGGTCAGTGAGAGATGTGTCCCCACAAGGATAAAAGCCAGGTAGCCGCGAGCAGAATAAACCCCACGATCAGGAACCTGATGATCTTTACGCGCTCGCGTCTTGGCTCGTCGGGGTCAGTAAACCGATACACCAGACGTTTACCGCGCCACTGACTCGGCTTGTAATAGGAGCCCACGTCAGCGATGCTCTCACGCCTCGAGCATGCAGACAAGATCTTCCACATTCCAAACTCAGTCAGCGCTCATGCCCTATGCGGAGGCAGGAACAGATGGCCGTCGGAACAGCGATAGGCGATCACTTTTTCTTTGGCAGCAATCATTCCGAGACTCTTTGGATAAACGGGTTCGCTGCTGAGGCTTCCGCAGATAGGACACTTGACCGCTGAGAGCTTGCGAGTCGCTTGCATGTCTGCCCCTGTTCGGGTGACGCAAGAGAACCGCGAAATGCGGGCGGATGCGTGATCCGGCTTACTGTACAAAGTCTACACCCGCACGAACCAATCGCTAATTGCTAACTGCTGCTCGCCCGTTGCTCGATCGTTCCGTTCCCACCGCCGGCTTCAGAATCTCAACCTGTGTTGCGTGCCACTCGCCATCGCTCGCCTGTTCGGCTGTGACCCGGACTTCGGTGCCCGGCATCAACGCCTCTTCCGGTTTGGGACGACGGTCGGCTGCGGGGACATCGTCGTCATAGACGATTTTGGCACGCGAGATTTCAACCCGACGCGCGGTACCGTTACGGCCCTGCACGTAGATCCAACCTTTCGCCGCGTTGGGATTGTCGACGATGGTGCCGCGAAACGAGCCCGGTGTGGCGGTTGCCAAAACCGCCAGCCCGAGAACCAGCGCGAAGACCCTGAGAGCGCGCTTTGGAAATTGCATGCTGGTTTCGATGCATTCCGGAGTTGCGGCGTCCCTGCGGGATTTGAATCATTTCTTTGGATCTAGGGCTGCGCGATTGACAACTTGTCTCGTGATTGACAACTTGTCTCGTGATTAACAACTTGTCATCCTGAGCGGAGGCGGTGCTTCACCGCCGGAGTCGAAGGACCTGCTGTCGGTCGGCAGTAGCTCCCATGCAGTCTGACAGCAGGTCCCTCCACTCGGGCTGAAGCCCTCAGTCGGGATGACAATTCTAACGATGGGCTATATACGAGCCTAAACACGCAACGCATCGTTTAGCCCGGAAGGGTCAGAACGCGTAGCCCGGAACGGTCAGAACGCGGAAAATACGGTGTTGCTGAGAAAACCGTTGAACCTGGAAATGCACGGCCGCTCCGGAGCATCGGTCATCGAGCCGCCTCGGCCGAATCCCGAAGGGATGGTTCCGCCTCTAGCCCAGGACGTAGCGCAGCGGAGTCCTGGGTAAGACCGCATGCAGCCCAGAGCCGGCTTCAGCCGGCGGCAGCCTGTCGCCCCTTAAAAGGGGTCAGTCGTTTTCGCGCCCGCATACCCGGGCTTCCGGCCGGGGCTGAAGAAGTTTGAGTCCTGGTTAGGCCCGAGCGCAGAGCCTGCACAGGCATCGTCGTTGACCAAATTTTTCTTTGCAAGGTCTCCCCACGGCGACGTTCGATAGCAAGGTGTGCCGTCGGACAGGTTTGTATCAGGCACGGTCGTGCCGATGGGAGCGATCTGGAAGACTTTAGCCGCCGCAAACGGTCGGCAGGGGCTAAAGCCCAGAGCATTCAAGCAGCGGCAGCGGCACGGCTGAAGCCGTGCCCTGACACGAGGCGTTCCTCGCGGATTTTTTCTTAAGGTGCGAATGTGGACGCTCGGGAAGAACAGCAGGTCCTTCGACTGCGCGCCCGCCCGCTCCGCCCAGGATGACAATGCATGACCTGGACAGGTCGACAAGATGAGGACGCTCGATACTCGCGTGGATACAAATCTTAACCAATCTTCCGCAGCGGCCAGTGGCGTGCTTTGTTCTAATAAAAGTGTGTAAGCGCGCGTAGTATTTAGCTTTGGCTCACGTTGTCTATGTAGATTTGGCCCCGCAACGTGTAAAAACGCTTCGCGCAACACGCTTAAGAACACGGGGTTTAAAGAGATGTCAGCCGGTCAGGTTCTCGTGCCGGCTGCCAGGTAAGTGAATTCGCCTCAGGAGAACGAAGTACCGTTACGGCGAGTGAGGCGGAAGGAGCTGCAACCATGAAATCGCGGCGACGTTTTTCAACGATCTTCACGGCTTTGCTGTTCGTCGCATTGTCCACCGGACTCGTGCTGGCCCAGCAGCAGGATGATCAGGGCTCGTATCCTCCTCCGGCCAACGCTCCGCAACAGTCTTATCCCGACCAGGGCCAGCAATCGTATCCCGACCAGTCGGGCCAGCAGCCGCCCTATTCCGGGCAGCAACAGAGCTATCCCGACCAGCAGGCGCAGCAGTCTTATCCCGATCAATCCGGCCAGCAGGGTCAGCAGCAACAGCAGGACCCTCCGGGACGCGTAGCTCGCGTGCAGTACATGGCGGGCCAGGTTTCCATGCAGCCGGGCGGCGTCAATGACTGGATCGCCGCCACGCAGAACCGTCCGCTGACCAGCGCCGACCGCGTCTGGACCGACAAGAATTCCAAGGCTGAACTCAACGTCGGCGACGGCTTTCTGCGCATGAACTCGGAGACCAGCGTCACGCTGACCAATGTCACCGACAACAACATCCAGATCGAACTCGACCAGGGCACGCTGGAAGTTACGGTCAAACATCTGGAGAAGGGCGAGATCTACGAGGTCGACACGCCCAACTACGCCTTCACCGTGATGAAGTCCGGTGTCTACCGCTTCGACGTTTACCCCAACGAAGATCAGAGCTGGGTAACGGTGCGCAGCGGCTACGGCGAAGCCACCGGCAAGGGCGCGGCAGTTCGCGTCAACTCCGGCATGCAGATGCGCTTCAGCGGCAGCACTTCGCTGGTACACACGGCGATGAACGCTCCGGCGCGCGACGGCTTTGACGATTGGGTCCAGGTCCGCGACAAGCGGCTCGACGATTCCCTCTCGGCGCGCTACGTTTCGCCGGGCGTCATCGGCTATCAGGACCTCGACGGCTACGGCCGCTGGGTCCCGACGCCGACTTACGGCAATGTCTGGATTCCGAGCACGGTGCCGGCAGGCTGGGCTCCTTATCGCTACGGACACTGGGCGTGGATCGCTCCCTGGGGATGGACCTGGGTTGACGATCAGCCTTGGGGCTTTGCTCCCTTCCACTACGGCCGCTGGGTCTCTTACGGCGGTTATTGGGGATGGGCTCCTGGACCGGTAGGTTACTGGAATCCTTACTATGCTCCTGCGCTGGTGGGCTGGATCGGCGGGCCGGGCTTTGGCGTCGGCTTCGGATTCGGCGGCGGCGGATGGGGTGTCGGCATCAACTTCGGCTGGTTCCCGTTGGGATGGGGTGAACCCTTCTATCCGCGTTACTGCGGATGGGGACATGGTGGTTGGTATCGCGGCGGCGGTTACGCCAGCAACACGTATATCCGCAACGTGAACATCACCAACACGCGCATCACCAACATCAACAACGTTACCAACAACTATCGCAACGGCAACGTCGCCAACGCGCGTTACGGATTCCGCAACACCCCAGGCGCGGTGACGGCGGCTCCGAAGTCAGCGTTTACCTCCGGCGCAGCCATCAACCGGGCCGGCGGCGCAGTGCCGCGGTCAGCGATCGGCCAGGGCAACTTGCTGCACGGCGTCGACGCTACCCCGACTCGCCAATCCGTAATTGGCGGAGCGGCGCAGGCGCACAACACGCCTCCTGCATCGGCTTTCAACCGCGGCGTAGTCACTGCCAATCGTGGCGGAGCGACTGCAAATCGTCCGGCGAACCTGGAAGCCGCTAATCAGGCGACCATGGCGCACGGCAACCTGAATTCGTTCGGCCGCGGCAACGCACAGTCTGCTAACGCCGGCGGCGCACACAATAACGTTGGGCGTCCTCCGGTTAACGGCAACGCCCAGAACGGCGTGGTGCAGAACGGCCACGTCAACATGCCGAACGGCAATGCGCAAAATGGTCACATGAACACGCCCAACGGCAACGTGGAGAATGGGCGAGTGAATGCCCCGAACGGCAACGTGCAAAACGGTCGGGCGAATACGGCTCCGGAGACCGCGCAAGGCAACAACGCGGCGCACACCCCGTATAACGGTGCGGCGCAGAATGGTCACGTTAATACGCCGGTGAACAACAATGCTCCGGCGAACACGCAGGCTGCACGTGGTCCTGTGACCAACGGCGCCGAAGCTCGCAACGAGCCGCCGACCAGCCAGGGTGGACACTACGTTCCGCGTCCGCCTTCCGCGGGAGGCAATCCCACGGTGCACTCGACTCCGTATGGTGGAGGCACGCCAAACAGCGGCAACACCTACGGACGCACCAACACGAGCGCGACGAATCCGGGTTACGGCAACACGGCGCATGAGCCGTCGATGAACGGCAACCCGCAGCACAACGGCGCGACGAGCCCCAGCTCCAACGTGGCGCGGCCGCCGCAGACGTATCAGCCGCCACGCACGACGGCTCCGGTGCAGTCGTATCCATCGCAGCACACGAATACGCAGCCGGCCAGCCCGTCGCACAACTCGTCGCCCACGTACTCGGCGCCCAAGGGGAATTCGGGCAGCTCGAACAATAACTCGCACGGATCGGGCATGGCCTCGGTGCCACGCCCGCCGGCGACCTACAGCTACCATGCGTCCCCGGCATATTCGGCTTCGTCCAGCAATGGCGCAGCCAGCCGGCCTTACGGTGGAGCGACTTACGGCAACACCAGTCGGGCTACCGCCTCGCCGACTCCTAGCTACACCGCAGGACGGTCGTATAGCTCGACGCCGAACTACTCGGCGCAACGCAGCTATGGGTCGGCACCTTCGTACTCGAACCGCAGCTCAGCGCCGTCGTATTCGGCACAACGCAGCTACGGATCGACACCGTCGTACTCCACGCGCAGTAGCGGTTCGTACTCAGCGCCGCGCATGAGCAGTGGTGGCGGCGCAGCTACCACGGCGGTGGCGGCGGTGGGCACGTCAGCAGCGGTGGCGGAGGTGGACACAGCGGCGGCGGTGGCCACCGATAAGAGAAGCAGCAGGAATAACGAGATGGGCAGCCGGCAACGGCTGCCCAATTTTTTGTGCGTGAGTCGTGCGGGCGATTCGGAAATCTAATGGAGAAGAAGCTATTAGCCGTTAGCCGTTAGCTGTTAGCCTGTTAGCTGTTAGCTGTTAGCTGTTAGCTGTTTGATTGTTCGTGCGCCTTGTGTCAGGGCACGATTTTTAGTTGTGCCGCCGGGACGCCTTGTGTCAGGGCACAACTTCAGTCTGCCGCCGGGACGCCTTGTGTCAGGGCACGACTTTAGTCGTGCCGATTGCTGGCCTCTAATGACCTCGGCTTCAGCCGCTGCACTCGCCATGCAGGGCCTAAAGGCCGCTCGGAGTGCGCGACGTAACGGCACGGCTGACGCCGTGCCCTGACACAAGGCGTCCCGGCGGGAGAGTTGACGCTAGAGAATGTGTTATCCCGACCGCAGGCGGCGTTTTTCCGCCGGAGTGGAGGGGCCTGCTTTCCGCGCATAGCGTATCGTTGCCACGAAAGCAGGGCATCGCCGCTGCAAAACAGCGGCGGAAAAACAAAGGCGCGGACGCTCCGCTCAGGCTGACAAAAGTTGAGATAGGCGCGGGACGGTTCCGTGATGCGAAAGATAATTCAAGTGAACACCCTTTTTCGTGCCGTGTGTGACTCTGTGGTGAACACGCATATCTGTGCCGCACGGGCCACCGCCGTGTGACGCACGAACATGACACCTGGCCCGGGCGGCTTATAATCATGAGGTGAGCAACTTGCTTGTAAAGAAAGTAGCCGAAGCGAACTTCCCCACCCGTTGGGGACAGTTCCGGATTCACGGCTTTGAAGGCGTGCCGGAGAAGACCAATGGTGGCGCGCGCAATGGTTCGAACGGCAGCGAGAAGGAAGAAGCCGTCGCCCTGGTTATGGGCGACATTCACTCCTCCGCGCCCCTGGTGCGCATTCATTCGCAATGCCTTACGGGCGATGTCTTTCACTCCATGCGTTGCGACTGCCGCCAGCAGCTTGAACTGGCGCTTGCTATGATCGCCCGCGCTCGCGCCGGCATCCTGCTCTACGAACAACAGGAGGGCCGCGGCATCGGACTGATGGCCAAGCTGCAGGCCTACGAACTGCAAGACAAGGGCTTCGACACCGTCGAGGCCAACGTCGAGCTCGGCTATGACAACGACTACCGCGAGTACAAGCTTCCTGCCGAAATGCTGCGGCAACTGGGCGTGACCCAGGTTCGCCTGATCTCCAACAATCCCGAAAAGGTGGCTGCCCTGGAAAAGGCAGGCATCAAGGTCGTGGAGCGCGTGCCCGCTGAGGTCGAAGCCTACGAGCACTCGCAGAATTATCTGCGGACGAAGAAAGAAAAGATGGGGCACCTGCTGACCGGCTGGTAGAGACCATTCGACTTCTCACTTCGAAAGCGTTTTCACCACGTTCCACCACAGAGACACAGAGGACAGGGAGAAATGCATATTTCTCTTCTGTGTTCCGGTTCCACGATCGCGATCTATGTCATCCAGCGGCTCGCAACGGTCGCGAGCAGCTCGTCCATCCACCACATTCCAAAGCTGTTGCTCGCTTCCATTCCGCCTTCGGCAAACCCCCTGCCGCGAATCGACGTCTGACTAAGAGCACGTGTTAGCAGGACACAGTCGCGTGTGACAGAACCCAAGGAGAGCACATATGAAAAAGATGATGACGGCATTACTCGCGATTGCGTTGTTTGTCCCGGCCCTGGCGTTTGCGCAGGACATGAGCCAGCAGCAGGACAGCACGAAGGCGCAGAGGGAGGCGGCCAACCAGGCGGCTACCAATAATGTGAATGGCACCAGCACGGTGCCGCACCACATGATGACCGGCATGGTCAGTAATGGCGGCAAAACCTTCACCAGCGACAACACGGCCTATCAGGTCAGCAATCCCGATTCGCTGAAGAATTATGACGGCCAGAACGTCTCGATCAAGTATCAGAACAATACCGATAACAATACGATCAAGGTCCAGAAGGTCAAGCCCGGAATGTAGGCATGATCATTTCTTAGCGTCAAAAGAGTTGTCTTCCGGTGCGGATATTGACGTGAAAGAGGTGTCATCCCGAGCGCAGGCTCGCGTCTTTTGCGAGCCGTAGTCGAGGGACCTGCTTGCCTGGAGCGGAAGGCTGTGGCGGTTCGTGAAGAACCGCCGATCCCTCCGCTCGGGCTAAAGCCTCGGGCGGGATGACAATTTCTGAAGGGCGATAAGCCCCCCTTTCAAACCCGTTCACGCCGCAACCTAGGCGTGCTTCTTCTTGCCGCGCTGCCGCTGGGCGTACGCCGCAACCTTAGCGCGATTGCCACAAAGCTGCATGCTGCACCAGTAGCGAGTTCCCTTCTTGCTGGTATCGAGAAACAACAGCACACAGTTTCCACATTGGCGAAGCCGGCCGCGGTCCGCTGTAGCAAATAGGTTTGCAGCACTGTGCGCGATCGGAGCCAGTAGATCCTCCGGCTGTTCAGGTGATACGTAGAGCTCCGTCGACATGCCCTTTCGTGCGGCCTGAACGCGCGAGCGCATTGGATGCTCAGCCATCATGTGATTCAACTCGGCCAGCATCGTCTGTGACACCAAGCCGCTTGCCTGCCATTTGATGACTGCCTTGCGCAGGCGCTCCCGTAATTCGCGTAACTCGATTGCGAACTGTTGCGCCTCGCGAGTTGCTCCCCATCTTCTCTGGAGAGCAGCCGCCTGGGCCGACGTGATCTGACCGGCCGCCACAAACCAGCGCAGCAGCGCAGCAAAATCGGGCAGCAGCTCGGTTGCAACGTCGTCCTGCACTGGACGGGTATTCAGAAAATCCAGAGTAAGATCGTTGCCCAAAAACAGAAAGCCGTCTATCCAGTCGGAAAGGTGTTCACGATCTGCCATATACTTATCGCCATCGGCCTCAAAAAATAATAAACCGATATTGTCACTTTTTACCGGTTAGCACATCTGATCCACTGTAGCAGGCCTGTCAAGCCGCAGGATACGGCCTGCAATGAACTCTTGAGGAGCCCCGATGATTCACTACAAATACGCCGACGCCGATGGCCACAAGATTTTCTACCGCGAAGCCGGTCCGACGGACGCACCAACCATTCTTCTGCTGCACGGCTTTCCCACCTCGTCGCACATGTTCCGCAACCTGATTCCGGCGCTTGCCGGCGAGTACCACGTTGTGGCACCCGACTTGCCGGGCTTCGGCTTTACCGAGACGCCTGCCCGCAAGCAGGGACGCGCTACCTTTGAACAGATTGCCAAGACCATTGGCGCCTTCGTCGATGCCATCGGACTCAAGAGTTATGCGCTTTACATTTTCGATTACGGCGCGCCCACCGGGCTACGTCTGGCGCTGGCGCATCCCGAGCGGGTTACCGCCATCATCACGCAGAACGGCAATGCCTACGAAGAGGGACTGAGCGAGGGCTGGAATCCGATCCAGAAATATTGGAAGGAGCCGAACGATGCGAATCGCGCGGCGCTGCGGGATTTCCTTTCGCCTGGGGCGGTGAAGGACGGGCAGTATTTGTACGGCGTGAAGGACCCATCGCTGGTCGCGCCCGAATCGTACTCGCTGGACTCGGCACTGATGGCGCGGCCCGGCAATGACGAGATTCAGCTCGACCTGTTTCTGGATTACGCCAGCAATGTCGCGCTGTATCCCAAGTTCCAGGAGTACTTCCGCTCGAAGCGGCCGCCGCTGCTGGCGGTGTGGGGCAAGAACGATCCGTTTTTCATTCCGCCGGGAGCCGAGGCGTACAAGCGCGACAATCCGGACGCTGAAGTACACTTCCTCGATACGGGACATTTCGCGCTGGAGACCCATCATCGCGAGATCGCCGCGCATATTCTGGATTTCCTGGGTCGCAAGGTGAAGCGGTAGCAACTGTCGCCGGCTGAAGCCGGCTCGAGTCAAAATCAGGGAATGCGGAACGCGGACCTCAAGGTCCGCACTACCCGACCAGTCGCTCCAAAGAATATTTGGCGACGGGATGAATGCTTGCACTACGCGAACCGCGGCAAGTTCGAGCCTTGTATCAGGGCACGACTTCAGTCGTGCCGATAGGCCGATATGGATGCCGCGGGCTTTAGCCCCTGCCAACTGTATGCAGCGGCTAAAGCCGAGATTCCTGGAATGCATTACGGCACGACTGAAGTCGTGCCCTGATACAAGGCGTCTCGGATAAATGAACTCAGCGAGACCATTGAATTAGCGACACAAACTCGTCGAGACCATAAATTTAGCGAGACGAACTCGCCGAGACCATAGACTTAGCAAGACGAGATCGGGCGAGATCCTAAGCTAGGCAAAGGGGATTGCTGTCAGACTGACCCTTGCCATGTTGGCCGTCAGCGAAACTACGCAGGAGTTTTATGCAACTCATCTCCGTCAATGTCGGCATGCCACGCGACGTGCCGTGGAACGACATCACCATCAGCACCGGCATCTACAAGAAGCCGGTCGCAGGCGACGTCGCCGTCGGCAAGACCAACCTTGCCGGCGATGGTCAGGCTGACCTCACGGTGCACGGTGGTCCGGTGAAAGCTGTCTACGCCTATCCCGCCGAGCACTACGGATACTGGCGCGACGAATTTCCCGACATGCCGCTGGTCTGGGGATACTTCGGCGAGAACCTCACCACCACCGGGTTGCGCGAAGAGACGGTCTGCATCGGCGATCAAATCAAGATCGGCTCGGCTACCTTCGAGGTCACGCAGCCGCGGCTGCCCTGTTACAAGCTTGCCTTGCGCTTCGGACGTGACGACATCATCAAACGTTTCCTCGCGAGCCGGCGCAGCGGCTTTTATTTCTCCGTGGTCGAGGAAGGCAAGCTCAATTCTTCTTCGCCGATCGAGATCGTGCATCGCGATCCGGCAAAAGTCAGCATCGTCGACGTCATCAACCTATTTCTCGGCATGCCGCAGGATGACGAGATCCTCGAACGCGCTCTGCGCATCGACGCTCTTCCCCGCGACTGGAAGGTGGAACTCGAAGCTCGCGGCGACGCGCGCAGACGCGACGCGCTTAAGAAATCAAAAGCGGGAAACGCCGAATAAGCTTTCCGGTGTTCGTTCGCGGACAAATCAATACCTTAGCTGTACAAAAATGGACAACTGCTTTTAATTCAGCACTTTGCTCACACAGACCGCACAGAATCGTCTAACATTTGCTTACGAGTTTGTGGGGAACTATTCCCCTGTCTTACGCGTATTCCCAGTCAATTCCACGGGTATCTTCCTAATTTTGAGAGAGTCACATATGAAAAAATCCCTGCTAGTTATTGCCCTCGGCCTCCTCGCCTGCAGCACAGCATTTGCGCAGCGGCTGCCCGGCGGCGCGGTTCCCGATCACTATTCCCTTACCGTCGACGTGAACTTCCCAACTAATAGCTTCGACGGCGACGAGACTATCAACCTCAAGCTCGACAAGGCTTCGAACACCATCACGTTGAACGCGCTGGAAATCGATTTCCACGACGTCACCGTGACTGCGGGCGGACAGACGCAAACCGCCAAGGTCTCAACCGACGAGAAGAATGAGACCGCGACCTTCACCGTCGACAAGCAAATTCCTGCCGGCGCTGCCAGCCTCCACATCAAGTACACCGGACACTTGAACGACAAGCTGCGCGGCTTTTATCTGAGCACCTACAAGGGCAAGAAGTACCTGGTGTCGCAGATGGAGTCGACCGATGCGCGCGTCGCCTTCCCTTCGTTCGACGAGCCGTCCTACAAAGCTACCTTCGACATGACCGCGATCATCGATAAGGGTGACGTGGCCATCTCCAACGGCGAAGTTGTTTCCGACACGCCCGGTCCCGGCAGCAAGCACACCGTGAAGTTCTCGACCTCGCCGAAGATGTCGAGCTACCTGGTGGCGCTGACCGTCGGCGACTGGAAGTGCATTTCCGATCACACCGACGGCGTGAAGGTGAGCGTGTGCACCGTGCCCGGCAAGGAAAACCTGGCGCAGTTCCCGCTGGAAGCTTCCAAGAATTTCCTGCACTACTACGACAATTACTACGGCATTAAGTATCCGCTGCCGAAGCTCGACAACATTGCCGTGCCTGACTTCCAGGCCGGCGCCATGGAAAACTGGGGCGCGATCATCTATCGCGAGACCGCGCTGCTCATCGACGACAAGACTGCATCGGTCGGCGCCAAGCAGAATGTTGCCGACACCATCGCGCACGAAATGGCGCACCAGTGGTTCGGCGATCTGGTCACCGCAGCGTGGTGGGACGACATCTGGTTGAACGAAGGTTTCGCCACCTGGATGACGCCGCACCCGATCGAGCAGTGGAAGCCGGAATGGATGGAAAGCCAGGACGTGGTCGCAGCAGACCAACCACGCACTGGCGGGCGACGCAGTACAGAACCAGCGCGCCATTCACCAGGAAGCCGACCACCCGCGGCGAGATCGATCAACTGTTTGACGGCATCGCCTACGGCAAGGCAGCGTCCGTGCTGCACATGCTCGAGTCATATCTGGGGCCGGAGACCTTCCGCGCCGGCGTGAACCTCTACTTGAAGGAGCACGCGTACGGCAACGCTACCGCAGCCGATTTCTGGGGCGCGATGGCGCGCGCTTCGCACAAGCCCATCGACCAGATCATGCCGACCTTCGTAATGCAGGCCGGCGCGCCCTACGTCGAAGTGGAAACCAAGTGCGAAGGCAACAACACTTCGCTGAAGCTTTCGCAGAAACGCTATTTTCATCCGATCCCGCTCTGTTCGCACGCGCCAGCGATCAGCTCTGGCAGATCCCGGTCTGCGCGAAGGGCATCAACGGAACCACGGCCGGCAAGCAGGAGTGCTTCCTGCTGACCCAGCGCGAGCAGGAATTCAAGCTGAAGGGCTGCTCGAAGTTCGTCTTCCCCGACGCCAACGCGCTCGGCTACTACCGCTTCAGCTACGACGGCGCCTGCGCTGCGCGAGATGGGCAGCGGCGTCGAGAAGACGCTGACGCCGGAAGAACGCATTGCCCTGATCGGCAACGAGTGGGCGCTGATGCACACTGGCAAACACAGCGTGGGCGACTACCTGGCGCTGGGCGCGCAATTGAAGAACACGCCCGGCGCGGTTCTGCTGGACGGATTCGTGCGATCACCTCGACTTCATCAATGAGCGCCTGGTGACCGATGCCGACCGGCCCGCCTTCCAGGCGTGGCTGCGAACGCAGTTCTCGCCGGTGCTGCAACAGCTCGGCTACAGCGGCCGCTCCAGCGACACGCCGGAAGACAAACAGAAACGCGCTTTGCTCTTCGAGGGGCTGGGCAACGTCGCCCAGGATCCCCAGGTGATTCAGCAGGCGCAAACCATGGTGCAGCAACTGATGAACGATCCGTCTTCGGTTGACGGAACGCTGGCGCCCGCCGTCGTCGCAGTTGCGGCACGGCACGGTAACGCCGAACTGTACAACCAGTTCAAGGCGCAGTTGCAGAAGGCATCGTCACCGCAGCGGTACTACATGTTCGCGCGCGCTCTGGGACAGTTCCCTGAGGATGCGCTGATCCAACAGACCCTCGCCACCACGCTGACTCCAGCCGTGCGCGGGCAGGATCTCTACATGCTGCTTCCGATGATGGCCAATCCCACCAGCCAGCAGGCCACGTGGGACTTCATGCGCAAGAACTTCGACCAGCTGTATGCCAAAGCGGGCGGAGGTTTGGGCGGCGTAGGCGTCTTCCTCTACGGCGACCGCCGCGTTCTGCAGCACGGAGAAGGCGGAGGAAGTGAAGCAGTTCTTCCAGCAGCATCCCTTCCCCGGCACCGAACGCAATCAGAAGGAAGCGCTGGAATCGATCCAACAGCTGCGTGGAGCTGCGCAATCAGCAGCAGAGCAACCTGGCGGCGTGGCTGAAGCAGCAGGGCAGCTCGATGAACGCGGGCAGCGGCTCCAGTAGCGGAGGGGCTTCCAGCGGTTCAACCATGCGGTAACGCGAAGACCTCAGGTTAGGGCCAAAAGGCGGCCGAACCTGGGGCACGTTTCCGTTCAGATATTTCGCTTGCGGATATTTCATATCGCAGGTTTCACATTGCAACGTTGTTGAAGGGCGCGGCTTCGGCTGCGCCCTTTTTTTTCGTGGTGTCATACCGAGCGGAGGATTGCGTTGTTTGCGATCCGGAGTCGAAGAGCCTGCCCTGAGCGCAGCCGAAGGGACCTCTATCGAGACAGGACCGTAGCGATAGCGGTCCCTCGGCTGTGCTCGCACCTGTGTTTCTTCTGTCGCAATCGCACCTGCTGTAAGCTGGTACGACCCAATCTCATGAAATCAATCCTTATCGCTCTCGCGCTCGCCGCCTCCTTCGCCTCGACGCAAACGTCCTCGCCCGCTAATTCCTCCCTGACCTCAGAGGTCAACGCGGTCTACCCGAAGGTCGAGCCGTTGTATGAAGACCTGCACAAGAACCCCGAACTGTCGCTGCACGAAGTCAACACGGCTGCGAAGCTCGCTGCGCGGCTGCGCGACCTGGGCTATGACGTGACCGAGAAGGTCGGAGGAACCGGTGTGGTCGCTCTCCTGCGCAATGGCGCGGGTCCGACGGTCATGCTGCGCACCGAACTGGATGCGCTTCCGGTCGAAGAAAAAACCGGAGTGCCTTACGCGAGCACGACGCACACCAAGGACGACGCCGGCCACGACGTTCCTGTGATGCATGCCTGCGGACACGACATCCACATGGCCGCGTGGGTTGGAACCGCAACCATCATGGCGCAGAACAAAAAAGATTGGCACGGCACGCTCATGCTCATCGCACAGCCCGCGGAGGAGCGAGGCATGGGCGCGAAGGCCATGATTGCCGATGGACTCTTTAGGCGCTTCCCCAAGCCTGATGTCGGAGTGGCGCTGCACGCCGGAAATATCCTGCCGGCCGGGAAGGTGGGCTTCATTCCGGGGTACGCCATGTCGAACTCCGATGCTGTAAACATCACCATCTACGGGAAGGGCGGTCATGGAGCGCATCCGGACACGACCATCGATCCCATTGTGATCGCGGCCCGCGTGATTCTGGCATTGCAAACCATCGTGTCGCGCGAGATCAAGCCGGGCGATGCGGCCGTGATTACGGTTGGCTACATCCAGGGCGGCACCAAGAACAACATCATTCCCGATGAAGTGCACCTCGGCCTCAGCGTGCGTTCGTTCACCGACGACGTGCGCCAGCATCTGCTGTCGTCCATTCGGCGCATTGCGAAAGCGGAGGCAGAAGCCGGCGGCGCAACCAAAGCTCCGCTGGTGGAACAAGTCGAATCGCTCGACTCGTTGTACAACGATCCCCAACTGAATGAGCGGCTGCGGGATGTGTTGATTCAGACTTTCGGCAAACAAAACGTGGAGCAACTGCCACCGAACATGGCCTCTGAGGATTTCTCGGCGTTCGTCAACGCCGGAGTGCCGTCATTTTATTTCACACTAGGCGGCGCCGATCCCGCGAAGTTTGCGGATGCCAAGGCCGGCGGAGCCGCGTTGCCGTCTAACCACTCGCCCTACTTCTCTCCGGATGTGGAGCCGAGCCTGAAGACCGCAATCAAAGCGGAGGTTGCGGTGCTGCAGAACCTTCTGGGCACGAACGGGAAGTAAGAACACTCCCGTCGCAGCATCGCGGCCATAGCGGCCCCTCGGCTCGGGATGACACCTGTGTTCATTGCGAGGGCGTCATCTGGACCGATATGCAGTCCTTGTTTTGTGTCAGGGCACGACTTCAGTCGTGCTGATCATGGCTCTGTGACGCTTTCGGCTTCAGCCGCTGCACACGGCGTGCAGGGCCTAAGGCCGCCTCTATGCATGGCATGGCGGCACGGCTAAAGCCGTGCCCTGATACAAGGCATCGGGAGGATTCGCGGCCATAGCGGTCCCTCGGCTTCGCTCGGGATGACACCCCGTAACTATTGGCTCGCGACGCGGTGATCTCCGATGCTTTTCGCGCACCCAAGTTGCCTCTGGCGGGATTCTGCAACTCTGGATACAATTCGGTCGCGCTCCCCATGGGAGGAGTGTGTGCGTTTCAGGACCCTGATGATGAGAGCGATTTTTTCCCTGAGCCTGACATTGCTCGCGGGCGCTCTTCTAGCAGCACAAGATTCTTCGCCAGCCGGCGAGACCTTCACCAGCAACAGCGAACTGGTGCTCGTTCCGGTGCAGGTGACCGACTATTCCGGCCGCCCCATCCGCGGACTGAAGCAGCAGGATTTCACGGTGAAGTCGGACGGCAATCCCCAGCGGATCGCGCTGTTCGATGAAATGGTCGCGCCGCAGCCCGCTCCACTGCCTCCACCGCTGCTGACGAATACCGTCGCGGCCGTTGCGGCTCCCGCGAGTGGTCCGCCGAAGTTCACCAATCTCCAGGCTACGACGGTGCCGCAGCAACTGTTTATCGTTGCCATCGACACGGTGAACACTCCGCGGCTGTTGCAGAGTTGGGCGCGCGATCAGTTCGTCAAGTATCTGAAATCGAATCCGCCGCGCCAGCCAATGGAAGTGGTCGCCATCACCTCGCACGGGCTGAAGCAGATTCATCCCTTCACCACCGACAGCGCCGCGCTCATCGAAGCCGTGAAGAAGATGCGCACCACCTTCAACAGCCAGGACGAGCGCGAGGTAATGGTCTCGCGCATGGACCGCAATGGCGAGATCGACTCCTATGCCAGCCTGGTGGCCCAGGCGAAAGAGAACCAGGCCCTTGAGGCGGAGCGCGGCATCGGCGGCGGTTATGTCACGCTGCAAAACTTCGAGGAATTGGCCTGGGCCTACTCCGGCATACCCGGCCGCAAAACCGTACTTTGGCTCAGCTCCGGCTTCCCTCTCATGGACGAAGTGCCGGACGGTCCGGCGCTCCTGGGACATGGCCCGGGAAACACATCGGGCATTCCGCATTCCCCCGGCTTTCACCGCAGCGGCGAACTGCTACCAGCATTTCAGCGCGCCTTCACCGCCATGAACAAGGCCAACGTCATCGTCTATCCCGTCGACGTGAATGGCCTTCCCATGGATGACTGGTGGGATGTGAGTACTCCTCCCGGGCTGTTCATTCATCCCGGTCAGGCACACCTGGCGCCGCCCATGCTGACCGACACCAACGCCGAAAGACGTGATGGCATGAAGGAGCTGGCGCACCGCACCGGCGGAAAGATGTGTACTGCCGGCAACAGCGTGCAGTACTGCATGGAGCAGGCGCTGGCGGAGAGTTCGGACTACTACCTGCTCGGCTTTTACGTGCCGCAGCAGCACCGCAAGCTGGGCTGGCACAAGCTGAAAGTAAGCGTGAACGCCGGCCAAGGCCAAGTGCGGGCTCGCAATACGTATTACCTGGGCCCGCAGAGCGCCGCGGAGCAGGAGCAGGAAGCCGACCTGCGCAGCGCCATCAATGCCGGCGTCGACTACACCGGCGTCCTCTTCAGCGTGGAGCCGGGTACGCGCTCGAGCGGCGCCGCTGCTCCCATCGTCTTCAAGATCTCGGTGCCGGCCAGCAGCATTCTGCTGATGCCCGGGCAGGAGAAGTTCAGCTTCGATGTGATTGCCGTGCCGCTGACCGCAAAGGGCGTACTGATCGGCAAACAGTCGCGCGTGGTGAAGCTCGACATGAAGCCGGAGAACACGCAGAAAATTCTGGCGAGCGGTTGGAAGCTGATCGACACACTCGACGGCAGTACGTCGGCCGTCGCCGTGAGAATCGTGGTGCGCGATAACGCCACCGGGCGAATCGGGTCGCTCACGTTTCCAGTAACGAAGACGGGGAGCTGAAGGGCGCTGAAAACGCCGTCCATTTACACACGTGTGTGACCTGTCGAACTGGTGTCGTCCATTATCCGAAGCCGTCATCCTCTCTCCGAAGGCGTTATCCTGAGCGCAGGATCGCGCAGTTTGCGATCTGGAGTCGAAGGACTGCTAGCGCAGGCTCTCGTTTTGTGTCAGGGCACGACTTCAGTCGTGCCGATCGTAGGCCTGTGACGATTTCGGCTTTAGCCGCTGCACAAAGCGCGCAGGGGCCGAAGGCCGCTTCTGATAGTCGCCCTCTCGTCTAAAGACGTGCCCCGACACAAGGCGCCGTCGGCACACACAATCCCACCCATCTCGCATCACGCCCGTCGGCGCCGTCCTGTCCCCGGCAGGCACCGTTTGACCCGGTGTTATCCTGAACATAACCGGGCGGCCTGCCTATGCTCCAGAAACGCATTGACGATCAGCCGACCATCTCGCGCGAGATGCTGCGCAAGGCGGAAAGCGCATTTCACGATCACCTGAAACGCGTCGGCCTGAAGCGCACCGGTCAGCGCGACACCATCCTTCGCACCTTCCTCGACACCCGCGACCACCTCTCCACCGACGAACTCTACCGCCTGGTCAAAAAGCAGGACGACGGCATCGGCTTCACGACCGTGTATCGCACGCTGAAGTTGCTGGCCGATTGCGGTCTGGCCAGCGAGGTCGCCTTCAACGACGGCATCGCGCGCTATGAGCATCAATACCAGCGGCGCAATCACCATCACATGGTCTGCACCGAATGCGGTAGCTCGGTGGAATTCTTCTCCGCCGACATCGAACGCATCGAGCAGGAAATCGGCCGCAAAAACAAGTACCTGACCACACGCCACAGCTTCCAGATCTACGGCATCTGCGACAAATGCCAGAAGAAGCAGAAGCGGGCGTAGGAATTCCTGGTACGTAGGAATTGCTGGTGCGTAGGAATGGCTGGTGCCCCACGTTCGGCCATCTTTTGGCCTAACGTGGGTTCTTCCCTACCCGCCCAGGTTAGCGTCCAACACCGGGACGCGAACCCGGGGCACCAACTCGCCGCTTCTGTACAATCTCTCACGCATGCTCACTCTCCTCGACGCCGCCGACCAAATCCGCGCCCGCAAACTTTCTCCCGTCGAACTCACGCGCGAATGTCTCGGCCGCATCGAGCGGCTGAATTCCCAACTCAACGCGTTCATCACGGTCACCGCCGACACTGCGCTCGATGCCGCGCGCCGCGCTGAATCCGAAATCGCCGCCGGCAACTATCGCGGCCCACTGCACGGTATCCCGATCGCACTCAAAGATCTCTTCGACACAGCGGGCGTCCTCACCACTGCCGCCAGCAATCAATATCGCGAGCGCATACCCACCGAAGATGCCGAGGTCGTTCGTCGCCTCAAGCAAGCGGGCGCGGTGCTTCTCGGCAAGCTCAACATGCACGAGTTCGCCTTCGGTATGAGCGGCGTCATCAGCGCCTTTGGCCCGACAAAGAATCCCTGGAACCTCAAGCGCATTACCGGCGGCTCGTCGTCGGGCTCGGCCGCAGCGGTGGCCTCGGGCCTGTGCGTCGCGGCGCTGGGGTCGGATACTTCCGGCTCGGGCCGCTGTCCGCCGGCATTGTGCGGCATTGTGGGACATCGTCCCAGCGCGAACCTCGATCAGCATGAAGGGCGTGGTGCCGCTGTGTACGTCGTTCGACACGGTCAGCCCGATTGCGCAGACCGTCGCCGATGCGACAACGCTGCTCGACGTGTTGAGCGCCAAATCAAATTACGCGTCGCTGCTAGGTGAGGATGTTCGCGAGTTGCGTGTCGGCATCGCGCGCGCGCACTTCTTCGACGATCTCGATCCCGAAGTCGCGCGAGCGATGGACGAGGCGTTGTACGTGGTGAGCCACTTGGTCGCCGGCGCAAAAGATGTCGAGGTGCCGCGCGACGCCTTCCGCACCATCTTCGACGCCGAGATCTACGAGTTCCACGAGGCGATGGCTACGAAGACGCCTGAGCTGTATCAGCCACTCACACTCTTTCGCGTGCAGAAGACCGCCGGCATCAGCGCGACCGATTACATTCGCGAGCGGCGTCGGTTGATGGCGTTTCGCAGCGACGCCGAGCGCATCTTCGAGCATGTCGATGTCGTGATCACGCCGACCGTCCCGGCGCCCGCACCGAAGCTGGCGGACTTGGAAGCGCTGGCGATTCCCGACGTGCGTCCCTTCGAGATGAAATACCTGCTGCGCAACACCGCGCCACTCAGCTCGCTGTTCTGGCCGAGCATATCGGTGCCGTGCGGATTTACGCGCGACGGTCTGCCGGTGGGGATGCAGATCTCAGCAAGACCCGGCGGGGATTCCGTAGTGTTGCGTCTCGCGCATGCTTACGAGCAGGCGACGGAGTGGCACAAGCGGAAGCCGGAGCTTGGGTGAGATTGCGTTCACTTCTGATTGTCATCCCGAGCGCAGTCGAGGGACCTGCTGTTGGCCGCAGCGAGAGGTTCTGTGGCTGCGACGGACTGCAGGTCCCTCCACTCCGGCGGGCAAAGGCGGCCCATCTCCGGTCGGGATGACAACCATCAAGAAGGGTGTCGCCTGGTGCCCCACGTTCGGCCTCCTTCTGGCCTAACGTGGGGTCTGTCGTACAACCCAGGCTAGCGTCCAACATCAGGACGCGAACCTGGGGCACCAGCATTTGCCCACCCCATCCCCCGCTGATAAACTTGAATGTTTGCTCAGACCCTTGTCACTACCTTCCTAACGCACATGTCGAAAACAATTGATATCGCTATTGTCAACGGCGCCCGCACGCCCATGGGACGCTACTGTGGAAAGCTTCGCGACTTCACCGGCCAGGAACTTGGCGCCATCGCTTCCGTCGAAGCCATGAAGCGCTCGGGCGTCGAGCCCGGCGAGATCGATCACGCCGTCTTCGGCAACGCCCAGCAGACTTCGGGCGACGCCATCTACGGCGCGCGTCACGTCGCCCTCAAAGCCGGAGTTCCCATCGAAGTTCCGGCACTCACCGTCAACCGTCTTTGCGGATCGGGCATGCAGTCGGTGGTCACCGCCGCGCAGATGATTCAGCTCGGCGAAGCCACGACCGTTCTCGCCGGCGGCATGGAATCGATGTCGCAGGCGCCGCACGTCATTCGCGGCATGCGCTGGGGCGTCGGCCTGGGCGAAGGCAAGCTGGAAGATTCGCTCATGGTCGCGCTGCTCGACAGCTACTGCGGTCTGTACATGGCGCAACACCGCAGAGCTCTATGCCGAGCAGCAGGGCATCACGCGCGAGATGCAGGATGAGTTCGCGCTGCGCTCGCAGAAGTGCGCCGACGACGCCTACAAAGCCGGACGCCTGCAGGAAGAGCTGACGCCGGTGGCGCTGCGCAATCGCCGCGGCGAGCCCACGGGCGAGATGTTCACCGAAGACGATCATCGCCGTCCGGAGCACCACCATGGACGAGTCTGCGCAAGCTGAAGCCCGCCTTCGGCAAGACCGGCACCGTCACCGCCGGCAATGCCAGCGGCATCGTCGATGGCGGCGCGGCGGTTGTGGTGATGCCGCTCGACGAAGCCGAGAAGCGCAATCTGAAGCCGATGGCGCGCATTGTGAGCTGGGGCATCGCCGGCGTCGATCCCAAGATCATGGGCTCGGGCCCGGTGCCGTCGAGCCGCATCGCGTTGAAGAAGGCCGGGCTGTCGCTCGATGACATCGACCTGATCGAAGTGAACGAGGCGTTCTCCGGTCAGTACCTCGCGGTCGAGAAAGAGCTCGGACTCGATCGCGAGAAGGTCAACGTGAATGGCGGCGCCATCGCGCTCGGTCATCCGCTGGGAGCGACAGGCACGCGTTTGCTGATCACCGTCATGCACGAGCTGCGCCGCCGCAAGGGAAAGTACGGCATGACCACGGCGTGCATCGGTGGCGGCCAGGGCATCGCGGTGATTGTGGAGAACCTGCAGCGCTAAAGTACGGGTGGAGCACGCCTTCAGGCGTGCAGTTCATGCCGGTTGAATTTTATCCGGCTTCAGCCGCTGAGGCCAGTTTTGGGGTTACCGCAGCGGCTAAAGCCGGGATCTTACTTGAGGTCGCATGGAATGCACGCCTGAAGGCGTGCTCCACCCGGACGGGTCAAGAAGCTTGCAGGCTTGTGTTGGAGTTCGGATGCGAGTCTTTAGCGGAGTGGTCTTCGGATATCTGCTCTTCGAGCTGTTGTGGCGAGGACTGTTCCACATCACACACACCGATCCGCACGCGCCGGCCAGCATCAGCTTCGAGTTCGGCGCAGTAGTCTTCGGACTGCTGTTCGCCCTGCTCGCGGGCTACCTCGCCAGCTTCATCGGCGGACGCCCGCACTTCTAGCGCGGCGTGGATTGTCGGCGGACTGGTGGCGCTGACGGCCGTCGTCATCATGATTGCCAAGGTAGTGGCGTGGCCGCAGATGACGCAGCTGCTCTTCATGGCGCCGGCAGTGGTGGTCGGCGGATGGTCGTACGTGCTGCAGCGGCGCGCAAAGATGGGTGGCGATTCGACAATGACCAACGAAGAACGCGCATTGCACGGCGTGGTGTACGAACTGGAACAGGCGTGGAATGCCGCGGACGGCGCTGCCTTCGCCGCACCCTTCGCCGACGATGCCGACTTCGTGCACATCCTCGGCGGCTACTACACCGGACGCGCTGCGATCGAGGCCGGACATCGCATGATCTTCGGCACCATCTACAAGGGCAGCACGGTGCACTACAGCGTGGAGAAGATCCGCTTCCTGCGTCCGGATGTGGCGCTGGTTTTTCTGCGGCAGCATCTGCAGTTCTTCGAAGATGGCCAGCCGCGCGAGCTGGAAGCGCGGCCGACGATCGTCGCCGAGCAGCGCGGACGACAAGTGGCAGATCGTGGCGATGCAGAACACGCGGATCAGCGAGGTGGGCGGCGGCGCAGTGGATCGCGCGCTGGAGCAGCATCCGTATCAGGCTGGAAGATCGGAAGCTGGCTTCAGGCCAGCGTCGCCAGTTCTCGGCATTTCGGCTTTCGCGCTGTTAGTTGTGCAGCTGTCAGTCGATTGGCTGTCAGGTGAGGCCGACTAGCAGATCCAGCGCCGAAGGCGCGACATAGCGTTAGCCCAGCGCTTTCAGCGCTGGGTGAGCAAGGTTTCGAGCGAGCCGCTAGCGGCGGCAGGGTTCTGGCGCGGAGTTCGGTGCAACGCAGTTGAACAGCCGCTTTAGCGGCGACAGTTTCCGAGGCAACGGACAGCAGGTCCCTCGACTCGCTGCGCTTCGCTCGGGATGACAATTAAATAAGTATCAGGCCAATCGAGCCGTGCCTGACGCATCACGAACATTCAAAATAAGGGAAAAACGCACACATGGAAATCAAAAAGGTTGGCGTACTAGGTTGTGGCTTGATGGGCTCGGGCATCGCGCAGGTTGCGGCTGCCGCGGGTTGCGACGTCGTCGTGCTCGAACAGGAGCAGAAGTTTCTCGACAAAGGTTTTGCCGGCATCGAGAAATCGCTCTCCCGCATGGTCGAGCGCGGCCCCGCCAAGGGCGGCATCACCGCTGAGCAGAAGACCGAAACGCAGTCGCGCCTGAAGGGCACCACCAGCATGAAGGACCTCGCCGACTGCGACATCGTCATCGAGGCCATCATCGAAAACGTCGAGAAGAAGCGCAAGACCTACGCCGAGCTCGACGCCATCGTGAAGAAGGACGCGATCTTCGCCACCAACACCTCGTCCATCTCCGTCACCGAGCTGATGACGGCGACCAAGCGCCCCGAGCGCTTCATCGGCCTGCACTTCTTCAACCCGTGTCCCGATGATGAAGCTGGTGGAAGTGGTGAAGACCATCGCCACCGCGCCCGATGTCTTCGAGTCGGCGGTCGAGTTCGGCAAGAAGGTCGGCAAGGTTCCGGTGCGCACCAGCGACAAGACCGGCTTCATCGTCAACCGCCTGCTGGTGCCGTACCTGCTCGACGCGATCCGCGCGTATGAAGAGGGCGTCGGCTCGATCACCGACATCGACGAAGCCATGAAGCTGGGCTGCGGCTACCCGATGGGACCGTTCACGCTGCTCGACTTCGTCGGCCTCGACACGACCTACTACATCACGCACGTGATGTACGACGAGTTCAAGGAGCGCCGCTTCGCCGCGCCTCCGCTGCTGAAGCGCCTGGTGCTGGCCGGCTGGTACGGCCGCAAGTCGGGCAAGGGATTTTACGATTATTCCGACCCGGCGAAGCCGGTTCCGGGAAGCTTCGTTTAGGGTTCCGAAACGGGAAAATTTTGCGAAGTTGATAGCATTTTAGTGGCATAAATTGCGTCCGCCTGTGATGACTCCCCGAATAGGGCGATCATGGCATCCAGAGAGGCCGCTTCTGGCGATTAGAGGCCGTCTGAGCGACGATCTCCGTCTGGATGGCCCGCAGGATGGTTTGGCCGGTTACGATCGCTTGTAAGGCGAATTGTGCAAGACTTGCACATCGGCCGACTTGGCGTTTCGGATCGTTGTTAGCACTGAATGAGCTATGCGCCTGGAGGGCGGCGCACGCCACTGGTTCGCCGTTGGATTCAGCATCGACGGTTGAGAGAATCGACCAGCATTACGCAGTGGACGGGAAAGCTAGCAAGGACGGAGCGCTCGAGGCATTCGAATCCGGCAGCGTCGAGATTCTCGGATGCGGCATCGACTGTTGAGAGAATCGATCGAGTCCCACGCAGTGGGACGGAACACTTAGCCAGCACGCAGCGCAGGCGGAGTGCGGGTACGGCGACGTTGTAGATGTTGAGCCCTCAGGGGCGACAGATGTGCCGCCGGCTGAAGCCGGCTCGATCAGTTTCGAAGGCGTGTTTCGGCGCACCTGAAGGTGCGCCCCTTCAAAACCATAGTTGAGGCGTGACGCGGACCTGAAGGTCCGCTCTACCCGGACGATGACGCCGACTCGACGAATCCCGGCTCTATCCGAATTTGCTTTGGCTAATTGCTAATTGCTTTCTCTTGAAAGGCAACTCATGACCGACTTCCAGAACATTAAATTCGAAACGAAAAACCACATCGCCTACATCACCATCGACCGCCCCAAGGTTCTCAACGCGCTGAACATGGCCACCATGCAGGAGATCAAGCAGGCCTTCGCCTCGGCCAAGGACGACGCTGACGTTCGCGTGGTCATCCTCACCGGCGCGGGCGAGAAGGCCTTCGTCGCCGGCGCCGACATCGGCGAGCTGTCGCAGCACACGCCGGTCTCGGCCAAGGCGTACACGCACCAGGGGCAGGCGATCATCGACGCCATCGAGAACCTGGGCAAGCCGGTCATCGCCTGCATCAACGGATTCGCGCTCGGCGGCGGCTGCGAGATCGCGATGGCCTGCACCATGCGCCTGGCCAGCGACAACGCCAAGCTCGGCCAGCCCGAGGTGAAGCTCGGACTCATCCCCGGCTACGGCGGCACGCAGCGGCTGGCGCGACTGGTGGGCAAAGGCATCGCCATGCAGCTGGTGCTGACCGGCGAGATGATCTCCGCGCAGGAAGCGCACCGCATCGGCCTGGTGAACGAAGTGGTCGCCGCGGCCGAGCTGATCCCGCGCGCCGAAGCGATTGCCGCGAAGATCATCGCCAACGCGCCGCTGGCGATTCAGTACTGCATGGAAGCCGTGAATCACGGCACTGGACATGACGCTGGCCGACGGACTCTTCCTCGAGGCAACGCTTTTCGGCGTCTGCTGCGCCACCGAAGACAAGAACGAAGGCACGAAGGCGTTTCTGGAGAAACGCGTGGCGGAGTTCAAAGGAAAGTAGTCGGTTGTGAGTTGTCAGTTGTCAGTTCTTAAGTTGGTGCCCCAGGTTCGCGTCCCTCTGTTTTGGACGCTAACCTGGGCCGCGTACCATCGGGACCCACGTTAGGCCAAGGGACGGCCGAACGTGGGGCACCGGCCGATATTGCCTTGTGTCACTCGTTCGGCTGAAGGCTGAATGCTGCGTGCTTCTCGCAAAAGGGCTGAGTGCTCATTCATTCCGGCTTACTATCCCCGCCCCGCCACGTCTCTCCTGCTAGTCTCACTTGGAGTGGCGCACATGGGGCGACTGTGGACTGCGGCGATCATTGTGTTGTCGGCCGGCCTGCTTGCGCTGTCGTTGAGCTGCGGCGGCACGTCCTCTTCTGAATCGATGCCGCCACCGCCTCCTCCGCCCAGCGGACTGACGCAACTTAGCTCCGATACCTTCACCAACCCTGAGAGCCAGCACGCCACGCAAGTCGAGCCTGGCATGGCCAGCTTCGGCTCGACGCTGGTCACAGCCTTCCAGGTCGGACGCATCTTCGGCGGCGGTTCCTCCGACATCGGCTTTGCAACTTCGACCAATGGCGGCGCGAGCTGGAGCAACGGCTTTCTGCCCGGGCTGACCCAGTCGCAAGGCAACGGACCCTACAATGCCGCTAGTGATCCGACTGTCGCTTTCGATCAGTCGCACGGCGTGTGGATGATCGCCTCGCTGGCCATCGCCACTAGCTCTGACATTGTGGTAGTAAGCCGCTCGGCCGATGCGCACACATGGGGCGCGCCCCTCACGGTCAGCGCAACGCATGACGCCGACAAGCAGTGGATCGCCTGCGACAACAACTCCGCTAGTCAGTTCTACGGTCATTGCTACCTTGAGTGGGACGACCCCAGCCCGCCGGCAAACGGTCTGATCTGGATGAGCACTTCCGCCGACGGAGGCCGCACGTGGAGCACCGCGATCAACACCGCTGACTCGGCAACTGGTCTCGGTGGTCAGCCGCTGGTGGGCGCGAACGGACTGGTCGTGGTGCCGATCGAAAATGCGGACGGCACGCAGATGCTGGCGTTCACTTCGAGCGACGGCGGCGCCACGTGGAGCAGCACGGTAATGATCTCGGCCATCACCGATCATGTCGTCGCCGGCAACCTTCGGACCTCTTCCCTGCCCTCAGCGGCGGTCGATGGCAGCGGGCGCGTATACGTCGCGTGGCAGGATTGCCGCTTCCGCGCGAATTGCGCGTCGAACGACATCGTGATGAGCAGCTCTTCGGACGGAAGCAATTGGACCGCGCCTGTAGGTATTCCCATTGACTCCACGACGAGCACGGTCGATCATTTCATTCCCGCGCTTGCCGCCGATTCAGCCACCAGCGGCGGCTCGGCACATCTCGCGCTGACCTATTATTTCTATCCGCAGACAGCGTGCACGGTGGCCAATTGTCAGCTGGAAGTTGGAGCCGTATCGTCTTCCGACGGCGGCAACAGCTGGAGCGCGCCCACAACCCTCGCCGGTCCCATGCAGTTGGCCTGGCTGCCGAGCACCTCGTCGGGTGCGATGGTGGGCGACTACGCGGCCACAGCGTTCGCCAACGGCCACGCCTATGGAGTCTTCGCCGTGGCGCAAGCGAATTCTGGAGGCACGTTCAACGAAGCGATCTTTGCGACGACGAATCCGCTGCCCCAGACTGACAGGTCACAACGCACGACAATGCATGCCGAAGCTGCCGTCACCCGGCGCTCCGACCATGCACCGAGGAAGTTCTTCGACCTGGACCACGAGCATCCGATCCCGCAAAAGAAGAAGTAGAGTCGAGGCTTCCCACCCATTCGGAGACCGCGAATGAGTGGGGCACCGGGAAACTTACCACGAGGTAAGGACGACCTTGTCGGCCCAGACGTGGATGGGGTCCTGGCGTTCATCGCCATCCAGTTGGATCGCGACATTCATCTCAGAGGAATTCACATTTCCCGCGGCATAGGTGCGATTGACGTAGTGCAGATCGCCGTTCATCGAGAGCGAGACAAACTTCGTCGATCCATCGCTATTCCGCTGGAACTGGAGCACGACATGGTTCCACGAATAAGCGTGCAGCACGCAGGGCAAGCCGGTGTGCTGCCACTGATCGTGCACTGCGTCGGAGACCTGCCACGTGTTCCTGTGATTGCCCCGGCCATCGCATTCCGTGAGGAAATAATTTTTCTTGCCGCCGTGCGAATAGAAGACGTCCATCTCCAGGCCTTGAATGATGGTGGGATCGTGCACGTAAACGTAGAAGTCGAGTTTGAAGTTCTTGGCCGTGGTGTTAGGCGTCAGGCGCTTGTAGAAAAGTACGTTGGAGTAGTCGTAATCGCCGTCCGTGGTCTTGCCCAGGTAGAACTCGGCTGTCTTGCCGTCCATCGACGGATTCGTCTCGTGCTGGTGCATCCAGTGCTCGTTGGGATGGCCGTGGCCTCCCGGTCCTGCACAGGTATCGCAACTGACCCATCCGGACATGTTCTGAACGTCTCTCACCACCTGTGGACTGGTGGCGCCGCTGGCAGCAAAGCTGAAGGTGGAAACGAACAGTGCGACGGCGAAAGTAAGGAGGAGTTTCCGCAAAATATGCTCCTGAACAAAATTAGGGGCGCACGACAAAGCAGGGTGGCGCCCCCTGCACGGCACTGTAGGGAAGCATCTACTCTGGCTCAATGAGGGATACAACTTAGTTGGCAAAGTTATTTAGGGGATCTCGACATGGCTCGCGTCGTGCGTGCGGAGCAGGCTGGCGCAGGCGATGCGGGAATTGTGAAATCACGGGCACGATTTCGCCTTAGGGATTTCCATTAGTCGCTGCCGCCGATGCCAACTTATGGGGGATCGAGTCTTGCGCAGCGAGACCGAGGAAGATGGTCGAGCGCAGCGGCGCTATACAATAACTACATGATTCGATCGATAGTCTTCCCGCGAGTGCTGGGGCGTTCGCTTGACGATTTGCAGCCCGCGCTGGAGTTGTTTCGCGCGCTCGGCTTTGCGCCCGGCAATGAGTGGCATGAGCATGGCGGCCACGGCCTGGAAATGCTCGCTCCCAGCGGCGGGATAGAGTTCATTGCCGCGCAGGATGCGCCGCCGGTGGATGCGACGGTTGAGCTGGCCGACGCGGACATGGCGTATGAGATTGTGACGAAGATGCTTTCTCACGGGCCGACCCTGTCGCCAAAAACAGGCGACGGGGACGGGGCACCCACGACGAGCGATGGAACGGTTGCAGGTCAGAGATCCATCAAAATTCATCGCGAGATTCACGACACCCCTTACGGCGCGCGCATGTTCGAGATCGAAGCCGGTGGACTGCGCATCGCCTTCCTCACTTACGCCAAAAAGCCCGGCGAAACCAGGGGCATGGAAGGCCGGCTGGATGCACGCGGCAAACGCTTCGGGCTGGTGGTCAGCCGCTTCAATTCGTTCATCACCGAGCGTCTGCTCGACGGCGCGACGCAGGGGCTGCGCCAGTGCGGCGCCAAGCCCGAAGACATCACCATCGTCCATGTGCCGGGAGCGTTTGAGATTCCTTCCGCCGCGCGCCAGTTGGCCGAGAGCGGAAAGTTCAACGCGATCGTCTGCATCGGCTGCCTGCTGCGCGGAGGCACCCTGCACTATGAAGTCATCGCCAACGAAGTTGCACGTGGCGTCGGCCAGTCGGCGCAGGAAACCGGCGTGCCACATGCCTTCGGCGTTCTGACTTGCGACACCCTGGAACAGGCCATCGATCGCGCCGGACTGAAGGCGGGTAATAAGGGATTCGAGGCAGCACTGGCGGCGGTGGAAATGGCATCGCTGCGGCAGACGATGCCGAAACGGACCCGCCGGGGAAAACAACCAGCATATCCCTCGGCTGCGCTGCGCTCCGCTCGGGATGACAATTCTAAAGGGATGGACGCCTCGGCTCGGGATGACAATTCTAAAGGGATGGACGCCTCGGCTCGGGATGACAATTCCGAGGGTGTAATGGCCAAGACGGACGGCGAGCGATGAGCAAGACCGGCACTCGTCGCAAATCGCGCGAGCTTACCTTGCAGATGTTGTTCCAGCTGGATATGGGCAAGCAGGATCTCGACCATGTTCGCACAACGTTCTGGAGCGAACGCAAAGACCTTGACGAAAAAGTGCGCGGCTTCTCCGATGATCTGTTTCGCATTGCCTATGAACGGCGCGAAGAGATCGACCAACTGATCGAGCGCAACGCCGAGCACTGGCGCATGGACCGCATGGCCGCCGTGGATCGCAACCTGCTGCGCTGCGGCGTCGCCGAGTTTCTCGGCTTCCCGCAAACCCCCCGTCCCGTCGTGATCAATGAATCGCTGGAGATTGCCCGCCGCTATTCCACGCCGGAGTCGGTGCAATTCATCAACGGGGTGCTCGACAGCGTGGCGCGGGAATTGGGCGAGAGCAAGGCGAAGGCAGTCCCCGATTCGATGGGGTAAAGCCTGGCGACAACGCATCTCGAATCGATTTCGGCTTAAGTGTACAACTTACGTTGCCGAAGAAATTAAGGTGGAGGATCTGTTGAATACAAGTGTTCTCAGCGGGAGTTGTTGGCAGTAGAATGACCGGAGAGCATTGTCGTCTGCAAGCGCAAGACCCGGCAAAGCGCCATTCCGGTGTAACGCGAAAGACGACCGTCTGCTCGGCGAAGGCCATCGCCTTTTCGAACGCAGCCAAGGAGATAACTTCGCCAGAGCCGATTCGCCCGGAGCGTACAGGCCCCCTTATTTATGTCATCCCCTGAATTTCTTTCGCAGGTACGGCCCGCCGAAGTGCTCCGTGAAGCGATCCTGCGTCACATTCGATATACCCTGGTCCGTCCCACGTCGGAGCTGACGCCGGCCGACTACCTGAAGCCGGTTTCTCTCGCCATCCGCGACCGCATTGTCGACCGCATGCTGGAGACCGAGTCCCGCTACCGCCACAAGAACTCCAAGCGCCTCTATTACCTGTCGATGGAATTCCTGATGGGACGCTCGCTGGGCGACAACTTGTCGAACCTGCGGGTCGAGGAGTTATGCCGCGAGGTGCTGGCCAGCTTCGGTATCAGCCTGGATGAAGTGCTGGACAGCGAGAACGACGCCGGCCTGGGCAATGGCGGCCTGGGACGTCTGGCTGCGTGCTTCCTGGAGTCGATGGCTACGCTCGGCATGCCGGGCTTCGGCTACGGCATCGACTACGAATTCGGCCTGTTCAAGCAGGAGATCTTCAATGGCTTTCAGCGCGAGAAACCCGATCGCTGGAAGGTGAATGGCACTCCCTTTCAAGATCGAGCACCTGGAAGAAGCAGTCAACATTCCGCTCTACGGAAAGGTTGAGGGGCCGCGCGAAGTTGAGCACAGCCTGGAGCAGACCTGGTCGGGCCAGAAGATCGTTGTGGGTATTCCGACGGATATGCCGATCGTCGGCTATCTCGGACAGACGGTGAACTGGCTGCGCCTGTTTACGGCGCGCGCCTCGGAAGACTTCGACATCGAGATCTTCAACCGCGGCGATTACATTCGCGCGGTCGAGCAGAAGATCCAGTCGGAAAATATTTCGCGCGTGCTCTACCCTTCCGACTCCGTCATGAGCGGCAAGGAGCTGCGTCTCATCCAGGAATATTTCCTGGTCGCCTGCGCCATGGGCGACATCCTGCGCCGCTTCCGCCAGCAGCACAAGAAGATGGAGATGCTGCCATCGAAGGTGGCCATCCAGATGAACGACACGCATCCCAGCCTGGCCGTCGCCGAGCTGATGCGGGTACTGCTGGACGAAGAGCAGATGCCGTGGGAGCAGGCATGGGACATCACCCGCCAGACCCTGGCCTACACCAATCACACGCTGCTGCCTGAGGCGCTGGAGAAGTGGTCGGTGCCGCTGCTGGAGAAAGTTCTTCCCGCGGCACATGCTGATCATCTTCAACATCAATCATGAGTTCCTGCGGGAGATGAAAGCGTATTCCTTCCTCGACGACGAGAAGCTGCGCCGCATGTCGATCATCGAGGAAGGCTACGAAAAGCAGGTTCGCATGGCGCACCTGTGCATCGTGGGCAGCCACTCGGTGAACGGTGTCTCCGAGCTGCACAGCAGACCTGCTGGTCACTTCGCTGGTGCCTGAATTCGCCCAGGTGTGGCCGGAGAAGTTCAACAACAAGACCAACGGTGTCGCGCCCCGACGCTGGCTGATGAAAGCCAATGAAGGACTCACCGACCTGATCAGCCGCACCCTCGACGAGAACAAGTGGATCACCGATCTGCGCCGCTTGCGCGACCTGGAGCCGTTCGTCGAAGATCCGGAGTTCGTGCAGGCCTTCAAGGAAGTGAAGCGCCAGAACAAGCTGAAGCTGGCGGGCGTGATCCAGGATTTAAGCGGTGTCTCGGTCGATCCCGATTCCATGTTCGACGCCCAGATCAAGCGCATTCACGAATACAAGCGCCAGTTGCTGAACGTGATGGGCGTGATTCACGACTATCTAGGTATCGTCGAACGTGACGAGCTACCCCCGGTTGCCCGCACCTACATCTTCGCGGGCAAAGCTGCTCCGGGATACTGGGCTGCTAAACAGATCATCAAGCTCATTCACAGTGTCGCCGACGTGGTGAACAACGATCCCAAGACGCGCGACGCCATGAAGGTCGCGTTCCTGCCCGACTATCGCGTCTCGCTGGCGCAACTGATTATTCCCGCCGCCGATTTGAGCGAACAGATTTCGATGGCCGGCATGGAAGCGTCGGGCACCGGCAACATGAAGCTGTCGATGAATGGCGCGCTCACCATCGGGACCTATGACGGCGCCAACATCGAGATCGCCGAAGAAGTCGGCGAGGAGAACATCTTCATCTTCGGTCTGCGCGCCGAAGAGATCCGCGAGATGCAGCAGAAGGGGACCTACAATCCGCAGCAGCGCTACGAAGCCGATCCCTCCATCAAGGAAGTGATGGACGCCTTCGCGTCCGACCGCTTCTGTCCCAATGAGCACGGGCTGTTCCGCTGGATCTTCGACGAACTGGTGCATCGCGGCGATCGTTACTTCCACATCGCCGACTTCCCCAGCTACGTCGAGACCCAGCAGTTGATTGACGGCGAATATCTCAACGAAGAGATCTGGTGGCGCAAGGCCATTCTGAATGTCGCGCGCATCGGCAAATTCTCCAGCGACCGCAGCATTACGCAGTATGCCCGCGACATCTGGCACATCGGACCGTTTGAGCGCTCGGCCCGTCCCGCGAAACCGCCGGTACGCACCGCGGTCCCCCTTGATAATGGCAGCACTCCTGCGACCAGCGAGCCCGTGGCCGAAATCGAAAACAAACACGTCGCCGATTGAAAGCGCGCACCATGCCTCGTGTCTGATCGCTGAGCGGCATCTCATTCAGAAATCCATGTTCACTTCCCTGTTCCATCACGACAAATCCGGCGGAACTCTGCGCAGATGCACGCAACCGAATGGTCGAGGAGCAGCTTCGCGCACGCGGCATTCGCGATGAACGTGTGCTTTCCGCCATGAGCAAAGGTTCCACGCGAGATCTTCGTTGCCCCCGAAGATGCTGCCAATGCCTACGGAGACTTCTCCTCTGCCTATCGGCGCGGGCCAGACCATTTCGCAGCCCTATATTGTGGCAGCCATGCTGGAGAAGCTGGAGCTCCGTCCTGAAGATCGCGTTCTGGAAGTAGGTACAGGCACCGGCTACGAAGCCGCAATTCTTGGAGAGCTTGCGGCGGAAGTTTGGACGATGGAACGTCAACCGGAGCTGGTCGACAAAGCACGCGAGACCCTGCAGAGGCACGGCTACAACAATGTTCATGTCGTGCAGGGAGATGGAAGCCGCGGACTTCCGGAACACGCGCCCTTCAACAAGATCCTGGTGGCTGCTGCTGCTCCTACGGATCCCCGAGCCTCTCATCGAGCAACTGGCGGATGGCGGCAAGATGATTCTTCCGGTTGGCACTCGGACCGAACAACAATTGCAACTGGTGCGCAAGGCGGGAAACAAGGCCACCATCACTAAAGAAGACCTCTGCCGTTTTGTGCCATTAGTTGGCGAACAGGGTTGGGAAATCTAGCTTCAGTTCGCCTTTTGCTAGCTCGACAGATAGTGGCCTAGCTGTTCGGATAGACCGGTCCTTCTATCTTCTAAGCTGATCGCCTTACCAGCTCACGCAGGCGGTCGTCATATTTCCAGCATTCGAGGCCTTCCTGCTTAGTCCTACTATGTGGCACACTGCTTGCAACAGTATCATCACTGAACTTTTCAGGGGCGACCAGGCTTAACTGAGTCTGTTCGATAGAGGCCATCCGCAGTCCGCCAGAAGATCTAGTTAAAAAATGGGAGCAACATCATGAGCGCCCGAAGATTTGGGATCTATGTCCTACTGCCGTTGTTTTTTTCTGTCGCCCTGGTGGCCGGGAGCCTTTACATCCCGAACATGAAGCCGTTTCGCGATGCTTCAGGATATGTCGCGACTTACAGTGAAAGCGGCAACATCGACCAGAGCAATCCCTTCTTCCAACCTCTGGGAACCAATGGGCGCACCTGCGCGACGTGTCATCAGATGGATCAGGCCCTTAGTCTGAACGTGCAAAAAGTGCAAAAACTCTTTCAGCAAACGAACGGGCAGGATCCGTTGTTTGCGCCTGTGGATGGGGCAAACTGCCCGACCGATCCGCAAGGCGATCGCTCCAGCCACACCCTGCTGCTGCAACATGGCCTTATCCGCATCGGCCTCACCATGCCCGCCAACGCTGAGTTCAGCCTGACGGTGGTGCATGATCCTTATGGATGTGCGATCACTACCGATCCGCAAACTGGCAAGCAGGTAATATCCGTCTATCGCCGGCCGCAACCTTCCACCAATCTGGGATTTCTTAGTGCGGTGATGTTCGACGGCCGCGAGACCATCGCCCCGCTGAACGACGGGCAGACGTTTGCCCCGAACCTGAAGGCCGACCTCTCGCATCAGGCCGTCGACGCCGTGCTTACTCATGCGCAGGCCTCTCATCCTCCGAGTCTTCAGCAGGTGGCGGCGATCGTCCAATTGGAGACGAGTTTGTATACCGGCCAGTATGCCGATGATCATGCCGGGCCCCTGTTCATGGAAGGCGGCAATGGCGGACCGCAATACTTATCGTCGCAGCCGTACTATCCGGGGATTAACGACTCTCTGGGAGGCGATCCTGATGGCCAGACCTTCGATCCGTCGGCCATGAAGCTCTATGACGGATGGCAGCAGTCGAACGGTCGCACCAGCAGCTACGGTGATGCCCGCGCCATGATCGCAGCCGGAGAGATGATCTTTAATACGGCCACCGTTCACATCACCGCGGTCCGCGGACTGAATGACAATCCGACGCTGAATAACCCTCCCGAGATCGATGGCACCTGCACCACCTGTCACGACACTCCGAATGTCGGTAACCATTCGTTTCCGCTTGCTCTGGACATCGGAACCAGCCACTCCGCCGGCTTTGAATCCAATCCGAGCATTGCAGCTGGACTGCGGCAACTCGATTCACCCGACGTGCCGATCTACCTCATCACCGGCTGTGTCGATCCGCAGAATCCGAACCGGCATTTGACCTTCTACACCTCCGATCCCGGCAAGGGTCTCATCAGCGGCAAATGTATTGACGTCAATCGCGGGAAGGGTCCGGTGCTGCGCGGACTGCCGGCGCGCGCGCCGTACTTCCACAATGGCTCGGCGCCTGACCTGGAGCACCTCGTCAACTTCTACAACAACCGCTTCAGCATGAATCTGACCGACGAGCAGAAACAACAACTCGTCGCTTTCCTGAAATCGCTGTAGCAGATGCCGGCCAGAGAGAAGCCCCGCTTTCCGGGCGGGGCTTTTTAGGCTGCGAAGAAGCACATCTCAGTGCACGAGATAGGCGCTGGCCGCGCACACACGACACCGACGACCGCCAGCACCATGCCGAAGTACCAGTAGGCGCGGCGGTCGGTCAGCAGCGTAATCGACGTCACTACCAGCGCTATCTCCAGAAATACCTCGCCCAGGTCGAAGCGATTCGGCGCGGCGGGTGACGACCTGAACTTCAGCCTCGAGGCCTCGAGCCTCGCCCTGGATGTCTTTCTGCTGATCGCGATACTTGTCGATCTCCTCGTGGAAGTGCTTTCGTACTTCTTCTGCACGTTGCGGGTTCGTGTTCTGCAGCGCCGTCAATAACTCGTCAAGCGCCTCAATGATTATTGCGGCGCATGTTCTTGGCCTGGTAATAGGCCCACTGATCCGTAGCCCTGGTCTGCAGCAGGATTTCCTCGGTATGGGCTCGATGGCCGAGCAAGGTACACGTGGCCACCATGACGGCCAGGATCGCCATGGTCAGGCTGACAGGCGCCAGTTCCTTGCTCTCTTTCGCTCGCTCAGCGGCTTCTTTCAGTTCATCAAGGTATCGCTCATGTCGGTTTGTTCCGTTTATGCGGGATGAAGCAAATTGTCAGAATTCAGCTAACCCAGAGCAGGCCCAAGTGTCGCGGTGAAATTTGGATTAAGGCTTGCAGCCGCTACGAAGCATCGCCGCCGCCGCCCTTGCGTGCGACGATCTCTCCCAGCTCCCAATACCGTTCCAGCAGCATCTCGGGCATGTGAACCGAACGCCCCGTAACCATATGCTTCAGCTGCAAGGCGTTCACCAGGGCTTTTCCCTCGAAGTGATTGTTGGCGATGACGAACGTCTTCTCCGCCTTCTCCGCGATTGTATCGATGCGCGTCTTCCAGCTTCGCAGCTCAGGATCGGTGTAGAGATAGTTGTAGCGGTCGTTACGCGAATCGCTGTCGAACCACTGCTCGTAGTTGCGGCCGTGCAGGCGCACATAGCCGACGCGCGCCGTCACGTGGTCGCTCGGCGTGACCGCATTGCCGAGCACCGGCTGATCGATGTTGCAGAAGGTAATTCCCTTCTTGGCGAAGTAGCGCAGCGTGCCCTCGTTGGTCCAGCTGTTGTGACGCACTTCGACTGACCAGGGGAAAAGCCTTGAACCGCTCGATCACCGTGTCCAGGTACTCGCGGTTCGCGTAGGTGTTCTTGAACGAGATGGGAAACTGCGCCAGCAGCGCACCCAGCATGCCTTCGACAGCGATGGACTCAAGCCCGGCTTTGGCCAGTTGCTCATCCTCCAGCGGTGGCGCGGATCGTCTCCGCTGAAGTGCTCTCCACCACCGCGACTGGCGAATGCGTGAAGGCCTTGTTGAGCTTGGCGGTGAACTGAAATTGCGGATTGGCGTTGCGCGCCATGCGGCACCACAGCTTGCCCCACTCCGGCTTGATGTGGCCGTAGAACGACGTGTTGACCTCGAGCACGTCGATGTACCGCGCCAGGTATTCCACCGGATGCTGGCTTTTCTTGATCTGCGCCGGATACACCACGCCGTCCCAGTCCTTGTAGGACCAGCCCGCCGTACCCACGTAGACCTGCTTGCCTTCTGCCATCTTCCACCGAATTTAGCACACGCGGCGAAGTGCTTTTTTGCCGCCGGCCGGCCGCCTGTTACCCGGCCCATGTGACGCCCGTCACAGCAGCCCGTGATCTTCGCCATCGTCCCCAAGGCCCCATCGGCGGCTATTCCTAGTTGTGTAAGGCAAATCCATTCTGTCGGGAAGCAGAAATGATTGACCTGAAGAAAAAGTGCTGGCGCGAAAAAGTTACCGCTGAAATCACCGTCGCTCATATGCTGCAGTTCGCGGCGGAGCTGGGCACCAGGATGAACGCGACGGAAGCGGAAGCATTCCTCAACGAAAAGGGCCGGGCGCAGGCAGTCTGGACCCACATGATGCAGGCCGGCGAGGAGTTTCTCAAAACCGAACCTGGCCGGCAGAACCGGGATTCATACTTCAACAGCAGGCAGTGTGCGCTCCGGCAACTCCTCAAAGTAAGTCGAGTGCCGGGAGCAGCGTCCGTTTCCTATCAGTAGGCCACCATTACTAACCAATAAATTCCTCCAGGATGGCTGACGCTGGGAGCGAAACAAGCTCCCAGCGAATAGCCGCCCGGCAGCCCCGCACCCAGCAGGCGATCGATTCCCTTTGGCAGCTTCCGCGGATCTCCCGCCGTCCAGGCGAAAACATCGTGCACGCCGGGCAAACGCGACGCGGGTGTCAGAGTCCAGCGAGTCATTCAGCGCCATGTCGCAGGCCATGTGCCGCAACTCCGTCAGCGGCTTGCGGAGGGGCGCGGCGGAAGCGGTGCGCACGCTCATAGTGTTCGATGCGCCGTCTGCACCGCCGCCTCCGCCTGCTGTCTCGGATAACTGCGGCAGGCGACGCGCGAAATCCTCAGTCACATAAAGATTTTCGCCACTGCGAAGTCACGCCGATGCCCACTACGTTGTAGTCCGGATCGAGAATGTTGGCGCGATGCGGCGGCGATCTGCATCAGCGCGTCGTGAGCGCCTGCGACGGTCTGGTCCAGATCGACGTTCTCGCCCTGGCTGTCAGACGGCCAGGCCTTCATTGCTGAAGCGGAGTCTGGAGAGCCGGCTCCCCTGGAAATTGATGGGACAAGGCCGAATGCTGCACCATCAGTTCGGTATGTTTGCGGGCGGCTTCCGTCAGACGCTGGTCAGGCGTAAGCGGCGGCAAGCCTTGCTGCGACACGCGCCTGGTTGATGAGGTCGACCAACTGCGCCTCGGCCGCCGGCATCGAACTGTGGCGAACCCGGAGGGTCGGCCTGGCGCCGCAATCTGGCCGCGGCAAATCGGAGTGAACGCACACAGGAAAGAATGAGTGTCAGCAGTGTTCGGAAAGAAAATGATGGCGAGGCATGATGGTATCTACTCTTATCGATGCAAGCTGACAGGGTTCCCTACTGCCCGCTGGAACCAAAGCCCTTAACCCCGCGCACGGCGTCGCTCAACTCGCCTTCGGCCACTTCGCCAGCCAGGAAGGGATGTTCGAGCAACTGCGCGATCTTGTCGCCCTTGCGTATAGTGTAGGGCTCGTCGGCGAGATTCTCCATCAGCACGATAATTTCGCCGCGATATCCGGCATCGATTACGCCCGCATTGCACATCAGGCGCTTCTTCGCCAGGCCAGAGCGGGTCTTCACGATGCCGCCGGCAACGGGAACGAACTCGATCGCGATGCCGGTGTGTACGCCAGCCGCTCCGCGCGCGGCGATGGTGAGCTCCTCCGCGGAGTAAAGATCGTAGCCAATGTCCTCTCCGGGATGAGCGACGGTCGGCAACACGGCATCGGGCGACAGCCTTTTCACTTTCAGCATGAGGATTCATTGTGCCAGAAGTCGGCGCTGAGCGTTTTCCACGGGCGCCGGCGAAATGCCAAGGTGGAGCGTGAAAGCCATGAACGACCAGATCAAAGCCGACCGTTCCCTTCTTCGACGAGAACGCCATCCGTCCGCTGCTGCGGTTGGAGGACTTGATCCCCGCGATGGAGCAGGCGCTCATCGATTTCTCGTCCGGGCGCGTGCTGCAACCGGTACGCAGCATCGTGCCGATCCCGCAGCACGATGGACTTATGGGCCTGATGCCGGCCGTGTACGGCGACCTGATGGGTACGAAGCTGGTCAATGTCTATCCCGGACAACGGCAAGCGAGGACTGGCGACGCATCAGGCGATGATCGTCCTGTTCGACGCGACCACCGGCGTGCCGCTGGCGGTTATGGACGGACGGCTCATCACCGAACTGCGTACCGCGGCCGTGTCGGCGGTTGCCACCAAACTGCTGGCGCCGGCCGGCGTCTCAAGCCTGGCGATTCTGGGCAGCGGAGTGCAGGCGCGAGCGCATTTTCGCGCGCTGTCTCTGGTGCGCAAGTTTGACGGATGTCCGAGTCTGGAGCCGCAATCCGCAGAACGCGAACGCGCTCGCCGAGGAGATCGGCGCACAGGCCTGCTCCGCCGAAGAGGCGGTGCGAGGCGCCGATGTCGTCGTCACCGTCACCAATTCGCCTGAGCCGATGCTGCGCGGCGCATGGCTGAAATCTGGAGCGCTGGTGAATGCTGTGGGCGCAGTGGGCGCAGACGCGTCGAGAATTGGACGGCGACGCGATGCGCGGCGCGGTGATCGTGGACTCACGCGAAGCAGCGGCCAGAAGGAATCCGGCGACATTCTGCTGGCCAAAGCCGAAATTTATGCGGAGCTCGGCGAAATACTGGCGGGCGCCAAGGCCGTACCCCAGCGCTGAGATCACGGTCTTCAAGTCACTGGGAATTGCGGTGGAAGACCTGGCGGCCGCCAAGCTGGTACTGGAGGCTCGTCGGAATTATTCGCCGGTCAAGTTCAGGCGTGAGCCGCCATCTACTCGCCCGTGAGGAAGTATGCGCCATAGCGGCGGCCCAGCGATAGGCGAGCCGGGCATGGCAGCGGTATGCGGTTTCTCCCTTCTGGCGAAACTCCAGAATCACGATGTCGCCCACGTTGAGTTCTCCATCGGAATCGAACGAAACGCCTCCCTCGCTAAGATCGGTGCAGGTGCCGGTATCGGATTTTTCCGTAAGAAAGCCGCAGCTGAGAACGCGCAACGGAATGGCGAGGTCGACCCGCTCGCGCCGTCGACGGTCGAACGATGGCGGCAGCTCCGGCACGAAGTCGGTCAGTCTTGTAGCGTACGTTCTTCATTCGGCGCCCCCCGTCTGGCGCGCAACAGTAGCCTCTCCGCTGAACATCGGCAGGGCGCCGGAGAGACTTCAGGCAAACGATGAAGCGCGCCGTTCTGATTCCCAGGTTGGTTCCAGCCGGGAAGGATCTGCGCTCCGCTCGGCTGCTCTACAATGCCAAGCATGAGCCCCAAGTCCGAAGAACTGCTCCGCCCCCGCGACGCCGCGGTCGTCCTCGGCATCAGCTATGCCAGCCTGAAGCAGTGGATCTACAAGGGCAAGCTCCGCACCGTGCAGACGGCGGGTGGGCACCACCGCATTCCGCAGAGCGAAATCGATCGCTTCCTCTTTACAAATCCCTGGGCAAGCAGCCGGCGGAGACGCCGCGCGACCTTCCGCAGCATCAGCGGACGCAATCAACTGGTGGGTCGCATCGTGGAAGTGCGCATTGAAGGCTTGATGGCGCAGGTGAAGCTCTCAATCGGAGGCCAGCACATCACTTCGATCATCACCGCCGACGCCGCCCGCGAGATGCGGCTCAAACGCGGCGACAAGGCCGCGGCGCTGGTGAAGTCGACAGAAGTGATGATTGTGAGAGTGTGAGGAAAGCCGCTTTTCGCTCTTGGCTGTTGGCCTTTGGCCTTTGGCTTTTAGCTATTACGCGCCATGAGCCTTATTCGAGATTTGATTTTGGAGTTTCGTCAGCGAGGTAGATGCGGAAACGCTGAACAGCTTTCGCCTCAAGCTAATGGCTAATAGCTAACAGCGAAATCTCGGGTGACCGGCGAGCGCCGGTCACCCGATTTCAGCTTACGGCAGGTAATAACGGAAGGACGTGAAGACCATGTTGTCGATGGCGGACGGATTGGCTGCCTGGCGAGTACAGGCAGCTTGGTTCCGATTCCCGACCATGCATGTCTTGGTCAGGTACGAATACTGCAGGCCAAACTGCAGTCTGCCCTTGGGTCCGTTGTAGGGCTTGTACCAGAAGCCGAACGATACCTTCGATGATGTCCTTGGTATCGCCGGTGCAATTGACGAGACCGCCCGGACTAAAGCCGGTGCTGAAGGCCGGTTCCGGGCAGCGTTTCAATACCGCAACCGGTGTTGTTGAAGGCCAGCGCGCCGTAACCGACGGGAGCGCCCTTGGCATTCACGAAGGAGGTGCGGCCGTCGTACTCGATGCCGCCATTGCCGTACCAGTCCCACTTGGGAGAGTGATATTCCAAGGTCAACAAGCCCTGGTAGCTGGTGATGGGAGCCATCGTGCCGTTCGGGCGGACCGTGGCATCCGGCAGACCAGTGGTGCCGTAGCGGCCGACACCGTTGCCGCCGAGGGCGTGCAGGCCGAGGTCAATGTGCTTCTGGACCAAATCGACCAGCGAGCGTTCGCGCCGCCGCCGCCCGTCCAGGTTGCAGTTGTTATAGGCACCGGCAGCGGTGGGAACTAGAGCTCCCGCGTTCGGGAAGATACGGTCGCGGAACTGGCTGAGCACGCCGAAGATTTCATAGTGACCGAAGCCCGGCTGGAAGGCCACCTTGCCGACGAAGTCCGGAGACGGGTTGTACGAGTAGTTAGCCAGCGTTGAGAGCAGGTCGTAACCGGAGCTCCGGCAGCATTGACGCTAGTAGAACAACCGCTGACGCCGCCGTTATACAAGCCGCCGCCGTTCCCGGACCTGGCCAACCACGTAATTGTTCGGCGTTGCCGTGCGTGGTGATGGTTTCCTGGGAGTTTTCGACCGAGAAGCCGACCCACACCTTGTTGTTGAAGTCCTTAGTCACGCGGAAGCCGTACTGACGTGCCCAGCTGAAGCCCACGGTGTACTGCGGATCGATGGTCATCGGCAACGCTTCGGTGCGGTTGTCTCAGACCGCGCTTGGTTTCGGTCACCAAGCTCCACATCTGACCGCCGGTGAAGGTCCAGCCATTCTTCAGCGCAGCCTGCGCCCAAACCTGCCGTTGACGCAGGGTGTAGGAGTTGCTCTGGTTGTTGTTCGAAGTCACGCCGGCCGACAGGAAGTCAGCTTCGAAGTAGCCGGTCATGGTCATGTTGTCCAGCTTGCCCTGTGCGAGCATGGAGACTCGAGACTGACGGCCTGATCCGTAGAACTCCGACATGTGGGCCTGGGAGGAGCCGGAGTACGGAATACCGTTCAGAGTTGGTATTGATGTCGGCACCCTCACCGCGCTGCCGCCACACCGTTTCTGCCGCCAGGAAGCCGCCCGGCGTAATGGTGATTCCCTTGTAGTGAATCGCCAGCGGGACTCTCCAGAGCGGCCAGCCGCTTCTGGGTTTCCTGCAGCTCGTTCACGGTATTCGCCGAAACCGTGCTCGAGGTCGGTGACCTGATGCTGCAAGGTTCCAACCTCGTCGCAGCAACCGGGTGCTGCCGGAGCGCGGCGGCTTCGGGCTTCGGCATATTGGTGATCTGCTGCTGCAGCTGCTGGATCGCCTGATCGCGGGTGGAAATCTGCTGCTGCAGTTGCTGAATTTGCTGCTGCTGCGCCGAGATGGCGTCCTTCATGTCCTCCAGCTGTTTCGAAACCGGAGCCGAGCTCCCGCGATGGCTCGTCTTCGGTTTCTCTGTTTGGGAGTCGGTTTGCGCAAAAACGCTCGTCGTCACTAGTACCGAGAGCGCTATAGCCAGTCGTCGTTTCATTTCTTCTCCTGAAAGGCAACAGTCGGGCGGAACAAAATCTACAACAAAGCGGCACCGCCGCGCAGTGTGAGTCGTGAAATTGCGTGATGAATGTCAGCGAAATCGTAAGTTGACGAAGTTAAAGAATCGTGAATAGACAGTGAAAGTTCCGCGAATTACCAGCTAGGTCAATGGTTTGCCAACGGGCGGCCGCGCGCGACTAGCCTAACCGGCCGATCAGGAGGCATTGAGAGTGCGTCAGGCAATTAGACGCTAAGGATTCATCTTCCTGTAACCTGCGTCGGCTATTCTCTCCGAGAAATTTACTTGCCGAATCCCGGCGCTCTCGGTACGCTTCGTTCAGCGCGACCGCGTGCGGCTGAGTCTTAGTTACTGAATCTTATCGACGGAGGAGTTATGCGCAACGTTGTGCCCAATCCACGCTATTGGGTTTTCCTCGCTGCTTTTCTAATCACCATGAGCGTTCTCCTTCCAGCCAGCGACATGCTGCAGCAGGACAACAGCGCAGCTTCCCCGCAGGCCCAGGAGTTCACCCAGAACGTGAAGGAAGTGTATTTCCCCTTCAACATCTACAGCCGTGTCATTGATCCGCGGATGTACTGCAGGCGGACGCCAGTTACCTGAAGCAGCATCCCGATGCGCATCTGTGGATCCAGGGCTACGCCGATATTCGTGGCGACATCTTCTACAACCTGGTGCTGTCGTATCGGCGAGCGCAGTTCGTGAAGGAAGAGCTCGTGAAGAACGGTGTCAGTGAGGCACAGATCGGCTTCGCTACCGGATGGGGCAAGCTGTATCCGGTGTGCCAGTCGAGCGACGACAGCTGCTATCAGCAGCAGCGCCGCGCCGACATCGTTCCGCCGGACATGATGTAAGACTGCCAGAGCGTTTTTGTTCGGGAACCGCGGGTTACATGCCCGCGGTTTTTGTTTGCGCGAATTCTGTGTCGGCCAGCCCAAGGCCGGTGTGCGGTACGACCGTGAACACAGTCCTGGCGGACTGAATGTCGCCGCTCCGCGGCTCGACCCCAGAGAGCTTCTTGACCGCGGGCTTACGCCCACGGCTAAATCAAATATCGCCCTTCGGGCTTCAAAGCTGCCGCCGTGCCGCCGACGGATATCGATGGCGCTGATTTAAGAGCAACCTACCTCGCTCTCCTGATCGCTTCCAACCCAAACAGCAGTCCGCACAGCACACCTCAAGGTGACGCAGGTTACTGCCCTTTCCTGGCGCCGGGTGCTCTCCTATACCTGACGACGTGCGCTCGTGCGCTGTTAAGCCCGGCCGCGTCAACTGCAATCAAGGAGAACAGCATGGCTGACAAGAAAGCAGATCTCGCTGGCCCCGGAATCGGCGATTACACAGAGCTGGAACAGGTGCTTCCGGCGGATTACAGCTCGCTGCTGTCACCCAAAGACACCCAGAGGGCGATCTTCGAGGTGAAAAAGTACATCGAAGACAACCTCTGCAAAGAATTGAACCTGATGATGGTCACCGTACCCCTGATCGTGGACGAGCAATCGGGCGTCAATGACTATCTCGACCGCGACGGCTCGCGCACTCCCATCCAGTTCCACATCTCGAACGATCGCGACAAGCACCCCATCAATGCCCAGGTGGTGCAGGCCGCGACCAAGTGGAAGAGAATGGCGCTGAAGCAGTTCAGCATGCAGCCGGGCGAGGGCCTGTGCACCGACATGCGCGCCGTCCGCAAAGACTATTTCCTCGATCACGATCACAGCGCCTACGTCGACCAGTGGGATTGGGAGCGGGTCATCACCGCCGAGCAGCGCAATCTCAGCTTCCTGAAAGGCGTCGTCAGCAAGATCTGGAAGGTCATGGTCGGCGCCGAGCGCTATGCGCAAGAGCTATTCCCGCAACTGAACGATGCGCGCTATCCCAACCTGCCGGAGAACCTGACCTTCCTGCATGCCGAAGAGATTCTCGACATGTATCCCGACCTGCCGCGCAAACAGCGCGAGACCGCCATCCTGCAGAAGTATCCCGCGGTCTTCATCATCGGCATCGGCTGGACGCTGAAGGACGGCTATCCGCACGAGATGCGTGCCGCCGACTACGACGACTGGGTCACCGAGACTCGCTCCGATGCCGGCCACGTGTGCCATGGTCTGAACGGCGACATCCTGGTGTGGAACCCGATCACCAAACGGCGTCACGAATTGTCATCGATGGGCAGTTCGCGTGAATACGCAGTCGCTGAAGAAGCAGCTGGAACTCACCAACCAGATGGATTTCCTCAACTTCCCTTACCACAAGGCGATCGTGAATCACGAGATTCCGCTCAGCGTCGGCGGTGGCATCGGCCAGTCGCGCACCCTAATGCTGCTGCTGCGCAAGGCTCATCTCGGCGAAGTGAGCGTCACCGTGTGGCCGCAGGTGTTGAAGGACATGTGCGCCAAGAAGAATATTCACGTGCTGAACTAAATGCAGTGTCGGTTGTCAGTTGTCAGCTTGTGCGAGTGATAATCGAACAACAACAGCGTATCGATTCAGCATGTTTTGTTTACGGGGCGCGGAGAAATCCGCGCCCCTATTGGTTACAGCTTTCGAATGGGACCTGGATACCTGCGCCACGATGGAATCCGACGGTGAGCAGCGTAATCCCCTCGACTGTAGCCTGCGCCACGAGCAGTCGATCGAATGGATCTTTGTGGATCGGAGGCAGGCTCTCGATTTCCACCACATGGGCGCTCAGGATCGGCAGTTCGTCGTATCCATTGTCCAGCAAGCCCCGACGTAATAGCCGCGCGTCAGCGTGAAAATCTTTTCGCCCGAGGGCACTCTTAATCGCGACCTCCCACAGGCTCGCTGGGCTGAACAGCAGTTCATTCGCTTGATCGTTCAACAGTCGTCTGGCCGCAGCCGGCAATCGCGCCGGCTCGCCGGCAGCCCAAAGCAAGACATGGGTATCCAACAGCAATTTCATGGGCGACCGCTGAACAACTGCTCGATCTCGCGTCGCATTCATCTCATCGAAATCATCGGGTACGACGATTTGTCCCGACATGAAGCCCAGGCGGCGAATCTGGCGACCCGTCGGAGCGTTCAGAGCCGTCACCTTGGCCACTGGTTTGCCCGCCTTGGCGATGATGAACGGTTCGCCCTTACTTGCCTTCTCAACCAGTTTCGAGAGCTGCGTCTTGGCTTCGTGAATATTTACCTTTTTCATATGAACTAGACTAACTTAGTTTAGTTCAACGCCTAGCTCGAAAGATAGACGGATTTTGCTGCCAACGGCTAATCGTATCTTTACTGGTCGCCGTGCTCTGAGCTCAAGTTTCTGTCGCGAAATCCTTCTGCGACTCTCCGTTCTCGCCGGACATCCAATGTGGTAGCCTTTTAATGGGGTGGAGTGTACCTGGAAGCGGGCGGAATCCGCTCGCCAAGCCACGTCCAACGAGCCGCTAACTAAGGGATATCGCATTGTTCAACAAAGTCGTCTCCGCCGTCTTCGGCACCAGTAACGAACGGGAAATCAAGCGCATCCAGCCGCTGGTCGGGCAGGTCAATGCGCTCGAACCGGCCATGAAGAAGCTTACCGACGAGCAGCTTCGCGCCAAGACCGAGGAGTTCCGTCAGCGCATTCGCGAGCGCGTCGACGCCATCGAAGATCCCGACGAGAAAGACCGCGAGCTGAAGACCGTTCTCGACGAGTTCCTGCCCGAGGCCTTCGCCGTGGTCCGCGAAGCCGGCTGGCGCGTCCTCCAGATGCGGCACTTCGATGTCCAGCTTATCGGCGGCGCCGTGCTGCACCAGGGCAAGATCGCCGAAATGAAGACCGGTGAAGGTAAGACGCTGGTCGGCACTCTGCCGGTTTACCTCAACGCCCTCTCCGGGCGTGGCGTGCACGTGATCACGGTCAACGACTACCTGGCCAAGCGCGACTCCGAGTGGATGGGCAAGCTCTATACCTTCCTCGGCCTCAGCGTCGGCGTCATCGTGCACGATCTCGACGACGCGCAGCGCAAGGAAGCTTACGGCTCCGACGTCACCTACGGCACCAACAACGAATTCGGCTTCGACTACCTGCGCGACAACATGAAGTTCGACCTGAAGGATTGCGTGCAGCGCGGCCATAACTTCGCCATCGTTGACGAAGTCGACTCCATCCTGATCGACGAAGCCCGTACGCCGCTCATCATCAGCGGCCAGAGCGAGGAGTCCACCGACAAGTATTACAAGGTCAACCGCATCATCCCGCAGCTGGAACAGGGCGAAGAGATCGAGCGCGGCCTGGGCGAGGACAAGGTGCTTACCGGCGACTTCGTTGTCGACGAAAAACATCGCACCATCACCGTCACCGATCCGGGCTGGGAGAAGGTCGAGCGCCTGCTGGGCATCGGCAACATCGCCGATCCGGAAAACTGGGACCTGAAGCACCACGTCGAGACAGCGATCAAAGCGCACGCGCTGTACCGCCGCGATGTTGAGTACGTGGTGAAAGACGGCGAAGTCTTCATCGTCGATGAATTCACCGGACGCCTGATGCCGGGCCGCCGCTGGTCCGACGGACTGCACCAGGCTGTCGAAGCGAAAGAGAACGTCAAGATCGAGCGCGAGAACCAGACGCTGGCGACCGTCACCTTCCAGAACTACTTCCGCATGTACAAGAAGCTGGCCGGCATGACCGGTACGGCGGAAACGGAAGCGGCCGAGTTCGACAAGATTTACAAGCTGGAAGTCGTCGTCATCCCGACGAACAAGCCGCTGCTGCGCATAGAAAATCCCGATGTCGTGTACCGCACCGAAAAGGAGAAGTACTTCGCGGCTGCGGACGAGATCATGCGACTCGCCGAGAGCGGCCAGCCCGTTCTGGTGGGCACCACCTCGGTCGAAAAGTCGGAGCGCCTCTCCGAACTGCTGAAGAAGAAGGGCGTGAAGCGGCACGTCGTCCTGAACGCCAAGTATCACGAGAAGGAAGCCGAGATCGTGGCGCAGGCCGGCCGCAAAGGCGCGATCACCATCGCGACCAACATGGCCGGCCGCGGCACCGACATTCTGCTGGGCGGCAATCCTGAGTTCATGGCCAAGCAGGAGACCATCAAGAAGGGTCTGGCCCAGGCCCTGAAGCCGGTTGCCGGCGAAGTGCTGGCCAAGCCTGACGATCCCACGATCTCCTACTTCTACTACGGCGGCGTTGAGTACAAGGTCAACACCGCGCAGTGGAACGAGATCTTCCACGAATTCAAGAAGGCCACCGACGCCGAACACGATGAAGTAATCCGGCTTGGCGGCCTGTTCATCTTTGGCACTGAGCGTCACGAGGCGCGCCGCATCGATAACCAGTTGCGTGGACGCGCCGGACGCCAGGGCGATCCCGGCGCTTCGCGCTTCTATCTGTCGCTGGAAGATGACCTGATGCGCATCTTCGCCAAGGAGTGGGTGTCGAACCTGCTGCAGCGACTGGGCATGGAAGAGGGCGTTCCCATCGAGTCGAAGATGATCACGCGGCGTATTGAAGCGGCGCAGAAAGCCGTGGAAGGGCAGAACTTCGAGGCCCGCAAACATCTGCTGGAATACGACGACGTGATGAACAAGCAGCGTAAGGCTGTCTACGCCTTGCGCCGCCAGTTGCTGGAAGGACTGGATCAGAAAGAACTGATCCTTGAGGATTACGTGCGCGACATCCTCGGAGGCCTGCTCGATAAGCACGCCGACAAGGACACGCGTCCCACCGACTGGGACATCAAGGGCCTGAAGAACCAGATCTTCACCCGCTTCGGCGTAGACATCGAGAAGGAAGGCGTCGACGCCGACCAACTCAATCGGCAGGAGCTAGGCGACGCCATCTTCGACAAGCTAAAGGAGCGGTACGACGCCAAGGAGCAACTGATCGGCCCGGACGCGATGCGTCATCACGAGCGCATCATCATGTTGAGCGTGCTCGATCAGCAGTGGAAAGACCATCTGCTCTCGATGGACCACCTTCGCGAAGGCATCGGCCTGCGCGGCTACGGTCAGCATGATCCGCTGGTCGAGTACAAGCGCGAGTCCTTCGACATGTTCGAAGCCATGATGGGGCGCTTCGAGGAAGATACCGTCCGCTATCTGTATCTCATGCAGGTCATCGAAGGCGGCGATCGCGGAACCTATTACAGCAGCGGCGGCCCGACCGATGGCGGCACGGCCGGCGGCCCCGGCGTACCGGTCGCGGCCGGTGGCGGAGATGGGGCGACGCCACGCCGCTCACGGGCAGTCACTTCCATGGACGACATGGAAGAGGCCTTCCAGCGCCGCAAGCGTCGTGAACTGGAGCAGGCGCGCATGGCTGGCGCCGGCGAAATGCAGACGGTGCAGCAGGTCGTGCGCGGAGAAAAAGTCGGTCGCAACGATCCTTGCCCGTGCGGCAGCGGCAAGAAGTATAAGAAGTGCTGCGGAGCGTAGAGAGAGGCCGCTCTTAGCTCTTAGCTCTTAGCTCTTAGCTCTTAGCTCTTAGCTCTTAGCTCTTCACATGTCGCCTTTTCGGTCTAACTAGCCGACAAGCGGCGATATGTGTCTAAGCCGCTGGCGTACGAGGTTGCAAAGAGCGCGCTGCGGCAGCGGCGACACTGGAAGCCCATCGATGCATCGTCTGACATCTTTCCTTCGCGCCGCAACGCTCTCGACTTTCTTGATCGCAGGCCTGTCGGCTCAGAACAATCCCCTTCCCATCCTGAGCTTTCCCCTTAAGGCCAACATCCCCAACCAGGACCAGCACCTTACAGCCGCGACGGCCAAGACCAACTCCGTCTTCGACCACTCCATGTATAACTCGGGGACCGATCGCTACGGGGTCTACGCCTGCGACCAGAACGTCGTCGCATTCACGGGAACAACCGCGATCTACGGACCCGGCATCTCGATTTTCGGCATAGGATGCAATGCCGGATACAAAATTGTGAATGAACAGAATCCTCCGCCGATTTCGCTGGCGCCGGCGATGACGTATTCCGGGTGGGGCGCTCCGAATCACCTGTTCTACGATGGGCATCCCGGTCTAGATTACCAGGCGGCGATGGATACGCAGGTTTACGCCGCCGTGTCAGGAACGATCCACTATCCGACGCGGATCGTAGGCCTGGGTTATCCGGCGGCCGGCTATCACGTCCTGGAAATCGTACCCGACCATGCTTCTGGCGGGCCGCCACCTTACCTCATCTACTATCTCCACCTGGACACCTACATTGGTCAGCAGCAAATTCCGGCGACCGATCCCGATCCTCTGCCGGGCTGCTCCGCAACGGTGCTGCTGCCGCTCACTGAAGGGGCACACGTGCAGGCCGGCTGCCTGGTGGCTTTGTCAGGAAAATCTGCGCCTCCCGTCTATCACTTTCTGCCTCACCTGCATTTTGAAGTTCATCGCGTGGTACCGAGCTTCATGGTCTCCTCACGCTTCGGTGCGCGTGCGGCCGACGCGTGTATTGACGGAGTTGTGGGTCAGGGCTACGACTGTGTTCCGGTTGATCCTTACGGCTGGACTGGAACTCCGACGCAGTGTGACGCGCTGACTGGATTGACGAGTGCCGGCGATCCTTACTACTGCCTGACGGGCATTGCCGCCCAGCGACTCTGGCGATGATAGAGCGCATCCAGCGCTCACAGTGACTTCACAAATTCGTACAGCGGCATTCCAAAAAAGTCTGTCACCTTCCCAGAGCGACGATAGCCATTCTTTTCGTAGAAACGTATGGCACGTCTCAACGGACCGGTGGTATCGAGGGTGATATGAGTGCACCCATGTTCCTCCAGTTCTGTTTCTGCGATATGCAGCAAGGCTTCCGCGATTCCTCGCCCCTGCCATTCGGTCAACACGGCCATTCCTCGCAAATGTCCCTCATCCTCATTTGAGACTGCACAAGCTATGGTGCCAACGACATGCTCGCCCGGCGTCACCGCCACGAAAACCTGCATGGACGCAAGGCGTTGTCGAATGGTTTGAGGGCTCAAGACCGTATCGAAATATGCCTCGGGGGTATAGTCGGCGCGATGCGGCGCAAACGCGGCTGCCCGGCATTCGAGAATGCCGGGCGCGTCGGATGCGTTCGCTCTGCGCAGAATGACATCGCCATCAGGCATGGGTGCGGTTACAGCATCGTGACTGCCCAAAGCCGCCAATACTATATCGGCAAAATGAAGGCCCAGCCTCGCGGCTGGGCCTCACTCAAATTTTTTTGGTAGATTATTCGACTCGAGTTACGTTGCCGGCTTGCGGTCCTTTTTGACCGTCCACGATTTCGAACTCCACTTGATCGCCTTCCTGCAGGCTCTTGTAGCCTTCAGAACTGATCGCGCTGTAGTGGACGAACACGTCTGAATTTCCGTCGTCACGGCCGATAAAGCCGAAACCTTTCGCGTTATTGAACCACTTTACGGTCCCTTTCAGTCTCACTTGCTTTCTTCCTCCGGGCAGAGCCCAACAGCACCCCCACCCCGAGGGCGCTGGTCTTAAGTTGCGTCAATCAGGTTGAGAAGCCCAGAAGCCAAAGTCTGGAAAGGACCATCCCCACGGAACAATTGGCTGGATGGTGTTCGGAGCCTGCTTGAACTGCTTATCTCAACTATGCTCCCGATTTGTGGTGTTGTCAATAGAGTATATAGCGGAGAGCCGCATATTTATTGGGGTTTAGGCACCATTTGTGACAAACCTCGCAGGCCGAAAACCGCGCGATCCTTCACAGGTCGCCGCGACGCAACGATTCGGTCAGCCACAGTACCCCGGCGATCGCTTTGCCGTCATGGATTTTGCCCGTCAGAATCATGTCGACCGCCTGCGGACAGGGGCACCAGGTGGCATTCGATCGACTCATCCGCCTCCGGCTGTGCCTCTCCCAAGGTTAAATCGCGAGCCAGGAAGATGGTCATGGTCTCATCGAGAAAGCCAGGACTGGCATAAAAGAACAGCGCTTTCTTCCAGCTGCTTCGCCCGATAGCCCGTCTCCTCGATGAGCTCGCGCTTGGCCCCGGCCAGTGCGCTCTCGCCCGGATCGATGCGACCGGCAGGAAGCTCCCACAAATACTGCTGCGCGGCGTAGCGGTACTGTCGTTCCAGCAGAACGCGGGGCTCGTCTCCGGTTTCGTCGACAGGCAATATCACCACCGATCCCGAGTGACGAATGACATCACGCGTCGCGGTCACCCCATTCGGCTCTTTGACTCTGTCCGAAGTGACCTGGAAGACTTTACCTTTGTAGACGACCTTCGAGGACAACACCTCGAGGCGCTTCTTAGCTGCCTGTTTGGCGGACTTATGTTGTGGGGAACGCTTCTTCGTGGGCATAGAGACAATATAAGGCAACCAGACGCATCGCATCCGATAGTCACATCTGCTATTCTGCCCGCCGTGTCCCAGAAATCTCCTTCGCGATCGCCGCCTGACGATCAGCATCGTCGGCGCGGGAAATCTTGGCAGCGCGCTGGCGTTGACTTTGATTTCAGCGCAGATATCGCGTGAAGTTCATCGCCCACCGTGCCTCCAGTAGCGGCAGACATGCAAGCGAAGACGCTTGCCAGCCGGATTGACGCCCGCGTGGTGACTCTCGGCCGCGACCCGCTCGACAGCGACATCGTCTGGCTCACCGTTCCTGACGACGCCATCGCCGGGGTCGCGTTGCGGCTCTCGCAAGATCGCAAGACTGGAAGGGGCGATTTGTTTTTCACTCCAGCGGAGCACTGCACCAGCGAGGATCTCGCTCCTCTTCGCAAGCAGGGAGCGCGGGTCGCCTCGGTACATCCCATGATGACCTTCGTGCGCGGCGAAACTCCTGAGATGGCGGGCGTTTCCTTTGCAGTGGAAGGCGATGCAGCCGCTGTCCGGGTTGCGCGTTCCATCGTGGAAGACTTCGACGCGAACGCATTCGTCATCCAGAAGCAGAAAAAAGCGCTATATCACGCCTTCGGCAGCTTCTGCTCGCCTCTGATGATCGCCTTACTGGCCACGATGGAAGAAGTAGCGGAAGCCGCCGGCGTGCGTCCGCAGGACATTAAGACGATCATGACGCCGCTACTGTGGCAGACATTGCGCAATTACCTGAAGAAGGACGCGGCCTCGGCGTTCAGCGGCCCTCTGGTCCGAGGTGACGTTGCCACCATCGAGAGGCACTTGGCCGGGTTGAAGAAACTGCCGCAGGCTCGGGAAGTCTACGTCGCATTGGCGCGTGCTGCGCTAAGAAAGCTGCCGGTAAAGAATCGCAAGGCAATTGCGCAGATTCTGAAGTGATCAGAAGGCTGCTAAGGGCTGGGAGGACGTCCTTCGTTGGCACCAAACCGCAGGTAGTGAATCAGCGGATTCATGCCGAGCGAGGCGACGTCCGCATTCTGATCGAGATACCACTGACTGTTGAATCCGGGGCCGGGATCGCGCCCTTCAAACCCGCCGTATTGCAGGTAATGGCGTGCCGGATCTTGTCCACTGGCGGCAACGTCTGGGTTAGCGTGCAACATACCAATCGGGATCAAACAACTGCGACTGTCGCAGCAGCTGGAGATCGCGCTGTGAGCTGCCGGCGTTCATGCCAGCCGCCCGGCGTAATTAGGGAAGCCAGCTTCCAGCCCAAGCCGGATTTCGCCGCAACGAGTTCGCCTCGGAGGCGTTGCTGTACAAGGTGTTCTCGAGCCAAGCTCGCTTCGCGCGTGGCAGCCGACTCTTTCAGCACACGTATCTGTTCATCGCGCGCGGAGATTCGACGTTGAACCTCAGCTAATTCTCCTGTCCCGGCGGTCTACCAGTCCATTCGCCCGGCTCAACTCGTCGATTACATTGTTGAACGACTTCAGGCCAGCGGAGGTATGCCGAAGGGCCTCGACATTCCATGGCTTTCCGGTCACCGCTGTCTGAAATGCTGCTTCCAGTTCCAGCCAGTGATTCATCTCCGACGGGCGCACGGACAGCTTGTGTTCACGGCAGAGCGCCTGCGCCACATCTTCGACCGTATGTTCCGGAGTGCCGACGGGCAGCCCCGACATCAACGACCATACCAGGCCACGCGTCAGGACCCAGCCCAGCGGAACGTCCTGCGGTGTGCTCCACTCTTCGTCGATGGGTACAAGTTGTCCGCCTTTTTCGAGAAGATTCGAGGGAGTGCAATCGAGAAGGTTGCCGGGAATTTTGTAGTGTGACAATTCCTCTGGCTTACCCTGATGTGCCGGGTCGAGATGCGCATGCTGCACCAGGTAAGCGATCCAGGGCCGCAAGACCTGGACAATCGCGTTCAGCTCAGGCGATCGCGCACGCGCTCGCTTCAACTCGGTAAGCAGTCTGGCGCCCGCGAACGTATGTTGCGCCTTCCGGCCGATGTCGAATTGTTATGCCATCCGGTAGATGAATTTCGCTGTCAGACATGAAGCCGAGGGAACGCTTGTGTACCTCGATCTGCGAGCCATTCTCTTATAAATGTCGTTTCCGTACAAAGTTCGGGAATGCGATCTGCCGACCAGCTGAAAGCCAGTTCGTGCGGCTCGGTTTGCGCGTCTTCGGTAGCTGTCGCGACAACAAGGAACGAGTTGCTCAGCTCGGCGAGCAATTTGTTGCGATGAACCACGTCCGCAACCAAAGCGTCGTCAAAGCTGCGATAAGGCGAGCCGCTGTAGTCTCTGGCGGTGCAGTGCGCGACCACATCGGCCGCGTTGAAGTCATCGTCGGCGAATGCCTTCTCGGACAACACCACCGAAGGCAATTTGTAATCGGGAAATGGGTAGTAAAAGCGTGCATGGGGCAGGCCCGCCGTACCCAGCAGAGACTTTAGCTCCTCACGGCCGAACGTCCGCGCCGTCTTGCCGCCATACAGGTCCTGCACGCCAAAAAATCGCGTATCGACATGATCTTCGGTGCACCCATTCAGATACTTCAAGCCGAGCTGGTTCTCAATGGCGACGACCAGCTTGCCGCCAGGCTTCAGCAATCGAGTGACTACTTGCAGATAGCTTTCGAAGGGGCGGTTGTCGGGTGAGAATCGGGCAGCATATTCCAGCACTCCGATCAGCAGCACGTACTCGAAGCGCTCATCAGTTTGGAAGTGAAGCAGATCGTCGACCACTACGCGAACGTTGGGCAGATCGCGTGAACGCTGGGCGGCGATGCGCGCCCGCATCAGGCTGCCTTCGACGGCCAGGACCTCGGCACCGATTTCACCCAGGTACCGCGTCAGCGCACCGCAGCCGCAACCGAGTTCCAGAACGCGAGCGCCTTTGCTGATCCCCAGCGGACGCAACAGGCAATGCCGGCGCCGGCTGAGGTGATATTCGCTGGGCCAGTCCTGGATGTGTTTTACGAGTTCGGGCGAGAAAGTACTTCGGTCCGCAGCATACGTCACCGTGTCGAGCAGACGCTGTTCAACATCCGGCCCATCGGAATAGCTGAACTCGCCCGGACGTTCCGAGCGGTAGAGATGATGTTCCGTGTCCCAGCGATAGTTCATTGCACCGGAACGAGTGTAACCGATGCCAGCCGCGAAGAAGCTCGAAGCTCTGCTGAAGTAGCCGAGGCTACGAGCGGACGATCCTATCCATCGCTCGCCCAATGGAAACAAATATGCACGATCTGCCTAAGAATCGCGCCCCTGCGCTCAATCACATATGAGCCAGGCGGACTAAGCGATTGGAATCCCGCGGCAAAGCTGATATACAGATACTTTCTCGAACCATTTCTAACAACCAGCGCCACAGAGTATGGACCGAATTATCGTCAGTTCTCATGAGGTCGCGGAGATTGGCGATCTTACCAATAGTTCGGCCCCGCTACAGCCGAAGCTGCCGCCGCCTATCCATTGGAGCGTGCGGGCTGCGCTGTCGGTCTTGGTATTGTGCCTGCCCTTGCTCTGCCTGTTTGCAGTCATTATGCGGGTCGCGCTGCGCAATCAGGCGCCGCGAATTCGTTATGCCTGGACGTCTTATCTGGCGACGCTTCTGGTCATCAGCGGATTTCTGACTTCGGCCGCAGCCATCGCGATGTTCTCTCTCGGCGGACCTCTGCCTGCGATGATCGGCTCCTACTCCGGTTCCAGCGACTTGGACGAGCGCCAGGAGTTCCCGCAGCTTCCGAGCTCGACGCCGATGGACAGCGTCGCTATTTCGCAGCAGTTGAAGCCCTTGACCGTCGTGGTGTCTCCTGCTCAGCGCGGCTTGTTTGGCCGGCAGCAGATGCCCGGCTCGTCTTATGGCGCGGGAATGCTGCTGTTCGCCGATGACAAAGGTTATCTATTCGCCACCGCCCGCCATGTGGTCGACGGCGATAAGCCCGGCGAAGAAACCAAGCAAGCGCTGGTGGCAACGACTTCCGGCATCTGGAGCCAGGCGGATGTGATCGCCCGGCACAAGAATCTCGACCTGGTTTTGCTGTGGTTGCCGAGACACTCGGGTAGTCTCTCGTTCACGCAGCCCATTGCTAAGGGTGAAGACGGCGAGCAAATCTATGTCATCGGACATCCCGAAGGTTTGAAGTTCACGTTGTCGAACGGCATCATCTCGCGACTCGACGGCGATATGGTGCAGATCTCAGCCCCGGTCAGCCCGGGCAACAGCGGTGGTCCGGTTTACGACTCGCATGGAAACCTGATTGCTGTAGTCACCGCGAAGATGGACCACAATGTCGATCCGAACGCCGAGAACCTGAACTTCGCCATCTAGGCGCGAGCGCTTACCGATTCGGCAGGCTGGTCGTTCGCCGATAAGGGTCAGGAACAGTTTGAGCGTTTCTGTGAGTGCGACCAAGGCTGCACAACTCGGCCAACAATAAGATCGGTGAAAGATATGGGCTATATCAACGTAACCGTCTACGACTCCACTGAAAACAAACGCGTACCCGTCGAACTTCCGGACGACGCCCCTGCAACAAGATCATCGCCGTGCTGGTGCAGAAGCTGAAGCTGCCGGCGAACGGGCCGGACGGCGCGCCGCTCAGCTACAAGTTCCATCACAAGAATTCGGGCCGCCAGGTGCAGGACACGCAGACCCTGGCCGAGGCCGCCGTACACGATGGCGACATCCTTCGCCTGCAGCCAGAGATCACCGCCGGCTGATGAATGACAACCGAGGTCAAAATCGCTGCCTCCGATTTGCAGCGAAGACCGGTATAGCCGGCTTCGACTCATTCCCTGGTGGGATGAAGCGAAGATTCGCGCGGCCCGCGTCCTGGTGGTCGGAGCCGGCGCCCTGGGGAACGAAATTCTCAAGAATCTTGCCCTGCTTGGGTTTCAGAAGATCGTGGTCGTCGATCTGGACCGCATTGAAGAGTCCAACCTGTCGCGCGCGGTGCTGTTTCGCGATTCCGATGTTGGCAGCTCTAAGGCGGAAGCTGCAGCGCGATCGTATGAATCGCTCTGTCCGGGCGCCACGGTTCAACCAATCTTCCGCTGACGTCATTCACCAAGTCGGCCTAGGACTCTTCGTGTGGAGCGATCTCATCATCGCCGGCCTCGATAATCGTGAAGCGCGTCTATGGATCAATCGCGCGGCCTGGAAGACCAATCGCCCGTGGGTGGACGGAGCCATTGAAGGCATCAACGGGGTGGCCCGGGTCTTCGTTCCCGGCTCACCGCCATGCTACGAATGCACGCTGGGCGAAACCGACTGGGCACTGCTCGAGCGCCGCATGTCATGCAATCTGCTGCTGGCCGAAGCCGATGTTCAGAGGAAAGGTTGCGACCACGCCGACCATCTCCTCCATCATCGCCGGGCGTCCAGGTGCAGGAGGCCATGAAGCTGATCCACGGCCTCCCGACCCTTGCCGGTCATGGCTACGTCTTCGAGGGCCTCAATCACACCTCGTACGTGGTCGAGTACACCGCCAACGCAGACTTGCATGAGCCACTACACCTTCGGTCGCATCATCCGTCTGAAAGAGCGCTCGCGCGATCTGACACTCGAGCAGCTGCGCGATCGTGCCCGCCGGGACCTGCATTCCGAAGATGTGACCATCGAGTTCAGCCGCGACATCATTCATCAACTGGCTTGCCCGCACTGCGGCGCCGTCGAAGCACTCTTCGTTCCGGTGGGCACAGTGAGTTATCAGCAGGGGCGTTGTCCATCCGACGGACATATGCGTAGAGTCGTGACCCTGCACAGCTATTCAGGCGAAGCCGAGCTCGCCGCTCGTCGGTTAGACCAACTGGGCCTGCCTGCCTTTCGATATTTTCGTCGCGCGCGCGGGAGATGAGGAGACTTGCCTACCTTATGGCTGGCGATCAGCAGGCAAGTTCTCGGCTCGCTGGCAAGCGGGCGAGACACGCATGAACGCCGCGAAGCCCAGGACTAATATCGCTCCGCCCGTCGTTGTGTCCTCCGACGTGGTGCGTCGCGTCCGTCAGCATGCGCGTTCGCACATGAAGACCGAGGTGTGCGGCGTGCTCATCGGCGAGATGAAGGACAATGCGGTGCAGATCGATGAATGTATCGCCGGCAAAGACGCAGCCCAGGCTGGCACGCACGTCACCTTCACGCAAGATACCTGGGAGCACATCTACAAAGTCAAAGACGCCGAGTTCCCCGACGAGCGCATCGTGGGCTGGTATCACTCGCATCCAGGCTTCGGCATTTTTCTCTCCGAGCACGACACGTTCATCCATCGCAACTTCTTCTCAGCTCCCGGACAGGTGGCGTGGGTCTATGACCCGCACAGCGATGAGGAAGGTTTCTTTGGATGGGTAGGCGAGCGCATCGAGCGTTTAGGGTTGATCAGCATGACCGACGCGCGCGGCGGCGAAGAGTGCAGCGAAACTCATGGCGCTCCGGAAGCCGCAGCCCAGGATGACGAGGATCTGCAATCCGATTTGCCGCAGCACGGCGAAGTGAAGCAGAAGCCTTCTCTGCGCTGGCTGGTCTCTCTGCTCTCTCACCTGGTGGCAATCGCCCTGGGGCTGCTGATTGCGTGGTACATCTTCCCGCGGGTGGTGGTAATTCCGGTCGATCCGCAAACCGGCAAGCCGCTGCTGGATCTGCCATTGGAAATCAGTCCAAAGAGTACGCCACAGGCTCCGGCTGCGAATGCGCCATCCGCCAGCGCACCGGCAGACGCCGGGCACCAGCCCGACAAAGCAAGCAAGGGGGACAATGTCCAGCCAAAATGACAATCCGATCAAGATCACGCTGGAAGATCTGGACCAGGTAACGGTCAGCGAAAGCAAACCAGAAGCGCTCGTCCCCGTCTCGGGTGAAAACAAATACGGCAGCATCAAAACCTCCGAGGAGCCGATCGCATCCGGCCAGGAACGCGCCAGCATTCTGTTGCAGGGATGGTTCTATCTCGGTCTCGCCGGATTGGCAGGAGCGCTGATCGGCTGGGGCGTTTGCGAGCCGGCATTTGTGGACGGGGCCGGCCATGCGCAGCGCTGGGGGAATCTATGGCTCATCCCGATCATGGTGGCGATGTTGTGCGTTTCGTTCGGAATCGCGGAAAGCGTGGTGGAGCGCTCGGCGAAGAAAGCCGCGCAGCGTGCGGCAATGTCGCTACCTTTAGGCATCATCTTCGGTTTCATCCTGAGCGCGATCGCCAATGTGATCTACATGATCGGTATTTCCATCAGCGTGCAAGCAGGAGCAGCAACCGAGAAGAATCCCGCGCTATGGATTGCGCGAGCTATCGGCTGGATGGTCTTCGGCGTTGCCGGCGGCGCCGTTTACGGCATTGTGGGTTGGTCCGGAAAGAAAGCGGGATACGGAATTCTCGGCGGTGTGATCGGCGCCGGCCTCGGCGGATTTCTTTTTGATCCAATTGCTCTCGCCACGCATGGCGGTGCGCTGAGCCGGGGGGTTGGATTTGCCCTGACCGGCATGGCTACCGGGATCGGCATCGGGGTCATCGAGAGCGCGCTCAAGGATCGCTGGCTATACGTCACGTCCGGTCCACTCGCCGGCAAGCAGTTCATTCTGTACAAGCCGGTCACTACTATTGGCAGCAGCCAGCAGTGCGACATCTACTTGTTTAAGGATTCCAACATCCTGCCGCAGCACGCGGTGCTGGAGAATCGCGCTTCGCGCCTGCAGATCAGCGCATTCGGTCCTGTCTACGTGGCCGGAGTACCGGTGCAGAAGCAAGTCCTGCAAAGCGGCTCGCTATTGCAGATCGGGCGCTACGGCTTCCGTTACCAGGAGAAGCAGCGGTGACGCCAACCTGCCCCTATTGCCGCACGCCGATTGACGATGCCGGGAATCGTCACGACTGCTCCGGTTGTGGCACTCCGCATCACGCCGACTGCTACGCGGAGAATGGCGGCTGTACCGTGTTCGGATGCTCTCAGGCGCCGGCCGACGAACCCAAGCTGACGATCACGGTTCCCGAAGCAATCGAGCCAGTGATCTCGGCGCCTGCGGTTTCGGTCCCGGAGGCTGCGCCGCAACCCGCGGAGGAGGTGAGTTGGCATCCTCCGAGTGTGCTCGGCCTCAGCGGTCCCATCGCGCCGCAGCCGGAATCAGCGGCCAGCGCGGTTGCCGATGTTCCTCCTCCGCCGCTGCCGGCAACCGATACGACATCGATTCCCCCGCCGCCATTGCCGCCGGGAGCCGTGGCAATGCCGGTGCCGAGGGCGCAATTGCCGGTTCGGCCTCCGTCGCTGGCGGAGATGTACTCCGGTTTTCATCCAGCAAAAAGTCGTATCACGTTTATCCTGCTGGGAATTTTCCTGGGCTCCCTGGGAGTACACAATTTTTATGCCGGCTATGTGAGAAAAGCGGCGGCGCAGCTCTGTCTGAGTGTATTCACCTGCTTCTATGCGTCGTTTGTGAGCTGGATCTGGGCAATTATCGAAGTGTGTACCGTGACCGAGGACAGCGAGGGAATTCAATTCACTTAGGACGTGTGCCTGTATGAATTACATGCTGATGCGCAATGGCCAGCAGTACGGGCCGTATACACTTGCCGATCTTCAGCGCTATGTCGCGGCGGGCAACATTCTTGTCTCCGACCTGGTGAAGAGCGAAGGCATGGAAAACTGGGTGCCACTCTCGCAGATCATCGGAAACATTCCTGTGCCGGTTGCACCTGCGCCCCAGTGGACGGCCCCACAGGCTTCGCCGTATCCTCCGCCGCCTTCTCTTCACTGGGGCGTTGTGCTGGCATTGGATATCGTGACCTGCGGACTTTTCGGGTGGGCATGGATCATTGTGCAGGCTGCGTGGATCAAGAAGGTTGAGCCGGAAAGCAAAGCCTTACTGTATGTCATTATCGCGATCGCGCTCATTTTGACCGGCAGCGCTACCAACGCGGCTCATCAAATGGGAGGATTTGGAGGTGTGTTCAGCCTGGGCGGCCTGGTCATGTGGCTGATCGGTATCTTCAGCATGAAGGCCTCCATTGAGCAGCACTTCAACACCGTCGAACCGATTGGCTTGCAGTTGAGCGGCGTGATGACGTTTTTCTTCAACGTAATCTATTTCCAGTATCACTTCACCGAGATCGCGCAGGCTAAAAAGGCGCAGCAGATGGGATTTGGACAGCAGGCATGACGAACGCCCGGCACAAGGCAAATCTGACCATGGTGGCTGGGATTGCCGCGGCCGTGCTGCTCTATCGTTTTCCGCCGGAACAATACAACTTCTATCCGGTCTGCCCGGTCTACCATTATTTGCATATTTATTGCCCCGGCTGCGGCAGCACGCGTGCGCTGGCGGCACTGCTACACGGGCGTGTCCTTGAAGCTATGCATTACAATCCGTTATTCGTGATGCTGCTTCCGCTGCTCTTGGTATTCGGAGCGATGATGTACTGGAAGGCGGCAGTGAAGAATGAAATTCAGTGGCCGCGAATTCCGAGGCCCGCGTTAACGTTTTATGCTGGCCGTCATCGCGGTGTTCGCCATTGCCCGGAATTTTTGATTTGATTGAGACGTATCCATGATCTCGCCCAGAGTTCGCCGCCTTAAACTCGACTTTGAAACTCTGACGCAACGCCTTTCCGGCTGGCCGCTTGTCCGCATCTCCGGCACCGCAGGAATGCCGCCCGAGGTCTATCGCTTCACCTACAACGTTAAGGGACTATTCGTGACGCCCAGCGGCGATATCCAGGAGCGCGACCTCCACGAGATGGAGGTGAATCTGTCTCTGGGATATCCGCGGCGCGCGCCGCAGTGCCGCATGCTGACGCCGATCTTTCATCCCAACTTCGACGACTCCACGGTCTGCATCGGTGATTTCTGGGCAGCTTCGGAAGGGTTGGACGATCTGATCGTGCGCATTGGACGCATGATCGCCTATCAGGAATACAACACCAAGAGCCCGCTGAACGGCCTCGCCGCCAAGTGGGCGGCCGAACATCCGCAACTGTTGCCGGTCGATAGCCGAACCATCGCGCCGCCCAGCATCTCTGCGCCAGAGCCCGAGCCAGGTACGCTTAGTGCAGCGGCAGCAGCGGCGGAGATATCCGCCACTCAAACGCCGTTAGAACCCCAGACCGACGAAGCCGGCGCCTGGCAGGAAAAGATCGTCATCCGCGGTTGACCGCGTCTGCTACTTACTTTCCTAACGGCCAAGTCCAGTTTCGGATCTCCGGCCGGTCGATACCTTCCGTGTACGCGTAGTTGATGCTGTCGATGATCTGACCCTTCAGCCACTCTTTTAAGTGGGCAGCAGCAACCTGGAAGCGCGGTACCCGGTCGATGACGTCAATCGCCAGTTTAAAGCGATCGACATCGTTGCGGATCGCCAACTCCAGCGGCGTGTTGATATTGCCGCGCTCCATGTACCCGCGCACGTGAATGTTGGAGTGGTTCGTCCGCCGATACGTGAACTTGTGAATCAGCCAGGGATATCCGTGGAAGTTGAAGATCACCGGCTTGTCCTTGGTGAAGAGAGAGTCGAAATCGCGATCGCTGAGTCCGTGAGGGTGTTCGGAGCTCAGGCTGCAGGCGATACAGATCGACGACGTTGACGTAGCGAATCTTTAGATCGGGCAGGTTCTCGCGCAAGATGGCAACCGCAGCTAGCGCCTCCTGCGTCAGAATGTCGCCCGCGCTGGCGATGACCACATCGGGTTCGGCGCCCGCATCATTGCTGGCCCAATCCCAAATGCCAATACCCTTGGTGCAGTGCGCGACTGCTTCTTCCATATTGAGGTAGACCAGGTGCTCTTGCTTGTCGGAGACGATGACATTCACATAGTTGACACTTCGCAGGCAGTGATCGGCCACGCTGAGCAGGCAATTCGCATCGGGAGGCAGGTAGATTCGGGTGATCTCCGCGCTCTTGTTGCTGACCACGTCGAGAAATCCCGGATCTTCATGGGTGAAGCCGTTGTGGTCCTGCCGCCATACCAGCGATGAGATCAGCAGATTGAGCGACGAAATTGGCGCGCGCCAGCTGAGTTCGAGCTTCGACTTCTCCAGCCACTTGGCGTACTGGTTGTACATCGAGTCGATGATGTGCGCGAAGGCTTCATAAGTATTGAACAACCCATGCCGGCCGGTGAGCAGATAGCCCTCAAGCCAGCCTTCCAGAGTGTGTTCGCTCAGCATCTCCATCACGCGGCCATCAGGCGCGATGTCGGTGCCATCTGCGTCTTCCGGCTTGATCTCCGCCATCCAGGTTTTCGGACTCGCCTCGTAGACTTCCTGCAGCTTGTTCGACGCATTTTCGTCCGGGCTGAACATGCGGAAGGTATTCATATTGCGCCGCATCACGTCGCGCAAGAAATTGCCCAGCGTTCCGGTGGGTGACGCTTTCTTTGTTCCCGGTTTCTTGATATCTACGGCGTAATCCCGGAAATCGGGCATGTCGAGCGCCTTGCGCAGCTTGCCGCCATTGGCATGTGGATTGGCGCTCATGCGGCGATCTCCGCTCGGCGGCAACTGACGTAATTCCGATCGCAGCGTGCCATGCTCGTCAAAGAGCTTCTCCGGGTTGTAACTTCGCATCCACTGCTCGACGATCTTCAGATGCTCAGGCTTCTCTTTCACTTCCAGTACCGGCACCTGGTGCGCGCGCCAGAAGTCTTCGACACGATGTCCATCAACTTTCTTGGGCCCAGTCCATCCCTTCGGAGAACGCAGGACGATCATGGGCCAGCGTGGACGCTCGGCTTTGCCAGAGTTGCGCGCTTTCTTCTGAATCGCACGGATCTGTTGCACACAGTCTTCCACCGTTCGAGCCATCAACTGGTGCATCACGTCAGGGTCGTTGCCTTCCACAAAGTGCGGCTCCCAGCCATAGCCTCTGAACAAGGCTTCCAGTTCTTCGGGAGTAATGCGGGCGAGGATCGTCGGATTGGCGATCTTGTATCCGTTCAAGTGAAGGATGGGCAGAACCGCGCCATCGCGAATGGGATTGAGGAATTTGTTGGAGTGCCAGGACGTTGCGAGTGGTCCAGTCTCCGCTTCGCCATCGCCAACGACTACGCTGACGATTAGATTGGGATTATCGAAGGCCGCTCCGAATGCGTGCGAGATGCTGTAGCCGAGCTCGCCGCCTTCGTGGATCGATCCCGGAACCTCGGGCGTGCAATGGCTGCCGAGCTGTCCGGGAAATGAGAATGCGCGGAACAGGTTCAGCATTCCGGTTTCATCCTCGCTCTTCTCCGGATAGACCTCCGAATACACTCCTTCCAGGTAGCAGTTGGAGATGACCGCAGGCGCGCCATGTCCCGGGCCGGAGATGTAGATCATGTCGAGGTCGTACTTGCGGATGACACGATTGAGATGCACCCAGGTGAAGGTCTGTCCGGGATCGGAACCCCAGTGTCCGAGCAGGCGATTCTTGAAGTGCTCGGCCTTGAGTGGCTTCCGCAGCAGAGGGTTGTCGCGGAGATAAATCATGCCTGCGCAAAGATAGTTACAGGCGCGCCAGTAGGCATCGACATTACGCAACTCTTCGCTGGTTAGTGCCTGATCGCCTGGCTTCGCTTTGCGGTCGGCTAATTCGGCGGACTTCATCTCTCACGCTCCTGCCATTGTGCTAATCGGTTTGCAGAACATTCTCGATAGGATCAAAGAGTGCCAGGTTAAGGCTATCAGTCTTCCGATTACTGGACTGTTACAAACCCACATTTGTTACATCTAAATCCTGGAATTCAATATCCTGATACTTCGAACGAGAGTAAGCATCGGTTCGACCCAGGGGAAGGAAGGTTCGCTGCATGTCTGAGCAATTCATACTCGTCATCAACACAGGTTCTTCCTCTCTGAAGTTCGGCCAATATCGCGAGCACGACAACGATGAGCAGGTGCTCTTCGATGGACTGGCCGATGGCATTGGCCAGAACAACGGCACCCTGGAAGTAAAAGATGCGACGGGCAAAACGCTGCGGTCGGAGAAGATTGGTTTCGTCTCGCGCCACGACGCCTTGAGTCACGCCGCCCGCTGGCTGAATGAACTATCTCCGGGCAGGCCATTCGCAATTGGACATCGTGTCGTACATGGCGGACCGCGGTTGGTGACACATCAGGCGATCACTCCTGCTGTGCTTGCAGAGTTGAAGGCGTGCGTTCACTTCGCGCCCCTGCACATTCCCATGGCCCTGCAGTTGATCTCCGAAGCAGAGCAGGCCTATGCCGGTGTACCGCAGTTTGCCTGCTTTGATACCGCTTTCCACACCACTATGCCGGAAACGGCAGCCCGCTTCCCGCTTTCGCGCGACTTGTATGAGGAAGGCATTCGGCGTTATGGATTTCATGGACTGTCCTATGAATCCATCGTTCATCAACTTGGCAGCCAGCTTCCTTCTCGCGTGGTGATGGCCCATCTGGGTAGCGGGGCAAGTCTTGTGGCGGTGCACGAGGGCGAGTCAGTTGACACCAGCATGGGGCTGACACCTACCGGCGGTATTCCCATGGCCACTCGCACAGGCGACCTCGATCCCGGTGTGCTGCTCTACCTGCAGCGCGCCAAGAAGATGGACGCCGATTCACTCGAAAAGCTCTTGAACCACGACGCCGGTCTAATCGCTCTCTCGGGCGGAATTTCCGATATGCGTAAGCTGCAACTAGCCGCCGAAGAGGGCGAGCAGAATGCCGCACTCGCGATTGAAGTATTTTGTCTGTCGATCCGCAAAGTGATTGCTGCTTATGCGGCGGTGCTCGGCGGACTCGACATGCTGATCTTCGCCGGAGGCATTGGCGAGCACAGCACACAGGTGCGCAAACAGGTTTGCGATGGGCTGCGATTCCTCGGCCTCGCGATAGACGATGGAAAGAATCAGACGCATGAGGGCACAATTTCCGCTAGCGGCAGCAAGGTACAGGTGAGCATTGTTCCCAGCCAGGAAGATCGCCAGATCGCAAGACATTGCCGAGCCATGATGCGTAAGAAGTAACTCTTCCGATATCCCGTAAAACGCAACCAAGCGCCCGTCCAGCCGACCTGCAGGGCGTGTTCCGGCTGACACACTGTGTTGGCCGCGACACAATCGTTGCCACGCTCGTATGTGCAACCTCCTTATTTTCTGACACATTCCGTCTGGCTACTCTCCTGCACTCTCTTCCTGCGTTAAGCGATTGCGAGGGGAACGAGATGCGGAATAACAACAGCGCGCGGCAACCGATGGACCGGGCAAGACTGATGCTCGCCATCTTCCTGTTGCTGAGCTTTCCGGCTTATGCGCAGGTTGAAGACAAGCGCCTCCTCCTGGTGAGCATTCCCGATCATCAGTTGGCGCTTATCGAAAACGGCCAGGTGAAGAAGGTTTATAGCGTCGCTGTCGGCAAGCAGAATACGCCCAGCCCCACCGGCACATTTCACATTGTTGCGCGGTTGACCGATCCCACCTATTACCACGAGGGCAAGGTGATTGCTCCCGGACCGAGCAATCCGCTCGGCAATCGCTGGATGGGTCTCGATCGCAAGGGATACGGCATACATGGAACCAACGCGCCGCAGTCGATCGGCAAGGCGGCGTCGCACGGCTGCATTCGCATGGCGAAGCGTGACCTGGAAGAACTCTTCTCGCTGGTGAAGGTCGGAGACGAAGTGGAAATCCGCGGCGAGCGTGACGACGAGACGGCGGCGATCTTCGGTTCAGGCCCGTCGACTGACTCTGACAACGTGGTAGCACGTGAGCACAGAGCACGATCGGCAGCGATCCGGTTGGACAGTAGTTGGTTTCGGAGGTGAGTTGTGCAGGGCGCGGCAACAGCACTGGTAACGCATAGGAGGCCTGGTTCTCTCGCTCTCCTGCGCGGTGCTTCTGGAGGAGTTGTTTCTCGGCGGATTGTTCCGGCTGTTCTTCGCTTCGCGGCCGGGACCGGAGACCGAAACGTAGTTCGGAGCGAGTGCGGTAAGGAGGAAGGACATGCTTGCATTCAAGTACTTGCTGATGACGATGGGTGTGGCGCTGCTGATCGCGGGGGTCTTGCTGCTCGCCTACGATCTGTGGCTCATGCTGCAGTACCGACGCGCCTTAGCAGTGGGCGCGAAAGCGTAACTGCCGCCGCGTCCGGTTCGCTGGCGCATGACCATTGCGCTGATTGCGCTGGCATGGGCACCGATGCTCATTGCGCTGAGCTTCGTAGTCGTTCCCAGCGGCATGGCGGGCGTAAGGATCAGCCAAACCCGCGGCACCGAAGCCGGAACACTTTATCCGGGCGTGCACTTCGTGGTGCCACTGATCGAGCAGGTGCAGCTCTTCGACTTGCGCGACAAGCTCTTCACCACCGGCCTGGTAGAAGACGGCAAGAAGTCCGAGCCAGGGTCGAAGCACGGGCGTCTTGAATGTGCAGTCGAAGGAAGGCCTCAACATCGGGCTTGGCGATCACGGTGCGCTACCAGCTCGATCCGCGGCGGCTGGACTACGTGCAGTCGCATCTGCCGCAGCCGGTGGACACAGAGATTGTTCCGCCGATGGTGGCCAGCGCCTGGCGTGAGCTTGCGCCCGGGTACACCGTACGCGAGATCTTCAGCTCACGGCGCGAAGAGGTGCGGCAACGCGCGGCCGACAGTCATCACCAGGAAGCTGGGCGCGGACGGCTTGATCGTGAAGGAGGTCATGCTGCGCGACATTCAGCTTCCGGCCGAGTACGCCCGGGGTCTTGCAGGATCTGCTGCTGAAAGAACAGCAGGACGATCAGCTCAACATCCAGACGGACATTCAGCAGAAGCAGGTTCGCATTGCCGAACTGCAGGCCGAAGCCGACAAGGTGCAAAAGGTGAAGGCGGCCGAGGGCGAAGCCCAGTCCAAGGTCGTCGAAGCGAAGGGTGAATCCGATGCCATGCAGTACACGCTTCCGCTGAAGGAGAAGCAGATCGAGCAGTCGAAGCTGGAAGCCGAGGCGCGCAAGGAAGCGACCATCCAGAATGCCGAAGCTGCGGCGCAGGCCAAGGTCATCGACAGCAAGGCCGAGGTGCAACGGCGCGATATGCTGGCCGATTCCGAGGCCAAACGCATTCGCGTAACCGCCGCGGCCGATGCCGAGCGCATGCGCAGCGAAGCTGCGGTGCTGCGCGAGACCCCGCTGCTGATCAACAAGATCGTCGCCGAGAAGCTGTCGGACAAGATCCAGGTGATGATGGTTCCCGCCGACGGCAAGTACTTCTTTGCCAGCGACGTGTTCCGCGGTCTGGGTGGTAAGTCCGGGATTGCCGACGACGGCGACGAGCCGGATTCCGGTCCGGGTCAGTCGCACTGAGAGGTTCGGGTAATGTAGCGCATCGGGGCTTGCCCGGTCGTAAAAGCTGAAGCCCACGATCAAAGGAATTCGTCAGGCGCTACTAAGGTTCGGCCCTGATACAAAACGATCCCGGCGCTTGGCCCGGAGTGATCTAAGAAAGCGTGAGCCGCGATGAGAGTACCGGGATATAATTCGCCTCAGCGGATGACCTCTCCAATCGGTTGCTGGCTTGGATTATCGCGCTTGTCTGTGCATCCCGTCGGCCTGCGCCGTCGAATAGCTGGGACTCGCCCTCCGCCGATTTCGCGAAACAAATCGCCGCGCTGACCGGACCCGGCACCATCACTCTTACGATCACCAACCGCTCTACCTTTCCACCGACGATGTTGCCGGCGATTCGACGCGATCTGGAACGCGAACTGCGTTCGGCGGGGCTCAGCGTGCGCGCTAAAGAATGCCGACTCGGATGTTCGTGTCACGCTGTCGCAGAACGTGCAGGGCTGGCTGTGGGTGGCCGAGGTGCAGGAGGGTTCGGAAACGAAGGTAGCGATGCTGCCGGTTGCCGGATCGAGTCCAGAACGCTGGTCCTACGATCGCGCCAGCGATCACCTTGCACGCAGACCTGGTCTATGCCCAGGCCGATCCGATCCTCGACCTGGCAATGCTCGGCACGGGCAGCGAGCAGCACATGATTGTACTCGAGTCCGGAGCATATTGAGGTCGTACACGCCGGCTGGCCGGGAATTGGCAGTCTGGCAAAGAGTTCGACATCGCGCACACGCAGCCATTTCCGCGCGACATGCGGGGGCGGATTGTTCCCGCCTGCGATCACCTGTTCGACGCCTATCTGCCGGGCGTTGTATGTTCTGCGCAGCAAGAACCGGCGACGAGCTGGGACCTGACGGTCTCGTGCAGCGACAGCGACGATCCGTGGCCGTCGGCATCGCAGAAGGCGTTTTACAACTCCACGCGGAATTTCTTCACCGGAGTAGCTAGTGCCGGGCTTTGGCCCGAAGCTTCCGCCGTTCTATTCGGCGGCCGAGATGAGTCGCGCCGGAAGCACCGCGTTTCTGTTCAACGATGTCAGCGGCGCAGTGCATCTGCTTGAAGGAAATTCGCACAAGATGCTGATTGGCGCGCGCGATTGGGGAAGCGACATCGCAGCGGTTCGTTCCGGTTGCGGCGCTGGGCATGCAGGTGCTGACTTCCGCAGCGGGATGGCCGGCGTCGGATTCAATTCGCGCTTACGAGATCACGGGCCGCGAGGCGACGCCGGTGAGCGCACCCTTGAACTTCGACGGAATTATCACGGCGGTGTGGGCGTCGGGCGACGGAGCGTCGGCGACCGTCGTAGTACAGAAGCCGCAGGAATCGTCGTTATGAAGCGTACAGTGTCTCGGTGGTTTGCAGTCGTTAGCCTGTTGCTGGCCGTGCTCGTCCCGGCGATGGCGCGCACCCGTCCGCGCTACGGCGGAATTCTGCACATCGAGACCCGGTCCGATCCGTTGAAGTCGCCCGACGGCGTGGCACGCAGGCTTCTATTCGACACGCTGACGGCAGTGAACGACAAGCGGCGAGCGGGATAGCCGCGCTGGCGTCCGTTGGGAGACGCAGAGCGGCGAATCATCGCTGGCAGTTTCACCTGCGCAGCGGAGTTCGCTTCCACGATGGCTCGCCGCTGACGGCCGAAGCCGTCGTGCAATCGCTGTCAGCGGCATGCTCGCGCTGTGGCTGGCACGTGCGCGCGGTTGGCGACTCGGTCATCTTCACCAGCGAATCTCCGATGCCCGGGCTTCCGGCGGAGCTGGCGCGCGAGCGTTTATGCCATCACGCGCACGGACGAGAATGGCAGATCCGAACGGCACCGGGCCGTTTCGCTTCGCAGCCAACTCCAACGGCATCCTCTTTCTCTCCGCTAACGAAGACTCGTGGGCAGGGCGGCCGTTTGTCGATGCCGTCGAGATCTACGGTAACCGCAGCGTGCGCGAGCAGTGGCTCGACTTCAGCATCGGCAAAGCCGACCTGGTAGAAGTTCCACCCGAACTGTTGCGGCAGGCGCAGCAGGAGCGGATCCCGTCTGGTGGCTACCGCGCGTCCTACGGAACTGCTGGCTGTTCAGCCATCTCAGACCAGCAGATCACGGACCCGCATTTGCGCGCAGTCGATCGCGCTCGCGCTTGGACCGGGTCGCGCTATTCAACGTGATCTTTCAAAAGCAGGGCGAGATTACGGCCAGCCTCCTGCCCGAACGCGCTGAGCGGATATGCGTTCTCTCTTCCCGACGGCGCGAATCCCGAGCCGCTCGCGCGAACTTCGTGGCGGGCAGTCGATCCCACTGCGTCTGAGCGTCGATACCTCGAACGCCGTCCTGCAACTGTCGGCCGAACGCCTGGCGCTGAACCTGCGTGATGCCGGCTGGAACGTGCGCGTCGTTCCTCATGGCCGCGAATCCGAACGCGGAACTGTCACTTGCGCCTGCGTTCACGTCGAGGCGGCAGACGCCGCTGCTGCGCTGCGCGAGACCATGCAGGACTTCGGGGCGGCACTTCGCGGAGGAGACGCGCGGATCCAGCGACGCCTTTACGCTGCCGAGCGCGCGTTCCTTCAGTCTCACACTGTGGTACCTCTGCTGTATCTGCCGCGAGCTTACGGCGTGAGCAGCTCGCGTGCACAACCTGGCGCTGAGTCCCGACGGCACGCCGCGGTCTGGCCAATGTATCGGCTGGAGGATATCCGGTGAGCCTTCGCCAAAAGCTGCTGCTGGTCTTCTCCCTCACTGTGGTACTCGCGGTGGCAGCGGTGGCATGGATCGTCTCGCTGCGCACCCGGCAGGCATTTGCCGAGGCCGACCAGAAGCGCACCGCTGGCGCTGGTCGATCAGTTCAGGCACGAATTCGACGGGCGCGCCGCAGGATGTGGCGGCGCGCGATCGAGCGGCTGGCGGCGAGCGATCGCCTGGTCGGATTGCGCTATGATCTGGCGCGGCCGAATGCTGATGCCTCGCCTTACCTGGCAGAAGCTGCGACACTGGCCAAGGACTACCAACTGGATTACCTGGAGATTCTGCTGCCCGACGGAAGCATCGTTTCGTCGGCGCAATGGCCGGCTCGCTTTGGCTACAAAGAGGATGTTGCAGCTACTGCGACAACCAGCCGAGCTTTCTCAAGAAAGAAGAGCTGTCCGACGGCACGCAGCGAGATTGGGCTGTTTGCGCTGCGCGCGGTCCGGGGAGTTGAGCCACCGGTTTACGTGCTGGGCGGCAAGCGGCTCGACCATCGACTTCCTCGCGAACCTTGCGACGGCCGTCCGATACGCAGGTGCTGCTCTATCCCGTGCTTGACGCCGGCGTTCGATCGCGCAGCGCTTGTAGAGTGCGATCGGCGGTGTCGAAGCGGGCAGATCGTTACGCTCCGACTCATCGAGCAGGCGATTCGCCAGCGGACAGGAATCGACGATCGCTGATCTATCTCACCGATCGCCGCGAAGACAGCGTGGACGCGACCGCGATGCCGCTGAAGGCGCCCGACGGAAAGGTACTGGCCGTGCTGGTGGTGGCGAACTCGCGACGCGGTCTGGTTGAATTGCAGCAGCACATCCGCGCCATCGGTTATGGCGTGGCGGGCATCGGCATTCTGCTGGCAATTGCGGCGAGCCTGTGGATCACCTCGCGGCATCTCGCGACCCATCGAGCGACTGGCGGCGGCGCGCCAGCGAGGTGGCTGCGGGCAACTGGGACACGCAGGTCGAAGTCTCCTCGCACGACGAAGTCGGCGAGCTGGCACGAAAGCTTCAATCACATGACGCAGCCAGCTGTCAGAACAGCGCGAGCGGCTGGTGCAGAGCGAACGCGTCGCAGCCTGGCGTGAACTGGCGCGCCGCCTGGCGCATGAGTTGAAGAACCCGCTTTTCCCGCTGCAGTTGACCGTGGAAAATCTGGCCCGGGCGCGCGAGCTGCCGCCGGCGGAGTTCGACGAAATCTTTCGCGAGAGCACTGCGACGCTGACCGCCGAGATTACGAACCTGAAGAACGTCATCGCGCGCTTCAGCGACTTTTCGAAGATGCCGAAGCCGCAGCTGCAGGACGTTGATGTGCGGGAAGTGTTGCAGAACGATTGCGGCCCTGTACGAGCCGGTGCTGGCGCAGCATCAACCGCCGATTGTGTTCCGTTGTGACGCCGAGCGACGGACCGTTGCTGGTTGCCGCCGATCCCGACCTGCTGCATCGCGCTCTGTCGAACCTGGTGCTGAATGCGATGGATGCGATGCCGGATGGTGGCACGCTGACGCATTGACGCGGCGCGCGAAGGCGGACTTGGTTGAATTGCGCGTCTCCGACACCGGCACCGGCATGACGGCGGAAGAGTGCCAGCGCCTGTTCACGCCCTACTACACCACGAAGCAGCACGGCACCGGACTGGGGCTTGCCATCGTGCAGTCGGTAGTCAGCGATCACCAGGGCACCATCCGCGTCGAAAGTAAGCCGGGTAGCGGATCGACATTTGTGATCGAACTGCCCTGCGGTTCGGCGGGAGCCGCAACCGCGTGAACACCAAAGCCGACATTCTGATCGTCGACGACGAAGCCAATACGCTGGCGTCGCTGTCGCGTGCGTTCCGGCTGGCGGGACACGAGGCCACGATTTGCGACAACGCCGCGAGAGCGCTGGAACTGGCGAAGAATCGCTGCGTTCGACCTCATCCTCTCAGACGTGGTGATGCCCGGCCGCGACGGGCATCGCGCTGCTGGAAGATTTGCGGGCGAACGGCGTCACATCGCCGGTCGTCATGATGTCGGGACAGGCGCACATCGAGATGGCGGTACGGGCAACGCGGCTGGGCGCGCTCGATTTTCTGGAGAAGCCGATCTCCACCGACAAGCTCCTGCTGACCGTAGAGAACGCTCTCAAGCTGAAACGCCTGGAAAATGAAAACCGCGAGCTGCGCCGACCGCGTAGGCAAGCACCAGATTGTCTGGACGAGCGAAGCGATGGCTGCGCATCATGGCGCAACTGGAGCGAGTAGCTGCCAGCGAGACGCGCATCTGCATCTACGGCGAGACCGGTACCGGCAAAGAGCTGGCCGCGCGCACGCTGCACGAGAAGAGCCCGCGCGCGCATGGCTCGTTCGTGACGTTGAACTGCGCCGCGGTTCCCGCCGGAGCTGATCGAGTCGGAACTCTTTGGCCATGAGAAGGGCGCCTTTACCGGCGCCCTGCAGCGGCACATCGGCAAATTCGAGCAGGCACATCGCGGGACGCTGTTTCTCGACGAGATCGGCGACATGCCGCTCAACATGCAGGCCAAGCTGCTGCGCGTGCTGGAAGAAGGCGAGCTGGAACGTATCGGCGGCGACAAGCCTATCACGGTCGATGTGCGGGTGCTGGTGGCCACCCATCGCGATCTGGCAGAACTGGTCGCGCAGAGGCAAGTTCCGCCAGGACCTGTATCACCGGGTGGTGGTGTTTCCCATTACGCTGCCGCCGCTGCGGCAAAGGGCCGGTGATATTCCCGTGCTCATCGAGCATTTTGCCGCCCAGGTGTGCGCGCAGAATGGATGGAAGCCGGTTCCGTTCACAGCCGACGCGATCCAGAAGCTAACGAGCTATTCGTGGCCGGGAAATGTGCGCGAGCTGCGAAACATGGTGGAGCGTCTGCTGCTGCTGGCGACCGGCGTCGCAGTCGATAGCGCGACGGTCGATCTGGCCCTGCCAAGGCCCGGGGCCCGGCGGAGTTATCAGGCGCGCGCGCCCACGTGGGCCGCTTTCCGACACAAGTTGCCAGCCTGGAGCGAGAGGCCATCCTGGCGGAACTGCAGCGCCAGCATCATCACATCACCAACACAGCCAAGGCCCTGGGCCTGGAGCGCAGCCATCTCTACAAGAAATGCGAGCAGCTGGGGATTGACTTGCGCGCGGTGCGCGATGCGAACCGAAACTCATGAAGCCCGGCAGCCGCGGGCAGATTTGCCTGAACGGTCAGTGAATTTCAACGTTAGTGAAGCCCAGGCCGGTAAGCATGCTGGTGATCGTCTGCCGGGCATTCTTGTCGGCAATCTTCAGGACGCCATCCTGCAGGGCGGCATCTCGCAGTTGGCGCTCCGCTTCCTGACGGACCTCGCCTTCGAGATTTGGATCGGGCGTGGAGAACAAACCAGTCTCGCGTGAGTAGACTCGCGTCTTCTCATTGTCCAGGCGAGTGGTGAATATCTCCGATTGCGGCAAGCGAATCGAAACGTCGTGTTCCCTGAACCTGAACGTCGCCGGACTGAAGGCTGGATAGATCGACTCCTGCGATCACCTCTCCATGTACGACGAGCAGCAGTCGATCGCCGGCGAGAAAATCGGGCAGGATAGGATTTTCGCGCTCGCCGCTAATGATCTTGTCCATGGTGTAGCTGACAGTCTCAATGCGTTGGAGCGCGCGAATCTGGCGGATGACGGTAGGCTGATCGACGCTGATGTGAACTTGTCCGCCACGCAACATGCGGCCCACCTGGAAGAGACCGAATCCGGTGAATGCCCACACGGCAACACCGACGGCAACCAGCGCCAACAGGACCCCGGCAAGAATGCCGGCCAGCAGGCGAACCGGACGTGAGGTGGCGGAGGACGGCGGCGACTGGACATCAACAGGCGTCATTGATGAGAATGTTACTCCGTCTCAGGGCAGCCTGCCCACCTGCATGATTGTTTTGTCATCAACCGTGCCGCCCGGGGTTAGAAGGCGTGGGCGGCCAGTCCGGTCTTGTTATTGAAAGCCTTCGGAGTTTTTCTTCAGCCGTCTTAGCAGCGAGGTGGGATGGATGCCGAGAATTCTTGCGGCGTGGGTTTTGTTCTGTCCCATGGCGTTCAATACGTCGCGAATGTAGCGGTCTTCCAGTTCCTTCAAGCTCACGAACTGGTCGCCGGTCGGCGACACATCGATCGCTGACAGCTTCTCGTCGATGATGTCCGGCTCCTCGTGGTAGTCGCGAACCTCTTCCGGCAGCGCATCTTCGTCGATCTCGTTCTTCGCTGGACAAGAATCATGGTGCGCTCGATCACGTTGCGCAGTTCGCGGATGTTGCCCGGCCAGGGATACTCCTTCAGCAACTCCGCGGCGGCCGGAGTAAAGCCGACGAAGCTCTTCTTCAGCTCCTTGTTGAAGAACTGCATGATGTCGAGGGCCAGCGGCAGAATGTCTTCGCGGCGCTCGCGCAGCGGCGGGATGAACAGCGGCACCACGTTCAGCCGGTAGAAAAGGTCTTCGCGAAACTCGCCGTTCGACCACCGCTTCCTTCAGAATCTTGTTAGTCGCGGCGATGATGCGCACATCGACCTGAATCGGCTTCGTTCCGCCCAGGCGATTGAAGATGCCCTCCTCCAGCACGCGCAGTAGTTTGGCCTGCAAGCTGGCCGAGGTGTTGCCGATCTCATCGAGGAAGAGCGTGCCGCCCGACGCCTTCTCGATCAGGCCTTCCTTGCGGCGGCGCGCATCGGTAAACGCGCCGGGCTCGTAGCCGAAGAGCTCGCTCTCCAGCAGCGTGTCGGGCAGGGCCGCGCAGTTCAGGCTGATCAGCGGCGCCTGCGCGCGCGAGCTGTTGTAGTGGATCGCCTTCGCCAGGACTTCCTTGCCCGTGCCGCTCTCGCCCTGAATCAGGATGGTGGTGTGATCGCTCTCCGAGGCGCGGCGTGCCATCTCGCAGCACCTCGCGCATGGCGGGACTCTCCGTAACCACGCGGCCGAAGTCGTAGCGGCCCTTGGCATGTTCCACCGTATCGCGGACCCGCACCCGCAGCGCCAGCATCTCCGTGGCGCGCTGGATGGTGTTCACCATGTCCGCGATGTGGAAGGGCTTGATCAGGAAGTCGTAGGCGCCCAGCTTCATCGCTTCCACCGCGCGATCCACCAGGTGGTAAGCGCTCATCATCACGACGATCATTGCCGGCGAAAGTTTTCTTGGCCTGCCGCAGCACCTCAATGCCGTTGATGCCTGGCAGCACAACATCGAGCAACGCCAGGTCGGGCTTCTCCTCGGCGACGATCTTCAGCGCGTTCTCTCCATTGCTGGCCGAGAAGCACATCGTAGCCCTCGGCCTCAAGCGCGCGGCCGATGGTCCGCAGCGTCAGGGCCTCGTCATCGACAATGAGAATGGAATGCTGCATGGCTACGCGATCACCTCCTCGGTGTGCTGCACCAGCTTGCCCGCCTGCCGCATGGGCAGGGTGACGCGCACCGTGGTGCCGTAGCCGGGAATGCTCTCCACCTGGATCTCGCCTCCGTGGCTGTGCACGTAACTTTGCGTGATGCTGAGCCCGAGCCCGGTTCCGCGCCCGCGCTTGGTGGTGAAGAACGGCTCGAAGACATGCGGCAGGATGTCGGCGGGAATGCCGGAGCCGGTATCGCGCACGCGCAACTCGACGAACTCGGCGAACTTCACCTTGTCGGCCAGGATGGTGATGCGGCCACCGGGCGCTGTCGCCTGCGCCGCGTTCAGCAGCAGGTTCATCAGGATCTGCGAGAGCTGGTTGGAATCGGCGATGATGCTGGGCAGGTCGGGCGGAATGCAGTTCTGCAACTCGATCTGGCGGAACATCGGCTGATGGCCGACAAAGTTCAACGTCTCATCGGCCAGCCGCCGCAGGTTTACCTTGCTGAGCGTCAAGCGGACCGGGACGCGCGTAATCCAGCAGTCCGCGCACCGCCATCGAGATGCGCTTGGCGCCCTCGATGCACTGGTCGATCTCTTCGCGCCGTTCATCGTCGGCTTCGCGCCGCTCGAGTTCCAGATGCGACAGAATGCCGAGCAATGGATTGTTGATCTCGTGCGCTGCGCCCAAGGCAAGTTGCGCCAGCGACGCGAACTTCTCGTAGTCGGAGAGCTGCGACTCAAACTGCATTTTTTCTTTCGCCAGCTCGCGCTCTTCTTCCAGCCGCTTCACCAGCTCCTGCTGCGCCACGTTGCGCTCGTACTCGCGATGGTCCGCCAGTTCCTGCAGACGGGCCAGTTCACCTTCGGCGGCTTTGACCCGGGTGCGCGAAAAAATTGCGATGAGGATCGCGAAAATAAATCCCAGTGCGAATCCATTCCACGATCCGGCTGTGCCCAGGCGCGACTCCGAGGCAAGCGCACCACAGGGCACAGGACACGTGATCAGCGCCACAAGCAAGGCGCAACAGTGCGAGCCGGCGCGGAGGCGCTCGGGAAGCCTTGTAGTTCGGTTGCTCAGTCGTTTCGAGAGGAGCATTGACCTCTCCTTTATGACCTTCGCGCAGGACGGCCGCAGGGGCAGTGACCGCAGTCACCTGCGGGGGTGATGGGCGGACAAGCGGCCGATTCGACTCGGGATACAGCCAGGAAGTCCCGGGGGAAGTCCTCCCCCGGACCGCTTCATTTTTGCATCAAGGTGAGTTAGCGTTAGAAGAATATTCAGGCATTCCCCCAGGGCGAACGGAATGATCAAGACTCCTACTAAAACGAAATGCATGTCGGTGGTCCTGGCCTGCACACTTTTGCTAAGCCAGGGCTTTGCCGTTACTCCCGGACCCGAGCTGCCCAATCCGGGCACCGCTCCGATGAGCCGCCAACAGCAGATCCAGCTGGGCTTTCAGGCTGCGGCGCAGGTTTATCAACAAATGCCCGTGCTGCCTGATAGCAGCCCGGAAACGCAATACATCCGCAAACTGGGCGCCAAGCTGGCTGCCACGATCCCCGCGCAGTACTCGTGGCCATTTGAATTTCACGTGATTCCGCAGAAGGAGATCAATGCTTTCGCGCTGCCCGGCGGCCCGATGTTCGTGAACGTAGGGACCATTACGGCGGCGTCGAGCGAGGCAGAACTGGCCGGTGTGATGGCGCACGAGATGTCGCACGTCTACATGCAACACTCGGCCAAACAGGCCGGCAAGACGCAGACTACCGCCGCCATCGCCGGAATTGCGGGCGCGATCCTCGGCGCAGTTACCGGCGGCAGCATGCTCGGCCAGCTGGCGCAGGCTGGAATCCAGTTTGGCGCGCAGGGCGTCATCCTGAAATATTCGCGCAGCGATGAAGCGCAGGCCGATGCCGTGGGCGCCATCATCATGTACAAGGCCGGGTATAACCCGCAGGCCTTGGCCGACTTCTTTCAGAAGCTGTCGACGGAAGGTGGCGAGGGACCGCAGTTCCTCAGCGACCACCCCAATCCTGGCAATCGCGAGCAAGCCATCCAGCAGGAGATCGCGAATTGGCCGCCCAAGCGCTACATCACCACAAGCGCAGCCTTCAACCTGGCCAAGAAACACGCACAGACGCTCGAAGTCTATTCCGCCCAGCAGATATCGGCAGGCGCCAAGACTGGGCAGTGGTCGCGCTTGAACAAGCAGAATGGCGCTGTGTTCCAGGCTCCGGCGGGAGTTGCGGTAAACACTCCGGCGTCTACGCAAAGCGCATCCGGGGATTCGAACGCCTCGGCCGCTCCCGCAGGCCCGGTTTCACTTCAGGATGTGCTGCCCAGCCAACGGATGGTGACAACGGATCTGGGTCCGTTGAAAATTTCCTATCCGGACAACTGGAAACTGGTGGCGCCATCGCAGCGTGGGGCCGATATCCGAATCGCTCCACAGGCGGGCGTTAGCGGCGACTCCATCGGCTACGGCGTGCTGCTGAACGGAGTGCGTCCGCAAAATGGTGAGGATTTCGATCAGCTCACCAACGAACTGGTGCAGGAGTTGGTTAAGGCCGGAGGCGACCTTCGCACCACGGGCGGTCCTCAGACAATCAATGTGGCCGGCTCGGAAGGCCGCTCCGTCATCATGGAATCGACCTCGCCGTTCCCCAATGCCAAGGGCCAGCCGCAGAAAGAACGTGACTGGCTGGTGACCGTTCCCCGCGGAGATGGCTCGATGCTTTACTTCGTATTCGTGGCGCCGCTATCGCAATTCGAGCAGTTCCAGCCAACCTTCAACAACATGCTGAACAGCATCAGGTTGAAGTAGGCGACGCAAGGTAAGGGAGCACAAAGTAGAGTGCTTTACGGGTGCCCCATGTCTCGCGCTTTTTGAGACATGGGGGTTTCCATGGCCCGCAACTAGGTTCCCGATTCCGAGTCCTACCATCTCGAACGAGAATTTCTTGATTCGCAAACGCCCCAGGTCTCGAAACCGCTAGACCTGGGGCACCCGCCGACCAGAATCTTCAGCTAGCCACGACCATCCAATTATGAAGAGGCGGCGAGGGATGAAAATCCCGTCCACTATCATGGAGTGATCATGGTGTTCCCCGTTAAAGTTTGCAAGATTTGTGGAGAAGAGTTTGAACTGAAGCCCGGCAAGCCCGGCCTTGCGATTCACTGCCCGAGTTGCAGCGAGGACGAGGAGCAGCAGTCGGTCTCGGGCCGTCCCATGGATGCCGACGAGCGGCGCATGCAATCCGAAGCCGACGCCGAGCGCCGCAAGGCCATCCGCGACCTACTCTACCGCAAAGATAGTTGAGAACGGCTCTCCTCTTCCTTAGGCGTTATCCTGAGCGCGGGTGCGCCGCTTTTGCACACCGGAGTCGAAGGACTCCTATACCCGCAGTAGCGCTGTGCTGTTCCTCCCCCGACAGTACTGCCCCCTCCTGATTCTTCTCGGCAGCAGACGCATCTAATTAGGTGGTATAAAACAGCATGCCCACTGGCCGTTCAGGATCGATCAAGCTCTTCACCCTCCGCGGGGTGGAAGTCTTCCTGCATTGGTCGTGGTTTCTCGCCGCTGTCTTTATCATCAGGGGAGAGTTAGGCGCCTACTCCTCCATAGTCTGGAACATTGTCGAATATCTTGCGCTGTTTGCAATTGTGCTGACTCATGAGTTCGGGCACGCACTGGCCTGCCGCAGCGTCGGCGGAGTAGCCAACCGCATCGTGCTATGGCCTCTGGGCGGAGTTGCTTACGTCGATCCACCGCCGCGGCCGGGCGCTACCCTTTGGAGCATCGCCGCCGGGCCGCTGGTCAACGTGGCGCTGCTGCCGATTCTGTGGGGCGCCTTCTCGCTGAGCCAAAATGCGGGCTGGGCCGAGACCTTACCCGATCTGTACACGCTGATCCATTCGGTCGCGTGGATCAATACAGTGCTGTTGGTCTTCAATATCCTTCCCATCTTCCCGCTCGACGGCGGGCAGATCCTGCGCTCGCTGTTGTGGTATGTGCTGGGACGTGCGCGCAGTCTGCTGGTCGCCACCGTTCTTGGCTTTGTGGGAGCGGCGGCGTTTATTTTCTATGCCTATCGTGCCAGTTCTACCTGGCTATTGATCCTGGCAGTGTTCATGGTGTGGAACTGCTGGTCAGGTTTGCGGCAGGCCATGTTGCTGTTGAAGATGTCAAAGGTTCCGCGGCGCCCGGGCTTCGAATGCCCTACCTGCAACAGCGCGCCGCCTCTGGGAAATTGCTGGGCCTGCGGCAACTGCAAGCAGGCCTTCGACACGTTCGCCACCGGCGCAGTCTGCCCGCATTGTGGAGCACGCTACGCGGAGACACGCTGCTTCGACTGCGGCCGCTCGCATCCCATGAATCAGTGGGTGCCGGGAGCAATCGTGGTGGGCCCGGCGATAATGGCAGACAAAGTTCCCCAGCCGTAGAAGCGATTGCGGTATTACTCGGGGCTTGTGCCTTTGGCTGAGGCCGACTCTGATACGAACTAGGCGGCTTAGACGCTGACCTGAATACCAGCTCTACCGGGGCAGTTTGTCCTCACGTTTTGTCCTCACGTTTTTCAGCCTGTTGGGAAATGCTAGCCGCCTATTTGCTGCCTTCCATCCCCAGCTGCCAATACAGAAACGAATAGATGTCCGTCCAATCATCCACCAGTTTGTTGATGGGCTTACCGGCGCCGTGTCCCGCCTTGGTCTCAATGCGCAGCAGGATCGGATTTGGACCGCCATTATCAGCCTGCAACTCCGCCGTCATCTTCTTGGCGTGCATGGGGTCGACGCGCGTGTCGGTGTCGGCGGTCATGAACAGCACCGCCGGATACACCGTGCCGGGTTTCACATGCTGATACGGCGAGTAGGCGTAGAGCCACTCGAACTGCTTCGGATCTTCCGACGAACCGTACTCCGGAATCCACAGCTTGGCGATCTGGAAATTCTGATAGCGCAGCATGTCGAGCAGCGGCACCTGGCAGACGACGGCGCGGAACAGGTCGGGCCGCTGCGTGATCATCACGCCCATCAGCAGGCCGCCATTGCTGCCGCCGCGAATGGCCAGGTGCTCCTTGTCGGTGTAACCCTCTTTCTGCAGATACTCGGCCGCGGCGATGAAGTCGTCGAAGACGTTCTGCTTCTTGTCGAGCATGCCCGCGCGATGCCAGTCCTCGCCGAACTCCGCGCCACCGCGCAGGTTCGCCATGGCGAAGATGCCGCCGCGATCGAGCCAGGGAAAGATTGTCTTGCTGAACTCCGGCGTCAGACTAACGTTGAAGCCGCCGTAACCGGTCAGCAGCACGCGGTGCGTGCCCCGTGAGTTTGAGGTCCTTACGCATTACCAGGAACATCGGAACGCGCGTGCCATCCTTCGACGCGTACCAGACCTGTTTAGTCTCGTACTGACTCGTGTCGAGGCCAGTCTGTACCGAGTCCCATACCGTGCTCTTGTTGGCCCCGATGTCGAAGCGGTAGATCGTAGTCGGCATGGTGAAGGAGGAGAACAGATAGAACGCATTGCTGCTGTCGTATTCGCCGCCGATCGCGGTGATGGTGCCCAGCGTCGGCATCTCGATTTCGCCGAGCGGCTTGCCGTCCGTCATGAATCGCCGCAGCAGCGAGTGCGCGTTCTGCTCGTAGCGCGCGAAGAGCTGTCCGCCGATAACCTGTACCGACGTGAGCACCGCGTCGGTCTGCGGAATGATCTCGCGCCAGTGCTCGCGCGTAGGCGTGGTGACCGGTGTCTTGAAGACGCGATAGCGAGGGCTGTCTTCGTTGGTCAGGATGTAGAGGTCGCCGTCGTAAATCTGCACGTAGTAGAGAAAGTCTTTGCCGCTGGTGATGACGTTGCGGCGGCGCGTCCGATTGCAGGTCTTTGATGTAAACCTCGTTCTTCGTCCAGCCCTGCTCGACCATGATCGCCAGCCAGCGGCCATCATTCGACAGCGTGACGTTGGGCCAGTCCTGCGGATCGCGGCCTTCGCCGAAGATCAGCGTGTCCTTCGCAGGATCGCCGCCCAGCGGGTGATAGAAGACGTGCCGGTTGTACATCTCCTGTCCGGCGGCAACTTCGCCCGGCTTGGGATAGCGCGTGTAATAGAAGCCGCTGTCATCGGGCTTCCACGCCAGGCTGGCAGCGCGGGTGCGCTCGATAGTGTCGGGCAGCAACTTGTGCGTCGCGGTCGCGATGATGTGCAGCGTGCTGATCTCCGAACCGCCCGCCGATGTCCCGTACGCGACGTACTTGCCGTCATGCGATGGCACCCACCAGTCGAGCGCGACCGTGCCATCCTTCGCCAGCTCGTTCACGTCGACCAGCACTTCGTCTTTGCCGGTCGACGCCCTTGCGGACGTAGAGCACCGGCTGGTTCTGCGTGCCTTCGCGGCGGGTGTGGAAGTAGTACGCTCCGCCGACTTCGATGCCGCCGAGATTGCCGATCTGGAGCAGCTGCTCGAGGCGGGTGCGCAGCTGATCGCGGCCGGGCAGCTTGTCGAGAACGCTGCGCGTGTAGGCAAGCTGTGCCGCTACCCACTGCTCGGTCTCGGGACTGCTGCCGTCTTCCAGCCATCGATAGTCGTCGACAACCTTGTGGCCGTGGTAGTCGTCGGTGACGGGCTGCTGCTTGGTGGCGGGAGGCTTTGGGAACGGTCATCGTCGGGGAGGTCGTGGAATTCTGTGCCATGGCGGTCGAGATCAGGATGAATGCGGAGGTAAGCGCCGCGAAAAAAGTTGTAGGTCGGATGTTCATAGGGTGCGAGGGCGAGTCTCTATCAGCGCTGCGGAGACTCGCAACAGCAAAGCCTAGCAGCTTTAGAGCAGACGGGCCAATGATCACCCGCGTACAGATTGTCATCCCGACCGAAGCGAAGCGAAGCGGAGTGGAGGGACCTGCGGTTCCTCGCACCGAAAGAAATCGCGTCCCTTGAGAGAATTGCGCCCACTACTTGAATTGTCATCCTGAGGACGGCTTCAGCCCGACGAAGGATCTGCGGTTAGTTTCGAGGCGCCGGCGCACTACCGGTTCCGGCAAAGCGCAGATCCGTCGCGTCGCGCAGGCTGACAATTCCATGAACGAGCGTTATCTACTTCGCCACAAACACGCCACGCTCCGCGCCTTCACCGTATAACTCTCCTGCGACAACAACGGAAACTCCTGCCCGTCTTCGGCAATATCCTTCGGCGACGGCTGCGCCGTATCGACCAGGCGAAACCACTCGCGCTCGCCAATCTGCGGCAGCTCAAACTCCAGATCGCCGCTGTACGCATTCGCGACGAAGAACACATCGTCACGCGACTCGTCTGGATTCAATTGCGTCAACTGCATGGCGACGCTCCGCGAGCAGTCGCTCCAGTCGGGCTTCATGCGATGCACGCCGTGCCAGGTGACGTGGAATCCGCCCTCGCCATTCAACTCGAAGCTGTCGCGCCGCAGCAGCTTGCAGCGTTTGCGGAAGGCAATCATCTGCTGAAAGAAGCGCAGCAGCCCGGCATTGCTCTCGGCCATTCGCCAGTCGACCCAGCTGATGTCGTTGTCCTGGCAGTATGCGTTGTTGTTGCCCTGCTGCGTGCGGCCAATCTCGTCGCCCGCCAAGAATCATGGGCACGCCATGCGAGACCAGCAGGATCGCCGCAAAATTCTTCTGCTGCTGCGGACGCGCAACTCGTTGATCGCCGCATCATCCGTCAGACCCTCGACGCCGCAGTTCCAGCTGAAATTCGCATTCGTCGCCGTCGGTATTGTTCTCGCCGTTCGCGAGATTGTGCTTCTCGTCGTACGAGACCAGGTCGTTCAGCGTGAAGCCGTCGTGGCAGGTTATGAAGTTGATGCTGTGGTACGGCTCGCGCGCGCTGCTCAGGTACAGATCCGGACTGCCCAGCAGCCGCGTTGCCAGCGCCGAAGTCATGCCGGCATCGCCCTTCACGAACTTGCGCACGTCATCGCGAAAGATGCCGTTCCACTCGGCCCAGCGTCCCCAGGACGGAAATGATCCCACCTGGTACAGACCGGCCGCGTCCCACGCCTCGGCAATCAGCTTGGTGTTGGCGAGCACCGGATCGTAGGCCAGGCTCTCCAGCAGCGGAGGATTCTTCAGCACCGAGCCGTCCTGGCCGCGGCCGAGGATCGATGCCAGATCGAAACGAAAGCCGTCGACGTGCATCTCCATCACCCAGTAGCGCAGGCAGTCGACGATGAAGTCGCGCACCACCGGATTGTTGCAGTTCACGGTGTTGCCGCAGCCGCTGTAGTTGACGTACTTGCCCGTGCCCGGCTCGAGAATGTAGTACGTCGAATTGTCGATGCCGCGGAACGACCAGGTCGGTCCGTGCTCGTCGCCCTCGGCCGTGTGGTTGAAGACCATGTCGAGGATGACCTCGATCCCGGCCGCATGAAACGCCTTCACCATCTGCTTGAACTCGCGGATCTGCTCACCATCGGTGGGATTCGAAGAGTACGCGGCATTCGGCGCGAAGAACGCCGTCGGCTGATATCCCCACAGATTCAGCAGCGGCTCGCCCGGTGAAAGGATTCACGCGGTCGGTATCGGACTCTTCAAACTCGTTGACCGGCAGCAGCTCAACCGCGGTCACGCCCAGATTCTTAAGATACGGAATCTTCTCGATCAGTCCGGCGAAAGTTCCGGGATACGCCACTCCCGACGATGCATGACGTGTGAAGCTGCGCACATGCATCTCGTAGATCACGCTGTCGACCAGCGGGATGTTGAGTGGCTGGTCCTTCTCCCAATCAAAATGATTTTCCACCAGCAGGCTGTTGCGATAAGGCCGCGCCCCGGGCTTGAACTGTCCCCAGGCGCTGCCGTTAGAGAGCGCACGCGCATAGGGATCGAGCAGCACATAGTCCGGATTGAAGCGGTAGACCGTGGGATCGGGATTCGGCTGCATGTCGAAGCGGTAGCCGTATTGCACATCGGTGTCCACGCCTTCGACAAACACATGCCATACCTGCCCGGTGCGATTGGCTAACGGATCGAGCGGAAATTCGACATAGGGATCTTCCGCGCCGGGATGAAAGAGCACCAGCGTGCAAGAGGTGGCATGACGCGAAAAGATGGAGAAGTTTACGCCCCGGCGGCGAATGGTGGTGCCCAGCGGAAGGGGCACACCGCGGCTGGTGCGGTGCCCCGGCGCAGAGGTAGCGGGCGCCTTGCGCGGCGCGCGAGCGGCGAAGGTTGTGGTGGACATGGCTGCGGTGGATATTGTGCGCTGAGAGCGTGCATTGGTACAGCGTAAAAATCACCGGGAGTCACTTTGCAAACGCTGTAATTGCGATCCTAACTTTTGAGTTGTCATCACGACGATTCCTTTAGGGCGAGGAGGGATCTGCTTCAAGTCAGCTGGAAGCAGATCCCTCGCGAGCTGAAGCTCACTCGTGATGACAATCGAAAGAACGGTATCTTTTACGCCAGCAGCTCGCGCGCGATCTTCGCGTAGAGATCGATCGCACTCCAGCAATTGCTTCTTCTCGATGTACTCGCCGTCGGTGTGGGCGACGTGGATCGAACCCGGGCCGATCAGCAGCGGCTTGCCCCAGTGTGTGAGCGCCGGAATGTCGGTGGTGAACTTCGCAATCATGGTCTCGATGCCGGGAACGCTGCCCAGTTCCATGTACGGTATCTCCAGTTTGAAGTGCGCTTCGGCCTTGTCGCCCGCGGCGCGCGTGATGCTCTCGCGCAACTCTTCGGCGGGACCCACCAGCCGGAAGAGCAGCTGCGCCACAGCGCGATCCGGAATCACGTTGGGCGCGCGGCCCCCTTCGATCTGTCCAATGTTCAGCGTGCACGGGCCAGCCTTGGGATTCTCGGGCAGCTTCAGCTTGCGGATCTCTACCAGTGCATCGAGCAGCTTTTCGATCGCCGACTCGCCCAGCTCGGGATAGGCCGAGTGCGCCATGCGCCCGCGCGCCACCAGTTCCACGCGCAACGTGCCTTTCGACGCCAGCGCCAGCCGGTTCTCCGTGGGCTCGCCGTTGATGAGGAACTTCGTGCCGCGCGGCTGCTGGTTGGCCGTCTGCGCGCCCTGGCTGTCGCGCTCTTCGCCGACCAGAAACAGCAGGCCGACGTGAATGCCGTCCTGCCTTCAGCTTCTCCGCCGCCGCAATCTGCGCAACGATGATGCCCTTGGCGTCGCAGGAGCCGCGTCCGTACACGCGGTCATCGGTCTCACGCGAAGGAATGAACGGCGGCACCGTGTCCATATGCGTTGAGAGCGCCAGCGCCGGCTGCGGATGGCCCGGGTGGGTGGCCCAGATGTTCACGCGATCACCCTCTACCGGCATGCGTTCGACGTTGTAGCCAAGCTGCCGCAACTCGTCGTCAAGCGCGACGCCGACGGCGGCTTCCATGCCGGTGGTGGATTCGATGTCGATCAGCTTGCGGGTGAGAGCGAAGACGTCCATCTGGAAAGAATAGATGATTGCGTGGCATCAGGCAGCCGAGAAAGCGCGCCTCGTTGTTCCTAATTACTTGGTTAACTTTTCTTTTTTACGTCTCAGGGCAGCAATCAATGTACCTATGACGAGCAAATCTACGGCTGTACCCGTAATTCGTGGCAGCAGAGGCGCGCTTCTAGTATTCCAAAGCGCATAGGCGAAAATTAGTAAGGTGATTCCAATTCCGATTTTAAGATTTTTCACTACGCGCAAAGCCTTATCACGGGATTCGGCGTCAAGCGGTTCGATTGGCAATTTGTCGCTTGAGGAGGCGGGCGCTGGTTTATTTCTCAGATAATGTGAGAGCACAATAGTGGCTGCAATACACAATACGATATAGGCACTCGCAGCCACGCGAGATGAAATTATGTCCATTACGGCTGCCAGGGTTGTGAAAAGTAAAAGCGTCACGAACCCTGCGACATAAGAGGACATCCGTCTTGACGACATATTGCGTAGCCCCGTCTTCGCAAGAGCGCAGCCCTTGCCAGTAAATAGTCCCTCATTTTCGCATACATGTGCACGAGGCCGTAGGAGCAGCCTGACCGGCCTGCCACGGATCACTGCACAGGACGTGGAAGTGCTCTAGAATTTCCTCGGGGCACTTCATTGTGGTAACGGTTCTTTTAGCCCGGCAACTGCTGACTCCGCTGGAGCGGATTGACGACGCCGCGCTTGTTATTGAAGACGGCATCATCTCTGCCGTGAGCGCGCGCGCAGACGTTACGATTCCCGCCAATGCACGCGTCGTCGACTTCGGCGACGCGATTCTCACCCCGGGCCTCATCGACATTCACATTCACGGCGGCGCCGGGCATGATGTCATGGAAGGCTCGGATGCTGCCTTGTCAGCGCTGGAGCGTCTGCTGACCAAACACGGCGTCACCAGCTACTGTCCCACCACCATCACCGCGCCCATGGACGAGACGCTGGCGTCGCTGGAAAAGCTTGGCCAAGCGGTGACGCGAGCGAAGATTGAGGCGCATTCCGATCGCGCGCAACCGCTCGGCATCCATCTTGAAGGGCCGTTCCTCAGCCATGCGCGGTGCGGCGTTCATCCTCCCGTGCATCTGCAGCCTGCGTCGGCGCGAGTCTTTGCGCCCATGTGGGATGCGGCCGGCGGCACCATCAGCGTATTGACGATCGCTCCGGAAATCACCGGCGCGCTCGAACTCATCTCCGACGCAACGCGTCGCGGCGTGCGCGTCAGCATCGGACACACGAATGCCAACCTTGCGGAAGCCGCCGCCGGCATCGTGGCGGGCGCGCGCCATGCCACCCACACGTTCAATGCCATGCGGCGCATGGAGCACCGCGATCCCGGCGTGGTCGGCGCCGTCCTGATCAACGACGACGTCACAGCCGACATCATCGTCGACGGTCTGCATGTTGAGCCGGAGATTGTCGATCTCTTTGTGCGCGCTAAAGGCCTGGATCACGCAGTGCTGATCACCGATGCGATCAGCGCGACCGGAATGCCGGACGGCGTTTATCGCCTGGGATCGTTTGAGGTGCAGGTGCGTGGTGGCCGCTGCGAAGCGCACGGCAAACTTGCCGGCAGTTTGCTGACGATGGACCGTGCTTTGCGCAATGTGATGAAGTTCGCAAGGCTGACTTTTCAGGAGAGTATCCGGCTGGCAACGTTGAATCCGGCTTGCGCTCTCGGGATCGAAGACCGCAAGGGCATGCTGAAGCCGGGTGCCGATGCGGACATCGCGGTGTTCTCGGCTGCCGGCGAGGTACAGCGCACCATCGTTCGCGGGCTGATGAGCTAAGGGGAGCTAGCCCCCGCATCCGGTAGCGCTCGTCGGACCGAAGGCCGCTTCGCCCGGATGCTACGACAGAACGCAATAACGGCACGGCTAAAGCCGTACCCTTTCAAAGCTGATCACCAGCCAGCTTTTCAGTGACAATCCTCGCCGCCTTCCCAATTGGCCCCGCAACGCTTAAAATGTTCTACGCCGTTTGTGCGCGCCTATTGTGTGCGGTGGTATGCACACAAAATGGTGCAAAGTTTTCCCGACGCGGCCAAACCTCAACACTTCTCGTCTTGAAGTGGAAGCGCGTTTCCGGGATTCCAGCAGCTCCATTTACTCCTGCCTGTCCTCGTTCAGGACGTGCCGGAGACCTCGGTTTCAGCCCAGCGGTCCGATGTCAGGACACGACCGGGAGGGTCCGGGTGCGCCCGAGTTGCTGGGTGGTCAACGATCTCTAGGAAACGATGCTCGCGAACGATCGCGGCAGAGTGAAAAAACCGTAACGCCATTCATGTGGGCGCTGGTCGTCGGCAAACGACCGCCCCTCGGAGGACTAATCGTATGCACACCTGGCTAGCCGCAGTGCGGCGGCTGTCGTCGGTAACCCGTAAGAACCCGGCAAAGTTTCTCGCGGCCGCGGTGACGATGTTTCTGTTGCAGGCGTCCACCGCCTTCGCTCAGCCCAGCGAGGCTGCCGGCGGCGAAGCGAACCTGCAGCTTCCCGATCTCTCATCCGTCAGCTTCCTCGGTATGGATGGGCACAAACTGCTCACCATCGGACTTATCTTCTGCGCCTTCGGACTGGTCTTCGGCCTGGCAATTTGCCTGCAGCTGAAGAACATGCCGGTGCACAAGAGCATGGGCGACATCTCCAGCCTCATCTATGAAACCTGTAAGACCTACCTGGTCACGCAGGGCAAGTTCCTGATGATCCTGTGGGCGTTCATCGCGGTCGTCATCCTGGCGTACTTCGGATGGCTGGCGCCGGTGCCCGGGAAACCTGTCGCGGTCACGCTGCCGGTCATTCTGCTGTTCAGCGTCATCGGCATCATCGGCAGCTATGGCGTGGCGTGGTTCGGCATTCGCGTGAACACCTACGCCAACTCGCGCACCGCGTTCGCCGGACTGCGCGGCAAGCCGTATCCGATTTATGCGATTCCGCTGAAGGCCGGCATGAGCATCGGCATGATGCTGATCTCCGTCGAGCTGCTGATCATGCTGTGCATCCTGCTGTTCATTCCGGCTGATTACGCCGGCCAATGCTTCATCGGCTTCGCCATCGGCGAGTCGCTGGGCGCGGCCGCGCTGCGTATCGCCGGCGGCATCTTCACCAAGATCGCCGACATCGGCGCCGACCTGATGAAGATCGTCTTCAAGATCAAGGAAGACGACGCGCGCAACCCGGGCGTCATCGCCGACTGTACCGGTGACAATGCCGGCGACTCGGTTGGCCCCTCGGCCGACGGCTTCGAAACCTACGGCGTGACCGGCGTCGCGCTGATCACCTTCATCCTGCTGGGCGTGAAAGATCCTCACGTGCAGGTGCAGTTGCTGGTGTGGATCTTCGTCATGCGCATCATGATGCTGGTCTCCAGCACCGTGGCCTACTTCCTGAACGAAGCGGTTGCCAAAGCGCGCTTCGGTAACGCCGACGAGATGAACTTCGAATCGCCGCTGACCTCGCTGGTCTGGCTTACTTCGATCATCTCCATCGTGCTGACCTACATTGTGTCCTACGTCATCGTGCCGGTCCTGGGCGGTGACACCACGCAATGGTGGAAGCTGGCGACCATCATCTCCTGCGGAACGCTGGCCGGCGCCATCATTCCTGAGCTGGTGAAGGTGTTCACCTCGACCGAATCGCGGCACGTGCGCGAAGTGGTGACCTCGGCGGACGAGGGCGGCGCATCGCTCGGCATTCTGTCGGGCTTCGTGGCCGGCAACTTCTCCTGCTACTACCTGGGCTTCACCATGGTCGCCCTGATGGCCACTGGCTACTACGTCAGCAACTTCGGCCTGGGAGCCCTGATGCTGGCGCCGGCGGTGTTCGCCTTCGGCCTGGTGGCCTTCGGCTTCCTCGGCATGGGCCCGGTCACCATCGCAGTCGATTCCTACGGCCCGGTGACGGACAACGCGCAGTCGGTGTATGAGCTCTCGCTGATCGAGCAGGAGCCGAACATCGAAAGCGATCTGAAGAAGAACTACAACATCGACGTGAACTTCGAGCGCGCCAAGCACCTGCTGGAAGAGAACGACGGCGCCGGCAACACCTTCAAGGCAACCGCCAAGCCGGTGCTGATCGGCACGGCAGTCGTCGGCGCGACCACGATGATCTTCTCCATCATCATGGCGCTCACCCATGGCCTGACCGAGAATGTCGGCAAGCTGTCGCTGCTGCACGCTCCGTTCGTACTGGGGCTGATCAGCGGCGGCGCCATCATCTACTGGTTCACCGGCGCTTCCACGCAGGCCGTGACCACGGGCGCTTATCGCGCGGTCGAGTTCATCAAGGCCAACATCAAGCTGGACGGCGTGGTGAAGGCTTCGGTGAGCGACAGCAAGAAGGTGGTTGAGATCTGCACGAAGTACGCGCAGAAGGGCATGTTCAACATCTTCCTCGCGGTCTTCTTCGTGACCTTGTCCTTCGCGTTCGTGGAGCCGTTCTTCTTTATCGGCTACCTGATCTCGATTGCGGCCTTCGGTCTGTACCAGGCAATGTTCATGGCTAACGCCGGCGGCGCCTGGGACAACGCCAAGAAGATCGTGGAAGTCGACCTGAAGCAGAAGGGCACGCCGCTGCACGACGCAACGGTCGTCGGCGACACGGTGGGCGATCCGTTCAAGGACACGTCTTCCGTGGCCATGAACCCGATCATCAAGTTCACCACGCTGTTCGGATTGCTGGCGGTGGAGCTGGCGGTGCAGTTGACTGCCACGCAGGGTGAGACCTTCGCGCACATTCTGGCGACGGTGTTCTTCGTGATCTCGTTCGTCTTCGTGTACCGGTCGTTCTACGGTATGCGGATCGTAAAAGCCAAAGCGTAACAATGGGTGGAGCACGCCTTCAGGCGTGCAATCGCTTGATAGCACTTCAACAGACGCCACTTCGAAAGGGGTGGCGTTTTGTTTTGAGATGAATGTTGAGACCTGGGGCACCCGGCAGTTTCCACTCCTAATCTTTTGTTGGCGAGTCCTGTCGTCTTTACTTCCTGCATTCCGATATCTGAAGTACAGGGGATTGAATGGGTCGCCGGTGGGTGTGTGCCACCGTCCCCAACTTCCTGTTAATTTCACGTTTCTCAGGAGATTAGGAATGAAGGTTGGACAGCTCGCAGCGCGCCTGCATTATTCCGCGGCATGCGCTCTCATTTTCATTAGCGGTTTTTCCATGCGTGTAGTGGCGCAGGTAGACCAGTCGCATAACGTGGCGACGCACCACGAAACCGCAGCGGCTCAGAACGGCCAGGCCGGCGCCTTGATCCAGGTTGTCCGGGACGCAACTGCACGCTTTCAACATGTCTCCGACGCCGTGGCCGCGGGATACCAGTTGCAATTCGGCTGCGTCAGCGGTCCCGACTCCGGCGCCATGGGCTTGCACTATGTGAACGGATCTCTGGTGAACAGCGGCGTCATTGATCCCAGACGTCCACAGATCGTTATCTATGAACCTGGGGCTGACGGGAATCTGAACCTCATCGGTGCTGACTACCTGGTGATCGCTTCGACCTGGGACGCGAGCCACACCGGCCCGCCGGAGTTGATGGGCCAGCTCTTTCACTACTTCGAAGCGCCGAACCGCTTCGGACTACCAGCGTTCTACACGTTGCATGTGTGGGCGTGGAAGGACAATCCCAACGGCGCGTTTGTGAACTGGCATCCCGATGTCTCGTGCCAGCAATTCAACCCAACCGAAGCGCGGTAGTTAGAGCGAAGCGGGTGCCCCATGTCTCGAAAAGCGCAAGACATGGGGCACCCGAGGATGATGGAATCATGCCCTCCGAACATAAGTATGCCCGGGTCGAATGGGAGCGCCGCTTCTTGCTCGCGCGCTTTCCGCACGAGGCACAGATCACGCAGACTCGCCGAATCGTGGACCACTACATTGAAGGCACAAAGCTGCGGCTGCGGCAGATGAGCGATCGCGATAGCGAAATCTTCAAGTTAACGCAGAAGGTCCCCGCCGAAACTCCGGGCGCGAGACAAGGGGTCATCACTACGATCTATCTCGCAAAAGAAGAGTTCGAAGTACTCCTCAAACTGCCGGCAAGGGTACTGAAGAAGACACGTCATAGCGCCGCGCCGTTTGGTATCGACGTCTTTGGGTACGCAATGGACGGCTTGGTGTTGGCGGAAGCTGAGTTCAGCTCCGCCCAGGAGGCGGCTGCGCTGGCGGTTCCTCCGTTCGCCGTCAGTGAGGTGACAGACGATGTCCGCTTCACCGGTGGGAACCTGGTTTCGGCGACCCGGGAAGATTTACGACGATGGTTAGCCGAGTATGGGATCAAACTCGGATAGACTTTCTGGATCTCGGACGCCGCGAAATCCTACGACAAGCTCAGGACCGGCTCACGGATACCTGTAATTCAACTCTCGTCCTCGTTCTCAACGCCGGGTGCCCCGGGTCTCGCCGAAATACCCGTTGTTACTTCTTCGGCTTCGGCTTCGGTCGCGGCGGCTTGGGATGCGGCTTCGGTGTTGGACTGCTTCCCTTCAGCGCCTGCAACAACGCGGCGCCGTTCGGACTTCCCCACCCGTACACGGATCCCATCCGGTAGCAGCTTTGTAGTCGCCGTTATTACCTGACGTGATATCGCGAAACGCGCCGGCGTTCTCCCCGACATTCTGATACAGCGTCGGATTCAGATACCCAACTGACTTCCCTGCCGACTGGTTGAACAGCGCCAGCAGTCCCGCCCACAGCGGCGCCACCGCGCTAGTGCCGCCTACCGCGAAGCTCTGCCCGTCGGCCTGCACCTGGTACCCGGTGGACGGATCGGCATCTCCCGCAACATCAGGCAGGCCGCGCCCCTTGAAGCCACTGGGATTCTTCGACAACGGCACGTTGGCGTTCGCCTGCCAGGTCGGCAGAGGAAAAGTTCCGCTCACGCCGCCACCGGTCGCGCCTTCGTTGCTGGCGTTGCTCGTTCCACACCACCTCGCTGGAGATCGAGCTGCCGCTGATCGTCAGCTTCGTACCGCCGCAGGCCAGCGAGTACGGGCTCGACGCCGGAAAGTCCACATGATCGTTGCCATCGCCAACTCCGTCGTCCGAACCGTTGTCGCCACAGGCGACGCACACTGTCAACGCCCACTGCCGCCGCCGACTGCAGCGCGCCGTTGAACGACTGCAGCGACTGCGCCGTCCAATTCGATTCCGCCGACCCCAGCTGATCGACAGTACCGATGGCTTGTTCACCGTGTCCATCGCTGCCTGGCTGATGGCGTCGAGAAAGCCGGCGTCGGTGTTGGGAGCGAAGTAGACGACGATGCGTGCGCCGGGAGCGACCGCGCCCGCGACTTCGATGTCGAGCATGACCTCGGTGTCGGGACCGCTGGGATCGCCGGTCGGCGCATTCTGTCCGCCATCGACCGAAACGGCAACCACGGTGGGCGCGGGCGAAATGTTCAAGTTGCTGAAGTACGTGTTGAGATCGGAGGAAGTGAATCCACCGCCAAGCTCGATGATGCCGATGGTCTCGCCCTTCCCCGTAACTCCGGTTGGAAAGCTGTACGCCTTCGCGACCTGGAGTGCCGTGTAGGATGCCGCGGCTGCGGCGGCGACGCCCGGACGCGCGGTGCTTCTTCGCCAGCCGAAAATGCGGCTTCGCCTGCGGACGATTGTCCAGGCCGTGCACGCTGCGAATGATGTCGGCTCAACTCTCGCGGTACGCTGACCGCGCCGGTGCGTCCGCGATAGGTTCCGCCGGGATGTTCGTAGTGCGCCAGTTCCACCTGGAACGCCTTGCTGAAGTCGCCGGTCTTGCCGGTCAGAGTCACGGTGCGCGCGGCCGAGATCGACCCGCGTCAGCGCCAGTCCGAAGCCGCTGGTGAAGGCCAGCACGGCCTGCACATCGGCCGGATCGGCGCCGTAGCGTGCCTGGTATTCTTCGCGCGTCAGGCGCTCTCCGCGAGCGACGAGATCGGCCAGAGGCTCCGCATCCGCGCTGGATTGACCGCGGACGCAGCACGATTGTTGCCTGCATGACGTGCGTTGGGATCGGCAGCAGCAGTCTTCTTCGCGCCCGCCATGGGCTGGCGCTCGCTGCCCGCAAGTTTCACGTAATTCTCAAAAGCCATAACAATTCCTCACAACCAATTGATGAAAGTCGAATCGACGAGGTGGCGCCTGAACTCTAGATCCCTCGTTGGCCTAAGGGCCTCCTCGGGACGACAACTGCGGGGAGCTGGTTACGGCGCAGCTAAAGCTACGCCCCTTCAAGAATCACTTCTCACACTCGACAACTGACCACCGGCAACTGCCCACTCCTCGTCAGTCCCCTTTCATCTTGTTCTTCACCTGTCTTGGCCAGCTTCTCAATCTCTTCGGCTTTCTTGACCACATCGAGCGACAACGTGTCTTTGTTGCTCTTGTCCACCGCCTGCTTCAGTTCAGTGGCCAGCTCCAGCAATTTCTCGGTGTCCTTGCGAATATCCTGCTGGCGCTGCAAGTTGGCTTTCTTCTCCATCGCCTTCCTCTGCTGCTGCTCCCAGACATCTTCCGCGTGGTTGGCGGGCGTTTGTCCCTCATAGGAGGGAGGTCCCGGGTGCTGCTGTTGCGGCTGCTCGGTTTTGAGCTGCGCCGAAGAAGCGATCGTCAATAAGAGCAATACGGTTGTGATGCAGCAGTCCGCTTCCAGCCGTTCGATGTATTTGATTTTGGTTTCATCGAATCACCGTTCGTGAAGAATTTGCTGAAAGAGCGAAGCGCCGCCCCGCCCGCAGTATCCGCTACGATCTGTGACCTGAAAACTGCTTGTTATAATCCGCCTCAATGGTATCTCCACTTGCACAGCGGTTGCAGGCCATCATTCTGGGTCCCGACCGGGCCAAAGACACACGTTGTTCAAATGCTGAACAACTGGGGCGACGATACCTTCGACTTCGTCCGCCACCAGGTGCCCAGAATCGTCGGCGTCTTCATCATCGCATTTATCCTGACGCGCCTGTTGAAGGCGCTTTCGCGGCGTTTGACCCGGTTCAGCACCGAGCCAGGGACTGCCCTCGGCGATGCGCTCGCAGCAACTGCGCACCCTGTCCAGCGTCATTTACAGTGTTGGACTGTTCATCATCGTTTTCGTTGCTGCCTTGCAGGTATTACCTCTGCTGGGCATCAACATGGGCCCGCTGCTGGCCAGCGCCGGCATTGCGGGCGTCGCCGTCGGCTTCGGCGCGCAAACCCTGGTGCACGACTTCATCAACGGCTTCTTCATTCTTGTCGAAAATCAGTACGACATCGGCGACATCATCAAGATCGCGGGCGTGCAGGGCACCGTGGAAATGATGACGCTGCGCCGCACCGTCCTGCGCGACGCCGACGGCACCGTACACAACGTTCCCAGCAGCCAGATCACCGTGGTCAGCAACCTGACCCGCGACTGGACGCAGCTGGCGCTGCATATCTCCGTCGCCTACGACACCGACAGCGACCAGGTGATCAAGCTACTGCAGGAGGTGGGAACAGAGTTTGCCGCCGATCCGGCGTTCGCCGACCGAGATCGTGGCCAAGCCGGAGGTGCCGGGCATCGAAAAGGTGACCGGTGACGAAGTCGATTACCTGATGCTGGTGAAGACCCGCCCGGGCCAGCAGGACTGCGTGCGCCGAGAGCTGCGCCGCCGAATCAAGGCGTGCTTCGAGAAGAACAACATTCAACCCGGCAATCCAAACCGGGTGTTCGTGGTGGATTCGGTGAAGAAGTAGTTGTCGTTTGTCGGTGGCCAGTTGTCGTTTATCGGTTGTCGTTTGTCGGTGGCCAGTTGTCTGTTGTCGGTGGCCAGTTGTCGGTTGTCGCCTCTCAGCCTTTAGCTGGCCTCGCTAAGATTGTGTCATCCCGACCGGAGCGAAGCGGAGTGGAGGGACCTGCTGTTCGTGACACCCCGAAGGATTGCATTGATGTCATCCGAGCGAAGGTGCGCTGCTTTTGCGCACTGGAGCCGAAGGACCCCTATAACAACGAAGGCGGACCGCAGTCCGCCGTTCATCAATCGCAAAGCCGTCTTACACTCGCTCGATCTTTACCGAGTTCAACACCACATCCTTGTTCGGCTTGTCCTGGCGATTGCGCGGTAGCTTCGTGATCTTGTCGGCGATATCCTGTCCCTCGACGACTTCGCCAAAGATGGTGTGATTGCCGGTGAGCCACGGCGTCGCCGCCACGGTGATGAAAAACTGCGAGCCGTTGGTGCCGGGCCCGGAATTCGCCATCGCCAGCTTGCCCGGCTTGTCGAACTTGTGCGGCGAGCCCTTGGTCTCGTCCTGGAACTGGTAGCCGGGGCCGCCCATGCCGGTGCCGGTCGGATCGCCGCCCTGCACCATGAAGTCGGGAATCACCCGATGGAAGATGGTGCCGTTATACAGCGGGCTGTTGCTCTTGGCGCGGGTCGTCGGATGCGTCCACTCGCGCGAGCCTTCGGCGAGGTCGATGAAGTTCTTCACCGTGACCGGAGCTTCGGCTTCAAACAAGCGGCAGACAATGGTTCCTTCGGAAGTATCGAACGTGGCGTAAACGCCGGGTTGACGAGGCATGAGAATTCCTTTCGAATGATGAAGAGACGCGACCTGCTGGATCGACGCCTTACACGGCTTGCCGCCAACTCCTGCTCTTCTTCAGCGACTTCGCTGCTGCGGTACCACTCCACCGTACGCCGCAGGCCTTCCTTGAAGTCCACCAGCGGCTCATACTTCAGCTTCTGCTGCGCCAGCGAAATGTCGGCCAGCGAATGTTTGATGTCGCCACTGCGCTCGGCTTCGTAGGCGATCTCGCCGCTATAACCGGTCAACGGCTTCAGCATCTCAAACGTCTCATTCAGGCTGAACCGATTGCCGGTAGCGATGTTGAACATCTGCCCGGCGACCTCGGCTTCAGGCGCGGTTGCCGCCAACAGATTCGCCGCGACGGCGTTGTCGATGTAGTTGAAGTCGCGCGACTGTTCGCCATCGCCGTAAATCGTCGGCCGCTCGCCGCGCAGCATCTGCGTGATGAACTTCGCCAGCACCGCCGAGTACGGAGACGTCGGATCCTGGTGCGGTCCGAAAATATTGAAGTAGCGCAGGCTCACCGTCGGCAGTCCGTACACGCCGTGGAACACCTTCATGTACATCTCGCCCGTGAGTTTGGCGACCGCGTAGGGTGAGAGCGGATTCGAGGGCATGTCCTCGCGCTTCGGCAGCGTTGGGCTGTCGCCATAGGCCGACGAAGACGCGGCATAGACCACGCGCTTCACCTTGGCGTCGCGCGCCGCCATCAGGACGTTCAGCGTGCCCTCAACATTGACCTTATTGCTGCGCGCCGGATCGGCAATCGACTTCGGCACCGACGGAATCGCGGCCTGGTGCAGAACGTAATCGACATCCCTGACAGGCCGAGTGAATCGCATCGAAGTCCAGCAGATCGGCTTCACGAAAATCGATTTGCGCAGAAAAGTCCTGAAGATTCTCGCGACGGCCGGTCTCAAAGTTGTCGAAGCCGCGGACCTGCTCGCCGCGTTGCAGGAGAGCGCGCACCAGGGATGATCCAATGAATCCCGCCGCGCCGGTAACCAGATAAAGCGCCATCCGTAAAGCTTAGCATGGCACTATGACCGGCTTGTGTTTCAGTCGTCCACAGCTTGACTGTGGAATTTACTGTGGAGTAAACTCAACACCATGGAAACGATCCAGGTAGTCCTCGATTCGGCTCTGCTTCGGGCTGCGGATGGAGCGGCCAAGAAGGCCCGTATCAATCGATCGGCGCTGATTCGCAATGCGCTGCGCGAGCACCTTGGCTCATCTGCGCACGCGCGAATTGGAAGCGCGCGACCGTGAGGGCTACCTGCGGCATCCAGAAACCTCCAACTCGGTCTGGGAACAGGCGGCGTCGTGGCCGGCCGATTAGCGCGCGGCGAGATTCGCCTCTACCGGTTTTCTGCTCCCGGACAAACAGCGACCTGTGTTGGTTCTCACCAGGGAGAGCGCCCTCGGTTATTTGTCCTCCATCACGGTTGCGCCAATCACTTCGACCGTACGCGGTGTGCCATCCGAAGTCGTCCTGACGGAGGAAGACGGCATGAAGCACGTATGCGCTGTCAATCTGCATAACCTCGTTACCGTCTCGAAGGAACACCTGGGACGCCGGGTCGCTAAGCTTAGTGCGCAGCGACTGGCTGACGTCTGCGCGGCATTGGGGTTTGCCCTCGGCTGTGCCTGAAGAATCTTCACGCCCGAGCAGGTTGTCCTCTGTTCAAGACCGAACCGCTCCGCCATCATGCTCACAATTTCTTTCCCGATCTCCAGCGACGCCGTCGCCGCCGGCGAGGGCACATTGCAGACGTGAATCATGCTGCCGCTGTGCACGAAGTAGAAGTCATCCACCAGGTTGCCGTTGGCATCGACCGCCTGCGCGCGAACTCCGGATCCGCCCGGCGCCAGGTCCGCTTCCTGCGAGCTCCGGCACCATCTTCTGCAGCTCTCGGTGAACGCCGATTTCACCCACGCCCGATATTGCTCCGCCATGCCCTTCTGCCAATACTTCTTCGCCATCTTCCAGAAGCCGCCGAAGCGCAGCATCTCCGTCGCCTCGCTCAGGTCGGGAGACGTGCCGGTGTAGCCCTCGCGGCGAAATGCCAGCACCGCGTTGGGACCGGCTTCGACGCTGCCGTTCACGCGTCGTGTGAAGTGCACGCCGAGAAATGGAAAGCGCGGATCGGGCACGGGATAGATCAGGTTCTTGATCAGGCTGCGGCGCTCAGGACGGATCTCGTAGTACTCGCCGCGAAACGGGATGATCTCCAGATTCGTTTTCAGGCCGGCCATGCGGGTGATGGCGTCGCTGTACAGCCCGGCGCAGTTGATGACGTAGCGCGCGCGGAACGTGCCGGCCGTGGTCTCGACGACGTTGCCGTGATCGTCCGCGTCGAAGTGCGATGACCTTCGCGCCGAAAACAATCTCGCCGCCGGCACTGCCCGATCAGCTCGGCGTATTTCTGCGCAGACCGTCGTGTAGTCGACGATTCCAGTCGACGGAACGTGCAGCGCGCGACAGCCCTTCGCAGTGTGGCTCGATCTCGCGGAACTCCTCGCGGCCAAGCATGCGCAGACCCGGAACTCCGTTGGCCTGTCCGCGCTCATACAGCGCCTGCAGTCTCGGCAACTCTTCCTCGGTGATGGCCACCACCAGCTTGCCGCACTCTTCGAAGGGAACGCCGTTCTCCTGGCAGAAGAGTTTCATCGACGCCGCGCCGGCCACGCAGTTGCGCGCCTTCAGTGAGCCTGTCTTGTAGTAGAGACCGGAGTGGATGACGCCGCTGTTATGTCCGGTCTGATGGGCGGCGACGCGGTCTTCTTTCTCGACGACCACGACTCGCATCGCCGGGAAGCGGCGCGTGACTTCCAGTGCCGTGGCCAGACCCACGATTCCGGCGCCGATGATCAGCAGATCCGCTTCGCGATCAGGCATGGCACTGGCTCTCAAGTAAGCCAGCGATTATATGGCCCGGGGTCGCCCGGCACCATGATACGCATCACACGCATTTGCGCTGCGGTTCGCGACACGTTTAGTCTAGTGGGTTTGGAGGAACCGTATTGAAGATCCTGATCACGGGAGGCGCCGGCTTCATCGGCTCGCATCTCGCAGAACGGCACCTCGCCCTGGGCGACGAGGTCTATATCATCGACGATCTCTCCACAGGTTCCATCGGCAACATTCAGCACCTCAAGATTCATCCGCAGTTCAGCTATCACATCGATAGCGTCAACAACACGCGCCTGATGGCCGAACTGGTGGACTTGAGCGACGTCATCTATCACCTGGCCGCCGCCGTCGGCGTGCGCCTCATCCTCGACAGCCCGGTGCGCACCATCGAGACCAACATCCGCTGCACCGAGATCGTGCTGTCGCTGGCCGTGACCAAGCGCAAGCGCGTGCTGATCGCCTCCAGCTCCGAGGTGTACGGCAAGAAGGAGCAGGTTCCGTTCCGCGAAGACGACGACCTGGTGCTGGGCGCGACCAGCAAGGCGCGCTGGAGCTACGCCTGCTCCAAGGCCATCGACGAGTTCCTGGCGATTGCCTACTGGAAGGAGCACCGCGTCCCGACGGTCATCGCGCGCATGTTCAACACCGTGGGACCGCGGCAGACCGGCCGCTACGGCATGGTGATCCCCAACTTCGTTGCGCAGGCGCTGAGCGGCGCCGACATCCGCGTCTTCGGCGACGGCACGCAGAGCCGCTGCTTCACCCACGTGAGCGATGCCGTCGACGCGCTGGTGGGCATCGCCGCGCATCCCGCAGGCCAACGGCGAGGTCTACAACGTCGGCGGCAACCACGAGATCACGATCATGGAGTTGGCCGAGCGCATCAAGGAGATGACGAAGTCGCAGTCGCGCATCGTGACTGGTTCCCTATAGCACCGCGTACGAAGAAGGCTTCGAGGATATGCAGCGGCGCGTGCCCGACGTCAGCAAGCTCAATCGGCTTGATCGGCTACGAGCCTAAGATCTCGCTCGAAGATTCCTTGCAGAGCATCATCGAAGACCAGCGGGCGCGACTGCGCGGGACCGGCGTGCTGACCTTCGCGTAGGTCGGTTGGTTCGAATCGGCTGTCGGCTTTGGATCGGTTGCTGGGTCGAGTTGCTTCGGGTCGGTTGCTTTGAATCGTTTGCTTTGAAAGGGCACGGCTTCAGCCGTGCCGTTAAAGGTTCTTGATCGGCTTTTAGCGAGGCGGCCTTTAGGCCGACGAGCCTTCTTTTGCTCTACGAGGCGAAGCGATGCGTGTTCTGGTCACAGGTGGTGCTGGATTTCTGGGTTCGCATCTTTGCGACGCCTTACTGGCGCAGGGCCACTCCGTCGTCTGTGCCGATAATCTGCTCACCGGCAGTCTGCAGAACATCGCTCACCTGCGCAACGAGCCGCGCTTCGAGTTTCGCGAGCAGGACGTCTGCCTGCCCTTCGACTTCGGCGCAAGTCGACTTACGTCTACCATTTCGCCTCGCCCGCCAGCCCCGTCGACTACCTGGAGCACGCCATCGAGACGCTGCAGGTCGGCTCGCATCGGAACAATGAACTGCCTGGAGCTGGCGAAGAAGTACGGCGCGAAGTTCTTCCTGGCGTCGACCTCGGAGTGTTACGGCGATCCGCTGGAGCATCCCCAGAAGGAAACGTACTGGGGACACGTCAATCCCATCGGCCCGCGCTCGGTGTACGACGAAGCCAAGCGTTTCGCCGAGGCGACCACCATGGCGTACCACCGGCTACCACAAGGTGGACACGCACATCGTGCGCATCTTCAACACCTACGGACCGCGCCTGCAGCTCAACGACGGCCGCGTGATTTCGAACTTCATGAAGCAGGCGTTGCGCGGCGAGGACCTGACGGTGTACGGCAGCGGCTCGCAGACCCGCAGCTTCTGCTATGTCAGCGACGAAGTCGCCGGCATTCTCGCGCTGGCGAATTCGAACGAGCACGAGCCCACGAACATCGGCAATCCCGTAGAGTTCACGATTCTGGAGTGCGCGCAGGTAGTGCTGGAAGTCACAGGCATCGAAAAGCAAGATCCGCTACGAAGCACTTCCGCAGGACGATCCCAAGCAGCGTCAACCCGACATCAGCAAAGCCAAGCGCCTGCTTGGCTGGGAGCCAAAGATCGATCTTCGGACCGGGCTGCAGATGTCGCTGGAATACTTCAAAGGCGGCGTCGCGGCGAAGGGCGCATAGGTTTGTAGGTTGTGTAATTGCCTGTGGCTGTTGAAAAAGTCCCTGCAAGGGCCGAAACTGCCGAAATCGGATGACCAGAAATGTATCCCGAGGCGGAGAAAATCGTTTATAGGGCATCCTAGCGCGTCGAGTTTTTTGCGCGAAGAGGCGTGACGCTGTAGCGGCGTATTTGCATAGAGCATGTAACGCTGAGTCTCTCACAGAGGGGGAGGAAGCCGAGATATTTCGACGGCATGGTGCCAGTTACGATTGGGAAAGTGACCCTGAGAATGCCGCTCGAAGGGTCATCGAATCGCACCTTCGTCTTGTTCTAACGATCGCGGAACGCCACGCAGCATCTTCTGGCATTTGTGTGCTGGATTTGATTCAAGAAGGAAATATTGGCTTATTTAACGCGGTAAAAACATTCGCCAAGAACCCCAGCGGTCTCCGCGTACGTGTCAGCGTCCATCGAGGACTCGATTTCAAAGGGTGCCGCGGAGTCGAAGTAAGGCATCCGTCAGCACGAGCGCGATAGCTGTCGAAACATTCCTGATAGCACAAGTAACTCACCATTACTCACGCACCATCCTTGTTAGCCGGCGCTTGAATTTTGCCCAAATTGACGCCCGCACGGTTAGAAACCTTCGAGACCCCGCGTTGTTTGCCACTCCGGGCAATCCCAACAAATCACTTTCAGCCGCACGGTGATCGTGTAAGGATTACGGCAGATTTCTGCTGAGAGATCTTCGAGAATAACTTGGCAACGCTATGAGTGTCTGTGCCTGCGGCTGCATCACCAATGACGGACGACCTGCATGCGATCGCTGCGCCGCACTTGCATCCTTTGGGCTGACCCGCGACGCTGCGCAGGCCGATATTAAGGACGCTTACCGCCTACTTGCCAAGGTCTGGCATCCGGACCGGTTTCAGAGCGATGAACAGTTGCGACGGAAGGCAGAGGAAAAGCTGAAGGAAATCAATTCCGCTTACCACCTGCTTGCGACCACAGTGGCGGAGAACCCAAGAGGCCCATCGTCCAGGCCAGCCCCACCAGCCGAAAAATCTCAGCAGGCGTCAACTGCAACTTCGGCGCGCGCGCGATACGAACCTCCGGGCACAAGCCACTTCAACGCATCATTTCGAGCGAATCGACGGACGAACAAGAAGCGACTCGTTGTGACGCTTGCGGTGCTGGTTGCCGGCGGAATTTCACTCTATCTGTGGTCAGGCCGAATGGCGAGTACACAAACGATCGCAAAGGGAGCAGCCAAGGCCGAAGCCATCGGGCAAGCAAACAGAGAGAAACCGGCGACGGCTGCTTCCCCTAAACTTGCGGAAAAGCAAGCCGCGCAAACCCGGGCAAGTGCAACATCCTCCCGAGCTTCCGTAGTCGTCTATCCGTCCGACGACCCCCTGGTGCCCTACTTTACTGTCGGATCGACCAAAGCCGACGTTGTCCGCGTGCAAGGTACTCCTGACAAAGTCAGCGGAAATGTTTTCGCGTATGGGCTTTCGGAGGTCTTCTTTAGCAATGGCCGAGTGGAGTCCTGGCACGCAGACCCCAGTTCCCCGCTGAAAGCGAGGATGCCGCAGTAGATTTGCCGGGCGCTCACGGATCGCACCTGCACCCAACCTCATACCTCCACCCGTTTTCTTTGGGAAAACCTCGTACCGATTCCCGTAAAATAGCAGTTGCAACATTCGGCGGTGAGCCCCTATGCAGGCGCAAAATGAATTCGAGGCACTCCGTCACGAGACCACATCGTGGTGGTGGGTCGCACGGCGCAAGTTGCTGCGCGATGCCGTGGCGCAGGCCATCGACGGCAAACGCGAGGCTCGTGTTCTCGACTTGGGTTGCACCGCGGAACTGGACTTTGCCGATTCCCCGTTGCGAGCGGTCAATACTCACTCTTCGCTGCCGGTGCTGGCGTTTCACCAACTGCAAGACCGCCGCGCCTTGATCTGCACCAATCCCGAAGAGCTCAGTTTTGCGTCGAACTCCTTCGATGCCGCTATCGCCGGCGACATCCTGCAAACCGTGACGGACGATCTCGCTGTATTACGCGAGATGAAGCGGGTGTTGAAAGACGGTGCGACGCTGTGCTTGACTGTGCCGGCGTATTCATCGCTCTGGGGAGAGCAGGACGAGCTCCGCGGCCACCGCCGTCGCTACACCGCCAGCGAGCTTCGCCGAAAGCTGAACAACTCCGGCTTCGAAGTCACCCGCGTGTCGTATCTGGTAGCCTCGGGATTTCTGCCCGCCTTCATCGAGCGCATCGGCAAGAACATCTTCACCAAGTCAATCGATCGCTACCGGCAGTCGGCGCGTCAGTCGCCGGGATTGAATGCCGCGATGGTACTGCTGCTGGATTGCGAGCGCTTTTTGATCCGCTTCATCAATCTGCCCTTCGGAACACGGGTGGTGTGCTGGGCGCGCAAGCCTGCCGTGGTAGCAGAGCGCGTGACGGTTCCAACGTGGGAGCGTCAGTGGGCCGGGCAGCCGCTGCCGCAAGGCATGAGCTGATTCCCTCTCAAGTTAAAATAAATCCGTGGCATTGTTTCGCAGCATTGGCACCACCCTGGAGATGATTAAGTGGGAGCACTCCGTGCTGACGCTCCCCTTTGGACTGACCGGCGCGGTTCTGGCGGCCGGCGGTATCCCGAATCTCCACACCTCTATCTGGATCGTCGTTGCGCTGGTGGCGGCACGTTCGGCGGCCATGGCTTTCAATCGTCTGGCCGACGCAACTATTGACGCGGCCAACCCGCGTACCAGGATTCGCGCCCTACCGGCCGGCAAGCTCAGCAAGTCGTTCGTGGCGTGGTTCGTCATTGTCACCTCGGCGATCCTGATTCTCGCCGCGTGGGAGCTAAATCCGCTGGCGTTTTATCTTTCTCCGGTCGCGCTGGGCATCGTCTTCTTCTATTCGTTTACCAAGCGCTTCACGCGCTGGTCGCACGTGGTTCTTGGGCTGGCGATGGGTATTGCGCCTGCAGCGGCATGGGTTGCCGTACGCGGCTCGCTCGACCCTCGAATTCTAATTCTGACCGGCGCGGTCATTTTCTGGGGCGCGGGTTTCGACATCCTGTACGCCTGCCAGGATTACGAGTTCGATCGCTCCGCCGATGTCTATTCCGTGCCCAAGGCGTTCGGCATTCGCACCTCGCTCAGCATCTCGCGGCTGTTTCATGTCTTGACGGTGTTGCTGCTTGCCTGGATGGTCGTGGCTTTCGGCCTGGGCAAGATCGCGATTGTCGGAGTGGTGTTTGTGGCCCTGCTGCTGGTCTACGAGCACTCGCTGGTCAAGCACGACGACCTTAGCCGCGTGAATGCCGCCTTCTTCACCATGAACGGCCTGATCTCCATGGCGTTTCTGTTTTTCATCACTGGAGATTTGTTGATGCGGAGGTAAAATAGCGCTATGAGCCGCGAAGCAACCGAACTTCTACAGCGGGCTCTCACCCTGACCGAAGACGAGCGCGCCTTGCTCGCCGGTTCTCTTCTGGACAGCCTCGAGGCCACGGATGACGTCGATGTTGAAGCTGCCTGGCAACAAGAGATCGCGCGGCGTTTGCAAGAACTTGATCAGGGCCGAGCCAAAACGATCCCATGGACTGAAGTTCGTCGCCACCTCTCCGCAAAGCTATCGAAGCGGTGACTAAAGCCAGTGGAGTTCCATGAAGCAGCTTTCGCCGAACTCGACGCAGCATTCGATTGGTATTCTGTAAGGAACTTGCGGGTTGCCGCTGCATTTCTGAGCGAAATCGAGCGCGCGCTCGAGCTGATCGCAAATTCAGTGCAGACTTGGCCTCTCTATTACAAGAACACTCGCAAGTTCGTATTGAAGCGATTTCCGTTTTTGATTGTCTATCGTGAAGCAGCCACAAGCATACAGGTCATTGCGGTGGCTCATGGACGTCGTCGACCTTACTACTGGAAGACGCGGCTATGAATATCCTCCTGTAATTCCTCACCCCGCCTGCGATATCATTGATGGGTTATGCCTGATTCGCCCAGCGCCAAGCAGCTTCATCCTTTCCGGACCGACGACGCCCGCCTGCAGCCTATCCACGATAAAGTCATGGCCCACGAGCGCCTCTCGGCTGACGACGCGCTGACGCTGTACCGTTCCGGAGACATCCTGGCGATCGGCTGGCTGGCGAATCATGTTCGCGAGCGCCTGCACGGCGACACCGCCTACTTCAACGTCAACCGGCACATCAACTACACCAACGTTTGCGTGGCCGCATGCCGGCTTTGCGCCTTCGGCCGCAAGAAGAACTCGCCCGGCGCTTACACCATGGCTCTCGAAGAAGTGTGGAACACCGCCGCATCCGGCTACACCGAGGCCATCACCGAGTTCCACATTGTCGGCGGCCTGCATGCCGATCTGCCCTTCCAGTACTACCTGGACCTGATCTCCGGCCTGAAAGAACGCTTCCCGCAAGTCCACCTGAAAGCCTTCACCATGGTGGAGATCTCCTTCTTCGCCAAGATCGGCAAGATGACTCCACGTGAAGTGCTGACGAAGTTCAAGGAAGCGGGCCTCGACTCCATGCCGGGCGGTGGCGCTGAGATATTTCTCCGACCGCGTGCGGCACATCATCTGCGATCACAAGATCGATGGCGGTGAGTGGCTGGAAATAGCGCGCACGGCGCATGAGGTTGGCCTGAAATCGAATGCAACCATGCTGTACGGGCACGTCGAGAACGACGAAGACCGCGTCGATCACCTCCTGAAATTGCGCGCCCTGCAGGACGACACCCACGGCTTCCAGACGTTCATTCCGCTGGCCTTCCATCCTGAGAACACGCCGCTGCAGCACCTGCCGAAGACTACCGGCATGCTGGACATCCGCCAGATTGCGGTGGCGCGGCTGGTGCTCGACAACTTCCCGCACATCAAGTCGTACTGGCAGATGGTGACGCCAAAGATGGCGCAGATCACGCTGCGCTTCGGCGCCGACGACATCGACGGAACTGTCGTCGAAGAGAAGATCTATCACGATGCCGGCGCGACTACTCCACAAGGTCTGCGACGTCAGGAACTGATTCGCCTCATCACCGAGGCTGGCCGCGTGCCCTTCGAGCGCGACACGTTGTATCGGCCGGTTACCCGGACGGAGACGACGGTTACGGTTGCGGTTTAGGTCGCCAACAAGGCGTTTTGAAGGGACGCACCTTTAGGTGCGCCATTACCCAGTCCCGACCTGCCGCCCCTGAAGGGGCTTAGCTCTTCTTAAACCGCCTACCCAGTGCTGAAGCGCTGGTCTACGCTCTTCCGTCTCGCTGCGCGAGACTCGGTTGATTCAGACCCATAGCTCATAGCTCAAAGCTCCTTGTCACCTTTACCCAACTCTGCCAAACTAGCGGGTCGTTTTCGCGGAGGCTCATGGAGCGCGAATTCTCGGCTGGAGGCGTGGTGTTGCGCAAAATGCGCGGCCGCTGGTTCCTGGCCGTCATTGAACCACACATGGATCGCCCCAAGAAGCCGGCGAAGAAATCCACGAGTGCCGGCTCGAGCCATCCGCACCCTATCACCGCATTGCCAAAGGGCGCCATCGACAAAGGCGAGAAGCCCGAACAGACCGCCCTCCGCGAAGTGAAAGAAGAGACCGGCCTCACTGCCGAATTAGTGCACAAGGTGGCGGACATCAAGTATGTCTACGTGCGGAATTGGGGCGATCACGCGCGCGTCTTCAAGATCGTCAGCTTCTATCTCTTACTCTATCGCTCCGGCAAACTCGACAACCTCGCTCCCGAGATGCGCGTGGAAGTGAAAAAGGCTTTCTGGATCCCGCTTGACAAGGCCCCGAAGCTCTCAGCTACAAGGGCGAGCGCGAGGTCGCCAAAGCAGCGTTGCACCACGTGTCCGAGCATCCTGAGTTAGGAGACCATGCCGCAGACCCCACACGTTGAGAAACATTTCACGGCCGGCGAGGTGGTGCGCGACGTCGTCATCGGCATGTCCGATGGACTGACGGTTCCATTTGCTCTGGCCGCCGGCCTTTCGGGCGCGGTTGATAACAGCCACCTCGTAGTCGTCGCCGGACTGGCCGAAATCGCTGCCGGCTCGATCGCCATGGGCCTGGGCGGATATCTCGCGGCCAAGAGCGATGCCGAGCATTACGCCAGCGAGCGGCTGCGGGAGGAACGCGAAGTCGAAGAGATTCCCGAAGAAGAGGCCCGCGAAGTCCAGAAGGTTTTTGCCGACTACGGCCTCTCGCCTGAGGAAAGCGTCCCCGTCATACAGGCGCTGACCCAGAAGCCGAAAGAGTGGGTCGACTTCATGATGCGCTTCGAACTCGGGCTGGAGGAGCCGGATCCCAAGCGCGCCCACCGCAGTGCAATGACGATCGCGGCTTCGTACATCGGGGGCGGATTCATTCCGCTTTCGCCTTACATGCTGATGCACAGCGCGCACGCGGCACTGGAGTGGTCCGTGATTGTCACCCTGGTCGCGCTGGGGGTATTTGGCTACATCAAGGGGCGCTTCACCGGGTCTCGGCCGCTGCGCTCGGCCATACAAACCGTTGTGATCGGAGGACTTGCGGCCGGAGCTGCCTTCCTGCTTGCCAAGTTGATCTCCTAACCCAATATGGGAAAAAGATTTACGCAGATTTCTATTGACTGAATGAGCATTCATTCATTACCATCGAGTCAACTTAATAAAGCGCGCGTCGTTGCCATCCTCACCCCACATCTTACGACGCGCGCTGCTTGTATTTTGGGCCGTATTAACAGCCGTTGTTCGCGAAGGGGAGAGTTTGTCGCAGGCGTTTTCACGGTGAAAAACAGCAGCGAAATCGGTCGCACGTTCAATCGAACTAAATGTATCCAACCCTGTCGTCAAGTTTGAAAACACCATCAAGTCTTACCGCAGGCACGCTGATTTGGGTCTGAGCCGGAGTTATCGAAATACCTCATGCAAAGACGGATAGAGAAAGTTGCCGTTCTCGGCGCGGGCACCATGGGCGCTCGCATCTCCGCGCACCTGGCCAACGCCGGTGTTCCTTCCTACCTGCTGGACATCGTTCCTCCTGATGCTGACGGTCCGGCCCGCAATCGTATTGCGGCTGCGGGCCTGGAAGCCGCGGTGAAGTCCAAGCCTGCTGCTTTCTTCAAGCCGTCGCTGGCACGGCTGGTCACGGTCGGAAACTTCGAAGACGATCTGCAGAAGCTCGCCGAAGTCGATTGGATCATCGAAGCCGTTGTCGAAGATCTGGAGATCAAGCGCACGCTGCTGCGCAAGATCGAAGCCATTCGCAAGCCCGGCACCATCGTTACTACCAACACCAGCGGCCTGCCGGTAGCAAAGATCGTCGAAGGATTCTCGGAAGATTTCCGCCGCAACTGGTTTGGCACGCACTTCTTCAATCCGCCGCGCTACATGCGCCTGCTGGAACTAATTCCCACGCCGGAAGCCGATCCTGCGTCGCCATGGACACCATCGCGCGCTTCTGCGATCTGCACCTGGGCAAGGGCGTGGTGTACGCGAAGGACACGCCGAACTTCATCGCCAACCGCATCGGCATCTTCTCGGCGCTGAACATCATGCGCCTGATGCAGGAGATGGACCTCAGCATCGAGGAGGTGGACGCGCTCACCGGCACAGCAGCGGGCTGGCCGAAGACGGCAACCTTCCGCCTGGCCGATCTCGTCGGCCTCGACGTGTTTGGACACGTCGTGCGCAACACGCTCACCAATATCCAAGACGAGCGCAGCGATCTGAAGCTGCCTGATTTCTTCAAGCAGCCATGCTCGAGCGCAAATGGCTCGGCGACAAAACGAAGCAGGGCTTCTATCGCAAGACGAAGAAAGACGGCAAGAACGAGATCTTGGCGCTCGACTGGAAGACCCTGGAGTACCGCCCGTCGCAGCGGCCCAAGTTCCCTTCGCTCGAAATGGCAAAGAGCATCGACGACCTGCCGGAGCGTCTGCGCACGCTGCTGGCGCCGTCAAAGGACAAAGTCGAGCGCGTTTCTCTGGTCGGCCCTGTCGGACCTGTGGACCTATGCCGCGAATCGTATCGGCGAGATTTCCGACTCGGTGGTCGAAATCGATCGCGCCATGAAGCTTGGCTTCAACTGGGAGATGGGGCCGTTCGAGCTGTGGGATGCGGCCGGCGTCGCCAAGACCGTCAAGCGCATGCAGGTCGATGGCAAGCCGGTTTCGGCGAACGTCGAGAAGCTGCTCGCCTCCGGCAACGAGCACTGGTACACCGACGATCTGAAGGCCGCCAGCGGACGCGCATACTTCGATCTGAACAGCGGCCACTACACGTCGGAGAAAGTTCCCGCCGGTGTATGGTCGGTCACCGTCGCGAAGAAGTCGGGCCTGGTGGTGAAGAAGAACCCAGGCGCGTCGCTTAGTCGACATTGGTGACGGCGTCGGCTGCATCGAGTTCCACTCCAAGATGAACTCGCTGGGCGGCGACATCGTGCAGATGATCACGCAGACCCTGAAGCCGGGCGGCGCGGGCGACAACTTCGACGCCTTCGTCATCACCAACGACGCGGCAAACTTCTCCGTCGGCGCCAACATCATGATGCTGCTGATGGCGGTGCAGGAAGAAGAGTGGGACGAAGTCGATCTCGCCATCCGGCAATTCCAGAACATGACGCAGGCCATCAAGTTCTCGTCGAAGCCGGTGGTGGTCGCGCCCTTCGGCATGACGCTCGGTGGTGGCTGCGAGGTCACGCTGCATGCAGCAGCGCGGCAGCCTCACGCGGAGCTGTACTGCGGCCTGGTCGAGGTTGGCGTCGGTCTGCTGCCGGGTGGCGGCGGCTGCAAGGAGATGACGCTGCGCGCGCTCGACAAGGCGTACCACGTGCGTCCTGCCGGCCGTGGCGAGAGTGTCGAGTTGATGGAAGCCATGAAGCAGGCGTTCGAGACGGTTGCGATGGCGAAGGTTTCGATGTCGGCGTTCGAAGCGAAGAACTCTTGGATTCATCTCCGGCGGTGACGACGTCACCATGAACCGCGAGCGCGTGCTGACCGACGCGAAGCAACGAGCGCTGGAGCTGGTGCACGAAGGCTATCGGCCGGTGGTGCCGCGCACATGACATCCTCGCGCCGGGAGAAAGCATTCTGGCGACGCTGAAGCTGGGCGTGCACATCATGCACGAAGGCGAGTTCATCACCGACCACGAAGTGAAGATCGCCAACAAAGTGGCGGAAGTGCTGTGCGGCGGCGCGGTGAATCCGGGAACGCCGGTGAGCGAGCAGTATCTGCTGGATCTGGAGCGCGAGGCGTTCAAGTCGCTCTGCGGCGAGAAGAAAGACGCAGGAACGGATTCAGTACACGTTGAAGACGGGCAAGACGCTGAGGAATTGAAGAACAGTTGTCGGTTGTCAGTTGGCAGTTGGCAGTTGTCGGTCAGTTGTCAGTTGGAAGTCAACCGATAGTTAGCGCATCTGGAAACGATCAGCTGCTCTTCGGTATTGACGATTGCGATCAGCAAGATCGAGTCCCGCGAAGCGGGACGGAACAGCTTAGCCCAGCACGGAGCGAAGCGGAGAGCTGGGTAGGCGGGATAGATGAGTGCCGAGTCCCGTCAGGGACGGTAGGTACTGTAGCCCGGTGCGTTTCAACCCCGGGGCCCTGCGCGAACATCGATGCGCGTGGCGAACAGCAGGTCCCTCCGCGCAGGATGACAGCCCTCGGTCGGGATAACACATTTTGCATGATGACCGTGATGGCGCGTCTAAGGTGCCGCCTTCAGACTAATTGCTAACAGCTAATCGCTAGGAGCTTCTTTCATGCGTGACGTTGTAATCGTATCCGCCGTCCGGACGCCGGTCGGCAAGGCTTACAAAGGAACTTTGCGGGCAACGCGTCCCGACGATCTGGCGGCGACCGCCATCAAGGGCGCGCTGGAGCGTGTGCCGCAGCTCGATCCCAAGGAAATCGAAGACGTGATCCTCGGCTGCGCCATGCCTGAGGCGGAACAGGGCATGAACGTCGCCCGCATCGCCTCGCTGCGCGCGGGCCTGCCGGTCGAAGTTTCCGCGATGACCATCAACCGCTTCTGCTCCTCAGGGCTGCAGGCGATCGCCATGGCGGCCGAGCGCATCATGGCCGGTGGCGCAGAGATCGTCGTCGCCGGCGGCGTCGAATCGATGACCATGATCCCCATGGGCGGCCACAAGGTCTCGGCGAACCCCTGGCTGGTATCGAATTATCCTGACGCCTATCTCTCCATGGGCCTGACGGCCGAGCGACTGGCGAAGCGCTTCAACATCACGCGCGAGCAGTCAGACCAGTTCTCGGTCGAGAGCCACCAGAAAGCCGTCGCGGCGATCGAGGCCGGCAAGTTCGACGACGAACTCGTGCCCGTGCCGGTCAGCTTCACCACGCCCAACGGCAGCAAACCAAAGCGCACCGACATCGTCTTTAAGATGGACGAGGGCCCGCGCGCCGACACATCGCTGGAGGCGCTGCTGGCGCTGAAACCGGCGTTCCACATGAGGGGCACGGTCACGGCCGGCAACTCGTCGCAGATGTCTGACGGCGCAGCGGCGGCCATCGTCATGTCCGCCGAGCGCGCGCAGGCGCTGGGACTGAAGCCGCTGGCGCGCTACGTGGCCTATGCCACAGCGGGGTACAAGCCGGAAGAGATGGGCATCGGTCCGGTCTTCGCCATTCCAAAAGCGTCTGAAGATGGCGGGGCTGAAGCTCGAGGACATCGACGTGATCGAATTGAACGAGGCCTTCGCGGCGCAGTCGCTGGCGGTGATCCAGGAAGGCAAGCTCGACCCGTCGCGCATCAATGTGAACGGCGGCGCCATCGCGCTGGGCCATCCGCTGGGCTGCACCGGCGCCAAGCTGACGGCCAGCATCATACGCGAACTGAAGCGCCGCAATGGACGCTACGGCATGGTGACCATGTGCGTTGGCGGCGGCATGGGCGCAGCAGGCATTTTCGAGAATTTGCAGTAACGGCAGTTCGCCACGGAGGCACGGAGAAGTGGGTAGAGCTGGCCTTCAGGCCAGCGTCAAGCAGTTCGCTCTGATCGGAGTCGGCTTGGACGCGGACCTGAAGGTCCGCTCTACCCGAACGTCCGCCCAATAAAGTTTTCAGCAGCCGGTAAAGACGGCCCTGACACAAGGCTGGTCGCAGAAGCTAAAGCCAAGACCCCATGGCGAAGAGCGAATTCAAGCGAGGAACCATATGGCAACCACGACCGCAACTCCCAAGACCAAAACCACGGGCGGAAGCTTTCTGCTCGAAGATCACAACCTCGACAACGTCTTCACTCCCGAAGACTTCAACGAAGATCAGCAGATGGTCGCGAAGCTGGCGGACGAATTCGCCACCAACGAAGTCCTGCCCGCGGTCGAGAAAATCGAGCACAAAGAGTGGAACGTCACTCGCGAGCTGCTGAAGAAGTCCGCCGAGATGGGCCTGACCAACGCCGATGTGCCGGCTGAATACGGCGGCTCGGACATGGACAAGGTCTCGTCGGCCATCATCGCCGAGTACATGGCGAAGTGCGGCAGCTTTGTCGTGTCCATGGGCGGCCACGCCGGCATCGGCACGCTGCCCATCGTCTTCTTCGGCACCGAAGAGCAAAAGAAGAAGTATCTGCCCAAGCTCGCGTCGGCCGAGATGATCGGCGCCTACGCGCTGTCGGAAGGCACCAGCGGCTCCGACGCGTTGAACAGCCGCACCAAGGCCGTGCTCTCGCCCGACGGCAAGCACTACATCCTCAACGGCGAAAAGATGTGGATCACCAACGCCCACTTCGCCGACCTGTTCACCGTCTTCGCCAAGGTTGACGGCGAGAAGTTCACCGCTTTCCTCATCGAGAAAGACTTCCCCGGCTTCTCCGTGGGCGCCGAGGAGAAGAAGATGGGCATCCGCGGCTCGTCCACTGCGCCGCTCATCCTGAACGACTGCAAGGTGCCGGTGGAGAACGTGCTCGGCGATGTCGGCAAGGGGCACATCATCGCCTTCAACATCCTGAACGTCGGCCGCTTCAAGCTGGGCGCGGGCTGCGTCGGCGGCGCGCGCACCTCGCTGCAGAAGCGCCATCTCCTACGCCAAGCAGCGCAAGGCCTTCAACAAGTCCATTTCCGACTTCGGCCTCATCCGCGAAAAGATCGCGCAGATGGCGGTCGGCATCTACGCGGGCGAGTCGATGGTCTACCGCACCGTCGGCATGATGGACACGGCCCTGGCGGACATCGACAAGAATCCCGAGACCATCCGCAAGTCGATCGAGGAGTACGCGGTCGAGTGCTCCATCATCAAGGTTGCGGGCTCCGAGATGCTCGACAAGGTGGTCGATGAGACGGTGCAGATTTATGGCGGCTACGGCTTCGTCGAAGAGTATCCGGCGGAGCGCGCCTATCGCGACTCGCGCGTGAACCGCATCTTCGAAGGCACCAACGAGATCAACCGCCTCATCATTACCGGATGGCTGCTGAAGCGCGCCATGAGCGGACAGCTCGCGCTGCTGCCGGCCATCAAGAAGGTAATGGACGAGGTCATGTCCGGCCCCTCCGGCGACGAGCTGGAAGGCGTGCTGGCCGCCGAGCGCAAGCTCGTGTGAGCAACGCCAAGAAGCTGGCCATGCTGATTGCCGGAGCGGCTTCGCAGAAATACATGCAGAAGCTGGCGGACCAGCAGGAAGTCATGGGCGCGATCGCCGACATGGTGATCGAAGCCTTTGCCATGGACTCCGCACTGCTGCGGGCTCGCAAGTACGTTGCAGCTCACGGCGAGGAGAAGGCCGGATTGGTCATCGCGATGACCCAGGTCTATCTGGAAGGAGCGTTCAACAAGCTGGAAGCGGCGGCCAAGAAGGTTGTCGCGGCCGTGGCGGAAGGCGACATGCTGCGCACCCAGATGGCGATTGTGCGCCGCCTGGCCAAGCATGAGCCGGTCAACGTCATCGCCTTGCAGGAGAAGATCGCCAGCCGCGTGCTGGAGACCGGCAAGTACGTGACCGCGTGATCCACCACCCAGATCGGACCTCTGAGGGAGCCGTTCGCTGGCTCCCTCTTTTACATTGAATTTTCCAAAGAGGGCGAGCCCATGGCGTCACATTCGCTGCAGATGGCCGCTTGTTGTAATCTGCTGAGGTGGTTGGTTACGCGTCCGCATCAGGAGACCCGGATTGATCCGTTCGCTAAGCATCTTTCTTGCCTGCATCCTCACTCTTTCAAGCATTGCTTCCGGCCAGGAAGCAACTACTCCCGCGCCCTTCACTCCGCCGGACAAGATCTTCGGATTTCATGATCCGTACAGCGGAGCTCAAGGCCGAGAAGACCTTCCTCGCCGTTCCTGATCCTGAGTTGGCCAAGCAACATCTGCAGACCCTGACCGCCGTTCCGCACGTGGCGGGCTCGCCCGAGGACCGCCACACCGCCGAATATGTTCTGCAGAAATATCAGGAAGCCGGACTCGACGCGCATATCCAGGAATACAAGGTCTGGATGGCGCTGCCGCTGGACGTTCGGGTTGACGTGGTCGAGCCGGAGGATGTCGTGATGCACGGTCCGACTCTCGAGCGCGTGAGCGACGATCCTTTCCAGAAAGATCCGCGAATCCTGCCGGCGTTCAACGAATACTCCGCCAACGGCGATGTGACCGCCGAGCGTTGTTTATGCTAACTATGGCCGCCCGGAAGACTTCAAGAAGCTGCAGGAAATGGGCGTCGACCTGAAGGGCAAGATCGTCATCGTCCGTTATGGTGACAACTTTCGCGGTGTGAAGCCGTTCCTGGCATCGCAGTACGGAGCAGTGGGTGTCATCATCTACTCCGATCCCTGGGACGATGGCTACTACAAAGGCGATATTTATCCTAAGGGTCCATGGCGTCCGGCGACCGGTGTCCAGCGCGGCTCGGTGCAGTACCTGTTTCGTTATCCGGGAGATCCCGACCACGCCGGGCATCGCCTCGGTCATGAATCTGCCGGAGAGCAAACGTACTCCTCCCGATCAAGCGACCGATCTGACGCGCATTCCGGTTACGCCGCTGTCCTATGCCGACGCAACGCCGATCATGCAGAACCTCGGCGGGCCGGAATCGCCGCGAAGCTGGCAGGGCGCGCTTCCCTTCACCTATCACGTGGGCCCTGGACCGGTGAAGGTACATCTGACCGTCAAGCTGGCCTATCACTACACCACCATCTGGGACGTGATCGGCACGGTCAAAGGATCGGCAGTGGCCGAACGACTGGGTGGTCAGCGGCAATCATCGCGATGCCTGGGTGTTTGGCGCCGTCGATCCCAATAGCGGCACCGCTGCGCAGCTCGAAGCCGTACACGGCATCGGCGAACCTTGCTGAAGACCGGATGGCAAGCCGAAGCGCACGCTGGTATTCGCCAGCTGGGATGCGGAAGAAGAGGGGCTGATCGGTTCGACGGAGTATGCCGAGCAGCACGCGACAGAGCTATCCCACGCTGTGGCATATTTCAATATGGATGTGGGAGTGGCGGGCCCGAACTTCGGAGCATCGTCTGTACCGAGCCTGAAGCAGTACCTGCGTGACGTCGACGAAATCCGTGCCGAGTCCCAAGGGGGGCAGCGTCTACGACCAGTGGAAGGCTGAAGAAGACAAAGGTCGAAAGGACCGCACGCAGTCGCCGGATATGGATTCTCCAGCCGGCCGGCCGCAACTACGCAGGATGTCAAGGTCGGCGACCTGGGAAGCGGCTCGGACTACACGGCCTTCCTGCAACATCTCGGAGTGCCCTCGGCCGACATGGGATCGAAGGGGCCGTACGGCGTCTATCACTCCGCGTTCGACAACTTCGCCTGGTTCACCAAATTCGGCGATCCGACGTTTGTCTATGAACAGGAGATGGCCCGTGTCTATGGCCTGGCCGTCATGCGCATCGGCGTCCACCGATGTGCTGCCGCTGGACTACGAGCAATACGGCAAGGAAATCACGGAATACGTGAAGAGCCGCAGAAACCAAGGCTAAGGCTGCTTTCGGCGAACAGGCGCCTTCCTTCGCCGATGCACGAAGCTGCGGCCGCTCGTCTCCAAAAGGCTGGCGCAGTCCGTGATTGAAGACGCAGACTCATTTTGCCGGCGATGCCGGCGTCGATCAACCTGATCCTGCGTAACACCGAGCGCATGTTCCTTGTCGATGGACTTCCCGACCGCCCCTGGTACAAGCACGCCATCTATGCGCCCGGCGAGCATACCGGTTATGCGGCGGTGGTGATTCCAGGAGTGAACGAAGCCATCGAGAACAAAGATCTGGCGCTCACGAAACAGCAGTTGCAGGTTCTGACCGCCGCCTTGAATCGGGCCGCGGGGGCGCTGGAAATGGTGAAGTGAGGGGGCAACTGGCTCTTGGCTGTTAGCTCTTGGCTCTTGGCTCTTGGCTCTTTGGCTCTTGGCTATTCGCTATTCGCACTTCGCTATTCACAATTCACAATTCGAGCCCGGCGTATTGGATCCAGCAATAGCGTATTGATCCAGCAATAGGAATTGGCTTTGGTCGATAGCATTCAGTTTGAATTGTTATCCGGACCGAGGGCTTTAGCCCGAGTGGAGGGACCTGCTGTTCTGCCCCGAGCGACAAAAATCATCTGACTCGTAGTCTGTCGATCACTGCCCCTGAGCCCTAAACCCTAACTCTTCGATACCGATTGAACTGCATGTCTCCCGCCCTGCGGCAGCTCATCCAGCGCCAGCGGGTGATGTGCTCGCGTGTGTAATCCCACCCCTCCGAAGACGGTAGGCCGCAGAAGCACCGGGATGCGCCTGCTCCGACGGAAGTCGATCCTGCTCCGGTTGGAACGACTTGTCCCACTTCAACCGGAGAAACCGTCACAAACTTCTCGTCTACCAGATCGGCGCGTGCAAGATTCCCATACAATGTGGGACCTCCCTCGCAGAGCAGGTGCTGCACCCCAAGCTCCTCTCGCAACTTCGCGATCGCTTTTGCCAAGTCGAAGTGCTCCTTCTCGCCCGCGGCAATTATGGCCAAGTGCGAATGCGTTCCCTGCGCGCGCAGACGCTCCGCGCCCGAGGGCGAGGTCAGAATGGCCGCATCGACGAGGTCGCCGTCAAAAACCTTGTGACGCGAGAGGTCGAGATCCGCCGCGCTGGTGACAAAGATATTGCGCTCGCGCCCTTTCCCAGCTCTGCGACGTAATCCTCTGCAGCTCGGGCGCGACGACACGAAAGACAATGCCGCGACTCTCAGGCCCACGCTGACGCTGCTCTTCGCGCAGCGTATTCATACCCATCAGCAAGCCGTCGGCATGGGCGCGCAGCAAATCCATCAGCCAGCGGTCTTCGGGCGAGGATTGCGAGATCTCGCCTCCCGAGGCGTTCTTGCCCAACAACGTAGTGACTCCATCCAGCGACTGGACAAAGTTGGTGTAGATCCAGGGACGATCGGCCGGAGCCGACGGAAATCCCAGGGGGCCGTAAAGCAGCATAGGCAGGGTCGTCGATTGCGCTCGGCTCGGCCAGGTCAAACAAAATTTCAAACGTTCCGGTTTGGAGACGTATCCTGTTGGCCATAAACCAGTCCAGAGCCGAATTCTATCCTGCCTGATCTGACCTCCCGGCCTAGGTCAGGGGTATCGGCAGTCAAAGTGGATTCGTTCGCGCCAAAGAATTTATCGACGCTGTGACCGGAGGATGGTACCGCAATTCGTCAAACGAATCCGGCGGCCCTGCCCGTAATAACGACAATTGGCCGCCATCCGTGCAGATAACGTCAGCTAGTTGCCAGCGATCGCGCTGAGTTTTGCTCGCACAAAGTCAACCAGATCCGGCGTGACGTACTGCGGAGGAGTGATGCGGAACGTGGGCTTGCCGGCGACCGGCTTCAGAGAAACATTTTTCCATGCAACCTGGTCCGCGTCGCTCGTGAAGGATCACGGCATTGGCGCGGTCGAGAAACTGCTGCGCCGACAATTTGAAGTCTTCGGTAGCGGCGTCCAGCACCGTGAGATAAAGATCCGGCTGCAGAAAGCTCATGATGCTGTTGGATTCGAGAATCGCGTTTTCAGCGCTGGCTAATTCCTTACGCACACGCGGCATCGCCTCGGCCAGCATGCCCTGGCGCGTGCGAACCCACAGCGACCGCACGGCGCCCGGAAACCAGGAACCGTGACGAATCGCTATCTCCGCTGCGATTGCGCTCTTCTGTCACGGCCCAAACGTGATCGGCGGAGGCGCAATCGCATACTTTTCCATTGGCAGAGCAGATGCCGTGCCCGTACTGCGTGATCTTCATCGCGGTCCAGTGAAACTCGGGCAGAGCAGCAATGAGACCAGCGACGACGCTGGTCTTGCCGATGTTGCGAGAATGTCCACCTACTACGATGAGGCATGATCAGCAATGCCACTAGATCTAGCAATTAGCGACTAGGCAAAGCGTTCTATGCAGATTTGTCCAGACTGCTTCACTTACTTAGTTTCTTTGCGCGTCAATCGTGCCACAGCCGCCAGTTCCTTCAAGTAATCGCGCAGCGGCTGAGCCGGAGTTCCCCAGTACAGCTTACCCTTTCCCCGCAAAACTTTGTGCGGCAGCACGCCTGCCTGGCCGCCGAGCAGCGTTCCCGGCTTCAATGGTGGCATGATCGCCGATACCGACCTGTCCGCCGATCACGCAGCCATCGCCAATCTCCGAGCTTCCCGACACGCCAACCTGGGCCGCAATCACGACATTCGCTCCGACAATGTCGTTGTGACCGATGTGAACCAGATTGTCCAGCTTCGTTCCCGGGCCAATCACGGTCTTGTCGAGCGCACCGCGATCGATCGTGCAGTTCGCGCCAATCTCGACGTAGTCGCCAATCACCAGTTCTCCGACCTGCGGAAACTTATGATAACGGCCGTAGCGTTCGTCGCGCACAAAGCCGAAGCCATCCGACCCCAGTACCGCGCCGGCATGCACGATTACGCGTTTGCCCAGCGTCGTTCCCTGATAGATGACGACGCACGGATATAGGTCGCAATCGTCGCCGACAATTACACCCTGGCCGATGCTGCAGCCTGCGCCGATGTGAGCCCGATCGCCGATAATCGCGCCGGATTCGATCACAGCGTGAGCATCGACAGTTGCGCTCGATGCGACCTTCGCCGACGGGTCCACGACTGCGGTGGGATGCACGCCGGGCTTGTAGGTTTTGGACGGATGCAATAGCGCACCGGCGCGGCAGAACGCGAGCCGCGGATTCGCGGATAACAACAGCGGCTTGTCTGTCTTCGCGAGTCGGCGGCAAACTCACCTGCAATCACCGCACTCGCGCGCGACGACAGTGCCGGCCCAAATCCTTTTCATCCTGAACGAAGACCAGATCGCCGGGCTGCGATTGCGCGATGCTCGCGACTCGTGACACGGCGATGGCTCCGTCGCCAAGTCAGACGCGACGCCGTAAACTCCGCCAGTTCTTGCAGTGTGTGAGACATGGGATTGTTATAGCAGTGGATGAGTGAATGGCGGTTAGCGGATAGCTTAATAGAGCGCGTGGTTCTCCCCGGCGGACGGCTCTTCCAGCGTCGATGCACCCACAACCACTGGTCGGGATAGCGGCGAACATATTCCTCGATCACCTTGGTGAAGATCGCGGTGTTGGCGACCGCGTCGGCTTCGTTGTCGCCGGTTCTGCACCAGCTCAACCGCGCGATCGAACTCCACCCGATATTTGCGCAGCACCGGGTCCCAAATCGTGAATGCCGGAACCACTGCCGCTCCGGTATGCAGCGCCACGCGAGCCACGCCGCTGGCGGTGCAGGCGGGAATGCCGAAGAAATCAACGAAGACGCCTTGCGGCGGCGTCATGTTGGTGTCCATCAAGATGCCGACCGTTTCGTTCTTGCGCATGGCGGCGATCAGGCCGCGCGCAAACTCCTGCTTGCCGATCATGGTATTGCCGTGCAACCCGCGATAGCGTGTGACCAGCGCATCGACGTAGGGATTGTCGAGCGGACGGACCACGATCTGCATGGGATGTCCCTGCAACGAATGAAAGAACGAACCGACCTCCCATCCGCCAAAGTGTCCGGTTAGCAACAGAACACCTCTGCCGCGCTTTCTCGGCCGCCTGGAAGTTTTCGAAGCCCTGGTAGACCGCGATCTCAGAAGCGTTCTGGCGTGTGTAACCCAGGGAACAGGCAGGCCTCTCCCAGCAAGCGGCCAAGAGAAACATAGACGCCGCGCAGAATCTTCCGTCGCTGAGCCAGCGGGCGTATCCGGGAAAGCCAACTCCAGGTTGCGCAGTCCGACTCGCCGCAGACGTGGATGCAGATGATAGACGGCGCCGCCAATCATCATGCCGACTGCGTGAGCCAGCGGACGAGGCAGAATGCCGATCAGGCGCACCAGTAGCGCAACCGGCCAGTATTGCAATCTGTTGAGCATCAGGAGCTGTCGGTTTGACGGTAGCACCGGGAAAAATCGAGGTCAAACGGCGGAGCAGACAGAGGGACTTCGATGGTCAGGCGCGTCGAGAGGCGCGGAAGCGATTACGCTGTACGAACGTCAGGTGTGAGAAGCCGCAGACCTGACTCACTACGCGACGCTTCATGCAAGCGAGCGGCCGTACGCTTCAGGCCGTCGCTTTGCGAGTTCCCGCAATCAGCAGAACGGCTCCCACTGCGCAGAGCACGCCACCCACGACTGGAGAAAGTTTTTCGTCATGATGCGTCGTAATTCCAACAGAGGCGTCTCCCGCCTTCAACTCATGTGTCTTGTTCATCGGTACCGGCACAACAAACGAGAGAATGCCGAGCACCAGCACGACCAAGCCGAGTATCGATAAGCGGTCGCATGTCTTCTCCTTTACGCGAGAGCCGCATCGGCTAGCGGCTCTCGGACGAAATCGTAGCGATGACTTAGATCCGGCCCATCAACAGCAGGATCACCAGGATGATCACAACCAGTCCGAGACCGCCGCTGGGGTAATAGCCCCAGTTGCGGCTGTACGGCCACGCCGGGAAAGCGCCAACCAACATCAGGACAAGCAGGATAATCAGAATCGTAATCATGCGTATTCGACTCCTTTGCATGAGGCAGCACACCGCTCCGACGGGCGGACTGCCGTGCGAAATTTGTTTTCACTGTTGCCGCACGGCTACGCTGCAAGACGGGAAGGGTCGAATTCCCGCACGGCTTTCGGATCGTTGCGATCGAATGCCGCAGGTGATGAGCTCGTTGAACTACGGCGGCAAGCGCAATCAGCAACACTCACATTGGAGAGCAGCTGCGAGGTGAAAGGTTGTATTGCGAAATAGTGGCAGAACTTTCAAAAGCAGCGCATGGCGCACGGTTGGCTTGCTGAATAGCCGACTGCGAGCACGAGTCCTGTCGGCGTCAACTAGAGCGTCTGCAAGAGAGCTGCCGCTTCGCCTATGATGGGAAGCAGTCGATGGCCACTCCATTCCCTTCGGCGCCGGTTTAGCGATCCCGTTTTCCTGCTGGCGATGGCGGCGGCTCTGATCGCATTCGTGGTGCAGTCGGGCGAGCTGGGCACCGCCGACACGCAACATCGCGAGCAATCGGCTCATGCCTTCTGGACCTCGGAGCCGCCGGTCTTTCCCAACGAGTATCCCGAGTTCGGCGTTCACGGCCGCGACGGCAAGCTGCAGAGCTGGTACGGCATGGGGCAGTCGCTGCTGATGCTTCCCGCCGACATTGTCGGAACCTACGTCGAGCGCCTTCCTGTCTTCGCCAACTACGACGGCACCGATCCCACGGTGCGCAACATCATCGTCAGCTACAGCACCAACATTCTCGTCACGGTGCTGACGGCGCTCCTCTGCTTCCGTTTCCTGCGGCAACTCAATTTCACCGTGCAGGCAATCCGGCGTCGGCGTGCTGGCGCTGCTGCTGGCGACCACTCATCTCCACTACACGCAGAACATGATGGAGAACAACTACATCTTTCTGCTGACGCTCGCCGGATTCTCGTATCAATATGAGTGGCTGCAGAGCGGCAGCCGGCGCGCGCTGCTGATCGGCTCGGCAGCCTTCGGACTCAACCTGCTCACCCGGCTGACCACTGGCCTGGACCTGCTGGCCGGAGGTCTTTTCGTGCTGCTGGTGTTGTGGTTCGAAGGCGTGCGCGGCAAAGAACTGTGGAAGCGTTGCAAGACGTACGTCGCAATCGCGGCTCCCGTCTATGCATTCTTCGGGCTCGATCGATCGCGTTTACCAGTACTACCGCTTCGGCTCGTTCTTCAACACGTATGTCAGCGTCGTTGCCCGCGAAGCACGGCAGCGCGATCCTTCCCTGCCCATCGCCTATCCCTTCGAAAAGCCGTTTCACGAAGGCTTCTTCGGGGCGCTCTTCGCGCCGGAAAAATCGATCTTCCTCTTCGATCCGCTGTTGATCCTGATGATCGTGCTCACCGTGGTCGCCTGGAAACGTTTCAGTCCGGCGGTGAAGGCGTACGTCATCACGGGATATCTGCTGCTGCTGGCCTACATCTGCTTCTACGCGCGCTACACGGTGTGGAGCGGCGACTTCGCCTGGGGCGACCGCTACGTCTCGACCACGCGTCGAACTGGCAGCGCTGCTGGCGATTCCGCTGCTGCTGCGCTATCGCCGCGAAAACGGCGCCTTGGTTTGGGTCGCCGGCATCGCACTGCTCGTCATCAGCACCGTGATCCAGATCGCCTCCCTATGCTTCTGGCTGCCGCTGGAGATCTACCAGATGGAGACGCTGGGTCATCCGACGTTCGTGATCGCCTGGCGCTTTAAGAACATCGTCGGCTTCGCGCTGGGCAGGATGTACGACAACTATGCGCCATGCACTGGGATCCGTGGGACTACGTTCACATCACTACCTGGAACTTCCTGCCATTCCTGCTGAGGCGAGTAGGAGTAGCGCCGGCCTGGGTAGTACGAGTCGCGTTTGTACTGTGGACAGCTGGGCTGGCGGCAACTGCATCCGTCCTGTGGAGATTGAAAACAGTTCTTCGCCTTGGTGAAGGAAGATCGAAGTCACCTTCTTTTATTTCTTCTTGAACAATATTGTCATCAATTCTTTCGGAATGGTATCCGGAGCCAAGTCATTCGCCAGTGTCGCAAAAATCTTATTGCTCCCCGCATCGTAATTCCCTTGGGTGTCAAACGCACCCGGAGCGCACGAGGTCACTACTGAGATCGTGAGCTTCCTCGATGCCAGATAGCCCACTGTGCCGCCAGAGCCTGCAAAGCTCTTTGTCTGGGCCACCCACGGACCGAAGTTCATAACTCCCAACCCGTAGTTGAAGGTGTTGTTGTTTTCCTGGCACACAGGGCATTTTGGATCCTTATGCCCGAAGCCGACGAGGTTCGGACCGACTTGCGCTTGCCACGACGACTTCGACAGCAGGGTTCCGTTACCGACCGCCTCCATCGATCTACTCATGTCGGTAATGTCGGTGATCTGCACGGCTCCCTCCGCCGTAGTCCACGAGGGATTCCAAAACGTGGCCTCCTCATAGAAAAATACATCGGCGGGAACATGGAGATCCGCGCGGCGCTCCGAACTGAACGTATGTAAAACGGGCTCGGGAATCTGGGGGGTTGCAATGCTCTGCGTCTGCTTCAGGCCCATCGGACTGAAAATGTACTTCTGCATGCCTGGCGCCAGCGGCATTCCGGTAATCTTTTCCAATATCCTTCCAAGGATCACGTAATTCGTGTGTGAGTAACCGAAGTTCGTGCCTGGCTCGAACATCATCGGCGCCGAGATGCCGATCTTGATGAGTTGTTCTGCAGTCCACTGCCGGAACGGATCCAGACTAACGCCCTGCAGCACCTCCGGCTGATAAACATAGTCGGCGTAACCGGACGTCATATTTGCCAGGTTCCGAAGAGTAATGTGATCCGCCTCGGGCAGGTCGGGATAAAACTTACTCAGCTTGTCATCCAGCTTCACTTTGCCTTGGTCGGCGAGTTCTAAAAGCATTGTCGACATGTAGGTGAACGCCATGGCGCCATTGCGATAATGCATATCCGATGTGGCAGGTACCCCGGTCATGGACTCGCCCATTGCCAGCGTGCGTATGTCATTCCCGTCACATCTGATCTGTACGATCAGCGCCTTCAGGGAGTATTGCTTCATGAAGTCGCGCATGGTTTGGTTTAGCGTCGCTATGTTATTTGCCGGCAGCTGGCAGTCCCGCGCCGCCGTCGGCCTCTGGGCGTAAGAGACAACCGCCGAACAGACGACAAGAAGCACACAAATGTGTTTGCGCAAAGGCGCCTCCCTAAGATTGTTGAGCAACTCCGCTGATGATATTGACAGAAAGCGAGACTTTGGACGACATGTCTCGCAGGTGGCATTACGTAACTCCGTCGGCGCCAGCGAACGCCACACATCTCGGGACAGCAGGACGCCACGACTTACGGCATGGCCATTAGATCGGAAGTTATTGATTTAATTGGTGGCGGCGGTAGGACTCGAACCTACGACCTACGGATTATGAGACCGTCGCTCTAACCACCTGAGCTACACCGCCACGGTCGGAAGCGGCGTCAACGCCACTTGAACAGGACCAAGAAGTTGATCGGATGCGTGGAGACTGCCACAGTCGATCAATCGAAAGGCCGGACGTGTTCGCGTCCAGCCCAACTCTGATTCTAGAGTTGGCTTCCCGCGCTGTCAAACCAGCTCCCTTGAAACGGACATCGCGGGACGCCTTGCTGTCTCGTCAACGACCAATGCAAGCTGGAAGGATGGGATGAACAGGTCGCCGGTGCGGAGCCGCGCTCACCACTGTAATGCTTCTAGATTGTGGAGCGAGCCGGTTGGCCTGTAACTCTGCCTTAACAGGAGTATGGGAGACTTCCAGATTCGGCTGTAAGCTGTGCTCCGCTTCGAATCGGATCGTCACAACTTAACGATGCCCTTTTGGAGAAAAATCTGCGGCTGTCTCACCCTGCTAGTAGTGTTGGCACTAACCGCGTATTCCCAGGACGCTCCGCCGGCCGAACAGCCTCAACCCGACGCTCCTGACACGCACACTCCCGACACCTTCTTCGAGCATTCGCAAACAGCGAAGTGGTGGGTATCGGGCCAGGCCAATTTCATCTTTCAGGCCAACGGGAATTTTTACGCGCAATACAGTGGACCCAACAGCTTTCGAAATACCTCCCAGAATGCGCTCTCGCGGGTTCTGACTTTGTTCACGGCTTACGAGTTCACACCCAACTCTCAGGTATACGTGGACGTGGAAGAGTCAGGCGGCAGCGGATTGAGCGCGGCGCTCGGTCTGGCCGGATTCGTGAACCTGGATGTCGTGCGAAATCCGACGATCGGGCAGGCCCCATACATTGCGCGGCTGTTGTATCAGCAGATCATTCCGTTGTCGGACGAGAAGATTGAGTCAGATCGCAATTTTCTTTCCATGCCGACGCAGCTTCCGGTCAAGCGTCTGACGCTTCGCTTCGGAAAATTCTCCATGGTGGACTTCTTCGACAACAACATCGGCGGCACCGACAGCCACTACCAGTTTCTGAACTGGGTCATCGATAACAACGGAGCGTACGATTACGCCGCCGATACTCGTGGCTACACTATCGGAGCCATCATCGAGTTGGAAGAGCGCAGCTGGGCGCTGCGTTTCGCCGAAACCTTGATGCCGAAAATCGCCAACGGGCCCAATCTCGACGCGGATGTGGCGCGCGCGCGTTCGGAAAACATCGAACTGGAGCTCCGTCCGCAGCTAGCCAAGAACAAGGACACGACCATTCGGCTATTGAGTTACATCAACCACGGCAACATGGGAAACTACGAGGAAGCGGTCAAACTTTACCTCGACCACGTAGCTGCCACGCCCGAGGTAAGTGCCACCGCGCAGCAAGGAACAATCAAGTATGGCTTCGGCGCAAACTTTGAGCAGGAGTTCGTGAAAGATGCTTACTTCTTCGGGCGTTGGGGATGGAACGAAGGCAAGCATGAATCGTTCTGCTACACGGAAGACAACGAAGGCTACGAAGTGGGCGTCTACTCCCGCGGCACGAACTGGCATCGCACGCTCGACCGCGCTGGTATCGCCTTCGTCTCCAGCGGTCTTTCAAAGGCTCATCAGGCCTACCTCGGTTATGGAGGCCTTGGCTTTATCCTGGGCGACGGGGCGCTCGATTACGGGCGCGAGAATATCGAGGAAATTTTCTATACCGCGCACGTCTGGCGCGGCCTCTTCCTGGCCGGCGACGTCCAGCACATCAACAACCCCGGCATGAACCGCGCGCGAGGACCGGTCACCGTGCCAGGCATTCGCTTGCACCTTGAGTTCTGACCTCGTTTTAGGGATTCCATAAGGCCGTCGGAATGAGGTTCATCTCTGCCTTACAGCAGTCACTCGCTCACGCCAGGCAAATGCTTCTGCGGTCGGTTGGCTGTTACACTAAATAGGCAATGATCCTACCGTTCGTTCGCGAATTCTTCGCGGACGTGGAAAATGTACCCGCTTTTGCACGTGCAATAGCCCAGGTGAAGGGCGGCGCGGGGCGGATACGTGTCTCCGGACTGACCCCCACAGGTAAAGCGCTCTTCTACACACTGCTTCATCGTGCCATCTCACGGCCGCTGGTCGTAATCGTCAGCGATAACCGTGCCGTCGACGAGTTGCTGCCGGTGATCCGCTCCCTCGCCGACCTGACCGGCGCGGTCATCGCCGGACGACGTTGTCGGTCTTCCCGCCTACGACGTGCTGCCGTTCGAGAATCTGTCGCCGCATCCTGAGATTCAGGAGGCGCGCGCAACCGCGCTGTGGAAGATTGCCACCGGCTCAGCAGAAATCATCGTGACCCCGCTGGCCGCCACCGCGATGAGGCTGCGCAACAACACCTTCTATGCTGACCTGGCGAAGGTGGTCCGCCGCGGCGAGATGATGGACGCAGATCGCCTCATCGAGCACCTGCGCATCGTTGGCTACAACCAGGTGGACGTGGTGGAGATGCCGGGAGAGTTCGCCCATCGCGGCGGCCTGCTCGACGTCTATTCGCCCGAAGCAAGATCGACCGGTACGCGTCGAGTTCTTTGGCGACGAGATCGAATCGATCCGCAAATTTGATCCCGAAAGTCAGCGCTCGGCAGCCGTGACGGACGAAGTGGTATCTGCTGCCGCTGACGGAAACGCCGGTCGAAGAAGAAACCTTGGCGGCCATCAATGCCCGATCTGAGCGGCGAGCGCCTGGCCGGCAGCGACGAGATGATCGAGCGCGCTGTACGCGCCACCGGCGTCACCGTATTTCCGGGATGGGAGCTTTATGCGCCTGTCCGCCGGCAGCCACTGAGACCTTCTTCGATCTCGTTGCCCAATGCCACGGTCGTTCTCGATGAACCCGACTCGTTGAAGGAAACACATGACCACTGGTGGACCAAGGTTACTGAGATTCACGAACGCAGCCTTGTCGGCAACCTGGTGCGTCCGGAAGACCTATACCTTTCGCCCGAGCAGTGGACCAGTAGAGCTGGGCGAAGCAACGACCATCGCGGTCGAGCAGCTCGGCATCGAGGGAGACGACGCAGGAAGAACATCTGACGCTCCAGACGCAGCCGACCACGCGCTTTCACGGATCCGTTGCCGCCATGACCGAAGAGGTGGAACGTCTGACGCGCGAGGGCAAGCGCGTGATGTTCGCTGTCTCCAGCACCGGCGAAGTCGAGCGGCTGGCCGATGTCTTCAACGAATACAACTTGTCCTTCCGCATCGGCAGCCGCACGCCGCGGCCGGGCAGCGAAGTATTCGTCGACGAATCCACGTACTTCGCCGAGGAGATGACGGCGACGACCATCGTCAAGGCCTATGTGCCCGAAGGCGTCGTGCTGCCCGAAGCGAACCTGGTTCTGTTCGGCGCGCGCGATCTCTTCGACGAAGCGGAAGTCTCGGTTGGGCGTCCGCAGAAACAGAAATCCAAGGTCTCGGCGTTTCTTTCGGATTTCCGCGATCTCGCCGTCGGCGACTACGTGGTCCACGTAGAGCACGGCATCGGCCAGTATCAGGGACTGAAGGAGATTCCGCAGGAAGACGGCGGCACGGCCGAGTTCATGATCCTCGAGTACGCCGAAGGGGCGCGCCTCTACGTGCCGCTCACGCGCCTCGACCTGGTGCAGAAGTATCGTTCCTCCGAAGGCGTAAAGCCGGTGCTGAACCGCCTGGGCACGCAGCAGTGGCAGAAGACCAAGGCTCGCGTGAAGAAGGCCATGAAGGACATGGCCGAGGAACTGCTGAAGCTCTACGCTTCGCGCCGCACGGCCCAGGGACATGCCTTCGCCGCCGATAGCGAGTGGCAGCGCGAGTTCGAAGACAGCTTCGAGTTCAACGAAACCGAAGACCAGATGAACGCCATCGTCGACGTGAAGCACGACATGGAAGCGTCGACGCCGATGGATCGCCTGCTCTGCGGCGACGTCGGTTACGGCAAGACCGAAGTCGCCATGCGCGCGGCCTTCAAGGCCGTCAGCGACAATCGCCAGGTCGCCGTGCTGGCGCCGACCACGGTGCTGGCCTTCCAGCATTTCAATACGTTCAAGCAGCGCTTCGCGGCGTTTCCGCTGAAGATCGACATGCTCAGCCGCTTCCGCACCGCCGAAGCAGCAGAAAGAGACGATCGCGAAGATTGAAGCCGGCCAGGTCGACATCGTCATCGGCACGCATCGCCTGCTGTCGAAAGATGTGAAGTTCAGCGACCTGGGCCTGGTCATCGTCGACGAGGAGCAGCGCTTCGGCGTTCGCCACAAAGAGCGGCTGAAGCAACTGCGCAAAGAAGTCGACGTGCTGACCATGTCGGCGACGCCGATTCCGCGCACGCTGCACATGTCGCTGCTGGGTCTGCGCGACATGAGTGTCATCGAGACGCCGCCGAAAGATCGCATGGCGATCCAGACGGTTGTCGCCGCATGGGACGAAAAGCTGCTGCGCTCGGCCATCGAGAAAGAGCTGGAGCGCGGCGGGCAAGTGTACTTCGTGCACAATCGCGTCGACAGCATCTACGACATCGCCGACAAGATTCGCGAGATGGTGCCGAAGGCTCGCATCCTGATCGGCCACGGCCAGATGCCTGAGGCGGAACTCGAGCGCGTCATGCTCGCCTTCATGCGGCATGAAGCTGACATCCTGCTGGCCACCACCATCATCGAAAACGGCTTGGACATTCCACTCTGCAACACCATCATCATCAACCGCGCCGACCGGCACGGACTGTCCGAGCTGTATCAGTTGCGCGGACGCGTGGGACGTTCCGATCGGCGCGCCTATGCGTACCTGCTGATTCCTCCGGACCGCGAGCTGAGCGAGCTGGCGCGGCGTCGACTGGCAGCGCTGAAAGAATTCAGCGACCTCGGCGCGGGCTTCAAGATCGCCGCCCTCGATCTGGAGCTGCGAGGAGCCGGCAATCTGCTGGGCGGCGAGCAGAGCGGTCACATCGAGGCCGTCGGCTTCGAGCTGTACACGACGATGCTCGAGCGAACCGTCCGCGAGCTGAAGGGCGAGATCGAGGAAGAAGTTCCCGAGACGCAGCTGAATCTCGGACTGAACATTCGCATTCCGTCCGACTACATCCAGGAAGAGAACCAGCGCCTGCGTATGTACAAGCGTGTGGCGGGCGTGGAATCGGAGTCGGCGCTGGCCGATGTCGCCGGCGAACTGGGCGATCGTTACGGCACGCCGCCGCCGGCAGTGCGCAACCTGCTGGAGTATGCTGCCCTTCGTCTGCTGTCGCAGAGAATCGGTGTAGCGCAGATCGAACGGCGGCGCGAGGCGGTCAGTATTCGCTTCACCGAGAAACGGCAACGGTCGATCCCTGAGCGCCTGGCGCGCTTTGTGGCGGCGGAAGCTGGAGCACAGTTCACACCGGCAGGCGTGCTGAAATTCAACCTGAAAGAGAAGCAGCCGGAGCAGATACTGATCAAGTTGAAAGTCGCTGCTCGAGCAATGCTGGCTAGGCGAGCAGCAACCGCGTAGGCTCTAAGCTTTCAGGCTGAGCATTATCTCCAATCCTCCCTACTTAAGCGACGTCAGAATTGCACGGATCACTGACCAGGAAACAGACTTCGCAAGGTGGTCTTCCCCGCCGCCGGATTGGGCACGCGTTTTCTGCCGGCTACCAAAGCTCTGCCCAAAGAGATGATGCCGCTGGTGGACAAGCCCGTCATTCAATACGGCGTGGAAGAGGCCGTTGCGTCCGGCTGCGACGAGATCATCATCGTCACCGGCCGCGGCAAGAGCGCCATGGAAGACCACTTCGACATCAGCTACGAGTTGGAGAAGACGCTGGAAGAGCGCGGCAAGAAAGAAGCGCTGGCGCTCGTCCAGCCGATCTCCCGTATGGCGCACATTTCCTACACGCGCCAGAAGGAAGCCAAGGGACTTGGCCACGCAGTGCTGATGGCGCGCGAACTGGTTGGCGATGAACCTTTCGCCGTCGATCCTGCCCGACGACGTGATCGACGCCGAAGTTCCCTGCCTGAAGCAGATGATCGAGATCTACAACGAGACCGGGTGCTCCGTCATCGCGACACAGGTAGTCGAGGGCAAAGCGATCTCGTCCTACGGCGTGCTCGATGTGAAGCCGGTTCCGGGCAAGTGGGAGGGACGGCTCTTCGAAGTTCACAACCTGGTCGAGAAGCCTAAGCTGGAAGACGCGCCGTCGAAGCTTGCCATCATCGGCCGCTACATTCTCACTCCGGCAGTTTTCGACTGCATCGCGTCAACTCCACCGGGAGCGCTGGGCGAACTGCAACTCACCGACGGCATCAAGCAGCTGTTGAAGAAAGAAAAAGTGTACGGCTTCGTCTTCGAAGGCACGCGCCACGATACCGGCGACAAAATGGGCTTCCTGAAAGCCAACGTCGCCTTCGCGCTGAAGCGCAAGGACATCGGGGAAGAGTTCCGGGAATATCTGAAGACGTCTGACAGCCTGTAACGTCGGGCACCGGCGGTGCCCCAGGTTCGGCCGTTCTTCTGGCCTAGCCTGGGTTCCGAAACTCTTCCCGCCCACGTTAACGTCCAACAGCAGGACGTGAACCCTTCGACAAGCTCAGGGCAGGCAGTGGGGCACCTAAGCTCAATCCTCGTAAACTATTGTCCCGAAACGGGAAATCGCGTTTACCTGCCCTTAGAGCCCCTCGAAGAAGGCGGGGCAGACCAGAGTACCTCCTACCCTTCTCGCGTCGCTCAGACGGGCTCTCAATGCGCCGGAATGGGCATCGCTACGAGGTGACTGATACCCCGCAATCGTACAGGTCGCTTCGAAACGTTCTATCCCAGATTGGGAATCAAAGGTAAGTAGCTGAATCGATAGGCGAGCGCACATCTACACAAGTTTGTCATCACGACGAACGCGTCAGCGCGAGGAGGGATCTGCTGTTCGTCGGAGAACAGCAGATCCCTCCTGCGCTCGTGATGACAATTCGGTGCGGCTGCAAAACGACGTCTCGTCCGGACGCCGAAACGAAAACGTCCCGCCTTAACCCTTGTGACTCTCTTTCAGCTTCTTCGACTTCGCTTCGACGCCCTTGGCCAGCTTTTCTTTGTGCGCGTCCAGCTTCTTGCCGACCTCGGCGTCGTACAAGCCGATCATCTGCGCCGCCAGAATTCCGGCGTTGGTCGCCCCCGGCTTGCCGATGGCAACGGTTGCGACCGGAATGCCCGCCGGCATCTGCACCATGGCCAGCAGCGAATCCAGACCTAACAGCGCCGTCGAAGGAATCGGCACGGCGATCACCGGCAGCGTGGTTTCGGCCGCGATGACGCCGGCAAGATGAGCGGCGCCGCCCGCGCCGGCGATGACGACCTTCACGCCCCGCTGCTTCAGCCCGCGCGAGTATTCGCTGGTGCGCGCCGGCGAACGGTGCGCCGAGGTGATGTCGATTTCGTAAGGAATGCCAAACTCAGCCAGCGCCTTCGCGGCCTCATTCATGATGTCGAGGTCGGAGTCGCTGCCCATGACGATGGAGACTAGAGGAGTGTTGTTCATAGAATTTGTTTCCTAATTCCAGAATTGTTCGATGCAGGACTGTTTGTGTCAGGGCACGACTTTAGTCGTGCCGATCGTGCTTCTACTTATGAATTGTCATCCCGAGCGGAGTGGCGTAGCCGCGCAGTCGAGGGATCTGCGGTTCGTTGCGCCGCGAAGCGCCTTCCACCGCAGGCCAACCGCAGATCCCTCGACTGCGTTCGTCGGCTGCGCCTCCCATTCCGCCGGGATGACAATTTCGTGAGGAGGGACGTTGTGCCCCCACTACTTCCCTTCCCGCAGATGCCGCAACCCACGAGCGGCAATGTCTTTGCGGTAATGCATGCCTTCAAAGCGAATCTTCATCACCGCATCATAGGCGCGCTCGACCGCATCCGGCAGATCGCTGCCGCGCGCGGTCACGCCCAGCACGCGTCCGCCGCTGGTGTAGTAGGTGTTGTCGCGGCGATTCGTGCCGGCATGAAACACCTTCACGCCATAAATGCGCTCGGCTTCGTCGATACCGAAGATCGGCTTGCCCGCCTCGAATGCTCCCGGATATCCGCCGGACGCCATCACCACGCACACTGCCGGATCCGGCCGACCAGCGAAAATCACCCGCGCTCACCCGGCCGGCGATCGACGATTCCATCGCCTCCAGCAGATCGCTCTCCATGCGCATCATGATGGGCTGGGTCTCGGGATCGCCGAAGCGGCAGTTGAACTCCAGCACCATCGGACCCTTGGCGGTCATCATGATGCCGCAATACAGAATGCCCTTATACTCGGCGCCCTCGGCCCGCATGCCGGCAATCGACCGGCTGCGCGATGTGCGTGATCAGCCAGTCGCTCATCTGCTGATCGACCATCTGGCTGGTCGAGTACGCGCCCATGCCGCCGGTGTTCGGGCCCTGATCGTTGTCGAACACGCGCTTGTGGTCCTGCGTCGCAACCAGCGGAACCACGCGCTCGCCGTCGCTCATCACCAGGAACGAAAGCTCCTCGCCTTGCAGGCACTCCTCGAACACGACGCGCGCGCCGGCCTCGCCCACCATCTTGCCGCTCAACATCTCTTCCGCCGCTGCGCTGCGCCTCTTCTTTCGACTGCGCAATCACCACGCCCTTGCCGGCAGCCAGTCCATCGGCCTTTACCACGAGCGGTGTGTGAAAAAGCTTCAGGGCCTCGGCAATTTCTTCTTTGCTGGTGACGACGGAATATTTCGCCGTCGGGATGCGATGACGCTGCATGAACTCCTTGGCGAAGCTCTTGCTCGATTCCAGCTGCGCGGCGGCGCGCGTGGGACCAAACACCGGCCAGCCCCGCTTCTGAAACTCGTCGACGACACCGAGGGTGAGCGGCAACTCCGGGCCAACCACGGTCAAGTCGGGACTGAGCCGGCTGGCCAGTTGCGACCAGCGAATCGATGTTCTTCACATCGGCGGCGACACACTCGGCGTCGGCGGCGATCCCGCCATTGCCGGGCGCGCAATAAAGCTTCTTGATGCGCGGCGACTGCCGCAGCTTCCATACAATCGCGTGTTCGCGACCACCGCTACCGAGGACCAGTACTTTCATAAGGACACAGCTTGCCTTGCAGGTAAGAAAAGCGAAAGAAAAGAGTAGGGGGATGGTGGCGGGCATGTCAAACGACTGGCTCAACCCCGTTGCGAAGTTCGCTCACGATTCAAGAATGCGGCCATAGTCTTTTCCAGAGATTGTCATCCCGACGACCGCTTGAGCGGAAGGAGGGATCTGCGGTCCGCGACAAGCGAGCAGATCCCGCGTCGGCCTGAAGCGCAGCTCCTCGTGCTGACAAACATGACGGGCCTCGCACCGCATCGTCGCGCGGATCGCGCCGAGTCGGGCACATTCCTCCCGACGCGGCCGGCTATTGCATTCTTTCCTTAACAGTAGTTAACTAAATCTCTGTCAAACCCATGATCACCGTCTCCAAAGAAGACTATCTCAAGGCCATTCTGGAAGCCGAGTGCGAAGGCGAGCAGGTCATTGCCGCGCGCCTGGCGCAGTGGCTCTCCGTCTCTGCGCCCGCTGTCACCATGGCACTGCGGCGACTGAAGCGCGACCGCCTGGTCTCTGTGCGGCAGGATGGCCGCATTCAACTCACTGCCGCTGGACGCAAGATCGCGCGGCAGCTTGTCACCCGCCACCATCTCATCGAACGCATGCTGCACGAAGTCTTCGGCATGACCTGGTACAAGGTGCATGACGAAGCCGAGCGCCTGGAGCATGCCGTATCCGGCGATTTCGAGACGCTGCTAGCGAGCAAACTTGGCCGCGGAGGCGCCTGCCCTCACGGCAATGCAGCCATTCCCGAGCAGCCCAGAGCCAAGCGCAAACGCGGCTTGCTGCCTTTATCAGAAACCTTGCCCGGCGGCCGCTATGCGGTGCGCAGCATCTACGAACGCGACCGCAAGCTGCTGGAATTCCTGGAGCACAAAGGCATTCGTCCGGGCAGCGGGATTGAAGGTCAATGCCCGCAATTACGACGGCACGCTGTCGCTGGCAATCGACGGCAAGGCCATTGAATTAGGCGGCCCGGCAGCCGAAAAGATATGGGTATCCAAGTCCTCATAATCGCCCTCCTGTTAACACCAGTTAAATAGTTAACCTCAGTTAATCTCCTGTGATACACTCCAATTAATGCAACGCCAGGGTGGATCGATCTCGTCCTAGCCTCGTGGCAGAGGTTCCAAACCATTCGCATGGACGAGTCGACGCTGCAACGGGACAATCCGCAGCCGCAGCAGGGGCAGCGCCCGCCCAATGTCGATCGCGCCCACGTGTCTCTGGAAGGGCTGCACAGCACGGTCTCGGTTCCGCGATCAGGGCGCCGGTTTCTGGGAGCAGTGGCGAGCCTTCGTGGGCCCCGCGATCCTGGTGAGCGTCGGATACATGGATCCCGGCAACTGGGGCACCGACCTGCAAGGCGGGGCGCAGTTCAAGTACGGGCTGCTCTGGGTCGTCGGTCTGGCCAGCCTGATGGCCATCTTCATGCAAGTCATCTCCGCGCGGCTCGGCGTCGTCACCGGCAAGGACCTGGCCCAGTGCTGCCGCGACTGGTATCCGAGCTGGACCCGCTGGCCCAACTGGCTGATGAGCGAAGTCGCGATCGGCGCCTGCGACCTGGCGGAGGTGCTGGGCAGCGCGGTCGCTCTCAACCTGCTCTTCCACATTCCGCTGCTCTGGGCGGTCATCATCACCGGCCTGGACGTGCTCCTGCTGCTGGCCCTGCAAAGCCGTGGCATGCGCACCATCGAGGCCGTGGTGGTGATCCTGGTCGCAACCATCGCGGTCTGCTACTTCATCGAACTCTTCGTTCTGCCGCAGACCAAACCGAGCTTCCTGGAGATGGGCGCGGCGCTGATCTCGCCGCACTTCCGGCAGGCTGGAATGCTCTACGTGGCCATCGGCATCATCGGAGCCACGGTGATGCCGCACAATCTGTACCTGCATTCGGCGCTGGTGCAGAGCCGCAAGCTGCAGAAGGACGCCGCATCGATGCGGCGGGCTATCACCTTCAACACCATCGACTCCACCGTGGCGCTCACCATCGCATTCTTCGTGAATGCCGCCATCCTGGTGCTGGCGGCGCTGGTCTTCTTCGGCAAGGAGAGCGTTACCGTCCTGGGAGGGCAGGTCGTCCACTTCAGCGCCGACAGCGACTGGATCCGCGTCGCCTATCTGACACTGGCGCCGCTGCTGGGAGCGACGGCGGCGAGCACGCTGTTCGCGGTTGCGCTGCTGGCCAGCGGCCAGAGCAGCACCATCACCGGTACCCTCGCCGGACAAGTGGTGATGGAAGGCTTCATGCACTGGCGGATCAAGCCCTGGGTTCGCCGCCTGATCACCAGAATGTTGGCGATCCTGCCGGCGGTGTTTATCATCGGCCTGCGCGGCGACAGCAGCGTCACCGATCTGTTGACTCTGAGTCAGGTGGTACTGGCGCTGCAGCTGCCGTTTGCCATGTTTCCTCTGCTGCAATTCACCAGTTCGCGGCGGCGGATGGGGCAATGGAAGAACGGATGGTTTCTGCTTACCGCCGGCTGGACCAGCGCAATCCTGATTACGGCCATGGACATCTATGGTCTGCCCGATTCGCTGAAAGCGGCATGGCAGGTCATTATCGGCAAGTAAGATTCACGACAGGCTACCACCATGTACGAAACCATTCTGGTCACGCTGGACGGCACTCCGACAGACCGCGCCATCATCGAGCACGTGAAGGAGCTGGCGAAACTTGCCGGCAGCCGCCTGGTGCTGCTGCACGTCGCCGATGGCTGGGCTGCGCGGACCTACGGGCGAGACGCCGTCAGCCGTGAGATCACCGAAGACACCGCGTACCTGGAAACGATTCGCGCGGAATTCCTGGCCATCGGCATTCCAGCCGAATCCGAACTGGCCTACGGCGATCCGGCGCGCGAGATCATCAAGTGGGTGCAGCAGAAAGGGTGCGACCTGATCGCCATGAGCACCCACGGCCATCGCTTCCTCGCCGATATCTTCCTGGGCACCACAGCGTCGCAGGTTCAGCACAACGTCAGTGTGCCGGTGCTTCTGCTGAGGGCGAAGTGAATGCGGCGCAGCCGGCGCTGCTCGCTGATATTGGCTGCTTCTGGTGGCGGCTCGTTGCCGCAGCACAGCAGACGCAGGAAAAGACGCAGGAGGCGCCATCTCCCGACGCGCCGGTTGCGAATCCGGCCAGGCCGACCGTTTCCACCCCGGCCACCTTGTCTCCTGTGGGCTATCTGCAATTCGAGACCGGAATCCTGGCGGCGTGGCAATCGCCCGGCGCTGGTTTCGCAAACCAGCATCAACGAAGTGATTAAGTATTCCGCGTCACGCTGGCTTGAGGTGCTGGTGTCATCGCGAACCATACGCGCACTCGCACGCCGAAGGGCAGCCGACCAATGCGCCCGGCGATGTCGATCTCGGATTCCAAGCGGTGGTTCATCACGGCGAAGGCGCAAACCCTACAGTAGCGTTGAGTTACTTCGGCCGGGTCTATGCCGGCGCCGCCCCCAATCTGGACATCGAAAGTTTCACCAACTCGGCCTTCCTGCTGGTCAGCGCCGACGTCAAGGGCTTTCACTACGACACCAATTACATGTTCGATGAGGTCGTTGACGGCAGCGTTCGCCGCGCTGCCTTCGGGCAGACACTCTCGGTTTCGCATCCGCTGGCCGGCAAGTTTGGATTGTCAGGAGAAATCTGGCACTTCACGCAGCCATTTCTACGCGGCAATGCGGTGGGAAATCTGTGGGCGGTGAATTACAACGCGAAGAAGACTCTGGTGCTCGATTGCGGCTTCGACCATGGACTGACCAGCACGTCGACCCAATGGGAAGTCTTTGCCGGCTTCACCTATCTGCTGCCTCACAAGCTGCCACTGCATTGGTAGGCAGCTGGCACCTTCACATCAATTGTTCGATTTTTTCGATCAGGACGTCGGGCGGATCGCCCTTGGTGATGAAGGCATTGGCCAATTCAAGCGCCGCCGGCGGCAGCGAGAAGTAAGCCGAGAGGAAGATGATCGGAACCGAGGGCCGCCGCTTGCGCGATTTCGGCGGCGACATCGCCGCCGTTCATGCCGGGCATGTAGTAGTCCAGCACGACCAGATCGACATGATGCTCGTCGAACACGACTCAGGCCCTGCTGTCCGCTGTTGGCGGTCAGGACGGTAAAGCCGTGACTCTCCAGCATGATCTTGCGGACGCGCAGGCCAATCGCCTCGTCATCCACACAAAGCACTGTTTTCGGGCCCAGAGTCCTCATCCAGCTCACCGTTGTTCCCACTGTGCGGCTCGATATCTCAACTGCGAACTGCTTTCCATAGAACCGTCATTCACTTTGGATTGCGAAATACCCCAAGATTCAGTCAGATAGCGACGTTCACTGCTCGTAACGTACTTGTATCGCAAGATCTAGTCGGTTGCCCATCCCGACAAAGTCGTAGACGACCAGCCGAATCCACTATCGCTGGCAGCTAACCACTTGAATTGTAAACGGTTTATCTGACATCAGACTTTGACGAGGGAGCTGCAGTCCGGATGTCGCACCTTGGCGCTGCTCGTGATTGACGAGCTGTGCGCTCGGTCCTTTCGCTGGTCGCTGTCGACGTGTTATTTTCAAAGTCTTACAGGCTCGACGGAATTGCTTCCAGTCAACATGCCTCCCGGATGCAGGTGCTGCACCCGATAGCCACTCCCGCTGATTCGCCATTGCTGACAGCCGGAAACAGTTCAACTCAGGACTGAGGAAGAATGATCCGCTCCTACAAAGGAATCACTCCAACCGTACCGGCGTCGTGCTATGTCGACGAGTCGGCGCAACTGATTGGCGACGTCGTGCTCGGCGAAAACGCCAGCGTCTGGATGAACGCCGTGGTGCGCGGCGACGTGAACTCCATCCGCATCGGCGCGAACAGCAATATTCAGGATTGCAGCGTCCTGCACGGCATGCTGAACCAGTGGCCGGTGATCGTGGGCGACTGGGTCACGGTCGGACACTCGGTCACGCTGCACGGCTGCGTCGTCGAGGACCGCTGCCTCATCGGTATGGGAGTGATCATCCTGAACGGCGCGCGCATTGGCGCAGGCTCGATCATTGCCGCCGGCACCCTGATTCCGGAAGGAACGATCGTCGAACCGCGCTCGCTGTGGATGGGCGTGCCCGGCAAAGATGCGCAAGCAACTGACCGATGAGGATCAGGAGACGATCCTGCGCTATGGCCGCAATTACCAGGGATATCGAGAGCAGTACTTGGCAGAGAATGAAAAAATAGTTGCCGGTTGTCAGTTGTCAGTTGCATGGCGCTTGAATTGACCAAGCCGCGCTTTTAACTGACAACTGACCACTGCACTGACAACTGCTTATGATCAAAGCCGTTCGCGGAACTCGTGATCTTCTGCCGCCCGACACCGACCTGTGGAACCGGGTGGATGCCAAGGTGCGCGATGTTTTCGCTCGCTACAACTTTCACGAGATCCGCACGCCCATCTTCGAGGACACGCAGCTGTTCTCCCGCAGCGTCGGCGAAGAGACCGACATCGTCTCGAAAGAGATGTTCACCTGGGAGGACAAGGCGCGTGCGCAAAGCGAGAAAGCGCAATCGCTGACCCTCCGCCCGGAGAACACCGCCGGCGTGGTCCGCGCCTACATCGAGCATCGGCTTGGCGACAAAGGCACGCTGCAGAAGCTCTATTACATCGGACCGCAGTTTCGCCGCGAGCGTCCGCAGAAAGGCCGCTATCGCCAGTTCTTCCAGATCGGCGCCGAGGTGCATTGGACCGCCGAGCGCCGGGAGCGAATCGCCGGCGCGCGATGCCGAAGTGCTGGAGATGCTGGCGACGCTGCTCGATGAAGTCGGCCTGCGCGACTGGAATCTGCAACTGAACTCCGTGGGCTGTGCCGACGATCGCGCGCGCTACAACAAGGCGCTGCGCGAAGCGTTGCAGCCGGTCGTCCACCTGATGTGCTCCGACTGCCAGCGGCGGGCGGAGACAAATCCGCTGCGCGTGCTCGACTGCAAGGTTCCGGAAGATCAGCCGATCATCGAGAAGCTGCCGAAGATCAGCGAGTACCTCGACGAGGACTGCCGTGAGCACTTCGCGCCGTGAAGGCAATGCTCGACGCGGTGGGTGTGCCGTATTCCATCAACGAGCGCATGGTGCGCGGCCTCGACTACTACACGCGCACGACGTTCGAATTCACGCATGGCGGGCTGGGCGCGCAGAGCGCGGTGCTGGGCGGCGGACGCTACGACGGATTGTCCGAGATCGCTGGACGGGCCCAAGGCGCCAGGAATCGGCTTCGCCATCGGTGAAGACCGTCTGATTCTGGCGCTGCAATCGCAGGGCGAAGCAGCCCGCGGCGCAAGATGCAAGCGTTCGTTGCTCCGCTGGGCGCAGGAATGAATCGCATCCGCGCTGAAGCTGGCGCGCGAGTTGCGACGCGCCGGAGTTAGCGCCGATCTCGGCGACGAAAGCTTTCCGCCTGAAAAAATCGTTCGAGCTGGCGGAAAAGGCGGGAGCGCAGTACATCGTCATCGTCGGCGAAAACGAAGTTGCAGGCCGATCAATTCGCGGTCAAGAATCTGGCCAGCGGCGAGCAAGTCACGGTGCCGCGAGCAGCAACTCGCCCAATTCCTGCGAAAATAGAAACGACGACACCTCCATGAGGGTGTCATCCCGAGCGGAGCGTGGCGGAGTCGAGAGATCTGCTGTTCGCGCGCGGGAAGCAGGTCCCTCCACTCGGGCTAAGCCCTCGGTCGGAATGACTAATTCACTAAGAAACGGTGAACGCAGGATAAAATGCTCGACTTCCTAGGTGATCTAAAACGTACTCATATGTGTGGCGAGCTGCGCGCTTCTGACGCGGGCTCGAAAGTTGTTCTCATGGGCTGGGTCAACAAGCGGCGCGATCTCGGCAACCTCATCTTCCTCGACCTGCGCGACCGCAGCGGACTGACGCAGGTCGTCGTCACCTCCGAGGCCGCTGCCGGGGTGCATGAAAAAGCCAGCGCCGTGCGCTCGGAGTTTGTGCTGGCCATCATCGGCCACGTCAAGCTGCGCGATGCCGGAACCATCAACAAGAACAATCCCACCGGCGAGATCGAAGTCGTCGCCGACGAGATCCGTCTGCTGAACGATTGCAAGCCTCTTCCCTTCACGCCCGCCGACACCGTGCTGGCCAACGAAGAGGTGCGCCTGAAGCATCGCTACGTCGATCTGCGGCGGCCGGAGATGCAGTACAACATTCGCCTGCGTCATCAGGTGTCGATCGCCATCCGCGAGTTCCTGAACTCGCAGGGCTTCTACGAGATCGAGACGCCGTTCATGACGCGCTCCACGCCGGAAGGCGCGCGCGATTACCTCGTGCCCAGCCGCGTCTATCCCGGCGAGTTCTACGCGCTGCCGCAATCGCCGCAGATCTTCAAGCAGATCCTGATGATCTCGGGCTTCGACAAGTATTTCCAGATCGTGCGCTGCTTCCGCGATGAAGACCTGCGCGCCGATCGCCAGCCGGAGTTCACGCAGATCGATCTGGAGATCAGCTTCGCGCGTCCGGAGATGGTCTTCAAAACCGTGGAAGGATTTTTGAGCGCGGCGTTCAAGACCATCGGCGCCGAGTTGCAGACGCCGTTTCCGCAGATGAGCTACGACCAGGCGATCCGCCTGTACGGCATCGACAAGCCCGACCTGCGCCTGCCCGCGATGGCCGATGTGCGCGAGGCCTTCGCGCCGGAGAATCTGGAAACGCTGAACGTCGATCCCGAACTTCCGATGGTCGCCATCGTGATCCCGAAAGTCGGCGAGCTCTCGCGCAAGGAGCGCGACGAGATCAAGACGATGTTCGGCGATCGCAAGGAAGCCAAGGTCTTCGAGGACATCAAGCGACTGGAGAAATCGTTCCCCGAGGCTGTCGCGAAGATTCGCGAACTGGCCAAGCCGAATGCCGAAGACCTGCTGGTCATCGTCGCCGGCGCCAAGCGTACCGAAGACCGGCAACCGCCGTCCAAAGCGCGTCAGCAGGCGTACGCGATTTACTCTGCCGCCGGACAACTGCGGCTTGCGCTCGGACAGAAGTACGCCGAGCGTCACGGCGCGTTCAAGCACGGCAACTTCCGCTTCCTCTGGGTCACCGACTTCCCCATGTTCGAGTGGGACGAGACCGAGGGCCGCTGGAACGCCGCGCATCATCCCTTCACCTCGCCGCACGACGAGGACATGGACAAGCTGGAGAGCGATCCCGGCGGCGTGCGCGCGCTGGCCTACGACGTGGTGTTGAACGGCACGGAGTTGGGTTCGGGCTCGATCCGTATTCATCGCCAGGACATTCAGAGCCAGATCTTCAAGGCGCTCGGCATGTCTCCGGAAGAGCAGCAGGCGCGCTTCGGCTTCTTCCTGGAGGCGCTGCAATACGGCACGCCTCCGCACGGCGGCATTGCGCTGGGACTCGATCGCATCGTGATGATCCTCGCCGGCGCCGAGAGCCTGCGCGAGGTGATTCCCTTCCCCAAGACCGCCAAGGCCGTCGACCTGATGATGGACGCGCCGACGCCGGTCAGCGAGCGGCAGTTGAAGGAGCTGGGGATCGCGGTGGCGGCGAAGAAAGAGTGAGGATAGGTCTCAGGTCTCGAAAATCGCGAGACTGGGGCACCCGGCTTACTGGCGTTTAGCTCTTAGCCGTCAGCTGTTAACTACGCCGCTTTTAGAGTTCGTCATCCCGAACGCAGTCGAGGGATCTGCGGGTCGCCTGCGGTGGCAGAATGTCATTCCCGGAAAGGCTTCTCATGTCCAGCAGCACAATTCGCACTGAAATTCGCGGGCTGGATTTGACGCTGGATGAGATCTCGCTTTCGGTCGTCGAGCTCCGGAGAAGACTTGATCGTGCCAGTTTCGCTCAGTCCTGAAGAGGTGGATCGCCTGCGTCTGGAGATGGCCAAGGCCCAACTTTGGGAGTGGAACCAATTGGAAGAAGTGAAGTCGCGCGCCGTGATGCGCTATCGCCGCTACCTGGGCTCGTGGCTGGTGATGTGCCTCGCCGCCTTCAGCGCCTACGTCAGCTATCCCGGAGTACCTGATCTGCCTATTCCTCTCGCTGCTCTCGATCTTCCTCTGGTGGCGCGCCGCCTACATGGAGCGGCAAGGCCGAGCGCGAGGCGCAGTCGTTGCGAAACGCTTTTCGGCCGGACTGGACTTATCTGCAAGGAGCGCCTGCAAGAATCGGACGAAGCGCCGCAACCGTAACGGGCTTATCGCGCCCCTCCGCGAAATCTTCACCGTCAACCAGCTTCAGAGAACCACTACTGTTGCTGCGGTTGTCTGTCTTCGGTGGTCTGTCTTCGCCGCGCTTCTTGTGTTGCGCGCCTACATCGCCGACGCCGTGGACGACCACTTTGGGATCGGCGGGATAGATAGTGGGGCCGACCTGCTGACGAATGGTGAACTTGAACAGGCATATCCCAAGCCATTCGCGACCGTGCCCGAAGAGGGAGTGCCACTGCTTCCCTGGAACGAGTACTGATTATTGATGAATGGGGTCGCCAGAAAATTCACGGCAAACTCCGCGTTCTGCTCCGCTTCCTGCCAGTTGACGATTTGTCCAGGGTAAACGCAAATGTCGCTGACAGTGGTGCCGTTATACACGGTGATTGCGTTTCCTGCATTGTGCGAGAGCTGAACATTGCACTGTGTGCTGCTCGACGGACAAGTGTTGGTAGCAGTGCAAGTGGACGCCAGGTGTCCGAGCAGACACCCGGGCGGAATGACTTGTGCGTTGGCCAGACCGGGAAGGAGCAGGAACAACATGCTCACCAGGAGAAGACAACACTTGCAGCAATTGTGCCTCATGTACCAGCCTCCGGTGAATTTTGAACTTACGATGCCGAAGATTTTTCCTTGCTACTTCTTATCCACTGCTGATACCGGGGATCGGACCTCAGGGTTCGCAACTCCGGCTCCTTCTCCACTTCTTCCAGGGAGTATCCAGCTGCGACCGCGGCATTGACAGCCGCTAAAGCCTTGTCGCGGTTGCCGATGATCTCATACACCAAAGCTGATGTAAATAGGGTGTCACTGTCGTGGGGCGCCGACGCCAGCGCCCGAGTGATGAAAGCCTCGGCCTCCGCCGATTGCCCCAGATGAGCGTGGTAGAGCGCGATTCCGCTCAGAACCTCAGGATCCTGGGGATTGACCTTGAGCTGTTCGGTCGCCGTCTTCAGCGCTTTTTCGTAGGCTTGGCGGGCCTCTGCCTGACGAGAAGGGATCTGATTCAAGCTGTCGCCCAGGTTCCGCCACATCACATGATTGTGCGGGCTGAGGTCCGCGGCTCGTTTCATGGCTCCGGCGCGTCCTCGTACCTCCCGATGTACATATATGCCGCGCCCAGATTGGTCCACGCGTCGGCGTCCGGCTTGATGCCGAGTCCCTTTTTTAGAACCGCGATCGCATCCTCGTAGCGTCCCTGAGCGAGATAAATGCCGCCCAGGTTGTAATAGCCATCGCTCATATCGGGCGCCAGATCGATCACCGACTGAAACTGGTCCGCGGCCTTGGCAAACTGGCCCTGCCGATAATAGAGCTCACCCAAGTCGCCGTAGCCTTGCCAGTAAGTCGATCGCCGGGCAATCACGTCTTTATAAGCGTCTTCTGCCTTCTTAACCTTGCCCTGCGCTTCGTAGATTTGTCCCAAATGCAATTCCGCCTGGATGACCGTTGGGTCCTGGTCGAGCACCCGCTGATATTCAGCCTGAGCTTTATCCAGCTGGCCGGTCTGCTGATAGACTCGCGCCAGACTGATGCGGACCGGGATGAGTTGAGCGTTCAGCTCAACGGCTCGGCCCGCGTTGCTGGTGGCTTTGGCGATCCATTCAGGATCTTTGGTTATGGAGTACTTGCGCGCATAGGCAGCGCCCAGCCCCGCATAAGCAGTGGCGTACTTAGGATCCCGCTCCACAGCCTTGTTAAACAAGCCGATGGCGTGGTCGATGTCGTCAAGATCCTCGCGACGCAGGTATCCGTTGCCCCGCTCGTACAGGTCGTAAGCGTCGGCTTGCGAGGTGCCACCGGCAGCGAGCTCTTCTCTGACCTGCGGGCTTACCTGAAGATCGAGCATGTCGGCGACCGACTCCCAAACTCTTTGTTGCATCTCGTCCAGGTTGCCAGAGGCCAGCTTTAGGGACCGCGATGCCAACTGCCGGTGGTTGGCCGCGTCGACGAGATTGGCAATCAAAGTAACGCCGTCGGGGGTGTGTTCTATGCTGCCCGTGACCGCCAGCGTGACGTTCAAATCGCGATGGGCTTCGTCAAGGCTCTTGAGGTTGCGAGTGTCGCTGGCGGGTACTACCCAGAACGATTTCTGGTAACGCTCCAGTTGCGACAACTTGCTGGTCAAAGTCTCGGCCACTCCTTCGGCGAAGGCCTGATTCGAAGCGTCGTGGCCGATATTCTCGAAGGGCAATACGGCAATGTGCTTTTGCTCCGGCAATCGCTGAAACAGATTAGGTATTACACCGTTCCACATCAGCAGAATCACAACAAGAACCGCGGCAGCCAGCGCTGCGTAAATCGCGCGATGCTGACGCACAGTCGCCAGAGCAGCCTGCCATGCGGTCTGGCCAGGCAATTTTTCTCCCGAAACTGCAGACCAGAACTCCTCTACCGATGCGTATCGGGCTGCAGGATTGGCGGCCGTGCTCCGCCTAATCGCCTGCCGCCAGCGGGCGCGTATTCGCTTTGTCGTCTGGCTACCCGTCTCCTGAAAGGGCGTCTGGCTGAATTCAGGCAGCTTGCCGGTGAGCATTTGAAAGACCGTCAGCCCTAGCGCATAGATGTCGGTTCGCGCGCTGTAGCGACCCTGGAATTGCTCCGGAGCCATGTAGGCCGGGGTACCAACCACGTCGCTTTGCAAGACCGAGACGGTCTCGTCTGCCTCTGGATTTACGGCCAACCCAAAGTCGGTAACCTTCACCGTAGGCGACTGCGGCAGGTTCAGCAGCATGACGTTGCCGGGTTTGAAGTCGCGATGCACGACACCGGCATGGTGTGCCGCCGACAGGGCCGCAACCATTTGACGCACTAAAGGCAGCGCCTCCTGATACGACATGGGACCATGCTCGCGTAGATGAGCCGCCAAGGTCTCTCCGGGCAACAGTTCCATAGTCAGAAACAGCACCTCGCCGTGAGCTTCATCGCGGTGACGGCCAAGATCGAAGACTCGACACACGTTAGGATGGCTGACTTTTCTGGCGAGCTGAATCTCCTGCTTGAACCGGTTCAGCTGCTGTTTGGAGGAGGCGCGGGAGGCTGAAATCGTCTTGAGCGCGACTCGAGAGTGCAACTCGTCATCTTCGACTTCGTAAACTTCGCCCATGCCGCCCCGGGCAATGAAGCGAATCACTCGATAGCGTTCGCAAATAACCTCATCGGCCGAGAAAATGGGCTGAGGTGCCTCAGGAACAGCTTCTGAGTGGTCCTCCCCAAAAGCGGAGGAAAGGAGGAAATCTTTGTTTCGAGCTTGATCGCTTGGCTCCATAACCGCGAATTCAAGAATCCTTAATCGCTAGTTTTCGTAGTAGAAGCCCACTGCGGCGCTCAATTTTGAACCGAGACAGCAGCTATTCCAGGATCTGGCGCCACCGGAATCACAACTCTCTGCTTGCGCGAATTATAAGGCTGATTGCCAAAAGGTGACAGGATTTCAGCGGTGCCTATGAAAAGTTCGCAAGTTCAACAATCAATGGCCTCTACAAGGCTTTATTCGGGCGAGGGCAGGTTGGTGAAGTGAGCTTCAGACTGGCGATCAGCGCTCGGGTCACGTGGCACAAGCCTGTAAAAAGCACGAGTCTTCTCATCGCGGCGCGATCTCGAAGTTCCAACCAACGGCGAAGGATAGCCCGGCTCCGACATCCCTGTCTATGCGCCTCAGCACACATGCTTTGCGCAGGCTTCGCCGTCCGGTGAGAGCCCAGGGACGGTGGTTTCGACGGCGCTCCTAGCCGCTTCCGAATGGGGAACGTATTACCTTCAACGGTCCTGCCAAATCGGTGGTTACCTTCGTAACTTGACACCCTAAACAAGCTGCCGTAAAGCAAGTAGGGCACGGCCTTCTGGCCGAAGGGGGCAGTATGCAACAAGGGCTGGCGGGGATTCTTCCCCTCGTAGTCGCGCTACTTATGGGTATAGTCGGCGGTGCCGTCCTGGTGAATATGTTGCTCGGCGCTCGCATTCGCTCCTTGATACCGGACATGTCCCACAGCAGTCCTGTCGAGACGATAGGCCTCGACAAACTGGTGCCGTCAGAAGTCCGCGAGGTCGGTTCGGACCATGATCGGATTCAACAACTGGAAGCGAAGTTGGCGGCTTCCGACGTCCAGCTGAAAGCTTCCGAAGAGAAGTGCGCAGAGCTCACCGACAAGTGTGCTCAACTCGAGGACAAGTTCGCTCAATCGGAAGAGAAGTTCGCGAAGCTCCAAGAGAATTCCACGCAACCGGAAGATCAAGAGTCCAAGATTTCTGCTATTCAAGCGGAGCATGAGTCAAGAGTCTCTTCCTTGGAAAAAGAGATCTCCTCCTTGCAGGAGCGTTTGAAAGATGGCGAGGAACGGGAATCTGCCCTTTCAGAGAAAGCCTCACGGGTGGCGAAACTCGAGCAGCAGCAGAAAGATAACTCCCAAGAGATCGAGCGGTTGAAGCAGGCGGTTGCGGACTCGCACGAGAAATGGGAGGCGTCCGTAGCTCAAATCGAAAAGCAGCAAGAAGCGATTGAGCGGATTGAAGCCGAAAAATCCGAACTATTCACCAAGCGCGACCAGATGCTACAGGAGCACGAGGGACTGAGATCCAATCTCTCGGAGCTCAACGGCTTGCTTGACGCAGAGCGCGATCACACGACCGAAAAGCTGGTGCTGTTGGAGAGAGCGAAAGAACAACTCTCGAATACTTTCAAGTGTCTGGCCAGCGAGATGGTCGAAGAGAAGGTCGTCGCCGGATAAGGTTGTGAGGTCATCGCGGTCGAGAACGTCCCTCGCGATGACCGGTCAACCGCTCATTCTGCTCTGCTTACTCTGAGATGGGAACATTCCGGAAGGTGTACTCCAGACCATGAGGATTGTTGACGTCGACGTAAACCGTCAATGTCCGAGCCTCGCGGTCTTTATCAGGCACCTTCACGGTGTATTTTGCCCGCGAACCGGCCGCAAGACTCAGGCTGCGTCCAGTTGAGAAGTTGAATTGGCCGCTGCTATTGAGGTTGAAGCTGTTGCCTCTTCCATCGACCACGTCCACTCCGTCCAGGGTGACGTGCGAAGGTGCGTTACTTAGATTCGTGACGTAGCCTTGGCAATCAATACCGTCGGGGTTCGAGCGACGGCAAGACTCCATATCCAAGAGAATCTGGTGCTGCGCTCCTTCCACCGGCTGAATCAATGCAGCAGGAGAAGCGGGCGCCAACCCGGGGCCATTGGCAGCCTGCCCCGCGCCTGCAGGAACTCCGGAACTTTGCGTCTGAGTACCTGAATCCGGGGCCCCCGCCGGGTTAGCCGCTGCATGAGCTACTCCCCCATTCGGCTTGCCAGACGCAGAGCTGAAATAATACGTACCCGCGAAAACCAGACAAAGAGCAAGAATCGTACCCGCAGCAACCCACGCGGCAATCGGCCTTTTGGTTGAAACGGCGGCACCAAAGCTGGGCAGCAGGTTATCAGCGGACTGGTCAGGAGTTGCATCCTCAACAGCCTCGCCACTTGTTTCGTCCGCGACAGGAGTAGCGGCCGGCGGATGGGCGGGAACCGTCCACATCTTCACGGTGGAACTGGCGTTCAACTCGCCTACAGCACGGTTTCCGTTGCTGTGCTCACTGAACTTATCCAAAGCGCGATAACTTTCACGAGTGGTGGTCGCGACGGCGGCCTCAGCTGTCCCAAGACTGGAATGGTCTGTTACGGGATCTCTTCCGTTCGACGGTGGTTGGTAACTCGGAGCTGATGCCGCTTGGCTGTCAGCTTGTAGTTTCGGTTCCGGCTGAAATCTTGTATTGCGGGGCGCCATGTCAACGGGAGCAACTGTTGTCGGCAAATCGCGAGGCCGCGGCGCAGGCATTGCAAGGTTCGCCGGTACGCCTGAGGGTTGCGTTACAGGCTTTTGTTCCCGCGGCGAGGAAACCCAGTAACTTTCCTCCATCTCGCTGGCAAAGCGTTCGAGGGCAGGAAAGTCTCGGCGCAGGTCGCCGAAGACCGAGGCATCGCTCTCTTCGCGGAGGTTGCACGCCCAAGCCAGCCACTCACTGGCCTGCGGACCTGGCAATTCTTTTTCTTGCTCGAACAGGGTAGCCGCGATCCGCAACTCCCGGATGGCTTGCAGACGTAAGCTATTCAATGCCGAGACACGGCTTTCAAAGCGATGCTTGATGGCTCCGGCATCCAGCTCATTGGCCAGTTCAAACAGTTTTGCGCGTCGTTGTTCATCGCGCCTGGCTTGCGCGTCACACTCCAGATGCTGGATCAAGAGTTCCAGAGCTGCACGGTCAGACCAGTCGGCGTCTGGTCGCTCGGAGCGAACCATTTCACGCAGTGAGGCAGCGCTCTGATGGGCCTCATTGAGAGCTTGCCAAAGCTGATCGTCGCCTACATCCAAGCCCCCGCGGAGGCAGCTCAATTGGTATTCAAGGTTCTGAACGCTGTCGTCGAGCTTCGCCAAAGCAGACTGAAAGGGAGAACCCATAGAATCTCCACTAAAATCCTTGATTGGCCAGATTACATTTGATCCTAAGTATTTATGTAATTGTGCCTTCCTTCAGGTTGAGAAACAAGGGATTTACGTTGTTTTTCTTAGCTGGAACGGCCGGACGAAGGAGTCAATCCCCGGTCACGGCTTGAACGGTTTGGCAGCACATAAAACCAGGTTCAATTCGAGCATGTTGACGCGTGGCTCACCCAGAAGGCGAAGTGCCACGGTGGATGCTCTCCGCAGTCAGCCAGCCGGGAGCCGGCTCTGTTTTTCGATCCGTTTACCAATGGTTCTGCAGTCAAAGTGGGCGGAGCAGGGCGCAGTTCGACGCGCTCGTTTTGCTGGCTAGTGAAAATCGTGCGAGCGCACATCGGCATCGGTAACGTCAACTGTGTCGACCGCATACGTCTCGCGCATCGCCATCACGTGTTCCACGCGTACTGAAATTACACCTTCCTGATTTTGTAGCTCACCTTCCAACAGCAGGAACTTTTCCGCCAGAATCAGAAGCCGGTGCCGTTCGAGCACGTCTGGCGAAATGATGGCGTTGCTGATTCCGGTTTCATCCTCCAGGCTGAGAAACACAAATCCCTTCGCCGTCCCCGGCCGCTGGCGCGCAATCACGCAACCTGCGGTTCGGACATAACGGCCATGAGGGACGTGCGCCAGGTCTTGCGCTGAGAGCACGCGGGCACGTCGAAGATCAGGCCTGCGATAAGACATGGGATGAGGCCCGACGGTGAGGCCCGTACCATGGAAATCAGCAACCAGACGCTCCTCCGGCGTCATCTGCGCCAGCGGCGACTCACCATCGTTTTCAGGAATGCCGTCCAGCAGAGGGCCGGCAGACCGCGCAGCCCTCTCTACCTGCCACAAGGCATCGCGTCGATGCAGCTTCTGTTTTTTCTCCGGCTTGTCTGATGCCCGTAGCTGTGCCAGCGGATCCTGTTCTTTATCGCGGCATATCGAATTCAACGCGCCAATCGAAGCCAGCAGCACGAGTTCATTGCGCCGCAACTCCGGAACCCGATGTGCAAGGTCCGCAATGGATTCGAACGGTCTCTTATTACGTTCGCGAAGAATTACCTCGACAGTCTCTTTGCGCATTCCTTTCGCATATTGAAAGCCCATGCGCAATGCTAATTGAGCAATATCTGACGTTGTGGTACATACATTTGACTCTAACGTACATTGCCAGTCGGAACAGGTGATGTCGATGGGTCTTACCCGTAGGCCGTGCCGCTGAGCATCTTTCACGATTGTCGCGGGATGATAAAAACCCATTGGCTGATTGTTCAACAGTGCAGCCGTAAATGCGGCGAGATAGTGGCACTTGAGATAGGCGCTGGCATATGCGATAAGAGCAAAACTGGCGGCATGCGATTCGGGAAATCCATACAGCGCAAAGGAAGTAATGGAAAGAATGATCTGCTCCTGGGCCTCCACCGGAATGCCGTTGCGTTCCATCCCTTCCCGCAGTTTGACTTCGATATCCCGCATACGCTTTTCGCTGCGCTTAAAACCAAAGGCCCGGCGCAGCTCTTCCGCTTCTCCACCGCTGAATCCCGCGGTAATCATGGCCACGCGCAACAGTTGTTCCTGGAACAGCGGCACGCCCAGGGTGCGCTCCAATACTGGCTCCAGCGAGGGATGCGGATAAACCACTGCTTGTCTTCCCTGTCTCCGCATCAAATACGGATTCACCATCTGCCCCACGATCGGCCCCGGCCGAATGATTGCCACCTGTACCACAATGTCGTAGAAGTGAGTGGGATGCAGCCGTGGCAGGCAGGACATTTGGGCTCTGCTCTCGATCTGAAACATACCGACGGTATCGGCTTTTTGTAGTGTGCTGTAAACCGTCGGATCATCTGCGGGAAGCTTCGCCAAATCGACTTCTTCCTTCTGATGGTTGCGGATGAGCGTGATGGTATCCTCCAGCACGGCCATCATGCCGAGTCCCAGAAGATCGACCTTGATGATGCCCATGTCCGCACAATCTTCTTTGTCCCATTGCACGACAACCCGGCCGGGCATTGTTGCCGGCTCCAGCGGCACAATCGAGTCCAGTTGCCCCTGGCAAATGACCATCCCGCCAGAATGCTGTCCCAAATGCCGAGGCAAATCTTGCACAGCGACGCAAAGCTCAAAGAACTTGCGAATACGCGGATGGTGGAGATCGAAGCCGGCATCGCGAAATTGCCGTTCCAGTGTGTCGCTCGGATCTTTGTACTCCCAGGAACTCACCAACCTGGCAAGACGATCTAATGTTTCACCGTCAAAACTAAGTGCCTTGCCAACCTCACGTGCCGCTGAGCGTCCACGGTAAGTGATGACGTTGGCAGTCATTGCCGCCCCCAGTTTTCCGTATCGCTCATACACATACTGAATAGCGCGTTCACGCTGATCGCCGCTGGGAAGGTCGAGATCGATGTCGGGCCATTCACCACGCTCTTCGGAGAGAAAGCGTTCGAACAACAATTCCATACCGACAGGATCAACCGCGGTTATGCCCAGCGAATAGCAGACAGCGCTGTTTGCCGCCGAGCCGCGGCCCTGCACCAGAATTCCGTTTTCGCGACAGTGGCGCACGATGTCCCAAACAATCAGGAAGTACCCCGCCAATTTCAGTCGCTCGATCAAGGCGAGTTCGCGTTCAATCTGCCGCCGCGCCTGCTGCCACAACTCACTCTGCCCAGCTCTTCTATAACGGTCGCGAGCGCCTATCATGGTGCGCTCACGCAGAACGGTATCCATTGTTTCTCCTGCAGCAACCGGATAACGCGGGAATTCATAGCCCAGCTCATTCAATGTGAAATCGAGTCGGGAGGACAGTTCTACAGTGTTTGCTGTGGCCTCAGGCAGGTCGGCAAACAGCCGCAGCATTTCCTGCGGAGTCTTGCTATAGCGCTCGCTATTGCGTGCCAGCAAACGTCCGGCGGTATCCAGCGTTCGGTGATTGCGAATGCAGGTAAAGACATCCAGTATCTGCCGTTCTTCCCGCTTGGCATATTGCGCGCCTTGTGTGGCCAGCAGTGGCAGATTCAGATTCCGCGCAAGCTCAATTGCCGCCTGATTGCGGAATTCCTGTTCGCGATGGTAGTGACGCTGCAGCTCCACATACACATTCTCGCGACCGTATATCGCAATCAGCTGTTCGAGCAACTTACGGCCAGCCTCGGCGCCTCCCTGGTCGAGAGCATGTGCCAGTGGCCCCTCATCTCCTCCCGTAAGACAAACGAGTCCGGCAGCGTACTCGGCCAGATCTGCAGCAGAGGCAGCCACTTGATTGCTTAGAAGCAGGGCATCGCCTAATTTGGAAGAGCTATTACTTTGTAGTATCTGTTTGGGGTACTTGGGAGCGCGTAGTTTTGTCCGTGTTATCAAGCGGCATAGATTCTGATATCCATCGCGCGACAGGCAGAGTAGAGAGATCCTGGGTATAGTGGGAGCTCCCCACACTTCGCATCCCAGCAGTGAAGTTATTTCTGCCCCAATATGCGCTTTTACTTTGAACTTCTGGGCTGCCAGATGAAAGCGGGCTGCCCCGTAAACTCCATCGCGATCCAGCAAGGCCATCGCCGGCATCTGGTATTGGGCGCAGACCTCGGCCATCTCTTCGGGAATCGAAGCTCCTTCGAGGAAGCTGAAAGCAGAGCGCGCGTGGAGTTCGATGTACACTGTGAAACTCAGTCATAGCTGGCATCTGCGAACCAATGGCCAGTCGCAAGATCGCAATAGATGCGATAAAGAGAAACTTCGTCCTGCTCGCCGTTGGTGGCGCATTTAGTTGAGCAAAGAAGCGCGATGTCCCACTCCTCGCGATCCCACGGACCCGATTGCTCTACGTTGGTGTCGTCAGGTTTCGCATTTTCCGCCCACCAATCACCAGAGGATCGCCACGGGCCTGCCGACCACAAAACTCTTCCCTGCAGCTTCTCTCGACTATTTTGCCTTGTCTCAGCAGACAAACTTAGTGGGCGACCATCTTCCAAATGGACCTGGAGCCGGCATACTGGACGAATCATTCTCATGGCCAGCGCGGGACGATGGATGCAGTCCTCCAATGTGGGACTTTTCTTGCCGGGACTCGCCACAATGAATCGATCCAATCGAAAGCTTTCAGGCCTGTGACTATCCATCAGCCGGGCAATACCTGCGCGACGTTCTCCTATGACAGCCCGGATTCGACTCAGCGTAATCTCCAGCTTTTCTGCTTCCGGGGTAATCGGCAGAAAGAGTCCCCTTTGAGCGGAACGCGGAGGCGCAGGCTTAGCGGTAAGCCAAATCTTTTTTACAGGAGCACCGGGAGGATTCGCCGCCAAATCCAACTGCAGCAACTTAAGAAACACTTTGACGTCTCTCATGGAAACGGGCAGCCGAAGACTGCGCTCAAAGATTGGAGGGGATCCCACATTGCGGGAGAGATGGCAGCTATCAGCCAATTCCTGAAGGGTCGTGGTTTCCTCATCTGCAACCCGGCGATCCAGCTCTAAGCACAAATGCAGTTCCTGAACGGCAAGCGCCCTGGCTTCAAGTCGAACACACAGTTGCTCTAATAGCCGGTTCAAAATAAATGACAACGACTCAATCGTCTCTACCGGGCATTCCAAATCCATCGCCTCTTGAAATTGCTGCGGCGGATCGCATAAAACAAGCGTGCGAGTCTCCTGTCCAAGTGCAAGCCGCCACAATTTCACGCCAACTTCTCCCAGGCGTGACGCCAGCGCATGTTCCGGTAACAATCCCAACATGCGAAAGTCGCGGACGCCCCAGCGCTCCAGGGTATCTAACATCTGCGCGCGCAACTGTTCGTGCTCGCGGGTTTGAGATTTACTGCGGTTCTGTTCTTGCGAAGAAAGGTTGAATGCATCCAGCAGGATCTGCACCGGTAATACACCGAGCCGTTGCTGTTCCTTGCCGGCAGGAATGATGGTTGTCCCATTGAATCCCCGTGCCGCGTGCATGGCCGCATCCGGATTTGCGGCGATAGCAATATTTGCTTCCATACCGACTGCCGCAACCCGCTCCACTAAATTGCTGCCCATCTTGTTCGCAGTACCGTAAAGGCGATCCAGTCCCACCAGATCCAGCAACAGAGTATCGACCGCAGTGTCCTCTACCTGCGGAGTAAAAGCATGAGCAACATCCAGCAATGCAAGATGGGCCGAGTTCTCCTGCGCAGGCGACCGCTGACGCAATATGGCCAATTTGGAATGTTGAGGTGGATCGCTCGCGAAACCACGCAGAGCGCCGTTTGTACCGCTATCCGGCTTCGTGCTCTCCACAAAAACTGCGGCCTGCAGCTTCGTCATCCCTACTTCCATGCCGATGAAGCGTGCATTTCCATTCAGCGAAATTACGCGGGTTAATGGAGGCTTGCCTTCCAGCACAGCCACGGCTCGTTCGCGCAGCAGCGGCTCAACGCGAACGATTGCTTCCACGGGAAAATCGGGAACATAAATGCAGGCAAACATGTTGACTCGATATGTATTTTCTGGAATGGAAGCGGCTAGATTGCAGCGCGCAGTTCAAATTGCGCGTCGGCGGACCGCGGCGGTTTACGTTGCCGCCACGAGCGCAAGACCTCAGCTCGAAACTGCATTCCTTGCAATGGATCTGCGTGACTCACGATGTTGTTCTCGGAAATTTTTAGCTGTTGAGTCTCTGCACCACTTTTAATTTGGACGGTTTCCAGGAAATGCATTCGCAATAGATTGGGCGCCACTCCCGCATCTTCTGCCTCGATTACAGGATGATGCCAGTTGTGCCTGGAAGAGATAGCCGTGCAGATTGAAACTGAGTGCAATCGCAGCACCAGCGAGGCACAGGTTTTTGCGCAGGGATCCTGCTCTACCAGCAACAACACAGTCGAAGTCGGCTCGACAGCACGCCGAAAGCGAAACCAGGAGGTGAGTGGAATGCGCCGCACGCTTTCCGTCGGAATATCCCCCAAATCAAGCACAACCATGCCGAAACCGCCTCCCTGCAAAAGCAGGTCAGTCACCTTCAGCACCTGCTCCAATGCATGACTGAAGGCAAAACCAGCTTTCCCTGGTCGACCTGATTTTTGAAGGGGAGTTGATGTCATGTGCTTAGATATGGACTTCTGCTCGCTACAGCGCACCCACAAAAGCCGATCCAGATCAACACCGGCCGCTGCGGCGGAGGCAGGATCGAAGCTGTCGCTGGCATCCACAAGCGCGCACACCTCCTCACGTTGTGTAGCACTGGCCAGCGCGGACAGCATGACGCCGGTGCGTCCTGAAGAAGTTGGCCCCGAAAATTCGCTCAACGCTCCACGCGGCAGGCCCCCAATGAGAGCATCGAGAGTTGGAATGCCGGTCGAGGTGGTAAGAGGGGCGACGCGTTCTCGAAACAACAATGTTGACGAGAGTTGCTCGCCTAGTGAGGACTCAATTTGAGTGCGCCGTGTGGAAGCGGAGTCGGCAGCAAAAACAGCATGGGGCAAGTGGTTGACGGCGACCGATGACATAAGAACCTCAGGAGACGAACCGCAGGACAGGGTTTACTTTCGCTTTTTATTCGCCTAAATGGGATTCTGCTACGGGGAACCCAGGTTGTCAACCCTGAATAAAATCCGCAAAAATGGCAGAGCCGATGCCTAATAACGAGGAAGTGGGATTTAGCGACAGCGGCGGTTGTAGGCCGAACGAAAGCCCCATCGACGGACTTCTGACTGTTTCATGCAAGAACCCTCCTGAGTGGCGCCGTGCCAATGAGTTGTGCTTCCGAGGCTGCCTGGCCCCCATCAATTTCAATTCCGCTGCCTAGAGAGGTTGGCATGGAAACCTAGTCACTTGATCTCAGAGGATAAGCCTAATGATTGGCTCGAATTTGTTATAATGCGAAGATCTTCTCGCGTGGCGCTATCGTCTAGGGGTTAGGACGGAAGATTCTCAATCTTCAAACCCGGGTTCGATTCCCGGTAGCGCTACCAACTCTTAATACCCCTGCAATCAATTGCTTACCGCTTCTCTTCCGACTACCGCAATTTCTACGCTGTGCTCGCTTTTTTGCTCACTGCACAGCCTGGTTTCGTTTGTTGATGGCCGCCCCGATCTGCATCAGGTCGGGATGCTGGTAGTGCGCGTCACCTCCGCCTTGCTGGGGCCATGACGTTCATGACCGCCATCAAATTGCCCGTCCCCTCCATCGCGTCGGTACTGAACCGATGCCGCGCGCAATAGAGCACAATCGGGTCGGGTAAACCGGCCAATTTCTTGGCACTGGCAAACTGTTTCTGCACGGTTTCAATGTGCCCGGAGCCACTGCGATCGGCGGGAAATACGAATCGCGAGTTCTTGGACCTTACTTCTAAAGCTGCCCTGACGCGGTTACTCAGCACGATTGCCACGTTCGAGGCGGCAAACCCGTCCTGCGCATTTAGTGTCGAGACGACCGGCTGCTGTTCCCCATCAGGCCACAACGACAGGTATCCCACCGTTCCCTGGGGGAGTACCGCCGCATTGAACCCGGTCGCGTTGCTTGGCGCCGCGCACGTGCTGCCGACGACGTTCACCTTCCGCCGGTGATCTCGGGCCGCCGCGAGGATTCTGGACTTCACGCAAGATCAGACGTCGTTGTTTTCTTCAGGACTGTCAATCAGGGAAGTTTTGGTTGTGCAATATCGATCGCGATCAGCTCGATACGAGACCGGGAACCGGCCAAAGATGACCAAGCGTTGCGGGCCCGGAGCATCGGTCTTCGACCGACATAGGACTGGCCAGCCTTGACGTTCTGCTGTAGTCTTTGTCCTGGCATCGAGCCCTAAGGCAGTCGAGTGGGAAGAGCCCCAGGCTTTTCCATCACAGCGCGGTGATCAATTTGTAGGCAATCGTGCATCGTTTGAAGGGCCCGTCGTGCAGCGTCTATGCGGGTTTACTTGACCGGCATGTGCTGCAAGCTACCTTCAGTACAAAGCTCCCATTGCCCCCGCTTGTGCCTGTTCCGAGCGAAGCGCCTTAGGCTGCAGTTGCTTCTCGGACGAGTCCAAATCAGCCTCCGAATAGCTAGACGGGACGACTCCTTTGCATCCGGCTCAATGATTTTGTGACAAGCGGTTTACGGATATTTATGCGATCCTGTCGCCGAAATTCTCAGTCACTGAAGTTGGTGGATCGTACTTGGACGCAAAGGCGTCAATTGGTCTGCAAAGGCCTACCATCGAGGCCCCTTTGTCTTGGATCGAGTATCCATGAACGAAAGTCCAGATAATCGTCGCGTGGCATCGGCGAGTGAACGCGATTGGCCCTCAGAAGTCCAGCCTGTCGTCAAAGCGATTATTCGAAAGAAGCTGCATGTCACACTCTTGCAGCAGGACGCCCGGCGAGAGAACGAGGACGCGCTCGACCTTGTGCAGAGTGTGTACGCCGAATTGGCGGAGGCTGTGCACTCGGAAGATAAAGAAATCAAGGACGTAAAGTCATACGCAGCCGTGGTTGCGTATCATACCTGCGCGCAATACCTCCGCAACCGCTACCCCGCGCATATGCGCCTGAAGAATAAGATCCGCTATTTCCTGACGCATGAACCGGGCTTCGCGGCGTGGGAGACAGAGGAGGGCGAGGTGCGCTGCGGTTATTCCGGCTGGCAGCGAAGCTCACTTGCCGACAGCAAGGCCGTGCAGGAACTCATCACAAATCCGCAACAAATATCGGCCGGATCACGCTTCGGCAAGTCAGGGAGTTCAGGAGAGGTCAAAGCGCTGGACGCAATGAAATCCGGCGACTGGCGGAGCTTTCTTGAAGGTATTTTCGATCGACTTGGGGGGCCGCTCGAACTGGACCAACTTCTGTCTATTGCCAGCGCGCTGTTTCGCGTGAAGGAGGAAGGCCAGGACGCGTCAAGGGAGCCTTCGGTCGGACCGCAGTTCGATCATGAGCTTCACCAACGGGATCTGATGCGACGCCTGTGGATCATTCTCCAGGACTTCGAGCATCGATGGCTGATGGCCTTCCTGTTGAATCTTCCAGGCGCGACCAAGGAGGCTCGAGGAGAGATCGAGGCCTTCGAGTCGAGTGGCGTCGCAACAAGAAGGGATATCGGCAAGCTGCTTGCGCTGGTTCAGCGGGAGTATTTGGATCTGGGGTATCAGGCGCATCTTTGGCCCCCGGATCCGGGGTCGCCCGAGGAGCGATTGGGTGCGGCATGGCCGTTTCTGCCGCTCGAAGACCTGCGCATCGCCCGGGCCATGGGATGTGAGAAGCAGCAGGTCATTAACTTGCGAGCTGTGGCCGTGCAAAAGGCGGCCAAGAAATTAAGAGAGTCACTGGCGGTAAAGAAAGTCTGATTGGCCGGCAATCTGCACGGGGAGTGAACGCCGTCCTCCAAGGTGGAGTAGCTGCATAAGAGTGTGTCATGACCGAATCGCAGGATCCATCCAGGCTTTGGGCTGAGCTACGCGCAGCTGAGTCAAGACACTTGAGCTACGCGCAACTCGAAACCTTCGTCGACTCCCGGCTTGACTCAACGGAGGAAGAACTGGTGCGCGCGCACATAGAACTGTGTAGCCAGTGCGCTGCGGAACTCCACGATCTTGAATTATTCGCCAAGTCCTTGTTGCACGAAAAGGAAAAGGAGAGGGCGCCCGAATGGATCGGTTTTCTCTCTCGCGTAGCAGAGTGGATGAAAGTGCCGCGACATGCGTGGGCGATGATGGGAGCAACAATGGCATTGATCGTAGGCGCGGTGGTCCTGCAGCAGTGGAACTCACGACCGACAGCCCTCCCGATGATCGCGAGTAAGGAACCCGTGGCGAGCGCCCCACCTGCGAGCCCGACGCCTATAGTGCCCAAACCGGAAGCGGTTCTGGAAGCACCTGCACAGGCGCATGGCGCGATGGCCTCGAAGCAGCAGAAGCCTTCCTATCAGATATTGTCCCCGGCGGAAGCTGAACAGTACCGCATGGAATTGGCCGACGCTCCCGATAATCCGGAAGTACGAGCGGCAATCGCCATCAAGTACGGACTCTACGGCGAGGCGGAGAAAGAGTACCTGAAGATGGAGGCGGCCGGTGGCGAACAAGCCGAAAAAGCGCGCCGGCTCATGGCGGAACTCGAGCGGCTGCGCGGGCACTAAACAAGAATTTTTCAAAGACCACCAATTTGCCGAGGTGACGCACACCTTCACTGGTCGGAACGGCAGAAACAAGGCCGACACGAAAAAGGAGAGTATGGATATGAAATCCGGTGTGCAGATGAGTGACGCAAAGACGGCGATGGTGGTCTCGGCTCTTGGAATCGTGTGTTTTTCTATGTGTGCCGGGCTTTGGGCAATCCCCTTGCTTCGCACCCTTGCCATGGTGGCGATTGCGAAGACCCAAGGCGGTATGATGCTCGGAGCTTGGCTTGGGGCCGGCATCGCGATTAGGGGTATTTGGCTCTCTGGCCGCCCGGCGTGGCTGCGCATTCTGTCCGGCGTGACCGCCGTTCCCTTCTTTGCCTTGTTGCTGGTGGTAGAAGGAGTGATGGGGGCATGGTTTCTGCTGGTCATCGCTTTTTCATTAGTGGTGGCATGGTTGGCAATGGGGCGTCCTCATCTGCCGACCTGGAAAGAGTTCAACCGCGGCTGAAGCATGACGCCCATGCGCCTGGGATATTTCGTTTCGTATCTATCGAGGGATGCACGACGTGAGACGCAGAACGGCAACCATCAGCTTGGTCCTCGTATTCGGCAGCGCGCTATTCGCTCAATCCCGCTTTGCCGATTCAGCAATTCGCGGAGAGATTAACGATGCGTACAAATCCATGGTAAAGATGTGGACGGCAGTCCTTAGTCCACGCTTTGCGCCGCCGCGCATCGTCTACTACTCTCGCCCCACTGAAACTGGCTGCGACCGGGTTGAACTGGGCAATGCTTATTTCTGCGAGAAGGACAACGCGATCTACGTGGACACCGGTTTCATCGTGGACGTTGACAAGCAGGCATCAGCCAAGCTTGGGTCACCGGGGAACTACGCTGGGGTCGCGATCTTAGCGCACGAATTCGGCCATGCAGTAGAGCGCAAAACTTCCTACGCGGCGCACACGTACGACGTGAGGACCGGCGAGCAGTTCGAAGTCCTGCCGGCCAGCGAGGCGGTGGCGGACTGCTTCGCTGGTGCGTTCACGCGGCACGCCAACTCCGATAGGAGGCTCGGCGAACATGATTTCGACGAGGCATTGGCGTTGATGGAGCTGATAGGCGACGACAAGCTCCTGGGATTCAATCCCAACAATCCGCAGCAGGTCCAATATGCCAATGTCATTGCTACCCATATTCTCCATACGGAATTGGACCACGGCACTGTCGTGCAGCGTCAGGAAGCGTTTCTGCGCGGCTTCTATGGCGGTCCACGCTTTTGCACGGATAGGCTCGGCCAATCTGCACCCCCGGCCGGCGGACCCGTCCTCGCATACCGATCTCTGAATTCCGCTCAAGTCTCAACCCCCACGCCCGGCTGCTCGATTTCGAGTAGCGAAGATGGCGTCAAAGTCCGCAACACTTCGGCCCAGAACGGTTGCGTAGTTAATCTGCTGCCCGCCTCCACGCTCATGCCTGATCATTTTCGAATCGAACTTACGGTGAGATCGCTGCCCAAAGGAGGCACGGGCGTAGCCCGCGGTGCTGGAATCTACTACGGGGATGGCCGCTCCACAGCTAAGCTGACTCGTTTTGGAATGGAGCCCCGCGAGCCCTTCGGCACCTTGGTCTCCAACATTGATGGACAACCGACTGTCGACGATCCCCTGCTGGCGGGGTTGACCCTGATACGAAGCGGGGCGAAGTCCAAGGACGGGAACCTGCATTTGACGCTGGACGTTCACCACGAGGGGAAAAGCGTCTACTTCATTGAGTACCTCAACGGTGTTCCGGTAAACCACAATGCCCTGTGGACACATGGTACGCAGAACCGACGCCTGGCGGTTCCCGGTTTCGCATACACAACCGACCAGGCAGGGCTGTGGGTGCGGCAGCCGGGCACCGAGGCCGTCTTTTCTGATTTTCGTGTGACCACTCTCAACCACTGATTCGCGCAATCCAGCCTAATCACTGGCGGGTGGGGGACAACCGAGGCTCTCGAGAGCCCACGCCACCTCATCCCGCAAGCGTTCGCTTTCAGTGGTCATCAACTCCCGAAGGGCGGGGATGGCCACTTTCGCAGCCGGCAACCCGATCCTACCCAAACCGTCGGCCGCAGAACACCGGTTGTATTCGTCGGTTTCGCGCAGCCGTTCCAGCAATATCGATACCGCAGCACTCGCGGCTTCCGGCCCGATCGCTGCGAGGGCCATGGCAGCCGAAGCTCGAATGTCCTCGTCCCGACCTTGCAACGCTCGCAGTAACGCCGGCACGGCAGCACTCGCCAACGGACCGATGCATCGCAAGGTGTTCGTCGCCCACTCAGCTATACAGAAATCGTCAAGTGCATCGATCAATGCCGGAACGGCCTCGGCCGCAGCGGGACCATGCCGCGCCAGTCCGCGAAGTGCGTTCTCCTGACGATCCCACGAGCGGCGCCATAGTTCCTCCCGGTGCGTCCAGTCTGGCCCTTGTTCGAGCACGGAGCGCAAAATTGGCACTCCCGCGCCAGAAACCTCAGGTGCAATTTCCGCCAAAGCTCGCGCGGCTTGAAAGCGCACTTCCTCGTCATCGTCCTTGAGCATTGCAAGCAGGACCGGTACTGCAAGGCTCGTGGAGAGGACCTTAATACGCAGCAACAGCTTGGCGGCGGCTACCCGGATGCTCGCATCCGGAGCCGAGAGGGAGTCGATCAGCTCACTTTCAAAACCAGGCTCAGAATGCGGAATCCAACTCATGTACTCTGCTGCGACCGGAAACCGGAGCGCGTTCCTCTCGCGCAGGATGTTGAGCAATTCCGGTATCGCCAGATTGGTTTCGGGCGGCCCAATCGTGCACAGAGCGTCGGCGGCGGCGCGCAGAACCTCAACTCTCTCGTCATCCAGGGCTTTCAGAAGGGCCGCGACTACTCCCATTTCGAAGTAGGGTTCGTGATCAGAGCGTATCTTGCGGACCGTTTCGATCATTCCCAGCGCCTCGGCCGAACCAACCCGCATCCGCCAATCAGGCGCGCAGAGCGACTCGATCAAGGCAGGAATCGCCGTGGCGCCAAACTGCTCAAGTGTGTTGATGATGCGAATGCGGTGATAGGGGCTTTCCTCCTTAAGGGATCGAATCAGAGGCGCGATGGCCTCCACGGGTGCTCCTTCGAACAATACCTCCGCAGCGCCGCCGCGCACGTTCCAGTTCTCGTCGTCCATGGCTTTGATCGCCGCGGGGATGACCGATGGGTCAACCTTGGCAATCTGCCCAAGGGCCCACGCAAAGGAAGAGTAGATCGAGTTATTCCCCTGCGTGAGCAACGCCAGCAGGGGCGGACTCGCAGCAGCTCCAAAATTCACCAGCGCCTGAGAGACCGCCTCGCACACTTCAACAGTCTCGCATTCCAGTGCTGCCTGGATTAACGTATCCGGAGTCTCTCCCGCGAAACGCGGTTTGACCTTTGTTAGCATGCTGCGGGCAAACGACAACGCATCCTGCGAAATCCAGTCGAGCTCGATTACTCGAGCGAGCAATGGCACGGCCGCCTGCCCCATTCGCTCTATCTGTTCACTTGTGCTCCGGCGCATCTCCTCACTGTCGCCGACCAACCGGGTTGTCACCTGCCACATACTCATCTCATCCGCCATCGTCCCCGCCTTTCTCCAGATCGCCTGTTTAGGAAGAAACAAGTTCCCCCATGCTGAATGCCAACAAAACTCGTGGCGATCAGTGAAGGTGCTTCTGGTGGCTTCAGATGGGCGATGAGCCAAAAACTTTACGTGCACCAATCTGGACGCCCGGCAAGCGCCATTTAGCAAGTTAAGAGAGGCCAACATGATTTCTGTGAGCCAACCGTACTACACTTTCAGCTTCGGAAAAATGGGCCGGACGCTGGAAACCGCGCGCCAGACAGGGTTCTTTGATTGGTTTCACCTGGTGGAAACCGAGCAAACCTCTTGCGAACCGGGACAGCTAACACGGTTTCGCCCTGAGGGGGAAAGGTTTCGCAACCTTTGCTTTTTCGATGTCTTGGAAGCGTCTGAGGGCAGCATAGTCCAGATGGAACTTGTGCTTTCCCGGAAGTTCATTGACGGGCGCGATATGCTGTTTGCCCAGGATCTGGTGAAAAGCTTCCTGCTTACGATACTGCCCGACGCCTGTCAACATTTACTCACAGACGTCATGCAGGAATTCACCACTCCGGGCATGCGCTGTGTGACACCAGGCTTTCGTGTCTTTGTTGGGCAACGCGATGAATGGGCCACACAGACCGGCTGGTCACGACTTGCTTTCAGCAACGTGAGTCTCAAGGAGGAACGCGTGTTCGTCGTGCGAGTATCTCCCAACCCTAAGGCTCCCAATGCCACGCGCATTGGCGGCAAACCGAGTAATCGCCTGCGCAGAATTCTGGCAGCGCTTGGGATAACCTTGTCACTTTGCGCGTGCCACAAACCGGGGTCGACTCCGGAGCTTTCGCTGAAGGGCACATGGAATGCAACGGGGCAACAAATCGGCAACTGCGGTAACCCTGTTCCGGTGACCCTGGAGCGACTTGACTTTGTCATCCAGGACGCCCCGTTGCTCAACCACGCCTCGTCGTCGTTCGACTTCGAAAAAGCCAATGTGACGGGAACCGTGACCATGACTCTCCACATGGAGAAGGCTCATCCCATAACGGTCGCATCCGGAATCTTGGTGGGCGAGATTGTGAACGGCTCGGCGAGCGGGTCGAACAGGCAGAGGCTGCAAGGTTACATTCTCTCCGAGTCCCAGTATGGGGCGTGGATCGCGAAAAACAAGCAAACACCGCCGCCACCCGACGCCGGCGAAGTCGACATGGAAATCACTGGCAACGCTGCCGAGGGCTATACCCTTACGGGTGACTTGCGCTCCAACGAAGCGTGCGGCAAGTTCACGCATCTTGACGCTGTCGCGGGCGACCTGACGGGCCATTTCGGTCGCAGCGTCCCCGCGGAGTGGTCGGCCAAACTTGCTCTGCAGAAAAGGTAAACCCAAAAAAAAGATTTAAGTGCCACCAATCTGCCACCGGACTCACCGCCGTCCCTGTACGGATTAGGGAGAACGCAGAATGAAATTCACCGTCACGGTTGTAATGGCTAGCTTCCTTGTCGTTGCGTTGTCCTGCGTGGCGACGCAAACGGTCGATCCGGCGCTGGTAGGGACTTGGGAAATGGTTGTTCCGAACGCCGCCGGAGCAGCCCTTTGGGTGTGGACTGTTCGGGCTGACGGAACCTACTCTTTCCACGCCGAAGGGCCGGGCAATATTCCTTCCCATCACGGAAGCTTTCACGCTGCCAAGGGACAATATGTCTTGAAGGCGGCCAATCTGGATTGGCAAGACAGCGGCACGTATGACCCGCCTGCAAACAACATCGTGCGGATGACGTCCGGACGTCTGGGCACGGGATACTGGACGCGCGCGACAACAGTCGCCGCGCCAGCGACCACGAATTCGGCGAAACCGGAAGACGTTGTGGACGTCACAAAGGACCCTTTTAAGCTGCTTGAAAACATGAAAGAGGGTATCGGGGAGGATGGAATACCAGGCCACTTCGACAAGGCCGCGGCCGCCAGGAGCAAAGCGAGGAATCTGCACAAGATCGAAATCCTTCCTGAAATGGCGGCCGTTATGGCGGGTTCCGGCAACAACCGGCCGATCGTTGTGTTCTACAGTGGATCACAAAACATCGACGCCCTTATCTATAGCGATGCAATGGCAGCGCTGGCTGGAAGGGCGGATTTCGGCCTGTCCACTGAAAGTGGGCCTGACCTGCCGATGACCGACGCGCCAAACAAGTCGGAGTTGCAGAAGCACGTATTTCCTCACGTCCTGATTGTGAAGCCGCGATTCACCATCGGCCAGATCATCGATATGGGTTCAAAACTGCACGCCGGCCAATCAATGCCACCTTTAGCCGAATTCGAGTGGGAGTATCTTGGCGTGAAGTCTGCGCAAGAATGGGCCGAAATGATCGGAGCGGAGTTGCGACAGTTGGGACATTGAAACACGTGAACACAAGCAAGAGATTTCCCTGCCCAGCGCTTCTTCCCAGTGATAACAGCGCGTTGCATTGGATGAGTTATGAAAGACATGAGTGCCTTGGTTGTCGCCTTGTTCGACAGTCGCCAGAGCGTGCGCATCGCTGCTCAAGAAGCGGTGCTGCGAATGGAACCCGACGACCTACCGGCCCTGGTCGACGCCCTGAAGGGAAAGAGTGCAGACATTCGTCGCACGCTGGCAGAGGAGTTCTGTTCAGTTCACTCTGCGGTGTTGCCTTTCCTGATCGCCGCGCTCAACGATGAGAGGCATGTGGCGCGCATCTTTGCCGCCGAAGCGCTGGTATCCGTCGGGTTCTTTGCAAGCAACGCCTTACCGACTCGTGGTGATGCCGTGCGAGCCCTTGTGGGCGCTTTGGGCGATCCTGACGATCGAGTCCGCAGCGGCGCTGCCGGAGCGATGGAAAGTCTCGCGTCTTTTGTGCCCCCCGTAGCCGATGACATTGTGCCAGCACTAATTGCGGCGCTCGATGACGATAATGAGGACGTGTGGTACCCCGCCAATCGAGCGTTACGATGCTCCGGGCCTGCGGCAGTTCCCGCGCTGATCGCAGCGCTGCATGTCCAGAGTGAGGAACTACGCTGGAAGGCCGCCGATGTTCTGGATAACATTGGGCGTCCGGCCGCGGAGAGCGCACTACCGGCCCTGATCGCCGCCCTCAATGACGAAAGCAGCATTGTCCGCTACCACGTGTGCCGTGCCCTGGCGCACTTCCAGCCCGTTGCCTTTTCCGCTCTTGTCAAGGGCCTGCACGACCATGATGAGAACGTACGCGCTTCCGCCGCATGCAGCTTAGGGGGCTTTGGCCTCGACGCCGAGCCGGTCCTGCTGGGCGCGCTACGCGATGAGAGTGCTGAGGTGCGGTACTACGCGGCTCTTGCCATCAGCAGAATCGAGCCTGTGGCTAGCGAGACCGTTGCCGCTTTGATCACTTTACTTGCGGACCGCAGTCACGTGGATGAGAACATTCGGGTGTGCAATGCAGCAGCCGACGCGCTGGAAAGGATCGGGCCTCCCGCTGCAATCCCCGCCGTGCCGGCGTTGATAGCCGCCTTCCAGGAAGACGACTGGGACTATCACCGTGACTATATCCGGGCGGTTGCGAATATCGGCTCCGGTGCCGTTCCCGAGCTGATCGAAGCGCTGCATCATGAAAATTGGAGAGTACGCGCAGGAGCCGCTCGGATACTGGGAAGGGTCGGATATGACGCAACAGATGCCGTGCCCGCCCTGATTGCGACTCTGTCGGATGAAAGAGACGAAGTAGTCTCAGAAGCCAAAGCCGCGTTGCGAGACATCGACCCTGACTGGTCCTTGGAAATGGGCCGGCCCTCTCGACCGGAGCCCAAGGATCGAAGCGAGGGTGGAAACGGGGAGTAATGCGGAAGAGAGGAAGCTGGCTTTGGTATGCGGCCGTGGGCTTGGTGGGGTTCTTACTCGTCATTGCATCAGTTGTGCTTTGGAATTTCTACGCGATCCGAACACCTCTTCGGTGGTTCGCAGGGTCACACGAATACAAGGCTCGAGTTCTGGCAGAGGCCTCGACTGGAGAGCTGAAGCACATTGAATGGGACGACTGGGGCTGGGCTGGGGAGGATACGACTGTTTACCTTGTGTTGGACCCAACTAATTCGCTTTCAGCAGCAGCCCGAGATCGTCAACCGGGCAGGTTCAGAGGCTTGCCGTGCAAAGTATTCCGAGTAACGCAGTTGGAGAAGAACTGGTACACCGTTCAGTTCTATACAAATGAGTACTGGGGTCGACGCAATTACTTGGATTGTTCGGCTCAGGTCAGTAGCCAGTGAAAGCAACGCAGTACGAAAAGTCATGCATCGTGATATCCGGATCGCGCCTGCTCATTCGTTTCAAAGCAAAGGAACCGCTGCCAGCGGCTCTACTGCATAACTACTTGCTGAACCGCGGCAGGTTCGCAACTCCTAGACGTATAGGAAAATCAAACTCTCGGCTCCCGTGGTGACCCAGTGGTTAATTCGTTATAAAGGACGGCGGTTGTAGATGCGCGTGGTGTCCACTTTTTCGTGACCCAGCACGTCCATTACCACTATCACGTTGCCGGTGGCGTCCATCGCATCGGTGGCGAAACGATGGCGCGCTCAGTACAGAACCAAAGAATCCGGAAGGCCTGCCAACTTCTTGGCTTCCCGCCACAGCTTGGAAATCTGTCGGTCGGTAATGTGGCCCGACTCGGGGGCGCCGCGCGGGTTCTGTCAAAGTGTCAGAGGAATGTCAATTGCGAAGAATCCAGCGAAGCTGCCTGCTACTTTACTGATTTTCAGCAGCGTTTAGTAATTGACTGAAGTCTTCTATGCACTGAGTCCAGGAGCTTCCGTTCACAAATGTTCTGCGGCACGGTTATTCCGTTCGCAATGCCTTCACCGGATTGATGGATGCCGCCCGTCGCGCCGGAATGATGCTGGCGATCAACGCGCACAACCCGAGAGCAAAGATCGATCCGCCGAGCACGAGCGGGTCCCATCCCTTCACGTGATAGAGCTGAGCGGCGATCAGGCGTGGCGCAGCCAATCGAGATGGGAATGCCGATGCACAGTCCGATCAGGATCTGCAGAAATGCTCCGCGCAAGACCAGGCTGACAACGTTGCCGCGATTCGCGCCGAGCGCCATGCGCACGCCGATCTCGCTGGTGCGCCGCTCGACCGAATAGGCCGTGACGCCGTACAGTCCGACGGCAGCCAGGATCAGCGCGAGTATGCCGAACATGCCGGTCATCTGCGCGACCGCGCGCTGCTGATCGAACTCCGCGTCGACCTGCTCCTGCAGCGGCTGGACCTTGAGCAGCGTCAGGTTGGGATCGATGTCGCTCAGGATGCGGCGAACCTGCGGCTCCAGTCCATCGCTGCTGCCATGCAGTTGCAGCACCGCGCCTTCGATGAAGTGCGTGCCGTCTTCGACCATCTGCATCATCGGATTGTCGTACTTCACGCGCTGCGCCAGCGGCACGAAGAAGATCGGGCGTGGCTCCTTCCTGGTGTTGGCTGCGTCGGATGTACTTCGCGCTGCGAACGACGCCGACAATTTCGTACGTGGCGCTGTACTGCGGCAGGTCCAGGCCGAAGCGCGTCCCGATGGGGTCTTCGCCCGGCTTGTAGAACTTGCTGCACGAAGGTCTCGTCCACCACCGCGACAGTTGCGAGTGGCGAGGCGGTGTCCTGATCGGTGATGCCGCGGCCGCGGACGATCTGCTGGCCCAGGGTCTCGAGATAGCCGGGCGTGACGTGGTCCCAGGACGAGCCGATCACGTCGTTCATGTTCGGCATGCCCTGGCCCTCGCGAATGGGGATCTCGCCCCAGTTGTCCTGCAGCGGCGTGTACAGAGCCAGCGCCGCGCGCTTCGACTCCCGGAATATGCGCGAGCCGGTCCTGCAGCTCGCGGTACATGGAGTCGAGCTTCGGCTGCGAGTAAGTGGAGTACGGACCGGTCAGGCTGATGGTGACGCGGTGATCGGTTTCGTAGCCGAAGTCCTGGTGCTGCAGGTTTTGCAGGCTGCGGGTCAGCAGGCCGGCGCCGGCCAGCAGGACCACCGACAGCGTGGCCTGCACGATGACCAGAATCTTCTGCGACAGCGAGGACGTGTCGCGCGTGCTGCGGTTGGCGCCGCGTAAAGCATCGGCGGGATCGGCGTGCGACGTCAGCCACGCCGGAGCGGTGCCGAAGATCACGCCGGTCAGCAGCGACAGCCCAAAGGCAAAGCCCAGCACTGGCAGCGACGGTGTCGCGTCGATGGGAACGAACTTTGCGCTGTGAAAGGCGACGGCGACGATGGCCTTCACGCCCAGGTACGCGACCAGCCAGTCCGGCCAGCCCGCCGAGCACGGACAGCACCACGCTCTCCGTCAAGCGACTGCCGGATGAGCCGTCTGGCGCGAGGCGCCCAGCGCCAGACGAACCGAAGTCTGCGCGCGCCGCGAAGCTCCCCGGGCCAGCAGCAGGTTGGCGATGTTGGCGCAGGCGATCAGCAGCACCAGGCAGCAGACAGCGAGCAGGATGTGCAGGCTGTCGCGCGTAGTCTTCCTTCATCACGCCAACGCCGGTTCCGGCGGGCACGACCTGAATGTTCTGCTTCGGCAGACCGGCCTTGATGCCCGACATCCAGTCCGCCGGCATGCCGCTGTCGTCGACCAGCCACATCGCGCAGCTGGCTGGTGAGCCGCGCGGGCATCGCACTGGTCGAAGCGCCGGGACGCAGCCGGCCGATCACGCGCAGCCACGACTGGAAACTGGTGCAGAAGCGAATCTTTGCCCGCGGAACAGCGGCTCCTGCTGCAGCGGCACCCAGAGCTCCGGAGGATCGCTGCGCAGAGTCTCGCCGAAGAATCCGGGCGGAGTGATGCCGACCACGGTGAAGGGATGGCCGTCGAGGATGAAGGTCGAGCCGACGACGCTGGGATCGGAACCGTACTGCTGCTGCCAGGCGCGATAACTGAGCATGGCGACCGGCGGCGCGGAGGTCTGATCGTCGGACAGGCGTGATGGTGCGTCCGGCATGAAGGCGCGCACGCCGAAGGTGTCGAAGTAATTGCCGCTGACGAACTCGCCGCGCAGCGGCTTGGCCACGCGATCGCTTTCGCCGCGGCGCACGCTGAACTGCCATCCGCCGGCCTGGAATGCAGCCAGTTCGCTGAACTCGGGCGTGTTCTCCTTCATGCGCTGGTAGAACGGGATAGGAGAACATGCCCCAGTTTTCCTGCATCGCGCCTTCCACGCAGCAATCCTGCCATCGCCGATGCGGTAGAGGCTGGCGGGATCGACCACCGGCAGCGACTTCAGCATGACCGTGTGGATCAGCGAGAAGATTGCGGTGGTGGCGCCGATGCCGAGCGCCAGGGTCAGCATGGCGGTCAGGGTGAAGACGGGCGACTGCCGCATCTGGCGGAGTGCGTAAGCGATATCTTGCCGCAGGGTTTGCATGCGCGAGCCTCTCCGACACTTACGCAGACAGGTGGAGAGATGTTCCCGGGAATTTTGTACGGATGATCCTGCTGGCGTTCAACCGATGTCCGGCTGCGGACAGAACTGGTGAAGTCGGCAGGATTTCGATAGAGTTAGTCGCACCCTAGGAGGAAAGATGCTCTCCGCGAAAATCCGTCTTTTCCGCTCTGCTCTGCCTCTGGTCTCATCTCCGCCGTTCCCGCATTCGCTCAGGATGACGACGAGATGCACATGCATCATCACGATGCCGGCGAACAGCTGGGCACCGTGTCGTTCCCGATCTCGTGCGCGCCGGCGTCGCAAAAGTCGTTTGAGCGCGGTGTCGCGCTGATGCACTCCTTCGAGTACGAACAGGCGGAGGCGCAGTTCACCGAGATCGCCAAGAGCTGACCCGTCGTGTGCCATGGCGCACTGGGGCATCGCCCTCAGCATGTTCCACCAGATTTGGGAGCGCCCGCAGGAGCCGACCCTGCAAGCGCGGACATGAGCGAGATCGTTATCGCGCAGAAGCTGGGCGCAAAGACTGATCGCGAGCGAGAGTACATCGCGGCGCGCAGCCATCTTCTACGACAATCCCGCGTCCACTGATTACATGAAGCGCGTCACCGCCTACTCGGACGCGATGGGCAAGCTCTACCAGAAATATCCCAAGGACATGGAAGCGGGCGCCTTCTACGCGCTGTCGCTGCTGGCATCGGCGCCACCGGATGACACCTCTCTGACGAACAACAAGAAAGCCGTTGCCGTCTTGCTGCCGCTCTTCCAGGAAGACCCGAATCATCCCGGGCTGGCGCACTACATCATTCACTCCTGCGACAATCCGCAACTGGCCGCGACGGCCTTGCCTGCCGCACGTGCCTATGCAGCGATCGCTTCGTCTTCGGCGCACGCCGTGCACATGCCGTCTCACATCTTCGCGCGGCTCGGACTGTGGCAGGAAGATATTCAAGCCAACCTGAAGTCGGTGGATCTGACCCAGAAGTCGAGTGCGATGTACATGGGCGGTCACGAACTGCACGCCATGCACTTCCTGCTGTACGCCTACCTGCAGACCGGACAGGACGCCAAGGCCAAGCAGATCGTCGAGCAGGAACAGCGCATTGTCGCTGCAGCTCCGAAGAACGGACGACGACAGCGGCATGATGCGCTACTACGACTACGCGCAGGCCGACTTCCCCGCGCTCTACGACCTGGAGATGCATCATTGGGCAGAGGCCATGGCGCTGCAGCCGGCGCCGAATGCGCCTCCGCACATGCAGACCATCACCTACTGGGCGCAGACCATAGGCGCGGCGCGCGCGGGCGACGTTGCCGCGGCGCGACACGGCGGCAAAGAACTTCGACGAAGCCCAGGACGCTGTGCGCAAGTCGAAGTATGCCTACATGCTCGAAGGACCTAACCTCGAGCGCGACGAGGTGCAGGCGTGGCTGGCCTTCGCCGAAAAGAAAAACGATGACGCCGTGAAGCAGATGCGTGCCGTCGCCGACACCCAGGACAAGGTCGGTAAGGCGGAAGTTGCCATTCCCGCGCGCGAGATGCTGGCCGACATGCTACTGGAAACCAATCAGCCGGAAGCAGCGCTGCTGGAATACGAGAAGGCGATGAAGACCGATCCCAACCGCTTCAACGAACTCGCTGGCGCAGCCCGAGCCGCGGAGCTGACGCACCAGCACGAAGAAGGCCGACTCCTACTATGCGCAGCTGCTGAAGAACTGCGATGATGGAAAGTTTTCCGACCGTCCAGCCCTCGGGCGCGCCAAAACGGTGCTGGCCGAAAATAAGCAATAGCTCCCGCTGGCTGGGCGTTCCAGACTAGTCACACGCTCACGTGCCCCCGGTCACAGCAAATGGCCAAGAGTATGTGCTACAAAGCACGCCAGAACTGCCCTTTGACGAGCATTTACGCCGAGTGTCGAAGGCGCATCGCAAGATCGCCCGGACACGATCGTTAGCGACACGCCGAAAAGGCACAGGCGCATGATATCGGTGGGCAGCCGACTCCAATCGCGTGAGCCTTCGACCTTCGGTTTCGGTCGCAAAGCACTCTTTCCACGCCTTCACCAGGCAGTGTCCCGGACAACCCTGGATTCGCTCCCCACTCGCCCATTCAAGGAGCATCGTCATGTCACTGTCAGGAAGGACCATAAGAATTACGCTACTGGTCGCTGTGCTCGCTGCGCCATTGCTGGCACAGCAGAGCTATACCATCGTGGACCTGGGCACACTGGGTGGATACTACACGGTGCCCACCAGCATCAATCTCTTCGCCGATGTTGCCGGATATTCTTTCGTGGCCGGCGACGCCTATTACCACGCATTTCTTTCGCACCGCGGCAGCATGACGGACTTGGCCACTTTCGGCGGCGACTTCAGCTGGGCCGGGGCAGGCAACAATTTCAATCAGGTTGCCGGTGGAGCTGAGACGACTCTGCAGGACGCAGCGGACTATACCTTCTTCTGCGGCCCGCCTCAATGTCACGCGGCGCTGTGGGTAAACGGACGGCCTCCTCGCGACCTGGGCACCCTGCCGGGTGGACTGAACAGCGCGGCCACCTGGATCAACGATCGCGGCCAGGTTGTGGGCAATTCCGACATCACTACCACGCTCGGTACGGTCAATCAGTTCATGGACTTTCATGCCTTCTTGTGGCAGGACGGCAGAATGCGCGACCTTGGCACCCTGCGCAACGGGCATGCAAGCACCGCGAACGGCATCAACACATTGGGCGACGTCACCGGCGCATCGCAGGTCGATACGACGGTTCCGCCGAACTGGCTGGCGGCCGGGCACCACAGCCCGCCTTTCCATGCCTATCTGTGGAATGGACGCAAGATGACGGATCTTCATCCTCTCACCGGAAACTGGGGTGATGAGACCATCGGGGTCGCCGTCAACAACCTCGACCAGATTGCCGGAATTGTCTACATGACCGACGACAAGACCATGCATGCCGCCCTCTGGAATCACGGTGTCATGCGCGACCTTGGCGTATTGCCCGGTGACTCGATTTCCGAAGCTTGGGGCATCAACGATCTCGGCGCGGTCGTGGGCTTCTCGTACAACTCGGAAACTTACATGGAGCGCCCGGTCCTCTGGGTCGGTGGGAAGATGCTGGACCTTGGCACCATGGTCCCGGCTGATTCCGATCTCATTCCAGTCGAAGCCGACGCCATTAACATCTGGGGACAAATCGCCGGGGCGGCGTACAGCCAGACCACCGGAGAATTCCATGCTGTCATCCTCAATCCAAAGTTCGGGGCGCTGACCCAGTTGAGCGCACCGACTGGTGCGCGGGCCGGAACGTTACCCAAACGCGTCCTGACAGCAGACCCGCAGAGAGTGACGCGCCGGCGTTCCGCTCTCCGGTAGAGGTAGTGGTTGGCATCGCGGCGCCGGCAGAATTCTCGCTTGGCCGCGATGCGATCGAGGGGTTGCGCCACTCTCCGCAGCCCCTTCGTATTTTGTTATGAAAAAAATGGCGCAGCCTTAAGCTGCGCCATGACTACATTTACGTTGATCGCGGTTAGTGAGTTGTTATTTCGACACGGCCGCGAACAGGTCTGACTTCAACAGTGCCTGGAACTGCTGGTCGTTAGACTTGAAGTGCATCCGCACAATGTCATTCGAGCTGTCGACCGTCGTATCTTCCAGCGCCATCTTCTCGCTCGGCGTCCCGCTCATCTTGCGGTAGAGCACGCCCGCCTTCATCAGGCCGGAGATGGTAGCTGCGGTCACCGTGTCAGAGGTCTTGATGTTCAGATCGAAGGTGACACCGCTCCCGAAGTTCATCGTGTAATCGGAGGCCAACAGGCGCTTCTTCACCGTATCGTAATCGGTGAGTGAGCCGGCCTGGCCCAGCGCCGAACGCATCATGTTCTGCGTACCCTGCTGGTCCAACACGCTCCAGATGGAAGCATTTTGCACGCTGGTCATCAGGTCGTCGATGACGCTGTTCGTCTGCACCGACTCGGCGCCATTGTCGCGCACATCGATAGCGCCCTTGATGGCAGCGTTTTCGCCAAAGAGAATAGTCGTCGGATCGAGGAAGACCATCTGCATGCCGTTGCCCATCGGATAAATCTCCGACAGCAGATACTTCTCCGGCTTGATCTTCTTAGCCTTCATCTTGATCAGGAACTCCCGCTGTTTGAACGGACCCTGTGCGATACCAACGCTGCGCAGCATTCCTTTTTGCGCGCGATAGCTGACGAAGGTCAGTTGCTCGACATCCCTGTTGGGATCAATGCCCGCGCCCTCTCAGCGCCGACTCGAACTGCTTCACATTGTCGGGCATGACGCGGTCGCGCAGCGCCTGAGCGGTTTGGCGAATCGCGTAGATCGCGGTAGTCGACGGAGATGATCTGCTGCACCGCAGAGGGGATGACCGTCTGCGCATTGCTGCTGAGCGATGCAGCGGAGGCCGGCAGACTCATTGCGCCGGCAAGAAACAAGGAAATCACGAACTGCTTCATAGACATACTATTTTACTAGACCCTTGCAAGCAGAGATGCCGGTGGATTCAGGGCCGTTGCCCAAGTAAGTGATTTGGGACAAAGGATTAGACGGGTGAAAACGTGAAACAGCAACAGGGATAGGGGTTTCGGGTAGACCGGATTGCCGTGGCCGAGACAAACATCAACGAGCTTTTTGGACAGACCCTGCCAGCCATCCTGCGAATAACTTTCCTGAGGAAACTGGTGTGGTGTACTAGGTTCACGTCCCGATTTTCGAGTTAACCTGGGGACGATCCGGTACTCACGTTAGCCCAACAGAAGGGCGAACGTGGGGCACTAACGGTTTATAGCAAGCAGAAAATCGTCGACAAGCGAAATACGATTACTAATCATTAACTACTACGCCTTGACCGCCCTCACTCTCTGCTTCACGTCCGCTAAAAATGCGTCATCTTTAATGTCGCCCAGGTTGATCTCGACATTTGCGAGTGCGCCTTCAATTGCCGCGTTCGCCAATGCCACTGCCACCGTCAAATCCGAGGCCATCTTCGGATTCGTCATCGGCCGCAACGACTCGATGATCTGACGCGTCTCGCGCGCCCGCTCGGCGACGACCAGCGGGACCAGCGTGGCTTTCTTAGTCGCTGCTTCCACTTCGGCCTGCGCTTCGGGATGTTCCTTTGTCTTCTTGAACGCGGCCATCACTTCGTTAAACGATTCGGCATCGGCATCGATGGACGCCTTGAACTCCTCGCGCACCTCAGCCAGTCGCGCCAACGCATCGCTCAACTCGCGTTCGTATTGCACATACGCTTTCTTGCCGCGCGACATGCTCGCGACCATGCTCCCCAGTCCCGCCGCCATCGCGCCGGCCGCCGCCGACGCCGATCCGCCTCCCGGCGCAGCTGTTGGCGCAGCCAGTTGCTCGACGAACGGCTCGACTCCCGCGCGAATTCCGCCAACCGCGACCTTGCCGGTCATCACGGCCGCCAGCCGATTCTCGAGGATCAGCGACGAATCGAAGTTCTCCACCTGCAGGAACCACTCAGCCGCATCCTCCAACGCCTTCTTGGGAATCAGACCAACGATCTCGCTAGACAGCGGCATCACGCCGTAACGCGCGCCTTCGCGCTTCACGTATTCGTAAACGCGCGCAATCGGCGTCTGGTCGGTGTCGGTCAGATTCATCGAGACCTGCGCCAGCCCGCGCACCGGCACGCCCATGCCCTTCACGTAACGCAGGCCGCCATTCGAGAAGCGCACGGCCTTGCCAATCTTCTTCGCGATCTCAACGTCCGGCGTGTTGAGGTAGACGTTGTAGGCGACCAGGAATTTGCGCGCGCCGACAATGGTCGCGCCGGCCGTGGGATGCAGCGCCGCCTCGCCAAAGTCGGGCTTGCGCGCAGGGTTGGTCTTAACGTCTTCGCGAATCCCCTCAAACTGCCCGCGGCGCACGTTTTCCAGATTCTGTCGCTCAGGCGTCTGCGCCGCCGCTTCGTAGAGATAGACCGGGATCTTGTACCGCTTCCAGATCTCTTCGCCCGCGCGCCGTGCAATCGCCGCGCAGTCTTCCAGCGTAACGCCTTCGATGGGAATAAACGGAATCACGTCCGCCGCTCCCAGTCGTGGATGCGCGCCGGTGTGCTTGGTCAGATCGATCAACTCAGCAGCTTTGCCAACGCCGCGAATGGCAGCCTCGGCGACATTCACCGGATCGCCGACCAGGGTGATGACGCAGCGGTTGTGATCGGCATCCATCTCGCGGTCGAGGAGATAGACTCCGTCCATCTTCATGGCTTCGATGATGGCATCGACGCGAGCCTTGTCGCGCCCTTCGGAGAAGTTAGGAACACATTCGACGAGTGCAGGCATAAGCATCAGGATAAAACAGAGCGGGCTGTTCTCCTAAGCAGAGGTTATTACGTCACGGGTGGTTGTGACGGGCAGCTGGTTGAGCACGCATTAACTGGCTGCAGGAAAAAACGGAAGCAGATGGGGCGTCGGCCTGAAGGGCTGCTCGTGGTGACAAGAAGCAAGAGTCGTGAGAGAGGCAGGGAAACTCCACTCTCGCCCACCATCCGGCGCAGCCAAGCTGATAATCTGTTACGTCATCGCTAGTCAAAGATGTGCCGGACGGCTGGTTGCGATAGATAGGGGTCCTTCGACTCCGCGCGCTAATCGGCTTGACTCCGCTCAGGATGACGTCCGAAAAAGTCTGCTTGCCTATCATTGCACGGAGGATTCATGAAAGATTCTGGTCTTCGCAACAAAGTCGTCATCGTAACCGGAGGAACCGGAGGTATTGGCCGCGCCACGGCCATCCGCTTCGCGCAGGAGGGTGCGCGGGTCGCGATCTGGGACGTGAATGAGAGCGCCGGCGAAGCCGTCGTGAAAGAGCTGAAGGAAGCCGGCGCCGCCGATGCGCTCTTCCGCAAAGTGAACGTTACCGACCAGGCTTCGGTACAAGCGGGCGTCGACGAAGTGCTCGCCCGCTGGCAGAGCATCTACGGCTTGGTCAACAATGCAGGAATCCTGCGCGACGGCCTGCTGGTCAAGGTGAAGGACGGCGCCGTCGTTTCCAGTCTGAGCGACGAGCAGTTTGACGCCGTCATCAATGTCAACCTGAAGGGCGTGTTCGTCTGTACGCGCGGGGTAACACCGCACATGATTGCCGGTGGCGGAGGCGTGGTACTTAACGCCTCGTCGGTGGTCGGCCTTTACGGAAATTTCGGGCAGACCAACTACATCGCGACCAAGGCGGCGGTGATCGGGATGACTAAGACCTGGGCTCGCGAGCTTGGCCGCCACAAGATTCGTGTCAACGCGGTCGCTCCCGGCTACATTGGCACCGAGATGGTGAAACAGATGCCGGAGAAGATTCTGGACGCGATGGTCTCGCACACGCCGTTGGGAAGACTGGGCAAGCCGGAAGAGATCGCCGAAGCCTATTGCTGGCTGGCCTCGGATGGTGCGTCATTTATCACGGGAACGGTGCTGTCAGTTGACGGCGGAGTTGTAGTGGGAACGTAACAGAGGTTTCAATCAGCGATGGCGAGGCGGGCTCCGCAGCCCGCCTGTTATTGGCCCGCGAAACTATTTCCAGCGCACGGGCAGGACTTGTCCCGCGGCCGAGGACGACAGGTTCACACCGGCAAGTTGCAGGGCCCGCGCCAGCTGAGGATCGGCACCCGCCGCCAGTTCTTCCGGGCTGGGCAGCAATATCTCGTCCGGAACCACGCCGCGATGCTCCAGACTATTGCCGTCGGTCATCTTGAGATCGGCGACGGTGACCTGCATTGAATACGGCAGATACTGACCAAACGCCTTATCTTGCGAGAACGGATACCGGCGAGCTTCCATCACGGCGCCGGCAGTATGGTCGCCGATGACCGTGCCGCGTTTCTCCAGTTGCATGACACGGGCGAAAAGCTCGGAACACGAAGCCGAACTGCTGTCCACCAAAACGACAACCTTGCCCGAGTAAGCGTGGCTTCCCTGCGACTTGGCAATGAACGGCTTTGCGCCCTTACGCTCAACGCGGTCGCCCACCTTAACGTCATGGTCAAGGAAGCCACCGAGCAAGCGAGACAGATTCTCTTCTGCGCCGCCAGGATTACCGCGAAGGTCGATCACCACGGTTTTGTAATTCTTCGTTTTTCGCAGGAACGAGTCGATCTGATCGTCGCTCAGAAGAAAAACTGGTAGTTTCCAGACCAGCACATCCTTCAGCTCAACGCTGCGAACCATCATTCGCTCGTCTTCGTCCTGTTCCTGGCGAATGACGTCCCAGATGTCCGTGCTGCCGGTGAAGTCATAGTTCTTTGGAAGGTTCTTTACGATCGACATCACCGTAACCTCCCGCGGCTGCTCTCCGGGACTGACCACCGCCAGCTTCACACCCGAACGCGGCGCCAATGTATGGAAGGCGTAGTTGAGCTTCCACCAGGTATCGCGGGTAGGACGGAAACCTTCGATTGCCAAAATCTGATCGCCGGGCTTTAGACCTTTCGCCGCTGCGTCAGAACCGTCTTTTACCGCGGTAATCATGCAAGCATCGCCCACAAATGTTGCTTCCCAGCCATCTTTCACCAGGTAGGGCCGCGGTGGAGGATCGAAGAATGTGTGGGAGTCGTTCAATCCATCCAGCATCCAGGCTATGTCACCAAAGGCAGCACTTAGCGACTGCGCCGCGCGGATCTTCTGCTGGGCATCCTTATATCTCTGTTCCAGGTTTATTCCATGAAAGGAAGCGTCGTAATATTCCTTGACCACCTTCTCGTAGGTATCCTGCAACATCTGTAGCGCCTGGTCGCGCTGTACGGACGACATGGTGTCGCCGGACTTCTTTTCTGCCTGAGAACGTAACGGGAGTATTAGGGAGGTGGCCAGCAGTAAGGCGAACGAGGTTAGTAGAACTTTGGCGCGGATCATGCCCGCAAACTACACCAAAAATCCAGAGTAGCGCAACGAAATAAATAGTCCCGCGATAGGCAGTGGCCGGAATTAATTATTCCTATCCTGAAGTGGAACTATAGGCCTTGTGCCAAACAGGTTTCACGCCGCAATTTCCCCCGGCGACAGTTCATCCACGTAGCACCAGATCCAGGCTTCGCCCGGCTCGATGGAGCGGATCAGCGGATGCTTGACGCGGTGAAAATGCTTGGTCGCGTGCTTGTTCTTGGAGGAGTCGCAGCAGCCTACGTGTCCGCATTCCAGGCACAGCCGCAAATGGACCCAGCGGTCGCCCAGCTTTACACACTCCTCACAGACGTGGACATCGGTGGTCGTAAACTTAATGGATTCGAGATGGGAGCATTTTTCTGCCACAGTAGTCTCCTTGTTCAGCGTTCCAGGGAACTGCGGTCCCAATTACCGAGTTCGGCGGCCGCTTCATAAGTGCTTTGCAGAAACGCCAGCAATGCGGCTTTCGGCGACTCGGCAACGCGCACATCGTCGTACATCAACAAAAACTCCTTCATCACCGGATGATAGTAAGCGGCAGGTGGATTCACCTTTCGCTCGGCAAATCCCGAGGGCTCCGGAGCTGCATAGGAGTAGAACGCCGGGCCTTCGATGTCGCCGCCACCCGGCCAGAAGCCAGCGCTGCTGACTTCGTGCGAGTAAGCTTCGCGAGTGACCGGATCGGCGCCGGGACGATCCGGCGCGCGCCGTCCCGAGAAGCGCGTCACGGCCAGATCGAAGCTGCCCCAGAAGAAATGTACCGGGCTGACCTTACCAATGAACGTCGCGCGGAATTGCTTGAAGACACCATCAGTACATACGAGGATCTGCCAGAACTTGTGCACAGCCTCGGCGTCGTAAGACTTGTGCTGCTCATCCTTCTCGAAGGGAATGGTGAGCTCTTCCGGCAACTCGCACGGCCGGGTCCAGATGCTTACCGGCATCCCGAGCTGCGTGAGCGTCTTCATCAGCAATTGGTAGAAGTCGGCGACGCTTTGCGGCTTCAGCGCCAGCTCTCGAACTTCGCCGTCGCTGGTCTCGATGAGCAGCTTGTGGTCAATGAAGTCGAAACAAATTTCTAGCGTGCGGCTACCGTAGGGCATGGGCGAAGTGGTGAGGCCACGGGCGGTGACGTAGAGCGGCACGTTCCACCAGTGATTCACCAGCGGCGACAGGCTGAGGCGGACCTTGCCCACCATCTGCGTCCACATGTGAAGCGTGAATAGCGTGTCCTTCCAGGAGTCGTAAGGCAGCTCTGGCAGATCTTCAGCACGCACCGCGACATCGCTCATCCGGCCCCCCTCGCAACGTGCTGAATACTCTAACCGATTTTCCGGCGCTATGTTTCGCCGGTTCCTGCCGCACAAAATAAACGAACGCCGACCGCAGTTCGCAGTCGGCGCTATCGCCAGGCGGATTCGAAGCTGGTTTTCGACGAATCCTGACCTTCGCTTAACCTCTATTTCTTGCCTCCGAAGCTGAACAAGTCCGTCATGTCGCCGATTGCGGGAGCGTTCGCCGGAGCATACGGATTCGCCTGGCTCGGTATCGGATTGGGCAAGTTGTCGATACTGCGGCCGGTAATCGGCGGCAGGTTCCAGTTGTACTCGATGAACTTCAGAATCGAGACGTGATCGTTGTATTGATGGGAAATGTGGCCGGGAGTCGTGTAGGGCGAGACTACGATCATCGGAACGCGTGTACCGTCGCCGAAGAAGCTTACCGGCTGGATATAGCCGGAATCATAGTATCCGCCGCCTTCGTCGAAGGTGACGAAGATCGCTGTGCTCTGCCACAACGTGGGATTAGCTTGTACCTCATCCACGATCTTCTTCACGTAGCCTTCGAACAGGTCCAGTTTCGAAGAGGCCGGGTGACCGTCGACGATGCCGCTCGGCTTCACGAACGAAACCGCCGGCAGCGTGCCGTTCTGGATGTCGCTGTACAGGTCGATGGTGTCTTGCAGGTGAGCCGTACGCACCGACGCGTTCGTCATGATCGACGTCGAGTACTGGAACATGTTGCAGATGTTGCAGTAGACGTTCAGCGGGTTCTGGTAGTACTTGTCCTGCAGATAACGGTCCCACTGATCGCCATAGTATTTCCAGGAAATGTTGTTCTCCAGCATCTCGTCGCCAATGTTGCGCAGGTTGGACGGCGGGATAGTGAAAACCGTGTTGGCATCGTTGTTGTCGGTATAGGCGTTGGTACCGTCGCCGAAGTAGCCCGGGTTGTAGTTGTTGAGCAGGTAATAGTGTCCCTGCTCGCAGTTGGACGCCGGATGGTATGGCAGCGCCGCCAGATAGTTAAGGACCGGGGCAACTCCGGGCGCACTGCTGTCTGAGCAGTTGGTATAGGAGCCGCCGCCATAGGACGGTGATCCGTAAGAGCCGCCGCCGTATCCGTCTTCGGTGTACCAGTTGTTAGTAGATGGCGCCGGGTTTGGATTCTCGATCTCGTCAACATACCCCTGATTCGCCGAACCAATGCCGACCAGTTGGTTATGCGGAGGCTGAGCCGCATTGCCATTACCATCGCTGAACCATATCGCGTCGCCGGTTCCCATGACGACGTGGTTGGCGCCGGTGCCGCCGTTAACCGCCTGGTGATAGTTGTCGCTCATCGCATAGTTATTGGCGAGATAGGTCAGGTAAGGAGCGTCGCCCTGCTGGACGTTATAGAAAGCCATCGCCGTAGCGCCCTCTCGGGTGCTCGCTAGGTTGAAGTTGACAGCGTGCGGACGCCCGTTGCTGCCGGCGCCGATGCTGGTCTCCACCCAGGGAAACAGATCGCCCTTACAGCCGCTCGGATTCGCCGTAGTGATGTAGCTTACGTTGCAATCCATCTGTTGCCACATCTGGTAGAAACGGTGGACTGGGCTGTTGTCGTAGACGTCGTAGGGATGCGTGCTGGCGTTGGTGATCTGGAAAGGTCCCGAAGGCAGATTGAGGACGTTGGTGATGCGTGTGTCCGGCTGGCCTGCCTGCAGACCGGTTCCGCCGGTCAGCATGTACTGGTAGTAATCGTCGGCCAAGCCATTCTCCGCTGCCTGGGCCTGCTGCAGAGTAGTAAAGAAAGGATTGGTCGGCCCCCCGACCAGCGGCGTCGGCAAAACCGAGTACACCGACTTCCGGCTCGGGCTGATCTGATAGCGGTCGGTGATTCGGTCGATGGCCGAGTCTTGCGCCGCGACTGAGAAGTTCGGTCCTGGCGTGCCGTCAGCGCCGATAATGCCTTCTGACAACAGGTTATTGACGGTCTGGCCTTGAACTGGCTGATAGGTCGCAAAGACGTGGTCGAACGTGCGATTTTCGCCAAGGATGATGATCACATGCTGAATGGGGGTCTGAGTCGACAAGCGCTTGGTCGCCACTACCGGCGTTTGGGCGCTCATAGGCGTCGTCGAGCTGAGAAGAGCAAGCGCGCTGGCCATCGCCGTGGCGCGCCACTTTCTGGGCGTAAGCTCGGGCAGAGTCATGAGAAGTTCCTCCGATGAGGAAGGTAGCGACTTCCCTCGGCTCGATGGTCAATGCAGAATGAAAAGAGGATGAAATGACAGTTGCAGAGTTCCTTAACTTTCGTTTTTGGCAAAGAACCAGCTGTCTTGTTACTGCAAATCTCCCCCCGCTTCACACTTTTTGTAGATTCGTCTCCTGGTGAATTACTCTAATCAGCGACTCTCCGTGGAGGGAGCAAGGATGTGCCGAGCGCTGTTGCTTTGCATCGCAGTCATCTTTCCGACATTCGCAATCTCACTATCGGCCGCATCGCCCAACTGCGCCACAGCAAAGCTCCGTTTCGAAGTTTCGTTCGGCACGCAACAAAGTCAGAAGCCCCTGGACGGCCGCCTATATGTCATGTTGTCCACCGACGCCGGCAAAGAACCGCGCTTCCAGATTAGCGACGAGCCCGATACGCAGCAGGTTTTCGGAATCGATGTCGACGACCTCGCGCCTGGCAAAGCTGCGATTGTCAATCAGCAGGCGGTGGGCTATCCGGCCCTGAGTCTGGCATGCATTCCAGCAGGCGACTATTACGTGCAGGGCTTGCTCAACATTTACCAGACCTATCATTTGGCCAACGGACACACCGTGAAGCTTCCGCCCGAGCGCGGAGAAGGACAGCAGTGGAACAAGAAGCCGGGCAACCTCTATAGCAAGACGCAAAAGCTTCACATCGACCCGGCACAGGACGGCAGCATTAAGATCTCGCTGACGGAAACTGTCTCTCTAATTGAGGAGCCGAAGGATACCAAGTACGTCAAGCACTTGAAGATCAACAGCGAGTTGCTCACCAAGTTTTGGGGAACGCCGATTTCTGTCGGGGCCATCGTTCTTTTGCCGGAAGGGTTCGATCAGCATCCCGAGGCGCACTATCCCGTCATCGTCTACCAGTCACACTTTCCCCACGACCTGACGCTTCCCTTCCGGGAAACTCCTCCAACGCCGGACCTGAAAGGACGTCGCCGTCTGGTTGCGGAATACAGCTACGCCCTATATCAGGACTGGACCTCCGGCAGGCTGCCGCACGTCCTCATCGTCGAGTTGCAGCACGCCAATCCGTACTATGACGACTCCTACGCCGTGAACTCCGCCAATGTGGGACCTTATGGCGACGCGATTACGCAGGAGGTAATTCCGGCAGTCGAAAAGCAATTCCGCGGCATCGGACAGGGCTGGGCGCGCGCGACCTATGGAGGCTCAACCGGCGGATGGGAAGCTGCCGCCATGCAGATCTTCTATCCCACATTCTTTAATGATGCCTTCATCGCGTGTCCCGATCCCGTCGACTTCCGCGCCTATCAGGTCGTGAACCTCTACGACGATGCGAATGCGCTGTGGCTTGAGAGCAATTGGGGTAAGGTGCCGCGTCCTTCCGAACGCCAGACCGACGGCTCGGTGCTGAGCACTATGGATCGCATGACCCGCCGCGAGTTGGTGCTGGGCACTCACGGGCGCTCCACCGAACAATTCAATATCTGGCAGGCGGTCTACGGTCCTGTCGGCGAGGACGGCTACCCGAAGCCTATCTACGACCCTGTCACGGGCGTCATCGATCATGATGTCGCCAACTATTGGAAAGAGCATTACGACCTGCGCTACATCCTACAGCGCGATTGGAAGACGCTGGGCCCGAACCTTGTCGGCAAGCTCCACTTTTCCGTCGGCGACATGGATACTTACTACCTCAACAACGCCGTTCATCTTATGCAGGATTTTCTCGAGAGCACCAACTATCCGTATTACGCCGGCGATTTCGATTACGGTCCGGGGCGTCCGCATTGCTTTACCGGAACGGACGATCTGCCGGTGGACGCGGCGGGCTTAACCTGGACACAGCGCGTAGTGCGGAAATCTGTGGAGCGCATGTTGAATACCGCACCGGCAGGCGCGGATGTCTCGACTTGGCGGTATTGAACATGAGCTCATTCATCGCGGATTATTGCGGGCGGCAGATCGGTTAGCAAAGGCATTTCCCGCACGAGCAAGGGTTGGCGGCAGTTTAGAGGCAGGGGCACGACTCTTATCATGCCCCTGACCAAGCCTGGCCTCAGCCCTTTGAAGCTAAGGTTCCAGCATTCTCTGTGGCGTTGTCATCGACCTTTTCATCTTTCATCGAACTCTTGAAGCTGCGAATTCCGTCGCCCAAGCCTTTGCCAAGTTCCGGCAGCTTCTTCGGCCCAAAAATCATCAGCGCAATAAACAGGATGACCAGCAAGTGCATCGGCTGAAAAAGACCTTCCAACATGAATCTCTCCCTCCCTTGGGGTTTCGAAAAGCGGGAGGGGACCCAACATCCACTCCCGCCCGATCAAGATTACGAGCGGCACTTGATGGTTCCGTTCATGCCTTGTGGATAGAATCCGCCGGAGCAATTGCCACCGTGATAAACCACATTGAGCACCTGGGCTGTGGTTCGCGAAATGGCTAGGCTGTTGGCATCTACGTCAAAGGGATGGGAGGCTGTGGGTGGCACGTCCTGGCCGTCGACCGCTGGGCTGCTTACGCCCCAGTAGATGCAGGCAAAGCGCAACGCGCCGGCATGCTCGGCTTCGGTGCCAAGGATGCGTGCCGCTGCCTCCAGGTACGTCTTGTTCGTGATGAGAGGCGCCGCTCCCGCGTAGGCGCTGACGCCGACGTCTTCGAACTGACGTCCCAGTTTGAGGAAGTCCGAAGGGCTGGAAAAGCCATACCCAAGTGCATTTAGCTTGATGGCGGGTTTCTTGACAGCGGCCGAACCTAGAGCTGAGCGCAGATATTTCACATGCTTGACTTCATCAGTACGTAGTCCGCTGGCAGCGAAAGCGAATGGTGAGGAGGCGATACCTGGCACCTTTTGTCCGCCGGTGGTGGGGCCGGTGGTTTCCGACTCGGTGAGAATGCCTGCCCCGACCAGCGTAGTGCCCCAAGTGGCCATCAGGTAGAACTCCGCCTCCAGATACTCGAGGTTCAGGGCAAAGTTCAGCACATCAGCATCGCTGACGGTGAGATTTGTGGATGGATCGAGTTCCTGGGCGTGAGCAGCGACGGCATTCAGAACCGTACCTCCCAGAACCGACGCTCCCGCCAAACCAGCGGCTGCCATGCTGATCCCTTTGGCGAACGAACGGCGACTGAGTGGAGTCTCCACTAGTTCTGTCAGCTTCTCTAACTTATTCATGGGTTCCTTCTTTCCAGTTCAGAGTTGCTCCTGAGGAGCGTTGAGGTCTCAGTTGCAGACGCCAGGGTGTACGACCGCAACAAATGCCTTTCAGGAAAAAGAGGGGCTGTCCTTTCTCGTGTGTGGGGAACGGTGAGACGAGCTACTTGGATTCGAAGGATTTAAATAAATCGAGAGTTGATGCTCATCCATAGTGTGCGAGAGAAGGCGTAACGGCGTTGTGGACAGCCTTGCCTTTGAATCCGATGACGGATGGTTTTGAAAGTTCATAACCTCAGCCAGACCATAACCGGCCCGGGTGACGGGTTACATGTCTCGATGTGCGAGTTGCCGAATCGTGGTTGCCTCTGACAGACTCCAATCGCTATGCCAACTCAAGCCGAAAAAGGCACAAATCTTTCGCGCGCTGCACGAGCGCGATCACGCTTTCATCATTCCCAACCCATGGGACCTCGGTTCAGCGCGGCATCCTGGCGCACCTGGGATTCGAAGCTCTTGCCAGCACCAGCATGGGCTACGCGTTCTCCATCGGCATGCGCGACAACACGGTTGGACGCGACGGCATTCTGCAACACATTGCCGTGCTCGCTGCTGCCACCGATCTGCCGGTGAGCGCCGATCTCGAAAACGGATTTGGCGACGATCCCGCGGTCGCGGCCGAAACCATTCGACTTGCCGCCGCCGCGGGTATTGTCGGCGGCTCGATCGAAGACGCGACTGGCCGCGAGAAAGGCCCCATCTATTGCTTCGAACATGCAGTGGCGCGAGTCGAAGCAGCCGTTGAAGCGGCTCAATCGCTTCCCTTCACGTTCACGCTGACGGCGCGCGCCGAGAATTATCTGCACGGACGTCCTGACCTCAAGGACACAATCAAACGGCTGCAGGCGTATCAGGAAGCCGGGGCCGATGTGCTGTATGCGCCGGGGCTGCGCACGACGGAGGAAATTGCGGAGGTGGTGCGCTCGGTCGATCGTCCGGTGAACGCGCTGATGGGATTGCAGGGCGTGCGGCTCAGTCAGGCAGAGCTGTCGGAGATCGGGGTGAAGCGGATCAGTGTGGGCAGCACCCTGGCGCGGGCTGCATTGGGAGCGTTCGTGCGCGGCGCAAAAGAGATGAAGGAGCACGGGACATTTGATTTCGCCGATGAGGCGGCGAAGTCGAGCGAGATCAGCGCAATGCTGGGGTGAGGGTCGCGCTGGAGCCTCTCATTTTATGGATTGTCATCCCGACCGGAGGTGGGCCTGTTTTGCCCGCCGGAGTGGAGGGACCTGCTGCTGATTGTGCGCGGCGGAAGATCTTTCTGGCAGATGAGACAGCAGGTCCTTCGACTCCGTTCGTCCGCTGCGCTGGACGCACTCCGCTCAGGGTGACACCCCGATTCTTAGTTGCAGTTCGATGACAATTCCGATGGCGTCAAGGGGGAGGCAAGTATCTATCCCTGCGCAATCATCTCGCTCACGATCCGCGCCGCCTTCACCGCTCCCACGACCTTCCCCGAGAAGATGTGAATCTCACCCGGCGAGGTCTCCTGCACATACAGCGTGCGGCGGTCCTGGATGGGATTGTTCTCCACCACGCGCAACGGTGAAACGCGAACCCAGATACTTCGCCTCGGCCGACGCCGGCACCGCGAGAATCGCATCCTGTCGCATCGCCTCAAAACGCGTCCACGGAATCGGCTCGAACGTCGGAACGATTCAGCAGCGGCCGATACTGCTCGGGAATCGGTTCGCTCGGGATCGGTGGTCGTCCAGTGGTTCGTGTTCTTGGCCGAGCCCCACAGCGAGCGCTCGGAATTGCCGTAGGGATCGAACGCGGTGAACGGGCCGTCGATCACCACCAGCGACACATGCTGCAACTGCTTCGGCAGCTGGATGAGAATTTTCTCCGCAACCTGGAACTTCACCGACTTGAACAGGCCACGCGAAGGCCCGAGTCCGTACACCGCCCAGACCACGAAATCGTAGTCGCCGCGCATGTCCGGTCTGAATTCGTGATGGTGCAGGCGGATGCGCAGCGACTCGATCTTCTTCGTCAGCAGCGTCACGCAGGATTTCGGGATCGTAAATCTGCTCGTCGACCTCGTAACACTTGTCGATGAAATCGAAGTTCATCCACTCCGGACGGCAGGGCCTGGCCGAAATCTTGTGCTCCGCCATGACACGCTCGAACACGTCCGGCGGCGTCAGCGAGCCCTTCGCGCGGGATGGCGTAGTAGTGCTGGCTGTTGCGCACGATGGCCGGCGCGTACGTGTCCATGAACTCCTGCCGCACTTCCATCGTCTCGCGAATCGTTTCAGGACTGCGCGGATAGTGATATCCGGAGTGAATGCGGAACTGATTGATCGCGGATGCGGCGTTCAGTACGCCCAGCGGATCGAAGAGATGAACTTCGTGGCCCTGTTCTGCCAGTCGAATGGCAGTGGTGGCGCCGTAAACCCCTGCGCCTGCGATAGCAACTTTAGCTTTCTGAACGGTCATTCAGCGGTTTCCTTCTTGGGCGCTGAGTTAAGACGGAAAAACTCGGTTACTTCCCCAGCGGCGTGTTCGCGGGATTCACCGGCACCAGAATTCCGTCGCGAATGGTGTAGTCGTAGCCGCGCCAGCGAATCGTGTTCCGGCCGAAGCTGGCGATCCAGATCGAGAACGCCACCAGGTCCCACAGCGGAATCAGCACCATCTTCGGCCACAAGCCTTTCTGCCGCATGCCCCAGATGCCGATCAGGTAGGTGATGATGATGCGCAGCACCAGATACGTGCCGAGATAGCCGATCACGACCGGCCACGTAGGATGCACCGCTACCGCGATCAGCGCCCAGATCAGGCCCCAGGTGAAGATCAGCCCGCGATGTCCCTGGCGCCGCACCAGGCGCATGACGGTCATCCAGCGCACGCGCTTGTAGAACAGATCTTTCAGCGACTGAAAATCGGCGACCGTCTTCACGATGTACGGCAGCAACTTCACTTCCGCCTGCTCGGCAACAAGGCGGCCGACGTTCAGATCGTCGGCGGGACGGTTCTCGATCGACTCGTATCCGCCGAAACCGGCGATCTTCTGCTTGGTCGTGACGATCGACTGGCCGAACATGAACTTCACGCCGTCGAGCTGCCAGGCAGTCATGATGCCGGCGAAGAAATCGGAGATCATGCCGACCGATTGCAGGTGCTGGATGAAGCTGGTCTCTTCGGTCGAAACGTAAAGCGTAGTCGCGCCGCCGACCTTCGGATCGCGGAACGGATGTGCGATGGCGCGCAGGTAGTCGGCGCCAACGCGGATGTCGCCGTCGGTGATGTCCGAGCAGATCGTACTGCGCCTCGCGCACCAGGCGCGTCAGCCGGCCGATCTTGTCGTTGATGGCGTTGCGCTGCGAGCCGAAGAGCAGGCGGATCTGGCGATTCGGAAAATCGCGTTTCAACTGCTCGAGCACAGGCAGCGCGGGGTCGTCAGGGTCGACGCAGAAGACGATTTCGTATTCGCCGGGATAATCCTGACGACAGAAGCTGGCGTAATTTTCGTACGCGTCTTCGTCCAGTCCGCGGATCGGCTTCAGGCAGCTGATGGGCGGAAAGAAATCCGTGTTAGGCGGGTTTTCGCGCCGCTCGACCCGGAAATATCGGATGGAACTGAAGATTACCAGCAGGTAATAGATGCCGGGAATGGCGGCGACCGCCAGGACAATGTAGCCCGCGATCGTCAAAGCTTTTTCTCTCGCTGTACCGTAAACTGCCTCACCTTAAACCACGGTGGGCCGGAACGAACTGCGCGACTTCCAGCGCCGCGACTTGGTTGTAGATCGAAAGTATAAGCTAACATACGGGCGAAAGGCGGGTCGAGGACGAGAGTCACGCCAGAGCGGGTGAAGGATGAGTTTCTGATCCTCTTATTCTGCATTCGGCGGCCTTTAGTAATCAGCGATAATCGTTGTTCTCTATGCTCGTTTGCGTCACCGGCGGTACAGGATTTCTCGGGTCTTATCTGGTGCGCGATCTGCTCGCGCGCGGCACGAGCGTTCGCGTACTGGCGCGGCCGTCGCCGCGTGCCGACAGACTGGCAGCAGCCGGAGTCGAAATCGCACAGGGCGATATACGCGATCCCGAGTCCATTGCGCGCGCGGTTCGCGGCGCGGACATCGTCTACCACCTTGCCGCCAAGGTCGGCGCCGCTCCGTATAAAGATTATTTCGAGATCAACGTCGACGGCACCGAGCGTGTTGTGAAGGCATGCGCGGCGAATGGCGTCGGCAAATTCGTTTATGCCAGCTCGCTGGCGGTGTACGGTCCGATCGCCGAGGGCGCCAGCATCGACGAGACAACGCCTTTCGACGACAAGCCCCAGCTGCGCGATCCGTACTCCGAATCGAAGATCAAAGCCGATCAACTGGTCAGCTCATTCGCCAGGACGAGCGGATTGCCGACGGTGATTGTGCGCGAAGGTATCATCTTCGGGCCGGGACGCCAGTTACCGGCGGGCATCTTCGCATTTCGGCTGGGTAAGACTGACGTCGTCTTCGGCAAACCGCAGAACCACTTTCCGCTGAACTATGTTGAGAACATGATCGACGCCATGCTTGCAGCGGCGGCATCGAGTTCCGGACTGCGCGAGTGGAATGTCCTCGATGACGACGCGCTCACGCTGGGCCACTATCATGAGCTCAAGCGCGTGGCCGATCATTCCTCGACGCGTTTCGCCTCGGGCTGGCCGCTGTATGCTGCCTCGCCGTTTGCCGAGGCGCTGCGATCCATGATCCCGATGGGAGACACGCGCCTCTCGCGCCATCAACTGCAGCGTTCGCTGCAAGACCGCCGGTACGACACAAGCCGCATGCGCCGTGAAACCGGATGGACTCCGCGAGTATCCTTGGAAGAGGCAATACAGCGAACCCTGACTCGCACAAGGCCGTTCGCCCCTGCCTCTCAGTGAGCAATGTTATGACTGCCACCGACGCATTTAATCTTCAACGCTTTGTCGACGCGCAAGCGCCTGTGTATGAGCAGGTCTGTGCGGAGTTGCGCGCCGGGCTCAAGACCAGTCACTGGATATGGTTCATCTTTCCGCAGATCGCCGGGCTGGGTTACAGTCCCATGGCGCAACGCTTCGCCATCTCCGGTCGCGACGAGGCGGTCAGCTACTTGCAACATCCCGTACTCGGTCCCAGGCTGGCCGACTGCACGCGCTTGGTGAATGCGCACGCGGGACAAGACATCGTCGACATGCTGGGAGAAATCGATGCGATCAAGTTTCGGTCGTCGATGACTTTGTTTGCCACGGTTGCAAGCGAGCCCGCAATCTTCCGGGAAGCGTTGCAGAAATTTTTCAGAGGTGAGATGGATGGACTTACGCTGGAGAGGCTGTAGCGGGACGAAGCGAATACGCTTTGGCAGAATGATACAGCTAGGTTGACGCTACAGCAGCGCCTCAGCAATACAGGAGTTTTCGCAAGCGATTGGAAGGGGTGGAGCACCGCTTTAGCGGTGCAACACGAGGCTTCTCAACGGGCTGCGGCTTTAGCTGCTGCGGTCATCCGGGAAGCGTACCTCAGGCGCTAGAGCGCACGGTTTCATCAGGCGATCTATGCACGCCTGAAGGCGTACTCCACCCTGCTGGAAACTGACGTGGTACCGAGGAGTGGTTTACTTGACCGACCGTCTTTATTACACCGATTCTTTTCTACATGACTTCGAAGCGCGCGTTGCGTCCGTGACGACCGCCGATGGCCGCACGGCGGTCACGCTCGATCGCTCCGCCTTCTATCCCGCCAGCGGAGGCCAGATCTTCGACACGGGCTGGATTGACGTCCCCGATGGGCCCGAAGTCCGGCGCCTGCCCGTAACCGAGGTCGCCGAGAACGAGCAGACGGGCGAGGTGCGTTCACTACCTCGAGGCTGAAACTGCGTCGCTGAAGCCCGGGACGGTTGTGCACGGGAACGTCGATCCTGAGCGCCGTCGCGATCACATGCAGCAGCACTCGGGCCAGCACGTGCTTTCGGCTGCCTTCGAAAAGCTCTACGGCGTCGCTACCGTGTCGTTTCACATGGGGGACGAGAGCTGCACCATCGATCTGGCGACCGAAGCCGTCACTGCAAAACAACTCGTCGCCGTCGAGCGCCTGGCCAACGAGGTAATTGCCGAAGACCGGTTGGTCGAGATTCGCTTTGCCACGGCGGACGAGGCGCGCACCTTGGGTGTGCGCAAAATTCCCGCCGCCGAACGCGAGAAACTCCGCTTGATCGACATTCGCGATTTCGACCTGAACGCCTGCGGCGGCACGCACGTAAACAGCACCGGCCAGATCGGCTCGATCCTGCTGCGGAAAACCGAGAAGGTGCGACAGGGCACGCGGGTGGAGTTCGTCGCCGGCCTGCGCGCTGTCGCGACCGCGCGCCGTGATTTCGAGACACTGACCGATGCTGCCGGCGCTGTTCTCTACACACATCTGGGAAGTGCCGCAGCAGATTCGCAAGTCGCAGGAAGAAAGCAAAGCCGCGCAGAAGACGCAGCATCGTCTGCTGGAGGAAGTTGCCGAACTGCAAGCCAGCCAGATGCTGCAATCGGCCGAGCAGCGTGGTGCGCAGAAATTGGTAGTGCAGTATTTCGCCGAGCGGGATCTGACGTTCATCAAAATGCTGGCGCAGAAGCTGACGAAGGCCGGCCAATGTGTCGCGCTGCTGGCTTGCGGAGGCGCGCAGCCGTCGCTGGTCTTCGCGCAGACGCCCGGGCTCGGCAACGATATGGGAGCCCTGATGAAGCAGACCGTCCAGGCGCTGGGCACGCGTGGCGGCGGCAATCGCGATATGGCGCAAGGCGGTGCTCCGGATGGGGCGAGAGCCGAGCAGGCGATACGCGAGGCGGCGAACGCGATACGATAGGTGCAGAAGTGGCCGTGACTGGCTGGAACCTGCGGCAAATCGATTTTATTGAGCAATTGCAGGTGCCTTCGAACTTACTGGGCGCGCGAAAGTGAACCACGCGAACTAACCACCAGTCACTGACCACTGGTCACTTACTTTGGACCAGAAACTCATTCTCGTTACCTTGCTGATCCGCCTGGGCGTTGCGGCGGCCATCAGCAGTGTGCTCGTGCGCGCCCGTCGCTTCCGCGTGCTGCTCTTCCGCGAGGAGCGCACCTCAAGCGAGAAGATGGAGATCGTCTTCATCGTGGGCACGCCGATCGCGCTGGGCGTGCTGGCGCGCCATTGGGTCCACAACTTCTACGCTGCCGACATCGCCTTCGTAGGCGCGATCCTGATGGGCGTCATTGGCGGCCGCCTGGTCGGCACCGCCGGAGGTATCCTGGTAGCGCTTGCCGTCGCTGTTCTGGGGCGAGTGGCTAGCCCTGCCCATGTACGTGCTGGCCGGAGCGTCCGCCGGCATGCTCCGCCACATCGCGCGCGAGCGCGAAGCCATCTGGTCGTTCTCGCCGCTCTTCGATCTCAGCATCTATCACTGGATTCGGCGCAGCATCCGCAAGTCATTTATCGACTGGCAGACATCCTTCTTTTTCCTGATCCTCTGCCTCGAGTTCGCGCACATCCAGCTTTACCTGGCATGGCCCCGGCGCATCTTTGCGCTGTACTCCCCGAACATGTGGGTGAAGCTCGCTATCTACGCGGGCACGGTAATGGCGGTGGCCATCGCGCTGAAGGTGCTGAACAATGTTCGCATCGAGATGAAGCTGGAGCAGCAGGAGCGCCTGTTGCTGCAGGCGCGCATGGAAGCGCTGCAGAGCCAGATCAACCCGCACTTCCTGTTCAACACGCTGAACTCGATCTCGTCGCTGGTGCGCGGCAATCCTGATTCTGCGCGGGAAATGATCGTGAAGCTGGGCAATATCCTGCGGCGGCTCCTGCGTAAGGGTGATTCGTTTGTGCCACTGCGCGAAGAGCTCGAGTTCCTCGACGACTACCTCGACATCGAAGTGGCGCGCTTTGGCCGCGACAAGCTGCGAGTGGTGAAGGAACTGGAGCCCAGCTCACTCGACCATCTTGTTCCCAGCATGATTCTGCAGCCGCTGGTGGAAAACGCCGTCAAGCATGGCTTCGCTTCGAAGGTGGAATGCGGCAGCATTTATCTGCGCAGCCGCCGTGCCGAGCATCGGCTGGTTCATCGAAGTGGAAGATGACGGTGTCGGAATGCCGGCCGATGGCACCAGCGCTTCGTCGGGCACCGGCATCGGCATGGTGAACGTGACCGAGCGCCTGCAGGTGGTCTATGGCGATGCCGCCGAGATCAACATCGAAAGCCAGCCCAATCGCGGGCACCCTGATTCGGCTGGTCCTGCCGATCCTCGAAGCGGAAGAACTCGGCGGCTCCGTCGTAGGCGCGATCTACGAAGAGCGCTCGAGTAAGGGATAAGTACCGCCGCCTGAAGCCGGCTCATTCTTGAAGAGCCATTGACGCGGCGCTGAAGCGCCGCTCCACCCGAAGTGTCCGCTTCATGCGACGGTGCATCTTTAACTGAAGCGGTCGAGCACTTCGCGGTAATGCTTCTCATACATCGGAATGATCTTGCTGGCGCAGAAGCGCGCCTGCGCGCTGGCTCGCGCTTGTTCGCCCATCTTTTTCAGACGATCATCGTCGGACAGTAGGTCGATAGCATCTTTCGCCATGGCATCCACGTCGCCAACGTTGGCCAGAAACCCGGTCTTGCCGTGATCGATGACCTCGGGCACACCGCCTTCGTTGGTCGCGATCGGCACAACCTCACAGGCCATCGCCTCGAGCGCCGCCAGTCCGAACGATTCCAGCTCGCTGGGCATCAGCATCACGTCGGCTACACCTAGCTTCTCGTGAATGCGGTCCTGCTTGCCCAGGAAGTCGACCTTGTTGTGAATGCCCTTGTTCACCGCCAGCCACTCGGCGCGCGAGCGTTCAGGGCCATCGCCGATCATCAGCAGTCGCGCCGGAATCTTTCGCTGCACCCGATCGAATATCTCGATGACATCGGGAATACGCTTTACCGGCCGGAAGTTCGAAAGATGGACCAGGATCTTCTCGTCCGGTTTGGCGTAGTCAGAGCGATGCTTCATCACTTCGGGCGTGCGCTCGTACAAATCGCAGTTCACAAAGTTCGGGATCACCTGGATTGGCGTCTGGACATCGAAGACCTCGACGGTGCGCTGCTTCAGGTAGTTCGAAATCGAGGTAACGCCGTCGCTCTGGTTGATGGAAAAGCGCGTGATCGGCAGATACGACGGGTCGGCGCCGACCAGCGTGATATCAGTGCCGTGTAGCGTCGTGACGTACGGCAGTCGGCGGCGTGCGCGAGTGTGGTCGCAACTCAGCATCTGGCGCGCCAGCATGGCACTCACCGAATGCGGGATGGCGTAGTGAACGTGCAGCAGATCGAGCTCGTAAATCTCGGCCACCTCGGCCATGCGTGTCGCCAGCGCCAAGTCGTACGGCGGATACTCGAACAGCGGATACCGCGAGACCTCGACTTCGTGATAGTGAATGTTGGCCAGCGGCTCAGTCAGGCGGATGGGCTGCGAATACGAAATGAAGTGGACCTGGTGGCCGCGCTGGGCCAGCTCAAGTCCGAGTTCGGTAGCAACCACGCCGCTGCCGCCGTACGTGGGATAACAGGTTATGCCGATTCGCATGTTGAGGAGCCGGGTGGCGTCGGACCTTTCCAGTGCAAGTCTACAGGTGTCCCGTAATTGGATGGCCCCGGCAGTAGGGGGATTCAGCGGCACGTCCTGAATTCCCTGCGATTCGCGATATTCGAGAGGCCGCCATAACGCTGAAGGATTGTTTCGGGGGTAGGGTCCTTCGAGCGGGCAACAACAGTCTCCCTGCGTTCAGAATGACACGTTTAAGAGAGATTTTGATTGCGTACGTGCGGGATTGGAAGAACGTTCGTTCGGTTTCTTACCAGGAGATCACTGTGGTCTCCTGCCGGCATCTTTCACCGGCAAATCAGATATCTAGCACTCTTCGTCGGCAGGGCGCCAGTTTGGCGAGCGCGTGGCCTTCCGGACAACTTTCGACGCCGCTGGCTTGGGAGCGCTTCTCCTGAACCGCTCCACGACTGCCTGCGCCATGTCCTCCTTCTTCAATTCCACCAGGAAGTCCGGGCTGATCGCCGGTATTGCCTGGGTCTCTTCTATCATCACGTTGTCCTTCAACATTCATCCTCCACTTTCAGGGATTAAAACTACATTTATTCTGGCCGTTCGCGCACGGTTAAAACCGCACACGGCGACTCTCGCACAATCTCATAAGCGTTCGGCCACATGAACCGATTCAAGACCGGCAACGACGGGCGAACCCCTACCACGAGCAAGTCGGCTTCCAGTTCCTGGGCAGCCTGCAATACGGTGGGAACGACGCGGCCTGTCTCGATGCGGCAGGTACACGGAGCGGAGGCCTCAGGGCCCAGCAGGGCACACAGGTTCGTCTCCATGGCATGAAGCAGGCGATAGTCGCGATCCGGGTGGTGGCCAATTTCTTTCGCACTGACCACGTGTACCAGCGTCAACTTCGAGTGGTGTTTCGACGCAAGAGCTGCGGCATATTGCGCTGCCCGCTCCGAGGCGGGCGTGAAGTCTGCAGCCACCAAGAATGTTCTTGGGCGCCAGCGCATTGCTGACGTGCCGAGCGCACGGGCCGATCGTCAGTACCGGAACGGGAGAGCCTCGAAACACTTTCTCGGCTACTGAACCCATCAGCGCTTTGCCCAAACCGCCGCGTCCGTGAGTGCCGACGACGATCAGGTCGACCTGCTTCTCCTGCGCAAAGGTCAGAATGCTTTGCGCCACGTCGCCTTCCAGCAGATACAGGTGGTAGTCTTCGCCTTCGATGCAGGAATGGGACGTTCTTCAATTCGAATCTTGAGGTTCTCCAGGTCGCGGCGAGCAGCTTCCTTGGCTGCAAGGTAGGCTTCCGGACCGGCCATCATGAACTCGTCGCTGGGAACGACAAGGACGACATAGGTTTTCGCTTGATAGGCCTTTGCCAGATTTAAAGCGAAATCAAGGGCCTGTTCGGAATAACGGGAAAAGTCTGTCGCGATGAGCACATTGTGAATACCCACCCCGATCGGTGTGAGCTGCGCCGTGGCCATGATGCGACCAATTCTCCCCACGAGGGTGGGGGCGTCACGGGAAGTGGCCGCCGCAGCGGGAATGTCGCGTCCAGCCGCTTCCACTTCTTTAAGTTCTTTTGTAACTCTATTGGCCCAGCAACGCTGTGACGTAGGTCAATCGGCGGGGTGACGCGTGGACTTTGTTGCATTTCGTGGCGGCATTCGCCTCTTCCCCAACTTCGATCTCATCTTCATCCGATCGCTTCGCGAGCGGGCCATACAGTTACTCCAACTTCCTCCCGCGGACCGGGTACTGGATGACCGGTTGCGGACCGGGCGGAAGTTTTCCATACCTGCTCGACAACGTGGACCGCCCTGACAGCGAAGTTGTGGGCGTTGAAATCAGTCCAGAGATGGAGTGTCTCGCTAATGGGCGAATCCGGAACAATGGGGGCGCGGTAGTCCAGCATTGTCTCTCGATTCCCAAGTGATTTCGGACTATGCTGCTTTCGCCGGCGCTTGTTCCCGCTCCAGCATGGTCTTCACGATCACATACAACACCGGGATGAAGAACAGATTCAGCGCGGTGGATACGATCATGCCGCCGAAGACGGTCGTTCCCACCGAGTGGCGGCTTTGCGAGCCGGCGCCGCTCGCGAATACCAGCGGCAGCACACCGAGAATGAATGCGAACGACGTCATGAGGATGGGCCGCAGCCGTATGCGCGCCGCTTCAATCGCGGCATCGTGAATAGAGAGGCCCTTCGCGCGCAACTGCTCGGCGAATTCGACGATCAGAATGCCGTTCTTGGACGCCAGGCCGATCAGCATCACCAGTCCGATCTGGCAATAGACGTCGTTGAGCTGGCCGCGCAGCGACTGCGCGATCAGCGCACCCAGCATCGCCATCGGTACGCTGAGCAGGATGATGAAAGGCAGCACAAAGCTTTCGTACTGCGCGGACAGTGTGAGGTACACCAGCAGCAGACCCGAGGCCGAAGAGCAGTGCCGACTGCTTGCCCGACTTGATTTCTTCCAGCGAGAGTCCCGACCACGAGTAGTTGAAGCCCAGCGGCAGCTTCTTCGCCACCTGCTCCATTGCCTGCAGCGCCTGACCCGAGCTGTATCCGGGCGCGGCTGAGCCGTCGATTTCGGCCGAGCGGAAGAGATTGTAGTGCGTAATCACCTGCGGCGACGTCGACTCGGAAATGCTCGACGACGTTGTCGAGCGGAATCATCTCGTTCGTTTCCGAGCGCACGTAGAACTCGCGGATGTCGCGCGGCTGCCGGCGGAAGCTCTGGTCGGCCTGCACGTAAACGCGATAGGCGCGGCTGTTGAAGTCGAAGTCGTTCACGTACGCCGAGCCCATGTACACCTGCAGCGCGTCGCTGATCTGCTGGATGGGCACCTGCAGGCTGCGAGCCTTGGCGCGATCGATCTTCACCACGAACTGCGGATCGTTGGCGGTGAATGCGCTGAACAGGCCGCTCAGGTCCTTGCGCGAGTTCCCTTCTCGTACCAGGCCCTGGGTCACGTTGTAGAGCTGCTGCACGGTAGTTGCCACCCTCGTCCTGCACCTCGAAGGTGAAGCCGCCGAAGCTGCTGATACCGGAGATCGCCGGCGGCAGGAAGGGAAACGCCTGTATGTCCGTCAACTGGCTCAGCGGTCCGCGCAAGCCGATTGACGACGGCCGCGGCGGAGTTCTGCTCGCCCTTGCGCTTGTCGATGTTGGCGAGGTTCAGAAAGACCATGCCCTTGTTGGCGCCGCTGCCGGTAAAGCTGAAGCCGACAACGCTGAAGGCGCCGATGATGTCTTTCTCTTTCGCGCATAACCGCCTCCACCTGCCGCATGGCCTGCGAGGTGTACTCCACCGACGCGCCCTGCGGAGCCTGCACCGTGATCATGAACCAGCCCTGGTCTTCGTCGGGCACGAAGCCGGTGGGCACGGTCTTGTAGACCACGTAGGTAGCCGCCAGTCCGGCGAAGAACAACAACAGCACCAGGTAGCGCAGCTTGACCGCCTTGTTGGCGCTGTGCACGTAAAGCTCGGTGGTGCGATGGATGATGTGTTCCACGCCGCGGAAGAACACGTTCTTCTGGCCTGTCTCCGGCCGCAGCAGCAAAGCCGAAAGCGAAGGCGTAAACGTCAGCGAGTTGAACGCCGAGATCGCGATCGAGAACGCAATGGTCAGCGAGAACTGCTTGTAGAGCAGTCCGGTCGTTCCGGGGAAGAACGCCACCGGCACGAACACGGCAACCAGCACCAGCGAGGTCGCGACTACAGCACCGGTAACTTCGCCCATGGCGTTCGAGGCCGCCACGCGCGAGTCGCAGTGCTCTTCGCCCATGTGCCGCTGAATGTTTTCGATGACGACGATGGCGTCGTCGACGACCAGTCCGGTGGCCAGCACGATGCCGAACAGGGTCAGCGTGTTGATCGAGAAGTCCAGCAGCTTGATGAAGGCGAAGGCGCCGATCAGCGAAACCGGAATGGTCACCGCCGGAATCAGCGTGCTGCGCCAGTCCTGCAGAAACAGGAACATCACCAGCATGACGCAGAGAATGGCCTCGACCAGCGTCTTCAGCACCTCGCGAATCGAGTCGCCGACGAAGGTCGTGGTATCGAAGGCGATGGCGTATTTCAGCCCCGGTGGAAATCGTTTGCGACAGCCGCGTCAGCTCGGCTCGCACCGCTTTATCGACATCGAGCGCGTTGGCCGTCGGCAACTGGCTGACGCCGATGCCGATACCGTTGTAGCCGTTGAAGCGAAGCTTGCCGCTGTAGTCTTCGGCGCCCAGCTCCGCATGTCCGACATCCATCAGGCGAACCAGCGCGCCATTGCTGCCCGGCTTCAGGACGATGTTGTTGAACTGCGACGCCTCGGTGAGCCGCCCGACCGCGCGCACGCTGATCTGGTACATCTGGGTGGTCGCCGTGGGCTCGGCGCCGACCTGGCCGGAGGCGATCTGGACGTTCTGCTGCTGCAGGGCGGAGACGACATCGGACGCGGTCAGCCCGCGCGCCGCCAGCCGGTTCGGATCGAGCCAGAGACGCATGGAGTACTTGCGCTCGCCGAAGATCTGCACATCGGCGACGCCCTGGATGCGCTTGATCGCGTCCTTGACGTAGATGTCGACGTAGTTGCTGATGAACTCGTCGTTGTAGCGATTGCCCTCGCTGTAGAAGCCGGCCGCAAGCACGAACGAGCTGGCCACCTTGTTGATGGTGACGCCGGTAGTTCTTCACTTCATCCGGCAGACGTCCCATGACGCCTTGCACGCGGTTCTGCACATCGACGGCGGCCAGGTCGAGAGGCCGGGTCAGCTCGAAGGTGATGTTGATGGAGCTGCTGCCATCGTTGCCGCTGGTGGAGGTCATGTAGCGCATGTCCTGCACGCCGTTGATGGCCTCTTCCAGAATGGTGGTCACCGAGGATTCGACCGCGGTGGCATTTGCGCCGGTGTAAAACGCAGTCACCGAGATCTGCGGAGGCGCCAGCTGCGGAAATTGCGCGACCGGAAGAAACGGGATGCACACCGCTCCCGCGATCACGATGAACAGCGAGGTTACGGTGGAAAAGACCGGGCGCTTAATGAAGAAATCAGCAAACAAACCGAGTGCCCCTTGTACGCGGAGTCGTCCGTAGGAAGCGCTCGGCTCAGGCGAGCCTCGCACGAAGCCGTTCGTATCCGGGCACGGCTTCAGACTGCTGAATTCACGGCTGCGTTCAAGCTGCCTTCGGCACGACTGAAGTCGTGCCCTGATACAAACCATTCACCGGACAACTACTGCTGAATCTGATCGGCGCGCCATCGGCCAGATTCTGTCCGCCGGCTACCACAACTCTTTCGCCAGGATTAAGCCGCTCAGAACGGTGTAGTCGTTGCCGGTAATCTCGCCCAGCTCCAGCGGCCGCTGGTGCGCAACCATCTTGCCGTTGTCATCCTCGGCGACGAAGGCGAAGAACTGTCCGCTGATGCGCGAGACGGCAATCACCGGAATCGTCAGCCCGGGATGCGTGTTCCACACGATGCGCGCGCGCACCAGCTGCATGTTGCGCAGGACGATCGCGCCGCTTTGTCCGCCGGCGCCTTCACCAGGATCGACTGCGTTCCGGTCTCGACCTGCGGCGAGATGAAATAGACGTTGGTCTTCAGCAGCACCTTGCCCGCCTGGTCCAGCACCTCGACCGGAGAGCCCATCTTGATGTCGCGCGCATGCTCGGACGGGATCGAGATGTAAACTTCCAGCCCGGTGCGCTCGTCGATGGTGGTCAGCGGCGTGGTATTGGTGACGCGATCGCCCACATGCACCGGAACGTCGCCCACGATGCCGTCGGTCGGCGCGAAGACGCTGTAGTACTTCAGCTGCACCTGCGACGACGTAATCTGCGCGTCCATGGCCTTCACGTCGGCCAGGGCGCCATCGTAGTTCGACTGCGCCTGCTCCAGGTCCTGCCGGCTGACCACTCCGTTGGCGGCCAGCGCCTTGGTACGATCCAGCTGCGACTTCGCCCACTGCAGCGCCGCTTCCTTCGAGGCCTTCTGTGAGTCGAAGTTGGAAACCGCAGCGCGCTGCCGGCGCGGATCGATCTCCATCAGCGTGTCGCCCTTCTTCACCAGCTGGCCGGAATGGACGTGGATGTCGAAGATCCATCCTTCGACGTCGGACATGATGGTCGCCGAGTTGCGCGACTTGATGGTCGCCACGTACTCGGAGGCGTCGCCGATCTGCTGGTCCTGCACCGTCTGCACCTTGACCGGCATGGCCGGGGGCCCTTGCGGCGCGGCGGCGTTGCCGCGATTGCATCCGGTACACAGAGAGCGCTGAGGCCGTTGCGAATAGGAGAGCAGAGGCCGAATTTCCAGCGCTGACGGCGCAACCCGCGCCTCGAGCGCTTCGAAACTGCGATGAACCATAAGTACCGATCGCCCCGAACTCATGGGCTCGACGAATGAAGTGGTCTGTCTTTAATGCTCAATTCTAACCTGAGCTGCACGTTTGTGGCGGCGACGCCGCAAAACATGTGATCAGCAGAACTCATGACTGGGACGAGCAGCGACGCAGATATCGCGACGGCGACGCACGACTTCCTCGAACTTTCTTGCCCAAGCGGAATCCAACGTAAGTGGTACCGCAGGAGCGGTCAGCGGTTTCAGCGCTAAGCGGATGTCTTGCTACACTGAAGGCTATGGCTGAGAACACATTCGACATTGTCAGCAAGGTCGACCTGCAGGAAGTCACCAATGCCATTCAGCAGGCGCTGAAGGAAATCCACACGCGCTACGACCTGAAGGACTCGAAGTCCGACATCCAGCTCGAAGGCAAAGAGGCGCTCGTGCTGACCTCCGCCGACGAGTTCAAGCTCAAGGCCGTCAACGACGTGCTGCAAAGCAAGCTGGTGAAGCGCAACGTTCCGCTGAAGGCGCTGAGCTACGGCGCCATCGAAGCCGCGGCGGGATCGACGGTGCGGCAGCGCGTCACCATGCAGCAGGGCATCCCGATCGAGAAGGCGCGCGAGATCGTCAAGGTCATCAAGAACTCCAAGAAGAAAGTGCAGGCTGCGATCCAGGGCGATTTGGTTCGCGTCAGCGGCAAAGACCGCGATACACTGCAGGAAATCATGGCGATGCTGAAGCAACAGGATTTCGGCATCGACATGCAGATTCACGAATTACCGAGTCCAACTGAACGAGGGCGAAATATTGTTTGAATCACCGTAACCCGCACCGCCAAGGAAGTTTTCGACCTGCTGCACGACGACCTCGCCGCCATCGAGCGCGAGTTCGGCCGCGACACGGTTTCCGGCGTGCGGGCAATTACGGAGATCGGCGAATACCTTCGCGCCGGCGGCGGCAAACGCCTTCGCCCCGCCCTGCTGCTGCTCTCCTGCAAGCTGATGAACTACACCGGCCAGGGCGCCATCAAGCTGGGCGCCGTGGTCGAGATCATTCACACCGCGACGCTGGTTCACGACGACATCATCGACGAAGCGCAGACGCGCCGCGGACGTCCGGCGGCCAACACCCAGTGGGGCAACGCCAAGTGCGTGCTCGCCGGCGACTGGCTCTACATGCAGGCCTTCAAGATCGCCGTCCAGGAAAGAAATTTCCAGGTGCTCGATGCCCTGATCGACCTGACGCAAGCGATGGTCGAAGGCGAGTTGCTGCAGATCGAACGGCTGGGCAAAGCCATCTCGCTCGACGAGCATTTCGAACTGATTCATCGCAAGACGGCGTTCCTGTTCTCGGTCTGCATGAAGCTGGGCGGAATTCTTGCCGGCGCCAGCGACGCCGATCAGCATCGCCTGGCCGAGTACGGACGCAATCTCGGCATGGCCTTCCAGATCGTCGATGACGTGCTCGACCTGACGGCCTCGGAAGAAGTGCTGGGCAAGCCCGTCGCCAGCGATCTGCGCGAAGGCAAAGCGACGATGGCCGTGCTGCATGCGCTGGAGCGCTGCGATCCGGCGGAGCGCACAGATCATCCAGGCTGTCCTGAGCGAGGGCGGCTTCAACGGAACCAAGCCCGTCCGACATCGTCGCCATCCTGCATCGCCACGGATCGATCGACGCCGCTTACGCGTTGGCCGTCGACTTCTCCAACAAAGCGCGCGAAGCCATCTGCACCTTCCCCGACTCGGAGATCAAGCGCGTGCTGCTCTGGGTGCCCGAGTTCGTGGTGGAGCGGGAGAGCTAGAAAGCAGTGGCTAGGGGTCAGTTGCCAGTTAGATCTCACGCGACCATCTTTCTTCCACAACTTCAGATCGCCACGACTCGCTGTTCTTCATTCCGATTCAAGCCGTTGAATCGGAGATGATCCGCGATCGCGTTGGATCAAGTCTCGCGTAGCGAGACGAAAGATGATAGCCCAGCGCTTCAGCGCTGGGTCAGCTCCCAATTAGATCGAGTCCCGCCAGGGACGACAGGCCTCTCTGCCGCTGCCGGGCGGCTCGACTGATGTGCTGCCGGCTAACCTTCGCGCTGCTTTAAACTCTTCTCATGGCTACCCCGCAGGAAGTCGAAATCAAATTCCTTGTTCCCGATCTGAAGGCGCTGGCGCGCAAGCTGCGCGAATTGGGCTTTCGCGAGGAGACGCCCTCCACGCACGAGGTCAACACGCTCTACGACCTGCCCGGTCAGAAGCTGCGCCGCAAGGGCGAACTGCTGCGCCTGCGCAAATACGGCGACAAGTGGAAGCTCACGCACAAGGCAAAGGGCAAGCCGGGACGTCACAAGTCGCGTGCCGAATCGGAAACGGCGCTTATCCGACGGCAAGCAGATGGACGCGATCCTGCGCGCGCTGGGATTTACGCCGTCGTTCACCTACGAAAAGTTTCGCTCGGAGTGGAGCGACGGAGAAGGACAGGTCGTGCTCGATCACACGCCGATCGGCGACATCGCCGAGATCGAAGGCAAGTCGCGCTGGATCGACCGCACCGCGCGCGCGCTCGGCGTCGATTCGAAAAACTACATCACGAAATCGTATGGTGAACTTTTCCTCGACTGGAAACGTAAAACCAAATGCAAGGCAGAGAACATGACATTCAGCGAGTGCGGTAAATGCAGGAAGGCCGTGAAGAGAGACGCGACGCAAACGCGCACACGAGCCACAACGAGCGGTCGCAAGGTCCGCTCCCGCACTCGCTAGATTTCCGCGGAAGCCTACGCCGGCTCCGGAGTTTAGACCATGCCGGGCCTGAACCGGAGCCGGAAGCAGTGAAAAAGAGCAGTGGATAGTGGTCAGGGGATCAGTGGATAGAAAATGTTCTGGCGAATCGATCACACGTCTACAATCCGCGACCACGTCATTCACGCACTATACCCCTGAGCACACTATCCCCTATCCACTTTCTTCACCCTCTCCAGCACCGCTCCCGCAATCAACGGCAATCCAACCGTCGCATCCAGCAGCACTTCGGCGAATCTTCCGCCCTCCTCGGGAGGAACGAACTTGCCCCACGACACCGCTTCGCTGTAGGTGCAGCCCGAAAGGCCGCCCCAGTTCACCGGCTCGGGACAGATGCGCACGCCGTAGTGGAAGCGCTTCAGCGGCAAGTCTTCGCCGCCGCGGCGATGGCGCAGTTCGATGAACGGCCCAAACTGCTGCGCCCAGTTGCGCGGCACGCCGCCGCCGATGGTGAAGATGCCCAGCCGCTCCTGCTGCAGCAGCGTGTCGGCGTAGTGCTCCAGGTCGACGAACGGATCGAAGTGCAGCGGCTCCTTGCCGGCCTTGCGGCGCGCGCGATTGTGCAGCGCCACGTCGAGTCCAATTTCCGAATCGCTGAACGCCGGCACGAACACCGGCACGTTCTTCTCGTACGCCGACTTCAAAATGCCGCGATCCTTCACGTTCTCGCTGAGGAACTTTCCGATCTCGCGATTGATCTTGTACGAGCAGATGACCTCGTTGTGGTCCCAGCCGTTCAGAATCTTCGCGACGATGGTCTCCACGTAGTCGAGATTCGTCTCCGGCTCCAGCGTGTCGTAGACGCGGTTGTAGCCGGCCTCGTACAGCTCGACATCATCCATCTTCGGGTCGTACTTGAAGTGCGAGCGGCCGGCGGCCTCGACCAGTCCGTGCGCCATCAGCGCACCGGTCGAGATGATGGCCTTCACGATGCCGCGATCGATCAGCTCGGTGACGATCAGTCCCTGCTTGGCGACGGTCATCGCGCCCGCAAGCGTCATCACCACGAAGCAGTCCTTGTCGCGCGCCATCGCCTCGAGCACGTCGGCGCCTTCGCCCACCTGGCGGCCGGTGAATGCTGTGCGGCCCATGGCGCGGACCAGGTCGTCGACGCTGTGGATCTTCGTGAGATCGAGCGGTGCCAGCGGCTCCAGCTTGTCGGAGACCGGATCGTGAAGAACGCGCTCGATGCCTTCACCGTGCGTTTGATCGTGCTTGTCGCTCAAAGTTCACCTCGGAGATTTCTTGAATGCGTGCGCGCGAATGGCACACGGATTAGAACGTAGATTGCAGATGCTGAACAAACGAAGCTACAAGGTCATTCGGGCTTGAGTCAATCGCAGCAGCCATTTTCATCTAACGTTAACAACCGCTAGCAACGCATGTGTCGCGATGACGAGATGCTATGCTAGCAGTGATTTTTTTGCCCGGAGACAAGTTTGCAGGAACGAAATTTCAACATCGGCATCGTGCAGATGTCGTGCTCGCCTGAGCCGGAGCAGAACCTGGAGCGCGCCATCGAACACGTTCGCGCCGCCGCCGGCAAGGGCGCGGAAATCATCTGCCTGCCCGAACTTTTTCAGACACAGTATTTCTGCCAGCGCGAAGACGTGGCGCTGTTCGATCTGGCTGAACCGATTCCCGGCCCGGCGACGAAGCGACTGGGCGATGTGGCTCGCGAGCTGAAGGTCACGATTGTTGCGTCGCTGTTTGAGCGGCGCGCCGCGGGGATCTATCACAACACCGCGGCGATTATCGACGAGGGCGGCAAGCTCGCCGGCATCTATCGCAAGATGCACATCCCCGACGACCCGCTCTACTACGAGAAGTTCTACTTCACCCCGGGCGATCTCGGATTCAAGGCCTTCGAAACCGATTTCGGAAAGTTCGGCACGCTGGTGTGCTGGGACCAGTGGTATCCCGAGGGCGCGCGCCTGACGGCGTTGCAGGGTGCGAACGTTCTTTTCTATCCGACGGCGATCGGCTGGCATCCGGACGAGAAGGCGCAGTACGGCGAAGCGCAGTACGATGCCTGGCGAACGATTCAGCGCGCGCACGCCATCGCGAACGGCGTGTACGTTGCGGTGCCCAATCGCGTCGGCTTTGAGACCGGCAACATTCGCGGCAACGAAGCGGCGGGCAAGGGCCTGGAGTTCTGGGGCGGCTCGTTCATCGCCGATCCCTTCGGACAGGTCATCGCGCAGGCCTCGCACGACAAGGAAGAGGTGCTGGTCGCCGAAGTCGATCTCCACCGCATGGAAGACGTGCGGCGCAACTGGCCCTTCTGGCGCGATCGCCGGGTGGACGCCTATGCGCCGATCACGCAGCGGTTCATGGTTTAGCAGGTGGCGACTGGAGAAATGCCGGGCGAAACAATTCGGGGTGAACCAACTCTTGGGTGGAGCACGCCTTCAGGCGTGCAGATGATCTTTTTAGAGGAATATCGGCTTTAGCCGCTGCGGTACCCCGGAACAATCACGTCTTCGGCTAAAAGCCGCTTGTTCAGTCAGGCACGGTAAACTGCACTCCTAAAGGAGTGCTCCACCCGAAACAGGTTTAGCAATTGCCAAAGAAAGCACTCACACTTCCGGACACACCTGCCGCGCTCGGCTATCGCATGCCTGCCGAGTGGGAGCCGCACGAGGCCACCTGGATCGCGTGGCCGCACAACCGCGCCGACTGGCCGGGCAAGTTCGAGACCATTCCGTGGATCTACGCGGAGATCGTTCGCCACCTCGCGCGCGTCGAGCAGGTGAACATCCTGGTCGACGATGAAGCGGCCGAGGCGAAGGCTCGCCAGGTGCTGGTCCGCTCGGAGGTCATGCCGGAAAAGTTTGCGACGCCGGGCAGGAACGCCGGCAACATCCATTTCCTGCGCATTCCGACCAATCGCGTCTGGACGCGCGACTACGGTCCGATCTTCGTGCGCCGCGAATCGAAGAAGAAAGATCTGCCTGCCATCGCGGCGACCGCGTGGCGCTTCAACGCCTGGGCCAAGTACAACGACTGGAAGCTCGACGCGCCGGTGGGAGCCGATATCGCCAAGCGCCTGCGCATGCCGGCGTGGAGTCCGCACCTGCGAGTCGAATGGCGAGATGCACCGCATTGTGCTCGAGGGCGGCAGCATCGACGTCAACGGCCGCGGCACGCTGATCACGACCGAAGAGTGCCTGCTGAGCGACGTGCAGCAGCGCAATCCCGGCCTCTCGCGCGAGCACCTGGAAGAGATCTTCGCCGACTACCTCGGCATCGAGAAAGTCATCTGGCTGGAGCGCGGCATTGCCGGCGACGACACGCACGGTCACGTCGACGACATCACGCGCTTCGTCGGACCGCGCACCGTGGTCACCGCGTATGAGCCTGATCCCGACGATGCGAATCACGAGCCGCTCAGCGACAATTTCCGCTGGCTGAAGAAGAGCACCGATCAGTCGGGCAAGCCGCTGAAGGTGGTCAAGCTGCCGATGCCGGCGCCGGTCTACTTCGAGGGTCAGCGACTTCCCGCCAGCTACGCCAACTTCTACATCGCCAACAAGCTGGTGCTGGTGCCGATCTTCGGCGATCCCAACGATCGCGTTGCGCTGAACACGCTGGCGGAAGTTTTTCCTGACCGCGAGGTCGTCGGTATCTACTGCCGCGACTTCATCTGGGGACTGGGCGCGCTGCACTGCATGACGCAGCAGCAACCGGCGCCGTAATCTAGCGCAGCGTCTGCGCTTCCTCATCAGCGTGCCACGTAAGTAGCCGCCCGCCGCCACTCCCGCGTAGAGAAAACCATTGCCGAGAGACGATGGAGCCTGCCGTAACGACCATCATCAGATCGGCGTCGGCCATGGGGCCGACGGCAATCGACAGGATGTAAGGCGGGCAGAAGAACAAGCGCCACTGGCGAGAGACCGCCGCTAAAGGCCGGTGGAAGCGATGCCGTGGCGCCAGGCCATGATAAACGCCGATTGCGATCGCCACTCCCGAGAACGAAAGCCAGAGAAAGAACGGTGAGCAGGTACTTATCTTTCGCTGCGGGCGGCTTGAGCCAATGGGGATGCGATCTCCTGCTTCAAGTCTAGTGCTTCCGCCGCGAATAGCGCACTGACTCGCCAGTGCAGGCGCATGGTATGCTGCCCCCAAAACTTCGCAGGAGGATGTATGAGCACCGGCGCTACTCCAGGTACGTCGTTCGGATCCGCGGTCCAGCACAACATGGTCACCACGGCGTTCACACTCGACGGCTACCGCATCGTCAGGAATTTCGGACTGGTGCGCGGCATCATCGTGCGTTCGCGCTCCATCGTCGGGCACCATCGGAGCGGGATTGCAGACGCTGATCGGCGGCAACATCACATTGCTGACCAACCTTTGCGAGAAGACGCGCGAGCACGCCTTCGACCTGATGCTGGAACACGCCGCCGGACTGGGCGCGAACGCCGTCATCGGCATGCGCTACGACGCGACCGAAGTGATGCAGGGCGTGACCGAAGTGCTGGCGTATGGAACGGCAGTGTATGTGGAGAAAGTAAACTAGGCGCGATAGCGCAGAACATGGAGGTCGAGACTGACTGACTACTGTGTTTACGTTGCGATCAGTCTGTGCTGGTCAGCTTCATTTGGGTGTATTCCGAGCTGATGCTGGGAGGCTGATGGCCAATGAGGCTAGTCAGCTAAGGCGTTTTGGTGAGCCCGGCAGGAATCGAACCTGCGACCCACGCATTAAAAGTGCGTTGCTCTACCAACTGAGCTACGGGCCCACATACCTTTAATCTACCACAGGCATCGCGGCTTTCCGGGCGCGCGATTCATCTGCCGCGTTCACAGTCGCTATACTCTAGAGCTGTGAATCCGACCACTTCAGGCCCTTCGACAGCCAACAATCCCAGTCTCGAGCGTCGCCTCTTTTTCATCCTCGGCTGCCTTGCCATCGTGTATGCGTTTCTCGCCGGATTCCGAACCGTCTCCGACTTTGATACTGGCTGGCAGATGGCGACTGGCCGCTGGGTGGTCCAGCACCATCACGTTCCTTCCGTCGACGTCTTGTCGTACACCGCTCAGGGAGAACACTGGATTTATCCGGTGGGCGCCGGAGTCATCTTCTATCTCGCATTCCTGCTGGGCGGCTTCGCCATGCTGTCGTGGATCAGCGCACTGGCGTGCGCGGGAACGATCGCGCTGCTGCTTCGGCGTGGATCGGCTACGGGAGCCGCAATTGCGATCTTCGCCGTCCCCTTGATCGCCGAGCGCACTCCGCCGCGCGCCGATATGTTCAGCGTGCTGCTGTTCGCGGCGTTCCTCTCCATTCTGTGGCAGCAGTATCGCACCGGCGATGCGCCGCTGTGGCTGCTACCGCCCATCATGGTGCTTTGGGTCAATGTGCATTTCGGTTTCGCCGCTGGTCTCGGCCTGATTGCGGCGTACGTGGGTGCCGAAGTGCTGGAGTTCTTTTGCGGCGAAGAGCGCCGGCGAGCCGCGATGCAGAGGCTTCGAAAAGCTTATGGATGGCTGATCCTCACCGTTGCAGCGACGCTGGTTAATTCCGTGGGGCTGGGGCATCTATCGAGCCCTGCTCTTGCAGCAGCGTGCGAATTCCGAACAGCAAACCTGGATCGCGGAGTGGAAGGGCGTACGCCTGAACTGGCCGACCGTGCATGCGGCGTTTTCCTCCGGCGGTCTGCGGGCCGCTCTTTTCCTGATGATCGCTGTGGCCGTGATTGCCGGCATTCTCGCTTTGTTCCGGCTTCAACTGGGCGCGGCCGTTCTGCTGCTGGCGTCAACCTATCCACCTGTCCGTCACATCCGCATGGGAGCGGTATTCGCCTGCGTCGTCGTTGTGATCGCAGGTCCTGTTTTGTCGCAGGCGCTCTCGCGAGCCAGCGACTGGATTCATCTGCCGCAGAGTGCGAACCGTTGCTTGCTGCGACTGCCGTGATGTTGCTGGCGGTGGTGGTTTACACGCGATGCACCGACCTGGTCAGCAACCGTTTCTACTTTGGAGCAACGCCGCAACTGTCGACCTTCGGTTCGGGATTGGGATGGTGGTTTCCCGAACGCGCCGCTAACTTCATCGAGCAGCATAATCTGCCGGGCGAGATCTTCAACACCTATGACGAAGGCGGCTACATCAGTTGGAAGCTGGGTCCCGGTCGCCTCGACTACATCGATGGCCGCGACACCTTGTTTGGCCGGGAGCGCATTGAGCGAGGACGTGACGTGCTGCAGAGTTCGCCCGATTCTGCTCTTATGGCAGGAGGAAATGAACCGACGCAACATCAACACGGTCATCCTCTCGCGTACCGGACGGCATTCAGCATGGCCGTCTACGTGACCTATGCAACAGCAGCACATGGCGGCCAGTTTATCTGGACGAAGTGTCAGCCGTGTTTGTTCGCCGCACGCCGCAGACGGAGTCGCTGATCGAACGCTTTCCCGTGGATTGCAAGACCGACCCTCTGACCCGGCAAGACGAGGGCGGTTCACGAAAGCGAACAATTCATCGCCGCCGTCAATTCCGGAGCGGTGCTCGCCGTGCTGGGCCGCAACAATGAAGCGCTGAGACAAAGCGAGAAGGCGCTGGCGCTGTTTCCCGGCAGCGTGAACGCTCACCTACTGCGAGCCGAAATGCTCTCCGCCTTAGGCCGCAGGCCAGAAGCCGAGCAGGAATTGCTAGCCGCGATTGCTCTCTCTCCGACCGAGTACACGTGGTCGGCGCTGGCCCAGCTCTACACCAAGGAAGATCGCAGCAGTGAAGCCATTGCAGCCATACAAAAGGCTGCTGACCTGCAAGCGAACCCCGCGTCCAGCTACATTCAACTCGGCAATTATGCTTTGGCGGCGGGACACCCCGACGACGCCCTGAAGGGCTATGCGAAAGCCCTCCAAAGCGCTTCACGCGACGAGAAGAACGCAGCCGGCGCGAGTTCGATTCGTTATCGAAGTGGCCGCCGGCAGGGCCGCGGCCTGGGAGCATATTGGCGATTCCAAACGGGCGGCGGAATTTCAAGAGGAGGCGGTGCAGATAGCTCCCGACTTGCCGCAGGCCTGGCTCACGCTCGCGCAGCTCTATCAATCGCAGGGACGCGCCGCAGACGCCGAGAACGCCAAGGCTCGCGCCGACAGTCTTACGGCCAATCACGCCCAATAGTCTACAACGTTCGTGGCGCTACATCCGACTGCTATTTCTGTCACCTGCGCCGGGGTCGCAGCATCTAATCAATGTGAGGCCATGAACGTGAAAGCTCCTCTGCAGGTCGTGATTGTGGGCGCGGGATTCGGTGGCTTGAAAGCTGCCGAAGGACTGGCGCTCTGCCGGTCCAGATCACCGTCCTCGATCGCAAGAACCATCACACCTTTCAGCCGCTGCTCTACCAGGTGGCGACCGCGGGCCTGTCGCCGGCGGAGATTACCGCGCCTGTCCGCGAGATCCTGCGCCGCCATAAGAATGTCGAAGTCCTGATGGGCGACGTGATCGGCTTCGATCTTGCGCGTCGCAAGGTGCAGTTGCACGGTCACGAGATTGGCTATGACTACCTGATCGTCGCTGCTGGCGCGACCCATGCGTACTTCGGGCATGACGACTGGGAGCCGCTCGCTCCCGGATTGAAGACCATTGAAGATGCGTTGGAGATTCGCCGCCGCATTCTGCTCTCGTATGAAGTTGCCGAGCGTGAAGCTGCATTGACCGGCACGCATCGGCCGCTGAACTTCGTCGTCGTTGGCGCTGGCCCAACCGGGGTTGAACTGGCCGGCACGTTGGCGGAGATCGCGCGCAAGTCGCTGCCTAAGAATTTCCGCAACATCGATCCCACTAAAACGCGCATTATTCTGGTTGAGGCCGGCCCATCGGTCCTCAGCAGCTATCCCGAAGACCTGCGCCAGAGCGCCGTAAGGCAGTTGCAGCATCTGGGCGTTGAGGTTCGCACCAACTCACCAGTCACCTCCGTGGAGTTCGGACAGGTGCGCATCGGCGACGACATGTTTCCGGCGGAGGTCGTGTTGTGGGCGGCGGGAGTTTCCGCCTCCGAGCTGGGACGCGCTCTGGGCGCTCCCGTCGATAAGGCGGGAAGAGTCTTTGTCGAGCCTGATCTCAGCGTACCCGGCCATCGCGAGGTGTTCGTCATTGGCGACCTGGCGACGCTGAAGGACAAAGCACGGCAAACCGCTGCCCGGTGTCGCGCCCGTCGCCATGCAGGAAGGTACATGGGCGGCGAAGCAGATCAAGGCCGACCTCGCCGGCAAAGCGCGCGGGCCTTTCCATTACTTCGACAAGGGATCGCTGGCGACCATTGGTCGAGCGGCCGCTATTGCCCAATTTGGCAAAGTTCATATCTCCGGATTTTTAGCGTGGCTTACCTGGTTATTTGTGCATATCATGTTCCTCATCGGATTCCGTAATCGCATTGTGGTCATGCTGCAGTGGGCCTGGAGCTATCTGACCTACGAACGCGCGGCCTGGCTGATCACCGGGGCAACGCGGGTGGTTGCGGTGCCGTCGATGGAGTACGCCGAGCGGGCGCGCACGCCGCACGATGTTCCGGCGGAAGACGCGGACGTCGTACGGCCCGTCAGCAAACGCAGCGCCTGAGTTACGGCTAATCAGGACTATGAAAATGAGCGACGACCGCCGCCCGGCGGGCATCACCGCAATCAGCCTGCTCTTCGCCTTCGGGGCGTTCATGAGCGGCATTATCGTGATCGTCCAGTACTTTTCCAACAGCGCCGCGGATCAGACGTCGCGCGCACAAGACGGTGTCAGCCAGTGGTCGATGTTGCTGACCGGCGCTCGCGTGCCTCGCATGCATCGCGGCGGCATACGGCTTGTGGCGGCTAATGCGCTGGGGATGGTGGACAGCAATCGTGATCCTCGGTGCCGACCTGATTGCAGACGTCGTCAGCATCTTCTCGACGCCCGACTGGCGCACGCTGATCCAGGTGCCAATCATCGGCGTGATGGTTTGGTACCTGCTGCGCCAGCGGCCGCTGTTCGACGGGCCACAGCCGGCAACGGCCCTGCCGCAAAGCTAGACGTCGCGGCGTGTATTCTTACTTTGGTTGCCGATCTCCGCACTCTTTCTTGAAAATCATCTGAGCTTCGACCGGGCGGCAGCAAAAGGCGTGTCGTAGCTTTCGAAAAAGGCTCGAACACGAAGAATGGGCGCCTAGAATTGGGCGGGAGTAAAAGTCAAAAGCCGAGAAATGCCGATTGAAGAAAAGTTAAAGCCGGGTGCCCCACCCATTCGCGGTGTTCGAATGAGTGGGATCGAGAAAGCATCTCCGCAGCGTTAAAAAGTTAAGGCCCCACTCAAGCAAAAGCAGATTGAATGGGGCACCCTGATTATTACCCTGTCAACAATTGTTCTGTTCTAACCGACGCTTGCCACGGCGCTAGCTACCCTTGCGGCTTCCGGCAGCGAGCTGTCCTGCGCATCGACCACCGCGATGGTCGCGATGTTGACGATCTCTTCCACCTCGGCCCCGCGCTGCAGTAGATGAACCGGCTTGGCCATGCCGGCAAGAATCGGTCCCAGAGTCTCCGCTCCGCCAATTGGCCCCAGCAGTTTGCAGGCGATGTTGCAGGACTGCAGGTCCGGGAAGATAAGCACATTCGCACCGCCTTTCAGCGTGGAGAACGGGAACTCTGCTTCCAGCTTTTTGCCGTTCACCGCGACTCCCGCCTGCACTTCGCCGTCGATGATCAGCGTCGGATCAGCGTAGCGGGCCAGGTCGACCGCCTTGCGCACCTTGTCGCACAGAGGATGCTTCGTGCTTCCGAAGCTGGAGAACGACAGCATTGCCACCCGCGGCTCGACATCGAAGCGGCGCGCCTCGGCGGCGGCACACAGCGCGATCTCAGCCAGATCTTCGGCGCGTGGGATCGATGTTCACCGTCGCGTCGGCCAGGAAGTACAGGTCGCCCTTGCGGGTGATGACCAGGTACACACCGGATACCTTGTGAATGCCTTCGCGTACGCCGATCACCTGCAGCGCCGGACGAATCGTCTCCGGATAATTCTGCGTGACGCCGGAGACGACCGCGTCGGCGTCGCCCATGCGCACCATCATGGAGCCGAAGATGTTGCGCTTGTTCATCAGCTCGTCGGCGGCTGCCTGGGTCACGCCGTGACGTTGCCGCAGCCGATAGAACTCGTTGACATACTCCTGACGCCGCGGCGCGGTTTCGGGATCGATGATCGTGATGCCATTCAGGTTCAGACCGGACTCGGCAATCTTGCGCCGGATCTCGTTGGGACGGCCCAGCAGAATCGGTATCGCGATCTTTTCCTCCATGAGCACATGGCAGGCGCGCAGAATTTTCTGGTGATTGCCTTCCGGAAAGACCACGCGCTTAGGATTCGTCTGCGCCTTGTGGATCATCATCCGCATCAGTTCGTGGGCTTTGCCCAGTCGCTTTTCGAGCTGCTCGCGATACTCGGCGAGGTTGACCGGATTCTGCGCAACACCGGTGTCCATAGCCGCTTTCGCTACTGCAGCGGCTTCCCACACCAGCACGCGCGGATCGAACGGCTTGGGGATGATGTAGTCCACACCGTACTTCAGGGTCTCAACGCCGTAGGCGCGGCAGACGGAGTCGGGAACGTCTTCCTTCGCCAGTGCCGCCAGCGCGTAGGTCGCCGCCTGCTTCATTTCTTCATTGATCGTGGTTGCATGCACGTCGAGAGCGCCGCGGAAGATGAATGGGAAGCCGAGAACGTTGTTGACCTGGTTGGGAAAGTCCGAGCGGCCGGTCGCCATGATGAGGTCATCGCGGACGGCGCGCGCCTCATCGTAAGTAATCTCGGGATCGGGATTCGCCATCGCGAAAACTACCGGTTGCGGCGCCAGTGATGCAATCATCTCGGGCGTGAACGCACCTTTCTTCGACAGCCCCAGCAGCACATCCGCGCCTTTGACTGCGTCGGCCAGCGTGCGGCAAGGCGTCTCCTTGGCAAAGCGCTCCTTGTAAGGATTCATGCCTTCCTTACGGCCCTTGTAGATCACACCCTTGGTGTCAACCATGGTGATGTTCTCGCGCTTCACGCCTAGCGAGATGTAATGCTCCGCACAGGCGATGCCCGATGCGCCCGCGCCATTAACCACCACCTTGATCTGCTCCATGCGTTTGCCGGTCAACTCCACAGCGTTGACCATCGCTGCGCCGGAGATGATGGCTGTCCCGTGCTGATCGTCGTGGAAGACGGGAATGTTCATCGTCTTCTTCAACGTTTCTTCAATGTAGAAGCACTCGGGCGCCTTGATATCTTCCAGGTTGATGCCGCCGAAGGTAGGCTCAAGAAGTTGGCACGCCTTGATGATTTCGTCAGCGTCTTTGGTGTTCAGCTCGATGTCGAATACATCGATGTCCGCAAAGCGTTTGAACAGAACCCCTTTGCCTTCCATGACCGGCTTGCCGGCCAGCGCGCCAATGTCGCCAAGTCCAAGAACAGCCGTGCCGTTGGTCACGACGGCGACCAGGTTGCCCTTGGCAGTGTACTTATAGGCGTCCTGAGGATTTTTCTCGATCTCAAGGCAGGGATCGGCTACTCCGGGCGTGTATGCGAGGCTGAGGTCGCGCTGGGTGAGACACGGCTTGGTCGAAACGACCTCGATCTTCCCCGGTCGTGGTCCATTGTGGTAGTCGAGTGCATCCTGCTTGGTGATTGCCATGCTTCGAGCATGTTCCTGTTTGAGAAAGTCCAATAGTGCAGTTGTCACAAGTGGGTGTGAGGAAGCACACCTTGAGAAGAAAGTGGGTAGTGGATAGTGGATAGGAAAGAAAGTTCCGACGATGGCTCTCACGACTGAACCAATACGGTTGAACAGCTATCGGCAGCTCATCGCCTGGCAAAAAGCCATCGACCTGGTCACGAGCATCTATGACGTCACCAGGAGCTTCCCTCCGAGTGAGTTATACGGGCTGGTGAGTCAGCTTCGCCGATCTGCAGTTTCCGTTCCCAGCAACATTGCCGAAGGCCAGGGTCGAGCCACGAAAGGCGAATTCGTCCAATTCCTATGTCACGCGCGGGGATCGCTCTTTGAGTTGGAAACTCAGATCGTGATCGCGGTAAGGCTGGGCTATATCTCGTCAGAGGTCGAAGAGCAGTTAGCGGCACAAGCGACAGAGGTCGCCCGAATTCTAAACGGTCTTCTGACATCCTTGGGAGTAAAGCCCCGTCACCCGTAGCAATTTCTATCCACTATCCACCATCCACTATCCACTGATCTATCCCCTGATCAACATTCCCACAATACTGGCCGACATCAGATTCGCCAACGTGCCTGCAATCATCGCCTTGAAGCCCAGCTTCGCCAGGTCGTGACGACGCGTTGGCGCAAGGCTGCTGAGTCCGCCGATGACGATGCCGATCGATCCGACATTGGCGAAACCGCACAGAGCGAATGTCGCGATGGTGAATGAGCGCGGATCGAGCGAGGCTTTCTGCGCCGTCAGCATGGTGTAAGCAACCAGCTCGTTCAGCACCATGCGCGTGCCCAGCAGGTTTCCGATAGCCAGACAGTCGTGCCAGGGAATGCCGATGAGCCACGCGACCGGCGCGAAGATCACGCCGAGAATCGTCTCTAGCTTCGAGGGAAACCAGCGAAAGCCGTGCGCGGCCAGAATGTTGTGCGCCCCGCCAAGAACTCCGTCCACCAGCGCTATGAGCGCCAGAAACGAGATCAGCATGGCCGCGACGTTCAGTGCGAGATGCAGTCCATCAGTCGTGCCCTTGGTTGCCGCGTCCAGAACATTGACAGGCCGCTCCTCCAGCTCCGCGACGTCGATCTTGACCTTCCCGGCCGTCAGCGGCTGCTCAGTCTCGGGCACCAGCATCTTGGCGATCAGAATCGTTCCCGGAGCAGTCATGATCACCGCCGCCAGCAAATGACGCGCTTCGATGCCGAGCAGGATGTACGCCCCCAGCATTGCGCCGGAGACATGAGCCATGCCGCTGGTCATGATGGTCATCAGCTCCGAGCGCGTGACCTTCGGCAGATATGGCCGGATCGTTAGAGGTGCTTCCGTGATGCCCATGAAGATGCTGGCCGCAACGTTCATCGACTCGGCACCGCTGGCGCCCATAAAGCGCATCATCACCTTCGCAGTTGCCGGATGATGAACTGCATCACGCCGTAGTAGTAGAGAATCGAGAAGAACGCCGCGATGAAGATGATGATGGGCAGCAACCTGGAAGGCATAAGACCACGCCGAACTGGCTAGCTGCCGGATGATGAACTGCATCACCCCGTAGTAATAGAGGATTGAAAAGAAGGCCGCGATGAAGATGATGATGGGTAGCACCTGGAAGGCGAAGACCACTCCAAACTTCGACATCTTCGCGCCAAACTCGCCAAAGACGAACGACGAACCTGCGAATGAGTAGCTCAGCAGCCGGTCAACCGCGTCGCCGGCAACAGTCATCACTTTCACGCCGAAGCCAACGCGCAACACCAGCACCGCGAAAATGAATTGCAGGCTCAGACCGACAACGATGGTCTTGATGCGAATGGCTTTTCGATTGGTAGAAAAGAAGAAGGCAAACAGCAGAATCGCGGCAATCCCAAGCACGCCGGTCAGACGTGACATGGACTAGTTATCCACCGGCGCGCCGAGCTCCTGCACGATGTGAACGCTGGCGCTGGTGCCGATGCGATTGGCTCCCGCGTCGACCATCTCCAACAGATGCGCCGCAGTGCGTATACCGCCGGCGGCCTTCACGCCGATCTTCAGGCCGACCACGCCGCGCATCAATGCTACGTCGCTCGCCGTCGCCCCGGATTCGGCCAGCCCGCTCGAGGTCTTGACGAAGTCGACTCCGGCTTCGGCCGCGAGCGCGCACGCCAGAATCTTCTCTTCCTGGGTAAGCAGCGCATTTTCCAGGATGAGCTTCAGCAACGCGCCATGACGATGCGCCAACTCGGTCAGGCTGCGCATCTCGGTCTTCACCAGCAGCCGATCGCCCGACTTCAATGCGCCAATGTTCATCACGATGTCGAGTTCATGGGCGCCCTGGCGCAGCGCGTTTTCCGCTTCAAATATCTTGGTGATGGTCAGGTTCGCTCCCAGCGGGAAGCCAATCACCGTGCCCACTCTGACTTCGGTTCCGTGTACCTGCGCGGCGGCCAGCGCTACATTTGCCGGGTTCACCATGACCAGGTGAAATCCATAACGCACGGCCTCGTGACAGAAATCGAGAATCTGGCTACGAGTGGCGTCAGGCTTCAGTAAGGTGTGCTCGATGAGCTTGGCGGCACTACGCCAATCGTTAACAGGCAGGGCCGGCATTCCGGCGACAACGGGCGAATACACTGACATAGCCAGGTTAGATTCTATGCCCCGTCCGAGGTAGTTTCCAGTACACAGACATCTGGCAGATTACGATATCGCTCGGCAAAGTCAAGTCCATATCCAACGACAAACTCATCGGGGATCTCAAATCCTATGTAATCGGCACCAATGGGCTGTAATCGGCGCGACTTCTTGTCCAGAAGAGCCGCAATTTTGAGACTTCTCGGTTGGTGAGCCCGGAGCAGACTCCGGATGTACGTCAAAGTAATTCCGGTATCCAGAATGTCCTCGACCAGGATGATGTGCTTCCCTTCCATGGACTGATCGACATCTTTGACCAGCTTCACTTCGCCACTGTGCTGCTTCTCGTTCCCGTAGCTGGAAACGGCAATGAAGTCGAAGCTGACATCAAGCTTGATCTCGCGCGCCAGGTCGGCAAGGAAGATGGTCGCGCCCTTCAACACGCCGATCAGCACCACGGATTCACCGGCGTAATCGGCGCTGATCTGCGTGCCTAGTTCGGCGACTTTGCCGGAAATCTGGTTGCGGGTTATAAGGACCCGTAGTCTGTCCATAGTGACCGGAGAAATTTGGATGGTAAAGAAAGGGCGGGAGAAAGACAAATGTGCATAGAGTTATTGCAATAGCGACTGAAGGCATGTCTCGCTACGACGGCCAACGACCCCAATGCACCCAATTATTCATGCCCATCGAGTCCGGGTACTCACAACTCAAATCAGCCATCGGGCGCATTCCTTGTAGTGCCGAATTGCTCTTCGTCACAGTGCACTGCAGAGCTGACTGCGGCGTTCCAACTGATCGCGTCCAAGCTACTCTAGCGAGGTTGATGAATGTGCGGGTGGGAACGAGGGCGAGCCTGGGTGCCCCAGGTCCCGTCCCGCCTTTTAGACGCTAACCTGGGACCGAACTAAATCCACGCGCTGCTCAAGAGCCAGGAATACTGGAGAGACGCCCGGTGCTACAGTTGTCCTGCTGTTCGAGACCAGGGACCGTCGCCGAAACCGCTCCGGCCAAGAGCAGAACCGTTCCGGCAAATAGCATTGTGTCGAAAACGTAATTGAGTCCAACGATGATTTCGCCAGCGCCTCTTGCAGCAGCCAAGATCGGACCGTAGAAGCAAAACGTCACGAGCACGATCCATAGGCCTGCCCAGAGTGCGGCGGCTCGTGTGTAACGATTCGTCAGGATAGCGACGCCCGCGACCAGCAGGGCCGCCCCGGTAACATATGCCCACAGATGCGGCAGCGGCATCCAGGCGGGCGTTGTCTTCTGCAATGGCAAACCGACGACGTAGTTCGGGTGCAGGAAATGTTCGACGGCATAAACGATCATCGTTATGGCGATGAAGATCCTGGCGATGGTGATCGGCGCGTTGTCGCGACCCGGAGAAGAGCCCGGCATCATCGCTCCTACTAAGGCCAATGCGCCGCATCCGAAACTGAGATCGCGGAAAGCGACAGCCCAGGAAAATCGGTCGTGAGGATTCTGGAGCACCCCCGGTATATGCATCATCGCCACGAAGAGAAAGAACATCAAGGCCAACAGCGAGGCGGTCAAGCGTAGATATTTCCTTAAGCTTATCGCCAGCGCGGCGGCGAGCAGAGCGACTCCCACAAAGTAGGCAAAGAACAGACGCGCCGGCATCCAGGCAGGAATGAGCTGCACGATGTCGGCGGCGTCGGTGAGGTGCTCAGCCCCAAACACGGCGAGGGGAGCCGCGTAAAAAACGAAAGCCAGAGCGATAAGCTTGTCGAGCCCGCGGGCGGCGATGACTTCCTTCCTGGCGGCAATAGCCCCAAGAGCCAGGGTAACCACGCCAGCCACGGACATCCAAAGCACGATGGGTGATGCCATCTCCACTCCTGGTCAGGGAAAGTCGGCAGATCGAGTAGATAAACCCCAACTCCGGCTAATAGACGGGGATGGCGACAGAATCTCTGTCGTTATGCTGCTCTTGTGTGACCAACCGCAGTTGGGAGTGGGGAAGGCCCGACTGGATTGCGGGTTGAAATATTTCCCAGGCCTCGAAATGCGTGAGACCTGGGGCCGCCAGGTTGGCTTAGTGAGCGGGACCAAGATGAGAGCCGAAGCGGAAGGTGATCCCGCCCGAATAGCGGAAGGTGTTGTTGTTCGCGTTGTAGCCGACGATGTTTCCATTCTCGAGACGATAGGCAGGCTCTTTCAGCAGGACGTAGTCGACTTCCACCGGCCTGATCGAGATACCGTGCGACAGCGCAATATCCAGACCTCCACCGAGCGCCATGGCGAACTTGTGATAGGAGGAGCTTGAGCCGCTTCCGGGCTCAAAACAAATCATTAGGGGCTGACACTGCTCCTGTTGTGTAAGTGGCGAGAATGAGGTATGTGGATTGTGAATGCCGAACAGTGTCTCGGCAAAAGGCGCGTAGCGGGAATGGCGATAAACGAAGTGTGGGCCAAAGAGATAGGTGTACGAACTGAGTGAGCCTTTTGCGTAGTAACATCCATTCGGCGTGCAGAAGATGGGCACGTTCTGCGAGCCATACGCTCCGGAAAAATCAGCCGTAAGCCCAAGCCATCGATTGACGAAAACTGTGGACGAGGTATTCCAGCCGTTGAAATTGGTCTTGGTGTATAGGGGAAAACTGTTGTACGAAAAGGAATAGCCACCGAACGCTTCGAGCCGTTGGGTGTCTTGCGCTGGCGACTTGATCTTGAAACTCAGGGTGAGGAGCAACAGACAGGCAAAACCTAGTAGCTTCCTGTTCATATCGGCGAATCTCCTGAACTCTTGCGCGAAGAGGTGATCGGGATAACCACACACCCCAGAGGCAACAACAGCTAAAGTTTTTGTTGCTTTTCTTCGGACTCCCTTTGTCGATTTGTCCGGATTGCGTGGGACGACACGGAAAAGCTGAACATCAGCAACTCTGAACGCGCAGGATTGTCGCATGACCGTCGCTCAAGCGCAATGCAAAACTTTGCAGTATTTTGCACAATTATTGCAGTCGTAGTTACTGGCTTTGATTCAATAAGATAGACGGAATTATCGGGGCGATATCGGTTGTGCCGGGGTAAGCTGGGCTTTGCGCCCGACTTGCGTCCCAACGGAGGAGCGTTTCGACGTGAATGGCGCTATGGGCCAGTTACGCCAATCATGTTGGTGCAGTACAAAACGGCCGACTGCTCATCCCAATTGGATGGCTCGCTGTACCACCGCCTCGTCATTTCCGGACGATTTCCGCAAGCACACGCGGCGGGCCGTTCGGAGTGCCGTCCACGCTGCACGGAAGCTGCGGGATGATCCGCAGAGTACCAGCCTTGTCTTCAAATACCAGACCGTTCCCGGCGGCATCTCCCCGGTATTTGCCCCATTCAGCGGGAATCACCACGGTACAAGGTGGAGGAAAATATTGTTGCGCGTGCGCCTTCAATTGATAACCACCTATCGCTGACGCGAACACCGGCACTGCCACTGCTGCAAAGCGCTTCCAATTCACGACTGGCTCCCTCCCCGGCGCGAACCCTGCCGCCAGACCTCTCTTCGCTGAGTTTGACGCACAACTCTGCTGGCTGCGCGTTAAGTGTTGTAAAGTCGGCTGCAAGAATTCGTAGTTCGGAAGAAAAAATTGTGGGTGTACTTCACAACGCAATTTGTGTTGTCTGGGATTCTTGTATACGCGGCCTACCGATGGTGGCTACTCTCTCTCATGCTCCCACTCACGCGAACACTGCGAATGAGTCGGGCCCCAGGTCCGTTCCAGGTCGATTATGATAAGGCATGTTCGCGACAGCAATCCCAAGAGCCAGGGATTGTGAGCTTATTTCTCTCGTGACTCTCATACAAAAGCTGCTGATTGTCTTCGTGTGGCTGTCTGCGCTCACGGGGTGTTCGCATTTTCCATGCGACGCCCACAAGGTCTCCGATGCTGCCTCGCCGAACCACCGGCTTACGGCGACAGTTGTTCAGGTCGGCTGCGGAGCAATGGCCAAAGATGCGACTTGGGTGACGGTACATCGCACCGGACAAAAATACGACGACTCAAACGACATCGTGTTTAGTGTGCGAGAACAGCGCCCCATGGAAGTTTCCTGGAGCGACGATCGCCACCTGAATTTGTTTTGTCGCTGTCGCGACGAAGATGTTCACCTGCAAATCGTTAAAAGAGGTGACATCAGCATCTCGTACAAATGACGGACCATCTCCACAACTGGCCTAACATCGCCATTTCACAGCTAACTCACATGACGCGGCAGATCCCCGCGCTGCTATCATCATCCGCATTGTGGAACTTTGACTTCCCGGGACCGTGGACTTTAATGAAGATTCGCTGCAGTCGTGCTGTTCCGCTTATTGTCTGTTTTGCAATCGTGACGGCGATCCTGCCGGCGATAGCCGCTACGCCTGCCGCCAACTCCGCTGAAGCACGCACCGAGCGCTACTTCGAGAGCATTCGCAAGCAATCCGAACCTGCTGCTGGCCTTCCTGCGCGACATGCCGAAGGGCGGCGACCTGCACAATCATCTGACCGGCGCCATCTATGCCGAGTCGTTCATCACGTGGGCTGCAGAAGCAGGTGATTGCGTCGATCCCGACGAACTCGAACCTCAGTCCGGGACCGTGCCAGCCGCCGCTGCGCCCGGCGTCCGACGGCTTCGCCGATCCCGGTCTTTACGGCCAGATGATCGACGCATTCTCGATGCGCAACTGGCAATACTCCGGCCAGTCGGGACACGATCACTTCTTCGATACCTTCGGCAAGTATTGGGCAAGCGACGCAGGGCACCGGCGGCAAGATGCTGGCCGAAACCGCTGCCCGCGCGGCCTCGCAGCACGAGGTCTATCAGGAGCTGATGTATCCGCCCGGCAGCCATGACGATCGACGCGCTGGCCAAGTCGGTTGGCTGGGATGACGACTTCGGCACGTCTCGAGCAGAAGCTGATTGCGGCGGGCCTGCCGAAGGTCCTGGCCGCTGCCAGCGCCGAACTGCGGGCCGACGAAGCCGAGCGCGACAAGCTCCTACACTGTGGTACTCCGCAGGCCGATCCCGGGCTGCCAGATCGAGCAGCGCTTTCTTTACCAGGTGGCGCGTGGCCGCGCGAAGGAACGAGGTCTTCGCCGAGATCCTCGCGGGCTTCCTGATGTCCGGCGCCGACCCGTCGATCGTTACGCCCGATCCGCACATGGTCGGGCTGAACCTGGTCATGCCCGAAGACTGGTATGTGCCGATGAAGGATTTTCCGCTGCACATGCAGATGCTCGGCGTACCTGCACGAACGTTATCCCAAGGTCCACATCTCGCTGCATGCGGGCGAACTGGTGCAGGGACTGGTGCCGCCCGAAGGACTGCGCTTTCATATCCGCGATTCAGTCGAGATCGCGCATGCCGAGCGCATAGGCCACGGCGTGGACGTGATGAACGAGACGAATCCCGGAGCAGCTTCTGCGCGAGATGGCCGCGCGCGACGTGATGGTAGAGATCTGCCTGACCAGCAATGCCGTCATCCTGAGTGTGAGCGATCCGCAGCATCCGCTGAGGGAGTACATGCGCGCAGGCGTGCCGGTTGCGCTGGCGACCGACGACGAAGGCGTCGCGCGCTCCGACATGACGCACGAATATCTGCGTGGCGCCGAAGAACAGAAGCTGACTTATCTGGAACTGAAGAAGATGGCACGCACCAGCGTGGAGCACGCGTTTCGTGCCGGGCGCTAGTCTGTGGCGCGACGGCAAGAGCTTTGTGGTCGTCAGCGAATGTGCCAGGGATGTGCCGGGAGCGAAGCCGCGCTCGGTTGCCTGCGATAAGTTGCTGCAGTCGAGCGAGAAGGCGCAATTGCAGTGGAAGCTGGAAGGCGAGTTCGCGGCAGTTCGAACAGCGGCAGCCATGGCTGGACGTCGCTCCGAAAGCAGCTCGCGCGATGCGATAGACGCTCGTCGGCCGAAGACCGCCTCCGCTGAAGTCAACTGGGGTGGAGTCTGGACTAGTCAGCGTGCCCTAGGGATTCGTCGTTCCCGGTGCAGCAACCGGCTTGGGCGGAGGCTTCTCGTCAAGATCTTCCGCCGCTCTGCAGCCACGCCGAGTACCACATGTTACGCAACATCGTAGATCCGGCGGCCAGACGCTGGCGAATGAACTCGCGCGACGCTGCGCGTACCCTCGCCGTCGAAGCCTCCTTGCTTTCTCCAGTTGATAGGCAGTCTCAACCAGCTTGTGCGAGTCGTACAGGTACTGCATGTAGTCCTGGAAGGGATGCGTCAGCCGCTGCGGTTGCGCCGGAACCAGGTCGGCAAATTGCAGCTGCTTGAAATTCGCTGCGACGAAAATGCCTTCCATCTTCCAGTGCACCGTGTTCGACGTCGTGTATCCCTTCGGGTTTGGCACCCATCCATCCGTCGTAATGAATTGAAGTGTGCAGCGGATTGGCGCCGTCGCCGACGTAGTGGCCCAGCCATCCCGCATAGAAAATCGCGTCGGCTTCCGGGTAGGCGGGATTGCCGTGCTCCTGCAGAGCGTGACGATATTCGCGGAAGGCGACCACCAGCCGCTCATACACCTCGATCGTCGCGTAAGGCTGCAGGCCGACACGCTCCGGCAGCAGATCATCGGGATGGCCGGGGGTCTCCTCGCGCCGGGCATTCAAGAGCGCGATAGAAGCTGTAGCGGTCGGGCGGCAACTCCATGCCCTGGATGGCCTCGAGGTTGATGAAGTGATCGGGCTCCTGAAAGCGCTTGAGCGCCAGCTCGGAAGGCTGACGCCAGCGATCGGGTTCCGGAGCGATGTAGGCCAGCTGATCGCAGGCATTCCGCAGAAAACGCCGGCACATCGGCAGGCAGTTTTTCGCAGGCCACGCGATTGATGGCGCTGTGGCCTTCGTTGCCCCAGGGCCACGCAGGTTGAAGCAAATCGAATCAGAGGAGCAGAACGACGCGACGAGCAGAGGTGTTCATCGCTCACAGATCGATGAGCTTCAGCTTCACAGCAAAAGTGTAGAGCAAGCTCACGGCCGCAGATCAAGTATGCGTCAGACCCGCGCCAGATGCACGCCGAACCACTTCTTGCGATCGCACCAGGTGTGCTCCAGCGTAAAGCCGCTCTCGCGCAGAATCGATTCGATCATCGCGTCGGTGTACTTGTAGCTGTTTTCGGTGTGAATGCGCTCGCCGGCCTTGAACTTCACGTCGAGATCGAGTGCCGGGATAAACGCCGTCTGCTCGACCATGCTCTCCAGGTAGATCTCCATGCGCGAGCAGCGCTTGTTCCAGAGCGCAATGTGGCGGAACGCATCGACATCGAAGTCGGCGTCGAGTTCGCGATTCAGGCGCGCCAGGATGTTCTTGTTGAACGCAGCGGTCACGCCTTGCGGCGTCGTCGTAGGCAGGCACCAGGATTTTGGAGCTCTTGGCGAAATCGGCGCCCAGCAGCAGCGCATCGCCCGAGCGCAGCGTCTGCCGGATGCGGCGCAACATGCGAATCGCCTGCGGCGGCTCGAAGTTGCCGATGCTCGATCCGATGTACAGCACCAGCTTGCGTCCGCTGATGCGGTTGAGCGCCGGAACGCCGCCGGTGTAGTCGGCCACGATAGGATTCACGCGCAGCGACGGAAACTCCTTGCTCAGTTGCGCACCGCCTCGTCCAGCGCGGAGGCAGAAACGTCGATGGGATAGAACAGCGTGCGGCTCTGCCGCTGTAACAGTTCCTCGATCAGGATGCACGTCTTGGTCGCGGTGCCCGCGCCCAACTCCACCAGCGTCAACGCCGGACCAGCCTGCGCGCAGGATGTCGGCGGCGTAGCGCTCCAGAATCGAGCGCTCGGTGCGCGTCAGGTAGTACTCCGGCAACTCGGTGATCTGCTCGAACAGCTGCGAGCCGACCTCGTCGTAGAAGAGCTTCGCCGGAAGATGTTTGGGCGAGGCGGTCAAGCCCTCGACGCACGTCGAGGGCGATAGCCGGATATTCGAGAAACTGAAGTTGCTTGCTAGTTGCCATTTCCTAACCGAAGTCCCATGAACTGCCAGCGCACATGGGGCGGGAAGAAGTTGCGATAGCTGGCCCGAATATGCGACTGCGGAGTCGCACACGAGCCGCCGCGCAAGATCATCTGGTTGCACATGAACTTGCCGTTGTACTCGCCGACTGCGCCTGCGGCCGGCTTGAATCCCGGATACGCGACGTACGGGCTCGAGGTCCACTCCCATACATCGCCGAACATCTGCGCTGAGCGGCTCTGCCGGTCGTTGCCGGCTGCGGATGCAGCAGCATCCGACTCGACAAAATTGCCTTCGATGCGGCAAGAGCGCGCCGCGATCTCCCACTCGAATTCGCTGGGCAAGCCGCGCGCCGGCCCAACGCGCAAACGCGTCCGCCTCATAAAAGCTGACGTGGCATACCGGCTCGTTCAGATTGCAGCGGACTCAAGTCCGTCCATGGTGTAGTTCCACCATTCGCCGTCGCGCTGCTCCCAGTACAAGAGGCGCCTGCCACGAGTTAGTGCGCACCGTGTCCCAGCCATCCGAGAGCCACAGCGTCGGCTTGCTGTAACCGCCGTCGCGCATGAACTCCAGATACTCGCCGTTGGTTACCAGCCGCGACGCCAGGCGAAATGGCTCGAGATAGACATTGTGCCGCGGACCTTCGTTGTCGAACGCAAACCCGCTGCCCTCAAAGCCGATGGAGTACACGCCTTCCGGAAAACTGTGCCATGCCAGCGGCTGAACTTCAGTCGCCGCCTGCGGCGCCTCGATGCCGCGGCGCAGACTCGATAAGCCGGCCGCAGAGGATTCGTCCACAAGCCGTTCTTCACGTCGGTAACGATCAGCTCCTGGTGCTGCTGCTCGTGATTGATGCCCAACTCGATCAGCTTCACTGCCTCGGCCGGAAGCTCCAGCGTCAGCAGGTGGACCATGGCTTCATCCACGTAAAGCCGATAGGCGTGAACCTCATCCAGGCTGGGCCGCGACAGCACATGACGCAACGTCCTGAGAGGCCGGTCGCCAACCGTGTTGTAGTAGGAATTGAAAAGATTGCGGAAGGCAGGATGATAGGGGCGGAAATCCTGCATGTACTGCGACAGAACGAAAGTCTCGAAGAACCACGTGGTATGCGCCAAATGCCACTTCGCGGGGCTGGCATCCGGCATCGGCTGCAGCGCGTGGTCTTCCACAGAAAGCGGCGAACACAGATGCAGCGACATGTCCCGCATCTGCATGTACCGCTGCAGCAGAGAGTCTTCCTGCGATGAAGCTGGAGATCTCCGACGAGCGCTTACCAACATCCGCACTGCTACGTGGCCGATTGCAACATAGAACCTTTTAGATGCAAGCGCGCAATGGCCGCTATCGTTACAGCGCATCCGTGAAAAGCCAGACCGACCTAGGAGAAGATGCGCAGGGTGGAAGAAAGCTACAAATTTTCGGGGAAAGAATCAACCGCCAATGAGTTGACGAGGTTTATTCGTGAAACCGGACACAGAGCGCCGATTTTGCCAAGGTCCTCCGGAGCCAAGACAGGCACTTTATAAAGCCCTCTCATATCGTTCCAGCGGACCGAGAGCATCTCGAGCGCCCATCTTCAGTCCGTCGCGCACGGGACTGATCTTCGAGCGATGATCGTGTGCCCACTCGACCGGAACCTCGACCGTGCGCAGATTGAATTTGTTGGCCAGGAACAGCAGCTCCGGATCGAAGCCCCAGCGCTCCACCCGCTGACGCGTGAATATGGTATGCGCGGCGCTGCGGGTAAACGCCTTGAAGCCGCATTGCGTGTCGCGATACTTCAGTCCCAGCGTGATGCGAAGCGCGAGGTTGAAGAGACGTCCATACAGCTGACGATGCCACGGCTGGCGCTCGGTCTGCAGATCGGCCTGCAGCCAGCGCGATCCGATGGCGACGTCGGCGCCCTTCTCGATGGCCGCGAACAGCTTGTCGGCTTCGTAGATCGGCGAGGAAAGATCGGCGTCGGTGAACAGCATCACATCGCCTTGCGCATGCAGCATGCCGTGGCGCACGCTGTAGCCCTTGCCGCGATTGCCGGGGTTCTCCACCAGCCGAATGTCCGGATTCACGGCCATGAAGCGGCGAACCACGTCGGCCGTGTCGTCCGAGGAACCGTCGTTCACCACAATGATCTCGCTGCGCAGCTGCGCTGTGCGCACGTAGTCGAGGATCTTGGGCAGAGAGACCGCAAGCCTCTCGCTCTCGTTATAAGCCGGAATAATGAAGCTGTAAGTCGAAGGCATCATCAGCAACTTAGACGCAGACTCATTGTATGACAGTTGTAAACATCGCCCACATATGGACGGAGAAAGTTTCTGCTGCCGGCTACGGAACACTTGCAGGCGCTCCCATGCCGGATTTAGCCTGCGAACAGCTGATCTTTATGCGCTTCGTCTGCCCATTCCTCGCGGCACTTGCTCGCCTTGTCGAATGCCGCCGCGGCTGCTCCAAGACGCACACGGTCACACTCGGCAAGGCAATGCCGGTCAAGCTGTTCGTTGGACCGTCCGAAGACAAGACCATGGACATCACCGTGCGTCCGCTGTACGTCGATGGCAAGGTGAAAGACTTTACCACCGGCGACGCTCATGACGTAACCGACCGCGAATTCGTTGTGCGGCGGGCCTACCGCATCAACGACTCGCTGCCGGACGACGGCTGCAAGGCGCCGAAATGGCTCTGGCAGCGCGGCGACTGGATGCTGGTGGACCGCCATTCGGGCAAGGCCACGCTGCTCAAGCTGCCCGACTTCGATCCGTTTCTACTCGCAGGTAAGCTGGTATCGCGACTATGCTGCCTACTGCGGCATCCCATCCAGTGGCGAAAAGGTGAACGCGATTGTGTTCGAGATCGGCAACAAGAAGCCGCTGTTTCGCAAGGAACTGGGCAAGAACATCATGGGCGACGCGCCCGACAGCAATTGCTCGACGCCGCAGTGGGAGCGCCAGCCGGCGCGGGTAACGTTTCTGCCGAAGATGACCGACAAGTTCACGGTGAACGTAAGCGGCCGCTTCGCCGACCAGGCGACCGACAACGATTCGGACGACTAAGTAACGGAGTACACGCTTGAAGAGCATGGACGAACTGTTGCGCGATGCCGAGGTGGCTCACGGCCATCTTTGCGCCGGACAGGTGTTGGGTGTGCGGCTGGCGATGCGCGGACTGGAACTGCTCGGCATCGACGATCCATACGGCAAGGATCGCAAGCGGCTGATCACGTTTGTCGAGATCGACCGCTGCGCTACCGACGCGGTGGGCGTCGTGACCGGATGCCGGCTGGGCAAGCGCGCGCTGAAGTTTCGCGACTGGGGGAAGGTTGCGGCGACGTTCGTCGATCTTGCAGTCTGGAAGGGCGATTCGCGTGTGCGCCAAGGAAAGTTCGAAGGCGCTGGCGCGGCAACTGCATCCCGAGATCGAGAGCAAGAACCAGCAGCAGATGCTGGCCTATCGCGAACTCTCAAATGAGGACCTGTTCACCGAGCAATGGGTGAGCGTGACACTGCCTCCGGAAGAACTGCCCGGATATAAAGGCGAGCGCATCGTGTGCGTCGAGTGCGGCGAAGGGATTAACTTCCTGCGCGAGGTTCGGCGGGACGGTAAGATTCTGTGCCGGGCTTGCGCGGGGGAACGATACTACGAAGAGATCGAGATGTTGTGAGCCGTCCGTTGGGAGGAGAGCGCTGAGCTCTTAAGTATCGGGAGTGATTTGATTCCGGTGGAAGCTCCGAGCTTTAGCTCGGGGAAAAGGAACTCCACCTTGCTGCCGAGTTTAGCCGTGGGCCGAGGGCTGAAGCCCTTTCTTTGCGGCGCCAGTCACGGCACGGCTAAAGCCGTGCCCTTCCACATGTCCCCGAATTACGGAACGGCATAAACCGCGATTCCCACCGTCTCTTTAATCCACCCAGGGCGCCAGGGCATGCTCGGCTACGTGTGCCACGCGCAGCACGGTTCCTTCATCGAAATGCCTTCCCAGGATCTGCATACCGATCGGCAACCCTGTCTTGCTCTTCCCGCACGGAATCGAAATCCCGGGGATGCCAACCAGGTCGGCCGTGACCGTGAAGATGTCGGCCAGATACATGGCCAGCGGATCGTCTGTCTTTTCGCCCAACTTGAACGCCGGAGTCGGCGTGGTCGGCGTGACTATCACATCCACCTTCGCAAAGGCCTCATCGAAATCGCGCGCCAGCAGGCTGCGCACACGTTGCGCCTTTAGGTAATATGCGTCGTAATATCCCGCGCTCAGAACGTATGTGCCCAGCATGATGCGACGTTTGACTTCGGCGCCGAAGCCGGCGTCGCGCGTGCGCCGATACATCTCGCTCAGCGTCTTCGCTTCGGCTGAACGCAATCCATAACGCACGCCATCGTAACGCGCAAGGTTGGACGACGCCTCGGCAGTGGCGATCACGTAATAGGTTGGGATCGCGTAGGTGGTGTGCGGCAACGACAGGGTTACGATCTTGGCTCCGGCATTAACCAGTTCCTGAATGCCGAACTCCACCGCCGCACGCACTTCTGGATCGAGACCGTCCTCGAAGTACTCCAGCGGAACTCCAACCTTCATTCCGGCGACTTCCTTGCCAACGTGCTCGGAATAATTCGGCACGGGAACATCGGCGGTAGTGGCATCGAGCGGATCGCGACCGGCCATTGCCTGCAACATCAGCGCCGTATCTTTGACCGTCTTACCGAACGGGCCCGGATGGTCGAGCGAAGAAGCAAATGCGATCAGTCCATAACGTGAGCAGCGGCCGTAGGTCGGCATCAATCCGACCACGCCGCAGAATGCAGCGGGCTGACGAATGGAACCGCCAGTGTCCGAGCCTATGGACGCGACCGCCGTGCCCGCAGCGACTACCGCCGCCGAGCCTCCGGATGAGCCGCCGGGCACACGTTCTTGGTCACGGGGATTGCGAACCGGATGAAAGCCTGAGTTCTCGTTCGACGAGCCCATGGCGAATTCGTCGCAATTCGTTTTGCCCAGGATGATCGCGCCGGCGGCTTCCAGGCGAGACACGACGGTCGCGTCATATGGAGCGATGAAATTGTCCAGAATCTTCGAGGCGGCGGTGGTGCGAATGTCCTTCGTGGTGAAAACATCTTTCACCGCAATTGGCACTCCCGCCAGCGGCGGCAGGTCGTCGCCGCGGTCGGCGAGCTGATCGATGTGCGCAGCCTGCCGGTACGCGCGGTCTTTCGACAGAGTGAGATACGCGCCGATCGCAGGGTCTTCAGCTTCAATCTTGGCGTAGAACTCGTCGACCAATTCGGTCGCCGTCGTCTGCTTTTCGCAGACGTGCATTGCGGGTTGAGGCAACTGTCAGAACGTCAAGGTTCATGGCCTATCGCTCGATCACTTTCGGCACCTTGAAGAAGTTGCCGTCGGTCGCAGGTGCATTCTTCAAAGCTTCGTCACGCGGCAGACACGGGACGCAGGTCGTCCTCGCGCATGGCATAGCCGAAGCCGCCGAGCTCGTCTTTCCGCTCGCCGTAGCGGCTGGCGACTTGCGCCATCGGCTCAACATCGCTGGTATCGAGCTCATTCAGGCGATCGATGTATCCAAGGATGGAGTTGAGGTCCTTCAACATGCGGGTGCGCTCCTCCGCGGTCAATTCGAGGTGCGCCAGTTCCGCGACATAGGAAACGTCTTTATCCGAAACCATAGTGATCCGTCGATTTAACTCTTGTTGCTCTTCAGGACGAACTCGATCTTGTCCACTTTTTGCGAGCTGATGCCATTCAGCGCAGCCAGATATTGCAATCGAAAACTTTCTAGCTGGCGACGCCAAGTCTCGTCGGGGACCGCAACCTGCAGAATACCGTCCACGAAGGAAAGCGCTTCCGTGCGATCGGCAATCTTGGTCCCGCAAGCGAGCGGCCACGCCAGCATCGGCGCGCTGCCGCCTTCGCGACCCACAGTCTGGCGAAAGATCTTCCGCAATGTTGTGCCGGCATGCTGCATAACGTGAACTCCGATTGTAGAACAGCGCGCTATAAGCCGCTGGCGATCAACTGCTCAACGGAAACTGGCTCAGTACAAACGACAGGGCTTCCTCTTTGCTGTGCAGCGAACCTTCCAGTTGCGCGTCTTCGACCGCCAACAGGATTTCCCGAAACTCGCGCGCCCGGCGTGTACCCGAGCGCGATCAGATCATTGCCATTCAACAGTGCCGGAGGCCGAATCTCTTCCGCGCGGCGTGTGTTCCAGTTGGTCACGAACGAACTCATACATCTCAAGCTTACGATGACTGCTGAGGCAATCGAGCCGATGCAGTTCCATGTGCTCTTCGAACTTAGGCAGCCGCATGAAGCGTCTTCAGGGTCGACTGCTTCATCTTGGTTACGTCACCGAAGCGCATGTGATTCGCCACCAGCGCCGTGATCTGCTTGATCTCATCGTTCGAAAAGTGCAGCCGCTGACAAATCTCCTCCGCCATCTTCACGCCGACTTCGACGTGTCCGTCGAAGCGAATGCGGTCGGGCGCGACCCGGAACGTGGGCGGCTTGCCGACATCGTGCAGCAGCGTTCCCCAGGCCAACGTACGCGAACAGCGTGGCTGCAGCTTTTCCAGCAGCAGGAGCGTGTGAATCCACACGTCGCCTTCGGGATGAAACTGCGGCGGCTGTTCCACTCCCTTCATGCGATCGATCTCCGGCAGCACTTGCTTCAACAGCCCTGTCTGGTCGAGCAACTCAAACGCGGTGCGGGCGTGGCCCTCGGTGAGCATCTTGGTCAACTCGTCGCGAACGCGCTCGCGGCTGACCTGATGGATCAGCGGCGCTAACTTCTGGATCGCGGCAAACGTCTGCGGCTCGATTGCATACCGGAAGCGGGCGGCGAAGCGCACCGCGCGCAACATGCGCAGCTTGTCCTCCTGGAAACGGCACTCCGCATCGCCAATCGCGCGGACGATGCCCGCTTTCAGATCGTCGCGGCCGCCGACAAAGTCGAGCACGCTGTCGCCATCCAGCGGATCCATCAGCAGACCGTTGATGGTGAAGTCGCGCCGCTTAACGTCTTCCTGCGGATCCTTTGAGTAACGGACCTGGTCGGGATGGCGGCCGTCCGAGTAGGCGCCGTCATTGCGAAAGGTCGCGACCTCCACATAGTTCGGGTGCTCGGAGGGCTCGGTGGGAGCTGGCTCATCCGCGGGCGCCGGAACCAGCACCACGCCGAATTGCGCGCCGACGGCATACGTTTGCGGAAGAATGCGCATCACCTGTTGCGGGGTCGCATCGGTGGCAACGTCGTAGTCGGCGGGCGCCACGCCCAGCAGCGTGTCGCGAACGCAGCCTCCGGCGAAGTATGCCTGAAAGCCGCGCTGGCGCAGCTCGCGCACGATGTTGGTGGCGTGCTCTTTCATCCGAGATTTGATGATAACCCCTGCGCCCGTGCATTCGCCTCGTACAATGGAGGTGTGAGTGACGTTTACATCCTCGGCATCGAAAGCTCGTGCGACGAGACGGCCGCGGCCGTGGTGCGCTCGGGCGAGGAGTTGGTGTCGAACGTGGTCTATTCGCAGATTGCGACCCACCAGCCTTATGGCGGCGTCGTACCGGAACTGGCTTCGCGCGAACATCTGCGCGCCATCGTGCCGGTGGTCCGCAAAGCTCTCGAGGACGCCGGCCGCAGCTACGAGACCATCGACTCCCTGGCCGTGACCAAGGGTCCGGGACTGGCGGGCGCCCTGCTGGTCGGAGTGAGCTATGCCAAGGCGCTCGCCTACGCTCTAGATAAGCCACTGATCGGTGTCAATCATCTCGAAGGTCACATTCACGCGGTTCTGCTGGAGGAGCGCCAGAACAGCAATCGCGAGCTGGAGTTCCCGGTGCTCGCGCTGGTGGTGAGCGGCGGACACACGCACCTTTATCTCGCCGAGCGTAAGAATGACGCGTGGACATACCACAATGTTGGACACACCCGCGATGACGCCGCCGGCGAGGCTTTCGACAAGGTTGCGAAGCTGTTGGAACTGGGATATCCGGGCGGACCGATGATCGATTTTCTCGCTGCCCACGGAAATCCGCAGGCCGTGAAATTTCCCTTTGCGCAGATGAAGCATCGCGACCGCAATCCGCAGAACCGCCATAATGATGAGAGGCGCGTGGATTTTTCCTACAGCGGCATCAAGACTGCGGTGCTGCGCTACGTGGAGACCCATGAGCTGCGCGAGTCCATCGAGCAGCGCCGCCGGCTGCTAAGCGAGATCAAGGTGCCTACACGGGAGCAAGTGTTGGCAGCATGCGACAAGCAGACACTCGACCTGGCAGCGTCGTTCCAACGCGCCGTAGTGAACGACCTCGTCGGCAAGACCCTGTTGGCGGCGCAGGAATATGGTGCCTGCACGCTTCTAGTGAGCGGAGGCGTCGCCGCCAATTCGGAGTTGCGAGCGACGTTCTCAAAACAAGCAAAGGACAACGGCGTGCCGGTGTATTTTCCGTCCCGTAAGTTGGCGACCGACAACGCGGCGATGATTGCCGCGGCGGCGTATCCGCGATTCCTGGCGGGGGAGTTCGCGGAAGCGGAGCTTTCCGCCGATGCAGGGTTGAGGCTGCGATGATAGTTGTGGGCCCATCGGCCTGGGGCCGCCTCGAAGAGTCCGGAGTAAAGCGCGCGACGCACCTGACGGTGCGCCCCTTCAAACCGTGGCGACTGCATGAGCCTGTCCACTGACCGGGATCGCTCACGCGGCCCAAACACACTCACGCGCCTAAGCGCACCAATGCGTTAATACGGCGTAATCGGCTCCTTCGACGTTGGGAGTTATTCTTCTTCGGCTGGGATCTTGGATTCGATGTCCATGTCACGGAACTCGCTGGATTCGAAGATCTCGCGGCACTCCAGGCACTCGACGTATTCCGCGTCTTCGTCTCGCGAGACTACCTGGACTCGGGGATGCCGACACTGATTGTCCATGGCGTCGCTCTGGGGATGGGTGTAGGTTGCGTTAGCTGGCTGGCCGGCGCTCATATAGGAATGGCTCAAACCCTGAGAAATACCTCAATTGTCGGGTATTTTAGCCCGAGCATCGAAGCTTGTCAAGCTTTTCTGATGTTAATTTCACCGATGCAGTCCCCGTCTGTGAGACTTGTTCCCGCCACTCTCTGTACCGCTCAGACGCTAATCTTTGGCGCGTAACTGTCCGAAAGCCTTTGACTCTTAAGAAAAGTAGAGCGCCTTTTTTGAAGGAATGGCATCTTACAAGGTCTAGAAAATAATGGCCGGAGGGCTGCCGCCGCCTTGACGCTTGAGGAAGGTAAAGACGGCGAGGCAACAGGAGGTACTCTGAACCGCATCAAAACGGCCAGCAATACTGGTGCATAAAATTGACAATCGCTAAAAAAATTCTGGCGAACGGCATGTCCGAGCAAGAGGCCATCGAGCGGGCACAAAAAGGTGATGCCGAGTCGTTTGAAGCCCTTTACGGTCTTCATAAACGACGGGTTTATTCGCTCTGTTTACGTATGACCGGCAATACGGCGGAAGCGGAAGACCTTACTCAGGAAGCTTTCCTTCAGCTTTACCGCAAGATCGCAACCTTCCGCGGCGAGTCTGCCTTCTCGACCTGGCTGCATCGCCTGGCGGTGAACGTAGTACTTATGCACCTGCGGAAAAAGGGACTGCCCGAGGTTTCGCTGGAGGAGACGATGGAGCCCCAGCAGGAAGACGGTCCGAAGAAGGACATTGGGACGCGAGACAACGTGCTCGCCGGCTCGATCGACCGTGTCAACCTGGAGCGGGCCGTGGAAAGTCTGCCACCCGGCTATCGCATTATTTTTGTGTTGCACGACGTCGAGGGTTACGAGCATAACGAGATTGCAGAGATGATGGGCTGCTCGATCGGCAACAGCAAGTCTCAGTTGCACAAGGCCCGCATGAAGCTGCGTGACCTTTTAAAACAGAGCAAAGCCGAAAAGGCCGCCAACAGACGTTAGCGGGAAGGGAGCAGCATTTCGAGAGAAATGCGGGGAGTTCGTAGAGCGGGCAGGATGGAAACAGAGCCGCCGCCAATTCCCGGGAGAAAACAGTTATGACGTGCGCGGAGTTTCAAAAGGCTCTACCAAATATTATCGATGGCGGTGGCACCGAGGAAGAGCAGAAGCATCTGGAAACCTGCCATGTCTGCTCAGACCTGGTCGCCGATCTGCGGTACATTGCCGAAGCCGCCAAGCTTCTGGTGCCCATGGAGGACCCCAATCCCCGCGTGTGGAACAACATCGAGCGCGAGGTTGAGCGCGAAGGCCTGGCCAAGCCGGCCCGCCGCCACATGTAAACCCGCTGCATCCTTCAGTCGATGCCTGCAGCGGTGTTTTTCTGCCGGAGCCCACCAATGTCCTGGCAGCCGGCATCGCACCGGATGACGTCATGAGCGCCATGCACATCCGGATCTTCTCTCCTTCCCCTAATCAGCCTACTCGTTTTAGAGTTGGTATTATCGCGCGTTCTGCTCGCGCTGCATCGCCAGGTCATGGGGCTCAGTCTTTGGAGGTAGCCTTATGTCCACTGTCGCAAGTCTTATTCGCGATCACTCCGCTGAGCTTACACTGCAACTGCTGGACACCCTTACGTCCGATTATCCTCGCCGCGATTTCTCGGTGCGTTTGTGGAATGGCGATATCTGGGGGAACCGCCAGGATCCTCGCTTCACGATGGTCCTGAATCACGCCGGCGCCTTGCGTCGTATGCTCATCGGTGCCAACGAGGTCACGCTGGGCGAGGCGTATATCTTCAACGACTTCGACATTGAAGGAGACATCGAGGCGGCCTTCGCTTTCGGCGATTACCTGGTCGAGCACGAACTCGAACTCACCGAAAAGCTGCGCCTGGCTGGCCTGCTCTTGCTGCTCCCGCATAACGGGCATCCACACAGGGGCTCTCAATCGAAGCCGCAGTTGCACGGCAGAACGCACTCTCAGCAACGTGACCGCGAAGCTATCGGCTACCACTACGATCTGTCTAACGACTTCTATCGTCTCTGGCTGGATCGCAGAATGATGTACTCCTGCGCGTATTTCGAGGAGGGCGCGGAGGACCTAGATACCGCCCAGCTTCGCAAACTGGATTACCTCTGCCGCAAATTGCGATTGCGGCCGGGCGAGCGTCTGCTCGACGTGGGCTGTGGATGGGGCGGACTTGTAATGCATGCCGCAAAACATTTTAGGGTACAGGCGCTGGGTGTGACATTGAGCCACGGGCAGGCAGAATTCGCTCAGGAAGAAATCGAAAAAGCCGGATTGAGTGAACGCTGCGCAGTGCGGCTCTGCGATTACCGGGCGCTCGAGCCGGCTTCTCCCTTCGACAAGATCGTCAGCGTCGGTATGTTCGAACATGTCGGCGAATCACATCTCACGCAATATTTCCAGCACGTCTGGAAACTGCTGCGTTGCGGCGGTGTCTTCCTCAACCACGGCATCGCGGCATCAGCGATCTTCCAGCGTAAAGGTCCGTCGTTCATCGACAAGTATGTCTTTCCCGACAGCGGCCTGGTGCCGATTGGAACCACGCTGAGCATTGCAGAAGCATGCGGGTTCGAAGTTCGCGACGTCGAGAGCCTTCGCGAACACTATGCCAAAACGCTGCGCCATTGGGTACGCCAGCTTGAATCGCGCCACGACGACGCCAAGCGCATCACAGACGAAACCGTATACCGTATCTGGCGCTTGTACATGGCAGGATGCGCTCACGCCTTCGCCAAGGGACGGGTGAGCATTTACCAGGTGCTGTTCAGTAAACCAGACCACGGAAGCGCAGGACTGCCGCTGACTCGTGCGGATTGGTACGCTTAGTAATTAGGATTGGATCGTGAGTAGTGGATCGTGCTTCTGTGCGCCATCAATCACGATCGTTTTTTGTTGGAAACGTCATGATCTCCAAGAGAGCCGCCGAGAGTATTCATCTCTCTCCCCAGGTCTGTGGTCGTTCATCAAGAAAAATCCCACCCAAGTAAAACCGGCTTGGGTGGGACATCCCGATGATTCGGTTCTGAACTGAAACCTTAGTGACCGTGATCCAGTAACTAGTGGATATCAAACATCTCCTGGTGCAACGCGGCGTCGCTCTTCACCAGAACCGTCTTACCCGTCAGGTCTTCCAGTTCGGTAAGCAGCTTGCCGTTGTTGGCCTTCAGCGCCTTGGCTACTTCGGGGTTCACGCGTACCATGATGTCTTTGCCGTCGTGGCCGCGGACCATCTTGCGCATCTCGATGTAGAGTTCGTTGCAGACCGTCGGCACCGACTTCACAAAGCCCGCGCCCGTACAGTACGGACACGACTCGCCCAACGTGCGCTCCAGCGACTGCTTGACGCGCTTGCGGGTGATCGCCACCAGTCCGAAATCGTTGAACTGGAGAACCTTTGACGGCGCGCGATCGCTGCGCAGCGCCTCTTCCAGCGCCATCATGACTTTCTGGCGATTCTTGCGCTCGTCCATGTCGATGAAGTCGATGACGATGATGCCGCCCAGGTCGCGCAGCCGGATCTGCCGCACGATCTCCTTGATGGCGTCGACGTTCGTCTTCACGATGGTGTCTTCCAGTCGCTGCGTCTTACCGACATACTTGCCGGTGTTGACGTCGATAGCGACCAGCGCTTCGGTTTGATTGATGACGATGTGCCCACCGCTCTTCAGCCATACCTTCGACTTGAGTGAGCGGTTGATTTCGTCCTGAATGTTGAACTCTTCGAAGAGCGGCGCGTCCTTGGTGTACAGCTTGATGCGGCGCACCAGCGACGGCTGGAAGCGGCTGGCGAAGCGCACCACGCGCTCGTACTCGTCTTCCGTGTCCACCCAAATCTGCGAGAAGTCGGCATTCACCTGGTCGCGCAGCACGCGCTCCACCAGGTTGAGGTCGTGATAGATCAGCGCCGGTGACTTGCTATTCTCGGCGCGGGTCTTGATCTCGGCCCAAAGATGTTTCAGGAAACGGATGTCGGCACGCAGCTCATCTTCCTTGATGTTGGCGGCGGCGGTGCGGACGATAAATCCACCCAGGCCGTTCTCGCGTTCGCTGGTGACGATACGCTTCAGGCGCATGCGCTCTTCGTCGGAATTAATCTTGCGCGAGACGCCGACATGATTCACCGTCGGCATGTAGACCAGGAAGCGGCCCGGCAACGCGATGTGGCTGGTGATGCGCGCACCCTTCTTGCCGATGGGCTCCTTGGCAATCTGGATCAGGACTTCCTGACCTTCCTTCAGCAGATCGCTGATGAGCGGCTGATTGCGGCTGTTGTTGGGACGGCTGCGCATGTTGCGGCGCGATCCGCCCCCGCCTCCGCCACGGCGTCCGCGATCCCGATCGAAGCGGCCGCCACGGCGCTGATACCCCGGCCGATCGGCATTGCGCTGCTGATACCCCGCTGTGGGAGTCGAGGCGCGAAGTTCGGCGCGGCCGTTGGTCTCTTCTTCGTCGCCGGTCTCTTCTTCCTCATCCTCTTCCGAATCGGCATCGGCGTAGATCTGCTCGCCACGCTCTTCCGCGGCCACGATCTCGTCTTCGTCGACATCCTCGATCTTGGGAACCCAGCGCTCGTTGAAGCCGTTGCCGGCATCGAGCGTTTCCTCTTCGAGCACCAGTTCTTCATCCCCCGCAGCTTCGCGGATGGCGTTCAGGTCGTCGGGAACAGGATGGTAGTCCATCTCCTCGTCCTCGAGAACCTCGTGCTCCAGCGTGCGGCCTTCAGGCGCGACCGAAGGAGCAGCTTGCTCTGTGGTGCGCAGTTCGAAGTTCCCTGCGGGCGTGTCCACCTCGTGCTCGGGCTCAATATGAGCTTCGGACTGGTGGGCAGCAACATCACTATGTGGCTCGTGCTGCGCCTCGGGCTCGTGGACTTCGACAGCTTCCACGGTCGGCCAGTGGTTCTCGACCTCGGCTTCGTTAGACTCAACCGGGCCGGCTGCAGTCTCGTGCTGCACAGTTTCCCGAGTCTCGACTGCGGCGGCTTCGGCATTGGCTTTCTTGTTGCGCCAGCCCCACCGGCGACGGCCGCGAGGAGGTTGCGCTTCTTCCACGACCGGAGCGGCTTCCACCTGCTCGGTTTCGACAGCAACCGGAGCTTCTAGCTGTTCCTCAACCGCATCGAATCCCTGATCGAGGTGAGCGGCTTCTTCCTGAATCTCCTCGGCAATATCGGCACTGCTCTCGGTCTCGGAGGCGGTGAAATCTTCCACCGGCATGCTGGCTACGTCGTCATGGTCAACTTCAACCGCGCTCGTCGCCTGCGGCTCGGGAGCCGGCACCTGATTGCGATACTTGGAGATTGACTCGCCAGGCAGAATAATTGGCGTGTATCCGGCAGGCGGACCGAAGTCCTGGCGCGGCCGCGCTTCATTCCTGGATTCATTTCTGAAATCTCGTTTGGACTCAACACGCGGTATTTCGACACGCGGCGCGGGCGGCTCTGGTGCTGCTTCCACAGTCTCCGGAGCGGCGGTTGTTTCATTCTGAGGACGATCGTTGCGACCTCCGCGACGTCCGCCCCGACGGCGACGGCGTCCACGCCAGCGACGGGCGCCTTCTCCGGACTCGTCACCCTGGGCTGACTCGCCTTCTTCTCCCGCTGACTGCTCCTCGGAGTCCGCCACATTGAAGTCGACTTCAAAATCGGATTCTTCTTCGGTTTCAGGACTGCTGACAGCCGCCTGCGGTTCCATCTGTCGTGTTTCCTGCTGCCCTTGCGGCTTGCCCATATCGATGTGGCCACGCGGAGCAGGAATCTCGCCAAACTCTTCGTCCTCATCCTCGTCGCCGGTGATCTCCAGGAAGTCGGAGACATAGAGGAAGGCGTCGCGTTCCAGTCCGATATCCACGAAAGCGGATTGCATGCCGGGGAGCACGCGGGTTACGCGGCCCTTGTAGATGGAACCTGCGAGGGTGTATTCATTCTCGCGCTCGAAGAAAACTTCGGCGAGCTGATCGTCCTCCATCAACGCCACCTTGGTTTCGTGTGGCGTAGAGGACACGTAAAGTTCTTTGTTCATGGACGCTCCGGTATCAACCGGACGCAAGCGACGGAGGGACAGAAATACTCGACGGGTGACTAGGGTCTGGACACACCGGGACTCTCGTCCGGATGTGAACCCGACCTGATTCGAACAACAACAATTTGTGGAATCTTAGGCACCGTATCAAGGACACTGTTCAAGGTTTGTGGCGTCTCTCTCAAACTTAAGTTGAGGGGCCGTTCCCCGCCCGAACAATGTACTTTTGCAATCCTGTCCGGCCTATTCTCCTGCGGTCGGCTATGCCCTCGTACGTGAGGGCTGTCGTAATCTTGTTTTCACCCTTTCCTATTTGCCGGCGGGTGAGACCGGCTGTTTTCTGTGTGCGCCCGATGGCGCGCCTACTACGAATGTCTCTAGACTATTAGTTCACAAACCGGCGCATACGGATATTCATCACGATACCCAGCGCCAGGAACATGAACAGTACCGAAGATCCCCCATAACTCATTAATGGCAGAGGGATACCCGTGACCGGCATGAATCCTACAACCATTCCTACGTTCACGAGCACGTGGAATGCGAGCACCGCAACCACGCCCATGACCACGAAGCTTCCTGCCCGGTCGGGGGCCGTCTGAGCGTTCTGAATCAGACGCATCAGTACCACAAAGTATAGCAGGAGTAAGCCCATTGCGCCTACGAAGCCGTGTTCCTCGGCAAACGCGGCAAAGATAAAGTCAGTATGCGGCACCGGCAGGAACTGGCCCTGGGTCTGGCTGCCATGCGCCGTACCTTTACCGAAAATCCCGCCGGAGCCAACTGCTACCAGCGATTGCAGCACCTGATATCCGCGGCCCTGGGAATCGGCTTCGGGTTGCATGAAGCTGGTAAGGCGATCGCGCTGGTACGGTTTTAAAACGTGCCAGGCCAGCGGAGCCAGCAGCGCTCCTATCACCAGAATTACGATAGCGTGCTTAGCCTTCATCCCGCCCAAGAACAGGCCCATCACGGCGATCGGGATATAGGTGAGCGCCGTACCCAGATCGGGCTGCTTCAAGACCATCAGCATTGGGACACCCACCAGGGCACCAGCCTTCAGGATGTCCTGTGTTGTACAGTCTGTCTTGGTATCGGCGAAATACTTCGCCATCGCCAGAATCAAAACCAGCTTCACCCATTCCGATGGCTGGAAGTGAAATGAGCCGATCTGCACCCAGCGGCGCGCGCCCAGGTAGGTCTTGCCCAGCAGCATCACTGCCAAGAGCGATCCGATCGAGACGACGTAGAGCAGCGGCACGCGCTCCAGCAGCGCCTGATAGTTGAACAGGCTGACGATGAACATCAGGGAGATGCCGCCGAGGATCCAGTAAACCTGCTTCAAGTGGACGCCGATAAACTTAGTGCCGAGCGTCGCGCTGTAAATCTCGACCACGCCCAGGGAGCAGATCATCAGCACCAGTATCAGCAGCACCCAATCAAAATCGCGGAAGGAAACGTACCGGCTCAAGGTTGTCTCCCAGACAAAGCAACGGCTGGGGGAGCAGCGTTGGGATTGGCGCTAACAGGAACTTTCTTTTTGTCCGGCGCTTCCGCCGGCTGTGCTTCTACACCAGGAGGCTTGGGAGGCTCCGGCACCGTGGAGGCTGCGTCAGGCTGCGCCATCTCGGTGTGAGATTCGGTAGCTTGCAGATCGGAAGAGCGTAATGGCTTTGCTCCGGCTTCCACGCCGGGCGCGGCGGTAACCGGCTTTACCGTTCCGTTCGTCGGAACATTGAAGTGGCCCGCCTGCAGTCTGTCAGGATTTTGCGCATCCCCCGAATGCCATACGGCAGCAACTTCGGCTTGCTTGCTGCCCGCCGCTCCATTAGCTTTGGCGACGTTAGTCTCGATGCGGCGCTGCTTTTCAACGTAGGCGGCAACCACCTTTGCGGCAACGCGGGCGGCCAGCGCTCCGTGCTCACCACCTTCGAACAAGCAGGCAACGACAATCTGCGGATTGCGCCGCGGTGTCACCCCCACGAACCATCCGTTGTCCTTGTAAGCGCTCTTCTCTTTCGCGCTCATCTTCGCCTTGAGCTGGTTAGAAACCGTCTGCGCGCTGCCAGTCTTGCCGGCAAAATCGATGCCGGGAAGATGTGCGCTGTTCGCGGTGCCGATTGGCGAGACAACATTGGCCATCGCGTCGGTAATCGTAGTCCAATTCACTTCATCGATCTGAATGTGGCTTTTATCGTTGTACAACGCCACCTGCTTGAAGTTCGGGGGGAACTGATCGGGGAAGGCGATGTGCGGCCTTACCAGCACGCCGTCGCTAGTAATGGCTCCGATGGCTCGCGCAAGCTGAATCGGCGTGGTTGCCACGGCGCCCTGTCCGATACCGACAGATATGGTTTCGCCCGCATACCACTTCTGCTTGAAATTCTTGATCTTCCACTGCTCCGACGGCATCACGCCTGAGACTTCTTGCGGCAGATCCACCCCAGTCTTTTGCCCCAAACCCAGCATGGTCGCGTACTTCGCGATGCGGTCGATGCCCAATTTCTCGGCGAGGGTGTAAAAGTACGAATCGCAGGACTGGTAGATCGCTTTGCTGATGTTGACGGTTCCGTGCGAGCCATGCCCCGCGATCCAGCACTTGAAGAAGCGTCCGTAGAAGGTCTTGCCACCGCCGCAGTTCACGACCAGATTTTGCGCGATTCCTTCCTGCAAGCCGGCGGTTGACATGATGATCTTGAAGACCGAGCCGGGAGCGAGCTGCGCCTGGATCGCCTTATTGAGCAACGGCTTTCCAGGATCGGTGATCAGACTATTCCACTCGTCGCGCGTGATGTGGACCGCGAACTCGTTAGGATCGAAAGCGGGCCGGCTGACCATCGCTAGAATTTCGCCAGTCTGAGGATTCATCGCGACGATCGCGCCGGGCTTCCCTTCCAAAGCTTCCTCGGCCGCAATCTGCAGGTCGAGATCGATGGTTAGCTTGAGCGGCTTACCCGGAATCGCCGGCACATCGCTGAGCGTGCCGACTTCCTTCCCACGACTGTTAACCAGCACCTGGCGAGAGCCGTTCTTACCCATCAGGATGTCGTTGTAGTACTGCTCGACGCCCGACATGCCGACAATGTCGCCGGAGTTGTAAAGCTCCCACTGCGGCTGGTTGAGCATGTCCTCGCTCACCTGGCCGACATAACCGATGACATGGGCCATGAATCCGTTCTTTGGATACAGCCGGCGATGGACGGTGATGGTCTCCAGCTCAGGAAACTCCGCCCGATGCGACTCGATGAATGCCAACTCGTCGGGCGTGATGTCGTCCTTCAGAAACATCGGCTGGTAACCGGGAACAGCGGCCATGCGTTTCAGACGCGCGCGCAGCTCGTCGGGCGGCATATGTAATCCGGCCGCGATCTTGTCGGCATCAGCCATCAGGTCGCGCTTCTGATCGCGCAGCAACAGCACCGAGAAAGATGGATAGTTATCGACGATGATGCGGCCTTCGCGGTCGAGAATTTTGCCGCGGGGCGCAAGGATCGGAATCTGCTTGATGCGATTTTGTTCGGCGAGATTACTGTAGTAGTCGTTGTGGGCGACCTGCAGCCGCCACAGGCCGAAAGCGAGAATGAGAAAAACTCCCAGCAGGATGTACTGCACTGCCGTGAGCCGGATCTGGGAGACTTTATCCTCGCGACCTAACATCAGGAACTGATCTTTCCGAAGTCCTACCTGCGCACTGTTAGCGAACGGAAGCGGTCACACCACGGGATCGCCACGCTCGTTGAGAGGTAGCAAAGTCCTGCAGGAGATCACCCGATTTCATGGAAAGTGGCGACTCGGAATTCTTCTCACATTGTAGTCCGAATCGGGCAAACCGCGGGGGAGAAAAGTGGCGAATTGGTCGTAAGGAATCGCGCCAAACGGTATGCCGTACCCGGTGGAGGCCTCAGCTAGCGTTGTTTGAACCGGTCCAGAAACAGGAACAGAAATACCCCTAAGATCGCATTGGCCAACGCCGACACGGCGGTGTGGCTCCAACTCCACTGCAAAGCCTGACGCAGAAGCACGTGTGCCACAAAGTAGTACACGCCCTCATGGATTCCGAAGAAGAAGAACGTGATCAAGAACCGCGAGCCTGAGTTCTCCACATCGATCTTACCGCCCAGCGAACTTGCCAGATAGCCGACGATGGTCAGGGCAATGCCGTACATGCCGAGCGGGTGGCTGGGGCCGGCAAACAGGTCGTACAGCAGGCCGATGAAACAGCCGGTCAGGCAGCCGCTAATCGGGTTGCGCCGCGCGGTGGCGAAGAAGATCGTGACCAGGAAAGGCAGGTCAATGATCGGCATGAAACGGACCTTCACCGGAATGAAGATCTGGATCAGGATGGCAACCAGCGGGATAAGCAGGATCGCCGGCCAGCCGAACTCGTAGACGGACACCTGCTCGCGCGAGGTAAGGCTGCCGCGAAATGGCATCACCCGGGTACTCATTGCTGTGGCGGCGCTCCTGTCGCGGGCGTTGCAGGCTGCTGCTCAGGCGGAGCGGGAACCGGAGCCGATTGCACTGGCGGCGTTTGCTTCGGCGTCGGGGCGGCGGCGTCATCGTTGTTCACGATGCGAACTCCGTTTGTGGGCGTCGTTCCCCCGGCGGGCGCGTTCGTACCTGCGGGACGCGGTGGCTTTGGCTTAGCGGCGCCGGCAGCAGCGGCCGCAGGCGTTCGTTGTGGCGTCGTCCCAGCCGGTTTGTTCGCAGCGCCTGCGCCGGTTGCTGGCTTGTTCGCCACTCCGGTTCCAACCGCAGGCTTGTTGGACGTAGTGCCCGGATGAACGCCACCCGCGCCTGCAGCGGAAGGTGTTCCGGAAGCAGCGGTCGAACCGTCGGGTTTGGCATTTCCGGCCGCGTCAACTTCGGCTTTGGTTGGGACCGTCGGCAGGCGCTCGGCCAGGATATCCGAGGCCCGCAGCGGACCCAGATCCTTCGTGTCCGGCATCTTCTCTGTAATCTTGGTGACCACCAGCACCTCTTCGACTTGATCGAGGCGGGCTGACGGAACGACGCGGATATTGAGGAACAAGTCTTTGCCGGGCTCGACAGAGACGACTTTGCCGACAGGCAGTCCTTTGGGGAAAATGCGATCTCCGCCGCTGGTAATGACTTCCTCGCCGGGCACTACCCTCTCGTCACTCATGACGTATTGCAACGTGGTGGCGCCGCTGGTGGTGCCTTTCAAAATGCCCTGCAGCCGCGAGTCTTTCAACGCCGCACCGACGCCGCTGAATTGATCGTTGATCGGAAGCACCTGCGACCAGTTGTCGGCAACCTGCACGATTTTGCCAACAATGCCGGTTGGGGTGATCACCGCCATGTCGGTTTTGATGCCATCCTTGGCGCCCTTATCGATGTAGAGCACGCGCGACTGCTCGCTGCCGCTGGTGCCGATGACTTGCGCTGCAATCGTGGAGTCGACATACTGCTCTTTGAATCCGAGCAGAGCTTGCACGCGGCGGGCCATGCGCGCGTCCTCTTCCATACGCGTCTGCTGGATTTTCATCTGCTGAATTTCGGCGCGCAACTCGCGATTTTCCCGGCGGACACCGCGCAGGTAAGCGTAATTCTTGAAGATGTTCTGGATCCACTCCTGGCTGTGGACTACCGCTGTTTCAATGGGAGTGACCGCGGAGATGGCCCATACGCGAATAAGCCGGGTCTCGCCCTCGTCGGAAGGACGGCGCACCTGCACCGCCAGACCAACTACCTGGGCGAACAGGATGGCCGCCAAAAAAATCAAGTTCTTAAAGCGGCCTAGGAATGTGTCCATACTGTTGCCGGTCTACCGCGCCGGGGCTTGCCATCGTCAAATGCGTCACCACGTTCCTACCTTGGCACGCATTTTATGAATTTTCATCACGAGTGAAGCGAGGGATTTGCTTTTCTTCCCGGTTCAAACAGCAGGTCCACTCGCTTCGCTCGTGATGGTAATGATCTTAGAATGCCAGGCGCAGCTAAGGTCGCGCGCCCCTCCATTGCCGCGCTTGTCCGTCACGCCACTAATCGATCGAAATCTTCCGCAGCAGCTTGAAGTCGCTCAGCATCTTTCCCGTGCCCAGCACCACGCTGCACAGCGGATCGTCGGCGATCGAAACCGGCAATCCGGTTTCTTCGCGAATACGCTTGTCCAGATTTTTCAGCAGAGCTCCACCGCCGGTCAGCACGATGCCGCGATCGCTGATGTCGGCCGACAACTCCGGGGGCGTGCGTTCCAGCGCGACGCGAATCGCGTTCATGATGGTCGAAACGCATTCGCTTAGCGATTCGCGAATCTCGCTGTCATCGATAGTAATCGTCTTGGGCACGCCTTCGATCAGGTTGCGGCCCTTGATCTCCATCGTAAGCGGCTTCTCCAGCGGGTACGCGGAGCCAATTTCGATCTTGATCTGCTCCGCCGTGCGCTCGCCGATCAGCAGGTTGTACTTGCGCTTGAGGTAATTCATGATGGCTTCGTCCATCTGATTACCCGCCATGCGCACCGAGCGCGAATACACAATGCCGCTCAGCGAGATGACCGCGATATCGGTGGTGCCGCCGCCGATGTCGACCACCATGTTGCCGCTTGGCTCGGTGATAGGCAGACCCGCGCCGATGGCGGCCACCATGGCCTGCTCCACCAGGTGAACTTCGCTGGCCTTGGCGCGATAGGCCGAATCCATGACCGCGCGCTTCTCCACCTGCGTGATCTCGGAAGGAACGCCGATGACGATGCGGGGATGCACCAGCATCTTGCGGTTGTGCGCCTTCTGGATGAAGTAGTTCAGCATCTTTTCGGTGACTTTGAAGTCCGCGATGACGCCGTCTTTCATCGGCTTGATGGCCACGATGTTGCCAGGCGTGCGGCCCAGCATCTCTTTGGCTTCCTTGCCGACGGCTTCTACTTCACCGGTATTCTTGTTGATGGCCACGATGGATGGCTCGTTGACCACAATGCCTTTGCTGCGAGCGTAGACCAGTGTGTTGGCGGTTCCCAGATCGATCGCCAGATCGCTGGAGAACACGCTGAACAGCGAGCGCATGTTGCTGAAACGCGAGGAACTGCTATGAAAGCCGTTGGATGACATTCCGTGCTAGTTCTTTCTAGTTAGGGCGGTGTTTACAGTTTATGACACAAGGGGCGCAAGAGCACACTCGACCAAACGCCTTAATCCAGCAGATTCGTGGATTGTTTCCTAGGAATACCGCCGGAGGTCAGAGCTTGCGATCAGAGTATCACTTGAGAGTAGCACAAGAAAATGTCACTTAAGGCGTAAACAACGGCAAAATGCGAGCCCTGTTCCCCGGCAGATGACTCAGGCGCCAACCATCTGCTACGCTGCTCCACCTCTAAAATTTTGCCTTTGGGAGTCGACGTTGAAGTTCGGAAAGCCGCTTGTTTGCGCCGCCGCAGTCCTAGCGCTCGTCTTTCCCGTCTGGCCCCAGGCCGGTGACGCCGGCCAGAAGCTCGCCCATGACATCTTCGAGCAACTGGTGGAGATCAACACCACGGATTCTGTTGGGAACGTGACTACCGCCGCCGAAGCTATGGCTCAACGCTTTCGTGATGCAGGTTTTCCCGACAGTGACATCCAGATCCTCGGCCCCAAAGATCGCAAGAAGAACCTCGTAGTGCGATTTCACGGCACCGGCGCGAAGAGGCCGATGCTGTTAAACGGCCATCTCGACGTTGTCGAGGCTCGTCGCGAGGACTGGACGACCGATCCATTCCAGTTTGTCGAGAAGGACGGCTATTACTACGGTCGCGGCACTCAAGACATGAAGTCCGACGATGCCATCTATGTCGCCAATCTGATCCGGCTTCACCAGGAGGGCTACAAGCCGGACCGCGACATCATCTTGGCGCTGACCGCCGATGAAGAGGGTGGAAAATCCAACGGTGTCGACTGGCTGCTGCAAAATCACCGCGAACTGATCGACGCCGAGTTTGCCCTCGACGCTGACAACGGCGGCGTCAACATGGAAAAGGGCAAGGTGGTTTCAGTTTCGGTGGAACCGACCGAGAAGCTCTACGGCGATTACCAACTCGAGGTCACCAATCATGGCGGACACAGCTCGCTGCCGGTGCCGGACAATGCAATCTATCATCTAACAGACGGAATCGCCCGGCTGCAGCAGTATCAGTTTCCGGTCGAGCTCAGCGACGTAACCCGCGCGTACTTCGGGGCCATGTCGAAAATCGAAACAGGACAGATCGCCACGGACATGCAGGCGATCCTGAAGACGCCTTCTGACCCGGCTGCGGCGGAGCGCCTCTCGGCCAATCCCGAATACAACGCCCTGTTGCGCACGACCTGCATTCCCACCCGGCTCGACGCCGGTCACGCTAACAACGCCCTGCCGCAGCGAGCGACCGCCAACATCAACTGTCGGATTCTTCCCTGGCACTCGCGCGAGCAGGTGCGGCAGGAGCTGATCCGCATCCTCGCCGATCCGAAGATTACGGTTCGTTACGTGTACAACGACGGTCGAATCGTCGATCAGGCTCCCGACACGGAGGGGCTGAAGGCGGTGACGCTCAGTCCCGAGATTATGCAGCCGCTGGAGCAAGTGGTGAAGGCGATATGGAATGTGCCCATCATTCCCGGCATGGACACCGGAGCATCAGATGCGATCTACCTGGATACCGCCGGCATCCCCACCTACGGCATCACGGGGCTGGGCATCGATGTGGACGACATACGAGCCCATGGCAAAGACGAGCGAGTCCGAGCTGAATCTTTTTATCAGGGGCTGGAATTTTATTACCGCTACCTGAAGGCATTGACCGGCCCGGGCACCGGCCAATAATCACTCGCCGCCGGCTGCCCCGTCTGCCTGAGTAGTGTCTCCGCCACTCTCTTCCACAATGCGACGAACTGCGGCGTTGAGGTCAGGAGCGCTGAGCACCAGTTCCCGCAGCGGTTCCAGCTTCTGGTGAATAGTCGCTTTGTGAGCGGGGTTCTCCTCCAGCGTCTGAACGTAGTCCTGCCATTGGCCGGCGAACTTTGCTTCCAGCACCGATTCTAAAGCGGCATTGCGGAGGGAGAGATATTCGATGACGTCGAGAAGGCGAAGTGCGAGATCTTTATCGGAGAGCATCACAGGGCCCTTGAGGATTCCGTGGACTACTGCTGGCCGCCGAGCACCCGTCCTAGCCAAAGAAGGCTAGAACGGGGCACGCAGATGACGTGGTTGAAGGCCGACAGCCGTAGCTGACAGCTTCTTTACAACGAACCCATGTTGGACAGGAACTCGGCGTTTGCGCGGGCCTTGCCCAGCTTATCGATCAGCAGTTCCATCGCTTCCACCGGCGAAAGCGGGTTCAGGATCTTGCGCAAAACCCAGATGCGCGCCAGGTCTTCCTTGGGAATCAGCAACTCTTCCTTGCGCGTGCCCGAGCGCTGAATATCGATCGCCGGGAAGGTGCGCTTGTCGACCAGCTTGCGGTCAAGGATGATTTCCATGTTGCCGGTGCCCTTGAACTCTTCAAAGATCACGTCGTCCATGCGCGATCCGGTTTCAATTAGCGCGGTAGCGATGATCGTGAGCGATCCGCCTTCTTCAATGTTGCGGGCCGCACCGAAGAAGCGCTTCGGACGCTGCAGCGCGTTCGAATCCACGCCGCCTGACAGCACCTTGCCCGATGGCGGAACGATGGTGTTGTAGGCACGCGCCAGACGCGTGATGGAGTCCAGCAGAATCACGACGTCGCGCTTGTGTTCAACCAGTCGCTTGGCCTTCTCGATCACCATTTCGGCGACCTGTACGTGACGTGCTGCCGGCTCGTCGAAGGTCGACGAAATGACTTCGCCCTTCACCGAACGCTGCATGTCCGTTACTTCTTCCGGACGCTCATCGATGAGCAACACGATCAGTACGATTTCAGGATGATTGGTGGTGATGGAGTTTGCCAGGTTCTGCAACAGCATCGTCTTGCCGGTACGCGGCGGAGCGACGATAAGACCGCGCTGTCCTTTGCCGACCGGGGTCAGCAGGTCCATCACCCGGGCGCTAATGTTTTCGCGAACCGTCTCCAGCTTGATCCGCTCCTGCGGATATAGCGGAGTCAGGTTATCGAAGAGAATCTTGTTGCGCGCTTCCTCCGGCGATTCAAAGTTGACGGCTTCAATCTTGACGAGCGCGAAATATTTTTCGCCTTCATGCGGCGGACGGACCTGGCCGCTGATGGTGTCGCCGGTTTTCAGATCGAACTTGCGGATCTGTGACGGGGAAACGTAAATGTCATCCGGTCCAGGCAGATAGTTGTAATCGGGTGAGCGGAGAAAACCGTAACCATCAGGCAGGATTTCCAGCACGCCTTCGGCGAAAATGTGTCCTTCTTTTTCGCTTTGGGCTTGTAGGATCTTGAAGATGAGGTCCTGCTTGCGCAGGCCGCTGGCGCCGGGTAGCTCGAGAGACCGAGCTATGCGGGTCAACTCGGTGATGTTCTTTTCTTTCAGTTCTGAGATTGTCATGTTCACCTACGGGGGATTTTGCAGAAGGGCGGGCCGGAGGAACGTGCAGATGGAAGCGCCAAAGGCGCGACGCGCTTAAGCAGCGCGCCGCTGGCCTTCGGTAGCAGTCTCCGGTTCTACGATTACTGAGCGGCGATCCGCGTCAGCGATGCGATGCAGTACCTCATTCGTCGTGTCCTGAATACGCGTGTTGGGCTTGTGAAACTTCCGCGTTGCCTTGGAAGCAAGCTGGCACAACGTGTAACGGTTGCGGAGAGTGTGGACTGCTTCAAATACCAGTTCAGACCTCATTGATGTATGTCTCCTGTGGTGTATGAATGAATGTTTCGGGAGCCCGGCCAGAATGAGTTCTTTGCTCCTTGCGTAAATTCAAGCGATAGGAACCGAGTGCTAACCAAATACCGTGGCAGGAGCTAACTGCTTAGATGCTGCTCAAGTGCTTTTGGTTCGGCATTTTTTCGCCTGCCATCCGTGGCTCCAATACAGCAGAAACCCTTGTTTGGCAATAACTTGCCTGTGTCTTGTCCGCTTCCGATATAGTGGCGTAATACCGGAGATTGTCTTCCTGTTTCCCTGATGATGGCTTTCAGTGGGGGCCGTTTCGGGGCAGGACGTTTTGGACTGGCCTTACAGGACCATGCCTTACGTAAAAACAGTAAGGTAGTCGCCTCCGTCCCTGCAGTCAAGGAAAATCGAATCTCGAACCATCCCACTAACGTCTTACTCAGCTACCCACCGGATGCCCCTTAGACGTCACAACCGGCCAAACGTCGCGAACTATTTTATAACCCGCAGTGCATCAGCAAGTTGCGGTCTTCTTGATAACCTATTTTCCACACGCGAAGTGCGGCAATTTCGCCACAGAGACACGAAAAAACGACTTCGGAAACTTGAATTGCGCGACAACTGTGGCCGCTCTGTCCTTCGTTTGCAGGATGACGCCAAGAGGCCTACAAAAATCTCGGTGTCCTCCGTGTTGATTCCGGAGCTTCACGCCCAGAATGTCCGGTCGAGCGTCCGATACTGGATGGCTTCGGCAATGTGGCCCGGCTCAATCATCTCGCTTTCCGTCAGGTCGGCAATCGTACGTGACACCTTCAATATCCGGTCGTGCGCTCGTGCGCTAAGCCCCTGCTTGACCATCGCACGCTCCAGCAGATGCTCGGAATCGGTACCCAACTCGCAATATTTGCGGATCTCGCGCGAACCCATCTGGGCATTGGCGTAAATCCGTTCGCCGCCCGTGTGGAAGCGCTGCAATTGGACCTCCCGCGCTTGGATGACTCGAGCGCGAATATCCGCTGAACTCTCCGGTGTCGCTCCGCTGCGCAGTTCACGATAATTCACGGAAGGCACGTCGATGTGGATATCAATACGATCCAGCAGCGGCCCGGAGATCTTCGACACATATCGCTGGATCATTATCGGGGAGCAATGACACTCGCGCAGGCGGTCGTTGAAATAGCCGCACGGGCACGGATTCATGGCTGCCACCAGCATAAAACGCGCTGGGAAGGTGAGCGACATGGCAGCTCGAGCGATGGTTACCGTGCCATCTTCGAGCGGTTGCCGCATCACCTCCAGCACGTTGCGCGGAAACTCGGGCAGCTCATCCAGGAAAAGTACGCCATTATGCGCAAGTGAAACCTCCCCGGGCCGCGGGATCATTCCACCACCAATCAGTCCGGCATCGGAGATAGTGTGATGGGGGGAGCGAAACGGACGGGTGCCTACCAGCCCGCTGCTGGTGTCAAGCACCCCTGCGACACTATGAATTTTGGTGGTTTCCAGCGCCTCGTCGAAAGTCAGGGGCGGCAGCACGGTCGCCATGCGCTTGGCCAGCATGGTCTTGCCCGAGCCGGGCGGTCCGATCATCAGCAAATTGTGCCCGCCGGCCGCGGAGATCTCAATGGCGCGCTTGGCTGTCTGCTGCCCGCGCACATCGCGGAAATCGACGCCAAAACTTTGGGAATCATCCAACAACGCCTTACAGTCAATCTTTACCGGCTGAGTGCCGTTGCCGGTATTCAGCAGCTGCACCACCTGCATCAATGACTTGACTGGATAGACGTCAACCCCCTCGACCAGTGCCGCCTCGCGCGCATTCACCTCGGGAACAATCAGCTTGCGAATGCCGTTGCTGCGCGACATCACCGCTATCGGCAAAGCACCCCGCACGCCCCGTAGTCCGCCGTCCAGCGAAAGCTCGCCGACAAACAGCGCATCTGCCGGAGGCTTGTTGTTTAGTCCGCCATAGGCCCCCAGAATTCCCAGCGCCATCGGGAGGTCGAACCCAGAGCCTTCCTTGCGAATATCCGCCGGGGCAAGATTAATGGTGATGTTAGTGGAGGGAATGTCATAGCCGCTGTTTTTTAGAGCGGCGCGAATACGCTCACGGCTCTCCCGCACTGTCGTGTCCGGCAGACCGACAGTGGTGAAGTAATCTTTCTCGGATTTTACCGGCGCAACATCGACTTCCACCTCGATGAGGTTGGCGTCGATGCCATAGACGGCGGCGCTAAGCGTTTTGTAGAGCATGCAAGGGAGTGCATGCCCACCACAGAAGTTCTAGAGATACCAGATGCGGCGCGGCGCGCGGTGTGACCGTCAGCACGATTCAGGGTGACAAGCGCCGGCTGCGGTGGTGAAAGCGCACGAGCCTACGTCGGCCCCCAGTCCAGTTCACTCGAATCGCGGCGCACAATCAAGAAAGCATGAACAGGGCGAGCGCTCCTGAGCCCGGCAGGCCGCTCGCCGCTCACGAATCCCGCGATTGTCCCGGTTCGGGCCAGATGTAGAGCAGCAGAATAGTCGCCGCGATGGTCAAGAAGAACACCGCCCATTGCGGGTGGGCCGGCCAGATCCTATGCGTCAAGCCCAGCATCCATGCTCCCGTTCCAATTGCGCTTGCCATTAACGAAGCCTTCAATGTCTTCATGGACGACCTCCGAGGGATCACTGTTTCTGCTGACGTTTGTGGGCAGGTTTCACATCTCGCCCCGTCATGCTGACTACGCCGCATCCTGCGCAAACTGCCGGACTTCATCCAGTTGTGCCTGGGCCCGCTGCAGGCTCCTGCCCACAACGGCCTGGTCCACCATGCGCCGCAGCCGCTCGTGTCCTGGCTTGCGTGAGTACGCATAGAACCAGAGCATTCCCGCCAACCCAATCACACCCACCGCGATCCCGCCCCATATCAGCGACGGCGCGTGGGCATAAAGGTTCACGTGAACCAGTGCCAACAGCACCATCAGCAACGGAATCCACAGAAACCACCAGGTCATACCAGCGACAATGCCGCCGATAATGTAAGCGCGGCGCACACGCGCCAGTCGCTCCTGAATCTCCAATACTGAGCCGGCATAGTCCAGGTTGGAAATCGCGCCCATCACCATACCTGCAGTCATAATGCAGCCGACACCGTATGCATTGACCACCACTCCGGCAACGATGACGGAGATCGCGGTCGGCCTGCTGCTCCACAACGTCGCTGCCAGCAGCAGGAAAGGGATGCCGAAGATAATTTGCAGTATCTGCCCGACAAACAGGGGACGGAGCCTGGCGCGGGCGTTTGCCAGCTTCCTGTCTGTGTACAAGGCAAGGCTAATGGCGCTCTCTCGCTTCATGTGCTGGTTCAGGGCTTCCCATGTCGTCTTCAATTCTTCCAGTTCCATACTCTTTCCTTTCGAACTGCGAGCGTCCGGCCTGACTAAACCTCTGCTCGGATCTTCTGCTTCAACCGTCCAATCTTGGTGGACACGTTCGTCGGCGTGATTCCAAGGATTTCGGCGATTTCCCGTTGACTCTTGTCTTCCAGATACAGCAGCAGCAGGGCCCGGTCGAGTGGCGCTTGCCGGTCGATAAATGCTTGCAGCCTGGGCACGCGGTCCTCTGCTACATGGTTGCCGGGCGCAGTCGCAACGTCGTGCGCCTTCTCATCCAGTGGCACCGACACTTCCCGATGCCTAACTTCTTTCCTCACGTAACTGATTGCCACATTCAAGGCAATCCGGTACATCCAGGTCGAAAAGGTGCGTGCCGGGTCATAGCGCGGCCAGGCCCGCCAAACCTGCGCAACAATCTCCTGCACCAGGTCGGCGCGATCGTCTGCACGCCAGCAATACGTGTTGGCTACCTTGAAGACGATTCCCTGATGCGATTGAAGGAGTCCTTCGAACTGCTCCTTGCGCTGGTCATCCATGGTGTTTCGAATCTCTCTCCTGTGCGGTGACCAACACAGCGTGTGCGCCGTCAACAATTCGTCTGCCTAATGATTCGCGGAGAGCGGGGAGATGTCACAGGATTGCGAAAGAATTTTTGCGTATCAGCAGGATATTCGCAAGGAAACCTTGCGGAGGTGGGTTTCAGGCACCGGAAATCACTTTGCGAGGCAAAAAGAAGGGCGGAATTCTCGTCCGGAAGCGCAGCGCCCAGTTGCACATCCGATGCCGTAAGGCCAAGAATTCCGCCAACCCGCTAACTCAGACTCGCTATGTCTCGATCCGGAACTTGCTTCCCTGAAATGCGATCCCAATGCAGCTATTCTGGCATCGCTATTCGCCAACGCCTATTCCCCATATGCGGTACACGCCTACAACTTCGGTTGTAAGGAAACTGCTGACCCGCCGGTTTTCCACAAGCAGTGGCCCGCCGTACCCCGCTTTGGTATCTTCAAGCCATGCCCCAATCGTCCAGCATCTGCGGAGTAATCCTCTCGGCCGGCGTCTCCAGCAGGATGGGGCGCGACAAAGCCTTGCTGCCCTGGCCGCCGGTTGCCGAAGGGACGCCCGTGGCCAATACCTTTCTGGGCGCGACCATCGATCTGTTACTGGCATACTCCGAATTGGTCATTGTGGTGGCGGGCAAGAATGCTCCCCACATCACCCCGGTCGCGTACGCACACGGAGCATCCCTGGCCGTCAATCGTGAACCGGAGCGCGGACAGTTCAGCTCGCTGCACGTCGGCCTGCGGGAGGTTCTGGACCGCGGACGCGACGCAGCCTTCATCGCGCTAATTGATCGACCGCCGGCGCTGCCCGGCACGGTCAAAAAGCTGCGCGAAACGTTTCATTACGCCGATCCCAACGTCTGGGCCGTCGTGCCGGAGGTCATGCGCGAGGGTGAGGCGGTACACGGGCATCCGATTCTCATTGGGCGCGAGATGATCGAAGCATTCTTGCGTGCGCCCGTCACTAGTAGCGCACGCGAAGTGGAGCATCAGCACCAGCAGCACATTCAGTACGTGCCGGTCGATGATCCGCGGCTGGGTATCAATATCGACACGCCTGAGGACTACGCGCAACTCGCCCGCACCGAGATCATCTCGTCGGAGAAGCAGTTTTGAACTTCTCGACTCCCGCTGAATTTGTTGATTCCGTCCTGGCATTGAAGCCTTCGATCGCGGTCTTCGACTGCGACGGCACGCTGTGGAGCGGCGACGCCGGGGCAGACTTCTTTTATTGGGAGATCGAGCGCGGCATCGTCAGCCCCGAGATGGCAGAGTGGGCACATCAACAGTACGAAGGCTACAAGGCCGGCAATGTCAGCGAAGAACAGATTTGCGGCGAGATGGTCACCATGAATCGCGGCGTCTCGCATGAGAAGCTGCAACGCGCCGCCACGGAATTCTTCGATGAGGTCGTCAGCCATCGCATCTTCCCTGAGTTGCAGGAACTGACGCGGAAGCTGATCGCGCAGGGCTGCGAGCTGTGGGCAGTGTCGTCCACCAACAACTGGGTGGTAGAAGTGGGCGCCGAGCGCTTCGGCATTCCGCGCGAACGTGTGTCTGGCGGCGTGCGTCCACATCGAAGACGGCAACGCCACCGACCGCCTCGTCCGCGTGCCGACCGACGAACTGAAGGCTGTCGGCGATCCGCGAAGTCATCGGCCGGCCAATGGAAGCGGTCTTCGGCAACTCGGTGCACGACCAGGCGATGCTGGAGATGGCGAAGTGGCCGTTCTGCGTGAACCCGAATCCTGACCTGGAGCAGATCGCAGAGGAGCGAGGATGGTCGGTGTACCGGCCGGTAGGAGCAAGGTACTAGCGACAAGCCGACAAATGCTTCAAGATAATCCCTGATCGGCAAAGACATGCTGTTACATACGAAGCGGATTACGGTCCTCGCGTTTCTTCTCGCATTTTCCTTGGGAGATTCTTTGCCAGCGCAGACACAGCCGCCCGGGCCTGAAGCTGATTTCCGGCAGCTTCTCCAAAAGATGGCTCAGTTTTCCCCGGGCCCTTGCGGTCCTCCATATGGAAAAGAGTATGACTGGCACGTTGCCGCGAATGTTGAGTTCCGTCTTTTTTCGCGCGCGTCAGACGTGGTTATTCGCGAGTTGCACGAAAGCTCAGCCAGTCATACATCGCCGCGAGACCGCGCCACCGGAGCGTTAAGAAGTTTGCGAGCAGTTGAGCGACGAGATCAACTCCGCCGGCCGACGGAGAATCGCTTCCATGCTCAAATACTCGATCTGCGGCTGCGTTAGCGGTCAAAGATGAGCATCCGCACTACCGAAGGATTCCCTGCGTTTGGCACTGCTGAACAAGACACCGGAAGCCGACTGCTCATGGCGTGAAGTTGGCTCGAACAGCGAATCCAGCGAGTTCGCAGGACCACCGTCCGAGTCGAGCTGTATCCGCTGCACCGAGTTCCGTCCGGGAACGCGCGGTTTCTAGCAAAAGCCATTTTCAGCGGCTGCGCAGGAAGCATTGGCGTCGCTGACGATGCCCGAGAATGCGATCCACACGGCATGGGATTCTCGATCAGATCATCGAGCAGGCCGGCTCCGTTGGATTGGATGACAAAGTCCCCGGGTTTCCGCAGTCGGTGACTCCAAACGGAAGGGCCGCTCGTCACCCTCCCCTACTGCTGGTTCTCGGCAATCGACACATGGGACAATCCCAGTCTCTGCGCTGTAGGCACATCGATGTCTCAGGCGATGACGTCAGGTTTAAGTCTCGCGTTTACGTCCGACCGGATCAGTACCTCTGCGAAAGGAATTGAATATGCGGAGCACAGCGACTACCTCGCAGTTCGGGGTATTGTGCGTCGGATAACGCCGCGCAGAAGCTGGTCCGTGATATCTCACCCGACTGCTTCGCGTGGCGATATTCAAGTGCTGCACGTCGCCGCTGAACAGGAAGTGGTAAACCTTGGCGATCCGACGACATATAGGTTTGTGGTGGGAAAGCACAAGGGTGAATGGAGAGTAACTGCGTTTGTCAAAGTACTGCGAAAATGCCCGCCATCGGAGCGGGCATCCCATCAAACTCGACCCTCTCTTACGCTTTTTCCAGGTTCAACGCGCGCTTGAACGATCCCTGATCGTTCTTGATCTTCTCCTGCAGCAGCATGATCGCGTAGATCAACTGCTCGGGACGCGGCGGGCAGCCCGGCACGTACACATCCACCGGGATCCACTGATTCACGCCCTGCACCAGCGCGTAGTTGTTGAACACGCCGCCCGAGGTCGCGCACGCGCCCATCGAGATCACCCACTTGGGCTCGGGCATCTGCTGGTAGAGTTCGCGGATCACCGGCGCCATCTTCTGCGAGACGCGGCCGGCGATGATCATCAGGTCCGACTGGCGCGGCGAGGGGCGGAACACCTCGGCGCCGAAGCGCGCGATATCGAAGCGCGACGCGCCCATGGACATCATCTCGATGGCGCAGCAGGCCAGGCCGAAGGTCATCGGCCAGATGGAATTGCGGCGCACCCAGTTGACGACGGCGTCCAGCGACGCCAGCACCACGCCGTCGTGCTGCTGCTCGCCGAAGGTCGCGCGCAGAACGGCGCGCCGGCTCTGGTCCGAGCCGACGAGATTGTCGAAGCGCTCGGCACCCGTCTCCGGGTTGTCGAAATGCGGAATGCGCTGTTCAGCCATATCGTGTCCTATTATACCTGCCTAATTTGATGCCCCGGACAACTCGCGTTGGAAGAGGCACCGCCGGATTGTGATCACGACGACGGCTCAGCCGGAGGGGTCTGCGTCCGGCTGGAACCCTTCCGCTGCACAGCAGATCCCTCGCTGCGCTCGTGATGACAAGGATCTGAACGGCACATCTTCGGCGCAGCACAGATCAACGATCGCGCAACTTGAACATCTGCACCGTCGGCAAGGTCGCCGGAGCCAGCGGAATCTCCGCCTTCTCAGCCTCAACGAAGCCGTGCGCGCGATACAGGCGCCATTCCCGTGAGGGTTGAACGCAATTCCAGGCGGGTGAAGCCTTCGGCGGCGGCCGCTTCTTCGGAGGCACGCATGATGGCGCTGCCGATCCCGCGACGTTCGTAGCCCGGCCGCACGAAGAAGGCACGAATTCGCGCTGCATCCGTTGCCGGATCCAGCAGCGCGTCTTCCCTCTCGGAATGGTGATCGCTGCCGAACATGGTTCGGCGACGGCTCCAGCCGCCGCAGCCGACGATATAACCACTGATTTCGACAACGAAATACGTGCCATCGCGAATGAGCTGCCGGTCAACGCCGAAGACCGAGCCCAGGGCCGCTTCGCGCTGCTCCGTGGTGTAGTCGGGAGCCTGCAGAATCGCGGACCGACTCGGCAATCAGTGATTCCAGTGCCTCAACATCGTCGAGTGTCGCGAGTCGAATTGTCAAACCGGTTTGCATACGACATTCGTCACCGGGTGCCTCGTTCTAGCCGTCTTCTGGCTAGGCGGGATTCACACAGTCAGCACAACCTTGCCGAACATCTCGCTCTTCGTCAGATACTCATGTGCCGCGCGCGTCTCGCTCAAGCGGAAATGTCCGGTCGACCACCGGCTTCAGCTTGCCGGCGAACACATGCTTCAACACCTCGTGCAGCTCGCCCATCTCGCCCATGTACGAACCCAGCAGCGAAAGTTGTTTGGCGAAAAGTACGCGCAAGTCGAGCTGCGCTTCATAGCCGGTAGTCGCGCCGCAGGTGATCAGCGTGCCACCGGGCTTGAGCGAACGCACGCTGTCCGGCCAGGTAGCAACGCCGACGTGCTCGAACACGATGTCCACACCGCGCTTGTTGGTAATGCGCCGCACTTCGTCGGCAATCTTCTGCTTGTAGTGATCGATGGTGTAGTCGGCGCCGAGCTCGCGCGCCTTGGCCAGCTTGCGTTCGTCGCCGGCGGTGGTGATGACCTCGGCGCCCAGCATCTTCGAAATCTGGATCGCCGCCGATCCCACGCCCGATCCTGCGCCCAGCACCAGCACCGTCTGTCCGGCACGCAGGTGCGCACGCCCCACCAGCATGTGCCACGCAGTCAGAAAGACCAGAGGAACGCTGGCGGCACTCACGAAGTCGAGCGAGTCGGGGATTGGAATCACCTTCTCGCGGGTGACGGCGATCAGTTCGCAATTGCCGCCGTCGACGGTATTACCCAGCACGGCAAACTGCGGGCAGAAATTTTGATGCCCGGCCATGCACTGCTCGCAGTGATTGCAGAAGTACATGGGCGACAGCAGCACGCGCGTTCCCGGCTTGATGTCGGTGATGTACTCGCCGCTCTCGACGACCTCGCCCGCAACGTCGCTGCCCAGAATGTGCGGGAAGGTGATGCCCTTCAGCCCGCCGCGCGCCCACAGATCAAGATGGTTCAGCGAGCAGGCGCGGACGCGCACCAGTACCTGGTCGTTGCGAAGTACCGGATCGGGCGCGTCTTCGTACTTCAGAACTTCGGGACCACCGAACTCATGAATGCGAACCGCTTTCATTATGTAATTCCTCTGCTATTCATTTAGGGGCATTCAGCCAACTGGCTGATCGCAAGCCATGGCGAAACGGAGACATGAGGCTACGTTATCTATTGCGGTCATCCCGAACCATTTCTTCTGTCGAGAGAAATCCAAATCCGCCACACCCGTCGTCGTCACCTTCCCAACGAGCAAATCGAACTTCGAATTGATCTCGAATCGCACGTAGCTCTATTGCGATTAACTTCGTCGCAAGTTCGATGGCCTGAAAGGCGTCTACTCCCACCGCATACTTCACCTTCTCATCCGCAATTCCAGTGATCTGAATGCGACAGACGTAATCAGGTCCAGCGTCCCATAATGTGGGCTTACCCATTTTGACTACAATTCGGCGAGCGGGATCACTGACCACGAACAGCTCTCTCATCGCAATAACTTCGCCAATCTGGTCGACGTTCATGCTGCAATTCTAAACTTTCTTTGATTTTCGCTTGCGCGTAACTGGCTTCAGTGGACAGGCTCATACAACGATGAAAAATTGTACAACCGGAGCGCAGCATCTCTTGCTTGTCGTCAAAACCTGCAAACCGATAATGGAGATACGATGCGGTTGAGACGGGCTGTACCATGTGTCCCGACAGGTATTCGATGAAACGACTTTGGAGAATCCTCATGGCCCATGCCAAGACTACATTCGTTACCGTTCTTTTCGCATTGCTGGTGATGCCGACTACGGTGCCAGGCCAGAGTTCTTCCAAGCCCCAATCTCGTGCCCGCGATCTCGGCATTCCTTTTGACGGCACGCCCGGCGCGTTTAACGCTATCACCGACGTTCCCGGCGTCGAGGTTGGCTACAAGACGCTCATCTCCGGCGAAGGCCGCCTGGTAGTTGGTAAAGGCCCAGTGAGAACGGGCGTTACTGCCATCCTGCCGCGCGGCAAGGCCAACATGAAAAGCGTCTTCGCCGGCTACTTCGCCGGCAACGGCAATGGCGACATGACCGGCACTCACTGGATCGAAGAGAGCGGCGTACTGGAAACGCCCATCCTCATCACCAATACCGGCAGCGTCGGAGTGGTTCGCGATGCCGCAGTGGCTTGGCTGGTCAAGGAAAAGCATCCTGGCGAGTTCTGGTATCCCGTGACAGCCGAGACCGCCGACTGGCCGCTCAACGACATCAAGGGCCAGGACGTAACCGCGCAAGACACATGGGACGCACTGAACGCCGCCACCGGCGGATCGATTCTGGAGGGCAACGTCGGCGGTGGCACCGGCATGATCTGCAACGGTTTCAAGGGTGGCACCGGTACGTCCTCACGCAAGGTCGGCGACTACACCGTGGGCGTGCTGGTGCAATGCAACTACGGTGGCTCGCAGGGACTGCAGGTCGCCGGAATTCCTGTCGCCCGCGAGATGAAGCTGCAGAAGCCCTGCGTCGAGAAGAAGCTGGATCCTCCGGTCTTGCTGTGGGACGGTAAGCCCGCACCGGTTTGCGAGGGCACGATCGCGCGCACTGCCGACGGGGCGCGCGCACCGGAGATGGGGTCCATCATCGTCATTGTTGCGACCAACGCACCGCTCACGCCGGACCAGTTAAAGCGGCTTGCCCGGCGCGTCTCGGTTGGTCTGGGCCGTGTGGGTGCGATTGAAGGCGACGAATCCGGCGATATCTTCCTGGCGTTCTCCACCGCGAATCCCGGCGCGGACGAAGGCAACAGCGCCGAACCGCCGTTCACGGAGCCCAACGCGAAAGTCGACCGCATGCAAAGTTGGAAGATGGACCCGATGTTTACCGCGGTCGTGCAGGCGACGGAAGAGTCGGTGATCAACGTTCTGGTCGCAGCTAAAACCATGGTCGGCGCCGACTACTGGGTCATACCTGCGATACCGCACGATCAATTACAGGAGGTCCTGCGCAAGCACGGCATGTTGAAGTAGTGTGCTTCGAGGTTCAACGATTCGCGCTTGGACACTGTGCTCGATTTGCCTACAATGTAAGGGTCTCCCCGAGAATCGAGGCGTATCTTGCAGCGATCGAGAGTGCAAACCGTAGTCCTCGTGGTAGCGGCGATTGCCTTGGGATTTGGCGTTTTGCGCTACGGCAATCTCGGCAGCCCCGCGCCTGCGTTCACTCTGCCTGAGGTTGATGCCGGGCAGGTCGATCTTGCCTCCTATGCGGGCCGGCCGGTGCTGCTGGTTTTCTGGACGACTTCCTGCCCCATCTGCCAGCGCGAACTTCCCATGCTGAATCGGATGGAGCCGGAGTTTCGAACGAAGGGAATTTCGGTCGTGACCATCTGTCTGGGTGGGCTCGATGAAACGCGCGATTACCTGAACTCGAACCGGATCGCTCTTAAAACGGTGTACGACGAGAACGGCAAGGTTGGCCGGGCGTACCGCGTTGGCGGCGTTCCCAAGCTGGTGTTGATCGACAAAGAGGGTAAAGTTAAACGCAGCTCCTCCGGTTGGGCCAGCGAAGGCGTTCTGCGCAACTGGATGGACAGCGTTAGCTGAGAGGAAAGCGCAACAGCGCTTATCCCGGATCGCTGCGCCCGACATCTAAGTTGAGGTAAGGTTGTTTAGGTTTTGCTAAGAGCTAACGGCTAATTGCCAATTGCTGCCTTATGGACATATACGAACAAATCGTGCAACTGCGTCGTGAGGGGCGTCGGGGAGCGGTGGCGACCATCACCAACGTACGCGGCTCAATCCCGTCATTCCAGACCGCAAAGATGCTGGTGCGCGACGATGGCTCGATCGCGGGCACGATCGGCGGCGGCTGTGTTGAAGCCGAGGTCTGGCAGGCAGCGCGCGAAGTGATGGAACAAGAGAAGCCGCAGTCGCTGACCTTCAATCTCAACAACAATCCCAAGTACGACACCGGCCTGGTCTGCGGCGGCACGCTGGAGATTTTCATCGAACCGGTTCTTCCGCCGGCGCTGCTGTACATCTTCGGCGCGGGGCATGTTGCCTACAACCTTTACAAAGTTGCAGCGATCTCCGGTTTTGAGGTTGTTGTGGTCGACGATCGCGAGTCCTATGCCAACCGCGAGCGCTTCCCCGACGCGCGAGACGTTATCGCCGAAGACTTCGACGCGGTAACCGCCCGACTGCTTGCGCCGGAATCGTCCTACATCGTCATCGTTACCCGCGGACATCGCGACGACATGCGTGTGCTGCGCTGGGCCATCAACGCCAACGCGCGCTACCTGGGCATGATCGGCTCCAAGCGCAAGACGATTTCGATTTACAAGGAATTAGAAAAAGAAGGTATTCCCGCCGAGAAGTTCGCTAACGTGCACGCCCCCGTAGGATTGGAGATTGGCGCGGTCACGCCGGAGGAGATCGCCGTCGCGATCGTCGCGGAGATGATTGCCGAGCGCCGCCACGCCTCGCCCAATATCGGCAGCAAGATGTATTCCTATCCGGCGAGCCGAGCGGAGCAAGACGCGGCGCAGGAAGAAGCCACGCACAAACCGTAGTAATCTTGCCTCAGACAGGCTTTGGCCAATTATTCCCACAAGGCTTCTGATGAATTATCTCTTGCGTCTGAAGGAATTCGCGCGAACACTGGCTGGCGCTCATCTTGACGGCTTCATCGTTACGCATCCGGCGAACCTGCGCTATCTCTGCGGCTACACCGGAAGCAACGGCTTGCTGCTCTTTCTCCGAGGCCGGCCAGTTTTCTTCACTGATGGCCGCTATACCCAGCAGGCTCGGGAAGAAGTGAATGGTGCGCGCGTCGTCCTCGCGAAGGGATCGCTACTCGAGGCGGCAGCCAGGCTCATCGCCACCAGCAAGGCGACAACCATTGGCTTCGAAGCGGATTACACCAGCGTGCTTGCCTCCGGCCAGTTCCGCAAGCTTCCACTCAAGAAGATTGCCTGGAAGCCAACCTCCGGCCTCATCATGCGACAGCGCCTGGTCAAAGATGCGGACGAGTTAAACCTCGTGCGCGATGCCGTTGGACTTGGCGCTGCTGTGTACGAAAGCGCAGTGCATGCGATTCAACCCGGTATCCCGGAATCGGAGATTGCCGGACGACTGGAGTTTGCAGCCAGGCAGGCGGGCGCCGATGGCATGTCATTCGACACGATCGTCGCAGGCGGGAAACGCTCGGCCCTGCCGCATGGTCGGGCCACCGATCAGCTCATCCCGCGCCGTGGATTTGTGGTCGTGGATTCCGGTATCATACTGCGCGGCTATTGCTCAGACATGACGCGAACTGTGCATGTCGGCCGCGCCGGACGCGAGGAGCGCCGCTGGTACGCAGCCGTGCTGGAAGCGCAATTGGCGGCTATAGCGACGGTTAAAGCTGGGGCGACGGCTGGTGACGTGGATGAGGCTGCGCGCCGCGTCCTGCGACGGGCGAAGCTCGACCAATACTTTACACATTCGACCGGCCATGGAGTTGGCTTGGAGATCCATGAACCGCCGCGGCTTGGCAAGAGTCAAACGGAAGAGCTGCAGGCCGGCATGATCGTTACTATCGAGCCGGGAGTTTATATTCCCGGGCGTGGCGGTATCCGCATTGAAGACATGGTGCTGGTGACAGCGTCCGCATGCGAGGTACTGACTCCTGTGGTCAAAGAATTCGCTGAGATCTAAGCAATGTTGTTGCGCAGTCGATGCGAGAACGGCCGGCCCCCTTTCAGGCAACCAAGCCGGCAATTGTAGATTCGAGGCCGATGCTGAACACATTCCAGGACCTGCTCATCCTCGTCGCGGCCACCGCCGGATCCCTGTTATTCATGTGGGCCCTGAACCGGATTTGGCCGAGGGAACAACGTCGCGAGCACAACGATCAAATCGGCTGGCAACTCACTGCGCTGGGAACAACCTACGCGGTCATACTCGGGTTCATGTTGTATGCCGTCTGGACGACATTCGCCCAAGCTGACCTGAATGCCGATCTCGAAGCAGATGCGCTAGTCAACGTCTATCGGGCCGCCGAGGGATTGCCCGAACCCCAACGAACGCAGATCAGGGATCTGACCCACACTTACGCCGATGTCGCCATCAATCAGGAATGGCCCGAGATGGCACGGGGAGAGATACCCAACGAAAGTCGTGATCTGAATGGAAAGATGTGGCATGCTGCCATGTCGATCAAATCCGCATCGGCAACCGAGTTGTTAGCCGAAGACCACGCTCTTTCGCAACTTGCGGCCCTCACGCAACACCGTCGCACGCGCATCCTGCAAAGCACAGACAATCTACCGACGGTGCTTTGGGGAGTGCTAGTCGTCGGGGGCATCCTGAGCGTGGCGTCGGCGTGCTTGTTCGGATCGGCAAATGAAACGCTGCACAGCATGCAGGTATTCGCATTTTCGCTTCTCATTACGCTTGGATTGGTAGCCATCGCCGATATCAATCGGCCGTTCCAGGGTACGGTACATGTACACAACTTCGGCTTCATACGGGCGGAGCAGAATATGACTCCGTAGTCCAGAACGCTCCCCGGCTTTGCAAAGTAGCCGCGAAGGTTGATAATGTCTGATCGTCTTGTTTTGTGGGTGTGAGCCCGGGACCAGCAAGATCCAGACAAGAATCGTTTCCCTACGGCCTCGCAGTTTTATCGCAGTCATAACGGCACAATTGATGAATCAAAAGGAAATCAAAGAACTTATCGAGCTGTTGGTGGAGAAAGATATCACCGAGTTCGAACTTGAACGCGGCGATATGAAGGTGCACGTCAAGCGCGGCACATCAGCTCCTCCCGTCATGCACGTCACAACCGCGGCTGCAGCTCCGCAACCCATCGCATCGGCGCCGGCTGCTCCGACGGCTTCAGTGGCTCTGCCATCACAGCCCGCCTCGACGGGTGCAGCAGCCGCAGAGGCCGCGGATGCCGACCTTTTTATCGTGAAGTCGCCGATCGTCGGCACCTACTACGAAGCGCCATCCCCGGGAACGCCGCCTTTCGTCAAAGTCGGCGATACCGTGAAAGAGGGACAGGTGCTGTGCATCATCGAAGCCATGAAGCTGATGAATGAAATTGAGGCTGAGGTCTCCGGCGTGATTGCGAAGATGTTCGTCGGTAATGGCAGCCCTGTCGAATATGGCACGTCCCTGTTCGGCATTCGCAAACACTAGCCGGACTCGGTCCAACGTCTAAATCATATTCATGTTCAACAAAATTCTAGTTGCGAACCGCGGGGAGATCGCCCTGCGGGTTATTTGCGCCTGCAAGGAACTTGGCATCAAGGCGGTGGCCATCTATAGCGAGGCCGACCGCAACTCACTCCACGTCCGTTTCGCCGATGAAGCCATCTGCATCGGGCCACCACGATTGCAGGAGAGCTACCTCAACATTCCGGCTGTCATCAGCGCGGCTGAGATCGCCAACGTCGAAGCGATCCATCCCGGATACGGCCTGTTAAGCGAGAACGCTAATTTTGCGGAAGTATGCCAGGCGTGCGGCATCAAGTTCATCGGACCTCCGCCTGAAGTGACGCGGCTAATGGGCGAGAAGGAAAAGGCCCGCGCCACCATGAAGAAAGAGGGCGTGCCGATCCTGCCGGGCTCGGATGGAATCATCGCTTCGGCGGACGAGGCGCTGGAGTGGGCGCGCACCGTAGGCTTCCCCGTGATCGTGAAGGCGTCGGCCGGTGGCGGCGGACGCGGCATGCGCGTCATTCGCTCCGACGAGGAACTGCCTAACCTCTTTCACTCGGCGCAGTCAGAAGCGGCAGCGGCATTCGGCAACGGCGACCTCTACATGGAGAAATTCATCGAGCGCCCGCGCCACATCGAGTTCCAGGTACTGGCCGATGAACACGGCAATGTGATGAGCCTGGGCGAGCGCGAATGCAGTATCCAGCGCCGCCATCAGAAGCTGGTGGAAGAAGCACCCTCGGTGAAGGTGACGCCCGAGCTGCGCGAGCGCATCGGCGGCATTCTTACCAAAACGCTCAGCAATGTCGGTTACATGAACGCCGGCACCGTCGAGTTCCTGATGGACGAGGACGGCAGTCTGCACTTCATCGAGATGAACACGCGTATCCAGGTCGAGCATCCGGTCACCGAGATGACGACCGACGTCGACCTGGTGAAATCGCAGATCCTGATCGCCGCCGGCGAGAAGCTGAGCAGCGTGATCACGCAGCCGGTGTACTTCCGCGGACACGCCATCGAGTGCCGAATCAATGCAGAGCATCCGGAAAAGTTTACTCCGTCGGCAGGAAAGATAACCGCATTCAATATGCCGGGCGGCACCGGCATTCGCGTGGATACGGCCGCTTATGCGGAGGGCGTTATTCCGCCCTACTACGACTCGCTGATCGCGAAACTGGTGGCGCGAGGACGCGATCGCGATGAAGCCATTGCGCGCATGTCCCGCGCCTTGGAGATGTTCGTGGTAGAAGGAATTTACACCACCATCCCGCTACACAGGCGGATCATGCACGACGCCGACTTCCAGGCCGGCGACTTCGATACTAAGTTCATGGAGCGATTCCTCGCCAGTAACGGAAAATGATTTTCACCACAGCGACACGGCGACTCAGAGGTTTCGACTTAGTGATTTCCTTTTCTGTGACTCTGTGTCCCTGTGGTGAGGTGATTCTCAAGAAATGAATCTGCCCAAGTTGTACGCCATCGTTGATGTCGCCTGTTTTGCTCTTCCGCTGCGCACGACGGCCGCCATTGTGGATTATGCGAAAGACCTCGCTGCCGGGGGCGCTACTTTCATTCAATACCGCAATAAAGTCGGTACGACCCGCGAAATGTTAAGCCATGCGCGCGAGATCCGGCGTGCGCTGGATAAGAGCGTGACGCTGATCATGAATGATCGCGCCGACATCTGCCTGGCTGCGGGCTACGAAGGCGTGCATGTCGGGCAGGACGATCTATCGCCCGAAGGAGCCCGGACGGTGATCGGGCCGGAACGCATCCTCGGGGTATCGACGCACAGTCTGGAACAGCTTGCTGAAGCCGACGCTGGTCCGGCGAACTACATCGCCTTTGGTCCGGTGTTCGCAACCGGGTCGAAGCGGAATCCGGACACGGTCGTCGGACTCGACGGCTTACGCGCTGCCCGCGCAGCCACGACGAAGCCTTTGGTCGCTATTGGCGGCATCACCCGGGCCAATGCACGCTCGGTGATCGAGGCCGGAGCGGATTCGATTGCAGTGATTGCTGATCTTCTAAGCTCTCCCGCCAAAGTTGCTGAGGAATTCTCCCGGCTGTTGGTGTAAGCTGACGCAGCGTTTCTTCCGTCTAAACATTAGCCCCTTTCGCCGCTGAAGCCGATTGCAAACCACGGCAAAGGGAGAAATCCAACGGCGCATCTTGAGTGCCTGCCTTTGAGGTTGATTGGCTACTGAAGCAAAGATTGTCTCCGCCGTCTCCGGCGAAAGCGAGTTTGTCAAAGGGCTTGGGCTCACCAGCGCAACCATGCTGGTGATGGGCTCGATGATCGGCTCCGGCATCTTCATCGTCTCCGCCGATATCTCGCGCAAAGTCGATTCTCCGGTTTTGCTGATCGCGGCCTGGCTGGTCACCGGTTTTCTGACCATCACCGGCGCGCTGGCGTATGGAGAACTGGCTGCGATGATGCCTCATGCCGGCGGCCAGTATGTTTACCTGCGGGAAGCTTTCGGGCCGATGTGGGGCTTCCTATATGGCTGGACGCTGTTTCTGGTTGTACAGGCAGGCACAATTGCGGCCGTGGGAATAGCCTTCGGCAAGTTTCTCGGGGTCTTCGTCCACTCCGTCTCGTCCACGCACTGGCTCAGTCCGGTGATGCACGTCCCGCCTATCAAGATGGGGCCAATGGTGCTGGGCAACATGGATGTTGGCCTCAATACGCAAAACCTGGCCGCCATCGTCATCGTCATTTTCCTTACGGTCGTGAACATCTTCGGCGTGCGGACAGGCGCGCTGGTACAGAACATCTTTACTATCGCCAAGACTGCCGCGCTCCTGGGTCTGGTCCTGCTGGGCCTTTTGGTCGGACGCAACGCCGGAGCCATCGCCGCAAATTTCGGAGCGGAATTCTGGCGGAACGCCGGATGGCACACGCTTTATCCAGTGGAGGTTGGGGTCGGCGGCCCCATCGCGCTGGTCGGCATGCTGACCATCCTCGCGGTCGCTCAGACTGGCTCGCTGTTCTCCTCTGATGCCTGGAACAACATCACTTTCACCGCAGCCGAGGTAAAGAACCCTAAGCGCAACCTGCCGCTCGCATTGGCGATGGGAACCGGCGCGGTTACCTTGCTGTACGTGCTGGCAAACGTGGTCTATCTCACCGTGCTTCCGCTGCATGGCGATCCTCATGGCGCGACGATCCTGGCACGCGGCATTCAGCACGCCTCCGAGGACCGCGTTGCCACCGCCGTCTTCCAGCAGATTTTCGGACCTAGCGGCGCGGCGATCATGGCGGCAGCAATCCTCGTCTCCACCTTCGGCTGCAATAACGGCCTGATTCTGGCCGGGGCTCGCGTCTACTACGCGATGGCGAAAGATGGATTGTTCTTCCGCAGCGCTGCCAAGCTTCATCCCAAGTACCGCACTCCGTCGGCCTCGCTGGCCATGCAGTGCATCTGGACCTGCCTTTTGTGCATCTCGGGCAGCTATGGACAGCTGCTTGACTACATCATCTTCGCGGTACTGGTCTTCTATATCCTGACGATTGCGGGTCTGTTCGTTCTACGCGTCAAACGTCCTGATGAGCCGCGTCCTTATCGCGCCATCGGATACCCTGTCCTGCCGGCGATGTACATTTTGATCGCCACCTTCATTGATGTAGTCTTATTGCGTTATAAGCCGCAATACACGTGGCCCGGTCTGATCATCGTTCTACTCGGAATTCCCGTGTATTTCCTGTGGTCCAGGCGCAATCCGCAGGTTCGCGAGCAAGCCTAGTTCTGGTTGTTAAGAAGAGGCAATCCTGAATGTCCAATTTATTGAAATGCAAGCCCCTCGACATGCTGACCCAAGAGGCATCGGAAACGGGGGAGCACAGTCTTAAGCGGGCCCTGGGGCCAGTCAACCTGATAACGCTTGGTATCGGGGCGATTATCGGTGCGGGAATTTTTGTTCTGACCGGGTCCGCAGCCGCTAAGTACGCGGGGCCTGCGATTGTCCTGTCGTTCGTTTTGTCGGGCATCGCCTGTGTCTTCGCGGGGCTTTGTTATGCGGAGTTCGCATCTCTAATTCCGATCGCGGGTTCCGCCTACACTTATGGCTATGCCACATTGGGTGAGTTGTTCGCCTGGATCATCGGCTGGGACCTGATCCTGGAATATGCCTTCGGAGCTGCTACGGTCGCTTCGGGCTGGAGCGGCTATCTGCTCAGCTTCCTGGAAGACTTCGGCATTCGAATACCTCCACGCCTGACGTTGGCGCCAAGTGAAAAGCTCGTCTTCTTCGGCGGCCACTGGGAGCACTTCGAGCGCGTCAAGGCCACACTGGCAACGCAACACATCGATCCGCATTCCCTTCCTACTCAGACTGGCCTGTTCAATCTCGTAGCCTTCCTGGCAATCATCGCCGTCACCATCATCCTGGTCATCGGGATCAAAGAATCCGCCAACTTCAACTCCGGGATTGTCATCGTCAAGCTGGCTATCGTCGTCATGTTCATTGGCATCGCTGGGCAGTTCGCTTTCAAGCATCCGGATCTAGTGACCGCCAATTGGCATCCGTTCATTCCACCGAATGACACTGGCGCCTTTGGCCACTACGGCTGGTCAGGTATAGCCCGCGCCGCGAGCGTCATCTTCTTCGCGTACATTGGATTCGACGCGGTATCAACCGCGGCCCAGGAAGCTCGCAACCCGCAAAAAGATATGCCGATGGGCATTCTGGGTTCTCTGGTGATCTGCACCGTCCTCTACATCCTGGTGTCGGGATTGCTGACTGGCATCGTGCACTACAGCGACCTTAACGTTTCCGATCCAGTCGCTCTGGGCATCGATGTTACTGGAATCGCGTGGGCAAAGATTCTGGTGAAATTGGGCGCAATTTTCGGACTCGCCACCGTCATGCTGGTGATGTTGCTGGGCCAGTCTCGCGTGTTCTACTCCATGTCGCGCGACGGCCTGCTGCCTGAGTGGGCAGGCGCGGTGCATCCCCGCTTCCGCACGCCGTGGATTTCGACGCTGCTGGTCGGAGGCTTTGTGGCAGTCTTTGCCGCCCTCATTCCCATCGACATTCTTGGTGAACTGGTGAGTATCGGCACACTGCTGGCATTCGTCATCGTGTGCTTTGGCGTATGGATATTGCGCAAACGCCGACCTGAGTTGCACCGCCCGTTCAAAACGCCGCTGGTGCCGCTGGTGCCGATCCTGGGAATCCTGGTTTCGCTGGGTTTGATGGCCAGCCTTCCGTTGGATACGTGGATCCGTCTGATCGTGTGGCTCGCGGTTGGCATGGTGATCTATTTCACCTACGGACGCCATCACAGCCGCGTGCAGAAACTGGCGCCGGAGGAAGCAAAGGTGGCCGGCGACTGACGTTCCGGACACGTTCAACTGCAAATGCCCTTCCGAACCTGGAAGGGCATCGCTTTTCGCGCGGGTAGATGACCCGAATATCGTCGCGCGAAATGTCGGGCGATCACATCTTCGACTGGTAGCCTTCCTGATATCCCTGGAAGAACGCCGTGCGATCCGATTCGCTGCTCCAACGGCCGCGGCTGACATGCGCGCTTCCGCCCTGCTTCGCGGTAAGTTTGCCCAGATAAAGTCCGTCACGGAAGGCGGCATTCGTCGCCGTCGCAGCAAGGTGCGGCTCGTCCGGGGTTTCGTGATGTGTCACGGCAGCTCCTGCTCCAAATGAAAGTGCCATCGCTAAAAGATACGTTCCAACTTTCAACATGATTTCTCCCTCCCTTTCGTCGGCTGGACCAGGTCCCGAATGCCAACCACTTCGTCTCAGGATCCGGGAAACTGCCGGAGTCGGTGAAGCTCTCGTCTCCTTAATCTCCCGCATTACAACGCCCGAACATCGAAGAAGCACGTAATTGATTAGACCCAATATCCCGGAAGGCAGCGTAAAGAGGTTGTAAAGCAGGGGTAAAGAATGCCTCGAAGCGCGTTCAACCGCAAAATTTACGCGCCAAATTTGTATCCCAAGCCAGGAACGGTAAGGATGAATCGAGGTTGCTTGGGATCTTCTTCCAGCTTTTGTCGCAAGCTGGCCACGTGAACGTCTACAGTACGCGTAAAGGTGGCAGCGTTGTAGCCCCAGACCTGCGTCAACAACTCATCCCGCGAGAGCGTAGCGCCACGATGTTCGACGAAATAACGAAGCAACTGGAACTCGCGAGCGGAAAGATTCACAACCTCGCCGTCGCGCGTCACGCTGGTTCCACGAAAGTCGATTCGTAGATTATCAATTTGGCAGCTCTGAGCAGAAGTTGTGGAAGTCAGCTTGTTCGGCGAGCGCCGCAACAAGGCCTCGACCCGGGCCATTAACTCGGACATATCGAACGGCTTAGTCAGGTAATCATCGGCTCCTAACTTCAGGCCGACCACTTTGTCTACGGTCTGGCCACGCGCGGTGAGTATCAGCACGGGAGTGTTCAGTCCTGCCTGACGTATCTCGCGACACACATCCAATCCATTTTTGCGGGGTAGCATGACATCGAGCACGACCAGATCCCATGCGATCTCCGTCGCCTTGCGTAGACCTTCGTCGCCATCCAGTGCGCAGTCCACCGAGTAGCCTTCAGCGACCAGGCGGTCGGTGAGCGTCATTCGTAACGCTTCTTCGTCCTCGATCAGCAAAATCTTCTCGTACATTGTGTTTAGATCTACGCGAACTTCCGTTCGCCGATGGTCTGTGGTTCCGATGGATTTTGCGCGATTCGGAGGTACAGCGAGAATGTGCTCCCCTCCCGCGGTTTGCTGCGAACCGTCAACCTGCCGCCCATCGCCTCAGCAATACTTCGCGCCAGGGGCAGTCCCAACCCGGTCCCATGAATCTGCGCGGATGCGACGGCGGGGCTGCGGTAAAAAGGTTCGAAGATCAGCTGCAACTCACCTTCTTCGATGCCGAATCCGCGGTCCTGCACGCTGATCTCTACTTCTTTCGCGGAAGCAGCATCGGCCATGATTGCTCGAATGCCAAGCCACTTCGCTGGCCCACCGTATTTCACCGCGTTGGTGATCAGGTTCTGCAAGACTTGCGAAACGGCGGTAGGATCTCCGGTGACAGGCGGCAGATCGGCAGCTACATCCTGCTCCACCCGAAAGCCCTCGTGACGAATCAGCCCATTGGTGTTGCGCAGAGCCACTTCGACAATGTCTCCGACCCGAAGGGAAGCTAGAGCGTATGTCTGGCCGCCCTGCCTGGTAGCTGCAAAGAGCAATATCTGTTCGACAAGATCGGACAACCGGCGTGCCTGGTCCTGGATTGTCGCGCCATAACGGATTAATTGATCGTCGCCCTGCACGACGCCATCGGCGAGGTTGTCCGCGGCGGAGCTGATCACGGCAAGCGGTGTGCGCAACTCGTGCGAAACTGCCGCAACGAAGTTGATCTCCTTATCGGCGAGAGCTTGAGCGCGACGCGCAGTAAAGGCCAGCATCACCATGCTCATCGCGAGCAACAGCATCGCTCCAAAACTCACTTCCAGGTTACGCCAGCGTAGCTTTCGTGCCTGCGCCGACAGCGATCCGTTTCGGTGCCACACGATCAGGTCCCAGTCAGGCTCGGGTCCAGTGTCGCGGATTAGAGGAAACCATAATGGAGGAGGTCCGCCTCGTGCTGCGCCGCCGTGCGGCTCGTCATCGCTGGCTTCAGCAGCGAAGTTCCGGTCGGGCCATGAGAGGGCAATCTGCCGATGGTGGCGTGAACCCAGGACATCCATGGCGGCATCCGCCACTGATGAGTCCTTGCTACCGAGGTTCGGCGCGCTTTCATAAAGGACTCGGGCGTCACCGTCGGAACCAAGCAGTGCGACATCGTACTCCAGACCGTGAGCCCCGCTGAAGAAGCGTCGTGTGAGCAATGGCGCCAGCTGACTGCGGAGCACCCCTTCGTCGATTTCGATCACCAGCCAATCGGCCGATTGCACAGGGTATTTGCTACCTGCGGTTTTGCCTGAATGTTGGCGCGGAATGGCATGGACCAACGCGGGAATGTTCGCCTCAAACAGCCACCCCGCAAATGCGTCTCCGACGCCCTGACCTCGAATTGTGAAGGGTTGGCTCTGGGAGGGGTCGAATAGCGTCTCTGGTTCGCTCGATGCCGCGGTGGCAAGCTCAAAGCTGTTGGACCTTGCTTTCAGGACCGTCCGCAATGGCTCAAGCTTGGCGCTCCAGGTTCCTGGCTCGAATCGCCCCGTCTGAATGTTCAGGCGCTGAATAGTTGGCCCACGATCGCCGGTGAATTCCCAGACGTAGACGTTGGAGGCAAGCTCTGGAAATTCAGCGGTCTCTCGCCACTGTCGAAAGCGTCTCGCATAATTCTGCCGATCTTCTACCAGCGCAGGATCCGAACTGATCCGCATCGCCAGGCAAACATCGGAGAACTGGTGAAAAAATTCCATGTGCCAGTCCAGCATGGAGCTACGCAGCAACGAAGCCATGCGTGACGTTGTTGCCCGCATCGCCTGTTCGCTCCATTGATACTGATACATCGCCAGCAGTACCAGAATCGCAACGACAGCAATCGATGCAGCCGAAGCGAGCCGGCGTTCCCGGTTAGGCACTTTCGTCATTTGTGTTTATAAGTCGAGCGACGGTGCAAGGCTCGAATTCGTCCAGCGTTGGTCGCGTATCTTACGCGTGCCGGCAAACTGGTGCAAGCTGTTACCGGAAACACACAAGCGAAAGTGGTCTTCATTGCGCTTTCGTCATCTGGTTGCAACAATGAACCCGTGAAGCCTCTGTTCAACCTGAGGACGATTTTCCTGGCACTGGTCGTGTTGGTCCTGATCGGTATGGCCGGATTTCACTTTCTTGAAGGTTGGACCTGGTTTGATAGCTTCTACATGGTTCTGACGACCGTCAGCACCATCGGTTACGGTGAAATCCACCCACTCTCGCACGCCGGTCGTGTTTTCAATGCCTTCGTCATCGTGGCCGGGGTTGCGCTGGTTTTGCTGTTCTTCGGAGGCGCGGCACAAGCTTTGCTAGAATTCGAACTGCAATCGGTATTCGGCAGGAGACGCATGGACCGCGAGATCAGCCGATTGTCGGGCCACTACATTCTCTGCGGCGCCGGACGAGTCGGCCGCAGTGCGGCGCGGGAACTGGCGCGCAAACCTTTACCCTTCGTCGTCATCGACACCGATGCTGCCAAACTAGCCCGCTACTCTGACCAAGGCTGGCTCACTCTCGCCGGCGATGCTACCCAAGCCGCGGTGTTAAAACAGGCGCAGGTTGAACGGGCGCAAGGGCTGGTAGCCAGCGCTACCGCCGACGCCATCAATATCTACATCATTCTGACTGCGAAAAGCCTCAATCCCAAACTCAAGATCATTGCGCGCGCCAGCGATGACGAAGCCGAAAAACACTTATTGACCGCCGGCGCAAATCACGTGATCTCCCCTTACTCCTTTGCCGGATATCGGATTGCGCAAACGTTTATGCGGCCGCATGTGGTCGATTTTTTTGATACCGCGATGAATCGCCAACTTCCGCTGGAAATTGAAGAGGTGCAGGTGCAACCAGGTTCGCGCGTTGTCGGCCAGAGCTTGGAAAGTTCTCGGATTCGCCAGGAGATGGGCGTGATTGTGCTCGCGATCAAGGGCTACGCTTCCGATATGCGTTTCAATCCGTCACCCGATGAAGTTATTCATGAAGGAGATCACCTGATCGCCATGGGCGATCCCGAAGGACTGCGGCGTCTGGAGCAGTCGGCGGTGGGGAAAGCATGAAGATAACAACCGCAGCCGAAATGCGCACTATCGATCGAGTAACGACGGAGCGTTATGGAGTGCCATCGCTCACGCTGATGGAGAACGCTGGGAGTGCGGTCGCTCAGTTCATTCTGCAACACCATCGCGAAGCCAATCGCATCGCCGTGGTCTGCGGCAAAGGCAATAACGGTGGAGATGGCTTTGTCGTGGCGCGCAAGTTACATCGCGCCGGACGAGTAGTCGAGGTCTTACTGCTGGCGTCGCGAGCTGACCTGCAGGGCGACTCGTTGGTCATGTTCGAGCGGTTGCCGCTGCGACCTATCGAAGTCACCGGTGCGCAGGAGTTGCAATCAGAGTCCACTCGGAGCCTGGCGAACTGCGATCTGCTGGTGGATGCGATTCTCGGCACGGGCTTCAAACCTCCCGTCACCGGCCTCTATGCGGAAGCGATTTTGCTGATGAACCGCACCGACAAGCCGATCATTGCGGTCGATGTTCCATCCGGAACGGATTCTGACGCGATGGCACCCCGGGCGGCGCAACTCATGGTTCAGGCCGACGCCATCGTGACCTTCACGGCGCCACGGCCCGCGCATGTCTTCGGCGAACTCACCCGTGGACCGATCGTTGTGGTGCCCATCGGCTCGCCGTCGGAGGCTATTGTTTCCGCCTTGAACCTGGAAGTCACCACGCCGTGCGACTTCGCCACGCTGCTCGCTCCACGCAAGCGTGACAGCAACAAAGGAATGTACGGTCACGCCCTTATCGTGGGCGGCTCGCTCGGCAAGTCCGGCGCCGCAGCCATGGCGGGAATGGCCGCACTGCGCGCGGGGGCGGGCTTGAGCACCGTTGCAACTCCGGCGCGTGTGCTCGGCACCGTCAGTTCCTTCGCCGCTGAGTTGATGACCGAACCCTTACATGAAACTCATTCCGGATCCATCTCGGTTACGGCGGCGGAGAGTGACCGCTTTATCGAGCTGTCGAAGCCCATGACGGTGGTAGCCATCGGGCCGGGCATTGGGCGGCATCCTGAAACCGTTCAGTTTGTTCACGAAGCGGTCCACCAGACGAAAGTACCGCTGGTTCTGGATGCCGATGGCCTGAACGCATTTCAGGACCACGCACATTTGCTGGATGGCCGTCGACGCCCGCTGGTGCTTACGCCGCATCCCGGCGAAATGTCGCGGCTGGTAGGCATCTCCATCAAGGCCGTCCAGGCGGATCGAATCAACATTGCGCGCAACTTCGCCCGCGAACATCACCTGGTGCTGGTTCTGAAAGGCGACCGCACCGTAGTCGCCTTGCCCGACGGCACTGCCTGGATCAATCCCACTGGCAATCCGGGAATGGCGACGGGCGGCACCGGCGACATCCTCACCGGAATGACTGCCGGAATCATCGCCCAGATGCCCAATGACTACGCTCGCGCCAGCATCGCTGCTGTCTATCTGCACGGGTTGGCGGGCGACGTGGCCGAGGAACGCATGGGAGAGCACTCATTGACGGCGACAGATCTGCTGCATGGACTGCCCGGCGCTTTCCGACGCGCTGCTCAGTTCGCCGCTGACGAGACCGCACGCATTCAGTGATGGGCGCCGCTCCCGACGGCTGGGCGAACCCGTTGCCCTGCTAGAATATTGCGTCTTTGGCGATGAACGTTCACGAGCACATAACGCACTCGGCGGAGGAAACCATGGCTTTAGGCCGGAAGCTGGCGCCTACGCTGAGGAATGCTCGAATGGTGATCCTCCGCGGCGATCTGGGCACCGGCAAGACTACGCTCGTCAAAGGCATTGCCGAAGGACTGCAGGCAGCTTCGCACGAGGACGTTACTAGTCCAACTTTTACCCTCATTCACGAGTACTGCGGTCCTGATGTGAATCTTTATCATGTTGACCTTTACCGCATCGACACACCTCGCGAACTCGATACGCTTGGTCTGGACGAACTCTTTGCCGAAGATGGCAATCTGGTTCTGCTGGAATGGGGCGAGAAATTTCCACGCTTCGAAAAAGAGCGCGATGTAGAAATATCGATTGAGCGGCGGGGCGATCAGGAACGGAAATTCGTGGTGAAAAGAAAGTAGGCCTCAGACATGGGGTGCGCTGCTATTCACATCCAGCATTCCAAGCTCCTGCTCGAAGGGTAGAAATACGGAAAACGCCGTTCCACTGCGGCCGTTGCGATTGGTGCTGATTACGTGAATCGTTCCCTCATGCTTCTCGACAATGCCACGGCTGATCCAAAGTCCTAAGCCTGTTCCCTTCTCTCCCTTGGTCGTGTAAAAGGGTGCGAATAGGTTTTTGCGAACGCCTCGTGGAATTCCAGTCCCATTGTCCAGCACCGTAATTCGTATTCCTTTACGTGCTGGATCGGATGCCAGGCTCGACTCGCGCGTGTGCAGCACCAGTTCACCTCCATGAGAGATGGCCTCGATGGCATTCCCCACCAGGTTGGAAAAAACTTGCCGCAACTCCCCGGGAAATCCCCGCACGCTGCGTCGTGTCTCGAACCGCTTCTCAACCCGAATGTGGTTTTGTTTGATCTGCGGCGAGAACAGCACCAGAACGCTGTCCAGCACCTCATTCAGGTCCACCTCGATCGGGCTGCGCGACTCGCGATGGAAGGTCAGAAGCTGGCTGGTAATCTGCGCGATTCGGGTGAGCTCTTCGCTGGCCATATCCAGATACTGCGTAGCCACAGGATTCGACTTTTGCTCGTGTTGCAGCAAGTAAACCAGGTTCGTCACTGTATCGAGCGGGTTGCGGATCTCGTGGGCAATGGTGGCGGACAGGCGCCCGGCGAGAGTTAACCTTTCACTGCTGCGAAGCGTCTGCTCCGTCTGGCGGCGTTGCGTAGTATCGCGAAATACCATCACGACGCCGGCAAGGTCTCCGGCATTGTTGAGGATCGGCGCGCCCGTCAACTCGATGGGATACTCCTTGCCATCAGGACTGGTCAGTATCAGGCCGGCAGGATAAGTGACGACCTCCTGCGCCCGTCGCACCGTATCAATCGGATTTTCGATCGCAAGGCGGGTTCTTTCGTCGCTAAGCCGCACCACCTCGTGAAATTGCCGTCCTTGTGCATCGGGATAATTCCACCCGGTTAGATTCTGTGCTACCGGATTGATAAAAGATATCCCGCCCGCCTGATCGGTTGACACCACGCCCTCGCCCAGGCTCTTCAGGGTAATTTGCAGAGATTCCCGGCTCTCTTTCAACTCTTCTCGCTGTGCAGCTTCAGTCTGCAGATGCCGTTCGTAGGTGTTCGACAAGGCCAGAAGTTCGCGACGGGTGAAGAAGAACAGCAGGATGGCGACTAGAAGAGATAACACCACCGCGGAACCGATGACGACTGCGTTCAGCTCCTTCGCTCTAACCGAGCGGAACTGCCGCAGCGTTTCTTCTTCTCCAACGAAGATGCGCTGCTTCTGGCGAATTTCCTGCATCTGCTGCTGGCCGCTGAAAAGGTCCTTCGCCAGAGGAGTGGCTTTATGAGCCTGTTGTATCTGCCCATCGGCCCATGCTATCCACTGCAAGTACAGGTGTTCGATCTGCTTTAGCCTTTGTTGCTGCGCAGGGTTGTCGGCTGTCAACCCTTCCAGATGGCCAGACTGCTCTGGCACTCGGGACTTCGCATCGTTGTAAGCGTCCAGAAAGGACCGTTCGCCGGTGAGATAGTAGCCGCGCAGGTCGGTATCCATCTCCACAATTTGGCGTTGCAGTTGCCGCGCCGCGGATATGACCTGGTCGGAATGGTCGACCCAGCGCAGCGAAATCGAAAGCAGGACAATTTCCCCTGCGAGCGTAATCGCCAGCAAAACCAGCAGAATGACTGGTAAAGCGACCGTCCGCCGCAAGAGTCTTTGAAAGCTGCGTTGATCCATGGTTAACGCGACTTGGCCTGCCCGAGAACGTTTCCGATGATATGCAGTCCTGCACCGTCGCTGCAAGTCGCAAAGCAGGGGGTTCATGACGTTGGTAACACGCGCAACCGCGGCAGCCGAATTAAGGCAAAACTATTTAAGGAAATGTCAGCGCGTCATTACGGGGGATCTATGGTGAGCAGGCGGCCTGGCGCGCTCAACGATATACTTCTTGTACATCGCCATGAAATTCAAATTGCATTCATCCATGCTGCGCGCTCTTGTGGCGGCTGCGTGTTTGTGCCCGGCATCTCAGGCTTTTTCCCAGGACGCGCCGCTGCCTCAGCCCGCGCCCGGGCTTACCCAACAGAAGCCCGCGACCACGCCGAGCAAATCGCAACCATCGGCATCGACCGCGGGATCCAGTACTGCCAAAGAGCCATCGGAGACGCAGACTATTCCCGCATCGGCAGAGCGCCACTTTCATCAAGCCGTGCAGTTCCAGCAGAATGGAAATATCGAGAATGCAGTAGAGGAATACAAAGCCGCGATCAAGGACTATCCCGATTATTTCAAAGCTCACGTGAACCTGGGATTGATCTATACGGACCGCAAGGGATACACGCAGGCAATCAGCGAGTTGAAAACCGCTTCCAATCTGCAGCCTGGCAATGCGGATGTGCATAACAGCCTCGGCCTGGCCTTGAAGCGTAACGGCGACATCAAAGGTGCAATCGCTCAATATGAGGACGCGGTGCGATTGAATCCCAAGATGGCGGACGCCCAGAATAATCTGGCGAACATTCTTTACAAGCAACGCGACTATGCCCGGGCCATCCAGCACTACCGCGCAGCCTTGGCACTGCAGCCGAATAGCGCTGGAACCCACATGAACCTGGGCAGCGCCTTGGACGATGCGGGACAACCAGAAGAAGCCATGGCGGAGTACAAAGAGGCCATACGGCTGGATCCGAAGAATTCCTCTGCGCACTACAACCTGGCAATTTTCTACCTGAAGAAAAAAGACAATGCTAACGCCGTTGCGGAACTGCGCCAGGCCGCCAAGCTTTCCCCCGATTGGCCGACACCGCACATCATGCTGACCAACATTCTGAAGGATTCCGATCCCCGAGCTGCGTACAGCGAGTGCGTTGTAGCCGACGGTTTGACGAACGATGCCAAGCTGCACAATCTCTGCTCTGACCTGCAGAAGAAGGTGCAGCAAAACAGCAACTGACTGTCGCCGTCGACCAAGCGTTCCGCAAAACGCCGCAGACTTCAGTGATGTCACGGGGTTTTTCGTTCAACTATTCCGAAACGGCCCTGCTCCGTTTAAGATAGAAGGTTCCGCTTGAGCAGGAATCCGCGCCCTCTTGTGAATCCTCGATATAGGTAGAAGGGACTTATCCATGAACAGTTTCGGCAGTCGTTCCCTCTTTCGCGCCGGCAAGCGCGAGTATGAAATTTATCGCCTTGATGTACTGGAAAAGCAGGGTTGTGCGACCAGCCATCTGCCCTTCTCTCTTCGCATTCTGCTGGAAAACCTGTTGCGACAGGAAGATGGCACGACCGTAAAGGCTGACGACATCCGCGCGCTGACTTTGTGGACGAAGAAGTCACATCCCTCTCAGGAAATCGCGTTCATGCCCAGCCGCGTGCTTTTGCAAGACTTCACCGGCGTCCCCGCAGTGGTTGATCTGGCCGCCATGCGCGACGCCATGAAGGCGCTGGGTGGCGACCCGAAGCTGATCAATCCGCTGCAGCCGGCCGAACTCGTCATTGATCACTCGGTGCAGGTCGACGAGTTCGGGACGCCGCAGGCCATGCAACTCAATGCGGAATTGGAGTTTCACCGCAATAAAGAGCGCTATGCTTTTCTGCGTTGGGGGCAGACTGCGTTCCAGAACTTTGCGATTGTTCCTCCCGACACCGGCATTGTTCACCAGATCAATCTCGAGTACCTGGCTCGTGTTGTGTTTGTCGGCGCGGATGGTGAGTCCGGCAAACCGATGGCGTATCCCGACACGCTGGTCGGGACCGATTCGCACACCACGATGATCAATGGCTTGGGCGTTCTCGGCTGGGGTGTCGGCGGAATCGAAGCCGAGGCCGCCATGCTGGGCCAGCCGGTCTCGATGTTGATCCCGCAGGTAATTGGCTTCCGGGTCACAAACAAGCTTCGCGAAGGCTCAACTGCTACCGATCTTGTGCTGACCGTTACCGAGATGTTGCGCAAAAAGGGCGTAGTCGGAAAGTTCGTGGAATTCTTTGGACCAGGGCTGCAGACCCTCCCACTCGCCGATCGCGCCACAATCAGCAACATGGCTCCGGAGTACGGTGCGACCTGCGGCATCTTCCCGGTCGACAAGGAAACTCTAAACTACTTGCGGCTGAGTGGCCGCAGTGAAGAACTGGTGAACCTGGTCGAGGCTTACTACAAGGAACAAGGTATGTTCCATACCGTCGACACTCCGGAAGCTGAATACACTGACGTGCTCGAACTCGATTTGAGCACCGTCGAACCCAGCATCGCTGGCCCGAAGCGTCCGCAGGATCGCGTTACCCTTTCGCACGCAGCCAAGTCTTTTGAGGAAGCGCTACCCGGCCTCTTGAAGCCCGGCCAGCATGTTCCGCCGAAGCAGGAAGCGCGCTGGGAGGGTGAAGGCGGACATCCCGAGGGAATGGACTCGCAGCGGGATGAGGTGCAGGAGCACGTCAAACTCGACAAGGCTTTGAATCACGGAAGCGTTGTGATCGCTGCCATCACCAGCTGCACGAACACTTCGAACCCGTCAGTGCTGGTCGCGGCCGGATTGCTGGCGAAGAAAGCTGTCGAAAAGGGTCTGACTGTTCCAGCGTGGGTGAAGACCTCGCTGGCGCCTGGATCGCTGGTGGTGACCGAATATCTAACGCGCTCTGGCCTGATGCCGTATCTCGAGAAACTGAAGTTCAACGTCGTAGGCTACGGTTGCACCACTTGCATCGGCAACTCCGGACCGCTGCCGCAGGAAGTTTCGAACGTGGTGGTAGAGAAAGACCTGGTCGTGGCTTCGGTACTCAGCGGTAATCGCAACTTTGAGGGCCGCATTAACTCCGAGGTTCGCGCAAATTACCTGATGTCGCCACCGCTGGTAGTAGCGTTCGCCCTCGCCGGCCGCATCGATCTTGATGTCTTCAAGGAGCCGCTTGGCTATGAACAGAATGGCAAGCGCACACCCGTTTTCTTAAAGGACATCTGGCCAACGACTGCTGAGGTGGATGCCGTGGTTCGCCAGTACATCACGGGCGACCTCTTCCGAGGCGCCTACAGCGATGTGTTCAAGGGCGACGATCGCTGGCGCGGTCTCGACGTTCCCGAGGGTGAGACGTTCGCCTGGGACGCACAGTCCACCTACGTCAAGAATCCGCCATACTTCGAGAATATGCCGGCCCAGCCCGTGCCGGTGAAAAACATCTCCGGCGCGCGCGTCCTCTGCTATCTCGGCAACAGCGTTACTACCGATCATATTTCGCCCGCAGGATCGATCAAAGCGAACAGTCCTGCCGGACAATACCTGATCGCGCACGGCGTGCAACCGGCAGACTTCAATTCCTATGGCTCGCGGCGTGGCAATCACGAGATCATGATGCGAGGCACTTTCGCCAACGTACGTCTGCGCAACAAACTCACGCCACATCGCGAGGGCGCTTTCACGCGGTACCTGCCGGCAGGCGACGAAATGGCGATCTTCGACGCGTCGGAAAAGTATCGCGCTGAGGGAACTCCTCTGATTGTCTTGGCGGGTAAGGAATACGGATCGGGCTCATCCCGCGATTGGGCGGCTAAGGGTCCAAGACTCCTGGGCGTTCGCGCGGTGCTGGCTGAAAGCTTCGAGCGTATTCACCGTTCAAATCTGGTGGGAATGGGGATTTTGCCCCTGCAGTTCCTGGAAGAAGAGAGCGCTGAGAGCCACGGCTTGACCGGCGAAGAAACCTTCGACGTGATCGGTCTCACCGATGTGCTGGCGAACTTCGCCGCTGGCAAGACGGTCAAAGTGCGTGCCAAGAAGGCCGACGAAGCGGTGACGCAATTCGACGCCGTCCTGCGCATCGACACTCCACAGGAGGTGCTGTACTACCAGCACGGCGGCATCCTGCAGTACGTGTTGCGTTCTCTGCAGAATAAGCCTGGAACGAAGGCATAAGATATTGGCAAATGTATTGCAGGGCGCGGTCCCCCCAGCGGACCGCGTTTCTGTTTCCTACGCCGCTTTCTTCCGCGCAATCAAGGACTGCTCGTAACGCTCCAGCAGCTCTGCGCAATCCCGGTAGATTTCGCTGTACCCTGCGGCACGCAGGTCCGCCTCCGGAAAACCGCCGCTCAATACACCAATACTGGCTATGTGGGCCTTGGTTGCAGCGATGGCGTCGTAAGGCGAGTCTCCCACTACGACCACGTCTTGCGGACTCACATCGTGTAATCGTTCGAGTGCTGCTTCGAAAATATCGGGATGCGGCTTTGAACGTTCGGCATCGTCGGACGATGTCTGCTTTTCGACCAGATCTTCGATATGTGCGATTCGCTTATAGATCTCGACCTCATCTTCTTTGGCGGACGATGCCAGCGCGACCTGCTTGCCGTCAGCCTTTACCCGCTCGAATAGCTCGCGCACCCGCGGGAAGGCTTTCACGTGTGAAAGATACTTCGACTTAAACAGTTCGCCGCGGTACTTCTCCAATTCCTCGCCAAAATCTTCCTGCTCCTCCCGCGACAGAAACGCTGGCAGCAGTTGATCGCCGCCTTTACCGATCTGGCTGCGGACCGCTTCATAAGTCACAGGTTTCCGGAATTTCGCGAAGGCTTCCTGCCAGGCCCGCGCGTGCAGATCGACCGAGTCCACGAGCGTGCCGTCAATATCGAAGATGACCGCTTTTACCATTCGCATACTCATTCCCTGGTGGCGTAAACCCCTGGCTTCCTCCAGACTTCAGACGCCTTGCTTGGGCGATAGGTTGTGCCGTCCTTTGGGCCCAGCCGCGGGTAAACAGCCCGAAAACCTGCGCGATACATTGACCCGCTCATTCCCCTTCACGTAACCTTTATAGTTATCCCCGTGAGACCTCATGAAGACAGCAGAAATGGCATCTCTCCGCGTCGCCGAAGAAATCACGGAACTGGTCGGCGAAACCCCAATCCTTCATCTCCGCAAGCTTGTACCCCAGGGCGCAGCTGACGTTTACGCTAAGCTCGAGTACCTGAATCCGGGCGGCAGTATCAAAGACCGCGCTGCACTTGGCATGATCACTAAGGCAGAGAGCGCCGGAAAATTGAAGCCGGGCGCTACGATCTTCGAAGCTACCGCCGGCAACACCGGCGTCGGGCTGGCGTTGATTGGAAGTGGCCGCGGCTACAAGACCGTGCTCGCCGTCCCCGAAGGGTTCTCGCAGGAAAAAGTTACGTTGATGGAAGCGCTGGGTGCCGAAGTGATTCGCACGCCTAAGGCCGGTGGTATGCAGGCGGCCATCGATTACGTTAAAGATCGCGCCGCACGCACTCCCAACTCTTTCATTGCTGGCCAGTTTGAAAATCAGGACAATCCCGACTTTCACTACGAGACCACGGGCCGGGAATTCTACGAGCAGCTTGGCGGACAAGTCGATGCAATCGTCATCGGCTGCGGAACCGGCGGGACATTTACGGGCGTGGCGCGCTACATAAAAGAACGGAATCCAAAGGCGCTGGCCATCGCGGTGGAGACGGAAGGTTCGGTACTCGGCGGTGGCGAGAAGGGCGATCACGAAGTGGAGGGCATCGGCGCCAGCTTTATCCCCAAAACTTTTGACGGAACGCTGGCTGACGAGATCATCGCTGTCACGGATCGTGATGCCTTCGACATGGTGAAAAAACTGGCAGCACAAGAAGGTGTCCTCGCTGGATCAAGCGCCGGAGCGAATGTCTTCGCGGCGATCGGAATTGCTAAGCGCCTGGGCGCCGGAAAGCGTGTCGCGACGATTATTCCCGACTCCGCGGAACGTTATCTGTCGAAAGGGATCTTCCAGTTCGGCGACAAGAAATAATTCATTCAACAAAATGGCACGGAGTGCACGGAGAAGAAGCGGAGCCCCGAACCAAGCGTGGAGATTTGTGAGTTTCGCCGGTTAGGTGCCTTTTGTGAAAACCTCGACGGCGTCCGACGTCTCCGATAAGTGCGCCAGGACGAAAGATCGCAGATCCGCGATCTGCTCCGAGCTTAGGCTTCGTTTTGGAACTGCGTTGAACAAAACTGGTGACGTATAAAAGACGAATTGATTTTGGCTCTCAACGAACTTCGTGATGGTTTTCCACTCAAGATCCACCGAGCCTCCGTCCCATTTCCAATGCAAGCCATTTTCGTCGAGCTTTAAGCTTTTCGGGCCATGGACACGTGGGGAGGATCGGAATTGTTTCAGGGCCAGTCGCCGAGGAGACGCGATGAACATAAAGCCCACAAAAGCTAAGGTCGCAAAGATCAATGCTGGAAGAAGGTGGGGTAGCGAACCGTGGTGTCGCACCGCCTCCCATAAAACGAATCCACCTATAGCGGAACCTACCATTACCGATACTGGCGTAGGACCTTTCGTGTATCGGTGTGCATTCATCGCCTGGACAAAGTCGGTCTCAGTCATCTCATACGTGATTTGCATGCCGATGCATTCTGCCAATTTCACAATACAAACTCAAGATTTATCAGAATATTTTTGTGGATAACTAAATCTATGCGTAAGAATTCTCTCGGATTCTCTACCCGCTCCATCCATGCCGGCAATGAAGCCGATCCTTCCACGGGAGCCGTAGCTCCTCCAATCTTCGCCACTTCGACTTATGCGCAGGAGGAGTTAGGCAAAACCAAGGGTTACGACTACTCACGCGCCGGCAATCCCACGCGCACGCGGCTGGAGCAGAACCTGGCATCGCTTGAAGGCGGCATCGCCGCACCGGTATTCGCCAGCGGCATGGCTGCCGTGGGTGCGATCTGCCACCTGATGAAAGCCGGTGACCACATCGTCGCCTCCAACAATCTTTATGGCGGCGTGCCACGGCTGTTCAATCAGCTCATGACCAACTTCGGTCTGCAGTTCACTTATGTAGACACGGCCGATGCTCGGAATGTCGAACGCGCGATTCGCAAAAACACGCGTTACGTTTACATCGAAACGCCGACCAATCCGCTGATGGGGCTTACCGACATTGCCGCCGTCAGCGAGATCGCGCACAAGCGCGGTTGCGAAGTGATTGTTGACAATACCTTCATGTCACCGTATTTCCAACAGCCTATCAAGCTGGGCGCCGACATGGTGATGCACTCGACGACAAAATTCCTCAACGGTCACAGCGACGGACTTGGCGGAGTGCTGGTTTGCACCACAAAAGACCAGGCCGAGAAGCTGGCCTTCGTGCAGAAGGCAGCGGGCGCGATCATGTCTCCGTTCGAATGCTGGTTAGTACTGCGCGGCACCAAGACACTGGCGGTGCGTATGAAGCAGCATGACGACAACGGCCGCGTAATGGCCGACTACTTGACCGGTCATCGCAAAGTGAAAAAAGTCTTCTATCCCGGATTGAAGCACCACCCGCAGTACGAGCTCGCTTGCCGCCAGATGTCGGGCTTCGGTTCGATGATCACCTTTGAGACCGGCTCGCTGGCCAATGCCAAGCGACTGCTCAAACGCGTGCGCCTGTGCACGATGGGCGAGTCGTTGGGCGGTGTGGAGACGCTCATCTCCCATCCGGCCAGCATGACTCACGCCGCGATCGGCGAGAAGGGCCGCAAAGCAATCGGCCTGACCGATGGCATGGTGCGCATCTCCGTCGGCATCGAAGACATCGAAGACATAATCGCCGATCTGGAGCAGGCGCTGGCGTAAGACAGTTGTCAGTTGTCAGCGACTGCATCCCGGATCAGGGCGTCACCCTGAGCGGAGTTCGTCAACCGGGTCGAAGGACCCCTACCGTGCTGGAGTTTTCGAGGAAAGTCGTGCCCACCGCCGAAGCCGAACAAATCACCGAGCTACTCAAGACCGCAAAGACCATTGCCGTTGTCGGGCTGACCGATTCGCCGTTGCGTCCCAGCTTCGGCGTCACACAATACATGCGCTCGCAGGGATATCGCATCATCCCTGTGAATCCCAACATCAGCGAGTGGGAAGGTGAGAAGGCCTATCCAACGCTGTTGGATGTGCCTGAGAAAATCGACATTGTGAACGTCTTCCGCCGTCCAGACGCTGTACCCGAGGTTGTAGAGCAGTCCATTCAGATCAAGGCGCCAGCCATCTGGCTGCAAGAAGGCGTTATTCACGAAGAGGCGGCTGAGCGTGCTCGCCAAGCCGGGATCTTTGTGGTGATGGACCTGTGCATTCTGAAGGAACACCGCAGACGCAGGTAGAAGACGTTTTCACCACAGAGGCACGGGGACACCGAGAAAAACAATCCTTGAAGGAAAGTGCTTGGCACAAATCTCGAATCGATTCTGCAGGAACTATTTTTCTTCCTGGTTTTTCTCTGAGTCTCTGTGCCTCTGTGGCGAACCAGCTTTCGCTTTGTGAATCTCTTCCAGCCGCGCTTTGATGCGCTTCTCAATTCCCTCTTCGGTTGGACGATAGTAGACACGGTCTTTCAGGTTGTCAGGCAGGCACTGCATGTCCGCGACCTTCGACTCCAATTCGTGCGCATACTGATATCCTGCGCCGTAGCCAATGGATTTCATCAGCCCTGTCGGCGCGTTTCTGAGATGCAGTGGCACCGCGTCTTGAGCAGTACGCTCAACATCTTCCTGAACAGCTCCATAGGCCAGGTACACGGCATTCGACTTGGGCGCTGCACACAGATACACAACCGCTTGCGCCAGGGCGAGATCGCCTTCCGGCATGCCGAGAAAATCAAAGGCATCACGCGCGGCCAAAGTAATGCCGAGCGCATTTGGATCGGCAAGACCAATGTCTTCCACCGCCATGCGCACCACGCGTCGCGCGACATACAGGCGATCTTCCCCCGCTTCGAGCATGCGTCCCAACCAGTACAGCGCGGCGTCAGGATCGCTGTTGCGCACGCTCTTGTGCAACGCCGAGATCAGGTTGTAGTGCTCCTCGCCGGCCTTGTCGTATCGCAGCACGCGCTTTTGCAGCGCGTCCGTGACAATCGCGTCCGTTATGCGCGAGTCAGCCTCTCGCGCCAGCGTTGCCGCCACTTCAAGCGCGTTGTAACCGCTGCGGGCGTCCCCACTGGAGTACGACGCAATCTTGCGCAAGGCAACCTCATCAGCCTGAAGATGCAGATCGCCAAGCCCACGCTCCGCGTCAGCCAAGGCGCGCTGCAACAATCCGACAATCTGTTCTTCGCTCAGCGACTGCAGGACATATACGCGAGTGCGCGATAGCAGCGCGGAGATCACTTCGAAAGAAGGGTTTTCGGTGGTAGCACCGATTAGGCGAATGCTTCCCTTCTCCACATAGGGCAGGAACGCGTCCTGTTGCGCCTTGTTGAAGCGATGCACCTCGTCGACGAAAACGATGGTGCGAGTGCCATACTGCCGGGCACGCTCGGCATCGGCCATCACCTGCTTGATCTCTTTGATCCCGGCGAGCACGGCCGAGAACTCGATGAAGTCCGCGTGAGTCATACGGGCGATAATCTTCGCCAGCGTGGTCTTCCCCACCCCCGGCGGCCCCCAGAAGATCAGAGAGCCGGTATCGTCGCGCTCGATCTGCACGCGCAGAGATTTGCCCGGCCCGAGAAGGTGCTCCTGACCAGCAAACTCGTCGAGGTTGCGTGGACGCATGCGGTCCGCCAGTGGACGGGACTTGTCGATGGCTTCATCGGACGCCGGGTTATTTTGAAAGAGGCTCAAGCGTTTTGTTCACCACGGAGGACGCCGAGATCACGAAGTTGGAGCTCAGAACTGTCCCCGAATCCACTCCCTCGACATCGCCTTTTAAGATGCATTTCTTTGTCTTGCCGCCTCGTACAGCAGGATTGACGCCGCAATCCCTGCGTTCAACGATTCCACCGATGACGTCTGCGGAATCATCACCGTCTCGTCGGCTTGCGCCAACACATTCTTGGGGACGCCGGCACCTTCATTGCCAATGACGAACGCCATCGGCCCGCGCAGGTCAGCGTTGGAAATCGCGGTTCCTTTATGCGATGACGTGGCGAATACTCGCACACCTCTGGCTTTGATTTGCGGCAACGCCGTCCCCAATTCCACCTTCACCGTTGGCAAGCGAAACAACGATCCCGCCGAGGCCCGCAACGCTTTCCAGTTCCAAGGACTGACAGTGCGTTCGCCGAGTAGTAGTCCGGTCACTCCAAATGCCTCGGCTGATCGGGCGATGGTGCCCAGGTTCCCGGGATCCTGCAAGTCGGCGGTGATCACCAACAGAGCCGGTTCGGCTTTAAGAACATCCTTCAGTGACGTTGTTTTGACTCGGACCAGTGCCGCAACTCCCTGCGGTGTTTCAGTGGGAACAGCGCTGGCAAATGCCGAATCCGGCAGTAAGAGCGCCTCGGTATGCAAGGACAGTTGCGGCAGCAACTTGTGGACACGCTCACGTGCCGACTCGCTGAAGAAGACGGTTGTCAGTCGCAGTCCACTGCGAATTGTTTCCTCGATAAGATGCATGCCCTCGACTGCCACTTCGCCCTGCTGATTGGGCGCAGCTTCGGCGAAGGCGCGGCGCAACTCCTTGACCCGGGCATTCTGACGGCTCTCCACAAGCCGCAGCCGGGTTCCAAAACCGGAAGAATCAGCCATAGTAGACGTAAACCGCGTCTATCCTACACTGCGGCGCATAAGTTCACCGCGCAGATGTCAAGCGACGTGATAATCTGCTCAGTTGCCGTCTCGCGGAGCAGTTGTCGCTCCGCAAACCCTCGCGTTAAGAAGAGGCACGGTTGCGTCCCGAAATCGTAAAAATGAACAATCAGGCGCCGGAGGCCTCGCTGGTCACCTACGCAGCGGAGAAGATCCGCGCTGGTGAAGTGCTCGGCGTGCCGACGGATACTTTCTACGGTTTAGCTGTCGACCCTTTTAACCTGCACGCCGTCGATCAGGTCTACGAGATCAAAACCCGATCCCGGCACAAGCCTCTCTCGCTGCTTATCGAGTCCGTCGACCAGGCAGCGGAAATGGCGTGGCCGGTCCCGGAAATTTTCTACCTGCTGGCGCGACGCTTCTGGCCCGGCCCGCTGACAATTATTGTCAAGGCTGACCCCAAGCTGCCGCTTAAGGTGACCGCCAACACCGGCAATGTCGCGTTGCGCGTTCCGGCGGCCGAGATTCCCTTGGCCATCATTCGCTCGGCCGGTGTACCGATTACCGCAACCTCCGCCAATCTCCACGGCGAAGTCGAATGCACTACGGCTATTCAGGTGCGGGACCAGTTAGGCGACTTTATCTCCATCATCGTGGATGGTGGACAGGTCCCTGGCGTCATGCCTTCCACTATCATTGACCTGACCGCCGAGGGCAGCTGGCGTTTGTTGCGGCATGGCGCGATTCCCGAGGAACAAATCATCGAGCTTCTGGGTAGGGAGTAGATCGCCACGTCAGCGCGAAGCTCCAAGTTCCATCCCGTCCTCTGGCTTTTGGCGCTTGCTGCAGTCGCGGCTGTGGGGCTTCTCCTCTTCGTCAGCGCAAAAATCATGCACCAGGCCGGTGTGAACGAAGAACATCCGGCCGATGCAATCGTCGTGTATGGCGCGGCGGAGTATGTGGGACACCCTTCCCCGGTTTTTCGGGCCCGGCTGGATCACGCTTACAATCTCTATCAACGCGGCTTGGCCCCGGTAATCATCACCACCGGGGGAGCAGGCAATGATCTTCGATTCAGCGAAGGCCAGGTAGGACGGGACTACCTGGAGTCGCGCGGCATTCCGGACGCAAATCTCATCGCCGAAACCCAGGGCGGCGATACCGATGAGTCCACGCAGCGAGTGGCGGTCATTCTGCGCGCCAATGACATGCAAAATTGCATTTTGGTGAGCGATGCGTACCACATGTTTCGAGCCAAGCAGATGATGGAGGCGCAGGGAATCGTGGTGTATATCTCACCACGACCGGATTCGATTCCCAAAACAACAGCCGGCCGATTTCTCGCTGCTCTGCGGGAGAGTGTGAGCTACCTGCTATATAGAGCGCATGTGCGATAGATGACGCCCATCGCCAGCCGCTCTTCGCTTGTTCGCCAGAGATCCAGAACAACATTGGTTCCGCAAGACGAACACTGCATAGATTAACCGCAGCGGAGGCGAGCGACTTCTGGCGAAAACCGAATCGCGAACAACTTTAAGCGGCTTCTCTACACCAGCGCGAAGACTCGCGCCGGGCCGCCTGACCCTCTTTCCAGCTTGATTGGCGCGACCACTACCGTCGCTCCGACAGCAGGCACTTCAGCGAGATTCGCGAGATTCTCCAAGTGGTAGATGTTCAGCTGCGAAGTAAACAAGTGAACCGGATAGCTGCTGGTTGCTCCGATGTCCACGCTCATGGTGTCGATTCCGAGGCCAACTACGTGGCGTGACTGCACCAGAAATTTAGCCGCTTCCAGCGAAAATCCTGGGTAGTGCGTCAGCCCGTCACTCTGTTGGTTTCGGAAGCTCTCTTGCGACTGCCAGCGTTCATCCCACCCGGTGTAAGCCAGAACGACGCATCCTGAGCGAATTGGCCCATGCAGATGCTCCCACCGGCTGACATCCTCGACTCTCACCTCATAGTCGGGATTCCCTCCGATGCTCCTGCGAACATCCAGAACGACCAGCGGGCGAATCAGGCGGTCAGCGGGAATCTGATCGACAGTCCATCCACCCGCAGCGAAGTGGGCGGGCGCGTCCAGGTGCGTTCCGTAATGTTCCTGGGTGGAGAAGAATCTAGAGTAGTATCCGTCGCGCTCGATGTTGCCGAGTTCCTGCGCCTGAAACGGCGATTGGGCAGTGCCCTCCCAGTTTGGCGAGTTCCCGTTGAGAGGATAAGTAAGATCAAGGACAGTACGGAAGCTGAGTTGATTAGTCATGAACGTCTTGCCCTCGCGGAGAGGTCAGAATTCGGTCCGTGCGTTGACGACCCAGAATCTCAACCATCGATCCGGTGCATGATGAGCACAACGATGATTGCGGCATCGGCGGCAAAGACCGTGCAAATGAAGTTAACCGCGTCATTGCCGAGTTTGCCGGCATTCTCCCAGGTTGCCCCGATGAAGCTGTCGAGGAACATCCCCCCGATCGCGGCAAACGCGATTACAAACGTCCAGTGCCAACCCACGAAACCGACTACGGCACTCACCCAGGCCATGATGCACGCGGCCACGCAGCCGGCGATTGTCCCTGCAATGCTGACAGCGCCGTTTGTGCCAATGGGCATGTCGCGAAAATCCGTGATCAGGTAGGCGGAACGGGCGGTCGCCTGTCCTAATTCGCTGGAAACCGTATCAGCGGCAGCCTCGGCCAACGCAGCAGCTGCTCCCACGAGCAACAGATCGCTGAGGTCCGGGAACCACATCACCGGCAACGCGCACATGGCAGCCGCCCCCAGGTTCGCCGCCACTTGGGAAGCTTTGCGGCCCCGCTTGTGCTCCGCCACACCCAACCGCTGCTTGCGCTTGTAGCCCCAGGCGGTGGAAATCACCGTGAGCAGGAACAAAGTGAGCAACGGAATGAAGCCGGAGAAACCCACGGCCAGCATGAGAACGAACGCGATCAGGGCGCCTGCCATAGCGCCGCCGTCCGTGACTGACCCCATGACGCGGGCCAGGATAGCAAAGCCAACCGCCACTACCCCGGCCGGCAAAGCCCTTGCATGGATCAGATTCATCACGCCTGACCCAGTATCGCATCCTCAGCAGCAGATGGTCACGGCACCGATCGCTCGCGCAGGAGACAGCGGAGCACCAGCCGAGGTGCATCACATCTGATTCAGCCGCGCCTGGGCTTAGGTTTGCAGGTCTTTGAAGAATAAGGCTTGACGAACCTTAGTAAGGCACCGGATGATATTGTGCCCGGTTTTCCACAGGGCGTGAACTCCCGGCTTTCATGAAGGGTGATGGGGCGGTCTTCCCAAAAGGACGAATTATGGCATCTTCCGTGTGGTCTGGATATTTGACCTTTGGCCTGATTTCAATGCCGGTACGGTTGTTTTCCGGCGCGCGTGGTAATCACATCTCCTTCCACATGCTGCACCGCGACGATAACACCCGGATCAAGCAGCAGCTCTGGTGTCCGCACGACGAACGCGTAGTCGAACGGAGCGAGATTGTCAAAGGTTACGAGTATCGCAAGGGCGAATACGTCATTATCGAGCCGGAAGAGATCAAGAAGATCGAGCCGAAGACGGCCAAGGCCATGGAGATCCTGGAGTTCGTCAAGGCCGACGATGTCGATCCCATTTACTTCGAGTCGTCATACTTCCTGGTTCCTGAAGACGCCGGCAAGCGTCCCTACGCTCTGTTGACTAAGGCGCTGGAAGAAACCAAGTACGTAGCAATCGCTAAGCTGACCATGCATAACCGCGAGTACACGGTGTTCCTGCGCCCATATAAGGGCGGCATGATGCTGCACACCATGTACTACAAGGAAGAAGTGCGTGATTTGGAGAACTTTGGCGCGCCTGATGTCGAGCTGAAGGATGCCGAGGTAAAGGTCGCGCACCAGCTTATCGAGGCACTGGCCGGCGACTTCGAACCGGAAAAGTATCACGACACCTTCGAAGAGAACGTCAAGATGCTGATCAAAGCGCGGCTGGAAGGCGAAGAGGTTACGCCCGTCGAGAAGCCGAAGAAGATGGCGCCAGTGGTCGACCTTATGGCGGCGCTCAAAGAAAGCCTCGCGCAGCTGCCGAAGAAGCCACCGCAACGGGTCGAAGCGGCCGAGCGTGCTTCCGAGGTAAAAGTTGCAGCTAAGGGCAAGAAGAGTTCGCGGAAAAAGCCCGCTGCATAAGATAAAAGGGCGGCCGTTGCGCCGCCCTGTTTCTCTTTTGCGTCGTTACTCCGAATTCAGATCAGCCCGATCGCCTTTGGCTTTAGCTCTTACTTCCATTCTCCAGCGCGATTGGGTGTGCCTAGCGTGTGCGACTTCGGCGGCAGCATCACGTTATCGAATGCCTGGGTAAACATCGCCGCCGCAAAAAATGCCACCGCCCGCAAAGTTTCCTTACCCGTATTCGCAAGGTCGTGCCGTAGACCGGTCGGCAATACGAAAACGCTTCCCGGACTAACCGGATAAGCAGCGCCGCCTTCGACATATAGCGTGCCGGTCCCGGAGATGATGTACTGAGTCTCCTCTGTCTGGTCCGTGTGCCAGCCGAGACGGCCGCCCGGTTCAATCTCATAGACAATAGTTGACGATTGCGTAGCGCCCTTGCCCCCGCAACTGGCGAAGGCTCCCTGCCACTTCACGGACGGATCGTCTTCACCCCATACTTTTGCGCGATCCAACTTGTCGGACGCAACTACGATGTCTTCGGCCTTTTGCGCCGATCCAGCACCTGCACTCATTGGCTTGTCTCCTAATTGGCTAGCATTTACGTGCCATTCATGCTTGGCACCATTGCTGACCGGGCAGTGACTATATCACCAAACGCTCTTCGCGGATCACCAATGTATGTTCATTCTGTGTTCATTTCTTGAAAGCTGACGTAAACTGCCGTTGCTTAACTCCCGCTGAGTCATGGCCGCGCTGCCGCACAATGGCCAGTGATGAAACGACGCGTCAGCGATGGAGCCGCACCATGTGCGTGCTACATGGAGGCATTCTGGAAGTGCTATACCATCCGTAAGACGCAGCCGCCTCGGCGGATTATGAAGCGATCGAAACGAACCGTCATCCGCGTGACCGTGCTGGAAAGCGATCCCGTTCGCTTTCTTGGACTGCGTACGATCTTCGCATCGCAACCCGAAATTCAAATTCGCGCCGGAAATGTCGCTAGTGTCCTGGACGGACCACAGAATGAGCTTGTGCTAATGGCGGCCCACCGCGGAGCCGCATTTTATGCCGGCATGTCTGCCTTAAAAGCGGGCCGGCCTGAAATCAGCATCATCGTCACTGGTCCCGGAAATCACGACGACGACATTTTGCGCGCTGTCTCCGCGGGCGCAAAAGGGTATGTTTCCGAGGAAGCTTCTGCAGAAGAATTCAAGAAGGCCATTCGTGAGGTACACGCCGGGTCGGTATGGATTCCGCGGCGCGTGCTGGCCCGCTTTATTCAGCGCGTTACGAACTCTTTGCGCAGGGTCGAGCCGCGAAGCGAAACCAAGATCAGTGACCGCGAGCGCGAAGTATTGAGGCTGCTGGTTTCCGGCTGTTCCAACCGCGAAATCGCAAACGAGCTTGGAATCATTGAACGAACCGTGAAGGCCCATGTCGCACAGCTGCTGCGCAAAGTAGGCGTGACAAACCGAATTGCGCTTTCAGTACACGCCGTGACCCACTCGCTCTTGTCATCTTCCCAGCAGTAAATCCCAGATTGTCCCCTCAAGATCCGCCGAATCAAACTCTTGTATCCATGGTTACCTTTTCGATGCACCTTATTACGAAAGTACAATAGCCGGGACATGTACTTTCGTAATCTTGCGTCAATTACTGGCAGACCACATACTGCATTCACCTACCACAGAACCTGGGAGACAGGGCTGGCAGAGGTTACGAGGGTCTCCTCTGCCAGCCCTTTTGTTCGTGGTGACGAGCGAGGTTCTGGCCGTGGCTGGTTACTTACGAAGCTCCCTTTTCCCGCAACCACGGGTCACTAAAGAGTAACCAGCCAGTCGCTTTCTTAACGCTTCCTCCTCCATAAAACGCTCTAAGATGAAGTTGGTCTGGCGAAAGCCCGTGCGCGCCACCTCTTTTCACTTGGAGTCGTGCCATGAAGAAAACTAATCGCTGTTACGGCGCTGTTGCTGTCCCTCGCACCTGCGGTCCTGGCATCAGAGCGGCGGGACGCCGACTTGGATCGCATTCAGACTGCCGGCACCGTGTCTAAACCAGATCATGTACGCGCCTGATCGCGCCATTCCCGACAGCATCATGTCAGGCGCGAAGTGCATTGCCGTGATTCCTTCCTCGTTGAAGGCAAGCTTTATCTTTGGCGCGAATTACGGCAAGGGAGTAGCGACTTGCCGCACAGAAAAGGGATGGAGCGCTCCTGCATTCTTTAGAGTGACCGGTGGCAGTTTTGGCTTCCAGGCGGGTGGACAGGCGTCGGACCTGGTTCTGATCATTCGTACGGATGATGGGATGCAGCACCTGCTGTCCAGCAAATTCAAGCTGGGCGCGGATGCCTCGGCAGCAGCCGGTCCAGTGGGACGCGACGCTCAGGCTATGACAGACCTCACTATGCGTGCGCAGGTGCTGACGTATTCGCGTTCGCGCGGATTGTTCCTTGGCGTGTCCCTCAGTGGTGGCGTGATCAAGCAGGATCAGGACGACACCCAGGCTTTCTACGGCAAGGACTGGACCTACTACTCGGTACTGAACGGCGAGGTTCCGGCTCCGAAAGAAGCCCAACCGTTCTTACAGACCGTGGAAAAGTACGCCCCCACACCGAGACCGGTAGTCGCTCCGACAGCGGCGGCCGTGTCTACCCCAGTTGCACCTCTGACTGCAGCGAACTCAGCTGCCCCGGTAGAAGCGGTTCCGGCAGTCGAGCAAGCTACTCCGGCGACGCCTGCTGAGGCTGCACCGGTTGCGACGCCCGCCGCAACCCCGACCTCCAGCGCAGCACCGGTAGTGCCTCCCGCAACGCCTTCATCGACGGGCGCGGGCGGAAACCGCTAAACCTTTACGATCAGGTTTTAACCAAGCGGCGGCTTTGGCTGCCGCTTTTTCTTGCGGCGAGACCCAATCGGGCCGCCGCTTATTTTGAAGACGGCGGAGACGCGACGCTTCGGCGCTGCTCCTCGGCCTGCAGCTGCCTGCGCAGATCACGAAGCAGGACCGTCCACATCTGCGAGTTCGTGCGCAGCAGAATCTGCAGGTTCTGATCGTGCAGGAATTCGATTTCGGTGCTCATATTCATATTCAGGCTGTCCATTTTGTTCAAATCGTCGCGCATTTGCGTGAGAATGTCGGCCTGCGGTGAGGGCTGCTGGGCCGCGCCTGGCGAGGATGTCTGCGGCGGTTGGTTGGGCTCCGACTGTTGTGCCGGCAGCAGCAAGCTAAAGAACAGCACGAAACATGCTCGCGGAATCGAAGTCGCTAACGACATAGTTTCTCCAGGATGTATAGCCACGCGCTTAGCTCTCGGCGCGCTCGATTCAGTATGATCGACATCATACTTTTTCAGGAGAGCCGACCGTGGATCGCACGACGCTGGGTGATTTCGAACTCACGATAATCTCTGATGGCAACTATTACCTCGATGGCGGAGCCATGTTCGGCGTGGTGCCGAAAACTCTGTGGGAGAAGCGCATCACGCCCGATGAGCGCAACAACATCAACATGGGACTGAATTCCCTGCTGATTCGCACCGGAACTCACAATATTCTGGTCGAGACCGGGATTGGCAGCAAACTGAGCGAGAAGAGCCAGTCTATCTATCGCAATCAGGCGCTCCTGCTGAAAAATTTTGAAGGCGCCGGAATTTCACCAGACGAAATCGACATCGTCATCAATACACACTTGCACTTCGATCACTGCGGATGGAACACTCACTATAAGAACGGGAACCTTGTACCGACCTTTCCTCGCGCGACCTATTATGTTCAGCAAGGCGAGGTAGAACATGCACGCGAGCAGCACGAACGCGATCGTGTCAGCTATCTGACAGACAACTACGATCCGCTGATCCAGAGCGGGCAAATGAAGTTGCTGAAAGGTGATGCGGAGATCGTGCCCGGGGTTTCGGTGAAGGTTTATCCGGGGCACACGCGCGATCTGCAGGCGGTGATTGTGCGCAGCGGCGGCCAAGTCGCCGCCTACCCAAGCGACTTGCTATCGGACGCTAAACATCTTGACCCGACCTGGGTCTTAGGGTACGACCTTTATCCTCTGGAGAGTATCAACAACAAACATCGCTTTTACGACCTGGCAATTCCGCAGCGCTGGCTCGTGGTCTACACGCACGATCACGAACTGCCGTGGTCTTACATCGACATGGGAGAAAAGGGGAGGCCGATCGCGAAACCCATCCGTCAAAAGTCTTAGCCTGAGTGTCCCGCTTACGAGCTATTTACCCCGCACGATCTCGCTCCTACACTGTAGGACGTGTTCGCGTGAAACGTACGGAGGCCATGCCGATGAGCAAGAAGAGCAAGAAAGACAAGAAGAAGAACAGGAACAAGGAAGAGCAACGCACCCCTGCAGCCACTGGGGCTGAGAAAAGTGGTATCAAACTGGATCTTCGCTCGGTGGAACTTCCTGCCCGTCCGAAGTCAATGAAGCCCGCCGACATTCGCGCCCTTCGCGAAAGCCTGAACGCCAGCCAGAGTCTGTTCGCACGTCTGCTAAATGTAAGCTCGAATGCGGTTGAGAGCTGGGAGCAAGGAATTCGCGAGCCGCGGCAAGCTACCTTGAAACTCCTTCATATCGCGCGCAAGAGTCCGGACGTCCTGCTAAGTTAAGCGTTTGATCGAGGAAACGCATCCGCGGAAGCGTCGTTCGATACCCGTTTGCGAGGCGATGGCGTTGCAGGTATGTCAGAGCAACTGGAATTCTCGGCCGCCGGGTCCAGCGTTAATCTTTAGATTGGAGTGAAGCGCTAGCTGGCGCTTGTGATTGCCTGGCCTCGGCGATCAAATGCTCAACCTTGTCCTTCTGAGGGAAACCGGGATTCAACTTGAGCAGCGTCTGCCACATGATAATTGCGCCGGCAGCGTCGTCTTTCCCTTTCCACTTCGCGGGCGGCATCATCGACGGGCTCTTTGGCTATAGCGGCTTTATGGCTCTGCAACCCGGACAGTCCAGCAATCAGATCGAACTGCGAAAAGGCGGTACCCGGCAGATTCCCTTCTCCGTGAAGTGCAATGGCGCCGGACAGGAGAATTATGCTGATGGTTCGCCCAAACGCTGGTGGTCCAGGCTGGCGGTTGTACAGAACGGCCAGGACGTTGAAACGAAGGAAATCGTCGTCAACGATCCCCTGGTTCATCAGGGTGTGCGTTTTTATCAGGCGAGCTTCGGGAGCACGGGCAAGATTACTGGCTTGAAGGTTACGGCTACTCCCGATACGACGAACACGCCAGCAACCTCAAATCTTGCATTGCCGCCTGCCGGGGCGCGTGAAATCACGTTGCCCTTCAACCAGCCGGTACAACTGGACGCGAACACTACGGTCACGCTAGCCGAGTACATTCCCGACTTTTTCGTCCGCGACAACCAGATTTTCAAGCGCTCGGATGATCCCGTGAACCCGGCTTTTCGTCTTCAGGTGAAGAACGCAACGACGGGCGAGGATGCCAAGCTGTGGATGTTCCCCGCCTACAACGGCTCTGCGCAAGGTGAGAAGGCCAGCTACCGCTTCGAATATCGCGACATGGATATGGGCTACTACACGGGGCTGGAAGTCTCGCATGAGCCCGGACAATGGCTGGTATGGGGTGGCGTGCTGCTGATGGGTGCCGGTCTCTTCGTCGCGTTTTATCTGGTGCACATGCGAGTCTGGATCGCTGCTATCACGAATCCACAAGGCAATCTGGTGCTGTGGGTTGGCGGCCAATCCAATAAGAACCGCGATCGTTTCGAGCAGAAGTTCGGCGAACTCGTAGACAACATTCGGTCTGAGCTGGAGGGCGCGAATGTCGTACCCCGCTCGGCAAAGAAAGATAAACCGGAACTCACTCTGGCAGGCGTGAAGTAAGAACTGATGGCAGGCCGGGGCGCGTCCGCGCCTTGATGGAGGAAAGAAATGGCAACCCGGGCAAGAGTCGTACAAATGGAGCAGCCTGCCGCAAAGGGCGGCAATGCGCTGCTCATCCTGGTGGGACTCTCGGTAATGTTTCTACTGATTGTGGCCTTGCTGGGCACCGCCAAGGGCGGCGGCAGTCTGTACAGCGAGAGCAACCTCCTGTACGTCGCATTGATCTTCTACGCAGCCGCTGGCGCACTCTACATGGGATTCGGCGTCACCGGAACGGCGCGCTACGTGGCATTCGCATCGTCGGCAACAGCGATTGGATTAGTCGCCAACACATTGGCCGTTGCGCATCGCTGGTATCTTTCAGGACGGCCGCCCTTCGCCAGCATTTACGAGATGTTGCTGAGCTTCGTATGGACAGTGGCTCTGCTGACCCTGGTGGCGGAGAAGAAGTTCGGGGTGAAAATCATCGGCAGTATCACGATGCCACTGGCGGTGGTCTGCGTCATTCTTATGCAGTTGCTGCCCTCGGAAGTCAGGCCGCTTGTTCCTGCGCTGCAGTCCACCTGGCTACACGTGCATGTAACTCTCGCCATGCTGGCGTATGCGACCTGCGCGGTAAGTTTCGCGTTGGCGATGATGTTCCTCATTCAAGATGGCTTCCAGAACGACACTTTTTTGGCCTGGACCAGCGCCATTGTCGGCGCAATCTACGTCTCCATCGTTGCCACTCGCTTCGAGCAAGGCGGGCTTTCGGTTACGGCGTGGGACGCCGGCTCGAAATCCGACATGTTCCTTGGCAGGGGCATGCGCTTGTTCGTCACGGTTCCAGACCTGGGATGGCTGTTCCTGATCGCCGCGGCCGGCGCAATCGCTCCCCTTATCCTGTACTTCCTCGGCCGCTGGAAAAAAGATTCATCGTTCATGGGGATCGCCAACCGGGCTATCTTCATCAGCATTCTCTTGCAGGTTGTTGTCCTGGCAGCGTTCGCGCTTCGCGTACGCAACGCCAGTTACCCGTCACCCGATCAGGATGGACTCTTCCCGACCAGCCTGGCCGCCAGCCCCTTCCTTCTGGGAGGGATGGTGACGGGTATTTTCGCTTCCTTGCTGTACCTGATGCTGCTGTGGCGACGCAGCGATCTGGAAGGACTACTTCCTTCCGGCGAGGCTCTTGACCGTGTCACCTACAAGACAATTTGCATCGCGTTCCCGCTACTGACTTTCATGATCGCGACCGGCGCCTATTGGGCGAACCGGACTTGGGGATCGTACTGGAGCTGGGACCCGAAAGAGACCTGGGCCGCCATCACCTGGCTGGTGTATGCGGGCTATCTTCATATGCGGATCACACGCGGATGGCGCGGGCGCAGGGCCGCGTACTTTGCCATCCTTGGATTTGGCGTAGTGATCTTCACATTCCTCGGCGTCACGTATCTGCTTCCTGGCTTACACGCGTACGCATGAGGTGCCAGGGCCGGGCCACTTCGGATCTGAGGACAAAGAAGGCCCCAAAAGAATCAGCTCCGTTCGACTCGGCCCTGGATTAAAGAAATTCAAGGGCAAAGGTGATGGAATGAGCGCTTCAGCGACAATCCGAATACCCGATGGCGAGCCTTACAATAACGTCATCGTCTCGGATTCCGACACTGCCACGGCCGGGCGCAAGCGCCACATCAATTGGGCCCTTAAAGCAATGTTGCCGATCGCAGCCGTGCTGCTGAACGGCCTATTGCTCTTCATCCTGGTCTCTCTATCCCTGGACGCCGGCGAACGGCATGCCGTCATCACAATCGCAACCGCAGGAGCAATTGTCATCTGCGCAGCTGTAATCGTCGTCTTCTCGGTTTCGGTACGCCGTCCCATGGTGGAGTTACAGGACAAGATCGCGCGTGTGCGGTTGGGCGATCTGGACACTTCCGTCAGCTTCGCCGATCGTAATGACGAGATTGGCGATCTGGGACGAGACTTCAATGAAATGGTCACGCAGTTGAGAACCAGCCAGGAAGAGATTCACCACCTGCACCAGACGCAGATGTCGCGTGCCGAGCACTTCGCGACTCTGGGCGAATTAGCTACCGGCCTGGCACATGAGATTCGCAATCCGCTTGCGGGTATCGCGGGTGTGATCGAAATCGTCAGCCGCGACCTGCCGCCGAACAGTGCAGCGCGTGCAGTGATCAAGGATGCCAAAGAAGAGGCAGTCCAGATCAATCGCATCCTCACCGAACTACTGGAAACTGCTCGACCCAAACCTCCGCAATTCCAGGTGAAGGACATCTTTGGGACGGCCGAACACGCCGTCATGTTTGCGCGTCAGCAGGCCATCACTAAGCGCATCATGATCGAGCTGCACAGCGACGAGAACATTCCTGTCGTCAATCATGACCCCAATCAGATCAATCAAGTTCTGTTGAATTTGCTGCTCAACGCAATTCAGTCAATGGACAAACCCGGCGAGATCCATGTCTCACTAAGGGGTGACCATGACAACGCACTGATCACGGTCGCGGACGAAGGAAAGGGGATTCTGCCGGAGAATCTGAACAACATCTTCCGGCCTTTCTTCACTACGAAGGGACACGGCACAGGCTTAGGGCTTTCGCTGGCGCGGCGGATCGTTGAGGCCCACGGAGGCACAATCCGTGTCCGCAGTGAAGTGGGAAAAGGTACGCAATTCGAAGTACGCCTGCCGATCGCACCGGGTGAGGGTTCTCAGCCATAGTGGCGCGCTCACATCGCCGCGGCGAATCTTCCGCTGCGGCCGTCCGGCTCCTTTATCACATCTGTTCCTAGCGCGCGGATCTTCTCTTCGCTTCCGGCCGTCCACAGATACATCGCTGCATACGCTCGCCAGGGACGCCACACCTCTGCGCGAGCGTCGAGTTCGCGCGAGTTTGACAGCCCCAGAGCACGCACCAGGGCGATGTCGCCGGAAGGAAAAGCATCAGGTTCGCCGAGAGCTCTCATCGCAATGTATTGTGCCGTCCAGTCGCCGATTCCTGGAATCTTCTTCAGACTCGCCAGAAAATCTTCGCTATCCAGAATTTCGCCGAAGCAGATTCCCTTATCGCAGACCGCTTGCGCCAGGGCCCGGATAGTCGCGGCACGCGCTTTCGTCAGCCCCGCGCGCGTTAAATCGGCTTCCGCCAAAAGCTCTGGGGTTGGGAAAATGTGCGTAAGATTCTCCCCGGTTGTGATTGGCCGTCCGAACATGGCTACGATTCGTCCTGCCAGCGTAGTGGCGCCTCGGACCGTGATTTGCTGGCCGAGAATCGCTCGCGTTGCCAGTTCGAAGCCGTCCCACGAACCCGGCACTCGCAAACCGGGAGCAGCGTTGATGTGCCTGGCCAGCACAGGATCGCTGCTTAAAGTTTGCGCAATATCCAGCCAGTCAGCATTCAGGTCGAACATTGCGCGAATGCGTTCGACAATCACAAAGAGCCACCGCGGGTCGGCAAACTGAATGCGCGCAATGAGCGAGTTATTTTCAGCCTCGGGCGAGACCTCGAAATACCCGCAAGTTCCATTGAGCGCTATGGACCGGCGATAACTGCCGTTCTCGACCAGCTCAACTCCGGGGGTGGCGCGCGCCCCCAGAAACCTCAGCATTCCCTGCCAGTGATAAGGCGGTCGAAAACGCAGGTGGAATTGGTACTGATTTTTTTCTTGCGCCACCGGCTGATGGGCAGTGCGGCGGATTTGTGTAGGGGTGCGATGGTACGTCGCTTGAATGGCAGCGTTGAAGCGCCGTACGCAACCAAACCCCGCGGCCAACGCAATTTCGCTCATTGGCAGCGTAGTTCCGTCGATGAGCTTCTTCGCGAAATGCAGTCTTCGCGTGTGTGCTACTGCACTCGGTGTCGCGCCCAGATGTTGAAGGAAGAGACGGCGCAGATGTCGTGACCCGATGCCGAGCCGCTCGGCCAATGCCTCGACGCCGCCATCTTCCAGCCCACTCTCATCAATAAGCCGCAAAGCCCGGGCTACGGTATTGGGCGTGCCGAGCCATGCCGGTGTGCCAGGCGAGCACTCCGGCCGGCACCGCAGGCAGGGACGGAACCCGGCTTCCGCCGCCGCCGCAGCGCTGGGAAAGTATCGGACATTGCTTTCCTTTGCGGTACGCGCAGGACAAATCGGCCGGCAGTATACGCCGCTGGTGCGTACGCCGATAAAGAACTTGCCATCGAAACGCGCATCGCGCGAAAGTCTCGCCCGCGAACAGACTCGCCAATTCAAAGTCATACTGCAGCGATCATAACTGAGGGAGATGGGTCAGCTAGACGTTTTCGGACCTCGCTAGGCAGGATTGAATGGGAAGAAATGCAGGACCGTTCATTTTCCGGATTAGCGGGCAAATCTGGTTTAAACTCCGGCATCTTCATGACTCTCACACTTAGAACCGCCGGAGTCTAGATTGGCTGAGAGGATCACGACCTGCATCCCCGAACGTCTCGATCGCCTGCCCTGGTGCCGTTGGCACTGGTTGATCGTAATTGGTTTAGGAATCACCTGGGTGCTGGACGGCCTTGAGGTCACGCTCGTCGGCTCCATCGGCGGTGTGCTGAAAGATAGCCTTCACATCTCCGACGCGCAAGTTGGGGCGACAGCTACCTTTTATCTCATCGGAGCGGTAGTTGGCGCCATCGGATTCGGCTACGCCACCGATCGCCTCGGACGCAAGAAGCTGTTCACCGTAACCTTGCTGGTTTATCTGCTCGCGACTTGTGCGACGGCTTTCAGTTGGAACTTCTGGAGTTTCGCAATTTTTCGCGCCATCACCGGCATGGGAATTGGCGGAGAGTATTCAGCCATCAACTCCGCAATTGACGAGTTGATTCCGGCTCGCGTACGCGGACACGTCGACCTGATCATCAACGCGACCTATTGGATTGGGGCGGCGGTCGGCGCCGGAGCGACCATCGTGTTGTTGAACGGCAAACTCGTCTCCTCCGACATGGGTTGGCGTTTCACCTTCCTGCTGGGCGCCATATTGGGAGTGTTCATCATCTTCATCCGCCACTTCATTCCAGAGAGCCCGCGCTGGCTGATGACACATGGACAGAACGAGGAGGCGGAACGGATCGTCAGCGAAGTCGAAAAGATCGTCGACAGCGAAACTCCCGGTAAATTGCCAGAGCCCGAAGGCAAGCCGCTGGTCATCACCATCCGCCACTCCACGCCTTGGCACGAAATCTGGGACACGATGCTGAACAAACATCGCCGGCGATCGTTCCTGAGTCTCACCTTGATGGTGTCGCAAGCGTTCTTCTATAACGCCATCTTCTTCACCTATGCGCTACTGTTGATCCGTTTCTACAACGTTCCAGCGCCTCGCGTGGGTGTCTTCCTGCTGCCGTTTGCACTGGGCAATGTCGCGGGGCCGATTCTGCTTGGCAAATTGTTCGATACGGTCGGACGCAAGCCGATGATCGTGCTGACTTATGCGCTTTCTGGACTGTTATTGGCCGTCTCCGGCTGGCTGTTCGCGAACCACTTGCTGACGGCGACAACCCAGACGATCGCTTGGACGGTGATCTTCTTCATCGCGTCCTGTGCTGCCAGTTCCGCCTATCTCACGGTCAGCGAGATATTCCCGCTTGAGATCCGAGCGATGGCGATTTCACTTTTCTATGCGCTTGGCACGCTGATTGGCGGCGTGGGTGCTCCAGCTCTGTTTGGATTTCTGATCGGCACCGGCTCAGCGACGAAGGTTGCATGGGGATACACTGCGTGTGCCCTGCTATTGATCTTTGCCGCGTGCATTGAGGCGTGGCTGGGAGTGAAAGCGGAGGGGCAGTCACTCGAGGCGATCAGCACTCCTCTGTCCGCAGCGGTCGAAACCGACGCCGCTTAGAAAGCCGGCTTCTACTTTTTCTCTGCTTGAGCGCCTACGCTCCGAGGCAATGCCTCACCGCGGCCCGGCTCCTGCCCTGGGTAGTCGTACACACCCCGTCCCGACTTGCGGCCGAGGCGTCCAGCCTTCACATACTGAACCAGCAGTGGAGCAGGGCGAAACTTATCTCCCAGACTCTTGTGCAGGTATTCCAGGATATGGAGCCGGGTGTCGAGTCCGACCAGATCGATCATCTCGAATGGGCCCATGGGATGGTTCAGTCCCAGCTTCAGAGCTTTATCGATATCGCGCGCCGACGCCACACCCTCCTGCAGCATATAAAACGCCTCGTTGCCAATCATGGCGTTGATGCGGCTGGTAATGAATCCGGGCGCTTCCTTGATCACGACGACTTCCTTACCCATACGGTTGCCGACATCCACTGCTGCTGCAAGCGTTTCTTCGTCCGTTTCCAGAGCGCGAACGATCTCCAGCAGCTTCATCTTGTGTACGGGATTGAAGAAGTGCATGCCCACACATTTGGCAGCGCGGTAGGTGACCGACGCGATTTCCGTCACGCTCATCGACGACGTGTTGGAAGCCAGGATGGTTGTGGGACGGCAAACCTTGTCGAGGAGTGTGAAGATCTCGATCTTCGACTCCATCTCCTCGGGGACAGCTTCAATTACCAGATCGGCTTCACGGGCAGCTTGCTCAACGGAAGAAGCATACTCAAGCCGACCGAAGGCGCTATCGGCATCGCTTTTGGTAACTTTACCAAGTTCGACAGCCTTATCGAGATTCGTACGGATCTCGGTTTCGGCCTTGCGCAACGTATTCGGCAGAATGTCTTCGAGAATGGTGCGGTAGCCGCCCAACGCTGCGGCATGCGCAATGCCGCGTCCCATGATGCCGGCGCCGATTACGGCAATGGTGCGAATCTCGGCCACGGATTTAAGCCCCTTTTTCCAATTGCTCGATGACCCCAATGAAGTTGGGATCCGATTTGCGCATATACTCGGCGAGGCGATGTTTCTCTTCAGGGGTAATCAGATAAAGGCTGGCATTAATGCGGCGCAGGGTCGCTGCGATATCGTCGACGTAGTTCATCATTCGGATCAGTTCACCAGTTGCGGCCATCAGAGTCCTTTCTTACCGGAAATCGATTTTCCACGTTCTCCGGTCTGCCGGGGAAGCGTATGAATGCTTAAAAGACAATTGCTAACCCTCTATTTTCTCCGCCACCTTGAATTAAGTAAAGCAGGCAGCGGAACGTCTTGATTCCGGGCTCAATCGCAGGACCGAACATGGAACAGCATAACCGTCAGATTCTGCATCCAAATGATTGCGCGAACACGCAAACCTCCATGTCGAAAGTCCTGCAAGAAACTGGAAACGTCTCAACTGGCGAGTCCCTTGACCTGTCTGCGTGCCTGGAGCGGATCTCTGCCCCGGCAAATAAGCACTTTCCTCTCTCGACATATCGCCTGCAGTTGAACAACCGCTTCCATTTCGAGGACGCGCGTCGACTCGTTCCATATCTATTCAAGCTCGGCGTGAGCCACCTTTATTCGTCTCCCATTCTGATGGCGCGACAGGGCAGCCAGCACGGGTACGACATCATCGACCACAGCAAACTGAATCCCGAGATCGGAACCGAAGAGGATTTCCGGCGACTTACGGCGGAACTGAAGCAGCGCGGCATGGGACTGCTACTCGACATCGTTCCCAATCACATGGGAGTCGGGCACGGCAATAATCCCTGGTGGCAGGACGTGTTACAGAACGGTCGCACCTCGATCCATGCGGACTTTTTCGATATCGATTGGAATCCGTTGAAGCCCGAGTTGCGGAACAAAGTGCTGCTCCCAATCCTCGGACAGCCTTATGGCGACGATCTTGAGGCCGGCAATATCCGAATTTCTCTAGAGGGATCTGCATTCCTCGTGAAATATTTTGACAAGATCCTTCCGATCGATCCGCAGACCATTCCCTCGATTTTTGCGCCATCTGCGTATCGTAGTGAAAGCGACCTTCCAGCGGAGTTTCCTTTCACCGAACTGAGATCGATATTCAATTCCTTATCCAAGCTGCCGGGAAACTTTGTCGATGAGCCAGACCAGGTGCGCCGCCGGCAGGAAGAAATGCCGAGCCTGGTCGGACAGCTGCAGCGGCTCACGTCGGAATCCGGCGATATCCGCGACTACATTGAAAGTGCTTTGATGACGCTGAATGGGACCGTTGGCGACAGCCACAGCTTCGACGCGCTGCATGAATTGCTCGAAAAGCAGGCATACCGATTGGCGTTCTGGCGCGTGTCCGGTGAGGAAATCAATTATCGACGTTTCTTTGACATTAATGATCTGGTCGGGTTACGTATGGAGAACCCACGCGTTTTTGCCGAAACTCACAAACTTATTCGCAAATTTCTCGCCGAGGATCTGATTTCGGGATTGCGCCTTGACCATCCTGATGGACTGCTGAATCCTTCCGAGTACATCATGAGGCTGCAGAGGCTTTGTGCCGCCAGTCGTTGCATCGGTCCGGAGCCAGAGCCGCCAGTCGCTGCCGATGGAATTGAACTGAATATCCATGAAGCATTCGGTCAACGGACCCAGGGACCTCCTCCTGCACCTCTGTACCTACTTGTGGAGAAGATCCAGGAAGCTGGGGAGCGACTGCCTGAGCGCTGGCCGGTCGATGGATCCGTGGGCTATGACTTCTGCGATGCAATAAACAACATCTTTATCGACCAGCGCAACCAACGCGCTTTCACGAAGTTCTACGAACGCGTCATCGGCAGCAGTACTCAAGTTCAGCAACTCATCTACGACAGCAAAAAGCTGGTTATGCGGCGCGCGCTCGCCAGTGAAGTTAATGTGCTGGCCCACCGATTGAACGAAATCTCCAATCAGGATCGACGGGCCCGCGATTTCACGCTGGGCGTCCTGCGTGAGGCGATTCGCGAAACCATCGCCTGCTTCCCTGTTTACCGGACCTACATCGATGAACGGGCCGATGTGAGTGACACCGACCGCTTGTACTTGCAGCGGGCGATTGATTGTGCGAAACAACAGAACAGCTCGCTGGCACCTGCGGTCTTCGATTTCCTGCACAACATTCTGCTGCTGGAAGGAAATGATGGAGACAGCAGCATCTATGGATACCGCAAGAAACTCTATTTCACACTGAAATTTCAGCAACTGACCGGTCCGGTCATGGCGAAAGGTCTTGAGGACACAGCTTGTTATGTGTATGCGCGTTTCATCTCAGCAAATGAAGTAGGCGGATCTCCCGCTGATTTCGGCATCCCGGTATCCGAGTTCCATCGTGCCAATCTGGAGCGGGCGGAATGCTATCCCCATTCCATGTTGAGCACTTCGACGCACGACAGCAAGCGCAGCGAAGACGTACGGGCTCGGCTCGATGTCATTTCCGAGATGCCCAATCTATGGGCAGCTCAAATCATGAAGTGGCGCCGTATCAACCGAAACCGCAAAACGAAGCTGCCTGATGGCCGGCTCGTGCCCGATAACCGTGAAGAATACTTCCTGTATCAAACGCTGGTGGGAGCCTGGCCAATCGGAATGTCGACCACGGAGCAGCACCAGGAATTTCTTGGACGCATTCAGCAGTACATGGAAAAAGCCGTGCATGAGGCGAAGATCAATGCGAGCTGGCTTAATCCCAATCCGGAATACGTTGATGCGATGAATACATTTCTACAGGCCATTCTGTCACCGGTGTGGCAGGGCAGGGCAAACATGTTCTGGGATTCGCTTCACAGGTTCGTTCAGCCCGTGACCTACTTTGGATTCATCAACTCCCTCGCCCAGACCCTGTTGAAATTGACCGCTCCAGGCGTGCCCGATATCTACCAGGGGCAGGAGATGTGGGATTTCAGTCTGGTTGATCCGGACAATCGTAGAGATGTCGATTTCAAACTGCGCCAGAGTTTGCTGGACGAATTGATCGCCGACGCGCAAAACAAAGATCCGGTGGAAATGTGCTGTGAGCTCCTCCAACATTGTCGTGACGGACGCATTAAGCTGTGGACGACGACGCGAGTGCTTAATTTTCGACGCGAGCATTGCAATCTATTTCAGCGCGGGGGGTATATTCCATTGCACGTAAACCGGGGCCGAGAGGAACATGTTGTCGCTTTCGCTCGTTACCACGACGGAGAGACGGCCATCACGGTGGTTCCCAGGTTTTCCTGGCTGCTGATGAAGGGGAAAGAAGAGCCTCCGCTGGGCCCGGTGTGGGGCGACTCTGAACTTGTGCTTCCTCCGGAGGCGGCAGGCAGGCGTCTGTACAACGTGCTCAGCGGCGAACGTTTCGACGCAGGCGAGTCGATCTTATGCCGCGAAGTTTTCGGGAACTTCCCTGTCGCCCTCTTCAGTTTGGAATGAAGGCTGCTTCACACACGCGTCGCGGTCGCTGATTTCGACCAAGGTTGCCAGCTTTGCCGCCAGCTCTGGCGTAAGCGATCCCCGCCGCAAGCGCCAGGTCCAACTGCCCACGGTTTCGCTGGGGATGTTCATTCGCGCACTGCTATCCAAACCAAGCACGTCCTGCATCGGAACGAGTGCCAGGTTCGCCACGGAAGTAAGCGCCGCACGAATAAAGGCCCAGTGCACGCCGTCCTCCTCGATTCCAAGGTAGGAGGATGCCAGAGCTTTCTCTTCATCGCTGGCAGAGTTATTCCACCAACCCACGACGGTATCGTTGTCATGTGTTCCGGTATAGACAACGCAATCGCGCTCGTACTTATGGGGAAGATAGATGTGCGCGCCCTTGTTGCCGAATCCGAATTGCAGAATTTTCATTCCTGGAATGTTCAGCGCTTTCCGCAGGTCATCCACAGCGCGCGTGATATACCCGAGATCTTCAGCGATGAAGGGCAACTTCCCCAAACCGATTTTCAATGCCTGAAACAGAGCCGCATTGGGACCCTGTACCCAGCGGCCGTTGACGGCGGTCGGCTCGTCTGCCGGAATCTCCCAGTAAGCTTCGAAACCGCGAAAATGATCGATACGGACAATGTCGCAGGTTTCGATTGCCCAACGCATGCGGCCAATCCACCAGTCATAGCCGCGAGCTCGAAGCGCTTCCCAGTTGTATAGAGGATTTCCCCAGCGTTGACCGGTCACGCTGAAGGCATCAGGGGGAACACCGGCGACCACGTCCGGCGATAAGTCATCTTTTAGTCGAAACAATTCGGGATAGGTCCAAACGTCCGCGCTGTCATAGCTGACAAAGATCGAGACATCCCCGATGACTCGGATACCGCGTTCGGCACAGTAAACACGCAACGCACTCCACTGTTCGAAAAACGCAAATTGCAAAAAACGCTCTTCGTCCAGCTCTTTGCACAATTCAACCCGCAACTGTTCCAGCGTACCCACGTCACGTCGAGTAATCTCGGCGGGCCAGGTGTTCCACGCTTTTTCCCGGTAGCGTTCTCGCAGCACGCTGAACAATACATAGTCGTCCAGCCACCAATCGTTATCGCGGCAGAAGCTGTCGTAACGTTCACGGGCGTCGGCAGGAGCAGAGGACAGGAAGGTCGCCGCAGCCTTGCGCAGTAACGGAAGCTTGCGCCTACGCACCGCCTCGAAATCTACCGGCGAGTCACCGTCCGGCACCGATCCCACTTGGTCGGCCGCAAGCAATCCACGTTCGGCCAGCCGTTCCAGGCTCACCAGCAAAACATTGCCGGCAAAGGCCGAGGTACACGAGTAGGGAGAGTTTCCACATCCAACCGGCTGCAGGGGCAGTATCTGCCAAAGTGTTTGCTTGGCCTTCGCCAGCCAATCCACAAACTCGTACGCAGCGGGCCCCAAGTCTCCAATGCCTCCGCATGACGGCAGAGAAGTAGGGTGCAGCAGGATACCGGAGGAACGCTCTGAGATCATAGGTAACGGCCAGCAGATTTGAAGTAAGACCTTCAGACAAAAACGGCCAGCAGGCTCATCTGCTGGCCCCCGAACAGTGATGAAAAACCGCTAGGAACCCTCGGACAATGTAGCCAGGCGATCCATTTCCTGCTTGTTAATCTTGATTTTGCCTTCCTTCTCCAGCGTGTGGCGGAGGTTCTCTACGTAAACGTTTTCATATTCCTGACGCCTCTGTTGTAGAAGAGCCTGCTTTGCCTTGTCCCAGTCCTGCTTCATCTGTTCCGGCGTCGGCTGTTGCACATCGACGATCTTCAGCACGACTCCGTTCGGACCACCTTGAATTGGGCCGCTGATTTCCCCAGGTTTCATCCCAAACGCTGCGCCAGCCGCTCCGCTCATTGCGCCGATGTCGGGAACTTGTGAGTTCTTGTCTACCAGATCGCTGGTCTTCACCGTGGCGCCCACTTCCTTCGCCGCCTTGGCAAGGTCATGTTCAGAGTGAGCCCGGTCAGAAAGCTCCTGCGTCTTCTGAGCCAGCAGGGCCTGCGCACGCTGGTCTTTAAACTGCTCTTCAATCTTTGCCTTGATCGCATCGAAGGTCGGAGTTTGCGGCGGTACAATCTCCGTCACCTGATACACCGCATAACCTACAGGCGTAGGCGCGGCGGCAGGAGGATCGTTTTTCTTCGCGCCGAAAAGGGCGCTTGTAAAGTCAGGAGCGCTACCGAGCCCAGGCAACTGGTCGGTCTGCGAGATCAAACCCGTCGTGGTGATACTCAGGTTTTTGTCTTTGGCAGCCTTCTCCATACCCTCGGTGCGGGCCAGGGCCTGAAGCGCGTTGGCGATACTTTGCGACTGTGCAGCAGCCTTCTGCTGCTTCAAAGTAGGCTCGATCTCCGCCTTGACCTCATCCAGCGGCTTCAGCCGGGCCTGCTGCTTGGACTCAACGTGAATAATATGAAAGCCATAGCTGGTGCGAATGATGCCAGTCGTCTGGCCGGGTGGAGTGCCGAATGCCGCCTGCTCAAACTCAGGAACGGTGCGTCCCTTGGTCAACGGCGGCAATAAGCCGCCATCTTTTGCGCTGCCCGGATCCTCCGAATACTTCTTCGCCAGATCACCGAAGTTCGCTCCGGCGTTCAGTTGCTTCTGCACATCTTCCGCTTTAGCGCGTGCCGCGTCTACCGCCTTCTGGTCGACCTTGCCATTCGCATCCGCAGCCGGTGTCTTGATAAGGATGTGGCGAACCGTCACGGTTTCCGGGATGCGATAGTCATCCTGATGCTGGTTGTAGTACTTCTGCAATTCATCCTGTGATACCGAAATACTGTCGGCAAGCTGCCTGGTGTCAAGCAGGATGTACTTCGCATTGATCTTCTCGGGAATCGAATTCACATACTGCTGCTTATTTTGCTCGTAAAAAGCCTTGAGTTCAGCATCAGTCGGGTTGATGCCTTTCTTAACGTCGTCCATCGTCAGCACGGCGTAATCAAATTTGATTTTCGTGTCTTGACTCTGTAACTCTGTGGTGACGTCTTTGTCGCTAACCGTGATGGCTCCGCCGACAGCGGCAAGCAATTTCTGTTCGGCGATCTCCGACTTTACGTCCTGCTCGAATTCCTGAACTCCAAGATTGAACTGGTTCGCAATGAAGTTCTCATAAGCCTGCTGCCCAATGAAGTTTCCGTTCGGAAAGAGCAGCTGTCCTAGCTGTCCCTGATGCAAGTAGCCCCGAAGTTCGTCATCAGTGACGGACAATCCCATGCGGTCAGCCTCAAGAACAACCGCTTTGGCGGTAATCATACTTTGCGCCGCCTGCTGCATCAGATAAGGCATAAGGGTTGGGGGAACATTGCCCTGGAAACGCTGCTTTCCAATGTTGCGCGCCTGTTGAGCGACTTGCGGGACGCTGATCTCCTGATCGCCAACTTTTGCCAGCACGCCTTGTGTGGTCAGACCGCCGCCAAGGTAGTCGCCAAACATGCCACCGGGAACGAGGGTGATGACCATCATCACGCAGATAACGAGCAGAATGCCGCCCAGAATGACCTTCTTCAGAGGGCCGGGCTTTTGTAGAAATCGAATCATGCTTTAGGAACTCCAGGAATGTGCGCTGAATCCTTGATTATAAACCAGCAACGGCGGTTCGGGAGGTTCGGGACGGGGTCAATGTTGGGGCTGAAGTTCGACGACTGCCCGACTGCGCCAGAGCGCCGCTCAGCTCCCAAAAATCCCCACACAGCCGCTCCAGCTTCACAGGACCTGAATGCAATGTGTTGTAATAGGAAGAACTTAGTATGCAGAAATCGTCGCCATCAGTGCGCCGGCGCGTAGTCGCTTCCAAACGCCGGATCCGAGAATTGAAGATGATTGCCCAGGGGTTGGCGTCAACCGACCATCCTATCCTGGCGCACATCATACCCATTCGCCGCTGCAATCTCTCCTGCGAGTATTGCAACGAGTACGACGATTTCTCCAAGCCCGTTCCGCTCGAGACCATGAAAGGCCGCATCGATCACCTGGCGCGCCTGAAGACCGCGGCGGTGACTCTCAGCGGCGGCGAACCACTGCTGCATCCTGAACTCGACGACATTATCGCCCACATGCGGACGTACCCGATCATTTCGGGCATGATCACCAACGGATATCTGCTGACGGCGGACCGCATCCAGCGCCTGAATCGGGCTGGTCTCGATCACCTGCAGATCAGCATCGACAATGTCATGCCGGACGAAGTGTCCAAAAAGTCGCTGAAGGTGCTCGACAAGAAGCTGCAGCTACTGGCGGAACATGCCGAATTTCACGTCAATATCAATTCCGTGGTGGGCGGCGGAATTCATAACCCGCATGACGCGCTGGTCGTCGGCCGGCGAGCCGTGCAATTAGGATTCACTTCAACGATCGGCATTATTCATGACGGAGATGGGCAGCTCCGGCCGCTTGGCCCGACCGAGCGCGAAGTGTTCCTCGAGATGAAGGGCATGACGAAGCGGCATTATTCCCGCTTCAACTGGTTCCAGAACAATATCGCCGAGGGCAAGCCGAACAATTGGCGCTGCCGTGCCGGGGCGCGCTATCTCTATATCTGCGAAGACGGCCTGGTGCATTACTGCTCCCAACAGCGCGGCCATCCAGGCATACCGCTGGAAAAATATTCCGTGGCCGACATCAAGCGCGAGTTTCTGACCGAAAAAGGATGCGCGCCCAACTGTACCGTCTCGTGCGTTCACCAGGTTTCTTACATGGATCACTGGCGCGCACCGCAGACGCTTCGGGAACCACAGACTCCGGTCAGTGCGGGACAGTTGATTCAGATCGAGTAGCGAATCTCGTAGACTCGCGAGATTCTTTCCTGGACGAAACCGGTATTTGTGCGACGCGTATGACAAACCTGTCTGCGCACGGGATCTTCCGGTCTTTGCTATAATCTTTTTGCCCTTCCGTAACAGTTTCCCTAAATACGGGCGCGTAGCTCAATTGGCAGAGCAACTGACTCTTAATCAGTAGGTTGAAGGTTCGATTCCTTCCGCGCTCACCACCTTTTTCGATAACTTAACGTTCTTAAAACCAGCTCCGAAACACCGGCTCTGCTCGAATCTCAGAGCGGCGGCGGCCTCACCATATCTCCACCCGATCATTCGGCTTCAGATATAGCTCGTCGCTCTGCGTAACCCCGAATGCCTCATACCAATCTCCGACATTGCGGACCGTATCGCTGCGGTACTCCGGCGGGGCGTGCGTATCGCCGGCGAGTTGGCGACGTAAGGCGCCTTCGGTCTGAAGCTTTCGCCAGCGCTGGGCAAATGCCAGGAAAAAGCGTTGATCGCCAGTTAGTCCATTGATCGCGACATCGCTCTTTCCTTTCAGCGACAAAACGTAGGCATCGTGCGCTGTCAGCAATCCCGCGAGATCGGCGATATTTTCGGTGAGTACCTGCTTGCCGTTAACGCACGTATTCGCGAGTGGGCAGTAGCGGTTAAATTGCGCCACGAGTTGTGCTGCAACTGTGTGGTACTTAGCGGTATCGTCGGCCGTCCACCAGTTGCCCAGTCGTCCCTGCGCGTCGTAGATGTTGCCGAGTTCGTCGAAGATATGGCTGATCTCGTGGGCGATGCCGGCGCCGGCAGACCCGTAATTCGAGGCAGCGTCGCCGTGGCTGTCAAAGAAAGGCGGTTGCAGCAAGCCTGCCGAAAAGAATTCGGAATTAGGACTGAATACGATGACGGCGCCGACAATCTGGGGATCAATCCTCCACTCATTTGGATCGGCCGGTCGTTGCAGCAATGCGAGATTGCGCGATCGATTGAACGCCTCCGCCCGCCGCATATTGCCGAAGGCATCGCCACGCACAACTTCGAAGCCAGAATAGTCGATCCACGTGTCGGGGTACCCGATTCCTACTCTGAGTGTCGCGAGCTTTTCCAGAGCACGCTTCTTCGTCCCCGCAGACATCCATGTAAGGTTTGCAATCCTGACGCGATAAGCCGCGATCAGATTCGCGACCATCGTTTCCCCTGCCGCCTTTGCCTCGGGCGGGAAGTAGCGCCGTGTATAGAGTTGGCCAACCGCCTGCCCGAGAGCGCCATTGGTGGCAGCAATCGCGTCAGTACTGCGGTCTGGCGGATTCTGCGCGGTCGACAGGATCTTGCCGTAAAACGCGAATTGTTCCGCTGCCACGGCCTTCGGCAACACACTGGCGTAATGTTCGATCAAATGGAATCTAAGGTAGTCTTTCCAAACTCCGAGATCCTGACTGCCCACCAGGGCCGACGTTCCGATAACGGCCGACGGTTGCCAAACGATGAAGTTCGACTGTCCTTCGACACCAGCGGCTGAAAAATAGGAGGTCCAATCGATTCCCGGAGCTTTGACGGCGAAATCGGCGCGCTTCCATGGATTGTTTTGTTTGAACACGTCGGCCGCATCGGAATCGGGAGCATGGGTCTCCGCTATTCGGGTTTCAAGTGCCAATACACCTGCAGCTCGAGCGTCCGAATCCGCGACACCTGCTAATTTCAGCATCGCCGCGATATGGAGTTTGTACTGATCGCGCAGCGTCGCCATTCTTGCGGCGGGATCGAGATAGCTATCGCGGTCCGGCATTCCAAGTCCACCCTGCAGTAAGTGGAAAACGTAATGGTCGGAATCCGTGAATCCCTGATTGACCCACACGCCGAAAACATGGTCAGCGTTGCTGGTCAGTCCGTCTACTTCGGTATTCAACGTCGTTCCAAGATATGTTGAAAGCGATGCCTTGTTCTCGATCATGGAGATTCTGGCCATCGCGTCGGCCAGAGGCGCCAGACCCTTGTCCTCGATGGCGTCAACCTCCATATAGCTGGCGTAATAGTCACCGACTTTTTGCGTGATGCTTCCTTTTACCGCTTGAGCCGCGGCCGCTTCCCGGATGAGATCGCGCACGCGATGGCTTGTCCTCTCCACCAAAATTGCGCGGGTATCAAAGCTCTGCTGACCGGAGGGCATAGCGGTGGTTCTAAGCCAGCCGCCATTGGCGTACCGATAGAAGTCGTCGCCCGGCTTGATGGAGCGATCCATGTCATGTGCGCCGAAGGTTTGATCGGCCGGTACGCCGAGAGTGCTGACCAGGGGCGCAAGAAACAAGATGAGGGCCAGAGTTGTAGTGCGACTACGAAGCATCGGAATCCCTTTCAAAACAAAACGCCGACGAGAACCTTTGCCGACACAAAAACATCTCAACTCCGAAACCGCGGGGCAAGGTCCAGGAAAGGCTCATTCGTGAACTGATTTTCACCGCACAACGCATAAGGACTGGCAGTTTTCGGACGTTGCAAGGCAAGTTATCGCAATTCTCACAAGACAGCGATTCATCGGCGGGCAAGGCCATCGCTGATTGCGATGGGGGAATGCCTGGGGCGGCGGGCTCCGTATCATCAAGAAGTTAGCGTCCTAAGTTCCTACTCTTCCACTCTCGTTTCGACGGATATCGAAATCAAATCCTGCACCTCTCAGTAGCGATTGAGCATCTGTAATTCATCGCTTTCCATTTGGGGTGAGGATTTTGAAAACTTCTTCCGCAATTCTGGTTTCGCTGTTTCTAGGCCTGATGGTTTTGTCGAATTCGGGCTGCAGTAAGACGGAAGCGAATCAGCCGCCCCCGCACCCGCTGCCGGTCAACACCAAAACCATCGACCTGGCGCAGGTACCGCAGAGCGACGAATACGTAGCGACGATCAAATCGCGGCGCTCGGCCACCATCCAGCCGCAGGTTGATGGAACGTTGACGCGCATCCTGGTGAAATCGGGTGACCACGTTCAAGGCCGGCCAGTTGTTGATGACGATCGATCCGCTGAAACAGCAGGCCACCGTGGAACAGCAGGTCAGCACCGAAGCTCAGAAAAAAGCGGTCTATGAATACGCTCAACGCGAACTGGACCGGCAGAAGCACTTGTTTGACGCGGGAGTGACCAGCAAGCAAAGTTACGAGCAAGCCGTACAGGCCTTACGACAATTCCAAGGCTGACTGGGAATCATCGACCGCGGCACGCGTCACGCAGCAGCGGCAGTTGGCCTATTACAATCTGGTGGCGCCCTTCACCGGCATCATCGGCGATATTCCCGTACACATCGGCGACTACGTTTCTCCGCAGACTCTGCTGACTACTGTCGATGAGAATGCCGATCTGGAAGCCTACATTTACGTTCCGACAGAACGGGCCGGCAACATTCGCCTGGGTCTGCCGGTACAGATCGTAACTACCACCGGTGAGGTGATCGAAAACACGAAGATCGACTTCGTATCGCAGCAGGTGGACAACTCAGTGCAGGGCGTTCTGGCCAAAGCGCCGATTCACGAGTCGCTCGATCGTTTCCGCACCGAACAACTGGTGAAGGCGCGAGTGATCTGGAGCACCAATCCTGCGCCTACCGTTCCCGTGCTGGCCATAACACGCATCGGTGGGCAGCCCTTCGTCTACGTGGCAACAAACGTCAATGGCAGCACGGTGGCCAAGCAGCGTTCGGTTACGCTCGGCGACACCATTGGAAACGATTACGCCGTTAAGAGCGGGCTGAAACCAGGCGAGCGTGTGATTATCTCCGGCACCCAGTTTCTAGTGGACGGGGCGCCGGTGCAGCCGATCAGCTAGTCCGAGTCGAACCTTTTCATCCTGTGCCTGAGCGCAGGAGAAATCGAGAATTGCATTGGTTGATTTCTTCATTAAGCGGCCAATTTTCGCGACCGTTTGCGCCCTGCTGATCATTCTGGCGGGCGCGGTCTGCATCCCTACGCTGCCGATCTCGCTGTATCCCGAACCTGGCGCCGCCGCAAGTGACGGTCACCAGCAACTATGTCGGCGCGAATGCGCAAGTGGTGGAGTCCGCAGTAACTATTCCGCTGGAGCAGCAGATCAACGGCGTCGAGGGAATGCACTACATCACCTCGACGAGTTCCAACGACGGCACCAGCGCAATCAATGTAACGTTTCGTACCGGCTACGATCTGAACATTGCGGCGGTCGATGTGCAGAACCGCGTCGCCACGGCGCAAGGCCGTCTGCCGCAGGAGATCAAGAACACCGGCGTCACCATAACCAAGGCGAATCCTAACTTTGTCTTTGCCGCCGGATTCTATTCGCCCGATAACAGCCTTTCGAACCAGTACATCTCGAACTATCTCGACGTGTACGTGAAAGACGCTCTCAAGCGTATCCCCGGCGTGGGCGACGTCGTCATCTTCGGCGAGCGCAAGTATGCGATGCGCATCTGGCTCGATCCCACGAAGCTGGCAGCCCGGCAGTTGACGGCCGCCGACGTGGTGGCTGCTCTGCAGGAACAGAACGTGGAAATCCCGGCAGGTCAGTTGGGCCGTCCACCGGCGGATCAGAAGCAGAATTTCCAGGTCACCCTGCGAGTGGTCGGGCGCCTTTCAGACCCGGTGCAGTTTGAAAACATCATCATCAAGAACACTAAGAACAGCATCGTTCAGCTGAAGGATGTTGGGCGAGCTGAGATCGGCGCCGAGACCTACGATACGAACCTGCTTTACAGCGGGCACGAAGCTATCGGCATTGGCGTGCAGCAGCTGTCGAACGCTAATGCGCTAGCTGTCGACAAGGCTGCACGTGCCGAGTTGGCGGAATTGTCCAAGTCCTTCCCTCCAGGCATCAAGTACGTCATTGCGTTCGATACGACGACCGTTGTGGGCGACTCGGTTAAGGAAGTAGTGACGACGCTGGAAGAGGCGGTGCTGATCGTTATCATCGTGATCTTCTTCTTCCTGCTCGATTGGCGGGCCACGATCATTCCGGCCGTTACGATCCCGGTCTCGCTGGTTGGAACGTTCGCGTTCGTCAAACTTTTCGGCTTCTCGATCAATTCTCTGACGCTCTTCGGCATCACCCTGGCGACAGGGCTGGTGGTGGACGATGCCATCGTTGTCATCGAGAATGCTCAGCGACATATTAATGAGGATAAGACCGACCCGCACACGGCAACCTCAGTCGCCATGGCTGAAGTGTCCAGCGCAGTCATTGCCACCTCACTGGTCTTGATTTCAGTATTCGTGCCGGTATCGTTCTTCCCGGGCACCACCGGTATTCTTTACAAGCAATTTTCGCTGACGATCGCATTCGCGATTGCGATTTCGCTGTTCAATGCACTTACTTTGTCCCCGGCGCTGGCAGCGATCCTGCTACGCAACGAGGAGCACAAATACTCGCTGTTCGACTGGACGCGCATCGGATTTCTGTCGCGTGGATACCGCCGGTTCGCGCACGGCATCGACGACAGCATTCACGGCCTGGGGCGCGGGTATGGCCGCTTCATTTCATTTGTCCTCCGCTTCCGTTACGCCGTCATCATTTTGTTCCTGGTCGGGCTGGCCCTCACTGGCTACATGTATCTCCACGTTCCCACGGGATTCGTCCCGCAGGAGGACCAGAACTACTTCATCGTCGTGGTGCAAGCTCCGCCGGGGGCATCGCTGGCTTACACGACCGACATCGCCAAGCAAGCGGAGAAGATTCTGCGAGCCGATCCCGACGTGTTTGGTACCTTTACGGTTCCCGGCTTCTCTCTGTCCGGTGGCAGTTCGCCCAACTACGGCCTGGTCTTCGCACCACTTAAGCCTATCGACGAGCGCAAGGGAAAGGGACACGCTGCCAGTGACATCGTGGCTCGCGTCTCGCCAAAACTATTCGGAATACCTGGCGCGATCGTAGTGGCTTTCGAGCCCCCGGCGATCAACGGCATCGGCAGCTTCGGCGGCTTCCAATTCCAGTTGCAGGATCTGGGTCGCAATACCCTCGAGGATCTGGACACGGTGGCGCACCAGATCGTGGCAGGAAGCCGGCAGCGAGCAGATCTTCGCGGGCTCTTCACCAGCTACACCGCCAACGATCCGCAGCAACTGGTACAGATCGATCGCGAAAAAGCCAAGGCTATCGGCGTGCCGCTCAGCCAGGTAACTCAGGCATTGGGCGTCTACATGGGCTCGCAGTACGTGAATGATTTCGATTTCAACAATCGTTCTTATCGCGTATACGTGCAAGCCGATCAGCCGTTTCGCATGAACGCGCGCGATCTGCGGCAATACTATGTGCGCTCCGACAGTGGCGGCCTGGTGCCGCTCGACAATATCGTTTCGCTGAAGGAGAGTTCGGGACCGCAAGTAATCAGCCACTTCAATCTGTTCCGCTCCGCAGAAATCGATGGCGCCGCCGCTCCTGGTTACAGCTCCGGGCAGGGATTGAAGGCCATGGAGGAACTGGCAAAGCAGCACATGCTACAAGGCATGTCCTATAGCTGGTCGGGGCTGGCGTTGGAAGAAGTAGAAGCCGGGGGCAAGGCGCTGATCATCTTCGGGCTGGGCCTGCTGGTTGTCTACCTGACGTTGTCGGCGCAATACGAAAGCTTCGCGCTTCCATTCATCATTCTGCTGGCAGTACCAATGGCAGTGCTGGGCGCGCTGCTGTTCGTTTCGATGCGAGGCCTGATCGACGACGTCTACGTTCAAATCGGGTTGGTGTTGCTGATTGGCCTCTCGGCCAAGAATTCCATCCTGATCGTGGAGTTTGCCGAGCAATTGATCGAACGTGGCCGCACCATTACCGAGGCTGCCATCGAGTCGGCCGAACTCCGATTGCGGCCAATTCTTATGACCTCCTTCGCCTTCATCCTGGGCGTGCTGCCGCTTTATTTCGCCAGCGGTGCAGGAAAGCTCGGACGTCACTCCGTGGGAACAGCGATTGTCGGCGGAATGTTGTTCTCCACCGTGCTGAATCTCATTTTCATTCCGGTGCTGTACGTCATCCTGAAGACCTGGCTGACGGCATTCTCCGATCGCTCGAGGAAAGAAGAACCGGCCCTGGAGGATATTGCGGCATAGTAACCGCGACGAGCCCCGAGGCCGGTCTGCACGCTACTAAGTTGCCTCTACTTTTGGGCCGGCACGAATTGCTCCATCACCGCCTGTCGCATCAGCTTTGGCGGCAACAGACCTTGGGCCAGGATGAAGTCGTGAAACTTCTTCTGATCGAACTTAACGCCTTTAGCCGACAGCGCCTTCTCCGTGTCTTCGCGTAAATCAATCAGCTTGGTGTATCCGTAGAAGTAGCTGTTGGCCTGACCAGGAGCGCGGTAGGTATAGCGCTCCACTTCTTCTTCGGCGAAAGCGTGCGACGACACTACATCGTCCTGCAGCACGCGGTAGGCATCGGCGGTGGTGATCTTTCCGCTCTGCAACTCCGGATCGAGAAACGCGCGCGCCGCCCGCAGTAAACGATAGTCCAGCGAGACCAGCTGGCCTTCCAGCGGCATGTAGGGCTTAATCAGGTATTCGGAGTAGAGTCCCCAGCCTTCGACATTCGTGCTGTTGAAGGCGAAGCGCACGCGCGCCAACGAGACGCCGTGTTCGAGCATGGAATCGAACTGCAATTCGTGCCCAGGACGCGCTTCGTGCGCGGTAAGTGTCCAGGCTGCTGCATCGAAGGTGAAGTCGTCGTACTTTTCGGACGCCGTCTGACCGGGCGCGGCAGGAATATTGAGCGGCAACACGAACACGCCCTTCTGTCCCGTGTTGTGCAGAAATGGCGGAGGCTGCATATGCGGCGCGGGTTGTTGGGCAGTCTCGGCGGCTGTAGCGATGCGAATCTTCGCCGGCCGATCCGGTAAGGTGACGATCTGCTGCTCGACGATGATCTTTTCGATTTGCTTCAGGCGATCTTCGTAGAACGGCAGAATCGCGTCGCCGACCAGTTGCTTCTTCTTCAACTCGCGCATGACGTCGCGATAATCGCTTGAGGGAAGGTTGCGCTGCTTCGCAATCTCCGCCGCAATTCCTTTCATCTCGCCCTGTATCTCGATGAACGCCTGGTGCGCCATCGCCGCCACCTGGTCGGGCGGAATATCAATTCCGTAGCCTTGCAGGTCCAGCGCGTACTCTTCGGGCGGCAGCCGGAAATCAGTTCGTGCCTTCGGGAGAACCGTAGCCCGTACCCACGCGTCGTAATCGGCTAGCTGCTTTTTCAGTGTGCTGTACGGCTCCTGCCATCCCGTCAGCTTGTACTTCTGCATCAGCATCGCAACGCCATCAACATAGTTGGAATTGCGCCCCATCTCGGTTTCGATTTCGACCTTCGCGGGATAGATCACGCCTGGCTTCGCCATCTGCTCCATGACGCGTTGTTTCAGGATCTCGGTGAGCGGCTTGTAGCCCGGTTCCAAGCCCGCATACTCGCGGATACGCACCACAGCAGCGGGACGGCGGTCGGTTGGCGTCTGTTCATCCAGCAGACTGTGCAAACCGCCAAACACCGCTCCACTGGCGTTCGAGTAAGGCACTTCGTGCGCACGAGCGTAGTCTTCCTGTTTGAAGTCGAGCTGCACCCGGTCGATCATGATTTGCAAATCTTCGGCGACCTGGCTCGGCTGTTTCTCCGCGGCAGCGGCCTTCAGCTTCACGAGTACCGCTTCCCTCTCCTGCCGCTCCTGGTCTTCATCGGCCAGGGTTGGCTGCGACACCTTGTTGTCGTACTGGCTCAGGCCCTGTTGCGAGCCACGCTTCGGGATGATGCGCGAACGACACATCCGTCAGCAGCTTGGCATAGCCGTTGCTGATCGTGATCCAGTCCGCGGGGGCGCTGGATGTCGAGGTATCTGCAGCGTGTGCAGGTTGAATTTGCGCGCTGGCTGCCAGAGTCGAGAGTCCAGTTACGACCAAAAGAGTTAGAGAACGAAACACTGCTCCTCCTGAGGCTATCCGGCCAAGTGATCGATGTCTCAGCTACTACGGCAAATGAAATCGGTTTTTATTGTAAGCGATAGGAAAAAGGCCATGGCGAGTCGATCTGGAAACCCGACGCGTGGTTTGAAAAACATTTCTTGACAGGTCCCTGGTTCGCCTGCACCGGGAAGATGACTCACGGAACGATCGCAAGCATTCACTGGATTCAGGACGCGGTGAAATAGCCGAACTGCCAAGTTCGCGGTATCCGCAGTGGACAGACGATTACAGCAATGTACTTCAAGTTTTGCGTTGGTAGCCGCAGATCAGGGCAGGTTGTGTTTCTCGAACTCCTATTTTGTCAGCGTTGCGTGCCGTCGGTAACGGTTATCTAGGTGGACGAGATTCCCGGACTTGAGGACTGTCGCGGCGGCTTTCGGCAGGTTTGGATGGCCACTCTTTGTTGAGGCGAACCCTGAGTGGCCAAGGCAATAGAGGGCGGTGGGGGTTCCGCCCTCGAGTTAACTTGGTTCAGTTACTTTTTCTTACCGTGAACCGCCACCGGGGGCACCGTGGCCACAGGAGGCACATTGACCGTGGAGTTCGTCGCCCGCGGGCCCGGATGGGCATCGGGAGGCACTCCATGGCCAAGAGCGTTCGGCCGCGTGCCGACGGACTGCGCGGTGGCGCTGATTGCCAAGCTCAACAGGAATCCAAGTACTGTAACTTTCTTCATGGGTCTTTCCTTTCATCGTTCATAATTTGAATTTCGCTTCTGACTAGCTGCGCATAATAAGTTCGCCACCGCCATAAGCTGTCACCCAATTTAGAGGACCATGAAAGGAGAGTTGTCTTAGGCTTGTAACTACTACGTCAAATAATGGTAGAGCTGAAATAGAGCCTAGCGTGTTCTCTATAGTTCGCCCCGGTTATTTCCTAGGATGAACGGTTAGTGTGATTGTCCACGCGATAGGCCTCCCTGCAGGGCGCAACGCCTCGGCAGTCGCCTGTCGTGTCAATCAGATAGTGTGGGTTGTGACTATTTTTACAGTTAGGCAACAAATTGTTTGCAAGCAGCAGCTACTCTCAAGCGTCTAATGCGGAGGCACTCTCCCTTGGCAATGGCGATCCTGGCCTTCATCTCCCAGGCGAGTGTTTGCAGATTAGGATCGTCTGTAGAGAGGGCAGATTCCAGGAAGCCGTCCGCCTCGCGCAGGGCATTGGTGAGATTTCCAGGCTCTAACCAGGCACTACTCATGCCTAGCTGGGCCTGCACAAAGGCTAAAGTGTCTCTCATTTCCGATCTTTCCTACGGAGATTGGCATTCGCTCTGGTACCCCCGTTTAACCACGGATGCCACATGCACCAAGTAAGGCATTGGCAGAGTAGTCTGCTAAAGCATCCAAGTAACCCTCGCCGTAACGAGTGAACGCTCCCTGAATCCTGTTGAGAACCCATACCTAGTATGCCAAAAGGGTTCGGGTAGAGCTGGGTCTTATGAACCCACTCGTGTACCAAGGTATGCGCACTAGCCTAGTACCTCAGGTTCGCGGCCTGCTTGTGGCCGCTAACCTGGGCGGAGAAAGATTCGCGCCGGTCGGCCCGTCTTTTTTGTTGCATGATCGCGTCCCGTCCATCTCCATGCGGCATGATTGGAACTTAGGTCGTTCAGGTCAGCGATCCTCGGGTCCTTCCACCCAGGTTAACGCCCAAAGGAAGGACGTGAACCTGGGGCACCAGGCTTTGCCGGCCGACGCGTGACCCGCGTACTGGAGGAGATCATTCAGAGGCGTGGATTGCCGCAGTCGATCCGTTGCGATAACGGGCCGGAGCTGACTAGCCGGCACTTCCTCGCCTGGTGCCTGGAGAGGAAGATCGAGCTGGTGCATATCCAGCCCGGTAAGCCGATGCAGAACGGACGATGCGAGAGCTTCAACGGAAGACTGCGCGAAGAGTGCCTGAGAGTAAGTTGGTTCGAGAACTTGTTTGACGCACGGGGAAAGATCGCCGACTGGAGGAAGGACTACAACGAGCAGCGTCCGCATAGTTCGCTCGGCTAAAGAACGCCGACGGAATTTGCGGCGGCGGCGATGAGCTGTGGAAAAGACGGCTGCTAGGGTAGTTTGAATTCGTAGTTTCACCTATGCGGATTCTGGGGGCAGGCGGCCAAGAGCATCGTATTCCATTTGTCGGCTCTGACCAGCTGTTACCTGCACGTCATTATGGTTATATGAATAAGCTGTCGTTCCGCCATCGGCGGCGGTGACTGTGTTATTGAAAATGGTAGCCCTGGGCAGATTCGAACTGCCGACCTTCGGTTTAGGAAACCGCTGCTCTATCCATCTGAGCTACAGGGCCGTGCGGAATACCGTTATTATCGCACGGGAATTTCGCAGGGCAGCACTCCAGAAGGCTTCCGATTACCCTTAGAAGAGAGTGGCCTGTGCGGGCGGCAATGCTTCGACTGGCTCTGAACATTCTGGACCGTCGTTGGCGACACTGTTCACCCGCTCGCTTACGGGATAACGCCGCATCAGCTTCGCATCGAAGGGCGTGAGCATCTCAACCGCCGCGGTGCCATCCCGAAATCCAGGATCAAGCCATAAGTCATAGCTCTCAGGCGAGAGGATGACCGGCATCCGGTCGTGAACCCCTCTCATAAGCTCGTTGGGTGTCGTCGTGAGAATCGTGCAGGTTTCTAAAACGGCTCGATCGGGACCTCGCCAGCAATCCCACAGGCCCGCGAATGCGAAGGGCTGTCGATCAAGCACTTCAAAGCAGAATGCTTGCTTGTTCTTTCCATTCCTCTGCCATTCATAAAAGCCGTCGGCCGGGATAAGGCAGCGCCGCCGCTCGAGAGACTCTTGGAAGGCCGGCTTCTCAGCGGCAGTCTCCGCCCGGGCATTGATCATGCGAGCGCCCATAGCCGCATCTTTTGCCCACGAGGGGATGAGTCCCCAGCGCATGAGTGAAGCTCGGCGGACTGGCGCCTTCGTGTCCTGCCTGATGACCGGAACGTTCTGGGTGGGCGCTATGTTGTAGTGGGCGTCCCAATCGACGCCTACGTATTCCGCGTAATAAGCCGCCAGAATCTCGGCACGCCTCGAAAGTCGATATCGTCCACACATCTCTCTCGATTGTATCTTTGCGGCGTCGGAGGCACATCGGGTGCTCTGTGTCATCCAACGTGCGTGCCGCGCCTCCGGCAACACGGCTCGGCGGTTCTAACCAGAGCCTTGACCTGCGGCGCCCTGTTATCCCGCCTTGATTTGCAAGGGGCGTAGACGCTGACATCGCTCTCGCCTAAAGTAGCTCCAGGCCTTACAATCGAAAATCCCTCCGCATGATCTGTCAACCACGACACTGGGAGTCGGCCGAACGATGAGCACAGCAACCCCGCCGGATACGGTTCTCCGACTGCCATCGCCCCCGAAAGCGCCGAGGAACTGGCTGGCTCGTTTTTTTTCGCAGAACAACCTGGCGCGGATATCGCGTCAGCCGGAGCATACCTACCCTTGGTACATCGTGCTCTGGCTTACCGGAGTTGATTACTTCTCGACTCTCGGCTATCAGCCTGGAATCGCATTGTTGGCTGCAGGCGCGCTGGCCGTTCCAGCGACGGCGGTTCTGATCGTCGTAACCTTGCTGGGAGCGGTGCCTATCTACGCTGCCGTCGCCAAGCGATCATATGCGGGGCAAGGCTCGATTGCGCTTCTGGAAAACCTGTTCTCCGGCTGGACTAGCAAGATCGTCGTACTGGTGCTGCTGGGATTCGCGGCTACCGACTTCGTTATCACCATGACTTTGTCGGCCGCTGATGCGGCGCGCCACGCGATCGCGAACCCGTATCTGCATCCCTTCGCGGGCGACTCGCGCATGCGGGTAACGCTGCTCCTGCTGTTGCTGCTGGCCGTAGTCTTCCTGGCGGGATTCCGGGAAGCCATCCGCGTGGCTTACATGGTTGCCGTACCGTATCTACTGCTGAACCTAGTTGTCATGCTGTGGTGCGGCGTAAAGGTTCTCACTCATCTCGAGTTGCTCTCGAACTGGCATGCTGCCATGGCGATGCGCGGAGACTGGACTGCTCTGTTCATTGCCTCGGCGCTAATCTTCCCGAAACTCGCCCTGGGCCTCAGCGGATTCGAGACCGGCGTGTCGGTGATGCCGCTGGTTTCGGGAGTGGAAAAAAGCAACTCCGAAAACACAATCCTGGGACGCATTCACAACACGCGCAAGCTGCTTGTATCCGCCGCCGGAATCATGAGCGTGATGCTCCTGCTCTCCAGCTTCGTCTGCGCCGCACTCATTCCGGAGAGCGCGTACAAGGTCGGCGGCGCAGCCGATGGTCGAGCGATCGCGTACCTGGCACATCTCTACCTCGGCAACATCTTCGGAACGGTCTATGACGTTTCGACCATCCTGATCCTGTGGTTCGCGGGTGCTTCGGCCATGGCCGGGCTGCTGAACCTCATCCCGCGATACCTGCCGCGCTATGGGATGGCGCCGGAGTGGGTTGCCTACCAGCGCCCCCTGGTGTTGGTGTTGTTAACCATCGATGTGATTGTCACGCTCGTTTTCAATGCATCCGTGTCAGCCCAGGGCGGCGCTTATGCGACCGGAGTTTTGGTTCTGATGCTCTCCGCCGCCGTGGCTGTGACCATATCGCTATGGCGCGAGGCGAGTTGGAAGGAGCCGCGCCTTTACCTGCTTTGCGCTTATTTTTTCCTTGTAGCTTTGGTGTTCCTCTACACCAGCATCGACAACGTCATCGAGCGGCCCGACGGCGCGATTATCGCCAGCATCTTCATCTTCCTGCTGCTTTCGGCCAGTGCGTTGAGCCGCATTCTGCGTTCCACGGAGATGCGCGTGTCGGAGGCGACATTTGTCGATAGCGACTCGGCTGCATTGTGGAGTTCGATGGAAGGCAAGAAGGTGAACCTCGTCCCCCACCACATCGCCACCTCAGAGCACCGCATGGCGCTGTCCGCAAAGGTACGTCGACATTACAACGTCGAAGGTACTCTGGCTTTTCTGCATGTGAACCTGATGGACAATCGCAGCGACTTCCTGGCGCCGCTGCAGCTCAGGGTATTTCGCGAAGACCAGCACTTCGTCATCGAGGCCTTCGGCGCTGTCGCCGTCGCTAACTCCATCGCCTACTTAAGCGAGTTGCTCGATCCCATCAGCCTGGTGATGGGACTGACGCGGCGCGCCCTGATGAGGCAGTCGTTTGAATATATTTTCTTTGGCGAAGGCGAAACCGGGCTGCTGGTGTATTCAATCCTGGTGCGCTATTGGGACGCGACCAACCAGATCTCCGGTCAGCCAGTGATTCTGCTGATCAGCGAATCGGCCCATCCAACCAGGACTGAGGATTGAAAGGGTTTCAACACCGAAATCAAGAATGAGATAAGCGCGTTTCTGTCAGTGGTCAGTTTGGCGCTCGTGGAAAAGTTGGGTGATTCTATCAAGCAAGGCGTCCGGACCTTCACCCTTCGACAGGAAACCATCGACAAATTCCAAGCCCTTGGGCGCTTCTGACGCGGCGGACACGATAAGTATGGGCACTTGAGGTTTGAATTCCTTCATCTCTGCCGCGATTTCCGCTCCGCTCTTGTCAGACAAGAAGTGGTCCGCGATCACCATCTCAACGGCATTCTGTTTGAATAGCTCAAGGCCTTCTTCGCCCGACGAGGCCGTCAGCACGGCATAGCCCGCACTTCGCAATAGCAACATACGAACGCGCAAAGCTATTTCCGAGTCATCGATGCATAGGATGAGGGGCTGCTTAACTTCCGAGGTTGTCATGGGCGCAACATCAGTATCGCTCAGGCTACCGTCCAGATCTTCTCTATTCGTTCATGGACGACGATAGCTCGCATTCGGGAAGTCGCGGCGCCGGGACAGGCTCTCCGCGCTCCCATTCTTGTCAGTGCCAGGTGTAGCCCAGCATGAATTGCAAATTGGCATTAAGTCCGGGATTGTGATTGCCGATCGACGCATTCGAAAGGTGGTACGCTTTGACGGCAATGTTCCAGGAGTTCGTGCCTTTGCGAAAGAACTGGTCGCCAATTTCGGCGCCACTGGTGAAGTTGATCTGTGACGTATCACCCGGCGGCAGATTGTGGGCGCTGAAAAGAGCGCCTCCGACAATCGCAACATAGGGCGCGTTCTTGCAGCCATGCGTGAAATTCCATTTGGCCATGATCGGGTCGATGCCGCCGGCATACTGTCCGCCGTTGATCCAATATTCGTCCAAAGGAATCACGTCGATTCCCATTTCATAGGTTCCGCGAAAGATGCCGGAGCCGTGTTCGTTCGTCAGCACGCGCGCAAGTCGAACGCCGAGAACGAAATTGGATCCGCTCGGGGAACTGTCGACTGTGGTGCCGCCACCCGTGAAAATGCCGACATTCCAGCCGGGATGCCGTAGAACATCGACCGGGCTATCGGTAGGCAGTTGAGCCAGCAACGGCAGGCCGGCCAGTAAACAGAATAAAGCGAGACGCGTGGCTATCTTCATCGCAATTTTTCAGGATAATGGCACAAGTTAACAGGTTCACAGCAACCGCGCAAACCCCTCCATCAGCCGTTCGTCAGGTTTATTTACCGTTCATCCAATTCTTGCTGTTTCGAGAGCGGGGTTTTCTGTACCCTCTGCCAGAGCTCGGACGTGCGTTTGCGGCTCTGGAGCCCTTATGAAATTCCTATTTCAATGCTTGGTCGTGATCGGCTTCTCCCTCGCCCTGTGGGCCGGTGATACTTCTGCCAGTGCCGACGCCTTGAACCGCTGGGTCGGTGGCAAGTGGATGAGCAGCGGCCAGTTTGTCGACTCCGCCTATAGCAAGGCGAATACTGCTAGTGCAACGACGAAATGCGCATGGTCGCCCGATCACGTCTTCGTGATCTGCGATCAGGACATTGTCTTCGGCGGCCAGTCGATGCATGACCTCTCCATTTACACGTTTGCGCCCAAAACCGGCAAATACTACTTCTACGGCATTTCCGTAGGCGAGGAGAAGCCGCGTGCGACAGCTCTGGAGGTTGTAGACAATGGAAACCGCTGGGTGTACTCCGGCACGAACGATATTCAGGGCAAGAGCGTGCAGTTCCGGACTACGAACCAGTTTCACGGCAATGATTCGGTAGAGTGGTGGACGGAGTTCTCCACCGATGACGGAAAGACGTGGACGAAGACGGGAAGCGGGAAAGAGACACGGGAAAAAGGCAGCAACTAGCTGCTAGCGATTAGCCGCCACACGCTTCTGCATTCGAAAATACTTTCTCGCCTTGTTCACGTCTTTTGCGATCTGCTCCCGTAGCGCGTCCACTGACGGAAACTTGATCTCCGGGCGAAGTCGCTGCACGAAGATCAATTCCAGCGGTGTCTCCGGCTGCAGTTCGATGGGATGGAAGTTCAGAAGGTGGCTTTCGATGGCGAAAGAATCCGCACCAAACGTTGGACGATTGCCGACGTTCGTCACCGCTTCGAAGCATTTGTCGTTGATTCGCAGCCAGGTGATGTACACACCATCGGCCGGGACAAGCTCGTCGTAACGCGCCAGGTTCACCGTCGGCACCGTGTACTTGTGGCCGTATCCGCGACCACGACCGGGATTCGAGAAGATACTGAATGGACGGCCCAGCAAGGCACGCGCACGACTGACTTTGCCTTCCGCAACCAGCTTCCGAATCTCACTGCTCGAGACGTGATGGCCGCGCAACGTCTGTTCAGAAAAGATGCGCGCTTCAAAACCGCATAGCTTGCCCAACTCCGCTAGCGTATCGACATTACCTTGCGCTTTGTGACCGAAGTGGAAGTTATAGCCCTCGTGTACTTCGCGCGCCTCCAGACCCTGTCCCAGCACCTGGCGCGCAAAATCGTCAGCACTCATCATGGAAAGATCGCGCGTAAACGGCAGCACCAGCACCGCGTCAACGTGTGTCTGCTCCAACAAAGCAAGCTTGACCTTCAACGGCGTCAGCAGCTTGGGCGCGACATCAGGACGCAGAATGCGCAGCGGGTGCGGTTCAAAGGTCACGACCACGGCCTTGCCGCCGAAGGCATGGGCGCGTTCCGCCATGTGACGCACTACTTCCTGGTGCGCGCGATGGACTCCGTCGAAGTTGCCAACACTGACAACCGTGGGGCCAAAGTCCGCGGGTACATCCTCGAGTTTGCGAAATATCTGCATCGCCTACAACTCAAATTCCAGTTTCAGCCCGTCATGGGCCAGGCGCACGTTCTCCGGCAGTGCTGCATTCGTCGCCCCATGCGGCAGGTCGTGCGAAATGTGTGTGAAGAAGGTTCGCTTGGGCTTCAGTTGCTCAACGATCTTCAGCGAGTTCTCCACCGTCGAGTGCGTGGGGTGGGGATGATGGCGCAGCGCGTCGAGAAACAGGATGTCCAGCCCTTGTAACTGCGCCAGCGACTCCTGCGGCACCGTGCTGAAGTCGGTGAGATACGCGGCGTTGCCGAAGCGAAACGCCTCGATCGGCACATCGCCATGCAGCACCGGCATGGGCACGAACTTCGCTCCAAAAATATCGATCGGGCCATTCAACGGATGCAGTTCAACCTGGGCCAATCCACCATATTTGTAGTCTGCCTCAAAGATGTAGCGGAAAACGCTGCGTAATACCCGCGTTGTGTTGTCGCTCGCGTAGAGCGGGATCTTTGTGCCACCGGTGACACGCGGAAAGCTGAGCGGCCGTACGTCGTCGAGTCCCAGGATGTGGTCGGCGTGCCCGTGGGTGTAGATGATCGCGTCGATCCGGTTGATACGTTCTCGGATCGCCTGCTCGCGGAAGTCGGGCGTGGTGTCGATGACAATGGTGTGTCCGTCCCATTGCACCATGATCGACGGACGGGTGCGCCGGTCACGCGGATCGGATGAGCTACACACCGCGCAGTCGCAACCGATGGTCGGGACACCCATCGATGTCCCGCTTCCCAGCACCGTAAGCGTTGCTCTCATCAGGCCTTGCCGTTAGCGCTGATACCGCCTTGCGGAGGATTTGTAATGAGATTGGTCACTTCCAGATACGCCATGCGCAGCTCATACAGGCAGTTCTGCATCATGTTTTCTTCCGCCGGCGTCAGGTTGCCCTTAGTTTTCTCCTGCAGCATCGAAAGCGTATCGATGGTCTGACGCGCGCCAATCAGATCTACCTCGGGCTTTGCACCCTGCGGTGCGGCCAATCCAAGTTGCATCAGCGCGGTCATGTAGAGCGAAGCGATGAACTTATCGAATGAGACTTCGAAGTCCTTCGCGCTATGTTGCCGGCCCTGTTTGCGCATTTCGGTCTCAATGCGCGCGTCAATATCGCGTGCCGACTGCTGGTACGCCGCGACTGAGGCCTGCTGCTCCTGCGCACTGGGTGCTTGCATTTCGGGCTCGCTGGAGGATGGTGGCGCCGGCGCCTCGGGCGCTGGTTGGTTCTGAGCCGCACGCTCGCTGTTGGCGCGTTGCTGCGCCTCGCGCGTCTCGCGCTCGCGCTCCTCGCGCTGCTCTTCGGCCTCGACAACGTCTTGGCGCAATTCGCCTTCGGTGCTGAACAGGCGGCGATCGGTAACTACGAATTCAGGTCTTTTCTCTTTTTCTGCCATAAGTTTTGGTCCGCTTAAAACTGTTAGAAGTCGAAGGGCAGGCTTTTCACCGTGGCACTGTGTTCACCGACTTGCACGGTGCTGCCCGGAGTTGCTACTTCACGGCGCAGGTAGCCGAGTGCCAGAACACGCTCGCTGCCCGGCAGACGAGTTGCGCTCGTGATTTCACCCATGTCTTTGTCGCCGACGCGAATTTTCGTTCCCGGCTGCGGCAGCTCTCGCTGCAACTCAAATCCAATCAAGGTTCGATGCACGTTGCCGCGCGCGCGAATTCGCTCCACAATTTCCTGCCCGATGTAACATCCCTTGCTGAAATTTAACGCGTGCTCCTGGCCGGTCTCCTGCGGCAGATCACGCTCGCGCAGATCGATTCCATATCGCGGCACGCCGCGTGCAATGCGGTACATCTCCAGCGCATCGCTTCCCACTGGCTTGGCGCCGGCTGCGACTAAGGCATCCCAAAGCTTCTCGACATTCTCGGGAGCGAACCAGATCTCGTACCCATCCATTTGCGGATGAGTGTTGCGCGCAATCGAGATCTCAAGCTCCTGCCAAACGCAGTCGGTTACCTGCCCGGACTCCACCTGCGAAGCCTCGATGCCGGCTTTCGTCAGGGTATCTGCGGCCTTCGGACCGGCAATGCCGACCGATACCAGCGTCTGGCTGATATCCCCGATCTCCACCTTGTCCATGATGATGTATTTCTGCAAAACGGCCGTAACCTTAGGGGCCTGCTCGCGGTCGGTCGTTGCCAGAAAGTATTCGCCGCGATTGTAGGCTGTCAGGTCGCCCTGGTTATGGCCCTGGGCAGTGAGAAGGAAGCCGTACACGCCGTGGCCTGGCGCAAGATCACGAACGTTGTTGGTGATCATTCCATTCAGCCAGCGAGTACGGTCCTTGCCGCTGATCTGGACCTTGGTCTGCCAACCGAGGTCGAACACGGCAGCGCCACGCAGCAGCGCATCGAACTCGGCCGCGGTATCGCCAAAATTAGCAGGAGTCTCGCCTCCGCGGTAGCTGCCCCTGCGCGCTCCGGCGGCCGCCAGCTTGTCTTGTAAGGTCAGCACACTCATACCGAATATTTGATTATAGAGTGGGGCGAAAGGATTGTGGGAAAGGCAAGCAATCAGCAAGCAGCACTCAGCGTTTGGCTATCGGCTGTTTGGCTGTTTAGCTGTCGGCCGTTAGCTTGAGGGCAAAGCCACTGACATGACTGAATGCTGAGTGCTGAATGCTGATTGCTCCTTATCGAATGCTAGTATTTTCTCGACATGACCAAACGCATCGCAGTTGTTCCCGGAGACGGTATTGGTAAGGAAGTGATCCCCAATGCGCTGGAAGCGGTTCGTGCCAGCGGCGCTGCTGTCGAGTTCACAACCTTTGACTGGGGAGCCGATCGCTATCTCATCGATGGCACCACCATCCCCGCCGACGGTTTCCAGATGCTGGCACGCGACTTTGACGCGATTTTTGTTGGCGCCCTCGGCGATCCGCGCGTGGCGACGAACATTCACGCCAAGGAAATCCTGCTGGGCATGCGCTTCAAGATGGACCTCTACGCCAACGTGCGTCCCGTGCGACTGCTCGACGAATCGCTTTGCCCACTGAAGAACATCAAGCCGGAGGACATCAACTTCACCGTCATCCGCGAGAACACCGAAGGCGTGTACATGGACATGGGCGGCAACTTCAAGTACGGCACGCCCGACGAAGTCGCCACCCAGGAGGACATCAACACCCGCAAGGGCGTGGAGCGCGTCATCCACTTCGCATTTCGTTACGCGCGCGAGAACGGCCGCAGGAAGGTCATGATGTCCGACAAGTCGAACGTAATGACCTATGCCGGCGGCCTGTGGCAGCGCGTCTTCAAAGAGGTGGCGAAGGAATATCCCGAGATCCAGACGCAGCACATGTACGTTGACGCACTCTGTTTGCAGATGGTTCGCGATCCGCGCTCGCTCGACGTGATCGTCACCAACAACATGTTCGGCGATATCGTCACCGACCTTGCGGCGGCGCTGCAAGGCGGACTTGGCATGGCCGCCAGCGGCAACATTCATCCCGACCGGACATCGATGTTCGAGCCGGTCCATGGCTCGGCGCCGCCGATCGCGGGCAAAAACATGGCGAATCCGATGGGATCGATTCTCACCGCCGCGATGATGCTGGCGCACCTTGGGCTGAACGCCGAAGCGCAGAAAATTGAGGGCGCGGTGCTCGAGGCTGTGCAGCAGAAAAAGACCACGGCGGATGTCGGCGGGACGCTGGGGACGAGAGAGTGTGCGACGTGGATCGCGGAGCGAACTGCACGCTCATCGACTCCAGAAACAGCGTTATAAGCCGTCTACCGAGGAGCGCAGATTTTGTTTTTGAGTGATGCGGGAGCGAGGCGCTGAAAATCGTTCAAGTTGAAGGTGTAGATTCGATCCACATCGCCCTTGGCGGCACAGCACAGCAGCAGCGCGTCGTAGATCTTGCCACCGATCCATCCGCCACTTGCTGTAATGTTCATGGCTTCCAGATAGTCGCTCTTTGACACTGGAACGACCTCGAAGTGAGGCAGAAGATTTTCCTCGATGATCCGCGTAGCCTCCGCGGGATGAATCCGCGGCACTGCCGGTATACGCGTCAGGGCGGAAAAAACCTCCGCTATGGAGTGCGTACCGAGAAATCCCCGGTCTTTTTTCGCGATCACTTTCTGCAAAGCGGGAAGCGATTGAACGTGGTGAACGTGGTTGCGAACTGAGGCTGCCACAAGCACGGACGTGTCGAAAAATATCTTCATCACGGCTTGAGAAGTTCTTGAATTCTCTCCTCGCGAACCTCGTCGATGAGCCGATCCCAGTTGATATCCGTTTCAACCACTCCTTGATGAACCAAAACGCCCCCAACTTTGACAAGCGACGGTTCCTGCTGCACGGGCCGCAGAAGCACCCCATTAGGCTGCTCCAACAGCTCGAGTTCCTGGTCGGGATGAAGTCCCAGTCGTTTACGCAGGGGCTTGGGAACGACGATGCGTCCGGATCTGTCGATGCGCAGCTTCATGCCATTTATTTTACCATTTACCATAACTTAATGGCACTTAGGCCGAAACCGCCCGCTTCTCCGCCTTGGCTTGCTTCTGCGCCGTCGCCAGATGCTTCTTCAGAATCCGCACGCCTGAGTCGACGTGCTTCTCCTGCAGCAGGAAGGGTGGCAGGAAGCGCAGCACCGTGTCCTGTGTAACGTTGATCAGCAGACCGTCCGCGTGCGCACCTTCCAGAATCGGCTTGCCCGGAACCGTCAACTGTAGCGCCTGGATCGCTCCCACCCCGCGCACCTCGGTTGCGATATCGAACTTGTTCACGAGTTCCTGCAGCTTCTGCTGGAAGTAGCCTCCCACGCGGCGTACCTGCTCCAGCAGATTTTCATCTTCAAGGATTGCCAGGTATTCCAGCGCAACGCGGCAGGTCAGCGGTCCTCCGCCGAATGTTGTCCCGTGTTTGCCCGGAGTGATGTGCTGCGCGAATTTCTCCGTTGCCAGAAACGCGCCGAGCGGCAGCCCAGCGGCAATCGGCTTGGCCACGCACACGACATCGGGCGTCACGCCGAAATGCTGGAAGGCGAAGAGTTGTCCGGTGCGGCCCAACCCGCACTGGATTTCGTCGAAGATTAAGGCCGCCTGATGCTGATCGGCCAGTTCCCGGCAGGCCTTGAGAAATTCAGCGGAAGTCTCCTGGATTCCGCCTTCTCCCTGAATCGGCTCGAGCACGATCGCGCAGACCTTTTCGTCCATCGCGGCGCGTAATGCTTCGATGTCATTGCGCGGAACGAAGCGCACGCCTTCGAGCATGGGATCGAAGTCCTTGCGATATTTCGGCTGACCGGTGAGCGCGAGGGCCCCCATGGTACGTCCGTGGAACGAGTTGTCCAGCGCGATGACGATCGACTTCTCCGGCCCTCCCGTGGCATGTCCGGCGGCGCGCACCAGCTTCAGCGCGCCTTCGATCGCCTCGGTACCGCTGTTGGAGAAGAAGGCGCGATCCAGTCCGGACGCGGTGCACAGTTTCTCGGCCAGCAATCCCTGGTACTCGTTGTAATAGAGATTCGAAACGTGGATGACCTTCGCGGCCTGATCGCGGATGACCTTGACGATGCGCGGATGCGCGTGGCCGAGCGCATTGACGCCCAACCCTGTCAGGAAATCGAGGTAGCGCTTTCCCTCGACGTCGTACAGGTAGACGCCCTTGCCGCGCGCCATCGCGATGGGGTAGCGGGCGTAAGTGTTCAGCAGGAATTTCTGTTCGCGTTCGACAATCTCTTGATAGGTAGACACAATGAAGACCTCGCAAAAGCTTAATTGTAGCGCGTGAATCGTGCTGCCAAGTAAAAGCGTGGCCCGGTGACGAACATCACAGAATCACCTTCCTCCTGCTGGCTAGACTTTTCTTATGTTGAGCGAAAAACAGTTCCGCGAACGCGCCAAGACCGAGCTGCGCCAGATCGGCGAGCAACTCCTGGGTCTGGCGACCGATCGCGACATCTACTCGAAATTCGAACGCGAGATCGTTCAGAATAATCCCCATCTGCAGGGCGCTCGCAGTGCATTCATCGATATGCTGCGAGGTTGCTATGCCGACGCCATGGCCGCTCGCATGTTGCGCCTGCTGGACGGAGATGGTGGACTCTCGTTGCCGCAGGTGCTGACCGCGCTGGCACAGCACGGGCAGATCATGCGCGACAAGATTACAGAGCGCGAGTTCACCGACGATCGCGCCGCGCTGCAACAGGCCTACGTCAACGTGCAGCGCGCAATGGTGCCACATACTGCGCATCACGAGCGCACCTTGCCGGCGCTGGCCGGGCTGCATCGCGAACTGGACTCGGCGCTCGACCTGCTGATCGAGACCGCGAAAACGTACTACTGGATTGTCGCCGACAGCTACCTGCAGTTGGATGTAAAGTATGCGGGAGAGCCGTTGTCGGTCTTTCAGTTTGCGTGGGCGATGCCGATACTGGCGAAGTAAATCGCGAACCCACTCATTCGAAAAATCGTGAACGACTGGGGGCGACCGGTCGGCATGCTAAAGGGAGGGGATATGCTTCGCGGTTTTCGTAGCTTAGCCTATGTTGCGGTTGTTCTGTCTGCGGCCATCTTCGCTCTGGCTCAGGATTCACCCCCCGCTTCGGCCGACCAGATCTGGAAGGATCTATCCGCCGGCAACCAGCGTTTTTTGACCGGCAAAACCGCCCCCGAGGACTTCGTCGCTCAACGGAAAGCATTGACCAAGTCTCAGCATCCCCGGGCAGCGGTGCTGAGCTGCTCGGATAGCCGCGTGCCGCCTGAAGTGATATTCGACGCCGGCTTGGGCGAGTTATTCGTGGTGCGCTCGGCAGGCGAAGATGATGACCCACTTGTTATCGGCAGTCTGGAGTATGCCGTCGAACATCTCGGATCCAGCGTGATCGTGGTTATGGGGCACGAAAGCTGTGGCGCCGTAACCGCAGCCTGTTCCGGAGGAAAATCAGAGTCAGTCAATCTTGACGCTGTCACCGCTCCCATTGCGCCCTCATGCGCCAAAGCGGACGCTAATAAACCCGGGGCTCTTGATCTGGCAGTTCGCGACCACGTACACCGGGTCGCTGAGGACTTACTGAGGAAGAGCAAATTGTTGAAGGAGGCTTCGGATGAACATAAGCTGACCATCATCGAAGCCTATTACTCGCTGGAAACTGGAGAGGTGACGAGACTCCGTTAATTTCCCGCCCGGCACTAGCGCGCCGAGATCATAGCCACCGCGATCAGCGCTCCCCCAATACCGACCGCCTGCGTCCGCGAGATTTTTTCCTTCAACAACACCGCGGCGAGAATGACCGTGCTCGCCGGATACAGTGCCGACAGAACCGCCGACACATCCAGCCGTCCGTGGCGGGTGGCGGCGACGAACATGGCGTTCGCCAGCGAATCCAGACCGCCCGACAGCAGAATCGGCAACAGCACTGGACGAGTCGGCCGTCCGTCGCGCGAAGAAAAAGCCACGACGGTGAACATCAGGACCGTCGAAGCCGCACGGGCTCCCACCAGCGGCCACAGCACCGCGTAACGTCCCGCCTCTTTGCCGGAAATAAGCAGCAGGCCGAACATGACTCCGGCCAGCACTGCCAAGCCGAGACCCCGGCGAGGATCGAGCTCGCCGTCTGGACGGGTAATGAGCCACAGACTCACGACCGCAAGTCCGAATCCCAACAACTGCATTCGCCCCGGCATTCCCTCAATGTGAATTCCGAAGAGCACTGGCAGGATGGCGGTAATGATAGAAGCGACGGGTGCGACGACTCCCATCCGCCCTGTCGACAGTCCTTTGTACAGCGCAGCCACACCGAAGGCGTCGGTAATCCCGGCCACCACACCCCAGCCGAACGACGACAACGGGGGTACCCGCTCACCGGTGATCCACACCAGGACGAGCATCAAGACCAGCCCGAAGGCGTGCGCTATGGCAACCACCCGGAAGACGCTGGCGCGCTTGGTGGCAATGCCGCCGGCGAAGTCGCCTCCGCCCCAGACGCCTGCTGCGCCCAGGCTCAGCGCCGCCCCCGACATGGTTCCAGAGTTCATGCCTGCTTAGACTACACGCTGCCTGCAGATCTCCGGCGAAACGCGCTCGTACCGTACCAACGGCCGGCAAAATGTTCTGCTTTCAAAAATTGGAAACCGAAACTTCTTTGTTGCTCGTTGGTTACCATAACCGGAATCCTTAGTTCTTTAGTAACATCGGATCGCTTCTAAAATTAGGAGCGATATTCCAGAATCTGTATTTCTTTGCGCCTGAGGCGTCTATAATCTTGGAAGCTGCTCACCTGGTGAGGCTTAGCAGTTCCAAAGAGACGGGTGGCATGGCATCGAAGTTGCTCAATGATAGTAGGCTTGTGGGCGCGGTCCCACACGTGCGCCTTGCCAGCCAGCCGGCTCCTTCGATGGATCGAGGCCTCCAGTCGCGGTTTGTAGCAGTCTGTCTCGTGCTCCTCAGCGCGGCGGCGATCACTTTCGCTTGGATCAATTTTCAAAAAGACCGTGAATATATTGCACCATACGATGGAGTTTGGTGGATCGAGTCGGCAGGACACCTGCACGCTCAACGGGTGGATGTCGACGGGCCGGGACAGAAAGCCGGAGTCAAGGCTGGCGATCAACTGGTTGCGGTCGAAGGCCGAAACATCAGCAACGTGGGCAGCTTGGAGCGCGAACTGTATCGCGTCGGAATCTGGTCCAAGGCCACCTACTCGCTGATCCGGCAGGGTGTTCCGGTGGAAGCCCCGCTGATCCTGGTCCCCGCCGACCGTTCTCTCTACTCGGGACTGCGACTGATTGCGCTGGTGTACCTCTGCATCGGCATGTACGTCCTGTTCCGGCGTTGGACGGCTCCCAAGAGCACGCACTTCTACGTTTTCTGCCTGGTCTCGTTCGTCTTTTACGCCTTCCACTACACCGGAAAGTTTAACGACTTTGACTGGATCGTCTACTGGGCAAACATTGTCGCCTGGTTGTTGCAGCCGGCGCTCTTCCTGCATTTCTCGCTGACCTTCCCCGAACGCAAGGGACTGGTGAACCGCCGGCCTTGGCTGATACCCGCCGTGTATATTCCCGGCGCGGTCTTGCTGGCAATTCACGTCTGCGTGATTTATCTGCTGCAGCCCAGTGAACTGCTGCGCTGGAACCTGGATCGTGTCTACTCGATCTATCTGGCGGCATACTTCGTGGCAGCCACTTACACTCTGTGGCACAGCTACCGTCATGCGGAGTCGGCAATCCTGCGGCAGCAAATGAAATGGGTGACGCGCGGAACCATTCTCTCCGTCGCGCCGTTCACGTGCTTCTACATCATTCCCTATCTCTTCGGGGCCGTGCCCGGGTTGGGGATGAAGGTGTCCGTGCTGTCGCTGGTCTTTTTGCCTCTGACCTTCGGCTACGCGATCTTCCGCTATCGTTTGATGGACGTGGACCTGATCTTCAAGCGCGGCATGGCCTACACCATCGCCGCCGGCGCAATCACGGCCGCGTACTTTGCCTCCGTCGGCATGGCGTCGGTGCTGTTCCACCAGAACTTCCCCAACATTGGACCGATCGGCCTGGTGATCGCCATCGCAGTCACGGCCCTGCTCTTCGATCCGTTCAAGAACTGGGTGCAGGAGTATCTGGACAAGTTTTTCTATCGCAAGCGCTATGACTATCGCAAAACCCTGATTGAATTCGGCCGCGACCTGAACTCCGAGACCGATCTCGACAAGATGCTCAGCTCCATCGTCGATCGCTTGTCGCGCACCCTGCTGGTCGATCGCCTGGCAATCTTCGTCACCGAGTCCGGACCAGCCGGAGCAGTTCTACCTTGCGCAGTCGTACGGCATCTCCGACACTAGCGCGCTGAATTTCGACTTTCTGAATATCGAGCGGCCGGAGTGGGAAGCGGGCCACTTGTTCTTCGACAACACCAATCAGGCGGTACGCGAAATGCCGTCTGCGCGCGAAACCATCCGTCGACTGGAGCTGAACTATTACATCCCCTGCACCGTCATGAATCGCATGATTGCCGTCCTCGGGCTGGGCAAGACTGCGGAAGGCGACTTCCTCTCCAGCGAAGACGTGCAGTTGCTGGAGACGCTGGCCGGCTACATCGGTATCGCGGTTCAGAATGCCCGCCTGTACAAGTCGCTGGAAGAGAAAGCGGGTCAGTATGAACGCCTGAAGGAGTTCAGCGAAAACATTGTTGAGTCGATCAGCGTGGGCGTGATGGCGGTCGATCTCGAAGATCGCATCGAATCTTGGAATTCGCAGATGGAAGTGATGTTCGCGCTGCCTCGCGCCGACGCCGTGGGACGGCCACTGACGGCGGTCTTGCCACCGGCGTTCCTGGATGAGTATTACCGCGTCCGCCCAACGCAGGGCATTCATAACCTGTACAAGTTCCGGCTGGGAACGACGGCCAGCGAAATGCGGGTCACGAACATTGCCATCGCTCCACTGGTCAGCAAAAGCTTCAGCGTGATCGGCCGCCTGGTGATCGTCGACGACATCACCGACCGCATCGAACTGGAATCGCAATTGTCGCAGGCAGAGAAGCTGTCATCCATCGGCCTGCTGGCCGCGGGAGTCGCGCACGAGGTCAATACGCCGTTGGCCGTCATCTCGTCGTACGCGCAGATGCTGGCCAAACAGGTCCATGGCGACGATCGCCAGTCCGCGCTGCTGGAGAAAATTACCAAGCAAACCTTCCGCGCGTCGGAGATCGTCAACAGCTTGCTGAATTTCTCTCGCACTTCGGGTGCGGAATTTGCCGACGTCGACCTCAATCGCGTCATCAAAGATACGTTGACCTTGTTGGAGCACCAGTTCAAGACCGCGGGCATCGCTGTGCAGCAGGATCTGTATGCCGAACTGCCGACGATTCATGGAAACACCGGCAAGTTGCAGCAGGTATTCCTGAATCTGTTCCTGAACGCTAAGGATGCCATGCCCGGCGGCGGCACGCTGACCATCAGCACCGTGAACGGACATCATGTGCAGGTGAAGGTCTCCGACACCGGCAGTGGCATCGCGCAGGAACACATTCAACGCATTTACGACCCGTTCTTCACCACCAAGAACAAGCCCAAGACCGGGCACAGCGGGGGAACGGGATTAGGGCTTTCCGTCACCTACGGCATCATTCAGGAACACGCGGGCAAGATCCGGGTCGACAGCACGCCCGGACACGGAACGACATTTGTCATGGAATTCCCCATGATCAGAAAGGCAGTCAGTGCTTGAAGCAGCCATAAGCCGGGACCTGGCCGGGCGCGACGAGTTCGCCTCACCCGGCTCGGTGTTGATCATCGACGACGAAGCCGCGATCCGCGAGTCGCTGCAGACGCTGCTGGAGTTTGAAGGCTACACCGTCGACACCGCCAACGACGGCATGGAAGGCTTGACCCGCCTCGCCGAGCGGCCCTTCGACCTGGTGCTGCTGGATTTCGCGCTGCCCGAGCGCAACGGTATCGAGATTCTGCAGGAGATCCGCGAACGCGACGCCGAGCTGCCGGTCATCATGATCACCGCCTATGGCACGGTCGAGAACGCCGTCAACGCCATGCAGGCGGGCGCGACCAACTTCATTCAGAAGCCCTGGGACAACGAAAAGCTGCTGGCCGACGTGCGCACCGCAGTAGGCCGCCGCCGCGCCGAAGAAGAGGTCATCCAGCTTAAGCGCGCCCTGAAGCAGCGCTACAACTTCGAGCACATCATCGGCAAGAGCGAGCCCATGCTGCGCATCTTCGACCTGGTCGCGCAGGTGGCGCCCAGCCGTTCGACCGATACTTTTGCAGGGCGAGAGCGGTACCGGCAAGGAACTGATCGCCAAGGCGATTCACATGAACTCGCCGCGGCACAATCGTGCGTTTGTGCCGGTGAACACCGGCTCGATGCCCGCCGACCTTCTGGAGTCGACGCTCTTCGGCCACGTCAAAGGCGCGTTCACCAGCGCGGTGGTCAGCAAGAAAGGTCTGTTCGAAGTCGCCGACCGCGGCACGCTCTTCCTCGACGAAATCGGCACCATGAGCATGGAGACGCAGGCCAAGATCCTGCGCGTGCTGCAGGACCGGAAGTTCATGCACCTGGGCGGCGTGAACGAGATTCAGGTCGACGTGCGCATCATCGCCGCAACCAACGTCGATCTGCGGCAGGCAGTGAAAGAAGGCAAGTTCCGCGAAGACCTGTTCTATCGACTGAACGTCATCACCATCGATTTGCCGCCGCTGCGCCAGCGCAAGAACGACATCCCCCTGCTGGTCGAATATTTCATCCAGAAGTACGCCAAGGAAAATGAGCGGGCGCCGCTGCGAGTCACGCCCGAGGCGCTACGGCCATTGATGGACTACGAGTGGCCGGGCAATGTTCGTGAACTCGAGAACGTGATGGAGCGCGCCGTAGTGCTATCCACGGGGGCGAACCTGACCCCCGACCTGCTACCGGAAAACGTTATCGGCCGCGGCTCCAGCTTCCCCATCCTGGAGCACCGTCCCGACGCTTCGCTCTTCGAAATCATTGAAGATTGCGAACGCCGCGTCATCACCGACATGCTGGAAAAATGCGGCTGGAACCAGACGGACGCCGCCGAACGCTTTCACATCCCGCTCTCAACCCTGAATCAGAAGATCAAGCGATTGAATATCGAGATCAAGAAGAAGGGCAAAGAGAACGGGAATAGTTAGCACTCAGCATTCAGCATTCAGCATTCAGCATTCAGCATTCAGAAGTTACAAACGCTGACGTTCCGCGTCAACGCGTCGAATCAGTGATGCCAGCATTTTCTTGATTTCCTGTACTTGAGACGTTAGGCGTGTGGTACTCCAATTCGCTGGCCGACCCTGTAGAGATTCTGCAGGAATCGATGGAACTCCCCGTTCCCTCGTCGGCCGCAACCTTCGGCAATGTTCGCGGGAAGGACGCGGAGGAGCGGCGCATCTGCGAAGTCAAGCCATAAAGCTCTTCCCTTGGAAAGCGGACCGTCGCCTGGTATACCGCCAAGGTCAATGCATGTGACTTTGTCCAAACCTGCAGATCCCGAAAATCCTGCATTGAGTTTTCCCTCGTATCGCATCATCATCCACGACTGAGTGCTGAGTGCTAACTGCTACAAATTATTCATCATCGGCAACCGATTCTCTGACGGGCACCAATCACTTCCTCTTGTGAGATACATCACAGCCCGGCTGTGCGGACTGAGGCCAAAATAGAACCTGGGATGAGCAGCCGTAGGGGCGGCACACCCGGAGTTGACTATGTCGGACGATAAGCGCGATGTATTGGAAGTACTGCGTTATGAACTGAATTTCCTCGAACAGGGCGGATACGGCAACTGGTACAGCACGCCGTGGGGACCGGCTTCAGTATTCCAGGATTCTCTGACCTGTCCCAACCACGGAGATCCCACGCGCCCTCACGCCTGTCGTGAATGCCTGCTCTACGACTTTGTGCCGGAACAATACCGCACGGAAGACATTCCCTGCCATCACATACCGCTGAACCGCGACGGCATTACCGTGGGGACGCCGGGCCAGACGGAAGAAGAGTTGCGCGAGAACGTGAAGCATTGGCTGAAGCGAACCATCGCAAGGATTGAAACCGACCGCGCCAAAAAGAAGATTTGACTCGCCAGCCATCGCAGGCTGAATCCGATGCCGAACCTTCCTGTTTCAGAACCGGCAGCGGGTCGCTGACGCGCTTTCGAGTTTCGAATTCTCCCTCCGCCAAGTAGAATTCCGGAACCGAAAGTGTGGAGAGCCATGACGCGCAGTTTTTCTTCTCTTACACCGCCTGAAGTGTTGCAGACTGCCATTTCCATTGAACAGCGTAATGCGGAGGTATATCACCGCTTCGCCGAGATGTTTATCCAGTTCGGCGACGAGGAGTCGCTGGAAATCGCTTCCGTGTTCTGGGAAATGGGCGTGGAAGAACGAGGACACCGCGCCTTGCTGGAGGAACGGTATGTCGCTGCTTACGGCTCCCTGGAAAACCTGTTAACGGAGCAGCAATTGAGCGAACTCGTCGAAGTTCCGCGCCTGGATGCCGGCGACATTCTCAGCAGCACCGACGGACTTTCCGCCCGCCAACGGGCGTTGGATGTCGCCCTGCAGGCCGAAATCAGGGCACAGGAGTTTTACGAACATCTCGTGGCGATTACTCCACCGGGCCCTCTGCGCGATACCTTCAACATCCTGGCACGGATAGAAGATGATCACGTCACCTATCTCGGATCCAAGCTGGTAGACGACTCCGTCGATAGGCCGACCATTCACTAATCAGGGATCGGGAAACGAGGGCCACGACACAAAACCTGTGATGAATAGTGCGCTCGCGTGCTAAGTGATCCTGATAAGAGCATGCGCGGTAGTTCCAATCGACTAGTATCCCTCATCCATAGCCCTAAGCTCTAATCCCTGTCTTACTGCTTTCCCATGTCCGATGGAAACGACTTAAACTCCACCTGACGCTGCATGACTTTGTCGGCACCCTTGTCATTCTCGGTGTGCTGGACCAGCGTGCCCTTCATCACCCGATAGCCTTCGCTGTCGGGCTGTTTGCCGGCGGTGACGTCACCCTTCCATTGAAGGCATACCAGACGCCGTGCACAGTCTTGGTGTTGAAGGTCAGACGGTCGCCAACCAGCGAGGTCTTGTCGAAGAACTGATCGATGAATTGCCCTTTATCGCTGTCTGAATCGCCAAAACGAGAAATGTAACCGGAAAGTTTACCGTCGTCCACGGTGAGCTGAACAAATTCCCCTTCGCGCAGAAAAGTATAGGTGCCGGAAACTTCATTGGCCGCGGTGGCTTGGCTGGCCGGTTGCTGGGCCGTCGTCACGACTGAACAACAGGTGACGTACAAGATCAGGCAGCCCGTCACCGCAAGTAGGGCGATGATTTGTTTGCGCATAGTACCCCGTAATTCTGTTATTCAGCATCATGGCATGGCTGCCGCGAATTGCGAAGAAGTATCTGGCTACCGCGTTATGCCTGCTCTGGTCCGCTGTTTTCCGCTATAATCCGATCACGCGCGCCAATCGAGAGGATGATGTCGGAAGTAACGGCAGCCAGGACCCAGCAAGAAGCTGCAACAGCTGACTCTCCGGTACTGCTCCGTGAGCTTGAGCCCCGGCATCGCGTCTTCTTTCGCAATCTTGGCGATCTGCTATTCCGGCGCGAACCTCCTCCAGTCGAAACCACCGCCAAACCTGCAGAGCTGCGGCCCGACTACTTCATCAAGACCGGTATTGCTCCTGTTCGATTTCTGGAATCGTATGGCGGACACATTGCGTTTGTTGTCGCAGTGTACCTGGTCTGCACCCTGCCCTTCTTTAATCGCGAGCCGCAAGTCAAGTCGCCGTTCGAGAACGCCCACATCGAGTACGCTCCGCTCAGCGACTATCTGCCGCCGATCAACACCGCGGCGAAGCAGCAGATGAAACCGCGCACGGGCGCTCCCAAGCTGGCTAAGCAGGAGATCTTGTCCGTCCCGCCGAATCCGGACAACTACCCATCAGACGATCGTCACGCCGCCGAAGCTGAAGCTCGACCATGATGTTCCCATGCCGAACATCGTGGCCTGGACTCCCGTTCCCGCGGCGCAGCCGATCGCTGCATCGGCGCGGTCGGTCTCGCAGTTGACGGTGCCGCAGTTCCAGCCGGATGTAGTCGCGCCTGCAGCGGACGTTTCGCATCTGAAGAACAACCTGAAAGTAGCTTCGCTTTCGGACCCTTCCGTGGTGGCGCCGACCGCTGACGTTTCGCATGTGAAGGACAATCTCAAGCTGCCGCCGCTGCCGCAGGCAGCCGTGGTCGAGCCGACACTGTCGCCCGATCAGTTGCGCTTGAAGCAAGGCCAGCTGAACATGTCGGACTTGCAGCCGCAAGTTGCCGCTCCCAAGCTGCCGGTTGAGCCGCAACGATCGAGCGGCGCGGCCGAGAGTGGAGGAGCTACCGGGCAAGAGCGGCGCCAGTGCCGCAGCGCGAGCATTCCTCCGTCGCCCAGCACGCAAGGTCTCGGCACATCGCAAGGACAAGGCCAGATCATCGCGCTCAGTTTGAACCCCGATGTTCGCGGACCGGTTAGCGTACCCAGCGGAAATCGCAGCGGAGAGTTTCACGCCTCGCCGAGCGGCAAGGCCGACGCGCCCGGCACTCCCAACGTCACCGGCTCCGGCAACGCGAATCAAGGCGGAGGCCACGGCGCCGGCAATGCGCCTCCGGGAATCGTGGTTGGCGCGCCTCCGCCGGGAGCGACGACATCTGCTGTCGCGGGCACGCCGAACGGCAATGTCGGCAAAGGCGTCGGCAGCAATGCAGATCATGGAAGCTCGCAAGACGACTCATTCGCCGAGGCAATGAAGCCCTCGCTGCCGACCTATCATCAGCCATCTTCGGCAACGCCGGCTGCTGCAGCAGCAACCGACCCCGACAATTTCGACAAGACCATCGAGCAGCGCGTGTTCGGCAGCAAGCGTTATTACTCGCTGATCATGAACATGCCGAACCTGACTTCGGCCAGTGGAAGCTGGATCATTCGATTCGCCGAATTGAAACAGAGCGATGACAAGATTCCGCTGACTGCGCCGGTCGCAACCAACAAAGATGGACCCAGCCTATCCGCCCGATGTACTGCGCGATCATGTCGAGGGGACGGTGACGCTCTACGCGATCATTCGTACCGACGGATCGGTCGACGGCATTCGCGTGCTCAACAGCCTCGACGAGCGGCTCGATCAGAATGCCATTCGCGCGCTCTCGCACTGGCACTTCCGTCCCGGCACCAAGAATGGCGAACCTGTCGCGGTGGAAGCCGTAGTGCAAATTCCATTTCGCATGACCTCGCTGCGCTAGCCCTACACCGTCCATCAAAAGTAGTACTGCTCGATAATCGCCAAAGTTACGCTCACAGCGGTTCCAGCACCGCTCTGGAAAGGCGCCCGGGCCTTCTGCTCCGTCTATCCTTACAACCCGCTTTGTCGAACCTGCTTCTGTTGAGATAACGCTGTTCGCAATTCGCCGAGGAGCTTGGCCGCTGATGCGCCCACCTGCACAAGGGTTCGCGACCAGCTTGATGGGTCCCTCTGCGTGTGCTCAGTACGGAGTCAGGCATGCGCGTGTTTCTTGCTTCCTTGTACTTGGATTGGCATTTCTCAACTTTCGTTCCCGTCCTTAAGGCTCAAATCCTGCAGACCTACGTGCCCTTGCAATTGCAAGGAGAGCCACGCCCGACACAGGTGCCACCATACTCGACCGTGACCTCGCCTCAATGTGACGAATCCGGCCAGGTCTACCTGAACTATTCCTCACAAACAGACACATCACGGCCGGCGACGCTGGCTGCGATCGAAGCCGATGGCACAACGCAAACCGTGAATTTCCAGTCGGAATCCGAGTCTTCAAGCGACCGGCACGTCTTCCTGTATTCCGCTGCCAATGACGGCTCTTTGCATCAGATCGTGCGCGTTCCCGATTCTTCCGATAGAGAACAGCTCGGCGACACAGGTCGAATACGCCACCTACGATTCCGACGGCTCGTTGCGCTGCGTAAGCAGCTTCGAGCAACAATTTATTCCGTCTCTCCTGGTTCCGCTGCCCGACGGAAACTTCTTCGCGTCAGGCGTGACGCTGAATGACGACGACGAAGGCATTTCGAAGAATCTGCGTTGGTCGGAATTTTCAACTCGGACGCGAAACTGGTCGAGCATCTGCGCGACCGTTTCCGGTAAGGTCGGTGGGCACGAATTCCGATGATGGCAGCGACCAGGAGACAGCGACCGCGTTCGACAGCGGGATCGCAAAGTTGGGCAGCGATGGAAGTATTTACGTGCTTCTGCTCGGCGATCGCGCTCAGCATAGCCGTAGTCTCCGAGAGCGGACGCATCCTTCGCCAGATGAACCTGCAGGAGCCCTTTGAAACCGATGTCGCACACGACATGTGGATCTCCGGCAATCGCATTCTGGTGGTCTACGAAGGCGAAGCCGAAGACCCGAAAGACGCCTATGTGTACGTCCTGTATGACGCTCAAAGCGGCAACGTGTGATCCGCGTCTATCGCCCGCAGTTCTCCGGCACCGTGGCCTGTTTCCAGGATGGACAGACGTTGAGCGTGCTGCTGCAACAACCGTCGTCGGGAAAGATCTCGCTGGGAACGGCGGAGCTGCAATGAGGCAGTCGAGTGCGCAAGCGAATCAAGACTGCTCAGTAAAATAAAGGTGCCATTCTCAGCGGGGCGGCGCGCCCGAGGTCGAATAACCCCTGACCTGACCTCAGCTCACTGCTGCAGATGAGCTCCACTCGCACAGCCTATTGCTCGGCTCTCACTCTTGCAACCTGTCATAATTCCAAGGTGCGAATTCTGATCTCGGCAGGAGAGGCCTCAGGCGAATTTTATGGTGCGGAATTGATGCAGGCGTTGCGCCGGCAACTCTCCCAATGCCCCGGTCAGACGCTGACGTGGAATTCTTCGGCGTAGGCGGCGACCGCATGCGCGAGGCCGGATGCGAACTTGCTGGCCGACGCCCGCGAGATCGCCGAAGTCGGCATCGTCGAGGTGGTCAAGCACATTCCCCGCATCTATCGCCGCTTTCGCGAGGTCGTCGCCGAGGCGCGCGACCGCCGTCCCGATGCCGCCGTCCTCATCGACTTCCCCGACTTCAACCTGCGGCTGGCGCGCGAACTCCACAAACTGAACGTGCCGGTCATTTATTACGTCAGCCCGCAGCTGTGGGCCTGGAAGCAGCGCCGCATCGAGCGCGTTCGCAAATACGTGCGCGAGATGCTGGTGATCTTTCCCTTCGAAGAGAAGTTCTATCGCGAGCGCGGCATCAACGCGAAGTTCGTCGGACATCCGCTGGCCGACCTGCCTGCGCCGGCGATAACGCGCGCCGAATTTGCCGGCGAATACGACATTGAATCGCAGCGCCAATGGATCGCGTTGCTGCCCGGCAGCCGCCGCGGCGAGGTCTCGCGCATCCTGCCGGTCCTGCTGGAAGCCGCGCAACTTCTGGGCCCGGATTACGTTTACATAATGCCGGTCGCTTCGACGCTGGACCCTGCCTGGGTAGCGTCTCTCATGGCCGATTACTCCGGACCGCCAATCACTCTGACGCGCGATGCGCGCGCCACCCTGCTGCATGCCCGGGTTGCGGCCGTCGCCAGCGGCACCTCCACCCTGGAAGCCTCGCTGATCGGCACACCTTTTGCCATGGTTTACCAGGTCGCGCCGCTCACCTGGAGCCTGGGCCGCCGTCTAGTAAAGGTGGACCGTTTTGCGATGGTCAATCTCATCGCGGAACGGGATGTGGTCCCCGAACTCGTGCAGGCGGACTTCACGCCCCAGCGGGTCTCGACCGAACTGCGCCGCCTGATTCCCGACGGCGAGGCACGCACAACCATGATCCACGACTTCCAGGAAGTGCGGCAGCGGCTTGCGGCGAATGATTCCGGCGGCAGCGCATCCGATCGGGCAGCCGCGCCGTACTTTCCATAGTGGGAAAATGCCAGTGATGCCGGCCATCAGCGGCGCACCTAGCGCATCTTTCCACTCGGATTTTCCATCATTTATAGTGAGCAGCAGAGCAGGAGCTCTTTCCTAATGCAGAGAACGGCACGTTCCCTCGGACGCGTTGCAGCCTGGGCCATCATCGCCCTGGCCTCCGTCTGTTTCGCGGCGGAGAAGCCGCGCCTCCAGGTCGATGACTACATCATCCACGTGGCCGTTACGCCGCAGACGCACGAGTTGAAGGCCCAGGCTCGCGTGAAATTCACCGCGCTGGACGACGTCAACATCGCAACCTTCGAGCTGCATAACGCGCTGCGTCCCACGCGTGTGGTCGATGCCAACGGCGCAGTCGCTGTCGGTCGAACGCGTCAGCCAGGATTCGACCATACGCATCTCGTTGCCGAACACGCTTGACCAAGGGCAGCTCCGATACGCTGATCTTCGAATACGAAGGCGCCATCCAGTCCGCCGACGACAGCCCGGTGCAGGGGCTGAAGGTTGCCTACATTGGCGATCCCATCACCTATCTTCTGTATGCCGGACGCTGGTTCCCCATGGTCAGCTACGGCATCGATCGCTTCACCTCGACCATCAGCGTGAGCGTGCCGCCGGGATACACGGTTATCGGCAGCGGCAAGCAGAGCGCGGCGCCGGGTGCGGAAGTGACTGAGGGTGCTGCGGCGCGTAAAGGCTCGCAAGGAACGATTGACCCGACTGGCAACTCCTGCCGGCGGACAGACCACCACCTTCACCTACACCGATCACGCCAGCTTTCCGGGCACTCTCATCATCGGCAAGTTCGTTCAGACCAAGAGCAGCGAAGGCGGCCTGAACATCAACGTCTACACCACGCCCGAGCATAAGCAGTTTGCCCAGCAATACGCCGACACGGCGACGAAAGAGTTCTTCTTCTTCACCACCCTCTACGGGCCGCCGTTCAATCAGAATCTGAGCGTAGTCGAACTGCCGAACGACACGTTGCCTTCGGCCTGGGCGCCGGAGATCGCAGCTATCGCCGGCCACAACTTCAATCAGAAGGGCAATTACCGGCTGCTGGCCAACACCATCGGGCATCAGTGGTTCGGAACGATGGTGAGCCCTGCGACCAAGAACGACTGGTGGCTGAACGACGGCGCAGCGCGCTACTCCGAGGCGCTTTACGTTCAGCACGTCGCCGGAGAGGCCGGCTTCGAAGAAGTGACGAAGGACATGTCGGTAGGCGCGCTGGCCTATGTCTCCGTGCCGCTCGCCGACATCAGTCACCTGGATACCTTCTCGCCTGAGTTTCAGTCGCTGGTCACCGACAAGGGCGGCATGATCCTGGAGATGCTGCACTGGGTGATCGGCGACGAAGCCCTTCGACAAGACCATGCGGACTTTCGTCTCGCAGTACTCCGGAAAACCCGTAACGCGTGAATGACTTCCGTAAAGTTGCCGAGCAGGTCTCCGGCCAGCAGCTGACCTGGTTCTTCACCCAGTGGCTCGACTCCACCGGCGCGCCCGAGTTCAAGAACAAGTACACCGTCTACCGTACGCAGAAGGGCTTCCGCGTGGTCGGCGAGATCTCGCAGGACATGGACCTGTTCCGCATGCCGGTTGAGCTGCGCATCGACACCGACGGCAAGACCGAAACCAAGCGCATCGAAGTCGAGGGCACTAACTCCGCCTACGCGGTCGAGACGTTCGGCAAGCCGCGCCGCATCAGCATCGATCCGAACAACCAGCGTATTGCAGAACTCGCAGGACCTGCAGGTGCGCACCTCCATCATGCGCGGACAGCAGGACGTCGAGCAGGGCGACCTGACCGAGGCGCTGAAGGAATATCAGAAGGCGCTCGACATCAACCGCAACAGCTCACTGGCGCACTACCGCATTGCCGAAGTGTTCTTCCTGCAGCACAACTATCAGTCGGCGGCGAATGCCTACCGCGAGTCGCTCAACGGTGATGGAGAACCGCGCTGGACCGAGGTTTGGAGCCACATCCAGCTGGGCATGATCTTCGATCTGACCGGGCAGCGCGAACGCGCCACCAACGAATATCGACAGGCGCTGCAGACCAACGACAACACGCAGAACGCGCTGGACATTGCGCGGCAATACTTGCAGAAGCCGTATCAGCCGCAGGATAGCGGCGACAAACCGGGGCTGAACTAACTTTACCGAGCCAGCTTGAGGCCGCCCAGCGAGGCGGCCTTTTCCTTTGCCACATTGTGGGACATCAACAACACCTGAAACGTTTCGCCCATCCCGCTGGGCGAGATCAGATGCTTCAACTGCAATGCCACCTTCGCCCGCTCCTGTGGCAGGCGGCAATCCTGAAACGCATCGGCAAATTCTGTTTCTTCGCCAATGCCGATCAAGAATTGCGACTGCGTTAGCAATGCAAGATGGTCCAAGCCGCGACTCGATGCCTCGCGCTCGCAACGCCGTGAAGTTCACATGCGCGGTGATGTCCTGCTCGCCGGGTGCCTCGTACGGAGAAGCGCGTGGCGACATGCTGGCGATAGGTCATGATGGTGTCGCGATGCCGTCCGGCAAGCTGCTCCTCGCGGGTGTAGCCGTAGTCGATAAGAATCACGAAGCCGCGGCGCTCGCCGGAACACTCCGCGATTCGATCCATCCACCTGAGCGATAGCAGCGGGGCTTCGACGCGCTCGCCTTCTTCGGGATGAATGCCATAGCGATCGAGGAACTCTTCTTCCGCAGGCTGAAGGCGAAACGAATCTCTCGACGAATCGCTCACCTTCAACTCCAACCCGCACCGCGCCGCGATGATCGATGATTTCGACTGGAAGAGCGTCGAAGAACTCGTTGCCGAAGACGATGACGTTCTCGCCCGCGCGGCTTGCGGCTTCTTCCAGAGAATCGAAGATCGCGCACTTCCCCGCTCGCGATGTGCTCGATCAGCCGCTCCTGCAGCCGCATTCGCAGATGCGCGGACTGCTCGACCAACGAATAACGCAAGGCCGCGGGCAAACTCCGGGAATTGCTTTGCCGACCAGTCGAGCACATCGCGCGCAAACAATCCTCGCCCCGGACCAAGTTCGATCACATCGATGCGAGTCGGCGAGTCGAGTGCCCGCCACATCTCTTCGAACTGCCGCGCCAGCAAGCGGCCGAACACCGCATGAACGTCGCTGGACGTATAGAAGTCTCCCGCCTTTGCCGAACTTCTCCCGCGGCGCGAGTAATAGCCCAGCTCCGGCTCGTAGAGACACAGCTCCATATAACGGGAAAACGGAATCGGACCCGCGCGGCGAATCTCTGCGGCAATGCGCTCGCGCAGAGTTTGTTTCGCACCTCTGCTCCCGGTGTCACGGCCTTCGAGGGTCACGGCTTGCCCTCGCGCTCCCTCTGCTGATTTTGCCTTGAAGTGTTGCGGGGTGCGGACGAACATCTCGATCATGTAGTCCTGCAGGCCGTCGAAGATGTGCCGCTGCAGCATCCACTCAAATTGCGGATCGTCGAGGTCGCGGGGATGCGACCTCGAAGAAATACGTGTGCACCTGCGGTTCGACGAAGCGAGGCTTGATTGCCACCTCGATGCTGTGGCCGGTGTCGCGCGCGCTGAACTCCACCAGCGGATGTTCGTAGAGCCGAAGATGCTGTTGCACGCGCTCAAGGCCGGAGGTCATGCCGGGATTGTAACAAGGTGCAGCGCACATTCCCGTGAGCGACATCACTCACTCAACCAGTGTCATCCTAAGCACCATAATCCAAAACCGGCGTCATCGCGGCGGCGCATGCGCTCAGGATGACGCCGGCCATAAATTAACTTGCCAAGAATAGAGCGTGTCGACGCAGCCGATTCGAGCCCTCAGCTCCAGCGGAACCAGCGCAGCGCCAGCGCAAACGAAATTCCTCCCCACAGCACCAGCACCGCAATCCGCGCTAGCTGCGAACTCAGCGGCGCTCCTTGCAGAATGATGGCGCGCAATGCGTCGTTCAACGCGGTCAATGGCAGCGCGCGAATGGCCGGCAGAAAGATCTTCGGGAAGCGCTCGTACGAGAAGAAGACGCCGGACAGGATCCACATCGGCATCATGACCAGGTTGATCAGCCCGCTCACGCTCTCGATTTTCTGCGCGCGGCTTGCCGTCAGCAGACCGATGCCACCGAACGAAATCGCACCCAGCGCAGCCACCAGCAAAATCGCAGCGATCGATCCCTCGATGCGCACATGGAAGAACAGCGCACCGAAGACCAGCAGCAGCGTCACCTCGATCAGCATCAGGATCAGCCGGCTGCTGGCCAGCGCCATCAGGAAATCCGTGCGCCGCATCGGGGTCGCGATAAAGCGCTTCAGCAGCTTGCGCTGCCGCATGTCCACCAGCGCAAACCCAATGCCCCACATGCCGGAGTTCATCAGGTTCATGCCCAGCAATCCGGGAATCAGAAAGTCGATGTAGCGCGCGCCCGGCTCGCTCGAGGTTGTCGCGGTCGCGCTGATGGGATTCTTGCGGCCCGCCGCGGTCTCAATAGCGTCATCCACCTGCGCACGCGCCAGCACGCTCTCCGGACGCGCGGGATCATACCGGTAGTGCACGCCGGCATCGTCCATGCTCACCACCAGCGAATACTTGCCCAGGCGAAATCCGTCATAGGCAGCGGCCGCGCTGACCTCATCGACATGAATGGCGGCGTGTTCGGGCGAGCGCTCCAGCAGATCGATGACCTGCTGCGCCTTCGGTCCTTCCACCACCGCAACCGGCGTTACCTCAGCCGGCTTGTCGCGAAAGGCGATGCCCAGTCCCAGCGCCAGCAGCAGAGGAAACACGAAGACCCAGAAGACCACCTCGGGCTCGCGCCACAGCTCCAGCATTCGCATGCGAAGCAGGCGCCAGTAGCCCGACCAGCGGCCATTGGTTACCGTGGTCTGCTCCGGCCCGGACATTACGGGTGGCTGTTCAACTGTTGCCATCAATCCTCCCGCAGATGCCGGCCCGTGAGTTGCACGAAGACATCCTCCAGACTTGCCTGTCGCGTGGTGAGATGTACGAGTTGCGCACGTTGTTTCTGCACTTCCGCCAGCAGCGCCGGAATGGTCTCGTGCGGCTCATTCACCTGCAGCGAGAACAGCCCGTCTTCCGTGCGCACCGACTGCACGCCGGGAAGCGTGTTCCACACGTGCCCGTTGTCCGCAGCACCGCCCGAGATGGCGAACTCCACCACATGATGACCGGTGAGACGCTCGATCAGCTCCGCCGGAGTTCCCGCCGCGATGATCTGGCCGTGATCGATGATCGCCAGCCGGTCGCACAGGCGTTCGGCCTCGTCCATGTAGTGCGTGGTCAGCAGCACCGTCCCGTTGCGCTGCTGGAACTGCCGAACGATCTCCCACAGCTGGCGCCGGCTTTGCGGATCGAGGCCGGTCGTCGGCTCGTCGAGAAACAGAAGCTTCGGATTGGCCACCAGCGCGGTCGCCACCGCCAGCCGCTGCTTCTGACCGCCGGACAGTTTGCCGACCCAGGTGTCAGCTTTCTCCTGCAGTGAAAGTTCGTCGAGCACAGCGTCGACCGGCACAGGATGCTTGTAGAAGCTGGCGAAGAGTTGCACGGTCTCGCGCACCGTCAGCTTTTCGGAGAGCCGCGTCTCCTGCAGCGAGATGCCTAAGCCTTCGCGCAACTCGCGCTGATGCGTCTTCCAGGTGCGGCCCAGGATTTCCACCTCGCCTGAAGTCGGCTCGAGCAGGCCTTCAAGGATCTCGATGGTCGTGGTCTTGCCGGCGCCGTTCGGACCGAGCAGGCCGAAGCACTCGCCGGTCTCGATGGTCAGGTCCAGACCGCGCACGGCTTCGACTTTGCCGTCGTAGGTCTTGCGCAGACCCCGGCACTGAATCGCAATCGACATGCAATGATGATAAATGGGGAAGCAGAGATCATGACGGCGTCTAAGGCCGGCCTAGAAATCGGCCGCCATCACGGACCATGCGGTTTCAAATCCTGCAGCATGGTCGGAATCAGCTCCGAAACCGTGGGATGAATGTGCATGGCGCGCGAGATCACCGTGTACGGCGCCTTGGCGTACATCACGTCGAGAATCGAGTGGATGACCTCGTCGCCTCCCGTGCCAAGGATGGTCGCGCCCAGGATCTTCTTCGTCTCCGCATCCACCAGTATCTTCATGAAGCCGTCGGTCTCGCTCTTCTCCTTCGCGCGGCCCACGCTGCTCATGGGATATTTTCCGATCAGCGCCTTGCGTCCCGACTTGCGCACCTCCGTTTCCGACATGCCCACATGGCCCAGCGGCGGATCGATGTACAGGTTGTAAGCAGGAATGCGATCGCTCAGGCGGCGCGGATCGTTGTCCATCAGGTTCGCCGCCACGATTTCGAAATCGTTGTAAGAAGTGTGAGTGAAGCCGCCGCGGCCGTTGCAATCGCCCAGCGCCCAGATGCCGGGCACATTCGTTCTCAACTCGTCATCGACGGTAATGTAGCCATTCTCGTCATGCGCGATTCCGGCCTTGTCCAGCCCGAGATCGTCGGTGTTCGGTCGGCGGCCGACGGCCAGCAGAACGTGCGTTCCCTCCGCCGGGTTCGAGATCTTCCGTGCAATCGACGCCGGCTAGAATCTTGTCGCCACGCTTCTCGAAGCTGATGCAGGTGGCGTTGGTGCGAACCGTGATGCCTTCCTTTTCGACGATGCCCCGAATTGCATCGGAAATGTCTTCGTCTTCCCTCGGCACCAGACGCGGAGCCCGCTGCAGAATCGTCACCTTGACTGCCAAAGCGGCGATACATCTGCCCGAACTCCAGCCCGATGTAGCTGCCGCCAACGACGATCAGATGTTCGGGCAGGAAATCGACGTCTATCATGGACGAGTTGGTGAAGTAGGTGATCTGGTCGAGACCGGGCATGGGCGGGACGATAGCGCGGCCGCCAACGTTGATGAAGATCTGCTCGGAGGTGAGACGGTCGTCGCCGACCGCGACGACGTGGGAGGACTCGAAGCGCGCCTGCCCTTTATAGACGGCAATGTTCGGCTCGTTCGCGTAAGCGGCTCTCGGCGCCTTCCTGCGAAGGCCGCTGGATCGCATCCTTGCGCGCTTTCACCTTCTTCATGTCGACCGAAACCGGCCCGGTGTTGACGCCGAACTCCGCCGCCCGCCGCGCCACGTAGGCCGTGCGTGCGCTCGCAACCAGGGTCTTCGTCGGAATGCATCCGGTGTTGACGCAGGTTCCGCCAAACAGATGGCGCTCGATGATGGCGACCTTGCGACCGGCCTTGGCCATTTTGATGGCGAGAAATGGGCCGGCCTGTCCGGTTCCAATAATGATGGCGTCGTACGATTTGTTCATCACCCCTCCAACTGTGCAAGGAAGGGTAATACGACGGGGCGTTCCGCGTCATCTGGGCCGCGGTCATCTTCGAAGTCATCCTGATTTCGGCGTCATTCGGGCGCAGGCGTCGCCGCGCCTTTGCGAAGCCGGAGTGGAAGGACCCTATGGCTTGGTACGTATGGCGTTTTCCCTCGGCTTCGCTCGGGAATGACACCTTGAAGTTTCGTGGGAACTAAGGGGAAACTACCGCCCGGTCGGCCGCAGTTTCCCACTTCGCCTCAGCCGCGGGGGGAATGTAACTCATCGCGCGCTCGGCCAGCGCGGTGATGGTCAAGCTGGGATTCACTCCAAGATTTGCGGCGACCACTGAGCCATCGCACACGTACATATTGCAGTAGCCGAAGACGCGATGGCGTGAATCGATGACTCCGTCGCTCGGGTGAGCCGGCGATGACGCAGCCGCCCAGGCAGTGCGCGGTGCCGGGAACATCGAAGAGAATTTCCGGCAGCATGCTCATCGCCGTACCGCCCGCGATGCTCGCGAACTTCTGGGCAAACTCATTCGCGGCGGGAATAAACGTTGGCACTCGCTCCCCGCGGCTGACCAGGAACTTGCGGAACGGCCAATAAATATGCCGCTCCCACTTCATATCGATGTGTCCTTCCAGCGCCTGCATGCACAGCAGGATCACCGATTCACGTGCCCACTTGACCGGCTGCAGTATTCGCACCGTCCGAAAGGGATGACAAGCCAGCGACACGATCACATTCTTCAGCCAGAGCGCAACGCGTCCCGGGCCGGGGCGGCCGCCGGTGAGCATCGTCGCCAGCATGCCCATGGTGTCGGACTTGTCGGGATAGCGAACGGCTTCGATGTGCGTGTGCTCGTCGATGTAAACGCCGGAGCCGATCGCGACTCCCTTGGACAGGTCGTCTGGCGAGCGCGGCACGCGCACACCGATCAGCGACTCGGAGTTGGTGCGCACATACCGGCCGAGTTGATCGCTGATCGCGGGCAACGAAGCCTTTATCCTTCAAGCTGAACAGCAACTCCATCGTTCCGAGCGACGAGGCTGAGAACACCACTCCGCGACAGGTGAAGCGGCGGAGGTGTCGATTGAAACGAGCGAGAGAGTCTACGGTGCGAACTTCGTAGCCTGCGCTGCCATCGGCCTTTGCCTCGAGCGGGCGAACGTCCACGACTCTCGTCTCCGCGAAAATCTGCGCGCCGCGCTTCTCCGCCAGATAGAGATAGTTCAAATCGAGCGTGTTCTTCGCGCCGTGACGGCAGCCCATCATGCAACCGCCGCAGCCTTTGCACGTGGTGCGCTCCGGACCTTCGCCTCCGAAGTATGGATCGGGCATCGTCGTTCCGGCCGGCACGCCTTCGGGCGACTGCAGGATCGCCACGCTGGTGCGATAGAAGGTATCGCCGATCCCGGTTTCGTCGGCCACGCGTTGCAACAACTTGTCCGACGGCCCAAGAATGCGGTTCTCGGTCACGCCCAGCATGCGCGACGCAGTGTCGTAGTGCTGCGGCATCTCCCGCTTCCAATCGGCCAGGTCCTTCCACGAGCCCGCGTCCCACACTTTGTCCGGCGGACGCAGCATGGTGCAGGCGTAGGTGATGGAGCCGCCGCCCACCGCGCAACCATGCAGGATGGTGACGTGGCGGAAATATCGCATGCTGAAGAAGCCGCGCAACGCCAGGCTGGGCCGCCAGAACCAGCGATGCAGTGACCAACTCGTTTGCGGCAGGTTCTCGGGAGTCCAGCGGCGCCCCATCTCCATCACCGCGACGCGGTAGCCTTTCTCGCTGAGCCGCAGAGCGCTCACGCTGCCGCCGAAGCCGGAACCCACGACGATGTAGTCGAAATCGTATTGGCGAGTGCTGCTGCTCATAGCTAATCGTGCACGGCTCTGCTTGCTTCCACGTTCTCACAAAAGATGAGCGGCTACGAGAGCAGAGCGGTCGAAGATCGCCCTCGTTCCCGAATCAGGAATCACTCCCAAATTGGTCGCTCGTCACTGCGAATAGTGGTCATCAACCCGCGATGATGAAACACACCAGGTCGCCGTACACGCTCGCGGTGCGGATCAGGGAGATTGTCATGGCGGAATCACAACTCAACAACTCATTCTCCTGGGGAGACGCTTTGTTCCTTTACATCGAGCGCCCGGGGCAGCCGCTCAGCATCGCGTGCGTCAGCATCTTCGAGGGAGCGATCTCGCTCAAAGCCGTGCGTGAGCTGGTGGAATCGAAGCTGCCGCTGATTCCGCGCTATCGGCAACATGTAGTATTTCCGCCGTTCAACATCGGGCTGCCGACCTGGCAATTCGATCCTCAGTTCGACATTCGCAATCACATTCGCCAGGTCACCTTGCGCCGCGGCACGGAAAGCGATCTGAAAGCCCTTACGTCGAAGATCATCAGCACGCATCTGGAACGCAGCCGGCCGTTGTGGGATCTGACCATCGTGCGCGGCCTTGAGGGCAATCGCACCGGCCTGATCGCGCGCATCCATCATTGCCTGGCAGACGGCATGGCGGGCGTCGGCATCATGAACGTGCTGATGGACACAAGCCCCAGTCCCAACGCCGCCTTCGCGCAAGAAGCTCGACGCCGATGATGCCGCCTCCGAACCGCGACGCGGGCGCGCAGTTTCTCGACCACCTGTTGAAGTCCTACTCCTCGATTGTGAAGGGAGCGCTCACCCTGCATGGCGAGGCCATGGCGATAGCACAGCAGATGTTTGCCAACTCCGCCGAGCCGCTGACCGATTTGATGAACATTGTGCCGGAACTGGCCGCGCCGGCCGAGAGACTTCCCTTCAACGTGGTGTGTCATGGGCCGCAGAAGTTCGGCTGGACGGAAATCGAGATGGCGGAGATCCAGACACTGCGGCAACGCTGCGGCGGCACGGTGAATGACGTCATCCTCACGGTGATGGCGGCGGCGCTGCGACGTTATGCCGAGTTGCGCGGCGTTAAGGTCAAAGGGCGCTCCGTGCGCATCATGATTCCGGTAAACGTACGTGGCGACGGTAGCGTCAGCGAGTTGGGCAATCGAATTTACTTCCTGCCGGTGACCGTTCCGCTGGACGTACGCGATCCGCAGAAGCTGTTTGCCTTCGTGCGCGAGCGCATGGAGTTCCTGAAGCGCGTGCGCGCGGCGGAGTTCGTCGGATTTGCTGGTGGATTGTTCGCCACCATTCCAACCCCGATCTGGGCAGCGATCGGACCGGTAGCCAGCCAGCTCCCGCTCAGCCTCTGCAACATCATCGTCACCAACGTTCCCGGCCCGCACGTCGCCGCTCTACCTGCTTGGGCACAAGATGGTCGCGTGGTATCCGTACGTTCCTATCGGCGGCGAGATGGGCGTGAACTGCGCGATCCTGAGCTACAACGGGACGGCGTATTTCGGATTCACGTGCGATGTAGGCGCAGTGCCCGATCCGCAGAACCTGGAGAAGTTCGTCGAACGTGAGCTTCGAGAGTTGTGCAAGACGGCGAAACTGGTCAAGGCCGAAGCGAAGCCGGAGGCCGAAGCCGCAGAGCGTCCCAAGCGAGTACGCCCGAAGCGCGAGATTCCGATGGCAGAGAAGCAGGTGCGGCCCAATGGAAAGGGTCCGAAGGCGGCCAAGTCGAAACGCGTGAAGAAAGTGACAAAGGCGAGAGTCGATGCCGTCGCGCCGAAGCAGGCGGTTTCCATCGTGCAACCCGAAGCGGTGAGCGTGCAAGCAGAAGACATTCGCAGTGGGAGCGTAAACGCCTGGCAGTCGCCTTGTAAGACGGGCACACGACGGAGAGTCAACTCGGCTTGCCTCGATCAACCAGTCCACACCATCAGGTCTCCTCCAGCGCCCTTCGCGTGGCATCCAGTGTGTGGATCAGCGACTCCTGCGGCAGGGTCTTCACGATGGGTTCGATGATCCAGCCCAGGCCCATCGGTATGTCCCGCGTAAGTGAGATGGCGCGACACTCGATGGTCACACCGCCGTGCTTCTCATCGAACTTCCAATACGAATACAGACGCCACAGAAATCCGTAGCCCGTATCGGGCTCCAGCACCTTCTCTTTCGGCGTGCCCGCCTCTTCGACTTCCGCAATGCGGGTGGTGTGGGAGCGGCAGAACCAGCGTTTCTCGTCCACCAGCGAGTAATGGACGTCGTGCTCGGTATCGAGAACAACGGTGATGATCTTCTTCTTCAGCAATCGAAGAAAAATCTTGAAGTCGTTCCCTTCGTGGCTGATCAGCTTTGAGTCGATCACTTCGGGCTTATAGATGTTTTTGTGGTTATCGTAGTTCTGCACCAGCGCCAGAGCCTGTTCCACGGTGACGCCGGCTACGAAAGCGGCTCCAACCCAGTCGTGAATAAGACCGTTGGGAATCTTCACGGGCGCCTCGCCCGCCCAGAGCTGCGCGACAATATGCCCCTGCTTCACTTGTTGCGTACGGTTGGGATTCTGGTCCGACCACAGGAACGAGCTGCGCCCGCTAAGCGAAGGCTGCATCGCCTCTTCCGCTTCGCGGATGTAGTCGTCAAAGGCCTGAAGGGTCTTCGGCTTCAGCGTCACTACATTGGCGGTCTGAACCATGGAACACCATGCCTAAGCGCATCGTCGTCCGCGAGAGTTGGATTGTCAAGGCAGCCGCGGCTCATTTGCGATCGCTGTCTCCCAATGGAGCTACGACATCAGGAACGCAACGCGGCAGCACCGCGCCGGGCGACCGGCTCTGCCTCGCGCGATTTGCCGTTGCGAGGGGTAGCCACGCTCTTACTGCTGCTTCCGTTCCCGGCAAATAAGTAATCCTCAATCTCATCGATGCGATTGTCGGCATCGTGATAGCCCAGGCGGATGAGATCGCGCGTGTACTTCGAGGTGAACAACAGATAGCTCATCAAGTCGGAACAGGACGCGGCGTCGCGTCCCAGGCTGTTCACAAAATATTGGATGAGATACGGCATGTCCTTCTGATGCTGGGCTGCGACTTCGGTCAGATTCGCCGACGGTGTGACCTGCAGCACGGTCAGCGGACGCATCTCCTCGCAGCCTTCGATTCCGCTCTGTTTGATATGACCGCTGCGCATCAGTTGGTTCAGGCGCTCTAGATGTTCGACATCGGTTGCCAGGTGGTCCAGGAACATCACGTTGAACAGCACTCCCATCACCTGCGCCAGCGATGGATCCTTCTGGTCCGGACTCTTCTACCTGGTGCTCGCGATTTTCGCAGCGCACGCCGATGGCGAAAATCTTCTCGGCCCCCAGACGAATGACCGGGCTCAGCGGCTGCTGCAGACGCAGGCATCCGTCTCCGAAGAAAGCCGAGCCCTTAGCCGTTTCCAGCTTGACCGGCTGAAAGACCAACGGAATCGCCGCCGACGCACAGATGTGATCCACCGTGATTTTGGTCGCCAGAGTTACACGGCGGCTGCGATTCCACATCGGATGGCCCTTCTGACCCTGGATGAACAGATAACTCTTGCCCGAGTTGTAATTGGTCGCCGAAATTGCCAGCGCGTAGAGATTGCCGCGCCTGATGTTTTCCTGAATGCGGGAGGTGTCGAGGTGTTTCTTCAGGAAGTGCCGCAACGGCGTCGCGTCGAGCAACGATCGCGCGTTGCCGCCTCCCAGAGCGCCGCCGAAGGAAAGATCGAGAATCCAGACCAGGGAGTTGTGCGCCTGCGAGACGAAATCGCAACGGAACACGTCGGATGGCTTAAGGTTCGCCCACAGGTTCGCGAGGACGCTGGTGGCTTGTGAGAAATTATCGCTTCCCATGGCCAGGGCCGAGCCGTTGATCGCTCCGGCGGAAGCGCCGCCGATAATTGGAAAAGGATTGCCTTGCCCCTGAACCCGCTTGATCTCCCCAATACGCTTCAGGACACCAGCCTGGTACGCCCCACGGGCTCCCCCGCCGGTCATCACTAAACCGAGCACCTTCTGCATCATTCCCCTTGTGACTGGCCGTGCGAGAAAGTGTGAGTCCCGGCTGCAAAACGGTCCAGCAAAACAAATTGTAGGCGGATCGGCCCGACTGAGCCGTCCCTTAACTGCTCATCGTCAAATCCTGAAGGCCCACGGCATCGTGGAACGGGCGGAGGGTATTTGTCAAGACAGTATGTGTTGCGCTCTCCGCTTCAGTCATTGAGACTGACTCGCGCTGCCTGATTTTCGTCGTCGAATCGGCCGCGCGGGCGGCACCGCAAGCCGGGCATCGTTACCTCACGCGTTTCTTCGCCGCCATTTTCCTTCCGGACTTCGCCGGTTTCCGCGGCTTCGATTTGGGTTGCGCTTCCAATTCGGCCAAGCGCCGGCGCAGCTCCGCCAACTCCTCAGTGCTGTCGTCGGCTCTTCTCTGGCGGCGAGGTCTGCAGGAAGTTCTTCACCATCTGCAGGGGCGATAGCGCGGCTGACTGCATCTCGCTGAGCCGCGTTTGCAGCGAGCTCTGCACCTTCGAGTACGCATCGAAGGCTGACTTCAGATACCACATGATGAATTCCTGGCCAACGCGGTCGGAAGCCACGATGAGCTGGCGCAGCAACTCCAGCGGCAAGCCCGAGGGCTGACCCTTCGCATCTTCCACGATGATCTGCGTCAGGGTGACGCGCGTGATGTCCTCGCCGGTGCTCGCATCCAGGACCTGCACGTCTTTCCCGTTTCGGACCAATGGCCGCAATGTCTTCCAGGTTGATGTAGCGACTGTTGGAAGTGTCGTAGAGTCTGCGGTTTGCGTACTTCTTGATGACGATGCGATCGCTGTCCATAGTCTTCATCCTCTGTTGCAGCGCAAAATATCCTGGAAGCACGCTTGACACGGCCTATTGAGAATACTACTCTCAACTTGATGCTGCACTGCAGCAATTTCGGAGGTTATCATGCCTAGAAATGGAAAGTCGGAATCCTCCATGAGCCACAACGGGGATTCGTCCTTTGTCTCGCTGCTGTCGGGATGGGTGCAGCAAGGGGTTGAGAATTTCTTCGCAACCCAGCGAATCCTGGTCGACCTGGCGATGACACAGAATGCCAACGCAATGAAGATGATCCGCAGCCGCTTCGCCGATCCCGCCTTTTGCCCGGCGCTGGTCGCCAGCGAACTGGCCGGCGAGGTGATGTCAAACTTTATTGAAGGTCAGAAGCTGCTGCTCGGCCTGGCCCAGCGCGAGAACGAGATCCTGACCACGGGCGTGAAGGAACGCGTCGCCGGAAACGGCGTTGCCGTCGCCGTGACCGAGCTGGTGCACACCGGCTTCGACACCTTCGTCGAAATGCAGCAGGAATTCCTGAAGGCGGCGAGCAAGCAGACCAACACCTGGCTGAATGCGGTGAAGTCCGGTAAGGGCTTCGATCCTGATGGCCTGGTTGAAATGGCCCGCGAAGGCATGGAGACCTTCGTTCACACCCAGAAGCGGTTTCTGGACGTAATCGCCGAGCAGACCACCAAGGCGACCAGCGCTAAAGAGCCCGGCCGCAAGATGAAGATGACTGAGTTGTCGGAGTTGGCGAACGAAGCGACGGATGCCTTCATCGACGCGCAGAAGAAGCTGATGGACGTTGCAGGCAAGCAGGTGAGCGCCAGCATGCGTGCCGCCGGACGCACCCTGAATATGATCGCGCCATTTCCCTTCATCCCAATTCCTGACCTCACCCGCGAAGGTGTCAAGAACTTTGTCACCGCCGAAAAGGCTTTGATCGATACCGTGATGCATCGGCCGGAGCCCAAGCGGACGACGAAGGCAACTGCGCGTAAGCGCGGGCGCCGGACGGGCCGGGCGATCAAGATGGAGTCAACCACGGCGTAATTGCAGTGATGAGGTGGCGTTAACTTCCAAACCTGGAGTTGATGGACACCAAAGAAGACGTGCTGCCCGATGGTGGCACGTCTTTTTTACGTCGCGAAGACCTTGCCCTCAGTTCATCTTCATTCCCACCATGCTGGAGTGGTCCATGTTGTCATGGCTGTCATCATCCTCAGTGGACCAGATCTTCTTCGCATTCGTTTCGTACGGATACACATGAACCATCCATCCAAAGAGATGAGGATAAAACTCGCCGCCCTCGACCTCGCAAGCTTCCTTGGTTGTTATGGAACCCAGCAGGCCGAACTTTGCCTGCTGGCCAAAATATTCGGACTTCTTTCCGGCGGGCGCCTTGCAGAAGTTGATGTGCTGATGCCAGCGCGCAACGCTTAATGGAATGCGCTCGTTTAGTTCTTCCTCGCTCGCGTCCATCCGGTCTGTGTACATCACGCCAACCAGCTTGTACCCACCGTCGGCTGTCTTGTTGTAGAGCAGTGAGGTCGGCTTCGACGGATCGAAGTGCTGACGCGCCGATAGCGCGTGTTCATAGTTCGTGAAGTGATATTGCGGCTGCGGCACATTGGGAAGGAAAATCCGATATCCGTCAGCGAGCGCCTTGCGGTAGTCCTGGTAAGGGGCCATTGCCGCTTTCGCAGCCACCACAACTGCGTCTGCTTTTTGCTGGTCTCCGGGCTTGGATGGCACGAGCGTCGTCATATACATGTGCGCCATCTTGATCCCGCTTTCGCTTGCGACCGCATTGTTCGGCTGCGACCTGACCCCGGCCAGCACGGCAGTCAATCGCCGGTGGGAGAAGATTGAAGCTGCGATCACGCCTACCAACAAGAACAACAGCCATCGATTCCGCATTCGTCACCCTCACGACACAATCCCTATACGAACAAGGGGCCCATAACGTTTCATCCCTAATGTTCCGGAAGTTCCCCAAGAACATCGAGGAGCTAATCGCGACTTCCGAGGCCTGGAGATTTTCCGCCCGGGCCAAAATCTTTTCTTGGCAACCCGCGGCATCTCTGCATACACTAACTTCCCGGAAGCTGCCATCGCGCTTACGGGGTGGCGCAACTCCCAACGCACCGCATCAGGGAGAGCACGGACTGTCTATGGCGCCACCGCCCGCTGGCACATTTCATCCTGAGATCGCGCAAGCCGATATCGCCATCTGGAAGGAAGCGCTGTTTGCCGCCGACCTTCTACTCCTGCACTCGTCTCCGACATATTACGGACTGGGGATTCCGCGCGGCGACGGTGCGGCCGCGGTCCTGGTACCTGGCTTTCTCGGCACCGACGCTTATCTCTCACAACTTCATTCCTGGCTGGGCCGGATCGGTTACCGGCCTTATTTTTCGGGTATCGGATTCAATGCCGAGTGTCCCAATCTGCTGATTCAGCGCCGGCTGAATGAGAGCGTCGACAAAGCACGCGCGGATACGGGCAGGAAGATCCATCTAATCGGGCACAGTCTGGGTGGCATCATCGCTCGCGCCGTGGCCGGTCAGCGGCCCGACGACATTGCATCCGTGATCACGCTCGCCTCACCATTTCGCGGCACCGTGGTGCATCGCACCGTGTTGCACGCAGCTGAAGCAGTCAGGAAACGCATCCTCGAGCAGCACGGCGCCGACGTTCTGCCCACTTGTTATACCGGCCACTGCACTTGCGACTTCCTTGCGTCTCTGCGACGCAGCATTCCTGACTCCATACTGGAGACGGCCATCTACACGCGCAGTGACGGAATCGCCGACTGGCGTTACTGCATTACCGGGCAGGAGGAAAACGATTTCGAGGTCGCCGGAACGCATATTGGTTTGGCATTCAACGCCTCCGTCTACAGCATCATTGCCCGGAGACTTGCCTTCGCCACTCATCATGCAGCGGTGTAATTTCGAAAGCCCCGCTCGCCCGCTCTTGCCGAAAAGAAATTTCTGCGCAGCATAAGTCGGCTTACAGTTTTTTGGCTACAACCGAAGTCGTATCCTGACATCGTTTTGCGTGTTGCAACCAGGTTACACGCCCTGTTAGTCTGCCCTCGTTCCGGCCCTCCAGTACCGATTCGGAACGTGCTGCGAAACATTCCTGTTTTGTTACTGATTCGGGAACTCTGGAGGGAGCACACTCAAAACACGCACGGCAGTTCTGGGAACGTCTGCCACACGCCCATTGAGGCTTACTATCCAGAGACCGCGGCATCTTAATCAGGCCGACTTCCCGAAGCTAGGGCGAGTGGCAAGGAGTTTTTTATGCGGCCCAGGACTCTCTCTGTAGTCATACTGCTATTTATCATTCTCACCTCTCTCACCGCTTTCTCCCAACAGGACTATGTCAACCGGTTTGACGCTTATGCGGGCTACGGCTACTTCAGCACTCCAAGCCTGAATCTGAGTCAGAACGGTTTCAACGGCGAATTCGGATGGAACGCGAAGAGTTGGGTAGCGCTGGGTTTCGACTTCAGCGTGTTCACAGGCGATAACGTCATCACGCCCAACATGCTGACACCGGCTTTGCAGCAGACCCTGAGCGGAGAAATAGCAGTATCTGCAGTCTATCGGTCAGCTTCCTCCCGGATATCAGCTCAGAATGCCGACCAGCTCGACCACCTACACCTACAGTGCCGGACCGCAATTCAATATTCGGCATTTCAAGCCGGTAACGATTTTTCGTGAGGCCGGCTTTGGGCTCGCTGCATGAAGTGGCGTCGCTGCACCCGCAGGATCCATTTGCTGCGCAGGTCGCGACCGTGCTGGCAGGGCCGGGCATGCAGAAGACAGACACAGTCACGTTCTACGGTGTCGGCGGTGGTCTGGATTTCAATCTCAGCAAACACTTTGGCGTGCGCACGGCTGTCGACTATGTGCACTACAACATGTTCAGCAACGTTCTGGGCAGCAGCCAGAACAGCATTCGCTTCTCGGTCGGTCCGACCTTCCGCTTCGGTGGAAATATCCTGAAGTAGGTGCCGATTCCGTGAGAAAGAAAGCGCGCTCTGACGAGAACGCGCTTTCTTTTTGCTTAAAGCAACAATTCAAAGTTACGCAGGTCTCGCAGGTTCAAGACCTGGGTCGGTCAGCCGCAATCCTGGTCCACTACAGCTCCAGTTCCGCCCGGATCATGTTGTCTTCCAGGCTGGAGAACATCTGGAAGCCGAGCTTCGTGCACAGGGCTCGCATCTCGCGATTGTCCGGCAGCATATTAGAAACAACCTTGCCGAGCTTCTCATCACGAGCCACCTGGATCAGCCGGCGATACAACTCCGTGCCCAGTCCCTTGTGTTGCGCATCGTCGATGGCAACCGCTGCCAGTTCAGCTTCGTTGCGGCCGTGCAGCTTGCTTAGGCGTCCCACGGCGAGCACTTCCCTTCCGCCGTCTTTGGTTTCACCTTCAGCGACCAGCGCCATCTCGCGATCGTAGTCGATGAAGCAGGTTCGGGTCAGACGCTCGTGCGCCGTGCGTTGCGTCAGCTTCAACGGCTGGAAGTAACGCAGATAGACGCTGCGCTCCGACAGCTTCTTGTGGAACTCGATCATCGCCGGCTCGTCTTCCGGACGAATCGGGCGAATGCGTCACGGTCTTGCCATCCTTCATCGTCCAACTGTCGACCAGGTGAATGGGGTAAGGACGAATCGCCGCTGCCGGCAATTTGTCTTCCGTCATTTCCGGGCCGTGCAGCACCACACGCGCGTCCAGCGCCAGCAGTCTGTCCGGGGAGGCCAGCAGCGGATTGATGTCGATTTCCTTGATCCACGGTTGTTCTACGACCAATTGGCTGAAGCGTACCAGTAACTCTTCCATCGCCTTGCAGGTCGACAGGCTTGCGACCGCGAACGCCTTTCAGCGCGGTGAAGATCTTCGTCTGTTCCATCAGGCGGAGCGCCAGCGTGGAATTCAGTGGCGGCAAGGCGAGCGCGCGATCTTTGAACACCTCGACCAGTTGCCCACCGGTGCCGAACAGAATCACCGGACCGAACTGCGAATCCAGGCTGCTGCCGATGATGAGTTCGTAGCCGTCAAGTTTAGCCATCGGCTGGACCGTGACGCCCTGGAAGTGTTCAGCACCAACTTTCTCGGTGACGGCCTGCTTGATGTTCTGGAACGCCGCCTTCACTGCCGCAGCATCGCGCAAGTTCAGTTGCACTCCGCCGACATCGGTCTTGTGTGTGATGGTCAGCGAATACAACTTCAGAACGATGGGATAGCCGATTTCCTGCGCGACCGCGAGCGCCTCTTCTTCCGTCTCGGCGATTCTGGTGTCCACCGTCGGAATGTCGTACGCCTTCAGCAGCTGCTTCGACTCGTACTCGGTCAGGATGGTTCGGCCGGAGTTGCGCACATCGCGAATGATCCTCTCAGCTCTGTCGCGCTGCAGGGTCGCGTCAGCGTTCCGGGCGATTGCCGGCGTCTCGTAGATGCCTTTCAGGTTATAGGAATAGCGCCACATGTAGTTGAAGGCGCGCACGGCGCTGTCGGGGAATTGGAAGGTCGGAATACCGGCTTGGTTCAGGATCTGCTCACCCGCCGAAACTTCCGCGCCGCCCATCCAGCTGGCCAGCAGCGGCTTGCCCAGGCCTTTCGCATACGGCTTCAGCTTTTCGGCGATGAGCGTCGGATTGGTCATCTCCTGCGGCGTCAGCACCACCAGCATGCCATCGATGCTCGGATCTTTCGCGGCAATTTCCAGCGACTTGGCATACCGCTCGGGCTCGGCGTCTCCCAGGATGTCGACAGGATTGTTGTGGCTCCATTGCGCGGGAAGGAATTCGTCGAATGCCTTCATCGTCTGCTCCGACAATTCCGCCAGTTCGCCTCCTCCGGCCACCAGAGCGTCGGTTGCCAGCACGCCCGGTCCGCCGGCGTTCGTGAGGATGCACAGGCGATTGCCGCGCGGCCGCGGCTGCTTCGCCAGCACGTCGGACATAAAGAAGATGTCGGCAATACTGTTCACCCGCAACACGCCCGTACGCCGGAATGCGGCATCGAGCACTTCATCGCTGCCGGTAAGGGCGCCGGTGTGCGAGGCCGCGGCTTTGGCGGCGGCGGCGGTGCGTCCAGCCTTGATTACGATGACCGGCTTGGTGAGCGAAACCTCCCGCGCTGCCGACAGGAACGAGCGCGCGTCACCAATCGATTCCATGTAGATGACAATGCTGTGCGTTCGAGGAGTCGTTGCCGAAGTAGTCCACTAGATCGCCCCAATTGACGTCCAGCATCGAACCGATGGAGACGAAGGCGCTGAAGCCGACATTCTCCCGCAAACTCCAGTCGAGAACCGCCGTACACAGCGCGCCGCTCTGGCTGATGAAAGCGACGTTGCCGGGACGCGCCACGGTGTGAGCGAAGGTTGCGTTCAGTCCGCGCACCGGATTCATCACGCCCAGGCAGTTCGGACCGATCAGCCGCATCTTGCCCCGAATGATCTCCGAAATCTGGCGCTCCAGTTCCTTGCCGTGCTCGCCGAACTCCTTGAAGCCGGCGGAGATCACGATCGCCGCCGGCACGCCCATGTCGACCGACTCCTGAATCAGTCCGGGCACAGTGTCGGCAGGCGTCGTCACCACCACCAGATCAACCTTCTCCGGCAGATCTTTCACGCTGGGATATGCCTTGATGCCGAGCACGTTGGAGCGCTTAGCGTTCACCGGGAACACCGTGCCTCCGAACGGGCTGCTCAGCAGGTTCCACAGCACCGAGCGGCCGACGCTGCCGGGACGTTCCGAGGCTCCGATAACCGCAACGCTCTTCGGCAGGAAGAATGGATCCAGAGGATGACTTTCGGAGCGATAAACGTCTGAAGAAGGATCGGCTTTCATAGAATTTCCAGTCGGTTTAGCAGGGGCAGTTGTAGCCATGAGTCCTCGCAATCATGAAGCTTTAGTCTAAGCCTCGGCGGCGCGAGGATGGGAATTAAGAATCACGCAAAATCGTGACGCGGATCACATGGGATTTCGCCTGAAATCCTGCGGACTGAGACAGCGAATCAGCGCGCTACTACGACGCGAATCTCGACGAGAAATTCAACTTTCAGCGGCTGCTTTTTGGAACCGATCCTCACAATCGCGTCTAAACGGAGCAGCCACATTCGTTTGGAAAATTTATGAGAAACGAAAACTCATCGGAACCTCCCAGTAACTGGGAGCGCATATCATTTAACTCCGCGTTCCGTCCCACAATGCTCGCCTAGCGCCGCATCGCTTGTTCGGTCACGGAGTAGCACGTGAACCCGGGCGAGTGAATCCTGTCCTGCAGGAATCACCTCCATGGCGGCGCAGAATTGCTGCGCCATCTTAGGAGGAACCAATGCTGTACACCGATCGCATCAAAAACCTGATGTCTGCTTTTCCAGAGCTCACACGCGTGTGGATCAAGACCGGCGATCCGCAAAATGCCGCTGCAGAGCGTCTGGATCAGCGACTCCGCTTTCCGCAGCTTGGCAGAGGAACCTGGCTCGAGCTGCGAGGCCGAAGCCGCCGATGTCTCGGACGATCACTTGTTGCTGACGGCGTGAGAGCGGCTGCGTCGATCCAGCTACAAGCCAACAGGCCAAAGACAGCTTCTTCGGCCTGAATTTTCCCAGCAGCAAACATAAGCAGCGTGGCTGCGCGTTCTTCTGTCTCAGCGCGCAAACCCTCGTTCGGCTGTCGCATCCCACCAGAATCAAATCAAGAAAACGAGGGATGCAATGAATCTGAAGTCCTCACGACATACTGGAGCACGCTCTGGAAAGTCGCGCGTGGAATCCATCCAGCCCTGGGCGGCAATCCTGGGTGGAGGAGCATTGGCGGTTTACGGACTCTCCCGCAAATCCGTGGGAGGAGCGGCTCTGGCTGCAATCGGCGCGTTCGGCGCGGTAGCCGGAGCGCGCCGCGGCACGATGTCACCGAAAACAATTCACGTTCAGAAGACCTTCACTATCGATCGGCCTGCGCAGCAGCTCTACGACTTCTGGCACAACTTCGAAAACCTGCCGCGCTTCATGAAGCACCTGAAAAGTGTCACGCAAAAGGACGGACACTACTCGCACTGGGTGGCGCAAGGTCCCATGGGAGTTCCCGTCGAGTGGGATGCCGAGCTGGTCGACGAGCGTCCTGGCGAATACCTGGTCTGGCGCTCACTGCCAGGATCGGCGATCAGCAATCGCGGATCGGTGGAGTTCCGGCCCGCAACCAACGGCTCGGGAACCGAAGTCACGGTCGCGCTCACCTATCACAATCCCGCGGGCAAAGTAGGCGCGGCGTTCGCCAAAATGATGGGACGTGAGCCCGAAGTGCAGGTGCGCGAAGATCTGCGCCGCTTCAAGTCGTTGATGGAAGCGGGTGAAATTCCCACCGTCGTCGGTCAACCGTCGGGACGGCGCTCGTCGATGGTGGAGATAATGCACTCAATGAAGGAACCGGAAGCGACACAGCGTGTGCGCAAAGGTCCGCAACAAGTGGCTCCTGCGAAGCTGCAGCCGCAACGTCACTGGAACCCAGGGCGGAGGTGCTCGATGAAGGCTTTATGTTGGTTCGGTAAACACGATGTGCGAGTTGAAAGCGTTCCTGATCCGGTGATTCTCAATCCGCACGATTGCGTGGTGAAGATCACGCGCACGGCGATTTGCGGCTCCGATCTGCATCTCTACGACGGCTTTATTCCGACCATGGAGCAGGGCGACATTCTCGGCCATGAGTTCATGGGCGAGATTGTCGAAGTTGGCCCCGAGGTTAAGAAGCGCAAGGTGGGCGATCGCGTCGTCGTGCCGTTCACGATTGCCTGCGGCAATTGCTTCTACTGCAAACAGCAGTTGTGGTCGCTGTGCGACAACAGCAATCCGAATGCACACGTCGCGGAGGCGCTCTACGGGTACTCGGGTTCGGGTCTGTTCGGCTACTCGCACATGTACGGCGGCTACGCCGGCGGACAGGCGCAGTACGCGCGCGTGCCGTTCGCCGATGTCGGTCCGCTGAAGATTGAGAGCGACCTGAAGGATGAGCAGGTACTGTTCCTCAGCGACATCTTTCCCACCGGCTACATGGCGGCGGAGAACTGCAACATCAAAGACGGCGACGTGATCGCGGTCTGGGGTGCGGGACCTGTGGGACAGTTCGCAATTCGCAGCGCCAAGATGCTGGGCGCAGGAAAGGTGATCGCCATCGACAACGTTCCCGAGCGCCTGCGGCTGGCGCAGGAAGGCGGCGCGGAAGTCGTCGACTACTCGCAAACGCCTGACCTGATCGAGACGCTGAAGGAACTCACCGGCGGACGCGGTCCGGACGCCTGCATCGACGCAGTGGGCATGGAAGCGCACGGTCATGGCGTCGATTGGTACAGCGATCGCGCCAAGCAGATGATGGGCATCGCCTTCGATCGCCCATTCGCGCTACGGCAGTGCATTCAATCGTGCCGCAAAGGAGGGACGGTTTCGGTCCCGGGAGTCTATGGCGGTTTCCTCGACAATTTCCCGTTCGGCGCGGCCTTCGGCAAAGGTCTGACCTTCAAGATGGGACAAACGAACATGCACAAGTACATGCCGAAGCTGCTGGACCACATCCAGAAAGGCGACATCGATCCAAGCGTGATCATCACGCATCGGCTATCCCTGCAGGATGCGCCTGACGGTTACAACACGTTCTTGAAAAAAGAGCAGAACTGCATCAAGGTCGTGCTGGATCCATGGAACACCACCAGCAACGCGTAGCAAACTTTTCGCTGACTACAGACGGTGCTGAGGCTTTGCGGCTTCGGCGCCGTTTTTCTTTGCATGCTGCTTCGAGAATTTCGCTCGTCCGATATTTATCCGACTGTAGCATTTGCACCTGCGTTACGCAGCTGACACTTTCCCGACACAGCTTCCGTCCCATTGACCTCGATCGTGATGACCAACGTGAGTAGAATGCAATTGCTTGAGGGCAACACTCCGCAATGCGGTCTTGATGCGGTCCCGAACGCAGGCCCTCGAGCATAGCTGCTATCGCTAGTCCCGTCTCATCGGTTCTAGGCCCATTAACCCACACACATGCAGAACTGAAACACTGGGAGCAATCGCTATGCTTAAGAGTGTATTGAAACTGGCGGTGCTGGTTGTCGCTTTGACTTCGCTGGGATTTGCCCAGGTGCCGGAACGACTCATCTTCAACTTCGATGGGAACAACGGTCGCACTGCCGACTCCGGACTGGTTGCGGATACGCATGGCAACCTCTACGGAACTACGTTCAACGGAGGTCCTAATGCTTACGGCTCGGTTTATGAGCTGACACCGATCAGCAGCGGAACCTGGCGTGAGACCGTGCTCTACAACTTCAACGGAAACGATGGCGCCTTTCCGATCGCAACTCTCACCTTCGACAGCAACGGAAATCTGTACGGCACAACTCAGCTCGGAGGACTCGGCGTCTGCTCCACCAGCGGCGGAGAGAATCTCGGTTGCGGAGTGGTGTTCAAGCTCACGCCGACCGGAAACGGCTGGCAGGAATCAACTCTCTACGAGTTTCAACCGGGAGTAAATCAGGGCGTTATCCCTGCGGGCGGCGTGATCTTCGATGCCGCGGGCAATCTGTATGGCACAACCTGGGCGCCAGGAATTGGGGGCGATCGCATCTTCGATCGCGCCGGCAGCAATCCGCAGTCGAATACTTACTGGGGTTGCAGTCAGCCAGGCTGCGGAGGCACGGTTTACAAGCTAACGCCCACGCAGAATGGCTGGCAGGAGAGCGATATCTACGCTTTCACCGGCGCAGCCGACGGTTCCAGTTCGGTGGCAAACCTATTCCTCGACAGCGCCGGCAATCTGTACGGCACAACGCCTTATGGAGGAACCGGAACTTGCCAATATGGTTGCGGAACCGTCTTCGAGCTCAGCTCTTCAAATGGCGCCTGGACGGAAACCGTGCTGCATTCCTTTACCGGCGCCGATGGCGCTTATCCGATGGGCGCTTTAACGCCGGACGCGACGGGAAACTTCTACAGCACAACCAATGTTGGAGGCACGCATCATCAAGGCACCGTGTTTGAGCTGGCCAAGTCTGGACAGCAATGGCAGGAGAGCGTGCTCTACAACTTTACCGGAGGCACTGACGGCGCCAATCCTTACGCAGGCGTGATCTTCGACAGCCGCGGCAATCTTTACGGAACGGCTGCCGAAGGCGGCACGAATTCCGTTGGAACGCTTTATGCGCTGGTGTCCAACAATGGGAGCTGGACGCAAACCGTTCTGCACACATTCAGGTTGCAGAACGACGGCCAACTACCTTATGGTCCGCCGACGTTCTGGCACAACTGGCTCATCGGCGCGACCCAGGGAGGAGGCGTTCACAACGAGGGCGCTGTTTATCAGATATTTCCCTGATCGAACACCTTTGTAATCTGACTGACATGGAAGCAAAGGTCTGGCATTTCCAGTCGGGCCTCTGCTTCCGGCCAGCGTGTTGTTGCTTCGACCGGCTGCGAGACCGGGATGTTCCATCGACGTTTCCATGCGCGCGGCAAGGCTTTCGCGGGCAATGGTACAATGAGCCTTCCGCGAAACAATCTGCGGCGATGCGCCCTCTGGACGGGAACCTCTACTCTTGGCACAACAGACCACTTCTCCCCGCACTATTACTTACGCCGATTCCGGCGTCGATATCGAGCGCGCCAATCGCACCAAGCAACGCATCAAGTATCTTGCTCATAAGACCTTCAATCGCGGGGTTTTAAGCGAGATCGGGGGCTTCGGCGGTCTGTTCTCCATCGATAAGAAGAAGTACGCAGATCCAGTTCTGGTCTCGAGCGTCGATGGTGTTGGAACGAAGCTCAAAATCGCCTTCGAGATGAACCTGCATCACACAGTCGGCGCTGATCTGGTCAATCATTGCGTCAACGACATCGCCGTGCAAGGCGCGACGCCAATGTTCTTCATGGACTACTTCGCAACCGGCCGATTGCAGCCCGATGTCGCTGAGAAAGTCATCTCCGGAATCGCCGAAGCCTGCAAGCACAACGGCTGCGCGCTCATCGGCGGCGAGACTGCTGAAATGCCCGGCTTCTATACCGATGGCGAATACGATCTCGCGGGCTTCATCGTCGGCGTTGTGGACCGCGACAAGATCATTACCGGAAAGTCGGTTGAAGCTGGCGACGTGCTGGTCGGACTTGCGTCAACCGGACTGCACACAAATGGATACTCGCTGGCTCGCAAGCTCTTCTTCGATACCGCGAATTACACGCCCGAATCTTACGTCAACGAGATCAAGGGCAAAGTCGGCACCGAACTGATGAAGCCGCACAAGAGCTATTGGCCAATCATGCGGCGCATGATGGAAGCCGATGCGATCTCCGCAATGGCTCACATTACCGGCGGAGGAATCACCGAGAACTTGCCGCGCGTGCTTCCCAAAGGCACAGGCGCAATTGTCGAAATCAATTCCTGGCCGGTTCTGCCCATCTTCGAGCACCTGCAGAAGATCGGGAACGTGCCGCAGGAAGAGATGCTGCGCACCTTCAACATGGGAATCGGAATGATCCTGGTTGTTCCGGCCAAGAAGTTCAAGAAAGTGCAAACCATTCTGGAGCGCTGCGGCGAAAAGGGCTACACGATCGGTCGAGTGGTGAAGGGCGAGAAGCGCGTCACGTATCAGTAAGGCTGTCGGCTTTCAGCTGTCGGGATTAGCATTCAGCATTCCACGTTCAGCGAGCGCATTCTCCCGCGACCAACGACTTTCACTTCCCGCTGAAATTGTCATCACGACCAACAACTTTTCACTCCCCGCAGAAATTATCTTCACGACCGACGATTTCAGTCCTTACAAAAATTGTCTTCCTGGCTGTTCATTGCTCCGCATTGAACCCTCGCCAAGTATCAACTGATCTCATGCGAAGCGATCTAAGGTTTGCTTGTGAGGGCGGCCGAAAGCTCTGGTTACTTTGGTTACTCCCCCTCTTCCTGTCGTCGTAAAGCTTTGAAAACAATAGCCCCAAAACAGGAAATTTCCAAAGTCTTCACTCCATTGGACTTACGAGCTATTGTCTTGCAAGAAAAGGACTTGCGTGGGATTTCAGGCTGCCAACCGCTGAGGAAAGGATGCGTCCATTCAGCATCTATCGCTGGGCTTATGAGTCATCCCTTGATCGGCCCGGCCCTAACTGTCGGCTGGCGCCGGGTGCTTGCGCGGGTCGCCGAACAGTCGATGCACCAGTTGTAGCAATTCCTGCGGGTCGTGGCTGTGCACGACGTGGTCGGCCCAGGCAAATTCGCGATCCGTCGGCGTCAGGGCGATGACCGGCAGCTCCGGCGCAGTCGTCTTCACCACGCGGATGACGTTCTCGGCGTCGAAGTTTTCGATCCCACAATGCAGGATCAAGGCATTGACGTTGGGAAACAGGTGCAGAAGATCGATGGTCTCGCGCTCGGAGTGCGCGGTGATGACGTTGAACTTGAAAGTTTCCAGAAGGAGCTTGCGCGTGGAAAGAGCTTGTTCCGGTTCGGGTTCGGCGACGAGAAATGCGGGTCTGGGCAAGGTAAGCGTCCTACGATCATTGTAAAGCAGGCCGCGCGGTTCAACGAACTCCGCACTTAGGCGCATGGCAACTGTGTGGTCGAATCCCGATTCCCTACAGGCGAAGACGTGCCGCTGGCCTGAAGGCCAGCCCTTCCCCCAAATTCTCTGGCCTGACGGTCCGCTCTGCTTGGCGATATTGACAGCCTGCCCATCTCCGCCGACACTGTGCGCATGACACTGCGTGTTCCGAAGGAGCAAGACCGCGTCACCGTTGAGGGCCATGCCGGAGTCTTGACCGTCGTCGAGGTGCACGAGCAGGCGCAAACTGCCGATCTGCGCTATGTTACCGGCGATGGACCGGTGGTGGAAGGCATTGCGTGGACTGCGCTGAAATATATGGATGAGGGTGACGCTGCGGCCGAGTGAAGAACATGGGTCCGCTGTTCGACAGGGATTCGAGAAACTCTGGGGGTCTCCCGTTCGATGACCTCTTTTTGGTTTAGTGTTGGGCCTTCGAGGTCCCGCCCTAGCCCAAAACCAGGGCTAGAACGGGGCACCCACAGTATTCTTGAATCTCCCCGCGCTTGGCCGAAATCGGGACTAGGACCGACACCCGCCTTTCTTCTACTCTTTCCTGAGGTTCACTACCGAGTTATGTTTCCCGAGGTCACTACCGAGCGGCTGGTGCTTCGCAATCTGGAAGCCAACGATGGTCCGCGCGTCTTCTCCTACCATCGGCATCCCGATGTGGCGCGCTTTCAGTCGTGGGGCACGGAGTCGGTTGACGTCGTGCAAACTTACATTCGCGGCCTGGCGGCGGTTGAGCCGGGGATGCCGGGCAAGTGGTACCAGGTTGGCCTCTATCTGATCGATGGGGACAAGCTGATCGGGGACTGCGGCTTTCGCATACCGCAAAGCGAGACCGCGCAGGCCGAGGTTGGCATGACGCTGGCCCCCGAATTCCAGGGCAACGGTTATGCCGTCGAAGCGTTGCGCGCTCTGTTCGATTACGTGTTTATTACTCTAAAGAAGCATCGCATCTTCGGCTCGGTGGATCCGCGCAACGCGTCGTCGATACGGCTATTGGAGCGCGTGGGCATGCGCAAGGAAGGGCACATGGTGAAGAGCCTGTGGTTCCGCGGAGAGTGGGTAGACGACGTGATCTATGCCATGCTGGAAGAGGAGTGGACAGCAAAGCGTCAGCCTTGAAGGAGCACGCCTTCAGAGCCTGCTCTTGAGGAGTCCAAACTCATCCCTCCAGCTTAGCCCGAGCTAACTTCTTTACGACCTCGATATCCTCCGGAGCTTTCACCTCGAAGCGCACTCCCGTTCCCACGGCACACTTGCTGGAGTTGCGAATGAGCTTCGCAACCGAGGGCGGAAGATCGCTGGTCAGCGCGGCTTTCAGCGCCTTGTCTCCCAGCAGGAAGCACGCGTGGAAGCCGCGCTCGATACGCATTCAGATAGGCGATGATGCGATCGTCTTCTTTCAGGCGCAGGGACCAGCCACGTTTTGGAGCGGATGTGCCCCACTCTGACGATGGTCGATGGAACCTCGGCAGCCAATTCGGCAAGCAGGCGATCCCACAAAGATTTCGACGATCCCAGCGCATCGTTGACCTGTTTCGGTGTGGGCGCTTTGGGGTAGCCCGCGAATATATTCGGCACGCGGTCCCTGGCGCACGGATAGCGCTTTTCATGCGCATACAATAACCCGAATTGGTTCAGCAGCGAAGCCCTCCGTCATCACGGCTCGCCGTGACGCGCTGGATCGCACTTAATCGCCGCACCTGGGCACATCCTGTAACACGTTTGTAACGTGCCGGCGGTCGCCGACTTGCCCCTTCCATCAGCATGGCCTCTAGAATCGCAAGTTGCGAAGCAATGAGTTGGAGGAAGAATGGCGACTCTGAATATTGGTGACGAAGTACCGGATTTTGAACTGCCCGCCGTAACGGGCAACATTAAAACGCAATTCAAATTAAGCGATTACCGGGGCAAGAAGAATGTTGTACTGGCCTTTTATCCGGCGGACTGGACGCCGGTGTGCGCTTCGCAGTTGCCGGCCATTCAATACCGACCTGGAGCGCTTCGGCGCCTACGATGCGCAGGTGGTGGGCATCAGCGTGGACTCCATTCCCAGCCACACAGCCTGGCAGAAGAAAGAAATTGGCATTCTGGGCTTCCCGCTGGCCAGCGATTTCTATCCGCACGGCGAGGTGGCAAAGAAGCTTGGGATTTTGCGCGAAGGCGATCCCATCCCCGGAATCAACGAGCGCGCGATCTTTGTGGTCGACAAGAACGGGAAGCTCGCGTTCAGCAAGATCTATCCCATCGGACAGGTTCCCAGCAACGACGATGTGTTCGAGGTGCTGAAGAAACTCTAAGCACGCTCGGTCAGGGCGCAATAAAAACGAGGAGGGCTTGCGCCCTCCTCAAATTTTTTAGCAAAGCAGTTTGTGTCTGGCCGTTTACATACCAGGATGCGGGGTGATCGACCCGAAGATACCGTGTTTCTCGCCGAACGAGCCGGCGGTGAAGAACAGCGTGTTGGTGGGCCCGCCGGAGCCGCCATTGCCGAAGGTCAGGCCCCATAGACCGTCGATCTGCACAGGCAGGTCGCTGACGCGCGAACATGTTGCCGATCCATGCGCCGGTGCTGGCGTTGAAGGCCGTGATCGCCGCCGCTGCCGAAGTTGCCGATCAGCAGATCGTTGGCAAAGCCGGAGAAGCTCGAGGGCGCAACCACCACTCCCCACGGCGAATTCAGATATAAGATGTGCGCCAGGCGGAACTGCAGATTGCCCTGCGTGTCGTACACATCGACGAAGCCATTGCCGGGTCCGGGAACGTCGTCATGCTTGTCGGCGTCCTGCTTGGCGTAGGTGACCACCAGTTTGTTGCCGCAATCAGTTGAACATTGAACGGAGCGTAGCCGGAAGGAATGGTGGAGTCGACAAACGCGTTCGATCCGAAAGAGTGGGCAGCGAACGTTCTTGTCATACACTTCCACCGTGCCGGCATGGAAGTTCGCCACATAGAGATAGTTAGAGCCGGCCGCGGAAGCCTAAGCCATTCCCTTATAAACCGCGCCGGAGGTGCTGTTATTGACCGCGATGAACGCGGTGGTTCCGGTGTACCAGCCGGAGATGGTGCCGTCTTCCGTGCAGAACAGGAACGGCGTGACCTGTCCGTTGACCTTGAAATCGGTGGTGCGCGTTATAGACCGTGCCGGTGGGTGTGCCGGTGCCGCCGGTGGCGGAAGGAATGGTGACGACCAGTCCCTGCGGTGCGCCGGTGCCTGATGTAAAGGGTCGACAATCCGGTTCCGTTATCGGAAATCCACCAGGGACCGGAGGGGCTGATGGACATGCCCCAGGGATTAACCAGGTTGGCATCGTGGAACGCGCCGACGGCATGTGATGTCGGATGTGAGATAGGTGATGTTCACCTTCTGGGCCAAGGCTGGAAGGCTGAAGAGCGCCAGGACAACCAGCGACAAGGTAGCTGTCCGAAGCGCTGTAGAGGCCATGTGTGGGTGCTTGGTATGGAGCATCGTTTCTCCTCGCATCTCAATCGTGAACTGCTTCCGGCAACACTCGTCCCCTCTGCCGGTGCTGCCATAAGCCTTCCGAATCTATCGAGGAGCCAACCGCAAGTTGTCTTGCCGGAGGTGGCGATATTGTCAAAAACTTGACAACGATCTTTCAGTGAAAACAATCGGCCGTTGCTGGCTTTGTCACAGATTTGTGAACACTCCGTTGACTGCCGGTTTGATCTGTTATTAGCTGTAATTCAACGGAGCAAGGATGGAGAAGATTCTGGTTATCGAAGACGACCTGGCGGTGCAGAGGGCGCTGCGGCGTACCTTCGAGACCGCCGGCTTCGAAGTGGCGATCGCGCCTGATGGCGCGGTGGCGATGGATAGTGTTTCGCAGCACCATGCCGCGTATCGTGATTCTGGACCTGCGGCTGCCGGGCAAGTCGGGCCAGGACCTGTGCCGCGAGATCAAGCAGGAATGCTCGAACGTGCCGATTCTGGTGCTCAGCGCGGCCAGCGACGTACTGGACAAAGTTCTGCTGCTGGAGCTGGGCGCCGACGATTACGTCACCAAGCCTTTCAGTCCGCGGGAGCTCCTGGCGCGGGTGCGCGCGGCCTTCCGCCGCCTGAATCAATCGTCCGACAAGATCGAGGTCTTCGGCTTCGACGATGTCGAAGTCAATTTCTCGCGCATGGAACTGCATCGCGCCGGACAACTGGTGCCGCTGACGCCGCAGGAATTCAAGATGCTCCGCTTCTTCCTGAATAACCCGGAGCGCGTGATCTCGCGCACCGAATTGCTGAACGAAGTCTGGGGATACAACAACTATCCCACGACTCGAACGGTGGACACTCACATTCTGCGGCTGCGCCAGAAGCTGGAGAAAGATCCCACCGATCCGGTGCACTTCCGCACCGTGCACGGCACGGGCTACAAGTTTGTCAGGTGAAAGGGCAAGGAAGGACCACGGCGATGGGTAAATTGCGATTACGAACCAAGTTTCTCATCGCCATGATGCTGACCTCGGCTGGGCTGACGGCGGTATCGCTGCTCATCGTGCAGCGCACCGTGGCCAGCCACGTGCGGCAGCGGACTGGCCAGCGATCTGGCCGACTCGGTGCAGACCTTCCGCAACGTTCAGGCCGACCGCGAGGCCAGCCTGGCGCGGCTCGCCGAACTGATGGCCGACCTGCCGAACCTCAAAGCGCTGATGACCTCGCACCATCCGCCCGACCATTCAGGATGGTTCGCGCGAGATGTTCCATCTTTCCGGCGGCGATTTATTCGCGCTGGTCGATCCGTCCAACAAAGTCGTCGGCTTCCACACGAAGACGCCGGGAATCTCGCAGGAGCAGGTCCAGCAGCTGGTGGACCGTCGCGGCTCTCTGACGAACTCATTGCAATGGTGGTTCGCCGGCGGCCATCTCTACGAAGTCGTGCTGGCGCCCAATCTACTTCGGCCCGCCGATCGGACAATACCCTGCTCGGCGTGGTGGCTGTCGGCTACGAGATGAACGCGGCCGTGGCGCATCAGGTCAGCCAGATTGCCGCCAGTCAAGTGGCCATTGCCTGCGGTGACGCCGTCGTGGTCAGCACTCTGAATCCGCGAGCAGACCAAGGAACTGCGCGGCCATCTTACCGGCGCGTCGCTGCCGGATAGGCTCGGTCAACTGGAACCTTGGGAAAGAAAGCTTCGTGGTTTCGGCGTTGACTCTGAACCCCGATGAATCGCCGCCGGTAACCATGATCGTGCTGAAGTCGTACGATCAGGCCACGGCTTTCCTGAATCACCTGCGCCAGCTTCTTGCTGGCGGTGGGTTTGGGAGCGGTTCTGGGCGGCAGCATTCTGGTCTACTTCATCGCCGGCACCTTCACGCGGCCGCTGGAAAAACTGGTCGACGGCGTTCGGGCACTGGGCGGCGGCGACTTCCGCTATCCGCTTGCACGCGCCGGCGACCGGAGAGGTGGCCGAACTCACCGACGCCTTCACCCGAATGCGCGACAGCCTTGCGCACCGCGCAGCAGCGTCTGCTGGATGCCGAGCGACTGGCCACGATCGGCAGAATGGCGAGTTCCATCTCGCACGATCTGCGGCATCCGCTGACGGCAGTGCTGGCCAACGCCGAATTTCTGGCCGACGCCGAACTGACGCCGCGCAGCGCGAGGAGCTGTACCTGGAAATTCGAGTGGCGGTCAATCGGCTGACCGACCTGGTCGACTCACTGCTGGAGCTGTCGCGTCCGGCCGAGTCGTTGAACGTCGTCGAAACACCGGTGGAGCGGACCATCAGCCGCGCCATCGAACTGGTGCGCGCGCATCGGCAGTTCCAGAAGGTCGTCGGTGGCCATCGAATCGAGCGGTCTGCACAACGCACAGTTCGATCCGCGCAAAATGGAGCGCGTCTTCTACAACCTGCTGCTGAACAGTTGCCAGGCGGCACAGGCTTGCGGAGGTCATGTGGGCGTCAGCGTCGCCGACCAGAACGGCGATCTGCGAATCCGCATCACCGACGACGGTCCCGGCGTGGAAGCCTCGATCCGCGACAAGATGTTTCAGCCCTTCGTCAGCTTCGGCAAAGAGAATGGCACCGGACTGGGTCTGACGATCGCGCAGAAAATCGTTCAGGACCACGACGGCAGCCTGCAATTGCAGAGCTCAACTTTTGGCCATACGGTGATGGAGATCGTTCTGCCGCGTGTAAGCCGGAAGACGGTGCCGGGGAGTGATACAGTCGCCAGCAAATCCCAATCTTTTCTCTAACTGAGATATGACGCCGCCACTTCCGGGGTCCCGAAGAACTCGGTTGCAGAGAGGTGCGACATGACAGACACGAACTTTTCCCAGCGGTTTCCATCTTGCTGTCGTCAGGGTAGCCGACGGTGTGCTTACTTTTCCCCAACCAGCACGCCACCAGCCTGACGCAGCTCGGTCTCCTGGCCTGCGTGATGATGGTTACCGCCGTGTCTGGCGGAGCGCAAACCCAGGCCCAGTCACAGGCTTCCGGCAATAGCGCCGATGGCGATCCTGCTCTGCAGGACCTGCAGTCGCAGGTCCGCGAGCTGAAGCAACTGGTCTTGCAATTGCAGCAGCAAACCGTCGAGAGCCACAGCGAGATTACCAAGCTGCGGCAGGAAATGGAGTCGCGCAACAACGACGCGAATCAGGCGATCGATGGCGACGGAGGGACAATCATCCGCCTACACTGCGTCGGTGGAGCAGCGCATCGAGCACATTCAGGAAGACCAGGAACTGCTGTCGGGCAAGATCGACGATCAGTACCAGACCAAGGTTGAGAGCGCTTCGAAATACCGCGTCCGTTTCTCGGGAATCGTGCTGTTCAACCTTTTCGGCAACAGCGGTTCGGTCGACAACGAGGACGTGCCCACCTGGTCGACTCGCACCCATCCCGCCGACTCCTCGGGCTCGGTGGGCGCGCACCATGCGCCAGTCGATTCTCGGCTTCGAGACCTTCGGGCCGGACTTGTTCGGCGCGCACACCAGCGCGAACGTCAACTTCGACTTCGGCGGCGGCTTTCCCGGCAACCGACAACGGAGTGAGCAGCGGCCTGGTACGCCTGCGTACGGCCGCTGTCCGCCTGGACTGGAAGGACACGTCGGTCATCGCCGGACAGGACCAGCTGTTCCTCTCCCCGATAGCGCCGACGTCGTTCGCCTCGGTGATCGTGCCGCCGCTGTCCTATGCCGGAAATCTTTGGGCGTGGACACCGCAGCTACGGGTCGAACATCGTTACGCATTGTCGGGGGACTCGAAGCTCACGCTGCAAGGCGCGCTTCTCGATCCGCTGACCGGCGAACCGCCCGATCAGGATTACTACACCTGGTATCGCGCGCCGAATGCAGGAGAACAATCACGCCAGCCCGGTTTCGCGGCGCGCGTAGGCTACTCTCGCCCGATGTTGGGCCAGAGCTTCTCGGTCGGCGCGGGAGGTTATTACAGTCGCCAGAACTGGGGCTACAACCGCGATGTCAATGGCTGGGTGGGCATCGCCGACATGAACCTGCCACTTACGCACAAGTTCAGCGTCAGCGGAGAGTTCTATCGCGGGGCGGCGATCGGCGGCTTCGGCGCTGCCCTCGGACGCAGCGTGCTGTTCAACGGAGTCCTCGACGATCCGAATACTGCCGTCATTCCGCTGAACGTCGTGGGCGGCTGGGCACAGTTGAAGTTCCGTCTCAATCCCAAGCTGGAGTTCAACGGCGCCTACGGACAGGACAGCCCGTTTGCCGCCGACGTTCGCACCTTCGGAAATCAGTCGGACAGCTACGGGCCTTTCTTCCTGACCGGCAACCGCTCGGCCTTCGGCAACGTGATTTTCCGGCCGCGGTCGGACCTGGTGATGTCGATGGAGTATCGCCGCCTCCGCAGCTTTACCATTTTCGACAACAGCTACGAGGCCAACCAGATCAACATGTCGATGGGGGTACTATTCTAGATATCCCTATGAACACCGTGTCGAGATCCGCGCGCGCGCTGGCTGCCCTCTGCTGCCTCACGCTTGCGTCTATTTGTTGCGCCCAGGGAACGCAGGTCAGCGGGACCGTCGTGCAAGAGCCTGCTTCTGATGCGTCGAACACGGCGACCGTGGTGTGGCTGACACCGCGTGGGGGTGGCGCCGAACTCCACCACTCCGATGCCCATGCACGCCGTGCTTACCCAGAAGAACAAGGCCTTTGAACCGCATCTGCTGGTAATAACTCGCGGTTCGACCGTCGACTTCCCCAATCGCGATCCCTGGTTTCACAACGTGTTCTCGCAGTTCAACGGCAAGCGCTTCGATCTCGGACTGTATGAAGCGGGAACCTCCAAGACCGTCCACTTCGATCGCGAAGGTGTTTCCTACATCTTCTGCAACATTCATCCGGAGATGAGCGCGGTCATCGTGGTGCTTGGCAGCACGTACTTTTCAACGACAAACAAGCAAGGCGAGTTCACGATTGAGGGAGTGGAGCCCGGCCGCTACATGCTGCACGTGTGGAACGAGAACACGCAGCCGGCAACGCTGCAGGCGCTGTCGCATGAGGTGCAGGTAGGCGACTCCACCAAGTCGATAGGCACAATCCGTTTGCCCGTGACGCGCTCAACCACGATGCACCACAAGAACAAGTACGGCCAGGACTACGAGCCGCCGTCGCCCAACAATCCAGTCTACGTGCAGCCGTAAGTTATGCATGTACGCCCAGGTTCGACTTCCTGTGGCTAACCCGGGACTCGGCGTACAGTTCACTCACAGCTGCACGACCAGGTCCAATCCCGCCGCCTCGGCGAAGACACGGAAATCCCTGTCCCGCGTGAGGAGTGAAACTCCGCTGTCAACGCAACTTTGCGCGATCAATGCGTCGCCGAGTCTCGCTTTTCGTCGTCTGGCAATAACCTTGGCTCTCAGTTGACCGGCTCGTTGCCAATACCCTGGTTCAATGTCCAGCATCGGAAGTTCACAGAGTGTTTCCGCAACTTTCACTGGAAGTTTGGGATCGCTTAGGAGTTCCGCCAGCACCGCAGGCACCATGAGCACCTGCCGATCGCCAAGAGCCTGGTCCAGGATGAGCGCATCTGCTCCACTGCGGCCCTCGAGAAACGCGATCCAAGTACTCGTATCGGCCGCGATCATCGATCGGCTTTCAATTCAGCCAATGTACGGCTGAAGCGGACCTTGCCTCTCATCTGACGGAGTTGGGCATAGGCCCGGGACGCAGCCACCAGTTGCAGTCCGGTGCGCACGGTCTGCGTGATGCCAGTCCCGCTTGCCGTTTGGGCCTTTTCGAGGAGCTCAGCTGGTACTTCGACAGTGATTTTTCGTCCTGGCTGCATAGGCTGACGATACCATATTAGACACCATAGATGACTATGGTGTTTTGCACCAAAATCTTTTACCACTGGACGAACCCAGATCAACCCAGGTTAGCGTTCAAAGACAGAACGCGAACCTGGGCCAATCATCACAACGATCATCACAGCCCCGTCTTGCCCCAGCCATTTACAATGCCAGCGGCTGCCTAATCGCCTGGAGTCCTCATTCATGGCCAGCGCTTCCCCCGAACTCGAACCCAAATCTCTACCCGTGAACGCCTACCTGCCGCTGAAAGACGGCGAGGCTCTACGTGCCGCTGGTGCCCACCACCATGAGCCTGCCGGAAATCACCTGGCGCTCGGTACTCTGGGGAACGCTGCTGTGCATCATCTTCAGCGTCGCATCGGCGTATTCGGCGCTGAAGGTCGGCCAGGGCATGGAGGCGGCGATTCCGATCTCCATCCTGGCGATCGGCCTGGCGCGCATCTACAAACGCCGCTCCACGGTGCTGGAGAACGTGATCATCACCGGCATCGGCGGTGCCTCGGGCAGCGTGGTCGCCGGCGCCGTCTTCACCCTTCCGGCGCTCTACATTCTTCACCTCGATCCGCATCCGGTGCAGACCATCTTCATCTGTCTGGCCGGCGGCTGCCTGGGCGTTCTCTTCCTCATCCCGCTGCGCCGCTACTTCGTGCGCGAGCAGCACGGCAAGCTTCCCTTCCCTGAAGCCACCGCCATCACCGAAGTGCTGGTCACCGGCGAGAAGGGCGGATCGCAGGCCAAGCTTCTGCTGCAGGCCACCTGCATTGCCGCGGTGTACGACTTCTTCGTCACCATCGTTCCACGTCTGGAAGGAGTACCTGAACTTCCAGTTCGTGCCGCGTGATGAAGACGCTGGTCGACCGCCATCGCATGGTCTTCAACTTCGACGCCATCGGCTTCATCCTCGGCCTCGGCTACATCATGGGCCTGCGCATCGCCCTGATCTTTTGCGCCGGCGGCGTGCTGGTCAACTTCGTGCTGGTGCCGGCGATCTGGTTCATCGGCAGCCACATGGGCGACATCACCGTCTATCCCGGCACCATTCCCATCTCGCACATGACGGCCGCCGAGATCTATCGCTTCTATGTGCGCTACATCGGCGTGGGCGCCATCGCGGCCGCCGGCCTGGTGGGCATTCTGAAATCGCTGCGCGTGGTTGCAGGATCGTTCGGCATCGCGCTGCACGCCTTCCGCCATGGCGAAGCGCCGCACATGGAGCGCACCGACCGCGATATTCCGATCATCGGCATACTGCTGGGCGTCATTGTGAGCGCGCATCGCCGTCGCCGTCTTCTACGGACAACTGCACGTCACCTGGAGCGTCCTCGCGCTCGGCCTGGCGCTGACGCTGCTCTTCTCCTTCTTCTTCACCACCGTGGCCGCCAACGCCATTGCCGCCACGGCCAACAATCCTGCGTCCGGCATGACGCTGCTTACCGTGATCGTCTCGGCAGTCGTGCTGCTGAAGTTCGGCCTCTCCGGAACCACCGGCATGTTCTTCGTGATGGCGCTCGCCGGCATGGTCTGCGTCGCGCTCTGCTGCCTCAGGACAATTCATCACCGACCTCAAGGCGGGCTACTGGATCGGTTCCACGCCCTCGGCGCAGGAGAAGGTGAAGTTCATCGGCGTGGTCGCCGTCGGCCATCACCGCCGGCCTGACCATCGTGCTGCTGGCCAAGGCGTTTCAGTTCGGCGAAGCCGCGCCGGGAGACATGCGCCAGGTGCTGGTCGCGCCGCAGGCTTCGGCGCTGAAGGCCATCGTCGAAGGCTTCATGAGCGGACAGCCGGTCGCCTATGTTCTGTTCGGCATCGGCGCCATGGTCACCGTCGTGCTGGAGATGCTTGGGCTGTCGTCCATGGTCTTTGCCCTGGGAATCTACCTGCCGCTGCAACTGACCACGCCGATCCTCGCCGGCGGCTTCGTCTCGCACCTGGTGAACAAGCGCGCGGACAAGACCGGCGATGAGGACGGTCGCAGCATCCGCGAGCGCGGTGTCATCGTTGCCGGCGGACTGATGGCGGGCGGAGCGCTGGGCGGCGTCTTTGGTGCCGGCGCTGCGTCTGCTGCCAAAATATCAGGAGGAGCTGATCCAGACTCCGTTCTATAACAACGAACCCATATCGCAGACGATCTCCGCCATCATGTTTGTGGGACTATGTCTGTATCTGTGGTTCGCCTCAGTCAAAGGAAAGAAGGTTGCCTAATGGACCAACTAGGAAACTATATTGCTGACGCCATTCTCGGCATCGACACTCTTTGGGGCGGAGACGTGATGTGCGCGTCGGGCACCGGACGCTTCATCGCCGACTCATGGTATCTCGGACGAGCCGCTGCCTGCGGCGTACACCGCGCCTTCCGCGGCGCGCCTGCGCGAAACCGGCGGCGTCGGCGGCAAAGACCATCGATCGCGAAGCCGTCGATCAATACCTGCGCGACGTCAACCTTCCGGCGGCGATTGCCGGCGTGCGCAAGGAAGCCGCCAAGGTTGGCGGACTGCGCGGCAAGTATCTCGCCGGCCTGGCCGACTGCCTCGAGATCATGTGGGACCTGGCGATGGAAATCCTCGGCAAGGGACCGGCGGTTCCCTATGCGCGTTCCGTGCGAGGCTTCCACCGGCAAAGCTCCCGAGCCGTCCAAGCCCGAAGCGAAGCGCGAGCGTGTTGCCGAACTGTTAGGCCGCGCCGGCTATTCGACCTCGCGACGGAGTCTTGCTGGACGCGTCGATGCCTGGCGGCGCGAGCGCATCACCCCGATGGGCTCGGTGAAAGCGCTGGGGGCGGCGGTGATCGCGTACTTCGACAACCTCAGCGCGGCGAACCTGATGCCGTACCTGCCCGGCGAGCTGGCGAAGGTGCCGCGCGCCAACATCGACTTCCTGCCCATCAAGGACGCCTGGTTCTCCGGCTCGATGAACTACCTGGGCCGCGCGCGCAATGCCGACGGCTCGCCGCAATACGAAGCGACCTACGAGATCAACGCCTCGCTGCAGATCGCTTCCCTGAATTTCAGCAGCTGGTCAGCCACGAAGTCGTTCCCGGACACGTCACGACCTTCGCATACCTGCAGAACTTGTACGCTCGCGGAAAGGCAGGCTTCGAGGCCACGGTGCTGACCATGAACACGCGCGCTGCGACGCTTGTTCGAAGGCATGGCGAACAACGCCATCCTGATCGCGCACGGCGTCACGGAGATCGAGCAGTTGCCCGACGAAGACATGCAGATCGGCGTGCTGCTGGCGCTGCTGCAGGACGACGCCAAGAACCAGTCGTCGTATCTGACCTGGGGCGAAGGCAAGCCACAGGAAGAAGTTGCGAAGACCCTGCGCCGCGACTTCCTGGTCAGCGAAGAGCGCGCCGACAAACTGTCAGGCGCATGGGGACGGCATCCGCTGCTGGGCCGCATGTATCTGCCGGCCTATCGCGCAGGCACCGACAAGGTCGCAGCGTTGCGCAGAAAGTTCCCGTCGGAGCGCGTGCTGCCGGCAATCTACGGCTGCTACGGCATGGTCGACATCAACACCGTCGACGATGTGCTGAGCGCCAAAGGCAGTAACGCGTAAGGCGTATTCACCACAGAGGCACAGAGAGCACGGAGTCGTGCCGTAGAGATCGCAAGAAAGCGTGGGCTTCAGCCCTTGCATGCGTTCTGCAGGGGCTGAGCCCTCAACTGCTGGCAGCTTTTGGCACGACTTATCGTGCCCTGACACAAAGCCCCTGACACAGAACCGAAAGATGCTTGCGAGGCTCCGCGTCACACCGCCTGGCCCGCGCAATACCCCGACGCCCAGGCCCACTGAAAATTAAATCCTCCGAGTTGGCCGGTCACGTCCACCACCTCGCCGATGAAGAACAGGCCCGGAACGTTTCGCGCCTCCATCGTCTTCGCCGAAAGTTCATCCGTATCCACGCCGCCGGCGGTGACCTCGGCTTTCTCGTAGCCTTCGGTTCCGGCGGGCATACTTCCCAACGATGCAGGTGGCTCTCGAAGTTGTCCAGTTCCGCGTTCGTCCAGCGGTCGGGAGGATGAAGCTCCAACCATCTTTCCGCGAAACGACTCGGCAGCGCGGCGTGCAGCGCGCTCTTCGCTGTAGCCGAGTCGCGTCGCGCGCTGCCGCGCAAGGGCTTCCGTGATCTCCTGCTCGGGCGCGAGGTCGATCGCTATCGGCTGGCGCTGGTCCCAGTACGACGAGATCTGCAGGATCGCCGGCCCGCTCAGGCCACGATGCGTGATCAGCATCTTCTCGCGGAACTGCTGCTTGCCGATCGACGCGACCACGTCGGCCGAAACGCCTGCCAGATCGCAATAATGCTCGCGATCCTGCTGGCCGAAGACGAGCGGCACCAAAGCCGGCCGGCACGGGCGGATCTGCAATGCCAAACTGCTTCGCCAAGTCGTAGCCAAACGATGTGGCGCCAATCTTCGGGATCGACAAGCCTCCTGTCGCCACCACCAGCGCCTCCGCTTCAAACTCCGCATCCGGTGATCGCACCACAAAGCGCGATGACCGCGAGACTTCGTGCACCTGCACGCCGGTACGAATCTGCGACGCCCGCGGCGCGGCACTCGCTCTGCAGCATCAGCACGACGTCCTGCGCGGAGCGATCGCAGAACAACTGTCCCAGCTTCTTCTCGTGATAGGCGATGCCGTGCTTCTCGATCAGCGCGATGAAGTCGCGCGGCGTATAGCGCGCAAGCGCCGATTTGCAGAAGTGAGGATTCGACGGAGAGGAAGTTTTCCGGCCGGCAATGCAGGTTGGTGAAGTTACAGCGCCCGCCGCCGGAGATCAGGATTTTCTTGCCGATGCGCTCGGCGCGTTCCAGCACAGCAACGCGGCGGCCGCGTTTGCCGGCTTCCATGGCGCACATCAGCCCGGCAGCCCCGGCGCCCAGCACGATCACATCGAAGGATTCTTTGCGCAAGCTACGAGTTTCAAACCCCGGCTTGCAGATTGTCAAAGCAGAACGCCGAGGGCCTTACGCGCTGCTGCGTATCTGCGTCGCAGCTGAAGTGACAGCGGCTGTGGCGCCATCATTCACCGCCAGCAGCAGCAGCGTCGCGTCGTCCGTAAACTTACCGGCGGCATGCGTACGGACGTGATCCATGATCTGCGCGTAGCGCTGCTCCATGGTCTCGTCGTCGGGCCCGGCAACCAGGTCGGTAAGCCGCTCCGGGCCGAACTCTTCCTCCGAATCGTTCGTCGCCTCGCTGACGCCATCGGTGTACAGCAGCAGTCGATCGCCGCCATTCAACACCAGGCGCTCGGAGCGGAAGCCCTCTTCCAGCATGAATCCGAGCACCGGGCGAGTTGGGCTGAGCGATTCAACCGCACCATTGCGCCGCCGCAGGATAGGCGGACAGTGTCCGGCATTCACGAAGTGCAGCACGCGCGTCCGCAGATCGAGAACACCGTAGAAAATCGTAACGTAATGCCCCTCGCCCAACTGGTTACGCAGCGTGGTCTCTACCTGCGTCAACACGCTCTCAGGGCTGTTGCTGGACGACGACAGCGTGCTCACCGACGCATACAGCATCGCCGCAATCAGCGCGCCGGGCGTTCCTTTGCCGGACACATCGGCGACGCAGAAGTGCAAGGCGTCGGCGGTCGGCTGCCAGACTCCAAAGTAGTCGCCACCAACCACGCCGGCTGGAACGCTGTCGCCGAACAACTTCGATGCCTTGCGCCAGCACGTGACGCCGGGGCACAATCCGCGTCTGCAACTGCTGCGCATCGTGCCGTTCATAGTCCGAGACGCGCTTGGACGAGCGCACCTCCCGCGCGCGCCGGATCAGCAGCTGGACCTTCTCGATGCAGTGCGTCGTTCCGCCACGGCTTCTCGATGAAGTCCGACGCGCCGTGCTTCATGGCGCTGACCGCCAGGTCGACATTGCCCCATGCCGTCAGCGCGATGATCGGCACCGTCGAATCCATGTCGCGCAATTGCTGGATCAGCTCCAGCCCTTCGATACCCGAGGTGCTGTCGCGCTGGTAGTTCATGTCGAGCATGGCCAGGTCGGGCGTATTTTCCTGGGCGGCCGCCAGCGCCTCGCCGGGCGAAGCGCAGAGAACGGCGGAGTAGCCGTGACCGCGCAGCAGCATGGCAATCGCCTCTCTGCACGTGCTCCTGGTCGTCGGCGACAAGGATGGTCGATGGGTCGGATACAGGGTTCATAAGTCGGTATTACTCTTGCAGACGGATTGCCACCTTTGGAGCGTCCTATCTCGCTGCAAAGACTCGTCCGAAATCCGGGTAGCCTCGTCAACCCGCGCCCACAATCGTGAAGTCCGTGTCCGGGAATGGACAAGCAGGGCCGCCGCTACCGTTTGCCACTAACGCACGCTGGATCAGGCATTTGCGTCGCCAATTCTCAGCAGCCGCAGCACTTCCAATTTCACATCCCTCCAGAGTACGTGTAAAATCAGATGTTTGTTCCTCGAGCCGCGCGTCCTGCCGTAGCCTTGGCAGAGAGATTTGCACGAAGTAGCTCTCTGCTCTCACTTGGCACGTGTCTGATTGCACTGTACCTGTACGAATGCGGGCGGCTCTCCAAGACAACGCACTCAACGTAAGGAGTCATAGAAGCATGGCGATTCCAGCCACCCAATTGCGTCCCGGCATGGTCATCAAGCACAACAATGATCTGCATTCCGTCTTCAGCGTGGAGCATCGGACCCCGGGCAACTTGCGGGCCTTCATCCAGGCCAAGTTGCGTAACCTGCGGACCGGAGCGATGTTCGAGCACCGCTACCGCTCCGGCGACGCCATCGAAAAGATCGTCGTCGACGAGGTGTCGATGGAGTTCCTGTATGCCGACGGCGATGATTATTACTTCATGAATACCGAGAACTACGAGCAGCTACACCTGGGCAGAGACATTCTCGGCGACGCGGTCGATTACCTGATTCGCCAACCTGAACCTGAAGATCGAGTTCTTTGATGGCAAGGCGGTGGGTGTGGAGTTGCCGCAGACGGTGGAACTCACGGTAGTAGAAACCGAACCGGGCTTGAAGTCCGCGACGGCCAGCAGCGTGACCAAGCCGGCCAAGACCGAGACCGGCCTGGTAGTACAGGTGCCGCCCTTCATCAATGAGGGCGAAAAGATTCGCGTGGATACGTCTGAAGGTGCCTACTTGTCCCGGGCATAAGCGCGCAAGCAATTACATTCTTTCTTGGCTAAATTGCCCATAGGGTCTACATTGGGGGTAGCTCTTAGGAGCTTCCCTCATAGTAAAAAGCGGCTTTATCACTAAAAGTTGTGGCTCGATCGGTACCTGGTAAGAGGGCTTCTCGGTACAGCATCAGGAATAGACTTCGGGACAGCAACTGCTGCAGTCCCTTCCGAATCAACCTACTTCGTGTTAACCGCTTAGGATACGAAAATGAAAAATTTGGTTACGAAAGCTGTACCCTATCTGCTCGTACTGGCAATGGTGATCTTGTTGGTGCGCTCCCATGTGGGCTGCCGACAAGTCGAGTGACGATCAGACCCTGCGTAATGCTGCAACCGTTCTGCAGGCCATGGTTGGAAGCAAAGATGTTCCGGCCAGCGTCGTGGCCAAGGCTGATTGCATCATCATCCTGCCCAGCGTGAAGAAGTTCGCGGTTCGGACTCGGCGGAACCGGTGGACGTGGTCCGATGAGCTGCCGTCAGGGCAAGAACTTCAACGGCAAGTGGTCTGCCCCTGCGATGTATACCATCGGTGGCGCCAGCGCGGGCTTCCAGATTGGCGGCACGGCCAGCGACATCATTTTGCTGGTTATGGCTCCCACAGCGGTGGAGAAGATCCTGGACAGCAAGGTTAAGGTCGGCTCCGACGCAACTGCGGCAGCCGGACCTGGTGCGACCACCAGCGGAAACATGGGCAGCGCGGACATCCTGACCTACGCCCGCGCCAAGGGTCTTTTCGCCGGTGTGTCCATCGACGGCGCATCGCTTGATCCGGATGGAGACGCCAACAAGCGTATCTACGGAGAAAACGTGAGCGCGCGTCAGATCGTGACCGGAGATTCCGTCAAGACTACGCCCGCCGGAGCAGGCGCTGGTTTCGCTGCTCAACTCCAAGGCTGGGAAGCGCTAAGGAACCGGGAAGCCGGTAGCTTGTTTCGCTGATCGCGTCAACCGTCCAGTCCACGGTTGACGCGTCTCTTCTCCCGCGGCCCGTATCGCGCTGCGGTCCCACGTTCCGCTGGTGAGGGAGAGTCCTGTCTGGATGCCTGGCCCGGCTCGGCTTTACAATCTTCACGTTAGACCGCACCGTCAATGTCTGATATCCAAACCCGTCGATACGTTGTCTCCGGACGCGTGCAAGGCGTCGGCTTTCGCTGGTTCGTGGAACGCGAAGCCGCGCAGATCGGCATCACCGGATGGGTGCGCAACTGCCAGAGCGGCGACGTGGAAATCATGGCCACCGGCAGCCGCGAGCAACTCCGTTCGCTTCGGCAAAAATTGCAGCAAGGTCCGCGAGCCTCTCGCGTCGACCACATTAGTGAATCGGACGCGCCGTTCCTGGAGGCGCCCTCATTCCGCATCGAAGGAGTCTGGTAATTCATGCAAGCCAATCCGGCGCAGAGTTGTGACGACCTGAAGCAAGCTCATCCGCGAAGTTCCCGATTTTCCCAAGCCCGGCATCCTGTTCTACGACATCACCACGCTGCTGAAAGACAAGCTGGGCTTCGCGCGCCTGATCGACGCTCTCACCGAGCACTACATCAACGACGATATCGACCTGGTGCTGGGCATCGAGGCCCGTGGATTCATCTTCGGTCCTGCCCTGGCCTATCGCCTGAATGCCGGATTCGTTCCCGTGCGCAAGCCGAAGAAGCTGCCGGCCGAGGTGCTGCAGTGGAAGTACGACCTGGAATACGGTCAGGACACGCTGGAGATCCACAAGGACGCGATCCAGCCCGGACAGCGCATCCTGATCTGCGACGATCTGCTGGCGACGGGAGGCACGGCCAGAGCCGCGGCCGCGATGGTCGAAAGCCTGGGCGGAAAATCTGTGGAATGGGCTTCGTGGTCGAACTGGACGGCCTGAAAGGCCGCGACAAGCTGAAGAATTACGACGTGTTCTCGCTGCTGCATTACGAGATGTAGACGCCAAGAAGCGGGTCCTGATTTTCCCAACCCCAACAATAACTTTGTCATCCCGACCGAAGCCGAGGGATCTGCGGTTCCTGACGCCCCCGCAATAGCTTTGTCATCCCGAGCGGAACGTCCGCTTGCCTTTTCCGGTTCGCTTCTTTTGCGAATCGGGCGGACGCGCAGTCGAAGGACCTGCTTTCGAACGCTTTGCTAACTTGCCACCACTCGCCGTCCGCTAATCGCGTACTTCCTCTCCAGCACGATCCGAATCGCCTCGGTGTACGCGATATGTTCCTGCTCCAGAATCCGCGCGGCCAGCGTGTGATCGTCGTCGGTGTCCAGCACCGGCACGACCTTCTGCACGATGATGGCGCCGTGATCGAGGTTCTCGTCGACAAAATGCACGGTGCAGCCGGAAACCTTCACGCCGTAATCGAACGCCTGCTTCTGCGCCTCAAGACCCGGGAAACGACGGCAACAGCGACGGATGGATGTTGAGGATGCGGTTGGGAAACTGCTGCACGAACCACGGCGACAGCAGCCGCATGTATCCGGCCAGACAGATCAGATCGACCTGATGTTCGCGCAAAGCGGCGACAACCTCGCGGTCGTGCTCCTCGCGGACCTTGCCCTTCGACGGAATCACCAGCGGCGTTCAGTCCGCGGCGCCGTGCGGACTCAATCCCGCCGGCGTCAGGCCGATTCGAAATGACGACCGCGATGTTCGCGTCAAGTTTGCCGGAAGCAACGTTGTCGGCGATGGCCTCGAAGTTCGACCCACGGCCGGAGAGAAGGATGCCAAGATTTTTCATGAGTACATGCGAATGATAAAGCCTGTGCAGCAGCCATTGTCAGTGCGCCGTCGACCCGATGCTCATTGCGCGTCGCATGCGCGCCTTTCGCTTTACCATCGCCTTGCGTGCCTCTTCCCAGCGACAACTCTACATCCCGACCGCGAGCGCATCGTCTCGGCGGTGCCGCTCGAGGACGATTCGTCGTTTGAGCTGAAGCTGCGCCCGCAGCGCCTGCGCGAGTTCATCGGCCAGCAGAAGGTCAAAGACAACCTCGAAGTCGCCATCAGGCCGCCAAGTCGCGCGGCGAGGCCCTGGATCACGTGCTGCTCTACGGGCCTCCGGGACTGGGCAAGACCACGCTGGCCAACATCATCGCCAACGAACTTGGCGTCGCTTTCCAGCAGACCTCCGGCCCGACGCTGCAGATCAAGGGCGACCTGACCGCCATCCTCACCAACCTGCGCGACAGGCAGGTGCTGTTCATCGACGAAGTCCACCGCCTGCAGCCGGCGCTGGAGGAGTTGCTCTACTCGGCGCTGGAGGACTACAAGCTCGACATCATCATCGGCCAGGGCCCGTCGGCGCGCACGCACACGATGAATGTGCCGCAGTTCACCTTCATCGGCGCTACCACGCGCGCTGGTCTGCTATCGGCGCCGCTGCGCTCGCGCTTCGGCATCGTGCTGCGGCTGGAGTTCTACACCCACGCCGACCTGAAGATCATCCTTGCAGCGTTCGGCCGAGATTCTCGGCGTCGAAATCGATCGAAGAGGGCGCGATGGAGATCGCCACGCGTTGCCGTGGAACACCGCGCATCGCGAACCGTCTGCTGCGTCGCGTGCGCGACTACGCCCAGGTCAAGGGCAATGGCAAGATCGACAAACCGACGGCGCAGGCAGCGCTTGAAGATGCTCGAGGTCGACCAGCACGGCTTCGACGAGATCGACCGCAAGCTGCTGCTGACGATCATCGAGAAGTACCAGGGCGGCCCGGTCGGCGTGAACACGCTGGCAGCGTCACTGGCCGAAGAAGCGGACGCGATCGAGGAAATCTACGAGCCGTTCCTGATCCAGATCGGCTTTCTCGACCGCACGCCGCGCGGTCGTGTGGCTACGCATCTGGCGTACGAGCACTTCAAGATCAAGCGGCCGCGCTTGGATCGCAGCGGGCAGGAAACGTTGTTTTGACGGACGCTGTTCGCCACTCGCTCTTCGCTTTTCGCCAGAGCATGCGCGTTAATCGACAGGAGGCTGACGTGTCTGACGAGCAGGTTGTCAGGCTCTTGGAAGAAATTCGGACTTGCAAAAAGCGCATGTAGAAAACTACAAGGATGCGCTTAAGAATCAGGAAGAGTCGATTGAGCTCCAAGGGCGGGCAGTGCGCCGTCAGAGAACGACCCTGCTGGTGTTCGGCTTCCTGCTAATAGGCTTTTTGGTGGTCTTAGCGTTATCTTCGCATCGATAGACGGGGGGGCAAATGAGTCGGAGACGCAGGTTCCACGTCTAATAGTTATGGCTCCCCAGTTGCGAAGTGCGCGTTAGGTGAATCAGTCACGAACAAGGCTCTGGCGAAAAGCGAAGAGCCAGTAGCAAACAGCGAGCGTTTCAAGGAGAACCATGGCCCAACTGATGAGAACTTCCAATCCCGCCCTGAGTGGCGACACCTTCCGTACCGGCGAAGCTGCCTTCGGCGAGAGCATGACCGTCTCCGGTGCGGTCAACAAGACGGGCATCCTGGTGATCTTGTGCGTTCTGACGGCGGCCTGGGTCTGGAACCGCTTCTTCGGAGTCGCTGGCCAGCTCACCGGAAGAGGCCATGCAGTCGGTCGCGATCCCGATGGTCGCGGGCGGCATTGGCGGCTTCATCGTCGCCCTGGTCACCATCTTCAAGAAGGAGTGGTCGCCGATTACCGCGCCGATTTATGCGTTACTGGAAGGTCTGCTGCTGGGCGGCGTCTCCGCGATGCTGGAGATGCGCTTCCACGGCATCGCCATCCAGGCGGTCGCGCTGACCTTCGGCACCTTGATCGCCATGCTGCTAGCGTATCGCTCCGGGCTGATCAAGGTTACCGACAAGCTGCGACTGGGGATTGTGGCCGCGACCGGCGGCATCGCGGTCTTCTACTTCCTGCAATTCATCCTCGGCTTCTTCGGGGTGCACTTCACCACTATCAACGGCTCTTCGCCGATCGGCATCGGCTTCAGCCTGGTTGTGGTGGTGATTGCCGCGCTGAACCTGGTTCTGGACTTCGACTTGATCGAGAATGGGGCGCGCTACGGCGCTCCCAAGTACATGGAGTGGTACAGCGCCTTCGCGCTGATGATCACGCTGGTGTGGCTGTACTTCGAGATCCTGCGCTTGCTGTCGAAGTTCCGTAGCCGGAACTAACCTGTGAAATGAAAACGGCGCACCTTTCTGGGGTGCGCCGTCCAGCCTTTTTGGATTTTGCCCATCCGGTAAGGTCTTCACGCCGAGGCGGGCTATCTAAACCGTCTTCCCATTTCTCTCCAGCGTCACAAAGAAATCCCGGCTGATGGGCTCGATGGTGGCATTCACCTCCGGAAACTTCGCGAACATCTTCTTGCAGCTGGTCGTGGGTATAGAGGAACAGGTCGCAGCGCTTTTTATAGCGCAATTGCCGCTGCCATCCCAGGATGCCGCCGGCCACCGGGAAGGAGAAGAACGCCTTCTGCTTGGTCAGGGACAGGACCTTCGCCACCACCTTCTCCGGGTCGGGCATGTAGTCCATGAAGCCCATCACGATGACGCAATCGAAAATCTCCTGCGGCTGATAGGTGTAGAAATCCGCCACCATGAACTTGCAGCGATCGCCCACGCCAACTTTCTTCGCATGCTCGGTGGCAATCTTCAGCATACCGTCGGCAAAGTCGATGCCGACGACGCGCGAAGCGCCGCGCTGGGCGAGCGTTATGGAGTAGTGCCCCGGACCGCAGCCTACATCGAAAACGCTTCTGCCCTGCACCGGTTCGCAGCCCTCAATGGACTTTTCGTAACGCAACCGCATGCTTTTGCGGAAGAGCTTATTAATAACGCTGTCGACAACTCCGTTCTGGTTGCCGTAGATGGCATCGAAGTCGTTGGCATACTGATGGAAAAATGTCTGGGTACGATCAGGCGACATAGGAGTTAACCAATTCCGGATGCTGGGCGATAACTTTCTGAAAGGTAGTCACGGGAAAATCCTTTAGTACTTGCCGGACCTTCCATTCGGTACTGTCAAGATTCACATACGACTTGAAGGTGCGCTTGCGGCTCATGGGCAGACGCGGATGCTTCGGATCGATCTCGCGGGGGTGGATGTAAAACACTACCGGCCGTCCTTCGGCCAAAACTTCCTGCGCCTTCTTGCGGATCAGCCAATAGGGGAACAGTCGAAGGTAGCCGCCGCCGAAGAAGCAGATGCGCTTTCCCATCATGTCGGCGACGCTGATGGGCAGCTCGACGATGCCATCCTCTTCTCCAATGCGATGAGGCTCGCGGCGGCCGTCGCGAACGCCTCCATGGCCGCGGGCCGCAGGAAACAGCGAAGAGTCGTACTGATAGCCGGCCTTGATCAGCGCGTCGAAGAACCACGGCGTCTCGTCGGTCGTCGAAAAGCCGGGGGCGCGATAGCCGAGCACCGGCGTTCCGGCAATGTCCTCAAGCAGCAAACGCGCCTTGCGAACATCATCGTGAAACTGATCGCGGGTCTGCTGGAACACGAGCTGATGCCCGTAGCCGTGCGAGGCGATTTCGTGTCCGCGGGCGGCGGCCTCTTTCACCAGGTTGCGGGTAGTGCTCACCAATCCAGCCGAGGAAGAAGCACGTGACCTGCACATTGCATTCGCTGAAGATATCCAGCAGCCGGGTAAAGTTCTTTTCGACGTGCGAAGGCATGCCGGCCCATTCCGAGATCGCGGGAGTGCTCGGAACGTCCAGTATGTGAAACCAGTCTTCAACGTCTACGGAGAAAATGGAAGTCTGCATGACCGCCCGCTGGTGTCCTTTAGATATATAACGATCCGGCTACTGGACACAAGTCCGCCCAGTGCAATGCCGAAGTTATCCATCAGCCGGACCGGCCAACTTTCGCAGACGAGTTATTTCTTCTTCTTGGGCTTCTTGGCTTCGCGTTTTGGAGCGTTCTTGTTTGCCATGTCTCCAGTTTATTCGAATTGCGGAAGCGATCAACCCTCTTGCAGGCCGGAGTGCGGATTCTGTCAACAGCGGGCCTAACGTATCACGGACGAGCGCGTCCTTCGAGTAGTATGAAAGACGAATACCGACCATGCATTCCGTCATCGCTCGCGGGACATTCCGTCGCTTTTTTCCGATCTCAATCCTGATTCTGCTCTCTTCTCTTCTCGCCTTCGCCGGCGACATGGTGCGGCCCACGCATGCCTCGAAAGCAATGGTCGCGACGGTTCAACCTGAGGCGTCAAACGTTGGCGTCGCCATCATGCAGCAGGGCGGCAACGCCGTGGACGCAGCGGTCGCGGTCGGGTTCGCGCTCGAGGTGGTGTATCCCGAGGCGGGGAACATCGGCGGCGGCGGCTTTATGCTCTTCCGCCGCGCTAACGGAGAGACCCACTTCCTCGACTATCGCGAGAAGGCCGCGGCGAAAGCCACGGCGGAGATGTATCTCGACCAGCAAGGCAACGTCGTCCCCAACCTGAGCACGCTAGGCTACAAGTCGATTGCGGTGCCGGGCTCGGTGGCCGGGATGGTCTATGCCCAGCAGCACTGGGGCAAGCTGACGTTGAAGCAGGTGATGGAACCTGCGATCCGCCTGGCGCGGGACGGCTTTGTGCTCGACTATGAGCAGTCTAAATCGTTTCAGGATTCCGATCTGGCGAAGTTTCCCGAGTCGCATCGCATCTTTCAGCGCGACGGCAAGTACTACCAACCCGGAGAGACCTTCAAGCAGCCTGAGTTGGCGAAGACACTGGAGCGCATCGCCGCCAATCCTGACGACTTCTATCACGGCTCACTCGCGCGCGAGCTGGCCGCTGCGATTCAAAACGGCGGAGGCCTGGTCACCGCCGACGATCTCGCGCAATATCAAGTCAAGGAGCGCGCCCCAATTCGCGGAACCTATCGCGGTTATGAGGTCATCAGCGCGCCTCCGCCCTCTTCGGGAGGAGTGGCTCTGATCGAGATCCTCAACATTCTCGAAGGCTACGATCTGGCCAAGGAAGGAGCCGACTCCGCCGACAGCATTCATTTGACGGCCGAAGCCTACCAGCGCGCCTTCTTCGATCGCGCCGAGTTCATGGGCGATCCCGATTTCTCGAAGATCCCGGTCGCTCAACTGATCGATAAGCGTTACGGCAACGCCTGGCGCGAGACCATTCCGTTGCGCAAAGCCACGCCCAGCGCCACTCTTCGCAGGCCCTCGGTCTTCTCGCAACTCGACAGTTATGCCAGCGCGCATCCGCGACCGGCATCTGTAAGTCGAGCCGGATCACACTACGCACTATTCGATTGTCGACGCCGAGGGCAACGCTGTATCGGTAACGACCACTTTGAACGACAGCTTCGGATCGCATGTCACTGCGGAGGGCCTGGGATTTCTGCTAAACGACGAGATGGATGATTTCTCCTCCAAGCCGGGGGTGCCCAACATGTATGGCCTGATTCAAGGCCCCGCGAACGCCATCGGTCCGGGCAAGCGTCCGCTGTCGGCGATGACGCCGACCATGGTACTGAAGAACGGCAAGCTGTTCCTGGTGCTGGGCTCGCCTGGCGGTCCGACGATCATCACGACGGTCGCCAACGTTCTGATGGGCGTTGTGGATTACGGGCTCAACATTCAGCAGGCGGTGAATGCGCCGCGCTTCCATCATCAGTGGATGCCCGATGGCATTCTGATCGAGCCGACCGGCATTTCGCCGGACACGGTCGGCATCCTGGAGCATATGGGGCACAAAGTCGTTCGCTCACGCGATTACCTGGGCGATGCCGAATGCATTGCGATCGATGACACGACGGGCGAGCGGCTAGGGGCAAGCGACGGGCGAAACCAAGGAAAGGCGGTGGGCTACTGATGCGCAGGGCGATGTCCACACTGATTTATGCGCGACGCGAGCGGCTGCATCCTGGACTGCTCGACCAATTCGTCTCAGGCGGGGCGGAGGCGGTTGAGGTCTTCGCTGCGCGCGGTCACTTCAACTACAGCGATCGCCAACATGTGCGCGAGATCGCCAACTGGTTTCGGAGTACGGGCATCACCTTCCACTCCATGCACTCGCCGATGTACAGCGACGAGGAGTGGGGTCGCAGTGGCGCACCGCCCATCAACATTGCCGCTATCGATAAGCGCGACCGCATCGCCGCCATGGACGAGATTAAGAGGGCATTGGAGGTCGCGGAACAGTCGCCGTTCCAATTCCTCGTCCAGCATGTCGGCGTCGGGAAAGAAGAAAGTTCTCCGCACAAGACCGAAGCGGCCATGATGTCGCTCGAACATCTGCATGCATTCGCTAAACCTCTGGGCGTGCAGTTGCTGGTGGAGAATATCCCTAACGAGCTTTCCACGCCGGAAAGCCTGATCGAATTGTTGCAGGCCGGAAGATTTACCGACATCGGGGTGTGCTTCGATCTCGGTCATGCGCACATGGGTTCGGGCGTAAAAGAGTCCTTCGAAGCTCTACGCGATCGCATTCGCTCCACGCACGTGCACGACAACAATAAAGACCACGACTCGCACCTGTGGCCCGGCGCAGGCAGCATCGATTGGAAAGAAGCGATGGAGTTGCTGCGCAGCGCTCCAGGCGTCCCGCCGGTACTGCTCGAAATCGAAGGCGTCGAAGGCGAGAAGGTGTCGGAGAAGATGGCCGCAGCATTCGAGAAGCTAGAAGGCGCTTAGGGTGCAAGCAATCGTTTTTTAGTTCTGGCGGAGCGCGAGAATGGCAGAATGGGTACGGCCGCACTGGCGCGCCTGACAAAAATGTCCACACCCGATATAGCCGCCGAATACGTGCAGAAGCTCTTGGCGCAATCATCTGCGGGTGGGCGAACTGCAATGTAACCACGTTCTGCCGTCCCTACGGGACTTTGAGTTTTTCTCATGTCGTACCCAGCACTCCGCCTACGGCTCCGTGCTGGGCTAGATTATGCCGCGCCTGCGGCGCTCTTGCACGTTCTGTGGCGGCGCCTGTGGCGATCTTGCCTGTCTGCGACCGCGCCTCCGACGCTCTTGCCCCTGTCGTGACGGCGCCTGCGGCACTCTTGCCTGTCTGCGACCGCGCCTCCGACGCTCTTGCCCGTGTCGTGACCGCGCCTGCGACGCTCTTGCCTGTCTGCGACCGCGCCTCCGACGCTCTTGCCCGTGTCGTGACCGCGCCTGCGACGCTCTTGCCTGTCTGCGACCGCGCCTGTGGCGCTCTTGCCTGTTCTGTGCCCGCGCCGAAGTCGAAAGACTCCTTTTCAACTTACGCACGCCACCCTGGCTTTCTTGACATCTACCGCCGTCCCCGCCCATACTTGCGCCGTTCTATCGGGCCAGGGCCAACGGTGATCCGATGAAAAAGAAACCAGCCAAGAAGAAGGCCGTCAAAAAAGTTGCGGCCAAGAAATCCGCCGCGAAGAAAGCAGCGGTAAATCGTCCTGCTCCCACGGCGAAGCGCGTCGCCGCTTCCGGCAAGAAATCTGCGGCCAAAGCACTTCCGGCAAAGTCGGCACCTGTGCCCGCGCCGGGAGAGCAGCTCACGTTCAACCACGCCATGATTTATGTGAAGGACGTACAGCCGGCGCTTGACTTCTATCGTAACTGGCTGGGGTTCAGGCTGATCGAAGACTACCGATACGAAGGCCGGCCGGTTTATGCGCGCATGCGCGCACCCGGCGGCGACGGGACCATCGCGCTGCATCAGGCCGGACCGGGCGCATCGGTCGCCAGCAATGGCGTGCGGCTGTATTTCGAGGTGCGCGATCTCGATGACTTCTGCCGGAGACTGCAAAAGCGCGGTTTCTACTTCACGCAATTGCCCACAATGATGCCCTGGGGCTGGCGTCACGCGTATCTCAACGATCCCGACGGCCACGAGATCAGCCTGTACTGGGCGGGTGAAAACCGTATGCAGAAGACCGTGATGCTGGCGGCGAAGAAAGCTTCGCGCACCTGATCCGCGCCTTGTAGGAGGGAGCGAACGATGCACCTCAACCGGGTCGATTATGTTCTCTGGCTGGTCTCTCCGGCGATATTGTCCATGACCCTGCTTATCATGTGCAGGCGGCGACTTCACTTGACGTACCCCTACTTCCTCTCCTACATCGTGTTGCAGGTTATCAGTTATTCCCTGCTGTTCGGCCTTGTCAAGCGCTCATCCTATGCCGCTTATTACTACGCATACTATGCAATCATGTTCGTAAGCGCAGTACTCTCGATGGCGGTATTCTGGGACATTTTCAAGGATGCATTTCAACCCTATCCCAGACTCCGACCGTTACCGATCTTTATTTTTCGCTTCAGCATCATCTTCATCGTAATTGCCATGGTCCTGATAAGCTTTCACGGTGGGTCGGCGGAGTCGAGCTTTGCGACTTGGACACTTTCCGTTCTCGGCGCCACCCGACTCGGGCAGTGTGGCTTATTTCTTCTACTTTTAGTTTTCCGCCACTACCTGGGAATTTCACGGCGAAGTGTTATGTTTGGGATTGCGCTTGGATTTGTTCTCTTCGCCCTTGTCAATATGTTGGTAGCGGGCGCGGCACGAGAGCATCTTAATCCCCGTCCACTGAGCGAGATCAATAGCTTTGCTTACTGTTCTACGACGATGATCTGGCTGTTCTACGCAGTCTGCGGTTCCACAGAGTTCGATACCTGGGACGACTGTATCCATCGATTTTTTTGATCATCGTTGAGCTTTCGGTCGCCTCTTTCCGGTATGTCTCCACCCCACAAACGCTTCATCCCGGCACTGTCGAGTTGACCCTGTGTGCCGCGGAGCCTAACATAACCGCGCGGGCGGAACCGAGGTTCTCGGATGGTCGGCGAGACAGTCTCCCACTATCGTATTGTGGGGAAACTCGGCGGTGGTGGCATGGGGTTGGTCTATGACGCGGAAGACATGCGTCTAGGCCGCCACGTTGCTCTCAAGTTCATTCCTGACGACCTGGTCAACGACCAGAAGGCAATGGATCGCTTCCTGCGGGAGGCGCGCGCGGCTTCGCAGCTCAATCATCCCGGCATCTGCACCATTTACGACATTGAAGAGATGAACGGCCTGCCGTTCATCGTGATGGAAAAGCTCGAGGGCGTGAGCTTGAAGGAGCGCCTGCGCGGCACTCCGATGGACATCGACGAGATCCTCGATGTCGGCATCCAGGTGGCGGATGCTCTGGCCGCTTGTCATGAAAAAGGCATCATCCACCGCGACATTAAGCCGGCCAACATCTTCCTCACCAACACTGGACAGGTAAAGATCCTCGACTTCGGCCTGGCCAAGCTGACGCCCGGCTTTGCCGCACACGATGTCAATGCCATCGAAGATCCCTTATCGGTAGCCGGCGACATCTTCGGGACCGCTGTGTATATGTCGCCCGAACAGGCGCGTGGCGAAGAGCTCGACGCCCGCACCGACCTGTTTTCGCTGGGCAGCGTGCTCTACCAGATGGCGACCGGGAAGAAGCCGTTCTCCGGGAACAACACCGTCACCACCCTGGAAGCGGTGCTGAATCGCAAGCCCGAGCCTCCGCTAAAGCTGAACCCTAAGCTGCCGCCGGACCTGCAAGGCATCATCGGGCGGGCCATGGAGAAGAATCGCGGCAACCGCTATCCGACGGCCCTGGTAATGAAGGCCGACTTGCAGGCTTTGAAGCGTGAGACCGATCCCTCGATCTCCCCCAGCGGCCGCCTGCGAAATGCATTTCCCTATCGCATCTCGACCAGCACCTTTCAGACTACGAGCCGCTGGCAGACCTATCTTCTGATCGGCATGAGCGGCGTGCTCATCATGGTTCTGACGGTAGGCGGGCTGTGGTGGTACAAACACCGCCCGGGCGCGGCGGAGCCAAAGAATACGATTGCCGTGATGCCCCTGCAAAACATGAATGGCGACATCAGCGTCGACTTCCTGCGTTACGCGCTGGCCGACGAAATTGCCAATGTCCTTACCTACACCCGTACGCTGGACGTCCGGCCATCGTCGCTGACGCAAAAATATTCCGGCAATAACGTCGATCCGGCGAAGGTGGGACGCGAATTGCATGTGGCGACCGTACTCACCGGACACTTCCAGACGCAAGGCGAGAACCTGCTGGTCACTCTCGAAGCTATCGACGTGCGCGAGGACCGGCTGCTTTGGCAGACCAGCTTTACCGCGCCGGCGCAGAACCTGATCGCATTGCAATCCGACATGGCCGCCCAGATACACCAGGGCCTGCTGCCTCGCCTGGGAATCACAGGTGGCCAAGTGGCGACGGGAACGCGACCCAAAAATCCTGAAGCCTACGATCTGTATCTGCACGCCCTGGCGCTGGCGCACGATCCCGCGCCGAACAAAGATGCCATCGCGGTCTTGCAACACGTCGTGGAAATGGATCCGGACTACGCTCCTGCCTGGCAAGAGCTTGGCCTGCGGGCATATTACGATGCGACCTACTCCGACGGCGGAGAAACCATGTTCCAACTCTCCAACAGCGCTTGCGAGCGGGCGCTGGCGCTGGATCCGAACTTGACCATGGCTGCCGGGCAGTTGATTACGAACCGGGTCGAACGGGGCGAGTTAGCGAAGGCGTATGTGGCGGCTCAGGCTCTGGTCAAGCGGCAGCCCGATAGCGCGCAGGCCCATTTCGTGATGAGTTATGTCTATCGCTATGCCGGCATGTTGCCGGAAGCCACAAAAGAATGCGACACCGCACTGGCGCTCGATCCAGGCAATTACATCTTCCGCTCGTGCGCCTGGGCCTTCATGGAACTGGGCAAAACGAGCCGCGCTGCGGATTTCGTTCGCCTGGATGCCGGCTCGGAGTGGGCAGCCTATGTGACTCCGTCGCTGCTGTTGCGTGAAGGCAAGGTTGCCGAGGCACGTGAAGCTGTAAAGCAGATGCCCTCGGCCCCGCGTTATCATCGGGCGCTGCTGGAGTCTTGCCTGGAGCTGCGGCCTGCGTCAGATCTGGAGAAGCTGGCTCAGGAGTCCGAGACCAATTACCCATCCGATCCCGATCCCGAAACCTGGTATTACGAGGGGGCGCTGTTTGCTTACTGCGGAGAGCACAAGGCTGCCCTTCACCTGCTGCAGAGTGCGGTGGAGAATAATTATTGCGCCTATTCCAACCTGCTAACCGATCCGCTGCTGACCAAGCTGCGATCCGATCCTGATATCGACAAGCTACTGACCAGCGCGCGCGAGTGCCAGGAAGCCGTGCGAGGCCCCAGCTAACGGCTACGAATCGACAACAAACGTCTTGACCTTGCGCAACACGGACTCAGCCGCCCGCACATCCAAGTCGACATAGCCATCGCGGTATTCGCGCGAGAACACGTTGGCTTTCGCATCCAGCAGCGCCAGCGCCCGGCCTTCCGATTGCGGCACCCGCAGGCGTACACGCTGTACCGGATCTTCCGCGATCTTGGTGTCGATCAGTTGCAGCAGCTTCTCCAGCCCGATTCCCTTCGTGGCGGATACGTGGATGACGGCGTCGGTGTCGCGCAGGCTTTCGCGTTTTTTCTCCGGCAGCAGGTCGACTTTATTCATCACGCAGACGCGCGGCTTGTCCTGTGACTCCAGTTCTCGCAGCACCTCTTCCACCTGTTCCTGCTGTTCGCTGGCGGTGGGGCTGGTCACGTCCGAGACGTGCAAAAGCAACGACGCGCGCTGCACCTCTTCCAGGGTGGCGCGAAAGGCGGACACCAGCGTGTGTGGCAGGTTTCGAATAAATCCCACAGTGTCAGACAGTAAAACTTCGCGTTTGGAGGGCAGCACGACCTGCCGCAATGTGGGATCGAGCGTGGCGAACATACGCGCGCTCTCCAGCACCCCCGCTTTGGTCAGGGCGTTAAACAAGGTTGACTTGCCCGCGTTCGTATATCCCACCAGCGCTACGGTCGCAATGGGCACCGACTCGCGCCGCTGCCGCTGCTGGCCGCGAATGCGGCGCACATTTTCCAGCTGCTGCTCAACATGGCGGATGCGGCGGTAAATCTTGCGGCGATCGGTTTCCAGCTGGGTTTCACCCGGTCCTCGAGTGCCGATACCACCGCCGAGCTGCGACATCTGGGCTCCGCGTCCGGCCAATCGGGGCAGCAGATATTGCAGCTGTGCCAGTTCCACCTGCAGTTGGCCCTCACGCGTGCGGGCATGGCGGGCAAAGATGTCCAGGATGAGTTGCGTCCGGTCGATGACACGCGCATCCAGGGCGCGTTCCAGATTGCGTTGCTGCGACGGAGTCAGTTCATGGTCGAAGATGACCAAGTCTGGCGAAGTAGAGGCGATTGCGCCCTTCAGCTCTTCCACCTTGCCGCTGCCGATCAGGGTCGCGGGATCGGGTTTGGGCCGGCGCTGCAGCGCCTCGCCGGCAATGCTGGCGCCGGCGCTCCTGGTCAGCTCGCGTAGCTCAGCCATCGACTCGTCCGAGGAGAACTCGCGCAGCTCATGATCGGCAGCCAGGACACTGGCTGTGGAGGCAGCGTGACGTGCGGCGCGCGCCGACGGAGGGACTCCGCTGGACGAATTACGGTGGGCGGTCGCGCCCGAATCGGGCTGTGCGTTATCGGCTTTTGCCGAACGTTGGCGCTCCCGTTCGGAGAGAGAGCGAGAAGAGAACTCGACTCCTACCAGAAAAGCCTTCTCGGGTTGGTCCCGGCCGGTTGGCCAGGACCGCCCTGTAGTTCCCGAATTCCCTTCACTCGAACGACGAATAACTTATCCTTCTGCAGTCGTGCCGGCGGTTGTAGTCGCTACTACTTCCGCTGTCGTCCGCGGTTCCAGGTGACGCTCGGTGTGTACCACGCGCGACATGACCACAGTCGAGATGGCGTGTTTGAAGATCAACTGTTCCTGATTATTGGTCTCAAGAACTACCGAATACTTGTCGAACGACCGGATACGCCCGGTTAACTTCACCCCGCTGAGGAGGTAAATCGTTATAACAGATTTGTCTTTGCGGGCTGTATTCAGGAACGAGTCCTGTATATTTTGTGCTGGCTTGCTTTCCATGGGTCCTCCCCGCCGATCTGCAAAAAACAGCACATCCCCAGGGTCCGCGGGCCCCACACGAACCAAGGGTCTGTCTAAGTTAGTGCCTACGCTGCTCGCACGCAAGCGCACGGCAACGTTAGGATACTAAAGCTAATTTACGATAAAACAGCGCGCAAGTGAATTCAACGTCAATGAGCACAGCTCTGCGTGATGTAGAATGCGACGCGTCGCAGCCGACCAGGAACCAGGGCTGGTGCCCCCAGGTTCGCCGCATTTTGGCGCACTTGGGACAGGTTGTGGTGAATCCTAGGTTTACACGTCGGGGAACCTTCGCGGGCGCATGGCTGCGAGAGCATCGTAGGATAGGCGTGATATGAACGACAACCTGCCGTGTCTGGGCCTGCTCGAAGCCACGCCGGCGATACTGCGCGGGCTGATGTGGGAGATTTCAGATGAGGACGCGCGCTGGAAGCCGGCGCCGGACCGCTTCTCGATCGCCGAGGTGCTGGCGCATCTGTCACATTCCGAGGGCCACTGCTATCGCGCGCGGGTGGATCGATTTTTGGCGCAGGAGATGCCGGAGTTCGAACCGGACGATGCGCAGATGTACCTGGAGCTGTACAAGAACGGCGATCCGGAGGAAGACTTCGCGCACTTCGAGGACCAGCGGGAGACGAACCTGGAAATGCTGCGCGAGCTGCCGGCCGACGCGGGCCGACGCAAGGCGAAGCATCGCACGGCGGGCGAGATCACGCTCTCGCAGATGCTGCACGAGTGGGTACTGCACGACTTAGGGCACGTGCGGCAGATCGCGGAACTGGTGCGGGCGCGGAAGTATCTGGCGGGCGCGGGTCCGCTGGGGGAAGATTATCAGCTGAAGCCGTGATGACGGACCGGCAGTTCGGCATGTTCACGAAGACGCGAACGTTGACCACCTTGGAGGCACGATCTATGACAACAGACTTTCTGGGCTTTGCTGTCACCCCGCGACTTTATTTTCCCGGCAGCCAGCAAGCGGCTTTCATCCTGATGCGCTGGGTTCACTTCGTGTCTGGGATTACCTGGATTGGCCTCCTCTATTTCTTCAATCTGGTGAATGCGCCTTTCCTGAACGAGTTGGACGCAAAGCAACGGGGAATCGTAATTCCCCGGCTTATGCCGAAAGCCATGTGGTGGTTCCGCTGGAGCTCGGTCGTCGCCGTGCTCGCCGGGATCGGGTACTGGAACGCCATCGTTGCCACGGACGCCCGCAATGCGATTGCGCTCGGTCAGACCGCTTCCGCCGGGCGGGTGATAGGCAGCTTCTTCGTTATCTGGACAGTGGCATTTGTGATCGAGATGGGTTTGCTGATGTCGCCCGCCGAGGTGCTGCGAAAGGGCGCGGTCTTCGGAATCATCATGGCGATTGTCATCTTCGCCGCAGCGTACTGCTTTCTGGCGCTCAATGAGGAAGGTTGGGAGAGCAACCGGACGCTGGCCATCGGGATCGGCGGCGGCATCGGCTGGTTCATGATGTTGAATGTGTGGGGCATCGTATGGCGCATGCAGAAGAAGATCATTCGCTGGACGAGCGAGAGCGTGGCTAACACTGCTGCGATGTCCGCGGAAGCGGCCAAGGCGGCGCGCTTAAGCTTCCTGGCCTCGCGACTCAGCTTCTGGCTGTCATTTCCAATGCTATTTTTCATGGGCGCGGCCAGCCACTACATCATGTTTGGCGGGCAGTGATCCGGGTCACTGCCGCGAATCGGCTGATAAAATTAGAGTTTCATCATGCCCGTGAACTCCGTGCAAGATCCCGCCGCCACCTCGCCCTCGACCCGGCAAGAACCCATTCCCATGCTCGACCTGAAGCGGCAATACGCCGCCATCAAGGACGACGTCGCCGCGGCTGTCGAGCGGGTCATGACCTCGCAGCATTTCATTGGCGGTCCCGAACTTGACGCCTTCGAGCGCGAGTCGGCGCAATACCTTGACGCCAAGGCCAGCGTTGGTTGTGCGTCTGGTACGGATGCGCTGTGGCTGGGGCTGCGGGGCTGCGGCGTGGAAGAGAATGCCGCTGTCGTTACCACGCCTTTCAGCTTCTTCGCCTCGGTTAGCGCCATCGTGCGCTGTAGTGCGGCGCCGGTGCTGGCGGACGTCGATCCCGCGACCCTGAACCTTGACCCGGCGAAGGTGGAATCGGCGCTGAAACGCGGACGCGGGCAGAATATCCGGGCGGTCATGCCGGTGCATCTCTACGGACAATGCGCCGACATGGATCGCTTCGATGCACTCGCGCAGCAGTATTCTGTCGCCATCGTCGAGGATGCGGCGCAGGCCTTCGGAGCAAACTGGAACGGGAGGAAAGCCGGAACACTCGGCAGGGCTGCGGGATTCAGCTTCTATCCCACCAAGAACCTGAGCGCGTATGGCGATGGTGGCTGCGTCAGCACGAATGACGAACAAGTTGCGGAGCATGTTCGCCGATTGCGCAATCATGGCAGCGATCGCCGCTACTACCATGAAGAGATTGGCTGGAACAGCCGGCTCGATGCCATGCAAGCCGCCGTGCTGCGCGTGAAGCTGAAGCACATCGACGACTGGAACCAGAAGCGGCGCATGATCGCGTGCCGTTACCATGGTTTATTCACCGCTGCGGGACTGGCACAGACAGAGTCAACTACGGTCAGTCAGCAATCGCCGGTTGCGCTTCTCAAAACTTTGCCGCAAGCGCACCACATCTACCACCAGTTCGTCATCCGTGCATGGCAGCGCGATGGGCTACGGGATTTCCTGAGCGAGCGCAAAATCGGCACCGAAGTTTATTACCCGCTGCCGCTGCATCTGCAAAAGTGTTTCGCCTATCTGGGATATAGGGCGGGTGACCTGCCCGAGTCGGAGCGTGCCGCGAAGGAAGTGCTGGCGATACCCATCTTCCCCGAGCTTCGCGAGGACGAGCAGCAACGCGTGGTGGCCGCCATCGCAGAGTTTTATACGAAATGAGCGTTTCGAGAGCGCCAGGCCGATGTGGATCGGCAGGATGTAAGCCCGACGGTAAGAGTCACAGCCCCAGGGCCGACGCCGGATCGGCAGGATGCAAGCCCGAATGGCAAGAGTCGCAGCCCCAGGGCCGACGCCGGATCGGCAGGATGCAAGCCCGACGGGCGAAACTGATTAGCCCCGGGCGGAAGCCCGGGATAAGACTTCCCCGAGAGTCTGAGTCCCTTCAGGGACGACAGGTTTCGCTAAATCCCACAACGTGGGATGTCGGAATTCGTTGCAGAGATTGCCGGTACTTCTCGTAATCACGTAACAGTCGCGCCTGTTCCTCCCGATCCCCCGTCGAGCCAGCGGCCATCCTGGACCACGCCATACGAAACGTCGCGTAGGCTAGCTCATACGAAAGAATGCGGGATGACGCATCATCCCCGCTGGCCTGGCAATACGCTGCGAGCAGGAACTCGCGCGCGGAGTTCGACAGCTCCCACTCCACGCTAATCCCGGCCAAATCCCATGCGATGTCACACGGACCGGGAAAGAAATGGTCATCGCCGTGAATCGCTGCGTCGAGTTTCCACCAACGGCTGTCGGCGCTGCGCAGCCATTCGTGCGGCATCATGCGTGCATCGCAGACGGTCGGCAGCTCGACCGGCAACGCCATGTCCTCGGGCGCGACTCCAAATTCGCGTTCGAAGTTAACGCGCACCATCGTCTCCAGCGCGACGTATCGGCATTCGCAACCGCGAATTCGCGCGCCCGCCAGGCGCAATAACGTGCCATGTGCGTCAACGCTGCACATTCTTTCGCTTGCGCCGCATTTCCCTGCTGCAATGATTGCCGTCCGAAGCCCGCCTCCTGGCCGAAATACGACGGCGAGAACTCCGCCTCCGCGAGCGCCTGATTTCTGTCGCGACACGGCCGCTCCATATGGACCGTGCCCCTCGAAGGTCAGCAGAGTGTGGCCCTCCGCGGAACGGTAGCGTAACCGTTCCATCTCCGGCCACACCGCCGGCCGGTGCTCGTCGGTCGAAAGAAATTTCTCCGCCACGCTCCGCCGCCGAGATACGCTCCCACATCTGCGGGCAGGCGTCGGGTCATACCTGCCGCAGCTACGCGGTATCGGCTGCCAGCGCTGGGCCGCATCGGGCGCGCACAGCGTATTCACGTCCGGCTCGTAAGCGCAGAGAATGAGAATCCTCGATCGCGGCACACCTTCTCGTTCCAGCGCCTCCGCCACTGAGAGTAGCGACGATCCGCTGCGCACCTGGTCCCTCGTCGCAGACGAAAAACGCCGCGTCCGCTACAAGCGCCTGCTCGATCGCATCGCGATGAACAGCTTCAAACCGGCAGGTCGGTCGTAAGGATGGCCGACGGGTCGCACAGTGATTCGCTTCGCCACAATGCCCATTTGCCGCAGCCTGGCCGCCACGACGGCGCTCAGGGTCGCGCCGATGCTGCGCACTCCGACCACCAGCGCCGATGAAGCGAAGACGCTTTACGCCGTCGCGACCAGGTCGCGTAGTCGAAGGGATGAATGGCGTAATACGCGAAGCCCTCCGGCACGCCGACACTCAGCGCGCCGGAATAACGAATTCGATCGAGGATGCGCAGGGCGGATGATGCAAGACATCGCCAATCGATCGGTGCTGCTCCGAGCGCACTGAGGTCGCACTGAACCAAGGCATCCGCGAAAAAGTCGGTCAGCAGCGATGCCGCCCAGAGCCGCAACGGCGCAGGACGCGTCGCTAGAGACGCGGTCTCCAACTCGCCCGCCCGCAGCAGAAACGAACTCAAGGCATCGGCGCCGGTCGGAGAGACCACCTGGCGCAACTCGGCGCGAAGCTCCGCCACCAACTCGGTGGCGAGCACAGACCGTCGCGAGTCGCGGAAGATGAAGAACTCCGAACTGGAACTCACGTTATCTAAGCCAAAGGAAAGTTGTCGCGTTGTGTAATGGGCCCTGCGGTCAGGCGGCCTTCTTCGCGCCCCGAGATCCGCGCGGCGAGCGTGAGACATCGCCTTCTTTGTCGATGAAGTAAAGGTACTGGTTGTCGCGGGTGACGGCGTTTTGCACCAGCACCTTCCGATTGCCCTTCGCCCGACTTCGGCTTCTGGCAAACACTACCGTCGCCGTCGACGAAGTAAAGGTACTTCTTGTAATCGCGTTCCAGGTTCAACTCTTTGATCTTCTCAGCCATGGTTTCTCCTCCTACATTTTGATGGGCAAAGACGACGGCTGCTGCCTCGCTGCGACGTTTGGGCAGGCCGGGGACGTGGTCTCGTAGCCTAACTCATTCCCGATCATAAACATAGCGACCTACCAGAGCTGCCCTCCCCCTCTCTTCCGAGCCGGCCTCGCCGCCCGTCAGACATATAGGACCAGGTTATGCAGAGCGTCGAGCCGATCTCCGGTTACACTCGCTCCTCTCGTCAGGAGAAAAGAAACGTCTGCGGAAATTCCCCCGCGATGGATTCCGGTTAAATCACGAAGCTTGTATTTTGTCGAAATCCGGTGCAGAATTCTCCCGACACCCGGGGTGTGGATGGATGCAAGTTCGTTCGGAGCCTCGCTCGCGCTGGGCGATTCCGGTCTGGCTGTCCCTGCTCGCAGTATCGATCCTGATCAACTACGTCGATCGCGGTAACCTCGCGGTCGCCGGGCCTCTGCTGAAAGACGAACTACACATCTCCAACACGCAGATTGGCGTCCTGATCACAGCGTTCTTTTGGACGTACACCGTAGTGCTCGCCTTCAGCGGCTGGATTGTCGACCGCTTCGACGTGAACTGGATCCTGGCTGGTGGTTTCGTGCTGTGGTCGACTAGCCACTGCGCTGACCGGCCTTGCTCACACGTTCGCGTTGCTGCTGTAGCGCGTATGCTGCTTGGCATTGGCGAGTCAGTCGCATTCCCTTCTTATGGAAAAATCATCGCGCTGAACGTGCCGCAACAGCATCGCGGCACGGCAAACGCGATGATCACGAGCGGCATGAGCCTGGGTCCGGCGATTGGGCACTTTCGCTCTGTGGCATCTCGATGGTCCACTATGGCTGGCGTCCGGTCTTTATTGCCATCGGGCTGGTCAGCTTGCTTTGGCTTCTGCCCTGGCTTCATTACAAGCCGAAGAACACGATTGACGGCGTTCGCGTCAGCGCCTCGGTGTCCGTGGTGGAGATCCTGCGGCCGAACGGAACTTCTGGGCCGCGTCGTTGGGCCACTTCTGCAGCAACTATCCCTTCTACTTCATGGTCGTGTGGCTGCCGATGTACCTGGTACGCGAACGTCACCTCACCATGCAGCAAATGGCCAGGCGAAGCCGCGCTCTACTACGTTGCGTTCGCCGTAATGTCGCCTGCTGCCGGATGGGTCGCCGACGCCTTCATCGCGCCGGACGAGACACCAGCCGGTACGTAAGACCTCATGGCCATTGGACACAGCCTGGTTGTCCATCGGCGTGCTGGCGTGTAGTGCGGCGGACCTCGCATTTTCATTGGCCGGTCTGCTGGTGATGGGTGTTGGCAGCGGCTTCGTCGGACCAAACGTTTATGTCTTCGCGCAAACGCTTGCTGGGCCGTCTGTGGCCGGCAAATGGACTGGGCTTCAGAACTGCCTTAGCAATCTCGCCGGCGTCGTCGTTGGCCCGCTGACAGGCTGGATCGTAGACCGCACGGGTCACTTTGCATCGGCTTTCATAGTCTGCGCGATTGTGGCCGCTGCTGGCGGCATCGTGTGGGTAGTTTTTGTCGGCAGCGTTGAGCAGACCATATGGCCGGCGGATGCTGCTAAAGTACTGGCAGTCGGCGAAGCGGCGTAAGACAATCCCGTGTCGCGCTTGCCGAAACCTCCTGGCCATCGCACACGGAAGGTTTGTTATGAGTACCGCACCCCTATCGCTCGATCGGATGGCGCGCCGCATGGCGCTGGTGGAAGAGCACGTCCGCTGCGAGAATGCGCACGACCTTGACGGCGTGATCAAAACCTTTGGCGACTCGGCCCGCTACGACGATGAACCCTGGAACCAGCATCACGAAGGCCTCGACCAGGTTCGCAACTTCTACTCCCACCTGATGGCGGCTCTCCCCGACTTGAGCATAGAGATCGTGCGCCGCCACGTTGCCGACGAGACCATCATCCTCGAAGTCATCATTCGCGGCACGCATCAGGGCGCATGGCGCGGGCTTCCCGCAACCGGCAGGCCCCTGGAGATCCCACTATGCGGCGTCTACACTTTCTGCGCCGATGATCGGCTGGAGGGCGAGCGGATCTACTACGACCGCGCCATGATTTTCCGCCAGCTCGGCGTCTTCCACGAGCCGCAAACCGTGCTGGGAGATTTGACGGTGTCTGCTGACGCATCCCGTAACGATTGGCAAGGCGCTATTGCGGAAGTTGCGTAAGGGTTCAGCTGAGCTTCTCGCCTGCCTGGCAACAAGCAATACTAGTGCTTCTTGTGCTTGTGCGTGGTCGTTTGTGAGGGATGCTGCGCCCGCTATGCGGCCCGTTGCTGCAAACGCGCGGCCAGTGCGGCATCGTGCCTCTGCTTCTCCGCCGCTTCCTCTTCCGGCGTCAGCACGCGGTGCACGATCGGCCCATTCATCTTGTAGGTCATATCGACGATCTGACCTTGATCGTTCATCTTCCGAATCGTAAAGGTCGGCAGGTCGCCTTCCTTGTCGAAGACCTGATGTCCTACCTTGACCGGCAGATAGCCTTGCAGGTCGCGCTCACGATAGGCAGTCTCATACCGATGTTTGGCGCGATTGCGGGTGAAGACGCGAATCTGGTTGTAGTCCCATGCCAGCCCGTCCTTGGGCTCGTTCAGTAGCATCAGGTATTGCGGAACCTGCTTGCCGTCCTCGTTCGACCGTATTGAGCACGAAGTAGCGCGATGATGCGCTGACTCTCGGCGTACTGCGCGACCTCCAGCGGCACATCGAGATCGATCATTCGCAACAGCACCCAACCAACATGCCCCGATGACGTCCGCACCAGGTACCAGTCTTCCATGATGGGTGGCGGCAGGCGGCTCATTGGGCGAAGTTGCTGATGGAGAGCCGGAGGACTTTGCTGCCGCAGAAGCAGGCGCTGGAGCGGCCTTCTTTGCCGAGGCAGACGGCGTTGATCCCTTCCTTCTCCGTGGCACTCTTGCCGGCAGCCGGCTTCGCAGGTGTCGCAGCCGCCGGCTTTGCCGCTTTCGGCGAATTCTTGGGCGCCGTCGTCCGTCTCAGAATGTCGACCTTCTCGCCATCTTTGAGCAGATAGAGATGGTCGGCGTCACGCGCCGCCGTCAAGTGCATGTTTAGATCGGCGCGCGTGGTCCCGTGGCCCTGGACGGGAGTATTGGCATTGTCCTGAGCCAGTTTCTGGAAGCCGTCATAAATATCCTGCGGAACCAGGCTGCGTTCCTCCACCCAGCCTTCCTGCCCTTTGTCGGTACGGACGCGCAGAAACCGCCGCTGCTTCTCCAGCACCTCCACGCGATCGCCGTTCTGTATGGTGCCGACCTTGTTGTACATGGTGGCCACGCGGTCGCGCAGGCTGGTCTCCTGGGCCGAGACATACATGTAGTCGTGATGAACGATGCTTTTGCGCGAGCAGGCCGGAAGCAAGGCAAGAAACAGCAATGCCGATGCCAGAAAGGGTCGGTTGAAATGGAGACGAAGCAGTTTCACCTGGTTACAGATCACTATAGCGCAAGGATTCACAACCGCGGGTCGACCTGGGAGGTGTACAGATGGGTGCGGGAAGGGTCCAGCGTCAAGTGGTCAGCGGCCGGTGATGAGAATCTCCCGAAGGCAGCGTCGTACCTTCTCGGAAAGGATCCGACGCGATGCTGTTTATTGAAGACCATTCACCAGCCACTAACCACTAGCCAACATTCTTTGGCCTCTGCTCTTACCAGGCCTGGCAGATTGGCTTACGCACCATGGGCGCATCGGCTTTGCAGCTGAACGCCTTCTGGAACTCCGGCATGTTTCCGACCACGCCGTTCACACGATACTTGCCCGGCGAATGCTCATTCACCTGAGCCATCATGCGGGCGAATTCCGGCCGGTCGCTCTCGCACCAGACCTGCGCCCAGCCCACGAAGAAGCGCTGGTCCGGAGTAAATCCGTCGGTGGGTTTCTCCGGGCTGTTAGCCAGAACATCCAACAACGCCATGTGCGAGATTCGCAGCCCGCCGTTGTCGGCCGTGTTCTCGCCCAACGTGAGCTTGCCGCGAACATGCACATCGTCGATGGCGACAAAGCCGTCGTACTCATTCACGAAGCAGGCTTCGCGCTTGTCGAACTCTTCGCGGTCCTTAGCCGTCCACCAGTTATGCAGATTGCCCTGGGCGTCGAACTGGCTGCCGGAATCATCGAAGCCATGCGTCAACTCATGGCCAATGACTGCGCCGATAGCGCCGAAGTTCACGGCAGCATCGATCTTGGGGTCGTAGAAGGGCGGCTGCAGAATGCCGGCCGGGAAGTTGATGTTGTTTTCCTGCGGATTGTAGTAGGCGTTAACCGTGGGCGGTGTCATGCCCCATTCGTTGCGATCGACCGTCATACCGATCTTTTTCAACTGGCGCTTAAACTCGAATTCATTGGAGCGCAGCGAATTTCCCAGGGCGTCTCCGCGAACTATTTCCAGCGTGCTGTAGTCACGCCACTTGTCCGGATACCCAATTTTGTTAGTGATATGCGCCAGTTTATCGAGCGCCTGCTTCTTAGTCTCCGGGGTCATCCAGGAGAGTTCAGTGATGTCGGACTTCAATGCGGCCTCGAGCTCATTCACCATCTTGAGGGTGGCTGCTTTGCTCTCTGGCGGAAATGCCTCGGCCACATAGGCCTTGCCCAGGGCCTCTCCCAGATCGCCGTCGGTGAACTGGACGCAGCGCTTCCAGCGCGGACGCATCTGCTTCGAGCCGGTCAGGGTCTTGCCGTAGAAGTTGAAGTTCTCCTCATCGAACGCCGTCGGCAGCATCGCAGCGGCGCCGTGCAGCGCGTGCCAGCGAAGATAGGTTTTGATGTCGTCCAGGCTAGCCGCCGCGATGACCTGGTTCATTCCCTTCACAAAATCGGGTACCGAGACATCCAGACTGCTGAAGTTGGGCGTCTTGACGGTGACGAAATACTCTTTCCAGTCAAAGTCGGGGCTCAATTCCTGCAACTGCGTGACGGTCATCTTGTGATAAACCTTGTTCGGATCGCGGCGCTCCACCCGATCCATCGAGGCTTTCGCCAGCTCCGTCTCAATCTTCATCACCGACTGGGCATCGGCGGCGGCCTTGTCCGGCGCCTCGCCCATCAGTTCGAACATCTTGGTTATGTGCGCAACATAGGCCTTGCGCAAAGTCTCAGACTTCTCGTCGGTCTTGAGATAGTAATCGCGATCGGGGAGCCCCAGACCGCCCTGATCGGTGCCCGCGATCTCGATCATCGAGTCCTTGGCGTCAGGTTCAGAACCGAAATTAAATAGCGCTCCGATGCCGTTGTTTTGCAGATATCCCACCAGCTGAGGAAGCTGCTTCTTGTCGTTCAGGGCGTCGATGCGCTCCATGGTCGGTTTCAGAGGCGCTGTGCCCTTGGCATTGATCGCGTCCTGGTCCATGCACGAGTAGTAATAATCGCCGATCTTCTGATCGTTCGGGCTGCGGCCGGGAGTGTTGGCGGAAGCCTTGTCGAGAATATTGCGCAGCATGACCTGGTTATGTTCGTGCAGTTCGTTGAAGCGACCCCACTCGGGCTGGTCCGCAGGGATGGGATTGTTCTTGATCCAGTTGCCGCAGGCGTACTGATAGAAGTCGTTGCAGGGGTCGACGGACTTGTCCATCGCGTTTACATCAAAGCTAACCATTGGTTTGGGCTGACTGCCGGCGGGAGTACCAGACGTTTGCGCCTGCACCGCCATACCGGCGAGCAGCAGCCCACAAGTTATTAAGGGAAGCCGTTGCATGAATTGACCTCGTATTGAGATGGAGAGAAACGAAAACTTTAACTATGGCGCGGGTGCCACTAATTCGTCCGCGCAAATCTATCCTACAGCTTTCATATTGTGAACCTGAGGGTTCCCGGTGCGCTAGCCAACTTCGGGTTGGCAGGTTTTGGCAAAATGCTGCGCACGGGAACAAGAGCTACGGCCCGGCATCCGCAAAGAGACACACTGCCGATTGATTCTTACCAGTCACCGCGTACAGTTGAATCTTGCCGGCAGCATTAGCCGAGAACGCAATCCATTCAAAGTGCGAGCCGCCCGCTTCCGAGCCGGGGCGCCTCGCGGTCAAGGGAATCACAAGGCTGGTCCCGAATCCGATGATGCGACCGTCCGCAGTAACTACGACATCTTCTGCCGGCTTTTGAGTTTGCCGGTCCCAGGCGTGTCCGGTGAGGCGTAAACCGTGTCCATCGCCGGCGGGTAACACTTGCGCCGATGAAATCGATCCCAGGCAAGCGCCGCCGGATTCCAGCTGATATTGCGAATCGAGCAGGCGTCCAAGCAGTTCATACTGCTTGCCGGCGAATATCGAGAGGTGATGCTGCCTCATGTAGCCGGCATCCCGCAGCACGACCTGCGGATCGGGATACGCTTCCGCCAGGACGGCGGGATCCTGCACGCCGGCAAGCAACGACAGCGAGATAGTCTTCAGCCGCAACTGATGCCATTGCGCGTCAATCAGCGGCAATCGCACTTGCGTGGCAAAGCCCAACATCATAACGAGCAATGCGCTTGCAACGATCTGGAATTGCGTGCGGCGCGCAGCTACGCGAATGATGAGAAACAGCCCCAGGCAGCACCAGAAAACCAGCGCGAAGGTTTGATACCGCGAGGCTGTGGCTTGCTCCAGCCCAAGATGCAGGCGGCCTGATGAGGTAATCGCAGCAGTCGCGAGGAAGAACAGCATCAGCAGCAAAAGCTCTAATTCGAGTAGGTTGCCGCTGCGCCGCGCACGCAGTACGCGCACGATGACGATCAACGCGGTGCAGATGCCAATGATCCCCGCGACCAGCGCGATCAGGCCGCTGGAATGTCGCACCCAGGTGCTGCCGAAGTAGACGGCCACGTATCGTGCCAGCTCAACCATGGATAGCAGGGACAGAGCGTCGCTGGGCGGCGAGGGCCGGTGGTAGTGAAAGAAGTAGAGCGCAATGTTGGGGATCGCGAAGACCAGCAAACTCGACCAGGCCGGCCGCGTCATGGGCAGCAACAGGGCCGCCGAGATCAGAAGCGGCCACAGCAGCATTCCATTGGCCAGCGACCAGGTTGCGACGGTCGCGGCCGCAATGCTGATCACGAGGAATTTCGCGCGGCTCTCACGGCGATAAAGGAGCAGCGCAAGGATCGACAGCGTGGCCATCGCCGAAGTCACCACGAACTGAAGCTGAAAGCCCCAGACAAGATTTTCGTACTGCGTGGGACAGAAAACGCAGTAGGCAATCAGCCCTGTGCCAATCCTCCACGTATCGCCTCGCATTCTTCCAAGCGCGCGCAGACTCCAACTCAGCAGAAACAATTGCAGTAATTGGACCAGGAAGATGGAGATCAGCAGGAACGCCTGCGTGCCGTGAAAGAGCTCCACGTCCAGCAGGAAAAAGAGTTTGGTAACGAGGATGCGGTGTTCGTTGTGCTGCGCCCACAGCCACGGCAACGACCAGCCACCGCCGGTGGCGAGATGATCGAACAGCGCCCACTCGTCCCAGTGCGGCAGCGGCGAATAGGTTGTGATGACGATGTAAGCGGAAGCGATGACCGCCCCAAGGCCCGCCACCAACACGCCCCACGAGATCCAGATGGAGAGCGGCGATTCCGTATCGCCAGCGTTAGAGGTGGGGGAAACCGCGTTCATCCGATGTGTGGGGAATAAATCATCTTGAGCGCAGACGTAGCGTGCCCGGCGGTGCCCTGCCGTCCCTCGGACTCAGATCGCTTCCGGCATACCCAGCCCTCCGCCTGCGGCTCCGTGCTGGGCTAGACTATGCCGCCCTTCGGGCTCGGATTCCGGGCCAGCGAACAGCGACTTCTCGCTGTCCACGCTGACCACTGACAACTACTCTAGTCACTGACCGCTGACAACCACTCTAGTCACTATCCCTGCCCTGCCCTGCTCTACCAGACTCTGCACGCCTTCTCACTAACCATTGGCTGTCCGGCCTTGCATCCGAATGCTTCCTGGAATGCGGCAGAGTTCTGCACAACACCATTGACGCGCCAGCGCCCCGGCGAATGCGGATCGATGATGGCCAGCTTGCGCGCCTGCTGCTCAGTAACGTTCTGGCACCAGATCTGGCCATACGAAATGAAGAACCGCTGTTGCGGCGTGTAGCCATCGATCGGCTTCACCGGTGTGTTGCCGATGATGTTCATCAGCGCCATATACGCAAGTTTGACCCCGCCATTGTCGGCGGTGTTTTCGCCTAGCGTGAGCCGGCCATTGAGCTTCACGTCGCCCTTGTCGTCTTTCACGCTGACAAAGCCGGAGTACTCATCGGCGGTGCAGGTGGCGCGTTCTTCGAAGGCCTTGCCGTCATCGGCTGTCCACCAGTCCTTGAGATTGCCGTCGGAGTCGAACTTGCGGCCCTGGTCGTCGAAGCCGTGCGTCAATTCGTGACCAATGACGACGCCGATCGCGCCGTAGTTCACTGCGTCATCCATGTTCTGGCTGTAGAACGGGGGTTGCAGAATGCCGGCAGGAAAGTTGATGTCATTCATGTTTGCCCGGTAATAGGCGTTCACTGTGGGCGGCGTCATGCCCCAGTCCTTCCTGTCGGTCGGCTTGGAAATCTTGTTGCGTTGGCGCTGCACCTCAAATGCCTCAGCGCGCATGACGTTGCCGGCGTAATCGTCGCGGGCCACGATCACCGTGCTGTAATCGCGCCACTTATCCGGATAACCGATGTTATTGACGATGGTGCTTAGCTTCTCATACGCTTTCTGCTTGGTCGTGTCCGACATCCACGTCAATTGACCGATGTCCTGGTGCATCGCCTGCTCAATCGCTTTCACCATCTTGAGCGTGCGCTCTTTTCCCTGCGGACCGAAAGTCTTATCGACATAGAGTTCGCCGAGCGCCATGCCTAAATTTTCGTCGGTCGACTGCACGCAACGCTTCCAACGCGGCTCAATCTCCTTCTGGCCGGACATGTAAGCTCCGTTGAACGCGAAATCCTCGTCGACAAACGCTTTGGTCAGCGTGGGGGCGTATTCATCCAGCGTGCGCCAACGCAGATAGGTCTTCCAGTCATCCAGCGCCACCGTGTTGAGCTGTTCGTTCACCGCTTTGAAGTAGTCGGGATTGCCCACGTTCAGGCTGCTGAACTTTGGAGCCTTGCTGTCAGCGAAATATTCCGTCAGGTCGAAGTTAGGTGCGAGGGTTTCAACCTGAGTCACCTGCATCATGTGGTCGCGGTTCTTGGGATCGCGGCGGGCGGTGCGATCCATATAGGCCTTCGCCATGCCGGTCTCAACCGCGAGCACCGTCTTCGCCTCGGCCGCCGCCACGTCGGGCTTGTCGCCGGCCAACTCGAACATCTTCTGCACATGCTCAAGATATTTCTGCCGCGTCTCGACCGATTTCGCGTCGTCTTTAAGATAGTAGTCGCGGTCTGGCAGCGACAATCCGCCCTGATCGACATAGGCGATCGTCTGGCGCGAGTCGTGCATATCCGGCATCTGTCCGAAGCTGAACAGCACCGACACGCCATTCTGCTGCAGGACGCCAGCTTCCTTGATGAGTTCCTGCCTGGTCTTGATCGCCGCGATCGTATTCAGCGTAGGCGTAAGCGCGGTGGTTCCCTTCTTCTCGATCGCCGCCTCGTCCATGCAAGCGGCGTAGTAGTCGCCAACTTTCTTTTGGACAGCGGTGTGCTGTCCCGGCGCCTGTACCTGGTCGAGAATGTCACGCAAGACGTACTCGTTGTATTCCGCCAGCTCGTTGAAGCGGCCCCAGCGTGACTTGTCGGCGGGAATGGGATTGTTCTTCGTCCAGGTGCCGCAGGCGTACTGGTAGAAATCGACGCAGGGGTCGACGGTTTTATCCATTGCCGTCACATCGAAGCTGGGTATGGGCTTTGGAGCTTGCGACGAGGCAGCCGGAGAAGAAGAAGAAGTTTGGGCGATGGAACTGATTGCGAACGAGAGAAGAAGAAAAGAGCATAAAGCTCGAATGCGCATACTGCCTCGGAAGAGAGATTTCGCCTCGCCGTCATGTCGAGCGCGAGGTCGTAACACGAACAGACGCAGTACTACTCCAACGCTAATCGCCGGCGCCGTTTCAAAAACGATCAGGTGTTGGCCGTCACGCTACGCGGCTTCACATTGGCACGAATGAATTCAATGATGGAATCCATCGGCGTGCCCGGCTGAAAGACGGCTGCGACTCCGCCCTTCTTCAGCGCTTCCACATCCTGATCGGGAATAATGCCGCCCACCAGCACCAGCACATCGTCCATCTGGTTCTGCTTCATCAATTCCATGACGCGGGGAACGATGGCATTGTGAGCACCGGAAAGAATGCTCAATCCAATAACATCCACGTCCTCCTGCAGAGAGGCGTTAACCACCATCTCAGGGGTCTGGCGCAGGCCGGTATAGATCACTTCCATCCCGGCATCGCGCAGGGCGCGGGCAATCACTTTGGCGCCACGATCGTGGCCGTCGAGGCCAGGCTTCGCGACAAGTACTCGGATTTTACGGTCAGAGGCCATGATTCGCTCTTCGCTCCCCGCTCGGATCTGCGGGGCTATATTAATTGCCGGTCGGGCGCACCGGGTAAAAGCCCGGCCGAGGGATCCATAAGGTGGTGTGGCAAACTCGGTCGAACTAACGATGATAAACCTTTGGACGGGATTTTCATAAATCCAACGCGACCAGCGTCTTGCGTTGGTATCTTATGTAATGCGATTTGCAGGAACGGATGTGACCGGCGTCCTATAATCGTTGCTCATGCACAAGCGTCTGATCATCGTAGCGGCACTTGTTTGCTGCGCCAGTTACCTGGCGTTCGGGCAGGACCTTCACATGCAGGTACCGGCGCCACAAAGCGCCGTCATCGGACAGGCCTACACGTTGCCGCTGACTACCACCGGCGGAATCATGCCATACACCTGGCAGGTGATTGCAGGCGACCTGCCCCCTGGGCTGCGAGTGCAGCGGCATAAAGGCGCGATCGTAGGTACACCAACCACCACGGGCACCTACCAGTTCACGGTTGCGGTCATGGACTCCAGCATTCCTCAGCTGCAACTCAAGCGCGAGCTGACCATCCAGGTGATCGAAGGACTGACCGTCGACTGGCAGGACGCTCCGGCGGTGCATGGCAACAAGATTTCCGGATCGGCGGTGATATCGAACCAGACCGATGATGAATTTGTTTTGACGGTAGTCGTGGTTGCCGTAAACCAACACGGGCGAGCAACAGCGTTGGGCTACCAGCATCTCAAACTAGCGGGCGGCGGCAGCAGCCTGGTCATTCCGTTCGGATCCAGTCCGGGCCTGGGAACCTACTATGTTCGCCTTGACGCCGTCGCACACCGCACCGGCAAGAAGCACATCTTCCGCGCCAGCAAACAGACGCAGGCTGACCTGACGCTAAGCCAGCTCTAGCCTGCCGACTTGCGGCTCCGCTCCCACGCCTTGGCATATTTCCAGCTCACGTAGTTGGCGTGGTAGAGGTGCAGAAGCAGGCCTTCGCGCCCGTCGAGGAAACCTGCACGCAGGAAATAGTTGTAAAAGAAGGTCAGGCGCGGACGAATCACAATATCGATAAAGCTAAAGCCCGCGCGACGGCTCTCGACTGACACCATCTCGGCACCGAGCGACGAGTAGCGGTTCATGTGTTCCAGGTAGCCCGTCAATGTCGGGTAGGCGTGGTGCAGCAAGTTGTTTGTCAGTTTCGCAGTCGAGCCTTCAAGTCGAAGATCTTCGTGGACCCGCCGATCTTCGAAGAGTCCGGCGCCGCGTCGAAACAGTCGCAGTTTGGGATCGGGATAGAAACCGCCATGACGGATCCAGCGGTCGAGAAAGAAGTTCTTGCGCGGAATCCAGAAACCGCCGGCAGAAGGATTCCCGGCGAGCGTCTTGCGTATCTCCTCGGCCAGCGCAGGTTCCACTTCTTCATCGGCATCCAGTGACAGGATCCAGTCGCCACTGGCTTTTTGCAGCGCAGAGTTCTTTTGTGCCGCGAAGCCTTTCCACGGCTCGACAAAGAATCTCGCATGAAAGGACTCGGCGATGTCGCGAGTGCGGTCCGTCGATCCGGAATCCACCACAACGATTTCGTCGGCCCACGCCACGCTGGCCAGTGTGCGCGCGAGGTTGGGTTCCTCGTTGAGGGTGATGATAACGACGGAGAGGCTCAAGCAAGCTATGCTAATTGGAAGCGCTCACGGCGGGAAGTAGAAATGATGAATTCACTTCTACGAGGCTGCATGCCGGCCGACCTGCCTGCACGCGTAATTTGCTCCTAAACTATTGGCGGCGTGAAACTTCGCTTCATTATTGCTTCGGCTGTCCATCTGCGAGATAATGTTATTCGCTTTTTCTTCGTACCCAGCGGAGTCCGTCAGTGTCGAGTCTTGGCCACTCTCAATTCGTCCCCACGCGTGAGCAGCAAACGGCTATCGAGCATGTGCACGGTCCCATGCTGGTCGTCGCCGGAGCGGGCACTGGCAAGACGACGGTGCTGGCCCGCCGCATTGCGCACCTGATTCAAAGTGAAGCGGCGCGGCCCGACGAAATCCTGGCCGTCACCTACACGCGCAACTCTGCCGCCGAGCTGATGTCGCGTGTGGCAGCGATTCTGCACCCGCCCACGAATCAGCAACACTCGCTCTATCCGGAGATGGATCGTCAGCAGGCGACGAAGAAGCTGATGCGCTCAGGCCTGCAGGCGCACACATTTCACTCCTACTGCTACCGGCTGTTGCAGGATGCGGGCACCAAGTTTCAGCTGCTCGACGACAAAGATCTCTTCGTGCTCCTGCGCCGCCGCATCGGCGATCTGCAGCTGCAGCATTACATCAAGGCGGCCACCCCGGGAAAATTCCTGCAGGACCTGCTGAAGTTTTTCAGCAGCTGCCACGACGAGTTGCGCACGCCCGCGGATTACGACGCCTACCTGGCAAAGATCCAACGCGGCGACATTCCTCTGCCGCGCATGGCGAAGTCAAAAGATGCCGCGGAGATGTCGGAAGAGGAGATCCTGGGCCGCTGCCGTGAAGTGGCTGGGGCATTTCGCTTCGCCGAGAAGATGCTGCAGGACGAGGGTCTGGGCACATTCGGCCACATCATCACGCGCGCGGTGGATGTGCTGACGCGGCGGAAATCCGTTCTGGAGCGGGCTCAGAAGCGTGCACGCTTTATCCTGATCGATGAGTTCCAGGACTCCAACATCGCGCAAATCCGGCTGGCCAGCCTGCTCGCCGGTGACGATGCCAATGTTTTTGCAGTCGGTGATCCCGACCAGGCGATCTATCAGTTTCGGGGTGCGACCAGCGGGGCCTTCGATCAGTTTTTGCGTTGCTTTGGCCCCGACCGGGTGGAGCGCGTCACGATGTCGGCAAACCGGCGCTCGACGCCGCCGATCCTTGGCTGCGCTTATGAGGCCATCAAGTGCAATCCCGCAATCGTCAACCTCGACCGCGAGTGGTCACGCCAGCCGTTGAGTTGCGCGCGGCTGGAACGGGAGCCACAGCTTGCGGTCGCGCGCGCCGTACAGGCCATCGCCCCCAATGATCACGAGCAGGAGGCCACCTTCGTCGCCGACACCATAGAGACGATGCGGCGGCGCAATCCCGACTTCTCCTACCGGAATATCGTAGTGCTGTATCGCAGCCACTATCACCGTGAGTTGCTGGTGGCCGAGCTCACGCGTCGCGGCATTCCCATCAAGGTGAAGGGCGCTGATCTGTTTCAAACGCCCGAGTTGCGCGACGCCATGGCGGTGCTGCGCATCATGGACGCGTCACATCCGGTCGCACTGTTTCGCGTCGCAGCCTTGCCGCAATTCGAGATCGACCCAGAACGATTCCGAACGGAGCTCGCGTTGCTGGGAAGAAATGTCGCTCCCGAAGCGGCTTTAGAGAAGGTCCCGGGCGGCCCCGAGGTGTTGCAGACCATTCGCCAGGCTCAAACGGATCTGGCTGCGGTCGGCGGCGAACTCACTGCGGCCATGGAGATTGCGCAACGCGCGTTTCAGATGCCCGACTCGATGCCCCTGCGCCGCCTGCACGATTTCGCTAAACGCTGGTGCGACAAGCCGAAGCAGATTGTCGGCCAGGCGACTCTGCACGATTTCCTGGACTACCTGGGTCACTTTCACGATGCCGGCGGCACGCTCGTCGAAGAGACGGACGAGGATGATCCCGTCGCAGCTCTAGCGCCCAATGAAATCGGCAACGTTCCCACAGAAGATGCGGTGCAGCTGATGACCGTTCACGCGGCCAAGGGATTGGAGTTCCCTTGCGTCTTCGTTGTGCACGTCCTGTCGAACTCGTTTCCGGCATCTTACAAAGAGTCGCTGGTCGAATTCCCGCCGCAACTGCGCACGACGAGTGAAGCCCAGGAATCTGATCCCAAAACTTTGCATGAGCAGGAAGAGCGCCGGCTCTTCTATGTCGCCATGACGCGCGCGATGGATGAGCTTTATCTATGCGGCAAGGCGGGAAAGCAAAACCGCCTGCCTGCACCTCCAAGCAAGTACGTGCGCGAGCTTGTCCTGTTGAACGGAGGCCCGCTGAAGGATCTCATCGAATGTCACATTCTGCCTCCGGCACAGGTGGAGCAGATCCATGCGGCGTCCGAGCCGTTATTGAATGTCTCGCAATGGACGCAGCTGCCCGCGCGCCAGAACGGCCACGCGCTCGAACTGAGTGCCAGCGCCATCCAGCAGTATGAGACCTGTCCATTGGCATACAAGCTGCGCTACGACTGGAGACTGCCCGAAGACGCCAGCGCCGCGCTTCAGTTCGGCAATGCCATGCATGTGGCCTTAAAGGCGTTCTTCGATGACGTGCGCGTCGGACGCACCCCGGACGAGCAGACAGTGATCGCATGCTTCCTCGATGAGTTCTTCAAGGCGAAGATCGACGAACCGCTGCAGCGGGCCATGTACGAGCAACAGGGGCGGGAACAACTGACCGCTTTCCTTGGTTCGTCATTGGCACATCCCGCCGGCGAGATTCTGGCTCTGGAACATCCTTTCAAAGCACAGATCGACGGAACGTATGTGAAGGGCCGGTTTGATCGGCTGGACCGGCTTCCCAACGGAGAGGTTGCGATTGTCGACTACAAGACCGGCAACGGGAAAACGCAGGAGGATGCCGACGACAGCCTGCAGCTTTCGATTTATGCGCTGGCCGCGAAGAGTCAGGGCCACACTCCCTCGTCGCTGGTGTTCATCAACTTGAAGAACGGAAGCGCCGTCGAATCTCGTCGCTCGGATGAGGAGTTGCGAGACGCGCAACGCAAGATCGCCGACATTGCCGCCAAGATTGAAGCCGGTGAGTTCGATCCAAAACCGAGCTCACGTTGTTTCTGGTGCTCGTATCACAGCATCTGCCCTGAGAAGGAAGAGCGGCTGCCGCGCCCGGCGGTTGGTCTCGCCGTCACCGTACAGTGATCTCAAAAACCAAAAGGGACGCTTTCGCGCCCCCTTCAGTTACGGTCGAAGAACCAGTTAGTGCTTCTTGGTCTTCTTTGCGGCCTTCTTAGCCTTCTTTGCAGCCTTTTTAGTTGCCATGTTTCTATTCTCCCTTTCCATTTGTCATGGAATACATTGCGACATGTACATCATCGCAATTTGTTAGTTGTATAGAGTCAATGAAAAAAATAGTCAAGAAAAAAACGCGCACCAAAGTGCGCAACTCGGCAACGGGTGAGGCGACTCAGCGCACAATCATCGAGCCTGATGTGTGATGTGTTGTTCTCGTGATTTGTTTGGTCGCTTGCGCATATGCTCTGCACCCGCATGAACACTGTCGATTTCGCGTCGGCAGAAATCGCGCTGCGATGGCGCAATGCATACAAGCGATGGACGAACACAGACCAGCATCCCGCATTGCGATTTTCGGGTGCCAAAAAAAATTTGCAAGCGACGAGAGAAATCGAGTGCTGTTGTACGTCGTTGGCTCATTTCAGCATGCGCAGAATTGCGCCGCTGAGTGAGTCGTGCCAGGCGTGTGCGATCATTCCCGGACGCAGGCTCTTCCTCCACCACGCGAGCAAACCGAACATCAAACCGAAGACGGCGATCAGGAACATGCGAGCCGGACCTTCGTAGCCGTGAGAAGCGCCGAAGACGATTGCCGACGCCACGACCCCTAACAACGTCGATTTGCCCATCGCTGCGAATTGCCGCTGCAGGTATCCGCGAAAGATCACCTCTTCGCAAAAACCGGCTGTCCAGCTGAGGCAGAACCACACCGCGAGTTCCAGGTTGGTGCCTGGAGCTAGAAAACCTATTTGCTTGCGCATGCTCTCGATTTTGTTCGCGTCATCCAAGTGCATGAGCTTGGCGCACATGCCGAGCACAAACATCGCTGCTCCCCAGAAGACAGCGGCGTACACGATGTCGAGAAAGAAATCTTCCAGCCGTGCCCAGCGGCCGCCGATCAGCTCGCGCAACGAGATACGCTTGCGAACCCCGAGCCATACCAACCCGACGAGCAGCCATTCCAGTCCCATGGTCCAGAGATATTGCGCCAGCTTGTGTCCTTCTACGACGGGCTGGCTGGCGCGTGAGCCATTCAGCGAAACCGTTAGCAGGATGGCGACCACGATCAGGGTGTGCCACCAGGGAGCCAGCAAGCGGGAGGGTCGAACGGGAGGGTTCTCGATTTCCGGTGGTATTTGTGCGTCGGTTACCAAGGTTGCTCCATCTTATAATGTTTGGTTCTCACTTCCTCGCAGGAGCTATGCATGGCTTTTATAGATGACGTTGTCATCGTATCGGCAGTACGCACCCCCGTCGGAAAGTTCCAAGGCTCTCTTTCAGACTTCAGCGCGCCTCAGTTGGGCGCCATCGTTGTTCGCGAGGCGGTCAAACGCGCGGGCATCGATCCCAACACCGTGGACGAGTGCATCATGGGCAACGTGGTATCGGCGGGGCTGGGACAGAACCCGGCACGCCAGGCTGCCCTGCGGGGCGGCCTCTCCGATCGAGTGAGCGCCATGACCATCAACAAAGTATGCGGCTCCGGATTGAAGGCCGTCGCCCTTGGTCAGCAGGCAATCCAGACCGGTAATTCGCACATCGTCGTCGCCGGCGGCATGGAGAGCATGACCAACGCTCCTTACCTGTTGCCGAACGCGCGCAAGGGTTTTCGCCTGGGCGATCAGAAGGTCGTCGACGCCATGGTTCATGACGGCCTGTGGGACGTCTACAACGACTATCACATGGGTAATACCGGTGAGAACGTCGCCGACAAGTACAAGATCACGCGCGAAGAACAGGACGAGTACGCCTTCAACTCCCATCGCAAGGCCATCAGTGCGATGAACGAATGCCGCTTCAAAGACCAGATAGTCCCGGTCGAGATTCCAGCGAAGAAGAAAGGCGCTCCGCCCACGCTGTTCAGCAAAGACGAATCGCCGCGTGAAGACACCACCGTGGAAGTGCTGCGCGCTTTGAAGCCGGCTTTCAAGAAGGATGGAACCGTGACCGCCGGCAACGCGCCGGGGGTGAACGATGGAGCGTCGGCATTAGTGCTGATGTCGGCGGCGCAAGCCAAAGAGCTTGGACTGAAGCCGATGGCGCGGATTGTGGCTCAGACCACCAGCGGCATTGCTCCTGAGTGGGTAATGATGGCGCCGGTCGAGGCCGTACGCCAGCTTTGGAAGAAGACCGGCTGGAAGGACGCAGACGTCGACCTCTACGAGATCAACGAGGCATTCTCGGTAGCCGCCATCGGTGTCACGCGTGAGCTGGGGATCGATCTCAACAAGGTCAACGTCAATGGCGGAGCGGTAGCGCTGGGGCATCCAATAGGCGCCAGCGGGGCGCGCATCCTGACCACACTGATCTATGAGATGATCCGGCGCGACGTGCACAAGGGAGTTGCGGCATTGTGTCTGGGTGGTGGCAACGCCGTGGGTCTGGCCGTCGAGCGGTAAGCCTTCGGGATTTTGTCCTGACGTACGAGGTGCGCCGTGAAGAAGCGGAGAGGGTACCCCGATCGCCGTGGTATGGGATCGCACAGCGATTCCATATCTGAGCAGTTCGTGCCGACCGAACGTTACATTGCGCAACAGAAAGTAATTGCCGAGACATTGCTTGGGTCGGGCTTCACGCCTGAGCAGATAGCGGTGATGTTCCCGGCTTTGACGGAGCCTTCCTCGACCGAGAAGTCGAAGCATGACTGAGGCTCCAATCTACTCCTTATCGAAGACCCGGAATGATCTCCGGGTCTTCCTGTATCTACGTTGTTACTCGCTCCATACGGCTACTTCATTCCCGTTGGGATCGGCGAAGTGGAAGCGCCGTCCACCGGGGAAGCCGAATATCTCTTTCACAATTTTCCCGCCTGCTGCCTGAACTTTGGCGTAGTTGTCCTCAAGCGCGGCTGCGTAGATCACCACGAGCACCCCGCGAGTCCTTGGCATACCTACACCTGACGTGTCGGCGCCGGTATTGAAGCCGCCGGCTAAATATCCGTCGTGGAAGCTGGTGTAGTCCGGGCCGTAGTCCTGAAACTTCCAACCGAAGACGTCGGAGTAAAAGCGCTTGGTCGCCTCGATATCGGTTGCGGGAAATTCGATGTAGTTAATCTGCAGATTGTGTTCGTGCTGGCTCATTCGGTACCTCTCAGGAGTTATCGCGAGAGATTAGCACAGGCGCGGGATGATGCGCGGTGACTCCTCGTCCCGCCCAAAAACACGAAGGGCGCGGGATCATCCGCGCCCAAGTGCAGAACTTGAATGGAACTTTATTGGGAGTCTGCCGCTCCTCCTGGCTGGGTGGCGCTATCAACGCCGAGCTCATGGGGAGAGGGGATATTGGCAGTCTCAGGGTTCAACAGGCCTTTGTGGTCCGGTCCTAGCCCCAGTTTGATCAGCGCCCGCGAGTCAGGGGTGATCTTGGTCTGCCAGCCGTTGTCGCCTTGAAACTTGAGCATGGCTTCCTTGGACGACTGGTCCCAGACACCGGTCGGCTCACCCGTCAGGTAATGCTCACGGATAAGCGCGCTCTGGATCTCCATGGTGCGCTCTTCGTCAATCGTCCGCTGCCCATGCGAGCGGGAGGTACTCTTAACAAAATGCTTGGAATAATGACTGGAGGAGCTGTGATGGGCGTGCTTCGTTTTGGTCTGGGTGCTGGTAGCGGCTGAAGCGGCTGTAACCAGCCCCAGAGCCACCACACCAACGCTGACGATTGGAAGTACACGAATACCGATAGGCAACGACCACCTCTCTAGCAAGTTTCTGAATTGCACAAGTTGTTCCCCTATTGTAAAGAAGTTTTAATGATCAGGGGAACAACAAAAGGAACCCGGGGTTCCCAAAATGAAACAGGAGCGGCGCCGGGCATCCAATGTCTTCTGATGCCGCAGCGCCGCTGCTGGGATTGCTCGTAAGTTACTGCTGCCGTAAAGCAGAGTAGCTGTTTATGGGAGAGTTCCTCCCATAAACACCGTACTGTTGTCGCGACTTCCCCGCGGACGGACCAGGAAGACCACATCCTGTCCGCTCTTGGTCTCCGCCTCGATGCGGCGGAAGTCGTCCTCGCTGTTGATGGCCTGCTTATTGATCTCAAGGATCACGTCGCCACGGCTGAGTCCTGCAGTATCGCCGAAGCCGTCCGGTTTGACGTCCTGCACGACAACGCCTTTCGTATTCGGTAGGTTATAGCGGTTGGCCATATCCTGGGTTATACCCTTCACGGTCAGGCCGAACTTGCTTTCCTGGGGCTGGCCTTCATTGCCTTCCTGCTGTTCGCCACCCAAACGCGCGGCAAACAACTTGGCGCGGTCGGCAATCGTGACCTCGGCGCTTGACTCCTTGCCGCTGCGAACGTATCCCAACTTGGCGGACGTTCCCGGCTTCAGGGCCGAGATCATAGCCACCAGTTCGTCACCGTTCTTGATCGGCTTGCCGTTGACTGACACGATGGTGTCACCAGTCTTCAGTCCGGCTTTCTCCGCCGGTCCATTCGGGGTCACGCTGGCGATAGTGACGCCGCTGTTGACGCCGTACACCCGCGCAACTGCCGGATTCGGCACCGCATTGAACTGCACTCCAATCGATCCGCGCATGACCTTATGGTCGGCGCCTATCAACTGGTTGTAGACATTCACCACGGTGTTGGAGGGCATGGCGAAACCGACGCCCTGGTAGCCGCCGCCACTGGTGTAGATCGCGGTATTGATGCCGATGATTTCGCCGTTCATGTTGACCAGCGGCCCGCCGGAGTTGCCGGGGTTAATGGCAGCATCGGTCTGGATAAAGGATTCAAACTGACGTCCGGGAACGATATTGCGGCCGATGGCCGAAACGATACCGGCAGTCACAGTCTCGTTCAGACCGAACGGGCTGCCGATCGCCAGCACCCAGTCGCCGACATTCATCGCGTCGGAATTACCCAGGCGCGCTGCAGGCAGCGGCTTCTTGGCATCGATTTTGATTACCGCAAGATCGGTCTCAGCATCGACTCCAACCACGGTAGCGGGATAGGTCACCGTCTCGGGATCGCCCATCAGGTTGACGCGAATGCGGTCAGCCTTGTCGACGACGTGGTTATTGGTAACGATGTAGCCGCGGGGGTCGACGATGACGCCGGATCCGAGAGATCGCTCACGCATGTCAGGAGAGCCGCCAAACTGGCCTCCGCCCTGACCACCTCCACCACCTTGTTGGCCGCCGAAGAAGCGGTTAAAGAAATCCTGGAACGGATTGTCTTCATCGCCGCCACCGCCGCCACCCGGCCCTTCTTCGGGGCTCTGACCTTGTCCGCCGGGGCCCATGCTGCGGCCGTGAGGATTCTTGACGGAGGTTTCGGTGTTGATATTGACTACCGTAGGTTCGAGCTGCCGGGCGATCGTCGAAAACTGATTCGACATCTGGACGGGAGAAGGAACTTTCAGTGGCGTCGCGTCGGACGACGAATTCTGTTCCTTGCCCTTTACGGCCCCAGAAACAACCGTGCCAATCAGGATGCCTAGCGAAAGCGTCGCCAGGATAACCATTGTCGAGGCAAAGCGATTGGCCTTAAGCCTTTGCCTGAAACCTGAAACTTGCGAATCCATTCACTGTCCTCCGCCTAAGATTGCCAAATGTAAATTATACAGTCGCAGTAACTTAGAACTGTAATGTGAGGGGGAATCACTCGGGGCTCTCATGGCATTAGACGCTTTTACACTGTTATTCGTCACCACTGAGCCTTGCCTCGCCGGCAGCGTAGCTAATTGCCGCCGAAAGATATGGATGGAGATGGCGTCACCGGGTTGCACGTTTCGCGCGGCTTTAGTCGGGTTTCGGCGCGGGGTGTTTCCGAATCTCCTTCACCACCAGTGGCGCCAGTTCGTCCATGGCTTGCCGGACTGCATCATTCCAGTCTCGCGTAGGCTGGCCCTGGTAGTCGCTGCCGCGGGCGGTAACCGACCCTTGAGCAGCAGTTCGCGCGTCCGTCAGGCCTTGAATCTGGTAGTTAATCAGCAAGTCGGCGCTGCGGCCGCCCGTGCCGATAGCGCCGGGCACACGACTCGAACCATCGCGGCTGTCAACGGCAACTCCGGCATTCGTTCCCGTCGCGGTTGTTAATAGCACGTATGCGCAGCTCTGCTGCCTGGCCTCGTTGGCAACTTCTTCCAGTGAGCTGCCGTGCAGGGGTACTGCCTCGATCGCAGCTTCCGACTTCTTCCTCTTTGCCTCGCGATTGATGTAGCGCACAAGCAGGTCGCGCTCCCACGATGGCTGGAAGACCTCAGCGGACTGATTGTAGGGCTCAGCAACACCGACGCGGACGATGTTTTTCGTCTCAGAAGCTTGCGCCATTGCACTTGATTGAAATGTGCCCAACAAAGCGAATACGCCACAGACCAAGGACTACACTGAAGACCGAAGCATACAAACTCCCAAGACCTGCCAGTGAAAACCGCCCTGAGGCAGTAAGTTGCGCTGAGGCGGTTTCAGGTTGCAGGCGATTGCGCTTTCGCGCTTGCCTGCTTGGTGGCTGTGATCATCAGCAGTGAATTGCGCCGCTCTACCCTGGCATTCGTAAACCCCGCACGCTCGTAGTAGGCTTCCAATTCTTCAGCGGTGGAGGGTATCGGAGCATATGGAGGTTCCATGCCATGGAGTCGCTGCTGGAGATTATTGTCCAGCATCTGCCAGCCTTCGGTTGAATTCAAGGAAATCGTGTCGAGATATAGCCTTCCGCCGGGGCGCAGTACGCGGTAAGCCTCCAGTACGTAACTCCAGCGTTCCACCGGGTCGAGGTGAGGCAGTACATTCGTGCAGTAAACGACATCCATGGACTGGTCAGGCAGTTCTCGCAAGCCTGGATCGCGCAGATGCACAAAAGACGCGTTTGGAAATTGCCGAAGCCGCCGCTGCGCATGGGACAGCATGTTCCGGGAGCGATCGCATCCCGTCCAGGACCGGGTCCGTGGCGCCATGGCGAAGCCGATCCGCCCCACTCCGCTGCCTATTTCCAGAACGTCATTGTTGCCGGACAGCGCCACCGCAGCTGTGATTCGATCGGCAATCTCTTCTCCTGAACGTCGCAGCGATTCTTCCTCCGCAATGCCGGCGGCGGCTTCAGCGGCGCCCTTCTCCGTCAGGCTCAGCGCATCCCAAACCTGGTCATATTGCGAACGGCGCAGTCGAGACAAACGCGGCCATTCGCGAATGAGATGAGTCGCATAACCCCACAGGAAAGCTACGCTGCAGCAGAGACCTACGGCGACGCCAAACACCAGAGGACGAGCGCGGATACGCCAGGCCATTATCAGAAAGACCACGGTGCAAGCAAACACTGCAGCTGACAACCACGGGTAGAGACGGAGCGCATCTCGTATTCGGAGCCGGAGAACCTGTGACATGCCACATGCTCCAAGTCGGAAGTCAGGGGCCCGGGATGAGAAATGTCCAAGATGGTTCGAAATGCTACGGGGTCGCCTGGTACACCGTTTTGCCTCCCAGGACTGTCCTCAGTACCTGAGTCTTCAGAATCTCCGGGGGTGAGACCTTGGTCAGGTCGCGATCAAGGACTACGAAGTCAGCCAGCATGCCGGCGGCCAGCGTTCCCTTGTCCTTCTCGGCGAACTGCGCGTAGGCGGCGCCTGTGGTATATGCGGCGAGCGCCTGCTCAATGGTTAACTTTTGCTCTGGAAAATACGTCTTCGTCCCGGCTTCGTTTTTACGAGTCACGGCAGCATAGACGCCCCGAAATGGCGTAATCGGCTCGACCGGAAAGTCGGTTCCGAAGGCGATGCGAACTCCCTGATCAAGAAAGCTCTTCCAAGGGTACGAGGTCTTTGCTCGCTGAGGTCCTATGCGCTCGATCGCCCAGTTCATGTCGGTCAAAAGGTGGTTGGGTTGAACGGACGCAATTACACCCAACTTCCGATATTGCTCGATCTGTCCGGCCTCGATGACCTGGTCGTGTTCAATGCGGAAACGAAAGTCGCGCTCGCGGTGATTTTGATGGGCATCGCGTTCTGCTTCGGCGAAGGCGTCCAACGCCATTTGCGCGGCGCGGTCGCCAATCGCATGAAATCCCAACTGGAAGCCCACAGCCGAACGTTCTACGGCCATACGATTCAATGTCACTTGATCGTACTGCGGCAGGCCGGAGTTGCCGGGATCGTCCGTGTACGGCGCCATCAGTGCGGCTGTGCGCGAGCCCAGCGAGCCATCCATAAAACCCTTGAGCATTGCCGTATGCAGCATGGGATCGTCGGCAGGATGATGCGCGCGATGCTGCTGCAACAATGCGAGCGGCTGGTTGAACATTAGCCACTCGCTGATGCGGACCGAGAGCTTGCCTTCCTTCTCCAGGTCCTCGTAGACCAGGAAATCTTCCCACTCGGAGTTGTCCTGGACAGAAGTAACGCCGACCCGGGCCGCCTCCGCCATGGCCAACTCAATGCCGCGACGTCTCTGCGCCAAGGATGGTCGAGGCACTTTGGCCAGCATCATGTCCTTGGCCGTTTCGCGAAGGATGCCGGTCGCCGTACCGCTCTTGTCGCGATCAATCTCGCCGCCAGGTGGGTTGGGCGTCTTCTCCAGCATTCCGGCTGCCTTCAACGCCGCGGTGTTAGCGACTCCGATATGGCCATCCACACGGACAAAGATCGCCGGATGATTGCCGGTAACTGCGTCCACGTCCTGGCGGGTCGGTAAAACTTCGGCCGCCCAAAGCGTGTGATCCCAGCCGCGGCCAATGATCCAGTCGCCCGGCGGTGTGGACTTGGCATGGTCGCCGATGCGCTGCTGCATTTCGGCGAGTGACTTGACTCCGACGAGATCAACTTCCAGATGAACCAGACCGCCGGCTGCGAGGTGCAGGTGGGCATCATTGAATCCCGGCATGACGAAGTGACCGCCAAGATCGATCACCTCGGTGCCGCCCTGTTTCAGCTTCCTTATCTCGTCGTTGGAGCCGACGGCAATGATCCGTCCGTTTCCAACTGCCATTGCCTCAGCGCGGGCTGGCCTCGCCTGGGTGTAGATATTGCCGTTGACGAAGATGATGTCGGGAGTGTCTTTGCTGGAGGAGCTAGCGGGCGTGCCAAAAGAGTTTGCGTTCAAGAGCATGAGCGATAAAAGCGAGAACAGGAATAACTTCATTCGTCGGCGACCCCGGCTAGAGCCAGCGCCAGCAGCAGGATGCGCTTGAGCCCGAGATCGCGTCCGACGGGGTCGTACCACTCGTGGATGGTATGAGCACCACCACCGCTGCCTCCGGCTCCGATGGCGATGGCTTCCCTTCCCAGCGACAGTGGAATGTTGGCGTCGGTCGAAGCGCGCTGGATGCGCGCTGCGTTACCGAGATGGGCGTCGACCGCACGGATCGTCTTCAACAATTGCGATTCCGTTGGAAGGTCGGCAGCTGGACGGTTGCCGATAATTCGAACTTCAGCAGTCAGCAACTCCTGCTTCTTGCGGCCGGTGATTTCGGGGATCACATGATCTACCGCTTCGTGCAGAGCCCGCTCCAGTCGGTCGAGTTCCTCCACCGATGCCGAGCGCGTGTCCACCCGCATGGAAGCTAGCTCCGGGATCGAGTTCACGGAGGTTCCGCCGGTGATGGTTCCCACGTTGAATGTGGTCTTGGGTGAAACCGGGACGGGCGTGCGCGTAAACCGATCGATCAGGCGGGCCAGCGCGACGATGGGATTTGCGACGCCGAAGTCGCTCCAGGAATGTCCACCATGCCCACGGACTGCGACTTCATAACGACGGCTGCCCAGGCCCTCGGCAATGATCGTGTCGGTACCGGCGCCGTCGACCACCACCAGCGAAGCGATGGTCGCTGACCATCGCGGCTGCTGATAGATGTGGCGCATGCCCCGCAGATCGCCTTCTCCCTCTTCCCCCACGTTGCCGATGAACAACAGGGGCGCTGTATTGATAAGTTCAGCAGCTCGCATGGCGCCGGCAATTGCCAACAGTGCAGTAATGCCAGAAGCGTTATCCGAGATACCGGGACCGTACAGCTTGTCATGATCGCGTCGCACCGAAATGGGAGTGCTCGCGGGAAAGACGGTGTCGATGTGAGCGCTAAGCGCAATGAACGGGGCGAGCGGATCGGCTCCCGGCAGGATGCCGAAGACATTCCCTAACTCGTCGCGGTGAACGTCAGAAAGCCCGAGTTGCGTAAATTGTTCAGCAAGCCACAAGCCGCGCGCGTTTTCTCCCCATGGCGGAGCCGGAACGGCTGTGACCCGGAGTTGCAAGTCCTCCAGATCTCGGGCGTGCGAGCGAAACCAGGCAAAGGCCGTATGCACTCGTCGCAGTTCGGCTATTCGAGCGACCTGCTGCTGTGCCGAGCGCGAACGCTGCGACTCGCTACTCGCGTGTCCGGAAGAAGCGCGCGCTGGAGGACTTGGGCCCATGATGATGCTCAATGGTAATACGTGGCGAGGGTGCGGAGAAGGGCAGCTGGCGTTTTACAAAAACCCAGGGTTGTAGATCTGTTCATTGGTCAGGTCGACGTTGGGACCGGCAGACGTAATTAAGGGAAACCGCACTCTCTTGCTAGGGGGCCGTCGAGCGTCTAGAAGGACTCTTCGCACTCCGGCCAAGACAATCGCTGACGTAGATTTGCTTTGTCTTCGTCCCTCTTTTTGCAGCTGAAGGTAGAGTGGCGCCGGAATGTCGATCGTTAATTGAACAGATTCCTGTCTCATAGGTGAACCATCACGAAGCCATCTCCGACTGCACCCCGCTTGCGGCGTTCACGCACTCCATGATCTCGTCGTCCGTCAAAGTGCGATTCGACTCTTTCGCGCGCTGGAAGATGCGCTCTACCAGTTCGTCGCTGGCCGGCACACCATGACGCTCCAGCCAGAACTGCACGTTCGACTTGCCGCTCATCGGACCCACTTCGATGACCTGCTCCATTCCGAAGAAGTGTGAAGGCACGCCCGAGTAAATGCTGTTGGCCAGCATCACATCGTTCTTGCGATACGCCTTAATGACCGCCGCGGCGTGAACCCCAGTGCCGGTGCGGAAAGCGTCGTCACCGACAACCGGGTAATTCTTCGGAATCGGAACACCGGTCGCCTTTGACACGACGTCACACAACTCCTTGAGCCTCGTCAGGTCCTGGCTCTTCCACGGCTCGATACCGAGGAGCTTCAGATTGACCAGCATCTGATCGAGTTGGGTATTGCCCACTCGCTCGCCGATTCCGAGAGCGGTTCCATGCACCACCTCAGCTCCTGCCACGAGAGCGGCAATCGAGTTGGCGACTGCCAAGCCGCGGTCACTGTGACCGTGCCACTCCACGCGAATGGTCTCTCCCGATGGCTTCACTACTTCGTTGATGATGAAATGCATCAGGGCGACGACACCCATTGGAGTGGCGTGACCCACCGTATCGCAGATCACAATCGCTTTCGCGCCGCAGCTGATGGCGGTGCTGTACATTCGCTGGATCGTCTCAGGATCGCAGCGTGTCGTGTCCTCGGTGACGTACATAACCTCGAGGCCGAGCGAGATGGCATACTTCACTGCGTTTTCGGTGGTACGCAGCAGGAAGTCATCCGTCCAATCTTCGGTATAGCGCCGAATAGGACTGGAGCCGATAAACGTCGCCGCCTCAATCGGAACCCCGGTGCGCTCCACAATCTCGGCGATGGGACGAATGTCGTTTTGATGAGTGCGGGCTGCGCAGTTAGGCTTGATCTTCAGCTTGGCGCTACCAATCTCTCGCGCCAGTGCTTCGCAATGTGCTACGGCGCGAGGACCGGCGCCCGGCAATCCGATGTCAAGCATGTTTACGCCGACCGCTTCCATCAGGTGAAGGATCTCGATCTTTTCCTCGATGGTTGGGTCGCGTACTGAGGGCGACTGAAGTCCGTCGCGCAGCGACTCGTCGTTCAGCAGGACTTTGCCGGCTGGGACCATCGACCTGGCATAGACCGTATTCCAGTCGTAAATCAACTCAGAAAGGTTTGCAGACACTTAGCGTCACACCCCATTTCGCGGAATAAATCTACGTACACCGACGACGCCTCGCAGGCATCGGCGGTGGCCAGCACCCCGCAGGCCGGCACCGTCAGAGGCCATTTCTTGCCGGGAAAGGCCTTCTTTTCGAATTATCACCTAAACGTGCCGGATTCTCCCGTTTTTTCTTAATTAGCCGATTTTGGCCCTACAGAGGTTCTCTGATGTGAAGAGAAGCTGCTTGTATACCGCATGTCGCAATCGGCAGCAGCCAACTGGACAAGCTAAAGCTCATCTAAGCACTCAGAGCGCTGTAATCATGAGCGCACAGCCTTCATAGTTGATGAGTGGGCCTGCGGATGGCGAAAAAGAAGAAGGAGAAAGAGCTGAACCAACGCCCTCCCGTGGACGTAACTTCAGGCAATGAAGGACGTTCTGCCAATTGGGTCCAGAAATACCTTGATTTGGCTGACGTTCTGATGAGACGCCGCAAACAAAAGCGCGATGACGCTCCCAGCAAGGCGGCGTGAACTTTCCCGAGCATCAGATGCGGTTTGAACGCCGGAAAAGACCGCTGGAGAGCAGGGCGCCCTTCAGTCTTTCGCCCCACTTTTTTGCGAACAAAAAGTTAACGAATCCGCCCATCTGCTCCTGGTACTTCTTGCCATAACCGAACCACCAAACCTTCGGCATTCCGGGCACCAAGTCGATATCCACGTACTTGGTTTGCACCATCTCCTCGAGGCCCATCTCGCCATGAGTGCGGCCGATGCCACTTTGCTTGAATCCGCCATGCGGTGCTTCGGCAATACCGAAGCAGGAGACCGTGTCATTCAACATGACTGTGCCAGCTTTTATCTTTGCGGCCACGGCTTCGCCCCGCCGCCGGTTGCGTGTCCAGACGCTAGCTGCCAAGCCGAACTGGCTGTCATTCGCCATCCGGATAGCGTCTTCGTCACTATCGAACGCCGCAACGGGCAGCACCGGGCCAAAGGTCTCTTCCTGCATCAGCTGCATGTCCCTGCTTACGTCGGCAACCAGAGTGGGAGCATAGAAGTTAGAGCCGAGTTCGCTTAGCCGCCTTCCCCCGGCGAGCAGGCGCGCTCCACGTTGCACCGCGTCGTTCACCTGTGACTCAACGATCTTCAGCTGTCGCTCGTGAATCATGGGCCCGATCTCGACCTCCGAGCCGATTCCATTGCCGACGCGCAGTCTGGCAATTTTCTCGCGACACATCTGCAGAAACGGCTCGTACAAACTGCGATGGACATAACAACGCTCGACGGACAGGCACGTCTGGCCCGCATTCATGAACGCGCCCCATACCGCACCGCTGCTGGCGATCTCAAGGTTTGCGTCGTCTAACACGATCATGGGATCCTTGCCGCCTAACTCCAGCACTACAGGAAGAAGCCGACGGGCGGCTGCTTCTCCCACGCGCTTGCCGGTGGCGACGCTTCCCGTGAAAATCAGCTTGTCGATAGGCGATTCCAACAGCGCTGCGCCGACCGGTCCCTCCCCAACCACGACTTGCATCAACGCCGGATCGAGTCCCGCTGCCGTCAACAAGCGCTCTAACTCCTGGGCGATCAGCGGAGTGAGTTCCGAAGGCTTCAGGACCACAGCATTTCCGGTCACAAGTGCGGCCAACGTTTCGATCGCGGGAATCGAGAAGGGATAGTTCCAGGGCGAGATGATGCCGACGATTCCGTAAGGTTCGCGCACCAGCTTGCCACGCTTGGTCTTCATTGCAAGGTTGGCGTGAGGAAGTGGACGATCGCGCAGGAATGCATGAGCATTGCGGATGCAGAACTCGGCCGCATCCATGACGACCAGCACCTCGGTTGCCAGCGCTTCGGCCGCGGGCTTGCCCGCTTCCCGGCAGATAAGACGTGCGACGTCGTCACGATGCTCGCGCAACAACTGCTGAAAACGCTCCAGAACTGCAACGCGTCGCGCCACCGGCGTTGACTGCCATTGCGGCTGGGCTTGTTGGGCGCGCTGGACTACGGCGCGCACGTCATCCGGGCTGGAACATGCCAGCTCCGCCAAGGCCTCGCCCGTTGCCGGGTTATAGCTGACGATGTGGGCGGCACCCACGCTCTTCGTTTCCGTCACCATGGCAGATTACCGCTTAATATTCGACGTTTACCAGGTACAGGCCGCAAGCGGCAGCCGTAGGTCCGGCTGCACTACGGTTGCGGGCTTCAAGGATGGCGGGCACGTCCGCGATCTTCAGCGAACCTTTGCCGACTAGCAGAAAAGTTCCTACAAGATTCCGCACCATGTGATGCAGGAACCCGTCTCCGCGGACAGTGTAGATCAGTTCCTGATCCGTGCGCATCCATTGCGAGGAGTGAATCGTGCGCACGTTGCTGACGCTCCCAAATCGGGCCTCATCGTCATTCGCCGTCTCGGCTGCGATTCTGGCGTTACGTTCCGGATCAGACGCCGCAAACGAGGTGAAATCGTGCGTCCCAACAACGCTCTCGGAGGCTCGCATTAAGGCCTCTTCATTCATCGGATACGGATCATGGCAGACATATCGCGCCAGGAACGGCGGACAAATATCTCCGCGATAAATACGGTAGCGATAAGTCTTCGCCTTCGCCGCGTGCCGCGCATGAAACTCGGCCGGCATCTCTTCCACCGAACTCACGCGGATCGAGCGAGGAAGCAGATCGTTGAGGGCGATGACAAAGTTACGCTCTGGGATCGGAGTCTCAAGATGCACCGAGGCGACTTGCGCCAGAGCGTGCACGCCGGTATCCGTGCGTCCCGAGCCCTGGGGCAGCACATCTTCGCCGGTAAGCCGCTTCAAGCACTCGGCGAGCGTGCCTTGCACGGTTGGCATCTCAGGCTGTATCTGCCAGCCGTGAAATTCGGAACCGTCATACGCCAGCGTGATTTTCAGATTGCGGCCCACAACTCCCTCGAGGATTCCGTGGTTACACGCATTGTTTTCGATGTGTTAAGCAATGTTAAGCAGTGTAAAGCGAGCGTTTGTCATCGGTTTGTGTCAGCTATACTACCCTTTCTCTGCACCATACGAGGTTCAAATCGATTTTCACTTCCTGCGCCGTAGCCTTGATTGCGAATTTCAACTCCGTTTCCCGAAAACTAAAGGCGACAGGAAACTGCTGCGAAACTCTTAGCGTTCGCTCCAGGAGAACGAAAGTAATGTCTGTTCCAGATTTGCGTTCGAATTGTTTCACATCCACCTTATCGAAAGTGCTGCTTGCGCTCACGCTGGCCCTGCCTGGTGTCTCGGCCGTCGCCCAGGATGCCACCCAGCCCGCCACACCCGCGGCTCAGCCGGACAAGTCCGAGGCTCCGCTGCAAGCTGAGCCAGCGACATCCGAGGCGCAAGCGAAGCCGGGCCAGGTCCAGGTACTGACGCCATTGCCCCAGGCACCGGCGCCTCAGCGCAATGCACACCCTTACTCGTCGCAAAATTACAGCCGCGGGCAGCGTCAGTGGCCGAATCCGTTTGTGATCTACGCCCCGCGCACGGTTCCGCAAGTGAATGTGAAGAATTCCACAGACGTCGATCAGGAGCTTAGGGATGGCAAATTCTATCTCTCGCTAAATGACGCCATCACGCTCGCGATTGAGAACAATCTCGATATCGGCATTCAGCGCTACAACCTTTCCATTGCCGACACCGATATTCTGCGTACGTCCTCGGGCGCCGTGGCGCTCGGCGTCAACGCTGGTCTGTTGCAAGGAACACCTGGGGGAGCAACGGGCACGACTTCAGCCGGTGGCACCGGAACCTCGTCCACCGGATCGACCGGAGGAGGTGCGGGGGGAACCAGTATCGGTGTGGGCGGAGCAGGTTCCGGCGCGGCCGGCATTGTCGCGTCGACGCAGGGCGAGGGCCCCCCGCTCGACAGCTACGATCCGGTCATCAGCGGAAATGTTGCGTTTCAGCGCGCGACCACTCCCGAGTCGAACACCATCATCACCGGAACGAATACCCTCTCCCAGAACACGACCACCGCGAACTTTCTGTACACGCAGGGATTCCCTACCGGCACGCTGATGACGGTCGGCTTCAATAACAGTCGCGTCGCCTCTAACGGTTTGTTCAACACGCTTGATCCCTACCTGGCCCCTAGCTTTCAGTTCCAGTTACGCCAGCACTTGCTGCAGGGCTTTGGCTTCGATCCGAACTTGCGTTACATCCGCATTGCGCGCAACAACAAGATGATCACCGAGGTCACCTTCCGCAACCAGATCATCACCACGGTCTCGCAAATCGAAAATATCTACTGGGACCTGGTTAACGCCTACGAGAACGTCACCGTACAGCAACGCGCGCTCGATCTCGCCAACAAAACGCTCTCGGACAATCAGAAGCAGGTCGCGGCCGGAACCCTGGCGCCGCTGACTACTGTGCAGTCGCAAAGTGCCGTCGCTACCGCCAAGCAGAACCTGATTGCGGCACAAGTAAATCTTCAGTTGCAGCAGTTGCTGATGAAAAACGCGATCACGCGCAACATGGCCGACCCGATGTTGGCGATTGCGCCGGTCATCCCGACCGACACGCTCAACACCTCGCAGCCGTATGAAGTTGGGTCGGTGGAAGATCTTATTGCCCAAGCCTTGAAGCAGCGCCCCGAGATCACCACGGCCCGTTTGAATCTGACCAACAGCGAGGTCACGCGGAAGTCGCTCAAGAACCAACTACGACCCGCACTTGACCTGTATGCGTTCTACGGCGCATCAGCGCTGGCGGGGCCGGCTAATCCGTTGTGTACAGATCCCACGCAGTGCGCTTCGCCGGGATTTCCGACGACCTATTCCGGGGCTTTCGGCAATCTGTTCAACAGCTCCGCGCCTGACAAAGGGATCGGTTTTAACCTCAACATCCCGCTGCGCAACCGTCAGGTACAGGCTGACCAGGTGCGCTCCGACCTGGAATACCGGCAGGCACAAATGAGTCTGCTGCAGACGGAAAACACCATCATGCTGCAGGTGCGGCAAGCCCAGTTCGCTCTGCAACAGAATTGGGTGGCATTACAGGCGGCGATTGCTGCACGGGATTATGCGGCCCAGGCCCTGGATGCGGAGCAGAAGAAACTGCGCATGGGCGCTTCCACTGGAACCCTGGTACTGCAGGCCTCAAGCAACCTTTCGCAGGCACAATCCAACGTGCTTGCAGCCGCGACAAATTATGAGAAGTCGAAGGTCCAGCTCGATCTTTCCACTGCCGATACCCTGGACCGACTAGGTATCGATTTGACCGATGCACAAGCGGCCAAGGTTAAGCAGACGCCAAATGTCCCGGGAGTGGTTCCGGCAAATAACAACGATCTGACTACTCCGAAGCTGCAGCCTTTGGGACCGGGGGGACCGGACTCAGAACCGAAGATGGCGCCCCAGCCAAACGCTGCGCCGGAAAGTCCGGCTTCCACACTGCCGCAGCCAGAGCAGCCGCAGCAATAGTCGAGCACGCGTCCGCCATGTCAACACAGAAGAATTTGACTTTCACGACACTGTGCTAAACAATAACGGGCAAGTTGAATGTGGCGGTGCCGCAGCACCTTAGGCTTTGACACCGGGTACCCAGCTCATACCATCCAGGACAGACCTATGGCGAAGATCCTCTGTGTTGACGACGAACCGAACATTGTCACGCTGAAGTGTGCCATTCTGGAGGCAGCCGGCCACCAGGCGACTCCCTCCACCTCTGCCCACGACGCCATCGAGAAGCTCCGGCAAAATACCTATGACGCGGTAGTAACCGACTGGCGTTTGGGCGACGCGAACGGTCGCTCAATTGTTCAGGCCGCCAAAACTCACTCAACGATGCCGGTAGTAGTCGTCTCCGGATACGTGGCCGAAGCCTTTCAGGCGGCTGAACCCCTTGCCGATCTTTATCTTGAAAAGCCGGTCAATCCCGAAGAGTTGGTAACCATCGTCAATGAACTCTTAAAGACGAGCGAGCATCCCGCGCACTGAGTTTGCCTTCCACAGCCGCAAATATCGTGCAATAAGAGCCTTAAACCTTTAACTATCCGACCATCATCCAGCCGAGCCTCGAACGCTAAATTGCAGGATCCTGCACCTTCTTTAATTTAGAGACTCCACATCCCTGATGTTCCCATGCGCCATCTAACGACATGAGAACGAAAAGAAAGAAAATAAAATGACGATCCAGGTGGGTGCTGCGAGCCGTGACCGCGCTGAAATCTCAGAAAAGCTGAGATGCAGCCATGGGCTTGCATGCAATGGTTGACAGCGACTCTCGTGGGATCTGGGTCTATTGGGGGCCACGTTGTTGAACGTTATCGACGGAGGTAAGAAAAAACGGACTGCCGCTCCACAACCACACGTCAATATCGCTTCCGTTCTTGAGGCCCTTCCCGAAGCCATATTACTAATCGATGACGCAGGGCGAATCGCAAACATCAACCTATCCGCAGAAAAGCTGATTGGCCAGCCGCGCGCACAACTGCTTGGTCATTCGGCTGCTTCGTTACTGCAGGGACGATTGGAGGGTGATGACGATCTTGACTTGCTTCTCCGCCGTGCGTTGCATACGGGACCTGTGCGGTTCGGACAGATGGTCTTCCACTGTCTAAACGGGGATGCGATGCAAGTGATTATGTCGGCTAGCCCAGTGCGCGACCACGCCGGTCAAGTGAGCGGCGTGTTACTGGCATTGCGCGACATCACCGAACTCGCTACCTTGCAGAAGCATTCGGATAACAACGAGCGCCAAGTGGCTGTTGGCCAGATGACCGCGGGATTGGTCCACGATTTAAGTAACGTCTTGAATACCATCACCGAAGCAATGGCCGTACTGGAGATCGACCAGGATCGCTCCGAGCACGATCGAACTATCCTGGGTATCATCGCGAACGCTGTCAACAACGGTGCGCTGATCATCCGCAACACCAGGGAATATCTGATTGGGACCCGGCGGAAGCCGACGCTGATTAATGTGCGCACATTGCTGGATGAGGTCCTGGAGTTGACACATCCTGCGTTAAGAACCCACGTCGGAGTTACTGTCGTTCGTGAGACGCAGGATTGTGGGCAAGTAAGAGGCAGCGTCGATGAGTTGCGACGTGCGTTCACCAACCTGGTTCTAAACGCCCTTGAAGCTATGCCTACGGGGGGAGCTCTCACCGTTCGCTGCTCGCGTGCAAATCGTCGCATCGTCGTGAATGTCAGTGATACGGGCATCGGCATTCCTCTGGAAGCGCAAAAGAAGATTTTTTCTTCCTACTTCACCACCAAGGCTAAAGGTACAGGGCTGGGCTTGGCGGGAGCTAAGCGGGCCATACAAGCGCAAGGTGGGGAAATTCGATTCGAGAGTATTCCCATGGAGGGGACGACGTTTTCCGTCTCATTGCCTGCGGCAGAGGGAACCACAGAGAAAACTCCGAATGCCGCCTGAGGCTAGTTGATGGTCTGGGACATAGACCTTGAGTTCAGATCCTGCTTCCCGGTTGCGGCAGCAGCAGTCGCGCGGCTACGCCCGGGAGTCACCGCCAGCGAAGCCGTGGCCTGGGCCAGCATGCGGTGGTGAACGACGAAGAGTGCCAATTCCAGGCGATCCGACACTCCAATCTTGTCGAAGATGTTCCGCAAGGCGTTCTTTATAACCTGTTCCGTGGTGAAGAGTTGCATTGCGATTTCGCGATTCTTGTAGCCTTGGACGATAGCAGCGATGATTCGCAATTCGCGGTCTGACAGCCGCTTGCGCACCCGCGCCCCTACATGGTCCTCGCTGACTTCCACCTCCGCTGAATTCGGGCCCTGCAGGAAGGATTGACCTTGCGCCAGCCGGCGCACTGCCTCCACTACCATGTTGCCGCTGGCGGAGCGATAGATAACACCCTGCACTCCCATTCGCATGAAGTCGGAGGCGGTTTCCGTGTTGTCGCATAGCATCAGCACGGTAATCGTGTGCCGACCGGCAATTTCCTGGATGTCCTGCAGAAACGACAGAAAACTTGAGGCAAGAATTAGAACTCGCGGTCTGAGCTTGTCTAAAGCGTTTAACAACTGCTCAGGTGATTGCGGTTGTCCTACGATTCGAACGTCTTCTTCAACGGCCAGCACTTTTGCTATGCCCGCGCGGAAAATCGCCTGGTGGTCAGCGATGATGACGTTGATCATGGTTGTCGTCTTGGAGCCATCCTTCCTGTAGCGGTGAACTTCTCTCAATAAGTGCGAAAGAACCCAAGGCTCCGCTGACATCCCTGCTAAAGGGACTAAGTACTATCCTCGGTTTTATACCACGGACGTTGACTAAGGAATAGCTCTTTCGGGGCAGGTGCTATCGTAATAGCCGTTTAGGACTAAGGTTCTCCCGCGGTCCGGGCAGCCGCCGGTATTTCAATGATTTAATGCCTGGTGAACATCCCAGCCACCGCGTAACCGGCAACCACTCCGAAAACAGCCATGACGCTGGAAATCTTCGCTACCTGAGGACGGGCTAAGTTATTAATGTTTAACCGTTTCCTGACAATTTCTCGAACCGACACCTTCAATTCGCTTACCGACTCGCTGATGCGGGTGCGCTGTTCCTCCGCTCGTTTTTCCAGGACTTCGGGAGGGAAATGACTGTAAATTTCGGTGTTCATAGCTGTGCCTTTGCTTCCGCTTCGATCCACACTTTATCCTGCTGTAGGACGCGGATGGTGCGCCATGGCGTCAGGCCTTTTCCCGCTATCCGCTTCCAGGCGGCCGCCGCTGCAATTCCCCCGAAAATCAGGTAACCTGCAGCGACGATGATGAAAGACAGAGAATAGGCCCAGGGGTGCGGTGCGAACGCCATTGCAATCATCACCACCAGAAAGCCCGTGAGCAGAAGCCACCCCGTCCCCAGCAGCATCAGACCCACGATCAGCGCCGGCATCGCGATCTTCAAAGCGCGGATATTCTCCTGCATCTCCGAATGCAGCATCGCCACCCGGGTGCTCACAAAGTCGAGCACTTCCATTTTCAAATCAGTCAATACTTCAATCGGGCTCTTTGTGTATCCGTTATTCATGATTGGATCTCCAGACTCGCAGCACGATTCCCGCTACAAACCCAGCAGCAGAGCAGGATGCTATGAATTGCAGCGGCTGTTCCGATGATTCCCGGCGCAGCTTGTCCCCTCGATGGTGCAGCTCTCTGCGTAACGCGAAATACCTTCGCTCAACACGGTGTCTAAGTTCCTGCATTTTCCGGTCCGCAAGCTCCGCCAGGACTGAGCGATATCTTTTCGCGCTTTCCGCCGCTTCGGAGACGCCACTTTCCATTGCATCCCGCCAGTCGCCAACCACGTCGCTGGCGGAGCTGACCAAGTCATCGGAAGTCGCGGTCGGGTTGACCAGGTGAATTCGCGAACGAAGGCGATCAAACTGCCGCGGAAGGCTTTTGACCCCGGCGACCGCGTTCCCCATACCTCTGCCGAGGGCTTCCGCTGATCGATTCAACTGTGCGTTGCTGCACCTTTCCGGCGTGGGCATAGAAGTCTCCCGCAACGGATCCAGCGGGTGTTGCCCCGAGAGAAAATATTCGTCGAGCGAGGTCGCGTCCGGGTGAGACGCGTTCGGATCATTCGGGTCCGTGGGCAAAAGTTCAGCCATGAAGCCTCCCAATGGGAAGTTGCGTACTGACACCTACTACGATGTTCGCCGGGCTCGCCGTGTTTGAAGGCTGATAACAGAATCGAGCATCTCTGGCGCGCTACTCAGGCCCGCAACTTCGAATCCGCATCGTTTTAGTTACGGGAGCACGCGCTCGTCAGTCCTGCGCAGCGGCTGTATCATCGAACTGTTGGCTACTACTCTCACCTCGTCACGCATTGAGACCCGGCCGAATTGGGCGGAGGTATCGCTCTCCGCTCTGCGTCACAACTTTCGCGTCGTACAGGAGCACGTTGGTCTCGGCGTCACAATTTGTGCCGTAGTGAAGTGCAACGCCTACGGGCATGGCGTCGAGGAGTGTGCTCCCGCACTGCAGCAGGCCGGGGCTACCTGGTTTGGCGTCACCTCGACTGACGAAGGCATCGTGCTGCGCGAGTCGGGTATCACGGCGCGAATCCTGGTCATGTGCGGCCTGTATTCCGGCGAAGAAGAGGAGGCGCTCCGCAATTCCCTCACGCCGGCTGTGTTCAGGCTGGAGCAGGCGGAGGCGCTGGCGCGCGCGGCTACTCGTTTAGGACTTCTGGAACCTGTGCCGATCCATTTGAAGATCGACACCGGCATGGCGCGCCTGGGACTTCCGTTGGCGGAGTTGAAGGCGTTTGCAGAAAATGTAAAGAAGCTGCCGCAGATCGATCTGGAAGGCGTCTTCAGTCATCTGGCCTCTTCAGAGGTGCTGGACGACGATGACACCTCCTCACAGATTCAGCGATACGACGAAGCACTTCGCACTCTCGCCGAATGCGGACTACACCCCCGGCTCCGCCACTTGGCGAATAGCGGTGCGGTCTCGGCGCGGCCGAATACGTGGCACAACTTTGTACGTCCCGGTCTTGCGCTGTACGGCTACGAGCAGCCTGTCTATCGCGACGGCTTCGTGGTGAACGATGCACCGACACTACCGCTGAAGCCGGTGCTCTCCTGGAAGACCCACATCCTGGGATTGCGGAACGTTCCTGCCGGGCAGGCGCTCGGCTATAACGGCGCCTACGTCACTCCGGCGCCGGCGCGGATTGCGGCGGTCTCGGTGGGATACGGCGACGGTCTGTCGCGCAAGGTTTCGATTCACGCCGGAGATCCCGTGCCATCGCTCGACGACGATCCGGCGGTTGGGCGCGGTGAGGTCCTGATCCGCGGGCAGCGTGTGCCCATGGTAGGGCGCATCTCGATGGATCTCACTTTGCTGGATGTGACTCGAGTTCCCGGCGTCTCGATTGGCGATGAAGCAGTGCTGATCGGCCGCAGCGGCAACGAGCACATCAGCGCATGGGACCTGGCGCGGAGTTCGGACACCGTGGTGTACGAAACGCTCTGCAACCTCTCGAAGCGCGTCCCGCGGCGGCACGCCGAGTAACTTTGCAAGCGCGGATCAACGAATGACGGGGGTCTGGCGCACTAGTTGTGATAAGGCCTGATTACAACGGTAAACCTCTGGCACCTCCTCGATCATTACGGGTACGGAGTCCACATGCGTGCTTGGGTGTTGGCACTGTTCGTCGGATACGTGAGCATCACCACAACAGTAGCTGCTCAAGGAACTACAGACGGAGGCCGAAAAGCATGGCCCGTCGAGTATCAATCACCATATGGCTTCTGTTTTTCGCTACCCGATGATTGGAGAGGGTTTTCCATTGTCCAGGACCACTGGGATGGTTTCGTGCCGTGCTCCAAAGGAGACTGCGTTACCACACAGGGCCCGCTGGTAAGTATCCGAAATCCCAGATGTAAAGAGGCCAGCTCTTGTCAGGATATTCCCATCATGGTCTTCACGTTGAAGCAGTGGAAATCTCTTGGCAAAGTTCACGTCAGCGCGGCGCCTTTTCCACCAAACGAACTCGGACGCAACAGAAAGTACGTGTTCGCGCTTCCTGCGCGTTACAACTACGGGTTCTTGGACGGATGGGAACAAGTAGACAAAATTCTCAAGGATCATTCGCTACATGCGCCGTGTAGCAAGTAATGAGGATTTCCGCGCTGCTCTCGCAACATTTTTACACGTCCATTTCGTAGGCGACCTTCATCCAGCGCTTCGCCTCAGCGTCGAAATGCTCTACATTGCTGATCTCAATGCGATGGGTGATGCGGTCCTTCTTCTCGAAACCACCTGTATCGATCAGGCGCCTCGGAGTCTTCGTATCCTTCAGCGCTAAGCCCAGGTCGATTCTGGTGCGAGTCGTCGGTTTTACCTGGGCGATCACGTGATTGCGGTAAATGGGAACGATGGTCTGGCAGGGAGAGATACCGATGTCCGGTCCGAGGGTCTTCGCGAAGGTCAGGATTTCGTCGTAGATCGGCCGTAGGTGCTCTTTCGGGCCGGCATACATTTTGTCGACGTAATCCTGCGCGTGCTGGAGATATTCACTGGCATCCTCGGTGGCCTCGCTCTTTCCCACCGTACGCGCCGCAATCCAAGAGGCATAGTTCGTGCCAAGTTTATGCTCGGTCTTCAGCCAGGCGAGGCGTTCTTTCTCACTGGCCGGACCTTGCTTGCTCACCAGCCGGACCCATTCTTCCAGTGAGCGGCCAGTCTTCTCCTTCATGCCCGCAATAACGGACTGCACCATCCGAACGCTGGGATGCAGATCGTACTTCCATTTTTTGTGCACGAGAACACTGGGCATAGAAGTCCTCATCAGTAAGAATTTGCCGGCAGAGATCCTACCCTAATTTGAAGAAGCTGAGCGACGCGTCTCCTTGATCCAGGCGTCGATAGCGCACCAGCGTGCCGAAGCGTTCTGCCAGGTCAAATTTCTTTTCATGCTCGGCAATGACAATTGTCGTGGGCTGCAGCAATCGCGATTGCGCTAAATATCCCAGTGTCTGCTCGTAAAATCCTCGCCTGAGATACGGCGGATCCAGAAAGCAGAAGTCGCAGACGACGCCGGTGCTGTCCAGCAGCGGCAACGCCTTCGCCACCTCTCGTTCGTGTAACTCAAACCCGGCAACAATCCCCAGCGACGCAAGATTTTCGCGCAGCAGTCGGGCATGCTTCTTAGCCAGCTCGACGAAATATACCTGGCGCGCTCCCCGGCTCAACGCTTCGATGCCCACGGCTCCAGTGCCGGCGTACAAGTCCAGCCAGACCGTTTCAGAGAGATCGCGGGTGGCGCCGAGCACGTCGAACAGTGTCTCCCGCAGACGATCACTCGTAGGACGCAGGTCGAGACCCGGTAGCGATTGCAGAGGACGGCTGCGAAATTGGCCGGCGATGACGCGCATCACGACAGTCTGCCACATCGCACGTTCAACAGAGCAGCGCCGGCATAATGTTGCCGGAGAATACACGCCGCAGGTGCTAATCGCCTCCAGCGTATAAAATCGTGCGTGGGCATCAAGACATGAGGAGTTGGTCATTACCGGCGGGGCGTTTGTTTGGAGTGGATCTTCGTATCCACATCACCTTCATCGCACTGCTGCTGTTCGTCTGGGTCACACAATCGGCAACGATGGGGACTAACGGCGCGGTTCGCGGAGTCGCGCTGGTGGGCATGATCTTTCTCTGCGTCGTGCTGCATGAACTCGGACACGCCCTGGTGGCTCAGCGCAGCGGCGTTGCGGTGCGTTCCATCATCCTGCTGCCCATCGGCGGCGTCACGCTGATGGAAGACATGGGTCCGCACAACTCCGAACCGGCGCGCGACATGCGTATCGCTGTTGCCGGCCCGCTGGTCAACCTGGTTATCGCGGCCATCGCGGGCGCGGTCATCCTTGCGGCCTTTCCGCACGCCCGCCATTGGCTATGGTCGCGGCCTTTCGTCGATGCCCGCAACCTGCCGCGCGCGCTGTTCTGGAGCAACATCTTTCTGGGCGCCTTCAACCTGTTGCCGGCCTATCCCATGGACGGCGGCCGCGTGCTCCGCGCTTTCCTCGCCGAACGCATGGAATATGTTCGCGCCACGCGTATCGCGGTCACCATCGGGCAGGGCTTTGCGACACTGCTGATTCTCCTCAGCGCCAGTACCTCGAATGGATGGCTGGCGTTAATCGGCGTCTGCCTATTTTTCGGCGCGCAGTTGGAAGACCGCTCCGTCGTGTTTCAGTCGGTGCTGGAGAGCGTACGCATGGAAGATGTCATGCTGACGGGCTTCTCCACGCTGTCGCCCGCCGACACGCTCGAGGATGCACTGCACAAGGCCGTCCACACGCTTCAGGATGACTTCCCTGTAGTCCGCGGCATCGATATGGTTGGAGTGATCAGCAAGCAGCGCATCGTGGATGCATTACGCAACGGCGGCAACGGCTACGTGCAGGCGGCCATGGTGCGCGCCTTCGATATCGCGCAGCGCTCTGATTCGCTGGCCTCGGCCTTCCGCAAACTCGGCAGCCGCGGACTCAACATGATTCCGGTGGTCGATCAGCAGCGACTGGTCGGCATTGTCACCATGCAGAACCTGATGCATAGTATGGCGCTGCTGGCGGAAACGCGTCGGCTACGTCGCCAGGAAAACGGCTGAACACGTGGGCTCCATTTCCCTCGTTCTGATCACAGCACATTTATGACGCTATGGCCGCCGTACCCCCGCGCGGGCACGCCGCGAGGTTGCCGAGCGAATCGGTCCCGTTCCGGTTGGAGGCTTGCGCTCGCCATCGACCAGCTCTCTTAAGACCGACGCGTTGTTGTAGTCCTCGTTCTTCGAGGCGAAGAGCAAAGTCAGCTCCGCGTTCTGATTGCGAATTTCGTACAGCTGTTGCAGCGCCGCGGCGGCCGCTTCCGAGTTGAGCTCGTGCAGATACAGCTGGCGGAATTTGCTTTTCTGCTGGGGATGCTCGTGGAACCATTTGCGCAACTCGTTCGAAGGCGCCAGGTCCTTCAACCACGCGTCCAGGGCGGCGGCCTGCTTGGTGAGACCGCGCGGCCACAGGCGATCGACCAGCACGCGAGCGCCGTCCTCAGGCTCCGGCTTGAGATAAACGCGTTTGAGGCGGACCGACATGCGAGGTGTATTCTAACTCCGACGGAGGCGGTGAAACTGCTTCCGCGTCGGCAAAATTCGCCAACTCTGGAAGGAACGTTGAAGCTTAAGCGCGCCTGCTTCGTGCTGTTGATCCTCGCCAGCCTCATCGCGACATTCATTCTCGCCGCTTGCGATTCCGAGCCCAACAAGACCGACGCCGAATTGGGCTTGAATGCGCAGCAGGCGGCCGGACGGCGAGTCTACGAGACACGCTGCGCCGAATGCCACTTCTCGTATATTGGCCGAAGCCTGAAGGGACCCAGCCTGCAGGGATTGTTCAAGAAGCCGTTCATGAAGAACGGAATGCCCGCTAATGACGACCGCGTCACCGACATCATCATGCTTGGCCGCGACAAGATGCCCGCCTTCCAGAACAAGCTTACCCAACAGCAATTCGACGATCTGATGGCGTATCTGCATACGCTGTGAAACGCGCTGCTCGCCATTCGCTATTCGCTAGAACAAGCAACCTTATTCTTTCGAATTTATAACGGATATACGACTTGCGAGATCCAAGGCAGGAGCTGTCCAAGTGCAATCCTCTGGCGAGAAGCGAACAGCGAAGAGCCAACAGCGAAGCACGATTTTCGATACAATAACTGTGACGTATGGCCACCGCTCCTGAGCTCATCCAGATCGAAATTGGGCCGCGCCAGCCGGTTCGGAAGCCGGAGTGGCTGAAGGCGCGCGCGCCTGTCGGCGAGAACTATCACAACCTGAAAACGCTTGCCCGCGAGCTGGATTTACACACCGTCTGCGAGTCGGCACACTGCCCCAACATCGGCGAGTGCTGGAACCATCGCACCGCGACCTTCATGTTGCTGGGCAACCTATGCACCCGGCGTTGCGGATTCTGTGCGGTACCAAAGGGGCGTCCGCAGCCGATCGATTTCGACGAGCCACGCCGCGTTGCTGAGGCGGTTGAAACCCTGGCCTTGAAGTTTGCGGTCGTAACCAGCGTCAACCGCGATGACGATAACGTAGGTGGAGCGAAGGTCTTTGCCGAAACCATCCGCGAGATTCGCCGCCGGGTTCCGGACTGCCGCGTCGAAGTGCTGATTCCCGACTTCCAGGGATGGGAAGAGCCGCTCAACATTGTGATGGACGCCCGGCCGGACATTCTGAACCACAACACAGAGACGGTTCCGCGGCTTTACCGCGTTGCCCGCTCCGGCGCACGTTATGAACGCACTCTCCGCCTGCTGGAACGCGCCAAGGAAATCAATCCTGCCATCCCGACGAAGACCGGAGTAATGGTCGGCCTCGGCGAAAGCACCGACGAGTTGCTGGAAGTGTTCCGCGACCTGGCGGCACGCAAAGTCGACATCCTCACCATTGGACAGTATTTGCGGCCATCGAAAGATCATTTGCCGGTGGCGCGACTCTATCCCCCCGAGGAATTTCGCTTCCTGAAAGAAGAGTCGCTAAAGATGGGATTCCGCCACGTCGAGTCAGGTCCGCTGGTGCGCTCCAGCTATCACGCGCACGAGCAGGCGGACTCCGGCGCGCCGCTCGTTTGAAGCTCCATCGCGCTCCGCAAGAGAGCTGACTCTGGTTCCGTTCCTGGATACGTTCCCTCACTCTCATCGGAGTGCCGTTCTCTACTCGAACACCCTTCGCTTCTCTATCAGTTTTTCCAGTATCGCAACCGCGCTCTTACGTGAATAATCGTTCCAGAACCGGCAGACGGCAAAGCCAAGGGAGGCTCAGGCGGTGTCCAAGGACGACAAGAAAGACAAGGAGAAAGATCAGAAACAAAAGCACGAGAGCTCTTCAAAACTCGCCGGCACTGGCCAGGCTGCCGTCGAGGACAACTGGATCTGTGAAGAAGTCAAGCCCGCGGGTACCTATAGCGATGGCCACCCTCTAGACGCAGTGCAGTACATGGAAGCCAAGATCATTCTGAAACCTGAGCGCTTCGTCTCGGTGGAGAGCTTCCGCGAGTTCGGCAAGATGGTGCAGCATTGTGCCAAGGAGCTGAAGATCGAATTCATTACTGATCCCAAGATCGGCCGCCGTCCTGATATTCGCGAAATCGTCTTCATGGATACGCCCGATTTCCGCCTGTACAACAACGCTTTCATCCTGCGCCGGCGTATTACTTATATGGACGGTTTTCCAGTGGGCGATCCGGAGATCGTCTTCAAATTCCGCCATCCCGATGAGATGACCGCAGCCAATGTCGATGTTCGACCGAACATTGCGGGCAAATATCAGATCAAGTTCAAAGCTGAAGCTCTGCCGTTGAAAGAAACCATCGGCGGCTTTCGCATCCTGTACTCGCATAACTGTCAGTTCGGACTAAGTCAGATGCATGAAGGCGATCGATTCGGCATGTGGGCGCTCGCGCATGTCTTTCCGGCTCTTGCCGTGCTCAAGAAGTCGAAAGACGAAGAAGTGAAGCTGGTCAACGAGTCCATCGTGGAAGAAGTTCTGCTGGAGTTGGGCGATCTCAACTTCGGGAAAGGGATTCAGGGGCACTGTAACGTCGCACTCTGGCGTAGCCGCGGTGACCATACGCCCCTGGTCGGAGAGTTTGCCTATCAACTGAAGTTCACGCGCGGCGATGAGGTTCACGATAAGCCTAAACGCCTCTCCGAGCAGTTTTTCATCAGCCTGCAACGCGAGGTACAGGACTGGATTTCGCTAGGCACCACCAAGACAGGAATGGTCTATCGCCTGAAAGGCAACGCTCCCCAAAGTCATGAGTGACCTGGTCATCAAGCCCGCTGCGACAACGCCCATCCCTGCAGCATCCGTCCAGGATGTCTCCATCCTATCCATCTTTCTGGAGTTCCTTTTCATTGGCGCTACCAGTTTCGGCGGCGGCGTGGTGGCGTATCTTCGCGACGGACTGGTCGAGAAGCGCGGCTGGGTGTCGGATCAGGAGTTTGTCGAATACCTGGCAATCAGCCAAAGCCTGCCGGGATTGAATGCGACCAACATGGCTGTGTTGGTCGGCGACACCCTTCGCGGATATCTCGGGCGCATTGATTGCGCTGATCGGCATCTGCCTGCCTGGCGGAGTGCTGATGTTCGGTATCGGCATCGCCTACCACCAGAGCGGCGACAATCCTCTGGTCACTGCGGCGTTGCGAGGAGTAGCGGCGGCAGCTATCGGACTCATCCTGGCGACCACGATCAAGCTCGGCAAGAAGTCGCTGGCACATGTCTACGATCTGGTGTTCGTGGCTTTGACCGTGTATGGCGTCGACCGCCTGCACCAGTCGGTACCGCGCGTGCTGGTGGTCGTAGGAATCATCGCGATCCTGTGGTACCGCCCTCGCAAGACGAAAGAGGCGGCCTGATGACTCAACTGCGCTGCGCTCATTCGCGTCTTCTCCTATCTCTCCATCCTGACGGTAGGCGGCGGCCTCGCCGCGTTCCCGGAGATGAAGCACCTCACAGTCGATGTTCATCGGTGGCTCAATTTCGAGCAACTGATTCATCTGTACAGCATGGGACAGGTCGCGCCCGGACCGAACATGATGATGATCGTCGTCATCGGACAGTGGGCCGCCGGAGTTCCCGGCGCGTTGGTGACATTGATTTCGTTCTTCGGACCTACTGCTGTAGCTGGCTTTGCTGATAGGACGCCTGTGGAAGCGGCTGGAGAAGTGGCCGTGGAGAACATCCATTGAACGCGGTCTGTCGCCGGTAGCGATTGGTCTGCTGCTCGCTGGATGCCTCAGTCTGGCTCGCGGCGCCGTCACTGGATGGATGACGGCAATGATCGCTGTTGCCGTCCTGATGATCCTGCTGTTGACCCGGCTGAATCCCGCATGGCTGGTGCTGGCCGGAGCTGTAATCGGCGGCTTGGCGTTTGGACCGGTGAAGTTCTAGGTAGAAGGCAGTTGTCGGTTGTCAGTTGTCCGGCATCGGATGTCGACCGAGTTTGCTTTTCTCACTCCCCACAACGATTTGTCATCCCGACCGAGGACTTGAGTCCGAGTGGAGAGACCTGCTGTTTCTCCGCCGCGAAAGAATGGTCGGGGACCTGGAAGCTCGCTCTAACTGCGTCCCCAAAGAGCGGTTTTTGAACACACTGACGCGGTCGACTGATGACCGACAGCTCGCTGGTGTAACCTTTTCCATTTGGGGGTTACACACGCATGACGCTTGCCCATAGCGGCATTTCGCTATCTCGCATCGTTCGCCGCACTCTCGTCTTATCCACTTTCCTTCTCGCTGCTCCCGCAATCGTCGCCCAGCAATATTCGCCCTTCGCTCTACTCCGGAATGCAGTGGCGACAGATCGGTCCTTTTCGCGCCGGACGTGTGACCGGCGTGACCGGCGTCCCCGGCCAACCCGCGATCTACTACATGGGAACTGCCGGCGGCGGCGCTTGGAAGACGAGCTGACGGCGGCATGGTGTGGAAGCCGATCTTCGACAAGCGCGAACGTCGCCTCCATTGGCGCAATCGCCGTTGCTCCCTCGAACCCGAGCGTCGTCTACATCGGGACTGGCGACGTCAGCAACGTCGGCGCCTCGGTGAACCAGGGCAACGGCATGTGGAAGTCCACCGATGCCGGCGAAACCTGGCAGCACATCGGACTGGAAGACTCACGACACATCGGCGCGATCTGGGTCGATCCGAAAAACGCCGATATCGTCTTCGCCGCGGCACTCGGTCACACGTTCTCCACCAACGAAGAGCGCGGCATCTTCAAGACCGCCGACGGCGGCAAGACCTGGCGCAAGGTGCTCTACAAGGACGACAGCACCGGCGCCATCGACGTTGCGTTCGCACCCGATAATCCGCAGATCGGCTTTGCCGCGCTCTGGTATCACCTGGTGAAGCCCGACACACCGTTCGCTGGCCTGCTCGGCACGGGCGGCGCTGGCATCTATAAAACGACCGACGGTGGCGAGACCTGGACGCCAGTCACGATTCCGCAGCTAGCGAAAGCTCACCTGGGCCGCATCGGCGTCGTCGTTGCTCCAGGCGGCCAGCGCGTCTACGCGATCATTTCCGAACGCAAAGAGGGCGGATTGTATCGCTCCGACGACGGTGGCACGACGTGGAAGCGCATCACGCAGGACGAGCGCATCCAGGGCAACGGCTACTTCAGCCGAGTCTTCCTCGATCCGCACAACCCGGACATCGTCTTCGTCGCGCAGACCTCGCTCTATCGCTCGACCGACGGCGGCGTGACCTTCGATTCGTACAAAGGCGCGCCCGGTGGCGACGACAATCACGCGCTGTGGATCGATCCGACCAACTCCGACTACATGATCATGGGCAGCGACCAGGGCGCGACCATCAGCATGGATGGCGGCAAGTCCTGGACCTCGTGGTACAACCAGCCGACCGGCCAGATTTATCACGTCTCCACCGACAATCGCTTTCCCTACTGGGTCTACGGCACGCAGCAGGACAGCGGCTCGGTGGCCACGCTCAGCCGCGGCGACTACGGCGCGATCACCTTCCTCGACTGGGACCCAATCGGCGCTTACGAGTTCGGCTACATCGTTCCCAGCCCGCTCGATCCCAACATCGTTTATGCCGGCGGCGAGGCGCGCGGACTGTGGCGCGTCGATCGCACCAACCGGCAGGTCAAGGTGATCTCGCCCAACGTCAGCCGCGACGGCGACTACCGCACCGCAACCAATCCGCCGCTGGCCTTCTCGCCGCAGGATCCGCACGTGCTGTATGAAGGAACGCAGTTCGTGATGGAGACGCAGCGACGAAGGCGCGACCTGGAAGGCGATCAGTCCGGACCTGACCGAAACGCCCGGGCGAGCCCGCAGACGCCGAAGGCCGAGCGAGCGGAGAGGCAAGCCGGAAGCCGCCAAGAGCGACGACACCAAAGCGAAAGAAGCCGAGAACAAGAAGCCGAAGTCGCAGGAAGAGCAGGAGACGATGCGGCTTCCCGATCGCCGCGCCATCACCACGATCGCCCCGTCGACCGTGAAGGCCGGCGTGATCTGGGTGGGCACCAACAACGGCCTGGTGCAGGTCACCACCGACGATGGCGCGACCTGGCAGAATGTCTCGCCTCCCGGACTGCTGAAGTATCACCGAAGTCACGATGGTCGAAGCCTCGCACTTCGATGCCGGTACGGCATACGTCTCCGCCGACAATCACCAGGGCAACGACTTCAAGCCGCACATCTTCCGCACCAGCGACTACGGCAAGAGCTGGCAGGAAGTAGTCGCCGGTATTCCTGACTTCAGCTTCGTGAAAGTTGTGCGCGAAGATCCCAAGTGCCAAGGGCTGCTCTACGCCGGCACCGAGAACGGGCCCTACGTCTCGTTCGACAACGGCTTCAGTTGGAGCTCACTACAGCAGAACATGCCGACTGTTTCGGTGCGCGACATGGTGGTGCACGACGACGATCTGGTCGCTGCAACCTATGGCCGCGCCTTCTGGATCCTCGACGATCTTTCACCGCTACGGCTGATAAGTAAGCTTGTCTACACATCCAACACATACAGCACGCTTCCAAGCCCCCTGCTTTTTCCGCCAGCAACAGCCATCCGCGTGCGCAACGACATGAACCAGGACACGCCACTGCCGCCGGAGCTGCCCGCGGGCGACAATCCACCAACCGGCGCGATTCTCGACTACTACTTCAAAACGCCGGCGCAGGGTGAAGTAAGCATCGCCATCTACGATCACGAAGGGACAGCTCGTCCGCCAGCTCTCGAGCAAGCCGGAAGCAGTGCGCTACGGAAGAGCCGCCGCCGGTCCCGAGTTACTGGCTCTACCATCCGACGCCGCTGCCGAAGAATGCCGGCATGAATCGCTACGTGTGGGACCTGCGCTATCCCGCGCCGGACGCGCTGCAGCACACATATCCGATCTCGGCCCTGTACGAGCGCACGCATGCCGAGCCGCAAGGTCCGTTGGTTGTGCCGGGCACGTACGAGGTGCGACTCACCGTCGACGGCAAAACCTACAAGCAGCCGCTGACGGTTGCGATGGATCCGCGCGTGAAGATCACGCAGGCCGAACTGCAGCAGCAACTCGACTTCGAGCAGCAGATCGACAAGCTGATCTCGCAGACGCTACGACTTCGCATCGAGCAGGCGGCGAAACTTCTTACGCGAAGTTGGACGATCGTCAGACAGCGCTGCAGAAGAACGACTCCGGCCAAACCCGCCTTGGACGCGGTGAACGACTTTCAGGCGAAGGCACAGAAGCTGCAAGGCGAACAACAGCGCGGCTTCGGTGGATTCGGCAAACCGAAACCGACCTTCACGCTGCTGAACGGTGAGCTGTCGGGGTTGTCGGAAACCGCCGGCCAGGCCGATCAGGCGCCCACCGCGGCGATGCGAGTTGCCTATCACGACTACTGTCAGGACCTGACGAAGGTAGCGCAGCAATGGTCGGATTTGATGAAGCAGGACTTGCCGACAGTGAACACGCAGTTGACTCAGCGAACACCTGCAGCCACTGACGCCAGTCATGGAGACGCCACTAATTACCGCCTGCGGGCAATGAGATGGACCGGTCGTTCGTTGATGCAGACTGCGATCGCCGGAGTCAGAGGACCGCTATCCTCAGCAAGGCGCTAAACTGTGGGATTCGTTTGGTTAGTAGCCGACCACCTCCACCAGCATAACCGCGTGCGAGGAATGACAGATCCTCGTCGAGCTAAAGCCCTCCTGGTAATGACAATTCATTGGGATGAGGCGGCTCAGTGAAGGTGCTTCCTTTCGGAAGTGAGTGCTTCAGTGAAGAGCTACATCAAAAACGTCGTTTATCCCGCCGACTGCACCACCGCCGCTTCCACCGGCTCCAGGTGCGCCGTGAAATGCCGCAGGAACGGCGCCTGGTAGGTCAACTTCATGCCACGAATCTGCTCGCGGCGCTTCCACACCGCCAGGATCACCTCGATCACATAATCGATGTGGCTCTGCGTGTACACGCGACGTGGAATCGCCAGCCGCACCAACTCCATCTTCGCCGCCTTGCCGAACATCAGGCTGCCGATCTCGACCGAGCGGATGCCGCCTTCCAGGTACAGCTCCGCTGCCAGCGCGACCCCCGGAAACTGCTCCAGCGGAATGTGCGGCAGAAACGCCTTCGCGTCGAGATAAATCGCGTGTCCTCCCGGCGGCTGCACGATCGGCACGCCGTGCTCGGAGATGTGGTCGCCCAGGTACGCCGTCGAGGCGATGCGGTAACGCAGGTAATCTTCCTCGAGCGATTCCTGCACCCCAACCGCAATGGCCTCGAGATCGCGGCCGGCGAGACCGCCGTACGTCGGATAGCCCTCGGTCAGGATCAGCAGATCTTTTTCCTGCGCGGCCAGCACGCCGTCATTGGTGCAGAGAAAGCCGCCGATGTTGGCCATGCCGTCTTTCTTCGCCGACATGGTGCAGCCGTCGCCCAGCGCGAACATTTCCTGCGCAATCTGCTTGGGCGTCTTGTATTCGTAGCCCAGTTCGCGCTGCTTGATGAAGTAAGCATTCTCCGCGAAGCGGCAGGCGTCAAAATAAAGCGGGATGCGATATTTGCGGCAGACCGCGCTGACCGCGCGCGCGTTCTCCATTGAGACGGGCTGGCCTCCGCCGGAGTTGTTGGTGATAGTCAGCATCACCATGGGAACATGCTCGCGGCCCACGCGCAGGATCAACTCCTCCAGCGCGGCCACATCCATGTTGCCCTTGAACGGATGCCACGTCGCCGGCTGGCGCGCCTCGGCGATCGGCAGATCCACAGCCTCGGCGCCGACGAACTCGATGTTGGCGCGCGTGGTGTCGAAGTGCGTGTTGTTGGGAATCACGTCGCCCTTCTTGCAGGCGACGCTGAACAGAATGCGCTCGGCGGCGCGGCCCTGGTGCGTCGGGATCACGTACTGTAGCCGAAGATATCCTGGATCGAGTCGCGGAAGTGATCGAAGCTGCGGCTGCCGGCGTAGCTCTCGTCGCCGCGCATGATCGCGGCCCACTGCTCGGTCGACATGGCACCTGTACCGGAGTCGGTCAGCAGATCGATGAGCACATCGTCGGCAGGCAGCAGAAACAGGTTGTAGTGCGCGGCGCGCAGAAGCGCTTCCCGCTCCTGGCGCGTGGTCCAGCGGATCCGCTCGACGCTCTTGATGCGGAACGGCTCGATGATGGTGATGAGTCGGCATGGAACGTCTTCCTCGTGCGTAACCTTCCATGCTCGGCCTTTTGTGACCAGGAACGCAGTGATGGAAGTCACAGAGCGAATGTCGCCGCTGACCCCGCTGAAACGCTGTCGCCTTGCGGCGATTGTCATCACGATGACGGCTTCAGCCGGAGGAGGGATCTGCTTTTCGGCGGCCGGGAAGCATCCTGCCGCTGCGATCAAACAGCAGATCCCTCGCTACGCTCGTAATGACAAGGTCGTTGTTTGGGATTGGCGTTGACTCTGTTTCGGAGTGGCGTTGACTCTGGTGACTACCAGCGCCGCTCTACGCCGCTGGGCGCGACTTCACAGCATCATTGGCCAGGGCATTGGCTTCCCGATTTTGCTCGCGGGGAACATGCGCGATGGAGAAATCGACGCTGCGGGCAAGTTTACGGCAGGTCCAGTTCAGGGAATGCAGGCGCGGGCTGCGACAGCTGTACTCTCCGGTCATCTGCTTTACGACCACCTCAGAATCGGAGTAGACGTGCAGCGTCCTGGCTTTGACCGAAACCGCGTGCTGGAGCGCTTCGAGGAGGGCCACGTACTCGGCAACGTTGTTGTCCTGATTTCCGATCCACTTGGCGATGCGGGTGGTTTCGCCGTTTGGATCCTCAATCACTACGCCAATGCCGGAGGGGCCGGGATTTCCGTGCGATCCGCCGTCGACGTACGCTACCAGATCGGACATTCCGCTCCTAAAGACCAAGATGCGTCACTACGGCAGATTCGTCAAGCGAACGACGATCGGTTCACGGATTGTACTGCGTTGGATGCTTCGTTTCTGTGAAAAACATGTGCGCCAGTTCGGATAATGGAAATCGCCGGTCGGGAACTCGACTGAATTCTATCGTTTGCCGGAAAAAATTCGCACACAAAAATAAAGTGGCGGTTGCACAATCCTTGGGCGTTGACATTTTTTCATCCTACGGTAAAGTTGCTCTCGTTGACGGCAGAAAAGGACGGCAACTTAAACGTAGCCGCTCTGAAGTAAGCTGAGCGATCGGTTCGATCCGGGCAACCGGAACAACCGCCAGACCCGAAAAAACCGACTGCACTGCGAGGTGTCAGCCGGGGTCCGGAACCGCGAAAGCGATGGTCGCGCCAGGGCTGTGACGGTACATGCTTCCACGTCGGTGGCTCTCTCGCAGGAGTCTGACGGCTGGAGCATAACCAAAGTGACAGCTTTAGTCGACGGCAGAAAAGGACGGCAACTAATCGTAGCTGCTCCGAAGTAAGCTGAGTGATCGGTTCGAGCCGGGTGACCGGCGAAACCGCCAGACCCGAAAAAACCGACTGCGCTGCGAGGTGTCAGCCGGGGTTTGGAACCGCGAAAGCGGTGATCGCACAAAGGGCTGTGACGGTACATGCGTCCACGCCGGTGACTCCCTCGCAGGAGTCGGCGGCTAGAGCATAACCAAAGTCACAGCCTTTTCCATTTCTACCGGCATTCTCTTGCCAAACTGAACTCCTCCGCTTCCTCCCCACTTAACTCAATCGCCGCACCAGCAGCATGCGTCTGATCGTCAACCTGCTTGCCGAAATTAAGTGCGACCTGCGCGAATCGTGCGAAACACGCTCCGGTAACGGCAGGTTCGCCGAGGCGCGCAGCACCCCCTTCACCGGATCGATTCCCAGTTCCGTCGCCGGCTGCGTTCGCAGCTTCCATAATTCCGTCCGTGAGCAACAGCAGAAGGTCGCCCGGCCGGCATTGCGATGTCTCGCGACGAAAAGCTCTGCTCGGGCAGAATGCCCATCGGAAGATCCGTCGGAGGCATACTCGCAGATCTCTCCTGTGCCGCCGTTGCAGATGCAGCAGCGCGGGGTGTCCGGCGAGGGAAAGCGTCAAATGCGCCGCTGCTGCGAGTGCAGAAATCCGGCGGTCACAAACATGTTGCTGGTCTTCAACGGATACAGCGTCTGGTGAACACCTTCCAACAAACTTGCCCCACCGGATCCCGACAGAATGCGGCTGCGCACGCTGGCTTTGAACATCGCCATCAGAACGCCGGGCGCGATGCCGTGGCCCGAGACATCGGCAACGTACGCGGTCCAATCGTCGCCATAGACCACCAGATCAACCAGATCGCCGCCAACTTCACCGCTGGGCACCGAAGCTCCGTAGATTTCGAAGCCGGCGACGGTCTGGTGAATTTCCGGCACGAGAGCCTGATGAAGCTCGCGCGCTAAAACGATCTCGGTGTGAGTGCGAAAGAAGCGTTCGCCTTCGCGGGTCGAGAAGAAGAGAAAGCAGGTGTATCCAGCGACCAGCGCGATCATGGAGCCGGCGCCCAGCAACTGGAGTTGCGCGTGCAATTCTGACCCCTTGGGCATCAGCACGAAATCATTCTGAAATCTCCGGGCCACCCATGAACTGCTAGCCATCTGAGCCACGAACACGAACAGGATGAAAACATACTTCTTGCGCAGGGCCGTCAGAGCAAACAGCACAGCGAATCCACCCATGAGAAGAACCATCATGGCGATCTGCATGCCGGGCAACCGCACCGTGCGCATCATCAGGCTTACAAAGCCCATGCTGGCAAACAAGCTGAATATTCCAGCGTAGAAGATTAGCAGCGAGCGAGTGGGCACAGTCTTCCAGAACTGACCGCGAGCCTGCACGGTCGCGAACCTGGCGCTTAGCTTCTGAATAAAGGAAACCGGCATGGGAGCAACGTAGTTTATCGCAATCGCAGTGCGGAGGCTGCTTAGAGCGCTCGAAATCAGGCCGCGACCTTGAACCTGCCGGCGTCAAGGCAGGCTTTCTCGAACCTGCCGCAGAACCGAGCGGTCTTCGATGACGATGCAGCCGGAACGATCTGCAAATGCGACGTTCTGGTTCGCCGCTTCGTCATTCATCAGCGCCTCACGATACCTCTCGTATGCGGCCAAGTCTGGAAAATTGATCAGCGCATACGCGATGTTGGTTGGGCCGGCGAGTTTGGTTGGCAGGAAGTAGCCCAGCAAATCTCCGCCGCAGCGGGCGATGGGCTCAGGCCAATTGCGCGCGTACTGTTCAAAGTCGGCGGTCTTCTGGATGTCGATGGTGTAGCGAATGCAGATTGTGATCATGATTGCCTCCCTGTCGATACAAGTTGGGCTTCGTCGAGGGACCAGCCGGAACTTAGCCTCCAAGGTACGGCGAAATGCTACGCGTAAGTTTCAGCGGATGCTGAACCGTGTCGACGGAGCCGTCAGATGCGCGCCCGCTCCAGCAGCCGGCCGAGTTCGCGCCTGCCCGCCAACGAAACATGTACCGCGCGGCTGTGCCGGTCTCGCGTGATCCAGCCCGAAGCGAGAAACTTCTCGCACATCGCCGCTCCCAGCGATCCAGCCAGATGATCGCGCCGCTCGGTCCAGTCCAGGCAGCGGCGCGCAAAGTGTCTGCGCGATTGCCGAAGGGCCTCGACATCGATGGCCCACTTGTCGAAGAAGTTTTCGCCACGACGAGTAAGCTCATAGTCGCGCTCACCATGCGAGACCAGAAGACCGTCGCCTTCAAATTTATCCATCAGTTGCACCGCCAGTTCGCCGGCCAGGTGGTCGTAACAGGTTCGCGCATAACGCAACACCTGGTCTGACAGCGCAGGCTTGTATTTTTCCGAAGTAGAAATCACGCCAAGTGACTCGATAGCATGCGCGACCTCCGGACGGGCAATTGTGTAGTAGCGATGACGTCCCTGCTGCTTGACCGTAAGAAATCCGCCATCCACCAGCTGCGACAGGTGCATGCTGGCCGACTGCGCCGACACGCCGCTGACTCGAGCGAGTTCGCCGGAGGGCAGTGAGCGGCCATCCAGCAACGCCGCCAGCATTCCGGCGCGAGCGGGATCGGCGATCAGGGCGGCAGTCGAGGCCAGTGTATATTTCGTATTCATCCTGCAAGCATAGCCGGATTGCCCCAGCACGTTTCAGCAACAGCTGAAATGTTCGCGCGTTAACTGTTCGCCTGCTCCCATCCCTGCAGCTCTGAATTGCCTCTAAGATAGAGATATGGTTTTCCGTTCGACCCTTGTGCGTCTTCTTGTTGCTGGTTTTTTGATATTGCCGGGCGCGCTGCTGGCGGACACGGCAGCGTTCGACTTGCCCGGTCCGCGGGTGGAAGTGCGAGTCAGCCGCGGCGGCAAGGAATTGCCCATTGCCGAAGTTCCCAACCTGCAGGTCGGCGATCGCCTGTGGGTCCATCCCGACCTGCCGGAGTCGCAAAGCGCTCACTATCTGCTGATCGTAGACTTCCTGCGCGGCACCACGAACCCTCCTCCGGACGACTGGTTCACGCGCATCGAGACGTGGAATAAACATGTGCGCCAGGAAGGCGTGACCATCACGGTTCCTAAGGGCGCGGAGCAGGCGCTGATGTTTCTGGCGCCCGAAACCGGCGGCGACTTCGGCACGTTGCGCTCTAACGTGCAAAGGCAGGCCCGGGAGCATTCGTGCGCGCCTCGCAGGACCTGGATCGCGCGGCCCTCGATCGCACGCGGCTCGACGCCTATCTCACTTCGGTGAAGTACGTCTCCGACACCGACCCCGACAAGCTGAAGGAGCAATCGACACTGCTGGCGCGCAGTCTTGGGATCAAGCTGGACGACGACTGCTTCAAGAAGCCCACCGACCAGCAGGCATCCTGCCTGATGCAGCACAGCGATCAACTCGTGCTCGACGATCCCCACAGTCAGTCGATGGTGGCGGAGCTGACCTCGGGCGCTTCCGCCGACCTGATCGGCCAGATCAGCAGCACGCGCCTGATGGGCAGCGGCTATTACAGTGCGTACGTCGGTGCAGTCGTGGATGTGGTCCGCCTCATGACCAGCTTTCACACCGCGGAATATCAGTACATCCCCGCGCTCGCTTTGCCCAAGAGTCGATCAGCTTAACCTGCAGTTGAACGCGCCGCCTTCGTTTCAGAAACCGAAATCCGTGCTGGTGATCGGCCTGCCGGCGATCGAAGCGCCGCAACTGCCCCCGTTACACGTCGTCGACGCCAAGGGCGTGTACTGTTTGCAAAATTCCGCGCTGGTGCTGCCGGTGGATGGAGCGCCGCTGGTCTTTTCAACCCAGCTCGGACATGACTGGACGCTTCACGTCTACAGCAAGTCGGGCGCCTCGCTCGATGTGCCGATCAAGCCGGACGCCGCACAAGGTCGGCTTTGTCATCGACTCGCACATGAGTATTGGCGACCATTTCCTCAAGGCATCAACCACTCCAACCCGAAGCCGATCTGGCAAAGCTGGGGCCTGAGCTCAGCGGAACGCATCAAGGGGCGCTGGGGCTTCGACGCCTTCGAAGGCCCGACCTTGAGCCTGCGAACTTCTCGTGCGGCGGAGTGGACGGTCGCTTCGGCGGACTCGACCGCTCTCATCGTTGGACGTGACGACACTGTGCACCTGAAGTCGAACCAGGCAGTGTGTGTGAAGGATGTGACCGTGGAAGACGCACAGGGCAAGAACGCTCAAGACGCACGCACAAGCTGCTCAAGCCGGACGAACTGCAAGTCGAGATTCCGCTGAAAGACGTTTCGCCCGGCGCTCTGAAGATGCAGGTCAAGCAGTACGGGCTCGTCCAATCCCGACGAGGTAACGCTGCACAGCTACGCCGAAGCCGGCCATCTGGACAGCTTCAGCATCGACGCGGGCGATCACCAGGGTGTGCTGAAGGGCACGCGTCTGGACGAAGTGCAGAGCCTCGAGATCGAAGGAATGCACTTTGCGCCCGGTCAGGTCTGAATCGCGCCGGCAATTCAGATGAGCTCGCCGATGTCGGCGCCGGACTCAGCCGACGTTAGCGGACTGCATGCCGGAGAAACTGCGACCGCACACGTAACTTTGAAGGATGGCCGCGTGCTGAATCTGAGTACCACGGTTCAGGCCTCTCGTCCGAAGGTCACGCTGATCAGCAAGAGCATTCAGCCGGACTCATCGGCGACCACTTCCCCGATTCAACTGCAGGGCGACGACCAACTGCCGCAGAACGCGACGCTCTCGTTCTCGCTGAAGTCGCAAGTGCCCTCGGCCTTTCCGCGCGACGAGATAATCGAGGTAGCTACCGCCGACGAATCGGTCCATGCCATGCTGAGCGTCGGTGACGGAACGCTGATGCTGCAGGACGAGCAGACCGTGGTTGCCAGGCTCGACCCGCGCAAGAACCTTGGGCCATCGGCATTTGGACCGCTGCGCTTCCGGCCAGTGAACTCCAACGGCGAGAAGGGTGACTGGCAGCCACTGATCACGCTGGTGCGACTGCCGACGCTGGAGGGACTTCGCTGTCCGAACTCTGCCGAAGAACAGTGCACACTGAGCGGGTCGGGCCTCTATCTGCTCGACTCGATCTCAACCGATCCGCAATTCCAGCAGAGCGTGCCGGTGCCGGACGGATTCGCCGGGTCAACGCTGAACGTACCGCATCCCAACGGACAGGACCTATATGTGAAGTTGCGGGACGACCGTTCGACTGTAAACAAGCTGGATCTGCCGGTGCAGCCCGAGAGGTAGAGAAGTGGATAGTGGTTAGGAGATACAAGGCAGTATGCGCCCGGTTCAACTTTCTTTAGCCATCCACTATCCACTGTTTTACCGGTTGTACACCGGCAATGGTCCACGCAAATTCCGCCATACTTCGTCGCAAGCCTTGACTGAGTCTTCGCTCAGCGGACCATCGTCGATGGTCGCGAGATTTTCGTTCAACTGCTCCAGTCGCGACGCGCCGAGAATGATGCAGTCGCTGGCAGTGTGATGCAGCAGCCAGTTTAGGGCCAGCGAGACCATCGACCGGCCTGCCTCTTGCGCGATCTTGCGCAATTGTTCCACTGACTGGAAATACTGCTCGTGCCAATAGCGGTCCTGGTAGAGTTTGTTGTTGTCGAAGCGCGTGCCGGGAATTACCTTCTCCTGCTTATGCTTGCCGGTCAGAAGGCCTCCGGCCAACGGGTTGTATACCACGGTGGAAACGCCGAACTCCTTGCACATCGGCAGATATTCCTGCTCAATGCCTCGCGCCAGCAGGTTGTACATCGGCTGCGAAATGTAGGGTGCGTGCCAGCCTTTGTCCTTGGCGAGCCACAACATCTGCACTACCTGCCATGACGCGTAGTTCGACGAGGCCGGATAGCGCACTTTTCCCTGCTTGATGAGCGACTCCATTGCCTCCATCGACTCTTCGATCGGCACGTCGTGATCGGGCGCGTGAAGGTAGTAGAGGTCGAGGTAGTCGGTGCCCAACCGCTGCAAGCTTTCGTCAATTGCGCGCAGAATCGCTTTGCGCGAAAGGCCATGCTGGTCCGCACCTTCGCCGACTTTGAAGAAAACCTTGCTGGCAATGACCAGTTGCTCGCGCCTGCCCTTGATAGCATGACCCAGCATGGTTTCCGCTACACCGGTCTGATACATGTTCGCCGTGTCGAAGAAGTCGATTCCCGCCTCAATGCAGCGGTTCACCAGCTGCGTCGAGCCTGCCTGGTCGAGCGGCTTACCGAAGGTCATGGTGCCGAAGCAGAAGCGTGATACTTCGAGGTCGGTGTGCTGGAGTTTGATCCTGGGAATAGGCATGGGCTCTCCGCGGTACTGTGTCGTAACTATTCGCTATGAATTGTATTCATTCTGCGACGAATGAGAGTGCCGGGAATCGGCGCTAGGAAGTGGTTTTAGCCTTGCGGCGGGTCTTTCAACTGAAACTGCTTTTTATTCGTAGTTGTCATCACGAGGAGGACTTCAGTCCGACGAGGGATCTGCTTTTGCCACAACTCATCTGACCGCTGATGGCTGACTGCTGAATGCTCTTCTCACAACCACCCCTTTGCCCGCGCGATTCTCGCCGCTTCCACGCGATTCGCCGCGCCCAACTTGTTGATGGCTTCGGATAGATAGTTGCGCACGGTTCCTTCGCTAAGGTTCAGCTCGTTCGCGATGTCGAGGGTGGACGTGCCTTCTCCGGCCAGGCGCAGGACCTGCCGCTCGCGATCGGTGAGCGGATCCGGTTCGTCGCTCCAGGCTTCAGCAGCGAGTTGCGGATCGATGACGCGCAACCCTTTATGCACGCGGCGGACAGCGTCCGCGAGTTGCTCGGCCGGCATGTCTTTGAGGAGATAGCCGGAGGCGCCCGCATCCAGAGCGCGCCGCAGATAGCCGGCACGAGCGAACGTCGTTAGGATGATGACTCGCACCGGGAGGCCGGATTGCTTCAATTCCGCGGCAACTTCCAGGCCGCTGAGCTTCGGCATCTCGATGTCGGTGATGAAGACTTCGGGGCGAACCTGCCGCACGGTACTCAGCGCTTCTTCGCCATTGCGCGCGCGGGCGACAACCTCAATGTCATCTTCCATCTCCAGCAGCGCCGCCAGCGCTCCCAGCACCATGGCTTGGTCTTCGGCGATGACTACCCGGATCTTGTCGCGCCTGGCGCCACTCATGCACTCAGTTTCGCAGAGCGGAGGCGGCGGGGGCGAGGGGCAAATGTATGACGAGGCGGGTTCCGGCCTTGGTCTGCCGCTGTAACGATCCGCCAATCGCCTCCAGGCGCTCGCGCATCCCGCGCAAGCCGTTGCCTTCGGGACTGTCCTCGCCACGGCCGTTGTCGGCAATCTCGAGCGTGCACGAGTCCTTCTCGCGCTGCAGCCGAACCTTGCACCGTTGTGCCTGCGCATGCCGGACGACGTTCGTCACCGCTTCGCGCAATGCGAGAGCCAGCACCGTCTCCTGCGCCGAAGTCAGCGGGAGTTGATCGAATTCACAATCCACGGTGATCCCGGCCGTCTCCAGCGTCTTGCGCGCGCGAACCAACTCTGCGGCGATTCCTTCGCCACGATATCCGCTGATGGCTTCCCGTACATCGGCGAGCGCCGCGCGCGAGGTCCGTTCGAGCTCCAGCATCTCCTGCTTGGCGCGTTGCGGATCGCGGTCCACCAGCTTGCGCGCCAGCTCGGCCTTCAACGTGATCAGCGACAGCGTGTGTCCCAGCAGATCGTGCAGGTCGCGCGCGATGCGCTCGCGCTCGGCGATCTTCGCCAGGTGCTCGATTTCGGCGTCAGCCCTGCGCAGCTTCTCTCCGGCACAATGCGCAATCGCTGCAATGTGGTTCCCAACTCCCACTAGGGCGATGAGCAGCCCCATCGAGCCCCAGGCGGGTGGAGGTAGGTGATGGTAACGCGAGTAGATTCCGAGCAGAGCGAGGGCGGTGCCAATGAACAGGATCACGCGCGCGCGGTTGGTCGTGAATGCGCCGGACGCAATCGCATAAATCAGCAGCGCCGAGACCGCTCCGTTGGGTGTCGGAATCATCAGCGACGCCATGAACAGCATGGCAACCGCTGCATATAGGCGCTTAGGCTCGGGATGCGAGAACGAATAGAGATAGAGCCAGATGTAGACCAGCCCGAAGATCGTGTTGCCGATCCACTGCAGCAGACTGCCGCTCCCATTCCATAGCGGGTCGAGGAAGAACCAGACCATGAACGGCAGCCAGATGATCGGCATCCAGCGATGCTCGTCATCCGAGGGGTAAATGAAATGCCAGAATCGTTGCACTGCGTTCATAAGCAAGTTCCTTGGGTTTGCTGCACTATTCTCATCTGTAATTGGCGCGCGGCACAAGCGCATACCACACCAGTGACGACGCAACCAGAGCCACGGCCAGCCAGCGAAAGTGACCGCTCAGCGTCAGCCCCAGAAAGAGGACCATGGTGGCCGCCCAGAGAATCCATTGCGCGGTTTTGCTTTTCATGGGAGAACTCCCGCTGTTGCTCGTCGCTTTTCGCTCTTTATCCCTTAGCTCTTCGCCAAACCACAACCAAGGCGTCATCCTGAGCGGAGGCGATCTTCTTTTGATCGCCGGAGTCGAAAGACCCCTATTTGCACCCAACTGTGACGGCCGGGCTACCTGTATCGCGCCTATGATTCTCGCCCCTGCGAGACTCCAGATCGCATCTGGCGCAGAGCGAAGGGCGAAAAGCGGCCCGCCTCACCCATATGTCTTCCCTTCATCCTGCCGATACCCCCAAGCCGCGAGACCCAGGCAGATCAAGCTGAACGCGATCAGGGCTTCCACGTGTCCCCAGGCCGGAGTGGGACTCATGCCCATGCCCACCGCATTCAGCGCCAATTGGCTCATGTGATAGGCCGGCAGGAATTTCGCGAAGGTCTGTAATCCGTGCGGCAGCATGAACAGCGGAATCCACAATCCCGAGCAGAACGCCATCGGTAAATAGATGAGGTTCACGACTGCGGGCGCCGAGTTCGGCTTGGCGAAATAGCCGATCGCCAGGCCCATCGCGCTGAACGGTATCGAACCGGCAACCAGGATGCCGAGCAACTTGGCCGCCGTCGTCAACGGCAGACGCACGCCGCCGAAGGCAAATCCCACCGTCAACAGAAGCAGGATGATCACGGTGCTGAAGACGACCGCGGCAAACAGCTTGGCAAAGAAGTAGGCGCCCACCGGCATCGGCGAAGCGCGCTTCACCTGCAGCCAACCCTGTCCGCGCTCGATCGCCAGGCTCACGCCGAAGCCGAAGAGCGCGACCGCCATCACGCCGAAACATCCCATGGTGGCCAACATGTAGGTCGCGTTGTCGCGAGCGGCAGGATTGTTGCGTCCCAGCACAATGCCAAACAGAACATAAAACATCAGTGGGAAGGCTACGGTTGAGATCGCATACACCGGGATGCGTGTGTTCTTCAGCAGCTCGTACTTCGCTTCCTTGGCATAGACGGCGAGCGTCCGTGCCAGTGAGCGCCGTGGCGGTGCAACCATTACAGCGGGAAAAGTGTTAGCTGCCATGTTAGTTCGCTCCCTTCGCGTCGGCGTTGTCCTTCTTGGTCAGCGCCAGGAACGCCTCTTCCAGGCCTGCATTGATCACTTCCAGGTCGGCCAGCCAGGCATCGCGCTGCAGCAACTCGCGGACAACAGGCTCGGCGGCATTCACCTGCAATTCGAAGGCATTGCGGTCAGCGCTGGCGCTTAACACGCCCGGAATCTGACGCACCTCATCCAGGCTCAGGCGGCTGGTGCAGCGAATCTGCTTGCCCATGGCACGGGCTTTGATCTCAGCCGGCGTGCCTTCTGCGATCACCGATCCCTTGTTGAGCACCAGGATGCGGTCGGCCAGAGCGTCAGCTTCATTTAGATAATGGGTGGTGAGAAGAACCGTCTTGCCTCGCGCGATCAGCGTACGGATCTGCGTCCACATCAGGCGGCGCGCTTCGACATCGAGGCCGACGGTTGGCTCGTCGAGGAAGAGGAGGTCGGGATTGCCGCAAATCGAAATAGCGAACAGCACCCGCTGCTTCTGCCCGCCAGAGAGCTCGCCATACGGACGATCTGCGATGTCGGTCAATCCGGCGATCGCCATTGTGTCTTCCAACGACATGGGATTGGGATAGTACGACGAGAACAGGTCGATGTGCTCGCGGACCTTCAGCGTTTCGGGAACACGTCCGACCTGGAGCATGGCACCCACGCGCGTTTGCGCCTCCCCGAGGTAGGGGTCTGTGCCGAAAACCGAAACACTCCCTGCGTCCGGCCGTGCCGAGCCCAGTAGTAGCCGCACCAGCGTGGTCTTCCCGGCCCCGTTTGGTCCCAGTAACGCCAGCAACTCGCCGGGGCGGATGTCCAGGTTGAGATCGTTCAGAGCGATTACGCTTCCATAGCTCTTCTTCAGCTTGCGAACTTGCGCGATGCTGCCCGCTTGCGTAGCGGGTACCCTGCGCGGCATGTCGGCGATTGCAGTTGACATTGTTTACTCCCGTGTCCGGGGTCCTCCCAGCACGGTATCGATCATCGGGCAACGCGGTGTCGGGAGGTAGTGCCGATTGTCAGCGGCGATGGATGACAAATGTCATGGGGGAAATCGCGCCCAGCCTTGTGCTCGGATTTACGAGGGAGCTGAAAACCGCGAGGTGCAGGTTTGAAGGATCGTTCCGGGAGATAGGGGTCCTTCGGCGAGCGAAAGGCGGCGCTAAAGAATTCGGCCGCGCTTTTTATCGCGCGGCCGGAGGGAGTTGACTTACCCGGAGCAGGAGGCCACTCCGGGATGGAAGATCTAGGTCAGGAAGAATTCGCGGGTGACCTTCGTCCACTGCTCGTCGGGCATCATGCTTGCCAGGTCGTCGATTGCCACGCCACCGTCCTGCGCCAGGGCGCCGAGTGCGTGCGGCATGACCCGTTGCAGTCTCATGGAAGACTCTTCGGTCCACCACCGGGCCAGTGCTCCACCAAGCAGGTTGCGGAAGTTGGTCTTGGAGTCAGGCGACTGCACCGTGATCATCCAACCGTCGCCGTAAGGATCTTTGCCGGCCAGCGAAGGATCATTCACCAGCGCATCGTTGACGTCGGCCACGCTGCCTTCGATCGGCGATACCATGTCGACCTTCACGCCGTTGCGAACGATGCTCCACACCTTCTGTCCCTGGCGAATCCACTGCCCACGCTGCGGCAGGGTCACTTGTTCAACCTTGCCAACCAGCTTGGAGGCGAAGTCATCGATACCGATGCGGACAAGGTTGGGACTCTCACTGAGCGCCCAGGTGTGTCCGGGATGATAGCGAAGATTGTCGGGAACCGAGAAGCCACCAACCAAACTTGGCTGTAACCGAGCCGCGGTCGTTGTTTGTTTGGCCATCGCGGGCGCAACTCTTAGGGCGGGGTGCTTCGCTTTGGAGTAGAAGAAATCAATCGTCAAGAAGATTGCGAAAATCATAAGAACGAGTAGTACGGTCATGGCCTGCCTCCTGTTAAGAACCACTGCGCTTTTCTTTCTCGCGCTTTGCACTTTTACTTAAGGCATTCGCCGTGCCAAAGGTGATAACGGCACGGCTTGCTGCTGTTTGCATCGGTAAGTCGCTACCTTGGAGCATTTTGCGGAGTGGTGTTGCAAAGTTCATCCACTGATCACGTTGTGTTCCGCAACGTCGAATTTGTTGCGATGTTCAACACAGATCGCCGAAGAAGCCAGGAAATGCGCTGGAATACAGGCACAGTAGGCAAAGAAATCAGTCACTTACGCTTGCTAAATGCCAAGCGGAAGGCGGTGTTGCGATTCGCATCTGCGATGATGCGCTTTGCTACACAGGATCACGCGGCGAAACCCCGTACGAGTGCCACACGCGAAAATATTTATCGCAAATCGACCCGTACGGCCTCGATGGACTCCACCGTGACACGGTTTGGCACCACCGAAATCCAATCGAAGGGCGTAATCAGCAGTTGGAGCTTCGTGGGCGCAGGACGACTTGGCGAGTGCCACTGGCTTTTGTCGGCGGAAAAGTATCTCGCCATGTCTTCTTCCTGCCATGGGTAGACCCAGATATCGCTGGCCTCATCGGGCCGAAGGACGAATTGGATCGACTTCTGCGATCCGTCAGCGAAAGAAATCTGTAGCGTCAGAGACGACGGTTTTCGCAGCCTCCACCACAATGGGTAATCGACCCGCAGTCGAAGTTTGAGAACGTCCGCGCCTTCGGAAGGCCAAACTAACTCCCCAAGGTCGATGGTCGTACTGCGCTTGTCGATCGCGACCACACCCGGTGGCTCGCCGATCTCCTGTGACGTAAGGCGGACCCCGTCCTCGCGGCTGTCATTCCGCGACAGGCCAAGCGCGACCGCCGCCGGACCGGCGACAGACTGGTAGTGCCGCAAGAAATAGAACCACAAGTCAGGATTGCGGGTGAAGTTTGGTACGCCGTCCAGCACTTCGCTGGTGAGCCCGTCAGGGAAATAGAGCGCGACCGCAGGCTTGGCATTTTGCAGCCCTGCAATTTCAAGCGCGCTGAGATAAACCCCGTTCGCCAGATAGCTCTGCATGACACCGCCGGCAACCTGACGTCGCGACAGCAGCCCGAACGCAGTCTGGTAGGGGAAGATAGCGATGCGGTCTTCCGGCTTGGTCCGGGAGTCCACGAATGAGGTGACGGCGCTCACGTTTTGTGCGTCCGCAGGAGACAGACAGGCGTGGTCCAGCAACTGCAAACCTTCCGGACAAGCCAGCACCGGATTCCGGAACTGCATTACCTCGCTCCACACATTGCGGGGCAGGAACATGGGATGCGGAGCAGCTACCGCGAGGGTCACGATCACCACAGCAATCGCCGACACCCCTGCCGAAAGGGGACCTGAGTTCATGCGGTCGAGAACAATTGCGGCGCAGAAGAAAATCATCGGATAGATGCCAATGAGCACGTGGCCGTGATCGGAGCGCACCAGGGCGCTCTGCAGCATCACGATGGCAAGGCAGAAACCGGCCAGCAGAAATCCGGGACGCGCGGTCCAATTCCTGCGCAACCGTGGCCAAACCGCCGCCAGGGCGAAGATGGCCGCGCCCAAAGCCAGAGTCGCAAAGATGTCGTGCTTGTCGCGCTTGGCCATGGCGATCGGTTCGAACCAGCGATAACCGTTGGCGATAGCCAGGCTCGATCGCCAGAATCGAAAGTCGAATGCCGAAAACATCACGGCGTTGATTGCCACGGTTAGGATGCCCAGGCCCGTGGCTGCGACGACGAGGAACTTCGCCATCTCGGCGCCGGCACGCTCTTTCACGGCGGTCGCTGACAGACAAAGAAGTAGTGCCGCGACGGTATAAAGCCCCGTGTCAGCGGAAATCAGGAAGGCGGCGGCGCAGATGAAGGATGCCACCACAGCGCGCAGAAGGACCGGAGCTCCCGGCGCAGCCGCTGCATCGGTGAGGCGAACGAAGGCCGCGAACGCCAGCAAACACACAGCCACCCGCAAATCCAGCGGCGACCAGTACACGACGGCCAGCAGCATCAGCAGAGCCCGCCGCCACCCTGGAGCTTCGGGGAGCAGCAGACGTGCCGTTAGAAATGTAGCGAGAACGATGACATAAAACGGCAGCGTGTACCAGGTTGCATAGATTGAACCTGTCGAAGTGCCGATCCAGCGTGCCGGGGCCGATGACAGCCACTGAAACAACGGTCCATAGGTGAACGCTACGTCCCGTCCAAGCCAGATGCCACCCGCTGCTTTGTAGCTGGTGTCCAGCAGCCACGATCCGTCAAGAAGATCCAGCTTAGGAATCAGCGTCAGCGATTGCTGGCGAAGCAGGATAGGCGGAGTCGCCGAGAGCAGCAATAACAGCAGCACCAGCCATTCGCTGGCGCGCGAGGCAAACGACGCGGAGGGCCTGAGAAATGGTCTCTCCATGGCGAGCGAGGTCTTGGATCTGACGGCACATCAGTAATATCACGAGGCATTAGCGGTTACATCAGGTTACTGTGCGGCGGCGCCTTTGATCACAATGCCGAATTTCACGGCTGCTGCGGCAGGCGTGGGCACTTCAACGGTGAAAACGACGTCGCCGGACTCTTCCTTCTTCACCGTGCCGGCCTCACCGGCGGCGTCTAGCGCAATGACCGCCGGGTGGTTCGTGCCGGTACTTTTGGCGCTCATAGCAACCAGCTTTTTTAGGACGTAAGCCTGCTCCGGCCGTGCATCGACTGCCGCCGGACTGGCCAGGAGAAAGTCGGGATTAGGCGAGACGCCCATGTGATTTCCATCCTGAGGCAACATCTGGTAACGCAGCGTGTATAAGCCGGCGGGAAGATTTTGCCCGCGATAGTCGGACATGCCTTGCGGAAACCTGACTACCCCGACAAACTCGCCGTCATTCAACTCGGGGTAGAGGGCACCGGAAACATCCTTTTTTTCCATCTTAAGATTACTGGCAAGCCAGAACTCAGCACTCCACCCGTCTTCGAGGGTGACGCGGTAACCTTTCGCTTCGACAGACTGGCGCAGCGCGTCCGACACAACGTTCACCGCCAAGGGTCCGATGCGTTCGACCTTGGGCGATGCTGCGAGGGCGGTACAACTTAGAACGGCGATCAGAGCGGCAAGGCGGAGGCCGAAGCGATGCGTCGTGGAGTTCATATACCTATTATCTGCCGCTAACTTTGGATTCTCGGTGACCACCGTCACGGGCACATCGGGGAAACGCGCGATTCCCGTCCCACGGCTTTTCCGGCCAAGGCACACCCGCTGCGGCCTCACGGCGCCGCAAGTTGCGATGCGTCATGGAAATTCCCTGCCAGAAGGATTACTCTCACTGTCATGCTCCAAGCCAGACGCTGTGCCGTCTGCGAGTCGGAGGAGCTAACAGCGTACCCCATGAACTTGCCAGATCAGTTGGATCAATGGAACTTCCTACTCGCAGACAAGGTCGTGTACTGCTGCAGTAATGGGCATCGATTTGTGATCCTGCCCGATGAGAGCAAGCGCAGTGAAGCGCATCTCTAAGTGCATCGAGCAGTTTGGAGGTCACGAATAAAACCCGGGCCATACAAAGAAAAGAAAAAATGTGCTCCGTCCCTTCCAGGTCGCCTTTTGGCGGCCCTTTTTTCGCGCTGCGCGAAGCCCGTGCCCGTTACCTCGCCTGCTACTTTCTGTGATTTACAATCATCTATTCAGTTGTAGCCATTATTCCAATTAGGTACCGCAGGGCGGATTGCATATCGCTGGGGCGGTCGAACGGGTCGTCCCGAGTTCCTTTCTGCGGGCGCCCGATTTCCTGACACCAGACTGGAGCAGACACTTGGCAGAAACGATCTACGACGTAGCCATCATCGGCAGCGGACCCGCCGGATACACCGCGGCCATTCGCGCCGGACAGTTAGGCCTGAAGACAGCTCTCATCGAAAAAGACGACAAGCTTGGCGGAACCTGCCTTCACGTCGGCTGCATTCCAACCAAGGCGCTGTTGTTCAACGCCGAAGTCTACGATCACGTAAAAGAAGGTTCGGAGATCGGCCTGGAGAACACGGCCGGCGTCACCTTGAACTGGGGCTCCATTCAACAGCGCAAGCAGGGCATCATCGACAAGCACGCGAAGGGCCTGCAGTTTCTGATGCGCAAGAACAAGGTAGACGTCATCCGCGGCTATGGCAAGTTGACTGGCCCGGCCAGCGGCGGCATTCACACCGTCGCCATCGAAGGCGGCGAGCAGAAGACAATCAAGGCCAAACATCTGGTTCTGTCGACCGGATCGAGTGCGCGCATGCTGCCCGGCATGGCAGCCGACGAGCAGATCCTCACCAACATTGAAATTCTCAGCCTGAAAAACATTCCCAAATCGCTAATCGTGATCGGCTCGGGCGCTGTGGGTGTCGAGTTCGCCAGCATCTACAAATCGTTTGGCGCCGAGGTGACCATCCTGGAGATGCTGCCGCGCTACGTTCCGGTGGAAGACGAGGACGTGTCGAAGGAGTTGATGCGCGTCTACCGCAAGCGCGGGATTAATGGCTTCGTCAACGCCAAGGTCGAGAAGGTGGAGAAGACGAAGGACGGCGTTGCCGTGACCTTCTCCGTCGACGGTAAGCAGCAGAAGGTGGAAGCCGAGAAGGTGCTGATCGCCATTGGTCGCGCGCCGCGCACCGAGAACGTCGGCATCGAGAAGACGAAGATCAAAGTCGAGCGCGGCTTCGTCGAGGTTGACGGCTACATGCGCACCGCCGAGCAGGGCATCTACGCCATCGGCGACATCGTTGCCGGTTATCCGCAACTGGCGCACTCGGGCGCGATGGCGGGCATTGTCGCCGTTACCCACATTGCAGGTAAGCCGGTGAAGAAGATCAACAAGCAGCGCATTCCGGGTGCGACCTACTGCCATCCGGAAATCGGCAGCGTGGGACTGACGGAAGCCAAGGCGAAAGAAGCGGGTTACGAGGTGAAGATTGGCAAGTTCCCCTTCAGCGCCAACTCGCGTGCTTCGATCGTCGGCCAGCACGAGGGCTTCATCAAGATTGTCAGCGATGCCAAGTATGGCGAGATTTTGGGAGTACACATCATCGGGCCGAACGCGACCGAGCTGATTGCGGAATCGGTGCTGGCGCTGGAGATGGAGTGTACGGCGGAAGAGCTGGCGAACGTCATCCACGCGCATCCCACGCTGTCGGAGGCAATGCTGGACGCGGCGAATGCCGTGTTTGGGATGCCGATTAATACGTAAGAACAGTGGACATTGGATAGTGGATCGTTGGGCGCAGCCTCGGCTGCGCCTTTCTCTTTGCTGGCGTCAAGGCGATGCGCTTCTTCCCTCCATTTACAATCACTCCGTGTACTCGCTCTACAGCCTGCTGCTGTTCCTGGCGCTGATCGTCAGCACACCGTGGTGGATCGTGCAGATGCTGCGTCACGGCAAATATCGCACCGGCTGGAGCGAGCGCCTGGGTACAGTCCCCGACCGCCTGTTCAACAAAGTTGCCGAGAATACCATCTGGATTCATGCCGTCTCGGTCGGCGAGGTTCTGGCCAGCTCGCGCGTCGTCGATGAGCTCAAGGCGAGGCTGCCCGACTGGCGAATCGTCGTTTCCACCACCACCGACACCGGTCAGAAACTCGCGCGCGAACGCTTCGGCGAAAACAACGTCTTCTACCTGCCGCTCGATTTGCCTTGGGCGGTGCGCGCCTACATGCAGGCTCTGCGACCCAAGATGCTGGTGCTTGCTGAAAGCGAGTTCTGGCCTAACCTGCTGCACGAAGCGCGCAGGTCGGGAGCCGCTGTCGCTGTCGTTAACGCACGCGTGTCAGACCGCTCCCTGCCCGGATATCTACGCTTCCACACGCTGCTCCAACGCGTCATGCAAAACGTCGATCTCTTCCTTGCCCAGAGCGACGAAGACGCAAGGCGACTGATCCAGATTGGCGCTTCGGCGGACCGCGTACATGTCAGCGGCAATTTGAAGTTCGAAGTGAAGCCACACGCCAGGCCGGCGATTATCGAAACATTCACCGCCGCTTTGGAACGAGAGGATATCGGTCCCGATCGTGGTCGCGGGCAGCACGCTGGAAGGCGAAGAGACTATGCTGTCCGACATGTTCCGACAGGTGGCATCGCGATATCCCGGGGCGCTGCTGGTGCTGGCCCCGCAGACATCCCGAACGCTTTGGCTTGGTCGCTTCCCTGCTCGCTCCTTCCGGTTTGCGCTGGCAGCTTCGCTCGCGAATGGGACGGTACGCGAGCAATCGCCGGCGGCGTTTTTCTGCTCGACACGATCGGCGAGCTCGCCGAGCCTCTACGATTTTGCCGACATCGCCTTCGTCGGCGGCAGCCTGGTGCCACGTGGCGGACACAACGTGCTCGAAGCCGCGCAATTCGGCGCTGCCATCCTGGTGGGCCCGCACACGGAAAACTTCCGCGACATCGTCGATGTCTTTTGCCGGGCCGATGCGCTGCGGGTTGTCACGCCGCAATCGCTCACGCCCGACGGTGTTGCAGCTTCTCGAAGACCACGACGAGCGCGCCGCTCTCGGCACACGCGCGTCCGAGGTCATGCGCTCGCAGCAGGGAGCGACCAGGATGACGGTCGACTGCTCTTCTGGGATTGCTCACGGTCCGGGTTCCCGGTGTGCTCTCGGAGAATAAGCGTATGAACCCGCTCTCTGCGCTGTACGGCAGCCGTGACTCGGGCACGGAACGAGTTCTACGATCGCGGTGTGTTGTCGGCGACGGCGACTGCAGGGGCCCGGTCGTCAGTATCGGCAACATCGCCGCCGGCGGTTCCGGCAAAACGCCGTTCGTCATTGCGCTGGGCGAAATGCTGAAGCGGCGCGGCGTCAGCTTCGACGTGCTGTCGCGCGGGCTATGGACGAAAAACGAAGGGCGTAGCGCTGGTCGATCCCGATGGCGCAGCCGCAGACTTCGGCGACGAGCCTCTGCTGATTGCGCGCAAGCTGGGAGCGTCGGTGGTCATCGGCGAAGATCGCTACGCCGCCGGCAGATTCGCCGAAGAGAATTTTGGCCCGCGACTGCATCTGCTGGACGATGGCTTCCAGCATCGCGGCCTGGCGCGCGACTTCGACATCGTGCTGGTGAACGCCAGCGAGCCGGTCGGACTCGACGTTTCCCATGGGCCGCTTGCGTGAGCCGCTTGCTGGCCCTGGCGCGCGCGGACGCCATTGTCCTGACCAACGACGCGTCGGCTGACGGTTTACCGCTTGACGCATCAGGCCGTGTGGCGGGTGCGCCGCGACATCGTTGCTCCGCCAGTGGACGAGCCCTGCCTGGCGTTCTGCGGGATCGCGCGCCCGGGTAACTTCTTCGCGCAACTGCGCGCGACAGGCGTAACCATTGCGGCTACGCGCACGTTCCGCGATCACCATTCATACACCAGCTCTGATCTTCGCACGCTGCTGGCGGCGCGCAAGAAGTCAGGCGCGACCGCATTCGTCACCACGGAAAAAGACGCGATCAACCTGGAAGCCTCATCTGGACGAGCTCGCGCCGATCCATGTTGTGCCGGTTTACATGCAGATTGAAGACGCAAATACCGTCGCGAAAACCTTGTGGGCAGCGATCGCGGCGCGGAATTCTTCGCCTGCATGAGAGAATCTAGCTGTCGCCCTGACTGATGCTCACTCATGAACAAGCACCCCAAGGACGCGGAGCGCTGGAAGAAGATTGTTCGTTCGTTCGCCGAAGTCTCCATCACCGTGATGGCCGACCTGGTGGCCGACGAATTCGTCTTCGGCGAGATCGCTCGCGTCTCGCGCGAGGCGCCCGTGCTCATCCTCAAGCATCGCGAGCGCACCGTCGTGCCCGGCGGCGGCGCCAACGCGGTGATGAACCTTGCCTCGCTCGGCGTCAACGTCCTGCCGGTCGGCGTCGTCGGCGATGACGAGGTTGGCAGCTTGCTGCTGGAGAACTTTCGCGAGAAGAAGATTTCCGATCAGCGGCATCGAGCGCCTGAAGAATCACCCGACCACAACCAAGACGCGCATCCTGGCCGGCATGTCGCACAACAGCCGGCAGCAGGTGGTGCGCGTCGATCGCGAAGCCGAGCCGCTGGGCGAAACTGCATCCCGTGCTGCTGAACCTGGTGAACGCGGCCCGCGAATATGCGACAGCGTCAGACGGCATGCTGGTCTCCGACTACGGTTACGGCGCGGCGACTCCGCGGCTGCTGACGTTTGTGAAGTCGAATGGCTGCCTGGAGAACAAGCCGATCACGGTCGACTCGCGCTATCGCATTCTCGACTACGAAGGCGCGACCGCGGCGACACCGAACGAGCCCGAGGTAGAGGAGGCGCTGGGCGTCAAGATCGGACCACGATGACGAGAAACTGCTTGAGGCCGGCGAGCGGACTGCTGGAGGAATTGGAGCTGGACTCGCTGGTCGATCACGCGCGGCCGCGATGGCATGGTGGCCTTCGAGCGTGATACCAAGCCACTGATGATTCCAGTCTATGGCTCGGATCAGGTGGTGGATGTGACCGGAGCAGGTGACACCGTGATTGCAACCTTCACCGCGGCACTGGCCGCAGGCGCCGATACCGCCGACGCGGCGCGCCTGGCGAACTTCGCCGGCGGCATCGTGGTGATGAAGCGCGGTACGGCGACGGTCAGCACCAAGGAATTGCTGGCGGCGATCGATCAGTATTCGACGAACAATTTCAGCGTGAGCGAACACACCAACAAAATTCTCTCGCGAAAAGCCTTGCGAGAGCGCGTGGACGAATGGCGCCGCGGCGGCGAGCAGATCGTGCTGACCAACGGCTGCTTCGACCTGCTGCACGTTGGGCACGTTCGTTACCTGCGCGGAGCGAAGGCGCTGGGCGGCAAGCTGGTCGTCGCCATCAATTCCGACGACAGCGTGCGCAAGCTCAAGGGCGAAGGACGTCCCGCCATGCCGGCGGTGGAACGCGCGGAGATTCTCGCGGCGCTGTCCGACGTCGACGCCATCGTCGTCTTCGACGAGCCAGATGTGCGCGCGCTGATTCGCGAGATCCGTCCCGACGTGCAGGCCAAGGGCACCGACTACACGCGCTGACAATGTTCCCGAGCGCGATGAAGTACGGACTTACGGCGGCCGCGTCGAAATCGTCGGCGATCCCAAGGATCATTCCACGACCGACCTGCTGAAGCAGTTGCAACCGCGCCGCGGAGGAGCCCGCTGAGAGTGAGCGCTTCCGTACCTCCGCCGGCGCCAGCGCGCGGGTGCCGAGCCAGTCTGTGCCGCATCACTCGGAAGTCTTCTCGTCGTGCGGCTCAGCGCGATGGGCGACATCATTCACGCGCTGCCGGCGATCACCGCGCTGCGAGCGGCCAATCCCGATCTGCACATCGGCTGGCTGGTGGAGGAGCGCTGGGCCGAACTACTCTGTGCGCGCGGCTCAGACCGCTTGGCGGATCGCTCCCCGGCGAAGCCGCTGGTGGACTCGCGTACATATCGCGAACTTCAAGGCGTGGCGCCGAGCTTTGCTCTCCGATGAAAGCTGGCGCGAGATGAAGCGCACTGCGCAGTGAAGTTCGCAGCATGAAGTACGATCTCGCCCTCGACCTGCAGGGCGCGATTCGCTCGGCGATGGCGGCGCAGGTCAGCGGCGCTTCCGGACGCGTCGGATCGTCGCGAGCCGCGCGAGAAACCCGCGACCATGTTCTACACTCGGCAGGTCGATCCCGCTGGCGCGCACGTAGTCGAGCAGGCGCTCTCGCTCGCCTCTGAAGTTGCCGGCCGAACCGTTGCGATTTCATAGATCCGCAATTCCCGCTCGATCCCGCAGCCGAATCCTGGACCGACCGAACGCTGACGCAAATCAACGCGGATCGCTTCGCGATCGTGAATCCCGGCGCGGGCTGGGGAGCGAAGTGCTGGCCGGCGGAGTCGTACGGAGCTGTTGCACGCGCCCTGCAAGAGCGCGGACTGGCCGTCGTCATTAACCACGGCCCCGGCGAAGAAGCGCTGGCCGACGCCGTTCGCGTGTCGAGCGAGGGAGTCGCGTTGCCGGTGAAGTGTTCGGTCGGTGAGCTGATCTCGCTCACGCGTCGCGCATCGCTCTTCGTCGGAGGCGACACCGGTCCCATGCATCTCGCAGCCGCGTTGCGCGTGCCCGTCGTCGCGCTCTTTGGGCCGACACGTCCGGAGCGCAACGGTCCTTATGGAACGAAAAGCATCGTGCTGCGCAATCCGCAGAGCACCGACAACAGCTCGCACACCGACGAGCCCGATGAAGGCCTGACTGGCGATTCAACCGCAGACGGTGATCGACGCGGCCAACGAGTTGCTGGGAGGGCAGGTTGGCTGATTCGCAAGCGAAATCTGCCTGGACGTGGAACCGCATCGCGCGCCGTATTCGCGTGCCGCTGGGATTCTTGTTTGCGGCTTTCTACCTCTGGCGGGCTCGGCCAACCTGGGACAGCATTCTGCATCGGCGTAGTGGTCGCGTGCTTCGGCCTGGTCATTCGCGCGCTCGCCTCCGGACAAGTGAAGAAAGATCGCGAGCTCACCACCACCGGTCCGTATGCGTACGTGCGCAATCCGCTGTACCTCGGCTCGATACTCCTCGGCATCGGATTCGCACTGGCCGCGCGCGATCTCTGGGTCGTCGTCTTTCTCGTGGTGTACTTCGTTCTCATCTACGTTCCCGTGATTCAGGGCGAGCAGACCTATTTGCGCAGCCAGTTTCCCGGGTTACGCAGAGTACACGCAACTGTGCCGAGTCTTGTACCGCGCACGCTGTGGTTCCCGGGGGTGACGAACGGATTCTCCCGTGAGTTATACTTCCGACATCGCGAATACAATTCCCTGCTTGGCGCCGCCGCGATTGTGGTGGTCCTGATTGCGAAAATTTTTCTGTTCCCAGGACAAAGGTGACGACCTCGATCGCGCGCACTTCGATTGTTCTCGCATTGGCACTGTTCTGTGCCGCTCTCGCCGGCCGCAGCGCGGTTGCCGCCGCACCTCCACTGCAGGCCGCGCACAATACCAAGCCTGCGCAAGTGGAAGAAAAGATCGGTTCCGGCTCGCATATTCAGCCGCTGCGCCCGGGCTACCAATTTCCTTACGGCCAGAACCTGAACTACGAAGGCGAGTGGCGTTTCTTCACCGCTGGCATGGCGACAGTGCGCATTGATCCCGCCGGGGCGCAGAATCATGTGACCATCAAAGCCGACTCCACCGGCGTGGTCGCGTTGCTTTACAAAGTGCAGGACCGCTTCGAGTCATACTTCGACGCCAAGACTCTGTGTTCGGCAAAGCTGGTGAAGCATGCGGAGGAAGGCTCGCATCGCCGCGACACGGTCATCACCTATGACTATGCGCACGGCAAATCGGTTCTTGAAGAACGCAATCTGAAAACCAATCAGCAGAAGAGAGTGGAGAACGACATTCCCAACTGCGTCACCGATGTCATCTCCGGAATGCTCTACGTTGCGAGCCTGCCGCTGCAGGTCGGAGCGGTCTACACCTTCCCGCTAAACGACGGTGGCAACACGGTGACCGTGCAGGCCACGGTAGAAGGCAAGGAGCAGGTGAAGACGCCTGCGGGAACGTTTCAGACGATTCGAGTGGGTTCTGAAGGCAATAGCGCCGTGTTGAAGAATCGCGGCCGCATGTGGATCTGGTACACCGACGACGATCGACACTTGCCCGTCCAGATGCGGGCAAAGCTCTTCTGGGGAACGCTCACCATCTACCTGACCAGCATGACCAAGTAGCAGAGTTACTGCACGCGGAAACGTTCGGCGATCACGCGCTGCAGACGCGGCTTGTAGAGAATGTCGTAGGCGAACTCCTTATCGGGGAACATCGCCAGCGCCGCCCGCTTGGCATTCGCCGCCAGTTCCGCCGCTTCTTCCACCGTAAGATCGGTGTCCTGGCTGATGACGGAGAGCACCATGTTCATCATGATCTGCAGCCGGCGTAATTTGCGCCGTTCGTCTTCCTGTTCCTGTTGACTCGTGCCGGCGGCTTGCGATGCCACTACTTCCTTGCGTTCCGATAGCCCCATGAGTACCCCTTCGGAGAAGCAGCCACGCCACGATTGGGTCAGGCGTGATCAAATTCCGCTACAATTTGATGTGCGCCGTGTCCTCATCGTTGCGTAGAGTGTGGTGGGCGGCATCATACACCGAAACGGCGAAATTGCAGCCGCTAAAGAAACGACATTGCAAACGGCGAGGCACCTGCCATTTGCATCGAACTCCCTGGAGGAGCTAATGGCAGACGAGACGAACGAAGGTCACGAAGAACTGGTCAAGGTTTTCGACACCGATGAAGAATCGGAAGCGATGGTGGTGCGCGGCCTGCTGGAGTCGGCCGGCATCGAGGCCATGATCCAGAATCGCGAGGCGCCGCAGGATATTCTGCCCGGCGTCGGTGGCGTCGTCATCCTGGTGCGCCCGGACCAGGCGGAAGAAGCCGTCGAGACCATCGAAGAGTATCGCAACAATCCCACGACCGATGCTGACGAAGCGGTCAGCGAGGAACCGGTCTAGCCGTCACGGTTTTTCCATCCAGATAAAACGAAACAGCTCCGGCGAGGTCGGTGCGGTATGTCTCAACGTGCGCTTCGGCGTAACGCTGCATCACCTCCGGCCGGGGATGATTGAATGAGTTGTAAAATCCCACCGAAACCACCGCAAAACGTTGGATTCACCGCCTGGAGAAACTCCGGCGAACTCGAAGTGAAACTTCCGTGATGTCCTACCTTGAGCAGATCGGCGTGCGGCAATTCCTCGAGCATGAATTTCTCGATGCGCCGGTGCGAATCGCCAACCAAGAGCGCTGAGGTCGCGCCGTACTGCATATGCAATACGAGTGACTCGTCATCCTGCGCCGGATTGTGGGCCTCCCATCCAGGCTGAGGATTCAGCACCCGCACATGCAGACCGCCGAAGTCGAATGCTGTCGCCGGCCGTGAATTTCTTGAATTGCACATGGAACGAGCGGGCAGTCTCTTCGACATCATGGAAGCCGCGGTCAGGCGATTCCATTCCGTACCAGAACTCGCGTGGCTGGAAGTTGGCGATGACGCTGCGCATTCCGCCCATGTGATCGCTGTGTGCGTGTGAGAGCGCGACCGACATCCAGACCGCCGGATTCCGCGTGACCACAGGTACGGTGAGACGACCTCCTCGCCCACGTCGAAGTCGGAGTGCGATGTACCCGGCAGCCCGCCGGAATCCATCAACAGCGTCTTGCCGTCGGGCGTGATCAGCAGCAGCGAATCACCCTGGCCGACGTCGATGGCCGTAACCTCGAAGACCCCTGGATGCAACTGTGGCTTCGCTGGGAACAGCACGATCCACATTGCCGAAATCAGCAAACCGGCGACGCCAATTGCGGCGAGAACTCGCCGTCGCGCCAGGATGAGCGCGATCGCGAATGTCAGAGCTGCGAAAAGTGAAGCCGTGAGCGTCGGCGTAGGCACGCGCAGATCAGCGATGTGATAGTGCCCGATGAAGTGAATCGTGCCCGTCAGCAAACCCATCGCGGAGCCGGCGATCTTCGCGGGCACGAACGCCAGCCACGGCGAAGCGTACGAGAGCACCACGGCCAACACGGCACTGGGCAAGAGCACCGAGGCAATCGGAATTACCAGCGCATTGGCCGGCAGCGCCATCGTGGTGGCGCGATGGAAGTACCAGGCCATCGGCAACGCGAGCGCAAGATTGATCAGGATCGAAACGAAAAGCAACTCGGCTGCGCCGAGCAGCAAGCGCGCTACACCAATGACCAAGATTTTTGCCAGCCGAGGCGGAATCATACGCTCGAGGGTCTCCCGCAGCAAGCGCACGTCGACACGGAACTCGACCGCGCGTGTGGGTTGTTTGTAATCCCACTCTGGCGAATCCAAATTTCGCAGAGCGCTCTGCAACGGATAAATACTGCGACGCAAGATTGGCGACGCAATGCCAGCGACGGCGATGACCGACAGAAATGTGAGCTGGAAGCTGGCTTCGAACAGCGTTCGCGGATTCACCAGCAGAATCCCCAGCGCCGCGATTCCGATTGCGTTCAGTCCAGCGCGGTCGCGAAACAGCAATCGCGTCAGCAGGTAAATATTCAGCGTGATAGTGGCACGCACGATGGGCGAGCCGAGGTCGGCGACAAACGCATAGCCCCAGGAAAGAACAATCGTAAGGATGGTGGCCGAGGTTTCGCCGAACGGCAGACTGCGCAGCAACCAGAAGACCGCGAATGCCAGAATGCCAACGTTGATCCCGGAGACGACCAGGATGTGATAGGTGCCGGTGCGCTGGAAGTCGGACTTGATGTCGCGGCCGAAGAAGGCGCGTCCGCCGATAAGCGCCGCCTGCATCAGCGCGCCTCGCTCGCCGGGCCAAAGCCGGTTGATGTGTTCCAGCGCGCTGCGGCGCGCGGCACTGCGCCAGCGTCCAAGGCGAGTGCCGGCAAAACCCGGCAATGCTTCGACCCCGGTCGCGGGCGCCGAACCCGTCAGACGGATTCCCTGCGACGCCAGATAGCCGGCCATGTCCATCGCGCCGGGATTGCGATAGTTGTGCGGCAATCGCAGCTTCGCGGTCAGGTGCAGTCGCTCGCCATAACGGTAAACGTGCAACGGCGACTCGTTGCCGCTCTCGCGCGCTTCTTCCTCTTCGCTCCGCTTGCTGTAAATCGTGAGGCGAAGGCCGACCGGCTTCGGTCAGCACGTGGTCGTCGACCCGCATCTGTTCGGTCTCGACATCCACCGACTCCTGCTGGCCGCCGTAGGGACTGTCGCGAATCAGGCCTTCGCGAATGACGTGAGCCGTCACGTCGATGACTGCGACTCCGGTGCCGAAGGGCTGCAGATCTTCGACGACCGCGGGCTGCGCGGCGTCACGCGCCTGCAGATAGAAGCCGCCCAGCGGAATGATCGCCAGCAATCCGCAGACGAACGCCAGTTGAGGCGAACGCCGCAGCGAGAGGACGGCGGCAGCCAACGCAACCGCTAAACCGAGGAGCCAGATGTAAGGAGAGCGCCAGAAAAAGTCGGCCGCAAGAATTCCCGTCGAGAACGCGAGCGCCGCGAGGAAGACCGGCTCCTGACCGCCTCCGCCATAGCGTGGCACGGCTGCGGGAGCAGCTTTGGCCGGTTGCGGCGATACGTTTGTGGACACGGCGTTTCGACCATGTCCTACTCACAGCGAACCCGGGAAGATTACAAGCGGTCGAGGTCTTCCGCGCCGATGCCGACCGCCCACGGCAACAGCTCGTACTGCGCAACTCCGAATCGAACATACGGATCGTTATCGCGAATGCTGTCGAGCGTCGCCTGCGCTTCGTTGTCGGGAACGCGCAGCAGCAGCATGCCGCCATTGCGCGGAACCATCGGCCCCGACGCCAGCATCAGCCCTTCCTGCTTCAGTCCCTGAAGATAGGCGCGGTGAGCGTCGGTGTGCTTCTGACCTCTTCCAGCGGCTTTCGATAACGAATGATGGCGATCGCGTACATTACGGCCTCCGGGCGAGGATCAAGAGCTAGCGTGCCAGGTGCAGCACCGTTTCCATGTGAAACGTCTGCGGAAACATGTCGACCAGGTGCGCCTGCTCGACCCGAAAACCCGATTCTAGCAGCACGCGCACGTCGCGCGAGAGCGTTGCCGGATCACATGAGACGTACGATCACATGCGAGGCGGACATGCGGCACAGCGCCTTGGCCGACTTTCTCGCCGAGTCCCGCCCGCGGCGGATCGAGGACAACCAGATCGAACGCCAGCTTGGCAGCGCGTTCCGCGAAGAACGCTTCGGTCGTGGTGCGCAGGCACTTCACGTTCGCCGGAGCATTGTGCTTCAAGTCGGCGAACGAGTGCGGCGAGGCCTCTACGGCAAACACCTCATCGAAGTTACGCGCCAGATGGGTGGTAAACAGTCCCGCACCGGCATAAAGATCAAGCGCTGCGCGCCCTGTATGCTTGCCGACGACGATCTCGACCAGCTTGTCGACAAGAAATCGATTGGTCTGAAAGAACGAGCCGCCGCTGACGCGATAGTCCTCTCCGGCGGCGCGATAGATCAGCGACTCTTCGCCGATGAATTGTGAGGGTTCGGTATGTGTCGACGTGAGCGGCGCGCGCTGGCGAGTTTCGTCCTCCACCGGCGAGGTTGCGAACACTACAACGCCGGCGAGTTCGGGAACAAAGTTTGCCGAGTTGCTTGGCGAATGTCTGCAGCGGCTTTCGCATTTGATTCCAAATTGTTCGCAGCGGGAGTCTTAGAGCCGGCAACTGATGGCTGACGGCTGGCAGCCGCCTCGGGCCGCACATAAAGCTCGACGAGCAATTTTGTGTCGTCGTCATTGACGAAGAACTGCAGCCCATGCAAGGCTTCGGGCACGACACCTTTGCGGCGGCCGACCGTCCACACGGCTGCGATGGCGCGATTGATCAGCGGCGAGCTGATCGGACAACTCTCGACCGGCAACAGCGCGTGCGATCCGTAGTGAAAATATCCCAGGGCAAACTCCGGTTGAACCTTCACGTGCATGCGGGTGCGATTGCGGTAGGCCCAGGGCTCTGCCGAATGCACGACGATGTCGCTCTGCAATTCGAACTTGGCGGTGCGGCGCAGCGTCTCGCGCAGGATCTCGGACTTATAGCGAAGCTGCGCGGCGTAGTCGATGTGCTGATAGTGGCAACCGCCACAGCGCTGGAAATATTGGCAGCCGGGATCAATGCGTTCCGGCGAAGCGGTGACCACACGATCGAGCTTGGCGCGTGCGAATCCGCTTGCGCCCCTCGACGACAGTGGCGTCGACCTCTTCACCCGGTAGTACGAATGGGAGGAAGACCGTCTTCCCGCGTCCGTGTTCGTCGGCCGGCAGACGTGTGAGCCCGTCGCCGCCGTAGATCAATTTTTCGATTAGGAGCTGCAAATGTGACCTTTCGAAATGTGTGATGAGTCTCAATTGCCTACGTTCACGTCGTTCTCGACCTTTGTTAAGAGTTCAGCAGCCTCAACAGCATGTCTTCTAATGAAGTCGGAAGTCTCAGAATGAGCAAACTCGTTAACCAGGAAACGGATAGTCTCACGTTGAGGTCGATCCAGTATCCTGTACTGCTGCGAGGTATGGCTAAACGTATATGAGAGAAACTCACGGACCGAGTTCTTGCCGTTGATGTCCTCTAAGGAAACAATCAGCCAAGCGGCAATAAATGCCGCAAAAGCTGCATCGGTCAGGAGCACGTAACCGTCCGGCAGACCGTACAAAAGTGTAGTGGGGACTTCTGTCCATTTTTTTCCATTGAGCGCCTCGTACAGAGGCCGACCATCATCGAGTTCATCCCACTGCCCGTCGCATGGAGTGATTTGCCCTTCATAACGTCGATCCGCAAAGGTTTCGCGAATCAATTCGCGCAGTGCAGTTACCCGGTCGTCTAAGTTCATATTCAGTCATTCCCGGTGCAACTTTCTTCTTCACGCCCATCAATTTGCTAATTGCTAATTGCTGCTTTATTCACATATAGAACAAGCTCAGCCTCGGCACGCGATACTGCTCTAACAGCCTTTTATGAATGTACTGCTTTTGCAGTTGCTCGATCTGCGGCGCGCTCATCTTGCTGCGATAGGGCGCCAGGTCGCGATCCGCATCCGCGCGCACGCGATAAATGTCTTCGTCCGGTGTGGCCGCCAGCAGCGCGGCAAACATTTTTTCCTCCGCCACCGTCAGCCGCCGCTCCAGATCTTCCATTCCCACCGGCACGTCACCCGACAAAGCTTGCGCCAGATTTCGCAGAGTTATGGCCGTCTCTCCGGCCAACACTTGCGCGCTCCCCGGCAGCTGTAGTTTCTGGAGCTCAGCGGCATTATGCGTCAGATATTCGGCGACGGCCGACTGATCGAGACCGCTGTCGCGCTTTTGCCCCTCAGAGACGGCGCCGACCGCAGCTTCCTTCATCTCCTCCGCCGAAGCCAGCACCTCCTGTGAGCAGTAAGCTAATCCGTTTACTTTACGCGTCTCGCGCGGCTTGCGCTCCCACTTCTCAAAGGTCGCGTCAATGCCGCGCAGTACCGCCTCAAGCGGTATGCCCGCGTCCTTCCAGGTCTCCATCAGCGCCCAGTCGAGCGGAGACAGGATCAGCAGCGTGCCTCGGCGACGCTGGAAGTGCTCCTCGATTTCGGTGAAGTAATTGAAGTAGTTTTCCACGGAGATCAGATGAGAGGTTAATCAACCCGGGCTGTCGCCGGCTGAAGCCGGCTTGGATCAGTAGAATAGTTGTACTCGGCACGACTAAAGTCGTGCCCTGACACAAAACGTTCTTAAGATCCGAACTGAAACTTCGTAACCAGCCTTGAAGGGGCACGGCTTCAGCCGTGCCGTAGAGTCACTTATTCAGGTCCAAGCGAGGCGGCCTTCAGGCCGACGAGCCTTACTCCCCCTCAAGGTTTGCGGGCTGTCGCGGCTTTCGGCACGTCCGACCTCGTCGCAGCTTCATTCCGCCGCTTACTCTGGTTCTGGTGGCGCTCGTAGATGATCCGCAAGCCGTCGAGCGTCAGCAGATCGTCGATTTCGCGAATGTATTTCGAGCCGCCGCCCATGAGACTCGCCAGGCCGCCAGTGGCCACAACCTTCACCTCACCGCCCATCTCATCAATCAGACGCTCGAGAATTCCGTCGATCAGTCCCAGGTATCCGTAATAGAGACCCGACTGCACGCTATTGACCGTATTGGTAGCCAGCACACGTGGAGGTTTGCGCACGTCGACACGGGGCAGACGCGCCGTGCGCGCGAACAGCGCATCCGCGGATATGCCGATCCCCGGGGTAATCACGCCGCCCAGGTACTCACCCTTCTTCGAAACGACATCGAACGTCGTCGCCGTGCCAAAGTCCACGATGATGCACGGCCCGCCGAACTTCTCGAAGGCCGCGACGCTGTTCACGATGCGGTCTGCGCCAACTTCCGCAGGGTTATCGTAGTGTACCGGCATGCCGGTCTTCACTCCCGGCTCGATGAACAACGGCTTAACCTGAAAATATTTTTCACAGACCTCGCGCAGGGTCGAGTCCAGCGGCGGCACCACCGACGAGATCACGATGCCCTGCACCGACTCGCCTTTCAATCCGTTCATCGCAAACAGATGGCGCAACAGCACGCCGTATTCATCCGCAGTCTGCGCCTTAGCCGTCGTGATGCGCCAGTGCGCGATCAACGGCCCGAAGCGCGTGCTGTCGTCCGTCACTTCAAAAACGCCGAGCACCGTATTCGTGTTGCCGACATCGAGAACTAAGAGCATGAGCTACTTTCCATCAACGGCGCGAACATCGCCGGACAAAACTGTGCGCAGCCCGGTATCCGTGCGCACCAGCAGAAACCCGCGTGGGTCGAGACCTTCGGTGACACCCTCATAGGCGTTTTCTTCTCCGACACGAACGTAGCGGGAACGGGCAAATGACGACCGGGCTTCGAATTCGCGAAGGATTGCGGCACGTCCTTCGTGACCGCCCGCCAGGAACTTGCGGTATTCGCTGTCCAGCGATTTTAGCAGAGCTGCGGCAAGCTCCACCCGCGACCACTCGCGTCCGCTTTCCATGCGCAGCGAGGTCGCAATCGGCTCCAGCTCGCCCGCAAATGACGTGTGATTCACGTTGATACCGATGCCCAGAACGACATATCGAACTTGCGTAGGCTCGGCATTCATCTCGGTGAGGATGCCGCAAACTTTCTTGCCGTTGAGCAGCACATCGTTGGGCCAGCGCAGGTCGGGATGCAGGCCGGTAGTCAGCTCGATCGCGCGTGCCGTGGCGATGCCCGTCATCAGCGAAAGGAACAGAGCGTCGACCGGCGAGATCTGCGGGCGCAAGACCACTGAACAGTAGATGCCTACCGATTGCGCTGAGTCCCAGCTGTGTCCGCCGCGACCGCGCCCGGCGGTCTGCTGCTCGGCGAACAAGACGGCGCCTTCGGGTTCTCCCGCGGCCGCCGCATGCATTGCCTCAAGGTTGGTTGAGCCGATGCGGAAGTAGTGATGAATGCGCGAGCCGATCATCGTACCGCTGACGAGCGGCGCGAGAATGTCGGGGATCAGAAGATCGGGGACGGCTTCCAGTTGATATCCAGTAGCCAGGTGGCCGGCAATCTGCACGCCCAATTCGCGAAGATGTTGTACCGCGCGCCACACTTCGGATCGCGAGGTGCCGAGCTCCTCGGCAATGCGCGTGCCACTGATGACGACGGTAGCGTTGTCACTCAACAGTCGAACGATACGGCAGAGCCGCGCGTCGGTAGAGTGTTCCCCGTCAGTGTCAATACGAGTTGGAGGTATGCGCGCGATATATGGATTATGCCATTACACGCGATAAAGAGATTGGTGGGTATAGGGCGTCCTTCGACTCCGCATTCGCAAAAGGCGCGAATGCTGCGCTCAGGGTGACGCCTTGTTTTGTTGGTCTGGCGAAAAGCGAAGAGCGAAAGGCGAACAGCGTCGCTACACCGGCATAATCCTCATGCTCAGGTCTACGGCGGGAACCGAATGCGTCAACGCACCGACAGAGATGAAATCCACGCCAGTCTCGGCGTAGGCGCGAATATTTTCCAGCGTGATTCCGCCCGAGGCTTCCAGCGGTACCGGACGGCTCGACTTGCGTACGAGTTCTACGGCCTGACGCACCTGCTCGGGCGTCATGTTGTCGAGCAACACGGCTTCGGCGCCGTGCTCCAGCACCTGCGCGAGTTCTTCCAGCGAGCGCACCTCGATCTCGACCATCTCGGAGCCGCGGCGGTTGCGCAACGCGCGCTCTAGCGCCGGCACCACTCCACCAGCCAGCGCAATGTGATTGTTCTTGATGAGAATTCCGTCGCTCAAATCGAGCCGATGATTGTGGCCGCCCCCGCAGGTGACGGAGTACTTGTCGAGCAGGCGCAGTCCCGGCGCGGTTTTGCGGGTATCGAGAATGACCGTCCTGGTTCCGGCCACCGCGTCCACATAGCGGCGCGTGAGGGTGGCGATGCCGCTCATGCGCTGCATGATGTTGAGGATTACGCGCTCGCAGGAGAGGATGACGCGCGCATTGTGCACCACCACGGCAACGGACTGCCCTTTGCGAAGGCGAACGCCGTCGAAGATCTCAGTGTGGCTGGTGACTTCCGGATGCGAGGTCACAGTGCCATCGAGCGCGGCGAAGACGTCAAGGATACGATGCACGCAGGCGACCCCGGAGAGTACGCAATCCTGCTTGGCCAGAACGGTAGCCGAGGCGCGCTGGTTCACGTCGATGCAGGCATAGGAGGTGGCGTCGCGCGTGGCGCGATCTTCCAGCAACGCGTTCTCCAGAATTGCGGTGATCTTGCGGGTTGTCCAGTCCATGGTGTTTGCCGCATGCGGTCCCTGACAGGACCGTGTCGTTTCTCTATTGCCTTACCCCAGCACTTCGTGCCGGGCTGTGACGTCCCACTGCGTGGGACGGAGGTTTCGGGGTTCGATCAGCCAAGCCGAATCCGCTTTGTATCGAGGCGTCTTTCAAAGGTTGCTGAAAAAACTCGAACGACGTGAGCTTTGTGTCAGGGCACGACTTCAGTCGTGCCGATGGCTCCGGTCTAGAGCGGGCTTTAGCCCCTGCATGAGGTGTGCAGCGGCTAAAGCCCTGCTCTTTCACGCAGTTAACCGGCACGACCAAGGTCGTGCCCTGACACAAAGCAGCCTGCGCCGGTGTTTTCAGCAGCCTCTGAAAGATGTCCCGATGCGAAGCAGCTCTGGCGCGACGTTACAGCCTGGAATATCGCGCCTTGCTACAGTATCAAACCCTCAGTGCAGGCGTCGAAGCCCAACCCATACGAGACAAGCCGCGTCAGCGGCGGCGCTCCATCCGGAATTATCGCCGCCGCGTGCGAACCCCAGGTCCCCTCCACTCCGGCGGCGACAATGGCCGCCTCCGGTCGCGATGACAATTCCGAAAGGAAAAGTGCGAAGAGAGTTATCCCAACTCACCTAGCGCGGCCCTCGCCTTCGCGATCAGCATCTCCAGCTCGCCCTTGCGCCGCTTGATGCCTTCAACAACCTTTTCCGGGGCCTTCGCCAGAAACGCTTCGTTGTTCAACTGTGCCGTCCCACGAGCCAACTCGGCGGTCATCTTGTCGAGTTCCTTGGTCAGCCGCTCGCGTTCGGCGGCTACGTCGATCTTGCGCTCGTAGATCACGCGCGCCTCGAAGCGTGCCGTGCTGCGCGCGCCCGCGGCTTTCGCGAGTGACTCGTCAACGAAGGTGATGCCGTCGACATTCGCCAGTCGCTCCAGTGCGCCCTGATTGCGTTCGATCAGCGCGCGGATCGCCGGCTCTGCAAAGATTTCCACCGGCAGCTTCGCCTTCTGCTCCACTTTCAGTTCGGCGCGAATGTTGCGCACGCTGACGATCAGGTCCTGCAGGATCGCCATCTCGGTTTCCGCATCGGCGTTGATTTGCGCCTCATCGGGCAGCGGATAGCGCGAGAGCGCGATCGACTGCGCCGGTGGCTCGCCGTCATACACCGCGTGCCACAGTTCCTCGGTGATGAACGGCATGAAGGGCGACAGCAGCCGGAGTGCGCCTTCGAAGATGCTGATGAGATTGGCATAGGCTGCGCGTGCCTGCACGCGATTGTCGCTGAGCACCCGCGGCTTGATCAGCTCCAGATACCAGTCGCAGTACTCGCCCCAGAAGAAGTGATAGATCACGTGCGCGGCTTCGTGGAAGCGGAAGGCGTCGAGCGCTTCGCCAACCTCCTGCGCCACGCGGTTGAAGCGCGAGAGGATCCAGCGGTCTTCCAGGGTCTCGACGTTGAAACTCGAAATCCCGTTCAGCGAGACCGGCTGTTTCTTGAACTCCGCCAGCGACCACAGTCCTGCTTCCGTCGCCCGATCCACGTTCATGAAGAGGAAGCGCGCGGCATTCCAGATTTTGTTGGCGAAGGCGCGATAGCTTTCCGTGCGGCTTTCGCTGAACGCGATATCCGTGCCCGGCGCAGCCATCGAAGCCAGGGTGAAGCGCACCGCGTCGGTGCCGTACTTCTCGATGATCTGGATGGGATCGACCACGTTGCCCTTGGTCTTCGACATCTTCTGGCGGTCGGCATCGCGCACCAGCGCGTGGATGTACACGTTGCGGAAGGGCACGTCTCCATGTTTGTGACCGCGCATGAAGTGGCAGTTCATCATGACCATGCGCGCCACCCAGAAGAACAGGATGTCGAAGCCGGTGATGAGCAGCGCCGTCGGATAAAACGCGTCGAGGTCCGGCGTACTTTCTGGCCACCCCAGCGCCGAGCACGGCAGCAGTCCCGACGAGAACCACGTATCGAGCACGTCGTTGTCCTGCTCAAGCGCACCTCCGCACTTCGGGCACTTTGTCGGCGTCTCGCGCGAGACCAGAATTTCGTTGCAGGGGCGGCAGTGCCACGCCGGAATGCGATGTCCCCACCACAGTTGGCGCGAGATGCACCAGTCATGAATGTTGCGCATCCACTCGAAGTAGGTCTTGGTGTACATCTCGGGCACGAACTTGATATCGCCTCGCTCGACCACTTCGATGGCGCGGTCGGCGAGCGGCTGAATCTTCACGAACCACTGCATCGACAGACGCGGCTCGGTGATGGTCTTGCAGCGATCGCACTTGCCCAGCGGCACAACGTAATCTTTTGTGCCGACCAGGAAGCCGCCGGCCTCGAGGTCCTCCAGAATTTTCGTGCGCGCCTCGAAGCGGTCCAGCCCCTTGTACGGGCCGGCGTTGTCGTTCATCTGCGCGACTTCGTTCATCACGTCGATCTGCGGCAGGTCATTGCGCAGTCCGGCTTCAAAGTCATTGGGGTCGTGCGAAGGCGTTACCTTCACCGCGCCAGTACCGAACTCGGGGTTGGCGAGGATGTCGTCGGTGATGATCGGGATCTCGCGATTCATCAGCGGCAGCATCACGGTCTTGCCGTGGAGATGCCGGTAGCGCTCGTCGGCGGAGTTCACCGCGATGGCGGTGTCGCCCAGCATCGTCTCAGGACGCGTGGTGGCCACGATGATGTATTCGTCCTTGGCGCCCACAACGGGGTAGCGGATTTCGTACAGCTTACCCTGCGTCTCCTCGTGCACCACCTCCAGATCGGACACAGCGGTAATGCAGCGCGGGCACCAGTTGACGATGTACTTGCCGCGATAGATCAGCCCTTCTTCATACAGGCGGACAAAGGCCTCGCGCACAGCGCGCGACATGCGCTCGTCCATGGTGAAGTACTCGCGCGACCAGTCAACCGAGGCGCCCAGGCGCTTCATCTGCCGCAAAATCACGCCGCCGTAATGCTGCTTCCAGTCCCACACGCGCTGGACGAAAGCCTCGCGGCCCATGTCGCGGCGGTTCTTGCCTTCGCTGGCCAGTTGGCGCTCCACCATCAACTGCGTGGCGATACCGGCGTGGTCGGTGCCCGGCAGCCACAGCGTGGGCAGGCCGCTCATGCGCTTCCAGCGGACGATGATGTCGATCTCGGTGTGCTCCAGCATGTGGCCCATGTGGAGGTGGCCGGTGACGTTGGGCGGGGGCAGGGTGATGGTAAAGGTCTCGCCCGCCCTGTCAGCAGCAGGGGTTTCCACGTGGAAGAGCTTTTCGTTTACCCAGTAGTCGGCCCAGCGCGGTTCAATCGCGCCCGGCTCATAGGCTTTAGGGAGATCGTGAGGCATGCCCGTCCGTTCAGGAAGTAAGAGTCAAACCCTGAGTTTACCAGCTACTCCGCACCCCACGTCAGCGTGATCGGAGGTTGATGGCGACGCGCGATTCTGGGACAAGCCGGAAGTTTGCTGTCACGAAAACGTAATCAACTCGCAACCCTCAGCCGCCCCGATTTGGGGTATAGTGTCGCAGGCACGAACTCTGGATGTGCGCATTCGGTGCGGTAAGGCCTTCGCATAGCGTTAATGCAGCCCTGACATACTTCTTTTTTTATGCCTTCGCCGTCCTGGCGCGGGGAGCACCACCGGCCTCGATCATCGCCGTTAGAATTTTTGGCATTTCCCGCAGTGTCGAAAGGTGACACATGACCCACCGCAAGGTGCGCCGCCTGGACCGCCTTGTCCCTTTTCCTCCCCTGACCGGCTTGCTGCCGGAAAAGCGCAGTTCCGCATACTGTTATGTCCCAACTCCGGCCGGCGGAAAAGGATTGGCCATGAAGACCTACCCCGCATGGAAAGTCGTCATCGTTCTGCTCCTGACGTGTGCCTCATTCGCGATCCGTTCGCAGGCACAAACTCTGACGACAATTTACCGCTTCTGTTCGCAATACCCGTGCCCTGACGGCGCGGCCCCCGAGGGCACGCTGGTGCAAGGCCACGACGGGAATTTCTACGGCACCGCGTCCGATGTCGGATTTGTTGGCCAGGGCACGGTTTACAAACTTACTTCCAGCGGCACGTTCTCCGTCCTGCACAGCTTTACCGGACTGTCAGACGGTGGCGTGCCCAGGTCTGGGTTAATTCAGGCAAGCGACGGAAATTTCTATGGAGACACGGAAGGAGGTGGCGTTTGCGGCGTGGCCTATAAAATCACCGCCAGCGGCACCCTGACTCCTCTGCATGAGTTCGCAGGTGGTGCAAGCGATGGATGCCAGCCATTTGCGCCACTGCTGCAGGCCAGAGACGGCAACTTCTACGGGACAACTTATCTCGGCGGCGCCCCCAATTTTGGAACCGTGTTCAAAATGACGCCGGCGGGAAGCGTAACCATCCTGCATGTCTTCTGCACGCAATCCGGCTGCCCTGACGGTTACAACCCCATAGCCGGTCTGGTACAAGGCAGCGACGGCAACTTGTACGGCGAGACTCTTTTTGGCGGCCCAAATGGCTACGGGTCTGTCTTCAAAATAACTACCTCGGGTACGCTGACCACGCTAGCCAGCTTCAACAGCTCAGATGGAAGTCAGCCAACTGGCGGACTTGTGCAAGGCCACGACGGCAACTTCTATGGGACAACATCTCAGGGCGGAACTGCCGGCGGCCAGGCTGGCACCGTTTTCAAGATGACTCCCAGCGGCACCTTGACCACGCTGTACAACTTCTGCTCTCAGCCTCAGTGTGCGGACGGCGGTGCGTCTAGTGCCGGGCTGCTGCAAGCCAGCGACGGAAACTTCTACGGGACAACCGCAGGAGGCGGTGCTCACGGCTACGGTACGGTGTTCGCCATCACTTCTGACGGAAGTTTCAGTTCGGTGTACAGCTTCTGCTCGGTAGGAGGAGCAAGCTGCACCGACGGCGCCTACCCCTACGCCGGACTCACCCAGGGCAGCGACGGAAAACTGTACGGCGTTACCACAGAGGGAGGCACCACGAATTATGCCGGTACGGCCTTCTCATTGCAGGTAAACGAAAATACGTTGACCGTTTCGGTCACCGGCCAAGGCACCGTGACCAGCACCGACGGCTTCATCAACTGCCCCGGCACCTGCAGTCACATATATCAGCACAACGCACAGGTCACGCTGAATGCCTCGGCAGCAGCAGGCTGGACCTTCGGAAGCTGGGGCGGCGCCTGCAGCGGTAGCGGCGCCTGCGACGTCACCATGTCGCAGAACGAGTCGGTCAGCGCGACCTTCACGCAGCTTAGCTATGTGTTGACCGTCTCCGCGACCGGCAGCGGCACCGTCACCAGCACCGACCATTTCATCAACTGTCCTGGTACCTGCACTCATACTTATCTGTCCAATACGGCCGTCACACTCAACGCAAATCCAGCGCAGGGTTGGAGCTTGAACGCGTGGGGTGGCGCTTGCAGCGGCAACAATCCCACTTGCATTGTGACCATGGCCGGAGATGAATCGGTCAGCGCGACCTTCACGCAGAACACTTACACGTTGACCGTTTCCATCAGCGGACAGGGCACTGTCACCAGCACGGATCATCTCATCAACTGTCCTGGCACCTGCAGCCACACGTATCTTTCTCTCACACCGGTTAGGCTGAATGCCTCCCCCGCTCAGAACTGGAGCTTCGCCGGATGGAGCGGCGCATGCAGCGGCGTGACCCCGTGCCAGCTAACCATGCTGGCGAATTACGGCGTCAGCGCTTACTTCATCCAGCCCGGCAACGGGCTTCATTTCACTTCAGTGACGCCCTGTCGCCTGGTGGATACCCGCCCGGGCAATGGGGGCGGTGGTCCCATCCAGGGAGGAACCTCCCAAACCTTCAACCTTCCGCAGTTGGCACAATCCAAAGGCTGTGGCGATCTCTCTTCGGCAGCTTCGTATTCTCTCAACGTCACGCTGGTGCCGCAGAACCAACATCCGGTTTCCTATCTCACTATCTGGCCCGCGGGTTTGGCGCAGCCGCTTATCTCCACCGTGAATTCGCTTGACGGCCGGGTCAAGGCCAATGCAGCGATCGTTCCCGCCGGAGTGGATGCCGCCGTGAGTGTCTACGTCACCAACACCACCGATGTAGTCGTGGACATCGACGGATTTTTCGCACCCTCGCAGCAATCGACGCTGCTCTTTTATCCGCTGATGCCGTGTCGTGTTGCCGACACCAGAAAGTCGAATCTCCCGCAGGGACTCGGCTTGCCGCATCTGTCGGCGGGAATGCCGCGCGACTTCCCCGTACTCAACGCCGCCTCCTGCAACATCCCGGCGGGCGCGCAAGCTTATTCACTGAATTTCACCGCCATACCGTATCCGAGCCTGGGCCACCAGCTGGGCTATCTGGAAGTGTGGCCGAAAGACCAGCAGCCGACGCATCCGGTCTCAACCTTGAACAATCCCACGGGCACGTTTGTAGCGAATGCAGCTATCGTGCCGTCAGGAACGGGTGGCGCGATTACCGCTTACGCCAGCAGCGACACCGATGTGGCCATCGATATCAACGGCTACTTCGCGGCCTCCGGAAGCGGCGGACTATCGCTGTATCCCACGGCGCCCTGCCGGGTGATAGATACACGCAGAATCGGTAACGGCCAGCCCTTTACCGGAGTGTTGACTCCTCCGGTGGACGTGGCGGGCAGCGTCTGCGCTCCGCCGAATACCGCGCAGGCCTACGTGTTCAACGCAACGGTGGTGCCGTCACCGAACTTAAGCTATCTGACCTTATGGCCCGACAGCGAAGGCCAGCCGGTAGTCTCGACGCTGAACGCTGCCGACGGCTGGATCACCTCCAACATGGCAATTGTGCCCAGCGCCAATGGCAAGATCGATGCTTACGCCGCCGGAATCACACAACTGATTCTGGATATCTCCAGCTACTTTGCGCCTTAGGTCGGCGGACAAGGGGCTCGAACCTGGCACGTCGACAGGACTGGCGCAACCGCGATTGAGCCTATCCGCGAAACCTGAAAAATCCCGGTGCCAAGAGCCCATCCTGTCCTCAATTGTCCCGTTTTGTCTCTTGCGCGCAAACCTAAGCTAGGCAAGGATTAGCCTTATCTCGCCGCTTCGGTCAAAAATCCGGCCGACGCCGCGTCCCGCACCGCGCCTCCATCTTCGGCTTAGCGCAGGCCAAAAGAGGGAGGCGCGGCTTGTTACCGCGGCCTATTTGTTTTGACGATCCGGACCTCGTAGTACCCCTCCCAGTGACTAGCCAAGTCCACGAGTACGCGGTGATAGACTGCATCGGTAATGGCCCAGCCGAAAATCTTTGTCAGCTATAGCCACGCCGATACGAAGCACAAAGATCGGCTGATGGTGCACCTCGCGCCACTGAAGAGCACGGCTGACCTCGAAATCTGGACCGACAAGCAGATCGCCGGAGGTCAGGCATGGGAGCCCGCCATTGAGAATGCTCTGGCGAGCGCGACGCTGGCCGTTTTCCTGATTACGGCCGACTTCCTGAATTCAGATTTCATTACCCGCAAGGAAGTGCCGGCATTGCTGGAACGGCGCGAGAAAGAAGGCCTGCGTCTGTATCCCATTCTCGCCAAGCCCTGCGCCTGGCAGGTGGTGCAGTGGCTGAACTCGATCCAGATACGGCCGACCGGGGCGAAGCCGGTTTGGCGCAGCGGTGGTCGCTACGTGGAAGATGAGTTGGCGCGAATTGCCTTAGAACTGTCGGCCATCCTCCAGATCGCCATCCAGGCGGAAGAGGCCGCCACCGACGAAGCCAGCCGCCAGCGGGCGGAGCAGGAACGGCGCGAAAAAGAAAAGGCCGTCGCAGCAGTTTTTGCCAACACCATTTCGGTGGAAGACCTGGTTCTGAAGCGGCCGTTGAAAGTCATGCGTCCGATCAAGTTCAAGAAGCGCCCCCCGGAGGATGCAGCCACGGACGATGCCGCCAAGGCGCAAGAAATCTATCGCCAGATCACGGACGATGCCGCCAAGAACCAGGGTGAGCGGGAACGGGTAATGCAGGATCTGCAACAGCGGATCTTCCAGATTGTGCCCGATATCGTTGTACCGGAAAAGAAATCCGGCGAAGGCGCCTTCGACAAAATGGACAAATACATCCGCGAGTAGATACTCCGAGCCAATGGACGATCACGATGATCGCCTCGCTTGCTCGGAACCTGAGCCGACCGTGAATCGTTTGGCCTTTTCTTTTTGGCAAGCGTAAGATTCGGCAGCGGCCTTGGGTTGGCGATTCTTGTCGGTCTCTGAATTTGTAGACCGTTCATTGCGCGTTACTTGCGTCGCGAGCAGCAACTTTGGACTTAGCCGCATCTAATCGACGTCACTCAGCTTCTTGAGCCCGACCTGACACGGACATGAGCCACAATTGTTTGCCGGCACAGCGTTTGAGCGGAACCCTGGGTAACCAGACCCGCGTCGCAGTAGTGCCAGGCGCAAGAGGTTCTCTCCGGTGACAGCCAAACCCTCCGCCTCCACTACAGTGTTAACGGTTCGCGGTACCGGACTTCTTGCCGGCGACACGCGCGAGCAGTATCGGCAAAAGCTGGCACGCATCACACTGGACTCCATGGTCCAGTTTGTCGGCCTGCTCGACGCCAGCGGCACCGTGCTCGAGATCAATCAGGTGGCGCTGGACGCCGTGGGCATCAAGCTTTCCGACGTCGAAGGCAAACCGTTCTGGACGACCTTCTGGTGGCAAGTTTCTCCCGAGATCAATGCTGAGTTGCGTGAGATGATCCGGCGCGCTGCGGCCGGTGAGTTCGTGCGCTGGGACACCGAAATCTACGGACGCGCCGGCGGCAGGGAAACCATCATCATCGACGCTTCGCTGATGCCGGTGAAAGATGACCAGGGCAACGTCGCCTTCATCACCGCCGAAGGTCGCGACATTACCGAGAAGAAAGCGCACGAACGCGAGATCGCCCGCCAACGCGAGGAACTGGCGCAGCTCGACAAACTGAAAACGCAGTTCTTCGCCAACATCAGCCACGAATTTCGGACACCGCTCACGTTGATGATGGGTCCGCTCGACGATGCGCTCGCGGATCACGAGGGACTGTCGGCGGACAACCGCGAGCGCCTGGTTCTGGCGCGACGCAATTCGGTGCGGCTGCTGAAACTGGTCAATACCCTGCTCGACTTTTCGCGCCTTGAAGCCGGACGTTTGACTGCTTCGTATGAGCCGACGGACCTCAGCGCGCTGACCATTGAACTCGCCAGCGTCTTTCGTTCCGCCATCGAGCGCGCCGGCATGAACTTGATCATCGACTGCCCTCCACTGCCGGAGCCGGTTTATGTCGACCGTGAGCTGTGGGAGAAAGTCGTTCTCAATCTTCTGTCGAACGCCTTCAAGTTTACCTTCGACGGCGAAATTGAAGTTTCGCTACGGCAAACGGGCGGCAACATCGAGATGACGGTGCGTGATACCGGTACTGGAATTCCGCCGGAAGAAATCCCGCGGCTCTTCGAACGTTTCCATCGCGTCAAGGGCGCGCGTGGCCGGTCGTATGAAGGCAGCGGCATCGGGCTGGCGCTGGTACAGGAACTGGTGAAGCTGCACGGCGGCAGCGTCCACGTGGAGAGCCAGCCTGGTGGCGGAAGCAGCTTCATCGTGTCCGTTCCCTTGGGCAAGGATCATATTCCGGCCGACCGCATTCAGGCAGAGCGCGCCATGAGTTCCACTGCGCTAACGGCGGACGTTTATCTCAGCGAGGCGGAGCGCTGGCTGCCCAATGAAACTGCAGCTTTCGGCGATCCGTTAGTCTTCTCACACTCCCCACAAATACGACTAAGCGACAAGCCGCGGGAGGAGCGGGAACTTGTCATCGTGGCCGACGACAACCCGGACATGCGCGAATACGTCAGCCGGCTTCTGGCGGACGAGTATCGCGTAATTGCGGTTGAAGACGGCGAACGGGCTGTGGAAGCAACGCGAGAACACCACCCCGCTCTGCTGCTTACTGACGTGATGATGCCGCGCCTCGACGGTTTCGGGGTCTTGCAGGCGATTCGCAGCGATTCCAGGGTCAGCGAAATCCCGGTGATCCTGCTGTCGGCGCGCGCGGGCGAGGAATCACGCATAGAAGGGCTGGACGCCGGCGCCGACGATTACCTGGTTAAGCCCTTCACCGCCCGCGAGCTGGTGACGCGCGTGGCGAGCCACGTGAAAATCGCAAGACTGCGTCGCGATACGGAAAAAGCGCGCCGCTTGTACGACACCATTTTGTCCAACACACCTGACCTGGCCTATGTCTTCGATCGCAACCACCGTTTCATCTACGCGAACAAGGCTCTGCTGGCGATGTGGGGACGCAGCTTCGAAGACGCCGTCGGCAAAACTTGCCTGGAGCTGGGATATGAGCCCTGGCACGCCGCGATGCACGACCGCGAGATCGAGCAGGTTATCGCAACGAAGCTGCCGATCCGCGGCGAAGTGCCATTCACCGGAACCAACGGCCGCCGCGTCTACGACTACATCTTCGTACCCGTGTTAGGGCCGGGTGGGGAAGTGGAAGCCATTGCCGGCACTACCCGCGACATCACTGACCGCTCCATCGCCGAAGAGGCTTTGCGAAAAAGCGAAGAACGCCTGCGCGCCTTCGTCAATGCAACCACGGACATCGCCTATCGCATGAATGCCGATTGGACGGAGATGAAGCGGCTGCAGGGCAAGGACTTCATTGTGGATACGTCGGAGCCGAACCCGGAGTGGCTCAACCACTACATTCATCCCGAGGATCAACCGCGCGTGGTGGCGGCAATTGCGGAAGCGATTCGCGCCCGCAGCATCTTCGAGCTGGAGCATCGCATGCTCCGCGTCGATGGCTCGCTGGGATGGACTTCCACGCGCGCTATCCCGGTGCTTACCGGCGAGGGCAAGATCGTCGAGTGGTTCGGCGCAGCGGCCGACATAACCGAGCGCAAGAAGGCCGAAGAAGCTCTTCGCCGTTCCGAGAAGCTCGCAGCGACCGGCCGGCTCGCGGCCACCATGGCTCACGAGATCAACAATCCGCTCGAGGCCATAACGAACCTGGTGTATCTTGCCAAAATTGCCGAGGACCGCGACCACTCGCTCACCTATCTCGCGACGGCGGAGGAAGAGCTGGAACGGGTCTCCCACCTGACCAAGCAGACACTCGGCTTCTATCGCGAGACCAAGGGCGCGGATACCATCCGCCTCAGTTCGATTGTGAAAGCGCTGCTGTCAGTCTTTGGCTCGAGAATCCGTAATAAGAAAATCGTAGTCGAAACCGAAGTGAAGTCGGACCCCGAAATCTCCGCTGTACCTGGAGAAATTCGCCAGTTGATCGCGAACCTTCTCAGCAACAGCATCGACGCCGTCGACAAGGGTGGCCGGATCAAGGTCCGCATCTCACACGCGCAGGCTTGGGATAGCGAGCGCACTGCCGGCGTTCGCCTGACCATCGCCGACAACGGTCCGGGTATTCCGCCGGACATCCGCCCCCGCCTGTTCGAGCCTTTCGTCACTACCAAGAAGGACATCGGTACCGGCCTGGGCCTTTGGGTTTGCAAGAGCATCGTCGAGCGGCATGGCGGAAAGATTCATCTGAAGAGCTCCACTGGAAACGGGAGGACCTGGACCGCATTTTCCGTCTTCCTGCCCACGGTGCCGGCCATACCTGGCAGCGAAAGCTAACCGGCATTTGACCGCCACTCTGCCTTTTCCCGTATGATCTAGTCTCACCCGGATGCGAGTCCGCAAGAATTACCTTTGGGTTGTCGTCGCCATCGTAGTAATCGTTGGCGGCATCGTCACGGCTATCCTGCTGCGCAAGCGCGCGGCACCCGACGCGGTGCGCCTGCTGCCCGACTCCGATGCCGTGCTCTACATCAACCTGGAACCCATCCGCCTGCTGACCGATCTGGGCAAAAATCCGCCCAAGGAACGTGATCCGCAATACGAAGACTTCGTGCGGCAAACCGGCTTTGAATTCGAGCGCGACCTCGACAAGGCGGCTTTCGCCATTCACTACGGCGTGCCGGTCGCGGGCAAGCCGGCCGAGACGCGCTACAGCGAGATCCTGCAAGGGCACTTCGATAATGCGCGGGTCGGAGAATACCTGCGCAAGTTATCCTCCGGCAGCACCGAGCGGTATCACCAGTACGACATCTATCAGATTCCTGTCGAAGGCCGCACCGTGCGGGTCGCGCTGCTGGGCGTCGATATCGGTGCGGTTTCAAACGTCGACAGCCCCGATGTGATCCACGGCATGATCGACCGCTACCGCCAGGCAGCGCTTCCCTTCTCCGGCCCGGCGCTGGTCAGCCAGTACTATCCCCGCGTGGCGATCGGCAGCATCGTCTGGACCATTGCGCGGCCTCCGGCCGGCGGCGGCGAAGAACACGGCGAGTTGCTGGTGCCCGGCGGATGGAGTGGACTGCTTCCACGGAACAGCATCGTGATCGCCTCCGCGCGACCGCTGGCGGACGTGCACTTGCGCGCCGTCGTCATCCTGCAAAGTGAGGCCGAAGCGCAGAAGTTCTCCGCCCAGGTCGATACTTACCTGGCCCTGTTCAAGTCGCTGGAAATCTCCATGGATAGCGGAGGGCCGGACAAAGACGTGAAAGCCGCGTTCGACAGTCTTGAAATTCATCAGGACAAGAGCGAAGCGGTGCTGACGGCCAAGGTCCCCTACGCCTTCTTCAAGAAGGTGATGAGCGAGCCGCCGGTGCAGTTAGGTCCCGGGACACAGACTCCGCCACCGGAGCAAGCACCGCCGCCTGCAGCAACAAAAAACAAACACGGACAGAAGTAATTGAGGAAGGATCTTCAACCGCATCAGGCCACCCGCCCAGCGGCGAGATGAGGTTAGCCTTGCGCGTAAGCGCCGGGTTGGAGTGCATTGTGGAGGAGAGCCGGCGTCAGGCGGCGACAGACGACGCTGCACTCCCGCTCCAGTTAAGATTGATTTTCTGTTCAGGAGAATCTCTTGCCCGATCGGCTTCCGATCATCGTCGTCAATCAGCGCGGCGCCGCGCGCCTGAAGTCGGGACACTTGTGGGTCTACCGTTCGGACCTCACGTCGGCGGACGCTCCGGCTGGCTCACTGGTCGAGGTGCGTGATGAGCGCGGGCGGCGGCTGGGGTCGGCACTCTATAGCAGCTCGTCGCAGATTGCGATTCGGCTGCTGAGCAGCGAATCGCTATCTGCGGATGGCCTGACCCAGCTCGTGCGAGATCGCATCGCGAAGGCAATCGAGTTTCGCCGCGAGCACGCGCGCGACACCGACGCCTACCGCGTTGTCTTCAGCGAAGCTGACCTGCTGCCCGGCCTCATCGTCGATCGCTACAACGATGTGCTGATCATGCAGATCCTGACGCAGGCCTTTGATCGCGACGATCTGCGGCAGGCAGTCGTCGATTCTCTGGCGGAACGTTTCCCCGGCGCATCGCTCATCGAGCGCGTCGACCCGCATATCCGCGAGTTGGAACAACTGCCGCCTCGCGATTCGCAGTTGGTGCGGGCCCCTTCGTCCCGCCCTACGCCAAAAGAAGGCGTAGAACGGGGCACCCCGGTTTTGCCGGCATCAAGTGAAACCCGCGTGCCACGTTCTGGCCCTGAAGTTGGGCCCGGGCGGGAGAACGCCGACCCTTCGAAGACAGTCTTCATGTTCAACGGAGTCCGTTTCCACTTCGACGCCCTTGGCGGTCAGAAGACGGGAGCCTTCCTCGATCAACGCGAGAACTATGCGGCCGCCGCTCGCTATGCGCATGGACAAGCACTCGACTGCTTCACCTACCAGGGAGGCTTCGCACTGCACCTGGCGCGCGTCTGCGATCACGTTGCGGCGGTCGATGCCTCGCGTCCGGCGTTGGAGGTTGCCGAGCAGAACGAGCAGCTCAACCGCGAGCACCATAGGTCAGGCGAGATTGAGTGGATGGAGGCGAACGCGTTCGACTTGCTGAAGGATTACCAGACCACCAGGCGCGAATACGACACCATCGTTCTCGACCCGCCTGCCTTTGCCAAGAGCAAGCGCGCCGTCGAGACCGCCACCCGGGGCTACAAGGAGTTGAACCTGCGCGCGCTGAAAATGCTTCGTCCGGGAGGCATTCTGGTCACCTGCTCCTGCTCCTTCCACGTGAGCGAGTCGGAATTCCTCGAGATGGTGGGCTCAGCCGCGGCCGACGCTGGCCGCCGGGTTCGGCTGCTGGAAAAGCGCGGAGCAGCCGCAGATCACCCGGTCCTGGTAAACATGCCCGAGACGGCTTATCTCAAGTGCCTGATCTGCGAAGTGCTGCTCTGAAGGCACTAAGTGCTTGGTTTTACACTGGCTAGCAGTCATATAGTAGTTTTACTATCATTTCGCGGCGGGAAGTGTAGCTCTTACATGTCAATACTGAGGAACGCAACAATAAGCTGTAACATCATGATCCCAAGCAAGATATAAATCCATAAAACTGTGCCAAAACACCCCCTTAATGTGCTATACTGTAGTCAGAATTGAGGCCATAACTGTCCCAGCCAGTCGGCTGGGTTTCGCGTTTCTGGGGAAGAACGTTCGAATCGGCCACTGAAATCGCTTCTGTCGATCCGCCTGTCCCTCAACATCCGATTTAAATTATTGTAAAACAGTGGTTTAGTCGATAAATTCGACAGGCGATCTCACGTGCATTAATCTGATGTAGATTGACTCATATTTTTTGCTTCCTTTTCGCTTAGATTAGCGTCTAACATGACATAGCGAGCGATAAACAGCGTACAGACCCGTACTCAATATCGCGAATGTTTCGGAGGAATCTGGAAATGACGTTAGTGACCCGTTGGAACCCGTACCGTGAACTGAATCGCATGAACCGCCTGTTCGACGAACAGTTTGGCGGGCGTGAGGAGTCATTAGGCGCCGGTGCCTTTGTGCCGCCCGTTGATGTTTACGAAGACGAGCAGGGCGTTCAGCTGAAGCTGGAAGTTCCTGGCGTCGATGAGAAGGACCTCGACATCAGGGTGGAGAACAACACCTTGACAGTCAGTGGCGAGCGCAAGTTCGAAAAGGAAGAGAAGGAAGAGAACTTCCATCGTGTGGAGCGCCGGTATGGCAGCTTCACCCGTTCGTTCACGCTGCCGACCACGTTGAGCACCGAGGACATCAAGGCTGACTACGTGCAGGGCGTGCTGAAGATCCGGCTGGCAAAGCGGGCCGAAGCGAAGCCCAAGCAGATCAAGGTCAACATCGGCGGACAGAAACCGGTGGAAGGCCAGAAGGTTGAAACTCAGGGGCAGGCCAAAGGTCAGGTTGCCTGAGGCAGGTTTCGCCCTCCGGGAGAAGTTCCCGCAGGGAGACGAACTGGGGAGTTCAAGGGGAGGACATTGCAAAGTGGCCTCCCTTTTGTTTAACCGAAGGAACACTCTCCGGAGGGCGAAAGCAGTTTAAGGCGAGTGGCGGGTGGTCAGTGGATAGGGGATAGGAAGCATCGGCTGAACGGACCGTTGCCTTCTAAAAAAGCATTGCGGCCGCAACTGCAATTCTTGACTTCTAGCCACTGACCACTATCCACGCAGACGGTTGCCAGTAGCCAGGCGCAGTTGCCAGTTTTAACCTAGTCACATGGGCAAGTCTTTCGTGACTTAGTGGCCTGGCAGAAGGCCACGGGTCTGATGGCCGCGATTTATCGCATCAGCGCGCAATTTCCCGCGACGAAATTTACGGTCTGACATCACAACTACTACGAAGAGCAGATGTTTCTATCCCGAGCAACATTGCAGGGGGCAAGGCCGATACGGAGCTGCTGAGTTTAGACATTTTTCTTCGCCAAGCCAATGATCGCCGATGGATTGGGACAGCTCCTCATCGCTGAACGGCTTGACTACATCACATCGGATGAGGCGAGTAAGCTGGATCAACCATGCGGCAGAGGTCGGAAAGATATTGCACGGCTTAATCGCGTCGCTCGATCGCTAACCAGCTCTGCCGTAACTGACTACTGGCGGCTGACTATCACACTGGAGTTACACCATGGCAATCAGATGGGACAAATTAACCGTAAAGGCGCAGGAAGCCATGCAGCGGGCGAACGAGCTCGCCAGCGAGAACGGCAACCCTGAGGTCCAGCCCGTGCACGTCCTCGCTGCGCTGCTCGAAGACGCGGAAGGAATTGTTCCGCCGGTGCTGGAGCGCGTGGGCGTGCCCGTACCCACCCTGCAGGCCGAGACTATACGCGAGATCGACAAGCTGCCCAAGGTTTCCGGTAGCGGCGCCACCCAGGCGCACCTCTCCGACGCCGGCTCAAAGATGCTGGAGAACGCCTTCAAAGAGGCGTCGAATTTCAAGGACGACTACGTTTCCACCGAGCACATGCTGCTCGGCATCACCAAGCTCAAGCGCGACGCGGCGCAGGAGATGCTGGCGCGCATGGGCGCGACCTATGACAACATTCTGCGCGCGTTGACCACCGTGCGCGGCAATCAGAAAGTCACGGACCAGAATCCCGAAGCGAAGTACCAGGCGCTGGAGCGCTACGCGAAAGATCTGACGGAACTGGCGCGGCAGGGCAAGCTCGATCCGGTGATTGGCCGCGACGAAGAAGTGCGTCGCGTGGTGCAGGTGCTGTCGCGTCGCACGAAGAACAATCCCGTGCTGATCGGCGAGCCGGGTGTGGGCAAGACTGCGATCGTCGAAGGCCTGGCGCAGCGCATCGTCTCCGGCGACGTTCCCGAGCAGCTGAAGAACAAGAAGGTCGTCTCGCTCGACCTGGGCGCGATGCTGGCGGGCGCGAAGTATCGCGGGGAATTCGAAGATCGACTGAAGGCTGTCTTGAAGGAAATCGAGCAGTCGCAGGGGCAGATCATTCTGTTCATCGACGAGCTGCATACGCTCGTCGGAGCGGGCGCTGCCGAAGGCGCTATCGACGCCTCGAACATGTTGAAGCCCGCGCTGGCTCGTGGTGAGTTGCGCGCGATTGGCGCGACGACGCTGGCGGAGTATCGCAAGTACATCGAGAAGGACGCAGCGCTGGAGCGCCGCTTCCAGATCGTGTTTGTCGGCGAGCCCAACGTCGAGGACACCATCGCGATCCTGCGCGGCCTGCGCGAGAAGTACGAAGTGCATCACGGCGTCCGCATCAAAGACTCCGCGATCGTGGCGGCGGCGACGCTGTCGCATCGTTACATCTCCGATCGCTTTCTGCCGGACAAGGCCATCGATTTGATCGACGAGGCAGCGGCTTCGCTGCGCATCCAGATCGACTCGATGCCGACGGAGATCGATCAGCTTGAACGTCGCGCCACGCAGCTGGAGATCGAGCGCCAGGCACTGAAGCGTGAAGACGATGCCAACTCCCGCGAGCGGCTGACGGTGCTGGAGAAAGAGCTGGCGCACATCCGCGAAGAGGCCAACGCTCTGAAGGCGCGCTGGAAGCAGGAGAAGGAAGCCATCGCGAAGATCCGCGAGGCCAAGGAGCGCATCGAGCAACTGAAGCTGGAAGAGCAGGAAGCCACGCGCAAGGGCGACTACAACCGCGCGGCGCAGATCCAGTACGGCGAAATTCCGCAACTTGAAGCGGAGCTGAAGAAGTTGAGCGCGACGATGGAGGGCAAGCAGTCGCGCATGCTGAAGGAAGAGGTGGACGAGGAAGACGTCGCCAAGATCGTCAGCAAGTGGACCGGCATTCCGGTGTCGAAGATGCTGGAAGGCGAAGTGAAGAAGCTGGTCACGATGGAAGAGCGGCTGAAGCAGCGCGTCATCGGACAGGACGAAGCAGTAACGCGTGTGTCGAATGCGATACGGCGTTCGCGTGCAGGGCTGAGCGATCCGCGGCGGCCGATTGGTTCGTTCATCTTTCTGGGACCGACGGGCGTTGGCAAGACGGAGCTGGCGCGTGCGCTCGCTGAATTTTTGTTCGACGATGAGCATGCGATGATCCGCATCGACATGTCGGAGTACGGGGAACGCCATGCGGTGTCGCGCTTGATTGGCGCGCCTCCGGGATATGTCGGCTACGAAGAAGGCGGTCAGCTGACCGAAGCGGTGCGGCGGCGTCCGTACTCGGTCGTGCTGTTCGACGAAATCGAGAAGGCGCATCCCGAGGTCTTCAACGTCTTCCTGCAGATCATGGACGACGGCCGGCTGACCGACGGTAAGGGCCGTATCGTGGACTTCAAAAACACGATCGTCATCATGACGTCGAACATCGGCTCGAGCTACTTGCTGGACCTGAACACGCCCGAGCGTGTGAAGGAAGCGCACGAGGCGGTGATGGAGGCGCTGCGGGCACACTTCAAGCCCGAGTTCCTCAACCGAGTGGACGACATACTTATCTTCAACCCGCTGGGCAAAGAACAGCTGGCGAAGATTGTCGATCTGCGGCTGGAGGACCTGCGGAAGCTTCTGGCCGAGCGCAAGATCTCGCTGGAGCTGACGCCGGCGGCGAAGGAGATGGTTTTCACCCAGGGTTACGATCCGAATTACGGCGCGCGTCCGCTGAAGCGCTCGATCCAGCGATTGATTCAGGATCCGCTGGCACTTAGGATTCTCGACGGCGAAGTGTTGCATGGCGATCACGTGATCGTCGACGCCGACAAACGCGAAGGCAAACTGACGTTTAAAGTAGCCAAGCGCGTCGGTGAAGCGGCGCCGGCAGTGAAGTGATGCGGGCCCAGGTTAGCGTCCAAAGGCAGGACGCGAACCTGGGGCATCCGCACCCGGCACCTGGCTAAAGCCATTCCACATTCTGCCGATGATCTGGGTAACAGGGAGAACCGCCCCGTTCTAGTCTTCTGTGGACTAGAGCGGGGTTTTTGCTTTGCAATGCCTCCGTGGTGAAACCGACCTTCTGTAGTGAATAATGAATTCCATGCACCTCGACGACACCATCGTTGCTATCGCCACGCCGCCCGGACGCGGAGGCATCGGCGTGGTGCGTCTCTCGGGCATCGACGCGAGATTTATCGCATTCCCCATGTTGCGTCTGTCGCACCCTCTCGAAGCCGGGCGCGCCCACTTCGGCGAGCTGATCGATCCGGTAACAAAAGAGCGCATCGATGAGGTCGTCGCCACTTACTTCGCCAAGCCGCACTCGTATACGACCGACGATGTCGTCGAGATCTCCTGTCACGGCTCGCCCGTGGTTTTGCAGCACGTTGTGGAATCGGCACTGAAGGCGGGCGCTCGGCTGGCCGAGCCGGGCGAATTCACCATGCGCGCCTTCCTCAACGGCCGCATCGATCTGACGCAAGCCGAAGCCGTGCGCGACCTGATTGAGTCGCAGACGCTTTACCAGGCGCAGGTGGCGGCGCGGCAACTGGAAGGCTCGCTGTCGAAGCGGCTGCAGCCCATCAAGCAACAACTCATCGAGCTGATCGCGGTCATGGAGGCGGGAGTCGACTTCGCCGAAGACGATGTCTCGATCACACCGGACGCGCAGATCCTGGCGCGCATCGCCGCGATTCGCGCGCCACTGGAAGAGCTGCTGGCCAGCTTCGCCTTCGGCAAGATCGTGCATGAAGGATTGACGCTGGCCATCGTCGGCCGCCCCAACGTCGGCAAGTCAAGTTTGTTCAACCGGCTGGTCGAACGCGAGCGTGCCATTGTCACCGCGACCCCGGGCACCACGCGCGACCTCGTCAGCGAGACGGTTGCGATCGGCGGGATTCCCGTTCGCCTGGTGGACACTGCAGGAATCCGCAGCGCGCTGGACGAAGCCGAGAGTATCGGCGTACGCAAATCGATGGAAGCTCTGGCCGACGCGGACATCGTGCTGGTCGTACGCGACGCTTCACGCGAGGGGGCACAGTCGCTCACGCCGGAAGAAGAACATCAGGACCAGAGCCTGCTGAATTTGGTGAGCGGCCGGCAAGCCATCGTCGTCTGGAACAAAATCGACACGACGCCCAACGCTGGCCTACAAAGCGAAAACTCTCATCCGCACGTGCGTGCTTCGGCCCTCACCGGCAGCGGCATCGACGACCTGCGCGCGAGTATTCTGCATCTTGTCGGCGGGGGCAGCGGCGCGCAGCAAGACAGCGGCTTGCTGACCAACATCCGCCAGAAGCAACTGGTCAGCGACTCCATCACCGCGCTGGACAAAGCCGCGCAAGCGGTCCCGCAGAAGATCCCGCACGAAATGCTTCTCCTCGATCTGTACGCGGCGCTGCGTCCGCTCGACGACATCACGGGCGCGACCACGGCCGACGACATCCTGAACCTGATCTTCAGCTCATTCTGCATCGGCAAATAAGTCATCTGGCATTCGTGAGCGAAGCGCGGGTGCCCCGGGTCTTGCGCTTTTCGAGACCTGGGGATTTTCGCAAATGCCAATCACCGCGTGTTCGAGACTCGAGGTTTGTCGGCCTGTCCTCCTACCACCCCATCTGCTCCATCCTCTTCACGATAATCGCCGGATACCGGTGCATGCGCTCAGGCCGCCGCTTCAGTGGTGCGGGCAGGACGGCGGCCAACTGCACGGCTTGCTCTCTGCCAATCTTCAACGCCGAAGTCTTGTCGTAATAACGACACGCCGCCTCCGCGCCATAGACACCGGGTCCCCATTCGACCACGTTGAGATACAGCTCCAGAATGCGCCGCTTGCCCAGGACGAATTCCGCTACCGGCACCAGCGTCGTCTCCGCTCCCTTGCGCAGAACAGAGCGGCTGGTTCCGAAGAGCAAGTTCTTGACCAGTTGCTGCGTGAGGGTGGAAGCTCCGCGCGTGCGCTCGCCTTCCATATCTTGCTGAGCTGCGATTTGAATCTCGTGCCAATCGAATCCATGATGCTGGTAAAAGCGAGCGTCCTCCGCGGCAATGACGGCGTGTTGAAGGACCGGAGAGATCTGGCTGAGCGGAACAAACTTGTATCGCTTCTGATAGGGCTGGTTATGAATCCAGGCTTGCAAACTTCGTTCCATTTGCACAGCGGTTGTAGGCGGATCGATCCACCGCGCCGCCACCAGCAGCAGGGCAGCATAGGACCAAAGAAGTGCGAGCCCTAGGAAGATCCAGAGAACAGCGCGCCGCACGAATCCTTTCCCAAACAATCTCTTGAAACCCGAGGATGCCGCTTGACTCACATTCCAGAATAACGGCGTGCAGCTCTGACAGCGAGAGATAGTATCGTCAGGAACCTGCTTGCCCAACCTGTCCCGCCCTGCACTTTTTGCATAGCGCCAGCTAATCCCTTCCCATCCAGCTCTGGATCCGAAACCCGCTCGTATCGATTCTCCAGGCACTTACGCGGATCAGCGCTTGGAACGCTACTTGCACATAAAAGCTCTGCATTTGTCGGCGGCAGGCCGACCCCTCCAGGAGGAACCATGGATTACTACGAGGAAGATCCGCCACGATTTCGAGAGGAATCGCGGGGATCGATATCCGGCCGGGCCATCGCCTACATCGCACCCGTGCTGGTGGCCGGAGCCATGCTTGGCGGTTACGCGTTTCATGAGCATCGGGTAGCGCAGAACCTCGCGGCTGAGAATCAACAAAACGGGGCGGCGCTGGCTGCCACCCGCTCCCAGGTCGACGACCTTACCGCAAAGGTGAATGCGCTCGCCGCAAAACCTGCGGAAGCAGCCCCCGCGCCGCATCCCGCAATCCGCCACCTGAGCGCGGCTCATCATAAGGCCGAGCCGTCACGGCTGCAGAAGATGCAGTCGCAACTGGATGCGCAGAACAAGGCCATCGAAGACACGCGCAGCCAGATTGCCAGCACCCAGGGTGACCTGAACAATACTCGCACTGAGTTGACCGGATCCATTGCGCGCACTCACGGTGAATTGGTTCTGCTGGAGAAAAAGGGTGAACGCAACTACTACGAATTCGATATCGATAAATCGAAGTCGTTCCAGCATGACGGGCCGTTTGGCGTGCGCCTGCGGAAGGCCAACACCAAGCATCAATATGCCGACCTGGAGTTGATGGTCGACGACCGCAATCTCTCGCAGAAGCACGTCAACCTTTATCAGCCGGTAATGTTCTATACGCCCGACAATCCGCAGCCGGTCGAGCTGGTCATCAACAGCATCACAAAAGACCACATTCACGGATACGTGAGTGCGCCACGCTATCGGCAGTCGGAGCTGGCTTCCATGTCGAATGCCGAGGCTAACTCTGCACCGGTGACGAACGCACAAGCGGCGAACACGACGCCTGCGCAACGACAGAAGCTGCCGCCGCCACAGTAAGCGGCTAACGATCGCGGCGAATCCTGGTTATTCGGCGGGCGTGCCGAAGGGTGCGCCCATTCTGTTTTCATGTGTGAATCCGGTCGTTGAGTTCTGCGACAAAAACTTGCCTTCCGCCTCATCCATCAGCTCTGCTGTTTTATACTGGAATCACGCGGACGCTTCGCAAGTCGTCGTGCGTTTGGGCTCCCAAGGATGGCAACCACCGCAAACCCGCAGCTCCCGGCGGATTCGCCCGAAGTACGGCGGTACAACCGAATTCAGCGCTGGCTGAGCATGGCCGACACCGTCATCGGTTTCGCCCTGCTGGTCGTTCTGCTGGTCACCGGCTGGACAGGCGTTCTACGCGACTGGTCATATCAAGGCGCGCGCCAGCATTATTTCTTCGCCGTCTTCTTCTACGTGCTGATGTTCTCGCTCATCGCGAAGGCCTTGAGCCTGCCGTTCGATACCGTCGGCTTTCGCCTGGAGCATCAATACCACCTCTCGAACCAGAAGGTGCGCAGCTGGATCTGGGATGAGTGCAAGGGCTGGCTGGTGTCGCTGGTGCTCGGCACCATCATGGTCGAGATCGTGTATTCCATCATTCGAATTGCCCCGCAGCGCTGGTGGATCATCGCGTGGGCAGTCTTCGTAGGGCTGTTCCTTCTGATGGCGCAACTGGCGCCCGTCGTACTGATGCCGATCTTCTACAAGTTCGAGCCGCTGGCCAATGACGGCCTGCGTGAGCGGCTGACAAAACTGGGTGAGAAGGCGGGAACGCGCGTCCGGGGCGTGTATGAGTGGAAGCTGTCGGAGAAAACAAACAAGGCCAACGCCGCGTTGACCGGCATTGGATCGACCCGCCGCATCATCCTTTCCGACACGCTGCTCGAACACTATAGCGACGACGAGATCGAAGCGATCCTGGCGCACGAACTGGGACACCACGTGCACAAGCACATCCTGAAGAGCATTCTCACCCAGGTTGGTGTGACGCTGCTGGGATTCTGGCTGATCAATGTGGTGCTGCGCTTTGTGATCGCGAAGGAGTGGTTTCCGGTGCTCGGATCGCGGCTCTACGACTTCGCCAATCTGCCGCTGATCGTGCTGGTGGCAACGGTACTGGGATTTGTCCTGATGCCGGCGCTGAATGCGATCTCGCGCAAACACGAGCGCGAAGCCGATCGTTACGCCTGGGAGAACACGCCCGCGATCGAGCCTTTCATCAGCTCGATGCAAAAGCTGGCGGACCAGAATCTGGCCGAGCGCGAGCCCAACAAGTTCATCGAATGGCTCTTCCACTCGCACCCATCGATCGGCAAGCGGGTAGCGGCAGCCCACGACTGGGCCAGCAAACAACCGCAAACGGTGAGCCAGTAGTCCATCTTGATTGCCGCATTCGTGCCGCGGCCAGTCTTTCTTGTGTCGCCGCATCCTTACGAATTGTCATCCCGAGCGGAGCCGAGGGATCTGCGGTTTGCCTGTTGGGCCAATGGTGTTTCCCGTGCGACGAACCCCAGATCCCTCCACTCCGGCGTGCAAAAGAAGCCCGCCTGCGGTCGGGATGACAATCATAAAAAATGGAGCGGTCGGCTTGACTCGCGGAAGGCGTGCTCCACCCTAAGCTCTTCGGCGCAAAATCGCTTCCACCCTCTTTAAATCTTCTTCCGTATCAACTCCCACAGTGTCGTACTCCGTCTCGGCCACATAAATCTCGACACCGTGATCCAGAAACCGCAACTGCTCCAACCGCTCGCTGCGCTCCAGCTCCGACTCAGGCCAGGTACAGAAGGCATCCAGCGCCGCCTTGCGATAGGCGTAAAAGCCCAAGTGCTTGTGATAGTGCACCGTGCCACTCCGATCACGGTCAAACGGGATCGCAGCCCGGGAAAAATACAGCGCACGCCCGTCGGTAGCGGTCACTACTTTGACCGCATTCGGATTGGTGACGTCATCGGGCGAGCACGGCGTCTTAATAGTCCCGACCTGCACCCGCTCATCGCGCATCAACTGCATCAGCACATCGAGGTGCTCGCGACGTGCCAGCGGCTCATCGCCCTGCACGTTGACATAAACGTCGGCTTCTACTGTCTGCGCGACTTCATGCACGCGATCGGTCCCGCTGCGATGCTCAGCAGAAGTCAGGCGATAGTGCCAGCCATTCTGCCGGCAGACAGCGCCAATCTCTTCCGAATCGGTTGCGACGATAACATCCTGCAATTCGGAACACGCCCGCGCCGCTTCATACACATGGGCAAGCATAGGCCGGCCGGCAATCTCACGAAGAATCTTGCGTGGCAGGCGGGTGGAAGCAAGGCGAGCCGGGATGATGGCAATGGATTTCACAGGATTAGTTTCAAGGCGAGAAGCGTGTGATGGCAAGTGGAAGCTCGCTTTTGGCTACCCGCCTGGATGGGCTCAATGCTCTGGCGAAAAGCGAGGGGCGAATAGCGAAGAGCATTATTCTTCATCCCTCACAAACCCATAGGGACAATGCCTGCACCCCGACCGGCAGCAGAAGCCGCGCTTCTTGAGGTAAATGGCGGTGAAGACCATGAAGCCGTTTTCCCAGTAATAGTCGACACCTTCGATCAGTTCGTCGTCCATCACCCACCCGCGGCCTCAAGCAGCACGGAACTACGCTCCTCGGCTTCCACTGCAACGCCATCGCGGAAGCTGACGTACTTGCCGGAAATGGCGGCAACGCGCTCTCCGGGCACAATGAAGCCGACCAGGTTCAGCGGATCGGCGGCGGAGATGGTGATCTCTTCCCCGCTGGCCGGCAGGTTGCGCATGGCGCGCACCGATTCGACGGCTTCCGGCAGAGCGAACTGTTCGCCGAGAAATCCGCTGACGAAGCGGCCGCCGCGCACCTCACCGCGGTCTTCCAGTCGCCGCAAGCCAATCAACAGCTCGCGCCACTTGGGGAGATTCGATTCGCGCGCCAGAACTTCGCGGAAGATCACGCCGTAGCGCCGCAGCAGCATCCAGCATGTGGCTTCGACGACACGATTGTGGTCCGAACCTTCGGCGGGATAGAGCAACGACCAGCGTCCCGGCGTGTGCCGCGGCCGCGAAACTTTCCCGGAGCCCTGACCCAGCCGCCGCTTGGGATTGATGAGCGATCGCAGATTGTCGAAGCCATCGGCGGTGACCATGCCGGCAGCCACCAGCTCCCACAATGCAGTCTCGATCTCAGCCTTCAGCTTGCCAGTGCCGCGCACGATGTCCGCAAAGAATGACGCACCGCGTCGCCGCAGATACTGCAGCACCACGCGCGCGGAATCGCTGAGAATGCCTTCGTAAGTCTGCTCGTCTTCGCCGAGGCGCGGCTGCATCCAATCGGATTCTTCGCGCACGAAAAAAGTGATGGGCGCTACGCTGGTTGGCACCACGCGCCGCCTGCCTTCGCCCGCGTCTTCCAATGTCGCCGGATGGGGCGACAGGCGTCCCCAGCCAATCGCTCCCGTCAGGCAGAGCTGATCGAGTACGGCAGGATCGTAGTCATTCACCCGGCGCGCCAGGATCTGTTTTTCCCAGGCATTCGCCGGAATTTCGAAACCCTGCAGCTGACGCAATGCCTGTAGCAGGCCGCGCTCACCGGCCAACTGCGACTGCGGAGCCAGGTGTTGCCAGCGCAGCAGCCAGCGCATGAACTGCGCCGCCGTTACCGGCTCAACCTGCTTGCGCAGCGTTGCCACCGTCAGGTGATGGATGCGCGACAGCAGCCGCCGCTCGCACCACTCAACATTCTCGAACTCCGACTGGGTACTCCATGTTTGTTGCCCGTTGCCGGCAACGGGATGGGAGTTGAGTCCGGTAAAGTTTCCGCGCAGAATAGTTCCAGATGCTTCCAGCCGCAGCAGGGCCTTCTCGATGTCGTTCGTCGGAATGCCGAGACGATATCCCAGCGCGGCGGCCGTGATCGGTCCGGAGTGCATCATCCAGCCGGAGACCGTGGAGTGAATGGCGTCGTCGCGCGTGACTATGGTTGACGGCAGATCGGGCGGGGCGACCTCGAACTCGGCGTCAGGGAAGATCAGCGCAAAGTCTTTAGCGCGTTCCGAGGCGACGAGGTAAGTTCGTTCTTCTATCTTGGCGTCGTCGCCGGCCGAACAGCAGGTCTCTCCACTCGGGCTTAAGCCCTCGGTCGGGATGACAGCCGGATTTGTTCTTACTTTCGTCCGCACCAATCTCCAACCTTCCAGCAAGTCCGCGACAAACGGCTTCCAGGTCTCGACCGCCTGTTGCCAGTCGGGATCGGGCATCTCTTGCGGCACGGCGACGAGCGTCTGCAGCGTGTCGTGGAGTTCGTCACTGTCGCGAACGTCGGGGCGCGCTTCGTCGCGAACTCGCGCAATTGCCTGCTGGTCGAGCCTGCCGACTTCGTTCAGCACCGCCTCAGGCAGGATGCGCCGCATCTGTACCGCGCGCGCCCGCCGCTCTTCCAGCGGAGCATCATCGAGAAACGCGTATGGGTTGGCATTCAAGATTTCGTGCGAGAACTGCGACGGCACCGGCGTATCGACCGCAAGGCAGCGAATCTCGCCGCTATAGATTTTCGCGATCACCGCGCGCAAACCGTCGATGTCCATTGCTTCAGTAAGGACATCCTTCATCACCTCCTGCACCAGCGGGTGATCGGGAATGGTGATGTCGCCCTCGAGATTTTCCGGGCAGGCCGCTACGTCGGGAAAAACCGAAGCAAGAAGATCGTCGCTGCGAATCCGCTGAATCGGCGGCGGAACTTTCTTGCCACCCTGGAAGCGCAGCAGCGCGAGCGAGCGGTTCGCATCCCAGCGCCAGCGCGTGGCGAAGATCGGCGAAGGCAGCGCCGCCTGTTCCAAAATTTCCTTCACGGTCTCGATCTGCAGGTAATGAAAGACGTCGCTCAGTGGAAAGCTATGCTGTTCGGCAAGCGCGATGTTCAGGCCGTCATCGGTCGCCGCGGCTTGCAGCTCAAAATTGAAGGAGCGGCAGAAACGCTTGCGCAGCGCCAGTCCCCAGGCTTTGTTGATGCGGCCACCGAAGGGTGCGTGGATGATCAGTTGCATGCCGCCGCCTTCGTCGAAGAAGCGCTCGGCAATGATGGTCTGTTGCGTGGGAACTTCTCCCAGCACGGCGCGTCCGGTGATGATGTATTCGATGGCCTGCTCGGCGCCGGAATCGTCGAGCCCGCATTCGTCTTTTAACCATGCGACGGCATTCTGCACCTCGGGGCTGGATTCAAGCCCGCGCATGCGAACGCGTGGTTTAGGCGCAGCATCCTGGGGCGTGCCCCCCGAATAAGTGGACGGCAGTTCTCGATCGCCTGTTTCTTCTTGATGGCCTGACTGGCCTTGAAGGGGCACGCCTTCAGGCGTGCCGTTATCAACTGTTTTTAATTGTCTCAGCGAGGCGGGCTTCAGCCCGTCGAGCCGTGTCTTGATCTTCGGCTTCGCCCGATCGCCTTCAAATCTCTCGAAGTTCGCGATCCGCTCCGCCCGCACTTCGCCCATCTCCGGATTCAACGGCACCGGCAGCGGCGCCGTATTCGGCAGCAGCTTGCTGATCTGCTCGCGCAAGTCAGCAACATGCAGTGACAACTCATCGGTACGCGCGGGAGCTTCGCCGCGCCAGAACGGAACGGTCGGAGCCGCGCCATGCGCATCTTCCACCAGCACGCGGCCTGAGTTCGACTCGACCCGGCGAATTCGCCACGATGTATTGCCCAGCAGCATGATGTCGCCCGCATTGCTCTCGACGGCAAAGTCCTCGTCGAGTGTGCCGACCACAATGTTCTCCGGCTGCGCCAGCACGGTGAACAACGCGTTGTCCGGAATCGCGCCACCGCTGGTGATGGCCGCCAGTCGTGCTCCGCGACGCGCGCGCAGCCGGCGGTTCACCATGTCACGGAACAGATACGCGCCGTATCGGCCACGTTTAGCTGCTATGCCCTGCGACAGCATCTCCAGGATGCGGTCGTACTCCTCGCGCTTCAGTTCGCGATAGGGGTAGGCGCGCTGCATGAATTCGAACATCGCATCCTCGTCCCAGTCTTCGCAGGCGCACATGGCGACAATCTGCTGCGCCAGGATGTCGAGCGGCGCGGACGGGATATGCAGGACATCGAGATCACCCTGCTTGATCGCCCGCACCGTCGCGGAACATTCCAGCAAGTCATCCCGCGTCGTGGCGAAGATGCGACCCTTCGGTATCGCTCCACGCCAGTGACCGGCGCGGCCGACACGTTGCAGCGCGACGGCAATCGATCGCGAAGAATTAATCTGGCAGACAAGATCGACAGTGCCAACATCGATACCAAGTTCGAGCGACGCGGTTGCGACCAGCAGGCGAATCTCGCCGTTCTTCAGCTTGCGTTCTGCCGCCAGACGCAGTTTGCGCGAGAGGCTGCCGTGATGCGCGGCCACCATGTCATCGCCAATGCGCTCGCCCAGGTGCATGGCCAGCCGCTCGGCCAGCCTGCGCGTGTTGACGAAGACCAGCGTCGAGCGATGCTGCATTGCCAGCTCGGCCAGCCGGTCGTAAACCTCGCCCCACATTTCGTTGCTGGCGATCGGGCCCAGCTCCGATGCCGGCACCTCCACCGCGAGATCCATCTTGCGGCGATGCCCTATATTGACGATGGCGGGAGCCGGACGCCCCGCGCCAGTCAGAAAATGCGCAACCTCTTCAATCGGCTTCTGCGTTGCGGAAAGTCCAATGCGCGTCGGATGATTCGCCAGCAGCTCCAGCCGCTCGAGCGAAATCGTCAGGTGAGCGCCACGTTTGTCGTCGGCGACAGCGTGAATTTCGTCAACGATGATGGTCTTGACGTGGCTAAGAATCGCGCGACTGCTGTTGGCGGTCAGCAGGATGTACAGCGACTCGGGCGTGGTCACCAGGATGTGCGGCGGTCGCTTCAGCATCTCGCGCCGCTCTTTCGTCAGGTGTCGCCGGTGCGGACGGCGGTGCGAATCTCCGGCATCAGGAAGCCACGCTCACCTGCCAGCGCGAGGATTTCGCTCAGCGGGCCTTCCAGATTTTTCTGGATGTCGTTGCCCAGCGCCTTCAGCGGAGAGACGTACAGTACTTCGGTCGCGTCGCGCAGGTCGCCGTCCAGCGCCTTGCGCACCAGGCGATCAATACAGATGAGGAATGCCGCGAGGGTCTTGCCCGATCCGGTGGGGGCGGAGATCAGGGTCGTACGGCCGGCAAGAATCTCCGGCCAGCCCTGCTCCTGGGGCTCAGTCGGGGTACCGAATTTGCCGACAAACCACTCGGCAACGAGCGGATGGGCCCACGCCAGCGACTCCGGAATCAGCCCCACAGACATCTCAATATTTTATCACGATTTTCGCTAAACGTTCGCCCCTGAAAAGGGCGCTTAGCAGGCAGAGGTCCCGGCAGGGCGGCTTTATCTGGAGAACTGACCCTTAGCCCTGGCTAGCCTGTAGCGGGATGGCGGTTTTGGCACGGCGAAGTTCGAGATGCTTCTGGCGGAAGTGTCCGATGGCGCGCTCGCCCCACACCTTCACGAAGTAATAATTCAGGCCCGCGCCGATCGCCGAACTCACGATCGGGATCAACCGGGCCGTCCACTTCTCCACGATCTCGGCGCTGGCGCTGACCGCGATCCGCTGGATCACGCTGCGGCACAAACTTCGAGACGAACTGCTTTTCCACCAGCTCGCGGCCGATGTCCACGCCGGCGGCGCTGGCCGCGGCAATCCACAACTCCGCCTCTTCCTGCTCCGTGTTGTAGGAGAAGCCGTAGATCAGGCTGAGCTTCTGGATCATCCGCAACGTAATCGCCGCCAGGATGCCGAGGTCGGGCAGCATGGTGAACAGTCCGCCCATGCCGAGACCCGCGCCTTCCGCCGCCGCAATGCGCATATGCGCGCGTATCGTATCTTCGGCGATACGGTCGAGCAGGATCGGGATCGACCGAGTACACGCCGTCATAGGTCAGCGCCGGCAAGTTGTAAGCCATGCGCAGATGCTCCAGGTAATGCTTGGGATCAACCTTGATGGTCTTGTACGCCTTGGTGAAGGCGCCGCGAATTGCGCCCTCCAGCTCTTCGGCGAATCCATGAATGACCTGTGATCGGAAGCCATAATCTCTTCATCTTCAGTATAGGCGCACGAAATTCGCTTCGCAGAAGCCAACCGACGCCGCTCGCGACGGCAGAGTCCTGCGATGAAACAGCCGACTTGCCTCAAATACCGCGTCTGAGCTCCTGCCAAGGTGGTCTATGATGACTGCACACGTAAGTTGCCGGAGTGCGGGTCAGCTATCCATACTGTCGGAGACCGGCTGACCATCGCAATTCCACGCGAGGCAACAAGCGCCAACCAACACACCAATGCCATGGTCGATGCACGATTCGCGAGTGCCTGATGTGCAGTCCGACCGGAAACTCGTGTGCGCCGGACGAAGGATCTAGCAATGGGAAAAGAGACGGAAAAAGCCGCTGAACTGACCCGGCTGGAGGAAGCGCGTACCGCGAAAGCCCCGTGGAAAAAATGGGGACCCTACCTTAGCGAACGCCAGTGGGGCACCGTCCGCGAGGACTACAGCAAGGACGGCAACGCCTGGGACTACTTCAGCCACGACCAGGCCCGCTCGCGCGCCTATCGCTGGGGAGAAGACGGCCTGGCCGGCTTTTGCGACGACAAGCAGCTTCTCTGCTTCAGCCTCGCGCTGTGGAACGGCAAAGATCCCATCCTGAAAGAACGTCTCTTCGGCCTGACCAACAGCGAAGGCAATCACGGCGAAGACGTCAAGGAATATTACTTCTACCTCGACAGCACGCCGACGCACTCGTACATGAAGTATCTGTACAAGTATCCGCAGGCCGCGTATCCCTACGCCAATCTGGTCGACACCAACAAGACATCGCGGCCGCACCGACATGGAATACGAACTGCTCGACACCGGTGTCTTCGACGAAGACCGCTATTGGGATGTGTTTGTCGAGTTTGCCAAGGAGTCGCCCGAAGACGCCCTGATCCAGATCACCGTGTGCAATCGCGGACCGGAGGCAGCTACGCTGCACGTGCTGCCCGACGCTGCTGTTTCGCAATACCTGGAGCTGGGGCGGTACTGCGAACAAAGCCCGTCATGCGAGCAGGCTGCGCGGCAAAAAAGGAAGCGTCGCTCTGTCGGCGTCGCATGAGATCGTCGGTGAACGTTACCTGTATTGCGAGGGCAATGCTCCGCTGCTGTTCACCGAAAACGAAACGAACAACGACCGCATCTTCGGCAAGCCGAACACCAGTCCGTACGTGAAGGACGCGTTTCACAATTACCTCGTCCACGGGCAAACAGGACGCGGTCAATCCCGAGCAGCAGGGCACAAAGGCCGCGGCGCGACTACCAGATCACGGTCGATGGCCGGTAAGCAAGCGACCATCCGCTTGCGCCTCAGCGATATCGCGCCCGACAAAATCGGCGATCCGTTCAAGACTTTCTCCAAGACGCATGGAGACGCGCCATAGCGAAGCCGACGAGTTCTATCGCGTCATCACGCCCGAAGCGCCTGACGGAAGACGAAGCGCGCGTCATGCGCCAGGCGCTGTCCGGAATGCTGTGGACCAAGCAGTACTTCGGCCTCAACGTCGACGAGTGGCTGGAAGAACACGGCATCGATCCCCTCGACAATTCCAGCTCGAACGTTCCGCAATCGCGAGTGGTACCACATGGTGAATGAGCACGTCATCTCCATGCCGGACAAGTGGGAGTACCCGTGGTACGCGGCGTGGGACCTGGCGTTTCATTCCATCGCGCTGTCCACCGTCGACATCGATTTCGCCAAGGAGCAGCTCGACCTGATGCTGCAGGAATTCTTCCTGCACCCCACCGGACAGATTCCCGCCTACGAGTGGAACTTCAGCGACGTCAATCCGCCGGTACACGCCTGGGCGACCATGTTCCTCTATCGCATGGAAGCCGCTCTGCGTGGAGAAGGGGATGTTGAGTTTCTGAAGCGCTCCTTCAGCAAGCTGATGCTGAACTTCAGCTGGTGGGTCAACCGCAAAGACCGCTTCGGCCGCAACGTCTTCGAAGGCGGATTCCTCGGTCTCGACAACATCGGCGTCTTCGATCGCAGCGCTCCTCTGCCCACCGGCGGATATCTCGAGCAAGCCGACGGCACCGCGTGGATGACGCTGTTCGGACAGAACATGGCGGAGATCGCCATCGAACTCGCCGCCTACGATCCCTTCTACGACGACATGGCTGTCAAGTTTGCCGACCACCTGTTGTGGATCGCGCATGCCATGAATCGCACCGGCCCGGGAGGCATGTGGGACGAGGAAGACGGCTTCTACTACGACGTTCTGCGGCTTCCCGACGGCTCAGCGCACCGACTGAAGGTTCGCTCCATGGTTGGCCTGCTGCCCATCTGCGCCACCACGGTCATCGAGCCCTGGCAGCGCGAGCGCGTGCCGCGCGCCGTGGCACTCTTGAATGATCGCCTGGAACGCATGCCCGAACTGCGTGAGAGTATGCATCCCGCGGGCATCGGACACCGCGGCCAGGGCGATCGCGGCCTCACCGCCCTGGTCAATCCCGAGCGCCTGCGTCGCATCCTCACCCGCATGCTCGACGAGAAGGAATTCCTCAGCCCATTTGGCATTCGCGCGCTGTCCAAATATCACGAGGACAATCCGTACATCGTGAAGGTCGAAGGTCAGGAATACAAGGTGGGATATCTGCCGGCGGAGTCCGACTCCGGCATGTTCGGCGGAAACTCCAACTGGCGCGGCCCCATCTGGATGCCGGTCAACGTTGCTCATCATCCGCGCGATGCTGACCTTCTACCTGTACTACGGCGACGACTTCAAGATCGAATGTCCGACCGGTTCCGGCAACATGATGAACCTTTTCCAGGTCGGTCACGAGATCGCCAACCGGCTCAGCAGCATCTTCCTGCGCGATAAGTCCGGCCGACGGCCCGTCTACGGCGGCACCGAGAAGTTCCAGACCGATCCGCACTGGAAGGACCACATCCTGTTCTACGAGTACTTCCACGGAGACAACGGCGCAGGCCTGGGCGCCAGTCATCAAACCGGATGGACGGGATCTAGTGGCGAAGCTGCTGGAGATCTTCGGACACATGGATGAGAAGGAATATCTCGAAAGCGGCAAGCGAAACGCCGCCGCCATCCTGGGTCGCCAAGGCAAGAAGTAAGCGCGGGGGAGTCACGATGTCCCAGCGTGCTCCGCGATTCCTCGAGATCTGGCGCTCTTCGACACCGACGGTGTTTTCAACTCCGGGCACGACTCACGCCGCCGCGAACCGACGCCGCCTGACTTCAGCCAGCTTTCCATCTGATGGTGATCCACCAGTCCCGCCTGCTGCACCACGGGACGCCCGCCGGCGAAGACCGCGAAGTAGGGAATGCCGCGGATCTGGAAGCGCGCGGCCAATTCCGGATGGCGTTCAGTATCCACCTTAACCACCACGGCCTTGCCCGCCATGTCCTTCGCCGTTTTCGCGACCTCCGGAGCCGCCATGCGGCACGGGCCGCACCACGCTGCCCAGAAATCCGCCAGCACCGGCACCGGCGACTCCCGCACGATCTCGTCGAACTCGGCGGTATCGACGTTCAACGGCTCATCCGCGGGCGGCAACGCGATCTTGCATTTTCCGCAAGTGCCGGTGTGAGAGAGATGCTTCGCGGGAACGCGATTCTTGGTGTTGCAGCTTTTGCAGGTCAGGATCATGGAAGGACGCCTTTCGCCGATCGCTCGTGGATAGATGCAATGCGACGCGCTCGGCTTCGCCTGGATGGCAACCCGGGTGATTGTCCCTGAAGGGACTTGGGCATTAATACGATGCAGTCGCAGCCTGTGTTGTATAGATGCAATCGGACCTCGCTCAAGCTTCGCTTGAACGGGGCGTCACCACGGTTCTTCCTGGGCGATGAGCGCTTGTTAAGACGCGTCCAATCGGCTAAGGCTAAGCGCGAAGAGGCTCTCTACTTCCGATACACCACGCCACCCTTCATCACGAAGCTGACCTTGGTCACTGCGCTGATGTCTTTCGTCGGATCGCCGGGAACAGCAATCACATCGGCGAAGTAGCCGGGCTTGAGCTGGCCGATCTGACCTTCCCAGCCCAGCAGCTTTGCGCCGTTCAGCAGATCGGCCTGCAGCACCGCGACCGGGCTCATTCCGTACTGCACCATCAGTTCGAATTCGCGCGCCTGCGTTCCGTGCGGGAATGGACCAACGTCCGATCCGACCGCCATCGGCACGCCCGCCGCTAACTGCTTCTTGAACTCGGCGGCATGCAGCGCCTGCATCTTGCGCTCGTGATCAGCGATGGCCGGCGTAGTCGCATGCTCGCCGAAATATTCGACGATAGCGAAAGTCGGCACCGCGGGAATGCCCTTCTCGTGCATCAGCCGCATGGTCTCATCGCTGAGCTGATCGGCGTGATCGACCGACTCAACTCCCGCCTGCACGGCGTAGAGTGTACCGGGCTCGCCGGTGGCATGGACCGCGACGCGGCGTCCCGTGCGCGCCGCTTCCGCCACCGCCGCGGCGAGTTGCGCCTCGGTGTACTGATATGGCGTGTGCAGCTGTCCGTCGACAATCGTGTCGCGACCGGTCTCGTAAATCTTGGTGAAGTCGGCGCCCTGCTTCACCTGCTCGCGAATGACCTCGACGAGTTGCTCGGAGTTGTTAGCGACGATCGGCATTCGACAGCACGTGTTGCGCGGGATTGAAGTGGTTGGCGTCCTCGTGTCCGCCAAGAATGTCGACGGCATTGCCGCTGACACGCAGGCGAGGCCCGGGGATCAGCCCGTCGTTGATGGCATTGCGCACGGCGGTGTCGGCCGAGCCTGCGCCTTCCGTACCCATGTCGCGTTCGGCGGTGAAGCCGGCCATCAGGTCAGCCTTGGCCGCAAGCGTCGCCAGGATCGTGCGCTGCGGAACCGACTCCTCCACGGTCTGCAAGTCTTCCGCGCCCGGATGCAGGAAGAGATGCACGTGCGCGTCGATGAGCCCGGGCATCAGCGTCACATCGCCAAGATCGATGACCTGCGCGCCCGCGGGCGCGCTGACACCCGGCCCCACTCCGGCGATGCGATCTCCTTCAACCAGCACCGCGGCCGGGGAGACGATCTTGCCGCTCTCAACGTCGAGCATGCGCGCCGCGTGCAGCGACGATGGCCGGCGGCTGCGTTTGCGCGTGAAGAAGGACGGGAAGGAATACGATAACGATCAGAGCGGCGACAAGCCTGCGTATCGGCATAACGGAGGAATGCTAGCAGACCCAGTCGCGCGCTGCGAGACGGAAGAGCTTAGCCCGGGCGCTTCAGCGCCGGTGCGCAGCAGAAAAGGCGCTAAGTCTCTTCTAGGACGGCAGACACATGGCAGGCAGCGGTTCGAACCTCTCTACTGCTGCGCATCTCCCAACTGCTTCAACCTGTCCTTCGGCGCTGGCCTTGATCGCATCGCGGCGCTGCTGCGTGTCCGCCGTATCGGAGGCCAACAGCTCCAGCGCCTTTTGCGAGGCCTGCCGCGCCTGCTCCTTCTGACCGAGAGCAAGATACGCGTCCGCGAGACTGTCGTAAGTGTTCGGTGAATTCGGATATGCCTTCACGTTGAGCTTCATGATCTCGAGTGCGCCTTGCTTATCGCCCGACTGGATCAATTCGTACCCAATCAGGTTGACCGTCGCCTCATCGAACAGATTGGCCTTGGGATCTTTCTGTCGCGCTTCGTCGACCATGGCGCTGACCTTCGCGGCGCCTCCCGGCTGATCCATCATGCTGAGCGCGATCACCTCCTGCGAAGGCGTGAATGCCACCTTGGACGCGGGCGCGTGTCCCGGAGTCTTGATCAGCGTCGTCACATACCAGTCGGTGATCTGCTTCATCAGTTCGGGATGCGCTTTGAACATATCGGCGCCATGACCACCGGCTAGTTTCATGCACCCACGTCTTCCCGGGATTTCCGGTGATGTTGTAGTACCACTCCATGGTGACGACGGTGCCCGGGAAATTCGTCATCATCGGCGGCCGCGAAGAATTCGGGCGCGTTCGTGGAGTTGCGCAGAAACTGTCGCCCATTGCGGTCGGTCGGTCCCGAGAGCAGCACCAGCGACTTCACCTCGGGATGGCGGATCGCGGTCTGAACCGAATTGTCCACGCCGCAACTGGCTCCGCCCACACCGATCACATCCTTGTTCACGCCGGGCTGCGACACCAGGTATTGATACGCCACCTCGATATCGTCGGGCCACTTCGCCGCGCTGCTTGCCGATCTCTGCCGGGGTCAGCTTGCCTTCCGGCGTGCCACCGCTCTCGCCGAAGCCGCGATAGTCGAACGTGAATACGTTGAGACCTGCAGCCGAAAGCTGCTGCGCCAGGGCGTCCCAAACTTTGCGCTGACGATTGCACTGGTGCAGCAGCAGCACGCCGGGACCGGCCTTGCCGGCAGAAAAGTACGTTCCCTTCAGCTTGGTGCCGTCCGTCGCAGTGAGATCGACCGTGCGTTCGCCAGTCGCAGCCGACGCCAGACGGCGACCATCAGAAAGCAGCAAGAAAAGGATGGAACAAGAAACGCGCCGAGCTGTCATGAGTGGCCTCCTCAGGTGCGACCTCAATACGATACAGCCGAGGAGCCCTCGCCGTAACCGCACAAGGTTTAGCTGCTCAATTTCCGGGGCGAAGTTGCCGACTGTCGGTGGCAACCGTCTAGTGCGACGCCGGCTTCAAAATCACCATATTGCGCTCGTCGCCGGCCACGACCTGGTAAAAGTGCTTTACCTTGTCGGCTTCGTCCACCGGTACGCGTCACCTGCTTGATCTCATAGCTGCGGCGATAGTGGATGGTCCCGCCTTCGACCAACGGTTCTGGAATGATAGCTGGCGAAGCTGTAGTCGGCGTCGGCGGTGTCGGGCAACTCGTCCACGGAGTAACCCGACGGAATTGCGGCGGAGCCGGTGATAGCTGTTAAAAATAGCTTCCGGATGCAGTAGACAAGCAAGAAGTCTGCAGCGCTTGGTGCACAGACAAAAGCCTCCTGACGATTTCGCGCCAGGAGGCCACAGGCAGCTTTCGTAAGGGGAGGAAATCAGGCGGCGCGCTGCTCACCCGAGAGAAAAACATCTTTGGCGCCGGAATCTTCCAGTACCTTGCGCGCGCTTTGTGCCGAATGAACGCTCTCGCAGTGTACAGAGACGAGTATGCGGCCGGCTTTAATCTCCTCCTCGTAACGCTTAGCTTCAATTTCGGGCAAACCCATTCCGATAAGCCCTCCAGCGATGCCCCCGACAGCGCTGCCGACGCCGGCTCCCGCCAGCGCAGCGACAATCGGTCCGGCAGCGAGCAATGGTCCGACACCGGGAATTGCCAGCGTACCAATTCCTACCAGCCATCCGAGTGTGCCGCCTACCAACAAGCCGGTACCACCTCCAGCCATTGCACCTTCGGGCGCCTTGGTGTTCTTCTCCAGCGCAAATTCTTTATTCATGTCGCGATCGGGAAAGACGACCGAGACATCGCTGCTTAGAAATCCTTCTTTGCGCAGGCGCTCCACGGCCTTCTCCACATGCTCGCGGTCCGCATAAACGCCGTATACACCGGTGGGTTTGGGCGCGCCGCTGGCAACGTAGCTCGCTGGAATGTCGGCGCGGCCCACACCCCGTTTCAACGAGCCGCGATCGCGCAGTACGACGTCCCGTACCCGCTGGCGAAACTGACCCAGGCGATTGCTGGAGCGAACGCGCGTTGGATCGGCGTCGTAACGCCAGGACCGCCGATACTCCGATTCATAGTTCGCGAATGCGTCGCCGGTGAGCAGGGCTGTCGTCCCGAAACTCGGGCAGGCTTTCGACGTCAGCCTTCCTCAAATTGGTGGAAAAATCGTCACCCTCACCATAGGCGTATACCTGATCGGCCGGAACCAGAAATCTGTGCGATTTCAACCAGCCCGAATCGACCAAGAGGTATCGCAAGTCCCCGCTGCCGTCATCCACCAGGGCATCGTGAACTGTTCCCAGCTTCTCATTATCGATTCCGTAAAGATTGGTTCCACGTAAGTTGTCGAGATAATCGCCTTCCAGATCGCTAACCCTTCTCAGCATGAGCCCTCCGTATCGTAGTTCGGCATTACAAGTAAGACCCCGCGGAATGTAAGCGGGTTGTACAGGGCCCCGCGATTCGTTGCGGAAGCGGCTGCTTCGGTTCCATCACCACCAAGTGTGCGGCACGTCACCTACAAATGGCACGAAATGAGCGGAAATATGAATTAGCAGAATCGTCGCGTCTTCTTTGCAATGCTCCTATGGAATATGAGGAACGCGCAAAGCTGAGCCGCTGCCCAGGCGTGCGACTTCGTGGTTCCTATAAGAAAGCAGTCCCATGGCCACAGAACAATTGGAACGCTCGTGCAGCGTGGAACCATCCGCCGCAGATCACCCGCTCAAACCTGATGGATATTCACGCGCCATCTTCGAGCACGTTTTGGATTGCATTACCGTGGCCGATCACACCGGCCGCATCGAGTACGTCAACGCAGCCGCTTGTAATGCATTCGGCTATTCGCGAGAAGAATTTCTCGGCAAGAGCATCCTCGACCTGATCGCACCGGACGAAATGCCCCGCCTGTTGCACATGTTGCGGAGCAAGGGATTCGATAATGTCACCTACGGAGAATGGCGCTCCCGTCGAAAGGACGGCACTATATTCTTCTCCGAAGTCAGCGTCACGACTCTTGGCGATGGCCGAGTGCTCGGCATTGGACGCGACATCACAGCGCGGAAGCGGGCCGAGTCGGAGCTGAATCGTGTCCAGCAGATGCTGGAGGCGTTCATCCACTATGCGCCTGCCGCGATTGCCATGTTCGACAGGAACATGTGCTACCTGCGCAGCAGCCGACAATGGCGGGTCAGTACCGGATTATCCAAAGAGCCCCTGGCGGGCAAGTGCCATTACGACGTCTTTCCTAACATACCGGAGGAGTGGAAGGCGTCGCACCGTCGCGGATTGGCGGGAGAAACGGAAAAAGGGGAATCGGAATGGGTTCGCGCCGACGGAGTTCCGGTTCGTTATCGGTGGGAAGTCCACCCTTGGGGAGACTCCGGCGTGGGGACCGGCGGCATCATCGTGCTGTTCGAAGACGTTACCGAATCCCGCAAACTCGAGGCGCAGCTGCACAACGCTCAAAAGATGGACGCGGTTGGACGACTAGCCGGAGGCGTTGCCCACGAGTTCCGCAACGCGCTCTGCGTCATACTGCTGCAACTTGACCTTGCCAAGGGCGCAGTGACGCCTGACGTTGAAGTCATGACCCATCTCGAAGCGATCCAGAAGGCTGCCCGGCACGCGGGCACGATTACCGAGAACCTGCTGGCATTCAGCCGGAAACGGGCCTTCAATCCGGAGTCCTTTGTCCTCGATAACTTCGTGCGTGAGCTGGTCACAGTTGTGCGGCCGTTGGCGGGTGATGGCGTCCACGTTGACGTGCGCTGTAACACGGCCGCGGCCAGAGTGTTTTTCGATCCGATGCAGTTGGAGCAGGTGCTGATCAACCTGGTATGTAACGCCGTCGATGCCATGTCCTCGGCGGGCGTACTGACTCTTGAAACCTGGCGGCTAAACAAGCAGCATCACTCTGGATCTTCCGGAACCGGGGATTATCTTGTGCTCTCGGTCAGAGATTCCGGCACCGGCATCAAGCCGGACCTGCTTCCCCACATCTTTGAACCTTTTTACACAACGAAGGAAGTTGGCAAAGGCACGGGACTCGGGCTCTCGATCAGTTACGGAATCATGACTCAGGGGGGCGGCACCATAGAAGTGGACAGCATACCAGGCAGTGGTACACGCTTCGACGTGCTCCTTCCGCTACACGAAAATCGCTAAACCGTTGATTTGTCGGATGCCGGCAAAAAAATAAGGGGCCGCTTCACGGTGAAGCCTGCCCCCTACCGGAAACGCGGGCAAATGTCTCGGCCAGACGCTCGTCGCGCTCCCTAGCTTTTTAAGTGCTCGAGATTTTGTCAAGACGGAGTGGCGCAAACCCTTCATCAAGTGACAACATCTCGAGCGGTCGTAATCGCTGCTTAAGACCGGCCCCCATTTGCCGATCTGGGCCGCGATCCCAGGATCTGCGGAACGCATCAAGGGTTGACTCAATGCTTTTCCGCAGTACCGCACGATGCTACAGTTCAAAAAAGCTTTCAAGGGCGCATCGCGTGATATCTGAGTGATCGGAAGGTATTCGGGCAGGACATTGAAAAAAATGGACTTACAGAGAGATGTATGCAGAAAGTTAAGACCGTACTATCCTGATATCGAGGTATAATTCCACCTGAGGCTGGTTCTTGAGCGACACTCACCGGCTACTTCGATTCGGCGTCTTCGAGCTAAACCTCGGCACGGAAGAACTACGCAAATCCGGCACGATCATCCGTTTACCTCCACAACCGTTCCAGTTGCTGGCCTTTCTAGCTGGCCGGGCCGGCCAGGTTGTCACCCGAGAAGACATCACAGAGCATCTCTGGAGTGACGAATCGGAACTGGATTTCGAGCGGCGAATCAATCAGTGCATAAAACAGATCAGGAATGCGCTGGCAGACAATGCCAGCCAGCCTGTGTATGTTGAAACGCTGCGGCTCCACGGCTATCGATTTATTGCTCCCGTCATCTCGAAGACGGTAGCGGCACCGGCGCCACGCGTCACGGTTTCCGATTCCTCCGGTCTGGAACGCGATATCGCTGCCCGCGTGATCGCCCGCATCACGGAGTCGCCTTCCCAGATCAGCCGTATCGTCGATGTGGTGAAGGCGAAAAGTGCTGCCACCACGGCGCCGCCCGCGCCTCTGACCCCAGCACCGGTTTCCTCGCCCCGCAAAGTCTGGATCTGGGTTGGCGTAGGAACTGCGCTGGCAATGGCCGCGCTCGCCGGATTTCTGTACCACCACCACTAGATCACTTCCCTCCGACATCCGTCCAGGCGAATAAAATACGAAAACTTCGTTATACTCTGCAGACATGTCCCCGCGTCGCACTCCCTCCTCCATCCCCAAAGTAAGGCAAGGCAATACTGAGATCGCTCCGGCCGAAACGGCTGCGAGAATCTCATCGGTCGCTCTCCGCATGGAACTTAGTAGTAGGAATCTGATGCTGGCGGAGAAAGTCGCGCACGAATCGACCATCGGCGAAACGCCCAGCATCCTGTACCACGATGTCAGTGGCCGGCATGGAAATTTTCTTCCAGCTTCTTATCGCCGCATCTGCGCCGCTCCGGATTGGCAACGCCGCCTCAACAAACACTACTCCGCCAGCAGTCGAGTAGCGCGTTCCCGGGATCGCGTCCGACGGGAACTGGATTGCGCCAACAGCTCCGACGCTCTGCTCATGAACATCTTCTGTTATCCAGGTATCACGAGGCGAAAGCCGGTATGTCAGCTGCTTGGAGTGGAGCCGGGATGTCGCCCTCAGTTCGGCGTCCGAACTGCGAATGCCTTGCCTGGGCGGACTCTCCGACCGCACAGAGATCGACATGCTGCTCGGTCATCTGTTGGTGGAAGCCAAGCTGACAGAAGGTGACTTTCAGACCGCGCGCCGTGGCCTGGTCCATCGCTACATCGATGTCGAGGAAGTATTTGAAGTTGACGCGTTGCCGGCGTCGAAGGATGTTTACCGGCACTACCAGCTGATTCGCGGCGTATTAGCTGCACACCACGGTACGCGATCGTTTCTGGTGCTTTGCGACGCGCGCCGTAGCGATCTGGTTGAAGATTGGTTTCAGGTGCTGCGCGCAGTTCGAAGCTGCGAACTCCGATCGAGATTGGCGATCCTGACCTGGCAGGAGCTGGCCGCCGCTCTGCCACTCAAGGTGCAGGAGTTCCTGAGCGCGAAGTATGGAATTCACCCCGCTGCGTAAGATCGCGGTTCACTCAACAACGACGCTGCACGATTCGAACTACTTAGTCAGGAACACATCCTTACGCGGGAATTTTGCGAATGCCGAAGCATCCTGAGAGAAATTCGTCGCCAGAACATCCACCGGATTTCCGGCAATCCACTGCGAGAGATCAATTGTCTGGTAGTGACCGCTGTTGAAGACGATCAGGATGCGCGCCTTCTCGCTCCCAATGTTTTCGATGGAGTGGCCAAAACCCTGCGGGATGTAACCCACATCACCTTGACTCAGCTTCTCTTCCCGCCAACGACCGTGCGAGCCGAACAGGGTGACGTTGAACTGGCCGCTCAGAATGTACTGCCACTCCGATGCGTTGGGATGCCAGTGCAGCTCGCGCAGCGCGCCCGCTTCCATTTCAAGTACAACCCCGGTCATGGTGGTGGAGATAGGAAACTGCGATCCGTCCACGCGCCACTCGATGCCTCCCGCGAATGTCTCGAACGGTTTCTGCGAAAGCAAACTGTACTTGTGCGTGAGTGGAGGCCTCTTCCAACCCTGGAGTGGTGCAGCCGCGACCGCCGGTGGATTCTTCCCCTTGGCGAAGTACACTTCATTCTTTGGGAAATTGTCGAACGTCGAAGCGGGAAGGCCAAAGTTCTTGGCAAGCAGCTCTTTTGGCGCGTGTCCAATCCAATCCGAAATGCTGAAGGTGCCGAACTCAGAAAAATATCCGTTATCGAATACCAGGATGAAGTGACACGGCTTGTCACCCAGGGTCTCGATGACGTGACCATGGCCGCGCGGGAAATACCAGATGTCGCCCGGCAGAAAATCGTTGGTCTCGGAACACCCCTGCGGGTCAATCACCGTAGTCCGCACCGCGCCCTCGGTTACAAAGGCCCATTCCGCCGCCGTAGCGTGCCAGTGCAGCTCGCGCATCACCCCCGGCTCCATGCGCATCGAGACGCCCGCGATCCCTTTCGAGATCGGCAGCTGTTCCACGGTAGCTTCTTTACCATAGCTGCCATCCAATACCCGGCCTTTTGATTTTTCCAATTCAAACTTAAAGGTTGGAAGCTCCTTGCCGGAGGTGACGGGATCGGGAACGTTGTTCTGAAAGCTATTGTGACCACCTTCAGAGCTGATTGGAATCTCAAGTGAAAACACGAAGTCTCCTGTCCGGCCGGTGCGATGACGCCCTGCGGTTTAGAAAATTGAAAAGCGGTAGCGATACCTTACCGGTGAGCGCGCGGAGAAGGCAAACGAAAATTTGAGTTGAGGCGTGGTACCGGCTCGCGCCACGCTCATCGGCCGAGATTGCAGGCCAGCCTGTAACCAATCGCTCTTAAGGGACGCTTAGGTCATCTTCGACCTGTGATAGAGAATCGGGTGCTCCGCACGGACGGTCGCTTTCGTCGCCGATCACGGACAACTGACTGCCGGCTCTTAGTGCAGTAGTCCAAACACCGCGACACCGTTTTGCGTTCCCACAAACACCTGACCATTGGCGACGATTGGTGTCATGAACTTGTTGCCGGGTCCAAATCCGTCGCGACCTCCGCCGGCCTGATTGCTGTCGTAGAGTTGGTGCGCCAGGTTGGTAGCGTCGTATGCATAGAGCACTGCGGGACTACTATTCGCCACCGCCCAGACAATCCCGTTTGCGCCCTGGTTAGAGGTGATTAACGGAAACGTTCCGGGATAGGGGAACGTATTCGCGCTCTGAGAAGTCGGCGAACCGCCCAACAGTCCGTTGGAGAAGGCAAAGGCCCTGAGATGATCGTTGCGTCCGCCGTAGTAAATGGTGTTGTTGAAGAACGACGGCTTCGACCATACTCCCGTGGGCACTGCCCCGTTCAGCACCTGGTAAGCATTGTTGTTGTTGTTCGGGTTCCACTTACCCATGTTGTCCCGATCAACGATGTAGATGTTCCCTTCCTTGCCGGCGCCCACAGCAAGATGATGCGCGTGCCCGCTGTTGTCGGTGATGTCAGGCAGCACGATCACTCCGCCGGAGCCGAAATCCCAGTCGGCGTTTGACAAGTCCACCGTGTTGTACATGTTGAAGTAGTCCGCGACGGCAAGCCTTCCCCCCGCGGTGGACACCTTTAGGAACGCATTTCCGTAATCGCCACTCACCGGAAAGCCTTGCGCGGTAAGCGTGGTGTCGAATGTACCGTTGCCGGCGGTGACAAAGATGTTGCCGTTCGCATCGGCCGCAAGTCCCGATCCGGCCATCCAGAACGCGCCTTCGCTGCCATTGGGCGTGATATTAAGGACCGAGGTCTGGGCCAGCGTGCGCGCGTTGTAGCCCATGATCCATCCGGTGTACGGACGGTAGTCGCAATGCGAGGCGAACGCCAGATAGATAGTTCCGCTGTACTCCAGCAGCGCGGTCCGCTCGACGTACTGTCCCGGGTCGAAGACCACATGCCCGTTCTGGCTGCCGTCGCCGGTCCCGGGATAGGTGGCAGTAATCTCGACCGGACCACCAAAAAGTTCGGCCCCGGTGCGCAGATCAAGGGCATGCAGACGCTGATGGTAATGTCCGGCGGAGTCCACACTCATGGCAACCAGGTACATCGCTCCATCGTTGAAGGGCGCAGTGCCTTTGTCGATGACAGGGGTTGCGGTAATGCCGATCTGCGGCAAAATCAGAATGCAGGAACGCGGATCGCTGGGCCTCTCCCCGACTCCCAGCACGGAGACCTTCCAGAATTGGCGACCGTCAGTGGTGTTGAAGGCGTAGACACTGTCGTTCTCGGTAGCGACGTAAAGCACGTTCGCCAGCGCGCCCCTGATGAACTGCTTGTTGACGTAGAGAGGCTGCGCGTCGACGTTGCCGTCGACCGGGTAGAAGCCGACTTTGCCAAACGTTCTATAGTTGACGTTGCTTGGCGTCAGCGTCATCTCCTGCATCGTCGAACCCTGTCGAAAAATGTTGTAGTGGTAGGTGAGAACATCGGTCGGATACGGAATCGCAAGATTCGGGTCTGCTGGCCTTACCGGCCCGGCTTGCGAGGCGTCGGACACAGCACACGAGGAAGCTACGCATGACAGGGTTAGCAGGCTGACGAACAGCGCAACGCAAAGTCGATTCCGCAAATGTCACCTCAAAACCGTAGTTTCCAGAACGGACGTAAGTATATGCAGCCGGCTCATCGATGCAATAGCCAAAGTCGGATCTGGTACCGGCCGGCCACCTACTGTGCATCCGGCGCACTTGAACCACAATCTAAGCAGCTGGGTGCATCCAGTATGTGGCGAATATCTCTCAAAATCGTTATTACCTTGCTGACGATCACGGTCGTCGCGGCGACAGGTCAGGAGATTCCTGCGGGAACGGTACTCCCGATCGTTCTGAACCATACGTTGGACGCTGGTCGTGCCCGGCCTGGCGAAATGGTAACGGGAAAGATCATGCAAGACATTGTTCTTCCCGGCGTAACTATTCCTGAAGGAACCCGAGTGCTTGGGCATGTGGTCAGTTCGAACTCTGCCACCGCGACCTCGCAATCGCATCTCGTTTTGGAGTTTGATCAGATCGTGCTCAGAGGCCGCCATATTCCTGTCACAACCCACCTGCGCGCTCTGGCTTCCATGAGCGAGATATTCGAAGCGAAGATGCCGACGAATTCCTTCGACGACTACGGAACCTCCACAAGCGACTGGAACACCGTGCAAGTAGGCGGCGCTGGGGTTTACCGCGGCAACGGACAAGTGGTTTCAGGCGATCAAGTGGTGGGTAGAGCAACGGATTATGGCGCGGTGACCGCTAAGTTGATTGCTGTGCCGCCATCCGGCTGCAGGGGCGACGACCGCGAGCAGTCCCTATGGGTGTTCTCGCCGTGGGCGTGCGGTCTATACGGATTCGAGGAGCTGGCGCTTGTTCACTCCGGCAAGACTCCGCCTCTCGGTCAAATTGAGTTACAGTCCAGCCGGAACGTTCATGTGGCCGGCGGAAGCGGGTGGCTGTTGCGGGTCGGGCCGACCGACTCAGCCAGCGAGCAGTAGGTCATCAATGGAAGTGCTTTCTCGAGCAGGCACTCAATCGTGTGCGAGAGCCTCCACCAAAACTTCTTGAGCAAGAGCGCCGTCGCCTGCCATTGAACTCGCCGAAACAGCATCGAGCGCCTGGCGAAGATCGGCGATCAGATCTTCCACATCCTCAATGCCGACCGAATAGCGGATGAGACCGTCGCTGAAGCCCGCTAGACGGCGATCGTTCGGCGACATGCTCGCGTGGCTCATCGAGGCCGGGTGCTCGATAAGGGACTCGACGCCTCCCAGAGAAACGGCAAGCACCGAGAGCCGGAGTTTGTTCAGAAACACTCTCGCCCCCTCCATTCCTCCTGAAAGCTCAAAGCTGATCATGGAGCCTGGACCATCCATTTGACGTTTGGCCAGCGCATATTGCGGGTGAGACTCCAATCCAATGTAGCGGACCGTTTCGACTTCCGGTTGCCGTTCCAGCCAGCGAGCGATTTCCAATGCGCTTTTCTGCGCCCGTTCCACTCGAATTCCCAATGTCTTCAGGCCACGATATGCCAGGAAAGCCTGATGCGGATCCATGTTGCATCCCGAAATTACCATCATGCGCCGCAGGCGATCGTGGACTTCCATCTCTTTGGCTACGACGACCCCGCCTATTACATCTGAGTGGCCGTTGATGAACTTTGTTACCGAGTGCAACACCACATCGGCTCCCAGATCGAGCGGCCGCTGCAAGTAGGGACTGGCGAAGGTATTGTCCACGACTAATAGGCAGCCATGCCGGTGAGCAATCGCAGCCACAGCCTCGATGTCAGTGACTTGCATGGTTGGATTAGCAGGAGTCTCAATGTAGATCAGCCGGGTGTTCGGCCGTATTGCGTTCTCGACTTGCGCCAGGTCGCAGGTATCGACGTAAGTAGATTCGACTCCAAAACGCGAGAAGTCTTTTTCCATCAGACCGCGTGTGGGCCCATAGACAGAGGCCGTGCTGACTACATGAGCGCCGCTGTTTAACAGGGCGAGATAAACCGTGCAGACGGCTCCCATGCCCGAACTGGTGGCAATACCTCCGCAGCCGTTCTCGAGCTCGGCCACGGCGTCCTCAAAGGCCCGCACCGTCGGATTGCCCATGCGGGTATACATGAAGCCCTGCCGCTCGCCGGAGAATACGGCTGCGGCTTCTTCGGCATTACGAAACGCGAAAGTCGAGCTCTGATAGATCGGAACATTCACTGAGCCGGAGAGGTCTCCTTCATAACCCGCATGGACCATCCGGCTGTTAACCCCAAGCTTCTTAGAGTGCACAAGTTTCCTTTCCATCACCAGTGTTCATCGCCTGCGCCTGCTGGCGGCTACATCTCCCGAACGACAGGAATCGACAGCTTTAAGGTTAAGCGAGCACGTCACGGATGCCATGTGATTGAGCGCACTACTCCGCGTGATGACTGAATACTGCAAACCCCTGGTGACTATTGACCCCTGATGGTGGGATAGCCCTTGTACACCCAATCGGTGCCGAGGTTGTTAGGCATGTAGAGTACCTTCGCTTTGGTGAAGCCTGCTTTGTGCAGCTCGTAGTAAGCGGCACGCACGTTGGGACAGTGACTCCACGGGCAACACCCGCAATAAAGAACGATAAATTTGTCGCGTGGCAAGGATTTAATTCGCTTGCGCAGCGCTTCCATGCCCTGTGAATCCGAACTTGGGCCGATGTACTCCGCTCCGGGAATGTGGGCCTGCATGTAGAGCAGGTACGGACCAATGTTGAGGATCAGCGGCTTTTCGCCTTTTGCCGACTGCATGACCTTGACCATGTCCTCGGAATTGATGAGATGAGGACTGCCCGGCTCCAGGCGAGCTGCAGACTCGGCGTCCACCTCTGAATTTGCCGCTCCATGAAGTGCCTGAGCAGTCGCCAATGGTTGATCGGCGAACAGAATCATCGCTCCCAGTGCGGGAGTGATGACGAAAGAGCTATACCTGACTAGATTTTTCATTCGACTCCTGTACCTCATTCAGACGGGCAATAGTCGCTGGTCCTCGCCGAGAGCTACCCGATTCGCACCGAGACCCGGTGCTACTTCGACTGCGTCACGTAGGAATGCCCAGCTTAGGCAGCACCCACCGGGTGAGCACCACATAGAAAACCAGGAACGCGGAGATCGATAGCCAGGTTGTCATGCTTTCTCCTCTAGGCTCCGTCTGCCGGTTTCACTCCCAGTTTGCGCAGGAAGGTCATCATCGGACACTTATTGGTGAATCCTGACTGAAAGAGATTCAAACCGACAAAGGTCGTGAACAGAAACCAGTAGGGCGAAACCCAATAGCCGAGTGCGAGAGAGATCAGCACCAATGCACCCGCGATAAGTCTTAAACGAGCGTTCAATATTCATATTCCTGCCTCCAGAACCACCGGTACAGCCTCCGATACTGGCCGCACTGGCGCGTTTGCGTTTTTCCACCATGTAGTAAAGGACCGGAACAGCCATGCGCGAGAGCAGCGTGGAAGCTACCTCGCCCGCCATCAGAGAGATGGCCAGTCCCTGGAAGATTGGGTCGAACAGAATGACGCTGGCGCCTACGACCACGGCGGCGGCCGTCAGCAGCATCGGGCGGAAGCGCACCGCGCCTGCGTCCACCACGGCATGCTCAAGGCTCATGCCCTGCTCACGGCGCAGCTCGATGAAATCGACCAGGATGATCGAATTGCGAACGATGATGCCGGCGCCCGCGATGAATCCGATCATCGAAGTTGCGGTGAAGAACGCACCCATCAGTGCATGCGCGGGCAGAATGCCGACCAGGGTCAGCGGAATCGGCGCCATGATCACCAGGGGCACGATGAACGAGCGGAACCATCCCACCACCAGCACGTAAATCAGCACCAGAACGGCGGCGAAGGCCAGCCCAAGATCACGAAATACTTCAACCGTGATATGCCACTCACCGTCCCACTTCATTGCCAGACGATCCGTTTCGGTGGGCATGGCGACGTTGTACTGCTTGATGCGATAGCCGTCCGCGGTCTTCAGTTGATCGATGGCTTTGCCCATCTTCTGAATCGCGTAGACCGGACTCTCCTCTTCGCCGGCAACGTCTCCCAGCACGTAGACGACGGGATGAAGATTTTTGCCGTAGAGCGTCGTGTCGATGGTCTTCTTCTCGACATTGGTCAGTTCGCCGATGGAAACCTGGCCGCCGCCAATGCTGGGAAGATGCAGCGATTGCAGAGATGCGATGCTGGAGCGATCGGCCCGGCTCAATTGCACGCGGATAGGTACGTCTTCGCGTGAATCCGGGGCATGCAGCAGACCCGCGGTTGCGCCATCCAGCCCGATTTCCAGCGTGCGGCTGACATTCGCCGCGGAAACGCCGTGCAGCGCAGCTTTGTCGAGATCAACTTTCAGGTCGTACTTCACCTGCGGATCTTCAACGTACCAGTCGACGTCCACCACGCCGGGCGTGGTCTGGAAGATGTGCTTGATCTGCCTGGCCATCTCGATCTGCTGCTGGTAGTCAGGGCCGTAAACTTCGGCGACCAGCGTCTCGCAGCACGGGAGGTCCGGGCGGCACCTCGGCGACCTTGATGCGCGCGCCGTAGCGGTTGCCGATCTCGACCAATCCCGGGCGCAGGCGCTTGGCGATGTCATGGCTCTGCGCGCTACGCTGGTGACGGTTTAGCAGGTTGACTTGGATGTCGGCTTGATTCGCGCCGTGCCGCAGGAAGTAATGCCGCACCAGACCGTTGAAGTTGTACGGTCCCGAAGTGCCGGAGTAAATCTGGTAGTTCTCGACCTCCGGCTGCTTGCCGAGATACTGGCCCAACTCCTGAGCGACGCGTGTGGTCTGCTCCAGCGTGGTTCCGTTGGGCATGTCGACCATCACCTGGAACTCACTCTTGTTGTCGAAGGGCAGCATCTTCACTTTGACCAGCTTGAATGCCACCAGCGAACAGGCGAGCAACAGCATCACCACCACGCTGGCGAGAAAGAGCCAACGCCGCCGTGGATTTTCGATCAGCGGATTCATGATGCGGCGGTAGAGACGCGTGGTCCAGCCTTCGCGTTTCGTGCTGGTGTCCGTCGCCGGAAGCGTAGTGGCGCAGCAGCCGCAGTGCCGCCCAGGGCGATACCACGAAAGCCACGATCAGCGAGAACAGCATTGCTGCCGATGCACCCACAGGAATAGGCCGCATGTACGGACCCATCAGTCCGCGCACAAAGGCCATGGGCAGAATGGCGGCAATCACGGCGAAGGTCGCGAGGATGGTGGGATTGCCGACTTCGTCCACCGCTTCGACCGCTACATCGGACAGTGGTCGGCCTTTGCTCGATGGCAAGCGGAAGTGCCGCACTACGTTTTCCACCACGACAATTGCATCGTCCACCAGGATGCCGATGGAGAAGATGAGCGCGAAGAGCGTGACCCGGTTCAGCGTGTAGCCGAAGATGTAGAAGATGAACAGGGTCAGCGCCAGGGTAACGGGAATGGCGATCAGCACCACACCCGATTCGCGCCAGCCCAGCGCCAAGGCAATCAGCAGCGTGACCGACAGCGTAGCCAGGAACAGATGCTTCAGCAGCTCGTCGGACTTGTCCTTGGCGGTCTCGCCGTAGTTGCGCGTGACCGTGACAGTTCAGGTCGGAAGGCAGAAGGTATCCGCGCAACTCGGCGATTTTCTTTTCCGCGGCCTCGCTGATAACCGTGGCGTTAGTGCCCTTGCGCTTCGCCAGCGTGATGGTAACTGCGGGATACTCGCCGCGCGGCGCGACTTTGGGAGCGCCGGCAGCATTGGCGTACAGGACGTAATCCTTCGGCTCGGCAGGGCCATCCACGATCTCTGCGGCGACGTCGCGCAGGTAAACGGGCTTGCCCTGCGAAACCCCGACCACCACCTGCTTCAAATCGTCCGCGCTACCCAGGAAGCGTCCGGCTTCGACCTGAAACTCCCGGTTGTCCTGGGCAAAGCTTCCGGATGAACTGCGCGCGTTGGCCTGCTCCAGTTGCGCGGTGACAGCGCCGGCAGTCATGCCATAAGCTGCCAGCCGTTGCGAGTCGAGTACCACCCGCACCTGCCGGGGCAGGCCGCCGATGATCTTGGTCTCGGAGACGTCGTCGATCTGCTTGAGCTGCTGTTCGAGTTCGCCGGCAATCTGGCGAAGCTGATAACTGCTGTAATGCGCGCCCCAGAGGGTGAGCGCCATGATCGGTACGTCATCGATCGAGCGTACCTTGATCAGGGGCTGGGAAACGCCTTGCGGTATGCGATCGAAGTTGGAATACAGCTTGTTGTAAACCTTGATGATCGCGTCTTCTTCCTTCGTGCCCAACGTAGAAGCGGACCACCAGCATGCTCATGCCGGGCTGGCTGATGGAGTACACGTACTCCACGCCCGGGCACCTCGCGCAGCAAGCGTTCCATCGGAATGGTGGCGCGCTGTTGCACTTCGGCGGGCGTTGCTCCCGGCATGCGGACGAAGACGTCGAGCATGGGCACGACAATCTGCGGCTCCTCTTCGCGAGGCGTCATCAGAATGGCGAAGGCGCCGGCCAGCAGCGCGCCCGCAATGAACAGCGGCGTCAGCTTGGAGTTGATGAAGGCGTGCGCCACCATGCCGGCAAAGCGAAGCGGAGTTTTCTCCTCAGCCGCCATGATTACTGCGCTCCAATTCGCTTGCCGCTCAGCTCGCGTCCGCCAGGATCGGCGACAACGCGTTCGCCGCTGTCGAGACCGGAGAGCACTTCGACATCCTTGGCGGAAGGTTTGCCCAAGGTGATGTAGCGCAAGCTGGCGACCTGGTCCTTGTCGACCACATAGACCGCGTCCAGTTGACCGCGATGTATTAAGTGCGGCTTGCGGAACCAGGATGGATTGCCGCTGGCCACGCGGAAATTGCGCGCGCCCGAAAAGACCGGAGCGAATCTGCGGATTGGACGGCAACGTCGATCTTGACGGTGAAGCTGCGGCTGGAAGGATCGGCAGCTGGAACGATTTGCTCGACCTTGCCGGAGAATCGGCTGCTCGCCCAGCGCATCGATCACGACGGGGACCGTGGCGCCCAGGTGAACTGCGCCTATCTGACTCTCATCCACCTGCACTTCGAGTCGAAAGCGGCTCGGGTCCTCGACGATAAGCAGCGGGACGCCGGGTGCTGCCATGGCGCCGGCGTCAACGAACTTCGCCGTAACCAGTCCGTCAAAGGGAGCGCGAATGCTGGAGAATCCAACGGCGGTATTTGCCTGCGAGACCGCGGCCTCGGCTTGCGCGCGACCGGCATGCGCAGCGTCCCGGCGAGCCTTGGCCGCCGCAAGTTTCGTCTTCACCTCGTCAAATTCCTGCGGGCTCACCGACTTCTTGTCGTAAAGCATCTGGTAGCGCTGCATGGTCGACTCGGCCAGCGCGTAGTCGGCATCGGCAGCCGCAATACCCTGGTCGGAGGCCTGCACTCCAGCGGCTGGCGCTCTGGTAGGCGGCCCGAGGCTGCGCCGCATCGATCGAGATCAGCACTTCCCCGCGCCGCACACGATCGCCTTCGTGCACGTTGACGCGCGTGATGGTTCCCATCATCTGGCTGGAAAGCTGCGCGGAATCCGCTGCGCGAACCGTGCCGGTTGCTTCCATGTAGTCGGGAACGGTGGCACGCTGCGCGGTGAAGATCGAAATGCCAGAGACCGTCTCGGGAGCGGATGGGGCTGCCGGTTTCTCGCTGGAGCATGCGCTGAAGAAAGCGACGAGTAAAACCAGAAACGCTGTTGCCGCGAGAGAGGTCCTTCGACTCGGACTGAAGTCCTCGCTCAGGATGACACGGGGAAAGTGGAATCGGACGGAATAGTTGTGGCTTCATTGAGTCACCGCCGGAGAGCTGGGAGTAAGCGTGCCGGCGGCCAGTTCCACTCCGGCGTAACTGGTTTGCATGCGATACACCGCCTGCCAATAATCGGTCTGGGCGCGATGAGCAGCCTCTTCCACGCGCAACAGATCGCTGACGGTGGTCAAGCCGCCGTCATACCGGTTCTGATTGATGCGCAGGCTTTCTTCTGCCTGCTGCAATGGCGCCGCGTGCCACTTCCACCTGTTGCCGAGCGGCGTCGTAGTCGTAATAAGCCTTGCGAACCTGCAGGCGAATCTGATCGCGAAAGGCGTCGCGCATGGCCGTCGCTTTTTCCTGGACGGCTTTTTCCACCGCCAGGTGGGCGCGCTTGCTGTCGCCGTCGAAGATGTCGAACTGCAACTCCGCACCGGCAATCCAGTTATTACCGCCATTCCATCCCGGAGAGGGGCTGTCGGTTTCCCACGACCCGTAGACATTCAGCCGCGGTGCGAACGCGCCCTTCGCCATGGAGATGCTCTTCGCCTGGGCGCTGCGCTCCGATTCAACCTGCTTCAGGTCGGGACGTTTGACCAATGCCTGCTGCTCCAGATCGGCGACCGTGATGGCCGGGAAAGCTGTGCTCAGCCAGATTTTCCTGTGGCTCGTACATCGTGTCCGGCGGCATGCCCAGCGCAAGCGCCAACTGCGAACGCGCCAAGGCCAGCGAATTTTGCGCCTGGATGAGCTTCCTGCTTCCGCGAGGCGGTAGCCACCTGGGCGCTGAGCAAATCGGAATCCACCGCCATGCCGCTTTCCACGCGAGCACGGCTTTGCGCCTCGATGGCTTGCGCGGTCTTCAAGGTGTCCTCAGACACGGCAACCTGCTTCTGTGCCAGCAACACGCCGTCGTAAGCCTGCACCGCCTCGTACACCAGCTCCTGGTCGGTGCGATCCAGTTGCTGCTCCGATGCCTGCTGCATGTACTTGGAGCGAGCTCACGCCGTACCAGCTTTGCAGGCCGTCGAAAAGGCTCCACTGTCCGGAGAAGCGGCTGGAGAAATTGCCGATTGGCGTGGGCGTATTCAGCTTGTTGAGTGCGAAGTCCGCCTCGGTGAAGCTCTGCTGCCGCAGCCTGGTGCCGAAGACGAACACTGGATCGTTGCCGCGCACCGCGCTTTCCGTAAACATGATCCTGGGCATCAGCGGCGAGCGGGCCTCTCGAATCTGGGCGAGGGAAATATGTGTGCCGGCGAACGCCGCCTTGTGGAGAGGGTTCTTTTCCAGCGCCATGCTGACGGCCTGCGGCAACGTGAGAGGCGCAGGACGCGTCTTGCGCCGCCGCACGGCGAAGCCAGCAGGACGAGCATCGCTGCCAATACGCAGTACCGGCATGAGCGCTCGCCGAGCTCGACCATCTTTCGTCCGCTATCGGTTTTACTCGGTCATTTGCCGACAACATCCTCAGGCTCCGACCGGAACAGCCTGCGCAACCGGCACGATTTCGAATGTGGTGTGCATCTCAGCGCTCTGCTTCACCATGGCGCCAACCGAACAATACTTCTCTTCCGAAAGCCGGATGGCCTCTTCCACCGCCTGCGCGGAAACATCCTCCCCAGTCACGATGTGATGAATGCGAACCTGGGTAAAGACCTGTGGTGGATTGGGAGCCTGGTCGGCCTCAACGCTTACTTCGTATCCCGTAACCTGCTGGCGCTTCTTGCGCAGGATGTTGATGACATCGAATGCGGTGCATCCGGCCAGGGCGATGGCGACGAGTTCAATCGGCTTGGCGCCGGTATTCCCTGCCGGATCGTCGATCAGCAGATGATGTCCGGTGCCGCTGGTGGCTACGAACTGGCGATGAGTGCCTTGGGGTTGAGTAAGGGTAACCGTAGCGGTAATCATTACGTTCTCCGAGCCCATTACATCGGGCAACATGGATAAACGCAGTGACGGGTGAGGGTATTACAGGAAAATTCAGGGGATTGCCAAGGATTCCCAAAGTGGGAATAAAGCTTGCTGGTCAGCGCCTGCAGACCCCGGCCTCTTGCTTCCCGGCTATCGAGATGCAGCCGCGCTCTTCTTCGCCAGCGCTTTGGCCGCCTGCTGGTACTTCGCCACCAGGTCACGGCGAAGCGCTTCGGCGCGATGTGGCTCGCAACGCGGCTGGTATGAGCGGCACTGAGCTACGGCCTGCTTCATGCTCGAGAGGAATGCCTGGCAGGGCTCGCAGTCGTTGATATGCCGATCCATCTCCGCGCAGACCGCGTCATCCACCACTCCATCCATGTAATCAGACAAGGCGGCAAACAGACTGCGGCAGCGCAGATCTCTGGGAGTCTCGGCCGCGGCGTGCAGCACCAGGTCGCTCATCTCGATGTGCGCGGGACGACTCGGGCGAGCTTTTGCCGCACCAGCAAGCGTGCACGATGTAGTCGCACCCGAACCGTGCCCTCGCGGAGCCCCAAGATCTGCGCAACTTCCGAGGTGCTCAGATCTTCCATGTCGTGCAACACCAGGGCCATGCGATACTGCGGAGGAAGCGCCAGCACCGCCAGCCTGAGGCGCTCCTCCGTTTCACTCGACAGCGCGGCGCTTTCCGGACTGGGAGCTTTGCTTTGCAGCAATTCCTGCAGCTCGCGATGGTCGGGCATCAACGCGTCCAGAGATACGTTCTTGGCGCCGGACACCTTGTTCTCGCGATGGCTGCTGATGCAACGGTTCCGCGCAACCCGGTACAGCCAAACCGTCAGCGCCTTCGGATCTATCGAACTTGGAAAGATGCGGGATGGACTTCAGCAGCACGTCCTGCGCGGTATCCTCGGCATCCTGCCAATGTCCGCAGGCTTTCATGCTGAAGGAGAAGACTGTGTCCTGTAGCAGCCCTAAGCGCCTTGTCCAGGGCAGCCGGACTACCACCCTGAATCAATTGCAATGCCTGCTCCACGTCACCGCGCATTGCTCAAGACTAACGCACGCAGCAGCGTTGCACCAAGGTCAGGAAACCCTTGATCGCACGAATCGGCCTATTCTTACGAGAACTGTGGAGTATTCACTTCAGAGCTTTGATCTCCTCAACCAGTGCAGTGATCTGATCTGGTGTCAGTTTGTCAGCGAATTGGGGCATGTGGCCCTTGCCGTTCGCAATGATTGCGCGGAGCTCTCCGGCCGAGGCGCCCGCTACCTTCTCAGTTTTCAGTGATGGGCCCGCGAAGTGACGCCCGTCGCCCGTTTTTCCGTGGCACTTTGCACAGTTCTTCTCGAATAATGGATTTGATGTCAGGCCATCATTCGAGGGTGATTGAGCTGACACGCTGGTACCGCAACACAGACTTAAACAGATAGCCAAAGCCAGTGGCATACCTCTCATGAGATTCTCCCTTCCCTTTCCACGCGATAAAGGCGACAGCGACGAATTTGCAATCGAATCCTCGCGTATCGGAGTCTGGCGGGCTAAAGGATATTCGCGGCCCGGCGAGCAATACCTAGAGCGTCTGACCAGAATGATCCTGACGAGTGCATGAGCTCGACGACTTCCGCCACGGCAGCTACATAGGTGTCGAGTTCGGACTCTTCGACGATCAGGGGCGGCGCAGCTTTCAGTACCATGAAGTTGTTGCCGCACATCTGGGTTAAGATGTCGCGCTGGAAAAGGTTCATCACTACCATTTGCCCGAACAGGCCCGGGTGAATTGCTTTGAAGGCCTCGAAGCTTGCTCTCAGTCGCAATTGCCGGGGAGCCTGGAACTCAATGCCGCAGAAGAGACCCTCGCCACGAACTTCCCGAACCATCTCATAACGTCCAAGCCTGTGCTTCAGCTTCTCGCGCAGGATGGAACCCATAGTTTGTGCGCGCGCAGCCAGGTTTTCCCGTTCAATTACCTCCAGCGTTGCCAGTCCTGCCCGCATGGCCAGGGCATTCTCGCTGTAAGTTGACGTGTGGATGATCGAACGTTTGAGCGAACCGTACACTGCGTCGTAGATACCGTCGGTCATTAGTACGGCTCCCGACTGGCACCAGGCCACCACTGAGTGCCTTGGCTAACACCACAATGTCAGGCTGCACCCCGCAGTGGTGGCCGGCGAGAAATCTTCCGGTGCGTCCCAGCCCGGTCTGTACTTCGTCAAGGACCAGTAACGTTCCATGCTGCCGGCATAAACGCTCCACTTCCCGCAGGTAGTCTTCCGAAGGAATGCAAATGCCTGCTTCGCCTTGCATGGGTTCCAGCAGCAGAGCCGCGTAGCGTCGCGTCTGCAGTTCCGATTGCAGAGCCGCAACGTCGCCGAAAGGCACGGCGGTGCAGTCGGGAAGGAGAGGTCCGAATCCCTCTCTCCAGAAGTCATCGCCCATGAGCGAAAGCGCGCCCATCGTGAGTCCGTGAAAGGCGCCTTTGGCGTAAAGAAACCCGTCGCGAGCTGTGTGGGCCCTGGCAAACTTCATGGCAGCCTCTACGCCTTCACTGCCGGAGCTGCAAAAGAAAACCTTAGAGAGTCTGCCTCCCGCACGGGCGCAAAGCTGCGACGCCAACTGCCCGGCAAGATCGGGAACGTGACTCTGAACCATCGCCGGCCCTTCCCGGCGCAGTTCGTCTTCGAGCGCTTTGATCACAGACGGGTGGTTGTGCCCCGTATTGTGAACACAATAGCCGGACAGAAAATCCAGAATCGTGCGACCGTCGTCGGTCTGGAGCCGCGTTCCCCGGCATCGCGTGTAGCGAACATTCATCCGCAGTATGTTCAGCAGCCGCACCCACTGCGGGTTCACGCGATCGCGGTAAAGAGATTGCGGGTGATCGCTGCTGGGAATCGTTGCTTCGTTGATCAGTTTCGTAGACGACATAGAATTACAGAGTCCAATTAGCCTGGCTCCTCTTCGCCTCCTCAATCCGAACGTGCAGCGCAAGCGGATTGCATATTTCAGTGAACGGCGTTCTCGCTGTTCACAAGGGAGATGCGTCCCGTTGCGGTGATACTGACTTCCAGCCTTGCCATCCACCCGCAGAAACAGAACGCTTGGGTTCTTCATCTTCCATGCCTCATATGGCACAACGAAATCTGTTGTCGCCACGACCTTTTCGCCGCTGACCTGCACGGGCATCGAAAGAACGATTTCGTGGGAGGCTCCATGAATCGAGAACGTACCTTGCACCTGAACTGTGGAATTTCCCTGGGCTGCGACTTCGCCGATCACCTTATGGGGAGTAAAGACGATCTCGGGATAACGCTGGCTTTCCAGCACGTCCTGGTTCATCTTATGGTCGCGCGTGCTGTTACCAGTATCGCCGCTTGCAGCATCCACAACAATTTCACCACTGGCATTTCCGTTAGCCCGATCGAAGAGGACCGAACCGTTCTTCAGCTTGAAGCTGCCGTGTACTCCTCCATGCACGTCGTGCACCGAGATGTGGATCTGGGTCTCCGCCGGATTCAGCGTGACCTGTACCTGCTGGGCCGACCGCCATCGTAGCACGTGAGCCCAATAGCCAGACGGAACGTCCATGCGCAAGGAACCATCCGCGGCAGTCGCGCGGCAATCAGGCGGGAGCGAAAAGCGCTTCATCAAGTTCAACCTTTTGACGCCAATAGGTTCCATCCGAGTGACAAGCCGTTGCGCAAACCGAAGCTCATTGGAGAAGCCTCGCCGGTGTGGATCGCCAGCATGCGCTCAAAAATTCCGGGTGTCGCCTCAAGCGCTGCGAAAGTGCGTCTGCGCAATATGGGGCGCCCATCCATGCTGAGCATCAGGGCTGCCATCGCCCGCGGCACGCGCATGATCCGCTTTACCTCTCTCTCGTAATCTGCAAGAGTACCCGCAGCTAGCGCTTTGGCAAGGGCGGTTGCTTGCTGAAAGGCGATAGCCAAGCCTTCTCCGGTAACGGCATCTACCGATCCGGCCGCATCGCCGATCAAAGCAAAGTGCCCTCGATGCACCTTCTTCAGATGCCGGGTAGAGGTTATCGCACCCCGCGCGCGATCTTCCGGAATGGCTTTTTGCAAGTGCGCGGCGAGTTTCGGAAAGTGACGAAGGGCGTCCTCAAATAGCAAGAATCTCTTTTCGCTGATAAATGAAACACAGACCGCGTCGCTTCCTATCGGAGTCACGTACATTTGTCCACAATCGCTCCAATGCACTTCCACAAAGTCGGACCATGGATCGACGATGTAATGCTGGCGCAATCCAATACGAACTTTTACTTTGCCGGTGCTATCGAGATTAGCGAGTCTTCGTGTCTTCGAGTTCTGCCCATCCGCGCCGATGATCCAGCGGCAGCGAACTGTTTCGCCATTTAGTGTGAGGCCGCCAAGCGCCGTGCCGATGACCCGACTGCTCCAAAACATCTTGACCCCAGCGCGGGCCGCGGCATCTCCCAGTGCCTGATGCAGGTAGGTTCGACGGACCCCAAGCCCTGTGCCACGGTTAAAGTTTGCAGCAACCTGCTGCTCGCCATGAATGAAGCGGATGCCCTTGAATGATGTGCCTTGCGATCGGTCAAGATTAACTCCGAGTTGCTCCAAGGCGGACAATCCATCCGGCATGACGCCTTCGCCGCAGGCTTTGTCGATTGGGGGATGCGAGCAATCGGCAACGGCAACCTCTAATCCAACCCGGCGGGCTGCCAAAGCGGCCGCCAGACCAGCAGGACCGCCGCCCAGCACAAAAACTTCCGTTTCCACCCTGTTTTCTCCCATCGATTCTCACCAGCGCAGCAACACCAATTCGGAGCAGAATCCGGGACCCATTGCGGCCAGGATGCTGTAGCTGCCTGATGCCGGCCGACGCCGGTTCATGAACTCCTCTAAGACGAGCAGGACGGAGGCGGACGACAAGTTCCCAACGTTGCGCAAGGATTCCCACGAGACGTCCAGAGCTCCTTCGGGAAGTTCCAGCGCATTCGAAGTTGCCTCCAGCACCTTTGGACCGCCGGTATGCATGATCCAGGTATCGATGTCAGAGCGGCTCAAATCGTATTCGGCAAGGAACGCATCGACGTCGTGGGCCAGGTGCTTGCGCACCATGGCGGGGACTTCATTGGAGAGGACAATGTTGAAGCCATTTTCGGAGATATTCCAACCCATCACATTCTCAGTATCGCGATAGAACGAAGAGCGGCTGGCCAAAATGCGCGGGCCACTGGCTTTTCGCTCTGCGCCCGCCACAATCACACTTGCCGAGCCATCTCCGAACAATCCGGAGGAGATCAGGTTGGCCATAGACAAGTTGCCGCGCTGCCAGGTCAACGAACAGAGTTCGACAGAAATCAAAGCGGCAACTTGCCTGGGATATGCGCGGACGTAGTCGGCGGCACGGGCGATCCCTGCTGCTCCCGCAACACAGCCAAGACCGAAGATGGGAATCCGCTTCACATCCGTGCGCAGATGCATGCGGTTGATAAGGCGTGCGTCAATCGATGGACTGGCTATGCCTGTTACGGAAACGAAGAAAATTGCGTCGATGTCAGCTTCCGAAAGACCGGCACGCGTGAGCGCGCGACACAGCGATTGCTCGGCCAAGTCGCCCGCTACTTCGATCCAGGCGTCATTGGCTTTGCCCCAGGTCGTCAAATCATCATAGGCCGCGATGGGAAGCGCCAAGTGCCGCGCCTTTACGCCAACTCGGCCCAGGAGCCGGTTAAGTATTTTGGGATTTTCTAGCCGCTGAGCCCAGTGTCCCTCTAAAGCTGCCGCGATTTCCTCCTGCCGATAATAGTGGCGTGGAAATGCTCCGGCGACGCCAGCAATTCGCATTCTTGGTCCCGATCTTTTGTGTCAGTCGCTGACTGGTTTTCCGTTCTACATTCATTGAACACCCGTGACAGAACATTTCCTTCGAAATGACAATCTCTTCATTCAGAAATCATGTTCCAAATCTCTCGCGCCGAACCGGGCAGACTCATAGGCTGACAAAGCGCATTTTCCGCACTAATTCACGATGCTGCGCGCGTCCGAGAAAGTGCGCACCGGAGCAGGCTTCCAGTCCAATCAAGCGATGTAGGCATGTTCGCCCTGTACGTCAACAACTGTCGTCGATTGAACCTTTTTTGCAGGTATCAGGGTCAAGCGACTCGGGGCGGAAATCACGAATCGCAAAATTCACATTTGACATTGGCCGAAAATCCACTACCATATGGTTGTGGATAAATTAGGCACAACGTTTGCGGCTTTGTCTGATCCAACCCGCCGGGCGATGATCGAACGACTCTCGCATGGGCCTGCCTCTGTGCATGGATTGACGGAACCGTTTGCACTCTCACAGCAGATGATTTCAAAACATATCGCCTACCTGGTGCGGGCGCGGATTGTGATCAAGACGAAGCGTGGACGAGAGAGTGTATGCACGCTCAGGCCAGAGGCGATTAAGACAGTCAGCGACTGGGCGATCAGCTATCGGCGATTCTGGGAAGAGAGCTTCGACAAGCTGGAAGTGGTTGTGAATCAAATGAAGAAAGAGGAGTTCAGAGATGGCAAAAAACACGCGTAGCGAAATTGAGCGGATGGTTGTGATAAGAGTTTTTGATGCCCCACGCGAGTTGGTTTGGAAGGCGTGGACAGACCCGAAGTACGTGATGCAATGGTGGGGGCCGAAAGGCTTTAGCTGCCCCGCTTGCGAGATTGATTTTCGCGTTGGAGGAAAATTTCTCTTCTGCATGAGAACGCCGGATGGGCAGGAGGGTTGGAATGCTGGGGAATACCACGAGATTGTTCTGCACGAGAAGATCGTTTACTCCATGTACTTTTCCGACTTGAAGGGAAACAAGGTTGAGCCTGAAGTGTATGGAGTAGAACATGAGGCCATAGACGATGCGCGCGACATGGTTATTTTTGAGGATCTCGGGAACGGCCGGACTAAGCTCACCTTGATTGGAAATGACCTCATGGAGAGCGCAAAGGAGAGCGGTCAATTCGAGGGCTGGGTTGAGACACTCGATAAAGTTGCGGCCGTTGTTGCAGGGCTGACGCAGGCGAAATAAGAAACTGAAGCTTTGATTCGCGAAACTCAAGCGTGGAGAAAGAAATGAAAAGAATACCGTTTCTCGCTATCGTCCTGCTGGCATTCGCATTTCCCGCCCCAGCCCAGGACGCGATGAAGAAAGAGGCAGCCGTCAAACCTGCCGATCCGGAATTGAAAGTCGTGCTCGACTCCTGGAATGAGATTGGCGGCAAGCTGACGGCGATGGCCGAAGATTTTCCCGAGGACAAATATGACTTCAAGCCGACACCCGCGCAGCGCAGTTTCGCAGAGCAATTGCTGCATGCTGCGGGTTCAATGTATTACTTCACCAATCCTGTGATGGGGCAGAAGTCTCCCGGGGCAGAAGACCCGAAGCGCGACCAGTACAAAACCAAGGCCGATATCGTCGCATTCGTAAAGAAATCCGTTGCCGACGGCGCCGCTGCCATTCAGTCGAAAGGCGAAAAAGGCCTGATGACGGAGGTTGTTTACTACCCTCAGCAGAAAGCGCGCGTTCTCGACATTGCATACGGGATCATCGAACATAGCGGGGAACACTACGGCCAGCTCGTTGTGTACTACCGTCTCGCAGGTCTTGTGCCGCCCGAGTCGCGGCCCAAGAAGTAAAGCTCAAGCGACCAGGTACCCCGTCCTTATCGCGCCCCGTTTGCGCGAAGGGGCGGGGATTTTGGTCTTTGGGACCGTCAGTATTCTATGCGGCGCGCGGCATATGGATATCTCTGCTCTCGTTCCGCAAGATCTGCGCGCCGTTCCGCCAGGAATGGGCGAAGCGGGTTGGACTTGGGCTTTCAATGGGAAAGCCCGAAGTTGGGCTACCGTGGACTAGGCCAAGGACCTCCATGTATGGGAAGGTGATTCTCCGCAGGACATGGTGCATGCTGAGTTCGACTACTCCGTCTTAGGAGTGGTCGGGATCCAGACAATTCGGGCGGTGATTTACTGCACACCATGGACGTAGTCGGACTCTCCCGCGTGCGAACCGAACTTTGCAACCTGTCCGTAATTCCATTCCTTGCGCCACATCCAGAACAAACTGACGGCGAGTTTACGTGCCATGGCTACCTTGGCGATCCGGGGATCTCGCCGCATCGCCAGGTGTAAGTACTTCCGTCGCCACACCTCGTCGCAACGGACAGCCGCTTGGGCTGCTTCCACCAGCAAGAAACGTAACAGCGTGTTGCCCTGCTTGCTGATATGCCCCAGCCGCTGACGATTGGCGCTGGAGTCTTCACAGGGAATGAGTCCCAGGTAGCTACCAATCTGCTTGCCGCAAGCGAAACGCTTTGTTGATCCGATGACCAGCACAAAGGCAAGGGCAGTCAAGGGACCAACCCCGGGATGCGTCATCAGCCGTAGCACCTCGGGTCGTTTCTTGGCTTCCTGCTCCACCGCCGTGCTTAATTCATCGATGGTGGGGTTCAAGCGGTCTAGCACGTCCAACAAGTCTTGCCGGCGTCGGCTGGCCCAAGGTAACAGCACGAAGGACTCCAACTGGGCGCGCCCCGACTTGCTCCACAGCGCTCCCTTGCGTCGCACTCCTTCGTTCATAGCTACAGCCTGCAACTGATTCATGACTCGTGTGCGGATCTGCACCAGCCGATGCCGATGCCAAAGCAGTTGGCGCAGATCCCGGTTCTCCGGGCTCGGCACCCATATGCGTGGAAAGCGGTCTTCCACCAGCAGCTTCAGCAGCAGCTGCGCATCCAACCGGTCATTCTTCTGCTTCCGCACTCGCGCAGCCTTAATCTCGGACGGATTACCAATCCATAGCTCGAAACCCAGCTCCGCCAGTAACCGTTCGAACCAGCGGGCGTGCCCTGTGGCTTCTATCCCCAAGCGCACGCTTACACCGCGTAGCTTTAAGTCGCGGTAAAACCTTCGCTTCGCCGTCCTTGTGCAGCAGCGTCTTAGTCGAGAAGACCTGCAATTCAAGAGATCGCTGCCAACACTACTGCCAGGAGGTCGAACACAAGCTTGAATAGCCTCCGGTGCCTATGTCGGCATGTTCAAGCAATGCTCATCGCTGGATCTGCTCTCGACCCTCCCGTGCTGTACCTGGACAACTCCCAGCCCCCCCCTCCCCCTCTCCCTCTCTCAGTTCCTCAGCTTCGCTCGACAGTACTCGTCGCGATTTCGAAATCATGCCCACACTGCTCGCGCGCCTCCGTTCCATCAACCTGCTGGGAGAGATCGTCGGAACTGACAACGATGCCCATAATTTGAATCACGGGTTCGTGCGCGCCAGGAATGGCGCGGTTACGATCCTCGACGCGCCGGGGGCGGGCACGGGCTCTAACCAAGGTACGTTTGCCGTCAGCATCAACCTCATCGGAGTTGTCGCGGGGAACTACTCAGACGGCAACTACGTGTCCCACGGATATCTGTGGACTCGGCACTGAACGCGGGAAGAGCGAGGCTGCGAGCCCACGCAGCCTTGCTCTTTTCCTGAAGCTTTGCCTCTTGCCGCAGCCCTGGTTCTGAGCGCCAGCGCTGGCCGGAAACACGTTGAGACAAGGTGGCCCGTGTTGCGCGGTGAACCAACAAATCGAGTGATTACCCGTAGGCCGACAACGACTCTCTGCGCTCCCACAGCCTGAAACACAGGAGGACTTATGAAATCGCACGCCCGAATCGATCGCCGTGTTATGTTCCCCGAAAAATGGATCGCGAAATATCTATGGACAATCGCCGTGGCGATGTCGTTTGCACTGGCAACTCCGGGCCGTCTGGCCGCACAGAGCAATGCGCTGCAAGCCTTCCACAGCAAGGTGCTCCACGCATTTACCGGACAGCAGGATGGAGCAACTCTGTATGGAGGGGTGATCGTGGACGCTGATGGCAATGTTTATGGCACCGCGGTGCAGGGAGGCGACCTCGCATGCCCTGACGGGCGAGGCTATGGTTGTGGAGCGGTCTTCAAGATTGACCCAACCGGCCAGTTGACCACCGTCCACGCCTTCCACGGCGGGACGGACGGAGCGCTTCTCGACGTCTACTCCGCCGCCGGAGTAGTGCGCGACGATGCTGGCAACTTGTACGGCATCACCGCCTATGGCGGTGACCCTAGTTGCTGGTGCGGAGTTGTCTACAAGATCGACCGGCAGGGCAACTACTCTGTCATCCATATGTTTAACGGAGCGGACGGGCTCAATCCCGGCCAAACGCTGCTCTTCAGCAGTGACGGCAACCTGTATGGCACGGCCTTCCAGGGAGGCGGCGACGAATGCGGAGGGTTTGGCTGTGGCGTGGTTTTCAAGATGGATACCCAAGGAAACGAAACGATCCTCTATCGCTTCCGCGAAACCGGCGGAGACGGTACCTTCCCCGGCGCTTTCGGACCTTTGGCCCAAGACCGGGATGGCAACCTCTACGGTACAACAGGCTTAGGCGGAGCTTTCGGTCAAGGTGTCGTCTACAAGGTCGATCTGCACGGTAACGAAAATGTTCTCTATCCCTTCACCGGCGGGAACGATGGTAGCGGCCCCTCGGGAAGTGTCGTTGTCGACGATGTCGGAAATGCGTATGGCACGACGGCGCAAGGCGGCACTCACAACAGCGGCGTAGTCTTCAAGGTGGATCCCATGGGGCACGAGACCGTGCTTTACAACTTCACCGGAGGCACCGATGGCGGTAAACAGGTTTATTCGTCGCTGGTTCGGGACAATCAAGGCAACCTGTATGGCACCACCTATGGTGGCGGCGATCTGACTACCGATCTCTGCGCCGACTTCGGCTGTGGCGTGGTCTTCAAGATATACCCTAGCGGCCACGAAACAGTCCTCTATGCCTTCAAGGGTACCGACGGCGCAATCCCCTATACCGGCGTGTTCCGCGATAGGATAGGCAACCTCTACGGCGCCACCGGAGCCGGTGGTGATTTGGGATGTGGTGGCGGTTTCGGCTGCGGGGTAGTGTTCAAGCTGTCAGCCTGCAACTCGGCGCTGTGCCGCGGACAAGATTGAGGCTGGCATGATGGCCAGAAGCCCACTGGTCTCCTCCGGTGGGCGAAGGTTTCCGCCACTGGCTCCGGCTTCGCGCCTCGTTTCCAGTGCGAAGCTGGAGCTGTATTTGAAGCAACAGAGCTTCCGTGATTGCGTTTCCTGAGCTTAGAAGCGTTCTAATAGCGATACATGTTCACGGGAAGAGCGTTCAACAAGGTCCACAGGAGCCAACTTGGAACTAGGACAAGAACGATCTTGTGACCAAGAGCCTCCTACAACGCGCGTAGGTGATTACGGCAGCTTCCTTTCATCTGAGCGTATAAAGCGCTACTCGCCAGCGAGCGTGGGTAGGCTCTTGGCCAGCCGCGATGGAGGCGGTTGGAATGAGCAGAGACGTCACCGGCAAATACCCAAAACTAAAGCGGCCAAAGAGCAAACTCGGACTTCCTGATCTGGATCACAGCAAATCGGTGGTCGGTGCCCAAACTTTAGGGTTTGTCGGTGTTCAACGGCCCGATGACTCTCTCCGCGGTTCGGTTGTGGGTCATGCGTCGAAGACGGTGACGGATGATTATGCCCGGCAACTGCGCGAGGATTTACCGTTCCGCCAGGGATGGGCGGAGCGGGTAGGCCTGGGCTTTTCAATAGACCCAGAGACAACAGTGTCTACATTGTCTACATAGAGTGTTACAACACGCAATTCTGAGGCTGCATAACTTGATTGAAGTGTGAGAGATGAGATGGCGCGCCCTGAGAGATTCGAACTCCCGACCTTCTGGTTCGTAGCCAGACGCTCTATCCAGCTGAGCTAAGGGCGCTCTTTGAGGAGCAGCAAGTGGATTATAACAAACTCCTGACCGCACCTCGGTGGCGCGTTCTGTGGACAGTTTCGGATTTCCACAGGTCACCACTATCACCCATAGATGTGCAGCACTTTCGTGATCCGAGTAGACTTTACCGAGTAAGAGAAAGTTCTACAACCCTTACCATCCAGGTACTCAGCTAAGTGTATTGTTTGCTGCAAAGCCGTTTTGGCACACAGGATGCTATATATACGGGCAGACGAAGTGGCGCAATAGGGTCACCCGGACGCGAATTTCGGCCAGAGTTCGCCCCCGAGTGACCCTTAATTATTTCCCTTCAAAATATCCGCAAATTGGCACTACGGCGCTCAAATCCGATAGCACTTACCTACTAACATAAGTCGATTGTTTCCCGGAAGACTGAGTGTCTACGGGCCTGCGGCGAGACCAACATTTTCATCGGCAGAGCGCTAGATCAGCGCCATTTTTTCGCGCAAATCGAAGCCGGCTTGGCGTAGCAGATTTTCAACCGTCGCCTCATTCAGCCGGGTAGCGTCATACTCGACGCGGATCTGTCGTTCGGTTTCGTCGAACTGCACCCGTCGAATTCCATAGACATCGCTGATCTGTCCGAGGGCGTTCATCTCCTTCTCGCCGGGGGGCATTCCATAGCGAAACAGGACTTCCACTGCTGTCATCGCATCAACCTTTCACAAACGTGTAATGATTGATAAGGTAGCTCGAAACCGTTGTGCGACCTGCGCATCTAGCACTGCAGCGCGCGGCCGCGCCTTCCGACTTCACTATAGAGCATCGCCGGATTTGTGAACAGCGCGACCTAATGGCCGAGAGAGCGAGGAGATGAGCGAACCAGAAGTACCCCTGCAGAATATGGCGCTGGATTTTTCCGCCAAAGACCCCGTCTGCGGCATGACGCTGGAGCCTCTGCAGGCGCGTGGCAAAGCGCAATTTGGGGGCGAGACTTACTTCTTCTGTTCACCTGGCTGTATGCACAAGTTCACGGCGTCGCCGGCAAAATACGCGACGCCCAGGCAGAGTCCTGATTCGGATGCTACTCCGGTGGAAGCGGCGCCAGTTCCACCTCCGACTGCGAAGAAGCTCGCCAAAGACCCTGTCTGCGGCATGAGCGTCGATCCCGCAAAAGCTGCATCCACCGCCGAGTATGACGGCAAGCTCTATCATTTCTGCTCGCGTAGTTGCGGTGAGAAGTTCCGCAAAGATCCTGCCCGTTACCTTACCGTCTCCAGCAAACCGGTCGGCATGACGGGGATGGTGCAGATTGGTGGAGGGAACGTGCAGATCGGCGCCTCACGCAGGCTGGAGAAAGACCCTGTCTGCGGTATGAATGTCGATCCTTCGGCGGCAGCTTCCACTGTCAGCCACATAGGCAAGACTTACTACTTCTGCTGCCGCGGCTGCGCCGAAAAATTCCAGGCCAATCCCGGGAAGTATCTCTCGACCGGTTCATCAACCCCGAGCGCGCCAGCAAAATCGTCAGCGACGCGCCGAGCAACTACGTCTGTCCGATGGATCCCGAAATCCGGCAGGAGCGCCCTGGACCTTGTCCCAAGTGCGGTATGGCGCTGGAGCCCGAGATTCCGACGGGTCCTGCAAAGACGCAGTGGACTTGTCCAATGCATCCAGAGATCGTGCGTGACGGACCGGGAGCATGCCCAATCTGCGGCATGGCGCTCGAGCCGATGGCAGCGAGCGCCGGCGAAGAAGAAAATCCCGAGCTCCGCGAAATGACCTGGCGATTCTGGACCAGCGTGGTGCTTGGTATTCCGCTGGTTGCGTTCGCCATGCTGCGCATGAGTTCGTGGCTGCGCTTTATTCCACCGCATCTCGGCAACTGGCTTGAGTTCGCCCTGGCTACACCGATCGTGTTGTGGTGCGGCTGGCCATTCTTCCAGCGGGGCTGGGCCTCGCTGAAATTCCGCAGCCCCAACATGTTTACGCTGATCGCCATGGGCGTCGGCGTTGCGTACGTTTTTAGCGCCGTTGCCACCATCCTTCCCCAAGTATTTCCGCCCTCCATGCGGAAGATGGGTGGCCAGCCCGAAGTGTATTTCGAAGCCGCCGCCGCCATCATCGCGCTCGTACTTTTGGGGCAGGTTCTGGAGCTGCGTGCTCGCAGTCGCACCGGCAGCGCGATCCGCGCTCTGCTCGATCTCTCGCCGAAGATGGCGCGCATCATGCGCGAAAACGGCAGTGAATACGACGTGCCACTCGATCAGGTCAACGTTGGCGACAAGCTCAGGGTACGGCCCGGCGAGAAGATCCCCGTGGACGGCAAGGTGGTAGACGGGCTGAGTTCAGTAGATGAGTCAATGGTGACGGGCGAGTCGATGCCGGTCGAGAAGCACGCCGGTGATCGCGTCATCGGTGCGACTGTGAACGGCACCGGCTGGTTGCTGATGCGCGCCGAGCGTGTGGGCAGCGAGACCATGCTCTCGCAGATTGTGAAGATGGTGAGCGAGGCGCAACGCAGCCGCGCGCCCATACAGCGACTGGCCGACAAAGTTGCAGCGGTGTTCGTACCGACTGTGCTGCTCGCCGCTGTTGCAACGTTTGTCGTGTGGTTCCTGAAAGGTCCGGAGCCGCACCTGGCGAATGCAATCGTCAACGCAGTGGCGGTGCTCATCATCGCGTGTCCGTGCGCGCTGGGATTGGCGACTCCGGTCGCGATCATGGTGGGCACAGGACGAGGTGCGGGAGCGGGCATTCTGATCAAGAATGCCGAAGCGCTGGAAACGTTGCAGAAGGTCGACACCCTAGCCTTCGATAAGACCGGCACGCTCACGCAGGGAAAGCCGGAGCTGATTTCCGTCGCCGCCTTCGGAGGAGAGACGGAAGATCGCATCGTGCGGCTGGTGGCCAGCCTGGAGCGCGGAAGCGAACATCCGCTGGCTTCGGCCATTGTCTCGGCTGCGCTGAGCAACGGAATGTCGCTGCTCCCGGCGGAGGAGTTTCGTTCCTGGACCGGACGCGGCGTGGTAGGCAGACTTGGCGGCCACGAAGTTGCCGTCGGAAATGAAACGCTGCTGAAAGAGCTGGACATCGAAACCGATGAGCTCAGGACTAAAGCGGAAGAGATGCGCCAGCAAGGTCAAACAGTGATCTATGCCGCGGTTGACGGACGTGCGGCCGGGCTGCTGGGCATTGCCGATCCAATTAAGCCAGATGCGGCGCAAGCGATCCGCGATCTGCGAGGGGAAGGCTTACGCGTGGTGATGCTCACCGGCGACAGCCAGACCACAGCCGCGTCGGTTGCCAGCAAAATCGGGATCACTGACTTCGAGGCCGGTATCCTGCCGGAGAACAAAGCCGAAGTCGTGAAGAAGCTTCAGCAGCAAGGGCAAGTCGTCGCGATGGCCGGTGATGGCATTAACGACGCACCGGCACTGGCACAAGCACAGGTCGGCATCGCCATGGGCACCGGGACGGATGTCGCCATGGAGAGCGCCGGGATCACATTGCTGAAGGGCGACTTGAGCGCCATTGTGCGTGCTAGACGGTTGAGCCGCGCCGTGATGGCGAACATCAAAGAGAATCTCTTCTTCGCGTTTATCTATAACTCGGTGGGCGTGCCGATTGCAGCGGGTGTGCTGTATCCCCACTTTGGCATTCTGTTGAGTCCCATCATCGCCGCCGCCGCCATGAGTTTGAGTTCGGTGTCGGTGATCACTAATGCGCTGCGGTTGAGAAATGTGAAGCTGTAACCCGATGTCACGTGTTCGTTAATGCAGAAGTTATTCTGATTTCGCTCGGGTAGTGCGGACCTTCAGGTCCGCGTTGGCGGTGTCATTTTTTTGAATTATCATCCCGACCGCAGGCAGCGCTTTAGCCGACGGAGTGGAGGGACCTGCTTTCCGCGCGCAGTGGAATCGCGTCTCAAAAAACAGGCCCTTCGACTGCGCGTCCGCCCGCCGCACAAAAAGCGAGGGAAAACAAAAAACGCGGACGCTCCGCTCAGGATGACAATATTCAGATTGAGATAGGACACCGCGGCGCAAGTGAAGGTGCGCCCCTTCTACTACACTTCCAATATCACCGGCATGATCAACGGCCTTCGCGACGTGTTCTTTACGATGAAGCGCTTCAGATCCTGGCGGATCTTTTCCTTGATCATGCCGTAGTCGCCCTTCTCTTCATCGCTCGACGCATCCAGGGTGCTCATTACGGTGCGCCGCGCTCCGTCCATAAACCCGTCATCGCTGACATCGCCTCCGAAGCCGCGCACGACGATCTCCGGGGTGGTCTCGACCTTGCCGGTCAGCTTGTTGATGGCAATGATGGGCAACACGATACCGTCTTCGCTCAAGTGACGGCGGTCGCGAATTACCAGGTCTTCGACCACGTCGCCCGTCGAATTCGAATCGATGCAGACGCGGCCGACATTAACCTTGCCACTCTTGCGGGCGCCCAACTCATCGAATTCCAGCACGTCGCCGCTTTCGATCATGATCACGTGACCGACGGAGCTGTGCATGGCGCCCGCCATCTCGGCGTGCAGTTTGAGCTGACGATACTCGCCGTGAATCGGGATGAAATATCTTGGCTTGACCAGGTTGATGATCAGCTTCAGTTCTTCCTGGCTGGCGTGGCCACTGACGTGTACCGGCGGCGACGAGCCGTCGTCATAGATGACGTGCGCATCGCGGCGGAAGAGATGATCGATTACGCGGTAGATTGCCTTCTCGTTGCCGGGAATGATTCGCGACGAGAGTACAACCGTGTCGCCCGGCTGAATCTTGGCATGCTTGTGGTTGTCGACGGCCGCGCGCGACAACGCCGACATCGGCTCACCTTGCGTACCGCTGATGAGCACACAAACTTTCTCGGGCGGCAGGTCACGCATCTGCGAAGGATGAATCAGCACCCCATCGGGAACCTCGATGTAGCCGAGGTCTTGCGCGATTTCGGTTGACTCCATCATGGAGCGGCCGACCAGCGCGACTTTGCGGCCGTTATCGTAAGCCTGATCGATTGCCAGCTTAATGCGATGAATCGACGACGAGAAGCAGGAGATGAACAGGCGGCGCTCGGCCGTGGCGAAGATCTCCTGAAACTTGGCGCGCACGGCGCGTTCGCTGGGCGTGTAGCCGCGACGCTCGACATTAGTCGAATCCTGGAAGAGCGCCAGCACACCCTCTTTGCCGTATTCCGCGAAGGCGTGCAGGTCGAACAGGCGATTGTCCGTAGGCGTGGGATCGACCTTGAAGTCGCCGGTGTGAATCAGCGTTCCCATCGGCGTATGAATTGCCAGTGCCACGCAATCGACAAGGCTGTGGGTTACCTGGATGGGATTGATGGTGAATGGCCCAACCTTGAAACGCTCGCCCGGCTTGATCTCGTTGAGCTCGGCGTCGTCGAGGAGCGCGTGCTCTTCTAACTTGCCTTCCACCAAAGCGAGCGTGAACTCGGTACCGTAGACCGGGATGTTCAACTCGCTCAGCATCCACGGCAGCGCGCCGATATGATCTTCGTGGCCGTGCGTCAGCACCACCGCGCGAACGTGCTCGCGGTTCTCGATCAAATATGAGAGGTCCGGGACGACGATGTCGACGCCGAGCAATTCGGCTTCGGGAAACATGAGTCCGGCATCGATGACGATAATGTCGTCAGCCCAGCGAATCGCCATGCAATTCATGCCGAATTCGCCGAGTCCGCCTAGGGGTATGACCTGGAGTTTTCCTATGGGCATCTGCAACTCTCGATGCTAGCACAGGAAGCGGCGCTGTTCCCGAGCCCGAAGGTGCCGCGTGGGCCGCCGAGTGCGGTCGAGTGCTACACTGCGCGCAGTGACCAAAACGACGTCAAATTCCGAAGCCGGTGAGAATGTTCCCGCCGGAACTTTGTACCTGGTCGGAACGCCGATCGGCAACCTGGAAGACATTACCTTGCGGGCATTGCGCATGTTGAAGGAAGTCGACCTGATCGCCTGCGAGGATACCCGGCATACCTCTCAACTTCTCAGCCACTACGGCATCTCAAAACCGACGATCAGCTATCACGAACATAATGAACTGACGCGCGCAGCCGAACTGATCGTGCACCTGGAACGGGGTGAAAACGTCGCGGTCGTCAGCGACGCGGGCATGCCAGGCGTCAGCGATCCCGGATACCGGCTGGTGGCACTCGCCGTGCGACACCGTCTTCGCGTGGTGCCGATTCCCGGAGCGTCTGCGTTTTTGTCTGCGCTGGTTGCCAGCGGGCTGCCGACCGACTCGTTCCATTTCGGGGGATTTCTGCCGGCCAAGGCGGGCGCGCGGAAGTCGGCGTTCGAAGCGATACTTCGTTCGCCGCGTACTGAAGTTTTTTACGAAGCGCCACACCGTATCGTCGCATGCCTTCGCGACGTGGTGGAGATGCTCGGCCCGGAACGTCATGTCGTCGTCGCTCGCGAGGTAACCAAGCTGCATGAAGAGTTCCTCCGCGGCCGCGCCGGCGAAATCCTGGCACAGCTGGAACAACGCGGAGAAATACGCGGCGAAATTACGCTGCTGATCGGGAAAGCTGACGAAACTGCCCCGGCCAGCGGCACGCGGAAAACGATCGCACAGCGGGTGCAGGAACTGGTTCGCGACGAGAAACTGGAGGAGAAAAACGCGCTGAAACAAGCCGCGAAAGAGTTTGGCTTGTCCAAGAGCGAAGCCTACCGGGAACTGCAGCGATTCAAATAGGAGCACCTGTACTAATCAGACAAAGCAAAATCCCCGCCCTAGCCCAAAATCGGGGCTAGAACGGGGCACCCTCTCATGTCGCGCCGTCGTTGCGCTCTTAGCTCAAGGCTCAGAGCTCAAAGCTTCTCCTACGCAAACGCCGTCTCGGTGTATTCGCCGTAGACCTGGCGCAGCGCATCACAGATTTCACCGACAGTCGCATATGCCCGCACCGCGTCCAGGATGAACGGCATGGTGTTCGCCGGCGAAATCTTGCCATCGGAGCCGGCTGCTGGCTCCTGCGCGGCGGCCTTCTTCAAGGCGTCCAGACACCGCCGTACTTCGTCATTCGAACGGCGAGCGCGCAAAGCATTCAGCTTCTTGGTCTGCGCCTGCGCAACCTCTTCCCCAATGTAGAGAATGCTGGGCGAGGGCTCATCGACTACGAATTCATTGGCGCCCACCGTAATCTTTTCTCGAGCTTCATTGGCGCGCTGGAACTGATAGCTGGCCTCGGCGATCTCCTTCTGCGGATAGCCTTTCTCGATCGCCGCGACCATGCCGCCCATCGCATCCAGTTTGTCGAAGTAATCGAAGGCGCCGTTCTCCATATCGAGCGTTAGCCGCTCGACGAAATACGAGCCGCCCAGCGGGTCCACTGTATTCGCGACTCCCGATTCGTAGGCGATGATTTGCTGTGTGCGCAGCGCAATGCGAACGGCCTCTTCCGTCGGCAATGCCAGCGCCTCGTCATAGCTGTCGGTGTGCAGAGACTGCGTTCCACCGAGTACTCCTGCCAGCGCCTGAATGGCCACGCGCGCGATATTGTTCATCGGCTGTTGTGCCGTCAGAGAAACACCGGCGGTCTGCGTGTGGAAGCGCATCAGCCAGGTGCGCTGGTTTTTCGCGCCGAAACGGTCCTTCATCAGGCGATACCAGATCTTACGCGCCGCGCGGTATTTGGCGATTTCCTCGAAGAAATCGTTGTGCGCGTTGAAAAAGAAGCTCAGACGCGGGCCGAACTCGTCGACATCAAGGCCGCGGCGGCGCGCCCACTCAACATATTCCACGCCGTCGTAAACCGTGAACGCCAACTCCTGCAGCGCGGTCGAGCCGGCTTCGCGGATGTGATACCCGCTGATGGAGATGGTGTTGAACTTCGGCGTAAACTTCGACCCAAACTCGAAGGTATCGATCACCAGCCGCATCGATGGCGCCGGCGGGTAGATGTATTCCTTCTGGGCGATGTATTCCTTGAGGATGTCGTTCTGCGTCGTGCCTGAAATCTTGTTCCAATCGGCGCCCTGCTTTTCGGCGACCGCGAGATACATCGCCCACAAGATCGACGCGGGAGAGTTGATGGTCATCGAGACCGTCGTCTTCTCCAGATCAATGCCGTCGAACAGGATCTCCATGTCCTCGAGCGAATCGATGGCGACGCCACATTTGCCGACCTCGCCTTCACTGAAGGGATGATCGCTGTCGTATCCCATGAGCGTCGGCAAATCGAAGGCGACCGACAAGCCGTGACTGCCGTGCTCGAGAAGATACTTATAGCGCGCGTTTGTCTCCTCGGGCGAAGCAAAGCCCGAGAACTGGCGCATGGTCCACATCTTGCCGCGATAGCCGGAAGCGTGAATGCCGCGCGTGTACGGGGCCTGTCCGGGATAGTTCAGATAGCTGTCGTAGTTCCAATCTTCGGGAAGATCGGCCTGGGTGTAGAGGCGGCGGATGGGCATGCCCGAGATGGTGGTGAAGCGCGCGTGGCCCTGGTCGTCGAAATTCACACCCGTGGGCGCGCCAATCGGCCTCTCCGGATTTTTCTCGAGCGTCGGGGCAAGCGTCTTCTCCGCCCACTGCTTCTCGGATTCGGAGGGATGACGGTCCGACTCGAACACGTCGGTCGCCGGCGATTCGGACACACCTTTGCCGCTGTTTTTACTGTTAGCCATGAGCTACCCCACTCTTGGAGACGAACCCTCTATGCTAGTAGATGCGGGGAGCAGCGGCAAGGAGCGTTCTCGTCTAGCGACTCCAGGAGGTTCCGTTGTCCCAATTGATGCGGCCGGCGTTGTTGACCAGAGTGCCGTTGATAGTCTGACCGCCCCAGTTCGCAGTAACGTGCTTGGGTCCGAGAAAAGACCCTTGCGCCGTCTGTCCGCTCTCGTTGGTGAAGGACAGGTTCTTCTTGTTTTGCTGGATGGAACACGCCAGGGAATGATTGCCGTCGCGATACCATGTGCCCTGCAGATTCGGAAGACGGCCGTGGTTGTGGCCTCCACCGCCACTCTGATTGCACTGCGCCCAGAAGGTTCCGTTCGACCAGTTGATGCGCGTGCCATCCGGGCTGAGGGTGCCCTGCACGAACTGCCACTGGTCGGCGACGATCACGTTCTGATTCATTCCTTGCAGGTGACCTGAGGAGTTGGAGCCCTGCTCGTTAGTCAGCGAGAAGAAAGGCCCATTCGCGGTAATGGAGGTAGTTTTCGTCGGGATCGCCCTGGGCGCACCACTGGCCGACGAAGCCCGAATCCTGCGAAGGCAGTTGCGGAGGCCCGGCGGCGAAGGCGAGCGCCTGCCCAAGGAGACACACGATGGCAACGCCGCGACAAGGGTCGCAGGCCGCGCTGCCATACTCATTTGAGATCGAGACTTCATGGCCTGTTCCTCCTACCGGCCCCATCGACAGGGTGAAAGGCGATCGAATCTTAGAATCTATTTCTTCTTGGCTGCCGGCTCGGGCTTGGCCTCGGCTTTGGCCTTTATTTCACGAATTACCTCGCGCTTTTTCTCACGCGCTTTACGCAGCCGGTGTTCCCGTGACTTGTCACCATTACGAAAGGACATATTTTTCACCTCGCTCGGATAGTACCGCATTTTTAGAGCTGCCCGCTCGAACCGTGCGCGATACTGGGCGAAGTGCGGTTACGACAGCGGCTGGACGCAGTCGAGACCTCTAACGTTCACACACCTTTTCCGGACCATGCCCCTATTGCACCCAGTCCGCAATGAAGATGTTTGTCTCGTGCGGTTCTTTGCCGTTGCGATTCGAGGCCCAGACCAGCCTCTTTCCGTCGGAGGTAAACATGGGAAAGGCGTCGAAATCGGGATAGTAGGTAATTCGCTGAAGCGCGGTTCCGTCCTGGTTAATGATGTAGAGATCGAAGTCGCGACCGCTTTTCGGATTCGCCAGGTTGGACGCGAAGATGATGCGCTTACCATCAGGATGAAAGAACGGCGCGAAATTTGCAGCCCCGTTATGCGTAACCTGGTGCTTGTGCTTGCCGTCGGCATCCATCACCCAGATCTCAAGGTTCCCGGGACGGATCAGTCCCTGCGCATAGAGAGCCTTGTAGTCGGCAATCTGTCCGGCCGTCGTCGGATGTTCAGCGCGATAGACAATCTTCTTTCCATCCGGCGAGAAGAACGGTCCGCCGTCGTAACCCAGTTCGTGCGTGAGTTGCTTCACGTCAGTGCCATCGGCGTTCATGGTGTAGATATCGAGGTCACCGTTGCGGGTCGAGGTGAAGACGATCTTCTTGCCGTCGCGACTGATCGTCGATTCGGCGTTATAGCCGGGCGCGTCCGTCAGCAGCTTGATGTCACTGCCGTCCAGCTTCGCCGTATAGACCTTATAGCTGCTGTAGATGGGCCACACATAGCCGTGTGAGTAGTCGGGCTTGGGCGGGCAGTCGGGGCTGCTGGCTTCCGTTGACGAATACAGGATGCGATTTCCGGAGGGAAAGATGTAGCTGCAAGTGTCGCGGCCCTTGCCGGAGCTGACGAGCTTCGGCGTTGCCGGCTGGCCGTCAGACGTATCGACCGGCATGGTGTAAATCTGATCGCAAGCCACGCCGTTGCCCTGATGCTGAAAGCTCAGCATCTTGTCGTCGATGGAGAAATAGGCTTCGGCATTCTGGCCTCCGAAGGTAAGTTGGCGGATGTTACGCAGGTGCTTCTCTTCGCCAGGCGAGAGTAGGGATGTGGAGGAATTCGCCGGAGCGGATTGCCCGTGCAGGAATGTCGAAGAAATGATAAGGGCGATTACAAACAAGCTGCGCGAAGCAGTCAGGAACATGCGGACCAATGTATCGCAAGGAGCGTGTTGCGTACTAGCGACAACAAGTTGCAGCAGCCACACAAACCAGTTTTGTATCAGGGCACAACTTCAGTCGTGCCGATAACCAATCACGAATTGTCATCCCGACTGAGGACTTCAGTCCGAGTGGAGGGATCCGCGGTTCGTTGACACCGGCAATGCCTTCTACTGCGGGCAGACCGCAGATCCTTCGACTGCGGCGCAAAAAGCGCGCCTCCGCTCGGGATGACAATCATCCGTTTATTGAGGAGTGTCGATTACTTGCGCTGCTCCAGCTTTACGCTCACCGTGAGCGGCTGTCCGTCGCGCAAAACCTTCACCTCGACAACCTGCCCCACTTTGCTGCTGCGTAGTGCGTCGGTGAAGTCATACAGGTTATGAACCGGCTTGTCGCCGAACTGCACCAGGATGTCGCCCGCCTTCAATCCGGCCTTCGCTGCCGGCGATCCCGGCCGGACGTCGGAAAAGCGCACTCCGTCCTTCACTTCGCCGAAGTCAGGAATCGATCCGAAGTACGGCCCATATCCTCCTCCGCCACCGCCGACCGGTTTGGCCTCGACGACGTTGACGAACTGCGGTCGCTGCGGCGCCGACGCCAGTTGCAGCGCGACATCGCCCACCAAATCCAGCAACTGCGCGGCCGACGGAGCATTGATCTTGTCGGCGGTATCCGATGGCTTGTGATAGTCCGCGTGCAATCCCGAAAAGAAGAACAGCACCGGAATTTTCTTCGCGACAAAGGATGTGTGATCGCTGGCCGCATATCCTCCGGCTGAATACTCCAGCTTCAACGCCGATTTCTTCTGTGCCTGATCGAGAATCGCCTGGAAGGTCGATCCGGTTCCGACGCCTCCGACAAAAACCTTGTTGTCGCGGATACGCCCGATCATGTCCATGTTGATCATGGCAACGCATTGATCGAGCGGTCTAGTCGGATTCTGCGCCCAGTGCGCCGAGCCCAGCAGTCCCAGTTCCTCGCCGGAGAATGACATGAACAGGATTCCGCGGTCGAGTTGACCCTTCAGCGGCGCGAAGAGTCGCGCCAACTCCAGCACGCCCGCCGTGCCAGAGGCATTGTCGTCGGCGCCAGGATGGATTTGTCCGATCTGCGACGGCGCAAGGGAGTTAGAGTCGCCGCGGCCGAGGTGATCGTAGTGCGCGCCGATGATGACATACTCATTGGTTTTGCCCGGTAAGATAGGCAAGCACGTTGTTCACCCGGGCATGTGTCGCCTCGATATCGATCTTGAGCGCGAGCCGGAAGCTGTCTGGCAGCACGAATGAATTCGGCTTACCGCTGCTGTTGATCTGTTGCTGCACTGCGGCCAGAGACTTCCCTGCTCCCTTCATCCAGCCATCCGCGACGGAATTTTTAACTTGAGCGAGCATGATGCCGGAATTCTCCGGGCCACTCACTCCGCCAAAGCGCATGAGCAGGTCTTCTTCGCCATCGGCCAGCTTGCCGTTCGCCACGATCATCGCCTTCGCACCGTGGTTACGCGCATTGATCGCCTTGGTGATGAGCGAAGCGTGATGCGTCAAGCCCTGGTTACCGCTCTTAGCAGCGAAGGTCTCCGGTTCATATCGAAGCACGAGGACGATCTTGTCCTTCACGTCGACTCCGGCGTAATCGTCGTACTGGAACTCTTCCGCAGTTGTGCCGTAGCCTACAAACACCATTGGACCGGTGAAGCTACCCGAGTCCGAAAAGCTAATGGGCTCGAAGTCCTGGTTGACCTTCAACGACTGCCTGCTCGCTCCGTTGATGGCGATGAGTTCGTTGCCGGACTTCAGCTTCGCTCCCGTGGTCACCGTGAATGGCTGGACATAGCCGTCGGTTCCAGCCGGCTGCAGGCCCAGAGACTTATAGCGGCGTTCGATGTACTTCGAGGCTTTCTCGATACCCTTGGTGCCGGGGCCGCGTCCCTCCATGTCCGGGGCGGCCAGGACCTGGATGTCCTTGAGGTAGCGCGCGGAGTCGGTATTCCCGATCGTCGGCGGCGTGGCGGCGGCGAGAAAGGCACACACCAGCACCAGACAGGCGGTGGCTTTAGCGATCCGAACCATCTCAGATTTCGAGGATGTAAGACGCTGGGTTCGCATGAATATCCTCCGTCACGAATTGCCGATCAGAATGCCGGTTGCAAAGACAAGCGCTCCGCCAAACGCCACCTGCAGCGCTGCCGAGAGCGGCGGAGTATCCATGAAGCGATTGCGCAACCAGGTGATAGTCGCGAGTTCGAAGAGCACCACGATGATGGCCACGGTAGTTGCGACATTGAAATTGTGAATCAGGTAGGGCAGCGTGTGCCCGACGCCGCCCAGCGCCGTCATGGCTCCGCAGATCAAGCCACGCAGCCACGGCGTGCCGCGACCGGTCAGACTGCCGTCATCAGACAGAGCTTCGGCGAATCCCATGCTGATGCCGGCGCCTAGCGATGCTGCCAAGCCGACGGCAAACGCGTCCCAGGTATTGCGGGTGGCGAACGCGGCGGCAAACACTGGAGCGAGCGTGGAGACGGAGCCGTCCATCAAGCCGGCCAGACCGGGCTGCACGATCTGCAACACGAAAAGCCGCCGCTTGGCCTTGTCTTCTTCTTCGCGTACCTCGGGTTTGAGTTCCGTCTTCTCCAGTTCGGCCGCCCGGTTCACGTGAGTGGTTTCGGCGATGGCCAGATCATCCAGCAGCTGCCGAATGCTGGCGTCCTGTGCGCGCGCCGCAGCCCGGAGATAGAAATTTCGGGTCTCGGCTTCCATGGTGCCCACCTGCGCACGAATCTGCTCCAGCCGCAGCGGCGTGTTCAGCCAGATCGGTTTCCTCTGCACGAAACCGCGCACATCCTGGCGACGGATGAGCGGAATGTGCTCGCCGAATTTTTGCCGAAAGATGTCGATCAGTTGCCGCCGATGAACGATCTCCTCCTGACGCATCTCCTCGAAGATCTGCGCCGTGCCGGGAAAGTTTACCCGCATGTTCTCACTGAAGTCGGAATAAATGCGTTCGTCCTCTTCCTCCAGCGAAATCGCCAGAGCAAGAATTTCTTTCTGCGACAAGCTATTAAAATCGCGCATGATTGAACTCCAAAAACGCAGTTGGCGCTTGGCGATTAGTTCAGAAGTGCTTGGTGTCGAGGCACGTATTTAGTCCTGCCGCATGGCTTTCCTAATCTGAAGCGGTCGGCAGCGGCCAAAGCCGTCAACTTCTCCTTGTCCTGCGGCACCAGAAAACTCGTGCCCTCACACAACTAGTGGGAACGACAAACTAATTGCTAGCTGCTACTTGCTGGTTGCCGGCTTTCAGTACGGCCCGATAATTCCGCCGATATTTCTCGACGCCGGCAGTTTCGCCGCCGGCGCAAATGCCTCCACGTCCCAGTACTGGGCGAAGACGTCGAGATATTTGTAGCCCGAGCCGGTATTGAACAGTACGACCTTGTCGTTTTCGGTCAGAAATTCGCTGGCCAGCAATTGCTGATAGGCAGCCAGCGCCGCTCCACCCTCAGGTGCGGGGAAAATCCCTTCGACACTCGCCATCTCTTTTACCGCTGCCATGATGGCGTCATCGCTGACGGCCACAGCCGTGCCATTGCTCTTGCGCACGATGTCGAGGATGATGAAGTCGCCATACGCCTTGGGTACGCGCAGGCCGGCGGCCAGCGTGTGTGCGCCGGGCCACAGGGTGGAAGCGCCCATGCCCTCCTCCAGCGCTTTAGGAATGGGCGCGCAGCCTTCGGCCTGCACGCAGATCATCTTTGGCCGCTTACCGGCGTCAATCCAGCCCAGGGCTTCCATCTCCTCGAAGGCCTTCCACATGCCGATCAGGCCCACGCCGCCGCCCGTGGGATAAAGAATCGCGTCGGGCAAGGTCCACTTCATCTGCTCGGCAACCTCGTAGCCCATTGTCTTCTTGCCTTCGATACGAAACGGTTCCTTTAGAGTCGAGAGGTCGAACCATCCTTCTTTATCTTTGCGCTCGGCCACCATGCGTCCACAATCACTGATCAGCCCGTCAACCAGCGTGAGGTGCGCGCCCGCCGCTTCTACTTCCAATCGATTGGCGATCGGCACATCTTTCGGCATGAACACGTAGGCTTCCATGCCGGCGGCTGCGGCGTAAGCTGCCATCGCTCCGCCCGCATTGCCGGCCGACGGCGCGGCCACCTTCTTCACACCGTAGTGCCGGAGCATAGTGATTGCGGCTGCCATTCCGCGCGCTTTGAATGAACCTGTCGGGTTCAAACCTTCGTCTTTGATAAGCAGGTTGGCGTACTTGCGACTGGGCAGCAGCGGCGTGAAACCTTCACCCAGAGTCACCGGCTCGGCATCCGGCAGCACCGCAGCATAGCGCCACATGTTCTTGGGCGCGTCAAGCAGCGAATCTCTGGTGGTCTTCCAGCGAATCTCATCCAGATCGTAGCGCACATATAGCGGACCGCCATCCAGCGGACAAATCGTCGGCGCCGGCCGTGGAGAAGATTTCTGTCCGCACTTGCTGCATTCGAAACCAAGCAGGGTAGCCATAAAGCGAAGTCCTCGGAAAAATCGCAGTGTAGCACTCCCGTCTGTCATACCGCAGTGAGCGCCGCTGCGGCTGCTATAATCCGCGCAGTTTCCTGCCATGAGCGAGCCCTCCACACCCTTGATGCGGCAATACACCGCGATCAAGAAAGACCATCCCAGCGCGCTGTTGTTCTTCCGCCTGGGTGACTTCTACGAACTCTTCTTCGAGGACGCGGTCGTCGCGGCGCGCGAGTTGCAGATCACGCTGACCTCGCGCAACAAAGAGAAAGACACCGCAATTCCCATGTGCGGCGTGCCGTATCATTCGGCAGAAAATTACATCGCTAAGCTCATTCGCAAAGGTTTCAAGGTCGCCATCTGCGAGCAGATGGAGGACCCGCGACTCGCCAAGAAGTTGGTAAAGCGCGAGGTAACGCGGGTACTGACTCCGGGCACCGCGGTAGATGCACAGCTCAGTCCGGAGGAAAACAACTTTCTGGCGTGCGTGGCGCGTGCAGGAAACTCCGCGGGATTCGCAGCACTCGATCTTTCCACCGGCGAGTTTCGAGCTACCGAATTTGTTGGCGAGGACGCCGAACGCCGCATTCGGGAGGAGCTGCTGGTTTTGCGTCCGCGCGAGGTGCTGTTTGCGTCTTCGCTGCCGCTCTTCGAGGGTGCCCCATCCTCCCGCCCGCAATTGGCGAAAGCGTGGGAGGGAACGCATCCGACGCCGCAAGCTGCCGCAGCTCCGCGGATCGCATCGCTCGAGAATGCCAGTTGGGCCGAGACCCCGTTGGACGACTGGGTCTTCGCTCCTGATTACGCGATTCCGCAGGTCGAGAACCACTTCGGCGTGCTCTCGCTGGAAGGCTTCGGGCTGGCGAACCGTGCGGCTGCGGCAACGGCTGCGGGCGCCATCCTGCATTATGTCCGGACTACTCAGCGTGGCTCGCTCGACCACGTCGACCGCATCGGCTTTTATGAACGGCAGAACTGCCTGGTTCTCGACGCGGTTTCGGTCCGCAACCTCGAATTGATAGAGCCTCTCTTCACCGGCTCAGGCGACAACGCGACGCTTTTTCGTTCTCTGGATGCGACGGTCACTCCGATGGGCAAGCGACTCCTGCGTGCCTGGATGCTGCGGCCGTCCATCGATGCGCCTGAGATCACCCACCGCCTCGACGCGGTTGAGAGCATGGCGCAGGACCTGGTAGCCCGCGAAGAATTGCGCCGCTCGATGGAAGGCATCCTGGACCTGGAGCGCCTGCTGAGCCGGGTCACGCTGGAGACGGCCAACCCACGCGACCTGCTGGCGCTGGCGACATCTCTGGCGAAGCTGCCCAAGGTGCGCCAATCGCTGTCGCACTTTTCCGTGGAAAGGCTGCAGACACTTCACGCGCAGTGCGACGAACTTGCCGACCTGCGCGAACGCATCGAAACATCTCTGGAAGACGAGCCGCCGCTGACGCTCGCCGATGGGGGCGTCATCCGCACCGGCATCGAGCCTGCGCTCGACGAGCTTCGCAACCTTAGCCGGAACAGTAAGCAGTACATTGCGCAGATTGAGCAGCGCGAACGCCAACGTACCGGTATCGGCTCGCTGAAGGTTAAGTTCAACTCTGTCTTCGGCTACTACCTCGAGATATCGAAGTCCAACCTGCATCACGCGCCTCCTGACTACGAGCGCAAGCAGACGCTGGTCAACGCCGAGCGCTTCACAACTCCCGAGCTGAAGGAATACGAAGCGAAGGTGCTGGACGCGCAGGAGAAGATGGTTGAGATCGAGCGGCGGCTATTCACCGAACTGCGCGCTGCTGTCGGCGCCGAAGCACGCCGCATTCGGCAGGCTGCACTGGCGCTGGCCGAAATCGATTTACTGGCTTCGTTCGCGGCGCTGGCGGCGAATCGCAGCTATTGCCGGCCCAAGCTGGATGAGTCCTCCGATATCGAGATCGTCGACGGCCGCCATCCCGTGATCGAACAACTGGAGATCAGCGGAGTCGCGGACCGGTTTGTGCCCAACGATATTTATCTCAACGGCACAACCCATTCCATCCTGCTCATTACCGGGCCGAACATGGGTGGCAAATCGACCTACCTGCGGCAGACGGCGTTGATCGTGCTGATGGCGCAGATGGGTTGTTTCGTGCCGGCACGGTCGGCGCGACTGGGGTTGGTGGACCGCATCTTCACCCGCATCGGGGCAGCCGATAATCTGGCGCGAGGCCGGTCTACTTTCATGGTCGAGATGACCGAGACCGCGGCCATCCTCAACACGGCGACGTCCCGTTCGCTGATTCTGCTCGACGAAGTTGGCCGCGGCACCGCGACCTATGACGGGCTGGCGATCGCCTGGGCCGCGGTCGAATACATTCATGCCAACACTCGCGCCAAGACGCTCTTCGCCACGCACTATCACGAGCTGACAGAACTGGCCGACCGCCTGAGCGGCGTGAAGAATTACCACGTAGGGGTGAAGGAAAGTGGCGGCGGAATCGTCTTCCTGCGCAAAGTGGAGGAGGGCGCAGCCGACAAGAGCTACGGCATCGAGGTCGCCAAGCTGGCAGGACTACCGAACGATGTGGTCAATCGCGCCCGCGAGGTGCTGGCTGAACACGAGAATGCCGAACGCAGCGCCGTGAAACATCTGGCGCACGACGAAGCCCGCGACTCGGGCCCGATGCAGCTAACGATTTTCACTCCGCTGTCGCAGAAGATCGTGGATCGCCTGAAAGACACCGACCTGGACCGCCTGAGCCCGCTGGAGGCACTGAATTTGCTGCATGAATTGAAGAAGCAGATGGAGTAGGATCCCCACCGCTTGCAAAGGAGTAGGACTAATGCTGGAGGACGAGTATCAGCCGTTACTGTACCGTGACAAGCTAACGGTTGAAGGGAAGCAAGTGTCCTCGGATCATGTCGGGTCCGGCGATGTTGAATTTGAGCCAATTCGTCATTTGCAGGAATTCGGCGTCATTTTCAGCTACGCACTGAGTACGGCGTTCGATGCTTACCGCGAGATGTTGACGACGTACCGTCCAGGCGAGTTGGTCTTGTTCAACAGAAAGTACACTGAGAAATGGCGTGCGACTTTCCTGAACATCCCCAAAGTGAATTATCAGTACGAGCACGTGAGACTGTGACGCATAGTGGAGCTGCTAATCTCGGCTGGTGACTCAGGAGTACCGGTGCATGTGCTCTCGCTCGGCGCCAGCGTTTTTCGTGCAGCCCATTAGACTATCAATGAACTGGCGATTGATAGGTCGCAGGACGAGAGTCTCGCCTTCGCGTACGATAGAGACCTTGGTTCCGCGAGATAGCTTCATCTGCGTGCGCATATTTGCCGGTATGGTCAGTTGTCCCTTCGAGTTGATCTGGATGTACCGACGTAAATTCGTTTTTGTCATATTTGCATTCCCGGGCCGCCGCTCCGGGATTTCGAGAATTTGGCCTGGCGCGAACTTACGCTCACGGCTACACAAATATCGCATCTGCCGACTCGCGTTTCAATGGCTATGGCAACTCCGCTCGCCTTTCACAGCACTCGCTTTGCGGGAAGCTAACTTTCCCTCCCTCGCGTTACACTCATCTATTCCCATGGCTTCCAAGAAAAACCTCGAACTTCGCCGCCAGGTTGGACAGTTGCTCATCATGGGCTTTGACGGCACTGCAATGTCGCAGCGACTGCGCGTGATGTTGGACAGCCTGCAGCCCAGCGGCATCATCCTCTTCAAGCGCAACCTGGAACATGCCGAGCAGACGCACGCCCTGCTAAGCGGAGCTCACAAAACGATCGGGACGCCTTTATTTCTCTGCGTCGACATGGAGGGCGGCACGGTCGACCGCCTGCGCGACGTCATTGCACCCATTCCCTCGGTTTCCGAGGTTGCTGTCTCCGGATCGAAGAAACTATTCCGCCGGCACGGCCGCTTGATTGGCGAACAGGTGCGCGCCCTGGGCTTCAACACCGATTTCGCGCCGGTATTCGATCTCCAATTCGAAGAGTCGAAGAGCGTCCTCGGTTCGCGAACCGTCTCGCAAAGCCCCAAGGAAACTATCGTTTACGCGCGCGCTTTCCTGCACGGTCTGCGAGATGCCGACGTGCTGGGATGCGGCAAGCACTTCCCCGGACTGGGTGCGGCCCATCTCGATACCCACGCTGACTTGCCCTCTATCGACAAGAAGTGGAAGGCGATGTGGAAAGAGGACCTGGCGCCCTACCGTAAGCTGCATCGCGATCTGCCGTTCGTGATGGTGGCGCACGCGGCGTATCCGCAGGTGACGGGTGACCACACTCCCGCTTCGCTGTCGAAGAAGTGGATGAGCGGAATCCTGCGCAAGAAGATTGGCTACGAAGGGCTGATCATCACTGACGATCTCGACATGGGCGGCGTGCTGGCAGCTGCCTCGATCGAAGACGCCGCGGTCGAAACGTTGCGCGCCGGGGCTGACATGTTCCTGGTATGCCAGAAAGAAGAGAGCGTGCGTCGGGCCTTCGAAGCAGTCTTGAAGCTCGCCGAAACGGACAAGAAATTTGCACGCCTGGTGGCAGAGAAATCTGCGCGAGTACTGAAGGCAAAGAAAAAGTCCAAGGCGCTGCGGGCGCCGATGGCACCGCCGCCCGGGCAAAAAACGGTGGAGCGTCTGACGCGCAAGGTGTGGCAGTTCAGTGAAGAGCTGCGACTGCGGCTAGTCTCGACCGAACAGGTGGGCGGGTGATTGTCGCCGGCGTGATGAGCGGCACCTCCGCGGACGGCATTAATGTTGCCCTCACGCGCATCCAGGGCCGCGGCTTCCGCTCCCGTCTGGAGCTGTTGGCACACTACCAGTTTCCGTATCCCGCCGACGTCCGACACGCGGTTCTGGCCACGATGAACAGTTCGTCGGCCAGCGTCGCCGACCTTTCGCGACTCAACTTCCTGCTGGGCGAACTCTATGCCGATGCGGTGCGAGCGGCGCAACGACGCGCGCGCCTGGAGTGTCAACTAGTCGGCTGTCATGGCCAGACTATCTATCATCAGGGGAACACGAAGCCCTATCTTGGCCGCCGCATCGCCTGCACCTGGCAGACGGGCGAGGGAGCGATCCTCGCAGCGAAAATTGGCGTGCCTGTGGTCAGCGACTTTCGTCCAGCCGACATGGCTGCCGGGGGGAAAGGCGCGCCGCTGGTTCCCTTGCTCGATTACGTTCTCTACCGGCATCGACGATACGGGCGGATTGTGCAGAATCTTGGCGGCATCGGCAATCTGACCGCAATTCCTCCACGGGCACAGCCAGAAGACGTTGTCGCCTTCGATACCGGGCCGGGAAACATGGTGATTGACGCTGTTACCGCGCAGCTTTTCGAAAAACCGTACGACCGCAACGGCCGGCTGGCTGCGCGCGGCGAGCCCATCGACCGAGTTCTGCGGGAGCTGTTGCGCAACCCATATTTTCGGCAGAAGCCTCCCAAGACCGCCGGCCGCGAGCAGTTTGGCCGGGAATTCGTGCGCGAGTTTCTCCGATTGTGCCGGCGTGCCGATGAGAACGACATTGTCGCCACTGCCACGGCATTAACCGCGCGCTCGATCGGAATGGCCGTTCGTAAGCTCGTGCTGCCGCTGGTTGAACCACCCGCTCGCTTCCGCGAATTCGTCGCCTCCGGCGGCGGCACGAACAACGCAACGCTCATGCGAATGATCCGCGAAGAACTGGCGCCGCTGAAGTTGCGCGTTCGTACCAGCGACGACCTCGGAATGCCCTCGGAAGCGAAAGAAGCCGCGGCCTTCGCCCTACTGGCGTATCAGACCTGGCGCAGGCTGCCGTCCAATGTGCCCTCCGCGACCGGGGCCGAGCGGCCCGCGATCCTCGGTAAGGTCAGTTATGTGTAGAGTTCTGTTCATCACGGAGGACACCGCTCGCACGGGAAAAAAAGTTTCCACCACAGAGACACAGAGGCAAAGACGGAAAGTTCAGATATCAGAAGCAGCCGCTGGCAGAGCTTCGCGACGACTACGGAAATTGATAAGCAAGTTTTCTCTGTGCTTCTGTGTCTCTGTCGTGATCCTTCTCTCGGCGTGCTCGCGCAAGCCCGATCCCAACACGCTGGTGATGATCATTGAGAGCAGCCCCATCAATCTCGACCCCAGGGTCGGCGTCGATGGCCAATCGCAGCGCATCGACGAGCTGCTGTTTGATTCGCTGCTTCGCCACGACGAACACTTCAACCTGCAACCCGAACTTGCCGAGCGCTGGGAAATTTCCGATCCGCTGACCTATGTCTTTCATCTGCGGCAGGGTGTGCGCTTTCATAACGGTCAGGCGCTCACCTCGCGCGACGTGAAGTGGACCTTCGACTCGCTCATTCACGGCAAAATCCGCAGCCCCAAGGCAAGTACCTTCGCCCAGGTCAGCAGCATCGATACTCCCGACGATTACACCGTCATCTTCCATCTGAAGCAGCCCTACGCCTCGCTGCTGTGGAACCTGTCGGGTGCCGCGGGCATCGTCCCTTACGGCAGTGGCGAAGATTTCAACCAGCATCTCGTCGGTTCAGGGCCGTTTCGCTTCGTCAGCGCGCATCAGGACAAAGACGTGTTCATCGAGCGTAATCCGGACTACTGGGGCACGCCGGCGAAACTCCAACGCGTCGAGTTCAAGGTGATTCCCGACTCCACCACGCGCGCGCTCGAGTTACGCAAGCAAAGCGCCGACATCGCCATCAATTCGCTCGTAGCCGATACCGTGGTCACACTGCAGCGCGATCGGAATCTCAGCGTGATGGAGGCTCCGGGCACGATCTACGCTTACATCGCATTAAACCTCCGCGATCCGGTTCTGAAGGATGTGCGCGTGCGGCGCGCCATCGCTTACGCCATCAATACGCAGCCCATCATTCATTACCTGCTGCGGGACGAGGCGCGGCCGGCGTACAGCATTCTGCCGCCGCAGCACTGGGCTTACGATGGCGACGTCGCGCGCTATCCTCACGATCCGGAGCGCGCGCGGCAGCTTCTGGACGAAGCCGGATATCCGGCGAAGAACGGCGTCCGTTTTCACATCACCATGAAAACTTCGACGGAGGAGTCGACCCGCCTGCTGGCTGCTGTGTTGCAGCAGCAGATGCGCGAGGTGGGGATTGCACTGGATATCCGGTCGTTCGAGTCGGCGACGTTTCTCGCAGACGTCACCAAGGGCGCCTACCAGATTCATTCGCTCCGCTGGATCGGCGGCAATCAGGATCCAGACATGTTCGAGAACGTGTTTGCTACCTCGAGCTTCGCGCCCAAGCGCGCGAACCGGACGTTCTACTCCAACCCGCGGGTGGACGAGTTGATCAAAGAAGGGCGCAGCACTCTTGATCAGGCAAAGCGAAAACTCATCTACGACGAGATTCAGCAGATCCTCGCCGAAGACCTGCCGTACATCAATCTCTGGTATCTGGACAATGTGCTGGTACACACGAACCGTGTACACGGCATCGAGCTGTCACCGGCAGGAAACTACGACTTTCTGAAGACCGCGGAGCTGGTGCAGTAGCCAGCTTGTTTAGTGAGTTGAGATTGGCCCTCGCGACTGGATCGTAAGCAAGCGGAAAACCATCGCACGGAAAGGCATGTGTCGGGGCACGCCTTCACAGCGTGCTGAAAACTCGTCCGGCTCCTCCGGTGCCGTCGGCTTGAAGGCGACTCCGAGCGCGGAATAAAAGCCTTAGACGCTGGCCTGAAGGCCAGCTCTACCCGTGGCTCGAAAGGCCAATTGATTCGGCGGCCGTTAGATTGAATCGCGTGCAGACGCCATACCAAAGCGCTCGCCCTTGAAGGCATGATGCGACACCGCTTGCCGCTGGCGCTCTTCTACGTGGCACGTCCAGCATAGCGGACGAGTTTGCTCGAGCGCGGTCTGCAAATCCTCGGCGGGCATATCGCGCATTTCTAGCAACTCATTGCTCTGGTTCAGTACCGCCAGGCGGCCCTGCCTCCAATCGTAGGGAGTAATAATGCGAGTGCAGATCGCGCAGACCTTGCCTTCCGCTCCACTTCGAGAGCAGCCGCTCGAGGTTTTCCGGCGAAGGATCCAGCTGCGCCAGGCAGTCCTGCGCACACTCGCCCTTTTCCGGCCAGCGCGAACACGATTCCAGACGGGAGTGCTGCTGCCCACGCAGTGACATGCGGAAGGCAAAACGGTTGTCCACCTCGACGTCCGCCGTCTGCCCATTTTCGGGACACTTCACCGAGTTGCGGCCGCGGTTCTTGTAGTAGTCCTGGAGAGCCATGGCTACTGGGGCTCCGACCACGAGTATTGAGGTCAGAAAGAACAGCACGATCGGAAATATCGCAAAAGTCACGTAAGTCGACATGGAGCACCTGCGGCCGCGGGAGCAGCCTTGCTCTTTTTTTAGCGCTGATGTCACAAGGATTCAGTGATGTAGCTCACAGGCGATTGTGACGTGCCTGGTGAAAGAGTGGCACGAAGACCCGCTCAAGCTTCGCTTGAAAGGGGCACCCGGCTCGTCGCCAGGCATAACAAAACAGTTGGGATGAGACTTGCCGCGGACTGTTACGCTACTTCTCCTCCGCCGGTTCGGGCAGGAAGCGGTAGCCCACTCCGCGCACGGTCAGCAGATGCTCGGGATGCGAGGGATCCTTCTCGATGTACTTGCGCAGCCGCACTACGAAGTTGTCGATGGCGCGAGTATCGGTATCTTCGTGCAAGCCCCAAACCTCTTCCAGAATCGATTTGCGCGAGACGATGCGGCCGCTATTGCGGATCAGGTGGCGCATCAGTTCGGCCTCCATCAGAGTCAGGCGAAAGATCTTGCCGTTGGCGCGCAGTTCCAGTGTGCCGAAGTCCACCTGCTTGTCGCCAAAGGCATAGACGTCGAATTCGCGCAGCGATCCGGCGTCCTGTGCGTTCGGCGACCCGCGCCTCCGCCGGAGGATCGGTGAGCAACGTTCGTCCCCAATCGCGCCGGCGTAGTAGGCTGCGGATGCGGGCCAGCAGGATTGCCAGATCGAAGGGCTTGGGCAGGTAGTCGTCGGCACCGGAGGCGAATCCTTTGAGCACGTCTTCGGGGCGGCCGCGCGCCGTGAGCATCAGAAGGGGGATGTAGTTGCTGGCCTTGCGCAGCTCGGTGGCAACCGTGAAGCCGTCTTTGCCCGGCAGCATGACGTCGAGCACCAGAAGGTCGAACTCCTTGCGCTCGGTCAGCAACATGTCCGAGCGCGCGTTCGCCGTCGCCGACTACGTCAATGTGATAGCCCTCGGCCTCAAGGTTGAATTTCAGGCCGCGCGCCAGGTGCTCTTCGTCTTCCACCAGCAGGATGTCGTTCACTGAGGCTTCCTCGGCAGCTCAATGGTAACAGTGGTGCCGCGTCCTTCACCTTCGCTCTCGGCGCGGGCGTCGCCGCCATGACGGCGCGCGATGGCACGCACGATGAACAGGCCCAGGCCGCTGCCCTTCACCTGCGACTCCGCCCGGAGTCAGCACGCGATAGAAGCGTTTGAAGACGCGCTTGAGTTCGCCGCGCGCGATGCCGACACCGTTGTCGCGCACGCGGATCTGTATGCGCTCCAGGTCCGGAGTCTCAACCGCGACGCGAATGCGCGGATCCTTCGCCGAATACTTCACGGCGTTATCCAGAACGTTGCCCAGCGCGGTAAACAGCTCTTCGCGGTCGCCCATCACCGTTAGCTGCTCGCCGGGCTGGCCGTCGCGTGACCCAGTCGAGAATTTCCGGCGTGAGATGGTGGCGCGAACGCGCCAGATCCATTGCTTCCTGCACCAGCGGACCAACCGCGACTTCGGAGCGCGACAGCACTGCGTTCTTCTGAGTAACTCGCGCTGCGCGCAAAACGCCTTCCACGGTGCCCATCAGACGCTGCGTATCATCGAGCATCACCTGGTAAAACTCGTGCCGTTGCGCATCGTCGAGGTTGCGCTGTTGCAGCGTCTCCAGGTAGAGCCGGATGGAGGTGATCGGCGTCTTCAACTCGTGCGTGACGGCGTTGAGGAAGCTGTCCTGCTGCTCGTTGCGACGCACCTCGCGCACCAGGAAGATGGTGTTCAGGATGACGCCGGCGATGATGAAGCCGAAAAAGATGACGCCCAGGATGAGCGGCACGACCTCGCGCCAGTTGAGAATGATCCAACTGGTGCTGAGCACGGTTGCCGCCACCGCAATGCACACGCCCAGCGTGATGAAGAAGGCGAGCTTAGTTGTGCGGCTGATGGGACGCATGACAGACGGGGTCAGGATAGCACTGCGGGAAGCACGCAGCATTTAGCAGTCAGCATTCAGCTTTCAGCCGTGACCAGCTTTCGAAACGCCACGCACCGATCAGCCTCGGCCAAACACTCGCGCTCCCGTTCGGTGTCGCCGAGATCGCGGTAGGCATAGCTCATGTAAGTCAGCGCCCGCTGCTTCATGTCGAGAGCGGCCGGGCTGTCGACCACCGCCTGGTAGCGTCGAATTGCCTCGCGGAAGTTTCCAGTCCTTCTGCCTGTAAACGGCGATGGCGAAATTGCTGTCGAAGTCGGAAGGCTTGATGGCCACAGCGCGCTCGAAGTGCTCCATCGCCGCTTCTGCCTCGCCGCGATGCAGCAGTTCGTCGGCGATACGATTTTCGGAGATGCGAGTTCGTTCCGATCACCTGGTCTGCGTGCGACCACAAGAGTCAGGTTGTCGCCCCAGTATGCGATTTGCTGGTGCGAGATCCAGGCCAACGCCACGAGCACGAAAATGCAAGCGCGGAAGAGCAGCGTGGACGAAGACTAGCGGCCTGCGCACGTTCAAGTCGGAGGACTCGCGACCCTCAACCAGTTCGGCCACTCCCCAGCAGACCATGATGAACAATCCGATAAACGGCAGGTAGGCGTAGCGGTCGGCCATCGACTGATGCCCCACCTGAATAATGCCGATCATGGGAACCATGGTTCCGAGAAACCACAGCCAGCCGACCAGCAGGTACTGTCTGCGTCGAGAATCGTATCGTAAGCTCGGTGACGCCCAGCAACACAATGAGCGCCAGCCAGATCTCCCAGGTCGGTAACTTGGTGCCCGGATGAGGATACATGAGCGACAAACCTGCCGGCCAGAACGCTTTCTCGAGATAGCGCAGGTAAGCCACCAGCGCGTTCTCCAGCCGAACGCTCATCGAATACTTGACGAAGGTGGCCACTGCGCCGCCTGCCTTCTGCGCCTGAATCGTGAGCACCGAGCTTAGCGCGCACAACACAAACAATGGGACCTTCTCTTTGACTAGCTCCGGAAGCTTTTTCTTCCCGTGAGACGCGGCATCGTCTTTTGTGGCCATCCGCTGTAGCGGCCAGTAATCCCACAGCAAAAGGACGAACGGCAATGTGATGATTTGCGGCTTGGCCAGCAGCCCCAGCGCAAACCACAGCGTCAGCAGGCTGTAGCGTGCTAACGAAGGGCGCGAAACATACCAGCGGTAGGTCGCCCAGCGCGAGCAGGAAGAAGAGCATGCTGAGCAGATTCTTGCGCTCGGCGATCCACGCAACCGATTCGACATTGATGGGATGAAACGCAAACAGCGCAGCAACCATTGCGCTGCGTCCGATGTAGCCCGTCGCGCGAGTTAGCACCCAGAAAAGCAGCAAAACGTTCAGCACATGCAGCGCCAGATTTTCGACGTGTGGCCCGGCTGGATCGAGGCCGAAGAGATCGACATCGAGTGCGTGCGACAGCCAGGTCAGCGGATGCCAGTTGAACGACCAATAGCTGGTGAATGCCCAGTGAACTGTCTCCCAGTTCAGACCGTTCTGCACATGAGGATTGGCGGTGACGTACTGGTTGTCGTCGAGGTTGAGAAAGGGGTGATGGCTTACCGGCAGATAGAGCGCGGTAGTTGCGATCGCCAGCAGCAGGCCGAGCAGCAGGATTCGCTTGTCCCACAATGCGGGATGCGGAGGCGACTGGGTCGCCGATGCCGGTTCGTGAAGGCTGCTATCGCGAGCCACCGAAACGCTACTCCCTCACCTGTCCTACTTCAGGCCGGCCTGAGCCAGCATCTGCTCGAACTGATGCCGGGTGCGCATGTCGATGGATTGCGTCACCAGCTTACCGTCGCGATTGTAGATGAAACTCTTGGGGATGCCGTTCACCTCGAATTGATTGCCGATCTTCTGTCCGGGATCGAGAAGAATGGGGTAGGTGATCTTGCGCTCGGCGATGAAGGGTGCGACCTTCTGGGTTTCATCGTCTTCGGAGAAAGCGAGAATCACGAAGCCCTGGCCCTTGTACTGGTTGTAGAGCGCTTCCAGGTCGGGCATTTCCTTCTGGCATGGCGGACACCAGGTTGCCCAGAAGTTCACCAGCACGACTTTGCCCTTCAGATCTTTCAGCGTCCACGATTTGCCCTGCAAATCGTTCATGGTGAAGTTGGCATCCTGACGGTCTGCGTCGTCAGCCTCAAGCTTGGCCATGGCGGCTCTGTATTGCGGAGCGTCGAGCGAAACCTGCATATGCTCGTAACGCGCCAGTTCGGCCAGCGCGACGTAACCGCCCGCAGGCTTGCCGTTTTTTTCAGACGCGGGCGGCTGCTGCTGTAACGCGTCGGCGAGCGTGGTAGTCACTTCCTGCAATGTCTGGTTTCCGAAATCGCCTTCGGTAGCGCGGCTCGCCAGGTACTCGGCCAGCCGCAGCTTGCCCGGAGCCGAAGCCGGCAGTGCTCGGATTTCCAGCGCAATGTCTTTTGTCGTCTTGGCGCGTACGTCGTCTGGTAGGCTGCGCAGCGATTTGATCTGCGCCACGATGGGCTGCTCCTGAGCGGTCCAGGCCGGGGCCTGCTGCTGGGCCAGGCTAGCGGACAGTGCGCACAGCGTAAGCCACAAAGAAATTTTGAGTGAAATGCGGGCGAACGGAATCATCAGCAGTTATTCCTCGACCGCCATTGTATTCGGGATGCGGTATTTCTACCTGTCGCCGGCGGATTTCTGTCTGAACCTGACTCCACTCCAATCACGTCGATGTGTGACGGTTGCCGTGTCCTTTGTCCGTTGCAAGTCTCATGATGCTTTTACATGGACACTCCTCTGGTCGGTGTTGCTGTCGTTTTCGGATCGATGCTCCTGTCGGTCATCGGATTGGTGATTGTTCGCCGTAACGTGTCCCCGGAATGGTTAAAGCGCCACCACGAGCTTGCCGGCTATTACTTTCACACCATTGGAACGCTATTCGCGGTTCTGATCGCCTTCGCCATCTACGTTGTGTGGGGCAGCTTCAAGGAAGCGGGCACAAATCTGAGTCGCGAAGCTACCCAGGTCGCGGACCTGTCCCGGCTGTCGACTGCAATGCCGGACGATCTGCGGAAGAACATCTCGCTGGCTTTGATGGAGTACTTGAACGCCGTCGTGGAGGATGAGTTTCCCGCCATGCAACAAGGTCGAGACAGTGTCCGGACCTGGGCAGCGGTGCAACGCCTCTGGGATACGTATGGCACTGCGCAGCCAGATACCCCTCGGCTGCAAGGCTACTTCAACGAATCCCTGGTTCACCTCACCCAGCTTTCCGACCTGCGCCGAACGCGGCTGTTTGCTAATCGCGGCGCTGTGCCGGTGATCCTGTGGTGCCTGCTGTCGGTTGCAGGTTTCTTCCTGGTCGGCTTTACCTACTTCGTCGGCCACGAAAGCATTACGACCCAAGCCATCATGACCGCATGTCTGGCCGGAGTGCTTTCCTTCTGTATGTTCCTGATCCTGTCGCTGAACAGCCCCTACTCCGGAGTCGGTCGCGTTGTACCGGAACCATTCAAGCTGGAACTAGCCCACGTCGCGGCTCGAATACCGAGGTAGAAACCAAGGGGCGCTCCGCAGTGCTTCGAATCGTACGGCTCGGCATGTGGCGAGGCAGCAGGTCCCTCCACTCCGCTGCGCTCCGGTCGGGACGACACTTCTTTGAGTAGCAACACAAATTCCGCGGTGTCACAAAACAAAGCGGTGTCACAAAAAAAGGACGGCATCTCTGCCGCCCTTCGTAATCGAAAGAAACGTTGACTTAGTCGCCGCTGTACGCTGGCGCTACGTCTGCTTCGACCGGCACCGTTTCCTTGCCGATCTCTTTCACGCGCGCCGAGCCCAGCTTGGGCAGCTTCACATCCCAAATCAGACCGAGCTGCTTCGAAGGCCTTGATACCGTACCAGTTCATATCGAACTCGTACCAGGCCAGGCCGTGGCGCGCCGACTGCGGATGCGCGTGATGATTGTTGTGCCAGCCTTCGCCGAAGCTCAGCAAGGCCACCCACCACAGATTGCGCGAGTCGTCATCCGTGGCGAAGCGCTTGGAGCCCCACATGTGCGTCGCCGAATTCACGAACCACGTCGAGTGCAGCAGGAACACGGTGCGCAGGAAGATGCCCCACATCACGAACTTCCAGCCGCCGATCGCGAGCAGGATGAAGCCCAGCACCGTGATCGGCACCCAGTGATACTCGCTGATCCAGAGATGGAACTTGTCTTTGCGAAGATCGGGAACGTAAGCGAGCAGTTCGGTGCTCTTGTTGTGGAAGGTCTGGCCGGTCAGGATCCAGCCCATGTGCGCCCACCATCCGCCATCGCGCGGGGAGTGCGGATCGCCCGGCTTGTCGGTGATCTGATGATGCACGCGGTGCGTGGCTACCCAGAAAATCGGGCCGCCTTCCAGCGACAACGTGGCGCAGACCGTCAGGAAGTACTCCACCCACTTGGGGCACTTGAAGCCGCGATGCGTCAGCAGCCGGTGATAGCCCATGCCGATGCCCAGGCTGCCCGCTACCCAGTAGAAAAATAGTCCGACGAAAAGTGCCTTCCAACTGAACATGAAGAGCGCGGCGATTGCGCCGATATGAAAAATGACCATGAAGATCGTGGTAATCCAGTTAACGCCGGTCGCTTTCACGGGCGCTGGAGCCGCTGCAGTAGCTGTATGAGCCATGAGTCCCCTGACTTTTGTGTTTGCCATCCTCCGCGACGGTACGCGGTAAGAACTAATTTCCAGACTAACAAGTTCGGGGAGGAGCGTTTGTAATACTTTTGTCATCGGGGATTGTGACATGCGATGGCTTAGAGGAATGCAGCGGGCAAGGGGGCCAGAGGTCGCACCAGGCTCGACGATAGATGCAATTCCGAGATGTAGTAGTCGACGACGTACGCGTCCCGATGACGAATGGCGGCAACGATGTGCACAGTATCCGCGCGTTCTGCGAATGAAAGCAGACGCGAGACCCAGACTTCGGTGTTGCTGTCGGGCAGGTGCAGGGTCTCTCGATCAACTACGTGAGTTTCGCTTCCGGTGCTCAGATCAAGCACGCGAGTCGTTTCCCAGTTTGCGGAATGCAGCTCATTCCCCTTCTCGTCGATGCGAAAGGAATGGACTTCGGTTTTGTAGGCAAGCAGAGGACCAGCCGACGAGAGCACGGGATCTTCTTGCGAAACCATTTCAGCCGGTGTCCCGAGCGGCTGATACCGTTCCCCTGAGACTGGCCGGACAAACAGCCGATCAGGACGCCACCCATCCGTTGGCCGCGCCTGCACCACCAGAATGTTTGCTCGCGCACAAAACAGAAGGTTCCTGAGGCCGTAGCCGTGTGGAATGCCCATCTCTTGAAAGCTCTTATGCATGATCGAACAGGACCCGCCCTAGCCTAAACCTCGGGGCTAGAACGGAGCACCCTCAAGTTCCAAACCGAAAACTGGTTACTGCACCTTCGCGCTGCTCTCGCCCCAGCTGAAGCTGAGCGACACCGAACACTGCTGGCCGGTCACTTTGATTTTCGCGACCCCGGAATCCTCGCCCGGCGCCTTCGTTCCCACCATTGCCTGCCACACTCCCTCGGCGAGGCCGTCGGGACTGTGCACGGTGTCACTGCCGCCAAGTTGCGTCGAGACATTCAGCATTTCGTAAGGCACGAATCCGGTGGCGCTGACCAAAACTTTTTCGGCAAGAGGTGTCTGTCGAACAACCGAAACCTTGCAGCTCTTGTCGACGGCCTCGATCGGAAACGGCACGGCTTCGGCAAAGCCGGCAACGCGGCCGTCGTCGGAACCACGGCGAAGCGTTTGGGTTCGCCCAGCACGGCCGTGGTCTTGATCTTGATCGGCACGCCTGGAGTCTCTGCCTTGCACGCCGGAGCCTTGGCGATCGCAGATCACCATCCCCTTGCCTGTCGAAGGTGACGCCATCAATCGCCTTCTGCGGCTTGTGTCCCGGAATCCAGCCCCACAGCGAATAGGTTAGGTTGGGCGGTGAATCCTTTGCCCGTCAAGTGTAGGTGAGCTCGGTGCCCGAGGCCGTGTGCTCGCGCGAGATCTCGTTGGCCTGCAGGTCGACGCCGGGCTGTTCTTGCCCCACGCTTCTTCATTGAAGTTCTGCGCGGCGAGAGGAAAGGTCAGGAAAAATAGCAAGGGCCAACAGTACGAACAGCGAGATTCGTAATTTCACTTGGAAGTTTTTCCCTTCGTCTCTGCCGGCAAGGTCATGTTGTAGAAGAGCACCTGGCGCGCTTTCTCGACCACGCTGTCGTCGTAGCCTTCCATGATCAGCAGATCGCTATCGTGCTGCTCGATCAAGATGCGGCCTTGCCTCCGTTGGTCTCAAACAGACGGTAGTAAGGCGCGTTGCAGATTCATCGAGTCCGCCAGTGACCCACTCGTCGTCCGCTCCACCTTCCTGTAACGTTTGGGCATATAGTCGGCATACAATCTGGGCGAACTCGCTTGGCCGCCTGCGGCGAGTCCCAACGCGAGAAGTACATCAAGCGCGATCTGGTCTTTCGGTCCGTCCTTCGCCTGCGCCGCGATAGTAGTAGCCGCCGCGCCAGTGACGGTAGTAGTTCGGCGGATCCTTCACCCCGTATTGCTTGGCGAGCAGGTAGACATCGAATTCGCCCATGCCACCAAAATCGAAGCGCGTGTAATTCGGTGCGACCATCTGATCCAAGATTCGGGAATGGTGAGTTGCGGCACGACCTGGTGGAGCAAGTAGGTCTCGGGCTGCATGATCTGTCGCGTGTCCACCGGAGGATCGGTTCAGCAGTCCCTTGAAGGCCGCATCCTTGCCTCGGTTCTGCAGCACAGTTCGCACGAAGTCGAGGCCGAAGGTGTATGGCATCAGCAGCGATTCCTGCAGGAACATCGGCGCTTCGGCGAAACACAGGCGAGTCCTTGCTGTCGCCCATGCTGGCGCGCACCGCGTCTACGAATTCAGGCGCGGTAAGGATGGTCTTGTTCATCGGCGCCAGCGTGTAGTCGAACCAGACAACCTGCGCCTGACCCTCCGTGACGCACTGCCGTGCGCTCTGCGCCTCTTCCACAAAATATTCCTGCTGATCGGGAAGAGCAGCGTCGTCCTTCGCGCCGGCCAGCTCCCACTTGTCGAGCGGTACCTGCTGGTCCTGCAGCGCGTGCGTCAGCTCATGCGCCAGCACCGGCTTCTGCGCGTCCGGCGGGAGCCAGTCGAGCAGGTTCACGGTCTTGGTCCTAGGATCGTAGAAAGCGGCGACCTGCTCGGCCATCAGCTTCAGGAATTCAGCATGCAGGTCGTAGTCCTGCCGGCAGCAGTCCGAACTTCTGCAGCACCAGTCGCGCCTGCTCCAGCCGCTTCTCGTCCTTGTCGTCCTTCATGCGCTTGTCGACATACTTCTGGACCATCTCGCGCGTGATTAGCTTGCGGTTGACCTTGTGCTCGATGGGCAGGCCGGTGTCGCCGCTGACGAAGCCCAGGATCTCGTCGACAGAGCGAAAGAGGTCCTTAGCCTGCTGCTTGGTGATGTGGCCTTCGGGCTTCGGGCTGGTCCTGCTGCGCCTGTGACATTGTCGGCTGCTGGTCTTGAACAGCCGCGCCCGTGCCGGGAACTTGCTGCGGTTGACGCGTCGGACTTTCGCAGGCTGCTGAGGCGTGCGTGAGACGGTGTTTGCGGCTGCGCCGGAGCGGACTGGCTCCAGAGAGCGCTGGTGAGTAGCAGGGTAAATAGCCGCTACGGTCAGAGCGGTCTTCAAGTGGCGCGTGATCGAGGGTCGAAATAAAACGCTTGCGGGCATGCAGTTGGTTCAAGGATACAGGAGAAATGGGAGAGGCTCGTTGGACAGGCCGCGCTAGGCCAACATCGGGGTTAGAACGGGGCACCTCCTTCAGGTGTGTTGGACCGATCGTTTCGGAGGAGTCGACTGTGAGAAGCGTGAATTCCTTTCGAACCTTCAAAACCGGGGGTGCCCCGTTGTCTGGCCCGCCCTAGCCCAAACCCAGGGCTAGAACGCCTGCTTCTGGCGTATAGGGCGGGCCGGAACTAGCCAGAACCTTCCCTGCCGCTTTACACTGCTTGCCGGTCTCTGGCAAAGTAAATGGTGGAAACGCAATCGATCGTCGTCCTCGACTTCGGCGCACAGTATTCGCAGCTCATCGCCCGCCGCATCCGCGAACAGAACGTCTTCTCCGTCGTGCTTCCCTGCACCGCCTCGCTGGAAGAGATCAACAGCTATCATCCCGCTGGCATCATCCTCTCCGGAGGGCCATCGTCCGTTTACGATGCCGACGCGCCTCCCGCCGACGACCGCGTGCTCCACCTCGGATTGCCGGTGCTCGGCATCTGCTACGGACTGCAGTTCATGGTCTACAAACTGGGCGGCAGGGTCCGCGCCGCCGACAAGCGCGAGTATGGCCACGCTCAGGTCGACATCCTGAATCCCGTGTCCCCGCTGTTCAAGGGGCTCAACGGCCCGCTGCCGGTTTGGATGTCGCACGGCGACGAAGCTGACGAGCTTCCTCCCGGCTTCGAGCTGGTGGGCAAGACCTCCAATGCGGTGGCCGCGATCCAGAATCCGGCGCAGAAGTTTTACGCGGTACAGTTCCATCCCGAAGTCCATCACACGCCCCAGGGCACCGAGATCCTGCGCAACTTTGTCTTCGACGTGGTCGGACTGAAGCCGAACTGGTCGCCGCTCAGCTTCATCGACGAGACCATTGCCAGTGTTCGCAAGACCGTCGGCAACGGTCGCGTAATCTGCGGACTTTCCGGCGGCGTTGATTCCTCCGTCGCAGCGGAGCTGGTCCACCGCGCCGTCGGCGATCAGCTGACCTGCATCTTCGTGAACAACGGCGTGCTGCGCAAGAACGAATTCCAGAGCGTACAGAAAAACCTGCGCGACAAGCTCGGCCTGAAGATCGACGCGGTCGATGCCAGTGAGCGCTTCCTCACCAAGCTCGCCGGCGTCACCGACCCGGAGAAGAAGCGCAAGATCATCGGCAACGAATTCATCGCGGTCTTCGAGGAAGAAGCGCAACGCATCGAGCAGATCGAGGGCAAGGTTGATTGGCTGGTGCAAGGCACGCTTTACCCCGACGTGATCGAGTCGCGCTCGGTGCGCGGCCCGTCACAGGTCATCAAGAGCCATCACAACGTCGGCGGCCTGCCGGAAAAGATGAAGCTCAAGCTGATCGAGCCGCTGAAGGAGCTATTCAAGGACGAGGTGCGGCAGATCGGCCGCGACCTCGGCATGCCCGAAGACGTTCTCCAGCGTCAACCCTTCCCCGGACCGGGGCTGGCTGTGCGCATCGTCGGCGAAATCACCGCCGAGCGCGTCGCGCTGCTGCAGGAGGCCGACGACATCGTCGTCACCGAGATCAAGCGTGCCGGGCTCTACAACAAGGTGTGGCAATCCTTCGCCGTGCTGCTCCCGGTGATGTCGGTAGGCGTGATGGGCGACATGCGGACCTACGCCTACACCTGCGCGGTCCGCGCCGTACATTCGGAAGACGGCATGACCGCCGACTGGGTGCCGCTGCCGCACGAGGTGCTGAAGACCATCTCCAGCCGGATCGTGAACGAAGTGAAGGGGATCAACCGCGTGGTGTACGACATCACGTCCAAGCCGCCGGGGACCATTGAGTGGGAGTAAGGAAGTCCGCTTTTCGCTTTTAGCTTTTAGCTTTTAGCTTTTCGCTCTTCGCTTTTCGCCAGCGGTGACTTGAGCTGTCAGCTGTCGGTTCTCGACTATCGACTACTGAGTCTCCCCCATGGGACGCTGCTACTTTTCCCCCATGGGTCGAACCGCCGGACACTCGCCGTACGTCCGCCCCGCGCAGGCTGGACGGCTCAGCTGAACGCAGAACGAAGTCCTAGGTGACTTCCCCGGGTAGGGACCGCCTACGTTCCGTCCTCCCGGGGGCGCGAAGAAATAGCGCCCACTCACTATTTAGTCAAAAATAATAACAGTAAATAATATTTACTTTTATGGATACGGACTGTAAATTCCGATTCCATGACGGACGAAAAGCTTTGGTACGAAGACATCGCCCTTCCTGCGCTGCTTCGGCATGCGCGCAACACTTACGGTGTTGCCATGCGCAAAACTCTGGATGAAGCCGGATTCGACGACATTCCCGGCAACGGCCTTTATGTGATTGGCGGCCTGGCGCTGGGCGCTCAGGATGTGCCGCTGGGGCAGCTGATCAAAGAGCTCCGCATCTCCAAGCAAGCCGCGGGGCAACTGGTCGATGCGCTGGTGACTCGCGGCTACCTGGAGCGGACGGTAGACAAAGACGATCGTCGCAAGCTGACGATCACGCTCACTGAGCGCGGCAAGGCCGCAGCGGCGGCACAGGCAGCGGGGCGCGAGAGCGTCGATATCGAACTGCTGGCCAGCGTCGGCCAGGAGGATGTGAGCCGCACTCGTCGAACCTTGGCGGTGCTTTGCGATATCGGCAGACAACGCGCGGGCGATTGCGACGACGAGCATTGAGAAGACCAGACAGTTTTCTGTAAAGAACCCAGGTTAGGGGCCCAGAAACCGGGGCGCGAACCTGGGGCACGTCCTGCCCAATGTGGCGCGATTGAGGTCGAGACACGGTCCCAGTCCTGGGCCGGGCCCGTGATTGCTGTCTCAAGGTAGAATTTGTGACATCGCGAATCGCCACGCGTCTGGGAGGTAGAAATGCATCGGCTGCGGCGATCACTGCTTATCGTGCTGGTGCTATGCCCAGTCCTCGTAGCGCAGGAAAATCATGAGCACGGCACGCCGGAGAAGTTGGGCAAGGTATCGTTTCCCGTTTCCTGCTCGCCCGCGGCACAGTCGCAGTTTGACCGGGGCGTGGCCCTGCTTCACTCCTTCGCATACAACGCCGCTAGAAGTGCATTTCAGGATGTAGCCTCACAAGACCCACAGTGCGCGATGGCGCATTGGGGCATCGCGATGACGTACTTCCGCCAGCTTTGGGATCCGGCGATCGTGCCTGCCACCCTCCCCGAAGCGGAAAGTGAAATCAAGCAGGCGCAACGGCTGAAATCCTCCGAGCGCGAACGCAAGTTCATTGACGCGCTGGCCCTGCTCTACCAGGAAGCGGCCACCGTTCCGTACCGCACCCGCGCATTGAATTACGAAGCGGCCATGGCAGCAATCTCCGCGGAATATCCCAAAGACATCGAGGCGCAGGTGTTTTACGCCCTCGCGCTGCTGGCCAACGCGTCGCCTTCCGACAAGACCCACGCCAAGCAGAAGCAGGCGGCCGCCTTGCTGGAGCCGCTCGATCACACCTACCCACAGCATCCGGGCATTCCGCACTACCTGATCCACGCTTACGACAACGCCGAACTCGCACCGCAGGGCTTGGCGGCGGCGAAGGCATACTCCCAGATCGCACCCTCGGCGCCGCATGCCTTGCACATGCCTTCGCACATTTTCACGCGACTTGGCCTGTGGGACGATTCCATCGCCTCCAACCTTGCCGCACGAGAAGCAGCCAAACGGCAAGGCGATGCTGGAGAACAGCTGCATGCCATGGATTATCTGGTATATGCCTACCTTCAGAGCGGCCGCGACAACGAGGCGGCGCAGGTGCTTCAGGAGCTCAAGAACATGCCGGGCTTGAGCACGGGCGATTTCAAAGTAGGATATGCGGCTACCGCGATGCCGGTTCGCTACGCTGTGGAACGAAGCCAATGGACGGACGCGAGCAACATCGTTCCTCCCGTTGCGGCTCCGCCCCAGGTCGCGGCGATTGCGGTTTGGGCCCGCGGTGTGGGGTTCGCTCACACTGGGCGCGTTCCCGAAGCGCGCGCGGAGATCGCCCGCCTGCGTCAACTTGAGGACCAACTGAAAATTTCAGGCAACGCCTACTGGGAGACGCAGATGGGAATTCTGCAGCGCGAAGTCATGGCATGGACGGCGCAAGCGGAGAAGAAACCCGACGACGCCCTGGCTTTGCTGCGGGCATCCGCCGATGACGAGGACGCCATTGAGAAGCTTCCGGTAACTCCGGGACCCATCGTTCCGGCGCGCGAACAGCTCGGCTACTTGCTACTCCAGCAAAATCAACCCGGCTTGGCTCTAAAGGAATTTAAGATTACATTGATCAACGCTCCCGGCCGCCGCGGAGCTATGCAAGGCGCCGCACAGGCCAAGGAAGTCGCCAGCAAAAATCAATAGCTCAGCTTAAAAGCCAAAACTCTGCCGCGGGTTGGTGAGGAAATCGGCGCCGCCCTATGCCCCTCCCTGCCTGCGAGGTAGAGCGGGAACGTGGAACCACGTCTTCTACTCCGCATACTCCTCGGAGCCCAGCATCCAGATGAACGACTGGATGTCGATCAGGTCACGCGGGTGCAGGTCTCGCAGGTCTCGACGCGCCCAGTCGGCGAATTCGAGGACTTTTTCATATACCGGCCAGTTCGGGTGCGATGTGTAGGGAAGATCGAAGCCGTATTCCTGAGCGGCGATCCGGGTAACCTTGGGCTTGAAGAAGAAATGAATGTCTGGCCGGGCTATGAAGCCGAAGACGGTTACCACCGGCCAGGTAAGCACGCGCGTCTGCTTCCGGGGCAGCCCGGCGATGACCTCGCACCACTGTTCAAACTTGCGGTCGGGTTTTCCCGGGCGGTAGAGAAAGTCGTAGAGGCCCACCGCGAACTCATGCGCTCCACGGGATTCCTTGACTGCGTCGCGCAGAGCCATCTTTTCGAATGAGAACAGCAGGTTGGTTCGTGACTCGATCCTGACTGCTTGCGCCGCAATTTCGGCGTAGCGACGGCGCCGCAGCAGCGACCGGAATTCTGCCTGGTTCAGCGAAGCATTCCATTGCTCGTGCGCCTTCTCTTTGTAATTGCGTTCCCAAGCCAGATACGTTTCATCGCGAAAGCCTCCGGGAAACATGCGGAGGAACTTGCGGTGCGCCCGTAAGACGATCGGAGGAAGCGGCAGGTTGGCACGGCGAGTCACGCTCGAATGGATGTGAAGCGGTCATCCCACGTTGCACTTTGTGCAGCCACTAATGCCAGCTGGATGGCCGCAAAAAGGCTTCGTGAGTAACTCTCGTCCGAAGACTAAAACACCCACCCAAGCACGGATGCTCAAGTGGGTGTTCGGCCCGGAGAAACCTCTTACAACCCTGATTGTTGATTTACGATCGGCGTCCACGTCGCCCCTGCTTGACCTTAGCCACATCTGGCGAACGCGGTTTAGAAGTGCATATCGGGGGCCAAAGGTATCTGCCGATCGAGGAGCGCTGATTTCACAGCGACTTACGACGGCGGAAGCAAATTGCACTCAGCGATAGGAAGATTGCACTCTATCCAAATGGATCGTCGGTCCTATCCGAAAGCTGACTCGGGCATCACTATCAGCCTGCAGGCATTGGCCGCACGCCATAGGGCGGCAATCTGCGGCGGCTGTGATGGCGCTCACGCCCCAGAGACCGCCGAGTGTGATAAACAAGAGAGTACGGAGCCGGTCGGAGAGCCGGCACGAGTCAGACTATGAGCCATTTCGTTTCGCGGAGCGTGGGCTTCGCCATCTTGCCTCGCCGGCTGCAGCCGGCTCTGAAAAGAAATAGCCGCTTTGTACGCCGGGCTGAAGGCCAGCTCCACCCGATCACAATCCCTCTCGATCTTGCACCGGGTCTTGACGGTGCTCTTCTGGCCAATTGCACGGAGGCGGCATGTTAAGGTCAGCCTTCATCGCGCTGTCTGAGAGCAAATCGCTCCGCAGTTTCGCGGAAAATTCGGCCTTGGGCATGAAGTTTTCCAAGCGCTTCGTTGCGGGGACCCATCTGCACGACGTCATCCGCGAGACCGAAGTGGTGAACGGATGGGGTGCGGGCGTCAGCATCGACAACCTCGGCGAAAACGTAACCAACGCCGAAGAGGCCCAGCATAGCGCCGAGCTCTATCACCGCATGCTCGACGAGATCCATGGCCGCAAGCTGAACGCCAACATCAGTCTCAAGCTCACCCACATGGGGCTGGACGTCAACGAGGACCTGGCCTTCCGCCTGGTCACCGAGCTGGTCGATCACGCCACCAGGATCAACAATTTCGTGCGTGTCGACATGGAGGGTTCGCCCTACACACAGCGCACTCTCGATTTTGTGCGCGGACTGCATCGTGAGCCCGGACATGCCGGCAAGGTCGGCACCGTGATCCAGTCATACCTGTATCGCAGCGAGAAAGACGTCAACGATCTGCTCTCAGAGCGCATTCGGATTCGGCTGTGCAAGGGTGCGTATAAAGAATCCCCCGAAATCGCCTTCCCCAAGAAGCAGGATGTCGATGCCAACTATCTGAAGCTGGCGCACACTCTGATGAAAAGTGGCGTATTCCATGGGCTAGCTACGCACGATGAAAACATCATCAGCGAATTGAAGCAGTTCGCGAAGGCGGAGAACATTCCGACGAACGCATACGAGTTCCAGATGCTGCACGGCGTCCGTCGCGATCTGCAGCAGCAACTGGTGCGCGAAGGCTATGGATTGCGGGTGTACATTCCCTTCGGATCGGAGTGGTATCCGTACTTCATGCGCCGCCTGGCAGAGCGCCCGGCGAATGTGATCTTCATCGCGAAGAACATGTTCCGGCAGTGAAGGCGGTTGTCGGTTGTCAGCTCGCAGTTGTCGGTTGTCAGTTTACTGATAATTAGAACGCAGAAAACCACAGCGCGAAGTGTTTTGTATCAGGGCACGACTTGAGTCGTGCCTCACAGTGATTCCGAAAGAAACGGCTTCAGCCACTGCACAGTTTCTGTAGGGGGCTGAAGCCCAATCTATTTTGCGGCCAACGGCGCGATTGAAGTCGCGCCCTGATGCAACGCTTACGCAGTCATCGCCGGCGCGGAAGATATCGCGGGTGCCCCGTTCTAGCCCCGTTGTTGGGCTAGGGCGGGTGTTCCGCGCTCTACTTTCGAAAAAGGTTCTTGTCCTACCACAAACAAAAGACCCGCCCTACGCCAAAGGAAGGCGTAGAACGGGGCACCCCGGGATAGATACTCCGTACCTGATAACTGACACCGACAACTGGCCACTACTTCAGCTTCGCTCCTACCGGCACATCTTCGAGGAAACCCGCCAGCACGGGCTGGCCTTCGTCGCCCAGCGAGGCCGCGACGATCATGCCGTTTGACTCCAGCCCGCGCAGTTTGCGCGGCGCCAGATTCGCGACGATCACGACTTTGCGTCCGATGAGCTTTTCCGGATCGTAGGCCTTCGCAATGCCGGCAACGATCTGCCGGACTTCGGTCCCGATGTCGACTTCGATCCGCAACAGCTTGTCGGCGCCCTTCACTTTCTCGGCGAATTTCACCTGGCCCACGCGCAGCTCGACCTTGAGGAAGTCGTCGATGGTGATCTTTTCTCCCACCCTCTCGCCAACAGCAGGAGAGGAGGATGGTGTACCCGTCGACGGTGCGGGAGCTCCCGCGGGCGAGCCTGGCAATGCCGCTCCGCCTTCAGCCTTCTGTGCGGGAGAGGAAATGCCGGCGGGCGGCGTTCCCGTTACTTCATCCACTTTCGGGTCGGTTGTCTTTGTCTCGCTCTCCGTGGAGCGCTGCTGTTCCATCTTCTGCATCCTTTCGATCATGCTCTTGTCGGCGCGTGGGAAAACCGGCTCCACCTTGCCGAGTTTTGTGCCAATCTGCAGCTGTCCCCACTTCAATTCGGTCAGAGGAAGTTCGCTGATGTTACCCAGCCCCAACTGCCGCCAGATTCGCTCGGTAGCTTCCGGAATGATCGGATGCGCCAGCGCAGTAACGATGCGCAGCGCTTCGGCCGCCGTGTACAGAACAGTTGCGAGCTGTGCGCGTGAGTCAGCGTCCTTTTCTTCGGCCAGCGACCAGGGATGCGTCTCGGCGATGTATCCGTCGACCACCGCGATAAAAAACCACAGCTCCTTCAGCGCGCCTGAGAAATCGAACTTGTCGAACTTCTCGTTGAACTGCTGAATGGCCGTCTCGGCCTGCTGTTTGAGAGCGGTTTCCCTCTCGACGAAGCCGGGATTCAGCGACGCCGCCTTACTCGGGTAGGGCATCTCGCCGTCGAAGTAGCGGACGATCATGGCCAGCGTGCGGCTCGACAGATTGCCAATCCCGTTAGCCAGGTCCCCGTTGTAACGCTGCACCAGCGCGTCGAAGCTGAACGACCCGTCCTGCCCGAAGACGATTTCGCGCAGCAGAAAGTAGCGCAGCGCATCCTGCCCAAGCGTATCGAGGATGGTCTCGCTGCGCACGATGTTGCCGCGCGACTTCGACATCTTGCTCTCTTCAAACAGCAGCCAGCCGTGCGCGATGATCGATTTCGGCAGCGGCAGATCGGCCGCCAGCAGAAACGCCGGCCAGTAGACGCAGTGGAAGCGCACGATCTCTTTGCCGATCATGTGCACGTCGGCCGGCCAGTAGTGATTCAGCTTCTCCTGGTCCTTGGGATCCTCGGAACCGAAGCCGATCGCGGTCATGTAATTCGTCAGCGCATCCAGCCACACGTAGATGACGTGCTTGGGATCTCCGGGCACCGGGATGCCCCACTTGAACGAGGTTCGGCTCACCGACAGATCGCGCAGGCCGCTGCGCACGAAGGCGATAACTTCGTTGCGGCGCGTCTCCGGTCGGATGAAGTCGGGATGCTCCTCGTAATACTTCAGCAGCCGCTCGCCCATCTCCGAAAGCTTAAAGAAGTAGTTCTCCTCGTGCACGGTTTCGGTAGGCCTGCCGCACTCCGGACAAGGTGCGCCCGGCCCCACCGCATCGACGTACAAGCTCGTCGAAGACACAATACTGGCCGCTGTAAGAGCCCTTGTAGATGTAACCGCGCTCCTGCAGGCGCGTGAACATGGCCTGTACCCCGCGCATGTGGCGCGGGTCGGTGGTGCGGATGAAGTCATCGTAGGTGATATTCATCCGGTCCCACAGGCCGCGGAACTCGGCCGAGACCTTGTCGGCGAACTCCTTGGGCGAGCAGTTGGCGGCGGCCGCCGAGCGTTCGATCTTCTGCCCATGCTCGTCAGTGCCGGTCAGGAAGAACGTGTCCACGCCCATCATGCGCTGGCGCCGCGCGATGGCATCGCACACTACGGTGGTGTACGTGTGCCCGATGTGCGGTCGCGCGTTGACGTAATAGATGGGAGTGGTGATATAGAACTTTCCGGGTTTATCCATGCTGTCGGTCCAGATGCTTTTCCATGTGGCGCTTTTCCATGTACAGACGAAGAACTTCCTGCATCACGTGTTTCAGTGGGACGTGATGCTCGGCGGCGATGCGCCGGCAATCTTCATACTCGGGCGCGTACTGCGATGCAGCACCGTTCACGCCCGCAACCTTCATGCGCACTTCGCCCCACGGCGTGATCACAGCTTCGTGATGGCGCGGCAGCGCATAGCGCTTCTCGCGGCGCACGCGTACTCCGAGCGTCGAGCTCTCGCGAAAAAGTAACGCGCGCATGCGCTCTTCCTGCTCGGTAGTGGCGAGGATCGTCAGCACGGTGCCGGGACGGTTCTTCTTCATCTGCACCGGCGTAGTGAACACGTCAAGCGCGCCCTCGGAGAATGCCAGATCCATGATGTAGCCGATGAGTTGCGGATTCAGGTCGTCGAGGTTGGCTTCGAGGATGGAGATCTCCTCCAACTCACCCAAGTCGCCGGCTGGGGTCGTGACGGCCGCGGTTTCGCCGATACTGATGCGCAGGACATTCGTGTGTTTGGCGAAGTTGCGCGAGCCCGCGCCATAGCCGACGTTGTCTGTCGTCATGGCAGGTCGCGGGCCGAAGCGAGAGACCAGGACCTTCACAATGGCTGCGCCGGTTGGTGTCACCAGCTCCTTCTGGATTTCCCCGGAGTAGATCGGGACGCCCTGCAGCAGTTCGAGCGTGGCCGGCGCAGGCACGGGCAGGACGCCGTGCGCGCAGGCGACTGTTCCTCCGCCAACATTCAAAGGCGAGCAGATGAATTCATCGACAGCGAGCGCTTCGGCTCCGACGGCCGCGCAAACGATGTCGACGATCGCATCGGCAGAACCGACCTCGTGAAAGTGAATGCCTTCGAGGTCGACATTGTGAATTTTGGCTTCGGCGGCGCCGAGCGCCAGAAAGATCTCACTAGACAGTTGCCGGGCACGTTCGCCCAACGGGGCCGCGGAAATCAGACTTAAAATATCGCTAAGACTGCGTCCGTGGGAGCGATCGTGATCGTGTGCGCGGGGATGATCATGTGTGTGATTGTGCGTGTCCTGCGAATGATCAGGCTCAGACGAGCGAGCTTGGTCGTGGTCGTGCGCATGACCGGCCTCCGACTTCTGGCCACTAACCACTGGTCCCTGGACACTGCCCCTCTGCTTTTCCCAGAATTCCTCCCGCGGCATGTCCTTTCTCGCCGTTGACGATCACATCCAGCTTGGTCGCCGAGATACCGCCGCGCTCGACGCGTGCGATCTCCAGCGTTGCCCCGATGTTCAGGTCCTCGACCGTCTTCTCGAAGAGTGCGAACGGAACTCCGGCGTCGAGCAAAGCGCCGAGAAACATGTCGCCACTGATGCCTGAGAAGCAATCGAGATACGCTATGCGCATGGGAGCCGCCGGATCGCGCGCGCCAACCCGCGCGAGAAGGAGAAATTTCATCATAGGTAACGCGCGATAGAGCGTCAAACGTGGAAGAGCCGCGGTTCACTGTTCGCCATTCGCTCTTCGTTTGCACCCGTGGCGCGAGGTTCTTGGCCGTTAGCTTTTAGCGGTTAGCTCTTAGCGCCCAGCAAATCACCTGGATCAGCTTTGGTATTCTGAATTGTTACGCCCGGCAGATGTGACCGAACCGCGTGGAGCGCGCCTTCAGGCGTGCATTAGGAAACACAACTCGGGAATTGCGCCTTAGCGCCTGAGGTAATGCTCTGTCTCAGGGGCTGAAGCCGACGGAATCAATTCAATTCCCAGTTGCACTGCTCAAGCAGTGCTCCACCCCAGATCGTTTTGCCAAGAGCTAAAGGCTGAGAGCTAAAAGCTAATGTACCTGGAACAGCAAAGAATTCTCGCCGCTCATGTCCGCGCCTTTCTGCGCGAAAAATACGATGTCGACTTGCCCAACATCGTCATCGATCAGCCGCCGAACGTTGCCATGGGCGAGTTCGCGCTGCCCTTCTCGTTCGAACTGGCCAAGCGTCTGCGCAAGGCGCCGCGCAAGATTGCCGAAGAGATCGTCGCCGCGTTGCCTGTGCCCGAAGGCTTCGAGAAATTCGAGGTCGCCGGCGCGGGCTACATCAACGCCCGCCTGAAGCGCGACGTCGCGGCTAGGGCGCTGGCAGTAGGTGAAGCGATCGCGCAAGCCACTCACGAGGGCGAAGGCGCGGCCGACGTCAGCGGGAAAATCCTGGTCGAGCACACCTCCATCAATCCCAACAAGGCAGCGCACATCGGACACCTGCGCAACGCCATCCTGGGCGACACCTTCGTTCGCCTGCTGCGCGCCGCCGGGCACACGGTCGATGTGCAGAACTACATCGACAACACCGGCGTGCAGGTGGCGGACGTCGTGGTCGGCTTCGTCACGCTGGAGAAAAAATCGAAGGCCGAGATTGCCGACCTGATCGCTGGACGCCGCTTTTCGATTATCACTGCTGGGACCTGTACGCGCGTGTGTCGCAGTGGTACGCGGAGGACAAGGAGCACCTGAAGGCGCGTCAGCACGCGCTGCACGCCATCGAGCAGGGCGGCAACAGCCTGGCCGAGATTGCGGAGATGATCTCGGTCGCGGTGCTGCGCCGGCATCTGCAGACCATGGACCGGCTCGACATCGAGTACGACTTCCTGCCGCGCGAGAGCGAGATCCTGCACCTGCACTTCTGGGATGCGGCGTTCGAGTTGCTGAAACAGAAAGGCGTGCTGTACTACGAGACCGAGGGGAAGAATAAAGGCTGCTGGGTGATGACGCGGCCTTCGGCGAAGAAGGTATCTGCCTGAGCCATCGATCCCTCGTCATCTACCGAAACACCCGCCCTGGCGCCAGAAGACAGCGCTGGAACGGCGCACCCTCTAGAGAAGAGCCTCGACGAAGTTCTCGCCGACATTGGAACTCCGTATCAACAACCGGCCGGGCCTGACGAAGACGCCAAGGTCATCGTGCGTTCCAATGGCACGGTCGGCTATGTCGGTAAGGACATCGCGTATCACCTGTGGAAGTTTGGCCTGCTGGGGCGCGACTTCGGCTATCGCCGCTTCTACAAGTATCCCAACGATCACGACGTCTGGATTTCGGCCGAGCAGGGCGAGGCCGACCATCCGCACTTCGGCAACGTCGCCGCTATCTACAACGTCATCGACTCACGGCAAAGCGATCCGCAGAACACCGTGGTCGAGGCGCTCCGGCTGCTGGGCTACACCGAGCAGGCCGCGCACTACACGCACTTCTCCTACGAGATGGTGGCGCTGACGCCGCGCTGCGCCATTGACCTCGGCTACGACGTCAAGGAAGAAGATCGCGCCAAGTCCTACATTGAGGTATCCGGCCGAAAAGGCTTTGGCGTGAAGGCCGACGACCTGCTGGATGCGCTGATCGTCGCCGCCAAAAAGGAAGTCGACGCGCGCCATGCCGAGCTGAGCGACGCAGAGCGCATCCACATCTCCACCCAGATTGCCATCGGCGCGCTGCGTTACTTCATGCTGAAGTTCACCAAGCAGTCGGTGATTGCCTTCGACTTCAAGGAGGCGCTGGCCTTCGAAGGCGAAACCGGTCCGTACGCGCAGTACGCCGTTGTGCGCGCCACCAACATCTTCCGCAAAGCGGGCAGTCGAGCCCGACGCAGGCGCTGGCGGCCGCATTGACTACGCGAGCCACTTCGCCGGCGACAGCGGAACCGAGATCTGGGAACTGTGGCTGCTCGCGGGCAAGACGTCGTTCGTCATCGAGCAGTGCATTGCGACCACCGAGCCGGCCTTCGCCGCCAAGCACGCGTTTCAGCTGGCGCAGCAGTTCAACAACTTCTATCACCGGCACCACATCCTCACCGAAGCCGATGAAGAGCGAAAGAAATTTCTGCTGGCAACGGCAGCGGTGGTGCGGCGGGAGTTGATTCGGGTGCTGGCGGTGATGGGAATTACTGTTCCGCCGGTGATGTGAAAACGCTCTTGGCTCTTAGCGGCATGTTCGGTGTGGGACTTAGGCGCGTCTTACCAGCTCTCCCAGCAGCCTCCTTGTTGGGCTTCGAAGGCACACAACGTCGGTCCCAACATAAGAGGCAACTCGCTTGCCAAAGCCAGCGGCCAATAGCTAAAAGCCGGGTTGCCGACGCCCTCAGTCACAGGAAATTAACATTGCGCCCTCCGCCCCTCCGTATAAAATCCAACTCTATGCAAGACAAGCCATCTAGAGATTGAAAGAAGTCGAGGACGTTCCCGGGACCACGGTGCTCCGCATTCATGGGCCTCTTCTGCTGGGCAACTTTTTTCCGCTTCAGACCATGGTGCGCTCCGACAACGCGCCTCTGCTCATCCTCGACGTGACGCGACATGCCGTACATCGATTCGGCCGGCATCGGCTGCCTGGTGGGCGCGCACGTCTCGCGCGAGAACTCCGGCCGCAAGCTGGTCCTGGTGGGCGCCAACGAACGCCTGCAGACCTCGCTGAAGGTCACCAAGGTGCGACCAGCTATTCACCATGGCGCCGACCGTGAGCGACGCGCTGGCCAAGTCTGGCGGCCGCTAAGGATTGACGCTGCTCCGTCCATGCCATCTTCTGATAGACTCTCCCGCTAGATGTGGGTGGCCCGAGGTCCTCGCGGCTTCTGCGCCGTGTGTCTCCCATGCGGCGCCCCGCCTGTCAGGAGGATTCTTATGTCTGCTACCGCAACCGCTCCGCAGCTTCACAGTCGCGTGCAAGAGTTCATCGGATCGCCGCGCAAGATGTTGATCGACGGCAAGTGGGTCGCGGCCGCTTCCGGCAAGACTTTCCCGGTCTACAACCCGGCCACCGGCGACGTGATGGCGCAGGTCGCCGAAGGCGATCGCGAGGACATCGATCGCGCCGTCAAAGCAGCGCGCAAGGCCTTCGAAGACGGTCCGTGGTCGACGATGACCTCGTCCGAGCGCGGCCGGCTGATCTGGAAGCTGGCCGACCTGATCGAAGAGCACCTGGAAGAGTTCGCGCAACTGGAGTCGCTGGACAACGGCAAGCCGCTGGCAGTCGCGCGCGTTGCCGACGTGCCGCTGGCCATCGACCTGTTCCGCTACATGGCGGGCTGGGCGACCAAGATCGAAGGCAACACCATTCCGATCTCGGCCGGCGGAGGCAAGGCAAAGTTCTTCGCCTACACGCGGCGCGAGCCGATCGGCGTCGTCGGGCAGATCATTCCCTGGAACTTCCCGCTGCTGATGGCCGCATGGAAGCTGGGTCCCGCGCTGGCCACAGGCTGCACCGTCGTGCTGAAGCCGGCGGAGCAGACGCCGCTGAGCGCGCTGCTGCTGGCGCGAACTGATCGCCGAGGCCGGCATTCCCGACGGCGTGGTCAACGTTGTTCCCGGATACGGCGAGACCGCGGGTGCGGCGCTGTCGGCGCATCCCGACGTCGACAAGGTCGCCTTCACCGGATCGACCGAAGTCGGCAAGCTGATCCTGCAGGCGGCCGCCGGCAATCTGAAGAAGGTTTCGCTGGAGCTGGGCGGCAAGTCGCCCAACGTGGTATTCGACGACGCCGACTTGAGCTCGACGATTCCGGGCGCGGCCAATGCCATCTTCTTCAACCACGGCCAGTGCTGCTGCGCGGGCTCGCGACTTTACGTAGAGCAGACGATCTTCGACAACGTGGTCGAAGGCGTTGCCGAGCGGGCCAAGAAGATCAAGCTCGGCCCGGGCTTCGATCCCGACACGACCATGGGTCCGCTGGTCTCGGAAGAGCAACTGAATCGCGTGTCGAGCTTCCTGGAGTCGGGGCTGAGCGAGGGCGCGGAAGCCGTGGTCGGCGGCAAGAAGCGCTCAGGCGCGGGCTACTTCGTCGAGCCGACGGTGATGGTGAAGACCAATCCGAACATGAAAGTTGTGCGCGAGGAGATCTTCGGACCCGTGGTTTGCGCCATGCCGTTCAAGGACATCGACAAGACTGGTGGCTGAAGCCAATCAGAGCGAGTACGGGCTGGCGGCGGCCGTATGGACCAGTGACATCAGCAAAGCCCACCGCGTGGCCGAGAAGCTGCGCGCCGGCACAGTGTGGATCAACTGCTACAACGTCTTCGACGCGGCCATGCCCTTCGGCGGCTACAAGCAGTCCGGCTGGGGCCGCGAGATGGGACACGAGGTGCTGGAGCAGTACACCGAAGTGAAGGCCGTCTGCGTGGCATTGTAAGGCAGTTGTCGGTTGTCAGTTGGAAGCTTGAGGGTGCCCCGTTCTAGCCCGTCCTTTGGCTAGGGCGGGGTCTTCGACTTTCTACTCCACTTCAGCGCCATTTCAGCATTCCTCGCGGCCTAAGCTTCTGGCATCATGTGTCTCGCATCAGCCGCGACATCCTGCAGATGTACGACGTCGGCTACCTGGGCCAGGCACAGCAATCGCTCGACCTGGCGCAATCCGCCTATGTACACGGATCGGCTTCGCTGCTGGATTTTCTCGATGCCCAGCGCAGCTATCGCTCTACCGAGTTGAGCTACCGCCAGGCGCTGGCTTCGTACATGGCTTCGCTGGAAGACTTGCGGGCGGCGGTAGGAACGCGGGAGCTGCAGTGAGAGACGTCTAGCGAGGTTTAACCGCGGACCGTCTCGTACAGCTCGCGAACGTCGAAGAAGAAATCCAGAGATTCGGCGGTGCTCAAGTCCTCCAGGGTAGCCGTAACAAAACTTTCGCGCAACGCCTGTCCCAATTGAATCTGTTTGTCCCGGTCGCTGGCGAATCCGGGAATGAAGTAACTCCGGAAGGCAGCCATTTCGCGCATGTAGGTCATCGGCTTCGCGATAAAGAAGCACAGAAAGCCGGCGACGAACTTGACTTGCTTTGCCAGGTGCGTCGGCACCTGATCGGGCAATTGAAAGTCCTCCGGAACCAGCACACCAGCCGGGGAGCGGTTGAGCCTGACCTGGACCAGGAACATGACCAAAGCGGCCTCATCGCGTTCATTGAAGGTGGTGTCCGGAGTTTCATGGTTCTCCAGCAGGAACGCGCGAAAGAACGCCATAAACTATCTCCTCACTCTTAGTGGGTCTTCCTCGACTTGTGGTGCTGCGTCGAAGTTTTGCTTTTCTGTTGGGGGTTCGCCGTTACCGCCGTGGGCGGCGCAGGAGCCGGTGGACAGTTGCATTCAATCTTCGTCGCAGCGTTCCCGGGCGCTGGCTCTTTAATCTTCAGCCACCCCAAACTTAGCCCAAGCACGGGCAGGGACAATAGCACCAGGCCCAATACGATGCTGCTGGTGGCGGTTGTAAGCCAGTAGGCAAAGCGCATCCCGGCCGTGGGGCTGACCTCGAAGTCGGTCTTATGCTGCCAAAGAAAATTAAAACGCAGGTGGACTGTGAAGATGAGCAGCACAAAGAAATATCCGAGAGCGAAAGCCAGAGGAATGAGATGCGTTCCCGGTCCAATTTTTTCCTGGAGCCACGTCAGCAGTCCCAGGGTAGCGGGGATGAGCAATGCGCAGACGCTCAAGACCGCATCAGCTGACTTCTCCGCGCGCTCGACCGTGACCTTCGGATAGCTACCCCCGGCGGGCGGCTTCCAGAAAAGACTAGTCAGCAGCACCAAAATCAGGAACAGTGCGGTGACTACGATGCAAGCAATCCACGTCAGCATACGGCCGTCGGCTCCCGGGCGAAGTCAACACAAGTAAGTCTCATTAGGTTGTCGAACCCGTCGCGCGAATCTATATATCACGAAGCTTCGCTGTTCCAGGCGAATTTTCTCTGCTTTGTGACGAAAAGCAAAAGCCGGAACCTTGCGGCTCCGGCTTTATTGTTCCGCCCAAAGGAGGGCTTGCTTACAATTTGCGACGGCGCACAAACGTTAATGTTCCGAGCAGTCCGCTGCCCAGCAGAAGGATGCTGCTCGGCTCCGGCGTCGTAGTATTGAACGAACCGGAGAAGCTGGCGCCATTCGGATCACCGCCCGCGAAGAAGATATTCAGGAAGAACGGATCGCCGTTCGTCAGTTCGTTTCCAGGAGTCGCGGTGAAGATCAATTCGTTAGTGCCAATCAGTTGTGCGGTCCAGGGTTGCGTGTAGGGCTGAGCGCAGAAGGCCGTGCCGCCGGCAAAGCCGCCTACGCAGTCGCCGGTCTGGCCGATATCAACCATCGTCGGATCGATGAAGACGCCCGCAGGCAGGTCAAAGGTGATCTCAAACTGCGAAACCGTCGGCCCCATCCAGGTCGCAAGACCTGCACCTACGCCGGGAATGCCGAAGTCGGGGGCGAAGACACCGCCATCGAAGTCAAACGCGAAGGGCTGTCCCGTTTGTAGCGTGCCACTCGATCCTGAACCACTGAAAGGAATGTCGCCGGCGAACGCCAGCGTGGATAACAGAGCCATGAGACACATCGCCAGCCAGGTTTTCCGAATCATGGGCTCTATTCCTCCCGCTCCCCAATTAGAAATGTAGATATTTCAACAAGCTTTCTGCACGTCAACAGCCAGGAAACTGCTTTGCAATCGTTTGAATGCACGAACCATATCCCGGAAGCCCGTAGATCGCAAGTGCAAAATATTGCACATTGATGTGCAAAGATTTGCCCATGTCACGGCATTTCAGGGCCAAATCGAAGCGCGTCTGACTTTACACGTCAGCTACACGGGTTTAGTATTCCCATCCAATGGAGACGGTGCTCGACGAAGTTTGTGCAAGCTGTGGCAACAGCCGCTTGCCGGATGGAAGCTTCTGTCTCTTCTGCGGAGACGTGCTTTCTGAGCCGACAAGGCCGAAGAGCGTTGCATCGCAGTCCTTCAGGCATTTTTTGCATCCAAGCCAATCCACTTCCGAGTCGTTTGAATATGCCGGTTTCTGGCTGCGGGTGTGGGCTGGAGCCATCGACATCGTCATCGAATGCCTCGGCGCGCTGATCCTGACCATCGGACTCGATTTTGCGCTAAGCCGGATTGGCAGGAAGTTCGGGTTCTCTCCTTTCGATTCAAAAGTTGCCGTCGGCATGGCCTTCATCGTCATTCTCGCGGTCGGCTCCTGGCTGTATTGCGCCTTCACCGAAAGCTCTGCGTGGCGCGCGACTCTGGGAAAACGTTTGCTGGGCCTGCAGGTCGTCACCGCCGATGGTGACCGGACATCGTTTGGCCAGGCAACGGTCCGGCACTTGATGAAGTTTCTGTCGTTGTTCATCCTGATGATCGGATTCCTGATGTCGGGGTGGACGAAACGCCGCCAGGCCTTGCACGACATGCCCTGCGATTGCCTGGTGATCCGTGTACCTGTAAAAAGCTTCTCTCTGTTCAACCACTGAGCGAGCGCGACCCAAACGTGTCCCAGCACGTGAGTGCTGGGACAGTTGTTTGTAAAAGTCGGAGGCGGCGTGTTTTCGCTGCCGGAGTCGAAGGATCCGCGGTTCGCTTGCGCCGTTAGACATCCTTCCACTGCGAACAAACCGCAGAATCCTTTGTCGGGCTGACTCCCCCCCTCAGGATGACAATTCCAACGGGCACTAAGCTGGCCCTGCTTTCGCCTTGGCGGTAATATCGAAGCAGATGTTGCAATCGATAGCTCAGGTTCGTAAGTGGATGGTGGTAGGCGTGTGTGTACTCGTTGCCGCCGTCACCATTTCCTACTGGATCGCCCGCTCCCGCGTTCAGCCCATCCTGCACAACGTCCCGCAACAACTCGGAATTGACATTCAGCAAACCAGCGATGGCTTTTCGCTTTCGAAGTCCGAGGGCGGACGCACCATCTATACGATTAAGGCGTCGAAAGCGGTGCAGTTCAAGCAGGGTGGACATGCTGAGTTGAAGAACGTGGACATCGTGGTCTACGGCAAAAACCACGACCGCTACGACCAGATCTACGGCGATCACTTCACCTACGATCAGCAGACCGGGGATATCAAGGCGGTTGGTGAGGTTCACATCGATTTGCAGGGCAACGCCGAGGGCCCAAGCAAGCCTGACCAGGCCCCGCCTGCCGAGTTGAAGAATCCCTTGCATCTCGTCACTCGTTCGCTGACCTTCAATCAAAAAACCGGGATCGCGCAAACTGACGATGTGGTGAATTTCCAAACCGAGCAGGCCAGCGGCTCGGCCAAGGGTGCTTACTACGATTCCAAGCAGAACGAACTGCAGCTGAAGTCCGACATTCATATCGTCACCACGGGCGAGCGCGCGGCCATCATCACCGGCAGCAGCGGCGTCATTGAGAAGAATCCTCGCCAGGCCTCCCTGATGAATGCCAGGATTGAGCAGCCCGACCGAACCTTGACGGCGGACAAGGGCACCCTGGTCTTCTCGCCGGACAATACTGTTGAACACATCGTGGCCGAGGGCAATGTTCACGTGCAGAGCCGCGGTCCGTCCACCATCGACGTCTATGGCCCGCGAGGCGATCTGGACATGGGCGAGAAGGACACGGTGCAGAAGGCGATTGTCTCGGGCGGGGCAAGGTTTGACGCGCAGGGAAGCAGTGTGGCACACGGCTCGGCCGACACGTTCATCGTCGACTTTGAAGGCAAGAAGCAGGCGTCAAAGTTTCACATGGTAAAGAACGCGCGCATGAAGCAGGATCCAGCGCCCGGCAAGTCAGGCTCCAGCGGTCAGCCTATGGAAATTGCTGCCGACCAACTCGACTTCGAAATGGGCGAGGGCAACCAACTCAAGACCGCGGATACCGTGGGAAAAGCGTCGATTACGATCCTGCCTTCGCCACACGCTGCCAAGCCTGCAAAGAGCGCGAACCGCAGTCAGGACGTGGGCGGAACAAATTCCACCACGGTGGCCACGGCCGGCAAATTCCACGCGAAATTCGACGACAATCGCATTCAAACGCTGCACGGCTGGCCTAATTCGAAAATCGTTTCGACGACGCCGGGCGAACCCGACAAGACCAGCATTGCAGACAAGCTGGACGTGACTTTCGCACCCGACGGCGGCGTGCAGAAGCTGACCCAGAGTGGCAACTTCGAATATCACGAACCATCGCCGAATCCGACCACGGGCGGCCGTTCGGCATATGCCGATGTGGCCGTGTACACGCCCAGTGACGAGATGCTGGTGCTCTCCGGATCGCCCCGCGTCATCGATGGCGGCATGACGACGACGGCGACCCATGTGCGCATGAATCGCCAGACCGGCGAGGGTTTCGCTGACGATGAAGTAAAGACCACCTACAGCGATCTGAAGCCACAACCCGACGGCGCGCTGCTGGCGAATTCCGACCCGATCCACATTACGGCACAGCACATGACGGCAACCAAGCAGCCCGGCATCGCGCACTATACCGGCAATGTGCGCTTATGGCAGACAGCCAACGTAGTGCGTGCGCCCAAGATGGACTTCGACAACGTAAACCGGTCGATCGTTGCTGAGTCGGATCAGTCGCAGACCGTGTCCAGTTTGTTCGTGCAGCAGTCGCAGGATGGCAAACTCACCCCGGTGGACGTGACCGCCGACAAGCTGACGTATGTCGACCAGGAGCGGCGTGCGCGGTATACGGGCAATGTTTTGGCTAAATCGCCCACGGCCACCATCACCACGGAACAGCTTGATGTGTTTTTGAAGCAGGCTGATCCAGACGCCGGGAATGCGGCGACCGCTCGGAAGCCGAAGGGAATGTCACTGCCGGGCTCAGACGCGCCCAGCCAGATCGACCATATGGTAGCGATTGGCAAGGTGGTGGTCACCGAACCGAACCGGCGGGCCGTGGGCGATCGGCTGGTTTATACAGCCGATGACGCCAAGTATTTGCTGACCGGGAAATCGCCCAGCATTTTTGATGCCGAACACGGGACTGTGTGGGGCGATTCGTTGACTTTCTACAGTCACGATGATAGGGTTCTTGTTGAGAGTAAGCGCTCTTCCCCTACCATCACACGCGCTCGTACCACGAAGTAAATGCAGACTTTATCGGCGGATGAGATCGGCAAAAGCTACCGCGGTCGCAGGGTCGTCAGCGGTGTAAGTTTTTTTGTGAAACAAGGGGAAGTTGTCGGGTTGCTGGGGCCTAACGGAGCCGGTAAAACGACCAGCTTCTACATCGTCGTCGGCCTGATTCCTTCCGATTCCGGCAGGGTTTTGATCGACGGGCAGGATATAACGGATGTCCCCATGTACTTGCGGGCGCGCAATCATGGGATCAGCTACCTGCCGCAGGAGCCATCGATCTTCCGAAAGCTAACCGTCGAGGACAACATCCTGGCGGTGCTGGAAGCGCAATCGATGTCCTGGCACGAGCGTCGCGAACGCATGGAGCGGCTGATTGATCAGCTTGGTCTCCAGGTGATCCGCAAGAACCGGGGGTATGCGCTCTCGGGGGGCGAGAGGCGTCGGGTTGAGATTGCCCGCTGCTTGTGTATCTCGCCTTCATTCATTCTGCTGGATGAACCCTTTTCTGGAATCGATCCCATTGCGGTTTTGGATCTGCAGAAAATCATCTCCGATCTGAAAGCAAGTGGAATCGGAGTGTTGGTGACGGACCATAATGTTCGTGAGACGTTGTCGGTCACCGATCGTGCTTACATCATTAACGAAGGAAAAATTTTCCGGACCGGCACGCCGGAGCAGCTTGGAAATGATTCGGAAGTAAAGCGAGTTTACTTAGGCGAGAGCTTTTCATTGGTTTAGAATTTGAACAAGGGGCAAAGCTCCTCAGGGTTCCGTAGCATGGCATTATTACAGCCCAAGTTAAATCTCAGAGTTTCCCAGAAGCAGATCCTGACGCCGGGCCTCGTGCAGATGGTCAGTGTGCTGGCGCTCAACAAGCTTGAGCTTGCCGACATGATCAATGCCGAGCTGACCGAGAACCCCGTTCTCGAAGAACTGGATAATTCCGTACCTCTTCTGGATGAAGTCTCGGCTCGCGAAGAGAAACTGGAACGCGACAGTTCGCTCGCGCAGCAGGAACAGCCAGCTACGACCGCGCAGGAAAAAGATCCGTTCGAAGAAATCGATTTTGGCTCGTTCTTTTCCGAGTACCTCGATCCCGGTCTCCGCACCTCGATCGAGATGGAAGACAGCGAGAAGCCTTCATTTGAGAACTTCCTCTCCAAGCCCAGCACCTTGGCTGACCACCTGATGTGGCAGCTTGGTTCGCTTCACGTCAATGAGGATGTGTACCGCGCCGCCGAGTTGGTGATTGGCAACCTGAACGAGGAAGGCTACCTGACAGCGACGGACGATGAACTGCTTGGCCTGGCACAGGAAGAGGGACAAGAGGTTACTCTGCCCACAAGCCAGGTGACGCCGCCGGAAAATCCGGAGCATGTTGAGCCGGCGGTTGCTGTAGCGACCGACGGTCTGGAACCGCAGAGCGAAGGCTATAGCATTGCGGTAGCAGAAGAAGTTTCGCAGGAAGAGTTGGGAGTGGAGCAGGCTCCTTTGCCGCAGATGGGAACTGTGGACGCACAGCCGCAATTCCGCCGTCCGACGCTGGTTCCCCCGCGCACTTCACCTGCCCGTGTCCCGTTCAGCCGCGATGCTTTGCGCGAAGCGATCGATGTAGTGAAACAGATGGATCCGATTGGCGTGGGCGCGCGCGACCTGCGCGAATGCCTGCTGGCCCAGTTGCACGATCTGCGGCGGGTCAACCGCAAGAACGCCAACGGCAATCACGTTGCGGAACTGGAAGCGCTCGACGATGCAATCGTTCTGGTGGACCAGCACCTGCATGCGCTCCAGAACAAGCATTACAAGGAAGTCGCGAAAGTGATGGGACGTCCGCTGGAAGCCGTGATGGCAGGGATGGACTTCATCCGCACGCTCGATCCTCGGCCGGGCCTGCGCTACAACAAGGTCGAAACCCGACTCATCGAGCCGGACGTGGCATTCGCAAAGCAGGGCGAGGAGTATCTCGTCCTGATGAATGACGAAGAAGTTCCCCAGCTGCGGTTAAATCCTTCGTATCGGCGTCTGTTGAGCCGGGATGTTGCTGAGAAAGACGTCCGCAACTACGTCAAGGAACGCTACAAGTCTGCGATCCAGTTGATCAAGAACATCGAGCAGCGCAAGCAGACCATCCTGCGCGTGTGCTACTCCATCCTGGACCGTCAGCGCGATTTCCTCGACCACGGTATCGACCATCTGAAGCCGATGATGATCAAGGAGGTTGCCGAGGAAATCGGCGTTCACCCTTCGACCGTTAGCCGTGCCGTGGCCAATAAGTACGCACACACCCCGCAAGGAGTTTTCGAACTCCGCTACTTCTTCAGCGAGAGCGTCAACGGTCCGGAAGGCAGCAGCACTTCATTGCTGATCCTGAAACGCCGGGTCAAGAAGCTCATTGAGGACGAAGATCCATCCAGGCCGTTGACCGACGAGCAGATCACCCGCATCCTCCAGTCGCAGGGCATCCAGGTCACTCGCCGCACGGTTGCGAAGTACAGGGAAGACATGCGCATCCCCAGCACCCACCAGCGCAGAGTAAAAAACTAGCTGCTGTACCGGAGCCTCGATCGTATCCTGAACGTCTAATGCGTCAGGAAGCGAAGTTAGCCGGACGTTGTGGTGACACCGCCCCAGCCAAACAAGATCAAAGAACCAGGCTGAGGCGAGGAGGGAGCTCTATGAATGTAGAGTATTTTGGAAGGCAGTTTGAAATAACTCCCGCCATTCGTGACGAGGTCGAATCTGGCCTTGGCAAACTCACCAAGATCCTGGGTGACAATTTCAAAAGCAAAGTCATTCTTACTGTCGAAAAACACCGCAATATTGCCGAAATCACGGTGAAGCGGCGTCGCGGACATTTGGTCGGATTGGCCGAGGCGACCGACATGTTGGTCGCGGTGAACCAGGCCATCGAGCACATCGAAACACAAGTGCTCAAGCACAACGGCCGCCGCCGTGCCACCCATCGTAAAGCCAAGGACAAGGCTTGGAAGGCCCCCGTCGAAGCGGAGGCGGAAGGTCAGATCACGGTAGGCGCCACCGCTGCCACCGCCGTTCCCGTTGTCGTGCACAAATTCCCGTCGATCGCCCGTACCACGGAGGCCCACCTGGTACGCTCCCAGGACGCCATCGCCATGCGTCCCATGACGATAGAGGAAGCAGTAAAGGAATGCGAGTTCCGCGACCGGGAGGTTTTCATCTTCCGCGACAGCAAAGGCAAGGTTAACGTGCTGCACCGGCGGAAAGACGGCAAGATCGAGCTGATCGAGGTTCCATAAGCTCCCCCCAGAGCTGGCTATTAAGGGCGCTTTCGAGCGCCCTTTTGCATTTCGGTCAACGGGCGAACCATATTTGTGTCGCTTTGGTGACAGAGCATCTGCCAGGTTAACAATCAGGTACAAGAAACCCGCACAAAGTTAACTACTCAGTAAGTCATCGCGCACGTGCTCTGGAACATCCAAGTATTGCAGCATGGAATAGCAGCTCGTGGCCGCGGGCTGGCGTCCTCTGAAGTTGCCGAACAACTCTAAGGCCGCCGACTCCATCTCAATCACACGGCTTGGGTCCGCACGGACTTTAGATCGGCGAGTTGGCAATTATATGAAAACTGGATTGAACGCAACACTGGATCCCACGCGTCGCAGCAGCGAAGCATTGGATTTCGAGGCCGCTCTGCGGCGGAAGATCGTCGGCCAGGATCCTGCCGTGGAAAAGGTCGCCGAGATCTATCAGATGTTTCTCGCCGGGCTGAATCCGCCGGGTCGGCCGGTGGGAAATCTTCTGTTTTTGGGGCCTACCGGCTCCGGCAAGACGCGTGTGGTGGAAGCCGTGGCCGAGTCGCTTTTCGGTGACTCCCATGCTTGCATCAAGATTGACTGCGCGGAGTTCCAGCACTCGCACGAGATCGCCAAGCTGATTGGCTCGCCTCCGGGCTATCTCGGCCATCGTGAGACTCATCCGCTGCTGACGCAGGAAGCGCTCAACCAGTGGCACACCGAGAAGCTGAAGCTCTCGATCCTGTTGTTCGACGAGATCGAGAAGGCCTCTGACTCCTTGTGGCAGTTGCTGCTGGGCATTCTCGACAAGGCGACGCTGACTCTGGGCGACAATCGCCGCGTCGATCTGTCGCAATGCGTCATCGTGATGACCTCGAACCTGGGCGCTGCCGAGATGAACGAGATGATCAACGGCACCTTGGGATTTGCGCAAACCCCCGCGCAGATGGATGCCAAGCTCGATCAGAAAATCAATCGTACGGCGGTGGAAGCGGCACGCCGCAAGTTTTCGCCCGAGTTCATGAACCGCATCGATAAGGTCGTTGTGTTCCGCATGCTCCGCCGCGAACACCTCGAGCAGATATCTGGAAATCGAGCTCGGCATGGTGCAGCAGCGAATCCTGCAGGCGACGGGCAACAACCAGTTCGTCTTCAGCTGCACAGCCGCCGTGAAGGAATACCTACTCCAGGAAGGGACCGATCTGCGCTATGGAGCCCGCCACCTGAAGCGCGCCATCGAACGCAATATTGTTTTCCCGCTGGCGAACCTGGTTGCGACTGGCCAAGTGAAGTTAGGTGACTTCATCCGCATCGACATCGACAGCAAAGGCAAGATGACCTTCGTGAAAGAAGCGGAGGGTGCGTTGGTTCCGGTGCTGCTGGAGCGCTACGGGCCGGATGCGTCCGCCCATGCGGTAGCAGCGGGTAAGTCGGGCAAGGTATCGGCCGCAGGCCGCGGTGGCCGGGAGTTCGGAACTGCCATTGAGAGAAAGTAAAAGCGGCACTTCGCACTTAGCGTTTGGCCATTAGCAACAAAGAAGCGCGGCACAAGCCGCGCTTTCATATTTGTCGTTTGCAAAATGCTAAGTGCTAGTTGCCCGGCGGTGGCTGGGTTGTACCTTGGTTGCCGGGGCTCTCCGTCGGAGGTGGCGGCGTTTCGCGTGACGGCGGCAGCGGATAGTAACCGTGCTTGGCGAAGACCTCAAGCCCGGGCCGCTTCACGCGGACTTCGATATCACGGTAGTTGCTGGAGGGACGCTGCCCGGTGTTGTATCCCAGGGTGTACTGATTGCGGGCCTCCACGGTGATTCTGGAGTAAGCGCTCTCAATCGAGTCACGTGAGAATTCGTCCAGAACGTCGCCGCCAGTCGCGTTCGCATAACGCGGCAGAATGTTGGTGTAACCAAATCCCGGAATGCGGGCCTTGGCCACCTTGTTATAAATAGGCATGGCGGCGGTATCAACACCTATGCCGTACACGGCAATCCCGTCTGTCAGCAGAACTTTTAACACCTGCGCGTAGCTGGCTCGGCTGCCATATTCCTGGCCGTCGCTGATGATGAAGATGATTTTGCGGCTGGTCGGCGAGCGGTGTGCCAACTCCTGCGCGGCCGTCAGGATCGCATCATTCAGGACATGAAATTCAGGTGTCGGGGTGATCACCTGCGACGTTCCCGGCATCGGCTTGCTGTTGGTCTGGGGACCCGATCCGAACGGGCCGCCCACGACGGAGGCCCCGGCATTGTCGCCACGTTCGTCTTTCAATCGCTGCAACGCCAATGCCATGCGGGTCGAGTTGCCGAAGTCCTGGCGTTTATTCACCGTGTTTCCATAAGTGAAAACCGCCACTTCATCAAAGGGTCCAAACGCGCCGCCCAACGCTGCAAAGGTCTGATTGATCTTGCGAAGCATGGGATCAGGAAGGCCCTGGTCGACGATCAGCGCCGCTGACAGTGGAAACGGATCGCTGGTGAAAAATGTCAGCTTCTGCGGAACGCCGTTTTCCAGGACCGTGAAGTCCTTCGCCAGCAGGCCTTCTACCAGCGTGCCTTCGCTGTTCTTCACCGTGACCGGCACGCTGACAAAGCTGACGTTCTTGGTCAGGCTGAACAATTCGTCGCGGCCGCTTTCAGAGGCCGGAACGCTGCCCGGCGGAACAGTCTTGATCTCCTGCGAACCCGCAGGCGGCGGCTGGGGATTCGCCTTTTCTCCCGGGCGAGTGTTTCCCTGCTGATCCGGGTTTGCACTGGAGGAAGAACCCTGATCACTCGAACTGGTCGGGGGCGGAGGAGCAGGTGCAGGCGCATTGTTCTGCGGCGCCGGAGCGTCCGGAAGCTTCTGCTGCTGCTGGCTGAAAGCAAAAGCCGTCGTCAGGATGAGAACCGCCGTTAGCAGGACGGTTCGGATTCGGAAACTCAAGCGGCGAACAGACATGGGTTCGGATTGTCTCCAGGGGCTTGCCGGAACTCTGCCCAGTATAAATGTACCGGCGCAACTCGGCAGCATAATCGCCTATAGGGCCCGCCTTGCAATAGAATGGGTGTGTCCGCAATGAAAGAGTAACTATGTTGTCCAAGCGGTTCTACCAGCTTTGTGCCTGTCTTTGCCTCGTGCTGAGTTGCTGCCTTTGCGTCATGGCGCAGGAGCAATCGAATCCGCCTGCGCAGCCGTCCGATTCGCAGGGCCAGCAATCGCAGTCCCAGTCCGACGACGACTTGCAGACGTTCAAGGCGCAAGTGAACGTCGTCAACCTGTTCTTCAACGTGAAGGACAAGCATGGCATGCTGATCCCCAACCTCACCAAGGACGATTTCCAGGTGTTCGAGGACGGCAAGCCGCAAACGGTCAAGTATTTTTCAGCGGAAAGCCATGAGCCGCTTACGTTGGGCATCATGATCGATACCAGCGCCAGCCAGACTCGCGTGCTGGACATCGAACAGGAGGCGTGCGCGCAATTTCTGCGGGACGTCCTCCACGACAAGGACTTGGCGTTCGTCATCAACTTCGACGTCGACGTTGATCTGGACCAGGATTTCACTAACAACATTCGAGACCTGAGCCGCGCCCTGAACAAGATGCAGATCAATGCCGGTATGGGCGGTGGCCCCCCGGGCCTGGGCGGCGGTCCCGTTCCCACCACGCCGCGCGGGACGCTGCTCTATGATGCGATCTATTTAGGCGCGGATGAGAAGCTGAAGAACGAGGTAGGACGAAAGGCCATGATCATCTTCACTGACGGTGAAGATCAGGGCAGTCGTCTGCGCGTACAGGATGCAGTGGAAGCAGCGCAAAAGGCCGACACCATCTGCTACGTGATTTTGATTGCCGACCGTGGCTTTTATGGCGGCTTCGGTTACAGCGGCGATTCCGACATGCAGAAGTTGGCCCAGGCGACCGGCGGCCGGGTGATCGAAGTCGGCAACAAACAGGACAAACTGAGGCAGGCGTTCGATCAGATCCAGAACGAACTGCGCAGCCAATACAACATCGGCTATTCGCCGACCAATCGTAAATTGGACGGCACATATCGCAAGATACAGATCAAGGCGAAGGGCGGCGATTACAAGGTGCAGGCCCGCCAAGGCTACTACGCCATCTCGAAAGACTAGCGCCAGACTCACATGCAGACGGAGAGCGGACGACTGAGTCCGCTCTTTTTGTTTGCGTGAGATAGCCTGTCAGGAAGGCCGCCGATTCACGGTACAGTTCTACTCCGCCGTGGTTGGATCGATGATAGTACGAATCTGCGAGACGCGATTGGCTGGAAACCCGCCTTGCTCGGCATGCTTGCGGACGGTCGCTTCGTCGGGCGCAATGTAAATGCAATAAAGCTTGTCATCGGTGACGTAGCTCTGCAGCCACTGGATCTCGGGACCCATGTCGCGCAGCACCCCGCAAGATTTTTGTGAGACTGCCTGCAGTTCCGCGGACGACAGTTTGCCCGCACCTGGGATTTCCCGCTCTATCACGAACTTTGGCATGGTCGGAAAGGTCCTTTGTAGGCCGCCTCAGCAATGAAAGCTCGAGCCGGCAACACTGTTGAATTTGATGACGCCTCGCGTGAAGGTACTACTCTGCGGCAGAAGAATGCAAGACGACATGCGAATTTTGGCCGAACCTCTACAGATTCGCCGTTGCGATCGCAAGCGCGGCAATTGCCGCGGTTTCAGCCCGCAGGATCGTATTGCCGAGCGATGCTGCAATCCATTGTGCGTTGGCGAAGCTCTGCAGTTCGTCTGGCGTCCAGCCGCCTTCGGGGCCAATGGCAATCACTAAAGAGTCCGATTCACTCGATCGCATGAGCTCAGCAAGAGAAACCTCGTGCTCAGTCTCTGCAAGTACAATCTTCAGGGCCTCGTCACGCTGCAGCGCATCGGATAATTTCGTGGGGTCAGCAATCTCGGGAGGCGCGGTTCGGCGGGACTGCTCCGCGGCTTCGCGGGCAATTCTACGCCAGCGGTCGACGCGCTTTTCAGCAGCTAGGGCCAGATGCTTTTCCGTGCGCCGTGCAACGACCGGAATGATGGTCGAGACATTTAATTCCGTACACTTTTCAATCGCCCACTCCATGCGATCGAACTTGAATATGGCCAGCAACAAAGTAATGGGCGCAACTGGTTTCTCAGCGATCGCTTCTCCCAACGTGAACTCCACGCGATTGTCGGCGACTCTGGCGACGGTGGCTCGTCGCACCTGATCTCCGCACGCCACCTCGAATTCCTGACCGGCACGTGCCCGCAGCGTGCGGGCCAGATGTGCAGCATGTTCGCCGGTGAGAGCGGCATGATTGGCAGAGAACTCGTCGGCGATCCAGCGGCGGCGGGTCATCGTGTGAAGAGTAGCAGACCGGTGGCGATAGCCAATGACGCATACACTCCGCCGAAGATGCGGTTCTGGCGCGTCATGGTTTCTTCGTCGAAGACGCGGCTGTTCATCAGGAATTCAACGGCGGAAATGACTCCCACCAGTGCGGCCATCACCAGCCAGCGCTCCTGTTGCATCTTGGCGAAAAGAAGGTACGGGATGATAAAGACGGAAGTAATCAGATAGGCGATGCCGCCGATCCGGGCGCGCTTGCGCCGCTTGGGATTCTGGAAGCGTACGAGAACGATGCGCGCCAGTTCACGCGGACGAGCCAGCCGCGCCGCCGCCGGCAAGGCCGTGACAATCAGCAGAAACCACGCGTAAATGCGGAGAGCTTTTTCCAGAGTGATAAGCCTTGCCGTCCTGAACGCCCCGTTACTGTTTTTCGGCACGGCGGATGCGCACGCTGTAGTGCGTTACGACTACGGTAGCGCCGATATTAGAGTCTAGATCCAGTTGAGCGAGAGCTGCTTCCATGAGTTGAAGATAGGACCGACGGCTTTCTTCTTGTGGACGCAGTAAGATAACACCCGCGTGTGTGCCGGGAGGATAAGTTCGCAGGTCGGCAAAACCTTTGTCCCCTGTGACTAACCAGCGGCGCTCGCCCTGGAGGCGCTGCCAGATTGCGACGTCGGGAAACCCTTGCCATCCTTGCTCAAGAACAGTTTTAGCGTCATGGCCGCGGGCCACGAGCATCTCCGCAAGTTGGTTGGGTAAGTCCTCGTCGACCTTAAATCGCGAGCTCACCTGCCCTCGGGGGTGTGGAGTGGAATGAAGTCGGTGTTATTGACGGCCTCGGCCGCAAATTTTAGTGCAGCTCGAATGTCATCCTGGGTGAGTTGCGGATACGCCGTCAGCAACTGTTCGGGAGTGTCCCCATCAGCCAAGCTTCCAGCAATGACACTGACTGGGACCCGCGTGCCCTTTATGCAGGGATCTCCGTGATGAATAGCCGGATCAATCGTGATTCTCTCGCGCCAATTCATGCAACACTCCAATCGTCCAACCCGCCCGCGCTAGGCCAAAATCAGGCGTAGAACGGGGCACCCTGCGGTTCTATTATCCGAAAATTTCTTTCACCTTGTTCAGCAGCGAACGGCTTACCGGCTTGTTCTCCACCGAAAGCGTGCTGTGCAGTTCCTGCATTAGTTCGCGCTGGCGCTTGGTAAGCTTCGACGGGGTTTGGACTTTGACTTCGACAAAAAGGTCTCCGCGACCGTGGCCGTTCAACACCGGCACGCCCTTGTTTTTCAATTTGAAATGCGTCGCCGTCTGTGTGCCCTCGGGAATTTTGAGCGCGTGCTCGCCCTCGAGCGTCGGTACCTTGATCTCCGCTCCCAGCGCTGCCTGCGTCACCGAAACCGGCACCACGCAATAAAGGTTCTTGCCTTCGCGTTCGAAGAAAGAGTGCTCTTTCACATGCAACACAACATACAGATCGCCGGGAGGTCCGTTGAAGACACCGGCTTCGCCTTCATGCGAATACAGAATGCGCGCGCCTTCTTCTACCCCTGCCGGAACCTTCACGGTTACCGTGCGCTCGCGCGTAACGCGCCCCTGTCCGCGACACTGATTGCAGGGATCGACGATCAGCTTGCCCGATCCGCCGCAGGTACTGCAGCCACGCGTGATCGAGAAGAAGCCTTGCTGGTAGCGCATCTGGCCGCGTCCGCCGCAGGTAGTGCAGTTGATGGGCGACTTGCCTGGGGCAACGCCCGAACCCTTGCATTGCTCGCATTCTTCGTGACGGCGCACTTCGAGCTGCTTGGTCACGCCGAACACCGCTTCCTCGAACTCGAGCGTCAGGTCCTCACGCAGATCGGCGCCCCGTTGCGCGCGCGAGCGGCCACGTCCACCCTGGCCTCCGAACATGTCGCCGAAGCCGAAGAGATCGCCGAAGATATCCTGAAAGTCGTTGAAGACCGTCGCGTCGAAGCCACCGCCCGGACCGGCGCTGCCGCCTACGCCGGCATGACCGAAGCGGTCATAGCGGGCACGCTTTTCGGTGTCCGCCAGCACGGCGTAAGCCTCGCTGCATTCCTTGAAGCGCTCTTCCGCTTCGGGATTGTCGGGATTGCGGTCAGGATGGAATTGCAGGGCAAGCTTGCGATAGGAGCTCTTGATCTCCTGATCGTTAGCGGTGCGCGAGACGCCAAGAACTTCGTAGTAGTCACGTTTCACTGTGGTGGCCAGAACTGTACCTCTTCACAAATGGCACGCACAGCAGCGTGCCGGAAAGTTTAGTAAAACAATTACCGCTGGGGCCGAAACCCCAATATGTCGTCGGCCTAAAGCCGACTCTAGAAAAAATAGATAGCCTGGACGCTGGGCTGAAGGCCAGCTCTACCCGAACCAAAGGGCGCCGCATTCCAGCCAGGTCCTGACGCCGCCGGCCCTTCCTGTCCGGAAACCCCAATCCGAAAGACTTATTTCCCTTTCGGGTTGTGTGCCACACGCACCATCGCCGGACGCAACAACCGCTCCTTCAACTTGTAACCGCGCTGCAGTTCGTCAATAACGTGATTGTCTTCCGCCTCATCGGTATCGACCATCTGGATCGCCTGATGCAGATTCGGATCGAACACTTCACCCTCGGATGGTATGGGCTGCACGCCCAGCTTGGCCAAAGCGTCGTGAAACTGCTTGTCGATCAGCTCGATGCCATCGTGAAAGTCCTTCAGCGATGCAGCATCGGTCTTCAGCGCGCGGTCGAGGCTATCGAGTATCGGCAGCAAGGACTTCAGCGCTTCGGCCAGAGCATAATCACGATAGTCCTGCTGCTCTTTAGCGTTGCGCTTGCGGAAGTTGTCGAACTCGGCTTGTAGCCGCGCGGCACGGTCGAGGAAGGCAGCGCGTTCGGTGCGCGCCTTTTCCAACTCGGCCTGCAAATCACCGACAGATTGCGCCGCAGCCTGTTCGTCGTCTTCTGCAGGCGGTAATTCGTGGTCTACGTCCAGCTCCGTTTCGGAGCTTCCATTTGTCTTCTTGAATACCATAAATTTATTTCCCCGCATCACCTGGGCTCACCGATGGGGCACGTGCCGCGGGCTAAAGCCCGCTCGAAGTGAAAATGGACCAGTTCTGATACAGCGCTTAAAGCGCCGCATTACCCCAGACATTAAAGCGCAGCACTACCCGGACATCGATGCGCCGCACTACCCCAGACATCAAGGCGTCGCCCTACCCGCGACACGCGTCCATCTAGGACGATTCATTCCATAGCTGATCGAACATACGCGCAATGTAGGAGACTGCCGTAATCGTGTGTTCGTAATCCATGCGGGTTGGGCCGATGACCGCCAGCGAACCCATCACTTCGTCGCCCACGCGCGCGGGAGTTCCAATCAGCACGAAGTTATTTAGATGCGGCATAGTGTCTTCCAGACCCACAACCACCCGGACCGCCTCCTGGCGCGTATCCAGGTAAGCCGAAAGCAGGTCGACGACCCGCTGCTTTTCTTCCAGTGTCGCCAGCAACTGGCGCAAGCGCTCTTTGTCCTGCTCGGTGAGCACCAGGTTTGATGCGCCTTCCACGTAGACGGACTGCGACGCGCTTTCAGTGGCCAGCGCTCCTTGCGCATAGAGTTGTTCGACCGACGACATCAGGCGGTCGTACTCGCTGCGCTCCTGCTGAATGCGTTTGGCAATCTCTTCGCGCAGCGACTCCATCTCCCAGCCGCGGAAGTTCTGATTGATGTAGGCTGCGGCCGCTTCCAGATCGGCAATCGAGAGGTCCTCGCCCAGCCGCAGAACGCGATCGCGCACCAGACCACTGCGCGTCACCACCACAGCTAAGACCTTCTTGTCGGCCAGCCTCTGAAAGTACACATGCTCCAGCGCATTGCGCTGCCCCGGCTTGGCGCTGACGGTCACACCTACGCCGTGCGAAATCAGCGACAGCACGTGCGATGTGCGCTCCATGAACTCCTGCAGGTCTTGCGTCCCTTGCAGGCTGCCCTGGATCAGGCTCTCGTCCGCCGGTGAGAGACGCGCCTCGCCGGTCAGCTGCTTCACATAAAAGCGATAAGCCTGCGGGGTGGGGACGCGCCCTGCCGAGGTGTGCGGCTGCTCCAGAAATCCGGCGTCTGCCAGGTCAGCCATGACGTTCCGAATGGAGGCCGCGCTCAGGCTCTCGCGATTGCTGCGTGCCAGCGTCCGCGAACCAACCGGCTCGCCCGTGGAGATGTAGGTCTCCACGATCGCGGTCAGAATCTCGCGTTCCCGTTTGCCGATGCCAGTAGGTGAACCCATGATTGCCCGGAGGATTGTAAGTGATTGTGCCGCAGAGGTTTATTTCTGCCCCAAGATACAATCCTGCATGTTTATTCTAGGAAGCAAGCGGGTGAGTGTCAAGGCTGGCACTCGAAGATGCTGAGTGCTACATTGTCAACCCGTTGCAGCGTCGTACGAAAAAGCGTACGCTATGGAAATGAACACGATGAATGCCAGTGAAGCGCGCGAAAAACTTTATCGACTGCTCGACGAAACCGCCGCTGCGCATGAACCCGTATTGATCACCGGTCCTCGATCCAATGGCGTATTGATTGGGGAAGAAGACTGGAATGCGATTCAAGAGACGCTGCATCTGCTCTCGGTTCCGGGCATGCGCGAGTCAATACGCGAAGGCATGGCGACTCCGGTGAAAGATCTGAGTAAGGAACCGGGCTGGTGAGCCGATGGCAAGTTCTGTTCACCAGGCAAGCAGAGAAGGACGCCCGCAAGATTTCTTCATCGGGACTTCGCTCGAAAGCTGAACAACTGCTGCAGATCCTCGCGAATGATCCGTTTCAAAAGCCGCCGCCGTTCGAAAAATTACTCGGCGATTTGGCTGGCGCGTATTCACGACGCATCAATATTCAACATCGACTGGTGTACCAGGTGCTCGAAGAGGAGCGCATCGTGAAGGTGCTGCGAATGTGGACGCACTACGAGTGAGGTGCGGTCGCCGTCGTGCATTACCAATCAGTGCTGCTCATTGCACCTGCACCTTCAAATCCAGCTTGCCGCCCGATGGCACCTGCACTGTTTGCGCGTTCTTCATGTAAGGCTGCATCACCGCAGGATTGGCCCACTCCAGGTCCCAGCCATTCGCGATGGCCAGCACCGAGTATTGTCCCGGCACCACGTTGGCGAGGGTGAAGGTTCCGTCGCTGTCGCTTTGGTCGCGGCGGAAGAGAGGAAGATTGTCGGCCGCGTTCTCCGGCACCAGCACAATCATCGCACCCGGAAAGGTTTCTCCCTCGCGCAGCGCGGTTCCTGTGACCTGTGCGGCTCCGTGAGTCGCCAGGCCGCTGATGCGAACATTGGCGTTATTACCGACTTCGATGCTGCGCCCGGAAATTTTCGCGCCTGTTGCCGCCAGCTTGACCAGCGAGTATCCACCGGAAGCGTCCAATCCAATTTGGTATCGTCCCGGTCTGACATTGTCGGAGTTGAAGTCGAACTCGCCACGTTGATTGATATCGCTGCGAAAGATCTCGCCTGTGCCTGGGTTCGACAACTGGATGGAGACGTGCGAAGGCACGTGAGCCGGAAACAGTACGGTCCCACTGATAGTCGCAAAGCCAGGGGACTCGGAGACGTTGATGTCGGCATCACCGGAAAGATCGACATCACGGTACCAGCCCCGCGTGCCGCCCTTTTCGCTTGTCCCGGTGGAGGCGGGGATCTCGACCACATAGTGCCCTGGCGCGAGACCGGAAATCTCAATTACGCCGGGCGAGATCCAGGAGTCAGGCGCATTCGAGACTGAGTCGAGATAGCCCTCAAACGTACGCTGCCAGATGCGCGGGAAAATCATGCGTCCGATGACCGGACTGTCCGCCGCTCCAGTGTGTATGCGCAGATGCGATGACGGCACAGCATGCAACGACACGTCGGCCGTCGCGCGTTCACCGGGAGTCAACTGCACAGGTGTCGCCTCTGCGGAATCCACAGCTCCTGAGTAGAACGTCAACGGATAGGTGACATCGAGAGCTGACTCGTCGGGCGATCGGAGCGGACTGTCAGGGTTGAGGGTTCGCACAGCTCCAGCATTCTGCGCATACCAGGGCCGCGCAGACACAGCGAGATAGTACGTCCCCGGCTCGAGGTGCCCGAGGTGATAATGTCCCTGATCGTCGGTCTGCGACTGGTTCATGGGCTCGGTCTTCTGCATGCCCTCTTCGGTGCTGCGCTGAAAGAGGCGCACCATGGCGTACTGGATCGGCTCGTTATTATCATCGGTGACAGTGCCGTCGATGGCTGCGTCGGGCTCGAGACGAAACACCAGGTTGCTGCTATCTAAGTCGGGACCGACCGCGATCGCCGTGGCATAAGGATCATGATGATCGAAGTATTGCAGCGAGAAGCCGTGCGCGGTCGCCATCAGCGAGTATTTGCCGCGGCTCAGCCCGGTGAACGAAAAGCGGCCGTCGGGACCGGTCGTGACAGCCTGGTTGATCTCGCGCTCCGTGCCTTGCGTGGTGCGTGCTATGGCGACTCTGACCGACGGTACGGGCTGCCCGCTCAACGAATTGACCACGATGCCGGCGATACGAAATCCCTGGACGGCCGCCGGTTTAGCTTGCGCCGGTGCTGCGGGAGGCATCCCCGCTTGTGGGAGTTGCTGCGCGAACGCCGTGGCGCAGAACACAATCAGCCATGAGATCCGAATCCACACGGTGATCAGTCTCTCTTTCCTGTGTGGATCACGTCGAGTTGTGCCTGTGCTTTCTGGTTTGGCGTTAAGGTGACGTGCGCCGCCTGCGCAGCGTAGGTGTCGATCACGTCCTGATTGCCCAAGTCGAGCCCATCGGCCTGATCGAAGGCGAAGACCAGATATTCGCCTGGGGCAAGTCCGCTTAAACTGAAGCTGTCAGTAACGTTTTTTGAAACGTGAGGAGCCACCTTCGAAATCGGCTGCGGTACTGCCACGACCGTTGCGTGCGCGGGCGTGCCAGTGGTGGACTTGACGGTACCCGAAATGGAAGCGCTGTCATCGCGCAACACGACGTCGAGCGGATAGCTCTGGCCCGCGGCAACCGAGATGTCATCGTAAAGCGCGTTCGTCTGTCCGTAATTCGCCGATTGCACATACCATGGTGGGCGCGGCCTGAGCTCCACTGTATAAGTTCCGAAATCGACGTTCTGCAGCGTGATGCCGTTGCGTCCAGGATCGAAGCTGGAGAATGCCTCTGAGGTATTGATGTCGGCGGGAATCAATTGCACGGACAATGGTGGACGCTGCGAATTCGTGGTCGCGGCATTGCCCGATTGGGCCCGCGAATCGATGCGAACAACTATCGGGATCGATACCGACGGCGCCAGCGCAAGCCGTATTCCTTCAAGGCTGGAATTCACGTTGATGCGAGCCTCCGCGCGCAAAGGTTGCGCCCCCGACTGCGACATCGCACGCAACATGTAATTGCCGGAGGGAACATTCTCCAGCGAGAAGGCGCCAGTCTCCATGTTGAAGTTTGTCGGCAAGGAAACTTCATCGCCGGACGGAGTAAGCACCTGGAAGCCGACGCCTTGGTCGGGCATCTGGCCGCTGACCGTTCCGGAAACTTGGAACACGGGAACCGCGCTCAAGGAGAAGTCGGCCTCGGCTTGCTGGCCGGGGCCGAGCTGGATCGCCGACGCCGACGTGAAGTCTGGCACGCCGGCATAGTACAGATGCGGGAACCCGCTCTTCTGCTTCTCTCCCGCGACTACCAGTTGCGTCTCGCCTTCGCGCGGACCCGCGGCCAGGTAGTACGTACCCGGCATCAGGCCGTGGAAGCGGAAGTGGCCGTCTTCGTCGGTCTCGGTCATGCCCCGCGGCTCCCATCGCCTGCGGCCATCGTGCACAGTTCGCGCCGTCAGCCGCACCGGCATGTGCTCGATCGGGGCGCCGCCGGAATCGGTGACCCTGCCGTTGATGGCGCCTTGCGGAATGAGCTTGAGGTTGAGCGTGCTGCTGTTTGGACCAACGTCTACCCATCCGGTGCCGCCGCCGTTTTCTTCCTGCTGATTGAAGAAGCCGGGTTTCTGCGCGGTGACGGTGACCTGGCATTGCGGCATGCCGTCAATCTGGAAATGGCCTTCGTTGTCGCTGAAGGCGTCGCGGCGAATTACGCCGTTGGTGCGAACCAGGGCATGCGGTATCGGCTCGCCAGTGGCGGAGTTCACCACTGAGCCGCTGAGACTGTAGATCTGCTGATTGGCAAGGGAAGCTTGCGCGAATGAGCAATCGGGTTTCAGCAGGGTTGCGAAGCACAATACCAGCCAGACGCTGGACGCATGGCGAACAGCGGCTTTCCACTGCAGTCGCAGTTGAGGGTGCGAAGACACGCGCTGACGTGTTAAACCCAAGCTTCCTTATGTTAACTCGTAAGCGCGGCGAAGTTTTTGCGGGTAAGAGCGGCCGGTCACAGCCTTGGCGCGGCTGGGCTAGATGGAGAAGACCTTTTTCACCACGGAGAACACTGAGGACTCGGAGAACAAGAAAGGCTTTTTCACCCCAGAGGCACAGAGACACAGAGTTTTTAAAATGGTGTTGTCACTGGCAGGCCTTGATCGCGCGTTTACAGAATCTACTTTCCGGAGCCAGAGATCCACCAAAAAACAGTTGCCTCTGTGACCTCTGTGCCTCCGTGGTGAAACATTCTATCGCTACTTCGATTGCCGCTTGGCCGCGCGCGCCAGAAATACTTCCTGGCTGTTGAAAGCATTCTTCTTGTCGTAGTTGGGATCGCGCACGTACTTGCCTTCGGAGTTCATGTGGCGTGCCTTGGCCTGCTCCTTGAGATTGGTACCGAGAATCTCGTCGCGCACGAAGCGAATCAGGTTCTTGTCCTGCACCGGAAAATCAACTTCTACCCGGCGATTCAGATTGCGCGGCATCAGGTCGGCACTGCCCAGGTAAACTTCCTCGTCGCCGCCGTTTCGGTAGTAGAAGATGCGGCTGTGCTCCAGGAACCGGCCGACGATACTGGTGACCGTGATGTTGTCGCTGATGCCCGCAATCCCCGGAATCAGGCAGCAGATGCCACGCACCAGCAACTGCACCTTCACGCCGGCCTGCGACGCCTGGTACAGCAGCTCAATCATCTTCTTATCGACCAGGGCATTCATCTTGAAGATGATGTGACCGCCGCGGCCGCTCTTCTGGTGTTCGATCTCACGCTGGATCAGCAGCTCGATGCCCTTGCGCAACGTGACCGGCGAAACCAGCAGCTTGCGGTACGAGCTCTTGGCCGAGTATCCCGTGAGGAAGTTGAACAGGTCGGTGCAGTCGGCGCCGATCTGCTGATCGCACGTCATCATGCCGATGTCGGTGTAGAGCTGTGCGGTCACGCTATTGTAGTTGCCGGTGGAAAGATGCGCGTAACGGCGAATTACGTCGCCTTCCTTGCGCACGATCAGCAACGTCTTGGCATGGACCTTCAGCCCCATCAAGCCGTAGACCACGTGAACACCGTATTCTTCCAGCTTGCGCGCCCAGCCAATGTTGCTCTCCTCGTCGAAGCGCGCTTTCAATTCCAGCAGGACGGCAACCTGTTTACCGTTTTCCGCCGCTTCCACCAGGGCGTCAACGATAGGAGCATTCCGTCCCACGCGATACAGCGTGACCTTGATGGCCAGCACGTTGGGATCGCGCGCTGCTTTCTGCAGCAGCCCCACCACGGGCTGGAACGAGTCGAAGGGGTGGTGGAGAAGAATGTCGCCGTGTTGGATCGCGGTGAAAATGTCCTCTTCCTCCCCATCTCGCGTCAGCGCAGCAGGTATGGCGGGAACGAATGTGGGAAATTTCAGGTCGGGGCGATCGAGCTTCGTCAAACCCCGCACTCGCACCAGCGACAACGGACCACCTCCAATGCGGTAAACATCCTCGCGCTCAAGTTCCAGGTTCTTGACGAGAATATCCAGGATCTCCGCCGGCATACCTTCGTCCACTTCCACGCGCACCACATCGGCAAAGCGCCGCTGCCACACACCTTCTTCCACCGACTCCAGCAAGTCGCCGGCTTCCAGGTCTTGAATTTCGCTGTCCGCATCGCGCGTGATGTGGAAGGGATGAGCTTCCAGAATCGTCATGCCCGGAAAAAGGTCGCCCAGGTTGGCAATCACCAGCTGTTCCAGCCAGACAAACGACTGTTCCTTGATCACTGTCTTGGTGCGGCTCTTCGGTTTTGCTGTCCCACTCAGTGGGACTAGCTGGGGGAGGGTATCGGGAATCTTCACGCGGGCAAAATGTTCTTCGTCTTCGCCGCCGCGCAGCATCACCGCCAGGTTCAGGCTCAGGTTCGAGATGTGCGGGAACGGCCGCCCCGGATCGAAAGCCAGGGGAGTCAACGTGGGAAAAACATTTTCCTGGAAGTACGAATTGGCCGTGGTTCGCTGCTCTTCCGTCAGGTCGGCGTAGTTCAGAATATGAATTCCGCCGCTATCGAGAGCTGGCACCAACTCCTTCGTCCAGGTGTCGTGCGCGCTGCGAAAGAGACGGATCACAGAGGCGCGGATGGCGCGCAGTTGCTCGGCCGCCGTCATGCCGTCAGGGCTCGTCTCCGATACCCCTTTTTCGATCTGCCGTTTTAATCCGGCGACACGCACCATGAAGAACTCGTCGATGTTGGAGCCGACAAACGACAGGAACATCAGTCGCTCGAGCACGGGGTTGCGGCTGTCCTGCGCTTCCTCCAGCACGCGGCGCTGAAAATCAATCAGGCTGAGTTCGCGGTTGATATACAGCGAGGGGTCGTCGAGCGCCCGCGTGGGCACGGTACCGTTGCGCCGTTCGGTGGTGGAGGTCTCGCGGGCCGGAGCTCGCTTGCGCTTGGCGGGTAGGGCTTTTGCTGCTGTGCTCATAGAATGTTTAGCCACGGAAATAGACCATCATTTTAATGCGGGCCAGGGGCTTTTGAGTATCGCGAGTGAACGCTGGACACCAACATTCTCGCACTCTTCAATGAATATTCATAATGCGGCGGCCGGTCCGGAAGGAGGATGAGGCCCGGACGCGCATGGTTGTGCCACAATGTGGGATGCCTTGCAGTCCCATTGGCTGCGCGAGACTATAATCCTCTGCCAGGGCGAAAACCAGGAATTCGGTAGCCAGGAAAAACCGCTTATCGCATCTTGGCTTCCTGGCGAAGCGCCAACTTGTCCTCACCGCGTTTCGGTCGGGTCAGGTTGTTTCGCTGGTGACATTATGTTGGCTGACCACGCGCAGGAAGCCTCGATTACGGTGAACCAGGACGGCATCAAGTCTTTCTTCTCGGCGCTCATCAATGCCCAACACTACGAGATCTTCCTCGACGATCGGAACGTCGGTGAGCTTACCGGATACAAATCGCGCAGCACCGTGCAAGTCTCGTCCGGAGCGCATTCCATTTATGTGCGGGCCTACGCCCGCGACAGCGTGTCAATCACCCGCATCTACGGATTCAGTCAAACGCTCACCATCGACCTGGCGCCCGGCGAGCACAAGAATCTTTCGTGCGGATTGTTGCCCGGACCGCCGCTGCGGAAGTGGTTCATCTTCGGCGGAACGCTCATCACGCTCTTGCTGGCCTTCGCTATCCCGGCAAGCATTCTGGCGCCGCGCGCACTACACGCACTCATCGCCGGTACGGCGCTGATTACCATTGCAGGTGCATGGTACGGGTATTCGTCCAAACCCGGCGCCAACATCTATTTGAAGGAACTTGTTCGCAGCGACCGCTAGTCGAGCGCAACGCAATTTTGGAGCAGGTTCCGCCTCAACTTGCCAAACTATCTGACACCAGAAAAGCCTGACCGGACCGCCTCGACTTGCGACGAGAGGCCCGGCATGGTTCGGGAATGTCCCCACCCAGGCCGCCTTGTTTCGGCGACCGGGTGGGTAGCATCCGTAACGGCTGTTAGCGGTTGCTGATGGTGGCGATGCTTCCGTCGAACTTGGTGATGTGGATGGTGAATGGCTCGTTGTAGCACTGAGCCCGGTCCTGCAGGACGCACAGGGCAACCTGCTCGCCCAACAGTAGTGAATAGAGAGAGGAACTGCGGAAGTGAATGCCGGCGTGAATGCCGTGACCGAAGCTGGTGTTGAATCCCAGCTTGGCCAACTCTCCGTTGATAGTCAGACTGTCGCGGTCGGCGCCTGTATAGGTGTCGAGCGAGAGTCCATCGGAGCTCGGCACAACCACGTCGGATCCGCCTGCAGTCAACAGAGGCCGGATTCGCTGGGTGCAGTCGTAGAAAAACTTCAGCGCGGTGATGCAAGCGCCTGCTACTGTCCCGTGTCCCGTCGGATAACAGGGGTGGGTGGGTGACCCCTCGGGAAATGCCTGGGGCAGCAGGAAGCTGCTGTACTGCGAGTAGACGATGGGGAGCGCGGCTGAATTCAACACGTCGTTGTGCAACGCCCGCGCCGCCTGCGGCATTGGATGCTGATGAGCGAGATTGGCTTGCACCAATGCTCCATACTCCTCAGGCCGCATGCGGAGGTTTACCATCCACTTGTGGAACCAGGCGGCTTTCAGCGCCCTGGTAGACATCTCGGACATGGTCGTCGCTGCGTCGAGGTTGCAGAATTCGCTTCCAAACGTGACGAAGCCATGCTGCGTCCGCGACCTGCCCTGCGGATAGCCGTAGGGGTTACCCCGGTTAACCGGCGTCTTGTACTGCCCAAGCAGAAGGAGCGCTGCCATGTACTCCTGAAAGATCACGTCGACATGCGTGTAGGCAGCAAGGTCCCGACCCATGCGAAGGTAACGGTAGGTTGAGTCATAGACCAGGCTGGCACTCGGCGCAAATCCGTTCTGCACGTTCAGGTACTCGACCGGAGACGTCAAATAATCAGCCCCGCCCTCGGCAACGCTTGCGATCCTCCGATACTGCTGGGTCAAGGGCTGCACACCCATAAACGTGGGCTGGACGAAGAACTGGGAAACATGTGGGCCCTGCACATTCCCGTCGCCGGGAGTGAACTGGCCGCGGAACAGATTCTGCGGGGTAACCGGATACGGATACTCATTATTTTGGTGGCTGCGGATGTACGACATGTTGTTGAGGTCGGCACATGCTTGTGCAGCCAGCGAACTGCTCGGATAGTCGGTAAAGGACACATCGCGCATCAACGCAGCCCAGTAGTGCTCAACCTGTTCTGCGGCGGTCTGCGCGCTCGCCACACTCGGCGCAGGCGGGATCACCGTGGCGTGGGAGTCGCGGCCCTCCAGGTCAAGGGCCAGGGCGCCCTGCGGCCCGTTAAGGGTTGAAGTAAAACTGGTACCACCGGGATTCCCCACCTGAATGTTTTCAAAGTCAGACGAGCGGCCGGTTTCAAAGGCACGGAGCAAGCTGCGGTAGGCCCCCAAATTCGGTATGCCGAGCGCGTCGTGTTGCAGGCATTTGCTCCAGTTGCCGCTGTAGTCGCTGAAGCGTTGCGCGTCACCATTGTCCGGAAGCTCGCCGACATCAATTCTCTCCGCCTGGGCCATGGATCGGCGGTAGTTGAAACTGTCATTCATACGAACGCCTGATCTGTAGGACACGACTGAGGCCTCAGCCTCGCCCTGCTTCCCGGCGATCAGTGGCTCCAATGGAATGCCCACAGCGAGAGCCGCAGCCGTGGCGCCGCCTATGCCGACCTTGCCCAGAAACGAGCGCCGGCTCGCGTCGTCAGGACCGTCCTTTCGACGTTTTTCTTCGGGGTTAGACTTCTCGTCTTGGCGAGCCTCTAGGGGCTCGGGACCTTCGTCTAATCTCTCCATGAAATTCTCCTTGTGTACTTCAGGGCGAAGCAGGCCAATCAGGAGAACTAAACAAAGTGGGTTCGAATCACCTGGGTCGAGGTATGACTCCTCCCGCTTTAAGGAGACTCCCAAAGCCCTGCGAAGTGACAATCTGCCGATTTCAATTTCGCGATACTGCTGGGCGCCTGCGCACAGGCGCCCACTATTGCATTACCTGGCGAACAGCGCCCGGTTCCTCAGGGTGTGATTTGCCAGACGACTCCGCTGGCATTTCGGCCGCCTGCCGAGGCGGTGCCGTAGAGGTTACCCACCGAGTCGAACGCCACGTCACTGATTGGACGTCTGCCGTCTGTCCCGCCCGTGAAGTCATAGAGGGAGGTGTAGGTATAACCGCCACCGGAGGCGGTCAGCTTAAACACATTACCAAGGCCCAGGGACCCGCCGCATAGAGTCGTTCCGTAGACATTACCTGCCGAGTCCAGCGACACGTTACCCAACGGACCGCAGTTATGCGCACCGACAAAACTTTGAATCACGTTGAAGTTCCAACCGCCACCGGAAGGAGTCAGCTTGAACGCAGTTCCGGCGCCACCTGAGCCTCCGTTAGTGGTTGCACCGTATAAATTGCCGGACGGATCGAAGGTAAGTCCCGCCGCCGGATAGCTGCCGTCATTGCCGTTCTGGAAACTGTATAGGACTCTTTCCGTCCAGCCGCCGCCCGATGGCGACAGTTCGAACACCACCCCGAATCCGTTCTGGCCGCCTTGTACCGTGGTGCCATACAGGTTTCCGACGGCATCCAGAACAAGCCCGTTGAAAGGTGCGGATCCGTCAGGTCCGGAGAATCCGTAGAGCGTCTGCTCCGTCCAGTTGCCACCCGAGCGTGTCAGTTTATAGACCGTTCCATTGCCGCCGCTCCCGCCGCTCGATGTGGTGCCGTACATGCTCCCCGCCTGGTCAAAGACCAAGGCTCCGTAGCGAGGGGCAGTGCCATCGGTGCCGCCCGTGAAGGAATACGGGAAGTGGACGTTCCACGGACAGCGTATGGCGTTGCAGAAAGCAGATACCGGAGGCGTCAGGTTATAAACGTAACCGTTGAGCATCTGGGAAATGTTGTTCGGGCTTGTGCCATACAGGGTGCCATCGGGACCGAAGACTGGCTTGGACTCCAAGGTACCGTCGAAGAGCTGAATGCCCCTGAAGATCCAGCTTGATCCATGCCGGCGCAACTCATACACGTCGCCCCAGTTGGTGCCCTCATTGCCGCTGTGAGTGGTGCCGTAGAGAGTGTCCGATTTGATGGTCACGCCGGAGTATGGTTGAGCTCCGTCGAGTCCGCCGGTGAACGCGAAAATCACCTGGTAGGTTTGCGCCTGTGCCACGTTGGTGATGACGAGTGTCAGTAAAAAGACAATCGTGACCGCCATTGCGGCAGTTTTTGCGCCCTTGTTTCGCCCAAGCGCAAAGGTCCCCAAGAGCCCTAGGTTTTCCATTAATATCCTCCGCCGAATCTACCAACAGCCGCTATTCAATTCAGGATGCCCGATTCAGACATTGCAAGTGCGACGCAATATACACCGAATCCCCTCCTTAGGCTAAGCTTTTTTGCGAAATTTTCGGCGCAGCTATTCGGCGCTTGATGAAATGCCACCAGGTTTTTAAAGAAGGTAGTTGTCGACGCCAATATCGCGACCTACCGCTGGCTCAGCGGCGCCAGTTGGAAGCAGTGCAATCCCTGTGCGATACTGGCAGCGTATCGAACGGAGCAACTGACACCGAAACCCGCATTGGTGATTTGGAGCAAACTGAGCCAATAACCTCGAGTCGTCAGAAAGTTGCTCTTCCGCAGAGGTTTACTTCCCTAAGCCGGGATGGCGGAACTGGCAGACGCAGCGGACTCAAAATCCGCCGACCTTCGGGTCATGGGGGTTCGACCCCCCCTCCCGGCACCAAGTTGGTCCCTTTTGATTGCTTTCAGTTCCGAGCAACCCTTAAACCTATGTGTACTTAACACGTACCTGAAGGGTGCGTTTGCAATTTTGTTCGCTTTTTCCTGAGTGATCGAGTCTGTGTAAGTGACGTTTGTGCCGCTTTGCTTTTGCGAACGCCTTCCTCCCTTCAGGATGTTTTGCCTTAAACTTTTCGATTTTTCTTTTGTGGCGGGCTATGCCGAAGCCTCTACGCGTTCCTCCCATTACTTAAATCAAACCACGTTCGCGTAATATTGCAAGGGGCGGTTATCCCCAAGGAAACCCCGATGGAAGAGGACTGGTACGAAAAAGAACGTTTGCATCGTGCCGCCCGTTCAGGTGACCTCGAACAGATAAAGGCGCTCCTGGAACAAGGACTGCCGATAAATGCATTTGATGATCTGAACCGTACTCCACTCCATTACGCAGCGATCGGAGGTCATGTTCCAGCGGTGCGATACCTCATCGATGCGGGTGCCGATGTCAATGCGCATGACGAGGAGAGAATTGGCGAAACTCCCCTGGGGGAAGTCGCTGCAAACTGCACGTTTGAGATGGCGAAGATCCTAATTGAAGCTGGCGCGGACCCGACGATTTTGGGTTGGATGACACTCACTGCTCTTGACCGGAGTGCTGAGAGGAAGAGACCGGAAGGCAAAAGAGTTCATAGGCTCCTAGTCGATACAGTGAAGCGACACAAGCCGCATTGGCCGAGGCTTCGCAAGTATCTAACGAGTTGAACGCTGGAAGCTCTGTACTCAATACGTACCCAAAAAGCTCGTATGGTGCGTTTCTCGCTGATTGTGCTTGCTTAATTTTCAATAACTTCAAGCGGCTCAATACCTGGTCAGAATCCGCCCCCCCCTCCCGGCACCAACGCTTCACCCTGTATCGGTGTGTCTGGTCTCTTCCTGCAATGGAGGCGACTTAAGAATAAGAACGCGCGAACTATTCCAGGTGAGCGGCCGGGACGGTGGTGTCCCGGCCTCGCTTGCAGTTGAACTACATCGGCCCGCCGCCGCCTTGTGCACAGGCGTTCGTGATATATCCGTTGTTAAAGTCATCCAAGGTCATGGAATCGGCCTCCATCTGCTGCCCAATGGGCGAGGAGGGCGAGACGCCTTCCGGAATGGTGCCCGAGCCGATCAGGGTATTGGCATCGGCGATAGTCGCCTGAACGGGGCCGGGGTCGGTGCCGTTCGCGATGTTCAGCAGCGCAGCGATCAACTGGTGACCCAAATTGACGCTGGCGTCGCCACGTACCGGGGTTTGCAGAATGGATTCAAGTTGCGCATTGCTATAGAAGTTCGTACCCAGCGTGAGTCCCGAACTATCCTTCCACGCGCCTTGATGATTTTTCCAATAACCTTGGGTCAGCGGCGGGCACGTGCCCTGAGCATGCATCGGAATGGCCCCCGCCGACAATGTAATCAGTGTGGTGATTACCAAGAGTCGTAGTTTCACCTTGCTCTCCTTTGTGTCGTGTCGTATGGAAGAGGCGGACGAGGGTTGACACAAGGCAGACAGCGAGGGCTGACCAATTCTGTGCTTACTGGAACTCTTCTTGATGCGGATTGTATATCGCTTTAGTGCAGGCGAAGCATTAAACTTCGGCCTCTAAGAGTAAGACATTAGTTCAAGAATTCAAGCCCACAACGACCCTGATCGCCATTGTGAATGGACTGCTCCACTATCCATACCCTCTGGGGCCAGAGATAGATACTTCATCTCTTCATCCCAACCTGCAAGCAAGAGGCATCCAACTGTGCCCTCTCAGGCGAAGCCGCATGAGCGGTTTCAATGCGAACTGGGGCGGGCATTGGGGCAAAGCTTACTGCTGTGCGTACGAGGTCGCCGCGAAAGAACCACCAACCTTGAAAAACAGATTGCTGCATGTAGCTGACCCGCAATGCTCGCCACGGCTCAAGAGAATGGCAGGGCGCGACAAGTGCATTGGGCGCCCGCGATAGGACATCGTTGAGCCCGGCGATATCCGGATTATCCTGTGAAACTGAGAGGCTGCGTGTATCGATTCGCAAACCGGCGCGGAGTACTTTCAGGGCACTTTCCTTCGCGCTCCAAATCAATGCGATCAAGAGGAAGCGATCTGCTGTACAGGCTTGCCGAACGACTTCCTGTTCTTGCTCGGTAAAGTAGTCCGCGACAAAGGCATCGCTGCGCGGTTCGATCATCTCCAGATCGCAGCCCAGCTTCGCTTCGCCGGTCGCAACTGCACACGCTGCCGTTCCGCTGCGATGGCTGAGCGAGATTGCCAGGTTCGCCGGCTCGTCGCCGAGAAAAACCTCCGGAGCGCCCGACGCTGCCGGCCGTATTTCAACCCCGGCGAGAGTCTGAGCATCGTGCGGAAAGTCCAGCGAGTGCGCAACCGCATGTTTCGCGGTCCAGCGGCCCAGTCGCCAATCTGCGCGGCGTTTTGGGAAGCGCAGGGTCACGAGGTGCGATTGTTCCCACGGACTGAACCAATCGTCCTGTACCGCTTACGTCGGCTAGCGATTGTTCAAACCAGCGTACTTCCATCAGTCCGCCTGCAGAACAGCCACGTCGGTCTCCGCCATCCCCGAACGCTCGACCGACTTCTTGCTCGCTCGCGCAGCCTCATCCTTGGAAATGCCGCGGGCGATTGCGTCGATCAGGTAAGGCCGCAGCTGGTGCGGCGGAATGATTTTTTGCAGCGCTCCCACGTCTCAGAGCGCGATTCACGCTGTGGATACGATCGAATTCAGCCGCCATCTCGCCCAGCTTTTCGGAATGCACAACTTTGAATAACTCGTTCCATTCCGCTCGCAGCCGGTTCTTCTCCGCGCCTTGCGCCTGGCTCATCGCCTGGGCCAGAGCCTCAATCCGCGGATCTTTCTTGGCTCGGGCTTCGACCTCGCCCGCGAAGACCACGGCCGCCGCTGGAGCGCCTCCAATTACCGACGCATAAGTTCCTTCCAGAGCGATGACTTCCAATTGCTCGTTCAAAGCATGGGAAAAAACCACGTAAGCGCCGCCGTGATAGCGCGAGACCACGCAAAACACCATCGGACCTTTAAAGTTGACGACTGCCCGGCCGATCTCCGCACCATACTCCAATTGCAGGCAGCGCATGGATTCTGGTGAGCCGTCGAATCCCGACAGATTCGCCAGCACCACCAACGGACGGTTGTTGCTTGCCGAGTTGATGGCGCGCGCCAGCTTCTTGGAGGACTGCGGGAAACAGCGTGCCTCCGGTCCAGTTCTCCGGTCCGTCAGCCGGAACGAATCCGAAGCGCGGAACCGGTTTGGACTCGATGCCCAACATACACACCGGATATCCACCGAGATGAGCGTCCCAAACCACTGCCGTTTCGGCTGACCGCATCCCAGCCCAACGCTCCAACGGCGCATGGTCCTGATCGGAAACCGCCCTCATGACCTTGCGGATCTCGAACGATGCTTTCCGTCCTGGATTCGTCTCATCCGAAAAGATGTCGCCAACCCGTGCGAAGCCATCGCCATTTCCGTGGGGATATAGCTGGACGTCACGTTCAAAGGGATCTGAGGTTACAGCCCTGCGCGGGAAGCGCTCCGTCGGCGCTACGTAGGTGTGCTCGTAGTGCTGCATCAGGATGTGGCAAGCCTCGGCAATGTCGCGGGCGAAATATTGCGCCTGCCCATTGAAGCCCATGATGCGGTCGTAGCCACCGATTCCCTGGTTGTCCTCGGCAGAGACGCTGCCGGAGAAGTCCAGGGCGCGCTTGCCGGTCAGCACCATGGCCGCCTTGGGCGTCATGATGAGAATGCCGCGGGTGTGCATCAGCATGGTGGCCTCGGCATTCCAGTAGGGCTGCGCGCCGACATTGATGCCGTTTACCACCAGGTTGATTTCGCCTCCGCCCTGCGTGAAGTCGATGATTCTGCGCAGCACCCGGGCGATCCAGTCCATGTTCTCCACGCCGCTGTTCATCGAAATCTTCGCGCCCGCCGACAGCGTGAACCATTCCAGGGGAGCCTGCATCGCCTGCGCCAGATCCAGAGCGGCGAGAATGCGCCGGCATTCGGGCTCCGCCAGCGCTCCCAGTTCCTTGCTGGGATCGCCCAGCAGCACAACCCGCTTCATGCCCTCGGGATACTTGTCGGTGAAGTTGCGGATCGTGCCGACAATGATGCCGGTAGTATTCTGGCCGTACGGCTCTGTCGACTGGCACGAGCTGCCCCTCGGCATCCAGATCGTGTTCCGTGAACTGTCCCGGCGGGAATTCCGCCTCGGTCTCGGTGCTGGATGGTGTCAGCATCTTCACGATCTCAAACGGGTAGAGCAGCCCGCGTTGCCGCATCTTCACAACCTTCTGCTCGTAGGCGGTCAAGGGGCTTCAGAGGCTGCAACTTGCTGGCAGGCCGGAAGGTCATCAGCAGACCGGCGTCGCCCGGAGCCGAGATGCGCATCACTGCTATCGCGCAGCTCTCCGGTGCGTGCATTGGGTATGCGGATGCGAACCACTACCTGCTCCAAGCCGAGTCCGTCCGCCATGGGCGCCAGGCGATGCACGATATCATTTACTTCGTCAGGTTTCAAGGCTCAGCGTCGGCCAGACATAAAGAAAGATGCGGTTCCAGTACAGCCGCTCGCGCGCCGAACGCTTCATCTGATATTGACGTATGGCCGCAACCGCCTCCGAGAACATGCGCTCCAGGTGAGGCAGCTGCACGATGCGCTCGTCGCTTGTCCCGCACGGGCGTCAGGTCGCGTACCTCCGCCACCGCAAACAGGCGTTCATCCTTGGGATTCTCGTTGGCTACAGCGTGCAGCAGGTAAACATCTTCAACCGAGGGCAGGCGATCGATCTTGAAGTTCTTGAGCCTCCACAGATGCAGACGTTCGCCCATCATGGGATGAACTCCGCGGAAAAGTTGCACTTCCTGGTAGCCGCCGTCGGAATGCTCGTAAGTGAAGTGCTGAATGCCGCCCATGCCCGGCTCGCTATTTGCGCCGGCAACGGCCACAACCACTCGATGTAGCGGGACGAGGAAACTCAATCGAATTGATGAGCGTGTTGATCTCGCTCTGCGTTAGCTCGGCAGAGGGCAGCGAGTTCTGTTCCCAGGTGAAGAAGTCGAGCACGATGCTGTCGCCTTCTGGCACCTCGGCGAGGAACGGGAAGAGAGCGTGCATAGTTTCGTCGAGCCGACTGTACTCGGCGTACGCCATGAAAACGTGCAGGTGCTTATCATCCTCGTCGTATTCAGCCTTGGCGAAGCAATGACCGTTGATCGACAGCGTTCGGAAGTTTGTCAGCCGGCGCATGTAATAACGCGACGTAACGATCTGCATCATCGTCTGCCGCAAAGCAGCTGACGCGGTGGGAAATCGTCCTGCCAACAGGCTGGCCAATGGCTGAGGACACTCGACCAGGGCGCGCATTTTCTGCTGCAGATCCACTGCATCCGGATGGGCCGCAAGGTAATCCAGGTGCTCCTCCATGGCGGCGTACACCCGCCTGCGAGCGTCCTCGAAAAATGGTTGTTCGAAGCAACGATAGCGTAGCTCGCGGGCCAAATCGTTGACGCCGGGGAACAGCTCACGGGTGATCGAGATCATGCGATCCAGCAGCGTATGAAACGACTCATCAGCCCAGCTGAGGTTCCCGTTCAACTGGGCAAGCCGGCGTTGCAGAAGCGCGAGAATGGGAGCAATTTGCTGCTCTACCTTCTGGTGTGATTTGTAGATCCATAGCAAACACTCTTCCAGTTCAGGCGAACGGTCGAGCCTCGTGATTCCGTAGTGAGCCACCGCCCTCTGCAGCGCCTGCACGAAGTCCGGAGGTAGGTCCTCGCCTCCGCTGTCGAGCACGCGCAGGTAAGAGAAAAGGTAGGCTTCCGTGCTTGGCGCTTCGCCGCCTGCCTGATGCGCCGCCATCGGCTTTCTTGCGGAACAGCGACCAAAGATCCACGAAAATATTCAGAATGGCATCTTCGTTCCGACGCATCTCGTCGGCGTCGGCTTCTGTTCCCTGCCCCTGCTTCAACTCTGCGACCAGACGGGACGCCTGCTCCGGCGTCACATCGAATCCCAGCGTTAGTTGTCGCAGGTCGTCGAGACTCTGCCGCCGACGGGGAGCACGCGGCCTGTGCTTCCGGCGGGACGGGTGGGGCGTCGAAGGTCACTCGCTCGGCCGATGCACTCGCGTTTTCACGATGAACAACACATGGTTCGATCTGCAAGAGTGGATCCCCGGTCGACACCTGGACATTCGGTATCGCCATTACCTGGCGAACCTTCCCTGAAAATGGGGCGACCACCTGCGTCTCCATCTTCATGGCTTCGACCACGGCCAGCCGATCTCCCGCTGAGACAATGTCGCCCGGCTTCACCGCGATGGAGACCACCACTGCCGGCGACGGCGCCCGCACCACTCCACCATCGTCGCGCTCGATGCGATGCGAAACACCGTCTACTTCTATCCGGAAGCTCGCACCATGCTCGACCGCAACCACGTGGAACCGTTGCCCGAAAACTGTGAGCCAGCGCTCGAACGGGCCAATCGGTTCCACGCGGCATCGATGCGGGAACCGTCCACTTCAATCCGATACTGCTGCAGGCCCATGCGGTGGACTTTCATGGAGTAGGTATTTTGAAAACAGCGCAATTCGACTGCGCGGCCTATCTCATCGCGAACCTGCGGCCGTCCGCGCAGCGCTGAAGCGTAGAACAGAGACTGCTCGACGCGAAGCTCCACCTCGTAGGCCTCAATGGCCGCCTGTATAAGAGCGACGTCAAGATGGCGGCGAGAAATGTGCTTGCCCTTGGCGGTAAGGCGATCCATCCAGCCAATATCGACCTTGCTGCGCTGTACTTCCTTCCGGCGTAACAGGTCGAGTAAGAACGCGCGATTGCTGCCGCCTCCCTTGATGACAATGACGCTTTCATGCAGCACCCGTTGCAGTCTGGCGAGTGCTTCTTTCCGGTCGTGTCCGAAAGCAATGATTTTGGCGATCATCGAATCGAAGTCGGCGGGAATCGTGTCGCCCTCTTCCACTCCCGTATCGATTCGGACGCCTGGCCCAGCCAGCAAGCGAAAGCGTTCCATCAATCCCGGAGATGGCGCGAATCCGTTGTTAGGATCCTCGGCGTTCAGCCGCACCTCAATCGCGTGACCCGCAGTGACAGGCGGATGGCCTTGCAGGCGTCCGCCCTGCGCAACCTGAATCTGCAGTTTGACCAGGTCGAGGCCGGTCGTGCACTCCGTTACCGGATGTTCCACCTGCAAGCGCGTGTTCATCTCCATGAACAGGAAACGCTTGCTTCGCGGTTCGTAGAGAAATTCAACCGTTCCCGCGTTCTGATATCCGGCAGCCTGACTGATGCGAATCGCTATCCGACGTAACTCCTGATCCTGTTCCCGAGTCAGCGCCGGGGAAGGCGCCTCCTCCAGAATCTTTTGCTGGCGCCGCTGGATGGTGCAATCGCGAACGCCGGCCGCCCAAGTCGTGCCATGCTGATCGGCGATGATCTGGACCTCAACATGACGCGCTCCGCTTACCGACTTTTTCCAGGAAGACCGTGGGATCGCCGAAGGCTTTGAAGGCTTCGCCGCGGGCGCTGGCGAGGGCCTTGTCGAGTTGGCCGGGAGAATTCACTCGCCGAATGCCATGACCTCCGCCGCCGGCGGTGGCCTTAATGAACACCGGATATCCCAGGCGCTCGGCCTGCCGCCACGCATCGCTCAGGGTCTCCACCGGTCCGCCGCTCCAGTCAGCCACCGGTATCTGCGCCTCTTCAGCCAGTCGTTTGGAGGATATTTTGTCGCCAAGGCGCCGCATGACGTCGCCGTCCGGGCCGATGAAGACGATTCCCATGTCGCGGCAAAGATCGGCAAAATCCGCATGCTCAGCTACGAAGCCCCAGCCCACCCAGACCGCTTCCGCCCGCGCCTGTCGCAACGCACGCTCCAGGTGAGCGTAGTCGACATAGCAGCTCTTCAGATGATTGGTGTTGGGATCGGCGATTTGTGGCGGACCCAGCGATACCGTCTCGTCCGCCTGGCGAACAAACATCGCATTCCGGTCAGGATCGGTGTAGAGCGCGATGGTCCGCAAAGAAGTGCCATGCTCCAGGTTGAACTCGCGTGCCGCATGGATAAAACGCATTGCGGCTTCGCCACGATTAACAATGGCAACTCGTTCGAATTTGCGTTGCATAGCAATCACCATCACCATTCAACTCGTCGTACGCAGTCGAGGTTATGAAACGGTTTGCGAAAGAAGAGCGTCATGCAAAGCCTTCAACGGATGCGCTATCCACGCTCGAGGGAACCTCGGCCGTGCTATAGCCGTCCAGCCGCAGATAGCAATTGCCTTCTCCGTCCACCACTTCTGCATCGAAGGTCCCCAGATCGGGATGCGGAGTAACCAGCGCGTAAAATGCACTTCCTTCTGCATCAGGAGGACGAAGCCACGAAACCCCATTCACTTGCCGTGGTAAGCCCATGCGGTCGTGTGCCGCCATCTCCCACAAGCCCGCCGTCTGGAAGCACAACTCGATCAGCCTGGGCCGTATGAGCGTTGGCGGATCGGAGGGCTTGCATTCTTCCGGCAGGTTCGACATCAACTCGCCGACCATGTGCTCGCCATCCCACCATGCTTTCTCCACCACCTGGTAGGCGGGACCGTGGAAGTAAATGCGGTAGATCTGCGCGGCTTCCACGATGCCCTCAGCCGACAAACGAGGCTTTGGCCCGTCGGCCACGTCCGGCGTTTGTTTTGCCAGGCGCACACGCGCGGTGAAGTGCGTGGTCTCTTGCGCTTCAGCTTGACCTGTCAGCTTTCGCCGGCCGATCAGGCGGCAATCCGCAATCAGCTTGTCGCCCTGCGGATAAATGTTGGCTTGGATGAAGACGATACGTGGCTCGTCCTTGTAAAACTTGAACGGAGCCAGAAAGTTGACTTCTTCGATGGTTTCGATATGCCAACCGGGATGCAGGCACAGCGCGGCTCCCGCGAATGCCTCGATCCCCATAACGCCCGGCAGCACCGGTGTTCCATCGATTCTGTGATCGTTGAGGAACGGTTGCACCGTCGGATCGAGAGTCGTCTCCATGGTGAACCCGCTGTAGATGCCCAGGCCGGTGATCTTGCCCACCATGGGGCCCTGGCTGTCCAGCAAGCTCGCTGGATTTTGCCAGCGCCGCCGTGTCCAGCCCGCCGGTGACATCCCATTCATTCAGCAGGCTTCCCAGACGTTGCCCGACCACGATCTCGCCCGATCGCGCGCCAGCGGTCAGCTCGCGCCGGATTACAGGAATTGCCGCCTCGGGTGGCAGCATGTCGATGCCGGCCAACTCCATCATCTTGGGAATGGAGCCGCGGGTTGCCATGCCGATGCCGCCCCACGCCGTCCAATCGATGACGATGCCGCGCGTCTCAGGACGCGTGGTCCGGAAGCTGGAGGTGTATTTGCACAGCAGGTCGTTGGCGGCGCTGTAATCCGTCTGTCCGCCGTTGCCGAATCTGTCCGGCAACGGAACTGAACGCGACCGTCGCCCCCAGTGGCATGTCGCCGATCGAGTGCAGCAGGTTGAACCATCCATCGGCCTTCACGTCGAAGACGAGGTCGAACTCGCGTTGCGTCTTTGTCGGGCAGGAAATGGCTGCGCTCCAGTCCGGCAGCATGCAGCAACACGTCGATGCGGCCGCTGCGTTGACGTACCTGCTCGATGACCCTGGCAATGCCTTCGGCGTCCGCCAGATTGACGCTGAAGTAATGCGCGGTTCCTCCGGCAGCTTGCACCGCCTGAATCGCGCTCAGCGCCGCCTGTGCGCGCTCCAATCCCGCCAGTTCCTTCTCGACCAGCGCCGGCGTAGCTCGTTCGCCACGCGCTTGTATGCGCGCGAACAGGTCGCGCTTCAGGCCATCCTTGTCGCTCACGAATCGTGCGAGATCGGGATTGCCTGCATCCGGCTCGGGAACGAGATCGAGCAGATAGAAGGTGCCGCCGGAGGCAGCCGCCAGATCAGCGGTAATGGCTGACACGATGCTGCCGGCTGCGCCCGTGATCAGGAATACGCTGCTGTCGTTGAGTGTGAGCCCGGGACGTCCATCGCTAGCTGGCTGCTCCTGCAATCCGACAGTCCAGCGCAGATCGTTCTTGTATCCGATCTCAACTGCACCTGGATCCCACAGCGTTTCCTCGATCAGAGCGTCGGCAATCTCCGAGGCACTGCGGTCCGCTGCGAAATCCACGGCTTTCACCAGCGCGTCGGGTCGCTCGCGTTTATAGGCCTTGGTGAAGCCCACCACCGCGCCGCCCATGGGAGCAATGGCTCCCGCTGCGTCATATCCGTGCTGGCCGCCAAGGCGCGTCGCAGCTACCAGGAACGTGCCCGGTGCAGCGACCTGGTCATACAGCTTGCGCATGGTCAGGTAAAGCGATTTCACACGCACGCGCAGCGACTCATGCCACTGCTCAATATCCATTCCAGAAAGCAGGCCTTCGTTATCCAGCGCAGGCAGCCAGTACACGCCTTGCACCGGCTTGTCTTTGAGAATTTTGTCCAGTGTGGTCTGGAACGTGACCGCATCGCTCGCGCCGGAGATCGATAGGACCTCGACACCCTTTTGCTGCCAGTTGTTCCGCAAGAGAGTTCGCGACTCCGCCATTGTCAGACATGATGAGCACGCGGCTGCTGGCGTCCGAGAGCCTGACGCCTGTTGCTCTTGCACAACGGAAGCGGAGGCCGCAGCGTTGGAATAGGTACGCGGCGTGGAACCTTGTCGGTGGCATCGAAGCTGAGGAGCGGCGGAGCGGGCGCTTTCTGCACTGGTGGGACGACAGCCATCGTATTTGTTGTCGCTGCTGGTGCGGGCTTGAGCGCGCCAGCCCGGTCCTGCGCAAACTTGATCACGTGGGCCAGGGTTGGAAAGTCACGCAACTTCATATTCTCATCGCGGGGAATGTTGTAAGCCGCGCGTACCGAGGCGAACATCTCCGCCTGCTTCACCGTGTCGATGCCCAGGTCGGCTTCCAAATCCAGATCGAGATCCAGCATCTCCTTCGGGTAGCCGGTCTTTTCGGCCACGATGTCCATCACCTTGTCCTGGATTGCTGCGTCATCGATGGCGCGTTCCACTGACAGTAGCCGTGGGCGTAGTGATGACGGGAGGCTGCGACGCTGCCACAGAGGCTGTAACCGCTGTGGTACCGGCGCCCGTGGCCCGATCTTGCGCGAACTTAATAACGTGGGCCAGGGTTGGAAATTCGCGCAGCTTGAGGTTCTCATCGCGAGGTATGTTGTACGCTGCCCGCACCGAGGCGAACATCTCTGCCTGCTTCACGGTGTCGATTCCGAGATCGGCTTCCAGGTCCAGATCAAGGTCCAGCATGTCTTTCGGATAGCCGGTCTTCTCGGCAACAATTTCCAGCACCGTTTCCTTGATCGCGCCGGGGTCTGAGATTTGCCGCATTGCTGGCAGTCACTACAGCAGCCGTTGCCGCGTCGGTGGGAGCGATCGGCCTGCATCGCCTGCGGTGTGGCGTCGTTGTCTCCGCCGGCTTTGCGGCCGTAGCTTCGACAGGTTTCCCGCCCGCCAGGTCGGGCCGCTTTTCCTGCACGAAGCGAATGACATGGGCCAGTGTCGGATAGTCGCGCAGCTTCAGATTCTCGTCACGCGGGATGTTGTAGATGCTTCGGATGGCGGCGAACAGCTCCGCCTGCTTCACGGTGTCAACGCCAAGATCGGCTTCCAGGTCGAGATCGAGATCCAACATGTCCTTGGGATACCCGGTCTTCTCCACCACCAGAGCGAGGACGCGTTCCTCGACGGATTCGTCGGGGGGCTGCGGGGTTGGGACGGATGTTGCTTTCGTCTCTGTGACCGGTTGCAACGGGCGCAGTGACGACAGGTCCGGCTGCCGGCGTGACAGGTGCTGTCACAACTTGTCCGACGGCTGGCTGTTGCCGAGTTGCCGCGCCGGCGATGACAGCTCCGGCCGCTTCTCCAACACAAAGCGAATGACGTGCGCCAGTGTCGGATAGTCGCGCAGCTTACGGCTTTCGTCGCGCGGGATGTTGTACATCTCGCGGATGGAAGCGAAGATCTCCGCCTGCTTGACAGTGTCCACGCCCAGATCAGCTTCAAGGTCCAGATCGAGGTCGAGCATGTCAGCGGGATACCCGGTCTTCTCGACCGCCAGCGCCAGAATGCGTTCCTTCACAGCGTCCCTACCGGAAAGACTGGTAGCCGGCGCGGCCGCAGGCGGCTGAAACTTCGGCGGCGGAGCAACGGCAACGGCCAGCGCGGGCTGAGCCGACTTTACTTCTCTCGGTCAGAGCGGGCGCCGGAGTCTTTATCACTGCCGTAACTGGAGCCGCCGGCCTCTGCAAAATCGCTGCGACTTCTGCGGTGGCACGTCCGGTTTCAGGGGCCGCAGCAATGCGGGCATGCGGCCCCTGATCGCGCACACGCAGCGTGCGCTTCACCACCTCCAACTCCGAAGCGGCAAATCCGGCTGTCCGGCGTAGCCATGCACTCCAGGCATCGGCATCGGCGATGCGGTTCGCATATCCCAGTGCATTGGGCTGAGGCCGTTGTCCATCCGTCGGTCTTCGACCAGCGCATCAGGGTCATGCTGATCTGCGAGCCAAATCCAGCCCCCAGTCGAAGCGCATACTCGACCGGGTACTGTCCGCCCTTCGACAGATTCAACGTGCCCAGCTCGGGATCGACTTCCTTGAAATTCGGGACCGGCGGCACAATTCCGGTCTCCAGCGCTTTCACCGCCAGCACATCTTCAATGCCCGTGGCCATGGCGTGTCCGGTGTAGCCCTTTGGTGTTCGCAATGACGATCTGATCGGCCATGTCGCCGAAGGTCTGCCGCAATGCAAAGACTTCCGCGGAAGCGCTTCCGCCGCGCGCCGGAGTGTAAGTTTCGTGGGAGACGAAGACGGTGCGTGGCGCCATCTCGCGGCGCGAAATCCCATAACGCTGTTTCGACGCCGGAGATCAGCTGTTCCATGACTCCGGTGATGTGTTGCACATCGAGCCGCGAACCATGGAAGGCGCTGTTCGCCGTCACCTCGCCCAGGACTTCGCAGATGGGATGAATACCGCGCTCGCGCGCGGCTGCCGGACTCTCGACTATCAGCGCAGCCGCGCCCATGCCCATGATCAGGCCGTGGCGGCGCTTGTCGAATGGAGTGGCGGCTTCTGCGACCAGCTCGTCGGTTGCTGCCGCTCCGCTGGCAAGAAAGCCGGCGCCAAACCATTCGATCATGTTGTCGGACGTGACGTCGTCGGCCGAGATAACGATGACGCGCTTGCAACGGCCGGCGCGAATCCAGTCCGCCGCCAGCGAAACCGCCTGCGTCGTAGTCGCACAGGCGGAGTTGATTTGGGTATTGGGGCCGCGCGCACCAATGTACTCGGCGAACTGCGAGTGCCCCATCGACAACGTCCGGAAGAGAAAACGGCGGTCGAACACATACGGATTCTGCTCAATCGACGTGCGTAACTCGTCGATGCGCCGCGCCACCTCCTGTCCCAGCGTGGAGTGGCCGTTCGCACTCTGCACGCTCCACTTCTCCAGCATCGCCAGCTCCTGCCGGCGCGCGTGATCGGCGTAATAGCCTGCCATGATCTGGGCAAAGGAGTCGTAGCCCGGAAAAGCAGAGCCCATGATCACGCCCGTGTCATCGCGCAAATCGTCGGGCAAGCCCCAGCGTTCGGGAAGTTGCGTGCCCTTGGTCGTGGTCTTGTAACGCATGACCAGCGGAATGCCCGCGTCACGCAAGGCATCGATCCCCGCGGCGATGGCCAGGCAGGTCACGCGATCCAGCGCGGCCAGACGATCGGCGGAGATACCAAACTCGGCTTCCATATCGAAGAGCCGCCCGCGACCGGCAAGCTTAATGACGTCGGCGACATCCTTGATTACTTCAAACGTAGGCTCACCCTTTTCGCTCTTCACCAGGCGAGTGATGTTCTTGTCGAGCATCGCGCGGCGAAAACCGGCTGGAATTGCTTCGATGAACTGCTCGCCATTCAGCAGGCGCGCAATGTTTGTGTCGTCGAAGATATGCTCGGTACCGGGCAGCCCGATGGCTGCTCCCGTGATAACAATCGGCCCGCTCGCCGGGACGGGTTTCTGGCCGTGGAAGAGCTCCCAGCCACGATCGAGTACGTCGGCAAACATGCGTCCGAGTTCTGTATAACGGTCACCATTTCTTCCTGTGGTGACGCCAGGAGAATGGTTTACGGGTGCCACTACTTTCTCGTCGCTCCCCTGCGCAGAAGGAACAGCCAGCGCTTCCGCTGCCACTTCGCGCGCGTCCGCCATCGTTCCCAATCCCGCCGCATACAGTCCGCACAGCGCCTGGTTGAATGCCATCAAATCGTCGAGCTTGGGATGATTGGTGAACAGCGAGAAAACTTCCGCGTCGCCGCCAAGAACCTCCTCGGCAAAACCTTGTAACGCCTTCTTCGGACCCACCTCGACGAACACGCGTGCTCCTGCGTCATACAAAGTGTGAAGGCCTTTCACGAACTGCACCGGCGCGGCGACCTGTTGGGCCAGAAGATCAATCATCCTCGGCCTCGCATCGGCTCCGGTGGGGTAGAACTCACCATCCACGTTGGCCACGATAGGGATGAGCGGCGACTGCAGGCGGAGGCGGCTCATCATCTCTCGCAGCGGCTCACTCGCCGCCGCCACGATGGACGTGTGAAATGCGTGGCTGACCGACAACTCCACCACGTTGTATCCCGCCTGCAAAAAGATCTGCGGTCGCCTTCTCCACGGCCGTGCTGGCGCCGCCGATCACCGACTGACTGTTGCTGTTTACGTTGGCGATCACCACGTATTCGTCGATGGACTTGAGAATTCGTTCGACTTCAGCAATAGGCGCGAAAACCGCTGCCATCTTGCCCTTGTCCGCCACCGCTACGCGCGCCATCCCGCGGCCGCGTGCGCTCACCGCCTCCAATGCGTCCTCGAACGGCAGTCCGCCGGACGCAACCAAGGCGCCGTATTCACCCATGCTGTGGCCCATGGTCATGTCGGGCTGAATACCATACGCAGCCAGTAGCCGCGTCATAGCAATGTCCGCTGTCAGCACGGCCGGCTGCGTGATCTCGGTCTGGCGCAGACTCTCTTCCGCTTCCGCCACGGCACTGGCGTCGGCCTTGTCAACGAAAACAAATTCGCTGAGCGGCTTACCCAGCAGCGGTGTCATCACGCGATCGGCGTCGGTAAAAGTCTCGGCGACGACCGGTTCGGCGCGCCGAATACCGCGCAGCATGTTTACGTACTGCGACCCTTGGCCGGTGTAAAGGAACGCGACTTTGGGAGCCAAACCGTGTCCGCGGAAGATACCTTGCGCTCGTAATGCTTTCCAGAACGTGGCTTGGTTGGCGGCAAAGGCCTTCAGCGCCATGGCGCATTTAGTCGCCAGTTCCAGCAGCGTCGGCATAGTCGATCGCGAGACGCTCCGGAGCACGCAGATCCGCCCGGTCAGGTGCAGCGGCGGCGGGCGCCTGCCCCTGTTGTGCTGCTTTGTGTACTTCGCGCAGACGCTCAAGCAACTCCGGCTCGCTCGCGGCCCCAATCACCATCGCTCCGCGCAAAGGCGTCTTAGCGCGAAGCCCCCGAAGGGACGACTGGCGGCGCAGCCTGCATCGTAACCGGCCGGGTCACGGGGAGTGTGACTGGAACGGCAATCGACTTCTTGCCATTGCCGTTGAGCCTGCCGGGAATGTGCTCTTCCATCACCACGTGGAAGTTCGTTCCGCCAAAACCAAACGCACTGACGCCCACGCGGCGCACGGCATCGGCCGGAATCTCCCACGGCTTCAACTCGGTGTTCACATACAGAGGCGAATGCGCGAAGTCGATGTCCGGGCTGGGGTGTTCGCAGTGCAAGCTGGGCAGCAGCCATCTTGTGATGGAGCGACAGGACGGCTTTCAACATCCCAGCCGCGCCCGCCGCACCCTTCAGATGTCCGATGTTCGACTTCACCGAGCCCAGCGCCACGCTGTGCGCCGGCAGCTCGGTCTGGCTGAGCACTTCGGCCATGCTCTGCGCTTCCACCACATCGCCCACGCGGGTAGAGGTGCCGTGACCTTCGATCAGCGTGCCGACCGAAGGCGTGATCCCGGCATTCTTCCAGGCGCGCTCGATGCAGAACTTCTGGCCGATGGGATTCGGCGCCGTGATGCCTTTACCCTTGCCATCGCTGGCGGCTCCAATGCCGCGCAGCACGGCATAGATTTTGTCCTGATCGCGTTCGGCATCGGCCAGACGTTTGATCAGGAAGATCGCCGCACCCTCCCCCATCACAAAGCCATCCGCGCCCTCTGCGTAGGGACGCGTTCCCGTCGCGGACAATGCGCCGATCTTGCAGAACTTCACGAAGGTCGGAGCGCCCATGTTGCGATCGATGCCGCCGGTAACAGCAACATCGAAGTCGTTCGCCAGCAGACCTTCTACCGCCGAGCTGACGGCGGCCATCGCCGAGGCACACGCGGCGTCGCACACATAGTTCGGCCCATGGAAGTTATAGAGATTCGCAATGCGTCCGGCCATGCAATTGGCCAACTCGCCCGGCATGGTGTCTTCCGTAATGGCGTCATAACGCTTTCCGACACGCTCGTGGAACTGCTCCGTGATCTCGCGCCGCAATGCCGGCGGAAGTTGAGCAAAGCCGGCGGTCGCCTCCAGTTCGTGGGCATATTCCGGGAAAAACACACGCACCGATGACAGGTAGTGTTTCTCTCCGGCCATGGCGTTGCCGAGAATCACCGCGGTGCGATCCAGCTCCAGCGGACGCTTAGGATATCCGTAGTCTTCAAGCGCTTCGCGCGTGCAGGCCACCGCCCATTTCTGGGCGATATCCATTCCTTCAGCCACACGAGGTGGAATCGGCAGGCGCCACTTCATCGGATCCCATGTGTATTCACGCACCCAGCCGCCGATCTTGGAATAGGTCTTGTCTGGCGCGCTCGGGTCCGCGTCGAAATAGGACGCAGGATTCCATCGTTCTGCTGGAACATCCGTGATGCTGTAGCGGCCGGTCTTCACGTTCTTCCAGAATGCCGGAACATTCGGTGCATCGGGCAGGATGGCTCCAACCCCCACAATTGCGATTGCGCGACTGGCGGTATTTTCCATGGTGTGGCCTCTTCGAGTGGCAGGCGCCTTCAGGCAGGCCAGCAGGCGCCCAGCCACGGTTTAACGGGAGAGAACTGCTTCCTTAAGTTCCTGGGCTGTGATTTTCGACGCGCGTCCGTACAGCACGTCGGCAACGTAATTCATGTCAGCGATCAGGCCCGCCTGCGCACAGTGAATCGCAGACAGATGCACTGCCGCCTCGAATGCAGGCATCTCGGAATCGCTAATCCCGCCCGCGCCAGTGATGATGCCCAAGCCGTCCCGCGCCACTTTCATCGCCGCTTCACGGGCGAAGATGCGACTGATGGCCGCCAACGCCGTCGCGTCGAAGCGGTCATTGGCTTTTTCATGCAGGCGGCCTTCGGCGGCCAGCGCGGCACGGCGGGCCAGCGTGGCCGCGGATTCCGCATACGCGATCCACTCGCCCATGCGCAACAGGACGTGCTGGAAGCGAGTGAGGCGATTTACGCGTGCCTTCTCCATCACTTCGGCCAGCGCGTGCAAGGCTAAGGCAGCTACATCGGCGCCGACATTGGGATGCGCCGCGTGCAACGACTCCGCCTCACGCGCGCGATCGTGATAGTGCTGGCCACGGGTCTTCAGGTGCAATTGCCAGCGGTCACGGCTGATGGTCATCTCCATAATTTCGGAGGTGCCTTCGTAGATCCGGGTAATGCGAACGTCGCGGCTGATTTTTTCCACCATGTACTCATGGGTGTAACCGTAACCGCCGAGCGCTTGAATGCTTGCGTCGGCAGCTTCGTCGCCGGCCTCGGTGGACAGGTATTTCGCGATCGCGCCTTCGGTGTTCAGGCCGCCCTCGTTGCCGGCGTCGATGCGTTGGGCGGTCTCTTCGATGAAGGCGCGGCCAGCCTCCAACCGCACTACATGAGGCACGATCAGTTTGTGGGTGTAGCCCTGCTTCTCCGAGAGCGGCGCACCACCCTGGATGCGCTTGGTGGAATAAGGAATGGCACGATCCAGTGCCGACCAACCTGCGCCCAGCCCAAAAGCCGCTACCATCACCCGCGTGTAGCCGAAGACCATCTGCGCCTGAATCAAGCCCTGGCCTTCTACGCCGCCGACCAGGCGATCGACGTCGACATAAACATCGTTGAGAGCCAGTGCAGAGGTGTTACTTAGGCGAATGCCGTGCTTGTCCTCTGGCTTGTCATGAGTAAAACCCTTCGCCCCGGCGTCTACGATGAACCAGCTTGGCCCCGCAGAAGTGTTGGCCAGGATGGTGCAATAGTCGGCAATTCCGCCATTGCTGATCCACTGCTTGCTGCCGTTGATTTTGTAGCCGACGATCTTGCCATCCTTCTCGACGCGGTCTGCGGTGGTCTTCAGCGAGCCCAGGTCGCTGCCTGCGTCTGGTTCGGTCGCGCCATACGCAAAAAGGACGCCCTCGTCGGCAATCTTTCCCAACCAGTACTTCTTCTGTTCAGGAGTAGCGCCGAACGTGATGGGGTCGCTTCCCAGGAAGGTGGCGAAAAGCGATGTGGCGACCCCCAGATCGATGCGCGCCATCTGTTCGCAGATCAGATAGACGTCCATGGTGCTTCCACCCATGCCGCCGTACTCTTCCGGAATGAACAGCAGCTGAATACCCAGCTTGTTGGGGTCGCTCATGTGGCGAACAATTTCGAGCGGACATTCGTCGCGCTCATCCAGCGCAATCAGCTCTTCGTCGGGCAACCGCTTCTTGGCGAAGTCCCGCAGCGATTTCAAACTCAGATTCAGTGTCTTCTTGGTGATCATCGTGAGGACCTCATCTTTAGCGGGTGGCGGCGACGCCTCTGGCGGCGCGGACTTTTTCGGTCAATTCCGGCAGGAACTCCAGAATGTCGGCGACGATGCCGACATCGGCGACCTGGAAAATAGGAGCTTTGGGATTCTTGTTGATGGCAACGATGTATGGACTGCCCTTCAGTCCGGCCAGGTGCTGGAACGATCCGCTCATGCCGCAGGCCAGGTAAACCTTGGGCCGCACGGTCTGTCCGGAGGAACCAACCTGACGCGACTTCGGCAGCCACTTGGCATCGACGACCGGACGCGAACAGCTCAGGACACGCACCCATCGCATCGGCAAGTTCCTGCGCGATAGCGACATTGTCCTGCTCCTGAATGCCTCGTCCGATTGAAACCAGCACCGGTTCCTTGGTGATGTCCACATCGCCGGCCTCAGCAACCACCGTGGTCAGGTAACGCCGCTTTGCAGTTAATGTGCCCACCTGGGCTGACTTGTCGATGACGTTGCCGTTGGCAGTAACGTCTTCCAGCGGCTGGAAGGCGCCCGGACGCATAGTCAGCACCGCGCCGGACGAGATGTCGCACGCGACGTGTGTGCTTACCTGTCCGCCGAACTCCTGGCGAACGAGTTTGAGGCTGTCACATTCGACTCCGTCGATATCGACCACATCGGAAACAAATGCCGCGTTCAACTGGATCGAAAGCCCCGGCGCCAGATCGATGCCTAAGTGATTGTGCGCAATCAGTACGAGGCTTCCCGGAGGAAGCACTTTCACCAGCGCCTGCCGAACGAGTTCGGCATTCGGATAGGCCAGGCTTTCGCTCCCGACCTTCCAGATCTCCGCATAGCTTGACCGCAGATGGTCACAAGCGGTATCAAGCTCCGCTCCCGCGCCGGTGACGAGCGCAACCGGCGACGCATCGGGATCGAGTTTTTTTGCGGCGGCCAGCAGTTCGGCGGCGTAGTCGTCCGGCACGCCATCCGTATGAGCGATATAAGCAAAGATGCGCGCGGTCATTGCAGGCCCCCTTTGGCTTTCATCAGTTCAATCAACTTGTCAGCAGTTTCGTCGCTACTGCCGTCGAGAATCTCTGCACCTTTGCCGAGGGCGGGGACGAAGTAGTCTTGCCGTTTCACCTTGGCCGCAAGTCCGCCGACCGTTGCGGGATCGATGCCTAGGTCCGCTAGGCCATAGGTTGGAATTTCCAGCGAAGCCACCTGACGAATCCCGCGCATGCCGACGTAACGCGGCTCGTTAATCCCTGTCTGAATCGAAAGCACGCAGGGAAGGTCAATCTCATTCATTTCCCGTCCTCCGCCTTCGATCTCGCGGCCCACCTTCAGCTTGTTGCTCTCAAGGACGTCGATGGAGGTCACCAGCGAGGCAAACGGATAGTGGAGCATTGCGGCCAGCATTCCGCCCACCTGCGCGCCGCCGTCTTCAGCCTGTACCCCGGTAAGAATCAGGTCGAACTTCCCTTTCTGCGCGTATGCCTTCAGAACTGTCGCGACCCCCCTGGCATCGGAATCGGTGAAGGCGTCGTCGGAAAGCAGCACGCCCTGGTGGGCGCCCATGGCCATTTCGCGGCGCAGAATCTCCTCTTCTTCATCGCTTCCGACAGTCGCGACGGTCACTTTGCCACCGGTGCTGGCAACGATCTGCAAGGCCTCCTCGACGGCATAGTTGTCCGGCTCGTTGATCGAATAGACCAGGTCATCGCGCTCAATATCATTGCCTGCCCGGTTAAGCTGAATCTCATTCTCTGAGGTGTCCGGCACCCTTCTGGCGCAAACTAGAATCTCCACATCACCCTCCCGATCAAACTAGTTCTGTGTTGCTCAGGGCCTTTCAAACGCCGATCGCACTTATTGCGTCGTGGCGGGGTGCGCTTTGTGGCTGCGAGCCCAGATGCCGCTCCACCACCTCCGTCAAGTCCAGAGCCGTCATCTTGTCTTCCATGCCCGCAACTTTGATCGCGTCCTCCATGTTCACCATGCAGAACGGACACGCCGTAACGATTACGTTCGCACCCGCCTCCGCTGCCATCTGCACACGCTTCACTCCCATCCGCTGTTCTTCCTGCGGCTCGTAGAACAACATCAGGCCTCCTCCACCGCAGCAGAAGGAGCGGTCGCGACAGCGGCTCATCTCTACTCGCTTTAGTCCCGGAATTGCATCGAGCACCGCGCGCGGATCGTCATACACCTGGTTATGGCGGCCCAGGTAACAGGGATCGTGATAGGCGTACACCTTGCTGCCGTCTTCCACCGAATTGAGGCGGAGCTTGCCCTGGCGCAGGGCCCGCGCCATCACCTGGCTGATGTGTTCCACCGGCGGCACGTCTTTGTAGTCGTGTTTCAGCGCGTTGTAAGCATGGGGATCGGCGGTAACAATGCGGCTTACGCCTGCGTCCCGAATGGCGTCGGTGTTGTGCTCCCGCAGCGACTGAAAAAGCATCTCTTCCCCGAAGCGCCGGACATCGTGGCCGCTGTCTTTTTCGGCTGCGCCGAGGATGGCGAAATTCTCTCCGGCATCGGTCAGGATGCGCGCCGTCGCGCGGCCAATGGCCTGCATGCGGTCGTCATAGGACGTGATGCTGTCGACGAAGTACAGTGTCTCGGCCGAGCCGTTGCCGTTGGCGATCCTGACCTCGCAGATCTCTGCGAAATTCTTATCTTTCGCCCAGTCAGCTTTCTTCTTCTCCAGCTTGCCGTACGGGTTGCCGCGGCTCTCCAGCGCCTTCAGCGCTTTCTGGATCGACTTCGGCACATTGCCGTCATCCACCATCCCTCGCCGCAGGTCAACAATCTTGTCGATGTACTCGATCAGCAGCGGACACTCTTCCTCGCAAGCGCCGCAGGTGGTGCACGACCAGATTTCGTCCTCGGAGTAAATACCGCCGATCAGCGCCTGGCTGTTGCCTGAGCTGCCGAACACGGGATGGTGCTGGAAGCTGTAATCGCGCGCCTTGATGGTGAGAAACCTTGGTGAGAGAGGCCGCCCGACCGCATGCGCCGGACAGTTGTCGGAGCACCGGCCACAGTCGGCGCAGGAATAGAAGTCCAGCACATGCTTCCAGGTAAAGTCCTCGAAGCGCTTTACCCCGAACGATTTCACCCGGTCCAATTGCTCGTCACCGATTCCCCAGCGCACCGGCTTTACGCTGCCACGGTCCAGCTTGGCGAAACCGACGTTGAACAGAGAGGTGATGACGTGAAAGTGCTTTCCCAGAGGCAAGAAGCAAAGAAAGGTGAAGAACGTGACATCGTGAAGCAGAAACGAGTAGGTGTGAACCTGTGACAGCAGTGCGGATGGAGCAGCGCGCAAAAACTTCTCTGCCGCCCAGACCAACGAAAATAGAGGAGGCTGTGGAAGGACGTTCCCCGTCCTCTCTGCCAGGATCATGCCGCTGGCCTCGAAAACGCTCTCGGAGATCATCAACCCGCCGATCAGCCCGAGAACAGCAATTGCTTCCCAGGTGTGGTCTCGGCCGTATTGCCGAGGTACGGCGTAGCGCGATGGCTTGAATACAATTCGTCGGATCGCAGCAACCAGCGCGGAAAGGAAGACCACTGTGGCGGCGTAATCTTTAACCAGGTTGTAAAGTCCGCTGCCGGCACCGGCGAACTCCGGTAATGAGAAGTCTCCGGTGAACCCCATCATCACCAGTGACGCTGACCGGTACATCAGGATTAGAAAGCCGGTGAAAATCGCGATGTGAAGAATTCCGGCGAAGGGGAACCGCGGTTGCTTCCACTGTGCCAGCCAGAACTTCAGGATTTTCTCAAGGCGCAGCCACAGCCGGTCCCCCCGAAAGTCGCGCTGGGCCTGCAGCAGCGGGGTCAACCGTTTTGCCAAAATGTAGACGAAACACGTGAGTCCAAGAACTTGGATCAGAAGGCAGAGGAGAGGCACAGACGTTTGCCCATAGAAGACGATCGCGAGAAAATGCGCGCCAACAACCATAAAGGCACAATCTCCGCTTCGCGGCCAGCTTTGCTTTGAGCAGGTAAAAACAGTTCGGGAGCGTTGATCCAAAATTGTTGCGCTACCTGAAAATCGAAAACATGAATGACACGAAATGGCGACTTGGAGCCGCCGAGTGAACCTGCTCGGCTGGTTAGTTCTGCATTTTGACCCTCGTGGACGAGATAGTCAGTGAGCGCGGTCTTGCTCGAATGTGAGGTGGCTCACATGGATGCGTGCTGCGCCAATTTGCGCCACTCATGCTGGCAGGTTTGGCTGAACCGGAGCCTCTGAAAATGCGGATTCGGCGGTGTGTGCTTGCGACCCCCGACTGATTCCCGTATCACGGCGCACCGTGTCCCGCGTCACCGCACAAACCGGCCACGCCTGCCAAGCTGTAGTTGTGGGATTGCTTGCCCGCAGCCTTGCGCGGGACGCGGTGTTTGTCGGACCCACCTGGTTCGTTTTGAGAGGTACGACTTATGAGTTCGACTCAATCAACGACAACGAGACTTGCCTACGGGCGAAAGCTGATGAGTGCCGGAATTTCAGGTGTTCGCACCGGTCATCAGACCTTCGATCCACAACGTGCATCCACTCTGATCACCAGCTCGGCGGAAGAATCATTGAAGCTGGCTGCTGTCGGCGCCTGCCTCGGAATGTTGCCCGCTATCCTGATCAGACGCCACTCTCGCGGCAAGAGTGCAGTCGTTCTGGGGGCATTGGGCGGCGCCTTGGGCTTCTGTGCCGGCTTTTCCTGGAAGACACGGAAACTTACATTCAGTCTCGCTCATTCCGCCATGCATGAAGTGCACCGCGCGCAGGACGAACACTGGCTCGAAGCGAATCCCATCGACTACGCATAGCCAATGGTTCGCCTGCCATTCAGCCATCGGTATCTAAAACGGTTGCGCGACAGGAACGCGCCATTGCGATAGGCGTCGTCTTCTGGACGCCAGAATTCATCAGAGGCGCCGAGCTCCCGCCACGGCCCAGCGCCTCTCATTTTCAATCGCACTCCTCGGTCACGACCACTGTAGTCACCTGACTTTGGCTGGCTGCGATGCCCCCCGGGCCTGCCGCGGTGTTGACAGGGAGTCTCGGCGGCGTCGGCGTCAGCGAGGTGTCGGTCCCCTCGGGCTGCGTAAAGGTCGCCCAGCCGGCTCTGGATGGATCCCGACCGGGCTGATACCGCGGCTTCCATCTGTCACAAACTTTTGACAACTCTATTGCTCCGTCGAAACGTCTCTTGCCAGAAGCTGCTGTAGCTTTGTGAGCAGGAGGCCTTATGACTCTCAGGCAGCGGGCCCTTTGCTTCACACTGTTCTTGCTGATTGTTTCTTTCACGCAATTCTCACGGGCGGGCACGCTGTTGCCGGCAGGCGCTTCGGACGATGCGCCGGCAAACGCCTCTGTCGCGACCGCAGTCGCAAATGGACTTCCACTGCAGAGCCCGCAGACGCCAAGTGCCCGCTCCGCCGATTTTGACAGCAGCATCCTCATCAACTGGCCGATGTTCAAGAACCAGCCGACGCGTCTCGCTTCCAATCCTCTGGAGCGGACGATCAATGCAGACAACGCGAAGTTCCTGACGCTATCGTGGGTGGGTCTGCTGGGCGACCTGGTGGATTTTTCCTCGCCCGCAATCATGAATGGCGTGGTCTATCTAACGTCGCTCGACGGCAATCTGTACACGTTCAATGCTAACGGCTGCGGACTGTCCTCGTGCAACCCGCTGTGGATCGGCACGATGAGCAGCCAGTTCTCGTCGGCATCGTCGCCGGCGGTAGCGAATGGCATGGTGTACGTCGGATCGGAGGACCACAAGCTGTACGTCTTCGCAGCCGCCGGTTGCGGGCACAATACTTGCCCGCCGCTGTGGACAGCTAACACCGCAGGCGCGGTTTTCTCCAGCCCGGTGGTGTCTGGCAATGTGGTATATGTCGGCTCCGAAGACCACAAACTATATGCCTTCGCCGCCGCCGGATGCGGCCGCAGCACGTGCGCTCCCCTATGGACGGGCAACACGGGTGGCGAGATCGATTCCTCGCCGGCGGTGGCCAACGGCCTGGTGTATATCGGATCGCAGGACGGCAAGCTCTATGCCTTCAGCGCCGCTGGATGCCACGGCGTCTTCTGCAAACCGGTGTGGACGGCGCAGGCGGGCGGCAGCATCTTCGGCTCAAGCCCAGCGGTCAGCAACGGGCAGGTCTACATCGCGTCATTCTCGGAACCGAACTCGAACGACTCGAAGCTGTATGTGTTCAACGCGAGCGGCTGCGGAGCTCCAACCTGCCAGCCGCTGTGGTCCGCGCCTGCCGGCGACTTCGTCACGTCGTCGCCCGCAGTAGCCAACGGACGGGTCTACATCGGATCGGGTGACGACCTGATGTACGTCTTCGACGCCAACGGATGCCACGCACCGACATGCAACTTCCTGTGGCGCGGCGAAGCGATTGGCGCGCAGGCCGCGCTTATCTCGAGTCCGGCGGTGGCGAACGGCGTGGTCTACGTCGGTGAGAACAACGGCATGGTCGAGGTCTTCGACGCCAACGGCTGCGGCGATTCCATCTGCCTGCCGCTGACCCAGCTGCGCACCAACAACGAGCAGATTGTCTCGTCGTCGCCGGCGGTGGTGAATGGGGCAGTCTACTTCGGCTCGGCAGACCAGTTCTCGCCCCCGATTGGGCGGCTGTACGTGTTTAAGTTGTCGCGGTAGAGAGCAAAAGTGATTTGGATCAAATTTGAAGTTGAGTGCGACGCGTCGCCGATCTAAGGAGCTCGCATGCTGCTTCTACGACGATCAAATCAGCGTAGCTAATTGAGTTGCGCCGTCGCTGGCGTTCACTCAATCACGGGAATTCCGCAAGCGCGGAGGTATTCGAATGTTCCGTCGTAAAAAGCCGGAGGCCGGGTGTGGTCTAATTCGTCACCCTTCGGAACAAAAAGAATCATCCCTTGACGCGCACGCGTTAAGGCCACCCGATATGCATTTTTAAGATATAACTGCCTTGAGGAGTCATTGATGGATTGCCACTTCGTGCCCTTGAAGGACTGACAAACCCACTGTCCATCGTTGTGGTGAAAATCTCCATCCCAACAGACGCCAACCCAATCCAGTTCTAGACCTTGAACTAGAAACTCACTCGCCACGTCCTCTAGGTAGTATGAAGATCGAACATCGCTGCTGGGATTCAAAAACCAAATTGCCGGCTCGATAGCTGCTTTGATGTAAATCCCTTCTGGGCGCAGCCGAACCGCTCCTGAGGACGCAACCAAACCAAAACGCTCTGTTCCTCGTGCTTGGCTGTGTAACCAAGACTTGGCGGCTCGCACGTTGCGAGTCAAAACAATAGGGTACGTAGACTGTATGCGTCCGTAGGTATCTCGCGCCCGATCCAAATCATTCGCGATGACTTGCCCGACAAAATCGGATAGCCTTTCGGCTCGGAATGAGCGCATGGAAACTTCCAAGTGTAGGTTATCTTCTGGCCGGACCCGAGGCGACCTCAAAAATTTCTCCACCTGCTTTTCAGAACCATATTCCGGTAGAGCGATCCGCGGCGAAACGTTGACCTCCCAGTCGGGGAAGGAAGTCTCCAGTGCCGTGATCCACTCGGATATTCCAGCCTCGCCGGTGTTAATCTCTTGACCTCCGCCAACCAGACACACGACAGTACACCAATCTTCGTGTCGGTTCATTACACGGATAAGGAATTCTGGTTCCGACATATCGAAGTCGACCTGGCCCCTTTTGCGCTGCATAAAACTCGCTGCCTGTTTGCGGGTCCAGGCCCTTTGCGCTTCGTCAAACACGACGACCTTTTCGATCGGAACGCTGTCGTTGCCAGCATACTCATCTCGGAAATGATGGATATTTTGAATGAAGCTACTCACTGCTCGATCAGCGTCTTTTTTCGAAACGCTCTCGCGCTGTACCTTATCGCGGGCAAGAGCCTCCCGGAGCACTTCAACGAGTGGTCCATTACCAGATAAGAAAACGGCATGCTCATCATGATGTTCCTCGGAACGCCTAGTAGCAATGTTTAGACCAGCTAGAGTTTTGCCCGAGCCTGGAACGCCAGTGACAAAGCAAATGGCTTTTTGCTGGCGTAGACGAGCACGATCAATGACGCCGCTGACGCACTTGCTTGTATCCAGTAGGTTTTTGGCGCCTGCATCCGAGCGGGAAATATCAGTCACATTGTGAGTGCGGTAGAGAACCTCCGCGGCCTCAACGATCGTCGGCGTTGGCTTGTAGCCCTTGGCCATCCACTCGTCGATATCGAGTGTTGGAAAAGCCTGCGAAGCGCAAATGTCATTGATGAGAGATCGAAAGTCAGAGGCGCTTGTGCCAAGCGGTAACGCGACGAGATCCTCGGCAAAGCTAAGCGGCGGATTCGGACGATAAGGAGCATCGGTGGAAACCAGCACCGGCACTATCGGAACCCTGTGGCTTCCTTCGTGGAAGTTCTTAAGGTCAAGGGCATAGTCCTCCACTTGATCAAAAGCGCCCGCTAAGTGTTCATCAGCTCCCACCTTGAACTCGATTACAAAGACGATGTTGTTAGCTATCAAAAGTGCGTCTGCGCGTTTGCCCATCCGGGGGATGTAGAACTCTAAAAAGATTCGGCCGTTCGGTCCGCCAGAAAGAACAGCCTTCAAAATTTGGATTTGTCGCAGCCAAGCCCAACTTTGTGATTCCTCGAGAGCGTGATGATGCTGCGCTGTAAGCACACCGAGAATGCGATCGATGTCATCATTAACAAAGCTTTGTAGAGTCGCATTGTAATAGGCCTTGATAGGCATTCAGCTCCTTAACGTTCGCCTCATCGCGTATACGAAACTCCCGCTATTCAACAAACTGGCGCATCAAAGTGAAAGGTCAAGCTCTTCAGAATCGAATATTGTTTTCGCCCACCACCGCCAGCACCGAGATCAGATGCGTAACGCCTAGCAGATAGCGGATGGGCTTGCCTATGTTGGCGAGTTCCAGGGCGCAGTTTGCCGACTTGGCAGAGACGTAGAGGCGCACCACCGTTCCCAGGCCGGAGCTGTCCATATGGGTGCAGTCTCGCAGGTCGAGCACGATGCGCTTGCATTCGGGGATCAGCTCTTTGACCCGCGTGTTGAGGGTGTCGCTGACGCCTGACACCAGCCTGCCGGCGCAATGCACGACGGCGGTGTCGCCATCGCGATTGACGACGAGAGTTAGTGCGTTGGTTGAGAGCACTGTCAGTGACCTCCCTGACGCGGACCTGAAGGTCCGCACTACCCGAGCAAATTCTCGCCGAGCTGATCAAGTTCTCGCGAGCCGAGCAAATTCTCACCCGCCGATCAAGTTTCGCGCTAATTATCAGTACTGGAGACGTCCGCCGGGTGGCTGCCAGGCATCGGCTAGGTCACCGCGACTGAATCCCGGCGGGACTTTCCCGTCGGTGGCGTAACGGTAGAGCGCCGCGACGAAGATTCCGCGCGTGGCTGAGCCGGCGATCGCCAGCAGCACCCAATAGACGACCGCGATAGCCAGGCCGACGAACAGCCCTGTCTGTCCGAAACGGTGAACGCCCATCGCCGGCGGCAGCGCACCAAGCAGCGCGAAGGCGAGGAAGACCAGCTCGAAGCTGAAGCCGCCGACCACTTGCGTGCCCCAGGTTCGGCGGAAGAGTTGCGCGGATTTGCTGAGCGCCTGAACCGGACCGATGTCTTCGGCGGCCAGCACCGGCGCCACGAAAAAGCTGGCCAGCGCAAACGCCAGTCCGACGCCGCGCAGCAGAATGCGTCCCAGCGTCTGGAACCTGCGCTCCAGAATCTGCAGGATGGTGCCGAGGGTGGCAGCTAGCAGCGCCCATTGCACGATGCTCCATCTGCGTTGCCATGCGGCTTGCAGGCCGTCGTTCAGGGTAGCGTTGCCGCCGTCCATGCGATTGGAAGCGATACTGACCAGCGCCACATTGAAGTACACGGTCAAGCCGTAGGTGACGAAATAGAACAGGAACATAAAGGGCGCCATGTGCTTGGCGAAAATTTGCTGTTGAGCCGGGTCCTGCGGGAAGGGGCCCGGAGGCAGGACCAGCAGCAGTCCGATCCCGCAGATCGTGATAGTCGCCAGCATGCAGAAGATGAAGGACAGGACCGGCAGCCACATCAGTTCTTTGTCGGACTTCAGGATGGCGAAGCTTTGCCCAAGAAGGTCCAGGCTTCGGGAAAACGTTCCCATACGAATCTCCCAAAACGCCCGAAGGCGTTTGCGGCCAGTGAGTTCGATTGTCGCAAGTTTGCGACTCGATTATGCCATTGGAAGCTATAGGAAGCACGAAACTTCGTGAGTCCGGTGCACTTCAAGCGTACGCTTGGGAGGGTCGACAGGCCTGGTCAAAAGAGCACGGGGGCCGCCTTAGGGGGTAACGCCGGCGGCCCTCGTCGTGCATGCGTCATCGCACTTCCCAGAACCGACAGGACTACTGCAGCCCACACGCCTCCTGCCGTTCCAGGTTTATGTGAGAATGCCACGTCGGTGTACGAGGGTCGATGTGCAATCGCACGCACATGATTGCTCGTGAGCAAGGATAAGGTTGTGCCCGGACGGGATTCGAACGATTTAGCTGTTCCGGCGACTACTGAGAGCCCAAAAGTGTCGAACTTCCGGCTGTCTCGAGTGGATCACTCGCGGCGGCCTTTTCGTCGGCTGCAGCCTGTCGTGCCCGCTCGTGCTGGTAGGCTTCCATGGAGTTGTGATGCTTGAGGGCGGTCAGGCTCATGTGGCCCACATCGTACATTGCGTAAATAATGTTGGCTCGCCAGATATCGCTGCGGAAGGTCAGAATCTGCCGACGGAAGTAGCGGAAGACCTTGTTGCCGGGCTTATACGGAGTGGGAGAGTTGACTTCGGCCAGCTCCGGCGTTGCACTCTCGCAGTTCTTCAGTTCGATCACCGCGAATGAGCCATCCGTTCTTACCGGATCTCCGTTGTAGCTTTCGGTGAAGTTGGGCACGCCCCGCCGCTGGATGATGTGTACCGACCGCACGCACCCGGCAGCCGTAAGGTCGCGAATCACCTTGCTGCGTTCTTCGTCGATGTTGGGCGAGATGTGATGTACGAACTGGTGATGCCGGAGCGAGAGCGCCGCGCCGGTATCGTGCGTCGACGAGCTCAGCCAGACTGTCTTCGAACTGGTGGAATCGGTCCACTCCCACATGCGCAGATGGTCGCGACGCGCATAGCTGTTCAAGCTCTTCTGCCAATTCATGTCGGCAGGCTCGCCATTCAGCAGGAACGGGCGCATCGGCATCTGCGGGTAGCCGCTGTTGTTGAGGACGGCGTAGAAGTTTTGCAGGAAAGCGTGACGGCCGAAAGTGTCGCTGTTTACCCAGCCGGCGGCGTGGAAGGCGGCCACAACTTCCTCGCGCGATCCGACAAATGCCAGGTTAATCAGGTCGGCGGGAACCATCGTGGTTGTGGTGGAACGCGTCGGGATGCTGCGCGAAAATTCCTGCCACTCGAAGTCGTCGGCGGCGAAGGCTTCGGTGTCGATCGGCGGCTGCGCGACCGCTGCCGGTGCGAGCATCGCCTTATCCAGCTTCAAGCGCAAGTCGGTACCTTCCGGCAAATAGATTTCGGGCTCCGGAAAAATGGGGAAGGTCGCTTTGTAAACGATCAGTCCCAGGTCGGAGTACGGATTCCAGGTGGGCAAGTGGCGCAGCCGGCTGTTGATACGGCCCTCCGCCGTGTCACTGCTGCGGATGCCCTGGATCATTCCCTTCGACGTGACTTGCTCGCGCGCATTCTCAACTTCGGTGAGCGATGCGAGAAATTCCACCGGCGGCCCGTCGTCCGGATGCAGCTGATTGAATTCGATACTGAGCGCTGCGGTTTCGTGGCGAATGCCCCATCCTACCTTGCGCACCGAACGCACCGTGCCGGTCACATGCGTGCCCACCGGAAAATCGGTTTCACCGTCGCACTGTATGGCTTCGGTCAAGACACCTGTGACCATGTCGCCGGGCTTGGAGCTATACGTGGAAAGAGGAGAAGTGAGCCTGACCCAAAGGGCCTGTCCGGCGGGTATTTGATCGCACGCGAAGGCTGCGGGTGCCAGTACCAGGAGGGACAGCACCACCGATCGCCGTACCAGGGCGGTGATCAAATTCGTTGCGAGCGAAGCAAACCTCACATCAGCATTTCAGGATCTCCCAATGATAAACGATCGGGGCCGGATCTGCCTCATCACTTCCGTTGCATACGATATTCGAATTGTGAACAACAGATGTCAGTGCGATGGAGGCAATTCCATGGCGAAGGGCGTCTGGTCAGCCAGACGGAGGATGTGCGGGGTAATTACGACCAGCAATTCGTCTTCAGAGACGTTCTTGTTATGCACCGAGGTGCCGTAGCTTGAGTCCCGGAACCCGTCCCAGGAACGGATAGCCGTTGAGGCTGCGCGAGTCGTTCATGTCGATGAGGCCGGTGATCACACTGGACTCGCCGTCCTTCACTGTGATCTGCCCCGTGTACTCGCGATTGTTGATGATGGGAATGCCGTTGACGCTCTGCGTGCCCAGCGAGCGGATCTGCAGTTCCAGCTTCAGGGTCACGTCGGAATCGCCATGGATGGTGGGCGTCGCCTTCAGATTCAGCCCGAGGTCCTCAAAATTGAAGGACGGAAATGGAGCGATGTAGCTCTGGTTGCCGATCACCGAAGCGATGGACGCCGTGTTGTAGATGGGTGCGAAGGTCGCGTTGATGATGGGATAGCGCTCCCCGATCTTGGCGACGGCCGGTTCGTTGTGCGAGGCCCGCAGCATCAGGTGCTCAAGGCTCTGGATGTCGGAGGTATTGAGGCTGAAGGTGGGAGTAACGCCGGCTCCGCCTCCGGTCAGGGCAAACAAGGTGACTCCTCCGCCGAAGGTGACAAAGGGCTGGCTCAGAATCGAACTGGCGGTGGAGTTCGCCAACTGCCCCAGCAGCGCCGAAATGGCGGTTGAGTTCGCGGCATTGATTCCACCCGAGGCGATGAGCTGGTTGATAAGGTTCTGAGAATTCTGTCCCAGGCTTCCTAACAGTGCGGGAGTGATGTTGAACAGATTGAACTGCGTGGGCAGAGCCGTACCCAGCGAACGCGCCAGGCTGGTGCTGACCGCGTAGACATTCAGGTCGAGCAAGACTTCCGGTCGTCCGGTGGTGAGGCTGCGGATCAGATGCTCTGCGGCATTCAGCAGCGGCATCTCGGCGCGGATGGTGACGGTATTCGCTTCCTTGTCCTGCGCAATGTAACGCAGGTTCAACAGTACGCGCAGCGAGTTCGTCATCTCGGCCAGTTGCTGATCGGTCAGGTCGGGCACGTAAAACGTCTGCAGGCCCATGCGCTCGAAATTGCGGCGGTTCTCGACCGTATCGGACAGGAGGAGAATTTGCGTCGGCGTGAGCGGTGTCCAGAAGGTCTTAGTGACATTGCTTGCCGCCTGCATTGCCGTGGCAAAGCTCACGTCCTGGATATCGAAGAAGACGCGCTTCGGCTTAATTGAGTCGTCGAACGTTGCCTTGATGCCGTAAGCCGACGCGACTTGCGTCAGCAGCGCTCGTACGTCGCCGCGAAAATGGAAATCATGATGCTGCTCACTGGGCCGCATCTCGATGGGCAACGATTGTTCCACCACGCTGACCGGATGGTCCGTCACCTGCTCTTCGGGAATGGCATCGCGCAGCCGCTGCAGCGCGTAATTGTTGGTGGGGTCATATTCCAGCGCCCGCCGGAACTCGCCCATGGCGACGATCTCATTGTGCTCCAGCATGGCCTTGTTGCCGCGCTGCAGCGCCTGGTACGCCAGCTGCTCGCGGGTGAACTCGCGCGCCGTGATGTAGTCGAGCTTGGTGGGATCGAGCTCGGAGGCGCTGCTGAACTTGCTGAATGCTTCGTCGAGTTTGCCCTTCTCCTTCAACTTCACCCCAGCCTGAAACTGACGTTTCGCCTCCTCCGCCTGCTTCCTGGTGACGTTGGGAAGCACAGGACTCCCCAAGCCTAACGGGGGCGGGGCGGCGCCGGGTTCAGCCGATGCGGAGCTCTCTTGTGACTGGGGATTCTGAGCTGAGGGCGCAACGGAAGACTGCGCTGCATCGGTCGATTGCGATGCGGACTGTGCGGCAGTCGCTGACGGCGGCGTTCCCGGCGCGCCGTTCTGCTGGGCAGCCGACAGGGTCGCCGCGAACACAACGAGGGTGAGGAACGATCCTGCAAACAGCCGCATGCGTGAAGAAATTGTAAGCCACAGCAGCGGGGGTTGTCGCGTCAGGCGGGTGTCAGCAGCTCTTCGCAAGTTGTCACGCAGACCGTGGGCGATTCCTTCGCCAACTCCTCACGTGAATAAATGCCTGTGGCCACGGCAACCACCGGCATTCCCACCTCAGCGGCGGCACGAATGTCGTTGGGCGTGTCGCCTACGAAGCAGACGGTGGTCTCGGGACCGCGGATTGAGCGCGCGAGTTCAATGCCATGGCGAAAGATGTCGGCGCGGGTCTCGTGCTGGTCGCTGAATGACCCGAAATCGAAAAACCCGCGGATGCCTCCCCGCTCCAGCTTGCGCCAGCCAATCGGCTCCAGGTTTCCGGTAACCACACCAAGCAGCTTGCCCCGCTGGCGCAACTCGCCCAGCAGCTCTGGAATTGCCGGGCAGACTTCAACCCCCATCCTGTCGGCGTTCTGAGCCACCTCGGCGCACATGATCTCGTATGCCTTCGGCAGGAGAACCTCAAAGTCCGGCGATAGCTGTCCATGGTGCTGAAGGGCAGCGCGCAGAATTCCGGGATCGGTGTTTCCGTGTACCGGAACGTTGTCGATGCGGCCAGTGCAGCCGTACACCTCCCGCAGAGCAGTGTGGAAAGACTGGTAATGCACCCCGCCCGTAGAGTTGGCGAGCGTGCCGTCGATGTCGAACAGGTATGCGTCGAATGAGAAGAGCTGGAAGCCGGAGCCGGTCATTGCATCTAGTTTAGCGGAGAGAAGGTAAGACGGCAGGTGGCTATTAGCTCCTAGCTTCCAGCTTCTAGCTATTAGCTATTAGCTTCTGGCTCATAGCTAGCTCATAGCTCTTGGCTTTTTGGCTTTTGGCTTTGGCTTTGGTGATCCGCTGGTGTTCCGGCGCATCGGTGATCGAGCCGTTGACGGCCGAATCCCGAAGGGATGGCGCCGCCGTTAGCCCAGGATGGAGCGCAGCGGAATCCTGGGTAAGCACGCACCATGGGATGAGCCGGCTTCAGCCGGCGGCACAAAAGTCGGCGTGAGCCGACGACGCGCCCCGCAACTCTGCATTTCCTGCTTTCGCGGAAAACCTAACCCGGGCTAAGGCGGTTCCAAGTACTAGCGAGCAGACATTCAAACAGCGAAGCGGACTCAGGGAGGTTGGCGATGAAAGGACTACTCATACTGCTGGGCACAGGGCTGGTGGCGACCACATTGGCGGTTGCTCAAGACATGCCTTCGAGCAGCAACACGGACACGAGCAAACAAACGCAGCAGACCCATCAGACGTCGAACGGCGTCATACGCGGCTGCTTGAGCGGCTCGGCCGGCAACTACACCATCACTGATCAGAACGGAATGCAGTACACCATCAACGGACCCGACAGCCAGTTGCAAGCCAGTGTCGGGCATGAAGTCGAGGTGAAGACCAGCCAGGACCAAGCCAGCCAAACGACCACACAGGGCGATCAGACTACGTCAACCGCGACCAATAGCGTGCAGGTTTCGAACCTGCACGATCTCGGCAGCAGCTGCAAGCCGTCCAGTTCGATGGAAAATGGTCCAGTGAATAATAATGAGGACAAGGGCGCGAGCCCGCAGCAGGTTCCTGATGCCGCCGCTCCCCCGCAGCCGCAGACCATCGCTATGTTGCAGGAACAGCAAGGGACAGGTGCAACTTCGCCGCAGCAGACTACGCCTCCGGTGACCAGCCAGACGCCGGCCACTCCGGGCGCATCCACCAACTCCGCCCAGAAGGCCACGCCGCCTGCGAGCAATAGCCCTTCCAGCAATAGCGCGACGACCAACAGTCCTTCCACAACCACCGGTGCCAGTGGAAACCAGACCAATCCCAATGCGCCGCGCGCGGATCAGATGAACGCCAACCCGACGACTGGGTCCACGGGCAACGCGGGTGCGAGTACCTCGACCACGAGCCCGAGCGCGGCTCCATCGAACCCGCAACCGCCGAATGCCAACGACCAGAACAAGCCGCTGTACGAGCGGCAAGCCACCGATATTCCGTGGGCAACCCACTCCGGCAACAACAGCGGAAACACGACTCCTCCGCCGCAACAATGAATTGTCGATTTAACGATAGCGAAAGGCCTGCGCAGGCAGGCCTTTTTTCGTTGTCGACCTTTCGCATCGTCGAAGGAGCTCTGAAAGCGTCATCCTTGACGGCGTCATCCTGACGCGTAGACGGCCCGCTTTTGGCCGCCGAAGTCGAATGACCCCTATGTACCCGGGATAGGGGTGCCTCGACTTCGCTCGGGATAACACACCGTTCCTAACAACACAAAGCCCCGTTCAGCTACAGAAGAGCTGGAACGGGGCTTTATCTTTCAAAACGCTGCCAATTCGATTGCCGACCGATCGTCGCGCTTATTCGAAGATCAGAATCGCCGCAGCAATTACCGTGGTCCACAGGCCGCGCTTGTCGCCCTACCGCGCTCTGCGTTACGTTCGTCGTACGTACGATCTTGTTCGACAGGCGGTACACTTCCTTCTTCTCATCCCACGACTTGTCGGCGTCGAAGTCCACGTCGAGCGTAGTGGCCAGCATCTCAGCCGCCAGTTCCTCGGCATAGTCGCCGGCGGTATCGTCGGTCTCACCAAACGAATGGTGTTCGCTCAGATAGCCGTAGGTCGAGTTGTCTGCGGGCATAGCCAACCCAATGCTCGACGCCACCAGACGGTGCGCTTCTCGGGTGGAGTTCTCCGCTACTACGGCGAAGACGACTTCGCCAGGCGAAAGAAAGCGCAAACCTTCCTTGCGTCCGATCAGCTTGCAGTGAGGTGGAAAGATGGAGGAGACGCGCACCAAATTCTGCGCAGCAATGCCGGCATCGCGTAACGCCAACTCAAACGATGTCAGCCGTTCTTTGTGTTTCCCTACGCCTTTCGTCAGAAAGATGCGCTTGGGGACCATGTCCTTCGCCAATTTGTGAGGGCCTCCGGCAGCGATGAAGATAGAACCGAAATTTCAAAATAACATATCCGTGCCGCGCCTGAATGTGAATTCAGGATGAATGCCGACGAATTTCCCGCTCTTGCCCACGGCGGCCGTCCGCTACACTACGAAGCGCGAAATCATAATCATGGTCATCCTCCTGATGGGCGTTACCGGAGCCGGCAAAACCACGGTTGGCCGAGCTCTGGCCCAGCAGCTCCACTGGAAATTCGCCGACGCCGACGACTACCACTCTGTGGGAAACATTGCCAAAATGCGCGGCGGGATCCCGCTAACCGATGCCGACCGCCGGCCCTGGCTGGATACGCTGCACACCGCCATCGAGGACTGGCTTGCCGCCAAAGAAAACGTGGTGCTGGCCTGCTCGGCGCTTAGGGTTTCGTATCGCGAGCAGTTGCTGATCGCGCCCGAGGTAGCCCTCGTCTATTTGCACGCCGACAGGGATTTGGTGGCCCAACGCCTGGCCGCTCGCCAGAACCACTACATGAATCCGGAGCTGATCGAGAGTCAATTTGCCACGCTCGAAGAGCCGACCGGCGCCGTAACCGTTGAAGCCGCACTTCCTGCGCAGGAGATCGTCGGTAAAATTCGCCAGGCGCTTCACTTATAGTCCAGCTTCTCTGCATCTAACAATTTTGTTAAGATGCTGATCCCCCGAGGAACCAGGATTTTGTTGTGGACGTTGCTGGCGTTCAGCGTGATCGTCGGCGTGGGATTTGTCTACCTGCTGACCGTCCCCGCGCCGCTTGAGCGCTGGCTGCAAGCCCGCATGCTCCTGGCATTGCGCGAACACTACCAGGCCGAGGTTCAGCTGCAGAACTTGCGGATCACACTGATTCCCACCGTTTACGCGACGGCTGACAACTTTGTGCTTCCGAATCGAAATCATGGCGATGTTCCCCCGCTGATCACGGTCAAGCACCTCACAGTGCAAGCGAACCTGATCGAGTTGCTGCTGCGATCCCCGGTTCACCTCAACCTCGTCAAGCTCGAAGGCATGGAAATCAAGGTGGCGCCCAAGCGGGAGCACCAGAACGCCTCAGCCGCCCAGAAACCGAAATATCACACCCGTCTGGCTGACTTCGTTATTGACCGCGTGGAAGCCGGCGGCACCATGCTCTACATCCTGCGTAAAGATCCGTCGCAGGAACCGATGCTGTTCGAACTTCGCAAGCTCGCGCTGCGCAGTGCCGGAGTTGGGCAGCCCATGACCTTCACAGCCGAGCTGACGAATCCCACGCCGCCCGGGCTGATCCAGACGAAGGGCCACTTCGGACCGTGGGATTTCGACGAACCTGCCTCCACCAAGGTTGACGGTCACTACGACTTTCAGCACGCCGATCTTTCAGTATTCAACGGTATCTCCGGCATCCTGTCGTCGGTGGGTGACTACACCGGCATGTTGAATGACATTGTTGTCGACGGCACGACCGATGTGCCCGACTTCCAACTGGATCGCGGCGGGCAGCCCGTTCACCTCACCACGAAATTTCACGCCGTGGTCGACGGCACCAACGGCAACACCTATCTGCAGCCGGTGAATGCACACTTCCTTAACACCGACATCGTTACCAGCGGCCAAGTTGCCGGACAGAAGGGCAAGAAGGGCAAGACCATCGCGCTCGACGTCGACATGCAGAAGGCGTACGTGCAGGACGTGCTGGCCCTGGCCTCGAAGGCGACACCCCCGATGCTGACGGGCACTATGACGTTGAAGGCCAAGCTGGTGCTGCCGCCGGGAAAAGAGCCGGTGCTGCAGAAGATGCAGTTAAACGGGCAGTTCAGCATCTCGGACACGCGCTTCACCCATCCGAAGATGAAGGACGCTCTCGCCCAGTTGAGCCGGCGCGGCCAGGGCAAACCTGACGACACCAGCATCACCGACGTTGCATCGGAATTTCGCGGCGATTTCACCCTGCGCCATAGCACCCTCACGTTCGAGAATCTGCAGTTTGAGGAAGCGGGAGCGGCGGCGCAGGTGAAGGGCTCGTACGGGCTGACCAGCGGCGACATCGATTTCGTGGGCGACGTTCGCCTGGATGCCAAGGTCTCCGACACTATGACGGGCGCAAAACACATTCTGCTCAAGCCATTTGACCCGCTGTTCAACAGGCATGGCGCCGGGACGTGGCTGCCGGTGGAGGTTAAGGGCACGCGCGACAAGCCGGACATTAAACTGCAGTGGAAGAAACTATTTTGAAGACCGCTATCGCTTTTCGTTCTTCGCGAAAGCGGCGGCAAGTCTTGGCCGGCAGAGATTCAGTTTCACCACAGAGGCACAGAGAAGAAGAACAAGGCCGTTCGTGATGCACGTTTTGTGTCAGGGCACGACTTCAGTCGTGCCGTAAACAGCTTCCTTGTCTGATCAAAGCCCCTTCAGGCCCGACAGGTCTCTCCTCTCGCTGGTGCCCCAACCATTCGCGGTTTTCAAATGAAGGGAGCTTGGTAAGAACCAGGCTGGAGTAGCTTTTCTTGTGTCTTCCGCGATCAACGCGCGAGTCTGGCGAAGAGCGTTTTCACCCGTCCTGCGCGCGTCCCTTCCACTCCCCGCCGCGTCCGCTCCAATACTTCACCGCGGAATGTACGGTCGCCGCGCTGTAAAACACTGCGCTGAGCGGCAGCGTCAGCGCCCACGCGGGACTCAACCCGTAGAAGCGCACCATCGGCCAATATGTCGCAGACATCAATCCCAAGGCAATTGCTCCGACGATGGCCAGCTTCCATGACCCGCTGACGATCAGCGCCAGCGGTAAAACATAAATCAGCAGCATCCCCACTACCGTCCCGGCAAGCAGCCAGAACGAATGCCGCAGTTGATTGAACGCGGTGCGCGCGATCATTTTTTCAATTTCGCCGAACGATTCGTAAGCTCTTACACTGTGGGTGTCGGCGGCCGCGCCCAGCCATACCTTGCCGCCCGTCCTCTTGACCGCACGCGCCAGGGCACAGTCGTCGATAATCTCGCGGCGAATGGCTGTGATTCCACCAATACGCTCCAGAGCGGCGGGCCGAATCAGGATGCAACCGCCGGCCCCACCCGCAATCTTGCGGCGGGGATCGCGAATCCACTGCGGCGGATACAGCATGAAAAAGAAAAAGACGAAGGCCGGAATCAGCAACTTCTCCGGCACACTGCGGCAGTGCAGCTTCACCATGTAGGACGCAATGTCGTAACCGCTTTCCGCGATGTCGATCAGCGATCCTACATTGTCAGATGAGTGTTCGACGTCGGCATCGGTCAGCAGTAGGTAGTCGGGGCGAAGTGCTAAGGCTGGTTCGACGCCCTGCTGCACAGCCCACAACTTTCCCGTCCATCCTGGAGGCAGCGGACGTCCAGAGATGACAGTCACGCGGTCGGGATATTCGCGGGCCGCTTGCCGAACTGCGTCGGCGGTGCTGTCCGTGCTGTTATCGTCGACGACAAAAATGTGAACAAAAATCCCGGGTGCCCCATCTTCCTCGCCCGATGTTGGCGAAAGAGTGGGCTCGCGCTGGCGCATAAGGGAAGCGACTGCGCGCCCAATGACGTCGACTTCGTTCCGCGCAGGGATGACAACGGCTACGGTGAGGTTTTCGCGGGTATAGGGGTCCTTCGACTCCGGCGGCGAAGCGCCGCCTCCGCTCAGGATGACGCCGGTGGAAGGTAGGACGCAAGTGGAGAGGATGCCACCAGTCGAAGAGATGACCAGGGTGCCACGTTCTGGCCCTCGGTTGGCCAGGGCGGGTGAGGTTGGAATCCGCCAGAAATGACCATGTCCCACAACGAGGTACACCCAGATCGCGATACACACCAGTCCGGCGATCAGGGCTGCGAGAAACATTTCGATCTCAGGGTAAATGACGAAAGGGTTCATCGCCTGTGGACCGGAGTCAAAGGACCCGCCCTAGCCCAGAATCAGGGCTAGAACGGGGCACCCCCGTTTCGGCTCGATGGACTCAAATCATGGATCGACGGGCAACAGCGACGGCGCATCCAGAACCGACAACTGACAACTGGCCACCGACCACTAACCACTGACCACTGTTCTACGCCTCTCGCAGCGCCCTCGTAATCGCCATGCGCGATGCGCGGAACGCGGGCAGCAGGCCGCCGACTAATCCCATCAAGACCGCGAAGACCATGCCGAAGATCAGCACGTGTGGCGTGATCTTGAAGGCGAAAGCCATTTCGCTGAAGCTTTGAGTCTGGCCAGTGCCCGCGGTGTAGCCGTTCATGGTGAAGGCCAGCAGGCAGCCCAGCGCGCCTCCAATCACGGCCAGCAGCACTGACTCCAGCACAAATGACAGCAGGATGCTGAAGCGCGAGAAGCCCAGCGCGCGCAGGGTGCCGATCTCGCGGGTGCGCTGTGCCACAATGGCGTACATGGTGTTCATCGCGCCAAAGACCGCGCCGATGCCCATAACGATCGACACGAAGGCTGCCAATCCCAGCAACGCGCCGGCCACGGGTCCAGCCTGGTCCTCGTAATATTTCGGTTCGGAATCAACTTCCAGCTGTACCCGCGGGTTGGCGCGCACCTCTTTATCGAAGTCTGACAATGTGGCAGGGTTGCTCATGCGCACGGTCAGCGAGCTGCAGCCGCCGTTGCGTCCGATGGCCGGACCCATGGCGTCGTAGTCGCCCCAGATCTCGCTCTCGAAAGAGCTGCCGTCGGCGGTGAACAGGCCTACTACTTTGAAGTCGTGTTTCTGCACGCTGATAGTGTCGCCAATGTCGAGGCCGGTCACGCGGTCGGCCATCTTCTTGCCGACGATGACTTCGTACAGCCCAGGCGTGAAGTTGCGGCCCTCGACGATCTTCACGTTGTTGCGAACATTGAACACCGCCTGCTGCACCCCGCGGAAAGTGATGTTCGCCGGCTGATTGTCGCTGCGTCGCGGCTTATTGGCCAGGATGACGACCTCGCAGGAAGCCAGCGGCTTGCCGCTCGAGTCGCGCGCCACATGCGGATCGACGGCAATCACGTCGGCATCGGCGATATTGACCCACGAGGTCAGCTCGGAGGTGGAACCGCGCTGGGTTATGATGGCATTGAGCGGCGATCCGGTGGAGCGCAATGCGATGCGGAAGCCGTTCTCCATCGCCAGCAGCGTGACGAAGACGGCGACCACCAGCCCGATGCCGACGACGGCCAGCAGCGTGACCTTCCAGCGCTGGCGAAGATTGCGGACGTTATAGGAAAGAGGTAGCGCCATGGTTCGCTATTCGCCTTTCGCTCTTCGCTTTTCGCCAGAGTCGCCAGCAGCAGTTGGATTCGGAATACGACCAGTCATGGATTAACCTTCCTGCGCACCAGAGCTCCCTGTTGCACCCCACTGTCGCTTTCTTGCGAAGAGCGAACAGCGAATAGCGAAAAGCGTCTGTCTACACCTGTCGCAACGTCTCCGTGATCCGCGCCCGGTACCCGGACATGGCCGGGAAGAAGCCGGCGAACAGGCCCAGTGCCAGCGCGACGGCAACTCCCATTAGCACCGTATGCATTGACAGTCCGAAGTTGGGATACTGCGCCACGATATCGCCGAGCAGGGGGACCTGCGGCAGAATCTTCAGCGCGCCCGCACTGATCAGCAATCCCACCGCTCCGCCCATCACGCCGATCAGCAGCGCTTCACTGAGAATCAGCGTCATCACCAGGCCGCTGGAGAAGCCCAGCGTCTTCAGCACGGCGATCTCCTGTTGACGCTCGCGTACCGCGATGCTCATGGTGTTCGCCGTCACCAGCAGGATGGTGAATGCCACCGCCAGTCCAATACCATTCAGCAGGAACGCGAGATTGCCCGCCATGGCGATGAAGCCGGCTTGAAAAGCCTGCTCCGTCTCGGTCTTGGTGGCCGCGTCGGTGTTCTCGAATTGCGCGTCGATGGCCTTGCTGATGGCGCCCGCGTTGTTGGGATCGTCGATCTTCTCCACCAGCCAACCGATACCGAGATTGCGCCCCGTTGCCTCGTACAGGTACTTGTAGTCGAAGTACATGGAATTCAGATCGGCGCCGGGATACTTCGCCTCGTCCGTGTCATAGATGCCGTCGATCACGAATTCAAACGGATGTCCCACTCTGTAGGGGGGGATAGAACTCTCCATCTCGAAGGTATCGCCCACCTTCCAATCGAAGCGTCGCGCCAGCTTGCGGCCGACGATAGCGCCGCGCCGGTCGTGCAGCCATTTCTCCTTTTGATCGGGCGGCAGCATGAACTCGGGATAGACGTCGAGGAAGGCTTGCGGCTCGGTGGCAATGTTGGCGAAGAAGTTTTTCGGATCCTTGTAGATGCCGCCGAACCACCAGTTCATGACAACTTCTTTCACCCCGGGCACCGCCTCGACGCGCTGCTTGTAGTTGAGCGGCAGGCTGAAGACCAGGCTGACATTGTGGCGCGTCACCAGGCGGCCGGCGTTGCCGGAATGCAATCCGAAGTTCACCGCCTCGACCACAGTTTGCAGCGTGCAGAACAGGAAAATGCACACGGACATCGCCAGCACGGTGGAAAGCGTGCGAATCCAGTTCTTGCGAAGGTGCTTGAGGACCAGCGGTGCGAATTTCATGAAGTCAGTACCAGTCGAACGTTTTCTCGCAACATGAACATCAGGATCACAAGTTGGCTCTTAGCTGTTAGCTCTTAGCTTCCGACCGTCTGCCGGAGGCTGTTTAGCCCGGTATCGTCAGTTTTTCGATCTGCTCGCGTCCGCCTCAACCCATCATTGGCTGCTTACTAAGAGCCAAGAGCTAAAAGCCAAGAGCCGCCTTTCTCAGGCCGAGAACACTCCCTTATCCAGGTGATGCTGCACGCGGGCGCGGGCGGCGGCGCGCGGATCGTGCGTCACCATGATGATGGTCTTGCCGAACTCCTTGTTGAAGGTTTCCATCAGCGTCAGAATTTCCTCGGCGCTCTGGTGATCGAGATCGCCGGTCGGCTCGTCGGCCACCACCACGGTAGGATCGGTGACGATGGCACGGGCGATGGCGACGCGCTGCTCCTGTCCGCCGGAGAGCTGGCGCGGGTAATGCTTCGCGCGGTCTTCCAGGCCGACGATGCGCAGCGCGGTCATAGCTCGTTGGCGGCGCTCACTCTTCGACAGAGGCGCCAGCAGCAGCGGCAGCTCCACGTTCTCCAGGGCGTTGAGCACCGGGATGAGGTTGTAGAACTGAAAGATGAAGCCGATGTTGCGGCTGCGCCACTTCGCAAGCTCGCCTTCGGAGAGCGGCGTCAGATCGGTGCCCGCTACGGTGACCTTGCCCGAGGTCACGCGATCGATGCCGGCGATCAGGTTCAGCAGCGTGGTCTTGCCCGAGCCGGACGGGCCCATCAGCGCAACGAACTCACCCTGAGGAACGTCGAGGTTGATGCCGTCGAGTACCTTGATCTGCTGCGTGTCGCGCTGGTAGACCTTGCGCACGTTTTGCACGCTGACGGCAGTGGTGCCTGATGTGGATGTATTCATGATGCTCCCGTTTCGGTCTGGCCATGAGCTCATCAGTGATGAGCGTGAGCTATGAGGCTCTGAGCCTCGACTGTCTTAACCTGACCCTCTGTACAAATTGTCATCCCGACCGAGGGCTTCAGCCCGAGCGGAGGGACCTGCTGTTCGCTGCCACGCGAAAGGCCTGTCGTCCACGGAGCCCCGGTACTGTCGACCGACCCGCGGTTTCGATCTCGTCCAAGAATCGAACCGGGACTCTCGGTAGCGTTCGCCGTTCGACACCAAATCTGCCGACAGTCGCGCTTTTCGCTCTCGCGCGCCTTCCCAGTCCGGGAAAACGCGCATAGCTGCCCTCTGAAGGCCTGTTTACTATCTTGGTGCACTTCGGGCACGTCCGAACTGCGATCATCGATCATGGAGCCTCCTGACGCGATTGCGAGGCATTTTGGTGACGGCTTACAATAGGAATATAGTGCCGTAAAATTGCTTGCAATTATAGCACTTTAATGCCAATATAGCCCTGGTTTCCGCTAACTGGCTTTAACTCTTTACCTTAACCACATCTCCGTCCTTCAGCTTCTGCGGAGGGTTGTTTACCACCGTCTCGCCTCCTGCCAGCCCCTGCTTCACGATGATCTGCCCGTGCAGGTCGGCGCCGGTCACCACCGTTAGCGCCGCGCGCTTTGCCGTCCTCAACCTCGAAGACGGTCGCCTTGCCGTCACGCTGAACCACGGCCTCCTTCGGGACGGTGACGATCCGTTCAGCCACCGCGCTCTGCGTCTGGTTATGTTTCGGCTCGAGGAAGGTCACATTGCAGCTCATCTCAGGACGCAGCAGTTTGTCCTTGTCGAGGATCGACACCTTCACTGTGACCGTGGCCTTGGTGCGGTCGGCGGTCGGAATCACCTGGCGCAGCACGCCTTTGTAAGTGTGACCGGGAATCGCCTGCACCTGGATCTCGGCGGGCTGGTTCGGCTGTAGCTGGCCGACGTTCGACTCGTTTACGTCGACCTCGGCCTCGAGCGAATTCATGTCGGCGATGGCGACGATCGCGCCCGATGCCGTCGAAATATTCACACCTGGCGGAATGGGCGCGACGCTCTCACCCACCTCGGTCATCTTCTTCACCACGATGCCGGCAAAGGGCGCGCGCACGGTAGTGAAGTCCAGGTAAGCCTGCTGCATTTGCAGATTCGCTTCATCCTGTCCGATGGCGGCCTGGGCGAGATTGACCTTGGACTTGGCGGCGTCGAGCGCGTCCTGCGACACGACTTTGCCCTCGAAAAGTTTCTCCTGCAGGCGTTCCTGGCGCTGGGCTTCGGCCAGATCGGCCTTGGCGTACACGATATCGGCTTTCGCCTTCACGATGGCGGCTTCGGCGTCCTGATTGTCGAGCGTCGCCAAGATGTCGCCGGCATTCACTACGCTGCCCTCTTCCACCCGCAGCGAGGAGATACGGCCCTGGATCTTCGACGACACGACCGATTGATGCCGCGCCACCAGGTATCCGGAAGCGGTGAGGATCGGCGTCCCGGCGTCGGCGGCGCTGCTGCTCTCGATCGTGGGCTGGAGGGTCTCGACCTCGATGGCGCCGAAGACCGGATGAGCCCGCTGGTAGTAAAAGCCGCCCACGACCAGGATCGCGATCAGGACAAGCACGAGCAGCGGCACGCGCCAGCGATTGCGGCGCGGCGTCTCGCGGTCGATGCGCAACGAAGCCAGGTCGTCTTTCAGTTCACGCATAGAGAGATCCGGAGTTTCAACCCCTGATAGCATCGCATTCCTGCCGCAAGTTTGAAAGGGCGGCAGCCTCGGCTTGCCACCGCTTTCGGACCCCTTGTCTGGGCTGTGGTCCGCTTCATGAATGATTGTCAATGACAGCCGGGAGTTGGCGGCAGTGTGGATTGTCAGGGAAGGGAAATGACAATTGTCATGATTCGGAGAATTGAGAGTTATCCGACGACACCCCTGGAAGATTGTCATCGCGACCGCAGGCGACTGCTTCTGTCAAAGCCGGCAGTGATGCGGCTCACAGGCCAGCAGGTCCCTCCACTCCGCTTCGCTCCGGTCGGAATGACAACCCTGAAAGGAACACAGCTCGTAAGTACCCACCGGTGAAGAACCCGACGGTGAAGAACCTGCGCGAGGAAGAAGCCAGCGGTGAAGAAGCCGACGATCTAATAGCTTTGTCATCCCGACCGCAGGCGGCTTCTGTTGCCGCCGGAGTGGAGGGACTGCTGGTCGTGAGCGGACGCTAGATCTACCGGAACGTAAACGTCGCGTTGGCCGTGGAGTCTTTCTTCTTCATGCCTGGTGTGTGCGAGGTAAGGAATTGCTTGATGTCGGGCCAGAACTCATTCAGGATTTGCGCCTGCGCCACGCCGCTGAGCCCGGTCAGCGCGTTCTCGATAGTGCCACTCACCGACTCATTGCGATAGGGGACGTAAGCATTCGAGACCGCGGCCTGCACGAACTGTCCCGAGATGGCGGAGTAGTTGATCACGTTGCGCCCATCGTCGCTGCGTCCGATCACTACGCGGCTGGCGGCGTAGGCCAGGCGATCGATGATGCGCGTCTGATGCGAACGGAAGTAGCGCGGGTCCTGGTGGAAGAGGGTGGGGAAAACGAATCCGCTGAAGAACGCTGCCGCCTCTTCGCCCGCCGCGGAAACGCCCACGCGCTGGCCGAAGCCGTTCATGCCTCCGCCGAGGGTGGGCCAGGCGCCCGAAGCCTGCGCGATCAGCGCATCGGCCATGATGCTGAAGCCCATGTCGGCCGAATGGGTGCTGCGCAGAAACAAATCGAACTTCTGCTGCTTGGTCAGCGGAACGTACGAAGGCGCATCGGGCAGCGGCTGTCCGGGCATGAAGTTGTGCGCCATCTTTACCAGGTTGTCATGCTCGAATGATGCCTTGAGGGTGGCGAGTCTGAATTGCGCTTTGCTGAAAGCGTAGTCGCTCATCTCCCCGGGTATCCACTGCGCGGCGCGAAGTTGAGCGCAAACCGGCGCTGGATTTGCCGGCTCGATTCCGCCGTAAAGGTTCAGGCTTGGTAAACCGAAGCCAATGGTGGCCGCAAGTTCGGGAGTCGCTTCAGGAAGTTTGATGGTGGCAGCGGCCGGTGGAAGAGCAAATTCGGAAGGAGCGAGCGGCGCCGGTGGGGCCGATGCCAATAATGCCTGTTGTGCAGTCAACGATGTCCCACATAAACCCAAACCGAGGAAGATTGCTGCCCCTAGTTTCATGTCCCCACCGTGTCCGATTCCCGTGCGTGCATTATGTAGGAAGTTGCGCGATTGCGAAAGGCTGTTCAAGGTCGCAGAAAATTAATTTTGTTTGACTGGCAACCACAGAACGGCAAGAGCCGGAAATCCGTTGAAAATTTCAACAATTTTGACGAGCCGGGCAGAAACTTTGCCGCAGCACACTGAACCCCTGAACCGGGGGTGATCGCAACCGAATAAAGCCGGGTCTTCCCTTCTGCCAGGGCGCAATTCCAGGTTCCTGAAGGCAGCTTCGGATGGCAAGATCGCATGGCCAAGTTGGCCGAGGTCCAGCTCTCATTCCTCCGACTAGGAGAAGAAGGCTTCTCCGGCTATCATGTCGAGATGGCTCAACGACTGCGGTTTGCCCTGGCCGTATCCCTGCTTCTGCTGGCGCCGTTGCTTATCGGCTGCAAGCCGAGGCGTAAGTCCTCCATTGTCGTAGTACACCTGCTGCGCAATCTTAATTCTCCATACGCCACCGATCTCGATCATCGCATTCTGGATTTTCAAGGCAGCGATCCGCGTCTGAGCTCCGGACAATCGATCACGGTGCAGAGCGAAACCGGCGATTACAAGCAAATGCTGGAGAAGCAGAACACCAGCAACCAGGATGTCGATCTGATCGTGCTGGACTCGGCGGACGATGCCAAAGGCAATGCCGCGCTGATGTCGGCCGTCGGCAGTGCCGTAAATGTATGCGCCGGATTGAAGGCGTGTCCGAACAACGTCGTGGCTATCATCCCCTCGCAGATCGGCGGGGAAGATCGCGACGCAGCGCAAGCGTTTGTGAGCTTTCTGCAGAAGGCGCCGTAAGAGGAGTGACTTGGCATTTGGCTCCGCCGAAGGCGGAACGCAACTTCACACGGTAAGTGGGAGAGTGCGCCACCTACGCACTCGATTGTCGATACTAAGCGCGATTACTGAGTGCTGATCACTGAGTACTGATTACTGAGTGCTGAATGCTAGCCAGCAGCTTTCTTCTTTGCTGCCTTCTTCTTCACCGGAGCTTTTGCCGCCTTCTTCGCCGCATCCCCGGCAAACGGCAGATCCTTCATCTCCGCCGCGCGCCACAGGTACCAGGCCGCCACGCTGCGATATGGCTTCCACTTTTCGCCATACGCGGCCAGCTCTTTCGGCTTGGGCAGCTCGGCCATCTTCTTCATCTTGGCGAAACCCTTGCGCACGCCGTAATCGTCGACCGGCAACACGTCCTGCCGGCCCAAGCGAAAGATCAACAGCATCTCGACGGTCCAGCGTCCGATGCCGCGCACTTCGGTCAGCCGCTCGATCAACTCGTCGTCGCTCATGCGATGCGCCTGCTGGACGGTCGGCACGGTATCGTCGAGCGTCTTGGCGGCAAGATCGCGGATGGCGAGCATTTTGTTGCGCGACAGCCCGGCCGAGCGCAGCAACTCCTCGGAGGCGGCAACGATTTGCTCAGGAGTTGGAAAGCCCTCCACCAGTCCGCGGCGCGTGCGGATTTGTTCCGTATTTTCGGGGAACAGCGCCTTCACCCGCGAGGTGATGGTGGCGGCGACCTTGCCGTTCAGCTGCTGGTAGATGATCGACTCCAGCAGCGCGGCGAAGACGCTCTGTGTGGTCTCTTTCATCATGCGGCAGGGGCCGGATTTGGCGATGATGCGTCCGAGTTGCTTGTCAACGCGCGACAGATGTTCGCAAGCGGTGGTGTGATCGAGTTTCTTAGGCATAGAAAATCAGTGGCCAGTGACTGGTGGTCAGTGGCCAGTCCGATTGAGCAAGCTGACAACTGGCGAGTGTGGCACTTGGCAATTTGCGAACTATTGCTACATGCCGGCGCTCTCCAGCATAACCGAGATTCCCGCTGCGGACTGTCGCCTCATGCGGTCAATAGTCAGCCATTAGCGGATCGCGATCGGCGCCGGGCACCACTGAACACTGAGCACGAGTCACTGACCACTGCTCTCCTCCTCCAGCGCGGTAATCGTCTCCTCGTCGACATTCCACGTCTTCAGAATGCGGAAGATGATTCGGCTGGGGAAGCCTGCGCGCACCAACGTGCGAAAGACTCGCGCTGCCTGCTTCTGGTCCGCCGGTTTCGAGATTCGTTTACGCTTCAGGAAATCGCGCGCCAGCTGCTCCTCGTTGACTTCGTCATAGGCCGCACCGACGGCGGTCTCGATGATGTCGCCGTGCACGCCCTTGGCCTTCAGGTCCTGGGTCACGCGCATGCGGCCGAACTTCTCGTTCTCCTTGCGGAATCGCGTGTAGCTCTCGGCGTACGAGGTGTCGTTAAGATACTTGTGAATCTTCAGCCGGGCCACCACAACTTCGATAAGCAGATCTCCATGCGGTTGATCGCCGACGCGACGCCGCATCAGGCGCTTGATCTCTGCCACCGTGCGCATGCGTCGACCCAACGCTCCTACCGCGTACTCGTAGAGCGACTCCTCATCGTAAGTGCGGGTCGAGCGCTTGAACGGCATGGGAGAGATTATAGGCGGGGCGGCAGATGGAGCAGGACGCGGTTCAAGAATCAACGTTGAAACGCAGTGACGTCGATTTTGGGCGAAATCGCGCAGTGCCAGGAATCCATTCTCGAAGGGGTAACCTGTAGTTCATGCACGTCATTATCTGGGAGTTCACAGTTCGAGACGAACACATTCAGGAATTCATCTCCGCTTATAGTTCCAATGGAGGTTGGGCAAAGCTCTTCCAGCGTGCGGCGGGCTACCTGGGGAGCGAACTGCTGCGCTCTTCTAACGACCCCAATACCTTCCTCACCATCGACCGCTGGGAAAGCGCCGCGTGCTTCCAGATGTTTCAGGAGCGATTCGGTGCGGAGTATCAGAAATTGGACGCGCAGTGTGAGGGCCACACCTCGTCTGAAAGAAAAGTGGGAGTCTTCTCGGAAGCCTGACCTGATTGACTCACGCTGGGTGCCCCAATCATTCGCGATCGTCGAATGAGTGGGTGATGGATGGAAGAATCAGCATCCGCCCCTGGCGATTCACAGGTTTCGTCCGCCCTACCACAACAGCTTCAGCGCGAACTGTACCTGCCGCGCCGTGGTCGCCGTGCTGCTGATCGCTCCTGCCGTTCCTGACACTCCTGACGGCGTAAACACGATCAGGTTCGGCGTATTAAAATTTGCCCGGTTGAGCAGATTGAAGATCTCGGCGCGGAACTGTAGCGTCAGCCGCTCCTTGATGCGTGTGTCCTTCACGGTGGAGAAATCCCACGTCGCCAGTCCCGGGCCGATAAGCGTATTGCGGCCGAGGTTCCCGTAAAAGCCGCTGTTCGGCGGCGGCTGCAGAAATGCCGCCGGGTTGAACCACTGATTCGGATTGCCCGTGATGATGTTTCCCGTGAAATTAGGATTGACGAACGGTCGCACCGGATTGCGCGTGTCGCCGTTGTTCGACGGGTTGTAGCTGAGCTGCGGCGTGAACGGGAAGCCTCCCTGCAACAGCACGATGCTGTTCACCGACCAGCCGCTCACCAGTCCGCCGGCAAAACCCCTCCACTGATTGACGAATTGCTTTCCATTGCCGATCGGTAATTCATAAACCGCGCTAAGCGTCGCCAAGTTTCGAACGTCGTATGTGGCCAATCCCCAGTCGGCCTTGATGTCATACGGATTCGACACCAGTCCGGGCGCATTACCCGCCGTCGTCTGGTTCAGCGAATCGCCATCGTCCAGCGCCTTCGACCAGGTGTAAACGCCGCGGAACGACAAGCCATGGCTGAAGCGATGATTGAAGTCGACTTGCAATGCGTTGTAGTTGCTGTCGCCGACCGAGAACCATGTCCAGGTATTCGCCAGCGTCGGGTTGGCCTTCGGCGTTCCCGCGGGAATGTAATAGGTGCCGGCCGGAATCGGGCTGCCCGCCAGAGGTGCCGGAAAATTCGCAGGATAGACCGCCGGACACGGCGACGCCGGACAGATTGTTGGTATAGGTTCGTTGGCATCGACGCCGATCAGTTCGTGGTATCCGTGCGATCCCACATAGCGAATGGTCAGCGAGGTATTCGGCGTGATCTCCTGCTCGATACCCAGAGAGTACGAAATCAGCGTCGGCATCTTGAGGTTGGGCTGCGTTCCACCGGGAATCAGCAACGCCTTTGCCGGGACCGGCGCCAGCGGATTGATCGGCAAGTGTGAGACGGGCAGCGACGCGATGCTGTACACCGGATTGAACGGCGCGTTCTGGTCCATGCGGTAGCCCAGCGCATCCTGTAGCTCGTTGTAAATTCCAAATCCGGCACGCACGACGGTCTTGGCCGGCACCGGACTCCAGGCAATTCCGATGCGAGGCTCCGGCAGGAACTTCGCGTTGTTGACGGTGAACGCGCTGCTGGCAATCCGGGGATCGTCCGAGATGACGCCGTTCGGGAAGGTGTAGTTGGCGGCGCGCCCGTGAGCCTCGTTCCATCCGGTGGACGACTCACCGCGAAAGCCAAGGCTCAATGTCAGGTTAGGCTTCAGACGAATCACGTCCTGCGCGTAGATCGCAGTGAACAGCGAGCGCCAGTTCATTTCGGTAGGCGCCGGGTCGTACAAGAACGAACCGATGGTTCCCGCCAGGAACGTCTGCAGGCTGGCGAAGGTCGCCTGCCCGTACTGGCTGAGCGCAATCGTCTCGTTCGACTGAAACTGCTGCACCCAGCCGCCAAAAGTGAACTGATGCCTGCCGTGCGTCCAGCTCACCTGATCTTCATAGGTGTAGATATTGCGGGCGATGGTCAGGTTGCTGCCGTTGTTGCTGCCGGCGAGACCAACCTGCGCCTGCGGATTCGAGGCCGCGCTGCCACCCACGACGACCGCTCCAACCTGTTCGCCCAGCAGAAATCCGGGAACGCTTGCGGCCGGAGTTCCGGGCGTGGGTTCGCCAGTGAAGAAGTATCCCGCGCGCGAATAGCCGAAGCGGGCGACGTTCAGCAATGTCGGCGAGAACACGTGCGTCTCTTCCAGCGTTGCGACCTGCTCGCGCAAGGTCAGGATGTCGGTGCTGTAGGGATTTGCCGCGGTGGGCGTGAAGTCGTTGCCATCGTCGATGGTGTACGACGCCGAAAATGTGTCCTTCGGCGAAAATATGTGATCGACACGTGCGTTGCCGAAGTTCTCGCGAATCGTCTGCAGCGGACTGCTGAACACCTGGGCTATGCCGTTGAAATCTGGTGCATCGGCTGGTGGCGTAATCCAGAGGTTCAGCAGGGGCTGTACGCTGGGTACTGCTTTGGCGCGAGAGGCGAGATCGGGTACAAATGCGGCGGACGTCTGATGCAAGTTCTGAATGAAGCCCTCGTAATTGGCGAAGAAGAACGTCTTATCTTTCTGGATCGGACCACCGATCGCCCCGCCAAATTGATTGCGCTGGAATGGCGGCGCTGAACCCTGGTCGAAGTAGTTCGGGGCGTCCAATGCATTGTTGCGGATGAATTCGTAGAGCGAACCGTGCAGCTGATTAGTGCCTGACTGGGTCACGATTGTTACCTGCGCTCCCGGACGCTTGCCGTATTCAGCGCCATAGGAATCGCGCAGCACGTTGAACTCGCGAACGGCTTCAACGCCCAGCAGGTTTCCGCTGGGACCACCCGGCTGCATATTGTTTTCGGCAGCGCCCGTGAACTCGACCCCATTCAGCAGGAACAGATTCTGCTGCGGCCGGTTACCGGATACGGAGAAGTTATTGCCGGTAGACGAATTGGAAACTCCGATGCCGCCGGTTTTTTCCGAGGTGAAATTCACAATGCCCGGATTGAGAGTCATCAGCAGGTCGAAGCTGCGCCCGTTCAGCGGCAGTGCCTTTACTTCCCTCTCGCCCACCAGTCCGGAGATATCCTGCGTGCTTGTGTTGACCACCGGAACGTTGTCAGTGACTTTCACCTGCTCGGTAACTTGTCCAACATGGAGGCGCAAATTGGCGGTAGCGTCCTCTCCCACGACAAGGACGATGCCGCTCCGAATTTCCTCGGCAAAGCCGCTTTTATTCACACGAAGTTCATATTGGCCAATCGGAAGCGCCACAAACAGATATCTGCCGGTCTGCGTTGTGAGGGTGGTACGGACGAGACCCGTGTCGCGATTTTTGGCTGTGACGCTTGCTCCGGCAATGTCCGCGCCAGTCTGGTCGGTCACTCTTCCGGAGAGGCTCGCTGAAACCTGCGCGTAACCGGAAATCGAGAAGACTGCGCAAAAAATGCCGGCGAGCCACCCACGCCACTGGTGTTTCAAGCACCCCTCCTACGCACCTTGCCGCAACCGTCGGCGACCGCAACTCGCCAGGCGCCGTCCACCCGTTAAAATCGAAACCGTTAGAGCTGCCCTTTATGTTTAACGATTTTATACGGCTTAAATCGAGAGAACACTGTAATACACGCCGTCTTAAAATGGCAAAGGGCGGGTCGACCGTCTCGTGATCGGACAGCGACGGCCAATAGCTTCAGCGTTCACAATTAAGCAGTTTGAGGCTTCGGGCCCGCGTACCCGGGAGATCGGCGATGGTTCGCATGTAGACACTTGACCGCCGCCGCTAAGCTGAACTACATTGGGATAAATTTGAGTAACGGATTTTCGATATTTACCGTGGGGTTAATGTGAGACTTTTGGCTAATCGTGATGACGTTCGTCGTGTATCTGTCATCCTGATTTGCCTCCTGCTTCTGGTCTTCGGCTTTCAGGCTAGAGCGAAGGTGCATGGCCAGGGATTTGTCGGACAGGTCCTCCCGCATGACTCGCACAAAGCAAGATTTGAAGCTAACTTATCCAAGAACCTGTTACCCGCGGTCGTAACCTCCTGGTTCGCTGCGTCGATCACCTACTACCTGCTGCTGCATGGCCAGCCGCTGGTGCCGAGAGTATTCAGCTCGCTCGTCGCCCATGACGCGGTGCTTCTCTTTCGCAGACAATTCCTCCGACCTCCTCCGGTTTTCGGCTCCTAGCCTTTTAGCCGACGCGGCTGTGTTTTCCCATCGGAGATATCAGACCGCCCACGAGCCAACCCCACAACACCCCGCATTCTCTAAGGCTTCACTGCGGATAAGTGTTGCAACGATCGTTCAGAACAGCAGGACGGCAGCAATGCGTCGACTGGTACCTGTCCGATAGCCAATCCAAGTGGCGGGCTTGAAACCGGAATCAGAAATTGCACGACGGAGGAGATAAAGAAGTGCGAATCGCAATCGCTTCTGATGAGCAAGGTGATGCAATAAGAGAGCGGCTTGCCACTGCTCTCGTGTCTGGGGGGCACGAGTTGACCGAGAAGGCGACGGTGTCCGCCGATAGTACGCCATCCGATTATGCGGAACAGGTGGCACTCGCGGTGCTGCGTCATGATGCCGAGCGCGGAATCATCATCACAACACGGGCGGTGGGTGCTTCCGTCGCTGCCAACCGCGTACCGGGTATCCGGGCCGCACTGTGCGGTGATGCCCATTCTGCACATATTGGAGCCAAGGAAGAAGGCATGAACGTCATGGTCCTCCCGCTCCCCCTATTACAGGAGGAGCAAATCCGGGAGATCGTGAAGGCATACCTGGGGGCCACTCTGGCGGCGGTCGACGTCGTAGGCGGTCTGCCTCCTCGCCGCTTGCAGCGAATCTTTTCTCATATCCGGGAAAATATCTCGCTGGAGCTCAGCGTGATCGAATTGGCGCAGGTTGCCGGAATGAGCCAGTATTATTTCTCAAAACTTTTCAAGATGAGTACCGGCACGACCCCGCACCAGTACGTCATGCGCCAGCGGGTGGAACGTGCTCAGGAATATCTGCGTGAAACCAAGGTCGGTCTGGCCGACATAGCCGTTAAGGTGGGTTTCGAAACGCAAAGCCACTTTACCAGTGTGTTTCGCCGGCTTGCAGGCATCACGCCGAAGCACTATCGCGAGATGCATCGAACTTCCCAACATGAGCGGGATCAATTCGAGGCCAAGAACCAAAAAGCCGCCACCGCAGCATAGTCGCCAAGATGGATCGTCCCACTCCAGCCGCAGAGGCTTCAGTGGGACGTCTCCCCGATGCAATAGCGGCAGAGCCTAACGGCCTTCTCCGGTTGCTGCAGCGAGAGTCGCGGTTGGAACGCGCTGGAAGTCCACCAGGTTCAACTGCACTCCGCCGAAGTCAGGATGCTCGTTGTAGTCCACCGTAAAGGCCAGGTCGAGAACGTCTCCAGCCAGCAGCGGGTCCGCCACGGATCGCTCGGCCATACGCCATCCCAGCACATCATGCGCGCGCTGAAAGCGACCACCATTGGCATTGGGATCAGCTGGAACAGCGCGCAGTTTCAAATGCTTTTCCTTCATCACCCGCGGCGGCTGGATCAGTTTCGCGTTGCGAACGACAAAGGTTGGCGTCTGGTTCCCTATCCCGTAGGGTTCCAGTTTCTGCAGCGCCAGCCAGAAATCGTGATTGACCTCCTCCAGTGAGAGCTCGGCGTCGTATTCCAGTTCAGGGATAAAGTCTTCCGGCGTCAGCCGCTGACGCGCGTAGGCATCCATGCGGGCGCGAAGCTCGGGAATGCGGTCGACTCGGAAGCGTGCATCCCACGGCGTGAGAGTGGCCACCGAAGCGCGTGAACAGTTCGGGACAGGATTCCAGCGCTTCCAGCAAATGAAAGGCGCGGATGGATCGACCCGATCCGTGTGCCTCGCCATTCTCGGAGGCGAAAATGAGCGCGGGACGATGGTAGCGCTCGACCACGCGAGTGGCGCAAATGCCGATCACCCCGCGATGCCAGCCATCGCCATCCATCACGATGCAGTAGGCGTCTTTGATCTCCGGCGAGGAGTCGATCTTCTTGTGAATCTCTTCGACGATGCGCTGCTCTTCCTGCTGGCGGTCGCCATTGAGCTGGTTGAGTTGCAGCGCCATCTCGGCCGCCTTTGCGGCGTCCTTCTCGGTGAACAGCTGAATAACACGCTCGGCGATGTCCATGCGTCCGGCGGCATTCAAGCGCGGAGCGACGCGGAATGCGATATCGCCAGCACTCAGGGGACGCGAGCCGTCAAGCTGGCACGTTGACAGCAATGCCTTGAGTCCAGCATTCACCGGCTTGCGCAGACCTTCCAGACCGAGCTTGGCGAAGACGCGATTTTCGTCGACCAGCGGCACTGCGTCGGCGATGGTCGCGATCGCCACCATCTTCAGAAACGAAGGCAGCAGCCGTTCACGGCCACTTTCCACCAACAGCGCTTGCGCGATCTTGAAGGCAACACCGGCTCCGCAAAGCGACTTGCAAGGATACTCGCAGCCCTGCTGGTTGGGATTCACGACTGCCAGCGCTTTCGGCACGCCGTCGGCCTGCGGCAGATGGTGATCGGTGACGATCAGATCGATGCCGCAGCGGGCAGCAGCCTCAGCGGCGGCAAAGGCGCGAATGCCGGTATCGACGCTGATGATCAGGCGGATACCGCGATCCGCGGCCTGCTCGATCACCTCATCGCGCATGCCGTAGCCTTCGCGGATGCGGTGCGGCACGTGGTAGTCCACCTTGCCGCCGCACAGCTCGAGCGCGGTCTTCAGGATGACGATCGCGGTCGTGCCGTCGACATCGTAGTCGCCGTAGATCAAAACCGTCTCACCGCGTTCGATGGCGGCCGTGCAGCCGTTCGACTGCCGTGCGCAGGCCGGTCATCCGGTAAGGGTCGTAGAGATCTTGCAGGGAGGGTGACAGGAATTTCTGAGCTTGCTCGCCGCAATCAATGCCGCGAACCGCCAGCAACCGTGCCATCCAGAGTGGAAGGTTGGTCTCAAGCGCGAGGCGCTGCACCTGTTGCGGATCGGCATTACGAAGGACCCAACGCATAAATACAGTGGCCAGTGCCTAGTGGTCAGTGGCCAGTTGGGACCAGATTACTCCATTGTTGGAAGCCAGTTTCATGATTAGGAAGTCGGTCAAGCCTTTTTCGAGAACCCCTGGCTGACTACTGGCCACTGACCACTAACCACAGGCCACTGTCTTTTATTTTCGTCGTCCTGATCGCCGTCGTCGATCGCCATGCTGCCGAAATCTTCCACCAGGTCGAGCAGATGCTGGTAGCGCTCGTACCATTCGGTGGTCGCTTCGAAGAGAAACATGATGCCCTGATGCGGCCAGCCCAACTGGATGAATCCGGTCTTGCCGATGTAGTTCCGCAGCCAGCGAGCTTCGTCCAGATCTTCGTCGCTGGGAAAGCTGGCGTGTTGCAGGCGCTGCACCAGGTAGTCGAGTTCGTCGCGCTGCAGCACCTCTTCGTCCATCGAGAGAAACTGCGAGCCCGCCTTCTTGGCCAGCTCGACGAAGTCCTTCCAACTCTCCGGGTTGTCTTTGGGGTCCCACATGACGCTGTGAACTTCTTCGGTCACATAGCCCTGGAAGCGGCTCAGGCCGTGGCCCAGGATGAAGGCGTTCATGTCGTCTTTCAAGGCTGGATAGATCGTCGGACATAGGTATCTCGGGCGGCGCGAAAAACCGCGCAATCGAAAATCATCATACTCCGATGCAGGCGGGGAGACACTCTGTGCGCTGGCAAACATCCGGTTTCCGGACGCGGCATGTCTGCCGTGAGACGCCCGATTCCGTGTGTTAAACTAAACTGTTTTCCCAGTCGATTTGAACCAGCATGCTCTTCTCTAAAGAATATGTGGGCTATCTGGCCCGCGAAATCACCAACAAGCTGATCGAGGGGGAGTTCATCGAAACTCCTGACAAGGCAGCCGTCACGGAGCGCGTCAACAGCGCTCTGCTCGACGAGCTGACGCTGGAAGACCGCATCAACGACGAAGTCCGAATCATTCTCGACACCTATTCGGACGAGATGCAACGCAGCGGCGCCAACTACCAGGAAATGTTCAAGAAGATCAAGAACGAACTGGTGCGAAAGTATAAGGCGGTCTTATGAGAATAAGCCGCGAAAAAATCAACAAGCTCGCGCACGCGGCTGCCGATGCCCTGGCCGACCTGGACAATGTCGATTTTGTCGAGGACCGCAACAGCATTCGTCTGGAAGTCCGCCGGCTTCTGGAACTCCTGATGGCGCAGGAAGCTAAGATCGATGCTGCCGCCCGGCAGAAGATCGAAAGCCAGCGCCGCACCATCCTGGAAGGCTCGCAGGAGTGGGACATCCTCTATCGCAAGTATTACAACGAGGAAGTGAAAAAGCTGGGGATTTAAGGCGTTACTTCCCTTGTCTCGAGGCTGTAAGTCCGTCCGTTCTCCCTCGTTTTTGAGCTATCCGAAGCAAGAGGCACGCTACCGCTTCGAGCTGATGGACTGCTCCTGCCGCAAACTCGTAGCCGCTGCGCGGCTCGGATCCTCAACTCACTGTTCCTTCTCACTCATAAGTCACACCAGTTACACGGCTTTCCACGGAGTGACTTCCATCACTTTTCCCGGTGATTCCAATCACGGCCCCTTTGCCCACTCTGAGGCGACACTTGGCTGTAAGAGAGTGAGGGCCGGAGCCGCTGGATTGCCCCCTGCCGTTTGCAACCCGGGCCGAGGTGAAGAGGTGAGCCATGTTGTTGGCATACCGCCTGGTTAAGCTAATTGAAAACCACTCCGATGGGCTGGCGCGCAGTCTGCAGACTCGCTATCGCCAATGCAGCAAATGTTCCGCTTACGCCAGCGTGCCCGACCGCGATCTGACGGACAAGGTTTACGAGGTTTATCACCATCTGGGCGAGTGGCTGCTGGGCAAGACGGAAGCGGACATCGAAAGCCGCTACCTGGAAATTGGCGCGACGCGCGCCGCACAGGGCGTCCCAGTCAGCCAGGTGGTGTGGATGATCTGCCTGGTGCGCGAAAACCTGTGGGAGTACCTGCAGAAGCACGCCGAGCTGGAGCGGCCAGCCGAAATCTTTGGCGAACTCGAACTGCTGGAAATGCTCGACAAGTTTTTCAACCTGGCCATCTACTACGCGTCGCTGGGACACGAGCGGGCCTTGGCCGGTTATTCGGTGAAAGCAGAAACGGTATCAGCCTGAGAGGGGCGAACTCATGTCGTGGATCGATCAATATCGCAGCAAACTGGTAACCGCCAGCGAGGCTGTGGAATGCGTGGAATCGGGGATGCGGGTCTACATCCATCCGGGTTGTGCCGAGCCGGAAGCCCTGGTCGAAGCGCTGATGAGCCGCGCTCCCTACGTCAAGGGGTCGAAATCCTTCATCTGATGACCATGGGCTCTTCGCCCTACTGCGCGCCTGAAATGGCGGAAAGCTTTCGTCACAATGCCCTGTTTGTCGGCGGCAACGTGCGGGAAGCAGTCAACGCCGGCCGCGCCGACTATACCCCTATCTTCCTGAGTGAAGTGGAAGCCCTATTTGAAACCGGCGAGATGCCGATCGACGTTGCCTTCATTCAGGTTTCGCCGCCCGATCCGCATGGCTACTGCAGCTTCGGCGTCGGCGTCGAGTGCACCCTGACCGCGGCGAAATTCGCTCACAAGGTGATCGCGCAGGTAAACGCGCAGATGCCGCGAACCTATGGCGACAGCTTCATTCACGTCAGCGAAATTGATTCCATCGTGGAGCTATCGCGGCCGCTGTGCGAGTTGAAGCCGCAGGCCACCAATCGCACTTTCGACGCAGATCGGGGTACGCGTGGCGTCCCTGATCGAAGACGGTTCTGTCTTACAGTGTGGGATCGGCGCGATACCGGACTCTATCCTGCCCAACCTGATGGACCGCAAGGATCTCGGCATACACACCGAGATGATTTCCGACAATGTGATTCCGCTGATCGAAGCCGGTGTCATCAACGGCCAGCGCAAGAACTTCAAGCCGCGCAAGATCATCCTCGGATTCGTACTGGGAACGCGGAAGCTGTTCGACTTCATCGACGAAAACCCGGCGTTCGAGTTCCACCCCGCCGCCTATACGAACGATCCTTTCCGCATCTCCCTGAACGAGCGCATGGTGGCGGTCAACTCAGCCATCGAAGTGGACCTCACCGGCCAGGTCTGTGCCGAATCGATTGGACCGGGCTTCTATAGCGGCTTTGGCGGACAGCTGGACTTCATCCGCGGCGCAGCGCGCGCCAAGTACGGCAAGCCGATTATCGCTCTGCCGTCCACCGCCAAGAGGGGAAACGATATCGCGCATCGTGCCGCGCCTGGCGCACGGAGCCGGCGTTCTGACCGGACGCGCCGACGTCCACTACGTGGTTACGGAATACGGCATCGCCTACCTGCACGGACGCACCATCCGCCAGCGTGCCGAGGCGCTCATTGAGATTGCTCATCCCAAATTTCGCCAGGAGCTGTACGAGTACTGCGAACAACAACGCTGGTTTCAACGCAACGCTTACGAAGTGGAAATGCGAGGGTAACAATGTCATCGCAACCGCGCGGTAACGTGATCATCGATCCCGAAGAATGCAAAGGATGCGGCTTGTGTGTGGAGTCGTGTCCTCCAGAATGTCTGGAACTTGCGCCTGAACTCAACCATTACGGTGTGCATGCGGCGCAATATACCGGCGAAGACTGCACCGGTTGCGGCGCCTGTTTCTACTGCTGTCCCGAGCCGGGAGCCATTGTCGTAGAACGTCTGACGCCGCCCGCGAAGACGGCCGCTCCGGCGGTCCCGCAGAAAGAGAAGGTGGACAATGCGGCAGCTGTGTAAGGGAAATGTCGCGATCGTGAAAGGCGCGGTTCTTGCCGGGTGCAAGGCCTTCTACGGATATCCCATCACCCCGGCCAGCGAAATTGCCGAATACGCGGCGCTGCTGATCCCAGAGGTTGGCGGCACGTTCCTGCAAGCCGAGAGCGAAGTCTCGGCGATCAACATGGTTTACGGCGCGTCCTCGGCGGGACAGCGCGTAATGAGCGCCTCCTCCGGTCCCGGCCTGAGCCTGATGCAGGAAGGTATCTCGTACATGGCCGGCGCCGAATTGCCGGGCGTGATCGTCGACGTAGTGCGCGGCGGTCCCGGGCTTGGGCAACATCGCACCCGAGCAGAGCGACTACTTCTGCGTGGTGAAGGGTGGCGGCCACGGCTGCTATCGCAACCTGGTGCTGGCTCCGGCATCGGTGCAGGAGATGTTCGACCTGACCGTGCTCGCCTTCGAACTCGCTGACCGCTATCGAAATCCTGTGGTCATCATGACCGACGGCTATGTCGGCCAGATGATGGAGCCGCTTGAGATCAAGCTGCGCGACATCGAGCCGCCCGCGAAGGACTGGGCGGTGAAGGGCACACGCGGAAACGAAGAAAAACCTCATCAGCTCAATCGTGCTGGAACCGGATGACCTGGAACGGCACGTACGCAAGCTGGAGTCGAAGTACCAGTTGGCGCAAGAACTGGAGAGCCGCTGCGAAAGCTACCTGACCGAGGACGCGGAGATACTGCTGGTGGGCTTCGGTATCGTCTCTCGTGTGCTGCGGACGGCCGTCGACCAATTGCGCGCTCAGGGCATGAAGGCCGGCCTGTTCCGACCGATCACGCTGTGGCCCTTCCCATCCCGCGAGTTGTGCGAGACGGCGAAGAATGTAAAGCAGGTGCTGGCGGTGGAACTGAGCACCGGAATGATGGTGGAAGACGTCAGGCTCGCGTTAAACGGCAGCGTTCCGGTGGAGTACTACGGACGTGTCGGCGGCAACGTTCCCAGCGCGGAAGAGATCACGGCGCAAGTGTTCGCGCGCATGGCAACCCACGTATAGAGAATTACTCAAGGCCGATGCACCACGATCCTCAGACGATAAAAATCGCGAGTCGTTGATGCACCAGTCCGCAGGACGAAACACTTTAGCCCAGGACGTAAGTCCTGGGTAGGCGCGGATCAAAGAGCAGAGTCCCTTCAGGGACGACACATCCTGGCGACGGCAGAGACCGCGGGCTCAGGACGACCAAGGAGAAAATTGTGGAAGGCTATCAGGTAATTCACGAGAAATCGCCCGCGTTCTACGACAAATTTGACCGCAAAGCGGAATTGCAGCAGCAGACGCATTACTGCCCGGGCTGCGGACACGGCGTCGTTCACAAGCTGATTGCCGAGGCCCTCACCGAACTGGGCGTGGCGGACCGCGCAGTTCTCGTCAGCCCGGTCGGCTGCTCAGTCTTCGCCTATTACTACTTCGACGTAGGCAACGTTCAGGTCGCGCACGGGCGCGCTCCGGCGGCGGCCACCGCTCTCAAGCGCGCCAATCCTGAATCCATCGTGATGTCGTATCAGGGCGACGGCGACCTCGCCGCCATCGGAACGGCGGAGATCATTCACGCGGCCAACCGCGGCGAGAATATCTGCGTGTTCTTCGTGAACAACTCCGTCTACGGCATGACGGGAGGGCAGATGGCGCCTACCACGCTTGGTCGGCCAGAAGAGCACAACCTCGCCCTGGGGACGCCGCTCCCACAATGAGGGACTGCCGCTTCATGTCTGCGAACTGCTCGCTGCGCTTGGAAACGCCAACCTACATTGAGCGCGTCGCCCTGACCGACATGAAGAACATCATGAAGGCCAAGAAAGCGGTTAAGAAGGCGCTGCAGATCCAGAAGGACGGCGGCGGCTTCTCGCTGGTCGAGTTCCTTTCGCCTTGCCCGACCATCATGAAGATGGATCCGGTGGTCGCGCGCGAGTGGGTTGCCGACACGCTGGTCAAGGCCTTTCCGCTGGGAGTCTATCGCGACCATAAGCCCGAGCTGCCGGTGGACGCGCTGGTCCCGTCGAAGACGATCGGACAGGCTCTGGGGGTTGAAGATAGCGATGCTGACGAGCCCGTCTCTGCGTCGTCATCACACCCACGAATCTGCGAGTGAAGATGGCGGGCTTCGGCGGACAAGGCATTCTGCTGATGGGACAACTGCTCGCCCAGATGGGACTACGCGAGAACATGGAAGTGAGCTGGCTGCCTTCGTACGGCCCCGAAATGCGCAGCGGCAGTGCGCACTGCCACGTCACGCTTTCGCATGACCGCATCGGCACGCCGCTGATCTCGCAGCCCGAAGTGCTGGTGGCAATGAATGAGTTGTCGCTGCTATAAGTTTGCCGCGACCGTCGCTTCCGGTGGTCTGATCCTATACAACAGCACCAAGCCGCCGGAGGGCTTCAGCGCTCCACAGGCTCGGCTGGTCTGCGTGCCCGCTTCCGAGATTGCAGACAAGCTGGGATCGGCTAAGGTAGCCAACGTTGTCATGCTCGGGGCACTGCTGGAAGAGACGGAATGCTTGCCGGCCGAGTCGGCGATCTCCGTGCTGGAACATTCGGTGAAGAATCCCAAGCTGCTCGAATCTTGATCGCAAGGCAATCACCGCCGGACGCGACTACGTCGACAACGAGATTGAGGTTGGCGCCGTTTCGCAGCCGGATGGGTACGCGTTTTAAAAAGCTGTCAGCTCTCAGCTCAATCGCTCAGCCCAGAGCCAGTCGCCTCCGCCTGTCACCGCGCGCGGAGGCGATTTTCTTTTACTCGAAAGCGAAGGGTGTCATCCGGAGTGCGGCCCGCCAGCCTTTGGCGGCCGGGGTCGAAGGACGGCTATCACCTGTTCCTCCTGACCAGCACTTTCCCTGTTCTCACATCACAACGTGACTCCTGCTCACTGCTCTACTTCGCTGCCGGGCTTGCAATAGAGGTGTCGAGGAGATAACGATCATGCAATCGGAAAATCAGGAAGTCCTTTGCCCGCTCTGCCACGGTCATGGTCGCGACCATAAGGAACTCTTGGTGGTGCGCTGGCGCAGCCGGGAATTCGAGAAAGAACTGCAGCAGATGGCGGATGAAGCAGCCTTTCGGAGCGGGCGGACTCGACGTGGTCTTCGAGGAAGAACCGGTTTACAGCAACGAGTCCGACTAAGCGGGATTGCGGGCGTGGAGTGCGAGGATTGTTGTGCGGGGATTGTCCTCACTATCCCTTGCCGCACATGTTTTCTTGGGGTCTGAAGTTTAACGCTAGACTGCCGGGGTCCCGTTCTTCTTCTGGCGCATCCGGATCACCGCATAGCAAATCGCATACACCACAAATGCCGATCCCAGTACGACGAAGAAAGCGCGTTGATTCAAGGTGGCTGCGAAGACTACTACCGACAATGCCAGTACCCACATAAAAGCTTCGCCGAGAAAGCCGTCGCCCCAATGGGCTATTCCGCCCGCCGAAGGCAGCTTCGGCGAGAGCGCCGGCAGCAATCGCGGTACCGCGGCGCAATACGCGCGATAGCTCTCGCCCTGGTTCGCGCAGAATTCGCGTCTCTTCCCGCAGAATCAGCCGATAGTCGAAGAAGATCATGCCCAACACCAGGATCGCGAATCCGATCCGGCTGGACATTAAGCCGAAGCCGATCGCCAGAAGAATGTTGCCGAAGTAAAGCGGATTGCGCACGTAGCGATATGGTCCGTCAGCGACCAGTCGCGACGTGTGCAGTCGCGCAGTCAACCATCACCTCCGAATTGAGATAGGCAGTTCCCCAGGTTCGCAGAGCTGCGGCCGCCATGCAGAACAGTGCCCCGAACGCAAAGATAACGTGGTAAGCCGCCGCCGGGACTGCCACTCCACGCCAGCGCGCAAAGCGCATCCACGATCGCAGCGCCCGCATTCTGCTGGTCAATGGAGTAAGTGGCAAACGCAAACCAGAAAAGTGCACCGAATATCCAGAAGCGAAACTTGAATTCGAAATCGCTGGCTGCAGAACATCACTGGATCCTCATTCGAAGTCGCAAGATTTGCGGTCTGAGAATCATACGCCACACATGGTCAACGTTTTGTAAGCGATGCCTGACCAGACTCTTCCTGCCACCAAAGCAGTAGTCGTAAGTAACGGCTAGCCAGGAAATCTGCGGTGTTTACCGGAGTTCTCTGGCCTGGAGCTTTGCTATCGTTCAGGCACTCATGAAAAACTGTTCGAACGCTGGCTGCCATTGCTCGCCATCAGTCTGCTCACCGTTTCGGCTTCGGCACAGCAGGTTGAGAGCACCGAATTCGCCGAGCGTCTGGCGCCGGCATCTTTCGCGAGACCTCGCCCCTGTTTCTTCGCTCGAAGGTGACCCTAGCTGCGCCGACGGAAAGCCGTTGCTTCGAGCAGTGGTACCGCCGCCAGCCGGATCGCAACACAAGTTCTTCGACCATCAGCAACTGCTCGCGCTATACGTGCACAGCGGGGTGCGCCTGGCCGACACAATCAAGACCTGTCGGGCCATTTCGCATGGCGGCGTCGAGGACTGGATTCCAACTCAATCCTGTGGTGGAATTGCCGCCTGGCAGGCAGGATCAGTTGGTCTGACTCTTGGGAGTCGGTTGGCTGTTTCATAAATACGGCCATCACAGCCTGGAGCGCATCACTCCCTGGGTGGGTACCGGAGCGTCCGCGGCAGGTTTGACCAAGAGCGTCTTCAACATCCATTAGAGCTTGGCAGCTTCTTCCTGAATTCTCTTCCAGGCATGCTCCACGTGCCGCTGCTCTGTGTTGGTTTGTCCCACGCAGAACCGCAAGGTGAATTTTCCATCCAGTTTGGTGTGCGTCAGGTAGAGATCTCCACTGTGATTCAGCCGGTTCATCAGTTCCTCGTTCGCCTTGTCACCGCTGCGATGCCGGAAACACACCAGGTTCAAAGGCGCCGGAGCCGCAACTTCAAAGCGCTCGTCCTTTTCTACCCATCCCAGGAATTGTTGCGCCAGGCTGACATGACGACGCACGTGGAACTGAAGTCCCTCGACTCCGTAGTAGCGAATCACAAACCACAGCTTCAGCGAACGAAAACGGCGTCCCAGCGGAATATGCCAGTCGCGATAGTCGAACACCTCCCCTGATTCCGTCGCCTGATTGCGCAGATATTCCGGCAAGATGCTCAATGTATTGATGAGGGCCTTGCGATCGGCAACATAGAAGCAATTGCAGTCGAAGTTGGTAAACATCCATTTATGCGGATTGAAGGTATAACTATCGGCGAGTTCCAAGTCCTGTTCTGTAGGTAGCGGAATTCAGGACACAGCGCAGCCGTACCTGACATGGCCGCGTCAACGTGAAACCACAAGTTGTGCGCGCGACAGATTGCGCCAATTTCGGGTAAAGGATCCATCGCGTTGGAAGAAGTAGTCCCTACTGTCGCCGAAACAAAGAAAGGTACGAGCCCGGAATTGCGGTCTTTCTCTATTTGCTCAGCCAGCAGCCTCCGGACGCATGGCAAATTGCTCATCGACCTCGATCAAGCGCAGGTTATCCAGTCCCGATACCCGAGACCATGGCCGCTTTCTCGATGGACGAATGCGCCTGGCTCGATGTGTAGGCAACCAGTTTGCCATCGCATCCTTCACGATTGCTCTTGATATTCTGTAGTGCGTTCGCGTGCCGCCAGCATGGCGCATAACGAGGCGCTCGAAGCCGTGTCCTGAATGACTCCTCCGCCCTGGCTGCTCGAGAGAAACTTATCCGGCAGTCCCAGCATCGGAACCAGCCAGTCGAGAACATGGGTTTCCAGTTCCGTACAGGCCGGACTGGTGGCCCAGAGCATTCCTTGGACACCGAGGGCAGAAGAGAGTAAGTCGCCCAGAATCGCCGGTCCTGAGGCATTAGCAGGAAAATAAGCAAAGAAATTCGGCGATTGCCAGTGAGTAACACCCGGAAGGATGACTTTAGTTAATGTCCTGCAGAATTGCATCGAATGTCTCTGGCTGATGCGGCGCCTCAGTCGGCAAGTTGCCTGCGAATCTCGCCTGGCTTGACCTGCGAAAGTACCGGCAGTTTCTCGATGTTCTCGTAATAATCAGCAATCCAGTCCACCGCGGCTCGTCCGAACTCCCGAAATTGCTGCGGAGTCATGTGGTAACTCTGATCAGACACAGTGATTTCTCCTTTCGCAGCGACTCTGCATGACGAGATCAGGCATACGTGACTTCCTCGAAATACTGTCGCTTCGCTTCTTTGCTGCAAGCGACACCCTATTCGAAGTAGGTGCTATCCACTTCCTATGTGCCGACGGATATGGCACTGCTCGATTGCGTTATGAAACTCAACGCGTTTACCGTCTCGGCATTCAGTATTATTGTAACCATGCTGTTACACTACTCGGGGTTGTTAGAACCGAAAGGAGAAGCATGGATATTCAGAACATACTCGGAGATCTTAAAGAGAGAGCGTGAGCGGATCGATCAGGCGATTGCCGCGCTGGAAGGACTTGGCGCCGGCGCTCCTCGTCGTCGGGGAAGACCAGTCGGTAGTAGCAACAAGAGTTCCGCCGGACGTCCACGCCGCCACATGAGCGCCGGCAGCCCGCAAGCGTATTTCTGAGATGATGAAGCAGCGCTGGGCCGAGCGGAAACGCAAGTCGAAGTCTTAGTACTGTTACGTCAAAACTTCCGGGTCATCGCTACAAGTTTCCATTATGCCACTCGCTCCCGAGTGGCATTTTTGTCTTCTACTCTGCGTTGCTGGATCGCAGATCGTTCGTTCAGGCCGATTCTGGACTCCGGGTGAGAGTACACTCCCTACCCGGAATCCGCTAGAAGTGAAATCCTATCTGCCCCGTAATAGCACGCGGACTAACGTAATGCGTGCCGCTGAAGGTGGACAGAAAGTTATAGAGTGCGTAGTTGTTTGTGAGATTGACCAATGTCAACTGGGCACTCCATCGGTACCTGTCGCCCTTAAAGAGATTGTCGTCGCCAATAGCAAGATCGAACAGGTTGCGGTGTGCGATGCGCGGTGGATTCTTGTCGTCATTTTCAGTTCCCGGAGTCGGCACCTGAGTCAGCGTCGATCCAAACTGCGACGCCGGACAGACGAACGGCAGCGGAATAGTCGGCGTGGCGTGCACTCCGTTGCAGGTAAATCCGGCCTGAAATTCCTGATCGGCGGTCAGCGGTATGCCTCCCGGATCGGTCATCGTGATGGCCGGGTACTCCGTTGAGGAAGGTCGACTGCGGGCAGTCGTTGGCCGGACCAATTCCGAAACACGGCACTGCGCCCGCGACCAGTCCGCTGTCAAAGCGCCAGTTGAAGCCAACCCATGGCGCAAAGCGCTTCCAGGGCGTCTGATACTGCAGGTGCGTAGTCTGTTGAAAGCCTCGTCGTGATCGATGCGGAAGACTCCCAAAGGCGCTCGGGGGATTGGCCCCGGCTCCGCCGAGCTGCGGATTAAAGAAGCGCGCGGCCACGCTCGACATCACGACCAGTGCGCTGAATCCGTGAGTAACCGGGACGCTGGCGCGTATCGCGAAGCCTGGAATTTTTGAATTGTGCCACTCGATCGGAAAGGTGATCGGCGTATTACCGAGCACGCTGAAGTCATAGGCGTTGTGCGTGTACTTCCAGATGTATTCGCCGTCGATGACCAAGTGTTTCCCGAAGGCCTGTTGAAGTCCGGCGTGGAATTCATTGCGGTATCCGGGACTTAACGGAGTCAATGTATTGGATGAGCAAGCCAGAAGCGGGTTGAGGACTGCGGAGCTGCACCCGACGCTGGAGAGCACCAGGTTTTCGTTGAAAGGAGTTTCCAGCGTGCGTGCGTACGAGACTCGCAGAACCGTGTTGGTCTTCGCGATGTTGTAGGAAATTCCCAGACGAGGCTCCGCCTGACTCGCTGTGGTGAGTCCGTTGTACAGGTCGCCACGGATTCCGAGATTGAAGGCCCAGTTCTTTACCGTGATGGTGTCCTGCACATACATCGCCAGTTCTTTGACATCGGTGTGTCCGACGAACGGGAAACAGAGTTCCTCCGCGCGTGAGGTCATAGGGCAACAAGACAGGGTTGAACAAGCGGGTACAGACCGGAGTTGGGAGCGTTCGGATTGGAAGCTATGTTCGGCTGAAATCCTGCTCCGGCGCACTGTCCGGGATCGGTAAAGCCGTTGACCGGTACGCCGCCGCCATTCAAACAAGGTGCATTGAGCGTGGGGTCGACGATTCCGAGCTGGTCATTCTCATTAAGAAATGTCTGCTCATAAGTAATACCGGCCTTGATGTTGTGAATGCCCTTTGTATAGGTGACATTGGCAAGCGCGCCGGCATTCAGCAGGCTTCGCTGCTGGGCAATGGTTTCCCTCTGCAGGTTTGCCGGACCGAGATCATTGAACGGATCGTCGCTGGGATAGTAGTTATAGGCGTCTCGCCGCACGAAGCCAGTGAGAGTTAAAAACGGCATTGTTGTTGATGGTGTGCGTCCAAGTGGGTGCGATGTCAAAGGTCAGGATCTTGGAACGCTGATCGGTCGGACCCAGCGGAAGACCTGTCAGAGGGTTCAGGTTAGCGATACCGTTGGGCATCTGAAACTGCTGGTCGAACGGGTTCGGAGTCTGAAACCAGGAGCGGGTGAACTGGAAGTTCAAGTGAAACGCGTCTTTGCTGGAGAACAGGTAATCGAAGCGATCGAAGACATTCTCTTCATTGCCGTGATCATGCAAAACCGGCGAACTCCGGCGGATCAAGGAAGCGTCCGCTATTCAGTACCGCTGAGGGCGATAAAGTTTCCCCAGTTCTTACCGCCATAGGAGAAATCGCCGTCCAAGGTTGAAGTGCCAAAGGTACCGTACGAGGTGGTGAAGTTGCCATGAGGCGTGGTAGCCGCCCAGTCCCGAACGGGTGGTCACGTCAATGATCAGGCTGGTTTTGTCACCGTACTCGGCTGGCGGAGCACCGGCAATCACGGTCATCGACTGCACAGCATCAAGCGGAATCTGGTTCGAGAAAACCTTGCTCTGCTGATCGGTAATCGGCTGCCCATCGAGCGAGAAAGAGTTCTCGGCGTGGTCGCCCAGTCCGTGAAACAGGCCATTGGAATCGGCAGCGATGCCGGGCGATGCCAAAGTAACCAGCGAGCTCAGCTCCGAAGATGTGCTTTCCAACGGAATCTTGGAAAACAACTGGCGGTCCACGTCCGTGTGGAAGGTCGGATCGTTCTCCACCAGGTCTCCGGCTTCGGCTTGCACGGTAACGTTTTCAGCGATTGCCGAGATCTGAAGCGTGACTTTCAGATTCATCGGAACGGCGGAACGGACGTCGACGTCCTTGCACGTAGGGCGCGAAGCCAGCCAGGTTCACCGTAACGTGATAGGGATTGATCGGCACATTCGGAAAGCTGAAGTTTCCCTGGCTGTCGGTCTTGGTTGTACGAGTGTATTCGCTGACGGGATTGGTGATCTCGACCGTCGCTCCCGGTACGACTGCGCCCGACGGATCGGTAACGACACCGCTCAGCGATGAACTCCCGGTGGTCTGCGCGCTGGCATGAATAGCGCTAAGTGCCAAACAGAAGATCGCTATCCAAACTGCGATCTCCGATTTGCGGCGGATGTCCGCCTTGATTCTTCCCTGCTTCTCAAGCATCTCATCTCCGATTTCGCTGGCTCTGCTCCGCGAACCCCGAATTGCGGGCTCAGCAGAGTGAGCGTGGAAAATTTCATCCACGGATACACATGTCACGGCGTGACAATGCGTTTCTTACTTGGCGAATTTGACTAGAGAACGGGAGGTGCGCGGGAAGGACGACGAAGATCAGCCTGTAACGAGGCGTAGTTGACCGCTTGCAGCGCGGTCTGAATCCAACCAGGGTTCAGTAAATCTACCTGGGGAAGCTTCGGGGTAACGGCGGCATTGTGACCGACGCGACAGAGCTCGCATTGATCACTGGTTCCCAGCGTATTGTCCGCGTGCGCAGGAGCGCTGGCGATACGGACACGTGGTTGCTGGAAGCGTTGCTCAGGCCGATCGCGTGCACCCATGGGTGCAGCATCACGTGCGCGAACAAAAACATCAGTAACCAACCACGAAGCTTCAAACAATCCTCGTCCAGAAACGTCACTGGAGAAGATTATTGTTACTTACCTTGACGAGAATTGTAAAGTCGCGGGAGCCGATGCTTCAGAATTGCCGGGACCGCGAGGCGAGCGAGACCGTCGAGCGGCAACGGCAAGATCAGGTTAGAAAGTGGGCCAGCAGCAACGCGGCTGGCCCCGGAAGAGCAGGCTCTGCCCCTGCCATCGCTATGGGGCGAAATAGCTGGAGATATCGAGGATGAGTTGTGTCAGCCCGGCGGCGTATGCGTCGATGGAGCCGTTTGAAGCTCGGCACGATGGCCATGTTGGAGGTGATGGCTCCGTCGGTGGCGTTTAGCGTTGAGGCTAACGGCTGAAGTTGTCCATCGGGCCACAATGTCAGATAACCAAGCACGCCGCTGGGTACGACGGTCGCATTCAGACACGTAGCTGGTGGCGCTTAAAGGCACGGAGCAGGGACTGCCGGCGACATTCACGGTTCGCTTCCCGGTGAAAGGATTGCCCGGAGGCACCTGTCGAGTATCCAGCACGCGACATGGCGTGAGGTTGTACAGCGACATGGGATTCGAGCCCGAATTCGCTGCTGCGAAGTAGCCGTTGATGTCGACGATGAGGTCGGTGTTACTACCGCTGGCATAAGCCATGATGTCGCCGCCAGTCCCGGCGGGAACGATGGTGGCGTTCGCAGTAATTGTCCCGGTGGGCGCATTCAGCGTGGAGACCAGCGGGCGCGAGTGACCGGCGGGCCACGTGGTGACGATAAGCCAGCGATCCGCCGTGTTGCGGCACCGCCGTCACGTTGAACGAATAAGCCTGCGCGGAGCTGGGTATGTTGCACATGCAGTCGCCTGACGTACGGGAAATTCGCGTTGCTGACCATTCTGCAGAGCTTGGTCCACCGAGTGCGCCATTGGGATTTCGAGTATCGATGACTCGGCAAGGTGTCAGCGGGAAGAAGGCGTAGCGCCGCGCTGTCCTGCACGAAGTAGCCGCTGATATCGAGCACTACGTCGGTTGTATTGCTGGCGATAAACGCTCACGGCCTGCGACGTGCCGGCCGGGATGATGGCGGCATTCGCCTTGATGCGACCGTCCAGCGAGTTCAAAGTCGAAACCACGGGCCGGGTCGCTCCGGTCGGCCAGATGGTCAGGTAGGAGAGTGGCCCATGCGGAATGACTGTCGTATTCAGCGCATAGGCCCGGGCGGTGGCTGGTATGCTGCAACTTCCCTGCGGGATAGTGAAGTCACGCGAGGTTCCGCCGCCGATCGCCGGACCACCGAAGGCTCCGTGGGCGTTGCGCGTGTCTACCACGCGGCATGGCGTGACCGGCACGAAGCGCAGCGACGAGGCGCCGTCGACGATGGCAACGTCGTCGAGATACATGTAGGTGAGATAGCCGTAACTGTCTCCGTCTTCATGCACGTTGAAGTACAGCTGCACGGTTTGGCCCTTGTAGGGAGTCAGGTCGAAGGTGCTGTAAGTCCAGCTTTGGGTGTTCGATGCGACCTTCACCACCTGGGCCAGTTTGTTTCCACTACTGTCGCGAATCTGTGCCTCCTGCCAGTCGTAGCCTATGCTGTCCTGGCTGGATGGCCAGAACCAGAAGCTCAAAGTCGGATTCTGCAAACCGGTGGGCACGGTCACCGTCTGGTACATCCACGAGTCGCCGCTGGGCTGCGGCAGGCCGATCGGCGCCTAGTTGCGCGCTGAAACTGCCGCCATGGGACTGCTGCGTGGAAACGTCCGGCGTCAATGCGCCGCCGGCCGTCCAGCAGTCCAGGGTGCCGCTCTCAAATCCAGGCGTTCGACAGTGTGTTGCTTACACAGGTGCCGGGCGTGGTACCCAGCCCGGTCAAGGCTGGCGGTGCGCGGGCCGCCCGGCCCGTTGTCGGTCACGGTGAGAGTACCGGTTCTGACTCCCGGGGCCGTGGGCTGGAAGGTGACAGTAATCGTGCAGCTTGCATTTGCCGCCAGCGAAACTCCACAGTTATTGCTCTGTTGATAGTCGCCGGTGATCGAGATGTTGCTGATGATGAGTACGACCGACTGATAATTGCTCAGCGTGATCTGCTGCGACGGACTGGTGGTTCCGATTGCCTGTACTCCGAAGTTCAAGTTGCCGGGATAAAAACCTATGTAGCTTCCCGTAGCGCAGCCGGGAAACTTGAAATTCGCAATGCGGGTATTCCAGTTCCAGGTGCCATTGGTGACCAGGTATTCCTGGGTGTACCAGAAGGTACAGTCGTCAACCGGATCGACGGTCATCGCACTGTAGTCGCCCCAGCGGGACAGCGTTCCAGTTTGCGATCCGCTACCACTCATGATCGTGGTCTCGGCCTCCAGTGCTCCCGCCGGATCCGAAGGCACCCGTCCGGCAAAAGCGACCCCCGGATACACCGCTCCACTGGCAAAGCTGTAACCCACGGCAAGATCTCCAATCTTGTCCATAGCTGCGCTGCTCATCCAGCGATAGCTGGAGTCGGGGGCATAGGTTCCCTGCTGCGCGACGACCGGCGTGCCGTTGGGAGACTGTATTTCATACCAACGGACCCCGCCGCCGCCGCTCACTGCAACGGACTGGCTGACGACGAGGGACTCATGACTGCCGAAGTTCCGGTACGCCAGGCGATACATCAGGCGATCCGCCAGCGAATCCAGCTTGTTGTTTGTGCCGGGCTGCGGCACGCACTGCGACGCTCCATTGCACAGCGGCGTAAACGCGGCAACCGGAATGGCGCGCGGTCCGGTGAACGTTGAGTTGGCGGGCGTGTTGAAGTCGACATGAAACTTATACAGCTGAAGAGAGTTTGTCCCGAAGGTCAGCATGTAGTTCGGCGAACCTGCCGGGAGGCGCGGTCGTGCCGTCGAGGTCGGAGGGCAGCAGGCCGCCGACTGCCGAGCTCTGCTGAAAGCAAACCTGCGTGGCCGTCTGTCCCGCCAGCATCGCCGTGCGGTTATAGGCACAGGCATCGCTGCCGACGAACGTGTTGCCATTGAACATGTTGAAGGTTTCGTAATACCCGTCTGGCCACACACCCATCTTGGGATAATCGTCGAAATAGGTGTACTGAAACGAGTAGCGATGCCACGCGCCGGTTGCATCCGAGGTCAACGACACCGCGATGCACTGAAGATACGGAGCCGTGGATACGGAGAACTGGCTCATCACCCAGCGATTCGCCAGCTTGTCGTAAAGCACGACCGGATCGCCGTCATTGTTGCTCTGGCATCCGCCTCCGAAACCGGACCACAAAACGTTGCCGGGCGTGGGACCGGCAAGCAATGCGCCGCTGCGTTTGTCGAAGACGGCGAAATAGGTATTTACCCACTGCACATACTGCGTAGCTCCAACCGCACCATTCGTATCCGGGGGCGCGTACTCGACCGTAAAGCCGTATTGACCGTCGCCTATTCCCTCAAAGTTCAACCCGACCTGGGGGGAGAATCCTGAGGTCGCAGGCTGCAGCAGCGGATCTTCCTCAAGGCCTTGCAAACCTGGCGGAAGTGGAATGCTGCGGCGAGGCTCCGCTTCGTGCTGCTGATAGGGCTCCGGCCTGAAGCTCCGCATCATGTCGATCAGCGGCAGCGAAACATCATGGTGCAGGTCGCGCCGTACTGTGGTTGGCCCATTCTGCACTTGCGCCAAACCTGCAATCGATAAGAAGCTACACAGCAGCAACGAGAAGATCGCGCGGACGGGGAAACGCGTGGTATTCGACATGCCTACTTCTCCGGTAAGCAGTGCCGGCGTTCCGTATTGCGACAGGAACGCCGATCACCGATACCGGTTGCATCGGCAGAAGTAGGGGTAGTTGATTAGCAACGCCGGGTTAAAAACGATCTAATGAATCGCGGACGCAGAGCGTGAATTTCCCTGGTCTGAATCCGCAATAGAAGCCCACGCACATCGTAAATGCAGGACGCCCCGTGACGCTTTAAGGAGCGAAGTAGCTGGAGATATCCAGCAGCAGTTGCGTCATCCCGGCGGCATAAGCGTCGATCGAGCCATTATTGGTGGGCACGATCGCCAGGTTGGATGTCACTGCTCCATCCAACGCGTTCAGCGTGGAAACCAGCGGTTGCGTGCCGCCGTCGGGCCAGAGCGTCAGATAGCCTAGCACTCCTTGCGGCAACACCGTCGCGTTCAAGTCGTAGGCGTGAGCTGTCGTCGGAACCTCACACGGACTGCCGGCAACGTTCACGGTGATCTGACCGTCGAACGCGCCGCCACTCTGCCGCGTATCCAGCACCCGACAGGGGCTGAAGGTGTAGAGCGAGAGAGACCCCGCGCCGGGCAAAGCGAAGTAGCCATCGATGTCGAGTACCAGGTCGGAATTCGTGCCCGCCGGATACACATTGATATCGCCACCCGTTCCCGCCGGGACGATGGCAGCGTTCGCGGTAGCGGTGCCGGTTGGGGCGTTCAACGTCGAGACCACCGGTTTCGAAATTCCTGAAGGCCAGACGGTCAGATAACTGAGCGGCTGATTGTTGCTCGGCACCGCGGTAACGTTGAGGGAGTATGCTACGGCGCTCGAGGGGATGTGGCAATTCGTCGCCTGGAGTATCGGAAACTCGCGCATCTGGTTCTTCACTAGCGTCGGTCCGCCTAGCGGTCCGTTCGGTTGTCGGGTGTCGACCACGCGGCATGGCGTCAGCGGGAAGAACGCCATCGAGGACGAGTTTGGCGTTACAAAGTATCCGTTGATATCGAGAATCGCGTCGGCGGTGTTGCTGACGAAGACGCTCACCGAGCTATTGGTTCCGGCAGGCAGGATCGCAGCGTTGGCTTTGATGCGGCCGTCGAACGAGTTCAGGATTGAAGTCTGCGGACGCGTGTATCCGGTCGGCCATGCGCTCAAGTAACCCAGGTAGCCCCGCGGCACGGTCGTAATGTTCATCGAATACGCTGCAGCGTTCGACGGAATATCTGGACAAGGCCCACCGGGAATTGCAAAGTCGCGGGAGCTACCTGCGGCGATGGCCGGTCCGCCATAAGGCCCGTTCGCCAGGCGCGTGTCGACGACCCGGCACGGCGGCAGCGGCACGAATTGCAGGGCTACAGGAATATCGAAGACCGCCGTCACGCTTTGGGCTTGGGTGACCGTAACCGTGCAACTGAAGCCGAAACTGATATCGCAATTCTGCCAGCCCGTGAAATTCGAGCCAGTCGATGGGGCGGCGGTGAGGGTAACCGGCTGACCATCCCAATACGGAGCCGAACAGGTGCTGCCGCAGACGATGCCTCCATCTGCGCTGCTAACGGTGCCATGACCGGTTCCCGATTTCGTTACCGATAACGTGAACTGGGTGTTGGAGGCGATGTTGAAGCACATCTGCTCGTAACCCTCCTGGTTACCGGCAACATCGACACTCCAGGCGAACAGGCAGTGCGACCCTGGAAGGTAGACGTTAAACGGGCCGGAGTAGTTTTGCGAAGCACCTTGGTCCACGTAGTAAAACGTGCCAGCGACACCACTCGCATTATCGAATGCGGCCAATACAACATTCACCGGGCCGATGTAGTTGCCGTCTTGTTGCTGGTTGCCGCTGAGCGTGATTCGTGTGTAGGGCTGAACGTTGTCGAAGCAGAGTGGCCCGTAGCTGAAGCGACTGGAGTTGCCGGCATTGTCCCACCCACGCACGTAGGCGGTGTGGCAGCCTTGCAGAGGGTTCGACGCCGAGCCACTCGATCCGTAATTCGTCAACCCGTAGAAGCTGGTGCCCGCTCCCGGTGTGGGCTCGCTGGCTGGATCGCCAGGATCAACATCCCACGCGACGGATGACCCGGCAACCCCATTCGGCTGACGGCCATTCGCGGTTCGATCGGTCATGGTCCAGTTAATGAGAAGGTTTGTGTTGTACCACTGATTCACTGGAGGGCCGGTGATTGCGACGGAAGGGCCGAGGCCGTCGGCCGCGAGGGCATAGTTAATCGCCCAAGCCAATTGAAACATATTGGCGGAGCCCCATCCGGTTACCTGATCGTATCCCGCACCGGCGCAATAGTAGGTCAAATTGTTCTGCCGAGTGATGTCGTTGCTATTACATCCATGCGTGATGTCGTAGAAGGGATAATGCGGCGCTGTCCGGTTTCTGGCTTCGTTGTAGAGATAGGGATTGGCGGCTCCCATCGGAGCGCAGGATGCATTCAGGTTTGGACCGCAAGTATTGCCGATGAGGCTTTTCAGATAGAGAAGGTAAGCGTTCTCCTGGGCAAAGAACCCCGCAAATTCCGGAGAAGAAATGCTGGTCCCGCCCACCGCGTACCAGGAGCTTTGAAAGAATAGGTTTTGCGGTTGATACCATCCATCTGCATTAAGAGCCACATCCGGGATGCTGCGCATATTGTTGTGGCAGACGTTGTGTTGGTACGAAGGTGTATTGAAATTGGTGCTGCAACCGCCTCCACTCCCGCCGTCATTGTTGTAACAGCCATCGGGACCACCGCTCCAACCGACCTCGCTGATATAGCCCGTCTGCGAGGTCTTCAATGCAGTTCCGCCAACGGCGGTGACGTTCGGATCCGAAGCTGGATAAAGAACTGCGACACTTTGACAATCGCCCGTGGATCCGCCGTCGCCGGAGGATGCCACTGGAGTGATGCCGTGTCCAACCATGTTTGTAAAGATGGAGTGGTAGCTATCGAGCAGGCCGCGTTGAGCGAAGACTCTTTCGATGGCTCCCCAGCTCATATTTACAACCTTAACTTTGCCGTCGCTCAAGATCTGGTTCAGCACCGTGATCAGCGAAGCGAAGTCAGGCGATGGTCCTTCATAGACATAGATTGCAGCGGTGTTTGCGGATGCGCCGAAGCTGTTCGCCATGGCGGTGGTGTATTCCGTGTCGGCCGTGGCCTCGCCATCGCAGTCTTGCAAGCTGCAGCGCTGGGCACCGCCAAGCAGAATTCTGTGGACATTGAGAGAGAGGCCATATGTGTTGGCCCACGTCTGGACGTCGGAATCGGCGTAGTCTCCCCAGATGGCGACCGCGATAGAAGCTTCAGGCGGCGAGTTATTCGGATTGTTCAGTGGATTGCAACAGTGACCCAGGCTTTGCAATGGCAAGTAGTTGTAGCCATACGAACTGTAAATGTCGGCCGGGTCGTAGGATCCGAACGACGAAAATTGACCCGGTTGTTTCTTTTTTCCGGCAGCAGCCAGCTTGGTGGGATCGCCATCGAGCCGCAAATTTCCGGAAAGCGCATATGCCGGTCCCGTCGAATAGATGGGAAACGAACGCTCCGGCAGCTTCCCGGAAGCTCGCCGCATGACATCGATATTGTTCAGCCCGAAAACGTACTGAACGACCTTCTCAAGCGAAGCAGGAATTGCGGGATCGCGATCATTGGAAAAGTACGACTCCCCATTCATCTGGTAGGCATTAATGCTGATGTTGAAGGCGCGTTGCAGCACTGCAACCGGCGCTTCGGCATTCACCAGCAGGCGGTTGGGGAATCGCTGCGTGATCGTGAATCCCTGAGTCTTGGCCCATGTCACGACTGCCTGCTCATCTTCTACCGAGGGGCTGAAGCGCGCGTTCCATTCTTCATCCGATAAGTACTGATGGAACTGCGGCGACTGCGGGTCCTGTAGCTGACGCACGAACTCTTCTTCGTCCTGCATGTGCGGAGAGCGCAGTGCAAAGGTAATCCTCAACATCTGCTGGGGATTGAAGTTTCCGACAAGTTGCGCCGATCCGTCCTGGACGGCCGCGGGGATTTGTGGCAACTGTGCCTGCTGCGCAACCATACCCAACGTCACCAATCCAAGGGCGGAAAGATACAGGCAGAATCTGCCAAGCACTGGCAGGATGAACGACTCGGCAGAAGAGTAAGACAGACGACTGCGCATGGGAGCCCGACCTCGAGGTAACTGAAATGCGGGGAGCGAAGTGCGCCGGAAGTTGGCCAGACCGGCGCGACCAAGAGGAGAGTAGCACAACTGGCTGAAGAAACTCTCGTGAATTCTTGGTGGAGATTTCTGTCGAAAAGGTGCGGAATTGCGAAAATCTATGATTCACGGGGCGGCCGGAAACTATGCGAATCCCCGCTGTTTACCGAGTTCTTCTCTAATGAACCCTTCGGAGACAGTATCCGGAGGCTAAATGTAGACAACCTATCGTCCGTACAGGACGCAGCCCAATTCTTATCGCCCACGAAGCGCTGGGCTAAGCTCTACCGTCTTGCTGAGCAAGACTGAGTTCATGATCGGGACGGAGGCAAAGGACGACGAGTCCCCTCAGAAAGACAGAGACACGGAATGCCGCCACAAGGGGCACGGGAGGTTAGTGAAGTTCCACCATCTGAATGCTGGGGCTGGGCATCGACAACCTGGTTAGTGACGGAAGTGCCGCACGCCAGTCACTACCATCGCCAATCCGAGCTTGTTTGCCGCATCGATTACTTCCTGGTCGCGCATGGAGCCGCCGGGTTGAATGATCGCGGTCGCACCGGCTTTGGCGATCTCTTCCACTCCGTCGGGGAATGGGAAGAAGGCATCGGAGGCGGCGACCGAACCTTTGATCCCGAGTACCGATTTCATCGCTCCGATTTTCGCTGAATCCACCCGGCTCATCTGACCTGCTCCGACACCGGTGCTCTGGCCATTGCGCGCGTAGAGGATTGCATTCGACTTCACATGCTTGCAAACCTTCCATGCGAACAACATGTCGCTCATCTCTTGTTCTGTGGGTTTGCGGTCACTCACAACCTTAAGGTCGGCATCCGTCAGCGGACGGATATCGTTGTCCTGGAGGAGCACGCCTCCGGAGACGTTCTTCAGCACCCACTTCTGCTGCATCGGAACGACTTCGACCAGTCGCAGGTTTTTCTTGGCCGCGAAGATCTCGCGAGCTGCACCGTCGAAGCCCGGAGCAGCAATCGCCTCGACGAACAGCTTCGCCATCTCGGTTGCGGTATCGCGGTCGATGGGGCGGTTCACGCCGATCACACCGCCGAACGCCGACACCGGATCGCATTCCAGCGCGCGTTTGTAGGCTTCGGCTAATGTCGACGCCACGGCAGTTCCGCATGGATTGGTGTGCTTAATGATGGCGCACACGGTCTCGTCGAACTCTTGCGCCAAATCCCAGGCAGCCTGCAAGTCGACAATGTTGTTGTAGCTGAGCTCCTTGCCCTGAAGCTGTTTGCCGTTCGCGATTCCCTTGCCTGTCCCATCGGAGTAGAGAGCGGCCTTCTGATGCGGGTTCTCGCCGTAACGCAGGTCGAAAGCCTTGTTGAAGTTGAGCCGCAGCGTCTCCGGGAAGCCACCTGTTCCGCCGAGTTCGAACTTCTTCCCTTCTCCCTCGGGAGCACCGATCTGCTCAAGCGTCGAAGCGATTGCCGAATCATAAGCTGCCGTGGTAGCGAAGGCCTTTTGCGCCAGCCGCCACTTTGTCTGCAGCGAGAGCGAGTGTCCGTTGCTCTCCATCTCGCCGGCGATGGCCTCGTAGTCCGAGGGCGAGGTCACAATGGCGACGTCCTGAAAATTCTTTGCCGCCGAACGCACCATGGACGGCCCGCCGATGTCGATGTTCTCAATGATGTCTTCGAATTCAGCGCCCGGCTTGGCTGCAGTTTTCTCGAAGGCGTAGAGGTTCACCACCACCATGTCGATGGGCTCGATGCCGTGCTCTTTGCAGGCGGCGAGATGCTCCTTCTTGCTGCGCATGTGCAGAATGCCGCCATGCACCTTGGGGTGGAGCGTCTTGACCCGGCCGTCTAGCATCTCCGGAAAACCGGTGAGCTCGGAGATATCCTTCACGTTGATACCGGAGTCGCGCAAAAGCCTGGCGGTACCGCCCGTCGAAATCAGCTCAACTCCCATCGCCGCCAGACGGCGGGCGAACTCCGCCAGCCCGGTTTTATCGGTAACACTTAAAATTGCTCGCTGAATCTTTGCCATGATGCCTTTCCGTATGGCCGCTCGCGACGGAGCGACCTATGATAATTGGGCGTAATTACCTGCACAAAGCCCTAAATCCTAGCATTTTGTAATTAGATAGCTCGGTTCAGCACCGAGCCGGCACTGGGCCCGGCAGGTGCTCCATCCAGAATAACGCATTCCGGCATCCTCTCTCCTGCATCTAATTTCGACGAATGACTCAGAATCGGATAGCCATTGTTATCGCTGACGACCACATGGTCTTGCGCGAGTCGCTGACCGCGTTGCTGCAATCGCAGCCCGACTTCAAAGTCTTAGGCACGGCGGCGAACGGCGAAGAAGCGGTTCGCCTGGTGCAGCAATGCAATCCGCAGGTGCTGGTGCTGGATCTGTTCATGCCCGACAGCGACGGATTTGAGGTCTTGCGGACCCTGGAACGCGCCGGCAATCGTGTTGCCTCCGTTGTGCTCACCGGCTCCGATAGTCAGAACGATTATGTTCAAGTCGTTCGCCTGGGTGCGCGTGGGCTGGTGCTCAAGGCTGACAATCCCCAAAAGCTGTTTGCAGCGATACGGGCCGTGGCCGAAGGCGAATTGGCCTTCTCCGACGAAATTGCTCACATCATCCTGGACGCCATGGTCTCTGACCAGCCCGCCGCGCCGAGCTCAATGGCGCGTCTGTCAGAGCGCGAGCGACAGATTTCCTACATGGTGGCGAGAGGCATGAGGAACCGCGACATCGCTGCCGACCTCAGCATCAGCGAGAACACGGTGAAGCGGCACCTGCAGAGCATCTTCTCGAAAACCGGATCGCGTGACCGGCTCGAGCTGGCGGTCCTGGCACTTAGCGAAATCGGCAAAGCGGCATAAAAAATCCGCAGCATCGAAAGGCTGCGGCTTGCCGGCGACGGCGCTGGATCTACCTTCCCGCGCTGGCTGCCATCTTCTTCACCATCGCAATCACCAGCTTGCGATCGCTCTCATTAAGATTGGGCGAATAGCGCCGGATTTGCGTGAGGAAACGGACTTCATCCTCGGCCAGTTGCGGAACCGCCTTGTTGCCATTGTCACCTATGCTCTCGCTGAAGAATCGCGCCAGCGGAAGGTCCATGGCCGTTGCAATTCTAGCCAGCGTGTCGAGCGACGGGATGGTGTGTCCGTTCTCTACTCGTGACAGATAGCAGCGCAACAACCCTGTGCGCTTTTCGATGTCTCCTTGCGACATGCCTTTTTGCAAACGGAAGTTCCGAATCGTTTCGCCGATGTTCATGAAAGGTTCGCATCCTGAGGGGAAGTGGCCATGGGGTTGACTGCATAGTAACCATTGTCGGGAGGACTGGCAAGTGAATTCTCGCTCAGCGAAGCGAGCTGCAGAATGAATGCCGCAAACTGCAGCGGGTAGTAACCAGTTCCAGATGACCAGCGGTGATTACAGCAGCGACAGTTCCATGTAGATGAGGCCGTCGATGGGCTCAAGCGGATCGGGCTTGACTTCGCGAAATCCGAGCTTCGCGATACATCTTCACCGCCGCCTGCATGGTGGGAGGATGCGAATCGAGACGCATGGAGCGATAGCCGAGATTCTTTGCCTCCTGCACAATTCGTTCCGCCAGCATTCTGCCGATCTTGTCGCCGCGAAACGGAGGTCGCACGTACAGTCGCTTCATCTCGCAGCATCCTTCGCGGGGAAAGGGTCGCAGACCGATGCAACCTACGGGCTGGCCGACAACGTTGGCCAGCAGCAGCTTGCCCGCCGGTGGAGCGTAAGTCCCGGGCAGCGCGGCGATCTCCGCGTCGAAGGAGCGCAAACAGGGCTCTACGGCCAGTTCAGCACGATACTCGGTAAACAGCGTTCGCACCTGCTCAATCTGCTTCTTCTGACGTGGCTTCTACGATTTCACACACATTGCACCAGGAATGGACCTTAACCCATCAGAATTCCGCCGTTCACGTTGAGCACATGTCCGGTGACATATCCCGCCTCTTCCGATGCCAGAAATTTTACCGCGTGCGCCACATCCAGATCGCTGCCCGACCGCCCGAGCGGAATGCTCTTCAGAATGTTTTCCTTCAGCTCGGCAGGCAGAACCTCAGTCATGGCGGTCTCGATGAAACCGGGCGCCACGGCATTCACCGTAATGTTTCGCGATCCTACCTCGCGCGCAACCGCCATGGTGAGGCCGATCAGCCCCGCCTTCGACGAGGCATAGTTCGCCTGTCCCGCCTGGCCGATCTGTCCGAAGATGCTGGTGATGTTGATGATCCGTCCCCAGCGCTGCTTCAGCATGGAGCTGATGGCGGCCTGCGTGAGCAGGAAGGGCGCGGTCAGGTTGGTATTGATGACGTCGTCCCAGTCGGCGCGTTTCATTCGCATGACCAGTTGGTCGCGCGTGATTCCGGCGTTGTTGACCAGAATGTCGAGCTTGCCAAACTTGCGCGACGACGGCCTTCACTACCGCCTTGATCTCGTCTTCGCTGCTGACGTCCAGCTTGAATGCCGCAGCCTCACCGCCGCTGTTGTTGATCTCGGCGGCCACCTGATCGAGCTTTTCCTGATTGCGAGCGCACAATGCGACCTTCGCGCCGGAATTGGCCAGCACCAGCGCGCAAGCGCGCCCAATTCCCTGCGACGCTCCTGTCACCAGCGCAACCCGGCCTTCCACTCCTGCCATGATTCCTCCTGGATGAAGCAAAGCAGGATTATACCGAGCCGCGCTCAGCCCATGTGCACGCGTTCTTCGTCTTCGGAAACAACTTCCGAGGCTGGAGGGATCTCGTCGCGAAACAGATAACGCAGCAACGGCGGCGGAATCAGCGTGGTAACAGCAGTCATGAAGATGACGATGGCGTAGGCGCGCTGCGACACCATGTTCATCTGCAAGCCGATCAGAGCGACGATGAGCGCCACCTCGCCGCGCGGCGTCATGCCGACGCCAACCTTCAACGCGCTGCGCCAGCCTTCGTTCAGCATCGGCAGCCCGCAGCCGATGATCTTGCTGACCAAGGCCAGCACCGAGATGATGACCGCAACGACGAAGACTCCGCCTCTGAAAACGTGGATGATCGAGCCGCGCTCCCATGGTGAAGAAGAAGAAGGGCGCGAGAAATTCGTTGATGCCGTACACCCGCGGTCGCAGGTCCCACTCGGGCGAGTAGTCGGAGAAGATGAGCCCGCAAAGAAGGCGCCGATAATTGCGGCCATGCCGATCTTGGTGGCTGCCACCGACAGCAGCAGGCACGTGGCCAGTGCCAGCATCAGCGGAGCATCGCGCGTCGACAGCCGTTGCAGTCCCGGCCGCATGCGGCCGACCACTCCGGGGCCGAAGTAGATCATGAACAGGCGAAGCCCACGGCTTCCGCGATCACCACCGCCAGGTGCACCCAGTGCACGCCGGTTCCCGAGCGAGATGCTGACCACCACCGCCAGCAGCACCATGCCCAGGATGTCGTCGAAGACGGCGGCACCCAGGATGATCTGCGCCGCACGGCTCTTCAGCACATGCAGGTCCTGCAGTACTCGAGCCGTAATGCCGACGCTGGTGGCCACCATGGCCGCGGCCACGAACACGGCTTCGTGCGTAGGTTCGTTGCGCAGCTTCAGATAGAGCAAGCCGGCAACAGAATGGCAGCACGATGCCGGCGATGGCAACGTTCAGCGAGCGTCCGCCGAGGCGGATCAGATCGCTGTGGGCTGGTCTCGAGGCCCACCGTGAACAGCAGAAAGATGGCGCCGATTTCGGCCAGCGAGATAATGGTGTCGCTGGGGTCGATGATGTTGGCCGCGTAAGGGTCCAAGAAGAATGCCGGCCAGGATTTCTCCCAGCACGGCCGGCAATAAGCAGCCGTTCGAAGACTTCGCCGCAGATCTTCGCGCACACAAAGATGGTGAACAGCTGCAGGAGGAGAGTGTCTGTTCCGTGCGACATACCTGGAGGGTAGCAATTCAGTCAGAAGCACTTGCCAGTGCAATTGTTGCTCGTGACCAGGTCGGAGGCGATTGAAATCGTAAGTAGCTGCTGGGTTGTAGCTGTTCAACAGCTTTCGAATTTTGCGGCGGCACTCTGGATTCGTGCCATCATGCTTGAACCGAAATCGAAGGGACCGTTTGTTCGGAGAGGGAGTGTCTTGGATCGAGCTCAGATGAGTTCCAGCACATTTCGGATGATGATCGGCGTCACCCTGGCGCTGGTGGCGTCGTTCGCCTTTGCGCGGGCATTTGCCGGAAGTGATACCAGCACAACTGTCCCGCTGTGGTTCATCCCAGTGCTGTATGTTCTGGCACGACGTTACGGCTTCTTCGTCAGCGTCATCGGATCATTACTGTGTGCCTTCGTGTTTGCGCATTCCCTGTTTGATCCCATGGGAAGTTGGCATGTTGAGGACACGGCCGCACGCAGAAGCCTGCTCTGGATGATCATCGGGTCTATCTCAGTGTCTTACTTCCTGACGCCGCCTCATTCCGAACGAGATTCCTGAAGTTCGAAGCTTAGAGCATCCGCTCAGGCGCCCAGAACAATACCTTCAACTCGCGCGCGAAAAATGCCAGGTCCGGCTGCAACGGAAGCTGCAAACCGGTAGTGTCTGCCATGGTGTTCTCCTGCATTTCCACCTGGACCTGCCTGCAGGTCCCAAGGCAGATGATGAATGTCGCCGCGATAAAGACGTTTCTTCGTGGTGGTGTACAGGCAGTAGCGCTCAGTGAGGAAGTGCTCCAACGAGCCCGGCCGTGCCTGGAATTTGCCGTTTGCAACTGGAGCGTAGGAGCAGTTCAGTTCGGCCGGCTTGGGACCATGATGCCGTTTCGAACGATAGGCGATTTCGGGCCCGCCCTTTCCGTCGACCTTCATAGACGCCTGCCAGTACGGCAAGCCGATAGAAGACCCGAGCTCCCCAGACAGCCGACAGATTGCTGGCGTCGAGGCTGAAGAAATAGACGCCGGGCTTGCCCTCGTAGCTGACGTAGGTACGCACGTTGATTTCGTTAAAATTCGAGAACCACGGCAAGGAAGGTACGCCGGGCGGCCGGAGATGATTGATCCAGAATGGAGTTATCGTGACCCAGGCACGCTGCCGGTACGTGTCCAGCGTCAGGACCTCGGGAACTTTGGCGCGCACGAGTTCCGGATCGAGCGAGTAGTGGAGGAATAAGAGGTCATTCCAGCGCTGGGTCATGATCCACGGCGCCGAGGGTAGCGGCCATGGTCGATGCGCCGTGGCAAACAGAATGGAGTCGGCCCCAACCCACTGGGTCCGGACATCTTCCTGACCGGGTTCTATCGGTGCTTTGGTTCGAGACATCGGTTTTTTGCCGGTACCTGAAACCTAACTATCGGAAGACTCTGACTTGGCAATGAGATGCTGTTTTCCCACAGCTTCGCCGGTTGCCTGCTGCACTTATACCGCATATGATTCACCGCAATGTCTTCCGGTTACAAGCCTGCTGCCGACAACGGCGATAACAGCGCGAATCATGAACCCAGCACCGAGGTGTATGCGGTTCACGGAGCCGATCCTGAGGTCCAGGCCTACGGCATGGCCAAATACTCGCGCTCGGCGCTCTCCATGCGTGAATCGCTAGCCGAGATTAACGATCAGAAGGCCGAGAAGTTCCTGAACACCTTTTATTTTCAGTACGGCCACCGGAGTATCGCGGATCTGGCGCACATCGCTTTTGCCATCGAGCGGCTGTCCATTCTGGCAGCAACCATCGCCGTCGACGAGCCGCGATGGGATGGACAGGAGCGATCGACCCGCTATCAGGACTTCCAGAAAAGCGGCTACTACGTTCCCGATTTTGACGACGACGCCAACGCCCGCCAACTTTATATCGATACTGTCGACCAGGTTTTTCGCGAATACCGCTACTTCTCCGAAGCGATGTTCGGCTATCTCAAGGGCCGCACGCCGAAACCGGAGGAGATGAAGCAGGAAGCTTACGAGCGAACCCTGCGCGCCCGGGCGTTCGACCTTTCGCGTTATCTGCTGCCGCTTGCGACCAACACTTCGCTGGGCCAGATTGTCAGTGCGCGCACCCTGGAGACGCAGGTGTCGCGCCTGCTTTCGCACACGCATGCGGAGGTTCGGCGCCTGGGAGAACTGCTGCGGCGCGCCGCGCAGGAACCCGCCTACAACGTAAGCCACGCCAAAGCTCGCGAGCTTCTGGAACTGATCAGCAGCGACTCGTCAGATATTGCCGAGCGCGCCAGCGATTTCCTCCTGCGTGCCGGTTCGGGTAGCGCCGACGCTGATGAAATACGCGGAGCCGAACGCCTACGAGATCGAAACGCGGCGCGACATGACTGCCGCGGCCGCCGAAATACTGGGATCGATTGCGATCGAAGAAGCTCCCATGGTGGACCTGCTGGAAGACGACCCGCTGGAGATCGAGCTGGCGGCGACTTTGCTGTATCAACACTCGCACCACCCGTACCGGCAGATTCGCGACATCGTTCTGGGCATGTCCGATGCGCAACGTCGCGATGTGATCGATCTGGGCCTGCGCCATCGCGGCCGGTTCGACGAAGTCTCGCGCGCCTTCTGCTCGGGACAGCAATTCCGTTTCGACATCCTGATGGATATTGGGGGCTTCCGCGACATGCACCGGCATCGGCGTTGTGTGCAGATCATGCAGGACTACACGACTGCTCACGGCTACGAGATGCCGGAGGAGATCGGGGCCGCTGGCCTGACGGAGCGGTATGACGCCGTCATGCGGCAAACGCGAGATACCTTCACCAAGCTGGCTGCGCAGCCGACCTCCGAGGCGAACGAGCGAGCCCAGTATGTCATTCCCCTGGGCTTCCGCAAACGCACGCTGTTCAAAATGGATCTCGCTGAAGCTATCTACATCAGCGAGCTGCGAACCGGCGCCGCTGGACATTTTTCCTACCGCAATGTCGCGTTCGCCATGTATGAGGCGGTGGCACAACGTTATCCCGCGCTGGCAAAGTACTTTCGGGTCACCGACGTGCGTGAGCCTGTGGATTTGTTGAAGCGATGATTCCGACTAACTGCATCGCCGGGAGACTTGTGTCACGCCGAACGATCCTGTGCCTGATGCTGCTCGCCGGTTCGTCGTGCCTGGCGCAGACGAGCTCATCCAAAGCAGCTGCTGCAAGTCAAGAAGAGGTAACGCGAACCATGCATGCCAAAGGTCCGTTCGACGTGAAGCTCGCTCCGCAGGACTTCCCCTGACTTGCCGAAAGGTGTGCTCAGCAGAATGTCCATCGACAAGACAGTTCCATGGCGATCTCGAGGGGACCAGCAAGGGCGAGATGCTGATCGGCGCCACCGACGTCAAAGGCTCGGCCGGCTATGTCGCCATGGAGCAGGTCACCGGAAAGCTGAACGGCCGAAGCGGCAGCTTCATCCTGCAGCACAGTGCGACGATGAATCGCGGCGTGCCGCAACTGTCGGTCACTGTTGTCCCCGACTCAGGCACAGGCCAGCTGGTCGGGTTGACCGGCAGCATGAACATCATCATTTCCAACGGGAAGCATTCCTACGACTTTGAGTACACCCTGCCAACAGCCCACTGAAGCCCGATTTTAACCTTTTCGTTAATAGATGAAGGGTAACGATGAATTCTGGCCTGCCCGAAGAACTGCTTCCTAAGCCTTCAGAACCATCCATCTGTATCTCCCGTCACATCCCGATGTGAGACACGAAGGTACTAGTACTTTCGTTCTGCCCCTATTTCGCTATTTGTTCGCTTTTTTCTGATAACTGGCTGTATAATAAGCCGTCGGTATCCATGCGCTCTTCATCACAAATGATCCGTTCCACTGCGCCTGCCTCACTGACCCATCGCAACTCATATTTTTCTGTTCCCCTGGATCGTTGCGGTACCAGGACTGAACAGCCAAGGAGCGGCACTCATGGCCGACGAGAAAGCTGAAAAAAGTCGGGCTGTCGATCTAACGATGGCCCAGATCGAGAAGCAGTTCGGTAAGGGCTCCATTATGAAGCTGGGGAGTAAGGGAGCGATTGTCCCTATTTCTGTGATCTCCACCGGCGCAATTTCGTTCGACGCTGCGTTAGGCGTCGGCGGCTTTCCCCGCGGCCGCGTGGTCGAGATCTTCGGGCCGGAATCCTCGGGCAAGACCACCATTGCGCTGCAGGTGATTGCCGAAGCCCAGAAGCAAGGCGGAATGGCGGCTTTCGTCGACGCCGAACATGCCCTTGACCCGATTTACGCGAACAAGCTCGGCGTGGATGTCGACAACCTGCTGGTGTCTCAGCCGGACTACGGTGAGCAGGCGCTTGAAATCGCGGAGGCGCTGGTTCGCTCCGGCGCCATCGATGTGCTGGTAGTGGACTCGGTCGCGGCACTCGTTCCGAAGGCCGAGCTCGACGGCGAGATGGGTGACAGCCACGTCGGACTGCAAGCACGCCTCATGTCGCAGGCTTTGCGCAAGCTGACCGGTATCGTGGCCAAGTCGCATACCTGCCTCATCTTCATCAACCAGATTCGCGAGAAGATCGGCGTGATGTTCGGCAATCCGGAAACCACGACCGGTGGCCGCGCGTTGAAGTTCTACTCGTCAGTCCGCATCGATATCCGGCGCATCGGCGCAATCAAGGACGGCGACCAGGTTGTCGGTTCGCGCACCCGGGTGAAGATCGTGAAGAACAAGACGGCAGCGCCCTTCCGCGAGGCTGAGTTCGACATGATGTACGGCGAAGGCATCTCCAAGGAAGGCGACCTGCTGGACTTGGCGGTAGTCGCGAACCTGGTGGAGAAGTCGGGATCCTGGTTCAGTTACAAGACCGAGCGCATAGGCCAGGGCCGGGAAAATGCCAAGCAGTTCCTCAAGGACAACAAAGACATCACGGCAAGGATCGAAACCGAGCTACGTAAATCTCTTGGGCTGGTCTCCGTTGCGGATAAGGCACAGGCGGCCGTTGCCAATGCCGAGGCTGCTCCCACTCCGCAGCCCAAAGGTCCGGCGGGCCGGAAGTAGCGTTCGCCAAGAAGGCTGCCGCCAGTTGCAGAGTCGGTCAGTGCACAGGGTTCCGAACGCGTCGTTGTTGCAGTCGCGCTGGAACCCGTGATGCAATCAAGGCGCTGGATTCATGGTGAGCGTTGCGTCGGGAATCTGAAACTCGTCGCTGTAATGCTCCTGCGCCGTCCCGGTCATATGACGGCCGTCGCTCCATTGTCCTGAGAAGCTCACGGCAATCACCCAGCCCAGCGGCGCCTGGTCTGCGAACCCGGAGGTGATCACGCCAGTGAACGTCCCCTCCGGACCCCTGGCTGTGAACGTGCCGCTGTTGTAGTCTGCGTGACAGTGCTCAAGCTGCTGATCGCAGAAATAATTCACAGGATTTCCGGTAGTAAAGGAGAACTGCTCGCGTATTCCAGCGGGCGCGAAATCCGTCGCTCCAGAGGCCGGGTCGCTGAGACCGTCCCAATTGGATGAGCACAACGCGGGCGGGCAGGCGGAGTAAATATGAAACGGGTTTTGTGGTTGTGCGGTGGCAGAGGAAGGAGCTTGCGGCTTCCTCACTTCTCCCCGCGCCAGTTGGACCGTCGGGAATAACAAGGCTATTCCCGCAGCAATCACCCAGACTCTTGGCGAGACGATGCGGACGTTCACTTTTTTCTCTCCTCTGGTCACCTTCGATATTCAAAGCTGATGCCGCTTTGGACGAGACTGCCTGTGACGAGCGACAGCTACATTGCGGAAATCAGCCTACGTCGCCAATGACATCGACTGCTCAAGGGCGCCCGCGGCGGAAGCAGCGTACCACAAGTTAGACGAAGCAACAATTGGCGGAAATCCCGCGAAAGTCAATTACCGGACCATTGCGGATGTCGGACAGCGCATCTCATGCGCTTCCAAACGGGCCTATTTCCCAACGGCGCGGACCAGTACCCAAACGCCTGCTAACGGCACGTTGCCCGAAGGCTTAGGAACGATCGAGAGCATTCTGATTGCTTGCAAGTCGCTTGCCAGAATAAAATCATCCAGCATAACTCCGCGCCCGCCCGAGGCCTCTTGAAGAACACTGTCGCCATTTACCCCGGATCGTTCGATCCCGTCACCAACGGCCACCTGGATCTGATCCACCGCGGCAGTAAGTTGTTCGACAAATTGATCGTGGCCATCGCGCGCAACCTGGACAAGGGTGAGACACTTTTTTCCATGGACGAGCGGCGGGAGATGCTTGTGGCCATGACTTCAGAGTTGGAGAACGTTTCGATCGACACCTTTGAGGGCTTGCTGGTCAGCTACTGCATCAAAAACAATGCGAGTGCGGTCCTGCGGGGAATCCGCGCTATCAGCGATTACGAGTTTGAGCTGCAGATGGCCCTCATGAACCGCAAGATGGAGCCGCGGGTAGAGACGGTTTTCATGATGCCCGCCGAACAGTATTCTTATCTGAGTTCAAGAATTGTGCGCGAAATTGCCAAGCTGGGCGGTCCACTGAATGGTTTAGTGCCTAAAATGGTGGAAGACCGGGTGCGGCAAAAAATTGCGCACTACCACGCCGCGGCGCACGCAACACATCTTTTATAAGGGTCAAAGCAAAATGACTGCTGTTGGAACTCAGCTCTCGTCGTTTCTCACAAACCGTATTCAGCGCATCGAAGTCTCCGCCACCATGGCGGTTGCCGGCGAAGCGGAAAAGCTGCGCGCCACGGGCGTGGACCTCGTCGACTTCGGCGCCGGCGAGCCTCACTACGATACGCCGGCGCACATAAAGGAAGCGGCAATAGCGGCCATCCAGAACAATTTCACCCGGTATACCGCAGTAGGCGGGACGGTAGAATTGCGCGACGCTATCGTGAAGCGCCATGCGACGGATTTTGGCTCCGATTACCTGCGCGAAGACTGTATCGCCTCCACCGGTGGCAAGCATGCATTGTTCAATGCGATCCAGGTGCTGGTGGACCATGGCGACGAAGTCATCCTGCCAGTTCCTTACTGGGTGTCGTTCAAAGATATCGTTCGTTACGCGGGCGGCGAGCCGGTCTACATCGCGACCGACGAAAAGCACGACTTCGCTCTGACGGCCGACATGGTCGAGCGCGCTATCACACCGCGCACAAAAGTCATTATCCTGAACTCGCCCAACAATCCGTCGGGCTCGGTGATGAAGCCCGAGGACATGACGGCCGTACTAAAGTTGGCGCACGATCGCGGCATCTATGTCGTGTCGGATGAGTGCTATGTGTACTTGAATCACACCGGACATTCCTTCTCTGCCGGATGCGTTCACGAGGTTAAGGAGCGGCTCATCATCATCGGATCGCTATCGAAAACGTATGCGATGACGGGCTGGCGACTTGGATACGCTCTGGGACCGGCTCCGATCATCAGCGCGATGAGCAAGCTACAGAGTCAGAGCACCTCGAACCCGACCTCGATAGTTCAGAAGGCCGCGGTTGCCGCGCTGAGCGGATCGCAGGAACCCGTAAAGCAGATGCTCGCCGGATACATTGCTCTGCGCGATAAGGTAGTGGAGGGACTACGGGCGATTCCTGGCCTTAGCTGCGCCACGCCTAACGGCGCCTTTTACGCATATCCCAACGTCAGTCACTATTTCGATCGCGGTGGGATGAGTTCGGGGTCGGACGTCGCGAAAAGGCTTCTGCACGAAGCACATGTGGTTGTGGTTCCCGGCGAAGGCTTCGGCACCCAGGACCATGTTCGGGTGTCGTATGCCACCTCCCAGGAAAATCTGGAGCGCGGTCTGGAACGCATGCGCAAGTTTTTCGCCAGCGTATAGCCGATGCCGCAACTGTATCCATTCCTGGTCGTTCCAATTTTCGATGAGCGGCCCTGGGGTGTACGGGATCTACGTCCTGTTTACACCAGGGTCGTCAACCAGCCGATCGGCGAAAGCTGGCTGACGTGGGAAGACAATCGCGTCGCGAACGGACCGCTTGCCGGACAAAGCATCGGTGACCTGTGCAGGCAATACGAGCGCGATCTTGTGGGCCGCCAGGCTCCCTCGGCCAACCGCTTCCCTCTGCTGATCAAGTTTCTCTTCCCCAACGACAAGCTGTCCGTGCAGGTCCACCCGGATGACGCGGGGGCGCGGAAGTATGGGCAGCCTTGCGGCAAGACCGAGTGCTGGTACGTGCTGCGGGCGGAGCCGGGGGCGCAGGTTGCTCTTGGGCTGAAACCCGGAGTGACCCTCGACGAGTTTCGCAGGTCGATTCAAGAAGCGCGTGCCGAACAGCTGCTGAACTGGGTCGACGTTTACACCGGCGACATGCTCTATGTCGCGGCCGGCACAGTGCATACGATCGGCGGCGGTATGGTGCTGGTGGAAACTCAGCAGACGTCGGACATCACCTACCGCCTTTACGACTACGGCCGGGGGCGCGAACTGCACATTGAAAAGGGCTTGGAGGCCGTCAAGCTTCACACCAATGCCGGCAAAGTGTTGCGCAGCGCTGATCCTGGGTCAAGTGTCCTGGTGCGCTCGCCATTTTTCCAAGTCGAAAAAATGCATCTGCGCGAGGCGTTGTGTGCGCAGGTCTCGCCGGACTCACCTCATGTGCTGGTTGCGGTCAATGGCGCGGGGATCGTGGAGTCGGCTGGAATGGAGCCGGTAAGCTTCGCCACCGGCGACGCAGTTGTCATCCCCGCATCGGTAGCGGAATACAGCGTCCGACCGCAATGGGAGTTGGATGTGATGCGCATGTCGCTCCCTGCAGGAGTGGTGCGCGAACCGCGGACCGAACTGCCGTGATCGCTCAGCCGGGGTTGACTGCTACATAGAGCAATTAGGTGTTTACTTACCCTTCCGCAGCCTATCCATCTCCTGTTGATACAATTTAGAGTTCGAGAAACCGCTGTGCATTCCGTGCCTCCGTTGTGAACACAAGGAATCAGGTGCCCAACTCAGCAGACTTCAATTTTTATCCCGTCATTCTCGCTGGTGGACGTGGCACGCGCTTTTGGCCGCTAAGCCGCAAGCGCATGGCCAAGCAACTACTGCCGCTCAACAGCAAGAAGAGCATGATCCAGGAGACGGTCGAGCGTCTGCAGCCGCTCGCCAGGAATAAGCAGTTCTGGGTCATTACCAATGACGATCTGCGCCAGCCGATTCTTCGCCAGCTGAAAAAGCTTGAGAAGCAAAAGGTGGTAGCCGAACCAGTCGGCAGAAATACGGCGCCGGCAATTGGACTGGCGGCATTCCTGTTGGCGCGATTGGATCCCACTGCCGTCATCGGGTTGTTCCCCTCAGATCACGTCATCCTTGACGAGAAGCGCTTTCGGGACGACATAAGCCGCGCTGCCGAAATCGCGTCAAAGGGCGCGAACATCGCGGTCATCGGAATCAAGCCGACGCGTCCGGAAACTGGCTATGGCTATATCGAAGTTGGCGGCAAAGCAGAGAACGGAGCCCTTCAGGTAAAACGCTTTACAGAAAAGCCGACGCTTGACGTCGCCGAGCGCTTCGTCAAGGCGGGCAATTTCTTCTGGAACAGTGGGATGTTCATTTGGGGCGCGCGCACATTGGCGGACGCGCTGCGCGAGCACCTGCCCAAGACCGCTCCCTTACTCGAGGAGATCGCCGCCAGTTACGGCACACGCAAGTTCGAGAAGACCTTCGCGAAGCTCTATCCCAAATGCGAGAACATCAGCGTTGACTATGCTGTTCTGGAGCCGCGTTCGTCAAAAGGTGAAGGTAAGTCGGGCCTCTATTGCATTCCTGCAGGTTTCGGTTGGAATGACCTGGGTTCCTGGACCGCTCTGTACGAGCATCGTAGCGCCGGCAACAAGGACGGCGCGAACGTCATCTTAGCCGATCAGAGTTTCACGTTGAACGCGACCGGGAACTTTATCGACTCCCGAGGGAAATTTGTGGCCGCGGTCGGAGTGGACAACCTGGTCGTCGTAGAGACCGACGACGCGCTGCTGATCACGACGCGCGAACACTCGCAAGACGTTGGCAAGATCGTGAAGTACCTCGACGAGAAGAAGATGAAGCGGTTGGTGTGAAGAAAAGGAACCGTCATCAGCAGCGTGCGTAAGAAATGACGCTTCAGCCCTTTAAACGACATGAGCACACAGATCAAGTTTGGTACCGACGGCTGGCGAGGCATTATCGCCGACGACTTCACCTTCGATAACGTCCGGCGCGTGGGTAACGCCATGGCCATTTATGTTCACAAGAATGAAGATGTGAGCAAGGGGCTGGTCGTCGGCTACGACACACGCTTTGCCTCAAAGACCGCGGCTGAAATTATTTCCGAGGTGCTCGCAGGTGCCGGCATTCAGGTGCGACTTTCGGACGACTACACTCCGACCCCTGCACTTTCCTACGCGGTGAAGAATCTGGGCATGGCCGGCGGCGTGATGATTACATCGAGCCACAATCCGTACAACTGGAATGGCGTGAAGTACAAAGCCAGTTACGGAGGATCCGGCACGCCGGCAATCATGCGCTCAATCGAAGGCGAACTCGAATCTCCGCGGTTGGAAGGCAAGGGCGGCAGCGTCACAGTTACCGACTTCAAGACACCATACATTAACGCGATCAAGGCGTTCGTCGACCTGGAAGCGATTAAGAAAGCCAACTTCAAGTTCGCTATCGATGTGATGTACGGAGCGGGACGCGGCGTGCTGAAGGGTATCTTCAGCGAGCGCGGAATCAGCCACATCGAAATTCGCGGCGAACTGAATCCGCTCTTCCCCGGAATCAATCCTGAGCCGATTCAGCCGCACATCGCGATGTTGCAGCAGACGGTGGTACATGAAGATTGCCAGGCCGGCATGGCGACCGACGGTGACGCGGATAGACTGGGCGCAGTCGCTGAAGACGGCAGTTTTGTCGATGCTCACAAGTGTTTCGCGGTGATTCTGGAGTGGCTGTTGAAGCGCAAGCAGTGGCCGGGAGAAGTCGTGCGGGCTTTCAATACCACGCGGATGCTCGACCGCATCGCGGCAAAGTATGGCCGTAAGCTGCACGAGTGTGGCATTGGCTTCAAATACATTTGTGACCTCATGTTGGAGCGCGACATTCTAATCGGCGGCGAAGAGTCCGGGGGGATTGGGATTCGACGTCACCTGCCGGAGCGCGACGGCATTCTGAACTCGCTGTTGCTGGCCAACATTATGGCCGACGAAGGTAAGCCGCTGGGCGACCTGGTACGCGATCTTCAGCAGGAGTACGGCGAACACCATTACGGGCGCATCGATCTCCACCTCACCAACGATGTGAAAGAGGACGCCATGCGCCGCGCCAACGACAAGCCGGACCGCATCGGCAGCTTTAAGGTAAAGCAGGTAGGGACGCTGGACGGCGTGAAGTTCTACCTCGATGCGCCTACGAATGGCAACGGCGCCGAAGCTTGGGTGCTGGTGCGCGCCTCCGGCACGGAGCCTCTCTTGCGCATCTACTCAGAAGCAGCATCTCCGGAACTGGTCTCGCAGATACTGAAGGAGACCGAGGAATTCGTGCAATCTGGCAGCCGCTCTCCAGTGCCGACCGCAGCGCAGTAGTTCTCCGCAACACCACCGTCACTCTGTTTCGGACCAGGCCACAGAAGCCGTGCCTCGCCTGCGCGCAAGGGCCGTGTCCGCATGCCTCCGGTGACGAAGATCACAGACTGCAATCCGAGAGCCGAGAAACAATAGTTACAGGATGCGTACCGCGCACGATCTACGAAGGGGAGTCTCGCTGGTATTAGCGCTCGCCTTCGCGGTCTGGGCCCAGGCTGTCCCTGCGATGAACCCGTCTGCTGCATCGCCCGCCGCTTGTCGTGGGATGTCCCACACGCCATCGCAAGGCGGACAACTCACCTCGCATCATTGTTGCCCACCGAGAATCCGTACCACATCCTGCGTGCCCGCACACTTCGCGACTTCTGCCGCTGCTCCTTACCGTAACGATTGCTGCACACTGCGGCGTCGGTCCGCGCCTGCCTTAGCCTTTCTGACGACGGACGAAAAGCCTTCTCTGGACAGTGTCGACCGATCTGCAAAGCGCATCGTCGCACCGCCGGCAGACTTTCAGAAAACTGCGGCCGCGTCCTCTCCTCCTTTCGCAAGACTTGTCTTCGACTTGAAGTCGGACCTCAGAATTTAGTTTGGGCGGCGTCCCGTTCCCATGCCCGCGCTTGGGCTTTCGGCCCTGGCACGCAATGTAGTCGCGAACCTCGGTTCGCCTGATCAGGAATTCTGAGGAAATTATGAAATCGAAAGCTCTCATACTTGTAAGCACTATCTTGATGGCTCTGGCTTTGATGGCGCAGAGCGCTTCTCAAAGCACGCCTTCTACCGACGACCACTCCGCCAAGTCCTGTGCCTGCTGCAATCACGGCCAGGCTGACAGCAAAATGACCTGCGGCGGAAAGGATTCGAACAGCAGCGCGAAAGACGGTGCGTGCTGCAAGGGCGGAAGCTGCTGCCAAGGTAAAGACGGTAAAACCTGCTCCATGATGTCCAAGGACTCCGCCGGCAAAATGGCGTGCTGCGCTGATGGCAAATGCACGATGACGTCTAAGAAGGACGGCAAAGGTTGCTGCGGTGGAGGCAAAATGTGCGCTCGGCCAGAAAGCGGCGCATAAGACGTAGGTGACAAACCCAACTCGCCACGCGCTGATGCTGTGGCACACAACGCCCCGCAACTCCGGGGCGTTTGTGTTTTCACGGCGCGCCAACCCCTTAATGAGCAACTCTGGTTTGTCCATCAATTCGCCGAATCCGGAACGAAAATTTGACAAAGTTTGCGCCGCCGGGTGCCAACCGCGGGTATAGAATCAGCCCACTTGCGTCAAAAAAGCCCGGAAGCGTTTCTGCTTTCGTTTTCCTCCCGGGCGAGTTTGACGTTCAGCTCCGGGCCGGCTGTGTGGCTCGATTCAAGTAACCGTCCGCCAACGAATCGTCCGAGGATGCGATTTTGGGAGGTAGACATGCGGCGCTTGGATTATCTCGCTCCAGTCTTGATTTCAGTTCTGGTTTGCACGAGCCATGCCCAACTCAGGGGTGGTGTTGGGCGCGGTATGGACAACCGCGGTGACCTTCGCGTTCACATTGTTCTGAACAACGACCGCAATGCCGGCGGTAATTTGCTAGTCCGCCTGATGGAGGGCTCGAGCAACACCGTGGTGGCTACTACTTACACCAATGACGTTGGCCAGGCCGCAATTCCTCGCGGTGACCATTGGTAATTATCACGTGGAAGTCAGCGGGGTCGGGATTCAGACCACGATCAGCGAAACCTTCGAAGTCGACAGCCGGAAGATGACCCAGACGGAATATGTCACGGTAAATAAAGAGGTCGAGGACACTACCGAAAAACCGCTCTCTACGCGATCTACGATGATCTCCGCGGCCGATCTGAACGTGCCGGAAAAAGCTCGCAAGGAAGTAGACAAAGCGAACGAAGCAATGGAACAGCACGAATGGAAAAAAGCGCTGGAACACCTGAATAAAGCCATCACGATCGCCCCTCAGTATGCCACCGCGTATAACAATCTTGGCGTTCTCTACGACAAGATGAACGACATTCCTCGTGAAGAAGAGGCGCTACAAAAAGCGGTCAGTGTGGACGGCCATTTCGCGCCGGCGCTTCTGAATTATGGCAAGTTGTGTCTTGCGCCAGAAGAATCCCGTCGAGGCCGAGGCACTGTTGCAAAAGGCCGCCAGCGCTAGCGCCAACGATCCGGACATTATGATGCTGTTGTCGTATGCGGAGTACATGAACCGGCACTTCGATGCGGCGATCAGCAACGCGCTGCAGGCACACTCATCAGGCCGTGATCATTCTTCGTTTGTTCATTACATCGCTGCCCGCGCTTATCAACAACAAAACCAGCAGCAGCTGGCCCTCGCCGAATTTCAGAATTTCTTAAAAGAGGAGCCCAAAGGGCCGCGCGCCGATCAAGTACGCGCCGATATGATCAAGATTCAGAACGGTCGAACGGGCCAGCGTGCAATAACGAGGTTTTCGTTTCGGAAGGACGGTTCACTTCACGATCCGCTGGCCGCCGTGATCAACCTTCACGCGTTCTTGATCTTGAGGTGATTCTTGTTCTCTTCCAGAAACGCTCGAAGCTGGTCAGTCTGTTCGAGCAACCGGATCCACTGTTCGTAATAGAGCGTCACGGGAAAGCGTCCTAATCCGTAAACGCTGACGCCGCCCTTCTCGCTGACCTGGAATTCGAGACTGCCTCGTTTGCGGCCCTGCACCTGCTTTTCGAGCTCAGCTAGTTTTGCTTTGAGTTCATCGTAGCTCGGTTCCGACATATCATCTACCTCAATAGGATTACATCTGCTGCGTGCCATCGGCAGACATCATGAGTCACAATCTTAGCCGAAAGTCATGCTGCCGCGCATCCGCCAGAAACCTCGGTTCGAGCGTAGCCCGCAACCACTAGGTTTCCGAAGATCGCCATTTGGCAATGTTGTATCCGTAGATAGCCAGGCAGAAAACGTTGGCGGGAATGAAGCCGAGCTGTGCCGTGCGGAGGGCGATCAAACAGATGATCGCGCTATTGGCAGAGGCGATAATCCAGCCCTGCCACATGCGGCGGCCCACCAACACGGTTGAAAGAACCGTCGAGAAGACAGGATAGGTAGTCGAGACGAAATGGCACAGGCGAAATCCTGTCGCTCCACCCTTAGAGTCGGCGGAACGATCCTGTTCCTACTGTGCCGCAGTACCTCCCTGTACGTCAGGCAGCCTGATCACAAATGCGGGTGAGCGTAGTCACAGGCCCCCTCCGCGAAGGACGAATGCGGAGTGCTATTTCTTCTCGCCGGTCGAATTTCCGACGGCAAAGTGCTCCGACTCCGTCGATATCTGCCTTGCGGCATCGCGAGCGGGTGGCTGATTGGCAGGATGCAGCGTGTCGAGGAACGAAACCAGGGCGTCGACCTCGGCAGCATTCAAATTCTTGCCGTAGGCCGGCATGTTGCCGCCACCCTGCACGACCTGGCGCACAAGTTGAGCGTGGGTTTTGCGGACGGCCACACTGTCCAGCGTCGGCCCGCGAAGTCCGCCCGAACCGCCAATGGAATGACAGTTACGGCATTGCTTTTCCTGGAAGACGGCCGAGCCCTGTGCGCTCGAGCGGCGAGCGGCCGTTCAGGTATTGCACCGGCACAGGGTCTCCGCTCCAGGCATTCATGATGGGGCTCCATGGAGTGTAGCCGGCCAGATGCGTGAGAGTACCGAGAGCCACGGCCGACAGAAGAATCGTCACGATTGCGATTGGGCGGCGCGACCAATGCTTCTCGCCCTCGCCCGCGAAGAACGGCAGGCAAATCAAGAAACCGAGGATGACCACCGGGCCGATAAGCAGAGCCGGGGTTTCCATCTGCGGCGGCAAGAAAGCCAGCAGGGCATAGAGCCACTGGAAGAAGAAATCAGGCTTTGGGACGGTCTGAACAATGGTCGGATCAGGCTGTCCGCTTGGTCCAAACGGACCGAAGTATGCGGCGCACGCCATCACGCTGAAGATGATGAACGCCGCAAAGATCATGTCCTTCCATACTGCGCCCGGCACGAACGGCATGCCGTCCTTGTGCGCCAGTTCTTCGTACTCCTGAACGTAGGTAGAGCGGCGCACCAGGCGTCCCGGCATTGGCCACTCGTTGATGCCCAGCTTCAGGACCATCAGCAGGTGGACGGAAACAAATGCGATCAGCAACCCGGGAATGACGAACACATGAAAAGCGAAAAAGCGCGACAGCGTATCGCCGGCAATGATGGGACCACCCAACAGCAGATGCACAACCCAGGCGCCGATGAACGGTACTCTTCCGCAGATGGACGCTCCAATACCCAAGCCCCAGTAGGCGTCCTGATCGAAGCGCATCACTTGGCCGGTGAAGGCCATTCCCAGTGTCATCAGCAGCAGGAAGACGCCGACAATCCACGTCAACTCGCGCGGAAACTTGTACGCTCCAAACATCGCCACCTGCACCATGTGGATGAGCACGATGGCAACCATGAAGTTCGAGCCCCAGCCGTGCAGAGCCCGGATATACCAGCCCAGCGGGACTGCAGTGATTCAGATATTGCAGGCTGTTCCACGCCTCTCCGGCCGAAGGCACGTAGATCAGCGCCAGCATGATGCCGGTGAAAATCTGAATGATGAAGACCGTGAGCGCTGCGCTGCCGAAGACATAGAACCAGCTGGCCGACTTGCGGGGCACCTGGTGCGTCGCGACGTCGCGGATGGTGGCGCCAATCTTCAGACGCTGCTCGAACCAGTCGCCGATCCTCTGTATCAGCCTTGGCATCCGTTGCTCCTCTTTTGCAGGCTGGCGCTGGTGGACAGTGTCGGCAACTCGCCGGCTTCAATCATCAAGTGGCCGCCGTCAACTTTGTACTTGATACTCAAAGAGTCCGCGTTCCGGCGGCCCCGAGGCGCGCGAACCATCCTGGTAGTACACGCCTCCGTGGCAGGGACACATGAACAATCCCGACTGCGGGAACCAGCGTACCGGACATCCGAGATGCGCGCAGTTGATTGCGAACACCTGGAACTGGTCGCCCTGCAAGCCGCCGGACCCAGCAGGGAATGTTGTCGGTCTCGCCGTCCCAGGGATTGGAGATCGGATTCTTATACTTCGCCAGCCGCGTCTGGCCTTCAGGAAATTCGTCCAGTTCGCCCAGCGAGATCCACTTCTGATAGCCGCCGTCCTTGGCGCGGAAGAGTGGCCCGAGCAGATACCCGACTATCGGCGTAGCCAAGGCGACAGCGGCGAGGCCATTCAGCGCAACGCCAAGCTTTACGAAAAACTGCCGTCGGGAGACTTCACGTTCGCTCACTGCTGCTCCTCCGGGCACGGAAGTATTGGCCGTTGCCGGCGTAGCGGTCGCTGCAGTCGCCGGCCGTTGCGACGGCCAGCCAGGCCACTACATCGCGTGATCTGCTGGTCGCTCATCGGATGACCAGGGACGTTGTTGCGCCAGTCCGGCGCATTGAAATCCGGACGGCCAATGATGACGACGGTGCGCAACCCTTGATCGGTGACCAGGCTGAGATAATTTGGATTGACGATGGAGCCGACCTTGGCCGAGCCCTTCCCGTCAGCTCCGTGACACGAAGCACAGAAAGTCGTGAATGACCGCCGCTCCCTGTTGTGGGTTGCCGGCCGACTTTGCTGCATAAGGAGGAGCAGTCACGCCTTGCAATATCTGCGGCTGTCCCCAGCGTTGACGCATGCCTTGGACGATCGCGTCGACCTGCTTGCTCGGTCAGCATGCCGCCTGCGCTCTCCGCAAAGGCCGCCATCGGGCGTGCCGGCCTTCCCTTGGAAATCGTGTTTCGCAGCGTCTGGTCGTCGACAATCGCGAGATAAACCGGATCGCCGATAGGTGGCGCCGGACCTTGCTTGCCCTCAGCGCCATGGCATCCGGCGCAGTTCTGGCTGTAAAGCACGACCGGATCGAGCACGTCTGACGGCCGCGGCACGATATCCGCCGGTGTTGGCTTTCCGGGCAGGTTGCAGCCAGCCAATAGCCAGCAACGCCAGCAACAGAACTGCAGAAGTACGCCGAGCGCATCTTCATGGGTGCTTGTCCTCGTCGTCGCGCTCGTGCATCAAGCCCGGCGCCTCGATACCGGCACGCAATGCCATCGGCAAGTTCTCGGCGGTGAGACACCCTGTTTTGACGGGCCACTACCAGGCCGGCCACGATTCCGAATGCCGCCTGCGAGGCCGCGAACCACCACCAGTTGATTCGCTCATCCAGCAGTGGATTCACGTAGCCGATAACGTGATAGAGCAAGTCCAGTCCAGAGCAGCGGTCCGATGATTCCGCCGAGCACGATCGGCCGCCGTGGCAGCAAAGGCAGCATGGCGCCATAGAGAAGTCCCACAAGCAGGCACATCGTCAAGTGCATCGCCAGCGCGAACAGAAACCATTCCATGCGGAAGTGCAGCATCTCCTCCACTGTGGGAGTAGCCGAAGGCGCGTACAAACTTCCTGCCAGCAGATTGATCGGATACCAGATGCTGTGATGGGAGACCAGCCCGTAGATCACAGCGAAGATCGCCATCGCGACGCCGCCGGCCAAACCACCCTTTACACCTGCTGAAATCGGGTAAATCCTGAGCGGGACCCAGGCTCGGTGAATTTCCTCAGCTACTTCCAGCCGCATCACCTGTCGGGGCGGAACGACGCGCGGCGGCTCCGCTGCCTCTACGGGAATAACTTCGTGATGCTCGTGCGGAAGCACCTGGCGAAACCAACCAACCGCGCCGCAGAGCGTCAGTATTCCACCGAGGACGCTGACCGAAACGTCGGTGAGCAGGCCGGTAAACGTCAGCGCCGAGCCCAGCGCCATAGCGAATGGCCACGCCGTGGGAGCCGGCATCACTACGCCCGGTTGCTTGGAACCGCCTGCCGTGTTTGTGTCTTCAGCCATGCACAGTTATCGCGTAATGAAATAAACCACCGACAACACCACCACCCAGATCGCGTCGACAAAGTGCCAGTACATGGCAAACACGCTGACGCGCGCCGAATGCTCCTGCTTCACCGCTCCGAACAACGTGCAAAGCATGATGATGCTCAAACCGGTGACGCCGACAATCACGTGGAACGCATGCAGCCCGACCAGCGAATAAAACGTCGTGCCAAACAGATTCGTGCTGATGGTCAGCCCATCGTGATAGATCAGGCCATACCATTCCTGTCCCGTGCCAACCAGAAAGATCACGCCCAGCGCGATCGTCAGAAACCAGAACAGTCCGAATCGCTTGATGTTTCCATGGTGCAGCGCTTTTTCAGCCAGCAGAATCGTCGCGCTGCTGGAGAACAGGCAAACCGAGTTGAACCAGGGAACATGCAGCACCTGCGCCGGTGTCGGACCGCTGACGCTCTTGCCCGCGTAATACAGATAGGCGACGACGAAGATGCTGAAAATGGCAGACTCCGCCGTAATCAGGCACCACATCCCCACTTTGCCGCGATAGCTCGCCGCTAACGGCATCTCGCTTTGCGGAACGGTGTATCGTCGCTGCTGCCAAACTAATCTCTCCTCTATCAATCTGCTCCCACATGTGGGATCTATCTACTCGTACTTCCAGTCAGGATCTTCCGGATGTTTCAAATCCCACAACGGCCGGCGGCTTCTCACTGATCGGAATTTCCGCGAAGTTATAGTCCGGCGGCGGCGAAGTGGTATGCCACTCCAAGGTCCATGCATCCCAGGGATCATTGCCCGCCGGCGCACCTTTGTAATGCGTCCAGATAATGTTGATGACCCAGAACAAAATGCCCAGTATCTGGAAGACCACGCCGACCGAAACGATGAGGTTCCAGATCTCCCAGCCGCGGCTGGCGTCGTAGGTGTAAATCCGGCGCGGCATGCCCAACAGGCCCGGGATATGCATGAAGTCGAAGGTCAGATGAAAGCCGATTACAAACAGCCAGAAATGCCATTTGCCCAAGGGTTTCGTTCAGCATCTTGCCGGTGACCTTTGGGATACCAGTAGTACACGCCGGCGAAGACCGCCATCACGATGCCGCCCAGAATCACGTAATGGAAGTGGGCTACCACAAAGTAGGAGTTGCCCAGCTGCCAGTCGAAAGGAGCGGCTGACAGCATGATTCCCGTCAAGCCCGCAATCAGGAACTGGCAGAGAAATGCCACGCAGAACATCATGGGCACGGCGAATCGGATCTTGCCGCCCCACATCGTCCCCAGCCAGTTAAAGATCTTGATACCGGTGGGAACCGCGATCGCCGCCGTGGAAGCCACGAAGAAGGCGTTGGCATACGACGTCATGCCGATCGTGAACATGTGGTGCGCCCACACGCCCAGGCTGATGAAGCCGATAGCCAGCGTGGCAGCCACCATGATGGAGTAGCCGAAGATGGGCTTGCGCGAGAAGACCGGAATCACTTCGGAGATGATGGCAAAGGCCGGCAGAACCAGAATGTAGACCTCAGGATGTCCGAAGATCCAGAAGAAGTGCATCCAGATCACAGCCGAGCCGCCGGCCTGTGTGTCAAAGAAATGTCCGCCCAGATAGCGGTCGATCAGCAGCATGATCTGCGCTGCCGTCAGCGGCCCGAGCGCCACCAGGACCAGGAACGCCATGACGGCGTTCATCCAGGCAAAGAGCGGCATGCGTTTGAGCGTCATGCCCGGGCAACGCATGCAGATGATCGTCGTCATCACGTTAAGCGCCGTGCCAATGCTGCCAAAGCCGCTGACCAGGATGCCGATTATCCAGTAATCCGTGCTATGCCCAACCGAAAATGCCGGTGAGGTCAGCGGCGCATACGCGAACCAGCCCACATCCGGCGCGCTGCCGGCGCCATACAATCCGAAGCCGCCGATAAAGCTGAAGTACAGGATGAGGCCGCCGAAGGCGCTCATCCAGAAGCTCCAGGCATTCAGGCGAGGGAACGCCATGTCGCGCGCGCCGACCATCAGGGGCATAAGATAATTGGCGAAACCGAAGACGATAGGCATGGCGGCGAAGAAAATCATCGTCGTGCCATGCATCGTGAACAGGCGATTAAAAACTTCAGGAGAAACCAGATGGTTGTTGGCCACCGCCAACTGCGCCCGCATGATCGCAGCCTCGATGCCTCCGATCACCAGGAAGATGATGCCGTACAGAGAAGTACATCACGCCCAGCTTCTTGTGATCGACGGTGACGACCCAGTCGTGCAGCACCTGCACCATGGGCCGCGAAGCTCTCGCGCTCGGTCGAGATCACCATCGGTGGCAGTATGGGTTGGGCGTCGGCCATCAGTCTCTCCGGGCTAGTGCAGGCTCATGAGGTAGGCCACGAGTGCGTCTACGTCGTGATCGTCCAGTTGCATCGCGGGCATCAGACAGCCAGGCTTGATCGCATCCGGCGTTTTCACCCACAACCGCAGATTCGCTTCATTGTTGACGGCGGCGCCGGAAGCAATGGTGCTCCGGCTCATCAGGTGCGTAAGGTCGGGACCGAATCGCCCATTTGCCAGTCGTTCCCGCGATCGTGTGGCAACTCATGCAGGCATTGGCCTCGAACACCTGGCGCCCCTCGACCGACCTGCGCCGACATGACCGCCGGAGCCTTCTGCTGCTCGACCCAGCGCTGGAAATCCTCCGGCGACTGCACCACCACGCTCAGCAGCATCTTCGCGTGCTGGGTTCCACAATACTGCGCGCACTGTCCCACGTACGTTCCCACCTCGTGCGGCTCGATCCACATCTCGTTCTTGCGATTTGGAATCAGGTCTGTCTTCCCCGCCAGTTGCGGCACCCAGAAGCTGTGATCGGTATCGGCCGAGAGCAGCATGATGTGAATCGGTAGCGACTGCCCATTCGCGCTGACCGGTACGTGCAACTCGTTTGCGGTAACGAACCCGTACTTGGGATATTGAAACTCCCACCAGAACTGGTGTCCGGTGGCCGTCACCTCGATCGCATCCGGAGGAAATTGTGCATCCTCGACGGCATGGATCACGCGAGCCGATGCCAGAAACAGCACAACCACGATCATGACGGGAATGACCGTCCAGGCCAGCTCCACCTGATTACTGCCGTAGACTTGCGGCGGCTCGCAGTCATCGTCAGAGGCACGCCGTCTGTACTTGATCGCCGCATAGACGATCAGGGTGAAGACGACCAGCAAAAATCGCGGCGCAGATCGCCAGAACGAACAGCGACAGATGGTAGATGTCGTGCGCAGGAGTGGAAGCCGGATCGAAGATAGAGGGCACCGGCGAGGGCCCACCGTGCGTGCGAACAGTGATTCCCGTGAAAACGCATGTCGGCAGAGCCGAGCAGCGCAGCAGAGTTCCGGCCCGCAACCACGCTCGGGCGACACTTCCGGCGTTCCGGGTTGTGACGTTCGCAATTCGCAGATCGCAGATACATTGGACCGGGAACAGCTGAGCGCCGGGTCTGAGACTTAGGTTGTGATTGCTTCCCCACTTTACGAGGCCGGCACCGGAATCTTACGCCGGGTTCGGCCACGCCTGGTACCAGCTTAGGCAGCTGATTCTGTAGGAGCGTTCTGGTCCCGTTATTGTCTTACACAAGCCCAATGCGACTGAGAGAATGTCTCGGTTTATACCTTCAAAATAAAAGATTTGCAAGAACTGATTCGACATGTTTCGCGTTTGCGACCACACTCCGACGAACAATACGTCGACCTGCCCCAGGCGCGAACAAACGCTTGCTTCAAAATCGCTTGGCGACCCTGCGATAGTTCCCAGGGAACGCGAGCTCTCCAAAATCCTGGGTGACAAAATACGACTGAAGAGCTTACCTTTTTCGCGACGGCCGGCCGATTTTCGTCATCTCACTGTAGTGAAGTCATGCGCCTGCCCGGACCAGTCGAGAGAACGTTCGCCAGCTGCCGATCGGTGATCTGGCTGGCCAGTTGGATTGTGCCCGCACCGCGGCGTGCAGACTGGCGTGCGAGTTGGACGCGGCAAGTGTGGCACTGGTGCCACTTCCTGGCAGAGACCGATCAGCTTACCCGCGATCGAAAGCTGGAATTGGCTAGATTCTGTTGGAGCGCCTTTCCCTCGGCATTCTGGTTGCGTTTCGATCAGCAGGAGTTTCGGCGAGCGGAACGACCGGTTGCGACGCTCTCCTTCTGCCTCGCTCGTCTCCATCGCGTTGGCGACCGTCTTGTTGACATTGACGAGCGGCATCATCCCGGCGGTGCGGTCACTGGTTTCGTCGCCTATACCCGACCCTGACCACGTGTGCGTCATCAGCCTGAACGGAAAATTTCGCAGAGTACATTCCGAGACTCTGCTGGATTTGGCAGCGGCCTGGAAGGGAAGCAAGCTGCTGGACGACGTTGCCGCGTTCTCGTGGGGCGCCACCGAGTTGGTAACTCCGCGACGAACGATGCCGGTCTTGTCCGCTCAGGTTGCGCCCGAGTTTCTTCCAGGTCCTGGATCTAAACGCAATTGTCGGAAGGACGTTCCGTGCCGGGGACGACAACGACTGCAGCTGGATGTATCGTACTTAGCAACGAAATCTGGCGCCTGCAATTCCGCAGTGACCCGTCGGTCATAGGCCGCGAGGTGGTGGTCGGAGGCGTTCCCCGAAAAGTAATCGGGGTGCTTCCGCATGATTTCTACCTGCTTGCCCCGGGAATCTCAGTGTGGACCATGCTGGACGCAGGGACGCCCTCCTTCTCGAATGCTGTCGAGCGCATTGGCGCTGTCGCTCGCGTCCGGCCTGGAGTAACGCAGCAGCAAGTGGAACTCGACCTCGCCGATCGCACGGAAAATGCCGGCTACATTCTTCCGGCCTCGCTGCTGGTGGTCACGTCAGGGCGCGCCGAGATGCGCGGATACATTCGCGCTTACCTGCTCTTCCTGCTGCTCGCCGTCGGTTCAGCCATGCTGATTGTGTATGCGCGCTTCAGTACCGGTGTCGGACGCGCACCTTTAAGCCTGCATGACCGCCTGCGCTGGTGGTCCTTTTTCGTGGCGAAAGCGCTGCTGCTGCTTGCCTTCACCGGCCTGCTAGCCTGGACCAGCCTGCGTTTTTTGTCGATCTATGTTTTCGGATCCGTGCAGCCGATGACGAACGGTGTCGCCTTGTGGCTCTTCCTTATTCTGTCGATTGCGCCTCTCTCCTGGGCAATTCACGACCAACAAAAACGGTGTCGCGTTTGCCTGCAGCGCCTGGGTACACCCATCCAGATCGGAGCTCCCGGACACGTCCTGCTCGACTGGTCGGGCACGGAAATGATATGCCCGCAGGGACACGGGGTGCTCTACCTGCCGGACTCGCAAACCAACTGGCTGGAACGCGACCGTTGGGACAATCTGGACGATTCGTGGGCTGGGCTGTTCAAGGATTAACAAAATCGAATCAACGAACGGTGTCAGCGGTTCGGATTGCTCTTGCGGGCCTGACCATGCTCTGCAATCAGGTTAGCGATCAGGCCCGTCCAGCCGGTCTGGTGATTCGCCCCCATGCCGCGGCCGTTGTCTCCGTGGAAGTACTCGTAAAACTGCAGATAGTCTTTGAAATTCGGGTCGGTCTGCTGCTTAGCATCGTCGCCCACAGAAGCCCGACGGCCTTTGTCGTCCCGCAAACACAGCTTCATCAAGCGACTGGCGATTTCTTCAGCTACCTCCCACAATGTGAGATATTTGACCCGACCCTGTGGGACATTCGACTTTGAAGTCGTCACCGTAGTAGTCGTAGAAGCGACGCAGGCTCTCCACAATCAGGTAGTTCACCGGCATCCATATGGGTCCACGCCAGTTCGAATTGCCACCGTAAATACGGGAGCGCGACTCAGCCGGATCGTAATCAACTTCGTAGTGGGTTCCGTGCAGGTCGACCACGTAGGGATGGTCGAGATGGTAACGCGATAACGCCCGGATTCCGTACGGGGAGAGAAACTCATTTTCGTCCAGCATTCGCGCCAGAATGCTCTTCATACGAAAAGCGCGCGACAGGGACAGCAACCGGCGACTCTCGGCACCCGGTTCACGCCAGCGAGACACCAGAGAAGCCAGGTCCGGCCGTTTTTCCAGAAACCACTTCAGCCGCTCTTTGGAAATGAGGCATTGCATCAAGCAAATCCTGCTCGATCACTTCCACGGCAAAGAGAGGAATCAATCCGACCATGGAATACAGGGTGATAGGAACATTCTTGCCGTTTGGCAGGTTGAGAACGCTGCAGTAGAAATTCTCGTCTTCATCCCACAATCCGATGCCTTGTCCCGCAATGTCGGACATGGCCCGCGCGATATACAAGAAAGTGCTCGAAAAACTTGCTGGCAACGTCCTCGTAGATATAGTCCTCGCGCGCCAGTTCCAGCGCGATACGCATTAGGTTCAAGGCGTACATTGCCATCCACGCGGTACCGTCACATTGATTGACCGTGCCGCCTGTGGGCAAGGGCTCAGAACGATCGAATACGCCGATATTGTCCAGACCAAGAAATCCGCCCTGGAAGATATTTCTGCCCTGCTCATCTTCGCGATTCACCCACCATGCGAAGTTGATCATCAGCTTGTGGAACATTCGCTCAAGAAAGGCGCGGTCGCCCTTCCCGGTACGCAACTGCTCCAGTCGATAGATCTTCCAGGCCGCGATCGCATGAACTGGCGGATTGACATCGCTAAAGTTCCACTCGTATGCGGGAAACTGCCCGTTCGGGTGCATGTACCACTCGCGTCCGAGCAAGACCAATTGACGCTTCGCGAATTCAGGATCGACCAGGGATAAGGCGACGCAATGAAAACCCAGGTCCCACGCGGCAAACCAGGGATACTCCCACTTATCCGGCATCGATAGAACTTCGTCGCCGTTCAGGTGCTGCCAGTCGTGATTGCGACCATCCTGCCGCTGCTTCGGCGGAGGCGGCTGACCGGGATCGCCTTGCAGCCAATCGAAAGACGTTGTAGTGATAACACTGCCGGTTCCACAGCATGCCGGCCAGGGCCTGCCGCTGCACACGCCGCGTGTCTTCATTGTCTAAGCCGGCATGTATGCCCTCATAAAATTGGTCGGCCTCTTTCATCCGATCGGAGAAAATCTGACCGAACTCCCCGAAAGCGTTGGTGATGGCCGCGGCAGAGGGCCGCATACGGATACGCACCGTTGCGTTGGCTCCGGGCGCGAGGGTCAAACGGAATAGACCCGCGGCTTTCGTCCCCTTGTTCGCGGCATTCACAGCCTGCTTCTTACCGTGAACGACATACTCATGGAATGCGTCTTTGAAATATCCTTCATCGGTCCCGGTGTTGAAGACACAACGCACGTTGGTTTCGTTCTCGGTGAACAGGAATTCCTCAGGCTGGTCGAAATCGAGTTGATACGTGCCGAGTGTCGGGTGCGTCGCCGTCAGTTGAGTCGAGTTTTTCTGAGACAATTCCGGCCTGTAGGCATCGCGTCCCCAACTCCACGTGTTGCGAAACCAGACATGCGGCAGGAGAACCAGGGATGCCGCTTCCGGACCGCGGTTGTAAACCGTGATCCGCATGAGAACGTCTTCCGGCCCCGCCTTGGCATACTCAACGAACACATCGAAATACCGGTCCTCGGCAAAAATGCCGGTATCCATCAACTCGTATTCGCGGTCGTTCAGCCCTCGGCGATGGTTCTCGTCGATCAGTTGCTGGTAAGGAAACGCAGCCTGCGGATACTTGTACAACATGCGAGCGTAAGAACAGGTGGGCGTCGCATCGAGGTAGTAGTAGAGCTCTTTGACATCTTCGCCGTGATTGCCCTGCTGGTTGGTAAGCCCGAAGAGCCGCTCCTTCAGGATGGGGTCTTTGCCATTCCACAAAGCGATCGCCAAGCACAGAGTTTCTTTCTCGTCGCAGAAGCCGGCGATGCCATCCTCGCCCCAGCGATAGGCGCGGCTGCGCGCGTGGTCGTGAGGGAAGTAATCCCACGCTGAGCCGTCCGCGCTGTAGTCTTCGCGAACCGTTCCCCACTGGCGCTCGCTGAGGTAGGTTCCCCAGCGGCGCCACGGCTTTGATCTGCGCTCGCATTCATCGAGGCGACTTCTTCTCGGCGTTGCTTGGAGGTTGAGGCTCGGGAGGATCGACTGGAGTTGGCATTGTTTGTCAGAGAGACTGCAGCAGCTTTCGATTCGAAACAGCAGATCCCTCGCCGGCAGATCCGGCGACAACAACACGACTAGCGAACTGGCTTCTACTTTGGAGTCAGCTCGCGAACTCCGGCTTTGCCCGCAACTACCACATTGTGGGTCAAGCCCAGGAAGAGGCCGTGCTCGACGATGCCGGCGCGTTGCTCAAGTTCGCGAGCAAGCTTTTGCGTGTCCGCGATAGGCCCGAAGTCGCAATCAAGGATCAGATTGCCTTGATCCGTGCGGTACTCCCTGCCATCGGGAGTTTGGCGCACCACAGTACTTGGCGCCCAGAGATTCCAGGAACCGGGCCTGCGACCTCCAGCCGAAAGGAAGCACTTCGACCGGCAAAACATGCAACGTGCCGAGTCGCGAAGACAGCTTGCTCTCGTCAACGACAATGATCTCGCGCTTGGAAGCCTGTGCGACCAAGCTTTTCCCGCAGAAGCGCGCCGCCTCCGCCCTTAATCAAGTTGAGTTGCAGGATCGACCTCGTCGGCGCCATCGATGGTGACGTCGATGCCCTTCGGCAGATCGTCCGTCAACATGGGGATCTTGAGCGCGACTGCCGCATCCCAGGACGCCTTCGAGGTCGCGAAACCGACGATGTCCTTCAAGTCACCGCTCTGCAGCAAGGCGCCGATGTGGCGTATCGCGAAGATGGCCGTCGAGCCAGTGCCCAGTCCCACTGTCATGCCGGACGTCAACGTAGCGGACGGCATGCTCCGCCGCTTCTTTCTTCAGTGCGGCATGAGGATCGCTGGGATGCTGTGGGTGCGTTCAAAAGTCAGCTCCCTCGCCGACCGTAGCCGGCGGGTCTTCGAACTGATATTAACGGGACGCACCTGAAAGTGCATCCGTCACCTACGATCAGCTAATTCTTTCTGCCCAGCGCCTTGCGATAGCGGCCGATCAAATTGTTTGTCGAGCTATCGTGCTTCAACGCGGGTGCTGCATCGCTCTCCAATTCGGGGATGATACGCTTCGCCAGCACTTTGCCCAACTCGACTCCCCACTGATCGAACGAGTCGATATTCCAGACCGCTCCTTGCGTGAACACGTTGTGCTCGTAGAGCGCCACCAGCGTGCCTAAGGCGCGCGGCGTCAATTTGTCGACCAGGATTGTATTGGTCGGGCGATTTCCCTCGCAAACCCGGAACGGCGTCTGGAAATCCGGGTGAGCCTTCCGCCTTGAGTTCCTCCGCGGTCTTGCCGAAGGCCAAGGCCTCTGCCTGGGCAAAGACATTGGCACATCAGTAGTCGTGCATCACGGTCAGCGGACTCAGTGGCTGGCAGGAAGCCTATAAAGTCGCACGGGATGAGCTTCGTGCCCTGGTGGATCAACTGATAGAACGAGTGCTGACCGTCGGTGCCAGGCTCGCCCCAGATGATAGGACCGGTCTGCCAGTCCACGTGATTCCCTTCCAGATCGACGTGCTTGCCATTGCTTTCCATCTGCAGCTGTTGCAGATACGCCGGGAACCGCTTTAAATTGTCCGCGTACGGCATGATGCCGACCGTCTGCGCTCCGAAGAAATTGTTGTACCACACTGTCAGAAGGCCCATCAGCGCGGGCAGATTCTTCTCCAAGAGGCGTAGTACGGAAGTGCTCATCCATATCGTGGAAACCGTTGAGCATTTCCTCATAATTCTGAGGTCCTATAGCAACCATGGTGGACAAGCCGATGGCTGAGTCCATCGAGTAGCGGCCGCCGACCCAGTCCCAGAAGCCAAACATATTCGCTGTATCGATGCCGAACTTCGATACGCCTTCTGCGTTCGTCGACACTGCGACGAAGTGCTTGGCCACTGCAGCATCGTTCTTCAGCGAATCCACGATCCACTTGCGCGCGGTCGCCGCATTGGTCATGGTTTCCAGCGTGGTGAAGGTCTTGGACGAGAGAATGAAGAGCGTTTCGTCGGCATTCAGATCGTGAGTCGCATCGGTGAAAGCAGCGCCATCGACGTTGGCCACGAAGCGAAAGGTCATGTTGGGATCGCTGAAGTCGCGGAGCGCGATGTAGGCCATCTCCGGTCCCAGGTATGAACCGCCGATGCCGATGTTGATTACGTTCTTAATACGCTTGCCGGTGAAGCCCTTCCATTCGCCGCTGCGAACGCGGTTCGAGAAGGCTGCCATCTTGTCGAGAACAGCATGGACGTCCGCGACAACGTCTTTGCCATCGACTTCGATCTTCGTGCCTCGCGGCGCACGCAATGCCACGTGCAGCACCGCACGCCTTTCCGTGATATTGATCTTTTCGCCACGGAACATGGCATCGCGACGGGCTTCGACGCCACGCTCGCGTGCCAGTTGCAGCAACAGTCTCAATGGTTTCGTCGGTAACGCGGTTCTTGGAATAGTCGAGATACAGCCCGGCGCCCTCAGCCGTCAGCCGTGTCCCACGTTGTGGGTCATCCGCAAACAACTGGCGCAGATGTGCGTTCTTGATCTTTTCGTAGTGCGCCTGCAGCGCTTTCCAGGCTGCGCTATCGATCGGTCGCTGGGTACTCATTTTCGGCTCCGGCATGAGGGCTCCTTATTATTTCAGTGCTTTGCTCTTAGACTCAATCGAACTCAACAGGTCCTTCCAGGAATCGACAAACGACTTCGCGCCTTCGGACTGCAAATCAGCAGCCAGCTTGGCAACGTCGACGCCGGCCTTTCCGTAGGCGGCCAAAACCTGCTCGCAGTCGCCACCGTCGCGCGGAAGAGGCGCTCCGACACTGCCGTGATCGCCAAAGGCGAGCAGCGTCTCCTCAGGCATGGTGTCGATCGTATTCGGGGCTGCCAGCGCTGCGATGTAGAGCACGTCCGAGGCTTTCGGATCTTTCGTTCCCGTGCTGGCGAAGAGCAGCCGCTGCGGCCGCGCTCCAAGGTTCTCCAGACGTTGCCAGCGGTCCGAATCAAGCACGTCGCGATACGCTTTGTAGGTCTGCGCTCCCACTGCCGGACCAATCTTGTCGCGCAGCTCGCCCGGAACTTTGTCCATGGTCGCCTTGTCCCAGCGACTGACGAACAGCGATGCCACCGAGCGCACGTCGGCGCTCAGACCCGCTTCCACGCGCCGTTCCAGTCCGCGCATATAGGCTTCGACTGCGCCCAGATAGTGATCGCGGCTGAACAGCAAGGTCACATTCACCGACACGCCGGCAAAGATGGCTTCTTCAATGGCGGTGCGGCCTTCCGTCGTCCCGGGGATCTTGATGAACAAGTTCGGCCGCGCGGCTTTCTGGTGCAAGCTGCTTCGCTACGGCTGCGGTTTTCACCGCGTCATAGGCCAGCAGCGGCGAGACCTCCAGCGAGACCCAGCCATCGACGGTGGCGGTGCGCTGGTGAATCTCCGCAAACAAGTCGGCCGCGCGTCGCAAATCGTCGATCGCCATCTCGAAGAAAGCATCTTCCACCGATTTCCCGGACGACATCAGTTTCGCCATATCGTCGTCGTAGGAATTGCCCTTGGTCATGGCGTGATCGAAGATCGTCGGATTAGACGTGAGTCCGGTGACCGAGAGCTCGTCGATGTACTTCTTAAGCGTGCCGCTATCGAGCAGTTGGCGAGTAATGTTGTCGAGCCATAAACTCTGTCCGAGTTTATTCAATTGCTGTGTGGCTTTCATTTCGCTGCCTCTTTTTTCTGCACCCATGAGCGCAATTCAATCTCCAGCAGATCGGCGATGCGACGGATGCTGATGTCCGCAGGCCGATATTGTGCGATGGCCTTCTTGTCTCTTGCGTAGTGACCCTGCTGAACGAAAACCGTCGTGACCCTATCTTTCCAGATGTCCTTGATCGCCTGAAGGAGTCGTAATTTGTCGTCGACCATGACGTAGTGGCGGGCAGGATAAATATTTTCCACGCACTCCAGCTCCTGCTCTTTATGGATAAAGATCAGCACGTTCCCGCCAACCGCTTTCCATATTCCGGAGCGCTCCACCTTACGCGGCTGGAAAACGGCGTCGCCGTCCGACAGAATCACCACCTTGCCCCCACTTTCGCACCCGCTTCAAAACATCCAGAGCTCCCGGGTAAAGGCGCTGCGGGAAGGGATATTCGATGACCCAATTCGCCATGTGAAGAAACCGTGGATCGTGCAGCTTCTCCTGGCGATAACGCTCGAGCGCTCCCAGGTAGTCTGCATAGCCCAGTTGGTCGCGCAGTTGCTCGAAAATCGCCAGGTAGCGCGAGCGAGCGTCGCGACCGAACTCGCGCTCGATGTGCCGGAACAAGTCGCTCTGAAAGCGATCATTGTCAAGCAGCGTGTTGTCGACGTCGAAGAGAAACACCAACTCCTTGACGGCGTTTCGTAATCCGGCGCGGCCCGGGCCTTTGACTTTGCAGCTTGTTTTGCGCTCATTTAACCCCGGCTTGCAGCTTGCGAGCGGATCGTCTTCCGGCGCTGTCGTGGGATTGATCCAGGGACCGTCCGCGCCAATCAACTGGCTGGCTTCATCAGGCCCCCATGTTCCCGGCTCGTAGGTATACACCGGAGTGACATTGTCGAGAATCGGCTGCACCATGCGCCACTGCGCTTCGACCAGATCCTGGCGAGCGAAAAGTTCACCGTTGCCGCGCATCGCATCGCCCAGCAATCGCTGATAGGGCGGCATCTCTGCTGTGGCATGGCTCTTCAACTTCAGCTCGACATCCTCACCCACCATGCGCTCGCCGGGAACTTTTACCCGCACGCCGAAACCAATGCTGATGTCGGGACTAACGCGCATGCGCATGTGCGACGAGCGCACCGGCACGATTTCGTTAAAGGTCTCGCGCGGCGGCCGCTTGAACTCAACCAGGGCTTCCATGCACGTGACCGGCATGCATTTTCCCGCACGGATGTAAATCGGCACGCCAGCCCACCGCCAGGTATCGATGTAGAGCTTGATGGCGATAAAGGTCTCGACCGTGGAGCCGGGAGCAACCCCCGCAACCTGCTTGTAGCCGTTGTATTGGCCGCGAACCACATCTTCGGGCTTCAGTGGACGGACCGCTTTCAGCAGCGCAGCCTTCGAGTCGCGCTCGGCTTCGTGATCTTCGCCGGTCGGCGGATCCATGGTGAGATTCCCCAGCACCTGCAGCATGTGGTTCTGCACCACATCGCGCAGCGCGCCGGTCTCATCGTAGAACTTGCCGCGGTCGCTGACGCCGAAGTTCTCCGCCATCGTAATCTGAATGCTCCGGACATATTCGCGGTTCCAGATGGGCTCGAAGACAGGATTGGCGAAGCGTGTATACAGAATGTTCTGCACCGGCTCTTTGCCGAGATAGTGATCGATGCGGAAGATGTTTTCTTCCGGGAAGAACTTGTGCAGCGTGCGATTTAATTCCTGCGCCGTCGGCAGGTCGTGGCCGAAGGGCTTTTCAATGACAACGCGCGCATTGTCGGCGCAACCGGATTTCGCTAATCCTTCTGCCACCGTACCGAACAGGCTGGGCGGCACGGCAAGATAATGCAGTGGCGCTTTGGCATCGCCCAGTTGTTTGCGCAGTTCGGTGAAGGTGGCGGCATCGCCATAATCGCCATCGACGTACCGCAATAAGCTGATGAGCTTTTCAAAAGGTGCCTGCTCGAGTCCGCCGTGTTCTTCCAGGCTCTCCTTGGCGCGCGCTTTCAGCTGATCCAGATTCCATCCAGCCTTGGCGACACCGATGATCGGGATGTTGAATCCCTCATCGCGAATCAGGTCCTGGAGCGAGGGGAAAATCTGCTTGTAGGCGAGATCGCCCGTAGCTCCGAAAAATACAAACGCATCCGACATTCCGTTCGACATGTAGTATGGGCTCCCAGCCCTCTTGTAGCTATTTCGAATTTGCCATGGCCTGCTTGGCCGCCGAGACGACGTGCTCGACGGTAAAGCCAAAATGCTCCATCACCACCTTCATTGGCGCCGACATGCCGAAGGTGTGCATGCCGAGCACAACGCCGGTACGTCCGGCATAACGCTCCCAACCAATTTGCGACGCCTCTTCAACAGTCACGCGTGCGCCAATCGACGGCGGCAAAACGCTGTCGCGATAAGCCTGGTCTTGTTCGTCAAACAAGGCCCAGCAAGGCATGCTGACTACGCGCGTCTTAATGCCTTGCGCGGTGAGCTGCTCCCACGCCTGCACGCACAGACCCACTTCGCTGCCGCAGCCGATGAGGATGACATCCGGCTTGCCCTCAGGCGCGTCCACCATGACGTATGCGCCTTTGGCCAGCCCACTGGCGGCCGCAAATTTCGTGCGATCGTAAATCGGCAAAGCCTGGCGGCTGCAGATGATCTCGCAAGGATGATTCTTGATCGAGAGTGCAATGCGATATGCCTCGGTCATCTCATTCGCATCGGCCGGGCGAATCACCAGCATTCCCGGCACCGCGCGCAGCGAAACCAGTTGCTCGATCGGCTGATGCGTCGGACCGTCCTCGCCCAGGCTGATGGTGTCATGCGTCCAGACGTGCAGCGCCGGAATTTCCATCAGCGACGAAAGTCGAAGTGCACCGCGGGCGTAGTCCGTGAAGATGAGAAAGCCTGAACCGAAGGCCCGCAGGCCGGTAAGCACCATGCCGTTCACGATGGCGCACATCGCATGCTCGCGAATGCCGAAGTGGAAGTTGCGACCCTTGTAGTTGCCCAATTCTCCCGGCGCCTGGAAGTCCCCGGCAAATTCGAATTCGAGCCGCGTCTTGGTGCTGGGATACAGGTCGGCCGCGCCGCCCATCAGCCAGTTGATCTTCTGCGCCATCGCGTTCAGCACTTTGCCGGAGGCGTCGCGAGTGGACATACCGCTCGCGCTTGGCGCGAAGGTCGGCAGAGCCTTTTCCCATCCAGCCGGAAGCTCGCGCTTGTTCATCTGCTCGATATCGGCGGCGAGATCGGGATATTGCGCCTTGTAACGGGCGAACATCGCCTCCCATTCTTTGCTGAGAGTCGCACCGCGCGCGCCCATTTCTTCGGCGAAGTGCTCGCGAACGCCGGTGGGCACAACGAAGGACTCGTCGGGCGAGAAGCCGAAAAACTCCTTGGTAAGACGTAGCTCTTCAGCGCCCAGCGGCTCTCCGTGAGCCGCCGAGGTGTCCTGCTTGTGGGGAGCACCGTATCCAATGTGGCTGTGCACGATGATCAGCGTGGGCCGGTCGGTGGTGTCGCGGAAACGCTTGAGCGCTCGCTCGACCAACTCAATGTCGTTGGGGTCGCTAACCCGCGCGACCTCCCATCCGTAGGCCATGAACCTCGTCGCCACATCTTCCGTGAAGGCCAAGTCGGTGTGACCTTCGATAGTGACGTGGTTGCAGTCATAAATCCAGCAGAGGTTGGACAGTTTCAGATGGGCAGCCAGCGAAGCCGCCTCGCTGGAGATACCTTCCATCAAGCAACCGTCACCGCAAAGCGCATAAGTATTGAAGTCGAAGAGATCGAAACCGGGACGGTTGTAGTTGGCCGCCAGCCATTGGCCCGCGATCGCCATTCCCACGCTGTCGGAGACGCCCTGCCCGAGCGGGCCAGTCGTGGCCTCAACGCCCGTCGTCCAGCCGTACTCCGGGTGACCGGGGCAGCGACTCCCCGCCTGGCGAAAGGTCTTGATGTCGTCGAGAGTCACCGCCAGGCGGTCTTTCTCGGTATAGCTCGCGTTGTCCGCCTTAATCCCGGCCAGGTGGATCAACGCGTACAGAAGCATGGACGCATGGCCGGCCGACAGTACGAAACGATCGCGATTCGGCCACCAGGGCTGTTGCGGATCGTAGCGAAGAACTTTCTGCCACAGGGTGTACGCGGTCGGAGCCGCTCCCAGCGGCGTGCCCGGATGACCGGAGTTGGCTTTCTGTACGCCATCGATCGCGAGAGTGCGAATCGTGTTAATGGCCAGTTGATCGATATTTGTGCGAGCAGCTTCCTTTGCCTTTTGCGGGATCATTGCGCAACCTCGTTAAATAGCTCTCATGGCAAGAATGGTCGTGCTTCTTCCTGAACCGAAGTAAGCGTTTCGCTGGCGAACCGCTGGGAGAGAAGATTGACCTGCGATGCAGTGGCTCAAAACGAAAGTGCCGCACATTTTAACCTATCCCCCCGCCCCGAGAGAAATATAATTATCGGCCCACATTGTGGGATACCGGAGCTGGTGGCGGGTTTCACCGGATCGCCTCGTTCAATGCGTTGCAGAAACCCAATCGCCTGGCGTTCGGCCCAGCGGCCATCGTAGCCGTTGGCGTCCGCCAGAAAGGCGCAATGACCGCCGTGGCCGGTCTCAACGTAAGTAATGTGCGGATTGCGGAGCAGTTTTTCGCGAGTCCGCGGCAACACCCGAATGAAGGGGTCGTCGAGCGAGTGCAGGATGAGCGTCGGAACCGCAATGCGGTCGACCACCTGAGCTGCAGCAGCCCGGGTGTAGTAGTCCTGGGCATCGCGAAATCCGGAGTAGCGCGCCGTGATCTGGTCGTCGAAATCGCGCAGGCTGCGCATACCCCGCAGATGCCGGACATCGTAGCGGTCCGGATAGAGCGCCGCCTTGCGCTGCAAACGCCGCCGTAACCCGCGCAAAAATTTCCACTCGTAGATGCGATTCGACGGGTTATGCAGAGCGTCCGCCGATGGCGCCAGGTCGATAGCCGGCGAAACCCCAACCCCCGCTTTCACTTCGGGAGGAGCAGCGTCGCCCCATTCTCCCAGCAGCTTCAGGATCAGATTGCCGCCCATGGAGTACCCCACGAAGGCCAGTTGCTCCAGACCATCGTCAGCGATCAGAGTTTTCGCGATCGCGCCTACATCGGCGGACATGCTCGAGTTGTAGAGCGTGGGCCCAAGATGCTCGGTGCCGCCGCAGTTGCGCATGTTCATGCGCACCACGTTCATTCCCGCCGCCCACGCCTTACTTCCTGTACCGATCACATATTGCGAGTCGCTGGACCCTTCGAGGCCATGCACGATGACCACAGTCATCGCTGCAGCGCGGCGCGGGTGCCAGTGGCAGTGACAAAGCACCTGCACCCCGGGTTCAACTGCGAAGAGCCGTTCCTCGGCCGCTGGAAGAAGATTCCGTCGCGGCAGGAAGTTGCCGGCGATGGTCTGCGCGTGCCCATTGAGGAATGGCCGCCGCGGGCGAAATGGCTCGCCAAAGTGGTCACGAGCAGCAGACGGTCCGACGGACGAAGACTGATCGTCCCCTGGCTTGCCGAAGAATTGATCGTTGGCGGCGATGACAGAAGGCTCCTGTATCTATAATAGATTGTGAGACGCGAAGACCGATCCGCCTAAACCGGCCACGCGTAACTTTCTAAGTTGGGGTTTCCATGCCGATCTTCGAATACAGCTGTCGAGTCGTGTGGACACAAATTTGAGGCGATCCTGTTCGGCGAGCAAAAAGCCGAATGTCCGCAATGTCATACCGAGAAGCTGGAGCAACAGCTTTCGACTTTCGCCGTGAACGCGAAAAGCAACTCGGCCGCGCCCGCCGCAGGCTGTGGTCAGTCGAACTGTTGCAGGATGAACGGTGGCGGTTGCGGCGACATGAACTGATCCTGCATCGCTTTCTGCTTGGGTAAAATCCCCTTTCGCTTCCGCTGAGTTTGTCGCTTACACATCCAGCGACGTGGAATAACCCCACCTAGGTCAATCCGGAACACCGCCTGAATTAGCTATTCCCGTAATCGGGTTTTTGCAGTACAGTGCGATCTCCCAGCAGTATCCCTTCGTTTCTCCGCACTCGTCCGAAAGCTGGCGGTGACTGCTCTTTCGCAGCTTATAGCGAAAGTGCGCCGTGGTCCGTCTCGGGGCTGAGTGAACTCAATCGAATTGCGGAGAAAACATGTCCCTGTCACGTCGTCTGCTGTCGTTTCTGCCCCTAATTGTCCTTTTATGCCATATTGCCGCAGCGCAAAATCCATTGCGGCTTGTACCCGTAACCCCGTGCCGGCTGGTTGACACTCGACAAAGTAACGGCGGTGGCGGGCCGATCACGGGAGGAACGGCACAGGCTTTCAATCTGCCTCAGCTGGCCGGCTCAGGAGGATCGCAGTCCAAGTGCACACCGTTCAGCCTTGCATCAGCAGCGGCGTATTCGCTGAACGTGACGCTGGTGCCACTCAGCGGCGGACCGGTCGCTTACTTGACAATCTGGCCTACCGGTCAGCCTCAGCCCCTGGTCTCGCTGATGAACTCGCTGGACGGACGGCTCAAGGCGAACGCAGCGATCGTTCCCGCCGGGACCAGCGGGCGAGGTCAGCGTTTACGTCGCCAGCACGACCAACGTTCTAATCGACATTAACGCGTACTTCGACTCGGCCAGCGATAGTTCCGCTCTGGCCTTCTTTCCGCTTACCCCCTGCCGCTTGGTAGACACCCGGCACGGCAACGGCGGTCAGCTTCAGGCCGGGGTCGAACGCGACTTCCCCATCCCGGGTAATTGCGGCATACCTGCCGCCGCCCAGGCCTACTCCTTGAACTTCACGGTCGTGCCCCCGGGATCGGTTTCCTATCTTACCGTCTGGCCTGCTGGACAGAACCGGCCGGTGGTCTCGACCCTGAATGACGGAAGCGGGACGATTGTCGCCAATGCTGCCATCGTACCCGCCGGCAGCGAAGGTCAAACCGCGGTCTTCTCCAGCAACAATACCGATCTGTTGATTGATGTGAACGGATACTTCGCCCCGGCGAATTCAGCGGCGAATCCGTTGTCCCTCTACACCATCACTCCATGCAGGATTCTGGACACCCGTAAGACCATTGGCCTGTTTAACGGAACCCTGCCCGTCGGCATCGTCGGAAGCTTGTGCGGGATTCCTAATGTGTCGGACGCGTTCATCCTGAACGCAACCGTCGTGCCGAACGGTGGCCTGAGTTATCTGACGTTATGGCCCGAAGGACTGACCAGGCCGACGGTCTCGACCTTGAACGCGGCAGACGGAGCGATCACGTCGAACATGGCGATCGTCCCGGCCGGATCCGGGAACCAGTCGATCAATGCCTATGCGTCGACCACCACCGGCACCCAATTAATCCTGGACATCGCCAGCTACTTCGCTCCAATCGCGAGTGTCGGGATCCTGAACACATCGATGCCTGACGGAACCGCCAGCAGCGGCTACAGCGTTCAACTGGTGGCCAAGGGCGGGGTTGGTCCATACACTTGGACGAAGACCGGTGGCACTTTGCCGCCGAACTTGAGTTTGGCGACGAACGGGTTGATTCAAGGCACGACGACTACGACGGGGCAGTACACCTTCACCGTGAAAGCCACGGATTCGAATTCGCCGGCTGGATCGGCCACAGCGAATCTGCAGATCAACGTCAGTGGCAGCCAGGGCACATTGGCAGTGACCAGCACTTCTCTTCCCGCAGGCACGGTCAATACTCCCTACAATTCGCTTTTGACCGCGAATGGTGGGATCACTCCCTATTCATGGACCATCATCTCGGGCTCGCTACCCAGCGGGCTTAGCTTGAATGCCGCTTCGGGCCAGATTAATGGTGTGCCGGGAGCCGCGGGGCTGGCCAGCCTGACGGTGAAAGTGGCGGATGCGCAAAGCCACACGGCAACGCAGTCGCTCAGCCTCTCCATCAACACGGGCGATGCGAGCGGCACGTTGAACGGGAGCTACGCAGCCACTTTCCAAGGGTTCGACCACAACGCCCCAGTTGTGGTCGCGTCAAGTTTCACCGCCGATGGCAACGGTCACATCACCGGCGGAGAGACGGACATCAACAACGCCTCTGGCCCTGTGCATGCCACCATCGTCAGCGGCACCTACTTGATCGGCGCCAACGGACTGGGGCAGATCAATTGGACCGACAGCACCGGTGGGACTTACGAAGCCCTTATAGCCACCGGCAGCGCCGAAGACATGCGGGTGATCGCATTCAATCAGAACGGCTCGAGTGGAACGTGGGGATCTGGCGTGGTACGGCAGCAGAATCCCTCGGACTTCAACCTGGCCGCAGTAGCAGGAACGTGGGCCTTCGGATTGCAAGGCTTCGATGGATCCGGTAACCCCCTGTCGGCCGACGGAACCTATTTCGTAAACTCCAACGGCAGCTTCGGCAGCGGCACCGAGGACATCAATGACTTCGGCAACCATAGCCAGGTGCCGTCATTTACGGGGTCGGTTTCCGGCATCGATGCAAACGGGCGCGCCTCTACTCAAGTCATTGTCGGTGGATCTCCCATTAACTACGCCAGTTATATTGTGTCGGCGAACGATGTATTTCTGATCGAGATCGACCACAGCCGTCCCCTGGTAATCGCTGAAGCCATGCGACAAACCGGGACGATGAACAACGGCATCCTGAACGGAAACTCCATTGGTCGCGGCGCTCGAATTTTTAACGCCGGGACACAGAATGCCGAGGGTCAGGCCGTCGCTTTGCTGATCAAATCTGCCGGCAATGGAAACATCAGTTTCACCTTCGATGCCAACACCGGCGGCAATTACACGCAGTCGGGGCAGAGCGGGACTTATGCCGTTGCCTCCAACGGCCGGGCAGTCCTGGAGTTCCCGGGAGGTGCTGAAGTCGTTTGTTACGTGGTCGCGCGTAATCAGGGCTTCTGCATCAACACTGCTGCCGGCACAGGCAGCCTGAAAGACGCAGAAATGCTGTATTTCGAGCCACAGGCGGCGGGGCCATTCAATTACGCCTCAGTTTCTGGTGAGTACCTGGGCGGCACGCTTCCCGTGTATCTGCCAGCCGACATCAGCCAAGTCGATTCCACCGTGATCAGTGGCACGACCAGTGCGGCGTTCTCCTCGACCTACAGCCAAAGCGGGCCGAGCGGTACCCAGCAAGACCAAACCGTCGCCGGAACCTACACGATCGACTCAACCACCGGTGCCGTCACCATCAACGCGGGAAGCGGCAACATCTACTACGGGTTCCTCATCTCGGGGACAAAGCTCGCGCTTGTTTCCGCGACGGCAACCGCTGGTGTCGATCGAGTCGATGTCGGCCGCTCCTCATCACCACTAAGCTTAGCTAAGGATGCTAACCAGCCCGCCAGTCATGGCGGGCTTTTCACTTAGCTAAGGGCCGATGAAAACACACTTGTGCTTAGCTAATTAAAATTGGCCGTCGCAGCCAATTCTCTGCGTGCGGGAACCATCTTAGTAAACCCATATTTATTGTGCTGCTTGGACCAGAATGGCCCCACGAATTGTGGCGTGGCCCACGAAGGCAGGCGAAACCCAAAAATTCCCAATTTCCGCTTGACAGGCAACGGTTTAGGAGTACGATACGTCGTAAGTGGTACGAAGTGGGAGGCGGTGGTAACAAACCCTTCAACCTCGGAGAGCTTTAGGATGCGAACGCGGTTCATTGCTATTGCTCGAATCGCAGCCACGCTTCGGGGTTGGGAATGTTTGCCTCCTTCGTGAGAGTTCAAGTTAAAGCCGAACGCTATGTTTCGCGGCACCCATTTAACCCGACTGGACGACAAAGGGCGTTTGAAGATGCCCGCGGAATTCAAGCGCGAAATCGACGAGAACTACAGCGCGCAATTCTATATCACCAGTTGGGACGGCAGAAGTGCCAAAGTTTATCCCCTGCAGTCATGGGAAGAGATCGAACGCAAGCTGGCTGCGCTGCCGGAAATGAACAAGACCAAGCAGAAAGTTCCTGGAGCGCACCAGCTACTACGGGCAAGTTGTGGAGTTCGATGGGCAGGGCCGGCTGCTGATGCCGCAGATTCTGCGCGAGACCGCCAAGCCTGAAGGGTGAGGTCGCGGTGATGGGCAATCTGAAGCACCTGGTGGTGCGGAATGCCGAGGAGCTTCGCAAGTCGATTGCCGAGCCCTTCACCGAGGACGACGAGACCACGCTGAGCGGCTTGGGGATTTAACCAAGGTTTGGTTCCATTCGCGATCTCGGAATGGGAGTGAGTGGACAACGGGTTTTCAGAAGCGAACAGCGCCCCCGGGGGCGGACATGGCGAGAAGCAATTTAGCCATGTCTCAGTTCTTTTAAAACCAGCGATCGAATTCCTGGCCGTTCGGCGCGGCGGGACCTTTATCGACCTGACCCTTGGCTTAGCTGGGCACGCTTGGGAAATCGCAAAGCACCTCGGCGCAGAGGGTCGTCTGATTGGCTTCGATAAAGACCCGGCAGCGTTGGAACGGGCGCGCGAGCGGCTGACGAAGCCGCCGGCGGAACTGGCGAGTGACTGGCCGAAGGTTGAGCTGGTACACGCTTCGTTCGCCGACGTAGCCCAGCATGTGGCGGCGGCATCCGCAGACGGATTGCTTGCCGACCTGGGCGTCAGCTCCATGCAACTGGAGAACGCAGCGCGAGGATTCAGTTTTCAGGCGGAAGGGCCCCTGGATATGCGAATGAATACGCAATCGGGGCTGACCGCCGAACAAGTGGTAAATCGCTTCGACGAGCGCGAGCTTGCCGATGCGATTTACGAATTCGGTGAGGAAAGGAGGTCGCGGAGAATCGCCAGAGCCATTGTTCGGGCGCGGCCGATTCATACCACCGCACAACTGGCGGGTGTGATATCGGCCGCGGCCCGGCCAATGAACCAGGCTGAGCGGCGGATTCATCCGGCGACAAAAACTTTCCAGGCACTCCGAATTCTGGTGAACCGAGAACTAGACGACCTGCGGACGCTGCTGAGTAAAGACGCGGCCCCGCAAGTCCTGAAGCCGGGCGGCAGGTTAGTGATCATCAGCTTCCACTCGCTGGAAGACCGCATTGTGAAAGATGCGCTGCGAGATGGAGCGCGCGACGGAGTGTACCGCGTGCTGACCAAGAAGCCGGTGATCGCTGACGAGGAAGAGATCGATCGCAATCCGCGGTCACGCAGCGCAAAGATGCGGGCGGCGGAAAAAGTTTGAGTAGTGGTTAGTGCTGGTCTTTCGGTCCAGCGATGTATGGCGGCCCAATAGGTTTCGGTTTCGTCGGTTTCACGATTGCGCAACTTCGCAACCTTCCACTGGGTGGCTGCGGAAAAAGCTGTGGGGAATGTGAATAAGTCTGGGGCCCCTGGAATTCGGCCCGTGTACCCAAAAGTTGAATCGCCACCGCAGAATTTAAAGGCGGTCGGCAGGAGAAAGCTATGGCAGCCGGAGTTCTTTACCCGACCTTGGCACAAGCTGGTGAGTGCAACGAACAGGTAGCGGCACAGCAGCAGCCGCGCGGCATGTTCATCGGCACGCCGGAAATTCTACTTTGCCAAACGCATCGACAACTCGCGCGTGGTGATGGTGACCGATCCCAAGCGCCGCCGTGAGATGGTCACCTTCGGCATCACGCTCGGCGTGCTCTTCCTGCTGGTGATGGTGTACCTGTGGCAGCACTTCAGCGCGATCGAGTACGGATACAAGATCGAGCAGCTGAAGTCGCAGCGTGACTCGATCTCCGAGGTCAATCGCACCCTGAGCCTGGAAGAGGCCTCGCTGAAGGATCTGCCGCGCATCGATCGCCTGGCGCGTGAAATGGGCATGCAGCGTCCGGTAGACGGTCAGTGGCAGTCGATGGATGCGGGCACCACCGATCCGGCGACCCCGGTCATGGCGAAGGCCAGCGGCATCATGGTGGTTTCGGGATTGCAGTAGCCCAGACAGTTCGGACAGCGCGACGACTTCGGCGCCGCGGTGTTGAATAACCCATAGTTCGACCGGCGGTCCGCGCATCAACGGACCGCCTTCGCCACGTAAAGCGGCCCTGCCAGTATTGCTGGAAACCGGCTCATCGAGCCGAAATGCAGCAGAACGGAGTAACCGGGGAATGCGGGCGAGTCCTCCCAAGACGCCGAGCAAACGACTCTACATCTTCGCTGTCCTGCTGTTCATTTGGATCCTCATCATCTGTTTCCGCCTGGTGCGCTTGCAGGTCGTCAAGTACGGCGACTTTCATGCTGCGTGCGACAGCGCCAGCAGAACCGCACCATTCCGGTCGAGCCGCGCCGCGGCAACATCTACGACCGCAACGGTTATGCCCTGGCGATGTCCATCGATGTTGACTCTGTGTTCGCGGTGCCCAGCGAAATCTCACGATCCGGAACTGACCGCCATCGCTGCTGGGCAAGGTTCTGAACATGGATCCGCAGGAGATCATCACCCGCCTCGCAGGGCAACCGCAATTTCGTTTACCTCAAGCGCAAGATCGACGCCGACACCGCGCAACCGCGTTCGGCAGCTGAACCTGAAAGGCATCGGCTTCCGCAAGGAGCCGCAGCGCTTCTATCCCAAGCGTGAACTGGCAGCGCAGGTCATCGGCTACGTTGGCATGGACGACGAAGGCCTGGGCGGACTGGAGCGCGAGTTCGATGACGATCTCGCGCGGCATTCCCGGCCAGGAGCTGATCTCGATCGACGCGCGCCGCAAGTGGTTCAGCCGCGTCGAGCGTCCACCTGATCCGGGCCAGAACCTGGTGCTGACGATCGACCAGACGATCCAGTACATCGCCGAAAAAGAGCTGCAACAGGGCATGGAGGACACCAAGGCGATCGCCGGAACGGTGGTCGTGGAGAATCCGCGCACCGGCGAGATTCTGGCCCTGGCCAATCGTCCGACTTTCAATCCCAACGTCTTCAACAGTGTTCCTCTCGAGGCGCTGAAGAACCGCGCCGTCAGCGACATCTACGAGCCCGGCTCGGTGTTCAAGATCGTCACCTACTCGGCCGCCATCGACCAGCACCTGGTCACGCCCGACGACAAGGTCGATTGCCAGCACGGCTCGATCGACGTCTTCGGCATGAAGATTCACGATCACGAGAGCCTGGGCGTGATCACCATCGCCGAAGCGCTGGCGCACTCCAGCGACGTGGCCGCGATCAAGGTCGGCATGAAGCTGGGCGAAGACCGGCTCTATCACTACATTCACGACTACGGCTTCGGACAGCAGACCGGCATCGAGTTGCCGGGCGAAACGCGCGGCCTGTCAAAGCCGGTGAATCGCTGGTCGAAGGTTTCGATCGGCGCGATCTCGATGGGACAGGAGATCGGCGTTACGCCGCTGCAGACCATCTCGCTGGTCTCGACCATTGCCAACGACGGCATGTACACGCCGCCGCGCATCGTTGCCGGCGAACTGCCGCCCGACAGCAAGGCGCTGCCGGTTGTCTATCATCCGGCGCAGCAGCATCGCGTGGTCTCGACCATGACCGCCGCGCAGATGAAGAAGATGATGGAAGGCGTGGTGCTCTTCGGCACGGCGCGCCGCGCGATCCTCGACGGCTACACCGTGGCCGGCAAGACCGGCACGGCGCAGAAGGTCGATCCGGCGACCGGCGCCTACTCCAAGACGAAGTACGTAGCGTCGTTCATCGGCTTCTCGCCGGTCAACACGCCGGCCATTACGATCGCCGTGATTCTCGACTCGCCCACCGGGCTGCACCAGGGCGGACAGGTTTGCGCGCCCGTCTTCAAGCGCATCGCGCAGCAGGTGCTGGAGTACCTGCACGTCCCGCACGACCTGGATGTGAAGACGCCGCAGCGAGCAGACGATGGTGGCTTCGGCCAAGGACGACGAAGATGAATCGTCCGATCACCTGGGCGCGCCGCTGCAGGACGAGCAGACGACGGCTTCGAATACGCAGCCGCTGCCGAGCCATCCGCCGAGCGTCAGCAAAGCCACTCCCTTCGCCGATGTGAAGGCTACGGTGCCGGCGCCAACTGCTCCCAGCTCCTGAAGTGACCCAGGCGCAGAACACGTCGCCTGCAGAACTGCCGGCGCCGCCTGAGCACACGCCGACCGGCGGCACCGTGGTTCTGGATGTCGATGGCGGTGTTGTGGTGCCCTCGTTCCTGGGTAAGCCGCTTGCGTTCCGCGGTGGAGACGGCGCAGCAGTCCGGGTTGGAGATCAACGCGATCGGCAGCGGCGTCGCGCGCGAACAATGGCCCGCGCCGGGCAGTCGACTGCTCGCAGGACAGCACATCACGGTGCGCTTCGCGCACTGAAGTGCGTGGCGGATACGCTTCAAGCAGAAAAGGCTATAAGAGGCGGAAGCTCGGCAAATGCGTCGTCCGGCGGTCGAATGTGTAGGTGTAAGAGCTGCCGGCCACGAGGTTTAGCTCGCCGATCAGAGCGTCGGCGAAGGACCCGCGGCCGTCTCTCAAGTGCACCATCGCGGTGAAGACTTCCTGCTCATATTGAACGACGAAAACGTCAGCTTGCAGGACACGTTTAATAACGGCGGCAATCTGCTGACGACTGAAGTGGTAAGCGCGATCCAGTACCCATACTGTCTCGACGATCACCACATTGCTGATGAATCCGGGGTGGCTCAGGGAGAGGCGCTTTTCGATGAGGTGTGTTGCTCGTGCCGACTGCGCCGGATCATCCTGAACAAGGTAGCGGACCAGGATGTTCGTGTCCAAGCCGATCACCGGCGCGTGCCCCGCTTACGGACAGCTGCCAAGCCGACGGCGACGGCGTCGTTCATTTCGTCCAAAGAAACGGTGCGACGGGACTTCAGAAGGCCGCGCAGCGAGGATGCCGGAACTTTAGGCAACAGAACCACGGTGCCGTCGGGATGCACAAAGAACTTGACCCGGTCTCCCGGTTTCAACTGGAGGTGTTCGCGGATGGCCTTTGGAATAGTTGTTTGACCCTTACCGGTAAGTGCCGACTCCATTTCTCCTCCATTACTTTTGCAAATAAGTAATACCATTTTACACGAAACCGACGGCGATTTGGGGTACTCTTAAAGAGCAACGTTGTGACCAAAATGAACTTCCTCGAGTTGTTGGATGGCGTCGGATACCTCGCGCTGCAAGGCAATCCGCCCATCGCAGGACTGGATTACGACAGCCGTCGGGTGCAGCCCGGCTGGTGCTTCGTCGCCATGCGCGGCGAGACCACCGACGGCAATCAATACATCGACACCGCATTGAAGGCCGGAGCGGTCGCTGTGGTCAGCGATTCCCTGCCTCCGCGGCCGGATATTGCCTGGGCGCAGGTGGAGCATGGGCGCCAGGCGCTCGCCCGACTGAGTGCGAACTTCTACGGACGTCCTGCGGAGAAGCTCAGCATCACCGGCATCACCGGCACCAACGGCAAGACCACGACCTCATTCCTGCTGAATGCGATGCTGCGGGCCGGTGGACGCAAGACTGCGCTCGTCGGCACGGTTGAATATCGCATCGAAGACCAGCGCTTTCCCGCGCCGCACACCACGCCCGAGGCGCTGGAACTGAACCAGTTCTTCGCTCGCGCGCTCGAGGCCGGCTGCACCGAAGCCGTGATGGAAGTGTCGTCGCATGCGCTGGAGCAGCAACGCGTTTACGGCATTCCGTACGACGTCGCCATTTTCACGAACCTCACCCGCGATCATCTCGACTATCACGCGACCATGGAGAAGTACTTCCAGTCGAAGGCCATCCTCTTTCAGGGATCAGGGACCGAGCCGCCGCGAGTCGCTGTCGTGAATATCGATGACGACTACGGAAAGCAGCATCATCAAGCTGTGCAAGAAGCAGCAGGAGGTCTTTACCTACGGCATGGAAAGCGGCGATTTCCACGCCGAAGACGTCAGCATCGAGAGCAACGGCACGAAGTTCACGCTGGTTACGCCCGGCGGGAAGACCCCATCTGGAGCCCGCTGCTCGGACGGCGTGAACGTTTACAACCTGCTGGCTGCTGCCGCGGCGGCGTACGCGCGCAACATCGAGCCCAAAGCCATTGCCGACGCGGCTTATCAGCTCGACCGCGTCGACGGACGCTTCGAGCGTGTCGACGTCGGCCAGCCGTTCACCGTGATCGTCGACTACGCTCACACCGACGACGCGCTGCGCAACTTGACTGCCTTGGCGCGCGATTTCCTGGCACAACGCGGCGGTGATGGACGCGTGATCACCGTCTTCGGCTGCGGTGGCGATCGCGACCGCACGCAAGCGCCCGCTGATGGGCGAAGCTGCCGGTGTGGGCAGCGACTTCGTGATCCTCACCAGCGACAATCCGCGCAGCGAAAGCCCGCTCAACATCATGAACGACGCGCTGCCCGGACTGCAGCGCAGTGGCACGAAGTACACGCTGGAGCCCGACCGCCGCAAGGCTATTGCTTTGGCGATTGACTGAAGCCAATACTGGCGACATCGTGCTGATCGCCGGCAAGGGCCACGAGAAAGTGCAGGTCACCGGCGCCGGCACAGTGCCGTTCGACGATATCGAAGAAGCGACGAAGGCGTTGCTGGCCGCCGGTTACGGAACGCCGCAGGGACAGGCCGCGAATCATGAAGCTCGCCCTTGCACGCGCCGCCGAGTTCATGCCGGCCATTGGAGAGTTCGATCCCGAGCCGTCGCCACCGGCTATTCCATCGACTCGCGCACGGTTCAGCCCGGCGAGCTGTTCTTCGCCGTGCGCGGCGAGCGGCTCGATGGCCACGACTTTGTCGACGCGGCACTGGCCAAAGGCGCGGTCGCAGCCGTGGTCGAAAAGCAGCACGCTCGAACGCTTCCCTTCCAAGTCGCGACTGCTGGTCGTCGAGGATTCGCTGCTCGCGCTGCAACGCCTGGGAGCGGCTGTCCGAAGGCTGTGGGGCAAGCCGCTGATCGGCGTTACCGGATCGGCCGGCAAGACCACAACCAAGGAAACGATTGCGCACGTGCTGGCGACACGGTATCGCGTGCTGAAGTCTCAGGGCAATCTGAACAACCACTTCGGCATGCCGCTGCAATTGCTGAAGCTCGAGCCCGAGCATGAGATCGCCGTCATCGAAATGGGGATGTCTCACGCCGGCGAAATCGCCGCCCTGGCAAAGCTGGCGGAGCCGGACTGCGGCGTGGTGACCATGGTCGCGCCGGTCCATCTGGAATTCTTCGAGTCGATCGCAGGAATTGCCCGTGCCAAGTACGAGTTGATTCAGTCGCTGCCGCCCGGCGGTATTGCGGTGCTGAATGCCGATGATGAATATGTCTCGCAGTTTGGACGCGACTTTCATGGCCGAGTAGTGACGTTCGGCAGGCATTCTTCGGCAGATGTGTCCGCCCAGAACGTGGAATCCCGAGGACCCGAAGGTTCTGCATTCGAGATTGTTGCCGATGGAAATCGCGCTTACGCCCGGCTGCCGCTGCTGGGCGAGCACAACATCTATAACGCGCTGGCCGGAGTCGCCGTCGGCTTGCAGTACGGAGTTTCACTCAAGGACGCTGCCGGTTCGCTGGCCACGTTATCAGCTGGTGACAAGCGCGGAGAAATCCTTCACATCAACGGCGCCACCGTGATCAACGATTGCTACAATTCGAATCCGAAGGCCCTGGACAGCATGGTACGGTCGCTCAGCGAAGATTCCTGCCCAGCGCCGCATCGTCATTGCCGGCGAGATGCTGGAACTCGGCCTCGCAGGCGAAGAGATGCATCGCGCGTCGGGACGACACATGTCCGATGCCGGAATCGATGTCTTGATTGGCGTGCGCGGGTTGGCGAAGGCCATGGTCGAAGCTGCGGAAAAGTCGGGAGTCCAAGCGGAGTTTGTGAGCACGCCGGAGGAAGCGGGCGAATGGTTGAAACGCGAGATCAAGCCCGGTGATGTGGTCCTGCTGAAGGCTTCGCGAGGTGTGCGGCTGGAGCGGGCGCTGGAAGCTTGGACTGGGCAAGTGCCGACGGTCGCACATTAGGGTGAGCCGACAATGGAACGGCTCGTCGGCCTGAAAGCCGCCTCGCCGACGTCCTAAGAGGGTGTGCATTGCGGCACGGCTGAAGCCGTGTCCCTTCAAAGAAGCTGCGCTTTCTTAAGTCAGAACGGGGACGAATTTGCTCTACTGGCTGCTCTATCAAAAAGGATTTGTCGTCTTTCACATCGGCCCGTTCCGAATCTTCCGCTATCTTACGTTTCGCACTGTCTTCGCCAGCCTGACCGCGCTTTTTATCGGACTGATCATCGGCCCGGCGGTGATCCATCGCCTGCGCGAATTCCAGATCGGCCAGTACATCCGCGAGGACGGCCCCAAGGATCATCAGAAGAAAGCCGGCACGCCGACTATGGGCGGTGTCCTGATCGTGGTCGGCATGCTGATTCCAACGCTGCTGTGGGCCGACCTGTCGAACCGCTTCGTGTGGATCGCGGTTGGTGGCAACGCTTGCCTTCGGCGCCATCGGATTTGCCGACGATTACTTGAAGGTGGTCCATCGTCGCAATCTCGGCCTCACTGCTCGCGCCAAGCTGTTCTATCAATTCCTCGCAGCCATCCTGGTCGGCGCTGTACTCAGCGGACTGGAAACTCACGGCCTCTACTCAACCCGGCTGATCGTGCCGTTCCTGAAGCATTTCCGCCCCGATCTGGTGATCAGCAAGTGGGATCACGGCTACCTGGCGCCGCTGGCGTTTGTGCCTTTCGTCGCGTTCGTGGCTATCATAATTGTCGGCTCCAGCAACGCCGTGAACCTCACCGACGGCCTGGATGGTCTGGCGATCGGCTGCACCGTGATCGCTGCCGGAGCGCTGACCGTGCTGACCTACGTCAGCGGCCATGCAGTCTTTGCCGACTACCTTGAGCTTTCGAAGATGCCACAGGTTTCGGAGGTGACCATCTTCTGCGGCTCGATGGTCGGTTCCGCCATCGGATTCCTGTGGTACAACGCTCATCCGGCAGAGATCTTCATGGGCGACGTCGGCTCGCTTGCGCTGGGCGGCGCGATCGGCACGGTTGCGGTCATCATCAAGCAGGAGCTGCTGCTGCCCTTCATCGGCGGCGTCTTCGTGATCGAGGCGCTCTCGGTGATCCTGCAGGTGGGGTCGTACAAGCTGCGCCGCAAGCGCATCTTCAAGATGGCGCCCATTCATCACCACTTCGAACTGCTGGGCTGGAGCGAGTCGAAGGTCATCGTGCGGTTCTGGATTGCCTCGCTGGTGTTTGCACTCTTTGCTCTCACCACCTTGAAGTTGCGGTAGTGCCCGCGAGATCGTGGCACAATGACCATTGGCGAAAGCGCTAATCATGGATGTTAAGGGCCAACGCGTGCTGGTGGTCGGGCTGGGCAAATCCGGCGTGGCGAGCGCTTTGTTTCTCGCCGAGCGCGGAGCCAAGGTCGCAGTCTCCGATGCCAAGTCTCCTGAGCAGCTGCGCGATGAAATTCCCCAGTTGCTCGATCACGGCATCAGCGTCGAGACCGGACAGCACGGCGAACGCACCTTTCGCGATCAGGACCTGATTGTTGTCAGCCCTGGAGTTCCCTTCGATGTCCCGCAGCTCATTCATGCGCGCGAGACCGGCATTCCAGTCATTGGTGAGGTCGAACTCGCGGCACGCTTCCTGAAGGGTCATGTCGTCGCCATCACCGGTTCCAATGGGAAGACAACGACCACGACGCTGGCAGGCGACATCATCGCTGCCGGTGGCCGCACGACACTGGTTGGCGGCAACATCGGCACGCCCGCAATCACGTTTGTCGATCGCGCCACCGACGATAGCTGGCTGGTGCTGGAGATCAGCAGCTTTCAGTTGGAGACAGTCGAAACCTTCCATCCGCAGATCGCGGTGGTCCTGAACATCACGCCCGACCATCTCGACCGCCATCACACATTCGAGAACTATGCGGGCGCCAAGGCACGTATCTTCGAGAACCAGACTGCAAACGACTTTGCGGTCCTGAATGCCGACAATGAGCCTTCCGCGGCGTTGGCGGACCGAACAAAGTCTGCAGTGTACTGGTTCAGCCGGTTGGAGGAAGTCGATCGCGGAGCATTCGTCCACGGCGAGCAGCTGGCGTGGCGCGACAGTAAGGGAACGCGCCAGATCATGCCGCTGAGCGAGATCGGCTTGAAGGGCGCGCACAACGTGGAGAACGTGCTGGCGGCCGTTTGCGTGGGCATGCTGGCCGGAATTCAGCCCGAGCAAATCCGGCGCGCGGTGGCGCAGTTCAAAGCCGTCGAGCATCGCCTGGAATACGTGGCAACCGTGGGCGGAGTCGAATACTACAACGACTCCAAGGCAACCAACGTCGACGCGACCATTAAGGCGCTAGAGTCTTTCCCCGGCAGCATTCACCTGATCCTCGGCGGCAAGGACAAGGGCAGCGACTACAGCGTGCTGAATCGAGCTTCTCAAAGACCGCGTGAAGCGCGTCTACACCATCGGTGCGGCCGCGGCAAAGATTGAGTCGCAGGCCAGCGGCACCGAAATCGTAGGAGTTGGCACGCTGGAAGCGGCAGTGAAGCGCGCCAGTGAAGCAGCAACTGCGGGTGACGTAGTGTCTGCTCGCTCCGGCCTGCGCCAGCTTCGATCAGTTTGACAGTTACGAGCATCGCGGGCGCGTCTTCAAGGACCTGGTCCGGCAATTGGCGGCAAGGAAGCAGGAGCGCGAGCCGGTCGAAAGCAGCACTCCTGGAGGCGGCGAATAAATGGCCAAGCGCGTCAGCGTCGATAAGTGGCTGTTCACGGTCACGCTGTTGCTGGTCTTCATCGGACTGGTAATGGTGTTCAGCGCCTCGGCCGTGATGGCCAAGGAGCGCTTTGGCTCGCCCTATGGATTCCTGTTACGGCAGATGGCGTGGGCAGCGGCGGGGCTGATCGCCATGGTCGTCGTGATGAATGTGAACTACAAGCAGTTCCGCCGGCCGACGGTGGTATTCACGTTTCTCGGCGTAACCTCACTGCTGCTGATCGTAGTGTTCTTCTTCCGCGACTCGCACAACACGCATCGCTGGATCAAGTTCGGCGGCTTGTCGTTCCAGCCATCCGAGGTCGCGAAACCCGCGCTCATCCTGTATCTCGCTTACTTCCTGGAATCGCGTTGGCAGCAGATCACCGACATCAAGAACGTGCTGCTCCCGGCAGCAGCTCCCACTTTGCTGTTCGCTCTGCTGATCGTCAAAGAGCCCGATCTCGGAACCGCAATCGCGTGTGTCGCGATCTCAACCGCTGTGCTCTACGTCGCGGGCATGAACATGAGGTATCTGTGGGCCGGAGCTGTTGCGTCCCTGGTGCCCTTATACTTCCTGATCGTGCGTGTACCGTGGCGCTGGGCCCGCATGCAGGCCTTCCTCGATCCGTTCAAAGATCCGCAGGGCAAGGGCTTCCACATCATTCAGTCCATGATCGCGGTGAGCACTGGCGGTATCACTGGACTTGGCCTTATGGAAGGCAAGCAGAAACTCTTCTACCTGCCCGAGCCGCACACCGACTTCATCTTTGCCGTGACCGCCGAAGAGTTGGGTCTCTGGGGATCACTGCTCGTGGTCACGCTTTTTGGCATCTTTCTATATCGTGGCATCCGAACGGCGGTACTGCACCGAAGACATGTTCGGCAAATTTCTTGCCACCGGCATAACGGCGATGGTTGTGGTTCAGGCCCTCTTCAATATCAGCGTGGTGCTCGCCCTGGTTCCGGCGAAAGGCATTCCGCTGCCCTTCATCTCGTACGGCGGGATCATCCCTGTTCATCACTTTGGCCACCGTCGGAGTGCTGCTCAACGTTAGTCAGCAAACAGAGTGAGCATGCGCGTCATCATTGCAGGAGGAGGCACGGGCGGCCACGTCATTCCCGCGCTGGCCATCGCGCAGGAGCTGCGCTCGCGTTATCGCGCCGAAGTGATGTTCGTCGGCACGCCGCGCGGCATCGAGAAGCGACTGGTTCCCGCGGCCGGCTTCGAGTTGCGTCTGATCGAAGTCGGCGCACTGAATCGCGTCGACCTGGCAACGCGCGTGAAGACCATGCTGGACCTGCCGCGCGCGATGATGGCTTCCGCCAGGCTGATCCGCGAGTTTCGTCCTGACGTGATGATTGGCGTCGGCGGCTATGCTTCCGGTCCGGCGATGCTGATGGGCGGCATACTGCGAGTGCCGACCATCGCCTTCGAGCCGAATGTTGTTCCCGGATTCGCCAATCGCACTGGTCGCGCGCGGCGTGAAAGCCGCAGCCGTGCAGTTCGAGAGCACCTGCCAGTACTTCCGCAACTGCCAGGTCACGGGAGTTCCGGTGCGGCGCGAGTTCTTCAGCGTGCCGCCGCGGCCGACAGACGCTCGGCCTACGCTGCTGGTCTTCGGCGGAAGCCAGGGCGCGCACGCCATCAATCAGGCAGTGCTTGACAGCGCTGCCGAAGCTGGCGGAAGCGGTTCCCGGACTGTGCATCATTCATCAGACCGGCGAGAAGGATTACGTCGACGCGCAGGCGCCTTACCTGAAGCACATGGTTGCGGCGGAGGTTTCGCCCTTCATCGACGACATGCCTGGAGCGTTCGCGCGCGCCGACCTGCGTGCTGTGCCGTTCGGGCGCGAGCACCGTCGCGGAGATCACCGCGGCGGGCAAACCTGCGATCTTCATTCCGCTGCCCACCGCTGCCGACGATCATCAGCGGCACAATGCGGAGATCCTGGCGGCGGGAGACGCCGCGCGCCTGCTGCCGCAGGCCGAGCTCTCCGGCGAGCGGCTGGTCGCTGAGATCGCAGCGCTGCTGTCCGATCGCGCGCGTCTGGAGCAAGATGTCGGAGGCGGCACGCGGCTTTGCCCATCCCGACGCAGCCGCTACAATTGCCGCCATGGCTGCGCGCTACGCTGGCATCCAGAGCCAGCACGCGATAGCCTGATGAGGTAGTCTGTGGAACGGGTGGAGCACGCCTTCAGCCGTGCATTCGAGCCGCAGCTACGCGATGGCCCCTTTAGTGGCTGAGGTCATCATGGGAATAACCTGAGCGGCTAAAGCCGAGCCTTGAGCTCGAGCGCAACTGCACCGCTGAAGCGGTGCTCCACCTAATAGAACTCTCTCGCATGTTCGCAAAGATTCAGCGCATCCATTTCGTCGGCATTGGCGGCATCGGCATGAGCGGTATTGCCGAGGTGCTGCTGAACCTCGGATACAAGGTCTCCGGCTCCGACCTGCGAAGCTCTCGCCGTTACCGCCCGTCTCGTCAGCCTGGGCGCGTCGATCTCCGAAGGCCATCGCGCCGGAAAACGTCACCGGCGCCGAAGTCGTCATCATCAGCTCGGCCGTCCGGCGCGACAATCCCGAAGTCGATCGCAGCGCACGAGCAGCATATTCCGGTCATCCAACGCGCCGAGATGCTGGCCGAACTCATGCGCCTGAAGTACGGCATCGCCGTCGCCGGCATGCACGGCAAGACCACGACGACGTCCATGGTCGCGGCGGTGCTGGCCGCCGGCGGACTCGATCCGACTGTGGTCGTCGGCGGACGTGTCGATGCGATGGGCTCTAATGCGCGCCTGGGCAAATCGCACTACCTGGTAGCCGAGGCCGACGAGAGCGACCGCTCGTTCCTCAAGCTGTCGCCGATCCTTTCCGTGGTCACCAACATCGATCGCGAGCACATGGATTGCTACCGCGATATGGACGATGTGGAGCAGACCTTCCTGCAGTTCATGGATTCGGTTCCGTTCTACGGGATGGTCGTCGCCTGCAACGACAACGATGACCTGCGCCGCTTGCTCGCCGGCGTGCAGCGTCGCGACTGTCACCTACGGCACTGCGCGAGGACTCGGACTTCCGCATTTCGCGATCTGCAGTGCGGCCGCAATCGACGGAAGCGCCGCGTTGAGCCGCTTTCGAGTGAACTATCGCGGCGCAGGACCTGGGCGAGTTCGAGTTGCGCGTTCCCGGCGCTCACAACGTGCAGCAACGCCACCGCAGCGATCGCGGTCGGGATTGGCGTGGACGTTCCGGTCGAGCAGATCCGGCAAGGCCTCGCCGAATTCAACGGCGTGGATCGCCGCTTCCAACTGATGGGCAGCGCCGACGGTGTCACCGTGATCGACGACTACGGACACCATCCCACCGAGATCCGCGCCACGCTGGCCGCAGCCCGGCAATGCGGCTTCGGGCAAGTCCACGTCATCTTTCAGCCGCATCGCTACACGCGAACGCAACTGCTGATGGACGAGTTCGCAACCGCCTTCCGCGACGCGGATTCCGTGCTGGTGCTCGACATCTATCCCGCCAGCGAGCCGCCGATCCCGGGAATCACCGGCGAGATGCTGGCCAATCGCATCACCGAAAACGGCGGCCAGGAAGCGCTCTACGTCTCGTCCTTCGCCGAAGCCACCGAGTTGGCCTCGCGTGCAGCGAAGCCGGGCGACATGATCCTGACGCTCGGCGCAGGCAGCATCTCGCAGCTCGGACCGCAGGTGCTCGACGCCCTGCGAAAGCCGTTCCGCGAAGAGCGTCGGCTGAGGTTTCGCAAGTTTCACATTTACCTTTGTGGTTCATGTTCTCCTGCGCTGCACATCTAGCGCCAAAAGCGTTGCCGCAACGCCGTGCGAAAACAGTTATAGTGAGGCCAATAGCCGAAGTTTTCGGCGTTTTTACCCTGTTTTCATGGCGCGCAAAAGCTCAACGCGCAATCTCGGACGACGAACAGGAAAGCCAGCCGCGCGAGTCCTACGCTCGCTCGCTGGGCGCTGACGAATCGCCGCTCGACCAGCGCATGCTCGATCTGGACGAAGAGACCGAGTCGCCATTTCTGCGCGGTCAGAAGCGTGTTCCGGTCCGTCGCGGAGCTCTGCCGCGCAAAGCCGCTGGCCGCGTCCGCATCATCCTGCAAGATCGGCGCCGTCGCCGTGGTTGCTCGGCTTGGTCTGGTTGCGCTGTAGCGCTACGGCACGCAGTCCTGGCGCTTTCGCATCGATTCCAGCGACAACATCAGCTATCTCCGGCATGAACAATGTTGCGCCGCTCGCAGATCCTGGACGTGATGGCGAGCGACATCGATCGCAACATCTTCTTCGTCCCGCTGGAGCAGCGCAAGAAGCAGCTGGAGCAGATTCCCTGGGTGCAGTCGGCAGCCGTCATGCGGCTGCTGCCGAACCGGCTGAAGATCGTGGTGTCCGAGCGCACGCCGGTCGCCTTCGTCGAGATCAATTCGCACATCGAGATGATCGATGCGCAAGGCGTCATCATGGAGATGCCGGCGAACCAGCAGCACGCTATTCGTTCCCGGTGATCGTCGGCATGTCCGACAACGATCCGCTCTCCATGCGCGCGGCGCGCATGAAGATTTACACACGCTTCATGCAGGAACTGGACTCCAGCGGCGCGCACTATTCGGCCGACATCAGCGATGTGGATCTGTCCGATCCGGACGACGTGAAGGCCACGGTGACCGATCCGCACGGAGCGGTTCTGGTTCATCTGGGCTCGTCGAATTTCCTGGAGCACTTCCAGGTTTACGTCACGCACGTGCAGGAGTGGCGCACGCAGTTCCAGAAGCTGAAGTCGGTGGATCTGCGTTATCGACCACCAGGTGATCGTGAATCCGGATTCGGCCAGAGAAACGGCGAAGCCGCGCCTGCAACGGCGCGACGCGGAAGCATTGCCGAAGCCAGCCGGCGGCTGAGCACAAGAAGACAGCCGGCCAGAAGCTAAGAAGCACACGTAAACGATGGGAAGCCAAACAGAGAACCTGCTTGCGGTCATCGACGTCGGTAGCGCGAAGACCTGCGTCATCGTCGCCGAGGTGAACGACTATGCCTTGCGCTACCGCGGACACGGCATCTCCGATTCGCGCGGCATGCGCAAGGGCGTCATCGCCGATCTCGACAAGGCTGTCGGCATCCATCAAGAAAGCGGTCGAAGAGGCCGAGAACATGGCGCAGGCGCCGGTGGAGCACGCGGTGGTCGGCGTCGCCGGCTCGCATATTCGCGGCGTCAACAGCCACGGCGGAATCACGCTGGGTTCGCGTTCGCGCGAGATCAGCCGCGAAGACGTTCGCCAGGCGGTCGAGAAGGCGCGCAGCATCAACATGCCTGAAGACCGCGAAGCGCTGCACCTGCTGCCGCAGGAATTCATCCTCGACGGCCAGGGCGGAGTGCGCGATCCTGCCGGCCTGATGGGACGCAAGCTCGAGGTCCGCGTTCACATCGTCACCGCCAGCGCCACGGCGACGCAGAACGTCGTGACCGCCGTGAATCGCGCCGGCATCCACGTCGACGACACCGTATTCGAAGCGCTGGCCTGTGCCGACTCCGTGCTGCAGACCGATGAGCGCGAGCTGGGCGTCTGCCTGATCGATATCGGCGCCGGCTCCACCGACCTCATCGTCTACTACGAAGGCGTGGTGATTCACACCGGCGCGATTCCGGTCGGCGGCGACCACTTCACCAACGACGTCGGCGTCGGCTTCCGCACGCCGCTGCCGGATGCGGAGAACATCAAGAAGATGTTCGGCTGCGCCATCGTCACGCGAATTCCGGAAGGCAACGAGATCGAAGTTCCTTCGGTTGGCGATCGTCCCGCGCGCATGATGCAGCAGCGCATGCTGGGCGAAATCCTGGAGCCGCGCGGGCGCGAGCTGATGGAGATGCTGCGCGACCATCTTCGCCACGCCGGCATGGACGAACTGCTGGGCGCAGGCCTGGTGTTTACCGGCGGTGGATCGCGGCTGAACGGCCTGCTGGAAGTTGCGGAAGACATTCTTCGGCGGCCGGTGCGGCAGGGTTATCCGGTGCCGATTGCCAAGCTGCCATCGGATCTGCTGGAGCCGGAGTTCGGCACCGCCATTGGCATGGTTTTGTACGGACATCGCGCGCGACAGGCGCGCATGAACCTGGATCGCAGCCTAGGAGCAAAGATCAGGGCACTCTTTGCCAAGCAAGGCGCGTAAGACATTCGGCAGGATTTGGTCGGGGACCGCTGCGCGGTGCTCTACCGGGACAGCAAACGGAGTCAGCATCAACCGGGCGCTAACGCGCTCACTGAGGTAGAGATGATCGAAGACTTCAACGACAAGAAGCAGCCGGAAAACGACATCCGCATCCACTTCAACGAAGAGCTGCTGAACAGCGCCAAGATCAAGGTCATCGGAGTTGGCGGCGGCGGCGGCAACGCCGTCAATCGCATGATCGAGTCGCACCTGGAAGGCGTGGAGTTCGTTGTCGCCAACACCGACCTGCAGGCGCTGAAGTGTTCGAAAGCTCCGGTGAAGATTCAGCTCGGCGTGAAGCTGACCAACGGCCTGGGCGCGGGCGCCAATCCCGACGTCGGCCGCAAGGCCGCGCTCGAAGATGCCGACAAGATCATCGAAGCCCTGGAAGGCGCGGACATGGTGTTCGTCACCACCGGTCTGGGCGGCGGAACCGGCACCGGCGCGGCTCCGATCATCGCCTCGCTCGCCAGCGAGATGGGCGCGCTTGACGGTCGCGGTCGTCACCAAGCCGTTCGCCTTCGAAGGCAAGCGCCGCTTGAACCAGGCGGAGCGCGGCTTGCAGGAGCTGATCGATTCCGTCGACACGACCGTCGTCATCCCGAACGAGAAGCTGCTGGCAGTCGCCAAGGACGCCGGCTTCTTCGAGTCGTTCCGCGTCGCCGACGACATTCTGCGCCAGGCCGTGCAGGGCATCTCCGACATCATCACGATTCCCGGCATCATCAACCGCGACTTCGCCGACGTGAAGACCATCATGGCGGGCATGGGTTACGCGGTGATGGGCACGGCCACCGCGAAGGGCGAAGGCCGCGCCACTGCCGCAGCACAGGCTGCGATCGCTTCGCCGCTGCTCGAGGCCGGCGCCATCGACGGCGCGCGCGGCATCCTCATCAACATCACCGGCTCCAGCTCACTGCGGCTGGCCGAAGTGAACGAAGCCTCCACCATCATCCAGAGCGCGGCCCACGAAGACGCCAACATCATCTTCGGCGCCGTGCTCGACGAGAAGATGAAGGACGAGGTCAAGATCACCGTCATCGCCACCGGCTTTAAGGAAGTCGAGTGGCCGGCGCGATCAAGCAGAACCGGCCGCAGCCTGTCGGCAATTCCTCCGCCCGCGCGGCATCGGCCAGCGTTCATGCAACCTACGAGGTCGCTGCTGAAATGCCGCAGATCGTCGAGACACGCCAACGGTACGCCGCGGCCGATTCGGGCGACTGACCTGGAGCCGCCGACGAACGTCAGCAGGTGATGCCGTACGTTCCGGATAACCTCGACGAATCGAATCCGAGATCGTGCGTCACGCCGAGCCGGTGGAAGACATGGTGCTGCGGCAGAAGGTCGAGCCGGAGACGATCGAGACCGTGAGCACCAGCGTCGATATCAACTACAACTCCGACGATCTGGAGATCCCGGCGTTCCTGCGGAAGCGGGCTGAAGGCTGATTACTGGAATGCGGCTGCGGTCTCTGAGCCATGAGCTCCTCGAAGCGCTTATCGGTGCGCAGCGTGGCGAACTCCTGGTCCGTATACACCTCGTTGATCTTCTTGTAGCCGTTCTCCATCGCCTTGCGGAGATACTCGAGCGAGCGATCCACGTCTCCCGCCTTGCGCGTACATCTTTGCGACCATGAAGGAAAACGCAGCGCGATCCTCCGGCGAGGTCGCCTGCGCCATAACGCCGGTGCGCGAGACTCGAATGAAGATATTGGGATCGAGCGCGAATGCTGCCTTGTAAGCCGCGGCGGCCTTGGCGTAGTGATGGTCGCTGAAGTAGGCCGAGCCGATGTTGTACTGGAAGACGGCGTCATTGGGCCGCAGCGTCGCGGCCTTCATGTAGTACTTGATCGCCTTGTCGTACTTCTTCTTCATCTGCTCAACGTAGCCGCGATTGTTGTAGCCTTCGGGCGCCTGTTTGTCGAGCCTTGATCGCGTGGTCGAAACTCTTCGCCGCCTTTTCCGGATGCTGCATCAGCAGGTACGACATGCCTTCTTTGTTCCACAGCAACGCGGTCGGCTGCTTCGCTAATGCGGCATTGTAGAAATCAATGGAATCGAGAAAGCGCTTCTGCGCGCGTAGATCATCACCTTGTGCTTCCAGCTCGGAGGCAGACGCATTCTTGTCAGGAATCGCCGGCGCCGCGATCTGCGACGGAGGAGCGGGCGCGACCGTCAGGTCTTGTTGCGCGTCTTGTGCGACAGCGAGATGCAGACCGAGCAAAGCATGCTCAAGCCGCAGATCGGACCAGAAACTTCCACGAGCGGAGACGAGCCATGGCCAACCTCCCGGCTCCGTGGACCCCACCTGGCTGACGATCGTACGTGACGGCGCAAAAGAGCCCTTTACTGGCCAATAATAGACCTATTTGGGGTTGGAATTGTTCCCATTTTGCTACGGCGTTCGTCCCACTATTTTGCTGTTCGTCCCCGTTGTCGCCCTTGCCGAACAGACGACTGAAGAATCCACGCTTCTTCTTCTTCGGCCTGCTGTTCCTGCGCGGTTTGGGCCGATCTGTCCATTCTGCACGACTCGGAGCGCCCGGCAGCCTGGCCCGTTTGTGTTCGGAGGCGGAGCTGCTACCGGCGGCGATCCGAGGCCGAAGATCTTGGTGAAGAATCCGCGATGATCGCCAGAAGCCTGATCGCAGGTTTCCTTCGGCTCAGTGCCTGCGATGAATGCGACCGTGTAATCCTGCGGGCACGACGGAGTCGCGATCAGGTTGGTGACCTTGTCCAACTGTACGGTAACCACGCCGGACGGCGCGGTGAACTCCTTCACGTCCGGAGTACTGAGGCAGCTTGACGGCGCGCTTCATGAACTCAGCCCAGATGGGAGCCGCCGCTGCGCCGCCGGCGAGCTTGATGTCGGTGTAGTCGTCGTTTCCGACCCAGACAATGCAGAGCAGATTGCTGGTGTAACCGGCGAACCACGCGTCGTGCGAGGTGCCGGTCTTGCCGGCTGCGGGCGACGTGAAGCCGCGCGCGCGCACCGGATATCCGGTGCCGTTGTTGACCACCGCTTCCATCATCGTGGTCAACACGTAAGCCACGCGCGGATCGAGCACGTCTTTGCTGTCGCTGTGATAGTTATCGAGGATGTTGCCCTGCGCGTCGCGCACTGACTTCACCATCAGCGGCGACAAGCGCGTTCCGCCGTTGGCGAACACCGTGTAAGCTCCAGCCATTTCGAGCGGAGTCGCGTCATAGGCGCCGAGCGCAATCGCCGGCGTTGCACGGACGCTGGAGATTCCGGCAGCCTTCGCCAGCGCCGCGACCTTGTCGAAGCCGACTTCCTGCCCCAGACGAACCGTCGCGTTGTTCAGCGACTCCGCCAGCGCGTAGCGCGCCGTTACTTCGCCGTGGAACGTCTCGTGATAGTTACGCGGCTCGTAAACGTCCTCGCCTTCGCAATGCTCACCTGCGAATCGTCGATCAGGCTTGCGGGCGTGAACACGCCGCGCTCTCGGTCACCACGCCGGTGTCGGGATCGGCGTTGCCCGCGCTCAACGTCTGTCCCGCTGACCGCGGTGTTCACGGCCGCAGCGTAGACGAACGGCTTGAAGATCGAGCCCGTCGGACGCTTGGCGATCGCGTGGTTCAGCTGGCTCATGCCGTAATTGCGGCCGCCAACCAGCGCCAGCACTTCGCCGGTATGCGGATCGAGCGCCACCAGCGCAACCTGCGGCATCGGACCGGTCTCAACCTTCACTTCGGTCTTAGCGTCCTTGCCGGTGCCAATTTTCACCTTGTGCGTGCGCCGCTTGATCACCAGCTCGTCCACCGGCTTGCATACCGATCATCGACGGCTTCTGCGGCAGCGCGCTGCAGGTCCGGATCGATGGTCGTGTAGATGCGCAACGCGTGGTTGTTCAGCTCTTCTTCGTTGAACTGCGGCGACAGCTGGTCCTTCACCAGGTCGACAAAGTACGGCGCATCGCTGGCCTCGACGTTCGGTGCGGTCAGCTTCAGCGGCGCGGCCTTGGCTGCGATCAGCCTCGTCGCGCGTGATCGCGCCGGTTTCCACCATCGAATCCAGCACCAGATTGCGGCGCTCCAGCGCGCGCTTCGGATACTTGTACGGCGACAGGTAATTCGGCCGCTGGATCATTCCCGCCAGCAGCGCGGCCTCCGGCAAGCTCAGGTTCTTGACGTCCTTGTTGAAGTACGCGTGCGCCGCCTCGCCGAATCCGTTGATGGTGAACGAGCCGCGCTGTCCCAGGTAAACCTGGTTGGCATACATCTGGAAGATGCGCTGCTTGGAGAACTTCTGCTCCAGCTCGATAGCGATCAGCATCTCCGTCAGCTTGCGCTTGATCGTCTTCTCCGGACGTGAGGAAGAAGCCGCGCGAGAGCTGCATGGTGAGCGTCGATCCGCCTTGTCCGTGGCGGCCTTCGCGCACGTCGACCACGCCGCTTCCATCAGGCGGAAGTAGTTGACGCCGCCATGCTGGAAGAAGCGCCGGTCTTCGATGGCCAGAACCGCATTTACCAGAACCGGCGGAATGTCTTCGAACTTGATGAGCTCGCGCTTGGTGCGGTCTTGCCCTTCGAACAGCGCGGTCACCAATTGCGGCTCCAGCTCGTAAGCCTGCAGCGTTCCTGGCGCTATCGCCTCGCCCGACTCGGTGATGGACGCAATCTTGCCGCCGCTGAAGCGGATCAGTCGCGCTGTTGGAGGCGTGAAACGACTGCGGTCCGGGAACGACTTCGATGCCGCCGCGGGCCAAGAGAGTAATGTCCGACGCCGGCGCCGCCGTCGCTGCTTCCTTCGGCATAACCGGCGCGACGCAGCTCGGAGGCAACTCGGCTGGCTTCCATCTTCTCGCCAACGGCGATCACCGCGCGGTCGCGCGTAAATCTTGGCCGCGTTGCTGAAGATGCCTCCAGCCATGCGGCGATCGACCACGCGCTCGTACTTGAAGTAGAAGTACGCGAAAACCGCTACGAATAGGATGCCAACGCAGAGGAAGGCGACGACGAGGATCTTCACCAGCGGATCGCGCACCGAGAAATGGCGCACGCGCGCGCGTTTGGCCGCTGGACGTGAGTTGCTGCTTGGACGCGCGAGTCGCCGGCCGACGATCAGGTACTTTAAGTTTGATTGCCACGTTTATGAATACGCAGAGAAGCCGCTAAGGCTTGAGAATAAGACGGCAAAATGGCGTCTTTCGTTATCTTGGATGCCAGTTCTGCCTGAGGAAATCCTCGTCGCCTCGGGAACTCAGCTGCGGCAGGCGCAACGCCGCCGAGCTGACGTGGTGTAAATCGTTAACTTAGGGCCAAAGCAGAATCTATTGTAAAGCAGTCGGCAAAGGCTCATAAGCGCGGCGAACAGGAGGAAGCGCAAGCGGCAATAGAGAGGCCTTAGGAAGAGGGTTACTTTGGTTACTCCCCCTCTCCCTGCCCTCGTAAAGCCATGAAAACAATGAGCCCAAAAACGGAACCGCGCAAAGTCGTCTAACCAATGGACTTGCAGCTAAAGTGGTCGATTCAAAGGGCTTACATGCAATTTTTGCGCAGCGCAAGGGAGCATCGCCGCGACTGTGGTGCATTCCGGCCGCTTACGGCGTCAATTTTTACGCGACGGATGAGATCGAATCCGAGGTCGCGGCCTGCTTAACGATCCGTGAGCGAGGTTGCTTGACTTCCTCAACGGCGGGGCTGGCTGAGTGCAACCTTGTGACATGATTCGCGAAGTCGTCCGACAGCGAGCGGTCCGACTCGGACAGGAACGGGGTTGTGCAGATGGAGCAGCGCTGGAAGCGGCCGTCCCGAATCAAATGAGCGGGGAGCTTGTCTTTAGCCTTCTGTTTTGCCATATACCCATTGTACGCCGTTTTCGGATATTGAGCAGGTTTGGGAGAACGCAGCCCGGCCGGGCGCAGAATGAAATGACACGAAAACCGTATTCTGAAATAATTCTCCGATGGAGCCGGTCTATTACATGTTGCTGGCCGTAGCCGCGTCGGTCGGCCTGTTCATGTGGCTGTACCGCAAAGACCGTTAACCCCCCACCCGAGTCGCCTGTGGTGTGTCCCTTAGGTGTATCCCTTCAAAATCGCTGCGATACCGAGCTTTTGACGCCAAGCGAGACGAGTTTGGGCGCTTACTTGAAAACCAATGGGCCATGAACTTCACTACCGCTTGGCGGGTGATCGGGGCTTGGCCTTACTGCTCTGGAGATTGAGCGCTACGGCCTCGCGGATCAGGTCCTTCATCGCGGCTTCGTTAATCTTCTCGCCTTCGTGGATGTCGATGGCGCGCCGGACATTGCCTTCCAGGCTGGAGTTGAACAGTCCGAAAGGGTCCTTCAACGCCGCTCCCTTGGCAAAGGTCATCTTGACGACGCTCTTATAGGTCTCGCCGGTGCAGACAATGCCACCGTGGGAGAAGACAGGAGTTCCCGGGGAGGTCGCCTTAGCCCACTTCCACTCTTCGACAATCTCAGGGTCGGCTTTGTGGATGATGTCGCGCACCTTGGCGAGCATCGGCCCGCGCCAGTCCCCAAGTTCCTTGATCTTCTGATCGATGGCGGCAGAGGCCGAGGGCGTTCCGGCCGGCACAGTCTGTTTCATAAGTAGCTCCAACTCTCGCAAATAATTTAGCTGCGCCCGTCGTAAGCTGCAAGCTCCGACGGAACGGCTCAATAGCAGCTTGTAGAGATCCAACGCACGCGGGCTTGTTCAAAAACCGGGCACACGACCGCCGCTCCAACCAAATTTCATGACGGCTTAACCTGCCAGTCACACAAGATTCTTATGATGGCGACGCAATCCCAAACATGTTGTTGGAGGATTTTGTTCGCATGCGAAAAGCACTGATGCATTGCGGCCTGGCTGTCGCGCTGTCGCTGATGGCCGGCTCTTACGCTGCCGCTGCCGGTCCTGTTTTACTGGCCAAGACTACACTCACCACGACATCTGCCGGCTACTACACCGATCTGTCCGGCCTCACCAATATTCTGGAGAACGGCGTTCCGGCGAACCTGCTGGGCGGAATGGGTTCCGGCCTCGGATGGGCAGGTGGAAACACCTTCATCGCCGTTCCGGATCGCGGTCCCAATGCGGTGGAGTACGACGACCTGGTGGACAATACGGTTAGCTACATTCCCCGCTTCCAAACTGTAAGCATGGATCTGGAGCCGGTCTCTGGAAGCAGCCTTCCCTTTACGTTGACGCCCACGCTGACGGCCACCACTCTGCTGTACGACAGCTCGCCCTTCCGAGCGGTTTCGCTGGTGTACGGCAGCGGAGCTGGGCTGGGCGTTGGTTTCGGAGCGCCTGAGGGAAACGGCCGCGGCAAGAACTACTTCTCCGGCCGCTCTGACAACTTCAATCCCAACCAGAACTCCGGCTTTGCCAGTGACGCTCGCCTGGATACGGAAAGTGTTCGCGTCTCCAACGACGGCCTGTCGGTCTTTATCTCCGACGAATACGGTCCGTACGTTTATCAGTTCGACCGCGCCACCGGACAGCGCCTGCGCAGCTTCCAGTTGCCCGACCACTTCTTCGTCAGCCACCTGTTTCCCGTAGGGAGCGATGAGATCAGCAACAACACCAGCGGACGCACCGCCAACAAGGGTATGGAAGGGCTGGCGATTACACCTGACGGCAAAACCCTGGTCGGCATGATGCAGGCCTCACTCATCCAGGACAATCTAGAGGGCGGCGCCGCGGCCAAGCTGCTGCGCTTCGTCACCATCGACATCGCCTCCGGGCAGTGGACCCACGAGTACGCTTACGAGCTCACGGACGGTTCCGGTGTCAGCGAAATCGTGGCGCTGAACAATCACGAGTTTCTGGTAGACGAGCGCGACGGCAAGGGCCTGGGCGACGGCAGCAATGCCAAGTACAAGGAGCTGTTCAAGATCGACATCGACGGCGCGGTGGACGTCAGCAATATGGACGGGCTGACCGCCGCTCAGAATGCGGTTCCGAAGTCGCTGTTCCTCGACATCGTGCAGGTGCTGGTGGACAACGGCATCACGAAAGACCAGATTCCCGCCAAGATCGAAGGCGTGGCCCTGGGCGGCGACGTCGACCTCAACGGCACGACCATGCACACCGTGTGGGTGGCGAACGACAACGACTTCCTGCAGGACTACGGTGGCGTTACCAACAGCAATCCGAATCAGTTCTTCGTCTTCGGCTATACCGATAGCGACTTGAACGGCTCAACCTACGTCCCGCAGTTCCCCGCGCAGTAGAAACGTCTTCAAGATCTCCCACGTTGTCGTAGTTCTGAATACCCCCGGGTTTCGAGCTTTTCGAGGCCTGGGGGGCATTCACCACAATGTGGGATATCGAATGAGAGCCGCTGCGGGTTAGCCGTGTCATGCGGATCGCTTCGAAAAAGCTCGTCGCACGACGTGGCCTTTCCACATCCATAATCCCGTAACGATCATTACAGGCAGGAAGACAAACCGGGTAGCCGGAGCGTAGTCCGGAAGTTTTTCAAACGGGCTATAGATATACCCGAGTATCGGAATAGCGACCACGATGTGAATCCAGCGAAAAACCGTGCGTTGGCTGGGAAGATTCATGACGACCTCGATTCATGACTCCTGGGGCGGCTTAGGCGACCAGTTGGGCGCCTCAATACCGAATTGCCTGGCATACTCAGCGTGCAGGCGTTGCCAGCCGAATTTCATCGCTTCGGGGCCGACGATGCGTCCGATGGGAGTGCCGCTGAGCAGGCGATCCAGCACATCGAAGCAGATCTGCCATCCGGCAGCACCCATGGCGATGAAGCGATGACCGATGTTGGTCCAAAGCGTGAGGCGCGTGCCGGCGCCGAGTTCCTCGAGTTGCCACCGCATATCGAAGTCACCCCAGGTGTACTCCAGGAGGTGAGGAGCTTCGGCTCGCTTCACCGTGGTTTCTGTAATACGGGGCGCGGGCGCACCCACGGTGGTGAGCTTCACCGTGGCTCCCGCCGTGTCCAGGTTGCCATCGGCATCGAAGGGCGCCCACTCACGCAGATGTGCCGGGTCGGTTATTGCTTGCCAGACTTTTTCCGGCGAGTGGCGCAATTCTTTGACGAGAATGAGCGTCCACTTCTCACCGTCCTTTTGTATGTGCGCCACATTGGCGGGACCCGGAATGTACTGCTCGCGAGCAGACATCTTTTTGCCTATCCTGACCAACGCATCAGTTGCGTCAGTTGAATGAGGTTGCCGCAGGTATCGTTCAGCATGGCGATTTTGGAGGCGGTTACGTCCTTTGGCGGCATGGTGAACTCGGCGCCGCTCGTCTTCATGCGCTCGTAGTCAGCTTGCAGATCGTCGGTGAAGAACATGGTTGCGGGTTGGCTCTGCTGAAAAATCGCCTGCTGGTACGCTTTGGCGGCCGGATTGTTGTTCAGCGCCAGTTGCAACTCGGTGCCATCCGGATCCTCGGGCGAGACTACCGTCAGCCAGCGATATGGGCCCTGGCTGAAGTCGGCCTTCTTCACGAAGCCCAGCACTTCGGTATAGAAGCGGAGTGCCTTTTCCTGATCGTCGACGTATACGGTGGTTAGCTTGATTTTCATTTCTTTTCTCCTTTACTACCTTGGCGGTTGCCGCTTCGTTTTTTGGATGTCTTCTTTTTCGGCGATGCTGGCGGACCCATGCGGTCGAGGTGGCGTTCGAGGGCGTCGACGTGCGCGGACCAGAAGCGGCGGAACTGCGCCAGCCATGCGTCGAGCTCCTGAAGGGGCGCTGGTTTCAGGCGGTAGAGACGGCGCTGTGCATCCACCGTGGCCTCCACGAAGCCGGCCTCGCGCAGTACGCGCAGGTGCTTCGACACCATCGGCTGCGACATACGCAACTGGCGTTCGATCTGCTCCCACCGACTGTTCGGACTCAACTAAAAGGCCCAGGATCGCCCGCCGGTTCGGCTCCGCAACGATTTCGAAGACGTTTTCCACGCCCCATATATACTGCAACGAGCATATACGTGTCAAGGCATATAGTACGCCCAATTTAATGAGTCTTTTCGACCCTGCGTGATATCCTTATGTATGCAGCTGCGACCCTCCTGGTAGGCAATTTTCCCGCAGTTCCTGAAGAAAAAATCATGATCTCAGTCAGTAACGTATCCATGCGCTACGGCGCCAAAGTTCTGTTCGACGAAGTGTCCACGGCGTTTACCCCGGGCAAGCGCTACGGACTTACCGGTCCCAACGGAGCGGGCAAGTCTACTTTCATGAACCTGCTGACCGGCGAGTTGGAGCCGCAGAAGGGTACGGTCGTGCGCCCGCGAAAGCTTGGCGTGTTGCGCCAGGACCAGTTCGCCTTCGACGCCTATCGCGTGCTCGACACCGTGATCATGGGCAACAAGCGCCTTTGGGACGGCGATGGAAGAGCGCGACCATCTACGAGAAGCACGAGATCACGAACGAAGACGGCATGAGGCTGGGCGAACTGGAAGGCATCGTCGGCGAAGAGGATGGCTACTCCGCCGAGACCGACGCGGCGCTGCTGCTGCAAGGCCTCGACATTCCAGACGAACTGCATGAGCGTCCGATGGGCGAGCTGCAGGGCGGGCAGAAGGTCCGCGTGCTGCTGGCGCAGGCGCTGTTCGGACATCCGCAGGCGCTGCTGCTGGACGAGCCCACGAACCATCTTGATCTGGACTCGATCCACTGGCTGCAGGGCTTTCTGCAGAAGTATGACGGCGTGGTGATCGTCATCTCGCACGACCGCCATTTCCTGAACAGCGTCTGCACCCACATCGCCGACATCGATTACGAAACCATCATCACCTATACCGGCAGCTACGACGAGATGGTGATGGCCAAGACGCAGATCCGCTCGCAGATCGAAGGCCAGAACGCGCAGCGCGAAAAGAAGATCGCGCAGTTGAATGACTTCATCGCGCGCTTCTCGGCCGGCACCCGGTCCAGCCAGGTGCAATCGACGACGCAAAGAAGTGGAGCGTCTGCAGGTCACGGAGCTGGCGAAGTCGAATATTCAGCGCCCGTATCTGAAGTTCGAACAGAAGCGTCCCTCGGGCAAACACATTCTGGAGTTGGAGAGCGTGAGCAAGTCGTACGGAGACAGCGAAGTCATCCGCGGCTTCACGGCCAGCGTTACGCGCGGCGAGAAGATCGCGCTGATGGGCCGCAACGGCGCGGGTAAGACGACGCTGGTGAATGCGTTGCTGGCCAACTCGCCGACCGTTCCGGAATCTGAACTGCGCCAGACCAGCGGCTACGACGGCCCGTTCCTGAACGACGGCAAGGTCATTTGGGGACACGAGGCGTCGGTCGGATACTTCGCGCAGGATCACCGAGCGCTCATCGAAAAAGGGATGACCGCGTTCGAGTGGCTGCATCGCTGGGACCCGGGCGCCTCGAACGAAGAGATTCGCGGCCTGCTGGGGCAGATGCTGTTTGCGCGCGACGACGGCAACAAGCGCACCGATGTGCTTTCCGGCGGCGAAGCCGCGCGCCTGCTGTTCTGCAAGCTGATGCTGCAAAAGCCGAACGTGCTGGTTCTCGATGAGCCGACCAACCACCTGGACCTGGAATCGATCAACGCGCTGAATATCGCGCTGCAACGGTATCAGGGGACGGTGCTGCTGGTGACGCACGATCACGATCTGATCGACGAGGTGGCGACCCGGATCTGGCACTTCGAGAGCGATCACAAAGTCACCGACTTCAAGGGCGCGTACGAGGAGTATCAGTCCGTCCTGGTTGCGTAGACCTTCCATTGATTTGTCATCCCGAGGGGACGCGAATCAGCGTCCCGCTGCCCGCAACAGCAGGTCCTTCGACTCCGGTGTCTCAAAAGCGACGACACCTGCGCTCAGGATGACACCCAAGAAAATGCAGGTCCCTCGGCTGCGCTTCGTCCGGTCGGGATGACAATTTCTAGTTTCCCACTTGGGCGTCAAAAGGTGATCCGCGATTGCTCTTCGCTGTCAGTGCCAAGGCTTCCCGCGATTTCCCCCGCCTCTCTGACGTAGTAATATGACGCTTCGCTTTAGTGCGATCCTTCCGGTACGGAAAGGCGAGACTCCTATGCGCGTTGTTCGGCCTCTGTTGCACGTCATCGTTCTTACCTTTTTCGCTTCCCTCTGTGTTTCGACTGCGGCGGCGCAGACTTACTGGGTCCAGAGCGCCGACTACGGTTCGGGCAACCGCCGTCAGGACGTCACCAACCTGGTGCGTCGACTGGTGAGTGGCCCTGATTTCCGGGTCAACAACCAGACCATGGGCGGCGACCCATACGTCGGCGCCGACAAGGTGCTCCGGATCGTGGGCCGCGACGCACAAGGCAACGTTCGCGACTTCAGGTACGGAGAGGGCGCGACCGTCAACTCTTCGATGTTTAGTGCGCAGCAGTGGAACAGTGGCGGCGGCTGGAACGGCGGTGGCAATGGAGCGCAGACCTGGCAGGTGCAGAGCGCGGACTATGGCGCCGGAAATCGGCGTCAGGACGTGACCCATACCGTACGCAGGCTGGTTGACGGGCCAAGCTTCCGGGTGAATAACCAGACCATGGGAATCGATCCCTGGAAAGGTGCGGACAAGACGTTGCGCATCACGGCGCGCGACGAACGAGGTAACGTTCGCGAGTTTAAATATCCGGAGGGCGCGACCGTGGATTCGTCCATGTTCCGCGGCGGCGGAGGCGGCTGGGGTGGCGGAGGGCGGCCCGGGTGGAACGGCGGCGGTCAAAACAACAACTACCAGTTACAAATTATCTCGGCCAGGTGGGGTTCCGGCTCGCGCTTCCAGAACGTAACCCAGAACCTGCAGGGCCTGGTGAACAACAATCGGCTCTCGGTGAAGGTGAGTCCGCAAAGCATGGGCGGGGATCCGACTCCGGGTGTCAGCAAGAAGGTCATCGTCGACTACCGCTACCAGGGACGCCAGCAGACGGTGACCCGTGTGGAAGGAGAGATGCTGAACCTTCCGTAAGCGGCTCCCTAAAGGACCCGGGGGACAAGGGGAGAAGAACTTCACTTCGCGCTCGCCACACCGGGAGCAATATTGTTTTGTCGAATCAAATATGCACGCGAGGCTGCACTAGTAAAGGGCCGCTGCCAGCTTTCCTTTGGCGATAACTTCCGCCACCTTCGCGAAGTCGAGGGCAAACACGCGGTCATCAGTGATGCGCGGCGAGACCGCGCGAATCGCATTGAGGGCGACCTGACCACGTTTGCTGGTCTCCAGCGGGGCGCGAAAGTCGAGCGCCTGCGCCGCCGCCAACGCTTCGATGGCCAGCACGTTGCGCGTGTTGACGATTACCCGCATCAGCTTGTTAGCTGCCGTCATGCCCATCGAAACGTAATCTTCCTTGTTGCCCGACGTGCTGATGGAATCCGACGACGCCGGATGCGAGAGCACCTTGTTTTCATTGCACAAGGCAGCAGCCGTTACCTGCGGCATCATGAAGCCGGAGTTCAGGCCGGCGCCCGGCGCAAGAAATGCCGGCAATCCTTCATTCAGCGCGGGATTGATCAACCGTTCCAGACGGCGCTCGGAGATTCCAGCCAGCGCGCTCAGTGCCACCGCCATGAAGTCTAGAGCGAAGGCCAGCGGCTGCCCATGAAAGTTACCGCCGGAGATGATCACACCCGGGACTGCAGCGCCTACCGGACGCTTGGGCGCCCCTACCTTCTTCTCTTCTGGAAACACCAGCGGATTGTCGACGGCGGAATTCATCTCAATCTCGAAGACGTGCCGGCAGTGGGTAAGCGTGTCGCGCACTGCGCCATGCACTTGCGGCATGCAACGCATGGAGTAGGCGTCCTGCACCTTCTGACATTCCAGGTGCGACTCGCGGAGGATGCTGCCCTCCAGCATGCGGCGCAGGTTCTGCGCTACCAGCAACTGCCCGGCATGAGGGCGCGCGCGGTGGATACGCTCGTCGAAGGCGACGTCCGTTCCCTTCAGCGCGTCCAGCGTCAGAGATCCCACCACATCGGCTGTGTCGGCCAGAATTTCCGTCTGCACAATGGCCAGCAGGCCTACAGCAAGCATGGCCTGGGTGCCGTTGATCAGGGAGATCGCTTCTTTGGCTTCGAGCGTGAGCGGCTTGATGTCGGTGCGTTTTAGAGCGTCAGCCGCGGGCATCTTCCTGCCTTCAAAGATGACTTCGCCTTCGCCAATCATTCCCAGTGCGAGATGAGCCAGTGGCGCAAGATCGCCGCTGGCGCCGACGCTACCCTGGGAGGGGATCACGGGATGCACGCCACGGTTCAACATCTCGCAGAGAGTGTCGATCACGACGGGACGAATGCCGGAGAAACCTTTGGCGAGCGAATTCGCCCGCAGCAGCATCATGGCGCGAGTCACATCTTCGGCCAGCGGCTCGCCCAGTCCCACAGAGTGGGAGCGCACCAGGTTTACTCTGCAGCTGTCGTATGTCCTGGCGCGAAATACGCATATCGGCCAGGTGCCCGACGCCGGTATTCACCGCATAGGCGACGCGCTCGTTTTCCACCAGGTCGTCGACGATGGCGCGGGCGCGTTCGACGGCGCCGCGAGCCTCCGGTTGCAGCAGAACCGGACGGCGTTCATACACCAACTGCCGCAAGTCTTCCAGAGTCAGGTTGTTGCCGTTAATGTGAAGGGCTTGCATAAATATTCAGTGTACAGTGCTAGGCCTTGCCGGCAGCTTTCAGAAATCGTTGGCGATACTTTTCCGGCAGAGATATGCGCTTGAAGGCGGCATCCACCACCAGGTGAACCGTCTCGCCCTCCGCCAGCAGCGTGCCGTCGGCCTCCCGCAGCACCTGGTAGCCAAAGTGCAGCAGCGAGTCGCGAACGTTCAGCAGCTTGGTGCGGAGAAGGATGGAATCATCATAAAGCGCCGGGGCCTTAAAGCGGCAACGAACTTCCACCACCGCAATGTGCGTACCATCCTGCTTTTCCATCTCGCGATAGGTGAAGCCGAGCGAGCGCAGCATCTCCACGCGTCCGACCTCGAACCAGATGATGTAGTTGGAGTGGTAGACAACTCCCATCTGGTCGGTCTCCGCATAACGCACGCGAAGCCTGGTCTCGAAAACCTCCAGCGCTCGGCTCTCCGGTTGCACTTGAACACGTCCTTGCCGGTTACAACAAAACGCGGACGCTAACCCCAGGGGCGCGTCCGCGGAAGAAGGCGCTCTGCGCCTGGCTTTATTTGCCGGCCGCCGGAGTTGTGGCCGCGGCGCTGGCCGCACTGGCAGCCGCCGCCGGATTGTTCTTCACCATCTCTCCGCGCTTGGGCTCGCCCACGTCAACCGGCTTGCCATCGGCAATGTAATCCACAAACTGCGCCGGGATGACGCTGCCAGCGCCCTTCATCAGTTGGAAGTGGACATGTGGAATCGGGCCGCCTCCACTATTACCGCACTGCGCGAGTTCCTGACCCTGCTTCACCTGGTCGCCGGGCTTCACTTTCAGGCTGTTCTGCTTCAGATGATTGAATACCGCGGTTTCGGTAGCATCGCCGCTTCCAAACACGACGCTCACAACGTTTCCATCGGAGGGATCGCCCGAGGGCCTGCCCGGAGGACTATCGTCGTAACCGCCTTCTGCCTTGGCGACCCTGCCATCGGCGGGGGAGACAATAGGTTGGCCAAAGCAGTAGTAGTCCGCAGCCTTGCTGCCGACACCACCTGCGCCGGAGAACATGCGGCCATTCTTCAAATAGACAAAGTCCATGGCGAAGCGCATATCGTCGCTCACCGAGTAGCCGTTCTCGAAGGGATTGCGGCCGCCCTGGTAGACCAGCCATTCGTCGTTGAAGGGAAGATGCAATTTGTTTTTGTCGGTATATCCAGCAAAGCGACCTTCGGCGATGCGTGGCACAGGCTGAATCGTCATGGCATCAATCTGGCCGCGCTGATTGACGGTGATCTGAGTCATGACGGTGGCATTAGGAATGCGGGAAAAAGTCGAAAGGCGGGAGTAAACCGTGTCTGGGGAAAAGATATAAGGGACGATGTTCTCACCCATCACCTGGGTTTCGTTGCCCATGCGCTCGCGTAATTTCTTGATGTACTCCACGTAATGGGCTTCTGACTTGGCGCGTTTTCTAAGAGGCTCGACCAGCGCGCCCCAGATCTCGCCGGCTTCGGAATGGTTAAACATCTGGAAGACCTGGCGTCCGCGGTCTTCGGCAGCTTTGCTCATGACCGGGTAGGGGCCGCTTAGAACCGGCGCCGCGGGAGCTTCCGCCTGTTGGTTGTCGGCAGCCGGCGGAGTTACGTCCTGGACGGCGGGAGGAGGCGTGCTTCCCGGCTTCGTGGGCGCCGCCGGCTCCTGGGCCACCACCAGGGTCGAGAGCAGTAAAGCGGATATTAAGATCATCACCATCGAATGCAGACGAAATCTCATCATGTTCTCCCCAAGTTCGTTGCGGCGAGCCCTTCCTCTGACAAGAGCTTCCGCATTCGTTAACGTCTAGTTCCAGATCGGCGTTTTTCCCGCGAGCACTGCGGCCTTTCCGGCCTTCATCAGATAATGACGAGTTCTAATTGAGAATGCTCGAAGAGAGGCATTGTAACAAGAGACAGGCGAGTGCTGCTGGACCTGACCAGTATCATAAACGCCACTGAGCCGATTCGGCACTTTCCGCAAGAATTTTCACCATTAGGACTTACCACTGGCCAATTCGGGCATCAACGACCGCTCCAGCGCGGACTTCGTTTTTCCAGGAAGGAAGTGACGCCTTCGCGGAAATCTTCCGTGGTGCGAATGCGAGCGTTTTCTTCCACGGCAGCATCGATCTGCCAGTCCAGTTCTTCGGAGCGGTAAGCTTTCAACAATCGCTTGGTTGCCAGCAGCGAAGCGGGGCTGTTCTGCAGCAAGCTGGCGGCCAGTTCGCGGGTTCTCTCCATCAGTTTGTCGGCCGGTACCACTTCGCTGGCCAGGCCCAGGCGAAAGGCTTCTTCCGCCGAGATGATCCTGCCGGTCAGCAACAGATCGCGGGCCTGCTTCTCGCCGACCTGGCGCAGCAGGAAGGTCGACACGATTGCGGGAACAAAGCCGATACGGACCTCGGTGTATCCGAACTTGGCTTCCCCAGATGCGAGAGTGAAGTCGCATAGGGTCGCCAGGCCGCAACCGCCGGCGATGGCAGGACCATTCACCGCAGCAATCGTCACCTTGGGAAATTCATATAGGGTGCGAAACAGCCGTGCCATGGTCGCTGAGTCGGCGCGGTTTTCTTCCGCGCTGCGTCCGGTAATGGATCGCAGGTTGTCCAGGTCCATCCCTGAACAGAAAGCCTTGCCGCTGCCGGTCAAAATCAGAATCTGAGCCGGGGACACATCGACTTCGTCCAGCGCGCACAACAAGTCATCGATCAGCTCGTAACTGATGGCATTGCGCTTCTCAGGCCGATTGAGCGTAATGACAGACAACGCGTCATCGCAGGTCAAGCTAAGCGTGGAATATTGATTGTTCTCTGAAGACATATGCGCGCAAACTTGTTTGAGATTTTTCTAGCCACCGGCCACTGACCACTGTCTCTACATCTTCGGCCCGCTGAACCGGTCGCCCATCTCGGCCGCTCTGCGCAGCAGATCTTCGACGGGTTTCGTGATCGGCACACTGGCGCCACGGCTTCTCAGGGCCTGCAACAAGATTTCCGTTGGAATGTTGCCGACTAGCACGTCCTGCGCGAACGGGCAGCCACCAAGGCCTCCCAGCGCCGAATCGAAGCGACGGCACCCAGCGTCATAAGCGGCCAGGACCTTCTCCGCGGCATCGTCGGGACGGCTGTGCAGATGAACACCGATTTCGACTCCATCGAATCGGGGAAGCACCGGGCCGATGACATCAGCGATTTGTTGCGGGCTGGCCAGGCCAACCGTGTCGGCCAGCGAGATCGCCTGCACATCCAGATCCACGAGCAAGCCAACGCCTTCGATCAGTTCGTCGACATCCCACAGATCGTCATAAGGATTGCCAAATGCCATCGATATGTAGGCGACAGTGTCCAAGCCGGCATCGTCAGCCTTCTGCTTCACTTTTTCCAGGATGTCGAGATTCTCTTCCGGCGTCTGGTTCTGATTGTTCTTGAGGAATGTCGGCGACAGCGAGTACGGAAAGCCCAGGGTGCGAACGGCATCGGTAGCTACAGCACGCTCGGCGCCGCGCTCGTTTACCACGATGGCGATTATCTCGACATCATCCGGCGGATCGAGCTCGCTGAGCACGTTCTCCGAATCCGCCATCTGGGGCACAGCCTTGGGCGAGACAAACGACACCGCGTCGATATGCTTGAATCCGGCGGCAACCAGGGCTTTCAGGTACTCGACCTTCAGTTCCGTAGGAATCTGGCCACGTAATCCCTGCCAAGCATCGCGAGGACATTCAACGAGTTTGATTACATCAGGCATTGGCGATTAGCTCTTGTCGGGTGCCTCATCCTCGTCGCCTGCAATTTGGCAACAGGGTGGGAACTCTTTTCTACGCCGGCAAACCGCAGATCCCTCGGCTTCGCTCGGGATGACAATTCATTAAACCGAAGCCGACAACCGAAGCCGACAACACCTCTAGGTCTGCAACACCCCGACGCTGAACTTCGGCACATCGGGATTCAGCGATGCGGCTTCCAGCGCTGTAATCAGCGCTTCCCGCGTTTCCGCTGGATCGATGATCTTATCAATCCACAGACGCGCCGCGCCGTAACGGGGATCCATCTGCTCGTCGTAAGTCGCCTTCACCTCGTCGTAGAGCTCCTTCTTGTCTTCCTCGCTCAGCTTCTTTCCGCCGCGCTCCAGTTGTTTGATCTTGATTTCCACCAACGTGTTTGCCGCCGAGGCGCCGCTCATTACGGCATATTTCGCCGTCGGCCAGGCGAAGACAAAGCGCGGATCGTAGGCCTTGCCGCACATGGCGTAATGCCCTGCTCCGAATGAGCCGCCGACGATCAGCGAGATCTTCGGCACCACCGAATTCGATACCGCATTCACCATCTTTGCGCCCGCGCGGATGATGCCGCTCCACTCGGCATCGTGGCCTACCATGAAACCGTTGACGTCATGCAGGAAAACGAGCGGAACCAGGTTCTGGTTGCAATCCATGATGAAGCGCGCGGCCTTCTCCGCCGACTCGGTGTAGATCACGCCGCCGAATTCCATGCGTTTGTTGCCGGAATGATCCACCTGCTGCACGTGCGTCTTCTGATTGGCGACGATGCCCACGGCAAAGCCGCCGACGCGAGCGTAACCGCACAGCACGGTCTCGCCATATTCGGCCTTGTATTCGCTCGAACAGGCTCTCATCGACGATGCGTGCGATGATCTCGCGCATGTCGTAACTGGCGCGCCGGATCGCTATCGAAGATGCCGTAGACGTCCTGCGCCGTGGATAACGGGGCGGCACGAGCTTCCTTGCTGATCGAAGGGACACGCCCGCGCGCGCCCATCTTGTCGACCAGCGCGCGAATGCGTGCCAGGCAGGCCTCGTCGTTGGCCTCGCGAAAATCGACCGTGCCGCTGATCTGGGAGTGCATCTTGGCGCCGCCCAGCTCTTCGGCGGAGTACTTCGCGTCCGATCGCAGCCTGCACCAGCGCCGGACCGGCGAGGAACAACCCGCTGCCCTCGGTCATCAGGATGTGGTCGCACATCACCGGCAGGTAGGCGCCTCCGGCCACGCACATGCCCATGATGGCCGTGATCTGCGGAATGCCCATCGCCGACATCACGGCGTTGTTGCGAAAAACGCGGCCGAAATCGTCCGTGTCGGGAAAAACATCTTCCTGCAGAGGCAGAAAACACTCCGGCCGAATCGACCAGATAGATCGTAGGAATGATGATTCTCGATGGCGATGTTCTGCGCGCGAATCACCTTCTTCGCCGTCATCGGAAAGAACGCCCCGGCCTTCACCGTGGCATCGTTCACGATCAGCATTACAGCCGCCCATGCACGCGCGCCAGACCGGTGACGACCCCGCCGACGGCGCGCCGCCCCATTCCGCGTACATTCCCCACGCCGCGAAGACCCAGTTCGAAAAACTGGTTCCCGGATCGATCAACAGCGCAATGCGTTCGCGCGCCGTCAGACGGCCCTTCTTGTGTTGCGACTCGACCGCCGCCACGCCTCCGCCCAACTGAATGACATCCTCTTCCGTACGGATCTGCGCCACCAAGTCCGCAACAGCCTTCTGGTTGCGTTCAAAGCGGGGGAATCGGTCTTAACCTTGGTTTCGAAGGGAGTACCGGGATGCTGTAGATGGTCAGTCATAGAGTCACGAAGCAAACCATCCACGATAAAGCAGGGGAGCGGCCCTGCGCAATGTGAGGGGGGAAGGCGCTCTTCATTGGCAGAGGCAAAGAGCGCCTTCCATGCCGCAGGCGTCGCTAGAACAGCCTGCGGCGTAAAACGGCGGCGAGACCGAGAACGCCTGATCCGAACAGGATGAGACTGGTGGGTTCCGGAGTCGTTCCGGTGGAGCTGGTGGTACCGGTTTCCTGTTGCATGCCGAGTACGGTGAACGACTCGGAAGGTATGCTGCCCAGATAACTGTCCGTGGCCGACGAAGGACCGTCGTTTTCATCCCAATAAACCGGATCGCCGCTGCTGACGACAGCGTTCTGCATATTCAGCCAGTAGGTGCCAGCATTCAGGATCGGACCGTTGAACGACGTAGACTGCTCCAGGCAGACGTTGTAACCATACTGGTTGCCAACGCAACCGCTCTGGGCGAAATTGATCGTCCCGTCGAAGTAAGTGGTTCCACCAAGCACATCGGAAGTGATCGATACCTCCGCGGACTGCAGCACGTCACCGGGAGATAGCCAAGCCGCAAATTCGAAGCCACCAATTTGCGAGGCATGGTTGAGACGAAATGTATCGCTAACAAAGAACCCGTCATTGATGGTCCACGCGTCGACGTTGCCATTCGTGGGACCGTTGTCATACAGGTCGCTCTGGGCGATCGCCGGCAGAACTGACAGACAGAGAGCAATCACCATCTGGAAGACGAAGCGGCGTCTCATGAATTCTCCTAAAATTTCCGGCGAAGCATGCCCGCAATGCCAAGCATGCCCGATCCAAAGAGCATGATGCTGGCAGGTTCCGGAGTCGTGCCGGTGGAGCTGGTAGTTCCTGTGCCGAGGATGGTGAACGCCTCGGAAGGAATCGTGCCCAGCGAGCCTTCAGAAGCTCCTGAGGGGCCAGAATTTTGATCCCAGTAAACCGGGTCATCGGTATTTACCTGCCCGTTTTCCAGATTGAGCCAGTAGTTGCCGGCACTTAGACCGAACGGGGTAAGGTTGGCACTCTCAACGCAAATATTGAAACCGAATTGGTTCATCGAGCAGCCGCTCTGGGTGATGGTGGCGACCTGGTCCAGATACGTGGTCCCGCCGAATTCCTGCGAGGTGACTGAGACTTCGACGGATTCCAGCACATCGCCGGGCATGAGCCAGGCGGCAAATTGCAGGCCATTTACCGTGGCGGCTTGGCTGAGGGTGAACTCATCGCTTGGCACAAATCCAAAATTGAAGGTCCAAGCATTATCAGTGCCGTCGGTAGGTCCATTGTCATACAGGTCGGTCTGGGCCACAGCAGGGGCAACCGTCAAGCAAACTGCGAAAAGCGACAACAGAAGCGAGCGCAGCTTCATATCTTCCCCCTAAAATTTTCGGCGAAGGAGACGTGCAATGCCAAGAATTCCTGACCCAAACAGCAGCAAGCTGGCGGGCTCCGGCGTGGTCGCGGTCGTGCTCGTTGTACTGGTGCTGGTGGCGCTGCCAAGGATGGTGAAAGACTCGGACGGGATCGAACCTTCCGACGTCTGCGACGCACGGGAAGGTCCATCGTTTTCATCCCAATACACCGGGTCGCCGCTGGCAACAACGGCGTTTTCCAGGTTCAGCCAGTAACTTCCGGCGTTCAGGTTGAAACCCGTGATCGTGCCGGTTTCGTTGCAGACATTAAAACCGAACCCATTACCGGTACAGCCGCTCTGGGTGAAGTTCACGGTTCCGTTGAAGTAGGTGGTACCGCCCGTTTCTTCCGCGCTGATATAGAAATCAGCCGTCTCCAGCACGTCGCCCGGGAACAGCCATGCGGTAAATTGCAGACCGGTCATGGTTGAAGTCTGGCTCAGCGTGAACTGGTCACTGACGAGGAAGCCGAAATTGATGGTCCAAGCATCGACGTTGCCGTTGCTGGGGCCGTTATCGTAGAGATCGTTTTGGGCAATCGCAGGTGTGACCGTCAGACAAAAAGCAAACAGTGGCAGAAGAACATGGCGCAGTTTCATGGATCTCTCCTAGAATTTCGGCGCAGGATACCAGCGACGCCAAGGATGCCAGACCCGAATAGCACCAAGCTGACGGGCTCGGGCGTGGTTCCGGTCGTACTCGTTGTACTTGTGCCGGTGCTGCCAAGGATTGTGAATGACTCGGAAGGGATCGTACCCGCTGATGTCTCCGATGCCTCAGATGGACCATCATTTTCGTCCCAGTACACCGGGTTGCCGCTAGCAACGACAGCGTTTTGCAAATTCAGCCAGTAGCTTCCTGCGTTGAGGTTGAAGCCGGTAATACTGCCGGTTTCGGTGCAGACATTGAACGCGAATTGATTACCTACGCAGCCGCTCTGGGTGAAGTTCACGGTTGCGGCGAAGAACGTCCTGCCGCCACCTTCTCCGTCGGTGATAGAGAAATCCGCGCTCTCCAGCACATCGCCGGGGAACAGCCACGCTGTGAATTGAAGACCGGTGACCGTTGCAGGCTGGCTGAGCGTCAGCAGGTCACTCACGAAGAAGCCAAAGTTGATGGTCCAAGCTTCTATGTTTCCGTTGCTGGGACCGTTATCGTACAGGTCTGTTTGAGCCGTTGCAGGAATGACGGTCGATACCAAGCAGAAGAGGCAGAAGGATAGAACCGCACTCAGGAGTTTCATGGCAGCCCCCACGAGAGACTCTGCATGTGCTGTTGCAATTTTGCTTCCGCGCTAAACCATTAAGAATGCTTAGAGTAGTAGCTTCCAACCTGCAACTAATTGCAATTAACGATCGGGGACTTCGCCTTTGCAGCACTTGGTACAGCAGAAATTGAACAAAATAGCAGAATGGAATGAGGCGCGACTAGCTGCTTCGCGAAGCCATGGCAAACGCCACGATCGTCTGTCCCCGACGGCCGGATTGGTCCAGCTCTTCGACCAGCTTCGCCTCCAAGCCGTCGGGATCAACCTGCATCTCGCAGGCGGCAATCTGCTCCTCGCTGGCGCCGTGATAGCACAGCTCACAGACTCCCAGGCCGCCCTCGGAACGCACCGGTGGCCCGAACACGCGGCAGGTCATGGGCCGCCAGGCATACACGTCGCAACCGCCAGTCAGTGGATTCAGCGCCGGGCAGGGTTCGCGGTTGGCGAAATCCTCGAAGCGCTCCATCGCCTCATCGCGTTCATCCAGAATGCCGGTCGCCGGGTTGCCGGGAAAGTCGGGCTGCAGCCGCTCAACCGAAGCCGCCGCACGCCCGCGCACTTGCGCCGCGCGCTCCGGATCGTTGCGATCCAGTTCAGCTATTCCATGTTGCAGACGTAGCGCGTCAAGCTGGTTGATGGCGAACACCCCGACGCAACATTGGGTGCAGCCCAGTTTGCAGACCAGCCACTCTCCGCTGCGACGCGCCGTGTCCGCGAGTGCGGCGTCGATGATCTGCACGAGTTGCTGATCTCGGGATGGAAGCGGAATGGGCATTTCTCCGATAATACCCCGCGCTACACTTCGCAGCTCAGGGCAGCAGCGACGGGGTCTTCGGCGATGGCATTCACCAGCCCGATCTCGAACGCCTGAGTAGCGTGGATCTTCTCGGCTGCAAGAAACATCTGCAACGCACGGCCCTTGCCGATCAACCGAGGCAGCCGTTGGGTGCCGCCCCATCCGGTGATCAGGCCCAAGGCGGCGCCACGGTGTCCGAAGAGGGCGTGCGGGCTGGCAATGCGCATGTGGCAGGCGAGGGCGAGATCCAATCCTCCGCCCATGCAGTAACCGCGCACGGCGGCGATGGCCGGAGCTCGAAAGCCGGCCACCGCGCGCATCAGGCGCTGGCCCATCTGCGCAAAGCGAAAGGCCTCCACGCCGGTGAGCGCATTGATTTCACTGAGATCGGCTCCGGCCGAGAAGAAGTGCGCATTGCCCGTAGATGACGAGCCGCGACGGAGGTTGATTGGCCAGATCCTCTACCGCGGCCGTCAGAGCCCGCACGCGTGAGCAGGTCAGTCGATTGGTGGCGTCGGACGAGACCAGCCGTAACATCACCGCATCGCCAAGGCGTTCGAGTTCGTAAAGGGTTGTTTCGGTGGAGTTCACCAGCAGCCCGGTGATCAGAAGATCTTGAGGTAGATAGTGAGGTATTTCTTCGGATTCTGGCGGACCGCCTTGATGAGGCTGCGCGTCTCCACCAGCAAATCGTTGGTGTTGTCATACAGCGCCGGGTCCTTCAGGAACTTGCCCGCTGTACCTTCGCCTTTGTCCAGGCGATCGGCAATGTCGTTCAGCCGGGTGATAGTGTTGTTGATCTTCTGGGCCATGGCCTGGTCCTTGGTAAGCATGCCCAGCGTACCTTTGCCCGCATTGATATCGGCGATCAGCTGATTGCCGCCGGCTACGGCTTTGTTGGCATTGTCATAGAGCGACGGATCCTTCAGCAGCTTGCCTACCGTTCCGTTACCTTGGTCCACTTCGTCGATGATCTTGTTGACCTTATCGACCGAACCGTTCAGCTTGTCGTAAAGTTCGTCGCTGTTCAGCAGCTTACCGATGGTGCCGCGCGGAGAATTAATTTGATTGGCAATCTGCTGCAACTGGCCCACGGTCGCGTTGGCGCGATCGAACAGCGACGGATCGTAAATGATCTTGCCGATGGATCCCCGGCCGCTCTGAATATAAGAGACGATGTCGTCAACGCGTTTCAACAGAATGTCCAGGTTGGCCAGCGTGCTCTGGCTGGCGCGGACCACATCCTGGAACTGCGGCACGTCTTTGGTGGCCAGGGTGTCTCCGCTCTGCAGCGGGGTTCCCTTGGCCTGGCGGCAATCCAGATCGATGAAGACCTCTCCCAGCACGCCTGCCGTGGTCAGCAGCACCTGGCAGCCATTATTCATGCTGTCGGCGTACTTGGTCGTAATCTTCATGCTGATTTGAACGGGGGCAACGCGCCGGGCCGCATCGGAGACCACACGGATGCCGGTGACGTTACCGATGTCGACGCCTTCCAGCCGGACGGGAGCACCAACGCGCAAGCCGCCGGCGTTGTCAACATAGCTATGAATGATGATTTTCTTGGTAAACAGACCGGTGGTCCCGGTCATCAGGAAGATCAGGACAGCCAGCGTGATCAGGGCGACGAGGACAGTGATGCCCACCCTAAGCTGCGACCATCGAACCTGTTTTTCGCTTGGCACGCTCTAAATGATCGCCCCTTGGCTAGCGCCGTACCCCGTTACATCGGCGCCGAGTCACTTCGGAAGACCGAACGCAAGCTTCCGAGGACTGCCTCTGCGTCAGCATCATAACATGGTGCCCCTCGCGCCAAGTCCACTGCCGCGGGTTAACCTCGATTTGCGGCTGCCTGATGGGCCCTCGGCGTTCCAGCCAGTTGTGGTCTTAGGTGGCGTGCTGGGCTATGGACGCGCCGTGTTCTCCGCAATCGGCCCGACGATCGGCAGCATAAACCGCGATCCCGAAGCTGCTTTGACGATGCAGACAATCCAGAGAACGAACGTCAGCAACGAGAGGATGCTCAATAATCCCAGGCCCAAGCCAAAGCTTCCCCATCCGCCGTATCCCATGTGCCGGTGATAGCCGCCGAAGAGAAAACCGGCGCCGAAGATCATCGCCAGCACAATTCGAATGATGTGCAGGCCGCCAAAGGTGAGCATGGATTGTGCGGCGTGAAAACGCACGTAGGGCCGCTTGTCGATAACGAAGAAGATAATGCCGGTGATCCAGCCCAGAACGTAGCTCAGTGCCGCGGCTGTGTTCTCTGTTAGACCGCCCCCCGCGACAGAGACGGGAGGAACTGGAGCGGAGCCAGCAGGCATGGACGGCTGGGGTTGACCACACGTCGGACAGAACTGAGCGGTCGAGGCAACTTCCGTTCCACACTTCGTGCAATGGGGCATAAGGTCCCTTCCTGGTTGGGCGACGCTTTCTCAGGCCGACAGCGCCTCTTCCGCCGGCTCGGGATGCGCAGCCGCGGCTCCGTTCAACAATTCCTCAAAGAAACGATCCACCGCATCAAGAATCTGCTCGCCCTTCTTCGCCTCGTACACGGCCTTGCGCAGGTTCGCACCGTGCGGCACGCCATGTGTAAACCATGACGCGAACTGCTTCATCTTCCCTTCCTCGCCACCCCGCTTCTCGTCCACCAGCATGGCGAAGTAAGTGCGTATCATGGCGTAGCGGTCGGCATCGCTCGGCAGGTCGTACGATCCGGTCAGGGTGTACTGCTCGATCTGGCGGAAGATCCACGGATTCGAAGCGGCGCTGCGGCCAATCATGACCGCGTCGCAACCGGTTTGCGCTACCATCGCAGCGGCGTCCTCCGGTGAACGCACATCGCCGTTGCCAATCACCGGAATCTTGACCGCATCCTTCACTGCGGCAATCCACTCCCAATTCGCCTGGCCGCTATACCCCTGCTCGCGTGTGCGAGCGTGCAACGCGACTGCCGCGAGTCCACAATCCTCGGCCATCTTCGCCAGGTTGATGTGTACCACTTCCTTGTCGCTCCACCCGGCGCGAAATTTCACGGTGAATGGAACCGTCACCGCCGCACGAACGGATTCGAAGATGTTCTTGATCAGCGGCAGATCGCGAAGCAGTCCCGAACCCCCATTGCACTTCACAACTTTCTTTGCCGGGCAGCCCAGGTTCAGATCGACCAGGTCGAAGCCGAGGTCCTGTACCACGCGCGCAGCATCGGCCAGGGTGACCGGATCGCTGCCGAACAGTTGTGCGGAGATCGGGTGCTCGTTGCCGTAGAACGTCAGATACTGCTTGGCCTTCTTGTCTTTGTGCCGGACGATGCCATCGGCCGAGGTGAACTCGGTCATCATCAGGCCGCATCCGCCCAGGTTGCGGATGAAGCGGCGGAAGACCGTATCGGTGACGCCAGCCATTGGTGCGAGCACGGTGGCCGGACGCACCTCGACGCCGCCAATCGAGACGGACGCAGGCACGCGAGCGCCCGCCGGGGCAATCCGCTCGGCCGGATTGTCGAAATACTTGTGCACGTCGTTATTGTAAATGGGGCGGAAGGCGCGGAGCTACGGACGAGTCCAACTTTACCGACAGCAAGGGTTTGCCGCCCGGGTGGAGCACCGCTTCAGCGGTGCATTGTTTGTCGCCACAAAATACCAGATGGCTTTAGCCACTGCGGTTACGGCATCACCGCAGCCACATTCGGCGGGTTCCCGGAATCACTGCTGGGCTCTGCACTGGACTTCGGCGCAGTTGTAGTCGCCTTCTTCTCAGGCGCCGGCAGGCGGAACTGCACGCCGCGATCATCATTGGCCTTCACTGTCGCCGGAATATCCAGATCGCCAAGCGCGATCTTCTTGCGCCCCTGATCGAAGACGTAGACGGCGTCACCCATGATGGCGTAGCTGTTCACTTCTTCATGATGCCCGTTGCGGAAGATCAGTTCAGTCGGATCTCCGGGCTTATCATCCGGCAGCGGCCTGGGCGGCGCGGCATATGCCTCCGGCTGCGGCGGCGGATCGCTCATGTACGGCTTCGCCGGCGGCTGCTCCACCACAATATGCAGAGATGGATCGTACGGCTCCGGTGGGGGACCCGAATACAGGTCCGGACCGCCCGCACCTACGTAATCGTAACCGTAGGCCGAGTTATCGACCGGGTAGTAATAAGGAATCGAGTACGCCCAGCCTCCGACATAGCCGGCGCCGGAATGGCCATACCGTCCGTTGTGATACGAACCGCTGTAAGGCTTGTACCCGTAGTTCGGAATGGAGGTAACGCTGGGCGCGGGCGGCGGCATGTGCATGCCTCCCACCGAGGTCACGCTGGGCGCGGGCGCCAGAAAATGTCCGTTGACCTGCGTTTTGGTAGGGGGATGAACGTAAACCTGTGCAACTGCAGGCAACGCCGTGATGACGGCAAGAATAAAGATGGCTGGAAAAAGGGTTCGTGCTGAATGCCCGACGATCGGCCTTACGGATTGGCCCCCGCTCTGCATGATGTCCTCAGTGTATTCCAACCCGTTAGATGCTGGAAAGTTTTTAACGGGTTCGGGAAGTGAGATTCGCCAGGTCGTAGACCTCGATCATCACATTGGCAATCAGCGCCCCAAACACGACGGCATTAAATGCCAGCGCATAGCGGCTTTCCAGCAAATCCGCTGAAACTCCAGCAATAAAGAGCATCAGGAAGGGTACGCCGAGAAACGCAAAGAAGGTTATAGAAAATTGCATGCGCACCGCGAGACTAAAAAGTAACAATGTCACAAGCAGTGGTGCAGCGGTTCCAAAAAAACGGGTGCGCTTCCAGACAACGAAGGCCACTACTGTCACCGCCACCAGAATCAATAAGCCTAGTCCATGATCCAGGAACAAGCCGTGCAGCAACCACGACAGCCCCGGTCCGAGCGATTCCCGGGACGAAACTTCCAGCCAGTCGGCAGTTCGTAGCGCATGGGCGTATGCCATCGGACGAAAGCCGTAGAGTGCCGACAGCAATATCGCTCCGACAGCGCAGGCTGCACTGAAGATGACAACCACCGCTCCGGGCCGCACGTGACCTACCCACAGCATGAGGAGAAATGCCGGCAGCAACAGCACCCAGAACGAGAACTGCGCACCCACACAAATCGCAATGGAAAGTCCCAGCAGCAGTATGCGGCGCCAGTTCCACAGCACCACTTCGCGCGGAGCATACAGCGTGTGAGCCACCGCAATGCTGGTAAAGATCAGTCCAAAGCCTCCCCACGCGCCGACCACCGCGGGACCAATCTCGCTGGCAGCCGTGATGGTCAGTGGCGAAAAACAGTAAAGAAGGAGCGCCACGTAGCCGCCGGTATTCCCATACAGACGACGCGCCACGTACCACAGCGACGCCCCGAGCAGCATGCCGACAAAGAGAAATGGCAGCCGCATGATCATGCGGTAGTTGTTGAATTCGTCGACGTGCTTCTCGGCGCCGCTTACGCGCGCGGCAAGGCCAGCCATCAAGGGCACCAGGGAACTGTGCTGCGGCGTATTCGCGCTGGCCAAATGCTCCAGGTGGAGCAAGCCGGCCTCTACGTAAACGCCTTCCATCGCGGAAAGCCGAGTGTGTGCCATCAACCAGACACACTGGCCGGCAAAAATGAGGAGTAAAACGAGAGCGATCAACTGCGGTGCACCAATGCGGGAGGGCAGAGAGCGAATCGACATGCGCTTTTGTTGTAACACGGCGAAGGGCTGGAGGCGAAAGCGGACTCTGAAAACCCTCTGGCATTAATTACCCTATTAGGGTAAAGTGGTGTTATTGGAAAAACGCACTCCACATTACGAGCTTGCCCATATCCAATCGTTGGTGGCCTTGCTCGGCGTGGCGGCCTTTACCAAAACCGCGATGGATGGCGGAAGGCAAATGGGCTTAACAGATGTTGCAGGGTCGTTGGATCTTTGAAACGACGAAATTTCTATAAATCCATGACTACATACGCCGATCATCGGGTCTGGCAGGATGTCTATCATGCTGACACACCGGTTAACAAACAGGCCTACATCAAGGTCACCTTACGGAATCCAGGTTCCGGTGATTCAATTCAAGGAGAAGTAACTATGGTAAGGAAATGTCTAAGCTGCAGCTCCCGTACAGGCATGACCCGGTTCGAGGGTGAGACATTTCGGGTGCAGCATGCCGGAAAAAGCATGCGCGTGGAAGGGCTCTCCGGATGGCGCTGCGCCGAATGCGGCGAGGTTGAGTTCGACTCTCATAGCGCAGCCCGTTATGCCGAGGCCGGGGACAAGCTTGTGTTGCAGGAACGCAGACGTCAAAGCGAAGAGATCAAGCGAATCCGGCTTAAACTTGGGTTGACTCAGGGTGATGCCGCCCAATTAACGGGAGGCGGGCACAACGCATTCTCGCGCTATGAACGAGGAGAGGCGGCGCCAGTGCCCGCAGTCATAAATCTTTTGAGGCTATTGGATAAGCACCCTCACTTGCTAATTGACTTGTCCAACAGCAGCGAGCGCACGAGGAGTACGGCGAAATCTCGGCAGAAGCCTAGATCTTCACGCCACACAGCACGCCCAGAAAAGCGCCGCATTGCGAGCTAGCGTCTCGCGGACAGTCCCTAGATATCCAGATTCTTCACATCCAGCGCATTTTCTTCGATGAACTTGCGCCGCGCCTCCACGTCTTCGCCCATCAAAGTCGTGAAGATGGTCTCGGTTTCGGTGATGTCTTCCAGCTTCACCGACAGCAGCGTGCGGCGCTCAGGATCCATGGTGGTCTCCCATAGCTGGGTTGAACTCATCTCGCCCAGACCCTTGTAGCGCTGTACGTCGTAGTCCTTGCGGCCTTCGTTGAAAACGTATTCGAAGAGGTCGCGCGGCGAGGACTTCTCCACCGTCGCCACTTCCGCTTTACTACGCTTGGCCGCCCTCGGAGCTTTCTGTTCCGCTTTCTCCGCGTCAGCTTTCGCAGCGTCGCTCAACTCTTCCGTGCCGTTCGAGGCGCTCTCTTTCTTCAGCGGTTCTACGATATACGGCGGCTGCATGTACTGCTCGATCTGTTTGTACTTCGACATCATCTGCCGATACTCCGGCGTGGACGCCAACTCCCAGTTGATGGTGTGCTCGGCGCCTTGCGCGTTGACGAAGTTCAGCTCCCACAGGCTGTGCTCTTCTTCGAAGCGCGGTTCCTTCACTTCCTTCAGGCTGCGCTCCTTGGCAATCGCCTTCAGCGCCTTCTGCAAATTCGCCATCTTCTGCGGCGGCTTCTTGCTGTCGCCTTCAAAGTCCACGCGCTTCACCAGGTCGGCCTGCGAGAGAAGTTCGGTGATCTTCTCGTCGCGAATGCGCTTGTTCACCTTGTCGAAGAAACCGATGAAGTCGTTCAGGGTAGTCATGAACTTGGTCAGCGGCGCGCCTTCCAGCAAGGCAGCACCCTCTCCGTAGCGCACTACAATGCCGTCGGCCGCGCGCTTGACCATCACCTTCACCAGCTCGGCGTCATTCTTGATGTACTGTTCGAACTTGCCCTTCTTGATGCGATAAAGCGGCGGCTGCGCGATATATACGTTGCCGCGCTTGATCAGCTCCTGCATGTGCCGGAAGAAGAACGTCAGCAGCAGCGTGCGAATGTGCGAGCCGTCCACGTCGGCGTCGGTCATCAGGATGATCTTGCCGTAGCGCAGCTTCGAAACGTCGAAGTCGTCCTTGCCGATGCCGGTGCCCAGAGCGGTGATCATAGCGCGAATTTCTTCGTGGCCCAGCATCTTGTCGTAACGCGCCTTCTCCACGTTGAGGATCTTGCCCTTCAGCGGCAGGATCGCCTGGAAGCGGCGATCTCGTCCCTGCTTGGCGGTGCCGCCTGCGCTCTCTCCCTCGACCAGGTACACTTCGCAGCGCTCAGGATTACGTTCGGAACAGTCGGCCAGCTTGCCCGGCAGGCCGCCTCCGTCCAGCGCACCCTTACGGCGGGTCAGATCGCGCGCCTTGCGGGCGGCTTCACGCGCACGAGAGGCTTCGATCGCCTTGTTGATGATTCGCTTGGCCACTGGAGGATTCTGGTCGAAGAATGCAGCCAGCCGCTCATTCACGAATGCCTGAACAATGCCGGCGATGTCGGAGTTGAGCTTGCCCTTGGTCTGGCCTTCGAACTGCGGCTGCGACAGCTTCACGCTGACCACGGCCACCAATCCCTCGCGAACGTCGTCGCCGCTGAGGTTTTCTTTCACGTCTTTAAACAGTCCAAGTTGCTGTCCGGCGTAGTTGATAGTGCGCGTCAGCGAGGTGCGGAAGCCGGAAAGGTGCGAGCCGCCATCGACCGTGTTGATGTTGTTGGCGAAGCTGAACACGGTTTCCGAGTAGCCGTCGTTATACTGCAGTGCAATCTCCATGGCCACACCCTCGCGCTCGGCTTCCATGTAGATCGGCTTATCGTGCAACACGCTCTTGCCGCGGTTCAAATGCTTGATGAATTCCCCGATGCCGCCGTTGTACTTGAACTCCGCCTTCTTCGACTCGCCGGTCTTCGAATCAGTGGCACGCTCGTCAGCCAACGTGATCAGCAGGCCCTTGTTGAGGAAGGCCAACTCGCGCAGTCGCTGCGCCAGCGTGTCGTAGTTGTACTCGGTGACGGTGAAGATTTCGTTGTCGGGAACGAAGTGGATCTTAGTGCCGCGCTTCTTGGTCGTGCCTGTCTTCTTTAACTTTGAGGTGGGCACGCCCTTGGAATACGACTGCTCAAACACCGCTCCGTCGCGCCAGATCTCGAGCTCCAGCAGATGACTCAGCGCGTTCACGCACGAGACTCCCACGCCGTGCAGGCCTCCCGAAACCTTGTAGGTGGAGCTATCGAATTTTCCGCCGGCGTGCAGCACCGTCATCACGACTTGCGCCGCAGGCAGGCGCTCGCCATCCACATCCATCTCATCGGTGGGAATGCCCCGCCCGTTATCGACCACCGTGATTGAGTTATCGATGTGAATGGTCACGTCGATGCGATCGGCAAAGCCCGCCAGCGCTTCATCGACAGAGTTGTCGACAACTTCGTATACGAGATGATGCAATCCCATCTCACCGGTGGAGCCGATGTACATTGCGGGACGCTTGCGCACCGCTTCCATTCCGCCGAGAACCTTAATCGAGTCGGCGTTGTAATCGCCATCCGACTGACCATTGCTGTTCTTTTTCGCGGAGGGTTTCTCGCTGACAATCTCGGTGGGCTTGTTATTGTCTGGGGCCGCCGCAGCGGCTGACTGAGAATCTTTCGAGGGCATCCTGCTCCATTCGTGAGCAATCGACTTCGCCAGCCGACTGCCGCTTTCGCCGGGGTTGAACCGCCGGGCATTAAACTCGGCAATACCGTATATGTGCTTGAAATTTAAGTAACTTAGGCGGTCAGCAACCCATATTTAGTTTACCACAGAAGAGTGCCAATTTCGACCTTCTTGATCGCGGATAAATCACGTTAATTCAGGGAGTTAAGGGTGGGTTGCCGATATCCACAACAGGTCTGGAACAACTCGGTTGAGCAAACCTGGAATCCTACTTCCACGAGTAACAAATCTGTAACCTGACCCGTGGCCTCGCTCAAAGACAAAATCGAAAATGCCCTGAACGAAACCAGAATCCTGGTGTTGGGAATTCAAATTCTGATCGGCTTCGGATTTCGCGGATTCTATGAACCGGGCTTCAGCAGAATGTCTCCTGAGACGCAGCAGCTGCAACTGGTGGCGCTCGGGTTGATGCTCCTCGGCTTCGGCATATTGATGCTCCCCGTGCCATACCACCGCATCGTCTTGCACGGGCGCAACACCGCTCACTTGCACCGGCTGGCGACCATGACTGTCTCATGCGGACTACTTCCTTTCGCGCTGGCAATGGGTCTGACTTTTTACTTGGGAGCGCGATGGGTTCTCGGAGTTATGGGCTCGGCAATTCTCAGCGGCAGCGTCCTGGCGCTCACGCTTCTCTGCTGGTATGGAGTGGAGTTCGTCGCGCGAAGCCGCAAGCGCCGAGCGGTCGATCTTTACGCCGTGATCGATCCTTTGAAAGAGATGGATATGAGTGTTGAAGACAAAACGGATCTCACCACCAGAATCAAGCAGGTTTTGATCGAGTGCCGGGTGGTGCTGCCCGGAGCCCAGGCCCTGCTGGGCTTTCAGCTGATCATCATGTGGATGACGAAGTTCTACAAAATTCCACAAGCCTGGAAGCTGTTACATCTCGCAAGCCTGGTCGCGGTCGCGATCTCAACCATTCTTCTCATCACCCCCGCAGCTTATCACCGCATCGTGAATGAGGGCGACGACAGCGAGATGCTGCACCACATCACCGCGCGCCTGCTGTTGGGAGCGATGGTATTCCTGGCCTTGGGAATCTGTGGTGATTTTTACGTTGCCTGCCGAATCACGGGCATCAGCGCGGCCGCCAGTATAGCCTTGTCATTGTTTTTGCTCACCTTCTTCTATGGCTCGTGGTTCGGCTATACCGCGTGGAAGAGACATACCGCCGGCGATCCCAAGCTGACGGCCTCGCACTTGAAGGATCACAAGGCGGCGTAATGCGCTCAGCTTTTATACCGGCTGTGTGCAAAATGCGCAGCGATGCGCCTCGACGGGAATGTCGCTTTGGCATTCCGGGCATTTCTTTTTGTCCGGCAACGCCTGCTTCTCAAAGCGCTTCATCAGCGCGTTGACCGGCAAGACCACAAAGTAGTACACAGCGGCCGCGACCAACAAAAATGAGATGAGCGCGTTGATGAAGTCGCCGTAGAGGAACTTCGAGCCATTCACCTCGAAGGCCATCCCGGAGAAATCCGGCTTCTTCACCAAAGCGGCGATGATCGGGGTGAGCAGGTCTTTGACAAATGCCGTCACTACCGTGCCGAAGGCAGCGCCGATCACCACACCGACGGCCAGATCGACAACGTTGCCACGAAGAACGAAATCGCGAAAACCTTTGAACATGTGAAGCCTCCGGCGGGCCGCTGGCCCGTTCTGCTGTCTGTGTGGACCCATCCCTACGTCCGATCACGTCCGGCCGTCGGTTTGCGAGATGTGAGAAAGTATCGTCGCTGGCACGATTGTTTCGCAACCGTAAAGTCCCCTCCTCAGTGCAAGGCATTCATCCAATCACGGCCAACGAGAATTGCGGAAACAGCTTCTCCCGATCAGAGGCAACGAACGGCAGAGCGACATAATCGGTGTTAGAAACATTCTCTGTTTCGATCAGGTGAAAACTTCATGAGTTTCGGTCAAGAATGTTCTCTGCTTTTCTCGTTCCGTCAGTTCTCATTTTCCTGGTAATCGAAAGCGCTTGTGGAGGCGCCGCTCACACCGCGGCGAGTGATCCTCCTGCTCAGTCGCCGGCGCCGGCTCCTTCTCCCAACGACAAGATTCCCGCTATCGGTCATGTGGCCGTGGTGGTGCTGGAAAACCAGCAGGAAGACAAGATCCTCAATAACCCGAACATGCCGTACATGACGTCGCTGGCCACACAAAACGCCTACGCTGCCCAGTGCTACGCGGACGTGCATCCCTCGCTGGGAAACTACTTCATGCTGACCACCGGTCAGAACGTCAGCAACGATCTTAATTTCGGCGGAGTCAAACCGCAGTTTGTGTCGAATACTTTTTACCAACACGAGTCGCTGTTACGAGCGATTGACGATGCTCTGCAGCTTCCCTACGAGGGCAATGCGGCGACAGCGCCGAGCATGGCGGAGTTTTTCGTGTCGAAATGAGAGCGCTGGGCAAGGTCATTCCGGCTTGAAGATCATGCCGCGGCTGACTTTGCCGTTCATCATTACTCCGAGGGGAGCGTCGAAACGCAGATGCCGCACGCAGCCGCGCTCTTCGACGGCGGGCTGAGCGGCGAGCCATTGCCAGTCGACAAAGCCATCGCCGGCATCAGGGTTGACGGTGAAGTAGCCGATCTGGAAGGCCGTGAGATTCTGAAAGAAGTGGCTGCCCTGCGACGGCGCCACGCGAAAGTCGCGAAAGCCCGACTCGACGATCACACGCGCGCCCGAGATCTGGTCCCAAGCCACAGGAATTCCAAGCCATGGGTCGGTCGAACCCCAGCGGCCCACGCCGATGAGCAGGTATGGCCGGTTCTCGGTGCTGAGCTTGGCGTTCAACTGCGCCACCGCCTGAGCGACTTCCCGGCTGCGCGGACGCTCAAACCGATGGGAGTCGACAACGACCACGTCGCGCAAATCCTGCACCCGTCCGTGTCCCAGCACAACCGAACTCTGGCAAACCAGTCTCTGCGGATCGATGTCGTCCAGACGAATGTCTTCGCCTTCCCGCGACAGCACTAGTGGCCGTAGCTGCAGGAAGCCGAAATCCGCCAGTTCGCCCTCGGCCTGCGGGAGCCGGACTGCGAACTCGATTTCAACCGGCCTGCCTAATGCCTGCTCGCCCAGAGTCATCAGGCGATCCAAAACTTGCGGCAAAGGAAAGCGTCCGTGTTTCAGGACAGCCGCGAAGCTCACAATGCGCGTGCCGGGCCGGCTCAGTCCGTCATAGACCGCGTGATTATCCACGGAATAAGTCGAAGCCAGCATTTGCAGGGTGCCGTCGCGCTCGGCGACATCCAAACCGAAGGGAAGCTCACGCAGACTGCTTAAGGGATCGGCGGAGTTTCCCGCATCGTGATTTAACTTCAGCGCCCAGAACTCGGTCTGCGAGTTCGCCAGTACGTCTTCTACCGATGAAAACTGCACCAGGTGCTGCGGATGGCGCGGGCTGAACGTCAGGCACTTGCCTCCGCTTACCACGGCGCGTCCCAATCCCAGCGCGACGGCGGCGAATCCATCCGCGACTGTGATGTGTCCCATGGGATAGAAATTTCGGGAGCGTACCACGCCGGAAAAATCAGGATAGAAGCGGTCGTCGTGGGTAGCGCCGACGACCTGCTGGAGCACAACCGCCATCTTCTCTTCTTCCAGCCGATACGGTGTCGCCCGCACATAAGCCTTCGCATGCTGGCTGAAGGTAGAGGCATACACCAGCTTGATCGCCTCCAGCAGCTGTTCCAGGCGCAACTGGATATCGGGATGAGAGTTGGCCAGCATGAAGGTCTCGTACACGCCCGAGAACGGCTGATACTGCGAGTCTTCCAGCAAACTCGAGGAACGCACCGCCAGCGGATAGCGCACACCTTCAAGGAATGCGAGCAGGTTTTCGAGCAACGAAATAGGAAACGATGCCTGCAAAAACCGGCGCGTGATCTCCGCATCGTCGTCGCTGTGAATGGCGAAATCCAGCAGGTCGTTGTAGCTGAGGAAACGGTCGAAGACCTCCGTGGTCAGCACCAGGGTTGGAGGTACCGTAATGTGAATTCCGGGCGAGCTGCGAGCCATGGCGCGCTGCCGCAGGATGTGACGGATGAAGGCGAGGCCTCGCGCTTTGCCGCCGAGCGATCCGCCGCCAATCTGGAGAAAGAAGGTTTCACCGGGTTGAAACGTGGCGGGGTTGAACTCGCCGATCAGCGCCTGACTCTGCTCGCGGCGGTACTCGGCGATAGATTCGATGAGGTCTCGGCGCAGGTTTTCCAGGCTGCCGAAGTCGGCCACGGTGCGCGGACGCAGCTTCTGCGCCAAGGCGAATTCGGTGCGCGCCATCAGCCAGTGAGAGAAGTGATTGCGCTGTCCGTGATAGGCAAGGCTCTCTTTGGGCACGGTCCGTAACAGCGTCTCCAACGCATTCAGGTCGGGCGCGCGCGCGACCTCGGTGGTGCCGTCCGGCTCGCGAAAGACGAAATCGCCGAAACCCATCTCCTCGGTGAGAATCTTTCGTAGATCGCCGAGCAGCGTGGGCGAACGTTTCTGCAGAAACGAGAAGCCCTCTTTATGCGCGCGTTCCATGAATCCGGCACGGCTGGATTGCAGAACAATCGGTACGTCGGGCACGGTCCCGCGTACCATGTGCGCCAATTCAAAGCCGGCATCGCGCGTCAGTTCGCCGGCCCTGGGGAACTCGACATCTGAGATCACGCCCAGCAAGTACTCGCGATACTTCAGGACTTCGCGCTCAGCCTCTTCGTAGTTTGAACAGAGCAGGATCTTGGGGCGGGCCCGCATACGCACCAGCTTGTGCGCGACATTCAGCGCCTCGCTCAACAGGCGCCGCGACTGGCTGATGATCTCGGTGTAGATCACCGGCAGAAACAGCGAGTAGTACGTGATGTCGTCCTCCACCAGCAGGAGGACGGGCACGTTCATGGCCCGCGTGTCGTGCAGAACGTTGCGCTTGTCTTCGACATAGTTGACGATCGAAAGCAGAATGCGCGCATTGCCCTGCCACAGAAAGATGCGGTCGATGTCGGTGACGGGATTGCGTGCAATGAAGTTCTGGATCTCGCGATGGTCGTAGGCCAGCACGACTAGCGGAACGTCGAGGCCGGCGGCTTTGACCTGGAGAGCGAGTTGCGCGGCATCCATGTCACCGATCTGCAGATTGGTGACGATGAGATTGAAGCGCGGTTGCGATTGCGCCAGTTGTATGGCTTCCTCGCCGCTGGAAACATGCGTGATCCCTGGGACCTGGTGGAGATTCAGTTCGAGCGATTCGCCGATCAGCAGCTCGTTGAGCCGGCCGTCTTCACGCAGGATGAAAGAGTCATAGAGGCTGGAGACCAGGAGGATGTCGTTCACTCGGAACGGCATCAGATTCTCGAAGCCTTCGAAGAGGCGCTCGGAAGAGGGGACGGGATCGGGAGTGGAGCGCGGGGTACTCATGCGAGCCGGGCTCCACCGAAGCTAAACGTAACTGAGTAGTCGCTGCACCAAGCTGACGAACTCGGGTTTCGGTGAGTGGGGAAGAAACACCCCCCTCCCCCCGGTGGCCCGTAAAATATTGAAAACACTAGCGGAGCTCCGCAAAATCTTGAGCCCATTGGAGTTGCAGTCAAAATCTTTGGGATCAGAGACTTAGCGGGAAATTTTTGGAGTTGAGCTGGTCTGGAATCGTGCGAGTGCAGGCGAGGCAGGCAAGTGAGGTAACGACTCGAACGTCGAATCACCTAGTCACACTCTGGAGGAGGATAGTCGGAAGCGGCCGGACACAACTTCTCCTCATCCTTCCCAGCTACGATTCTACTCAGCGGCGCGTCGTTGACCAAGCGAGATCGTCACAGATGACTGTGACAAGCGAGGCGGATATCTGCAGATACAGCTCATAGTCCAGCGATTTGTTGTCTGACTTAGCGACTACTGGATACCCGTAGTATGATGATCGAACTGCTCGACGATCGACAGGACTACGGCCAGCAAAGACTGCTGATGATCGGAATGGCGGAAGGACCGGTGCTGCTGTTTGTGGCTTACACCGAGCGCGAGGCTCACATCCGGATCATCTCCGCCAGAAGAGCAACAAGGTATGAGGAAGAAGAATACTTCAGGCAAAACTCGTGAGGGCGTTCGCCCCATGAGTCCGGGCGCGATTGACAAAGCGGCGCGAGCGGATCGTGACGCACAGCCCCTGACGGCTGCCGACTTTACACGCATGAAGCGCACGCCGCATACGAAGATCATCCGTCGTGCGTTGGAATTGACGCAGGAGGAGTTCTCGGTCCGTTATCACATCCCGTTGGGTACACTGCGCGACTGGGAACAGGGTCGCTCCGAGCCCGACCAGCCTACGCGAGCTTACCTGACGCTCATCGCGCGCGATCCCGAACACGTAGACCGCACACTGAACCCTAAGGCTTGACAAGTTCTGGGTCGCCCCGCGATCGCGTGGAGCGGCCGGGCGCTTTTCGGTGGAAGCGCCGGCCTTCAGGCCGGCGACAGAACAGCTTCCCTGGGATATGGCTTTAGCCACGGCGGTTCCGGATCGACCTTGAAGGCAGCCGCAGAGCTGTAAGGATATTCGGCGGCGCTCTCGACTAATCGCGCCAGCACGGGATTCTCACGAATGTAGTTGCGGTGACTCTCAAAATCGCTCCAGTTTTGCACTCGATGCTCTGTAAACCCAGGCTGCCAGAGTTCGAGATTTGAGTGCAACTCACGTTTCATTCGAAATGAAAAGCCGCCCTTGATGAGTTGTATGGCTTTCTCCAGAGACAGGTCCGCAGCTGGCGTGATCAGCAAGTGAAAGTGATCTGGCATCAGGACAAATTCGTGAAGCAGGAATTTTCCTTGATCTCGGTAGCGGAAGAGGGTGTCTAGAAAACATTGAGCAATGGGGTCGGTATGAAAAATAGAGCGGCGTTGCCAGGTTACAGACGTTACAAAAAATGTTCGGATTTCCTGGGGAGCAAGACGTATCGTGGTTGGCCGGGGCTAAAGTCCTGATCTTTCCTTCACTCTTATTCGCTGGCCTGAAGGCCAGCGCTTCCACCGGCGGCTGAAGCCGCTTTCCCTTACGGGCCCCGTCGCAGGCCGCTCCTTTTCGCTGGCCTGAAGGCCAGCGCTTCCACCCTAGAAGACGAATGCTTCCGCCTCGAAAAACGCGGGGAGGATCGCTCCTCCCCGCGTGACAGTCGAACCAGTTCGGCACGGCTGAAGCCGTACCCTTTCAAAGCAACTACACCAGCCCCTGATCCAGCATCGAGTTGGCGACCTTCAGGAAGCCGCCGATGTTGGCGCCGTTCACCAGATTGCCCGGAGTGCCGTACTCTGCGGCCGTCTCGAAGCAAGTCTTGTGGATGGCGATCATGATGTTGTGCAGCTTGTGGTCCACTTCTTCGCGAGTCCAGCTCAGACGCGCGCTGTTCTGCGACATCTCCAGACCGGACGTGGCCACGCCGCCTGCATTCGCTGCCTTCGCCGGACCGTAGAGGACCTTCGCCTCCAGGAACAGCTTGGTAGCTTCCAGCGTGCTCGGCATGTTGGCGCCCTCGGCAACGACCTTCACACCATTCTTGATTAGATTGGCCGCGTCCTTGGCGTTGATCTCGTTCTGCGTTGCGCTGGGGAAGGCGCAATCGGCCTTAATGTTCCAAAGCGGGTTGTAGCCCAGCTTCAAATCGGTCGGCATGAAGATCGCTTTCTTGTACTCATCGGCGTAGTCGCGGATGCGGCCGCGCTTCGCGTTCTTCAGCTCCATGACCCACGCCAGCTTCTCGCGGGTAATGCCGTCGGGATCGTAGATCGCGCCGTCGGAGTCGGAGAACGACACCGGCTTCGCGCCCAAGTCGAGCAGCTTCTCCACCGTGTACTGCGAGACGTTGCCGCTACCGGAGACCAGGCACAGCTTGCCTTCCAATGTCTCCTTGCGCGTCTTCAGCATCTCTTCGGCGAAGTATACGCAGCCATAGCCGGTGGCTTCCGGCCGAATCAGCGATCCACCCCAGTGCAGGCCTTTGCCGGTCAGGACGCCGGTGAACTCATTGCGAATGCGCTTGTATTGGCCGAACATGTAGCCGATCTCGCGGCCGCCCACGCCAATGTCGCCCGCCGGAACGTCGGTGTCCGGCCCGATGTGCCGGCACAGTTCCGTCATGAAACTCTGGCAGAAGCGCATCACCTCATTGTCACTCTTTCCCTTCGGGTCGAAATCCGATCCGCCTTTGCCGCCGCCCATGGGCAGCGTGGTGAGCGAGTTCTTGAAGACCTGCTCGAAGGCGAGGAACTTCAGGATGCCGAGATTGACCGAAGGATGGAAGCGCAGTCCGCCTTTGTAGGGACCGATGGCACTGTTCATCTCAATGCGGAAGCCGCGATTGATCTGGATGCCGCCCTGGTCGTCGAACCATGGCACACGAAACATAAGGACGCGCTCAGGTTCGGTGATGCGCTCAAGAATGCGGGCCGAGATGTATTCGGGATGACGCTCGAGCACAAGACGTAGAGACTCGAGTACTTCCTGCACCGCCTGATGAAATTCGGGTTCAGCTGGGTTCTTGGCCTTTACCAGCGCCATGGCGTCGTTAATGTAGCTGCCCGGAGTCTTGATGCCGGGCGTAGTGGTAGTTCCAGCAGTCATTGCAATCCTCCTCGAACCGATTAGTTCTAGGGCCGGTATATAGAGATAAGCCATTCGCCAAAAAAGACAGGCGAACGTGAATTGAGGCCGGTTTAATTGCAGTCCTCTTACCACCACTTGGCAGTGACTGCTATCACGCGAAGGCGTGACTATCCCGGGTATGGTAACGCCGGGCCACCTGGACGCGACAAGAAAATAGCGGTTTGCTGGAAATCCGGAGTCGAAGTGACGGGATATCGTTTCAGGTTTGCTGCTGCTTTGCCTTGTTCAGAGCGGCTGGAGTACCGGGGGCTGGGAGACATCTCTCCACGGGGAAGACCCATCCAACTTAGTGTTTGAGTTACTAACTAACGTATTACAGGGAGCTAAGCATGGAGAATCAGGACCAGAAGCAGAATCAGCAAAACCAGAACGATCCTAACCAGAAGAAGCAGCATCAGGGGGAGCAGAGCGGCCAGAACCAGCAGACCGGTCAGAAGAGCCCTCAGTCCGACAAGGACCAGAGCCAGGACCAGAGCCGCAAGCAGGCTTAAGTAGTCATTGAGTTAATTCGGCCCTGAAATCGGCTACTCGAACCGTTTCAGGGCCAAGTTGTTTGCGACCTGCCCGAGCGCTCGAGCAGGCAGAACTTCAATGACAACCGTTATTACTCGCGGTAGTGCGCTCCGCCGTGGCGCACGTCGGCGCCGCGCACCCAGAAGATGACGTCCTCGGCGATGTTCGTCGCGTGATCGGCGATGCGCTCGAGGTTGCGCGCGATCAGGAGGACGTCGAGCGCCTGGCGCGTGCATGCGGGATCGTCGTGCATCTTCTGCACCAGATTCACAAATGCCTCGTCCTTCATGCGATCGACGATGCCGTCCATCTGCAGCACGGCTTCGGCGACTTCGGCCTTGCCGTCAAGGAACGATTCCAGAGCGCGCTGCACCATGGTGCTCACGCCATCGGCCATGCGCGGGATATCCACCGGCAGTGCAATTTCCGGTTCGCTGATAAGGTCGAGCACGCGTTGTGCGATGTTGACCGCCTGATCGCCGACGCGTTCCAAGTCGGCATTGATCTTGAGCACGGCGAGAATGAAGCGCAGATCGACCGCCATAGGCTGCTGCATGGCGAGGAGATCGAGCGACAGTTCATCGATTTCGCGCTCCGCCTCATTGATGGCGGCTTCGCCAGTCAATACCATCTGACAGAACTTGCCGTCGCGCGTGCGATAAGCTTCGGTCGCGCGGTCGATGGCCTGCTCTGCCAGGCCTCCCATGCGCAAGAGCTTCTCTTTGAGTTCATCAAGTCCCTGCTGAAAGCGGCTTCGCATTATCCGAACCTGCCTGTCACGTAATCTTCCGTCCGCTTGTCGGCGGGGGTGGTAAAAATCTTTTCCGTCTTGTCGTACTCGATAAGGCTACCCATCAGAAAAAAGCCGGTCAGCTCGGCAACGCGTGCTGCCTGCTGCATATTATGCGTAACGATGACGACGGTATAGTGCTGCTTCAACTGAAAGATCAGTTCTTCAATTTTGCTGGTGGAGATGGGATCGAGTGCTGAGGCCGGCTCATCCATCAACAGCACCTCGGGTTCAACCGCCAGTGCACGGGCAATGCAAAGGCGCTGCTGCTGGCCGCCGGAAAGGCTGGCTCCCGATTTCTTGTGCAGGTTGTCTTTTACTTCGTCCCAGAGCGCCGCCAGCTTCAACGAGCGCTCAACCAACTCATCCATCTGCTTGCGATGACGGAAGCCGTTCAGCTTTAGTCCGGCAGCAACGTTGTCGTAGATCGACATTGTCGGAAATGGATTCGGCTTCTGAAACACCATGCCGATGCGCCGGCGCACCTCTACCGGATCGGATCCGCCGCCATAGACATCCATCTCGCCGACTTTTACCGAGCCTTCGGCGTGGGCTTCGGGAATAGTCTCGTGCATGCGGTTGAGACAACGCACGAAGGTACTTTTGCCGCAGCCCGACGGCCCAATCACGGCGGTGACATGGTTGGCAGGCACGGTCATGTCGATGGACTTCAGCGACTGGTTCTTGCCGTACCACGCGTTGAGTCCACGCACTTCAATTCCGACACCCATACGAGCTTTTACGCTCCCTTCAATCTTCCGCGGCTGGTAGTAATGCGCACCGCCGCTACCGCGCCTACGATCATGACGATCAGGATGAGCGCGCCCGCCCATGCCTGCTTGTGCCAATCATCGTAGGGTGAAATGGCATAAGTGAACACCTGCAACGACAGCGCGGCAGTGGGCTGGTTTAACTTCAGGTTCCAAAACTGATTGCCGAAGGCGGTGAATAACAGCGGCGCGGTTTCTCCGGCAACACGGGCGAAGGCCAGCATGCACCCTGTAATCACACCCGCCGAGGCGGTACGCAGTGAGATGGAGAGTGTCGTCCTCCATTTGGGAATACCAAGTCCGTAGGCAGCCTCGCGCACCACATTCGGCACCATCAACAGCATCTCTTCGGTGGCGCGCGCGACCGTAGGAATCATCATGATTCCCAGCGCTACTCCGCCGGACAGTGCCGAGAAGTGCTTTTGCCGCACAACAATCAATGCGTAAACGGCAATGCCGATCACGATCGATGGCACACCATTTAACACGTCGGCGGTAAAGCGTATGAGGTCGCCGAACCGGTTGCGGCCGTATTCCGCCAAATAGATGCCGGAGCCTATACCGAGGGGCATTCCGATCAGGCTGGCGATGGCGAGAATCAACCCTGTGCCGACGATGGCGTTCGCCATGCCTCCGCCCACCTCACCCGGCGGCTTCGGAGTCTGGGTTAGAAATGCGAAATTGATCGAGCCAATGCCCTTAATTACCAGGTAGGTGAAGATAGCCATTAAAGGAAGCAGAACCAGAATGGCGGCCAGAACGGCGAAGGTGGTGGCGCCGTAATTGGCGAAACGCCGCCACCGACTGAGCTTTAGCGTACCGACGGGCGCCGAGTTAGGCACTGACCCTCGCACTTCCGCCGGTGATGCTCCACACCAGCAGGCGAGCCAAAGCGTTCACAATGAGAGTGACAATGAAAAGTGCAAGTCCGATTTCCACCAATGCGCTGAGATAGAGATCGCCGGTAGCTTCGCTGAATTCGTTGGCAATGACGCTTGCCATGGTGTAGCCCGGCGCAAACAGCGACTTCGATATCTGCGGAGTATTGCCGATGACCATGGTTACCGCCATGGTTTCTCCGAGGGCGCGTCCCAAGCCGAGGATGATGCCGCCGACAATTCCGATGCGAGCGTTCCGCAGGACCCCCATGCGGATCATCTCCCAGCGGGTCGCTCCCAGTGCCAGCACCGCCTCACGTTGATTCTGGGGCACCGCGCTCAGTACTTCACGAGTAATGGAAGCGATGATCGGCACAACCATGATGGCCAGGATGATTCCGGCTGCCAGCATACCCAAACCATACGGCGTGCCGGTAAAGAGGCCGGTCCAGCCCAAGGTCTTGCCTAGGAAAGGCTCAACGTACTCGCGCAATAACGGAGCCAGTACGAAGATGCCCCAAAGGCCATAGATGACGCTGGGGATGGCCGCCAGCAATTCCACCAGAAAAGAGATGATGGCCCGCAGCCGCTCCGGGCACATCTCGGTGACGTACACAGCTACTCCCACCGACAGCGGCACCGCGAGAACGAGCGCGAGAAAGGAAGAGACCAGCGTGCCGAAAATGAAGGTCAGCGCGCCAAAGTCGCCGTTGACCGGATCCCAATTTTGTCCCCAGAAGAATTTGATCCCGAACTGATGCAGCGATAGCTGAGACTTGCTGACAAGTTCCCACACGACCAAGACGACAATGGCAAACACCGAGACGGCGCTGAGCAGGATGATGACTCGAAATACAGCGTCCGGCAACCGACTGCTGCGCGGATGTGAGCTCCTGATCTTTGCCAGAACGGACATGGGCTGGCCCGTGTGCCGCTTAGTATCCACTTTCGCCAGCGGCGGCATCGACGGTACCGGCCTGGAAATCTCTCCAAGTGGCTTGGACGGGTTCATGGGATCCACGCTATCAGACATGTGTTACGGCCCAGTTAAAGCGACGAGCTTAGAGCCGCGAGCCATCGGCTAACCAATTCTCCAGCTAAGACCATGGGTTTGTTCGGTCAAGACTGTCCGGATCGGTCCGTGGCTCGCAGCTAGTTGCTAGGGTTTGATCATTGAAGTAATGGCCGCTTTCTCTTTCGCCACGACCTCGGTCGGTAGCGGAGCATACGAAAGCGCCTCGGTCATGGTCTGGCCTTTGTCGAGCATCCAGAAGAGGAAGTCTTTCAGGATTTTTCCCTTGTTAGCGTCCGCAGGATTCGTGGGAATCAGCAGCCAGGTGAAGCTTGCGATCGGATAGGCGTCCTTGCCCGGAGGGTTCGTGATCGACACGCGGAAGTCGGCCGGCATCTTCACGCCTTCAGCCGCTTTGGTCGTGCTCTCCAGGCTGGCCTTGATGAAGTTCTTGGAAGAATTCTGCACACTGCCGAAAGGAATTTTGTTCTGCAGTGCATATATCAACTCGATGTAACCAATGGAACCGGGCAACTGGCGAATCGATCCGGCAACGCCTTCATTGCCTTTGCCGCCGATGCCGACTGGCCACTTCACAGACGTCGCTTTGCCGACGTTGTTCTTCCAGTCCGAACTAATCTTCGAAAGATAGTCCGTGAAGATATAGGTGGTGCCGCTACCGTCGGAACGATGGACCACGGTGATGTTCTGATCGGGGAAATTGACGCCGGGATTTATCTTCGTGATGCGCGCGTCATTCCATTTCGTGATCTTGCCCAGATAAATGTCGGCCAGCACGTCGGGGGTGAACTTCAATTCAGCATTGACGCCGGGGATGTTGTACGCGGGAACGACTGCGCCCAGCACCGTGGGTACGTGCAGAACTTTGACCTTCGATTCGGCTATCTGCTGATCGGTCATCGGTCCGTCGCTCGCCCCGAAGTCAACCGTACCAGCCTGCACCTGACGAATTCCGCCACCGCTGCCAATCGATTGGTAGTTGATCTGGATATTGGAATGTTCGTTGTGATACTCATTGAACCACTTGGAATAAATGGGATACGGGAAGGTCGCTCCCGCTCCGTTCAACGTCGTCTGCGCCAGCGCGCAGCTCGCAAGCACAGCGATGCACAACAGCACCCTGAGAGAGCGAATCACGTAGTTTCCTCCTAAATTTTTTTCTTGAATTAATACCTATCGAGTCTTGCACCCGGTTGTTACAAACCGGTTACAAGGGAGTAAATTTCGCATGAAGACCCGATTCAGGGGCCGGTGGAGCGCCGTAGGTATCAAGAAATGCACAATTTATCTCAGATCGGTAGCGTCGTACCTATGCCGCTCCAAGACATTCAGCAGCTCGGCAATTACTACTTCTTTCCAGACCTTCCAAGGCGAAGAAGAACCTGAGGCTCCCTCTGTCGTTCTTCCCTCGCCTCGCACGAGGAGTTCAGTACGGCTTATGTCGTGAGCCTTGGCCGAACCTTCAGCTGACATCCGTTTCACCTCTGTAAGTTGGATTCGTTCAGGGCGGGGCTGTGGGTGAATTCTCAATGAATTCGCGGGCGCCTACTTGGCTTTCTTCTGCTGCCGTTTCAGGTCTTCTATGAACATCTGCTCAACCGGCATGTCGAAGGCGCGGAGCACATGGCGCACGCTGTGGCCGCTGACCAAGTGACAGATCTCTTCGGCCAGATTCTTGGCGTGGTCACCGGCACGCTCCAGCGATTGGGTCATGAAAAGCACATGGAAGCTCTCCTGCCGGGGCGTGCCATCGTGATTCTCCAAGTGCCGCAGGAAGATAAGATTGCGCAGGCGATCGATCTCGGCGTCGGAGCGCAGCACCGCCAATGCCTTGTTCACGTCATGTTCGAGAAAAGCGTCGTGGACGTCACCCAGCATTTTCTCCAGACGCGACGACATGACTGTGAGGTCGCGAATGTCCTGCAATTCAATCCGGCTGCCGACAGAAGCGGCACGGTTGCTGCAGTTGAGCAGCAGGTCGCCGATGCGTTCGAGGTCGATAATGAACTTAAGACAGGCCAGCAGTTCGCGGGCATGCTCGGGTCCTGCCTGGGTAATGATCGAAGTCACGCCCTGGTCGATGAGGCGATCTAGGTCGTCGAGTTCTTTCTCGCGGGCGCGTACTCCATCCAGGACCGATGCGACCCCAGTGGCAATACCCTCGGCGACAATACCGGCAGCGGCCCTTGCGATACGGCAAGCCTCGAGCGTCTGCTCCTGCAGTTGCGCGCAAACCGCTTCAGGACTGGGAAGAGTGGGATTGGCTGAACTCATTCTGTTCCCTTGGACTCGATTAATACAACAGCACTTTGCCTGGACCCATTGGGCAGTTGAGCCAGCCTTGCACGTGAGGTATGGAAGTCCTGAGGACAGCTTAGGCGGCAGGTGTAAATTCTCGATGAAATGTGGATGAAGTTCGGTTGAATTCAAAGGACGGAGTAAGTGGATTGCTATGTGCAACGCGACTTGTCGAAACGGATTGCGGGGGCCTGGATGGATGTCGTCGGGTGGAGCACGCCTTCAGGCGTGACCGGAGGCGGGCCGCTGTTGCCCGACGGAGTGGAGGGACCTGAGGTGCGCCGGCAGTGCGCCCCATGCAGACGAACCGCAGGTCCCTCGACTTCGCTCGGGATGACAATTCTAAAAAGGGGTGACAATTCTAAAAGGGATGACAATTCTAAAAGCGGGCGCGGGCGTCTGCACCGCTGAAGCGGTGCTCCACCCAAATCAACCTGGAACGGTCACGCCTCTACCGGCACCGGCTGCCGTGGCAGCGTGAAATAGAACGTCGAGCCGTGGTTCAATTCGCTCTCAGCGCGAATGTTTCCGGAGTGCGCGCGTACTACATGCTTCGCAATCGCCAGCCCCAGGCCGGTACCGCCCGATTCACGCGAGCGCGCTTTGTCCACGCGATAAAAGCGTTCGAACAGACGCGACAGATGCTCGCTGGGAATACCGCCCCCGAAATCACGTACATAAAACTGCACGCCTTCTTCGGTTTCGCAGGCGCCCACCAGCACCTTGCCCCCCTGGTCGCCATATTTAAACGCGTTGTCGATCAGGTTAGCGAACACCTGGTGAATTGCGTCACGGTCCACCCACACGGCCGAGCTAGCAGTGTTCATCATCGACAGCTCGATGCCGCGACCAGCCGCGATCTCCTGGAAGGTCTGCACTGCGTCTTCCAGCAACTCCTGGGGCATCGCAATCTGGAAGTTGAAGTTCTGTTCGCCGGATTCCACCCGCGCCAGCACCAGCAGATCTTCCGTCAGGCGGGACATACGAGACGCATTCTTGCGGATGATCTCGACGAACTCGCGCAGAGTATCGGGCAGGCTGCGGCTATCCAGGATGGTCTCCGCATAACCCTGCACCGAGGTCAGGGGCGTGCGCAGCTCATGAGAAACGTTGGCGATGAAGTCACGCCGCGTCTTCTCCACTCGCTCAATCTCCGTCTGATCGTGCAGCACGGCGACGGCGCCTCCGCCGGGCATGGGAGCGGCAGTGACGTCGAAGATGCGTCCAGAAAAAATCTTTGCCGCGCGGGCCATAGTCACGTCACGCGTGGTGACGGCGGTGTTGATCGATGCCAGAATCTCGGGATCGCGCACCGACTGCACCAGCGGGGCGCCCAAGCGAATACCGCTGGGCAACAGACGTTCCATGCGCTGGTTGGCCCATAGCACATGCTCATCCTGCGACACCGCAATGACGGCTTCCTGCATGGAGTTCAGCAGCGTCTCCAACGTTTGGCGGCTGGTTTCGACTGCGCGAAATCCTTCTTCCAGCTTGCGCGCCGTTTTGTCGAGAGCGGAAGCAACGTGTGCGATCTCGTCGGTTGACTCTTCCTGGATGCGGGCCGAGAGATCACCGGCCGCCACGCGTTCCGCAAAATCTGTTATGCGAAGAAGTCTTCGGCCAATGGATTGAGTAGCTAAGAACGCGAGCAAAAGCGCCAGCAGAACAGCCAACGCGGATGCTTCCGCCAGATCCCATTTGATGTTCTTGTTGGCTTCGCGAATCGCGCTCAGGGGATATGCCATGCGGACTGCTCCGCCCGGAATCGGCACGGCAACATACAACAGCTCGATTCCAATGGTCTTACTGACACGGGTCGAACTCCCCACCTGTCCATTCAACGCAGCGATGAACTCCGGCCGCCGCGAATGATTCTCCATCCGGTCGGGATTGGCTTCCGTATCAGCCAGTACCTTACCTGTCGAATCGATGATTGTGATGCGGGCGCCAGCCGCGTTCGAGGTCTGTGCCGCGATTTGCTGCAGATTTTGCTGGTGGGCAGCTTCAACGCGCAGTGCGAACATCTGCGTCTTTTGCCGCAGCGAGGTATCGATCTCGCTGCGCAGCATGTTTTCCCAAGCCCTGTGGATGAGCAAATCCAGCGATAGAGTACAGGCGGCGATGACCACCAGGGCTGCGACAAACAGCTTAACGAAGATGCGGCTCTTCACAGGATGAGCTCGGTCAGGACTTGGGTATCTCGAAGCGATACCCGGCCCCGCGCACAGTCTTCAGGTAGCGGGGCTCGTCCGGATTTTCCTCGATTTTCTCACGAATGCGGCGCACATAAACGTCAACCGAGCGCGGGGTGACATAGTGCGTATCGCGCCAGACTGCATCGAGCAGCTGGTCGCGCGTGAAGACGCGTCCGGGATGGCGCGCCAGGTATTCCAGCAGACGGAACTCGGTGGCGGTGGTTTGCGTTAACTGGCCCCGCACCATCAGCGTCATGCCGCCGCTGTCGATCTCGATATCTCCAGCCTTCACGATGGCCGGCGCCAGCGGACGTTCAAACCGGCGTAGCACGGCGCGCACACGCGCCACCAGCTCGCGCGGGCTGAAGGGCTTGGGAATGTAATCGTCGGCGCCCAGTTCCAGACCGATCACGCGGTCCGACTCGCTCACTTTGGCGGTCAGGAAGATCACCGGAATCATAGCCAGCGAAGAGGTCTGGCGGATGCGGCGGCACAACTCCAGCCCATCGCCGCCCGGCACCATGATGTCGAGCAGGAAAAGTGCGGGCGCCTGCTTCTCGGCTTCTGCGATCACACCGGCGGTGGTGGAGAAGGTCCGAACGCCATATCCCGAGGCTTCCAGATGATGACGAACCAGCCGCGAGATATCGCCGTCGTCTTCCACGGCAAAGATTGTTTGCTTCACGGCTGTATTGTAGCCGACGGTGGGCGTAGAGCTGTTGTATGTCGGTATCACGCCTACAAGGTTACATGTATCAGTGTTACAGGATGATGAAACCTGGCGAGGAAAGAAGCCGGCCTGTCTCTGAAACCTCAATGTCCGCGGAACTCCCACTTAGTGGGACTATCAGCCCACGGAATTCCCAGCATGTACCACAATGTGGGATTAGACGGAACAATAAGAAAGACGCTCCGAGGGGAGCGTCTTCGGCATAATATCTCCGCTTTTAATGAGCGATAAAAGTCGACCAGCCGCGGGTCAGGTAATCGGTCATGCTGAGCGAGAACAGGATGATCAGGAAAAAGATGGCCGCGACTACGGTGACCATCGTCAGTTTTGTACTGTAGCGCAGGTGCATAAAGAACAGCACCACCAGCGTGCCCTTAATAGTCGCGATCAGCAGCGCCAGCACGATGTTAAAGATGCCGAGTTCAACTGAAGCCGCGTACACCGTCAGCCCCGTGCAGACCATGAGCGCAGCCCAGATTCCCACATACATGCTGATGGGCGCCAGGTGCGAGGTGTAATCGAAATGTTCCTGGGCCGCGCCAGGATGGAATTCGGGTTCGCCGTGTTTCATCGTTTATCCATGTTTCTTGCTGATCAAATAGAGCAGCGGGAATAAATAGATCCACACCAAATCGACGAAGTGCCAGTACAGTCCCACATTTTCCACCGGACTGTAATAGGACGGACTATATGCGCCCATCAGTCCAGCGATCAGGATCCAGGTCACCAGTCCGATACCGATAATCATGTGCAGCGCGTGCAGTCCGGTCATCGCCCAGTACAGCGAGAAGTAAATCTCAGTGTGTACGGGATCAGTCGCCGGATGAGCCGGGTCAGCCGTCTGGAAGTGGAAGTTCGGACCGGGAAATTCGTGGTTCTCCCAGTGCTCGTGGTACTCGACTCCCTTGATGCCGAGAAACCCGAAACCGAAAATCATGGTAATGACCAGCAGAACGGCCATCAGCTTCACCTTGGCGGTTTGCGCGGCACGAACCGCCAGCGCCATCGACAACGAACTGCAAATCAGCACCGCGGTGTTCGTGGCACCCAGAGTGATGTTCATCTTCTGGCTGCCTTCGACAAACGCCTGGTAGTACGAGGCGCGATACACCAGGTAGGCGCAGAACAACCCACCGAAGAACATGATCTCCGTCAGCAGGAACATCCACATGCCGAAGGTGGAGGTCTCCCGCTGCTGTTCCATGTCAGCGAAATGATGCTGCAGCGCGTGCTCAGCGATCTGAATATCGCTAGTGGCCAACGGTGACCTCCTCTTGCGGCTGGTGCTCGTAGTCGTAAGCTTCCCACGTCACAATGGGAGTCTCGTCAAAGTTATGCGTCGGGGGCGGCGATGGCGTCATCCACTCCAGGCCGACGGCGTTCCAGGGATTCGGCGGCGCCAGTTCTCCGTAGCGCAGCGACCACAGGAAATAAATCATCGGCATGACGTAACCGACAGCGAGGATCGAGGCCCCCGCGGTGGAGAGCACGTTCAGCACCTGGAACTCCGGCGGATACGCATGGTAGCGGCGCGGCATGCCCATGTAACCCAGGATGAACTGCGGGAAGAACGTGGTATTGAATCCGACGAATACCAGCAGCGCGGAAAGCTTGGCAAACGCTTCCGGATACATTCGACCCGTCATCTTCGGCCACCAGAAATGCAGTCCGGCCATGTACGCCATCACCATGCCGCCCACCATCACGTAGTGGAAATGGGCGATCACGAAGTAGGTATCGTGCACGTGGACGTCGACACCGAGCGATGCCAGGAAGACGCCGGTGAGGCCGCCGATGGTAAACAGGCCGATGAAGCCGAAGGCGTAGAGCATCGGGGTTTCATAACGTATCGACCCCTTATACATGGTCGCAGTCCAGTTGAAGACCTTGACCGCCGACGGAATCGCGACCAGGTAGCTCAGCAGCGAGAACACCAGCGCGGCATAGACGGAGATGCCGGCGACGAACATGTGGTGCGCCCATACCAGGAAGCCAAGCACCGCGATGGCGATCGATGCCAGGGCGACAAACTCATAGCCGAAGGCGCGTTTGCGCGAGAAGCAGGTAACGATCTCGCTGATGACGCCCATGCCCGGCAGGATCATGATGTACACCGCCGGGTGGGAGTAGAACCAGAACAGATGCTGGAAGAGCAGCGGATCGCCGCCCAGCTGCGGATTGAAGACACCGATATGGAAGCCGCGCTCCAGCGCGACCAGTAGCAAGGTGATAGCGATGACCGGAGTGCCCAGCACCATGATCAGCGCTGCCGAGTAATTCGACCAGCAGAACAGCGGCAGCCTGCGCCAGGTCAGGCCTGGAGCGCGCATACGGTGAATGGTGACAATGAAGTTCAGTCCGGTAAAGATGGACGAAAAGCCAGCGATGAAGATGCCGATGGCCGCCCCGATCACATGGGTGTTAGAGGAGCTGGTGCTGAAGGGCGTATAGAAGGTCCAGCCGGTATCGACGCCGCCGCTCACCATGGAGACCAGCAGGGTGATGGCGCCGGCCATGTAGATATACCAGCTCAGCAGATTGATGCGCGGGAATGCCAGGTCCTTGGCACCCACCATGAGTGGAATGACAAAGTTTCCGATGACGGCCGGCACGGACGGGATCAGGAAGAAGAACACCATTACGACCCCGTGCATGGTAAACAGCTTGTTGTACGTGTCGGACGAAACCAGGTCGCCTGCTGGAGTCAGCAACTCCAGACGGATCAGCATGGCGAAGAAACCGCCGATCCAGAACATGGCGGTAATGGAAATAAGATAGAGCAGCGCGATACGCTTATGGTCGGTCGTTAACAGCCACGACTTGATGCCATAGTTCGAGTTCAGGTAGTTCTCGCGCTCGACAGTCTGTACAGCGGTTGCCATGTCACACACCTTCAGGGTCTAGCCTTACTGAACGCTCGACGTCTCGAGAGGCCGGTTGTTGACCGGCTGGTTCGTTTGCGGTTGCGCCAGCGATTTCACATAGGCCACCAAAGCCATCAGGTTCTCTTCCGAGACCTGGCCCTGGTAGCTGGGCATGATGGGCTTAAAGCCGGCTACAACTTCGGCGCCCGGATTCAAAATTGCTTCCCGAATATAGTTTTCATCGGCCGTCACAGTGCGGCCGTCGTCCAACTGTACTGTCTTGCCATAAAGCCCTGCCAGCTGAGGACCGCGCCCCTGCGTCTCCGAGCGATGGCAAGTAGTGCAGGCCAGTTGCTGAAACAATTGCTGGCCGTTCGAGGCGAGGGTTCCAGTAGCGCCGCCGGAGGTCAGCCACGCCTGGTAAGCTGTACGCTCCATGACGATGATCTGGCCGATCATTCCCGAGTGATCGGTTCCGCAGTATTGGGCGCAGAACAGATGATAGCTTCCAACCTTGGTAGGACGGAACCAGAGCTGGGTGAAGCGGCCCGGAAGCACGTCGGCCTTCACGCGAAACGCAGGCACAAAGAAATCGTGGATCACGTCCTGCGAACTCATCACCAGCTTCACGTCCTGTCCTACAGGCACGTGCAGTTGGTTGATCTCGCGCTGGCCAGTCTGATGTTCGAACTTCCACATCCACTGCTTGCCCACCACGTAGACCTCGGTGGCGTCCTTGGGGGGACGAGCTTCCTGGAAGTAAATCAGCGAGCCCCAGGCAAAGAAGATCATGCAGATACCCAGCGGTATCAGCGTCCAGGTCAACTCGAGCGGCAGCGAGCCTTCAATCTGAACCGGGTGCGGGTGGACCGATCTCCGGTACTTGACGGCGAAGACGAAGATGAGCACGAAGATCAGTATCGTGAAAAATGCCGACACCCCGACCAGCAAGAAATAAAGACCGTCCACCTGCCATGCCAGTGCTGAGGCACGCGGGGGGAAAAGTGGGAAGTTCTGCCACATATGATCAGGCCCGTCCTGTTTCCTTTTTGCTGCCGTCCTGCTGATCCTTGTCGTGCGAATCGCGCCGGAACATCACGATCAGGGCTCCGCCCAGAATGAAGATGGTGGCAGCTCCGGCCAGACGCATGATGTTAGCTATGACGGCGCTATAGCGTCCGCTTTTCGGGTCGTAGTGATAGCAATACAGCACGACTTCATCGACTACGTTGCCAATCTTCTCGCGTGACGCCTCGATCAGCCCAAGGCGAATGTCTTTGGGCGAATACTCCACGCCGTAGTAATACTGAGCAATTTTGCCCGCCGGAGTAACGATGGTCAGGGCGGTAGCATGGATGTACTGTCCCGACGCCGGATCGCGGCGATAGCGAAATCCCACCGCATCCGCCAATTGCTTGATCTCCGGCTGCTCTCCGGTCAGGAAATGCCAGCCGGCGCCGTCGGTCTTGGGACTCAGGTGCTCGTTCATGCGGTCGACATACATCTTCTTCTTTTCCGCTGCATCTTTCGGAGTCTCATCCGGATTGAAGCTGACCGACACGATTTCGTACTCTTTGCCGGGTGAAAACTTGAGCACCGACAGAGCGCTGGCCTCACCCGAGAGTTCCTCGCCGCACAGCATGGGGCAGGTGTAATACACCAGATTCAACAGCACCGGCCGGCCTGACTGAAAGTAGTCGCCCAGCTTCACCGTCTTTCCGGTCTCATCCTTGAACTCCAGATTCAAGGGCACCTGCTGATTCAGCCTCTGATCGATACCAATATTCGCCAAAGCGGCCGGGGTCACCGAAGACGCCGTCCCGCCTGTCTTCTCCTGAAAGCTGGAGGGAGCCTGGGCAACTGCAAATGCAGTTACCAGCAGCACCCATCCCATCGCGATTTGTTTCCAAAGCTTCACTTCTTGTACATCCACCTTCTGCGCCTGAGCGCATTTGCTGCTGATGATCCCGGCTATTTGCCTTTTGCTTTCGCCGGAGTGGAACCCACAGCGCCACCTATTCCTGGCGGCAGCGGTCCGGGCTGCTCGTGTAACATCGCCGGGTTCCCCGCTTCCGTCTGGGTTTCGAGGTCTCTCGGCGGAGACTTGGGACGTACCGGCAGTCCCCTTTCGGCGATCAACTGCATGGCCATGGAGATGGGGATATGTACCGCTCCCTGCGGATCCATGAACGGCTGTTTCAAATTGAGGAGATTATTCTCCGCACCCAGGAACTGGTCCATTTCGCCGGCGTCGTTGGTCTGCAGGCGCGGATAGGGAAAGACATTCATGTTCACGCCGGGCGTATTCTGCAGCACCTGCCGTGAGGCCAGATCATCTCTCGAATTCTGAGCCGTCATCGGAGTTCTCTGACCTTGCACGAAGAGAACTTCGCTGCGCGCCATGAAGTGGAACATCCCCCAGATCACCAGCTCGATGAAAATGCCGACGACGAACAGACCGATGAGAAACCACAGGATGCCGCTGGGGCTAAGGTCGGAGCGCTCATAGTCGACCTGCGGATTCCGCAAAGGATCGCGTTTGCTGTTATTAGTGGCCATGTCCCGATCCTTGATGTAAGAAGTTCGGAATTTGCGGGTCATACAGAGGCAGCAACGGCTGCTTCCGGAAATTAAAGAAGAAGTAGCCGAGCCACAACCCACCCATCGCTATTGGCGGTATGACATACCAGATGCTCAGGTAGAAATGGCCGCGCTCGTGAGCGAAGTTCGGAACCACGTACCAGTAGATGTCCACGACCCGCATGATCATCAGGAATATGGCAACACCGATGAGGCGACTGCCAGCGCGTTTACGTTCGCGGGAAAGCAGGAGCGCGAAAGGCAGCGCGAAGTGGAACAGGATGATGACGAGAGCAACGATGCCCCATCCTCCGTGGATGCGGTTCAAAAACCAGCCAATCTCTTCCGGCAGGTTGCCGGCCCAGATGATAAGCCACTGAGAGAACGAGAAGTACGCGAACAGCATGACGAAGGCCAACATCAGCTTGCCCAGATCATGAAACTGCGTCGGCTTGATGACTTCGCGATATGGACTGTAGCGCGTGAGCAGGGTGAGCATGGTCACGCTGAAAGCGAGCGCTGACAGGCCCTGACCCGCGATGAAGATCAGCCCGTAGATAGTGGAGCCCCAGTGCGGATCGAGCGACATGACCCAGTCGACCGAAGCGAACGAGATAGTCAGCGCGTACAACACGCAACCTAGTCCGCTAAGTCCCTGGAAGTGAGGCAGAGGGCCGCTAAGCGGGCTATAAAGACGTTTGCCGCGACTGTTGAGAACGGTGGCAAGGCCTATCCAGATCGCAAAATACAAGATGGCGCGCTGCCACCAGCCGCCCAATCCTCCAAAGTGCAGATACCAGCCGTTGCGAGTGAGGATCGAGGGGTCCCGCATCCACTCGTACAGATCCTTGTGGAAGAACAGAATCGGCAGGAACAGAACGGCCATCAACGGCAGACACTTGGTTGCCGCCTCCAGGATGCTGCGTATCGCCAGACCCCAGAAGCCGCCGGAGAGATACTGCACCATCAAGAGGCCCAGGCATCCCAGGCTCAGGCCGAGCCAGAACATGAAGGCGATCAGGTATCCGCGCATGAACTGCTCTGGCGAGATGACCGCGCCGATGACGCACACTACGACGCCGGCAATGCCAATGCCAAGCCACAGGTTCTGCCAGTGGGCGGCTTGCGCTGGAACTACGTCTTCGGATTGCCGTAAATCCAGAGTTTCTTTGCTCATTATTTCTGTGCGCCTCCGTTGCCCGCCGCCGGTTGCGGTTGGGGCGGAGTCGAGGCCTGCGTCGTGACAGCAGCCTGGGTATCGTAAGGCGGATTGACGAGCACTCCCGGAGGAGGTGTCTTTGAGACTTGTGTTCCCGCCGGCACGTCCGCTTCGGTCGCGTGCTGGCTCAACTGCAGCGCGCGGATGTAAGCGGCAATCGCCCAGCGGTCCGCCGGCTCAACCTGCTGCGAATAGTCGGGCATGGCCCCGTAGCCGTTGGTGGCAATGTCAAAGAAGTAGCCGATCGGCGCTTTACGCAAGCGTTCGATATGATACGACGGCGGATGCTTGAATCCGCGCTGCACGATCATGCCGTTGCCATCGCCGGCTTCGCCGTGGCAGGGCGCGCAGTAAATATTGAAGCGCTGCTGGCCGCGCGCCAGAACTTCCGGAGTGGCGGCAAAAGGCAAATAGTCGCCATCATTGCTGCCGATCTTGCCGGTATAAAAATAGGTGTCAGCGTCAAGGTGTCCACGGGCCACCGTCCCGGTAACGATGGGACGCGCCGAACGATGGTCAGCGTAAAAGTCGCTCTGCACCAGGGGACGCTGGTAAGGCTGATTCTGCATGTCTGCACGACAGCCAACCAGCAGCAGCAACGACGACGCCAGCAGCAGGTACGTGACTGGCTTGACCAGCGAAGCGCTGCTCTTCAGCGAATCGACCGCCGCCGGTGCCGGGTTCTGGATTTGCTCTAGCCGATTAATGCGGCACCTCCGAGATCGACACCGGATCCAAGCTGCGCATGAAACGTTCTGTGTTCTCCATATCGAACTTGGGATCGGCCGCTTCCACACACAGAAAGAACTTGTCGCGCGTCACCATGGAAAAACGATCGACGTTGAACAGCGGGTGATGCGGCATCGGCAAGCCATTCAATGCGAACATCCCAAAGACTCCGCACAATCCGGCAAATAAGATCGTCAGCTCGAAAGTTGGAACAATAAACGCAGGCCAGGACTGATAAGGCTTGCCGCCGATATTCAATGGATACGAGATGCAGTTGATCCAATACTGCAATCCATAACCCGACGCCCCACCCAGCAGGCCGCCGAGTAGCACGATCAACGGCACGCGGCTCTTGTGAAAGCCGACGGCTTCGCTGGCTTCTTCGATGGGAAACGGGCTATAAGCATCCATCTTGCGATAACCCGCCGAATACGCAGCCTTGGTTGCGTTCACCAGATCAGTCGGAGTTTCGAATTCCGCCAGCAGGCCGTAGATGGGCGGTGAAAGTTGTGCGTGGCTCACTTTGCCTTCACCTCCGCTTCCGGAAGCAGCGTCCGCATTTCAAAGATCGAAATCGAAGGCATGATGCGGATGAAAATAAACATGGCCGTGGTGAACAAGCCGATCGTTCCAAAGAACACCGCGTAATCCCACCGGGTGGGGGTGTAGTGGCCCCAGGACGAGGGCAGGTAATCGCGCGACAAACTGGTGACGATGATGACGAAACGCTCCAGCCACATACCGACCAGAATCACCAGCGATATCAGGAACAGCCAGGCTGTCCGGGCGCGGACCTTGGGGAACCACAGCACCTGCGGGATCAGGATGTTGAACAGGATCAAGCACCAGTAAAAGAACGAATACTGGCCGAACCAACGGTTCTGCATCATGAAGCGCTCATAGGTTGAGCCGCTGTAGAAGGCGATGAAAGCCTCAAACGCATATCCATACGCCACAATCAGACCGGTCGCCAGCATGATCTTGGCCGAGTTCTGCAGGTGCCGCATGGTGATCATCGATTCCAAGTGGTAATACTTGCGAATCGGGATGGCCAGCACCAGCACCATGGCGAAGCCGGAATAAATTGCACCCGCCACGAAGTAGGGCGGGAAGATCGTCGTATGCCACCCAGGCATGATAGCGACCGCGAAATCGAAGCTGACGACGGTATGCACAGACAGCACCAGCGGCGTCGCAATTCCCGCCAGCAGGATGTACAGAGCTTCGTAATTCTTCCAGTGCCGCGCTGAACCGCGCCAGCCCATGCCCAGCAGGCCGTAAAGCTTCCTGGCGATTGGGTGAGTCGCCTTTTCGCGCATGGTGGCGAAGTCAGGCACCAAGCCCACATACCAGAACACCGCGGAGATAGTCGCGTACGTCGAGACCGCGAAGACGTCCCACACCAGCGGACTGCGGAACTGCGGCCACACGCCCATGCTGCTGGGATAGGGGAACATCCAGTACGCCAGCCAGGGACGGCCCATGTGCAACAGCGGGAACATGCCGGCGCAGGCCACGGCGAACAGCGTCATGGCTTCGGCGAAGCGGTTAATCGAATTGCGCCACGTCTGCTTCAACAGCAAAAGAATTGCGGAGATCAGCGTTCCGGCGTGACCAATACCGATCCACCACACGAAATTGATGATGGCGAAGCCCCAGGCCACGGGAATCTCGATGCCCCAGATGCCGACGCCAATCAGAAACAGGTAAGTAACCGCCGCCATCAGCACGCCCAGCAAGGTCATGCCAACCAGCAGGCCAAACAACCAGCCCAAGCCAATGGGCCGCGTCAAGACGGCATCGGCGATGGTATCGGTTACACTGCCGAACGTCTGCCCCGGCTGCATTACCGGTGGTTCGTCCGGCCAGGGTACGTCCTGCAGAATCGTTTTTTCTTCTGGTCCCTGCCGCATCGCTAACTGGGCTCCGACTCTTCAAGTTCCGGGTTGGGGTTCAGCACCGCCGCCATGTAGGTGGTGCGTGGTCGCGTGTTCAAATCTTCTAACAACTGATAATTGCGTTTCTGCGCTTTCAGCTTCGACACCTTGCTCTCAGGATCATTGAGATCGCCGAAAACAATCGCGCCGGCCGGACATGCCTGCTGGCACGCTGTGAGTACTTCGCCGTCGATCACTTTGCGATTCTCGCGCTCGGCGGTGATGCGGCCCTTGGTGATGCGCTGCACGCAGTAGGTGCACTTTTCCATGACACCGCGGCTGCGCACGCTGACTTCCGGATTGCGCATCATTTTGTACTGCGGCGTGGTGAAATCCTGGAACAGCAGGAAGTTGAAGCGGCGCACCTTATAAGGACAATTATTCGAGCAGTAGCGCGTGCCGACGCAGCGGTTGTACACCATGTCGTTCAGGCCTTCGGTGCTGTGCACCGTGGCGCCGACCGGGCAAACCACTTCGCAGGGCGCGTTCTCGCACTGTTGGCACGGAACCGGCTGGTAGTACATCGTCGGATTCTCGGTGCCGCCCTCGTAGTACACATCCACACGAAGCCATTGCATCTGGCGGCCGCGCATGGTCTCTTCTTTGCCCACCACCGGAATGTTGTTTTCCGCCTGGCAAGCCACGATGCAGGTCTTGCAGCCGACACAGGAGTTCATGTCGATGGCCATACCCCACTTCAACTCCGTGTACTGATAGTTGGTGTAGAGGGTCATCTCCGGCGGCGGCGTCTCGATGCCTTCGTGCGCGAAATCGGGATTCTTGATGAAATCCTCGAGCGTGGCCTTGCGAATAATGTGGCGATTCGACAGCGGCTCGGTACCCTTCGGCAGGTCGGAATAGTCGATGTACTGGAAACCCTGCGGGTGTGCGAATCCGAAACCGTCGCCGACCTTCTTTATGTTGCCGGCGGCAAACCAGGGCGCGTCACTGGTACGCACTTTGTAAGCGCTGAAGCCTACTGCGGTTCCGACTTTGCCGGCATGCTCGCGACCGTAACCCAGGAAAACGGTAATCGCGCCGTCCGGATGTCCGGGCTGCGGCCAGATCGGACCATTCACCTTGCGGCCGTTGACTTCGATCTCGACGATGTCGCCAGTGACCAGGCCTGACTTCTTCGCTTGGCCAGGGCTGATAAGGACTGCATTGTCCCAGCACAGATTCGTGATCGGTTTAGGCGTTTCCTGTAACCAGGCATTGTTCGCCCGGCTGCCGTCGTAAATCAGCGGATCGCGACGGAACATGACTTCCATTGCTCCGGAGCCCGCCCCGGCAGGTGCTGCAATACTGCCGCCCTTGGCACTCACAGACTTCGCAGGCAGCGCCGTGTTGGCGATAAAGCCGTCATTGAGCGACTTACGCCAGGTCGTATCGAAGTCGCCCTTGATCTGGCCTTGCCAGTATCCCCGAACGACGTCGTAGCCCGTATCGTCCGAAGAGCTGATCAGCGCATTGATGAATTCGTATTCGCTCTTGCCGCTGTAGAGCGGCGCAATGAGCGGCTGGACGAGGGAAACCGTCCCATCAAAGGCACGAACATCGCCCCACATCTCCAGGTAGTGCGTGGCATTGATGTGCCAGTGGCAATTCGCGCCCGTCTCATTCACGTAAAGGTCGTGCTGCACGCGGAGCGGCACTTTGTTCATCGCATCGGCAAAACCGAAGTCCACCGGAGCGTCGTACACCGGGTTGCTGCCCATCACCAGCAGGATGTCGACCTTGCCGGCGTTCATGTCGCCAACTAATTCCTTCAAGCCGGCGGCCTGATCTTGCGGCTTCACCTGTACCGGTTCGGTGTAGATGACCGTGTTGCCGCTCGCTCCCAGTGCGCCGTTGATGGCATGCGCCAGAGCGTGCACCGCGGGGGGCTGGTTGTCGCCGGGGATAACGACTACCGCGCCCTTGTGCGCCTGAAGATCTTTCACCACGGCGGCTACAAACTTTTGCGTTTTCGGATCCAGATTGCTGGCAGCTCCACCGCTGCCCGCGCCCACGCCTGCTGCTATGGCTCGCGCCACTGTTTCGATCTCCGAGGCGCGCACCGGCTGATGATGATCGGCCTTTCCACTGGTGTTCGTCGGCGTGCTCTGCACCGAGTAGAAGCGAGACATCTTGTCTTTCAGGTCGGGGCTGCGACGCATTGCGAACTGTCGCGCGTAATACAGAAATCCGGGAAAGCCGCTGGAGAGGAAGTCGCCGTCGAGCGACAGAATCACGTCAGCCTTCTCCAGGTTGTAGCGCGTCTCTACGTATTGTCCGAATGCCAGCATCGAACCGGCGCGAACGTTATCGCGATTGACCGGCTCCCACTGAATCCACTTCGCAGCAGGGAATGCCGACTGTACCTGGTCCATCAGGGAAGCCATGGTCGGCGAGCTCGTAGGAGCGCTCAGAATCCGCAAGCCCTCACCCTTGATGCCCCTCTGGGTATTTAATGCGGCGGCAAGCGCGACCAGGTAGTCGCTCCAACTACGGATTTCGCCTTCGTAGGTGACAATCTGCGCCCGGTCCGGATCGTACATATCCAGGATTGACGCCTGCATGAAGACATCGCTGGCGCCCAAGCCGGCAGGGTGATCGGGATTACCTTCAATCTTGGTGGGACGTCCTTCGTGACTCTCCACCAGCGCCGGAAGTCCGTAGGCGCCGAATGGCATCGCGCTGGCAAAAAACAGCGGATTTCCCAGCACAATTTCATTGGGCTGGCGAACGTAAGGAACGATGGGCTCCAGCGGCTGCTTGACGCAAGCCGACAAGCCGGCCAGCGCCATCGAGGCGCCCATCAACTTCAGGAAGTCGCGGCGCGAAGTACCTTCAGGCAAGTACGAGGCCTGCCGCGGAAACTCGCGGTGCAACATCTCGATGAACGCATCGTTCTGCGCCAACTCTTCCAGGCTCCGCCAGTATTGCGGACCCTTCCCGGCGCGCGCCAGCTTATCTTGCACCTCGGCGAGCTCCATCTTGCTGGGACACACCGCCTCGGATTTCTTGTGAGTCTCGTTTTCCATCTTCTCGTCGGTTCCTTGTTCCTCTGCCGGTCCACTCATTCCAGCGCTCGCAGGTCAGCAACTGATCGATGACCGCAAGCTCTGCCCGGCTGGAAACACCCTGATAAAACGCGCTGTTCTTACTGCCTGCCCATCGACAGAATTCAACGCCACTAGCGATGACAGGTGTTGCAACTCGTAATGTCCTGCACGGTACGAATGTTGTACTTGTGCTTAAGAGCATTGCCCAATGCGAGCTGGTCGGTATAAACGACACCGTCCAGAGGAACGGTGTGATCGCTATCGGGCTGCTCGTACTTCATGTTGAACACCTCTTCGCGCGGCCGCAGGAACTTCTCCGGCGCGCGATGGCAGTTCAGGCACCACTCCATGCGCAGCGAGTTGGCCTCATACGTGAGCGGCATCTTGTCGACCGGGCCATGACAGCTGGCGCATCCCACGCCTTTAGCTACGTGAATGCTGTGATTGAAATAAACGTAGTCCGGCAGATAGTTCACCCGCGTCCACTCCAGCGATTTGCCGGTGCGGTAACTCTCGCGAACCGGCTCCAGCAGGGGAGCATTCGTCCAGATCTGCGAGTGACAGTTCATGCAGGTCTTGGTGGGCGGAATGCCGGCAAAGCTGGAGTTTTCAACCGAGGTGTGGCAATAGCGGCAGTCGATCCCGTCACCGGCTACGTGATGCTGGTGGCTGAACGGAACCGGCTGGGCCTGGGCAACGTCCTGATACGTCGCATAGGGCGATCGCTGCATTTCCAAAGCCGCCCACAGCACAACGGAGACCACCACCACGACAGCGATGATGGAAGCCCGCGCAATTGTATTCGCACTACGATGGAAGATCTGGGCCATTTACGTGAAGTTTTCCACTCTGCGGGTTCGGGTGCCGGACTACCCAATCGGGACCCAGTGCGTGCGGTTGCGGTGACGTAAGCACATCCTGCTGTGACAAGCGTCACCCAAACGAGTGATTATAACAACCGAAATTGCATTTGGGGCAACTGCCGGACGGCTGCACTCAGAAAAAATTTGCGTGGCGTGAAAAGGCAGATCGCCGGAGTGCTCCGAAGTCGCGAAAATACTGCTCGAAACGCCGGTCGTACGTTTTTAAAAAAAATCCGAGGAACTGCCCCTCGAAATACGTTTCCGTATCCAACGCCGCAAATTGTTGAGATTCTCAACAGTATGTCGCTAGCGGGAAGCCTCGATTGGGTGAGCCTGTTCCTGGCGAGAATGGTTTGACGCCCGGATGTCGATCGGCGCGACCGTCGTATCAGACCGCGCTTTGCGGTCGCTAATTGGTTGCTCGCCGCCAGCCGCTAGTTGCTAGCCGACGCTTTTTCAAATGTTGGCAGCAACAACATCGCGACAACGTAGGCTACGGCGCCGCACGCCAGCGTCACCGTCAGTCCGAACTGGATCGCGATGACGATGGCCAGCACCGATCCCAGCACACTCGAGGCAGCATTCATCGCCCACGCCCACTCCACCGCTCCATGTTTCGCGTCGGATCCGCTCCTAGAGATCGCGCGCAGCCCGCTGGGAAACGGCATTCCCATGGCGAATCCCAACGGTATTAGAAGCGCTCCGCTCATCGCCAGCTTGGCTGCGAAAGATAGACCGATCATCGCCTCCAGCACCAGCGGTAGCGCGAAAACGTAAACCAGCAAAGCGACCACGATGAACGACAACGCCAACACAACCCGGGTTGGCTCGGTAAACCACTTGCGCGAAACCAGGCTGCCGGCGCCGCTCGAAAGCAGCATAAGAAACACAACCACCGTCAACGCGTAGGTCGGGTATCCGAGAAAGAGCACGAAACGCTGGATGAAAGCGATCTCGACCATGATGTAGCCGAGTCCGATGGCGACAAAGTACAACACGCGCAGGCTGCCTCCCGAACGCGTCCAGGGCGCCAGGGCCAGCGGAAGCACCAGGAATAACAGCACCGCCGTCACCGACACGATCAGCACGATCCCCAGAATCGCGATCCCCAGATTCACCTTCCAGTCGATGCCGCCGGATTCAGAGCCGCCGAACACCTGTCCCGGTTTCAGAGTGAAGAAAAAGAACGGGGCATTGTCGGTGACCGGTGTGATGTTGTACTTGTAGGACGCGGAGAAGCTCTGCGGGTCCTGGCCAAGAATCAGCTTGGCAAATGCCGGATGCGCCATGCCAAGCTGGTCCCCCGTCACCGGCATATAGAGGACGTGCAGGTTCAGGTTAGCGCCCTTGCCGTCTTTGCCGTCGATGTGGTCGAGCACCGCGCGCTGCTCTTCCAGCGTGAATGCCGACTTCTTAGCCAGTACCAGCACCGGACGTCCATCGCTATCCAGCGGGCCATCGCTCACGACGATAAAATTTTGCGAGCTATCCGTAACGCCGATCTCGCCGGAGCGCCTCCATGGCTTGCGCGACAACCCGCAGAGCTTCGCGCGGCTTGGAAAATTCCCAGCGCGTGATCGCGATCATGCCGTCGGACTTCAGGTGCTCGAAGTACTCGCGAAAGGCCTCGACCGTGTACAAGTTGTTCTCACTGAGCGCGAAAGCGCCCGCGGCAGTCGACGCCCACGTATCCACCAGCGTCATCTGCACCACGTCATATTGATCGTGACTATTGCGGATAAACGAACGGCCATCGCTGACATGCATGTGCACCTCGGGAATCTGATAGAGGTGGAATGCGTAATCGGCAAAGCGATCGCGCATGATGTCGTTGGCGATGATGGGATTGATTTCGATGCCGGTAACGTTCGGACTGCCATTCGCAACCGCGCGCAACACATCGACACCGCCTCCCGGTCCGATGATCGCGAAGTCGCCATGCGGACGCAGCACGTTCGCCATCGAGGGCGCCGCAGCCATGGAGTTCAGGCGATAATCTTCGCGCCAGTGATGCGGATCGGTGTTCATCAGGAAGGTGTTTGCGTCGGCGTCGATCACGATGACCTTGGCGCTTCCCTGGTTATCGACCTCGACACGCGAGAGAGCATTCCAACGGGCAAAGACCGGCGCGGCCCGCTTCATCCCCTTCGCATAGACAATGTCGATCACGCGATTGTTGAAGTTCGCCGCAATCAGCGCCAGCAACGCCACCGCAAGGCATGCAGGGATCGACCGGCGTCCCGGCGCGGCCCAAGCCACGGCCGCCAGCGCGGTGACGATACTCGCGAAGAGGATTGTGTTCGGTCCGCCGATCAAATTCAGCAATGGCACCAGCGCCAGGCAAGCCAGTGAACCGCCGAGCAAGTCCGCGCCGTATAGCTGCGTGACGTGAGTGGAATTGCGGGCGAACACCACCGAGAACAGAAGGCCGGTTACAAAGAATGGCAACGCGGCAACCAGATAAAGAAGAGTGAGACGCCCGAAATTCGGCCAGTCCAGGTGCAACGAAACCGAGGTGTGGAGCACAACCTCCAGCACTACGAAGATCAAGACTGCATTAAGAGAGCACAGGACAGCTCCCAGTTGGCTGACCGTCCATCGCTCCAGCCACTCGCGCCGCAGACACGCGAAAACCGCACCTGCACCCAAGCCGAGCAGCGCCACCGAAATCGCTAGAAAAGCGAAGTGATAGAACAACACGACCGAGAAGAGCCGCGTCAGTCCAAGCTCCAGCAGCAATGCGGTAAAGCTCATGAGTGCGACGGCGAGCAATGCGCTGGCGGACGTGCGGTGAGCAGCCGTGGTAGTGGCGGCAGGGGAGTCGGTGCTGTCAATCATGAAGAATTGAGATTACTACGAATGAGTCCCCTTATCGCCACGCGAAAAAGGTGATCAACTCCCCCTGCATACTCAGTCAACCCATCCAACCCCGTGTATCGCAGTTCATCTCTTATTTAAATCGATGGCCCGTGTAGACCGTCATTACTATTTACAATCTGCAAGCGGTCGCGTGCTCAAGGTTCGCGCCGGAACGATATTTTAAAACTCACTCAGGGGGTTGTTATGAGCGCTCTAAAAAATTCTCCTCGCATCTCGCCATTCTTATGGTTCGACGACAATGCTGAAGAGGCGGTCGACTTCTATCTCGGCATCTTCAAGAATTCCCGCCGTCTCGACGAGCTCCGCTCTCCAGACGAGAAGGTGGGACCGAAGGGCAAGCCCTTGACCATCGCCTTCGAGCTCGACGGCCAGAGATTCATCGCCATGAATGGTGGACCGACTTTCAAGTTCACTGAAGCAATTTCGTTGATGGTGCTGTGTGAAGACCAGGCGGAGATCGATTACTACTGGTCGAAGCTCACCTCGGGCGGCGGCAGCGAGGTCCAGTGCGGCTGGCTGAAAGACAAGTTCGGGTTGTCCTGGCAAGTAACGCCCGCGCATTTCGTCGATCTCGTCAAGCATCCCAAAGCGATGCAGGCAATGATGAGCATGAAGAAGCTCGACATAGCGGAACTGGAACGAGCAGCGAAATCCTAGCCGAATAAATTGTGCAGATTGATGAGGCATGGCGAGCAAGTCATCGGCTCTCCATGCCTTCTCTTTGCCGATGGCGGCCGCTGTGTCTACTCCGATTCCAGAATCACCTGCGCCATCGCGGAATCTTTAGTGTGTGTGATGGACAAGTGAGCGCGAGCCGCACCTAGTTTGCGGAAGAATTCGCCCGCCTTGTTGTGAAACTCCATGGTTGGCCGGCTTCCCGGCGCGCGTCGCACTTCCACGTCGCGCCAGGTGACTCCGTGATTCCAACCGGTGCCGATGGCCTTCATCGCGGCTTCCTTGGCGGCGAAGCGTCCGGCGTAGCGCTCTGCCTTGTTGGCCTTCGACTCGCAGTAGCGGATTTCTTCAGTGGTGAAGATGCGCTCCACAAAGCGACGTCCGAAGCGCGCGATGGAGTTGGCGATCCGGTCTACTTCTGCAATATCGATGCCAGTGCCTACAATCATTGGTCGCTCTTCGCTGTTCGCCTTTCGCTCTTCGTCAATCCACTTTTATCATCTGAGGGCCGAAGCCGTGTAGTCGATCTAGCTTATCGCGGTCGGACGAAATAACCCGCATTCATAGGTATTTCGGACCGGCTGGTAGTCGGTGGATCTGGCGAAATGCGAAGAGCGAACAGCGAGAAGCGCTCTGCTATCTCATTAGAAATAAAAACGCTTCTAGCATTCCAGCGCGCGAGCGTATCGAAATTGCTTGGGCTTTCAGAGCTCGACTGCTATGATGGCCCTGCTCGATTGATCGACGTTGTACGCAGCAGTTCCTGCCTTTAGCAGCAATCCCTGCCTGCATCACATCCCGATCGAATTGCAGCTACACCAATATCGAAGGAACATGCATCACCATGGAACAAGGAACAGTTAAGTGGTTCAATGACGCGAAGGGCTACGGCTTCATCAGCCGCCAGAATGGCGAGGACGTATTTGTTCACTATTCTGCGATTCAGACCAACGGCTTCCGCAGCTTGCAGGAAGGTCAGGCGGTCTCGTTCAGCGTAGTCAAAGGGCCGAAGGGCTGGCAGGCAGAGAACGTACAAGTTCTGTAGTTCGAGCTTAGAGTTCGGAAGGGGCGGCTTCGGCCGCCTTTTTCATTTGCCGGACAATCCTGCGATTTAGTTGTGGAATGGATCTATTAACAGTGATCACTCACAGACGATGTATGCCACGCATCGATGGAGAACGGGAAGCGGTCGAGCCCGCAAGCGGGCGGCGTCAGGATAGCCCAGGATGGAGCGAAGCGGAATCCTGGGTACGCGATCTAAATTTGCTTGAGCCGGATTTAGGCGGCGACACATGCCGTCCCTGCCGGGACTCAATGCCCTCAAAAAGGCACGCCCGACGCAAGCGTGGATTCGGACTCGGTTCCTGCCAACCGGAGAGTCCAGCCCACGCACTGTGAATTGGTTGTGAGAAGGGGCGATTTATCGCCAGTTAGGGCGTGATCTCCCAGACGACACCACAACCCGTGTGCTGGCATGAATTAAGGTCGCCTCCGAACAAGGTCGTCCCGTAGATGTTTCCATTGGAGTCGAGGGTTACTTGTCCGGAGGGGTGGCCGCCATCGGCGCCCCCAGTGAAAGAGTACAGTGTGGTGTAGGTCCAGCCGCTTTGCGAGTGCGTGAGCTTGAAGACTTCGCCGGCCACGCCGACCGACGTAACTCCATAGAGATTGCCCTGGGCATCGAGAGTCATCGTGCCATTGAGGGAGGTGAACTGGGGGAAGTCATAGAGTGTCGTCAGTGTCCAGCCGCTCCCATTGGGAGAGTACTCGAAGAGGGTGCTGGGTGGATTCAAGACGGTGCTGATATTTCCACCGTACAGATTACCGGCCTGATCTTGAACCACTCCAGCGATGTAATTACTGTTTGGTATTGGCGGCAGGGTCGTCTCTGTCCAACCTCCTCCGGAGGGCGTCAGTTCGAAGACTGCGCCGGCCTCCCCCGTAGTTCCGAATAAGTCGCCGCTGTGGTCGAGGATCACGCCGCTGTTGGGAAAGTACCCGGTATCTGTATGGCTGCTGAACTGGTAAAGCGTGGACTGCGTCCACCCGCCTTGGGCGGGCGTCAATTGATATACCGTGCCGCAGCCCTCACTCACACAGAAGTTGCTGCCGCCTGAAAACGTCGTGCCGTAGACGTTGCCCGTCTGGTCAAACGCCAAGTCTCCGGATGGCTGAGCGCCCTCACCGCATTGGAACTCGTGAATGACGCGTTCTGTCCAGGGACAAAGTGCGGTGTGACACGCCCTGGCCGGAGGCTGCAAGGTGAAGTCGGCGCCACAGCCGTTGAAATACTGCCCGTTCCTCACACCGCCCGCGGCCGCGGTGCCATAAAGCAGTCCAGCTGGGCCAAACAGCACTTTCCCGAGGGGCCACTTTCCATCGTCGCCCCCGGTGAACTGCTGCAGCGGATTCAGAATCCATCCTGAGCCATGTCGGACGAGCTGGAAGATCATGCCGCAGCCATCATTTCCGCACGAGCTTTGATTTCCGCCGGAACCCCCATAGTACGTGGCGCCGTAAAGGCGACCAGCGCCATCCATGCTGACGCCGGCGACGGGCTCCGCGCCGTCGGGACCATGAAACGTGTAAAGCACATGGAACGTCTGTGCGACTACCGGCATAGACATCATCCAGGTCCCAACAGCCAGCATCGGCGCGATGGTCACAACGGAGAACCTGCGCTTAACGGGAGCGAGAAACGACATGTCTAGTTCGTCCAGGTCCAGGAGTTCGGAGCACGAAGAGTGAATTATCAGCTCAGCGGTAGTGCCAAGGTCGAAGAGACGCGGTCATTTTGTGGCGCTCGTCGATGCATGTCAAGGGAGAATAACAGTCCGGGGGACCAGCCAGCGGGAGTCAAGGTTTTCCGTTTGACGCCGCAAAAAAACGACAGCTGTCGAAATCAGGCATTTGATAACTATCACCCGCATCCCTTTAAGCTACGATTTTTAATTTCTACACTCCCGCAGCCGCCACTCCCTCGTAATGTCGCGTCGTTCGCGGCAGCCTCTGCGAATAGCCGAGCAGGAAGAAGAACGCGGTCGATAGTAAACATACAATCAGCCGCACTCGCGCCAGTGGCAGCGGCGCCAGGTCCATGAACTTGCCGAAGCGCCATGCTCCCCAGTTGATGACCTGCGTCGGCACGACCGTCCAGATCGCAACGTAGAACCAGGCACGCTCGGCGCCTTCGCCGAAGGTGTCGCGCTTAGCGCGCGGCGTCCAGTCGATCACCGTTGCCAGCACCACTGCCAGCGCCAGCGGATAGTAGCCGTAGTGGTAGAGATCTTTGAGCAGCCAGCGTCCATTGATAGACGCAATGATCAGTCCGATCAGGTTGAGCGCGTAGGGGACGATGATGTCGACCCACGCCGCCGTGTAGCAGATCACGCGATACCACAGGTTCGGCTGATGCACCCCGTAATGCGTGATGTACGGCCGCGGCTCGCATCCCGGCAGACGCCCGGCCAGCCCGCGCCACGCTACAAATGCAAGGATGATGGCCAGCCAGATCCAGTGCCGGCGGTCTGGCCCGTGCGTATAGAGGTCATAGGTCAGTGGCCATCCGGGAAGTACCCAGAAGACCCAAATCCATATCGGAGTATGTAGGACGCGATAGTAGCGCTTGTTGCGCTCGCGGAAGACTGCCTGTTTTGCCATGGATACATGATGGTAGCAAAAATGGCCATCGGCTATCGGTCGTCGGCTTTCAGCGAGAACTCAGATTTGCAAACAACTCGGTTCGCAAGACTTCACCATTGGGTCGATCACTTCTTTCGCTTCGGCCGACAGCCGATAGCTAAAACAGTTCCTGCGCGTTATACAGCAGCTTACCGTCGACCAGATTCGCCTCAGCCATCAACTTGTGCGGCCGCGGCGCGCGCTTTTCGTCATCGATGTGCAGCACAGTGTGGCCGTGAGCCGTTAGGTAGTCGCTGACCAGCATGCGGTGACACTGGAAATACACCCGCTCGGCGCACATGTAGGCAGTGGGATTTTCATCGGCGATTTCAAGCAGCCGTGCGATCGCTGCCGCAAACTCCGGTGTCAGCATGTAGTCAGCGTAATTGCGGAACGAATCGTTGCGCAGCCCGGTGTTGGGAGAATCCTGCAGAATCTTCTTGCGATGGCCACCTAGCTCTTTCATCCAGAGGTAACCGATGCCGCGCTTCGGCAACTCCGTTTCCAGCGATTCGCGATTGAAATGCGGCATGCGACGCGACATGGGAAAGGCACGGATATCGACCAGCGTGGTGACGCCGTGTCCCTTCAGCGCGGCGATGAGTTCGTCGAACGTCCGCGTGGAGTGACCGATGGTGTAGAGGGTGGACAAGAAGCTCTTAGCCTTTAGCAATTAGCACTTAGCAGGAAACGGCAGAACTTCAACTGTGATATGAAATCCATGTGAGATGAACTTGTCATCACGAGGAGGTCTTCAGACCGACGAGGGATCTGCTTTCCCGCCCTCGGCAATACGCTCAAGCGCCGCAATAATCTCCTCATCCTGCTCCGGCGCAACCGTTCGCAAATCCAGCAACACGCGATCGTCCTCGACGCGGGCGACAATCGGTGTTTCCTGTTGACGCAATGACGCGAGGATGCTGTCTGCCGAAAGCCCGGAGATTTTCACCGCTACCGCTCGCGACGGCAACGTCGTTCCCGGCGCGGATCCCCCGCCCAGCACCGAGCGCGACTCAACCACCTCGACTTCAATGTTGGGCGAGTTGATGTGGAGCTTCCGCACGATGTGCTCGGCGCGATGCTGCAGGTCTTCTTCACTGATGCGCATCATGCACAGCGTAGGAATGCTGTCATAGTCCTCGCGCAGATACGCCAGCAGCGTCGCCTCCAGCGCCGCATAAAACATTTTGTCGATGCGCAAGGCGCGAAACAACGGGTTGCCGCGGATCTTCCCCACCAGTTCCCGGTCTCCGCTGATGAGTCCGGCTTGTGGACCACCCAGCAGTTTATCGCCGCTATAGGTAACCACATTGACGCCCGCGCGCAGGCTATCGACGATCATCGGCTCGCCCTGTACGCCGACGTTATGCAGATCGAAAAGCTCACCGCTGCCGAGATCTTCCATTACTGCCAGCTTGTGCTTGCGGCCAAGCTCGGCCAGTTCCTGTAAGGACGGCTGCTCGGTGAATCCGACAATCTGGAAGTTGGAGCGATGCACCCGCAGCAGCAGCTTCGTCTTGTCGCTGATCGCGTTTTCGTAGTCCGAGATGCGCGTGCGATTGGTAGTGCCGACTTCGCGCAATATCGCGCCCGACTTCGCCATTACGTCGGGGATGCGAAAGGAACCACCGATCTCGACCAGTTCGCCGCGCGAGACAATCACCTCGCCGCCTTCGGCAAGCGCATTCAGCGTCAGCAGCACCGCCGCGGCATTATTGTTGACCACGATGGTCGCAATCTCGCGCTCGCCACAGTTCAACAGTTTCGCAAGTAAGCGACTGACGTGAACGTCGCGCTTGCCGCGTTCGCCGGTGGCCAGATCGAACTCGAGATTCGAGTAACCTCGCGACACCTCGGCCACGCGCTGCAGCGCTGCATCGGCCAGCGGCGCTCGGCCCAGGTTGGTATGCAGGATGACGCCGGTGGCGTTGATCACCGCGCGCAAGGAGAAGCCCATAGATTCGCTGAGGCGCTGCTCGACGGTCAGTGCACCTTGAGCGATCGCTGCTGCCAGATCACCCTCGTTGAGCGAGCCGTCGGAAATTCTTTCGCGCAGGCTGTCAATGAATTTTCGCGATGCCTCAACCGTCGCGGTGTGACCGAAGCGAGCCGTCATCTGCTGCAGGGCAGGCACTCGCAGCAGCTCGTCAATCGAGGGAAGCTGACGGAAAAGTTCGGGTTTGGTGGTCACGGTTGGATTAGTGTGCGCTGTGTAGTCGCACGTTGCAAGTCGCCGCGATCAGTCCTCGTCCCATAGGGGTCCTTCGACTCCGCACCCGCAAGGGCGGCGGGTGCTGCGCTCAGCATGACGCCTCGTGAGGGGAGATCGACGGCATCTTAACTCTGACCGGGTCTATTTCCGCCACCGCAACGCCCGTCGTAATAGCAGGCCAAGGACGACTCCTCCCGCTACCAGTCGCGCTGCCATCTTCGGATCGAAGAAGCGGATGAAACGCGTCCCGCCGTCCGTCACTTCGACGACGCCGATCGGCGTGACTTTAACTCCACCGCCACCGCCCGAGCCGCCAACCGCGTCCTCTGAGCCTGTCTTGTTCTCTCCGCCGCCGCCAGCGCCCAATCCGTATTTCACGCTCGCGACAGGAATGATGATCTTGCCATACGCCTCGATGGGCTCGCCGAAGACGTTTTGCACTTTACCGGTTGTGGCGAAGCGGTCGGCTAGCGAAGTCAGGATTTCTTTAGGATCAAGCATGAGTGCCTCCTTCAATCTTGGATGCGGGGTGACGAACAGCAGGTCCCTCCCTTCGGACTAATGTCCTCGGCGGGATAACAACTTAAGCTTGGACCTAATTCGAGAACTTCATCCCACCTCGACCAGCCCATATCTCCGGTTCCAGTGACTTCGCAGATGAGCGACAGCGCGATCGATTTCGGCTTTGCTGAGATCGGCGTTCGGGCCGGCCAGAACGTAGCGGGCTTCCTTTCGCGCCGCCTCCAGCAGATCGCGATCGCGCAGCAGATTCGCCACTCGGAAGTTCGGCATGCCCGCCTGTCGGGTGCCGAAGAACTCGCCCGGGCCGCGCTGCTGCAAGTCGAGTTCGGCAATCTCGAAGCCGTTCTGCGTGCGCACCATCGCGTCCAATCGCTGCTGAGCTTCGATCGAGACCTTGCCGCCGGTCATCAGGACGCAATACGACTTGGCCGCGCCGCGTCCGATGCGGCCGCGCAGTTGATGCATCTGCGACAGGCCAAAGCGCTCCGCATGTTCGATGACCATGACATTCGCGTTCGGCACATCGACGCCAACTTCGATCACCGTGGTCGAAACCAGCACGTGAATTTCGCCGCGCTTGAAGTCGGCCATGGTCGCGTCTTTCTCGTCGGCGCTCATGCGGCCGTGCAGCAGGCCGACGCGCAGGCTGGAGAACTCGCGGCTGCGCAGCTGATCGTGCATCTTGATCGCTGCCTTGAGTTCGCCTTCCATCGCACCCTCTTCGATCACGGGATAGACGACGTACGCCTGATGTCCGGCGGCGACCTGCTTCTTCACGAACTGCCAGACTTCATCGGCGCGGTCGTCGCCGACACAACGCGTCGTGATCGGCGTGCGGCCCGGCGGCAGCTCATCCAGCACGCTGGTGTCGAGATCGCCGTAAATCGTCAGCGCCAGCGTGCGCGGGATCGGTGTCGCGGTCATGACCAGCACATCGGGTTCGGCCTCGTCCGTTTTCTTCATCAGCTTGAAGCGCTGCATCACGCCGAAGCGATGCTGCTCATCGACGATGACCAGCCCGAGCTTGTCGAACTCCACCGTCTCCTGGATCAGCGCGTGCGTGCCGATCACGAGCTGCGCATTGCCCTGCGCGATGTGGTGGCGCACCTGCTTCTTGCGGCCGGCTTCCTGCGATCCGGTCAGCAGCACGATGCGATAGCCGGCGGCCTCCAGAATCTTGCGCGCCGAAAGATAATGCTGCGTCGCCAGAATTTCCGTCGGCGCCATCAGCGCGACCTGATAGCCGTTCTCGATGGCGATGACGGCGGCTTCGAACGCGACGATCGTCTTGCCCGATCCGACATCGCCTTGCAGCAGACGCCGCATCGGCGCTGGCTCAGCCATGTCGGCGGCAATCTCTTTCAGCACGCGCTTCTGCGCAGCCGTGGGATGAAACGGCAGGATGCGCTTGATAGCGGCGCGCACTCCATCATTGATCGCGAAGCCAATGCCGGTCTGCGCGCGCATCTTGCGGCGCTTCAATTCCAGGCCGAGTTCCAGGAAGAACAGCTCTTCGAAGATCAGGCGGATGTGCGCCGGCGTGCGCGCTGCCTGAAGGTTCATCAGGCTCTCGCCGACCTCGGGCCAGTGCGCCTGCCAGAACGAGACGCGCCGGTCGATGAGCTGCATGCGGCCGCGAACTGATGCGGGAATGGCATCGGAAATGTCGGGCTGAAGATTCTCCAGCATGCCGTGGATGACGCGGCGAAACCAGCGCGTGGTCAGACGCCCGTTGCCGGCGGCCTCGTAGATAGGAACGATGCGGCCCACCTCCAGCGACTGCCACTTCTTGTCTTCGTCATCGCCGCTTCCCCCTCCGCTTGAAGGGTCGTGCAGGATTTCGAATTGCGGCTGCAGGATCTGGAAGCGATGCCGGTTGCGGTCACCGGCTTCGACCTTGCCGTACAGCGCGACCAGCATGCCGGCGCGAAACTTGTCCTGCAGATACGTTGCCGTTGAACCAGATGCACTTCAGCGTGTCGCGACCCTGGCCGACGGTCATTTCAAAGATCGGCATGCGGCGGGTGCGAAAGAGGCCGAAGGTGCGCACTTCGGCGATGACGCTGGCCATCTCGCCCGGACGGAGCTCGCCGATGCCGCGCGGATTCAGGCGATCTTCGTAGCGAAACGGCAAGTAGTAGAGCAGGTCTTCGACCGTGCTGAGGCCTTTTTCCAGCAGGATCTCGGCAAACCGTGGGCCGATGCCTTTGACGTACTGGACGTTGGTGGAGAGCTCGAGCACAGAGTGATGGTAAATCAGCACGCTGTTCGCCGTTCGCGTTTCGCCAGATATGCGCAGAGGATCAGCGGAATAGCGGCAAGAGCGAATCGCGAAGATGTGGCTTTTTGATGGCATCAAACATGCTGGTCTCCGGTGTCCAACATAGTGCGTGTGGCGACGACTGATTAAACAGACCATTGCCGTGGTGGTTGGGAACCTTCTTTATTTTTTTGTGTTGGAGCCGCATTTGCCGGCTGCGGGCCAGCACCATCCGGGGCGACTGGACCTTGGATGGATTGTAGACTTCTGGATCTGTGTGGCCCTTTACGGCGTAGTTGAGTTGGTTGATCGGCGGTTGCGCGGGTTTCGCCGCTACGGAGGTCTGATCGTTGATGCTTGCCAGCGGGCTAAGGAACGCTCCCGGATCAGACCTCTTGCAAGCCGGCGGGACGGTTCAGGCTGAGATAGGGGTCCTTCGACTCGAGCGGCAACAGCGGCCGCCTGCGCTCAGGATGACGCTGGACTGCTGACCGGGTGCCCTTTCTAGATCGCTCGATCAGCAACGGGTTCTAGAATTCCTGGTGCTGGAAGTCCTGCATCATCTGCTGCAGGTCCAGCTTCTGCTGCTCCATCTGCTTTTTGAGCTGCTCCATCTCCTGCTGCATCTGCGGGGTGAAGTTCTGCATGGAGCTTTCGATCTGGTGACGCATGGCTTCAATGTCCTGCTGACTGGGCATGCCTGCTTTCATGGTGTCGAACTCTTCCTGCGTCGGCATCGACGCCTGGATCTGCTGTTCATCCGATCGATTCCTGCTGGCTGGGCATCGACTGCGCGCCTGCCGCTGATCTCGCCTAGTCTTTCTGGCTGGGCATGGAGCGCTGGATCTCGGCGCGCATCTGCTGCATGTCTTTCTCGCGACAGCTTGGACGACTTCGCCAGCTCGCGCGACATCTTCTTCATTTCTTCCTGCTCGGCCTTCATCGACTTCTCGATATCGCGCCGCATTTCCTCCATCTCTTTGTCGGTGGGTTCGAGCTGTGCGGTCATCGTCGCTTGCTGGCGCCTCGATCCGCGGCTGCATCTGCGCCATCTGCATCGCGTAGGCACTTGCGCGTTGGTGTCGAAGTTCAGCATGTCCCCAGGCAAAAGCCGCGAGGTGTCGCCGGGCCGGGAACACTCATCATGAAGTTCTGCTCTTTCTTGTCGCGCCAGATCAGGACCCACACCTTGCCCTGCGAATGCATACCGCGCTGCCAGTCGGACATGTCGTGCACGTCCTGATTGTTCACCCTCAGGATGACGTCGCCGGCCTTGATACCGGCAACGGCAGCGGGACTGCCACCTTCGACCGAGCGCACCAGCACGCCGCGACCGGCGGCGACGCCGAAGAAATCGGATAGCTGCGGGCTGAGACTTTCCACCACTAAACCATGGCGCTCGGAGAGCAGCGTGAACGACGGGACTTCCATGTCCGGAGCGTAAGCACGCGGCGGAGCGGGAGACGCCAGATTGTTGGACCGGAGCTGAAGGCACGCACATGCGACATCACGTTCCAGCTGCCGAGGGTGACCTTCACGTCTTTGCGCTGGCCGCTGCGCATGATGGTGAGCGTAACCGTCTTCTGCGGAGGCGTGACGTGAATCATGTTCTGCAATTGCTGCGGGCCATCAACCTTGGCGCCGTCGAAGGCAAGCACCACGTCGTTTTCCACCAAGCCGGCGTGGCAAGCAGGGCCGTCCTGATCGACATAGGCGATGATTGCGCCGGTGGACGCCTGCAACTTCAATGCGGCAGCGCGCTCGGAAGTTACGGCGGTCACCTGGACTCCCAGGTAAGCCCCAGAGTGCGCTTCCGGCCAGGCAAACGCCATGGCTGAGAGCATGGTGACTGCGGCGAATACAGCGAGAAACGATTTGTTGCGATTACGCATAGTGCTAACCCTGAGAAGCTGTCGCCGGCTAAAGCCGGCTTGATCAATAAAAACCTTGCCCTGACACAAAGCCTGCCGTCGGCTGAAGCCGACTTGTGAGCAACATACAAAGCGCTTTGATGCTGGCCTGAAGGCCAGCACTACCCGAACCGTCCTGACGCTGGCCTGAAGGCCAGCTCCACCCGAACTGCTCGTCGGACTGAAGTCCGCCTCGCCGAGACCACAATAAAAGACTTAGAACGGCACGGCTAAAGCCGTGCCTTTTCAAGGCTGCTCACCGTCGAGTGACACAATCTGTAAAAGCCGTACCCTTTCAAAGCCCGGAACATCTCCAAGCCAGCACTGCCCGAACCAATGCGCTACTGGCAACGACGCAAAGCGATCTGGCCGATCGTCGTACGAATACGCAACGTGGGACCGCCGCCGTTGATCGCGCCTTCCACCCACACCGATCGCGGACTGAAGTCTGCCGCCCTGCCAGGTAACGTTGAGTCCAGGAAAGTCCGTCACGACGCCCTGCCCCGCGGCCATGTCGGACTGCGCATGAACGCTCATGCCCTGAGTCGCGGCGAAACACACTTTCACGTCACCCGACGCGGTATGCAGAAACGAATCGGTGACGCTGTGGTTGCCCATAAATTCCACCATGATGGGACCGGCGCCCGTCTCCACCTGCGCTCCACGGCCAAGGTTGAACAGCTCGACGCTTCCGCCGCCAGTCGTCACTCGCACCGGACCGGTCGCGCTCTGCAAGCGTACGCTGCCGCCTTGTGTCTGCGCCTGCACCGAACCTTCCACATCTCCCAGCAACAAGTTGCCACCGCCGCTGGTCACGTGCAGATCGCCCATGCACTTCTGGACCTGAATACTGCCCGCACCAGTCTGGATCGTCGAAGCATGCGTGGTGCCGATATAAACGCGGCCGCCTCCTAGATTGACTTGCGTTTGGCCGCCAACGTTAGCAACTCGCACATCCGCCGCTCCGCTGGTTACGCTGAAATCGTTTCCCAGATTGCCGCCTTCAATGTTGCCGCCTCCGCTGACAATCTTTACCGGGCCTGCCAAATCATTGAGCTTGATCAGGCCCGCACCGGTCGAAGCCACGATGGTCGCCGCAATCGAGCTGAACCCGAGCGACCCTCCACGCGTGTCAACCTTCACTAGCGTCAGATCACGTGGCACCTGAACGATGAACTCCGCGCCAAAACGCGGCAGGTTCTTAGTGGACAGCTTGCCCTGAATCGTATCGCTCTCACCGGACTTGCCGGCGGAGATCCTCATCCTGTCAAACTGTTGGCGCGCCAGTTCCTCCGTCGGAGCGTAAGAGCGCTTGCGAATCGTGTAGGACTCGCGTGCGACATTGCCCTGCACGTCGACCGAACCAATGTCCGTCAGCACATGCAATTCACGCGCAACCGGAAGCGCGCCCGTAATCTCTTCCACCCAGGAATTGCCGTCGCGATAAATACGTGACTGCTGGGCCGACTACCGGGATAGCGACGCTGAAGAGCACGACCAAGGCACAGAGGCCGAGAGAGGAGTTTTTTAGGATGCTGTTCTCCGTCTCTGCCGATGGCTCTCTGATTGTGGCCTTCTTTCTGCGTACGCTCGCCCATTCCTGAGAATCAGTTCCTTTGCGTTAGTCGATATTCGGCATCGAGGCCAGCTCACGCTGCGACTCGGTGCGAATGTACTCGCTGGGATCTTCCTTCGCCAACTGCTGCAACGCCATGCGAACACTGCTGTCGGCGCGCACCGGATCGAGCGCCTGCAATGCACCGCTGCGCACACCCAGGTTGCTGTCGTTCAACAGCGCGTCGAGCACTGCATTGCGAACCCGAATATCCTGCTTCACATACTTGCTGAGACCGTCGAGGGTCTTCAACCGCACGCCGGGATTGCTGTCATAGCGCAGCGCATAGGTCAGAGCCTCGCGCACCTGCGGATCGTCTGCCTTGCCGGCCAGCATATCGACTGAGTCCAGACGCACACCCGAATTGTTGTAATTGCTCTTGGCGGCGAAGGCCAGCATGCCCTGGATCTTGGGATCGCTGACGGTGCCTTCCATGGATTCGGGGACAATGCGCTGGTAGTGAATCTGAACCTGATCGGAATTGGGCTTGCGGTCGATAGAGGTAATGCCGCCGATGGAGGACTGGACTGTGCCACCTGTAGCGGCCGGATGCGGCGCCTTGCCCGCCAGGGCGCTGTACATTGTGCCCAGGCCCGAGCCGAAGCCGACCATCAGGATGACCGCTGCCAGCGCCGGCGAGAATCGCACCTGACGCAACCACGCGGCCGGGTCAAACGTCAGGCGGTGATACCACGAGCGGTTCTGCTCCGCTGTCTCCAGCGATTCCTGCAGCCGCATACGAGCGGCAGCCAGAAAGCTTGCCGAAGGCTCTTGCACCGGCAACACACTCATCTGTGCCTGGAATTCCCGCTGAGCCGCCAATTCGCCTGCGCAATCGGTGCAGCGCTGGATGTGCTGCTCCACTTCATGCCGCGCGTCGTCGGCCAACTCGTTGTACAGGTACAGACAAATGTTTTCTTGTACCCAATCGCAATTCATAAAACCTCGTACCTGCTCAGCTTGCCATCGTGGGTGCCCCGTTCTACGCCCTCTTGGCGTAGGGCGGGATCTACCGCATATCCTTCAATGCCGCACGCAGCTTTTGCGTGCCCCGGAACAGCGTGTTCTTCGCCGTCTCTTCCGTCGTATTCAAAATCTCGCCGATGGTGCGCAGCTTCAGTCCCTGGTAGTGCTTCATCTCGAAGACCATGCGCTCCCGCGGTGTCAGCTTGGTCAGCGCTTTCGCAATGCGCCCTCCCAGTTCGCGGCGCATCAGGTCCTTCTCCGGACTCGCTCCCGCGCGATCGTCAGCCACCGAGTCCATCAGGTCGTAGGTGCCACCTTCAGAGTCGGTCGCAATCGCCGAGTCCTCTTTGCGCACTTGCCGCTTGCGCAGCAAGTCGAGACACAGGTTGGTCACGATGCGGTAAATCCAGGTGTAGAACGAGCACTCAAAACGGAAGTTGTTGATGTTCCGGTATGCCTTGAGGAATGCTTCCTGGTAAATGTCCTGCGCGTCCTGCTCATTGCGTGTCAGGTGGTAAGCCAGGCGCAGCACGGCATTGTCGTACTGTCGTACGAGATCCTCGAACGCGGCGCGATTCCCGCGCTGTGCTTCCCGGATCAGCTCCGTGTCATTCATTCGGCTTCGGGCCTGCCCCACTACATTCCCTCGCTCGGAGGGTACTGCGGACGCCGTCTCCTGCCACGCTTCAGGAGTACGGAGTACCGGGGTTCCCGCACCGCGTTGCTTACTCGCGGGTTGGGCTGCAAGTCCCGGGCCAACCGTGAGGGGAACTGCTACCGCTTCGGCCGGCATGCTGGTTTCTACCTAACCTTTGCAATTACAAACCAATTCTTGTGTCTGCAACTACATAGACGAGCGCGGCAGGAAACCGTGAGCGATTATAGCTCCCACTTCTACTTACGCGGGAACCGGGACGTCGGTTCCGAACAGCGGCAGTTAGCAGTCTTGCATCTGGATTCGCCGACGAACAGAACCTCTTTCACCACGGAGGACACGGAGAGCACGGACGAAAGCCTGGAAAATAAGCTCTCCCTGCGCTCCGTGTTCTCCGTGGTGAGCGCCTTAGCTAAGTGCTGGCTGCCAAATGCCAGGCGCCAGAGACTTGACTGCATTTCCTTAGCTAAGTACTCTTTCCTGAATGAGCTACACCGTCCATCAGGCCAAAACTAACCTGTCGAAGCTGCTCAAAGAGGCGGAAGCCGGGCAGGAAGTGATCATCACCCGCGGCAAGGAGCCGGTGGCTAAGCTCATCGCGATCAATCCCACAAAGCGCATGCCGGACACGTTCAAGGGCCAGATTTGGTCTGCTCCAGACGCCTTGGACCCGCTCACCGACGAAGAATTGCGCGAGCTAGGCTTCGAGTAGCCGCTCCGACCACTTGCTGATTGTCCCGCCACAAAGAAAAAAAAGGCGGGAGCACGAAGCTCTCGCCTTCCTCAATCCTAAAATCCAGTATAGCACATTTAGACGGCTTTTTGGCGCATTTTGTATGATTTATATCTCATTACGCACGTGCAGCTTAGTACGATTTACACCATGTTCGTGGTCTTGACAGTGCTTTTCCCGTCCCGGGAATCAGCTGCCTATTGGTCCGCGTTGACTGGCGGGCTATGATGGGCCAAATATCCGAAAGATGGGGGAGCCGTGAAAGTCTGCCTGCGCACATGTGCCCTGTTCCTGGTGCTTACGCCCTTGGCCGCCTTTGCCGGCAAGCCAAACTGGATCAAACACGCTACCGGATTCGCCGGACAATGCCAGTCGGGCTGTCCAACAGTTCATGTCGCTGCCCCCGACAAGACGACCTCGGTTGAAGTTCTCTACCAGGATGGCGGCGCATACCTGCGCGTCACCGAGGCGGGCAAACCGGCACGCGAGATTCACGACGTGTTCACCAGTCCGCGCAACGATCTGCTGTGGGCGCCCGATTCAAAGGCGTTCCTGGTGGATGCCGGCGAAGGCATGACCTCGCCCAGCTTCGTGCAGGTGTATCTCCTGGACGATCCGCAGCTGCGGTCGATCGAGGTAACGCACCTCATCGGCGAAGACATGGTGAAGAGCTTCCCGCCCTGTCAGGCGCTGTTCGCCGACCCGGTAGGCTGCCGCAAGATCGCAGCCAGCCCTGACTACAACATGACGGCGATTACCTGGACGAAAGACTCGTCGGCGCTGGTGATACTGGCGCAGGTACCCTGCACCTCGAACTTCGGCGGCATCAGTTGCCAGTCGATGGGATACGAAGTGGAAGTGCCGAGCGGGAAGATCCTGAAGCGCATTCCGCCGGCGGAGTTCAAGAAGGAATACCAGAAGTTTATGGAGCAGAAGTACGACGTGCCCATCGCGCCACAGTATGCCGTGCCGCTGCAAGGCCGATGAGAGCCCAAACGCAATCAGCGATCGGATGATGCTCCGCGCGCCACTCTGTAGTGCCGCGATCGCTCGCGTAATGCCGGCATCGCCGGCAACATTCGCATCGCGTGGCTCGGGTAGAGCTGGCCCTTCAGGCCAGCGTCGGACACGTCCCTATCAGGATTTTCATCCCGAGCAGAGGCGGCCGCAGTTGCCGCCGTAGTCGAGGGACCTGCTGTCCGCATGCTGAGGAACGATTTTTCCTGTGCAGGCAAACCGCAGATCCCTCGGGATGACAATTTTGAGGTGGGCTTTACTCGGGGTGACAGAGCGTGGAGCCTGGCTTCAGTTCGAAAGAAAAAGCCGGCGTCGACCAGCGGCAATTTCTGCCGCCGGCTGAAGCCGGCTTGATTCTTATAATCTGCCTGGAACGCGGACCTGAAGGTCCGCACTACCCGTGCGACGTTGCCCTACGAGCAACCGCACATGCCATGGCACGGATTTGAAGGACCGCTTTGCCCGAGCAACAGGCGCGCCCTAGTCGCTATTCGCCAGCAGCCCTTTACGCCTCGGCGCTGGCTTCTTCGGTCGCAGCAGGAGCGGCCGCCTCTTCCGCGCCGCCTTCCCTCTGGATCTTCACCTTGATCGGCACGCTGACTTCCTTGTGCAGCTTGATCGAGACCTGGTGATCGCCCACCGTCTTCAGCGGTTCGTTCAACTGGATCTTGCGGCGATCGACGCTGATGCCCTTGCCTTCCAGCTCTTTCGCGATGTCGGACGAAGTGACCGAACCGAAGAGCTGATCGTGGTCGCCGGTCTTGCGCGTGAAGCTGAGCTCGACACCGGCAAACTGCTTGGCCAGCGTTTCGGCATCGCCCTTCTCGCGGGCGACGCGGCGCACGGAGGCGGCCTTCATCTGCTCGATGACGGCGCGGTTGGCCGCAGTCGCTTCAATGGCGAGCTTGCGCGGCAGCAGGAAGTTGCGGCCATATCCTTCGGCCACCTTCACCACGTCGCCGCGGGAGCCGAGCTTATCTACGTCTTCTTTGAGAATGACTTCCATTTTTCGAAACTCCATCTCGACTCGGGCTCAAGCCCTCGTCGCCTGTGTCGTCCCTGAAGGGACTCGAATCTTTTGCACTCCCACCCAGCGCTGAAGCGCTGGGCTACCCTATGCCGTCCCACTTTATGGGACTCGATATCTGACCGATCGGCGTGCCGGGTGCCCCGTTCTAGCCCTGTTGTTGGGCTAGGGCGGGCTGCGCCTATGGCTGCCGTCCCTACGGGACTCTGCCCTTTAGAGCCAATGACCCAGGGCTCCGCCCTGGGCTAATCACTTTCGCCCTGTAGGCTCGCCCATCGGTCGGCTAGAAATGCTCACGCGGTTCCAAACCGACAACCGACAACCGACAACTGCTCTACCGTCCGCCGAAGGGCAGCAGCGCGATGTTGCGTGCCTGCTTGATCGCATCCGTCAGGCGGCGCTGGTGTGGCGTGCACACGCCGGTCAAACGCCGGGGAACGATCTTGCCGCTCTCGGCCACGAAGCCGGACAACAAACGCACGTCCTTGTAGTTGATCCCGTCGATCTTCTCGACGCAGAACTTGCAAACCTTTTTGCGGCGGAAAAATTTCCGTCCGCCTTCGCGAGGACCACCGGGACCGCCACCGGGGCGTCCACCGGGACGCGGGCCGCGAGGACCTCCACCGCCTTCACGAGGTCCGGAACTGCCACCGCCTTCGGGGCGGGACGCCGGGGCGTCACTGCTGGTTCTGATTGGTTCGTCTGCCATGATTCTCCTTCGGGCCTGAGCCCAAAATTTTCACAGGGGCTAAAGCCCCATATTTTTAGAGCGCCTGCTACGCGGATCTGAAGGTCCGCACTACCCGAACCTGGGCCTAAGCCCAGCAATGGAACATGCGCTCTGCCGGCGCAGCTAAAGCTGCACCCCTTCAAAACGGTTACGCGCTGACCGGAGTCGACTCGGCGCCTTCGGCGGGAGCGCTCTCTGGCGCAACTGCTTCCGGGGCCGGTGCGTTGGCAGCAGCCTCGGCTGCCGCAGCTTCGGCTGCAGCGGCGCGAGTGCCCTTGCCGCGGACCTTGGTGTCGCGAATGGCTTTAATCTTGGCCAGGCGCTTCTGCTCCTCGTCCACGCGCACGGTGATGAACTTGATCACCGGCTCGGTCACACGCAGGCGACGCTCCACTTCCTTCACCATGCCGCCGCCTTCGCCTTCCAGGGTCATCAGCATGTAAATGCCGTCCTGAAATTTGCGGACGACGTAGGCCAGCCGGCGCTTGCCCATGCGTTCCACACTCTTCACCGTGCCGCCCGCGCCAGTAACCTGGGTTTCCAGGTTGGAGATCAGTTTGTCCTGATCCTCTTCCGGCATGTCGGGCCGAACGATGAACATCAATTCGTAAGTACGTTGCATTGTTTTCTCCTGGCCATCCGCCGTCAGCCGTCGGCTTTCGGCGATGCCGTTCTCCAAACTTGTGTCGCGCTGCCGAGGTGGCGCCAATTTTGCACCACCTAATTTCACCTTGTCATCCTGAGCGGAGGCGATCTGTTTTCGATCGCCGGAGTTGAAGGACCCCTATCCATCCCAGGGCTGTCGTCCCTTGGGGACTCAGTCCTCTATTTCACCCTACCCAGCGCTGAAGCGCTGGGCTAAGCTCTACCGTCCCACTGCGTGGGACTTGATCCTGCTACACCAAACGTAGATACCGACCGGCAACTTCGCGGACTGATCCGGGTCGCAAACTAGCCGCTGGCCACTTCTTCTTCCGGCTCTTCCGGCTTGCGATTAAACCGGCTCATGGCAGCCTGCACACCGTCCGCGAGTATCACTCTGACAGCGTCAGACGCCTGCTCCAGCACTCCGCTCACCGTTTCCAGCTGCGCCTTCTTGAACTGCGACAGCACATACCTCGCGCCGTCGCCTACCGGATGATCCGGCCCAATCCCCAGCCGGATGCGCGTGAACTCCTGCGTACCCAGCGCGCCGATGATCGACTGCACTCCGTTGTGTCCCGCCGAGCGGCCCCGCGGGCGAACCCGCAAGCTGCCAAACGGCAGATCCAGCTCGTCGTACAGCAGCACCAAGTCTTCTTCCGGCTTGGCTTCGTACTCGCGTACCAGCTCGCTCACCGAAGCGCCGCTCAGGTTCATGAAGGTTTCCGGCTTGGCCAGCACCACTTCGTGTCCGGCGATGCGCGTCCGCGCGGTCTGCGCGCGGCAGTGACGATTGTTCACGCGAACGCCGCACTCCTCGGCGATACGATCTACCGCCAGGAAACCCATGTTGTGCGGTGTGAACTGGTATTCGATGCCCGGATTGCCGAGCCCGACGATCAGCTTCACAAGCCTTACTTCTTTTTCTCGGCCTTCTCGGCCTTGTCGCCACCAGCGGCAGCTTCGCCCTCTTCCGCCTTGCCCTTCTTGATGACTTCGGGCTCGGCCGTGGTTGCGGCAACCTCGACACCTTCCGCCGGAGCAGCTTCCACCACTTCCTTGACTGCGACGACGTGCGCCACCGTCTGATCTTCATCGGTGATGAACTTCAGCTTTCCACCGTGCGGCAGATCGGCGACACGAATCGAATCGCCAAAGTTCAGGTTGCTGACATCAGCATCGATATGACCCGGAATGTCTGCCGGCAAGCATTCGATTTCCACTTCGCGCAGAACCTGCTCCAGGATGCCGCCCTGCACCTTCACGCCCGGGGCTTCGCCCTTCACCGTGATCGGCACGCTCACGCGCAGGACCTTGTCCATGGCGATGCGCTTCAGGTCAACATGCAGCAGCGCGCTCTTAATCGGCTCGTACTGCCAGTCCACGATCATCACCTTGGCGGTATTGCCGTCGAGGCTGAGATCGAAGATGGAGTTGTGACCCTGCTCCGAGTTCAGGATGCGCCGGATCTGCTTGGGATCGACGGCGACGGCCTGCGAATCCTGCCCCGCGCCGTAGACCACGGCCGGAATCAGGCCGCTCTGGCGCAGACGGCGAGCGTCATTCTTGCCGCCACCTTGCCGCGGCTTGGCTTCTACATTTTTTTCTGCTGTTGCGGTAGCCATAATCTTGTCCTTTACAAAAACAGTCTGCTGACGGAAGTCTCTTCATGTATCGACTGAATAGCGCGTCCGATCAGGCCGGCGATCGACAACACTTTGATCTTCGGCTCATTGCGCCCCGCCTCAGTCAGCGGGATGGTGTTGGTCACTACCACATCGACCAATGCCGATTTCGAAATTCTCTGTATCGCTTCACCCGACAACACCGCATGCGTAGCGCAGGCATGCACTTCGCGCGCCCCTGCCTCCATCAATGCCTGAGCAGTTTTTACCAGCGTGCCCGCAGTGTCGATGATGTCGTCGAGGATGAGACACGTCCGGCCTTTCACATCGCCGATGACGTGCATGACCTCGGTCACATCCATTTCCACCCGGCGCTTGTCGACAATGGCCAGCGCCGAATCCATTTTCTTGGCGAAGAAGCGCGCACGCTCCACGCCGCCTGCATCCGGAGACACCACCGTCAGATCCGGAAAGTCCAGTTCCTTGAAATGCCCTACCAGCACCGGCGACGCAAACAAGTGGTCCACCGGGATGTTGAAGAAGCCCTGTATCTGCGGCGCGTGCAGATCGACAACCAGTGCGCGATCGGCGCCCGCGGTGGTCAACAGATCCGCCACCAGCTTGGACGAAATCGGAACGCGCGGCTTGTCCTTGCGGTCCTGCCGGGCATAACCGAAGTACGGAATCACCACCGTGATGCGACGGGCCGACGCGCGCTTCAACGCATCGATCAGCAACAGCAACTGCATCAGGTGTACGTCCACCGGATCGCAAGTGGGCTGCACCATGAAGACATCGGCGCCGCGCACGTTCTCTTCGATCTGGACATACGTTTCGCCGTCGGAGAAGCGCCGGATACACGCTTTGCCAATCGGCAATTCCAGGAAATCGCAAATGTCTTTCGCCAGCGCGTCATTCGCTGTGCCGGAAAAAATCTTCCAGCGGTCGTCCTGGCGCGTCCGCTGCGGCTTCTTCTCGCTCAGGGGCCGCTGCTCGGCCACCGGAGGCTGTTTTGCGCCGCTACCATCGGCCGGCGCTATCGCTGGAGGAACTACGCTTGTTTTCGTCGCTGCATCCATCGTGTTAATACCCCGCTTCACCTGGTTTGGTTGTACGCCGGGTTGTTGTTCGCTGTCGGCCATCGGCCGTCAGCTCTTGCAAACTTGATTCGGTTTTAGTGGACGCCCCGTTCTACGCCGTTTTTTGGTGTAGGGCGGGTGCCGTCCCTACGATTTACCCTCTAACGCTGACCCGCGCTGAAGCGCTGGGCTAACCTGTGCGTCCCACTTCGTGGGACTTGACGCCGTCGAGATCGAAGCGCACAACGATCTCTAACCTGATCCGGACGACGGGTTCTACCCTGATCTTGCAAAACTCCCCGCCTGATTCGGGGTTGCAACCTGACAACTGACTTTTGGCTGGGCGGCTAGGATTCGAACCTAGACAAAGTGCTCCAAAGGCACTTGACCTACCATTAGTCGACCGCCCAGTAGAAGCGGCTAGCGGCTAGCAATCAGCAACTAGCTTCGGACGTCCATCCCGAGGGTGCCCCGTTCTAGCCTTCTTCTGGCTAGGGCGGGCCTTTTCTCCACCGTGAATCCTGTCGTCCCTGAAGGGACTCAGAGCTTCCTGCGTAACCCAACCCAGCGCTGAAGCGCTGGGCTAAGCTCTTTCGTCCCGCTTCGCGGGACTTGGTTCCTAACATCGCACGCGAGGGGACCAGAGCGATGACAACTTCCTACGCGCTTCAGGGTTGCAAAGCTCAAAGCTCAAAGCTCAAGCCGCTCAAAGCTCAAAGCTCAAACTCAGCTCAGCTAAGCTCAAAGCTCAAAGCTCAAAGCTCCCTGCCCACTGCCTTCCAATACTCTTCCCGCGTCAGCGTCTTTGTCGCGACGGCGGCATGTCCGGCGGCGCTCATGCGCCCGGCGGCGGCTAGCGCCTGATCTTGAGTTTCAAAGAGCCCGTACAGTGTCGAACCCGAACCGGACAACGAGGCGTAGCTCGCGCCTTCGCGCAGCAACAATGCCTTTACCTCACGCAAATCGGGATACTCAGGGAAGACGACTTTTTCGAAGTCGTTTTCGATCCCGGCTCGGACGAGGTCGAGAAGCGGTGTCTCGGCCCGGTCCCCGCCTCGTGCGGGAACACCGGATGCAGAACTAGTCTGCGGGAAACCTGTGCTCAGCCAGGCAAACACACTCTGACTGAACTTGTTAATTGTACCTGCGGCCGGAGCACCGGTCAATGCGCCTTCCAGCGTGTTCATCTCGTCCCAGCGCGCGAAGGCCCGCGGGGTCGAAACGCCCACGGGCGGAGTGACAACAACTACATGCAACGGCGGCAGATCGGGCAGCGGAAATACCTCTTCCCCGCGTCCGACTCCCAGCACCGTTCCGCCAATCAGGAACAGCGGCAGATCGCTACCAACTTCAGCGGCGATTCGTAATCTCTCCTGTGGGACAAGCTGAATGCCGAGCGCGCGCTCCATCGCCAGCATGGACGCGACACCATTCGACGACGCCGCGCCCATGCCGCCCTGCACCGGCAGCCGCTTCTCGATCTCGATGACGATTCGACGGCCCGGTGATCTTTGGATTTCATGCTGCACCCGCGCAGCATGGGCAGTGCCGTAGAGATTCGTGTCAACGCCGGGCTGCGCCGTCTCTTTGCCATCCCCAGGGAGCGAAGCGACGTAATTGTCATCCCGAGCGGCTCCCCCCTTGAAATTGTCATCCCGAGGGAGCGAAGCGAGTCGAGGGACCTGCGGTTCGCCTGCGCCCGCAATGACTTTTCCCTGCTGAATCGCCCGCTAGCACCCGCTCGGCGATCTTCCAGCAGGTATTGGAGGCATCAAGCGGCACGCGCGCATCGCTGCAGCGAATCTCAATTCCCTCGCCGCTCTGCACGTCGACGCGAATGACATCATGCAGCGCCAGCGTCTGGTAGACCGTGCGCAGCTCATGAAAGCCGTCGGGGCGTGCGGGGCCGATCTTCAGCCCAAGATTGATCTTCGCGAATGAGGGGATGGAAGGCATTAGAAATCAGGCAATCGTTAGGTGTCTATATTATGAGTATATACTCATAATGATCATTTAAGTCCCGTTTGGACTGGAGCTATACATGACCAAAATCGCCAAGCTTTTCAGCAATGGCAGCAGCCAGGCGGTCCGTCTGCCACGAGAGTTCCGCTTCAAAGGCGACCGGGTGCGAATCCGTAAGGAGGGTAACACGGTGCTTCTGGAGCCGATCATCTCCGATGTGAAGGAGTGGTTCGCTGAGATCGACCGTCATGCCGGCTCTGACGCGTTCGAAGGCAACTGGCGCGACCAGTCAAAAGCTCCTAAGCGCAAGGTCTTCGAATGAACTACATGCTGGACACGAACGCTTGCGTCGCCATTTTGCGCGGCAAACCCGATTCTGTGCGACTTCATGCTGAGAAAGCAATAAGGAACGGATCGCATTTGCTGATTTCCTCTGTAGCGCTGCACGAGCTCTGGTATGGAACGTTCAAAGACTCCCGCGCGGAAGAGGGCACTTGGAAGTTGCGCAGTTTTCTCGCCGGAGATGTCGAAGTCGTGCCGTTCGACGATGAAGACGCTCGAACGTCGGGGGAAATCAGAGCCGAGCTTGAGCAGTCAGGCAAGCGAATCGGCGCGTACGACACCCTGATCGGCGGTCAGTGTCTTCGTTACGGCTTTATGATGGTGACCAATAATACGTCCGAGTTTTCCCGGATTCGCGGACTGAAGTGCGTGGACTGGACGAAATAGTCTAGGACAACGAATCTTGCATTGCCCAGCCTGACGATCGGACCGAGTCCCTTCAGGGACGATAGATCCTTGTGGCGATAACGGTCCTTCGACTCCGGCGGCCAACTTCGGGCCACGTGCGCTCAGGATGACGCCTATGAGTTGGGACCACGAAGCCGCCGACGCTCACCGCTTCTTGCCCGCTACCACTCTCGGTATTCCCTGCAGATCCGGTACGACCCGCACTTCCTCCCACAGCGTGGGATCGAGCAAATTCACCACCGCGTCGCGCATCGAGTAGCCAATCTCCATCGCCAGCCAGCCACCGGGCTTCAATGCCTGATGCGCTTGCTCGATCAGTGGGCCAATGATGTCGAGTCCCCGCTCGCCGGCGAAGACCGCCATCTGCGGCTCAAAGTCGCGCACGGATTTCTGGACTTTGTCCGCCTCGTCAAAGCCAACGTAGGGAGGATTGCTGACCACGAAATCGAAGTCGCGAAACGCAACCCCGTCCTGGGTAGGGGTCCCTCCACTCGGACTGAAGTCCTCGGTCGGCATGACAACCTCATTTTGGTTAGGTCTGTCCTCGCTCGGAACGACACTTGGATTTTGAATCGGTCTGAGCACATCGCACTGCGCAAACTTCACTCGTCCATCCTGCCGCAATCGCACTGCATTGGCGCGGGCTACTTCCAGCGCCTCGGCCGACAGATCAACCGCGTACACCTCCGCGCTCTTCAACTCGTGTGCCAGCGCCAGAGCAATCGCGCCGGAGCCTGTGCCCACATCGACGATCTTGCGATGAGACAGCCCACGCGCCAGCTCAAGCACAGTTTCCACCAGGTGCTCGGTCTCGGGCCGCGGGATCAACACCGCCGGCGAGACAACCAAGTCCAGCCCCCAGAATTCCTGATGCCCAGTGATGTATTGCGACGGCATGCCGGTAGCGCGTTGCGCGAGCACTCCGTCGTATCGCGTGTTTTCTTCGGGAGTAAGTTCGCGCTCCGGATGAGCGTAGAGATAAGCGCGGTTGACACCGAGAACGAACATCAACAGCACCTCGGCGTTCAGCCGAGGCGAGCCCACGTCGGCAGCTTCCAGATGATCGATTGCCGATGTCAGGGCTGGTTTCAGTTGCATGGTGAGGGTATGTAGATTCAGCTTCGGCGTCCGGACCTGTTAACTGGTTGTCATCCCGTTAACTGGTTGTCATCCCGACCGAGGGCTTCAGCCCGAGTGGAGGGACCTGCTGTTACGCACCTGAATCAGTCTTCCGCCGCGGGCGAACCACAGATCCCTCGACTGCGCTTCGCTCCGCTCGGGATGACAACTCTAAAATTGGGCTTCAATCTCCGGGCTGAAGCCCAGAGCTTCCACCCTTTACGCCATCACTTCCGACTGCTCCTTCATCTTCTCCGACTGGAAGTGAGTGATCAGCGCGTCGATCATCGGCTGGATGCGGCCGTCCATGAACTCCGGCAACTGGTGCGCGGTGAAGCCGATGCGATGATCGGTCACGCGGTTCTGCGGAAAGTTATAGGTGCGAATCTTCTCGCTGCGGTCGCCTGAACCCACCTGTGCCTTGCGTTCCTTGGCCAGCGCGTCGGCCTGCTTCTGCTGCTCCATCTCGTAGAGGCGGGCGCGCAGCACGCGCATTCCCTTCTCGCGATTCTTGATCTGCGACTTCTCGTCCTGGCAACTGACCACGGTATTCGTCGGCAGGTGCGTGATGCGCACCGCCGAGTAGGTCGTGTTCACCGACTGGCCACCCGGACCCGACGAGCAGAACGTGTCGATGCGAATGTCTTTGGCCTCGATTTTGATGTCAACGTCTTCGGCTTCGGGCAGCACCGCAACAGTAACGGCCGACGTGTGAACGCGGCCCTGCGTTTCGGTCGCGGGCACGCGCTGCACGCGATGCACGCCGCTCTCATACTTCATGCTGGAGTACACGCGCTGGCCTTCGATGAGGGCGATAACTTCCTTCAGCCCGCCGACACTCGACTCCGAGCTCGACAGCACTTCGACCTTCCAGCGATGCGACTCGGCGAAGCGGTTGTACATGCGGAAGATTTCGGCTGCGAACAGGGTGGCTTCGTCGCCGCCGGTGCCGGCACGGATTTCCACGATGACGTTCTTCTCGTCGTTGGGATCTTTGGGCAGCAGCAGGACCTTCAGCTCTTCCTCAACCTCTGCCAGGCGTTTTTCAAGCTTGGCCATCTCTTCGCCGGCATAGGTAAGCATTTCGGGATCGGTCTCGTCGGCGGCGAGAGCTTTGCTCTCCTCGATGCCGCGCGTCAGGTCCTTGAACTCGCGATACTTCTCGACCACGGGCGCGATTTCGCTGTGTGCCTTGGCCGTCTTCTGATAACGCTGCGAGTCGGAGACGATGTCCGGCGAAGCCAGAGCCTGGTTCAGCTCTTCGTATTTCGATTCGATTTGTTCTAAGCGTTCAAACATGGGATCAACCCTATTGTACGGAAAACGGTTTCATGAAACCTGATTTGAAGGGACGTACCTCAAAGCGATGCGCTTTTGAGGGGACGCGCCTTCGGGTGCGCCCTCCCGACCTTACGACTTGTCATCACGAGGAGCCCTTCAGGGCGACGAGGGATCCGCTGTTCGATCGTGCGGGAGTGAACTCCCGCTACTCGTGTGCCGTCCCTACGGGACTCAAGCTTTTACCTACGTTACCCAGCACTCCGCCTACGGCTACGTGCTGGGCTATGCTCTTCCGTCCCGCTCGCGGGACTCGATTCATATCGGGGACCTGCCCCGCAACGCCGCAATGATTTTTGTCCCGACAGCGATTTCCGGCAACATTCTTGCGATCTGTAATCCTGAGCGGGGGTGCCCCGTTCTAGCCCTCATTTGGCTAGGGCGGGAGCGGAGTGGAGACGATCTGCAGCTCCTTCCGCCGCGGGCAACAGCAGGTCCTTCGACTACGCGTCCGCCGATCCGCAAAGTCGGCGGATCGAAAAAACGAAGCGGACGCTCCGCTCAGGATGACAATTTGAAAACAAATTGGAAGCAACAGTTTTTCGCGGGGAGCCCCGCTAGGCAATCACCAGTTCGCCGCCATGCTGCTTTTCCAGCTCCATGGCTTCGTTCAACGCGGCGATGGCGGTTTCCACCTGGTCGTCCTCGGGAGGTTGCGTGGTGATGCGCTGCAGCCATAGGCCGGGCTTGGTCATCACCGCGAACAGCGACGAGCCGTTCTTCGCGGCGAAACGAATTAGCTCATACGACACCGCGGCGATCACCGGCAGCAGCGCGATGCGCGAGGCAAAGCGTCCCCAGAACGTCACCGCCGGAACCAGCATGTAGATGAACATGGCGATCAGCATCACGGTCATCAGGAAGCTGGTGCCGCAACGCGGATGGAACGTGGTGTAGGCCTGCGCGTTCTTAATCGTCAGCGGATCGTTGTTCTCGAAGGCGAAGACCGTCTTGTGCTCGGCGCCATGATAGCGGTAGACGCGCTTGATGTCGGGCCACAGCGAGATGCCCCAGATGAACAGCAGGAACAGGCTGATGCGGATCACGCCGTCGACTACGTTGAAGAGGATCTGGTTGCCGAAGGCAGGGTAATGGTTCTTCAGCTTGGTAGCCGCGAGCAGCGGCACGAACTTGTACATGAAGACAAAAAATCCGAGCGACAGAATGACATTCACGGCGAGCACCCAGCCGCTGACCTCGGTCTTCTTCTCTTCGTCGGGCGACAGATCGCCGAGCTGCACGTTGGCCGAATAGCGTAGCGCGCGGAAACCCAGCGCCATAGCATTGCCCAGCGTCATGATGCCGCGCACGAACGGCCAAGCCATCCACTTATGCGTGTCCGAAGCTTTTTCCAGCGGCTCCGAGTGCGTCGCCAGGGTGCCATCGGCCCGGCGAATGCAGATACCCCAGGCGTGCGGCGAGCGCATCATCACGCCTTCGAGCACGGCCTGTCCGCCGACCAAAGTTGTTTCCTCGCCGCTCTCAAGAGCAGGCAGGAGCTGGAGGGCAGTCAGAAACCGAAGGTGACGGAGCAATGAACGCATGATGATTGGATGTTCCTCGACGGCGCTGGACGCACAGTATCGCTAGCTTAGGGTAAGCAGCCGGAAGTTCAATGTCAATCGGGAGATCGCCGTAGCGAGGCGTACTCTGAATTCCACCAGGAAAAAACGTGCCGCAGAGTCAGGCGCTGCGGGAACCTTCGCCGATGGCCCGGAGGAAGTGTTCCCGCCTGCGCTGCTCTGCGGCGCTGCGCCGGCCATCTAAGGCTGGGGCCGACGCAAATCAACGAAACTCGCGGTGCACCGGCGGAGTTAGCGAGCCGTGGCCCGCACGCCGCTCCAGCGCGCCTGCATCGACTTGAAGGCGACGGCCTGATACAGCGCGGCCAGACCAACCAGTGCGTAGACTGTGGAGCTCAACACCGAAGTCTGTCCGAAGTGCATGCCGAAGATGGTCGCCACCAAATCGAAATGAGCCAGGCCGACCAGCCCCCAGTTCAGGCCGCCGACCACTAACAGCACGATTGCAAGTACGTCCAAAGTTTTCATCGTCATTTCCCTTTTCGCTCTTTAACCAGAGCCTTCCATGGTGAATTTCCGCTTGCGCTTTCGTTCCGCTTGCTTAACTATAGAGAAAATAAATTTTCCTGAAGAGCAACGCCTCCAGGTAATGGTCGTTCCTGTAACTCACCGGCAAAAATCGGCTCCAGCTTTTCTCAAGAGGAAAAACAGCGATGTTGAACCAGACAATCGTCGACGGACTTGAGCCCTATCGCGTGGGCGAGAAGATTCGAACCCTGCGGTTACGCAAGAGCATGGGGCTGGTGGAACTGGGCAAACACACCGGACTGTCGCCCGCCATGCTGTCGAAGCTGGAGCGCGGCAAACTCTTTCCCACGCTGCCGACCTTGCTGCGCATCGCCCTGGTGTTCAGCGTCGGACTGGAACATTTCTTCACCGACGAGCGCAAGCGGCATGTCGTGTCAGTCGTGCGCAAGAAAGAGAGGCTACGTTTTCCTGAGAGCCCGGGTGGAGGGCCGGTGGCCTATCACTTCGAGAGTCTCGACTTCAAAACCACCGAGCGCAAGGTGAATGCGTTTTACGCCGAGTTCGAAGGCGTGCCGGCGGAAAAGGTGCGCCAGCATCAGCACCCCGGGATCGAAGTGCTTTACCTGATCTCCGGCAGGCTGGAGATAACGATTGGCTCGGATGGCTACCAGCTGGCGGCGGGCGACGCCATCTATTTCGACTCGAGCGTGCGCCACGGCTATCGCCGTCTGAGCAAGACGGCGTGCACCGGAGTGGTCGTGACCGCGTAAACGATCGCAAGCCTAGTGGTGGCTGTCCGACGGCTGGCTGTAGACCGTGCACTGCTGGCCTGGCGCGCGTACACCCGGCCATGCTCGCCCGTGTAGTAGTAATAAGGGCGCCCCTCATAGCTGATGGTCTTGCACTGATACTTTTTGGCCTGCGCGGGAGTCAGCAGGCAATTTTCCGGCGCAGTTGCGGTTCCGTCGGGCCACTGTGTCGGGCGCAGCGGATATACCCGGTACTCATAGCCATCCCTGAGCTGCCACTTATCTTTGTCATGATAGGTCTTGTTCTGGTCCGGGCTTGCGACGGTCTGAGCGTGGGCAATCGACGCCGGCATGCTCAAGCCGAGCGCAGACAGCAGGGCAAGGACAGCGATGAATCGTTTCGTCATTTCTCCTCCGCGGTGCTTGGATGCAGCCAGAGCTGCTCTCGCTGAGGGTTTTGTGTGCCGAACAAGTTTCGCTTGCCCGGCCCGGGAACGCAACTGCAATTAAGCCGGAAACCCCAGGTTAGGCCGAAAGAGGGCCGAACCTGGGGCACCATCAGGTTGCACCATCAGGTTGCTTTGCGCCCGCGCAAAACCGTCGTCGCTCCAGTCTTCGCTGCCGACACCGTGATGCACGAAGAACAGGCCCGCGGGATCGTATTTCGCTTTGACCGCCTGCAATCGTGGATAGTTCGCACCCCAGAAGGACTGCTGCCACTCGCGCTGGAAGAAGTTGCTCTCAGAAACGTAGGAGCCGGGAGCGGGCGCGACTTTGCGAAGCTCGTTCATCGCAGCATGCATTTGCGCGGCATCACCGCGGGCCCGGTTGTAATCCGGCTCATGCCCCGGAACTCCAGGAATCGCACGATTCGTTCCTCCGGCGATAATGGCAAGCGCAAAGGCATCGAGGACCGCGGGATTGGTGGCTGTGTCGCGGGCGGCGGCGATGGCTTCGGCGGGAGCTCCGGCCAGGCCCTTGTTGAAGTGCAACTCGACGTCCCAATGGCGAGAGCACTCGAACAATGCGTCGGCCAATGCGTCCTGAGAACCGCTCTCCAACAGAGACGCTGGCAGCCACTGCGACTCGTAACCGTACAGCACTTGGCCAGCCTGTTCGCCGTCTCCGGTCCACCACACATCGTTGGCGCTGGCGCCGGGACGAGGGTCGTGCGTAAAGACGCCCGGGGCGCGCTTCTGCATGACGTCAACATTCCACAAATCTCGCGCCGGAAGGCTCACAAGAATCGGGTCCACCTGTTGGCGGTATTCGCTCGGCGAGCGTGCCACCCAATCTAGAAAAGGCTGCCAGATGGTCTTGACCTGCTGCGTGGTGAATCCCTGATGAGCCATCCTGATCTGGAGTACATTGTCCGCTCGGATGTGCGCCTGCTCGCCCCAGTGATCGTTGAAAAGCTGCTCGCGATAGAACGCGACAAACTGGCGAACCAGGCGCCGGTACGCCTCCCTGGATGCGGCCTTGATGTCTAGGTGGGCGGCGCCAAAAAATTCAGGGAGCTCCCTCACGCGCACCGTCACTTTGCTGACGACGCCGAAGCTGCCGCCTCCGCCGCCCTTCAATGCCCAGAAGAGATCGGGATTCGTGCAGGCATTCGCAATCCGAATTTTGCCGTCGGCAGTGATGACCTCCGCTTCCAGCAAGCCCGCGGCGGCCGTACCGTAATGCTTGGAGAAACTGCCGAAGCCGCCACTTTGCACCAAACCAGCCACGCCGACGGTGGTGCATCCTCCGCCCTGAACATATTGTCCTGCCTTCGTCGTGACTGCGTCATAGGCATGGATCCAGATCGCGCCCGCGCCCAACGTGACGGCGGGTTGCGCTGCAACCTTGCCCGCGCATCCCTGGGGAACGAATGCCGGATACATCTCGATGCCATTCATGTGGCGGGTCCAGATCAGCAGCGAGTCCGGCGCGCACGATGTGCCTTGATAGCTGTGGCCTCCGCCTTTGACCACGAGACGCAGATTGTGTTCGCGGGCAAAACTCACACCTGCGGCAATGTCTTCCGCGCTTTCGGCCGCCACCGCGTAAATGCTGGGCGCAGTGGTCCACGCATCCACCCATCCGAAGGTTTGGGTAATGCCGGGCTGGTCGCCGAGATAAAAAGGATTGTGCAAGTCCGCGAGAAGGCCTTTCAGCGAGCCCGGATTCTCGATGGCCGTCTTATACGCGGGGAGCGGAGAGTGAACCGGGATGAGGCGTCCACCAACTTGTTTGTTCAGCTTGTCCCAGGCGGCGGGGTTTGGCCAGCCGGGATCGTTGAAGCGCACGCGAGATTTCTTGATGCCGGTCTCGGCAAAGGCCAGCGCTTCCGGCGAAAGCCGTGACAGCAGCGGCGTCGCAGCCAAATACTTCAAAAGAGTTCTTCTGTCCATCGGGCTCGTCTCTGGGTTGAGGATGGCCGAACGCGGGGCCGCAAAGACAAGTACTATGACACGGCTTTGGCGGCCGGGACTAGCGGCTTGGCAAGCGCGTCAACGATGATTGGTCAGAGAAGTGGAGGAATTGTCAGGGGCAGCCGAAGACGAGTTAGCCCGAACGACCGTTGCCGGTTGAACGGCCGTGTTTGTGTTCGTCGCAATCGTCTGCAGGTCGAGCAACAGGATCCTGCTGTCTGAGTGATACGCCTCACCCGAAGCGGTCTTGGCTTCATAGACCGGAGTGACGCCGTGCAGATATTCCTGGCTGCTCACGGACGCGGTTTCGGTCAGATCGCCGCCGATGAAATCGCGCTCCTCATCCACCTGGGGATCGATGCGGTGATTGATGAATCGTCCGTTTCTCGCGATCTCAATGGCGACATCGTGTGTGGCCGAGCCGACCCAGATGGGGGTTCCATTCTGCGTATAGTTCGTCTTCCAGATGCGCAGATGATGACGGCGCGAGACGATTGCCTGCGGGTCGGGCAAGGCGTAGGAATAATCCTGCACTCGGCCGAAGAGGTAGAACCTCGCCATGGGGACGTGGGCATCGCTGGTTCCGTGCCGCATCAGGTGCCACACGAAGATTGGATTCCACTTGTCGGTCTGTACCCATCCGGCGCGCTGGAAAGCGTCCTGCAACTCTTTCTGCTGCGCTACGAAGATCAGGTTCACCATGTCGCCTTCACGGCCTTCCCCGCTGAAGACGCGCGGCGGCAGGTAGTCCATCATCTCTGCCAGACCGGAACTCGTGGTGGTCGAGCGCGACAAGCCGGCAACCGGCACCGAGGCCGGACCTTCGACTTGCGCGGTAATCTCCGTGGTCTTCACCACCGTGCTCTCCCGTCCGCGGGTAAGGAGGAAAATCGGCGTGGCCGGCAAAAAGATAATTGAGGTCGCAATCATTGCGCCCGCCATCAGATTGGTGCGCGAGCCGCCTTTGACCACCTTACTGGCCCGCAGCTTCAGGATCTCACCGTCGGCCAACTCTACTGAATCCAGCCGCAACGAGATCCTGGCGCCAATGCCGACAAATCGTTTGCCCTTAACCTCCGTGATCGTTCCGCGGGCGATCGTTCCCGCTGGGACTAGCGTGTAGCCGCCAAGGTTTACATCCTTAACGACGATAAAATTCAGGGGATCGCCCTTGCGGGCATGGTTCGAGGAAACGCTTTCTACGAGGCGAAGCTCAATGGGAGTGCCATCGGGAATCGTCAGCTGGGTGGTCGTTGCTTTAATCTGCTGGGCTGAAACCGAGAGTGCAAGGAACGTTACCAGTAGCGTGCAGGCTGATGTCCCGCGAGTGTAGGCGTTGAGCAACGAGGGCGTCCTTTCTGGAAGCATGAGTTCCAGACCCGTGACGGCCAACGTCTCCTGACGCGATGGCAAGTTGGGTAAGACATCGTAACGCAGAGGATTCATTTTCTGTGGTCAAAATCGCTAGAAATCGTCATTACAAAGCTGACATGATTTGACTGAGCCATGATGGCTTAGGTCGAACGTAGTAGTCCTTCATCGATAGCGGGCAGCATCCAAGTTCGTTAACACGCCTATGCAACAGTTAGCTGAATTGTGCGAGCGCATTGCCGCCACAACCAGGAAGACCGAGAAGGTCGCGATGGTGGCGGAATATTTTCGCGCGCGCGAACTTAAAGACGCCGCGATCTCGGCTGTCTTTCTTTCCGGACGCGCCTTTGCGGCCTTCGATGAACGCACATTGCAAATCGGCGGATCGCTGCTGTGGAAACTGGTCGGCGAGATCACCGGAGCGCGCGATGCGTCGCTTACCGCCGCCTACCGTCAGCGCGGCGACCTGGGCGCGGCGGCTTACGATGTGCTGCTGGCCAAAGCACCAAAGACTTCGACGAGCACGCTGCGCCAGGTGCGCGAGACCTTCGACCGCATCGCCGAGACGCGGACCGCGGCGGCCAAGGCTGCCGTGCTGGAAGCGCTGCTGGAGCGCGCCACCGCGCTCGAAGCCAAGTACATCCTGAAGATCATTACCGGCGAGTTGCGGATCGGGCTGAAGGAAAGCCTGGTGGAAGACGCGATTGCCAAGGCCTATGAGGAACCCACCGCAACGGTACAGCGCGTGAACATGCTGCTCGGGGATATCGGTGGAACGCTTCTTCTGGCCGCCGAACACCGCCTGGGCGAAGCCCGCATGCGGCTGTTTCATCCCATCGGCTTCATGCTGGCCTCGCCGGCGGCCGACGCCGAGGAAGCGTTTCAATATTTTGAGCATGCGCAGGTTGAAGACAAATACGACGGCATTCGCGCGCAGGCGCATTGCGGTTCCGGCCAGGCGCGGCTATTCTCGCGCACACTCGACGAGGTAACCGGATCGTTCCCTGAACTCGTTGGACCGCTGAGCGACTTCAACGACGAAGTGATTCTCGACGGCGAGATTGTTGCCTGGCGTCATAACGAAGAAGGTGGTCATGCCTTACCTTTCGGCGAAATTCAGAAGCGGCTGGGCCGCAAGCAGGTCAGCCAGAAGCTGATTGGCGAGGTGCCCGTCGCGTATGTCGTCTTCGACGCGATCTTTGCCGGCGGCGAATTGACACTCGACAAACCGCTCAGTGAGCGCGCGCAGATTCTGGACCGAGTGTTTGCCGGAGCTGAGCGCGTCGCTCCACGGCCTGTCATCAACTCGCAAGGCAACCTGATGTTCGAGCCGGAAATTGCGGAGCAGGCCGCTTCGGGATGGGTACTGCGCGCGCCTTCGATGCGTGCCGACTCGGTCGAACAACTTGAAAGCTATTTCGAAAAGGCGATGGCGCGTGGCAATGAGGGCCTGATGATTAAGGACCTCGCATCGCTTTATATGCCGGGTCGGCGCGGCCGTTGGTGGCTGAAGCTGAAGCGCGAATTGGCAACGCTCGATGTTGTCATCACCGCTGCCGAGTTTGGACACGGCAAGCGCATTCACGTGCTCAGCGACTACACGTTTGCCGTTCGCAAGGGCGAGGAACTGGTCAACATCGGCAAGGCTTACTCAGGTCTGACGGACAAAGAGATTGCTGAACTGACCGAATGGCTGCTGGCCCACACCACCGTCGATCACGGACATCTGCGCGAAGTCGAACCGAAGATCGTACTGGAAGTAGCGTTCAACGCCATCATGCGCAGCGATCGTCACGACAGCGGCTATGCCCTGCGCTTCCCGCGCATCGTGCGCGTCCGCCAAGACAAGCTGCCGAAGGACATCGATACGGTGGAATCGGTGGAGAAGATCTATAAGCGGCAGCATGGAAGGTGAGAAGACAGTGGCTAGTGGCCAGTGGCAGGTAGAGTGAGCTTTGAGGTTCGCGTCTAAACGTGGTTGTCAGATTTCGCGAGCCGGCTTCAGCCGGGCAGATCACGCTGGCTGGCTTACCTCGCTGAGACTCCACCACGGATTGCACGGCGACGGCTGCAACCGCTTGTGCGCCGGCACGCCGCGCTGGCGCAACAATTCCGCGATCAACTCCAGCGCAATCGGCATTGTCCGCTCGATCCCCACGCTCAACGCGGTACTCACTTCGAAGCTTTCTCCAACGACTCCCACCAGCAGCACATCTGCCGGACACACGTCCGCAGTCTCGGCCGCGAACAGCGTCTCCTGCAAACAGGGCTGATGCGCGCTCAGCCGCATGTTGGGCATAAATTCGCGTAATTGCTGACGATCGAAGGTGAGGATGTCTCCCGGTTCGCCGCCCGACGACACCGCGTCAAGGATGATCAGCGCATCGCGGCCGACAAGGTAATCGACGAAATCCAGCCCCGGCGTGCCGATGTCGATCAATTCCACCTCGCCGCCAAGGTCATACTCCGCTTCCAGCCGCGCGATGGCATGCGGCCCGAAGCCGTCGTCCTGCAATAGAACGTTGCCTACACCGGCAATGAGAATTCGCGGGGTCATAGCACCTTCACCGTCGCGATGGGCTTCCCTTCCGGATCGAACGTATGACACGCGCACGCCATGCAGGGATCGAACGAGTGTACCGTGCGCAAAACTTCGAGCGGCTTTTCGGGATCGGCGATGGGATTGCCGATCAGCGACATCTCGTACGGCCCGGGCTGTCCGCGGTTATCGCGCGGGCTGGCGTTCCACGTCGTAGGTACCACAGCCTGGTAGTTGGCAAGCTTGCCGTTCTTAACTACCACCCAGTGGGACAACGTGCCGCGCGGCGCTTCGTGCGTACCCACGCCTTCCACTTCGCCATCGGGAAACTTCGGCGCATTGTAGACTGCGGTGTCGCCGCTGCTGATGTTCGTCACCAGGTAGTCCCAATGCTTCGCCGCCAGTTCCGTCAACATGGCGCAACGGATGGCGCGCGCCACGTGGCGGCCCATGGTCGATTGCAGATCGTTGACCGTCACCTTCCGTTTGCCGATCGCGGAAATCTTCGCCAGCGCCAGGTCGGTCCACTTCCTGGTCAGCGGATGTCCCTGCGCGTATCCGATCAACACTTGCGCCAGCGGCCCAACCTGCATCGGATGTCCGTCGTAACGCGGCGCCTTCACCCAGGAATACTTTCCTTCGTCTTCAAAGTCGGTGTACTGCGGCTGGGTCTCGCCCTGCCACGGGTGCTGCGGTTCGTTGCCCTTGTACCAGGCATGGGTCATGTCTTCGGTCACGGCATGGCGGAACTCCGTGTCGGCCGCAGTGTAGAAGGTCTTCGCGCCGGAGAGATTGCCATCCATGATGACGCCGCCGGGCAGATCGAAGGCCGAGGCTTGCGCATTCAGCGGCAGATCGGGAATCGCGAGGTAATTGCGTACTCCTCCACCGTAGGACATCCATTCCGGATAAAGCGCAGCGATGGCGCAGGCGTCCGTGAAGTAGACCTGCTGTACAAACGGAATCACTTCATCCATCAGCGACTTGATGGTGTACAGGCGGTCCATGTTCAGCGTGCCCTGGCTGTCCAGGTTGATGGCGTTCATTACGCCGCCGACGGCGAGGTTCTGGATGTGCGGCGTCTTACCGCCCAGGATGCCGACCACCTGCAACGCCTTGCGCTGATAATCGAGCGCCTGCAAATAGTGCGAGAAGGCGAGCAGGTTCACCTCCGGCGGAAGATGCATCGCCGGATGTCCCCAGTAGCCGCTGGCGAACATGCCAAGCTGACCGCTGGCAGCCAGTCCCTTCACCTTGTCCTGCGCCGCGGCCAGTTCCTTGTCGGAGTTGTTGGTCCAGGCCGAAAGCGTCTCGGCGAGCGACGACGCGGCCTTGGGATTGGCGCGCGGAATCGTCATAATGTCGACCCAATCCAGCGCCGACAGCTGATAGAAATGCACGATGTGATCGTGCAACGCGTGATTGATGAGAATCAGATTGCGAATGAACTGCGCATTGGGCGGAATCGGCAGGCGCAGCGCGTCTTCGACGGCGCGAACGCTGGCCATTGCATGCACCGTGGTACACACGCCGCAGAAGCGCTGGGTGAAGAGCCAGGCTTCGCGAGGGTCGCGGCCGAGCAAAATGTTTTCAATGCCGCGCCACATGGTGCAGCTTGCCCAAGCCTTCTGCACGCTGCCGGCATTCACTTCAACGTCAACGCGGAGATGACCTTCAATCCGCGTAACTGGGTCGATATTGATCCTTGTCGCCATAGCCACTCATTTGTACGTAGGGATAAATGCGCTTGTAATACTCTTCCAGGTCGTACCACTGCTGCACCGGCGCCGGCAGAATCGGCAGGCGCTTCACCGCCAGCAAAAACAAAATAATGCAGGTCGAGATAGACCCAAGGGAGATGAGAATTTCAATGACCGTCGGCGTGTAATACGACAGGCTCCAGGGCCGGTACGCGAAGGTCGTGGGATCGAAGCGGTACGCCATGCCGCCCAGAACCACCAGCACGCAGCAGATGAACAGGTGATAGTGGCTCTCGCGAAACTTCTTCAATCGCAGAAAGAGCACGGGGATGAGGACGAGTTGCATCTCGTCCCAGAACAAGAAGCTGCGGAAGCCCGAGTTGAACATCAGCATGAACTTGCCGCGCAGGATGATGTCGATCAGCCGCACAGCTACCCAGGGAATCGCCAGCGCGACCAGCAATTGCACGAGTTCATCGAGAATCGATTGGTCGAGCGGACGCTTCCAAGCGAGACAGCACAGCATGACTGCGCCAATGGTCGTCGCCACACCAATAAACGCCGCCGCCCACACATACAGCAACGGCAGCAGCGGAGTCTGCCACAGCGGGAAGACCTGCGTGCCCGTCAACAGCATCAGCCCGCCCAGCGCCGACTGGTGCATCATGGGCAGCGTATACGCGAGTGCCACAACGTAGGGGTAGGTCACGCGAATGACCGGGATAGTCCACACCACCAGGCCGCGAATCGGGGGGAAGAAGTAATACAGCTGCTCCAGAATCGGGGGAGTGTTTTCCAGAAACAATGGAATCAGGCAGTAGACCGGCATGCACCACAGCACCTCCCACATGGGCGACATGGTGTTCCAGCGCCAGGGTGAGAAGAGGTTCCAAACATTCCATGGCCGGGCCACGTCGACGCCCAGGGCAATCAGGCCCATCAGATAAATCAGGAAGCTGATCAGCAGCGTCGTGCGCATGACGGCATGCAGGCGGCGCTTGTGGAAGATCCATGCCGCGATGCCGATGGGAAAGCTTCCCGAGCCAAGCGCCGTCAGCGTCATCACGTTGAAGGTCTTCCAGATGCCCCAGGGATATCCGTCGCTCAGACCGGTAGCCGCGCCTAATCCGAAGATCTGCCGGTACAGCACCAGCACAAAGCCGATGATGGAGAGCACGGCGAGAAAAATGAAGTTTCTGGTGAGGATCGGCACGCCGAAGACTGGAACGCCGCGCTGCCAGCGTACGACGGCAAGATCGCTTTGATTGTGGTTGCTCATAGCTGCGGTATCAATCCCGTCTTCTTATGTTCGTCATCCATCTCGGCTTCGTGTTCGCGGAAGTTCTGCTTCAGAAATCCGACGATCACGCCGTAAATCCCGATCGGCAGCAGAAAGTACTTCTGCACGCGTTCGGACCACTTCAGCCATTGGCTGGGATGTTCATCGGCCGGCAACGACGGCAGTCCCAATTTGTCGAAGCCAACCGCCGAAAGGTAGAGCACCTGGGTTCCGCCCGCTTCCTTCTCGCCGTAGACGCGATCTTCGAAATATTTGCCCGGTGTGCTGGAGATCCGCGTTTTGGCCTGCTTCAACAGCACATCTCTACGCCCGAAGATCACGGCCTTGGTGGGACACACTGTGGTACAGGCAGGTTCCTGATCTTTCGCCAGGCGCTCCTTGCAGAATTCGCATTTCACGATCTTCGCGTTGAGCGCTTCCCACTCGAACTTCGGTATCTCGTAGGGGCAGGCCACCTGGCAGTAGCGGCATCCGATGCACTTCTCCGCTTCCCAACCCACCACGCCGGTGGAGCGATCTTTTTGCAATGCGTGAAATGGGCAGGCGGCGACGCAGAAAGGATCGAGACAGTGCATGCACTGGCGCTTGACGAAGGAATACTTCCCCTCACTGTCGGCCGGCGTGTAGAGCTTGATGATGGTCTTGGTGTTTGAATTCAGGTCGATGGGCGACTGATGCAGAGGATCGACGCGGGTGTCCGGCGAAAGCCCGTTCTCACTGGCGCAAGCCACCACACACGACTTGCAGCCAATGCACTTGGTGGCGTCGTACAGCATGCCAACCGCTTCCGGTGGTGCTGCCAGATGCTCCTCCGCGTACGCGCTGCAACCCAGCGCGGCGGATGCAGCGCCCACGCCTCCCATCTGCAACAACTGACGGCGAGTCAGCGACATATCACTGTCCTCCGCCTTGCGGTGACTTCGGCTTCGCCTGCGACTTCTCGAACGAAGGCGGCGCTATGGTCTTTGGCGGCTCTGGAGGACGTTCGGCCGCGCCTTCCTGGCTGCTCTGGAAGCGTTGCGCCGCGGTCCAGGCTGCTCCGATCGCCGATCCCACCACCAATCCGGCGAGACCAGTAGCAATGTGTGCCGGATGGCCCGCGCCGGTTTCGATCGGAGGATAGGTGGCAGGTGGAGTGAAGTTGTGGACCGATGCCTGCTGGAACATCGGGACCTTGAAGGCGACTGCTTTTTCCGTGCAACCCACGCAGGGAGCGCCGATGCCGATCGGCCACACGTCAGGCATTTCGTTGAAGTGCCGCGTCGAACAGGCGGCGTGCGTGTCCGGACCTTTGCATCCCAGCTTGTACAAACACCAGCCATGACGATGTCCGTCATCGCCGAAGACCTGCGCGAAACGCCCGTTGTCGAAGTGCGCGCGCCGCGGACACTGTTCGTGAATCAGGCGGTCATAGGCGAACTTGGGACGCAGGCTGCCATCCAACTCCGGCAGCGCACCGGTGCGCACATATTCCAGCACCGTGCCCATCAGGTTGTACGGGTTCGGCGGACAACCGGGCAGATTCACGATGGGCACGCCCTTGATCAGATCGGATACGCCGTTCGCGCCGGTAGGATTGTCGCCGGAGGAGGGCAATCCACCCCACGAGGCGCACGAGCCGATGGCGATGATCGCGCCCGCCTTGGCAGCAGCCTCTTCCAATAGCTGGGTGCCGGGCTTACCTGCCAGTTTGAAGTAGATGCCGGCTTCCTTGGTTGGAATGGAGCCTTCGCACACCAGCACGTACTTGCCGGCATACTTGCTCATCGCCGACGCCAGTTGCTCTTCGGCCTGCTTGCCGGAGCCGGGCATCAACGTCTCGTGGTATTCCAGGTCGATGATGTTCAGGATGAGGTCGGCGACGCCGGGACGCGAGGTGCGCAGCAGCGTTTCAGTACAACCGGTGCAATCCTGGAAGTGCAGCCAGATCACCGGCGGCCGTTGCGCCTTGAGCAGGTCGGCAGCAACTTCGCCGGCCCAGGCCTTCTTGGTAATCGCCAGGCCGATGGGAGCAACGATCATCAGCTCAGTACAAAACTTCAGAAAATCGCGGCGGGGGATGCCGGCGCGGCGAAGCTGTTCGCCTATGGTTGAGGTCTGGCTCGGGTCATCCTTGGCGACCATCGGTAAGTCTCCGATCGAAATTGGGATTACAAACGAACGTTCGGTAATCAGCGGGTACTGTTAGCAGTGTCGTGTCGGGACCGCAGATCACAGTAGGATGTGCCGCACATCTTGACGTGACGCACGTCACTTCAAGAGTGTTCTTCGGTCACCGGCCACGAATTGGCGGGAGGGAGGGTGTCGGGGAGACACCCTCCGCATCACGATCAGGCGCGCCACGGTTCGCGCCGCTCAATGGCGATGGCTTCCGTCTCAGCACTCGACGTGTCTGAGGTCGACAACCTGACGCTGACCGGGGGTTTCCGGCGCGGGCCTACCAGGTCGGGGCGCAACCCGGGACGATCGATCTGCCGCTGACGCCGGTCGGGATGGCGTTCGCGCAGCAGTCCAGTCTTCAGAAAGACTTCGCTGAGGCAATCGAGAGCCTCATTGAAGCACTGCCGCACGAGGGTACGCGAGCACTGCAGCATTTGGCTGACCTCGTCGTAGGAATAGTCATAGAGGCCCAGCAGGGTGAGGACCTCGGTGTGCTCGGCGTTCAGCTTCTGCAGGCAAAGCTCGACGTCACGCACGAAGACGGCCTGCTCCTCGAAGCTGGGGATGGCATGGTGCGACACTCGCGAACGAAAGAACTCGCGACCCAGCAACGAAGAGACGCGGCCCACCTGCGAGGAAATCTCGAAGAAGTGGCGGACCAAAGCCAGGGTTTGTGCGCGAAAGCAGATCATCTCCGGCCGGGGATCGATCTCGGACAAGTCAGCCGGGCGTTGGGCGCTGGGCGAGTTCAGGAGCAGAAGCTTGGCTCGATAGGCGGCAACTTTCGAGACCCTCATTGCAACCTCCCGGCCGCAGGCTGCGTGCCAGTCCTGATTGGCAGTGGGCGCTTCTTGCTTGCCCGGACTTTGCGAGAACGCAGACGAAGACCTCCGGCGTCCGGAAGGAAGCAGTGGGTCAGGACGCGCGCGCAAGAGTCGCAGTAAGCCTCGGAAGACTCAGTGCGGCGCGTGCCCAGCGATCCACAGCGTTCGCAATACTTCAGTTCATATGTACCTTGTTCCATGTTGTGTCCCCTTTTATGCAAAAAACAAAGCCCTGCGCCGCCTCCCCCTTCACATCCGGGAGGCGTACGCAGGGCTCGTTTCAGTTACGATGACCTGCTTCGGTTATTCAGTTAAGTGAGAACGGTGCCGGGCCTGCGTGAGCCACTTACGAAAAATGATGGCGTCTTGCAAACTCTCACGCCGGCTGCGGGCCATTCGGAATCTAGAGGATCATGCGCTCGTCTTCACGACGAGTGAAGTATCCCTCTTCATATCCGGATTTCAAGATGGTTCCGTTCTTCACGATGATGCTGAGTCGGCCAGAAAAGCGAAAACTTCGAAGTAGCTTTTCAATCGCCGCCTGGAGTAGTTCGTTGTGGCGCACCTTGCGGCGAAACTCAGCAAAGCTTCTGTCTTCCACACTCGATTCAGTGTCCCTCATTGCTCCGATCCACTCAAACCACAGAACCGGGACACAGTTCGACTGTGGCATGGGGGAATCCGCATAGTCAACAAAAATGTTGCAGTCCGCAGGTTACTAAAGTACATGTATTGCTTCTAGAAATAACCTCTCAACATGACCTTCCTAACATTGCAGGACCAACTGCGTGATCACATTCGCTCCCGTATCCGCAGACAGGAGCTGACCGGCAGCGGTCTGGCTCGGGCCGCGGGTTTTCCCCAGGGACATCTCTCCAACTTCCTCAACTTCCGTCGCGGCCTCAGCCTGGAATCCATGGATAGGCTTCTGCAGACGCTCAATATTGGAGTTATTGACCTTGTCGACTCAGACGAGATACAGCGGCGAGCGGTTCCGGTGGAAGCCGATGGCGATCTCGAACAGGTGGCGCTGGTCGCCCGCGAGCACGCAACCCAGGCGCGCTTTGCTCCAGAACACATCCTGGAGAGCCGCAGCTTCAGCCGCTCGTTTCTGCGCCGGCTGAAGCCGAGCACCCGGCACCATCGTAACGACTGGGTGCGCTTCGTGGTCATCAGATTAGAGGTCCGCATCGCCCGCGACCTGTTTGCCGGGGATATCGCTGCCGCCACCCTGCTCATCGATCGTCACTACAACTCCCTCGAACCGTACCGCCGCATGCAGCCCAATCTGTATGCCGTGACCTTCGGCGCCGATTGCAGCGCGGGCTATTTGTCGATGATGGACAACAATCTTGTCCTACGTACACGCGACCCTCAGAGGCAGTTAGAAAGCGTGCGTGTTGGGACGAGCAGGAGTTGTTTGCAATACATCATTGGCCGCGTCTGCCACGTGGGCCTGGAAGTCTGACCCGGCAACTCTCTGCTATGATTTTTGGATTACGTAAGGAGGCCATCTTATGGAGGAACATAGTGCCAATGCGCCGGGCACACGCCGCGACCAGGACATCGCGCTCGACATGATGAAGTTTATCGCGGTTACCACCGGCTACGGCCGGGCCGGCGCAGCGGCGGCGGGCTTCCAGTCCGGCGGCGACTCCAAAGCCGAGGATTACGCCCGTCAGTTGCTGGAGTTGTATGGACAATGCCTGACGGCGGTGCAGGGCAAGAAGTAAGTCTGTGTACCTCGATGCAGTTCTGAGCGGCACGGGCAGCAAGAACATTTTGCTTAATCAGCTTCTCTTGCTTCGTCTCAGGGCACGACCTCAGTCGTGCCGCTAAAGCCAGTTTTGAAGTAGGCTTTAGCCTCTGCGGAACGACTGCAGCGGCTAAAGCCGTAGAACCCGATTGAATGTCTTTTGGCACGACTGAAGTCGTGCCCTGACACACCCCTCAATATCTCCCGATACCCCTTCCTCTCCATAACCAACTCTTCTGTGCCCAATAACAATTTCTGATGACGAACCGCGCGTCCCTGCGCGCTCGGCGGTGATCTACTGAACTGCCGGATTGCACCGCCCGATCCGCATGGAGTTCCGATGCACTCGCTGCGCCCACCCCGATGGAAGACCCTGCTCGCCTTCGCCATCGTGTATTTCGTCTGGGGATCTACGTTTCTCGCAATTCGCGTCGGAGTGCACGAGGTGCCGCCGTTCCTGCTGGCCGCAATGCGATTCCTGTTGGCCGGCCTCATCCTGTTCGCCTGGATGCGCGTGAGAAAGACTCCCGCGCCAACCGCCAGGCAATGGGGCTCGGTGGTGCTGATCGCGGTCCTGATCTTCGTATTGGATTACGGCCTGGTGTTCTGGGCGGAGCAGAGTGTGGCCTCCGGCATCACTGCCGTCATGCTGGCGACGATTCCGGTATTCATGTCGCTGTCAGAGATTTGGTTTCTGGGCACGCAGAAGCTCACTGGCCGGCTGGCCCTCGCGTTACTCATCGGAATCGCAGGCGTACTGGTGCTGGTGAGCCATTCGCTGGGATTGAGCGAACAACCGGTCGCCACGTCGGGCGCAATCGCGTTGCTGATCGCCGCTGTCAGTTGGTCGATCGCATCTGCCTTATCACGCAAATTGCCGCTTCCTGAATCCAAGCCCATGAGTTCAGCCGCACAGATGTTAAGCGGTGGCGTGCTACTGGCGATGGTTTCCGGAGCGCTCGGAGAGTTTCGCGGATTTCGCCCGCAAGAAGTTTCACGCGCGGCCTGGATCGCCCTCGCCTATCTCGTGGTCGCCGGATCGATCGTCGCCTTCACCGCTTACGTTTGGCTCATTCATCACGAGTCGCCGACGCGGGTCGGAACTTATGCTTATGTCAACCCGGTGGTCGCCGTCATCCTCGGATATTTCTTTGGCGGCGAAGGCTTGGGACCGAGGACCATCCTGGGCACACTGCTGGTGCTGGTCAGCGTGATCGTGATCACGACGATGCCCTCCAGGAAGCATGTCCCTGAACCGCCGCCCGAAGCCGAGTTCTCCGAAGGCTAGATCGTCGTGGACTGGTTCTCCAGGCCCGCACAAGAAACTGTGGCTGTAACTTTCTTTTCATCTTCACCGGTCAGGCTGCGGTAATTCGCGATTCGCCGCCATCCCTTTGTTCATTTCTGCGCCCGCCCTCGTATCGCTCGTTTTCGGCATCTAACTTGGCGCGAGAGCTTACGAATGGCAACCAGCACCGACACCCTGCGGCGGACCGCACAGGAGATCTTCGAGAAGGTCGAGGACAGCGCGCACCAGGAGTTGCGTCGCTCGCCCCATGCGCTGGCGTTTTCCGGAATTGCCGGAGGACTCTCCATGGGGCTGACCGGCATTGGTGTCGCTTCCGCCATGGCTGCCCTGGGAAATGTGCCGGGGCACGAATTCATCGCCTACATGATCTACCCGCTCGGATTTATCGCCGTCATCATCGGCCGCGCGCAACTGTTCACCGAAAACACGCTGTATCCGGTCGCGCTGCTTCTGAGCGAGCATCGCCATGTTCTGGACACTGCCCGGCTGTGGGCCGTCGTCCTCATCTGCAACCTGCTCGGAGCGACGGGCTTTCGCCGCTCTGGCCGTTCTGACCGACGCGTTGACGCCCGCCTATTCATTCGGCGATCTGATACAACTGGGAATTGCCGCCGTGCAGGGCTCAGGCTCGCACATCTTCTGGAGCGGCGTGATCGGCGGCTGGATTATCGCGCTGGTGGCGTGGCTGGTCACGGCCAGTCATTGGACGATCGGACAGATTGCGGTCATCTGGATTCTGACCTTCGCCGTCGGCATCGGCCACTTCTCGCATTGCATCGCCAACACCGGCGAGATCATGTCGGCGGTGTTCGCGGGCGCCGTTCCGTTCACACGTTACCTGGAATGGCTGGCGCTGGCCGTGGCCGGCAATGTTTGCGGCGGCGTGACCATCGTTACCGTACTCAACTTCGGACAGGTGAAAGCCGGAGAGAGCACCGGATTCTAACTCGCAATTGCTTTCGGGGGATTCAATGCGTCTGAAACATGCATTACTTGCGTCGGCGGCGGGATTTGGTGTCGCCGGGACCGTCGCCGGCCTGGGCGCGGTGCTCGTGGGCCGGGAGCTGTGGAAGCGCACGCGCGCCGTACCCGGCTTCGCAGGACAAGTGGTAGTCATCACCGGCGGCTCGCGCGGCCTGGGATTCGCCATCGCGCAGGAGTTCGCCATGCGCGGCGCGAAGATCGTCATCTGCGGGCGCGACCAGGAGATCCTGCACGAAGCCGAGCAGCGATTGCTGGCCATGCGCGTCGAAGTGCTCGCAGTGCCTTGCGACATCGCGCAGCAATACGAAGCCGAGAATCTGATTCGGCAGGCCACCGAACGCTTCGGCCGCAGTCGACGTGCTGGTGAACAACGCCGGGCAGATTGCCGTCGGTCCGATCGAATCGCAGACCGTCGCGGATTTCGAAGACGCGATGGGAACGATGTTCTGGGGCACTGGTCTACACCACCCTGGCCGTCCTGCCGCAGATGATGCAGCGTGGCGGCGGACGCATCGTCAACATCACATCGATCGGCGGCAAGGTTGCGGTGCCGCATCTGGTGCCGTATTGCAGCGCGAAGTTTGCCGCCATGGGTTTCAGCGAGGGCATTCGCGCCGAACTGGCGAAGAATCAGCATCAAGGTGACGACGGTCGTTCCCGGCCTGATGCGCACCGGCTCGCACGCCAACGCCGTCTTCAAGGGCGACCATCACAAGGAATACAGCTGGTTCGCGCTGGGTGCGACGCTGCCTTTCAGTTCGATGGACGCACATCGCGCGGCCCGGCGCATTGTGGACGCAGCGGCTCGCGGCACGGCTGAGATTGTGCTGACGCCGCAAGCCAAAGTTGCTGGCACTGGCGCATGGGATCGCTCCGGGAACGACGTCCGACATCCTGGGCGTTGCCAACCGCGTTCATGCCCGGAACCGGCAGCCGCGATCCGCATCGCTTTACCGGCAAGGAGAGTGAGACGTCGGTCTCGCGTTCGTTCCTGACCGCGCTGGGGCGCTGCGGCCGGACGCGATTTGAATCAGCATCCCGAGCGTGGGCCGGTGGGCGGCGATGCCAATGTGAGTTCGCGGCCACTGGGGCCGCGTCCAGGTCGGCGGCGACGAAAGGAAGCTGCTGGCCGACTGAAGCGCTGGAGCGGAGGAGTCTATGGTAGCGAGCACTTCGTCGAGGGTTACAACCGATCATGACGCCATCCGCCGGTGGGCGGAGGAGCGTGGTGCGAAGCCCGTGCTTGCCCGCAAGAGCGACGGCGATCCGGGCAGCATTCGCCTCGAGTTTCCCGGCTCTCGCGATACGTCGCTGCGTGAAATCGAGTTGGGACGAGTGGTTCCAGAAGTTCGACAAAAGCAAGCTGGCGCTTCTCTATCAGCAGCAGACCGCGGATGGCGAGCGCAGCAGCTTCTGCGAAATTGTTCCGCGCGAGAAAGCGGACGAAGTGGAGCAGGCGCTAGGCGGACGAGGCCGCAGCGCCGCGCGCCGGGGCCGCCGAGAGAGAGGCAAGACGTGCGCGCTTCGTCCGGCGGCGGAAGCGGAGACCTCGCCCGGGTAAAGAGCTTTCGCGATCGGCAGCCCACAGAAAAGATTGCAGCCGAAGACCGTACGTCGCGCGAAAGCCGGGAAGCGCGCGCGGCCGGGACGGAGCAGATCGGCTCGTAGCAACATTCGCATCTCGACGAATCAGATTTCCAGTCAATGGAAAGGACAACCGTGATTGCAGCCCAGAGTGATATCGATCGAATGATCATGCGCAGCGACGAAGATCCGCCGATTCCGATTCCGCCGGGCGAAGATCCGCCGCCTCCGGTGCAGGAGCCGCCCGACAAGCCGGTGATCGCGCCCGACAGTCCGGTGCGCGAGCCCGGACCGCAGGAGCCGCGGCGGTTGTAGCCGGCGAGAAGCAGCCGTCAGCGCAGTGGTGAAGCGGCGTGTCCTGGCAGCGTCGCTGTACGCGCCATCGGCAGATGCTTTGTGTCAGGGCACGACTTCGAGTCGTGCCGAGAAGACGCGAAAACTCGACGGCTTTAGCCGCTGCACACGGTATGCAGGGGCTAAAGCCCTTTTCTTACTGAGGGTCATGCGGCACGGCTGAAGCCGTGCCCTGACACAAGGCAACAACGTACCTGACGCTTGCAACAATGCGCTCGCCGCAGCGCAAACCACTGATCTTCGCCCTGACAATTTGCTTCTCTGCACGTGAAGGAAGGCACAAAAGCCATTTCCGTCCTCGCATATAATCGAGCTCTCGCATGAGTTCGCCCAGCGCCCGCAGCAGCTTCCTCTCGTGATCGACACCGAACAACTTTGGCGGCGTTCGTCGTCAGAGCTGGCTTCTGATCGTGGTGCTGTGGGCCATCATTTACATTCCCGGGACTCTTCTCGCCGCCGCTGCTCGACGATGCCGACTCGGTGCACGCCGAGGCCGCGCGCGAGATGGTGGTCGCGGCACGACTGGACGACGCTCTACATCGACGGCATTCGCTACCTGGAAAAAGCGCCGCTGCTGTACTGGGGCATGGCGGCCAGCTTCAAAGTCTTCGGCGTAAGAGACTGGGCGGCGCGATTGCCGCTGATCCTCGGATTACTGGCGCTGCTGCTGGTCACGTACGCTCTCGGCACGCCGCACCATGGGCGAGCGCGCCGGCTTCTGGGCGGCGATGATCCTCGCCGTGTCCGATCGGGCCGTATCTGTTCACGCGCATCCTGATTCCCGACATGCTGGTGGCGCTGTGGCTGGCGTGGGGCTTGGACTTCTTTCTGCGCACGCTGGACGAAGAGCCGCCGTCGCGCCTCTCCTGCTGGGGATTCGCCGCCGCCGCCGCGCTCAACGTGCTGACCAAGGGTCTGATCGGGATTGTCTTCCCGTGCCGCGATTGCCGGGCTGTACCTCATCCTCACCGGCAACGTGAAACATCTGCGGCGCATGCGGACTCATCTCCAGCACGCTGGTGCTGCTGCTGATCGCCGCGCCCTGGCACATCGCCGCGGCCATCGCGAACCCGGCCGCCGGACGAATCGCGCGGCTTCCTGTGGTTCTACTTCGTCAACGAACACTTCCTGCGCTACCTGGGCAAACGCATCCCGCACGACTACGACACGGTGCCGCTGCTGGTGTTCTGGGGACTGATGTTCCTGTGGCTGTTTCCGTGGTCGGCGTTCCTGCTGCAGTCGCTGGCGCAGGTGCCGCATCGCTGGCGCCAGATTCGCGGCGCCATGGACCGGCGGCAGCGCGCCATGCTGCTGTTCGCCATCTGGGCGGCGGTGATCCTGCTGTTCTTCAGCCTCTCCACCCGGCAGGAGTACTACGTCATCCCGGCGCTGCCCGCGCTTGCGCTGATGATCGGCGGCTGGCTGCAACAGGAAGCCGATTCGCCCGAAGGCTCCGGTCTGCGCAGGAGCGGGCGCATCGGATCGGTCGTCGCTGGTCGTGATCGGCGTCGCGGTCTTCGCGGCGGCAATGTTTCTGCTGGCGCAGAGCACAAGCACGCCGTGCCGACAGCGATCTCGCCGACCTGCTGAAGAAAAATCCCAACGAGTACGCGCTGGCCTTCGGCCACATCTTCGACTTGACGCCGCGCGCGCTGGGACTCTTCCGCGTGCCGCTGGCGACCTTCGGCATCGCGCTGCTGGTGGGCTCGGTTCTGAACCTGCTCTATCGCCGCCGCGAGTTGCCCATCGCCGGCAACTGGGTGCTGACGGTGATGATGGTGTTCGTGCTCTTCGCCGTACACCAGGGACTGGTGATGTTCTCGCCCATCCTGTCGTCGAAGAAGCTGGCCGACGCGGTGCAGCAGGAGTTCCGCCCGGGCGACGTGATGGTGTCGTATGGAACCTACGAAGACGCTTCGACCTTGAACTTCTACGTGCGGCAGCCGATCCACGTGGTCAACTCGCGTACCGAAGGCGACATGTATTACGGATCGCTGTTTCCGGACGCGCCGGCCATCTTCGACGACGACGCTTCGTTGCGCAAGCTGTGGAGCGGACCGCAACGCGTCTTCCTGTGGGTGGAAGAAGGCAAGGTGCCCGCGTACATCCAGCAGAGCGGGAGCTATCAACTGGCGCGTAGCGGCGGCAAGCTGATCCTGATGAACCGCACCGTGGCCGGGCAGCCGCAGTACGCGCGAGTGCTGCCATTCATCCGCTTTGTAGCGGTACGGCACAATAACGCTTCTGCCCTGATGCAAAGCGCGGCCCACAATTCAGAGTTCCTCCTGATCTGCTTCTACCCGAGACAACAGACACTCACCTTCCTCCATCCAACTCTGTATTCGCCACGCCAGCTACTTCTTGAACACGCCACTTCCTCTGCATTTTCAAGATCAGTGGAGACCCGATGAAACCGAATACGGACGTGTCTACTCAGCCTGTGCGCGGCATTGTCGTTGCTTACGCTTGCAGCTTGCGGAGGAGGAGCCAGCAGCTCGGCGGAGGAGTGGTGGCGGTGGCTCTGATTCCGGCAGCTTGCAGTCGGTTCAACACGTGGTCGTCATGGTGCAGGAGAACCGGTCCTTCGATCACTACTTCGGACATCTGAACCCCTACCGCAGCTCGCAGGGTCTTGCGCAGAATGTAAACGACGAGCCCAGTAACGCCCAGAACGTCGGCTACGACGGCGCCACCAGTGATTCACGCCTTCCATCTGGCCACCGCAGTGCACCGAGGACCTGAGCTCGTTCTGGAACGAGAGCCACGTGGACTGGAACCTTGAGGATCCGACCTCCGATACCCGCCGAAGATGGACGGATTCGCGCACGCTGCCGGACACTTCGCTGCCGATGAAAACCTGGCGGGACGTGGCCCTTACACCGACACCAACGGCTATCGCGCCATGGGCTATTACACCTCCGACGATCTTCCCTATTACTACTTCATGGCCACGCAGTTCGCCACGTCGGACAAGTGGTTCTCCCCGGTAGGCACGCGCACCCAGCCCAATCGGATGTACCTGCTCGCCGCGACTTCGCAGGGACACGTTTACCCGCCGACCGGAGAATCTGACAGCCAAAACTATCTTCCAGGACCTCGACGATGCCGGTGTGTCGTGGAAGATTTATGAGACCGATCCTGGCGATACCTACCTGACCTACTTTCAGCCTTACGCTTCGCAACACATGGACCAACGTTGTGCCGGCTTCGCAGTTCGTGCAGGACGCCAACAACGGCACGCTGCCTTCGGTTGCTTTGATCGAAGGTGGCTACGACTCCGGACGCGATGAGCATCCGACCACGCACATCCAGACAGGCGAGATGTATGTGGCGTCGCTGATTAACGGACTCGTGCAGAGCCAGTCGTGGAAGAATTCCGTGTTCTTTCTGACCTGGGATGAAGGCGGAGGATTCTACGACCACGTGCCGCCGGTGAGCACAGTAAGTCCCGACGGCATCAAACCCGTCGATCTGCAGCCCGGCGACTTTCCCGGCGACTTCACCCGCACCGGGTTTCGCGTGCCGCTGATCGTGATCTCGCCGTTCGCCAAGAAGGCTTACGTTTCGCACACCGCGGCGGATTACACGGCCATGCTGAAGTTCATCGAAACGCGCTGGAGTCTGCCGAGCCTGACCCATCGCGACGCGGCGCAGATGGACATGACGGAGTTCTTCGATTGGAGCGCGCCTAACGCAGAATCCGCCGACGCCACCAACGCCATCGGAAACGCTCCGCTGTACGCCGTCGCAGATGCAGTGAGGAGGAATTATATGCTTATTTATCAATCAAATAGCTATGCGTGATGTCGGTGAGGCGCGAACAAGGCCCTCCTCGGCCTATTATGATGAGCGATAGAATCTGTTGCTATCGCTCATGAATTAGCATATTGTGAGCGATAGCGGCACTGTCTATTGCTCATGAAATGGAACTGGCAACAGCCGGACTGGCCTCATTTCACTTGGGATCCGGATCGCCTCGCTTTGGCAGAACAGCAGTTTCTGTTGGGAGGCGGCATTTTGCTGGGCACCGTGAGGCACTTGGGCGATGACGAACGCAACCAGCTCACGGTGGAAGCGATGAGTACCGAGGCGCTGATGACGTCCGAGATCGAGGGAGAAATTCTGGATCGCGCCAGCGTGCAATCTTCCATCCAGAAGCAACTCGGCCTGTTCGCAGACAATCGGAGGGTCGCTCCAAGAGAGCAAGCGGCTGCCGAAATGATGGTGGGTCTTTACCGCAGCTTCTCCGATCCACTCTCCGAGGAAATGATCTTCGGCTGGCACCGGATGCTGATGAGCGGCAGGGACATCAACGATGTTGGCCGATATCGTACCGGCGTAGAGCCCACGCAGGTCGTCTCAGGCGCAACAGGCGCGCCTAAAATCCATTTCGAAGCCCCGCCCTCGGAACGAGTTCCCGATGACATGGCCGGATTTATCAACTGGTTCCAACGGACTGCGCCCGGAGGAACAGCGCCTCTGCCAGCGCTCACGCGGGCAGGCACAGCACATCTATATTTCGAATCGATCCATCCCTTTGAGGACGGCAATGGCAGAATCGGACGGGCGATAGCCGAAAAATCTCTGGCCCAAAGTCTTGGGCGGCCCACACTTATCGTGCTCGCGGCAACGATCCTGTCCAGGCGAGCAAGTTATTACAAGGCGCTGGAAGCGGCAAGCAAACAGAATGAAATTACCCACTGGCTTGCGTGGTTTGCGGGGACAACGATTGAAGCACAACACCGTACACTGGCTCTCATAGAATTTCTGCTCGGGAAAACGAAACTATTTGACCGGCTGAAAGGCCAACTCAATGAGCGGCAGCAGAAAGCGTTGCTAAGAATGTTCAAGGAAGGTCCGGAAGGATTCAAAGGGGGCCTTAGCGCGGGCAAGTACAGTGCGATCACCGGGGCGTCTCCGGCGACGGCGACTCGTGATTTGGCAGACCTGACGGAGAAGGGAGCGCTCGTGCGCACGGGTGAGCTAAGACATGCCCGCTACAGTCTTTCCCTACCTTTGCAGCCAGTCTTGCCTGTGACCATAGCCAAAAACGGAGAGCTGGTTGAAGGTTAGTCAACCATTGCTACTTCACAGATTTGTTGTTCCTGTCTTGCCCCGCGACCCACCATTAATAAAACGTCGTGCCGATCTGCGCAGCAAAGGGGGTTAGATCGCTGCGCCCTTGATCGGCACGACAAGGAGTGAGTACGGATTAACGGTAAACCGCAGGCCGCGGATCGCGCAGCGAGAAGCGTCACGCATGAAAGTGCGATTATGCCCAGGAGCCGGGTGACCTGCGTCGCAAGCGGGCGTGCGCTGCGTTACGCGACCTCCACAAACACAAAAGCCGCGGTTTGGCCCGCGGCTTTCGCTTGTGATTCGCGTTTGTGAGTTAGCGGCGGCGGCCCTTCTTGGCGGCCTTCTTCTTTGCAGCAGCTTTTTTCGCCGCCTTCTTCACGGCCTTCTTCTTGGCGGGAGCTTTCTTCGCCGCCTTTTTTGCACCGCCTTCTTCTTGGCCGGCCTTCTTTTTCGCCGGAGCCTTCTTCGCCGCCTTCTTCACGGCTTCTTGGCCGCCTTCTTGGCGCCTTCTTTGGCGCCGCTTTCTTAGCCGCCTTTTTGGGAGCGGCTTTCTTCGGCGCCGCCTTCTTGGCTGCCTTCTGCCGGAGCCTTCCTGGGCGGAGCAGGAGGGGGGCGAGCAGCTGTCCTTCTTCCGTTTCCGGCTCTACGTCGACCGATTCTTCCTCGATTACCGTAACGGATTCGGGTTCCTCTTCTTCTTCCTCTTCCTCTTCGTATTCTTCGTCGTCGAGGGATTCGCCGTAAGCGCCGTCTCCGTAGTCATCCATTTCGTCGTCTCTACGACCATAGAGCGTTTCATCGAATGTCATATGCTTGTCCTCCTGAGTGGTGCCGGACTCCGCATGACTGAACGGAGGCAGCTCGCAAGGCAAAACGGTTTTATACCAAAGGCAAAGATCGCACAACGTGCGTGCGAATGAATACTGCGTTACAGATGACGCCTCCGCATCATGGACGCGGAAAACCGCAACGGGCCTGTTGTAACAGAACATTGTGGCGAAGGGAAGGGCACAATCGCAAAATGCTGCGGAAATGTCGCAGACGAATGCGCCTATTTGCGGATCAGCGAGCAACTCGCCGGCCTGCAGATTGGCGTCCAGATTGGGATTGTCGCGCTTCAATCGCCGCCACCGAGACGTGGTTCGATTCGGCAATGCTGTTCAGCGTCTCGCCCTTCTTAACCTTGTGATACTTCGCGGTTTGCGAGCTCTTGGCGCTTCCGGTCTTGCTGGCATGCGTTGGCCGTGGCCTGCTCCGCCTTCGGCTCTCCGAAGTGGCTTCGGCGCTGTCGGGATTCAGCGGCTTGTAAATGACCAAGTGCGTCCCGGGACCAGTTCTCCGTTGCGCAGGTGGTTCCATTTGCGGAGCTTGTCGACCGGCACCTCAAAGTCATCGGCCACCGACGCCACCGTATCGCCCTTGCGGACCTTGTAGTGCGTGGCGTGCTTCGAATAGGCGGCGGTCTGCGTGACTCTGGTGCGCGGGCGCGATCGGAATGATGAGCTTCGTTCCGGCCTTCAGATCGTCGTCGGTAAGGTTGTTGGCCTCCGCAATCGACGACGCCGAGGTGTGATACTTGCGCGCGATGCGACGGCAGCGGTCTCGCCGTAGTCCACCCGGTGATAGCGCCAGTACGGTCCGCATGTCCATGCGGGATCACGCGCGATGGCGGTCTCGTACTTGTCCTTGCGAGCCGGCCGGAAGATTCAGCATGAAGGTCTCGTCCTTGGGCGTGGTCATGCGCAGCAGGCTGGGATTCAGCTCCTGCAGGTAGTCCACCGAGGTGTCGACGCACTCGGCAACCAGCCGCAGGTCGACCGGATAGTCGATGGTGACCTGGTCGAGCTGCTGCGCCGGCTCGGGCTTCACCCGCTCCAGCCCGTACTGCTCGGGATTCTTCGCGATGATGGTCACGGCCACGAATGATGGGGACGTAGTTGCGCGTCTCCTGCGGCAGCACGCCGCGCTTGTAGAGCTCCCAGAAATCGGCGTAGCCGGTGCGCTCCACGGCATGCTGCACGGTGCTGGCGCCCGAGTTGTAGGCGGCCATCGCCAGATACCAGTCGCCAAACTGGTTGTAGAGATCCTTCAGGTGGCGGGCGGCGGCGTGAGTCGCCTTCTCCGGGTCCTGGCGGTCGTCGACCCACCAGTTGCGCTGCAAGCCGTAGATCTGCGCCGGACTGGGCCATGAACTGCCACATGCCGCGCGCACCGGCGCGCGAGAGCGCCAGCGGCTGGAAGCCGGATTCGGCCTGCGCCAGGTAGATCAGGTCCTGCGGCACGCCTTCTTGCTTCAGCACCCGCTCGATCATCGCGTTATAGCGGCCGGAGCGCTGCCAGGCATGCTCCAGCGTGGCCTTGCCGCGTGGGCTGGAGAAGTAGTTGATGAACATTGCCACCTGGTCGTTCATCACCAGCGGCAGATCGGACTTGGTGGTCTTGATCTCGGCTTCGGCCTTGGCGCGGATGTTGGGATCGACCGGGAAGGTAATGTCGTTGGCTTCGTCGATTGGCGCCGGCTCGGAGCGCTCTTCCTGGAAGCCGTCGCCCTGCTTCAGCGCCGCCATCTCCAGTTCGTGAACGGCCTCGACCACCTTGTCGAACTCGCGCTGCAGATTGCTCGTTGTTGCGAACGTCCAAGTTGCTGGACAGCAAGGTGTTGAAGGCCTGGTCGAAGTCTTGTTTTCGCGGCTTCCAGGTGGCCGGCCTGGTAGTTGGCCTGCCCGGCGGCATACTGCTTCTCGGCTTGGGCGATCAGGGTGTCGACGGCACCGGACGGCGGCTTGGGCTTGGTGCGCTTCCTGAGATCTTGGCTTGCTGCGGGCGTGCTGGTCTTCTGAGCGGCGGGAGCGGTGATTTCAGGAGCAGTGGCTTGCGCCGGAAGCGTGGCGGGCTTTTTCGTTTCGTCGGTCTCGCATCCTGTAAGAAAGCCCAGGAACAGCAAGACCGCGACCGGAACGCGTAAGGCGAAGCAGTGCTCATCGTTGCAACAATCCGAAACTGCTTTCTCCTACGTTCCACCCGGTTGGTTTCGATGTTACTACGCGAAGAAATTCAGGGTCAACGAAACGTGACGAAATCAAGAGTGGGGCTGCCCCGTTCTGAGCGCCTTCCTGTTGGCGTAGGGCGGGTCGATCGAGCTTGCGGCGCAGGGTGGATGATCGAGACTCATTGCCCGTCCGCAATGGGCACGATCTTCGTATCCGTGCGGAACTTCTTGTAGTCGCGGTCGGTGACGTCCATCTCCATGCCGACAGTCCTTCAGCAGCGCTACCCGCGCGTCGAGCTTGAGCCCGATATGCTGCTGCAGCCAGACCTCATCGTTCACCCGCGTGTTCTCGACGATCACCCGCGAGCCCTTGTGGATCCGGGCGATAAACACGCCCCAGGAAAACGTGTCGATGATCTGCACATCCAGCTTCTTCATCTGCACATCGTCTTTGTCGATCCACACCCGGAAGCGCGTCTTGGTCAGAATGCCGGCGTCTTTGTGAACCGGCTTATAGCCCGGCTTGGGATCGCCGTCGATGACGTAGTTGTCGCGGCCATTCAGTTTCTCCATGCCGACGAACTTGAAGATGTAGGCGTCGGCGATTTCGCGCACGAACTCACGGTCGTCTTCACGCTCTTTTTCTTCCTTCTTCAGCCGCTTCTCGCGATCGGAATCCGATTCGTTCTTCCGCTTGTCGATGAGCTTCTGGATCTTCTCGTCTTCCTTGCGTGCGTCCTTGTCGGAAAGTGGCTTGTCGTTCTTCGCGACCAGCTTCTGCACCTGCTCGCCGTAGATGTCCATGACGTCGTAGGTTTCGGTCTCGGTGGACTTCACCTCGCCCTTGCCGTTGAGCTTGCGCGTCTCCTGCCGCTCGACGTAGGTATAATCACGCTGCTTCTTGTTGTTCTGGACATCGTTGTCGGCGGAGCGGCGAATGAGATCGCGGATCTGATCCTGCGAAAGAGTCGTCGGAGTGGAGGCGTCACCGGGCGACCGCCGCGCGTGCAGGTGCAATGCAAAATGCTGCGACTGTCAGCAGCGCGATTTGGATAGCCCGATGGAGCTTCATACCTGCGTGATTCGAACCCGCTGGAGGAGGGTGAAGTTCTGATGTGATCGCATACGTTCGGGAACGGCTCGGGTGGTTTCGGGAAAAGCTGACCAGGCTATAGCGGTCCCTTCGACTCCGCGCCAGAGGCGACCGCGCTCCGCTCAGGATGACACCCAGTTTGTTAACTCCCGAGTGCAGGGTGCCCCGTTCTAGCCCCGATCTTCTGGCGCTAGGCCGGGTCGATAGCATTCCGAAACTTACGCTCGCGCCAGCGCCTGCTCCAAATCCGCCAGCAGATCGTCGCACTCCTCCACACCCACCGACAACCGCACCGTCGCCGGCGACACGCCCAACAGCTTGAGCTGTTTCGGCGCTCAAGCCCGATGTGCGACGAAAGCACCGGATACGACACCGTCGACTCCACTCCACCCAGGCTGGCCGCCAGATACCACAGCTTCAGACTGTCGATAAATCCTTCCGCTGCCGCGCCCTCCGCCCTTGATGTCGAACGAAACCATCATGCCGAAATCGTTCATCTGCCGCGGCGCAGCCTCGTGGCCCTCATTCTCGCGGCAGTCCGGGATAGTACACGCGCGCGACCTTGGGATGCCGCTTGCAGCGAATCGGCAATCAGCGCGGCGTTGCGGCAGGCGCGCTTCACCCGCAGGTGCAGCGTCTTCAGGCCGCGAATCAGCAGATAGGCGCAACCGGGATCGAGACATCCGCCGGTCAGGATCATCATCTGCCGCGCCAGGTCCATCCACTTCTTCGATCCCGCCAGCACGCCGGCGGTGAGATCGCTGTGGCCGCCGAGATACTTTGTCGCCGAATGAATGACGATATCGGCGCCGAGTTCCAGCGGCTTCTGCAGAATCGGCGTGGCGAAGGTGTTGTCCACCACGACGCAGGCGCCGCGTTTGCGCCCAAGCGCGCAGAGCGCCTCCAGATCGACGCAGCGCAGCGTGGGATTGGTCGGCGTCTCCAGAAACAGCAGGCGCGTCTTCGGCGTGAAGTAGCTCGCGGCGTTCTTGATGTCGTGGTACGGAATGAAGCGCGTCTTAATGCCGCAGCGTGTCAGCACCTGCTCGAAGAGCTTTACGGTGCCGCCATAGATGTCGAGCATGGAGACGATCTCGTCGCCCGCCTGGCAGGCCGCCAGCACGGCAATCATCTCCGCCGCCATGCCGCTGGAGGTTGCGACCGCCGCCTCGGCGCCTTCCAGCGCCGCAATCTTCTCCTCCGCGGCCGCTACCGTCGGATTGCCGTAACGCGTGTAGAGATATTTGCCGCGGCTGTCCTTCGCGTAGCTGACGCAAGCGCGTCGACGTTCGGCAGAACGTACACCGACGGTCTGCTCGATCGGCGTGGTGAGTGGTGCGGACTGTCCGTGACGATCTTCGCCGGAATGAATGCAGCGGGTGGCGTCCGAGCATCTGCGGGGCGTTGGTTTGGGCTTGCGCATGAGGGCTCACCTCGGGAGGGACAGACGATTGTAAATGGGGGAGCGTACGAGGCGCTCTAGGACTTCTAAACGTCGAAACCGACGAGTCGAGCGGCATCGCGCAATCGCACATCGGCTGTGAGGAACATGCGTCCCTGAGGTGAGCTTTCGCACCACTGCAGGGCGGCTGCCATTTGCAGTGAATCTGCGGCGCGAAGGTCGTACCGCCTCACAAGTTCTATTGCGTTGAGCCGAATGCGATCACTTGAGTCGATAACCGACCACGTCTCTGCGAGTCTGCTCGCCAGCTTCACCGAAAGGCTCCACTGTTGCGAATCAAGCTGCTGTACGCGCAGGAGACGAGCCAGCGCACTCGCTGAGAAATCTGGCTTTAGCCACTGCGAGGCGTACGTAACGGCGCAAGCACCATTTTTGTTGAGCTTTGGTGGCGCGTCCAAAGACGAGCCCTGACACAAAACTGATGGAGTTCAGAGATTCTGGCGAATGGATGATGCCGCCCTGATTCAGCGTCCGATTGCCCGCCAATCAATCCTGCCCGCACGAACCAGTTGCGTCTGCACGGAACCTTAAAACCGTTCGTCTGTTTTCCTCAACCTCCATCTCGATCCCCGCCTACTTCCCTGCTTGGTCGAAACCGCCCAGGCCATCCGCGGCGTGTTGTGCGCGATGCCGATCCGCCCGCGCGCGTCCACGACGATGATGCCGCCGTGGCCGTTCAGCCGCGACTTCAGGTAGTACAGCGCATGTTGCGCGGCGTCTTGCGGCGCCGATGCCGCTCTCGACGCGGTCGGCAGTCCACTTGGCCAGCACCAGCTTCATCATGGGCTCGCCCCAGCCGGTGGTCGACACCGCGGCACTGCGATTGTCGGCGTAGCAGCCGCAGCCGATCAGCGACGAATCGCCCACCCGTCCGGGAGCCTTGTTCAGCGTGCCGCCGGTGGAAGTCGCCGCCGCGATGTTGCCGTCGCGCATCCAGCGCCACCGCGCCCACGGTGTCGTGCGAGCGCATGGGCCCGAACTCGTCCGGCATCTTCAGGTAGCCTTGCTTCTTGGCCTCGCGCAGCCGCTCCACCTCGCGCTCGATGATCAGCTCCTCATTCGGGCACAACTCGATGCCGTGCTCCTGCGCAAAGCGCTCGGCCCCGGTGCCGACGAAATACACGTGCGGGCTTTCGGTGAGGATCTTCTTCGCCGCGCGCACCGGGTTGCGGATGTGCTCCACGCACCCGACGCCGCCGGCGCGCAAGCGTGGCGCCGTCCATGATGAGCGCGTCCAGTTGCACCCGGCCGTCCATGTTGAGGAACGAGCCGCGTCCGGCGTCGAAGGTCTCGTCCTCTTCCATGGCCACGACTGCGGCTTCGACCGCATCGAGCGAGCTGCCGCCTTTGCGCAGCACCTGCCAGCCCGCGGCGGCCGCAGCCTCGACGCCGTGGCGGTGAGCGTCCAGCATGTCATCAGGAATGGCCCACGCCCCACCGTGGACCAGCATTACGGGATCAGCCGCCAAGTTTGTGCCTTTCGAAAAATAGACTCGCCATCAGAGGCAAACGGGAAAGAATATCAGAACGGCTGGCTCCAAAGAATGTGCAGCACGGAGGACACGGAGAGCACGGAGACTACAGGACAAGAAAAGAAAACTCCGCGGGCTCTGTGGTAACGCTTTCCCTGACCACGGTCGACGCACAAGCGGCGGACCACCATCGTGCCCTTTCAAATGTGAACAAATTGTTACAACTAATCGTGGCCCATGCGCCGCGCTGCCAACCGTGATAAAACTGCGAAGCTATGAGCTCAAACTAGCGATTCGCGCTCTCATCTTCGTTACGATTCTCGCGGTTGGTCTGCAGTCCGGCTTTGCGCTCAAGCCACGCCGGTCGAAGAAGAAGACCGTCGAGTTAAAAGACGCTAAAGGCGTCGACGTGGGTACGGCGACGATCGTCTCCAAGGGAGCGGGCGTGGAAGTGAAGCTCGACCTGAAGGGCCTGCCTGCCGGAGTTCATGCCGCTACACTTCCATCAGAAGCCGCAGTGCGATCCTCCCGACTTCAAGTCCGCGGGAGGCCACTTCAATCCCACCGGCAAGCAGCACGGCTTCGACAATCCGCAGGGACGCCACGCCGGCGACATGAGGAACTGTCACCGTAAAGCAAGATGGCACCGCGAAAGTCACGGTGAAGGACGCGCGATGTGGTGCTCGGCAACGGCAGCGAATCGAATTCCCTGCTGGCTAACGGCGGGACATCGATCATGATTCACGCCAAGGCCGACGACTACAAGACCGACCCGGCCGGCGATTCAGGAGACCGCATCGCCTGCGGAGCGATCACACCGTAACTTTGGATCGTCAACCGCGGTGCGCTAGTCGCAACGCAGGGGCGTGGCGACTTGAGTTCGCGTCACCATTGAACGCGTAAACTAGCCTTATGGGCGATCTCGGCCGCATTCTGATCTTCGTTGGCGGGTTACTGCTGATCGTAGGGCTGATCTTCGTCTTCGCCGGCAAGGCGAACCTGCCGATCGGCCGCCTGCCCGGCGACATTGTCTACCGCGGCAAGCACACGACATTCTATTTCCCATTGATGACGTCGATCCTTCTCAGCGTGATTCTTTCGCTGGTCGTGTATTTCGTGAACCGGATGAGATAAAGAACGACGCGTCACCATTTCAACTCGACGGCTTGCATCACGATTCCAGTGTAGCCGTCGGCAAAATGCTGCCACGACGACGACCACACGCCTTCGTTTCCCGGATGCACGCCGCAAGGGCCAATCATGTATTGCGGAATGGCCCAGCCCTCCTGGTCAACTGACGGGGTCCATGCATCTGCTACCCGCACGTTAACCGGCCAAGTCGCCTGTAATCCACCCACCGGATCCGCATAGGCCGTGTTGTACGCCTCAATCGCCGCCACCACGCTGTCGTCTCGATAGGTGTTCGTGCAGGGGTCCCAGTGCGTCCACGGAGGCGTATTGACCACTACAACCCGAAGCGCCGGACTTCTTTGCAACAGCATGGAAATGGTTTGCTTAATGCACGACATGTGGCTCGGCACGCTTACGCCGGTCCGGATATCGTTCGTGCTGTCCAGCAGGACCACGACATCGGTGTTCGTCGGCACCAGATACAACACGAGCCGCAACAGGCCCGCACAGGTGTAACTGTTCATACCGTGAATCATTACGTCCTGCGGATTGAGCAGGGGAAACTCTTCCGTTTGGAATCCGGCCTGGAATTGAGCCAACGAGTTCCCTGTCACAACAACATGTGCGTTGAAATCGAGGGTTTGAGCCTGCGCGTCCAGCGCAAGGGCAAACACCATCGCAACCAGAATTAACGAAGAAGTGGCTTTCATGGCGCTCTCCACGTCACGTCGATTTCGTTCAACCTGGGATTGTTCTTCTCTGGTTAAAGCGTCGATCGTGGAAGAAATCCGCCATTCGCAGTTTCTGTGGCGACTTGCAGAACGGAATGGAAGACAACTCCTTCTCGCTTCAGACGAATGCCGGGTCTCATTGCTGCAAGCCGCTTGATAAACTGCAGTTCAGCAGTCCATGGCCGACGCCGAACAACTCGGGCTACTCTTCCAGGCGCCGTCGCGCAAGATTTATCCGGTGCGCGAACTGGTCGCTGCCGTGCGCACCCATCTCGAACGCGCCTTCACCGACGTCTACGTCGAAGGCGAAATCTCGAACTACCGTCCCGCCGAATCCGGCCATCTTTATTTCACCTTGAAGGATGGCTCGTCGCAGCTGCGCATCGTGATGTGGCGGACCCAGGCGCGGCTGTTGCGCTTCCGTCCGGAAAATGGTCAGCAGGTCATTGCTCGCGGACGCGTCACCGTTTACGACGAGCGCGGCGATTTGCAATTCCAGGCCGAGCACCTCGAGCCCAAGGGCGCGGGCGCGCTGCAGATCGCCTTCGAGCAACTGAAGGCCAAGCTGGCCGCCGAGGGCTCTGTTCGATCCCGCCCGCCGCAAGCCCATACCCGCACTGCCCCGTCGCATTGGGCTGGTCACGTCGCGCGCGGCGCCGCCGTGCAGGACATCCTCAACATTCTTCGGCGCCGGCATGAGTCGGTGAACGTACTCATCTATCCCGCGCAGGTGCAGGGCGACGTTGCTGCCAGCGAAGTCAGCTCCGGCGTGCGCTGGTTCAACCGGCACGGCGAAGTTGACGTCATCATCGTGACGCGCGGTGGCGGATCGTTCGAAGACCTCTTCGCCTTCAACGATGAAGGCCTGGCACGCACCATCGCCGCCTCGGAGATTCCCGTCATCTCCGCCGTGGGGCATGAAACCGATTTCACCATCTGCGACTTTGTCGCCGACCTGCGCGCGCCGACGCCGTCTGCTGCGGCCGAGCTGGTGATCCGCTCCAAGCACGAGCTGGCGGAAAAGGTGCAGGCCATTCACAAGCGGCTGACGCACTCGATGAACTATCGAGCTGCTGCGCGCCAACAATGCGCTGTCGAAGCTTGCGCAGCACGCGGTCTTCGCGCGCATGCAGGACTCGATTGCTCGCCGCCAGCAACGCGCCGACGACCTGGTCTTCCGCCTGGCGCAGGCGCAGTCGCGCATTCTGAAGAACGCAGTATCGGCGGATCGATGCCCTGGAAGCCAGCCTGCGACGGCACGATTTGCGAGTGCGTACCGGCGAGATGCGTCGCCAACTCGACTCGCAAGCCTCACAGCTGAACACTGCGATGGCGCGGCTGCTGGTCGAGCGGCGCACGGAACTTAACCGGCTCACCACGTCCCTGCAGAGCCGCCGGACCGCGCCTGGTACTGCGCGGCCGCTCTCGCTGGGAACGGGTGGACAGTCAACTGGCAGCGTTGTCGCCGAAAGCGATCCTGGCTCGCGGCTACGCGCTGGTCTTCGACGAAACGGGTCAGCTGGTGAAGCAGGCAGCGCAGCTCAAAGCCGGCGACCAGGTTCGCACGCAACTGGGCGGCGGAGAGTTCACCTCGAAGGTCGTGAAGGTGAAATCCGAATCCGGCAATTAAGCTCCGGATATCGTTCCCTCACAAAGACAGGTTCTTATTCCACTGGACTAATCGAGATCCAGGCGGGTCCAAGGTTCCCAATCCAACAGAATCCTTGGATTATCGAACGTCGAACCTACAATCCGCCAATCGCGCTCTGTAAAACCTAGGTTGAGATCACGAACCTGTCAGAAAAAAACCCCAGGTCCCGAAAATCGCGAGACCGGGGCACCCGAATTCCGCCCGCAAGCTTCGTTTCGTACTCGATCGTTCCATACCTACAACTACCAGCCTGTGAAGCCGCAGCTCACAACTATTCCGCGCCCTTATTTTCCTATGCATTAAAATGGAATAACGGGCACGGCTGCCGATGAGGAACTACCATGCTGCAGAACTTCCACCACATCCCGCAATTCTCGATGATCTCCGTCATCGACATTCTGGTGGTGGCATTCCTCATCTACGAGTTCCTCAAGCTGATCAAAGGTACGCGCGCCATCCCCATGCTGGTCGCGGTCGTCCTGATCGTCGGCGCCTTCTGGATCGCGCACATCGAACAACTGCGCACCGTCGACTGGCTTATCACTACCCTGTTCCCTTACGCGGTCTTCGCCCTCATCGTCGTCTTCGGCGCCGAAATTCGCCACGCCCTGGCCCGCCTGGGACGCCGACTGTCGGCGCGGCGGGCCGGTGTGTTCAGCCCGGCGCGACAGTTATGAAGACATCGTGCTGGCCGCCGACCATTTTTCCAAAACCGCGACCGGCGCGCTGATCATCATCGAGCGCGAGATCGGCCTGCGCACGTTTATCGAGAGCGGTGTTCCGCTCGATGCCAATCTCTCCTACGATCTGCTGATCACCATCTTCCGTCCCAGCGCGCCGCTGCACGACGGAGCGGTCATCGTGCAGAAGGGACGCATCGCGGCTGCCGCCTGCTTCCTGCCGCTGTCGATGAATCCGGTGCTCTCGACGCAGTACGGCACGCGCCACCGCGCGGCCATCGGCATCACCGAGGAGACCGACGCCGTCTCGGTCGTCGTGTCGGAGGAGACGGGTTCGATCAGCCTGGCGGTCGGGGGCGCGATCGAGCGCGACATTACGGTCGAATATCTGCGCGAGCGGTCTGAGTGAAGTGTTGCGGCGTTACGTGCCGACAGCGACGCTGCCCACCACGGTCACCGACCGCGAGCTGGCGGCAGATGTGCGAGACATCGAGCGCATGGCCCGAGACCGCGATCTGGCCGACGGAACGGAGCGCTGAACCATGGGGAACGTTTCTTCGCAAATACGTCTTGAAGAACCTGCCGTTCAAGCTGGTGTCGCTGGCGATTGCGATCCTGCTGTGGTGGGCCGTGGGCCGCGACCAGCCCATCGAAATTCCCATGACCATGCCGCTGGAATTTCAGAATGCGCCGGCGAACCTGGAGATCAATTCGAATTATCCGTTCGAAGCGCGGGTAACGCTGCGCGGGCCCGGACCGCCTGATGCAGGAGATCACGCCCTTCGGAAGTCCATGCCGTGCTCGATCTGCAGGGGGCAGGTGCCGGGCGAAAGCACCTTTGATCTCACCGCGCAGCCAGATCCGCGTGCCGCGCGATGTGAAGGTGGTCCAGATCGTGCCGTCGCAATTTCACATCAGCTTTGATCGCAGCGTCACCCGCACGGTGCCGGTGCAACCGCGCGTCATTGGCACGTTGCTGAGCGGCTATGGCATAACCGAGTGTAACGGCCGATCCCGCAACCATCACCATCGTCGGGCCGGAGCGTAGGGTCAACGACGATTCAGGACGGCCATGACCGATCCGGTGGATGCCACCGGCGTGGTCGGCAAGGCGACCTTTACGACGCACGTTTACGTGGGCGATCCGCTGGTGCGAGTGCAGACGCCCGACGCGATTCACGTGACGGTCGATACGGCAAGACTTCCGGGAGAGCGGGCCAACCTTGAGCAGTCCGGCAACGCGGAAAGATGCGACAACTATTCGGGACAGACGGAATTCGGGGTGTGGCTGGCGAGTATCCGCTCGACCAGAAGACGGTGGTGGCCATTGGGCGCGCCCTGGGCGAACGGCTGGCGGCACGCGACCAGACTGCGCGTGTGATCATCGGTCAGGACACGCGCGAGTCGGGCGCGTGGATCAGCGCGGCGCTGGCGGCAGGGCTGGAGTCGGCAAAGGTGCAGGTGGTAAGCGCCGGCGTCATCACCACGCCGGGCATCGCTTATCTCACGCGCTTCAACAAATTCTCCGCCGGCATCGTGATCTCCGCCTCGCACAATCCCTGGCAGGACAATGGCATCAAGGTCTTCGGCGCCGACGGCTACAAGCTGTCCGACGAGCTGGAGCACGCCATCGAGGCTGACATCTTCGCCCACATCGAGCAGCTGGCGGAGAGCGCCTCCCACAACGTAGTACCTGCATCCGAGATGCTGCCTGGCGACGGCAAGCTGCGCGAACAATATGCGCAGTGGCTTGCCGACTTCGTCGCCGGCGTGGACTTCAGCCGACTGCGCGTGCTGGTCGATTGCGCCAACGGCGCGGCCAGCACCATCGCGCCGCTGGTTTTTCGCGACTGCGGCATCAGCGCCGACTATCTGCACGTCGAGCCGAACGGCCGCAACATCAATGCCGGATGCGGAGCGCTGCATCCCGAGCACGTGGCGCAAGCGGTCGCGGCTTCGAATGGAAAGTACGAGCTGGGCATCACCTTCGACGGCGACGCCGATCGCGCGCTGTTCTCCGATGCTGCGGGACGAGTCATCAACGGCGACGCGATTCTGCTGCTGGCCGCGCGCGACATGAAGACGCGCGGACACTCTGAAGGCCGACACGGTGGTGGCGACGACCATGTCGAACATGGGACTGGAAGCGGCGCTGAAGCGCAGCGGCATCGCCATGCTGCGCGCGCCCGTAGGCGACAAGTACGTGCTGGAGCAGATGCTCAAGACCGGCGCGACGCTGGGTGGCGAGCAGTCGGGACACATCCTCTTTCGCGATATCGACACGACGACCGGCGACGGCATCCTCACCGCGATTGCGCGTCCTGGAGGTGATGGCGCGGACGGGCAAGCCGCTAGCCGAACTCGTCGCCGACATGAAAGTCTTTCCGCAGGAGATCAAGAACGTCCACGTGCGCGAGAAGAAGCCGCTGGAAGAACTGCCGGCTGTAATGGAAACGATACACGCAGCCGAGCGCGACCTGGATGGCAATGGCCGCGTCGTCGTCCGCTACTCCGGCACGGAGAAGCTGGCGCGCGTGATGATCGAGGCGGAGTCGGAAGCGGCAATGCGCCGGCACACCGATGCGATTGCCGACGCGATTCAGCAGGCGATTGGCGTGTGAAGGGTTAACTCATCAAGAAAAGTGTCCTCCTGAGACGCAGGCGTCTCCGATTTTGCGAAGCCGGAATCGAAGGACCCCTACCAACCCCGCCATTCCCATCCGGTCGGCTGAAGTTGACTCTGGGGCAAAAATAAAGGACATGGACACTGGCCTGAAGGCCAGCTCTACCCGAAACCGTCACGACACTCGAGTTTTGTCGGCAGTCTGTGTAGGCGTGCTCCACCCTTGCGACGACAAATGAAAAAGACGGGCGCGCTGTGGTACTCTCGATGCGCCGGAAGTGCCTCCGTGTAACAACATTCATCGGCCTCCCCGCTTCATCGCACTATGACGACCCCACCCTCGGCAGCCACCGGCACTCCAGCGGAGACCCGCGAAGCTGAGTCGACCTGACGCGCATCGCAACGTCCGCCACAGTGGTATGACTCGATGTGGTTCGCCGTGGCGGTCTCGCTGCTGGTCGCCGGATTTTTCTACGCCCTGCTGGTCATGGGGCCGACGCCGCTGAATCCGAAGAACGTCAACTGGGTAGCCTTCGATCCTGCCTATCACTACATCGGATGGGAGCTCTACCGCCAGGACCCGCACGTTCACTGGCCCATCACCTACACCGATCGCCTCGGGTATCCCAAGGGCGAGTCGGTGTCGCTGATCGATCTGAATCCGCTGATGGCGGTGCGTGCTGAAGCCGTTGTCGCCGCTGCTGCCGCATCCGGCGCAATACTTTCGGCATCGAAGTCGATCCTCTGCTGCGCGCTGCAATTCTTCTTTGCCTTTCGACTGCTGCGATTGCTGATTGGCTCCGAATGTCGTCGGCGCGTTGCTCGGCAGCGCGTTCTTTCTGCTCGCGCCTCCGCTGAACTACCGCTTCTGGGGACACTACTCGCTCAGCAATCAGTGGCTACTCATTGCGGCGCTTGTTCGTCTTCGCGCAGGCGCAGGAGGCCATCGCAACGCGCAGTACGACGCTTTGTGATTTCAGCGGCGATGCTGGCCGCGATCTCGGTCGGCATCAATCCTTATCTCGCTTTCGAAGTGCTGCTGGTGCTGATCGCCGGTGTCGTGAGCCTGCTATGGCAGAAGCGCATCACGCTGGCGCAATCCGGCCGGAGTCGGTGGCACTGCTGCGGAGCAGTCGGCTTCGTCGTTGCTTACGCCTTTGGGCTGGTGATCAGCGGCGGCAAGGGATATGCGCAGCGGCGGCTACCGCGACCTGTCGATGAACCTGGTGGCGCCCTTCGATCCGCGCACCTTCAACTCGCTGATCTTCCCGCGCCTGCGCGGCGCTAGCCCCGGCCAGTACGAGGGCTACAACTACCTGGGCGCAGGCGTGCTCATCCTGCTGGCCGTGATTGTCGTGCATGGCGCTGTCTGCATCGCGGCAAGCTGCTGGCGGCCCGACAAGCGCTGGTTAGTGCCACTTGCGGTGTGCTGCCTGCTGCTGACGCTGCTGGCGCTCTCGACAAAGATCACCGGCTGGCGGCACACACGCTGATCGACCTCGACCCGGAGCAACATTTCACGCAATACTTCGCGCCGCTGCGCGCCACCGGACGCCTGTTCTGGGCTCCGTACTACGCGATCCTGACGGCGATTCTCGCGGCGCCGTTTCTCGTTCATCCGCAAAGCCTGGGCGAACGTGCTGCTGGCAGTGCTGCTGGTCGCTGCAATTCGCCGACACCCGCGGCCTGCGCCAGTGGGTGCGCACGACGATCAGCGAAGATCATCCCTCGCCGCTGAAGTCGCCGATCTGGGCGCAACTGGGAACGCTGCATCAGAACCTGATCGTGCTGCCGGCATGGCAGTGTGCCAAGACCGCTTCGCCTGGCGGTATCGAGGGCTACCGCTTCTTCGGCTTTCTCGCAATTCAGAATCACATGCGGATCAACAGCTATCAGTCGGCGCGCTACACCGGAGTGGCGCAGGACTATCACTGCGAGGAAGCGCCGGCTGAGTTGGCGACCCGACCGCTCTCGCCAGATTCGGCTTACGTCGTAACCCCGGAATTGGCAGAAGCGATCGCGCGCGGCCCAACCGGGCCGGGCAAGTGTCACGATCTCGACAACCTGATTCTGTGTTCGACAAAAACCGACTTCGGCCTCAGCCCGGTTCTGATGACTGCCGAGCAGCGTCTGGAACAACGCGGTCGCCAATCCCGGGATTGGAAGACGGTAACATCGCTCCATGGTCGAACAACGGTGTCGCAGCGCAGCGTGACCGCGACCCACGCGCACAGCGGGACGTACAGCCTCGCCGAGAACGGCGTGGGCACTGTGTATCAGGACATCAATGGTCTGCAACCGGGCGGCATTTATACGCTGTCGGCATGGGTGTCCTGCTCCAGCCTCAACCAGCACGCAACTGAAGATCTACAATCCCACGGACAACACGGCAACGTCGTCGCCGCCGATTCCGTGCGATTCCGCATGGCAGGCGGTGTCGCGCTCATTTACCGTGGGCGGCGAAGGCGCGGCGCGCATTCATCTGGCGCGCGGCCCGGGCGCCGGCACCGTGTACTGGGACGACATTCATATCTCTTCCGAGAAGGACGCTCGCTGAAATGAGTCAAGCCGTATCGAAGCAGGCGGAATCCGACTCCCGCCGCGCCAGCACCCGGTCGCGGGCAAGAAAATTGCTATTGCTGCTGTTCTCCATTTTTTTCTGCCTGATAATCTTTGTCGGCCTCGACGGAATCTACAGCGCGGTGTTCCGCAAATCCGCGGTGCCTACTCCGTCGGAGTTGTTTGGCTGCCTCACACCGGATCCCGATTCGCGCGCTCTCGCTCAAACCAAATTGTTCCGCCACGCGTGCCTGGGGCAGCGATCGCTACCAACTGAACGTCAACAGCCAGGGCTTTCGCGATGAGACGGTGCGAGAGGTTCCGCCAACCGATCCGCGGCCTCGCATCCTGATGCTGGGCGACTAGCTTCACCGAGTCCATGGGACCGTGGGAGACGAGCTTCGTCGGCCGGCTGGCGACCCAGTTTCCGCAGTACGAAATTTTGAATGGCGGAGTCGGCGGCTACTCGCCATCGAATTACCTGAACACCGAGCGCATCGCGCTGCGCAGCGGTCTGCAGTTCGATGAAGCCATCGTGTTCATCGACATCTCCGATGTTCAGGACGAGGCCGGACTGGTACACGACATCGACCGCACTGGCGCCATCGCACTGGCCAAGCATCAGTATCACTATCGCACGTGGTATTCGAAGCTGCGCCTGTTCGTCAGCAAGTATTTCGTGCTGACGAACTATGTGTGGGACATCAGTTGAGCGCATCTTTGTCGGCAAGGGCTACTACCAGCTCGATCACGGCTTTAATGGCAACGTCTTCGACCTGGAGCGTTCCGGCTGGACCTATCGCAAGGTCGTCGAAGATCAGCCTTTCGAGATAGGCTTCGCACCGCTTGGCGTCGAAGGTGGCATCGCGAAAGAAAAGCAGAAGATGGACGAGCATCTACCAGGACCTAAAGACGCGCAATATTCCCATCAGCGTCGTGGTCTATCCCTGGCCTGCGCAGCTGATCTACGACAAGGTCGATTCGCGCCAGGTGCAGATCTGGCGCGACTGGTGCGAGGGCAAGTGCAAGCGCTTCGTCACCGTATTTCCGGAGTTCTTCGCGGTGCGCGACGCCGTGTCCCAAATCACAGCCCGGCTGCTGGTATCTGAATAACTGGACCTTCGGCGATATTCACCTCAACGCCAATGGCAACAAAATAGTCGCCGACAAAGTGGGGCAGAGTCTGGAAGCCGCCCCGGCAGTAAAAGTTGCCACGCCTCAGGACCCGAATCCGGCGCGGTAAGAGACTTTTCCAACAGGCGAGCAGGAGACGTGCCTCAACTTGCTATGTCACGCGGCGGCCGATCGGCGTTCCTCTTGCCTGGCCTTGTATCTTCCCAGTGGGATCACGAAGAGCAGCGCCACGACTGCTGCGCTCGCTGCCACGAAGACTGGCCATTTGAAGTCGTGCGTGTAGTCGACCAGTAAGCCAGCCAGCGGCGGCCCGACGATGCACGCCAGCCCGAAGCCGGTAAACATGATTCCCAGGAGCTCTCCCAATCCCGCCACGCCGAAGATGGCGGCTGCGACGGCGGGAGCCATGGCCGCGATTCCACCGTAGCCAACGCCCATCACCAATCCAAACAGCACGAGCAACGTATACGAGTGCGCGAAGAGCCACAATGCGAAGCTCACCATCAGGATGGCGTACGCGACCTGGTACATGAACATCAGGCCAAAGCGCGGCGCCAGCGCATTCAGCCCGAGGCGTCCGACCACGCTGGCCGCTCCGATGTAGCCGATCACCGCGGCTCCTGCGACTCGGCCGATGCCGATGTCAGCCGCGAACACCGGCATGAAGACCAGCGAAACATACACAGCCACGCCCGCGAACATCAGACTGACGTAGAGAAGGATGAACGCCGGAGTGCGCAGCTCGGACTTAATCGAAACTTCCTTCTTCTCGGCAAGGTCCGGCGGCCGCGAAAGCAACGCCGCCGACAGCAAGAGTAAGACGCCGCTCGCCCATCCAAAGATCATCATCGACGTCCGCCAGCCGTAGTGATTGATGAGAACCGCCGAGAGCGGGGCGGCGACAAGAGTCCCACAGCCAATGCCGCTGATGGAGATGCCTAACGCAATGTCCCGCCGCTTCACGAACCATTCGCCCACGGCGGAAATGGCCGGAATATAAATGCAAGCGGCTGCCGTGCCGAGTCCCACTCCGTAGGTGAGCACAATCAACCAGAAGGAATGCACAAATCCCGCCGCCACCAGCGACACACACATCAGCACCGCGCCGAAGGCGACGACCGACCGCGGACCGTGATGATCAGCCAGATCTCCGGTAAACGGAGCGACAAAGAACGTCAGTGCGGCAATCACGGCGAAGAGTCCCGACATCACGGCATGACTTACGCCGAAGGTTTGTGAAATGGGCCGCAGAAAAACGCCGAACGTGTAGGTCACTCCGAAACTGACAAACGCTCCGATGAATGCGGCAAGTACAACGAGCCAGGCCCGCAGCGATGGATGAGATTCTGGATTTTGTGGCATGGGCAAGGTCTCGGTTGCGTGGTCGAAAGCATACCATGCACGATGCTGTGCTCCGCCAGAGAAGAGGATCTCTGCTTTCGACAACGAGAACCAGGTCGCGAGAAATCCGGTCTTCACTTCAGGTTTTTCATGTGCTGGCCACAGAGACACATCGGGCAACTAAACCTCGTGGACTCCCATCAACTCACGTGCGTTCCCCGGAAAAGAGCAGTCTGTGTCCCGAACCCTGCTTTCGCTGACCTGTGGGTTTGTTCTCGCCTCTTCTTCGTTTGTCTTCGCCCTAGTCAACTTCCATGAACAAGTAATTAACTCGGGCGACACCTCCAGCTATGGAATTACCAGCGGTGACTTCAACCATGATGGCATTCTTGACCTGGTCACCATCAATACCAGTACGCTGTCGTTCTACAAGGGAGTAGGCGGCGGCAATTTTGCCGGTCCAGTCAACCAGGCCATAACTCCGAACCTCGGTGCGGTGATGTCAGCCGACTTCAATGAGGATGGCAAACTCGATCTGGCGGTAGTTCCTGCGCGCGGAATGACGGGGGGTATCACTATTTTTCTGGGCAATGGAAATGGCACATTCCACCAGGGTGCCTACATCCCGATTCCCGGCAACTATCAGTTCCTCACGTTGGCCGACTTCAATGGCGATCACGTGCCCGACATCAGCGTCTCTTACGCGAGCGACAGCGGCCAGGGAACGAAGGTCTACCTTGGACAGGGAGACGGAACTTTCCGGCTCTCCGCATCCCTGGACGACGGCGGATGGCAACTCGTCTCCGGCGACTTCAATGCCGACGGATACCAGGACGTGGCCGCCATCACCTACGATGAAGAGCATGTGGCGCTGTATCTGGGAAAAGGGGACGGGGCCTTCCAAAACCCAATCGTGGCGCAGGTTCCGGAGTTGATCGAATGGCTGGGCGTAGGCGACTTCTACAACAGCCGGACGCAAACTCTGCTGGGCGACGGCTCCGCCTACAACGGCAACGGCACGTACTCGACGCATGTTTTCACGCTTCGCTATGCAAACGGCCAGTTGCTGGTCGAGAACAACCGGCTCCTCTCCGGCGATCTGATCGGACCATTGGAGGAGACCGCAGGCGGCGACCTCAATGGTGATTTCATCGATGATGTTTTCTTCAATTCCGGGTACGGCGGAGGGTTTTCGGTATACGCTCTTGGCAGCGGGAATGGCACGTTCCAAGGGCCGTACCAGGCTCCATACACCGGCGACCAGCAGCTGGAGATGCTTCTCCGCGACCTGAATGGCGACTCGCGGCACGACGTTGCTGTGGCGTTTAGCAACGGGACCCAGCAAATCAGCGGCGCCGACATTCTGATTAACACCAGCGCGGCGATCAACTGTCCGCTGCCTCGGGGCGCATCCGTCTCCGCGAAAGGGCTGGCAGTGGCCATCTGCGCACCTTATAGCGGCCAAGTAGTGGGCCAGACATTCACGTTTAAAGGCTCGGGAAGCGCCTTCAACGGCATCGCCAAGCGTATGGAGCTGTGGATTGACGGGAGGAAAGTTGCCCAGAACTTGGAAGACCAGCTTAAGGCAACAGTTACTTTGTCGCGGGGAAACCATGTAGCTTCGTTCGTAGTAGTAGATACCTTCGATAACTACACGTCGCGCTCGGTGAGCTTTACATCGCAGTACTGAGCGCGGCTGGATTCCGTTAGCGGTGAAAACTATGGGCAAAGTGCTGTTTCATGCAGCATTCGTTCAGAGTTAACGTTTGCAGGCCGGCGTAATGCGGGCAATCGGTCGCCGGCCACACCTCTGGCCCAACGCTTACGCCGCTCAGATTACATCTCCAATGCCAAGGTGACAATCTCACCGCGCAACGATTGCCCGATCGCCCTGATTGCAATCCGCTGAATCGGCTTAAGTAGATTTACGGCATCGACTAAGGCGAATTCCGGCTACTCACATTAACTGCAGCACTGCTAGCATCCATCCACCTGTTCTTCTGCCCAGTCGAGTTCCAACCGCAGAAGAAAACCCTCTCTTCGATGTAAAGGAAAGTTGCGGTGAAATGCACCGTAGTTGTTCGACGGTGGGCTGTTCCGTGGTCGGGGCGGTAGATGGACCCGATTGCGTTCCAAATTTCTGTAACGTTGCGAGGGTCTCGATGTTGCGTCACTTCTTTCTTTCCCTGTCGATTTTGTGCCTTGTCGGCGCCTGCTTTGCTCAAGAAGGCCTGCCCGGAAACATAATGCCACCGATAACTCCCGGCCGATCTCAACACGTTGTGGTCGTGATGGAAGAGAACCGGAGCATCACTCAAGCCTCCGAGTACATGCCGTATCTGAAGTCGCTCGCCGAGGAAAACGGCCAAGGCATGCAGGTGTATTCCGATTCACACGGCTCCTGGCTAGCCTATGGAGAGCTGACATCTGGTCTGGCTCCGTTCAATGGCCGCGGCGACGGGGGACTTTGTACCGGCGATGGCTGCACAGAGACGATCACCATCGACAATCTGGTACGACACTTTGCGAGTCAGGGGATTTCCTGGAAGGGCTATTTCCAAGGTATGCCGTCAGTTGGTTACCTGGGCTATCAGTACGGCGAATACGTCCGCCGGCACAATCCATTTGCCTTCTATGACGATGTTGTAAACGACCCGACTGAGCAGGCAAACATGTACCCTCTGGATGGCTACCTGCTTCAGGACATCACGACAAACCACCTCGCCCATTTCACCTGGATTTCTCCCGACCTCGATCACGACGCGCACAACGGCACTGATGATCAGGAAGCACTGGCGGCAGCCGATGCTTATCTCCAAACTTTCGTCCCTGAACTGCTCTCTTCGGCCCCTTTCCAGGCTGGGGGAGACGGCGTCCTGGTCGTCACCTTCGACGAAGGCGAGTTAAGCGGCGACAATCAATGCGGGACCAGTCCAGACCCGAACAACTGCGGCGGGCACACGTGGATGGTTGTCATTGGACCGCAGGTCAAATCTGGATATCAATCGAGTACTCACTACAAGCAAGGCAGTCAGCTACGAATGTTCTGCGATCTGCTGGGCGTGACCGGTTGTCCGGGTGACGGCGCGAATTCCCCGTCGATGTCTGAATTCTTTCAAAGCGGCGGCGGCAACTGCACGCCCACGCAAGACAATACCGTCGCCATCTGCAGTCCAACGGCTAACGGAAATGAGCCTTCTCCGGTGCAGATCACTGCGGGCGCGCGCGACAATGAGCACCCGATCACCGCTATGGTCGCCTATGCCAACAGCCAGGTTGTAGCACGCAGTAATGGCGCAATGCTCAGCGCGAGTGTGCCATTCAATCCTGGCCAATATCAGCTGGTCGTAAGGGCTTGGGATTCGACCGGAAGCTACTTCTCGTCGCAGGAAAGTTTTACGGTTTCAGCCTGCACGGCGAGCCAGGACAAGACGGTCGTAATCTGTTCGCCGCAGGCCAACGGCACCGTCGACTCGCCGATCCAGATAGCGGCAGCGGCCAAAGACGACGAACATCGGATTACTGGAATGGTGGCTTACATCAACAGCCAGGTGGTTGCCCGGAGTAGTGGCGCATCGCTAAATGCAAGCGTGCAACTGAGTGCCGGGCATTACAACCTGGTGATTCGGGCATGGGACTCTACAGGAGCCTACTTCTCGTCGCAGGAAATCTTCACGGTAAGATAAACCGCGGTTCGATTTCGGGCGTCCATTTCCACGGATGGGGTGGCCGTGTGCAGGGATGTCACTGAGAACGATCGGTGAGGCTACTGCGATTTTAAGAAAAGCGCGGGTGACCCACGACGGTAAGGCCAGTGTTGATTCGCCAAAGCATCGCGACACCTTGAACCACGACAACTACCGAGGTCCATCCGCGATTAGACTTATACCGCGTTCATAAAACTGTGCCAAAGCAAATGAGCCATGCTGGCCGTTCGCCGGGCATTACTGCCCTCGCTCTCTTTTTCGCATTTGGCGCGATTATGAGCGGCCTGACAGCGGTGATGCTGCTGTTTCCGGGAAGCTGGTTGGAACCGCTGTGGCGTCTGAATCCTCGCGCTCGGGATGGCTTCGCCGCCTTGGGGCCCTGGGCCGTGCTCCTTATGGCCGTGGTCTGTATTGCATGCGCCACGGCCGCCCTCGGTCTGCGAGGCTGTAAGCGCTGGGGCTATTGGGCGGCGCTAACAATTCTCAGCATTAATCTTATTGGGGATACGGCAAATGCAGTGATAGCGCACGACTGGCGGACCCTGATAGGCCTGCCGATTGGGGGCGCAATGATCGTGTATCTACTCACCAAGCGGGGCGCATTTTCGCCGTGACGACTGGGCGCTCTCACTCAAGCATACGAGCTGTTTCGGTGTGAGAGGCAGTTAGAGGGCAGGTGGCTCCTGGACGATGCGTGGATTAGCGCTGGCCTCTTCCATGGCCTGCCGCGGATCGCGACCGGTGACTGCCTTGTACCACGCCGGATGATGCGTCCACGCCCAGGCTTCGGTCACCGTGCCACGCGTCATCGCCTGAATCGTGCCCGGCTCGCCGAAGGTGCTGAGATAGATGTGGAAGAAGATTCCGAACAGCATGATCAGCGCCGAGAGGTCGTGGATGACATAGGCAATCGATACCAGCACCGTCCGAACAGTGTGGGAACCACATGATGAATCCGGTGATCACGTAAGCGATGCAGCCGCACACGATCTCCCAGAACATCAGCTTCTGGCCGCCGTTGAAGAAGCCGGTCTCGGGCGACTCCACCGAATCGGTGCGGGTGACGTAATCCTTAATGTGCTTCATCCAGCGCGAGTCGGACGGCGTCCAGCGCATCAGCTGCAGCCAGTTGAGTGCCTGCAGTGCGAAGAAGAACACGAATCCCAAGCCGAACCAGGGATGCAGGAAGCGCGTCATGGCTCCGCCGCCAAATAACGGCGTGAAGAAGCGGAAGATCCACGGCAGGTAAATTCCGAATCCCGACAGCAGCGCGAGGAAGAAGAAGATGCCGACCATCCAGTGCAGGAAGCGGGTGTAGACCGGATGGCGCATCAGTTCGCCGACGTAGACGACGGTCTTGCCCAGCCGGTCGATGGCGTTGGGGCGGTGTTGGAAGCGGTTAGCGGAGGTCGCCATCTAGTTCTCCTTCCCTGGTTCGCCTGCGGAGGATCGATTCGCTTGATCGGCGGCGTTGGCTGCGCACGGCGCGGACCTTCGAAGACGTAGTGCATCACCACGCCGACAAAACCCAGCATCGCGCCAAAGAGGCCGATGCGGCTTGAAGACGTCCTTCCAGACCGTAAACGCCAGCGAGATGCGCGGGTTCTTGGGCAGGGCGCCGTAAGCTTCCGGCTTGTTGATGTTGTGCAGGACGTAGATGACGCTGGTGCCGCCGATGGTTTCGGGATCGTAGACGCCGGCATCCTTGAAACCGGAGACGTCGCGCAGTTGCGTGGCGCGCTTCTCGGCCAGGAACTTCATGTCCTCCTTGGTGCCGAAGTGCAGGCAGCCCGTCGGACAGGACTTGATGCACGCGGGTTCCAGGCCAGCTCCCACTCTGTCAGAGCAGAGCGTGCACTTGTAAACCTTCTTGGTGCTCTCGTTGAACTTCGGAATGTTGAAGGGACAGCCCGAGATGCAGAACCGGCAGCCGATGCAGTTTTCCTGGCGGAAATCGACGATGCCGTTGGAGTACTGCACGATGGCGCCGTCGGCCGGGCAGGCGCGCAGGCATCCGGGATCGGCGCAGTGCATGCACTGATGCTTGCGCATCAGCCAGGCGAAGCTGCCGTCCTCGTGCTGGTCCTCGTTGAACTTGATGAGGTTCCAGTAATTCCAGTCGGTGTCGGGCATGGTCTGGTAGGTGTTGTCGAAGTGCGTCGTCTGGAACGGCATGTCGTTCCATTCCACGCACGCGACCTCGCAGGCCTTGCACCCGATGCAGGTGGTGGTGTCGATCAGCTTGCAGACTTTGTCCTGGCGCTGCGTGCCCTCGCCGGCAATCGGCCCGGGGTGGGCCGAGATCTGCTGGATTCGAAGTGTTCCGCGATCACCCATCTCGTGCCTCCTTTAGACCTTCTCCAGCTTCACCAGGAATCCTTTGAACTCCGGCGTGTAAGCGTTGGGATCGATAACGGTCGGGGTCAGGCGATTGGCCGGCATCAGCGACGTCCTGCCCTTCGCTTTCGGAGATTCCCTTGAAGCCCCAGTGAATCGGAATGCCGATCTGGTAGAGCTTCTTGCCGTCGACCTTCATGGGCTTGATGCGCTTGGTCACCATGGCCTTCGCAATGTAGTCGGCGCGAATGCTGCTGACCTTCACCTTCTCGCCGCCGCGAATGCCCATCTGGTCGGCCAGTTCGGCGGGAATCTCGACGAACGGCTCCGGCACCAGTTCAACGTTCATGGGATTGTTCTTGGTCCAGTAGTGATAGTGCTCGGTCAGCCGATACGTCGTGCAGACGATGTTGTAGCCTTCATCGCGCTTGGCGTACTTGTCCATGTCCGTCTTGAACTTCTTCACCACCGGATTGTTCGACTGATCGGGATGCAGCGGATTCGCGATGGGGCTTTCGATCGGCTCGTAGTGCTCGGGGAACGGACCGTCGGTGACGGCGCCAATGGGAACGAAGATTCGACCGACGCCCTCCGGATTCATGATGAACGGGCCCATGTGCTCTTTCGGCTTGGAGTCGGGCTTGAAGTCGGGAACGTCGTTGCCCACCCACTTCTCTGCCGTCTCGTTCCACCACACCTGCTTGCGAGTCGGATCGTAGGGCTTGCCCGTCAGGTCGCAGGAGGCGCGGTTGTAGAGCACGCGGCGGTTCAGCCGGCCACGACCATCCCCAGTTCGGATAAATACCCAGACCGGAAGGATCGTCGGTGCCGCGTCGCTGCATCAGCGGCCCAGCTTCAGTCCACGACCCGCAATAGAGCCAGTTGCCGGACGAGGTGGTACCGTCGTCGCGCAGCGCGGCGAAGCCCGGCAGTTGCTGTCCGGCCTTCAGCGAGAGGTTGGTCTTCTCGTCGCTGATGTCGGCTGATCGCCTTGCCATTGATCTCCTTCGCAATCTCCGCCAGCGACGGACTGGTGGGAATGCGTGTAGTTCCACGTCGCATTCAGAATGGGATCGGGGAACTTGCCGCCTTCTTTCTTGTAGAGCTCGCGAATCTTGAGGAAGATTTGCGCCAGGATGTCCTGGTCGAGCCTGCAATTGTCCCGGAGGCGGCACGGCGGCATACTTCCATTGCAGCCAGCGTGCCGAGTTGACCATGGTGCCGTCCTTCTCGGCGAAGCCCGCGCCCGGCAAGCGATAGACCGTGGTGTTGATCTGCTTCATCTCCTCCGGCGTGGTGCCCGGCGCCTCCCAGAAGGCGCTGGTCTCGTCGGGATAGATTTCGCAGACCACCAGGAAGTCGGCTTTCTTCAGGGCGTCGATGTTCTTCTTGGAATCGGGCCCGATCATGACGCCGTTCATGCCGAAGGCGAAGAATCCCTTCACCTTGCCTTCGTACATGTCGTTCCAGTTCTCCACCCAGGAATACTTGCGATCGATCTTGGGCAGATAGTTGAAGGCGAAGTCGTTCTCTTTCGTGGCGGAGTTGCCGTACATCGCCTTCAGGAACGACACCGTGAACTTCGGCGTGTTCGACCAGTAGTTGAACGACTCCCACTCGCCGGGCTTCGATGGCTTGGGCGTCACGCGGTCGAGATAGGTCTTCAGGTCCTTGTCGGCGGGCGTGGGCATCTTGAGATAGCCGGGAAGGATGTCGAAGATCCCGGCCATGTCGGTTGCGCCCTGAATGTTGGAGTGTCCGCGCAGCGCATTGACGCCGCCGCCGGCGCGTCCGACGTTGCCCATCAGCAACTGCAGCATGGCGGCGGTGCGGATGATCTGCGTGCCGAAGGTGTGCTGCGTCCAGCCGACCGCGTAGATGATGGTGGCGACCTTCTTCATGTCGCCATCCTTGCGGACGGAGGTGAACATGTCCCACGCCTTCAGAAGCTGGTCCTGCGGAATGCCGGTGATGCGCGAAACCATCTCCGGCGTGTAGCGCGAGTACTGCTGCTTCAGCAGTTGATAGACGCAGCGCGGATGTCTGCAGCGACAAGTCGTAGGCGACGTTCGGCGGCAGGGATGGAGGCGGAATCGGGCCTCCACCCATGCCCTTTGCGCCGGCCGGACCTTGCGCCTGATAGCCCTGACCCTCGGGAGGATTGTGCGTATTGCTGCCCTGCGATCCGGCGGGGACATTGCCTTGAGGCTGATTCGCTTTCGGCGCGCCCTGTGTCGCCGGAGCTTCAGCTACTGGTACCGCTGCGACCTTACCGGTTTCGTTGCCACCCTCCTCGTAGTTCCAGGTGGCTCTTGTCGTAGGTCTTGGTGGCTTCGTCGAAGCCCGAGTACAGCCCGTCTTCCGGCAGCTTGAATCCGTCTTTGATGATGAAGGCGGCGTTGGTGTAGTTGACCAGGTATTCGTGGGCCACGCGATTGTTCTGCAATGCGTAGTTGATCAGTCCGCCGAGGAAGGCGATATCGCTGCCGGCGCGAATCTGGCACGAAGAGGTCGGCTTGCGATGCGGTGCGGGTGAAGCGCGGATCGATGACGATCATCTTGGCGTCGCGATTGCGCTTGGCTTCGACCGCCCACTTGAAACCGCAAGGATGGTTCTCGGCGGGATTGCCGCCCATGATCAACATCATGTCGGTGTTCTTGATGTCGATCCAGCCATTGGTCATGGCACCGCGTCCGAAAGTTGGTCCCAAACTTGAGACCGTGGGGCCGTGTCAAACCCGCGCCTGGTTTTCCAGGCGCACCACCCCCATGGAGCGCATGGTCTTCACGACCAGGTAATTGAACTCGTTGGTATCGGTGCAGCCGCCGGTGAAGGCGACGGTCTCGCAGCGGTTGACCGTGTTGCCCTTGGCGTCGGTCTCGATGAAGGTCGCGTCGCGCGTCTTCTTGGTCCAGCGCGCGATCTCGTCGATGGCGTTGTCCCAGGAGATGTCTTCCCAATGATCCGAGCCGGGACGCCGCACCTGCGGCTTCAGCAGGCGGCGGTCGTTCTGGATGTCCTGCTGCAGCGACGAGCCCTTCGGGCAAAGCGTGCCGCGATTGATGGGGTGATCGGGATCGCCCTCGACGTGCACCACCTGCGGCGTGACGTTCTTGGCCTTGTCGCCGATGGTGTGAATGATGACGCCGCAGCTGACAGCACAGTACGGACAAGTGCTGCGCGTCTCCGTGGTGCGCGAAATCTTCAGGCTGTCGGCCTGCGCCAGGATCGGTTGCGCATCGAAGCCGAAGATCGTGATGCCGACCGCACCGGCTATACCGGTCTTGAAAAATGCTCGTCTAGAGACATCCATCTTTCAGGCCTCCAGCGTGAACTGCATCGTCGAATGTGGAGTGGAAGGACCCAGGGTGGGCGCGAATGGTGCGCCCGGGAGCAGGACGGCTAATTGAACAATTTCTTGTCATGTTCGGCAACCGTTGGAGCAACGGCTACGAGCCCACACATCAATTTATTGCAAGGCAGACTACACCCCGTCAGGATGCGGGTCAATGTGAATCAGGTGTTCTCACAAAGATTTTGGGGCGACGCGTCAAATGTTAAAATCCCATGACATTTGGCTCGATTTTCTGGTAGCCATGCTCCCCCGCCCACAGGTCCAGCGCGATGGTAGCCACTTCGTCTATCTCCGGGACCATTAGCCCGTCAACCGTCATGTCAAACGATTTCAGATAGAACTTGCAGCTGTCGCAGGCTTCCACCCGCACGGCGATAGGCTCCTCAGGCAGGTATCGGGGCAGCTTGCTGTAGTCCATCTCTGCGCACACCGGACAGAGGACGCGCCGGAACTCCCATTCATGTACTGCAAAACGAACAGGTGAGATGGCGCTTGCCGCCGTCCCCCTCAGGACGGAGAACCGCGAATTGCGGCTTGCCTCCGCAGATTGGGCAGACGGTAGCCGACGTGGTCGGCACAGCCGGAACCTGCATCGCCATAAACTCCGCATAGGGCTGAAACAACAGGCGCGCGATGAAAGAAGCAGCCGCAGTAGTATCCAATCCGTCTCGCAGGTACCCGGTCAGAAGCGCGCTTTGTTCTTCCGCCGACAAGGACCGCATGCGTTGGGCTTCGGCCGCCAGCTTCGCCGGACCTCGCTGCTCGAGAGTATCCATGAGCTCCGGCAGCCAGCGCAGCGCGCGGTCTACCTCGATATGTTTACGCAGTTCTGGTTGGGGCGACATCTCCGGAACTGGACGAGCCAACGCATCGTTGAACATTTTTCGCTGCAGTCCCACTATGTGCCGGTAAAGAGTGAGCACCTCACGCGAAGCCGACTCCTTGCGGCACAAATCCTCCGCTCGCTGAATGCGTTTGTCCCAACTGGATCGGTTCATAGTCGCCACGCTGTGGCGCACATCATAGCAGCCCGAAAGACGGCACGTGCCAGGAACCCACAGCCCAGTGATCAGGGTAATTCACGGCAAGGTTGAATCCGCCGACAGTCTCCTCCATACGGGAAGATCACCCGCCATGTCTTAAGCAGCCCCTCAGCCATTTGGCTGCGGGCAGAGTTTCCGGTACAGAGGATCAGGACTCGTAATTTAGGTTTCCTATCTCTTATCTGCTGTTTCCTCGTGAGGAACTAGGACTGAAGTCGCCTCCGCCTGTAGCGAAGGCACGAGCCAGCGAAAAACGGCGGTCGCCGCTAGTGCCCCGACTAGCTGTGCGGCAATAAAGCCAGGTGCGTCCACGGGCCTGATGCCAGAAAAGGTATTGGTCGCGGCGCGCGCGAGCGTAACCGCAGGGTTCGCGAAAGAGGTCGAAGCTGTAAACCAATAAGCCGCTGTGATGTAAGCTCCCACCGCGAACGGCACCGCAGACGAGCGAACTCGGACACAACCCCAGACCACGGAGAGCAGTCCAAAGGTCGCAACGAACTCGCTAAACAGCTGAGCGCCACCACTGCGTGCGTGTTGTGATGCGGAAAACAGTGGTTCAACGAACATCAGGTGCGCGGCTGCAACGCCGGCGAACGCGCCCAGGATCTGCGCAGCTAGATAGGCGGGAACATCTCGCCACGAAATGCCCCCTTGCCAGGCGTCAGCGAGCGTGACTGCCGGGTTGAAGTGCGCTCCTGAGATAGGGCCAAATGCGAGGATGAGGGCGACGAGGGCCGCGCCAGTCGCAATCGTATTTGCGAGCAAGGCGATGGCAACGTTCCCACCGCACAGGCGGTCGCCCATGATACCCGAGCCGACGATCGCTGCCAGAAGAAACGCCGTGCCAAGGAACTCTGCGACGAAACGTCCCTGGAGCGTCGCTCTCATTCGTGACCGATACGGTCGATCTCTTTCTTGATGGCCAAACGGTCAAGACTTGCCAGCGGCAAACACAAAAAGAGGCTGATACGACGGTCCAATGTCAGAAAGGCCTCGCGAAAAGCGCGAGCGACCTCATCGGGCGTGCCTGCTACGGCGGCGGGATCGGGAATACCCCAATGCGCCGTCATGGGCTGTCCAGGCCAGATGGGACAAACCTCTTTAGCGGCGTTATCGCACACGGTGAAGACGAAATCCAGGTGTGGCGCACCGGGCTGCGCGAATTCGTCCCAACTCTTGCTGCGCAGGCCGTCGGTAGGCAGGCGCGCCGCTTCAATTTGCTTCACTGCCTCTGGATGTACGGATCCGGCGGGATGACTTCCCGCACTGTAGGCCATGAAATTAGGAAGCCCCTTTCGCTTGAGAATGGCCTCGGCCATGATCGAACGGGCTGAGTTACCGGTACACAGAAAAAGAACGTTGTAGCGTCCCTGCATGCTTTCACCTCGCAATGACGACTCATCAAGCCTTGACTAACTCACGCGCCACAGATCGATTCGATCTGGCTTTAGCCAAGCCGGAATAAGGTTTCCAGACGCTAGCGGTGCAAGAACCGGCGGCGATGGCTTCTTTGAGGCGCTCCGTATCCCGCTGAAGTTGTTCTTCCGCCTCGAAGACTTGACGGAGAAACGTAAACAGCAAGCGCCGGGTGGCTTCTGCGGGATCTGTGAGACGGTAATACATCCGGAAACCGTCCCGCCGATCGACGACAATGCCAGAGTTCTTCAGATAAGACAGATGCCGGGAAATGTTAGGCTGCGAATTTTCCAAAACATACTGGATGTCGCACACGCACAGCTCGCCATGCAGCAGCAGGTTGATGATCCGCAACCGATTGCTGTCGCCCAACGCCTTGAAATACTGTTCTAGCTCTTTCATCGAAGATCCTCTCGTTAATTTCGCGTGAATTATCGAGTCGCGCCGGCTTCGGTCAACTCCTGCAGTCGCTCCGCACCGACGGGCGCTTCCGGGCGCCAGGGCAGCAGGAACACGCGATCAGCCAGCGTTCCTACTTCATGGACATAACGGGATTCCAGCTTGGCGCGCCGTCCCAGGATGGCATCCTTCGTTGCAGTTGCCGCAAAACTTTGATTGATGACCCAGGCGTACGGCCTAATCCCGGCTCGAAGCAGGTCATTTTGCAGCCGTTTTGCCTCATGAACCGGCGTCGCTTCCGGCAGAGTCACGATCAGGACCTTCGTGAAATCAGGATCGCGAAGTTGGGGCAGCAGGCGGCGAACGCTCTCAGGAATGTAAGCCAGGTTTCGTTCGACGTCGCGATGATAAGCATTCGCTGCATCCAGCAGTAGGAGCGTGTGACCGGTTGGAGCGGTGTCAATGACTACGAATCCCTGGTTTCCCTGATTCACCGTCTGGGCGAAAGCACGGAACACGGCAATTTCCTCGGTGCAGGGTGATCGCAGATCCTCTTCCAGCAACGCCAGACCTTTTTCGTCTAATCCAGCACCTGACTCCCGCAACACTTCCTCGGTGTAGGCACGAGTTTCCACCGCTGGATCGATTCGGCTAACCGTCAGACCAGGAGTGCTGCCGTTGATGGCCATGTTGAGATGGGCCGCGGGGTCAGTCGTCGTCAAATGCACAGGATGGCCCATGCGCGCCAGCTCGCTTGCAAGTGCCGCTGCAACCGTGGTCTTACCGACGCCACCTTTACCCATCGTCATGATCACACCCTTACCCCGGGCTGCCAGAACAGGGATCAGATCCGCCAAAGGACAGGCGCCGTCGAAGGCTGGTTCCTTAGGGTCAGAGATGCTGGAGCTGCCAGACTCGCCTGCAGCTAAGGCTCGCAAGGCAGCCACGCCAATCAGAGATGTTGGCACGAGTGGGACTTCGACCTGAGCGAGTTGGCGAAGTCCCGCCGGCATGGCGGCAATTGCCGCCGAGCCCCGACTCTCTAACGCCTCGGCAATTAGGTCATGGTCTCCCGTGGCATGAAACCGGCCGTTAACAATCAGCCGCTGATTGCGGAGACCAAGTGCCTCCAGTTCACGACGGGTGCGCTCTGCTTCCGCGAGCGCCGAGCTCTCCGCGCGCGTCACCAGGTAAACCGTGGTCTTCTCCCCGTCGCACAGAGCACGGACTGTGTTGTCGTACAGATCGTGTTGCGCCTGCAATCCGGCCAGGGGACCGAGACACGAAGTTCCGCCGACATTCGTGTCAATGAAGCCAGACCACGCAGCGGGAAGTTGTAACAATCGCAGGGTATGTCCCGTGGGTGCGGTGTCGAAGATAACGTAATCGAATCCGGAAGTGACGTCGCCGTCGCCCAGCAACTTTGCGAACTCATCGAAGGCTGCGATTTCGACCGTGCAAGCCCCTGACAGCTGCTCTTCGATGCTCTTCACGGCCGCTTCGGGCAAAACTCCCCGATAAGGACCGACCAGGCGCTCGCGGTACTCTTTCGCCGCTTGTTCGGGATCGACATTCATCGCGCAGAGACCGGGAACGCTCTGGACCGGAGTCGGATGTATCCCAAGATCCGTGGCAAGCACTTCGTCCAGGTTCGACGCGGGATCGGTGCTCACCAGGAGAACACGCTTACCAGCATCCGCCAACGCGACGGCCGTACTGCACGCAATGGACGTCTTGCCGACTCCGCCTTTACCGGTGAAGAGCAGGTTGCGAGTAACTTCGCCCAGCAACTTCATCACTTTGCTCCTATGCTGGGCTGGCCAATGCTCACCAGGTCCGCCTTCTGCGGTTTGAATACCGGCCCAGGCTCATAGGCAACTCCGGCGATACCTGCAAGTTGTTCGCGACTGGGATATTCGCCCTGCCAGGCTAGCTTGCCGTCGACCAGCGTCATGGGCAAGCATTTCGTGCCTTGCAAGTTCAGCGCCTGCTTGACGGTAGGATTAGAGGCGAATGCGGCGACGTCCTGTGCGAGGTTGTAGCGCTCGATCTCAACCCCCTTGCTCTTCAGCCATTCCAGATCAGCGGCAACACGTGGCAGAGCGGGATCGATGGCCGGTCCGCAAACGCCGGTGGAGCAACACATGGCCGGGTCATAAATTTGAATTTTTAACATGTATGAATTCTCCGTTCTGACTTCATGGTCGACACTTCAGTGCGCCTAACCCTGTGTAGGGTCCTCCAGACTGTCGCTGCGACCGTTCTTTCTCATCACCAACCCTATATTCACATACAAGTATAGACAAATAGTACCATGCTGCGCGTGATGTTCGTCACCTTCTTTTGTGACAGCAGTCGGGCTTGGCAGTCCGGCGCGCAATGGAATCGTGAGATTCAAACGGCCCCGCGAGTCATTCATCCTGTCACGGCACTTGTGGATCTACTTTTTTAGAATCCTGAAGTTTTGCTGTGTTTTACAGCTTGTAGGTTGCACTTCCAAACGATTCTCCCGTCTGATTCGTACACGTTGGAATTCGAAGACAGTCGCGACCTTCGATGTGAAATTGGTGCTATGGGCGATTGAATCGCAGATGAACGTGTGCTCAAGCGAAGAAGACGGGGCTGGTGACCGCTGGGCGGTGTATTCGGTCGGCGCTTTCAGCGTTAAACGGTGCTTACGAGCCAGTGATCAAGTCTGGAAGCATTCCGAAAGATCACTGGCTTAGCAAGCGCTTCAACCTTAGTCTCTGCCTTGTCGTTTAGCGGATCGCCGGTGGGCAGCATTGCGGCCCACAGCACGATAGCTGTGGTTTGGTTGCCCTGACGAACGCACTCATGAACTTGCCGTCCACTTGCGGCGCGATCGCGTCCACATCGATACCCTCACTGCTGAGGAAGGCGCGCGCGTCTTCAACCTTGTAGATTCGGGTAGGTTCGATCTCGATCGACTCGAAACCAGCTTCCGTCAGCTTGGATTCGTACTCCTCGTCCTGCAAAGCGCCCGCGATGCACCCAACCCACAGCAGCACGCTGTCGCGCACCTCGGCAGGAACCTCGCCGCGCAGCACGACATCGGAGACGGCGAACCTGCCGCCCGGCTTCAGGACCCGGAAGGCTTCGCGCAACACCTTACCCTTGTCGGCAGACAGGTTGATGACGCAGTTCGAGATGATCACATCTACCGAGTTATCGGGTAGTGGGATGTTCTCGATCTCTCCTTTTAGAAACTCGACGTTCGCAACACCGGCCTTGCGCTGGTTCTCGCGCGCTAGCGCCAGCATCTCGTCCGTCATATCCAACCCGTACGCCTTGCCGTTCGGACCGACCCTTTTGGCCGACAGCAGAACATCGATGCCGCCACCGGAGCCTAGATCCAAGACCGTCTCGCCTTCCTTAAGTTGGGCCAGCATCGTGGGATTGCCACAGCCTAGCGAGGCCCGAACTGCTTCCTCCGGAATCTGGCCGGTTTGATTGCTGTCGTACAGGTTGCTGGTGATCGGATCGCAATATCCTTCCGGAACTACGGCGCTCGCGCAGCAGGAAGTGCCGGCACTGACGCGCCGCGCGGCTTGTCCATACTTCTCTTTCACGATTTCCTTGATATTTTCGGTGCTCATCGGACGCTCCTATTTACTGATCGTGATAATTTGTTCAGGCTTGATTGCCTTGTTTCGCGTGCAGCACTCGGCATACAGGAATCCAAGCAGTTCCTGGAGCGCTTCCGTATTGGCCGAATACCAAAGGAACGTGCCTTCGCGTCGTACGTTAACCAGGTCCTCGTTCTTCAGCTTTTCCAGATGGTGGGAGAGGGTTGAGCTGGGAATGTTCAACTCGCTCCCGATATCGCCAACAATCATGCCCTCGGAGTGGGCTGACAGCAGCAGGCGCATAATACGCAACCGTGGCTCCGTCCCCAGCGCAGCGAGCATGTCAGCAAACTTTATGATTGCCCCGGAATCCATTTTTCGCATTGTCACTCCGTTTCCACGAAGAACAAGTTTTCCACATAGCGGACTTCGCGATCCATGCAACCGTCAGAAAGCTCTCCCCGAGTTCGTCGAGAACGTCGTCAGGAAGCAATGATCCTCATCCAGAAATCGTGGCTCTTCATCACAGAACCTTGCTCTCGATAATTCTACAACCATCGAAATATAAGATACAAGTGCCTCCTGCAAGGATTCAAAATCGGGTCTCGGAAGCCGGAGATCCTGTACGATTCCGCAGCGCTGCGCGCGGGAATTCGCAAAGTGATTGGTTGGCGCCCGTTCCGCCATAACTACTCAACCTTACTCATCGCGAATGGCGAGAACGTAACGGTCGTCCAGGAACTCATGCGCGATGCCAGCGCCCGCTCTACGATCGAGATCTACACTCAGGCTCGGATTGAAACAAAGCTACAGTCACAGCAGCGGTTCGTGGAGGCAATTCTCATCGAGGAACGTGACAGATTAGTGCCGGAGATCCCCCGCCTTTCAAAAGTTCGCCTGATGGCATCTCGAATCTTGTTTGGTTAGGCAGAAAAAACCCACCCGGACAGATGCGGGTGGGCCTCGAAATTGAGGATTCAAGAAGCCTCAGTCGTCATCGTCTTGTGTATTTTTACTCGCCGGAACAACGGTGTGCTTTGAAACTGGCATCTGTGAGTTGGTTCCTTTCACGGACTTCCAGATAATTTCGTTCAGCTTCTGTGCATCGGCGCTGTCCGGCAGATCGAAGTTCATCGCCGCGGACTCCTCCGCATACTTGCGCATGGGATTACCAGCACGTAATGCATCGGTCGGCACCTGCTGGCACATGATGTCCTGCGTGGCCTTGACTGCGGTAAAAGGCGCGTTGTTGACCGGCTGGAAATTGAAAGGATATACGATCGCCGGAGCTACGGCGTCGTACTGCGTCATGGGAGGGATGCCCAACAGCAGCTCAATTGTGTGCAGGATGCTGTCGGTGTTGTAGAAGTTGTGATCCACTGAGTTCTGACGGATGTAGGGACTGATCAAGTACGCGGTCGAGCGATGTGCATCGACATGGTCGGGACCGTCCTGCGCGTCGTCCTCAATCACGAAGATGGCCGAGTTCTGCCAAATTGCACTGTGGCTGACTGCATCGACGATTTCGCCCACCGCGTAGTCGTTATCGGCGACTTCGGCCAGCGGACTGAAATAGCCAGGCGTGTATCCAGTTGTGTGGTCCTTGTTGAAACGGACGGTCATGAAAGCGGGAACGGAGTTGCCAGTCGGATCCTGCTGCAGCATCTCCTGGAATTCGCGGTGCCACTCCGAGAACCGGCTGGGCGTGTTGTAGTGACCGTACGTAGCAATCGGGTAGTTGCAGCCATAGCTTGGTGGACCGTCACTATCGGCGTACCCATTGTCGTAGCGGCGATAATCATAGTCGCTGAGCCCGCCCAGATCGTGACCGGCAGGCTGCATGCCGGCTGCCGCAGGATAATTGTCCGGTATGATCACCACACCGTTCTGCGTCACGCCGAATGAGTAGAAGAACCCGTAGTTGCGATAAGACAGGCCTGCTCCGCGCACGTCGTCCCAGATGTGATGTCCGGGTGCTTCCGCCACATCCGGAATGGCCGGTGCACCATTGGGGAATGCCTGCGAGAGCTGCTGTCCATAGGGATCGGTCGCGGGGAATCCGCCGGCCGGGTAACCATTGTCCTGCCCCTCGAAGTCGTAGTTCCGTCCACGGCCGCTGTAGTTATAGGGCAGGTTCTTGATGACGTATTCGTTTGCCATCGCACCTGTGCTCCATGGCCAACCGTCACCGCTAGCTTCGCCAATTTCATAGTAGTTATCGAACAACACGAAGCGGTGAGCCAAGGCATGCTGGCTGGGGGTGATGTTGGCGCCGAACAGCACCAGGTCGGGATCGCCGTTGCCCTGCGGTATATCGCCCAGCACCTGGTCGTAAGTGCGGTTTTCTTTCACGATGTAGATGATGTGCTTAATCTTGCCAGCCTGAAGGCCGACTGGATCAAGGCGGTGATCGTAAATTTCTCCCAGTCTGGCAGTGACAATCTTGTTGTTCTGCAGGACCTGTTGCGTCAGTTCCGACAACAAAAGCTGGTCGGGCACCGGCACCGTCGCGACAGTACCGACAAGGCTATTCAGGTCATACCACGGATTATCGTTGAACTCGAACAATTGATAGCCGGTGGATGGAATGCGAGGTGTGATTCCCTTCGCATTGGTAACCAGCAGGCGATGGCCGTCGGGGCTCGCCACCGCGCCGGTGGGATACCAGCCTACGGGAATGTACCCCTGAATACTGAGATTGCTGCCCGAAACGCCGAGTACCGCAACGGCGTTCAGGTCGGACATGGCGGCGTACATCGTGCTTCCATCGGGCGAAAGCGCCAGCGCGAGCGGAGTCGCACCGGGAAAAGGCAGCGTCCTGTACTGGAATTGCAGCGTGCTCTGCACTGAGTCGTTGTTGGTAGATATGACGGAGATGCTGTCGCTATGCGCGTTAGCCACATACAACAGGGCATGCGAGGAATTAAAGAGCAAACCGGTCGGGTGCGAACCCGTCTGAATCGTCGTTAGCAACGTCGGACTCGCGGGATTGCTCGTATTCAGCACATAGACCGCGCCATCGCGCTGGCTGGCTACGTACGTTTTGCTGCCATCAGGCAGGGTGGCGATGGCCAGCGGGAAGTTCGGCGTTCCAAAATAGCTGCCGCTGAAGGCATAGCGCCCCACCTCGACTCCAGTCGCAAGGTTGTAAATGGCGACGCTGCACGACTGCGCGAATGTGTCTGGGTCGTTGTTGGCGACATACAGATAGCCATTCGCGTCCGCAGCCAATCCGCTGGGGAAATCCATGGGACGCGTGGTAATCGTGCCCACCTGGGTCAGGCTGCCGTCCGAATCCAGATGCACCTTGGCGATGGCCTGATTCTCTCCTTCCGCAGCGTACAGTGCGCCATCGGAGCCAAAAGCAAGCCCGAAATACAGCCCGAGGTGCGGGTCGCCGGAGGTGTTGTCAAAGTGAATCTGATCAACCGGCTGTCCGGTTGTTGTGTCAACCGACCAAAGGGAGATGTGGAATCCCATGTCGCTAGTGAGTGCGTAGCGTCCATTTGGCGACAGGATGATGTTCATCGGAAGGTTGCCGATGTCGCTGTTAGCCCCGACCGGCGTGATTGTTTTTCCGGTTACGAGCGGTGGCTGTTGGGCAAATCCGCTGCAGGACAGAACCGCCGTGCCAATGGCCGTTAGCACAAGCGATCGTAGTCCGCTGCCTCGGACCAAAAGGTGCTTCGCTGCGTTGTTCATGGAGTGCTCCTGAAAACGGGCTGATGAGGTTGGTCTTGTTCCCGCCCATGCAGGGGAGGAGCGTGCTGTTGAAGTCACCGTGGTGACGCGGTGATTCTGCCAGCAGTGCCGTTAAGAATTGGTCAAGCGAAGATTAAAAATCAGAGAAAGACTCGAGATTTCTCAAAGCTGAAGAATGGGGCTAAGCCACTGCAGCCACAGCGGAAATTACATCTTCTAGGATTAATAGAAGATTCTCGTCTCATTCATCATCCAGCCACAATCTAGGCGTTTCATTTTCCTGTCTGAATGTCGTCTTCTTGCGCTTAGCACCGCGCCTTACCCCCGAGCGTGGGAAGTGCTCACTCAGGTTTGATTTCTGTCCATTTCCACCACGGTAGTGCGATATTCGCGGCGCAATTGCGTGTTCCCGTCGCGCATCCGCACATCGGTTATTCAATCGACTCACTGACTCGCCGAGAGCGTCGGCTGATGGAGGTTATGCAATGAAGTTTCGGTGCGCGAAAGCTGCATTGAAGTCGCTCCTGCACCTATGCTTGGTCACCGTGATGGCAGTTCCTGCCGTCATGGCGCAGACCACAGAATTTCAGAACTCATGGGGAACATTCGTGTCCCCGGTTTACAACACCTCGGAAACCGGCGCTTACACCGGCGCCGAACTCTTCGCCGGACCCAATAAATTTGGCAGCTATTTCGCTGGGGTTCTACCAAACGGAACGAAAGTCACACCTGCGGGAACCGTGATCCAGATTGGCATGAACCCTCTCGGCGCGGTGCTGACGCCAGATGGCAAGTACCTGATCACGAGCAATGACGACGAACGCGAGAATGCCTTCACGTCGTTTCAAAGTCCCATCAATCTTGGCGGCTACACGCTCACGGTCATTGATACGTCCACTTCCACCGTGGTCTCGCAGCTTAACAACGTTGGAAAGTTCTTCATCGGCATGCAGGCGACTGGCGCTGGCCCTTACTCGCTTTGGGTATCAGGTGGCGGCGATAACGATGTAAAGCTGTTCAACCTTTCCACTACCGGCGTTCTGACGGCGAACGGCCATATCGTCATCCATCCGATCACCGCGGCTACCGCAGGCTATGTCTCGAACTACGTTCCCGATCCGTACTTCGACACGGTGCAGCAGAACGGCTTCAAACCGCCGATCCCGACGGGCTTCAGTCGTACTGCTGGCGCACAGACCACCTTTCCTGCGGGATCGGCGCTCAGCCCGGATGGACACTATTTGTACGTGGCTTGCAACGGCGACAACAGCGTGGCTGTGATTGACACGACCACAGGGCAAGTCGTTCAGCAGGTGCCGGTCGGCTACTTCCCCTATGCTGTCTCGGTCAGCCATGATGGCGCAACGGTTACGGTATCGAACTGGGGCGTTACCGAGTACAAGTTCAACAACCCGGGCTATGGGCCGGACGGCAAGCTGAACGCCCTACCGCCGGTTGCAAACAACGAAGTCTATGGCTACTTCGTCCCGGTGACGAACACGACGGGTAACAACCCAAAGACCTCATCGGTCTCAATCCTCTCGGCTCCCGCTGGCAATGGTGCTGCTCTGAGCTTGCTCGGTTCGGTATACCAGGGCCACACCCTGGATGACCGGTACGTAGTCGGCGACACGCATCCGTCCGCTACCGCCATCGTGCGCGGAGGCGGCCGTGAGCTGATCTACGTTACGAAGTCCAACAGCGACAGCGTCGCCATCATTGATCTGCAAGGGCACCGCGTGGCCGAGATCCCATTGCCGCTGTTGCCTGCGCCAAGCGTAACTACGAAGACGCTCCACGGAACGTATCCCAACGCGATTGTCGTCTCGCCCGACAACACGCGGGTATACATTGCAGAAGCGGGCATCAACTCGGTCGCCGTCCTCGATTCGACGAATCCGGCGCGCCCGGCGCTGATCGGAAGAATTCCAACCAACTGGTATCCATCGGGCGTGGCGCTCAGTTCCGACGGCAACACGCTTTACGTCCTGAACGCGAAGGGGGTTGGTGAGGACATCAATCCAAGCACCAATACGCAACAGGGAACGCCGCCGCCGACGGGTATCATCTCCACGCCGCAGACCGACAGCAACTACATCTTCGGGTCGCTACAGAAGATCGATGTGCCGAGTCTGCATCTCGACCTAACCACAGTAGCGCGGAACAATTACACGACGATTCCTGGCATTCCCGATACCTCGGTGGTTCCCGTAGGCGACGGACCATCGCAGCGCATCAAGCACGTGGTGTTCATCCTGCAGGAGAACAAAACATTTGATTCAAAGCTCGGCAACCTGGGCGGTCACTTTGGCGTGTTCGCAAGCCTGACCTATAACAATGCAGACGGCACTCCGTACTTCAACGGACAGTACACAGGCGTCTCGCTCAACTGGCAAGCCCTGGCGCAGAACTTCGCCGCAGCGGTCAACTACTATTCCAATGCCGAGGAAAGCGACGCCGGACACCAGTTCTCGGCTTCGGGAACAGCGACAGACTACACTGAGAAGACGCTGCTGGTGAAGAGCGGCCGCGGGCTCCTGGTGAACAAGAACTTCGAGCCGGAAGATTATCCGGAAAGCGGATACATCTTCAACAATGCAGCTCGCAATGGCGTCAGCTTCAAGGAATACGGCGTGTTTGCGGCCCGCATCGACGGCACCGATACCGGTACCAACCAGCCCACTACACTGAACGATCCCACCAGCGGCAACTGCGGAACGCCTCAGCTCAATGCCGACCAGTTCCACATTTCCAACCCGCTCGTAAACCTTGGTGACACCACGAGCCCCGTACAGGGAATTGGCCAATCAGCGTTTATGACACTGCCCGGTCTCGCCATCATGGGCCAGAACAACGCCAGCGGCGAGCCGCACCTGGACCACAACTATCCCGGGTATAACTTCAACATCAGCGATCAGCGCCGGGCTCAGCACTTCATTGCGGACTTCGATCGCATGGTCGCCAACAACACTCTGCCTCAGTTCATCTACCTCTACATACCGAACGAGCACACCGGCAGCGTGCAATGCCCGAACAACAACATCTACACCACTAGCAACGTGCAGCAGGTTGCAGACGGTGACGTAGCCGTAGGCATGGTGGTGCAACACCTGATGCAGAGCCCGGTGTACTACGATGCGCAGACTAACACCGGCATGGCCATCTTCCTGGCTCCGGATGATGGACAATCCACGCTGGACCACATCCATCCGCACCGGTCGCCCCTGATGGTGGTGAGCCCGTTCGCCAAGCCGGCGTTCTACTCGAAGCGCCACTATGTGACCGCTTCCATCGTGAAGACCGAGGAGTTACTGCTCGGTCTGCCGCCGAACAACCTCGGCGACGCGCTGGCCACCGACCTCCGCGATCTTTTCCAGCCCAACTTCAACGGTATTACACCGGACCGCATCCGTTTCAAGCTGTCGGTCGACTACGTTCCCAGCAAGGAGGGCAAGAAGATCTGGTCGCTGGTGGATCGTCTTGACACTTCAGCTCCGGATCGCGACAGCCATCGTCTGGGCACGCTTGGCCGCCTCTCGCAGGCTGCCGACGACCTGCACGACTACGCTGTGAAGAACCACAAGCTGAACTCGAAAACATACAAGCAGCAGCAGGCGCAGCTCTACGGATATGCGCTTAAGGTGGTCAACGCTCCCAAACCGCGGGACACTGACGACTAATCACCTGGGATTACCGTCTGGTTCGCGACAGTCGGTAATCGCCCAGTTCCATACAGCTAAAACCTCAGGGGCGAGCGTGAGCTTGCCCCTTCTGCTTGCTGATGATTGCTATCTTTGGACGAACCCTGCTCTTAAGGTACGAGGAGTTCTGTTAGCCGGTGAGTCAATGCGAGCGCCGTGGCATAGTTGCCAACGACGACAGTGAGGACGACGATCGAGGAAACAGCCCAGACCCACGTCTTCTGAAAACGCGGGCGCTTGTGCCATTCCAGCAGTCGCTGAACGCGGAGGCCTATGGCGGAGGATGCGCACAACAGTCCACTCGCGAGCTCCGGTTCTGACCAGTGTTGCGAAGAGCGGGATAGTTTTATCAATGCGGATGCAAGATCCAACGCGTCCTGCCGAGTTTCCACAGCCGAATCATCTGCTGCGAGTTCAGCGGCTTGACGCCAAGCTTGTTCGATCCCGCTCATGCCAGGAAATGGCGTTGCATTGATGAAAAGTTTTTTCAGGTTATCCCAGGATCGCCTATGGCCCAATTCATGACGAATGGCAACGCGCAATTCGTTCTGACTCAGCACAGCCGTAGCCATGTCGGAAACCATAACCTTGGGACGGCAGAGGCCAACCAATACCAGAGCCGGCGCACCTTTTTCGGCGCTCGTAGCTGCGACATTTCCCGGGTCATCGGAGGCAAGACTTCTCAGCCATTCCGCCACCGCCTGACTGGTGCGTGACTCCGCCCGAAGCACGCGCGCCGCGCCGACCATCAACAGCAGCAACGCGAAGCCGGCAAGCACGAATGTCATCGCGTCCTCATCAAAGGACCTGCCCTCCATGAGCCAGAAGGAAGGCAAAGTTAAGAAAATCGTGACGACAGTGGAAACACCCAAAGGAAAAATCCGTAGTGCGAAGAGCAATCCGGCCGACCCAGCGGCGGAAGCATCCATTCGCCGCTTGCGTCGCAAGGCCCACCAGCCGAATGGGACGGCACAAGAGAGCGCACTGTACATCACTCCAAAGAAGGCGAGGCAAACGATTGCGCTACGTATCGCGAACATCGTTACTTGTCTCCCTTCTTGAGCAGCAGTTCCGCGCGCCGTCGTTCGACCAGCGCCTGCAACTCGTCCAAAAGCTTTTCATCCTGCTCGCCAACTGCTTCGACAAAAAATGAGAGATGTAGTGCGGCGTCCTGAGTGCGAAGGAGTTGCCGCAGCCCGCTCACTGTGGTGCGGCGCTGCAACTCCTCTGGGCTGCAGCGAACCCAGTAACGGAATGCTTTTCCCTCACTGATACGGCCCAGCAGCCCTTTGCGAAAGAGGCGGTCCATCGTTGTGAGCACGGTGCTGTAGGTCTGCCAGATGCTTCCATCCTGCAAGACCTCGCGAACTGTGGAGGAGCCCCGCATCCACACGGCGCGGTGAATCTGCTGTTCCAGCGGGCCAAGAGGCGCGGACAGGGCTTCTTCAAGGGTGGGATCGACGGGATCCATGCGGTCGCCAAGGGTAGACAACCAAAACTCTAAGACCACGCGGGCGGCTCGTCAACGCATCGAGGGTGATTGTCATCGACACTTAACAATCCTAAATCGGCACCTCTTATCGCCGATAGGAGGCTTTTGCACGAGCGTTAACCCTCCACTCACGTTCTATTAATGATCGGGGGTTACTGTCCGCCTTCGTACGTTAATCGCTTTTCGACAAAGACGCCTGTTACGGCCATGCGAGGCGGCCTGCGAAGCCCAGTCTACCCCCGTCTCGTACCTTCTTTGACTGAGCAATAAAGGAGTTAGGGATGGCACGAATCAATCTTGTGTTCTGCTGTTGCTCTTTTGCAATGTTCTTCATGGGATTGACTTCGCGGCACCGTGCTCGGCTGCTGGTTAGCCTACTTTTCTTCTCCTGTCTCCCTTCTCCGGGCTGGGCACAGTGGGCCAGTAGTGGGTTGACCGGCACCGTCACCGATTCCTCCGGACACGGAGTTGCCGGTGTCGAGGTGACGGCAGTACAAATCGCCACGGCACTTCAACGGAAGGCGACCTCGTCAGCGGAGGGAGCTTATTATTTTCCTAAATTGCCGGTTGGAACCTATGCCGTCACTTTCAATTATCCAAATTTCCAGTCACAGCGTTTCGACGATGTAGTGCAGAAGCTGCAGGAAACTCGGATCCTCAATGTGACACTGAACATCGCGGGACCCACGGAGCAAGTGAACGTTTTGGCCGCACCGCAATCTCTGGATCAGACGAACAATACGCTGAACACGGGCATTTCGCGCGTACAGGCTAAAGAACTTCCCTTGAATGGGCAGAATTGGGCCACTCTCACCGCGTTGGTTCCAACAGCGATTGACACCGCCGGAGGGCCCGGTGCCGGCAACCAGCGCTCGATTCGCTATGCCGGCAGGGGTCGCGACGATAACAACTACACCTACGACGGCATCGATGCCACCTACATCATTAACCAGTCCCAGCTATATTACGTGCGCGCGGCGATTCCACTGGATACTATCCAGGAGATCCGCATTGACCCAATCTTGGCGACCGCGCAGACTGGGGCTACAGGAGGGGGCCAGGTAGGCGCAGCCTCTTCTTCAGGCACAAACCGGTTCCATGGAGACGCCTACGACTTCTTGCGCAACAGCGCTTTCGATGCCACGGATCCGATTGATTCCTTAAATCCAAACCACCAGCCGTCCTTCCACTTAAGTCAGTTCGGAGGGTCCATGGGTGGACCAATCTTGCGCGACAGGTTCTTTTTCTTTGTCGCCTACGAAGGCTACCGGCAAGACCTTGGTCAGACGCTTATTGGTTATGTACCCAGCCCTGCCTTTCGGTCGCAAGTGCTGGCGAAGTCTCCAGATCTTGCGCCAGTCATCAACGCCTATCCCACAGGCCAGAACCCTACGAGCGATCCAAACGTTTCCCAGTTCATCGGGCAGGGTAATCAGGTGGGCCAAGAAAACTCGGGAATGTTCCGCTTGGACTATCGCTTCTCGGACGCGACTAGCCTGTATTGGAGGGCTAACATCGATGAAGCCGACTACTTTCTCCCGTATTCCCCTAGCTCCGGACAGTACTTAGACGAAAGACAGGAACTTACGTCCTATCCGGTCAATAGCGTCATAGCGCTTACACACGTCTTTTCTCCGAGCCTGGTCAACGACTTCAAGTTTGGGTTCAATCGCGGCACGACCTATACCCACTACCTCAATCCAACCGGCTCGCTCTACGCAATCGCAGTCGCGGGTCTTACTTCCTTGAACAACGGCCGTGTCAGCACCGGTGTGGGCAATTCGTTTTCCTGGCTCGACGATCTGACCTGGGTCAAGGGAAGGAATGTAATCAAGGCCGGAGTTGAGATTCGCCGGATACAGATGAACCAAGGGAGCAGTTCTTATGGCACGATCAGCTATAACTCCCTCGCCAGCTTTGAAGGCAACCAGTCCTACAAGGCCAGTATCACAGGCGAATATCCTGTAAACGGCCTGCGCAAGACTCAATTTTTTGGTTATGTCCAGGACGAGTTCAAGTGGCGGCCAACGTTTACGCTGAATTTGGGTCTGCGTTATAGCTATTTTGGCATTTTTCATGAGGTACAGGGTCGCGGAAATCCTTTTGATTTCGCCACCTGCGGCTCACAAGGGTACTGCGGCGTAGGCGCGAGCTTCGGCCCGCCAAACTACAACGATTTCGATCCTCGTATCTCCTTCGCCTGGGCTCCGGCCAAGTACGAAGGTAAAACCGTATTTCGCAGCGGCTTCGGTATTTATCACGAGGACGGACAACTAGATGATCAGAACATCCCCGATAAGAACGAAGTGATCAGCTATGCCTTGACGGCGAAGAATTGCCCAGGGCTTGGATTCCCGATCGTTCTAAACCCGGGAGGCAATCCAGTTTGTTCGCATGGCACACAGTCACCCAATGCAGAACAGCGGGATCGTCCAGACTCGTATGTAACTCAGTGGGGGCTTTCCATTGAACAAGCACTGCCCGCAAATTTTGTCGCTAATATGGCCTATGTGGGTAGCAAAGGCACACATCTGCTGCAGCTTTCCTACGTCAACGCCATAGATCCGCTCACCGGCCTCCGCCCTTATCCCACCTTCTCGCAAATCTCCTGGCGAGGTAACATCGGCAACAGCTCGTACAATGCGCTAGCACTCTCGCTCAAGCGTTCCTTCACTGCCGGTTTGCTGATCTCGGCCAATTACACATGGTCCCACAGCATCGACGACGGTTCCAATGGTAGCGGCGACGGCGACTCCATTACTCCACAGAATGTTTCCTGCTGGTCCACGGGAGGAGCGCAATGTGGGGAGAAGGGCAGCAGTGCGTTCGATGCTCGCAACGTGTTCAATGCAAATTTCATCTATGAACTTCCTATTGGGGCAGGCAAAAGATATCTTTCACAGAACGGGTTCATGAGAGCGGTTTTCGGTAACTGGCAGATCAGTAGTATCTTCATCGCCCGCACCGGCTTCCCCGCGAACCTCACGACGAGCGGTACTGGCCCGGACGGAAACACCAACTCTCAGCGGCCCAATCTGGTTCCCGGCCAGCCCTTGTATTTAACTGGCGGGACTTTCAACGCCGCGGCTTTTTGCACCCCCGGGGCGACAGATCCACTTTACCCCGGTGGCACCTGCCCTGCCGGATTCGGCGATGTCCCCCGCAATTTCTTGCGAGGTCCTGGCTTCTGGCAATCTGATTGGGCTCTTTCCAAACGCTTCCCTGTCACCGAACAACTTAATATTCAGTTCCGGGCCGAGATGTTCAACGCTTTCAACAGAGCAGATTTTGCTAACCCGAATGGGCTCATTTCGGCTTCCGACTTCGGCAGGATATATCTGCCCTTGAATACAACTCCGATAGGAATCGGTACGCCGCGTCAGTTCCAGTTCTTACTGAAACTAGAATTCTGAAAAGATAGCGCAGGGGGCTTTCAGCGCGTTGAATCCTGACATCGGTCCAGCGGCCCACCGAAAATAACAGCTCGGTCGGTTGGCGTGCTTGCCTGAGCCAGACATCATTCGCGACGCCCGTCGTGACTGTCGCCCCTCCATGCGGTGAGTTTGGTTCTCGCACCGTCGGCGTGGTCATCAGGTATTCACACACCTGAACAACAACGCGCTTTGATCGAGCGGTATGACCCAGATGCGGGAAAAACGGATAGACTAGCTAACTTCAGCGTATTCGGGATGAAATTTTCTATGAATATTCGTTGCGTTTTCATGATGGCGATGGCGTTGACGCTGTTTGGGCAATCCGTCGCGCAGGAGCGATCTTTGCCGCTCCCGTCTAGCAAGAAACTGCGGCTGCCAGGCCGGGGAGCGCCGCAGTCGACCAATAGCTTTCCAACTGCAGTAGCGTTGCGTCCGGACGGAAAGTTTTTGGCTATCCTGAACAATGGATATGGCTCTGCAGATGCTAAGTTCCAGCAGTCGATCGCCTTGTTGAATCTCGCGAGCAATCAGCTTCGAGATTTTCCGGAGGCTCGTCTCGCTCTCGACGCCAAGCAAACCTACTTTTTAGGCCTGGCATGGAGCACCGATGGCACGGAGCTCTATGCTTCAATCGCCTCGCTAACCGATCCGAGAGGGAAGGGCGCGGGCGATACCGGTAACGGCATCGCGGTGTACCGGCTCCAAAATGGCGTGCTGATGCCGTCGCGTTTCATCCGCTTGTCACCCAGGCATCTCGCGGCGGGGCAAATCTTCGTCTACAACGCGGAGTCGATTGCCGAAGGGGGAAGCCAACCCCTATCCCGCCGGGATTACGGTCGTGAAGCGGAGGACTGGCGACGCGTTATTGATTGCCGAGAATCTTGCCGACGATGCGGTTCTTCTGGATGCGCGTACGGGAAAGCTGATCTATCGCTTTCCTCTCAGCCACAGCAAGGTGGTTCCCGCCGTTTTTCCTTACGGAGTAGTCGCGACTGCTGACGGTAAGCGTGCGTGGTGTTCCTTGTGGAATGCTTCTGAAGTCGCGGAGCTTGATTTGCAATCAGGAAAGGTGGTGCGGACGATCGCGTTGCTGCCACCGAAGCAGGAGATCGAGCCTTCCTCACATGCAACCTCGATGCTGCTGAGCCCAGATGAACGCCGCCTCTATGTAACGCTGTCCAATCGGGATGCGGTAGCTGTCGTGACGACCGAGAATGGGCGTGTCGAGCGCTATTTGGACACGCGTCTGCCGGGACAGGTCGCGGGCGGCTCCTATCCCAACGCCCTCTCCCAGTCAGCAGACGGGAAAAAACTATACGTCGCCAATGCGTCCTCAGATGCAGTAGCTGTTTTCGATCTCCAGAACATCTCCGCTTCAGGACAGAAGCAGGATGCGGAGTACTTCATCCCTACCGAGTGGTATCCCACGGCATTAGCCGTTCGCGGCGATGAGCTTTTGGTTGCTACCGGCAAGGGCGAAGGTACAGGCCCGAACTCCGGCTGGGTGGAAGATCCAAAACATCCTGGGAAACGACAGCATCCTTACATCGCTTCCATGATTCGCGGCTCTATCGCGCGTATTAGTCTCGCTGAAGCTGAGCGTGACCGCGAGCAGTTCACTGCCGACGTCGTGCGTAGCAATCTGATGGAAGGCCGCACGGGGGAGATCACGTTTCGTGGTGGCGCAAATCCCATCCATCACGTGATCTACATCATCAAGGAAAACCGCACTTACGACCAAGTCTTCGGTGATATCACGGAAGCGAATGGCGATCCTTCACTGGTGATGTACGGCGAAGCAATCACCCCCAACCAGCACAAATTGGCTCGCCAGTTCGGGGTGCTCGACAATTTTTACGACAGTGGCGAGGTCTCGGGCGACGGCCACGTCTGGTCCACCTCGGCCATTACTAGCGACTACACCGAGCGGACGTGGGAGATCGTTTACCGCGGCAAAGAGCGTAGCTACGACTATGAAGGCTACGTTGGCGACGTTATCCCAATGAACGCTGGGATTCCGGATGTGAATGAACCGGCGACTGGATATCTTTGGGGCAACCTGTCACGTCACCATCTGACCTACCGCAACTATGGTGAGTTTGTCACCACCTGGTGGTGTACCGATAAGGCGCAAAACAGTCCGGCTTCCAGTGGCGCGCCCACCGGACACCCGCCGGCTTGTGCACGCAAGGAAGTCAAGCCGGGCGAGAAATTGCCGCAGAACCTGGGCGGAGGTGAGAGCCCTTACCAGTTCGCCATTCCGCTGATTGCCTATGACGTGGCTACTAAGCCCGAGCTGCAGGACCACTTCGATCCCAATTACGCCGACTTCAAGGTTGAGTATCCGGATCAGTTCCGTGCAGACGAATTTCTCCGCGAATTCGCTGCCTCCGTCAAGGTTCGAGAAGCGGGCAAGGGCGACCCGTTGCCGCAATTCATGCTGCTACGTTTGCCGAACGACCACACCGCAGGCACGCGTCCGGGCTCGCCCACACCCAACGCCTCCGTCGCGGATAATGACCTCGCCGTCGGGCGCGTCGTCGACGAAGTGTCGCATAGTCCCTATTGGGACGACACCGCGATCTTTGTATTGGAGGACGACGCCCAGAATGGCGCGGACCATGTCGATGCACACCGCAGTATTGCGCTGGTCATCAGCAAGTATTCGCCGGGAACTCCGCAGCAGCCTGCCCTCGATCATCACTTTTACACCACGGTTAACATGATTCACACGATGGAGGCCTTACTTGGCCTGCCGCCGATGAACAACAACGATGCCTTTGCGCCCGTGATGGCGCCGCTGTTTACCGGGCCGGGGAACCAGCCACCCTTCCAGGCGGACGATCGCAATCGCGACAATGGAATGATCTATCAGGCGAATGGGCCGAATGCGCCGGGGGCCAAGCAGTCGGCCAGGATGAACTTCTCGGTTGCTGATGCCGCCGACACAAATACCCTGAACTTGATCTTGTGGCGTGCCGCGAAAGGCAACTCCTCCCTGCCCCCTGCGCGGCACACGGTGTTCTCCACGGGCATTGAACCGCCGCGTCGTTAATGGTGAGTGTTTGGATTTAGCACCCGCCAGCCAGAGTCGAGTGAAGTGGAGCTCACGTCCCCTCGCCGAATCTGCCCTTGCGGCAATTCCATGTTCATTCTCCAGGGACCGAGTCTTGGAAAAGTATTTCCACATTCATTCGCGTAGAATCAGCGCATGAATGACGCGCTAACACTCAAATGTCCAGCTTGTGGGGCCCTTCCGAATACCCCCTGTGTCCGAATCAACGGCACGCTCTTGCCTGGAGTGCACACGAAACGGAAGGAACTGGCAACTGGTGTCAAGGTAGTCAGTCGTAGCGAAGGCACACCGAGGGCTTCACGTAAGACAGAGTCTGCATAGTACAAGGTGACCCACGATTGGAGGCGACTCCCATGGGTTTGATATTTCACGTGCTCTTAGTCGGAGGACTCTGCGTTCAGAGGAAATTCGAGTTCGGAGCCGCTCTCCACGAGTTAGGTTGTCGGAGCAGCCAGCTCCAGATTTGATCGCCGATGACAATTCTGTCCAATGTAGATAAAGGGATAATTGCGGAGGGCTTCGAGGTTCTGCGCTTCCGCCAGGCGTTCAACTTCCGACATCAGAGCGTCTATCTCCGGCTGCGACATTCCTTTCGTGATCTTCCAGTAGACGTCGGGAAGCAACCAAATACGTTTGTTTCCTTCATCATTTTCGTTCACGGCGAACCTCACTCAGACATGGCAACGATACCGGTTAGTTATTCCTTGGACCTTGAGAGACTACAGTTTGGCCATGCACGCGCGAAGCGCTGCAATCTACTTGATGCCCGCAGCGCGGTCGTTCAGCCTCATCGCAAAGGAAGGCCTGGCTGACTGGTAAGTACTCCCAAAAGGAAGCACAGAGCTATCATGGCGATCACTAGAAGCTCAGCCATGCGAACCTCCCCCAGCGCTCCACTTCGTTGTGGCCCTCATAAATTGTAGGCTTGAACCCGCCCGAGAGATTCGACAAATTGTGCGTCAGTCCCGAATCGAAACGACGCCCGACGAAGCCTCCTCCTCCTTATGTTATGAATGCGTGAAAACGCGAGTCTGACAATTGTCTCCGGCTAAAGTTCGGCCGACTTACAAGACCGCGGGAACGACCTAAGAGCACGCTGGTCGCACAAGGAATCGCATTTTGTTGGTCGGGGGGGTCGGTTAGACTATGCGGCAGTCGACGACCGCTACTATTGGGCCAAATTCTTTTTTTTGCGCTCTTGTGACTTTGATCACAGATACGGCGAATCGGCGCAAACTATGCTTGGCCATCCGCGATCACTTGATGGTTGTTAGTTGTACCACATTCACTCGCAGCGCCCCGCCGAAGCTGACACAGTGCAGGATCCGCTATGCAGCAACGAAACGAGCTTTCACAGGCTGGTGCAATTCCATCCTGACGCGATCCTCGTTCACGCCGACAACCGAATTCTCTGGGTAAATCTAGCTTGTATCAAACTATTGGGCGCCGCCGACGCCGCCCAACTTACGGGAAAAGACATCTACGAGATCGCAGCGCAGGGCGAACGGGATCTTGTGCAACAGCGCATCGAGGAGCACCGGAGAACTGGCCAAACGCTGCCTCCGATGGAACACGAACTGATCCGGGTCGACGGCTCGACGGTGGAGGTAGAAGCGGTGGCGATACCTCTCGATTGGAATGGGGTACCTGCTATTGAAGTCGTTTTTCGCGACATCACGAATCGCAAGCGCGCGCAAGCGATCGATGCCCAGTGGCAGAAACGCATGGAACTGGCGCGGCGAGCTGGGCTCCGGATCGGCTTGTGGGATTGGAATCTGAGCGATAACACGGTCGTCTGGTCCGACGAGTCGTATCGGCAATTCGGCTTCACGGAAGAGACATTCTCAGGACGTGTGGAGGATGCGGTCCAAAGAATCCATCCGGAAGACGTGAACAGAGTTAAGGTAGCGATCCAGAAAGTGGTCGAGGGAGGTGGGCAGTACGCTGCACAGTATCGTCTCGTACGGCCCGATAAATCTCAATCCTGGATCGATGCGCACGGCGTTCTCGTTCAGAACGGTTCGAAACACATGCTTGGTATCGGGGTGGACGTCACCGAATTAAAGCACGCCGAGAAGTCGCAACGTGAAAGTGAGGAAAAATACGCGCTGCTGCTGAACTCTACCGCGGAGGCGATCTATGGCCTTGATCTTTCCGGCAATTGCACGTTCTGCAATCCAGCGTGCCTGAATCTGCTGGGCTACGAATCTATCGACCAACTGCTCGGCAAGAATATGCACCGCCTCATCCATCACCACCGGGCCGACGGTACCATCTATCCAGAGGAAGAATGCAGTATCTATGTCGCCGTTCGCCAAGGCCGTCCCAGTCACGTCACCACCGACTTTCTGTGGCGAGCTGACGGAAGCAGTTTTTCGGCTGAGTACTGGTCTTATCCAATTTATCGCCAGGGTAAATTAACCGGCGCGGTGGTCACTTTTCTCGACATCTCAGAGCGTAAACAAGCGGAACGGGCGCTCCGGGATTCAGAGGAGACATACCGCAGTATTTTTGAAAACGCGATCTTCGGGATCTTCCGTTCGAGACCTGACGGCACCTTGCTGGACGTGAACCCGGCCATGGTGAAGATGCTGGCCTACGATTCAAAGGATGAGCTCTTGACCAAGAATCTGGGTCGGGACATTTATATCAACCCAGCTTCGCGCGAGAGAGTCATGAAGGGCTATGACGTGGGTGGTCGTGTCGACGGAGTCGAGACAGCATGGAAGCGCAAAGATGGAACCATTATCACCACTCGATTGTGCGGAGGCATGGTTTCAGGCGAGAGCAGAGAGGAAAGGCACTTCGAGGTGATTGTCGAGGATATCACCGAGCGCAAAGTAGCAGAGCAGCGTGTTCAATTTCTTGCCTATTACGACTCGCTTACAGAGTTACCGAACCGAGCCCTGGCGCGAGATCGCATCGCCGTGGCCGTGGCAAATGCTCGCAGACTCAACACCAAGGTCGCTGTCTTTCTGATTGATATCGACCATTTCAAGAGCATCAACGACTCTCTCGGACACACCACCGGTGACATTCTCCTACAAAGAATGGGAGAACGCTTGCGGGCAACTCTACGCGAACAAGACACCGTAGCTCGGTTGGGTGGAGACGAATTCCTGGCAGTGCTGAATGCCGTCCGGGGAAGTGACGAGATCGCGGCTATGGCTGACCGTGTCCTGCGGACCATCGCCGGCGGCTTCGTGGTCCACGACCGGCCGCAGGCTACGACATGCAGCATCGGTATAAGCGTCTTTCCGGAGGACGGCGACGAAGCGGAGACCCTGATCAAGAACGCCGATACAGCTATGTATGTAGCGAAGGACAGCGGCCGCAACACCTGGCAGATTTTCAGCGGAGACATGCACACGACAGTGGTCGAACGCTGGCAACTTCAGAATAGCTTGCCACAGGCACTCGAGAGCAACCAACTGTTCGTGGTTTATCAGCCGCAGGTTGATATTCGCACCGGAAAAATTTCAGGAGCCGAAGCCCTGGTTCGCTGGAATCATCCAGAAATGGGTTCAATACCTCCAGAGAAACTCATTAGCCTCGCCGAGAACAGCGGATTGATCCTGCCTCTCGGAGAATGGGTGCTTCGGACTGCATGCTCGCAAGCTCTGAACTGGCAACAGGAAGGTCTTCCGGCGCTGCCGGTGGCGGTCAACGTTTCGGCAGTCCAACTTCGCAAGCAAGGGTTCGCTGAACTTGTCGAACAGGTTCTCAAAGAAACCAGACTCCCTCCCGCATGTCTCGATCTGGAACTCACGGAGAGCCTCTTGATTTCAAATGCGGATATGATGCTTTCGGTGATGAGGAGTTTGCGGAGCCTTGGCGTGAAGCTCACCATTGACGATTTTGGGACTGGTTATTCCAGTCTGAGCTACCTAAACAAGTTCCCTGTACACAAGTTGAAAATCGACCGCTCGTTTGTGCAAGATCTCGGAACGAATCGTGATTCATCGGCGATCACAACTACTATCATCAGCCTGGCCAAAGCGGTAAATCTTACCGTACTTGCCGAAGGCGTGGAAACCGAATCGCAATTGGCATATCTGCGGGCAAACGGCTGCGACGAGGTTCAGGGATTTTACTTCGGTATGCCTTTAGACGCGGACGTCTTCACAGAGACTCTTCAATGTCCTGCAGCAAGCCGCGGCAGAGACATGTGATCAGCCCCGGCGCTCGTCAATGTGCCTCCTTTAGAATTCTTGGCTGCAGTTCCAAGTCCGCCGCAATCCGACCGCGGTCTCAGAACAGTAGCCGGGCGACAGACTTTGGCCCGGGATTGCGGGGCTCGCCGTTTCGGCTCTGGAGCGGCTTCTCGGCCGAGAAGGCGGCATATGGACATTTGCCTCTTAGCCGTTCACCTCGGAATCGCAAGGCCTCGCACTAATGACGTCGATTCCAAAACATGTCGGGGGCCGGACCAATGTCGATCCTCAAATTCAGGTGAAAAGAAGTCGTCTGGCCACTCGGATTGCAATGTCCACGAAGGTCGAATAACCGCTGAGGAACTGAACTTGAGCGCATCGAGCCGCCAGTCATTCGACCCCCATCGTTCTCATGCTGCGTTTTTTCTTGTTTCCTTCTTCGGCTTCGGACTGCCGCTTCAGAAGTGCGGCAAATTTCTCCTTCAGCCTTCCGAATCCCAGACCTGTCTCTTCGCCGGCCTTCAACTGTTTTGCAAGCTTTGAAATCTCATCCTTCAAGGTCAAATACTCAGGATCGTAACCTGCATAGCCGAGTGAGCGGGAACGTCCGAGCTCCTTCTTCGCCTTCTCGAGAAGTTGCTGTGCTCTGCCTTTATCCGTCGCGGCTGCTGCTTGCGCCTGGTCGATGTGCTCGCGTGCCAGCAAGAGCGGAATCGAGATAATCCGATCCATCATAACCAGCGCGCCCAGCGCAGTAAGCAAAACTGCGTGCGCATCCTTGGTCTTTTGATCAGCCAGCAACCGTGCTGCCTCCTTCAATGCGGCCGGATACGTGGCGAGCGGAAGCTGATAGGTGCGAACACGAATCTCACTCATCAGGCGGCGCAGCATCGACCGGGCCGCGGGAAAATCCAGCTCGTCGATGGCCAGTGACGCTATGTCGGCGACACTGGCGATCTGACTTTCGTCCCAATCCTCCGGAACGTTGTCGATAATCAGTATCTCCAAATCTATGGGAACCAAAGCCGCCTCGGGATTGCGAGCCAGCACAATGTCAATCTTGCCGGTAGCACTCTCGATGGCTTGTAGTGCTGCATCGGTTTTGCTCTCGGAAAGCGCGCGAACAGCGCCGATCGTCTCCTGGACAGCAGCAATAGCTTCCTTGTCGAGCGTTCGAGCAGCTTCCTGCTCCGCCTCATCGCGCTGTTTGCCGAGTTCGGGGCTCCTTAAAGCGCTCATAGCGGAACGAGCCGCCGACGAGGCAGCCTCGGCGGCATTGTTGTGGACCAGTGGATAGAGCCCGAGCGGGCTCATCGCTTCCATGACGTGATCAGACTTGTCGGGTCATACCTATGCTCCCTCATAAGTAGCAGTGTGTCAGCCAGCGATGAATTAGCGACGCTCCTGCTGAGACTGTTGTTTCAGAAAAGAATTCAGCTTCTCGCGTAAAGAGGCAAATACCGAACTCGTATCGTTGCCGCCTTTCAGCTGCTTCTCTAGATTCGAAATATCATTGTTCAACGACGCATAAACAGGGTCGTTGCCCGCGTAGCCGAGTTCCTTGGAGCGATCCAGCTCCTTCTTGGCTGTCTCCAGTAGTGTTTGCGCAGCCGTTTTATCCTTGTCGCGTTCCGCCTGGGCGGCGGTAACGGCAGCGCGCGCAAGGATTAACGGGATGGGACTAACGCGATCAACCACCACCAGGGTATCCAACGCCGTAGTCAGCATGGTCTGCGCTTCCTGAGTCTTGTTCTGATCGAGTAGCCGAGCAGCACTCTTCAATGCAGCAGGATAAGTTGCGAGCGGGATGTTGTAGATCCTCACCCGAATCTCACTCATCAGCGAATAGAGAATGACGCGCGCTGCCGGAAAGTTCTTCTGGTCCACTGCCAGCGAGGCGTCCTTGGCAAGATCACGGATGGCGCCGATGTCGTGAGGTGCGGTATCGATGGCGTCGACTTCAGCGTCGACAGGAATCAATGCGTCCGCTGGATTTCTGGCCACCAGGATGTTGATCTTTCCGGTAGCCTGTTCGATTGCGGCCATCGCCGCATCTTTCTTGTTAGACCCAATATCGTTGACGGCTTGCTGTGTCAACTGTAGAGCTGCGACGGCATCCTGATTGAGAGATTGGTGTGCCTGCTGCTCAGCCTCTTTCCGTTGCTTCTCGATGTCCGGTTGCAACGCGTGATGCGATTGAGGTGTAGCCTTCGCCGCAGTGTCAGCGGAGCTATCAGCGGCAACGGAGAAAGCCAATGGTACTACTAAGAGCATTGCCAGTAGCCATGCCAGCGTGGTGACAGTGTCCTTCATATAATTCCTCCTTCGAGCTGCCAGTGATGCTAACTCGGAGACGCAGGGCCAACAATCGAGCAAGAGTGCGATAGTCTACTAGGTAATGTGGACAGTTACATCTAACTCCGATTGGACATTAATCACTACATAATCAGTAGTAGACAGAAACATCAGGCTTTTTCCTTGTCTTCCGTCACGACGTGTCACGCTGCCTTCGTCTTCTTAGCCGGCTTGGTTAGCAGGCCAAGCACTTCTTCTTCGCGAAGGATCAGATATGGCTCTCCATCCAACACGATGTCCGTTCCAGCGTACTTGCCGAACAAAACACGATCTCCTGGCTTCACGTCGGGAGGAATGACCTTGCCGTCCTCTTTACGCATTCCTCTACCGACAGCCAGCACCGCGCCCTCTTGCGGCTTCTCTTTGGCGGTGTCAGGAATGATCAACCCACCGCGGGTCGTCTCCTCTTCCTCGATACGTCGCACGAGAATGCGGTCACGAAGCGGAACAAAATCGATTGCCACTATGTTTATCTCCAGTCATCTATTAATTTGGACTCCTTGATATAGCTACGCTCCCACGCCGCCTCATTTTCCGCGTCAGCGGGACGGGACCACGCGCAAGTCGTTGGTGACCTCGAATACGCCCGGAACTTGATTAGCTAGCATGCCGACCAGATTCTTATCGGTATCGTTGTCCACCACGCCTTTCAGAGTCACGCGACCGTTCTTCACTACGATATGGATGGGGGGGATCGACAGATTGGCATACTTGAAGAGTGGGCCGTAGCCATAGATTTTCCGATACAACTGCGCACGAAGCCGGTCATCCATCGGGCTAGGCGGCAACACCTCAATGTTGTTAACCACCTTGTCTACTCCCTCAATCTTCTTGACCGCCTTCTCGGCGTCGTCTTTCGTTGTGGAGTGCTCGCTTATAACATAGCCCTGAAGGATAACCGTGTGGCCATCAACGCGATACTCAAGATCGTCAAATACGCCGTAGTAAGGAAGCATCAACAGCTCATGCCGAACTTCCCGAACAATGCGCTGCTCAACCTGAGGCGATCGTGCATTGTCGGCCTGCATAGCTTCGCTGCCTGCCTGCTGTGACAGCTCAGCGAGCGGCGCGGAGGGAAGAGTGGCGGCGCTACCGACTAGTACAACGCCGAGGACTACCGTTATAACAAGAGAGCGGAAGTACATATCACTCCTTCCGAGGCCTGTATGTCGATATGTCCGACAGAGGAATCAAGGGGCCGGGAATGCCTCGACACTTTCGACTCCGGCCCGGCCCCGCGCGTCTTTGGGAACCACAGCTCGCTCAGGGCTGCGGTGGCGCCACTGAAATGATGTGGATCACATTGTCGTCCGGGTCGACCTGCACGATCATGGCGACGTGCTGGTCCTCATAATTTTGCAACGTGTTCGGGTTATTTACACTGTAGCTCTTGTTATCGCTGTCGTTGACCACGCTCTTGCCATCGTGGCTTACTTTGCCAGACATTTTTTGCGTGGAACCAGAATTTGTCTGGGTTGATTGATTGTTCTGCTGACTCGCCTGACGGGACTGCGTGCCACTCTGCTGGGCGCTGCTTTGGGCAACTACCATGGCCGGCAACAGCCAGACAGCCATAGCAAGTAGTAGATGTAAAGCTTTCATATTTCGCTCCTTCCTTCGCAAGGCGTAGAGCCATCGACTTGTCTATGTATCAAGCTAGCGTTTCGTTATATTCGCAACAAGTGGGCAGGAGGGCGACATCAGGTTACGACTTTGGGTTTAAGGTTGACCTCTCCGTGATCTACTTTCCAGCTGAATTTCCAGGAGTGCTGTTTGAGGACTGCGCGGGGGAGTAGCTCACCTGCGCAACTACCATCGCACGGATAGGGCGCCCTTCTTTGTCCACGATTTGTAATGGGCCGCCAGTCCGCGGATTCACCAACTCCACCCGCACGGTTCGAGAGCGAGTCTCCGCTGGCCGGAGGAACGATAGGTTAGTACATATCGTACTTTCAGGTTTTCCAGCAGATCGTCATAGATTGTCGATAGATTTATAGGCTCCGACGGGACGTAAACCCTGCCGCCCGATGCCTGCGCAATCTCCTGAAGTTCCCTTTCTGCCTTGTTCCAATCGACTTTTAACATGGGACCCGCATCCGGGTGCGCCTCCATATATTGCTTCGCCACCTTGGTCATGCTGATGACATAGATAGGCACGGCCGAGTTTTCAGCCGCGGTCACGACACTCCCGTACGAAGCCTTACTGTTCGAATCAATACCATCTGAAATTAGGACCAGCGCCTTTCGCTGCTGTTTCTGCGGTATTTGTGAAAGCGCGTAAAGCAGGGCGTCATAAAGATTGGCGACTGGAGGGCCGGGCTTATCAAGGGACAGCACAGCCATATCCAGCATCTCGCGCCCGTCGGCCGAATCTCCAAGCTTGTCGACTCTGTCGTTATACTTCCATGCCGTGACATCATCGTTGGCTTCAATCGTTCGAATAAGCTGATGCGCCGCGTCGGAGATGTCGGGCTGCAAAGCTTCACCGAGTCCAGGCATCGGGCTCGCAAATTCAAGCAGAAGGCCTATCGACGCCGGCGCCCTCTCTATGGAAGCTGAAGCGAGTTGCTGCCGTATTCCGTTCTCGTACACAACGAAGTTATCGGCCCGCAGGTTGGGAATGAAATAGCCGTTCGGATCCTGGACCAACAACTTCATGGTGACCACACCGGTTGCCCGGTCGAAGTAGATTTCCGCGTGCTGCTTGCCCTGCTGGCCTGTGAATAGAGGCTTGACGGGACGATTGGGAATCTGGACCTCGCCCGAGCTACGTTGACCTGGACTTGAACGCTGACCGCTCTGCGCGACCGCGGGAATGCTGGACGCGATGACCAGCAATATGGCGGACGTGAGTACTCCTATTTTCTGCAAGCTTCTGTGCATGGTCTTTGTCCGAATGTAGTGACAACTACTTCGCACGTTCTTGTCGCTGTTCGCAGGAGGAGCGTGGCTGCAATCTGTCTGGCACATCGATGTGGAGAAGTCAGAGCCCGGGCAACTTCAAGGCGCGCCTGTTCATTTCCCTCTTTGACGCCAAACCAGGCAGCAGGTGAATAGATAAAGCGGATCAAAGGTGGAGGAAGATCGATCGCGAAGCGCTCTTCTTCACGCATGTCGCCTCGCTATTCTGCTGATTCGCACTACGGTGAAGGGTTGCGATGACGGGACCTCTTCCGGCGACTGAGTTATCAACCCAGACAAATGCTATTTACCCATGGGAGCAGCTTTACAATTCCCAAGAAGCATAGGGTCGCTACTCTGCCGGTCAACATATAGTGACCTCCAACTGTAGAAAGGCCTTGTAATAAGACTTTAGATGTAGGCGGCGGAAGGAATAGAGACCAACATCTCTAGTACATATGTCGTAGCTGGAGCCTATTCTCCCAAGCCGGATGGTTGTGTCGTTGTCATGCCTTAGCCCCGAATTCCTCTCCCGAGCAATTGAACTGCAGCTTAGCCGTTACTAACATCGCAGAAGTCGGTCACCAACCGACACACTTCGAATGCTTGTGGAGGCGCACATGATTACGACGCCGTTCTTTCTGGAGCTTGAAAACCTGCGTCACAAGTGGGGATGGCTGTTGAGCCTGGGAATTCTAATGATCGTCCTGGGCACGATCGCCTTTGTCATCATGCCGGCGGCAACCCTTGGCATGGTTCTAATCTTGGGCTGGTTATTGGTAATAAGTGGGGTTATAGAGTGCGTTCAGGCTTTTCGGGTTCGCAAGTGGGGCGGATTGTTTCTTCACCTTATAGGAGGTGTACTGGGAATACTCGTCGGTCTGCTGGTCGTGACGCATCCGGTTGCCGGCGCTCTGGCCTGGACTTTACTCTTCGCAGCCTTCTTTACCGTGATTGGAGTCTTTCGACTGGTGGCCGCTCTACGGCTGAAATTCCCCAATTGGGGATGGGCGGCTTTTGACGGCGCCATAACACTGGGCTTGGGAATTCTGCTGTGGATGGAATGGCCGTGGTCCGGAGTGTGGTTCATCGGTCTTGCCGTCGGCGTATCTCTGGTTTTACGGGGATGGGCGTACATCATGTTTGCCCTCGCAATTCACAGCCTCCACCTGCCGGCTCAAGTTCAGCCAGCTTAAGTGCGGTTGGTCTTAGGGCCAAACTAGTAATTGCGATTGCGGACCATAAATTATGAATCAAGACACTACAAGGTCAGAGACGCAAACCGGCGATAGTGACAGCACACCGCAAGTTGCCAAACACTGCGTCTACTCTGAATTCAGAACAGAAGGGCGAGCCGCAGTGCGTTTCCGCGGAGGAATTGAAGAAGGTAGCAGAAGAGCGGGATAGCCTTCTTGAGCGACTGGCGCGAATGCAGGCGGAGTTCGAGAATACGCGCAAGCGCATGACGAAGGAGAGACTGGATTCCAAAGACGTCGCGGTTGGCGATACTGTCCTCTCGCTGCTGCCCGCGATCGATAGCTTCGACCTCGCCTTGCAGACATATCCACAAGATGTCGAAGAGTTCCGTCGCGGGTTGCAGTTGATCCGCAAGCAATTCGACGAAGGGCTGTTCCGCCTTGGCCTGCGTCCAATAGCTGCCCTGGGCGAGTTCTTCGATCCACGCATTCACGAGGCGGTCGATACCGAAGAAACCACCAACGCCCAGGACAACCAGATATTGGAAGAGTTACAACGCGGCTACACGCTTGGACCGCGCCTTCTGCGGCCCGCCAAGGTGGTAGTAGCGAAGCGTCCTCGAGCTTCCGCTCCCGAGCCTATCAATCGAGACATAGCAGGTTAGGTTGGGCCGTTAACGGGAAGCAAGGTGACTAAAGTGAGAATACACATCGAGCCTCTGCTCCTCGTTTCTTCTCGTGCTATGCCTGTCCAGTGCTTTGCCACTTTTCGCGGACGAGGGCGATCCTCCCGGTCGCATTGCTCGGCTCAGCTACCTTCAGGGATCGGTATCCTTCGAACCCTCGGGTGAACAGAATTGGGTCGAGGCAACGCTGAACTACCCCCTCACTGCAGGCGATCGCCTATGGACCGACACGGGCGCTCGCGCAGAACTGGAGACCGGCAATGTTGCAATTCGGATGTGGCAACAAACTGATCTCACTACTACCAATCTCAACGACCAACTAATTCAGCTCGGACTCGCGCAAGGCTCGTTGCGGATCAGCGCCTATAACTTGCCTCCCGGTCAGTCTGTAGAGGTGGATACTCCGAATGCAGCAATTACCGTTGTCCAACCTGGGAACTATCGCGTCGATACTTATCCGAACCAGAACATGACGTTGGTCACCGTGAACACTGGCAGTCTTCAAATCACAGGTAACGGCATCAATCAGACGGTGGAGAGTGGGCAGGCGGCACAGCTGACCGGATCGAATCCGGTGCAGCTTAACTGGACTGCGCTTCCACCCCGCGACGACTTTGACGACTGGTCGAACAAGCGGGATGAGAAATACCTGCGCGCGAAGTCTCGACAATACGTAAGCCCCAGCGTCCCTGGTTATTACGATCTTGATGGTTACGGCAGCTGGGCTACAGTCGCGGACTACGGGCCAATCTGGTATCCGGCGGGAGTAGCTGTCGGATGGTGCCCTTATCGCTACGGCCGCTGGGTTTGGGTTGAGCCGTGGGGCTGGACCTGGGTTGAAGACGAACCGTGGGGATTCGCGCCCTTCCATTATGGCCGTTGGGTGCAGATCGGGGTCCGCTGGGGATGGCTTCCCGGCCCGATCGTCGCGGCTCCGGTCTATGCTCCGGCGTTTGTTGCTTTCATCGGTGGCCCTGGCTTCACGTTAAGCTTCGGCTTTGGGGGAGTCGCTGCATGGTTTCCTCTCGGACCAGGTGAACCGTTCTTCCCCTGGTATCACCACAGCAATGTCTATTTGCAGCAGATCAATATCACGAACGTGCGCAACATCAACATCACCAACATCAACGTGACTAACATCAACAACGTCCACTATCGCTATCGCACAGTAGCCACTACGGCTGTGCCTGCCAATGCGCTTCGTAATTCCGAGCCCGTGGCGCGCAACATGGTTCACCTCGATCCGCAGGCAGATCGAACGGGCACAGGTGATTCCGCATCCGTCGATCAATCCCACTCCGCGGGCGATCGCCGGGAGGAACTCGTCCGACACGGCCGCCTGTACCGCCGAAGCGTCCCGGCCGTGCTGCAACATCCTCCGCTAGCTGCGAGAGCCTTGCCAAACGGAAGCGCGCGGCCGTTCCGAACGAACTCCACACGCCTCCGATGGCGGCTAATCATCCGGCGCCTCCGCCAGCCGCCGCTCCGCACAGGCCTCCTCCCGCGGCCGGCAGTCATTCCGGGCCGCCTGCTGTGCGTCCACCCCTGGTGACCAGAACCGCGCCACCACCGGAGCGATTGCCGTATGTGCAGCGGGCGCCTGCCATGGTTGAACATCCCGGACGCCCTCTCGAGCCGCAACAGCGCGCCAACATTTATGCCGGCCGACCGGCGGGTGCCATGATCGACCGGGAGTTTCCGCCGCACGCAACGCCGCGGCCGCTACCTCCCGTGCCTGCTGTGCACGCGGCTCCGCCTCCACATCCTCATTGATAGTGGTTCACGGTTGCCCAGGTTGGGAAGTGTGTTCGTTCGACAGGAAGTCGATGGCATCCGCGAGGTTCATCAAGGCGTCGGTGCGATCCAGGCGCAGGATCACCTTATCGAGCGCCTGCCTCGACGCTTGCAGAAAGTCCTTTACCGCCGGTGGTAGATTGGGATCCTCAAGCAATTCGCCCAGGATGTTTCGCGCCCGGATGTCGCGCTTGCGTTGCAACTCTTGCGCGATTCGCCCGAAGAGACCTCCCGCCAGGAGCCGGTGCGCCTCCTGCAACTGGCGAATTGCGTTCTGATAGTCGTAAGCCATGCGATTACGTGCTCCGTTTACGCGGACGCCTGGGCCGGTGGAGCATACACAACAGCCGCGATTCCGTTGTAGGAAGCCAGCAGCTCGGGCTTCTGCTCCAAGACCGTGAGCGTCACTCCGTGCAGACGCGCAATCTCCACCATTTCGTCCACTACATTTTTCACCGGCAATAGAGGCTTATTGCAGAATGGACAAGGCTCTTCGTGCAGTGAAAGGTAATGGTGTTCTTTGCAGACAAATCCCGCTTGGTTGAAGCCTTCGCTCACCACCAGTCTGCGCAACAGGAACAGATTGCTTGCTTCCATCACCTCCTGTAATCCAGAGATGACATCTTCGTGTGGCTTGTAGTCGTTCAGCTCATTCACAGCCTGGATCTCCTGCTCCGCTCTATGAGCGCGCAGCACGTCTTCGATGATTTCCCTGCGGTCGCGAGTATCAGCGTCGGGCGATCCAAAAATCCGGCCGATAATTTTTTCCTCCAGCGCAAGAGGCAGGAAGCTTTCGAAAAGATGAAGCACTCGTTCCTCTGCCATGATCACCATCGCATCACAAGATTCTTGATTAAGAACGCGGTAGGCATGGTCGGCAGTCGCTTTGAGGTGCCACTGCAAGTGAGTCAGGCGATGCCTTTGCACCTTTCCCGGAATCGACTTGTCGACCGTGTCGGTAGGCACAAACGATTTGATCCTGTCGAACTCCTGCCAGTGGCCAAGGTGATAGAGCGAGAGCCGGCTCTCCTCCTTGGACACTTCCATCGAGTAGGACTTTTTTGCTCTCCTCGAGGATGGCTTCCAGAGGCAGGACATAAGGATCGACATCGATAATCAGCCGGTCGCTTGTGCGATTCGGTACGCCGACAATTCGATTTAACTCGGTACCTGATTTCAGCACGATGAGCGAATGAACGAAGGCGGGCACCAGATACTCGCCCAAAAACGCTTCGATTTCTGCCAAGTCGCGCATAACAGTTTCTTGCTGCTGGCGCGGTAACGCCGCCATGAACTCTTTACGCTCTTCCAGAGCGCTTGTCTTCAGCGAGTGAAAGGCCCGGAGCAGGCCGGCTTTTTCCGGCACGAGCTTTTCCGGGCTTAGCTGCAGATAGAGGCTGATGACCGGATTCTCATAGGTCGCCTTCTCCAAGGCCTTCAACTCGGAGATCGAAAATAGCGTCGCGCCCTCCAGCGCTTTGAGCAGCGACCTCGGGCGTGGCAACTCTTCTTCCGATACTTTTCTCTTCACTTTCGCCAGGGAATCAATCTGGCGCTCTCGTTCGTCGACAGAGTATGGTCGGTCCATCGGTTTCACCGTCCAACAGTCATTCGAAAGTTGAGCCCGCGACTCGCAAGCCACGGACGGCTATGCGGAGATCTGCACCTCGGCACTAGGAATCGGCATGAGCGCCAGAATTCTGGTCCCCAGTCCGGGTTTGCTGTTCACCGTGACGCTCCCTCCCACTTCCGTCGCCCGCGCGCGCATTCCGCACAGACCGAAGCCTTGCCGCCCAGTAGTGATAACATCCGCCCGGAAGCCCTTGCCATCGTCGTGAACTTCCAGGCGTACCTGCTGTTGCAGGTATTCCAGTTCGACAAATACGCGCGAGGGTTGCGCATGCTTTGAAGCGTTGCACAAGGCTTCCTTCCCGATCCGCAGCAGTTGGGAGCAGGTATGCGAGGGCAACGGACAAGGCCCCTTGGCCAGCGAGAGCTCCACCTTCACCGGAGAGCCGGCAAAAACCCTGCGAGCGAAGGTTGATAACTCCTGAGCGGGATCTTCGCCGTGATGGGCTCGTGGAAAAGCGTCCACATGTAACGACGAGTTTCGGCAATCGCCTCGTTGGCCAGATTGAGGGCACGGCGAGTCTTGCGGCGGGCCGCTTTCGGGTTCTCGAAAAAGTCGTACTCGGCAGCTTCGAGTTGCAGCAGAATGCCGGTGAGACTCTGCGCCAAGCGTGTCGTGAATGTCGGCGGCAATTCGGCCACGCTCCTTGCGAATCGCCTCTTCGCATAGGGCTGCCTCTCTCTGTTGCCGCTCGTTCGGAGCTTCGGATTCAGCATGGTGGACCGAATCCGGCCATGGGAGTGCCCATGATCGGCGATAGGCAAGTATCGAGGACCCGAACACTTCGCGAGCGTCTGCGTGTTGTAAATACTCCGTGGTTTCATGATCGCGTTCCTCAGGCAGCGGTGGTTGTATCCATGTAAATGAGTCCGCGCCTCACGGCTACATTCAGGGCTTCTGTACGTCCAGTGACCTTCAGCTTGTCCATGATGTGCGTCATATGAACCTTTACCGTTGCCTCGCTGATGTTGAGCGCTACTCCGATCTCCTTGTTGCTCTTACCTGTGGCAGCTACTTCCAGAGTCTGCATTTCTCGTGGAGTCAACTCCCGGAACGTGACCCGTTTTGCCAGCTTGGCGCCTACCGCCGGTGGTACCCACGTCTTACCGTCGCTCACAGCGCGGATACAGGCCGCCAGCTCTTCCGCCGGAGAATCCTTCAGCAGATATCCCCGGGCGCCGACACGCAGCGCGCGGTAGATGTCCTCCTCGCCCTGGTACGTGGTGAGGATCACCGTTTTCGCATCGGGCGTGTTCGCACAGATAGCAGCCACCGCCCCGACTCCATCGAGCAGCGGCATACGCAAATCGAGCAGCGTAATATCCGGGCGGAACTCCAGGAACTTCGCCATCGCCTCGCGGCCATTGCTGGCCTCGGCGACGACCTGCATGTCCGGCTGGCGATTAATCAGAGCCACTACGCCTTCCCGCACAAGCGGATGATCGTCCGCCACCAGCACGCGACAGGGCCTGGTCACCGTCAAAGGAAATTGCTCCTTCTCGGGAATTGCCGCAGCTTTCGCTGCCTCCGCGCCCCGGACTGGGTGCGCACCAGTATGCCCTTGTTGTTGCAGAATCTCCTGGATTTTTCTCCCCCCGACGCTGCGGTCAACTCGGGTTCTGGCGCCGTAGAAATGCCTGCCACCACGCGAATTCGGATTTGGAGTTTTGCCAACCGTATGCATAAAGCTAACCTCCTCCAATTAATTAGCCAGTCATCAGCCTCAGCTCGAGCATGTGTCGTCAGGTTTGTCGGCGCATCGACGAAGCCGCAAAACCTGGTTTACTTCACGGCAGACTGCACCGCATCCAGCAGGACCTTGCCATCGAACGGCTTAACCAGGTAAGTGATCGCGCCTCGCTTCAGGGCCTGTGTCCGTTCCTGTTGCCTGTCATGGGCTGAAACGAAGACGATGGGAATGTGCCAGCCTTCGTCTTCCAATTGCTGCTGCAGTTCCAGTCCAGTCATGCCGGGCAGCATCAGATCGAGAATCAGGCAATCCGTACCTTCGCGATCGCCGAACTCCAGAAAATCCTCCGCTGAAGCGAAGCCCTTGCCTCGATACCCGACGGATTTGACCAACCGTTCGAGTGACCTGCGAACCAACGCTTCGTCGTCAACGATGGCAACTAACGCACCTTCCACTTCGTCCCTTAACCTGCCGCCTGGGTCCGTGCGAAGCACCCATGTCGCTTCAGCGGAACCCCGGGACGCCAATACGTCATGGGCGATATCGAGCAGGGATGAACTCACTACTCCTCCTTTGCTCTTAAGGACAAGGTAGTCCCCGAAAAAGGGCGTGACTATTGGGCGTTGGTCCGACGATCTAGGACTTTGGGGAAGGAAGCCTGAGCTTTCCGGCCATGCGAATCAGGTCGGCCAGGGAGTCCGCCTTCATCTTGCGCATTAGTTGTCCGCGGTGAACCTTCACGGTTTTCTCACTCGTCCCTAGTTGATCGGCGACCTGTTTATTCAACATGCCGCTGACGACCAGTGGGAAAACTTCCCGCTCGCGGGCCGTCAACGAATCGTAGAGCCGCCGCAGTCCGCCGAGTTCCGCATTGCGCTGCCGGGCCGCACGATGCTTCTCGATCCCGTGCTGAATGGCTTCCAGCAGTTCCTGCTCCCTGAATGGCTTGGTCAGGAACTCGACCGCGCCGGCCTTCATGGCGCGTACCGACATCGGGATATCGCCGTGGCCCGTGATGAAGATGATGGGTAGATCCTCATTCAACCGGACAAGCTCCTGTTGCAGATCGAGGCCGCTCAAATCGGGCATCCGGACATCCAGCACGAGGCACGCCGGCCGGTCCGGGCGAGATGCGCCGAGAAACTCGTGGGCCGAGGCGAACGTCTGCGCATCGAGACCCAGCGACTGAATCAGCCGCTTGAGCGATGACCTGACGGCTGAGTCATCGTCGACCACGAAGACCATGGGACGGTTCTCGCTCATAATCTCACGCGCACGCTGGAAGCGTGAACTGGAAGGTGGCACCTTGCTGCTCAGCCGGCTGCGCCCACAACTTCCCTCCGTGAGCCTCGACGATAGAGCGGCTGATCGCCAGCCCCATACCAAGGCCGTTGGTTTTGGTAGTGAAAAAGTTTTCGAAGATGTGGCCGGCGGACTGAGGGTCCAAGCCGGCGCCCGCATCCTGCACGCTGACGATCACACTTCCTGGCTCAAGGATCTTCGAGCGAATGTGCAAGGTCCGCGGCCGGCCCGTAATCTCGGTCAGCGACTCGATCCCGTTCATGATGAGATTGAGCACCACTTGCTGCAATTGAATTCGGTCGCCCAGAATCGGCGGGAGGGCGGCTGTCAGCTCCGTCTGCGTCTGGACGTGATATTTTTCCACTTCACCACGCACCAGTACGAGCACCTCGCGGATGAGTCCGTTGACATCCACTTCGATTTTTTCGGGCACCGCCTTCTTCACCAACTTGCGGATATGCGCGATGACCTCACCCGCCCGTGTTCCGGCCTTCTCAATGTCGTCGATTGCCTCGTCTACTTCCTTCAGATCGGGCGAACTGCTGTTTAGCAGCCTTCGGCACGCAGCCGCGTTGTTGACGATGGCGCTCAACGGCTGATTGATTTCGTGGGCGATCGATGCAGTCAGAGCTCCCATGGCGGTCAGCCGGGCCATGTGGGCCATCTCGGCCTTGGTTGCCTCCAGCTTCTGTTCGTTACGTTTGCGTTCGGTGATGTCTCTGCTGATGGTTGCCAGAGCCAGGCGCCGCCCGCTGCCGGGGTCTTTAATGACGAATATGTGCTGAAGCATGGGAATGTCGGCTCCGGTCTGGAAGTGACGAAATCTGCATCTCGCCTTCCCAGTGCCCATTTCGAATGACTGCCGGCAAGGACTCGTCCAGAACCTTTCGCTGATCATCCTCGAGCGACGTAATCGACGATCTTCGTCCTTTGCACTTGATCATTGCCGGTCAGCCCGACGAGCTGTTGTCCGGCGGGATTCACGAACTGCGCCCTTCCATCGGGAGATGCGATGCCGATAAAGTCGTGGCTGTTCTCGATCAGCGCCACCAGCGTTTGCCGCTCCTCCTCGGCGCGCTTGCGCTCGGTCAGATCGCGCGTGATCTTCGAAAACCCGACCAAATGACCGCGTTTATCGTGCACCGCCGTAATCACTACATTGGCCCAGTAACGCGATCCGTCCTTGCGGACGCGCCAGCCCTCGTCTTCGCAGCGACCCTCGGCTACAGCTACGTTAAGCAACGCTTGTGGTCTGCCACGCTGCGCCTCTTCGGGCGGATAAAAACGCGAGAAATGCTGGCCGATAATCTCGTCGGCCTTGAAGCCCTTAATGTGCTCGGCGCCGGAGTTCCAACTGGTGACATCGCCGTCTGGATCCATCATGAAGATGGCATAGTCGCGCACAGTGTCGACCAACAAACGGAACCGTTCTTCGCTGCGGCGCAACTCCTCTTCCACCCGCGCGCGTTCGGCGACCTCGAGCACCAGGACCTTGTTGGCCGTCGTCAACTCCGCCGTTCGCTCCGCAACGCGCATCTCCAGTTCCGCCTTCGCCTCATGCAACGACTCCTGCGCGCTCTTGCGTGCTTCAATCTCGCGCCGCATCGCCTCGGGACTCGGCAAGGCGAGCGCCTGCGGGATCATCCGGACCAGCAGGATCGCCGTAGGCACCGACACCAAGGCCGTGAAGGCCTTGACTGCGCCGGATAACCAGTAGTCTGCATGCCACAGCGTCCATACTTCCATGGCATGCGTGGCGCCGCAAGCCAGGATGAACAGCCCGAAGCAAACAAACATCCAGTTGAACGGCACGTCTCGCCGCTTGCGAATGAAATAGATCAAGGTAATGGGAATGAACAGGTAGGCTAGGGCGATGAGCGAATCTGAGACAACATGCAACCACACCAGCTTGGCATTCCACAGATAGCAAAAGCCGTGCGGCATGAAGCCGTCGGAAGAAAAAACAGTCTTAAGAAAATCCATGACGTTCTCCAATGAGCGGCGCTTGACCGAGAATCGCGCAGAAGACGCCTAGGGTTTGTTTGTCGGGCCCTCCAATCGTGATGTGTCGGATGAAATAACCATGGGCGCTTCGAAAAACAAGAAACAGATAGGTTTGTGAAATCTTCCAGGGTAGGGTTCTAATGGGTCGCGAGTTTACTTCAATTGTCCGTAACATAATACATAGTCTGAGGCCCTGCGAAACACGGAGATGCAAACATTGAGGGACATACAATTTCGTTTGAACACTGCAGTAGTAACACTCTTCGAATTTGAACTTGCTCCACTTCCCACTGTTCCCAGTAGCTTCTGAGCCGCAAATCTCCAGACTGACGCAATTCGCGCGCCAGAACTCTAGTGCGGGCGTCGTATGGAGGACTAATCCCAGACGCCAATTCGCGCCTATACGTCAATGCCGACGTCGGGTTGCTCCCTACGAAGAATTGTCGAGGAAGTGGACGTTCAGTAGCATCGTGAGGCACGCATAGATCTAGTGCGACGAAGCCGAACTACTCGCGAGCGGCGAATGCGGCCGGACTGGTACGACTGTCGCTCATTTCTCACGGACCGTGAACACGGCCTCTTTCGAGTTCAACGCTATTGGAGGTAATCCGATGTCATCGCAATCCGCAGCCCCAACTCCGAATCAATCCGCAAAGGCGCCCGCAACGCAAGGCTCCAGGCAACAATCGACCGGACTGGCGCGGCGCACCGTCCTGCCGGCGGTCTCCTCGCTTCTGCTCGACCCCTTCGGCCTCTTCGACGACAACCCTTTCTCCACCCTCCGGCGACTGCAGAGGGAGATGAACCGCGCCTTCCCGCAGGCCGGCGGGACAAGCGATGTAACCACCGCCGCCTGGACACCGCCTGTCGAAGTCTCCTATCGAGATGGCAACTTGGTCGTTTCTGCCGAACTGCCGGGACTCAGCGACAAGGACGTGCGAGTCGAAATCAATAACGACATGTTAACCATCGAAGGCGAACGCCAGGTCGAGGAGGAAAAGACAGAAGGCGGCGTTCATATGACCGAGCGCCGGTACGGCCGCTTTTATCGGGCGATAGGCCCTCCCCGAGGGAGCGGACGCACAACAGGCGAAAGCTGAATTTCAGAATGGCGTGTTAAACATAACCATTCCGGTACCCGAGGCGCAGAAGAACCAGCGTCAGATTCCGATCCAGAGCAGCGCCTCGCCCGACCAGAGCGGTCAGCAGAAACCCGCAGGCAGTGAGCACGCGTCTAAGGAAAAGGCAGCATAAGGCAGCAGGTCAGCTACTATACGGGCCCCGATTGCCTGCTCAGCTGGCGGCCTTCGGGGCCCGTCAATTTGAGGTCGCCCAGTGCAAGACATTCAACAGGAGGCGAGGGTGCAGCTGTCTTCACACGCTCCTGCGTTTCTCTTCGATCTCGACGGCACTCTCGTCGACAGCGTCTACCAACACGTATTAGCCTGGCGGGAAGCCCTGGAATCCTGCGGCATTGAGCTTTCGGTCTGGCGGCTGCATCGTCGCATTGGAATGAGTGGCGGGCTGCTGACCGCCGCTTTACTGCGTGAGACCGGACGCGGCGTAACTCCGGAACAAACGGAGGAACTCCAGCAACGGCACGCCGAAGCCTATGCCCGCCGCCTCTCGCAGGTGCGGCCTCTGCCGGGGGCGAAGCAACTTCTCGATTTCCTGACGCAAGCCGGGGTGCGTTGGGCCATCGCCACCAGCGGTCGAGGCGAATTCGCGTACAAAACCGTGCAGATCCTTGACCTCGGACCCGCCGTTCCCATCGTGACCAGAAATCAGGTTGAGCACGCGAAACCCGATCCCGACTTGTTTCTCGCCTCCGCGAAACTCCTGGGTGCTGACATTCGCAATTCCATCGTGGTCGGAGATAGTGTGTGGGACCTGCTGGCTGCCCGGCGTGCGGGTGCGCTGGGAGTTGGCTTTCTCTCGGGAGGCTACGGCCAGGACGAACTGGAACGCGCCGGAGCCTATCGCGTCTACCAGGATCCGCTCGACATGCTGCAGCACCTCGACGAAGTTGGCGTGCGAGGCCTGGGCTGATCGTGCAGTGAGGAGCCGCAATGCAAGAGCCTGAGTCGAAGATCAAGATTTTCGGAACGCGGGGCTCCGCCCAAACCTTCGCCATCCGTGACTTCTTGTATCGCTGCGACGTTCCATTCGACTACGTAGAGTTGAGCAGCGATGAGCAGGTTCGCGCTCTCGCCGGCGCCAGCGGCTTGAACGACACGCGGTTGCCGATCTGCATTTTTCCCGACGGCACTCGATTGGAGCGTCCGACAGTTCGACAGGTCACCGAGAAGCTCGGCTGGTTCCATAATCCTACCTACGCGGAATATGACCTCAGCATCTATGGAGCGGGTCCGGCCGGGTTGAGCGCCGCTGTTTACGGGGCTTCCGAAGGTTTGCGGACGGTGCTGGTCGAGCGCTATGCCCTCGGCGGACAGGCCGGCACCAGTCCGCGAATCGAGAACTATCTCGGCTTCCCCCAAGGCATCAGCGGTAGAGATCTCGCCGAACGCGCCCGTGAACAGGCCAGCCGCTTCGGCGCCGAGATTCTGCTGCACCGCGAAGGTGTGCGCGGAGAATTCCTGCCAGGTAAAGGTATCGTCTATCTCGCCGACGGAACGAAAATTATCTCGCGCGCTTCCATCTGCGCGACCGGCGTGGATTACCGCCGCCTGAACCTGCCCGGGGAGGAGAAGTTCCAGGGAGCCGGTATTTATTACGGAGCCGGATCGAGCGAAGCCTCGTTATGCGGCAATGAGCACGTTTTCATCGTTGGCGGCGGCAATTCCGCCGCGCAGGCCGCGGTGCATCTGGCGAGCTATGCGTCAAAAGTGACGATGGTAGTCCGTGAGGATTCGCTGAAGAAGACTGTCTCGCAATATCTGATCGACCGAATCAACTCCACCCCTGATAGTCGAAGTCCTTCTCAATACCGAAGTCATTGCGCTGCACGGTGACACCGTCCTGCGCGCGATCACCTTGCGTAACAACCAGACCGGACAGGAGTGGTCGGCCAATACCGCATGGCTCTTTCTCTGCCTGGGCGGAGTGCCGCACACCCAGTGGGCGGAAGAGGTCGGCGTGGTGCGCGACGAAGCCGGCTACCTCGTCACCGGCCCCGACCTGATGCAGAATGGCCGACCTCCCGACAACTGGAAGCTGGACCGTAATCCGTATTACCTGGAGACAAACATTCCGGGCGTCTTTGCCGCCGGCGATGTCCGGCACGGCTCGGTGAAGCGTTGTGCCTCTGCGGTAGGAGAAGGGGCGATGGCGGTGACCTTCGTCCATCGCTATGTAACGACCGGCTGACCGGTATTGCGCTACGCCGTCTTTTTCGTTGACGCAATGTTCGCCTGCGGCTCGACCTGTAGCTGACGCAATATCTCTGCGCGCACGTTTTGAACGATTCGTGGCACGTCATCGGGCAACACGTTCGCGATCCTTGCAACAGTCTCTTTTGGAAATCCCTCAACCGCAAATAGCTCGAAGATCATCCGCTCCCTGACGGGAACTGTCCCCAAAGCGCGAAACAGTCGCTCCAACTCTTCGCTCTTCTCCAGCTCCTCTTCTGGATTGTTAGTATCGAGCGGTCCGTGGAATTCCCGCGGAGGTATTTCGGCGTCGTCGAGATCCTCAGCCAGATAAATCTCTCCTTCGACGTCGGCCGTCATGGGCTCCTCTTCCAGCGTGCGTAGTTCGGCCTGCGTCATTCTCTCAAGACTTTTGCGGCGTTTGTCCCAGGCAGATTGCTTGCGCAGCAGCTTCTCCAGAATGTCGTTCGCAATCTGGTATAGCCACTGCTCCAACGTCAGTTTCGGAGGTTTGTGCGGGTAATTGGCATAGGCCCTCAGCACTACCGCATCCAGAATGTCTTCGCTGGTGTAGACCGGGGTACGAATTTGTTCGTCCAGGTAGGCCACCCGTAGCTGCCGTTTAATGTAAAACTTCAGCGGACCGAGCAACGGCATCATCTGCCCGAAGAATTCGTTCCGTCGTCCCTCAACCGCAAGCTTCTTCAGCTCTGGTTCGGCCGCGCGCAGCGCTAATTCCTGTCGCTTTCGCGGCACCCGTTGATATTTCTTCGCCGCTGCGCTTTCAGAATTCATCATGCAATCTTCATCACCACTCAGATCGCTGCCCGAACGACATGGCGAAGCTCAAAACCGGCTTCCGCGAGCAGAGCCGCGATATCCGACTCGCTCAGGCGCGACGCGTCGTACTCCACCTCAATCGCGCGTCGCTGCTCATCCAACCGGAGGTCGCGAATGCCGTATACTCTGCGCACTTGATCGAAGGCTCGGGCCTCGGCTTCGCCCGGCGGCGCTCCGTAGAAGAACGTAACCTCAAGCATCGTCACCGACACCTCACAGTACCAGCATTTGCTCAGGCAGACTTCCTCTCGTCGACGTCAACGTATTCGGCATCCACGACCCCATCGTCTCGCTTTGCCTGACCATCAGACGTCGAACCCGCCGCGGCTCCGGAAGCACTCTGCGGCTGGGCCGCCTGGTACATCTGCTCCGCCAGTTTGTGTGACGCCTGCGTCAGTCGCTCGCGTGCCTGGTCCATCTGTCGTTTGTCATTCGACTCAAGTGCCTTCTTCGAATCGGCGATGGCGTTCTCCACGTCGCCGCGCTCCGAAGGCGAAATCTTGTCTCCGTTTTCGCGCAGCATTTTCTCCACGCTGTAGACCAGGCCATCCAGCTGATTTCTCGCCTCAATCTCCTCGCGCTTCTCCTTGTCCTCTGCAGAGTGCGCCTCCGCCTCCCGCGCCATCCGCTCGACGTCTTCCTTGCTCAGGCCCGACGACGACGTGATCTGGATCCTCTGGTCCTTTCCCGTGGCCAGATCTTTTGCGCTCACGTTGAGGATGCCGTTGGCGTCGATGTCGAACGTGACCTCGATTTGGGGAACCCCACGCGGCGCAGGTGGGATGCCGGTCAGCTGAAACTTGCCCAGGGTGCGGTTGTCGCGCGCCAGCGGGCGCTCGCCCTGTAGCACGTGCACCTCAACCGACGTCTGATTGTCCGCCGCGGTCGAGAAGGTCTCGGTCTTACGGGTGGGGATCGTGGTGTTGCGCGGAATCATCGGCGTGGCTACGCCTCCCTGGGTCTCAATCGAGAGCGTAAGCGGGGTCACGTCGAGCAGCAGCATGTCCTTCACTTCGCCCTGCAGCACGCCTCCCTGGATCGCCGCACCCACGGCAACTACCTCGTCCGGATTCACACCCTTGTGGCCTTCTTTGCCGAACAGCTCTTTCACCAGTTGCTGAATGCGCGGCATACGAGTCTGGCCGCCGACCAGCACAATCTCGTCGATCTTGCCGGCATCTACCCCGGCATCTTTCATACATTGCTTGCAAGGCGGCACAGAGCGCTGAATCAGGTCCTCGACCATTGACTCCAGCTTTGCGCGCGTAAGTTTCTTCACCAGATGCTTCGGACCGCCGGCATCGGCGGTGATGAAGGGCAGGTTGATCTCCGTCTCCATCGTGGTCGAGAGTTCGATCTTGGCGCGTTCCGCCGCGTCGCGCAATCGTTGCAGCGCCATCTCGTTTCCCTTGGCGCGCAGGTCGAGACCTTCCTCTTTCTTGAATTCATCGATCAGCCAATCCACCAAACGCTGGTCGATATTGTCGCCGCCCAGGTGGGTATCGCCGTTCGTAGCTTCAACTTCAATGAGCCCCTCGCCCACCCGCAGAATCGAAATATCGAAGGTGCCACCGCCGAAGTCGTACACGGCGATAGTCTCGTCTTTCTTCTTGTCCAGCCCATAGGCAAGCGCCGCCGCCGTCGGCTCGTTGATGATGCGCTTTACATCAAGACCTGCAATCTTGCCCGCGTCTTTCGTCGCCTGCCGCTGTGCATCGTTGAAGTAGGCCGGGACCGTGATGACCGCCTCGTTGACCTTCTCGCCGAGGTAATCCTCCGCCGACTTCTTCAGCTTCTGCAGGATCATCGCCGAGATCTCGGGCGGTGTGTACTTCTTCCCGTGCGCGACGATTACCACATGGTCGCCGTCGGCTTCGACCTTGTAAGGGACCATCTTCAATTCTTCGCCCACCTCTTCGTAGCGGCGTCCCATGAACCGCTTGATGGAATAAATCGTGTTTTCGGGATTGGTAATCGCCTGGCGTTTCGCCACTTGTCCGACCAGGCGCTCGCCCGTCTTGGTGAATGCCACGACCGAGGGGGTAGTACGGCCGCCTTCTTCGTTGGGAATCACCTTGGGCTCGCCACCTTCGATGACCGCGACCACTGAGTTTGTAGTACCGAGATCGATGCCAATGATTTTCGCCATCTGAGTTCCCCTCATCCAATTAGGACTTGTGTTCGTGCGCTTAACTCCGATGCTAGCGGCTCAGCCAGGTCAGCTCAATTCTCCGCAAGGGCGAAAGAGGGTTTACCACAATAGGGGACATCCCACTGGGTCAGAGGTCGGGGGCGTTTATAAGCCCTCGGTAGTAGAAACATCGCACCCGAAGGAATCAGCGCCCACCGGATTCGGGTCAGGCGAATCGGCGCCGCGCGCGATGGCCGAGCGACACTCGTATCTCCGATTGCAGGAAAAATCCGTTACCAATGGAAGGAACAAAAAGACCCTGAGTGATCGCCTGCTGAAAATATGGAACAGCCTGCTCGTAGCCGGGAATCTGCACGCGCTTGATCAATTCGAGGACTTCATTTCTCGGAGCTTCTTCTGACGCGACGAAGGACAGCAACAACATGAGCCCGTCCGGCCCGACGAACCGGGCTAGCGACAGACCTTCGACCAGGCAACGGTGGTCGTGGAATTCACTCGCCGCATCGTACTGGCAGCCACTCTTCTGCCGCTTCTTCGGGCTGGCGGCGCGAGTATGCACCAGCCTCACTCCCTTCAGCCTGGTCTTACCGCGCTCATCCGACACCAGCCACTCTACCCAACCGTCCTCGATCCGGGTGATGGCATTGCCGCAACTGTCACAGCTCCAGCCTACTGCCTGCGATGTGGGCATGTGAGGTTCCTCTCACAGAGAAAATTGCTACAGCATTTCAAGTGGACGCGCTTCCGCCGGCGGCGGAAACGCGCGATCCAGCTCTTCCAGATCATGGGGAGTTAGCTTCAGATCTAGAGCCGCGCGATTTTCCCGCACGTGTTTGGGAGTTCCGGCCCGCGGAATCGCAATGACCTTGTCCAGCCGGAGAAGCCACGCCAACGCGATCTGCGCCGGAGTGCACTTGTGGCGGGCCGCGATCTTCTGCAGATCGGGCGAGCGGAGCATCCTGCCCTGTTCAATGGGGGAATAGGCCATGACGGGGATGCCCCGCTCCCGGCACCAGGGGAGCAAATCGAATTCGATTCCGCGCCGCGTCAGGTTATAGAGCACCTGATCCGTGGCCACATCGGCGCCGCCGATTAACTCGTCCAGTTCCTGCATGTCTGCAAGATCGAAGTTACTCACGCCCCAGTAGCGGATCTTCCCGGCTTCCACCAGCGCTTCGAAACCTTCCAGCGTCTCCTGCAACGGTATCGTGCCTCGCCAGTGCAGCAGGTATAGGTCCAGACGGTCAGTGCGCAGACGATTTAAACTTCCCTCGCACGCAACCATCACCCCATGCTTGCTCGCGTGTTGCGGCAGAACCTTGCTGGTAATGAAGACTTGGCTGCGCCGACCCGCAATCGAATCCCCTACTACCTTTTCGGCCTCTCCCGAAGCGTACATCTCCGCCGTGTCAATTAAGGTCATACCCAGATCGATCCCGACTTGCAGCGCTTCAATCTCCTGCTTGCGAGGATGAACCGATTCGCCCAGTCCCCACGTGCCTTGGCCAAGCGCCGGAACCGCTTCCCCAGATGGAAGTTCGGAAGTGCGAACGGTCGATACCGGGAACATGCCAGCCTCCGGATGAGAGCAGCTCGCAAAAAATCCGCGAGCTCAGTTACGCCGCAAGTTCGGCCACTTCGAGCTGGTCAATGTAGCACCAGACCCAACCTTCTCCAGGCTCGATCGACCGTACCAGTGGATGACCGACCCGCTGGAAGTGTTTTCTGGCGTGCTTATTTTTCGAAGAATCGCAGCATCCCACGTGCCCGCAGATCAGGCACATTCGCAGATGTATCCAGCTGTCCCCAACTTTCGCGCAGTCTTCGCATACATGCTTCTTCGCTTTGGTGAAATGCACTTCCATCAGGTGATTGCATTCTAGTGACATGTGGTCCCCGGAGTTCCCCCGCCCCTGCATTTTCGTGCTCGCTGCGATCAAGTCGCTCTGCGTGTTGTCCCGATGAGGTCTTCTCCGTTCAGATCTCCAGGGTGATTCGATTCTCAACCTGGGTAATTCCCGGCGCAGACCAGGCTGTCCGCTCCGCCTGTTGCTTCTCCGCCCACGATCGCACCGAGCCGCGCAGGATGGCTTTGCTGCCCTGAATTTCGACCGTAATCTTGCTTGCATCGAGCTCGGCATTTCTTACCAGTGCGTCCTCAATCTTCTTTTTCAGGTCCGATGGCGTCACCCGCGGCTTGACCTCGATGAGGTTAGTAACGCCCTTCACCCCGGCCAGGCGACGCACCACGCGCTCGGCGTCGTTCTTCAGGTATTGCCATTCGACTTCACCCCGCAGAGTAATCCAGCCTTTCGAGACCGTCACCTGGACTTTGCCGGAGGGCACGAATGCATCCCACTCCAGCGCGTGAACTGCGGCAGCGGCAATGTCAGCATCCGTGCGCTCGGTCGCGAGCCGTATCTCGATATCATTAGCGACCGCCTTCACGCCGCTGACGCGGTGAGCGGCCTCTTCCGCGTCCCATTTCTTTAGGAACGAGTCCACCCAGCCCGTGAGCGTGACTACGCCATCCTTCACGGAGACGCCAATCTCGTTGGGTTGGATTCTCGCGTCCCACTTTAACTCAGCCAGAACTGCCTGCTGAATCTCTTCATCGGTTCGAGTAAGTGTTGCGGTTGCCATACAATCCTGCTCCTTTTCAAAATATCCTTAAATTGTTATTCGCATCTCGGACTGTGTCGCTTTTCGCACAGAGTAACCATGGCTCATGCAGAGTTCACATCCTATGCGAATCAGCCCTCATAGCGAGTTAAAGTGTCAGGTCGCGGAATAAACCGCTCATCGTTAAGTGAAAGTGCGCATCCACCACGCCAAGACAAGAAGATCGTAGTCGGCGCACACACCGGCAACAATTACCGAGGAGAAGAGGCAGGCATACCGATGGCCGATATAGAGGTAGCTGAATCTCGAGGAAGGGATCAATCTCAGACTTAAGGAGTAGTCTTGCCGCTGGATCTTGCAATATCCCTTTAGATGGGCGCCTGGAATTCCATCCGGTATAAGGTACCAGCAATACGCTCGGTCGTTTCCTCAACAAAGGTGCGAACTTCGCCATCCGTCATGACATGCGCCGCCACGGGCGAGGGAGCGCTGCCAGTGATGAAGCAGGTCAAACGTGAAGCTGAACGGCGCAAAGTTGAATTGCTCATCCTCCCAACGCGGGAAGGTGTGGAGCTCCTGAATCAGCGTGCCACAAACTCCAACGCCATTCTCCGTGTGACGTGCGGAGCCGCAAGCCGGCGATGTCGTTTCATTGGCGGCTTATTTCTGGCGCGCCTTGCTTCACCATTTCGACAAACACTTCTCTGGTCTGCGCCGGATTCGTAACTTCTCGCAAGAAAGCGATGCGCGCTCCATGTACTCCATCCTGGGTTCTCAGACGCACGTTAAAGCCGAGACGATCGACCGAGGTCATCTCCGCCTCCTGGGCTTCAATCCCGGCAAAGCATTTCGCCAGCAGAACGAGCGCTTCCTTGTGGTCGGCATTCATGTGCTGCATGACGTCACGCCCGTGCTCCGCCAGCGGATCGGGTTTTGCCTGGGAGTAATCTGAAGCCGTCACCCAGCCCATCACTCCAAAGCCACCCACGTAATAAACATCCAAAATATCCATTCGGTAAAAGGAGAAGTCCTCAAAATCGACCCAGTACTTGCTATCCGGGTAACCCGCGAGGTAGATGGTGCGCGCCTCAACTAACTCCGGATCTGGAATTCTGCTGACCCTTCCAATCAATGTGACCCTAGCTGCACCGAGCGGGTCGCCACTCGGGTCAGGCTCTGTAACGAACAGGCTGGCCCGCGGGTCCGCTTGCAAATTCTGCGTGTGCATGGCCATCGTACTGATAAGGAAAAGTGGACGCCCCTGGCCATCAAGCGCATAAGGCATCAGGGATCCGAAGGGAAAGCCGGGTTGTTTCCGCGATAGTGTTGAGAGGCTGCCGATGCGACCCAAGTGCGTCAATGTGCGCGCTCGCTCGGCGAACGAAGGCTCGGGAACGGAAGGCTGACTACTGGTTCCGCCACTGGCGTGTTTTCCGGCGGATGAGGAAGACATGGTTGATCCCTCTCTCGGCGATTCAGCCGACTATGTTGACATCTCGCAGTAGGAGGCCACGTGATTCTCGACAAGCTCGGTGTCGCGCGCTGGAAGGTGGGAGTAAGACGAGCCTCTGAAGAGCGTTGTCCTTAGCATACGCCTTCGTCTTTTTTCGCGCGGCCCAACGCGCGTGGGGTCATCTGCGTTCCACCTCTAGTTTCTTCAGGAAGTCCTGTGCTGTCTCCGTTTCGATCAGTGCCGAAGGCGCGAACCGTTTCTTCCCGACCAGGCTCTTCCAAAAGGCAACCTGGCAGCAGGCGTTTTTTCATAGCGAATTCACCCACTGGAGGGGCAGGTCGCGCAACCGGATCCGATCCTACCCTTTGAGCGAGCTGTGTGCCTTCAACGCGACCTTTGGCAGGGGATCACGGAATTGCGGCGGCACAAATTCAAGATCGCTCGCCTCTTTCACTGCTAAGTCGATCTGAAACTGCATCGCATCCAGCGGGACCGGATTCTGATAGTCCGCTAGGCAGCTCTGAAGGGCCTCCGCGGCGCTCTTGTTCTCTGTTCGAGCCGTGCGATAAATCTTCACCGCGAGCGTCTCCGCCGAGCCGGGAGTGAGGAGCACTGGGATGAGTCCTTCCACTCTGGCATAGTCCTCCTCACCAAGGACGACCTGACGACGGGCGCAGAGGACTCGGATCAAGTTGAACGACTCATGGGTCTCCAACGTCGGAAACAAAGGGATCTTCACGTCGACACGGCCCGGCCGTTTTAAATCAACCTCAATCAGGTCCGGCCGACTGGAGGCCAGTACCCAGATAAGCTTGCCCCGGTTGGCGGAATTGCCCATCTCTTCCGCGAGCATCGAGTAGATTCGTCCTGATACTCCCGAATCTCCGGATGCTGATTCTCGACGGCCAATCGCCTGATCCGCTTCATCGATGAAGACATAGCATCGTCCAAGCGCTTGCAGCAGTCGGAAGATCTTCTCCAGGTTGCCCTCAGTACTACCGACCCATTTGTCGCGAAAGTTCTTCAGCTTGACGATAGGCACACCAGCCTCGCCGGCCAGGCATTCAACCATGAACGTCTTGCCAGTGCCGACTGGTCCGCAAAGCAAGTAGCCTTTGGGGAGGGCTTGAAGATCATTGTTCTTCCACAGAGAGATGTCCTGCCGCAGCCATGTCTTTACCTTCTCTTGACCGTAAATATCTTCCAGTGTTCGCTTCGATTCCAGAAATTCAATTAACCCGCCGCAGTCTTGCTCCACCAGTTGCTTCTTCAAACGCACGAGGTCGTCAGCCACAATCTTTACGCCGGTATGTTCTTTGCGCTTAAGCATGGTCTCGGCTGCCCCGAGGGTTGAACCGGTGAGCTGGTGAGCAAAGTTTTCCAGCTTGCCTTTGTACTCCTGCAATGCGATGGGATACTCCGGCGACATCAGGGTGAACGCCGTGGTCAGCTCATCGGCATCGGGAAGCGCGATCTTGATGCGCGCCGTCCTGGGATTGGTAGCGATCAATGGATGAAGGTCATTGAGATTCTCAGCTATCAAGAATGTAGCCAGTGAATGCGATACCAGCAGAGACTCGCTTGCCCAATCGCGAATGAGGCCCGCCAGGGCGCTGAGATCATAATCACGCCCTTGACCTGTCGGGGCCAGAAGATCAGCGTTGCGAATTATGCAGGCGACCTGTCGTCGTTCACGATTCAGACGCGCAAGATTTGCCACATAACGGAAGTAGTGTGTGAGAAACTCAACCGCAGTTCTTGGAGCTTTGGGCAAACCAGGATCCTGCTGGAGCTGCGGCCAGGTCGAAAATATTTCACCACCACGTTCCACCCGAATGCCGTTTCCAAGGTCGTAACTCAGGACAACATCGAATCGCGGCAGCAAGACCTGCAACAGGAATTCGGTCAAGCTTCCAATGCGGCTGGCCTTGGGCGACGGAATCAGTATCTCGTCATAGACATTTCCATATAGCACGAACTGGCTTGCTGCATTGCTCTCGTAAAGATCAATCGCCTCCCGCGCCCAGGAGGGAATTGCGACGACCGGAGATGGGGACGAAGAGCTCATGTCCATCACGACGTCTCTCGCGTTGGAGTCTTCTGGGGAGCGTACTTTTTATCCAGGTCAGACACGGCTGACTCATCCTCGCCAAATACACCTGCTCCCAGCAGGTCGCTCGCAAGCTCGATATCGGTGCTGATCGTGTGCGGTTTGGTCTGCATCGTAGTGTTTTCCAGGATGAGATCGACTTGGGCCTCCACGCGCGTGAGATCGCTGTCGATTTCTTCCAAGGTTTGCTGCCGACGACGGATGTTGGCAAGACGCTTCTTTAAGATCGATTGGGTGGCGGCTTTCGACTGACGTAAAGACTCTGGTTCGTCGCCTTGCGAGAGCTCAGTATCAATGCTGGCAATCCTGCGCTCCAGCGTGGTTTCGGTTTCGTTGTCGGCCGGCACAAGAAGATGATGTCGTGCTACCAGCAATTTCAGGTAGACCCACTGCAAGCTCTTCAATGCCTCGCGGTTTGAATCAACGACGTAGTCCTCTGCCTGCTGCGTTTGAGAGATATTAATGATGCGGTCGCATTTTGTGCCCAACTGCTGAAGTCGGTTGCGCGCTTCGGAATCGAGAAGTTGAATCAGGTTTTGCCGCTGGACGTCATCGTCGCCTTTGGCGATCTGTAATTCCTGCGCCCGGATATAGTTCTGAAAGCGCGGATTGAAAGCCAAGGATGGCAGGATAACCGCCTCAGCCGCCAGGCCAAGCAACCAGAAGGCAGGTTGAGCAAAGCCGAGGATGGCAAACCCACCAACGAGCAGGGCGTTGGCCGGCAGTTGCCCAAGCTTCGGAACGTCAACGCGCACCAGAAATGCGGACTTTAAGTAGTTCCACATGGTCATCGACCTACTCACGTCGAACTACTCTTTTTCGGCCGCTGGACCCATGGATTTGATTGGCGCTGTCGCTGTTTCGGTCGAACCGGACGCTGTGGGATCCAGGGGGATGCCCTCCTTCGCAGCAAAGTCAGCCAGAGCCTGCTCGGCTAAAGCTTTCTGCTCAGCCTCCTTCACGACTACGCCAGACATGTCCATGCTGTCGCGAGCCACGCGAACGCGGCCGGCAGCTTTGGTGCGTTCCTCTTCGACGATCGTACTCAGCCGATCGAGTGTTTCGCCTGATCCGCCGATGTTGGTGATCATTCCGGAAGCCATCTCGGTGAGTTCGGCCATCGCCTTCTTCATCTTCATGTCGCTGATTCCGGCCTTCAGCGATTCGATCTTTTGTCGGGCAGCGTTGATGGCAACATCGCGAGCTTTCACCAGATCTTTGTACGTCTTCTCCGCCTGCTCCAACTGCGCGCGGTTTTCCGTCAATTCGCGATCGACCGTTTGGAGCCTTAGGGCAAGCTGTGCGGCGGCATCACGGTTTCCGGCCCGCAGGTTGGCTGTGGTACGCGCCCGCAGGTCTCGCTGCTCATTCTCCAGCTGACGAACCTGAGAGATCAGCCGCTCGCACAACCCTGCATGTGTCGCCAGACCCTGGTTGTATTGGCCGATCTGCTTGCGCAGGTTCTCCTGTTCCACCTCCAGCAGCGCTTCCGGGTTTTGCCTTTCCAGACCTGAGATAAAAAGGCTGAAGAACCCACGAACAAGATTCGATAGTCTTTGGAACATCGCCCCTGCCTCCTGACGCTTACCCGGGATTCGGTCTATCTGTTCCCCTGCGTTCTCTGCCAACTCGCCAGCAGATTATTCACTACTTCCGCCTTGGGCGGTTCACAAATCTTTCCTACGTCCAGATGGACGCCGTTAGGGGCATACAACTCGAACGGGCTTCCCGCGAATTTCACCGGGACGTTGGTGTTGGCCGGCCGGAATCCGTGGGTCAAGGCCTCCCTCTGGATGCGCTCGCTGAGGAGAAAGGTAAGGAAGGTCTGTGCCGCCTTGCGCTGCTCGTCCGTGCTCCAGGGTGCATTGATGATGTAATAAGGATTCTCATTCCACGCATTGTATTCAGGATAGACAACGCGAATCTCGCCCCAGCGGCCTTCGGCGTTCTTCAAAAAATCGATGGCGACGTTTTCGTAAACCATCGCCGCGTCGTATGACGAAGGCCCCTTCAGCACCATCTCTTTCATCATGTTTCCTGTGCTGTTGCTGAGGCCGGTGGTGCTTCGCTCGAGACTTTCCAGATATTGCTGAAAATCGGCGCTGACCACATCGCGCACCGTCAGATCCTTCGTCTTGTGGTGAAATGAATAGGCGGCCAGTACGATGGTCATCAACCCTGAATTGGATTGATTCGGATGTGTATGTCCGAACTTGAAGAGACCCCAATCAGGTTGGTGCGCGATCGCATCCCATCCCGTCTTTTCCTGCAGCGCCTCGTCGATCGTTTGGAGACTCACTACCTTGTACTTTTGAATGAAAGCCTGATACCGCTCATCCCACATCACAAAAACCATTGGGGTCAGCGCCAGCGGTTCCTCTTTCAGAATCGGATCGCCGTTGTACTTTACCTGCCACTCCTGCACGAACGTATCTTTGAACGTCGCACTGGCCGGCGACCAGACATTTATGCGCGTGTCTCCGCCGAGAATTGCGTGGGCGCCCTCTAGCGATCCCATCGGGATCAGATCGACGTTGATGTTCTTCCCTTCCGATGTCTTGGCGAACTCTGCGACGGCCCACTCCAACCAGCGTTGCTTCTCGGTTCCGTAGGCAATTCCGAGTTGAACCTTCGGGCCGCTGGAGAACAGGCCGCCCGCTGTCTGGCGCGCTTGATCAGCCGCTTTTTTCCCCAGGAAGAGGTAATAGGCGCCGGCAATGCACGCCACAACGAACAGGAAAACGAAGATCTTTCCTAGCCCAGTGAGTTTTGGTCCTTCTGCTGATGGGGTCATGAGGTCTCGGCGCAATTAGAAGAACGTCGAAATATCCCGGAACACATCAACGATGTTTTGCGGCGTGCCGGTGTAAGACTTGGCCTGGGTCGCATCGGCGATCTGCGACAAAATATCCTTTCGTGCATCATTCCCGTACGCGATCGTGAAAACGTGAATGGAATGCGTCTCACCGTCGTATCGAATCCGTTGCATGAGCTCGTCTAACTTCATCTTACTGCTCGTGTCAGCTCCGTCCGTCAAAACCACAACCGACAAGATGCGGTTCTGCTGAGAGTTCTGCTGTTGCAACAGATGCTGGTAGGCAGCATCAATGGAGTCGTACAAAGCAGTTCCGCCAGAGGCAAAGAACGTGTCAACGGTTCCCGTGAGTTTGCCTCGATTAGTTCCAACAGGCGCATCGGTGGTAGCCCAGGCAATATTCGCATTGAAAGGCACCAACGAGAGCTGGTCCTGGGCGGACAGCAGATTTACCAGCTGCTGGGCACCCTGCTTCGCGTTCTCCATCTTTCGGTCATCATTCATGCTGCCTGAAGTGTCCAGCACCAGGACCACATTGGCTGCTTTCTTTTCCTGCTCGAAGAGCCTCAGAATCGAGTCCATCACCGGCACTGAAGGAACTTCTAACGTCGTCTTTGGTTCTTTGGGATCGACCCCGTGAGCCCTATCGATTGGTGCAGCAAGAGGGACATCAACTGCTCCGGGACGAAAGCCGTAAGTGATGGCACGCTCCTGTTGCGGGCGTTGGAGTAGGTAGTCGATATAAACTTTGGCCGCTTCACGATGTGCGGGCGTTACCCATTCCCGCTCGACAATACCAACTGGGTGGTCGCTCCAGAAGGTCCCTTCTTTCGGGTAAATGGCAACGACCGGGAACGGTAGTTTGTCGGCACTGTCATACGACTCGATGACCATGTTCTCGTACAGCACAGCCGCCGAAAGATATTGCGGGCCCGCCGCAAACATCTTCCGTCCGAAAAAGCCGGTGGAGCTTCCGTAGTGAACAACCGAGCTTTCGATGCCTTCGACGAACTGCGCTGTATGCGGCTTTTCAACGTCGGCTAATGTCAAGCCAGCCGTCTTCCCATTCGCCGCATAGACCTCGGCAAAAAGTGAGATCAACCCGCTGTTGCTGTACTGCGGGTGCGTGTGTCCGAACTTGAACTGGCCCCACTGCGGATACCCGTAAGCCTCCCAACCTTTCTTGTTGGCGGCGAGAGCGAGAATGTCGGACCAACCGATTGGCTTCTTGCCCCACCCGATCGCCTCCGCCATCGGCTTCCACATGGCTATGACCACTGGCGAAAGCACAACGTTCTCAGTCGACCCAATTAGCTCCTTGCCGGTCTTGCTTTGCGACTGCGCGTTACCGAGCTTGATGAACGCTCCGGATGCCGGACTGACCAGATGTGCCTGGCGCGAGCCGTTCAGAACTGCATCGATGCATTCACCCGAACCCATCGGTACGGCACGCACGAAAATTCGTTTGCCGCCCGCCGCGTGGTGATCCTCTCGATTGAACTTGTCGGTGACCTCGTTGATCCATCGTTCTTTCTCGGAGCCATAGACAAACAGGAGTTCGATGGAATCCGGTGGAGCTTGCACTGAAGACCTGTCGTCACCATCCGGCGACTGCTGCTTGGATTTGCAGGCGGGTACAAACAGAAAGCTGAAAATTATGGTTAGCGCGATGAGGATGTAAGGGAGCCGAGCCGAGATAAGAGCCACACGTCTGGAAAGTATCCAGCGCGGGATATGCATAGCGCCTCCGCAGACTCATCCCAGATTGTATCTGCCTGTTTTTCACAACCCTAGGAAATTCTCGCAATGCGTATGTTACAGAAGTGTTAATTCTTGGGTCCGGGTGACCACTGCCTACCGTTACGCTGCAACTCCATATTCACCCGTCCAGCACGATCCAGTAACTAGTTCACAGTTGGGTTAACGTCGCACATGAAATTGCATTCACACTCGGTTGTTGATACGTAGCATGTGTTATCAAGAACTCCGAGTTAAATAAAGCTCCGCTACAAATGAGGTGAGGAAATGGAAGCCATCGAGAACCGCGTTCGAATCGGCAGAACTCCTGCGGAAGTAAAGCAAGCGATTCTCGACAATCTTCACTTCGTGCAGACTCGCATTCCGGCGTTGGCCACTACGAACGATTGGTACATGGCTGTCTCGTATGTCGTTCGCGATCATATGATGAACGACTGGCTTGAGGCCTTCGGTAAGGTTCGGGGCAGACGCAATAGGATCGTCAGCTATCTTTCGGCGGAGTTTCTCATCGGTCCCCAGCTTGGCAATAACCTGCTGAACGCGGATGGTATTCGCGATTCTGTCGCGGAGGTTCTTAAGGATCTAGGACAGAGCCTGGACAAGCTACTCGCGCACGAGCCTGAACCAGGATTAGGTAATGGCGGCCTCGGGCGTCTTGCCGCATGTTACATGGATTCCCTAACCACCTCGAACATTCCGGCTATCGGATACGGCATTCGCTACGAGTTCGGTCTGTTCGATCAGGAGATACAGAATGGCTGGCAGGTCGAGAAAACTGACAAGTGGCTTAGTCTGGGGAACCCATGGGAGATGTGCCGCCCCGAGATTTCGCACTACGTCGGCGTCAGTGGACACACCGAGCAGTATCACGATGATCACGGTCACTTCCGTGTGCGATGGATTCCCGATCATGTAGTCCGCGGCATCGCCAACGATATTCCTGTTCCCGGGTACGACACCGCGATGACGAACTACTTGCGCCTGTGGTCATCCGAAGCAATCGATTCTTTCGATTTTCAGGCATTCAATAAAGGCGACTATTACGACGCCGTCCGGGAAAAAGTCGCTTCCGAGACGATAAGTAAAGTTCTTTATCCCAACGACGAGCCCGAAGCAGGCAAGGTCTTGCGACTCCAGCAGCAATATTTCTTTACCTCCTGTTCTCTGCAGGACATGATCCGCATTCACCTGCTGCGCGGTGGCTCGCTCCACGCCTTCCATGAGACGTACGCGATCCAGTTAAATGACACGCATCCGTCGATAGCCGTCGCGGAACTTATGCGGTTACTGATGGACATTCACAACTTGGACTGGGACGAAGCGTGGAGTATCACCCAAAAAAGCCTGGCATATACCAATCACACTCTGCTGCCGGAGGCACTGGAGAAGTGGCCTCTCCCGCTTTTCGGTTCTCTTCTGCCCCGCCACCTGGAGATCATCTACGAGATCAATCGCCGATTCCTCGACGAAGTGCGCGCCAAACATCCCGGCGACGACGATCTCGTAAGACGCGTTTCTCTGATCGACGAGAGCGGTTCGAAGTATGTGCGTATGGCGTACCTTGCCACCGTTGGCTCGCACGCGGTGAACGGTGTCGCCGAGCTCCATACCGAGTTGCTGAAGAAAACGATTCTGTGCGACTTCTACAAGCTGATGCCGGAGAAGTTCTTCAACGTCACGAACGGGGTCACGCCGCGGCGCTGGCTTGCGCTCGCCAATCCCGAGCTATCGGACTTGATCAGCAGAAAGATCGGCGAGAGCTGGATCACCCATGCCGACGAGTTGAAACAACTGGAACCGCTGGCCGAAGATGCAGACTTCCGCGCCCAGTGGAGACAAGTGAAGCACGCCCGCAAGCTGAAGCTGGTCAGCCTGATCCACGAGCGCACGGGCATGAACATAAATCCCGAGACAATGTTTGACGTGCAGGTGAAGCGCTTCCACGAATACAAGCGCCAGCTGCTGAATCTGCTCTACGTCGTCGCGCTCTACACTCGCATCAAGCACGATGGCCACGACCCGATCACTCCACGCACGGTGATCTTCGGTGGCAAGGCAGCCCCCGGCTACCACATGGCCAAGCTGATCATCAAGCTAATCAATTCGGTCGCGGGTGTGATCGATGCCGATCACGCGGTGCGCGATCACCTGCGGGTCGTGTTTATCCCTGACTTCAACGTGAGCAGCGGACAGGTGATTTATCCAGCGGCGGAGCTTTCCGAGCAGATCTCCACCGCCGGCAAGGAAGCCTCCGGAACAGGCAACATGAAGTTCTCCATGAACGGCGCGTTAACGATTGGAACACTTGACGGCGCAAACATCGAGATCCGCGAGCGGGTTGGCGCGGAGAATTTCTTCCTGTTTGGCCTGACGGCTGAGCAGGTGATGTCGACTAAGCGAAGCGGCTATAGTCCTCGCCACTACTACGACTGCAATCCACTGCTGAGGAACGTCATCGACCTGATCGCCTCAGGTGCGTTCTCTGCCGGAGACCAGAACCTATTCCGGCCCATCGTCGATTCCCTGCTGAACCAGGACCAGTACCTGTTGCTGGCGGACTTTCAGTCCTACCTCGACTGCCAAGAGGCAGTGAGTCACGCTTACTTGGACCAGGAGCACTGGACGCGCATGTCGATCCTGAACACGGCGAGGATGGGATTCTTTTCGTCGGACCGTTCTGTGCTCGACTACGCGCGAGACATCTGGCACGTTAGACCGCTGGCATTGCCCGCGCAATCGGCACAAGCAGCGTAAGGAGACGAGCGAATGCCCAGTTTCTGGCGCGCGGTTTCCTCTTGATTAACTTGTTGACGCGCACGTAACGCAATATTTATCGATGCCCTGGAGCGCATCATTCAGCAAGTTGGGAACGGCGTTCCGAACGCCGACTGTCTTCGTCATCTCGGATCACGGGTTTGATCCGTTCTTCCCGTCTGTGAGCATGAACAACATGCTGGCGAACGCCGGTTTCGATCTAAACAAAGTGAAGGCCGTGACCTCGTCCTTAGGCCCCGCGATCACGGGAGTGGAAGCTGTGCTCGCCACGCTAGCTCCTCAGTTCGGCTACGCAGGTACGACATACTTCGACGCGAGGTGCGCAAATGTCATATACCGCCAGATATCCTCCTCTGCGGACCAGCGAGAAAGCTGATCCAGGTGGGAGTAGTCGACCGGACGAAGGCGAACCGAATAGCCCTGCAAAATCACCTTTTGCAGGGGCCACTGAAACGGCCTCTCAGAATGCTGTATCGGCACATTGACCGCCTATCTCATGGTTAGTCGCCTGCAATGTAGTACTTTTGCGTCTGTATCCAGAGCAATACATTGAGCAAAAGAATACTTCTCGTTGGCAAATCGCAAACGAATCCAGCATTGAGGCTCAATCCGCAGACACTCGGGCCTCTTTTGCCGAAGTGGTGAATGCCGCAGCGTTCTGACTGATGAACTGCCGCACGCTCAGCGGCGCTTGTCCCGTCAGCGTCAACACGTCGTCCGACATCCGATCTAAGCGACCCGCGCGATGCAGATCGCCCATTGCTGCCAGGTGGTTCGCCAAGTGAGCGGGCCAGCCCCGCTTCAGCAGTTCGTCCCGCCACGGTCCGACGGGAATGTCCTGGTAGGTAATTGTGCGGCCCAGCGCCTTCGAGTACTCCTGTGCAAAAAAATCCATGTTCTCGGACTGCGGACCTGTGAGGTGATAGATCTTGCCAATATGCGGCTGCGGATTGACGAGCAGCGCAGCAATCGCACGTGCAACATCTATCGCTGCGACCGGCGATGTCTTACCCTCACCGAACGGCAGTCTAATCTGGTTGGATTCCCTGACTGAATCCGGAGTCAAAGTCATGAAGAAGCCTTCGAGAAACACTGTCGGCCGCACGTGCGCAACCGGCAGACCGGACCAGTTCAGTGCTTGCTCGGCGAGCCAGTGAAGCTTGTGCTGCGGGCTCGGCGTAGTTTCGGTAATGCTCATCTGAGAGACTGTCATCTGCGACATATTGATGAACGCCTTCACGCTGTGATGCTTCGCCACTGCCGCCACATTGACCGTCGCGGCCAGGTAGGCGTCCGAAACCGACATGCCGAAGTACATCGTCTCGATGCCGTCAATCACTCTGTGCATCGTATTGAGATCAAGCAGGTCGCCAAGCACAACCTCGGCACCCAAGTCGCGCAGCGCCTGCGCGCGTTCGTCTTCATTTCGCACCATCGCACGCACCGCGTGGCCTTGCTTCAATAGCAGTTCGGTGATCGTGCGTCCCACACCGCCGACGCGACCGGCCGCACCGGTCACCAAAATTGGCTTTGCCATGTTCATTCCTCCTGTGCGTTCACCTGAATCGAAGTCAGATTTGCTTGAATGCGAGTGTCAACATCCGAATAGATTTGGCCCTCAAGGCGTGTTGCCCGCTCATGCAACGCGGTCCACTTTCGCCGCACCGCTCCGGGCTTCGATGGCCTTGACGCTGTTCAGAAAGGCCTTTTCCAAGACGCTCTTGCCGACGGTTCGGAGCACTAAGCCGAGCAGCTGTCCTTTGACGTTTTTGCCGTCGCGGACTACGTCCACGTCAATGTCAGTGGTGCCATCAGGCCGACGCGTAAAAGTGTATGCGTGCCCCGACGCGCCTCCCCACAGGTTCGAATCGGTCGTGGTTAGTACAACGTGATTCGGGTTGGACCAGTCGTAGTGCAGGCGTTCCCAGATGCCTCCCGAGCCCTCCGTGACATCGGCATCCGTGCGGCCGCGATGATGCACCTTGAGATACTGATCGGCGCTGTTGCCAAAGATCTTGGAGCGGCCAGGCCCGAAGTCGGTAAGTACGGCAACATATTGCTCGGCCGTCAAGGTTGTGGTCTGGTGGAGATGGATCGTATTCGTCATTGTCGTTCTCCTTCTTTTACTGAACTGACGTGTGAGAACAGTGCAACCGGTTCGCCATCGGCAAGGTATAGAAATGGAAGGAAGTTGGCCTGGGCAATCTGTCGGCATGTTCAGCAAATGACGAATTTTCAGCAGATCTTACAATCTGGGGATGATCAGAGGTGGCCGCCTTGAAGGGGGACGAGAAGGAAGAATGGGTGCTGGGACCAAGCCATCGAGTTACCTGCTAACTGGAGGTGGCGCGCTTTTGCCGATGCTTATCAATGCCCAACCGGCGAATCTTAGATTCCAACGTCTGGCGCGGTATCCCAAGCTTGGCGGCTGCTCCGGAAGGCCCGGAAATCCGTCCATGGCTCTCGGCCAGAGCGGCTTCGATTATCTCCGCTTCACGATCGTCCAGCGCCGAAAGGCCTCTCTTGGGGGATGGTGCTGCCGATTCGGTCTTAAGCCAGCTCACATCAACGTCAAAGGAGTCGCTTTCACTGAGGATAACTGCGCGTTCGACCACGTTTTGCAGTTCGCGGATATTACCCGGCCAGTCGTAGCGTTGCAGCAGCTCCAAGGTCTGCTTGCCGATATGACCCATGCGTTTACCCGTCTCCTTGGCAAAGCGGCCCACGAAGTACTCGACGAGCAGCGGAACATCTTCCGCTCGTTCGCGAAGGGGCGGCACCGCAATCGGAACGACGTTGAGTCGGTAGAAGAGGTCCTGGCGAAAGCCTCCAGCAGATACCGCCGCCGACAAGTCGCGATTCGTTGCCGCTATCAGACGGACGTCTACGGAGATGGAATGATTGCTGCCCACACGCTCGAATTCTTTCTCCTGTAACACCCGCAGGAGTGAGATCTGGGTATCCATCGGCAGTTCGCCAACTTCATCCAAGAACAGTGTCCCGCCATTCGCCGCTTCAAACCTGCCCACCCGGCGTTGCATTGCGCCAGTGAATGCTCCTTTTTCGTGTCCGAAAAGTTCGGAAGCAATCAGTGATTGCGGAATGGCGGCGCAGTTGACCTTCACGAAGGCTCGGTTTGCGCGCTTCGACCTGCGATGGAGTGCGCGAGCAACTAGTTCCTTGCCCGTGCCGGTCTCACCGAGAATCAGAACCGTCGAGTCTGTGGGCGCGACCTTCTCCACCTGCTTGAGCAACTGGCGTATAGGTTTCGAAGAACCGACAATCTCCTCAAACATCGAAGATCTGTCGATTTCCTCGCGCAGGGCGAAGTTCTCGTTGCGCAGCCGCTCTTCCGTCTTCTTCTGGTCGTCGATGTTGGTAGCCGTGACGTACCAGCGGATGATCTTGCCGGATTCGTCCTTTAACGGGTTGTACTGAATAAGCTGCCAGCGGTATTGACCGTCTTTAGACTGCAAGCGCATTTCTAATTCGAAGGGTTCTCCATGAGACACCCCTTCCTGGCGTGCGGTCCGGAAACCTTCTACATCGTCAGGATGAAACGCTCGCGCAAAGAATCCTTGATCTTTCAGGTCTCCCGTTGTGAGTCCGGTATTTTCCAGCGCTACCCGGTTCGCGTAGAGCATCGTGCCATCAGGCGCCAGGACGACGATAGGTTGGCGAATGGTATCGGTAATAGTGCGCAGGTCCTGCTCCGCGCGCTTGCGGTCGTCGACGTCGGTCGCGGTAACGTACCAGCGAAGAACATTGCCGGCTTCGTCTTTCAGCGGGTTGTACTGCGAGAGATACCAGCGATAGTCGCCGCTCCTGGGCGACAAGCGCATTTCAATTTCGAACGGAAGGTTCTTCGACAACCCCGCGCGACGCTCGTCGAGTACCCGAGCTAAATCGTCTGGGTGGCACGTGTGCGCTAAGTGTCCTTTACCCTTCACTTCTTCCAGCGTCAGTCCAATGCGATCAAGGGCAGCGCGGTTTACATATAATGTCGTGCCATCGGGCGCGAGAACCAAGATACCGATAGGGATAGCATCGGTAATCGTGAGAAGGTCAACGTCGTGCGGACGGAACTTTTCTTCTGAACGTGCGCTGTCATTCGAGTTCATTGTTGAATCCGAAACGCCGGCGAACCCACAAGTGCTGCTTCCAACTGTGCAGAATTATAGTGCTGCCGAGGTCGAGGGTGCACTCCAAGCCCTGCAGTTCGAGACGTTGCCGTAAGTAATATTTCTAAACTCCGACTGCCCTTCCCTCGGCGCGCTCGCGCATAATCCATTCGCGCACATAGGGAGGGCATTGGACTAGTTCAACGCCGTCATCTTCGCAACGGATCAAGAATCGAACCACTGCGAGGTCTACCAGCGTGACTTCGGTGAGGTCCAGGATCTTCTGAGCGCAGCCGTCATCCAACTCTGATTGAATGCCGGCGATGTGATGCGATTCGATGCGCCCACATACTCGCAGCTTGGTTACGCATTCACCGCAGTCTTTTTCAATCTTCAACATTTGCGGCCCCCAGTGTTCCGATCGGAGGATTGCATCGCTGCTACTCCTTCCCTGAAGGCCGACCCATGACGTGCATGTGCGCGTACGGAGAACCCGACCACATGATGTAAGCCCCGGTATCACGATGGGTTGTCGGCAATCCTGTGGCTTTCGCGTCGAAGGGCCACATGATCATCCAATGCGGAGGCACAGTTATTCCGGGACTGGTGTGATCGTGTGGGTCGGAATCGCTGCGCTGAGTCGCGCCGGCAAGCATGTAAGTAATACCAGGCACGGTATTGGTTGGCTTGGGCTTGTGAGCCGCGAAATCGGCGAACCACTGCATCGATGGTCCGTCAACACACATCGCGGGGTCGCCGATCACGTTCGGATTTCCCGGCATACAGGTGAAGCCGTTGGACCCTTCTCGCAAGACGATTGTGTGCCCTTGTGCATCTTTGTCGACAATTTTGGCGGAGCGGGCGATGTCCGGTGGTCCGGCTGACATTGCTCGCGCGATCTTTGCCTCGGCTGTGTCGTTTAGACTCATCGCCGAGGCGCGGCTGTCCAACTTAGGCCCCGCGATGATGATCATGGCGACGACCGCCACGAGTACAGATTGCTGTGCAACTAAGCGGTTCATGGTGCACCTCCTCACTCGCCGATCAGAAGGAACTATCGGCTTTTGAAACCAGGTTGCTCGACGTTTGTGCAGTCGGTGGGCTCGCCGTTCCGACGACATTCGAATATGCACTCCGAGCGCCATTTGCAGGGCGGAGGAGCGGCCTGCGGTATCAGCAAGATGACGAACCATCATGTCGACCAGTGTTGAAAGTGACGCTGATTTTTCGTCATTTGCTGACGTCACAGCATTCGGCTTTCCAGCCAACGCACTTGTTTTGAGGATTTTCCGAATGGCGGTTGCGGTGCACAGATACAGCCCGACTACCGACTCGCGACATTCAGAGCAGGCGATCGCGAGGAAAGGTCCGAAGAGAAATGGCGATGAAACGAACACCGATCTTGGCGACGATCCTGGTTGCAGGACGACTAGCGTCATTCACCCGGACCGGATCGAGTTATGGTTCCGCTTACTCGATCACTACGCCCAAGCCAATCAGCGCTGCTGAAGGAACGACCAATCCAAGCGCTCAGGCCACAAAGCGCCAACATCCATATTTAGGAAGCGTGCCTACTCGGTTCCACCGCCGTACCGTGGCGTCTCTTCGGTTTGTTCAAGGCGTAATCTCCTACTCACGCTTGACAACGATTAGCTCGAACGTTCCAGGCACAATCGCTGGACGTTGCCCTGGAGCTGTCGCCTTATCCTCGCGTTGCGCTGTCACCAGGTAAACCACGTCGTTGCCAGTGTCGAGCGCCATGGTTCGCGCCCCTTTTACTGTGGCGAGGCTTTGCTGAATGGTGTATTTGTCCAGACTGTCCTCGTGAATAACAGTCAGAACACCCTCTCCGCATGACATGAAAATCTCTTGTGTCTTGGGATTAAATGCACCCGCATCCACACCTTCCCCGATTGGCACCGTCGTAACCACCTTGCCGGAGTCGGAATCCATGACTGCCATCATCTTGTTGTCGCACCCTGAAAACAGGCGATGATGCTCGACGTCGAAGGCCAGCGCGCTGGGCTCCTGGCAGGGCGCGAGTGGCCACGTGTTCAGCACCGCCAGCTTATTCACATCGACCTGGACGATCTGGCTTTTGTCCTCGATGTTCACGTACAGCTTGCCCTTGCCGTCGCTGGCGGCAAACTCCGGCTTGCCGCCCAGAGGAACGCTTCCGGCAACCTTGCCGCTGGCGGCATCAATGGCTGTGGAATCGTGGCTGCGCGAGTTAAACGTAAACACCCGCTTGGAAAACGGTTCGTAGATGATCGCGTCGGGCCGCTCGCCGACCTTGACGCTGTCCAGCTTCTTCAGTGTCTTCAGGTCGAAGATGGTGACCGTGTTGTCACCGCCATTGCTGATGAATCCGCGATTGAACTCCGGTGCCAGCGCGACACCGTGAATTCCCGAAAGATCGAGGATGTCATACGTCACCTTCCGCGTCTTCGTATCGACAACCATCACATGGTCGCCGCGAGTGATGAACAGCCGCTGCCCATCTTTGTCGTAGATGAGGTAGTCCCAGCCTCCTTCGCCGCCCAGCTTAGTGCGCTCGGCGACTTTGAACTGCTGGGCAATTACCGGTAGTGCGACAAGCACAACCGTTGCGATCAGAACAGCAATGACGCGTCTCATGATTACCTCTTTCGATTCAAGGTTAGTGCGTGAACCTTAGCTACGACCCGCTAAGGTAGTAGTGCACCGCCGGGGTGACGATCAGCGACAGCACCATCGAAATCATAATTCCACCGATCACCGCGATTGCCAATGGCTGCAGCATCTGCGAACCCGCTCCCAAGGCCAGCGCCAGCGGTAACATTCCCGCCACGGCCGCCATGGCGGTCATGACGATGGGCCGCAAGCGGCGTCGTCCCGCCTGGATCATCGCATCGTGAGCCGACGAACCCGACGCGCGGAAGCGTTGATCGGCGTCGAGCAGCAGAATGCCATTTTTTGCCACAATGCCGATCACCATGATCAACCCCATGAACGACGCAATGTTGAATGTCGTTCTGGTGATGAGCAGTGCGAGAAACACACCCGATGTCGACAACAGTGCCGACGACAAGATCGCCAGCGGCGCCGCCAGGGTTCGAAACTCAAATAGCAGGACGACAAATACCAGCAGGATGGCGAGCACAAGCACCAGCAAGAGGTCGCGGAACGACTGCTGCTGCTCGGCATAGGTCCCGCCGTACTCCACGCGAATCGAACTCGGCAGGTGGAGATCGTTCACCACTTTCTGCACTGCCGCAACTCCGCTGCCCAGGTCCCGACCCTCCAGGCGAGCCGTCACCACCACATCGCGCTGCAGGTTTTCACGGCGCATCTCCGTCTGTCCCGGTAGCTCCGTCGCATTGGCAATCGTACCCAAGGTCGCCGTGTGTCCCGAGGCGCTGTTCAGCAGCGTATTGCTCATCGCCTCCAGCGAGCTGCGGTTCGCCGCCGGATAACGCACGCGAATAGTGTACGCAATGTCGCTGGCGATGACCGGAGTGGCTGCGGGCTCGCCCTCAAGGATTGCCGCAGCATCAACGGCAAGCTCCTCGGGCGTGAAACCCGCGCGTGAAGCGACCATCGGATCGATCTGAAACACGGTTGCCGGTCCACTGATCGTGTTTTCAATGCCGTTCAGCACGTCCACCACGCCCGAGACCTTCGAGATCGCATCGCCCACACGCGGCGCCCAATCTTGCAGTAAGGCGGCATCCGGTGAGAAGAGCTTGATCTGGATCGGCTCGGGCGCATTCGACAAGTCGCCGATCATGTCCTGCAGTACCTGGATAAATTCCACATCGACCGCGGGCTCCTGCTGCTTGATCTTGGAGCGCAGCCCTTCCATCACCTCATCGACACTTCGGCTGCGTTTATTCTTCAACTTCACCGCGATGTCGCCGGTGTTCGCCTCCGTGACGGCAGCCAATCCGAGCTGCAGCCCGGTGCGGCGAGAATAGCTCTCCACTTCGGGCGTCTCACGGATCATCTGCTCGATGCGGCCGATCATCCGGTTGGTTTCATCGAGAGAGGTCCCCGCGGGCGTGATGTAGTCCAGCACGAACCCGCCTTCATCCATCGCCGGCAGCAGGTCCGAGCCGATCGCCCTGTAGCAGACGTAGGACGCGACCACCAGCAGCACAGCGAACAGCGCAATCCAGCGCGGCCGCTCCAGCGCCAGGCGCAACGAGCGCTCGTAGAAGTCGATGACCCTGCGAAACGTGGGACCTACCGAAGCTTCTTCGGCGGCCAACAGGCGTTCGCGCTCGCTCAAGCCGCTATCCGGCAGTACCGTAGCCTTCTTGTGAATGAAGTACTGACTAAGCGTCGGCGTCCACGACAATGCCAGCGCCAGAGACGTCAGCAGCGATATACCTACCGTGATCGCGAGTGCGCGGAAGAACACTCCGGTCACACCGCTGATGGCGATGAGCGGGAGGAAAACGACAATAGGCGTAATGGTGGAGCCGATGAGAGGCGCGGTAATTTCCTGTAGCGCGCTATGAATCGCTTCCAGACGGCCTTGTCCGGCGTCACGGTGCAATGCGACATTCTCGACTACCACGATCGCATCGTCGATCACCAGGCCTACGGCCGCCGCGAGGCCGCCGAGCGTCATCAGGTTGAAGCTCTCGCCCAGCACCTTGAGGGCAATGAAAGTCATCAGCACGGTCGCCGGAATCACCAGAGCTGCAACCGCCGAGGTGCCCCAATCACGCAGGAAGAGCACCATGATGATTGATGCCAGCACCAGGCCAATAAGGATGGCGTCGCGCACACTCTTGATCGATTCGGTGACAATCTCCGACTGATCGTAAAACGGCTCGATCCGGATACCCGGTGGCAAGCCCTGACGAATGCGATCGATCTCGGCGTGCACCTCGTCCGCCACCGCGACGGTGTTGCTGTCTGGCTGCCGGTTGATATTAAGCAGCACAGCGGGCTTACCGTTCGCGCTGACGATGGTGTAGACAGGTTTGACGCCAGGTCCCACCTCGGCAACGTCACCCACTCGCACCGGCACTCCGGTTTGTGTTGTCTTGATGACAATCTGCGAGAGTTGCGCCGGATCCTTGACCTGCCCGTCGACCAAAGCCAGGTAGAGCTGGTGATTCTGCGGCAGCAATCCGGGAGAATCGATGAGGTTGGTGCGGCGCACCGCGTCAAGGATGTCGTTGATCGTGACACTGGCGGCCAGCAGCTTCGCGGGATCGGGCGTGATGTCGAACTCCGGCACCTGCCCGCCCTGCACGACAACGCTGGCCACGCCGTCCAGGCGATTGAGCCGCGGTTTCAACTCATACGTTGCCATCGTCCACAGCCGGGTTTGCGGCACCGTGTCCGAGGTCAGGCTGTATCCGATGATCGGGAAGCTGGCGAAGTTTAGCCGGTTCGTCTGGATGATTGCGGTAGGCGGCAACTGGGTCCGAATGTTCGCCAGCGCGGCATCGACTAGTTGCAGCGTCGTGACCATGTTGACGTGCCAGTCAAAGAACAGATCTATCTCGGCTGAACCACGGCTGGTAATCGAGCGAACCTGCTTCAGTCCGGGCACGCTGTTCACTGACTCTTCGATCGGTCGCGTGATGGTCACCGTCATCTGGTCGATGGGCATGACGCCGTTATCTACACCAATCAGCACGCGCGGAAAGTCAGTCGTCGGGAAGACGGAGATGGGAATGGTGAACGCCAGATACGTGCCTGCCGCTGCCAGCACGAGCACCAGGAAGATCAGCGATTTGGAAAAGCGCGTGAACCAATAGCGCTCGTCGGTAGGACGGGACTCACGCAACCGACGGAACCACGATCGCAGCCTCTCGCGCACGTTAATTCTTATCCTTGTCGCCGGAGGCGGAAGTTGCCGGCTGCGGCGGCGCAGCAATCTTCACCTGGGTGTTGTCGGGCAGAGCATAGCCGCCGTTAACGATAATGGTCTCGCCGCCGCTCAGGCCCTTCGTGATCTGCACCCGGTCACCTTCGCGGATACCGGTCTCAACCGCAACCTGGTGAGCATGCTCGCCATTGACCACCATCACGATGGTTTCGCCCTCCGAGGTCTTCTGTAGCGCCGAGGCGGGAACCACCAGCGCATTGTTGACGGTCTGCGCGACCGCCGAAAGCTGGACCGTGGTGCCGGGGCGCAGCTTACCTTCAGGGTTGTCGGCCTGCACCCAAACCTCCACGGTCGTACTGTTGGGATCGAGCGCAGGACTCACCAGCACCACCTTGCCCGCAACGCGAACGTCGCCGGGTGCGGTGATGGTTGCAGCATCACCTGGCTTCAGGACAGCAGCTTCGTTTTGCGGAATGTGCGCGCGGGCCGTGACCGACGAGGTATCCATCACGGTGAGCAGCGGCTGACCAGCCGCCGGCGTCTCTCCGGCATAGTAAGGACGGTCGGTGACGACGCCGTCGATGGGGCTGTGGATCTCGGTGTAAGCCAGCTGTGCCGCCGCTCCTTCATACTTTCCCTGCGCCGCAGTCAGCTGGCCCCGTGCCGACCTCAGTTGATCCTGCTTTCCGGCGGATTGCAGGGCCGCGAGGTGCTTCTCAGCCATCTCATACTGGGCCTTCGCCTGGGTCAGCGCCACTGCTGCCGCGTCCAGCTCCTTGCGCGGCATCGCACCTTGCTCGAACAATGTGCGCCGGTTGTCATAGACCTTCTGCTGCGCATCGAAGGTGTCCTTGGCCGTTTTCAAGTCGAGCTCCGCCTTCTGCCACTCCTCCGGCAGCGCCGACTTTGTCTCCAAGCCGTACGCTCCTTGGGCCTGCTCGTAGGCTCCCTTGTTCTCCATCGCCGCGGCGGCCACATCGTGGTTCTCCAGTTCCGCCAGCAGTTGTCCACGATGAACGGGGCTGCCGCGGTTCACATAGAACTTCTTCACCGGGGCGATAACCTTGGGCGTGATCGCCGCCTGGTCATGTGGAAAGACGATCGCCTGCGCCGTGACAATCTGCCGGATCTGGCCGCGCACCACCGATGCGGCCTGAACGTTGACGAGGGGTTGCGGCTCTTCTTTCTTCGAGCAGGCGCAAAGTACAAGCGCCAGCGCTGTAAGAGCCAGCCCCACGAATCGGGACGTTACGGGTTCGCTCTTCGCTGAAAAAAGCATCGGCTAGAAGCTCCCCGTCAGTGTCTGCAAGTTAGCGATGGCCACGTGATAGCGCGCTTCACCGTCGCTCAAACTGCTACGTGCTATGGTCAGGGTGTTCTGCGCGTCCACCACCTCCAGGGCGGAAGCTTCTCCGGCCTGGTAACGCAGGTTCGTCAGCCGCAGGCTCTCGAGGGCAAGATCCGCAGAGTTGCGCAAAACGTCGATTTGAAGCAGCGCCGTCTGGGCCTCACCATAGAACGCCTGCAAATCGGCAATAGCCTGCCGCTGTGCCGCGCTCAACTCCACCTTTGCCTGGTGCTGCTGCAGTTCCGCTTGCTTCACTTTGCTCTGAATGGCGCCCCAATGCCACACCGGAATGTTTAAGGTCGCTGTCGCAGCATAGCCGAGATTGCGAAAGCCCTCGGGGTTGTTCACGGCAAAGTGATTGGCATCGATTCCGTAGAAATAGTCGAGCACCAGTGTCGGAAGATGTTCCGCCCGGGCGACAGTGACCTCGCGGCCGGCGACTTCCAGTGCCGAGAGCGCGGCGGCCAGCTCCGGATTGTTCTTTTGCGCCAGTTGCTGAGCCTCATTCATCGGGAGCAGCGGCGGCGCGGCAGCCAAATCGTCCGCCAGTGTGAAGTCCTGAAAGAAGTTTGGGAAAACCAGCACGGCGAGACTGAGACGCGCATTTTCCGCAGCCAGCTTAGCATCCTGTAGCGCACGCTGCTGGTCGTTGGCCTGAATTTGGGCCTTGATCACATTCGAGTGTGCAACTTCCCCACCCTGTTCTAATTGACGGCTCATGGTCAAAAATCGTTGGGCCTCATCTGCAGCCGCCTGCAGGCTGGTTCCCCGGGCCTGCGCTGCTTCCAATCCATAGTAGGCCTGCACCACAGCGACGGCGAGTCCGCGCGCGGCGATCTCCGCCTGCGCCCTGGTCATGGCCTGGATCGCGAGGGTCCGCCGATAATCCGCGGCTAGACCTAAACCGAAGCTCTGCTGCACTGCACCTTGACTGAGGTACTCATGCGGGCCATTGTTTGCAATGAACCGTCCAGAAGCCGTGCCGTTGCCCTGCGTGTAAATGAAGCTGTTGTTGTAATCGACGCCTGGAAGCAGAGCCGCACGAGCTTGTACAGTGTCTTGGTGCGCCAGACCCAATCTCGTGAGCGCCGCCTGGAATGCAGGGTTGTTGGCCTTTGCTCGAATCAAAGCATCAGGGAGGGTCAGCGAGATCGTCTGCGCATTAGCCACGGTCGGAGGCGCGGAAACGGTTTGTGACTGCAATCCTGATGACGCGAGCAACAACACAGTAAGGTACGCAATACTTTTCGAATTCACAGCGGCCTCATTAGGGTACGCGCGGAGTCTGGGCTAGCAGCGCCTGAATGCCCATACCAAATTGACGACTAAGAGTTTACCGCCAGACGTGGTATCGCTGGCGGTCGGACACAAGGTTGATAAGCCGGCGGAACACCCCAGCAACTCACGCAGACTCGGCCAGCGGCGGTTCTAACGGTGGCGGGTCTGTAGGACAGGGTGGCGGTGGGACAGACAGGTAGTGGAGTTCCCCAGGTGCAGCATACCTGACCAGCAACTATCATCGAAACATTAGAACTGCAGCGGCGACGGCGGATTTTGCGGTGCCTCCAGTCGATAATGGAGTATGAATACGAAGATTGCCTTGCTCCCAGCGAAAAAGGGTTGCCATCGCGCGATACTACGCGCTGATCGTATTATGGAGTGCATTGGAAAAGAAAGTTAGCTGCACACGGCCAACTGTGGGCGGGCGCCCACTCTATATATCGGAAGTAATTTGAAAGGAACTCCGCTGTGTTTACCTCGATTCACGATTCACCCCGTTCTTGACTGCCCGCGGCCCAGACAGTCAACGTGTCGTGAATTGCTTGATACTGCACTTCAGCCCATCGCCGTTCCCATTGGCTGCTATCGAATCGACCCTGTAGTAGTAAGTTGTGTCAGGATTCAGTCCGTCGAGGCGCACGCGAAAAAGGCCTGTGGCACGGCTCGGATTCAGCCTGATGGGAGAGTTCGCGGTTTGTCGAAGGTCCTTGGGATCGGTACCGTAGTGCACCACTCCATAGTGCACGGGGGAGCCGCTCAGATTGGTTGCTGACCACCTGATTACCGTCAACTGCTGCTTCGACAGTTCGATGGCAGGACCTTGAGTGATGCGTGCGATTTCGGACTTCGCTGGAGTTTCCTGAGCGGGCAGGTTGGCGCTGATTTTCCTGGGGCCAGGCACAGGCGCAACGCCACAGATGGCGGATGCGCAGGGCGGCAATGAGGGAGTGGGGATCAGGAACTCGTTGCCTTGAGTCGCAGCTGAACCGCCCTTCATGCAAGAGCCTGAGAAAGTATCGCTGTTAAGGTAGGGCCTGGTGAAGCCGTCCGACAAGGTTTGCAGGAACGCGACGATTTGATTTTCCTCCTCATCGGTCAAGCCCAGATTCCCGCTGGTCATATCGATGTTGTTGGGCACCTCGGGCATCGGCCAGCAGTCGACTTTCTCGGTTGTTCCCGCCGGGCAATGTCCGGAAGTGACGGGGTAGGCATACTTGTCGCGCGTGTTGTAGAAATGCACCACCTGCTTCAAGCTTTTCAGGTATCCGTTGTGAAAGAACTCTTTCTGAAAGTAAGGACCGGGAGCTTCTGTCGTGGGGCATTGCGGCGGTGTCAACGCCACGTCCCGCAATATGGGAACTTGCATTTGCCCGTCGACAGACGGTGCATACTGCTTCCAGTTCTTGTTCGGGTTGGGGCCGGAACCGAATCCGCTTCTGAGGAAGGTCCCGAGTCCCAAGTCTCTATAGCCGAAGCCGTAAGGGTTGGCAATGAATCCGTAGGAATCTGGCTTCGTCTGGTAGTAAAACGCGTCTCTGGGGTTCAGCGGCAGGCCCTCATTGGCTGAGCCGAAGCAGGTGAACAGAGGGTTCACCATCGCAGTTGAACTCGTGTCCGTCTGATTTGGCTTCAGCGCGGTTCCTCTTCCGTCGAGGTGGCATGAATTGCAATTGCCCTTGCCGTCAAACAGCTTGAGCCCCGCCATCTCGTCCGATGTGAGTTTGTATTTGCCTGCGAGGTAGGCATCGAACTTCGAGGAGAAAGCACTGACCTGCACCGACTGTTCGAACGAGTCAATGGACTGCGCCCAACGATCATAGACGGTGTTTGCGCGGGTGCGGTCTTCCGCGGTCAGGGGAATGGGAGTGGCGCTTCCTTTGAACACGGAAGCGCCTCCCGGAGTGTCGCAAATTTTCCCGGTGTCGCGCGGGAATTTTATGTCGAACGAGCCTTTGCCCCATACCTCTTCGAAGAGCGGCCGGTAGGCGGCGGATGAGAGACGAAACGCGATGCAAGCAGTGTCAGGGAAGCCCATTTCCTGGGTATCAACGGGAGGACCCTGGGCCTGTTCGGCGTCCGGAATTCTTAGCTTGTATCCGGTGGCACGCGAATCCCAGAAGTTTCCACCGAAAAATAGACCCTGTACCTGGTTGTATTGGAGTACCGGGAAGAACGGTGAGTATGGATGTCGCTGTGCTGTGCGCTTGCCGGCGCGCATGTGAGCGGTTCCGGGATATCCGATCATTGTCAGGTTGACCGAAGGAATGGGTCCGCTAAAGCCGGCGTACGGCATGTGGCAGGATGCGCATGCCTCGTTCCTGTTGGGCGAAATATTCTTGTCGTAAAGCATGAGCTCGCCCAGGGTTTCGGTTGCTTCAGTTCCGGTATTCTGAAGCACAGGCGGCTGACCCGTCAGAATCGGCGCCGGCAGAGCGTGCCATCGTGCCAGCGCTCGACCTTCAATGACATCGGTCTCCCGCAGAACGCGAGCTATCTCAGAGCTTAAGTCGGATGGCAGTATTCCCGGAGGATACGGATTATAAGTTGAGGCAGGGTGATCCTTATCCGCACGCTGCGCTTGTACTGAAATCGGTCGAGAGCAAACCAGGAGCAGGACGATAGCGACGGTAGCCAGCATCAGAACCACGATCCAAAGGCTTTCTTGTCTCATATGGTCTCGCTATACAAGTCTGACTTAGAAGTCCCCACCACCGTCGTAGCTTAACTATGCGCTCTGGGAATGAGTCTCCTCTTCGGCCACCATGCGTTCGACCTCATAGGGAAGAGTGAAATGGAAACTCGCGCCCCGCCCAGAGTCGGAGGTGGCCCACAAACGCCCTCCATGGGTTTCTATAATGGATCGACTGATGGGCAGCCCCATACCGGTGCCGTGAGCCTTGGTGGTAAAGAATGCACTGAAAACTTGTTCCGCCTGTTGCGGCGGCAATCCGATCCCGGTATCACTGACCGAGATCAGTAGTTGGCCATTCTTGAGTTGTTGTGACTTTATCGTAAGGTCGCGTGCGCTAGATATGTCCTTCATGGCGTCAATGCCATTCAGCATCAAGTTCATGAATACCTGCTGCAACTGGATACGGTCTGCCATGACCGGGTGGAGATCGTCGCTTAGTTCGGAATGGATTGAAATGGAATACCGGCCAGCCTCACTGCGCAATAGGACAACCATTTCTCGAATGAGAGCATTTACATCCACCAACTCCTGCTGCGCAGCGCCCTTCTTGAAGAGCAAGCTGATTCTGCTGATGATGTCTGCCGCGCGTGTCACGTCTGACACGATCCTCGATGCGGCCTCGCGTGCTTCTGAGACCTCCGGTTCACCGCGCCCCAGCCAGCGCAAGCAGGTTCTGGCGTTGGTGACTGCCGCGGTAATTGGCTGCTTGATCTCGTGCGCCAGAGAAGCAGTGAGTTCGCCCATCGTGGTCACGCGATTTATATGCGCGAGATCCTCCTGGGCCTGGCGTAATCGTTCGCGCTCTTCGCGTGCCAGCCTGCGTTCGATGGCAATGCCGGCGAGGTGGGTGGCCATATCCAGAGCGCGGGTCTCCGCCGGAGTGGGACTGCGGGGTTCGCGGTAGTACATCGCAAACGAGCCCAGGGGTTTGCCCGAATGCGCAAGAATGGGAGTGGACCAGCAGGCGCGAAAGCCATAGGGTCCGGCAACCGCCCGGTAAGGCTCCCAGAGGGGATCCAGCAAAATGTCAGTAACCACAACAGGTTCTCTGCGATACATAGCGGTGCCGCAGGATCCCGCCTTTGGGCCGATGGGAAGGCCGTTAATCGCCTCGGAATAGGCCCGGGGAAGGTTCGGGGCAGCGCCGTGCCGGGCGTGCTGACCGTCGTGGTCAAGCAGCAATACCGAGCAAAGCAAACCGGCAAACTGCTCTTCCACAACCAGGACCAGGTTTTCCAGTATTTTCTCCAGAGGAGCGTCGCGCGCTATCATCTCCAGAATTCGACTCTCTCCGTCGCGGAGGACCTCCGCGCGCTTACGATCGGTTACATCCGTGATCGCCCCAACAAATTTGATGTCCCCGGTCTCTGCCACTCCAGAATGACCCACTACTCTCACGCATTTGATTGAACCATCAGGCATCACCAATCGATGTTCCAAATCAAGGGCGGTTCTCTTCTGAATCGCCTCATCGACTATGCGCCGAACCAGCGCCCGGTCGTCCGGGTGGGTGCGTTCGAAGATCAGTTCCACCGTGGGTTGAATTGTCCGATCATATTCAAGAATCCGAAACGTCTCCTCCGACCAGATAATCTTTCCGCCAGATACATCCCAGCCAAAACTGCCGGTGTGGCTGACTCTCTGTGCTTCCGCTAAATAGGCCTCGCTCTGCAACAGGGCTGCCTCGGCGCGTTCACGTTCGAGGACTTCCTTTGTCAGTTCCCGATTGACGGCCGTCAATTGACTGGTCCGTTCGACGACACGTTGTTCGAGGTCGTCATTCAGGCGCTTGATTTCAGCCTTCGCCTGTTTGTGTCCGGCGGTTTCGATGACATCCCAGCTCCCGCGCCGCCTGGTACCGCAAACTGATGGGTGCGCACTACATCCAGAATTTCAGCAGCTCCGCATCCGGCGAGGGGGTAAGTGCACAAGGCCGCGAGACGCTGACTGGCAACCGCCTGGTTAAGCGACTCTTCGTACTCACAGAAGTCTCTCCAATCCTTAGCTTTGAGCCAGGAGGTGTCTCCGGTCACCCTTACGCCCTCGTAACCTCTGGCCGATGCGCGCACAACTTTCTCACCCCAACCCGCAATGACTCGCTTGAGATCAAAGGCACCAGGTATGCGGTTTGGTCTTTGACTCGGAAGAGTTCATCATGTGGCGTTAAGGCCCAGATCGTGTGGTTGGCGTCCTAGGCTATTGCGGCGCCCCCCCCCGTGGCCATGCTGGAGCCATCCGGGCGTTTGAATTCTTTGAACCGGCCGTGCTCATAAGACATCAACCTACCGTCGAGCCCCAGCCAAACAACCCCCCGGTGATCCTGACAAAGCGCGCCTACGTTCTTGCCAGGCAGGCCTTCCTTGGCCAACAGCATGGAGTGCTCCCCATGGGTAAGGATGTCGATGGCGCTTCCGTTTCCAACCCATAGAGAACCGTCTTGCAAGCCAAGAACGGTGAGAATGGATGCCTGCGACATTCCCTCGCGCGTGGAGTAGGTGGTGACGGGAACATCACGGAACTTATCTATCCCCGTGTCGGTACGCACCCAGAGATTGCCCTCGCGATCTTCATAAAACGAATTTGCCGATTTGCCAGAAAGACCTTCGGCGATCCCATAGTGTTCTGCTCTGCCGTTGCGAATTCGATAAATGCCGTCGCTATCGGTGCCGATCCACAGTAAGCCGTTCCGATCGACGTACAATGCCATGGCATCGAATTTGCTTCCGTCGAATCCTGGAATGACATACGGTAGCCATTTCCCGCCGGAGAGATAACGGACACCTAAGCCGGCGCCAGCGCCGTCGATCGCAGCCCAAACGGTGCCCGCCGCACCGATTGCGACATCGTTTATCCCTTCTCCGGCATCTTGACGTTGGGCTAACTCGCTCAAATACGCAGTGGCGGGAGAGCCGGGCCGCCAGCGAGAGAGCACATTGGAGCCAAACCATAGATATCCCGCGTTGTCTTCTGTCAGGCCAAGGGCATAGCGGACGGGAATTCCATCATTCTTTCCATAACAGTGCAGCCCCTTTCCCTCAACACGGCACAATGGTCCTTCGCCGTGTCGCACATGATAACGAGTGACCCAAATCGTGCCTTGTTTATCCTCGAATATCTTGGCAGTGCCGTTATGCTTGGCAGGATCGGAGTACCACTGGAACTTGCCATCTTTCAAGCGGCCCAGACCGCTGGTTGTGCCGATCCACAAACTGCCGTCGCGGGTACCTAGCAGGTACTGGTAACCACGGCTCGGCAGCTTTAGGCTAGGCGGGGCATAAGGGACGAACGTTACGCCGTCAAAGCGCATCAGGCCGCTGGCGGTTCCAAACCAGAAGTAGCCATCGGCGGTCTGAGTGAATGGGCCGTGAATGTCTTCGGAAACGTCTTGTACTCGCCAAGCCGTGTGCGCATATTGTGAGACCTTATATGTCGGGTCCAGCGCCGCGCACCAAATAGCGGAAGAAAAATAGAAAAGCAAAACAAACAAGATGGACCGTGCGACGCTAATTTTTTTGCCGCCTACCCAGCGGATGCTCTGTTTTTTGAGGACAGGCCATCGCCTCCGGCCCAGGTCACTACCATCATGCACCGTCAGAATATCGGTCGGTGTCGCATCTACGTTCCTTTTCAAATCTCAGTAGCCTTCTGATCTTTGCCGAACGGCGACTATCGGTCTGCGTAGCATAACCATGCGCATTTCGGCCCCGGTAACCGTCACCCCGACGCCGGTTTCGTATTCCCGCTCCAAACCTTGATCTAGTCGAGCAAGGTTTCCTCCTGCGGAGGCGCCCAAAGCATATTCCAAGGTGCTGCACAATCCAAGAGGTCTTTTGGATGTTGCACCGGATATGGGGGACTTGGAACCCGCCAAACATGGCCGTCGCTTCACGGTTGGTCGGCGGCGGCGTCAAGGCAGAGTTCCGAATTCATGCCTCCCTTTTCACGAGATGAATCGCAGCCGGGGCCGGTGGGAGACCTGCAATGGATGCATCGTGCTGCAATGAACGTTACGTGTCAAAAGAATGACACCTCGGGTCGGCTCGCCCAGCCAGACCGCCAAAACCCCACAGGTCCCCTGCAATGTATTGAGGTTAGGGCGGTAGGTTCGGCCATGTGAATCATGCCCGACTTGGTATCCGACTTGCTCACTAGCAGAGTGGCGAATGAGAGCGATCGCAAGCGACCAATCGCTCAGCTCATTTTAGACGTAGCTGTCGGGCTGGGCTTCAAGGTAGGTAGCATGTTCTACAACGGCACAACTGACATTTTGCTGGGCGAACATGAGAACGGAAGCCCATTAGGTCTTGCACTCAGGGCCTTTTGGGACAGTGTCTTGGAGTACTTGGGAGACCAATATGACGATGATATGTCCAGGGCAACCCCTTCTCAACTGCAAGCAACTGCCATGGTGATGCTCCTGAGTCTCTAGCTGGAGGTTATTCGTGAAGGAAATCTCTCTTTGCTCATCTGCCTCTTCACTTCCCGCCGCTGCTGGAGTTGATTGATAACAACGACGTGAGAGATGACTTGCTCCCAATGGTGTTGTGGACCAACGGCAGGCGCCTCCTGTTCCTCATTTACAGTTCAGAAGGCGTTGCCGCCGCTGTTCAACGTATTCGTAGACTGTACGGATGGTTTTGTGTGGTGTCGGGGTCCATGTGTCAGGGCCTGGGCCTCGCGGCCGTCTCGGAGGCCCGCGCCAGTGCTTGCGTGTCGACATACTCACGGATGTTCGTCACTTTGCCATCTCGAATGGTAATGGCGAAGACCCAATGATCCTCGAACGTCCTATTCGTGGCTTTGATTCTCCCCCTAGCGAAACCGACGACCAGAACCCGTTGTCCCTGCGCTATGAACTCGGGGGGTTCTGGGTACGAAGTTTCCACCGTTTCGTTAGCCTTCTGAAGTAAGTTATTCAATCCAGCGTGCCCGCGGTGCGTGCCGGCCAGCGGCCAGTCCTCGCCCGGAATGATCCATTCAATATCTTCGGCACACAACGCCAGCAGATCTTGCTTGTCGCGGCGGCCGAGTGCCGCGAGAAAATCTTTCACAACCTGGACATTCTTTTCGATATTCATCGAAATTTCTCCATTTCCCTTACATCAAGTGTGTCCGATCTAATAGTTCCGTTTCGGAACCACCCTTCTCGGGCCAAATGACACGTTCGAGATCGATTATTCCTCCTTCTTGAACAAATCCTGAAAGATGAGCTGACCCCAAGTTTTGCCGCGTGCGTGCACCAGCGCGCCACCCTCGTTGAGCTTTCCCAGGTTGACGGGTGCGAACCCGAGTTGTTTGGCCAAATCCGCCACGGGAGCGATCGCGTCATCCTCGTCGCTCGACAGAAAGACGACCCGATGACCCCCTTCGACGACCGGGTCGGTAGCCAAGATGGCTGCAACCAGGTGATTGAAACCTTTCACGAGCTTAGCGCCCGTGAACGCCTTCGCGACGAAGGCGGAGGACAGGATGCCTCCCAGCTCTTCAGGGAGAACTCCAAACGCATTCGTCACGTCAATGACCGTCTTGCCTTTCCAACTCGGCATGGCCTTTGCAACCTCGCGATGTTCCCCAAACGGGACCGCCAAGATGATGGTGTCGGCCTCAAATGCATCCTGCAGCGACCTGGCGACGACCGTCGGTCCAATCGCCCGAGCCTGCGGCGCCAACGCCTCAGGCGGCCGGCGACTCGCGACAGTTACGTTGATGTTTTTACGGGCGAAGGCGTGGGCGAGGGCTTGTCCTATTTTGCCGAATCCGACAATCGCATAGCTCATAGTGCTTCTCCGATCCATGTTGATATTGATTCCCCGGCCTTGGACGGCGCGGGCTATACGTTCCGATGTTTGGCGACTTTCTCGGAGACGCTCCGCCGTGAACAGCTTTCGCGCGGCCGGAAGGTCAGCCAGCGACCGAGATTCGCCAACTTCAGATCGCCGTCATGCCGCCATCGACATTCAACTCCACCCCGTTCACGAAGCTCGAATCGTCGGAAGCAAGAAACAGCGCGACCGTCGCGATTTCCTCGGGTTGACCCATCTTTCCTCGCGGGATTAGAGACTCGAACATCTCCTTCGCCTCCTTCGTGAGAACTTCTTCCTGCATCGGTGTGGCGATCGGCCCCGGGCCCAGCACGTTCACCCGGATCTTCCTGCCCTTCAGTTCGTTTAGCCACGTGCGTGCAAAGGAGCGCAGTGCCGCCTTGCTCGCCGCATACACGCAGAAACCAGGAAAACCCTTCACCGAAGCAACTGATCCAGTCATGATGATCGATCCGCCATCGTTAAAAAGCGGTAACGCCTTCTGAACCGTAAACAGCGTTCCGCGCGTATTCAGGCCGAAGGTCACATCAAAATGCTGCTCGGTAATCTCGCCCAGTGGTGCGGCCTCGCCCCTGCCAGCGCTCGCGAACAGGACGTCGATCTTGCCCTTTTCCCGCTTGACCGTATCGAACAGACGGTCGAGGTCGTCGAGATTGGCCGCGTCACCGCGCACGCCGGTCACGTTTCGACCAATCAGCTTGACAGCCTCATCGAGCTGCTCCTGCCTCCTACCCGTGATGAAAACGTAGGCGCCTTCTTCAACGAAGCGCTTGGCGCTCGCCAGCGCCATGCCGCTCGATCCACCCGTGATGACTGCAACTTTTCCTTCAAGCTTTCCCATAGTTACTCCCTTCAGTAGATGTGTAGCATTCAGTACAGTAGAGTAGAGTCCTTCAGCGGTGGACGAGAACTGCCCAGGAGTCCTAATATTTTGTCTATTCGTCCAAAAGAGAGAGGCTAGGTTGGATTCGATAACAGATATCTTTAGAACGATGCACGTGACCGCTTTCGGTCTGCACAGGCTCGAAGCCACAGCCCCGTGGGGCGTAAAACAGGAAAACCAGACCAAAGAAAAAGTCACGCCTTCCGACAAAAAGATGTCACCCACAGATTTGGCGCACTTCGCCATGCTTTCGCGCGGCAACTGCTGGCTTAGTGTTGAAGGGATTGCGGAGCCGATTCCCCTCACCGGTGGTGATTGCTTTTTACTGGCTAAGGGGACTTCGATTGTTTTGCGCGACAGCCCGCGAACACGTCCGAGGTGGACCTTCCGCGAGATCGGGGCCAAGGCCAACGGAAATGTCGCTCTTTGTGGCGGCGGTGGCACACCGACGACAATCGTCTGTGGATCCTTGAGTTTCGATCGCGCCAGCCTGAGGCCGATCACTCAGTTATTGCCGAGCTTCATTTTGATGAAAGCCGATCAGGCACGCACTCTTGCTCTTCACACCACAGTGCAGGCGCTCGCGTCAGAGATGAAAGAACAGGCGCCGGGATCTGAAGTCGTCGCGAGTCGACTGGCGGAGGTTCTGTTTATCCACGTACTCCGGGCGCATATCGCGTCGGGGCCGGAACGCAACAAAGGATGGCTTCGTGCAATTTTCGATCCTCAAATAGGCGCTGCCCTGAGTGCCATTCACGACAGAGTGAATACACCCTGGACGGTCGAATCCCTGGCCGAGGCGGCGGGCATGTCTCGCTCCGCATTCGCAGCACGTTTTAAAGAGCTACTCGGACAAACACCGCTGGAATACGTAACCGAGTGGCGGATGCAGAAGGCGATGCAGCTACTTGAACGGCGTGACAAAAAGCTCCCAGAAGTCGCTCGACTGGTCGGTTACGAGTCCGATGCCGCGTTCAGTAAGGCGTTCAAGCGAGTTGTCGGCGCCAACCCTGGGGAGTACCTCAAACGTGGTTTTGAAGGCCACACGGTAATGGCGGAAGATTTTTGAAGCGGAGGATTCTGACTTTGGCGGCAGGGCCTAGGTGCTATGGAAGTGTGTTCTTCCACGGAAATGGGTGCCTCAGGTGCCTCGCGCTTGGGAACGGGAGCACCACGGACCCAAAAACGTTCACCGGTCTGCTGATGCCGCCTGCGCTGGCAATCGCAATCGCCGGCCTGCTCATCGATCCGCGAATCATCACCCCGCACCTGCATGGCTGAAGCCGGTGAAATTCGCTATATCGATTGCGATTTATGTGTTCACGCTTGCCTGGGCGTTTACGCTGATCCCGGAGTGGCGGAAGACGCGCCGTGTGGTCGGGTGGGCCACGGCAATCGCCATGGTGCTGGAATTCGTGATCATCGCCCTCCAGGCGTACCGAGGCACCACCAGCCACTTCAACTTCAGCACCCCTTTCAATAGTGTTCTATTCGTCATCATGGGAGTGGCCATCGTGGCCCAGACCCCTCATCAGCATAGCCGTGGCGGTCGCTTTCTGGCGGCAGAAGCTTGGAGACCCTGCCATGGGATGGGCCCTTCGATTCGGGATGAGCATCACCATCGTCGGTGCTCTTATCGCGGGTTTCATGACGCACCCGACTGCTGCTCAGCTGGCAGCCGCGCACGCCGGACACGGAATGCCGATCATGGGGGCGCATACCGTGGGGGCGCTTGACGGTGGCCCCGGACTTCCATCGTCTAAGAGAGCCGGCGGCCGAGATATTTCAGGATGCGACGATGGTCGTCGAGCCTGCGCTGCAGTTCGGCGCAGCGGGCGAGCACGGCAGTCTGCTGGCGGTTCAGTTCACCCTGGATCTGGAGCAGAGGAATACGAGCAGCAGCCCCCATTTCACCCCTCAATGGTCGGGTGGATGGAAGAATGTATTCGCCAAGGCCGTCGAGAATGGAGCCGCCATCAAGAAAGCCGTTGGCCAGAACCACCCGTTCTCTGCGATAGGCGTACGTTGACATCAAGAGTGGAACAAACATCAGTCCGAACAGCTCCTGCCGCCACCCGACCTCCCTCCGGTTAGAGTGTCCTTGTCCAGCGCAGTTCGCGGCACCAAATCAGCCGTTAGGCTCATGTCAGGGAGCGAATACTTTACAGCGCACTACTTATTCGTCATAGCCGCGTCGAAAGGATAGCTGGGGGTGAGGGATGGCGGCACTGCTGCAAGATATTCGTTACGGCCTACGCTTACTGGGCAAGAGTCGCGTGCTGACAGTGGTTGCAGTGCTCACACTGGCGCTGGGAGTGGGCGCTAACACGGCATTGTTCTCCGTGTTTGATGCCGTCCTGCTCCGGCCACTTCCCTTCTCCCGTCCCGACCAGCTAGTCGGGGTCAAAATGGATATGCCCGGGCTTAACCTCGTCGACATCGGGATCTCGCAGCCTGAGCTTCAGGACATGCAAGTGAACTCCGGCGTGTTTGAGGACATCTCGGCCATTTACCCGATCGACGCCAACGTTACCAGTCGCGAAAAACCCTGGCGTGTCGAAGCCAATGCAGTGAGCCCAAGTTTTTTCTCTCTGCTCAATGCCAAGCCGCAACTCGGTCGCGTCTTTAACGCCGGCGATTGGCGCGAAGGCTTCTGCGAAGGCGCCGTCATCAGCGACAGCTTGTGGCACAAGATGTTCGGCGGCGATCCCAGCGTAATAGGCAAGAGCTTCCGCCTCGACATGGATCTGTACACCATCATCGGTGTGATGCCGCCAGGATTTCACCATCCCGGCAAGACCTTGGAGCAGGATGTGGAGGTGTGGATCGCGGCTGGTTTCGCGGCCGATCCCTTTCCCAAGCCTCCGGTACGATCGCAGAGGTTTCTTCCAGGGGCCATCGGGCGACTGAAACCGGGACTCACCGTATCGCAGGCGCAAGCTAGGCTTGATGCCTACACTGCTCACCTTGAAGCGCAATATCCGACCGACTATCCGGCGCATGCGCGTTGGACAGCGCGGCTAGTGCCTCTGCAAAAAGATGTCGTGGGTGACACCAGCATCATGCTGTCGCTGTTACTCGTGGCTGTTGGCGCTGTGCTGCTGATTGCATGCGTAAACATCGCCAGTCTCCTGTTGGCTCGTTCGGCGACCCGCTATCGGGAAATTGCAGTCCGCCAGGCTCTGGGCGCAAGCAGTTGGCGTTTGATTCGCCAGACGATGACGGAGAGCATGCTGCTCGCACTGTGTGGAGGTGCGCTGGCCATCCCCGTCAGCTTTGGACTGAAGAGCCTGCTGCTGAACCTGGTGCCTTCCACCTTGCCACGAATTTCTGAGATCAGGATGAACGCCGCGACGCTGTTGTTCGCGCTGATGGCGTCGATTCTCACGGGCTTATTGTTCGGAGTCGTTCCCGCCATTCAGCTTTCGGATCGTCGCGTCATGGACAAACTGAACCAGGGGGCACGCGGCGTGGGCGTGGGAATGCGCCAGCATCGCTTTCTCTCTGGACTGGTAATCTGCGAATTTGCACTTTCGCTGGTCCTGCTGGCGGGCGCTGGTCTGCTGTTGCGCAGCTTTTGGAAGGTGCTGCAGGTACAACCCGGCTTCAATGCTGAGAACCTGGTTACGGCGCATCTGTGGCTGCCTGAGCCTAACGACCCCAAGAACAATCCTTATCGCACGCAGGCCAAACGCAATGCGTTTTTGCAGGAAGTGCAGCGGCAGCTAAGCGATCTGCCGGGAGTGAGTGCGGTCGGTATCGGCGGGGGAAACACTCCTTTCGCGGGCGCGAGCAATGCGCGCAGTTTTGAAGTACAGGGACGGCTCTCGACAGCGGGAGAAGCGCCGACGGCTGAACTGGGCTCGGTCACGACCGACTTGTTCCGCACGCTCGGCACTCCTCTTGTCCGCGGGCGCGGATTCATCGACACCGACGACGACAAAGGTGAGAAGGTCGTGATGATCGACGAAACGGCGGCAGAGAAGTTTTTTGCGAATGAGGATCCCACCGGCAAGCAGATACGCTTTCCGCAATTTGGTCCCAAACAGCCCTGGCGACGCATCGTTGGCGTCGTAGCACGCAGCCGGGGCGACGGTCTGGATGCGCCGTACACTCCGCACATTTTTCTGCCCGCGCGGCAGGTTCCGCTGAACCCGATGATGTTCTACATTCGCACGTCAGTGGATCCAGATGCGCTGGCCGAGCCGGTGCGACGTGCGATCCAAGCGGTCAATCCCGATCTGCCCGTGTTCGGTGTGCGCTCCTTGCACGGAGTTATTGCCGACTCGCTTGCCTCGCGGCGGTTTGCTATGCAGGTGCTCGGCGCTTTTGCTGCGACCGCTCTGTTACTGGCAGCCATCGGAATCTACGGCGTGATGGCGTACTTCGTCACCCAGCGCTCGCGGGAGATTGGCGTGCGTATGGCGCTGGGAGCGCAACGCCACGACGTGCTTAAGCTGGTAGTCCGCCAGGGAATGTCACTTGCTCTCTTGGGAGTATTGGTAGGTTTGATCATGGCGTTGGCTCTAACGCGCTTCATGTCAGGATTGCTCTTCGGCGTCAGCGCATACGATCCAATCTCACTTGCGAGTATCACGCTTCTGCTGGCAGGCGTCGCTCTATTGGCGAATTTACTTCCAGCGCGACGCGCGTCAATGGTTGATCCGATGGTAGCGCTGCGCTGTGAGTGAGGTTCGTCGCTCCTTCCGGTCGAGGAGCGAGTATGGCCTGATGCTGGCAACGATAGAGCGGAAAGTCATCCAAGCTTTTTGGACCACGCTATCAAGCCTTATGCCGACGCCTCTCAACCATGTTTTTTTCCGTTTCGCCGGTAGTCTCGTTCGTTTCAATACTGAAATAGCATCGATGACCTTATCAAGCACTTGGTTGGCGTCGCCAAGCGCATGGGTGACTTTGCCAAGCATGCACTGTGCGTGGGCTTGGCACTTGAGGAATACCGGACAAGCTCTCGATTATCTCGCCTACTGCCTCCATCAAGAATTCAACCTTCTCTTCGGCGGCTTTAAGCTTCGCGTCGAATTCGGGCTTGGGATTGAGGGTTATGAACCGAGCTGACGCTGTTGCTAGGGGGATTTTTTTGCCTTTTCCGCCGGAGCTTCGCCTCGATACTGAAGGCCAATGGCGAAGACGTCAAAGTCGTGCAAGAGTTATGCCGTCATGCCAGCCCGGGCATAACCCTGGGGTTGTATGCATGCACAGGCCTTCCGCGACCATGCACGGCGGGCCCAGAACAAGCTAGTGGACGTGGTGCGGCATGCGCCGCTTCTGCCGGCACCGGCCGAGGCCGTTAGCGCCTAATGTGCGTTAACGTGCATCAGGATGGGAGTGTCGTTTGGCCGTAAGTCGAAGAAAAGGAATGGTGGGCGCTACAGGATTCGAACCTGTGACTTCCACCGTGTGAATCTGGCAAGAATAAGTATATCAATAACTTACAAGACCGCGGGAACTGCCTAAGAACACGCTGGTCGCACAAGACATCGCATTTTGTTGGTTGGATTGTTGGTCGATGAAAAGTGCGCAAGAACGCCGCCAGGCAATCGTGAAGCCCTGCTTGCTGATGAATGTCTCCGGTCCGAGGTGGACGTCTAGAACACCAGAAGCTGTTTTCAAATTGACGTGGGTTCCGACCATCCCGTTAGGTGCTTTGGGATGAAGCACCTCTTCAACAGTGCCGGTGACCGTGACGTCCGTCGCTGGATTGTACTGATGTGGCATGCCCTGGGATGCCTGCCCGAACGAGTAACTGGCAGCCGCCAGCAGCAGCGAAATAAAGGCGATTCGAATTCGCATGTTGCACTCCTGATTCTGTATGACCTTCTATTGCCCTTCTAACTCACGAAGAGCCGCACAGAATAAACGCGCGAGCTGCGGGTTTCGTTTCAGCATTTGCCGAAAGGGCTTCCGTAACGGAAACCCACCTCTGCCGGGCGGCTGTGGAAGTGCGGGCCGATTCTGTATCGATATGCCCCCCGTATTGCGTTTATTCCTAGGGGGAAGTCTTAGAGTTCTATGCCTCTGTACGATTATGTATGTTATGCCTGCGGTAACAGCTTCGAGAGGCTGCGTCGCATGTCAGACGATGATCATGACGTTCGCTGCCCTGATTGCGGTTCGGAGCGAATCGAGCGTCTACTCTCCACATTCGCCACTCGTGGGTGTGGTAATTCTGGGTCGAGCCGCTTCCGTTGAGGGAGTTAGAACGCGGCCGGTCCGGTCGCTATACGTCGGGCTTTGGGAAGATCTGGAGCCATAGAGCGTTTCAAAGGCCATGTCTTCGAAGTCACTGGTCAACCTGGACTTGGCTTCCTGTGAGATCCGCCTACCGTCCAAAATTCGGCGTTTCAAACATTTACGGTCTGAAGCAGACGCTAAGCAACAACGGGTTCGATCTCGGACAGAATGCCGGATGTAGGATTTTTTACGATCCCGGTGGACAGGGTCTATCTCGATTCACGCTAGAATCAAAGCGATTTCGGTGTGGACGAATACAAGATGGCACGGCTTGAAAACTTCCGGCTGAGGGTGTTTCGCTCCGTAGCCGAACATCTCAGTTTCCGCAAGGCTGCCGAACATCTGTTCATTTCTCAGCCAGCGGTGACCCTGCAGATCAAAGCACTCGAAAGCGATCTGGGAGTGCAGCTCTTCGACCGCAGGTCGGGCCGGGTTACCCTTACTCAACATGGTTCCGTCTTGCTCGGGTATGCGAACAAGATCGCTGTTATTGTTGCTCAGGCTGAGCGCGAACTGAGCAGCGAGCACGCCATCACGGGAGAGTTTTCCCTTGGGGTTTCCACGACAATCGCTCAGTACGTTCTTCCCCGTCTGCTTGGCACGTTTCTCAACGAATACCCAAGAGTGCAGTTTTCACTTCGAAGTGGCAATACCCACGAAGTTGTTCAACTCCTGCTTGGGGGAAAGATTTCTGTCGGATTGATTGAAGGCCCCGCCCGGGACGCCGATACCCGGGACGCGAATTTTCCGCAGGGCTTGGGTCCGCCGTACTTGTCGGGTGGTGCCGAACGTGATTTACCGATCTCGCCCAGTTCCTGTATTCCAACTGGCGTTAGCCCTTCGGCCTATTCCTTGAACTTCACGGCTATCCCATATCCCGGGCATGGTGCCCGGCTTGGATACCTGGAGATATGGCCCACCGGACAGAAACCGCAGAACCCGGTGTCTACGTTGAACAATCCCACCGGCACCAACGTTGCGAATGCGGCAATCGTCTCCGCCGGAACCAATGGGAACATCACCACGTTTGTCAGCAACGACACCCATCTGGCGATTGATATCGACGGCTTCGCGCCGCCGGGAGTGGGAGGCTTGTCTCTCTACCCGACAATTCCTTGCCGAGTCTTCGACTCGCGCAGCTCAGGGACTGGGCAGCCTTTCAGCGGTCAGTTGAGTCCGCCAGTCGACGTACCGAGCAGCGGGTGTGGCGCGCCGAGCACCGCGCAGGCATACGTGTTGAATGCAACTGTTGTGCCGTCGGGTCAAATGGGATATCTGACCTTGTGGCCCGACCCCGATGGCCAGCCCATCGTTTCAACGCTGAACGCGGCGGATGGATTGACTACGTCAAATATGGCTATCGTGCCAAATCACAATGGGAAGGTAGACGCTTACGCGGCAGCTCCGACTCAGTTAATTCTCGACATCTCCAGCTACTTTGCACCATGAAAGGTGATTTGAGGCATTGGATCGGGCCTCCTGCCGCCTTGGTCACTTGAGCCGTTAGCGTTCAGCTGCCGGCAGCAACAAGTCTTCGAGAAAGAACGCCGAAAGCTCCGTCCGGCTATGCAATCCTGACTTCCGATAAATCGCGAGCGCCTGCTGCCGGATTGTGGTCTCCGACGTCGAGCGTATCTCGGCGATTTCTTTGTGACTCAGCCCTTTCAACAGGAGCAGACCGACTTCCCGCTCGGCTGGCGAGAGGCTCCAACGAGTGAACTGATGATCGATCGCTTCTCCCATTCCGCGGAGTGCATCATGCGCTTCCTCGCGGAAGCGCTGAGCTTCGCGGAAGGCGGCCTCCAGTTCCACGGACAGCTGATCGGCCCGTACATGGACCGCCTTAAATTGCAGCCACATGATGACCATACCGGCCAAGGCTAAGACCATGATTACGCCTTCACCCAAGATGTGGCCCAGTCCCCCTCCCGAACGGTAATCGCCCGCAATGTCGAAGGCGATAAAGACGGCGATTGCCGCGAACAGAACGATGCCGTACGCGATAATTCGCGATCCGACGGTCGTGGGATGAAGCGAGCGAAACCCCTCTGCCTTCATGGAGATACAACCTCTCTAACATGCGTTCGATGACAGGTTTATGGGTGCCGACGTAAGGTTTCGAGCATGCGAATTGTAACGCGCCTATCGAACGAACGACTGTGACGTCAGCACAACCTATCCCGTTTTGGGCAAACCGAAAATTTTGCATTTCCACATCCCGTCTCGACTAGACGGCACAAACTTTTCACGGCTTCGGAGGAAACCTAATGTCGATTGCACGCAGTTTGGTACGCGCAGGCAAGAATCGTCTTGCCCTCCTGTTTGGCTTCCTGCTCTTCGCAGGTGTGGCCTGGTCACAAACCTATGCCGTCTTTAACGCTCCGGGAGCGGTGTCGACAGACGCTTACAGCATGAATGACACCGGCACCGTAACCGGTGTTTACGCCGACGTTGCGGGTAAGACGCATAGCTTTGTGCGGATGCCGGCGGGCCAGATCATGACCTTCGACGTTCCCGGGGCGAGCAGTACAACCGCACAAAGCCTTAATGCTGGAGGCATGGTGACCGGTTATTACTCCAATGCGGGCGGCACGCATGCGTTCGTGCGCAGTGCCCTGGGGGCCATTTCCACCTTCGATATTGGATTGTCACAGTACACCGTCGCCTACAGCATCAATCGGTGGGGCGCCACCGCCGGGTATTATAGCGACGGCTCGGGCACCCACGGCTTCATCCGCAGCGCGTCGGGAATCGTGAACACCTTCGATGCACCCGGTTCCACGTACACCGTCACAATGAGCATCAACGACGATGGCGCCGCGACGGGCTACTTCACTGACCGCATCGGAACACACGGATTCATGCGCAACGCACAAGGCGTACTCACGGTTTTCAACGGCCTGGGCGGCACGACGAAGAGCTACGGCTACAGCATCAACGCCGGTGGGGTCGTGACCGGGCAGTTCCGCGACCGCAGCGGCCGCAATTACGGCTTGGTATTTACTCCGCCGTCGGGTGTGGTTGGCTTCTACGCTCCGGGCAGTTCGTTCACGTTCGCCGAGGCCATCAATGGCTCAGGCATTGTGACCGGTTACTACGCCTACTCGGGTCGTATCCTCGGATTTCTTCGCTCCGTTGCGGGGACGATTACATCTTTTGCCGCGCCGGGAGCGAACAGCACGCAAGCCTACACCATTAACAGCCTCGGCGCGGTCGCGGGCTCCTGTGTTGACGCCAGTGGCCATCATGGATTTGTGCGCACCCCGTAGAACACGTGGCGTCGTACTGCGTAGGCCGGGCGCGTTCGAGGAAGGAACGCCGAACGCTTGGTTCCGAAATGGGATAGTGCATGCATGTCGCTTTTTGACTGACAACGACGACAGCGCGCGCGTCCTACAGTAGCAACTGAACCAACTCTGATCGCAGCACGTGATCTGCGGCCCTTCAAGGCAGTAAACGTCGCATGCACGATCATCGTTCCGGCTCCTTTGGCCGATTGCAATGATCTCCGCGGCCAGTTCCGTTGAGGGTCTTTCGAGATCTGAACGGCGCCACCACGCTCCGAATCGGTGCGGTGAGCTTTTGAGGTGGGAACGAACAAACGAAGCACATCTCTGGTGCAGCTCACTCCTGCACCAGAACAGGAGAAATCGACATCATGAAGCGGATACTCATAATCCTCATGCTGCTGACGGCCGCGACCATCGCCAATGCCGGTACGCCGACCGTTTTCAACCTCATTCCCCTCAACCTCAGCAACGGGTGGACGGTGAGCGGAACCGTGACAACTGACGGCACGACAGGCTACCTCTCGCCCGCAAACATCACTGCCTGGAACCTGAAGATCGTGCAAACCACCGACATGGTCTGGACGCAAACGAACAGCAACGATCTGAATATCTCGGGCGTCTCGACCGATGGCAGGAAGCTCTATGTCGCCACGTCGCCGGATGGTGTCAATGACGGTGGAACGCTGTATTTCGGCCGGCCGGGTGGTCGTGGACAGATCCCCACCAACGCATACATCGCCGACTTCACCTCGCTGGGCTACAACCTCGGCTACGGCATGGGCGGCATCGCCGGGTGGCAGGATGAAATTGCCGGTCTAAATTTCGTCGGCCTCAATCAACAATACAACACGAAGTATTCTGCTGGACTGTCGATGCAGGCACGGCCAAATGTCTTCGTGGTCACCGTGCCGATCATCAACGGAAATCCGCTGATGACCGTGTTCGGTTCCGTCACCACCGACGGCAAAATCGGAACGCTGACACCGCAGAACATTAAAGCCTGGAATATCACAGCGCGGACGCAGAACATTTACTACATGACGAACTCGAACAGTTCCATCATGGCAGCTGCGCGCGTCAGCAGCACCGGGACCCAGTTGAAGGTCGACCATGTTGGAGGCCAGTTCGTTATCGGAGTGCCGGGCGCTCGGCCGACCTTCGTTACAGTGGCCGATTTTACAGATCCCGGTTACACGAACGGATTTGCCGAATACTACGTGGGAAATTACGGCGTGATGGGATTAAAGTCACCGCTTATCAGAACCACGGACACTTATTACATGGCAGCGCAAAAATAGTTCACGTCCGGTGGACGACAGTCGAACGTCGACAATAGATCATGTGCTAATAACGTCAAGCCGGGTTGATCAGCGGACCTCTGCGGCTATCTTCGCAATTTGCGTTATGTGCTCATCGAGCAAGATCAAATCATATTTAAGCTCGATCTCACCTGATTTTGCGGGGGTCAATGCGAAGTCATAAGTCTCTCCAGGCGCGATCGTGAATGAAGCGGGAGTGGCAACGGATTGGATGGGCGTAAGGTCGGCGCCATCTTTGGCCAGGGGGATCCAGTCGATAGGTTTCCCGTCCTGAACTGCGTTTATGACAATCGAGTTGTTTGCGAGGATATCGATAAAGCGCAGACGGTAGTGCGAACCGGCTCGCAGTGCGAGCGGAACAGGTGCAGTTGAGCCGTTCAGCAATAGCTCTCCGCCTTTGCGTTTGCCGTTGCGCGAGAGAACCAGAACCTTATCGGTCTCAGGATGAAAGCTTTCGCCCTCCGGCAACACGATGAGTGCACCATAGAGCCCGGAACTCAACTGGAGCAGGTCATTCATGTGGGTGTGGTACATGAACGTTCCTGCGCGCGGCGGCGCGAACAGCACGTCGAATGATTTGCCCGGCTGGATCATGGGTGTGACTTGCGGGCCATCGCCGCCCCATCCTGGCACACCATCGTAGTAACTCTCCAATTCGATTCCGTGCCAATGGACGGATGTGGCTTCGTCGAGATGGTTGGTCAGGTGAATTGCTACCGGCTGATTGCGGGTAAGTACCAGGGCCGGTCCGGGACCTCCACTCGTTAGCGTGGTTTGTCCCGGCTCTGTGATTGAGTAGGTGTATTTTTTTGGATTCGACTTGTCCTTCGCAATCACCAACTGCAGCTGGCGTTGCGGCTGCGCGGGTATATGCGCCGGCAGTTTTTCATCCGCCGGCAGCACCGTGATCCCCATTACCAGGCCCGACATATGGTTCATCGGACCGGTGGGCTGCATTTCATCGTGCATGGCCTCGTGATGAAACACAGAAATCTCAGGGGATACATGGGCCAGGATGTGGCAGTGAAAGATCCAGCGGCCGGTGCGCTCTGGTTTCCACAGGGTGGTCATCGTTCCACCGACAGGGATGACGTTTGTGGAAACATCATGCACCTGCGACGGCGGTACCGGGTTGCTCTGCTCCGCGTCGCCTGCGCTCAGCACGCGGAAGTACGAGCCGTGCATGTGCATCGGATGCACGTTGCCGCTTGGATTCAGCCACACCCAGCGCACATCGCTGCCTACTGGATATTCCAAACGCTCGGTATAGGGCCACGACTTGCCGTTGATCACCGGAACATCGAACGATTCCTGTGGGAGCTGGCGGTCGCGCCACATGCCGATGACGAACACGCGATCCGGAGCCACGGTTCCTGTTGGATCCACGATAAATGCGCCGTGCAACTGGCTGTCTTCCTTGTAGGGCCGGCCCCCGAGCGTATCTCCACCGGCGGTGGCCCAGTAGTAGTAAGCGCCCGGTGCGCCAGCGGAAAATGTCAGGTCGCGCGTCGCGCCTGCAGCAACCGCAAAGGTGTCGTCATTCTTCCCCGGACGGGTATGCAGGCCGTGAATCAAAACATCCTTTGCAATCATGTTATGGATGGTGACGTGGATGCTGGTTTCCTGCGGAATGCGAATCATCGGCCCGGGGACCTGCAATTGCTTTCCGCGCTCGGCAAAGGCGAACACCGGGAGGCTCGGGCCCGATTCAGCTTCCGGGAAAAATGCTCCCTCGCGAATCTCAAGCTCTACGGCGAGACCACCGTCCGACAAAGTACCCGCGGCGTGCTGATTCGTATTCGCGGCAATGCGTGGCAACAAGAGGTCTACGCCGGCGCTTGCTTCGCAATACACTGCGGCAAAAGATGCCAGTCCCAGGACGATCAGGAGACAGAAGCGCACCGGGGCTTCGGAGATGAAGTTTCTGGCGTGTCACGGCATGCGATTATCCCTCAGATTCACGGGAAACGATACGAACATTGTTAAGAAGGAAAACCTTCGCCCGCGACCAGCATTTCAGCGCCAAGGCATGCCGCTCTCACGAGCGGTGTTCAATCGCTGCTGTTCCGCCAATCATTAAGTACAAGCTGCGTGCCGATGGCAGTCGGATGGAAGAAATCGACCTAAACCGAGGTACCGCGCCAACTTATGCCCGCAACAGACGACGAAATGCGCGCCGGCGGTAGACCTGAGCCTCCGAACCTTCGGAGAAGCTACGAAGCTTGTGAGCCATGTCACCGACACTTTCGGCTCCTCCTCTTTACGCTTGCTATGTCGTGACACCTGTCGGGTCCTCATGCGCTACCGCGTCAATGGATCGCGTCCAATTCGAGACGCCGCTGTCGGACATCTCCGCTAACTTGATTGCCATTCGCCCGGACCGACTCCAGCAGACGATCGAGTCGGCCTTGGATGAGGTGCGACGATTCTTCGAAGCGGACCGTTGCGGGTTACTCTCGGTTAGCGATACGCTCGACGCCGCAAATGTAGCGTTTGCTTCGTATGGCGACGGCATAGCGCACGTGTCAGCCGAAGTGAATCTAGCCCAGATGTGTCCCTGGGTCGTGCAGCGCACTCTGTTCGATCGCCAAGTGCTGTTCCTTCCTCATGTTCTTTCCGACCTGCCGCTCGAGGCGGTTGTCGACCGTGCAACCTTCGAGTCGATGGGGACGAAGACGTTGCTGGTGATGCCGAATTGGGGCCGCTGGCAAGCGTCTCCACCTGGTACTCATCAGTACGCTCCACGAAGCGCGAGATTGGCCGCGAGAATACGTCCCGCGGCTACGGCTGCTGGGCGAAATGTTGGTCAACACGGTGGAGCGGGCGCGAGCCTTGGAGGATGTGCGGCGTTTGAGCGAGAGACTCGAACGCGAGAACCTCTACCTCCGGCGGGAGGTACAAGTACGTCTCGGTCCGGAGGGCATCATCGGACGAGGTGCAGCCATTCGTCGTACGCTCGCCTTGGCTGAACAGGTTGCCTGCACGGATTCCACCGTCCTTCTTCTGGGCGAAACCGGCAGCGGCAAAGAACGCTTTGCCTCCTATATTCACGAGTGTAGCCGACGCCGCGAACGGCCCATGGTTAGGGTTAACTGCTGGTCGATCCCGTCGACCCTGATTGAAAGCGAGTTATTCGGGCGGGAAAAGGGAGCCTTCACAGGCGCATTTTCGAAGCAGATCGGACGCTTCGAGTTGGCGCATGGCTCGACCCTTTTCCTAGACGAGATAGGCGAGCTTCCCATCGAGGTGCAGGTGAAGTTGCTGCGGGTGCTGGAGGGGCGCACCATCGAAAGACTCGGCAACCCGAAGCCGATTTCCGTGGACGTGCGAATAATCGCGGCAACGCATCGGAACTTGGCCGTCGCGGTGCGCGAAGGCCGCTTCCGGGAAGACCTGTATTACCGGCTGAACGTGTTTCCCGTCACCGTCCCGCCGCTGCGCGAACGTTCCGAGGACATTCCTTTGCTCGTCCAGGCTTTCGTTGACCAGATCTCCGGAACCATGGGCAAACGTATCGAGGAAGTGGACCCCGAGTCGATGGAGGACCTGATTACCTATCCTTGGCCGGGCAATGTGCGCGAGCTGCAGAACCTGGTGGAACGCGCGACGATCATGGAGAATGGGCCGACGCTACGAATTCGCCCGCCAGAGGCTGAGGACAGCGCCGCTAACACGGGAACGGGCTTAAGTGACATCGAGCGGTCGCACATCCTGCAGGTGCTTCACGATACGGCCTGGCGAATTCGAGGTCCTCACGGTGCGGCTGCGCGGCTGGGGCTCAAACCCACGACACTGGAGTCGCGCATCAAGAAGCTCGGCCTAAGCCGTCCTGGCAGTCACGCGTCCCGAGCCAATGGCGCGAGTCGCATCCAAATCCTCCGACCAGTCCTGAGGGAGAGAATCAAGATTGATTGCTTCGACGGTGGTTGTAGTCGGGACCGTTACCTCCAAAAGCGTGTAGCTGGGTGGAACGTCGTTGGCCGCAGTGTGAACGCATACTTCCAGTAACGCTCCGGCGGCAGTCTCGGCTAAATAGACGACGGGCAAGCCGCGCTCGTGCCAGCGACCTGGTGCTCGCAGCCCGCCAAGGCCGTCCAAGTCACGGTGCCGGCTGATTCGCCAGAGCACCATCAGACGAACATGCCTTCGTCGATCTGCACGAGAAGCTCCTCGACAATACGGGCACCGGTGTCGGTTCGCATCAAGTCGAGGGGGCGCGGCTCTGGAGCCTGGCAACCGGACGGCGAAGCCAGTCAAAGGCCCGCTCACGCGAGCCGTACACTGCTTCCGCCTGCGACAGGAGCCGGACCACGCGCAGCACGCGGTCGGATTCTTCCACTGTCAGCTTCTCGCGTTTCGAACGGCGATGCTGAAGCGTGCGTAGCGGGATGACGAGTGCATCGATCTCTTGCCGCGTGAGTCCGAGTGCGAGCAGTCGTTTTATGGAAGAGGTGGGAAGCTGCTGCTCAACGATCTGGAGTACTTGCGCTTCGGTGCGGATGGGAGGCACTTCTTGTTACCGGTTCACCCGAAAAGCCAGCGACCAGCGAGTTCATCGACGTGATTATTGTCAAAGGCTCGTCTGTAGCAGTGTTCTTGTCCGCAATTGCTGACCTTGTACCCCGACGGTAATATAGTCGCTAGCCGTCGGAACTGCAAAAAAATCCTAGTCAGCGTTTGCGCGTTGCGCGAGAAGCCCGCCCACTGCGTCCAGCATTAATTTAGGATTGGCGGCATCGATTGATTCGGTAGCACCTTCCAGCAGGTTCGCCAAGCCTGAGCAACGCTTGTCGATCTGGTTTATTCGATTTGCAGAAGAGTTGAGAATGCAGACAAGGGCCAACTCCGATTGCAAACAGCAGACAATTCCGGAACGATCGGTGCCGCGAAGGCAGAAGAATGCCGACAGATGAACAAGCCAACTCTGGTCTTGCCTAGCTAAACTTACCGCAGTGCATGGCAGTTAAGACGTACGCGGGCGCGAACGTCATGGAATGCTGGACATCCGTTCTAGCAGCTATTGATGCGGCATGCACACATCGATTGCGCAAGATGGCTTTGATGAGTCTCGCTTAAGCCACGCGGCCGTACCAAGGCTAATCGTCACTCATCACACGGTACAATTACAGCTTGTGTCAACACTGCTTCGTATATAGTGCGCAGCTAAATCCTACCCTTGCTTCTTTTCATGCGAGGCACGTGGTTCGAGTTCTGCAAAATGCGTACGGATAGCAGGTTCAGACTGCTTTCATTCGAGGCGCTACATTGCTGTTCCGCCACAGAACCATTGCAGACAAGACGCTGACAACTAAGATCATCGTCAATGAACCAATACACAGCAGACACCAGACCATCAGTACATAGGCCTCGATGTAAGTAAGATAAAGCGCAAATCCAAGTCCGACGATAGAAGCTCCAAACCGGATCAATATTGTGCGCCGGTTATTACACAGGGACAATCCGAGCAGCAGCAAATATCCCAACACTCCGAACAGCGCAACCGGTATCCCCAAAACTTCCGAATAGACGCTTCGATTGACAAAATCGCAGTTGAAAGTCGCACTCAGATCGCAGAACTCCGTTGCCGAGGGGGCGTAGTGATTGTGAAGAGAAACAGCCGATACGACGCCGCCTGCCGAGCTACACGCCATTATTAAGTAGCGAATTAGACGCAGGCTCAGGGAAGCTTGCATCCGGTCTTCTCGCTCAGCACTTTCAACGGTTGGAGTCCGAGCCGGCGATCGCCATCGGCAAAGATCCAAGTTGGACTAAACCGGATTTGCTCAGCTACGCAATGGGAAGTCAGTAGCCGGCTTCCGCGGACCGTGCACTCAACGTAGGGAACAAACCTGAACGAAGGCCCAAATAGCTTTTTCTGATCGTCACAATGGGGGCAGAGGAAACTACCGTACATGGTGACTTTCTTATCGGCCAGGCATTGTGCGAAACCGTCCAGATTCTTGGACTGCGCAAAGGCCGGTTTCGGCCGCGAGCAGCAGCACAGCACAAGCAGCAGTAAAGCCAGCCAAGCCCGTACTGGTCCCAATCCTGCCCAGTCAGGCTGAAGGTTCCTCAATAATCTCTCGCTCAGCATCTCGGATAGCCCCTTCTTGCGTCGCGCGACGTCAAACTCCGGACGCTATCGATGCCCCGTCACAATCCAAAACATCACTGCTGGCGGGGTGTTGCTTTCTTACCGATAACACTGGAAGCTCCGTTTTTGCTCAACCGCATGCTTCGGTTCGAGCATCAAAGTCCGTGCACATGGGAGGGCTTCGCTCGGCCCAGGGCCTTGATGGCTCCGAACCATACAATGCTGGTGCAACCCGCCAGCAGGCATAAGCCGAAATCTGGCAATGTGAGTTTCGAAAGCTGGAACAACGCACGCAGGAACGGAACGGTCATAACCAGCGCTAGAAGCCCTAAAGCGCCTGTGGTGACAGACCACAGGGCGACGTTTCGAGTAGTAAAGTTCTGCGCAATGGTTCCGGACCACGAACGATTTGTCCAAATGAGGGCCAAGTTGGAGCCGATCAGAGTGGCGAATGCGAGTGCCCGGAACTCCTGTTCTGGTTTCCCACTATGCAGCGCCCAGAGGAAGACTGCTCCAACAACGAGTAGCGCGCTCCCTCCCTGTGCCAGCGCGATTGCCGTAGAGCGCAGGCCGAGCAGCGGACCCCTTGAATCACGAGGTGGTCGTGTCATCACGTTTGCCTCCTCGTTCTCGGCCTCGAAAGCGGTTGAGCAAGCGGGATCAATGATCAGTTGAAGAAACGCAATGTGGACCGGAAGAAGCACCATTGGCCACCCGAACAAAACCGGCATGAGTGACATGCCAGCAATGGGTACGTGCACCGCGAGGATGTATGTCATGGCCTTTGTCACGTTCTCAAAGATTCGGCGCCCCATCCTGACCGCGCGCACAATCGACGAGAAATCATCGTCCAAAAGGACCATCGAAGCTGCTTCACGTGCCACATCGGTGCCGCGGCCACCCATTGCAATGCCGATGTTCGCAGCCTTCAAAGCGGGCGCGTCATTTACGCCGTCGCCGGTCATGGCAACGACTTGATCGCTCGCTTTCAGCGCAGCGACAATCCGCAACTTTTGCTCGGGAACAACGCGAGCGAAGATGTTCGTGGTTTTGATCTCCTCACGTAACTGTTCATCTGACATATTGTTCAGTATGGGGCCAGTAAGTATTTTTTCGGGCGAAGCGAGGCCTATTTGGGAGGCAATGCTCTGGGCGGTAATCGGATAATCGCCTGTGATCATTACCACTCGAATCCCTGCCGCATAGCATTCGCGGATCGCCTCCGGCACGGCTGGACGGATCGGATCGGCCAGTTCCTATCAGGCCGATGAAGCGGAAGGAGAACGAACTCTGGGAAGAGGGAGGTTGATCGCCGCTGAACTGCGCCGAGGCGACACCAAGAACACGCAAGCCTTCCCTCGCCAGCAGCGCCGCGCGTTCAGTCAGTGCTACGCGCTGGGCTTCTTCCAAGCGGCATAGTTGCGCAATGGCTTCGGGGGCTCCCTTGGCCGCAACCACCAGCGGCGAGTCAGTCGTGGTCTTCCACACCCGGGTGACGGATAACTGCTCGCGGGTGAGTGCATACTCTCGTATCAGCTGCCAATCGGGATGAAGATGCTCCGTGCCCGCAAAATGTTCCTCTCCGAATTGGTGAAAGGCGACTTCCCTCGGATCGAATGGATTATCGGAGCTTGCCAGAATACTGAACTCGATGACGTCATGAAATTGTTCAGGAAAGCCTACGTCCGCAGCCGGTTCGGTCAGTTCCAGTACTGAGTGGTTCACGCTCAGCTTGCGTACCGACATCCGGTTCTGCGTCAGCGTCCCGGTTTTGTCCACGCAGAGGACCGTTGCCGACCCAAGTGTTTCTACTGCGGGTATACGTCGCGTGAGCACGCAGTTTCGCGAGAGACGCCATGCTCCAAGTGCAAGGAAGATTGTTATTACGAGCGGAAACTCCTCCGGCAACATCGCCATGGCCAACGCTATTCCGGCAAGCAGGCCATTCAACCAATCAGCACGGGCAATGCTGTAGCCGACGCCAACCACCACACAAAGCGAGATCCCAACGACTGCCAAAGCGGTTACAAGTCGCCTTGTCTGCGTTTGCAGCGGCGTGTCCTCGATTTCCACCGTTTGCAAGGTCCTGCCAATCTTGCCTAGCTCCGTTGCCGAACCTGTTGCCCGAACTCGCGCAGCCCCTTGACCACTTACAACGAGCGTTCCTGAATAGACCAGCGACAGCTCATCGCCACTTGCGTGCGTCCTAGCTTGGGAACTTCCGACTTCCTTTCGAGCGGGCAGAGACTCTCCCGTGAGTAGCGACTCGTCGATCGAGAGATTGATCGAGGAGATCAACACAGCATCTGCAGGAACGCGGTCGCCTTCGACCAGGAGAAGAAGATCGTCGCGAACTACTTCGCGACCTGGAATGCACCGTCTTTCTCCATCTCGTACCACCAGGGCGGACTCGAGAGATCCCTGAGCGCCTCCAGGGCGCGTTCCGTTTTTCGTTCTGATAGAGCGTTATCCCAATGACGACAAACACGAAGCAGAGCAGCAGCGATGCCTCGGCGCGATCTCCAAGCAGCAGATAGACCGTCCCCGCCGCCAGCAGCAAGAGGAACATTGGCTCGCGCACGACGTCCCATGCAATGGCCAATATGCTGCGTGCCCTCGAAGATGGTAGTTCGTTGGGACCATCCTCTCTTAGGCGCTGCGCCGCGGCGATTTCGGGTGAGGCCCTCCAGCAGATATCCCTGGTCGCGCACGGAAACGTAAGGTTCCGAACCGCAGCTCTGAATCAGTGTGCTCAATGAGTTAGATGTAGATTGGCTCATCGTCCGTCGTAAAGGTTAAGCGCGCGTTGTGGGACTGAGGGGGCGTGATGTGCCGAACGATACCAGGTTGCGGCGGCTTTACCCGCTCAATTTTAAGTATTCTGTTGCCACCCGGCGTGATAGCTTGCACAATCTCCCCTTCTCGCCGCCCGATTAAGGCGATGCCCAAAGGCGTGGAAAATGCCAGTAAGCCTCGCGAAACGTCAGCCAATGCCGGGCATACGAGTTCATAGGTCTTCTTCTTGCCCGTACGCACGTCGCAAACTCGTAAGGAAGAGCCGATCCTGACGACATGGTCCGGCACGCGTTGGCATACACTCGGCCCAGCCGTATCCAACAACTGCTTCAACGAAGCGATTTGCGAGGTGTCAGGAAAGCACGATTTTCCGAGGGTCTCCAAAACAGCCGAAACAGTTGCGGCATCTTCTTCCGTCAGCACAACAGAGCGGGCATTCACAACAAATCACCTCCCCGTAATACTTCGATAACTCGAATCAGCCAAAACTTGCCGACGGGACCACACCGCCTGCATCTGGACTTCTGCGACTGCGGACCCAAATAACAGCCCTGACCATCGCAGAGCTGCAGGCCCCGTTTCGCAATCCCTTGAGCTACGTCAGCACCCGCGAGTGGCGAAATATACCCGACCGCATCACTGCTTTTCTGTTTCGCGGCCACGTGGAATATCTCCCCGGTTCAGATGGATTGCACCCGGACTGCCACAATGCCCGTTGGCTTTGTTTTGATCCATGCGACGGAAATCGGCGGAAATGTTGCGGCCCGCACCCGCAGTAAGATACGACGGCATCAACGGGTCGCTCCAATTGTTGACTACCCGGCACCCTTCTGTTCAAAACTTAAGACGAACCGAAGAGACCGATGTCCGGCTGCACGCGTCATGGCCGAGTGTGGACGTTCAGGTGGTCTACAATCGCCGCGCCTTGATGAGCAAGCTTTATGAGCCAAACGCAACCGAAGCCGTACGCGACTCCAAAGACAACCAGGACCGCGCGTTGCGCTGCTTTATTCAGCTGGTGAACCAGGAGCCAGCAAATCAGCCAAGTACATGCGAAAAGCAGGGTGATCGCGATAGGGAGCCTCGTGGCCATACCGGCCAGTTCGTGCAGGTGTCCGGAGAGTTCTTCTGTCACATCATGAAAAAGCTGTATGCCCACAAACGTATTGAAATAAGAAGCCAGGAGTGAAGAAGCTCCCACAATGCTAAGCATCACGGCTGGAACGGTCAGGGTCCGGTTACGGGCCCTTCCTGCGATCGCTGAGATGAACAGAAGAGGCCCAATCAGCACCAGAACGATTGGAAGGTCGATCAGAATCGTATGCCATAGAACCGGTGACATAAGGCCTGTCTCCGCTGGCGCAGAGATCTCGGCAGAAGAACTCCTCCGTGGCTAGGAACCATCTCAGCCTGGGCAGAAGCCCTCCTGCCGATTACTGGGCGCTTGCTTCACTCGATCATTCAACTCGGCATTGGACCGTACCACGCAGCCAGGACCGACTCAGGCGTCCGTCCACCGCAAGTGTTGCCGGGGTCACAGCTTTTGTGAGCATTCCGGATACCAAGGTCAGGGCCCGGTTCACCTCATTGCAACTTCGAAGGAAATCAGGTTCTTCGCCATGTAGTCGTTATTCAGCAGTTTCGATTCAAGAATGGCCGGTCGCCCGTGGTTCAAATTCTTTGACAGATTACAAGACGACGTTCAAATCTTGAGCGCCATATGTTCCCTTCCTAGAGGATGACGTCTCGCCGCTAATAGGCGTCTTTGCAAACACGCGTCCGGTTCGCATATGTATGCCAACGTCAGTGCGCGAGAATCGGGACCGTGAGGCCTCCGAACCAATCACGCAATACGCACCGCGAGTACAGCGGCTCGTAATAAAACGTCTGCTGTCGGCTTTGCTCTTGAGTGTCGTGCTGGCCGCAACCCTGTTTTCCTTGCGCAGCGAAATAATACAGTGCGTTTTCAACAAGGCGCACCCGGTTGCGGTGCTCCGCCTTTGGCCGATACTGGGTCCCGCTTCGTCAGCGATATGCAACATGGAAGCAACGCTGTTGCTCGAAAAGTATCGATCTCGCTAATTGACGGACATGTTCTATCCTGAGCATACGGATGCCTCCAGGCGCGTTCAGCTGCACAGCGTCACCTTGGCGGCGACCGAGAAATGCCAAGCCTAGGGGGGTCGTTACTGACAATAGGCGCTTAGCCATGTCCGCGCATTCCGGCAGCACGATTGTGTACCTTTTCTTCTTCCCTGTCTGGAGATCGACCACTCGGACCACGCAATCGATTCGAATGACTTCCGGCGAAATCATGACGGGTGTCTGCACGTCGGCATTGTCCAAGGCTTGCTGCAGCGCATCGATTTGTTCCCGATCGGGAAACCGTGCCTGCTTAAGCCTGTTCAGCAGGTCGGTCAGGTATTCGGCATCGAAAGTAGTGAGGATCTTTGGATCTGGCTTCATCTGTCTCATGCTCCGTCGTCGGCCCGCTAAGAGTCGCCGGCACAACGTGCCGACAGCACTGGACATTTAGCATGGCACAGTACTTTGTGAGCGACTGATCCAAAGTGAGTGGCTATGTGACCAAGAGCCCCAGCACCCCGAACTCCCATGGCAATCATGGAAGCGGCGAGCTCCGACGAAACTCGCAAAATGCATTCAGCGGGATTCCCATGCCGGACGATAACTTGGGGCACAAACCGGAGATCGGCATGATGTACGAAGAGTTCACGGAAACGTTCCTCGACTCTCGTTTTCAGTTCCAGGCCGGTATCGGCCGAGTTTTCTCCGACGACATGAACGGCAATGATCCGCGCATCATATTCCTCTGCCAATGACATCGCCGTCTTTGCAGCGGCCAACGACTCCTCGGAGAAGTCGGTTGCGCAGATTATGGTCTGCAAGCCTTCGGACTGTTCTATCCCAACACCGGGGCCAACCGTCAGCACAGGGCAGCGGGCATCGCGTATAAAGTCTTCTGCCACCGATCCAAGCAGCATCTTCTCCAAGCCCTCGCGACTTCCTGTGCCGATAATTGCCAGATCGATCAGGTATTGCCGCACGAGTTCCGAAAGCACTGAAGGCACGTTGCCCCTTTCCAGCACTGTTTCACACACTCCCCCTTTTAGCCTGATCAAGCGTGCGAGCTTGTCGAGCGCTTCGCTCGCGTAACTATTCGTCTCTTTCTCGATTTGGCGGAGCAACTCGGGGCGGGCATAGATGTAAGCTTCCTCGGGGACTACATGAGCGATGAACAACTTCGCTTCGTAGCGATGTCTCAGGGCAATCGCAAACGGCCACGCGCGTCCCGACGCAACGTCGAAATCGGTAGCGAACAAAATATTCTTCAACGCGATCTGAGGCCTTATAGCCAGCATTATCATTTGTGGCTCCGTCGCAAACTGCGAGCTTTCTCCAACATCCTGCTGGAAAGCGCGGTACTCTAGCCTTCCTCCTCAACAGCAGACGGCATCCATAACTAGCCAGGTAGTCGCGCTTCGGACCTCTCCCCGGAGCTTCCTACGCAAGATCTCAGCCATGCATGGTCCTGCAAGGCATGGGGCGACCGCTCCGGTCTCAATCGCGTTCTCCAAGAAATTCATTGATTCGTCGCCGTTCTCTATTAGCCATACCTCCGCCAGCAGCCTTTCAGTCGGATCCATGGATTGCAATCCCTGGATCAGTTCCTGATCCAGACCGCCCAAAGCATCTTCACTCCACAATGACGCAGATAACATTGCGTGGTCGTTTGGCATGTTCCGAAGCCCTGCGGCTACCCGTCTGTTAGCAATGTCCTCAGGAAGTGTGTCCTGAGTCGCACATTTAGCCCAGGAACCAGATACTAAGGATTAGGCCCGAGAACACCGCCGCCGACACAACAACAACGATGAGGCAGCGAGTCACCCGGCTGGTGTCATCAGAGTCACGCATTTCGGCTTTTTGGATCTGGTCATCCAAACTATTGAACATGGCGATGTCTCCTAGACGGCAGCGCTCCGGAAACAGCCTTCCCGGAATAGACGCTTTTCGAACCGCCGCGCGTCAGACCCGGCAGCAAATTTCTTCCCTAGCAGTGCGGCTAGCCAGGTTCGAGAAACCTCCTGCCGGGAAACCAGTCGCTAGCGACGTTCGCTCACAATAAGCTCGCATTTCATGCTGCCGCACTCCGTGATTTCCTCGCCGCCAGTTCCTGTTCCGCATACAGCCAGTCCTCCAGATCATGACCGTCTTGCATGCCGCAACCGACGTACAGTTCGTACGCTCGTTTGCGAACAGCGTCCTGATCGGCACCAGAGCTCGGAACCCAGGCTGCCAAATTGTTGCCCTTAGAACTCTCTTTCATCACTTCGTCTCCTCGATCTAGTGACGGCACCGCCGCGCGGCTTCGCCTCCAACCCTTCACGTGCACGCTACCTGCCACTTCGCTTCTCGATCGCAGCCGGCCATTGTGATTTCAAACAGCATCAAGCATTCCTTACCAAGGACTTACGAGCGCTCGCGGAGAAGCAAGTCGACCACGTTCTATACATATCTCGTGCCGTGTTCAGTTTCTTTGACGAACTCCCCCGCGCCGTCCAAATCTTTGGACTACGTGGACTGACTGCACAGTGGGTGTTGGCATGCGTAGGCTCCGAAGCCTGGAAGAATGCGGGAGCTATGACATTTGATCGCTGAGGGCCCTTCGAGTACGAAGTGTTCGGAACCTCAAGTACGTAGGTTTAATCATCATGGTCGCGGGTACCATCGGAGCCTTTCTGGCCGTATCAAGCCGCGAAGGGGCGGCACAGCTAGCAGAACGTAGCCCACGGCTCGAGGCAATTCTCGATCACCATCAGCAGCTTGCTGAGGGCAACCTGCATTGCGTTCTCTGTTCTGGACCACGATCTTTGCCGCGACTCTCTCCTTCTTGGGCTTAAGAGACGGCGAGTCGATTTGCGTCCACTGCGCTGCCGCTGGCATCCCTGGTGCCGTATGGAGGAGGGGTGCTCTTGCTGACCAATACTGCTCACTATTGCGCGCGCGGGCTTAGTTCACGAGTTAGCTTCACTGCGTTGATGAAGAGCGCTCCTGCAGTGCCGTCCGCGGAACAAGCCAATCAGTCAATTTTGCGCTCGGAGGAGGACAATCAGACGGATAACGATCGACCCTAACTTGCATCGTTGTCCGTGACCGTCGGCGCCGTCCCCAAGGTCCTGCACAGGAGGCAGAGAAAGGTGCTCCCGTTCAAATAACTTGACGAAGTTCTTACCAGCGTCAAAACTCTTATACAGCCAACGCCTTCCCTTTTTTCCGAAAAACGAGTCACGACCCCATGCCTTTCAGAGATTTACAGTTCTGGGCCGTCACTTGCAAGCTGCAATGGCAAGTCGGTGAACTTCATTCGAAAGGACCCTTCATGAAAAAGACATTTCTCCTTGTTACCCTCGTAGCCGTCTTGGCAGTTTCGGCCAGCGCGCAAACCTACATCGATTTTCATCAGATGCCGATTGTAAACACACCCGCGCCTCTGCCAGACAATTATCCATCTGGATCCGGTCTCGTGTGGGATCATTTTTACTACGTGACGCCAGGCTTATGGAAAGACGCTGGGCCAGGTTTTTGGATTGACCCAGCATCGCATCACAATACGGTTGCATTTGTGGGCGGCACTCATTGCTACCTTCCTGCTGCCTGCTTCGGTTCAATCAAACTGCAACAGCCGATTGGCAAGAGTCTCGCGTTGCCGGCCTTTAAGCCGGTCAGCGTATCCCTTTCGGCAGGATGGCTACCGAACAAGGTCACTGTGACAGGTTACGACAACTCGAAAGTAGTCGGTACTGTGGATTGGCAGCTTACAACGAAGCCACAGACGTTCTCGTTTCCCGCAGCATGGCGCGTCACTCAGCTTGTGTTTACCTCCGAATTTATCCCAAGCAGTACCAACCATCCACAAGCCGGATCAATGGTCGTTTACAGTCTTATCTTGATGAAGGACTAACAAATTGCTGCCTTGATTGCAGCTAAGAACATCAAAGCTCAGGCACATGCGTGCCGGCGGAGTCCAACTCGGGAAGGACATAGTCAGGGCTATTATCCGACCTAACTTGTCAGTTTCGAATAAAGCAGGATGGCCTTCCTTTTACGAGGACCATCCTCTTCTTGTGCGTCCGTTTATTTCACTATAGATGCTCTTACGTTGTGTCTCCGCAGTTTGTTTCCAAGTGCGATATCGGCGCTTCGAAGCTACGCGGCAAAGTTGCATCGGCCATCTACTGGTTCGCAGCTCTCGCACAGACGATAGACAGGACGGTCATACGACGTAATCCTCGTTGAGGCGTTCTCGTGCCCGCCTGAATCACATTCACGAGGATGCTAGTACCCGCAGATCATCTTGCTGGCAGTGACCGATAACACAGAGGAAACGGGCATCCAGTTTTCCTGAAAACTCGCAGCCTTGGCAGCCAGAACTGCCAGTACAGCTATGGCGTCCTGCGAACGAGAGAATGAACGCGCTCTGAGACGTGTTGGGAAGCTGGCGTCGTAGGAGCCATACCGGAGGGTCGGCTTGGGAGTTACTTCCGAGAGCAATGATTGCGCCACCACAGATAACTGGTCAGTAGCGTGAGGATGATAATTACGCCGCCATTGATTCGTGCGACCATCTGCACGACATGATCCCAGTGGTGTCCCAGGAAATAGCCCGCACTTGAAACCGTTGCAACCCATAGCGCAGCACCGATAAAGTTGCACGTGGCGAACGTTCGCCATGAAATCCGCAATACGCCGGCAAGGGGTCCGGCAATCACTCTCAATCCGACAACGAAACGTGCAAACAGGATCGCGACTGAACCATAGTCGCGGAATAGCGTCTCGCCCTGCTGCAGAGCACGATCGGAGATGTGGAAGAAGGCCTGATGCCGGTCCAGGAGTCGACGTCCTCCCCGGTAGCCGATCCAGTACCCGAGGTTGTCTCCGGCGGTGCACGCTAGCGTACCCACCACGATGATGCCCCCCAGGTTCAGTTCTTTGTATTCGTGAGAAAGGAAACTCGCGAACAATAAGACCGTTTCTCCCGGCACGGGAATGCCAGTGTTCTCAAGCAGCAGAGTAAACGCGAGGGTCCAGTAACCGTGCGAGGTGAAGTGTCCTCTTAACACCGCAAACAAGGTATGCAACATCTGGAGTGGTCCCGTCGCTGTCGCAGACAGGATATTCACCAACAACGGCATACCTCGCATTCGCCCGCATGAGATGACGACAAGTCTGATTTGTATCATTGTCAAGGAATCGAATGCAGTGATATGTGCCTTGCCGTGCTCGCGCCGTCGTGCGCAGCCGCCAGCAGCCACATCGTGCAAGCACCATAGATCGCAGCGAAAATAACAAAAACGACAGGAAGGCGCTTTTTCCACAAACCAGCCGTGAGCACATCCCAAAACAATAAGGCGAACACGAACAGAAGTGTGGCTGCCGCCAACGAACTGACAGCGAACGCAGTGAGATCATGCTGGTGGCGCAACAACTCCGAGCCCGACTGTAGGGCCTGAAATCCACTTGCCCCCGTCGCACTTTCAACGAGCGCAACGTAAATCGAAGAGAGACCCAAGACGAAGAGCATTACCGCGGGGACTACCAAGGGCGCGTCACGGTTCTTTCGTGTCGACGCAATCAAGAGCCAGGGAGAAGCCAAGACAAATGCGACTGGCAGGTCGATTTCCAATAGATGTAAGGAGTCGCCGGTCATATGACGATACCTCCGCAAAAAAAAGACCTACACTGATTTTATGCATCTTCAGTATCGAATGCAGTGACATAAACCCATAAAAGACGTGACAAGCCATGAGCGACGTCATCGCCTTTCGATCGATAGGGGTGGTACCATCGCCCCAAATGCTGCCCACAGCTCAACTGGTACTTCGCCTGGTTTGTGCACTGGCGATAGGCTTCCTTATAGGAGCGGAGCGAGAGCGACGAGAAGGGAAAGGGCCGCAAAGATCTCCCGCTGGAGTGCGCACGTTTACGCTCGCCTCGCTTGTTGGCAGCGTGAGCGTTCTGCTTGGTGGAAATATCTTTCTGCTTCTCAGCACCGGGATTTTTGCCGCATTCTCTGCCGTTGCCTACGTGCGAACTCACGAGCAAGATCCTGGACTAACCTCCGAGGCGGCGCTGGTGTTGACCGTGCTATTGGGAGGACTGGCACAGACCCAGACCGCAACTGCAGCACGCGTTCGCCTGCATCACTTCGTCGCTGATGTGATCAAGGTAAGGAGCGATCCAGGCGGGGTCTACATCACAAGAGGATCTGCTCCCAACGTAGTAGTGCACGCTACCGTTAGGCCCCTCTACGGCAGACTGGATCTGGATATTGCCGAGGCCAACATACGTGCGCTGGAGCAGAATCCCCCGATTGAGCAGGCAGGAAATCACATTCTAATCGGATTTGTAAAAGATCCAGCACTCCTCCGAGCAGTCACAATACGCTTTGACATCCAGACGCCAAATGAGACGCAAGTGCATGCCCGCACGGAATCGGGCGGCATATCAATCGACGGCATATCTGGGCCAATACAAACGGTAACTTCGTCAGGCCGCACTGAGATCAGCAACCTCCATGGCAAAATCGAGGTTACAGGCGAGTCGGGGTCCGTCGGCGTTCGCGATTGTAGCGGCCAGGTCTACATTCACAATGGATCGGGCAAGCTGCAGGTTTACGGAGTTAAAGGAGTCGTGGATGCAGACACCACAAGCGGACGGATCCAGATCAGCGATGTCTCAGGCGACGTTCGTGCAACCACGCACTCCGCGACTATCCGTATCAACAAGGTGACGGGAACGGCAGAAGCTCACAACAGCTCTGGAAGCATCGATGCGCTTCAGTCGCGAGGCTCCGTTCATGCCGAAGCGACCTCTGGTTCGATCCGAATAACGCAGCTGAGCCCGGCTCCGATTCGCGCGGTCACTAGGTCAGGTGTAATCAAAGTGGAGCTTGCCACTGGAGGTGGATATCTGCTCGACGCGCATTCGGATTCCGGGAGGATATCAGGAACGAATACGACAATGCTGAATCCGGCGAAGAATACCCACAATGTGAATGGGCAGATCGGTTCTGGCGGACCGCTCGTCGATTTGGATTCTCATTCCTCGAAAATCGTGATCAATTAGCGAATGAAGGGCACTCTCAGGCCGAAAGGTCGCGCTCTTAGCCCGAAGATAGCGTTGCTTTATGCCGGCTTGCCAACCCTCGTACTGTTGCTCTTAGCCGCACTGAACGCGTGGCTCCGTAGGGCTGACGGCGGCCGCTGTGGCGGAACTTACCCACGCTAACGAGCCGGCCGCTTCTCTCCTCGTAGGTTCACGGACAAAGTCAGTGCTGCCGATCTAGCCGCCCTCACCACGAACACGGCCGCCAAATGGACATGGCGATTCCAAGCGGAGGCCGCTCCTTTGGCCCATTGCCCTACGGGTAATCTCCGGCCGTCTCAAGGTCATCGTGGGGCGTGGCTGGCCGCCTTTTTCACTTAGTCCATTTCGCGCAGAGCCTCACAACTGCCTATCCAGCCGATATACCTTATCGGAGCGCAAACGCCAAACCCTCGCCGCAATCACTTTCTTGTGCATTCGGCTGTGAGCAAGCTCACTTACAGATACGGCGGCGTTTCAATAAGCTCTTCTTGGTGCAGGTAGAACGACGTGATTGCATTTGAGCGCAATGAACTGGAATCGTGGAAGCTGCAGGAGACGATATTCGGCATCCTGCAGCTAATCGTTCTTGCGGTGCTGCTGCTCATTCATATTCTGTTCGCGACGCACTTCGGTGTCCCGTCACGCGGTCTGGTCGAGCTTCTGGCAGGAGCATTCCTATTGCGCGTGCTGCAACTGATATGGGTGCAGGGCCTCGCCGCGATGCCCCCTACCGGCCTCACGGCTACGCTTACCGGGGCATCCGTGCTTCTGAACCTGACACTTGCATTCGTAGCGGCTCAACTTACGGATCGAGCGGACTCGCAGTACTTCGTTCTGTTGGTCATGCCGGTGATCGAGGCGGCATTTCGCTTTAGGCTTCCGGCAGCCATAGCCGTTTTCATTGCCGCAGGCGCGCTCGACTTCGCATGGATCGAGCACTTCGCACGGGAACATGGTCCCGTACCCGTAACCGAGTATTTTGAGGCCGGTTCCATTTCCATGATCTTTGCTTTTTTGGGGGCATTGGTATGGATCCTGGTGAAAAACTTGCACTCGCATCAGGAAACCCTGTACACGAACTTATTGATGCTGGAGCAGACCCAGGATGAACTGGTGCGAGAACAGAAGCTCGCCGCGATTGGCCGCTTATCGGCGGCCATCGCACACGAAATCAGAAATCCGGTCGCGATGATTTCAAGCTCTCTTGCAACCGCCATGCGTGGGGGACTGGAGCCGGGGCAGCGCGAACGGATGTTTGACATCGCCGCCAAGCAGGCGGACCGACTGGAAAAGCTCACCAACGAGTTCCTGGCCTATGCGCGACCGCGTCCGCTCGTGATCGCGACAAATGACCTGGGCGGCATGATCTCGTATGTCGCGGAACTTTCGCGGGCACGAGCTGCTGAACATAATCTGAAGATTGAGGTAGAGTCACCCGACAAACTGGACTGGGATTGCGATGTTAACGGTTTGCAGCAGGCCATGCTCAACCTGGTGATGAATGCTATTGATGCGTCACCTCCGGGAGAGACGATTCGGATAGTGGTGCGCAATTCAGGCTCAGCGGTGAACATTGAGGTCGAGAATAGCGGTCCTCCGATCACACCGGGCGCATTGGAGCACATATTTGAACCATTTTTCACGACGAAGTCGGCCGGGACGGGCCTGGGGCTGGCAATCGCCAAAAACATAGCGCAGAGCCATGGTGGCAATCTCACGCTGAGCTGCAATGGTCTTCCGGTCGTCAAATTCACCTTGAGTCTGCCTGCAGCAAAGGCGGCATTACTCTAGCCGCGGAGGGATAAAGGATGGCAACCATTATCGTCGTGGACGATGAGCCCCACATGCGGGCCATCCTGACCACGAACCTTGAGCAGGATGGTCATGTCGTTATTGAAGCCCGCGGCGTTGCTGACGCAAAGAATGCAATCACCGGGAACGAGTACGATGTTGTAATCACAGACCAGAAAATGCCGGACGGTTCAGGTATCGATGTCCTGAATTTGGTTCGGCAAGACGATTCCACCGCATCCGTGATTTTCCTCACGGCCGTAGGATCAATCGAGTTAGCAGTCGAAACCATCCGTGGAGGCGCTTTCGACTTCCTAACCAAACCTTTTCTTCCGGAGGTAATACGCGCAACCGCAACCCGAGCGGATGAGCACACGCGACTATTGCGTGAGAATTTCCGTTTGAAGAGCACAGTATTACGCCTTGAGGGCTCCTCAGAAATCATCGGCGGCAGTCCTGCAACTCTGAAAGTGCGTGAAAATATTGCTCGTGTCGCTCCAACCAGCGCCGCGGTGTTGATCACCGGCGAAACCGGCACCGGCAAGGAACTGGTGGCACGTAGCATTCATAAGAGTAGCCCACGCACTAACCACGCTTTCGTTGCCATCAACTGCGCGGCGCTTCCGGAATCCTTAGTGGAGAGCGAACTTTTTGGGCACGAACGGGGGGCTTTCACCGGTGCAGATCGTGCGCGAGAGGGACTCTTTGAGGCAGCGCACTTGGGGACGCTGTTTCTGGACGAAGTCGCCGAACTATCCGCAGCCGCACAGGCCAAGCTTCTGCGCGTCTTAAACGATGGACAACTGACCCGAGTCGGTTCCAACCGTGCCCGAAAAGTGGATGTTCGCGTGATTGCCGCTACGCACCGGAACCTGCAAGAGCGAGTCCGGGAGAATCTGTTTCGCGAAGATCTCTATTATCGCCTGGCAGTATTTCCGATTTGTATCCCAGCACTTCGCCAGCGAAGAGAAGACATCCCTGAGCTATCTCGCGAGTTCATACGCAGAGCAGCGGCAGAACTAAAGCTTCCCGTGCCGCCGCTTTCCGAGAACGCACTGCGGCGTCTCCTGACCTATGATTTTCCAGGAAATATTCGCGAATTACGTAATCTGATTGAGCGTGCTTGTATTCTGGCGAACGGCAGCGAACTTTCGATGGAGATGTTCCCAGGCGAGCCCGGCTCGCCTATTGGGGCTGAACTTGTCTCAGATCAGAGCAGCAGCAGCGTCGAGGACGATCTGCTCTCGCGCTTGCCCGACAACTTGGATCTGAGAAAGGTGCTGAGCAGCCTTGAGCGGCGCCTCATTCAGAGGACCTTGCTCAAAACGGGCGGTGCCCAGGCCGAGGCGGCACGACGGCTGGGATTATCCCGCAGCGATCTTGCCTACAAACTCAGCAAACACGAGATCAAGGGCGCTTCGGAATGATCTACTCACGGTCGGAGTCGTGCGAGTTGGCGGCCGCAGCTTCGCCCGCGATTGGCCCCGAAGAAGGCCCGAGCATCGCCTTGACGCCAAACTCGTGGACCAACCTGCCTCCATTGTGAGCGGTATTGGCGAGCAACAACATCCCCGCCCCGTAGAAGAGTAGAAATACGAGAGGCAGCGCCGTCGTTACGAACTTCCCAGGCAGCTTGCGGAATAACTTCGGCGCGAACACAATGGCTGCAAAGATGAGGGTCAACGCAGTGAATACAGCCCTCGTGGCATCCGCGAGTTCTTCATGCCGCTCGAGAACAGCATCAATCTGTGGCGTTCGTTCCGCGAGCTTGCCGGCGGCTTCGCCGGTTGCAGCAGCGAGGAAGGTGCCGAGGGTTCCAATCAGCATCAAGCCCAAAGCCACGTACAGGATAATCCGTCCCTTCTCAGGTTTGAGCAGCGCGCCCGCGATCACCAACAGCGGCGTAATCAGCAGGAGCGCAATCGGAAAATGCACGATAAGGGGATGTAAGCCTTCCCACGGCGGAATTACTGGCATCTGAATCATATTGTTCACCTCGAACCCAGGGTCTTTCCCGAAGCGGCGACGTAGATGCGCCGCCGCATCGTATTGCCCACCCGATCTCTATGTCACCGCGACATATTTATCTTTGGGGCTGTAGCAGGTATGGCACTTGGCGAAATCTAGATTCGTCGTCGTGTACCCGCAGATCGTACACACGTAATACGTGATACCCTTCGCACGCATGGTTTCGATGTTGTTCAGTGCCGTCGTAAATAGCTTGGCATGTTCAGCCTCCGCGGCGCTGGCATAGCTAATCGTCTGCACCGCTCCGGGAATGCCCGCGGCTCGGGCCTGCTTGTAGAATTCGGGATACATTACGTCGCGCTCGTATGTTTCACCCTTTATGGCAGCTTCGAGGTTTTCCTTTGTGGACTTCACAACCGGGGTCTCGATCTTGGCTTGTGGGGCGCCGCCAAGCGCCTTTATCTCATCAGCGTGGTTCGTGGCGTGGATTTCTTCGGCGCGCGCCGCTGCACGAAAGAGGCTCGCGATCTGGAAATAGCCTTCCTTGTCGGCTTCCTGTGCAAAGGCGAGATACCGCGCGTGCGCGTTGCTCTCGCCATTGAAGGCTGTCTGTAGATTTTGAAGCGTCGCGTTAGCGAGTTGCGGAGTCGGACGAGCATAAGCCAAGGCAGCGCTTAAAACTAGCAGCCCCGCCAAAGCCGAACAAACTTTAAAACGTCTCATGTGGGAATTCTCCTCTGAACCCGACGAGGGTACGCCATTCTGTTTGCAATTGCGGTTCCAAATCTCGGCACCGCTTGCCTGTTGAGCGAGCCAGGCATGACATCGCTCGGCTATTCGCGGTACCGGCGACGGTCTTCCCCCTGCCGCATTGATCAGGTGCAGTCGTTTGTGTCTTAATCGCCAGTGGCGGCGAGAACGCTGAACAGGTCAGCGACGCACCTGTGATGTGGCAACCAGTCCAAATTCTTGTACGAAGTCTTAAGCGAGTACAAAGTTTTTACTCGACAACCACTTTGTTCCTCTTGCCGGCAGTCCTTTGAAAGGGACCCTTTTGGTGCGCCATCTTGGCCGACTAACCCTTATTGATGGTCTGGTTCGGAATATGGAATCCAACCTGCAATGGAAGAGACACAGCGCCATCCGAAAAACCGCTTACGCACTCTACCTGGCTGTGGCACGGGCGATGGTCATACCCGGGCGGACCGGCTGGGAACGGAGGAGGAACTGGTGTCCGGTGGGGATCTCGGTTCTTGAACGTGGCGCGTGGTATCTCATAGACATTCGAGAGGAGTAGGTCATGGTCGCTAAGTGCGCTAATCCGCAATGCAATTCCGAATTTCGTGAACTGAGCAAGGGCCGGCTGTTCTTGCTCCCACCTATATCGCAGTTTAGAGACTCTTTCGCGAATCAACCGCGCCTTATTGACCACTGCTACTGGCTTTGCCCTCACTGCACAGTCACGCACACCATTTCGATCAGCGGAACCACAGTCGTTATTTCGCAGATCGTCGAGCAGAACGAACCGTGTTCTGATGCGTGTTGAGGCCCTACACTGAAATCTGCCACACAGTTCGACAAGCTAGAGACGTTGCTTTCAGCACGGTCACGAGGAGAACGACCCCGGGCTGAAAACCGGGGCAGGTGTACGCTCCAATCAACTTAAGCTTCCGCGGAACTTGCTATACGCGTGACGCCGCAGTTTTGAGAGGCTGTTCGAAATACCTCGTTTAGTTCCACAAACACGGCACTACGCGGCCACAGCAATTCTGCGCCGGATCCCTTTGCAGATGGTCGCTTCACAGTATCGGACCACTTCGCTTGCTAAGTGAGATAGAGCGATGGCTATGCATGTTCGGAGCCTATATCGTCTTAGAACGGGCTTCGCCCCTGGCTGCTCTCTATCCCCAGGAACCAGATTCCAAGGTTTAGCGCAGAAAAGAGCCACCGCGCCTCCTGAGATTGCCGTGTCAGGCGGCCACGGACTGAGATCTCCTACCCGCGAGTTCCTGTTCCGCACGGAACCAGTCTTCGAGATCGTGGCCTTCGTCCATACCGCGATCTACGTACAGCTCATAGGCGCGTTTGCGGACAGCATCTTGTTCGGCCCCCGATTTCGAAATTGCGGCCAGCGACTGCTCGCGCCTCGCATTTTTCTTCATCACTGCACCTCCTCGATATTCGACGACACCCCCTGTTCTGGTGGTGGCGCTTTGAACCTTAGCGTGCACGCGGCGTTCCAACTGGCAATAAGCTGAACTACACGGGTGAGGGGACGAGAAACCCGCAAATGCCACCTGCAGCCACATCGGGGCGATGTTCTTTGATGGCTGCGCTATGACAAATGCTCAGTGGCGATTCCCCGGTTGCTGTATCGGTCTGCGCAAGCACAAGGCCATGGTGAAGCTGCGGTCGCACCGTTCTAAGCTCACTGGGAGCACCAACAGCCAGAGCGTCCAAATTTTTGGACGAGATCGGAATCCCTGTCCAAAAATTGTACCTGGCGCGACCACCCAATTCACACCTCCGGTTCGACACCGTGAAACGACAAAGCTTTGCCTTCGCCAAGGGATACCTCAGCCTGATCCCGAAAAAGAACCAAGCTGGCTCAAAAACGCTTGCGGAAGAACACCACGCCAAGTGAAAGCTTACGCAGAGCTCGGTCAGCGCCAAGTCGGCGGGCAGTTGTTGCCCTGCAGCCGAGGCACTTCCACCCACGGGATCAAGCCAGCCACGCGGACCTCTTCAGAGTACGACACCTTGGAAGGGCACGTGCACTATATCGCCTGGCGGCGGAGCATATCTGCCAGCCCAAATGGAGAACTGCTATGACGAGACCAACTTGCCTCCTTGCGATGAGCTTTATGTTACTGGCGGCAGTCCCGGCGGTGTTTGCCAATGAGAACCCGCCCGCCGACAAAGTACTGCAAAGTCTTCAAATAGCCCTCATTGCCGAACACAACGCCGGAGCGAGGTATCTCGCATTTGCGGCCAAGGCCAATGAGGAAGGTTATGGGGAGATTGCGAGCCTGTTCCGCGCGGCCGCCAAGGCGGAAACGTTTCACGCCAGCGTGTTCGCGCAGGAGATTACCAAACTCAGCGGCACCCTCCAGAATAAAACCGAAGCGCCTACCGTGAAATCCACAAAGGAAAATCTCGACGCGGCTATTCAGGCGGAAACGTATGACAGCGATGTTATGTATCCAGAAATGCGCCGCCTGGCACAGGACCTGTATGAGATGGACGCTTTAAGAGCAATAAACTATGCCTACAACGGCGAAGTCTCACACTTGATGCTTTTCAGGGGAGCCTATAACAATGTGGATGCAATGCGGGGCGCCAAGAAGACGTACTACGTCTGTTCGGAATGCGGCTACACCACAAAGGATGTCCCTGGAGGTGTCTGTCACGCCTGCTACAGCCCAGGAGAGAAATTTGAGAAAGTGAGCTGAGCGAGGGGAGACAACCGATTGTCATCATCGCTAATGACCTTACGATCATCGTTCAAGCACTTGTACTAGGTGTGGAGTAGTGGACGATGGTGTTGAGCAAAGGGTTGGAAAGTGCATGTTCCCGACCAAGGGGAATCGGACCACTTGGACCTTTGCCCGATTCAATGAACTCGCCCGATATCTCACAGTTGAGCGGGATGGAGGCGTTCAAAGGCTTGTGTTTGATGCAGAAAGGTACTCTCTTCATGCGCTTACAAGTTCGTTCACGCAAGATCAAAGTTACCGATGAAGTTAATAACCTTATTGCGGATCGGTTTAGCCGGGCGCTCGCTCGCTTTGAAGATCGTGTCCGAGATATCTCGGTCCTTATCACAGATATCAACGGACCCAAAGGCGGTGCGGACAAGCTTCTGCGCATCAGGGTGCTGCTATCTGGATGTGAAAGGGTACTCCTCACCTCCTTCGGGTCAAATCTGTCACTGATGATCAATAGCTCCGCTGGCCGCCTGAAGGAACGCGTATCTTCATCAATTGCAAAAGCCAGGCATTTCGATGCCAGGCAGAGGATCTGCAAGGAACTAGTGGTATGACGACGGCGACCTCACAGGCAGCCCTCGTTCGGCAAAGCAACGCATTCGACCCGAAGGCGATCACCGGGTTGTCGAGTCAGGACGCTGCTGCACGATTAGGACGTGACGGCTTCAACGAGTTACCCGGCTCAGAGCGTCGCTCCTGGCTTGCCATCATCTGGGCGATCACGAGCGAGCCTATTTTTCTCGTCCTGATTGCCTGCGGGGTGATTTACGTATTTTTGGGGGACGTGCAGGAAGCGATGATGCTGCTCGGCTTCGTAGCCATCATCGCGTGTATCAGCCTGTACCAGGAGCAGAAGACAGAACGTACCTTAGAGGCTCTTCGGGATTTGGCCAGTCCACGAGCCCTTGTCATTCGTGACGGCAGCCAGATACGTATTCCAGGGCGGGAAGTCGTGCGCGGGGACATCGTAAAGCTCTCAGAAGGCGATCGCATTCCCGCTGATGGTGAACTTCTTTATGAATGCAATCTCAGTGTCGACGAGTCGCTCCTGACCGGAGAGTCTCTGCCGGCGCGAAAGTGCACAGCCACCGAAACGGCTCAGGGTCTCCGTGAACCATGTTACAGCGATGCCAAAAAGGTTTATTCCGGGACACTCGTAGTGCAAGGTTCCGGTTTTGCGCGGGTGGTCGAGATCGGCGCCCACACCCAGATGGGGAGAATTGGGAAAGCGCTGAAGAGCATTACGCCGGAGCAGACGCTGCTACAGAAGGAAACGGCGAAGTGGGTGCGCATACTGGCGGCGTTCGGGGGGATCGTATGCGCCCTGGTCGTGATTATCTACGGCCTTACCAGGGGTGATTGGCTGCAGGGAACCTTGGCGGGACTTACATTGGCCATGGCCATTCTGCCAAACGAGTTACCGGTTGTACTAACGATATTTCTGGCGCTTGGCGCTTGGCGTATTTCCCGAAAGCAGGTGCTCACGCGGCGCATTCCGGCCATCGAAGCGTTGGGGTCGGCCTCTGTCTTGTGCGTGGACAAGACCGGAACAGTGACCATGAACAAGATGGCCGTGACGCAGCTCTATACCACACGGCGGATTTCCGTTGAAGAGCTCCTTGCGCCGGCGATCCTGCCAGACGATTTTCACGAAGTACTCGAGTTCGGCATACTCGCGAGCCAAAAGGACCCGTTCGATCCCATGGAACAGGCGATCAACGAGTGTGGAACTCGTTGCCTTGAGAACACCGAACACCTGCACCATGATTGGGAACTGATCCGGCAATATCCATTGTCACCTTCGCTGCTGGCCCTCTCGCAGGTCTGGCGATCGCGCCATCGGTGTGAATATGTGATTGCAGCCAAGGGAGCGCCCGAGTCCATTGTGGATCTTTGTCATCTGCCGGCGGAGCACACGCCGGAAATCATGACCCGCGTGGCAGAGATGGCGGAGCAAGGCCTCAGGGTGCTGGGCGTCGCCAAGGCCATTTTCCCAATTACCGACCTACCCTCACAACAGCACGATTTCGATTTTGAATTCCTAGGTCTCATAGGCCTTAACGATCCGGTTCGCCCCGGAGTTGCCGATGCCGTGAAGGAGTGCTATTCCGCCGGCATTCGAGTACTGATGATCACTGGAGATCATCCGGCAACTGCCAGAAGAGTGGCGGCTCGCATCGGATTGCAGAATGCTGAAGAGTGCATCACCGGGCAGGAACTCCAAGCCCTCAGTGATCCCGAGCTGCAAAAGCGTATTGGTACGGTCAATGTCTTCGCCAGGATGGTCCCCGAACAGAAGCTGAAACTGATAAGGGCGCTGAAGGCAGACAACGAGATTGCGGCTATGACGGGAGACGGTGTGAACGATGCCCCGGCACTGCGTGCTGCGCATATCGGGATTGCGATGGGTCGGAGGGGAACGGATGTGGCACGGGAAGCCGCAGGCTTGGTTCTGCTGGATGACAACTTCACGTCCATTGTTCACGCCGTCCGGCTGGGAAGGACGACCTTCGACAACCTGAAACGCGCGATTGCCTACACTTTGGCCACGCACCTGCCGATTATTGGTTTGACGGTAATTCCGGTGATCCTGGAATGGCCGCTTGTGTTATTGCCTTTCCACGTGGCCTTCCTGCATCTGATAATCGATCCAGCCTGCTGTATCGTGCTCGAAGCCGAAGCTGCGGAACCCAATGTGATGAAGCGCCCGCCCCGCAAGGCGGGCGAGCATCTCTTTTCAGCGGAGACACTTCGCATCAGTATTCTTCAGGGCGTCTGGGTATGTGCAGTGGTGCTGGGGATCTATGCCGTGTCTCTACTGTGGCACCTTCCCATAGAGCAGGCGCGATCTGTTACGTTCCTAACCTTGGTGATAGCCAATCTCGCGTTGATCTTCACTAACCGATCCTGGACGCGCACCTTCCTGGAAAGCTTCCGCGAACGAAATCCCGCGCTCTGGTGGGTCACCGCTGGCACCACTGCCCTTCTCGGATTGCTGGTATTCGTTTCGCCGATTCGCAGTGCATTTCGGTTTGCGGCACTCGATTGGCGGCAGCTTTTGCTGTGCCTTGGATTGGGAGTCTCCACCGTGTTTTGGTTCGAAGTGCGAAAGCTTTGGTGCGGTCGTCGGCACGCACGGGGATGGACCCGGCTAAAGAGGGGTCGCAAGGCAGCGGAACTTGATCAGGTAAAGACGCAAGGTCAAGATCAATGCCGAGCACGCGCAAGACATTCGTTGGAAGCTCCTCCGAAGCCGAACTGATGGCGAACAGAGTCTTGGGTGAGCAGATCGAACGAGCGGGGATGGAACTGGTGAAGTGGAGGACCATCTTCCCAGCCCGTGGGTACCCGCTATAGAGGGTTACGAGGCGACGTTCGAGTTTCGAATGAGATCGTCCAAGTTGTTCTGGATCGTGGAGGAGCGCTCGCGGTGACTTAAGGTTTGGCATCGTTACCCTACACACAGGCCTCAAGGTACGCCTCCGGAGGACCTAGGAAAGGACTGGCTTCGGGAATTAGAGAAATGCACCTTCGTTCAAAATCACGCGTGGTGTCCAAAAGTTACGACACCATTTTTCGCGATGTCCAAAGACTTGGACTACGTGGGCGCTTCTCGTCGGCTTCTAGAGCTGTAAGCGCCTGACACTAAGGCTCGCGAAGCGCTAAGTGTTTGGCATACAGATTGCGCTCGCAAATGTGGATCTAGACACGCCTCCCACTGCTTGACGATGGAGCAAGCCCCGCGAAGTTTGCAGCCAGGCTTTTGGTCTGTAGTACCGCTCCTGCATCAGCGCGGACCATGGCGAGAAAAGAGTACTCATGTACGCATTCAAATTGGCCCAACTCATCGAATCCCGCGCGGAGAACTTGTCGAAAAACCTCATTCAGCGACTAGAGAGTAGCGAGCAGTGCACCGAACTCTTCCGACGAGTACCTTCGGGGGAATTGCAACGACGCTCCCAAGAGATCTATCGCGATCTTAGTGACTGGGTGCTCTACAGGGCAGAATCAGCGGTTGCAGATCGCTACATAGGCCTCGGTATGCGACGTGCAGAGCAGGGCGTTCCCTACACCCATCTCCTCTGGGCCGTTAGCATGACGAAAGACTATCTCTGGGCATTCATGCTGGATGAAGGACTGTTCGCAGAACCAATTGACCTAATCGGCGAGATCCACTTGCTCCACTCCATGGACCGATTCTTCGATCGCATCGTGTACTTCATGGCTAGGGGCTATGAAAGCGCCCGATGCACCGAAAGCGAACAATCGACGTCGGCATATGCCTGTCAATGAGACAATCTTCCAAGCCATTTCGAAAACCTATGTTGTTGATTTCCTCAAAGCGAGGTTCTCTGAATCCAAAGTGGTGCTGTGGCGGGAGTTCGATTCGCTGATTAGCAGGGATGGGGATGTGTTCATAAGAACCGGTGACGTGAACAATCGCGCGGCCCTTTTCTTCTTGCTGGGCCTGACGGTTGTTGCTTTGTATTTCTGCTACATTCTATTTGCTCCATTTCTGAGACCTATAGGCTTTTCGGCGATAATAGCCGTTCTCTTTTACCCTCTACATTCGCGCATCCTCCACCGCCTTCGGAAGCGCAATGTTTCTGCATTGCTGTCCACTTTGGTCATCGCTGTAATCATTGTTTGCTCGGCGGTGTTCCTTGGGCGTGCATTAGCAACTGGACTGCGCGATATCTATCAATCGATGAGCAACTCAGGGGATGGAGGTGAACGCCTCGGATTCTACGTAATTCATCTTCTTGACCGAGCGGTCGAGCTAATCAGCCGATATGTGCCTATCTCTGCCTCTGACTTGCGAACTGCTACAGCGAACCAGGCGGAGAAATGGGTCGCAGCGCTGCTTAGTATGATCGCCGCCGCGCTTGGCAGCTTTATGGCTGTGTTCGCAAGCGCCCTAGCTGTGTTCTTCATTTTGTTTTTCCTCCTTCGCGACGGCAAGTCGATGTTACGCCGCGCAGCGGTTCTGCTTCCCCTACGTGCCGATCAGACAAGAAGGCTTTTCGCTCGAGTAAGAGAGGCCCTCTACGCAACCGTATACGGAATGCTCGCTATAGCGGGAATTCAGGGCACTCTGACGGGCATAGCCTTCTGGGGGTTGGGCATTACTTCACCAGTCTTGTGGGCGATTATCACTGCACTTTGTGCGCTGCTGCCGGTAATTGGAACATCGCTAATTCTTGTGCCGGCAATCTCGATGCTCATCTTCAGCGGCTACTGGATCAAAGGCTGTATTCTCCTTGCCTGGGGGCTGGTAATCGTCCATCCGATAGACAATTTATTGCGCCCACAACTGATCGGAAGTCGCACCAGACTTTCGACACTATATGTTTTTTTTGCGCTGCTAGGAGGATTGAAAGCTTTTGGCGCGCTAGGATTATTCATCGGTCCCGTTATTTTGGCGGTCGTCCTAGCCCTCTTCCAGTTTCTCCGTGAAGAAAAGCGCACCGATAACTGGCGTCGTTCCGGCGAGATTGCACAAACCGCACGCCAATAGCGTAAGGTTCGCGACAGCATGGCGCCGCAACGACTTGTCATAATTCTGGGTGTCCGGCTTTCCAACAGTGGCTGGTTCAGCGACCGCGAAGCTTTATCGTAAGCAGATGACCGGGGAGCGCAATCCTGACCGCGTTCGGCACTCTGCCATAGTCAGCTGCAAGTCTAGCCGGAATGCTCGATTTCGTCAGTGAGCGGGCTCACGCCAATCACTTGGATTGCGCTGGGTGGAGCACCCCAACTTTTGATCCCTAGATCGGACGTCACGTCGTAAGGTGATCGGTGCACTGACCTCACGTCCCAAATCAGAGGATGCTTCTTGCATGTGCGAATAGAGACACAGAAGTATGAAGCTATTGACCGCTTATAACGGATCGAGCTGCGCGGACGCTGCGCTTGATAACTTGGGGCGGGCGGGATTTCCACATTCCGCCGAGGTATTAGTACTTTCCGTCGCGGACGTGTTGCTGCCACCGAGTGGCGGTACTCCGGAGCCGTCGGATTCCGAATGGGTCGTTGCTGTTATTAACAAGACTCGGGCGCGCTGTGCGCAGGCAGTTGAGGAGGCGCGCACCGCGGCGCTGGGCGCGATTAAGAGTATACGTGGGATTGGGGATGTCTACCGTAGTTTGGTTCGCACTTGCAAGCTGTGGGCTCGGCATCGCCGCGCGTTTTGATTAGCCACACCACGTCAGTGCCTCGCAAAGGAGGACGATATGCATCAAAACACCGTATGACGCATTTTGCCGTCGTGCACTGTCTGTTGCTGTCCATCGTTTTCATTTTGGCCTGTCTGTCCAACGGCATCAGGACTCACATGTTCTGGGCGACTTCATTGATGACACTGTTGACAGGCTTGGGATTGCTCTCTCTAACATTTTTCAGCGGTGTTGCCTTCGTCAACGCCACTCAACCGGTGCTGGCTATGCGCCCCGATTTCAGAAGACTGCAGCCTCGCTCAATACACGATAGGTGCTTTCGGTATGGCGATCATCCTTCTTGTTAGCGCGCTAGCTGTCCGCAAAAGCCTAAACTTGGAAGACATGCGAGATCTCACTCCCTGGATTCCCCTCGGTTTCTTCATCTTCTACGGTCTCCCTGTTTTCTGGCTCGTTCTCACAACGCATCAGGGTGCCATATTGGCACACGAATTGTTGCCTGGAGCAGCGCGATGAGGGTACCTAGCAGGTGGACGGCATTTCGGACCAAGGTGCGGACGCTCCTTCGTCGACGGTGGATCCGTTCTGCTTGTTGGATGGGCTTTCATCGTGCTCGGCATCCTGGGTCTGTTTATTCCTGTGCTTCAAGGCGTACTTTTTCTATTGGTGGGATTGATCATTCTTTCCAGCGAATATGTGTGGGCAAACAACGTACTAACGAAACTACGGGGCCGATTTCCACGTTTGTCACGCATTTTTGATGAAGCTGCCCAAAGGGCACGGGGATGGATGGCAGGGTCTCCCAGCCAATAAATCAGGAGTCATCTCGCATGAGCGTCGGGTGGATAAGGCGAACTTGGGTATGGGTGGTCGCAATCGTAATAACTGTGGCGTTGGTTGCTGCTTTCAAACTGACGCGCAAGACCGAGGCAGAGTACTTTCACCGCTAAAGTTGAGCGAGGAGACATCCGGCAGGTCATCGAAGCCACGGGTACCATCAATCCGGTCACGTCGGTTCAGGTCGGCTCGCAAGTCTCCGGAATGATTTCGAAGCTCTATGTGGACTTCAACTCGAAGGTCACGCAGGGACAGGTGATCGCGGAGATTGATTCCAAGCTGTTCGAAGGCGCGGTACTGCAAGCGCAGGCGGATCTGAAGAATGCTCAAGCCCAACTCGCGGCTGCCAAGGCCAACCTGGCCAAGAACCAGGCAACGTACCAGCAGAACAAACTCGACTACGAACGCGCTGTCACCTTGGCCAAGGAAGGCGTTGTAAGCCAACAGCAACTCGATCAGGCGAAGGCCACCTACGACGCAATCGCTGCCCAAGTCGGTTCCGATCGTGCCGCTGTGCAGCAGGCCGAAGCGCAGATGGCACAGCGTACAGCCAGTTTGAAAGTCGCTCAGATCAACCTGGACTATACCGTCATCCGCGCTCCCATCAATGGAACGGTGGTCAACAGGAGCATCGACATCGGTCAGACCGTCGCCGCATCACTTCAGGCTCCAACTCTCTTCAACATTGCTCAGGACCTGACCAAGATGCAGGTGTACTGCAAAACGGACGAAGGCGACGTGGGACAGATCCGGCCAGGGCACGACGCGGAATTTCAGGTGGATGCGTTTCCTAGAGAGGTGTTCCACGGCACCGTACGCCAAGTTCGGATGAACGCCACCGCGGTGCAAAACGTTGTAACGTACGACACGATCATTGATTTCGACAACCCGGATTTGAAGTTGTTCCCCGGGATGACGGCCTACGTCTCCATTCCAGTCGCCAGCGTGCAAAACGTCGCCAAAATCCCCAATGCAGCGCTGCGATACAAGCCCGAGCTGCCGGTGGAGAAGGTACAAGAGCTTTACAGCAAATATGGAGTTAACCTGGCACACTCCACCGCGTCGAACCGCAATCAGCAGGGCCGCGCCGAACAGCCCGGAGGAGCAGCGCGCGAACGCCAGACTTCTGCTTCCAATGCGTCGGACGAAGCAGTCGTCTGGACGCTTCTTCCCGACAAGTCGCTGAAGCCCGTGCAAATTCAAATTGGCCTGACGGATCATACTTTCACCGCCCTCGTGACCGGCAACATCAATGCAGGTGACGAACTCGTCACCGGTGCCACCACCCTCAAGGCGACAACTTCCGGCCCGGGCATAGCGAGCCCGCAGCGCTAAGGCCCAATATGAGCGCATTGGATTTCACCACCGCCGCTGAAACTGCACGGTCTGCTCGCAACGGGAAACCTACGGTGCTCGTTCGCGACATACGCAAAACCTACCAACTGGGTGAGACGGAGGTTCACGCGCTACGAGGCGTCACGGTAAGCGTGGACTTGGGCGACTTCGTGGCCATTATGGGTGCCAGTGGAAGCGGGAAGTCCACCTTCATGAACATACTCGGATGCCTCGATAGGCCAACCTCCGGCAGCTACTTGCTCGAGGGCACCGACGTATCGCAGCTAAGCAAAAAAGAATTGGCGCACATTCGCAATCAAAAGATCGGCTTCGTGTTCCAGGGATTCAACCTTCTTGGTCGTACCACCGCCCTTGAAAACGTCGAGCTCCCTATGCTCTATACGCGGCTGAACAAGCGAGAGCGCGAGCAACGGGCGGCCGAGGCGCTTTCGCTGGTCGGCCTTTCCGATCGTCGGTACCACGTGCCCTCGCAGCTCTCGGGTGGACAACAACAGCGGGTGGCCATAGCCCGTGCGCTAGTGAACCGGCCGCGCATTCTGCTGGCGGACGAGCCCACCGGAAACCTGGATAGCCGCACCGCAGTCGAGGTGATCGAGATCTTCCAAAAGCTGAACCAGGACGGATTGACGATTGTGCTCGTCACTCACGAGCCCGATATAGCGCAGTTCGCAAAGCGCGGCATTGTCTTCCGTGACGGACAGATCAAGCGCGACGAACTCGTCGCTTGTCCTCAGGTGGCGAGTGACGTCTTGAAGACCATGCCGACCATCGAGGATTGAACACCTATGGACTTCTCCACCGCATTCGTTGCTGCGCTCCGCGCCCTTGGACGCAATAAGATGCGATCTGTTCTGACCCTTCTCGGCATGATCATTGGGGTAGGCGCTGTCATCGCCGTAATCGGGATTGGGCACGGCGCAACCGTGAAAGCGCAGGAGCAATTAGCGGCATTGGGTTCCAATATGCTCTTCGTCGGTTCCGGTTCTGTAAATCGGCTAGGACTGCACGTCGGGCATGGTCAAACCAAAACCCTGCTTTTGTCCGACGCTCGCGCGATCGTGCGTGAATGTCCCTCGGTTTCTGCCGCGGCGCCTGGCACTGGAGTAGGACAGCAGGTCGTGTATGGCAACCAGAACTGGGCGACGCAGATCAACGGTACCGAGCCCCAGTATTTCGCAGTGAGGAACTGGCCCTTCAGCAGCGGAACTTCCTTTGGAGAGGATGACGTCACCCAGTCCGCTACTGTGGCAGTGCTGGGCGATACCGTGCGCAAGTACCTTTTCGGCGCCTCCGAATCCGATCGGCCAGACAATCCGCGTTGGCGCGCTTCCCTTCAAAGTCGTAGGAGTCCTCCAGCCAAAGGGTATTAGTCCGGGCAGCGGCCAAGATCAGGATGACGCTATCTTCGCTCCTCTTACAACTGTGCAGAAGAAGCTGCTCGGTCAGGACTGGCTGCGCTGGATCATGGTTTCGGCCGTGAGCCGTCAGGCCAGCTACGTCGCGCAAGACCAGATCGAAAACCTTCTTCGTGATCGCCACAAGATCAAGCCAGACGAAGCGGACGACTTCGTTGTGCGTAACCTGGCCGATATTTCCGACGCGGCCGCAGAGCAAGGCAAAGTCATGACGATTCTGCTCACGATTGTTGCCAGTGTGGCGCTGCTGGTAGGCGGCATAGGCATCATGAACATCATGCTCGTCTCCGTTACCGAGCGAACGCGAGAAATCGGACTGCGACTGGCCGTAGGTGCAACCGAAGAAGATGTCCGCACGCAATTCCTTATGGAAGCTGTCGTCTTGGGCCTGATTGGAGGAGCGCTCGGAATTGTTTTCGGCCTCGTCGGGTCCGTTACAGTAGCACAGGTGCTCTCCTGGCCGGTTCTTGTTCCTTTCTATGCGGTGATTGCGTCGAGCGCCTTCGCGGTTCTCGTCGCGGTGTTTTTTGGGTTGTACCCCGCAAGACGCGCGGCATCTTTGAATCCGATCGAAGCGTTGCGTTACGAGTAATGGACAGAGTCGAATGTTGACTGTACGCCAAGTCGATTTGCAGCGAAGCACTGAAATCGCTGCGGCGGAACCCGATCCGAACCGTGCTGAGTGTTCTCGGACTGATCGTGGGTGTAGCGGCGTTCATCTGTGTCGTAGGAGTTGGCCATGCGGGATCGGCCAAAGCTGAAGAGCAACTGCAAAAGCTGGGCAACAACCTGATTTGGATCGAGGCAGGCAGTCGTACGGTGGGCGGAGTGCGCTTCGGCACCAAAGCCACTCGCAGCCTGACGCTTGAAGATGCGCGTGCCATTGCAGCCGAGATCCCCGGCGTGAGGCTCGTCAGTCCCAACGTAGATGGCCACGTTCAGGTCGTCTACGGAACACAGAACTGGTACACGACGTACCGCGGTGTCGCTCCTGAGTACTTCGAGATCCGCAAGTTTGAGATTCAGAGCGGTAGCGCCTTTACCCGGGAAGATGTCGAACTCGATCTGCCGGTATGTATTCTTGGGCAAACGGTAATTCAGAATCTGTTTGGCAAGCGAGGATCCAGTCGGTAAAACCATTCGGCTGCAGGCAATGCCATGCCGTGTTATCGGAACATTCCAGCCCAAAGGCGCATCCGCCAGCGGTTGGGATCAGGACGACTTCATCGCCATACCCTACACCACAGCGATGAAGAGGATAGGCGGCACAACCTGGCTGGACGACATATTCGTGTCCGCCACCTCACGTGCAGCGATTCCAATTGCGACGAGCCGCGCCGTGGCGACTGCTGCGGGAGCGTCATCACCTGCACCCGGAAGAACCTAATGACTTCAACATCCGCAGTCCTGAGGATGTAATCCGCGCCCAGCTGAAAGCGAGTCAGATCTTCACATGGTTGTTGGGCACCACTGCCGCATTAGCGCTGTTGGTGGGCGGCATCGGCATAATGAACATCATGCTGGTGTCGGTGACGGAGCGTACTCGTGAGATCGGAATTCGATTAGCGATTGGCGCCACCGAAGGCGACATTCAGTTCCAATTCCTGAGCGAAGCGGTCGCCATCAGTATCGCAGGAGGCGTTTTGGGAGTTTTGGCCGGGGTGCTCGCCTCATCGCTGTTTGAACAAACTCTGCATTGGGAGATCAAGCTATCCTTACAGCTTCTGCTTCTCGCAGGCATTTTCGCCGCCGGAATCGGCATCTTCTTTGGCTACTACCCTTCACGAAAGGCATCGCAACTCGATCCCATAGAAGCACTGAGGTATGAATAGACTCAATCAGAGTACGACTGCACTTGAAGACCGCTGTCATCCGTCATGCAACGGCAGACTGAGCTTGTGCTCAATTCCCGGCCTTCTTAGAACGAACCACCTCTACAGAACAACTGGCTCGCGTCGCCACTGCCAGTGAGACGCTGCCTATCAGGAAGCGCTCGATCCCGCGCAGACCTTTTGCTCCGACGAAGATGCAGTCGGCCTTCCAGCGTTTAGCCTCCCTCACAAGAAGCACTTTAGGATTACCTTCTCTGACCAAGGACGAAACAGCCAACCGCGAGCTCAGCTTTTCGGCAGAATCCTGATTCATCCTCCGGGCCAATTTTGAGGTATCCATGCTTTTCCGGTTTACCCCGTAGGAGGCTGTAGGATCCAGAGAAGATAGCGCGAGTGCAGTTGACATAGCCGAATCAATCACGGTGACTAGCCGTACTTCGCTGCCCGCCGGCCAGTCTCTTGCCGCAACCTCTTGCAATGCGATTTCGGAATCGCGTGAACCATCGATTCCCACGATAAGCCTTACAGGAACACTCGCCCTTCCCGTCGCCCCACGCGCAACGCGGACTGAACAGGAAGCGTCGGCTACTACTCTTTGAGATACGCTGCCAAGGATCAGTCTTCCCGTGCCAGAATGACCTTTCGCGCCCACCCACACTAGATCCGCGTTCCAGGCTCGGGCCTTCTCAATAATCCCCCAGGCAGGGGAGTTCGCAGCCGCTTCTGCGCACACCTGCCACGCAGGGTACTCTTGCTGGATACGCTTACTCACGCTCAGCGCAGTGGTGCGAGCCTCGTCAATTGCCTTTGCACACCGGGCACGAGCCTGGTCGATGGCGGCGACTACCCATGCTGGATCGGACGATTCCGGACTGCCAGATGGCAGCAACACGTCCGCTACTGACAGCACCAGCACCTCCACAGAACCTGGCAGGCCAGCATGCCGCAGATCATCAAGAGCTGCATTGGCATATTTAGATCCGTCATACGCGATGAGTAGCTTCATAGTTCGGTCCTTCAATACTTCACAACCCTCATGAAAAGCCACGGGAGGCGTTGTCTGCCTACGACGGCGGCATCGCTGCTCCTTTCACTGCACCCAGAGCTAAGCGGTCCCCTGAACGTTTGTGAGTGACGCAGTGAGGTCTCTGCTACGGGGATACTCACGGAACACCGACACGATGAAGCTTAGCTCTCCGCTCAGTATGCCGGTTATCTCCTGGCACAGATCCGGTCGCGCGCTCATCAGATTCAGGAACTTCTTCTTTCCGATATGAACGATCTCACACCCCGTAATGCATTCGGCTGTAAGGCTGTACGGTCCGCCACCGAGAGTTGATGGGAGCCCGAGCAAGGAGCCGCTCGACATGGTCCTGTCGAACTGCGGAGCGTTCAGCACGTGTAGGCACACGGTGCCGCCGCGAACAAAGAACACTCCGGCATTCTTGTCCCCGACCTGGAATAAGACCGACTCCGATGGGAAGTGCTCTGGCTTGCTAGCGCGGGTCAGTGCATCTTGCAGGATTTCGGATGCCGATAAAGTCTTACACAACCGCCCCACAGGTTTCATGGAGCGGTTTTATCAAAGGCTTCCGACTCATTCGGTGATCGCAATCACAGAAGCTGGTGAGCAGGGCTGCTATTTGCTGTGGCTGCCGAGAGTTTGCCTTCTCCGTAGAAAGGGGACTGGCACCAGTTCGCCCGGACTCTAGCCCGCCGAGTGCGTAGCGCGGTCACTTTGAACGAGAGGGGTCTTTATGCCCAAACCTCATCCATAACTCATTCGAGCGTCGAATTCGGACGTCGCCAACGATTCTGCTGCGTATATCGTGCGCATCAATCCAGAACGGTTTTACCGCGGCTCCCGGTATCACTGCACGGTATCTTCTGCGCGAAAAGCTGGACAAACCGACTTCCTGGAGACACGCACCGCGGCACGATTTGCGGCAATAGCGGAGCAATTGGAGCAATCTGGAGCAAGGCGAAGGCCAAAACGCTCCGTAAGTAGTTAATTCATTGGTGGGCGCTACAGGATTCGAACCTGTGACTTCCACCGTGTGAATGGCAAGATTAGCTTTTTCAACGACTTACAAGACCGCGGGAACTGCCTAAAAACACGCTGGTCGCACAAGACATCGCATTTTGTTGGTCAGGTTGTTGGTTGGAACTCGCGCCTGGGCCGTATCGGTCGCATTACTGCAATTTCGCATACTCCAATTTGGCTTGTTTTAGGATGGGGATATCAGGGTTTGCGTCTTCCCAGAGTTCGAGAAACTCCAGGTAGGCGTGGCGTGCCTTGGTTTTGTCTCCTGTGAGCACATAGGCACGGCCAAGTTGTAGCCGGGCCAAAGCACCCAAAGGGGAATTCAGTGCGATGCCACGGTGGTCCAGGAATTTCTGGAACTCCGAAACTGCTTCCGCGCCCTGACGCAACGACAAATACGCCTGCCCGCGAACATATGCTGGATAAAGGGGGCCGCCCACCTCGAACTGGGGAGCAGGTGTTCCCAACTCGTAGTCTGTCGCGGTACGTAATCGTTCCAAGGCTTTCGCAGGATTATTGCGGCCGATCTCGATTGAGGCATCGATAGTCGGCAGCCAATAGCGATTGATAATGGTATTCAGGGGAAAGCGACGAGCCAAATCGTCGGCAAGTCGCCGCGCTTGTGTAGCATCGCCGGTTCGCGCCAAGGCTAAAGCCGCAAGAGTCTGTACATCCTGAGTCCCGGCAGTGGCCAGCGCGGCAGGCAATCTCCTGGCGCGCGCGGATTGTATTCCCGAATTCGGCCTCGCGCAGGGCGGAGTTCATTTGCCATCCAGCGGCGGTTTCTGTCGCGTCGCCGCGTCGCGCCGCTTCAACAGCTCGCTGCGTTTTTTCGCGAGCGCTGGCGAGACGCCCATAGAAGGCATCGGTATCGGATGCGAAGGAGAGAAGCACGTCCTCTCCGGGTTTATTCTTCTGCCCCCCGACTTGCCGCTCCATCTCGGCTACGTCGCCTTCATAAAACGCGACCCCATAGCGATTGCCGTGCAGAAGGGGGTTGTTAACTTTGTGCGCGATGGCCTCCTGGTACTTGGCCTTCGCATCAGCCGGACGATTCAGCGCGGTGTAGAGACCGACCAGGTTGGAAGGCAGCCGCGCTTCCCGGAAATAGACGCAGGTCTTCCAGGCTGGCATTTACCGCCAACTCATATTGTCCCAAGTAGGTGTAATCGACGCCTAGGTTGCCGTAAGGTTCATTGTTTCGCGGATAGGTCTGGGCCCAAATTTCATAGGTCTGGATCGCTTTCTCCAGTTCACCCGTGACCAGCAGGTAGTAGTTCGCCGATATGCGGGATTTCTCCCGCCACTCACCTTGTCTCGTAGATCATATGCCTTCTGCAGATTCTCACTCGCCAATCCCGGCTCTCGCAGGTTGCTATATGAGATTCCCAGCGCGGAATAA
>CAWKID010000003.1:0-831404 GCA_963849545.1 uncultured Acidobacteriaceae bacterium | reverse complement strand
CCAGCAAGACCAACTGTCGTTATATCGCGTGGCTGTTGAAAAAGTCCCTGACTTGAGGCTTGTTCCCGAACAACGATCACGTTATAAGCAGGCCAGAGTTCGTGATGCTGCTGCTCATCGCCACACTCGGAGGTCTGCTGCTCATGATGGGACATCACTCCCGTTCGGAGTCACTGTTCTACTACTTCCGCCTGGAAGATCAGTTCCCGAGAATCACCTTTTACGGCTCATTGATCGCCACGTCAGCTTGCAGTTCGTGCGTGACCAGCTACGCGATTCGTATAGCGAAAACGGACGCCCATCGATTGACCCGGAAGTGCTGTTGCGAATCCTGCTGCTGGGTTACTTGTACGGCATCACCAGCGAGCGGAAGTTGCTGGAAGAATTGCGCATGCACTTGGCATGGCGCTGGTTCACCGGACTGGGCTTTGACCAGGAGATTCCTCATCACTCGACGTTCTCGAAGAATCGGCATGGTCGCTTCCAGCAATCCCGACTGTTTCAGGAGTTGTTTGAGCGCATTGTCGAGCAATGCATGGCAGTGGGCTTGGTGCAGGGCGAGCAGATGTCGGTGGATGGTAGCTTCATCCAAGCCAACGCGGATCACCACAGCCGCATTCCGCGCGAACAGCTAGCCGAGGCGGCGAAGGTGAACTACGGTGCACGAAAGTACCTAGCAGGCTGCTGAAAAACGACCAGATACGCTCAAGACTTGGTTTCTGCGACCCTCTTCAGGCTTCTGGTTGGTAGTTGTTCGGGTTAGGAGTGGCAGTTTGAGGTGGTAGTTTGCTTTTAGGCACACTGCGACTGCGGCGCACCGCGCATCAGGTTCCGGATACGTACCAAGTTGTAAGCCGCCGCTGTGAAGGTGAACATCCAGCCGACCCTCTCCAGCCCGCGATGTCGCACCTTTCGGAGTAGGCCAATACTCTTCATCCAGCCGAACACCTCTTCGACTCGCTTGCGTGCCTTCTGACTGAGCTGATATCCGGTATGGCGAGTGGTGCGCTCATCAATGGCGCTGCGCCGATTCGTATCGTTCTGGGCGACGTGTGGCGTAATCTCCATGTGCCGCAGTTCGTCGATAAACTCGCGGGCGTCATACCCCTTGTCGGCTCCGAGCGTGACACGATGTGTCCCCGGCAGCGATTCGGCCATCAGCAATGCGGCATCGCGCTCTGCCGAGCCGTAAGCTCGGGTCGTCAGCGCCGAAAGTACCAGCCCGTTGCGATTCTCGGTAAGCAGGTGGCCACGATACGCCAGCACCGCACCCGTGCCTCGGCTCTTGCGGGCCAGCATGGCATCCGGGTCGGTGGTGGAACAGTGGGTCTTGTTGCTGCGTTTCTCACCGTGGAAGTTAACGGTGGGATTCGATTCTTCGCCTGTTCCAGCGGCGGGCGGCGACGACCGCTCGTCATCCATGCGGCGGAAGCTCTTCTGCCCCGCCCACGCTTCCAGCAGTGTGCCATCGACAGTGAAGTGCTCGTCCGAAAGTAAGTCCCGCTGGCGTGCCTGCTTGAGCACGGCAGCGAAGAAGGCGTCAGCGATGTCGCCTTCCAGCAGCCGCTGGCGGTTCTTGGTGAACACCGTCGCATCCCAAATCGCGTCATCCATGTTCAGTCCCACGAACCAGCGGAACAACAGGTTGTAATCCAGTTGTTCCATCAGCATCCGTTCACTGCGCACGGAGTAAAGAACTTGGAGCAGGAGCGCACGCAACAACTTCTCCGGCGCTATCGACGGCCGCCCGGTCTTGGCGTACAGCTTGTTGAACCGCGGTCGCAAGTCGCGCAACGCCTCATCGGCCATGGCACGTACGGGACGCAACGGATGGTCTTTCGGAACACGCTGTTCGGGGCTTACGTAGCTGAACACTCCCAACTGCTGCTCGTCGTCTCCACGCATGCCATCTTCTTATCACCCTGGCCCGTAGGAACAAAGAGAGTTTTATGGTACTGGACACTCCGTCGTTCTTGCTCCATTATTCCGGGATGGACAAAAGCGTAGTGTCAGAACTGGCCGGCGTGGACACGGTGGAGCAGTGGTTTGGAAGCTGGCCCAGCTTTCATGATGCAGAAGTCATCAGTGTTTTTCTCGCTCGTAAAGGCCCGTCTGTTCTCCGGGTCTATCCTTACTATCCGCAAAAACCAGCCACAGTGGACTTCATCTTCGCAGACGTGACGGATGTTGAGTTGGACGACTTCAGTTGTCAAAACGTCATTAATAGTTTGGAAGTCGCCACAGCCACCGACCAGAATGGCAATAGGGTCTACCGCCTGATTCTCGCGCCATGCTACGGTATGGCCGGGAGAATCGACGCAAAATCACTTCGAATTGAGTTGTTTCCCGGCAAGAGTCCAGACGGAGTAAGCCAATGGTGAGACCGCTGCCGCCGAGTTTTTCCGCATCCTGCTAGGTGACAGGCTTGTTTCCGCAATCTCACGACCCACCTTCCCACAGTAAGCCGAAATCTGCTCCGCGCACTTCTCGCGTGCACTGTTGCCGCTCAGGAAGTGCTGATACCACTCGATCGTCATTGACAACGCTTCTTCCAGGCCGAACTGCGGTCGCCAACGCAGTTGCTGCGCCGCCTTTGACCAATCGAGCTGGAGCATCTGCGCCTCGTGAGGGTGTCGGCTTCGTCAATTTCCCAAAGCGCGGTGATCCCCACGGGACGCGATCTTCTCGACGATCCAGCGCACGGGGTGAACATCGCTGGTGTTAGGCCCGAAGTTCCAGCCGCTGGCGAATGTCGTGCCCTCTTCATATAGCTTCTGCGCCAGCATCAGATATCCGTGAAGTGGCTCGAGAACGTGTTGCCACGGTCGGATCGCTTGCGGATTGCGGATCTTCAGCACCTTTCCCTCGGCAAAGGCCCTGACAATGTCGGGGACCAGACGATCTTGCGCCCAGTCTCCTCCACCAATTACGTTTCCAGCGCGAGCCGTGGCGACTGCCACGATCGTGCGTCTTGGCTGCCGGATTGTCGAAGAACGAGCTGCGATATGCGCTCACCACGAGCTCGGCGCAGGCTTTGCTGTTGCTATAAGGATCGTGTCCGCCCAAGGTATCGATCTCGCGGTAGCCCCGGTCCCAATCGCGGTTCTCGTAACACTTGTCGCTGGTGATGACTAAGACAGCCGAAACCGACGGTGTCTCGCGAACAGCCTCCAAAACGATTCGCGGTGCCCATCACGTTTGTCTGGTAGGTGAGGATTGGATCCTGATAGGACACCCGCACCAGCGATTGGGCAGCCATGTGGAACACGATCTCAGGCTCGAATCCGCCATGGCTTGTCTTCAGGTGAGGCAAATCGCAGACGTCGCCCGTAATCGAGCGCATTCCCGACGCGACTGAGGCGGTCTCAAACAGGCTCGGAGAAGTCGGTGGCGCCAGCGCGTACCCCGTTACTTCCGCGCCCAGCATCTGCAACCAGAGCGACAGCCAACTTCCCTTGAATCCGGTATGTCCCGTCAGAAAGACCTTCTTGCCCCGCCAGAACATTGATCACCAAACCTTCCAGGGCGCCTTGCCGGCTGACCAGAGACCCTCAAGCAGGTTCCTGTCAGGAAGCGTATCCATGTGCTGCCAGAAACCATGATGTTTGAACGCGTACACCTCACCCTCACGCGACAATTGCTCGAGCGGTCCATGCTCCCAGGTAGTGTCGATCGCCTTCGATGTAGTCTGCCACCCGCGGTGAGAGCACGAAAAAACCGCCGTTGACCCAGCGTCCGTCACCTTTGGGTTTCTCCCTGAACTGGGTGATCTGCCCATCGCCGTCGATTTCGAGAGACGCCGAATCTGCCCGTGGGCTGGGCGGCGGTAATCGTTACTGCCTTGCCATGCCGGCGGTGGAAATCGATCAACTGCTTATGTTGATGTCCGACACTCCGTCGCCATAGGTGAAGCAGAACATCTCTTCGTCCTTCACGTAGGGAATGATCCGCTTCAATCGTCCGCCGGTCATCGTGCCTAGCCCCGTATCGATGAGCGTCACCCGCCAAGGCTCACAGTCGCTCCTATGCGTCTCGATGCGGTTGGTTTGCAAGTCAATGGTCACATCAGTCGAGTGCAGCAGATAGTTGGCGAAATACTCCTTGATTAAGTAACCCTTGTAACCCAGGCAGATGATGAAGTCGTTGATTCCGTAATGAGAGTAAATCTTCAGGATGTGCCACAGGATGGGATTTCCGCCAATCTCGACCATGGGCTTAGGGCGAGTGGATGTCTCTTCGCTGAGGCGGCTTCCCAGACCTCCTGCAAGAATGACGGCCTTCATGACACCTCCGAGCGATCAGCGCCTCTCTGTTGCAGTTTATGAGTTCGCTGTGTCAGTCTCGAAGATTGACGCCTGCTGGTCAAGCCAAAAACACTGGCAGGAGCGAACAGCAGAACCGGCTCACAGTGCAGCCGGAGCAGTCTTCCGTCTCGAATGAATGTGGAACACGCGTCCACGACATGGTCCAGCATGGGTTCTGAGAGACCGGGATAAACGCCGATCCAAAAGACGTTGCGCATTACGTAGTCCGTATTCTTCAGGTCGCCCACAACCCGGAACTTGACGTCTTGATACGCAGGTTGCCGCGTCAGATTGCCGCCGAATAGCAGCCGAGTTCCGATTCGGCGAGTTTCCAATGCATGGATGAGTGCGTTGCGGGTGAAACGGCGCGTCTTCCCGCACGCCCAACGGAAATCCGAACCAGCTGGGATCGGCATCGGGAATGCTCTCGGGCAAGAGCAAAACATCTTCGTAGGGCTTCAGGCGTTCATACAGATAACGGAAGTTCCTTCTTCCGCGATCTCGATGAAACTCGGAAGCCGCTCGAGCTGAGACAAGCCCAAAGCGGCCTGCATGTCCGTCATCTTCAGGTTGTAGCCGATGTGCGAGTACGTGTACTTGTGATCATATCCGTAAGGGAGGTCCCCGAGTTGCCACTGGAACCGCTTGCCGCAAGTGTTCTCTTTGCCCGGGTCGCACCAGCAATCGCGGCCCCAGTCGCGGAATGACTCGACCAGCGTCTGCAGGAGCGCCGAGTCGGTGATCACCGCCCCGCCTTCGCCCATGGTGATGTGGTGTGCCGGATAGAAACTGACCGTTGCGATGTCACCGAAAGTGCCGACCATCCGGCCTTTGTAGGTCGAGCCGAGCGCGTCACAACAGTCTTCAATAAACCAGAGATTGTGCTTCTTGGCGAAATTGACCACCGCGTCGAGGTCGCAGACGTTGCCCAGCGTGTGGGCGAACATGATCGCCCTCGTGCGGTCGCTAAGGGCGTATTCCAGTTGCGAAGTGTCCAGCTGAAACGTGGGCAATGAGATGTCGACGAAGACGGGAACACACTGGTTCTGGATGATGGGGTTGACCGTCGTAGGAAAGCCGGCGGCCAGGGTGATTACCTCATCGCCAGGCTTCAATCTGCGATCTCCCAGCTTCGGAGAGGTCAAGGCAGAGAAAGCGACGAGATTGGCTGACGAGCCCGAATTCACCAACGAGCAGCCGCGAACCCCGAAGAACTGGGCGAAACGACGTTCGAATTCCTGCGCGAATCTTCCGGTGGTCAGCCAACAATCCAGCGCCGCGTCAACCAAGTTTCGCAGATCTTTGCCATTCAAAACCTTGCCCGAAACCGGCACCGGCGACTCCCCGGCCACGAATGGCCGGTCGGGGAACTGCTCCTCGTAGTATTCTTCCGCGAGACGGAGTATCTGCTCCCGCAACTGCGATGGCGCGGCTGCTCATGGCGCGATTCTATTACAGATTGCCAGTCGAGCCGTAGCTTTGGACGAGAAAGCGTCCGGCACGGGTAGTGCTTGCCCGTTGCGATCTCACCGTCGCAAGTGAAAAGCGAATCGCCTCCTGCAACGGCGTGAGCGCCGTATGGTCGCTACGCGAGCAGAGCCAAGCAAAGAAGTCCATATTTCAACGATGACCTAGCGTAAACCGTGGTGTAAGTGGCAGAGATGCGATAAATAGGTTTCGGAACTCCACTCTGGTTGTGTAAAATGCTCCCGTTCGATCGCAGAACCAAGGAGACCTACCGCTCTTACATGCCCAGTTCGTCGGCGATCGATGCAACCTCTCCGCGCCGGACCGTGTTGGAGCGGATGCTCAGCCCTTCGCTTCCATCGCGCCGCAGTTACGGTCGCGCTGCTCATGGCGTGCGTTTTCTTGCTGCGCCTGCCGAGCGCTCTCGTACCACGCGAGCTGAATCCGGATGAAAGTCTAATGCTCAGCCAGGCCATGAAGTTCCTGGTTGATCCGAGGCCATGGCTATCCGGCGACACCGGAAACGCCGGACCACTGTGTTCCTATCTCATATCAGGTTTCCTGTTGATGGGATTCAAGCCTGGATTTGTGCTGGTGCACATGCTGGGGAGTGTCCTTATTTGTTTGCAAGTCCTTACGGCGTACTTGACGCTTGCGGCGGCTGGGTTCAGATAAGGCTGCGGCCGTGGGCGCCTTCCTGATGGTTCTGTTTTATGGCCTTGCAACCCACACTGACTACCTGCACTATTCAACCGAGCTGCTGCCCAACTTATTATTGATGGTGGGCTATCTACCTCTTCCTGGTGTGGCTGGAACCGCCCCGGACGCGGTGCCGCTGCATCGCTATGCCTCTTGTTCTCCGGCGCTCTGTTTCTAGGCACCGCGCCCTGGTGTAAGTTGCAGGCCGGCGCCGATTACCTGGTGCCCTGGGCCTCGTATGGTTCGTAGCGATCTTCAGAGACCGCGGTCCTTCTCTGACTTTTCGTGGCGATTGAAGGAACTGATCGCATTTTGTGTTGGGTGCGTCGTGACGACACCTGTATCATGTTGGCGATCTTGGCTAAAACCGGAGCGATTGAGGCCTTCTGGCATTCCTACATCCGAAGTGCTCTTGCCTATGCCGGGCCGCAGAACTCGACCGGATACATCGAGAATTTGTTGCTTCTATTCCTGGTTGGGCCATTTCGTCAACCGTTTCTTTTCGAGGTACTTGTCCTAGTTCTCTTCCCTCGCGCTTGCGAAGCGGTGACATTCGACTACTTCTTCAAGAACAGAAATGGGCGTGCATCGGTCTTCTGGCGTATTTCGGCGCCGCCTTGTTCGCCGCGTGCAGACCGCATTACCTCATTGGCACTTACGCCATGTGGGTCGTACCTCCAATGACTTACCTAGCAGCGGCGCCTCTGCGCGCAGCTTCCGAAGATCAGCCGACCGAGAAAGAGAGCCGGCCTTCGCGTCGCTGGATGGTATTTGGTCTCGTTCTGCTTCTCCTGATCGCGGCGATCGATGGAGCGCGATATGTAAACATGGTCCGGGCCATACGCCACCTATCACATTCGCAACCGGACCGGAATTCCGAGGATCGCCAAGGATTCCCTCCAGGCGCCGGCAGACGATTCTCATGACAGAATGTCCAAGCTGAAACATCTCCTCGCCCGCTTGGCTGCGCCGTGTAATTGGGTAGTGGGAGATTCCAACGAGAGAATTGCCGCGGTCGTCCGCGACATCGAAAAGACGCGTCCAGTTCGGAGTCTGGCTATCTGGGGATGGGCACCCGGGGTGTATGTTCTTACCGGGATACCTACTGCAACCCGCTACCCCATTGCACCAGTTGGGGTGAAAGAGGGGCCGGCGCAGAACTACTACTGGGCGCGTTTTCTTGCTGACTTGCGCCAGAAGCAGCCCGACCTCTTCATCGACGCAGTCGCTCCGGACGCTTTCATGTGGCGGGATTGGACCGAGAATGATGGCTACGAGTCCGATCCTCAACTGCGGAAGTTCATTGACGACGGATACATCCTGGTGGACGAGTTGACGCTGGTAAAAGGAGCCAAGCCGGTAAGGTTCTTCGCGCGGCGAGAACCGGAACCGCAAACCCGATAGCTTCCCGTAGCTTCCCGGGTTCGGCAGACCACTCGAATCCCGGTTCCACAAAAGGATCTCACGCCGAGTGGGGCTCAAAGGCAACTAAAACGGTCCAGCGCCATCCGCAGCCTTAGCACTTGCGGTCCCACTATCCCGAAGGCAGTAAATGCCGCTTAGCGGCCACTCATGCCAGCCAGCAGATTGTACTTTCCAAGGTAGTAGCTCTCGATGCTATCAACCGATTTTGCGCGTTGTGTTACAGAGGCGACAACTACGACCACGACCAGGAACAACCATTCCGTAAAAAGAAGGTCGCTATCCGCGTAGCCCTTGCCAGGCGAACCGCGGTCCACAGGCGTCTGCGCGGGTAAAGGACGGGATAGAGCACATCCGCTCTTATCGACCGCCGCCACCTAGAGGACCAATCTCAAATGGACCCGGAACCTCATCGTGTCTGGAGCACAATTTTGAGAGTCACATCCAACCAAGTCGGAGTACAATACGTCAGCCATACTTGGGTTTAAAAGGAAAACTCGCCTCAGATTAATTACATAGACCACGTTATGACACACGAAGCCACAACGCCCCCATCACTTTCCAGGATATTGTCCAGGAACACAATTAACCTTCCCTCGACTGGCAAAGTCTCGACGGATGAAGGTGGCGCTCAAGATAGGCGTTCTCACAATCGCCCTCGAGAAGCCGTGGTATTGTTCTTCGTGTTTCTCTTGCAACTCCCCTTTTTCACAACGGTAGCGCTACTTCGATTCATCGATGGGGATGAAGGCCACTACCTACTGGCATCGCGTCTGGTCCTCATGCACAAGACGCCTTACCTTGACTTCTTTTATAACCAAGCGCCCCTGCTGCCTTATGCTTATGCACTTTGGATGAAGTGCGGGCCTATCTCGTGGAATTCAGCTCGAGTATTTTCTATGTTGTTAACGTCTCTTATAGGAGTACTTTTATACGAACATGTTTTTCATCAGACTCGAAACTGGCTGGCCGGCTTTTCAGCCGTGGTTTTATTTGCCTCGAGCACGCTTGTCTTCGCCTGGTTCCCGGTGGTAAAGACCTACTCGTTATCTTGCCTATTTCTTTTTGCGTCTTATGCGATTATCAGCCGCGTCTCCGCAGCATCGCCGCGATGGATCATCGCGGCTAGCGGGTTGTTGCTCGGACTGGCCGTTGACACCCGCTCCTATCTGCTTCTGATTACCCCGGTGTTCCTATGGTGGATCTTTCACAACTCCGACGCCTCGACTCGGCGCAAAACAATCTTGTGGTTTCTCGGCGGTTTCACGATCGCGGTTGCTCCCTGCCTTTTGCTATTCATTCCTTCTCCGAATATATTTATATTCGATAACCTGCGATACCACGCAATCCGATCGAGCGACGGCCTGATCGGGTGGTGGCAAGAAAAACTAGTTATCGTCCTTCAATTATTCCTTGGAACTCTCGAGGGCAATGGTCTGCAATGGAGCATTTTGTTTTTTGTCAGCTTCGGGCTCATCTTTTCAACTCCCAAGCGAAGACCTCCACGCCTTGCTTTTCAGATCGCCGTCATCGTGGCCGTCGTTTCTTTGCTTCCCACCCCTGCTTTCGTGCAGTACTTCTGCTTGTGTGTCCCCTTTTTAATCGTGAGTGCTGTGTGTGCGGTAAACGAGTTAGTTTTGGGCTTGGGATCAAAGACAGAAAGGCTGGTAGCGATGTCCGCCTGCGTCGCTGTGCTGGGAATCTATGTGGCCGTCTCAGCCAAAGACCTGCGCGACTATCTCATTACTGGGGACAGAGTTCCCTGTGTTCACCTAGCCTCCGACAGAGCCGACTGGAGGCTGCAGCGAGTTACGGAGGTGTCGAGCGCGATTGACCAGATTGCCAGTCCCGGTGAAATGGTGGCTAGCTTTTGGCCCGGCGACATCTTCCAATCTAAGGCAGCTCCTTTCCCGGGTTTTGAAAACCCTTTTGCCCTGCCCATTTCAGAGAAACTCACTGCGCAGCAGAGAACGAGATATCACATCGTCTCCCCGGCTGAAATCGAAGCCAGTTTTGCCGCGCATACGCCCCGGATTGTTGTGCTGCGTAACCATATTTTTTCCCCTACAGTCACTGCGGACGAGCTCCCAGAGATGCAACGAACCGGGGATGCTTTCAGACGTGTACTGCTCGCTCGGGGGTATGTTCGTCTTCGTACCATTGGGGATATAAGCATTTACGTCTATAATCCCAGCCCGCAATAAGGCGACCAAAGGGGAAGGGGCTTGGTAATCACTCACTCTCGAGTACGTCTCCAAGATGCTCTCCTCTTTTATCGAAGTTCATGAAGCCGATTATTACGTATGGATAGGCATGCGAGTTGCACCAGGCACGTCCGAGGCTTTGTTGTGCATCCAGCTGGCTCTTGATTTTCTGGACTTGGGCGCGGAGCAGATGAATCTGCTCGGCTGACAGACTCGCGCTGGGCCATCGTCGGGCTTGGACCGTAATTTGGCCTCGCAGACATTCAGCTGCGCGCAATGACGCTCAGTTGGACGGCGGGTTCGGAGCGTCCGATGAGCTTAGCGCAGCTTACCGCAGGGCGCTGCCGAGATTGCTGAGCGTTTAGGCTGGCCAAGGTCACCGTGGGCAAGCGACGACAGCGCTCCCTTCAACAGCGAGTGGCGAGTATGTTCGATAGGTATTTGCTGTCCTTGACTGCTGTGACGGCTGACAGTCGTCACAACATGCTGCTCCCCAAGCCTGTTTTAGGTGAAGGCGCCCGCGAGCTGCCTGACTACACAAGCTGTGTCACTGCCCTCCATTTCCGGCCGGTCCCACACGTCGAAATAATATAGCTAATTCATCAGCGTAAATGGGCTGCCATGCTGCGGAATAGCGAAGGAAATAGCTCAACGGCTCGTGTGGCGGTATAAGAACATAATCAATGCTGTACTTATCTAGGATCTCTGCTGAACCCTTTAATGCTGTCGCTGCCAAAAAATCATGAAATGAGCCGTTATACATGAATATGTCGGCGCGACCATCAATAAAAGGCTTGAACTCGGGAGCATTCCACTCGATGAAACCACCCCAACCGTACTGATTAAAAAGTCGTCCTTGTATATTGTGGCTCCGCATGAACTCAAGCGCAGCCCTTGGATATTCTGCATCCACCCTTCGCTGCAGCTGCGCAGCCGATGGGAAGAAAAAGATTAGAGAGCCCATGACTGCACTGATAATGGCTGCATTGAGCCAGGGTTTGTCCAATTCCGGATTGTAAGGAGGGAACAATCTAAGTCTCGGAGCCAATATGGGCGCAATGATCAACCCTACAAAGAACAGGAAGCGCGTATGCAATAGCGCGGCCGCCAAGGCAAAGCTTGTTATCAGAACTTCATCCAACCTCCAGCGCCTTTTACACACCAGCACCGCTGCAAGTAGTCCCAAAACTAAAATCATAGCCAGCTTGCCGTTCCACGTGCTGAAGTCCACAGGTTGCCATTCGTCGATATACTGTACGACTCCTTGTGGGCGTAATAGCAAATCAAACGGATACAGAACTAATTTATAGCCGAATGGGTTGATAAAAAGAGCAGCCATCGAGGCAGCTGAGGCCAGCAGCAGTTGTCGCAATTGGGCACTGGACCAGCGCCGTGCCACGACCTGCCCCCACTCGCCCTCTAACAGTCCAGAAGCAACCTCTAGGGCTAGCACCGCCATTCCGAAGACCCAGCTTCCGTGAAGATTGATCCAGAGGGCAAACAGCACAGGTAACAGCCACAACCCTCCCCTTCGACGCCGAAAGCGATCAAGGACCAGCAGAAGCCCGATCATGCATAGCCAGCCGAACAGAAGCGTTCGCGGCGCTATTGAAACTCCCCCCAAGCAGATTGCGGCCAACGTCGCGATCGCCGCGTCCTTGCAATCAGCACCCGCTCGACAACATCTGTAGTAGACCCCGGAAAAAATCAGCACAAGGACCACGAAATACACAAGCAGCAGGCCCTGCAATCCCATACCTTTGAAGCCCAAATAGAGCGGCACCTCCGAGAGCCACTCAAAATTCATCCAGGGAGAGCCAGCAGCCGTGAACGAATAAGTGTCTACGCGAGGGAACGAGTGCTGCTGCAGAAGCATCTGAGCATTTCGCATGTGCCACCAAATATCCGATTCGGCGATGCCTTGAACCGCGTACGGAAAAATGGCTGCAGCCAGCAAGAACATGCACATCACAGGAAAGCCAAAAACGCCCGCCATACGCCTGGCGTTCGAAGTTCGACCAGATGCGTGGACTGGCAGGGGTGATTCTGATGCAAGCGCCATCGGCAAGCCCTCCCACCTTGACTCAGAGCGGTTATAATCCCCGCCGTCTCTAATGCGCATCTAACCCAGCACCCGACCAAATACCTCCTCGGCAGTTTTGCGTACGAAACCATTCCTGACGAGGAGTAAAATCCAGAATACATCTTACAAAGTGCATCCGGGAGTGTTTGTTTTGGCGCCGCGGCTTCGGATTGTGGGCCACGAGGACTCTCAGCTGCAGTGTCGGGGCAGGCTAAATGCAGAAAACTCCGTGGCGTCGCATTGCCGCTTCTTGTATCGTGCTTGCCTCTTTCTGCTTTGTGGTGGGCATGTTCGCCACCTTCCTTACCGACAAGAACGCCACCGAACGTGACTTTATCGAGTACTGGGCGGCGGGCCAACAACTCGTCCACGGTGCCAATCCATACGATCCAGCGGCCATATATGACTTGGAGCGTGCGGCAGGACTTGATAAGAATCAACCCAAAGTTACATTCAGTCCGCCCGTAGCTTTTTTCCTGGTGCTCCCACTAGGCCTCGCAGGTCCGAAGACAGGCCTCATTTGTTGGCTTGTGACTATCATCGGGTGCCTGATCGTTTCGATTTGGCTCATTTGGATATTGAATGGCCGGCCGGATAACGGTCTGCAGTTCGCCGCGATCTTGTTTGCGCCGGCGCTCGCCTGCCTAATGGCTGGCCAGCTTGGCACGTTCCTTCTGCTTGGGCTCGTGCTGTTTCTTTATTTGTACGATTCGAGACCCTTCGTTGCCGGCGCTGCCCTCTTACCGTGCGCTTTGAAACCCCACCTTTTCCTAGCCTTCGCTATCGTACTGCTACTGTGGATCCTAATGCGAAAAGCCTACCGAATTCTCATTGGATTCGGCTCCGCTCTATTGGTTAGCTGCCTGCTTATTCTCTGTTTCGACATACATATTTGGTCTCAATATTCGCAGATGATGAGCGCTACCGGTGTGCTACATTCCTTCGTCCCCACCCTCAGCGTGGCTTTTCGATTCCTGGTCGACCGCGATGCCGTTTGGCTGCAGTTCCTCCCTGAAATTGCTGCATGTTGCTGGGCGGCCTGGTATTTTTGGACACGCCGTAACCGTTGGAATTGGATGCATGAAGGTCTGCTGGTACTGCTGGTCTCAGTGTTTTGCGCCCCATACGCCTGGTTCAGCGATGAAGCGGTGGTGCTTCCGGCCGTCTTGACTGGAGTCTTCGTGGCGGCAAATCGCGGACGATCCCTCATTCCTATTGCAGTCGTTGCCGGCGCAGCTCTAGCTGAACTGTATGTGATGGGGCAAATGGCCTCTCGTCTTTACCTCTGGACAACGCCCGCGTGGCTCGCTTGTTATCTTTACGCCACATGGGGAGAGGACAGACATGCAAGCGCCTTCAGCGAGCAGCTTAGAGTGACGAGATAGTCGACAGCCATCGCAAAAAGAGAATGAGCACTTGCTTTGAAGACCGCTGTAACTGTCGCTTTTTAGTGGCCACAACGAAATCTCCGGTTATGAGAAACCGAGTCGTTATGTCGTTTTGATAGTACCCAATTCTATGGAAGGCGAGTGTCTTCTCGCGCGGGTACACGTTGGAATATAGTGGCAACATCATCTGCATAAATCGACCGCCAACTTGACGAGTGTCCTAGTAGGTAGGTTAATGGGCGATTTGGTTGAAGCAACGCGTAGTCAATCTTATATTTTTCCATAACTTCTAACGGTGCATCGATGGTGGTGGCGCTGCGGTGGTCATCGAGCACTCCGTTGTAGGCGAATATATCCGCTCGACCATCGATGAAAGTTTGCAGATCCGGCGCGGTCCACTCCATATACCCGCCCCAGAGATATTGGTTAAATACGCGTCCTTGAATGTTTTGATGTTGCATGAATTGAAGTGCACCTGTGGGGAAAACCTTGTCTGCCCTCTGCTGGAGCTGGACGGCAGTTGGGAAGAAGAGGACCAAGCTCCCTATAACACCAGCAATGATGGCAGCATTCAGCCACGGCTTATCGAGTTCTGGATCGTAGGGAGTAAATAAGTTGAGGCTGGGTGCGAGAACCGGCATGATGACAAGTCCCATAAAGAACAGAAACCGCGCGTGCGAAAGTCCAGTCCATAGGGCAAAAGCAACCAAGAGGAGATCCCCCAGCTTCCATCGACGGCGGGAGAACAGACCGGCAGCCAGCAATCCAAATATCACGAGCAGCGCAAGTTTGCCATTACCGCTGCTGAAATCGACCGACTGCCATTCTTCGACGTATTGCATGTTGCTCTGCTGACGAAATAGGAAGTTGAAAGGGTACAGTACAAGTCGATACCCGAACGGATTTACAAACAAAGCCGCGGTCGACGCGACCGACGCAAGAAGCAGGCTTTTTAGCTCTGCTCGTGACCAACGCCGGGCTGTTACCAAACCCCACTCTCCCTCCACCAAGCCTCCAGCGATATAGAGGCCCAACACGATGATGCCGAAGACCCACGAACCATGAAGGTTAACCCATAATGCAAATAGGGGAGCCAAAACCCAAATGTTCCTCTTGGTACGTTCAAACTGGTCTAGCGTTAGGAGCAAGCCGACCATGCAAAGCCACCCAAAAAGCAGCACCCGAGGACCAATGGACACGACCCCAAGAAAGATGGCTAGCAGCGTAGCAATCGTGCCGTCTTTGCAGTCTGCACCCGCCAAGCATGAACGGTAGTAGACGCCCGCATAGATCAACACAAGGACCGTGAAGTAGACAATCAGCACTCCGGGCAGTCCCATCGCCTTGAAAGCAGCGAAGTATGGGATTTCCGAGAGCCACTCGTGGTCGAGCCATGGAGACCCTGCCGCCCCGAATGAGTAAGTGTCGACGTTGGGGAACGAGTGGTGTTGCCAAAAATAAGCGCCATCCCGCAGGTGCCACCAGATGTCCGGCTCAGCGAACTGTTTGACGCAAAAAGCAAAAATCACGGCCGTCAGCAGAAACATGCACATGACAGGAAAAGAGAAAACGCGGCGCAGCATCCTGTTCCTCGGGCTTCGAATGTTCGTCGAATCCTTCGCCGCGTTCTGGGGCGGCTCCCCAGATACCGACTCGGCGTTATTTCCTGCTAGCACTTTAGGGGGTGTCACAGTATTATTTCGGATCAGTATAGCCCACCAACTGTGAAATGCAGACCGGAATCGTCCGCATGCCAGACATTTCAAGTCAAGTCGCCGCACCGGTAAGAACCTGGGTACAATACCGCCAAATACTCCACACGCGAGCAGGGAAGCAGATTGAGATTGATTGCTCGGGGCGCAAAAAGACCTCTGCAACTACGCTTTTCCGCCAGTTTCTAGTGATGGGCATAAAAGTGCCATAATGCCGACTGGCGAACTGGCGACTGTGATACCGACCATCGGCCCCGACAGCTTGGCATATGGAAGCAAACGGGTGTGGAAAGTGAAGTGCCGAAGATCGCATTCCACTGTCCCACCCCTGACTGTGGCGGGATAAGTGCCGAGCCCGCTACGCCACACTGGCGCTCTAACCGGCACAAGACACCGGGCCAACCGGGATCACTCAACGGCGACATCCGGCTGGGTAACGCGCACGAAGGCCGTACTTGCGATGATCATGATCCAATTCATGACGATTGCGTCTTACTTCACGTTCTTTATTGTGTCGAGCGTTCCGGGGGAGGCTGCCGTTTTCCGCTACGCTCCGGACACCGTCCTATCGCAGATCTATAACCTTCCACTGGTCTACTTTTATTTCCTGTATTGACAGATAGATGTTGACGATAGCAATTTCTTTGGGTTGAATCTGTTTTTGATGTGATTGAGGCCATTCTGATGGAACGCACACCGTGACACGACCTCTGCCGTTGCGGCTGGTCATCTTGATGCCTGTCCGAGATGACTGGGCTTCCGCTTCAGAACTCATTCGGACACTGAATGAAGCACTTTCTGCGATTTCCTGTCTAGCCAACATTGTGATGATCGATGACGGTTCCGTCCATCGGCACGACGCCGGTGATTTTCAGGACCACTTTTTGGCGATACAAGCAATACGCATCTTACGTTTGCGACGCAACCTTGGGCACCAGAGAGCGATCGCGGTCGGCATTGCATACATTCAAGAAACGCTTAGCTGCGACGCAGTCCTGGTGATGGATTCAGACGGAGAGGACACACCGGTGGGCGCAGTTGATCTACTTAGTGCCTTTTCGGCCGCTCAAGGAGCTAAGGCCATATTTGCCGAACGAAGCCGGCGGTCGGAATCGCTTGCATTTCGTGTCTTTTATCACTGCTATCGCCTATTGCACAAAGTGCTCACGGGCATCAGCGTCCGAGTTGGGAACTTCAGTATTTTGCCGTCGGAATATCTAAGTACTCTGGTCGCAATGTCCGAACTTTGGAATCACTACGCTGCTGCCGTTTTTCGGTCTAAGCTTCCTTACACGATGATTCCGATCCCCCGCGGGACTCGGATTGCCGGCAAATCCAGAATGAACTTTGTCGATCTGATCTCCCATGGTCTCAGTGCAATATCGGTCTTCGGAGACATAGTGGGGGTGCGTCTTCTGATCGGGTCGTTAACGGGCTCAATCTTGGCCGGCCTAGGAATCGTTCTAGTCACTGATCGTTCGGCTCTTCACCGATCTGGCCATGCCGGGTTCGGGCCACGTATGCGACTGGCGCCCTCGCCATAATCATGATTCAGTTCATCACAATTGCAGCCAGCTTCACGTTTTTTGTCCTTTCCAGCAGAACGAACCTCGGCTTCGTGCCGCTCCGCGATTACTCATTGTTCGTGGAAGAGGTTGTAGACATCTATTCTCATGAGCCAGTTTAGCTACGTAGGGTCGGAATTAGAGCTCTTCGCTGTCGTCCACAACTGGAAGTCGTATTGGTCCAGCAAGGTCCGGCCTTTTATCCTTGGGGATGTCCTTGAGGTGGGCGCGGGGATAGGCGCTAACACGCCATATCTGAATCGAGGCGGCAAGCGACACTGGGTCTGTCTCGAGCCCGATCCATACCTTTTAGAACAGCTGACCCAGAACGTGGCGCGGACAAACACTGGCGATGAATGCGAAATCGTGTGCGGCACGCTAGAAATCCTAGAGGACCGGCGCTTTGACACCATCATCTACATCGATGTTCTGGAACATATACAGGACGACCGAACGGAACTGACCAATGCGGCCCTTCTTCTTAGACCCGGCGGTCGACTGATCGTCTTGTCACCCGCTCATCAAGGCCTGTTCACCCCGTTCGATGCCGCGATTGGACATTTTCGACGCTATAATCGTTCGATGCTCCGGGATATTTCTCCGGCCAACCTCCGCCCAGAGAGAATGTGGTACTTGGATTCTGCTGGTCTTGTGCTCTCGCTTGCAAATCGGTACTTACTGCGGCAATCGATGCCGACCAAGGCGCAACTTCGTTTTTGGGATCGGCGGATAATCCCGATTTCTCGCGTCCTCGACGCATGCTTCTTGGGGTCGGTCGGAAAGTCGATCGTGGGAGTCTGGCGGCGGGAGAAGGCCTAGCTGTGCGGCCTTCAGCTTCAATTCGGCTGCGGTTTAATTGATAACGCGGTGCCCTGAGTAGCAGGAACACGCTCGAACAAGGCCGCAACATTGTTCGCGTAAATCATTCGCCACCCAGGGGAATGCCCCAATAAGTATGTCAGAGGCCAGGTCCGCTCTAGCAAAACATAGTCGATTTGGTATTTGTCCAAAACTTTATAGGGTTCTCTGACGGTCAGCGCGCTGAAGCAGTCGTCAAAGATACCCTTTTCAACAAACACAGCGCGTCCATCCGCGAACGACTTGAATTCGGGCGCAGTCCACTCGATAAAGCCACCGAATTCGGCGGGACTGAAAATTCTTCCGTTTATGCGATGTTGCTGCATGTAGACCAGCGCTGCAGCAGGATATTCGTCGTTCACCCTCTGTTGAAGTTGCATCTCAGACGGAAAGAGGAAGACGATGGATGCAATTACGGCAGCAATGATCGCAGCGTTGAGCCACGGCTTGTCGAGCTCAGGTTGATAGGGCGGGAATAATGCGAGGCGGGACGCGAGAATTGGCACGCAGATAACCGCGGTGAAGTCCAGGAAACGGACATGCGACAAGCCAGACCAGAGAGCGAACGCAATCAGCAACACTTCATCGAGTCGCCAGCGCCGCCGTGAGAATAAGGCCGCCGCGAGCACCGCGAATATCAGACCCATTGCCACCTTGCCGGTCCAGCTGCTGAAGTCCACCGGCCGCCAGTATTCAACGTATTGCATGAATGACTGCATCCGGAAGAACGCCAATGGGAACAACACCAATTTGTAGCCGAAGGGATTTACAAAGAGCGCGGCAACCGAGGCGGCTAATGTGAGAACTAACTTCTTTAGCTCTGCCGAAGTCCAGCGCCTTGCCGTGACCACTCCCCAGTCCCCTTGAACAAGCCCCGAACCGATCGTCACCACCAGAACTCGCCATTCCGTAAATCCACGATCCATGCAGGTTGATCCAGACGAGGAATAGTGGAGGCAGCAGCCAAAGCCCCTTTCCCGTTTCCCGAAAGTGATCCAGTATCAGCAGCACTCCGGTCAAGCAAACCCATCCGAACAGCAGTGGACGGGGAGCGAGTGACACAGCCGCAAGACAAATTCCGCCCAACGTAGCGATGGCGGCGTCTTTGCAATCGGCACCCGCTCGGCATGATCGATAGTAAACACCCGCAAAAATTGCAATCATGGCTGCGGAATAAACCATGAGCATGCCCCTTAAGCCCATGGCTTTGAACGCGAGGAGAAATACCACGTCCGATAACCACTCGAAATTGGTCCACGACGAACCGGCTGCGGTGAAGGAGTACGTGTCTACACGGGACAGGGAGTGATATTGCAGAACATCGGTGGCGCTGCGGAGACGCCACCAGATGTCCGGTTCGCCAAGTCCCAATCCCGCGCGGCGCGTGGGATAAAATCACCGCGGCCAGCAAGAACATGCACATGACCGGGAACGAAAAAGACTTGGCCGCCAAGTTAGTTCCGCCGCTCATTTTTGGCGGATCTGTGTGTTCGGGGGCTGATAAAGCGGTGGCTGGCCTGGTCTCTTTGTTCCTCATGAACTGCCGGACCCCCTTTGTCGGTACTCTGCGCCATGATACTTCACAGTTTTGCAAGCGCTCTTGGCAAAACCCACCTGAGCCGTGTCGCAGACGGCTGAACATAAAGTCGTGTAAGTCTGCCAGGGATCGCAGCGTATGCAGTGATGAGCATATCGGAGAGCTAACCCAGTCAGCGTTCACCGTCGCGCCTTCGCGGGGGAAAATCCGTGGCGCGTGCATTCCGCTGAATCCACGCACGGCTGAGCGAGTGTCAGATCGCGATCGGCCACTGTCAATTAGGAAGCTGGGGCCTCAAGCGCTAAAGCAGCTGTGCTTCTGAGGGTGACTTGCCAGTAGATAACAAGCGAGCCATGCCGCAGTCGTCCAGACATACCCTGGCGAAGTAATGGGCACCCCGACAAACATTTCGATAAGGGCCACCGACGTCGCAGCACCGAGAGCCCATTGCGAAAACCCAACGAGCCTCCCGCTGTAGAGCAGGAACAGCAACGCAGGAAGGGCCAGCACTTCGTCAGTGACCCATGCGCGGGGAGCTACAAAAAGGGACACTAAGCACAGCAAGTAGCCGTCGGCGCCATCCCAAGCCCAATTTCGGCTGATGTTTCAGGTAGTACCAAACGGCCCAAATTGCAGCTATCGATACGGGGACGGACTGCAGCCATACCGACGACGGGTGGATAGCAAGGCGGAGCAACATTGACGGAGTCGGCCAGAACTGCTGTTCAATATGCCCGCCCAACATCATCAAGAAATAATCATGCCAAATGGAGCGACGGAAAAGCAGCGGCGCGGCGCTCGATCCAGCGCAGCCAACGAGTAAACCCACAGAGAATCGAATATTTTCGCTCTTGAATAATCCAGAGTCCAAGGGCAATCCCAAAAGGCACCAGCACGTGGGGCTTCACCATGCATACGGCCAGGGCCATGCCGGCCCAAAAAGGCTGCCGCTTATAGAGCCACAGGAACAGTACCATTGCGAGCAACATAAAGCAGGACATCTGGCCGGCGGTGATACATAACAGCACGGGAGCAAAGCCGTAGGCGGCGATGTAGAGGCCCGAGTCGTCTGGTTCCGGATTAAGGGCGCCGATGAGCCGGATGGATATTACTACGGTCGTGACTACAGTGAAAATCCAGAAGATGTTAGCCACGCGCTCATTCATGAACCCCAAGGGAACTAAGAGCCAAAGAGCATTAGGAGCGTTGTAGAAGATCACCGCCTGTCCGGAGTGTTCGGCCGAAACCTGGGCAGCGGGCACTCGGTTGCTCACTGTAGGGGTCCAACCCATGTGTCAGTAAATGGCCCGCCATCCAATAGAAGACGAAATCGCGTTTGCTGGCTTGGCTGAGAGGAACCAAAAGTCCGAGAACAATCGAAAGTGTGGCAATGAAAGTGAGTAAAGCTGCATATTCCTGCCACATCGGCCTTTTGCATTCTGTGTTCACAACGGGGAAGTATTCCATTGTGATCCAATCCGGGTAAAGCAAAATCTGAGCCATGCGTAATGGATACGCACACCGGAGTTACAGATGGGCCACAGCACGCCGCGGCGCGCCGATGGGTTGCGACGAAGTGAAGTAGAGCCGGATATCAAAGCGAGGCGTACACAAACCTCAGAGACGACCGTAATCTATAATCCCGCAGGCGAAGAAGAGAAAAGCTCCCGATGACAATAAAAAATAAAAATTGATGCAAGATACCCACGTAGCAGTGAACGAATAAGTGTCGAAGAACGAAAAACGAGTGGCTGCTGAATGAGGTTTTGGGCGTTGCGAAAATGCCGCCAGATCTCCAATTTCTGCCAACTGCTGGACGTACAACGGATAGAATGCGGCCAACCATCGGTAAGGCTTTGGCCTTGCGACGGACGCGAGCTGGTGTGCTACGTACACCCTGTGACAGGGACATTGTGGGGCTCGTCCGAGGTGCCTTTCTAATAACGCATAAGTGTTATCCAGCCGACGATCAAGACTGCCAAAGGTGCCTAGTAGGTTGTCGGGGCGTGAATGTAAGGACATGTAGTTATGGGCGTGCGTACAACTTTAGTAACCATTCGATGTGCGGTAATGGTTCCCATAGAGACTTCCCAATTTGGAATTTTCTACATTTTTTCCTTGCCACGGAGATAGACCATTGCTACAGTATGCGCACTGTCCCAGTATTCTCCCTCCCCTGTGCGCTAGGTGCTATACGTGTGCGCGCGCAAGGGGGGACTTGTATTTGCGGACAGAATCGATCGGAACTTTAGAAAAAGGAGTGTTGAACATGATGAACATGTTGAAGAACCTTCACAAGGAAGAATCAGGCCAGGACCTGATCGAATACGCTTTGATCGGACTGCTGATTGCTCTGGGCGCCATCGCCGGCATGAGCACGTTGGCTTCTTCGATCAACGCTGAGTTCACCAAGATCGCGGGCAAACTCAGCTAGTTTGAGGCTCCGGGCATCCTGACGGTTCTGTGGAAAGGGCATGGTTTGTGGATTCCACAAACTGCGCAACTGAAAGGAGCCTGGAATGCTCAAACTGTTGAAGAACCTGCATCGGAACGAGTCGGGTCAGGACCTGATCGAGTACGCGTTAATCGGACTGCTGATTGCTCTGGGCGCTATTGCCGGCATGGGCACGTTAGCTTCTTCGATCAACGCTGAATTTACGAAGATCTCGAGTCAACTGACCTAAACAGTAGTCGGGCCTGTGGAAGCAGGCTATGTAGGCGGAGCAACTGCGGAGAGTCGCAAGCGGTCCGCACGCAAAAATGCATTAGAAGGCGCGCTTGGCCGGGCGTGTTGCTACGAGTTGATCGTAAACCTCGTAGCTTGCTTCCGTAACTTTTAGAAGTAAGTAAGTATTGCGTCATGAATCGCGAATCCTTTCTCCTTCTCGCAGCTCTTTGTCTCGCTGTCGCAGCCGCGATCATCGACGTACAACAACATCGAATACCGAACCGCCTCACCTATCCGGGCATCGTGCTCGGTCTGGTAGTGCGCAGTGTGCTCTTTGGTTGGAAGGGACTGGCTACGGGAGCGGCGGGATGTCTGTTGGCCGGCGGAATCATGCTTTTCTTCTATGCGGTAAAGGCGATGGGAGCGGGCGACGTGAAGCTGATGGCAGCTCTCGGAGCGTGGGTTGGACCGCACCAGGCAGTTGGAGTCCTGTTGGCAACGGCGATTTTCGGAGGGGTGTTGGCCATCGCATACGCTATTTACCGCCGGCGCGTTGGATCTACCCTCAGGAATGTCGGCTCGGTACTGCGATTTCACGCTTGGGCAGGGCTGCAGGCCCACCCTGATTTGAATCTCGATAATCCGGCAACATTACGCATGCCGTACGGATTGGCAATCGCGCTAGGAATGCTCTACACGTTTCTGGCGATGTGGTGGAGGTGAGTTACGAAGCAGCGTCGTCTTGGTCTAGCTCTGGTCATGGCGTTGGTGATCTCCATCGTCGTGTCCTATTTCCTATACAACCGCATTAAGCGGCAGTACGCGTTAACTTCGCAGCCAGTCAAGATCGTTGCTGCAATCAAGCCGTTGGATCCAGGCGCCACCATTACCGCTGATGCTGTGGCACTCGTTGATTGGCCGATCAATTTTCCAATTGAAGGCGCAATGACCAAAACGTCGGACGCCATAGGTCGAATGGTCATGTTTCCAGTAGCCGCAAAGGAGCCGATTCGAGAGGCACTGTTGGCGGCTCCTGGTTCCGTTGGTTTGGCAGGAAAGATTCCAAATGGTATGCGCGCCGTCGCGGTTGAAACCAATGATGTGGCGAACGTATCCGGGTTCCTGTACCCAGGCTGTCACGTCGATGTTCTGGTATCGTTCAAGCCCCAAACTGGCAGAAATGATGAACAAGTCACTGCGACTGTTCTGCAAAATGTCGAGGTGCTGAGTACCGGTGAACGACTCCAGCCCGATCCGTCTGGAAAGCCGGAAAAGGTGCGGCAAGTAACCATGCTGCTAAGTCCGGAGGATTCCGAAAAACTGGTATTGGCGGCGAACCAGGGAACTGTGCAGTTCGTCATGCGCAACGGCGATGATCAAGCGCAAGCGCAGCAGGCCCCAGCTCAGCTGAAGGATCTTATTACTGCAGCACCGGCTTCAATTCCGGTGAAGGTGAGGAAGGCGCCTGTGGCCCCTCAGCCTAGAAACATTTACGAAATTGAGACGTATGACGGAACCAAAAAGAATACGGTGAAATTCTAAACTGAATAGTGTGAAATGGAGCCTGCCATGGGACCAACGAGACGGAACACGAAGAACAGTTTGTCGTCGTATGGTGTAACCTTCACGCTCATCGCGGGGATGTTTTTTTGTCTCTGTGCGTTGACCGCCACAGCCCAGCAACCGTCGGCATCCGACGCGCCCAACCAGGCGCAGCCCGCCGCGGCACCACCTCAGGCTGCCTCACCGAGTGATCAGAATCAACAAAGCGTCCACATCGTCGTTGGACATTCTTTGTTGATTCACACACCCAGCCGGGTGAAACGTATCCTGACTGGCAATCCCGCAGTAATCGAGTCGGTTGTCACTTCCCCCGAAGAATTGGTCATCACGGCTAAAGAAGCGGGCAGCAGCAGCCTGATGCTATGGGATGAGAGCGGAAAAAATCGAAGCTTGGACGTATACGCTGATCTGGATGTGACGGGATTGCGTAACAGCCTGGATCAGTCGTTTCCCCACAGCAACGTGGACGTGCAGGCAGAAGGTACAAAGGTCATACTGGTCGGCACGGTGGTCACGAAGGACGTTGCCGATCAGATGATAAAGATGGCGGGCAACTTTTCTAAAGACGTTGTCAACGGATTGAGTCTCGCGGCTCCTCCGCGCCAGAAGCAGGTGATGCTGAAGGTTCGCTTCGCGGAAGCTGACCGGCAAAAGCTCACTCAATGGGGCTTCAACCTCTTCAGCACAGGCGCGACAAATACGATCGGTACGATCGGAACTCAGCAATTTGGGCCGCTTGCCACACAAGGTATTACCAGCGGCACCGGCGGAACCTCAACCAACTTCACTTTGTCGGACCTCTTGAATATCTTCATCTTCCGTCCCGACATCAATCTGGGAGCGACGATTAAGGCGCTACAAGAGAAAAATGTGTTGCAGATTCTGGCTGAACCCAATCTGATGGCACTGAGCGGAGAGACGGCCCATTTCCTGGCAGGAGGTCTGTTTCCTTACCCGGTTGTGCAGGGTGGTACCGCCGGAAGCGTCCCGGCCATCACGATCCAGTTTCAGCCTTATGGCGTGAAACTGGAGTTTACGGGCATCATCGGGGACGACGGCACGATCCGTCTTAAGGTGGCTCCGGAGGTCAGCTCCCTTGACTACAGCAATGCGATCATCATTTCCGGATTCGTCATGCCGGCCATTCAAACTCGACGAGCAGAAACCTCGATCGAGCTTAAAGACGGCCAGAGCTTTGGTATCGCCGGGCTGCTAGATCGCCGTACCACAGTCCAACTAAGCAAGATCCCGGGAATCGGAGACATACCAATTTTAGGCGAGCTTTTCAAGTCGAGAAACGTTAACCTTCAGAATACCGAGCTCTTGGTGCTCGTCACACCTGTCATTGTCGATCCGGTGGGCGGCCAGACGGTACCGCCGGAACCGCAGGTGACGTTCCCATCCAAGAGTCTTGATCTCGATAAGTTTCAGAAGGGTTTGCCACTTGCATACCCAACTCCAGAGGCGGTCAAATGAGTACTACAGGTCATGAGACGATCATTCGCGGCTCGCGTAGTTCGGAGCGGCTCATGGGGATCCTTTGCATCGATTTGGACCCCGTCTCGCGGGAAAGTCTCGAGAAGTTAGTTACGCAGACTCCAGGGGCCCATGTCGTCGACAACGTGGATCGTCATATTAGTCCTCGTGAAGTTAAGAGGCTCCTGGACCAGTTCCAGCACCGCATTTGCGTCATAGATTTCGATGATGGCGAGGATAGCGCTCGCGTCACACGAAAACTCCGTGAGGAGTGTGATGCCAGTGTGAGCCTCTTTGCGGCTTCGAGCGATTCTCGCCCAGATCAGATTATCGCTGCCATGCGAGCTGGGTGTTCGGAGTTTCTCACTAAGCCTTTTCATTCTGATCAAGTTGTGGAGGCCTTGGCGCAAATCCAAACGAATCGCCCCGGCAAGGTCGCAGGACAAAAAGGTAAGGTGCTCACCCTGATGGGCGCCAAAGGGGGAGCTGGTGTCACCTCATTGGCAGTGCATCTAGCAATGAGTTTGGTTCAGAGGCATCACCAGCGGGTGTTGCTGGTGGATCAACATCCCGCTCTAGGGGAAGTTTCCTTGTGTCTGGGACTAGGCCGGCACCAGTATAGTTTCTACGAGTTAGTTCACAATATGGACCGACTCGATGCCGAACTTCTGCAAGGATTCTTGTTACAGCATCCTAGCGGTCTCCATGTGCTGGATGCCCCGCAAGCGATTCAAGGTTTTGACGTTACCTCTCCGGATGCAATTCAGCACACCCTCGCGTTTCTGGCCGAGAGCTACCAATTCGTAGTAGTCGACTCTCCCCCGGGACTCAGCGAAGATACTTGCGCTGCCATTCGTCAGTCGGATCGACTGGGTATCATCATTACCCCCGAATTGCCGGCCATCCACAATGCGATTCGCGCGATCGAGTACCTGACCGGTTTGCACTATCCTGGCGACAGTATCGACATCATCCTCAACCGGTACTCCAGAAGGAGCACGTTGGATGATCGTGAGATAGAAGCATCGTTGCGGCGGCCGATTGCTGTACGGGTGCCCAATAACTATGCCCAGATTGTCACCGCGATCAACGCCGGCATTCCAATTGATCGAGCACGCAAGTCGGAGCTCCCGACGGCCTTCGACGCTTGGTCTGATCGCCTTGTTGGGGATGAGCCGGGCGCGCCGACGGCAAGTGAAAATGGTGGATCGCGAAAGTTGTTCAGCCTGTTTGGAGGCTAACTAAGGAAGAGTTAAATGGCGAACACGAAGACCTTCGGCCCGGATATGCGTATCGGTAGTGGCACGTGGACAACCACCACGCGCAGCATTGGCGTGTCCGCCAGAGCCTACCAAGACCTGAAAACGGCGATTCACCGCGAGTTGCTCGGGCAGATTGACTTGGAGCGGCTGACATCGTTGGAGGATGTTAAGGCTCGCGCGCAACTCCGCGAGGTCATTCAAGTCCTCATCCTCAAGCTGGAAACCCCGCTTAGTACGGCAGAGAAAGATCGACTTTCGCGGGAGGTGCTACACGAAGTCTTCGGGTTGGGGCCGCTGGAGCCCTTGCTGCAGGATCCGACGATCAATGACATTCTCGTCAACACCGCCAAACAGGTCTATGTCGAACGCGCGGGCGTGCTGGAACTGACCAACGTTGCCTTCAAAGATGACGCTCACCTGCGTCACATCATCGACAAAATCGTTTCACAGGTCGGAAGGCGTGTTGATGAGTCTTCGCCCATGTGCGATGCCCGACTGGCCGATGGGTCACGTGTGAACGTCATCATTCCGCCTCTGGCTGTGGATGGTCCAATTCTGTCAATCCGCCGCTTTGGCAAGATTCCGATCGGAACCGATCAGTTGATTGCCAACCGCACGGTCACGCCTCCAATTTTCGACGCCTTGAAAGCCGCCGTACGCGCAAAACTCAATATCCTCATTTCCGGTGGAACGGGCGCAGGCAAGACGACACTCTTGAACGTCCTGAGCGGATATGTCGGCGAAACAGAACGCATCGTTACGATCGAAGATTCCGCCGAGCTTCAGCTACAGCAGCAACACGTCGTGCGACTGGAATGCCGTCCTCCCAACGTTGAGGGTAAGGGAGCTGTGCGGCAGCGCGAGTTGGTCATTAACGCGTTGCGTATGCGCCCCGATCGAATCATCGTCGGCGAGGTGCGTGGCGAAGAAGCCCTCGACATGTTGCAGGCCATGAACACCGGTCACGACGGGTCCATGACCACAATTCACGCTAATACTCCAAGGGATGCCGTCGCGCGTTTGGAAACCATGGCTCTGATGTCCAATTTGAATCTGCCTGAGAAGGCCCTTCGGCAGCAGATTGCCTCTGCCATTGCGCTGGTAATCCAGATCGCCCGCATGAGTGACGGAACCCGCCGCATAACCTACGTGACTGAGATCACCGGTATGACCGGCGACGTTGTTGCCATGCAGGACATATTCATTTTTGAGAAACAAGGAATTGATGTCAATGGGCGTGTGTTTGGACGATTTAAAGCGACCGGCGTTTCGCCTAAGTTTGCTGACAGACTGAAAAAGGCTGGAATCGTCCTACCCCCGAATGTTTTCGAACACTCTTTTGAGATATAGGACTCAAGGTTGAACTTATGTCGATGATCAGCGTGTTCTTCATTTTGTTGGTCGCGATCTTCGCTACCTTGGCCTATTTCACAGAACCTTCTGAGGCCGAAAAGAAGATTCAGGAACGGCTTAGCGGACTAGATCGTCCCGTGATGCAGGGTGAGGATGATCAGACCGAAATTGTAAAGCACGTTACCTTCAGCCGAATCAGTTGGGTAGATCAATATCTCCGCGGTAACAAAGTTGCTTTACAGCTCCAGTTGATGCTCGAGCAGGCGAAGGTCGGCTGGACGGTTGGCCGTTTCTTCTTCTTCTCGGCCTGCTTCATGCTCTTCGGTGCGATCGTCGGAAACTGGTGGATCCCCTACGGATTCGTAGGTTGGATTCCCGGATTGATCTTGGGGGTGGCTCCGCTTTGCTGGATCGCTTACCAGCGTTCGAAACGTTTTCGGCGTTTCAACGAACTGCTTCCCGATGCAATCGACCTGATTTCCCGCTCGCTTCGCGCTGGACATTCGCTGCCGAGTGCACTAGTAACAGTTGGTGAAGAGATCGGCGACCCGCTGGGACCGGAATTTCACCACTGTGCCGACGAAATGGGTTATGGCCTTCCATTTCGCGAAGCCATGCATAACATGTTCCGTCGGTTTCCCTTGCAGGATCTGAATTTTCTGATTTCTGCAATTCTGGTGCAACGAGAGACCGGTGGAAACCTGGCCGAGCTGCTGGATAAAACGGCGGCCGTGTTGCGATCGAGAATCACCTTGCAGCAGAAAGTGCGGGTACACACTGCGCAAGGCCGAATGACAGGGGCAGTATTGGTCGCCATGCCGTTCGTAGCTTTTGTGCTCTTGAATCTGATAAAGCCTGGGTACACGGCTCCGCTGTTTGACACGGAGACTGGTCACAAATTGGTGTACGGTACCCTGATCAGCATCACCTTTGGCGCTCTCATCATTCGAAAGATCCTTCAGGTGAAGTACTGATATGAACGTCTTCTTCATGGCCGTATGCCTCGCCGTGGCCGTCTTCGCTGCAATCGCGCTTATTATCTTTATGGCGGTGGGAGAGCGCTCGCCTTCAGAGCTGCGGCTGGCCGAGCTAAGGTCTGGTCAGGTCCAGGGACAGGACGCGAGCTTCTTGGACGAGTTCCGGGTGCAGGATGCTTTCTCGGTAATTACTCGACCGTTAGCGCCTTTCCGCGATTGGTTGCGTTCCCGGGACGACCAGCTTTCCTATCGCCTCGGCCTCGCTGGCTTTCGTAAGCCCGAAGACACAGACACATTTCTCAGTTGCAAACTGCTTGCACCGATTGTCGGGGTTCTGCTTGCGACCTTTGCCGGCAGCGACAACTTCCTCTTTGCGGCGCTCCTGTTGGGAGTCGCTGGTTTCTTTACCCCGGACATGTTTCTGTTCTATCGCATCGGTAAGCGAAAGACGAAGATTAATAAAGCGCTTCCCGATGCTCTGGATCTTCTGGTCATTTGCATGGAAGCAGGCTTGGGCATTGACCAGGCCACGATGAGAATCGCCAGAGAAATAGAACCTGTGTATCCGGAGCTTAGCGAGGAATTACTCACCATTGGTTATGAACAGCGCGCTGGCAAACCCCGCCTGGATGCCTGGCGCAGTATGGCGGATCGGGTCGATCTTGATACGGTTCGGCAGTTCGTGGCGATGCTGGTGCAAACGGAAAAGCTGGGAACGCCCGTTGCTCGTTCACTCAGTAATTTCGCGGATGCATTGCGTACCAAGCGATTGTTGATGGCGGAAGAACAGGCGGCGAAGACGACGGTGAAGCTGATTTTTCCGCTGGCTCTGTTCATATTCCCGGCGCTCTTTATCGTGTTACTCGGCCCTGGGATACTAACTGTACTCAAGGCTCTTGAAGGTAGTTAGACAATTACAAGGGAGAAACAAAACTATGGATACCGTAACGATGGTTCGGGTGGTGGCTGGTGTGCTCGCTGTGATTATCCTGGGAGTGATCATTGCGAGGCGGAAACGTATGTCCTCGTCAAAGCCAATGTCCAAGAGGTAGCATGGCGAGCCAGAACGTCGCCGTACGGAATCAGACGAAAGATACCGTATTGGGTGAGCGGATCAGAGTTGCGGAAACGAGTCTCAGTCGCATTGTAGGCTTACTGCGCGATCGGTGTCTCGAGCCAGGTGCGGGTCTGCTCATTTTTCCATCGCAGGCGATCCATACCGTTGCGATGCGGTTTCCGATCGACGTGATTTTTGTCGATCGCCAGTGGCGAGTCGTTCACGTGCGGCCGGATATGGTGCCGTTTCGGATGACGGGTGTTTACTGGAAGGCCCGTTGTGTGATAGAATTACCTGTCGGTACCATAGCCAAGACCTCAACGGCTGTGGGCGACCAGTTGTCTGTGAGCTAACCTCCATGAGGTGCACGCGACGGAGCGATCTCGCATGAGCGGACGTGTCGCTTGACGAGGTCCGCAAATCGTTGCGGGATGGCATTCCTATAGATTTCTAGGAATGTCGTGTCACACAGAAATGTTTGGCCTTGATCGCAGCAGCATCGATCCCCTTCTTAGGTGCTATTCGCGGCGATCATAGCGTTTGGGGTTCTCGCATTTTCCCGGGGCCATCGAAGTCAAGGAGCATTGTATGTTCAAGCTAAGGCGCAAAGCTCTCCGGCTGTGCAGGTCAAGTGAATCGGGCCAGAGCATGCTCGAGTTCGCGATAACGGCTTCCGTGTTCTTCCTGCTGTTCTTCGCGGTGGTGGATTTCGGATTTTTCTTTTTCGCGAAACTCACGATGCAAAATGCCGTGCGGCAGGCGGGGCGATATGCCATTACTGGAAACTGTGGCTCGGGTGGAAACTGTTTCAATAAAGGCTCACAGAATGGAAACCGTCTGCCGATCATCTTGCAAACGGTCTCGGACTTCTCATTCTTTCTCAACCCGACAGTTACCGTAACGTGTGTCTCCGGAGCCTGTCCTGGTTATGCCGGCGGCGGTGGTAATAACGCCGGTGGTCCCGGGGATGTCGTGCAAGTAACCGCACAATACACGTGGAATCCATTCGTGGTGACGAGATTCATCCCCACAATGTTTCCTGGGGGCCATTACACCTTCAGTGTCAGTTCCATTTTTAAGAATGAGCCATTTGCACCTCCCAGCTAAGGAGGAGTTCGTGAAACAATTACGCCGAAATGCTTCGGGGCAAGCATTGTTGGAATTCGCCCTTGTGATGCCAATGTTACTGGTGTTCGTGCTGGGTATCGTCGACTTCAGTCGTGCGATCTACGACTATGAGGTCATAACGAACTTAGCCGGCGAGGGATCGAGCACCGCGTCTCGCGGTAATACCCTTGCTGCGACTGTGGGAACCATCATGCAATACGCCGGTTCCGACATCAACATGCTCAGTAATGGTTGTGTCATCGCGACATCAGTGAACAGTCCATCAGGTACGACTTTATAGGGTCGTAGACCAGGCAAAGTCTGTCCCCTGCAATCTCTCAACCAGCAAGATCGGCTGCGCCCCGCCAACCTCCGGCTGTGGAACCGCCACTATCCCGGCCCAGGTACAAGTTGGTATTGCAGAATAGTCCTAACCAAACCGTATATATCACCGAAGTTTTCTACAACTTTACGCCCATAACGCCAATAGGCTATTTCCTGCACAACAACAGCTTATTGCCGTCACAGCTGTATAGCGCCGCGTACTACTGAGAAAGGCAACGTATGCGAAGCATATTCCACCGCAAGTTCTTGCGTAAAGAAGATGGTCAGGTCATTCTCTGGCTCGCATTCGGAGTACCGACCCTGATATTGTTTGCCGCCTTTGCGATTGACATGGGAATCATCTACCAATCGAAAGCCCGGCTTTCCAACGCTGTGGATGCTGCGGTGCTGACGGGAGCGAAGAACTATTCGCAGGGCATTCCAACTGCCCAACAACTTGCGAACAGACATGTTCCAGGCGAACTATGGGAGTTCCGCGCCAACTCTGGCTTGGACCTGGTGTCCTGCAAACGTATCGTGCGTGGGCACGGATCTCAGCGTGACGCTGCATGCGACCGCGCTCGTTAACACTACGTTCATGGCATATTTGCCGCGATGGGCGCAGTGGACGATTGGGGCTAACGGCCAGGCGACGCGTAGTAACTTGGTAATGACGCTGGTGCTGGACCGCTCAGGCTCGATGAACCTCAATCAAGGTGCTGCAGCACTCAAAGCAGCAGTTCCACCGTTCATCGCGGACTTCCTCAATGGGACCGACCATATTTCCATGGTTAGCTATTCCGGTAATGCCCGGGTCGATGTTGCCATGACTACGAATTTCGCGACACCGATCGACAACGCTGTGGCCGCGCTCGTCTTCGACGGCGCCACGTTCGGTACAGGCGCTGGAACCAACACCTATGACTCGGTTCATGGTCCGCCGTTGAATTTGGCAGACGACCAGAACAAAAGCGTTACCTTGCCGGCTGGGCAGCCTGAAACCAAAGTTATTGTGTATTTCACTGACGGCCTAATGAACACGGTGCAAGATACCTTTAATTGTGGGAATGGCCTCGGACAGACGGTTTACAACTTTGGAGGGTACGACGCATCCAGTGATCCCCTCTACGATTTCATGGATCCAACGAAAGATATTTATGAGACGGGTGACCTGAGTTGGATCTACGGGGACAGTTCCACTCCGGTAGTGGGCACGAACGGCACAGGTTGTGCAGCCGGATCGGGCAATCACTACTATTGCCACCAGAGCGTTCCCTTCAACGCTGCAAAGACTTGTACGGGTGTAACAAACTTTCGCTCTCAGAAGACCGGAACAAACGTAGCGTTCAGTCGCGCGAATATTACTGCCGACGCGAATTACCGTGCCAGGTATACCGCTAACGTGATACGACCGGAATCGCCTGTGCCCACGTATATCTACGTGATCGGATTAGGATCCGACATCACAAGCGATGGTTGTACGGAAGCGCTTCTCGCGACGATGGCGAATGATCCAATCGCCGGAAATTACTCTTGTTCAAGTAACCCAGGCGTCTACACCTCCAGCCAGGTGCCGGGGGCGCTACTTTTTGCCCCTGACTGTCCGTCTAATCAGGCAAAGTGCACTCAAGAGCTGACGACTGCTTTCCAGATCATCGCCGCCAAGATCCTACTGCGGCTGACGCAATAGTCCGCCGGCAAACGATTCGGCCGGCGCTACATGGAGCCATAGCGTGAGTGAGCTGTCAGCGATCTGAAATTTGCAGAGCTTAGCTGGCGGGACGAAAGATGACTGCTTGGTGGGAACCTGGGCAGAAGGTCTGCCGGCCTTAACTGAGCAGGTCCCACCTTCGGTGACTACGCTGATTTCTTGGCTTGAAGCATTGAGCTTTGCGCGATCTGCGTCAGCCGTTCCTGCAGATTGCATTGCGGAAGCGGCTCTGTGTCAACCCCCCGCTTTTTCCAAGTGAAGAGAAAATACATTCCGGTCGCGACCGCAAATGCGACCACCGTACACAACAGAACAACCCAAAGCTGAGTACCATCCGAACCCATCGACCAGTTCATTGCGAGTCTCCCATCGATTCACGAGGTGGCGTTTCGTGTGTATTTGTTGATTAAGAGAAGGGTAGGTGGGCCCAAGTGCCTTGTCTAGACCACGGACGGTGAGGATCAATACCCAGCTTTCGAACCAGGAACGAAGGGCAGATGCCTGCGCTTTAGTGCTTGTCGGAAGGCCAGCAAAGGTGCGGAGGGGAATGGAAGCAGCGACATCAGCCGGGACGCCACTGAAGGCTCGTTAACCGTGAGGGCCGATGCTGAGGGTGGCGCACTAACTTACACTAACTTTTTGGGCTCCGGCTGGGCGGCGACCGACATCTGCGCCAGCCTCTCGTGCAGTTTGTAGCGCTGGAGCTCGTCTTTCTTAATGGGCCTGCGTCGCCACGCCAACATAGCGCCGGCGGTCAACGACAGCGCGGCGGCCATCACGGTCAGGTAAAGTAGAGCCATCCAAAAATATGAGCTGTTGACACTGGGAAGAGAATCCATCGGCAGCCTCCATTCACCGTCGCGAAATAGAATTCACGACACATCGAAGCGAAGAGGCGCCAAACAACAGACAACTTGTAGGGAGCCTACATCGTCCAGAGTTGGCGGTCAAGGGCCAGCGGATATGCCTATAGCGGCGGCCGGTCCGAGGGCCGACGATCTACTTGAGCTGCCCACCCGTGTAGCTGACCCGCCAGATCGAATTCGAACCATCGTCGGTGACGAGCAAGGATCCATCGGCCGCAACGGTCACACCGACGGGGCGTCCCCAAACCTGCCCATTCGGCAGCACAAAGCCTGTGAGAAAGTCTTCGTAATCGCCGCTAGCGTGCCCGGTTTTGTGGAGCGGCACGCGGATTACTTCGTAGCCGGTGCGCACGCTCTTGTTCCAGGAGCCATGTTGTGATGAGAAAATGTCGCCCTGATATTTGGCGGGAAACTGCCTGCCTTCATAGAAGGTCAACGCCAGAGAAGCGTTGTGTGGTTGCAGCAACACGTCCGGCACAATCACTTTATCTCGGAGCTCCGGGTGTTTGCCCTTCAGTCGTGGATCCGGATTGCTCCCGATGTAGTAGTAAGGCCATCCGTAAAAGCCACCCTCTTGCACGTGCGTGATGTAATCGGGTACGAGGTTGTCGCCGAGTCCGTCGCGCTCGTTGGCGGAACACCACAGTTCGCCATTTTCGGGGTTAATCGCGAGGCCGCCTCCGGCATTGCGGATTCCGTAGGAGTACACACGTAGGTTCGAGCCGTCAGGACTCATGACTAGGATGTCGGCGCGGTTTTTTTCGTCAGGATGCGTATCGGGATCATCAATGTTCGAGTCGGAGCCAACCCCTACAAACAACTGCTTGCCGTCTTGCGAGAAAACGAGATCGCGTGTCCGGTGGCCGCCCCCGGAGGGCAAGTCGGCGATATGTTCCGGCTTGCTCTGCGCCTTGAAGTCCCCATTGTGATAGGCGAAGCGCAGTACAGCCTCGGTATCGCCGACATAGACATATTGGGGGTTTGGTCCAGGCGGGTAGAAGGCAATGCCATAGGGCTGCTCTAATCCGGTGGCAAAAGTCTCAGGCTGCTGCGGTTCTCCATTGCCGGTAATCCCGCGGAATACCTTGATGTCACCAGCACCACTCTCGGCTACGAAGACATCGCCGTTGGGCGCGGTTGTGATCTCGCGCGGTCCGTCAAGGCCGGTGGCAAACAATTCGACTTTGAATCCAGCGGGAGCCTGAGGCCAGGCATCCCTCGGCCGATCAACGGTGCGCGGCCAATTGAGTGCCGAAGTCGTGGCGTACGGGGCAGGCAGATCCTTCGCGGTGATCTTATGCACGACTCCTGGCTTCTCGGAACGGAAATCGGTGAAGGGCGCTCCTGGCGCAGGTGCTGACTGGGGGTTTTCCCTGTGAAAGAAAAGTCTTGATACCGCCAGCACCAGGAAGAGGACTGTAGATGCGATGAGCCATATCGCCAGCCGGTCTAAGCCGCTCCGCCGGGCCTTGACGCCTGCTGACTGATCAGGGAGGTGTTGTGGAACGGAAGATTGCCTTGGCGGTTGCTGCATCACCATTCTCTCCAGGAGTCGTCGGATGTTGGGGATGTGCAACCTCTATGTTCCTTTTGTTCTCGCAACGGATTGTGGGTGAGGCCGGCAGTCCCTTGCGGCCACGGTTCTGTAAAGAACCTGGATTGCGATTCCGGGCTGTTGCCGGAAGTACAGCACAGCGTTCGCGATCGGCGCCATGTATCCCATCTTGGCATAAGAATTCCCAGGCGGTTCGTTGTCATCGCCTCCCGGAGATGGCGATGCCTGAGGCCGAGCTCCTTTTCGAAACGCTGTCCCTTATTTTAGGCCGTGCTTGTGCGACTGGTAGAGCGGCGGAAGAGTTTCAAAGTGGCAAATCGTTTTCACGGGTGTGGCGATGGCAAACGGTAGTACTATGGTGGCCGTTCTTGAATTGAAAGAGAATCCTCCGGGTTACAAGCGCATGTTAGCTTGTGTGCCATTCTCGATCTGAAGTTAGAGGACTCTACACCGGTCAACTGGTTTTCCCCACACGTAAAACCTGGCGCTGCCCAGTTCAAAGGGGTGGGATATGCGGTGGCTGACGGCAATTCTGGCGATATTGGTTGTACTGCTCTTGGCGATTCTCTTTTGCTGTTTCTTCCGGGACAAGGTCTGTCATTATGCCCGCCTTTGGCTTTCCCCCATGCACTGCAGCATCTGTGCCGTCTCTACCGAGGGAAACGCCAAACTCGAGGTCGGTCAATTGGGGATCTCGATCTGGAAGGATGGCACGGTTGCAATCGCGATTCCGATCAGGAATGTTGGAGATCGCGGCGCTGGCGATGTCCACGTCAATAACGTCGTGATTGCCGGTGGCGTTCGCACCTTGCCCGCGAGTCTGCCGGTTGCTCTCGGCGAACTGATTCCGTTGCATCGTGGCGTTGTACAGACGACATTTGCCAGCCTCTCTGTTCCTGGCATTTATAAGCTCGAGGTTGCCGGGACATATTACGACCGGGGTCAGCTAAAGCCCTTCGTTGCAGATGTCCCGCTGCCACTTACGGCACGTGCCGCGGGTCCCTTTGCTTCCATGCCGGGCTCCGTTAGCAAGCAGAAAACCAGCGGAGTTCCAGGCCCTCCTCACCGCGTACGTCCCGAGGTGGATGAAACCAATACGGTTGGGCCGCCGATCCCGTTGGGCCCACGTGTTACTCCTTTCACCGTCGCACCCAGCAACACGCCGGTATCGCACGCGCCGCCTCCGGGAGGTACTGCCGGTGGCATTAAGTTCTACCAGGACACAGCTTCCAATAACGGCATCAACAACGCACCGCCGGATCCGTCAACCATGGCCGCCCCGGCTGCAAACGTCGTGGTCGACACCGACAATACGATCATGTCCTACTCAGTGGACGGAGGTCAGACGTTCACGCAACTCGATCCCACTACCATCTTCCCGCAGAGCGATGGAGGTATGTGCTGTGACCAGGTCGTACTCTATGACAAGAAAGAGAACCTGATCTTCTGGTTACAGCAATACAGTTCCGGCTCGGGATCATCGGGGACGAACCGCCTGCGCATCGCCTGGGCTACCCCCGAATCGGTCAAATCGAATCCTAATGCCTGGACCTATGCCGACCTTACCCAGCAGCTCTTCAATTCCGGCGGAGGGCTCGACTATCCCGATCTGGCGCTTTCAAACAACTTCCTTTGGGTAAGTGTCGACGGCTCTGACAAGAACGGCAAGAACGCCGGTTTGATCGTCACTCGACTCTCGCTCTCCGACATCGTTGGCGGTGGTTCCACGGTGAACTTAGGATATTTCGGTCCCAATGAATCGACCGACCAAACCCGTGCCCACGGTTCGCATCTCGCGCAGAATAGTCCTGACGGCGGATATTGGGCCGGCGGAAGCGACGCCAGCGATATGGAAGTTTTCCACTGGCCAGACAGTTCGGGCAACATTACTACCAACACCACATCCATCAATAACTGGTGCACGGGCGCCAGCGACTATGCCAACCTTCCTCCCGACGGCATGCAGTGGCCCGACACCGGCCATCTTGGCGGGGCCGGAAACATCGTCGGAGTGACGCGCGTATTGGGGACCAACGGCGGCCACGGCCAAGTCTGGTTCGGCTGGGGCGCCGGCGCTGATGGTTCCGATTGCACCCAGTCCGGCCGCTCGCGGCCTTTTGTGAAGATCGTTCAGGTCGACGACAATACGCTCAATGCGGTTGGCGAGTATCACATCTGGAACAGTGCTTATGCATTCTCGTATCCGGCGCTGAACACAGACCCGTCCGGCAATATAGGAGTTTCCGTCGCATATGCAGGTCCCAGCGACTATCCATCTTCTACGGTCGGCTACATAGGAGACTTCGTGGTGTATTACGTTGAGGCGAGCACCGTCTCCCTCAAGTTCTATATCTACGCCTCGGGATCAAATGCGGGGTCGTTTACCTTCACCAATCCAGGCGATGGCTCGCTGCAAACCGATAGCAGCGGCAATCCAATCGTGTTCACCCGATACGGCGATTACTTTTCTGTGCGGAACTCCGGTTCGGATGGTTCTTTGTTTTCCAATCAGGGTTACGCGGTGTCGCTCATAGATTCCACCAAGTCCACTACGTGTTTGAGCACACCAGGTTGCACATACCATCCGCACTACGAGCAATGGGGCCGGCCGCCGGCCCCGCCGCCCAGATAGATGAGGAATCGGCGCTGGATTGAGGCATGTCGGCACTATTGCCAAGCCGCTACAGTGATGTCCAGGATCATTCGGGGCGCAACGAGTTCACGAGGGAGAGAACCTGCCCAGAGATATAGCTAACGTGCACACTGTTACCTTGTCGCGAGATTCCGGCGATATCAGAGCGGTCGGTGGAAGCTGCGAAGAGCGAATACGATGCCTCGGTCCGTTCACCCGGAGCGAGTGTGCGGTAAGTTGGCGTCCCGAATAGTTCCGGGTGGCTGCGGGCGTATTCAAGTCCGAGCGGCATGGGGCTGTTGCCGAACTCAACTCCGCGGACCTGGGTATCGCCGTTCCAGGGAGCGTTCATTCGGGCGCGGTTCTCCTCCCACAGCGCAATCCACGGATAGACCTCGCGATCGTAGACATAACCTGCAACGATGCCGAGATCGGTGTTCGTGATGGCGATATAGGCGTCCGGCACATCCGCCGTGAGCACAGATGCGACGAAGCCGGTACCCTCTCGTTGGAATGGCCGGGATAGGTCGATTTGCTTGTGGTCGATGGTAGTCGCCATAGGCCACGCGAATTCAGAGTTGTCCTCAAGCACCTCCCGGCCTTCGTAACCACACGGCCAAGTGATGGCAGCCTGCGCCGGCAGGGCCAGCTTCGCGTGCGGCCCCGCAGAATAGTGGTGCACCAAACATCGCGTGCTGCACCCACTGAAAGTCAACCGGCGCGGACGTTTTGTTGGTGAGCTGTTCCGTCACCGAGAGTGCTGAAGCTCCAGCAGCAAGAATCACCTGGCGATTCAGATGAAGCCCAGCCCCTGGTAGCGCAATCTCCATCGCGAGTTGAGCAGAATCGTTGTCGGCACTTGAGTGCGTCACAGTCCACAATGCACTCGCAGCTTCGCCGTGCAACGGCAGGTCGCTTTCGCCATCGGAAGGCATTCCAAAATAACCAGCAACGACAAAGTGCCCCGTGCACCCGGAAAGAAGACGCCCCGCAGGACCCGATCCGTAGTGCTGAGCGTGTACCCCTTCATCGAAGGTGTAAGCATCGATGGTCGGCCAGGGCGCGGTCCATAGCAGGTTAATGTTAGACCCGCAAAGGCGAAAGTCTGCGAAATTTCCCCCGCCTGTAAGTATCGTCAGTTCGATGTGCCCGTTGCTCAGGCGCCATGCCGACCGCCACGCCAGTCCACCGGGATGCACGTGCAGTTCGGCATCAGATGCTGAACCCACCGTCGATCGCGAAGGCGGTACCGGTGACGAAGGCAGACTCTGATGACACCAGATAAAGCGCAGCCGCAGCAATCTCCTCGGAGGTTCCAAAGCGGCCCATCGGCTGTCGCGCGATGAATCGCTCGCGCGCTGCCACGGGATCGTCGAAGGCGGCAATCCGTTTTTCAAGCGAGGGAGTGTCGATGGTCCCTGGGCACAGGCAATTGACGCGGATGTTCTCCCGAACGTAATCCAGAGCCATCGATTTTGTGAGTCCAACGACGGCGGCCTTCGTCGCTGTGTAGCAGGCGCGCTCGGTAACTGCCCGCAGCGCGGTAGCCGAGGCGGTATTCAAAATAACGCCGCCACCCTGCTTGCTGGAATCGTGGGATAACCGCATGCGCGAACAAGTAAATGCTCTTCACATTGATGGCCATAGCCGCATCCCATTGTTCCTCCGTGGTCGTATCGATACGTCCCACAGGTACAACCCCGGCGTTGTTGAAGAGGATGTCGATACGACCAAAGCTCTCGATGGCGAGATCGATGACTCGCTGCACGTCGGCGGATCGACTAACATCACCATCCACTGCCACCGCTTTGCCGCCTTGTTCATGGATGGTCGTGGCGGTCCGTTGAGCGCCGCCGGCGTCGATGTCGGTGACGACCACCGCCGCTCCTTCACGCGCGAACAACTCGGCTGAGGCGGCGCCAATTCCCGCCGCGGCTCCGGTGACAATGGCGACCTTTCCACTGAGCTTCATCGGTGTGTAGCGGCTCCCGTTCCGCTGTCCTGAAAACCCATGCCTCCTGCCGGTACCAGAAGTCCTCCGTCAACTACCAGTGCTGCGCCCGTGACAAACGAAGCCATCGGCGAGACCAGGTAGGCGATCGCGTCGGCCACCTCGTGCGGCTGTGCCATGCGACCCATCGCGTGCAGCCGGTCGCAGGCGCGCAACACTCGATCCGGATCCGGATCAAGGTTGGCAGCCCAGCGAAGCATCGGCGTGTCAACCGCTCCCGGGCACACACAGTTGGCGCGAATGCCGCGCGACGCGAAGTCCAGGGCAATCGAACGTGTGAGTCCCAGCAAGGCATGCTTGGCCGTAACGTAAGCCACCGAATTCGCTATGGCTGTCATGCTCTGCACCGAGCCAACGATTGCGATCGCGCCGCCACCTCGTTCCAGCATGTGCGGCACGCAAGCTTTCGCCATCAGGAAAGCGCTGCGCAGGTTAGTGTGCATGAGGCGATCCCACGCCTCTTCGCTGGTTGTGACTACATCGCCATAGTCTTGTATACCCGCATTGCTGACGAGAATATCCACGCCGCCGAAGTGTTGCTTAACGTTGCTCACGGCCGTTTTGATCTGAACGGCGTCGCTCACATCGCAAGCGAAGAAAGCGCATGAGCCGGTTTGCGAGAGGAGAGCAGCCGTAGCTTCTCCCTGCTCGCGATGTTGAGGTCGAAGATAGCGACCGATGCACCCAGAAGGATGAGTTTCTCAGCGGTAGCCTGCCCGATTCCCATCGCGCCGCCGGTCACGATCGCGATTTTGCCGGAAAGGTCCATCGGATTCATCGGTCCGCTCCTTTCTGCGACCGTCACCACTTGGGTTGCGAGAGTATTCGGTTTGGCTGCCGGGGATCGTCTGTCCAAGCGCCCATCTGTTGCTTGCGTGACAGCTCTGCGTAGCGCGCCAGCTTGTCGCGGTCCAGTGACACGCCAAGTCCCGGCCCGTCAGGAACGCGCATCGCACCGTTGCGATACTGCATCTTGCCGCCCTCAAGAATGTCGTCTGTCAGGTGATGGTAGTGCGAGTCCGGTGCCAGCGCCATGTTCGCGCTCGACGCGGCGAGGTGAATCATCGCAGCCTGCGAGATGCCGAACTCTGCGCCACTGTGCATTCCGGAATCCACTCCCATTGCATCGCAGATTTGCCCAGCAACCTTGGCGCGGGTAATGCCTCCGTACCAATGCGGGTCGAGCAGCACCACATCCAGCACGTTGCCGAACACTGCAGGGGATAGATCCTCCGATGCGAAGACCGACATGTTGGAAGCCAGGGTGACCCATGGGTGCCTTCGCGTTGACTCGCGCCATTGCCCGCATGCCCCACACCGGGTCCTCCAGATACTCCATGTTGTAATCGTGCAGTTTGCGAGCGACGTCCAGCGCGGTTGTCACCGTCCACACTGCGTTGGGATCGAGGCGAATGCGGTGCTTCGGAAACGCCTTGCGCAAAGCGATGAACGTTTCGACCTCTTCATCCGGGTGGAGTACGCCGTTCTTGTACTTGATGCTTTGAAAACCGTACTGCTTAACCAGCTCCTGCGCGAAGGCGACCATCTGTTCGGCATCGGAGACCTCTCCGGTTCCTTCGTCGTTTGGATAGCGGTAGAAGAGATAGGCGGAGAAGTTCACTTCGTCACGCACGCGACCTCCGAGCAGATCGCACACGGCAAGGTTCAGGGCCTTGCCTTGGATGTCCAGCAGCGCAAACTCGACTCCGGCAAAACCCAGAACATAGCCGAACAGCTTCAGCGAACTGGGCACTTCCCAGCTTCCAGCGAATCTTCTCCAGGTTCATGGGATCGAGGCCGATCAGGAGTGGCTTCAACTCCTCAAGTTGGCCGATCCGGCTGGGACCTCCGTAGCACTCGCCCAGGCCTGAAATGCCCTCGTCCGTATCCACCTCGATGATGATGCGCGAAAATCCCGGATGCGATCCGAACGCATAACGCAGCGGGGCTTCGATGGGAATGAATGCCTGGGTCCAACGAACGTCGGTGATCTTCATGCGATCCCCAAATCCTAGAGTTGATGTGCCAGCGGTTGGCCGGGAGTTGTGACGCGCACCGAACAAATGTGCCACCGGCTGAGATTGGCGAAATAAAGGATGTCGCGATCAGCGCCGCCGAACGCGGCGTTCGTAGGCCCAGCAAGCATGGTGCCCGTGGGATCGAACGCGAAGAGCGTGACCTTGCCCTCGGGCGATATGCGGTACACGCAGTGCGTGGCATAGCAGGTCACGTAGAGATACCCCTCGGCGTCAAGCGCCGCGCCGTCCGGCACTCGAGCCAATCCCTCAGCAAATGATCCGCGGCTCGCCCGCACGTGCCGGAGCCAACAGTGGCACCGCCAGAACGGAATCCGAGTTACTCAGAACGACGAACAGCGTGCGTTCGTCGGCACTGAGTGCCATTCCGTTGGGGAAACCCAAGTCCGCTCAAGCAGCGTCTCCACCGAGCCGTCCGGCCGCAAGCAAAACACGAAACCCTCATCGCGTTGAAACTCGCCTGAGTCCGAGAAGTACAGATTTCCTTCGCGATCGGTCACGGAGAAGTTTGGGTTGCGCAACGCATATGCGCCGACACGATCCATGGTGCGCAGCAGACGTCCTGTGGGGTCCAGCTCCAGAAGCGCGCCGAGTTTGAAATTGCACGCGAACAATGTGCCCGTCGAGAGACACCGTAATTCCAAGGTTGAAGCCACCCAATTCCGCCACGGTTTCGACACTGCCGTCTGGCGAAATTCGATAGATCTGCCCTCGTTCGCCGCCCGCCCAAAGATTTCCTTCGCGATCGAAGGCCAGGCCCTCAGGATGATCGAGGCCGTCCGCGAATATCGAGAAGCTCTCCATTGCGACGGACGGTTGAATAGTCGGCATCATGTTCGTTTACGGCCAAAAAGATAACTATTCAAAAGTTGTTTTGCGTGCAAGCGAACATATATAGTGTCCCAGCGCGCAAAGTCAAGCGTGTCGAAAAGAGTTTGAAATGCGATTGGTGCAGTATCGCCATCAAGGAACAAGGAACGGCTTGGCCGGCTCGAGGAAGGGCGAATCATCGACCTGCAACTCGCCGCGACCGAGGCAGGCCTCGATCCGACGCCGTTTTCGTCGACGCGAACGCTGCTGGAGGCGGGCGGGAAGTTCCTCGATCTCGCTCGCACCCTGCAACAACGTGTCGCCACTGTCGTCCGAAGGCGTTGCTTTGGCGCCGCCTATCCGATCCGGAAAAATCCTGGCGATTGGGTTGAACTATCGCGACCATGCCGCCGAGGCCGGGCAAGCGATTCCCGAGGCTCCTCTCTGTTTTGCCAAGTTCCCGTCGTGCCTCGCCGGTCCGTTCGACAACATCGAGACTTCCGGCTGAAGACGCCCAGGTGGACTACGAGGCGGAGTTGGGTGTGGTGATCGGGCAACGCACTCGACGGGTCAGCGAGCAGGAGGCCATGGCCTGTGTGGCGGGATATGTTGCCTTCAATGATGTTTCGGCGCGTCGCTGGCAGTTTGCTGACGGGCAGTGGGTCGCGGGGAAAGTCTTGCGACACTTTTGGTCCCTGCGGTCCGTGGCTGGTAACGCCGGACGAGATCGCCGATCCAGGCAGTCTCGGGATCCGCGCCTACCTGAATGGCGAACTTGTTCAGTCATCCAATACAGATCAATTGATCTTCAGTGTCGCCGCGCTGATCAGTTATCTATCGCAGGCAATCACGCTTGAACCCGGCGACCTCATCGCTACGGGCACTCCCGCCGGCATCGGCTTTACTCGTAAGCCGCCGCGGCTATTAGGAGAAGGCGACGTAATCGAAGTCGAAATCGACGGCATTGGCCGGATCCGCAACGAAGTGGTTCGAGGCTGGTAGGGAACTCATGTCACCGCGAAGCGCTCCGACAATGTTCCGCTAATCAGGATTACGTGCCGGCCGCCATCTGCTTAGCCTTTACTCGTACGAAAGCGTAGTTCAGCTGTGGCAGTGAATAGAAGTCGGCAGTCTTGGTGTACAGCTCCTTTGCTTTCGTGTCATCTCCCTTGGCTTGGTATGCCAAGCCTAACAAGAAAAGATTTCGCGGGTCTTGCTGGTTGGCCTGCAGGAGTTCTGCAATGGCCTTGTCGTAGTCTTTTTCCGCCAGAGCGATTCTGCCATCCAACTCATGAGCCTGCTTTAACTGAGCTGGATTTTTGGCTCCCGCGATACCCTGACGGAATTCCTCGGTCTCGCGCTTGGCTGACGCGTAATCCTTTTTCGCAATGTAAATCCCGGCGAGATTGTAGTGGTGCGCGAGTTTCGCGTTGTCCTTGATCTCTTGCGAGAGATTCGAGGTTTCGATCAGTTGTAAAGACTGGTCGAAGGCCTGCTTTGCCTGGTCCAAATTTGTCGTCTGCTCAACAATGTTGCCCTTGGCTTGAAGGTCAGCTGCCATAGCTGCGCGCATCATTCTTCTTGTTTGCGACGGCAAACTCCTTGTCCAAGTCCTGTGCGGCCTTGTCGTACTTGCCGCTATCCGCGGCCACGACAGCCATACCAAAGAGCGCGGTACGGAGTTCGCCGTCATTGCGTGCCTGGCTTGCCATCTGCTGCAGTTCGCTCGTCAGCCTGTGCGGGTTTGCCCATGTACATCAGATCAGCGGATATACCGAAGTGCGACGGTACAAAGTGCGGGTCAATCGAGAGCGCCTTCCGGTATTGCGCAATCGAATCGTCGAACCTGCCCATCTTCAAGAGCAGTTCACCATAGGAGTCGTACGGATTCGGATCGTTGGGAATCAACTCGATGTACTTCTTGAAGGCCTGCTCGGCCGTCGGCATAGTCGCCCTGCTGCCGATAGGCGTAGCCGAGAATGTTGTAGGCAGGCGAATAGCTCGGGGCCAGTTCCGTGGCTTTCTTGTATTGCTCAATCGCCTGGTCGAAGTCCTGCTGACCGAAATAGTATCCGCCGAGGGCGAAGCGCACCCGTTCATCGTTTGGATACTCGGCAACCAATTTTTCCAGATCTTCTTTTTGTTTCACCAGGTCGCCATTGGAGGCCGCTTGGTTGGCGAAGATGAATAACCTCTCACCTTCTGAGGTTTTGTCGGCCAGGCTTACGGCCTTGTTCAGATGTTCGAAGAACTCTTTGGCGGTGGGAGACACGTTGGCACGAGCCAGCTCAGCGGTCGCGAAATCCGGGTCAAGGGCGATGGCCTTGTCGAAGTGTTGCAGAGAGTCATGACCCTGAAGCTTCTCAGCCAGGGCACGGCCTTGTAGAAATTCAGCCTTAGCTTCGTTCGACTTCGTCGTGATGGGGACCTTGCCGGCATCGGGCGAAGGAGCAGCATTTCCGCTGACGGTTGTCCTGCTGCACGCCGTCCAGGCCGCGACTACAAACACAAGGGCAGCAAGTAAAACGGATCGCCTCGATACGTGTGGGTACATGGCCGTGTCTCCTTTGATTTGAGTTCGGATCGAAAATCGCGAAGCGAGTGTGTCGCTGGAGTGCCGGGACTGCGATGGGCATGGCTCCTTTGCCGGCCTGTACCTCCGCAGTCGGAAATTCAGAGCCGCTCGTGGTTCTTCGACGTTCAGCTAGCCGGAGTGGCGAGCGGACTTGGTATGTCTACTGTTGTTTCCGGGACGAAATGCTAAAAGTGTCGTAAATGGGAGGCTCGAAAGTCCTCTGCTCGCAGCTACCTTGCGACGCCTCCGTATTCCGTAATGTGCGCGGGCGATCGAGGGCGGAGTCTCCAGACCATAAGGAACGGTCTTTGGGCGTCTTGAAGCTCACCAGCTAAGTCGTTACTGCGGGACGATTCGCCATTCATGTGGTCGCAGTCAACCGCGGCGAATGTTTTCGCCGTCGCGCGAATGAATAGTCTATTCGGCAGCACTCGCCGTATGGCGCTGGTCGAAACCGTCACATTCGGTGGAGCATACTGTTAGGCTTGACTCGATACGGGCGATCACGAGTCCGCAACTCGAGTCGATCGCAAACAGGAGTTCGGATTGCCTGACCTGAAATACAAGGCTTTCGTGTCTTACAGTCACGAGTCCGATGCGCGGCTGGCGACGTCACTCCAGTCATCGCTTAGCCGGTTTGCGAAACCCTGGTACCGGCTGCGGACGATGCGGATCTTCCAGGACAAGAGCAGTCTCTCGGCGAATCCGTCCCTTTGGAATTCCATTGAGCAGGCCCTTGGTGCAGGCCGAGTATTTTCTGCTGCTGGCATCTCCGGCATCCGCTAAGTCTCCATGGGTTCATAAAGAGGTTGAGTGGTGGTTGCAGAACCGTTCCGTCGACACAGCTCATCATCGGCCTGACTGACGGAGAGATTCTCTGGAACGAGCAGGCTGGAGACTTCGATTGGAAAGCGACGACTGCTCTTCCTTCATCCTTGAAGGGAGTCTTCCCCGCGGAGCCGCTGTATGCAGACTTCCGTGCTGCGAAAGCACACGGGAAGTACGCCGACTCGGATCCGGATTACCGGAGTGCCCTACTCGACGTTGCCGCGCCGCTGATGGGGCGGTCGAAAGATGATCTGGACGGCGAAGATATTCGCCTGCATCGCAAGGCGGTGCGTACAGCCTGGGCTGCTGCGGTGTTCATCGCTGTGCTGGCGATTGCGACGGTAGCGGGCATGTATGTGGCGCACCAACGCCAGAAGATCGCTGCGTCGCGGAGCCTGGCTTCCGAAGCGGCGTCGCACGTGGACGACCGGTCGCTCGCCATGCTGCTCAGTATTGAATCCCGACGAATCGCGGATACGGTCGAATCGAGGCGCGCTCTGCTTACGACGATACAGCGCCTGCCGAACGTTGAAGCGTTTCTGTGGGGACATACCGACGCGGTGACGAAAGCGGTGTTCAGTCCTGACGGTCAGACGATCTTGTCGGCGGGATGGGACGACCGCATCATCTTCTGGAACGCCGTGACGCACCAGCCGATCGGTCAACCTATTGCGGCTCCCAAGAGCCTGGTCAGTGTAGCCTTCGACGCTGACGGGTCCAGATTTGCCTCGGCGTCAAGCGGATCGGTTGTCGTCTGGGATACCAAGACTCGCAAGCCTATCGGTGATCCTATCCATGCAGACAGGAGATCTTACTCATGTGGCTTTCTCGCCGGACGGAAAGCTGATCGCCGCGAGTACAGAAGCCTACGGTGGTCATCCTTCGCACGTGTTCGTGTGGGATGTGGCCAGTCATCAACCGATAGGAGAACCGATCCCGGGATCCAATTTCGCTTTCAGCCCGGACAATGCTCTGCTGGCGGTTGCCCGCTATACGGATCTGGTCCTTTACGACATTCGATCCCATCGCGAAGTCCAACGGCCTCTAACCGGCCATACGAAGAACATCACTTCGCTCGCGTTCAGTCAGGACGGAAGCATGGTGGCTGCGGGATCCGAAGACAAGACGATTGTTGTTTGGGATGTGGAACGTCAGAGGCAACTGGCAACGTTGACGGGCCACGCTGATACCGTGGGCAGTTTGCTCTTCGATCATGATGGCGAGGTCTTACTCTCAGGAGATTATGGCGGGAACATTCTTCGGTGGGACCTGGAAGAGATGAAGGCGATCGATGCGCCGGTTAAAGGTTTCGGAGACTCCATCTCTTCGATTTTCCTGGCTCCGGACGGTCATGTGAAGGCGCTGGCTCTCGAGAAAAATCGGGTCATCGTTCTCAACGTGAACGATGATCCGCCATTAGGGCGTCGCATCAGGGCGCCGGATGTAGGGTCGGCGAATGTCGCATTCAGTCCGGACGGCCGTTTCCTGGCTTCGGCGGGCGAGTTTGGCGATGTGCTGATCTGGGATGTTGCGAGTGGCCAACAAAGCGGTGAGCCGCTGTCCGGTCATGACCGGCAGGTAAGAAGCCTGGCTTTTGCACCCGACGGCAAAACGCTAGTCTCGGGAAGCATGGATGGGACGGTCATCTTCTGGGACGTGGCCACTCGCAAGGCTCTGGGTCCGCCCTTGAAACCCTGGGGACGCTCCCCGGTCTGGAGTCTTGGCGTGGAGTCCCAGACGGCAAAACCGTGGTTGCGGGAGGCGATGCCACACTGGTGTTTTGGGACGGTGCTACCCGCCGGCAACTAGGTCCGCCGATCACATCGCAGAAGGATCGCATCTGGGCGCTGGCTTTCAGTCCAGACGGAAAGTTCCTGGCCTCGGCGGGAAACGGCGGGAAGGTGGCAATCTGGAAGACCGGACACGAGCGAACATTGATCAAAACGCTGGAGACGCCGGTCCCCCCCGGCGACGACGACTTCGAGCTGATGCCGGCTGGTGTGAGCTTCAGTCCAGACGGCGAGCTTCTGGCGTCGAGCGCACGAGATCATTCGGTGACCGTCTGGAGCGTGCGGAGCTGGCAGCCGATTCTCCCTGTCTTGTACGGCCATACCCAAGCGGTCTCAGGCGTCGGCTTCAGCCGCGACGGCAGGATTCTGGCGTCCAGCAGCGCCGATGGCGATATCCGGCTTTGGGATGCGAAGACCCACGAGCTGCTCGGGACTCTTGCAGCGCAACAGAAAGCTGTTCAAGGAATCGTATTCAGTCCGCGCGAGGGGATCCTGGCTTCGGTTGGCGAAGACAACTCGATCATTTTCTGGGACGCGGACGTCGATGGTTGGATCAGCGAGGCTTGCCGCATCGCCAATCGAAACCTCACACCTCAGGAATGGAGCACCTACATTGGAAGTCGCCTCCTACCGGAAAACCTGTCCAGATCGTTGACGCTCGGGCGACCTTGCCTCACGCTGGCTGCAGGCGGTGACTTCTGGCAGACGCAGCAGATTGGCCGGCGTCTTCTAATGCCGGTAAGCTTTTCTATTTTACGACGTTGCTTTGTTGGGCTTCCGATTCGGGCTGTGACATGGCGAGGCGTCTCTCGATGCGCCGATCCGGGATGAGCCAGATTAGAGCAGCGATCACGTAGATCGATTGGGCGATCCAGGGGGCATGCGGTGTCGCGACGATGGCTACGATATACAGCAAGGAGTGAAAGCTTGCCCTTCCAGTCGCGTCCCCGACTGCTTTTTTCAGGATTGAGTCCTGCCCCTGTGCGTGAATGGATCGTCTGCTGAAGCAGGTAGTAAGCGATCGCCGCCATCAGCAGCACGACGCCATAGAGCGCAGTCGGCGCGGCGGTGAAATGGTTTTCGCCCATCCAGCCCGTCGGCGAACGGAAACAGCGACAGCCAGAACAGCAGGTGCAGATTGGCCCAGAGCATTGCGCCCGTTGACCCTCGTGCAGGCATGCAGCATGTGGTGGTGGTTGTTCCAGTAGATGCCGACATAGACGAAGCTGAGGACGTAGCTGAGGAACACCGGCAACAGCGGCGTCAGGTCTTCGAGGCTGTCGCCATGCGGCACCTTCAGTCTCCAGCACCATGATCGTGATGATGATCGCGATCACGCCGTCGCTGAACGCTTCCAGTCTTCCCGTGCTCATTGGTTGTCCATCGGAGAAGCAAGATCCGGAAGGGCGCCGGCAACGTCAATTGACGAGGCGGAGCACCTGTTCCAGGAGCTATGCTTGCATGTCATCAACAGTGTTACTTGCAATCGACCTTGTTGTCCTGCGCGGCAACGATTTGCCATTTGCCATCGCGCTTCAACCAGGTATCGGTCCAAGCCTGGCACACCTTCGCGCCTGGATGGGCTTTGTCTTTGCCAATGGCGTGCTCACTGCCGTAAATGATTGCCACATCTTCGTCGAAGAAGCGCACCTTGGCATCATCCAGAGCACAGCCGTGCGCCGAGCGTGAGCTTTTTTCATCGCGTAGTTCGTCGGCTTTGTTATAGCGCTCGCCGTGAGTGCTCGTGCCCTGAAAATCGTCGGCCAGCAACTCACCGATGACCCCGTTATCCACGCACACGCCTTCGGCCCACTTACGCTCCATATTGATCATGAAGGCAGCGGTTTTGTCGTCAGATGTGGCCCAATGACTTTGCTGTGCTTGGGATGTGGTCATCAGGACTACGGCGCACATCAATTGGAGAATTCCGCGACGCATCATTCCCCCCAGGTCTTCGCAACACGATACCAGCTTAGCTCACGGGCGATATATGGTTTTCGTCGGAAGGCGGCATCGCGACATCAGTTGAAGCAAGACCCAAGGTTAACGACTGCAGGGGTGCACCTAATACGGATGACATTACAATCCGTCGTACCTGATGTCACCATCGCCTTTCCAATAAAATGAAAGGTCCAGCCGCCAAGGTTGAGGCATTGTCGTTACTGATCACGATGAGGATCACACCATCATGGGAAGAAGATCAATTCGAAGAGGTCCGGGATTTGCTGCGAAAGTGTTTGTCGTCGTGTCACTGCTTCTTCTCTCCAGCGCGTGGGTGCTGAATGCTCAAAACAGCACGCAACCCCGGACTGGATACCTGGACAAAAGGAACGATGCCACCCTTTCCGTGGTGCTTCCGCCAGCTCCAAAAAAGGATGACGCACGAGATCAGACGGATCGCGCCATCTTTCGTTCGACACGGTCCATGAACGGCACGCCGCGGTGGACCCTGGCTCAGAAAGATGATGGCAATTCGCCGGCCGCTTTGCTGCGCGCCTTTTCCTGCTCCGTGGGCGCACAGCTGACACCGCAGAATGTTCCGAAACTGAACTCGCTGATCAATCGAACTTCCGTCGACAGCTGGCTAATCAACGATAGTGTGAAGTCGCAATTTCAGCGCAAGCGTCCATTCGTAGGACAGGAGGCGGCGCTCTGCATCGTACCGTCTAAGAACTTTGCGCAATCCTACGACTACCCGTCGGGACATGCTACGGTCGGATGGCTGACAGGCTTGATTCTCGCCGACATAGCGCCTGATAGAGCGGCTGAGATTCTCTTGCGGGCTCGCGCGTACGGCGATAGCCGCATTGTGTGCGGAGTTCACAATGCGAGTTCGGTAGAAGCCGGCCGGCTTCTCGGCGCGGCGATTTTCGTCGAACTTGATGCACAGGCTGCTTTTCGCACCGACTTGGCCGCAGCTAAAGTGGAGCTTGATAAGCTGTTGAGCTCTAGAAGTTCGAAAGATGCTGCGACTTGTTCCGCGGAACGTTCTTTGGCGCTCTGGAGTCCGTATGAGTCTCTACCTAGTGCTCAGGACCAGCTAATGCATCCGTGATGCACGAGAATTTTATCGACGGCTATTTTAGGAATTGGTGCTGTCGATTCCTCGAAGCTTCTCGTCAAAAGCTAAGGGTCATTTGCGACGTACTAGTTGGGATCTTCAGGTCCACACCACGCTTCCGATTGGCAGCCTCGGTCGCATTCCGGTCAAGAGAGCTAAGGGGGATCGTCTGCTCCGCGCCCGCGTCCTGAAGCACCACATTGTTCGAGGTCAGAACATAGTGGCTCGACTCCAGTTGCTTGCCGTTGGTCAAAATGAAAATCGCTGGCGGCGTCGGTTTCGCGGCGGATTCCGGAGCCACGGATGTTTTCCCGGTGTCGATATTCTGCACACTGCTTTGGGTGACAGCCTTCTGGGTACTGCCGTTGGCCTTCTTTGCCAAGTTTTGCAGCGAGACAGGAGGTTTCGTTGCTATGTGGCCGTACTCAATCATGTCCTGTGCCGCGGCGCTGACTCCTGCCGCAAGGATCATCACGACGATGCCGATCGATGCAGGTTTCATCGGTTCCCCCTAAGGACAAGGTTCACAAGCCGAATGATACGTCTAAACGGCCGCTGGCGCTGCAAAAAAGGCTCAAAATGAGAGCGGACCCCAGTGCATTGATTGACAATCTGAAGGTGAAGATGAATAAGAACGATGAGACTACTGGAAAGCGCACTCAGGATGGCCCTTGATTTCATCACCTAGCTTGCTGAGATCGAAAACGGTTGAGGCAGTGGCTCCTGTCAGAAAAGGAGTGAATTCGATCGCGGCGGTAGGAGCACTAAGCAATGCTTGGAGGAATGCGACACGCTCAGGTTCGGTTTTGCCGTAGTACGCGTAAGTGATGGGATCGGTGTAAGGAATCCAACTCGTCGCCTGGGTTTTTCCACCTGCAAGCATATGCAGGGTGAAGGATTTGTCCTTGGGAGCAGATTCCGCATCGTTTTCCGCCAGAACTTCTCCAGCCGTAAATATGACGAGATGCGTGTTCTTTTTCCCCTTCTGGGAACACACCACGCTCAAAACCGGTAGTTTCTTTTCGCTGGCCAGAATCTCGTACTGCTTTTGCGCCGAAACGCTGAGGGTGACGCTGCCCTTGTCAGCCGTTACCTTCACATCCTGGCCTGCGCAGAGAAGAGACCACGAGCATTCCGACGACGATTACCCCCAGCATTTTCATTGCGGCTCCCTCGCTATATGTGATTTCACTTTGCGGCGCACAGCGGATCAAGCGCTTCTGAATTGTCCGACATCCATGCCTATTGCGCCAGTGATTTAACTTGTCCGAGTCGGGACGGTGCGGTTGGCTGAACTCAAATCACATATGAACCAGTGGATATTTCTCAGGCTCGCGGGTTCCACGCCGTGCGCTGCCGTTGTTCGTTGACGGGCAGATGTGGGACCCGTAAGATGATGTGATCCCAAGTCCACAAACAACTTGATGATCGACGAGGTTATCTCCCACTACCGCATCATCGAGAAACTCGGCGGCGGCGGCATGGGTGTCGTCTACAAGGCCGAGGACGTCTCACTTGGCCGGTTCGTTGCCCTCAAGTTTCTTCCCGACGATGTCGCGCAGGACCCGCTGGCGCTGGAACGCTTCCGCCGCGAAGCCCGTGCTGCGTCTGCTCTGAACCACCCCAACATCTGCACCATTCACGAGATCGGCGAGCAGGATGGCAAGCGCTTCATCGTCATGGAACTGCTGGAGGGCGTGACCCTGAAGCACATGATCGACGGGAAGCCTCTCGAGATACAGACGCTGCTTGGTCTCGCAATCGAGATTGCCGATGCGCTGGACGCGGCTCATACCGAAGGCATCGTCCACCGCGACATCAAGCCTGCCAACATCTTCGTTACCAAGCGCGGCCACGCTAAGGTTCTCGATTTCGGGCTGGCGAAGGTCGCGCCGATGGCAAGTTCGTCGAACAAGAGCGCGGCACTCAGCACCATGGCCGCCGCTGAACAGCACCTGACCAGTCCCGGTTCCACGGTAGGCACGGTCGCTTATATGTCGCCGGAGCAGGCGCGTGGCAAAGACCTCGACGCCAGGAGCGATCTGTTCTCCTTCGGCGCGGTGCTTTACGAGATGGCGACAGGCACGTTGCCGTTTCGCGGAGAGAGTTCTGCCGTCATCTTCAAGGCCATCCTGGATGGGACGCCGACCTCGCCGGTGCGGCTGAATCCTGAAGTGCCGGCCGATCTGGAGCACATCATCCAGAAGGCCTTGGAGAAGGATCGGGATCTGCGCTACCAGCATGCGTCCGAAATGCGGGCGGACCTGAAGCGGCTGAACCGGGAGACGGAGTCGGGGAAGTCTGTTGCGGTATCGACCGTGGCGGCTCCGAGGATTCCAGCGACACTCGCGCAAGCTCTGGACGGTGGCAATCGTCGTCCTGCTCATCGCAGTTGCAGCGGGCATCTGGTATTGGCGCGTGAAGTCGGCCGCGCCGCAGATCACATCCATTGCGGTGCTGCCGTTCGTCAATGCCACCTCTGACCCGAACAACGAGTATCTCAGCGATGGATTGACTGAGAGCCTGATTGGCACGCTCTCACAACTGCCGAACATTAAGGTCATGGCGCGCAGCACAGTCTTCCGCTTCAAAGGGAAGGAAGACGATCCCCGCCAGATTGGCGAAACCCTCAAAGTCGGAACGGTGCTCATGGGACGCATCACGCAGCATGGGGACGAACTCGGCGTCGATGCCGACCTGGTCAGCACAGCCGATGGTACGGAACTGTGGGGATCGCACTACACACGCAAGCTGGCCGATGTCACGCAGGTACAAAGCGACATCACGCGCGACATTTCCAACAGTCTGCGAATCCACCTGACGGGCAACGAGCAACAGCGGCTTGGCAGTGCCGGTACGACGAATCCGGAGGCTTACCGCCTATACCTCGAAGGACGCCAGCTTTGGTATGGTCGCAGCCCCGAGGGCATTCGCAAAAGCATTGATTTGTTCCAGCAAGCCATTGCCGCAGATCCCAACTACGCCCTGGCCTACGCCGGGCTTGCCGACACTTACAATATTGCCCCCAGCTACATCCCAATTCCGTCGAATCAGGCGAAGCTGATGGCCGATGAAGCGGCGCGCAAAGCTGTCGAACTCGACCCCGCCTCGCCTGAGGCGCACGCCTCACTCGCCATCGCGCTGGCGAATGGCCGCAGGTGGCAAGAGGCGGAAGCCGAATTTAAGCGCACTCTTGAGCTGAATCCCAATAACTCCGCCGCCCATTATTTCTACGCGATAACGTTGCTGGCTCCGCAGAACCGCAACGATGAGGCGCTGGAGCAATATCGAATTGCTTTATCGCTCGACCCGCTCTCGTCGATCGTCAACACCAACTACGCCTTGATGCTGATGCAGGCGCGACGCTTTCCCGAATCGCTGGCGCAATTTCAGAAGGTCCTTGCCCGTGACCCGAACTTTAACCCGGCGCACTACAAGCTATCGATGCTCTATGCCAACCAGGGCCACTTCGGAGACGCGGTAAATGAACTTCGGCATATCATTCCGAAGCCGACCGCAGTCAGCCCGGATGCCAGAGGGTTTCTTGAACTCGCCAAGCAGATGAACGATTATGATCGCTCGGCCGCCGTGGCCGTGGCCGCCTCGCTGGCTGGAGATCGCACGCAGGCCTTTGAATATCTGGAAAAGGCTTATGCCGACGGCGACACCGAGCTGCTCTTCGTGATTCGATATCCCGGGCTTGACCCGTTGCGTTCCGATCCTCGGTTTAAAGATCTGATGCGCCGGTTGGGCCTTCCGCAGTAAGTCCAACCTGGATCTCTGGCGGTTAGGCATGCGCTGCATGGTGACGCCGATTTTGAGCTTCCAGAATCGCGCGTAATCCCGACCTACGTTTAGTCGTTTCGAAATGTGCAGGAGTCAGACCCACTGCGCTAAATTTCAAGTCCCATCAAGTGTGGTTGAAACCCAATGCTGGACTCGCCACCCCTCCGATCGTCGATTCTCAGATGATGCTCCGGCTAGTTCTGCCGGAGCAATTCCCCACCCGATCGCAGCCCAGCAGCTACGATCCACAACCGGAGGAAGGCAACAATATCGTTGTTCAAGCACCCATGGGGCAGTACACTACGTCTACACTTCGTCACATCTTGCCTGGTAATGCCTAAGACGTAAACATCGTTCAGAGGCAATTTATTAAGGAGGATCTATGTGGCGAAAATCACTCCTTGCCACCTCAATCATCCTGGTTGTGGTCGGCACCAGTACAGCTCAGACACAAGGTTGCGACGTCCCCAAGGGGATGAGCAAAGCTCAGAAGTTGCCGTGTGTGAAAGCGGCCGGCATTCTGCTGGAGCAACCCACACTAACGCCCATTCAGCTGGCAAACGGCCCTGACTACGACGCAGCGCAGCCGGACCAGAGCCGGTATGCCTACTTCACGGAGGCAGACACCATCGCCTGCTACTTTCGGCCGCACTATGCCTTCGTCGAGGTGCCGGGGGACAGCATGAAGTTTCAATGCTGGCACATGACGCCCGATGGTGCGTTCTATAGCCCGAAGGGAGAGGTGATTCACGTCAGCGACGTCAAAGTGGTGATCAAGCCTGACAAGAGCGGAGAGAAAGCGGCGTCGCTCTATTCCAGTGGCGATGCTCAGAATCAACACGAGCTCAAAGTTGATCACGTAAAGGTAAAATACCTCAAACCACCATATCCCGATCAAGATCCCCGCTTTAACGAGGTGTTCACCTCCGTCGCCGTTACCCGCATCATGTGGGTGCTGGGATTTCCGGCTGACCATGATTACCCCGTCGGTTCGGCGTCGTGCATAGGCTGCACCGCCGACCCCTTCGGCAACAAAGTGGCCGACAACAAGGCGACTCTCAAGGACCCGCCGGTCGTCTTCAAGGTGGTAAACGTGGAGCGCGAACTCCCATGGGACGAAATCAATCCCGATAACGATGAGACCTGGTCGTGGGACGATGCCGCTAAGTTCTACAGTGATGGCGAATGGACGCACCAGCAGAAAGTGGAATACGACGCATACCGGCTCGCTCTTGGACTTGTTCACTATTACAACGCGCTACCCCAGCAGAACCGTCTCGATTGTGCCGAGTGGAAGCAGGGAACAGCGCCGGATTCGAAGGTCTGTGTGAAGCCGATGATCTATGTTCACGACGTCGGATCCACCTTCGGGAAGAAGCGGGACGGCCTGGACGTGTTCGGAACGAATCCACGCGGAAGTTTTAGCGGATGGGAGCCGCAAACGGTCTTCGTAAATCCCGGAAACTGTGAGCTGCGCGCCACCCTCCTGGGCGACAAGCAGGTCCTGAAGGAGGCCCAGGCCCTGATGATTCAGCGTGTGGCGAAACTCGACCACGACACGGTGAAATCAATCTTCCGCACAGCCGGCTTCGAAATGATGGATCAGAAACAGATTAAGAGGCTACGTGGCAGCGGAGCAGCGAACGCGGAGGAAGCCGCTCTAGATGAGTGGACCAACACATTTATGAAGCGCATCGACGAAATTCGCACGGCGCAGAATTGCAAGGCGAACTAGGTTTCGAAGCGCGGTAAATATCACGACCGCTGAGTCGCACGACCTCTCCTTCCGCGACACGTGTGTCCGTTCTTCGCGGGATGCCGATAGTGTCTGGGCCAGTCACTATTGCCGTTACCCACTACGCATATGTGACACATGCCTGCTCGACTTCACTGCTTCGTTGCGGTCAGTCCACACATCTTGAGTTTGCGGATTCCGTCTCGGATTTGATGGGCGTTGGTGCCGCCATAACCCAAAACGAGGCCACCCCTCGCGGGAGGTCTGATGTAGCACGATGACAAGGGCATCGCGCAAATACTCATTCGGGCAGCCGCTGTCGAAACCGCAACATCGCTGATGCCAGCGGGCAGAAGTGCGACCAGATGCATCCCCGCTTCGGCTCCCACCACTTCCAATGTATTTTCCATCTGCTCGCAGATCGCCTTTACCATCTCAGTTCGCCGCTCCATGTAAAGCATGCGCATCCGTCGTATATGTCGACCGAAGTGGCCTTCCCGGATGAAGTCGGTCATGACTGCCTGGTACAGAGTGGACGAGAAGACGTCGGCTGCGTCTCGCGCCGCGGAGAAGGCAGGCACCAAATCCTTGGGTAGTACCACGTAACCCAGGCGCAGCGAAGGAAACATGACCTTGCTGAAAGTTCCGATATAGATGACCCTTGCATCTGTGTCCATGCTTTGCAGCGACGCGATGGGACGGCTTCCAAATCTATATTCGCTGTCGTAATCGTCCTCTATGATCCAGGCGCCGGTGCGTGCTGCCCAATTGAGCAGGAGCATTCGTCGCGTGGCACTCATGGTTGCGCCCATGGGGTATTGATGGGATGGCGTCACATAGACAACGCGTGCATCGCGACTGCGCCGGAGGATCTCAGCTACATTCGTGCCGTCGTGGTCCACCCCAACCGGAAGCACTTGGGCTCCCGCCGTCATGAAAGCGTGACGAGCGCTCGGATAACCGGGCTCCTCCATCCACACGCGATCATTGGGATCCAATAGGACTTGCGCAGCAAGCTGCAAGGCCTGCTGTGAGCCGGTTGTAACCAGGATCTGCGATGGTTCGCAACGTACTCCGCGAGCTGCGCCCAGGTAATCGGCAATCGCTTCACGGAGCGGCAGATAGCCCATGGGGCCGCCATACGCCATCATGCCCCTGGGTGGCCTTCGAGAGTGCCGCGCTACAAGTCTCGACCACACGCCTATCGGAAACTGTTCGAGGCCGGGCAGGCTGACTCTAAACGCGCCTAAAGTATCCAGCCAGGTTTGCTTCGGTAGTTCAGTCAGCGCCGTCCCGCGGCGGGACATCTGCCGTGGACCTCGCTTCTCAGCTGTGGGTTCGATTTTGTTCTTCACCTTGGAGGCCGGTGCACGCAGAAGTTCGTCCGGGATCGACCGCGACACGCACGTGCTGGTTCCCACAAAAGTTTCAAAGTAGCCTTCTGCAAGCAATTGCTCGTATGCGTTCAGGATCGGGATGCGCGAAATCTTCAGCTCCGCAGCCAGGCTTCGCGTTGACGGAACTTGTTGGCCCGGGCGCATCCGGCCGTCAAGGATTGCGCCGCGAAACCAGTCATAAAGCTGCCGATATATCGGATTTCCGACGCGCTTGTCGATTGCGATCGGCGGAAGGAAGGTGGCGGGAACACGTTTCATTGAATTTTCCAAGTGGTCATATCATATTGCAGCAAAGTGGTCATTGCAACAAACCACTCGTCACACTAACTTTGGGACGTTGGATCACGAAATCGAAGGAGCGCGACATGAATGCGGCCAACACTATCTTGCAGCACTTGCTGCTATGCAGCCTGTTCGTCGAGGTGGTGCCTGCACAAAAGTTCGTTCGGTTTACTCCAGCCGCATCACAAGCCCAGGTTCAACTGACGAAACAGGATGGGCAGCATGATTTTGACTTCGAGATAGGCAATTGGAAGACGCACGTAAAACGTCTGGTGCATCCTCTGACCGGCTCGACCACATGGGCCGAGTATGACGGCACATCCGTCGTCAGCAAGATTTGGAATGGCCGTGCCAACCTGGTTGAGCTTGAAGTCGATGGTCCCTCGGGACATCTCGAAGCATCTGTCTCTACGTTTGTACAATCCGCAATCGCATCAGTGGAGCCTTAACTTCGCCAACAGTAAAAGCGGCACCCTGAGTCAGCCAACAGTCGGCGAGTTCAAAGATGGGCGCGGCGAGTTTGTCGACCAGGAAACACTGAACGGACGGGCCATTCTGGTTCGCTTTGTTATATCGGACATCACCCCGAATTCGTGTCGTTTCGAGCAGTCTTTCTCCGACGACGGAGGCAAGACCTGGGAAGTGAACTGGATCGCGACCGACACGCGAGTGAAGGGTGAGCCCAACTGAAGAGTCCTTGGCGAAAGGGAATTGCCTGAGACCGATAGGTTCAGCAATCGATATCTACGAGTGTAGTGAGAGGAGAAGTGATGAACAGTAAACACATTCGCGCTTTTGTAGTGCTATGCAGCATGCTTGTCGTCTTGCATCCCCTCACTGGGAGTCACCCAGCAGAATACAGACGCTTCGAAGCCAGGTGCCCAACCCGCCTCCGCATTGCGGGACGGACAACACGATTTTGACTTTGAGATTGGCACCTGGAAAATTCATTTGTCCCGTCTCCAGGACCGTCTCGTCGGCTCCAAAACGTGGGTGGAGTTTGACGGCACGTCGGTGACACGCAAAGTCTGGGACGGGCGAGCCAATCTTGAGGAATTCGAAACCGACAGCCCGACGGGGCACATCGAGGGTCTGACCTTGCGCGTGTACAATCCGCAAACCCATCAGTGGAGCATCTATTGGGCCAGTAGCAGCGATCCCGCTCTCGGACAGCCCATTCAGCCCATGGTCGGCCAATTCAACGATGGGCGGGGCGAGTTTTACGACCAGGAACTATGGAAGGGCAGATCAGTTTATGTGCGGTTTATTTGGTCAAACATTACGCCGGACTCAGCCCACTTCGAACAGTCATTTTCTGACGATGGTGGCAAGACCTGGGAAGTGAACTGGATTACCGACCAGAAACGGGTGAACGATGAAGCTGACAAAGCGCACTAAACTTAGTCGCATCCCCAATCGCGGAGCACACGACTGGGAAACGATCAACGGAATCCTGGACGCAAGCTTCCTGGCTTGCGTCGGCTTTTGTGTGGACGCCCAGCCGTTCGTCATTCCAACGCTCTATGGCAGGGAAGGGGAGAAGCTTTATCTACATGGTTCCGCTGTGAGTCGGATGCTTCGACAACTCGAAACCGGTGTTCCGGCATGCGTTACCGTGACACTGGTCGATGGCCTGGTGTTAGCCCGGTCAGCCTTTCATCATTCCATGAATTACCGGTCTGTCGTTGCATTTGGAACCGCCCGAAAGATTGAGGATCGAGTGCGGAAAATCAACTCTTTACGCGTCATCTCCGAGCATGTCATCGCCGGTCGGTGGGTCGATGTACGTAAGCCCAGCGAAAAGGAATTGAAGGCAACAACCGTGCTGGAATTCTCGATCAAAGAGGCGTCCGCAAAAGTGCGAAGTGGGCCGCCGCAGGATGACGAAGCCGACTACGAATTGCCGATATGGGCAGGAGAGTTGCCTCTTGGGCTTGAATCCGGGCCGCCCATACCGGCAGATAGGTTAGTCAAGGGCGTTACGCTTCCCGATTATGTTCAGCGACGAGTCTCGGAACGATAGGAAGAACGGCTTCGGCCGGAATCGCCTTAGAGCTTCCCAACCCGGGGTTGCAGTTGCGTCGGAATTCGCTTTTTGGAGTTAGGGCCTCGTCGGCGCGCTGTCGCACATCGCCGACTCTTCATCCATAGGTTACCGTTGGACAACCTACTTGACTTAGAGTAGGCGTGCTTAACGTGATCGAGATTGGTCACGTCGATTTCCACACATATCCAGGGCCTGTAAAGAAAAAGTTAAATCGTTCGTGGTGACTCTCCAAAATGATCTATCAGGATAAAACACACACAGGTCAGAGTCGTTACCGTCCCCTTTTGACCGAGCCCACAAAATCTTCTGGGCGTCGAGGTTCGCCCAGTTGTGTACCAGTTCTTCGCCAGGATAGTGGTGCTCAAGATCGTAGGAGACTAAGACGAGTTGCTTTCCAGGAGCGTCTTTCAATTCTCGCTCTATCGACCGTCGGTTGTCAGGAAAGGCAAATGTGGCATTAAACGCAGCGCTGCCCGTCTCACGAATGAGACAAGTCGTCAGAACTGTCAAACAAACCGCCACGACAAAGGCTTGCTCGCCAGCGGTTCGTTGCTGCCACAGATAGCGCAGACCCTCGACGGCGAATAAATAGATAGTCACGGTGGCTGGGGCCGCGTAATGGAACATTGTATAGGTGCATAGCGCTACGGCAATCGCTGTTGATCCGGCAACATAGAGAGCGATTCGCTTCCGAGGCTGCTTCCAAATCGACAACGCCCCGATGAGTACAGGAAAAGACAATGCTGGTCCGCAATAAAAAAACCAATTGGTTGCAAGGCGGCTGCTTTCCGACCCTAAAATCCCGGCGACGGTTTTCGTCTTTTCGTACCCGTACTCTTGTTCAGTAACTTGATAGAACTTGGCAAATACCGGATCGTGGAAAGTTAGGTTTGATTTCTGCTTCTGCCACAAGAACAATGGCAAAGGCGAATAGACGCGCTCGTTCAGTAGATGTGGTAACAAGAGTGCGTCCCCTGTCGTCCGCTTGTTGTAGTAGCCCATCGAAGTCACACCCGCCAAGCCAATCAAGATAAAAGGAAGTATGGTCGAGTGTACTTGCAGGTGGCGACGCCGTATTCCTCCAACGAGCTTATAAACAAAATAGAAAAGTAGGGGGATAGAGAAGCCGAAGCCTTCGTAGGGCCGCGAAGTTGCGAGGATCAGTAGAGACAATGCGAATAGGGATGTCAATCGAGCTTGCTCACCCGTCGACCGCTCGCCCTCGAATAACCGAACCGCGGCGCCAAGCGCTAATGCGCCCGCGAGAGCGGCGACTGAGCCACCCCAATATGAGTTCATCCAATAGGAGAAAAGGGCCAGGCGGAGAACGGCCAGCAATCCCCCCAGGAGCGCCCATCCAGGGGGAACGAAGGCCTGTAGCGCCCAGCAGATGAGGCCACACATTGCCGCTGTGCTTAGATAGATTCCGATCCATGGCTGGCGAAACATCACCTCACCAATGGCCAGCACTAGGCCCTGTGAAACCGGGTACTTTGAGTGGTATGTCGGGATCAGATTGACATGAAGTGTCTCGAAATGATGCCAGGAGGGCGGAGTGGGATTGGTAATTCTGAAATGGGCGAACGTGTCCCCCATCAGCAGGTAGCTGTATTCATCGTCGATCCGCGGCTGTGGGATTCCTAACCAAGGTTGCAATAAGTGCTCGACCCACAAGGGCAAAGACGACCACGAGCAATACCCCTCGCCAGTTTTTGGCCAAAATTGCGTTCAGCCAGCGTGGCCGGGGCATACGTGTCGGGAAAAACCGCAGGAAGAGATAAGCCAGGAAGGCGGCTACCAACAGAATGCAGGTCTCAACGGCGAGCATGCGCAAGCCGTTAATTGGCACATAGCTCATAGGTGGGGACGAATCCTCTGCTAAAGGATAGCAGAGCTAACCAGTTTGCCCCCCACAGCGATGAGAGTAGGTGCCAAAAAAGACACGTCCGTTAATGCAGAAAACAGGCGAGGAACGTGCTCAGACCTCGAGTAATCCGCGGCAATTACGAACGCGCCGGACCTGGGCTGAAAACGAAGATCTTCACGATGACCAGTGCGGCCGCGGCAGCCGCCAGGAGTATCTTGTTTTCAGTGAAGAATCGAAGGGCCGTAGCAGTAAGGCTGGCAACAGTACCGTGGTTCGCTGAGACTGTGTCCCGCAAATCCATTCCGACGGGAAACACGGCATAGAGGACATGTGCCACGGCAGGATTCCGGAATTCCGGCGATGCTCTATGCCATCGGTCCAAGGTTTCCGAAACAGTGGGGCTTATCGTGACCCTCCTGGGAGAACCATGTGTCGCGCGGGAGTTAAGCTGATATCGTGTTCGAATATTGGGGGAATCATGCGTCACGGAATGTTGCAACTGATGTGCGCCGGGGTCCTTTATGACCACAGCGAATGCGCAGCAAAGTCATTGGGCCACACCCGACGACAAAACCGCCATGGTCATGATCAACATGGAGCGCAAGTGGGCCGAAGGCGTCTGTGAGAACAACGGAGTTATCGCTCAGTTGTTGGCCGATGATTTCCAGGGAACGAGCACCAAAGGCGAACGCTACAACAAGGCGGATGAGATGCGCGATGAAAAAGGCCCACGCTCGGCGCACGGCTGCGCACTCGACGACGCTAAGGTGCGCTTCTTCGGCGACAACGTGGCAAACATTTACGGCAGCGAACACGCCTTCGGCAAAGACAAGACACATCCAGACGCTAAACAGTGCCAGGTCTGGACCGATACTTGGCTGAAGCGCGATGGCAAGTGGCAGATCGTTGCCGCGCAGGATAACAAGGTGGATTGCAAGTAAGGGAAGGCAAAACCGAACCCGAGGCGAAAGCGTTGGTGAAACTCTTGATCCAAAGCTAAGACTCACCGACGGTCTCAGCTTATACTTCACTTCGTCACGCCAGCCCCAAGGTATTTATCGAGTGCCGTCTTTCGGCGGAACACCTGAACTCGTGATACCGAACGGGTATTCAGCGAAAGCGTTGGAGATCCCCAGGCGGGAAAAGAACATGTCGTAACGTATCTGAATCGGACATGCTACGAGAGCGATCTGCGTTTCGCGTTGGTCCCAAAACTGGCTTCCCGCAAGTATCGGGTTGAGATCCTGTCCGGCTGGTCAGGCCGGACAGGAGGTTGCGAACCGCTTCCTGGAAGCGTGCGGCCTGCGCATACCTACGGTGCGAAGTAGCCGGAGATATCCAGAACTAGCTGCGTAATTCCCGCCGCATACGCATCGATTGAGCCGTTGGTCGTCGGTACTATTGCCATGTTAGATGTAATCAAGCCCTGAACTGCATTCAGAGTCGATACAAGCGGCTGGCCTTCGCCATCTGGCCACAACGTCAAATAACCCAAGTATCCCACCGGCACCACCGTTGCATTAAGAACATATGCCCGCGCCGTACTCGGTGGCGCGCAATCGCTGTCCACCACATCCACCGGCGGGGTCAATGCTCCGCCGAAGGGTTGTCCGTCGCCAATGGTCCGCGTGTCAATTACCCGGCATGGTGGCGTAGGGTACCAAGACAATGCGTTTGGTATGACCCTGGCGAAGTAACCATTCACGTCGATCACGAGGTCGGTGTCTTCAGGGGCTAGGGCCGTGATCTCGGCACTGTTGCCCGCCGGCACGATGGCCGCGTTCGCCACATACGTTCCGGTCGGGTTATTCAGGGTCGAGACAGGGTTCGTCGGTTCGTGCCCGGTTGGCCAAACTTCGAGGAATGTCAAAGGAAACCCGAATCCTGGATAAGGGACAACGGTGAAATTCATGGAATATCCCACCGGGATGACCGTTGGCCTGTTAGGGACACAGCCGCTGAGCATCACCGGGAAATCTCGCGCTACCCCAGCAGACAGGTGCGGCGCCCCGAGACCTGGGGGCATGTTCGCCTTGCGAGTGTCAGCCACCCGACAGGGTGTAACGGGATAGAAGGCATAGGTCGCGGGTGACGGTGTTGTGAAGTAGCCAGCGATGTCCAGCACAATATTGGAAGTATCAGTGACAAAAACACTGACCCCGCCGTCAACACCCGCCGGCACAATTGCGGCATTGGCTTTGATGCGGCCATCGAGCGAGTTCATGATGGAAACAAAGGGCTGATCGGCGCCCGCGGGCCAGATCGTGACGTAATAAACGGGCTCCTGATTCAACGGCACCAGGGTGACGTTGAGAGAAAACCCAGTCGCCGAAGACAGATCGGCACAGCCATTCGTTTGGGCTAGCTGCGGAAGGTTGAAGGTTTCAGAGGTGCCTCCGGAAATCGGGCCGCCTGACTGCCGGGTGTCCAGCAGTCGGCAAGGTGTAATCGGAACGAATTGCGCAGGCGTCGGACCGCCGGGAGTCAGATTGTGGGCAGGACGGTTGAATGCATTGCCGCCTTGCGTCTGTGCTGACAAGCCAATTGCGGTTGAGGCGCACATCGAAAAGATGATGCAGAGCATCTTGCAAACGCTGTACTTCTTCATACACTGCCTCTCTTATTCATTGGCTAGGAGGATGACTAGCCACAGAGGACACCATTAAGAGATCTAGGAGCGGTTGATCTCGTGTAAAGGCAAGGTGCGGCGCGATCGCGGCAGGGCCGATCTGAAGCGCAGAGTCGCACTCAGCCAAGATTCGTTAAGGCTTGGAGAATGACAACACAGTACGCCATCTAGCCATTTCCCGCTGAGCTGTTTTGCTCAGTGCAATTTCATGGCTAATAGCGCTTTCTTAGGACATTGCAGCCAAACGCACCAGACCGGAGGCCCACGCACTAGGAAGTTGGCAGCAAGAGCGCTCTGTTTGTGTTTCAACGCGCCATAGGCGCAGTTCGTCTGAGGAACTTACTCTTAGTCATATCCGTGTTCACAGTCAAATCTTTTTTTTATAATCACAGGGATCTGTCGCATCTCCGATTCTCTTGCAGTTCCACTTCGGGAGGAAAGAAAAGCGTGGTGGCTACCTTAGTGCTCCATGAGAACTCTTCTTCTTTGAATTCACCTTACCGTGTGATACGTAACCCATAGCAAGGCTGGTAAGCACTTTGGAGTGAGACGAATACACCCGCCTCGGAACCAAGGCGTCCTTGGTACGATTTGCCGTACGTCGCAGCCTTGGCGTCGGTCACGATTGTCGGGCTCGTAGGGTATGGACTCAGCCCGGATAAAGGCGGGCGCGGAAAAGCCTTGCCTCTGAATCAGCTTGGCATCGTGGCAGTATTGTCTTTGCCGGTCATCACGTCCTGGACATTATTGGCCTCGAAGGCGCCATGGCCGGTCGTCAGATTTCGAGAGTTCGTGGCTCAAGTTACTGTCTTTGTAATGGCATCTCTTTTGTTCGTCAGGCAGAGTCAGCTGCGTGCAGAACTGGGGCGCAGCAATCAGGCACACCTGGAAGCCTCTCTCTCCGACCCACTCACGGGCGCTCGCAATCGACGGTACTTCGACGAAACCATCTCTGGCGACTCTGACCAGATCGTGCGTTCCCACATTACGACGTGGAATATCAAAGGTCGTGACTTGATTTTTTACATGGTCGACGTTGATTGCCTGAAGGAGGTTAACGACGGCTACGGTCATCATGCCGGGGATGACGTCCTTAAGGAGGTGACGAAGCGAATTGCGGCGGTCATTCGCAGTTCCGACGTCCTGGTTCGCTGGGGTGGCGACGAATTCTTGATTGTGTCTCGCTACGCGGACAGAAGAGAAGCCGAGGTCAGCGCTTTGCGGATTCTGGTGGCGGTCGGGGCTTCGGATATCGCGCTTCGGGCGACGGAGTTGCCGTTCGTCAGACCTGTTCGATTGGGTGGGCGGCTTTTCCCTGGTATCCGGATAATCCTGGGGCGGTATCCATCGAAGCCGTTCTGAGCCTGGAGGACCGCGGTACTTATGAAGCAAAAGCGACTGGCAGAAATCGGGCGATTGGAGTCTTGCCTGCCAAAGACAGCTCGTTGTCCTTCGGCGCATCTGCGGGAGACCGTTCCGTAAAATATCCAGTGCAGACCACATGTGTCGATGGTCCTTCGGAGGCGGAGTGCGCTCTTGTGACCGTTTAGTATCCATCGCCTCGCTGCTGTCCAGTTGATTGGTCGTGTGGATGACTAGCAGTCCGGCCATCGCTTGCCGCAAGTGCACAGCAAATTCCTGTCACATTCCGAGTTCGTACAAGCCTTGTAATTATTGGGATTGTGAGCGGTGCTGACCTCTTTCCGCTATCTTGGTATGGCTTGCTGGCGTTGTGCTAATGCGCGAATAGTTCAATAGAAGCAGCAAGCGACTGACCCGCGGATTGCGATGTCGAGCTTACATCGATGGAGGCAGCGAATGAATGATCGGACTCTGTAGCATTTGCAGACTGAAAGTTGGAGACCAGTAATAAAACCAGGGATTTCGGACGAGATTACAACTAATAAAATGGCGCGACGAAGGCGAGCAGATACCTACTGAAGGTGCCCCACAAGCACTCACGAGTTGGGTTGCTAATACAAGTTCGTTTCGATGATTTCTGCACGCGTCAGCAACTTGCCATTTTCCACTATGACACATAGTGCCCTGACACTGTCCGCTGTAAACGCGCAAGTTGAGATAACCTTTCAGGTCATCTGCTACGGCTTGCCCGGGAGGTCAGTTTCGTGTTGGCAACCTCACCGTAATCGATAAGTTTGCGTTTGCCGGCTGATTGTACGCATCCGTTACCTGGACAGTGAACGAGAACGTCTTCGGCTTCAATAATCCGGTAGGAGTTGGTGTTCCTGAGATCGAACCTGAAGCACTCAGATGCAAGCCACCGGGGAGAGAGCCGGCCGTTATTGCCCACGCATATGGAGGCTGCCCTCCAGATACTTGTAGCTGCGTCGCCGGATACGGAACACCAATCTGTCCGTCGGGCAGGATTGAAGCTGTAATGACTGGGGGAGGCGGCAACGCGATGGTCAGGGCAATCGCCGCCGTCGCCGGCGCAGTTCCTTGCGCGTCAGCCAGCATAATACTCAAGACGAATGATCCAGATTGCGATGGCGCACCACTGATCTCGCCGCCAGATGTGAGCTGCAAGCCCATTGGAAGCGGTGAGGTCGTAGACCATTGGTAGGGAGGCACGCCGCCCTGACCTTGCAGGAAGACATCGTAGAGAGTTCCCGCCACGCCGTCAGGCACTGAGGTCGTGAGAATCTGTAACGGATCAACCGGCTGTCCATTCACTGCGAGCGTGGTCGTGCCGCTAAGACACTGAGGCTGCGGTGTAGTGCTGTCACACACCTGCATCGAGAAAGTGTACAGCCCGTTTTGAGTTGGGGCGCCTGACAGCAGACCCCCCGGGCTAAATTGCATCCCTGGAGGAAGTGAACCACCCACGACGGAGAAGCTATACGGTACTACTCCGCCGCTAGCACCGAACTGATACTGGTAAGGAGTTCCCACAGTAGCAGCCGCCAGCTGCGATGGAGGATCGAATTGCAGAGGGGAGGTGGCTGTGGGCACGATCTGTATCGCCGACAGGCTCATGCCGTAAGGGCTGGTGGTGGTGTCCTGCCGATCGCGAGCCACGAAGCTCAACACTCCGTTGGTCACAGTTGCTGCATAACTTTGGGTGTAGCCTTTGTACCGACCTTGCGCCAACAGGTAGCCGTCCTGCCAGCTAGCTGCGACTTGGCCGTTGACCTCTGCGTCGTAGACATTTCCGCCCACGCCGGCGACACCCAGACCGGATTCGCCCTTAAGGTTGATCGTGTATTGCCCGTTCGGCAAGGCGACGTGCAGCGCGACATCATTGTGCTGCGAGATGCTGGCGCCGTAGAGGCTCGCATCGGGATAACTACCCCAGTAGCTGGGATAAAAATTCCACGAACCGTACAGCGGTCCGTAGATCAGTCCAGCGCCCGGCTGATACGAGTTGGTCACGGCGCGCTGCTTGATTTGCCCGAACCACTTCTGCCCGTGGCTGTCGGTCACGGTTTGCTTCAGGCAGCCAAAGCACAGACGCAGCGATCCGTCCGGCGACCACGGTACAAATTCGAGCGCAGCGTAGCTGTTAGCCAGTGGTGCAGCCGTGGATGTGCAAACCATCGTGGTCATCGCCGGCGCGTTCAGCATTTCGGGCGGCGGGGCCGTGATAAATCCGTCATCCGTAACCGAAGCTCCCGCCACCGCCGGAGATAAGGTACAGGTATGGCTGGTATCCGGGTTATTGTTGACCCATACCTTCGCCTGGTAGCTTCCGCCTGCCGGAACCAGCGGCACGCGTTCCGGATCGATGCCGACCACCGTGCCCTGCAGATTCACGTCGGCACAGGCGGTGCCGTTGACGCACACGGTTACGCGATTCTGATTCGCCGTGCCCTCCTGGTTGCCGGAGAAGAGGTAGGCCGTCGGAGTCCAGAACGGCTGGGTGTTGGCCGGGTCGACGACTTCGAAGGACGACTCGATGGGATACCAGTTATGCAGCGCAGTAGCGGCGTCGACTAACTGGTCGGGATAAAAACCATTGCTTAGGATGCCGGTGTCCCAGTCGTCGGCGGGAGTGGTGCCGTCCAGCAGCACCATGCCGTAGACCTTCAGGGTGTTGAGAATTGCTTTCTCATACGGACAAGGCGTGTCCAGTCCGCCGGAACAATAGCCGTCGACGTTGAAGCTGCGTTTCAGGCGGAAGCGCGTGCCATACGGCGCCCAGTCGAACATCGTGTACTGCTGGCCGTTCCACGTGCCTGTGCCCAGAGTGCGGCCATCGACCGGGATGGTGAAGTGATAGCTGTCGGTCACAGCGGTCGCGTAGAAGCTGTTGGTGTGGTCGGCATTGTCGTTCAGGATCGACCACGCGCCGGTGAGCCCAATGAAGGCAAGGTGGAATTTGCAACCCGGCGTCACCGTACGCCAGGGCGTAGGAGACTCGCAGCCATCGAGTCCGCTGGTGCCGAGGTTGTAACTCGATTTGCACTGAATCGGATTGGTCGGCGTACAGCTTGCCAGCATCATCCGCGGATGGCCGCCTGCAGCGTATATCGACGCGGGAGGAATGACGCGAGCCGAGATCATCTGGTTGCCGAGCGTGGTGCGCAGCGCGTGCTGAAATGCAGTGTTGCAGCCGCTGCAGTTGGGATCGGCATAGTTGCTGGTGACGCTGTTCCACCACTGCACCGGATCGCCGCTGGTGGCTACGATGCTGGAGCCGCCAGCGTCCGGACCTCCATAGACCGAATTGTCGGCGGAGGACCAGACGGCCATGGAGCCAACATTCGCCGTGCCGACGTTACTCGACGAAGTTGCCAGCTTGGCGTTCGAGAAATTGCCGGCCGAACAGTTTCGCGAGTCGTACGGGAGCGTTGCCGCCACGTGCGACGCGTATCCGTTGCTCGCCTGTGTCTGCGTGACAATCGTTACAAGAAAGCTGCTGCCAGCGGTGCCGTTAAAGTTCATTCCCGCACAGGCGCCGGTCGCGCCGTTGACTTGCATGCGCAGCGGCGTCTGCAGCGTGCGGATGACGTTGGTGTCGAACTGCACCTGCGTGGGATTGCCGGGCGTGAACACGATGTTATGGCTGTCGGTCATCACCTGGTAGTACTCGTACTGCAGCCCCGCAGTGCGGTCGGCCTGCAGCAGGTGCCGGTCGGGACCGACGCCGTTCGTGGTGGCGCCATACACATCCTGGCTCCAGCCCGACTGCATTTCGACAAACGGAGGCTGTAGCATCGGCAGCGGCGTGTCCTGACAGCCGAGGCACCAGGGCAGCACGGCATGCACCAGCTGCTTCGGAGTCGAGTCGTCGATACTGTTGTTGAACATGTTCTGGAAGAATCGCGGCGGCGGCCCCAGCTTGAAGTTGTGATAGCTGCTTTGCGTGGGCGCGTCCTGGGCGATGCGGTTCACCCACACCTGCGACAATGGATGCACGGGCCAGTTGTAGACCGAAACGTTGTAAGCGCTGCTGTTGGGCAGCTGCTGGATACCGCGCGAATAGTTCTGCGGGTAGACGGTGGTCGGCGCGCAATACTGGCCGGTTTGGTCGAGGGTGCCCACGCCGGTGAGATTCCAACTGGACGACCCGCATCCCGCGGCGCTGAAGAGGACACATTGGCCCGGCCCCGCGGCCTGCGGCTGGGAAGGGTTGATGCTACAGGTTTGCGAGCACGAGGGGCGGCACAAACAAAGTAGGGAGAATAGGACCACAACAACTATTTTCACTGCTGTACTGACTTTCTTCCTTTGTGCCTAAAGTGCGTGCTTGCCGAATTCGTGGCAGGTGAGACTGGCGCATGTGGGAAAAGAAATAGTGCGTGCTTCCAACGGAGGCCGTGAGAAGCCGTCAGAAATGGATTCAAAAGGTAGAGCATGGCCAGTTCTCGGAATCCAATAATTATCCAGCACAAAAGAGCTAACTATTTTGCTTACTTAGTAGCACATATATACTATTTCTTTAATCTCTTTAGTGACGGCCATTACGTCTTTAAGTGACAACTCCCGAGTTGGGAGAAAGTCGCACGTTGGGTCATTTAGAGCCATCCGGCAGCAACACACCTGTGATTAGGCGTCGGAAGTCGATACACGCAAATCTTTAAAAGCGCAGCACAGCATGTACTGCTCCGGAATTCCCTCGACCTGGCACGTCGAATACAAATATTTTGGGACGCCAGAAACCCTATCGAATTAACTCAACAAGCTTTACAGACTATTCTCACTGCTGGGATTTGCTGCCGATAGCGAGCACCCGCATCGATCACTTCCAATTCAAGAACCCTTACAAGACGAGGGAGGCGTGTAAGCACATTAGTGCCAATAAAAATGGCCGTTAAGTTGTGACTGTCATCACAGACGCTTATCTAGAGATGGACCTAAACTCCTCCACAGGTCTTACGATTTTTGGTATTGAGTTTTTTGCACTTTGTCTACCTGCATCTGGCCGATGGCAGCGAGACTTCAGTCGCAGAAGTCTGTCGAAGCGGACTGCTCTTAATTTGTCCGATAGACATGCTGCCTCCATTCCAGATGGAAACTCAGGCAGGATCTCACAGAGCTGTTCAGCCCCAGGAAGTGTAGGAGGCGGACGCTTAGTCAAAACAGACCGCCAAGATCTTCGAGCTAATTCAAGCGGTGCGATGAACCTCACAATTAAGAGACGGTGGCTCCCGGTAGTAATAGTCGTTTGCTGCGAATAGGGAGGCGAGCTTGTTTACGAATCCTGACCAATCATTAAGGGAGCTATTCCAACTCTCTCCTCTTGCAGTCCTAGAACTCGATCTGGAAGGTAAGGTCAAGCGGTGGAATGGCGCGGCCGAACGCACGTTCGGCTGGACGGAACCCGAGGTATTGGGTCGAGCCAATCCCATCATTCCTTCCCACGCTGCGCTGGAATACGAAGCCGACTTTCTCCAACTTCTGGCGGGATCGACCCTTCGCGGCAGGAAGGTACACGGACGGCACAAGGATGGCCGGTCGGTTGAAGCTAAACTGTGGGGTTCGCCTATCCACAATCCGCAGCATGAAATCAGCGGCGTCATGGTCATTCTCGAAGACATCTCCGACATGAAAGAGAATGAACGTAAGCTGCAGGACTCTCAGTCAGACCTGGAACGAGCCGTAGCCCAACTTCAGCAGAACGAAGAGAGGATGCGCCTGGCTTTGGATGCAGCCAAAATTGGATGGTGGGACTGGAACCTCTCGTCGGGCGAGATGACCTGGTCAGACACGATAAGGCGGCTGATCGGATTCCCGGAGGGCTCTCCGGCGAGCTTCGAAGCATTCATGAACTCAGTCCATCCCGACGACCGGAAAATGATCCAGGAGGCGATCGCTGCGGCTATAGATTGCGGCCTTACCTCTGAAGTGCGATACCGCATAATCTGGCCAGACAGGAGTCTGCACTGGCGCTGCACGATGGGCCGGGTCTTTCGCGACGAAGCCGGGCGCGCAACGAGGATGCTCGGTGTGGGAATGGATCTCGACAACAATAAGGCAGCAGATGACCAGTTGCTATTGCAGGCTGCGGCGTTGCAGGCCGCGGCAAATTCGATCGTCATTACCGATAACCGGGGGACAATTTTGTGGACGAATCCCGCGTTTTCGAAATTAACGGGATATAGCGCCGATGAAGTAATGGGCAAGAATCCACGTCTCTTGAGTTCAGGAACGCATGAAAAATCCTTCTATAAGAACATGTGGACTGAGATATCTTCAGGGAACACCTGGCAAGGCGAGGTAGTGAACCGGCGAAAAGACGGGTCCCTTTATAGCGAGGAAATGACGATCACGCCTGTCCGTATTGGCGGTGATCAGATCACTAATTACATTGCGATCAAACAGGACATCTCCTCACGCAAGATAGCCGAAGCTCGGGTGTGCCGGGCAGAAGAGAAATACCGCCGCATTTTTGAAGATGCTCCGATTGGGATCTTCCAGGCCACACCAGAAGGGAAACCAGTTAGCATCAATGGCGCCCTGGCTCAAATGCACGGCTATGACTCTCCGGAACAGTTAATGGCGGAAGTCTCAAATGTTGAGAGCCAGTTATTTTCTGATACCGGCGCGCTGCAGAAATTTGGGGATCTACTGGCAAAAGACGACCTTCTACACAATGTCGAAGTCGAAATCCTCACCAAGGATGGCCAGAAAAAGTGGGTGTCGGCGAACGCACGGTCTGTGAGAGACGACGACGGGAAAGTCGTGCTTCACGAAGGAATCGCCGAGGACATCACAGAGCGTAAACAGGCAGAGGGCGTATTACGCGATAAAGCCGCTCTGCAAGAACAATTGAGCACAATCATCGCCACAGTTCCCGGAGCAATCTACTCATTTCTGATGCGTCCGGACGGCTCAACAGCCATTCCATTCGCCAGTCCACCGTTTTTCACCATATTCGAGTCGACCCCGTATAGCGTCAAACTGGACGCCGAGCCACTATTCGCGATGATTCATCCAGACGAGCGCCAGTGCGTAGAAGAGGAAGTTGCGGGTTCCTTTCGAAACTTAACTGTATGGCACCAGGAGTTCCGCGTAAGCCATCCCAGGCGTGGGGAACTATGGGTTGAAGCAAACTCCATGCCGGTGAAACAACAAGACGGCAGTGTGTTATGGCACGGATTTGTGTTAGACATCACGGAACGAAAGCAGCTTGAGTTGCAGCTTCGACAGGCGCAAAGGATGGAATCTGTTGGCAGACTGGCGGGAGGAATGGCGCACGACTTCAACAATATGATGACCGTCGTTCTCGGATATAGCGACGTGATAGTAGAAACGCTGACGCCATCAGATCCGAATCTCGCTCGAATCGCCAAGATCAAGGAGGCCGCAAAGCGAGCGACGGCATTGACTCAGCAATTGCTGGCCTTCAGTCGGCGTCAGGCACTCACGCCAGTCGCCATGAACCTGACCACGCACATTGCGCAGCTTAGCAAAATGCTGCCGCAATTGCTGGGCGAGGATATTCGTCTGAGTCTGCAGCTGGACCCGAACCTATGGATGGTGCATGCGGATCCTTCGCAGATCGATCAGGTCCTCATGAACCTGGCGGTGAATGCCAGGGACGCCATGCCGAGCGGAGGAGAGCTTTCGATCGAAACCCGAAATGTCACGCTCACCGATTCTTTTACCGCAACGCAGCCGGGGATGCACTCTGGACAATTTGCGATGGTAAGGGTTTGTGACACTGGGACAGGAATAAGCCCGGAAGTCATGCCAAAAATCTTTGAACCATTCTTCACCACTAAGGGCCTAGGTAAAGGCACAGGTTTGGGGCTGGCTACGGCTTACGGAATTGTTAAGCAGAGCAGGGGATTCATTGGCGCCCGCAGCGAAGTGGGACTTGGAACAACATTTGAGGTGTATCTCCCTCGACATGAGGAGTCGTCCAAGCCAGTACTTCCTGAAGAGAGGTCAAGGCTGAAGTCCTGCGGCGTCAAAAGGATATTGTTTGTGGAGGACGAGCCTCTTTTAAGAGAGATCACGAGCACGGTCTTGCGGGACCTTGGTCATATCGTGCTGGTGGCGAGCGATGGTCCGGAGGCCATTCGGATGGCCGATAACCAAAGCGGCGTCATCGATTTGCTCCTGACCGATGTGGTGATGCCGGGCATGAACGGCCGCGAACTGGCCGATCGGCTATGTCGAAAGACTGCTTCGTTGAGAGTTTTGTACGTCTCCGGCTACGCCGACGACATAGTTCCGTGCACGGGCCTTCCGGATTCCGGAACCTACTTCCTCCAGAAACCATTCACAAAAGTGGATCTTGCCGGCAAATTGAGCGAAATATTCGAGGCGTATGTTGAGAGCCGCGGTTGAACCTCGACGAAAGGTGTCTTGATGAGCTGTCCAGAACAGACCAACCTGGTTGAGTCCTCTGAGTCGCCGCCAGTGAGCGTGCTGGCTATCGACGATGAAGCAGCGTTTCTAGAGTTTCTCGGGGAATTAGTATCTTCCAAAGACGTCCGTTTGCTATCGACCACCGATCCGCACGAGGGATTGCGGATGATGCGGCAATGGCATCCGCCGGTTATTCTGCTGGACTTGAACATGCCCAAACTCGGTGGGATGGAAGTTCTGAGACGCATACTAGAGATCAATCCAAATGCCGATGTGGCCATGCTAACTGCGGACTACACGACCGAATCCGCTGTACAGGCGATTCAAAAAGGAGCATGTGATTACCTGGTAAAGCCGATTACTGTTCAGCATCTGAGAGAAAGCGTCGACAGGTTGGTTCAAGAAGCACGGCGGCGCTCCCATTGTGGGCGACTGGAAGAGGAGTTGTACCACTCGACCGGGTTTGAGGGAATGGTGGGACGAAGCTCGATGATGCAGGAGGTATTTGTCACTCTAAAGCGAATCGCACCTCACTTTCGGGCTGCGCTGATTGCGGGTGAAACGGGAACGGGTAAGGAGCTTGCCGCGCGGGCGCTCCACCGATTGAGTCCAGTTGCGAAAGGGCCTTTTGTCGTATGCAACTGCGCGGCTGTCACAGAAACGCTGCTGGAAAGTGAGTTGTTCGGATATGTGCGGGGAGCCTTCACCGGGGCTGGTCAGGATCGCGTTGGATTAGTGGAGGCCGCTCATGGCGGCGTACTGTTTCTCGATGAAATCGGTGAAATGTCTCAGGCGATGCAGGCAAAGCTGTTGCGCGTATTCCAAAATAAGGAAGTGAGGCAGGTCGGGTCCACCGTCTCTCGCCGGGTAGATGTCCGGATTGTGGCATCGACTCATCGCGATCTTCACAAAATGGTGTCTCGAGGAGAATTCCGCGAAGATTTGTACTATCGGCTTTCCATGATCGAAATCAGGCTTCCCCGACTTGTAGAGCGCAAGGAAGATCTACCTCTTCTTGAGCAACATCTCCTTCAGCGGTATGCAAAGGAATTCAATAAGCCCGTTCCCATCCTCACCCGCCGGGCGCAAATTGTTCTGTCCCGATACTCCTGGCCAGGTAATATTCGAGAGTTGGAAAATGTTCTGGGCCGTGCCTGCATGATGGCGGCGGAAAGTATTGATATCCGAGATCTCCCCGACTCTGTGAAGGCCGTAGTTCTTGCAGCGAGCACTGGCGACGGCCTGACTGCATCGCTGGCCGATGTGGAGAAAGAACATATTCTTCGCGTGCTGAAGAGTGTGGATGGAAATAAGGTGCGCGCGGTCGAAATCCTCGGGATCAGCCGCTCCAGCCTATACCGAGCATTGCAGGAGTCCGACGATTCTTCCGAGAAGATAGCCCTAATTTGCTAGCGAACTCCTCGGCTTCCAGGCATATTGCCGCAGGTTGGCTCCGGCTCGAAGAGTTACATTCGAATGGGAAGCAGGGCCCTTTGGAAGGTGAAGGGGTCTCGCTTGAACAAGTTTTCAGCGTGACCGTCCTTCTCTCAGCCAACGCGGTGAAAGGCCTACCTGTCCCACCTATCCCGATCAAACGTGCTCTTCTGCGAGATATCCAAGAAAGAAAGCCCGTCCACAGACTGCCGACCCCGCGCTATCTTTAGCCTGCCTTCCCTGATTGATAGATCCCGCGCCCCATCAAACGGCATCAATCCAGCCCAGCCTTTCTCCCCCCACGCAGGGACAGCTCGAAGGACCGCGCCGACTCGTGTTTCAATCCCACACACTATCCCAGAAAGAAACAGTTGTGCTTCGTGGTGATCACGGTTGATTCCGACGGCATCTTCTAACCCACTGATAGGAACGCACCTCAACTCTTGCCGTTCCATCGGCGTTTCCGCGCCATTGGCTATTTGCATGCACTAAGAAAAGCAAACGCTTGCTCCCGACAACAGTGAGGGTAGGCGGTCGGCGACAAGCGGTCCGGTCCCATCCTCTCCGCCATCATTCGAAAATCGCAACGAAAAGCCATCTGCTAAGTGGCAATGGCGAAGCCTTGTTTCATCTGGAAGAAATAATGATAGCTGACAACAAGCTCTCCCCAACCTTTAGTCATGAAGCGGATAAGCACTGGTATGCGATCTACGTGCGACCGTCCCACGAAGCGCAGGTTGCGAAACGTTTCGGCATTCGAGAGATTGAAAGTTATCTGCCACAGTACCAGGTCGAGCACCGGTGGAAGAACCGTTGCACCAGGAAACTGGACCTGCCGTTATTCCCCGGCTACATCTTCGCGCATATCTCGCCTGTCCAGCGCGTGCGAGTCCTCGAGGTTCCCAGCGTGCTGTTTCTGGTCGGAAGCGCCAGCAGTCCTACGCCACTGCCTGACCATGAAATCGAGGCCCTGCGTTCCGGGCTCGCAGTCCGTAACGCTCTGCCACATCCTTTCTTGAAAGTGGGCGAACGGGCCCGCATTCGACGGGGTGCTCTGGCTGGCATGGAAGGTGTGGTGCTCCGCAGCAAGAACAGTTTGCGTGTTGTGATCAGCCTGGAGTTGATCATGCAAAGTGTGGCGGTAGAGGTCGATTGGGCCGAACTCGAGCCCGTGGCGACGGCAGTCGACTGCGGGCCCGGGCAATTGAGTCTGGCAGCGAACCCTCAGGTGGTTCCGGGCTCTGCAATCCTATCGTGCTGAAGCCTTCGTGAACCTCCTCACCATGGATCGGCGGCCAGTGGCCGAGTTGGTCCGGCAAAACTCGCAATCACGTGAGACTGCACTAAAACTCTGAGCCGAGGAATTTGCATCCATGCCTAACTCTGGATCGGTTATCGTTCGGCAGCGGATCCTAGACGCTGCGACCGACCTTTTTGCAGCATCGGGTTACAACGGTGTGAGCACGCGCGATATTGCCCGAGCCGCCGAGGTGAACGAAACCTCGATCTATCGCCACTATCCCGGCAAGCGCGAGTTGTTCCTCGCGACGCTCGACGCCGAGTTGTCAAAGATTCGGCTGGATGCCGATCAGATCGCCAAACTGGGCACGGCGTCGGATGCGCATGCCGCGATGTTGGCGCTGTTCCACGTCATGATCGACGCATTGACGCAACGACACGCGCTGGTACGGCTGGTTCACTTCAGCGTTCTCGAATACAACGACGATCTGGATGACCTCTATCGCCGCCACGTGCAACATATCCTGCATGACGCCAACGAATACCTGGCGGGTTGGCCGGAATTGAATGGAGCCGCGCCACTGGACAATCGGGCTGCGATTTTCGCGTTTATCGCTGCCTTCGTGGGGCTGAAGGACTTCTATCCAATTCTGGCGGGCGATCGCTTGTCTTCGGAATCACTCGAGGAAGCCGCCTCCGCCTGTGCCAACGCCTGGCACGCTGCGCTAGCAGGAAAGCCCGAAAAATCGCGTCCTCTGCTGTGCCTCTCCACCGTCTGACTTCTACCAAATCGCAGTCCGGCCTTTAACGCCTTTTCGACCTATTTATGGAAAGGATCACTTTATGAAGCAGGTTTCGATCATTCGTTTCTGTCTGTTAGTAACGTTCCTTGTTTTTTCTCTGTTGCCGGCACTCGCTCAGTCTCCCGGCGCCGACCCAGACAAGCGTGCCGATACGGCCCTCAACAGCAATTCCGCGACGACAGCGGCCTTACGTTCCGTGGACGTCGACGCTGGCAGAACCGCCGAACTGGTGGCCGCGCCCCCGGTCAGTGCTGAAGCGAACGGCCTGCCAGACGCCCCCAGCGTCGGACGTGGAGGCGACCGGTCCAGCTCGCCTACAACGTTCACTGACCCGGGCACCTCAGAACCTACTTTCGCGTCAGCTCCGAGCGCTGAGCGCGTTGCAACAAGGTCGTATTGGGCCACCACGGCCGCAGTGTTTGGCTCCAATATCGCTGCAATTGAAGTGCTCCAGAGTTGTCTCGCGGCCAGCGGGTGTCAATCCATTCCTGGACCGATGAGAAGCCGGGGCGCTATGTACGGGGTCGGGCTTCCGGTCGCAGCGGGTGTGTCGTACCTCGACTACTACCTTAAAAAGAAAGAAAAGCGCTGGTGGTATGTTCCGGCGGTAGTGGCAACAGCATTCGACCTAGCTTTTGTCGTTCGTGGAGCCCAGCGGTAGGTGCTTTCACCCTGAAGACGCGACACAACTCCCTTAACAAAATTGATTCGCTTTCGAACTGCATCGGCCCATGTTTGGCTGCTACCTAGCTGAACTTGATGGAGTCTACTGTGGAAACCTCCGCGTTGGTACCAGCTCAATACAAGCCACCCCTGGCGATTATGGCGGACGCGCCGCGTGACGAGATTTCGCTGGCTGAGGTCTCGGCTGTCATTCGCAAACGCAGATGGCTGGTTGCCACCTGCCTGGGGCTCGCCTTGGCCCTCGCTGCCGCCTACTGCATCTTGGCTCCACGCAGGTATGAGGCCTCTGTTCGCGTGGTTGTCAACCCGGACAGTGGGAATCCATTGGGTCTCGACGTTGGCGCAGCCATGAACCCATTTCTCGACCCCACCTTGATGCAGGAAACCCAGGTCCACATCATGCAATCCGATACCGTGGCCTGGGACGTCATCCGCAAGCTTCGGCTGGACAAAGCAAAGGAATTCGCCAGCAAGAAACATCCGGAGCAGGCAGATTCAGTTGACAACATCGGTCCGGACCGCCGTTTCGAGCTGCTGAATCTGTTCCGCCATCGCCTGAATGTGACATCGGTCCCCAAGACCGCGCTGGTTGAGTTACGTTTTCGCAGCAAGGACCCGAAGCTGGCGGTCCAGATTGCAAATGCAACCGCCGACGCATATCTAGAGCGCAACTTCCGGACCCACTATAACGCCAACATGCAGGTCTCGGAGTGGCTGACCAAGCAACTTGATGACTTGAAAAAGAAAGTTGCATCGTCGGAACAGCAGGTCGCCGACTTCCAGAAACAGAATGGGATCATCGGCACCGACGAGACGCACAACATCGTCCTTTCGCAGCTGGATGAAATGAATAAGCAATTGGCTGGCGCGCAGGCCGAACGCATTGTACGCGAAGCACGGTACCGCCAGGCACTCAGCGATGATCCCGAAGTGATGGCCCAGATTGCGCCCAGCGCAAAATTGCAGCTTCTGCAGGGCCAACAGGTCGATTTGAAGAATCAATATGCTCAGTTGACTGCGAGCTATGGCACGAGCTATCCGCGAGTAGGGCAGGTTCGTGCCCAATTGACCGAGGTTGAATCCTCACTCCAAAAGGAGCTGGCGAACACGCGTCAGGGCCTGCAAGCCCAATACGAGGCTGCTTCGAAAGGTGAAAAGCTGGCTTCCGGAGAAGTCGAGGAAATCAAGCAGCAAGCCTACAAACTCAATGATGCCGGTGTCGAGTTCATGATTCTCAATCGCGAGGCCACGGCAAGCCGCGATTTATATGAAGATCTCATGAAGAAGCTGAACGAGGCGGGCATTATCGCCGGTCTCAAGTCGACCAATGTGAACATAGTGGACCCTGCCGAAATCCCCGTCATTCCCGCCGAGCCTCTCGTCGGACTTACCATGCTGATTGCCTGCTTGCTTGGGACTACGGCTGGAGTGGGATTGGCATTTCTGCTGGAAACGCTCGACACGACGATCAGTTCGCCGGAGCAGGCGGAACTACTCGCCGGCATGCCGATGCTTTCGGTCGTACCTCACATTGCGCTGCATGGTCGAAACGGCACTCGGCCACTCATCAAGTCCGAGATGCACAAACCGCTTTCACTGGTTCGTCCACAATCGGCATTTGCCGAGTCTTTCCGCGCCCTACGGACGACACTTCTACTGAGCGCGCCAGGGAGCGCGCCCAAGGTTTTGGTAATTACCAGCGCGGTGCCGGGTGAAGGCAAGACCACGACAGCTATCAATTTGGCGGTGGCTCTTGCGCAGTCGAAAAGGAGAGTTCTTTTGGTCGAGGCCGATATGCGAAAGGCCGGGATACTTGAGTTACTCTCACTCGGGAAAAAGTACGGGCTGAGCGAATGCCTGACGGGAGCGGCCGACTACGCAGATGCGGTGGCCTCGATACCCGAGCTGCCGAACCTGCAGGTGCTGGCGGCCGGTCAGCGGCCCCCGTCCCCGGCGGAATTGCTCGGATCAGATCAGATGCGCGCCGTCATCGCAAAATGGCGGACTGAGTACGACCACATTGTGCTGGACACACCGCCGGTGATGGGCCTTACGGACGCAGTGGTTCTCGCAAGCATGTCGGACGCCGTGGTCCTGGTCGTGCGGTGTGCCAGAACGCGACGGCAGACCTTATGTCGAGCGCGTGACCTTCTTACCCGCGTCAATGCCCACACGGTCGGCATCGTCGTGAATGATTTGAAACTTAACTCTTCCGAACACTACGACTATTACGGCTATTACGCCGACAAAGCATTGTCAAATTAGGATTCAGCATGAAAACTCTCATCGGGATCGTCGGTTTAATACTGTTGCTCGCACTTGTAGCAGTTGGCCAAACTGGGCCGCAAACGTCTACTACGCCGGCATGGAGCAAGCCGTGGAGCGCCCAGCCGGCGCCTAGTGGCGTAGTGCCCTCGGACAACCGTGCCACACCGAGTGCAGGCCAGCCGAAGACCCTTCCACCCACCTTCTCTTTGCCGACGGGCACTCCGGCTGGTCATCCCGAAGGTAACAACCCGATGGCAGTGACCACAACCGCAGGGCCGGTCAATCTTGGGCCTGGGGACCTGATTGATATCACGGTCTTCGATTCACCGGACCTTGCTACGCGAGTTCGCATCAGCAGCAATGGCGAGATCACGTTTCCGTTACTTGGCAAATTGCGTCGTAGGTGGCATGACGCCGCAGTCACTCCAAAATCTCATCCGGGATCGGCTTGTATCCGCCGATTTGGTCAAGAATCCTCAGGTTGCGGTGTTCGTTGAGGAATACACGAATCAGGGCGTCTTCATCCTGGGCGAAGTTACGAAACCGGGCGTGTATCCGCTGATGGGCTCGCATCAATTATTCGACTTCATATCGGCAGCCGGAGGCTTCACCCCGGTGGCTGGCAAATCGATCATCATCACCCGGCATTCGAATCCACAGGCGCCTGAAACGGTGAATTTCTCGCGTGATCCCAACTTTGCTGCCGGCAATCCGCAGATTGACGCCGGCGACACTGTATACGTCGGCAAGGCTGACGTGGTTTACGTGGTTGGGGACGTCAATAAGCCAGGTGGATACCTGATGGTTTCCGATCAGAACATGACTGTCATGGAAGCTATAGCGACCGCGGAAGGTACCAAGTTCACTGCTGCGACGGGGTCGGTACGGCTAATTCGCAAAACTACCCAAGGACGAACCGAGATTGCGCTCAACATCAAGCAAATTTTTGAGCTCAAAAGCCCAGACCCAGTCTTGCACGACCAGGACATTGTTTACGTTCCGCGCAGTGGTACAAAGGTGGGAGTGCAGAGCTTCCTGACCTACGGCATATCTGCGGCTGTGGGTGCCGCGGTCTATCGGTTCTAGAAGCGCTGGAATTCAACTGCCCCATGAAGCTCAACCGAATAAATGGGTATTTAAAGGTTCCAGGCTCAAACTCAAACAGGCCCTGCAATGAAAGTCTGCTTGGTATCGGCGATGTTTTTCGAGGGCCGAAAAATCAAGGTCGATTTCCGTCCTGAGGTTGTCCTCGAAACCGGCTTGCGCGAGTCTGGACTGGAAGTAATCACCCGAACCCACTGGGACGCCTTCAATCCTAATGAATTTGATATCGTGCACGTGCACCATCTCGGGATAGGCGCACTCCATGCAGCATGCAAAATCTCGCGTGTTCCCTTTATTTACACGAATCACGACATGAGGGCCAAATACGGGCTGCTTAGCCCCACAAAGCGGTTGGCTTCCGCAATAGTACTATCCGCTGTTGATACAGTGGTTGCTTTATCAAAGTCAGAAGCTGAGTTCCTAGGCGAGCAATATGGCCTTTCGACAGAGCGTATCGCGGTGATTCCCAATGGTATCGAGCAAGTGTCTTTTCGTTTCCTCCGATCCAACAGCGGAGGCCGCAACTCTCCCCTTCGCCTTCTATATGTCGGCCAACTCGTTCCGCTGAAGGGTCTAGAACTTCTGTTTAACGCGCTTCGATCAGTAAACTTCGATTGGACGCTGGATTTGGTATTTCATACCTCCGACATCCTTCCCAACCTCCTTGCACTGGCGGCACAGTTAAAGCTGACGGAAAAGATCAATTACGTAGGAAAACTCGCATCCACATCTATTGCTGCAGCCTATCAGAAAGCCGATGTGCTCATTCTGCCGAGCTTTACGGAGGCCCTGCCCAGCGTGGTGACCGAGGCTATGCTATGTGGCACGCCCGTGATCGCAACCGATGTGGGAGGAATTCGAGAGCAATTGGGGGGATTCGGCTTGCTGATAGAGCCTCGCAGTAAGAGTTCATTGGTCCGCGCCCTCAACATTCTATCGACTCAATATAGTCGCTTCGAAACGCAGGGACGCGAGATGAGTGAATATGCCCAGCATCGTTTCAGCATCTCCTCCATGGTTCGTTCTCACATTGATCTGTACCCTCGACTCTCAGCAGTTGGACACACCCGCCGAAGCCTAATCTCTAGGTGGCCGCTGGATTCGATGACATCCGGTTCGGTGCAGGCCGCCGTTGCACAGAGGAAACGTCAGTGCCAGAAGTAGCTGTCCATCCATCAAGATTGCACGGCATAGGTGGCGAGTCAGCATTGGATACACTGCTAGGAGTCTCCGCGCCCCGTCGGTCATTTCCCGTTTTGTGCATGCGGCGAGTTGGTCCATATGGTCGTCGATGGCATCACGGGTATTTAATTTCCTCGCATTTGCCATTGCCGCACGACTGTTGGGCCAAGAACTGTTCGGGGCACTTAACTTGATCCAAGGAACAGTGACGATGTTCGGGCTTTTGGGAGCGGTTGGCTTCGGTTTGACGGCTTCGATGTACATCGGACAGTTTCGAGGAACAGACCCTCGTCGAGCTGGACGAATTCTTGGCCTAGCGGCGTTATCCTCGTCCCTCGCGGGTCTCGTCATCGCGCTGGCAGTCGCATCTTTCGCGAAAATACTCGCCGCCCACGTCTTCGGAACAGCTTCACTTGCAACACCGCTGAAACTTGCTTCGGCAATCGTGCTGCGACCGCAATCTCTTCTTACCAGACAGGCGCTCTTGCTGGGTTTGAGGCTTTCAAGTTGACGGCAAAAATCAACTTTGGCACTGGTGTCATTACGCTGCCATTGGTCGCCTTCGGTACCTGGCGCTTCGGAATCAACGGTGCACTAGTTGGACTGGTTATCAGTTCTGCACTTAATTGTCTCGCAGGTCAAACGGCGCTCCGAGGTGTGTGCCGTCGGCACTCCATTCAGGTGGACATTCGCAATTGCGTTCAAGAAGCGACGATACCTCTTACACTTCGCGCTTCCAGCCCTGCTAACAGCGTTTGTGGTCGCGCCGACAAACTGGTTCGCTGGCACTATTGTCGCGAGGCAGCCGCACGGATTAACCCAATTGGGACTTTTCGGAGCGGCGGATCGCTGGCGAACCCTTCTTATGTTCCTCCCAGTCGCAATTTTGGGCGGCACGCTGCCGATTCTCTCAAATCTTCATGCCACGGGCGAGCATAAAGCGAAGCGAACATTGTGCCGAGCAAATCTCCTGATTACTGTTGCTGTAACCGCGGCACCAGCTTGCATCCTGGCGCTCTTCCCCCATCCCTGTATGTCAGTTTTCGGCAAGCAATATCAAGCTGGAGCCGTCATGCTCCTGGTGCTCGCAATAACGGCTGTTCCCCAGGCATTGAATACTTTTTTCGGCCAGCAAGTCATTCTTCGGTCGATGTGGATTAGGTTAGGTTTCGATTGCGTCTTAGCCTCCATGACTTTGATTGGCGCTCGCGTGCTTGTGCCCAGATACGGTGGCCTGGGATTAGCTCTGGCGAATCTTGCAGCTTACACAGCGGTCGTTCTGATGCTGCTCGCTAGAACCTCGCCCGAAGATATAACAACTGCCGCTCAAAAGCTCTCGCTGACCTCCTGGAAACGGCCGAGTCGAGTAAGCCAGGCCTCAACGGCTCCATCACCTCCGCCGCATACCAGGAGGAGTCCGACCAGCCGCCTCGTCAGCGTCGGTAGCATCGGTTTGTTGTTCGCATCGTCCCCTGAAACGCTCGTAACTGCTAAGGGGCTGATAGTGCTTGCACTCATGGGCTTCGTAGTTTATATGCGCTACAGGAGATACGGACTAATAGATCCAGTCCTCATTTTTGCTGTCGGCGTGGCAAGCTACAACGGAGCACTCCTAGTGACTATCGGAGCTCACGGAGGCGACACCCCTCGATCGTTATCCTACCCAATGTGGTTTTCAGCTGACACAGTGTCGCGCGCGGCTACTTTAAGTCTCATTGCCGCGGTTGCGGTTTTCGTTGGATCCACTGTCGACTAGGCACGGGGATGAGCGACCAGACTCTCCGTGCCGGATTCATTCAGCTCGGTTGGCCCTCTGGCCTTCCGTGCAGGAACGATCTGCTTAGTGGTTGCATGTCTGCTTACTGTTTTGGTAGTACAGCAATATGGCGGCTTCTTAGCATTAGTTCTTACCGCCAGGGCGGATCATTATCAAGGTGAAGTCAAAGGTCTCAGTTGGCCTTTCGGAAGCTTCATCAGCGCCGCAGTTGTCTGGCTCACCATTGCACATGCTCTAAAACCCTGTCGCTCTACAAGGCTGGTTCTCGGTGGCACACTCCTGCTAGTTGGTACATTCTACCTTGTCCAAGGTGACCGCCGACCGGTCGTACAACTAGCAATTAGCATTGCTACAGTGCTCGCAGTCTTCCGCCCTGATCTGCGGCGGCTTACTATGAGGAGATTGATTGTAATTCTGATAGCGTACTGCACACTGTCGTCATATTCCTTGTACAGAGGTACTGTTCCAGGCATGCTTTCTGGCGCAACAAATATTGGTGCACTTTCATCAGTGGCAGATACGACAGACGTCCTGGCGTCGTTATCTCCAGACCGATCAGACGCTACCGGCCCTTACTTGTCCGTGCTGTATGCGATTGATGCAGACAGACCATTCGCTCTTGGTGTCACTTATGTCGAGGCTTTCCCGGCTGTTATACCGGGTATCCTGCTGCCGTTTGCGAAAGTACCCACATTGCCGCAACGGTTTGCAAACGAGGTTTACCGCGGTCATAAATCTCCCCCGGGATGGGGTTATAGTCCCGTTGCGGAAGCATTCGAGAATTTCGGAGGGGTGGGCGTATTCAGCGTTTTCTTTCTGTTCACGAAATATTTCGCCAAGATTGGTAGCAGCCAGCGCAAGTCTCTTTTAGCGCTTGCCATGTGCGCGACCATTGCGCCCCAAGGTCTCAATGTGAATCGAATTGCGTTTACCTCGTTGACTAGCGAAACTCTCTACGGCTGTGGCGCAGTATTGTTAGGGTACGTTTTAGCGAAACTTGCCCTCCCGAATGCATATAAACCCGGCGTCACCATCACAGAGTGCGGGTAACGGCATGCCTGTGAACTGCTGGGTGATTACAGCGGAACGAGTGCTATCCTGATTTTCTCTCAATACGTTGTGCAATCCCCCAGCGGAGACTGAATATGGCTGTGTCCCCCCTCGTCAGCATCGGCATGCCGGTGTTCAACTGCGAGAAGACGTTGAGAGCGACAGTTGCGTCCATCCTCAACCAGGACTATGGCAATTGGGAGTTGATTATCATCGACGACGGATCAAGCGACATGACCCTTGATACGGCAAGATCATTTACTGATCCCAGAATCCGAGTCGTTCCGGGCGCGGGCAATCTGTGTCTGCCGGCAAGGCTAAATGAGGCTGTCGGCCTCAGCCGAGGAAAATACTTCGCTCGCATGGATGGCGATGATATCTCCTACCCAACCGCCTGGGTACCCAGGTCGACTTCATGGAACGACATCCGGAGATCGATTTGCTCGGAGGCAGCGTGTCTATCTTTACCGGAGACGGACATCTTGAAGGGTGGAGACCAGCGCACCTGACCCACAGTGAAATTTGCGGTTCTGCAATCCGGCGATATAGCCTGGCACACGTCACCTGGATGGGAAAGTTGTCGTGGTTCCAAGCAAATCCATATGACCCCGCGAAACATAATGCACAGGATCGCGAACTTCTGTCTCGCGCACACTCAACCTCCAAATATGCGGGCGTGACTGACATCCTGGTTGGAGTCCGCGAACGTAAACTGTCGGTCAAGACACAATTCAGGGGACGCCGCCTTGTGACGGCGCTGCTAATCGGGGATTGGATTCGGACCGGTGAATGGCGTTCTTTTGCCGCTGGAATCGTTGAACCCTCCAAGTTCTTTCTCGACATAGCAGCAATTACCACCGGGCTCAATTATCGCCTCTTGAGGCATCGCGCGGCCCCTTGCGCGGATCAAGAGTGCGAAAAGTGGAAAGCCTTGTGGTCTGACGTCAACACCCACGCGAGCCTATCGGTCTGAGTTTCCGCATGCGCGTTCTTCATGTCGTAAAAACATCCGATGGTGCCGAATGGGCGGCCGGCCAGGTCCAGCAACTTACTTTGGCGGGCGTTGAAGTTCATGTTGCTGTGCCGAATTGTACGGGGAGGACTATGGACGCCTGGTTAAGTTCCGGAGCCGTCATTCACCAGGCCGGCCTCTCGTTCCCAGTGGCAGACCCGAGCCGATGGACTGCTACGGTGAAACTGGCAAGGCACCTAGTTGAGAAAGTCAATCCCGACATTATTCACAGCCACTTCTTGAACACGACACTTACACTTCGGGTGGCATTGCATAAGACCTCCAAGATACCGCGGATCTTTCAAGTTCCGGGCCCTTTGCATCTGGAACACTGGCATTCGCGCAACGTCGATCTGAACTCGGCAGGGCCCACTGATTATTGGGTGGGATCGAGTCAGTGCATCGTCGATCAATTTCGAAAGGCCGGAGTCAACCCGAATCGACTGTTCCTCAGCTACTACGGCGGATCCTCCGACAAGGCAACCGCAACGGGTATCTCCGAAGGAAGCTTGGAATAGCCGCCGACAGGAAGATAGTTGGAAATATCAATTTCGTTTATCCGCCGAAGTATCACCTCGGGCAATTTATCGGACTGAAGTGCCATGAAGATGTCATCGATGCACTCGGCATCATTACCAAAAAGCGGGAGGATACTGTAGGAGTTCTGATTGGCGCCACCTTTGGCGATCGCTCACGTGCTTACGAATACAGGCTGCGAAAACGAGCCGAGACCGTGGGGCGAGGCCGCATCCTCATGCCTGGGGCATTTTCCTCAGAAGAGGTCCGCTGCAGCTGGCCGGATTTCGACTGCGCCGTGCATGTCCCTCTTTCCGAAAACTGTGGCGGTGTGGTGGAGCCGTTGAGGGCTGGTGTGCCAACGGTTGCAGCACGAGTGGGAGGACTTCCTGAGGTGGTGATCGATGGTGTCACGGGAACTATAGTATCTCGTCACAATCCTGTTGCGCTGGCTGAGGCAGTCCTAACGGTGCTCGACAATAGCGACTTGGCAGCTAGGCAGGCTGCAATTGGGCAGAAGTTGGTGAGTGCTATGTTCGATATCCGCAGGACTTCATCTGAGGTCTTGCAAGTCTATAAACACATCCTTTATGGAGACCCAATCCCGTCGGCATTCTGTGCGGATGCTGAGATCCGGAAAGTTACCGTTTAGCACCCATATGTGGACGCGCGATGCCACGAAGACAATCCGTTGTGAAACGATCCATTGATGCAACTGTCGCCGTATTCGCGATGATCTTACTTTCTCCCGTCATGGTAGCAGTGAGTGTAGTCGTTCTCGTGTCCATGGGCCGGCCGGTATTGTTTCGACAGACCAGACCGGGGCTGCATGCCGTACTGTTTCCCCTGCTGAAGTTCCGAACGATGCGAGAGGAAACCGATGCCGAGAGACGAAACCTTCCCGACGCCGCCCGCCTGACCCCGGTGGGAACATGGTTGCGGAGGCTTAGTCTCGATGAACTTCCTCAACTTTGGAACGTGCTTCGCGGCAATATGAGCTTGGTTGGTCCTCGCCCACTGCTGATGGAGTATCTGTCCCATTACTCGGCGGAGCAGGCACGCCGCCACGATGTTCGACCGGGCCTTACCGGATGGGCTCAGGTGAATGGACGCAATGCGTTGAATTGGGAGCAGAAATTCGCTCTGGATCTCTGGTATGTCGACCACTGGGGACTGGTACTAGATGTGAAGATCCTCGCCATAACAGTGTGGCGGGTTCTAAAGCGCGAAGGAATAACGAACGCCCGACATGCAACGATGCCCAAGTTTGTCGGGAGCAACCATGGACGGCTAGAGTAACGCTCATGAAGCGGATTGTCGTTATCGGCGCGGGTGGGATGGCGCGGGAGGTTAAGTGGTTGATAAGCGAGATCAACCGCCGTACACCCGAATGGTACTTTCTCGGCTATGTTGTGAGTGACCTTCATGCGATCACAGGTCGCGATAGTCGCCATGAACTGCTGGGCGACTACAGTTGGCTTTGCCAGCATGCAAACGAGATCGACGCGGTGACGATTGGTATAGGAACGCCAGCCGCGCGCTTAAGAGTGCGGGACGATCTACGAGCTGTTTTGCCAGATGTGAGTTGTCCGTCCTTGATTCACCCCATGACGCAAATGGATTTCGAAACATCTCAGATCGGCGAAGGCGCGTCAGTCTGTGCGGGAGTCGTGGGAACTGTGAACATCATTCTTGACCCGTTCGCCCTATGCAATTTTGGCTGCACGCTAGGCCATGAGTCTAGGATTGGCGAAGGAAGTGTCATCAACCCCGGCGCCAACATTTCCGGGGGAGTAACAATTGGTCGCGGAGTATTGGTTGGAACGGGCGCGCAGATATTGCAATACAGAACAGTAGAGGATGGCGCAACTATTGGGGCCGGAGCCGTGGTGACCCATGACGTCGCACCCGGAGAAACTGTAGTTGGAATTCCCGCCAGCCCAATTAAGAGACAAATCAAGCATTGAGAAAAATGTGAATACATCTATGCGTAATAGAAGCGCGCTTCGAGCGGCCTCGTACGCCCAATGGCCACAATTTGCTCCCGACGAAATTGAGGCGGCCGTGCGTGTGCTTGAGTCGGGTAAGGTCAACTACTGGACCGGTGATGAAGGGCGTTCGTTTGAACGGGAATTTGCCGAATTCGTCGGGTGCAAGCACGCTCTTGCGCTGGCCAATGGCACCGTAGCGCTGGAGGTGGCTTTGCATGCTCTGGGTGTAGGCCCGGGGGATGAGGTCATCACGACGAGTCGCACCTTCATAGCCTCGGCGAGTTGCGCCGTCGCCGTGGGAGCCCGTCCCGTGATCGCAGAGGTAAACCGTGACAGTCAGAACCTGACGGTAGACACCATCCGACCATTGATCACCCCGCGGACCAAGGCCATCATCGCTGTTCATCTGGCAGGCTGGCCTTGCGAGATGGACGAAATCATGCAGCTAGCCCGCGAGCACGGACTGAGAGTCATAGAAGACTGTGCACAGGCGCAGGGTGCTATGTATAGAGGCAGGATGGTCGGGTCCATCGGCGATGTGGCAGCGTTCTCCTTTTGCCAGGACAAGATCATGACCACAGGTGGTGAGGGTGGGATGCTGACGACCAACGATTCGGCATTGTGGGAGCGCGCATGGGGCTACAAAGACCACGGCAAGAGCTACGACGCCGTGTATAACCGTGAGCACCCGATCGGATTCCGCTGGCTGCACGAATCGTTCGGAACGAACGGAAGAATGACGGAAATGCAATCGGCGATCGGGCGCGTCGCACTGAAGAAAGTTAGGGGATGGGTGGAGACTCGGCGCCGGCACGCGGTAATTCTCGACGGTCGGCTGTCGAAAATTAGTGCATTGCGCATTGCCATGCCGCCTGCGGACTTGTATCACGCTTATTACAAGTATTATGCGTTTATTCGGCCGGAACTACTCGCGCCGGGATGGGACCGCGACCGGATCATGGAGGCGATCAACGCCGAAGGCATTCCGTGTTCGGTGGGAAGTTGCAGCGAAATCTATCGCGAGAAAGCCTTTCTCTCTTACCCGCACAGTGGGGAACGCCTTCCAATCGCACGGGAGCTCGGTGAGACAAGTCTCATGTTTCTTGTGCATCCAACTTTAGCGGAGAGCGACATCGAAGATACTTGTCGTGCGGTCGAAAAGGTGATGTGTGCGGCATCGGCCGCGAAAACATTCGTCTCCCCTGATATGGCAACCTCCTAGCTAAAACCTGGTTCTCTGGTTCGGATTTCAGCCGCATCACGCACCCACACCTCTAAAGAAGTACGTTCAAATCTCGATTCCCGGCACCCTGTACTCAGCGTCGCTTCTGCAAATTCTGCTGTAGCAGTCTTGGCTTAGAGCCGCTCTGACGAAAAACTGCACAGAAATCTCGGTAACCCTATGAAATTCGTAAAACACAGACTAACCATCGTGGCCTTGCAAAGTGTCCTCGTCCTGTCTTCCTTGCTTCTGGCGTGGCTCTTGCGGTTCGATTTCTCATTTCGCGGCGGGTCACTACTGTTGTTAGCGGCACCTATTCTCCTCTTATGTCGTCTGGCATCTATGCGGTACCTCAACTTGTTGGACGGTCACTGGCGCTACACCGGAGTCAGTGACGTTGAGGATATTCTCAAGTCGGTTGCGCTTGGTCGGTCGGGTTCATACTCTTCACCCGATATCTGCTCAGCGTGAAGGCTTTCCGACCTTATCTCAACATACCGAGGCTCTGCTGACAACGGCCTTCCTGACTGGGAGTTCGTTTTGCCGTCGTCGTCGCCTGAACAAGACTGCTCGGGAGACGACGGGAAGATACAGGCAAACGGGTTCTTGTGGTCGGTAGCCGTCGATGCTGCCGAGTCGCTGATCCGTGAGCTGTTGCGCGGCGGTTACGTGCCAGTAGGTTGCATCGACGATGATCCCGCCAAACGGGACTTTACCGTGCATGGCGTGCCGGTGCTGGGAAACACGGATGAAATCCCGGAGATCGTCGCGGAGCATTCCATTGATGAGGTGCTCATCGCCTTACCTTCGGCAACGGGGGCACAGATGCGGCGGGTGGTCGAGACTTGCCAGCGCAGCAATCGAAGCTACAGGACCGTACCAGCACTGTTAGACCTGGTTGATGGCAAGGTCACGGTGAAGCAACTCCGTGACGTGAAGCTGGAAGATCTTCTTGGCCGTGATCCGGTGGAGATGAATCTGGACGCTGTCCGTCAGCAGATCGAGAATAAGGTTGTGATGATCACCGGAGCGGCGGGATCAATCGGTTCCGAGCTTTGCCGACAGGTGCTGGGTTATCACCCTGCCAAGCTGATTTGCCTGGACCAGGCGGAAACGCCTCTTTTCTACCTGCAGCAGGGATTCAGGGATCACCCCGCAGCTTCTCAAGCCGTGTATTGCATAGCCGACGTCGGTGATACCAGGCACATGCGCCAGCATGCTCTTTGAGCATAAGGTTCAGATCATCTTCCACGCCGCGGCATACAAGCACGTACCCATGGTGGAGGATAACCTCCGTGAAGCTCTTAAGAACAATGTGTTCGCCCTCTCGAGACTGCTTGACGTTGCCGGCGACGCAGGCTGTGAGCGATTTCTTCTAATCTCTGTCCGACAAGGCGGTGAAGCCTTCCAGCTTCATGGGATGTACGAAGCGGCTCGGCGAGCTCCGTGGCCGCACGGCCTTCGTCTGGGATGCGTTGCGTCTCCGTTCGGTTCGGAAACGTCCTTGGATCGCAAGGCAGCGTCGTGCCAGTGTTCCAAGAACAGATCCGAACGACACAAAAGATCACGATCACCCATCCCGAGATCACGCGCTACTTCATGACGATTCCGGAAGCGGTTTCGCTCGTGCTGCAGGCCTTCACTGTCGGAGAGCACGGGAATGTGCTTGTTCTGGACATGGGAGAGCCAATCCGCATTGTGGACCTTGCCAAGACGCTGATCCGGCTGTCGGGACGGGCAGGGATCAAGTCCAGATTGTGTTCACCGGGTTGCGACCTGGCGAGAAACTTTATGAAGATCTGTTCTATGCCAGCGAGGAACCGTTGCCGACCTCGCAAAAGAAAGTACTGTGCACCCGCGCAAACTTAATGAGCTGGGGAAAGCTGATTCGCTACTTAAGTGCCTTGGAGAACCTGGAAATGGAAGGCTCCGAAGCGTCGATCCGCGCCAAAGTCAGAGACATCATCCCCGAGTATCGTTACGCCCTGTCGAGCTCTTCATCCAAAGCGACAAGCTCGCGCGACTTAGAAATAGCGCGCCGACTTCCTCCAATCTGGTTGGCGCCGGCGCCAGCGTCGGCGACTAGCGTTACCGGTATCGGCTAACGCATGCATCGCATCGATAGCACGAGGATCGTTTTCTGATTCGATAAGGTCTCAGACGGCAGAAGCACGTGTGGCTACGGCCCCACCGACGACGTACCTCCTTTAGCGCTTAACTCACAAAATTCGAGAAGCTGAGTCCCGGGAAAGGATCGGCATTCGCGACTAATGCTTTGTAGTCGCGCATGAGCTTCCTGCGCATGCACCGGTGATTGGGGACCGGCTGCGTCCAAAGCCCATTGCCCCCTTCCGGAGTCGGATGCCCACAACCGCAACGAAACGCGTTTCACCTTTCGGTGTCGGTCTTGACATGAATTACCTCGATAGGCAAAGAGGGTGTGGCATGGACTCACGTCGAGCACGCCTCATGAGCGGTCAAGACTGCGGCGGATCTGCGGCTTTTTTGAGTGCGATCGTCACCGTTATGTTCGCGGTGGCTGTGTCGAGCCTGGCTTTTGGGCAGCAAGTTACCGACACCGGAAGCATCTCGGCGCCAGTGGTCCAGACGGCAGCGAACGGAGCCGGCCGTCGGCAGAAGCTCCGACCGCCGAACCCACCCCAGGCCAACCGTCTGCGTCCGACGCAACGACTGGCAAGCCGCGAAAGCTGAAGTGTCGTCACCCGGCAGATCCCAACAAGCGGCGCTTTGGATGCAAGAACGAGGATTACGGCTGGGAAGAGACCCTGGGCGGAGACTGGGGCGGGGCCTGAGCAGAGGGGAAAAAGCTGGGCATCAGTCTAAGCGGGTCGTACTACGCGGCGCTGCAGACCAACTTGACCGGGAAGCCGCACCAGATGTGGGGCTTCGTGGGCCAGTTGACGACCGCGGTCGATTTCGATTTTGAGAAGCTGCTGAAGGTCCCCGGCATGTCGCTGTACTTCTCCGACTCATGGGGGACAGGAAGCAATCTTACGGCGGCCATGGGAAGCGTCTTCCCGGTGAACCCGAACTACGCGGTTGGAGCCTATCTGGGAGAAATTTACCTACAGCAGAAATTCCTTCATGGCAATTTGACCATCGCCGGCGGCCGCATCGCAGCAAACTACACGTTTGCCGGTCTGCCGGTATTCGATAACTACGTCAGCTTCGCGATCGACCCCACCCCGGTTTCCCTCGTCAACAACGATCTGAGCTATGCCTGGCCGCCGCCTGGACTTCAGTGGGGAGTGCAGGCGGTCTACAACGTTACGCCTGCGCTGGAGGCGGCGGCCGGGGTCTTCAACACCAACCCGAACTCCGCCAACAACGGAAACATTCTTGCCTTCCAGCAGGGGAATAAGGGCGCACTGGTGACGGCACAGCTGAGCTATCTGTTCAACCAGAGACCCAGCGAGAAGGGAATGCAAGGCCAATACACGGCTGGCTTCTTCGAAGACAACAACGCCTTCTCCGTACTGCCGCACGGGGCGTCCAAGCGCGATGGCAATGCCGGCGTATTCGTCCTGGGTCAGCAGATGGCGTATCGGCCGGACGGAGCTGGCACAGCGCGAGGACTGACCTTGTGGGGGGCGTGGGAGTACAGCCCGAAACAATCGGTGAGTTCCATGCCGGTGTTTGGCGGGGCCGGGCTTAGTTATGAGGGGCTGAGCAAAGTCCGCAAGCAGGACATCGTTAGTGTGGGGTGGATTTATGGGAAGACCAGCACATTCATCCCCGACGCCGCCTCCGCCAAGTTACTGGAGGCGAACTATCAGTGGGTGCCCAAGCGCTATTTGACGATCATTCCCGACTTCCCTTACATCGTCGACCCGGCCGGAACCAACGTAGCCAACGCCGCGGTTTTCGGAGTGCAACTGAACCTGACGTTCTAGAGAAGTTTGTCGACCCTGCCGACAGCGATCGAGTACGTTGCACGCAAGTTAAAGCTAAATGTTTACTCAACGGAGGCGGCTTGCGTCCCGGTGTAGCCAATTCCGGACTGTGACCTTCGACAGCTCCGCTTCCTGTCACGCGTTACTGACCACCCACACCTTCGGCCTCACTACGTTCACCAAGGGTGAACCGGCAGTTTCCGCCGTGGACGAAGGAACTCAGATTGGCCGTCTGAGATTCGCGATCAAGTGGCGAAGTTGCGGTGGCTGCAGATTTAATCTATCAATCCTGTGTTTGCGCTAACGCTTTAGGTCAGAAGCTTAAGAATTGCAGCGCCCTCGATCAAGAAAGTCCAAGGAAACGAAGGTCCCACGGAGAATTCATGTCTATAGCATCTGTTACAGCAACTACCTGCTCAGGGCTGGTCACAAAACTTCGGGCGCGCACTGCAAACGTTGGCATCATCGGCATGGGCTATGTCGGTCTGCCTCTGGCCTTGCTTTACAGCGAGCAGACGTTCGCCGTTACCGGCTTCGACATCGACCGGCGGAAGGTCAGCGCCTTGAACAGCGGACGATCTTACATCGTACGCATCCTTCCGGAAGAGATCGACTCGGCGCGGAAGAATGGCTTCAACGCCACAGATGACTACTCAAAGGTGGGCGAAATGGACGCGATCATCATCTGCGTTCCGACGCCCCTGAACGAGCATCATGAGCCGGACATGACGTATATCATCTCCACCGTCGAGTCCATCGCGCCCTACGTCCACGCCGGACAGCTCATTGTTCTCGAGAGCACGACTTATCCCGGGACGACGGAAGAGGTAGTAATCCCAATCCTGGAGAGGGGGAACACCGACGGGCTAAAGGTCGTGCGCGGCGAGGAGGAAGACGGGCTGTTTGTTGCGTTTTCACCCGAACGTGAAGACCCTGGCAACGACACAGTTGCCCGTTGCGATATCCCGAAGGTCATCGGTGGCGTGAGCCACGGTGCAACCCGGATGGCTTCCGAGCTATACGGCAGCATCTTCCACCGGATCGTGCCAGTGTCGTCGCCGGCCGCGGCCGAGATGACGAAGTTGCTAGAGAATATCTATCGCTGCGTAAACATCGCCATGGTGAACGAGTTAAAACAACTCTGCTTGCGCATGGGCATTGATATCTGGGAGGTGATCGAGGCGGCGAAGACCAAGCCCTTTGGCTTCCATGCCTTCTATCCCGGTCCCGGACTGGGCGGACACTGTATCCCGGTCGATCCGTTCTATCTCTCCTGGAAGGCGAAAGAGTTCGACTTTCAAACCCGCTTCATTGAACTGGCGGGCGAGGTCAACGCCGAAATGCCATACCACGTCGTACGCGCGGTGGCCAAGGCGCTCAATGGCCATCGGAAAGCCATGAACGGCTCAACCGCCCTCATCCTGGGCGTGGCCTATAAGAAGGATATCGATGACCTGCGCGAGTCTCCCGCCCTGACCATCATCGAGCTGCTGCAAAGAGAAGGGATGCAAGTGAGCTACAACGACCCCTTCTTCCCCTTCGTCGGCAAGGGCCGCAAGTACGACCTGCAGATGAAGAGCACACCTCTCGATGGAATCGGTGAGTTTGATTGCGTGGCTATTGTTACGGACCATTCCGACTACGACTACGACAAAATCGTGACCGAATCCCAGTTAGTGGTTGACACCCGCAACGCGACGAAGGGAATCTCGTCCCCCAAGATCATTCGTTGCTAGGAGCCTATATGCCGCTATATCTCGTAACCGGCGTCGCCGGATTCATTGGTTCTTCGATTGCTCGCGCTTTGTTGATGAGGGGCGAGCGAGTTCGCGGCGTGGACAATTTTGTCACCGGCAAGCATGAGAATTTGATTGGATTAGAAGCGATGGAGTTTATCGAGGGAGACATTGTCAAGGCCTCGGTCTCTGCGCAGGCGTGCGAGGGTGTCGATTACATTTTCCACGAGGCGGCCATTCCATCCGTGCCGCGCTCCGTGAGCGATCCGATCGAGAGCAACGAAGCCAACGTCGCCGGGACGCTGCAATTGCTGGTGTCGGCCCGCGATGCCGGTGTGATTCGCGTTGTTTACGCAGGGTCATCTTCGGTCTACGGCGACGCGCCAAGCCTGCCGAAGCGCGAGGACATGGTGCCAGATCCGATCTCGCCTTATGCGGTCTCGAAGCTCGCCGGAGAGATGTACATGAAATCCTTCACCCGGGTGTACGGGATTGAGACCGTGACGCTTCGCTACTTCAATGTCTTCGGGCCCCACCAGGACCCCACCTCCATGTATTCAGGGGTACTGGCGAAGTTCATCACGGCGATGCTCCGCGATGAGCAGCCCGTGATCTGCGGCGACGGGGAACAGAGCCGTGATTTCACCTACATCGGCAACGTGGTGCATGCCAACCTGCTGGCCTGCTATGCGCCCGCGACGGAAGTTGCCGGACGAGTGTTCAATGTTGCTTGTGGGGTCAGCGTCACCCTGAACGAAGCTTTTGGCTTGCTTCGGCGCCTGACCGGATACGCAGGTCAGCCGCAGCACGGTGGCGACAGGGCAGGGGATATCAGGCATTCCCTGGCAGACATCACTCAGGCAAACTGCCACTTGGGATACGTCCCGCTCGACGATTTCCGCAGTGGCCTGAAACGCACGATCGCATGGTATCGAGCGCAGAACGACATCAGGGTCGAGACCCATCCGACTCACTGGATCAGGGCCTGAGGGAGGGATTGATCAGAGCGCTGCTTTGTAGAAAGGGGATTTCAGTGTAACGCCATTAGACATCGATTTGCCGTCCGCCCGGCTGGGGGGTGGAGATGTGGGAAGGACTAGCAGGGCTTTCCATATTTCCGTACCCCTTTTTTGTTTGGTCGACTTGTTACGAACCCGTACAGGCCCGGCCACAGCGCCGAATAGCCTCTAGAGGTAACCGAAGCTCAGGCAAAGGTCCACCGCGGCAGTGACGGAGGGAAGCTCTAAGTGCGGAGCAGTCAGGGGGCGAAGCCGAACCGTGTTCGCACTATTTCTTCTTTTCGAGGGCGTAAATGCAAGGCATGCCCGGGTACAAAGAACCATCCCTGGCGATTAACCAGATGCCGGAATGCAGCACCTAGAACCATACCTTCGAGCGACTGCGGATGGTAAGATGAAACCACATGAACACTACCGAAATTGTGCAGCAGCTTCGAGCAGAGCGGGATAGGCTCGATGCTGCGATTCAAGCTTTGGAGGGCATTGGCGGCGGAGGTTCTGCTCCAGCCAAACGTCGTGGTCGTCCTCCAGGAAGCACTAACAAGACAGCAGCCTCTACTCCAGCTAAGAAGCGCACTATGTCGGCCGCCTCTCGTAAGCGGATCTCCGAGATGATGCGGAAGCGCTGGGCAGAGCGTAAGAAAGCGCAGAAAAAGTAACCGGGCCAACGCAGAATACTGTACTCGCTCCGACAGGCTGGCATTGTCAGCCTGTTTTTCATTTGGTCGCCATACTTGTGGTAAGTGGACGAACGATGTCTACGGGAGCTAGTTTGTCCCTGCAAAGATTAGTTCTCGAAATCCACGAAAACTTTCATGGCCTCCCGGGTCAAGGCGAAACCCCACCCGCAGGGACATTTTCTTCCAGATATCGTGCAATCAAACTGTGCACATGAAAGGACGTTCCCGGGCCCTCAGAGATGGAATGGGTGCGGTTGGGATAGTCCATCAGGTCGAATTGCTTCCCGAGTTCAACCAGCTTGTTGATTAGCAGCTCGGTTCCTTGGAAATGAACGTTGTCGTCTCCCGAGCCGTGCACGACCAGAAGCTTGCCTGTGAGGCCCTGAGCGAAGTTAATGGGAGAGCCATCGTGGTAGCCGGTGGCGTTGTCTTGCGGCAATCCCATGTAGCGTTCCTGGTAGATTGTGTCGTAGTGCCGCTGGTCAGCCACCGGCGCCACCGCAATCCCCGCCGCAAATAAACCGGGATAGCGAAACATCATATTCAATGTGTTCGATCCTCCTCCGCTCCATCCCCAGATGGCAAGGCGCGAAGAATCGACATAGGGGCGGTCTTTGGCGAATGCCCGTATCGCCTCTGCCTGTTGCACTGAGGAAAGAACACCCACATTGCCGTACACAATCTTGCGCCATTCGCGTCCCTTGGGTGCCGGAGTGCCTTGGTTATCGAAGCTGACCACAAGATATCCTTGCTGCGCTATGACAGCGTGGAACAGTCTTCTTGAACCACCCCACGCGTCCGTAACGGTTGCGCCTGCCGGTTCGCCGTATACATAGACCAGCACAGGGTATTTCTTCTTGGGATCGAAATCCGGCGGCTTGAGGACCCAACCGTCGAGCTTCACTCCATTGCCAACCGTGACTTGGAAGAATTCCGTGGGCGAAGAAATCAGCCTCTGTACCTTCCCAGCCAACTCGTCATTCGCTTCAAGCGTCCTCGCTAGCTTGTGGTCAGGCAGGTGAACCAGCTCAGTCGCGGGTGGGCGGTCGAATGTCGAGAAGGTATGGAGTGCCCACTGGCCATCCGGGGAGATGTCATAGCCGTGCGTCCCCGGCTGGTCGGTCGGTGTAACTTGTTGCGGTACACCGGTGCCGTCGAGGCGGGAACGATAAAGATACTTGCGGGTGGCGTCCCGGGGCGACGCGACGAAATAGAACCATCCTCCCGCATCATCCACTGCCAGCTCGGAAATCACATCTCCCTGAAAATTCGTGATCAAACGCGGTTCGCCAGTGGCCCGCGAAATTACATAGGCGTGGCGCCAGCCGTCACGCTCGCTCAGCCACACCAGACCGGCCTCCGTTTTGCACCCAGTCAAATGAGCGAACGTAATCCACCCATGCGGCGTCTTTGTCTTCGAACAAAGTCTTAGTTGCCCCGGTATGTGCGTTGGCCAGGAGAACCTGGTTCGTGTTCTGCAGCCGGTTCAGGTATTCGAGGACCAGTTCATCGGCATTCCCAGCCCATTCCATGCGGGGGACATAATGATTTCGCGAATCGCCGGGCAAATCCATCCACTTCGTTGTCCCTCCCTGTGCCGACACGACGCCGATCCGGACAGCGGAGTTCGTCGTGCCCGGCTGCGGATAACCGTACTTCGTAACCAGTGGATATTCTTCCTTGGTGTCGTTAATGAGTGAGAATTCGCCCACACCGGTGGTGTCGAACTGCCAGTACGCAATGCTGCGGCTGTCAGGGCTCCAGCGGAATGCGTCGCGGAGGCTCAATTCCTCCTCCGTCACCCAGTCCGTGGTTCCGTTGATCAGTGTGGCGGCACCATCCTGGGTTACGGCATGGATATGATCCGTAGCCAGATCTTGCACGTAGATGTTGTTCGCACGGACGAATCCGACACTCTTACCATCGGGCGAGAACTTGGCGAACATCAACGAAGACTCTGGGGCGTCGCCACCCAACTTCTTGAGACGTCCGCTCGCAACATTTAGAAGCCAGTAGTCACCGCGAGTATTGAGTCGCCAAACTTTCTTAGTGTTAGTGAAGATGAGCAACTGCTTGTTGTCGTCGGACCAGGAGTAATCGTCAATCTTGATTGGGTCCCCATCAGGCGTCGGCATCAACTTTGCGGCGGAAACCAGGATCGTTCGTTTGCCGGTCGAGGTCACATACGCAACAATGTCCTGGCCTTTGGGAACTGCTGCGGAGGGTTCGAGGGTCGTATATTCGGCTCCCTTGTCGATCCAGCGGGACGGTCCGAAATGTTTGGCGTCAAATTCGTGCTTGTTGAAAATGGCGTCAAGTGTGGGGGAGACCTGGGCTGCGGCTAATACGGGTAGACACGCCGAAACCAGCACAATCCTCGCGAGACGCATCACGACCGAATGCTTAAGAATGAGAGCCTCCAGTGACGATCAAAATCGAGACGAGCATGTTCCTAATAAAAAAATTGGGGCTGGCTGCAGATCATCGACGATTGCCTATCCTCAAATCGGCTGAAATTGTAACCCACTTTCGCTTGCTCGACCCCGCGGCAGGTCGGAGCGTCCGAAGCGAGTGACGTAATATAGCTTGTATGCGGAAGGACGGGGCGTGACTGTCCCAATCCAATCTTCGGACACCGCCTTCAATCCCCAGGCTGAGGACACCTCGATTGCGCTTGGACTTGGGCTTACGAACGAATGTAACCTGACGTGTGCCTTCTGCTACCGCGATCCGACTCGAACCGATCGACTGTCATTGCAGCAAGTAAAGTCAGTGATCGAACGCCTTCCGGTACGCTCGGTGAATCTGGGTACGGGCGAGAACGGGATGCATCCTGATTTCAGGGAAATACTGGCCTACCTCCGGACCAAACCCATTAAACTCACAATCACCTCCAACGGCCATAGCGTTTCCGTCCTGGACGATAACGAACTGCGCGCTTTTCACGACGTCGAATTCTCGCTTGATTACCCCACACAAGCCGAACAGGACGCTCAGCGCGGACCAGGCAATTGGGAATTGATCGAGCAGCAGGCAAAACGTTGCGTGCGTCTGGGTGTACCCGTGACCATTATCGCGGTCATGATGAAGGCGAACTATTTGCGCCTGTCGGATGTGGCGCGAGTCGCTAAGCGGTTTGACGCTCCCTTGCGTGTGAACGTATATCAGTCTGTGCAATCCGACATTTATGCGTTGTCCTACCAGGAGTATTGGGACGGATTCGATCAGCTGTTTGCGGAGACTGACGTCATCGCGATCGGGGAACCGCTGGTTCGAGCGATGGCGGGACTTCCCCCGCTCAAGGGAGGTTGTGGTGTGAGCACCGTGCGAGTAACTCCCCGAGCGACTACGCAACCGTGCGTTTATTGGCCAGGATCAGGCGAGCCCCTCTCGGAGTTAGTTTCGATGGGGCTCGACATTTTGAACTCCGCGCCATTCCAGCAAGCCCGCACGCTTCCAGTCGCATGCCAGCCTTGCGAGTTCCGCGACTCGTGCCATGGCGGATGTGCAGGGCGTCGCCGCCTGCAGAAAGCTCTGCTGGAACCTGATTACTATTGTCCGATTGTTCGCGGCGAACGGCGCACTCTGAGCGTCCGCATGGCCGACGCCCGCGACCTTCCCAAGATGAGCAGCTCCTGCACTACCGTGGTAATTGCAAGGTAGGCTGATCCTCGAGTGCCGCTAACCGGCCGCTCCTGTGCTTACCGAGCGTTGATCCACGTATCCGATCCCACTAACTTGACTGACACATCCGAGAAGAAGAGATGCAGCGGGTTGCCGTCCGCGGTTCCACGGTGGTCGGTTGAGAAGAGGAGCGGGCCGGCCTTCTTGTACCCCGCCCATGTGGCGATCACCACGCTCGGCTTTTTGGGTCCGCCGCGACGATAGATGAACTGCTCTACCCGATGGTCGGTGCCGACGAACAGTTCCCAAGTGTCTCCCGGGGTGTATCCACCGCTCGCATATTTCGCCACGATTTGATCGGCAGAACCTTTCCCAATTGGCAGTTTCTGCATGCCCATGTCTTTTATGTCGACGCCCTTATCCCACACCAGATGAAAGGGAAAGAGCAGCCAATACTGATCGTTGACAAAGCCCGGATCGACGTCGTCCTTCACGTTGGCGGGCTGGCTGCTGAGTTGAGAACGCAGGTAGGTGACCTTCACCGGTTTGCCGTCCTTACCTTTGGCCTGGTAAGTGACTTTACCTGTCTTAGGCTCCCACTCCCAGGATCGTGACACGTTGACGCCGGGAAACTGCGCGTTAAAGGTGTAGCGAATCGCCTCCACTTGTCCAAAGGAATCGAGACCATACGTCTTGGCGACCTCTTCGGCGATAGGAAGGGGATTTTGCGCCCAGGAAGTTGCAGTAAGGATTAAGACCCCAAAAGCCAGCAGAGCCCGGAGCGTCAAAGGACGGCTCAAATTTGTCATGGAGTTCACTCCTCGAAGAATTCAACAAATCGTACTTTGGATGTCGGCCGAAAGGTTGTGGATACAAAGTTGCCAAGGCCGGGGCCTGGTCCGCTCAGTCATCGCTCGCTGTCCGGTTGGCAGGAAATTGTAGGGCAGGGTCTGGGTGTTCGCCGTTCCCAACGATGGCGACGACCAAGAAGCTCAAACGAGTGGCACGTTCACACGGTAGTGGTAACGGTCAACCTGTGCGTTGAGTGGTCGCTTCTGTCGGTGACTTGGCTCGGCGCAGCAGGATGATTGCGCCGGCCGCTGCCACCGAACCGTATTCCAGGAGCAGAATCCAACCGGGAATTATCCAAGGACGCCCCAGCGCACGCAGATGCCAAACGTAGTAGGTGGGGATGATGCTCACCGTCCAGATGACGAGCGGCAGCGTTGAGGCCGAGCGCAGGAATGGCAGCAGCCAGAGCAAATACCAGGGGTATATCACCGGGGCACAGAAAAGCGACGCTGCCATGGGCCATGCGAATGCTTCCGGAGACCATGCTGATGATCTTCTTCTCAGCCAGACTGCAACAAGAAGGCCGACAAGCACAGCGAATCCAACCACGAACTGCGGAGCCGCCACACGCTCGAGAACAGCGAACACCGGATCATTAAAGCGAAAACTCTGAATGTAGGTTCCGAGCGAGCCGATCGGAATCCGACCGTGATTGAGAAATGGTGCGCACAGTAGTCCAAGCACCAGCGCCCCTGCCATTCCATCGCGCACGCGAACGCGCTTCCAGCAGAGAGGCAGCAGCACGATCGGGAGCAATTTCACCCCGACAGCCAACGCAAACGCTACGGCCGCGAGGGTGCGCCAGCGGCGTCCGAGCGCAGCGGCGGCAATCAATAGGAACAGCGCGCCGACAACATCGATGTGACCACTGCCTGCCACTTCGGTCGCCAGCAGCGGATGCCAGGCATAAGCCAAAACCCAGTGTGCACCTTGCCCACTGGCGCGCAAGATATCCAGCAAAACCAGCACGATTGCGAAATCGCAAATGACAAACGCAACTTTCAGCGCAAAGATCGACTCATGCACCGTCATTACGGCACGAAAGAAAAGCTGAGCACCCGGTGGGTACGGGCTAGGCAAATCCCGGTGGTTCATGGTGCGAGTCTCGGCTGTCTGTAATTTGCTCAGCGCCGGGTCGCTGGGAATAACAACGTACGGGTTGTAGCCGAGTCGTTGTACGCGGCCGTCCCAAACATATCGATGAATGTCATCATCTGGCCCCGGCGTTTTCACTAGAAATAAGATTTGCCAGGCGGCGGATAGCACGAGCCCAACCACAATGACGCGCTTCGGAAATGTTGGTGTGGCGAAGAACTCGCGAATGGCGACAAGATACGCGAGGCCGGCAATGGCCAACGGAATAAGAAAAGCCGGAGCGCCCGGGCTGCCGAAGTTGCGTGAGCATATCGCCAGCGCCGCGAAAATCACGACACCGAGAACAATTAACCTACGTGATAGGTTGAGCTTCACAGGTCTCTGCCGCCACGCGGCAACTGCGCAACTACCTGCCCCCACTCTTCCATCCACGCGGCGGTGCGGGGAGCCTTAGCCGGAGCGAGCCTCAGTTCAGCATGGAGCCGCGTCAAGTCGGTCGCTACATCGATATCGTAGAAGGGATCGGTAAGGCCCACGGAAAGCTGCAAATTGCCAGCACGCGCCAGCAGGGCATCGAACGCGTTCTCGGTACCCAAGCGATCCCCCTCGAAAAGTGTCGGATGCGTGGCCTTGGCCCCCACGAGATAGTAGCCACCGTCGTTGGTCGGTCCAACAACAATATCGAATGTCATGAGAGTGTCGAATGCTGCTTCCAAAACGGACGCCGGCAGATGTGGGCTGTCGCTGTTGAAAGCGATGACCCGCCGCTGCTCCGTCGCCGCGAATCTTGCAAACACGGATGTGAGACCCGCCGCAAGACCTTCACCCTCTTGCGCTGCTACGGTCACCTCATTCCCCACGATGCGAGCCAGCTCGGCCACATCGGACGCAGGACACATAATGGCGACCTCCACATCGCCTAAGGATCGAGCTAATGACACCGTGTCATCCAGGAGACAACGATAAAAAGCGGTAATAGCGGACGCGGGGAGACTGGGAGTTAATCGCGTCTTAACCCTTCCCGGTCGCGGCGCTTTTGCCATGATTACCAGCGTGCAGTCCAACTTGCCTGGGCGGACAACGTTCTGACTAGAAGATTTCATGAAAGGTTCAGTCTTTACCATCAATGCTTCGTAACGGTCCGTGGATGCCGAAAGTAATAGCGTGCGATGAGGCTAAGGATGAACCACGCCGCTCCGAGCGTGCCTTTCAGCGTACCGCTAATCTTAGATGTTCCGATGCGCGGGTAATAGCTCACCGGCACTTCGACAATACGAAATCCCCCGAGAGCACCTTTTAGAATGATTTCAACTGCCCATCCGTAGGTAGTCTCTTCCAAGCCGAGGCGGCGGAGGACATCGGCCCGCCCTGCGCGGAACGGTCCAAGATCAGTTATCCGCGCACCGTAGAGATGGGTAATCAGGAAGGCCGCTAGATGATTCCCAAGCGCGGCGTGCCACGGCATGGCTCCGGAGTTGTTCTGCTTCCCGAGGCGCGAACCCAGAGTGATGTCCGCCTGACCCTCGATGATCGGAGCCAGAAGAATCGGCAACTCCGCAGGCCGATCACTGTAATCGCCGTCGAGGAACACCACAATGTCTGGGTCATCTGTGCCAGCAAGCCCGGTCAGACAGGCGCGTCCATATCCCCGTCGAGGTTCCAAGAGGACGCGAGCTCCCGATTTTGCCGCGATATCGGGAGTGCCATCGGTTGAATTGCTGTCGACCACCAAGACCTCGGTGACCAGGTCGGCGGGGAGATCAGCTAAAACCCGGCCGATAGACAGCGCCTCGTTGTGCGTGGGAATGACGACCGATACGCGCACGTGGTTGGCTTCAATCACCACCAGGGAGAAGCCGGCCATCGTTGCGCCAGTTGAGCGTCGATGCCCCATTTTCTTCCCGCTCGTCCCACAGCGAGTGCAAGCGAAGCCATCATAGGAACTAACAGCTCCCATATCCAGGAGGTGCCCCATTCAGAGATCCAGAGGCTGGTAAGAAACAGAAACGCCACAAAAGCAGCCGGGCGTACGAACAAACCGACGACCAGGAGGATGCCCAGTGAGATTTCTGTCATCGCCTGCATCGGAGCCGCCACAGAGGCGTGGCTCGCCGCCAATCCCATCACAGCCTTCCACGCCGCCGGCGAATGGCCCATCTTAATGTAGTAGTTGATCAGGCTTGCATATCCCGATGGAGTGTAGAGCCCCTTCCCCAGATTTTCAAAGAAGACCGATACAAACATCGCGCCGATTGTCAGCCGGACCAATGCCAAGCCGTTGGCGGCGGAAAGTGTTTCAGCCGATGTTTGTAATGGAATGGACTTCGTCGTCATCATGAATCTCCTGTTAGTGAAACGGCCAACCGGAAGAAGAAGATCGCGCCATCTTAAGCTGTTCTCGCCGATCTGGCTACTGGATGCGCGAAACTCAGATAAGTTACAGCATCGCCGAGAGCTGCGGCGTGAGGCGATGTCGTGCCGAGTGAAAACTGACAACCAGCTTCGACCTCGAGACAAGGCGTCTCAGTTAGAGGAGCACCGTTCTAGCGCGAAATTTGAAATACCATGGCTCGTCTTACATGTAAGACAATCGGCGGATCGGGCCCGTATCAAATCGGGGAAGGCCCCTCCAGCAGGGAAGTGATCAGTGGCGGCTCCAAGACTTCAGCTCTGGCTCGTGTCATCGACGCAATGCCTCTATACTTTCTCTCGTGCAACCTGACCACGAAGTCATCAACCGGTGGAGTGGTTCCGCGCCCTTCTGGGAGAAACACGGCGCAATCATCGGGCAGATGTTTGCGCCGATTACCCACGGTTTGGTCAAAGACGCCGGCATCGGCCGCGGGGACGTGGTTCTGGATGTTGCAACCGGTCCGGGAGAACCCGCTCTAAGCGTGGCTGCCCTGGTCCGTCCCGAAGGCAGTGTTGTTGGAATTGATCCGGTTCCCGAGATGGTGGCAGGCGCTCGACGGGCAGCCGATCGGCTTGGACTGAGGAATGCACAGTTCGATGTCGCTTTCGCTGACCATCTTCCGTTTCCGGATGACGCGTTCGATGCGGTGGTCAGCCGCTTCGGGGTGATGTTCTTTCCGTCTCCGGTTGACGGGGTTCGCGAGATGTTGCGCGTGCTTAAGCCCGGGCGGAAGCTGGCCTTCGCAGTCTGGTATTTCGCTGACAGAAATCCCTTTCACCACACGCTGTCGCGAATTATGGATCGGTTTGTCGAGCCCACACCCGTTGAACCGGATACGCCCGATGCATTCCGCTTTGCCACCCAAGGAAAACTGGCGGAGCTCTTAACCGCCGCTGGAGTGGCGGATCCATCCGAGCGCCTCTTTCAGTTCGCCATCGAAGCACCCATGCCAGCGGAAGACTTCTTGGATATGCGCTGCGAGATGTCCGACAAGCTGCGGGGAAAGATCGCGGGACTTTCCAAGGAACAGGCGAGTGAAGTGAAGCGAAAGATGCTGGAAACCGTGCGCTACTATTCCAATGAGCGGGGAATTAGCATGCCGGCTGAGGTTCTGATTGTGAGTGGATCGAAGGGCCGTTCGACTTACCCTTGACACTCACGCTCGTCAACCACTAGGTTTGGCTTTCTGGGTTGACGAGGCGGATTTCTCATGTCCAATCTGACTGACTATCTTTTGGATCTCGCGGCGGACCCTGGTCGATGCAAGCGCTTCAAAGCCGATCCTGAGTCTGAACTGAGACACGCGGACATCAGCGACAGCGAGAAAGCGGCGGCTGCGACTCGGGATCCCCAGAAAATTGCGGCAGCCATCGCCGATCTGAACCCTGAACCGCAAATGGTCTTGCAATGGTTACTGTCTGTATCCCAGGGGGCAGACGACTAGTCCATGGCCAAGGGAAGCCTCATTGTAGTTGGCAGCGGCATTGCCGCGGTTCGACACGCAACGCAGGAGGCCTGCTTCCACATCGCTAACTCCGACAAAGTGTTTTTTCTTGTCGTGGATCCCCTCACAAAGGCCTGGATCCTAAGACTGAACTCGGCAGCCGAATCCCTTTCTGTCCATCTGGAGCCGGGAAAGGAGCGGCAGAAGAGCTTTGACGAGATGGTCGAGCGGATCGCGGAAGCGGTTCGACTGGGACACCGTGTTTGTACGGTCTTCTATGGCCACCCCGGCGTCTTCGTCCAGCCGTCCCACATGGCGATAAACCGTGTTCGCACCGAGGGTTACGAGGCGGCGATGTTACCCGGCATTTCAACCGAAGATTGTCTGGTGGCGGATCTTGGGGTTGATATGTCTCAATCTGGCTATCAGTGCCATGAAGCGTCGAATTTCCTGATCTGTGCAAAACAACCCGATACTGCCGCCGCCCTGATTTTATGGCAGATAGGAGTTATAGGGCAGGTGAAGTGTGGCGTAGGTCGGGAAGATGGGCTGCACATCCTGACGGAGCGGCTGCTTGCCTTTTATCCCGCCCACCATGAGGTCACCATTTATGAGGCTGCAACATTGCCCGTTTGTGACAGCTTGGTCCAAAAGATTGTGCTGGCCGATCTTCCGACCGCTTTGGTCAGTCCTATCTCAACTCTTTTTATTCCGCCGGCTCGCGAATGTGCCCTTGATTCGGGAATGCTAACGCGTCTCCGTCTCGATATACCGTAGATTTTGCCCACGAAATGAAGTACCTTGAGCTATCGATTCCTGGTGAATAAGGATAGTCAGGAGGGAGATTCATGTCCAAAGGTGCCAAGGAATTTATCGAGGAAGTCGGTCGCAATGCCGAACTGCGTCACAAAGTATTCAAACAGTCGGGTGAAGTCGTTCATGGCCTAGCCAAAGAGCACGGTTACGAGTTCACCAAGCAAGAGCTCCACGATGCTTTGCGCGAGAAACTCGGGGTGGTTGATCCCGCGCCAGCATCCGAAACCGACTCCTCCAACTGCGTAGTGGTGATTGTCGCAGCATCTGCCCGGAACAGGTAGCCCAGGGATCACTTGAGCTCAGCAACGATGCCGGAGGTATTCTCCCGCTATCGCGTCCAGCGAAAGCTCGGACGTGGTGGCATGGGAGAAGTGTATTTAGCCGAAGATCCAACGCTGCATCGGAAGGTCGCGCTCAAAATCCTCCCCGCTGCACTTCAGGAAGACTCGGTGCGGCGGCAGCGTTTCGTGCGTGAGGCCCAGATCGCCGCCGGGGTCGACCACCCTTATGTCTGCAAGATCTATGAGGCCGGAGAGTTCGATGGCGTGGCCTTTATCGCCATGGAGTTCATCGACGGTATCAGCCTGGCGGAACAATTACGATCCGGTCCGCTCGGCCTTTCGGAAGCTTTACGTGTTTGCCTCGAAGTGGCCGAAGCGCTGGCCCGCGCCCATGAAGCGGGAATCATTCATCGTGACCTGAAGCCCACGAACGTTATGCTGACGCGTGACGCCCACGTCAAGGTCGTCGACTTTGGTTTGGCCAAGCACTTCGAACTGACCGAAGATCAAAGCGCAACCGAAACGATGCTTAGCAATCCTGGATTTATCTCGGGCACCTTGGCTTACATGTCCCCGGAGCAGTGCCGGGGTTGTAGTCTCGATCAGCGTTCCGATATTTTTTCCCTGGGCATCATCTTCTACGAAATGCTGGCTGGAACGCATCCCTTCCGACGGCATTCTCCGTTGGAGACTGCGATCGCCATCATGCACGATGAACCGCCTGCGATCGTTACCGGAGCGCAGTGTCCAATCGGCGTGCAGCAGGTCGTGCAGAAGATGCTGGCCAAGTCGGTTGAGTTTCGCTATCAAACCACCTCGGAATTGATTCTGGCTCTCCGCGCCGTGAGTGCACGGCCGCATGAGGCGCTGCCCGACATTCGCCCTCTGGGACCCTCGATCGCAGTGCTTCCCTTTGCGAATCACAGCGGCGATCAGGAGAATGACTACCTCAGCGACGGAATGACGGAGGAAATAATTGTTCGTCTGGCCAAGATTTCCAGCCTGCGCGTGATCGCCTTCCGTTCCGTGCTTCACTTTAAGAACTCCGACAAAACCTTGGCGCAGATAGGCCAGGAACTTGGCGTTGGAACGGTATTAGAGGGGAGCATTCGTTTCTTTCAGGGACGGATTCGCATCTTGATTGCGCTTGTGGATGTTTCGAATCTTTCGCAGCTTTGGGCGGAGACATACGACCTCCAGGCTGAGGACATATTCGGGGTTCAAAGAGAAGTTTCCGAACAGATTGCTTCCGCCTTGCGCGCTCGTTTTCCTGCCGGTCTGTCGGATTCCAGTCTTGCTTCGGTGCGTTTACCGGAGAATCTGGAGGCCTATCACCTTTATCTCAAAGGCCGCCACGCTATGGGGCAGATCTCGCCGGAGGGATTCCGGACGGCAATCCAGCTATTTCGACGCGCCCTCGATCTGGATGCCACCTACGCTCGCAGTTACGCTGGGCTGGGGCTGTGTTATGCCACGTCCGGCCACCTTTCGTTAATGCCACCCAAAGAGGCGTTCACGCTGGCCAAGGCGGCGGCCACGAAGGCACTCGAATTTCAGCAAACGCTTGCCTGATGCTCACCTTGCAATGGGGCTGGTGTATCTGTGGTACGAGTGGCGATGGGACGCTGCGGAAATGGAACTTGGCGCCGCTGCAACACTGTCTCCGAACGATCCTGATGCTCATTTGCTCCAAGGCATCTTTTACATTCTACGGGGGCAAAGAGAACGAGCGATTCGTGAAGCTCAGCGAGCCTTGGACCTTGATCCGCTCTCTCCGCGGGCCAGCGCTATGCTGGGCTGGGTGCTCTGTTTTGCCGGTCAAACGGACGAGGCTATAGCAGAACTCCATCGCACGCTCGAGCTCGATCCGGGATACATCGTCGCTCAGGCGTTGCTGGCGGAAACGCACTTGCTAAAGAATAACTTTGAGGAAGCGATTCGAATCTTCCAACCGTGGCCATGGGCGAAGAGCCACCTTGCGACCGCTTATGCGCTCTCTGGGGATACTGAAAGCGCACAAAATATTTTGGAGGAAATCAGGAAGCCCAACCAGGCACGATATCAATCGCGGTATGACATTGGCCTGCTTTCTCTGGTGCTGAATCAGGTAGAGGAAGGCTTTGATTCGCTCGAGCAGTCGTTCGTGGAACGCGATCCCAAGCTGATTTTCCTCCGCCCAGTCTTTGAAGTGACCCCACACCTTCAGTCTTTCCGTCAACATCCTCGTTACTTGAAGCTACTGGACAAGCTTGGCTATGGATCGGCAGTCAACTAACTCTCTCCCGCAGAAGACCGATCATCACATTCCTGGTCCTTCCTTTCCAACCAGCGGTGAAACTGTCTCAAAAGTTTATCGGCGTGGCACTCATCGCTGCGTCAATCCGGCGGAGACCTTGGATCGGGTCGGGCCGCGCTTGGCTCAAATGGGAATCACGCGAATCGCGAACATCACTGGATTGGATCGGATTGGCATCCCGGTGGCGCTGGCTTGTCGTCCGAATTCGCGTTCTCTTTCGGTCTCCCAAGGCAAGGGAGCTACGCTGGATGCCGCAAAGGCCTCGGCGGCGATGGAGTCGATCGAGCTTTATCACGCAGAGAATATTCGGCTGCCCCTGCGGCTGAGTAGCTACGAGGACTTGCGGCGCACAGAGCGGGTTGTGGATGTTGCCGACCTGCCTCTTACGAAGAATGGCCTCTTCCACAAACACCGGCGTTTGTTGTGGATCGAAGGGCGTGATCTTTTGCATAACGAGAACGTGTGGGTTCCCTACGAAATGGTGAGTACTGACTTTACCTTACCTTTTCCTGAGGGATACGGTTGCTTTCCGCCAAACTCCAACGGCTTGGCATCGGGAAACAGTCTGATGGAAGCGATCAGCCACGGGCTTTGTGAAGTTGTTGAGCGTGATGCGCTGACGCTGTGGAGTCTGCACAGCGCAGAAGAGCGCAGCCGAACGGAGGTCGATCTCAAGACGGTGAGCGAGGAGTTGTGCCTTGAGTTGCTGGAGAAATTCGCGAAGGCCAACGTCGAGGTACGCGTCTGGGATGTGACGAGCGACATAAAACTCCCATCCTTTCGATGCTTGATCGCCGAAAGCAGTCAAGACCTGATGCATTTCGGCTACTCGGGGCGAGGGTTCGGCTGTCACCCCAGCAGAGACGTTGCGCTTTCGCGGGCTCTGACGGAGGCTGCACAGGCGAGGCTGACTTACATTGCAGGGTCGCGTGACGATGTGTCTCGCGCCGGCTATCAGCGCATGAGGAATGGAGGGACAAAACCTCTTTCCTTGGATACTGAGCCTCCGGCGCGACGCGACTACGCTTCCATCCTTGATTTCGACGGTCGAACTCTGGTGGATGATCTGCAGCAGGAATTGAATTTGCTGGCCGATTGCGGGGTTCGCCGGGTCATTGTGATCGACCTGACTCATGACGAGTTGCAAATTCCGGTCGTCAAGGTCGTTATCCCTGGATTGGAAGGCGTCATCTTCGAGGACGACTATTCGCCGGGCTCTCGCGCAGCCGCTGGACCCAAGCACAATGAACGTCATCATCTTCACGGGTCCCACTTTGTCGGAGACATTGGGTAGACGCGAGTTGGAAGCGATCTATCTGCCCCCAGCGGCGCAAGGTGACGTTTATCGCGCTGTCACCTCCCGTCCTGTTGCCATCGGCATCATTGACGGCGTCTTCGATCAAGTTCCCTCCATCTGGCACAAGGAAATTCTATGGGCAATGAGCCAGGGAATTCACGTTTTCGGCTCAGCTAGTATGGGGGCCCTGCGGGCCGCCGAGTTGGCTGATTTCGGTATGCAAGGAGTTGGCGAAATTTTCCGCGCGTATCAGAACGGCACACTCGAAGACGACGATGAGGTCGCGGTCGTTCACGGAACTGCCAAGGACGGCTTCTGCAATCTGTCAGACGCGATGGTCAACATCCGTCAAACGCTCCTGCGTGCGGAGAGGGAAGGGCTGCTTAGCCCGGCTGTTCGCTCTAACCTGGAGCGCATAGCGAAAGACCTGTATTATCCCGAGCGTTCTTACGCACGAGTGCTCGAGCTCGGCGGCCAATTAGGCGAGCCCATGTCCGAACTCAACGCGCTTCGGGCATGGCTGCCCGAGGGTAAAGTCGATCAAAAGCGTGAGGATGCTTTGGAGATGTTACGCGCCATGAGCGCGGCCATTAGCCAAGGACTGCCGCGCAATGTGGTGGATTACAAGCTTGAAAATACGGTGGTTTGGAATGCGCTGGTCAACTCGGCAGGATTTTTGCATACCAATGGGGAACATGTCGAGAACGCGACAGTCGACGATATCTTGACTGAGCTGTGGTCAAACCCCGATTTGTGTTTACAGGCGTATCAGTACGCGGCCATCAGGCACCTGCTGCGGCAGGCCGCTCTGGCAACGGGAGCTTCGGTATCACAAGAAAAGATTGCCGCTGTCGAAGCGGCTTTTCGTGCGGATCGGGGAATCGACCAGCAATCGGAATTTGAACAGTGGCTCGATAAGCATCATATGACTGCGGACGAATTCGCGGAGTTAATGCAGCACGAAGCGTTGCAACACGAATCCGCTTTGGCGCCTTGTCCGTTTCCACATCGCTGGATGATCGACTGGCTGCGCATCAGCGATCAGTTTGATGCGATTGCTGCCGCGGCAGGAGCGAGGAAAACGGCCATGGTGGATGCCGTCGCGGACGGTCAAGACATGCAGAATCCGGACATCGCAACGGAAGCGTTACTTCAGTGGTACGTAGAGCACATGGCTTCGCCTGATGCTCCCGGACGCGCGTCTTCCCGGGCGACGTTGAACTACCTTCGAAAGGATTGGGAAGCCTTCCTCGCTTCAATCGTCAAACGGCACCGCTCAGAAGTTGCTCCGTAGCAGCAGGAGCCTTGCGAACAATTCTCGCTCGGCGTTGTCATTCAGGTGTTAACAGTTCCACATCGAAAGGTCCCGACCGATCAGTTGCTGCAAGTTCTCAACCTCAGGCCGAAACATTTCGTTCAGTCTGCTCCTTGCGTAGCGCGACAACTGCGGAAACGGAGCACCTCCACCCAGGAACGCCCCCATTAACTGAGAGTTCCGAACCATGGCTACAAGATTGTCGAGGTTGCGAGCCTTGCACCAATCGGCAATAGCCGTGGCCGTACGTGTGATCGCAAAACTACGAGGTTGGGTCATGCGTTCGGACGAATGGACAACGCCCAGCTCGGCCGCGCTAAGCATGCCTCCAGGAATGTCCAGGAACGTGAACAGTCGGTCCATATAACGTTGTGGAGATTCCTGCAGGTCGTCGTAGAGCGTGATGAATATCTGCGACTTAGGGAAGCATTCCTGCCATTTCTGAAGATGAGTCGCGTACTGCGCCGAAGCGAGTAACTCTTCATCGGTACGAAGAGCTTCCTCCAAGTCGCAGCAAATCAAGCCGTAGGCGCGCTTTACCCGGTAATGTGAAACCAAACGTTGAACCGGGTTTCTAAAGATGAATACGAGCTTTGCGTCCGGTACGGTTTTAGCGATACCGGTACGAGCATCGTCTGAGGAAAAATAAGTGGGTGCCACCTCCCCCGTGGGCCGTTCCGGATTCAACGCAGGGAAGTGCTTGATATACCAGTCCACTCCCCGATGAAAATGACAATCAAAGAAGCGAGTTTCTTTGGTGGGGCTTGGCAGGTTTGCGCGCCGCTGCAACACCCGATGGAGCCAGCTGGTGCCCGTCCGGGGTGGTCCCACGACAAAAAACGAGGGAAGCTGAACCGAATGTGTCTCGAGTCTGGCCGGTGCCAAACCGCTAGCATCGGCGCAGTTCACAATAACCTCCGATTATTCCAATCGGACCAAAGAACCGTCGACATCTCGCCCCCGCCACTCCATTTGCTAATAGGAACCCAGCAAATCAAAAGTAATGTGGCCACTACTCCGTCAAACAGATGAATCGAGAGCAGCCTGCGTTGCCCGCAGGAGTGAATCCTGAGACTTTCAGGCAAACTTTTTGATATTGGCAATCGGATTTTGGCTCTAGCCGGCGACAGCAGAATTAGAAACGGTAGCTCGCCGCTTACCTAGCCAATAAAGTAGCGCCCCGCTTCCCAAAAGCACAGCGCTGAGCCCGATGGTTTTCACAATGGCCAACGCTTTGTTGGGTTCATTGACGTCAGGAATGGCTGATCCCACGATCACCACGGCGGTTGAAACCAAGCCCAGTACGGCAATGCCTGTGGCAACCGGCTTGCCACCAATGATGCGGATTACGTGTGGTTGCGCCGGTTCGTCCTGCAAACGGATGAGAGCAGCGAACATGTAGAGGTAAGGAGCAAACGTGGTGATGACGGTCATGCTCACCAGCAACTGATAAGCGCCCTGCACCGTGCTTCCCATCTGGCCCAATAAGACGAAAAGAATGGAGAACAGCGCCTGCACGATGAGTGAGACATGAGGCGTGCCCCACTTGGGATGAAGTCGTCCGAAGGCCGAGGGCAAGTATCGGTCGATGCCGGCCACAAAGGGAAGGCGTGACATTGCGGCCAAGTAGGCACTCACGCCGCCCAGGTTGGCGACACAGATCAGTAGCGCAACCGCCGGCGCGAGTCCGAACCAGCCGACTTGGGCTGCCCGACTTGAGAGGGCTTGCATAATCCCTTCCAGCCCATTCAGTTGCTGATGCGGCACCAAGACCAATACGGCGATCGTGCCCAGCACGTATCCCGCAGTGATAAGAACACCGGCTATGAGCAGGGCAAGTGGAATTGCGCGGCGAGCGTCCTTGATTTCACCGCCGAGGCATGAAGCGGACTCCGCACCCACGAACCCGGACAGCAGAGTAGCCCAAATCCAGGCATTGCTCAGCTTCAACGAGGGCTTCATCGAAGCCAGATCGAAACTGGTGGCGGAGCCCATTCTGTGCCAGGCAATCATTGCGGCGACACACAACAAGGCGACCGGCAGCCAGGCTCCAATAGCGCCGAGGTTGTTCAACCATTTGCCGACGCCCAAACCGACGATGTTCAAAATAAGAGCCAAGGTGAGACCGGCGACGGAAAAAAGAATGAAAAATGTCGGGCTGCCCTGGAGGGCTTTGCCTTTACTACCGGCGGCGTAAAGCGCATTACTTGCAGCAAAATACAAGAGGGTCGGGAAATAAGGAAGGTTGCTCATCCAGTAAATCCAGCCCGTCATGAAGCCACTGAAGTCCCCGAAAGCCTGTTTGCTCCAGACGTACATCCCCCCTTCCTGGGGATAGCGCGACGATAATTCCATCACGCACAAGGCGAGCGGAAGAAATATCGTCAACAGGCCGATAAGCCAGATTGCGAGAGAACTTGGTCCGGCAGCAGCAGCTACCGCCACCCACCGGAGGCTCAAGGTCGCAACAACATAAAACATCACCAGATCGCGCAGGCCAAGCACGCGCGGCTGTTGGGGCTCGTGTAAAAGGGGAGCACTGGGACTTTTTGGAAGCCCGGATGCGGAGAGTTCTTCGGTTCTAGTCACGATAGTTGAGTGTTCACAAGGGAACACGGCGGAGGCAGCACGTCAACTGTTTTGCGCGACGGCGCCTGTTATCATTTGGCCGCGTTCCAGGAACGAGGTCCATGGATCCTTCGGTGAAAGAACTGCTCTCGCTGTACAACGACGACGCGCGCCTTGAAGACGCTCAGACCATCCCGGCTTCCTGGTATGTCGACGGGCGAATAGGAGATCTGGAGCGACAAAACGTATTCGGCCGTAACTGGCAGCCTGTCGCGAGAGTCGATCAACTGGGTGAGCCCGGGCAATATGTCACAACCGAGGTCGCGGGTGAGCCGTTAATAGTTGTTCGTGGCAACGATCAGGAGTTGCGAGCGTTCTTCAATGTTTGCCGGCATCACGCTGCTGCGGTCGCGACGGAGGAAGCGGGCAACACCAGTCTTTTCCGTTGTCCCTATCACGGATGGAGCTACGGACTTGATGGGTCATTGAAAGGAGCTCCGGAGTTCGAGGGCGTTTGCGGATTCGACCGTTCGAAGAATGGGCTGCTTCCAATACGTGTGCAGACATGGGAGCAATTCGTCTTCATAAATCTTGATCCGGCCGCTGTGTCATTGGCTGATGCCTTGGGCAGATTGGCGGAGCGCGTCTGCGCCGCTTAACATCGGCGCACTCCGCTTCTTCGAGCGACGGATATACAGTTTGAAGTGTAACTGGAAGGTCTTCGTCGACAACTACCTTGACGGCGGCTACCACGTTCCTCATCTGCATAAGGGTCTGAACAGCGTCCTGGACTACAAGCAGTACACCATCGAAACCGAAGATCGATACTGCCTGCAATCGAGCCCCATGACGCTGTCAAGTGAAGACGAGGCAACCTCGGCGACTCGTACCGGCGATCGTGCCTGGTACTTCTGGCTCTATCCCAACTTCATGATGAACATCTATCACGGCTACATGGATACGAACCTCGTGATCCCTGACGGCGTCGACCGGTGCTCCGTCATCTTCGATTTTTACTTTGACGATGTCAGCGAATTCGCTGCCGACCGCAATAAACAGAGCGTGGACGTTGGCGAGAGAGTGAATAATGAAGATGTCGGCATCTGTGAATCCGTGCAGCGCGGGCTGCATTCACGTGCTTACGGAGCCGGGCGGCTATCTGTGCGACGCGAGGCGGGAGAACATTTGTTCCATCGGTTGCTCGCTCGTGATTTGAAACAAGCGCCTTAATCAACGGATGCTGCTCGCCACCGGGAGCCGACCTGAGGAAGTTCAGCATCGCAGCATCCTCTTCTCGACAGCTCAGTAGGGGGCTCTGCGCGACGAGTGAACCAGATCAACTTCGATTGCCACCCTGACGCCTAGATTCCCGTTCCTGCGCGGCGACCGCTCTCCTCACATCCTCCACGGACATCCATCACTGACAGAACTTTGGCCTTCGCGAACAATCGACCGCTATTCGGCCGTCCTGGAATCCGAATTTCGATGGCGGCATTATCAGCGGAAGTCCAGCGCAGTACTTCAACCCGCAAGCCTTCGTTCTTCCTCCGCCAGGCACCTACGGAAATATCCCTCGAAATTGCCTGATTGGCCCTGGCATGTCGGAACTGGATTTGTCTCTGCTGAAAGTGATGAGGCTGTCCGAGCGGCTAAACCTGCAATTTCGGGCGGAATTCTTCAACATTCTTAACCATACAAACTTCGGCACACCCAATGCCGTTGTATTCACATCAGCCGCAAACGGTCCTTCCTCTACCGCCGGATTGATAACTTACACGCGGACCACATCCAGGCAAGTTCAGTTCGCTCTGAAGCTGATGTTTTGACGTTCACCCGGAAAGCAAGTGAGTACCACCCGGAAGGAGTCGGGTTCTTCCGAATCGGTGTCTCGAGGTGCAGGCACGGGTACACAATCTGGATCAAACGGCGAAAGGGGCGGAAGTTGCTCCGCCCCTTGGGGGATCGCCGCCAGCGGCCGTGTTTTGGCGCCGTAGACCAAGACTTACACGACGACTATCCGAGGATGCGGTACAAACTCAGGCCCCACAGCACTAGATTGCCCGGTCTGTTCGTCTGGATTTGCAACTCCGTAATCGGTCCCCACGATGCCGGAAAATGCACAAGCTGAGGATTAGTGGATACGACAACGTTTATCGTCCCCTTGTAGGTGCCGCGGTCATACGCGTACACGGCAACCGTGTTCTGGTCATAGCCCGCCACCATCACAGCGCTGACCACCTGAAATGCCGTCGGGCCACCCGGCGACGAGATAATCCCGAAACAGCCTGGGCCGACCGGGCCGCAAAATTGGCCGCCAACAAAGACCACATCTCTGTGGGTCAGCAAGTTCAGGTAACCCGGGCCTGAACTCGCGTACAGGCCGGGGTTAACGTAATAGAAATTGGCCCAGTTCATTCCTTGATAGCCCAGCGGCATCGGAGTTGCGGTTGGAACTAAGGGAAGATCCGCAAAGTTAATCTGTTCCTGGGCCAGGGCAACCGTTGATGCCATAGCGAGCACCAGGACGAATGTGATTAGCACACAGCTCTTTTTCATGATCGTTCTCCTCTTCATTGTTTGACTTGAACCACATGGATGAAGCGGTTCTTGCATTGCGCCGACACCCCCTGGTGACCCGGCGCCGTTCATAACAAAGCCGCGATCCCGTAGCGATCACGGCGCGTCGGAAATCTGTCCCGTCAGAATGTGTTGTCCGGCAATGGTTTCGTAGGCGAACCCGGACAAGATTGTGCTCGACTGAAGGTTTCCCTGCCGGTCGACGAACGACACGCTGCTCAGTCGTGCCCAGCCGTAGTGAAGGCTGTTATCTGGGGTGCGGAAACGAAATCCAAGGTAACGATTGGTGGTGTTCAGCCACTCACCGCCCGCGCCGGTGCCGCATCCTCCCCAAAAAAGTTCCGCCATAGTCGATGGAGCTGGATAAAAGCTTTGGCTCGAGTTCACTGAAACACCGTCAGTCAAAGCTGAGGCGTAGTCGGAACTTACTTGTCCCGCCCTGCTGGTGATGGCGTTGCCGTTGGCGGGAGTTACGGTGAGTGTCCAGAGATACTCGTCGCCCAGCTGACAATAGGCCTGCAAAAGCTTCGAAGTTAGAGTGAAATCTGTTACACCATCGGCATTCAGATCGAGACTGAACCCACTACCGTCGACCGGTATCGATGCCTTTACCGGCGTGTAAACAACGTCGGCGATAGAAGAAATTGCCAACGCGAAGATCACTGTAAGCATGCTGCAAATCTGACTCTTGACATGCATAACTCGCCTCCTTGGCGTTCAGATCGAGCTACAGATTCAGGGAGCGGAGCAGTGAGAAGACTTCAGTCAAGCAGCTAACGCGCTCGCGGCGGGAGTGTGCCGCGGTAGGGCGAGCCGTTCTCGATTATTTCCAGTCGACGGTTGGCCCAAATCGTCTACTTCATGCGGCCCGAAAATGTCGGGCCTGAGGACTCAAGGGTGGTGCTCCGTTTCAGGCAACGTCTTTTCTGTTGTGTTTTGTAGCGCCTGCAGTTACACTCGCCGCCATAATCCCCGGCCCCAGTCCTAATTCCGACGGTCATCTCTAGAAGCGTTGGTGGACACAAAACCCCGCCAACTTTCTGTCAACTTCTTTCACAGAGTTGCCTGGACCGCTCCCTCCTTGGCGTTGGACCTCATAACAGACGATTAGCGAAACGTACTCCGATGGGAGGGGATATGGCTGAAACACCCGCAGAGATCACCATCTTGTTGCGCCGTTGGCGAGAGGGTGATAAAGACGCTGAATCCGAATTGTTCGAAGCGCTCATGCCGGAGCTGCGAAAAATCGCGCGCCGATGCTTTCGCGGAGAACGCCCGGGACACACCATTCAGCCCACAGCGTTGGTCAACGAGGCTTTTCTACGCTTGGCCGCGGTGAGACACATCGAGTGGCAGCATCGCAAAGATTTTCTAGCGATGGCCGCCACCATGATGCGCCGTTACTTGATCGACCATGCTCGAGGTCGTCCTTCCGTGCAGCTCTCTCCGATTGAAGGGATGCCGGAGCGCTTTCTTGGCCGATTCACGCCGATCGAGCAGCGAATCGCACTCCACAAGTTGTTGGAAGAACTGGACGCTGAATCGCATGAGAAACGAATGATCATCGAGTTGAAATTCTCACTTGGCTTCACCGAAGAGGAAATTGCCGAGGTAATGAACCTCAGTCTGCGTGACACACAGCGTCAATGGCATCTGGCACGTCGCTGGCTGTATGAGCGGCTGGAGAACAGCGATGGAAGTCATTTTGCAAAACAATGAACGGCTGATGACCATTCTCATCGCCGCTCTGGAACAGCCAAAGGAGGGAAGAGACACATTCTTGCGGTCACAATGCGGAGAAGATCAGGAGCTCTACTACGACGTTTTGGAAGCGGTGCAGTGGGAAGAGCGTATGGGCAACTTTCTGTTACAGCCGATGTTCGACTTGACCAGCCTGGTCAGTCCGTTCGAGCCGGGACAGATAATTGCCGAGCGCTTCGAGATTCGTCGTGAGATCGGCGAGGGCGGCATGGGAGTCGTATACGAAGCCTACGACCGCAGGCGCCGGCAACGAGTCGCGATCAAGGCCGCAAAGCCTGGTTTCCAGCGATTGCTCTGCCCCGAGTTGGAGGGCGCACTCACGGTTCGTCATCACAACGTCTGCCTGGTCAATGAAATTCATAATACGCAAACAGCGCATGGCGATATCGACTTTCTCACCATGGAGCTGCTCGAAGGCGAGACCTTGTCCGCGCGCCTGGAGCGGGCGGGGGTGCTGGAACATAGAGAGGCCCTCGATATCGCCTGCCAGCTTTGCGCTGGTCTGGCCGAAGCCCACAACAGCGGAGTCATACATCGCGACCTCAAGAGCGCGAACGTGTTCCTTTGCCCGAATGGCGATGGCACGACTCGCGCTGTAATTACAGACTTCGGCTTGGCGAGCCGCGCGAACGGCGACTCTGCTGAAACGGGCGGCACTCCCGACTACATGGCGCCGGAGCTGTGGGAGGGGCAGGATGCGTCGGTGGCATCCGACATTTACGCACTTGGCGTCATTTTTTATGAGATGGTGTCGGGCCGAACCCCACACGGCGCGGAAGCTTCACAGCCAAGGCTCTCCAGGTTCTTGTCTGACCACCATGAAGGCCTGACGCCCGAAATCATCGAACCCCCGAGCACATGGATTCCCGGTCTCGATCCTCGCTGGGATCGAGTCATTATGCGCTGTCTTGAAACCTCACCGGCTGATCGTCCTCAGAACGTTAATGCAGTACTGGCGGTGTTGAAAAAGGAGCCTGTCCGCAAGTGGCCGTTCGTCACGGCTGGAGCAATCTGGCTGCTGCTGGCCGGAGTTTTCCTGTCGGTTCCCTCGCTGCGGCAATGGGTTGCGGACCTGATTTGGCCGCCGAACGTGCGCCTGGCCGTATTGCCATTCGACGGCCCAAAAGATATGGCCGCCGTTGGAGGCGGAGCGCTGCAGGAATTAGCCGAGCGCATCCAGCAATTGCCGAACGAGCGCAAATGGCCTCTGAGCAAGCTCAGCCGGGCCGTCGAGGTGATTCCGCCGTCGCGAAGCGTTTACCTGCAGGCCGATACACCGCAACGCGCTCGAGAAGTGCTTCACGCCACCCATGCACTCAAACTGGAGGTGCAATCGCATGCGGACGGCACGATCATGGCGCACGCAAGAATTATCGATCTGACGTCTCAAATGACAGTGCAGGAAATGTCTGTGCCCTACGAGCCGAATGACATTGGCAACATGTCAGCGGCACTTGGACACTTTGTCGCAAAGGCGTTTCGACTACGAGAACCTTCCTCCGTGGACAAGCTCTCCCCCGCTGCTCAAGCGCCATATCTCAGCGGGCTTTACTACCTTAACCGCGATATGCACAGTTTCTCTGAGGCGATGACGCAGCTTGAGCAAGCCGCACGTCTGGATCCCAACTCCGCATTGCCGCCAGCCGGAATGGCGCTGGCGAAGGTCCAGCAATTCAAAGATTCGCAAAAGAATAGCTTTCTGCTGGAAGCCCAACACTTCCTGAGCATCGCGCAAAGCCGCAATCCCGATTCAATCACTGTGTTGCTGGCCTCCGGGCGCGTGAATCAGAGTGGGGGGCATCTTAATCGCGCGCTACAGGACTATCAGCGAGTATTGGAGTTGGAGCCGCGTAACGTCGATGCCCTCTTGGGCATTGGGTGGGCTTACAACGGCTTGGACGAGCCTGGAGAAGCCATTGCCGCATTTCGTAAAGCACAGGAAATCGATCCCGATTACTACCGTCCCTATCAGGTGATGGGTGAGTTCTACCAACGCCGAGGACGTTTCAGTGAGGCGGCGGAGGAATTTCGCAAGGCCGTGGCCCGCGCGCCAGGATTCTTCGATGGCTACTCCAGCCTGGGTGGCGTACTGATCGAAATGGAGCGCTTCGACGAGGCAGAAGAGGCGCTGAAGAAGTCCTTAGAGATACGCGAGACAGCCCAGGGCCTGAACAACATGGGAGCGCTTAGAGCCTTCCAGCATAGATACGAGGAGGCGGCCGAATTCCAGAAGAGGGCGTTGGCATATCAGCCGAAAAATTGTGACTGGGTCTTGAACCTTGCTGATGACCTCCGCTGGGCGGGACACGCTGAGGAAGCGAAAGTGTATTACAGGCAGGCCAAGGATCTGGCATTCGCGGAGATGAGCATTGATCCAAGCTCAGCGGGCACACGTGCGCTGTACGCCTACTTTTGGGCACGGCTCGATAATCCCGAACGGGCGCGGCAGGAAATCAGCCAGGCGATCAATCTTGCCCCCGGCGATAACGACGTATTGCGCCTCGGTGTCATGACTTACGAAGCGCTCGGCGACCGCGATCTGGCGCTGGAGACTTCGCGAGGAATGACGACCGCTGAGCTGAAATTATTGATTCGAGAGCCAGACTTGGCGGACTTTTGTCGCGATCCTCGCTTTAGACAACAGATGATTGACAAAGGAGACCAGTGACTATGGATACCGAGACACCGACGAAGAAGCCGGAGCATTCGAAAGCTTCCGGAAGCAAGAACGGAACTAGCACGCCGACGACCTGGTACGTGGTCCTGCACCTGGTCGACGGCCGGGTAGAACCTCAACTGGAGTGGTGGAAGGAAATGAAAGTGCACGACAAGGTGCAGTTCATGAGTCCTGACGGCACCGTCCAGGTTAAGTTCACGCCCGAACACGCGAAGGCCGAAAAGGGCGGGCACCCAGTGACCGGACTCTTTCCTTTCGGCAAAGATCACGAAGTAATCTTGGCTGATTCGAAGACAGAGTTTAAAGTTCTTCACTCGTGCAAGTCTCTGATGAGTTGTTCCATTCTCAAAGATGGAGTGCTTTACACCTATCAAGGACCACTTGCACCGGGCGCGAGGTGGCCGAATCCGGCCGAATCAGAAGATGAAGATGCCGGCACCCACGTTTGTACCGGAGGCGGTGGAAACCCGGTGGTCTGCGGTTAAGCCTTCCGCGTTAGGTCTCTCTGGAGCATCCCCGCGTCACCGCCTCTCGGTGATGTGGGGGATTGTTTCCGCAACTCGCCTTGATGTGTCGGCCCTGGCGCCCAGGTAATTCAATTTAATCGCTTCGTATCTGGAGGAAAGTGTATGAGCGGATCTCAAGGAACTGCCCCAGCCCCACGCCCAGCTGTGCATGCCGGGCGGCATGGTGAACAATTGCGCGGGCTTGGATCTACCGCCACCTCGCATCTGACCCAAGGCAAGTTCGGAAGGATGTTCCGCTCCTTGCCTGGGGCCCAGTTCGGTGCGACCGAACGGGAGAATCGGGAGAACCTTGCAGCTCTTGGATTGGCAATGACCGCTGACTTCGAAGTGCCCAAGGATGGAAAAGACGACGAGGAGAGCGGCATTCCCGCGCTGTACACGTACTTTGGACAATTTGTCGATCACGATATCACTTTCGATCCCGCTAGTAGCTTGCAAAAACAGAATGATCCGGACGCGCTGATCGACTATCGGACGCCGGCTTTGGACTTGGACAATGTCTACGGCCGTGGTCCCGATGACCAGCCTTATATGTACACCAGCTCACCGCCGGGAACGGCTGCCAAGAATTTCCTGCAAGGTGCGCCGATGGACGGGGGCGACGGCGGTGCGAAAGACTTACCCCGCAACGGTGATTCGCCGGCCCGCGCTCTGATCGGAGATCCCCGCAATGACGAGAACGCAATCGTTTCGCAGTTGCAGGGACTGTTTTTACGCTTTCATAATCGGATGGCGAACGAAAACCCAGGGTTGACGTTTGCCGAAGTGCAGGAGCGTGTCAGGTTTCACTATCAATACATCGTGATCCATGACTTCCTGCCGCGCATCGTCAATCACGAAGTGTTACATCTGCTGAAGTCGAATGGCCGATACGAACGCGACAAGCTGAAATTTTTTCACTGGAAACATGAGCCTTTCATGCCCGTGGAGTTCTCGGTCGCTGCATACCGCCTGGGACATTCGATGATCCGTCCCGCCTATCGCCTGAATGACAATGTTCTGTTGCCGATTTTTCCTGACAACTCGGGAGGCCAGGGGCTGGGAGGCTTCGGAGCGAGAAATCAACACTGGGGCATCGACTGGGCAAGATTCATCGATACGCAGATCAGAACTTACGACGGATCTGACGATGACAATAAGCGTCGACTACAGTTCGCGTACAAGATTGACACCTCGCTGGTGAATCCGTTGAAAGATGTCAGCAGCGTGGTATCTGACCCTCCGCCATCACTGGCTGCGCGCAACTTGGAGCGCGGTTGGAGGATGGGATTGCCTTCCGGTCAGGCGGTCGCTCGTGCCATGGGAGTAACCCCGCTGACCGATGATCACATAAAGATCGGCAAGGCGGTGAGCTCGGAACCACAAATACCCATTGCTGTGGTCAACAGAGTGTTTGCCAACAACTGCCCGTTATGGACCTATGTACTCGCCGAGGCCAGACATCACTCGCAAAGCGTGAACCTGCCGGTACGTGAAAATGTTTCCGCACCTCCGGGGAGAAAAATCAACATCGAAACTCCAAAACTAGGACCGGTAGGCGGACGGATCGTGGCCGAAGTTCTGCTAGGCCTGATGTTCGGAGATCGCAACTCTCTGCTTAACGTGGATCCCCAGTGGCATCCTGCGTCCGGCAGCGACTATGCCCTCCGCGACTTTGTTAAGTTCGCTTTGGGTTAACGGGTGAAGCGAACGGTTGGTTCTCCGGTCGGCCAGAGTCTCTCGATTCATGGTTCAGCTTGACATTGCAATGGCAGCGGGGAACCATGAATCGATGAGATTCTCCCGCCGCGACGTTCTGAAGGCAGCCGGTCTTGCCGTTGGCAGCGTTCTTGCTCCAGCAACAGGTGGGATCGGGGATCTATGGTCACAAGAGAGTGCGCTGCACGAAGACAAGGCTGAATACAGCATCAGAATCGCATCCACCCCGGTAGAGGTTTCAGCCAAACTCATTCTCTCCACAACTACTTACAATGGACAATTCCCGGGACCGCTGCTGCGATTTAAGGAAGGGCGACCAGCAACTATCGACATCTTCAACGACACAAGTACCCCGGAGCAGTTGCATTGGCACGGCCAAACCGTATCCGTTAACGTAGATGGATCTGCAGAAGAGGGCACACCGTTTATTCCTGCTCACGGTAGACGCCGGATCGTGCTCAGCCCGGGTCCATCGGGTGTTCGCTTTTATCACACGCACAACCGCGCTGGCGCGGACCTGTCGGCTGGCACCTACAGTGGTCAGGCGGGTCCGGTTTACATTGAGCCCAAGGACGATCCTGGGCGTTATGATCGCGAGGTTTTTCTCACCCTGAAGGAGTTTCAGCCCACACTCAGCCGCGGAGGGGATATGACGATGGACTTTCTGTCGCCATCGGCTCCCGTGAGAGCTCTTCGAGAACAGGGCGAGAGCGCTATGAAGGACGTCGTCGGCGAAAGGCGCCGCCAAGGGGTACGAAGTTGGATATGGTGTCTTCACGATCAATGGGCGAATGCTGGGGCATGGAGAACCAATTCGAGTGAAGTCCGGAGAGCGAATACTCTTCCATGTTCTGAATGCGAGCGCCACCGAGATTCGCAGCCTGGCATTGCCCGGCCACTCTTTTCAAATAATTGCGCTAGACGGCAATGCAGTACCTAATCCCGCGCGGGTTCCGGTGCTGTGGTTGGGAACTGCTGAGCGGATATCGGCCATCGTGGAGATGAATCATCCCGGCGTCTGGGTCATGGGAGACCTGGATGATGACGATCGTGGGCATGGCATGGGAATCGTTGTCGAATACGCAGGGCGTATCGGCAAAGCGCAATGGATCGCGCCGTCGCCCTTTCGGTGGAGTTACGCACGTTTTGCTAAGCCGGGAGTATCGGCGAGCCCGCCGGATGAAACATTCCAGATGCTTTTTGAAAAGCAGAACGGCGCCGAGAATGGCTTCAATCGATGGACCATTAACGGTGTCGCATATCCCATGAGTAGCGCTCCTGTTCCTGCAAGGTTCCATCTTGAACGGGGAAAGCGCTATCGCATCCACATGCGCAACGCAAGCGACGACATACATCCGATCCACCTTCATCGTCATAGCTTTGAGTTGACGAACCTGGCCGGACAGCCGACAGCCGGCATCATGAAGGACGTGGTAATGCTCGGGGGATACCAGGAAACTTCGATTGACTTTGTTGCTGACAACCCCGGAATGACGCTGTTCCACTGCCATCAGCAACTACACATGGATTTTGGCTTTATGACCCTGTTTGACTATGTGTAGAGGGGTGTTCGAAATACGTCCTTGTAATCTTGCTTACGATACAATGTGCGGTGTTCGGAGAGCTGTGCTGACGACACCCTATGTCGATAAACGCTGATGTGCCGGGGTTGCGGATTTCCTCCTACATGAACCTCGAGCAGGCGATGGGCGAGGTGCGTGCTTACCTGGAGGCGAAAAAAAAGCACTCTGCAATGCAGCCTGACGCAACGGGCATTGCTGCCGGGCAGCTCTCTCTGCAGGGCGCGTTCGTCGACCGGCTGGCCGATATCTCCAGGCGCCTGGGCCAGATCGAGCCGAACAGCAAACTCGGCCCACCCGGTCTGTTTCTTAAGCGGATCTTGCGAAAACTAATCGGCTGGTATTCGAAGCCCGCGCAGGAATTTGATCGGACAGCGGTTGAAGCTTTCCGACAGATCCGTCATGACATGCTCCAGCTGCAACGCCAGGTTGCCGAGCTTAACAGGAAACCTGTCTGGTCATCGGGCGCGGAGGGAGAGCAGCGTGAACTCCTGCGGCCGATGCTGGCTCTGTTCAAAAGTACGCTCGATGCTCCAGCCGTTCGGGAAGCGCTACAACAGGACAAACCTGAACTCCTGCAGCGAGTGGAGGGTTTACTTGCTACTGTCGAGCACGAATTGAAGGCTGAATCCGGCGCCGTAGACGATAGTCGCACCAATCGATGAGCAACCCAGACAGCCGCGAGGATGGACAGCGTTCAGAGACGGATCGATGCCGGCTGGAGAAGCTGCGTGCGTTCGGCCGACAAATGGAGCTGCGAGCTCACCTTGAAATCCTGAGAAGCGAGGCGGCTCAGAAAGAGCAACAATACCTTCGCGAGCGGGCAGCGTTGACCGAACAGATGGAAAGCGAACGGCGCATGGCAGCTGATCGCGAACGAGACCTGAAGGCTCAGATCGAAAACTCCCGCTTGCAGATGGAAATGGTACTGAACTCGCGGTCCTGGAAGATCACTCGTCCGTTGCGCGATGTTACTGGGTGGCTGCAAGCGGGGAAAGGCACAAAATCAGAACAGATTGTCTCTTCGGACTCGGCGCCAGACCCGATTCTGTTCGATCACGCAATTGATCGTGCCGGACCGGCGGATGAAGGCTCTCACTCCGGCCCGCCAACAGGCGAACTTGTAGAGACAAGGTCCACGCTCTAAGCAAGACCTTGCGACACCAAAACTCGACAGCTTTGTCACCGGTGGGAAAAAGGCCTGGGACGACGCAGGCACAAAGAGACTGCGAGAATTCTTGTCGAGTGATCAACGATTGTCGTTCCCAAAGACGGGGCAAGCAACAGTCTCGATCATCATCGCATTGTTCAACAAGGCCCACTTGACGATTCTTTGTTTGGACGCTCTGTTGCGCAATGCCGGTGAAGACTATCAGCTGATATTAGTCGACAACAGCTCGACCGACGAGACTGCTCAACTGTTGGGCCGGCTCGACGGCGTTAGCATCGTCCAGAACCAGGAAAACAAAGGCTTCGGGGCTGCCTGTATGCAAGGCTCCGAGCGCGCTACCGGCGAATATCTCTGCTTCCTGAATAACGATCTTGTTTTGTGTCCTGGCGCCCTGGAGTTCGTAATCGCTAATTTCCACGAGAACGAGAACGTCGGTGCTGTGGGGGGCAAGTTGCTGCTCTCCAACGGTCGTGTGCAGGAGGCTGGCTCCATGGTGTGGCGAGACGGCAGGGCGTGGGGCTACGGTCGCGAAGACGATCCGGCTTCGCCGAAGTATGCCTTCCGACGTCCGGTTGATTATTGCTCTGGCGCGCTTCTAGCGACTCCGCGCGCGCTTTTCGAGGAACTTGGCGGCTTCGACCAACGGTTTCTACCCGCCTACTACGAAGACACCGATTATTGCTTCAAAGTATGGGAACACGGAAGAACCGTGATCTATGAGCCAAAGGCGGAGGCTCATCATTACGAGTCAGCCTCGATGCAAGGCTCGGACGCTGCCAGGACGCTGATCGAATCTCATCGAGCAAAATTTGTGGAGAAGTGGGAGAGCAGATTGCAGAAACAACTCCCGCTGTCGGGCTCGAGCATCCCTTTCGCGCGATTCTCAATGCAGGCCGATGGCGCGCGCATCCTCTATCTAAGCAAGGATCTGCCGCACCGCGAGTTGAAGCCCGACGGCACGCGGGCATATGACTTCGTCACTCGCCTTGTCTCGAGGGGACAGCACGTGACCTGCGTTCCTACCGCGCAAACTGGAGAGTATGCCGATATACCGCGCGACGTCGAACTCGCCGATGTGAAAGACGCTCATTATGTGTTTCGCGAACTGGTGTCGCAATACGACGTCGTATGGATAGTCGGAACGACAAGCATGCGAGAGTTTCTGGGGCACCTATGGGACATGGACGAGAGAGTTCCGCCCATCGTTTATGAGCCTGGGGAAGTTCAGGCCGCGGGCATGGCCGACCCGAGCGATGCCGACGCAATCGAACGATTCCAAGAGGAGGTCGCGCTTTGCCAGGCAGCTGATATCGTGATCATCCGCACTGAGGAGGAACGTCAGACGCTTCTCGCCCATCGAGTGAACCGAGTAGAACTCTCATCCGAGGCAACGGCCGATCGCATACTCTCAGAAATTGTTACTCCATTGGCAGCTAGTTCCTACTGAGCCGGCGGCGCATCATCGGGCGGGGCACCTGTTGTCATCCAAGTCTTATCGGGGTTATAGCTTGTCATTGCGCTCGCCGTGGCAGTGGTGTCCGGACCCAAGTCCTTCTGGAATACCACCCCATTCTTGTCGATAAGAAAAGTCATCACTCCGGAATTGCGATATTCCGCTGGGTACGCCACGAAAGCGAATCCTCCGGTCATGTTTCCATTCACGATGTAACTCTTTGCTCCGCCCGGAGCGTGCGCTCCCTGGGCCTTGAGCGTGTGGAAGAAATAGCCGTGAAATGGTTCGGGCTTGCCGCCGGTGGCGCCGTATCCCTGCGCCGTGGCGTGCGCTACCAGAGGGCCAATCGGGCTTTCCGGCTGACCTTCCTCGACCTTCCAGAACAATCCATTTTGCTTGCCTTCTTCGCTGATAATCCTCTGCGCATACTGATGAACCGTGCTGCCATTGTGCAATCCCTGGAAGTATTCCTCCTGCGCATCCGCCAAACCTTCGCAAACGATGATGGCCTCAAGCTCGTTCTTGCCAATACGCCGGAACAGAATCTCCTGCTGATCCTTCTTTAGTATCGAAGTACCACTGGCCGGAGGCGCTCTTCTTTAAAGGAATGGGGAAAGGCCAGTTCTCGGCGCCGATATAGAGCGTTTCGTTGCCATTGCTCTCCGGCGCCCAGCGGTTCATCTGCTCGAAGCGTTTCAGGAAGATCTCCCGATTGTTATTGTCCTGAACCGCATCTCCTGAAGAGACAATGTTCGCAGCCGAAGCGCCCAGAACCGCGAGGTCGTCTTCGGTTCCATTCGATTTAACCGCCTGCTCCAGTGCCTGCCCGGCTTCCTGAGGAGTAGCAAACGTTTTCTGACCCGCTTCCTGGGCGCTTGCGGGCGGGAGCGCTCACCATCAGCGGAAGCACCAACAACAATGTCAGCATCAACAACTCACTCGGCGTCATAACAATTTTCTTCAAAGTCATCTCAGACATCCCTCCGTCACGCTCTTCATTTCTCTGTATCATTTGTCCGACCGCTTGCCGAGCGAGGTCTAACGGCGCCTGCCCCCACCGCCTCCCCGATTGCCCCCACCGCCATAGCTCTCGCGACCGCGACTGCTTTCAGCACGAGCATTACCGCCTGCGCCGTAGCCGCTGAAGGCTCCAGTCTTGGTGCCGGGAGATGGAGATTGTCCGTAGCCGCGAGAGGGGTTTGCGGCAGGTTTCGGAGCCGGCCGATTGGCCTCAGTGTTGCCGCGGTTCACATTGTTAGGCGCGGGACGATTGGCATTGTTGTTGACGTTGTTCCGGTTAGCGTTGTTGTTGTTAACGTTGTTGCGATTGACGTTGTTGTTGTTAACGTTGTTCCGGTTGACGTTGTTGTTGTTGACGTTGTTCCGGTTAACGTTGTTGATGTTGACGTTGTTTTGATTGACGTTCGTGCGGTTATAGTTGTTGCGGTTGTAATTCGAATTATAGGGCGTAGGGCGCGCCCAGTTGCCGTTGTAATAGCGATTGCCGTTCGCGTAAATGTTGCTGCGCGATACGTACACATTGCGGTTATATACGACGGTTCCGCCGTGCCAGCCACAATTCCAGTTGTTCCATCCCCATCCGCAACAGCCGCCACTCATCGCCGCTCCCACCGCCATGCCCACGCCGAAGGAGATGATTCCGGTTGTTACCAGAGCGGCGGTGCTGTACCCCGGCGGATAGTACGGCGTCCCGTAGACCACGGTTGGGTTATAGGTGGGCACATAGACGACCTGCGGGCTCGCCGGCTGAATGACGATGGTCTGTGGGTCCTGCTGAACCACCGTCATCTGCTGAGGATGACTTCAAGTTTCCGGCCGCTTTCGCCTGGGCGCGCAGCCTTTGAACCGATGCCATGACATCGGCCTGCTGATTGTAGAACGCGCTGCCCAGCGCCGAGGTCCATGAAAGGTTGTTTGCCATATTGTCCAGCACGGACGGGAACTGCGTCAGGGCCTGAACGCTGGGATCCCACTGCTGCTGGTTGACCGCATCCGTCAGCGCCTGACCTTGAAGGTTCGAATTGGCTTTCAGCCACTGGTCGGCGTCAGATACCTCATTCGGATACGTAGAGGCCGCCAAAACCTGAGCGACCAGCGCGTCGGGGTAAAGCGCGATTGGAGCAACCAGCGCGTCAATCTGGGTAGCGGTTAGGCTAGCAGGAGGCGCCTCCTGCGCGTATGCCGGCGAGGTGGCCAGGACGATTCCCCATGCAAGAGTGATGGCGAGAAACTGCTTCAGGCGGACCATGATGCCATGCTCCAATCTATGGCAGCGGTCTGGACCGGAGCCATTACAAAACGACCACTGACAGCTCGATGATCTTTGGCACCTGGTCCTGCCACGCTGTGGGAGGTGAGGCGACGGAGACCTGTCGAGAGCGTTCCAATTGTAGTGACTTCGGACAAGTTGCGAAAGTGGCCTGTACTTGCTACAGGTGAGCAGATCGCCTACCGTAATCTTCGGAAACTGCGGTCGCGGAAGTCGCGAAAACGCCCGCGTGCGGGGCTTTCCGATTTCCCACGTAAACGCATCTCTTCAGTAGGCTGATTTGGAAGGAACGACCTCTCGCCGCTGGTACAACACTCAAAATATCGAAACGGCAAGCAGGTCGGGCTGACAGGCGCCGCAGATAACGCTTGGCCACTGACCTGATATGTCGCTGTTTGCTGGGCGTGACCGCGGTTGACGGAGGAGCGAAACTGTCGTCAGTCCGAGTCTTGACCTCGACGAAGCAGAGCGTGCTCGCCATCCCAACCGATCAAGTCAATCTCACCGCGATCGTTTGGCGCACGGAAATTTGTAGCTTACGATGCGATAGCCGAGCCTCTTTAAATAGAAGAATGCTTCGGTTTCGCCTTGTCTCGCCCAACGCGAGATGCCGCGCCTTCCGGCGCACTGCCAAGCTGGATCCGCTGCAAAACGCGAATCAGTAGATGAGTGATCCGAAGCCATTTGCCGACAACTCAACCTTACTGATCCTGTGAGCGATCTCCGGTGATGCCGGTCACGTGGGATGGTTTGCAGTCAGATTTCATAGAATGGGGTGGTGCCAGACACCAGGAAGCAAGAAAAAGACATACTGAAGCTGATACCGCCTCCGAAGCGTTCCCCTAAGCTAACCGCGAGGCGTATCGGCATTCATACTTCGACCGCAGGCGGGGTGGAGACTGCTGCGGAGCGCGCCTATCGCCTGGGCTGCAATACCTTCCAGATCTTCTCCTCAAGCCCTCGACAATGGAAGCCGTACGATCTCGGCCGGGCGCAATGCGATGAGATGAGCCAGTTGCGTAAGCGGTATGACCTGAATCCGCTTGTCATACACGCGAACTATCTGGTGAACCTGGCCGGCGGCAATTCGGAATTTCACACCAAGTCGATTGCGGCGTTTCGCGGCGAGATCGAAAGGGCACTGGCACTATGCGCCGAGTACCTCGTGCTTCATCCCGGATCGTTTCGCGGCAGCAGTCGCGAGGAGGGTTTGCGACGGGCTGCCATCGCCATCGAGCAGGCTGCGGAGGGACTGGATCTGGTGAGCGGCAAGCTTCGGATTCTGATTGAGAACACCGCTGGGTCGGAGTTTTCCCTAGGCGGCAACTTCGAGCAAGTCGCTGAGTTGCTGCATCTTTTGACCAACTTCGTTCCCGTCGGAGCGTGCATCGACACGTGTCATACCCATGTCTCAGGCTACGACATCGTCAGCGAGGAGGGCTTCAGCGACACTATCGGTCAGCTGGATCGCAGCGTTGGACTGAAGAAGGTTTATGTCTGGCACTGCAACGATGCCAAAGCCGCTCGCGGCTCGAAGCTCGATCGCCATCAGCACATCGGAAAGGGAAGTATCGGGCTGCCGACGTTTCGCCGCCTGTTGAATGATCCACGGCTGGCGAATGCGGCCTTTATCGCCGAAACGCCAATTGACGAGCCACTGGATGACTTGACGAATGTCGACGCGCTCAAGGAACTGGTAGTGAGGAAGCCTAAGTGATGAGAGCCGTCGTCGAGGTGGAGTATCTCGGCGTCCGCAGGTTGTAAAATCAATGTTTATCCCTGAACTGATCCAAAGAGAGTACATGTCTAACTCAAGCAATTCAGATGCTGGCTCCAGCCGGTTGGAAATCCCGGTCGCCGACGGTGACAACGCGGCCGGTCGTTCGGAGCGCTACGAGCCGCAGGTGATCGAACAGAAGTGGTTTGACCGCTGGGCGCAGAACCCCGATCTGTATCGTTCTGAGCCGTCGAGCTCACCGCGTAAGAAGTACTACGTGCTGGAGATGCTGCCGTATCCTTCAGGCGCATTGCACATGGGTCACGTGCGCAACTACTCCATCGGCGACGCACTGGCGCGTTACATGTGGATGCAGGGCCACAACGTGCTGCATCCCGATGGGATGGGATTCCTTCGGACTGCCGGCGGAGAACGCCGCCATCGCGAACCAGACCCCTCCGCGTGAGTGGACGCTGCGCAATATTTCGCGCGATGAAGCGGCAGATGAACCGCCTGGGCTTTGCCTACGACTGGTCGAAGGAAGTCACGACCTGTCTGCCGGAGTACTACCGCTGGAATCAATGGTTCTTCCTGAAGTTCTACGAGCGTGGACTGGCCTATCGCAAGAAGAGCAAGGTCAACTGGTGCCCGAAGTGCGCGACGGTGTTGGCCAACGAGCAGGTGCTTTCCAGCGGTTGCTGCTGGCGCCATGAAGACACGCTCGTCGAACAGCGCGAACTGGAGCAGTGGTTCCTGCGCATCACCAACTACGCCGACGAACTGGTGAAAGATCTGGAAAAGCTGCAAGACTGGCCGGAGAAGGTCCGCACCATGCAGCGCAACTGGATCGGCCGCAGCGAAGGCGCGCTGGTGGATTTCAAGCTCGACGGCGCTCCTGGTCCAGCGGGCGACAAGATCACCGTTTTTACGACGCGCATCGACACCATCTACGGCGCGACGTCGTTGCAGCTTGGCGCCCGAACATCCGCATGGTCACCGACTTGATCGCCAACAATCCTGAATTGCTGGCCAAGGTCGAAGACCTGATGATCGGAGCAGCGCAAGGCCAAAGAGGCCGGCGACATCGGCGCCATCGAGAAGCACGGCGTGTTCACCGAGCGATACGCGCTGAATCCGTTCAATGGCGAGCGTGTGCCGATCTGGGTGGCGAACTACGTTCTGCTCGACTACGGCACAGGCGCGATCATGTCAGTTCCGGCGCATGATGAGCGCGACTACGAATTTGCCAAGAAATACGACCTCGACATCCGCGTGGTGATCTATCCGCGGCGTGAAGGGCGATGCAGCCGACGGCGAGCCGAACGAGCCGATTCTACCTTTCGTCGAGACCAACAGCCTGCTAATGAACTCCGGGGAATACAGCGGCCTGCCCACCGACGAAGCGATCGAGAAGATGTCGAAATTTGCCGAGGACAAGGGCTTCGGCAAACGCACGACGACCTTTCGCCTGAAAGACTGGGGCATCAGCCGGCAGCGCTATTGGGGCACGCCGATTCCGATGATCTATTGCCCGACCTGCGGCATTGTGCCCGTACCGGAAAAGGATTTGCCGGTGCTGTTGCCGGAGAACGTCGAGATCACGCTGGCCGGCGGCTCGCCTTTGGGCAAGGTGCCGGAGTTTGTGAATGTCGACTGTCCCAAGTGCGGAGCAGCGGCTCGTCGCGAGACCGACACCATGGACACCTTCGTCGACTCGTCCTGGTACTTCTATCGCTACACGGATCCGACACTCGACTACGAAGGCGCTGGACTCTGACACTGTGGGATATTGGTTTCCGATCGACCAGTACATCGGCGGCGTCGAGCACGCGATCCTGCACCTGATCTACTCGCGCTTCTGGACGAAGGTGATGCGCGACATGGGAGTTGTGCGCAACTCCGAGCCGGCGGAGCGCCTGTTCACGCAGGGTATGGTGATCAAGGGCGGCGCCAAGATGTCCAAGAGCCTGGGCAACGTGGTCTCACCCGACGACATGGTGGAACGCTATGGCGCCGATTCCACTCGCATGTACACATTGTTCGGCGGTCCCCCCGATCAGGATTTGGATTGGCAGGACGCCGGCGTGAAAGGCATCAGCGGATTTTTGTCGCGCGTCTATCGATTCGTCGTGCGCAATGCCAAGCCGGACGATCCCGCGTGGAATGGGGATGGCGTCGGCGCAGTTGTCGCCGGCCGCCCGCAAGATGCAGCGCAAGCTGCATCAGACGATTCAGCGGATCACCGATGACTTCACCGGGCGCTGGCACTTCAACACCTCCATCTCCGCCCTGATGGAGTTGACGAACGAGATGTACGCGTACGAAGACAGCGTGCAACGCGGCGGGGAAGCGGCAGCCCCGTTGTCGCTGGTGGCCGACGCGCAGCGCAAGCTGGTCCTGATGCTGGCACCCTTTGCTCCCTACCTCGCTCACGAGCTGTGGGAGCTGCTGGGAGAGAACTCGAATCTGCTGCGTGCGCCATGGCCGAAGTACGATCCGGCGCTGACAAAAGAAGATGAACTCGAGATCGCCATACAGGTGAACGGTAAGATTCGCAGCCGCATCGTTGTGCCCGCCGATGCCAGTGAGGATCAGATTCGCGAGATAGCCCTTGCCGACGAAAAGGTGAAGGCCGCCATTGAAGGTAAGGAGATCGTGAAGGTACTGGTGGTCAAAGGCAGGCTGGTGAATATCGTAGTGAAGTAATCCAGCATTTGCACGGCAAGGACGCTAAGGCAGGCGTCTTCAGCGTTCGAGCTTGCAGATGGTTGTTTACGTTCTGCGCTGAGTTCGTCCATCTTCTGCTTCTGATATGCTTCCGCGTCCGGGCGAGAGAACACCGGTCGCACCTGGTCCAGATACTTTGCTGGCCAGTCGCGTAATCGCCTTGCTTCAGCGCGATCTCGGCATTCGCCAGTGTCACTCCGGCACCCCAATCGGGATCGCCAGTTAGCTGGGCCACGGCCTTTGCATCGAGACCTTGTAAATACTGCGACGCCTCCTGCAATTTACCGAGACCAATCAGGCAATTCGCCAGCGAGAGCGCCGTCCCCTGTGCCAGGGCCGATTGCGCGTCCGAAGGCCTTTCGCGGCAGCATCGTGAGCCTTGCGGGCATTGGCTTCACCTTCCTGCCAGGTGATTCGCCCTGCACTGTCGCCACCGAAGCGTCGGAGAGCGTCGCAATCGAGTAGAACGACAACGGTCCCTGCTTCGTCACTGCGATTCCATAGACGAGAAGGTCGTCGCGCACGGAATCATCGAACAAGCCCGATGCTGCCTTCCGACTGCGCGCGAGTGGCGAGCAACTGCATGGTGAGTTGGTGATCGGGTCCAAGCTTCTTCAGGAAGTCCGGATAGATGGCATTGGCTTCATCGACCGCTTCGCGAAATTTCTTCTGGATCATGAATGCCTGGGCAAGATTGAGCCGCACGCGCAGAACGTAGGGACTGTCGGGCCCGCTGGTCGTGGACAGCGGAGCAATCAACTCGCGAGCCAGACGTTCGGCAGTCGCGCCGTCGCCCAGACGAATGTAGGTGAACGCCAGACGCTGTTTCAGGTTGTAGCGCGCGACCTCGTCGAACTCCGGCACCGTCGCCGCGATGTCAGAAGCTTCCTTGAAGTACCGGTTCGCCGCTTTCGCGTCGCTCTCGACCAGCGCGATCATTCCCTTTGCCGTGAGCAGCCACACCTGCAGATCCTTGCCTGGGTGCTCGATTTTCGAGAGCAACGACTTCCTGCTCGGCTACGAGCGACTTGGCAGTTGGAATTCCGCCGGCCTGAAAGCTACGTAGCCTCCATCGTGGCACGTTGTAGCTGAACAGCGATGGCGTTTTGCGAAAGCGGTCCTTCCGTTTGCAGAAATATATTGTGCGCCCGCTCGTATTCGGAGCGTGCTTCAGGATAATTGCTTCGATTGTCCAGAGCCTGCGCGATCGTCAGGTGAAGACGGGCCGCGACCTCTGGTTCTTTCGCGAACTTGCGATCGATGCTGGGAGATGCTTCTTTGATGGCGTCGAAGAGGGTCTCGGCGGCCTTGCCGCTTTGGAAAGGATTGCCGCGGCCGAGCAGATCATCAGCCAGAAATTGATTGACCGCGGTGGCAATGGCCGTTTCTCGTGCCGCATGATCGCGCTCGCGCGCCAGACGCAATGTGAAGAACACAACCAAGCCAATGACCAATGCGATCGCCGCACTTCCCAACGACTACCGCTCGCCGATTGCGCGTTACAAACTTTCCCAGACGATACCCGATCGTGTCCGGTCGAGCTTCGAGCGGCTCTCCGTGCAGATAATGATCGACGTCGCGAATCAACGCCTCGACCGAGGAATAGCGGCGGCGAGGATCTTTGTGCATGGCCGTCAGACAAAGCACATCGAGATCAGACCATGCTGCCTTCGTCAGAGATTTCGTGTGCGATAGGATGCATCTGCGTGCGAGCTGCTGACGGCCGCCGACGGCTTGCCGGGTTCATGTTCGGCAACAATCGCAGCAGCCTCAGCCGGAGTGAGATTCGACAGATCAAAGGGGAGTTCGCCGGTCAGCAACTCATACAGAATCACGCCCAGCGAATAAACATCTGTGCCGATGCCGACCCGATCGCCGCGTACCTGCTCGGGCGCCGCATAAGCGGGAGTCATCATTCGCAGGCCGGTCATGGTCTGGTCTACCGGCAGATCCAGGCTCTCGATCTGCTTCGCGATGCCGAAGTCCAGCAGGCGAACGCTGCCGTCGGCCCGTACAAGAATGTTAGACGGCTTGAGGTCGCGATGGATGACGGCATGAGCATGCGCGTGCTGCACGGCTTCGCAGACAGCTCGAAACAGCTTCAGGCGCTCTTCGACCGAGCTGTTGTGCTCGCGGCAATACTCGTGAGCGGAACTCCCTTCGACGTACTCCATCACGAAGTAACGGAGTCCCGTCGTCCATGGTGGCGGCGTCATACAGACGGGCAATGGAGGGATGGTTCAGTTGCGCCAGGGTTCGCTGTTCGCTGGCGAAACGCTCGCGGCGAGACGGCGACAGCCACGCGTCGCGCAGAACCTTGATGGCTACTTGGTCGCCGAGAGCTTTGCGTTCGGCGAGATAGACAACGCCCATGCCGCCTTCGCCCAGCAAGCTCGACGATACGGTAACCGCCGAATTCCTTGGACAGCGGGGACAGGAACTGTTCAACGTTTTCTGCGCGAGCTCAGCCACGCCATGGTCGAGCAGAGAGTTGCCGTCGGCATCCTGCTCCAGCATGGCTAACACTTCGGAAAGCAGTTCCTGATCGTCAGCGCAAGCTTCGTGCAGGAAAGGCGCGCTGCTCCGCTGCGGGCAGGGTCACTGCATGGTGGAAGAGGTCCTGTATTTGCCGCCAACGCGCACCGTCCATCTGGTAACTGTGTCCTGAGTGAGTCGAATTTGACTACCCGGCGTGACGGAGCCGATGTCCCAGCCACGCTTTGGCCGCCGCCAATCGCGCAGGACGGTAGCTTCCGAAATATCCCATGAGCTGCGAGATCTCGCTTACCTCGAGTCCGCCGAAAAAACGGCTCTCCACGATGGCTGCCTGTCTCGGTTCGGCATGAGCAAGTTCCAGAAGAGCGCGCGTCCAACGCCAGCAAGTCGTTCTCAGGGCTGTGACGGCGCCATCCAGTGCTTCGTCGAAGGTGATGAAGATCGCCGCCTCGCCGCCTCGTTTGTCCGCATGACGACGGCGAGCGGCCTCCATCAGTAACTGCCGCATGGCGCGGGCGGCGATTCGCTTGAAGTGAAGAGGCGATTCCAGCCGCATGCCAGGCGACTTCGACAGCTTGAGCCAGGCTTCGTTCACTAAAGCCGTGGGGCTGAGCGTGATATTGGGGTCGCCGCGCTTGACGGTTGCAGCCAGCCTTCGCAGCTCCTCGTAGGTCACGCTAAAAAGCTGATCGAGGGCCTCGCGCTCTGCCGCTGTTTCGCTCGGACCGACGCCGGCGCGGCTGCAGCAGGCGCTTGAAGAATTTTGTGGCGGCATGACGGTTCTCTCTCGTCTTCTGCGCAATGTGAAGTGAAAGCGAACTGACAACTTGGAAGCGAACCGGAGGCGATCCGGTTCCGAGAAGCCTACCACTCGTGTGGAACTTACCACAACCTATTTCACCGAGGGGACTTATGAGAAAACGCGGGAGAGTACTGCGCGTTCCCGGCGAAACTCCGGGGCTGCTGATGGTTGAAGGGCAACAATTTAGGTTCTCGACGGACGACCTTTGGAGATCTCCGGTCGTTCCCACCCCTGGATTGATGGTCGATGTCGATATGGACAGCGAGTCACATGTTCTTGGAATTGCGCCGGTAGAGCCGCCAACTAACGGACCACAAGAGCAGAAGCACCAGATTCAGCGATTAAAGGTCGGACTGTACAAATTATTCGACACGCCGGGTATGCAAATCTCAGTTGCTGTAGCCGTTCTTATAGTCGCGAGTTGTTTTCTAACGAACGTGTCGGTGCAGATACCACTTGTTGGCCGAGCTGGATTTCACTTTCTGGCAGGTGCTTGGTCTACTGAATACAAGAAGTGCGCTTCAAGCTAATAGATCTTCGTAGCGGAAATGACAATGTCGGCTATTATGGGTGCCTCGCCCTCGTCGCGTTATCTGGCCCATTCCTTTATCGCGTCTGGCGAGATAGGCGGGCGCTTATCGGCGGCCTGGCTCCATTAACTTTCATAATAATTATCTGGGTTATGGCGAGAAGCATGATGCAGAATGCTTTCGCCGGAAACTTCGATGCTACATATGCCGTTCTTGGCAGGATGCGCAATCGGAGATTACGACGCGTTGTATCGCTTGGGGCGGGGGCTTATATATCGGTGCTCACTAGTTTGTACTTCGGCATCGTCGCAGCGAAACAATTGGTCACAACGCGATCATCCAGTCCGGGAAGTGATGCGCATAGAGATACGGCGTGAATCAAGATGGCTTCTGGCCGACTATTTCGGCCATTGTATTGGCTGCGTTCGTACCGAGATCCACCTTAAGGGCTCAGGAATTCAGTCGGAGGCTTCCATCGCAAGTGCGACTTATTGCCAGGTCGTCAATTGACTGTGGGGTGCGACCACCCAAATGCGAAAAGCTTTGTACTTCTCGAAGAAGCGCAAGGATAGAGAGCAATCACGTCACTGGGTGGAAGATAGCAAGTCTTATGGTGCAGTTGTCTAAACTTAGATTCGGTGGGCGCCGCAAACAGGTAAGACGCAGCGTCCTGACGATGATCTTTCTGCTCGCGGTGTTGTTCTGCGGCCTCGCTTCGGCACAGGAGCAGCTGCAACCGTCCATTGCGTCGTCCACCTCTACGTCGTTGCCTCCGCAAATTCCCGCAACTTCCGTCCAGGACGTGGCGGACTGCCAGGCAGCGATTCGTGACGCCTTTCGCAACCCGGACCAAGTCGGCCTGGTTGAAGCCGCCATTCCAAAGGCAGACCACCTGGCGCAGATAAGAACCCAGTACCAAGGGAGTGGCTGGTGGCAAACCGTGGACGCTCGTCAGGACCTTGCGGATCTAAATCGAATTGCCGACCTGAATGCCAGTCAGCGAGGCAGGTTGGCAACAGCCGAACGAACTGTTGAGTCGGTGGCGATCAAGAGCGATCGCAGCGACGAACAGAACGCAGAAGTGCTGAGGAAGTTAGCTTCAGCGGAGCAGACAGAGAGCCAAATATTCGGCGCGGAAAGCCGCTGGCGTGCGCGCACCCTTGTCATGATGGGCCGCGTCGCGCTTGCTGAACGTCGGACAGCCGAGGCTGAGGCTGACTTTAGTCTGGCACTCGACGATCCGTCGTAAAACACTGGGAGAGTCTCATCCGCTGTGCGCGGAGGTGTTAATCGCACTTGCCCAGCTCGACAGCTCGACCGATCAGTATTCGCAAGCAGAGTCTCTGTACAAAGAAGCGGCCGACATTCAGAAGATTGCGCTTGGCGAACAGACGGAACAGTATGCTGCCACATTGGACGCCTTAGCGACGCTGTACGTTTCGATGGGTCACAATCAGCAAGCTGAAGTGCTTTACCTGCAGGCGTTGGCTCTTGAGAAGAAGACGGTCGGCGAGCAGCAATCCGCTTTACGCGACTAGTCTGTGCAATCTAGGCGACCTGTACCGATACATGGGGCGCTATCCGCAAGCTGAGCCGCTGTACCTGCAATCGCTAGCAATCCGCAAGCAAGCCTTGGGTGAACAGAACCGCGACTATGCCCGCGGCCTGGATCGGCTGGCAGCCCTCTACGATTCGATGGGACGCTATGCGCAGGCCGAGCCGCTCTACAAGCAGGCCATCGAGATCCGGGAGAAAGCTCTGGGCCGAGGAGATCCCGACTATGCCCGGAGCCTGAACAATCTGGGTCTGCTCTACAAGGAAGAAGGCCGGTATAAGGAAGCCGAACCTTTGTATCTGCAGGCGTTGGCGATTCGCAAGAAGGTGTATGGCGAGCAGAATCGAACGTACGCCAGCAGTCTGGACGATCTCGGCCAGCTCTATCAGGCGATGGGCAAGTACCAGCAGGCGGAGACGCTGTACCTGCAGGCGTTGGCGATCCGCAAGAAGTCTTTGGGCGAAGAGCATCCGGCCTACGCCGTCAATCTCGACAACCTTGCGTCTCTGTACGAAGCCATGGCCCGCTACGACGAAGCCGAGAAGCTCACCGTGCAGGCGCTCGCAATTCGCAAGAAGGCAGTTGGAGAAGAACATCCGGGCTATGCGCATAACCTGATCAACTTGGCCGAGCTGTACCAGACCATGGGGCGCTACGGTCAGGCCGAGGAACTATATCAAGCAGGCGCTGGCCATTCAGCAGAAGGCGCTTGGCAAAGACACTTCGGAATATGCAACGACTCTGGACGCGCTGGGCACGTTGTACGTTTCGATGGGTCGCAATCAGCAAGCCGAAGTCGCTGTATCAACAGGCGCTCGATATTGAGAAGAAGAACTGTCGGCGAGCAGCACCCGATGTACGCCACCACGCTCTGCAACTTGGGTGATCTGTACCGGTACATGGGTCGCTACGCGAAGGCTGAGCCGCTCTACGTTCAGTCGTCTGAAGATCCGCAAACAGGCATTGGGTCGAGCAACATCCCGACTACGCCCGCAGTCTGGACCGGCTGGCGGCGCTGTATGACTCGATGGGGCGCTATCCGCAGGCCGAGCCACTCTACAAACAGGCGATCGCGATTCGCAGCAAAGCCCTGGGCGAGGAGCATCCCGACTATGCGCGCAGCCTGAACAATCTTGGGTCTGCTCTACAAGGAGGAGGGCCGATATCAGGAAGCCGAGCCGTTGTACCAGCAGGCGCTGGCGATCCGCAAGAAGGTCTTTGGAGATCAGCATCGGACGTACGCGAGCAGTCTGGACGACCTGGCGCAGCTCTATCAGGCGATGCACAAGTACCAGGAAGCGGAGTCGCTGTACCAGCAGGCGCTGGCGATCCGCAAGAAGACGCTGGGCGAACAGCACCCGGCCTACGCCGTCAATCTGGACAACCTGTCATTGCTGTATAAAGCGATCGGCCGCTATGACCAGGCAGAGGCGTTGTCGCGCCAGGCGCTGGCGCATTCGCAAGGCGACGCTCGGCGAGTACAACCCGCAATACGCCAACGAACCTGAAGCATCTCGCGGCGATTCTGGTGGTCGAAGGCCAGACTCAGGAAGCTTCGCAGTTGCTGCTGCAATCCGCGCAACTGCAATGGCTGCACCTGACGGAAAATTTTCCCACCATGTCAGACCAGCAGAAGCGGCAATTTCTCTCGCACAGCCATTTCGTGCAGAGCGAAGAGCTGTCCACGCTCGTCTTCCAAGGCAAAGGCGTTGATCCGAAAGACGGACTGCGCGGAGTGCTGCTCGGCAAGAACCTTCTTTTCGAAGTCGCGCGCCACGAGAGCGGAGCCATGGATGCGTCTGTCGCCGTCGGCTCGCCAGAGTGGCGAAAGAAGTGGCAGTGAACGCGAGCAACTGCGACACGAATACGCGACCCTGGTCTTACAGCTGATGTCGAGCGATTCCAGTCACTCACAGACGCCCGGCCACAAGGCTGCCGATCCTGGCTATGTGCATTCGCTGTCCGATCAAATCGAGGAACTGGACGAGCAGCTTGCGCCAGTCGAACTCGTGCCTATGCGGTCACGGCCCGGGTACGACAGGTGCAGTTGGAGGATGTAGTCCGGGCGTTGCGGCCCGGTGAGGTGCTGGCGGAATTTGTGTGCTATCGGCCCTACGACTTTGTTTCGTGGAAACAAGGTAAGCCTCGCTACGGTGTCTTTCTGCTGTCGGGCGGACACCGGCCAAGTATCGGCCATTGAGCTGGGCGATGCTAAAGCGATTGATGCCGCAGTCCCAGACTTTCCGTGCCGAAATGCGTGGCGCCATCGATCAGTTCAAGACGATCGAGCCGAGCCGAGGACAGGTTCGCCGCTCAGAAGAGCAAATTGCGGAAGCCTCCGTCCGCGCTTCGCGAGTTGGTGTGGCAGCCAATGGAAAAGCAATTGTCGGGCATTCGTCGTGTGTACGTTGCGCCTGACGGCGAACTAAGTCTGATCCCGCTGGAGGCGCTGGCCCACAAAGACGCGTCCGGGAACTGGCGCTATCTGGCTGAAGATTGGGAGCTGATCTACCTGGGCACGGGACGCGACTTGAGCCGGCTCGCGTCAGTGTCCGCTCCGGAAGACCGGGCCGCACGATCGCAGTGCGATTCTGATTGGAAATCCGGCTTTCAATGCCAAGCCAGAAGATCTGGCGGCCATGGAAGCGCGACAGATTTCGGCTGGCCTGCCGTTCAGTTGGCGACGAACGCTCCAGACCCACAGGCGCACTTCGACTTTGGGGATCAGCGGCGAGTGACGATGCTCCACGCTTGGAGATCCCGCGCAACTGGAATCAGGTCGAGGTCCTGGCGAACCTGATTCAGCAGGCCAGTGTGCAGTTGCAGCATTTCGGGTGGTCGGTCACGACCTGGGTCGATCGCTCGGCGGTCAAGGAGTGGGTGGAAGGCGTGGAGCAGCCGCAGATCCTGCAGTTCGCCACGCACGGATACATCCTCGACCGTCCGAACAATGATCCGCAGGGCTGGGACAATCCGCTGCTGCGCTCGATGCTGATCATGGCTGGAGTGAACGATTGGCACCCGGTGTATCACGTTGGCTCCGACTATCTCAGCGAAGTCGCAGCTCGCGCACGAGGCTTGACGGACGAACAGCTGCAAGCCGCAAAAGTCCAGCTGAGCGATGGAGTGCTCACTGCCTATGAAGTTACGGGCATGCACCTGCAGGGCACGGAGTTAGTGAACTTGACCGCCTGCGAGACAGGTTTGGGCGAGGTAACTCCGAACGGAGTTGCCGGCTTGCGGCAGGCTTTTCTGTTAGCCGGAGCGCGCTCGCTGACTATGAGCATGTGGGAGGTGCCGGCGCAGGAAACCACCGACGAGATTCGCGACTTCTACGAACGCTGGTTGGGAGATCCAGGCAAAGGACAATCTCCCGAGCACCGGTATGAGGCATTTCATGCGGCACAACTGGCGTCTTTGGATCGTGCTCGGCAGCAACACGGAGCCGGTCACCCGTTCTTCTGGGCCGGAACAATCTTCGTGGGCGATCCGGGCGATCTGCCTGCTGCTCCATCGCGGAGTGTCACAGCGGCGAAATAGATGCGAGCAAGGACACGCGACAGTTTAGAAGTTAAAGGCCGAACTCAAGGGAAATCGGGACGAGCGGGAAATTCATACGGCATGTTGCAAATGGTAAGATGGGCCCCTCAAGCGACAGGCAAAAGGAGATGAAGATGAAACGGCGAATCCTGACATTGGTGCTTTCCTGGGTGGTAACGGGGTTACTGGTTGTTCCACATTTGTATGCTCAGAGCGCGGGCTCGCAGCGCTTCGGGCGATCAGGCTGCGAGCGAACGCAAAGCAGCCGAACGCCTCGGACCAAAAAGGCAAGGAAGGGACGGCTGCGGCGGTATCGATGTTGAGCGAGGCGACCTCGCTGGTGAATTATGCGCGGGAGAACGAATCCGCTCTGGCTATGCTCACAGCTGTTCAGATGCTGGAACGCGTGCAAGTGCAGGAAAATGCGCAGCGTGTCGGCACGAAGAAAAGTGGCCCGCAGAATGAAGGCGAGCAGGTGAAGGAAGGCAAGAAGGGCACGCACACCCGCGCCTACACTCGATCCGCAGCAGTTGCTGGCCGAAGCGAAGCCCTGGGCAAAAGACAATGCTAACTTGACCGCCTTGATCGACGCGGCAGCTGCTAAGGCCAAAGCCGGCTGCGGCAAGCGGCACACTCGGTTCAACTCGCGGCGCCATCGCGCATCGTGATTCGGTGAATGCGCGCGCCTGGGACGACTATGTCGATCAGCTTTTACGGCGGCGAAGTAGCGCGCGATCGCCGTTGTCGGCGACGGCGACACAGACGTCGATCTTTACGTCTATGACGAGAGCGGACACCTGATTGCGAAGGACGACGATCGCACGGCTGAGTGTGTGGTGCAGTTCGTTCCGCGCTGGACGGGTCCGTTCCGGGTGAGAGTCGTCAACAACGGATACGTCTACAGCAACTACATTCTGATGACCAACTAAAAAGTCGCGGACGAATACAAGCGCCCTAAACAATTCGGCCGCGAATGCTTTTCATCTAATCAGCCCGATCGCTTGCAGGTAGGCGGGCCGCCCCGCCTGCCCATGGCGACTAGCGCCAGTCCGTGCTGGTCCCTCTCGCGTCTGCGCCGTCCCGAACAAGTCCAGCTCAACGTATCCGGCATCGGCCCTCCCACTATTGGACCAGCGTTCGCGAACTATCCCATCCCAAGGTCTTCGGGAATCTCCAGCGGGGTGCCGCAAACCCGGCAGATGACGGCAGAGCAGTCGCCGCAAGTGAGGGGATCCTCGACTTCACGAGCGCACGTTGGACAGTAAAGGAGACAAGGAGTTTCGCCGTTCGAGGGCGTCTGTGGAAGTTGAGCCATGACTTTCCGCGACTGTAACATAGATGAAGCTCTTAGCTGTTAGCTAGTTCTTAGCTTTGGGTTTTCGGCTATCAGCTCTCGGCCCCCAGATGGCCAGGCTACGTGATTCACGAAACGCTTGTCTTGCGTGCAACTATTCGGAGGCGGAAGGGTCTCCGACAAAATAAATCTTAACCGAGAGCCGACAGCCGATAGCTGACGGTCGAATCAAGGGGCAATCATGATTAACGAAAACATTATTAACACCGACGAGCACATGCGGCGCGAGTTCAATGAATGGGCAGAAGCGGGCAGGGGCGAGGAGATGGAGCAGCACCATAGCAGCATCACCCAGCAGACGCTCGCGCTGATGGAGTTGAAGCCGGGCCATCGCGTGCTCGATCTGGGCTGTGGAGCGGGGTGGGCCAGCCGACTTCTGGCGCAGGCGGTTGGCGGAGGAGACCGTTCGGGGCAAGTCGTAGGACTTGATGTCTCTGACGAGATGATTCGCCGTGCCCGGGCGGCATCGATCCAGTTCGACAACCTCCTCTTCGTGGTCGGTTCGGCGCAACAGATTCCCTGGCAGGAGGATTTCTTCGACAAGGTGTTGTCGGTGGAGTCGTTTTATTATTACGGCGATCAGGGAGGCGCGTTGGATGAGTTGCGGCGGGTGATGGCACCTGCAGGAGAGCTCTATATCCTCATTAACCTATACAAGGACAATCACTATTCGCTGCGTTGGGTTGACGAGCTTAAAGTGCCCGTGCAGGTGAAGTCCGAGCAGGAATACATCGAGATGCTGAAGGCACACGGCTATGAGGAGGTACGCGCTAAACGCATTCCCGATCTTTCGCCCACTCCAGACGAGTACAGCGGAAAGTGGTTTAAGAATGCGGGAGAGCTACGCGACTTCAAACGCATAGGAGCGTTGCTGCTGGTTGGGCAGAAGGCAGGAGCATCGAACACTTAACTGCCTTTTCGCCACGGAGGGCACGGAGCTGTGATAATGTGCGCTGGCAGTGATTACGATGGGTCTGCGTTTTCCGCCGGTGCGATCAAAAAGCAGATCCCTCGCTTCGCTCGTGATGACAATTCTCAGGAGTCTGGCAGAACTGCTACCAGACCCCAAAGGCTCATGCCCACTGCCAATCGCTAACTGCGATGCTCTCCGTGCCTTCGTGGTGAATATGGAGCTACAGCGTTCCCCGGCCCGGCCCCAGGTGGATGCTGCCATTCACGTTGTTGAGCTCGATGTGTACGCCGCCGCTGCCTAGTGTTCCGGACATACTCTTGCCCACCCAATGACCCTTTACGGTCAGCGGAAAATCGGTGCTGATGCTGCCATTGACCGCGCTGGCATCCACATCCGCATTCGGTGACGGCGGCAGGGTCAGATTGATGCTGCCATTCACGGATTTCAGCTTGATCTCGCGCACATCCGTCAGCGAGTTGTAAGTTGCTTCGATGGTGCCGTTCACCGTTGCCAGATCGGCCGTGCCGGTCAAGTCGGAGGCCTGAACCTTCCCGTTCACCAGGTTCGCGTTGATCTCGCCCGTCAGCTTCTCTACCGTAAGCGAGCCATTCACCAGGTTAATCTTATCGATGCGAGCCTTCTCCGGAACATGCAGTGTGTAGTGAACTGAGCCTGGATTGTTGTTGACCATGCGCTCGGGAAGCTTGGTCTTGATGTCGACCGAACTGCTGGTGGCATCGATCTCAATCTTCATGTCGTCGAGCTTTTGCTGGGTGCTGGCCGTCTTGATGGCGTCGATCTGGACCTCATTGCGGTTCCACCCGGTGATCTCGACGCTGCCGTTGATATTGTCGAGCGAGACTGTGCCATTGGACGTGAGAGGAACAGTCTTGTGAAATTCCTGTTTTACTTCGGCCTGAGCCGGGAATGTCATCAGCAGCGCGAGCAGGGTTCCTGCCACTGCGCCTGCAAGTTGCCTATGTTTGCGGTAAACCATGCTGCCTCCTGATCGCGTGCACGACGCGATACAAACGAATTTCGACAGTGAGTTATACGTGGACACCACGGCGGCGGTTCGGTAAAACGGGATAAAATTAGCTGGAATGCAAGCGGTAACCGTAACCTCAACCGTCCTCAACGAGGTCGAAGACATCGACGGGCTGGTGTCGACCCTGGCGCAGCAGTCATTGCGCCCGGAGGTCATCATCGTCGACGGCGGCTCGACCGACGGTACTTGGGAGCGGTTACAGGCAGCCGAGTCGAAATATCCCAATGTGCGTGCGATCCGCGATGAGAGCTGTAATTTGAAGGCCTGTCCTGGACCGATTGCCCGCGGACGGAACATTGGCATCGCGGCCGCAACTTCGGATGTCGTGGCGTGCGCCGATGCCGGATGCATCTATGATCCGGAGTGGCTGGCCCGGCTGACGGAGCCCATCCTCAACGGCCGTGCCGAGTACGCGCTGGGCGGTTCCTGTGTCGATCCGGCGGACCAGACGATATGGGACGTGGCGTCAGCGCCATTTTTCGGGCTGAAACAAAGGGCCGATGGCACTACCAAGTCCTGCACCGCGCGCTCTATGGCGTTTCGCAAAGAGCTGTGGCAGCGGGTTGGCGGATTTCCTGAGACTACATTCCTGGGCGAAGACACGGCCTTCGATCTGCAGGTGCGCAAGGTCACGACTCCGGCCTATGCCGAGCGGGCACAGGCAATCTATCGGCCGCATCACACGCTGGGGACCGCGCTCAGCATGATGGCTCGCTATGGAATTGCCGATGGCGTGTTGGGGACGCGGCGCTCGCGGCTGGCACGCAACTTGCTTCGCTGCATCGCGGAAGTGCTCGTCATCGTGCTGTTGCCGCGGACCGTTATTCCGTTCGTGTGCGTTTTGCTACTCGAGATGTACTTCGCGTTCCGCCTGGACTGGAGCCTGTTTGGCAGACACGCTTCCATTAAGCAATTGGCGGCTCGGCTGCTGTATTCGCTGACCGTTCCGTGGATCGTGACCTGGAACCAGGCAGTCGGAGAATTGACCAAGACCAATCAGCCGAACCGGCAAAATGTGTGAAGGCCGGCCACCAGCCACTAGCCTCAGGATGCCGCTACTTCTGTAGAAACATTCGCACCGCAAGCGCCACCAGACATACAGCAAAGACGCGACGCAGCAGCAGAGTGGGGATAGCCTGCGCCCACGATCCACCAAAGTAGCCTCCTACAAAGAACCCAACGGCCATCAATGCCGCGATCTTCAAATCGACGTTGCCGGCACTGTAGTACTTCCAGAAAGCTAATGCCCCGATGGGCAGCAGCAGCGTGGCGACCGACGTCCCCTGCGCTCGGTGCTGGTCCATGCCGTATCCGTATACCAGGATCGGTATGAGGAAGATGGCTCCACCCAGTCCGATCAATCCCGAGATAATGCCGATTGCAACTCCCACGACTAGCGATACGGCGGTTTCCATAGCAACTCCTCACTTTTTTGTTGACTAGTACCACACACGAGCATATATACCGTGTAACGTACTAGTATGCATATGAACGTACCACTGTAAAGCGAATTGGACGAAAGGCCAGAGAAACGTGAGGAATCGCTCCTGGAGAGCGGAGGGACCTTCGGTGGGAAAGAAAAAGACGATTGAATCCTACTTGCCGCTGACGCCTGCGGTGTTTCACGTGCTGTTGTCCCTGGCGGACGGCGAGAAGCACGGTTACGTCATCAGCAAAGAGATAGCGCGTCGCACCAACGATGAAGTGCGGCTCAGCGCGGGGACTCTTTACGGGATCATAAAGCGATTATTGGAAGACGGCTTCATTGAGGAGTCTGATGAGCGGCCTGAGTTTAGCCTCGACGACGAACGGCGCCGCTATTACCGGTTGACCAAGCAAGGGTGCGCTCTTGCCGAGGCGGAAGCTGAGCGCATGGAACGAGTCCTGGCCATGGCCAGGGCGAAACGGATATTGGGCCCCGAGAGCGCATGAGCCGAGGTGATTTGTGACCGCTACGAAGAACGCACCCAAATTCGGCGAACGCTTTTTCGGCGCTCTTCTAGGTCTTCTGCCGGAGGACTTCCGCGATCGCTTCAGTGGCGAGATGCAATCTGTGTTTCGCGACCAGCGTCAGGATGCAGCCCGCGGCGGACCGTTTGCGCAAGTGCGTTTCTGGTGGGACACCTCCACGGGCCTCTTGCTGACGGCAGTGCGTGAGCACCGTGAGATTCTGCTTCAAGACGGAACCTACGCGCTGCGGATGATGCGCAAGGACCTCGGTTTCACGTGCGTCGCGATCTTGATTCTAGGCCTCGCCATAGGCGCAGCCACGGCTGCATTCAGCGCTGCTAATGCCATTCTGATTCAGCCGCTTCCGTTTACCGAAGGCAATCACCTGGTGCAGTTGAAGCAGGCTCAGCCGGCAGTAGGAATCGATAACCTTGGCTTCTCCGTAAAGGAAATCGAGGACTATCGCTCTCGGAACCACACTCTGGATTCCGTGGTCGAGTACCACCAGATGATGTTCAGCCTCCTGGGCGGCCGCGAACCGGAGCGGGTCGAAACGGCCGTGGTGTCCGCCAATTTCTTTCGTGGACTGGGAGTGACGCCACTCTATGGACGCACTTTCATGGATGAGGACGACCGCCCCAGCGCGCATCCAGTCCTCATTCTCAGTTATGAGTTCTGGCAGCGCAGCTTCGCAGGCGATCCTGACGTGGTAGGCAGAACTTACTCCATGAACGACAAGCAGCATGTCGTAGTCGGCGTGCTGCCGCCGATTCCGCAATTCCCCGGCGTGGTGGACGTGTACATGCCGACGGCCGCTTGTCCCACGCGTACCAGCGCACGCTTTCTGAGCGTCCGAACCGCCCGCATGATGAGCGTGTTTGCGATCCTTAAGCCGGGCGTTTCTGTACACCAGGCTGAGGACGATCTGCGCGGTATTGCGAACCAACTCCGCGCGGCCTATCCCGATGCATATCCTGCATCGATGGGATATGACATTCGTGTTTCGCCGGTTCATGAAGAGCTGACCTCTGAGATCCGGCCTGTTCTTATCGCGTTGGGAGCCGCTGCGGGCCTGCTTCTGTTACTGGCCTGCTCGAACGTTGCCGGGCTCATGCTGTCGCGACTCTTATCCCGCTCGAAAGAGCTGACTGTGCGTGCGGCTTTGGGCGCCAGCCGAGCACGAATCACTCGCAGCTTCGTGACGGAAGGAATATTGCTTGCCATCGCCGGCGGTGCTCTGGGCTTGCTTCTTGCGTTCTGGAGCCTGGACTATCTGGTCCCTTTTGCCTCTCAGTTCACCACGCTCGCGTCCCAGTTGCGCATGGGGCCGGCGGCGGTCGGAGTGTGCATTGCATTGTCCATCGCGTGCGGCTCGGTGATTGGGCTTATCCCGGCAATCGGAGTTCGGCACAGTGCTCTGTTCACCTCACATTTAGAAAACATCAATCCAGCGATGAGGATGAGGTCGCGCACGCGAGGCATGCTTGTGGCGGGACAGTTAGCTCTCTCGGTCATCCTGCTGGTGGGAGCGGGTCTGACTTTGCGAACGTTGTTCCAGTTGGAGCATATGGACGGAGGATTCCGGCCCAGCGGCGTAATGACGTCTCATATTTATTTGCTGAAACATGACTTTCGTGGCTTCTATACCGCATTGCTCGAGCGCACCAAACGACTGGACGGAGTGCAATCTGCAGCCCTCGCCAGCACTTTTCCACTCGCAACGCATGCCTACGACTCTGAATTCGCACTTGGTATCAACGATGTCGATCACGCTACTCGTCCGAAGCCCGAGACCGTCAGTGGACGAGCAGTCACCGTAGGCTATTTCCAGACCATCGGTATGCCGTTGCTGGCCGGGCGCGATTTCACCGACAACGATACTGAACAAGCCCCCCTGGTTACGATCGTCAATGAGCATTTTTCCAAACGCTACTGGCCGGGTAGCAATCCGATAGGGAAGAAGATTTCATTCGGGCCCGACGAACGCGCCACAATCATCGGGGTGGTCGGCGATGTGCGACAGAAGGGCTTGGATAAAGAGCCCGTAGACGAAGCCTATTGTGCTTTCGCGCAATCGCACGCTCCGGCCACGAGCCTGATCGTGCGCAGTACGCGGCCCGTTCACGAAATTGCGCCGGAGATCTCGTGGATTGTCCACGATCTCGATCCCCAGGCGATTATCACCGACGTCGCAGCCTTGTCACAAGTTCGTGAGGACTCACTGGCGCCGCGCCGCCATACCGCGGTCTTCTTCAGCATCTTTGCCGTTTTAGCGCTGCTTATTACAGCTTCCGGTATCAGCGGCCTGATGGCGCTCGAGGTCACCGAGCGTAAGCACGAGATAGGCATCCGGATGGCGTTGGGGGCGACATCTGGAAGAGTGATGAGTTCGATGATGGGCCGCGCCCTCCTGACGATCACCGTGGGACTGGGATGCGGGATCGCGATTTCCTGGTTGATGTCGGCGACGATGTCGAAGCTGATTTACGGAATCCATCCCCGCGATTCCGTCACTTTCGCCGTATCGGCGCTGGTGCTGATCGCAATCGCCGCAGCATCGTCCTTCTTGCCGCTCACTAGAATCCCCAGGCTGGATCCCACCGTCCTTCTGAAGGCGGAGTGAAGGACGTGATTGCAATGTCGGATATGAATGCCCTGCATGCAACCGCGATTCTTCTGCTAATCGGATGCGCCACCTTCAGTGCGGCTGCGCAAGGCGGTGGTCATTCCGGCGGGTCAAACATCGGTGCGGACATGCTGGTCTCGACCTCCTGGCTGCAGGAGCACCTCGCCGATGTCGATCTTGTGATCCTGTATGTGGGACGTGACCGAAGCAGTTACGATGCCGGACACATCCCCGGTACGCGTTTCCTTGCGCTCGACCGTCTGGTGCAACAACACTCGGATTCTCTGAATGACCTTCCACCCGTCGCCACCCTGCAAACGTTGTTCGAGGACGTTGGTATCGGAAACAATGCCAGGATCGTTCTGTACGGAGAGGGAGGCGGTCTTCTGGCAGCACGTGCATACTTCACCCTCGACTATCTGGGACATGCCGATCGGGCCGCTCTGCTCGACGGCGGTATTGAGAAGTGGACCGCGGAAGGAAGGCCCCTCGACCATAATGCTGTCCATCCTTCTGCGGCGCGGTTCACACCGAGCGTGCGTCCCGAGCTACTGATCACGACCGAACGTATGCAGGAGATCGTCGCCGGAGGTGGGAAGGGGTATGTACTGCTCGACGCCCGTCCACCGCGCGAATTCGACGGAACCGTGACGTCGGACGCAGTGCCAAAAGCCGGGCATCTGCCCGGTGCGCACAGTCTTTACTGGAAGACTCTGCTGGACGGCGACGGCCCATCGTTGCTGGACGTCACGCAGCTCCAGAAGCAATTTCAGCGCGCTGGCACAGAGCTCGATGAACCAGTTGTGACCTATTGCCGAACCGGAATGCAGTCGTCGTTCACCTATTTCGTGGCGAAGTATCTGGGATATCGCGCCTCGATGTATGACGGGTCGGTGTACGAGTGGGTTAACCGTGCTGGATATGAGCTGTCACGCTCGGTTCCTGGCCCAGATGGAACTGTACACAAGTGATGCACCTTGGAAATCAACATCAATCTCTGGAGAGAAGTATGAAATTCCGAGCAATCTATCTTGCTGCTTTCTGCACTGTGCTGGGCGGCATTGTTTTAACCCAATCGATTCCTGCGAATGCCGTTGACAAGCAGACGCCGGCAGCGACGAATGGCGCTCGCCATCCCGAGTTATTGGTATCGACACAATGGCTCGCTGACCATCTGTCCGACCCGAATCTGGTGATCGTACACATTGGGCATGATCGTGGAGATTACCAGGCCGCGCACATTCCCGGCGCACGCTTCCTCCCGATGGACAAGTTTGTGAGCAATCAGGACCCTGGTTCAGAGTTGTTATCCGCCGAACAGCTCAAGCAAAATCTCGAAGCCATCGGCATCGGCGATACTTCTCATGTGGTGTACTACGCGCCGGATTGGGACCCCATGGCAACCAGGCTGTTTTTCACTCTGGATTATCTCGGTCACGGCAATCACGCTGCGCTCCTCGACGGGGGTATGGATCAGTGGTTGCGCGAGAAGCGGGCTACCTCCAGCGAGGAACCTAAAATCACGTCTGGAAACCTAACCGTTCACCTGCATCCCGAGATTGTGGCCAAGATGGATAGCATGACAAAGCTGGTGGCGGAGAAACCTGGCACGGCAAACGTGGTGATTATCGATGCGCGGCCCGCGAAACGTTATCGCGCCGGACACATTTCCGGAGCCGAATCGATGTTCTGGGAAACCGCACTTCTCGGCCACGATGATGGCTTGCTCCGCTCGCCGCAGGAGCTCCGCAAACAGTTCGAAGCCTTGGGAGTCACTGACGGAAAGAACCTTGTCTCGTACTGTGAAGTGGGCCTGCAAGCCTCGTATACGTATTTCCTGGCACGATACCTCGGCTATGACGCGAGCATGTATGACGGATCCTACAGCGAATGGAGCGCAGCCAAACAGCCGGTCGTGAGGGGCGATTCGCCACGGTAAGAATTCATCCACAATCATCTGACCATCAGATTGGTAGCCATATGCTTGCATCGATACGTTCGTGCGCTGGACGCACCGAGGAGCAGCGTACCTTCCGGAAAAGAAGCTAACGAACTGCCTTGCCATGGCATCCAAGTATCGGTCGCTAATGCACATTGACCGTAACGAGGAGCATATGGAAGATCCAAAGCTCGCCGTTGGAGCAGGCTCGGAAGTCGATCCAACTCGCGACTCATCGTCGCTGACTGTCCCTCAGCCCGTAGATGAAAAACTACAGAAGTTGCTCGACAAAGCTCTGTACGGTGGCGGCCATCCATCGGCACAGAGGATCAGGAACTTCTTGAATGGTACGTGGCTCGGCGAGCCCTTGCATGTCGTGCTGACGGACGTGCCCGTGGGCGCCTGGACAGTTGCGATGGCATTTGATGCTCTCGACCTTGCTTTCAAACGCCGTGAATTCAGGCGGGCGTGCGAAATGTCAATCGGACTTGGCCTGGTCGCCGCGGCTGGTGCGGCCGTAACCGGCATGGCGGATTGGTCCGATGTGGACCCTCCGGCTCGCCGCCTGGGATTGATTCACGGTCTGCTCAACCTGAGTGGAGCCGCATTGTTCGCGACGTCTCTGTTCTTGCGAAAAAAGAGATCACGTGCGGCCGGCCGTATCGCGGGGGTTTTGGGCTATGCCGTAATGAGCTATGCATCCAATCTCGGCGGCAAAATGGTGTATGAGCACGGAGTAGGCGTTGACCGCACAAATGGTCAGGAATTCCCAGAGCAGTTCGCTGCCGTCCTACCTGAAACCAGTTTGGTGGACGGGAAACTTACCCGAGCGATGTACCGCGGGACGCCGATTCTTCTTGTCCGTCGCGGACAACGTCTGTTTGCCATGGCTGAAACGTGTTCTCACTTCAGCGGGCCGCTCTCAGAAGGCAAGCTGGAGGGAGATACCGTGGTGTGCCCATACCACTTTTCGCGGTTTGCATTGGAGGACGGCCGGGTACTTGACGGGCCAGCTGTGCACCCGCAGCCATGCCTGGAAATCCGCACGCGAAATGGACAGATCGAAGTGAGACGTTCTACTAATGTCTGACACCGGCTATTCTTGAGCTTCCAGGGTCGTGCGAACTCCGCGCGCAAATTCCGCTTCGTTCCTTTCCAGGAGCTTTCGGAAATGGTCGCTGAGTCCCGCCGGAGTAGGCCGAAACGAAGGTCGCGCGGACAGCATCTTGTCCAGTGTGTAAAGCAAGCTTACGTTCGCTCCGACCTTGCCGCTTGCCTGGCTGCCCTCTGCTAAGGCGATCTGGTCATGGTTGGTGGGATGCCGCCCCAGCAAGCATTGCAGCATGACAACGCCAAGAGAAAAAATGTCCGACGCACAAGACAGTGCTTTCGTGCCACCGAACTGCTCCGGCGAAAAGTAACCTAATGTGCCGATAGGACCACGTACGGAACGACGGCGGTCATTGCGGTCAACCGGCTTAAGTGTACGAATATTGCTTTGACCTAAGTATCGGGCCGCCCCCAGGTCGATGAGAACCGCGGTATCCATTGAGCCGTCCATGGTATGGCCGTTGGAGTTCCGAAGCATGATGTTCGAGGGCTTGATGTCCCCATGAACCACACGTCGCGACCAGATTTCCGCAATTGCTGACGAGACGTCACGCCCTATCGCCAGGACCTCCGATTCCAATAAGCGCCCATTTGCCAACAGCACGCTCAACGGCTTTCCTTCGATGAACTCCCACGCAACGTAGCGTGTGTGTCTCCCGTCAACGTCAAACTGGCCGTGCTCTACCAAACGAGCTAAGTTTGGATGCGAGAAATTCTCGGTCGCGGTGATCTCCGGTGGTACGCGAACATGCCGTCTGCGATCGAAGTGCAACTTCAAAGCGACAACATCATTCGCGGCAGTACCATCTGGCCGGGAAGTTCTGGTCGCCCGGAAAACTGCTCCCTGACCACCCGCTGCAATTTCAGGACCTATAACATAGCGTCGATCCAGCGCAGCCTCTATGTCGGCAGGGACAAACTGGCAGGCATACCGGTGAATGGCCATATGATCTAACACCTAAAGAGACTTGTCCGCTTAGGCTTCCTTTTTTCAAGAAATCCGAGCAGCTTCCAATCGAGTATACCCGTGAATAGCAACCTCTCAGCAATCTAATGAGCCGCTGGGCATAGCTCGTGCCAACCGCGCCTGGTAGGCAAGGGATCTGCGGATGCACGTTATAACAACGTATGGGACAATCGCGAGGCCGAGGATTTTAGGGTGGGGTTGTGCTGGAGGCGCATCTGGAAGTCTACCTGATCGATGGTACGTACGAACTTTTCCGGCATTACTACGCCTTACCATCTGCGCGAGATGCGACAGGCGGGGAAGTGGCTGCGGTTCGCGGAGTTCTGGCGTCGGTGCTGGGGATGATCAAGTCCGGCGCCAGCCACATCGCGGTCGCGACCGACCATGTCATCGAATCTTTTCGCAATGAACTATGGCCAGGCTACAAGACCAGTGAAGGCGTCCCGGCAGATCTGCTGGCGCAGTTCCCACTACTGGAAGAAGTGATGAGGGCGGCAGGCGTTGCCGTGTGGCCGATGGTGGAATTCGAAGCGGATGACGCCCTGGCAGCGGCCGCAGTCGCAGCGGCTCGTGATCCACGAGTCGAACGTGTGGTGATCTGTACCCCGGACAAAGACCTGGCCCAGTGTGTGCGCGGTTCGCGCATTGTCCAGTTGAATCGTCGCACGCGCGTTATCGTGGACGAGGCCGGAGTAGTCAAGAAGTTCGGCGTTTCACCGGCTTCGATTCCCGACTATCTGGCGCTGGTAGGAGATGCAGCAGACGGTTATCCAGGCTTGCCAGGGTGGGGGCCTAAGTCATCGGCTGCCGTCCTCAGCAAGTTCGGACATCTGGAATCCATTCCAGCAGACCATCGGGAGTGGCGCGCGAATGCTGCCAATGCTGGGACCCTCGCTGAAACCCTGTTGCGGGAACGCGATCGTGCTGTTCTGTTTCGCACCCTGGCAACATTACGGACCGATATAGCGCTATTCGATGATGTGGACGAGTTACGCTGGAAAGGCCCCACCGACGCTTTCGATCAGCTTGCAGCGCGTCTAGATGGGGCGACAACGGAACCGCGAAAGCCAAAAGTTCGATAGGCGCGTCGACGAGCACCGAATTCGAAAGGTGTTTAACGCAAGGGCAGAGACCACTCGGGTAACTTCCGGAGTTCAGCCTTGGGCCTCCCTCAACCTACCATGCGCATCTGATTCAAAATTGAACATCCGAAGCAGCCGAAGGGAAATAAGGCCACGTCGTGGCGATTCGAAAAGGAGAAGAAGAACATGGCGAAATACGGAAAAACTGCCGGAAAGACCGTGAAGAGCGCAATGCACCGGAAAAAGAAAGGAACGCTTCGTTCCGGCAAGAGTGGCAAAGGCGGAAAGGTGAAGAGCAAAAAGCAGGCCATAGCCATCGGCCTTTCGGAAGCTCGCAAGAAGGGCGCCAAGGTCCCCAAAAAGAAGTCGACCAAGAAGGCGAGTAAGAAGTCGAGCAAAAAGAAGTCAAGTAAAAAGGCGAGTAAGAAATTGAGCAAAGGCTAGTCAAAAAAGCTCACAGTCCAATCGGAGTGCGGGACTGGCGGTAACAGCCTGGGTGCCAGTCCAAGGTCTGATTCTGGAGACCACCAAACTGGATTGTCAGCCGAGGCAGGTTCTCAACTGCAACGGCATTTACCCTCCGCCGGACCAACTAAGTGAACAAGTGCGAGTGCATATCGGCACGTCCGGATGGCATTACCGGCATTGGGTTGGCAGCTTCTATCCCGCCGGTTTACCCGCTTCGCGCATGTTCGACTACTATCAGCGCTTCTTCGACACCGTGGAGCTCAACAGCAGTTTCTATCGCCTGCCAACCTGCGAAGCTTTCGCAGCGTGGCGAGACGCAGCGCCTTCCAGGTTTCGTTTCGCCGTGAAGGGAAGTCGATTCCTCACCCATAACAAGAAGCTGAAGGAACCGGAGCAGGCGTTACACAATCTACTTCCGCGGGCTGAGGTTCTCGGTCAAAAACTAGGTCCTATTCTTTTTCAGCTTCCTCCCAAGTGGAAAGTCAACGTCGAGCGGCTGGAGATCTTTCTACAGGCGCTGCCATCACAGCATCGCTATGCTTTTGAATTTCGTGAACCCAGCTGGCATACGGAAAGTGTCTACGAGATCTTGCGAAAACATAACGCAGCTTACTGCATCTATGAACTGGCAGGATTTCACAGTCCAGTGTTGTCCACTGCCAACTTCAGTTATGTTCGGCTGCACGGACCCGGGGCCAAGTATCAGGGATGCTATACGGCAGAGACTCTCCGGAGGTGGGCTGCGCAACTTGTGGAATGGTCCCGGAAGCGACGAGATGTTTACGTCTATTTCGACAACGATGACTGTAGTTATGCTGCTCGCAATGCGCTCGAGTTAAAGGATCTGGTCGCGAAGGAGGTTTCGTGAGTTCGAAAGTTTCGGCGCTATTTTCAGTGAGCCTCCCGTGCAGACTTACATACGGCGCATGCCCGTGTGGAACATGCGCCGCGCATTGACAGCCCGTTAAGCCGACTTGGGAAGCTTTTCCGGACTGGGTGAGGCGCTGCTCGACTTACGCGCCAGTTCCTCGCCTTTGCGAATACTCTTCGCAATGGACTGAATGAATTCGGGTGTGTCGGCAACCCGTAATCCATCCTGACTGATCCACTTGCCAAGGCCGTCCGAGCCAAGCGGGCCTTCGCCGGTGGAGTCGTTGTAATACTCGTCGACCACCCCGGGAGTGGGCGGCAGCTTGCCGATCGAAAATCGACCGGTGCCGAGACTATCCAGCGCAGCCGTGAAGGCTTTCATGTGCGTGATCTCGCGGGTCATCAGAAACTGGAGGGCTTCCTTGCTGCCGGGATCGTCGGTAAGGTGCATCAGCCGCTCGTAAGTTATCTTGGCGCGCGCTTCCGCCGCGATGTTATTGCGAAGATCAACGTCCAGTTCGCCGGAAATCTTCAGGTAGTCGGCCGTCCAGGGGTTGCCGACTGAGTTGTACAGGTTCAGTCCGCCTCCGCCGGTGACGGCCACCAGCGGATCCTCTTCCGCATCCGCGAGTTCGTCTTTCATGGGGGTTAAATGCATTCTTATCAGAGCACCAACAACTTCCAAGTGACTGATCTCTTCAGTTCCTATATCCATTAAAAGGTCTTTCCGTTCAGGATCGTCGCAACTCCAGCCTTGTATGGTGTATTGCATCGCCGCCGCGAGTTCGCCATTTGCTCCGCCAAACTGCTCTAGCAGAATCTTGCCGAAGCGCGGGTCGGGTTCCCCGATGTTTACGTCATACATAAGCTTCTTGACATGGTGATACATGAATCCTCCTACCGCTAATGCACGGTCGCTTGCATTGGGATGAAAAAGTGCGGAGACGCGTGGTCTGCCGGGATTTAGTTTCGCATCAGACTCGCAGGTGGCTGATTCGGGATCTTGGCTTGGTCTCTGCTCGGCGAGCGTCCGTGACAGCCGTCCTGAACCGGCAGTGTTTCTGACGAGGGCCAGGGCAGGCAAGCAGCGTCAATTAGAAGCCGCTCACAACGTTCCCGCCGGTACTCTGGCCGGCCGTCGTCCGGTGATATTCCGAGCTGTACGAAATGATTGCCAGACCTGCTGCGTGAACTGAAGTCCGTTATCCTGAGAACTAGTCATGCAAAGGCAAACTGCATACAAGAAATCGTCCCAGGCGCTGCTGCTGGTCGATGTGGTAAATCATTTTGAGTTTCCGGATGGCGACAAGGTGCTCAAGAATGCCCTGCCGATCGCGCCGCGCCTCGCCCGCCTGAAAGAACGCGCCAGGCGGGCCGGTGTACCCTCGGTCTATGTCAATGACAACTTTGCGGAGTGGCATTCCGACGCCGCGAAAGTACTTGCCTACTGCCTGCGGGACGGATCTCCGGGAAAAGAATTCGTGGAGCAAATTCAGCCTGATGATCACGATTATTGCATCCTGAAGCCGATGCACTCTGCCTTCTACCAGACGCCGCTGGATGTTCTTCTCCGGCATCTGGGCTGCCGTTCCATCGTCGTAGCCGGCCTTACTACCAACAGTTGCATCCTTTGCACAGCGCATGACGCGAATATGCGCGACCTGAAACTTACCGTTGTCTCTGACTGTTGCGCTGCGCGCTCCGCCCGGGAACACCAGCAAGCACTGGAAAATATTAGGGAGATGGCCGGAGCCCGCGTGCTGACATTGGACTCATTGCGGTTCCGGCGGTAACTGTATTTGGAGTTGCGGCAAGTACCGTCTGTAACCCAACCTGGGAAAGCGTCCACCGGGCGTCGGGTTACGATGGAGTAGTTCGTATTCCTATCTTGTTGGGCGAAGACCAGCCGCAGTCGGACATTCAGACGGACCAGACCGCTGCTTGCAACCTGCTTTACGGGATCGAAGACCGCCTTGCCCGCTGGCGCCTGCACTGTCGGAACGCGGTCACCCTGCATGACCCTGGCACCGTTGAGGACACAACCTGCAAAGATACGGCTTCGTTCCTGAAGAATTTCATCGGGTTTTTTGCTTAGGTCTGAAACCAGACTGACACGAATAATTCACAAGCATAGGCTTAAATCAATAGTGGGTGCGGATGATCCTCATCATTAGGTGCGGATTGTCTCATCAGGTGCGGATGGTCCCTCGACCATGAACTCCCAATTGTGGAAGGCGAAATCGCCCCCTCTTGCTGGCGACGGTAGATATCTCATCCTCTCGGTTGATGACGAAACGGCGATCCTAAGCACGCGCCAACGGATACTGGAGAGTGCGGGATACCAAGCGTTGAGCGCAGTAGATGGCAACCAGGCTTTGCGCCTGTTTTGTGATCAGCCGGTTGATTTGGTGGTGCTTGACTTTGTAATGCCTGGAGCAGACGGGGGGATGGTCGCGCACGAGATGAAGCAGCTGAAATCTAATGTGCCAATCTTATTGGTTTCAGCCAGTCTAGTCCCGGAAGACTCTCTGACCTGTATCGATTGCCGTTGCCATAAAGGCGAGGGTCCGTTGCAGCTATTGGAGAAAATTTCTCAGTTCCTCATCAGTCATTGACGGTGGCATGCAAGGTTATTTGCAATGCTTGTTCGCTTCAGACTAGAAACACCCGGGGGATTCGATGGTAGCTAAGTGCGCAAACCCAGATTGCAATTGCCAATTTCGGCGCCTGAGTGAAGGCCGTTTGTTCTTGCTGCCTCCGTCCGATGCTTCGTACTTGATGAGCAGCACGAAACGCTTAACTGAGTTTAGCTACTGGCTTTGTCCGGAGTGCTCGAAAAGGTACACCATCTCGAGAGTTGGCTCATCCGTGCTCGTCAGTGAGCAAAGGGGCCCCGCAGAGAACTATATTTCGTCTGAGGCAGCGTGATGAACGGCTTGGATCACAAACATTTAGGCGCGACGGTTCAGAATTTAGACCGCACCTTGCGAAGCGATTCTCACATCCCAGCCTCCCATACCCTTACCTGTTGGAAAGAGATCGCAGATTACCTGGATAAAGGGGTGCGGACTGTCCAGCGGTGGGAGCGCGACATGGGACTTCCGGTTCGGCGCGTGAATGGCACAAAGGGAAGAGTTTTTGCAATGTGTCACGAGCTCGAGGTTTGGCTCCAGTCCTCAACCACGTGGCGCGACGACAGGAGTGATTCCGAACTGGCGAAACTCCGCAAGAAGGTTACGCACCTTTTGCTGGAAAATGAAAAGCTGCGCCGTGCATTAGAGGAATTTGAGGCGAGAGTTTCGTCAGAGCCAAACGTTATTGTGACCTACCCCACTTCTCCAGGGTCTTCCGGAGACCTGGCAAGCTCCCGGCGGGAATCTAACCGCGGCCGGAGCCAGCGATGACATCCCGCGCCATCTACCGCTGTCGGCCCAGCTAATACTGTGCTCGTCCGGATTCCGTGTGTTGCCTCTTCGGAGCTATCTCGGTTGCGCCACAGCGCATCCGCTGTCCATTTCTGAGTGAAGGCATAAACACAGTCTAGATACGGTGGGTGATCAGGAGACGCATTCCAGCTCAGCGAGCGAAAGCGGATTGTGATCCTGGATATCGCTGTAACCTTTATCGGCAAAAAGGTGCAGATAGAACGAATGCGCTCGCTCCCAAGCCTGTTCATCCGGTTGTGCCCCGAAAGCCTGCACGTATTCGGGACTGCCGGGGAATGGGAACATTGGCACTGGATCGCTAACCCACACGCCGTTTCTTTTCAGCCGCTGCTGCCACTCCGCAACCATCGCCGCATCGTCTTTCGGAGTTCTGATGAGGTTCGCCTGTACCCACGGGATGAATTTGCGGGCGTATATCAGGATCTCTTCGATTCGTTCAGTGGAGATGCGGCAATTCTTGTTCATTTCATCGCGCCCTTCTTCGGTGAGCGACTCGATACCGCACTCCATTGAAACGCAATGCGCGCGTCCCAGCAGTTCCAGCGACTCCTCATTCCACAGATCGATGCGGGTCTGAAAGCCGATCGATACCGGCCGTTTGGCAATCTCCTCCAGCAGTATGCGAACGCGTTTGCCGACTCCAAAGATTTCGTCGATGAAATAGATGTAGTCGACGCCTCGCGCGATGAGCTGATCGATCTCCGCCAACACTGCCGAAAGCTCGCGCTCGCGGAACTTGTCGCGAAACAGGGTCTTGTTGCAGAAAGTGCAGGAATATGGACAGCCGCGCGCAAACTCAACCTCGGCTCCGCGCTTCAGGTGATCCGCGCCGTTGCCGGGGAAAATGTGATGTCGATGATGATGTCGCTCCACCGGATAGGCTGAATAGTTGAGCGCCGGAATCGCTTTCATGTCCGTCGCACCCAGTTTGGGAGTGATACGCAACGAGCCGCTCTCATCTTTCCAGCAACAGCCGGCAATTTTCTCCCACGGGGCGCTCGCAAGCTGAGGCAAAGTCTGATCGGGTTCGCCTCGCAGTACGATATCTGCGCCGGTTTTCTCCAAAGTCGCACGTGGCGTTACCGATCCATGCGGACCGATGACTACCTTCTTCGAGGAACGGTGCAAGGCGCCGATCCATCGCCGGGGCACGCGCAGCTCGGGCTGCGGGCAGCGCCAGAATAAATAAGACGGCGCGGTTGGAATCACCAGGAAATCTTCGTCAAACGCTTGCAGCTTTACACGCGCCTGCTCAGGCGAAATGCCTTCCATGAAAGCGTCGATCAGCAGAACTTCGTGACCTGCGGCACGCAACGTCTCCTGCGCGCAAAGCAATTCAAGCGGGAAGTGCGGATCGGCGCACCCAAAGTACGTTGAACGGCCAAAGCTCCACTGCGGATTGAGCAGCGCGTACCTCATGCCGGTCCCACCATCCGGCTCGGCGCTGTGCCCGAGTCTGCAACTCCCAGGCCAGCCAGCCTATGCGGTAAGACCATATGCGGTCAGCTCCTTCAGCATGGTCTCAGCCTTGTCGTCGGGTTCCTGTTCACCCAGCCATTCGGCGAGCTCACGGAACCCTTCTTCATGCGTCACCTGAGGCTCGTAGCCCAGCAACTCGCGGGCCTGGCCCAGATCGGCATAGCAATGGCGGATGTCGCCGGCCCGAAACTTGTTGGTGATAACCGGTGCAATCTGCCTGTCCAGCGAGCGCGCGAGAATTTCCGCAACCTGCCGGATCGAGATGGGACGTCCGCATCCGATATTGATCACCTTGCCATCGGACTCCGGCCGCTCCATGGCGAGAATATTTGCGCGCACGATGTCATGCACGCTTACGAAGTCCCGCATTTGCTCGCCGTCTTCGAACACCAGAGGGGCGCGACCGTTCAGCAGCCGGGAGGCGAAGATTGCCGCCACTCCAGTGTAGGGATTCGACAGCGCCTGACGGGTACCGTAGATGTTGAAGAAGCGAAGTGCCGTGACCGGTAGCCCATAGGTACGGCCATAAATCAGGCAGAGCTCCTCCTGGTCGCGCTTTGAGAGGGCGTACATGGAATTGATTTCTGACGGCTTGGCTTCATCCGTAGCCTGCGGCTTCAACACGCCGTGGCAGACGTTGCAATGCAGATCCCACACGCCGGCCCTGACCTGATGTATCGATCGTACCGGTGGGGTGGCGCTGCGGCCGCAATCGGAGCAGACATAACGGCCTTCCCCGTAAATCGACATCGATGACGCAACAATCAGCTTCTCGATCGGCGATCGCAGATCCAGCATCGCCTGCAACAGCTCGGCCGTGCCTTGGACGTTCACACTCATGTAGCGGCTGATTTCATACATCGATTGCCCCACGCCCACGGCAGCCGCAAAGTGAAACACGATGTCAATGCCTGCCATGGCATCGTGAAGGCAATTAGGATCGCGTACGTCGCCGACGATCAAATCCACATCTGACGAAAGATAATCGGGACGCCCGCCAACATGAACTTGTGGTGAGAGGTCGTCCAAGACGCGAACGCTGTGCCCGGCGCGTAGCAGCCCATCGGACAGATGAGAGCCGACAAAGCCCGCTCCGCCCGTAATTAAGATTTTTTTTCTCATAAGGTGCTGACTGTTACCGGCTTCTGCAGGGAAGGCAGGTTTGCGAACTTCAGCGCGTAACGCTCCACGGCCCAGGCGGCGAATTCCGGTTTTCCCCGGTGGGCTGGTGTGGTGCTGCTCCAGACCTACTTACCTGCTTAAAGCTGAGAAGGTTCGACTGAGTGACAGGTTGCTTCTACTACGGAATAGACGTCTTTTGACACCGACTCTCCCCTAAGCGTACTGGCGATTGGAGCGATGTTTCCAAATCGTCCAGCGCCCGGGTCGCCAGAGGAAAATTTATGGCGTCAGCTTGAAAGGCATTCGAGAGCGTCGATGAAAAACCGCCACCATGCCGCCCGCGAACGTGATTGCCGGTCGATCATTTGTGCAGGCTAGGTGTAGAGCTACGACAACGCTCTTCTGGTGCGGGCTATTTCTTCCTGGGTGTTTTCGGGAGCGCAATGGAGCGAAGCGGCGCCGGCGGATCGCCTAATGACGCATTTCCTGCCGGCAGGATGATGTTCTGATAGGTGGCCTGTCCCACGGTCAGCGGAACGGCAGTGGTTCCTAAATAAACTGGTTGGCTCTTGGTGTCAGCTACTTCGAGAAACAGTTCCGGGACTGTTGCAGTCGACGCCTGGGCAGTTGATTTTTTCTGGGAGGCTGTATCGGTCCCGGCATAATTCAGCAGAAAATACCCCGTATCGTCGGTATAGGCGAATCCGTACGCCTGCTGATAGGTCTTGGTGGCATCGACAAGAAAGACGGTGAAACCGGAGAGGGGTTGGAGCTGAGCATCGAAGACGCGGCCGTGTACTGCCCATCCATTCGTTGCGACCTGCGGTTGCGGAGTGGAGAGCTGTTGGTGAACGACGGCGACCCGGGCTGCCGTGAATTTGGTTGCTGCCACCGCCGCTTCCGTGGCCTTCACCTCGTCGTTCTCGGCTCCGTACTGGGCCTTCAAACTGGCAGCGGTGCGAGACAAATGCGAGACTCGCGCCTGATGCACCAATTGCAGGTTCTGCACCCGCTGAGTGGTCGTACTGTCCGCGGTAGCCAAGCTGTTATTCAGGTCGGTGCTGAGCTGTGACATATCGGGTACGTTCGTGTCGGTGCTGGAATTGGTCGCCATGAAATACCATCCTTTTCTCGCCGGGTGCTCTGCGAGACTTCAGAAACCCAGTTTGCGAGCCACCTCGTCACACAACTGGCTGGAAACTACTGCTACAAGATTGTTCGTCGCGACTGCCGGTTGCAATAGTCCTTTGCTGAACAGGCAAAACGTAGAAATGTTCTGCGACGTGATGTTCAAGGCGCCAACCGTCAGGCCCGAGATGGTCACTGCCGGTGAAATTGCCTCCTGGAAGCGATTGTTGTTGACCTGGAGCGAGCCGGCGATCAAGAAGGCGTCCATGGTCGCCGTAAGCCTTGGGCCGTCCACCCAACATTGGTTATTGGCAAAGATCAGGTCGTCAAGCGAGAGGATTGCCACGGACGCAAAGCATCGGCGCCGGCTGAACCTGGACTCCAGTTGGCAGATGTTGTTGGTGAAGATTACGGCTCCCCCGGGCGAGCCGGCGAAGGCTGACGCGTCATTGTTGGCGTAGTCATACGCGCCTTGATACAGATCGGAATACTTTTTCGCCGGAGTGGCGACCTCAATGGCCGTGCCCAGATTCATGATGAGCACGGTTTCGGCCAGCGGCTTTCCTTCGGCTAGGACGGTTCCACCGCAGCCCAACTGGTTATTCACGATGGAGAACGGACCATAGCCGACCGCAGCCAGGGCTTCTCCCAGCGGAACGCGGACTACGTTATGCTCGACGCGCAAAGCGGGCAGCGTCGGCTCATAGACCGGTGGAGTGTGGTTGGATGCCAGGCCGGAGGCGGTGCCGAACAAGTTAGCATTGTTGGTCGCGGAGAACGTAGGTGGCGTACATAGCAGGACCACGATGCCCCCGTGAAGGCCAGTGAGAGTGATGGCATCGCCCGAATTGGCGTCCCAGTCGCGGGTCTCGACGACGTGGTTGCGGCTGACCTCAAGCATTTCTCCGTGAAGGATGAAGATGCCGCACACGGTTCCGGGTTGCGCGCCGAAATCGGTGACATTGTTGTCGCGGAGTACGAGGTTTTGCACGTCGGGAACGCAGATCGCTGCGGGCCCAAAGAGAGAAGAGAGCTTATCGCCGGCGGCAACATCCCGCAACACAGTGCTTGAGACGGTGTTTGCGGTGATGGTGAGATTTTCGATGCTGATGATCTCCAGGATCTGCAGCAGATTGAAGAAACCGACAGGACCGATTCCGCAGAGGCCGGTGTTGCGGATGCGGTTACGGTTGATCTGAATGTTCAGCAGATTGCCACCAGCCACGATGCGGCCGTTGCTTTGGCCGGTCAGGCTGCCCGGTATTTCGAGCGTGACGGTTGTGTCGCAAGGTCCCTCGGCTACTACAAGAACCCCCGTCACTTGACCAGTGTCGTTTCCATTGGCATCGAGGAAGGAGACGCTGCCAAGCGTGATGCCATTGCGTCCGGCGCCATCGATCTCGTTCTCGGTGACGAAGACGTCACGCGAGCCGCCGGCGATCTGAATCCCCCCAGGATGCAGCGGTACGCTGCTTATGTACGAAGATAGTTTACTGTCGGTATCGGTAGTGAGGTCCGGTGCGATATCTGCGAGCACGGTTGCCGGGATCCACTCACGGGCAGTGGATGCGGTGAGAATGCCGAGCCAGTTGTGCGTGACGCGCATTTCGATTCCGCTGATCCACATCGATGGCCATGTGCTGCGCACGTTTCGCATGGCAATGCGATTCTTTTCCATCTGCAGCAGAACGACGCGGTAAGCGAGTACAGCCGGCAGGTCCGAGCCCGTCATCACCAGGTCCTGGATGGTGATATCAATCACGCCTCTCTGGTTCTCGAACAGGAGCCGCGATGCGTTGGTGTCGCTTGTGCCTGCTTGCTGTGGCTTTGCGCTGATCGTGCCGAGGCCGTCGAGCAGAATGCCGACCTCGCCGGGCGCAGCCTCCACTGCAAAGGAGAGCAACTGCACATGCTGCGAAGCGGCGACCGTAATAACAGCGCCGTAAGTGTTCGCCGGAGCCGCTGCCTTGGCGGAAGCTGTCTTGCTCGAACTGAGACGCGCAGGGGAAGCCGGTGGTGGGGCTGGTTTCAGAGAGGGTGATGCGATTCTGGTCTGCCATCCGCAGCCGCGCAGGACCACATCCCGGCGACCCTCGATGAACACATGCTCGAAGTATCGGCCGGGAAGAATGCAGACTTCGCCGCCATTCGCAGGCAGAGCATTGATCGCGTCATTGATGGAGGAGTACTGACCCACGCTCTCGATGCCGTCGCCCACCGTGCAGGTGCAGCAACAACCGCACTCTTCTCCTCCAGCGGGAGGCCACTTGGTGCGGCAGTCGGAGGCCGAGTCAGGGAAAGTGACGATCGACAACCGCGCGTAATGATGATGAATTCCACGGGGCGGAGCTGCATTCAGCTTTTCCACCGAGCCGTCGAACGTACGGGCGGCAAAGTTCCAGAAATCTCCGGTAGCAAAGGAGCCACCGGCAGGATCAACGCTGAATGTGACCGTGACGCCGTTCTCCAGAATCAGCGTCGTACCCGGCGGCGGCAACGGAATCTCACCGGTACCTTCGGCGTCGAGGTTCCACCAGACAGTGCTGCCGTCCTGCTCGTAAATTTTGCCCGATTGGTCCCAGCGCCGTATGCGAGTGTGCAGATTGGAGTCGAGCCTGCCAACGGAGAATCCCGAAAGCGTGGAGGCGAGCGTGATGGTTTTGGCAGAAAAGTCGATCGAGTCGATCTGGTGCAGCTCGCCCGGCTGACCGCCGAACTCCAGAGAGTCGTCCAGGATCTCGATCCAATTGCCGGGTGCGAAGCCGAGCACCTGGTCGCGGCCTAAACTTTGCACCGTAAGCTGGCTTGCCGGTTTGCCCTGGCTGTTCGTGGCATTTGCGATGTCGGTGACGCCGGTCATGACCGAGGCGTTGTCGCGTGACCACTTGAACGTCGCCGTTCCAGCCGCAAGCGATGTTGGCGGCAGGCCAAGTTGTTCGGCTGCGCCCGCGTTATGAATTTCGACGCGGTAGAGTTGGTTCTCCATTCCGGTGTAGGCTGCGCCGGAACTGAGGCAGCAAGGACCGGAGGGTGCCGTCGGGGTGGTGCCTGTGGTGAGGCGGCCTGCCGATGGAGGCGGCGGCCAGCCCGAGATGTCGGAGGTGCAAGTCGCGCCCGGCGAGTTCGCGAGATTCATCAACTTGACCTGCCACGCGGTTTGCAGGCGGCCGGTGGTGTCCACGCTTACCGCTTTGTCCACAAGGTCGGAGTCTTCGATGTACGTTACCGGCCTGATCCACACGTCGAGATAGGCGAGGAACGGCCCGTTACCACTGGGCAACTTGGTGCCGGCGGGCATGTATGGCTGGTTGCTGTAGTCGATCGCTCCGCTTCCACTTGCGCTCGGTGGTTGCGGCGAGCCGGACATCTCGGCCAGCGCTGGGTCCCACTGCGCCGCAGCCGGATCACCGTGATTTTCGGCCAGCAGGCCGTCGACATACATACGCCCCGGACCGATGGTCAGAACGTTGTTTGTCCCGGAAGAGGATGCCGTGATCTCGAAGGCATGTGGAGTGGTGGCCGGGTAAGCCGCGCGGCCGAGGGCGTCCAGAGTGCCCGCCTGGATTCGGCGTGAAAACTCCGCCAGCCACTCGTTCCAGTCGGAGTCCAACTGGACGCGGCCCTGCTGCATGACAACTCCGGAGTAGTTCTTCTTCGGATCGAAGGTGAAACGGCTATTATCGAAGCTCACGATTGCCTCCCGCTCACGCGGTGTTGAATGGCCTGCTCAATTCTGGTAAATGATTCCGAACTCCAGCCCGACTGGAAGATATTCCTGCATCCGCACGCGCAAATCGGTCTCCCGCAGTGGGGCCAGCACGAAATGAAACGCTCCCATCTCACCGCCATCGTCGGCACCGCGCCGAATCACATCCGGAGTGGAGGTTAGGAGCTTCAGGTAGCCCGGGCGGCCGTAGCGCAGGGCGAAGAAGATCGGCTGTGGTGCGGCGATGGCCTGCTCCACGCATTCGAAGCGGCGCGGCGTCCTGGCGCCCGCCGGCAGGAAGCTAAAGCGCACACAGCCTTGCTGCTTGCGGTCGGAGATGAGGCCGGTTGTCCAGGTATCTCCCGCAAGTAGTGCGGCCCAGAAGATACTGTCGGAGACGAGCGCCAGCAGGACGGCATGCACCTTGCCGACCACCGTACAGCCCACGAGGGTTAAAGCTCCGCCCCCACTGCTGCCATCGAGAGCGGCATACGCTACGTTGGTTGGATCGGTGGCGTCGACGATGCAGTCGCTGGCCGACACGGTGACAAACTCTCCTGCCCTAAGCGCGCCAAGGATCGATTTAGAAACGGTTACCGCGAGCCCGGCCGGTTCCACCACGAGAGCGGGCTGCGCACCGAATCGAGGAATGCCTGCGGTATCGACGGACCAGCCTGGTACCAGCGTGCAGTGCCTGATCCCGAGGTTCTCCAGACTGTTGGTACTGCCATCCGGCCGCAGCGCCGGAACATGAACCAGCGCGACCGGAGCCGGGCTGCCTGGAATCATGGCCGCAGCTGCGGCGATCAGAAGTCCATTCAGATAAAAGCTGCTCGAGGCCGCACCGGTGACCGTGATCTCCCCATCCAGAAACAAGGTTGGGCGAGCGCCTTGGGCCGTACGGAGTTCAAGGCTCGTTCCGCCGGGCAGATCCACATTGACGGTCAGCGTGCCGCTCAACGGATACGTTTCGCTATCGGTAATCTCGATAGCGACCTCACCGTTGGCCGGGAGTTGAGCGATCGCGAAGTCTACCGCGTCCTGCAGCGTGGCATAGCGCGGTACACCGGCAGTATCAGGGAAAGGAAAGACGAAGCTCTCATCTTCGACGATGAAGCTGTCCTCCCGCGCATACTCACCGCCGCCCATATCAGCGTTGAAGCCGTAGTGGTAGAAAACTTTCGCGCTGGGAAGAGAGGTGCCCGGCGCTGCAGCTGGCAGGGCGATGCGGCCGAGTTCCGGATCGAGCACTGCACGGTAGGGAGCATTGGCGGCGGCCAGGTTGTTCCAGGAGCCATCTGCGCCGGACAGATCGGCTACTCGAATCTCGGAAGCGTCGACCAGTTGGTTGTCGAGGTAGAGCGCGAGACTTTTGCCTTCGCCGTAATACACCGTGCCGGCGCCCTTGCGGAGGTCCTCGCACACAACGCGGCGCTTCAATCGGTCGGCCACATTGAAGGGCTCGGCGGTGTCGCTGATCTGCTCACCCTGCGATATCGCCCGGTGAAACAGTGGAATGTCCATGCCCAGCGAACTGAAGCGCAGGCATTGCGGACTGGCCGTACTGACGGCCGCCTGCTCCCTGGTGATGCTGTAGGCGTTCAGCGACCACAGGAAGATGCCGATGTTCTGGATGTTGTAGCGCCCCCGCCGAGTGGCGATGCGTCGCACATCAACTTTGTGTGCAGTGCGGTCAAAGCCGGTGTCGATATAAAGCCCCGGATGCCAGCAGCGCAGATCCGGGGCGTAGTGATTGTGTTTCCGCAGGTGATTCATGTACTGCGTGTCACCCAGAATCCGGAAGAATTCGACCGCGTGCGCGTCCCATCCGGTCACGTCGCGTGCGAGTTGTTCCATGACCAGGACGGTGCCTTTGCGGCGGCGCAGCGAGATGGTGTCGGCGACCTCGGAGCGCGGGTTGTCGATGGCCGAAGCAATTCCGTGCACCGACTGAAAGCCAATGAGGTCGCCGATATACGGAATCACCCAGGGAGCGCAGGTCTCGATGAACTGATCGTCGTAAAGCTGGTCGAGGTCTTCCGCCATCACCGCCAGTTGCTCCTGCATGAGCAGCAGAAGCGAGTGCAGTGGGCCGCGCAAGGCTTTGGCAGAAAGTTCGTCGAGGCGCAACTGCTCGTCAATCGACAGCGGAGGGACGAGAGCCTTCAGCCCGTTTAGTTCCGTGATCTCCGTGGACGTCAGAAGCGTCTGCGACTCCGCCAGTCCGATGTCGCGGATGCGGTAGACGGCGGGTAGAAGATTGAACAGGTCGAAGCTCATGCCGTTACCCTCACGACCACATTGTTGGGATTAGGGTCGAGGACCAGAATCTCAGCCGGAGAGGGCAGTCCGCCCAAATCTGCCGTTGGCAGGTAGGCACAGATCCGCGTCGGCGAGCTGGACGCCGGACGGGTAAGCGGCACCTGCTGCGACAGCCAACTGTTGTAGGCCGCAATCGACCAGGCGCCGTTAGCCAGGTCACCCGCTCTACTGGTCACACCCAGCTTCAGCTTAGTGACATTGACCGCCACGATGCCGGGAACAGCCTGGATGAAAGCTTCGATCTCGTCTACCGAAACTCCCTGTCCGAAGGTGCGCGCGGCAAAGCTGTACCGCTGCCTCAACTGCTGCAGGACGGCAGTCCGGACAGCGCTGGCGTCGTAGGCAGGGTCGCACACGATGTCGGCACTCAGGCTGAAGAGCGTTTCCAGAAACGACTGCACGTTGATCGGGATCAGAGGATTGCCGTAGCTGTGTAGCGAGGTGATCAGATTGTTGAGCGTAGGATTGCCCGGCGGCAGCGCCGATCCTCCGGCAGCAGCCACGCTGATGAAAACGCCGCGACTGGGGCCACTGGGTATCCAGAGGGCATACGCCTTGGCGATACCGGCAAAACCCTGCGCGTAGTTCTGGTAATCGGTGATGGAGACCGCTCGCCCCAGGGTGAGAACAGACACTGGAGCGTTCGCCCTGATGGCGTCGACCGATTGCGGGTCCTGGCCGCCAGTAGCGGCTTGCGGATTGTCGACGCCACTTACACCCAGAGGACGATCGACGAGGGTCGTGATCGAAGCGGCACTCACATTACCGGCAACGCCCGAGCCGATGCGATAGTTCGCCTGGATATTGTTTTGTCCAGTAGGCAACGTGCTGCCTTCAACCCCATCGCCGAAGAGGATGTCGGTATTCCCGCCGGGCTGGTTCAGCGTGGCGAAGACTCGCGCCGAGGCGGCCTGCTGGTAGAGGCTAGGCGCTTCCTTCCATGCGACCGAGTTCGCCGTTACCTGGAGCGTGGTGAGGCGCCCGGTCGGAGTGGGAGATTGGGTGAAGGTCAGCGGCACCTGCTTCAGCGAAAACTTCTGATTTGCCGTGGCCGCTGATCCGCTGCCCATAATTTCGCTGACCGACATGCCTTGCGTCGCCTGCCCGACATTGGCGTTCACCGTCGTCGCCGTGCGGTCGTAACAGTTCAGCAGTTCAGACTTCAGATGAATCCGCGTGTGCGGGTGCGGTGCGGTAGCCACCGTCACCGAAGACACCAGGGCAAACTCCTGAATGCCGGGGTCCTTGGTGGAAGCAGGTAGCAGCGTGAAGGCGGTGAGCGCAGCTTGCACGGTTCCGGTTCGACCGCTTGGATCCAGCACGCGCAGGCTGCGGGTGTTGCTCAGCGATTTCCAATCGGGGATCGACCCATCGCTGTTCAAGGGAAGGTTGCGGGGTTCGAGCAGAGTGACCACATCGCCCGGTTTGAGCGTGAGTAGAGCAGCACCGTCGTCGGACTGGAAGCTCACCGTGGCAGGGCCGGGCTTTACGCTTAACTTCTGACTCTTGCCATAGATCGCGACGGCCTGCACGCCGACAAGGTCGGCACGCACGTCTCTAAGATCGAGGAATGCGCCATAAAGCGGGTGGTCCAGCGGCTGTTCAGCGACAGATAGCTCTTCGCTTTGCGACAACACTGCGGTCGAGCGGGTGGCCGCATAATAGGTCGCCAGGTTCGGTTGAGTGTCGGTGGCAATCCTGGTGATCTTGGCGCCCATGCCGTAATCCGAACGGCTGATGGAGGTAACGGATTTAGCCAGAGAAAGACTGACGAAGCCCGCCGGTGAGCCCGTCGTGTGCTGATCGGGAACGATGAGTGCGAGCCAGTCTCCCACGGTGAGTTTGCTATAGACGGCATCGAGATCGACAAGGTTCCTGGCAGCAAGGTTCGTACCGTCCGCGCTGCTGACACCGAACTTCCACTCGTTGCCGTTCAGCAGTCCGGCCAGCTGCTTCAGCGTCTTCGGCGCCAGCATCAGGGGATTGACGGCGTTATATCCGAACAGGGCAGCTTTCTGCCGCAACGCGTAGAACTTCGGATTGCTGGCCGCCGGAGCAATCCCGAGAGTCTTGTCGCCGAGCGGCTCGGACCAGCTGACACGGGTGCGGTCCCTGAGTGTATCGGCCTCGACCGACGTGACTAGCCGGAGGTTCCAGCGCGCGCTGGCGCTGTTTTGCAGTCGCTCATCGCCCACGATCAGGATTGCGTCACCGTGTTGCAACTGCGTCGCCGTACCTTGCAGATAGACGCTGAGGTCATCCATCTTTGGCGCCCACGGCACTCCCGTCTGCACTTCCAGAGCATTCCAATCGGCCTTGGCTAGGATGTCGGCGGAGGTCTCGAACGTCTGCGGAGCCTGTCCCTGGGCGGGCACGCTTTGTACCTGCGTTCCCTTGGGGATGGTGATTGCAGTCGTGGAAGGATCCGATGGCAGACCAGTCGCCGCTTTCAAACTGAACGCCAGGCACGCTGATGAGGAAACTCCTGGCGCAGGTTGATACCCGATCAGCCGCGCCAACTCGGTGAGAGACTGAAGCTGTGTCGCTGTCCGGAGATAGCTCTCGTTGGCCAGTCGCTCCTGGTAGAAGGTAAGGATGTCGAGCATGACGGCGCCGGCATCGAGCAGGGCGATGCTGAAGTCGTCGCTGTCGCGCGTCTTCAGTGCCGCGAGCGCCGGATATTTCGCGCTGGACAGCCGCGCCAGCATGGAGTCCCTGAAGGTGGCCCAGGTTCCCGTGCGATAACCGATCGCCGGCAGCCCGGGCAGATTGTTCTCCCCTTGCGGCGTCTGCACGCTAGTGCCGGAGCAGCAACCGCAGAGGCAATCGGATGTTCTTGTGCAGCTCACATGCTCCTCACTTTCCCCCCTGCATCACTAGCGTCAACTTGCCATGATCGGGGAAGCTGCGATCGTTCTCCATACGCGCAATCTGGAAGGTGCCGAGAGGAATTTCTCCCTTGGACAGATAAATCGTGCTGGGGATGCCCTGCCGCTGGAAGGTGGTGGCGACCACACTCTGTACTCCCGCCACCTTGCGCGCCGCCGCATAGACAGGGCTCAGGTACACCGTCTGGCCGAAGGTAAAGTTGTCGGGATAGAAGACGCCCTTTTGTCCGTTCGGCAGGAGCTGATTTCCCAGCACCTGAAACAGGGATTGTTCGACATCCTTCTGGAAGTAGTTGGGGTCTACGCAGACGACGAGTTCGATCTCCAGCGAAACGTATTGCGGCGATTCCAGTTCGATGTCTTGCCCGGCGAGACGATATCGATTGATGTTCTTCTTCAGCGCCTTGCGCAAGCTGGCGGTAAGGTTGCCCCCGCCTCGAGGTTCGCCGGTGATGAAGACCGTGTACCAGCTACCGGTCCAGCGCAGGGTGGCCACGGCGTTCTCTACCTGAGCATTCATCTCCGCAACGTGCTCATAGTCAGCCATGGTCACGGCGCGTTCCTGGGTCAGAAAAGCCTGCGGCGCGCGGCGGCGAATCTGCTCGGGTGTCTCCGGATCGGTACCTCCCGTGGCGGGTAGCGGATTGCTGCATGCATACACGCGCGGGTCACCGGCGAAGAAGGTCAGGGTGTCGGAGCCCACGTTTCCCGCTGTTCCATTGCCCACGCGATAGGAAGCGGTAAAGACGCTGTCGGACTCCGGCCGCAGCCCGTTGACGCCATCGCCGAAGCGAAGACGTGCCGTACCGTCGAACTCCACCTCCACCACGAAGTGTGTGTCCATGGGAGAGTCGGTCAGCAGGTCCTGCTCGGGAGTCCAGGGAATCGCGCTATGCAGAACGCTGTTCAGCCCGATCGCCGGGATGGCCTGGTTTGCGTCGTAATGCGTCAGCTCCCACGCTGAGGGACGGCTCGGGGCTAGCGCGACCGCCTGCGTGATTGGGGAGTCGGGAAGTGCGGGACGGAAGCGCACCTGCACCGGTACGGGATTGGCCGGATGACAGCGGTCCGCCTGGTTGCGCGGGTAGAAAATGCTGGGGCGCGGCACAATTCCCAGGTCGATGCCGGTCAGCGAAAGTCCGTGATCCGCCAGCACGACGTTGCCGAAGACGACGCTCACGTTGATCAGGTTCTGCTCTTTTCCAGTGGAGTCGAGAAACTTGCTGGAGAGGCAGACCGGAAAGGGAAGAGCGTCTTCGCTCGACCATTGGATCTCAGTAACGGGAGTCGGCTTCTGTGAGCCGGAAGTTATGGGCGCTCCGGTGCCGTCCTCGAAAAGTGGATCGACCAGCGGGTGGCCTTGCCCGTCCTGCGTGGTGACTCGAGTGAGGCGCACCGCGCAGCGATGGCGAACATCGGCGTCCGCCGGATTGCCGGTTTGCGGTCCCAGCATCTCCTGGAAGATCAGGACGTCGCCCGGCTGAAGATCGGGGAACGTGCCCAGCAACGTAGCTTCGGTTGCGCCTTTGGGCAAGCAGCAATTCTTGTCGCCCCAGGTATAGAACGACATCTGATTATGTTCGGGAAAAAGCTGCAGATCCCACATGGGTTCGAACGCAATCACGCCCGCAGCTAATGCGGCTCGCTCATTGCCAGAGCCTACCTTCAGCGACGAAGGCATGCCGGGCGCGCTGGTGTAGAAGCGAGTCTGAGTGTGGTCCAGCAATACCTGCGCGCTCACCAGCAGGTGCATCCAAGCTCGCGCATTGCAGCCGTCGTGTACGCGATAATCAACCAGTCGGGCATGGCGGCGCAGGGAAATACGGCTTCGTGCGGTCTGCAGATAGGCTTCAGTCGCAACCGCATCCTGCTTATAGCTGAGCGAGTCGCCCACGTAGGCGATCAACTCAGCCAGCGCAATCCCCATGTCCGCTTCGCTGGTGGCATTCCAGGCAGGAAGAAGCTGGCTCAGGCGATCGAGAATTACCGTGCGGAACGAGCCGTAATCTTTTGCCAGATAGTTGATCTGCGGTGGTGCAGGCAACTCCGGCGGACAATCGGCTGGTGGCGGCGCACAGTCGAAGTAAGGTGGACATTCGACTTTGAACGAGAACTCGACTTCCGCTAACTGGGGATCGAACCCGGCCAAGACCTCGGTAACTGCGAACGGATCCTCCAGCGCCTGCACAACAGAATTCACCAGTCGCAGCGTGTACGGTGAAAAATCGCCGGCCGAGCTGGTGCCAATCAGCAGGAGATTGGCGACATCGGGCAGGGACTTGAAATAGTTCTGCTGCGCCGGCGTCAGGCTCGCCGGTGGAGCGCTGGCCGTCGCCAGCCAGACAGCCTTGATCTCCGTAACACTTTCGCCGCCGCTGATAACGATGTTGTCCGGCGTGACCGTTGCAGGTGCTGCCTTCAGGCAGCGGACCAATAGGATGGTCTGCGGTTCCAAACCGAGTGGCTGGGCGTCGAAGCCGAGCACCTCCAGGTAGTCGATACCGTTCAGCGCGGGGTTGCCGAGCACCGCGGCCTTGCGCTTCTCGTCACAGCATTGGTAGATCACGGGTTCCCCCCGTAAACAAAGGTCTCCACCTGCGTTACGTCGCTATTCAGCAGCGAGTAGGAGACGGTGACGGTGAGCACCGCTTCGTCGGCTGACGCAACTACCGACTGCACTTTGATGTAGTCGTGAAGCCACTTTTGCAAGGCCGCCTGAACCGTGAACTGCGTGGCAGCAGCCAACTCCAGGCTGTTAGGAGCGAAGGGAAGCTGCAGCAGTCCGCTGCCGAAATCCGGCAGGTTCACGCGTTCGCCGGGCGAGGTGAACAACACCTGTTCCACCAGTTGCCGAACATACTTCTGCAGGGCGTCCATGGTTCGTCCGCGTCCGTCGAACTGATATGGAAAATTCACGCTGGTACTCACGCTGCGCTCCTAAGTTGCAAGGGCCCTGGTCTGCGACACGACCGGCAATAATGGGGTTCCCGTCGGTGCGCAGATGGAGATCCCGGTCATGATGACGAGCGGCTGTCCCTGCGACAGAACTCGCACCGCCCCCACCACCCATTGCCCGGTCACACAGGGGCCATTGCCGGCTGGCGGAACAAACGCACAACCCGCCACCGCGTAGGGCGCGGCGATCGTCGCTGCCGGCATCCCTGACACCAGCAGCCTCGGGCTGGGCGCCGTCGGGATGGCCTGCCCGCCGTGCGAACACAGCACCGTGGCTCCCACATGCAAGATCGGTCCGGGCACTTCTGCTTACCTCCGTCAAAATATCTTATGCCACATTGTGGGACTACGTCAGATCACGGTCAGGGCGCCGACATTTACGTCCACCGTCGGGCCGATCATCGTGATCATGGCTCCCTTGCCGTTGCTGATATAAATCCCGGTGTCGTTGACCACGATCATGGCGCCGGTTGTGCTTTTCAGCACGATGCCGCCGGTCACCGGCGTGGGCGGTGCATCGCTGACCATGATCATGTTCTGTCCCGTGGTCTGCAGCACGATGTTCTGGCCGGGCGGAATTGCCGGCGGCGCCGTGGCAAAAATCGGCACTTCCGCCACCAGCCCCCAGAAGCCGCCGGTCCAGATCGGGTAATCCGGATCGCCCTGCTCGAATTCGACCCACACCTGCGACCCGACCGGAGGCACCACGAAACAACCGGCCTGAACGCCTGCCGCGGGAACGCAGGGCAGCGCCCAACTCGACGGGATCTCGCCCAGTACGTCCGGCACCTGCGCCATCACGCGTCCAATCTGCTCGGGATCGATGTTGTTCACCACCAGCCCGCGATACTTGCCGTAGAAACGTTTCGGGTTGCTGCCTGCTGAAGACCCTCCCGAGCTCATACATTCACCGTAGGCACTGTTGAGACCAGTCCGTTGCGACTCAAAGTGAAATCCTGTTTGTATTCACCACGCTTGATTTTGTGAGTGACGCTCTTTACGTAATAAAGGCCGTCGAAGGCGGGTCCGGCGCCGCGAACGCCCACCAGCTTGCGGGCCTGCAAAATGCCGCGATAACGCGTCACATCAAGTGAGCCCTCGCATGTCACCGCCTCGGCATTCTGTGCCGCCTTCGCCAGCCCCATCATGATGGCCTGCGGAATCGGCTTCTTCGAAATATCGTCGCCAAAGGGCGCCAGGTCCGGAGGCAGCAAATTCGTCGGCAGCGGTGGAATGAGTCCCAAGGGCGGATTAAGCGGCGTCACCGGAGGCAACGGAATCGGAATGCTGATTCCGGTTTGCTGGTTATAGATGTAGAGCAGAGGAAGCTTGTTCTTCTCCTGGTCGAAGGAAAACCGCAAGCCCTCGACATTGGTGTAAGCGTCCATGTCCGCGCTGAGGGCAGGCTGCGCCGAGCCCACTTTCACCTGCGGCCCCCAGTAGGCCTTGCTGACGCCCGGCACCGGTCCGGGATCGAGGTAGAAAACATAGCCCGCCTGTTCCGCCAGGTAGCGGATGTACTCCAGGTCAGTGCCTTGCTGGCTGGGAATCTGATCGATGGGCAACGGCACGAAGAGCAACACGCTGGGGATGACCAGCGGCACCACGCCGAAGACCGCGTACTTCAGCAGGAGCAGGGCAATGCGCGCTTCCGCCGGCATGGCAGGAAAAGGGAATCCACTGGGCTTCGACTGGTCCATCAGGGCGGTGAGGTCCTTGCCCATGAGCGTCAGCGTGGAGTTCGAGCCCTTGTCGCCCGGGGCGATGTGGTTCTCCGTGATGACGCCGTCGATCAGCACACTCGTTGACCCGTTGACCACCACGGCGATCACGACTCGCATGAACAGCAGCGGCATGCCCCCGGTCAGGAGAAACAGGATCTGCAACGGCGACTGCTTGTCGACGCTGAACGTCAGCTTGAAACCACACTGGCCCACATCGAGAACTTTCACCTCTACTTCGGAGAGAGCATCCATCACGGCGCGCGGCGGCGTCAGCGGGATGATTGGTCCGATGAAGAGGCGAAGCTGAACGTTATCGAGCACTCGGCACTCCCGGAACGCCCTGCGGCGTCGTTATGTTCAGTACTCGACCCGGAGTTTCGACCAGATCGTTTGGCTCGATGGCCCCATTCGCATCGCAGATCAACCACGACATCAGCGGATCGCCAAGGTACTTCGCGGCAATCAGGTCCAGGCGGTCTCCCTGATGAATCGTGTGCTGCGCAACGGTAGCAAAATTCGGCGCACCGGGCTGCGGCACGATGCGGCGCGCCAGATAAGTGATGGTGTCGCCTGCGGGCGTTATGTAAGTAAGCGTGCGCGATCCGTAATAGCGGCTGTCGGTAGGAAACGTAACCGGCGGCACCACACCCATTTCGATCAGCGCCTGCAATGGCGACTTCATGGCAACCCTCCCAATCCCAGGGCGGAGATTGCGACGGAAGTAGCCTGCGACGCCAGCCGCTCTTTGTTCGTCAGATAGCTCATGAAGATGCGTCCGCCGGGATGACTGAATCCGAGGTCATCGACATTCAAAACCCTCATTCCCAGGCTCACCTTGGCGCGAATCGGGTTCAGGTTGGGATCGAAGGCTTCCTCGGTAATCGAGAAGTCGGTCAGCCGAACCGGAACTACGCGGCTCTTGCTCCAGACGAAAAGCGTCAGCGGCTGCTGCAGCGGAATGATCTCCAGCGTGCCTGCGTTGGCCATGTTGTCGTCAGCGATCAGGCTCTCGACTGTGGGATTGACCAGCATCTCGAGCTGCGCCAGCTGCGGCTGCAAGCCCAGTTGCACCGCCGTAGGGAATTGGTTGGGGAATTCCAGTTGATCGGTGGCGTCCAGCTCGGCGTCGAGTTTGATGGTCTCGATGGCCGGCCCACGCAGTCGCAGTGCATCGACACGGGTACCGTCCTGCGCGCCCTGCACGGCCTGGATCTGCAGCGTCCGGCTCAGCGAATCCGGGTTGTACTGCAGCGCGATCACGCTCTGCACGGCAGACGTGTCCGGGTCCAGGGTGACGATGCCACCTTTGACCAGACGCGGCGAAAGTGGAGAAGTGCTCATAGCTCAGCGATCCGCATTGTTCGTAGCCTTCGTTTTTGCAGCAAGTAGAAGAGTCTTCGCGAGACCCCGCATCAGGGACAAATGTTCTTGTAGCCCTTCTCTCCTTTATGGAACTGATCGATAGTCGTGCCCACGCAGTCGGTACGCGCCTTCGAAGTCTTGTCGATATTGGCGCGCCATGCAGCTAGAGCATCCACGAAATCTTTCGCGGCCTGCTGGAAGTCGTCTTTCGGGATGCCATTAGTTCCAGTAAAAACCGGCACCTTGTTTTCGCGAACGAACTTGATATAGTCCTCGCCGTGCGAGCCCTCATGAAAGCGCAAGGCCGTCGCCTTGTTGTGGACGTCTTCGCTTGTGGTACCTCGCCCATATCCTGACGTGTTCTCGGGCGCCGCGCCGACTCCGTAGCGAGTGAGAATCTCCACCTTCACGGTTGGCGTGTAGCCCGGAAAATCTTTCACCTTCCCGGCGGCGTCCCAGTTGAAAGCAGGAATCGTCGGTGGATCCAGAATCAGCGTGGCCGACGTGTCGCCGCCCGTAACACTTGCCACCTGACGGTCGTCCGGTTTAATCACTACATTGACGCCGTTAATCGACATGGTCATTTCGTTGGAAAGCGGATCGACCGCCGAACCGGGTTGCGTTGGTGTGGTGAACGTCAATAGGTTCTCGGTATAACGCTGCACTTCGGAGTTCTTGTTTTTTTGTTTGTAGTCGACGAGCTGACTGGGCGACATAGACCGGAGTTGTCCAGTTACTCGGGGATTGGATAAATCGTTTTCATCGATAAGGAAGTTGGCGACACGCCAATCATCGATGTCCTCGATCTGCTTCTGCACATCCGCCACGCGGTCCTTGAGCCGTGCCGCATCCGTCGTCTCGATGAATGCCTTTCCGGCATAGAGCATAGGCACGCTGCGCTTGATCTTTGGATCCTTGGCATCGATGGGCGAGAACTCTGTCCGTAGGCCGGGCAAAGCGATCTCACAGCCGGTGCCGGCCAACTTGCGCCCAGCATCGGGGAAATGCTTGTGGATGATGCCCCATAAAACGGGGCCAACATCGCACTTGAAGTGCGAGGCCTCACGTTGGGCGGCATCGACGATTTTCTGATCGTCGGGATCAAGTCCGGTGCCGGACTGCGGCGTTTGTGGCTGGCGTTGTACGTGCGGCGTGCTGCTCCGTTGCTGAACCACGTGGGTCAACTCATGCGCCAGTAGTCGCCGCCCCTGCGTTGTTTGAGGCGCGTATTTGCCGCCGGCAAACGCTACGTCGGACCCAACCGTGTAAGCCTCTGCATGGACCGCCCCCGCTGACGCCTGACCCTGTGCATCGGCATGAATCCGCACGTGCCCGAGGTCATATCCGAATCGAGGCTCAAAAAAGTCGCGCGTCGCTCGATCCAACGGTCGGCCGGGAGAGCGCAACACCTCATGCACGCTGGGCGGTGCGATGCCGGGCTCGGCTTCCGCTGTGGCCTTGCGTTGCAGCGTAGTCCCTTCCCGTTTGCGCTTGCATTCCTCACACTCGCCGTCAGGGCCACCTGAACCTCCGCACGCGCACTTGCGTTGCACACTGCCAAACTTCACCTTCGAGATCGACCACGAGGGCCCATGTTCGCTGGTGATAGCTTCCGCCACGCGGTCGGCCTCTCGCTCGTAAGCGTCATTGGTCGCGCCAATGCGCAGTCCGCTGGAAGCTGGGTTCGCCGCCGCCTTGGGATTGGCTGACGTTTCTTTCCCTTTGCCTGAGAAGGTTGCCTTGCTCATGGCTTCAGCCCTCGTGCTACCGCTTGGGCAACTTGCCGTCCGAGTTTGCCGGCTCCTGCCGTTCCGGTCTCCATAGGCATCCGCCCCAGCTTCAACACCGGAGTGCGACGCGACTGCGCCCACTCTGGCTGACTCGACTGTTCGGCCAGCATTTGCGACAACTGCGATTGCAGCGCGACGGTCAGAGCTTTAGCGGCCTGCGGCGAAAAACCGTTCAGCACCAGACGATCGATCTCCAGCCGGATGCGGCTCATACCCACCCCCGAATTTCAGCGTCCGAAAGCGGGCGCTCGATCTTCTGTGCTTCTAATTTGGCGGCACTCACCAGATTCGCCATGCCGACCGCAGTGCCTGCCTCGGCAGCCAGGAAAGCCGCGTTCAACGCGATGTTGCGGATATGTCCGCCGGTCACATTCAGTTGCGAGAGCTTCCTGTGATCGAGGTCCTGGGTGGGTGTGACTTCCGGAAAAACTTTCTTCCAGATAGCTTCGCGTTGCGAGGCATCGGGGAACGGGAAATGCACGGTGAAGCGCAGCCGGCGCTGAAAGGCCGTGTCCATCGACGACTTCAGATTCGTCGTCAGGATGGCGAGACCCTGATAGGCCTCCATTCGCTGCAGCAGGTAGCCGACTTCAATGTTGGCGTAACGGTCGTGACTGTCCCGCACCTCGCTGCGTTTGCCGAAGAGCGCGTCGGCTTCATCGAACAGCAGAAGCACGCCACCCTCTTCCGCCGCGTCGAACACCTGCTTGAGGTTCTTTTCGGTTTCGCCAATGTACTTGCTGACGACCGCGGACAGATCTATGCGATAGAGATCCAGGTTGAGTTCACGGGCAAGCACCTCGGCCGCCATGGTCTTGCCAGTTCCACTCACGCCGGTGAACAGCGCGTTTACGCCTAGTCCACGACGGCCCTTCGCCGCAAAGCCCCAGGTCTCATAAACCTTCATGCGATGGCGAACCTGCGCAGCTAATTGACGAAGCGTCTGCTTCTGTAATTCGGGAAGCACCAGGTCGTCCCAGGTAGCCAAGGACGCGACCCGCTGCGCCAGATCGTCCAGCTTGGGGCGCGCCATCGATTGACACGCACTCCACACCTCCTGCGGTTCAGGTGGCTCACTTTGTGCGGCCATAAGCCGGCCGGTCGACGTGATCATTCGCGCGCTAAGGCGGAACTGTTCCGCCAGATCGTCGAGCGTGCCATTAAGATTGGCAGCAGCCTTGCCCAGGGCGGTGCTCCAAAGCTGCTTTTGTTCCACCGGACCAGGCTTGTTAGCGTCGAGCCTGAGGAAGGTGCAGTTCAAGCGGAGCGGCTCCCGGCTGGCAAGAAACACGATTCCCGGAAGCCGTTCAATCAGATGATGGGCAGACGAAGACAGGCCGGACGAGCCGCCTTGAATGAGCAGGGCTGCCGAAAGCAGCTCGGACTCCCGCTCCCACAGCAAAGCGAATTGATCGAGGTCCGCGCCGATGGCAGGTAGCTCATCGGCCTTGGCGACGAACAGCTGGCGACCTATCTCGTTCGAGGTGAAGGCAGCGATGTCCTCCTGCCCCAGTGCATCGTCCCCGCACAGGTGGATCACCGGCGAAAATCGCACATAACTCTGCAACAGGTTCGCCGCGCGCATGGCGGTGTCGCGATGCGCCCCGGCAATCCACTCCGGATACGCACTAAGGCGCATGAGTGACTCCAGCCGCTGGTCGAGAGCGTTGACTCCGGCGAGGTAGTGCAGGATGCGTTCATCGATACGCAGCGGTGCAGAAGTAAGAGCATTTCCCGGCTGAAGCTCCAGCATGCGATAACGCCGCAGAGGCCGGGCCGGCGTGAGTGCGCTCCAATCCGGATCGGTGAAACTGGCCATTGCCAAACCAAACGTGACGTAAGTCTTTTGCGGATGGCCTTGCGCTTGGGCACAATGTTCGGCAAAGCTGGAATCCATTTCCACGCCGGCGCAGAACAGCAGAAGCTGTCGCTCAAATGTCGAGAGGCCAAACATTTGCGAGAGCAGATCGATGGCAGGTGGTGACGCCATGCGTGCACGCACATTAGCCGCATTCATCTCCAACTCGGCTCGCATTCTGCGGCGTATCTTCCAGGCCCGGCGACAAGTGATGCCGCAGAGCTGCAAATTCAGCAACCAGGTAACTCTGGTTCAGTTCGACCCAGGAAGCAGACGAATTGAATTCCGGTCTCGGCATCACGTTACCTGCACCATGGGGCCGGAGAATTTCGGTGGTGATGACGTCATGTCGATGATCGGGCTGTCGATTCCATCGACGCGCAACCTCGCCGGAACCAGTCCGTCAGTCGGTTGGAGATCGGGATAGGTGAAGGAAGGCGAATTCGTGGCTACGGTGAAAGGATCAGCCGCTGCTTGCTGATTGCCGATCAACAGCGTGACCTGCTGACCTGGTCTCAGGAACGGCGTACACGGAACCGTCACCTGAATATTGCCGGAAGCCAGAACGCCCGGCGCCCAGGTACTGATATTGGGCGCAATCGCGAACGGCAGGCTGTTCGTGCTTAAGGTGTCCGGCGGCGACGGCACTTGGGCCGAGAGGTCATAGATTCCGGCAGCCAGTTCGCCGGGTGCGTTCAAGTTCGGTGGCTTGAACTGCAGCGAATTGTTCGTGGGCGGAGCCGTCGGCGCAATCGTCTGCCGGATTCCGCGTAGCGAATTGACCAGCAGGACTCCGCTGGCCGCGCTGAGATTACTGCCTTGAACGGTCACGATGTCATCCAGACAGGCCGCAGGCTGCCCATTTGGCGGAAGCACAGCGGTCACGCTGGGGAATGGCGGGATCAGATTCGGTTGCACGGTGATGGCGCGCGTCAGGACCGGCAACGCAGACACCGCCGGATGTTGCGACTCCAGCAGGACTACCGATACCTGGAACGGGAACGTCGGACGATAGTCGGCCTTTAGTGCGGTCCACAACCATGCCATCTCCTCGCGCCCGAGAGTAGCCGGTGTGATCTTGAGCAACTCAATCTGATCGGCGAGCCCAGCTGAACCTAATGGTGTCGAAAGCGGATTGCCGGGATCGTTAATCGGGAGTTTACTGATCGCATTACTGATGTCGTTTCGCGTCAGTACGGGGTTTTCGTGCAGCATCAGCAGCGCGTAACCCAGCAGCGCCTCGGCCTGCCAATCTTGTGAACCATAGGCCGTGAGCAGGTAATGCAGATCGAGCGCCAACGGGGGGTTGGCCAGCCGGGTCATACCGTCGACGTCGACCGAAGGCAGAAACTCGTTACGCCATTTCTGGTTGTGGCTGACCTGGTGGAGAAATAAATTGATCTGATTTTCGGCGGAGCCGGAAGTGAAGGACTCCTGCACAATGTCCGGCGCTTTGGCAGAGACGGAAACCGTTCCGCCGAACAGCGCACTGAGCGGGTTGTACAGATTGGTCAGATAGAACTGCAAGACCGCGCTGACACCGGCAATGGCAAGGGCGCTGCTCATCGACTCTTGCCCTCGCCGCGTCTCAAGTAAGCATCCAGGCTGACTTCCTTCAATCGTGGTTTCGCGGGCGTGGGCGCAGGCGGCTGCACGGCCGTGATCTCGATGCGCCCGATATGGATTTGAATCTCTTGCTCCTGTCGCATGGCCGTTACTGATTGACGAGAGGGCGGCGCCTCCGTCTTCTGCGCCGCACGTACAACTCCTGCGGGGAAGGTAGAGACATTTCCGCGCGCGGGTCCGGTCACACTGAGCGCGTGATCGTCGGCGTGGCTCGACATCATGTCGCGGGCTGAGGCATCACGCCGCGATACTCTCGGAAGTGTCTCCACTCCAATCCGCGACGGCTCCTCGTCGGTTTGGGGCAGAAGCGCCTTGAACTCCCGGCGCTCGGCTATGCGTGACTGCATGTGGTCGGGTTGCTCGGAATGAAAGTCATGGAAAGTTACTCGATCTGACACTCGTTCAGCTCGCGATGAGGCGGGCTGAGGATGATCAGAATGAGTTGCCGCCGTTATCCGCTGCGAGTTCGCCGCGTGCGATGCCATAGGAGTCGATGCTTCTGATTCCGCATGCGCGCGAGGCTCCGCCGGCTGCCGCGAAGCGTCGAACACGGACCCGCACCAGGGACGAATCGACTCACTGGGACGTGCTGCCGTCCGTATCAGGCGTTGCAGATAGCCGCTCATGCTCCTCCCACCATCTCCAGGTACATCGCGCGACGCGGCTGGGTTAGTGCCAGCGTCTCGGCCTCACTCCAGCCGTAGGCCGATGCCAGCGAGTGGACCTCCCAGAGCAGCCGGCGAGCCCGAATCTCAATTTCGGCCCACACGAAACTGCCGATGTCGAGGGTGTCCTCCCATTGCCGCATGCACGACGGACAAGCGAGCGCAATGCGAACCTCAGCCATCGGGTCTGCGGAGGCGAGCGCCTCTTCGATCTCCTCTAAGGATTCGGCGGAGAATACGGGAGAATCCGTTCCGCCCACACGGCAGCGGTCGATCAGGCGCAGTGCCGGAGAGTCGCCGTCTCCGGCAGCGATTGCCTGCGCCACATCACGACTTGTCGGAAGACGGAAGCGCTCCACTCCGACAGCTACCGTTTCCAACTCCAAGGCTTCGGGCTGAGCTGCAATCAGAACGTGCGCGTCCAAATCGAATTCGACTTTCTCTTCGCACCCGGGACAGGCACACCAGCCTTGCAGCCGCTTGCCGAAGCACGAGGCGTGCATCTGCAACAGGGCCCGGTTGCGACGGCCCAGCGGCCAGCCGGCGAGATCGTCGTGGGATTGCGACAGCGCCACGCTCAAGACCAGTAGGTCCCGATCCAGCGGATGCAAGCGAACGCCCCTCTCCCACATTTCCAGAATGTCGGAAGTGGAGAAGCTCGTCATGTTAGGTGGCCACGGTGCTCAACGTAGGCTCTTGCGGCTCGGTCACGCTGGTATCCCGTTCGAAGCCTTCGTTTTCCAGCTTGATGTGCTCGATCGCGATCGCATTCGCGTTCGCGTCGAGGTCTGGCATGGCCTGGTATTCCGAAACCCAGCAGCGATAGATCTTGTAGGCAATGACCAGCTGCCCGGCCTCGTTGTAGAACTCGAGGTAAATGTCTTTGCGGAAATCCGCCAGCGATACCTCCGAACCCAGCCCGGAGCCATAGTTCCAGACCTTGCCTGCCCAGTCGTGAAACGCCAGGTCCTGGGTCAAGCCGCGCTCTAGCGTGATGGCCTCGTATTTCGTGCGCCCGGGCGATTTGTGCGAGGTCGAGGGATCACCGCCCGAGCGGTGCTCCACGACCTCGGTGGTGCGCTTCAATCCGGTGACCTTGCTGCCTCCATACACGTACTTTCCATCCCACTTCAAACGGAACTTGAAGTTCTTGTACGGATCGAGGCGCTTCGGATTGACGGGAAAAGGTTGCGCCATACAATTGCCTCCTTAAGCTTGCAGCTGACCGGCCATCTGCTGGATCTGAATGACAACGAACTCCGCCGGATAGAGCGGAGCGAAGCCGACGAGAATATTCACCACGCCCAGATCGATGCTGGACTGGGGATTGTTCTCGGCGTCGCACTTTACGAAATAAGCCTGTTGCGGTGTGGTGCCCTGGAAAGCGCCCTGCAGAAATAGTCCCTGCATGAAGGCGCCCACATTGAGACGGATCTGGCTCCATAGGCGCTCGTCATTCGGCTCGAAGACCACCCACTGCGTGCCGTCGTACAGGCTGGATTCGAGAAACAGCGCCAGCCGCCGAATCGGAACGTACTTCCACTGCGAGCCAGCCTGGTCGTTGCCTTGCAACGTGCGTGCGCCCCAAACCACATCTCCATAGACCTTGAACTGGCGGAGACAATTGATCGCCTGCGGATTGAGTTCTCCGTTCTCTCCGTCGGTGAGTACATACTGCAACCCCGAAATACCGGTTAACCCTGCATCGATTCCTGCCGGTGCTTTCCACACGCCGCGGCTGGAATCCGTGGCCGCGTAAATTCCCGCGACGAAGCCGCAGGGAGGAAAGAGGGCGGCGCGATTTCCGGCCAGTTGATCCGGAGCCTGCACCCAGGGGAAGTAGTAGGCAGAGTTAATCGAGTTCGGGCCGGTGATGCTGCCGGGTGTGCTGCCGACGGGCCCGGAGGTGTTGAGGGCTGCCGTCTTCGCGGTCTGCGGCGCGTCCACAATGTAGAAAGCGCGCTTGTCGTGACAGTACTTCTGCAAGGCCGCGATGGTAGGAGCGTCCGTTTCGCCCGGCACGCACAGCAGATTGAAAATGTCGACGCGATCCAGCAGGAAAACGCCGGCCGCGGGATCGCCTGTCAGCGCCGTCTCAAAATTACCGTCGTTCGGCTGCAGCACGGTTCCGTCCAGTCCGCCTGCGAGCTGTACCGGCGCCGTATTGGTGGGAGTGCTGGCCGGGACTCCAGCGATTTGCGTAGCTGGATCGATAAAGCTGATGTAGTCGGACTCGGCATCGATCACCGTGACCGCGTACTGCGAATCGGAGCTGGTTACCGAGAGATTCGGGAAGCTCTCCAGTACCTGCCCGGTCGACTTGCTCGAGACCTGAACCATGAAGCGCGTAGGATCGGCGGTCTGCCGGGTCACGCTCACCTGGACATCATTGCCCCAACCTCCCGGACTGGTGGCGAACAGCACCAGCGTCCCTCCCACGGTGTTGGTGGCCGTATCCGCATCGGTCCACACCAGCCGCACAATGTAGGCCTGCTGTCCACCGTTGCCGAAGAACTGGTTCACCGCATAGCCCAGGTAACTGCCGGAGCTCAGGCCGCCGAACTGGCGTGCGAAATCGGACCAACTCTGTACCAGCGTGGCTTTATTGGTGATTCCTTTCGGCGCCCAGCCCACGAAAGCTGCAACTGAGGTCGCAACCCCGGTGATGGTGTGCACACCACTGGATAGTTCCTCGATGTATACGCCGGGATAAGTAAAAGTTGGGGGCATGCTTTGTCCTCCTCAAGCTGTAACTTCCGTCGCATTGAGTGCTCGTCAGACCTTGCGGCCAGGACGAGTCACTTCTGATTCACAACATGAAGAGCACCCACGGGAAGCAGCACCGACTGATGTTCTGTCATGCGAACCACCGCATACGCCCGCGGCCGGTCTCCGGAATCGGAGAACTCCTCGATGACGCCGTTGGCTTCAACCTCGGGTGTCAGCTTCGCCAGCACCTCGGAGGGATCGGGCAGAAAGATTTCGGAGATCCGAAAGCTCACCCTGTCGCCGATCTGCGCGGTGTCAGCGTTATCCATCTGCGATGGCTCTGACCACTTGTGTCGCAATCGGCGTTCCACGCCAGCGTGGCTGATTGAAATGGGAAGAGCGTTGGCAGTTCAGCGAAAGGAATCAGGGGCTTGCCATCAAGCGCGTGCTGAATTGAACGAACAGGATCGCGTCGCTTTCAGAGCGGCTTCGGCAAGAAGTGGCAGTCCCAAATCTGCCACGCGGATCAATGTTCGCTTACAAATCTTCGCACGCCTCCGTGCAATGTACTGGATGACAGCCGGCCGCTCTCTAAGGCGAAACGCCTTGCGGCCTGCCGGATTTGGCGTACCGTTCTGCAAGAAAAGGCAGTCCACCGCACGGCCATCGGAAAGGAATCGCCGTGAGAGAGCAGAAATTCAAACCTGCGCACATGCGGCAGGTCGCGGGCGAGAAAGTTTCGCGAGGCATCAACCGCCCGCAGCGAGGAAATTGCCGTTGGATTTAACTGGCGACGTCGCGGATCGTCCCATCGGAGTGCCGGCGGGAGCTCATCTTGTGATAGAGCGTTCTCTCACTGGTGTGCAGCATCTCGGCGATCTCACGCCGGGTCTTGCCTTTGATCTGTAGCGCCTTCTCCAGTAACCGGCTTTCCACCAGCCGCAACAACTCGGGGAAGGGAACCGCCTTCTTCAGCACGACCAACCATAAGAGGTTGGCAGCTTGCAGAATGTCATCCTGGTGCGGGAGTTCGTCGGACGAGTCTGTACGCTGGCGAAACCAATCGGTGCGGGTCAAAGAATCGCCATCAGTCTTGTGGAAGAGCATGCGTTGTACGGCATTCTCCAGCTCCCTGACGTTGCCCTCGAAGGGAATGCTTTGCAGATGCTCCACCAGTTCAGGCTCCAGCGAAGCGATGCCCTCATGGAGATTCGCATGGCGCCGGACAAATTCCAGGATGAGGGCGGCGAAGTCTTCACCGCGGTCGCGCAGCGGCGGGAGGCGCAACTGGATGACATTCAGGCGATGGAATAAGTCGGAACGAAAGGTGCCGGCCTCCACCATCGATTCGAGCGGCCGGTTAGCGGCAGCGATCACCCGAACATCGATTCGGGTCTCCTGGTCCGCACCAACTGGGCGGATGATGCCGCGTTGTAGCGCGTCCAGCAGCTTCGGCTGTAGATTCAGTGGCAAATCGTTGATGTCGTCGAGGAAGAGAGTGCCTTTGTGGGCGGCCTGGAACAATCCGCCGCGGGTGGCTGCCGCTCCTGAGAAGGCGCCCTTGCGATGGCCGAACAGTTCGCTTTCCGCCAGGCTCTCGGCAACTGTTCCACAATGCACGGTGACAAAGGCAAACCTTCCACGCTTCTGGTCAAGGCTATGGATGGCGCGGGCCAGCACCTGTTTACCCGTTCCGGTCTCGCCCTGTAGAAGTACGGTGGTGTCGCTTACCTGGCCTGCCTTGTAGGCACACTGCAGGACAGGCGTCATGCGCTCGCAGGTGGTGACAAAGCCCAACCGGCAAAAGATCGCGCGCAGTTCTTCGGGACTCGGTATCGTTTGCGGCAAAGCCTTCAACCTCTCGCCTCAGGTTGAACATGAGTCGTGGCAATTGCTCATGCGACTGTACTACGGACCGGCAACCCGGAATCTGCCGGGCCGGCATCTTCGGCATGACGAGTGGCTTCAAACGCACCCTGATCGGGAGCGACATACGGCAGGGAGTACTGGTGTAGTGTCGTCACTATCACGCTTTCGAAACGGCTTGTCAATCGCACGAATGTGCCCAGTGAAAACAAAGGCGTTTTGAAAAGGTAAAGATCGCGTTAGGGCCCAGCAACGATAGCCGATAGTTTTTCAACTTACTGGGACACTCGGTGCGGCTGACCGCGGCCAAGCGAGTCATACTGACTTGCTACACATGAACAATTCCGTTGCGAATCGCGAAGCGGATTAGCTCGGCCAATGAATGTAACTTGAGCTTGCGCATGATTTCACTACGGTGTCCCTCGGCGGTGCGCGTCGAAATCCCAAGGCTATCCGCTACTTCTTTATTGCTCTTGCCTTCGGCCAGAAGCTGCACAACTTCTCTTTCGCGCGCAGTTAAAGCTCCCTGACTCGGCGCGTCGGACGTTTCAGACGGAGCCCGCTTCGACAAATACGCCTCTACGACTGTTTCGGCGACACGCGAAGTAAAAAAACGCCGTCCTTTGGAAATACTCTCAACCGCTGCGACGATGTTCTCACCCATATCGGACTTCAAAACTACGCCGCGAGCCCCTGCTTCGAGCACATCGACAATGATCCTCTCCGTCTCATGCATGGTGAATATCAGGATATTGAGCTGCGGCTGTTTCTTCAGGATCTGAAGTGTCGCCTCCAGCCCATTCAACTCCGGCATACTCATGTCCAGAATGGCGAAGTCGGGACGAAGGCTCTCAGCCAGTTCCACAGCCATTCTGCCGTTGGAAGCTTCGCCGCAAACGCTCCAGCCCTCGTGCTTCTCCAGCAGATAGCGGAGCCCGGATCGGGTCAGCTCGTGATCATCGGCCAACAGAATGCGCAACATACTGCTCCTGGTCGATCGGCACGGAAACTTCTACCTGTGTACCACCTGCGATCGAGCTGATTTTGAACGTACCCTTCAACTGGCGCACCCGCTCGCGCATGCCGGCGATCCCTACTCCCAGGGAGGCCGCTCCATCCAGCGCAATCAATTGTTCGGGCCGCAAGCCCGCGCCGTTATCTCGAATCTCGAGCAACACCATCCTGCCGCGATTCGCAAGCTTAACCGTCACCGTGCTTGCCCCGGAATGTCGCAGCGCGTTGTTGATGCTCTCCTGCGCAATGCGGAACAGAGCACGCTCGATCTCCGGAGAGAGCGATCCAAGATCGGCCGCCGCCTCGAAATGCACCCGCAGCGGCGTCCTTTTCTGTAGTCCGTCGAAGTACCAGCGCAGGGCCGCCACCAGGCCAAGACCATCCAGGATAGGCGGATGAAGAACGTAGGAAACTGTCCGCACTTCTTCCAAAGCCTGGCGGCTGGCCACGTGCGAGTCCTGCAGCAACTGCCGAAGCCGCTCGTGTCCGGGAGGGAAGTCGGCCAGCACCTGTCCGATGCCGAGTGCCATTCCAGAAAGATGCTGACCGGTGCCGTCGTGAAGATCGCGGGCAATGCGGCGACGCTCGTCGTCCTGGGACTCCAGCAATAATCCAGTCATGTCGCGCAATGCCGCTTCAGCCCGCGCACGCTTCCTTTGCAGAACCAGCAATCCTAGAATCAGAAAGAACTGCGCCATTACCAGCGCGATCATTCCAAGGATGCGCCAGCGATACTGCTCCCATACGCTGGTCGTCCTGAACAGAAGCAGGCTTCCTGGGGGAAGATCCTTTTCGGAGAATCCCCAATGCCGCAACTGCCGCCAATCGAAGACGTAAGCCGCGGCGCTTTCCGGCGAGACCGAAATTTCACCTGCTGTCCGGCCCCCCAGTGTCTTCACCACTACGTTCGCGATTACCGCTCCCATCTTCTCGAAGTCGACGACATAGCCGCCAATCGTTCCCGCTCCAATCGTGGTATCGGCCATGGAGTACATGGGGGCGGTGGATACCTCAGACAGCGCCGCCACTACATCGCGGGTGTAGTAGATGTTTCCTTCCGGATCGCGAGTGTAGGAGATCGGCAATACGATGGTGTCGCGCGACAAGCTATGGACGCGGCTCTTGAGCTCCTGCAAACCGGCATCCGCCAGAAACTCCACCGGCAGCTCCGATTCTTTCAGCTGATCGCGAAGCTCTTCCAGAAGGATTTGATCCGCGTATCCGGCCCCGGCGATAACCAGGATCTTCCTGGCGTTGGGCTGCAACTGCCGGGCTACGGAAAGAGTTTTCCTGACGTCGACTTTGAACCAGACTGTTACCTTACCTTTGTGACTGGCTGCGTCGGCCGGAAGCTTGAACGGAGTATGCCCGGCATAAACGGTCGGCACGCCCGGCAAAACGTCCACGGGGACGGAACCGAGAAAGATGACGACATCAATACCGCGCCCGGCATAGCGCGCGCGGACCCACGCGAGTGCCGCCGCTTCATTTTCCGGGAGGCGGGTTGCTTCGAGTTGCTCTCCAAAGAACTCGGTCTCTGGGCCAAGAGCGATTCGCAATCGATCCAGCAGCCCCTTCTGCAACTCCAATGCAGCGGGAGAGTATTCCTCATTCTGGTGGATCAATAGGATTCGTTTGGGAGCAGTCGCCTGGCCCAGCGTCGTAGCTGTGACAGCCAACGCAAACAGGAAGGCTGCCGCTGCTCGTCCCATGCCGGGGCGCATCCTCATCTATTGCCGTACCCGTGTAAGTAGAAGATTCAGAAATTCTATGCGCTCCCATAAGGCGCCGCAACGAATGTGTTCCTTTTCCGCGATTTTGCGCGCGCCACTTTCGTCGTAGCCTGCCCGGGAGCAGGTAGTTTCCGGACCTTAACCACGTAGTTTTCCGGATTCATTCAGTCGCCGCAAATCCCTATCTTTGTCCGAATGCGTCATCGCGATTCAAATTGAGCGTAGTGCCTTCCACAAATTGCAACGATAGTAGCCAAGCATTGCGCGGCGGTTGATGCGCAGTAATCCATGTACCGGATTTTGATCGCGCACTCGGCGGGATACTTCGGCCAATGCACGACTGGCAGCGAGGTTTGAAGGTGAATGAGTTAATCGTCATGGGCTTCGGAGACAAGCATCGCGCCCTGGAAGTATTACCGCAATTGCAGAGGCTGGAATTCTCCTGGACGACAGACCTGCAAGACGCCATCGTGGTCGAAGTCGAGTTGGACGGCCGGCTGAGGATGGTTCATAGCCACATGCTCGATCCCACGAGCGGCACTGAGAACGTGATGCGATGGAAGGCGCTGCTCAGCGCTGTCGTTCCGCTCCCCCACGCTCCGACTTCGAGCACTCCGGAAGCGAACCTGGAGTATCGAGGAGTAAATTCCGCCGCCAGCAGCTGGTTGAAGGACTGCTCGCTCGACCCGGATTTCGTGAGGGACGTTGCATCCGTGTTGCAGGCTGGCAATTCGGCGATTTTTGCGTTCATTCCAGATTGGAAATCCGCAGCGCCGGTGCTGTCTGGCTACAGCCACCTCGTGCTGCACACCGCGACCGTCGATTGGAAACAGAAGAAAGCGAACTGACCGGCGTAAGCCGGGAAAACCAAATCTGCGGCTGCGCATTTTGCGGCCTAACTTGGAAGGAGAGTGAGTATGGACTTCAACCATATGAGCACTTTGGCACAGCAGGGATACGGATTGCTGATAGCCCTTGGCATCAAGGTTCTGGAAGCAATCGTTCTATGGATCGTCGGACGTTGGCTGATCGGCCTGTCAATCAGAATCATTGGCGGCGCGATGGCGAAGCAGAAGATCGATCCTACGCTGATTCGCTATATCAACAACACCGTTGCCGCCATCCTCAACATTGTGCTGGTGGTAGCTATCCTGGGCTTCTTCGGAGTCGAAACGACCAGCTTCGCCGCACTGCTTGCGGCTGCCGGCGTCGCCATCGGCATGGCCTGGAGCGGGCTGCTGGGAAATTTCGCGGCCGGCGTGTTCATCATTATTTTGCAGCCCTTCAAGGTGGGAGACTTCGTCACCGCCGGCGGAATCATGGGCACGGTGGAAGAAGTTGGACTGTTTGTCACCTCCATTAACACGCTCGACAACATTCGCAACATTGTCGGCAATGGCAAAATCCTGGGCGACGTCATTCAGAATTATTCGCACAACGCATATCGCCGCGTCGATCTGCAAGCTCAACTGTCGCACGGCGTCGATCCGCACCAGGCGATGGCCCTCCTCAGGGCCGGGCTGCTGAAGATTCCCAATGTGCTGCCCGATCCTGCACCCTGTGTCGAGATCCTGACCTTCACCCTTGCTGGACCCGTTCTTGCAGTCCGCCCGTTCTGCAATAACGCGCATTACTGGCAGGTGTATTTCGACACCAATGCCTTGATCAAAGATTCGTTCACAACTGCGGGATTTGCGGTTCCCGAACAGCACTACATGGTTCGCACCGCGGCTGCTGGTGCTGCCGCAGCGGGCCGTCCGGCGTAAGACAGAGCGCCACGCTTTCGGCTTAGTCAGCAGCCGGAGCGTGGCGATTTAACCATTGGATTGGCGAATGGATCACGATAACGAACAACTCGTTCTGGCTCCGTACCGGACGATCCAGTGCAATTCGGTCTTCTGGATCCGTCACGACGGACACCGCAAGCCGCATCTCGCGATTGTGCTGGCGGGACAGTCCTTGCCGCTCTGTTCGCGCTGTGGCAACAAAGTGCGGTATGTCCCCGCGAACGAATCGCCGCAGCGCTGGTGGACTATCTAACCGAAGATCCCGATTTTCTTCGCACCGACTCTTGAACACGAAATGCGAAGAGGGTTACCACTCGGGCGCTCTGCAACCTCTAGAGGAGAGACTTTTGTGCTGAAGCTTACGACATCTGTACTGATCCTATTGCTCTCTGCTGGCGCGATCGTAAATGCCGAGCAGGTTGCTTTAAAAAATGGCGACCATCTTTCCGGGACCATCGTCAGCATGGATGGCAAGACACTAGTGCTTAAAACTACCTATGCCGGCGACATCACAATCGCGTGGGATGCCGTCGATCAGTTTACCTCTGACCAGCCGCTGGTGGTCACCAAGTCGAATCAGCAAACCCTTACTGGCACGGTGAAAAACCGGGGCGCCGACTATGTTGTAACGACGGACCAAGGCCAGCAGACGGTGCAGAAATCAGAGGTCGCGGTGATGCGCTCACCCGCCGACCAGGCCGCCTATGAAAAGTCACTGCACCCCGGTCCTCTCGAAGGTTGGGCCGGAGGCGGCAACTTCGGTCTGGCTCTGGCGCGCGGCAACAGCGACACTACCAACATTGCGCTGGGCTTCGACGCCACTCGCAAAACCACGAATGACCAGTGGGTTATCGACGCAGCTTCCATCTACACCACGGACGGCAGCACCAGCACTACAACAGCGAACTCCTTCCAGGGGCTGGTTCGTTACGACCGCAATCTGACCAAGCGCGTGTTCGTCTATGGTGCGTTTGCCGGTGGCTATGACGAATTGCAGAACTTGAACTATCGCATTATGCCAGGGGGCGGCTTCGGTTTCCATGCCATCGCAACCGATAAGACAACTCTCGACCTGCTGGCGGGTCTGGGTTATACGCGTGAGTCGTACTCGACTCCAGACGGGCTGACTCGCAACCTCTTCACCGCGACGCTGGGTGACGAATTTACCTACAAGCTTGGCGCCCGCACCACCATCATGCAAAACCTGTATTACCTGCCCTCGTTGAACGAAACGAGCAATTACCGGATCACGGGCAATTTCGGTATCGCGACCAAGTTGAACGGCTGGATGACCGCTAATCTTCTCTTCAACGATCGCTACAACAGCCAGCCTGTTCTGGGCAATAAGAACAACGACATTCTGTTCACAACCGGACTGGGATTTATCTTCGGAGCAAAAAGCAAATAGGCCCCGGACAATCCGAATAGTACCGGCAGACACCTCGTCGACATGGAGAATGAAATGACCACCCGAAAGCTCGCAGCAGCTCTGATTCTGGGTTTCTGTTTATTCCTGAATCCCACGTTCGGTAACGCACAGCAGACCAAGAAGCCCAACATTCTGGTGATCTTCGGCGACGACGTGGGTTACTTCAACATCAGTGCGTATAACCTGGGCATGATGGGCTACAAGACGCCCAACATCGATCGCATCGCTCATGACGGCGCGATTTTCACCGATTACTACGCACAGCAGAGCTGCACGGCGGGACGCGCGGCCTTCATCACCGGACAGAGCCCGATTCGTACCGGTCTGCTCAAGGTTGGCCTGCCGGGCTCGAAGCTCGGGCTGCAGAAAGAAGACCCGACAATTGCCGAGCTGCTTAAGCCGCAAGGCTACATGACGTTTCAGAACGGCAAGAACCACCTGGGCGATCGCAACGAGTTCCTGCCGACCGTGCATGGCTTCGATGAGTTTTTCGGCAACTTCTATCACTTGAACGCCGAGGAAGAACCGGAAAACGTGGACTATCCTCGCAACCCGTCCTTCAAGGCGGAGTATGGTCCGCGCGGCGTGTTCAAGTGCAAAGCCACTGCAACCGATAACCCCGCTCCCTCCGATGCCCGCTTCGGACCCTGGGGCAAGCAAGTGTGTGAAGATACCGGCCCGCTCACCAAGAAACGGATGGAGACCGCCGATGACGAGTTCCTGGCCGCCACGCTTGACGACATGGATCGCGCGGTGAAAGCGGGCAAGCCATTCTTTATCTGGCATAACACCACCCGCATGCACATCTGGACGCACCTGCCGCCGAAGTACGCGGCGATGGAGAACGAGAAGGGCCTCTATGGCGCCGGCATGACCCAACTCGACGATAACATCGGCGTGCTGCTGAAGAAGATCGATGACCTTGGCATTGCCGACAACACCATCATCATCTTCACCAGCGACAACGGAGCGGAAGTGATGAGCTGGCCCGACGGTGGAACCACCCCATTCCACGGCGAAAAGAACACCAGCTGGGAAGGCGGCTATCGTGTACCGTTCGTGATTCGCTGGCCGGGCGTGATCAAGCCGGGAACAATGGTGAATGACGTGGCCGCGCATGAGGACTGGGCGACGCACTCTGTTAGCAGCGGCAGGCGTGCCCGACATCAAAGAGAAGCTGCTTACCGGATACCAGGCAGGCGATAAGACCTTCAAAGTCCATCTCGACGGCTACAACCTGATGCCGTATCTCAAGGGCGATACCCAGGCCGACCCTCGTCGTGAATTTCTCTACTGGACAGACGACGGCGAACTTGCCGCCTTGCGTTACGACAAGTGGAAGGCGATGTTCCTGGAGCAGCCCTCTCATGGATTTTCGGTTTGGGAGACGCCTTTCGTCTCCCTGCGCGTTCCTAAGCTGTTCGATCTCCATGCCGATCCCTTTGAGAGGGCCGAGATGGAATCGATCGACTACTCGCATTGGCGCATCGACCGGATTTATCTGCTCACACCGGCACAAGCCTTTGTCGGGCAGTGGCTGACCAGCTTCAAGCAATTTCCTCCGCGTCAGAAACCTGCCAGCTTCAACCTTGAGCAGGTAATGCAGCAGATGACAGAGGCAAGCGACTAGCCAACAAGCTTGGGGTGCTCCTGGATGCGAGGCTTTCCTCCTCGGAAAGCCTCGTCATCGGAACCCGAGCAGACCGGAGCGCACTTGTCGCCCTGTCCGTTTCAGTGGTCATTCCCGCATTGCCGGTGGTTGTTGCGCTGCAGCGCGCGGAGCAGGTTAGGCAGTAGATGCGTGTGCAATGGGAAGCTTGGCTGCCATCGTTACCTGTGCGGCGAAAGAATCGGCCTTCCATCTTCCGCATCACCCGTCCGCGATGTGCCTTTACCGTGATCTCGCTGATGCCGAGCTCCCCAGCATCACATCCCTTCGTAATTCGGGCCGCCGCCGCCCTCGGGTGGAACCCAGGTGATGATCTCGTACGGGTCCATGATGTCGCAGGTCTTGCAGTGCACGCAGTTCGACGGGTTGAGGTGGATCTCCAGCCCGCTCGGCGTGTCCTGCGCCTCCACCATCTCGTACACGTTGGCCGGACAGAAGTTCTTGCAGGGGTTGCCGAACTCCTTCACGCAACGCTCGTTGCAGATCGTGGTGTCGTGAATCACCAGGTGCGCCGGCTGATCTTCTTCGTGCTTGGTGCCCGAGTGATAGAGATCGGTCAGCTTGTCGAAGGTCAGCTTGCCATCGCCTTTGGCCGGACCGATGATGTTCTGCCTCCGGACCGCCATCGGCCGGAAGCTCGCCGCAGGTGCTCCATGCGGCGATGTCCGGCGTCGTTGCTGTAGCGCGCCTGCAGGCCGCGGCCGCCGGTGAACTGCTGAATGCCGGCGTGGAACATGCCCGAGAGGAATCCGTTCTCGAAGCCCTGGTGGAAGTTGCGCACCGGCCACAGCTCGTTCTTGATCCAACTGTTTTCGACGCGCGACTGGAATGTCTCGAGCACCGGCAGCGAGAAGTCGTCCTTCGCCATGGCGTCGAATGCGGTCTCAGCGGCGAGCATGCCGCTCTTGATGGCGAGGTGAATGCCCTTCAGCCGCTGCGAATTCAGAAAGCCGGCCGAGTCGCCGAGAATCATCCAGCCATCGCCGGCCACCGGCGGGATAGCCCACCAGCCGCCGTAGGGCAGCGACTTCGCACCGTAGCGAATCATCTTGCCGCCTTCGAGCAGCTTGGCGACGAAGGGATGCTTCTTGAACTCCTGCAAGACGTGCTGCGGATCGAGGCGCGGATCGTGGTAGTCGAGTCCGGTCACGAAGCCCAGCGAGACGATGTTGTCCTTCGAGCCGTAAATCCAGGCGCCGCCGTACTCGTTGAAGGTCAGCGGATAGCCCATGGTGTAGATGACTTCGCCGGGAGCGATGCGCCCGGCAGGCAGCTCCCACAGTTCCTTGACGCCGACACCGTAGGTCTGCGGATTGCGTTCGCGGTCGAGTTGGAAGCGTCCGATGAGCTGCTTGGTCAGCGAGCCGCGCGTGCCTTCGGCGAGAATGACGACCTTCGCCTTCAGATCGTAGCCCGGCTCGAAGTTCCTCTTCTGCTCGCCGCTCTTGTCGACGCCTTTGTCGTCGGTGCGTACGCCGCCGACGCGTCCCGATTCGAACAGCAGCTCGGAGCCGGCGAATCCGGTGAACACCGTGATGCCGGCTTCTTCGACTTTGCTGCCCAGCCACTTCACGAACTTGTTGATGGAGATGACGTAGTTGCCGTGATCGCGCATGGGCGGCGGCGTGATGGGAAACTTGAACTTGCCGGTTGCGCGTCAGGTAGTAGACCGCTTCCTTGACGACGGCGGCGTCGAGCGGCGCTTCCTTCTCGAAATCGGGAAGCAGTTCGCGCATGGAGCGCGGATCCAGCAGCGCGCCGGAGAGACAGTGTGCGCCGATATCGCGCGCCTTCTCCAGCAGGTAGATATTTTCTTTGGAGAGCTGGATGCTCGGGATGGCTGGCGTTGTGTTCGTCGATGAGCTGCGACAGCCGCAGCGCGCAAGCCATGCCGGCGGGACCTCCGCCGACGATGACGACATCGGCTTCCATGACCGGACGCTCGACATCCTGGGAGCGGCTTACGAAAAACGATCATCAGGGCAAGTCCAGAGGCAAGGGAGTTCTTATTAAGTGCTTACTCGTGATTATGTCACAGTGTCAGAGTCGTCTCGGCGGTGAACATACAGGTGCCGCGAACCAAGCGGGCAGTTGTACAACATGCGCACAAGCAGAACCCTGAGACTGTTTGGAGGTGTCGAAGATTTTAAGAGACCAGCAGAAACTCAGGAACCGGCAGACTAATACATCAAGTTGATGGACGTCCGCGCTAAGCGCCCTTCGCTTTCTTCACCTCTTCCATCAACGGCGGCACGATATCGAACAGATTTCCAACCACCGCAATATCGGCAATCTCGAAGATCGGAGCCTCGGAATCTTTGTTAATCGCGATGATGGTACGCGCGCCCTTCATTCCGACGACGTGCTGAATCGCGCCGCTGATGCCGAGCGCCAGGTAAAGCTTCGGCGCAACCGTCTGTCCCGACGATCCGACCTGCCGGTCCATCGGCAGCCAGCCGGAATCGCAGATCGGACGCGACGCCGCGATCTCGCCGCCCAGCGCATCCGCCAACTGCTTGGCAATGTCGATGTTCTTCTGCTCCTTGATGCCGCGGCCTACGGCGACAATGATCTCCGCCTGCGTCAGATCGACGGCCTGCTTGGCTTCCTTGAACGGAGCCTCCGGCTTGTTGCGCACCACACCGTCGGCGACTTCGACATTCACGGTCTCGACCGGCGCGGCCGCATCGCCCTGCTGCACCTGGTCGCCGCGGAACGCGCCGTTCTGGAAGGTCGCGAAGTACGGGCGATCGCCAACGAAGGAAACGTCCGCAGCGAACTTGCCCTGGAACATCTGGCGGGTAAACAGCAGCTTGCCGCCTTCGTACTTGTAGCCGACGGCGTCGCTGATGAGCGCGCGATTCAAGGCGGCCGCCAGCTTGGGAGCGAAGTCGCGCACCTGATAGGTGTGCGGCATCAGCACCAGCTTGGGCTGCTTCTGCTCGACGAACTGCTTGAGCGCCGCGACAAAGCCGTCGGGAGTGTAGGGCTCCAGCTTCGACGATTCGACGTCGTAGACCTTCGCGACCTTCGTCTTGGCGACTTCGTTGGCGATGTCGCCGACGCCGCTGCCCACGACCGCCGCTTCCAGCGTCCAACCGGTCTCGGCGGCCATTGCCTGCGCGCCAGTGAGCGTCTCCATCGAAACCCGATTCAATTTGCCTTCACGTTGTTCGACTACTACCAGGATTGTGTCTGCCATTTCCGTCCGTTCCGTGAAATCAGCTATGAGCTATCAGCCAAAGCGCTTGATGCCTGCTTTTATTCCTTTGGCGCGAAGTCCCATCTGGTAGAAGGCATCGCCTCCGTTACCTACGCGTACTTCGGCCGCCGGTTGCTATTCGTTGGTCGCCAGGAGCTCATAGCTCACAGCTATCTTCATGCCACCTGGTTGTCTTCCGCTTCGGTCTTCGCCTGCTGCCGCATCGTCCGCTTCATGTCGCGCTGGCCCAAGCGAGTCGCGCCAACTGCGTGACGGTAGCGCGTGCCCATAATCACCAGCACGAATCCGATCACGCCCTCGATACCCAGCCAGATCGGCCAGAACCACGAGCCGTTCCGCAGACTCTGGAAGAAGAACATGCCCAACAGCGCATCCATCCACAGCAAAATCCAGCCAATCGTCAGCAGGATCGAGCCCAGCTGACGATTCTCAACCGTGTTATCAATGGCGACCTGATCGCGATCGTATCCTGGCATAACGAGCAGAGCTCCTTTCGGAAATAAGGCTCAGTCGATTTAGATGCCATATAAGCAGTCAGCAATCAGCATTTGACGATTAGCCAAATACCTCAAACCTCTGCCGCGTTTCCGCCACGATGCGTCGCAATATTTGAACAACCTTCGCAATCAGCAGCTGCAAAATGCCAAGTGCTAAGGCCGCTGTCTTCAGATCACCCGCACTTCGTTCTTCAGCTTCTCCACCAGCTTCTTGGCCACCTCCGCCGGCGGCCCTTCGATCACTTCCGTCTTCTTCGTCTTCTGCGGAATGTAGAGCTTCTCGATCTTCTGCAAGTTCTCGCCGAGCGCCGACTTCACTTCGTCGAAGCTAACCTTCTTCAGCGGCTTGTTCTTGGCCTGCTTGATGCCGATCAGCGTGGCATAGCGCAGCTTGTTGATGCCCGACTGGATGGTGAGCACCGCCGGCAGCGGCATATCGACAAACTGGAAGAAGCCGGCCTCGAGCTCGCGCTTGACCCGGATGCCGCTGTCGCCCTTTTCGATCTGCATGATGATGGTGGCGTGCGGCCAGCCCAGCAGCTCGGCCAGGATCACGCCGGTCTGCGCGAAGCCGAAATCGTCCGATTGCAAGCCGGTAAAGATCAGGTCGAAGTTTTCTTCCTTGATGGCGGCAGCAAAGGCTTTAGCCGTGTTGAAGGCGTCGAGAGTGACGAAGTTGTCGCCCTCGAGATGGATGGCGCGGTCGGCCCCTTTGGCCAGCGCCTCGCGCAAAACCTGCTGCGAGCGCGCCGGGCCGCTGGTGATCACCACCACCTCGCCGCCATGCTTTTCTTTCTGCCGCAACGCCTCTTCCAAGGCGTAGGCGTCGGGCTCGTTCACTTCGTAGGAAACGTCGTCGCGAATCCACGTCCCGCTCTCGTTGAGCTTCAGCGGGGCATCTTTCTGCGGGACCTGCTTCATGCAGACCAGGATCTTCACCGGTACTCCTCGTGTTCAGGTGTTGCTCGGATGATAGTACAAAACTCGCAAGTATAAATGAGCGGCGGGGGAGAAAGGAACCTGCGGCAGCCGATGCGTCCTGAAGCGGGAAGGGATGATTGACCTTGAGCAATCAACGTTATGCTTGCTACCGGACAGTGGCAGGGATTCCCCCACGTTCGATTGGCTTCGATTCCAGCGTGAGACCGGATTGGATTTCACGCTAGCTCTGAAATTGTCATCACGAGCGAAAGCGAGGGATCTGCTTTTCCGCTGCGTGACGGAACAGCAGATCCCTCGCGCCAAAACACGGCGCTCGTGATGACAATTTGTTCGGTGAACTCAGAATCTCCCGACGACACACGCGCGGGGCTAGTTGTCTCTCCACAGAATCGCTGACACCGTGCCCTGATCCTGGAACATCTCCAGCAGATCGTTCAGTTGCTTGACCGGAACATTGTTGACCACCACCTGGTACATCAGTCGCTTGCCGCTCTTGGCGTCGATGTAGCCGCCGAATGATTGGCCTTTGATGATCAGGCCACGTTCCGTGCCTTCGGCGTAGGTCCCGGGCTTGGAATGGACGTGTCCCTTTGCGCCCGCGAGGCTTGGATCGGATTCGAACTGATTCACGAAGCCGAGAGATCCGTCGATGCCCATGTTAGGCAGCGCATCGCGAAGTATCGGGAAGGTCGGCCGCTTGCTCAGGGCCATGAGCATCTGCGTCACCGCAGCCGTAGTGGCCTCGGAAGGTCCGCCGCCGCTGCCATCGACGAAGTGATACTGCCCGGCCGGTACGCCGTAGTTCGACGCCAGATTTTTCTGCTCGACCGCAAGCGCGTCGCTCATGTTGTCGACCTTCTGCGTCAGGCCAAAGAGCACCAGGCTGGTGTCGGCGCCGATGTTGTAACTCACCTTCAGGATGTACTTCGCGTAATCGGAGTACGGCATGCCGCGGAGCTTCGCGACCATCGCATCGCTCGCATAGGTGGCTTGCGGAGGCAGCATTGACGCGGCATTCTGCTTTACCGCAGGAGCCTCGACGGTGACGCCGGCGTCCTGCAGCTTTTCGATCAGGACCGTGCGCGCATAGTTGGTGGGATTCACGATGCGGAAGACCTGCACCAGCGGAAATTTGTTGGTGAACATCGGCTTGAAGTCCATTGGCAGATCGCCGGTGATAGCGGCCTTGCAACCGGGCGTTCCGATGCACTGGGGAAATTCCGGATCCAGCTTCAGACTGTATGGCGAGCCGCCGGCAACGGTGAGCAACTTGGTGTCGACCTCGAATGCGGCGACGGTCGGCCGCCAGTTGATCAGTGCCGGACGCTGCGGCGTGGTGGGATTGATAGTCAGGTCAACCAGGTCATCGTTTACAAAGATCGGCGAAACTTTAAATTGGCCGCGAAAATCCCATGGCTGCCACAGGCGGTCGTCAACGATGACATCGCCAGCAACCTTCTTGATTCCGGCATTGGCGATCTGCTGGGCCAGTTGTGCGTATCCGGCGGTGGGATCGGGGGCGGTGAGTTCGGCATTGCCCAGCGAGTCGGCTTCGTTGTGGTCGAAATTGGTGACGGCGATGCTGCCGTCGGGATTCGTGCGGCCGCCCATGGTCAAGTCGCCGCTCGCGACGAGCACCAGATTGCCGTGCAACACTCCGGCGGCGTCAACGTTGCCGACGCGGTAGACCGGCGTGTCGTACGTGTGGTCGGGGCCGATCTGGTTCAGCAGCTCACCGACTGAGAAGACCTTGCGCACCGAGCCGAGAAAGAACTGCGGCTTCGGATTGTAGTCGATCAGGACCTTGCCGTCGGAGTCGACCACGCGCAAGCCCCAGCTCGCGCCCTTGTAGAGCGGCTTGTTGAAGATAGCCTGAATGGCGGCTGGCTAACTGCCCATTCTGTGGAGCCTTGCCGCCGTCGGCCGCGCTGCCGATAAGCGGCATCGCCAGAAAAAGTGTCGCTATGAAAAGGACAGACCGCAGTTGCCTCATGAAACACGACCTCCATACCGCGGGCATGGTAACACGGGCAGGAACTCAGGTTGGAGATGACAACGCTTGTATTGTCATCACGAGCGAAGCGAGGGATCTGATGGTGACAAAGAAATTCAACAACGTATATGCCTCGGAGGCAGCGCGAACCCATTTCTTCAACAGGCTCGTCAAGTGTTATCCCGCAACAGGAATCCCGAGCAAGAAGCTCGTCGAAAACGCTCGCCGTCACTGACAAAAAAAGTTCCGCGTCTCAACATTCTTCCAAATACTTCGACTACGAGGCTACTCATGTCCACGCTTTCGAGGGCCCTTCTTCTCTCCATTTTTCTGACCATCGGGCTCAGCACCCTTGCCCAGCCGACGATCATCAATTTCGACTTTGGAGCGGTGCTAATCGACTGCGCTGGTTATGCATACGAGTGGCCGTCGGGCCGTTGCGGCACCATCTACCCCACGCAAGACTTCAACGGAACCCCCGCCTTCGGATGGACACTGAGTAAAGCTGCAGCTCAGTTCAGGGGCTTGTCCGGCTTGACCGGTCCGGATTCGGCTTTCTCTCCGCCGTCCTTTGAAGGCCTGCCCTTTAGTCAGGCAGTCTTCCTACAGGGAGCTGGCGCCTACGTCAAACAAGCAATTCCCGGCTTCGCGGCCGGCAGCTATGTCCTTACGTTCTATCTTGGCTCACGTTATACGAGTCCGCCCTTTGACGGGAACCAGACCGTTCAGGTATCGATCGACGGGCAGGTCATAGGCACGTGGTCGCTGCAAACCGCAACGCCCTTCACTCAGCAGATCGCGACCTTCACCACAAACACATCGGGAACTCATACGCTGCAATTCCTGGGAACGAAGTTGGGCGACCACACTGCATTTCTGTCGTATGTGGTAATCACACCAACAGTACGGATGTAATGGAATCGCAGCGGCCTGGTGCCCCACGTTCGCCCATCTTTCGGGCTAACGTGGGTGGGTGAGGAACCTCCCCAGGTTAACGTCCAGAAGAGGGACGTGAACCTGGGTCACCGCTCTCGTTTGCCAGCAATTTTTTCTTGCGTTCGATACCCCAGCGATATCCCGCGAGATCGCCGTCGCTGCGGATCACGCGATGGCAGGGCACGGTGATAGCTACCGGGTTTGAGGCGCAGGCGCGGGCCACGGCGCGAACCGCAGCGGGCGCACCAATCTCGTGGGCGATCTCGGTATAGCTGCGGGTTTCGCCGCTGGGAATCTGGCGTAGCTGGTCCCACACTTTTTTCTGGAAGGCGGTGGCGCGAATATCGAGCGGCAGATCGATGCTGGTCTTCTCGCCGCGAATTGCCGCCAGCAGCGGCTCAACGTATTCGCGCATAGCTTTGTCGTCGCGATGAAATTCCGCGGAGTGAAATTCTTCGCGCAAACTAGCTTCAAGTTCGGAGACCGTCTCGCCGAAGCGCACGGCCGACAGCCCGCGCTCTGTCGCCGCCACCAGCATGCGGCCCAGAGACGTGGGTACCAACGCATAGCGGATGTTGACACCTGAGCCGCCGCGGCGATATTCGCCGGGGGTCATGCCGAGTTGCCGCGGTGCCCTCTCATACAGGCGGCTGGGTGAGCCAAAGCCGGCGTCGTAAAGCGCGGTGGTGACGTCATCACCCTTGCGCAGGCCGGACTTCACCTGCTGCATGCGACGTGCCGATTGATACTCGCGTGGGCTCAGGCCGCTTGCGCGCTTGAACAGCCGCTGCAGGTGAAATGGACTGAGGCCGACACGCTTGCTCAGATCGGCGAGGGTGACCGCGCTTTCAGCGTTGTCGAGGATCTTGCGCGCGGCGGCGACATACTGCGCCTGCTCGGAAATCTGCGTCGGCTTGCAGCGCAGACAGGCGCGATAGCCGGCACGCTCGGCCTCGTTGGGGTTGGCATAGAACTCGACCGAATCGCGCCGCGGACGGCGGCTGGGACAAGACGGCCGGCAATAGATTCCGGTGGTGCGCACGGCGAAGACGAAGCGCCCATCCTGGCGAGCGTCTCGCGCCATTACATGCTCCCATTTGTGCTGAAGTTCGGTTTCCATGCTCATACGTTACGTCCGGAGCTCAGAAGCAGCTATCCGCAGCTTGCGGGCAAAGGAAAAGAGTTGCCAGTGGCCAGCAACTAGCACTCAGCATTCAGCATTCAGTACTCAGCCTTGAGTCAATCTTAACGAGGCGTCATCCTGAGCGCAGGCGCGCCGCCTTTGCGCGCCGGAGTCCAAGGACCGCGATCGCCAGATGCTTCTCCCGTGAGGAGCTTTTGTTTCCGGCACGAGGCCGGCAGGGGCTAAAGCCCTAGACGAAATCAGCTTCTACGTCACGACTGAAGTCGTGCCCTGACACAAAACCTACGTGTCGAACTCGTGTTGGCGTCGACAGCGGAACAGTCACTAGTGTCTTGGCCTTGAATACTTGATACCCGCCGGCGATCTCGATCTAACCGCTAACTCCTACTCCCGCCCTCACAATTTCCGCCGCCTGTTCTGCCGACTCGAACACATGGGCCTCGATCCCCACAGCTCTTGCGCCTTCCACGTTGCGCGGACGATCGTCGAAGAACAACGCGCGCTGCGGCTCGCAGCCCAGGGCGGCCAGGCAGATGCGATAAATTGCGGCGTGCGGCTTGATGACGCCGTGATCGCACGACCAGATCTGCACGTCAAATTCATCCAGCCAGTCGAATGCGCCACGCACTTCGGCCAGCAGATCGAAAGGAATGTTGGAGAGAATTGCGGTCCGCATTCCGTGCGCTTTGATCTCCCGCACCAGTTCGAGCGCTGCGGGATTGGCGCGCACCCACATGCGATTCTCGTACTCAACGATGCGGGCGACATGGTCTGATGTCAGTGAAATTCCGGCAGTCTTGGCGAAGTGTTGCCAATGTTGCTGGCAGTCGTGCCGCCCGCAGTCGTATTCATCGCGCGTATCGGAGTAGATCTGGTAGAAGGGCGGCTCGCTGATGCCCACGAGCTGCGCGAATGCTTCCAACTCGGCGCGTGCAGGCGAGTGGCTCAGCACGCGACCGTAGTCGAAAATCACCGCATCCCAAGGTGTCTGTCCCATGCTGTTATTCTCACACAACGAAGCGGAACCGCGGGCGCGATCAAGGCATCGGATACACATCGGTTTTCCAAGAGGGTAGACATGAGTGCGAGTGATGACAGCGGCCTGATTCATCTAGAGAGTAAACATACGGTTGACGAAACGCTGGAGCGGCTGCAGATGCTTCTGCAGGAAAAAAACGTAAAGGTGTTCGCGCTGATCGATCATAGTGGCGAGGCCGTGAAGGCCGGACTGGCGATGCGGCCAACCAAGCTTCTCATTTTCGGAAATCCTAAGGGTGGGACGCCGCTGATGCAGGAGGCTCCGACGGCGGCCATCGATCTGCCGCTGAAGGCGCTGGTTTGGGAGGATGTCGAAGGCCGGGTGAGGCTGAGCTACAACGATCCGGCTTACCTGCAGCGGCGTCACAAGATTCCGGCCGACCTGTTGCCGAACATTGCGGGTGTGAGCGGCCTGCTGCAAAAAGCGGCGGATTAGTCTGCGTCTCGATCGCAGAGGCGGTCCATGTAAGCCTGCAAACCACGTGCCTGTCGCGCGGCGGGCCACGAAGTGGCGGGTGCTCAAGGGACACGCAGCGGAGCAGACCTTCGAAATCACCCAGCTGTAAAATCAGGCGTGTCCATGAAGAGGCTGCTTCTGTTATCGATCGTCTCGCTTGCATTTGCGGCTGGCGGCGCAGCGCAGCAGTCGGCTATTCCAGGTCGCGACGTGCTCTTCGCCTCCGCCGAAGTTGACGTGCAGGGCCAGCTTCACATTCGCACAACCGACGGAAAGGACTTCTCGCCAGAGAAGGTCCCGACTCAGGTCGGCTTTGATAAGCCCGCGGTTTCTCCCGACAAGCATGCAGTCGCCTGGTTGGCGATGTATCCCAACTGCTGCACTACGTATCCCATTCCGCTGAACCTCGTGATGTACTCGGGAGGTACTGTAAGCCGGTTCGCTGGTCATGGCCTGCCCATTTGGAAATGGTGTTTTCTGGCCGGCGGCAAGAAGATTGCGTTCGAACAGGAAACGGTACACGGTAACACCGGCGTTCACTATGAGCTGCACGATGTCGAGGGCGGGGTGACCGTTTCGGTGTACGATCACAATCCTTCCGATGACGATGACGATTCCAGGCGTCCGGATTGGGTGAAAGCGGTTGATGCCGCCCAGTGAACACCACGATTCGGGATTACTTTGGTTACCGGGCACTTCTTACATGTCAATATTGCGAAACGCAACAACAAGCCGTAATCGCAGGATTATGCAGGAGATAGAAAGTCCGGAAATTGTGCCGAATAGGGTGCTCAATTTGCTATGCTGGAAATAGAGTTGAATTTGTGAACGCCCAGCCCGCGTGGCTGGGTTTCGTGTTTCTGGGACGCTGTTTCGCCGAAAGCGCCGTAGCCCCGGGCTCGGTCCTGGACGAATCCCGACACAGGGATTGAGCGGCGGCAGACTTCCTCAGCACGGTATAAGCCGGTGCCGCAAGTATCCAAGTCAGCATCGTTGCCAAAACTTAACATCGAAATTTCCCCTTCCCAGTGCACGCCGCACGGCCTCTGCCCGGCGCAAAGAATTCGCATCCAAGTCTCAGAGGCAAATTGCAGAAAGCAAGGGTCTGGAACTTCGTCTATGTCCATTCGTCAATTGTTGTTGAGGATTGTCGGCAGCGCCGCCGTGCTCGGAGTGTCGCTCGGTATCACTGCGCAAAATATTCCTAGCCCCGGGGTCTCGTCTTACGTTGGTCAGAATGTTTCATCCGTTGACATCGCCGGTCGCCCGGACGTCACGCTGAACAGTGTGCAGGGCTTGATTGCGGTCAAACCGAACCAGCCTCTCACGCAGGATGCGGTGAACGCTACCGTCACGGCGCTGAAAGACAGCCCGGGCGTGACGGACGTGCACGTCGACCTGCAGCCCTCAGCCGATGGCGTGCAAGTAGAATTTGTCTTGCGTCCCGCGATGTACATCGGGATGTATCAATTTCCGGGCGCGCTTGACCCGTTTACTTACACGCGCCTGCTGCAGGTAGCAAATTACAACGCGCAGACGCCGTACTCAGCGACTGACATCAACAACGCCGAAGACGCCCTCACCCGGTTTTACCGGCAGCACGGATACTTCCAGGCCGAAGTGCAGTCGAAGCTCAACCAGGACCAGGAGCACGGATTGATCAACGTCGTCTTCCAGACCACCCTGGGACGGCGCGCGAAACTTGGCAAGATCGATCTCGAGGGACCGACTCCGGAAGAGACAACGTATCTCCGTGTAAAGCTGCGCACCTTGTTGGCACGAATAAAGGGCAATTCACTGAGAACCGGGATGACGTACTCGTATGGCCGCTTGCAAAAGGCGACCAGCTACATGCAGTCGGAACTCGGCAAGCAGGATTACCTGGCCGCGTCGGTGAAGCTGGTTTCAGCCGAGTACAATCCCGACACGAATCGCGCCGATATCACCTTCCACATCGAGACCGGACCCCGAGTGAAAATCCAGACCACGGGCGCGCACCTGTGGAAGCGCACTGCCCATAGCCTGATTCCGATTTACGCTGAGAACACCGTCAATGACGAACTTGTTCGCGAAGGCCAGCAGAACATCCTGTCGTACTTCCAGAAGAAGGGCTACTTCGACGCCGCGGTCGATGTGAAGCAGGACAAGACTCCCGCAGGGCATCTCGATTGTCTACGACATCCACAAAGACGCGCGCCACAAAGTCGAAAGCATCGCCATCACCGGGAATCAGCATTTCACGGAGAAAGAATTAAAACCGCACGTCAGCGTGCAGAAGGCGAGCTGGTTATTCTTCTCGCACGGAACCTATAGCCAGGCGCTGGTGCGGGCCAGCGCGAAGAATCTGACCGATACCTACAAGGCCGCCGGCTACAGCGAGGCGCAGGTGGTGCCGACGGTGACGCGCAAAGACGGCAATGTCAATATCGTCTTTCAGGTGACCGAGGGTCCGCTCAATGTGGTGCGCAATCTGACTCTGAAGGGCAATGACACATTGGCGGAATCGCAACTTGCGCCTCACGGCTTAAACCTGGGTCCGGGCAAGCCGTATTCGCAGACGCTGGTGGCCAAAGATCGCAGCCTGATCGTGGCCCAGTATCTGACATTGGGGTACCTTAACGCCGCCTTCCATGCCAGCGCAAAGCCGGTGCCCGGCCATCCGCACGAGCTGGACGTGGTCTACCAGGTCGACGAAGGTCCGCGGGTCGAGACCGCGACCGTCATCACCGACGGCCGCCAGCATACGCAGCAATCGCTAATCGATAAAACTGTGCGGCTGAAGTCCAGGGAGCCGCTCAGCGAAAACGAGATGCTCAGCTCGGAGAGCCGTCTGTACGACATGAACATCTTTGACTGGGCCGAGATCGATCCCCAGCGGCCCATCACCGATCAGACCAGCGAAGACGTGGTAGTCAAGGTGCACGAGGCCAAGCGCAATTCGATTGTTTACGGCTTCGGTTTCCAGGTGCTGAATCGCGGCGGCGCGATTCCCAGCGGGACGGTCGCGGTACCGGGCATTCCGCCGGTCGGCCTGCCGGCGAATTTCGTGACCAGCCAGAAAACATTCTGGGGACCCGACGGGACGTTCGAGTACACCCGGCGCAACATGCGCGGGCGCGCCGAGACCTTCAACTTTTCGACATTCGTCGGCCGTCTCGATCAGCGCGGAAGTCTTACCTACACACAGCCGTCGTTTCTAGGTACCAAATGGCGGAGCAGTTCGCTGATTTCGGCCGAGCACGATTCGGAGAACCCCATCTTCACCGATCGCATTGGGAACGTCGGTTTCCAACTGCAGCATCCGCTGCGCAGTAAGACGCATCCACGGCAAGAAGGTGACCAATCTTTTCCTGCGCTATAACTTTCAGTACACGCACATCACCAACCTGCTGATCCCCGAGCTGGTGCCGCCGAACCAGCTGAACGTTCATCTGTCCACGCTGGCGGCGAGCTGGGTACATGACACGCGCGACGACGTGCTCGATGCGCACCGAGGCATCTATCTCAACTACGAAATCGACGTCAGCCCGTACTGGATGGGCTCGAACTTCAGCTTCGCGCAGTTCGTCAGCCAGTCGGCGTATTACAAGAACATTGGGAAGGGAATTGTGTGGGCCAGCAGCCTGCGAGTCGGTCTGGAACAGCCCTTCGCCGGAAGCGAAGTGCCAATCAGTTCCAAGTTCTTCGCCGGAGGCGGCAGCACGCTGCGCGGATTTCCGCTGAATGGCGCCGGGCCGCAGCGAGCTATTCTGGTGTGCGGCAATCCCAGCGATCCGGCAACGTGTTCGAAGATCACCGTGCCTGACGGCGGCAACGAATTGCTGATCATCAATACCGAGCTGCGCTACCCGCTGGACTTCCTCAAGAAAGGTCTCGGCATTGTGACCTTCTACGACGGTGGCAACGTGTTTCCCGTCGGTCGGCTTTCACGACTTCACGCAACTCTATAGCAACAACGTGGGCATCGGATTCCGTTACGCGACGCCGGTTGGGCCGGTTCGCATCGACATCGGCCGCAACTTGAATCCGATTCCTGGAATCAAATCAACTCAGTACTTCATAACCCTTGGGCAGGCATTCTAATCATGGCGATACGGGATTTGGGATTTCCGCCACGCGAACCGGGACGACCGCACCTGGTTCCTCCGCGCAAAGGCTCCAAGTGGCAAAAAGTGCTGTTGTGGATAGGCATTGCCATTCTGCTGCTGCTGATCGTTGTGGCAATCGGCATCTACGCCGCGCTACACAGCGGGCCGGTACACAACTACGTCAGAAACATGGTGCAGAAGGACGCGAGCGAAGCGCTCAATACGCCGGCGCAGTTTCAGAACTTTCGTTTTGCATCCTCTGCGCGGAACAGTGGATTTGTACGGAGTCGTCGTCCAGGGCGCCGCTCCGCCGTCCAACGTGCAAGCTGCGGCGAGTCCGCTATTGCAGGTGCAGCGTATGCACCTCGGCGTGTCCGTCAGCGACCTCATTCACGGCAAGCTCAGTCCGACCGACATCACCATCGACAGCCCGGTGGTGTACTTTTACGTCAACGCAAACGGCGATACCAATCTGCCGGCGTTGCAGTCGAGTAACAGCAGCAGCCAGACCAATCTGTTCGATCTGGCGATCCGGCACATGGCCATCAACAACGGCCAGGTGTACGTCAACGATCGCAAGAATACGCTCGACGCCGATCTGCACGACCTGACTTTCAACTCCGACTACGACGCCAGCCACGGCGGTCAGTACACCGGGACGCTAGCTTACGGTAATGGTCATCTGAAGTACGACACCTACGAGCCCATTCCGCATGAACTGCAGGCGCACTTCCAAGCCAATCGCGGCGGGATGACCCTGAGCAACGTCAAGCTGACCAGCGGTCAGTCGCAGGTGTTGCTGAACGCGTCGCTGGACAATTACAGCAATCCTAAAGTTCATGCCAAGTACGTGGTGATCGCCGCATTGAAACAGATCGGCGCCGAGATGCACGATCCGACAATTCCAGCCGGCGTGGTGCTGATCAACGGCACCGCGGATTACGCGAGTGTTCCCGGGCAGGAGCCGTTGGAGAACGCCTCGATGCAGGGGTCCATTCACAGCCGCATCCTGCAGGTGCGCACTCCCAGTGTGAGCACTGACATTCGCAACGTGGATGGCAGTTACGCGCTGGCACACGGCAATGTCGACGTGCACGATCTGACGGCAGACCTGCTCGGAGGCAAGCTCCGCGCCAACGCCAGCGTGCGCAACATCACCGGCGAGCAGCAAGGACGTGTGGTCGCCGCCGTACGCGGTATCTCGCTCGCGGATCTCAAGCGCGTCGCGAACGCGGCTGGCCTGAAGCCGGTTGTGGTCACCGGTGGTTTGAGCGCTTCGGCCATCGCGGACTGGACCGGAAGCGTGCAAGAACGCCGTCGTCCGCGCCGATGCGACCGCGGCCGGCAAGCTGGCTTCGAAGCAATCGACTAGCGCGGTGCCGCTTAATGCCGAGATCCACGCGCGCTACAACGGCAAGTCGCAAGAGATCGCGCTCAACGACAGCTATGTGCGGCTGCCGCAGACTTCGCTCCGCGCCAATGGAACCGTGAGCACACGGTCGGCGTTGCAGGTGAACCTGGAGTCGAATGACCTGCACGAACTGGAAACGCTGGCTGATATATTCAGTCCGCCGGACCAGCCGCTTAGGGTTGCAGGGGCAAGCGGCGTTCAACGGAACCGTGCGCGGTTCCACCAGCGCGCCGCAGATCGCAGGGCAGCTGAACGCGAAGAACGTCGAGGTGCGGGGAAGCTCCTTCCGTCTGCTGCGAAGCAATGTCGAGGCCAGCCCGTCGCAGGTCAGCCTGCGCAATGGCGATCTTGAGCTCGCGCCGCAGCAGGGACGCGTAACCTTCAATGTGCAGTCGGGCTTGCACAATTGGACGCACACGCCCGGCAGTCCATTCGCCGTAGAGCTGCACGCAACGCAGGTTTCGGTGGGCGCACTCACGCAGGCCGCGAAAGTTTCGACGCCGATCACCGGCACGCTGAATGCGAATGTTGTCGCGCACGGAACGCAACTGAACCCCATTGGCCAGGGCGACATTAACCTGCGCAATGCAAGCGTCTCCGGCGAGCCGGTGAAGCTGGCGCAAGTTAAGTTCCAGGGAACTGGCGACGCGGTTCACGCCAACATGCTGGTCCAGATCGCCGCCGGCAACGCGACCGGACAGGTCACTTACTATCCCAAGCAGGAAGGCTACGACGGAGTGATCGAGGCCACCAATATTGAGCTGGCGAAAATCGAGACGCTGCGCGAGCGCAACATGGATATCAGCGGCACGTTGAACCTGAAGGCCAGTGGCCGCGGTACGTTGAGCAACCCGCAAGGCACGGCGTCGCTTACCATCCCCGCAGCTCAATGTACAGAAGCAGAAGATCCAGAACATCAACTTCCAAGGTAATGTCGCCAATCACGAGGCGACCTTCCATCTGACTTCGCAGTTGATGACCACGCCGTTGCGCGCGCAAGGGAAGGTCGCGCTGACCGGCGACTATTACACCGACGCCAGCCTCGACACGCCAGTGATTCCGCTGCAGCCCCTGCTAGCGGCGTATGCACCAGCGCAGGCGGCGCAGCTCAGCGGGCAAACCGAAATCCACGCCACCCTGCGCGGTCCGCTCAAGAACAAGAAGCTGCTGGAAGCGCATCTCAACGTGCCGACGCTGGGCGTGACTTATCGCACGACGGGCACCGCGACAGCGAAGCCGGCGACGCTGCAAATCGCTGCTGTGACGCCCATCCGCGCCGACTATCTGGACGGCGTGCTCTCCTTGCAGCCCGGCGAGATCAAGGGCACGTCCACCGATATTCGCTATGAGGGAAAACTTCCGCTGAACAGCAATGCGGAGTCGACACTGAAGGTGCAGGGCGGCATTGATCTAGCTGTCGCGCAGATCTTCGATCCAACCGTTTTGAGCAGCGGCAAGATAGTCTTCGACATCAACGCGCAGGGCTATCGCTCACAGCCGAATGTCCAAGGGCAGATTCGCATCGTCGATGCCAGTTTTGCTACGCCCGACGCGCCCATCGGTTTGTCGAACGGCAACGGAGTGCTGACGCTGCGCCGCGACCGATTGGACATCACGCAATTCAGCGGCAACATCGGTGGCGGCATGGTGACAGCGTCAGGCGGCGTCACGTATCAGCCGAAGATCCAGTACGCCATCGGGCTGAAGGGCAACGATCTGCGACTGCTATATCCCGCCAGCGTTCGCACCGACCTCGGTCTGAACATCGCCATGACCGGTGACACCGACGGAGCGATGGTGCAGGGTCAGGTGAATCTTAACCAGATTTCTTTCACCCCCGACTTCGATCTCTCGAGCTTCATGACGCAGTTCGGCGGCGTGGCTTCGCCTCCGCCGACGCAAAGCTTTGCCGACAACGTCAAGCTGAATGTCGCTATCCGCTCGACGTCAGAGCTGAAAGCCGTCAGTCCGACGATCAGCATCCAGGGTTCGGCAAACTTGCGGGTGATTGGAACTGCAAACGAGCCGGTAATCGTGGGCCGCGCAAACCTCAGTGACGGAGACGTAATCCTTTTGGGCAATCGTTATCTCATCCGGGGCGGCACGATCGCCTTCGTGAACACAACCGAGACGCAGCCGATTGTAAACCTGCAGGCCAGCACCACTATCAAGCAGTACAACATCAACATGCGCTTCCGCGGGCCGCTCGATCGCATTCACACCAGCTACACTTCCGATCCCGCGCTGGCCTCGGCCGACATCATTCACCTGATCGCCTTCGGCAACACCGAAGAAGCTGCCAATGCCGCGCCGGCGCAGTCGAGCACCCTGGGCGCGGAGTCGCTGATTGCCTCACAGGTCAGCAGCCAGGTCACCAGCCGGGTGCAGAAGGCGCTGGGAGTTTCGCAGATCTCGCTCGATCCGCAGTTGGGTGCGACGACGGGGAACCAGCAGCAGGGCGCGCGCTTGACGGTGCGCCAGCGCGTCACCAGCAAGCTCTACGTTACGTTTTCAACCGACGTGACCACCACGCAGTTTTCCGCCGTGCAGTTGCAGTATCAGCTGAATCGCAAGTGGTCGGTGAGCGGCGTGCGCGATGAGAATGGCGGCTTCAGCCTCGACGGCCGCTACCACAAGGACTTCTAGCAGGCCCGCGGAGTTTTGTCGGAAGAGACTGGCGCCTGCAATTTGGTTCTCTTCTCCCTCCACGGTCGCGTCCGCGATGGTTCGCGGGAAGATAAATACTGAAGCAGGTTCCCGTGTCTCCCGTAGTGGAGGTCTCGACGTCGATGTGACCGCCCAGCTTGTCGACGATTCCCTTGATCACCCACAGACCGATGCCGGTGCCCTGGTCGCCCTTGGTGCTGAAGAACGGTTCGAAGATCACTTTCAGATTCTCCGGCGAGATGCCGCAACCGGTGTCGCGAACCTTCACCACAACTTCGTTCGCGGGCCCTTGCTCGATGGACAGCGTGAGCTGGCCGTTCTGTCCGATGGCGTCGATGGCGTTGGTCATCAGGTTGGTGAAGACCTGGCGCAACTCGCTGGGATAGATCGTCACCTCGCCGGCGATCTGATAATCGCGCTCCACCTCGATCTTGGCTGACTGCAGTCGAGGGCGATACATGGCGTAAACATCGTCGAGCAAATCGGAGACCTTGGTGACGACCGGCAGCTTGGTCTCGCGATGCGGCGCCAGCGTCTGCCGGCTGATGTTCGACAGCCGCAGCACCTCGCGCTCGCGCCAGGTCGACCAGTTCGGCGGCGTCGGGATCGAGCGACGAGCTTTTCTTCAGCAGATGCATCACGTTGGTCAGCGCGTCCAGCGGATTGTTGATCTCATGCGCGATGGTTGCTACCAGTCGACCGGTCGCCGCCAGCCGCTCGGAGCGGCGCAGCGCTTCTTCCAGTTCGTCGTGCAGCTTGCGGATCTGTTCTTCGGCAGCTTGCGTTCCGTGACGTCGCGAATCGCGCCGGTGACGAACGTGCCCTTCTCCGTCGCCAGCGGGCTCAAGCTGATTTCGACCGGGAATTCGCTGCCGTCCTTGCGCAGCCCGAACAGTTCCAGGCCTGACGCCCATCGGTCGCACATGTGGTTCGGCAAAAAAGTCGGCGCGATGCCGCGGATGCAGGCCGCGATAGCGTTCCGGGATCAGCATCTCGACACCTTGGCCCAGCAGCTCGGAGCGGGCGTAGCCGAAGAGCTTTTCGGTCTGCGCGTTTACCAGCGTGATCTTGCCCTTATCGTCCACAATAACCATGGCGTCGGGCGCAGCTTCCAGCAGCGAGCGGAATTTTTCTTCGGCTTGTTTGCGCACTGTGATATCCCGTATTGCGCTCGCGACCAGGACACCGTCGGTAGTCTTGATCGGGCTAAGACTGATCTCGAGCGGAAATTCCGTACCATCTTTTCGCAGTCCAAAAAGCTCCAGCTCTTCTCCCATCGGCCGCTGGCGCGGATCGCCAAAATAGGAGGTACGGTGGTGCAAGATGGCGATCGTGAAAGCGCTCAGGGATGCAGCACCTCAACCGGGTATCCCAGCAATTCGTGCCGCGAATATCCGAACAACTCTTCGGTGCGCGAATTGATCAGCACGATCCGTGCCGCGCTGATCGACAATAACCATCGCGTCGGGCGCCGACTCCAGCAGGGCCTTGAAACTTGTCCTCCGAGCCTTTGCGCGCCGTGACGTCGCGGATGGCGCTGATCACCATCGCGCCCTGGCGGTGTCTGCACCGGGCTCAAGCTGATCTCGACCGGGAACTCGCTGCCATTCTTGCGCAGCCCGTACAGCTCCAGCCCCACGCCCATCGGCCGCACATGCGGATCGCCGGAAAAGTAACCCGAACGATGTCCGGGATGCTTGGCGCGAAAACGTGGTGGAACCAGCACTTCCACCTTCTGTCCGATCAAGTTCCGCGCGGATGTAACCGAAGAGCTGCTCGCATTGAATGTTGGCGAGCACAACTCGACCCTGCTGGTCGACGACGAGCATCGCGTCCGGAGCGGCGTCCAAGACGGCCCCGAAGTTCGCCTCAACAGGAATTTCCATTAAGCTTCCCCGGTTACAGGCGATTCTATACCTCGACACCTAGTTTTCGATAAAAACAGCCGAAACCTCGGCCCAGAGGGAAGACGGAGATTTCGGCTGTGCAATGCGCCGATGTCGGGATGTTATGCGGGACTGATTACAAGTTCACATCGCGGTGCAGGCGGAAGGTCAGCCGCCGCTCTGCGACGAAGGTCACGTCCTTCTTGCCGGTCAGCAACGCGGTGGTGGTGCCGGCAGCCGCACCAATGCCGCCGCCGATCAGCGCGCCTTTACCGCCGCCGGCCAGAGCTCCGATGAGGGCACCGCCCCCGGTACCGCCGCCGATCCAGCCCCAATTACGTTTTTTGTGCGAGCCTCCGCGGGCGACGACATTGGAGGTGACGAGCGGCACACGCTGTTGATTCAAGATGACGCTGTCGAGCGTTAGCCCGATCTCGCCGGGGTGATGCAGTCTGCCGGAGCGGCGCACAACCGTTACATGCCCAGTCACCGGAGTTCCCACCGGGGCAATCACTTGATTTTCGGCAACCAGCGGCTGATCCAGCACCGCTTCGAATCGTTCGCCTGACACGGCCGAGGCGCTGGATAGCGATTGCTGCAAGCGCACGACGACCGAAGTTCCGGCGGGGACAATCATCGGCGGCGGAGAAGGTGGATGGTCGCTGCGTGCAGACGAGCCGGGCGCGTTGTTTGCGCCGCCGGCAGCTGCGTCCGATCCCGCAGGCATCGCGCTCGAATTGCTTAGCGTGGGCGGGCTGGTTGCATTTGTATTTGCGCCGGAATCGTTCGCCTGAGTCGCCGTCGCGGTTTGGCTCGCCACATTTGACTGAGAGGGTGGACGATTACATCCCGCCAGCAACGTCATAATTGCCAGGAATACAAGAATTGAGGAATATCGAATTTTTGCGTGCATGAGTCAGGCCTCGCCGATGTGTCCGTCTCTATCTGTGCAAGAACCTCTCCATTCGGAAAGCAGAGACATGTCAGATATTTGCGAGTTGCCGCCAGACCGAGGCTGGGAACTTTCTACACACCTGCGCAAAAGCCGGATAGGTTGGCTGGGCTAACGCCGCCGTCGCATCGCAGGCGCAGGTATTGCCGGTGTTGCATGCTCGTCCGCTGCCAGCGGCCGTCGTTTCGCCATCCTGGAAACTACGCGTGCTTCCGAGTGCTTCAAGTGAGTTTCAATCGAGGCGATAACGACATGGTTTTTGCGGGTGATGAGGTTGGCGACACTGAGGTGCAGGCGACTGGATGCGTCGATCACAATCCCCTTGTCGAGGATGCGATCGAGCAGGTCGATAACTTCCATCCCCGCAGGTTTGCGTTCGAAGCTCATAAGACCGCCTGACCGACGGGGCGCTTTTCCGTGCTTTTGCATAAGGGAGATGCCACTGGCTACGACGGGGATGCTCTTTAACCCAAAGCCGAATTCAGTGCACGCCGTTGGCGTAAACTCAAGCTTTTGAAGCGAGGCATTCATGCGTACTCACGTTGTCACAGCGATGGCTGCGATGGTTCTCACGGTAAGTGCTGCTGCGCAGCAGTCCGCAACTGCGCAGTCCATGGACGGGCTTGCGCCGGTACCGGGCAAGGTCTTCACGATTACAAGCGAACCGGGATTTCACAACGAGCCGACAATTGCGGTGAACCCCGCGAATCCGCAACAGGCGTTTGCGGCGTATCAGGCGCACGCCAGAGTTTCGTATACGCAGGATGGCGGCGCAACGTGGACGAACGCTGCCGATACGGCTTCCACTGCCTACAAAATTTCGGGCGATGTCGGCTCGGTGTACGACAAACACGGGGCGGCCATTCTTTGTTATATCGCATTCGATCAACTCGGGACGGAGAACTACTGGGCCCGCGGCGCCACGCGAAATGGCGTCTTCATTCGGCGTTCGCCCGACGGCGGCGCGACCTGGGACAAGAACGAGCACGCCATTATCGCGCAGCCCACCAAGCCGGGCATTCCCTTTGAAGACAAGCCGGGCATCACTGCCGACGATACCGACAGCAAGTACGCCGGCAATCTGTATGTCGGATGGACGGAGTTCCGCATCGACGAGAGCGCGATCCTGTTTTCGCGTTCCAGCGATGGCGGGTTGACCTGGTCGGCGCCGCTCGACATCAGCGCGCATCACGGATTGCCGCGTGACGATAACGGAGCGGTGGAAGGCTTCTCAGCGACGGTGGGCGCGGACGGAACGGTCTACGCGGTGTGGGCCGACGGCGATTCGCTTGTATTCACGCTGTCTCGCGATGGAGGCGAGAGCTTCGAGAAGAGCCGCGTGGTCCTGCAGACGGCGCCGCTGTACTTCGACATGCAGGGACTGGAGCGGGCGAACGGGTTTCCGCAGATCGGGATTGATGCGCGACATGGCAAGCACGGCAGGCTCTTCGTTACCTGGAGCGACTATCGTAGCGGCGACATCGGCGTCTATAGCGCGACCTCAGAGGATGAAGGGAAGTCGTGGAGCAAAGCCGTGCGAGTGAACACGAATCCGGTGCACGATGGTACGGATCAGTTTTTCCAGTGGCTGGCCGTGGATCCAGTGACGGGTGTGGAGAATGTCATCTTCTACGACCGCCGCATAGACGTCGAGAACCACAACACCACGGTGACGCTCGCGCGTTCTTCCGATGGCGGCGCGTCCTTCACAAACTATGCCTGGACTCACGAGCCGTTTGTGCCGTCGTCGTACGAATTTCTCGGCGACTACATCGGCGTGGCCGCTTTCAATAATAAGGTCTACGGAGTATGGACGGAGGTGGCGCCGGTAGACCAGCCGAAGGACAAGAATGCGCCTCCTCCAAATCGGTTTAAGCCACACACGATTGTGAAAGTGGGCGTGGGGGAGTTTGGGAAGTGAGATACGGAGATCCTGGCGTGCGCGCTGCGGTGTCGTGTCAACCCGAGTGGAGGGGGATCTCTGCGGGGCATAGGGGTCCTTCGACTCCGGCGCTCAGGATGACGCCGGAAAAAACGCGTGGACGGCTCGTCGGCCGGAAGGCCGCCTCGCCGAATAAAGACGAAAGCCCGCCCTCGCGGGCGGGCTTCTTATTCTCGCTATTTGCTGTCAGCCCTTCACAAACTCCAGCGAAGCCGAGTTCATGCAATACCGCAACCCGGTTGGCCGCGGACCGTCGTCGAAGACGTGGCCCAGGTGTGCGTCGCACTCCGTACACAGCACCTCGTCCCGTGTCATGCCGATGCTGGTATCGATCGACGTCCTCACATTCTGTTTCGCTATCGGCTCCCAGAAGCTGGGCCAGCCCGTGCCCGAATCGAATTTCGTTGTCGAGCTGAACAGGGCATTCTTACAGCACACGCAGCGGAAAATACCTTTCGCGTGCAGGTCCCAATACTGGCCGGTGAAAGCACGCTCGGTGCCCGCCTGGCGTGTGACGTCGTACTGCTCGGGCGAAAGCTGCGCGCGCCACTGGGCATCGGTCTTCACAACTTTCGCAACGTGCTTCACGCCGATCTTCTCGCCGTTGTCCTTGAACTCGACGATGTCCACGAAACCGGTCTTCGCCGGCGCGGCATCCACTTCGGAACTCTTAAACATGCTCATAAAAGCAACTCCCGATAACGCCAGCAAACTGCTTTTCAAAAAGCTTCTGCGATCATTCATAGTGTGCTCACTTGCTCGCAGCCATCGCCGAGCCAGACTCGCCGCTCTCGGTCAGCTGCGCGCGATATAACTGGGGAAATGCCGTCTGCAGGTTCTCCACCTTGGGCAGGTCGAAGTACGCGATGTACGGATTGTCCGGGTGACGCGCCAGGTAGTTCTGGTGATAGCCCTCGGCTGGATAAAACGCCTTAAAGGGCACTACCTGCGTCACGATCTTGTGCTTGTAGATCTTGGCAGCTTCCAGTTGCGCAATGTAAGCGTCGGCAATTTTCTTCTGCTCATCATTGCCGTAGAAGATGACAGAGCGATACTGCGTGCCCTCGTCCGGTCCCTGATAATTCAGCTCCGTGGGATCGGTGGCGACCGAGAAGAAGACCTGCAGCAATTCGCCGTAGGTGACCTTCGACGGATCATAGGTGATCTGGACGGACTCGGCGTGCCCAGTGTTGCCGGTGCTCACGGTTTCATACTCGGCAGTGCTCTTCGAACCGCCCGAGTAACCCGAGGTCGCGCTGACTACGCCTTTGACGTGCTGGAAGACGCCCTGCACGCCCCAGAAGCATCCGCCGGCAATCACAGCAGTTTGGCGCCCAGCCTTTGTTGCCTTGGCTTCATCGACGGCGGGCTTTGGTAGATTGGTGACTTTTTCGCTGGCGGCGACCGAGCTGCGGCAGGCCACGCCGATCATTGCGGCGATCAACAGCGCCCCCAGTCCGGAATGCAACCATAACTTCCGCATAACTTTTGCCTCTTTCTGCTTTGTCCCAGCTACACCCGATTAGAGTCGCCACCCGCCGGAAGGTTACAACTGCTTCAAGCGGGCGGCGCGGGCCGTTATAGTATTTGGGACGCTAAAAGGAGTACGTACCAGTGGCTTTACCGGATTCGGATCTAGAGGCTCCACGGTCGCGGCGGGGCCGGCTTCTGTTGACCTGGGGAACGTTGGTGTTGGCAGCCGCAGAGAGCCTCTGTGTGGCAGCCGTTGGCTTGAGCGGCCTGCGGGTGGCTCTGGGGCTGAGTTCACTGCTGGCGGCCGGCGCCGGCGGGCCGGCACACGGCTGGCATCGCGAGGCCATACGTATCCCGCTGCTCACGATTGGCGCGGCGGGAGCTCTGCTCAGCCTTCTACTGCTGTGGAACGAAGAGAAGCTTCGCCGTAATTCCTCGGCCGCCTGGCGCATGAAGCCGCTGACCCCAAAGCAGCGCCGGGTACGCTGGTTCCAGCTCATTGCCGCCATTGTGACATTGCTCCTGGTGGCGGCAGAGCTCGTCACACACTCCTGGTTTCACAAGGAATTCTGATTGATTTAGTCGTGAGCGCTGGCCGTCGAACTCGACGGCGCCATCTCCGGCTCCTCTTTCTGCTTCCCAGGTCAGGATCTTCAGGTCGAGGACGAAGATGGAGTACAGCACCGGCACCATCAGCAGCGTGATGAAGGTGGCGACGGTCAGTCCGCCGATCTGGGCGTAGCAGAGCGGCTGCCACAGCGGGCCGCCGTGCATGGCCAGCGGGAACAGCGCCAGCACCGTCGCGCTGACGGTGATCATCACCGGACGCAGGCGGATGATGCCGGCATCGATCACCGCTTCCTCGAAGGGCTCGCCCTTGGCGTGCATCTCCTCGATGAAGTCGAAGAGCACGATCACGTGGCTGACGATGACGCCGATCAGGCTGGCAGATCCCGAGAAACGCCATGAAGCCGAACGAGGTCTGCATCACCCACAGGCCGAGGATCGCGCCCATCACGCCGTACGGCGCGGCGGCGAAGACCAGCAGCGGCTTGACGGCATTGTTGAACTGGAACAGCAGCGCCAGGTAAATGCCGAGCACGGAGATCGCCAGGACCAGCGTCAGATTGCGGAAGCCGTCCTGCTGCTTGTCGTACTCGCCGCCGATGGTCGATCTTGTAGCCCGGCGGCATGGTCTTCTCGAACTCGCGCCAGCTTGGGCAGCGCGACGCTCGTGATCTCCGACGCCAGGTGGCCCGGGGCAGGGAAGGCGTAGATCGACATCTCGCGGAAGTGGTCGATGCGCACGATGCGGTCGGTCATCATGCTGTTGGTGATGTCCGAGACCTGCACCAGCGGAATCTTTGTCGCGTTCTGCTGACGACGAGTAGACGTAGAGGTTCTGAATGTCGGAGAGCTTCGTGCGTTCGTCCAGCTTCAGGCGCGCGACCACCGGGATGTTCTTGTCGCCGTCCTGCAAGGTCGTGACCGGCGTGCCGCTCAGCGCGCTGGTAGCCGAGTTCGCGACGTCGAGATTGGTGATGCCGGCCAGATTGGCGCGGTCGGGATTGATGTTCAGCTGGACCTGAAAGCTTTCCTTCTGCCACTCATTGCGCGGACGGCGGGCCTCAGCGGCGCGAGCGCACAATGTCGTCGACCTGGCTGGCGATGCGGCGCATCTCGGCGATGTCCTGCGCGCTTTGCGTGGTGCCGACATCGGCCTGGCTGACCACGCGAATCTCAACCGGGTAGTTGATGGGATTGGTTTGCAGCTGGCGGTAGTCGCAGCGCACGCCGGGGATCTCGCGCGAGAGCACCGGCTGCACCTGGTCGACGAAGCCGGGCGTCAGGTCTTTGTCGGTCAACTGCACCAGCACCTGCGCGTAGTTGAGCTGCTTGGCTTGCGGGTTGGCGGAGAACCAGAAGCGCGGACCGCCGCCTCCGACCCACGTCGTGACGTACTTCAGGATCTCCGCGGCGAGCCGTCCTTCTGCGGATGGTTCTTGCCATAGTCGCGGCCTGCTCGCGAATGATGCGCTCCGACCTGCTGCGCGGCCTGGTTGGTGGCGTCGAAGTTGGCGTCGTTTGGCAGCCAGACATCGACGTACGACCAGTACTGCACGTCGTCGGGGAAGAACGAGGTCTTCAGCTGCGAGAACAGGAACGCGCCGAGCACCAGGAACGCCAGCGAACCGATGGCGACCTTCCAGCGATGCTCGATGGCAAACTTGGCCGTCCTCGCATAGAAGCCGGTGAAGCCCTTGCTGCGGCGCTCCTCGATCGGCGGCTCCGGCTTGCCCGGACGCAGCAGGTAATAGCCCAGCAGCGGAATGAACGTCATCGACGCCAGGCGCGAGGCGATCAGCGCGACGGTCATCACCACCGGCAGGCTGTAGATGAATTCGCCGGTGGTGCCGGTGATCATCAGGAACGGCAGATAGGCGACGATGTTGGTGACCGTCGCGTACATGATGGCGGTGGCGATCTTCGTCGGCCCCAGCCAGGGCGCGACAATGCGCGGCTGTCCTTCGGCCAGCATGCGCTTGATGGAGTCGCCGGCGACCACCGGATCGTCGACCAGCAGGCCGAGCGCGATGATCAGCGATGCCACCGACACCTGCTGGATGTCGATGCCCAGCATGTAGATGATGCCGAAGGTCATGGCCAGCGTGATGGGGATCGAGATGGCCATCAGCACCGCCGAGCGCCACTCCCAGAAGCCGATCAGCGAAACGATCACGACCAGGATGATCGCTTCGTACAGCGCGTCCATGAACAGGTCGATCTGCTCTTTCACCTGCACCGGCTGGCTCGAGGTCGGAACGATGACCAGGTCGTCGGGCAGGTAATACTTCAGGCTGTCCAGCTTCTCCTGCACATGCTGGCCGAAGAGATCGATCTGCTGGCCCGAGCGCATGTTGATGCCCAGCGAGATGGCGCGGCTGCGCACCCACTGCCCGCTGGAGTCGCGCCAGGTCAGGTAATTGAGGAAGGTCGGCGGGCTCTGATACGTGCGCGAGATATCGACCAGGTCGCGCAGGTAGACCGGGCTGTTCGACGACGAGACGCCGATGATGACGTTGCCGATGGCCGGCGCATCGGGGAAGAGGCCGGAAGGATTGATGGTCAGATCTTGCGGGCCGACTTCCAGCGATCCGGCGGGCAGCGTGATGTTCTGCGCGTTGAGGATGTCCTTCAGCTTCGAAGGATCGTATCCATACTGCGCCAGCCGCTGCTGCGAGTAGTCGAGATAGATCTGCTCCTGCAGCACGCCGGAACGCGAGACCGTGGATGTCTCCGGCACGCCCTGCACGGTGCGCTGGATCAGGTCGGTGTAGTTGTCGAGCTGCGATAGGAATACTTCGCGCCGGCGACCTTCTGGCAGTTCGGCGTCGGTATTCGCGGGATCGCGAATGATCGCCGGCTTCCAGGCGTCGGGATAAAGCTCGGAGCGGTGAAGATTGTTCCGGATCAGTTGCTCGCCGCGCGCGCGAATGGTCGCGTCGTCCAGGCTGGTGCTGGCGTCGAGACCGACATAGCCGGGGCCGTCGAAGAAGTGCAGGTCCTGCAGCGTGCCGTTGCGCTGGGCGATGTTGGCGATGGTCTCGAAGTTGGTGCGCACCGGCCCGGCCGCAACCGACAGCGGGAAGGCGTAGATCACGCTGACGCGCGGCTGCGGCGAGCTTTGCGGCAAGCGCGGCGCGCGTCTGCTCGATGGCCTTGCGAATGGCGATGGCGCGCAAGCGCAACTTCGGTCGGCGTCACCTTCGGGCTGGCGACGGTCAGCATCAGCGCCGCCGTGTCGCCGAAGTTGCTGTTGAACTGGATGGGCCCGGCGCCGCGCGGCAGCTGCGCGTTCAGCTGGTTCATCTTGAGATTGATGTCGCTGAACTCTTTCGACTTGTCCTTGACGGTGTCGGCGAGCTGGATGTAGACGACCGCCAGGCCGGGGAAGCTGAGCGAGCGAATGCCGAAGTTCGACGGGCTGGGGGGCCGGATGGTCGTGTTCTGCGCAGCCGCCTGCTCCATGGGACGGGTGACCAGTTGCTCGACCTGCTCGGCGGTGGCGCCCGGCCACTGGCATTGCGCGGCCGCCACGCGCACCGGAATGTCGGGGTCCTTGCGCTTGGGCATGTTGTGGTAGCCGTACCATCCCCAAAGGAAGGTCGCGATCAGCAGGATCATCGACACCTGGCGGTGCTCGGTGAAGAACCGCGCCATGTTGTGCGTGGTGGCGATGATCTCGGCGTCGGATTTGTGATGTATCGACATGAGTCAGTCTGCTAACAGGTGCTAAAACTCGATACGGACTGCTCGTCGGCCTTGCCGTATCGAAGACAGAACTTGTGGTGACACGCCTGAAGGCGTGCCCTGTCAAAGCGACCTGCATCGATTTCTCCAGCAGCCTTCCCCGGCTGCCAATAGAGCCGGATTGAATCGCTAAGGGAAATCCTTCTCGCTTGCTGAACAGCACATCCCTCGTCGGGCTGAAGCCCTTCTCGTGATGCGAGGAGGAGTCAGCCTAATGTCGGCGTACCCGAAGGTGCGCCCCCGTCCTCACGGAATAATCCGTACCTGATCGCCGTTCTTGATCATGTTGGTCCCCGACGTCACCACGCGATCGTCCAGCTGCAGACCGCTCTCCACGGCGATCATGTTGCCGTAGGTATTGCCCAGCGTGATGTCCTGCGTTTGTACCTTCACCATGTCGCCCGAACCTTCGGTGACGAACACGGCAAAGCCGTTCGGGTTTGCCGGGCTGCGCACCACGGCCGAGATCGGCACCACCATCACGCCTCCCGCCGGCGAGGGCGTGCCGATCGTGATCGATGCGATCATCCCGGACTTCAGCAGATTTTTCGGATTGTCGATCCGCACCTCGACCGAGTACACGCGGCTCTTGGGATCGGCGGCCGCCGAGATCGCGGTCACATGTCCGGAGAACGGATTGGGCAGAGCTTCGGTCGTCACCGTCTGCGGGCTGCCCAGCTTGATGCGCGCCGATGGCCGTGTCGGGAACGCCGAAGACCGCCTTCACCGTGCGCGTGTCGGCCAGCGATGAAGCCGTTGGTGGCCGGACCGACCAGCGTGCCGAGATCGACATTGCGCTTCAGCACCCAGGAATCGAATGGCGCGCGCAGATCGCAGTAGCTGAGCGCGAGCTGCGCTTCGGCAATCTGCGCGTTCGCGTTGTCCACCGCCGCCTGCGTGCTCTGCTCCTGCGCGCGCGTGTCGTCGTAGTCGGGCTGGGTGGCGGCTCCGGCCTTGTACAGGACGGTCATGCGGTCGAACGACAGCTTGGCGCGCTCGTGCTCGGCGTTGGCACTTCGCCAGCGAAGCCTTCGCCTGGTCGAGCTTCTGCTGGTAGTGGTCCTTCTGCACGACGGCCAGCACCGTGCCCTTGCGTGACGTAGTCGCCCTGGTCGATGTTGCGGATGTGGCCGTCGGCATCGCGTACCTGCTTGATGCTGACGATGTAGCCGTTGGACTGGAACGACAGATCCACCTGCTGATACGGCTGGATGTTGGCCGAGTAGATGTTGCGTGCTGCCGGTGTCGATGGTCGTCACCTGCGGCGGTGCGTCACCGGCACGATCGGCGTGTCCGAGCTGGCCTTCGCGCAGCCGGCCTCGAGATCCGGCGATGGCGGTGACGATCGCCAGCGAAGCGGCGGCGGTCCAGCAGCGTTCGGCTGCTGCTATGCGTCTTCATCGCTAATCCTCGCCAATCGCTTTATCGAAATTGGCTTTGGCCGTCCAGAAGGTGGCGATCGCCTCGTTGTAATCGGAATTGGCCTTCTCCACCGTGGCCTGCTGCTGCAGCACATCGCGCAGCAGCGCGGTCTTCTGACCGTACTTGTCGGTGACCTCCTGCAGCTTCATGCGCGTTGCGTCCTGCTGCGTCGCTGGCCACGTCCACGGCCATCCGCGCCTCCTGCAGCGCGCGGAACTGCTTGTTCACATCGACCAGCACATTGGCCTTGGTCTGCGTCAGGTTCAGCTTGCTCTGCTCGACGGCGACCGTCTTCTCGTTGACTGTGTCGCGACGGCGTCCCCAGTCGAAGGGCTCCCAGCTAATTTCGAGGCCGACCGCCATAACGTTGGTCGGAACAAAGTTGACGCCGAAGGGCGACAGGTAGTGGAACGACGCGCCGACGTCGGGCATGTACTCCGACTTTGCCAGCCGGCGGATGTTGTCGGCCTGCTCGATCTTGATCTCCGCTTCCTTGACCGTGGGATTCTTCGCCAGAGCTGTGTCCTGCGCGGCTTTCAGGTCCTGCTCGATCGGCGACAGTTCCTTGTCCTCGGTCACCGCGAACTCGATCTTCGAGGTCGCGGGCCAGCAGGTTGTTCAGCGTCTCTTTCGCGGTCTGCAGCTTGTCCTGCGCCTGCAGCAGCTCGAACTTCTCCTGCGCCAGCTTGGCCTTCACCTCCAGGCTGTCCGACTGCAGCACGACTTTCTCCGCTACGTACTCCTGCGTGATGCGATCCAGTTCCTCGTACTGCTTGATGCTGGCCTTGGTCGCGTTGATCACGTTGTCGATCTCGACGATGGAGTAGTAGGCCTGCCGCACGTCGTTGACGATGGTGTTGCGCTGCTCGCGAATCTGCTGCACCGTCTGCTCCATCGACAACTCCTCGCCGTGTACATGCAGGTTGATCTTGTGCAGCGTCAGCAGCGGCTGCGAGATAGTGCCGAAGATGTAGGCCGTCGGCTGCGACGGGGTCGTGATATTCGTATTGATCGCCGGAATCGGACCGATGCCCGGATAGGTCCCGAACTGCCCGGCGGGAACCTGAAAGCTGATGGGCGAGAGCAGCTGCGATCCGAAAGCATAGATATTGAAGGCCGGATAGCGCTGCGTCTTGGCCGCGGCGATCTTGTCCTTGGAGGTGTCGAGGTCGAGGTTGACGATCTTCAGATAGAGATTGTTGGCCAGCGCGATCTTTACCGCCTGGTCGATGGTCAGCAGGTCCGGAGCAGCCGCCGGCTGCTGGGCGCTCATCCGCGTGGTCGCCAGAATGCGCCGCCAACGACAGAAGGAGGCGAGCACTCATGGAACGAAATCGCATCAGACTTGATTGTGGACGCGAAGCGGTGGCCATGAAGAAAAAAAGACCCAAAATGTTCTGGTTTCAGCGTTGCCATTAAATCATTTCCGCTCCTGAATTGGGAGCAATTTTTTGTCACCGCCCGGACTCAGGCAGGGCCAGGCAAACCACGCGGGATGTGCGTTTGCCGTGCCTCGGGTGTAGAGTTGCAATATTTGACAGGAGCCTTCATGCGAACAGCGTATCGATCGGTTGTCATCAGTATGGTGAGCGTCGCTCTCCTCGGTGTGGCCGCGGCTCAGTCGCCTGAGACAGCCCCCAATCCGGCCGGACAGGCGGCGTCAGCCCAGATCCAGAGCGAGCAACTCTCTCCCGAGGCGGAAGCAGCCTTGCAGCAGAAGGTGGTTCACGCCATCGTGATGCTGCCGTATTACGGGGTCTTCGACAGCATCGGCTACCGGTTGCAGGGAAGAACCGTGACTCTGACCGGCCAGGTGCTGCGCTCCAGTCTGAAGCCCGACGCGGAACACGCCGTGAAGAAAGTTGAAGGCATCGACAAGGTCATCAACAACATTGAAGTGCTGCCTCCGGGTCAGATCGATATGAGCATTCGCGAGCAGGTCCGGCAAGCCATTTACACTTATGGGCCGCTGTTCAAGTACGCCAACCTGCCGAATCCGCCGATCCGCATCATCGTGAAGAGCGCACGAGTCACTCTGCTCGGCGTCGTGGACACCGAAGCCGACAAGAACCTTTGCACCATGCGCGCGAACCAGGTTCACGATGTGCTGTCGGTCACCAATGACCTGCGGGTGGTGAAGCCGTAGAGTACGGTTCGGCAGAGATGGAGTTTGCGGCCGCCGTCCGATGGATGAGCGGCCTTTGTTTATGTCTCCAGTCCGTGGTTGCCGGCAGCACGGCGGCCGTCCGGCGCATCGGATATATCTGGGTGCGTCTAGATGAACTGGCTTGTCCTCGTGTTAGTTGGTGGCGCTGCGGCCTGGTTTGAGTACAACTATCGGCGCAGCCGTCACAGCAAATCCTCTTCTGTAAGCGACCGGTCGGGGGAGTCTCCCGTACCCGAGACAGCTCATGTGGAGCAGGCTCGACGCCGCTCCTTCGATCTCTCCCGGCTCGGAAAATGACAAGAAACTGAACACTGCCGTCGTAGATATCACGCGATCGGGTTACTACTGGCATCGCGCCATGAAATTCACCGTCCTTTCATGATCTGCCATCGCTTGCGCATTGTTCGTAACCTCAAGTACACCTAGACTGGGTACTGGGGAGAGACGTTTGGCCGACGCGATCATTCAAGCACGCGCAGTTGAGAAGTACTACCCGCAACCGGACGGCAATCGCATTGAAGTGATTGCCCCGACCGATCTCTCTGTTTCTCCGGGAAAGATCGTTGGCTTGCTCGGCCCTTCGGGCTCGGGCAAATCCACGCTGCTGCGCATGCTGACCGGGCTGTCGAAGCCTTCGTCGGGGCACGTGCTCTGGCACGGCAAGATGATGGACGGTCAGATCCCGAATGTCTCCATCGTCTTTCAAAGCTTCGCGCTGTTTCCCTGGCTCACGGTTCTGGAGAATGTCGAAGCGCCGCTGGTGGCGCGCGGTGTTGGCGCCATTGAGCGGCACAAGCGCGCGCTGAAGATGATCGACACCGTCGGCCTCGACGGCTTTGAGACGGCCTATCCCAAAGAACTTTCCGGCGGCATGAAGCAGCGCGTTGGCTTCGCGCGCGCCCTGGTGGTTGAGCCCGAAGTGCTCTTCATGGACGAGCCCTTCTCGGCGCTCGACGTGCTGACGGCCGAGAACCTGCGCTCCGAGCTGCTGGAGCTGTGGATGAACAAGAAGATGCCGACCAGGCGATCTTCATCGTCACCCACAACATTGAAGAAGCGGTGCTGCTGGCCGATCGCGTGATCGTGCTGGGCCGCAATCCGGCGCGCATTCGCTCCGACTTTGAGATCGACATTCCGCAATATCGCGATCGCAAGTCGCCGCGTTTTCTGGCCTACGTCGACTACATCTACAAGACGCTGACGCGGCCGCAGGAAGAGGCTGCGGGTTCCCGGCAAGACGGCGGCGCTTCCGGCGACGGACGCAGCGCGCGAGCGCACGAAGTTCCAGATGCTGCCGCATGCGCGTCCCGGCGGCATTGCCGGCTTCCTGGAGTTGCTGGCCGACCGCGGCGGACGCGACGATCTCTACAAGCTGGCCGACGAGTTGGCGATGGACGTCGACGACCTGCTGCCCATCGTCGAGGCCGCGGAAATGCTGGGCTTCGCCGTGCTGCGCGAAGGCGATGTCGAGATCACGCCGGAGGGTCGCGCCTTCGGCGAAGCCGACATTCAGACCCAGAAGACCGTCTTCCGCGAGGCTGCGCTGAAGAACATCGCTATCCTGCGGCTGATCGAAAACACGCTGCACGCCAAGCGCGATCACGCCATCGGCGAAGAATTCTTCCGCGACATTCTCGACGAGCACTTCAGCTCCGACGAAGTCGAGCGCCAGTTCCAGACCGCGCTGAACTGGGGCCGCTACGCCGAGATCTTCGACTACGACTCGGAGACCGGCCGCCTCTTCCATCGCGAAGACTGCCGACGTGCTGCCGGCAGCGGAAGGGGCCTGATGGCGCGCTCCGATTGGCAGCCGGTTCGCATTCTGGGCAAGGGTCCGTGGTCGCTGCTGCCGGCGCAGACCTGGTCGGTCGTCACCGACTTCTTCCTCTTTGCCGCGGGACTGTCGCTCTTCTACGCCATCCTGGTGCTGGCGCGCAGCTGGTTCGGGCCGTTCAATCCGCACGTCGAGATCTCGCGCAGCCCGTCGCACCTGCCGCTGTACGCGGCCTATTCGCTGCTGCGCATCGCCATCGCTTACATCCTCTCGCTCGGCCTTCACCCTGGTGTACGGCTACGTTGCCGCCTACAACCCGCGGGCCGAGCGCATCATGATTCCGCTGCTCGACATCCTGCAGTCGATCCCGGTGCTCAGCTTTCTTGCCCGGAGTCATGCTGGCCATGGTGGCTCTGTTTCCGCGTCGCCAGATCGGCGTCGAGATGGGCGCGATCCTGCTCATCTTCACCGGCCAGGTCTGGAACATGGCCTTCAGCTTCTACTCGTCGCTGAAGAGCATTCCGCGCGAGATGCGCGAGGCCGCGAAGATCTACCGCTTCAACTGGTATCAGCGCTTCACCCAGATCGAGCTTGCCGTACGCCGCCATCGGCCTGGTGTGGAACTCGATGATGTCGGTCGCGGGCGGCTGGTTCTTCCTGATGGCCTGCGAGATGTTCGTGCTCGGCTCGAACGACTTTCGCCTGCCCGGACTCGGCTCGTACCTGCAGACGGCGGCCAGCGCCGGCGACACCGAGGCGATTCTGTGGGGCGTCGGCACCATGATCGCCGTCATCGTCCTGCTCGACCAGATCGTCTGGCGTCCGGTGATCGCCTGGGCCGAGAAGTTCAAGATGGAGCAGGTGGAAAGCACCGACGCGCCGCAGTCCTGGTTCCTCGACCTGATCGGAGCACTCGCGACTGCTGGTGCGCGTGCGCAAGCGCGTATTCCGTCCGCTGCGCGAGCGCGCTGCAACCTGCACTTCGCGCGCGAGCATGGCGTCGAGCACGAGAACAGCGCTCCGGTCACGTGGAAGGTCTGGACCGGGCGCCTGATCGCCTCGATCGCGGTCGTCGCCGTTTTCTACGCGCTGGTGCGCACCGTGGGCATGCTGATGGAGCTGAACGCCAGCGACTACCGCCAGATCATGGAAGGCGCGGGCGCGACCTTCGGGCGCGTGCTCGTGGCGCTGGTCGATCGGCTCGCTGTGGACGATTCCGGTCGGCGTCGCGATCGGCTTCAGTCCCCGGCTGGCGCGCATCGCTCAGCCGCTGGCGCAGATTGCGGCGTCGGTTCCGGCGACGGCGCTGTTTCCCATCGTGCTGCTGATGCTGATTCGTATCGGCGGCGGGCTGGGCATCGGATCGATCGTGCTGCTGCTGCTGGGAACGCAGTGGTACATCCTGTTCAACGTGATCGCCGGCGCGATGGCGATTCCCACCGATCTGAAAGAAGCGTCGGCGCTGTTCAAGTTCAACAGCGGCCAGCGCTGGCGCACGCTGATCCTGCCGGGCATCTTTCCGTATCTCGTCACCGGTCTGGTGACCGCGTCCGGCGGCGCCTGGAACGCCAGCATCGTGGCCGAATATTTTCGCCTGAAAGACCAGACCTACACCACGGTCGGACTTGGGCGCGACCATCTCGCGCGCCACCGACTCCGGCAACTTCGCGTTGCTGCTGGGCTCGACCATCGTGATGGCGCTGGTCGTGGTGACCATCAATCGCCTGGTCTGGCGAAGAATGTACCGGCTGGCAGCCGCACGCTACACGCTGGAAACGTAGCAAGCTGCTGAAAGATCAAAGGCGGGAAGCTAGGTAGCGTGAAGTTCGGGGCTGAGCGGTAGTGCTGGCCTTCGGGCCAGTGTTTAAGCTCGTTATTCTAGTTTAGAGTCAGCTTCAGCCGACGGCAGGAGTCGCGGATAGCAACGATCAGACTCCCTTGTTGCTCACCGAATCGTCGGCCAGAACATCGACCTGGGATCTTCCTCTTCCGCTCGCGTTCCCACGACCAGCAACAGCGCCACCCACGCCGAGATCAGAATAAATAGGCCAGGAAGAAGCGCAGGCCGGCGCTCCAGGCCTGTCTGCTTGAGCGTGCTGACGTTGGGAATCCACCAGATAAGCTTGTACGGCAAATAAACGCCGACGATGACCAGCACAATCAACCACAGCCAATAGCCGAGCCGCTCTCAGTACCCGCAAGGAACGCGCCATCCTGCCGATCTTGAATCCCGCGGCGGCGACGGTCGTCGCAACCGGAAGCCACATCGCCGCCAGCAGCGCCATCACGATCAGCAGAACCCAGTCTGCCGTGTGGTAGATCGCGCGCGGGCTGCCGAAGCGCAGGGCCGTGAACTTCTGCCAGAACCACACTCCGAACTGCGGCGCATACTGCCGCAGCGTGAACAGTCCCCACTCCGCCGCCGCCAACGGGAATCGCCCACAGCGCCAAGGCGATGATGTGACTCAAGCGCAGCCGGAAGGCCGGCCAGACGCTTGCAGTGTCGCGAAACTCTGCAACTCTGAAATAGGCGAACGAGCCGGCGCGCAGCCACAAGCCGCAGAAGATGATCACCAGCGCCAGCAGGGCCGAGGCTCCAACCTGCCAGCCGTGGGCATCGGGCAGCAACAGCCAGGAGAAGGCCGCACGCCACGAGCGCGGCGTTGCCAATCGCATTCAGCAGCCACAGCTTCACCATGCCAGCTATGTTTCGCGTTCATTTCACGGTCACCGTCAGCGGATCGCTGGTCGAGAGATACTCCGGCTGATACATCGGCTGCACGCTGGTCGGGCTGACGCGGAAGATGCCGGGGTTCACCACCTTCAGCAGGTAAACGTATTCGTGCTGCCCTTGCGGGAAGTACAGGTTGAAGAACGTGGTGCGATCGTCGCGCAGTTCGCGGTCGCTGAACCAGCGGCTCCACCATGTCGGCTGCTCGTCGAGTTCGTAGAGATCGTCGCGTGCAATCGACTCCGTGCCCGACGGAATCGGGTCTTCGATCATCAGGTACTTCCACTCGTTGCCGCCGACGGTGATGCGTACCGCCAGCGTGTCGCCGACCTGCACCGGCCCATTCAGCGGATCGAGATGGTAGACGATGCGGCCGTCCTTCTGCATCGAGGTGAGCTTGTAGTACTGGCGCGCCGTGCTCAGCTTGAAGCTGCCGGTGTTCACCACCTTCGCTTCGTTGGAGTAGTAGTCGCCGCGCGTGGACCAATAGAGGCGGCCATCGCCGATCTTCACGATGCGCACCTGATTGCTCGTCGGACGATAGCTGCGATTCGTTCAGCGTAACCGTCGTGGCTGGAGCCAGCGCGTCGGCGGCGTGAACTTCTTCGTCGTGACCGCTCTTGCCGTTTACCTGCACTTCGACTGCGTAGTTCGGCTTCAGCTCCTGCGTGCGCTCCAGGTAATCGGTCAGGCCGTAGATGACCATCGCGGTCTGCTCGGTCGAATCCCAGTAGTAGCCCTCGCTGCGATGGCTGACGAGATACACCGCGGCCTTCGAGATCAGCGGACTGTCCGGGTCAGCGTGGTTGATCAGCTTCAGCGCGTAGGCCGTGGACTCCGGCGTGGTGTTGCCGTAGTAGTCCATCAGGTAGTTGTTCTCGCTCGGCCACCACGCCTGCGAGTCGTCCTGCTTGGCCTCGCCTTCCAGTTGCGTCGTCAGATCTTTCGCGCGGCCGTCGTTCACCTGCAGCATCGCCAGGCCGAGCACCGCCTGGCCGTAGGCCGTGAGCGTCGAACGCTGCGTCCAGACGGAATCGATGACCGCCTGAGTTGGAATCCGTGCCGCTGAGGACCAGCGCATACGCCATGTAAGCGCGCAGGTCGGTGCGCACCTTCGTCGACTTGTTGAACTGCGGGCAGAAGCCACGCGCGGCCCTTGTCGATGGCATCCTGCTTCACGTCGAAGCCCGCGGCCTTGGCCTGGCTCAGTCCGGCGAGCACGTAGGCAGTCATGAAGGCGTTGCTGTCGTCCGTCTGCCACCAGCCCCAGCCGCCGTCGTCGTGCTGATAGGTGTAGAGGCGATCGAGTCCGGCCTGCACCTGCTTGTGCAGCGTCGTGCGGATCGATGTTCGACTTCACGCCAAGCTTCTGCAGCGCGTCGGCGACCAGCACGTCGGGCAGGAAGCTCGACATCGTCTGCTCGGTGCAGCCGTACGGATACGACGTGAGGTAGTCGAGCGCGGCGAAGACGCTGCCGGCAATCGACGGCGTCACGCTGATGGTCAGCTTGCGCGTACCGGCCTCGGCGCCGCGGGGAAGACGTGACCGACTGCAACGTGTCGCTAGTGCCTGCGCCGGCGATCGATCCGGACTTCGAAATCGCCAGCTTCACGCCGAAGGGCACGACGGGCAGCGTCAGCTCCATCGCATCGCTCTCGACATCGGTGAGCGCCTTGCCCAGCACTTTGGCCGAGTCGACATCGAGCACCTTCACGCGATAGTCGACCTTCACCAGCCCGCGCGTCGGGACGTTGATGTTCTGCTGCGCGCCGTCGAGCACCTGCAGCCCTTCGAACTGCATCGAGACCTGCGCGGTCTTGTCGGTGGGCAGGTAGTTCTGCACGATGGTCGAGAGCGTGATCTCATCGCCGCGGCGGAAGAAGCGCGGCACCACCAGCCGCACCATGATGTTCTTGCGCACGATGGCGTTGGTCACCGCGCTGCCGACCATGGTGTTCTCGGTGACGCCGCGTGTGGTGGCGCGCCACGAGGTGATGGCGTCGGGATAATTGAACTTGACCGTCGCCTGGCCGTTGCTGCCGGTGTTCACGTCGGCCACCCAGTAGGCGGTGTCGGGGAAGGCCTTGCGGATCTTCGGCTGCACCAGCCGCTCCGGCTTGAGCTGCGCCATGCCCTTCGTCGGACGCACGCTGGCCAGCTGCATCTTGCGCTTGCCCGCCTGGCCGTTGAAGTAATACGTCAGCGAGCTTTCGGTGCTGACCTGCGAGTACACGCGGCCGTAAAACGCATTCACGATGCTGCCGGCGGTCTCCGGCTTGATGGCGTAGATGGCTTCGTCGACCACGCCGAGGCTGAACTCGGCCGCCACCGGCTTGCCGCTGGAGTCGCTCGCCTTGATGGTGTAGCTGGCGGCTTCGCCCGGCTGATACTGCGGCTTCGACGGCACCAGCTGCACGTTCATCTGGTGCGCCGTCGGCGGCACGCTCAGGCTCTTCGAGCCTTCATACAGTTTGTTGCCGCGAATGAAGACCGCGCCGACGTAGAAGTTCGGCGCGTACTCCGGCTTGACCGGCACATCGACGGTGATGCTGCCGCCGCTGCTCTTGTAAACCTGTCCGGAGTAGAGACCGTTGCCTTCGGCGGTCACCAGCACCGACGTCGGCTCCTTGCCGGTGACGATCAGCACGTGCGCGGTGTCGCCCGGCTGATAGACTCTTCTTGTCGGCGAACGATCTGGATGCGCTCCTGCTCGGTGCCACTCCACCACGGGCTCTCGCCGGGCGCCCAGAGATACGCGGTGCGTCTCGACATCGCGCTTCTCGGGCGTGGTGGCGACGATGCGCACGCGGATATTCGCCGGAGTCGGGAATCGTCAGCTTGACCTGCGCCTTGCCGCTGGCGTCGGTCTGGCCTTGCGAAGTGGTGACGACCGGTCCCGCGCCGGTGCGCCAGTTCCAGCGATTCATCTCCAGGCGGAACGCGGTCTGCACCGGCTTCTTGTCGTAGTCCTGCGCGGTGACGTTGATGGTCGCGGTGCTGCCCTTGCTGTAGACGTAGGAGTTCGGCTCGGCGGTCAGGAAGAAGCTGCCGTAGGTCGCCAGCGCGAATCCGTGGCCTGCGATCTCGCGATTGCCGGCGTCGGTGACGCGCGCTTCGATGCGATAGACCAGGTCCTGCTTCTTGCTGTCGACCTTGGTCGGAATCGTGATCTGCAGCTTGCCGTCGGCGTCGAGCGTGCCGCTCTTCTCCTCCTCCTGATCGCCGCCGTAGGTTATCGCCTTCGTCGCCGTTGTCGGAGTTGTCGGCTACAGTCGCCGTCAGCCTCGCCTGATCGTCATCGTCGCTGCGTCCCATCGGCCAGTACGTCGACGTGTGCACCACCCATTTGACCTTGGCGTTCGCGACCGGCTCGCCGAAGTAGTAGCGCGCGTCGATGGTCGCCTTGATCGGCTGGCCCTGCAGCACGCGCGGCGTCTGCGCCGTGACCTTCACGGCGTATTCCGGCTTCTTGTACTCCTCAACCGAGAAGTTCGTGCCCTCGACGTAGCGCTCGCCCATCTGCATGTTGAGGTAGTACGAGCCGAGGTGAGCGTCGGCAGGAATGGGATAGTTCCAGTTCGCCGTGCCCATCTGCGAGAGCGTGACGTCTGCGTCCAGATAACGTCGTAGGTCTGCGGATCGCGCAGCTCCAGGCGCAGCTCCTGTCCCTGCGGAACGGTGTAGCCGCTGGCGGTCTGCGAGCGCACGATGGTCTTGAAGTGAACCGTGTCGCCGGGACGATACACCGGGCGATCGGTGTAGGTGTAGCCCTTCAGGTTGCGATTGGGATCGTCGCCCAGGTTCCAGCCGCCGGGCGCGTTGATGGCGAACTGCTTCGCGCTGACCGCCAGCACGGCGACATTCTCCGGCTTCGCGTCCTTGATCGTGCGTGTCGACCAGTCCCTGCTGATCGGTCGGCGTCGAAGCAACTTCCTTCTGGTCGATCCAGACCTTCACCGGAATGTTCGCGATGGGATCGCCAGTGCGACGGTCGACCACGAAGCTCATCAGGCGGCCCTGTCCGGCCTTGGTGATGATGGCGATGTCGGTGATGACGACGATGGTGTAGGCGCGCAGCTTGCCGTCGGTGGCTTCGACCAGGTAAACGCCGCGATCGGTGACCGGCACGGTGGTGTTCACGCTCTCCCACTGCTCATGAGAGGGAACGGTCCACTGCCACACCGAGACGACCTGCTGCTGGTTGAGCACCGGAACCTGCGCGTAGTTGGCGACCTTGGGGCCCTTTCGCCGGCTCGCCGCCGCCCATCTGCCACAGGCGGATCGCGTGGCGCGAATCGGGCGAGAACTGCGCGCGAACGAAGTCGCGGACCCACGCCCAGATGCGATGCTTCCAGGCGTGAAACTTTTCCAGCCAGGTGTGCGCCTGTTTGGGCAGGGCCGGACCCTGCGCCGCCGAAGTTGTGCAGCTCCTGCATCTGGCTGAAGAACTTCACCGGGTCGTTCACGCGATAGACGCGGAACTCGAGCTGCTTGACGTTGTGCGCGTTGACGGCGATCTCAGGCTTCTCGCCGGTCAGGAAGGTCTTCTGGCTGGTGAGCGAGAACCAGGATTCGGTGTCGGAGTCGTCCTGCGCAGAGGAAGGCTCGTGATCTGAGTGAGCGCCAGAACAGGATCAGGAGTCGAACGGAGGGTGGAGCAGCCTTCAGGCTGCATGGAATCTGCCTGTCGAGCGCTGCCTATAGGCTGCCGCAGACTGCAGCGGCGATGAGCCTTGAAGGGCGCACACCTTCAGTGTGCCGTACGAATGCTTAGTCGTCTCCGCGAGGCGGCCTTCAGGCTGAAGGCCTTGACCAACTCGAACCAGCCGTCGCATCACTCGCCACCTCGCAGAATGTTCCAGCGATACACGCCGAGGAACGCCGGATTCGAAGCGATCGGCCGCCAGCGCGCATCGGGATAGTTCAGGAGCTCTGCAACCGACAGCCGCTTCATGATGCCCTTGGAATCGCCATTCGGTCCGGTGTGGTAGACGACGAACTGCTCGCTGCCGGGCTCGACCTGGCTGTGGCCGAGATAGATCATCGCGTGGAAGGGCATGTGGCCGCCGTCCTGGCGGAAGAAGAGCAGATCGCCGGGACGGGCGCGCGTCCAGGTTGCGTCCGACGGAAAACGTGTTGTGCCGCCACAGCGTTTCGGCGTCGGCAAACTGCGCGAACGCGCCGTTGCGCAGATCGTCGGCGGTGAAGCTGCCGCCCTTCACGCGGAAGAGGTCAGCGCCCAGCGGCGTGTACGGATACTGGTACTGCTGGATGTCGCCGGTCGAGGCCGGCGCGGGCAGCGCGACGGCGTGCGCCCAGGCGGCAGTCGTGCTCGCGCATGGCCTCGCGATAGGCGAAGCGCGAGCAGCGCGGCGCAGTCGTCGATCTCGGGCAGCGGCTTGCCGCGGTAGTACTGCGATTCGGCCAGCAGGGTGAACCAGCGGCGGAAGGCCACGCCGGTCGGCGGGATCGTGCAGGCGCAGGAAGTCCGGCGTGCCGTCGCCGATGGCGTCGACATAGTCGGGAGTCGTCTGCAGGCTGACTTCCTGGGGATCGAATCCGGGCGCGGTGACGCGGATTTTGGTTTCGCCAGGAATGACGCCAGACTGCAGGGAAGCGGTTGCAGAATCAGCATGTACGGTCAGAGATTCAAGTGTTACTTGATGGGGAGATTCGATCTCCAGATGCAGGCCGCGTAGGTCGCCGCCATTCGCGGAGCGAATCGGTCAGCTCGGAGGAGGAAAAGCCATCGGCGGGAACGGTCGGTTCCGAGAGGTGCAGAACCAAAGCCTGAGGCGCGAGAGCGTGATGGACGGTAAAGGCGCAAACCACCGCCGCAACCGCCAGCACAGCCACCACTGCCAACCAGCGAGGCACGCCGCGCAACGAGCTTCTCCTTGATTCGAGGGACGGGCGGATTATAAGGCAGCAATTAGCAACTAGCAATTAGCAATTAGACGAAAGCGTGCTGCACTTTGGAGTATGCTTCTCGGTCGCGATTACGGCGGCCGTGCAGAATGCAAGAGGGCGACATCATACGGGTAGTTCGCGTGGCTCGAAGCAGTCGAGGATTCCGAACACTTCCAGACCCGCTCGATCCTTGAACGTTGTGTTGGGCTGCGTTTTTTCGGTCATGGGCTTCAACAACGAAGGCATGATTCAAATCGACGTAGGAGAGTTAGTAGGGAAGCCGTCATACATGCAGAGCATCTGGATTGAGCCGGATTGCGTTGAACGCGTCGGCCCGTGAGCTTTTGCACCGGCACTTCGCTCCTCGATACAATCGCCGGTCGGACTCAAACCCATATGCCAATGAACAAGGTAGTTGCGAACGCCGATGAGGCGGTGCACGACATTCAGGACGGCGCCACCATCATGGTCGGCGGCTTCGGGCTCTGCGGCATCCCCGAGAACCTGATCGACGCGCTGGTGAAGAAGGGCGTCAAGAACCTGCACACCATCAGCAACAACGTTGGCGTCGACGATTTCGGCCTCGGGCTGTTGCTGGCCGCCGGGCAGATCAAGTCGCACAAGGGCAGCTACGTCGGCGAGAACAAGCTGCTGGAAGACATGGTGCTGACCGGCCGCATCGATCTCGAACTCGTTCCGCAAGGCACGCTGGCCGAGCGCATTCGCGCAGGCGGCGCCGGCATTCCGGCGTTCTACACGCCGACAGGCTTCGGGACCGTCGTCGCCGAAGGCAAAGAGACGCGCGAGTTCGATGGCCGTCCGTACGTGCTGGAGCGCGGCATGACCGCCGACTTCGCGCTGGTCAAGGCGTGGAAGGGCGACCGCTGGGGCAATCTGGTCTATCGCAAGACGGCGCAGAACTTCAATCCCATGATGGCGACGGCGGGAAAGATCACGATCGCCGAAGTCGAGCACCTGGTCGAGCCGGGCGAGACTCGATCCCGACCAGGTTCACACGCCCAGCGTCTACGTGCAGCGCATCTTCCAGGGGACAGGATTACGAGAAGCGGATCGAGCGGCAGAACGGTGCGGAAGGCGTAGGAAACGACTGATCACCACGGAGACGCTGAGCGCACGGAGAAAAGCAAATTGAAGGAACCCCGTGATCTCCGTGGCCTCCGTGTTGAAAACTTTTGGGCAGTCCTCGGCAGAGATTAACGATATGGCAACCTCTCCGAACGTCGCGAAGCAGAAGGACACCGAAAAGCGCGACCGCATCGTGCGTCGCGTGGCGCGCGAGTTGCGCGACGGCTTCTACGTCAACCTCGGCATCGGCATGCCGACGCTGGTGGCGAACTGCGTTCCCGCCGGCATGGAAGTCGTGCTGCAAAGCGAGAACGGCATGATGGGCGTCGGCCCGTATCCGATCGCCGGTGCAGAGGACGCCGACCTGATCAACGCCGGCAAGGAGACGGTCACCGAACTGCCGGGCACGGCGTTTTTCTCCAGCGCCGAATCGTTCGCCATGATTCGCGGCGGCCACATCGACCTGAGCGTGCTGGGCGCGATGGAAGTCGACGAGGAAGGCAACCTGGCCAACTGGATGATCCCCGGCAAGATGGTGAAGGGCATGGGCGGCGCCATGGACCTGGTCGCCAGCGCCAAGCGCGTGATCGTCGCCATGGAGCACACCACGCGCGACGGCGCGCCGAAGATCCTGAAGCGCTGCACGCTGCCGATCACCGGGCTGCGAGTGGTGGACACGATCGTCACCGAGATGGCCTACATCCGCGTGAGCCAGGCCGGTCTGGTGCTGGAGGAGATCGCGCCGCATCTGACCGTCGAAGACGTGCAGCGCGCGACCGACGCGCCGCTGCTGGTCAGCCCCGAGTTGAAGACGATGGAGTTTTGACGGGTTGAGCACGCCTTCAGGCGTGCAGCTACATCCCATTATTGGTCATGCAGCTGTATATCCGCTGAGGTAGCTGCGGCAAGAAGGTCTGACTCGCCAACTGAAGCCGGCCTCTTTTCTGCGCGCCTGAAGGCGTGCTCCCCCCTGACCAACAAAGGGCGCATCTTCTGCGCCCTTCTGTTTCGTTCCCTGATATGTTGTCAGTTACACGCTGACCGGCTGCTTGGCCTGCACCGGAACCGGAGTCAGCCATCCGAAGCGATCTTCCACCACGCCGTTCACAATGCTGTAGAACTCCTTGCGAATTCCCTTGGTGATCGGCCCGGCGACGCCGTGGCCGACGGTGATCTTGTCGACCGAACGGATCGGCGTGATCTCCGCGGCCGTGCCGCTGAAGAACAGTTCGTCGCAGATGTACAGCATCTCGCGAGGAATGATCTGCTCAATCACCGGAATGCCGAGCTCCTGCGCAATGTGAATCACCGAATTGCGCGTGATGCCGGGCAGCACGCTGTTGCCGAGCGGCGGCGTGTAGATTCGGTCTTTGTGGACGATGAAGATGTTCTCGCCCGAACCTTCGCTGACGTAGCCATTGACGTCGAGCGCGATGCCCTCGGTGTAGCCGTTCACGATGGCTTCCATCTTGATCAGCTGCGAGTTCATGTAGTTCGCGCCGGCCTTCGCCATCGTCGGCATGGTGTTCGGCGCCAGGCGCGTCCACGACGAGACGCACACATCGACGCCGTCGTCGGAATCGGGGCTGCCCAGATACTTGCCCCATTCGTAATTGGCGATGTAAACCTCGGTCGGCGAATTGAACGGATTCACGCCGACCTGCCCGTATCCGCGCAGCACGATCGGGCGGATGTAGCAGGGCGAAACTTTGTTGGCAGCAACCAGGCTCACCGATGCCTGGACAAGTTCCTCAAGCGAATAGTCCACGTCGATGCGATAGATCTTGCACGACTGGAGCAGGCGCAGTGTGTGGTCCTGCAGACGGAAAATCGCAGGGCCTTTCGGCGTCTGGTAGCAGCGGATCCCTTCAAAGACCGACGAGCCGTAGTTGACCACGTGGGCCATCACGTGGATCTTGGCGTCATCCCAGGGGACGAGATGTCCATTGTGCCAAACGTATTCACTTGCTTTAATGGCCATTCCGAGGCTCCTTCACAGGCAGATTCGTACTGCAGTTGTTATGCTGCCGGGCCGAAGAGTCTGCATGCAGGCTGCACTCGGAGAGAAGTGTACTCTGCGGAGATCGGTGAAGTTGTAGCATCCGGGATTCAGCTTAACTCCAGATTATATCTGACACTTTCCGATTCCACCGACCAGCGAATTTTCCACTTGCCGGATTTCCGTTACCAAACCCACCAGAATGGATGCGCAGCGAGGCCGGATGGGTACGAAATAAGTGCGCGAAATCGCCAGCGACGGCGTGTCGTAGGTTGCGGTGGCCTCGCTTCATGCCATTTACAATGGCTCGAGTTATCCGATCCGTCCGGAGAACACATCATTCGTACCTATAACCTCTGCATCGTCGGCTTCGGCAACGTAGGCAAGGCTTTGGTCGCACTGCTGCGTGCGCAAAGACGACAGGAGCTGCGCAGCCGCTACGACTTCGCCTGCCGAGTCACGGGAGTCGCATCGCGCCGTCTCGGCTGGCTGTCTGCTGGCGAATGGCTTCGATTCCGAGAAGCTGCTGGCTGGCGATTTTTCGCAAGCGCAGCAGGTCTCCGACATTCGTGAATGGCTGAAGCTGGGCGCCGCCGATGCAGTGTTCGAGACCAGCTCTCTGAATGCGACGGACTGGACAGCCCGCCATCGACTATCTTCGCGCGGCTCTGGAGACGGGCGCTCACGCGATAAGCGCCAACAAGGGACCGGTCGTCCATGCCTATCGCGAACTTACCGACTCTGGCGATGGCCGCATGCGCAAGCGGTTTCTGTTCGAGTCCGCGGTGATGGATGGCGTGCCGATCTTCTCGCTCTTTCGCGAAGCCATGCCGGCGGTCGAAGTCCGCGGCTTTCGCGGAGTGCTGAACTCCACGACCAACGTCATCCTGGAAGGCATGGAAAGCGGTCTGACCTTCGACGATGCGGTGAAGAAGGCGCAGGATCTGGGCGTGGCCGAATCCGATCCGACCGACGACATCGACGGCGTGGACGCCGCTGTGAAAGTCGTGGCTTTGGCCAACGTTCTGATGAATGCAGAGTCTGAAACTCGGCGACGTTCAGCGCCTTGGCATCCGAGAGATTACCAGCCATCATCTTCGTCACGCGCGCGAACTCGGTCAAGTGTGGAAGCTGGTATGCAGCGCCAATCGCGAACCCGGATGGCAATGTGGTGGCACATGTTCGACCGGAGCATCTGAAGCCGGACGATCCGCTGGCGCAGGTGCACGGCACGTCGTCGGTGATCAGCTTCGAGACCGATATACTTCCGCAACTTATCATCACCGAGCAGGACCCCAGCCTCGAAACCACGGCCTACGGTCTGCTCGCAGATTTTCTGACCGCAGTCAAAAATTCGTAGCCTTGGGTCGGCGTCAGCCTTCGACGCGCTCTGTCCGCATAACCACAACGCCACACGTTCCGGAAGCGCTCTCGTCAGCATCGTGTGGGCCCTTCGGACCGCCCTCGCGCATCTTCGCGCTCATCTCCTCGATCACGATCTCGATGACTGGCGTCGCGTCCAGGTGCGACTTGGGAGCGATCGCATAGTCCCGTCCCGCGCGTGCGCCCGGGGAAGTAGCGCGAGGTCATAGCGGTGAAGACCGACTGCTTCAGGTCGTCATCCTCCACCAGGCTGCCGCGACCGAAGCACATCACGCATCGATAGTTCGCCGAGTGGTAACGGCGTCGCGAGAATACACCAGCCCGTCGAGTTCGGTGACCGTGGCGCACACCGGAACTCCGGAAGCGAGGTGTTGGATCATTCGGCTCGACAGACCTCCATGAACGTACAGGCGGTCGGGACGATCGGCGCCGTAGTGGTAGAGCATCGGAATCACATACGGGCCGGCCATCCTGCTCGAAGCCGACATGGGCGACGTAGCCCTGGGTAAGAAACTCCTCGGCGCGCTGAGGAACCGCGCGCTCGGGATGCTGGCGAACTTTGGTTGTCCATGCTAGGTTCAGCTGCGATGTCACTCATGAAGGATCTCCTTGACACCGCGATCCTCGCTTATAATCTAGTCCCATGAAAAGTGCCACTGAGTGAAAATCCATAGAGCCACTTGTTCGAGATACGCCGGGCATGGCATCTATCGGTCCGGCCGGATTGGTATTGGACGAGCTCCGCGAGCGTATCGCTGTATCGTCAACTGTATGAACAGCTGCGCGTAGCGATTCTCGACGGACGCCTGCAGGCAGGCGCGAAACTGCCATCAACCCGCATATCTGGCCGAGGACCTCGCGGTGGCGCGTAACACGGTGATGGGGGCATACGAACAGCTGCTGGCCGAAGGTTATCTGGAAGGCGAGACCGGTTCGGGCACATATGTCGCCCGGGCGCTGCCCGACAAAATTTTGCAGCGCTGGCGATTGAACGCGCCAGTGACCCCGGTCCGAAGCCAGGGCAGGCTTTCGCAGCGCGGCGAGATGCTTAGCCGCGATCCGCTAGGGGTGCGTTCCGGCGACAGCCGCGCGCCTTTCGGCCCGGCAGTTCCGGCGCTCGATCAATTTCCGTTTGGAATTTGGACACGCCTGTTGATGAAGCATTGGAGACGACAGCCGGTCGACCTGCTGCCGTATTCCACTCCCGGCGGGTACCGGCCGCTGCGCGAGGCGATCGCGCAATATGTTGCGGCGGCGCGTGCGGTGAAGTGCGATGCGGAGCAGATTGTTATCGTCTCTGGCGCACAGCAGGCGCTTGGATCTCTCAGCGAGGCTGCTGCTCGATCCCGGCGAAGACGCTTGGATCGAGGATCCGGGTTATGGCGGTGCGCGCGCGGCGCTGCTGGCTGCGGGAGTGAAGCCGGTTGCGGTTCCAGTCGACGACGCAGGGCTCGACGTGGTGGCGGGTCAGCGATTGTCGCCAAAGGCGCGACTGGCCTACGTCACACCTTCGCATCAGTATCCGACGGGCGTGGTGATGACGCTGGCGCGTCGGCTCGAGCTGCTGCGTTGGGCTGAGCGTTCGCGCGGCTGGATTCGTCGAAGACGACTACGACAGCGAATACCGCTACGCGAGCCGTCCGGTCGCGTCGCTTCAGGGCCTCGACACCAGCCAATGTGTGATCTACTGCGGCACCTTCAGCAAGGTACTGTTTCCGTCGTTGCGTCTCGGCTATGTAATTGTGCCTCCTAAATTGGTGGATGCGTTCGGGCGGGCGAAGGCCGTCATCGATCGTCACAGTCCGACGGTAGAGCAGGCGGTGCTGGCGGAGTTTATCGCCGAAGGCCACATGGCGCGCCATGTTCGCCGCATGCGCATGCTGTACCTCGAGCGGCAGAACTGTTTGCTGGAGGAATTGCACCGGGAACTGGCAGGAGCGGTTGAAGTGCGATCGCACGACGCAGGAATGCATGTGCTGGCCTGGCTGGCGAGGAGGGAAGCGCGATTCGGTCGTTTCGCGGCGTGCCCGTGAGTTAGGAGTTGAGGCTCCAGCGCTGACGACGTATCGGGCTAAGCCGGGGGGACGTCCGGGCTTGGTGTTGGGCTATGCCGCATATTCGGAGGCTCAGATTCGTGAGGGAGCGAAGAAGCTTGCGGCGGTGCTTGATGGCTAGGCTCAAGCCGGAGCTAGAGACCCTTGAGACGGTAGCGTTCCCTCGACTCCGCTTCGCTCGGGATGCCACTTCATAAGCGGAGTTGGACCGGGCTCGCAAGCCCCTACGCCTTAACCCCTGTCTCACTCGACATACTCCGGATCACGCTTCCACCCCGTAATCATCGAGTAGAAATTGTTCCAGCCGTGCAGCGCCACCATGATGAGGTGTCCGGGAATGAAGGCCACGAAGCCGATCATCGAGAAGAAGTGCCAGATGCGCGCGTAATGGTAACCGCCCATCGGCCATGCCAGCCACCAGAACTGAGCGGGCTTGAAGAGAACCAGCCCCGTCAGAGTGGACATAACACCGAAGAAGATCGTCGATGTGTATGCCAGCTTTTGCAGTGGGTTGTAGGCCGCCTCGACCGGCGGTTTCTTGCCGAATAAGAAGTAGTGACGCGCCATCGGCCACACGCCCTTGATGTCGCGCGGCATAAACAACACTTGCCGCCAGTGCCCGCTGACGACCTGGTAAATCAGATAAAGCAGTCCGCTGCCGACAAAGATCCACATGAAGGTAAAGTGCCACTGCAGCGCGCCGCCCAGCCATCCGCCCAGCGTCAATCCCTTGGGCGGGAGGACAAAAAAATTCTGCTGCGGGATCTTCGGCCCGAAGCTGGGGAAGGCGAGAAAAATTCGCCACCCGCTCGTAATGAGCACCAGGACAGCGACGGCATTCAGCCAATGCGCAATGCGAACGATCAGCGGATGTTCGTAAGCGATGCGGATTGGTCGGCGCCTCTTTGGGCTTAACAATGGTTGCTGTCGCCATCGCTCCTCACAGCCCCCCGTACCAGTCGTAGCCTTGATCTTCCCAGTAGCCGTGCATACCGTTCTTTAGCACATTGGTCACGCGAATCGTGTCGAGATATTTTGCCTGCTTGTAGCCGAGCTTGGTCGGCATCTGCAAGCGCAGCGGCGCTCCATGTCCGCGGTCCAGTGGCTTGCCGTACATTTCGTAACAGAACAAGTGTCTGCGGATGCAGCACGGTTGCCATATCGATGGATTCGTAATATTCGTCGACGCACGTCACCTCAAGATATTTCGCCGACAGATCGGCGCCGATGGCCCGCAGAAAGTCCGAGGCACGCGTGCCTCCGAAATTACCGATGACATCCCAACCCTCCACACACACGTGACGCGTGTTCTGCACGACCTTCGGAAAAGCCTGGATCTGCGGACAGCTTATAATCGCCGGGCCGCTGAACCAGACCCTCTACCGTCAAGGTCCACTTCTCTAGATCAACGTCTGGATCGGCAACGTCGTAGTAGTTGTAAGGAAACTTCTCGAAGGCGGCGACATCGCTGTTGCTGTACGTCTGCGCCAGGCGACGCGGACCAAACAGCCTACCGGAGGCCCAGTCGCTGAGATGCAGGCCGCCGCTCAACAGCGGCTCCTGCAGCTTGGGAATAGCAAATGCACCGAGCGCAATGACCGGAGCAAGTTTCAACAGCTCACGACGGTTGATACCGCGCCGTTCGCGCGGAGAAACGTCCCGCACCTCTTCGCCTGCAGGCCCCCGTCTCGCGGCAGCGGCCAGCGTGGGCTCTTCCTTAGCGCTTTCTTCGACGGGTTGCCTATCGGGTTCCTGCGCTTCCAGCTTCGCCGGTTCTTCCTCGTTGGTTGGTCGCCGTTCGTCGGACATCATTGCCTCAAGGCCATCGCTATCGAATAAGATCAGCGGCCGCCTAAAAAGTTACGCGAAATTCACGCTGATTTCGCCTGGTACCAGCCGCAGGTTGCGATATAGCTTCCCCTCGTTTACAAGCCGTAAAGACTGCGTGATTCCTGACGGCTTTCTGGATAGAATTCCTCTACTTAATTTCTCGCGATGGAACCGCTGGACTTCGGGAGTGCCGGACGCGCGAGTGAGTCCGTCGTCTGACGCACTCATGGGCGCGGAGATGATCGTAACAGCGCACGGGAAGTCCCAGTAGGAGCAACTTGTACGCCATCGGTGCGTGCTATCATCCACTGATTTTCAAACAAGCATCGCCATGGGGCGCTCGGGCTAAGGAATGTCTCGCTTTCGTGGATGGGCCGTCATCATGCTTTGCATGCTGGTTGGGGAAGGTGTGAGCCACGCGCAGAAGGCGCCAGCCGCTCCGGATCATCCATGGGACGCGGCCGCGTCATCGCATCAGCTAAGGATACCGCCCCGGCCCGCTCCGTCCGTCATGCTGGACCCGGCAAAGGTCTACACCCTGCCGGAGCTGGTCAACATCGCCGAACGCAACAATCCGGAGACGCGGGTCTCCTGGGAAAACGCGAGAGCACGGGCGGCCGATCTCGGCATCGCGGAATCCACGTTATATCCGACCATGGCGGCGGCGGTGCTGGCTGAGACCGCGCGAAACGGTATTTTCTTTGGACCGTATTTCGTGCGGCAGACCGTCGAGTCCTACGCTCCGACATTTCTGGTCGATTACGTTATCTTCGACCTACAGCGCTCGCAGGACATTGCGATCAGTCGCAGCAACCTGCTGGCAGCGAATTTCCAGTTCAATGACACCCACCGGCGAATCATCTTCCTGGTGATGGATTCGTACTATCGGGTACTCGACAGTAAAGGGGAACAAGAAGCAGCCGAGGCAAATCTGAAAAACGCTCAGACGGTACGCCAGGCGGCAGAGGCGCGTCTGGAGAACGGGCTGGCCACGCTGCCGGACGTTCTGGAAGCGCGCAGCGCCGAAGCGCAAGCCGACTACAACTTGCAAGCGACGGTCGGAGCGACGGAAATTGCTTTTGGCGATCTGGCTACGGCCATCGGCATCTCTCCGACCACGCAGTTTCAAGTGGAAAGTATTCACAGCATCAAATTGCCGGAGACCATCGGCGAGACGGTCGAGGCCTCCATCGACAAAGCTCTGTCGCAACGACCGGATCTGATGGAGCGCGTGGCGGAACTGCGTGCTACGGGAGCGGAGGTGAGTTCGGCGAAGCGCGCCTACGCTCCGAAGATCAGTTTCAGCGGCAGCGGTGGCGACGTTAAAGCGTACGGGCAGCAATATCCCACGCCGAATGTTGGCATCTATTCCCCCACACTTCAGCCTTGGGATGCTGAGCTGAGCCTGACCTGGACACTCTTTGACGGACTGGCGCGAGAGAAGCGCCTGGCTCGGGCTCAGGCAGACCAGAAGCAGGCCGAGGCCAGCCTCGATTCCGTCCGCGATCAGATCGCGAATCAGGTTTGGTCGGCCTATTCCACTGCGCGTACCGCCCTTCGCCAGCAGAAGGCGGCGGCGGCGCTTCTGGAGTCGGCAACCGAGTCCTACAATGCGGCACTCGAGTCCTACAACTACGGAGTGCGCAGTCAAATCGATGTAGTTTCGGCGCAGCGTTCGCTGGCGGATGCGCGCACCGCGGATGTCACCGCCCGCACACAACTATTAACAGGTTTGGCTGCGTTGGCCTATCAAACCGGCGATCTTCTTTATGCGAAAAATCCATAACATGACGCCATCATCGCGAAAACTGACGGACGCATCGCCATTTCAGGTCGCCGCGATAGTGGTCTGTGTAATCCTGTCACTCGTTGCAACCGGCTGTACCCGGGCGCCCTCGTTCAACCTTCTGGGATCGTTCTTTCCGGCGTGGATTATTTGCGGCGTCATCGGCATCGTGCTGGCGGTGGGAGTGCGCTTGCTGTTTGTGCGAGCGAAGTTTGAGCAGGAGCTTTCGCCGCTGATTGTTGTGTATCCATGCCTTGCGGCGTTCTTCACATTCACGATCTGGTTGCTGTTCTTCAGCTGATTCAAGGAAACGATGCCCATACTTGCAGACGCCACTCCGGAACAGCGCAAACGTCTCGGCAGGATTGTCAGCGTGGGGATCATGCTGGCCGCGTTGATCATGGGACTCATCGTGATCTACGTGACCACGAGGTATCCGCGCACGGATGACGCCGAGGTCTTCGCCAACTTCATCGGCATCGCGCCGCAGGTCGATGGGCCTATCACCACGCTTGCCGTGCAGGACAATGCCTTCATCAAGCAGGGCGGGTTGCTGTTTCAGATCGACCCGCGGCCTTACGAATATGCCCTGCAGCGGGCGCGATCGGACCTGAGCACGCTGGAAGGTCAGATCGTCGACGAGACCCGCACGATCGCGTCGCAGCAGAGCGCGGTAGGCGCAGCGCAGGCCAACACCGAGAGCACGGCGGCCAATGTCGATCGGGCCGCGGCGGCGGTCAACGAAGCGCAGGCGAATGTGGCCAGCGCCAGGGCGGAGTTGGATCGTGCGCAAGCGGAGCTGCTGTATACGACCAACAATTTTCATCGCATTGAGCCGCTGCTGGCCAAGCAGTTCGTTACGGTCGACCAGGTCGACCAGGCGCGGACGGCGGTGACGGCGCGGCAACAAGCGGTCGATCAGGCGCGATCGCAGCTGTCGCTGGCGCAGGCGCAGGTGCTCTCGGCGAAGGCGCAGTACGAGCAGTCGAAGGCGACCATGCAGCAGAGCCGCGAGCAGTTGGCGCAGTCGCAGCACAGCGTCCTGACGCTGGAACCGCTGACGGCGCAGCGCGAGGGAAGGCTGCGGCAATTCGCACTGCCGAGTACAACCTGAACAACAGTCGCATCTATGCGCCTTTCGATGCGCGCGTTACCAACCTGACCATCTCGCAAGGCGCGTATGCGCACACCGGCCAGCAGATGTTTACGCTGATCGACACGCGCGTGTGGTGGGTGGTGGCGAACTTCCGCGAGACGCAGCTTGCGGCACATCAAGCCGGGCATGCATGCGGACGTGTACGTCCTGTCGCGTCCCAGCGTGCGCTACGACGGTAGTGTCGACAGCGTTGGCTTTGGCGTGCAGCCGGATTCCACCCTGGTGGGTACCTTCGGACCGGGATTGCCCGATGTGCAGCGTTCGCTGAACTGGGTCCACTTGGCAACGCGCTTCCCGGTGCGGGTGCGCATCCTCGCGCCAGAGACGGAGCCGTTCCGACTGAGCGAATCGGCCGTGGTCGTCATGCGCGCCGACCGCTCCGGGAAGGCGCAGTAGCGATGTCGACGCAGGACCAAGCGCTCACCGGCGGTCGCGCCTTCCAATCCTCTGGACGACGCGGGGCGATGGTTCTGGCAATTCCTAAAGAACGAAATGGCGCCGTATCCGGGCCGGGCCTGGACCGTGGGGCGCATGGTCATCTCCGCAACCATCGTCATGCTGATGGTCATGACCTTCCGGGTTCCGTACGGGTTTCTGGGCGCCATCTACACGATGTTGCTGAGCCGCGAAAATCCAACGGTGACATTCCGCTCCGGCGTGCGGACGATCCTCTCGTACGTAGTCGCCACCATCTACACCGTGGTCTGGCGTGATGACGCTGATCGACGATCCGCTTACACATTTTCTGTGGATCATGGTTTCGCTGTTCCTGGCGTTCTATCTCATTCGCGTCGTCCCCGACTACATCACCGCGGTCGGCTTCGGCTTCACGCTTGCCGGCGCGATTCCGCTGTGGGATGAGACGTTTCTCACCGTCAATCAGCGCACCGAGAACACGCTCTGGCTGGGCTTCTCGGTGATTCTCGGCACCGTGGTCACGGTGGTGGTCGAGTAGATTTTTCGGCGCGTACATCCCGACCACCGACCTGAATATCGGGATTGAGAGCCGGCTGCATGCCGTGGAAGCGTCTGCTGCGCCAGATTGCCGCTGGCGAGCACGAGTTCAAGTTTCAGAAAGAGATTGCGCTGTACTCGAACGTCGGAACGTCGCGCCTGCGGCGAATGGTCTTGCGTTCCGGCTACGTCGCGCGAAATTCATTGCGCAGATGACGACGCCGTGGCGTCTGCTGGGCCGACTGATCGACCTTGCGGCCAGTCTGCAGATCGTGCGCGCCAATCAATTCTGCCGTGGCCGAGCGAAAGGACCGCGAGCGATGCTTGCGTCTGGCAGATCAGATCGACGAATTGGAACGTGATCTGACGCAAGCGGAAAGCTGCCGAAGCCGCATTCCGATTCCGCGTCGAGACAGCAGCGTCGGCGATGCCGCTGCTGCCGGAGATGGAGCGGACGGTCGCGCTGATCTCGCATGCTTTCGCCGGCTCCGACGGACGCTTCCGGATTGCGCGCTGTCCGCTGCCGTCGAGCCAGGAACATCAACCTCTGTTTGCCGCCGATGCGTTCTCGAATCCCGACCACCTGAAGTTCGCCATTCGCGGTGCGCTGGCGACCATGCTCGCTTACACGGTCTACACGGCGATCGCGTGGCCCGGTTTGAGCACGAGCGGTGGCGACCTGCATCATTACCGCGCTGTCGACCATCGGCTCGTCGCGTCAGAAGCAGTTTCTACGACTCGGTGGCGCCATTATCGGCGGCTTCGTCTTCGGCATGGGAGCGCAGGTCTTCGTGCTGCCGCATCTGGACTCCATCACCGGCTTCACCGTGCTGTTCGCCGTAGTAACCGCGATTTCCGCGCTGGATCGCGACTGCCACGCCGCAGGCTGTCGTACCTCGGCGTGCAGATGGCGCTGGCGTTCTACCTCATCAATCTTCAGGAGTTTGCGCCTCAATATTCGCTGTCCATCGCTCGCGATCGCGTCGTGGGCGTGCTGCTGGGGTCTGCTGTGCATGTGGCTGGTGTTCGACCGGCTTTGGATGAGGGACGCCTTGCAGGAGATGCAGGACGTGTTTGCCCGCAATCTGCGCTTGCTGGCAGAGCTCATCGAACAATGCCGAGAAGCAGGATCTGGAGAAGCGGTCAGAGCGTGTCGATTCAGTTACGCGACCAGATCAACGAGGGATTCAACGCGGTGAAGGCGCAGGCGGACGCCGTGGTCTTTGAGTTCGGACCGTCGCGTCAACGAAAGCTGAAGATTCGCGACGATGTCAGGCGGTGGCAGCCGACGCTCGGCACTCTTCATGCAGGTGGAGATCACCTATCTGCAATATCTGTTTCCAGATGCAGCTGCACGAATACTGCCGCCGCCGATCAGGGAAGCGCAGATGGCCTTCGACGAAAATCTGGCAGTCACTGCTTCGGGCAATGTCCGACGAGGTTTGCGGGACGAGTCTCCTCTGCGCACTCCCGACATTCAGGCATTCGCCGAACAGCTGAGAGAAGTGATTCAGACGCAGTACGCGCAATCCGGCGGCCGATTCCTCCGCCGCTCACCGACATGATCGCGCTGACGCAGAACCTGGCGTCGATCGTTGCGCCGCTGTCACGCGGACATTCACGCGACGTTCGTAGATCTCAGCGGCGGCAACGCGGGACTCGAGACTGGGCCGAACGAGAGCCAGGCGCTGGGCCAGGCGTAACGATGGGTCTACTTCGATCCAGAGGTGAACCAGTCCGGCGATCCAGGCGATAACGCAGGCGACCGCGACGGCAATGAGGATCCAGGCGGGCCGGTCGACTTTTGCTTCGGTCTGAGTCGTCTTCTTGCGCCGCCACGGTTTCAGTACCCATGCAGTGAAGTCCGATGAACAGCGGTCCGCCCGAGCAACACCAGGGCATCTTCAACTTGGCTGCCGAGACTGACGTGGCGCGTGATCACGTCGATGATGCCTACCGCGAAGAATCCAACGATGAAAACCTCCAGCCACTCCAGCTTGCTCTGCACGCGCGCCACCGCGTCGGCGCGGGATTCCGTCTGCTTTGCCTGTTCGGCGAATTCGTGCCGGCGCAGGTGCTCCGAGGCAGCTGTGAGTCAGGTCGCGCAAGGCTGCCGACAACTGGTCGACGTTGATCGCGTCGTAGAAGCGGCGAAATAAATCGCGGTCGGGCAGGGTCAGCGAGTGCTTGATCTGTGCGGCGCGGCGCGCCATTTCTTCGCCGGTGGCGACGATGGACTGTAAGCCTTCGATGTCCATGCGGTCTCCGGACAGATGGAAGCGGAGCCGAGTTGCGTCGAAGTTCGCTGACGCTGCATCCCAGCGCGCGGTGAGGCGGTCGACATCGCGGGCCATCGACACGATGTCGGCGAAGTCGGCGCGTAGATCGGATGCCTGACGATCGGGCGCGCTGGCGCCGGCGGCGAAGTCCCGCTTCTGTGCGACGGCGATGCCGCGATCTCCCCAGACTCCGACGCAGCTGGCGCTGACAACCAGATGTGCAGCTCGACGAAGTCAGGAGGAGTCGCTCCCGGCATCTCGGGATACAGCACCTGCCAAAGCGTCTCGCCGATCTGCATCGCGAGATTCGGAGTGGCGATCGGCACATCGGCACGCAGGCGAATGCTGGCAAAGCGGAAGTAGCGTTTCCGGAGGCGCGGGAATTTCGAGCGGTGCGTTCAGATTGTATTGCTGCGGGGCGATATCGACGCCTTCTCTTGATCCGGCAAAATCGAAGACCGCGACTTGGGGCCCGGTCGACCAGGGAGACCGCCGAGTAGATCGATCCTTCCAGTTCGGTGCGCACCGCTTCCGCCACGCGATCGTCGCGAAGGTCGCTGCGCACTCCCGGCGGGCCGATCAGCGTCCCGCGATGGGGCGTGCCGACTGCGTTGCCGAACTGGCTCTGTCCACCAATCCAGGGATCGGCAAGCAGGCTTCCCAGAGTCGCGGTGCCATGGAGGCCAGCCGTGCTGCGGCGGGCGCGACGGCAACCGACTTCCTGCTGGTGTGCGCGCAGGGCTTCGACCTCTTGCGTCTGCAGCCGCGACCAGACGGTGTACAAGTGGCGGCCATTCGCTCGCTCGGGATCGATGGAGAACTGATAGTCCGTTTTGTTCGAGGCAGCGTCGGGCCGGCCGTCGGAGTATGCGATCGCGGTGAACTCAAATCCTGCGCCCAGCGAGGAGTTGTCCAGGTCGACGCGCGCCCACTCCTTAAACAACAGGCACTCGGGGTCGCGCAAGATAGATGCCGTCGGTGGGTATGCGGAAGGTGTCGGCGAGCAACAGATGTTCGGCGTCCACGTCCGACGTGTCCTGCGCTGGTCGTGAAAGCCAAATCTCGGTGATTCTTGAAGAAGTCCGGCGACGGTGCTTCGGATTCCGGCAAATAGACAGTCGACCGGCGCGCGCGCTGCATGTCGCGCTGATAGGCTTCGGCCTCGCGATCGAGCATGGCCAGTTCGGGAGCAAAGAGAGAGCTGTCTTCCAGGACGGAGTCGAAAACGGGATTCAGTTGCTGTTGCTGAAGGATCGAGCGGACTTCGTCGAAGAACTCAGTGGCGCCGCTGGTCTCGCTCAAGTAATCGCGACCGCGCTTGAGTGCGGCGTAGAGAACCGAGCGCAACGCGCGCTGCCGCGGACAGGAGATACGACGGCGCGCCTCCAGCACGGAAGCATAGCTGGCGAGCAGGAATGCCCAGCGATGTTCGGTCGGGACCGACGCGAAAGGTCCGGACTGAACCAGTCGATCTTCCGCCGTCGGCGAATCGACCCAGCCGTCAGGATGCAGGCCCTGCTTGTCGCCAATCGACTGCGGCGTTCGGATCTTCGATGATCCAGCGAGCCAGGTACATCGAGCAGAAGGCGTCGAAATCCGGCTCTTTGTGAGTGACCAGCCAGACCAGGTCCTGATCGCCGAAGCGCTGGCGGATCTGGCTGGCTTTGTGCAGGACCGCAGCTGAGGCAGAAGGGAACTGCGACTCGCGCAGGAAGTGATGATCGATGATCGGTAGTGGCTCGTTGGCTCCCCAGCAGGTACCGCCAACATCGGTCAGCCAGTGCATTGGCAAACAGTGTCCCGGGCGTTTCGTCCCCGCTCTCGCGGACCGCGATTGCGCTGGTCGCCAGTGAAAGAAGTCCCGAAATCGACATACCGATACCTGAAAGTCTGGGCCATGTGTTAACTCAGAGAAGCATAGGGCGGGAATTGTATTTTAGCAATCAGACGTAGCGGAATTGAGAACGTCAGTTCAAATACGGAACGTCATGAGCATTGCTGGAACGGCTGATGCGCGGATTTTTCCGGCGCCAGAATGCGATCGAGTCAATCCTTCGATTTTGCGAGCTGAGTCGTTAGTGAGTTACGGTACGTCGGGTCGGCGGTGACTGCGTGCTCGGCAATCATTGGCGGTTTTGCGATAATGCTGAACAGCGCAAGTCTGCGTGGTGGGCCCGTAGCTCAATTGGATAGAGCATCAGCCTTCTAAGCTGAGGGTTGCTGGTTCGATCCCAGCCGGGCCTACCAAAGCCATCAATAAATATGCGGCTTTCAGCGATACCGTTGAAAGCCGCTTCTGTTTGTAAACGTGCATTGCTACCGCGTTGCTACCGAGCGCTACGGTCTGAGCACGTGCGCCCGGCATGCGTTAGATGAGCCTGAACGGCACAAACTACCGACCAATTTACTTTCCACAAGGCGCGGCGCTACATTAGCACCCAGACTTTCGAGCGATATTCAACCCCGGTGCGTGATGACGGCGAGTGCGAAGACGGTTCTGAGTATGAATGAATCCGAATTCACGAATCTGGTCCGTTGTTTGTGGTTGAATCCCATTTCGCCCAATCTGCGGCGCCTTGCGGTTGAGGACCTTTGGCGCGGTAACATAGTCGGGTTTCTGTGCAAAGCAGGGAATGAGCATGGTATAGCGCTGGTCTGGCATAACAGGGAGATGTTGCGCCGTCTGGACGTGTATGAGTCAGCATTACTCGGCGCATTTACGGGCACGCGTGCAACCAACGCAAACTACCCTTTGCGGATGCTCAAGTACATGTTGAATGATGCGGTCCGGGGAAAGTTGCGACTTTGTGGCGACCAATTGCCCGGCCCCGGACCCTTTACGGTGTACCGCGGTGTTTCAGGTAGAGGTGCGGCGCGCCGTGTACGTGGGATTCATTGGAGTAATGGCCTTGAGGCGGCGTGTTGGTTTGCAATGCGCCCAATCTACGGACGTGAAAACCCGGCAATTTTCCGCGCAGTAGTGAACACTGATGAGGTTTTGGTGTACACGGACGAAAGGCAAGAAAAAGAATTTCTTGTGCTTTTGGCGGCGCGAAATCGTCCTCAGCCCGTTCGTCTTTTGCCCGAAACAATCGCCCGGCACGCAGACGTTTTCCAGAACGCAATGCAGGAACGCAATGCGCGCATTTTAACTTCCTTGGTCGCCGCCCGCCCCTGCCAAGGTTAAGTGTCAATTTTGTACGTGTTACAACACGGAAACGGAAACAGCCCACAAAATTCTCACACTGCGCCCCCCTCGCACCTGCCGTCACCCGCAGCACTATGCTGTGTCACAGGACCCACAGTGACCCGCACCCGGGTTGTCTGGGATAATGTCCCATTGCCGTGTAACTTGCGATATCGCCTGGTTATCGCCAACAGCCTCATCCAATCCGTGAGCGTCAGGAGCGACTACCACGTGCATGTCATGACAGTCTCCTCGGTTCGCTAGTTCGAAACCAAGAACGCATGGGCCACTGGTATTTGCATTGATGACCACGGTGATCTCATTATTACAACAACCCCGATGCCAGCTGCGACACGCCGGCGTATCAAGAAACGCCGTTGCGGTGACCACTCGCACGAGTGGTCTCCAGCTGGGCTCCTCAGTGACGAGGCAAACTTCGATGAGCGCTCGCTAATTGGCACGGTAAGGCACGGTGTCAGTACACCATCTGTGAAGAGTGGCGGCGATTGGTAGAGCTGTATGCGACGGGTCGTTCGGCAGTCGTCACCCCGAGCGTCGCTAATCTGCTTCTGGTCTCGCGCCAAAGGAATGAACTTGCCAACCGACCGCGTTGCGGTGTTTTCCAGACGATAGTGAACTACACGATCAAGCGCGATTCGCTGGTGAGAAATCGCCTTATCACAACCGGGCGTGGTGCTCGCGTTATGAAACTGCCTGTGCAGCGAAGGATCGTATCTGTCTGAGCTGGTGTACTCTTCCACCCCGTCATTATAACGCTTTCGAGCAAAAGCAACAATTCTCCGATATACGGAACTGCTGTGGGAGTTTCTGGTTTCGCCTACCGAACTGATGTTCTTCCTAATGCGTTTTACAACAGTGTCGGCACATATTGCGAGTGCTGAAGCCGCGAATGATCACTGGTGCACTTGATAGTGCCGATATTGAATACTCGTGCGCGAGCGCCCAGTGCTTGCTCGTAATCCTGCCATGTTAGTCCCGGGTACGAGGACGTTTCGATTGCAACAGATGCGTCTCATGAAATCGTGACTGTGGCGCGGGGCATTTCGCCGCCGATCGATAACTCAGGTCAGTTGTCGTAATATCGCCATATCACAAGTTACGGAGCCGGGTGTATCGTTTCAGGCGTAACTTGCGTTATCGCCTGTTATCGCCAACTACGATGTTGGGGTGCCACGGGATACGGCTAGAATCACTGCAAGATGAGGCATCGCATGGTCATTGGCGTGGCTGCGGTTGTTCTTCTGCTGACCCTTGTAAATCACGCGTGGTGGACCCCGGCGCTCAGCTACCCGCTATATCCAGGCATCGCCGCCTCTCAGGCAGTACTGCGCGGCCACATGGAAACACTGACACTCGACAAAGTGTGCTTCGTGGTTGAGTTAGTAACGAATCTTACGGTCTACCTGCTGGCTTGCCTTCTGGTAATCCGGACATCGTCAGGTCGATAGCTGTTGTAACATCCCCATATCACAAGTAATCCGGCCCGCAAGCGGCTGCGCACCCCGCGCAGGCCACCACGCCTCACGAAAAGTCTGAACCTCACATGCCCGGGGTGGGAAATCCAAACAAAGAGCCCTCTCTTTTCCCTTGCTGATGTCTGCTCTGCGCAGCATCATCACTGCATGAGGAACCCTCAAGCCTCGGTTTGCGCCACATACCAACAGGAAAACCCATGCCACTGCCGCTTCTGCTGCCGTTAATAGCAATTGGTATCTGTGTTGTTGCGTATCTAATCCGAATCAATGCCGTCAAGTCTTACGGGCAACCCGCTCAACATCCGACGGTATCGGCACATCAGAAGAGTGAGTTCCTGCCCGCGCTCCCACGGCGGTTCGTTGTCTTGGACCTCGAAACAACTGGGCTCGATTCACACAAGCACGAAATCATCGAATTCGGTGCCATTCGAGCGAATCTCGATTCAAATACCCATGAAGCTTTTCAAACGCTCGTTAAACCAAGACGAAAAGTGCCCCTACGCATCACCGAGATAAACGGGATATCACAAGCGATGGTTGATGCCGACGGGATTGAATTAGCAGAAGCACTTAATCAGTTTCTCGATTTCGCTAAGGACCTGCCCATTGTCGCTTTCAATGCCGAATTCGATATGGGTTTTCTGTTGGCTGCGGGAAACAAACATGGGCACCTGATTACGAATGGGTACACCTGTGCGTTGAGGCTCGCCCGGCGCGCATGGCCCGGGCTGCCGAGCTACAAACTCTCCGAGTTGGCGAAACAAGGCAATTTGTCGGATGAGGATACCCATCGGGCGCTTGGCGATTGCAAGCGCACTCTAATTATTTTCACGGCGGCGGCAGCGCGGATTCGCACTAACATCAACTGGGCTATTCCGAAACAGGCGCACCAAGAAAGCGAGAGGGCGCGATGCCAAACTGTGCACGTCTGAGCAATGACCCAAGTTCCACCGAGTTAATTGACGATATTATGCGAACAGCCTTGACGGGAGTATTTGAGGACCTAAAGCGCTTTGATTGGTATATTCGGGAACGTGAAATCGTGAATCTTTTCGCTTTCGGTCACATGGTGCAGCTCTTTAATGATCATGGCCTAGACCCGACGATGATGGGCATTGAATTTCCAGTATTGCAGGCGGACGGGTTAGGCGTTAATCACGGCTCTCCAAAGGATTTCGTCATTTGGCCTGAATCGTATACTACGCTTTGGAAAGGCTGTGTCCTGCGTTCAGGTATGGACCTCAAGCAGCTTCGGGGACCCGGCGTTAAGCCATTCGCAATCGTAGAGTGGAAAAATATCAGCCGGATTTCGAGCCCCGACCGCGTCAGGGGGGCGTATCGCGAGCACTCGAAAGATAAGGAATGGCTTGGACACAACGTGAATCGCGGGATGTTGACGATAGGCTACGCTGTCCTGACGGAATGGGATTGCACCGAGACAACCTTACGGTGTCATAGAATTGCTCTTGGTTGCGATGATGAATTCTTGAGCCTTACCACCGCGATTTCCGAGCAAGTGGTCTGAATTTCTTACGAGTTCACAGGTTTGCTCGTTTGGTTAGTCGCACCCCAAGAGTGTGTTGCGGCTGACTCGCGAGTACAGCCGTGCCGACAATTGTGTCGCCTTGTATTTTGCCTGAAAAATGCATGTCATAGTCACCGGAAACGCCTAAAACGCTTTGTATGGCCGGGTCAAAGTTATGCACGCGCACTCGAGCTTTAAGCATTTGGTCATCTCCCCTGTAAGTGCCTACCCAAGTAAATCCACTGTCACCTCCGAATATCTTACCTCCAATGAACACGCATACTCCTCCGCTTGTGACTGGGGGAGCCTCAATCTGCAAAATCCAAAAACCATCAAGCATTCAGGACCTCTTTCGCTCGTTTGAGAAATTAAGTGTTAACTGTGCCAACATTGTAGTACCATCTGTCGTTCAAATATATAACCCATGCATCTTAGAATTTCACCTGAGGGATGGCTGACAATTGCGGCGATAGTCGTGGGCCCATTGTTGGCGTTTGCTGTTCAAAACTGGCGGGATAAACGCCGCGAGCATCGCAATCGGCAATTAGATATAGTCCGTCGTTTGATGCTCACGCTAAAAGCGCCCATGGCACCGAGCCACGTAGATGCAATAAACAGCATACCTTTGGAGTTTGCTACACATTCAGAAACGATGCGAGCGTGGCGACTCTATACCTCCCACTTGAATGACCGAGCTATGGTTGAGGCGGAATCCGCAAGATGGAGTGAAAAAAAGTATGACTTGCTGATTGACCTGATATATGAAATGGCGCAAAACGTGCGCTATAAACATATCGACAAGGCGATGTTACGTGACAACATGTATATTCCGAAAGGCTACGGTGATGCCGAGGACGAGTTGCGTCAGATTCGACAAAGTTGGCTGCAAGTACTAAATAGCCAACGCCCCATTCAGATGACGATGGTTGGTCCTGTGCAAGTGGAGCCACCATTGCAGCCTTTAGAGGAAATCACTCGCCCTCAAACTTCGGGCGCACAAGTCACCACCACTGACACCACCCCAAGCCATTCAGATGACAAGGCGCATTCTGCACCTTCTGACGCTCGTCGTTAGCGTCGTCCAAATCCATCATAATTTCGGCGGCGCTGCATGACGCCGGGGGCTGATACCCGGCGCACGCGCGCCGCCCGTCTGCTCAGGTCACGCGTTCCTGAGCGCCCGCGCCGGGAAACCAGTGCCGGGAAAAACCCGGCGCGGAACCTCGATTAGCGCTTCAGTATTGCCAATTTCACCTTGTCCACGAGGGTTTCGCGGTATTCAGGCGGCAATTCAAACCCACTTTTGATCGGCGCTAGTTGGCGTCCATCCGGCTCGATTCTGGTGATGTCCGCACAAGCCGTCCGCACGGCAACAGGGCCTGCGTAGGTCAACGCCCGTTTTTGTATTCCGTCTAAAACAGGCATGAGCTTCTGTTGGAGTGTCAGGCCCGCTCGCGCCATCAAAATCCTGCAACCGTCCAATTCCGCCAATTCCCCTGCGCCAACGTGATCGCGAGTCGCGAGGGATTCAATCTGTTGATGCAATCTCTCTAACTCCTGCTCAAAGTCTCGCATGGCGTTTAGGTCCACCGCTCGGGTCTCTGCAGCCCTGAAATCATAAGTAGTTTTTCTGTGGTCCATAGAATCAATGCCTCTTTTCGTTGCAAATTGAATTCGTTACCGCCTCAACATCTCATTGACGTGGGCCACAGCGGTTTCCGTGCTCACCCCAACGCCCTGTGCTCGCTGCTCGTTTTTGTGCACCCTGATGAGGACGCCAACGATGGCAGGATCGTTTGCTGCGGTCCTGTTCTCCACGGCGCGCACAATCCTCACCGCCTCGGTTGCATTCACGCCCCCGAAGTTCTGAATTCGGCGTGCCTCATCGGCGACTTTTTGGGGGTCCATGGGTGGGGGCTTCGGTGGCGCCTTTTTCGCCCGATTCTTTGCATCCTCAGCATTGGCTCGCATAATGCGCAGGTGGCGCTCCCAATACTCATTCTTGTCGGGTTCTGCGGGCGCGCCTGCGGTCGGCTGCCGAGAGATAGTGAACGATTCACCGCTCACCACCACGGTCAGGTGCTCAGCCTGCGCGGCCTCTTGCAACACATCAGGCGTGCATGGGCAGAATGGAAACGCCACGGGCATGAACCGCCTGAACTGCTGAAACTCCATGACAACGCGGTTTTGCTCGCCTATCGCCTGCAGCAATCCTGGTCGCATCAGTGTCAGCGCCTTAGCCTTGCCCCTTGCGGCTATCGCAGCCAAGTTGAGTGTCGGGATGTCGTAATGGTGCTCTCGTTCCATCGCACTCGCTGTGCGCTGCACGGTGTGGGGATTACGGCCCTCGGTATCGTTATTGCGTGTTGTTTGTTTCATCTGAGAATCCCTCAAATCAGGAATTTGTTTGAGCAGGGTTCACCCATAGGTGTCACGCCCTACTCGGTTTTTGGCTGCCTCGTAACGCGGATGCTGCGCAAGTCATCATTGAATTCAACTTGCAGGCCCCGAGCGGCTACCGCGTGGCGCAACGGTTCTTTGCTTTGGAGCAGGCCCTCGCTGCCCCTGCCCATGTTATGAGCGAACGTGTGGTAATGAATCGTGAGAGAATGCTCTCGCCCAAGTAGCTGCTGCAATCGGTCTGCAGTTCGTTCGTTCATTTTGTCCATTTCGTCTCCTTTACCACCCGTTCTGCTGCTTCCAAGGTTTGAATTGTTCACGGTTGCCACGCACTCGGCACAAACCACAATCGCTTTTCATCCAAAGAAACTGGTTCCACTCCAACCAATCCCTCACGTTGTTTCGCCACGATGATTTCGTCAGATCGCGACCATCGTCCTTGCTCGTCTTTGGGGCGGTGAATCAATAGCACTGTGTGAGCGTGAGCCTCTACGTCACCACTTTCCTTGAGGTGAAACATCGTGGGTCTATCGTTTTCGTTTGTGGGGCGCCTAAGCTGTGACAAGGCCACCACACAAATGTTTTCCGTCTTCGCGAGCGAGCGCAATGCGTTGCTCACGGCGCCAACCCGGATTCGAATGTCTTTTTCCTGACCCTCAACAATTTGCAAGTAATCAACGAGCACCAACTTGATGCCGTGTCGCCTGACGTGCAACTTGGCGATTGCGCAAATCTGTGCGGCAGTCATGCCCTCGGGGTCGCAAACATACAAGGGCCATTGCGCAATGGTCGCGGCGGCCTGTTGCGCCATGGTTGCCTGCGCTTCGGTTGCGTTACGAAAGTCTCGAACTCGCGATGCGCTCACGCCTGAATACTTGGGAAACAGGCGTTTGACGAATTGCTCTTGGGTCATCTCGGCTGAGAAAACCAAAGATGGAACGCCCGCAGATGCGTTGGTGGCGATAACCTGTGCGCCCAATACCGTCTTGCCACGCGATGGCGCGCCACCTATCACCCAATATTCGCCGGGCCGAATTCCGGTAGTGGTGAAATCAATGGTGTCTATTCCGGTACTAAGCCCCATCACCTCATCGGCGCGGTGTTGTTGCGAAATCATTTCGTTAAGCACTGTGACAATCACCTCTTTGACGTGCGAGGTTTTGCCCGCCGAACCCGCCGCCCTCAAATTCAATAGCGTTGCCTCGGTGCAATCAATCAGTGTGTCTGTGTCCTGGGTTGGGTCATCTAGTTGTTTAACTACGCTCTCACACGTGCGCATCAGTGCACGGCGTTTAGCGGCATCGCGCACAATCTCAACCCATGGCCGAATGTTGGGGCGCTCGATTGAATTGTTGATTAGCTCGCTGAGTGCACCGTGTCCGCCGACACGCTCAAACTCCCCATTCAACTGGTTGGCGAGCGTGACCGTATCAATGGGCTTGCCGTCACTATCAAGCGCCTGCATAGCGGAAAAGATTTGGCGATGGGCACCCAATCCAAAGTAGTCTGCGCGCAACTCAACGCAATCATGTAACAGGCTGTTGTCGAGCAGGATGGCGCCAAGAATGGTGCGCTCAGCATCGAGTGTTGCATTGGCGCTCATGCTTGCTCCTGTAATTCGCGCGTCTGCTGCGATACCGGAACGAGCACCGCAATCCTGTGACCCTCTTTCTTCCACTCGCCCGAGGTGATGTACCACACCGCGCCGCCGTCAAATTGTGGCGAGCTCGCAAGGAATGCTTCGCGGGCGGCAATCATTCGCTCAGCTACAGCTTGGGGGGTGCTGGGGAAGTGCTCGCGCTCCACCTCGATTGCATCGCGGATGCCGTCATAGTTTCTTTGGCCCGCCACAGAAAAGGCGTGGCAGTAACCTTGCGCCGCTTCGGTCGCATTGAAATCGGCGGATGTGCTTTCCTTTCCCTTACTCTTTCCTTTCCTTTCCTGCGGTGAACTCTCAGTGAGTGGTCCGTGACTGCTCACTGATGACTCACTGATTGTTCCTGAACCATCCCACTCAATTTGCAAACCTTTGATTTTGCTTGGGGTCGGGCGATTTACCCTTTGGTGCTCGATGAATTTGACGATGAGCCCGTACCGCCGCCCGTCAGCACAAGCGCCAAGCCGAATAAAATCCACGCGGGCAAGTTCGCTGAGCATGTCATGAATGCTCAATGACGTTTCACGCAAGGGGAAAACAGCCGCCTTGATGAGGGCCGGATTGGCATTGAAAAACCCCATCATCGGCGTGGCACAACAGCCCACCCGCGAGTAGATGCACTTCCGCCGATACAGCCGAGAGGTCTTCGCTTGAGAAAAAGCCCGGTTTTACAGTGCGGATTCTCATGCCTGATCGCCCGGCGTCCCTTTATTAGCTGTGTTGCCTTTGGTCAACCGATCAATCTCAATAATGATCTGGTCAAGACGGTCACCAAGGGCGCGCGCCGTTGTTGTACCAGCACGCGCAAAGTGCAACCGCGCTTGCGCAATGTGGGTAGCGGCAAGGGCAAGCTCCATTGAGCGCGGCGGCTCCGGGTTCGTGCTGTAAGTGGACATATCAGCGCCTCACCGAGATTCGCGCGATGCAAGCCACGCATCCAATGAACTTTTACGAAAGCGCACGAGCCTGCCAAGTTTCAAAAACGGCAAGCTACAACGCCCGGTGCTCACCCATGACTGCAACGTGGCGACACTCACTTGATTTTGCAGATGTGCGCTCGCGCCCTCGTAGTTCAGAAGCTCGTCACCGTCAAGCGAAATCCGTACAGCCTGTTCCTGTTTCATAATTCCCCCGCGAAGGCAAGATCACAGGAAGATACTCGCGCGAATTCAAAGACAGTGATAAGAGCTTGGAGCACCAAAAACGAATCCATGCCCTAGGGCAAACGAATCTCCAATCGTGCGCTGCGCCCTGAGAAAAAAGGCCCCGGCGTTACGAAGAACGGCGGATTGGCTCTATTTCTTGCGATTTTTGGGATTGCAACCCCGAGAGGATGCGCCGAAATGCTCGCACTCACAGGTTCGAGAGGCGGCTTGCGGTTGATGTCGGGGTCAGGCGGAATACTTGAGCTCATCAATCTGGCGGTCGAACTTACCGACACCAACTAGCTCGCCTGTGGCGTGTTCGTATAACGCGCTCGCAAAGCGAATCAATGGCGAGTGGGTGTGTGCCAACTTTACTTCGCGAACGCCCAATCTCATCATGATGTCGCGGCACTTGTACAAGAAAACAAGTTGTGCCATGTTTGAGGATTCGTAACCCTTAAAGGTGGTCACAACCTGCGCTTTGTTTGCGGCAGCTGCGGCAGCGGCGCTCGCCACTCGGCATATCGCGGTGAGCGCAATATTGAATTCGTCATCGGTGCCGTCAAAATGCATTCGTATTTTCTCGGTTGCCCGCCAATGTCCGTGAGCGAGGTGACTTGCGGTTTCACCTGAAACTTGTGCTATGCACTCTACTTGTTTCTGCGTCAGTGCCGAGGCGCGATGGCCATCCTGTTCTGCAAGATCGGTGCGCAGGTCAATACACAGTTTTTCAAGCAAGTTCGGCCATCCGGATTTCTTGAGCGTCTTTACGTCAGCATCGTTCAATCCCGCAAACTTAGCCAACGCTCGCCATGCATCGTCCAGCGCCCACTTGCGTGCGGGCTCGGTGCCCCTCATTGGCTGTGCGCCCTTTGAAAGTATCCAATCAGCGTAACGTTGCCCTGGGGCTTTGGGCTTCCTCGATGGAGTCACCGTGGCCGCCGCCTTGCGTGATTTGCGTGAGCGCTCGTCGGTGAATGGGATTACTTTTGGGGTCGGTTTCTTGGCGGCGTGCATGGCAGTCACGGCGCGCTGCATCGCCTCTCGCACTGGATCATCAGCAAGGCGCTGATATACAAGCGCGGCATTTATAGACTGGTGGCCAAGCGCACGCATGGTGACCACAGTGGATGCCCCTGTGCCCGCCAACCAACTGCCGAAGTGAGCGGCGCAAATCATGGACCCGCAAGTCGGGAAATCCGGCACCCTTGGTGAATTTCTCCCACTGCGCTCGGAATGGACCCGCGTGCCCATCAGCCGTCTTGCCCGGAGACCACCATGGGCTGCCATTGCATGATTTCTCGCGATGGCGCAGGATTTCAACTGCCTCATCAACCAACGTGATGGTCAATGGGTCACCATTCTTCATCAACTCGCCGGTATTGCCCACCGCGCGCCATTGAGGCTCAACTCGTCCCACCGCATTCGCAGCACGTTGCCGCGCCTCGCGCCCGTATAGATGCTCATCTTTACATAATCACGGAATTCGCCGTCCGCTTCGGTTTCAAGTTTCTCAAAAAACGCGGGTACCTCATCCGCCCTCAAGAACCGCTCACGTGATGCAACCGTAAACTTGCCTTTGCCCGTTGCAGGGTTTTCGCCCGTGTAGCCCGTATCCTGAGCGTGCTCTTTGGCGTGGTTGTACATTGCGCGCAATAACTCGATGACACGATTTGAGGTGGTATGCCCAACTTTTTCACCTAAGTTGAGGCGCAAGCGAATACCAGCGCGGGTGATGTCAGACAAAACGCGTCGGTGCCAATTGACAGAGCCGGGTGCTTTCTTGCGTTGTGCGCCGTGTTTCTTGCGCGGCTCATCAGGCAATGCGCCAAGATAGCGCTCGTAATACCAAACCCGCATCGGTACGCTTCTTTTGCCCTCAGATATCAGTGCGACACGGTAGTGCTCAAACAACTCACCAAGCGTCACGCCCTTGCGGGCTCGCCGATTGACCTGAGCCGGATTGACGCCCGCATCAAGTTGAGCGTTGACCGCCGTTGCCAAATTGCGCGCCATGCGGACGTTGAGCCGTGGGGTGTTTCCAAGTAGATCGAGAGGGCTTGCACCATCAGGCAAATCGCGGGTTTCCGGCAAGTCAGCATCGAATGCACCCAGCGTGACCCAAAGCGGGCGGCCTTTGAATTTTCTATACAGGCGAAATGACTTTGCACCCGTGGCGCTCAGCCCGATTACCAATCCTCGCGTCGCGGAATCGTGGAAATAAACCCACCCAGACTTGGGCAGTTTCAATGCGGTCAGCTTCGACCTCGAAAACGGGACCTTGCTTTGCGTCATGTTTTCGCCTCGTTCTTACCCATCTTTACTGATTCAGGCGAACACAAGCGAAGTCACCCAAACCGCAACAAACACCGAGCTAATTGTAAGCCACTGAAAATAAAAGTAAAGACAAGAAAGGCTAACACGAGTGGATTTCAGGAGATTCGGAATAATTGCCCAATATCAGCCTTCTAAGCTGTGTCGCACCATCTTTTCCAATCAGTTAGCGCGTTTGGTGCTTGAGTCCTCATTCAACTGCGGGGGATTTCGCGGGCACCCCTGATCAAACGTGTTTTGGGGTTGGCTGATCGTCTCCACAGCTTCGCGCAATTCATCGAATGCAAAGTGTCCGTAACGGGCTGCCATCTTCGCCATCGTGCCGGCAGACCATCCGACGGCAGCCTCAGCAACCTGGAACGATGGATCGTACTTACCCCAGATTACAAGCACATGCGGCTGTTTTCCCTGCATCCATGCTTGCCAGGCGGGATAGGAGGCAACATTTGTACGGTAGTCGTGGAAGAGGTCGCTTTGGATGTCGATCTGATGAGGTTGACTCAGGAACGCGAACTCATCCGCCCAAAGGTCCGGATCGTAGCGATCAATGTCGGGGTCGCTGCCGAGATGGCGTTGTTTCGTCGCGTTCAGCGAAATCAGGTTGGCGCGGAGTGCCGTTTCATTTGCCGCGCGGTCGGCCCAGAACGCGCGGCGGGTGGCCCAGAGCGGTCCCAAACCGTCGTCATGTGCTACGGCGTTCTGGATGATAAGACTGTCCAGTCGCTCAGGGTGCGCAATGGCTATCCGGAAGCCGACAGGCCCCCATAGTCCTGTAGGTATAGGCTGTAACGAGTGAGGCCGACAGCCTGCGTAAAGTGATCGATAACGGTAGTGAGGTGGTCGAAGGTATAACCGAAGGTGCCGGGATCGGGCCAGTCACTGGACCAAATCCGGGGTAGTCCGGGGCGATTAAGTGGTATCGGTCGCACAAACGCGCGAACAGAGGCTCAAGCATCCGCGACGACGATGGGAAGCCGTGCAGCAGCAGGATCGTCGGCGCATCCTTCGTACCTGCTTCTCGATAGAAGATTGAAAGACCGTCAACCTGTACTGTGCGATAGAAAACGCTTTGCTTACTCATGGGTGGTAGGCTCCCGAAAGCCTATGTGGAACGAAGCACCCGAGCAGCCACACAAGTGGCCGCGAGCCCTCGAATGAAAAGATACAGCGCTGCTTCCAAAAGACATGCATCCTGTCACTCCAACGTTATTTCAGTTGAATGACTAGCGTACGACAGGCTAGCCTGGTCTGATGCCACGACAGCGTTCATCAGGACTTAGTGTTAGTCTCGCATATAAGAAATGTGGTAATGCCATTGCGCCTTTTCCATTTACAACCTACTTAATCCATCGATTACCTTAATAGTTTGCCGGCCAGCCAATAGTCAGCGCTGAATCTTCCCGGACCAGAGCAGATCAGCCAGATAAAGAAAAGCACGTACAGCACTTCTGGAAGATACAGGACATCATCAAGCCATTTAAGAGGCGAAAGTCGTTTCGGAATGGTGGAAAGCGCGCTGGTCAGAGTGGCGACAACCATATCGATCATTAAAGCCGCGCAGGCCGGGGTTGAAAGAAGCCCGACGGCCACCAACGATCCGCAAAAGAACTCGACCCCCGATACGAAATAAGCTGTCTGGCGGGGAAACGGAACCTTGGCCTGAACGAGCGTTTCGTACACAGGCTTCGTGCCGCCGGCGACAAACAATTTGTTTGCCCCGGAGATGGCAAAGAAGAGCCCGATCAAAACGCGCACCAGCACGATGGCGCATTGTTCCAAAGCATTGCTACCCAGCAATGCAAATTGGACCAACCATTTCCAATTCATCTCTCGTCTCTTGATCGAAAGGAAACGCCCTAGCGGAACCGATATCAAACAGACTCCCGCCACCCGTCAGCGCTTAAATCCGAGCCTCATCTCGACCGAGGGCTAACCGTACTTGAGGTCGGTGCTCTGTCCTACCTCGATAATGTAGCCGTCAGGATCGCGGATATAGCAGCGTATCTCGCCGTACTTGGGTATTGGCTCCGTGATGAACTCGGCTCCTCGACTTTTCCACAATTCATAGCACGCTTGAATATCCGCAACCCGGAAATTCATAAAACTGTTGAGATGATTCGGGTCGGGGGTGCTGAGCGTTACCGTCGGCTTGTCCGGCGTCGGCCCGCCTCCGACATTCAAAATCATCCAGATATTCGCAAGCTGAAGGTACGGAGGCGCGTTGCCGTCACCCATGGTCAGAATGCGGGCGCCGAAGACCTTTTCGTAGTAGCGAGCCGATCGCTCGACGTCGGCAACAGTGAGAAAATGCGCGATGCTGATCCCTTCCTTCGGGGGCATCTCATAGGTCTGTTGGTCAATTTGTACGTTGTTCATCGAGATCTCCCATTGAGTGCGGGTAGAAGATGTTTCAGAAGTGCTTCATCAGAGAACGGGTTCTGACCTGAGATTAGCTCGCGATCTTGAAGGACGTAGCTCGACCAGGGAGCGAGCACACTTACGTCACCGCCGGCGGTCTGTAAGGCGAAGTCTGGGTAGAAGAGAACCTTGCCACCAATCTCCACTGGCTCCCGCTGCTGCTCTTCCGCAGTCGAAAAGATCGTCATCTTATATCCGGCATAGATCCAACCCTGCGCCTTTTCTCGCGCTCCAGCGGCATCGCCCGCCGCCAGCGCGGCGACAAACTCCCTCGAATTCGGAAGAGCCGAGAGCAGTGAAATCGGGCCATGGCAGAGCACTGCCGTAGGCTTCGATGTTTCGTGAAAGTGTCTCATCACGATGCCGGCATTGGGATCATCGAGAAGATCGATCATCGGACCATGGCCGCCGGGGACGAAAACAGCGTCATATTGGTCCAGACCCGATGCGATGACATCCGCAATGCGGCTTGGGTCTCTGAGCCCAGTCAGGCCGTCGCGGAATAGCATATAGTCCTGAAGCTTGGCCGCGTCCCCACCGAAAAAATCGGCGACCTCTGAATGCACATCCACTTGAGGCGCGTTGCCTTTGGGGTTGGCAAAAGTGATTTCGTAGCCTTCCTTCATCAGGGCGCGAACCGGAACCGTCAGTTCGTTGAGGTAGTAGCCAGCGCCGGCATAAACCTTGTCATCTTTCAAGGGCAGGCCGCGACCGCTCGAGACCAAAACCAAGATCTTTCCTTTTATTGCCATTTTCTTCTCCTCTCTGAAATCGCAACTAACACCGAGGCAAACGGGACGTTCCCATCATTGAAGCCAGGGGACATTCCCTCTGTCCCTACCATTTCCCAACGCCAGCAAGGGGCGGCCGTCGCCGCCGACGCGGATTATGACTCCGGGAATCCGAACATCAACCATGACTGATTGGCTAGCCACTGCGGGTACAGCTTCGTCATCTGATCGAACGGCTCCTGGTTTCAGTTGGTGCCGCCCATTTTTGTGGTCCTTTCAAGGTCAGAGCCAATGACTGCGCAATGACTGCTCATGGGTGGATTAGGCCAGAATAAAATGAGCCACGCAATTGGACCTTGGTATTGCCAATACTTTTGTATCGACCGCCGTACACGCAGGCCGGGCTTGGATGAAAGCCCACGGTCAACAAGGATCCGCAAATGAAGTCGAAGCCCGCCACGAAATAGGCTTCTTGCTGGAGAAATGAGCCTTCGCTTTAACGAGCGTTTCGTAAAAAGGTTTCGTGCCTCTGCGACAAACAATCTATTCGCCCGCCGCTGGCGAAGTTCTCGCCCTCAAGGTGATGTGTCCATCCATTCTGCCCATCGAGATTTCTGTTACGGATTATTTCGCGGATCGTCTTTTGCGCTGAGGTATTCCAGCCCCAGTGGCCCTATCGCGGTTATTTGCGTGACGTACTCGCCGGATTTGGCCCAGTGAAAATGGTGCGTGTTGCCAGGGAGTACTATCACGGCCCCGGGCGGATACGCTTCCAACTTTGTCGCGTCGAATTCGTCGCCCAATCCGATATAAAAGACGCCAGAGATCACCGTGTAGACTCGATCCTCCGGGTGCTTGTGCGGCATCAGTTTCGTGCCGTGGGGAGCTTTGACTCTGATCGTGTAAGGGGCCGCCTCCGAGGGCTGACCCACAACAACGGCCAGCCGGACAGAAGATGGAAACGCGGGGAACGGTTTCCAATCGACATCGTCGGGCAAAATCGTTTTGAAAACCTCCTGCCCGACTTGGTGAGGCTGGACCTCACTTGGCTGAGCTAACTTTACGACGCTGGCTTTCTCCGACATACAAATCTCCTTCGTACAAAAACGTGAACCGTCATGGGCTTTCGAATACCGCCAGGATTAGCTTTCGGACGGCTTCCATCTTCAAAGTCCGAAATTGATAAGCGTGTCGGGCGCCCACTTAACGCGCGATTTGACCCAGGTAGTATCCGAGTCGATTCTCGACATCGCCCGGCTTGTGGAAGCCGCGCGCCATCAGCGCCTTGATTCCTTCCTGGGCAGCGGGTCGCCCGAGCGAGGCGATGCACGCTTCCCATCCCGCGCCGAGTTCGACGTCCGGCGGCAAGCTGGTGTTAACGAGCCGCTTGGTCTGAGCGATCGCCCATTTGTCGAACTTGGAGATCCTCGTCGCCAGCGACTCTACAAACGCCTCAAGCTCGGCGTCGGGCAAAGCCCGATTGATATACCCGTAAGCCTCAGCCTGGTCTGCTCTGATGTCTTCCGAGCTCAGAAGCACTTCGAGGGCGCGGTTTCGCCCAATCAGTCGAGGTAGCCGGGCCATCGGACCGCCGCCCGCGACCATCCCCACGCCCACCTCCCACTGCGAAATGACAGTTTTCTCGCGGCTGGCAAAACTCATGTCGCAGGCCAGCGTGATCTCGCTGCCGTTACCGGTAGCGCGTCCGCGGATCAGCGCGATCGAGGCAACGGGCAAAAGCGTTAGCCGCACCAGAAAGTCAGGCCAAGGTGGTAAGCCTGTAGGACCCTCTGGCAGTGAGGTCAGGTCCTCAAGCTTGGCCTCAAAATCGGAGTGATTCAGGAAATAATTGTCGACGGCGCTATCGAAGACCACGACCCTGACTTGCTCGTCGGTTTCCAGCGCGCGAATGACTTCCTGGAACTGCTTGACCATTTCCGGACCCATTACGTTGATCGGGGGGTTGTCGATCGTCACGCGCCAATACGCCGGCGACCGCCGCATCACGCGAATCTGCGCAGGTTTCGTGGCTGTGTCCGTCGTCGCGGCTTCGGTAGATGCATCCGTAGTTGCCATCAGATTTTCTCCGTAATTATTAGTCTGCAAGATCGGCTAAAGCTGCCATCATTCAGCCAGATTAGGATGGCTCGCGCAATTGGACGATGGTATTGCCCATACTTTGGTATCGACTCCAACGTCTTCATGCCATAGATCTCCGGCTGTCTCCATCCACATGGTCCTGAAAATCGACCGGCTATAGGCAGCTTCCTCCCATCCCTCTCAATACGAAGGTATCGCCGATACTATGGTCCAATTGTTCTGCTCCCGCACGTCTGGCTAAATAGCAGTCGTTCGAAATGTAGGTTGATCCTGGAAGATGTTTCTTATGGAGGAGAAGACCATGTCTGAATGTATGACGAAATCCATGGCGCAAGAATCGAAGAATGGACAACCGATCCCCGGTTTTACCACGGCTACCACAGCCGTGGCCGTGTTCGCCGTCCTGGTCGCGACCGCCGTTTACGCGCAGGACAAATACGCGCTGAAATCGCCGGGCGGCATGACATTCTCCGACTTCAGGGGATACGAGGACTGGGCGACGGTCTCATCCGCCCGGACAGACGAAGTGCTCAAGGTGATCGTCGGCAACCTACGATGATCGAGGCCTACAAGAACGGTATTCCGGGCAACGGTCAGCCTTTTCCGGATGGCTCCATGATCGTGAAACTTCAATGGAAACCGAAGAAGAGCACGGAAGCTCAGTTCCCCGTGGACGTGCCGGACGTTTTCACCCAAGCTTTTGTTATGGAGAAGGACAGTAAGAGATTTCCGAAGACCGGCGGGTGGGGTTACGCGGTCTTCAATTACGAAGCTGCTTCGAACAAATTCACGGCCGATCCCAAGAGTCTCGCAGACTGCGGCAACGCTTGCCACACTGTCGTCAAGGCGAAGGACTACATATTCCATCCTTACGAAAACGCTAAATCGCGTTTCTACGACCTCAAAACCCGGCGCGGCGTAGGTTAATTGAGAAATATTAGCGACGCATCGGATCATTGTGGCGACTATGCGGTCGGTTGCGGCAGGTTTCCCGCGAATGCACTCCCGGGTTGCGCGCAGCCGACCTCAATGTCATTGTTGATCCTTAAAAAGGACCTTCTGCGTCTGCATTTCGCGATGGGCTAGTTCACTCGCAGTGCGGCATTCAGAGCCTCAAGCAGAGCAACATCGCTGAATGGCTTGAATAGGCACTCGATCGCACCATGTTCAATCAGTCGCGGCCGAATACTCTTATCGGTGCTGGCAGTGATGAAAATAATCGGAATGTCGCAGCCGCGACGTTTCAATTCCTGCTGAAGGTCGGGTCCGCTCATCCCCGGCATGGCAATGTCGAGGATCAGACATCTGCTTTGGCCCACGCAATCCGACAAGAGAAACTCTTCCGGCGAAGAGAACGTTTGGGCTGCAAAGCCAAGCTCGGACAGCAAATCGGGCAGCGACTCGCGCACCGATTCGTCATCATCGACCACTGAAACAAGCGGACGTGTTACTGCCATAAACTTTTTACGCTGGGCCCGCTGCGGCAGGCTTCGACGATCCTAAAGCTGGAGTATGTGCACTGAGGTTGGTTAGCGAATCCAACGTGCCGGGTCAGAGAGTGCGATCCGGTTCCAATCCTGGCTTGGCGTTGAGGATGAGGCTGAACTCGTTTTCCTCGGACACTTCCTTCGTGTCGCTCCACTCGCTGATCATGCACCAACGTCCGAATCGGCGTCCATTGTACTTTAGTATTGGTCTGCTGCAGTCCGTGGCTGGAGTTCATCGACAACTGGGAGAAGTTGCCAGGCCGAACCTATTTCTGACTCCGGAACCGCTCCTCTAGGGCAATAGGTGGCCGGCGCCGAACTCGCCGCGTCGGAATCCGCTACTCACCAGCGGCACTCGTCCTATCCTCGACTCCGGAAGGAATCGAGAACGAAAACGTAGCTCCTGGACCGTCATTCAGGGTCGCCCACAAACGACCATGATGACTCTCGATAATGGAGCGGCTGACCGCGAGTCCAATCCCCATACCTTCCTGCTTGGTTGTGTAGAACGTCTCGAACAGTCTGTCCGCCGCCTGCTGGTCGAAGCCAGCTCCCGCGTCTTGCACGCTCAGTCGCACCCGCCCGCCTTCCTCGTGCTCGGTTCGCACCAGCAACTGCCTCGGGCGATCCTCCACGGCCCTCATGGCGTCGGATGCATTCCGGACTAAGTTCAGGATCACCTGCTGCAGTTGAACCCGGTCGCCAATGACGGTGGGCAGGTTGTCAGCCAGTTCAGGCCGCAGTGTCACGCGGTTTCTCTGCAGTTCGCTCAGCAATAGCGTAATTACTTCCTCGGTGGCCTCGTTCAAATCTACCGGTTCCAGCGTAGTCTCTTTCTTGCTGAACAGCGCGCGCAACCGATTGACCACCTCGGCCGCTCGGTTGCCGTCGCGAATCGTGCGCCGCACGGTCTCGCGGGCGCCTTCTACATTGGGCGGATCGGCGGCCAGCATTCGCATACAGGTGCTTGCATTGGTAACGATGCCGGACAAGGGCTGGTTGACTTCGTGAGCAATCGAGGCCGTCAACACTCCCAGGCTTGAGACCCTCGCTACGTGAGCGAGTTCCGATCGGGCCCTGCTGAGCGCCTCTTCTGCCTGTTTGTGTTCGGTAATGTCCTCAGAAAGCGCCATGAGAAATCCCGGCACTCGTTCTGTGCCCGGCACGATTGAAACATTGTTACGTACCCATACCAGACTGCCATCCTTGCGCCGGTATTGCTTCTCGATCTGAAATTGCCGCGACCTGCCTGCCAGGAGCTTCTCAACCAGAATGCGGCTAGATTCGAAGTCCTCATCATGGGTGACGTCGAGAAACGTGAGCTTCCGCAATTCCTCGTTGGTATATCCCAACATCTTTTGGTACACGGGATTGGTCGTGAGGAACCGGCCGTCGAGGTCAGCAAGAGCAACGCCGATCGCCGAGTTCTCGAACACCGAGCGCCAACGCTCCTCGCTGAGCGCGACCTGTGCGTGGGCGTCACGTAAAGCCTTCTCGTTTCGCTTGCGTTCGGTTATGTCGCGCAGGAAGCCTGTGAAAGAGGGTGGCCCGTCGAGCGGGGTGCGTATGATTGCCAGCTCAACCGGGAATTCGCTGCCGTCGGCACGTATCGCGGTCATCTCGATACGTCTGCCGAGCACTCTCGCCTCCCCGGTAGCCAGATAACGGGTAAATCCCCGCCGGTGCTGCTCCCGAAGGGCCGGTGGAATGATGACCTCTGCCAGATGCTTCCCCAGGACTTCGTCGCGACGATACCCGAAGGTATGCTCGGCTGCCGGATTGAACTCAGAGATACAGCCTTCGTGATCGATCATCACGATGCAGTCCAGCGCTGCGTCCAGCATGGCTGCCTTGCGAACCTCGCTGCGCTTCAGCTCGTTCTCTTCCTGCCGGAGCCGATTTTCCACCAGGGCGCGTTCAGCCAGTTCCTTCTTGAGCTCCTGGTTGGTTGCGGCAAGCTCGGCAGTTCGTTGCACGACTCGCTGATCCAGTTCGTCGGCGATCCGCTTCTGTTGACCGCGGAGCCGGGCCTCCTGTAGCCCGATCGTCGCCTGATTCGCAGCAATGCTCAACAGAAGTTTTTCAGTCTGCGAGGGGAAATCTGCCCGCTGCGCCCCGGCTACGATTATGCCAATTTCACCATGCAGCCCCAGGCGCAAGGGCACGATCGAAACGTCTTCGTCTGCAATGCGGTGGCAAGTCTGCGTAGGCCATTTCCGCGGGTCGTCGCCCAGGCAGCGTTTGAGCAGCTCGCCGATTTCTTGCGGCCGGTTCATCGGTTTTCCCGATTCACCGACCCAAACCGTCTCGGCCTGCGCCTCGCCGATCAGGTCCTCCAACTGCACATAGACCAGGTCCAGGCGGAGCATAGTCCGAAGCGCATCCAGCAGCGTTTGAACGATCTGGGCCGACTGGCCGCCACTCCACATGGCAGGCAGGGCGAGAACAGTGACCAGATCGTTGATGCAGCGCTGAAGTTGCTTGATCTCCCCGGCGGGAGATTGAACTTGTGATTCTTCTTGCATGCTAGGCCGCCGTCGCCGGTGACGCAGTGCGGCGGCCGCGACGTTCCCGGATTTCAGGCAGGAACTCCTCCGGCGAAACAAAAAACGGATTCTGCTGAAGGATGCCTCCGATGATGATCATCGGATGCGTCCGCATGATGTCGATCACCGTGTCGCCGCCGAATTTTGAAAGATGGTAGGTGCAGATGACGGCGTCATCGTGCCGGCGCCAAACATCGTTCACTCGAGATTCGAACTCGATGAGGTCGTCGATATGCGATCGATCCTCCACCGCCCAGTCCATCCGGCAACAAATGCGACTCAGGGGGAAGCCTCCCTGGGCGTTGCCGCTGGCCAATTGCTCGAACGCTTCCAGCATCCGATCCTGATCGAAACGACCATCTCGAAGGTACGCTTCCGTGTTGGTCCGAAGCTCGAACTGGCCGTTCTGCTGCGCGGTCGGTGCGTCGATTCCTGCCGCAGCCAAGCGTTGCAGATGGTCTTGATGTTGATCAGGATTCACGACGTGGACCGCCTTGTCGCCCTGCTCGAAACCCTCCTTAATAAATGGAAGCAACACGCGATATTCTTCTTCGTCGCTGTTGAAAAACGCGCAGACATGACGTACTTCGTCAAGCTGGGATCCGGCAAGGGAAATCGGGTGTGTGGACTTCTTCACGGTGTTCTCCTCCCGTTGGGATCGCCGGTGGCGCGGGCTGAATGCAGACTTGGGTACCCGAACGTTTCTCAGCGACACAGTTTCGGTGAACTCGAATCTTCGCGACGAAGGCGAATAGGGGCCTTACACCGACGTAGTCGCGGGGGACGCGGGACGAAGCCTTGCGGCCATTCTCACCAGATCGGCAAGAGAATCGGCCTTCATCTTTTGCATTACCTTGCCCCGATGTGCCTTCACCGTAATCTCGCTGATACCGAGTTCCCCGCCGATTTGTTTATTCAAGAGGCCCGAGACCACCAATGTCATAACTTGCCGTTCGCGCTGGGAGAGTGACGCGTAGCAGCCTCGCAATGTCCGCATCTCCAGCTCCAAACTAAGGGCTATCCGGCTGCGTTCGAGGGCTGCCCGGATAGCGGTCAACAGCACGTCATCGCCGAATGGCTTGGTCAAGAATTCGACCGCTCCAGCTTTCATGGCCTGGACCGTCATCGGCACGTCCCGGTGGCCGGTAATGAAGATGATCGGCATTTCGGCGCGTTCGACGACAATGCGCTTCTGCAGGTCGAGACCGTTCAGTCCTGGAAGAGAGATGTCGAGCACGAGGCAGCTCGGTACAACGGCTGGCGGGTGGTCGAGGAATTCCTGCGCGGAAGCGAATGTCCGGGGCTGCCAACCTTCACAGCGGATCAACGCCTCCAGCGACTCGCGCACGGAGATGTCGTCGTCGACGACGAAAACAACAGGTGTAACCTGCAGCATGGGTGATAACTCTATTCGCGGCCGAAGCGTACGCTGAGGTCATACGGCAGCGCGCACGAGTAACAACGCCCCACAGTTTAGGGAATTCTAGAACGTCAACCCAACGCAAATCAACCGGTTGAAACCCTGTGTCGTATTTCGCAACATCTGGCGAAATCACGCTCTCGTAAATACGCCCAACTTCCGTGAGTCGCACCACCGCGTTGAACCCATACCAAGGTATCGACGATACCATCGTCCAATTGTTTGCTTCCGGTGCTTCTGGTGTCATCGTTTCGCGCGACGTAATCACGATGCGCACAACGAAGTTATGAGGAGAAAATACTGATGGTGCTTACCTCACACGATCAACTCGGCAATACCGGCCCGCAAGACCGGGTCCTGGCTTGAAGTACATTTCGCTACCTCCACGAGGAAAAAGCTGTTCTTAATCGCGCCGGGAGCAGGCAGGACCAAAGGCAAGTCTGGAGCGGCATTGCGGGATATCGGCAAGTCTCGCGCGTGTGACCACGTCTGGTTGTGTTCCTCGTGTTGTCGAGACATGACTATTTACACTGACGATGAGGATAAGGTCAGGGTCGTTCGCAAACCCCATGGAAGTTGGACCCGGGTTGGAAACCTCTGAAGCCGAATCCACTCCTGGCGTTAACGGGACGCGGACCAAACAACAGGATCGAGTCAACGGAACACCGGCCCGGGAATTCTCGAAGGAGGGTAACGGTATGGGAACGGCGGATACCAACCAGCAGTCTACGGTCAATCGAACCGGAGCGGAGGCGCTGCCACCCGAAGCCCAGGATAAGGCGCCGACACGAGCTGCCGAGCTCGGGCAGATTGCGAGGGATGGAGGCTGTCCAACGAATGCGCACGAATCGTTTTCCGATTCGACCTACGAGGAGCAGGCTCACTTGGCCGAACGTGAGATGTCTTCCTTCGTCTCCGCCGTGACGAAATTGTATGGTCCCGAGCAGGCCACGCTTTCGGCGCAGGACTGGCTCGACCAGGCCGAATTGACTTACAGCCAGCCCTTATCCAGGGAGAGACATTGGCGGGCTGTCACGATTGCAGCTTCCGCTCGGTTGGCAGATCGATTGAACACCACAGGGAGTTGGTAAGCTGCGTTCGCCCGTTGACTGATCCCGTACAATTGGCGGCGTTCATGCTTCTGATCTAATTGCGAGTGGTGGTTTTGTTGAGGCTCTGTCTCGCTTGCTTGCGCAGAAGGTTCGCATCTATGCATATCCGATGACTACGTCGGACCTTGGGGAAACGATCCAGAGGATTTCCACTAACAACTGGGAGTGGGACAACACGGATGGATGGGTGCCCGCCCGCCAATTACATCTCGCGCTGCCGCGAGGACACTTGTACGATTATCTCCTGGATAGCAACTTCCTCGTCCCGATACAAGGGGCGTGAAGAACACGAAACAAGAAGTATCGTCGTGAGCGAAGTTTCGCCTTCAGGGGTAGCCCTCAGGCCTTTCATGTCCCTCTAGCAATCTGTCGAATGCACTGAGCGAGCATTTCAGCGACAAAGGAATCGCCCCGCTCGGTGTTAAACATCGTGTCATACAGGTGGATCTCTGGCCAGTTCAGCTTTAGATATCTCTTGACGAAGTCCGCGCGGTCACGGTCAATCGTGTCAACGTCCGTTATTGCCTTGTCTTGAGCTGTTCCAGCCGTGATCAGTCGGTGGATTTTAAAATTTCGCGAAGCGTAGAGGAACGTCCGAAAGATGTCCTTGCGATTGCGAAGAAAAAATTGGGAGCCCCGGCCAACAATGACGCATGGGCCTCCAGACAGCGCGTGATTGACCGCCTGTTCGGAAACGGTAGCGATTCGTCGCGCATCAAGCATTTCCAGGCGATCGGTTGGGGGCAGGCCGCCTTCGAATGCTCCTCTGAGAAAAGACTTGAAGACGCGATAAACCGCAGGATCACTCTTCCATTCCCGCTGCGCTACCACCTGCGGCGTGCTGTGGGTCAGCCGCGCTATCTCCTCAGTCAGTTCGTGGTCCCACAGCTTCCAACCGAGAAGTTCGGCCAGCTTTGCGGCGATTTCCGAGCCGCCGCAACCGAATTCCCGTTCGATCGTTATGGCTTGAATCATCATGACAATACCTAACCCACGGCAACCTGGCCGCCGGTTCCGGGGTCATTCTTCTTCAGGAAGAATGCAAGTACAAACATCACGGAGCAGAGAGCGCCCAAGGTCCAAAAAATGTCCATGTAGGAGAGTGCGCCGCCTTGCCGATGCACCAACTGGTAGAACCTTGCAATTGCCTGGTCGTGGGCGTCTATGGCCCCATGGCCGGAGTGAGCGATCTTTGCGCTCAGTCCACGGATCGTCGAACGATAGGCAGGGGAACCGGGAGTGAGGTGGGCGGTGAGGATTTCCTGGTGATATTGAGCTCGGCGGGCAATCATGGTGGTCACGACGGAAGTTCCGATACTGCCGCCGATGTTACGCATGAAGTTGATGATGCCGGACACACTATTACCTTTTTCTTCAGGAACTCCGATGTAACCGGCTGCCGTGATGGGGACAAACAGAAATCCGATTCCTATCACCTGGGCGACGCGCAACCACATCGCAAAGCTGAAGCTGACATACAAATCAATGTTGTGCGCGCAATAGAACAGTCCAATGGCGAGGCTCAGCCATCCCGTCGCGATCAGCCACCTGGCTTGAATCTTCGATGTGAGCTGGCCGACGATGGGCATCATGATCAGCAAGACAAGTCCACCGCCTGAGAGGACGAGACCTGCCCACTCGGCCGTGTAACCCATCAGCGTCTGCAGAAATTCTGGAATCAAGACCAGGGTGCTGAAGAGCATGAAGCCCATCATGAACATCATTAAGTTCGCCGCCGCGAAGTTGAAGCTCTTGAACATGCGGACATCAATGATGGGATCTTTGCGGAACCATTCCCAGATGACCAGCGTGACCAGACAAATGGTTGCGGTGATCGCCAGGGTTGTAATGAACTGCGATCCAAACCAGTCGTCTTCCTGCCCCTTATCCAGAAGGATCTGAAGCGAACCCACTCCCAGCGCCAGCATTGATATTCCGATGTAGTCCACCCGGACGCCCCCGCGCTTTATGCGATGGAGGAACGGCGGATCTTCGACCAGGGCATGAGTCAGATAAAGAGCGAGGGCGACCACGGGCAGCGTGATGAAAAATATCCACCGCCAGGAGTAGCTATCCGTTATCCAGCCACCCAGCATGGGTCCGACAGTAGGCGCGAGAACTGCAGTGACCCCGTAGACAGCAAACGCCTGGCCGCGCTGCTCAGGAGGAAACGTATCGTTGAGAATCGCTTGTGCCATCGGTTGCAAGCCGCCGCCGCCGATGCCTTGCAGAGCTCGAAACAGCAGCAACACCGGAAGATTAGGCGCCAGGCCGCAAAGCAATGAACTCACCGTGAAAATGGAAAGTGACCACATGAAATACCGCTTGCGGCCTATGATCTCGGCAAGCCATCCGCTCATGGGGAGCACGATGGCGTTGGCAGCGAGGTACGAGGTGAGTACCCAGGTGCTGTCGTCGTAGCTGGCTCCTAGACCTCCCGCAATGTATGGCAAGGCAACGTTGGCGACGCTCGTGTCCAGGACTTCGATAAATGCAGCCATCGACACAGTGGCGGCAATCGCCCAGGGATTTACCCTGGGGCGCCAGACCACCTGCTCCGACGGAAGAGTGAGGGTTGCAGTGCTCATCGCAAGAACACTTTCGCCTCAACGTTCATGCCCGGCCGAAGCTGATGGTCACGATTTTCCCCTGGCTCGAGAACGATCTTTACCGGAACACGCTGAACGATTTTCACGTAGTTGCCGGTTGCGTTTTCCGGTGGCAGCAAGCTGAAGATGGGTCCCGTCCCGCCCGCAATGCTGTCCACATGGCCGCGGTAGGTGCGGCCGTTCGAATCAAGGACAATTTCCGCTTTCTGGCCCACGCTCATGTGATTGAGTTGGGTCTCTTTGAAATTTGCGGTAATCCACACCTGGTCCAGCGGAACGACCGCGAGCATTTGTTCTCCAGGCTCGACGTTCAATCCCACGACCACGGTTTTGGTTACTTCACCGCTGACCGGCGCCACGATCCTGGTGTATCCCAGGTTGAGGTTTGCCTTATCGAGATCGGCCTGCTTCTGCGCTACGTCGGCAACGGCTGAAAGCGCATGGGCCCGAGTCGACGCAACTCGCTGCGGACCGGCTCGGGCGGATTCGTTGCGCGCTACGGCTTCGATAAGCCGGCTGCGTGCCTGTGCAACATTTTGTTCCGCAGTCGCCTCGTCCGCCTTGGCAGCTGTTACGGCAGCAGTGTCCGTTTGGGCAGCGGCTACTGCATAGTCGTAGGTTTGCTTAGGCACTTCGTCTTTGGTGAGCAGGAGGTGGTAACGCTGGACGTCGTCCTGGGCCTTCACATTTTGCGCTTCGGCCTCCTGGATGCGCGCCTGTGCAGCTGCCACTTGTTTCTCGCCGGCGGCGATTGCCGCTTTGGCGTTCTCGATGTCCGACGAGGTGAACTTTAGTTGGCTGGCCGTGTCCACCGAGCTAACCGGAACGTCGATGTTGAGCGCTCGGGCGGAGGCTTCGGCGGTTTCGAGGTTCGCCTGCGCTTTGGCCACGGCCACTTGATAGTCTTTCGGATCGATCTCCACCAGCGCGGCGCCTTCCTGCACATACTGGTTGTCTCCCACGTGCACTGCTTGCACATAGCCGGAGATCCGAGCGCTCACCGGATAGAGGTGGACATCGACTTGCGCATCGTCCGTACTTTCGAAGCCCGAGAAGTAGTGCCACAGAAAGATGCCGACGATCAGGACTACCACCACGGCAGCGACAATGATCCACCGCTTGTGAGAGCGCCGTCGCGGGTAGACGACGGGCGGGGAAGTGCCGGCACTGTCGTTTGTGCTGTTGGGCGTTGAGGACGATGAACTTTCCGGATGCTTGGCCGTCTCCTGGTCGGGCATCTTATTGTCCTTTCAAATACAGCGCGTAATTCGATTCCGCGGAACCGATGGCTCGCGCCAGAGAGATTTTTGCGGTGTTGTAGCGGTAAAGGCTGGCGATATACGCGTCGTCGGCATCCGCAAGGGATTCCTGCGCTTGAACCACTTCGATGTTGTCCGTTACTCCCGAGGCGAAGCGATCGCGCGATTGCTGCAAGGTCTGAGTAGCGAGCCGGACTGCATTCAGCTCAACGGACACTTCCTGCGCGGTATCCTGCAAGTCAAGGAAAGCGTCACGAACCTCCTGGTCGATGCTGGCGCGGAGATCTGCCAGTCGTTGCTCGGCCCTTGCCAGCAGAGAATCGGCGACAAGGTTATCTCCGTGGACCCTGCCTCCCAGGAAAATGGGAAGCCGCAGCACCCCGGCTGCGTTCACTGTGCCATGACTCGACGCGGGATTGTCGCCGATCAGCTCCGTAATCCGGCAACGGCCGACAACGTCTGGGTAACGCTCGGCTGAAGCTGCTTTCTTTTGCAACTCAGCAGCACGGACTTGCTCGGTCAGGCTCTGATAGTCGGCGCGCAAGTTGTATGCCTGCTGCAACGCTTCTTCGAGAGTCGAAGTCGTAAGCGGCTGTAAGCGACCTCCGTGGCGATGTCGAACGCCTGACCCGCCGGAAGTCCAATCGCCCGCGCCAGAACTAACTTCTGCTTAGCCAGAGTATTCCGCGCGACGATCAATCGCTGCTCGCGTGCCTGCAGCTCAACATCGGACCTCAGTACGTCAACCGCAGCCGCAAGCCCAGCTTGCTTCTGGTCGGTCGTCTGATCGAAGAGTACTTTTGCGGTGTCGCGCTGCGCCAAAGTAGACGCGACTTGCGACTGGTCGGCAATGACCAGCAGGTAGTTCGACACAACCACAAGAACAATCAGCTCACGAGCATTCTTGTAACTGTATTGCGCCGACTTCACTTGAGCAGCGGAAGCTCGCGCGCGCTCGATGGACTCCCAGTTGAAAACCGATTGATCAAGGTAAGCACGTGTGTCGAAAACTCCGAAGGGGCCGATGACCGGTGGAACGCCGGGAACCGGGATGTTGATGCCGATCGTCGCTTTCAGATCAACCTGGCGAACCCCGATAACTGGTTGCGGTGGTCAGATTGGGCAGCAGGGCACTGAGTGCCTGCCACCGTTCGCCTCGTGCGCCGGAAACTGCATCGGTGGAAAGCAGCCCTCCAAGATTTTGCCGCAGGCCACGAGTGACGGCGTCTTCGAGTGAAAGTCGACAGCGGTGTTGGACTGGCTGTGCCCGCAGGGACTGCACCCAAGTAGGGACTCTGCAGCTGAAGAATCTCGGGGTATAAGCTTTCCGAGCAGCAAACGGAGCGGCGCCATAGGACACGTCCGTTGGCTCGTAGCACTCGATTCAGACTGTCCGTAAAGAGGGGCTCCTGCGAACAGAGCCAGGCAGAGTGCGACCAGCTTACTGCAGAACTTCGCATGATCAGCAGTCAACATCTTCCAAGCTACGAAATTCACAATGCCTTCTCCCCGCCTGACTGAGGCGCAGCGAGTACGATCCCGATTGCTGTCAGCCGGAGCGCGCTATAAAACCCGGGACGCCTGTCGCCACTACAGGATTGAGCCTCTGCCTGGTCTCAATGCGACTGATTTCGTTCAAAGCGTCTTCCGGAAGGGCGCAGATATCGAAGTTTTCCTTCGCCCGGGCGGGTGTTTTAGGCGTGGTGAGTACGGCCGTGCCGCGCTGTACCGCCCATGCCAGAAGGACCTGTGCCGGGGTCTTTCCAATCTCTGCAGCGATCTTGGAAATGACTGGATCTTCGAGCAGGCCCGGCTTCATGCCGTGACCCAACGGCGCAAAGGCCAGAAAAACAATTCCCTTCTCCTTGCAGAAATCCAGAAGCTCCGTTTCCGGCAGATAAGGGTGCGACTCCACTTGAACAACCGCCGGCTTGATTCTCGCGGCCTCATAGACCGGCATGAGATCGTTCAAGGTGATGTCAGACAGTCCGATGGCCCGGCACTTGCCGTGGTCAACCAGCCTTTCCAGTGCTCTCCAGGTATCCAGCAACGTCACGCCGCTGTCATAAATGACATTGCCGTTTTGGTCTCGCGGGTCCTGCTCGTCTCCCGGTTGAAACGCAAACGGAGTGTGAATGAGATAGAGATCCAGATCGTCCAGCCGGAGTCTGTCAAGGCTCGCCTCGAAAGCCGGTTCCACGCGCTCGGGCCGATGATTGGTGTTCCACAACTTCGTGGTCACAAAGATGTTCGCGCGCGCGATCCCTTCAGCGGCCATTCCTGCCTGTAGCGCCTTACCCACCTCGCGTTCGTTGCGGTATCGCTCCGCACAATCGAAGTGTCGAAACCCGGCTTCGAGTGCGTCTCTAGTCGCAGTAATGGTCTCGGCGGCATCGGGAATCAGGGTGCCAAAGCCGAGTGCGGGCATATGACCACTTCCGTTGTTGAGCGGCATTCTCATCAGCCCAAAATCTGAGGATTTATTCATGGTGACACCTTCGTAGTGAGACTTTGCTTTAATGCAGCCTCAGAGAGAGGCAGCGGCACCTCGGCGGCGATCCGTACGTTTTTGGTTGCAGTGGACATGGATCCGAACGTTTGACGGGGCACATCGACCGAACCGTTATGCCGTGGCCGCAGCACTGGTATGGTGATTAAGCCAAAGGAACGGGGTTGAGTCTATTGGACGAAGGTATCGATCAATACCTTCGTATCAATCGAGGAAAGGGACGAAGGTCAACGCGCAGTGTAGCGATCTGGCAGAACAGCATTGCTGGAGCGGTGGTTGCGTGGAGTTCCCCCCCTTTTCACTCCCGCGGCGATGCCCGCTGGCGGCCAACACGCCAATTGTTGATGGACGATCAAAACAAGTCCTAGCGCAGTTTGGTTCGGATTCCCACAGCCGTACCCCACACCAATCGCTGATGCGAAGGTCTCGATCAATACCATCGTCCAATAGATTGTTTGTTCCGACTCTGGCTTAATCGGCATGTATATCAGCGGCGCAAAGGCGCAAGGAAACAATGACCGAGGAGGACTCACATGAGCAAGACAACCAGCTTCGCAGCGGACATTCGCCCGCTTTTTACCGATCAAGACATTCAGGGGATGAAAAAAGGGTTCAACCTGGCGAGTTATGACGAAGTAAAGTCACACGCATCGGCCATCTACGACCGAATTCGCGGAATTGGTGGTGCGGTCATGCCCCCACCACCTCCACAAGGAGAAGGTCCGTGGCCTCAGGCTCGCATTGATTTATTTGCCAAATGGCTGGCGGATGGCTGCCAACCCTAATGCTCAATCCATCACGACTATTCAATGCGTCCTGCACTTGCCCGTGCAACCAATATGCAACCGCGCTGGCGCCCGTGGTGCGCTATGGCGATTGCGGCCGGCAGCCTTTTTTTCGGCGCGAGGCATATACTTGCCTCAACTACCGGAGAGCTATCATGGCGCGACTAAATGTTTACGTCTTTCATTGCTCGCGCTGCGGTGAGCCTGCGATCTCGCTGTTCAAGGAAAGAACACCCGAGGGTAACGAGTCCCAGGACACCATCTTTCCTGCTATTGATCTCAAGTCGATCCGCGCTCAGTGTTCCGCCTGCAAGCACACTCAATTTCGCGATGCGTCGGACGCATCTCATCACCAGCTGCTGGACTGGAGCTAGCCGTTGATTAGCGCGGTTTCGTGAAACAACGCTGCAAGTGCATGTCAGACACCGGGCAGAATTGAGGACGCCTCAAATTCAAGACGTCCGGGAGCTCAGCCTTCGTACTTGAAGGACAGCAATACGCGCGTGCGATACTCCAGCACCTTGCCGCCCTCGACCTTCATGTCCATCTTCACGACCTCGGCAATGCGAAGATCCCGCAGGGTACGTGCCGCGGCCTCCACTGCATTCTTAGCCGCATCCTCCCATGACTGAGTGCTGGTGCCGATTACCTCCACCAGTTTGTAGACGCTTTCGGTGGTTCCAGGTTTCTTAGCCATAACCCTCGTCCTTTTCTGCCGGACAAAAGCCGCTCCGATCAAATCTCATCTGATATTTCCGTTTTGTCCCAGCGATTACGAATTGTGTGCGCATTCACCCACGGAAGCAACATGTTTCGCCTTGTATTGAACACTGGGAGTATTTTAGCCACACTTGCTTAACATCAGCAGGGGCGGGATATACTGCTGCGATTGGTTTCACCGTAGAAGATTCTGCTCGGCTAACTCGCCATTAGGAGGTAGCATGCGCCGTGTCGCGTTGGTTCTTTGCCTCTTCTATGCTGTTCAAATGTTCGCTGCACCCGCTGACGTCGAATCTCGCAGCCAACGGTTGAATGCTCTGATTTCTGAGCTCTGGGAATGGACCCTGCAACAGGAGCCGCTGTACGCATCCATCCTGGGTGACAAGCGCTATAACGACCAGATGGCCAGCTATTCCGAGAAAACCATTCTGGAACAGCAGGCGAAAAAAAAGGAGTTTCTCAAGCGCTTTGGAGCGATCGATGCGGCCGGCTTGCCTCATCAGGACGTGCTCAACCGTCAGTTGGAGATCCGTTCCCTCAAAGAAGACATCGAGGAGACGGATTTAAAGCTCTGGGAGATGCCCGTAAACCAGATGAATGGGATTCACATTTTGGCCCCGCAGTTAGTGACGTTTCTCTCGTTCCAGACGGTTAAAGATTACGATGATTACATCGCGCGCTTGCGCCAACTTCCGCGCGTCTTCGAGGAAAACACTGCCAATATGCGGAAGGGGATGGCCAAGGGTCTGATGCCGCCGAAGTTCCTGCTAGAGAAAGTGGTTGACCAGACGAACGGAATTGCCACCCAGCCGCCGGACAAGAACCCGTTCGCGCAGCCGTTCAACAATTTTCCGGCGAGCTTCTCCGAGGCCGACAAGACCCGCCTGAAGGCCGCAGGCCTGGCAGTCATCAAGGACGACGTTCTGCCGGCATATTCAAAGTTCGCTACTTTCGTGAAAGATGAATACGCTCCCAAAGGAAGGACCGAGGTCGGAGTGTGGTCACTGCCTAACGGCGACGCTATTTATGCTTTCCAGGTCAGTCAATCCACTACCACCGACAAGACACCAGAGCAGATCCACCAGATTGGATTGCAGCAGGTTGCCGAGATCGAGAAGCAACAGTTGGCGATCGCCAATCGTCTGGGATTCAAGGACCTGAAGTCTTTCCGCCAGGCGCTCAAGGCCAACCCGAAAGTTGTACGCGCAGTCGCGGGAGCAGATTCTCGACCTCTACCGGCAATACATTGCGCAGATGAAACCCCAGTTGCCAAAGCTGTTTGGTCGCTTGCCCAAGGCCGACTTGATCGTAATGCCAGTTGAACCGTTCCGCGAAAAGGACGCCGCCGGAGCCCAGTATGTTCAAGGAACGCCTGATGGTTCGCGTCCGGGGCATGTCGAGGTCAACACCAGCGATCCAGAGAAGCGCATGGTAATCGATTTCGAATCGACGGCCTACCACGAGGGCGTACCCGGACATCATTTGCAAGTATCGATCGCCCAGGAAATGCAGGGACTACCGCCTTTCCGGCAACAAGCGTGGTACGGCGCCTACGGCGAAGGATGGGCGTTGTACTCGGAGCGCTTGGGCAAGGAGGTTGGGTTCTACCAGGACCCGTACAGCGACTTTGGCCGGCTGGAAGACGAGATGCTGCGCGCGATTCGGCTAGTCGTGGACACCGGGCTGCACTATAAGCATTGGACCCGCGAGCAGGTCGTGCAGTATTTCCATGACCATTCGGCGATTGACGAACCTAGCGTGCAGTCTGAAACCAACCGCTATATCTCCTGGCCGGCTCAAGCGCTGTCATACAAGATGGGCCAGCTAAAAATACTGGAGTTGCGCGCACTGGCCCAGCAACAACTGGGCGGCCAGTTTGACATCCGCGAGTTCCACGACCAGGTAATCGATTCTGGCGCGTTGCCGCTGGATGTCTTGGAGGAGCAGATCAACCTATGGGTCGCGCAGAAGAAGGCGGTCACGAACGCGCATTAAGGCGATCAGCACATGGAAGCTAGCCCAACACCAGGGCTGCTACAGGTTTAAGGCGTCAGAGTGTCCCACTAGTTAGCCGCATCGGGGTGGATGACACCCAGGCGCTTCACAATCGATCTCTTACGCAGCAACTACAAAGCTCGTATTCGGGCCCTTTTCTCTGACTTCAAGGCCGGATGGAAGCGATGTCCCGACTGGATCGACAAGAGCTATGGGCAAGTGGCCGCTGACTTTCCAGAAGTCTTGTAGTCTTGTTGTGGGAAGTTGAACGGGCCAATGCGGGTCGAGTCACGACCTATATCGAAGAAATACAACTCTGAATGCAATCACCGCCCTCAAATAGGGTCCATTCGACGCCTGCCCAATTACCCAGCGCCAGTGTCGGCGCGGGCTGTAGCCGTCATCCGACCGGCGCCCAGCATCATCGCTCTCCCACTGTTCCTTTGCATCCTGTCTGGCAAACGCCGGTTGCACGCTTATCGGGAGTAATCCCCCAAAATCGAAATTTCTGGCCAACTTCTTCGCATGACGTTGCAATTCTCTACCGTCTTATCTGCCGAAATGAAGGACGACGTGGCAAGCCGTCGTCCCTGCAAAGGTGGGTTCTGGCGGAGCCGCTATTCGTTTGATGGCACGAATTTCAGATCATGGGGTGGATGCTGAGATCAGACAGCACCAGGTCGCCGGCTTCGTCCGTTTGTACCTGCATTTCAGTAATGGCTCCCCAAGAGGTGGGGAACTTCACAACCTGAGGCGTGATAGTCAAGTTGTAGCTGACCGAACCTACGAAATTGCCGTTGTTATATGCCAACACCGTAATTCGGTTTGCCTGAAAGCCAGCCGCCATGACGGCGCCGACCGGCACGAAGGACGAACCAAGGAAGTTGATGACCCCGTAGCACCCAAGGCTCACCTGTCCACAGAACTGGCCGCCAATGAAGGCGACGTCTTTGTGAGTGAGCAAATTCTGGTACCCGGGACCCGCGCCAGGCCACAAAGCTGGATCAACATACCAGAAGTTGGCCCAGTTCATGCCGCCGTACCCCAAGGGCATTGGAGTGGGTGCAGCCAGCAGTGGCAGGTCGGCAAAGTTGATCTGTTGCGTCTGAGCAGTAGCGCCAACGACGAGCGTCAGCAGGCAAATAGTTATACAGATGGTCTGGGTTAAGCGTTTCATTCGTTTGTTCCTCCACTCCGAATTTGTGTTTCGAAAATTCGAAGATTGGTCTGTGAAACCGCGGCGAGTTTGCTGTAGAAGCCGGGGCGGAACAATGCACTACGGGTGAAACGGCGGTGAAACGAAGATGAAGTAGGGCAAGCTGTTGATTTGAAGAAGCTTGCTAGACTATGTGTGCTTTGACACTGCGGTCTTGTCGGCTCCGAAGAGGTTCAAAACTTTAGCTGGTGCGCGACGCAGAAGAGGTATTAAACTCTGCCTGCGCTCCCGAAACCTCTGGTCCAATGAACGAGGCGCCTCCAGCTCGGGTCCGTATTGGTGTCTTCGAACTCAATCTGCGCAGCGGCGAGTTGTGTTCGAGAGACTGCAAGACCGTCCTGCAGGAGCAGCCGCTCCGAGTCCTGCGCATACTGGTCGAGCGCGAGGGCGAACTCGTCGGCCGTGAGGAAATCAAAACGATCCTCTGGCCGAACGATACCATCGTCGATTTTGACCACAGCATCAACGCCGCCATCAAAAATCTGCGTCGCGCCTTGAGCGACTCCGCCGATAACCCAAAGTACATAGAGACTCTGGCCCGACGGGGCTATCGCCTGATGGTCCCGGCGGAACGGGTAGACGACGATGACTCATCCGGCGAGGTGGTCTGCGTTGGCGGCGGATCTGCGGTTCGACTCCAGGCTGAGCTTGGTCTGATCGGCAAGAAGGTCTCCCATTACCGCGTGTTGCAGGTCATCGGCGCGGGAGGAATGGGACTGGTCTATAAGGCCGAAGACCTCAAGCTGGGCCGGCAGGTGGCGTTGAAGTTTCTGCCCGAAGAGTTAGTCACGGACCAAGCCGCTCTGCAACGCTTCGAGCGCGAAGCGCAAACGGCTTCTTCCCTCAACCATCCCAACATCTGCACCATCCACGAAATCGAAGAGTACGATGGCAAACCTTTCATCGTGATGGAACTGCTGGAGGGCGAGACGCTTCGCGATCGTCTGGCTCGTGCGCCGCAATCCCAGCGAGCGCTGCCGCTCGAGCAATTGCTGGATATCGGAGTGCAGATTTCGGCAGGTCTGCAAGCCCCCCACGAGAAGGGCATCATCCACCGCGACATCAAGCCGGCCAACCTTTTCCTCACCACCTCTGGGCAGGTTAAGATTCTGGACTTCGGAATCGCCAAGCTGGTCACCGCAGCCGAAGCTGTTGCCACTGTTTCCAAGCCGTCGGAGTTGAAGACGACAACCGCCGACGTGGACCGTCCGATGCCAGCCGATCCCAGCCTGACGCGCACAGGCGCTGCGATGGGCACGGCCGGCTATATGTCCCCGGAGCAAGTGCGTGGTGAATTCCTGGATGCTCGAACCGACCTGTTTTCGCTCGGGCTGGTGCTGTACGAGATGGCAAGTGGCCATCGCGCCTTCAACGGCGAGACGCAAGCCATACTCCACAATGCCATCCTCAACACTGCCCCGGTTCCGGTACACGATCTCAACTCCAAACTCCCGCCCGAGCTGGAAACAATCGTCAACAAAGCGCTGGAGAAAGACCGCGACCTTAGGTATCAGTCCGCCGGGGAGATGCTCTCCGACCTGCAAACCATCAGTCCTAAAGAGCGAGTTGTGGCGCGCGGGCGGAAGCTAGTGGCCACCGCGGCAGTGGTCGTCCTCTTTGCCCTCATAGCAGGTGGCGTGTATTGGTATTCGCATCGCGCTGCCAGGCTCACCGAAAAAGACACCATCATTATTGCGGACTTCGACAACTCCACTCGTGATCCGGTCTTCGACAACGGACTAAGCATGGCGTTGGGTTTCTACCTGGATCAATCACCCTTCTTCAGCCGCCTGTCGGGTCGCAAGCTGCACGCGGCCTTGAAATTATTGAACTATGCGCCCAAAGAAAGCCTGGTTGAGGAACGCCTGTCAGTTGCTCTGGCGCGCGAGGTCTGCCTGAGTACCAACAGCAAGGCAATGCTGACGGGCACGATCGCCGACGTCGGAAATCGATACCGAGTGGAAATCAGGGCGGTGAACTGCCAAACCGGAGCTACGATGGCCACTTCAACGGCAGAAGCAGACAACCGGGATCGGGTCATGGCCGCGTTAGGGCAGGCGGGTAACCACCTTAGAGAAGAGTTGGGAGAGCCGTCCGCGCTGCGGAAGCAGTTCAACACCCCGCCGGATCAAGCCTTAACCTCATCCCCTGAAGCCTTGCAGGCCTACTTGCAAGGGAATCGGACCAGCGGGCAGGACGCGATCACTTACTTAAATCGGGCCACAGAGCTGGATCCCGGATTCGCAGAGTCATTCTTTAGCCTCGGGGGCAGCTACAACGTTCTAGGCTCTGACGCCCTCGCCGATCGTTGCTGGAGGAAGTACTACGATCTGCGTTCCAGGCTGACCCAGCGCCGAAGATTGCTCGCCGAAGGTATCTACTACTTCGTGGTTACTGGGGAACTGGAGAAGTACGTCGAGACTCAAAAGCAGACAGTCAAAGATTATCCAGGTCCTAAGGACAATGAGGGGCCGCACTACGCGCTAAGTATGACCTACTACAGTCTGGGACAGCACGATGAGGCCCTAGCCGAAGCCAGGGAGCAAGTGCGAGCGATTCCCGACAGCCCTTGGTCCTACATGGCTCTCCTCCGAGTCTACTGCGCGCTGGACCGGTTGAATGACGCCAAATCGACTTTCGACGAGGCGGAAGCACGCCACCAAGACGGGCCCATACCTGCGCGTCTCGCGATACGTGCTGGCCTTCGCCCAAGGCGACAACAAGAGCATGGAAGAACAGGTGGCATGGGCGGCAGGCAAGCCTGACAGCGAACATCGTATGCTCTCCGCTGCTTCCGATACGGAGGCTTACTATGGTCGTTTTGCCAAGGCGCGCGAGCTCACTCAGCAAGCCGTGGACTCCGCGCGGAAGGGCGGTGAGACCGAAGCCGCAGCGACTTGGGAGGGGCAAGGGGCTTTACGCGAGGCCGAGGTTGGCAATGTAAGCCAAGCACAGCACATGGCTGTCCAGAGTCTTTCGCAAGCCGATCCTTACGACCTGAAAGCCCTCGCCGCCTTGAGCTTGTCTGCTGCCGGCGACTCGGTACACGCGCAGAAGCTGGCAGACCAGATCGACTCGCGATAGACCGCTGGATACGCTTGTCCAGTATTACTGGTTGCCGATCGTCCGGGCCCAAATCCAGATGACCGCCCTCAAACCGGAGAAGGGACTCGAAGCCCTGGCGATCACCTCTCCCTATGACTTGGGCTCGCCGGGTTTCAAACAGGAGCCTTTCGGAAACCTCTACCCTGTCTACGTGCGAGGGAAGGCCTACCTGCAAGCGGGCCAGGGACAGCAGGCGGCCGCCGAATTTCAGGAAATCCTTGACCACAGCGGACTGGTAAGTAACTTTATCATCGGCGCCCTAGCTCACCTGCAACTCGGGCGCGCGCAAGTAATGATGGGCGACAAGGCCGCTGCACGCAAGTCGTATCAGGATTTTTTCACTCTCTGGAAAGATGCCGATCCCGACATTCCGATCTACAAACAGGCAAAACTGGAGTACGCAAAGCTCCATTAACTTTGATTGTCCTTGTCCCTCACCCGAAAGTCGCTACCTGGCATTTTTGCCAAAAGACCTCTAAGAGCAATGTATCCACCTCCATGCTGATCTGGCGCAGGTCGGCTCTCGCGAACGAAAGCGGGATACCACGTATCGACGTCAGGCCCGCCACCGCTGCTCTATCTTGCGAGTGCAGCTAGCCGATCAGCGTCCAGATAACGCTTGGCATCTTGCAGCTCCGATGGCGAGCAGCTCTTCAATACGCTCAATGGGATTTGCCGGGAGGCTGATCTCATGGTCTGCGTGTCGATCGGCGAGATAGCCCGAGTACTGCGCGGCCAAAACAACATAGTGCCGGCGCTCGGCCCAAGCGATGACGTCGCGCTGGTCCACCACACAACCCTCGTGATGGAAAAACTTCGTCTCCATCGCGTCCAGTCCTTCCGCGACACGCTGTCCTATTTTGTCTGGGTCGACCCACTGGCGCAGGATCTTCTGAAACTCGGCGCCCACGTTCGCACCCTCGAGGATGCGATGGGCATGCCTAGCCATGCTGGGCGAATAGCCGGCATCGCGCGCTGCGCGCTCCTGGCTCTTCATCTCGGCGATGCCTTGGAGAAACATTGCCTGCCGCGGCGTCAGCTTTGATTTTGCGGAGGTTCGCGGAGGTGATTTCTTTGATTTTCTGGAAGGCTGTGGCACGGGTATGTGCACGCCGACATCGGCGGCTATCTGCTTGGCCCCGACCGGCTTGCGCCCGGCTCCCGGTCTCGTTCCCCCTCGCGGCATCGTTCGATTCTTCGATTTCTTTGAATTCCGGCCTTGTTCGATTTTTTTTGATTTCCTACATGCGGGAAGCCGACGCGGTGGCCTTGCCGCAGATCTCCTCCGCGCGTATCTGCGCAGCGGACACCTCTTCTATTCTGTCTGCAAACCGCGGCATCTCTGAAAAGGTCAAGTGAAAGAGGCCCTTGGGTTCGTGGCCGACGAGACTCGAATCTGACGGTTTTCTAAACCGTCATAAAACACGTGCCACACCTGCAACCGACTCATAACACAATACTTGCTGCAGGGTTTAGACTCCCGGGTGCACATTTGGTGCATACTCGTGCTCCTGCTCGACCCCGACGACCCCGCTTGGGCGATTAGCGACGGACAAAGCGGGATGCACGGACATAACGGCCACGAGCCGGCTACCGGGACATCACGTCCGCAGGCGGGGAAATGTTCCGGTTCTTCATCCATTCAATGCTGACGTCCTGACGGGCTTTCTTGGTCTTTGCAAGATCTAGATCGGGCATGAAAATTTGCATCCCCGCTTCGGGAGTCATGCGGGTGTATCCGTTTACGAGTTGGTCCTGGTAATGGAGCAGATCGAGATCGAACCAGGCGTCGTCGGAAATGTCGATCATGACGAGATCGACGTGATGCATCGTCAGCTTCCCGAAATCGAGCGTGCCGCCGCTAAGCCTCAGGAAGTTTCTCCACTGCTCTACGTGAGCAACATCCTGAGCATCACCGAAAACCTCTTCCAGATCGGGGTTGCTCACTCGCACCGCGGTGAGACGTCCACGAATATGCGGCGGCGGCAGCAGTTTCACGGTGTCGAAAACGATGTCGTTTCCCGTGACCTGGATCCCCGGAATGGCCTCTGGCTGGAACAAATCCGCAACCTTGATATTGAAGCCTCCCAGCAGGCCTTTCAGCGGGATCTTCAGCACGTTGATCTTGGTCACGCGAACTTGGATCAGGTTGTTCGGCGCGACAGAGAGTGTGCCCGTGATCTCGATCGGCAGAGGAATGATTTTGTGAATGGTCCCACGAACCTTGATCTGGTCGCCGTCCCCTGACAAGGCAATGTCCTTTAGAGGAGACTTCGGGGCGTCACTCGAATTCAGGTAGTTCGCGATGTCTCCAATATTCGCGCGCACGATCCCATTGGTGATTACCAGGACAAATGACTCAGGATCGTCGAAGGAGGGATCATCGTTCGCGCGCGTCCGCACCATTTGCCCCCGAAGCCATCGAACATAGACCCGGAAGTCGGGTCCTTTTCGCAGCATCAGGTTATGCGCGTATACGTTGGTCGGACCGCGATCATCGGAAGGAGACACGCTCCCGCCAGTCGCCACCGACCCATCGGTTGCCGGATCAGTGGAGATTGCCGCGGTATCTGTATGCCCATGCCGGGACACGAACCAGGCAAGCGTAAGCGCTGCGAGGACAAGCACACAAACCGGAATTACGAGGCGAAGACGCATGGGAACAATTTTAGCGGGGGTAAGTTCTCTACTCGTTAGATGCGCGCAGCTACGTCTGTGCGGCGGTGCATCTCCCGCGGTCTGGGCGAGCTTTTTCCGCTCAGGATTGGAAGTCACGCTCCTCCTTTTCTCGAACCGGAAATGCTCTCGGGGCGGCCCGGCTGTTCCTACCGTGGAAGCATGATCCCGGTGGCGGTTGTGCTGAGGCCGGTCGCGACAGTGCGGGCCAGACATTGAAAACTGCGCTGTGTAGGCGGTTTCCGGTTTCACTCATTAGCGCACAAGTTCGTCCGAATTCGTGTTCAGATGTGTTGAGGCGAACACCGACTCCGCGACGTTCCATTAACGTTCCAAAATTCGGCTCTAAAATCGGGGGCAAGCGTGAGATAACAGGCAGTATCTCAATAGGTTAGCTCTGGGCGACTACAGCCCTGAAAAGGCTGGCGTCCCTCTGTTCATTACGGACGATCCCAGAGTTGGGTTTCGCATGCGCGCTGCGCCAGAAGTCGACTTCGACATGACAGCTTGAGCCGAGTAACGACACAGCCGCACCATGGTATCGGTGCTGACCTGGTGTCTCATTTGGCGCCGTTCTCCCCGCAGCGATACGCGCTGTGTGAATGGAGATACTGCGGTGAAAATTGCGAGGACCCTAACCAGAAAATGGTAGAAATCGGTCTACTTCGCATCGCAGGAAATAGTGGCGTAAGCCGCATTCTCCGTAGCACATACATCACTCAGTAGTGATCGGTAGAAAACGCGGCATTACGCCTTCTAAGCTGAGGGTTGCTGGTTCGATCCCAGCCGGGCCTACCATTTCTCACCTCTCGCACCCTGAAACTTAACCAATGCTGGTGCGCTCGGCCGGTGGCCGGGTGCGTGATCAGACGTTCGAAACTCAATCATTGCTTGGGTGGAAGCAGGGTGGTTTGTGGCGCGCGGCATTCGCGGACACCTGATCCGCACTGCCGGTATTGCAGCTCCTTTGTCAAACACACTTCGATCGCCACAAACTCCGGCCCTGAGCATGAAATCCTGAATGACGACACCGGTGCGCCGTTCGCCGAGGCGAACTTTCGCTCAATTTCCGAAGGGCTTATGCGGACCGGATGCGTTGGCGAGAGGTACTCCACCGGAATTTTGAGCTGCGAGTAAGCCTTCTTGATGTCGCCGAAATATGTCGAGGCATCGAGGCTGCTGCAGGTTCCGTGCGTGGACCACTCATGCTGGATGAGGCCGCTGTCGGGCATGATCGGCAGCATCTGGCGAACGATGTCCTGCGCGACCGGATGGGCCGAGGTGCAGTGCTCGGGATAAGATCCGTCCTCGTTTTCAGGCCACAGGCCATGAACCACGAAACCGTAGTGGTGCGCGGAACTGCACTCGCTGGAAGAAGCGCTGCTTGCATGCGTGGCGCAGAATTCCGGCGCCCAAGACAGCGTCAAGAGATAGTAGTCAAAGCTGCCGGGAGTATTGTTGGCGGGCTGGCGATGTGACTTCGCGGCCGCCGCAGTTCCATTCGTCAGCAAAATGGCGCTCGTCAGCAGCACCGCAATGGAGTGCAGACAGGCGCCCGAATGACGATTTACGCGTGCCATGGACTCTTCCGGTTACGCCTTCCCCTGGGCAAACCTGGCGGAGCCGAACGACTGAATTGCAGTTGCCTCATCGGGCTCAATCTCCAGCACCAGATGCAGCTTCGTCATATGTAACAGGTCGTGAACCCTCTGGCTGACATGTACGAGCTTAAGCTGTCCGCCCTGGCTGCGAACCGTGGTGTAGGACTTCACAATCTCGCCGAGACCCGAGCTGTCGACGTACCCCACTTCGTGAAGATTAAACAGAATCTTCTTATTGCCCTGGTCCAGGGTCTCGCGCACAAGTTGACGAAGCGCAGCGCTGCCTTCGCCCAGAGTGATCCTGCCGGTGACGTCCAAGATCGCGATGTCGGCGACCTGTCGTCTGGCGGTTCGCATGGGAACCGGCGTGTGCTCCTTCATGTTGATGCCAAGGCGACTCAAGAGGCCATTAGCGACATTTGCCACCTCCTGCGATTCGCTGCGGACAACGATGAGGCTATGGCCTTCCGCCAACACTTGACGAAAGAACTCGACGTCCTCAGGGCATTTTGCTTCTGGTGTAGGTTGAACCGTGCTGGTTTCGGCCGCCGTTTTGCCCAGCACGGAGCCGGCGCCAGCGCCCGCCAGGCCCAGCAGTGCTGCCGCTCCGAAGCCTAACGCGACAACCTGTCCGATGCCCGGCACGGCGAGAAGCACCGCCGCGCCAACTCCGGCGGTCATCCCGGTGGCAACTCCCATAAAGCCCCCCACCGTAGCGCCCAGCTCTTTGCCGACCGATGCATCTTCACCGTCAGAGCGGCTGAGAAAAACAACTTCCTGAGGGGGAACGTAACGTTCAAGAAGCGCTTTATAAGCCGCTTCGGCGTCATCGCGCGTGTTGAATACACCAATTGCAGTGTGCAAGGGATCCCTCCTGTAGTTCGCGACTCTTACGAAAAAGGGAGCTATCGAACTCCGCCGCGGCGCGGCAAGAGGCAGAAATTGTACAACAGGGGTACAAGCCTGACGTAACTTTTTCGCTACGAAAACTCCTCAGCCGAGGCGTCGCCGCCACGGTGCAAAAGTAGCGTTTACGTGCTGGATCGTGTGCACAATTGTGTGGGTAGTCCCCCTCGATGAATCGAAGAAGGGGTTGCAATTAGTGCATATGCACGAGCTGGTCGAGCAGGAAGAGCACGGCAACACCGATGAAGACCACGACCGCCATTTTGACCCCTGGCTCGCGGTTGACCTCTGGGATGAGGTCGGAGGCAGCAACGTAGATAGTCACCCCGGCAGCGACTGGGAGTCCGTAGCTAACTGCGTGTTGGCCGATCGCCATGGTGAGAACTCCGGCGATGGTCGCAATGCCCAGCAGCACGGAGGCGAACAACGAGCGCCCTTTGCTGAGGCCACTGGCCAGCATGACCGACGTGACCGTGAAACCTTCGGGAATCTTGTGAAGAAAAACAGCCAGAAAGATGATCCAGCCCAGCCACGATGAAACGAGAAAGCCGGCAGTAATGGCAATGCCATCGAAGAAAGTGTGGATCAGCAGGCCGAACAACACCGAGACCCGCCGGTGCGAATGCAGATATTCGTCGGAGTGAGTTTCTTCGCCGTAGTGGAAGTGCGGAGTGATCGTGTGCTCAAAAAAATGCACCAGGAGGTATCCGCCAAGCACCAGCAGCGCGGCTTTGCGTCCTCCCAGCGACAGGCTTTCAGGCACCATTTCGACCAGCGCCGTCGCCAGCATGAAGCCCGCGCCTAGTGCGACGAAGTATCGCAGATAGTTGCGCTGCCAATTCTTCTGCACGATGATAGCGCCGCCGAAGATGTTAGCGGCGGCCGCCGTCAGGCCAAGCAGAATGCTCGTCAGGATGGGGCTCATGCAACTGCCGCCGTCGGTGGCCGGTGGCCGGTTGTCACTAAATACAAAATCAGACCTCCCACGCTGAATGCATACATGGATGTGCGCCCATCATCAATGCCGAGTAAGGGGCGAGAGTATCACAGGGTACGTGTCTTTCGCTGACCGCCGATAACCGAGAGCTCACAACCGAAGTTATCCACTATGCCGGATGTGCATCACGTCGCCGTCCTTCACGATGTACTCCTTGCCCTCAAGGCGCAGCGTGCCGCGGGAGCGGGCTTCGGCTTCGGAGCCAGCGTCGAGCAACTGGTCCCAGTGGATGGTTTCGGCGCGGATGAAGTGATGTTCCAGATCGGTGTGAATGGCTCCGGCGGCATTCACCGCCTTCGATCCGCGTTCCACTGTCCAGGCACGGCACTCGTCTTCGCCGACGGTGAAGAACGAAATCAGTCCAAGCAGCTCGTAGGTCTTGCGGATAAGGCGGACCAGGCCGCTCTCGGTAAGGCCGTAGCTCGAGAGAAACTCAGCCGCATCCTCGTCGCTCATCTCGGCGAGTTCGGCTTCGACCTTGGCGCAGACGGCAAGTGCGCCAGTATTCGGCCGTGAGCTTACTTCGCCGATCCCGTATTTTGCGACTGCTTCTTCCTGGTCCTTGCCGAGGGTCGTGCTCTCGCTGATGTTCAACACGTAGAGCATCGGCTTCTCGCTCAGAAACATGAAGCCGCGAAAACGCTTCTTGTCTTCGGGAGTCATCTCCATCTCGCGCAGAGGGCGCTCGGTCTCGAGATGAGCCAATGCGCGCTTCAATAGTTCGAACTCGCGCTCGATCTCCAGCGACTTCATCTTCTTCAGGTCTTTCTGAACGCGCTCCAGGCGCTTTTCCACCTGACCGAGATCGTTGACGATGAGATCGAGATCGATGCTCTTGATGTCGCGCAGCGGATCGATCGGACCGACGTGCGGGATGGTGTCGTTTTCAAAGGCGCGCACCACGTGGGCGAGGGCGTCGACATTGCGCAGGTTCGCAGCAAAGGCGGTCTCATTCAGCGCCTCTTTACTTAGCGCCGCAACGTCGGCGTATTCGACGCTGGCGTGAACCAGCTTCTTGGGGTTACATTGCGCCGCCAAGCGATCTAGGCGGTCGTCGGGGACCTTCGCCACGCCGAGGTGCGCTTCGCGCGGATTGCCCGAGCGCTGCGTCACCTGCTGCTTGGTCAACATTACGAACAGGGAAGTCTTGCCTACCTGCGGCAGGCCTATGATGCCGGTTTTCATGAATTAGCTTTCAGCCGTCAGCCATCAGCTCTCGGTTCGAGCGTAGATGAGGCACTCCTTCTGTATGAATGATTAAGTGATGATTTGCTTGCCACGTGGTCATGCCGGCTTCGCACCTGGAAAATTTGAGTTGACGGCTGATTAGCTGACGGCAGCTTCTCTATGATAACCGCCGTGCCGTGAGATAAAGCAAAGCCAAGCCCAGAATCAGCACCGCACCTTCCAGTCGCGTAGACCATACGTGTAGTCGGTTGAACTCTACGCGGCGGGCGTCGTCCTGCGGGACTTCGTCGATCATCACCATTTGCTGGCGCAGAACCTGCATCCTTGCTCCGACTCCGAACATGCTTACCAGCGTCAGAATGATCATCACGTAGATCAGAAGGTTGCGAAGCGCGAAAGGCTGTGCTGAGCCGATGCACCACAGCGGAGTTGATCATCGACGTGACGGCGAAGACGATGCCGCAGCCGATCGCCATGCCGTGCAGCATGCTAAGGCTGCGATTGACGACATTGCCGGCAAGCTGGTGTGAAGGGAGAATGCCCGGCTTGAAGACGGTGGGTGCAACGACAAATGCGAAGAAGATAATGCCGCCAATCCAGACCACCAGGGAAAGCAACATGAGATATCGAATAAATGACATAAGTTTTGTGTATCAGCTTCAATTGTAAATGTAAGTTGCTGCGCGTCTCTCGAAAGGCCGGAATCAGCGAGGCGGCTGCTCTCGATTGCCGCCCGCCAGGGCATCTCTAGCGCGCACGCTTCCCATCGGATTAAGTAGCAGCCAGTTCGACGATCTTGAAAACGGGTGGGAGGCAAAATGAAGCGGAGACTGATTCTTCTTACAGGTACCGTTGTTGTTGTGCGGTTGCTGGGCGTTCGCCCAGACAGGAGCAGGAGCCGGGGCCGGACATGCGGGAACGGGCACTTCGGCAACGCCGAGCGGTCAGACTGGAACGATGGGCCAGCAGACGAACACGCCGGGTAGCAAACACGCAGACGCCCGGAGCGAATTCTCAGACGCCTGGAGCAACGACAAGCACGCCGGGAGCAACAACCAACACGCCGGGTACAACAACCACACACGCCGGGCGCAACAACCGAACCCGGAACCACTCAGCCTGGAAGTTCGCCGGAAGTGACACCGAACACGCCATCAACCACTCCGGATACCACGTCGCCGAACGCGGTTCCTAACACGCCGTCGACCGCGCCGGATTCGACGACTACCCCGCCGCCTACTGGAGGCAATATGGGTACCGGAAGCTCGACTTCTCCTCAAGGCAGCTCGGCCACACCGCCGCAGCTGTAAACCCACACAGCGAAAGCAAAGCGAGGAGCCCCACAGGGCTCCTTTTCATCTGCCTAATCGGCAGCAACCGCGCGCAGGCTGGCGTTTCGATGGGCCGCGATCTCGAATGCCTGGCTCAGATCGTCGATCAGGTCGTCGACATCTTCTGCGCCAACGGAGATCCGCACCAGGTCGGCAGGAATGCTCTTCTGCTGCCGCAGGTGGGCGGGAATGCTGGCATGAGACATGTAGTTCGGCAAGCTGATGGTCGAATTCACGCCCCCGAAGCTCACCGTAATGGCAAACAACTTCGTCGCTTCGACAATCGATCGCGACAGCTCCGGATCGCCGGTTGCGAAGCTCAAGCACCGCGCCATCGCCCGAGGCCTGGGCGCGATGAGTGGCCAACTGGCGTGCCTCGGATAAGACCGGGATAATACACGCGATCAACCGCCGGATGCGCATCCAGCAGCTCGGCAATTGCTTTCGCGTTCGACTGCTGCCGATCCAGTCGCAGCGCCAGCGTCTTTGTCCCACGCAGCAGCAGGTAGCTATCGAACGGCGACAAGCCAGCACCTTCCCCGTTCTGGATGAGGTAGAGCTCCTGACCAAGATCCTCGTCAGCAACAACCACCGCTCCCGCCATTACGTCACTGTGCCCGCACAGGAACTTCGTTGCCGAGTGCAGCACGATGTCCGCCCCGAGCTCCAACGGCCGCTGCAGATAAGGCGACATCGTACTGTTGTCGACGCAAATCAGCGCACCGCTTCGATGCGCGATCGCTGAAACGGCGGCGATGTCGATGATCTGCAACAGAGGATTGGTTGGGCTTTCGAGATAGACCAGCCGAGTGTTGCTGGTGATAGCTGCTGCCACTGCGTCCAAGTCGGTGAAATCCACATAACGGACGTTGATGCCACGCTTCGCAAGAATCCGCGAGAAAAGCCGATAAGTTCCCCCGTACAAATCATCGCAGGCAAGAATTTCCTCGCCGGGACAAACGAGGCGCGTTACTGCGGTAATCGCCGCCAGTCCGGTGCTGAAGCAAAAACCGCGGGTGCCGCTCTCCAGCGCCGCGATCTGCTTCTCCACCACAGAGCGGGTGGGGTTGCCGCTGCGTGAATAGTCGTACTCGCCGAAGGCTGTCGCGTCATCCTGGCGGAAGGTCGCGGTCTGGTAGATCGGTGTGTTGGCAGGCGTGAAGCGATCGCCGGGAGCCGGGTCAAAGGTCAACAATCTAGTTGCGAATTTCACGCTGCACCTCCCTGGTCAGTTGCCAGCTGCCAGTGGCCTGTGGCCAGTTGAACTGCTGGAGCTGTGGACTTTCGAATGTGAGCGCTAATGGCTCGCGGCTCGTGGCTAGTGGCTCTGTGTTCTCGGCTGAGATCGAACAGGTCGGCCATCACAGCGGCCGTCGTTGGCCAGCGCCCAGCCCCGCGACCTATCCAGACGTGCTGCGTGTCCGGTGTCGATCAGCAGGCAGTTTTCCTCGTTTCTTATTTGCGCGAAGGGATGCGAAGCGTCGACCGCTTGAGGTTTCACCTCCAGATGTACCCGGCCATCGGTCAGCACGGCAGAGCCGACTAAACGTGCTCGACTGCCGTTGCGCGCCGCTGTCTGCACCCAATCCGGATCGACCTTATCGATGCCAACTGAGCTGACAGAATGAGCGGCGATCTGTGGGAAGGCGCGCCGGGCCAGCAAGCGTAGCTTGCAAACCGTGTCCGAGCCGGAAAGGTCGGCGCTGGGATCGGCCTCCGCAAACCCTTTCGCTTGAGCTTCAGCGATGGCCTGTTTCCAGGAGCAGCCTGCAGCGAGGCGATCCAGGATGTAGTTACAAGTCCCGTTAAGGACGCCCGAGAGCGAAACGATGCGACCATCATCGGCCAGCGCGCGCACCGCCTCAAGCGCCGGCACGGCGCCACCAACTGCTGCCGAGTAACGAAGGTCTCGATACTCTTCGAGCCTGGCGTTGCGGGCAAGCAGCAGTTTGTTGGCAGTGACGACCGGCTTGCCAGCGGCCAACGCAGCGGCCACCAAGTCGCCGGCTGGATCACTGCCGCCAATCAACTCGACAACTACGTCCACGTCATCGATTACGTCCCAGCAATCGCAGGTGAGCAGATTCTCCGGGGCATGCTCGATGTGCAGCTCAGGACGGCGAACCGCAATCCCGGTCACGTCGAACCGATGAGGGTATTTCCAGAGCTCCTGAAATACGCCCAGGCCAACGGTGCCAAGACCGAGCAAGCCGATCTTCAACGGCGCAGCCACGGCATTCGTGGGCGAAAGCATGGTACGAGGGCTGCCGACTACGGTCGCGCAACTTTCGCCCAGGGCTGCAACCTCGAACGGTACGCTGGTCTTTTGACCGAAGGCGATTGCTTTGCGCTGCACCACCTTGCCTGCAATCGATAGCGCATCCGAGAAGTTGATCTCGTCGAATCGCTTGGCCTGGCTGTTAGTCGCCGGATCGTTGTTGTAGATGCCGTCCACATCCTTGATAAGCCGGCAGCGAGCGTTAAGCTGCTTGGCCAGGAACAGGGCAGAAAGGTCGGAGCCGCCACGTCCAAAGAGGGCAACGCGTCCGAAACGGTCTCGCGCGACGAAGCCCGGAATTACGGCGACGCGTCCCTGGCGGAGCACGTTCTCGATTACGGCCGTGTCGGCGCTCACCGGTTCGGTGTCGTTGGAACTGGTCTCAGCGACTGAGTTGAATCTGGCCGGGATCGAGCACCTGGGCCGGAATGCCGAAGCGGTCGAGCTCGAGCGTCAGGAACGCCGTCGCAATCTCCTCGCCTGTAGCGACAACGCGCGCAATCGCTTCAGGATTGGCGTCGTGGTAGTCCTCGACGGTTCCCAGCAAGCGATCAGTCTCGCCGGCGAAGGCCGAGACGACGGCCACTACGCGATATTGCCGCCGAATCCACCGATAGATTTCGTGTACCGCATGTGGCAAGTCGGCGCGCGACTGCAGGACCGAGCTTCCGAATTTCAGGACGACTACTTTGCCAGGCATGGCTCGGCCTCCTTCGCTGCTGCGACTTCGATCGTAGCCAGTGCCGTGTCGAGGTCGGCAATGATGTCGGCGGGATTCTCAAGACCGACGGAGAGCCGCACCAGGCCGTCCGTGATGCCAGTGCGCTCGCGGATCTCGCGCGGAACATCGCCGTGAGTCATGGAGACCGGATGGGTGATCAGCGTCTCAACCGCGCCCAGATTCTCGGCCAGCAGGCAGAGTCGGACCGTGTTCATCAGTTGAATGCCGGCGTCGGCGCCCCCTTCAGTTCGAAGGCAAGTATGCCGCCGGGAAGCGCCTGTTGAGTCTGAGCCAGTGCGAACTGCGGGAAGCTGGCGAGGCCGGGATAGTGAGACACGCGCAACTTTAGGATGCTGCTCCAGCCACTCGGCTACCTTCTGCGCACTGCTGGAGTGCTGTTGCAGACGCAAGGGAAGTGTCTTCAGTCCGCGCAGCGTCAGCCATGACTCCTGCGGAGACTGGATACAACCCAGAGTCTTGCGAACCACCGCAGGCGTTCCAGCAAGGCTTCGTCACGCGTTGCGATCGAGCCGCCAACGGTGGAGTTGTGGCCTTCGACGTATTTTGTTGTCGAAAGCAGCGTGATGTCAGCACCCAGGTCAAGCGGCCGCTGCAGCACTGGCGTAAGGAACGTGTTGTCGACCGCGAGCTTTATCCCAGCTGCGTGCGTGACCTTCGCGATTGCCGCGATGTCGGTCAGCTTCAGCGTGGGATTGGCAGGCGTCTCGATGAAGACGAGTTGCGTATTCGGTCGAATGGCATTCGCGACTGCCTGCGGGGTCTGAGGTGTCGACGAAGCTGGCCTCGACGCCGAAGTTGGTCAGAATCTGCTGAAACAACCGGACCGTGCCGCCATACACTACATCCGAGACGACGACGTGGTCTCCCGACTTCAGGATGGCCAGGAACAGAGCGGAGATCGCCGCCATGCCTGTCGCGAAGCATACGGCAGGAGGAGTGTCTTCCAGGGCTCCAAGAGCCGCCTCCAGCGCCGACACGGTAGGATTAGCCGCGCGCGAGTAGGTGAAACCCTTGTGTACGCCGACAGCCTGCTGATGATAAGTGGTGGACTGGTAGATAGGGGTGAGAACAGCGCCGGTCGCCGGATCCGGCGTCAAGCCGCCGCGTACGGCGGTCGTGGAAAACAGATCAGCCGAGAAAACCATGGATCGCTCCAATTTGAGAATTGCCCAGAAACAGCAAGACCGCCTGTTCCTAGGCGGCCGGTCTCGATTGGAGTTTTCTCTGCTTGGGCTGTCAGACTCCGAATGATAACCAGGCACCGCCTAGGGTGCACATGGCCATGGTCATTCGGTTGGTCGTTGACAACATGTTGAGAAAGTACCTGATTCGGTTTGGGATTGTCAAGCAGACCTGCAGGAGTTGGTGTTCAGGGACGGTCGACTCCCGGGCAAAAGATTAGGCCGCCGGAGCGAGACGACGGCCGTTTCCTGACGTTATGCGGTGGTTGCCGGAACGTCCAACTCAATGTTGGATGCGTCCTCTAGCGAAAGGCTGGCCTGTGGAAAGTGAAAAAATCGCGAGCTTTGAGGCAACAGCTCTCGTTGCTGCAAGTCTCGGCGCCAAAACACAACGCCCTTCCGGATTGGAAAGGGCGTTCGAGATCGTGACGCTTGCCTGTGGTCCACCTCTTACCGGCTGAATGCGCTGATGGCGGCGGCTTCGTCGTCTTTCACGTCGAATACCGTGTACAGCTTTGTGATCTGCAAGCAGATCGTGAACCTTCTTGGTCAGGTTCAACAGCTTCAATTCACCGCCCTGGTTGCGGACGGAGGTGAAGGCGCTGACCAGCTCGCCAATGCCGGAGCTGTCGATGTAGCTGACGTCGCCGAGGTTCAGCAGGATCTTCTTCTGCCCTTTGCCCAGCAGGTCTTTGATCGTGTCGCGTAAAACCACGCTGCCCTCGCCGAGAGTGATTCGTCCACTCAAGTCGACGATGGTGATCCCATCTACCTGCCGTGTGCTCGCTTTCATGCTCACGTGGAAGCCTCCTGGCGGTCCGAGTCATTGCTCCGGATCCGCTTGATCAAAATAATTTCAGTACCAGGGTTCAGTTTACGAAACCGAACCTCATCCATGAATGCCCGCATTAAGAATATGCCACGACCGGACTCTTTCAAAAGGTTCTCCGGGGCAAGCGGATCGGGAACCTCTTCCGGCACGAATCCATGGCCTTCATCGATAATGGTGACAATCAATTCCTTGCCATTCTGCTCGAGCGTGAGATTGACACGCTTGGCAGGGTCATAAGCATTCCCGTGCAGAACGGCATTGATCATTGCCTCCCGCACGGCCATGGAAACTCCACTACGAGTGTCCTCATCGATGCCGGCTTGAGCCGCAACCCTATCGGCCATCTCTTCGGCTTTGTTCACGCTCTCCAGCGTGGACTCCATCCGGTACGAAACGCGTTGTGGCGCCGTCATCAATGTGCTCGCTATGCCAAGATCGGATCCGGGAGCGTACTGGCTGGACCGAATTCAGCAGGAATCCTGCAGTTTGCCTGTTCGCGACAGACTTGTCAACGCAAGCCTGTTTTCCGCAGGGAAATCGCGAGTCTGAAAAGGGAACCGCAGTGCGGAAACATGTTTCGGGCTGACAGCGAGACAGAGCGCGCGGCGCGTATTCCAGCTAAACTGGAAGCAGAGAAGTACGATGCCATTCCTCTTCAGTGAGGCCAGCATCCTTCACCAAGTCCATCTGGTTGCCGGTCCTGATGGCGGTGCAGTAAAATTATAACGAACGTTCGTCAGAAGTCTCCGCACTACCTCATATGCCAAGCCCAACTCCCAGTCGAGAACTGGACCGCCCCAAACCGCAGGATTCACGCTTTGATCGTCGCCTGGGCGAGATACTCGACTACGCCACCGAGATCTTCGCGGACAAGGGCTATGAAGGCGCGTCTATGCGAGACCTGTCGCGCCTGAGCGGCATCTCACTGGCGGGACTCTACTACTACTTCGAGTCCAAGGAAAAGCTGCTGTACTTCATTCAGCAGCATACCTTCAACACCATCATGGACCGGCTTCGCAAACGCCTGGCGACCAGCCAGCGATCCGGAGACTCGCATCCGCATCTTCGTCGCACAACCACGTGGATTACTCGGTGGCGAAGCAAAAGGCGATGAAGGTTCTCTCTCACGAAGATGATGTGTTGAGCAATAGCTATGGCGCTGAACTGGCGGCGAATTAAACGCGAGTATTACCGGATCTGCGTGGGCCTGGTGGATGAGTTGGCGCGGGCCGAAGGACTAAAGTTGTTCGGCTCAAGTGCGAGCGCCCGCGATGGTATCAACACACGTACAGCGGTCATGGGATTATTTGGCATGATGAATTGGCTGTACACCTGGTACAACCCGCGGGTCGATCCGGATGCTGAAGTTCTCGCGCGAGGAATCGGCGACATTTTTCTTAGTGGAATCCGCTCGGGCAGTGCACCCGCGCAGTCCGCCGGTTCCAAGCGATCCAGGAAACTCTAAACAGCAGGTGCGACGCGGGTCTCGAGGAGTTATGGGCCGCTTGGTCCTAATATAGGAAGGAATGTCAGGAATGGGTAGCACTCTGTCGTCAGTCGCAGCCGAAAAGAAGGAGCTCATTCGATATCGTACGGATGCCGGGGTTGCCGTGATCGAGCTCACCGATCCGCCGGCGAACACCTACAGCTACGACATGAACCGGCAGCTCGACGACGCAATCCTTCGGGCGCGCATGGACAACGATGTCTACGTGATCGTCCTGACCGGAGCAGGCGAAAAGTTTTTCTCCGCCGGCGCAAACATCCAGATGCTGACCGAGGTGGATCCGACGTTCAAGTACTACTTCTGCCTGCATGCAAATGAGACTCTGTTGCGGCTAGAACACACACCGAAATTGGTGATCGCGGCGCTCAACGGTCATTGCGTTGGCGGTGGTCTGGAGATTGCCATGGCTGCTGATCTGCGCATCGCACGCAAGGATGGCGGCAAGATCGGTTTGCCGGAAGTGAACCTTGGTGTGCTTCCGGGAACCGGCGGAACCCAGCGCCTGTCACGGATGTTGGGGAAATCGAAGGCGATCGAGCTGATGGTGCTGGGCAAGACGTTTTCGTTTGACGAAGCGAAAGAACTGGGATTGGTGAATGAAGTCTTCGAAGGCGCGAACTTCATGGAACGTGTGATGGAGTATGCGCGCCAGTTCTGCCCTCCGAACAAAGCTGCGAAGGCCGTTGGACGTATCAAGCGTGCGGTGCAGACCGGATGGGAGATCCCGATCGAGGCTGGGCTTGGCGCTGGAGCGCGAGAATCAGCAGCTGCTCTTCGAGAGTGACGACGCGAGAGAGGGCCTGGCAGCCTACATCGAGAAGCGGCCGGCGAAATTCACTGCGAAAGTAGCCTTGTCAGCCACAGGCGAGACTTTTTCAGGGCGTGACTACAACCTCTTCCAACTCGAACTACACACGCATCACCGTCGAGCTGCGGCCGCCGGCGGCGCGGATCACGCTCAACAATCCGCCACTGAACGTCATCGACATTCCGATGATGGAGGAGTTGCGCGCTGCGCTGGAACAGATCGAGGCACGGCCAGAGATTAGCGTGATCGTGTTCGCCGGGTCGGAGCGCGCCTTCTCGAGCGGCGTAGACATCGCAGCGCATACGCCTGACAAAGTTCGCGGCATGCTGGCTGACTTTCACAGCGTGATTCGCTCGATCGTGAGCTAGCAGCAAGTTGACGGTGGCTAGCGTGCGCCGGCACTGCCTGGGCGGAGGCGCGGAACTGGCGTTGGTGTGCGACATTGTCTATGCCTCGCCCGATTCGGTGTGGGGATTTCCGGAGATCAAGCTGGCCTGTTACGCACCGGTTGCCAGCGTGGCTTTGTCTGCCATTGTGGGACAGAAGCTCGCGGCGGAACTGCTGCTGACGGACCGCACACTGACAGGGGAGGAAGCGCTCGCGGCAGGGCTGGTGAACGGCTTGGCGGAAGATCCTGAGACGCTGGTTGCCGAATGTGTGCAGCGTGTCTCGCAGCTAAGTCCGGCGGCCCTGCGGATTGCCAAGAAGGCCTTTTATGCCTGGGACTCGATGCATTTCGACAAAGGACTGGCGCGCGCGGAACAGATTTATAACGACGAGTTGATGAAGACGGCTGACGCCCAGGAAGGTGTCGCGGCGTTCATGGAGAGGCGGCGGCCGAAGTGGGTGGGGAAGTAATGTATGGATTACGAGATCACTCCCGAAGAACTGAAAGCGCTGCTGGATAACAAATCTGACGTCGAGGTGCTCGACGTCCGCGAACCGTGGGAGATTGAGACGGCGAGCCTGGCCGGCAGCTACGAATATTCCGATGAATGATATTCCGGCGCGCGTTCGTAGAGGAATTAGATCCGGAAAAGCACATTGTGGTCATTTGCCATCATGGCGTACGTTCGATGAATGTGACGGCATGGCTGCGGCAACAGGGATTTGCGAAGACGTGCAATCGCTTGCGTGGAGGCATCGATCGTTGGGCAAGGGAGATCGATCCTAAGGTGCCACTGTATTGCATCAGCATTAGCCTTAGCATTTGGCAACGAGTTCATTGCTGAGCGCTGAACGCTTGAAACGCAAGGTTTCACAATGAAAAAAGAACTGATCGAACTACGCGTCAATAAACGCACCTACGAACTGGCCGTTGAGCCAAGCAAGCTTCTGCTCGACGTCCTGCGCGAGGATCTTGATCTCACGGGCTCCAAGCGCGGCTGCGACGACTCCTCCTGCGGCGCCTGCACCGTGCAAATTGACGGCGTGCCGATGCTGTCATGCACCATGCTGGCGGCCAGTTGCGAAGGCCAGGAGATCACCACTGTCGAAGGCCTCGCAGATCATGGCGGTCTGGCTGCATTGCAGAAAGCCTACGGAGACTTCGGAGGTGCCCAGTGCGGCTTCTGCACGCCCGGATTCATGATGACCGTGAAGGCGTTGCTGGCTGCGAATCCTGATCCCACCGAGGACGAGATTCGCGAAGCGTTGAGCAGCAATCTCTGCCGCTGCACCGGATATCTGCAGATGTTCCAGGCGATCCGCGCCGCACTGGCTGCGGAACAGAAGGGCATGAAGCAAGAGCAATTAGTGGGGGCGACTAGCTGCCGCAGAACGCTGTCACCGCGAATAGCTAATGCTAAAGCTAATGCTAAAGGCTGATTTTGATGAGCGAGTTCTCTGTAATCGGTAAGCCGATCGCGATGATCGATGCTGCCGGAAAGACGACCGGCGCGGGTAAGTATGCCGACGACTTCAAGCTCCCCGGCATGCTGGTCGGCAAGATTCTGCATTCGCCCTATCCGCACGCACGTATCGTCAGCATCGACACCTCGCGCGCGAAGGCGCTGGAGGGCGTCGTCGCAGTTGTCACTGGTGAAGATGCGCCGAATACGTACGGCATTCTTCCTGTGGGACACGACGAGACGGCGCTTGGCAGTCGGCAAGGTGCGCTACGTGGGTGATCACGTGGCCTGCGTTGCCGCTGTGAGCGAAGAAATCGCCGAACGCGCGCTTGGAACTGATCGACGTCGAGTACGAGCCGCTCCCAGCTTACTTCGATCCCGAACAGTCGATGAAGGCCGAGAGCGATCTCATTCACGAGAACCGGCCCAACAACATCGAGAAGGATTACCACCACGTCTTTGGCGATCCGGAGAAGGGCTTTGCCGAGGCGGACTACGTTGCTGAGGGGCGCTACATCGCGAACGAAGTGACGCACGCGGCGATGGAGCCGCACTGCACGCTGGCCAACTTCGAACTCGACCCACACACCGGCAAGTTGGGACGTCTGACAGTGTGGTCCTCAACCCAGGTACCGTACTACCTGCAGCACAAGCTCTCGCTGGTGCTGGAGATTGCCGATGTCGCAGATCAGGGTGATCAAGCCGCTGGTTGGTGGCGGCTTTGGCGGCAAGAGCGAAATTATCCCGCTGGAGATTATCGCCGCCGTGACGGCGCGGGCGGCGAAGGCTCCGGTGAAGATCACGTACACGCGCGAGGAGGTCTTCTGGGCGCACCGAGGTCGTCCGCGCACGATCATCGACCTGAAAACGGGTGTCAAGAAGGACGGTCGCGTTACGGCTGTCGCCTGCAAGGTCATTCAGGATGGCGGAGCGTACTGCTCCTACGGTGTGGTAACCATTCTGTACTCGGGCGCGCTGTTGGGCGCGCTATACGACATTCCGCACATTCGCTACGACGGCTATCCGTGTGCTGACCAATAAGCCCGCCTGTGGCGCGATGCGCGGACACGGCACGGTCAACGTGCGCTTTGCCTTCGAATCGCAGATGGACGAGATCTGCGCCAAGCTGAATCTCGATCCCGCGGCGGTGCGGCGAATCAATTTGCTCAAGCCGCCGACAATCACGGTTAACGGCCTGCGTGTGCTGAGCTACGGCCTGCCGGAATGCATCGATAAGGTGATCGACGCGCTCGGAGTGGGTAGGAGCGTAAAGGCAAATTGCCCAAAGGGCGCGGGCTGGGCATGGCGTGCAGCCACTATGTGAGTGGCGCGGCCAACAGCATCATTCGTTCCGACATGCCGCACTCGACGGTGAACATCAAGATCGATCGCGACGGCGGTGTGGTGGTCTACACCGGCGCATCGGAGATTGGTCAAGGCTCCGACACCATGACAGCGCAGGTTGTCGCCGAAGTGCTGGGCTGCGATCTCTCTCGCGTCAGGGTAATTGCCGCAGATACCGATCTGACGCCGATCGACCTTGGCTCGTATTCCAGTCGTGTCACATTCATGGCGGGAAATGCGGCGCTGCGAGCGGCGCAGGACGTGAAGAAGAACATCGTGAGCGCAGCGGCTAAACGCATGGATTGCGCTCCGGAAGACGTCATCATGCGCAACGACCGGGTGTATAAGCGCGGGGGCAGTACCGGCGGCCATGACCCCGACTGCGGCCGAGATCCTGGAGAAGGTTGACGCGCCGCGAGGTCGCGTTGACGGACAGATCCTGCGAGGTTCGGTCTTGCAAACGCGCAAAGAACAAGGCGCCGAAAGAGCACATGAGCTTCGAGGAGGCGGTGGTTTCGGCCATCGACTTCCATGGCGCACTGACCGGCACTGGATCTTACGCGCCACCGGTCGAGGCACGTGGTGGCAGGCATAAGGGCGGTGGCGTTGGTCCGTCGCCGGCGTATTCGTACTCGGCGCAGGTGGCTGAGGTCAGCGTGGACGAGGAAACCGGCGAGGTGACGGTGCACAAAATCTGGGCGGCTCACGACTGCGGGCGAGCGTTGAACCCAGTTGCAGTCGAGGGACAGGTGATCGGCTCCGTCTGGATGGGCCTGGGTCAGGCGCTGGAAGAAGAGATGATCTGGAAGGACGGGCTGCTGATGAATCCCGGGATGCTCGAGTATCGCAGCCCGTCATCGGCGGAATCGCCCGAGATCGAGTGCTTCATCGTCGAGAGCATCGATCCAGAGGGTCCGTTTGGCGCCAAAGAGGCTGGCGAAGGTTCATTGGCAGCCACGATTCCTGCGATTTCCAACGCGATCTACGACGCTGTGGGAGTCCGACTCCGTGAGAGTCCATTTACGCCAGAGCGTGTTCTGTCAGCGCTCCGCGCGAAGAAAGGTATGAAGCGAATCGAAATGACCGAGCACGTCGATCCGACGGCGCCGACGACCTTCCGCGAGCATGGCGGGTCGTTATGGTTCAAGGGCAAGGGACCGACGCGGCATCCGCTTGATCCGGCGAGGCAACCGGCGGGAGCGACCGCAGGAGGTGAGCAGTGAGCCTGCCTACCTTCCAACTACTACGTCCGAAGACGCTCGACGATGCGTGTCGCCTGATGGCGAAGCATGACGGCGATGTGAAGGTAGTTGCCGGCGGTACCGACCTGCTGCCGTCGATGAAGCAGAAGCTGTTCACACCGGCTTACGTGCTGGATTTGCGCGGCAGTCAGCTGAGCTGCGTGGTATTCGTAACGGCTCCGACGGTGTGCGAGATTGGCGCACTGACGACTCTGACCGCCGTCGAGCACTCGCCGGTAATTCGGCGCGACTATCCCGGTGCTGTACGAGGCGGTAAGAACCGTGGCTTCGCCGGTATTGCGCAATATGGGCACGCTTGGGTGGCAATGTCTGCCTGGACACTCGCTGTCTGTGGTACAACCAGTCGCTTGCATGGCGCAAGAGTTGCGGTTTCTGCCTGAAGAAAGACGGCAATCTCTGCCATGTCGCACCGGGCGGAAAGTTCTGCTGGGCGGCCTTTTCGGGCGATACAGCTCCCGCGCTGCTGTGCCTGGGGGCCGAGATCGAGATTGCTGGTCCGGACTGGAACTCGGCGTACCCCATTGTCAGAGTTCTACGTGAACGATGGCATCGTTCGACTGCATCTCGCGAAGAATGAGATCGTCACGCGCATTCACCTGCCGCAATCAGCGGCGGGATGGCGCGGCAGCTACCAGAAGCTGCGGATTCGCGGAAGCATCGACTACCCCCTCGCGGGAGTTGCGGTCGCCCTCAAGATGAACTCCGGGCGTATTGAAGACGCGCGGGTCGCCATTACAGCGGTGAATCCAGCGCCTCATCTGCTGAAAGATGCTGATGCGCAACTAATCGGTGTCGCCGCAAGCGAGGAGGCTGCAGACCGGATTGGGGAACTGGCTGCGCGAACCGCCAAGCCGCTGACCACTTCTGTGCTGACACCGGAGTATCGCCGGGAGATGGTACGTGTGTTCGCCAAGCGAGCGGTGATGCAGGCGGCAGCGAACTAAGCGATGATCACAGACTGCCACATACACATCCAACCGCTGGAGCTGTTCAAGCCGGGGGCCCTTGCGCTGATGAAGAAATCGCGCAAAGACTTCGACCGTGTCGCGGAGTATTGCTCCTCCCCCAAAGCGTTTCTGAAGCACCTCGACGAGATTGGGATTGACCGAGCGGTGCTGATCAACTACGTTGCCCCCGAGGTGATTGGCTTCACGCCCGCAGTTAATGAGTTCATCGCCAACTACGTAAAGCAAGATCCGACGCGGCTGATTCCTTGTGGCAGCGTTCATCCGCGTCACACGTCGAATGTGCTGGCCGACATGGAGCAGATAGTCCGGCTTGGCATCAAGCTCATCAAGATCCATCCTCCCCATCAGTTGCTTTATCCCAACGATTACGTGAATGGCGTAAAAGAGCTCGAGATTATCTATCGCGCTGCGGAAGCGAATGGTATCCCGATCATGGTGCACACCGGTACTTCGATATTTCCGGGTGCCCGCAACAAGTACGGCGATCCGATGTACGTCGATGACGTCGCAGTGGATTTCCCCAAGCTCAAGATTCTGCTGGCACATGGCGGACGGCCATTGTGGATGGATACAGCGTTCTTCCTGGTGCGGCGACACAAGAACGTCTATCTCGACATCAGCGGTATCCCGCCGAAGACCCTGCTGAAGTATTTTCCTCGCCTGGAAGAGATTGCCCAAAAGACGCTCTTTGGTACGGACTGGCCTGGGCCGGGCGTGCCGGAGATTGCGAAAAATCTGGCAGAATTCAGGGCGCTTCCGCTGAGCGAGGCTACCAAACATCAGATCCTAAGCACGACCGCGCTGGAAATCTGGCCCTGAGAAAAAGTGGATTGTCGCTAATAAGTTAGAACTGCTAGATACGAACGCCATTCAGCCCGTTTGTGCAACATCCTGCCCGCCCGAGGTCTCCAGTCGCGCAGCTGCCTTGATCGCCTTCCAAAGCTCGTCGTATCCTGCACGCGCCTTTGAGGAGTAAGGAACGATCTGCTCGGTCGGGACGTCGAGGGCGGTGCTCAACTTATTGAGCGATGTGCGGAGCTGATTTCCGGAGATTCGATCCGCCTTGGTGGCTACGATGAGGAAGTTGCGATCCACATGCCGCATCCAGTGAATCAGTTGCTGATCGAGTTCCTGCGGCGGAATGGTTACGTCCACCAGGATTATGCAAAGTGCCAACGACTCGCGTTTTTCCAGGTATGGGTTGATGAACTTCGCCCATTGCTCCGTGATTTCCTTTGGTACACGCGCGAAGCCATAGCCGGGAAGATCAGCGAAGACTAAGTCCGGCTGCGGCTTGCCGGGACGTCGTATCTGAAAAAAATTGATGGTTTGTGTCCGGCCGGGAGTGTTACTGGTCTTGGCGATTTTGTTGCCAACAAGGGAATTGATCAGGCTTGACTTCCCGACATTCGAGCGGCCGACGAAGGCGATTTCTGGCGCGCTTGCAGGAGGAAACTGCCTGGGATCGGCAGCCGATGTCACGAAGCGCGTCAACACCTTCATACCTACAATATCGCTGGACGGAACGGAAAGCGCAAGTGAGCGAGCGTGAGAGTTGCTGATTGCGACAAAAGAGGTATCTACAAGCTTCGGCGATAGATGGAGATGGTTAATCGCGGCAGGAACGCCCGAAGTCGCCCTCCGCAAAAAGCAAGGCCCGCCATTGGCGAGCCTTGTTGCAATCGAAGCTTCAATTACTGGTGAGCTGTGGGGATCGCCTCTGGCGCGGGAGGCATTGCCGGAATCGTCGGCGCCTCTTCATCCGCAACCTCGGGTAGCGGACGCTCCAATGCAAATGCCAGCACCTCGTCCATGGTGTTGACGAAGTGCAGCTGCATCACGTTGCGAAGATTTTCCGGAACGTCAGCTAAATCCTTCTGATTGTCGGCTGGGAGTATAACCTCCATGATTCCAGCCCGGTGCGCAGCCAGCAGTTTCTCTTTCAAGCCTCCGATGGGCAATACCTTGCCGCGCAGCGTAATCTCTCCGGTCATAGCGATGTCGCGGCGCACCGGAATGTGGCTTAGAGCGCTTGCAATTGCTGTCGCCATCGTAATGCCGGCGGACGGACCGTCCTTCGGGATCGCTCCCTCGGGAACGTGTACGTGGATGTCAAGGTTGCGATAGAAATCGCGCGCCAAGCCAAGTCGATGCGCTCGTGAACGGACATACGACATAGCAGCTTGCGCCGACTCCTGCATCACGTCGCCCAACTTGCCGGTGAGGGTCAGCTTGCCCTTACCGTCGACGGTCGCAACTTCGGTCGTCAGGATCGAGCCGCCCACTTCCGTCCAAGCCAGTCCGGTTACCAAACCGACCTCGCTGCGCTCGTTGGCTTCGGTGTCGCGGAATTTCAGTACGCCGAGATACTCGTTAACGTTCTCGGCGGTGATGGTTGCAGAAAGCTTGTTGCCCTCCTTGACCACCTTGCGAGCCACCTTGCGGCAGATGTTGCCGATCTCGCGCTCCAGATTCCGGACACCAGCCTCACGTGTGTAGTGGCGAATAATGGAGGTGAGCGCCTCGTCGGTGAAGGTAATGTTCTCTTCGGTAAGACCCGTCTGCTGGCGTTGTTTGCGGACCAAGTACTGCTTGGCGATCTCCACCTTCTCAGGCTCGGTGTAACCGTGCAAGCGAAGCACTTCCATACGGTCCTGCAGAGCGGCCGGGATGGTGTGCAGCACGTTGGCCGTCGCAATGAAGAATACCTGCGAGAGATCGTATTCCACGTCGAGATAATGATCGACGAACATGAAATTCTGCTCGGGATCGAGCACTTCGAGCAGCGCTGCCGACGGATCGCCGCGGAAGTCCATCGACATCTTGTCGACTTCGTCGAGCATGAAGACCGGATTCTTGGTGCCGGCCTTCTTCATCATCTGGATGATCTGACCGGGCAGCGCCCCGATGTAGGTGCGGCGATGACCGCGAACCTCGGCTTCGTCACGCACGCCGCCGAGCGACATACGGACAAACTTGCGACCGGTGGCCTTGGCGATGCTCATGCCGAGCGAGGTCTTGCCGACGCCCGGAGGTCCGACGAAGCAGAGAATCGAGCCCTTGGGATTCTTGACCAACTGACGGACGGCAAGAAATTCAAGGATGCGCTCCTTGATCTTCTCCAGCCCGTAGTGATCCTCGTTCAGGACTTTCTCGGCGACGTCGATGTTGCGGATTTCCTTGGAACGCTTCTTCCACGGCACTGCCAGCAGCCAGTCGAGATAATTGCGAGAAACCGTGGACTCGGCTGACATCGGGGGCATGGCTTCCAGCTTCTTCAACTCCTGCAGCGCCTTCTCGTGAACTTCACGCGGCATACCCGCGGCGTCGATCTTTTTCTTCAGATCGTCGAACTCGCTCTTCTCGCCGCGGCCGAGCTCCTTCTGGATGGCCTTGATCTTCTCGTTGAGGTAATACTCCTTCTGGGCGCGCTCCATCTGGCGCTTTACGCGCGACTGGATAGTGCGGTCCATGTTCAGCTTTTCGATCTCGACGTCGAGCACGTCGCCGATGCGATTCAAGCGCTCGGCCGGATCGAAGATCTCCAGCAGTTCCTGCTTCTCCTCGATCGAGAGCTGCAGATTGGCGGCGATGGTGTCGGTGAGCTTGGCCGGATCGTCATTGCGAACGGCGGCGATCATGGTCTCGTAGTTCAGAGACTGGCACAGCTTCACGTACTGCTCGAAGAGGCCAGTGACGCGCTGCATGGCGGTTTCGACCTGCGGCGTCGCTTCGGCCAGGTACTTAGCGGTGCGCACCGTGGCTTCGAAGTAGCCATCGGTGTCGACGACCTGAAGGATCTTGCCGCGCTCCAGGCCCTCCACCAGGACTTTGATGTTGCCGTCAGGGAGCTTAAGGCTCTGCACGATGTTGACGATCGTGCCAACCTGGTAAATCTCGTTGGGCTTGGGCTCATCGATGCTGGCGTCGTGTTGAGTGGCGAGGAAGATCTTCTTGTCGCCTGCCAGCGCCTCTTCCAATGCGCGCACGCTCGACTCCCGGCCAACCACGAAGGGCGTCATCATGTACGGGAAAATGACGACGTCGCGGATGGGCATCATGGGGAGTTTTTTGGTTTCGAATTTCTCGCGCTGGGTCACTGAATAACCGCCTTGTCATGCAGAGCGAAGTAGCTGCTCTGGGAAAGAAAAAATGAATGTCGATACGCGCTGATGTGCGCGTCGGCTGCCCCCTGGTCGCAGCCATATTTCCTCAAGAATATCACGCAGGACAAGCCCGCAGAAGCAAACAAAGTGCTGCGGCGGTGAGTAACTTCGCGTGCTACGTCCGGCAGCTTGAGGCAGTGATTTCAAAAGGTGCGTATGTGTCTTTGATGCCACATCTTGCGAATGGATTCGGGCTCGGGATTCCGATCGTAGGCAGACCGCTCTCATTTCACGGAATCGTGTTGATTACTAACGAGGCGTGGCTGGTTACCGTGGCCGCTGAAGCATGACGGACAAGACGAATCGGCGCGACCGAAGCCGCGCCGATAGTGTCTATTAAGCCGGGTTCGAATGCTTAGCCCGCCTTCTCCATCAGCGGCAGGTTCACGTTGCGCTTCTCGACCATCTCGCGGGTGACCTCGAACTCCTTCACGCGCTTCTGGCCGGGCAGGGCGTACATGATGTCGAGCATCAGCTCTTCCAGGATCATACGCAGTCCGCGAGCGCCGACCTTGCGGGACATCGCCTCGCGTGAGATGGCGCGCAGAGCGTCGTCGGCAAAGCGCAGCTTCACGTTCTCGAAGTCGAACAGCCGCTGATACTGCTTCACGATGGCGTTCTTCGGCTTGGTAAGAATTTCGACCAGCGCGTCTTCGTCCAGATCGCTCAGCACGCCGACCACTGGCAGGCGGCCGACAAACTCGGGGATCAGGCCGAACTTGATCAGGTCCTGAGGTTCGACTCGCGCCAGCAATTCGGTATCGCGCTTGTTGCTCTCGGTGAATGCTGCTTCTTTATCGGCATCCGTGCGGAAGCCCATGGAGCGCTTGCCCAGACGCCGTCCGATGATGCGCTCAAGTCCGACAAAAGCGCCGCCGCAGATAAAGAGAATGTTGGTGGTGTCGACCGGAGTGAATTCCTGGTGAGGATGCTTGCGTCCGCCCTGCGGCGGAACGTTGGCGACCGTGCCTTCGAGGATCTTCAGCAGCGCCTGCTGCACGCCTTCGCCGGAGACGTCGCGGGTGATGGACGGGTTCTCGTCCTTGCGGCCGATCTTGTCGACTTCGTCGATGTAGATGATGCCGGTCTGCGCCCGGGCCACATCGCCATCGGCGGCCTGCAGGAGCTTCAGGATGATGTTCTCGACATCCTCGCCGACGTAGCCGGCTTCGGTGAGAGTGGTGGCGTCGACGATCGCGAACGGCACGTCGAGCATCTTGGCCAGCGTCTGCGCCAGCAGGGTCTTGCCGGTGCCCGTCGGGCCGATCAGCATGATGTTCGACTTCGCCAGTTCCACTTCGGTGCCGCGCTGCCGGTTCATGTAGACCCGCTTGTAGTGGTTGTAAACCGCTACAGCCAGCTTCTTCTTGGTCTGCTGCTGCCCGATGACGTACTCATCGAGGAAGGCCTTCACCTCAGCAGGCTTGGGAAGCTGGTTGGGGGTCGGCGCCAGGCTGCGCTTCGGTGCGGTCGTCTTCCAGAATGGAGTTGCAGACGGCGACGCACTCATCGCAGATGTAGGCGCGCGGATAGTCGGTGGGAGAGGAAATGAGTTTCGCGACAGCGTCCTGTGACTTGTGGCAAAACGAGCAGCGAAGCACTTCTTCGGAACCGGTCCTGGTTCTCACGGATAAAACTCCTTTACAGCGCACGCCAGCAAGCTGGAAATCTTCCGACCCGCCTTTCCCGTCCGTTCAATCCGGGAGGAGTCGTGCTACCCCTTGAGAAGGTCACCGCTATCGGCCATCGGTTGCCTTCTCGTGAACCCTTTGGAACTGGTGCACTGTGAGACCTATTGAACCACAACTCTGGGTTTCGCAACGCACCGTTAGGTGCAATATTGTGTACAACTTTGGCAGCAACTCAGGAAAAATCTTCCCGTGCTTGCCATCCGACAATGTCGGATTCCTACTTATGTTTAAAAATGATGTCGTCGACGATTCCGTATTCCTTCGCCTGGTACGCGTTCATGATGAAATCGCGTTCCACGTCGCGCTCCACCTTCTCCAGCGGCTGACCGCTGTGCTTCGACAGCAACTGATTGGTGATCTCCCTCATGCGCAGGATCTCGCGCGCGTGAATATCGATGTCCGTCGCCTGCCCGGACAGTCCGGACATCAGCGGCTGATGGATCAGGATGCGCGAGGTCGGCAGGGCAAAGCGCTTCTTCGGAGCTCCGCCGGAGAGCAAGGTTGCCGCCATGCTGGCCGCCTGGCCGATGCAGATGGTAGTCACATCCGGCCGGATGAACTGCATGGTGTCGTAGATCGCCATGCCGGCCGTAATCGAGCCGCCCGGCGAGTTGATGTACAGCGAAATGTCCTTCTCCGGATCTTCAGCTTCCAGGAACAGCATCTGCGCGATGATCAGGTTCGCGACATTGTCATCGATAGGAGTGCCAAGAAAGATGATGTTGTCCCGCAACAGCCGGGAATAAATGTCGTAGGCCCGCTCGCCCCTGCTGGTCTGCTCAATCACCATGGGCACAAGCATTGTTCGTCGCTCCTTCGGTAACCGCCCACACTCCTTCCCCGTGAAGGGAAGCTGGGAAGTGGAATGCAGCCCGCCCTATGCGGATCTGCGGTAAAGAGAATCCAAGGTCTTCTCGTTGCGGATGCGATGCCGAATTCTATCCAGCCCACCATTCTCCGTCAAACGAGCCCGGACCTGCTCCAACGTCTGTTTCGACTGGCGTTGCCAGCGCTTCCAGCTCATGCTCCAGCTCCTCGTCCGGGACCTCGATCTTCTCCTGATCGGCGATCTGATCCAGGATCAAGGCCGCTTGCACTTCGCGCAGCGCCGCCTCGCGCTGTCCGGCGCGCAGACGCTCGAAGTCCATGTTCTTCATGTCCTCGGTGCGCATGCCCTGGGCAGCCAGTGCCCGCAGCCCGCGTTCCAGCCGAAGATCGATCTGGTCGTTGACCATCGCATCGGGAACCGGGAAGTCATTGCGCTTCAGCAACTCCTCCACCAACTTGTCCTTGCCCTGGTGCTCGGCCTCGTGCTCCTTCTCGGCCTTCATGTTCTCGCGAATGCGGTTGCGCAGGTCGTCGACGGTATTGAAGTCGGTGCTGAGTTCCTTGGCGAACTCGTCGTTCAACTCCGGAACGGTGCGCGTCTTGATGCCCTTGACGGTGACCTCGTAGGTCAGAGTCTTACCGGCCAGGCGCTTGTCGGCGAAGTCGTCGGCATACTTCACGTCGAAGGTGCGCTGCTCGCCCGGCTTGGCGCCGCGCAGGTTCTCGGAGAACTCCGGAATCGTGTTCTCGCCGCCGATCTCGACCATGATCTCGTCGACCTCGACCGGCTTGGAGTCGGCATCGGTTTCCTTTGGGCGTGCCTTTGAAGCTGGCTACGGCGAAGTCGCCATCCTGCAAGCGGACGATCTTCCTCGACCGCGGTGTAGGTGGCATGCTGATCGCGCAGGTTGTTCAGCGAGGTCTCGACCTCCTCGTCGGTAACGTTCGTGTCCAGAGTCGTGAACCCGAATGTCGTCGTAGGGCGCGACCTTGAACTCGGGCAGAATCTCGAAGGAAGCCTTGAAGCGCAGCGGCTCGCCTTCATGGAGGTGCAAGATCGGTGACCCGCGGCTGCGACACCGGCGACAGGTTCTGCTTCTTGGCTTCGTCGCGGAAATAGCGGGGAACCAGTGCGTCGACAACCTCGCTCTTGATTTCTTCGGCGAAGCGCTGGCGCACGATCGATGCCGGAACCTTGCCCTTGCGGAAGCCCGGAATGCGCGCCAGCTTCTGGTAGCGGTTGACCAGGTTGTCGGTTTCTGCTTTTACCACGTCGGCAGGAATCTCAATGGTGAGTTCGCGCTGGCAGGGATTGGATTCTTCGGAGGAGCTGGTTTCTGTCGGTGTAGTTTCGGTCGTCAATGAATTGCCTTCACAACATTAGATGTGGGAGTATTCGCGGCGAACGCTCCTTGAGGTTGAGTGCGCGATATGACGCTCGGGAAGCGAGGGCTCGCTATGATGCGAGCTGGAAAACGGTGGCACTCGTCCCAATTCAAGTTTATGAGAGTGCTGCGCAGTGGTCAAACGGGACGGGGATGGCAAACCCGGCGGGTCGAAAGCAAAGGCGGCCAAATCTAGCGGAGAAGACCTTTTTCGATCTCGCGGGAGCTGCCGTCGGCAATAGCCGCTTATACGCGATAAAGGGCTTACTTGTGCCGGACCCGAGTCTTTCGGGTTTTTGCGGTGGCGCTTCGAGTGGTGTAACGGGCTTCTTCCGGGCGTGAACCACCCGCCGTCCACTCGCAGGTTCGGCTTCCGAACTCTCTACTTCGAGCAGTGCCACCGGTCGATTGAATAGCTCGGACAGGTAGCTGTCCTTACATTCGATCGAACAGAAGTGCACCGCAAACGGCAATATGGCCCGCTCACGCCGCCACGCCGGATCGACGATCACTTCGCGCCGGGCTGCCTGGGTTCCCACATTTTCGGCGGCGATTCCCGTGATCCAGGCCTCGCCGGATTCCTTTGTAGTTCGGCAGTAGTCACACACAAATTGAAGCATGAAGAATAGGAGTGTCAAACGCGCCAAGACGTTGTTTCCATGCTCAACTAACTTTCAGAGTCGCTGCCGAGCTGCCATAGACGTGGAAGCCATGCATGTAGCTGGCGGATCCAAGGCGGAACGGTGAGTGAGGATGAGTTCTGCTGGGGAGGTGACAGGTTCCTTGAGTCCCGCGTGGTATGGCCTAACATAGGCCACAGAAAGCCTTACAGGGTTCAGAGAGTCCGGAGGGCGAATGGTTGGACTGGCCGCAAGAGGTCGTACCACGCTGGTTCTCGGAGTCGTGCTCCTCGTTTTGATTGCGGCCATACCAAGCCTGGCCGCTCAGGAGCCGGCCGCGCCGCCAGGGGAGTCCAGCAAAGGCTATCCGGTCGATGTGGAGGGCCAGGAAGTCCTGCGAATCTATCGAGGGAGTGGGTAGCTTTTCTGCGCAGGACCGCGCCGCCAACGTTGCTGAACGCTTGCAGAAGCTGGTCAACGATCCCACCGCCGACGTCGATCAGATTAAAGTCATTGACTCACCATTTGGTTCGGCAATCGAACTGGACGACAACGTGCTGCTCGCCGTCACTGACAGCGATGCCAAACACCTGCAGGTACCGCGCGCTGCGCTGGCCGGCTATTACCTGAAACAGATCCGGCAAGGCATTACCACTGCCAGGCTGCAACACAGCAAGAAATTTCTCGTCTGGGCCGCAATCTACGCTGTCATTACATTGGTCATTTACCTGGCCTTGTTGTGGATTGTCGTTGTCGGCTTCCGCAAGTTGCTGGCGGTACTGCAACCGGCCGCCGCCCAGATGAAGGGTATCAAGATCCAGGAGACGCAACTGCTGGAAGGCCGGCGCATTGCGGCTATGCTTGGCGGCCTTATTCGAACGCTGCGCGTGGTTCTGCTGATCACCCTGACATGGATCTTCCTGGGCGCCGAATTCAGATACTTCCCCTGGACCCGTGAGCACGGCAGGCGTTTGCTCGACTACATTGCCACGCCGGTGATGTTTGTTATCAAGGCCTTCTTCAATTATCTGCCCAACCTCTTCTACATCATCGTCATTGTGACGGTGATGGTGTACGTGCTGAAGTTCGTCAAATTACTGGCCCGGGAAGTCGAACTCGGCAACATTCGCATCTCCGGTTTCTATCCGGAATGGGTACAACCCACGTACAAGATCCTGCGCCTGCTGCTCATCGCATTCACGGCGGTGATGATCTACCCCTACGTGCCGGGAGAGGGGTCGCCCGCGTTCAAGGGCATCGGTCTTTTCATTGGCGTGCTGTTCTCGTTGGGATCTACTTCGGCAGTGGCCAATGCCATCGCCGGCGTCATCATCATCTATGCGCGCGGATTCAATGTGGGAGACTGGGTGAAGATCGGCGAAAACACGGGCGAGATCAAAGCGATGACGATGCTGGCGACGCACCTGGTAACCATCCGGAACGAGGAGATCATGGTGCCGAACTCCGTGGTGTTGAGCGCCTACGTCACAAACTACAGCATGCTGGCGCGCACTACCGGACTGATCCTTCATACCTCGGTGACGATCGGCTATGAAGTTCCTTGGCGACAGGTTCACAACCTGCTGATCGATGCTGCACTCAAGACCAAACACATTCTTGAGGAGCCCGCGCCATTTGTCCTGCAGAATGCACTGCAGGATTCCTACGTTCAGTATGAGATCAACGCGTACACCAATGAGCCCAAGCTGATGGTCTTCACCTACTCAGATCTGCACGGCAACATTCAGGATTGCTTCTACGCCGCTGGCGTGGAGATCATGTCGCCGGTCTATTCCGCCCTGCGCGATGGCAACCGCACACAGATGCCTGCCCCGTATCTCCCCGCCGATTATCGGCCGCACGGCTTCAGGATCGAAAAGGACGATGCGGCTTCTGCGGCATCTGGCAAATCCTAACGCCATCGGGACAGCCCCGAGTCCTACTTGGGACGGGCGTACGTGAACATGTAATCGGTCAGCGGCGGATTGGATGCGATCGACACCGATGTCTTCAAGGAATTGGTGAGCTTCGATGGAGCCTTGTCGGGTAACGCTTCGTTGGTAATCAGGAATCCGCCAGGCCTGACCATGGCGCCAATGTTGGCGCGGGCGAGGGACTGTTCCAGTCCACCGTAGTACACGAAGATATTCGTGCCGATGACCAGGTCAAACTGCTTGTCCTCCGGAAGCGTCACGGTCTGGAAGACGATATTCATGTCCACCGGAGTGAGATTTTTCACAACATCTGGACGCACCGCGATAGCCCGATTCCAGATCTCTCCCGCTACCTCGTCGGGAACCGGAATCGGCGTGACCCGCTTACCGATCTGACCGCCGAGCTTCTGCCAGAATTCCAGAAAACCGGAGATGTAGCTCTTATTCCATCCATCCGAAGGGCTGGACAAAAGCTGGATAACGTAGGGCTTGCCGGCAGCCGCTTGGCGCTTGGCTTTGTCGAGATGCCCGTTCACGCGCGCGCTGACGTCGAAGGTATAAACCTGTACCGTGTCGGCATTTGCCAATCCCAACCGCGCCAGGGTATCGACGACGGCGAAGGGCTGGGTCGTTTGTGGCGGATAAAAGTCTGTTCCCGATTTCTTGTTTACAAAGTCCAGACCCGGCCCCACGATGGCGATGCGATGAATGCTGCCGGGCTTGAGCATGCCTTCTTCGATCATGTGTCGAAGGTGCAAGTCGATGGTGTAGTCCGGATAGAGATTGCTGTCTGTCGAAATACCGCGATCTTTGAAGGCCTGATACTTGTTGACTTTGGCTTCGCGCGCGTCATGGGCAACGTCGTCCCGCAGGCGAGCCAGGTTCGCCAGCAAATAGACCTTCACCTTGGCCTGGCCGGCCGGGGTTTTCAGGTTATAACCCTTCTTTTCTAACAAGCCGCGCATCTCCAACATTCCCTGGCTGGGATGAGGAGCGGCGAGGGCGCGGATCAAGTCGTTGGCCCGCTTGTCAGCAATGGAGTCGACACTCTTGCTGCTTCCGTACTGCGCCAGGTCCGAATAGTTGAGGCGCGGCTCTTTCGTAAAAGTAACCCCTAAACGAAGAAGATTCGTGATGGTATTTTCCTCGCCCTGGTCGATACGGACACGAATATCCTTGTCTTGGTCGCGCACCCACTTGTCCCATGCAGTCGCGGTCGGTTGACCGGACGGCTTCAACTCAGCCGGCAGTGAGTTGTCGTAAGCCTTCAAGATGGGCTGTGCGGCGGAGAAGGGCAGAAACTGAGGAGTTTGTGCCACGGAAGATGTGAATGGAATTAAAGACGAAACGAAAAGAAGAATCAGGAGAAAGCGTTGGCAGAAACCCATGGCAAGTTTATGGATACCGATTTTTTTACGCTTCATTCTGTCATGGTTCAACTCGGTTATCCAGAGAAATGTTTCGTTTCTGAATACTGCTTGACTGTCGCGATACTGCGACAACGCTACTCAAGCAGGTCTCGACGAAGCGTATTGTGTTCGGACTTGCGAAATGGTGCAGAACCAAACCCATTACGGCCTTCGAAAGCACGCGAAACTTGCACACGCGCTGAAGAGCGTCATCGTCTAGAAAATTGTTGATTACGACTCGGAGATGCTTCGCTGCGCCAGTTGTGTCTCCTGTCCTGCAAATGGCGCTGCGGCAATGACTGGCTTCCTTCGTCTTGACCAATAAAAAACCGGCAGGCCGGCGGCGATAAGCAGGCACCCCACACCAGCGGTCTTCGGTGTGCCCCAGATGCTGTTGACCACGATCGCCATGCAAGCGAGCACAAACACCGCCGGTGCCCCCATCTTCCACCACAGCTTCGGGTCATCACGCAATTCATGACGACGAACCACGAACAATCCGGCGACGGCCGCGCCCGAGGAAAGCAGGATGGTGAAGCCGGTGTAGTTGAGTAGCGCTTCGAAGCTGCCGGTGGTTACCAGAAGCACGCTCCATAAAGCTTGCAACGCGATCGCCAGTGCAGGAGTTCCGAAGCGGGGACTTATCCGGGCGAAGCTCGGAATGAAGGCGCCGTCGCGGGACATAGCGAAATAGACTCGCGGGCCAGCGATGGTCATAGCGCTGATCGAACCCAGCAAAGCAACAATGGCAAACGCCGAAAGCAAAGGCGCGATGAACGTGCGTCCCTCACCGAAGAGGGCGTGCGCCGCGACCTCTCCGATGTTTACGGCGCCCTGCATCTGTGTGGGCGGAACAGCATATAGATAAAGGGTGTTGATGAAAACGTAGAGCGCGACAATGACGCAGGTGCCGGTGAGGAGCGCACGCCCGATCGAGCGTTGCGCGTCGTGCAGTTCTTCTGAGATGTAGGCGGCCGCATTCCAACCGCTGTAGGAGAACATGATGAAGATCATCGCGAGCAGCCAGTTAGAAGCCCGAATGGGAATTGCGACCGACTGGAAATGCGACCACGAGCCTGTCCCCAACGTGAACCCCAGAACGCAAAACGCCACGATCACCGCAAGAATGAAAAAGGCGAGTGCGTTCTGCGTCAGCTTCCCCGCACCCAGGTTACATGCGTGCAGTAGGGCAAACACCATAATGACAGCAGCTGCCGTGAGCGAGCGCGGCGAGAAAGTGAACGCACCGACGTAAAAGTTGATCGAGAAGAGCGCATGGTCCGAACCAAGTGCAGGAAAGTAGTGTCCCAGGTAAACAGCCAGGCCGACGGAACTGGCTGCGACCGCCCCAGAGAAACCTGCAATCAACGATGTCCAGCCCGAAAGAAATCCGGCGGTTGTACCGTAGGCCTTGGAGAGGAAAACATACTCTCCGCCGTCCGACGGGAATCTCCTGCCGAGCTGCGCATACGATAAGGCGCCCGCCAGGGCAATACAGCCACCCACGATCCAGAGCGCCAGCATGACAGAGGGCTGCGGTGCGAGCTTGGCAATGAGTGCGGGAGTGGTGAAGATGCCGACGCCCACTACATTGGAGATGATCAGCGCGACGCCATCGCGAACTCGAAAGGAGCGGCGAAGCTGATTTACCCCACTTGCCGACGGCGCGATGGCTGAAGGTTCAGCAGTCGCGAGAAGGGCAGGGGCTGGCTGACTTTTCCCGGGAGTCGTGGGCATGCCTTGGATGCTGCGTAAGGATTCGGTTACTCAGTGACATAGACTCTACACCAGTTTCCGCATCTCTGGACATAGTGGGCGAGGCTCCCATGCAGAGAAACGCGACTCCCTTTCGGGAGCCGCGCGTCGACTTCATTCGTGGCCCGTTAGTGAGCCTGCACCGCTTGCAGCAGATTCAGCAGTCCGTAACCAAAAGTATTGTCCTGCAGAAAGCTGGGGCCGCGGCAAACACCAACGGCTTGCAACGACGTCAGGTGTTGAGTGCTGTGCTCGAGTACCGATTCCGTCTGATCGATATTTCCTTTCAGGCTCGGCTTCGCCTGCCACAGCAGGGCAATGCCTCCGGCGAGGTGGGGAGCAGCCATCGAGGTTCCCGACCATCCCGAGGAGTAGCCGTTGCCGGGCACTGCGCCCCGGATGCTGACGCCTGGCGCCGACAGGTTCGGCTTCGTCCGATGACTTCCATCGACGATAACCGGGCCTCGACTACTGAAGCTCGCGATCTGGTTGTTGGAATCCGTAGCCCCCACTGAAACCGAACTGGCGTAGATGGCAGGTGGATACATGATGGTCGAGCAGGCGGGCCCATCGTTGCCGGCGGCCATGGCCGGGAAGATGCCGGCAGCGCGGACCGCATCGACTATGCTCTGCAGCGTGTCGAACGAACAACCCTCACTTGGGGGGCAGACCCAGGAGTTGTTGATGGAGTCAGGAGCTTTCGTCGGATCTCCCTGATTGGGGTTGCCGTTGACCGGGTAGGGAGCGATGAGAAACTGGAAGCACTCGCTGTATTGTGCAGGCGTACCGTTGCCACCGGAGTCCATATTGCGGCAGGCGATCCATTGCGCACCTGGCGCCACGCCGATCTGATTGCCCTGGCCATCGTCGCCCACCATCTCGCTGACGGTGAAAGTTCCATGATCGTTGGGATCGACTGGAGTCGCCGAGTGCTGACTCGTAGCGTCGTGCCAGTTGTAATCATGATTGACCTGCTGGCCGTTCCAACCGCGATAGTGGCTCTTCAGCGCCGGATGATCCCACTGCACTCCGGTATCCGCGCCGGCAACGACCATGCCTTCGCCGTGAAAGCCCAAGGCCCAGACATCCGGGGCATGAACCTTCTGGAGATTCCATTCGATGCCTTGCGGCTGGAACGAAGAGTCCGTTCCGGCAGAGGGCAGCGCCGTCCGTACCAGCGGGTTGGCATCGATATGCGCAACGTCTTCACGGGCAGCGAGCGCTTGCATCAGGCCACGGTCTCCGGTGACCTTGATCATGTTGACGATATAGAAGGACTGGTAAGGAACACCCCGTTGCTGCAGCAGGGCCAGGATGGGCCCTTGGGTAGACTGCGCCATCGACCGCAATGTGTTCACCACGAAAATTCCTTTCTCAGCTTTCGTGGGAAGATTCTTCGCTGGGCCGAGGTCGGCTTGCGCCTTCAATACGACGAGGGCTTCCGTGGACCCGCCGTTCGAGGTCTCCGACAGTACGCGCGATGCAATCTTGGTATTCGGGTCTACGGAGGAAGCCCAGCCAAACTGTGCGCAGCCGATGGCCAGCACGATTGCTCCTGCCAGGGGCAGGAGTTTACGTCTATTCATGTCCTATCTCCATTGGGAAGGTCTGCAGAACTGATATCTTTACCCGGCAGGCAAGACCGGGGAGACAGTGCAACTCGCGACTGGACTTTAGTGGTTCAGCGCGGGCGATGTCAACCCGCTGAACAAAGGCAGCTTACTGTAGATTCTGTTTCTAACTCACACAAACATGTGATTTCGGTCACAGCCGATGGGCCGCGATCTCTGGCATAACCTTTTTTATGACCAACGTAGGCTCCCAATGCGCGTTTCTTAAGGCCTCTCCTGAACTGAGAGCTGCGCTACAACTCCCCGGCAGGCGGCAACGGTTTTTGTCGGGCCAGACATTGTTTCGCGAGGAGCAGGACGCTTTTGGGGTGTTCCTTCTGTTGAGGGGCAAAGTACGTATGACCGTAAGCAACCTGCCCAAGCTTGATCGGCTGTTCGCTGCGGGCTCGTTGATGGGGCTGCCTTCAACTTTTACCGGGCGTCCCTACAGTCTTACAGCTCAGGCGGTCACGGATGCGGAGGTGCTGCACATCCCTTCCGAGCCATTCCTTCAGCTAATGCGTGAGCGCACGGAGTTGTGCCGCGAGGCGACCGAGATGCTCGGCCGAGAAGTAACGTTCATTCAGACTGCGCTTGCGGCTAGACGCAGGCAGGCAAACTCCAGAAGCCTCGCCGGCGCAGCGGTCAGCTCTTAGCGATCCGCGCTGGCTCTTCGCTATTCGACGTCAAAATCGGCGGTGCGGACAGGGGTTGCGCCACCCGACGCGTCGATTGCCCGTATTTGCAGTTCGTACGATCCCGGTGGAAGTTGATCTACCGGCAACTTCAATCCAAACGATACCACCGGCGCTCCAGCGGTACCGGCCGGAAGTGGCCCACCCGTCTGAATCTTTTTCGTCTTCGATTTCATGTCAACCACCAGCATCTGCACGCCGAGTTTCGGCGGATCCGCGGTCGCAAGCCGTGGATCGTAGACCTCGGCATAAAAAACTGCGGGCTCATTTCGCTTGAAGCGGGCATCTCCGGCTGGAACGATTTCCATGCCCTGTGTCACGAGCGGCGTCCGGTTTTCCAGCAGTGCTGCGTCCAGGCTGGCCGAGTCTTGTCCCAAAGGACGCAAATCCTTGCTGAGGGCCACGGAACTCATACTGAACTGTTTGGAGTTGTAGTTATCCACTACCAGCGGCATCGCGAGTTTGCCCACCTCTGCGCCGGAGCTGAAGGCGACCTTCAGATCATAGTGTCCGGCCCCGATCTCGAACTGATTCTGATACAGGTAGGGCTTTTTGTAGAAACGCTTCACTTCGTCCTTGTCCTCGAAGTCGAATTCCACGTTGTCGCTGAAGCGCGCGGCGATCGTTCCGTCCGGCTTGTAGGCGATTCCTAGAATATTTATCTCGGCATGCTCTTTGCCCTTCTGCTTCTCGAACTTGATCGCACTGGAGGGGATCTCGACCGCCAGGTTCACACGAGCGGTGTTCGCGGCAGTGTAGAAGTAGGGCGCTCTCATCGAGGCCGCAACGGTCCCGGCACTGGCGCCGTTCGCAGCGGATTCCAATTGCTTCTCGACGGGCTTGCCGGCAAGCAAATCGGCGGGCCGCACATTGCAATATCCGGTGCGCGAGCGGACGATGGTTCCGCCGCGATCGATCTTGACCTTCAATACGTGACAGCTGCCTTCCGCGGAAGGTGGAGGCGCATATCCAAGAACGTAATACTCGTTCTGTTCATTCGCGATTTTTTGCAGGCCGCCGAGCAGATCGTTCGTGTTCACGATGACGAAGCCGCCGGTTCCGACCGCCAACTCGTACAGCACCTGCTGATTGTTGGATACGTCAGAGACGGACGGAAGCAAGGCCCGTGACTGACTGTAGGGAGCAACCGGCAGCGGGTTCATCGGCACGGATGTCCCTCCCCCGGTGCGAGTGCCGCCACTGCCGCGCGTGCCTCCTCCGCCACCGCGTGTGCCTCCGCCGGCGCCTGTACCGCCCCCAGGATGACCCACTCCACCGCCACCACCGCCGCCGCCCGTGCCTCCTCCGGGATGGCCACCACCTCCCCCGCCACCGGTCCGCTGCACATAGACAAGACGGGCAGGGGCGTCGTCCGCAGTTGCGTCATTGAAGTTGAGCGTCGCAGAAACCAGCTTGCCGGGAGCATCCGGAAAAATCTCCAGTGCCGGTGCCGCTCCCATCGGGGTGATGAGGCCACGAACGTCGATTGGGTAAACCGCAACGTTCGCTTTGTTGCAAGCATTGATCGCGGCGGTTAGTTCCGACTCGCGCTCTATCATGTTGGGATCACTAGGATCCATCGGAAATCCAGCCGAGAAGAGAACCAGTGTCTTGCGACCCGGCACTTCGGAAATGCTTTTCGCCATATTGCGCAGCGCCAGAAGCAGGGTACGAACGCCGAAGTCAGCCTCGGCGCTTACCAACTGAGGAATGCCCCTCGTGGGCGAGGGCACCGGGGACGCTTCCATGTCGGCGTTGGCAGGGCTGGGACTGACTGCGGAAAACTTGATCTCCCGTACCACTTTCTTCAGGCGCTCGGCGTCGGTGGTAAAGTTCTGCGCGACTTTTAGCGTGCCACCGAAGTCGACGACTGCGATGTAACGATTCGCGCCCGTATTGGCATCGAGAAACTTCATGGCGGCATCGCGAGCTTTGCTCTGATCGCTGAGGTTCATGGTCGAGTTGTCGAAGAACATAACCATGTAATGTTTGCGATCGGCCGACGATGAGGCATCGCTCTCGAAGGAAAAGGTCTTAACCGGCTGCTCCTTGTTGTCCTCCCACACGCGAAAGTCTTTTTCGGTCAGGTCCTTGATGTAGGCGCCCTTCTTATCGGTAACGACGGTATCGACCAGGACCAGGCTCGTCTCTTTAGTGATCGTAGGCGTGGAACTCGCGGTGTTCTGCGGTTCGCCTTGCTGAGCCTGCGCCGAACACGCCAAAGCGATCATCAACAGAGTCGCCGCTGAGAGTAGTCTGTGAGCCTTCATATCGTGGACCCCATTACGGTATCTCGACCGAACTGTTTTCCGCTGCCAGTTGTCCGTCTTCTGCGCGCACTACGAGGCGGATCACATAATTTCCCGGTTTCACATCGAAATTGCTTTTCAATACCAGGCCTGAACCCAGCTTGCTTTCCAGAGTCTCGTCTTTCAAGTGCAGCTGGAGAATCTTTTGGGTTCCGGCGACAAAGTTGCCGTTGCCGTCGAACACTGCCGAGACAATGGTTAGGTCATTGTTGTTTCGCCCATTGTCCTTGCGAAAGTGAATGTGCCGCACATCGACTCGCGCAATTACCGACAGCTTAGCGTCCTGCTGATCGGACTTAAAAAACTGTGTATGAACGTCGATCGGGATATCGCGAACCTCTTGGCGCGAAAAAACCGCGTCTTCGATGTCCTGTTTCGCCTGTTCAGTGGCGTCAGCCGGGCCTTTGGGAGCGTAGTAACCCTTGCGCGCCTGGATTGTACCCTTGGCAGGCGGTTTCAGTACGACCTTCAGGTTGTGATATTTGCCGTCCAGCTTAAGCTCCTGCGGAGTGAATGCCAGCAGATAGGAAACTGCCGGCGGGGAAGCGAGCCGCTGGAAGCCCTCCTTCAGGTCGTTGTTGTTATGGAAGAAGGTTCCTCCAGTGGCGTCGGCATAGTCGGCAAGGATGAATTGATCTTCCCGGTCTTCAGCAATCGTATACTGCATCATCTGGCCTGCAGTCTCCGGGCCGTAAGAGCGAGTCTCGCTTACATCCGGCATGCTGGTGTACAGGCCGCGGGCGTCCATGGTGTTGATGACAACATTCGAATGCAGGGCCCGCGTGGCCACATCCCACTGTTTCTGTAATTCATCTTTGTTCATGAATCCGGGAGAGACGAGCACGATGACGCGCTCGCCCGGCATGGCGGCAATGCGATGGATCGCGCCGTTCAGGGCGTCCAGACACAAGCGAACTTCCTGATCGCCGAGATTTAACACGCGTCGAGAATAGGCGTGAATCGAATTTCCATCCAGATTCAGCAGGCAGTCTTTGGCGTCCTGGATTGCCATGTCCGTCGCCATCAGGTCCAGCTTGTTTTCGATCAGGTCAGCCTGGTAGTACGTGATATTCGGACAAGGAGTTACGCCCTGATTGATAAGCGAACGCGGCCGCAAACGGTTCAAGGTTGCTAACAGCTCCTCAGAGTTGTCGGTGAAGTCGAGCTGGCCTTGGCCCGAGGTGGTGAAGATTGCGACCCGCTCGTAAGGAGGGAAGGGCTGCAACTGCTTTTTTGCCGCGGCTATAACCTGCGAGAGGTCGGGCAACGACAGATGAAGGTCATCGAAAAGATAGAGGATGAAACGCTGCGTGACAGCTGATGTAGGTGGCTGCGCGCGCTCCGCGGCTGAGGCTGCCCGGACTCCCGCAGGCGCTGGTGAGGCAGCGGCGGATGTACTTGCCCTCTCAATCGCAAAGCGGCTGATTGCTACAGGCTTGCCATTGTCCAGTAGTTGGAAATCGTCCTGCTTCAGGTTATCGATCGCCTGTCCCCTGGAATCTCGGACGACTACACGTGCCTCAACCAGATTCACTTTTACTTTGAATGTTGCGGTTTCGTCTCGCGAAGTGATCTCGGCCGGAGGCTTGGCGCCGTTCGTTGCCGACGAGGACGGGACGGCGTTTGCCTGTGGCCATGCCCCGTTGGAGAAGATTGGCAGTGTTAATAACTGCAACAGGATCGGGTAGATCGCGCGTGAGGGTCGTCGACACATGGCGACAAGGTGCAGGCTTTGCCCGGCTCCACAGACGGTGACTACTACTCTACGTGAGCCGGGTGCGGAACTCTAGCGAAAGCGCTGCCGGCCCATCTACGGGGTCAGTTGATTTCGATGACGCTTCCGCTGTCCGACTCCTGAAGTTCCCTGGTGCGCTCGATTACGCGGTGCGTAAAGGCGAAGATCGATTTGGCGTGTGGTGACTGATCGCCTTCCAGAACGATTGGCTGGCCGCTGTCGCCACCCTTACGGATGTCCGGGTCGAGTTCAATCGAGCCGAGGAAAGGGACGCTGAACTGCGCCGCGGTCCTCTGACCGCCACCCTTGGAGAAGATGTCGATTTCGTGATTGCAGTGAGGACAAACGAAATAGCTCATGTTCTCGACAATGCCGAGAATGTCCACCTTCACTTGCTTGAACATCTCGATCGCTTTGCGCGCGTCCTGCAGCGACACGTCGCTGGGCGTCGTCACCACTACCGCGCCGGTGACAGGCACAGTCTGGACCAGCGAAATCACTACATCGCCGGTGCCGGGCGGCAGGTCGATGATCAGATAGTCGAGTTGCCCCCACTCCACTTGGCTGAGGAACTGCTTGATGATGGAGTGCAGCATGGGCCCGCGCCATACCAGCGGCTTGTCGCCCGGGCTCGAGAAAGCCTACGGAGATCACTTTCATGCCGTAACGCTCAGGAGGCAGAATGCGATTCTCCCCAACCACGCTTGGGGTTTCGCTGGAACCGAGCATCAGCGGGACGTTGGGACCGTAAACATCGGCGTCGAGCAGTCCGACTTTGTGACCCATGCGCGCTAGTGCGATAGCAAGGTTGACGGCAAGCGTGGTTTTTCCTACGCCGCCTTTACCGGATCCCACCGCGATGATGCTGTTGACTCCGGGAAGCGGCTGCGGCGCCGGCGCCGCCTGGCCAGGCATGTGCGAATGAGAGCTCACGTAGGTCTTCCTGATTTCTTTAAGATGTAGAACGTAACCCTCGATTATACCTGTGCGCGGAGGACTCGCTTTCAGGAACGGCTGCAGGCAGAGCGCACCTTTGCAGTAGTCCATGGCCGTTTACAATTCGTTACACAGATCGGGAGCGAATCGCCTCGCTAGCTACGTATCTACAGGCAGGAGGCTTTGCGCCTGTTTCTCTTATTCCAGCATCGAATCAAGCAAACATGAGTTCCTCTCCAACTTCTCTGGCCGTACGCACGCAGAACGTCTGCCGTTACTACCCCATGGGCGACACGTTGATTCGCGCCGTCGACGGCATTTCCGTCGACATCGCTGCAGGTGAATTTGTCGCGCTGCTGGGCCAGTCCGGATCGGGCAAATCGACACTCTTGAACCTGCTGGCCGGCCTGGATCGGCCGACGTCAGGCTCAGTGCTGGTGCAGAGCCGCGACCTGGCCAAGCTGACATCGGAGGAACTGGCAGGCTATCGGCGTAACGATGTTGGGATGGTGTTTCAGGCATTCCATCTGATCACCAATATGACGATTACCGAGAACGTTGAATTGCCGATGCGCTTTGCCGAGGTGGATCGCGCGGAACGCTTGCAGCGGGTGCGGGAATCGCTGGAGCGAGTTGGATTGGGCAAGCGGCTCGAACATCGGCCATCGCAGCTTTCCGGCGGCGAACAACAGCGCGTCTCGATAGCCCGCGCGCTGGCGAATCGTCCGTCACTCTTACTGGCGGATGAGCCGACCGGCAACCTCGATAGCCGCACCGGAGAGGACATCCTGAAACTGATTCGCGACTTGAGCAGTCGCTGGGCATGACGGTGATCATGGTGACGCATGAGCGTGCTCTTGCAGAGCGCTTCGCACAGCGGCTGATCTTTCTGGGCGACGGCAAGCTGCTGTCGCAGGAGGTGCTGGCATGAAAGGCTATGACCTTTTTGAGCTGGCTGTGCGCAACCTCCGGCAATCCAAGCTGCGTAATGGTTTGACGACAATCGGCATCTCGGTAGGCGTTGCTTCGCTGGTCGCAATGCTGTCGCTCGGCGTGGGACTTCAGCAACTGGCGACCCGACGACTCGCCGGGTCTGGCATGTTCGATACCGTCTTCGTGATGTCGAAACAAGACACGCGAGGTTTCGACCGTGATGAGGACAAGAAAGACCAGCATCCGGAGAAGGCACCCGTACTGGACGAAGCTGCACGTCAGCAGATGTCGCATCTGCAATACGTGACCGAGGTCGAGCCGGAAGTCCGCGTGATGGGCCAGATCGTATTTGGTGGCCAGACGCACTTCGGGTTTGTTACCGGCCTGCCGATGTCGGCGCGCGAGAACGAAGCATTCGACAACCTGCAAGGCAAATTCTTCTCCAGCTCCGATGCCAACGAGGTGATTCTGCTGAACGATTTTGCGAAGGAATTGGATCCGCAAAATCCGAAGTCGCTGATCGGGCAGGAAGTCACCCTGCATTATGGAGAGCACCAGTCGCTTGCCGCGGACAACGATGCTGCTGGCCGGCCGCAGGTAGGTGGCGATCAGAGGGAAACTCCGGCATCCGGGGCGGGCGACGATTACGGGTTCACGGTAGTACGAAAAGCGCAGCCGTTGAAGGTTGTGGGCATTGTCGACGAGGAACCGTATGGCGGCATGCGCACCGTCTCTCGCGGACGCATTTTTCTCCCGGTCGACTTGACGGAGAAGCTGAACATGGCCGAGTTCAGCGACATGCGAAGTTCGCTGCGCGGACATGGCAAGACTTACGCAACGCTGACCGTGCGCGTGAAGGATCCGGCGAAGGTCGCGCAAGTGCAGGACACGATCAAGCAGATGGGCTTTCGCACTTTCTCGGTCCTCGACGCCACTAAGAGCCTGCGCCGCTTCTTTACCGTACTCGACTTGTTTCTAGGGATCTTCGGTTCACTGGCGTTGGCCGTAGCCACACTCGCCATCATCAACACGCTTGTTATGGCTGTGCTGGAGCGGCGTCGCGAAATCGGTGTCATGAAGGCGATAGGAGCAAGCGATCGCGATGTGAAGCGATTGTTCTTCGCCGAGGCCGGAGCGATGGGATTCTTTGGCGGCATCTTGGGAATTGCCCTTGGATTCGCGATTGGTAAGGCAATCAACTTCGGAACCGGGCTCTACCTGCGGAACCATCAACTGCCGGCAGAGCCGGTGTGGATCCTGCCTCCTTGGCTGATTGGAGCGGCTATCGCCTTCTCAATCGTGGTCAGCTTGTTGGCAGGCTTATATCCGGCGAGTCGCGCCGCCCGGCTGGATCCGGTGCAGACACTCAAATACGAATGAAACGCAAATCCCTCCTGGCTCTTGCAGGCCTATTTTTGTTCGCGCTTCTTGCCCCGCTGCTTCATGCTCAGGGACGTGCGGAGTGTGCCGTCATCAAGTCGCAAGTTCTTGCTCGGGCGGTTCGTTACTGCGCGTTCTTGCCTCCAAGCTTCGACCAGGACAAGACGCGGCACTATCCGGTGCTGTATTACCTGCACGGACTCGGCGATAACGAACAGTCGCTGCTGAACTCCGGCGGATGGGACCTGGTCTCCGAACTGCGCAGCCAGGGCAAGATTGGCGAGTTTGTGATTCTGGCCCCCAGCGCCGGGCACACCTTCTACATCAACTCCCAAAACGGCAAGGTGCGCTATGAGGATTTCTTGCGTAAGGAATTCATGCCGCAAATGGAGAAGAAGTATCGCGTAGACGCTACGCGCGCCACGCGTGGAGTTACCGGAGTTTCCATGGGCGGCTACGGCGCGTTGCGGCTGGCGTTCAAGTACCCTGACGACTTTGCGGCCGTCAGCGCACAGATGCCGGCGCTGATCACCGATCTTCCGGATAATATTGGTTCCGGCGGTCCGGGCGCTCCGGGAGCTCTGCTGGGTGACGTATTTGGTTCCCCCTTCGACCGTGACTACTTCACTCGCAACAACGTTTTCTACTTTGCGCGCAGCGACAACGCGGCCAGTCTGAAGCGCATGAAGATCTACTTCAATGTCGGCAACAACGACGACTACGGGTTCGAGCAGGGCGCGGAGAAACTGGACCGGTTGCTGAAGTCGCGAGGTATTCCGCACGAATTTCACATTTACCCGGGCCGGCATGACGCCCAGTTTGTAATCCGGTATTTTCCCGATGTGCTGGAGTTTCAGTGGAAGCGCCATCGGAGCAGGGAAGTAATCGAGCCAGAAAAGCGACTGCTTGTTCACAACCTCGGTCAGGTCTGACGCAAAGTAGTTCTGGAAATCGGCAACGCGGGCTCTTGACGTCATCCTCGTATCACGCTTTAATGTCACCGTGCGCCGTTGGCTGTTTGCAATCATTGCTGCCGTACTTTTGATCACGGTCCTGTGTATCTGCATATCTCCCGCAGTTGATCTTGACCCTACGATCACGCGTGCCTGGCAACTGGCAACGATGCTGATTTGTGCCTTGGCTTTTTTTAGGGAGGTTGTAGTCAGTGCGATTCCTCCACCCCCTTCTTTCTCGACGACTGAATCGATAGCTGTCCTGTCGGCTGGTCCCTCTGTCCCTGCTCCAGCCGCCTCCATCCTGTTCTGTTCCTGCCTTTGCTGACAGTCCGGCGCGTTTTGTTGCACACGTTTAGCAACACGCAGCGTTCAAAAAGTCAGCTTAACGGGAAGAAGGACGTAATGCCAGGCACTCAATCCAATCAGCGGCGAATCGCTACGTCTGAGGTTCCAGCCTCCCAAATTGTTCTCTACGTTGGCGCTAAGAGCGATCTGGCGTCATTCCATGCCTCGCACCTGCGGGACGCCGGATACGAACTGCATGCCGTTCTTACGCCGCAAGAGGCGCTGGAAAAGATCGGGCAGGTGAAGGTGAACGCAGTTGTGATCGGGCATGGGCTCGGTTTGGCCGACAGGATCCAAATCGAACAGGCCATCCGCCGACTTCAGCCCAAGCCACGAGTTGTGCTGCTTTATGAAACCAGCATCTCGCAAACGGAGCAGGCCGACGCGGTGCTGAACATCAACAGCGAGCCACAACATCTGGCGCAGACGATTCGCTACTTGCTGACCGGTGCCGACTAGCGCTCGTTTACGTCAAAAAGCCAGATCGAGTGGTCCAGCACCTGCCGCGGCCGATAAGCCCAGAGCCAACGATAAGACTCAACATCATCCAGCACCTGTCCGGAAAGGCAGCTGGCACCGACGGCGACTGCGCCCGTGACGGGGGAATTCGGCGGCAGCGAAGTTGTTCTGACTCCATACAACGCAGGGTCGACGGAACCGAAGTATGCGAATTGCAAACTCTCGGACGGATGCTGCTGCTGGTAGTCGCGCAACGCCATCAAGCCTTGTCCCCAATCCAGATTGCTGTCGGTCAGCAGGCGCCAGCTATTCTCAGGATTCACGAACACATTGAAGTACGCGAGATAGTCGGGCGCATAGCGCAGAGCGTCGCCGGCATTCAGGCAAAGCGCCAGCACCACTAGCCCCATCGCCGCAGCGATATCTGCGCGCGTGCTCCCAGATGCCGCCGGCAATCAGCAGAGCAAACGGATACAGAGGAAGGATGTGGCGTTCGCCGATGGCAAAGTGCGATTGCAGCGCGAAAGCCAGGAACACAATCCCGAAGAGCAAAGTGATAAGCAAATCGCCGAGGAGCACGACAGGTCTGGCGCACGCCGAGGAGCAAGGCTGGCAAAGAACAGAAGCAGCAGAACGGTCGGCCACTTCAGCGCGATCGCAACCGGGTAGTACAACGCGGGTCCGCCCTTGGGATAAATCCTGCCCGAGAAACCATGCAGCGCGCCCGCGATGATTGCTGAGCGCGACCTCACGAAATCCTTCCACGTACTCTCCCGCCGGCAATGAGCAGATTCAGATGCGTACTGGATCTTAGTCGCCCACGTCTTCGTCTCGCGATTGGGAAACGATGCGACCACCTGGCCGTTGCCGACCGTCAAATGCGAGACGTGAAAGAGGTATCCGGCCCAGAATGTAAGCAAGGCAATGCCGAGCGCGGCCAACGTCGGCTTCCAGTTCAGACTGCGCAGCGAATTCAAGCCGCCGTCCGATCGCAGCGACCAGCATCAACAGCTAACGCCAGCAGCATCTCAGGCGGCGTGTAGAGCTTTGCCAGCAGCAGGCCACCGAGCACCAGTCCAAGTCAGCACAGTTTGTTTCGGATTGGGGTTTCGTCGCCAGAGCACAACCTGGCACGCGGTGAGAAAGACGAACAACGCACCGATGCCGTCCGTCGTCGTCACCGAGAAGTTGGCAATCAGCGACGGCGTGAAAGCGAACAGAGCCAGCGCGACATTAGCTGCGCCTTCGGAGAACAGTCTCCGCGTGGCGAACCACAGCGCGAGACCCAGCGCCACACCGAGCAAGGTGTTCATGGGGCGCGTGTGCCACGCCAGCCACTCCGGACCGGGCTGCATGGCGGTCACGCGATATCCGCGCGGCCAGCGGCTGCTGCGTGATCTCGACGTGAGCTCGCGCCATAGGCAACATCAGCCAGAAGCGGCCGAGTGGCGGATGGTCGGTCCACATCTCGAAGCGTCCGTGCTGCCAGGCTTCCAGTCCGGCGATGATGTGGCCGGGCTCATCGTAGGTGAGCGATTGCGTGCGGATGAACCACAAGGACTGCAGAACGAAAAGCGAGAGCAGGACAGCGGGAATCCACCAGCGAGCGACCCGTGCTGGCTTCACGAGCTCCTGATGCAGTTTGGAAGGACTGGCACTCCTCAAGCCGCGCACCTACGGCACATCGATCGCGTTCGGATCGCTGCAGCATTCGATCGATGGCAACCGCCAGGCCGAAGTAGAAGAACAGGATCATGGCCACCGATTCTATCCCGAGGTTGTAGTGCACGATGGAGGTGAGTTGCAGCGCGACAAAGCTCGGCCAGCACACCCGTGGCGACGCCGGCGGCAAAGCGGCTATGCCTGGCGCGCACGAAAGACCAGTCGAAGCAGGAAGACGACATAGGCGATAACGAACCATAGCCACGCCGCCAGCGCGCAGCAGTCCGCGCTCCACGGCAATCTGGATCATGTCGTTGTGGAAGTGGCTCTCATCGTGGAAGTAGGTGAACGCCCGAATGTTCCACTGCATCCAGTGATTGCGGATGGTCTCCATGCCGACGCCGAACCAGGGATGCTGTCCGGATCAGGCGGAAGCCGTCCTCCCACATCATGGTGCGAAATTGCGTGCCGGGATCGTGCTCGCCAAAGGCCAGCGATCCACGAGTGTGATAAATCCATAATGCCGCCGCGGCGACAAACAGCAGCCAGCGCCGCCACTGCCCAGATTCGCGTCCTCCTTCCTGTGAGCAACAGGACAGAGAGGAAGCCGCCAACCGCCAGCGCGCCCAAAGCGGCGCGCGTTTCCGTCAGAAACAGTGCCGCTGTCATCGCAACAAAGCGCCAAGACCAACAGCAGTCGCAGGATTCGGCGCCGCGGATCTACGGCCAAGCAGCACGCGCCAGAGTCAGGCAGGCGATCTGCATCAGCATCTCGGCAAAATCGACATAGTGGCCGAGCGTGCCCTGCGCCTTTAGCGGACGTCCCGTGCCCAGAGGCAGATGCCGGCGTTCCCAGCCGCTCTTGATAAATTGCTCGCGCGAGATATAGGTGCGGCGGCTGATGGAAGGGATATCCGCGCACCAGGTCAATCTTCAGCAGACTGCCGGGAGCGCTCTGCTCGACTAGCCTGCTGCAGTTGCTCGCGGAGTGTGCACCTCGTGTCCGTCGATCTCCTGGATGATGTCGTTCTCGATAGACATGCGCCGCATACAGCGGCGAGGTGCCGGAGACGTACTTCACGCTCACTCCCACACCGTAGGTGTACTGCCACGCGGTGAATGCCGGCCGCCGCCACGCCCGAAAGGATCAGCAGAAACACCAGAGTGCGCACCTGCCTCAGCTCGCTGCAGGTTTTGCGCCACCACGATGCCGACCAGCAGCAGGCAGACGATCTTCATGCGGTCCCAGCTCAGATACGGGTCGGGACTGAGCGCGGTGGAAATTCCGCTCAAGCGTGACATACGCCAGCAGCGGTGCCGACAGCGGCTGAGGAAACGGTCGCCGGCGCGCCACCACCAAGCTCATCAGCCACAGCAGGAAGGCGATCTGCCAGGCGTGTTGCGAGCCCTTGATGGAGTGCGGCAGCAGGATGGCGAACAGGCACAGGAAAAAGAAGATGGCGCCGTCCAGCAATCGCGCCGATCCGCAGAGTTTCGTAGTTGATCCTGATAGCGAATTCGTCAGGAGGGAGACCCGGCTGCGCTGTCTCTGACGGAAGAGTTTGGCTGTCGTGTCTGGCATCGAAGCGTAGTGTTACTCAACAGCCTACACTACTGGCAATAGGGCGAGAAATCCTGCTAGAGTTAACTTGGAAGTACGCATTGTGACATCAGGGCCTCCTCCCACTTCGCTGACGTCTCCAGCTGCGACGGCCGCTGGATTGGCGGTTGCACAACTGCTTCAGTAACCGGCACTCTATATCGTGTTCGATCGACGATCCAAGCTTCTCAGTACGATCACGCTACTCCACGACCTGGGGGTGACCTGTGTCGCCTTCGTGGTCGCGTACCTGCTGCGCAGTTTCCTGGTCCAGTCCCAGTTCTTCAGCGAACGCTTTCCTGAGATTTATCCGTTCACGTCACTACCTGCCGCTGATGGTGGCATTCCTGCTGGTCGTGGGCGGTAGTGGGATACTTCTCGAGCTTCTATCGCGACCTGGAACTCACCAACCCTATCCAGCTGGTCCTGAAGATCGTCAGCCAGCTGGCGATTGTGCTGATGATCATGTACGCCGGCCTGTACCTGTTGCGGCGAACGCGACATCAGCCGCACCTATGTACTGCTGATTGGCGTGCCGTGGATTTCGTGCTTCCTGCTGCGTGGGACGCGCCGCCTCCTACTGGGGCGTCGCCATCATGCGCGAACGCCTCAGCCGCTATCATTACCTGCTGATCGTGGGCTGTGGACCGCGAGCGCGCGAGATGGCGGCGATGATCGAAGAAGCCGTGGCATGGGGCTGCGCCTGGTCGGATTTCGTCGATCCCACGTTCCACTGGCGGATCCGGCGGCAGATTTCGGCGGCTACGACGTTTTTCCGCTCGACTCAGTCGGTGCAATCCTGCAGAAGCACGTCGTTGACGAGGTCGTGTTTGCCGTGAACTTGCAGGAACTAGCGCGACTGGAGCCGCTGATGCAGCACTGCGCCGACCTCGGCATTCGCACCCGCGTACAGCTGGAGTTCCTGCCGCCGGCGTATTCGCGGGTCTACCTGGAGAATTTCCGCGAGGTCCAGCTGCTGAGCCTGTCGAGCGCGCCCGACAGCGAACTGCGACTGTTCTTCAAACGCGTCTTCGATGTGGTGCTGTCATTCGCGTCGCTGGTAATCCTGTCGCCGCTGCTGCTCGTCGATCGCAGCGATGATCAAGATCACCTCACCCGGTCCGGTGCTGTTTCAGCAGACCCGCTGCGGCCTGGGCGGACGCCGCTTCACGCTCTTCAAATTCCGCTCCATGATCAACAACGCCGAGCAGATGCGCGCCGAACTGCATCAACTCAACGAGCTTGACGGCCCGGTGTTCAAGATCAGCGACGATCCGCGCATTACCACCGTGGGACGCTGGTTGCGCCGCTTCAGCCTCGACGAGCTGCCGCAACTGTGGAACATCTTCTGCGGGCGAAATGTCGTTTGTCGGGCCGCGTCCGGCGGTTCCGGAAGAAGTCGAGCAGTACGAGGACTGGCAGCGGCGGCGGCTGCGCATGCGTCCCGGGCTCACCTGCATCTGGGTACTCGAAGGCCGCAGCCATGTCGACTTCAACCGCTGGATGCAGCTTGACCTGAAGTACATCGACACGTGGTCGCTGTGGCTGGACACGAAGATCTTCCTGCGGACGATACCGATTGTGCTGTCGGGACGAGGGGCGTACTGAGCAGGGTAGAGCCAATTTGCGATAACGCCGGTTACGTCAGCAATTCCGGAATACCTCCGGAGAGAACTATGAAGGTCATCCCTGCGTTGGTCGGGACTCGATTAACGTCCATTGTGGCCGTGCGCCGGTTAACTGGCTTAACATCGCCATTTGATAACTAACCGCCTAAACTGAAGCTTGCGCCCTTCACGCGCACCGCTATCCATGGTCTCCATCACAATCGTCACCTGGAATTCGGCGAAACATCTTGAGGAGTGCTTTGCCGCGCTCGACCTCCAGGACTGTCGCGATCTGGAAGTGATCATCGTCGACAACGCTTCTGACGATGGCACGCGTGAGCTCTTGCACAAGGTCGAGGCGAAGTGGCGGGTCATTCTACAACGACGAGAATGTGGGATTTGCCGCCGGACAGAACCAGGCGATGCGCGCTGCTCGTGGCCAGTGGATTCTGTGCCTCAATCCCGATGTGGTGCTGAGTCCATACTTTGTGACCCGCCTGCTCGCCGCCTCGGCAAAGCATCCTGAGGTCGGTACTCTCTGCGGCAAGCTGCTTCGCTGGGAGCCTTCCGCCCGGCAAAAGCGTCAGGCCGTCGCGACTAATGCCGAACTCGAGCCGCGCAAGACCAACATCATCGACTCCACGGGGATCTACTTCACGCCGACCATGCGCCACCTGGACCGCGGGGCCGAGGAGGTCGACCGCGGACAATATGATCGCGAGCAGTACGTCTTTGGCGCGAGCGGCGCGGCGGCTTTCTTTCGCAGAAGCTTCATTGAGGATGTTTCCGTTGAAGGCGAATTTTTCGACGAGGATTTCTTTGCCTTCCGCGAAGATGCCGATCTGGCCTGGCGCGCGCAGGTGATGGGTTGGAAGTGTCTGTATACGCCGGGGGCGGTGGCGTGGCATGTGCGTCGGGTTACGCCGGAGCGTCGTCAAGACTTACCGCTAGTAATCAACTGGCATTCGGCGAAGAACCGTTTCCTGATGCGTGGGAAGAATGCGTCGGGATGGTTGTGCTGGCGGCTGCTGATTCCGGTGGCCTGGCGGGATCTGATGACCTTCGGTTATGCCGCGGTTCGCGATCGCCGGTTGTGGTCGGCTGTGACGTACTGGTGGGGAGCTCGCGACAGCATTCGCCGCAAGCGGGCGATCATTCAGGGGAAGCGGAAGGTGTCGGATCGCGATTTGTTATGGTGGTTTAGTAGCAAGGCACGAGCAGTGGATGTGGAGAAGCAGTAGCCAGTTGACTGCGATCAGCGGCTCGTGGCTCGACGACTTGTGCAGGGTTGTGTCAGGTTGTGAAGGGCCGTGTCAGGTTGTGAAGGGCCGTGTCAGGTTGTGAAGGGTCGCGTCAGGGCACGACTTTAGTCGTGCCATTACGGGCTTTTCTGATGTGGGCTTTAGCCCCTGCATCGTGTTGGCGGCGAATGAAATTTTTCTGGCTATAGCGATCCTTCGACTCCGGCCCGAAAAACACGCGCCTGCGCTCAGGATGACACTCAAGAAATGAGAACGGACACTGACTGGCAGAGGGTTGCTAAACGCTAGTCGTCAATTGCTAACAGCTACCTGCCACATGCTAACTGCCGCTTCATGAAAATTGCCATCGTCGGAACTCGCGGCATTCCCAATCGCTATGGCGGCTTTCGAGCGCTTTGCCGAGCAGATCAGCTCGACCTTTGCCGATCACGGCCACCAGGTCACGGTCTATTGCCGTCGCGCGTTCACCCGTCCCGACGACGTGTACGACAAGCGCGTGCGCCGCGTCATCGTACCCAGCCTGCATCAGAAGCATCTCGACACCTGGGTCAGCAGCTTCTTCGCCGCCGTGCACGTCGCGTTCAGCGACAACGACGTTGTTCTGCTCTGCAACGTCGCCAACAGTCCGTTCGCTTACATCCCGCGCTTGTTCGGCAAGCCGGTGGTGCTCAACGTCGACGGACTCGATCGCAAGCGCGAGAAGTGGAAGGGGCTGGGCGCGCAAGTGCTGCACTTTTGCGAGTGGATGTCGTCGTTCAGCTCCAGCCAGCTGGTCACCGATGCCAAGGCCATCCACGATTACTACCTGGCGAAGTACAAGAGCGAGTCCGTGGTCATCGGCTACGGTTCGGAGATGCCGGCCGGCGATTACAACCTGAACGGACTGAATCTCGAGCCCGGTCGCTACGTTCTGTATGTCAGCCGGCTGGAGCCGGAGAACAATCCCGACCTGGTATTGCGCAGCTGGCGCAACATTCGCAGCGACTGGCCGCTGGTGATGGTCGGCGACAATCCCTACGACACCGGCTACATCGAGCGTCTGAAGTCGCTGGGCGACGAGCGCGTGCGCTTTACCGGAGCGATTTACGGCGATGGCTATTGGGCGCTGCAGAAGCATGCCGGGATCTTTGTCTTCGCATGTGAAATCGGCGGTGTTCATCCCGCGCTGATTGAAGCGATGGCTGCCAGCAATCCAGTGCGTGTATCTCGACACGCCGGAGAATGTCGGAGACCGCCGGCGATGCCGCGGTTCGCTATGACAAGTCGGAAGAAGTTTGCGCGCGAAGCTGCAAGTCACTGCTCGATGATGACGGCGCCCGCGCAGGACCTGGCCGACGCGGGCGAAGCAGCGCGCCGATGCTCTGTACCGCTGGGAAGCGATCGCGCGAAAAGTACGAGAAGGTTTTTGCCGGGCTTGGTGAGACGTAGCTGCTCTCGAGCTACCAGCCAAACTTCGAACCAGAGCGTGCCAACTTGAGGCAAACAAAAAGCCCCGCTAAGGAAGGCGGGGCTTGTACAAAACACTAAATGCGTATTACGAAATGCGTATCAAGTGACTCACTACATTGGATGCCAATTCACGTGGACGAAGGTGCAAGAATTCGCTACAATCCAATTGCAGCTTACGTCTAAAGGTCGCCGCTAAGACTCTGCACCTCCGCTAAAGCCAATCTTCTACGCGGCCTTACGCTCCTTCTGCACCATGCGCGTGATAGCGCGTTTCGCCAGCTTTTCGGCCTCTTCGCGCGTGTTGGCCTCGTCCGCCTTCCAGCACCTGCTCGATAGGACGCAGCCGGAAGATGTGGAAATTCCAGCCGGTTCGTAATTGGGTTGATGGGTCTGATGGATTGTTCGAGATCGTAAGCGTAATCGCCTTTGTCATGAATTCGCATGATGTTTCCTTTTGCATTGGACGGGGCAGTGAAGAAATCGATTCCTGAAATTCATAAAATTTCGTTCCGCAAGGATGTTACGACCTCGAATCCTGCCGTCGATTATGCTATTCGAAGATCAGGCAGCAGCTTTCGATTCTTGCCTCGTTACTTCCAACGCCGTTGCCATAGCTCGCCATCTCATTGCCAGATTCAACTACTGGAGGTGTCATGGCACTGTTTTCAATGAAACTGGAAAACCTGCAACAGCTGTACCTGAAAGAACTGCGCGACCTGTACGACGCGGAAAATCAGATCACCGAGGCACTGCCGAAGCTGATCGATGCCGCGAATAATTCCGGAGCTGAAGAAGCGCCTTGCAGGAACATCTCGAACGTTACCAAGAGCCAGATCTCGCCGTCTGGAACGCATTTTCCAGACGCTGAGCGAAAAGCCCACGGTGAAACCTGTAAGGGCATGAAAGGCGTGATTAAGGAAGGCGACGAGATCGTCTCGGCAGGCGGCGACCCCAGCACTGTCGACGCCGGCATCATCAGCGCCGCCCAGCGCGTGGAGCACTACGAGATGGCGGGTTACGGCACGGTGCGAACCTACGCCAAACTGCTGGGGCAGGAGGAGCATGCCGCCGCTCCTGCAGCAGACGCTGGACGAAGAAGAAGAGGCCGACCAGACGCTTAACCAAGATTGCCAGCACGGTAAACGTCGAGGCAAGAGCCGCCTAATTCAAGGCGAAATCATTGTGCCCGCGATTTTAACGAATCGCGGGCACGCTTTGTGCCACCTCTACCTCCCCAAAAAGCCTGTTCTATTTCTTGCGCCATCCGTACTATCATCAACTCACATCAATTCCACGAAGCCGGACTCCTTCGCCCAGGGAATGCCGGCGGGGCGAGTCTCTCTCCATGCACATGGCCTACTTTTCGGTCTTGCCGGCTGCACTGCTGGTGCTAGCAGTTGCCGCGAACCGTCTATCCAAGCTCACGCGCGTGCCCGACATTATCGTGCTGCTGCTGATCGGCATTACCCTGGGCCCGATCCTGCACTGGATCAATCCCCAACATTTTGAAGGCGTCATCAGCATTGTGGGCACGCTGGCGCTGATCCTCATCCTGTTTGAAGGCGGGCTGGAGCTGCGCCTTCGACAGGCGATGCGCTACTTTCCTGCGGGATTGCTGTTGGTCGTCCTGAGCTTTGGCCTGAGCCTGGCGCTGGTTGCCGTGATGGGACACTGGCTGCTGCACCTGGAGTGGGTGGATTGCCTACTGCTGGGCGCCGCGCTGGGATGTACCAGTGGCACCATCGTCATTCCTGCGCTGCAGCAGATCAGCACACCCGATCCGGTCAAGATCACGCTGACGATTGAATCCTCGCTGGGTGAAGTGATTGCCGTGCTGCTGGTGGGAAGCTTGCTGAAATCTGGGGGCGAAGGTTCGTTGCTGGGAGGATTGGCCAGCGATTTCTCGCGCCACATTATTGTTTCGTTGCTGGTCGGCTTCATCGTGGGCGCGGTATGGTCGAAGACATGGCCGAAGCTGGCGGGCATGCCGAACGCCAACATTCTGAACCTGGGCGTCGTGCTGGGGGTTTATGCAGTTGGTGATTATTTCCACGGCAGCGGATTGTTGGCAGTGCTGGTTTTCGGTGTCACCCTGGCGAACCTGCCGCGCACGCCGCACATGACCCGGCAAGGCGCGAGAATGATGGCCTTTCACGCCGAGTTCAGTTTCCTGGTGCGTTCATTCTTCTTTGTGCTGCTGGGAGTGGTGGCGCAGTTTGTCAGCCGCAAGTACGTGGTACCCATCCTGGGCATACTGGCGGCTTTGGTGCTGGCGCGATACCTCGCCATGCAAGGCAGTCGCTGGGTGGTGCGCGACGTTTCTCGTGAGCAAACCGAGCTGCTGTTCTGGATGCTGCCTCGCGGATTGGTGACGGCAGTCTTGGCGCTGGCTATCGTGCAAGCGCGTGGCGAAACCTTCAGCTTTCTGCCTGCTATGGCCTTCACGGTGGTGTTCGTGACCAACTTATTCATCGTGTGGGGTGCGGTAAGGGCTGGATCGACGACTGCCGTGATAGCAGAGGCGGAGGCCTTGGCCCTGGAAGGTGCGAATGATCCGGTGCTTTCAGAACTGCAACCTCAGGCGAAGGCTGCCGCGGCTTCGGCCGGGGACGAGGGACAAGGACTTGCGTAGGCCAGCTGGCAGCTTGTAACTAAGCCGCAGCCAATTGCTTCTTCACTGCCTCGCTCACCAGCTTGCCATCCACGCGCGCCCCACCGAATTTGGCCATCACGTTCTTCATCACCGTCCCCATGTCCTTCATTGTGGGAGAGCCCATCTCAGCGATGGTTGCTTTCACCGCGGCGACGATCTCCTCTTCGCCCACGGCCTTGGGCATGTAGCCCTCGATGATGGTGATTTCCGAAGCCTCTTTTGCGGCCAGCTCGGGGCGTCCGCCCTTCTCGAACTGCTCGATGGAGTCCTTGCGCTGCTTGATCATGGTGGTGAACACCTGCAGCTCTTCTTTTTCGTCGAGGTCGGCGCGCTTGTCGATGCGCTTCATCTGGAGCGCCGCTTTCATCATGCGCAGGGTAGAGAGGCGCAGCTCTTCCTTGGCGCGCATGGCGTCCACCATTTCTTTTTGCACTCGTTCGGTCAGGGTCATGGATCGATTATAGGAGCTCTGTCGTCCCTGGAGGGACTCTGCATGGCGCGGACTCTGTCTTGCACGGTGTTACCTTCGCCCCAACGCGCAGCGCTATCATCTGTCCCGTCTGCGGCGCCGAGGGCTTAGCGAACCATGGCAGTGCCTCACCGCAACCGTCCTGCATAGCTCCTGATCTGAACGAATGCGAGTTCACCCAGGGTTGTGACGTCCAGCACAACCACCAGGCCTACCCGCGCTGGCATCGCCGCTCGCGGGGTTCTATAGTGGTGTGTCGGCCTCTTCCGGCCGGCAATCAACGAGCAGAGGTATCGCGATGATTCGTAAGACACGGCTCTTCACTCCCGGTCCTACTCCTTTACTTCCAGCCGCCCAGAATGCCATCGCCGCAGCGGATATGCATCACCGCACCGCGGAATTTCGCGAGATTTTCTCTCGCACTCTGGCCGACCTTAAGACGTTCATCGGCACCAGCAATGATGTCCTCATCCTGGCCTCGTCCGGCACCGGCGCAATGGAGGCCGCGGTCTCCAACCTGACCTCGCCGGGTGAAAAAGTGCTGATCCTGACCGCCGGCAAGTTCGGCGAGCGCTGGCGCGATCTTGCCAAGGCCTACGGCTGCGAGATCGATATGCTGAGCGTTCCTTACGGCGAAACCTTCGACCTGCGCGAAGTGAAAGTCGAAGCTCGACGGCGTGCGCGTGCTCTACATGCAGGCCACCGAAACCTCCACCGGCGCGCGTCACGATGTGAAGGCGATCGCCGCGCTGCTGAAGGGAACCGACACGCTCCTGGTAGTGGACGGCATCACCGGGCTCGGCACCACGCACTTCGACGTCGACGGCTGGGGCATCGACGTCCTCATCGGCGGCTCGCAGAAGGCGGTCATGATTCCTCCGGGCCTCGCCTATCTCAGCGTGAGCGAGCGCGCCTGGCAGCGGATGGAAACTGCCAAGCAGCCGCGCTTCTATTTCGATCTGCGCAAGGAGCGCAAATCGCAGACCAAGGGCGAGTCGGCCTTCACGCCGGCAGTGGCGCTGATCTGCGGCTTGGGCGCGGCGCTCGACTTCATCCGCAAGGCCGGCAACGGCAATCTTGCCGACGGACGCGACGCACTCATTCACAACGCTGAAACCTCGGCCGCGATGGTTCGTGCCGGCGTGCAGGCACTCGGGCTGGGATTGTTCGCGCCGACGTGCCCATCCGCCGCTTGCACCGCGGTGCTGGCGCCGAAGGGCGTTGACTCCAGCGCGATCGTGAAGGAATTCCGCGAGCGGTTCGCCATCGTGATGGCCAACGGCCAGGGCGATATGAAGGGCAAGCTGTTCCGCATCGCGCACCTCGGCTACTACGACTACCTCGACGCGATCGGCGTTATCGGCGCGCTGGAACACGTGCTGGCGAAGGTTGCGCCATCCCATAACTTCGAACTAGGCGCTGGCGTGCGCGCCGTGCAAGAAGCCTTTGCAGGGCAATTCGCCGAGGCGGCTAAAGTATGAAAGTCGTAATTGCCGATAAAGTCTCTCCCTCCGCGCTGAAGGTTTTTGGCGAGCGGCGACTGGACCGATCGTCAGCCCGGACAAGGACTCGCTCGCCCGTGAGCTGGCAGACGCGGACGCCATCGTGGTGCGATCGGCGACCTTCGTCGACGACGCCCTGATGGAGAAGGCTCCCAAGCTGCGCGTCATCGGACGCGCCGGTGTGGGCGTGGACAACGTCGACCTCGAAGCCGCCACCAGGCGCGGCATCGTGGTGATGAACACCCCCGGCGGCAACGCGGTCGCAGTAGCCGAGCATACCTTTGCTCTCATGCTGGGACTGGCACGCTTCCTACATCGCGCGCACTCCACCATGGTTGCCGGCAAGTGGGAGAAGAAGACCCTGCAGGGAACCGAACTGCGCGGCAAGACGCTGGGCATCGTCGGACTGGGCCGCGTGGGCGTCGAAGTTCTGCGCCGCGCGCAGGCCTTCGGTATGAAGGTGATCGCGCACGATCCCTACGTTGCTCCGGCGCTGGCGCAGCAGCTCAACGTGACCATGGTTCCGCTGGACGACCTCTACGCCCAGTCGGACTACATCACGCTGCACGTGGGTATCACGCCGCAAACCACCGGCATGATCAACGCCGACTCCATTCGCAAGATGAAGAAGGGCGTACGCCTGGTGAACTGCGCTCGCGGCGAGCTGCTGAACGAAGCGGCGGTCGTCGAGGCGTTGCAGTCGGGACAACTCGGCGGCGCCGGGCTCGACGTCTACAGTCACGAGCCGCTGAAGGACTCGCCGCTGATGACGCTGCCAAACGTGCTGCTGACGCCGCACATCGCCGGCTCGACCAACGAAGCGCAGGAAGCCGTAGGCGTGCAGATCGCGCTGCAGGTGCGCGAGTACCTGCTGAAGGGCGTGATCCAGAACGCGGTCAACGTCCCCTCCATCAGCGAGGAAGAGTACCAGCAGATGCTGCCCTACATCGCGTTGGGCGAGCGGCTGGGAACCTTCCTGGGGCAATCGTGCGAGGGTGGGCTGGAGGAGATCTGCCTCAGCTACAGCGGCGAGATCGCCGGATGGCAGACGGCACTGATCCGCAATGCTGCCGTTGCCGGCGCGCTGAATCAGCTGGCGCACGCGCATGAGCGGGCGAACCTGGTGAACGCCGTCTCGGCTGCCGAGGAGCGGGGCATCCGCATCACCGAGCGCAAGAAGCCGGACGGCGCCGGAAACGTGCTGCGCATGACCTTCAAAAGCGCAAGCCAGGAGAACACGGTCGCCGGCAGCGTTCAACCGGCGGTCAGACTCGGTCTGCTGGAGATCGACGGCATTCACGTCGAAGCGCCGCTTGAAGGCAACGTGATTTACCTGCGCAATCTCGATGTGCCCGGAGTGATTGGGCGCATCGGAACAGTGCTGGGTCAGCACAACATCAACATCGCCAACTTCTCGCTGGGCCGTGGAGCGGAATCGTCGGCCGTCGCCGTAGTGCAGGTGGACGGCGACGTTACCGAGCCGGCGCTGGAAGCGCTGCGCGGGATCGAAACCATCCTGCAGGCGAAGGCAATTCGGTTTACAGCGCCACAAGCAAAGCAGACGGTGTCAGCGTAGGTTTGAGATCCCACTCATTCGGACACCACGAATGAATGGTGCACTCGCGGTCTGATTATTTTTTCCTTTATTGCGGATAGCCGTAAAAAGGCCGCAGGAACATTGTCGGCGTGAAGTTATCGAAGGCCGGCGCGAAGTCCTGATTCTGGAAGACCAGGATGTGATTCGCTGCCGCGTTGAGCTCTTGCGGTGTCAATCCACTCCACGCCTGCGTATCTACCCGGCGGAGAAGCGCCTGCATCGCGGCCAGAATCTCCGGCGCCGTGAAGGCGCAATGTCCGGCGCGACGAATGTACACCTGCCGCAGGTAGGGGCTGGCCGGACCGTTGATCGCGCGGTAGGCGCTCTCGTCCTGCACTGCAACCAGGCCATCGGCTTCGGTGTGCATGGTCAGCACCGGAACGCGCGCCGGTCGGTACAGGTCGATACTCTGCTCCAGGTAAGTCAGCGAAGACGGATTGGCGGAGATGCGCGCCGCCGTATTCAAAGTCTGCAAGTCGGCATTCAAGTCGAGACCCGCTTGCTGATAGAGCGTGCGGACCTCTTGTGCATCGGCGGATTGGTTGAGCTGTGTGACGTAGTCCACGCCGGTGTTGAACGAAGTATTGCCGCCCGCGCGGCCCTCGAGCTCAGCGCGATAGTAAAACGCAAACGGAAAATCTGCGCCCGCGAGCCAGCCATACTGATTGACTTCCTGCGTGACGTAGTCGGTGGGCGGCGGAGGCGGCTGACCGGTCGTCACCCAGCCCGGCACATCGGCGAGAGCCGCGACCAGCGCCAGTCGCGCTCGGCCCTGCGGCGTTTGCTGCGCAGTTCCTAAAACTCCGTCGGCAATCGCCAGGTTGTTCGCAGGGTTGGTGATGTTGACGACCTGCAGCCCGGCGTGGGGAGCCAGCAACTTCTGAAAAGCGAACGCAGAGTCGAGGGCTTGGTTCCAGAAACCCACCGCCCCGGCCATCACCCCGCACATGGGTAGCGCGCCCTGGAAGCGGCCGGGATATTGCTGGATCAAGCCGCCGGTGATGATGCCGCCCATCGAAGTGCCCCAGGCAATGGTGCTGCGGGGCGTTCCGACAAGTTGCTGAAACGTGTCGAGCACTGCAATCTGGTCCGGCAGCGCCTCGTGAATTGCCCATCCCGTGGTGGCGTACGACGAGCCACTCAGGGCATATCCGTTGAGCAGCAAGTAGTACTCGCTGAGCCCGTCGCTGGCGTCGTAGGCAGGGTTGCTCGGGCCGGCGTTATAGCCGTGACTGTAGAGCATCAGTGTTCCATTCCAGTTGGAAGGAACTTCGATGAGATAGGTAGCGCCATCGGCGAAGCTGCCCGTGTACGTGGTTACGCCGGATGGATTTTGTTGTGCGGAGCCGCTATTAGCCAGCAGAAGGATTGCAGAAATAACCAAAAGCAGTGACCAGACTCGAGAAATTCGCACCGCCACACCTCGCGCGCTAAGGTATAAGCTCCGGAGTCCGAGATTATACAGGCGGGTGCCTCCTCATTCCTGGTTTTTGCAATGAGTGGGAGTCAGCGAACTCACACTCCTCTTCTTTTCGGATGCAGGATGGTACACGGCTGATCCAGGAGGACTTCATCCCTTCTGACCTGCACTTGGCCGCACGGATCGGGGAAATGCGGTCACTCCTGGGCAGAACGCGCTACGATAAAGTGCGATACCGGAGCTCTGCCATGAGCCTTGAAACTTCTTCACTCTTCTCGCGCCGTTCGTTTCTGCAAGCTTCCACTCTGGCGTCAGCGGCTCTCGCGCTGCGCATAGCGACCGAGCCGATGCTGGCCTTCGCGGCTGCGCCTCAGCATGCGGCGGACGCGGTGATGATCAACGCTAACGAGAATCCGCTCGGCCCATGTCCCGCGGCCCGCGACGCAGTTCTCGCCATCACTCCCATCAGCGGACGCTACTTCATGGAGCGCACCAATGAGTTCAGCAAACAGTATGCCCAGAGCCTGGCCGTCACCGACGAACAGGTTTCGATCTTTGCCGGTTCGACCGAGCCGCTGCTTGTTCACCGTGCGCGCGTTCTGTTCGCCCACGGCCAGCTATGTGACCGCTGACCCTGGCTTCGAAGCTGGCCTCTTTGCCTCGGAGCGGGCGAAAGCTCGCGTGGTGAAGGTTCCGCTGACCAAGACCTATGCGCACGACGTGAAGGCAATGATCGCCGCTGCCCCCGACGCCGGCGTGTTCTACGTTTGCAATCCGAACAATCCGACCGGCACGCTGACCAGCCACTCCGACATCGAATACCTGCTGGACAACAAGCCGAAGAACTCCGTTGTGCTGGTGGACGAAGCCTATATCCACTTCAGCGATGCGCCTTCGTCAATCGATTTCGTGAAGGCCGGCAAAGATGTAATCGTGCTGCGGACTTTCTCGAAACTCTACGGCATGGCGGGCCTGCGTTGCGGCTTTGCGATTGCGCGGCCCGATCTGCTGGAGAAAATCCACAACTACGGCGGCTACAACTTTATGCCGGTAACCGCGGTGGCAGCGGCATCGGCCAGCCTCAGCGATCCGAAGCTTCTCAGCGAACGCAAGCGGATCAATGCCCAGGTACGTTCCGCGACATTCCAGTGGCTCGACAGCAACGGATATTCGTATATTCCTTCGCAGGCCAATTTCTTTTTGCTCGACACCAAGCATCCGGCGAAGGAAGTGATTGCCGCGATGGCGCAACAGAACGTAATCATCGGCCGCGTGTGGCCGGCGATGCCAAGTTATTCACGCGTGACCATCGGCACCAGCGACGAGATGCTTCTCTTCCAGGCCGCTTTGCAGAAGACGATGAAGGGAAGCGTTACGGGATAAGGAATCGCTGACGTTGCTTACTTGATTTTCTTTACGATCCACGAACCGTCAGTTGGCACCTGCTGATCGAGCAACACGAGGTACGGAGCAACGAGACGGTACGAATCGTAATACTCGTCCGGATTAATTGCAGTGATGTTGTCTTTCTTGCTGTGCAGCAGCGGCAGGGTGTCCTGGGTGAGCGCGTGGATAGTGATGCGTGGAATGTAGTAGTGCGCGAACGACTCCGAGTCGGTTGTGCCTACCCGCTCCACGTTCATCCCGGCTACAGGAATATTCAGCGATCGCGCCAGGGCAACCAGCATGCGGACCATGATGGGTTCCGAATGGCTGGTCCAGACCTCGGTTTTGCCAATGCCCAGGCACTCCAGGTTCACCATGGCGGCAATCTGTTTTCTCTTCTCCGGCGCTAAAGTTTTGATGTAGAAGTCGGAGCCAACCATTCCTTTCTCCTCGCCGGAGAATCCGATGAAGAGAAACGTATGCGTGCGCGGCTGGCCGGCGAGGCTTTGATACAAACTGGGCAGCATCGAAGCACCGCTCCAGTCGTCGATGACCCCCGTGCCTTCCTCCACATGATCGAGATGGCCGCCGACGACGATGACGGAATTCGTCGAGCCCGGCAGAACGCAGAGCACATTCGGCTCGTGGAGTCCCTTGACGGGTTGCTCGGACGGCGTGCAGCCGGCTTCGCGAAACATTTTCTCCAACTCGACTGCGCGATCGGAATTTTTCATCGGCGCATCCGTGAGCCGCTGCATCACAATGTCTCGGCTGACCAGCATGTACTTCAGGTCGGCTGCTGCCGGGAAAATACAGAGCAGCGCAATGGCCGCGACTGCGACGACGCGAAACCAGCACTGCTGCTTGCCACTTCGCGAAATTGGCGGGCGCGCGCTTGCTGTTATCATTTTCTGTCAGGTTGAAGTTACTTTGCTCGATCCAGCTCTGTCTCGTCAATCGATACCTGAACACCAGGGTGATACGTTGCGCACTTGTGGGATGAATCGAATAAGCTCGTCGCGTTGGCGGTGGTTTGCAAACAGCAACCCGGGTTTTATCGCCGCACTGCTGTTGGTCGCCGCATTTGGTATGCCCATGCTGGCCCAGGACTCAGACTTGAGCTCCGAACAACAAATCCACGCACAGCAGAAGCCCGCGGCGGTTGTGATCGGCGGAGAACCAGTGATAACCCTGCAGCGACCGCCCGTAACTGACAAGAGCAAGCCGCAATTTCTGGAAGCCACAATCCTTCCGGGGCGCGGAATGGCTGTGCTTCAAATCAAGGGCTACCTTCCGGGCAAGGGCGAGATCGACCTGCTGAACGCTCCTCCACTGCCCGAGGCAGAGAAGCTGCTGAACAAGGATGACGACGAGTTCGGCAACGAGGTCTTCAAGATTGGCGGAGCCATTCTGCTGCCTTTCGCCAACCGCATTCGTGGCACCGTATCGCCGGACGGCAAGACGATTACCGCGACCGTTGCCGGAAAAACTGTGACCCTCCCGGCGAACTGGAGCGGCAACAACCCCGGCGCGGAGAAACATTCCATTCACGGACTGATGCGGCGCTCGCGCTTCGAGCATGCCATTCTCCGCAATGGGGCGCAGGATTCGGCCGTCAACGCCACGCTGCACGCCGGTAACTTCGACGGGCACTGGCTCTCGGACACCGATGTGGAAGTAGAAACCACGTTGAGCCACGACGCGTTCGACATGACCGTGACGGCGAAGAACGTGGGGCCCAAACCGCTGCCGATGGGAATCGGCTGGCACCCATATTTTGTTCTGCCCAGCGGCGATCGCGAGCAGGTGAGGCTGCATCTGCCCAGCGAGATGCGCGCCGTGATGAACAATTATGACGATTCGTTTACAACCGGGCGACGCATTCCGGTGAAGGACACACCCTATGATTTTTCGGCGCCCGGCGGCGCGCCCCTGGGCAAACAGTATCTGGACGACAACTACTCCAATCTTAACTACGGAGCCAATAAGAATTCGGTATCGGAGATCATCGATCCGGCGGCGAAGTATGGATTGCGGTTGATTACAGAATCGGCACACATCACGTCTATCCAGGTGTACGCGCCGCCGCAGAAGAATTTTGTTGCTATTGAACCGCAGTTCAATTTACCTGATCCTTACAACAAGAATTGGGGAAACGTGGACACCGGCATGGTCCTGCTGCAGCCCGGACAATCGGTTACCTGGCGTGTCCGCCTGGAACTGTTCACACCGAAGGAATAGGTCGCCGTGCATCGTCTCATCGTCAAAACGCACAAGAAGCGTGAGATTGTCGACATCACACAGAAGCTGGAAGCGATTCTGTGGAAGAACTATGCCGACAAAACCGGTGTCTGCCAGTTGAATCTTCTGCACACCACCGCGGCGCTCACCACCGCCGATCTCGATCCCGGCACCGACCTCGATATGCTCGACGCTTTCGACCTCATGGTCCCCAAGCTCGACTATCGCCACGAACACAACCCGGAGCACGTCCCCGATCACATCCTGTCGGCCATGATCGGAACCTCGGTGGGCCTGGCGGTCGAGAGCGGGCTGATTCTGCTGGGGACCTGGCAGCGCATCGTGCTGGTGGAGTTGGATGGACCGAGAGAGCGCGAGATGGTGATGGCGCTGATTGAAACCGCGTAACTGCACGAACAATTCACCACGGAGAACACGGAGATTTTGTTCCGTGTCCTCTGTGCCCAAGTGGTGAACTCTCTTTACATCGTCGAAGGAATTGTCATTCCGACGGGAGCGAAGCGGAGTGGAGGGACCTGCTTTCGGATGGAGTGCTACCAATTTCAAGGAACCACTAAAAGCCCGCGAGAGAATTGAATACACCCCCTCTCTCCCTGTCCTCAGTGGTGAACCTTTTCCTACACCATCACTTCGGCAGTGCGGTGCTCCAGTTCATGAGCTACGGCAATCGACAGCCGGCGGATGCCTTCTCGTATCATGTCCGGCTTCGCGTTTGAGAAGTTTAGGCGCAGGTGCGAACCCTCGTCGGCATTGGGGAAAAACGGATGACCCGGCACGAACGCCACATCCTGGCGCAGCGCCGACTCCAGTAGCCGCGACGAGTCAACCCCGGGCGGCATCGTTGCCCACAGAAACAGTCCGCCCTGTGGATGTGTCCACGAGACCTCGGGTGGAAAGTACTCCTGCAGCGCGGCCAGCATGGCGTCTCGCCGCTCCTTGTACGTGGCGCGGATCAGTTTGACGTGCTCGTCAATGAAGCCATCACGCGCGACTTCGTAGGTGATCATCTGAGTGAAGCTGCTGGTGTGCAGGTCGGCGCTCTGCTTGATCTGTACCAGTTTGGCGATCACGTCGGGCGGCGCGACAATCCACGCAACTCGCAGTCCCGGCGCAAGCACTTTGGAGAACGTGCTGAGGTAGATCACATTGCCCAGCTTGTAGCCGCTATCGCGCGCAAGGTTGGTGCGGTCCAGTACCACCAGCGGCGGAATGTGTTCGCCCTCGTAACGGAGCTGACCGTAAGGATCGTCCTCGATGATGGGAATGCCGTACTTGTCCGACAGCGCGACCAGTTGGTCGCGGCGCTGGCGCGAGAGCGTGACCCCGCCGGGGTTCTGGAAGTTTGGCAGGATGTACATGAACTTCGGTCCGGAGCGTAGCGCGTGCTCCATGTCGCAGGTCTGCATGCCATGGTTGTCGATGGGTACGGTGACGTACTCGGCGCCCATCAGGTCGAAGGCCTGCAGCGCGCCCAGATAGGTAGGGCTTTCCACCAGAACGCGGTCGCCGCGATTGATCAGCAGCTTGGCCACCAGGTCAAGCGCCTGCTGCGAGCCGGAGGTGATGAGTACGTTGTCGACGTTGGCTAGAATTCCGTAGCGCACCATGTGCTCGACAATGAGTTCGCGCAGCGGCCGATAGCCTTCCGTGGGGCCATACTGTAGAGCGGTCGCAGCCTGCGTGCGCAAGACCCGCTCGCATGCTTGTTGAAAGCGCGCCACGGGAAAAACTTCGGGTGCAGGCAGGCCGCCGGCGAAGGAGATCACTTCCGGCCGTTGCGTCAGCTTCAGAAGCTCGCGGATGATAGAGCTCTTAGCGGACTTCGTACGTTGCGCGTAGCGGTGGGCCCAGGGAGCTGCCATACGACACCTCCGTACTCTCCTACGCTAACCAATCGCGTGTGCCGTTGTCTGTGACGGGCCGCACATGGGGCGATAGCAGCGACGGAGTCTTAGGGGGCTCTTTATCTTCCAACCCGACCCAAAATCGGTGCCGGAATTGGGGCCCTCGCTTCGCTCCCGCTGTCGTCGTTACGGTGTCTTTCGGATTGCGGATTTCTAACTGGCGGTGAAATAGCGAGAGCTGTTCGTCTTCAACCGCGCGGGAGGGGCTGATCTCGCCGCGTTGGGCAACCTCGCGGGTGATGCCGTGCTTCTTGCGCAGCCGCGCCATCAGCTCGGAGATGCGCTTGGCATAGGCCTTTCCCAGGAACGCGCGGTCCTCAAAGCGCTTGCGATATTCGGCGACCAGGTGAGGGAACTCCTGCTCGAGAAACGGCAGAAACACCTTCGCCGAGCAGGGCTTGAGGAAGAGCGGATTAGCGTAGATGTAGTGGCCGCCGGCTTCTTTGGTGGCGCGCACCAGCTCGTCCAGGGCTGCGGGCGAGTCGGTGATGCCGGGCAGTACCGGCGCGCAAATCACTCCGGCCTTGATGCCCGCCTGCGCGCAGCTCGCGAACGGCGTTCAAGCGCAGGTCGGGTCGCGGCGCGCGCGGCTCCAGGATGCGGGCCAGCTTGGTGTTGAGCGTGGTGATGGTGATGTTCACGTAGAGCGAATTGTTTTCCGCGACCCGGCGTAGCAGGTCCGATGTCGCGCCGGATCAGGTCGGACTTGCTGACGATGCCGATCTCGAGGCCGTGATGATGCGCCAACTCTTCCAGAATGCCGCGCGTCACCTCGAAGCGTTTCTCCGCCGGCTGATAAGGATCGGTAGCGGTGCCGATCGCGATCTGCTCGCCGCGTTTTACCTTCTTTAACTCCTGCCGCAGCAGCCACGCGGTCCGCTGCTTGACGTAGATCTTGCGCTCGAAATCCACGCCGTCGCGCATCTCCATGAACTCGTGGGTGTAGCGCGCATAGCAATATTTGCAGGCGAACTCGCAGCCGCGATAGGGATTGATCGTCCAGTCGAAGGGCACGCGCTGCCGAGGTACAGCGATTGAGCAGTGCGCGCGAGGGCAGGGTGAAGTATTCGACGAAATGGCCCTGGCGGATCGATTCACCGGTGGCCGCGAGCTTGGCGATTCCGACCAGCGGCTGTGGGCCGTCCTCGTCGGCGGTTTGTAGAAGCCAGGGTTGCATGTCTCGTACTTTCGCTTTTTGTTCGCCAATTGGATGCTACCCCTGCCCGCCATGTCGCGTCAAGTAAGAAAGCTTTTCGAGAGCGCCGGAAGGCTCCAGATACAAACCCGCGGCGCGGCTTTGCCATCCAATCTGTCATGCAGTTATAAAGGGGGCAAGTCATGACGAACCAACAACATATTGTCGACGCTCTGGAAGACCTGATCGAGATATGCCGGGACGGACAAAACGGCTATCGCGATGGTTCGGAACACGCCAAAAATCCCGAGTTGAAGAAGGTGTTGAGCGAAGTCAGCCTGGAGCGCGCCAAGTTCGCCGGCGATCTGGAGAACGAGGCGATCCGCTACGGAAAGTCGGACGTTAATCGCTCCGGCAACGCACATTGGGTGCAATTCACCGGGGATGGACCGACCTGAAGGCCAACCTGGGCGGAGGCGACGACGCCATCCTGTCGTCGATGGAGACGGGCGACAACTGCGCGAAGGATCACTTCGACAAGTACATCAACGACAACAAACTGCCAGACGAAGTTCTGGGAATGATTCGCAATCAGGCGCAGGCGATTGTGGGTACCCTCGACCGGGTGCGGGCGATGAGGCGGCAAAACAAGGCCGCGTAGTTCCTAGCCGGGGGAGCGAAGCGAGTCTCGTTCCGCCCGCATCATCCTTCCTAAGCTATTTCCGCCATCTTCAAATTTTTCTGCGAGAAACTCAGCCGTAAGTTTTTCGGCGTTGGTTGCGTCTTCCGGCCGGAATCCTTGCTGGTTGTTCGGATTTTCGAAGGCATGGCCGGCGTCGGGATAAATGTGGATATCCACCTTTTTGTCGAGCGCCTGCAACTGCGTTTCGAACTTGCGAACGTCTGCGACCGGTATGCCCTTGTCCTGGCCGCCGAAGATGCCGAGAATCGAAGCGTGAATTTTCTTGAGGTTGGATTGTTCCGTAGCCAGATGTCCGTAGTTGATGACGGCCACTTTCAACTTGGGATCGGCGATGGCGAGATCCAGGGCGTATCCGCCGCCCATGCACCAGCCAATGGCGCCCACACGTTTTGAATTGACCGTGTTCAAGCGAACGCAGAAACTTGGTTGCGGCCAGCAGGTCGCGTTGGCGCGCGGTCTTCAGGAACGCCACGCATGATCTGATGGGCTTCGTCCGGCGTGGTCGCCACCTGGCCGCGGTACAGATCGATGGCCAAGGTCACGTAGCCCTGGTCGGCGTAGCTGAGGCCTGCTGCTTGACCCAGTCGTTCAGTCCCCACCATTCGTGAATGACGACCAGCGCGGGGAAGGGACCATTGCCGGTGCCGGCATGTACAACAGCGCGTGAACCGTTTCCGCGCCGCTCTGGTAGGTGACGTCACGGCCTTCGGCCGCAAACGCGGCCGACGACAGCAGGCAGATGCAGGATGCCTAGTGAATAAAGCCTTCATCGAGTTCCTCCAGTAATGCTCCACATTAAAACTTGTTTTCGGCGCATTGTCACCGCGCGAACGCCGGTAGCGACTCCGCGGCGATCAATGCACGGCTGAACGCGCTCCATCCCGACTTTTCGGCCATGACGAAGGTGAGCACAGTTTTGCAACAAAGACTCAAAATCTGCGCGACCTGCCGTGTTCCAACATTCGCAAAGTGGAAACGGTCTGTTAGGATGCGCTGTCCAGCTCACTCGTTGCAATGCCAAGATGCGCCCCTTATATTTTTCTCGGTTAAGACCCAAGGCCAAAGGAGTCGCTCCGTGTCGACCGAGCCACCGCTTCCTGTTCCGCTTGCTGGTGTGCAGTGTGATGTTTGCGTCGATTCCGGCTATCGCGCAGAGCGTGATTGCGACCATTCCAGTCGGGATTAGCCCCGGAGCCACCGCGGTGAATACCGCCACGAACAAGACTTACATGACCAACCTGCAATGCAGCGCGTGGCCCTGTTCCGTCCCGGGCACGGTCTCGGTGATCGATGGCGTGACCAACACCGAAGACTGGGACGGTGAATGTCGGAGTCAACCCGGAGCGATCGCGGTCGACACCGCCACCAACAAGATCTACGTGACCAACCAGTGCGGCAACGATGTGAATTGCCAGAGCCTGGGGACAGTCACCGTGATCGACGGCGCGACCCTGAACGTTTCGACCGTCACCGTGGGATACGACCCTGGCCGTCTGGCGGTCGATCCGATAAGGCACAAGATCTTCGTCGTCAACATGTGTACTGCGCCGGGAATCACGATCTGCACCAACAACGGACCGGGGAAGCTCACCGTCATCGACGGCGCGACGCTGACACACGCAAGACGTTACGGTGGGCTATGCTCCCGCCGACGTGGCGGTGAACACCCGGACCAACGTGATCTACGTCGCGAACATCACCAACTCCAGCGGTGGCGGCGGGACGGTCACCGTCATCAACGGAGCGAACTACACGACACGCGGTGTCAATACCGGCAATGACACCTATAGCGTGGCCGTCAACGAGAGTACGAACTTCATTTACGCCACCAACCTTTGCGGCAGCCAATCCCACTTGCCAGAACGGAGGAACCGTCACTGTCATCAATGGAGCGACCTCTCGGAACCCAGAGCGTGCAATGTTGCGTTCCTGCCGTACTGGCTGGCGGTGAACTCGGTGACTAACAAGATTTACGTCGCCAACGATTGTTACGATTCCGCCTGCTCCAGCAGTCCCAGCGTGACCGTGATTGACGGAAGGACGCTGGGGACGACCGGGATTCCCGTGTGCAGCGCGGGCGTATCGGCGGCGGACATTGAAGTCGATGCCGCGACCAACCAGATTTACTTTCCCTGCGACAACGCGCGGCGGCAGCGTAGCCATCATCGACGGCGCGACCAACCAGACGTCCAGCGTCGCGGTGGGCAATTTTCCGGACGCCGTCGCCATCAACTCTTCGACCAACGATATCTACGTCCCCAATTCCGCCGACAACACGGTCTCCGTTCTCGGAGGCTCTCCGCCTGCGCCGTTACAGTTCGTGGCGGTGCCTCCTTGCCGACTCGTGGACACTCGCCAGACAGGCGATCCGATTCAGGGTGGCACTTCCGCAGAACTTCGCCATCCCGCAATTGGGCGACTGCGATATTCCGGATACGGCCGCAGCTTACGCCTTGAACGTGACGGTAGTGCCGCAAAGCTATCTGGGATATCTGACGATCTGGCCGACCGGCGAAGGCCAGCCGGTTGTTTCCACCATGAACTCCTTCGACGGGCGGGTGAAGGCGAACGCGGCGATTGTTCCCGGCGGCTATCAGGGAATGGTGAGCGTCTACGCCAGCGATACCACCCAGTTGATACTCGATATCAACGGATACTTTGTCCCGGCGGACCCGGGAACGCTTGCAGTTCTATTCGCTGGCACCGTGCCGGCTGGTGGATACACGAAATGCAAATGGCAATCTGGGCGGTCCGCGTCTCGAGGGCGGCCAGGCCCGCAATTTCCCGCTGTTGGAAGCTACAAATTGCATTCCCCAGGGCACGCAAGTAAAGGCGTACTCGTTAAACTTCACCGCCATCCCGAATCCCGCCGGACAGGATCTGGGCTACCTGACGGCATGGCCCCAGGGGCTGTCGCAACCTACGGTTTCGACGCTGAATAATCCCACGGCTACGTATGTGGCGAATGCGGCGATCATTCCCGCGGGCGCGGGCGGCGGGGTCTCGGTGTACGTCGATCAGAGTACCGACCTGGCCATCGACATCAACGGATACTTCGCATTGGCTGGCAACGGGGGAGCTGTCGTTCTATCCGAGTGTGCCCTGCCGGGTATTGGATACCCGCACAGTGGGAAGCGGCCAGCCGTTCAGCGGCCAGATCGTGGTAAATGTCTCCGGCAGCGTATGCGCTCCGCCTCCCACAAGTAAGGGTTATGTATTTAACGCGACCGTAGTACCTTCGCCCAGCCTGAGCTACCTGACACTCTGGCCCGACAGCCAAGGCCGGCCCACGGTCTCAACCCTGAACGCAGTCGATGGTTTTGTGACCTCGAACATGGCAATTGTGCCGAACTCGAATGGCAAGATCGATGCGTATGCGGCGGGAATGACGCAACTCATACTGGATATCTCGGGGTACTTCGCCCCGCAGTAAACGCACGGACGCTGGCACCGGTCGATTTCGAGGATCGTGCGGATTTGCGGCGCTCAGGACAGGGGAGCCATGCCGGCTTGTACCAACATGGTTCGAAACCTGGGATCGGTGTGCAACGCGTTGAAGTCGGAGTCGCCGCGAACTGCCAGCAGTGCGGGATCGTGCTGTTGCACGGCAATCTCCAGGTAGTGCATGGCCTCTTCATTCTGTCCCAGCCGGGCACACGTCGACGGCGACGGCAAATGGCGACATCTGTCCTTGCTGGAAGAGTCTTTCCTGAACTTTGAGCGTGTTGGCCAGCATTCCACGCTTGCCGCCGGCCTTGAAGCCCTGTTCAGCGGCGCGCGCAATCGCCAATTGATGTTCATCGTGCGACAGGGTTGCCGCCTTCAACGATTCAGACACATAACCGCGATAATCGCCCTTGGCATAATAGATGTACGACAGATATTGATGGGTAGAGAAGAAGCCCGGCTGGCTGGCTTCAATCTGCTTCAGCAGGGCCTCGGCTTCGTCCGGCCGGCCGAGATTCACCAGGATCGAGCGCCTTGTCCGCCAGAATCGCGTTCGAAGCGGGATCGATTTGCTCGGCCCGGTTAATTTCCTGCAAGGCTTCCGGCAGCCTGCCGATTGTGGCCAGCGCATTCGCGAACCACTGATGAGCCGGCCCATACTCGGGATTCAGCTCGATCGAGCGGCGGAACTCACGCTCGGCGCCGGCCTCATCCCAACGCCAATAGAAAGTGCGAAAACGCCAGCGAAGCGTGAGCCTCGGCGGAAGAGTCGTCGAGCTCTACGGCCTTCTGGGCTGCGGCCAGTGCGCGCGGATACGCCTCGGCTCGCGGCATGGTCGCAAACTCCCGCAGCAGGTAGATAGCAATCGGCTAATCCCACATAGGCCTTGGCGTAGTTGGGATCGTGAACGATGGCCTGGGTGAAGTAAGTCCACCGCCTTGTTCAAATCTTCGGGAGTGCGCTTGTCCCAGTAATAGCGTCCCTGCAGGTAGAGCTCCTGCGGCCTCGGCATTGCCGGCGGAAGCGCGTGCGTTCTGCGCGCTTCGGGCCTCATTGCTCTTGCGTGAGCGCTGCCGCGTGACGCCGATGACTCAGCACAATAAATCCAACCGCGAGCACAGCCAGCAGCGCGCAGCCAACTGCTGACTAACCGCCGCTTCCTGGCGCCGGCGCGGTGGGAGATTCGCCGCTTGCCGCCTCTCGCGGTAGACGAGGACAGTTTCTGCCTGCCGTGAGCGGGTCGGTTGCTGTCGTCAAGATTTTCAGGAATAGCGGCGGAATCGGCCGCAGGCAACTCGAGCGAGTGCATCCAGCGCTCAAGCTCCTCGGTAAAGGCGAAGACGCGGGCGCGCGAGCCCCCGGGAAGACGGTGTACCGGGAGCTGCCGTTCTTTCTCCCACCGCTTGACGGTGCGTTCGTCGCGGTCGAAGAAGCCGGCGATCTCTTTCCACGAATCCAGACGACGATTTGGCGCTTTTACTTCGTGGACCGGCGGCATGGTGCGCAATGTCCCGAAATGTCCTGTTATGTCCCTTGTCGGAAAACAGGGAAGTGTTCAGAGTATAGCCACAATCGACGGGCTCAGCTACTTGTGTTTCCAGTCTCGGCTAAGTCCAATGTCAAATCAGCTTAAGCACCCGCCAATGGGCTTGAAGCGCCATGAGGTGGGTTCCGCTGGAGTGCCGCAAGGTGGCAACCCTCAACCCGTGAAGTGCCGTTTCCGCGTTAGGACCTGCTCGATCGCCAGAGCGAAAGCCCGACCCGCAACTGACGAAGACAAGGAAAAACGATGCGACGTCTCCCGCTGTGTGTTCTCGCCATAAGCCTGCTTGCGGCGGTTCGCCCCGCCGCCGCCCAGACCCTGATTGGCACGGTGCCGATCGGCAACGGAGCCAGTTTCGTGAACGTGAACTCGGCGACCAACAAGATCTACGTCACCAACTTCTACCGATGGCACACGTAACCGTCATCGATGGCGCCACCGATACCGCCAGCACCGTGACCGTCGGCACGCATGACGAGTTTCTGGTCATCAACCAGGTCGACCAACAAGATTTACGTGAACAACCGGCGCGACGGCACCGTCTCGGTGATCAACGGCGCGACCAACCAGGTCATCAAGACCATCAGCGGCTTCAGTTATCCCATCGGCTCCGACGTCAATCCGGTCACCAATAAAATCTACGTCGCCAACAGCGGCAACGGATTCCGCCCAACGACAACTCAGTCGGCATCATCGACGGCAACACCGACACGTTGATCAACACCATCACCGTTGACCTGGTTCCGATCGCCGTGGCCGTGAATCCGGTCACCAACAAGATCTACGTCATCAACGAATGCGGCACCAGCAACGACTGCAGCGTCGAACGGAACCGTCACGGTCATCGACGGCGCCACCAACCAGACCACCAGCGTTCCGCGTTGGCTGGAATCCCGGCTGTCGTCCTGGTCAATACGCTGACCAACAAGATTTACGTGATGAATGCCTGCGGCAACAACTCCGGCAGCGCGGACTGCCTGGCGAATGGAACGCCGACCCAGGGAACCGTCACCGTCATCGATGGCGCCACCAACCAGCTCTCAGAACGTGAACGTGGGAACCTCGCCAGGCGCGCTGGCGATCAACCCGGTCTCGAATGAAGCCTATGTCACCAATCAGGGAGACAACACCGTCACCTTCATCAACGGCGCCACCCTGGCAACCTCGACGGTCGCCGTTGGAACCCAGCCGGCGGACGCCGAAGTCGATCCCAACACCTACAAGATCTACATCTCGAACTACGGCGACAACACCATCACCATGATCGACGGGAACACGCACCACACCAGCACCTCTGGCCGTCGGCTCGGGCCCGGCTCCGCGGCATCGTCAATACTGTCACCGATCGCTACTACGTCATCAACACCAACGACAACACGCTCTCCGTGATCGGCGGAGGCAATGCGAATGCCGTGCAGTTTGTTCCCGTCACGCCCTTGCCGCCTGGTCGACACCCGGCCCAGTCAAGGTCGGCAGCGGGCCGATCACCGGCGGCACATCCGAAAGCTTCACGCCTGCCGCAACTCGGTGGATGCAATATTCCGGCCACTGCCGCGGCCTACTCGCTGAACGTCACGGTGGTGCCGACCGGGACCTCTGGGCTATCTCGACGATCTGGCCGACGGGCGCGGCGCAGCCGGTCGTCTCCACCATGAACTCGCTGGACGGCCGCTTCAAGGCCAATGCCGCCATCGTGCCCGCCGGCTATCAGGGCGCGGTCAGCGTCTATGTCAGCAACACCACCAACGTCATCCTCGACATCAACGGATACTTCACCACGCCGGGCGCCAGACCTTGCAGTTCTATCCGCTGACGCCGTGCCGCGTCCTCGACACGCGCAATACGAATGGTGCCCTGGGCGGCCCATTCCTGAGCGCGGCGTCAACGCGACTTCCCGCTGCCAGCAGCTCGACTGTATTCCGTACCGGGCCCGACATCAAGGCCTACTCGCCTGAACTTCACCGCCATACCGTATCCTATCGGGCAGTCAGCTGGGATACCTGACGGCATGGCCGGAAGGCGAGACGCAGCCGACGGTTTCGACGCTGAATAATCCCACCGCGACGTATGTTGCCAACGCCGCCATCGTACCGGCCGGAAGCGGTGGAGGCATCTCCGTCTTCGTCGATCAGACCACGGACCTGGCGGTCGACATCGACGGCTACTTCGCGGCCCCGGGAACCGGCGGACTGTCGCTGTATCCCACCTCGCCCGTGCCGTGTGCTCGACACGCGGCACAGGCAGCGGACAGCCGTTCAGCGAACGAACTTACGGTGAATGTGCACGGCAGCCCCTGTACCTTGCCCTCCACTGCCAAGGGCTACGTCTTCAACGCCACCGTCGTTCCGTCGCCGTCGTTCAGCTACCTGACGCTTGTGGCCGGATGGGCGAGACGCAGCCGACGGTCTCGACCCTGAACGCCGCCGATGGTCAGATCACGTCAAACATGGCGATCGTGCCGACCAACAACGGCAAGATCGACGCCTTCGCCGCGGGAACCACGCAGTTGATTCTGGATATCTCCGGCTTCTTCGCGCCGTAGGAGAGGTTGTTAAAGGGGAAAGGGGGCCGGGAGAATTTTCTCCGGCCCCCTTATGTTTTCTGGCTGTCGTCGGCTCACGCCGACTCTTGTGCCGCCGGCTGAAGCCGGCTCAAGACCGCATGTGGCGACGTGCCCAGGATTCCGCTTCGCTGCATCCTGGGCTAAGGGCGGCGCCATCCCTGCGGGATTCGGCCGGAAGCGGTGAGATCAGCGATGCGCCGGAACAGCCAGGTGTTTCGGGTTGTGGCGGGTCTGCGGTTTGTGTCTGACAATGGTCGTCCTGATGTCCGTGCTCTGGATGGGTCGTTCCCCGAGTCTCGCAAAGCGAGACGGAAGAGCTTAGCCCAGCGCTTCAGCGCTGGGTAGGGATCGATTTGAGATCAGAGTCCCGTAGGGACGCCAGGCCGTCGGCTCACGCCGGTCAACACTCATTTGCCAGCACACTTCAGAACCGCGACCTACCTCATGCTGTGCTGCTCGGCCAGGACATGTACTTCCTGACGAGCACGCGCACCTTCGTAGCCTATTGCCGCGAAGTACGCCACGCGATCGAAGAAGCGCTCCAGCGAGTACAGCAACTCCATCTCGCCCAGTAGTTCCTGGGACTCCATAAAGTCTTCCTGTCGCAGAAATTCCCACAAGTGCTCTTTCACGATCTGGATGGCGTACAGCATTTGACTGAAGGGCACGTCCTGCTTGGCGCGACGTGCTCCCAGCCCCAGGTAGCGCTCCTCCACATCCGATTCAGTTTTACTCAGCAGCCAATCGCTGACATTCTTGTAAATTTCGTAGGCGCGATGCTTCAGTTCGTTCTCCGGCACCAGCACCAGCAGATCGTTGCAGGATTCCGATTGCTGCAGTTTCTTGAGCAAACCTTCCGCCAATTGGTCGGCGTGATCCTCCACCAGTCGAACCAACCTGAGCGCAAACATAATCAGCCTCCTTCCATTTCAGTCTGTCCGCTGCGTGATCAAGACCGGACATGGCGCTTCCGCCACAATCCGATAAGCTTCATGGACAAAGTGAAAACCATGGGGCTCCTGGCGATGAACGCTGAGCACGATGAGATCGCTGTGCAGTTCGCGAGCGGTCCGCACAATCTCGGTAACCGCGTCCTCGCCGAACTGGACGCGAAACTCCGCCGGATATTCCAGCAGAGGCTTGTAGGCCAGGATCTCGCGCAAGCGGGACTGGAAGTAGGGCCGCGCGATAATTTCCTGGTCCTCGGGATACGGAGCAGATGCCGGTGGTGCAACGTGTAGAAGCGCCAGCCGGGCATCGTGCTCGCGCGCCAGGAATACGGCGCAGCGTGCGGCCGCCGTCTCCCTGGTTTGCAGGTCGGTCGCCAGCAGGACGTGCTTCGGTTCCCAGGTCGAGCCACACGGCGCCAGCCGCGGTCCGATGGCCAGCACCGGGCAATGTATGTGTCGAAAGAAATGTTCCGCAGCGGCGCCGACAGCGGCCCCGCGAAATCCCCGCGCGCCCTGCGTCGCCGACGATGACCAGGTCTGCCTTATCGAAGGAGACAATGCGCTCAGCCACCGCCAGCGGAGTGCCCTTCAACACCCACTCCGAGCACTCCACGCCGGTACACTTCTCAGCTTCCGCGTGAATCCGTATTTCTGCAGCGGCCTGCAATTCAATGCCGGCGTCTTTCGCGGCGCCTGATGTCTGCGCCTGGATCGCGTGCACCAGGTGGAGCTTTGCTTTATAGTGCCGTGCCACGGATGCGGCGTAGCTCAACGCCAACTGAGCTGCCGAGGAGAAATCGGTAATCAGGACGAGGTTCTGCACCGCCGCTTTGGGTTTCGCGGAGAGTACAGCCATCGCGTACCTCCTTTCAGAAGCCACGATTCAGGAAGAAAGGCTCATCAGAAGCGCCTCGGCGCGAGAGGTCGCCGGTCGCACAAAAAAGTCGTGATGCTTTGAGAGCTGGCGAGGGAAGAACAACGATTCGGCTGCGGTTCGCATAGTGTCCCTGGGAGGGCCAGCTCGAAAAACACTCCAGAAACACTCTCAATGCGGCCGCTAATGTAATTCTAGAAGAGGCTCTAATGGTTGTCAGTGACGTAGGACACGACGCGGCGGAAGGCTTCCTGTCGCGGGAACCCTGACGACTCCGGGAAAGGCGACCGCTATTCCGATTCGAGCACCAGGTAGCTGAGCTGGTTCTCGCGTTCGATCTGCAACACCAGCGCGTCTCCGGCTTTGAGCTGACGCAGAGAGTTTTTTAATTCGTCCAGGTTCTTGACCGCCGTTCCATTCACGGCATGAATCACATCGCCCGGCTGCGGCCCTTCGCCCAGCAGCATCGCCGTGGGCGTGCGAGCCGCCACCAGCACTCCGGAATTGATGCGCAGATCTTCATCCAGGGTATCGCAGCAACTGATCGTTGACGGTGACGCCGAGAATCCCGAGGCGGTTGACCAGGTTGTCCGGGCCCGTGACCATGTCGGCAAAGCGCTCGGGATCGTCTTCACGCTCTGAGACGGTGACGGAGACGGTCTGCACCTTGCCTTTGCGCAGAACGCCGACATCGACCTTCTGTCCCACTTTGTAGGTGTAGAGGTCGAGCGCAAACTGGCGCAGGTCGTCCACGCTCTTGCCGCCGACGGTGGTCACGATCTCACCCACCTTCAGTCCGGCCTTGTCGGCGCTGGAGTCCGGCACCACATCTTCCAGAATCACGCCCTCGTTCACCGGCAGGTGCAGCCCTTCGGCCAACTCAGGCGTGATGGTGCGCAGAAAGACGCCGATCTGCCCGCGCCGCACGTGACCTTGGGTGCGGATTTGATCGAACACGCTGCGCACCACGTCGCTGGGGATGGCGAAGCCCAGGCCTTCGTTGCCGCCCGACTCCGACAGGATGAAAGTGTTGATGCCGACTACGTGGCCGTCAACGTCGACCAGCGGACCACCACTATTGCCGGGGTTGATGGGCGCGTCGGTCTGGATGTAAATGTCCGGCTTCTGCGGATCGATCTGCCGGGCGGTCGCGCTGACCACGCCCATGCTGACCGAGTTCTCCAGGCCCAGCGGACTGCCGAAGGCGAACACCACTTGCCCCTGCTTCAGATCGTCGGAATTGGCCAGTTGCAGCGCGGGCAGGCCGGTCATATCGATCTTCAGCACCGCCAGATCGGTCAAGCGGTCCATGCCGACCAGCTTGGCCTCCAGGCGTGGTGGAATCCTCGATTTAGTTGGGGTGGAATCGTCGAGTCCCTGCAAGCGCACACGGATCTGGCGCGCGCCTTCGACCACGTGAGCGTTGGTCACGATGTATCCGTCAGAGGAGAGGATCGCTCCGGCTCCAACGCCGCGCTGCGCCTCCAGGTAGGCAGTGTCGTCTTTCTGCTCGTCGGTGGTGAGTCCAAAGCCGGTCGTGAGAATTTGCACTACGGACTTGGTGACCGTGCTGGAGAGCTGTTGCACCGATTCGCTGAAGACGTGGAGAGGATCGCTCTTCATCTGCCTGGCCGCTTCAGCCGACTGCGTGGGCCGCTCCGTTTGGGCGGCGCTGGAAGCAGGAAGGAGAGCGAGTTAACACTGCAATCAGTGTGAGAGTGGGCAGACGTTTCGACATACGCTGTTCTTTCAGCCGGGATGGAGTGCAGCCGACTGTACACCCTATAAGATGGAATTCGCCACAGGAAGTATCGCAGTTCCACGGATTTCGCGGGAACTTAACGGCGGCTCTGCCAGCGCAGGCCTACCCGCGCCAGAATGGGCTGTCCGATCGTCACGACAGGTGTCCGACCGATGTTGTACTCGGTGTTGGTGAGGTTCTCACCCTGGAAGAACACGTCAAAGCCTTTCGGCAGCGGCCGTGAGACCGTCGCGCTGAGCACGAACATGGAACCGAGCGGCAACAGGTTCTGATCGTCGTCGAACTCGTTGCTCTCGGCGCGTCCCTGGATCGCCACCATAATCTTCGCCGGAGCCATCCACGTTCCCTGGAAGGTGAAGATGTTCTCCGGCACCAGCGGAATCATGTTGCCCACCAGCGCCGGGTTGGAGGGATTGCTGGCGACGGTGGTGCTCATGAACTGATAGCCCGCCGCCAGCGTAATGCGGTTGGTGAAGCGAATATCGGTGCCGGCTTCGAAGCCGATGGATTGCGTGCGTCCCAGGTTCTCGCGCATGCGCGTGATCAGCGTCGGCGTAGAGCTCAGCGTCACGTTCGAAACCGGATCGGTGACGACGCCGCCAAAGACGCTGCCATGGATCGACACGCGATTGTTCAGCATGGTGGTGCGGGCGCCGGCCTCGCCGCCGCTGTAGCGCTCGGCGCGCAGGAAGGCGTTGGCCAGCGTCTGCACATTGCCGACGCGAAACGCGCGGTAGAGTTCGTTCAGCGTAGGCGCGCGGAAGGAGCGATATCCCGAGGCGTACAGCACCACGCGATCGTTGGCACGGTAGGAGAGCGAGACGCGCGGGTTGAAGGCGTTCTGCCCGCGATCGGGATAGTTGATGTCGGTGGGCGATCCGTGCACCGGGATGCGAATGGAGCTGGCGTCGTAGTTGCTCCACAGGTCTTCGCGGCCGGCCAGTGTCACCGACCAGCGCGGCGTGATCTGCACAATGCCTTCGAGAAATGCGCCCAGCGCCTCCTGCGTGCCGCCGTTCGAGAGATGCGCGGTCGGATTGCCGCCGAAGTACGAGGTCTCCAGGCTGACGCCCTGAACGTAGGTGCCGTCGAGTCCGGCCAGCATGGTGAAGCGGCTGGCCAGTTGCTTCGACCACTGGCCGATCATCCCCATCTGCTGCACCGGAACGTCGTTGCATGTTGGTGAGCGATTCGCTGTCGCGGTCGGAGGCAATCGACGAGAACGTCTGATAGATAATTCTGCGTGCCGCCGTAGAGTCGCAAGCGTGAACAGCCCTGCGCTGGGACTCTGGTAGTCGGTGCCGAAAGCCAGTTGGCGGATCGTGGTGTCGTTGACCTGTAGCGGCGTTCCGTTCTGCCGGTCTCTCGCCGTAGAGATTGCCTTCCAGGAAGGCGCGTCCGCGATCGCCGAAGAGCCGCTCGAGCTTTACGTTTCCGCTGCCGTAGTCAACGTTCACCGGCGTGTCCACGGTGCCGCGCAGGTTTTGCGGAACGTCGATGTAGCCGTCGGTGCGATAGCCCTCGGCGCTGCCGCTGAGTGACCACTGCTCCCATTCGCACCGCGCCCCAGCCAGAGCCGAAGGGCGAATTCTCGTTGCCCCAGGAGCCTTCGATAGTAGCCGTCGGTTTCGACCGCGGTCTTGGTCTCCATGTTGATGACGCCGCCCAGCGCGTCATTGCCGTAAAGCGCAGAGACGCCGCCCGGCACAATCTGCACTTCGCTCAGCGACGCTTGCGGCACGCGCGCCCAGTAGATCCATCCGCCGAAGGGATCGTTGATGGGAACGCCATCGACCAGCACCAGCGCGCGGCTGGCTCCGCTGGCGCCGAGTCCTCGCAGCGAAACGCCTTGCGATGTGGGATTCGCTGTCTGGCTGCCGGAGCGGCGCAGCAAGCTGGAATCCCGGCACCTGGCGCAGCTTGTCGTCGGTGGTGAGCGGCCCCCACTGCTCGAGCTGCTCGTCGGTTACGACGACGGCATCAGGCTGCGCTTCAACGTTGTCGACGCCGGTGGGAAGGATAGAGGTGCGCGTGGCCGTGACGTCGAGGCTCTGCTGCACCGAAGCCGGAACCAGCGTGATGGCGAGCGGCTTGTCGCCGGCGGTCCAGGGCACGGTGGCGGTGGCGAATCCTGACGAGCGGACTTCGATGGTCCCGCTGTCGGCTGCCACTCCGCTGAAGACGAAGGTTCCGTCAGGCTGGGTGACGCGTCCGAAGTTCTGACCGTTCACATGCAGCACAACTTGCGCGCGCGCGATCACGCGCGCCGCTGCGATCGGTCACAGTGCCGCGAATTTCCTGCTCTGCGGCCGCCGCCGTCACGCATAAGACACACGCGACCAGCGCGCCGAGAATCCAGTGCAATGAGCGTCTCAAGATGCCTGCGCTTTGCCTCTTCGGGGAGGGGTGCTCAGAGAGTGTACTAGAGGGCCTAGCGCTGCCGGATAGGTGACAATTGGCAAGCATCTGTTGCAACACGCTGTTACTTCGGGTGCATTATGTCGATGTCCTTGGGCAGATGATGCGGGTCGAAGACGAAGTCGACCAGTCCGTCGCGATAGTCAATTTTGATTTGCAGAATTCGCAACATCCTGAAGCCAAGAATGCCGGCGACCTCCGTGCCCGTCTGCCGGCTGACATTGGCGAGATCGAGCGCCACCACGTCCTCGTTTTCCTGCGAGTAGCGGCCGAATTGCAGCGTTGCCTTGTCGGCGGTATAGACCTTCGAGACCGAGCCGCTCATGCCGCGCACCTGCATGTTCGGATTCGATCGCAGGGCAGTCACCTGCTGCGCCGTGCGCGTCGACAGAATATTGCTGAACGATCCGGTATCGATCAGGAAGAGCAACGGGCCCAGGTGGTCGACGTACGTTGGCACCAGCAGCAGGCTGCGGAAGCGGTAGACCTTCGTCCAACTCGCCATCGACGGATCGACGTATGCGTCCATCGGCACATCGGTGAGGCCGCCTGCCTTCGCCCCTTCGGACGATTCGTCGGCGTCTTCCGCCTGGTCCTGCGCCATGGTCTGCAGCGCTGCCGGTTGCGCAGCTTCATTGGGACGCTTGGGCAGCGGCGACAACCGCAACTTGGCGGACGGAATGTCGATGTCGATGAGGTAGGAGCTGAAGACATCGGCGCCGATCAGCCCGTCCTGCCCCGTGACCGGCGAGGCCGCGTCCGTGACTTTTACCACGCAGTCCTGAAATTCCAGGTTGCCGATGCGAATGCGGTTGGCCAGCGCCGTGATATCCGCCCTGCGTGCCGGCGTCGCCCATACCCATGATCGGCTGATAAGCCAGGCGCTCGCAGTCCCAGCTTCTCTGCCGCGGCCCGGCCCAGCAGAACTCCGGTAGCGCCGGTGTCGAGCGCCAGGCGCACATCCTGCTTGTTGATCTGGACGTTCAGGCCGACCGCGCCCAGCCTGGTGTCAGGCCGCGCCACCGAGTTCAACTTGGTGTCGGTCTTCCCCACGTTGCTCACCAGCTTGCACGCGTGCGCCGGTGCCGCCGCGTTCTTCTTCAGACATCGCCAGATAGCCCTGCAGTCCGCGCGCCATCTGCGGATTGATGTCGGGCTTTGCAAGATACGCCTCGAGCGCCGGAATCTGATCGGCATGCGGCAGCGAATGGAAGTACATCAACTGTACGGGAGGATTGTTGGGCGCGACCTCGTGCGCCTTCTTCAGGTTTTGATACGCGCGTCCGTAAAGCGAATACGCCTTGTAGATTTGCGCCAGTCCCAGGTAGGGCTCGGGGTTTTTTGGGTCGAGGTTCTCCGACTTGATGTACAGCTTCTCGGCTTCCGGAATTTTGCCCAGGCGGAATTGCACATCGGCCGCCGTGGCCAGCACCTGCGGAGAGCTAGGCAGCGCGGCCATAGCAGCAGTGGCAGCCGTTTGCGCGTTGTCTACCTTGTGCATCATCAGGTAGCTGCGCATCAGTCCAACTTGCGCGGGCGCAACTTTCGGGTCGGCCTTGACGATCTCCTGATACTTGACTGCGGCCTCGGAAAGTTTTCGCTGCACGAACAACTGGTTGGCTTCCGCGAGTCTCGACGTGATGCCTGACGCATTGGCCGCTGGCGTGGTCGGGATTACCGTCGATTGCCCCTTGGAATTGCTGCCGTGAATCGTAAGTCCGGTAACACCGGAAGGCGGAGCGGTAGATTGCGGAGCGGAGGTGTTGCCATTCTGCGCGAAGCCCGCAGTGCTGAGAACAAGCAGCAGGGCCGGAAATATGATTCGGAGCCGAAGGTTCATGAGGGCAAAATCCTGTTCTGCAGGGTAGCACGACTCAGCCCCGAACTTTTTTCATGAATCGAATAGGAGCCGGGTGCCCCACTTATTCGCGACTTTCGAATGAGTGGGGGATAGCTGTGAATATTAGTGGGTCCTGCTAACGAATACCGCTGAAATCAAAGATGGCTTCCGGCTCTGTAGTGGAAAGACTCTCGAACAGGCTGCCTTCCGACCCACACATCCGAAAACCGCGGATGTGTGGGGCACCTGTAGTTCTTCGTCCGCGCGGCCCCTCGTGTTATGGTGTTTTGCTACTCACCTTAACTTTCTGGATGCGCCATGGGCTGGCTGTTTCGGATTTCGACAAAGTCGTCGATTGTCGTTCTTGTTGTCCTGACTCTGCTTACCATCGGTATCGCGCAAGCGCCGGCCGGCAAGCCCGCCACCGAAACTCCGCAAGCTCCCACGGTCACTGCCGACGAACTGAAAGAAGCGGTGATCATCGAGAGCAGTCACACCAAAGTCACCTACCAGGACGATGGCAGCGATGTGCGCGAGGTGACTTCCGTCATCAAGATCCTGTCGCAGGCCGGCGTACAGGGCATGGCGGTGCTGAAGTTTTCCTACACCAGTGCAGACGAAAATGTTGAGTTCGACTACGTCCGTGTGCGCAAAGCCGACGGCACCGTGGTTGTGACGCCGGACTACAACATCCAGGACATGCCCGCCGACGTTAGCCGCAGCGCGCCCATGTACAGCGATGTGCACGAAAAACACGTTACGGTGAAAGCCCTGGGCGTGGGCGACACGCTGGAGTACGTGGTTCGCTACCGCACCACCAAGCCGCAGGTGCCCGGCCAGTTCTGGTTCGCCTACAACTTCGCCAAAGACGTCGTAACTAAGGACGAACAGCTGGTCATCGACGTTCCCAGCGACAAAACCATCAAGATCTCCAGTCCCGATCTTAAGCCGCAAACAGTGGATCAGGGCAATCGACGCGTCTACACCTGGAAGCGATCGAACCTGCAGAGGCAGGACGAGAGCAAGAAAGTTTCGCCGCTGCAGCAGGCAACGACGCCCCGTCCGTCGGTGCTGATCACGACCTTTCGCAGCTGGGAAGAAGTTGGTCACTGGTACGGTGAGCTGGCGCGTTCGCAGGTGGTGGTAACGCCGCAGATCCAGGCGAAAGCCGCCGAGCTGACCAAGGGCATGACCAGCGACGAGGACAAGATACGCGCTCTCTACGAATTCGTTTCCACGCACTATCACTACGTGTCGCTGTCGTTCGGCATCGGGCGTTATCAACCGCATCCTGCCGAGGATGTTTTCGAAAACGAGTACGGCGATTGCAAGGACAAGCACACCCTGCTGGCCACGCTGCTGAAGGCCGCAGGCTACGATGCCTGGCCCGCGTTGATGAATGCTACCAATATGGACGTGAATCCGGAAGTGCCGTCGCCGGGGCAATTCGATCATGTCATCACGGTGGTGCCGCGCAATGGCGACTTACTTTGGCTGGACACTACGCCCGGCGTCGCTCCCTTTGGGATGTTGATGGCCAACCTGCGTCATAAGCTGGCGCTGGTGATACCCATCAACAAGCCGGCGTTGCTGATTACCACCCCCGAGAACCCGCCGTTTCAGAATGAACAGACATTCACCGCAAAGGGCAGACTGAGCTCCGGGGGCAGTCTCACGGCTCATATGCAAATTACGGCGTTCGGCGATGTTGGGACAATCGAGCGCTACGTGCTGCAGCAGTATCCGCCCGCGCAATGGAAGGACGTGGTTCAGCGAATTTCCTACGGCGGCGGATTTGGCGGCGATGTGAGTATGGTCGATGTCTCGGGGCTGAGCGACATCAATAAGCCGCTGGCTGTTTCGTACGACTACAAGCGTGACGACTATAGCGACTGGAAGAGTGGTCGCATCGGCGCGCCGTTGCCGCCGATGGGCATTGAGGCTGCCTCCGAGAAGGAGCCGGACACTTCTGTGAAACTCGGCGCGCCTGGCTCGATCGCATATAAAGCGCAAATCGAATTGCCCTCCGGCTACACGCCGACGCTTCCCGCCAAAGTAGACCTGAGTGAGGACTTCGCCGATTTTCATTCCGCGTACGAAGTGAAGGACGGGGTGCTCACCGTCACCCGTACCCTGACCGTCAAGCAGCCGGAAGTGGCATCCACGGGTTGGGCGCGGTATCAGAAGTTCGCCAAGGCCGTCGAGAACGATCATGATGCCTGGATCGTACTGAGCAACGGCAAGGACGACAATACTGCCGAGGCAACGCTGAATCCCGAAGCTGCTCGCATTTTCCAGGAAGGCGATGAAGCTTTGCAGCAGCGTGATCTTACTCGGGCGCGAGAGTCATTTCAACGCGTGATCGAGATCGATCCGAAATTTCCGGGCGCACATGCCAACCTGGGCATGACCTACTTGTCCGAGAACGCAACGGACGCGGGCATACGAGAGTTGAAAAAAGAAGAGGAATTGCATCCGGACGAGGCCTTCTCCTATCAGACCCTGGCGCGCGTCTATGCGTTTAAGCACGATAACGCCGCCGCGATCGACGAGTTGCACAACCTGCTGAAAATCGATTCCAAGAACCGGGATGCTGCGCTGAATTTGGGAAGGCTGCTCAGCTCCGAGAAACGTTATGGGGAGGCGCTGCTCGTTTTGCAGAAAGCCGCTGAAGAGGCGCCCGACAGCGGAGCCATCAAGTACGAGTTGGGGTACACCTACATTCACAATGGCGATAAGGAAAAAGGTCTGGCGGTATTGCAGGAGGCGCTGAAGAACGACCAGGAACACGATCGCGACACCATGGCCTTGAACAATGTAGCGTATTCGCTGATCGAAATGGATACGGGCATGGATGTGGCCAAGCAGTACGCAGATAAAGCGTTGCAAATCCAGCAGGCCGAGTCGCTAAAAGCTGGCAGCGGTCACAACGGTCTGATGACTACCGCAAACCTGGGCGCCACCTGGGACACGGTCGGTTGGATCTACTTCAAGCAGGGTGATTACGACAAGGCCTTGCCGTACTTGCGATCATCCTGGCTGCTGATGCAGGACATCGAAGTGGGGGACCATTTGGGACAGTTGTACGCCAAGCAAGGCAAGAAGCAGGAGGCGGCGCACGTTTACCGGCTAGCCTACGCGGCCATGAGTCCCCAGAAGTCGTTTTCATCCGGCACCTCCACCATACACAAAGTTACCGAACACTACGAAGACTTGATGGGGAAGGGATCGAACCCAGGCAACATCACCACAACTCGCAAGGCCGACGGCACATACACCGAGACGCCTACAGAGCAACTTAGCCGGATGCGGATGGTGAAGGTAAGCACCGCGCCGCATTCCGTGAGGAGGGGAACTTTCTCAATTGTCTTCGTGCCCGGCAAGGTCGAAGAGGTGACGCAAGTTGATGGTGACGAGTCACTGATGGCAGAAGCCGACGACATCCGATCCGCCAAGTTCAAGCTGGAATTTCCGGATAGCTCTCCAACGAAGCTGGTTCGACGCGGCGTTTTGTCCTGTGGCGGGTCGGGCTGCGATCTTGTGCTGATTCCGGTGGACGATCGCAGCCTGCTGAGTGTCGAGTAGGCCTGCGGAAAATAGGCTGCAACCACTGCTGCTGGGTCACTTACTCCGGAAATCGCTGCAAGGCATTCCCTACGGCTGTCTTGAGGGAAGGGATATCCTTCTGCAAGGTATTTCAGACCATTTCTACGGCGATACGATCATACTGATGTCGGAGCCAATTGCCCATTCCACGAATGCTGCGCCAGGGCGGTCCAGGGCAGATAGTTTCGGCGTCGTCACCCAATCCGATTGCAGCTTCGCTGATAAGCTGCAACTTGCGTTCGACTGCTGCCACGGTTTTGAGCTCCACGCGAAACTCCTCGAAGCTCATGTCCGTCGTGAACTGGTCGATTAATACGATTGCATCGGGAATATCCTGCAGCGGAACGCGCGCTCCTTTAAAAGACAAGAACAGCCTCTCGTTCGGCGCGTTCGGCGATCGGCGGCTTAAGCATTTTGGCTGGGGCGAGATCGACGGTAGTACCGAGCAATTCCGAAAGGCGGATTTCGAGCCCTGCCATGTCAAACAGAGACAGATGGCGCGTGGATTCAAAATCGGCCAGCAGGTCGACATCGTTTCCGCTCTCATCGCGGGCAACCGATCCAAACAAAGAGAGCCGCACAATCCCAGCGCTCTTTAGCTCCGACTCATGTTCCCGCAAAATCCGAATTACTCGCTCACGATCCATAGGTGAACTTTGCCACAGTATCCCGAGCGATTCAAGGAGAGTCGTACATAGGCCGCAATCGAAATGCTCGATCACAACCGTAAGCAATGTCGCATACATCGCATACAACATCACCAGCCGCGAAACGGCGGTTATGAAGTTGGCCGAGTCGTGAACCCGCCGGTTGGTTCTGCGGAGAATTGGTTCGAGTGTCTTAAGTGGCGACAGGGCCTACCGCAGCGCGTCCTCAACCTCGCTCAGCCAATCGGGACGCTTCAGAAGCTCGCGCGGCTTGGGGCCGTCCGCGGCGCCGACGATGCCGTCGCGCTCCATCAGATCGATGAGGTGTGCGGCGCGGCCGTAACCAATGCGCAGCCGACGCTGCAGCAGGGAAGTGCTGGCCTTGCCGTACTCCAGCACGATGCGCACCGCATCCTGGAAGAGCTCGTCGTTGTCGTCCTCGGCAGCGCCACTGCCGCCACCGCCCGACTCGTTCTCCTCGCGCGGAGCTTCCAGGAAGTTCTGCTGATACTGTCGCCGTACCCTGCGAGCGCCAGAACTCGACCACTGCGGCAATCTCTTTCTCGGTGACGAACGGAGCATGCACGCGATGCACGCGCGCCGATCCGTTTGGCAGGTACAACATGTCGCCGCGACCCAGCAGCGCCTCGGCGCCATTGGCGTCGAGAATCGTGCGTGAATCGATCTTGGTCGCCACGCGGAACGACATGCGCGCCGGGAAGTTCGCCTTGATCAGTCCGGTGATGACGTCGACCGACGGACGCTGCGTGGCCAGCACCAGGTGAATGCCGACGGCGCGCGCCATCTGCGCCAGGCGCGTGATCGACGCCTCGACGTTCGGTCCGTCGAGCATCATCAGGTCGGCCAACTCGTCGATGATGATGACGATGTAGGGCAGCGGCCGCGCGTCGCTGTCGTCCTCGAACAGGCTTGCCGGCGCGCCGTCGAACAGCTTGTTGTACTGATCGATGTTGCGGACGCCCTTCTCCGCCAGCACCTTCAGGCGGCGCTCCATCTCGCGCACGGCATTGCGCAGCGCATTCGACGCCAGCTTGGGCTCGGTGATGATGGGCGTGTGCAGATGCGGAATGCCTTCGTAATTGCCCAGCTCCAGCCGCTTGGGATCGACCAGGATCAGCCGCACTTCTTCCGGCGTCGCCTTGTAGAGCAGCGACATGATGAACGCGTTGATGGCGACGCTCTTGCCCGAGCCGGTGGAGCCGGCGATCAGCAGGTGCGGCATGGAGTTCAGGTCGGCGGTAACGATGCGGCCGTTGATGTCCTTGCCGAGAGCGAGCGTCAGCTTCGACTTCGAGCGCCAGGAACTCCTGCGCTTCGACCACTTCGCGCAGCCAGATGGTCTCGCGCTCGTGGTTCGGAACCTGGATGCCGACCGTCGACTTGCCCGCCATGCGCTCGATGAGGATGCTCTCGGCGCGCAAGGCGAGGCAGAGATCGTCGGAGAGGCCGGTGACGCGGCTGTACTTGATGCCGGCTTCGGGCTTGAACTCGAAGGTCGTGACCACGGGGCCGGGATTGATCTGCACCACCGAGCCGCGCACGTCGAACTCGCCGCACTTTTCGCCCAGCACCTGCGCCAGGTTCTTCAGCTCATCTTCATTGATGGCGCTGTGCTCGTCGGAGCGGTGCAGCAGCGCGGTCGACGGCAGTTTGAAGCTGCCGGCCAGCCGAGGCATGGTGGTCTTGCCGTGCTGCGTGGCGTCGGCGCGCGTGGTGACGGCGATGGCGTCGTCGGACTACGGCTCGGGAACCCGCGGTCGCGGCGGAGGAGCGACTGCTGCTCTTCTACATCGGAGTCGAAGATGCGGTCGATGCCGCTGCGGCCGTTCGACCCTTGCGGAAGCGGCGACGGAGCCGAAGGCATTCCGGCTTGTGCGATCGCTTGCGGGGCACAGGCTTCTTCCGCCGGCGCGGGAGCTCGCTTCGGAACCAGTTGCGCCGTGACCACCGGCTTTGCGTGCCGCGGCGCGCGCTTCTTCTCCAACTCCTTCGCGGCCTTCTTGCGGCGCGCGTTCCATGCGCCAGTCGGCGAAGCGGTCGAGCGCGGCGTACACAAATCCGAATCGCGTCTGCGACCACAGCCGCATCGCGCCGAACGAGAACGCCGTCGAAAGATACAGCGCCGACCGCGATGACACGCGAGGCAGACCAGGTACGCGCCGACAACGTTCAGATAATGAATGAGGAAGTCGGCGACGATCCTGCCCAGCAATCCTTCGGACGGGATCACGCCCTTCCAGTGCACCTGCGCAGGCAGCAGTCCGATGAGGCCGGCGATGAACGTGAGCAGCGCGCGTGCCGCCCAGCGACTTTTGCCCAAGGCGAGCTGATGGGCCGCGAGCGGAACCAGTGCAGCGAATACATCGCCAGAAACGCGGGCAGCAGGAACGAGGACACGCCGAACAGTTGCAGTACCAGGTCGGAGATCAGGCACCGACTACGCCGATCCAGTTATGCGCCGGGCGGCCAGGCACGGGATTGGCGGCGGTGTTCAGCGACGGATCGAGCGGCGAATAAGAAACCAGGGCGAGGAGAAGGAGGATCGCGAAGACGAAAATCAGAAATCCGATCAGCTCATTGAGCCGCCGGTTGGTCGTCGGAGTGAACGGACGCGCAAGATTCATTTGAGCGTTCGATCGTTTTGAGGAAGAGCGCTGTTTGCCTGAATCGATGCCCATTGAGTTCGTTGCGCGCGCAGACACCCACTGTGACCGCGCAATCACACCGAAGCGCGTCTTCCTGAACGACCAATGCGGGTTTGCCTACACCAGAGCCACAGCGATTATCCCAAAAAGATCAGGGTGAGGGCCGCAGAAATCACGGCAGAGACGTTGGCGAAGTAGTGTCCCCCGGGAAGGAGCTGTGAGCCGTGAGCTTTGAGCCGTGGGCGTGGGCTGTCGTCCCTAGAGAATTGTCATCCCGACCGAGGGCTGCAGCCCGAGTGGAGGGACCTGTTGGGGTTCGCGGTGCCAGGAACGCTTGTGCCGCGGCAAGCAACAGCGGGTCCCTCCACTCCGCTTCGCTCCGGTCGGGATGAGCAATCTTGCTGCGCTTCGCTCCGGTCGGGATGACAATCTTGCTGCGCTTCGCTCCGGTCGGGATGACAATCTGAGTTTTGAGTGGAGTTGTTGTGGACGCCTATAATCGTCGGTTACTCCACGACACGAGGCACACGCTTGGCCTACTACGACCTGAGGGAATGGATCTCCGCGCTGGACAAGGCCGGAGAGCTGATGCGCATCAAGGCGGAAGCCGATCCCATCCTGGAGATCGCCGAGATCACCGACCGCGTCTCCAAGTGGGGACCGCGGGGCGTCCACGGCCCGGGCGGCCCGGCGCTGCTGTTTGAAAACGTTAAGGGACATCCCGGCGCGAAGCTGCTGATCAACCAGTTCGGCTCCGAGTACCGCATGCGCATGGCGCTGGATGTCGACGAACTCGACGAAGTCGCCGACCGCATTCGCATGTTCATGGACGTGAAGTCGCCGCAGGGGCTGCTCGACAAAATCAAGATGCTGCCCATGCTGGCCGAGATGGGCAAGTTCTTTCCCAAGGAAGTTTCCACCGGCCCGTGCAAGGAAGTCATCCTGCACGACAATTTTTCGCTGCTCGACTTTCCCATCCTGCAATGCTGGCCGCTCGACGGCGGACGCTTCATCACGCTGCCGTCGGTCATCACGAAAGATCCGAAGACCGGCAAGCGCAACGTCGGCACGTATCGCATGCAGGTTTACGACGAGCGCACGCACGGGCATGCACTGGCAGCGCCAGAAGCATGGCGCCGAACACTATCGCGAACTGATGCGCCGGGCCGCCGCCGCTGGCGAAGCGAATCCCGTCAGCGCCGGTCTGGACATGATGGCGCGCTCCGGTGGCGGCTCGCGCGTGGCGGAAGGCAAGCAGGTCGGCGGGCGGATGGAAGTCGCCGTCGCCATCGGCACGGAGCCGGCGGTGATGTTCTCGTCCATCGTGCCCGCGCCGCCCGACATCGAGGAGTACCTGATCGCCGGCTTCCTGCGGCAGAAGCCGCTGGAGCTGGTGAAGTGCGAGACCGTCGACCTGGAAGTTCCGGCGACTTCGGAGATCGTGCTCGAAGGCTACGTCGAACTCGACGAGCTGCGCATGGAAGGCCCGTTCGGCGATCACACCGGCTTCTACACGCCCGAGGATTTGTATCCCGTCTTCCACGTCACCTGCGTCACGCATCGCAAGAACCCGATCTACTCGACGACCATCGTGGGCAAGCCGCCGATGGAAGACGCGTACATGGGCAAGGCCGTCGAGCGCATCTTCCTGCCGCTGATGAAGCTGACCATCCCGGAGATCGTCGACGTGAACCTGCCGGTCGAGGGCGTCTTCCACAACCTGATGATCGTCTCGATCAGGAAGTCGTACCCCGGCCAGGCGCGCAAGGTGATGAGCAGCATCTGGGGCATGGGCCAGGCGATGTCGACCAAGTGCATCCTCGTCGTCGATGAAGATGTCGACGTGCAGGACATTGGCGACGTCACGCTGAAGGTGCTGAACAACATCGACCCCGAGCGCGACATCCAGTTCACGCTGGGCCCGGTGGATTCGCTCGATCACGCGTCGCGCCTGCCCGACTACGGCTCGAAGATGGGCGTAGACGCCACGCGCAAATGGCCGACCGAAGGCTTCACGAGGCCGTGGCCGGATGAGATTCGCATGGATGAGAAGACCAAGGCGCGGGTGACGAAGCGGTGGAAAGAGTTTGGGCTGTGAAGCACTTGTCAGTGACCGGTTGTCAGTTTGAGTTTGAGGCGGGTGGTCCGGGCAAGCTGTGTAGACGAGTGTACGAAGTACGGGTGCCCCATCCAACCTTCTTTTGGTTGGGTGGGGATTTTGGTTTAGGTCGAAGGAGAGAGTGTCGCGGTGATGTCAACAACGCCATGACAAAAGTCAAAAGACCCACGTAAGCAAAGGCAGCTTGAGTGGGGCACCCGGCTTGGATGTTCGAATCAGACCCACGATATGACCGGCGCGCAGAAACCGCAGATCCCTCGACTGCGCTCGGGATGACAATCCTTGAATAGCTGACAATCGATTCGCACACAAATCTCGTCGCACATACTTTTGAATCTCATTAGATGTATATACATCTTATTCGGCATGAAGACGATGCCGGTACCCGATCTTCCTTGCCTGTGCGCCAACCTTCGTACGGGCGTCGCGGGCGCTTACCCAGGTTTACGAGGACGCGCTTCGGCCCGTCGGGATTGCGGGGGCCGCAGTTCACCATCCTGCAAACCCTGTCGCTCGCGGGTGAGATCACGCAGGGGCGGATGGCCCAGATCCTTGCCACCGACAGCACGACCCTGACGCGGACGCTGGCCATCATGGAGCGGCAGGGATGGATTGCGCGGCGCGAGGGCGAAGACCGCCGGGAGTGGCGGATTCAGTTGTCGAAAGCGGGGAAAAGCAAATTCGAACGCGCGTTGCCTCACTGGGAGAAGGCCCAGGCTCTGGTCAGAAAGAAGCTGGGAGAGCGCGGCTGGGGCGACGCCATGAAATTCACCAACGATATAACCAGGGCGGTCACAGCCCAAAGGAGTTGACGATGTTGTCTACAGCGTTATTCGGAATCACCATCGCGTTCAGTTTTGTGGTGTGGAGATTGGCTGCGCGGCAATATTTCTGGCCGGCACTCCGCGGCCGCAGCCGGGCAGACGCGGTGAGGCCGATCCTGTTCCTGCACGCGTTCCGGTTCATGGGGCTCACGTTCCTGATACCGGGAGTGGTCTCGCCTGATCTGGCGGCATCGTTCGCGCGGCCGGTCGCGTACGGCGATCTGGCGACGGCGATCCTCGCCCTGCTGGCATTGGCGCTGCTGAACAGCAAGTTGTCGGCCGCGTCCATCTGGCTGTTCAATATCGTCGGCGCCGTGGACCTGCTGAATGCCTATTACCAGGGAAACCGCATCTCGCTGGTGCCAGGTCAGCTTGGCGCGACGTATGTCATTCCGACGCTGGTGGTGCCGCTTTTGCTGGTGACGCATGCGCTCGTCTTCCGAATCATGCTGCGGCCTGCAGACTGCGGTCATTCCAAGAACGCTGCATCAGGTGGCATGATTCATGCGTCCCACATGAAGCGGTCTTCGTTGTTTGAGAGGAAGATCTCGACTTGAACATCCTCCACCCACTCATTCGAACACCGCGAATGAGTGGGCGCTCGTCGGATCACTCTGACTGTCCCAAGCCTTAAGCTGCCGTGCCGCTGCGGGTCGCGATACAATTCCGGCATCCATGATGAAACCCTCTTCCATCGGTGCCTGCGCCGTATTGGTTTCGCTGGCGACGTTGTTGTTGGTTGTTCCGGGCTGCCGGCGCATATCGTGCAGCGACCACATGGGACAAAGCGCGATCTCGCCGGATGGACGATATGTCGCCACGGTCATACAGAGCGAATGTCTCACGAAGGAGCACGCTACCGTAGTGGAGTTGCGGCGTAACCGCTTCCTGCTTAAAGACCCGCGCGTCGTGTTTCTGATTGGGGGATTTCGGAACATCAGCGTCGCATGGCAGGACAAAGGCCAGCTTGCGATCACGGCTCCGACCTGCGAGCCCAAGAAGATTGTGTTGCGAAACTGGAAGAACGACGTAACCGCGCATTGCGAAGTTGCAGCCACCGGAGTGACCGGCGGCCAGTAGGCGTGGAATGCCGCATCTGCCATCGCTGATCAAGACCTGTTAGAGGACACACGTGACCACGCACGAAAAACGCGTTCGGGAGAGTTTTTCCCGTCAGGCCTTCATGTCGACTTTGGGGGCCGAGCTCACGGCTGTGGCTCACGGCGCGGTGGAGATTCGCCTGCCATTCTCGCCAGATCTTACGCAACAGAATGACTACATGCACGCGGGGAGCATCATTGCGGTGCTGGATTCTGCCTGCGGTTATGCCGCCCTATCCGTGACAGCTGACGACAAGGATGTTCTCACCGTGGAGCTGAAGGTGAACTTGCTGACGCCCGCCGCAGGGGAGATGTTCGTGGCCAGAGGGCAGGTGAAAAAAGCAGGGCGGACGCTGACCGTTTGTACAGCGGATGCCTTTGCCGTCAGCGGCGGCAAAGAGAAGCTGGTGGCAACCATGCTGGCCACGATTATGGCTTTGCCGATGAGGTCAGCGGAGTAAGACGAGAGTCAAGGTTTTGATACCCAGGTTTCGAAGGGCGCGAGACCTGGGGCACCCGTCGATTTTTGTTGTGTGTAAGCTGTCGCCGTGGAATTCCGGAAACTAATGAGCTACTCCGTGGTTGTCGCGGTAGATGAAATCCACCAGGCCGTCGCGGTAGTCGATCTTGATCTCAAGCATCGAGAGCAGGCCAAAGCCGAGCGCGCCGGAGATTTCAGTCCCAGCGGAGTTGCTCGTGTTGGAAAGGTCGAACGTGACAGTATTGATGTGCGGCTGATGAAAGCGGCCAAACGCAAGATCGACTTTTTCCGCTCGGTATACGTCCTGCACTTTGCCGCTCACGCCTTCAACCTCGATCGAGCTTCCTTGTACCTTCACCGCCGACCGCGCGGCCTTGGTAGTCAGCATGTTGTCAAACGCTCCGGTGTCCACCAGGAAGAGCATCGGTTTCGAGCCATTGAGCCGAGTGGGAACAAGAAGCATGTGGTCGAAGCGAAACACCGGCATAAACGTTGCCATATCGGGGGCGACGTAGCGGTCCTTCGGGAGAAACGTTTCTGTAGTATCGGCGCCGTTGCTGACCAGGACAAATTCAGGGCCGTCGTTATTGGTATTTAGCGTCGGCATTATTTTCTCGTCTCCGGGACGCTTCGGCAGCGGAGAGAGACGGATTACTTTCTGCGGCGGATCGATGTCGGCGAGGTAGGAGGCGAAGACGTCGGCTCCAATCAGCCCTTGCGAGTCGGTATCTGATACCGTCTTCTTGTCAGTAACCGTAACCACACAGTCGTGGAACTCAAGCGAGCCGATTTTGATGCGGTCGGCCAGCGCCATGTAGCCGGTCTGTTCGCCGTCGTCCCCGATGCCGCTGTATTTAATATCGCTGATGCGCTTCAGACCGGCCCGGCTCGCCGACTTCCGGTCGATGATGATTCCACTGGCACCAGTATCGAGCAGCAGGAGCTGGGAGTGATCGTTCACCGTCAGCGGCACACCCAGGCCTTCGATGTATTGTTTGGGGACCGCCATCGTACCCAAGGTCCCCTCCGCCGCAACTATCGTCTGTAGGTGGACGTACTCCAGCTTGATGTCGACGCGTTCGGTGTCGTTCACCACCTTGCAAACGTGGGGCGGGCCATCGTGAGTCTTCTGCAGATAGTCGACGTAGCGTTGCCAGTCGCCCGCTTCGTAATTCCGGGGATGGGGGCCAGCAAGATAAGCCTGGACAGCCGCCAGGCGATCGCGACGCGGCAGCGTTTGCCACCACAGCAACTGTACGCCGGGATCTTTCGGATCCAGCTCGTGCGCCTTCTTTAGAGCGGCATAGCCGTGCGCATACTGCGAGAACGCGTTATAGAGGCGCGCCAGCCCAACGTAGGCGTCAACGTTCTTGGAATCAATTTGCAGAGCGGCTTGGTAAGCCTGTTCGGCTTCGACCATCTCGCCGCGGCGGAAGTTTACCTTGCCCAGCACGCTCATCAAGCGCGCCGAATCGGGGTGGACGCCGACGGCCGCGATAACGGTCTGGAGTGCCTCGTCGCTCTTGCCGGAGTGCAGCAGGGCTAGCGAAAGTCCGGCTTGAGCGGACTCAAGATTGCCGCTGACTTTCAGCGCCGCCTGGTACTTGTCAGCGGCATCGTGCCACTTACCCAGCGCATAGAATTGATCGCCGAGCTGAGCCATAGCGAGCCCCTGCGACTCCGGAGTGCTCTTGGCTTCTTCTCCCGTCATCCCGAACATGGGACAGACCAGGAGCAGGTGAATGAACAGTACTACCGCTTTACGTGTCATCGAATCGTCCTCGAAGGCGTAGCACTACAAAGCTTGTACTGTGAGAAGCGTAAAAATATGAAATTTACCGCCAACCATGGAGACCTGGCAGGTGCCCTGGACAATGGAAGTCCTGGTGAAAATGGGCACCCACGATAAGTGCTACAGGTATAGCCCAGTCTTTAGTTCGTCCAGTGAAGAGTGTCAGCTGAATCATAATACGGATTCATAACAAGAAACCAGACTATAGATCGGTCCCATTTTGTAAGGTACTCTTCGTAGCTTCGTATGCCACAATAGTTCGACAATTCCCATGCCAGCGAAACATTTGTGCCTGCGTCTCAGGAGTTTTCTCGTTCTCGGCCTTTGCGCCGTCGCGATGTCGGCAGTTCCGCCGATGGCTGGTGCGCAATCCTCAGGCGCCACGGCTCAGGCTTCCACCGAGATGGACGTCACACTCTTCGTCCAATCCCTGCCGACCAAGAATGGGCAGGATGGGATTCATCTGATCTGGATTCCGCAGCCTTTGCAGCGGGTCTGCCTGGGCAAGACCTCACAGCAGTGCGCCAACATCGACTACTGCGTTCGAACCACTAATCGAGACGTCAGCATGTGCCGGAACCTCGGCATTCCGCTCTCGCATCTGCCCTCGTATCCACACGACATGATTCCGCGCCGCCAACTGAGCGAGGTGTTCATGCTTCTCTCGCCCGACCATTTCGCCAACCTGCAGGAGTTTTATCACCACGCGTCCAAGGCTTCGCTCGAGCACCTGTCTCTCAGTGCGCGGGTCAAGGCGCGCGTTCGCTTCACCCGCAAGCCCGACGACGACGATTTCGAGGTGCTTGAGATTTTGGCAGTCGCGCCGTTTTGAGCGAGGGCTGCTCTTTCAGTCAGCCGGAAAAATCTTACGTCGGCAGCCGAGGCCGGATGGTTTACGATGAACGGAGCCGAACGGCGGCTGCTGGATTCAATGGGTCAGGATTCTCTGCTTCGCAAATGATAGGGAGATTCCCAAGAGTCTAAGGAGCATCTCATGGCCGAGAACTTAACCTGGGATGATGCCGAGAAGATCGGCATGCTTCTCGCAAGAAAACATCCGGAACTGTATCCGCTCTCAACCGATGCAGAGGAATTGCGTCGGCGCGTAATCGAGTTAGCGGAGTTCAAGGATGGTTCAACCAACTGCGACGAGAATAAACTGGAGGCGATCCGAGCGGCCTGGAACGAGGAGTTCCTGGATCGCACGCAATAGCGCCCTCGTTGAATGACAACATGTCAAGCAATTGAGGATGTGACTCCGCTTCTAGATGGGGGTGGCCGTCAGTCTAGGAAGTCCAGTCTGCCGCAATAGCTCCTGGAAGTCAGGATTATCCCGCAACTCGTCCATGCTTGGATCCAGGTGAAGGTAGATGAGCCAGTGGGAATGCTCATCGAAGCATTTCTGCAAGTACTCCATCGCGCGATCGTGTTCTCCCAGGCCAATGTGGATTCCGGCGAAGTAGTAGGGCGCGACATATTTTTGCTTCGCTAAGTTCGTCAGCTCATCGAGTATCCGGCGCGCTTCCTCAGCCCTGCCGGCCGCGCCGAGAGTATGGGCCAACGCCGCTCGAATCAGAGGGCTGCCGCCTGACAGCTTCACTCCCTTCTCGCCCTCAGCGATCGCCAGTTCGTAGTTGCCCGTTTTTCTGAGCAACAGGCCGAGAATCCAGTAGGTGACGGGATAGTTCGGATCCAGATCGACGGTGCGCCGGAGTTGTTCGATGGCTTCGTCGTACCGGCGTGCGAAGTAGAGGGCCCATCCGACCGCGACGCTGATGATCAGCGACAACGGATCCAGCTCCTGACTTTTTTTGATCCTGACCATCGCCTCCTCGTGCCGGCCCATGGTCATCATGTATTCCGCGTACCAGTGGTTGGCCGTCGGGTAGGTAGGACTCAGTTCGAGGCTGTGCTGGAATTCGGTCTGGGCTTTCTCCCACTCCCAATCGTCAAGCCATAACAGCGCCGCCAGGGGCGTGTGCGCTTCGGCCAGATCCGGATCGAGTTGCAGCGCGGCCCTGGCTGCCGCTTTGCCTTTCGGAAATGCATCCTTCGGCGGCAGGTAGCTGTTCCATCCCAGCAGCACGTAGCAATCTGCCAATCCGGCATAGGCCATGGCGTAGCTGGGATCGTTATCGACCGCCTGCCGAAAGTGTTCGATCGCTTTATAGAATCCCTCCTCCGTCCAGCGGTTCCAGTGATGACGACCTTTCAGGTAGAGCTGATATGCCTCGACATTCTCCGTGTGACGTTTTGTCAGCTGCTTTTTTTCGGCTCGAGTCAAATGTAGCCGCAGTTTCCCGGAAATCTCGCTGGAGATTTCGTCCTGGACCACAAAAATGTCGCCCGGCTTGCGATCGTATTGCGCGCCCCAGAGTTGAGAGCCGGTGGCGACGTCGACCAGTTCAGTCCCAATACGCAACGCGCCGCCGCTTTGCATGATTCTTCCGGTGAGCACGGCGCGAACCCCAAGCTCGCGGCCCACCACCTGAGGATCAATGTCGCGCGTCTTGTACCTGGAGACGGTACTCTGAGCCATCACTCGCAGCTTAGGGAGCGTCGCCAGAATGTTGATCAGGCTGCCCGTGATGCCGTCGCTCAGGTATTCGTGTTCAGGATCGCCCCCGGCATTTCCGAAGGGCAAAACCGCGAGCGAGTCGATGACCTTGGAAACTCGCTTCGGGCGCGAGACCGAGGTGCGCACGGCGGAGTGCTGTCCGCTCCGCGTGCCGGCGGAGGACGAACGACTTGTCGTTGGTGTCAGGCCGGAGCCTGTTCCTGCCAGGCCCACGCTCGCGCCCGATTCCAACTCTCGCTTCAACTGTTTCAGATCAGCCCGCATGTCAGCCGCGTTCTGATAGCGAAGACCCTTGTCTTTCTCCAGCGCTCTCCGGATCACCTCCTGGAGTGGTTCCGGGGTATTGGGATTCACCCGCACGGGGGCCACCGGATCGCGGTTGAGTATGGCTTCTGCGATCACGCCTGAACTGGGCCCCTGAAAGGGAAGCGCGCCCGTCGCCATCTGGTACAGCACGATGCCGAAGGAGAACAGATCGCTGCGGCCATCCAACTCCTCGGCGCGCACTTGCTCCGGAGACATATAAGCTGCAGTTCCCACAGATGTCCCTGGCATCGTGAGTTCTACTTCACACTCATCGTTCGCGGCGCTTACGGCGACAGCTTCGCCCTTAAGAAGGACCTTCGCTACCCCGAAATCCAGAATCTTGGCATGGCCGCGGTCAGTGACAAAGATATTTGCGGGTTTAATGTCGCGGTGGATGATGCCCTTGGAGTGGGAGGCGTCGAGTGCATCGGCGATCTCAATAGCCAGATCGAGCACCATCTCCAATTCGAGAGGCTTGCCTCGGATCCGGTGCCGGAGGGTCTGGCCCTCCAGAAACTCCATGGCGATGAAAGTTCGCCCATCGGCTTCGTCAATTTCGTGGATGGTGCAAATGTTCGGATGATTGAGCGCGGAAGCAGCTTTGGCTTCGCGCTGAAAACGGCTGAGCGCGAGCGGGCCTTTGGCTGCGTTGTCGGGCAGAAACTTCAGAGCTACAAAGCGGCCGAGCTTTACATCCTCGGCCTTGTAGACGACGCCCATCGCACCGGCGCCGAGCTCCTCGACGATGTGATAGTGCGAGATGGTTTGCCCAATCACTGGCGCGAATCTTACGTCTGCGATATGGGCAAGTCAATGAAGCCGGGCGGTTGTCGCCCTTTCAGGATGGATTGCTTGCGAAGGCTGCCATCACGGGAGATCACCACCATCTGGCGTTACTTTGGTTACTGTGCAGTTCTTACATGTCAATATGGTGAAGCGCAACAACAGGCTGTAATCGCAGCATTCGACGGCAAATAGAAACTTGCCAAATTGCGCCAAAAAGGGTGCTCGATTTGCTATGCTGAAAGTAGCTTCGAAATTGCACAACACCCAGCCTCGGCGGCTGGGTTTCGTGTTTCTGGAGGTCAGGATGAAGAACCCGGCGCTACTTGTCATCGACCTGCTGAACGATTTTCTCGACCAGTGGCCGGCTGCGTCGAGGAAGCAGTTGCTTGACTCCACGCGGCAGCTGGTCGAGATGATGCGCTCACGGAAGCTGCCGGTAATCTGGGTGCGCCAGGAATTTGAGTCCGACCTTAGCGACGCTCTTCCGGAGATGAGGCAGAAGAAAATTCGCGTCACCATTCGCGGCACGCCCGGTGCCGCTATCGTCGGCGAACTGACGCCTGCCGCCGATGATCCGGTGGTGATCAAGAAACGCTACAGTGCATTCTTCCGCACGACGCTGGATGAGCTGCTTGCGAAGTTGCAACCAGATGCGTTAATTCTTGCGGGAATCAATACGCATGCCTGCATTCGCACCGCGGCGATTGATGCCTATCAGCGTGACTGGCGAGTCATCCTCGCGGCTGACTGCATCGGCTCCTACGACCAGGAACACCACGAGATATCACTCCGCTACATGCAAGGGAAGATTGCCGAGGTCATGAGCAACGCGGAAATCCAGAGTGCGCTGCACGGCCCCGGCTGACCGCGCTGAACAGGGGCCGTCGAGGTTGCGTCTGGAGTTGCGTTCCCCGTTCAGCCGGTGTGAAATATCTCCATGATCTCCCGACCCGACAGCTCTGAATATGCCGAGTTTTACAAGAACTACATTGCAGGCGTTCCGGACGGAAACGTGCTCGAATTTCTTGCCAGGCAGCCTGGCGACTATCGGCAACTGTTGGCTGGCGTCTCCGACCAAGCGGCCGCTGCCGAGCCTGCTCCGGGCAAGTGGAGCATCAAGCAGGTGCTGGGACACGTTTGCGATGGCGAGCGGGTCATGAGCTATCGCGCGTTGCGCTTTGCGCGCGGCGATGGCCAGGAACTGGCCGGCTTCGAGCAGGACGACTACGTGCGCGAGGCGAATTCGAACGCGCGCAGCCTGGAAGAACTGCTGGCGGAGTTTGAAAACGTGCGCAAGGCAACGATCGCGCTGTTTGGATCGCTGCCTGCGGGAAGTGAAACCCGGCGCGGCATTGCCAACGGAAATCCGGTAACGGTTCGCGCCCTGGCGTACATCGCCGCGGGACACGCGCAGCATCACTACAGGGGGTTGAAGGATGCTGTGAAGAGGTAGCGTCTGCCGAAGCGAGGCAGCAGGTCCCTTGGAGCGGAAATGGCGTTGCAGCGGAGTGACAAGTTCGTGATCGCGCGGAAGAGCAGGTCCTTCGACTCCGCCGCAAAAGGATGCGGCTCCGCTCAGGATGACAATTTCGTGATCAAAAAACGCGGCTCCGCTGATGATGACAATTTTGATAAGGAGCCAGGCAGAGCTGAGCGCAACCTCACGGCCGATTGGTTATACTGGAACGGATATGGGAATCGTGAAGAACATTGCCGCGATCGCCAAGGGCATGAGCATCACCTTCATGGAGATGTTCAAGCCGACGACCGTGGAGAACTATCCCGACGGTCCCGGCCCGACCCGTGGCGCCATGTTCCAGGACCGCTTCCGCGGCATGCACGTTTTGCAGCGCGATGAGAACGGGCTGGAGAAGTGCGTTGCCTGCTTCCTGTGCGCGGCGGCCTGCCCGTCGAATTGCATTTACATTGAAGCCGCCGAGAACACCGAAACCAATCGCGTGAGCGGCGCCGAGCGTTACGCCAAGGTCTACAACATCGATTACAACCGCTGCATCTTCTGCGGCTATTGCGTCGAGGCCTGCCCGACGGATGCCATCACCCACGGCCACGGCTTCGAGCTGGCGACCTACAATGTCAGCAACCTGATCTATCGCAAGGAGCAGTTGCTGTCGGGAACGCCTGCGCACATCGGAGCGAACGCCGTCTTCAACAACGGCGACAACTACCGCCTGGCTCCCAAAAAGTAAGACCGTCTTCGATGCAGGTTTCGGACGCACGGGCAGGCTCTGTCCGAGTCACTGCCACTGGTTGCTTTGCGAGCTGTCGCAGTTGAGTCACACGTCGCGACAGTTGCTCCAGAACCCGTGCAGCGGAATCCGGATCCACGCCGGACGCTGCTCCAGTTCGTACTCAGTTTCAATCAGTGCTCGCTCGATCATGTAGGCGCCGAGCAGGATTCTTGATTTCATCGACCTGCTCTGCGGCAGGAACGTAGCGTCGCCCGCTGCATTTCAAGTATTCGTTCAGGAAGATCGGCGCTGACCCAGTGATACCAGACGCGCGCCCACTTCTCCAGTTGCGGATGCGCCTCGCGGCTGGGCACGATGCCGGGCACGTCGCCGAACAGCGCGGCGTGCGACACATAATGGAACGAGCGCAGCATGGTCGCGACATCGCGCAGGGCCGAGCGCTTGATGCGGCGCTCGCTCAGCGGACGTCCGGGATCGCCTTCGAAGTTGGTGATGACCCAATCGCTGCCGGTGAACAGCACGTTGGACAGGTGATAGTCGCCATGATTGCGAATGCGAGTGCCCGACATGCGCTTGTCGCGCAAGGTCCAGCAGTTGCGCGCGCAACTCGCTTTCGCGATTCAGCACCTCGTTCGATCTCGGCTTGCGCCTCCGGCGGCAGCAGTGCGGACGCGCGAACGCAACAACTCGAAGGTGCGATTCAGCTGGCCCAGCATGCCGTGATACACGCTTTGCCGATAGAACGTGGTGAAGGGCTCCGGCGCGAAGTCGGGAATATCGGGACGACTACTGAGCGCCGCGTGCAATCTCCGAAGTACGGCGCGCCAGCACGCGAATGCTGTCGAGATAGTTGCCCAAAAGCTCGCGCGATGATCTGCGGCACAGGATCGGTCGGCGCCCACAGGTTCGGAGGCACCAGGTCGCGCACCCGCGGATCGTCCTGTGGAATTGCCAGCGCGTGCTCGAAGAACAGTCCGAGCTGATCGACCGTGTAGTGCCAGCCGGCGGTGGCGTTCGGCACCGCAGCTGCTGAGTGTGCCGATGCAGGTTTCGCAGCGATCGTCTCGTCCGCGTAGCGGCGATACTCGAGCGAGCCCAGGGCGGCGGGAACGGATCTGAACTGGGTGTGCTCGCACAGGAACTCCGGCACCTCGCGTCCCGGATTGATGCCTTCTTCCAGCTTGCGATACAGCTTCAGCACGAAGTCGGTGCCGTAGTTGATCACCGTGAAGCACTGATCGCGTCTGCTGCGGCGAGGGCTCCAGGTTCGACTTGACGGAGGTCCAGGCCTTGCGGAAGTCGCGCGTGTGCGAGCCGACCAACTCGCCGGCTCGCCGCGAATACGCCGGCGGCGCACGATCGCGCGCAACAGAGTAGTCGCTGAAGTCGCGATCGAAGGTTGCCGCGTAGAGAATGGCCGTGGTCTCGGGCCCAGGGCCGTCGCAGCCGGGCCAGGACGACGTCGGCGATGATCGCGCAGAATCGCTTCCGACTTCTCACCGGTGGCAACGGAGATGGGCACCAGGTAGACCTCCGGATCGCCGTCGCCGTACTCGACATTCAGAAAGCAGCAGATGCGCCGAGGTCTCCGGCAGAGTCCAGCACCTCTTGCAGAGAAAGCCCGGTGATGTAGCGTTGCTTCCCCAGGAACCACGGACGGGCGCGCAACATTCGGCGGAACGAGCGTGCTGGAGCTTCTGCAGCGTCTCTTCGGAGAAGACGCTCTCCGACAGACTCGACCTTGAGCACCGGCAACTCCTGCGGTGTGCCGCTGACGTTGAGTGACTCCTGCGTCGCCTCTCTGCGGCTGCAGATGGAACCAGTAAAAGGCGTGCGGCCCGAGCGACAGCAGGTACGGTGTTTCGGTGATGGTGGGGAACTTGGCGCGGCCGAAGACCTCCACCGGCACCATGCCCTGGCGGCTGGCCAGATCCAGTTCCACGCACTGCGCGAAGCGCGACAGGTTGGCGACGACCAGCAGCGTCTCGTCGTCGAACTGCCGGATGAAGGCCAGCACCTTGCGATTGCTGGGATAGAGAAATTCCAGCGTGCCGCGGCCGAATGCCTCGAAGCTGCTTGCGCTGCTGGATCAGACGCTTGGTGAACCACAGCAGCGAATGCGAATTGTTCTGCTGCGCCTCAACGTTGATGGTCTCGTAGTGATACTCGGGATCGATGTTGACCGGCAGATAGAGGCGCTGCGGATTGGCGCGCGAGAAGCCGGCGTTGCGGTCCGAGCTCCACTGCATGGGCGTGCGCACGCCATTGCGGTCGCCGAGAAAAATGTTGTCGCCCATGCCGATCTCGTCGCCGTAGTAGAGCACCGGCGTTCCCGGCAGCGAGAACAGCAGTGCGTTCATCAGCTCGATGCGCGGCCGGTCGTTTTCCAGCAGCGGCGCCAGCCGGCGGCGAATGCCGAGATTGATGCGCATCTCGCGATCGCGCGCGTAGGTGCGGTACATGTAGTCGCGCTCTTCGTCGGTCACCATCTCCAGCGTCAGCTCGTCGTGGTTGCGCAGGAACATGGCCCACTGGCAGGTGTCGGGGATCGCCGGCGTGAGCTTCAGAATGTCGGTGATGGGATAGCGGTCTTCCATGCGCAGGCCCATGAACAGCCGCGGCATCACCGGGAAGTGAAACGCCATGTGGCATTCGTCGCCTGCTCCGAAGTAGGCGACTGCGTCTTCCGGCCACTGATTGGCCTCGGCCAGCAGCATGCGATCGCGATACTTCTCGTCGACGTGCTTGCGCAAGTCGCGCAGCGCCTCGTGAGTCTCCGGCAGGTTCTCGCAGTTGGTGCCCTCGCGCTCGAACAGGTACGGCACGGCGTCCAGCCGCAGGCCGTCGACGCCGAGATCGAACCAGAAGTCCATGGCGGCGAACATGGCATCGCGGACTTCGGGATTGTCCCAGTTCAAGTCGGGCTGATGCGAGTAGAAGCGATGCCAGTAGTAGGCCTTGCGCGATCGGGTCCCAGGTCCAGTTCGAGCTCTCGAAATCCTTGAAGATGATGCGCGCGTCGCGATACTTGTCCGGGCGTGTCGCTCCAGACGTAGAAGTTGCGCCAGCGGCTGCCGGGCGCGGCCCGTCGCGAGCGCTGAAACCAGACATGCTGGTCGGAGGTGTGGTTCAGCACCAGTTCGGTGATGACGCGCAGGCCGCGCCGGTGCGCCTCGCGCAGAAAGCGCTGGAAATCCTTCAGCGTGCCGTACGAGGGATGAACGTCGGTGTAGTTGGAGATGTCGTAGCCGTCATCGCGCAGCGGGCGAAGGACAGAAGGGCAGAAGCCAGATGGCGGTGACGCCGAGGTCTTCCAGGTAATCGAGCTTTTGCGTGAGCCCGCCGAAATCGCCGATTCCGTCGGTAACGCTGTCGAAAAAGGCGCGCACGTGGACCTCATAAATGATCGCGTCTTTGTACCAGGTGACATTAGGGGACAGGTTCATGATCTCCTGCTGACCGAAATAACCATCCTAGGGCTGCGAACGGGAACTGTTCAACTCGGGTTGGATGAGGAATCGGGAGGAAGGGCTGCCGAGAGGTTTCAGGAGCGATTATCAATATCGCGCAGTCAGGTTGCTGCGGCGGCAGGCGGGCGGCGCATGGTTTATCGCAAAACCCCAAAAACTTTTGCGTATCGCTTGACGCGAGGCAGCTTTGCATTAATATACATAGCGACGTATAATTATTCAGTGTCGAAACTGTCGCGCCATGCATCTATACGGGAGTTGCTTTCCGAGCGTGAACTGGGAAGCCAGGACGAGCTGCGGCGGGCGCTATTCCGGAGAGGACACCGGGTAACGCAGGCGACGCTGTCGCGCGACATTCACGAACTCGGGCTGGTGAAGACGCCCGAAGGATACAAGCTGCCGCAAGGCGAAGACGCCGAGCTGTCGCTTCCATCGATCGAGCGCCTGATCGAGACGTTTGTGTATGAGGTGAAGACGGCGCAGAACCTGGTGGTGATCAAGACCAGTGCCGGGAGCGCCCAGCCGGTCTCGGCGGCGATTGACGCCGAAGAGTGGGAAGAGGTTGTGGGTACCATCGGTGGCGACGACACGATTTTGGCGATTGCGCCCGACACGAAAGCGGCCGAGAAGCTGGCGCAAAGATTGCGAAAAGCTGTTCGCGTAGCCCGAATACTTTAAGAGAGGATATTGCGGCACGGCTAAAGCCGTGCCCTTCCACCGTTAGGAATTCCGAGGAGGGTCTTAGCCGACGAGGATGCTTTGGTGAATTGGGGTTCATGAACGCCACACTCCAACCCGCGATCTTCGGCGCCACCGGCTACTCCGGTTTCGAGCTGGTGCGTCTGCTGGCGCGTCACGCTGGAGCGAAGAAGCCGATGCTGGTACGGCGCAACGGCGAGAGCGGCGAGCGTCTCCGACCTGAGCGAGGCGTATCCGCAACTCGCGGGCAACGGTGGTTTCCCGTTCGAGAGCTTCTCCTGGCAGCGGATGAAAGATGCTGGCGTTGACGTCATCTTCTTCGCCACGCCGCATGAGTTCTCGCGCGAGTTGGTGCCCGAGGCGATCGAGCAGGGTTTTCGGGTCATCGACCTGAGCGGCGCGTGGCGGTTGAAGCAGGCCGGACAATCGCAAGGTCTACGGCTTCGCCGAGAAGCAAGAACGAGTCAGCACTCGACAGCTCCGCCGTTTATGGTCTGCCGGAGTTGCACGCCGACGAGATCAAGGGCGCGCAGTTGCTGGCGAATCCCGGATGCTATTCGACGTCGATCATTCTGGCGCTGGCGCCGTGGATTCGCGCCGGCTACGTCGATGTGGAGCACGGCATCATCTGCGATTCGAAGTCGGGAGTTTCAGGAGCAGGGAAGACGTCCGTCGTCGACAACGCATTTCGTCGAGGTTGACGACAATCTTTCCGCCTACAGTGTTTTTGGACACCGGCACTCGGGGGAGGTGCTGGAGCAGCTCGGGATCGACAGTGGATCGCTGCAATTCACGCCGCATCTGCTGCCGATTCCGAGAGGCATTCTGTCTACGATTTACGTGAAGCTGGCGCAGCTCGGTCGCCGCCGAAGAGCTGGAGCAGTCGCTGCGTGAGTTTTATGCGGGCAAGCCCTGGGTGCGCGTCTTTGGCGCTGCGCGTCTGCCGCAGATCAAGTTTTCGCTGAACACGAATTATTGCGACATCGGCTTCTCACTTTCGCCCGACGGCAAGCGTGCCGTGCTGGTTTCGTGTCTCGATAATTTGCTAAAGGGCGCGGCCGGGCAGGCGGTGCAGAACATGAACCTGATGTTCGGGTTCAACGAAAAAGAAGGATTGCAATGAAGCTGGTCATAAAAATCGGTGGAGCGGCGCTCGACGACAAAGAAGTTGTCAGTACGTTCGCCAAGACGATTCCGAGTCTCTGGCGCGAGGGCCACAAGCTGGTGATCGTGCACGGCGGCGGCGCTGCGCTGAGCCGGACCCTGAAGCAGCTCGGCTGCGAGACGACCTTCGTCAACGGACTGCGCGTGACCGATTCGCAGACTCGCGATGTTGCGATGATGGTGCTGGCCGGCCAGCTCAACAAGCAGCTGGTAGCGGCGATCGGCGAAGCCGGCCAGCCGGCAATCGGCATCTGCGGCGGCGACCTGCGCATGGTGCTGGCGTCGAAGAAGAAGCAGCCGGACCTTGGCTATGTCGGCGAAGTGATGCTCCGTAGATTCCACCTGGATCGAGCGCTTCTGGGATGCGGGCGTGGTGCCGGTGGTCTCCAGCCTGGCGCTGGGCTTCGATGGCGAGTACTACAACGTGAATGCCGACCAGATGGCGTCGGCGTTTGCGGTGGCCTGCGTGCGCGCATGCGCTGGTCTATCTGACCGATGTTGCGGGCGTGAAGGATGCCGACGGCACGGTCCTGCGCTGGCTCGACGTCAACGCCATCGCCGAGCATGGTCGAGCAGGCGACGGTCAGCGGCGGCATGTTGCCGAAGCTCGAAGCCTGCACCAGCGCGCTGAAGAAAGGCGTAACCCGCGTGCGCATTCTGCCCGCGGCGCGCGCTGAAGTTCTTCCCGGATTTTTTACTCATCCGATTGATTGCGGCACCGAGGTGATTGCCTAGTGATCCATCTCAACCATCTCGTGCTGCACCCGACCGAGCGCAAGGAAGGCGCGTGGCCGGGCCCGCGCTTTGATCGCGCCCTCGAGCGACGCTGTTAGACGTGTCGGCCGTATACCCCGACATCTCATTTTGCTTCTTCACCTGCTGCGTCGACCCAAGGAGGTGCGACATTGATTGCTACGACTATTCCCCCGGGAGCGAATACCCGCGCATTTGCGCAGCGCGCCGTGACCGGTCGCGATCTGATTTCGATCCAGGATTTCTCCGTCCGATGAGCTTTCCTGCGCGCTGGAACTGGCCTCGGCGATGAAGGCGCGTCCCGCGGACTTCCGCGGCATTCTTGTCGGGCAAGCAGATTGTGCTGTTCTTCGAGAAGCCGTCGCTGCGCACGCGCCTGACGTTTGAAGCCGGCATCAACAGCCTGGGCGGCAGCTCGTTCTTCGTCGACCAGACGCAGTCGCGGCTTGGCGTGCGCGAGAGTCTGAGCGATGTGGCGCACAACCTGGAGCGCTGGATCGACGGCATCGTGCTGCGCACGTTTTCGCATGAGACGGTGACCACTATGGCGCAGCATGCGTCTATACCGGTGATCAACGCGCTCAGCGATCTGGAGCATCCGTGCCAGGCGATGGCCGACATGCTGACGCTGCAGGAGCACTTCGGCGATCTGCGCGGGCTGAACTTCGCGTACGTGGGCGACGGCAACAACATGGCGCATTCACTGATGCTGGCGGCGGCGAGCCTGGGAGCGAACGTTTCGATCGGCACGCCGAAAGGCTACGAGCCGGATCGCCGCGATCACCGAGGCTGCTGAGCAACTTGCGGCGGCGGCTGGCGCGACCGTGCAGGTGGTCAACGATCCCGTGCGAGGCGGTTGCCGGTGCCGATGCCGTCTACACCGACGTGTGGGCCAGCATGGGTCAGGAGGAGGAGGCGGCCGACCGCGGCAAGATCTTCGCGCCCTTCCAGGTGAACCAGAAGCTCTTCTCGTATGCCGCGAAGCATGCCGTGTTCATGCACTGCCTGCCGGCGCATCGCGGTGACGAGGTTTCGGCGGCGGTCATCGACTCGCCGCGTTCCGTGGTGTTCGATCAGGCGGAGAATCGCCTGCACATTCAGAAATCCATTCTTGTTTTGCTGCTGGAAGGCGGTTCACACCGCTTCCCGCCGAGGAGCGCCAATGCGTGAGAAAGTCGTACTTGCTTATTCCGGTGGACTTGATACCTCCATCATCATTCCGTGGCTGAAAGAAAATTATGACTACGACGTCATCGCCTTCGTCGCCGATGTGGGACAGGGCGACGACATCGAGGCGGTCGTCGAGAAGGCCTACAAGACCGGCGCCTGCAAAGTCATCGTCGAAGATCTGCGGCAGGAGTTCCTGACCGACTACGTCTTCCCGGCGATCCAGGCGGGCGCGGTGTACGAGCACAAGTATCTGCTGGGTACGTCGCTGGCGCGTCCGGTGATCGCGAAGTACCAGGTGCGAGGTTGCGCTGCGTGAAGGCGCGACGGCCGTGGCGCATGGCTGCACCGGCAAGGGCAACGACCAGGTGCGCTTCGAGCACGCATACCAGGCGCTGGCGCCGGAGCTGAAGGTCATTGTGCCGTGGCGCGAGTGGACGCTGCAGTCGCGCGAGGACTGCCTCGACTATGCCGAGGCGCACGGCATTCCCGTGGCGCAGAGCCGCGAGAAGATTCACAGCCGCGACCGCAACCTGCTGCACGTTTCGCACGAGGGCGGCGAGCTGGAAGATCCCAACAACGCTCCGCTGCCGACGACGTGGACATGGACCAAGTCGCCGCAGGACGCGCCCGATCAGGTCGAGAAGGTGACGATCGAATTTCGCAACGGCTTGCCGGTGGCGGTGAACGGCGTCGAGCTCGATCCGGTGGCGCTGATCGAAATCCTGAACGAAATCGGCGCGCGCAATGCGATCGGCCGCATTGACCTGGTCGAGAACCGTTTCGTCGGCATCAAGTCGCGCGGCTGCTACGAGACGCCCGGCGGAACGCTGCTGCTGACGGCGCATCGCGAGCTGGAAGCGCTGTGTCTCGATCGCGAGCTGTCGCACTTCAAGCAGCACATCGGACTGAAGTATGCCGAGGTCGTCTACTTCGGCCTGTGGTTCACGCCGCTGCGCGAGTCGCTGCAGGCGTTCGTCGCCAGCTCGCAGCACGACGTGAACGGCACGGTGACGCTCGCGCTCTACAAGGGCAACGTCGATGTCGCCGGCCGCAAGTCGGAGACGTCGCTGTATCGGCCGGATATCGCCAGCTTCACCATGGGCGCCAGCTACGACCAGAAGGATGCCGAAGGCTTCATCCGCATTCTCGGTTTGCCGGCGCGGTCGCGGGCGATCATTCACGCCAAGCAGCAGGAGAAGGTAGCTGTCGTCTCGCGAAGAAGCAGGCGGAGTTCGACACGAGCGAGTCTGCCGCGTCGAAGGAGGTAGCGCAGTGAAGATGTGGTCGGGCCGCTTCAACCAGGCGCCGGATGCGGAATTCGAGCAGTGGCAGCGATCGTTTCCGTTCGACCGCATGCTGCTGCCGTACGAGGTTGCGGCCAGCAAGGCGCACGCGTCCGCGCTGGCGAAGGCCGGCGTCCTGACCGCCGAAGAGCTGGCGGCAACGCTGTTCGCGCTCGATCAGATTGGGCGCGAAGGCGTGCCGGAAGTCGACGATCCCGCGATCGAGGACGTTCACCATTACGTCGAGCATCGGCTGGTGGAGATTGCAGGCGAGGTCGGGTACAAGCTGCACACCGGCCGCAGCCGCAACGAGCAGATTGCGACCGACCTGCGGCTGTACGTGCGCGAGCAGATCGACGAGATCACGAGGTTGCTGGCAGAGTTCTGTTCGTCGTTCATTGCGCAGGCGGAAGCCACGAGCGTTCTCAAACCCAGGTCAGGCCAAAAGACGGCCGAACCTGGGGCACCTGCACTTGCAGGGGCACCTGCGCTTGCAGCGATGCCGGCGTACACGCATCTGCAGCGTGCCGAGCCGGTGCTGGTCGCGCATTGGCTGCTGGCGTATGTCGAGATGTTTCTGCGCGACATCGATCGCCTGGCCGACTGCCGCAAGCGGCTGAATGTTTGTCCGCTGGGCTCGGGGGCGATTGCCGGGAACGATTCTGCCGCTCGATCGCGCAGCGATTGCCGGCGGAGCTTGGACTTCGACGGCTCCGACGGCCAACAGCATGGACGCGACCAGCGACCGCGACTTCGCCATCGAGTTCGTGCAGGCGCTGTCGTTCGTCGCGCTTCATCTCAGCCGCTGGGCGGAGGAGTTCATCCTCTTCTCGACCACGGAGTTCGGCTTCGTCAAGCTGCCGGAGCAGTACTCAACCGGCTCGAGCGCGATGCCGCAGAAGAAGAATCCCGACGCGCTGGAGCTGATTCGCGGCAAGGCGGCAAGGTTTACGCCGAAGCGACGGCGCTGTTCATCGGCGTGAAGGGCTTGCCGCTGGCCTACAACAAGGACCTGCAGGAGACGCAGCAGCCGGTCTTCGCGGCGGCGCAGCAGGTCGCGAGCATGGTGCGCGTGGCCACGGGCTTCATGACGGCGGTCGAATTCAACTTCGACCGCATGAAGGAGGCGGCGAGCCACGGCTTCATGAACGCGCAGGCCGCGGCCGCTTACCTGGTCGGGCAGGGTGTTCCGTTCCGGCGCGCGCACGAGCTCATCGGCAAGGCGGTGCGGTTGTGTGTCGAACAAAGTTGCGAACTTGAGCAACTGTCGAAGGAAGACTACGCGCTCTGCGGCATCACGGCCGACGAGCAGTTCTACACGGCACTGACACTCAAAGAAGTGTTGGCCATTCACAACGTCCCCGGAGGCACGGCCCCAGCGCGGGTGCGGGAGTCCTTACAGACGGCGAAAGAGAAGTTATCCCAATATTTTGGAGTCGCCCATGCATGCACGTAACGCCAAGCTTCCCGATGCCTTTGCGATTGAGCAGTTGATTCATGTCCACGTCGGCGACGGCACGCTGTTGCCGCGATCGCTGTCGGAGATTTGCGAGAACATCCGCGACTTCATCGTCGTCGAGAACGAAGGCGAGATCGTGGGTTGCGGCGCGCTGCATCTTTACGGCATGCACCTGGCCGAGGTTCGCTCGATCACGGTGACGAACAAGTCGAAGGGCAGGGGCGCTGGTCGAGTGCTGATCGATGCGCTGCTGAAAGAGGCGAAGAAACAGAGCGTGACCTGCGTCTGCCTGTTCACCCGCATTCCGGATTTCTTCGCGAAGCTGGGTTTCAAGGAAGTCGAGAAGGAAGCGCTGCCCGACAAGGCGCTGAAGGATTGCGTGAAGTGTCCGCGGGTGAACGCGTGCGATGAGATCGCGATGTATCGCGGGATGCTGCCGAAACATGCGGGGATCCGGCGTCCGCGGGCGGCGCAGAATTACGTTCCGCTAGCCTCGTTGCAGGCGTAATCGCCTTCACTCCCACACAGGCCAAAAGGCGGTTGTGTGATCCATCTGTCCTGCGAGTCTCGGTGCGTTGTCGTCCCGACCGGAGCGAAGGGACCTACTGTTGGTGCGCAGTGTCTCCACCGCCTGCCGACAGCAGGTCCTTCGGCTGCGTTCGGACGCTGCGCGTCCTCTCTTCGCTCAGGATGACAAAGCAATCAGGAATCGGATGACAAAGCAATCAGGAATCGGTGGAAGGCCACGATGTGGGTGCGGTCTGGTTGATCCCCCGTTGGCGTCACTTCAAATACTGCAGCAATTCCTTGAACTGCGGCTGTGCCCGAGCAGCGCAGCAGCTCATACATCATCATCTCGGTGGACGAGATTACCGCTCCGGCGGACTTCATCCGCTCCAGGCCGATCTTCCAGTTCCACTCCGCGCGCGATCCCACAGCGTCAGATGCGACGTGTACCAGGTAGCCTTCATTCAGCGCGCCTAGCGCCGTCTGCATCACGCAGATGTGCGCTTCCATGCCACAGAGTAAGACCGTGTTGCGATTGCCCGGCAGCGCCTTCAGACGCGAGCGGAACTGGTCGCTGCCGAAGCAGCTGAACTCCAGTCTTGTCGAATGACGGTGACGCCCTCCAGCAGGGAAGCGATCTCCGGCACCGTTGGGCCCAGACCTTTGCTGTACTGCGTGGTCGACGATGATGGGCAGATCGAGAATCTTCGCCAGCCGTATCAGCAGCTGCGAGTTCTTTACCAGCGCCTCTTTGTTAAAGATTGGCGGCAGCAGCTTTTCCTGGATGTCGACCACAACCAGCGCGCATTGATCGGCCTCGAGCGGCCGGCGCGCGACTTCGGTCTGGGTCGGTGGCGATAGCGATATTTCCCAGCGTCGATGACATGGTTTCACCTTGAGCAGTGTGGCTATTCTATCGCTCAAATCGCTGCGAGGGTTGATCGGCGGCGGCCAGAGCTTTGCAAGACAAACGAGGAGTGGGCCGTTCCGGCGGGCACGCGGTTGACGCTCGATTCGCAAAGCAAATACAATCGTTACAGCGCATGGTCGTCACGTGCGCATCTACAAAGCTGTAATCGCTGCCCCCTCGTTCAATGGCAGGACAGACGCCTCTGGAGCGTCATATCGGGGTTCGAGTCCCTGGGGGGCAGCCAAATTTTCCCCGCACAATTTAGGCCGATTGAGGTCCTTCGCTGAGGCTCAGGATTTCGGCACGCGTCTCCCGCTGCGCTCACGCCGCGTAAACGCCTCAAGTTCGAGTCCCTGGGGGGGGCAGCCAAATGTTCCCCGCACAATTTAGGCCGATTGAGGTCCTTCGCTGAGGCTCAGGATTTCGGCACGCGTCTCCCGCTGCGCTCACGCCGCGTAAACGCCTCAAGTTCGAGTCCCTGGGGGCAGCCAAATGTTTCCCGCACAACTTAGGCCGATAGAGGTCCTTCGCTGAGGCTCAGAACTCCCGGCGGCCTGGCCGATAATCTCATCTTTGCTGACAAATGATCGGACATATGGGAAGCTTCAGGTTGGCGAAACGCCAGGCGAGCTCTCGGTTCAATCCTCGGGAGCTCAGAAGGATTCAACGTGAGTATGAAGGCCAGCACCCGACAGATGAACAACGTTACAGTTGTCGATCTGAGCGGGCGTATTGAACTGGGCGAAGGCAGCTCGACGCTCCGCAACACAGTGAAGGACCTGCTCGACAAAGGGCAGAAAAACATTCTCCTGAACTTGGGTGAGGTCAATTACATTGATAGCGCGGGCGTGGGTGAGTTGGTCAGCGCATTCACTTCGGTTCGCAGGCAGGGCGGCGAACTACGCCTCCTGCACTTGACCAAGAAGGTTCATGACCTGCTGCAGATTACCAAGCTCTACACCGTCTTTGAGGTGATGGACGACGAGGCGCTGGCAATCAAGGCTTTTGCTGAATAAGCTTCCGACATCTGCGCGAGCCGTATTCGCCGACGGCAGTTCTGTCATGCAGAAAGTGGAAGATATTGCACCATTGCCGCTCGATTTACCTCTGCGCCGGAATCCATGCTCGATAAGTTGCTCATTCGAAAGTAGGATTTTTCCCACAGGCTCTGGTAGCAGGCGTGCATCCTACAAAATGTACGGAATGCAGGCTGGAGGCCAGGATGCCATACATTCGTCTGTACTCACGCAATGTGCCGCTCCATGAAAAACGCTGGATCGCCCAGCGGTTGATTTCTATCACGCAGCGCTGCTTTCACCTTCTCCCGGAAAACGCCGACAACATCACCATACAGTTCCTGCCCCGGCACAAGTCGCCGGCCATGACTCAGGCGTGCGACAACATCTCGGCGCAAACCCCAGACATGATGCTGGAACTCTCTTCCGAGGAGCTACCGCAGGAAGCGGTGTCATCGTTTGTGGAGGCTGCCGCCCCGATGCTCAGCCATTCGGCGGCAGTGGGGCGCCGTGGTCAGCTCGCTCGGATGCTGAGGCTGGGCGGGAACGAAACCCGGCAGATTGCCTTTCAGTTCCATCAGCTGAATTCTCTGACCGATGACGTGCCGGTGGTCTTCGAGCTCCAAGCGGCTTAGGCGCCTGTTCCTCGAATCTGAGGGCGAGCGTGGCAGCGAGTCATTCCGCGTAGCGGGACGCGTCGGCCACCTTCGTTGACTTGGCCTACTGCCCCAAGCTCAGCGACCGCAAATAAGCCACGACTGCTTCGGCGTCGGCTTTCGTCATGTGAAACTTCGGCATGGGATCGCGCAGAGGTTTGCCGTTCGTCCATATCGCGGTAGTCAGCAGAGTGACCATGCCGGCGTTGGTAGCCGGAGGCGCACCGGCGAGACGCGGTGCGAGGATGGGCCAATCCGATGTGGGTTGGGCCGGCAGATAGGGAACCGGAGCTCCGGCAAGCCACTGACTGCGGTCCAGTGCGCCATTCGCTTTACGCGGCGTGTGGCAGGTGCCGCACATGGCAACATCCTCGACGATGTACTTGCCGCGAGCGACGTCGCCTCCGCCCGAGGTCGATGTGGAAGCTTTGTTGTCCTGCGCAAGGCTGGGTCGTGAGCTGAAGGCGAGCAGGGCCGCAGAAATCGCCAGGGAAAAACAGATCGTGAGGTAGGAAAGATTTCTGCCACGCGAACGTAGGAATGACATAGGAAGTTCTCCGGGTAAGTGAAATGGTGCGACTTCGCTGCGCTTCCCAGCCATTCAGCGTATCACCGCCGCCCTCAAGGCTGCGACGAAGCCTTCAATGGAAAGCACTTGAGATGATACCGCAGGTTGGATGCTCGACGTGCCCGGTCGGTCAACGGGGTTGGGCCGTGACCATGAAACGAGTTCTTGGTAGCGTTGCTGTTCGTCGGCTATATTTCATTTGTCTCATTGTGACTGGCCGCCAATGCCGAAATCAGACGAACTATGGATGGAAGAGGCTCTCCGCGAAGCGCGCCGCGCGCTGGCGCTGGGGGAGGTGCCGATTGGCGCGGTTGTGGTGTATGAGCATCGCGTGATCGGACGCGGCTGCAATCGCCCGATCAGCGCGCACGATCCGACGGCCCACGCGGAAATCCTCGCGCTGCGCGAGGCCGGCCAGACCATCGGCAACTACCGCTTGCTCAATTGCGATCTCTACGTAACGGTCGAGCCCTGCACCATGTGCGCCGGAGCGATGACGCACGCGCGTATCCGCCGCCTGGTCTATGGGGCGGAAGATTCCAAGGCCGGCGCCGTTCACTCCATGCTGCAGATCCTGAATCACCCTCGGCTGAATCACCGGGTAGAAGTGATGTCGGGTGTGCTGGCAGCGCGCTGTATGGACCTGATGCAGACCTTCTTCCGCGAGCGCCGCAATGTTCCAACCACGTCATAGGGCCGCGGATCGAGAGCGCAAAACATGACCTGCTGACCGACCTTTGTTAAACTGAATGGGCTGGCAACTCCGGCCAGTGCAACCGCGCGCGGAGAGGTGCGTGAGTGGTTGAAACGAGCCGCCTCGAAAGCGGCCATACCTTAACGGGTATCGGGGGTTCAAATCCCTCCCTCTCCGCCATATTTTTACGAATTCTCTGGTTGAATCCTAGGGCGCCATCGTGTGTCGTAAACGGCGCGTAGCACCCGATTCAAGCGGAGAAGCAGATCCCTCCTCGGCCTGAAGGCCTCGTCGTGATGACAATCTTGTGGGTAACAGAAATTACAGATTCATCTCCGCCAGCGACGAACAGCAGCAAGCCCAAGCAGTCCTGATCCAAACAATGCCAGGCTGCTCGGCTCCGGCGTGGTGCTCATCTGAAGGGTGATGGTGACGGGGCTTCCGGGATAGTCATAGTTGCCGGAGATCTCGGCGAAGCCGGCCGCGTAGTCTCCTTCGTACTTCCCGCTGGTCCAATAGCCGCTGAACGTGACGTTCACTTCTTCAGTGGCGCCACCCACTCCGTCCTGCCCATGGCCCGACGTTACGACGCCATTGAATGTGCCATCGGGGCCGGAAAGAATAAACGAGCCGCCATAACCAAAGTCGGCGAAGTAGCCGTATTGGTTAAACTCCCATGACAGTGGTGAGCCGGTTTCAAACGAATAGGTCAATGGAATGCCGAATTGCGTGAAATCGGCATTGCCGTCGGCTGGCTGGCCGATGAACCCGTCGTAGGGGGTTCCACAGATGGGATCAGGTAATGAGCAGGTATTCGAAAGGTTATACAGCCAGTTGGTCTGGTCTTGGGCTAGCGAAGGAAAGGAAAGGAGACAAATCACAGCAACTGCAAGGAACACGCCCCGTCTGCTCATGCTGAGCTCCTTATATGGATAAGATTGCTAAGTGCTGGACACAACCCAGGGCAATTCGGCCAAGCGGCAATTTAGCATCAAATAAAAAGAAGTCAACGGAATACTAAAGACAAACGTAACGGATGCTTTCACTCCTCCAGGTGATGGATCGAGCTAGTGTCGGGTGAATTTTGGGCGAAGCAGGAAGCTAGTGCGTGGCCATGAAATACAGGTCGTCGTGGCCGTTGGGACGGACGTAGACGATTCCGGAAAGATCGTCAGCGATATCTGCAGCGTTACCGGCGAAATCCTCACGTACAACGAAAGGAAAGATCAGCGCGGGTTTTGGCTCTCCCCTGGCTTCGCCGTTTTGCCATGGTTGGCGATAGATCGCGGTCTGGCCGTCCTTAGTGCTTTCGAAGAGGAACGACTTTCCATCCCGTCCGTATTCAGCGAAGTAGCTGGGCAGGTTTGGCTTCAGTGGCGTGCACTTCTTGTCGCGGAGCGAATACTGATACATGCCGGGATGGTCGCCCCAAAGGATAGGTCCGATGACGTAGTTGCCGTCGGCTGAGACGCTCAGCGCGCCGTTACAGCCCGTATACAATTCCTCGGGCTTGGCGTTGGGGTCGTTCAGGTCGAGTTTCCAGGTGTGAGTGCTTTGCGCGTCGATACCTTTATAGTTCGTGAGGAACAGGTAGTTTGTTCCCGGCAACAACGCGGCGAAGGCAGAGCGGCCAGGCAGCGAGGGTAGTTGCCGAAGTTGAGTTCCATCAGTATGGACCGAGTAGAGACGTCCATCCTTACCGAATTCCTTCCCACTCGGCAAAAATAAACTGTGTTTCGTCGGAAGACCACCCAAGCGTATCGAGGTAACGATTCGAACTGTAGACCCTGGTTGGTTGCTGCCGTCGATATTGGCAACCCACATCTCTTCTTTGCCGGATTCCGGTTTGGTGATGTATGCCACCTTGCTGGGACAAAGGTGAGATGAGTGGCTGAGTCGCCAGTTCGCTGACGAGGTCAGAACTTTGCCTGGTCGCGGCGCGGTAGAGCGTCAGGACTCCCGAGGCGCGCCCGTTTACGAAGTACAGTCCTTTTCCGGATGGATCCGCGAGAGGATAGGTGTCGGGACCGGGGCCGAATGTGATCTGTCGCAGCGAACCATCGGCGAGCGAGTATTCCCAGATGTTGACGATGCCTTTCACCAGGCGGCTGACGTAAAGGCTTTTGCCGGGTTGTGCCCAGGAGGTCAAACTCACCGCACCCGGAACCTCTCCGGCCACTACGGGGTTGGGCGAACCGAATTCAAGTTTCTTGACCAGAAATTTACCCAGCGCAGCGCAGAAAATGTAAACACCTTTGCCGTCGGGCGATGCCAGAAGCTGGAAGACGTTGTCCTGCGCTGTCAGCGTGGCCAGAACTTCGGTATTCAAGCCGCTGGGATCAGAGCGAAGGATTCGATGATCGTAAGTAGCGATCAGCAGTGAGCGTCCATCGGAGGAGGAAGCGACGACGGATCCGTTTCCCAAGCGTCGTGGCGAGCCTCCCAGAGTTGGGATCGACCATATTTCGAAATCGCCGATGCTCGGGCCAAAGAGAATCTCATTGCCGTCGGCGGAGAACGCGAGCGGACGTTTGTTGCCTTCATCTTTGGTTAACTGCAGAGGCTGTCCGCCCGAGGTCAACATCACGAAGAGCTGGTCGTATCCATTCACGGATGAAGTGAACGCGATGGTGCGTCCGTCAGGCGAGAGAATTGGGCTGCCGATCGGGCGATTCCACTCGCTGATCTTGGTTATCGTCGCCGGAGTCGAGACAGCATTGGGACGCGGCCAGAAATGGTAGGCGGTGAAGCCCGCAACAAGAAGCACAGCGGCGACGATTGCGTACGGAATCAGGGTGCGGCGCGGAGCAACGGCCGGCTGGCTTCCGCTGCTTGGTTGTGTCGCGTAGGACGATGAAGCCGTCGCCACGGCGACCGTTTCCATCGGCTGCATCACGGAGTTGTGCTTCGAACTGCTGTCGCGGGCGAGACGCTTCAGATCGGCGCGCAACTCGGCAGCCGACTGGTAGCGCAGATCGCGATCTTTCTCCAGACACTTGTTGATGATGCGCTCCAACTCGCCCGGAACCTCGGGATTCAGGCGGACGGGCGCCACCGGGGCGGCATCGAGAATCGCCTTGAAGATGACGCCGGAAGTTTCGCCGCGGAAGGGCAGCGCTCCGGTCGACATCTCATAGAGCACCGCGCCGAGGGAGAAAAGATCGGTGCGGGCGTCGAGTTCCTTGCCGCGCACTTGCTCGGGCGACATGTAAGCGACGGTGCCAAGCGCGGTACCGGGACTGGTGAGGTGTTGCTCATTGTGAGTCACCGTGTTGGCGGCAGTAGCGCTGCTGAATCGAGCGGTACCGGCGTCCAACACCTTGGCTAGGCCGAAATCCAGTACCTTGGCATGGCCGCGATCGGTGACGAAGATGTTCGCCGGCTTGATGTCGCGATGGACGATCCCCTTGGCGTGCGCCGTGTCGAGCGCGTCGGCGATTTCGATGGCGAGCGTGAGCAGCGTTTCCAGCTCCATCGGCCGGTCGGAGATGCGGTGCTTCAGCGTGGTGCCTTCCAGATACTCCATGGCGATGAAGGCTTCGCCATCCTGCTCGCCGATGTCGTAGATCGTGCAGATGTTGGGATGGTTCAGGGCAGAGGCGGCCTGCGCTTCGCGCTGGAAACGGGCGAGCGCCTGGGGATCGCGAGCAACTTGTTCCGGGAGGAATTTAAGCGCGACGAAACGGTGGAGGCGCGTGTCTTCGGCCTTGTAGACGACGCCCATTCCGCCGCCGCCGAGTTTTTCCGTGACAAGGTAGTGTGAGATCTGTTTTCCGAGCACGTGATAGCGAATCTTACGTTTGCCAAGCGATCAAGTCAACGATGAGCAATCCTGCGTGGCTCCGACCGCGCTCCATCTCGACACTCAGACCTGCTAGAGTTTAAGCAGTGGCGCCATCGCAAGAATACGTGAGTCGTCTGGCCGCGCGCGAGTTGCGCGTTGCCGATCACGAGAAGACGCATATCCGACTGGGAAACACGCGCCTGGTGCTCGCCATTCTCACCCTGCTCGTCGGCTGGCTGGCATTGGGACGGCACACGCTGTCGCCCTGGTGGCTGGCGGCGCCCATTGCGGCGTTCATTGGGATTGCGGCCTATCACGCGCGCGTGCTTCGCGATCGCGACTTGGCGCAGCGGGCCGTTACCTTCTACAAGAATGGAATCGCGCGCATGGAAGATCGCTGGAGCGGCATCGGCGAAACCGGCGTGCGCTTCGACGATCCGCATCACGTTTACGCGAGCGACCTCGATCTTTTCGGCGACGGCAGTCTCTTTCAGTTGGTATCCACGGCGCGCACGCGCATCGGCGAAGAAGCGCTCGCCGCGTGGCTGCTCTCCCCGGCGCCGGTGGATCAGGTGCTGCCTCGGCAGGCGTCGGTCACCGAGCTGCGTGTCGAGTTGGACCTGCGTGAAGATCTGGCGGTTCTGGGTGAAGATGCCGGTGTGGGTGTTCATCCTGACGATCTGGTGAAGTGGGCGGAAGCTCCCAACCAGCTTCAGTCTTCATGGATACCGCGGGTGGCCCCTGTGCTGGCAGTCCTGGCCACCTTCGCGGCGTTTGCCTGGGGTTACTGGGGGATCGCGACTCCGTTTCTCGTTCTCGTGGTGGTGGAAGGACTGCTGAAGTACCGCGTGCGCAAGCCGATGGAATCGGTGCTGGACGAAACCGAGCACGCATTCCACGATCTCGACCTGCTCTCAGGAGTGCTGGCCCGGGTAGAGGCGCACACGTTTCACTCGGAGCCGCTTGCAGTTGCTGCAGCGGCAACTGTCTTCCAGCGCAGTATCCAGTTCCCAGGCTATCGCCAAGTTACGCACCATCGTCGATCTCATCAACTCGCGCCACAATATGTTTCTGAAAGCCATCGACGTACCGCTGATGTACTCCGTCCAGGTGGCGTTCGCTGCCGAGCGTTGGCGGCATGCTCACGGCAAATCGGTGCGAGCCTGGCTGGCTGCGGTGGGCGAGATCGAAGCGCTGCTCTCGCTGGCGGCCTACAGCTACGAACATCCCGCCGATCCGTTTCCCGAATTCAAAGAAGGGCCGGCATCGTTCACGGCCGAGCAAATTGGCCATCCCCTCATTCCGGCAGCGACCTGCGTTCGTAACGACGTCGCTATCATGGGGCAAGATCGCGTCTCTGCTGGTGAGCGGCTCGAACATGTCAGGCAAGAGTACCCTGATGCGATCGGTAGGCATGAACGTCATCCTGGCAATGGCGGGTGGGACGGTACGGGCAAGCCGGTTTGTGCTTACACCGTTGCAGGTTGGCGCCAGCATCCGCATCAACGATTCGCTGCGCGAGGGCAGCTCGCGCTTCTATGCCGAGATCAAGCGGCTACGCAGCATCTTCGATTTCGCCGGGGGCAGTCCGCCGCTGCTGTTTCTGCTCGACGAATTGCTGCAGGGAACGAACTCGAAAGACCGGCGAATCGGGGCGGAAGGAGTTGTCCACGCGCTGCTGAAGCGCGGCGCTATCGGCATGATCAGCACACATGATCTTTCGCTGACCGAGCTTGGCAACTCGCTCGAGGGGCATCTGCATAACGTGCATCTGCAGGATGAAATCGAGAACGGAACGATGAAATTCGATTACACGTTGCGGGAAGGCATCGTGACCAAGAGTAACGGACTGGAATTGATGCGCATTATCGGGCTAGAGGTGTAGCTTTAATTCGTTGCACGGGTGAAGCGTCCGAAGTGTCGCCTGGCGTTCTGAGATTCGATTTCGGTCCTCAATTCCTGCCACAGGTGCTCCGGCACCGAAAGAAACACATTCACAATTTCAGGATCGAACTGACGGCCTGCATGGCGCTCGATTTCGCGCCGCCCGGATGGAATGGATTGTGCCGCGCGGTAGGGCCGGTCCGACGTCATAGCGTCGAAGGTGTCAGCGATGGCAAATATCCTGGCTCCCAGCGGAATCTGATCGCCGCGCAGTCCGCGTGGATAGCCGCTACCGTCATAGCGTTCCTGATGTGAATAGACGATTTCTGCAGCTTCCTGCAGGAACGGTATGTTGCGCAGCAGTTGATAGCCCAGGAAGGCGTGCTCGCGCATGATGGACTGCTCGTCGGGGCTCAGGCGTCCGGGCTTGCGCAGAATCGCATCGGGAATCGCCATCTTTCCTACATCGTGAAGAAACGCGCCGCGAGCGATGATGCGAACCCGCTCCTGCGGCAACTCCATGGCGCGCGCAATCGCAATCGTGAAGGCCGTCACGCGACGGGAGTGGCCTTCGGTCTCCGCATCCTTTAAGTCGAGCGCGTCTCCCAGCGCCTCCAGCGTGATGTCGTACGAACGCTCGAGGTCGGCGAGGGCCTTCCGCAGCATCTCGGTACGCGCCGAGACCAGGGACTCAAGCTTGGTCTGATAGGCTACGTTTTCCACGCGTAGCCGGCGTGTCTCCAGGGCGCGCCGGACCATGGCCAGCAGCTGTTCCTTCTCGAATGGTTTCAGCAGGTAGTCATAGGCTCCATTACGGATGGCGGCCAAAGCAACGCTGATGTCATGGACCGCCGTAACCATCACCACCGGGATCTCCGGGAAGTCCTGCTTCATCTTGGATAGCAGGGTCAGGCCGTCCATGCCCTCCATTATGAGATCGGAGAGCACAATCGAGATACTCTCATTGGACTTAAGCAGGCTGAGAGCGTCGCGGCCGGAGGTGACAGGACGACATTCAAAACCGGCCTGAGTCAGGATGGAGCACACCGCATCTCGTACGGGAGTTTCGTCGTCGACAACTAGGATCTTTTGGTCTGGCATGGAGTTAGGGAGCCTGAGACGCTTTGCGTCTTTACGTTCGATTGTACTCACTTGTTGTGAAAAATCAGACTGGCAATTTTCAGAGTTGTCCTCTTGACTAAGTGAAAGGTACTAAGGCGCAATTCCAGCGGTTGCTTTGCAAAACTTACACAATCGTCGATTGCAATGTGGCATCCGGATTCCACATCGCAGCACGCTGAGACCTAAGTTCCCCCGCGCGGATACATTGCCCGGTTCCAACGACGATGGACCGCGCTATTCAGGCCTTCCATTATTCGTTTTTAACCATTTGTTTTCAGTCAGTTACGGTGGATGCCAGCTTCGTGAATGGAGATGCAGAGGTTTGGGCAGTTCGATTGCTTAGTACTAAGGTGTCGCTGAAAGAGATCAAGCGCAGCGCCGACCGAATCGAAGGAGATTGATATGACTCTCAGCATCAGGGAAGCCAAGACGAACGGAATCGCCCAGTACGGACCAGCCATTCTCGAGACTTCCACATCGGAACGCTATGGCAAGGTCTACGAGCGCAATCGCCACCGCATTTATTCTTTATCATTCTGGATGTCAGACAATGAGCTGGCAGCCGAAGAGCTCATGACCCAGACCTTCTGCCGGGCATTCGCATCGAGTGCGGAACCGACCGCCAACGATATCGATCGGGCCCTTATTAGCGTTCTTCGCGAATACATGCCGCTGGGAGCGCTGACTCTACAGTGCGCGCCTTGTGATCGCGTTCTCTCCGTGCGCACCAACACCATGCGCGTCGACTTGGAGCGTGCGGTGGTCCAGCTGCCGGACACGGAAAAGATGATTTTTCTGATGCACGATGTGGAGCGGTATGACCACACTCGCATCGCAAGCTTGCTGGGAATTTCGCTGCAGTCCTCGATTGATGGTCTGCACCAGGCGCGGCTCCGCATGCGCGAGCTGCTGGCCAAGTAAACGAATTTACGTCGTATCTCAATCCCCTCTCTTCTTGCAAGACTTCCGCCCCTCGAAAGAGGGGCATTTTTGTTGGAGCGGCGGTTGGCATTTAGCAAAGCAGCGAGGCTTCAGTTCCGGTGGCGCATTGAATTGTCACCCATCTCCCGGGTATGCCCAGCACCTTCCTAGGACTGTTGTCATCACGAGGAGGACTTCAGCCCGACGAGGGATCTGCTGTTTATCTCGTCTTGGGAGAGAATTTTCGAGCATGAACTGAAGCCGCAGAGGATGTTTGACGTTCGAGCAGGAATTGATGACGCCGCCACAGAAATTCGCTGCGAATGGGACCTGCGGTTTATGCTCGAGTGCGGAGTGCCTTCCGGGACATACGACCTTATACAAGGACCCCCAGGACTTCGTACTCGGCTGAGCTGAGCCGTCCCGCAACGCGGGACGGGCGGAATGCCGTGAGCAAAGTCTTCGCGAAGCGGTGATCGTCGCAGCCGCGCGCTTCGAAAACGCGCGGAGCTGTTACGCGTCCGAGCCAAACATAACTTGCGCTATGGCGATGTTACGCCAGTTATTGGCGTGAGCGGACCGCTAGTCATAGCAAACGAGATAACCCGAAGTGGTCGTTTGAAAAGTAACCGGTGTTGGACATCGAGTAAGAAGCACGTGGTTGCCTTCAGCCAGCAATGCCCCTCGTCTCCGGGGTTGTTCCCAGCCCTCGCTGTCATACCTGACGCTGATGCCTTTGTCCGTGCCATCTCCGGCCAAGCCAAATACAGCCCTTGAGTCAACTCCCTGCACGTCATATCGTGCGACAAATGGCTGTCGGCTTTTGTATGAGGCAACGACGCACTGGTTGGTGTCCGACGCAGCCTCACCGAGGCGAACGTATCCGCAGTCCCTCGCTTGTTCTCCTCCAGTTTGGCGAAGATACTTGTATGAGGTCGATGCCGACTTGTCGCTGGTGCAACTGGCGAGAATCAGCACGAGGGCAACACTCGCACATCGGAACAGGTGACTCATGAAAAGACCTTATAAGCCTTCACCGGAGGTTAACGAGTGCAATCGCGATTTCACTACAGCTATCCTTCCGTTGTCCAGTTCCGCAAGCTCTGCACTAGCTCGCGCAACTGATTCTTCTTCTCCTCGTCCAGTCGAGCCCAGTCTTCGGGCTGACCGCCGACTTCCATGCTCTTGCGCCAAAAGGCGCGGAGTTGCGGGTTCGAAATGTGTTGATGCTCGAAGTCATCCACATCCCAGCCACCGGTCTCCCAGCCGTTAAGGAAGGACTCGATTTGGTCAGCCAATGTCGCTGGAGAGGGGTCTTTCGCGAGCAGATGGTTCAACACTAAGACTGCAATTCCAACGAGCACCAATGCGAACAGCCATTTGGCTTGTGGATACAGAACCACCGCGGTCAGTGGGCCAAGAGCGGCGAGCGCACATCCAATACCAGAACCGAGCTTGGTCGCTTTACCCATGAGCTACTCGTGATATGGGGATGTTACAACAGTCATCTGGCTTCAATCCTCGGGCTGCGGTGGTCTAACGCCTGACACGTTGGTCGATACCCGGTTCATCGTCGAGCGCTCCGCATAGGCTAATGCGGCGAGATCGGATATGTTCGCACGACAATGCCGCGATCGATCTCCGACACCGTCTCTTTACCCGGCCTAACGGTGTGTTTTGAGATCAGATACGCTCGTCGGTCGTTGGAGAACGAGATACCCAGGCCGAGGTCATCGGTACCTGAAGTCGCCTGCCAGATCACGCAATGCAAGGCCTCTGCGCTGTCCGAGGCTTTGCCTCGAAACGAATAGCCTCCGTTGACGGCAAAACTCAACTGGGCCACTGCGGCCGTACTCGACGGCTCGGGCCGTTTACAGATGGCCAACTCACCACTGTAGACAACAGCGCCATCCATCGACACCTGCAATCCCATTCTCATGTCCTCGCCACAGATGGTGAGCCAGTGCCAATGCAGCCGGGCCCAGGCGACGGGCGGCAGGGCTCCCGCGCAACCACCAACAAAGGACTCCGTTCCTGGCCAGAAACGATACGGGTCCGGCATAGGAGTGAACACGTCAACCATCTCGGAGCACACCGCCGGGACGGTCAGCTTGCGGCCCGGTGCTGCTGCATCGCCGGCGATCCCCGAAAGCCGTCCCAACCGGTCGAAGATCGCGGCTCCGCCTGCTATGACGGGCGACCTACGATCGATCTTCAGTAGGATCGTTCCGTCCCCTGGATCAAGATTCACCACTTTGCCCTTCGTACTTTCGTCAGTGCTGACAAAAAAGACGCGTTCCCCCTTTAGAAGGGGCGAATCCCTGACCAACGCCGGGGCCGTTTGTGGCATATCGGAACCAGAGGAGACTTCCAGAAACGCGACACCTTGTGCGCTCCTCAACACCCTCCCAACCTTGTAAACACTTTGTCCCTGCCGCAAGCTGATCGAGTACGGCAGGACGAATTTGTCTACCGGCGTTACGACTCGTTGGTCACAAACGATCCAGAGGGAATCGGGGTACTTGATCATGCCGCCGATGCCTTCGCGCCAAGGGCCAACCCAGCGGGCGACGGATACCCCCGGTCCAGTGCCGACAAGTTCACCTGAAGAGTTGCGTGCCTCAACGATGAAAGTGGAACCTGACACTGCAGAGGGGATTTGTTGCTCGGTTAGAGGCTTATGTGACGGCGGAGATTCCCTGGCTTTGCTATAAGACTGGCCTGCGCACAATGCTGCGTAGGCTAAAACGACTGCGGTTGAAAACAGCGAAGCCGATAGCCTAGAACCCACTACCAAAGGATTCAGTCTGTGCATAGAACTAGCCAGCAATGCGTGCTTTACGTCTAGCAGCTTGGTCTTCCAAACCGTTGCTTCAGAAACGATTGCATGAGCATGTGAGGGAGAGTACCCCTAGCTGGAGAACAGGCGATAGCACTCATCGTGCCGCATCTTGAGCGTCTGGCGGCTCTGACTTCGGCTACTTTATCTCCCCGCCTCTTCTGCCCCGTCTGTCTGCTCCACTTCTTCCTCCTCCTCGCGCTTCAACGGTCGCAACAGCGGAAAGAGAATCACGTCGCGGATCGACCGCGAATCGGTGAGCAGCATGGTCAGTCGATCGATGCCGACACCTTCGCCGGCGGTCGGCGGCAGCCCGTACGACAGCGCCCGGATGTAATCCTCATCCATCTGGTGAGCTTCCTCGTCGCCGCGAGCGCGCTCGCTCAGTTGCCCCTCGAAGCGCCGACGCTGCTCCTCCGGATCGTTCAGCTCGCTGAAGGCGTTGCCGATCTCCAGGCCGCCGACGAAGATCTCAAAGCGCTCCACCCAGTCGGCATTCTCCTCGGGCTCGCGCTTGTTCTTCGACAGCGGCGAGATCGCCAGCGGGAAGTCATAGATGAACGTCGGCTGAATCAGGTGCGGCTCGGCGACAAACTCGAAGATCTCCGCGATGGTCTTGCCGTTCGGAGCGGCCGGATCGTACGGGATGTGCGCATTGCCAGCGTTGTAGCGATGCACCATGGCCGCAATCTGCTCCGTGCTGGAGAAGTCCTCCATCACCGGCTTCTCACCGGCATTCTCCGGCCAGAACTTGATGATGGCCTCGCGCATCGAGAGCCGCTGAACATTGCGCGAAATCGATCTCGTGTCCGTTGAAGTGCGTAACCGTCGTGCCGTTCACGTCGCGCGCAATCTGCGCCAGCATCTCGGCGGTGAAGTCCATCATGTCGCGATAATCCGCGTAAGCCATGTAGAACTCCAGCATGGTGAACTCCGGATTGTGCTGGGTCGAGATGCCTTCATTGCGGAAGTTGCGATTGATCTCGTACACCCGGTCCATGCCGCCCACCACCAGCCGCTTCAGGTACAGTTCGGGCGCAATGCGCAGGTAGAGATCGATGTCGAGCGCATTGTGGTGTGTCGTGAACGGCTTGGCCACGGCGCCACCGGCGATGGCGTGCATCATCGGCGTTTCGACTTCGACGAAACCATGATCGTCCAGGAATCGCCGCATCGACTGCACAACCTTCGCGCGCTTCAGGAAGACCTCGCGCACGTCGGGATTCATCGTGAGATCGACATAGCGCCGCCGATAGCGGGTCTCGACATCCTGCAGACCGTGCCACTTCTCGGGCAAGGGAAGCAGGTCCTTCACCAGGAAGGTCAGTTCCTCCACGTGCACTGTCAACTCGTTGGTGCGGGTGCGGAAGAGATATCCCTTCACGCCGATGTAGTCGCCGATGTCGAGCAGCTTGTAGAGCTGAAATGCTTTTTCGCCGACGGCGTCCAGGCGCACGTAGATCTGCAGGCGCTTGCCGCCCTGCTGCAGATTCGCAAAGCCGGCCTTACCCTGCACGCGAATCGACATCAGGCGTCCGGCGACGCTGACTTCCGACGCGAGGGGACTCCAACTCCGGCGCCGTTCTCGGCGAGAACTCCTCGACGATTTGCGGGATGGTGTGCGTCGTTTCGTAACGATAGGGATACGCCAGTTGCCCCAGCGCCTCAATCTGCTTCAGCTTGTCTTTACGTAGCTGGTAAATCTTTTCGTCAAGTGCCACAGTCGTTCCTGTTGGGAAGATGGGGAAAAATTGATTATAGAGGTTGAAAGCGGAATTGCCGCGTCGTCACTGCGTTTTCTGCCACTTCCGCATGGATTGCTCCACTATGGAATTGATCACCTCGAGGAGAGGCTGTCCGGCCGCCGCGCGTCCTTCCGGCATGGTCGGCTCGTCCCGCAGGACGTGTTCAGGCAAAAGTGCTCCATATTTTGCATAAACAATCCACAGCCCGCACGACGATAGATAGACAAGGCTATTGACTGTGGAGAAGGCGTGATCGGAGGAGACGCGCTGCAGGATGGCACTGTCAACGATCACTTTAAAAAACGTGTACGTAAGGAACCCCAAGGCTATTCCGAACAGGCAGCTGCCGGCCGGAATTCGCAGGTATCGCGCTCCCAGCAACAGCAGCAGGGCAAGCAGGCAGATCATGCCGCGGGCGCCGCGGTCGCTGGCAACGATCAGACTGCTCAGGTCGCCGATCCTTTGGTCGCGGGGAAAGCTGAGGGTCGTCGCAAGCACAACCAGGAGCAACAGCGAGGCTCCCCAGCGGAAAATGCTTGAACCCAGATTGCGGAGCGCGCTGAAGTCACGAAAGGCCACACGAAATAACTCGTCAATCAATGCGAACGTAAACAGTACGCTGACGGCGGTGATGGTCCAGTAAGAATAGTAGTAAAGCCAGTACGAATTGGGCTGGACGATCAGGAGCAACAGATCGGTCGCGATTTGAAAGGCGATGTACTTGTAGAAGATGGGGAACTGGATCGACAGACCACGCTTGCGCAGGAAGAAAAGCACCAGGCCTTGCAGGCAAGGAGCGGCGATCCACAGCAGGTAATCGAACGCGTGCAGGCGCAGTACACCACCAGACTGCAATACAACTCCTTTCCCGTGACCCGGCGCGCTGCCCGGAATATCGAGCGCTCGATCAGGCGAGGCCGAAATTATGCCTGATGGCTCCGCTGGTCGACAAACCCGCCTTCGGAGGCCGCGCACAACAATGCCCGCACTTCCTAGTGTGAGGCCAGCGGCGGCTTGGCACGGTGATGCCGCAAACGGACCCGATGTTCAGATGTCACAGACACATGTGATACTCCGGCTTAAGATAAAGGCAAGCTCCATGCCCCCAATCCAGGGCTGGACGGAGGCTGGCTATGTGCCTGGCGGTTCCGGGAAAAATCTTGAGTATTGAAGGTGAGGACTTTGCGCGCACGGCACGCGTGAGCTTTGGCGGCATTGTGAAAGAAGTCAGTCTAGCCTATGTTCCCGAGGCCGTGGTCGGCGACTATGCCGTCGTGCACGTCGGTTTTGCCATCAGCCTGCTCGATGAGCAGGAAGCACTGCGTACCTTCGAATATCTGAAGCAGATGGGCGAGCTGGCGGAACTGGAAACATGAAACTTGTACCGGAGTAGAGCGATCCCAACGGCGCCCACCAATGCGCCGCCGTCGGTCCCTTCGTTCCTGCGCCAAGAGTGATTCTGGAAGTCAATCAGTCAGGCAGAGGGTTTGAACGATCTTGCCATCACGCTGCAACGTGAGGCACGGCACATCCGGAGTTTGCGAGAAGCGTTATTCATGTACCGAAGCTGAGCCTAAGCAAAACTTCAACCTGCTCCATGAAACTCCTGGGAGAGCCGACGTGTCTGGGATCCTGATTATTGCCTATGGAAACATCTTGCGCGGAGACGATGCCGCCGGTTTGCATGCGGCGCGCGAGTTGGAACGGCAATTTCATGACGATCCGGAAATAGGGATCATCGCCTGCCAACAGTTGTTACCGGAGATGGCGGACGACATCTCCGGTAGCGAGCTAGTCATCTTTCTAGACGCTTCTTGTGGGGAAGAGCCCGGAACGGTACAGTGCAAACACATTTCGCCTGCCAACGCGCCCGTGGCATCGGCACACCACTTGGATCCCGAGTCATTGGTGTCTGCCGCGGAGCAACTTTACGGTGAAGCTCCGCAGGCGATCTGCGTGACTTTGGCTGGCTGGTCGTTTGAGATGAGCAACCGGCTTTCCCGCAATGCGCAGCTGCGCCTGCCGGAATTAGTACGCCAGACTCGCGAGATCATCACAACCCATCGCAAACAGCTTCCCAATGCCGCAACCTTCCGGGTTCAGTAGCCGACGGTTACGCCGCATTGGCCAGGTCCGACGCTTTGGTGTTCTCCTGCAGCAGGGCGTCGACCCGCTGGAGCAACGGTTGTAAATCGGCTGACACAGCGTAGTCGCGATCGCTGGTCCCGCCGGACAGCAGCAGAAGTTGTTGCGGACACTGTTGGCGGATGTGGTCACAGAACTCCAGCGCCCGCGCCTGTTGCTCGCCTTCGGCATGTACCACGACCAAATCATATCCTCCGCGAGTGCAGCGGGTCTTGGCTTCGTCCATCCTGAGGGCGGGGAACACGCTGTAGCCGTGATCGGCAAGTGCTTTGATTCTCGCTTTACGGTCGGATGCGCTATCGATGAGAAGAATTTTGCGCGGTGAATTCATGCAGACAACCTTCCTGGGAGCGTTAGAAACACTCTCTAGGAGAGAAGCGTCAGCCGCGGAGCAGGTTGCCATGCAGCAGGTTACGAGGGCGACATTTTTCAGAGAAAGAAAAACGGCACATCTTGTGTGCCGTTTGAAAGCGTTACTACGCCGGACTAAGCGCCAACCAGTTTTTCCAGTATCGATTTGTTCCGAATGGTGAGCGTCGATCCCTTCAGCACGGCTATCTGACGCTTGCGGAAGTCCGCAAGGACACGGGTCACAGTCTCGCGTGAGGTGCCGATGATTTGCGCGATCTCTTCGTGGGTGAGCGCCAGCTTTACCTTGGGTTCAACCTGATCGCGGGTAGTGGCGGTCCATTCCAGCAGCAGGCGCGCCAGTCGCTCGGGCGCAGAGTGCGACAAGCCCAGGCTGCGAATCTGCTGGTAGGCGCTTTGGCAATCCTTGCTCAAGTGTTGCGCGGCCTTTAGACAGGCGTCTCCATGCTTCTGCAGAAAGTTCAGGAAGTCTTCGCGCTTGACGAAATTCAGCTGACAGGGCTGGCCGGTTTCCGCGGTGATTTCATACGGCGTGCCCGAAACCGTGGCGTGCATGCCCAGAACTTCGCCCGGTTGGGCGATTTTCAGAATAAGAGTTTTCCCTTCGGCCGAGGTCGTAGACAGCTTCACGCGACCTTTGCACAGCATGTAAATCCCGCGTGGCGACTGGCCCTCCACAAAGAGGACCGCTCCCGCAGGATATGAGGCCGAATATTTCATTTTGTCGAAAGCTTCCAGAGCTGCCTTGGGAAGGGAGCAGAAGAAACTGTCGCTCCTCAATTTGCAGATCAGGCAATTCTCAACCAGCTCAAAGCCGTAAGGTGATCCCACGTGTCCTCCGACGTAATTAAGTATGCGCGCACTTTCCCGTTTTTGCACATCCCCTATAAGTAGGAGTAACGTTGGGTTCACAGCCTCACGGCCGGTGACGCCGGCAGGTGTGTAGTTTCGTTGGGTTACGGCGGATCACGCGGTTCTCGATTTTCAGCATGAATAAGTGATTGGTGATATAAGTCACACGCGCTGGTATCTGAGGTCACAGACCATAGTCCGTACCGCAAAGGAGAATCCCCCAACAACGGCTCAATAAGGCGGGAAGCGACGGTCTTATAAACTTCGTCCTGTCGGGCACGGTCTTGAACATTCAAGGCCAAGGAATCGGAATCCCAAATTCTGATTCGCGCAAGCACCCGGCAGGAGGAAGATTTGACCACTCTCCTCTACCCCACAACGCTTCCCGCCTATGGTCTTGCGCAGCCCGGTCCGGCCCAGGCCAGGCGAGGATGGTTGGCAACGAAGGACGGTGGAGGATTTCCAATGGGCCGTGCGGGACGTATGGGCTGTTGCAACTCCTTGCGTCGTCGCCCGGCAAGAGCTTGATCATCCCGGCCCTGAATTCCTTACTCGGTTAAACACAAAGCACCGCTCAGGTTGAAGCTGGAGAAGCTAAGGAGAAACACTATGGCGGCAGCAGCTGGATCAATCGAAATCGGGAGCACCGGCTTAAATCGCTGGTGGCGGGTTGTCGGCGGACTGATGATGAACATTGCTCTCGGCACGCTCTATGCGTGGAGCGTGTTCGTGGCGCCTCTGGAAAAGGAGTTCGGCTGGAAGCGTGCGCAAACTTCCATGGTTTTTACGATCGCGGTGGTCGTGTTCGCTCTCAGTTTCATCGTCGCTGGACGCTTGCAAGATAAGTTCGGGCCTTTCTGGGTTTCACTCACGGGCGCAGTCCTGGTGAGTCTGGGGTTTTATCTGTGTGCATTCACCAACAGCCTGACGTACCTGTTCATCTGCTTCGGCGTGATCGGCGGATTGGGCAATGGCTTCGGCTACTCCACCCCGATTCCAGTCATGGCCAAGTGGTTTCCCGACAAGCGTGGTCTGGCCATCGGACTGGCAGTGGGCGGATACGGAGCGGGGTCGGCGTTGTTCGGACCGCTCGCCAATCTGGTTCTCATTCCGAACTATGGGGTCCACACCACCTTTAAGATTCTGGGCGGAATCTTCCTGGTAATGACCGTGATCGGTGCGTTGCTGCTGAAGAATCCCCCTGCCGGTTATAAGCCTGAAGGATGGGCGCCCGCCGCTGCCACCTCGAAATCTGCCGCGACCACGATCGAGTTCACTCCCAGTGAAGTGCTGAAGACTCCAACGTTTTACTTCATGTGGATCGCTTACGCGCTGGGTACTTCGGCCGGCTTAATGGTGATCAGCCAATTAGTTCCATTCGCCAAGAGCGTACATATCTCGAGCGCAGCCTTGGCCACGTTGACTCTGGTGATCGGAGCGGTGGGCAATGCCTCGGGCCGAATTCTCTCGGGCTGGATGTCCGACGCTCTTGGCCGTTTAAACGTGCTTCGGCTGATGATCGCGATTTCGGCGATTTCGATGCCGATCCTCTACGCCGTGGGTGGCAATGTTACAGGGCTCTATGTTGCTGTGTTCGTTGTCTACTGGTGCTATGGCACGCAGCTCTCGGTGAACGCCGCGGCGACAGCAGACTTCTTTGGCGCGAAGAATGCCGGAATGAACTACGGAATGCTATTTACCGCATGGGGCGTCGCCGGAGTTATTGGCCCACGCATCGGTGGCGTGTTGTTCGACAAGTACAAGAACTACCAGATGGCGTTTTACACGGCCGCGGTGTTGGCGGTGGTGGCACTCGTTTCCGAGTGCATAGCGCGCCGTCCCAAGCAGGCGTAAATAAAATGATCAGCGCTCCAAGGCTGTGCGCCCCGGTCTTAAGAGTTGCAACGAGTGTTCATGGGGCGGGAAAGCAGTGGATTCTGCGGCAGGAGACGTATCCACCGTTCGAACCGAGCTTTGTAACCCGACCGTAACATTGCAACTCGCGGTACCGGAATTTCGTTTTTCGCAATAGAATTGCACAACACCACGACACCAGCTACTGATCGGAGGCATTCTCAATGTCCAGTACCCAGCAGGTTCCCGGCCCAAACATCGACTCGATTCTCACGGAAAAGCGGTCCTTTCCGCCTCCGCCCGAATTCAGCAAAAACGCTCACATTCACAGCAAGGAAGAGTATGACAAGCTGTGCGCCCGGGCTGCTGCTGATCCCGAAGGCTTCTGGGCTGACATCGCGCGCGAACTGCATTGGTTCGAGCCGTGGAATAAAGTGCTGGAGTGGGATTGTCCGTGGGCAAAGTGGTTCCTGGGCGGCAAGATCAATCTGTCGTACAACTGCCTCGACCGCCATGTGCAGACCTGGCGCAAGAATAAAGCCGCGATCATCTGGGAAGGCGAGCCGGGCGAGGTGCGCACCTACACCTATCAGCAACTGCTAACCGAGGTTTGCAAGTTTGCGAACGTGCTGAAGTCGCTCGGGATCAAGTCTGGAGATCGCGTGGCCATCTACATGGGCATGTGTCCCGAGCTGCCGGTGGCGATGCTGGCCTGTGCGCGCATCGGCGCAGTGCACTCGGTCATCTTCGGCGGCTTTTCCGCGAACGCGCTGGTGGATCGCATCACCGACCAGGAAGCCGTCGCTGTCATTACGCAGGATGGATCCTACCGCCGCGGCAGTGAGGTCAAGCTGAAACCAGCTGTGGACGAGGCTCTCGAGCGTTGTCCTACAGTGAAGCATAGCGTGGTGTTGAAGCGCACCGGGACCGAAGTCGCGTGGCAGGAAGGCCGCGACCACTGGTGGCATGAGTTGATGGAGAAGGCCAGCGACAACTGTCCGGCGGAACAGCTCGACTCCGAGCACCCGCTGTACATCCTCTACACCTCAGGTACGACCGGCAAGCCGAAGGGGATTGTACACACCACCGGCGGCTACTCGGTCGGGACCTACATCACGACGAAGTGGGTCTTCGACCTGAAAGATGACGATACCTTTTGGTGTACCGCCGACATCGGCTGGGTGACGGGCCACAGCTACATCGTCTACGGGCCGCTGCAGAACGGCGCCACCTGCGTGATGTATGAAGGCGCACCGAACTATCCGGCCTTCGACCGCTTCTGGGCGATCATCGAAAAACACAAGGTCAACATTCTTTACACTGCACCGACGGCAATCCGCACCTTCATTAAGTGGGGCGACGAGTGGCCGAAGAAGCATGACCTCAGCAGCCTTCGTCTGCTGGGCACAGTAGGCGAGCCGATCAATCCCGAGGCTTGGATGTGGTATCGCGAAGTCATCGGCGGCAACCGCTGTCCCATCGTCGATACCTGGTGGCAGACCGAGACGGGCGCCATCATGATCTCGCCCGTACCGGGAGCAATAGCGACGAAGCCGGGATCGGCGACGCGTCCTCTGCCGGGGATTCAGGCGGAAGTTGTAACGCGCACGGGCGAGCGCGTGCCGCTCGGCTCCGGTGGATACCTCGTGATCAAGAAGCCGTGGCCTTCCATGCTGCGCACCGTCTACGGCGATCCGGAGCGGTATGTTCGCCAGTACTGGACCGATATTCCGGGGATGTACTTCACCGGCGACGGCGCACGTGAAGATGCCGATGGGTATTTCTGGATCATGGGCCGCGTCGACGACGTGCTTAACGTTTCGGGACACCGCCTTAGCACGATGGAGATTGAGTCGGCGCTGGTGGCGCATCCCAAGGTCGCCGAAGCCGCCGTCGTCGGACGTCCCGACGAGACCAAGGGGCAAGCCGTTGCCGCCTTCGTCACGCTGGAGATGGGGCACGATCCGTCGCCGGAGTTGAAGGAAGAGTTGCGCGCCTGGGTAGCCAAAGAGATTGGCTCGATGGCAAAGCCGGATGACATTCGCTTCACCGACCAGCTGCCGAAGACTCGCTCAGGCAAGATCATGCGGCGACTGCTGCGTGAATTGGCCTCGAGCGGCGAAGTGAAAGGCGACACCACTACTCTGGAGGATATGGGCGTGATCTCGAGGCTGCAGAAAGACGAAGAGTAACCCAGGTTAACGTCCCAATGAAGGACGTGAACCTGGGGCACATCTCATCGTCAGTGCGCCAACATCTGCTGCATCTCAAGGTTGTTGAACTCGCGCATCGTCTCAGATGAGTAGTGAGAGCGGCCTCCGTTGAACTGAACATAGTCGTACGGCATGCCGGCATAGCCACCGTGAGGGCCTCGTGCGCCGTACGCGCCGCCGTGATACACCGTGCCACCTTCCATCTGTGTGATCCAGTTCACGTTTCCGCGCTGCGAATCGTCCCACCGCGAGTTGGAGTTGTCGCGCATCCTTTGTTGCGCGTACAAGTTCTGCTGGGCCGCTGACGCGCCGCCGTAGCCGTACATGCCGTGCGAGCCCTGCTGGAAGAACGCTGTGTTGGCCATGCTATTGCGCGCGTAGTATCCCGAATAACGGCCATTGGCCGCGAAGGTGTTCGTGATTTGCGACAGCATCGGCACGTATCGGCGATAGCTGTTTGCCGGCGCCCACGCGCCTGAAACCGTACTGCTCCACCGGCCGCCGGCGTTCTGCGGTCCGTTGATCACGGTAAACCCGCCGATGCACGGCACGCCTTGCGGCGAAACCCAACTCATCGTGAAGTCGGTGGCGTCGCACCGCCCGCCGAAACCACCAGGGCAATGTCCCATGATTTGCCTGTTCGGCGTGCTGTTCAGGATCCTGGCGTCGCGATAACCCCACCGGTTGAAGATCGGCATGATGAATGACGCCGAGGACTGGTATGGCGAGACGATTACGCCCGGCTCGCCACCGCGCACATCTCCGTTGGGCATCACCTGAAAGTTGGTGAAGACGACGCCTACGCCGGTTGCGGAGTCAGCCGCGGTAACGTTGCCATTGTTGGCCTGCACATTCCAGTTCGCCGGTACGTCGAGCGAAGCCGAGCCGTCGGGCGCCTGCTGACTGACCAGCGGCTCCTCGACCGGCGGCGCCTGGTCCTCTGGCGAAGGTGTTTTCACCGGAATCGGCGCGTTACTTGGCCGGCCCAACCGTATGTTCGACATGATCTCCAGCAGCATGATGCGCTCATTGTCATAGCTATTCTCGGGCGCGCGGAAGCTGCGGATAACGATCTGCCGCGGGTCCGACTGGATGTAGAACTTCGATTTCACCGCCGACCCGCCGGAAACGTAGGTCTCAGTTGCGGTGACGCAGCTGCGGTTCTTGCACGCCACTACCTCGGAGAGCTGCAGAGTGGGATATTGCGCCTTCGCCTTCTTCACCTGTGCTCCCAGCGTGGCCAGCGCGTCAGCGTGCATGCTGTTAGCGAGGAACTGGGTCTGCACCACCGATGTCCCCGCTGGATTGCTGACGGAGATCGTCATCGCGTCGGCTGTCGCCTCAGAGCGCACGCGCCAGTTCGCCGGCTTGAACAGCCCGAAGGCTGGATTCTGCGACTCGTAAGGCTGGTATTGGATGGAGCCGTTGGGAACGGCGTAGGCGGTCCGAGCCAGCATTAGCGGTCCGACGGACGCCATCGCCAGCACGGCCAAAAACAGACTTCGTACAGCCCTTTGCTTTTGCATAACCATCCTTGGCAGTCATACCGAGTGTCGCGGGTGCCGCGGCGGCGCTGTAGCCGGAAGGCGCGATCATGACATCGTACAGAGCGATTGTCCGCCCAAATGCGGCAGGCACGACTTCATAAAGATGAGAACTTTGTACCACAGTTCCGGGTTGGGACGCCTTCGATTGCAAGGCTCGGCTGGATGGAACTTGCCCATCCCATTTTCCAGTTTGCCTATCCCCGTAATTTTCCAGTATCAAGGTGGCCTGTTTGCTATAGTTCTTGCCAACATCTGTTGAGTCAAATCGCTGTCTTCATACCTGCTGCAGAGACATCACTGTCCTGGGGGCCGAAGGATGGACACGCGCGCTTCGCGATGGACGCAGTTCTCGAAGTCTATGCTGTTTCGTTACGGCTTAGCCGTAATTGTCACGGCAGTGGCTTTGTTTCTGCGCGAGGTGCTGGATCCCTACCTCGGCAACTACACCCCCTTCATCACCATGTTCCCAACCGTCGCGCTGTTAGCGGCGTACGTCGGCTTAGGACCTTCGGCTCTGTCGGTAATCCTGGGCTTGCTCGGAGTCAGCTACTGGTTTGTTGCTCCTCGCCACTCATTTGCCGTTTGGGAGCACCCCGCCAATCTTATCGCCACCGTCGTCTACCTGATCTTCGGCGCTGTCATGGTGGTGGGCGGCGAATGGAGCCGTCGCTCCCGGAGTCAAGCTGCGGCGCACCCGGGTACTCTTTGAGACGTTTCTCGACAACAGTCCCGGTGCGGAGTATCTGAAAGATGAATTCGGCACATATGTTTATGCAAATCGGACGAACAAGGCCCGCTTCGCATCTGATTTCGTCGGCAAAACCGACTTTGACATCTTTCCGAAAGCAACGGCACAGCAATTTCGCGAAAACGATCTGACCATTCTGCGTGACAATCAGCCGCGGGAATTCATCGAACAGACGTACGAGGACGATGGGTTTCATACCTGGCTTACCGTCAAGTTTCCCGTCATCGATTCTGATGGCAAGAAGTTGATTGGCGGCAAGTCAATCGACATCACGGAGAAGCAGCGGGCGGAAGATGCTCTGCGCGACGCCTCGGCGCAATTCCGGCGCTTCCTGGACACCGCCCCGGTAGGCCTGGTCCGTTGCAGCAGCGATATGCGATATCTCGCTGCCAATCCCGCCTACGCCGAAATCGTCGGAGTTCCTCTGGATCAGATCGTCGGTCGCCCGATGATCGACGTCATGGGAGCCGAAGCCTTGCAGGAGATCATTCCGCACGTGGACCGTGTCATGAGGGGCCAGCGAGTGGAATACGAGACGCTTTTGCCCTACCGCTCCGGTTCGCGTCATGTTCACGTGGTGTGGACGCCCGATACCCATGGCTCCAATCAGATTGTCGGCTGGATCGCCTCCGTAATGGATGTGACGGAACTGAAGCGCACTGAGGAGCATCTGCACAAGGTAGAAAGATTGGCGGCGGCCGGACAGCTTGCGGCTTCGCTCGCGCATGAAATCAACAATCCGCTGTCGTCGGTGATTAATGCACTTTACTCTGCTCAAGGCACAACCACGCTGGACGAACATTCGCAGTATCTGGTGAACACCGCCGGAAGCGAATTACAGCGAGTGGCGCGCATCGTGAAGCAGAGCCTGTCGTACTATCGCGAAGGTTCAACCCAGCAACTTGTGGATCTGGCCGCGCTGACCGAGGAGTCACTGCAGGTTTTCAGCGAGAAGATTCGGCACGCCGGCATCGTGGTGACGAAGAAGCTTACGCCGGGCACAAGTATCGATCGGGTTTGCCGATGAGATTCGCCAGGTCATCGACAACCTGCTGCTGAACGCCGTCGAAGCCTCGGTGAATGGCGGCCGTCTCATGGTCTGCGTGCGTCCATCGCGGGACTGGAAGAATCTCGCGCAGATGGGAGCGCGCCTCACCATCGCGGATACCGGAAGCGGCATTCCGAGCGAGTCCATCGCGAGAGTCTTCGAGCCCTTCTTTACCACCAAGCCCGAGAAGGGAACGGGCCTGGGTCTATGGGTGGTTCGTGGCATCGTGGCCAAGCATGGAGGAGGCATCAACGATCCGCAGCCGGCGGCACCAAGCCCATGTCCGGCACCGTGATTTCCATTTTCTTGCCGATGAGAAAACAGGCTGGCCAAGGGGATGAACTCGCCCGCTCTGAGACGGACTGCCGTAACACGCCAATTGTTCTCCGGTCATCGAAGCAACCGCGTCCATGTAGAGCAGCACTACTCTTCGCTGGCCTGTTTCACGGGCACGGCAATCTCGAGCATGGGACGTCCCATGCGCTCGGCTTCTTCGGGGGAAATGCCGGCCATCTGCATGCGTCGATTCTGGATCTCGCGCAATTCGGCGAGGACCGAGCCGCTCCTCTTCGACATACTGTTCTTCGCGTGATCGCGCCCTCCTCGAGCAGGGTCTGCAGTTCGAGCAGTCGCTCCTTGATGGGCGTGTCGTCGGTGTATTGTTCCTCGGCGGCGCGCGCGAGGGTGCGCATCACGAACTTGAAGCCCGAGATCGGAGACAGCAGAAGATCGTCGATGAGGAACATGCTGGTACCCCCGGACTTGGCGAACGTTGAGGTTTGTATCAGGGCTCGAATAAACAGGCAGCCGAAAAACTCAAAGCAGATCCCTCGTCGGCCTGAAGGCCTCCTCGTGATGACAAAAGTAGGCGACTTGCAACGGCGCATCCAGTGGCAAGCTAAGAGCCAATAGCTTTCCTATCCCGCGCTGCTGGGCTCCAGCTTCAGCCGAATGTTCACAAAGTTGTACGGCGGCCACGGTCCGGTGTACTTGAAGTTCAAGCCGATCGCCGAACTTCTTGGCCACGCGATTCACCGCTGCGTCGAACTCCGCTTCGCGCTCGCGCTCCAGCAGAAACGCGGCGTTCATGATCATCTTGTCGCCGATCGGCTTGTTGTCGCGCGAGGCCACGCAGATGGCGCGCAGCGATCTCGTAAATCTCGCGAACATATTCCACCGAGCGCTCTTCCAGCGCCTTGTCGATCATGCGGCCCAGCTGCATGCGGGCGAAGTACGTCGACTGCAGGTGCTTGCGAGTGATCTCCTGGTGGAAGCGGTGGATCTCTTCGTGCTCGCGCTGCAGCTCCTCCACAATGTGGTCGCGGTCCCAGGTGACCTTCAGCCCGAACTCCACCTTGCCGGACATCTGCTTCAGCACATCCTTCACCGAAGGATAGATGCTGCGCAGCACCTCGCGAATGTCGTCGTCGGTGCGGAAGACGGTGCCGAAGCTCATGGGAATGATGGTGTGCGTCTTCATCACGGTTTCGATCACGTGTTCGTGAGCCAGCGCGTTTTCGCGTGTCGGATCGAAGATGAAGACCGGAGTGCGGCTGACCACGGCGGCGATGTCGCCGTGAGTCACGACGTAAACCATCTCGCCGCTGCCGCCGATTCCCATGCGGCCGAACGAGATGGGGTCGCGCGACTGAATGATGCCGTAGACGTAGCGGCCTTCCTGCCGTACGTCGGGCACCGGCACGGGGCCGCGCAGGAACTCGTTGACCGTCGCCATCTTCGGTTCCGCTGCGGCCACAGCGGGCGCCGGCACCACGGCGATGCGACTGCCGCTTCGTGCGTTTTCTTCTTTGCGGCCTTGGTCTTTGAGCCGGCTGGGACTTAGCCGACCGCTTCGTGTTGCTCCATAGTCCTCCCTCAACAGAGCGGAAATCGTTTCCAGCAATTCGTTGATGTCGATTGGCTTGAACAGCACGGGAATTCCCAGTTCCTTGGCGCGATCGGTAGCCTCGGGAGTGGCGTATCCGGTCAGCAGCACCGCCGGCATTGCGGATCTTTCTGGCGGGCGAACTCGATGACGTCGAAACCGTTCTCCTGTTTCTCCAGCGAGAGGTCGCACAGCAGAAGATCGATTCTCATCGTCGGCAATCGCCTGGCGAGCCTCCTCGGAAGACACGCGCCGCGCTCACCTCGTACCCGCGCTGCTGCAGTATCAGCCGATAGGTTACCAGCACGTTCGGCTCGTCATCGACCACCAGGATGTGACGCTTGCGTTTCATGCAGAAGCTCAATTCTATTGCACAGCCGGCAGTTCGATGGAGAACACTGTTCCGCGATCTAACTGGCTGCGAACCCGTAATTTACCGCCATGATTCTCAATAATTCCTTTAACAATCCAAAGTCCCAGTCCCGTGCCGCGTTCTCCCTTGGTGGTGACGAATGGCTCGAACATCGTGTGCAGCATGCTCCGCGAAATGCCGCAGCCGGAGTCCGCCACCAGGATGCGAATCACTTCCTTCACATTGTTCTTTCGCGACCACGCGCGTGCGCACGCGCAGAACGCCGCCCGCCGTTCATGCTGTCCTTGGCATTGACCACCAGGTTCGACAGCACCTGCCGGATCTGGTCGGCCGATCCCAGTGCGGGCGGCAGACTGTTCAGTTCTTTCTCCACGCGAATTCCGGCGCGATCGAGCTGGCGCGCGAAGAGCATCAGCGTGTCTTCCACCACCGTGTTCACGTCGAAGTTTCCGACCTGCTCGGTATTGCGATACAGCCCCAGCATCTGGCGAACGATGCGCGCCACCCGCTCGGTCTCGGCCTTCAGAATATCGTAAACCGGACCAGCATCGGGCTTGATCTGATCGGTGAGCAGGAAGATGCAGTTCTTGATCGCCTCCATCGGGTTGTTGACTTCGTGGGCGATGGTTCCGGCGAGGCGTCCGGCGGCGGCGAACTTCTCCATCTCGAGCATGCGCCGCTCCATCTTGAGTTGCTCCAGGCGGCGCACCGAGGTGAGGTCGCGGAGAACCGTGACGGTGTAGGCCACCAGTCCGCGCTCGTCGTAAATCTTGCCGGAGCGGGCGTCGTACTCCACTTCCTGCAGTGTGCCCGGATGCGTGAGCTGAATGGGCGAGCTCTCGCGGTCGGAGAAGGAATAGGTGAACTTAGTGATGTAGGCGTCCAGCTTTGCCTGGTTGCGCATGTGCAGCGTAGTGCGACTCTGCTCCGAGCCCAGCAACTCCTGCGCCAGCGGATCCAGCAGCGCGACCTTGGCGTCGCGATCGCAGACGACGATGGGATCGCCGACGTTTTCGATGACCAGGTTCAGCCGATCGCGGTCCTGGCGTACGACCTCCTCGGCCTGGCGCAGCTTCTCGTAGTTGGCGCGCAGCTCTTCGTCGGCCCGGCGAAGATCGGTGACGTCGCGCAGCACCGTGACCATGCCGGTACGGCGTCCGTCCGGGACCGAAGCTCGGCGCCGACACGGCTTCGAACAGAACCTCGTCGCCTTCGATGGCGTCGACCAATGTCATATCGCGCGACGAGTCATTGCCGGAGACGGCCATGGACGACAGGGCAGCAGAGAAGAGCAGGTTGTTCAACTCGACCGCGCGCACCCGGCCTTCGCTCACGTCGTCGGGCAGGCGGAAGTAGCGCTCGGCAGCCTTGTTCTGCGTAATCACCCGATGCTGTGGATCGGTGAGGATCACCGGATCCGTCATGCTCTCCATCACTGTCTGCATCTGGGTGATGGTGGTCTCCATGTCGAGCATCAGGTTCTGATAGTGCTCGAGCCTTGAAGAGCCGCGACAGGTAACGATTCGCCAGCTCGATCGAGCGCGCGCAGCTCGAAGAGCTCGCTTTCCTTCGCACCACGCTTAACTTCCACGACAGCCATCGCGGCGTAAGCGCGCATGTTGCAGATGCTGCAGACCTGCTCCTGCAACTGTAGCTTCAGTCGGGAGTGGTAGTTTTCCACCGCGATGCACTTGCCGCCGCGCGAACGCTCCGCCTCCCAGCAGGCCGTGCGGTTGCGATAGATCAGCGGATGGTAGTAAAGATCGGCAGTCGCGTTTGCCGCGACCCGGGAACGAGTTCCGGTTCGAGAGTGTGCAGAACGCGTGCCAGCGGGATTTTCCAGGGAAAACAGCGAAGTGTGAAAGCGCTGCAGCTGCGGCCTTGGAGCAGTTGAGCGAGGCGACAGGCGCGATCTCCGAAGTCTCGAAGTTGACCTTGGCGATCAGCGCGCGCGGATGTCCGAGGGCGACAATCTCCTCCAGCAGGACGGGATAGATCTCCTCGGTCCGCTCAATGCCGAGCAGGCGAAGCGCTGAACGACGGCTCTTGCCAGCTTGCTCGGGAGCATCGGAATGCACGCGCATCTGCGGCGAAGCCACTGCAACCTCTCTTCGCAATCAACTCCTATAATACGGGCTGCAGAGCGCCGCGTGCGTGCCGGGCGCCTGGTGGTCTCGACGGTGGTGATTTCCTCTTCTTCTCCCGTCCCAAGCTGCGGACGCGATACCAGTCCGGTAAGGCCGACAGCGTCAGCGTACTTCAAGTAAGTGTCGATGGAGGCCACCACGATACGTGCTTCTACCGTGATCAAATCGATGCCGACCAGGGAAATTCGCACCCAGGCGTCGATCACGATACCTTTGTCCAAGACCCGATCCAGTACATCGATCAGACTTGAACCGCCTGAAACTCGCTCTACCGCCATTGCAGATCCTCCTGCCGATCTTCGTTCCTGGATTACCTATTTCTTCTTCCTGGAAACTTTCTTTGCCGTCTTGACCGTCTTCATTGGCACTCGTGCTGCCCGCAACTCTGCTTCCGGACCCGCCCGGGGCAAGCGCGTGCGCGGTACCTCCGGCAACTGACCGGGATGAGTAAGGTTCGGATCGAACTTCCACCAGTTCAAACCGATCTCTTCCGCCTTGTCCACCGAGCACACCAGCAGGCGGATCCGAATGGTCAGCAACTCGACATTGGCCAGCGATACACGGACGTCGCCGGCGATCACCAGGCCCTTGTCCAACACCCGGTCAAGGATGTCGAGCAGATTCGCCGTTCCTGAAACGGTAGGTACTCTTTCCATGAATGATCTTCTGATTTACAGAGAGTGCGGAACCGCCGAAGCCCACTCCATTTCTCCCGCTGAGCCTGCATTACGCGGTCGGACTGCTAATCCTAGCCTCGACACAAGGGCGTATCCTAGCCGACCCAAACACAACTGTCAATTTCGGCTAAGACAAGCCCACCGAAGTGGCATTGGCACTGAAAATCCGGAACTCTCATCGAAGTTTGATGCAGAAAGGTTGCCTCGCGGAGAGCGGAAATTACGATTTTTGCGCCTTTCGTAAGATAATTCGGACTGTCATTCGGGTTTTCGCCGTCTACCCATCAAGTGTCGGGTTGGCAGTGTGCTTTCGCTAATGGCTTACGCGTACATGAAGCCATCCGGGACATGACTACTGGCAAACAGGCAATGCTGTTTAAGGGATCGTCGGGACTTCGGGCCGGGTGGCGGCTGCTTATCTTCCTCGCCATCCTATTGCCGGTGGGCTACTGCGCCAGTCGCTTCACGGGTCTGTTGTATCGCACTCTGCACACCGATTTCTACTCGCCTGGCGGGGGAGCCATCCTGGGCGGCAACTTTGTACTAGCACTGCTGCTGGCCACTACGATTATGGGCAGGATCGAGCGGAGGAGCCTTGCGGATTACGGGCTGCCGTTGCGCCGCTCATTTTGTCTCCAGTTCTGGCAGGGATCAGCCATAAGTTTCCTATCCCTTACGGCCTTGATGCTGGCGCTGCGATGGTCTGGAGCGGCGTCGTTTGGCAAGCCCGTCCTTGGAGTGGCCGAGGCGCTGAAATATGGTTTGATGTGGATGCTGCCACTATTTTTGATGGCGCTGCTTGAAGACTTCTTCTACCGCGGCTACCTGCTCTTTACCTTGACGTCCGGCATTGGCTTTTGGCCTGCGGCTATGGTCACTTCGCTGATCATGGGCGGAGCGCATTATTTCAATCCCGGAGGACACGGAGCTGGGACCGGTCGCCGCTACCGCGTACTGCCTGGTTACCTGTATGGTCTTGAGGAGAACCGGCGACCTGTGGATGCCACTGGGAATTCATTCGGCATGGAGTTGGGGAGAGGTTTATTTCTACGGCGTTCCTTCCAGCGGACAATCCGCCCAAGGGCACCTCTTCAGCGCCGCGTTCCACGGCCCCGTGTGGCTTACCGGAGGGACATTTGGACCGGAAGCGAGCTGGTTGAATCTCGCCATGATCGCCATTTGGGCAATTGGATTTTCGCTGTGGCTGCACGGCGTGAAATATCCGAACCCCGCAGCGCTCCACCCGAAGGGACAGACATCAGTGCAGTTTTGACCCTCGGCTACGACGATCGGGGGTGTTCCTCCGCATATTTCCTTTGTGATGGCCATCACAGCCCTCCGGTATATCGATCGGCGAAGATTAGGAACGTCGAGAGGCGCATCCCAGTGCCTCCGCTGACGGAGAAAGATTCCGCTTAGATGGCTGAGTCGAAAACGGGATCGAGAGAAGGCAAGTAATGGGTTGGATTGAAAACAAGTTTGAGAAGAACTTCCTGGTCACAACGGTCGACTACGTCTTTAACTGGGCGCGCAAATCGGCAATCTGGCCGATGACCTTTGGCCTGGCCTGCTGCGCCATCGAGATGATCGCTGCCTCAACGTCACGTTTCGATATTGCGCGCTTCGGCTCGGAGGTGTTTCGTCCCAGTCCTCGCCAAAGCGACCTGATGATCGTGGCCGGCACGGTGAGCCTGAAGATGGCACCGGTAGTGCAGCGCATTTATGACCAGATGCCCGATCCGAAGTGGGTGATCGCAATGGGCGCGTGTGCCTCGGTTGGCGGCCCCTTCAACACGTATTCGGTGCTGCAAGGCGTCGATCGCATTGTGCCGGTGGACGTCTACATCGTCGGCTGCCCGCCACGGCCGGAGAATCTTTTCTACGGACTGCTGCGGCTGCAGGACAAGATCGACCAGATGACCATCGCCCGCAAGCCCACCGAGGTACGCCTGAAGCCGGAGATGGCGGACAACTTCAAGGAACAAATCCGGATCGCACAGTTGAATGCGGCGGCAAATCCGGAGCAACTGGTGCAGTTGGCGGAGAATCCGATCAGCGTTCCGTAGAAAGAGCTTTTCACCACAGAGAACACGGGGAGCACGGGGGCCGCGGGGATCTCTCGAACTCGGTGTGGTCCCTTTCCCAACCCTTCAAAGCGATCCCTCTTCGGCCTGAAGGCCTCGTCGTGATGACAGAATTGAGGAGGTCTGGACCGCGCACCTTCAAAGAATGCTTTTGTCGTTAGCTCCGAATCGCTAATTACTAATTGTCAGCTGCCGCTAATAATTCAGTCTGAAATTCAGCGAGTGCCAGTTCAGCAGGAAGAACGTGTACCCGATACACGCCAGCATCAGCAGCGTGTTCCAAACCTTGGTCCAAAACCACAGTCCCGAGTCGCTCCAGGAGCGAAGGCAATAGTTGATCGCCACCACCGTTCCCAGGACACCTAATACTCCGATCACCTGTAACATGTGGAGCTTGGTATTGAAGTTACTGCTCAGCATGGCGATGTCGTCGCTCACCGACACCAGCCACAACCCGAAGCAGGTAATAAAGGTCAGATCGAGGACACAGATCCAGCGCATCCAGCGACGCAAGCGGCGGTATCGGGGGGGCAGTTCGGCACGGTAGCCATAGTGCGAGCGCAGCATTGCGTTGAGCGGCCAGAACAGCAGCGTCAAGAAGAAGATGACCACCGCGAAGACCAGTGTTCCAACATTGAAGTTCTGGTTCTTCAGCCACGGTACCGGTTGCAGGACGAAGATCGGCAGGTCGGTTACGGCGATTTGCTGGCCCGCATAGTCCTTGATGAAGGCCACCCGGCTCTGTCCGTAGGCTTCGCGGAACATCATGGGAGCGACCTCTTTCAAGTGCTTCGGATTCCCAGCGAAATCCTTAAAGGCATTAATGCTGATCGTTCCGTCAGAATTCTGCGTGACATCGACCTGGTCGAGGGCGGAAGTCACCGCCGCGATGTTGTCCGCCGACCGCCGGCTGAGCCAGTACTTGCCGGCGACCAACTTCGCATCCTGCGCCGCGTTCGCAAAATCCTGCGCCGCCGGAGGCGTGTACGGGAAGTAGCGATCCAGAAAGCCATGCCACACCGCAGTGCGTCCGGAGAAGCCCGGCTTGCCCGCGCTGTTGTAGGAGATGAAGAAGCCGATGTGGTCGTCGAGCATCAGGTGCATGTCGCTGTGGAACCACTGCGAGTCGCCGCCGTGCCCGATGATGCGATGCCCGTTGCGCGATTCCTCGTAGAAGCCGTAGGCCATGCCGTTCAGATCAGGCACCAACCCAAAGGCTCGCGAATGCATGAGCTGCGCGGTCTCCGGTTTCAGAATCTGCACACCGTTGTACTGGCCGTTCTGTAAATGCGCGATGATGTAGCGCGACATGTCATCGGCGGTGGTCGAAAGGCTGCCCGCCGGCCATGCCTGCACGAACTCGAAGTCCTTCGCCGGTTGCGATGCCAGGTTGTAGCCTTGCGACATCATGGGCTTCAGGTCTTCCGGAAGCGGCTGGCGGAAGGTCGAGTGCTTCATACCCAGCGGCTGCAGGATGTTCTTCTCGATGTAATCGTCGAACGGCATACCTGAAACGCGTTGCACAATGTATCCCGCCAGCGTTGCACCGTAGTTCGAATAGGCAGGCGTGGTTCCGGGAGGAAATATCTCCGCGGGCTCGTGCTGGTGAACGTACTCCTCCAGCGAACGCATGTCTGCGGCCTTGGCGACAAACAGGTCCTGCAGCGTCTCCTCGAATCCGGGCGTGTGCGTCATCAGGTCTTTCATGGTGACGGGCTTGCCGAAGGTTGCCGGAATCTTGAAGTCGAGATAGTCATTCACGTCGCGATTCAGGTCGATCTTGCCTTGCTCGACCAGTTGCATCACCGCTGTCCAAGTGAAGGTCTTGGAGATCGATCCTGGACGAAACAGAGTCGCGCCCACCGTAACCGGATTGCGTTTCTTCACATCGGAAAAGCCGTAGCCTTTGGCGAACAGCACCTGGCCGTCTTTGACCACCAGTACCACGGCTCCGGCAATGTCATCGCGCTCCAGCTCGATCGGAATGAAGCCGTCGAAGAATGCTTCAATGTCCGCGTTGGTCAACTGCGGCGTAGTCTGCGGACTCTGCGCTACGGGGGCGGCGGTCTTTTCCGGCTTTGGAGGCGGAAGGATCTGCGGCTTCTGCGCGTAACTAGCAGCGGACGAGACGATAAGCAGGATCGCGAGGACACACGCGCGGGTGCACCATGATCTATGCATAGTTGCCCGCAGGATAACAGAGAAGCGAACGAATACCAGTGGAATCAGTGGCCCGGCCCGTGTTTGACAAGGCGCTATCGGAAACTATGCCGGAGAACCTGGCATGGTGGGATATGCTTGCGAGGTGAAAGTTGTCTGGCAGAGCGAGACAGAGCTCGTCCTGGAAGACAGTACTTTATGGCTTGCAGCTTTCATGGCTGCCGCCGCTATGTTTCTGGTCTACGGCGCTTACTGGAGCGGCAAGAAGCCCACGCTCATTTCCGCGGCCCTGTTTGTGCTCTTCGCATTGTTCAGCCTGCACAAAACCACCATCGTCTTCGATTCGCTGAGGCGCGTGGTGAACTGGCAGAGGCTGCGCTACTTGAAGAAATCGTCTGGAAGCATCCCTTACAGCGAGATCAAGGACATTGTCATTGAAACTTCCGCCGGTGACACGGCTGGGCGGGCCACCTATCGGCTGGCGATTGTCACTGCCCAAGGATCGTGGCCAATGTCCGACCGTTATGGTGGAAACGGCGAAAGCTATAACTCGTTAGCCAATTAGCTGGTAGCAATTCGTCTTGAAAGGGCACGGCTTCAGCCGTGCCGTTGAGAATCCCTGTCGGAGCGGCTTTAGCCGCTGCGGTAACTCGCTTTTTTGCCGATGTCCATTCCCTCAGGGTTAAAGCCCCAATCTCTTTTCCCTTGGTGCCGCACGGCTGAAGCCGTGCCCTTTCAAATCAATCGTCATCGGTTTAAAGCACATCACTAGAAGGCAACGTCGCAACCATGCGCATCGTGCGCGCCGACGTTATGCATCTAATGAAGATCAACAAAGCAAGGAGTCGGTTGCGAATTCCTGCTTCCATTGCCGAATTGCAATTCATTTACTTGCAGAAGGACGGACAGCCGGAATCAAAATCTTTCTGATGCGAATCAAACCCCATTCATTCTCAGGAGACACATGGCTTCCTTAGAAATAGATCCTAAGAAAACTGCACTGGTTGTCATTGATCTTCAGGCAGGTATCGTCGCGAAAGAGACGGCGCCTTATTCCTCCGCCCAGGTTATCGAGCGGTCGGCACGGCTGGCGAAGCGTTTGCGAGAAAGAGGTGGAACGATCGTTTACGTCCGAGTCGACATGGCCAATGTCATCCCATTGCCAGTAGACAAGCCAATGCGCGATCCCAACGCCCCTCCGCCACCCGCGGCCGCCTCGGAACTTGTGCCGGAAGCCGGCTTCCAGCAGGGCGACGTGCTGATCACCAAGCGTCACTGGGGAGCCTTTGCTGGCACGGAGCTTGAGCAAGCCTTGAAGCAGCGAGGGGTGGATACGGTTGTGCTCACGGGAATCTCTACGAACGCCGGCGTGGAATCAACGGCGCGGCAGGGGACCGGCCTCGGCTTCGCGTTCGTGGTTGTGGAAGACGCATGCTCCAGCGCGGACGCCGAGGCGCATCGCTTCGCCGTCGAGAACACCTTTCCCCGGCTGGCCAGGGTGAGGACGACGGAAGAAGTGCTCGCCGCTCTTGGGTAGAGAAATTTCTGCGGATTAAGAAGGCGACGTTACCAGCTGCTGTAGGCGGTGCCTTCGCTTGAGGTCTGATCGCTGCCGCTGTGCACGTCGATGATGCCCGGGTCGGTCTGGTCGGGCGACATGATGCTGTCGTCGGTCACCGGCACCCAGGTATCGCGCGCGTTGGTGAAGGGATCCTTGGGAAGTTCCTTCAGGTATCCCGCCTGCACCAGGTCATCGAGAGATTGCGGCGCTTTCTGCTTGTCCAGCGTGTACTGGTCGATCAGCGAACGAATGGTGTACAGGTCGCTCGTGCAGCGCCGTCTCTTTCGCGTGCTGAATGGACGTCGTGTAATTCGGGATGGCGAGCGACAGCAGAATGACGATGATGCTGATCACCACCATCAGCTCAATCAGCGTGAAGCCGCGCTGCCGTCAACGTTTTGTCATCGCCCCAGCTACCATGTCTTGTACTTGGTCCCGTCGAGCCCTGTGCCTTCCGATTTGCTGTATACGTCGAAGACGCTCTGTGCCGCCCCACGAATCGGAATCAGGATCGTCCTGCATGGAGCGCATGCCCCACTCGTCTTTGCCGGTCATGGGATCCATCGGAATGCTCCGCAGAAAACGCATCTTCTTGCCGTTGGCATCCACGCCCTTGACCAGCGTATCCAGGTCCGGCGGATAGCCCTGGCTGTCGACCTTGGTCTGGAACGCGCCCCGGTCAGCGGCGTCTTTGTAGCGGTCGATGGCGTCGCGCATCTCCCACAGATCGCGGCGCAACTCGCGTTCCTTTGTCCGTTGAATGCTTATGCGCACAACCGGAGCCGCAATCGCGGTCAGAATCATGAGGATCGTCATGGCGACGATCAACTCCACCATGGTGAAGCCACGGCTCCGCAGACACGTCGCGTGCGCGAGTCTGGCAGCCTTGCAGATCGATTTCGCCCGGGCTACGACATGGGCGCGATTGGAATGCTCGCAAAAACACTGCTTCTATTTTAATCCTCTACATGCCCGCCGGAGCAGGATATGTATTCACCACAGAGGCACGGAGGCACTGAGATTTTTGCCCGTTCGTTCTGCCTCTGTGTCTCTGTGGTGAACCCTTGCTTTATTGGACGGATGTTCTAGTGAACCGTCACGATGGCTTGCGATCCAGTCGCGGGGTTGTTCTGCATGGCCGCGTTCTTCAATACCGCCCGGTTAATCGCCAGCGTGGACTGTCCCGGAGCTCTGGCCTGGAAGGTCAGCGTGAATACCGAGCCATCGCCTGAGATGCCGCGGAGTTCCCGGAGGCCGCGAAGCCGTTACCTGCAGAATTCCCGCCATGCTGTCATCGCGGTTGACCAGGGCGACTGTCTGACCGTCCTGCGCCAGCAGAGTTCCATTGGAGACGTTCAGCAGCTGCAGCACGCGCGGGTTGTACATGATCTGCAGCGGCACCGAAGAAACATTCTGCCCGCCGGCCAGATTTACGTTCACGGTAAAGGTCGAGCCTACGGCCTGGTCCACGGTCGGCGGATCGAAGCTGACGATCGGGCTGCCAATGAGGCGCCGATGCAGGAGTCGGACTCTGCTGTGCTGCCGCCCCCTGCGGCTGACCCGGCATGCCTTGCGGCGGGCGATTGTTCATCGCGCCCTGGGCCATTCGGTCTGCGGCTGCTGTTGCGGCTGCTGCTGCCGATCCATTGTTCCGCAACTGGATGTTCGTGGCCGTTCCGACGTCGATGGCCTTCGGTTACTGGCCGAGAGATCCTGCGCGCGCACGATGTGCGGAATCAGGATGAAGACGATCTCGTTGTCCTTCACCTCTCGCTGCTCTTCGGCGAACAAATACTTGAATAGCGGAATCGAGGCCAGTCCCGGGATTCCAGAGAGCGACTTGGTCACAGTGTTTTCCAGGATGCCGCCGAGAATGTTGACCTCGCCTTCCTTCATGCGGATTTCGTTTTCCATCTTGCGCTGTCCGATGACCGGCTGTTGAATGCCGCCGATGTTCTGATACGAGTCGACAGCCGAAATGTCCATCGCCAGCTTCAGCGTGACTTCGTCGAGGCCGTGCACGTGCGGCGTGATGTCGATGTTCACACCAACATCGATGTAGTTGAACTGCGTATTGACCAGCGGGTTGATGCCGACGCCGCCGATGCCCGGCTGGAACGATCCCGTAGCGACCGGCACGCGTTCGCCAATCTTCAACGAAGCTTTCTGTCCGTCCGACGCGCGAATCTCCGGCTGCTGGATCAGCTTGCTGCTGCTGTCGCTCATCAGGAAGTTGGCGGTGGCAGAGGGAATGGTGACGGAAAAGTTGGTGGCATTGAGATTGCCCAGCGTATTCAGGGTGATCTGCCCGGTGGTGCTGCCGCTGGTAGCTGCTAGCCGTATTTCCCGACGTGCCGGTCACGCTCGTAGTGTTCGACGTCGCGTTGGACTGCTGAAGGCTGACAGAGACACTGGTCGGCGGATTGATGCCCAGGTTGCGCAGCTTGTCGCGCGTCACCTGCATGATGGCTACTTCCACCACCACCTCAGGCTTCGACTTGTCGAGATCTTCGATCAGCTTCTGCGCCATGGCGATCTGGTCGGGAGTGCCGCGTACCACAATCGCCTGCTGGGAAGGGAACTGCTGCAACCGCTGCGTATCCAGCAGCGTGCGCAGAATGTTCACCAGGTCCTGCAACTCGTTGGGCTGCGAAAGATTATTGAGGTAGAACGTGCGAATGACGCTCTGTTCCAGCTCTTTGCGCTTGGCCGGAGTGTCGGCGGCAACGAAGATCGTGTTGGGCGTGACCGGACGCCAGAAGGTCTTCGACTCCAGCGCCGTAATCTGCAACGCCTCGCTCAAAGTGACGCCGTTCAAATCAACGTGAATGCGGCGCGAGGTGTAATCGGGATCGAACAGAACGTTGATGCCGGCCAGACGGCCGATGCTTTCGTAAACCGTCTTCGAATCCTGAGTCAGGTTCAGCGTGATGGGCGTATTCGAGATTGGCGCTAGCTCGACCGGGCCGGTAGCCTCTTCCATGCGGCGGGTCAGACACCGACTCCGCGTCGGAGGTGGGCGAGGGCGTCGGGTTCGACCGCTCTGCCTGAGCATCAGCCTGATCTTGTTGGACTGCTGCTGCGCGATGAAGCTCGATGGGTCGATGGCCAACGCCTCTTCGAAGTCGGTCAGCGCTTCCTGCAGTTTGCCCGCATTCATCAACAGCTCGCCCTGATGCACATAGGAGGCGGCCGCCAGGAAGCGCACATACTCATAAGCCGCACGGTAGGTCAGGTCCGTGGGCTTCAGCTGGTAGGCCTGGTGATAGAAGTTGTACGCCGTGATGTAGTCCTGGCGAGCTTGTGCTTCCGTGCCTTTCTGGTACAGCTGCTTGGCTTGTTTGTCGGATGAGGCGAGCGCCGACACCGCTACCAGCAGCAGCAGCACCAGGACACCGGAAAAGCGTTTCATCACATTCCTTAAACCCAGGGAATTTAGACCGGACCTGCCGATTCTGCGCGCGGCAGAGGATATCAGGCACCGGTGATTAAGACTTGAGTGCGCGACAAACGTGAGCGCACACGCCCGTCCGTTTACGCATTCCAAGCTACGCCCAGACGCACAACGTCGGCTGGATTATAACATTCCATACTGCGGGAAATCTGCGCGGCAGTCGTACCCAGCAGAACAATCCCGCCGCTCGATATGATCGGATTTCAGCGGAGTACAATACCGACGACAGAGCTAGTTTTGAAGCGTCAGGCTGGCTGGGGATTCGGGTTCTCCGGCTGCGTGGCGCAATGTCTCTACATCGGGAGTAGAAATGGTTTCTGCGGGAACAGAAGATTCTTTCGTCGGCAATCGTGGTGAATTCTCCTCTGGTGCCGGTGGACATCGACGGAAGCGAGTTCGCCAGCGGCCGGTGCTGGTCGTAGCCGTAGCGCTGTTCCTGTCGGCGTTCCTGACATCCTGTGGTGGCGGCTTCTTCATTCATCCTTCTCTCAGCACCACATTCATCAACCCGGCATCGGCCACGGTCGCGAAGAGCAATACGGTCCAGTTGGCGGTACATGGCATGTACTCTGACGGCACCCAGCAAGAGGTCAACGGAGATTCGGTGACCTGGTCAAGCTCGGACCCCACAATAGCGACTGTCTCTTCGCCCGGTGGTTTGGTGACAGGCGCCTCGGCTGGCAGCGCGACCATCACCGCAACGACCACCGCAACGGTCCAGGGCACAGGTTGTCAGGTTGTAGTCTCCATCAACAACGGAAGCCCGATCCTTACGAAGGTTTGCTCCGGCGACAGCACCGAGACTCTTACCGCGACGGTCAACGTCAACGTGACGGCAAGTGACGTGAACAGGGCGGTCATCAATACTACCCAGGGAAGCACTTTGTCCCAAAACACGGCGACAATTCCCGCGGCGCCGGCAACCCTGCAGTTTTATGCCTACGCCAATGGGGATGCCTCCAACGACCTGACTCAATCGGTAACCTGGACGTCGTCGAACCCGACGGTGGCGACCATCAGCAACGGACTCTCCAGTGGCAATGGTCTGGCGACCAGTGTGGCTGCGGGCACCACCAACATCACCGCCACCACCACCAACGGTGCAGGGCAGGTGGTGAACAGCCAGACCATCGTCTTGACCGTGCAGATAAGGCCGCTGGGCCGGCGCAAGCTCCTAGCTGACCGCGTGATGCTTATCGCGACACGGCTGCGAACAGGTCCGACTTCATGAGCGCGTGGAAGCGCTGATCGTCGGTCGCAAAGTGCATCTGCACCATGTCCTCGGAGCTGTCGACGGTGGTGTTCTCCAGCGCCAGCTTCTCGCTGGATGAGCCGCTCATCTTCTTGTACAGGACGCCGGCCTTCATCAGCCCCGAGAGGCTCGCGGCGGTGATGTTGTCAGAGGTCTTCACCGCGACGTCGAAGGTTACACCCTTGGTGAAGTTCATGATGTAGTCGGAAGCCAGAAGGCGCTTCTTCACGGCGTCGAAGTTGGTAAGCGCGCCGGCCTGGCCCAGCGCGGAGCGCATCATGTTCTGCGTATCTTTCTGGTCGAGCACGCTCCACACGGGCTCGCTCTCTATGCTGCCGATCAGGTCGCCCATGGCGTCGTTCGAATCCAGCGATGCAGCGCCGTTATCGCGCACGTCGATAGCGCCTTTGATGGCCGCGCTCTCACCAAACAGGATGGTGATGGGATCAAGGAACACGATCTGAAAGCCCGAGCCCACGGAATAGATGTCCGAAAGCAGATATTTCTCCGTCTTCATCTTCCTGGCCTTTGCCTTGGCCAGGAACTCCTTCTGCCGGAACGGCCCTTGCACGATGCCAACGCCGTAGACAACGTTTTTCGGACCGCGATAGCTCACGAAGGTGATCTGTTCGGCGTCGCGATCGGGATCGATGCCGACGCTGCGCAGGACCGACTCGAACTGCTTGACGCTGTCCGGGATGACCTGAGCTTTCAGGGCGAGGGCCATGGGCGAATCGCGTAGTTCGCGGTAGTCCACCGAGATGATCTGCTGTACGGCCTGCGGGATCACCGTGCGTGCATTGCTGCTCAGAGGCGCGGCTGCTGCCGGAAAGCAGAACGCAGCGCTCAACAAAAGGACGATTCCAAACTGCTTCATAAACTCCTTGCGGCTTGACCATGGTGACAGACGCGTGCTGGCTGCACAGTTTGCTGAAAACCTGGAAGGCAGACGGCTCGTCGGTCTCAAGACCGCCTCGCTGAGACGACTACAAAGAACCCGTGACGGCACATCTGAAGGTGTGCCCTTTCAAAACTTATCATTAACAAAACTCATCATTCACAAATTCTTCAGCAGCCTGTATAGCCATGTTAGACGGACTGGGAAGGACAAGATCAACCCCTGCTTCGCTCTTTGCTTCGCTTTCGGCAATTCGGCTAAGCATCACTTGCCGAAGTCGAGAACAAAGATGGCATCTGAGCAACACTCTTTTTTGAAACGAAAGAAACTTCCGCTTCCGTTTGATAGAATAACCGTCTAACCATCGAAGATACCGTCAAACGATAGTCGCTGTCACAGCTTCGGCGGTATTTTAGCTGCGCCCCGCGATCGATGCGGGCGCAAGGCGGGAATTTCGGCCTCAACTGCCACGAACATTTGGCGGGAGGTTTCCACGTCGGGAGTAGAAATGGGTTCTGCGGGAACAGGGAGTTCGTTCGTTGACAGCTGTGGTGAATCTTCTTCTGGTGCGAATTCTGGTACGAATGAACATCGCCTGATGCGGTTTCGCCGGCGGCTGGTGCTGACCGCAGCCGTCAGCGCCGTCCTGTGCCCATTCCTGACATCCTGCGGTGGCTTCTTCATTAAGCCTTCGATCAGTTCGATATTTATTCAGCCCTCTGCGGCCACGGTCGGGGTTGGCCAGCAGGTTTCGCTGGCTGCCTTTGCCACGTACTCTGACGGCACCCAGAATCAGATCAGCGGAAGTTCGGTGGGCTGGTCAAGTTCCGCCCCCAACATCGCGACCATCACGTCGCCTGGCGGTCAGGCGACTGGGGTTGCCATTGGCACGGCGACCATGACCGCCAGTTCCCAAGGTATAACCGGAACGGGCACGGTCAATGTGACGCTAAGCAACATCACGAGCCTGGTCATCAACACCACACCAGGGAAGCACCCAGAGACAAACCATAGCGACGATCAACGGAACGACAGGCACCCTGCAGTTTTACGCCTACGCCAATGGGAGTGCCCAGAACGACGTGACGCAATCGGTAACCTGGACTTCGTCGAACACCGGCGTGGCGACCATCAGTCAGCGGGGCGACCAGCGGCAACGGAGTGGCGAGCGCTGTAGCTGCGGGCACCACCAACATCACCGCCACCATCACGAACACCACTACCGGTCAGCTGGTGAGCAGCCAAACCATTGCCCTGACCGTGACGCAATAAAGCGCGAGCCGGGGTACGCGAGCTGTCCCGGCTGGATGCAGCCGACGGGCATCGACATAGGTCGATGCCTGAATGTCGGTCCTTCTCACGCCGCTCCAGACCGTTTTACACTGAAGAAGCACCTCCCATGCCTCGTCACACCCAAATCGCACCAGTCAAGAAGCCGGCAGGCAAGCGAGACCCGGTCGCCAGCGGCGAGCGCGATGCCTCGCAGAACCGCTCGGCGTCGCACAACTATTTCCTGCTGGAGAAATTTGAGGCGGGCATCGCCTTGCGAGGCACCGAAGTGAAATCGGCCCGCGCTGGCAGGGCGAACCTGAAGGACGCCTACGGCTTGGTCAAGGACGGCGAACTTTGGCTGATCAACGCCCACATCGGACCGTACGAGCACGGCAACATCTTTAATCACGAGCCGCTGCGTACCCGGAAATTGCTGATCCACCGTAGCGAGCTGAATAAGCTGATCGGCAAGACCCTGCAGAAGGGCCTGACGCTGATCCCGACGCGGCTGTACTTCCGCAATGGCAGGCTGAAAGTGGAGATGGCCGTCGCTAAGGGCAAACAGAACTGGGACAAGCGCGAGACGGAGCGGCGGAAGACGGCGGATAAAGAAGCGCGCGAGGCCGTGGCCCGGAGTCGGAAGAGCTAGAGTCGGTGGTCAGTGGTCAGTGGTCAGTGGTCAGTGGTCAGTGGTCAGTGGTCAGTGGTCAGTGGTCAGTGGTCAGTGGTCAGTGGTCAGTGGCTGGATGCAGGCCGCTTTCTCCGGGGTGTCATCCTGAGCGCAGCATTCGCGTCTTTTTGCGAAGGCGGAGTCGAAGGACCTCTATAGCCGAATTGGACTCGTTTCGGGTAGAGCGGACCTTCAGGTCCGCGTCTACGCGGTTTATTTTTGTTTCGGAGTCGGCTTTAGCCGACGACACCGACGAAGCGGAACGAGTTTCTCAGCAGCCTGTAAAGACGTGGCCTGCGACAAAACGAGGGGCGGCGCGTTTCAAGACATGCCCTGATACAAAACCGGGCTCTGAACGGGCTCGAACAGCAGGTCCCTCGGCTTCGCTCGGGATGACAATCCTAGAAGCTCGGGATGAAAATTTCGCAAATAGCGGGATCGCGAATTCGTAAATCGCAGCCGACAATTTCGTGGAAAGAACGGACTCACTATGAAGACAACTTTGAACTCCGCACTACCTTCGCAGATCGACACCGAATGCCTCGTCATTGTCGTGCTCGACGCGGCTGAGAACAACAACGGCGATCCGAACGCCAAGCCAGATCCCAAGATTCAGAGCGACGACAAGGCGATCGCAGCCGCAGCGGTTGACCTGATCGCCTCCGGAGAGGTCACCGGAAAGATGCTGGAGACCACGCTGCTGCACAAGCCACAGGGTGTGAAGGCGAAACGCCTGCTGATGGTCGGTGGCGGCAAAGCGAAGAAGTTTACCTCGGCCGAGTTACGCAAGATTGCCGGCGCCGCAGTGCGCAATATCAAAGCAAAAGATCTGAAGAGCTTTGTCCTGGCCGCACCGGCTGGTGTTGACGAAGCTGCGAAGTCGATTGTCGAGGGCGCAATCGTCGGCAACTTTGATGCCGACTACTATCGCAGCGATCGCAAGGATCAGAAGATCGACGAACTCGTCATCGCCACGCCCAAAGGCGCGAACCAGCGCTCGTGGACGAACGGCATCGAGCGCGGCCGCGTCATCGGCGAATCGCAGAACTTTACGCGCGACCTGGTCAACGAGCCCGGCAATCGCATGACGCCGACCATCATGGCCGATCGCGCCAAGGCCATGTGTGAAGAGACTGGACTGGCTTGCGAAATCTACGGCCCTGACAAGATCAAGGCGCTGAAGATGGGCGCTTTCTGGAGCGTCTCGCAGGGTTCGGACGAAGAGCCCCGGCTGATCGTGATGCGCTACGAGCCGGAGAAGGCCCCCAAGAAACGCGTGCTCGGACTGGTGGGAAAGGGAATTACCTTCGATAGTGGCGGCATCTCCATCAAGCCCGGCGAGGGCATGGAGAAGATGAAGTACGACATGGCCGGTGGCGCCGCAATGATTGGCGCCATGCGCGCCATTGCTCTGCTGAAGCCGAATCTCCGCGTGATCGGAATCGTTTGCGCGTCGGAAAACATGCCGTCGGGCAAGGCGCAGAAGCCAGGCGACGTGCAGGTTGCTATGTCGGGCAAGACGATCGAGATCATCAACACCGACGCCGAAGGTCGCCTGGTGCTGGCCGATGGATTGCACTATGCCAAGGAGCTGGGCTGCACTCACCTGATTGACGCGGCAACGCTGACCGGCGCGGTCGTCGTCGCGCTTGGCATGATCAACGTCGGCGTCTTCGCCAACGACGACGATTTCTACAATCGCTTCAACCAGTCGCTCGCCAAGTCGGGTGAGAAGATGTGGCGCCTGCCGGCGGAAGATGAGTACAAGGAGATGATCAAGTCCGACATCGCCGACATCAAGAACACCGGCGGACGCTGGGGCGGTGCCGTGACCGCTGCCATGTTTCTGAAGGAGTTCGTCGGCGATACCCCGTGGATGCATCTCGACATTGCCGGCACCGCGTGGATGGAAGATGCGAAGCCGTGGATTGCGAAGGGCCCGTCGGGTGTGCCCGTGCGCTCGCTAGTGGAGTTTGCGCAGGACTTCGGCGGAAGGTAACGCCGTCACTTCAAGGTGTCAGCTTCACTTCGAGGTGTCAGCTTCAATGCAAGGTGTCATCCCGAGCGGAGTCGAGGGACCGCTATCGCCGCGCTAGGCTTACCCGCGATACGGGGTCGTTCGACTCCGCCGGAAAGACGCGGCTCCGCAGGATGACACTCTCAACCCTTCGGGTGCCCCGTTCTAGCCCGACTTTGGCTAGGGCGGGTCTCCCATCATGTAAAATAGGTTTGCTACCAGGCGAGTAGAACGACGCGTATACGCGTCACCTGCAGTCGAAGCCGCTCTCGATGAGCGTGGGCTCAAGACATGTGCAACTCGCGTTCGCACACCCATCCGCTTCGATCTCATACGTTCACTAAAGCCAGGGAGACATTGCACCGCAGCAGGCTGCGGGAAAGAACTGTTCAGGAGAATTGAAGATGGCGAAGATCGCAAAAACCGCAGACCGCAAGAAGGTAATGGACACCACCAAGAGCACCGATTGCCCCAAGTGCGGCAAGCCCACTCGCGTGGTCAAGCGCGTGAAAGATCGCGAACGCGACATCGCCGGCGGCATGTACATTTCGTGCTCGGCGTGCGAGTTCTACGAGAAGCTGTAAGTCACTCGGCGGACTCATTGTCGAAGCCGCTGCCGTTAACGCTGCAGCGGCTTTATTGTTCGCGGACGGTGCTCTCATTACGGGCCGCAGCGTTGTTATACTTCCACTTTCATGCTGAAAGCCACGTTAGAACAAGGCCGCATCGCTACCGATCAGGCGCTGGAGCGCCTGCTGCCCTCCGCTTCGCAATATCCATCGTCGATCCACCAGGCCATGCGACACAGCGTCTTCGCGGGCGGCAAGCGCCTGCGGCCGATTCTGTGCATGGAATCCGCGCAGATGATCGAGGGCTGCATCCCTCCCGGCATCGAAGAACTGGGCGCGGCTCTGGAGATGCTGCACACGTATTCCCTGATTCACGACGACCTGCCGGCGCTCGACAATGATGACTTGCGTCGCGGCCGGCCTACCGCTCACAAGGTCGTTCGGCGAGGCAACGGCGATCCTCGCGGGCGATGCTCTTCAGACGTATGCCTACGAGGTCCTCGCAAAGCTCCAGTGCCCGGCCGATTCGCGGGTAGCCATCATCGGCGAGATCGCGCATGCCACTGGCACCATCGAGGGCATGATTGGCGGACAAGTGATGGACCTGGAAGCCGAACACAAACATCCCGACGCCAAGACGCTGGAGTACATTCACCGCTCCAAGACGGGCGCTCTGCTGACGGCCAGCGTCGTCACCGGAGGTATGTACGCCGGGGCCACTGCGGAACAGATCCAGAGTCTGCGCGAGTTCGGCATGAACATCGGCCTGGCGTTTCAGATCGTCGATGACGTGCTCGACGTCACCCAGACCTCGGAGCAACTGGGCAAGACCGCCGGTAAAGATACAGCCACCGAGAAGGCCACATATCCTTCGTTATTTGGAGTGGAAGCATCGCTGAAGCAGGCCGATGAGTTGACCGCGAAAGCGTCAGCCGCGCTCGACAGCTTCGGCGAGAGCGCTGCGGTCATGCGCGAGATCGCGCAGTTCCTGGTGGAGCGGAAGAAGTAGCGTAAATTAGATGGCTGGCTCTACATCTGTGTGAATGAAGTCGTCACCCTTGAAGAGAAGCGGTTCCGACATTTCCTTGGCAAGCGCGTACGCAAAGCAGTCACCAAAATTTAGCCGAGCTCGATGCCGGCTGCCCTTACCAAAATCACGATAAGCTTCCCGTGCCAGTCGCGCTTGTTTCACGGTAACGACTTCAATTGCGACCTTCGCTTCGCGCAACAGTTGATCAAAGCGCCGGCTCGCCACGGGATCATGACCGCTCTCGATGACAGCGGCCGCTTCCACATAGCTGACTGCTGAAATTCGACGCCGGTCCGCAGCCTCGATCGCCTGCGCGAAGCGCATCGCCTCGGGTTCATTGCGCAGGATTGCAATGACCGCTGAAGTGTCCAGGATCATCGCGGCAATCCCTTCTCGTCGTACAGCAGCTCGCCATGATCGATAGAACGATAAGGTTCTTTCAGATGAGCGGCACAGTCCCGGCCGATCTCAACCAGTCGCTTCGCAAGGCCTTTCTTCCGTTGGCTGCGTACTCGCTCTAACTTCTCACGAACCGCTTCGGTGACCGCCTCCGTCATGTTTTTGCCAGTCGTGCGCGCCAACTGCTCAATCAGAGCGTAGGTCTCTTTGTTCTTGATATTCAGCGCCATATACTGACTATACACCATCTACCCTATAAATATACCCGTCTACCTTTTAGATCGATTGCACCGGCACCATCAGCAGGTCGTCGACCAGTCCAACTTCTTTCTGCACAAACGGTTCGGCGTATTGCACTCCGGCGAGCAGGCCGTAGTAGCCGGCCATGGCGGCGATGCGCTCGCGGATTTCGGCTTGCTTAGGGAAGAGTCCGCTGCCGGCGGCCTGATCTTCATACTGCGAGCGGTAGGCCATCAGGGAAGAGAAGCGCGTCTCGAATTGTGCGGAGATGTCGACGACGAAGCTAGGCCGCACGTCGGCGTAGAGTGAGGCGTAGATGATCTTGAACGGGCGATGCGGCGGCGCGCCAAGATCGAGCTTCGCCAGTCCGGAGAGGAACGTAGCTTCGTAACCGAGGACGCCGGCGGTGGCATGGTCGGGATGACGCGCCTGCCAGTAGGGAAGGATCAGCACGCGCGGGCGCAGCTGGCGAATCACGCGCGCGACCTTCAGCTTGTTCTCGTAGGTGTTCTCGACGCGGCCGTCTGGGATGTCGAGGGCCTGTCGCCATCCGGCTTTCAGGATGCGAGCAGCGTCATCGGCTTCGCGGCGCACGGTCTTCGACCGTGCCGCGCGTGCCCATCTCGCCCTGCGTCAGGTCGAGGATGGCGGTGCGGTATCCGCGCTCGGCCATCTTGAGCAGCGTGCCGCCGCAGGTCTGCTCGACGTCGTCGCGATGCGCGGCGATGGCCAGGATGTCGGCTTGATAGTTGCCATCGGGCTGACGACTTCTTAAGCGAAATGACTGCCGCAAGCGCCTACGGCGACGCACGCCACCTCGCGCAGCGGAATGATCGTCGTATACCAATCCGGCGACGAATACAGCAGACGGTTCAACTCGATCACGCCGTCGGTGTACTTGTCCGTCTCCGGCTTGGGCATGTCCGGATTGCCTGCAGCGTGGGCCACTTTGCCGCTCCACAGAGTGTTGTCGGTCAGAAACAGGCCGCCCTTGCGCACGCGCGGAGCAGCCATGGCAAATGCGCGCGGGTAGTCATGCTTGTCGATGTCGCAGAAGAGAATGTCGAACTGCTCCTTGCGTTCCGACAGCAGCTCCAGCGCGTCGCCGGTGTGGATCTCGATGCGATCGGCCACTCCGGCCTGCTGGAAGTAGCGGCGCGCCTCGTCGGCGTTCTTGCGGCTGCCGTCGGTGTAGTGGACCTTGCCGCCTTCGCCGACCGCCTTGGCCCACCAGATGGTCGAATAGCCGATGGCCGAGCCCATCTCGAAGACAGTCTTCGCGTTGATCAGCCGCGCGTACTGATAGAACAGGCGGCCGACCGCAGGTCCGACGATGGGGATGTCGCGCTCCTTCGCCTGGCGCTCCATCTCCTGAAGAGTGGCGTCGCGCGGCGGAAGCATGGCGTAGAGATAATTTTCTACGGGTTCGTAGGTAATGTTGGGCATAAGAAGACAGTCAGCAGTCAGCGCTCAGCATTCAGCATTGTAGCGCCGGGCGTTGACTTTAGCCAAGTGTCCGATGGCAAATCTTTGTTGCTATCTTCCAGCCGCCAGCCGCGATACGAATTGTCATCACGAGCAGAGCGAGGGATCTGCTTCCGCTTTGCTCTCGTAATGACAATTTCGGCAAATGACCTGCAACTTCTTGCGCGACTCAAGCCTACAGCGTCTGTCCCGGCTTCATCTCGATAATCTCCGGCGCGGCTGGACCGAGCAGCTTCTTCAGCTCGCCAGGCTGGCCGGTCAAGCAGTGGGAATGTCCCGAAGTGCATGGGGATGACCGTCTTCGGCTGCAGCAGCATGCAGGCGTGCGCCGCCTCGCGCGGGCCCATGGTGAAATGATCGCCGATCGGCAGCAGCACGATCTCCGGCCCATAGAGCTCGCGGATGATCGCCATGTCGCCGAAGACCGCCGTATCGCCTGCGTGGTAGAGCTTCACGCCGCCGGGCAGCTCCAGCACATAGCCGCAGGCCTCGCCGCCGTAGACGATGCTGCCGTCGTCTTCCTGAATGCCGCAGGAGTGGACCGCGTGCACCATGGTGATCTTGATGCCCGCCACCGTTTGCGTTCCGCCCTTGTTCATCGGCGAGATCTGTTTGGCGCCTTTCTTTTGCAGCCACTGGCACAGCTCGAAGATGCCGACGACCATGGGGTTGTGCTTCTTGGCGATCTTCACGGCGTCGCCGATATGGTCGCCGTGACCGTGCGTGCACAGCATCACGTCGCACTTCTTGGGACTCTTCTCGTCTTCGGGACAGAGCGGATTCTGCAGCCAGGGTCGATGTAAACGACGATTCCGTCGGCGGTCTCAATGCGAAAAGTAGCGTGACCGAGCCACGTCAGCCGGTTTCCTTGCAGGTTCATTGCTAGCCTCTTACGAATAGTATGTACGGAATTAGAGTGGAGGAATTGCCGCCGGGTTTGCGGCTCGCGCTACGGCGTACCCGGCCAGTCATCAGGCCGATCCAGCAGCTCACCGGCCAGGCTAACAGTCCACGACAGCCAGTACCAGTGCGGCCATCCCTTACTCCAGTTGGGAATGCTGGCGGCGATGCCCATCACTTCTCCAATGATAAAGAACCACAGCACGTGGCGCGACGGGCTGCCGGGAGCGAAGCGGGCGCAGAGCCACGCGCAGAAGATCGAGATGATGACGAAGCACGCCGTGCTCGCGAGCAGAGCATGGTTGGAGGGCATCGCGGCCGCGCACGAAGTCGCCAGGGAAGAGGAGCGTCAGCAACGGGATCGCTTGCCAGGACGAGAACAATGGATAACAGATAGCAGCCGACCACGACTCCGATGGACTTGAGCATATCGGTTAGACCTCCTACTCAGAACGGTCGACGAAACCACTTCGAGAGGGTGGTGCCACTGATCAGCAATCGCTAGACACTGCGGCGAATCGCGTTTCTCCCACAGGTTCCGACCGCCGTTGCTCGACCGCAGTGGCTGATATCATGAACGCACGAGCCGCGTAATGTCATCCGCCACGAAAGAGCCTTTAGTTTCGTCGACCATTGACTCCTACCTGCTAGAGGTAGCGGACGCGGTCAACACTACGCTCGACCTGAACACCCTGCTGCAGCGCGTGGCAGAGATGCTCAAGCGCTTCATCGACTACGAAATCTTCGCCATCCTGCTGCTGAACGAGAAGACGCAGGAGCTGCGAATCCGCTTCCAGGTGGGACATCCGCCGGAGGTGGCCGAGCGCATACGCATCAAGGTCGGGCAGGGCGTTACCGGGCGCGCGGTCGCGCTGCGCGAGCCGGTGCTGGTCAACGACGTTGCCGCGGAGCAGAACTTCATCAACTCCGCTCCCGGAGCCCGCTCTGAGCTGGCCGTGCCGCTGATCGCCAAGAACAAAGTTATCGGCGTCATCGACGTCGAGGCGGCCCAGACCAACGCTTTCACCGAAGAGCACAAGCGCCTGCTGACGCTGTTTGCCTCGCGCATCGCCGTCGGCATCGAGAACGCGCGGCTGTACACGCGGGTCGCACGGCAGGCACGGCAGCTGACGCTGCTGACCGAGATCAGCCGCGAGCTGACGTCGATCCTGAATGTCGACCAGCTGCTGAAGCGCATTGCCGACCTGCTGACGCGCATCATCGACTACCAGATGTTCTCGATTCTGCTGCTCGATCCCAGCGGCAGCGTGCTGCAGCATCGCTTCTCCCTGCGCTTCAAGGAAAGCGTGCAGTTAAAGCACGATATTCCTCTCGGCAAAGGACTTGTGGGTTACGCGGCGCAGCATGCGCGAGGCTGTCCTCGTGCCCGATGTCAGCAAGGATCCGCGTTACATTGAGGCGAATCCGGAGACGCACTCCGAGCTGTGCATTCCGCTGATCTACAAAGACAAGGTCATCGGCGTGCTCGACATCGAGCACACCCGGCGCGGCTACTTCAACGAAGACCACGTGCGCATCATGACGACCATGGCGGCGCAGGTGGCGATCGCCATCGAGAATGCGACGCTGTACGAGCGCATCGCCCGCCAGGAGAAGCGCCTGGAGCAGGACCTGGCGCTGGCGCGCGAGTTGCAGTTCCGGCTGCTGCCGCAGAAGCTGCCGGTCTTGAAGCACGCCGAAGTGGCGTCACGCTTCGCTCCGGCCCGCCAGATTGGCGGCGACCTCTACGACTTCCTGAAGTACAGCGGCAGCGGTGTGACGGCCATCGCGGTGGGCGACGTCAGCGGCAAGGGTGCGCCGGCGGCGATTTACGCGGCGCTGGTCAGCGGCATTGCGCGCTCGCACGCCAGTCGAAGAGCCCAGCGCCGCCGGCATGCTGGAGGTCGATTAACCTGTCGCTGTCGGAGCGGCCGATCGAAGGGCAGTATGTCTCCATGATCTATGCCATCTGGGACGACAACCAGTTGACCCTGCAGTTGGCAAATTCCGGACTGCCGCGGCCGCTCCACTGCCGCAACGGCAAGGTGGAAGAGATTCCGGCGACCGGCTTGCCCGTCGGACTGTTCAACAATGCGACCTACGAAGAGCTGACCTTGCAGGGCCAGCAAGGGCGACGTCTTCATCTGTTCTTCAGCGACGGCATTCTCGACGCCACCAGTTCCAAGGGACAGATGTTCGGCCGGCATCGGCTGGAAGACGATCGTCGAAGGCGAACTGCGGCGGCAGCGCCGAGGAGCTGGTCGACGCCATCTTCACCGCGGTCTCCAACCATGCCGAGGGCGTCGAGGCCTTCGACGATCAGACCATCGTCGTCATCAAAGTGAAAGGACCTTCCTCCAAAAAGTGAGGCGCATCGATCCGCAGCAGCGCCCGCCCGGCTTCGTTTACGAACCCACGAAGCGACTATTCGGCAAACCGGATCGCGAGTTGCACGCCGACGACGTCCCCCTGACGCGTCTGGCCGAGCGCTTCGGCACGCCGCTGTACGTCTATTCGGCAACGACAATTCGCCAGCGCTACCAGCTCTTCGACAAGGCATTTCGCGGCTGCGAGCACACCGTCTGCTACTCGGTGAAGGCGAATTCGAATCTTTCGATCCTGCGGACTACTGGCGGGCATGGGTGCCGGATTCGATATCGTTTCCGGCGGCGAACTGCAGCGGGTGAAAACGGCCGCGCGTAAAGCTACCGGCAAGGTTGTATTCTCCGGCGTCGGCAAGATGGCGGCCGAGATCGACGACGCGCTTGCAGGCCGGCATCCTGCTGTTCAACGTCGAGAGCGCCAGCGAGCTGGAGATGCTGGCGGCGCGAGCGGCGCATCTGCGCAAGAAGGCGAATTTCGCGGTCCGCGTCAATCCCGACGTCGCCGCCAACACCCATCCCTACATTTCGACCGGACTGCACGAGCACAAGTTCGGCGTGCCCTGGCGTGATGCTCCCGAACTCTATCGCCGCGGGAGCGCAGCAGGATTATCTCGCGCCGCGCGGCGTGAGCGTGCACATCGGTTCGCAGATCACCGATGCCGATCCCTTCCAGGAAGCGATGGAGCGCGTGACCTCTCTGGTGCGTTCGCTGCGGGCGGAGACGCTTCGACATTCGCTACGTCGATGCCGGCGGCGGACTAGGTATTTCGTATGAAGATCCGGCAAGCGTCGATTTCGCACGCGAGGTGCAGCAGTACTGCGAAGGCTTTGAAGAAGCCGCTGAAAGGAATGGGGCTGCACCTGCTGCTGGAGCCGGGCCGCGCGATCATCGCCACCGCCGGCGTGCTGCTCACACGTGTAATCTACCGCAAGCGGAACGATGCCAAGCAGTTCGTCATCGTTGATGCCGCGATGAATGACCTGATCCGGCCGTCGCTCTATGACGCCTATCACGAGATCGTGCCGGTCGTGCCCGGACCGTTTGATGCGGACGATTGCGAACCGATGGACATCGTGGGTCCGGTGTGCGAGAGCGGAGACTTCTTCGCCCGCGATCGCAAGATTCCCGGACTGGCTGACGGCGATCTGGTTGCGATACTGGATGCGGGTGCGTACGGCATGTCGCTGGCGTCCAATTACAATTCACGGCCAAGAGCGGCCGAGGTCCTGGTCGAGGGCAAGCGTGCGAGGTTGATTCGGCGCCGGGAGACGGTGAAAGATCTGCTTGGGCCCGAACGGGTTTAAGTGCCTCTCCGCGTTTTCAGGCTTCATCCTGAATAGTTTTGAAAGGGCACGCCTTCAGGCGTGTCACCAAAAGTCCTCTATTTTTGGTTTCGGCGAGGCGGTCTCTGGGCCGACGAGCCGTCCTCGGTCAAGTTCTTCAAGAGCTGTTCCAATCGTGCCCTGACACGAAGCACTTCGTCCCATGTTCCTTCCTGAATAACCTTAAGTTCGGCCATCCCTAAATTTGCAGATTGCCTTTGCAGCGAAGTTGTCCTATGCTCACACTCCACTGGGAGAGCCCATGCAACCAAAACGATCTGACGCAGCCACTTCCACAGGTGTTTGCCTCTGGTGTTATTCCCAATATTTAACCAACACAAGCCGGGCCCGTGATGGACACACGTTCTGCTGCAAGAAGTGCGAATATGAAGCGCGCTACTGGCTGCAGGAAACCGTGAAGTCGGCCGGCGAATAACCACGGCGCGGCCCGCGCCGCGCCTTCACCCATTGAAAATCCCGACCCTCCTACTACCTGCTACTTAAGCGGATGCCGCCTTAGTGGCACCGACTTGCTACCTGTTGGGGATGTCTGCCCGAACCCGCGGAGCTACGCTGCTTTCAGACAGGCGATCGAGTGCATAAAGCCTAATGTTTAGTGTTCCAGGAGGATCTTATGTGGCAACGCGAATGTCCAATTTGCAAACGCAGGCTTCATAAAACTCATGCGTGGGATATCCTGCACTGCTTTTGCGGATGGATCTGGCACTAGCTTGGGGGATTGTCGTTTTCCTAAAACCCGGGTTCCGAACCGCGCGAACTAGCTAGCGCTGACCCCACTTCAGCTTCGTTCTCAGCACATCGAAGAAGGTTCGCCGGACCCGCATCAGCTTCACTGTGTGAGCTGCCTTGCGGCACAGAACGCGATCTCCCTGCTGCAGCGGCATACCTACCTGTCCGTCGATGCTGAGGAACGCTTCCTCCGCGCCGGTCTCGACGTGCAGCTCGACCTGCGCCTGATCGTTGACGACCAGCGGCCGATGGGTCAACGCGTGCGGACACACCGGGGTCACCACGAACGACGAAACCGTCGGCATCAGCACCGGACCGCCGGCAGCAAGCGAATATGCAGTTGAGCCCGTCGGCGTCGCGATGATCACGCCGTCGGCTTTGTAATGCAGAACGAAGGCGCCGTCGATGATCAGATCGAAATCGACCAGGCGCGAGATGGCGCTCTTATTGACGACAACGTCGTTGAGCGCGAAGTGATGTGCGAGCTGTTCCATGCCGCGGAAAACCGTCGCGTCCAGGACCGATCGTTCCTCGACGGGGCAGCGGCAGGCATCGACAGCCTCCAGCGTGGCAAACATCTCGCTGATAGGAACCTCGGTCAGGAAGCCCAGCGAGCCCAGGTTGACTGCAAGGATAGGAATGTCTTCATGGGCAATGGCGCGCGCCGCCGAGAGCAGGGTTCCGTCGCCGCCCAGTACCAGGGCGAAGTCCGGATGCTTGTCGGCCATCGCCTTCCGCCGGACCACTTCTTCGCCATCGATGTAGGCGGCTGTTTCCTGGTCGAGGTAAACCTTGTACCCATGCGCGCGGAACCACGCGAGGATCTCGGGAAGCAATCCGGCCAGCTCGGGCTTGGCGGGTTTGGAGATGATGGCGGCAGATTTCATGAATGTTGGACTGTAAGCAGCTTACCGCGAAGCTCCCGGAATATTCACCACAGAGACACCGAGGACCGAGAAATTCTTCTCCTTTAGCCGCACCGGAGTCGAAATTGCTCACCTGCAACGCATGGCGTGAGGACTCGAAGTTAAAGCACAAAAGCAGGCCGTTCTCCGTGAACGCCGTGCCTCCGTGGTGAATCGTCTTTCTTGAGTGCCAGAACAGTTTAACGCTTGATCGGGAAGAAGCGGGCGTGCAGCAGGAATTCGCGGTTGCCCTCCGCACCCAGGATCGGCGAGTCGATCACCTCGATCGCCGATCCGCCCAGTTCTTCGATAGAGCGCTGCACTTTTTCTCACGGCACCTTGCTGCGCCTCGGTATCCCGGACAATTCCGCCCTTGCCCACCTTCTCGCGGCCCACTTCAAATTGCGGCTTCACCAGTACCACGGCCTCAAAGTCGAGCGACGACGGAGTGTACACTCGCCACCACTGCGGGTAAAACCTGCGTCGCCGAGATGAAGGACACATCCATGGCGACTAGAGCTACCGGCTCCACTGGCGCCTCGTCCCAAAGCTGCGACACTGTCAGGTAGCGCGCATTGGTCTTTTCCAGCAGCCGCACTCGCGGATCGCTGCGCAGGCGCGCGTCCATCTGCCCGTATCCTGTGTCGACGGCGACAACCCGTGCCGCTCCGGCCTGCAGCAGGCAGTCAGTGAAGCCTCCGGTGGAAGCCCCGATGTCGATACAGATTTTGCCGGTCACATCGATTTGCCAATGCTCCAGAGCGCGTGCCAGCTTCAGTCCGCCCCGGCTGACGTAGGGGATGTCGTCGCCCAGCAAGCGGATGCCGGCACTTTCGTCGACATTCGTTCCGGCTTTCTCCAGCTTCTGCTCGTCGACAAGTACACGGCCTGCGAGGATCAGCGATTGCGCGCGCTCACGCGAGGGAACTAGTCCGCGTTCCACCAGTAATTTGTCGAGACGGACCTTCACCGCGCCAGACTAGCACGGCGAACGCGGTCGGGTTAACGCCCAACAGCCGGACGTCGAGCCTGGGACTCAACATTCCGCACTTTGTTCGGTGCAGACAGGTCAGAAATTTTGAAACCGTGCAACTTACGGGGTAAGCGGGCGGCTTTTCCACAACGTTATGCACATTTGTGTTGAAAACTTTCACCCGACGTTCATCAACCATTCAGACGAATGCGATTGCGAACCGAGCAAAATCTCCGCCCAAATCGGCGGGCAGCATTCTTAAGCGAAGCCCGGATGCGGTCGAAAATAACGCCCCCGCCACGTGCGATACAATGACGATTCCCTGGGGACGGAGTGAATGGCGACCAAGACCAGAAATCAGTCAGCGACTTCATCACGCAAGCAAGTTCCAGCCGGCACGAAACCGACAGCAACTCCCGCGCAAGCAGTGAACACCAACGGCTCGTCCCCCTCCAGTGCTGACACGATGCGCCACCTGTACGCCTCGTTGCTGCGCTGTCGCCTGACCCAGGAGCGCGCTCGTCAAGCCAAGGTTGGCGATTATGAATTCGCGATTGGCGATGAAGCGCTCATCGTGGGACCTACCGCGGAGTTGCATGCGGAAGACACCATCGCCGCCACCGCCCGAAACCTGGCCGCGCTGGTCGCCCGCGGATTGCCTCTCGCGAGTCTTGTAAAGGCCCAGACGAATGGCATGCCACAACAGGCAATGCTTTCGCCGACTCTGCCTGAAGATCCGTTCAACCTGGCGACTGGCATCGCGCTGGCGCACAAGCTGGCGAAGAAGCAGCACGTCGTGGTGGCGTTTTGTCCCGAAGAGAGCCCGGCGCTGGAGACCTGGAACGAGGCGCTGAAGTTTGCCGGCGTACACAAGCTGCCGGTCATCTACGTCATCAAGAATGGTGTCGCTGATCAGCGCTCCTCGAACGAACATGCGCCTCACCTGGAAGTGTTCAGCTTCATGGCGCGGGATTATGGCTATCCCGGAATCATCGTGGATGGGCAGGATGTGGTTGCGGTATGGCGGGCGGCGCATGAGTCGATCCACCGCGCCCGTAACGGGTCGGGCCCCACCCTCATTGATTGCCGCACCGATTCCAAGCGCGATCCGCTGGCGCATCTCGAGCATTACATGCGCAAGCGCAATCTATGGGACGACAGTTGGAGAAAGCAGACCGAAGCCCGAATCAAGGCCGAGTTCGGAAAAGCAACATCGCCGACGGTACGCTAAGCCGGCCGTCTATTCAATCCCGATATCGACATGTTCCAGGAGCGCATTGCGCACTCGCCGCAATTTGCCGGCGCGGATGGGTCCAACGTTTTCTGTCTTGTGCGCAACGTAGTCGCCAATCAAGTATCCCAGAATGGATCCGACAAATACGTCGGAAGGGAAGTGCTGACCCGCCGTCACCCGGGTCACGCTGACCGTGCTGGCCAACCCGTACATGGCAATATCGAGCGGGATGGAATGATACTGGTGTGCGACTGAGGAGGCGATGGTCCAGGTGAACATCGCGTGGCCGGAGGGAAATGATCCGTTGCTCCAGTTACCGGCGAAGAACTTGCCCTCGCCCGGCCCGCTGTAGGGACGCTGCCGCTGGAAAATGGCCTTCATCGCGCCATACAGAATGACACTGTCGACGGTGGCTTCGGCAGTGCGGATACCGACCTCCTGCGAGTGCTCGTCCTTGGTGAACAGACCTGTCAGATAAATGCCGCCGGCGACAGCCGATGCCCCGTATAGGGCTCCGTTGGATATGTTGCGGCTGGTGGAGTGCCAACCCACCGGTACCTGGTAGAGCACGCTCTCGTCGTTGGCGATAAGGACCCCCGTGGCCGCAAGGAAAAGCCCGTCCCATACCAAGGCTTTTTTGTGGAACGGAGCCTTGATGATGTGCCATTCATCCAGCGCGATGGTTTTCCCGGCGGTGCCCAGGGCGCCTGCGAACGAGCCTGATTGCGCCGAGGAAGAGGAGGGCGCATCGGGAAGTTCCGCGGCCATCGCGTTGGCGGGGCCCGGCGTGGGTCTCGGCTCGGGTCCTTGCGCTTGCGACAGCGGACAAGCCAGCAGCGCCACCGCCAGTAACAGCGAGCGGCCGTAAGCCTTGTATCGCTCGCTGGCGTATGTCCACAAGACGTCGATTCCCTGGAAGTTCACATTTTTCTCCGGCATTGGCGTGAGTACATTCTGGATGTTGGATTCGTGCTTTGCGCAAGGTGTTCGTTCGTCTGACAAATTTGTAATTCTGCCCTTAGGTTGCGCCGCTAAGGCCGCAGTTGAAAAAAATCGCCATCGCGGCGAAAATCAGCAATCTGGGGTATTTCAAGGGAGGGAAAAGAATCAATGAACAAACTAGGACTCATTCTGCTTGCGGGTGGCCTGGCGGTTGGTGTGGCCGTCGCACAGGACACTGCGAAACAGGACATGAAGGACGCCGGACATGCCACCAAGGACGCCGGCAAAGATGTTGGCCATGCGACCGCTACCGGCGCTAAGGACACAGGACATGCTACCAAGACCGCGGCCAAAGACACTGGTCACGCAACCGAAAAGGGTGCTAAAGCTACCGGACATGCAACCAAGGACGCCGGCAAGGACGTTGGCCATGCGACCGCGACTGGCGCCAAGGACGTAGGTAAGGGCACGGAAACTGGCGCTAAGGATGTCGGTAAAGGTACCGAAGACGCCGGCAAGGATGTTGGACATGCCACTAAGAAGGTCTTCGGGGACGACAAGAAGAAGAGCACCGATACGAAGCCAACTCCGCAGTAACTAGCCATTTCTCGCAGCGGACGGGCCACACGCCTAAAGCTAGGTCGGCGCCGTCCGCTGCGCTCCGCCTCCCGATGTGCGCCGCGTCCGCCTGCCCTGTGACGCACGCCACAGACTGCATGTACATGCCCCCGCAGAATCGAACGCGGAGGGTACTGTGTTCGACATCGTCGAAGCGCGCCCCTTGGCGCGAGGTATCAAGCTGTTCGTCATCAAAGCTCCGCGCATTGCCCGTAAGCAGAAGCCCGGGCAGTTCGTGATTGTCCGCCTGGACGACTGCGGCGAGCGCATCCCGCTGACCATCGCGGATGCCGATCCCGAGGCCGGCACGGTCACCATCGTCGTGCAGGCCATCGGCAAGACCACCATGCTGCTCAGCATGCTGCAGGCCGGCGACAAGATTCTCGACATCGTTGGCCCGCTGGGCAAACCCTCGGAGATCGAAAACTTCGGCACCGTCGTCGTCGTCAGCGGCAGCGTCGGAACGGCCATGGCTTATCCCACCGCGCGGGAGTTGAAGCGCGCCGGGAACAACGTGATCTCCATCGTGGGTGCCCGCAGCAAAGAGTTGATGGTGCTGGAGGATGAAGTCCGTGCCGTCAGTGACGAAACCTTCGTAGTCACCGACGACGGCAGCTACGGCGACAAGGGCTTGGTCACCGACAAGCTCAAAGAGATCATGGCCGGCGCAGAAAGTGGACTACGTCCTGGCCGTCGGCCCGGTGCCCATGATGCGTGCCGTCGCCCGCATGACCGAGCCGGAAAAAATCAAGACCATGGTCAGCCTGAACTCCATCATGGTGGACGGCACCGGGATGTGCGGCGGCTGCCGCGTACTGGTCGGCAACAAGAGCGAGTTCGCCTGCGTCGACGGTCCCGAATTCGATGCCTCGCGCGTCAACTTCGAAGTGCTGATGCAGCGCAACAACATGTATCGCGAGCAGGAGCGGCAGAGCATCGAGCGTCTGCGAGGCGAATCCTCAGGCGGAGCTCGATCGATTGCGCCGCCGCAATCACAAGACCGAATGCGCCCTGGTGGCGACGGGGGTGACTTGTGAGTGACGCGACACCCAGCAAGGTGAAGAACAATCCGCTGCCCAACAAAGAGCGTATCAAGCTGCCCCGCCAGCGCGTGCCGGAGCAGGACGCCTGCCTCCGCGCCCACAACTTTCAGGAAGTGAATCTGGGATTTCCGGCCGAGCAGGCGCGCGAGGAATCGCTGCGTTGCATCGAGTGTCCCAAGCCAGGCTGCAGTCGAGAAGTGTCCGGTGTCGGTTGACGTGCGAGCCGTCATCGACTTGATTCTCGCCAACGATTATCGGGGCGCAGCGGCAAAGGTCCGTGAAGACAACGCGCTGCCCGCGATCACCGGCCGCGTATGTCCGGTTGAAGATCAGTGCGAATCCGGCTGCGTGCTGGGCAAGAAAGGCGAGCCGGTCGGAATTGCTTACCTGGAGCGCTTCGTCGCTGACTGGGAGCGGGAATCGGGACACTTCGGCATTCCGAAATCCGCCACCCCGACCGGCAAGAAAGTTGGCATCGTCGGCAGCGGCCCTGCCGGATTGGCCTGCGCGGGCGACCTTATCCAGATGGGACACAAGGTCCACGTCTTCGAGGCGCTGCACGAACTAGGCGGCGTGCTGGTCTATGGCATCCCGGAGTTCCGCCTGCCGAAGGAGATTGTGCGCCACGAGATCGATGTCCTGCGGCGTCGCGGCGTCGAGTTCGAAACCAACGTGGTTGTCGGTAAGACCGTCACCATCGACGAGCTGATGCAGGAAGAAGGCTTCGACTCGCATCTTCATCGCGACTGGCGCCGGCTTGCCGCGCTTCCTCAACATTCCAGGCGAGCACCTTAACGGAATCTATTCCTCCAACGAGTTTCTTACGCGCGTGAACCTGATGCGCGCCTATCGCTTTCCGGAATACGACGAGCCGCTCTACCCCTGCAAGGATCGCGACGTGATCGTGGTGGGCGGCGGCAACACCGCCATGGACGCCGTGCGCAGCGCGTTACGTCTGGGAGCGAAGAGCGCCAGCATCTTCTATCGCCGCACGGAAATCGAGATGCCCGCTCGCGTGGAAGAAGTGCATCATGCCAAGGACGAAGGTGTTCACTTCGAGATGCTGGTGAACCCCGTCGAGTTTCTGGGCGATGAGAAGGGGAATCTGACGGCGGTGCAATGCATTCGTCAGGAACTGGGCGAGCCCGACGACAGCGGCCGCCGCAGTCCGGTGGCGATCAAGGGGTCGGAGTTCGTGACTCCGTGCTCAGTGGCAATCATCGCAGCGGGAACGTCGGCGAATCCGCTGATCCAATCGACTACCCCCGGACTGGCGACCACCAAGCGCGGCTACATCTCCGCCAATGACGACACCCTTGCGACCTCGAAGCCGGGGGTTTTTGCAGGCGGAGACATCGTAACCGGCGGGGCAACAGTGATTCTGGCCATGGGCGCTGGACGGAAAGCGGCTAAGGCCATTGATGGGTATTTGAAAGCAGCTACTACCAATTAGCATTCAGTATTATTAGCGCTCGATATCATTAGCGCTCGATATTGTGCCCCCGCCTCGTTTCTTTGGGTGTCATCCTGAGCGCAGGCGCGCCGCTTTTGCGCGCCGGAGTCGAAGGACCGCTATAGCTGCAGAACAGGTCGCACGCTCTGTGCTTCGCATCCGGCAGTGCCGTTCTTCCAGCCACTACTTCTTTCTTCCCGCGCGCACCGCGCCCCCCAGTTCCCGCAGCAACTCCAGCGTCTCCTCCCATCCAATGCACGCGTCGGTAATGCTTTGCCCGTAGACCAACTCTTTGCCCGGCACGAGCTTTTGCGCACCTTCGACGAGATTGCTTTCCAGCATCACGCCAATGATGTTGCGATTACCGCTCGCAATCTGGGCTGCAATGTCGCGGCATACAATCGATTGTCGCCTGTGATCCTTGCTGCTGTTGGCGTGGCTGCAGTCGATCATGACTCGCGGCGGAAGTCCGGCCGCTTCCAACTGCCGGCTGGTATCCGCGACGGCTTCGCAGGTGTAGTTCACCATTCCACGACCGCCGCGCAGGATCACGTGGCAGTCCGGATTTCCGGTAGTGACGAAAATTGCCGACTGTCCATGCTTCGTGTGCCCCAGAAACGTGTGCGGATGGGCCGCCGACAATACCGCTTCGATCGCAATCTGCACGTCGCCGGAAGTCGCGTTCTTGAATCCCACCGGACACGACAGCCCGGAGACGAGCTGGCGATGCACCTGGCTCTCGGTGGTGCGCGCGCCGATCGCTCCCCAACTCACCAGCCCGGCCAGATACTGTGGCGTGATCATGTCGAGGAACTCGGTACCCGCAGGCACGCCCATCTCGGCCAAATCGAGCAGCAAGCGCCGCGCCAGCCGTAGCCCATCGTTGATCTTGTACGACTGGTCGAGATGCGGATCGTTGATCAGCCCTTTCCATCCGACTGTGGTACGTGGCTTCTCAAAATACACGCGCATCACGATGCGCAGTTCAGACGACAGCTCGGCGACGGCTTCTCTCAGCCGCGAGGCATACTCGCGAGCAGCATCGATGTCGTGCACCGAGCAGGGTCCGGCGACGACGATCAGGCGGCGATCGCGGCCGGAAAGGATCTCGGAGATTTCGCGGCGCGCCTGGACAACAGTCGCCGCAGCGCTTTCGGTCGTCGGCATCTCCTCTTCGAGGAACACGGGAGGAAGAACGACCTTGGTCCACTTGATGCGTAAATCATCTATAGGCTGGAACATGACGGATGCATCTATTTTATGGGAAGAGTTTCACCACGGGGGACGCCGGGTTACAACCCTCGCGACGGCGCAGCGCTCCAAAGCTCTATGTCTGTCAAACAGAGCCGTTGCTGGCCTGGGTACGAGCCGGTCAAAGGAAAGAAAGAGCACGAGCAGGGAAGCTGCCGCCCCAAAGCCGAGTCCAAGTTGAGCGCGGAGGAGAAACGTTTTCGCCAGAAGCGTCGCAAACAGCTGGACGATTGGCAGGCGAAACGTCCGGCCGCGCGGAAGAGTGCGTCACAGCATCTGCACCCACCACCGGCCAAGAAGACGTCGCGTCGGCGCTCACGCGCTTGACGCGACGTCTTTCGCCGCGCGCACCCACGGGGAGGGCTGAGCTCTCGTTTGGAATGCGGCAGCTATCTCGATTACAGGAGAGCAGGCTCCCGAAATTCTGGGAGCCCTATGGTTGTTCTCACTTAGTTCTGTATATGGATTGACAAATTGTGCTGGTGAGTCTTAGGACTCGGGCACTCGTTATCCGCAACTTGAACCGTGAAGGTCCAGGTTCCCGGATTCGTAGCAAAGCCCGAGATTACCCCATCAGCGCTTAACGTCAAGCCAGACGGCAGGCTTCCGCCGACCAGGGTCCAACCGTATGGAGCTAGGCCGCCGCTGCAGTCCAGGGTTTCCGAGTAATAGTGGTTGTGATAGCCGTCCGGCAGCGCCCCTGCCTGATTAATGTTCAGTCCAGGCAGCACCGGGAGATTGTAGAGGTGGTTCATGTTGTGCCACGTACCCGCTGCGTCATTTACCCAGATCACCATTGGGTTACCACCCATGTTCACCGGGCATCCACTGATTGTTCCTGTGTTCTTGTCGACGCTCAGACCAGCCGGCATCCCGACGCCGAACCACTGGTACGGCGGAACGCCACCACGGGCCTGCATCGTCATGGCCTCGAAAGGCACATGTGCTGTCATGGCAGGAATCATTGAGGGCTGAGTGAGGATCGTCAGATCGGGACTGGCAAAATACCCGAACACATCGTACAGAAGGTTGGTTGCAGCACTTGAATAGGCAGAAATCTGTCCAGTAAATGGCGTTGCTGGAACGATCGCCATATTGGAAGTGACCGCGCCATCCAGTGCATACAGGGTGGAAGGAGTTGGCATGAGCTGGTCGTGCCGCCAGATCGGGAAGTAGCCCACACCGGCATTTGGAACCAGTGTCGCATTCAGCGCGAAGGCTGTGACTGGAGGTATATCTGCTGGTGCGATCACCGGCAGAGTCGACTGGCAGCCGCCCATCTGCTGCAGGATATAGTCGAAGCGCTGTTCAAAGTTGTACGGCCGAGTGTCAAGCCCACGGCACGGTTTAAACGTGTAGAAGGCATCGGTATAGGGCGGATTGTCGGGACCGAAGTATCCGTTCAGGTATACCTCGACGTTCGTATCGGCGTCAGCATAGATGGAGATGGCGCCGGTTCCCGCCTTAATAATGGCGGCATTCGATACTGTCGTCCCCGTGGGTGCGTTAAGCGTCGAAACAAGCGGCTGCGCCTGGTCGGAAGGCCAGACCGTGATATATCCCAATGGATGTCCATTGGCGGGTGTTGCGGTGACGTTCAGCGAATAGGCCATTGCATCCCAGGGAAGAGAGCAGTTCATCGTGTTGTTCACCTGGAAGCTGCGCGCTACCCCGGCAGATAATGCCGGTCCGCCCAAGCCACTTTGGTTCGGGGGATCGTTTGTGTTAATCAGTTCGCAGTAGTTTTTCAGCGGATGATAATACAGCGCGCTCGGATTGCCGGGTCCTACGAAGTAGCCGACGAGATCCAGAACGAGGTCAGTATTGTTGGAGGTGTACGCGCTGACAGCATTGTTCGTGCCCGCGGATACGATTGCGGCCACGGCTTTGAATCGTCCATCGAACGAATTCAGCGTGGAGACGGTCGGCCGGTTCTGGCCGGTCGGCCACAACGTGATGTAGCCCAGGTAGCCATGCGGCACTACCGTCACATTCAGCGCATAGGCCTGGGCGGTACTTGGAATGGCACACTTGGGGGTAGTAGGTAACGGGAAGTCGCGGGTGGCTCCGGCTGCGAGAAATGGTCCACCTAACGTACCGGGAGCTAGTCTGGTATCGACTACTCGGCACGGTCCGGCCGGAACAAAGGTTAACGGCGTCTGGGCCCAACTCACGCAGGCCAGAAATAACAATGGAAGAAGAACATATGTAACCCGGTTATGGTTCATGGTTATTCTCCGCACTCCTCGGAAGGAGGAGGATTGTTTTCGTGAGGTTAGTTACGCGTTCATGACGATGCCCGGTTAAGGGCGTGGCTCACACCTCTGCTATCTCCTCAGAATGAGGAGGCTATTTGTAAGGGTTGGTATGCGTGTTTTAGACGGTCCCCTTGAGGGGGCGTAGGTCACACTTTCGTCAACTCCTCAGACGGAGGAGGTTTTTCTGTGGGGGTGGTTATATCTTTGTCACTCGCCCTCAAGGGGCGCGACTCACACGTCCATCATTTCCTCAAAGGAAGGAAAGGTATTCAGCGGGGCTGGATACGCCTCTTCTGGCGATGCCCCTATGGAGCGTGGCCTACACTTACGTTAGTGCGAAATATAGCCGACTGAAAAACGGTTGTCAGTGACGTTAGCAAGTTGATCTAAGAAAAATCAAAAATGGTTCCCAGAACGGAAGTGGCTTCCTTTGCGGCGCGAGAACCGTTGATCCCTCCGCTACGATTCGAGACGATAATTCTGGAGAGGTCTTCGGCGAAGGGTTGTTGCCGGCCTCGTGTTCGCCGTGGTGTTATGCGCTTTCTACGCCAGCAGCGCGGCCGACCCGCCAACCCATTCCAGATTCTTGTTGTGGTCGACGCCCATCATGATGCCGCGGCCCATGCGCACCAGTGGCAACACCGGCGTCAGCTGGCCGCCCTCGGGCCAGACGATACATCATGCGGATCTCCATCTGCGTCGGACCGTGCGGCGTCTCGATGACCGGCTCGAATTGCAGCCGTTCCTGCAAGATGTAGTTGTGGCGCTGGTCTTCGGGGATCGCCTCGATGTCTGACGGAGTGGGAGCGAATTTAATGCCCACGCCGGCGAACGAATACAGCGGCTTCAGCAGGAAGTTTTCGTGATCTTCCGGGAAGGCCGGAAGTTGATCGAGAAACCACGTCCTCGGCACCGAGGGGTGCTTGAGGTAGGGAATTGAAAATTTGCTGATGCGGAAGTACCAGTTGGGATGGCCCGCCCATTCCACATCGAGCTCGTCGCGAAAATCGAAAGGCAGCTTGATCTGTCTTGCGCTCCAGTTCGTCGACGATGCAGCGGTTGTAGATGCGGCGGACTTCGATTTCGCGACCGTCCTTCTTGTAGAACAGCTTGTTACCGCGCTTGATCAGCTTCAGGATGTCGACGATGGCGATGCCCAGCTCGCGCTGCGTGATCAGAAAATCCGGCAGCGTCTTCTGGTTGTCGGGATCGATCTCCATCAGGATGACGTTCTCGGGATCGTGATCGCCGACGATCGAGCTGCCGCATCAGCCGCCAGTAGGCATCGCGATCGCAGCCGCTCAGGTAAATCCCAAGATCGCGCGACAGGCCGTACGACTCGGACGTACTGATGCGCCGCCGTGGGTTGATATCCGTAGAGAGAAGGGAAGGCCTGCAACTCGACCAGCTTCGGCTCAAGCTCGCCCGACGCGTTGCGCACCACTCCGAAGTCGACCTGCACGAACATCGGCAGCGGCGCTTCGTTGGGGACGTTGTATTCCGGCGGGATCGTCGACATCGGAGAGCTTGCGGTAGTCGGGATTGTCGACCAGTTGCGAAACCAGTTCGCGGCCGTACTCCGCCATCTGCGAGATCAGCGAGTAGGGCACGAAGCACGGCGTCTCAGAGACGCGAAAGCCGATGTGCGTGCCGCTGGCGGCGTCGAGCGCACGCAGGAACTCGCGGTATTTCTCCGGCGTGTAGTTGCGGTTGAATTCCTCGCGAAGGGCGGGAATCATGGTCAGGCCTCGATCAGGAAGCGGCCCTTCTCCATGATCTGGCGACCGTCAACCCAGATGTTGAACTGCGTGCCCACCACATCGATGTGCGTCGCCGAATACCAGTTTGCGCCCGTGTGCTCGCCGTAGGGATTGCCGAAGGCGATGTGGATGCCGGGAAACTTCTCGTCCTGCAGGATCTGCCCGATGACGTGTGTCAGCTCGATGTTGGTGCCGATAGCGAACTCGCCCACCAGGTCGCTGTTCTCGTCGGTGTGGGTGTAGGCCCAGAACTCCTGCTCCAGCTCCTTGTTGTCGCTCGACACTTTCGTGATGCGGTTGTTCTTCATCTCGATGGTCAGCGGCTGGCGCGTCAGGTCCTGATACTTCTCGCAAAGATAATCGCCGACCACGCCGTCGACCACGCAGATGCCGTTGACTTCGCCGGGAGTGGTGAAGATTTCGCCGCCGGGAAGATTGCCCCACTTGTCGCGGCTGATGATGCCGCTGGTCTTGATCCAGTGGATAGTTGGGATTGAGCTTGGCGGTGAAGTCGCTGCCCGCGGGATTGGTGCAGCGAACTTCCTTAGCGTTGGTGACGATCTCCATCGCCTTGCGGCTGATGGCGTCGACCTTGTCGTAGTCGGCGCGCATGCCTTCCAGCATGATCTGCTTGTTGATGTTCACCATGTGCGCATGGCGCATCTTGCGGCGATTGACGATGTCGGTCATCTGCATGCGCGACTTCAGCTCGTTGCGCTGCACCTTGACGGCGAAGATGGAGACGTCGCTGGTCTCCATGTCCTCGGCGATCTCACGCGGCAGGTCGGTCAGCGGGCGCGGCGCCAGGTCTTCCAGCACGAACGCCTTGAAGGGCGCGCCCAGCTTCTGCAACTCGGCGGCGATGCTGGCGGCGATCTCGCGACATTCGTTGTCGGTGATGACCGTGACCTTCTCCGACGGCTGGATGCGGAGGCAGGTATTGACCGCGTTGTGGGCGCCCGGCGAGAGCTCGGGATCGAAAGATGTTTTGGTGAGATCGGTGAGAGTTGGTTGAATCAAGTAAGTACCTTTCGAATCATGGACGATGCTTTTGCGTCACTGCCTTAACAAAGTCATTGTCATCACGAGGAGCCCTTCAGGGCGACGAGGGATCTGCAGTTCGTGCGCAGTGTCGATAGTGCCGGCCAACAGCAGATCCCTCGTCGGGCTGAAGCCCTCCTCGTGATGGCAATTCAGAAAACCTCAGCGCAACTGAAGGCCTGCTCCACCCAAGAGCTCTGCCCTCTTACTTCCGTGCCGCGGCGCCCTCGAAGACGCCTACACGCGTCTCGGCGACCATGTAGTCCACAACTTTCTTCAGGTCGCCGGTCTCCTCAGAAGACCTTCAGCTGGCGGTCGGCGCCGGTGCCCATCTTTAACATCTCGTGAATGTAATTGATTTCCTCGCGCGAGCCAAGCTCGTCCACGACTTCGTCGATCATGGTCCAGGTACTCCATCATCAGGTCGCGCACCGGAACCTCTTCCTCGCGGCCGAAGTCGATCAGCTTGCCCTGCATACCATAACGCGAGGCGCGGAACTTGTTCTCCGAAATCAGCGCGCGTCCATAGATGCGATAGCTCTTATTGGATGCATGCAGCTTGTACAGCATTGCCATGGTCGCCTGAATTAATGCGGCGATGGCGACGGTTTCGTCCAGCCGCATGGGAATGTCGCACACGCGCACTTCCAGCGTGTTGAAGAACGGATGCGGCCGGATGTCCCACCAGATCTTCTTGCCGTTGTCGATGCAGTTGGTCTTGACCAGCAGAGCGACAAAGGTCTCGTACTCCGACCAGTTGGCGAAACGTGTCGGGAATGCCGGTGCGCGGGAAGCGCTCGAACACCTTGCAGCGATACGATTTGAAGCCCGAGTTCATGCCCATCCAGAAGGGCGAATTGGTCGACGAGCGCCAGGATGTGCGGCAGGAAATACCGCATCGAGTTCATGATGTGGATCGCGGTATTGCGGTCCTCGATGCCGATGTGCACGTGCAGCCCGAAGACCAGGTTGGCGCGCGCGATGAGCTGCATGTCCTCGACTACGCGGTGATAGCGCTCGTCGGGATAAATCTCCTGCAGCTTCCAGTCGGAAAACGGATGGGTGCTGCCCGCCGCCAGCAGCATGCCGTGCTCGCTGGCCAGCGTGATCACTCTCGCGGCGCAACGATTGAATATTCTCGCGCGCCTCCTTGATGTCGCGGCACACGCGCGTGCCGACCTCGATGACCGACTGATGCATCTCCGGCTTGACGGCCTCTTGCAGCGCCAGCTTCGCCTTGGGGAGGATCTCGGAGGCGATGTGCGAACGCAGATCGCGAGTCTCCGGATCGATGGTCTGATACTCCTCTTCAATTCCGATGCTGAGGCTTGGCCGGTTCATCTGATCACCCCTTGGTTGCTCGTTTACGCAATTGCTTAGATGCCGCCTCGAGCATGGTTCCCGGCTTCGAGGATTCCGGGGCAGCGTCTGAATCGGTTTTGCTGGGTGGCCCGTCCAGGCTTTTCTTGGTTGGGGCGGCGGTTTCGCGGGTTTCTCTTCGTTGGCAAAGCCGCCGTTCAGGAAACGCGCTCCAGCGATACTCGGAAACCTGTCCGGTGTGCTCCTTGGCCTTGCGCACGGCCAGTTCGGCAACGTTGTTGACGATCCAGTCGAAGTTGGCCTGGCCTACGGAGTTCACGTCCGCATCGGGCGCGGGATTCATGTAATCGATGGCGTAGGGAATGCCGTCCTCGCAGGCGAACTCGACGGTGTTCGAGATCGTAGCCCAGCGCGCGGCACAGGGTGAGGCAATCGCGCTCGACGCGCTCGATCAGCTTGGGATCGGTGGGCGGCGGATTCTTCACGTAGCGCTCGTGCATGGGCAGGGAGGGATCGTAGTGCATGATGTGCACCTTCTCCTGGCCGACCACGTAGCACCTAAAGTATTCCTTGAAGTTCACGCCGTGTCTGCAGTGTCATGCAAAGGTCTCGCGACTGGTCGTAGGCGTTGAAGAACTCTTCCGGCGAATTGACCTTGTACACGTCTTTCCAGCCGCCGCCGTCGAAGGGCTTGAGGAAGGCCGGGAAGCCGACGTACTGGAAGATGCTGTCCCACGGCATGGGGAACTGCAGGTTGCGCATGGAGCGGTCGGTGGTGCCGGCCGGATGCTGCTTGTGTGGAATGAGCACCGTGCGCGGAACGGCCACACCCAGCTTTTGGCCGAGCGCGTAGTTGAAGAACTTGTCGTCGGCGCTCCACCAGAACGGATTGTTGATGACGTAGGTGCCGCTGAGCGCCGCATTCTTCAGATAGCCGCGATAGAAGGGGATGTCGTGCGAGATGCGGTCGACGATGACGTGCGTAGGGCGAGGGCTCGGCCATGCGGACTTCGCCGACGACGGCCAGTTCGGCCTGAATGCCAGGCTCGCCCATGGAGTTGATTTTGTCCACCAGCGCGGGCGGGAAGGTGGTCTCCATGCCAAAGATGATTCCAATTTTCTTCACGACTGCTCCTCTATCGAGATGCGAGCGACACAAGTCCCTGTCTGGGTCGGCTCGCATTTGTATGTGGGAATGCTCTGGAAACAGCGCGACGGAGCGCAAGATAACAGCTTTGGATTATTGTAGAAGAAAGCGGGAAATGTGAGTAGGGGGCCAGGCAGTGGCAGTAGGTCCGGGACGCAAACTACTCATTGTCATCACGAGGAGCCCTTCAGGGCGACGAGGGATCTGCTGTTCGTGGGCATGATCGATGATGCCGGCAAGAAGCAGATCCCTCGTCGGGCTGAAGCCCTCCTTGTGATGACAATTTCCGAGCCTGACACAAGGCAGCCAACGCTCATGCTGAGGAAACCGCTTATCGCGCTCAAAGCCGCTACTGCAGATAATCCACGTGCACCGGCTCGGCGAATCTCGTGGTTATCGCCATTCCGCCTGCGCTTCAGATCACGTACGATCCCATCGTCCGGTTCGATCAACGCCGCGTTAGCGCGATGCTGCTCCAGATCGTCCACCGTCCAGATCTGCATCGGGTAATACTGCGAGAGGCCCACTTCAAGGCGCTGGTGCTGATAGGGATCGGGGCCGCCGTTCGTCTTGCGATTGAAGTCGGAGGGCAACACCAGCACGACCTGGTCGGGATGTGACCGAGTACTGCTGCGCCTCCAGGAACAGCATCGGTCCGGAGAAGACGTAATAGCGCTTGCCCTCCAGATGCAGTGAGCCTTCAACTTCCAGGAACGGGCGGATGCCAGTGGCTTCGACTTTGTCGGGATGGCGCACGACCGTCATCTGCTGGCTGACGCCCCATCCGGCCAGCAGCAGCAGAATTCCCATCGAGACCTGCGTCACGCGCCGGAAGTGCCGCCACACGAAGATCGAGAATGCTACCGCGACGCCCGGGCAGCACGCCGATGAAGTAGCGGCTGTAGAAGGCATTGGTCTTCATCGAAACCACGAACGCCGCGAGCGGAATGGCGAGGCTCAGCCAGCCGATGACTTCGGCGGATGGCATCGGCTCAAGCGTCGTTTCCGTTTCGTCGTCGCTGCGCGAGAGCACGATCCAGATCATGATCAGCGACAGCAGGAACAGGCCATCGGGAAAGATCTGCGAGAAGATAGCGCGCAGTTCAAGAAAGGTGGGCCGGTTCCAGTAGCCCCCGGCGAATTTCCGCGAGAACGACAGGATAAGCGGCGAAAGAATGAGCACCGGAACGATGCAGCCAACGATGCCGGCAACGATCTTCAGCGACGGCCGCTGACCGGGCTTCCAGCGCAGCAACTCAAACAATACGAATGGCAGCAGGCACATGCCGAAGTAGTAGTGAAAGCACTCGCCCGCAAAGAACGCGAGTCCGAAGAGGATGGCCTGCGATTTCGGACTCAGGCTCTCGTTGGTCCACGCCCACAACGCGAGCGCGGCCAGCATGAAGTAAATGCCGTAGGAACGCGCCTCGTAACCGTAGTAGGGAAGAAACGAGCAGGTGGCGACCGAGAGCGCGATCAGTCCGTGGACTCCATCGGTAAGACGGCGGGCGCAGTCGAAGATGAGCAGCAGTCCGACGGCTAGGGCGATCATCGAGGGAATGCGTGCGGCGACGTCGCCGGGTCCGAAGAGCGAGTCGAAGACATGGCACTGTCATGTAATATGCCGGCGGCAACGCGTCGACGCCGTTGCCCAGAGCAGTCCAGATCGTGCTGAGTGCGGCAGGCGCGCGATGTGCAGCGTGAACAGCTCGTCGAACCAGAAGACGCGATGCGCCGCGATCTGGATGCTGGTGACGAAGTAGAAGACCGCCAGAAGTCCCGCGACCGTCCAGGTCCACAAAGGGCTTGTGCCTGCGCGGATGCTGCCGGGAGCGGTGTCGCGCGGCAAAGTGTCCTTGACCGAAGTCTGCATGTCCCCTCTCGAGCCGGATGGCGTCGATCGCTCGCCGGCCGGCGCGTGTGCATGGATGATGAGTTCTGGTTTGTGAGTATGACAGGAATTCAGTGGTTCGCGAAAGTGATGGGGTTCTGCGTTAGTACCCTGTGGAAGCGCACTCGCACTGTAGAATGTCTCTCGTCTATGGAGAAGGTTGATGTCGCGTCTCGCCACAGCTTCGCCCGCCGCCGTTGCGCGGCCGCTTCCGTTCTGGCGTCGATACTGGGACTTCCTCGCGGTCATCCTGCTCATGCTGGGATCGTTTCCCACGGTGTGGCTGCGGCACGCGACCGTCACGCTCGTCCCCAACCTCGGCCTGATCGACGACAACTGGCATCTCGACAGCCACCTTCAAAGCGCTGCGCGGCATCTGGATTGGCCGCGACGTCGCCTTCACCCACGGACCCATCTACCAGTGGCTCTCGTCGATACCGGCGCGCACTCTGCCGTTGTCCGTCGGCGGCCTCTATGCCACGTGGAACACGCTGCCCATCTGGTGCGCGTTTCGTCTTCGCGTATTTGGCGCTGCGGCTGGTCTTGCCGGAGCAGCCGCCGTGGAAGCGCTTTGTGCTTGCTGCTGATGCTGGCTTCGTTCTGGGAAACATCGCTGCGCACAGCACCTGCCGGTGCTGCTCTTCGTGGTCTTTCTGCGCGGATGGTATGCCGTGCAGGAGGAGCGCATGCGCAGCGTCTTCGCCGGAATTGCCGGCGCGATGCTGGTAGCGATTGCATTTCTCGTCGCGGGTGATACCGGCACGTACGCCACCGCGGCGTGGGTCATCTGCTTTGGTCGCGGTCGCTTTCGAGACGCGTTATCAGCCCGACTTTCGCCGCAAGCTGATGGTCGGCTTGTTGTCGTTCGTCGCCGCGTTCTTCGTCGTCGCCGTGGTAGTCAATGCCTTTATGGCCGTGCCCCTCGACTTCAAGTTCTGGCGCGAGTCGCTGGCGCAGGTCGCCGTCTATCGCTGGGCCACTCCGGCGGCAATGACGGACGAGGGTGCAACGCATCTGTGTGTCGCGCTTGCTGATTGCCGCCCTGGTCTTCGGATATCGCACGATGACTCGCCGCACGCATAAGCCGGCGCTCACCGAGCGCACCGGATTTCTGCTGGGCGGCATTTTTGTTCGGACTGGCCGTGATGCAGAGCTGCGCTGGTGCGCTCCGATATTGGGCACGTGATCATCGGCGAGTTCGCCATGATCTTCTTCACCGGCGTCATCTTGTTTTCGTTCGAGGGCGCAGCGTCGGCGCTGGGAGTCTTTATCGCCGTCGGCGCGTCGATGCTGTTCTCGCATCCGGTCTTCCGGCCGTCCAGCGTGTTGCGCCTGTACGGCGAGTTGCGCAAACCGATGACAAGCTGTCCCGCCGGGTTACAACGAATTCCAGCAGGCCTGTTACATGGAGCCGCTGACGCCGCAGATGCTGGACGTCGGCAGCAAATTCCTGCAGCAACACAGCGGCGCGAACGATTCCATCTTCGTCTTTCCATATCAGACGATGTTCGGCCTGACCTCGCGGCGCAACGTTGCCGGCGGCCTGATGCAGGCGTACACCGCCAGCGGCCCCGATCTGGTGCGCATCGAGATGTCCGGGCTCGAAGGCAAGCCGATTCCCGCGGCGCTCTATATGCCCGACGCCGACCTCAGTCACTGGTCGAAGCAGGAGACGCAGTCCTGGTCGCGCAACTACCTCAGCATTCCGGTTGACGGCATTCCGAACTTCACGCGCATTCCCGAAGTGTGGTTCTGGATGGTGCGGCACTATCGCACCTCCGAGCAGCTGATGCCGGGCGTGGTCGGGCTGGTGCGCGACGATTCGCGCGCGTCGCGGATTGCCTTGCAGTCGCAATCGATCGGACTGCCGCAGAAAGACATACGAGATCAACGAGCGCGAGTCGGCCACCGATATCGGCACGCCGAACTGGCCGTCGGGATACGACTTCCTGCGCTTGCGGCTGAAGGTGCATTACAGCCAGTTGTGGAAGCTGCGCAAGCCCGAGCGCCTGCAGCTGGAGATCAGCCGCGCCGACGGATCGCGCGACCTGCAGTGGGTGGTACTGCCGCCGAACACCTCGACGGAGATCTGGTTCTATCCGTGGGCTGCTCCCGATCTGGCCGACTACTTCAATGCCGACGCTAGCCAGTGGCGGCTGAATTCACGTTCGCCAATCACCGGATTGCGATTCATTGCTACGCCGCTCGATTGGGTCTCGCACGCAACCGCGAGGCGATCGACGATTGAAGGCGCCGATGCGGTGCGGCTGGTGATGGCCGCAGACGCTAATGTCAAGCAGCAGACATTGGAACCGCAATCCAAAATGCTAAAGTAAGATTTCGCAGCAAACACCCATTTGGAGACGACCGCAAGCTAGGGCCCGATGCTGATCATTCCCACCTACAACGAATGCGACAACATTGCCACGCTGGTCGGACGCATCCGCAAAGCCGCGGGTGACGAGCCAATCCTGTTCGTCGACGACAACTCGCCCGACGGCACCGCCGACGAGATTCGCCGCATCCAGGGGACGGATCCCAACATTCACCTGCTGGCGCGACCGGGCAAGGGCGGCTACGGCTCTGCCTGCCGCGACGGCATGAAGAAAGTCCTGTCCGAGAACCTGGCGGACTACGTGATCCAGTCGGATGCCGACCTGTCGCATCCTCCGGAGCTGCTGCCGCAGATGATCGAGCTGCTGAAGACCAACGATGTGGTGATCGGATCGCGTTACGTGAAGGGCGGCGGCGCGGAGAACTGGGACATTCGCCGGCGCACGCTGAGCTTTGGCGCCAACCTCTACGCGCGCACGTTCACGGGCGTTCCGGTGCACGACATGACGGCGGGCTTCGTCGGCTACCGCGCCGAGGTGCTGCGCAAGATCGATCTCGATTCCATCCGCTCCGAAGGCTACGCGTTTCTGATGGAGATGAAATTCAACCTGCACCGCAAGGGCACCAGCTTCCGCGAGTTTCCCATCATCTTTCACGAGCGCGAGGCGGGCAAGTCGAAATTCAACCGGAAGATTCTGTACGAGGGCATGCGGTTTCCGCTGCGCGCGCTGAAGAAGAGACTGGCGGGCGGGTAGCGGTACGAAGAGCAAGTCTCGCGAACGCGAGACGAAAGAGCATAGCCCAACGCTTCAGCGCTGGGTTTGCGTTTGATTGGGAGCTGAGTCCAGAGGGACGGCAGGTTTTGGACGATATAGGGGTCCTTCGACTCCGGATCGCAAAGGCGGCGATCCTCCGCTCAGGATGACACCCTCACGTTATGGGTGTGCAAGCTGAAACTTCACCGCGTCGCCGACTCCACACTCACCGACGACATCTTCTGCGAGAACCAATCCAGCGGCGTGATCATCAACCGCAACCCGGTAATCGCCGGGCGATAAGCGTTGCGCCAGCGGCTCTCGTCGCCGTCGAAGTAGCGCGTCAGGTCCGACTTCATCCCAGGGATAAAACCACACATCGGTCGCCACGCCCGGCTCGATGACGAACGTCCGCAGCGAGCGGCTGCCGTCGGCGCGCGTGATCTCCAATTGCACTGCTTCCGGCTTGCGCAGCTTCCACAGCGGGTTGTACTTCACCTTCAACCGCAGTCGCAGGAAATCGGCGCCGCCGGCAGGCCACTGCGGCGCGCCCAGATCGATCGTCGCGTTCTCCTGATCGACCTCATACGTTTTCGCCGGAAGTCCCAGCGGGTACGCCTGCTCGGTGATCTTCGACGCCCGCGCATCATCGCGCACCAGTCCGATCTCGCCTGGCGAAAGCGTCTGGTCGGCGCGGTAGTGGCGGAAGATCCAGAGCCACACCGCCGGCGTGCGCGTGAAGTTGCTGACATCGTCGATCGGCAAGCTCAGCGTTGCGCTCGTCATCTCGCGCGGGTCAGCATCGCGAAAGTAAAGGCCGACCGGGGCGCGCTGGCGTCTCCATGCCATCGATGTCGAACTTTGAAAGATACGATCCGTTGGCCAGGAACGACTGCTCGACGCTGCCGGCGACATCGCGCTTGGCGGCGACGCCGAACATGTACTGGTAGGGAAAAATCAGTACGCGCTCATTCGCTCGCGCTGTGCTGATCGAGGTAACTGCACGGTGCGACAGCAGCGTCGAGCCGAAATCGCTGGGGAAGCAGACGCGGTCGAACTCCAAGTATCCCGCCGGACAGGTGGTGATGGGATGACGCATGCTGCGCCAGACGATAGCGAATGTTGTCGGGATGAAAGATGGGCGCTGGTTCCGACAGGTAGAGCGAAGCCACCACGGCAGCCAGTGCCGCCGCCGTCGACGCCAGCCGCGACGAGAACGAAAACAGGATGACGCCGGAGAAGAACACCATCGGAAAAACGCCGAAGATGATGTGATTGGGGTCGGAGCGCACCAGGCCGCTCTGCATCGAGAGCAGGGCGAAGATGTAGGCGCCCAGATAGAAAGCCCACGCGCGCGACGAAGACCGTAGGACGTTCGGCGCGCGCCGAACAGGCGCAGCAGAAACAACGACGGTGCCGATGACCAGCGGCAGCAACAGATGCATTGCGCCGGTGGCGGTCATGGCGGCGGGCTCGTTCCAGCGATGCACCGAGACCAACGCCAGCGAGGTCTGCCAGAAGCGGAAGTCCAACGGCCCGGCGATGACAGTGTTGACGACGAAGACGAGCACGACGAAACAGGCAGCGAAGGTCGCGAGTGCGACGGCGTACTGGCGCAAGCTTTTGCGGCTGGCGCAGGCTCTCCCAGGCAACGCCACCGAAGGAAAGTAGAAATGCCGCGACGCTGTAAACGCCCGTGTCGGCCGAATACCAGAAGGCAAAGGCCGTCAGCAGCGCGGCGCCAACGGCGAAGGCAACGGGCTGTCCAGCGATCCTCGCGTATTGCGTACCAGCCGCGCAGAAACGCCGCGAAGCACAGAATGCCAAGCGCGGTGCGCCCATCCCACGATGTCCAGAAAACTCCGACCAGGAGCAGCAGCAGAAAGCGTTTCCACGCCGGTTGTTCCGGCAGCAGCAGCCGCAGAGCGAAGTAGCTGAACAGAATCGAACACCACAGCAGCAGCGTGCGATAGCTGGAATAAATTGAGCCGAGCGAGAATCCGGCGAGGCGAGGGGGCGCGGCCATCAGCCAATGCGCCAGCGGTCCATAGAGGAAAGCGACATCGCGTCCGAAGTAAATGTGGTGTGTGACCTTGTACGCGGCGTCGAGCACCCAGTGATCGTCGAAGCTGCCGGGACGCTGCACGGCGATGACCGAGTGCGGCGAGACCCAGGCCAGCGGCAACGATGCGGCAAACAAAATCAGCACGGCCAGAAAATCCCAATGCCGTGCGAATCGGGTGGAGCGCTCTGGTTGCGGGGTCATCGGGGCGGACGAGCTCTCGGAACTCGCCACCGCGTCGAGGTTGGGCATACGTGCCCAATTCTATCGCAGGGTTGGAGGAGAGCTGTTGGCGCGGCCGCGCAGTTAGAGACGTAGCGCTCAAAATCGTCACACTGAGCGGGATGCGCACGGTCCCCTAGAATCGTCATCCTGATTGGAGAGCCACGATTCCCTTACGAAGTGTCATCCTGAGAGCAGCGTCGCGCGCCCCTTAAGAATTGTCATCCTGAGCGGAGGATCGCGTCGTTTGCGATCCGGAGTCGAAGGATCCGCGGTTCACCATTGCGAAACCAGCGCTCTTCCTCCTCACAGGACAGCAGGTCCTTCGACTCCGTTCGGCCGCTAGCCTCGCTTCGCTCAGGATGACACCCAAAAATCTTGACCGTCGACACCTGCGCTCAGAATGACACCAAGAATTTTGGACCCGACGTCCGCACTCACGATGACAATCAATTTTTTGAAGTCGCGAGGGCGAACCTATCGCGTGCGGTCTTCCCACTCTTCATGCCAGGCCGCCTGGATGGCTTCCAGGTTGTCTTCGTTCGAGGCGCTGGGGTCATCGACGAAGGTTGGCAGCTCGATGACGTAGCGCCGCAGGTCGGTGAAGCGTACTTCCATAGGAGCGACTCCGCGATGCTTATCGGCAAGTGCAATTGCGATGTCTTCCACGTCGTCCCATCTCAATTCAGCAGCCATGTCGTTCCTCCGCTGGTGTCCGCCCTGGGAAACGCAGTTGCGGTTCCAGGAGGGAAGTTCTATCACGACCCCACCTGGTTTCTCAATCACCGTTTGACAGCTCCACCGGTTAATCGGCCGCTCAAGTCGTCCCGTTGTCGACGTGGTTATGAGAACGACGTACCGCAGCCGCACGACTTGGTTGCGTTCGGATTATTGAACAGGAAGCCTTGGCGCATCAGCGTGTTTTCCCAATCGAGCACCATGCCGCGCAGATACACAAACGACTTGGGATCGATGAAGACGCGAACATCGCCAAATTGGAAGACGTGGTCGTCTTCGTCGGACTCGGTTTCATAGCGTAGGACGTAGCTCATGCCCGAGCAGCCACCGCCCTGTACGCCCAGGCGCAGGCCACCCTGGTCGGGAGAGATCTTTTCCTTGGCCAGAACCGCGCGGATTTGAGCGACGGCCTGGTCTGTTACCTGGATGCCGCTGGCGGGTTCGGCCGTGGGGATGGTTTCTACAGCTTCAGTCTTGAGGGAATCCATAATGCCTTTCTATGCGGCTGGTGTCTCTGACAAGGATGACAGCTCGATCAGGCACATGCAACCGCAGATCCGTGCGCTTCGTTCAGGATGACAATTCAACGAATGTAATTAGAGCGACGGCCCGGCCGACTTCATCTTGACCGCATCGACGCCTGCTTTCGACATTTCGTAGAGTGGCGACAACTCGCGCAGTCGATGCACCGTCTCGAACAACGCGCTTGCCAACGTAGTCGACTTCGGCTTCGGTGTTGAAGCGACCTATGCCGAAGCGGATCGAGCTGTGCGCCAGGTCGTCGCCCGCACCCAGCGCCTTCAACACGTATGACGGCTCCAGCGTCGCCGAGGTGCATGCCGAACCGCTCGAGACCGCGACATCGCTGAGGCCCATCAGCAGCGACTCGCCTTCGACATACGCGAAGCTGATGTTGATGTTGCCGGGCAGTCGATGCTCCTGCGAACCGTTGATGTAGCACTCGGTCGAGCAGGCTCATGATCGCGTCTTCCAGCCGATCGCGCAGCGCGCCAAGGCGGATCGCCTCTTCTGCCATTTCCGTGGCGGCAATTTCGCAGGCTTTGCCCAATCCAACGATGCCGGGAACATTCAGCGTGCCGGAGCGCATCCCACGCTCGTGTCCGCCGCCGTCGATCTGAGCAACGAGTTGCACGCGAGGATTCCTGCGCCGCACATACAGGACGCCCACACCCTTTGGCCCGTAAAGCTTGTGCGCGGAAATCGAGGCGAGATCGACGTTGTCGTCGATCACGTTGAACGGCACCTTGCCGACCGACTGCGCCGCGTCGGTGTGGAAGAGAACGCCGCGCTCATGACAGAGCGCGCCGATTTCGCGAATAGGCTGCAGCACGCCGATCTCGTTATTGGCCGCCATGATGGTAACGAGGATCGTCTTGTCGTCCATCGCGGCTTTCAGTTCGTCGAGCGAGATGCGCCCGTCTTTTCCGACCGGCAGGTAGGTGACGCGGAAGCCATGCTTCTCCAGGCGCTTGCAGCAGTCGAGCACCGCCTTGTGCTCGGTCTGCTGGGTGATGATGTGGTTGCCCTTCTCGCGATACATCTCGGCGACGCCCTTGATGGCGAGGTTGTCGCTCTCGGTGGCGCCGGAGGTGAAGATGATTTCTTTCGACGTTGCGCCGATCAACTTGGCGATGCGCACGCGCGCTTCTTCGACCGCCTGCTCGGCCATCCAGCCGAACTCGTGATTGCGGCTGGCGGCGTTGCCGTAGGTCTCGCTGAAGAAGGGAAGCATCGCCTCCACAACGCGCGGATCGCAGCGCGTGGTGGCGTGGTTGTCCATGTAGATGGGCAGCTTCAGATTCGTTTCTGGGTTGGCACTCACTGCAAACTTCTCCTGACGTGACAGACCTCCGCAGTCAACTTCGATTTTACGCCGAGGGGAGAGAAGTTGCGATGCGGATGTGCGTGAGTGGACCGATGCTGCAGTTGCGCATCAGCTCGATGCTGAGCATCGCGCGACTGTTTGTGCCGAAGCATTTTCTAGGCGTCATCCTGAGCGGAGGCGCCTGGCTTTGCGCCGGAGTCGAAGGCCCTATACGAAGCGATGTCGACAGCCTGAAGGTCGACCGATGGAGTGGAGTCTTCCGCGATAGCGGTCCTTCGACTACGCGTCGCCCGAGCGGCGAAGCGCCGTCGGAAAGGCAGGCGAACGCTCCGCTCAGGATGACAATCAGAGGAAAGAAACCGCTGCGGCACAATGTAAACTAGTTGCCTGACACCAAGCAACTTCAGACTCCCGATTTACGCCGCGCTCGACGCCGCGGTGATGGTTTCCAACCCATGCCCATTCGGACCGGTCTCGCGCTGGCGAAGCAGGAAGGCCAGAGCGAATCCGATGAAGCCCATCACGGTCAGGATCTTCATCATGGCAAGGTAGCCGGCCGGATTGCTCGCGCTGGCTCCTGCCGCGTCATTGGCCTTGCCCAGAATTGTGTTCATGCCCGTCATGCCCAGATTCTGGATCATGGTCATCACGCCGAGCGCGGTGCCGAGGGTGCGTTGCGGCACCAGGTATGCAACCGAAGGCCAGATGATGGCCGGCACCAGGGTGAAGGCGAATCCCAGCATGGCCATGGGAACGTAGAGCGAAACGTTGGTGTAGGCCATCAGCAGGAATACCGGAATCAGCAGCAGCGTGCCCAGCAACATAATGGTGGCGCGGCGTCCCACTTTGTCAGAGAAGAGTCCGACGATAGGCGTGCCGATCATGGTGAACATGGTGAGCGTGCTCAGCATCCATCCGCCGAGCTGCAGCGAGGTGTGCTTGGCGTCGACGAAGTAGGTGACGGCAAAGGTCTCGAAGGGGAAGATCGCCGAGTAGAAGACTACACACAGTCCGACCAGGTACCAGTAAGACAGATTGAAGGCCTTCACGTCGCCGAAGACGATCTTGTCCTGCTCGCCCTCAGGCGCCAGCGACGATCTCTTCTCGGCGCGGACTTCCAGAATGTAATAGCCAACCGCGCCAACCACGCACAGCGTCACGAAGCCGACGCCGATGAGCCACGGGTTTTGCCAGTAGTTGTAAGCGCCCTTGGCCCAACTGGGGGAATTCTGCGCCAGGAAGGTGCCGCCGCGCGCGATCATCAGGTTGATGCCGAGAGCGAAGCTGAGCTCCTTACCCTTGAACCATTTCGCCACGCCGGTGGTGATGGCGACGATCAGCGACTCGGCGCCCATGCCGAAGACGAAGCGGCCGGCGACCATCATGGGGAACGCTGCGCCGTAGGCGGTCATGACGGAGCCGATCAGGCAGAGCACGCTGAAAATCAGCAGCGCCTTACGCGTGCCGATGCGGTCGATCAAGATGCCGCCGAGCACCACGGTGAAAATGTTGGGGAAGCTGTAGGCGGCTTGCAGCATCCCGATGTTCTGGGCGGAGAAGTGAAGCTGGTCCTGCAGCAGCTTGGCCAGCGGCTCGAGCGCGTCGTAGAAGTAATAATTGCCGAACATCGCCAGGCTGAGAAAGATCAGCACCAGCCAGCGATAAAACTTGGTGGGTTCAGGACGGCTTTCGCGCGCGCTTTGGGCAACGGACATTCAGGGCAGCCTCGTTTCGGATGAAGCTGCAACGATATCAGAAGCTGCAACTAGCGACTAGCGCAGCTCGCACTCATTCGAAAATCGCGAATGAGCGGGGCAGCCGCTCGGATTCACTATCTCCTATGCACTAATTGCCGCCTACACGCTTGCCATGACCACGGTATGCGGGCTCATCGGCACCGGATGCTGGCTTATAGTGTTGAAGCCGGCGCGGCGGTGCATGTCGGAGAGTTCGCGGAAGGTGTAGGCATCACCGCCAACCGTGGCTGCCAGCATGGTCATGCTGAACATTGCGGGCTGGGGCGGTGAGACACGGTCCTCGTTGGGAACAAATTCCAGCGTGGCTACCGAGCCGGCGGGCTTTAGCGCACTGCGGATTTTCTTCAGCAGCACGACGTTGGTATCGGGATCGAAGTGGTGCATGAAGTTGGTGAGCAGCACCAGGTCATACGGGCCGCCGAAGTCAACCTCGAAAGCGCTGCCCGGCAGCATGTCGTAGCGATCCTGCACGCCTGCCTTCTTCGCGTTCTCCAGTGCGACCTCCAGAACCGGCGCCCAGTCCACGCCGGTTACGTGCGCCTGCGGATTGTGCTTTGCGACCTCAATGCCGAACAGTCCGTGGCCGGCGGCGATGTCCAATACGCGCATGGGCCCGGTGCGTCCCTCGAGTGCCGTCGACGCCAAGGGCCCGGCGAGTCCCGCCATCATGGGAGCCATGCTTTGCGCGAACTCGACCCAGACAGGATTTTCCGGTTCGACCGAGCCGGCTCCGGGCAACACGGTTCGTCCCGTACGAACGATCTCGGCCAGATGTTGGTATGGCTCATGCATCGAAGAGTTCGCCAGAAAGCGCGAGATTGGGGCAAGGCAGGTCGGCGAAGCCGGATCGAGAAAGGCTGCGCTTGCGGGCGTGTGCCGATAGAGACCGTTCTCTTTTTGCAGCAGACCGGCAACGACCAGGAAATCGCAGAGAATGCGAGTGCCGCGCTCCGAGGCCTTAGCGTGGCGCGCGATGGAAGCGAGGTCGCCCGGCCCTTGTCCGATGGCTCGGAAGATGTCGAGATCGATGGCGGCCTTCAAAGCGAATGTGCGCTGGTAGGCCATTAGGTTCTCGAAAATAACAACCGGGGTAACGGGGGCGCTGGCTTGTCCTTCCGCGTGCATAAGTTTCGTCTCCAATGTTGGGTGTTTGGCGGATGAGTATATCGCGTTCCTGTGGTTGAAACGGACAGCGGTTCTCGGGCGCGAAGGGCCTACGGGAAAACTTGCGGTTGGGGGCGCGAATTCTCGATTCGGGAAAGTCGTGTCAATCCCCACGATGGTGACGAAATCCTTGTAACCGACTGCGTGCAAGGCTGATATAATTCGCCGTTTTTGCGCCAAATTACTACCTGAATGTGCTACAATGAATTCATCAAGTCAGGCAAGGAGACTTCTCCTTCCTGGCTTTTTACTTTTGGGGCCCGCCCGGCGTTACCGCAGCGGCTAAAGCCGGGGTTGCTGTTGTGTGAAGCTGCACCGCTGAAGCGGTGCTCCACTCAAGGTCAGCGGACCCGCCCTCTCGCCAAATGCGGGCGAGGAGGATGGGGCACCCGGCTTTAGCGCCTGACGTAAGACGTTACCGCAGCGGCTAAAGCCAAGGTTGTTGTGTGTGTGAAGCTGCACCGCTGAAGCGGTGCTCCACCCAAGGCTAAGCGGACGCACGACAACTGCTTTCTTACGAGCCCACATAGCGCGCATACAAGCTTCTTGCGATGGCCGTGTCCGTGGTGCCCTTGATGATCGCTCTTCCGTCGGGGAACAGCGTCATCTCGTAGGGGTCATGCCAGAACTTCAGCAGAAACTCCGTATGCTTCACCGTGCCGTGCGGCGACAATCGTGTCGTCATCTCTTCAAAGTTGATTGGCCGCTGGCGCTCGTGGATCTGCACTGAGTTTCTTCCGCACATCGAAATGTGAGGGCGGCCTTCTCCGGCCAGGTGCATGAAGTCGCGCTGCCGGCAGCAGCGGCAATCGGCTCGCGGCTTCTCGGTCTTCACCGATGCGTAGTCGTTGGTCCAAACGTCGTACGACAGCAGCGTACGACGAAGCTTATCGCGGGCGCCGACGGCCAGCTTTATCGCCTCCGTCGCGGCGACGGACGCGACGAAGTTCACGGCCGAATTCAGAATGCCGGACGTATCGCAGGTCTCGACGATGCCGCGAGGCGATTCCGGAAAGATGCAGGCCAGGCATGCGGTGTCACCCGGCAGAATCGTCATGGTCACCGCATAGCTTGCTACTCCGGCGGCGTAGATCCAGGGCAAAGCTTCCCGCACGGCGAAGTCGTTGATCAGGTATCGCGTCTCGAAGTTGTCGGTGCCGTCGAGGATGATGTCGACTTCTCCGAACAAATCTTCAACATTGTCAGGAGTAAGGTCGACGGGGTGCGGCTCGACCGTCGATCTCCGAATTGAACGATGCGATCTTCCTGGCCGCGGCAATCGCCTTTGGCAGCGATTCGGCGGCGTCAGCTTCGTCGAACAGCACCTGCCGCTGAAGGTTGCTGGGCTCTACGTAATCGCGATCGATAATGCGCAGATATCCGACGCCAGCGCGAGACAACAGCGATGCCAGGGCCGAGCCGGTGGCGCCGCAACCGACGAGGGCGATGCGGGTTTTAGCCAGTTGCGCCTGGCCAGCCTGGCCGATCGGCGGGAACAAGACCTGACGGGAATAGCGTTCGGACAACGACAACGGCGATACCTCCGGTGGCACCGGCCCCGATTGAGTTCCTCACTGGGAGCGTACTTGTTTATTATAGGTACTCCACTTCAAGTGAGCCTTCCCAGGCTGAGAAGGATAGTCTCCGCAGTTGCACGGCGCTCAGCACGCATGTGCGTGGGCAACGAGACTTGGCAGGCCCGGGCGCGCGAAGTTTCGACCGGGTAACGGGTGCGCTGAAGGTCAGGGTTTGAAGACGCCGAAGACGCCATTGCTGTGCACGCTCGCGATTGCCTGCAGCCTCATGGGCGGATTGGCGCATGCGCAGTCATCGGGTGCCGCCGGCACAGACGCAATCGGACGCCACCTACTCCACCGGATCTCTCAACAAATATGACGGCTGGACCGTTACAGGCATCGATTTCCGTGGAATCAGCGGCAACGATCCCGCGCGACTGCGGCCGCTGCTGGCGCAGCAGGTGGACCAGCCGCTGGATCGCGAGAAGCTGCGCTCCAGTATCAAGACGCTGTACGCCACCGGGCGCTTCGCCACGCTGAGTGTGGAAGCCGAGCCGGTTTCGCAGGATCGCGTCCGGCTGATCTTCGTGGTCACGGAGAACTACTTCAACGGAGTGGTCACCGTCGACGGAACGCCGCAAAAAGGAAATCCAAAGCCACACCAGCTGGTTGCGGCCAGCCAGCTCGACCTGGGAGACGTCTTCACCGAAGACAAGGTAGTCAGCTCCGTCGATCGCATGAAGAAAATCATGGCCGACAACGGCTACTACGAAGCGGTGATCACGTACTCGTTGAAGCCGAATCCCAGCGACAATCAGATGGCAATCTACTTCCACGTGGTGCCAGGCGACCTGGCGCGCGTGGGAGCGGTCACCATCCAGGGCGATGCTGGCATTCCTGCCGAGCAGGTGCGCAGCCTGACCAAGTTGAAGGAGGGTGCGCGCGTCAATACCGACCGCGTGACCAAGGCGCTGGAGCGTTTGCGCAAGCACTACCAGAAGAACGCAGCACCTGGAGGCGCAGGTCACGCTGATCGATCGCCGCTACCACGTGGACACCGACCGGCTCGACTACGTCTTCCAGGTCGAGCAGGGGCCGACGGTCAACATCGCGACCGAAGGTGACGGCGTCAGCAAGGGCCAGCTTAAGAAGCTGGTGCCGGTCTACCAGGAGAACTCGGTTGACGACGATTTGCTGAACGAGGGCCGGCGCAACCTGCGCGACTACCTGCAGACGAAGGGCTATTTCGACGCAACGGTGGATGTCGAACGTAAGCCCGATCCGCAAAACAGCCATCTCGACATCGTCTACAAGATCGATCCCGGCGTGCGCCACAAACTGGTGGCGGTGAAGGTGGAAGGCAACAAGTACTTCAACACCGAAGCCATTCGCGAGCGGATGGCGGTTGAGCCATCGAGCTTTGTGATGCGCAACGGCCGCTTCAGCCAGCAGTTGCTGGCCGAGGATGTCAGCTCGATCAAGTATCTGTACCTGGCCAACGGGTTTCTGGAGGTGAAGGTCAACGGCGAGTTGATCGACGACTACCAGGGCAAGCAAAACGAGATGGAGGTGCTGCTCAAGATCGAAGAAGGTCCGCAGACGCTGGTCGGCAGACTGACGGTGGAGGGCGCAACCAGCGTCAACCTGGAGGCCCTGGAGCCGAGCCTCAGCAACGAAGAAGGGCAGCCGTTCAGCGAGGCCAACATCGCTAACGATCGCGATGCGATTACGTATTACTACTACAACCAGGGCTTTCCGAATGTGGAGTTTGAGGCGTCGTCGACGCCGGCGCCGGGACAATCCGCAGCGCATGAACGTGATTTACAAGATCACGCGAAGGTGCAGCGTGTCTTCGTCGACCGCGTTCTGGTGACAGGACTGAATTACACGCGGCCGTACATCGTGAATCGGCAGATGCGCATTCGACCTAACGATCCACTCAGTCAGAGCCGGATGGTCGACTCGCAGCGTCGCCTGTACAACCTGGGCCTGTTCAACGAAGTCGACATGGCGGTGCAGAACCCGGAGGGCATCGAGCCAAGCAAGGACGTGCTGTTCAACATCCAGGAGTCGCGGCGTTGGACCTTCCGTTACGGCGGTGGCATCGAGTTCGCGACCGGCAACATCCCGACGACCAGTAATCCGCAACGGAAAAACCGGCGTCAGTCCGATCGGTGTGCTGGAGATCACGCGTCTGAACCTGTTTGGGCGCGACCAGACCTTCACCTTCCGCGGCCGGCTTGGCCTGCTGACGCGCCGGGGTCTGATCAGCTACGATGCGCCGCGGCTGTTTCATCGCGAGAACTGGCGGATCATTTTCACCGCGCTGTACGACAACACTGCCGACGTAAATACCTTCGCCTCCGAACGGCTGGAGGGCGCGGTGCAGGCTGAGCAGCGCTACAACCGCTTTACCACGCTTCTCTATGGCCTGACGTTTCAGCGGGTGAAGGTCGATCCCAACAGCCTGGTGATCGATCCCACGTTGATCGCGCTGTACTCGAAGCCGGTATTCATCGCGATGCCGATGTTCACGGGGGTGCGCGACCGTCGCGACGATCCCATCAATCCGACGAAGGGGAGTTACAACGCGCTGAACCTGGGGCTGGCCACCAGCGCGCTGGGCTCGGAAACGAACTTCGGGCGCGTGCTGCTGGACAATTCGACCTATTACACCTTCGGCAAGCACTGGGTGCTGGCGCGTCGCACGCAGATCGGCATCGAGAAGCCGTATGGCACGAACAACTTCATCGTGCTGCCGCCCGACAGCAATCTGCCGGTGGAAGCGACCCAGATTCCGCTGCCGGAATTGTTCTTCGCCGGCGGCAGCAATTCGCTGCGCAGCTTCTCCATCAACCAGGCCGGCCCGCGCGATCCGCAGACGGGCTACGCGATCGGTGGGCAGGGGCTGTTTGTTAACAACATTGAAATTCGCACGCCGCCCGTTGCGCTGCCGTACGTAGGCAACAATCTGGGGTTCGTCTTCTTCCACGACATGGGCAATGTCTTCGATACGGCAAACCACATCATCAGCGGAATGCTGCGCTTTCATCAGCCGTCGATCGCCGAGTGCTCGGTGCCCAACAGCAAGATTCCATGCAACTTCAACTATGACTCACAAGCGCTGGGCATGGGTATTCGTTACAAGACGCCTGTCGGCCCGGTGCGCTTCGATCTTGGCTATGCCTTAAACCCGACACGCTATCCGGTGCAGGAGACAGACCAGACGCTGTCGCTGCGACGGATCAACGTGTTTTTCAGTATTGGACAAACTTTCTGATGAAACGAATTTTCCATTTCGCGATTTGTTGTGCGCTGTTGTTCAGCGTGGCGCTGCCGGTGTTTGCGGGCGACGTGATTGATGGCATCGTGGCGACGGTGAATCGTCAGCCGATTCTGCGCAGCGATTGGGACGAGGCGGTTCGCTTTGAAGCTTTCATGCAGCAGAAGACGACTGACCGACTTAAGCGAAGCCGACCACGTGCTCGCGCTGCAGCACCTGATCGATCGCCAGCTATTGAAGGCGCAGATGGGCGACGCCGCCTACATGCAGCCCAAGGACGACGCGTTGCAGCAGGACATCGACAAAGTGCGCGGCGCAGGTGCCAAACGGCAAGGACGACCTGGCGTGGCGGGACCTGCTGGGCCGGTACGGATTGAACGAGGCGCAGCTGAAGGAGCATCTGCGGATCGAGTTTCAAACGATGAACTTCATCGAAGTGCGCTTGCGTCCTGCGGTTCACGTGCAGGAGGAAGACGTTGAAGCCTACTACCGTAACCAGTTGATTCCCGACTTGGAGAAGACCGGCGGGACGGTTGTCGCGCTGCCTGACGTGGCTCCACGCATCCGCGAGTTGCTCACGCAGCAGCGCATGGACGAGATGCTCGATGCGTGGCTGCACAATCTGCGGCAGCAGGCTGAGATCGAAAGCAACGTTGTCATTCCCGGGGTCAACGCTCCGGAGGGAACACCGAGGGCCTCGGGCTCGAACTGAATCATGACCGACGAAACGAAGAAAACGCGCTCGCGCAAGCGCCTGTGGATTGAAGCCACGGTCGGAGTGTGCGTGCTCGCAATCTTCATCGGGCTTGGCTGGTTTGTGAAGAGCCCGTACTTCGCGGAGTTCGTGCGTCTCAAAGTCGTTGAGACCATCGAGGATGCAACCGGTGGCCGAGTGGAGATGGCATCGTTCAAATGGAATCTGCGCCGCCTGTCGTTCGAGGCGAACGATCTTACCGTCCATGGCCTGGAGCCGCCGGATCAGTTGCCCTACGCGCACGTCGACCGCGCTCTCATTCGGATTCACATCATCTCGTTCCTGGAGCGTCAGGTCAGCCTGAAATCGATTGAGCTCGAGCATCCGGTCATTCACGTCATCGTCAACGCCGATGGCTCCACCAATGCGCCGGAGCCGAAGGTAAAGATTGAGAGCAACAAGACTCCGGTGCAGGAGCTCTTCGACTTGGCGATTGCGCGCGCCGATCTGCGCGATGGCCTGTTACTCATCAATGAGCACAAGCTGCCGCTGGATTTCGCTGCCAACGATCTGTTCGCGCAGATGACGTACGACTCGCTGGCCAAGCGCTATGACGGCAGCATCGCGGTGGGCAAGATAGACCTGAAGTATGCGGATTTCCGCGACGTGCCTGCCTCCGCCGACTTGCAGCTCAGCCTGTGGTCCAACAGTTTTCAGGTGAAGTCTCTGAAGCTTACTTCCGAGCAATCGACGCTTCAGTTCAGTGGCAAGCTCAACGACTTCCAGAAACCGCAGATTGATGGCAACTATAGTGGCTCATTCAATCTCAAGCAGGTGGCAGCGGTGATCCGCGATCCTCAGCTTCGTGGAGGCGCGCTGCAGGTGAGCGGCGCGGTCAGCTATTCGGAAGCAGCGGGCCCTGCCTCGACGGGAACCTTTGGACTGCGCGATCTCGACTACACCGACAGCGGAATTGTTCTGCGCCGGGCGAACCTGAATTCGAACTTTTCGTTTGCTGACGACCGCCTGCAATTGACGCGCATCGCCGCTCGCATGCTGGGTGGCGAAGTCACCGGTGACGCCGACATTCGCAATGTTGTGCAGTCCATTGCTCGGAAGCCCGAACCGACGCCTCCGCCAAAGCCCGACAAGCGCACCGGAAAGCGCGCAGCTCTGGCGACGGCCCCGAACACGACTGATCAGCAGGGCACCGCAAATTTGCATGCCCGCGGATTATCAGTGAACGAATTGGCCCGCGTCTTCTCCACTCGTTCGATGCCGCTCGACAGACTGAACGCGGCAGGCCGAGTGAACGGCTCCGTGAACCTTGCCTGGAAGCAGTCGATTGCTAACGCCGTTGCCAATATCGCTCTCGACATTGCGGCTCCCACGCAAGTCGCGGGCAATCAGCTACCCATCAATGGCAATGTGCGCGGACGCTACAACGCGGCCTCGGGACGCACTGACCTTACGACGCTGAATCTCACAGCTCCGCACACGCAGCTCAGCGCCAGCGGCTGGATGGGATCGACCACGGTCGGGCTCGCGTTGAAAGCGAATACAACCAGCCTGAGCGACGTCCAGCCCCTGCTGGCCTCAATGGGCGCCGCGTCGATGCCGATTGAAGTGGGCGGCAGCTTGAATTTCGATGGCACCTTGAACGGTCGCTGGCGCGCTCCGCAGATCGTCGGCCACCTCGAGGCCACGAACTTCAGTTACATCTACACCCCGGCGCCGAAGCAGGAGCAGGTAAAGTCCGTAACTGCCACCACCGCTGCTCCCCAGAAGCATCGCTCGTGGTTGCATCCCAAGGGCGCCCCCGCTCCTCCGCCGCAGCCGCCGGTGGTTACGGCGCGCCGCATTCACGTCGACGAGTTTTCGGGCGACGTGCAGTATTCGCAATCGGAAGTAGCGCTGCACAAAGCGATTATCCGTGAGGGCGAAGCCCGGCTGAACATCGACGGTTCGGCTGCGCTCGAGAAGGGAGAATTCAGCGACGCTTCGCAATTCCACGTGCAGGCTTCGGTGCATGACGCTGATGTGACCGAACTGCAGCGCGCGGCTGGTACCGACTATCCGCTCAGCGGCAAGCTGAACTTCACGGTGCAGGCGGCCGGCACTCTGGCCGATCCGCATGGTCAGGGACACATCTCGCTGGCTGGCGGCGAAGCTCATGGCCGGCCAATCAAGGTTTTCACATCGAAAATCGTCTTCGCCAACCACGAAGCTGAGCTAAAGGACATTCACCTGGAAGCGGCGCACGGCAACGTCGCGGGCTCTGCGGCCTACAACTTCCACACCGAAGAAGGGAAGCTCGATCTCAGCGGTCAAAGCATCGATCTGTCTGACATTCCGGAGATCCAGTTGCAGCGCCTGCAGACTGCCGGCGTCGCCGACTTCACCCTCAAGGGCTCGGGCACCCTGGAGCATCCAGTGTTGAACGGGCACCTGGAGATTGCCAGTCTTGTGCTGAACGGCGATCGCATCGGCAACCTAATCGCCGATGCAGTTACTCGCGGGCGTCAGCTCACGCTGACCGCCCGCTCGAAGTTTCCCAAGGCGAGCTTTACGCTTGACGGCAACGTTGATCTTGAAGGCGACATGCCCGGCAGCGCAACGCTGAAGTTTGCGAACCTCGACATCAATCCATTTCTGCCCGCCGGCGTGCGCACAGGTGTTACGCAGCACGCTTCGCTGGATGGCGAGGCCGAACTGTCCGGCCCGTTCAAGAAGCCCGAGCTCCTCACGGGGCGCCTGCACATCCAGCAATTCTCCGTCGAAGTCGAGCATGTCGCTTTAAAGAGCGATGGGGCCATTGAGTTGACCCTCGCGAATGAGGTTGTCAGCGTGCAGCGTTGCACCCTGGTCAGCGATGACACACACTTTACATTGACGGGGACCGCGAGCTTCAAGAGCGATCGTCCGCTCGACTTGCACGCGAATGGGGCGCTCAACCTGAAACTGGCCGAGACGCTGGATGCGAGTTTCACCTCCTACGGTATTGCCGATGTCAACGTGAAGATCTACGGCACCATGCACGAACCGCAGATATCGGGACGGGTGGACGTGCAGCACGCCGGGCTGTCGACCATCGACCTGCCGCTTGGCTTCGGCGACGTGAACGGCTCGCTCGTTTTCAATCAGGACCGTCTGGAACTGGAGAACGTTTCCGGCCGCATAGGCGGCGGTCACATGAAGCTCGGAGGCTTCATCAGCTACGGCCGCACGATTGGCTTCAACCTGGACATGAACGGCAACGACATTCGCTTCCGTTATTCCGGAATCAGTGTCACGTCGGACCAGTCGCTGCGCATGACCGGAACGCTGCAGAGTGCGATGGTGACCGGCAACATCACGGTCACGCGTTTCGCGCAGATCCCCACGGCCGACCTCTCGTCGCTGTTCGCCCAGGCTGAATCGCCGGCGCGCATCCGCAATCCGAAGTCGCCACTGAACAACCTGCACCTCGAGGTGCGAATTCTTTCCACGCCGGAGCTGACGGTGCAGACCTCGCTGGCGAAGTTGTCGGGTGATGTCGATCTTCGCTTGCGCGGCACCGCTGCAAACCCGGTACTGTTGGGACGCGTCAACATCGCCGAGGGCGACATAAAGCTGGCTGGAACGAAGTATCACCTGGAACGCGGTGATATTACCTTCATCGACCCGGTGCGTATCGATCCGGTGCTGGACGTGGAAGCGACCACGCGAGTGCGCGACTATGACATTACCATCGGCCTGCACGGCACGCTGGAGCGACTGAATACTACCTATCGCTCCGATCCACCGCTGTCGAGCGACGATATCATCTCGCTGCTGGCATTTGGCAAGACGCAAACGGAGAATGCCATGGGAGGGGCGTCGTCACCGAGCCCAGGACAGGGGGCTTCGGGTGCGCTGCTAAGCGCCGCCTTGAATCAGACGCTTACCAATCGCGTCTCGAAGATCTTCGGCTCAAGTTCCATTCGCATCAACCCGTCAGTCGGCGGCGTGGATAACGATCCCAACGCTCGCCTGACCATCGAGCAGCAAGTGTCGAACAACATCACTCTCACCTATATCACCAACCTGGCGCGCTCTGCGCAGGAGGTGATTCAATTCGAGTACAACATCAACAGCGAATACACCCTCGAAGGCATGCGCGATGAAAACGGAGTAGTCAGCTTTGATCTGCTGATCCGGAAGCGGAAGAAATAGATGGCGGGAGGGGCTAGCTGCGAGTAGAAGGCCTTTTCATATGAATTGCGGCAGCTACTAACCGCCAGCGCACCACACCATCTTCGCACCTCCAGCCCGATTCGTGTTTCGCACAGCTTTCGCCTGGAGGCAGAGGGTGACCCTTCTTGGAGACGCACTCATACCCGCACGACTCGCAACGGTAAATTCCGGGAAACGGCGCCAGGTCGCCAGGGTTAAGTACTTTGTCGAAGCCGCTGGACGTGCTCTCACAAAGGTAGTGTCGCTCTTTAAAATTCGGCATTGTGGCGCAATGCTCCGTCGTCTGATCGAAGGTTAGCGATGCCGCGATTGTTGCACTGACTGTGGAAGATCGCCACAAAAATTACGGTGTGGTTGCGAAGAACGAAGAGGGAAGATCGACCCGGTTATTGTTCTTCGGTTGCGAAACGCGCGCTGGCGGAGGGAAGTTCCGGGCCTGGCTCGGAAATATCCACCAACGGAAATCCCAAACTCTTCCACTCATGAAAGCCGCCCAGCAGCGGACGCACATGGCGAATCCCGTGCTTGCGGAGTTTCAGCGCCACCCGGGCGCTGGTCGCTTCGTTTGGTCAAGTGCAGAAGAGTACGATCTCCCCGTCGCGCGTGATCTCGTTGTTCCGCTTCTCCAGGTCCTCGGGTGAAATTTGCAGCGCTCCGGGCAGGGTGCGCGGATCGGTCAGCACATCCAGCGGATGCCGCAAGTCGATGATGGTCGGCCGTTCGCCGGCTTCCAACTCATGCTTCAATTCATCAGGCGTGATGCGGTCGCCCTTCACCTGTTCGATGAATCGTTGCCGCTCCCGCCAGCGATACAACACGTAAGCAATGACGCCACCCAGAAAAACAATCAGGATCCATCCGCTCAGCAGATGTGCGTCGGCAGCTACGCGGTCGAGTTGCTTGCTGAACACAAATCCCAGCGTGGTAAACGCCAGTGTCCACAGCAATCCTCCAATCAGGTCGAAGAGCAGGAAGCGGGCGTAGGGAAGATTGATCATGCCGGCCAGCGCCGGCGCGGCCGTGTTGAGTCCAGGCACGAACTTGCAAAACAGCAGGGTGCGCGGACCCCAGTTGGCAAAGCGGGTTTCAGTGCGGCGCACGCATGAGTCAGGTTCCAGCGCGATGCGGCAGAGCAGATTCAGTACCACGGCTCCGCGGCGCTTTCCGAACGAGTACCAGAAAATATCCGCCCCGAGACAGGCTGCGGTGCCCACCAGGATCACCAGCGGAAAGTGCATACGTCCGCGGCCGGCGAGCGCGCCCGCGGCCAGCAGCAGCGGTGTAGCGGGGATCGGCAGGCCACCCTGCTCGACCAACACCCACGCAAACAGCAAGACATAGCCGTATTGCACCACGAATTGGAGCGTCTCGTTCATGCGATAGCGAGGGAGAGCTGCCCAGAGTTACTGGATGCGTTTGCGCCCCAGGAAGGTTCTGCTTGAGCGCAGTATATCGCAGATGCGGTGGCGTTCGCAGGTGGAATGTGAAGCTCTGAACCGGCTATTCGCTGCTGCCGATCTCCTCCTTCAAACGCGCATGCAGCCTGTCGCTATAACCCACCGGCAGCTCGAATGTGCGCTCGTCGGCGATCAAATACAGGATGTTCCGCGTCGAATCCAGCACCGCGGCGCAGTGGCGGCAGTGGGCCAGGTGTTCTTCAATGGCCTCGCGCATCTCCGGCGGGACCTCGCCATCGATGTAGTTTGAGATTTGATCCCACACGTGTTGGCAATTCAGAACCATGCGCCACCTGCCTTGTTACGAAACAATCCAAACAGGCCCCTGCTGCCCGTCTTCGACTTCAGTTGCGGAGCCAGAATCTTCTGCATCATCAGCCGCGCCCGCAACAGCCGCGTCTTCACCACTCCTTCGCTCACTCCGAGCGCCTTTGCCGAGTCGGCAATATTCATATCTTCAACATCGCGCAACAGCAGTACCTCGCGATAGATATCCGGCAGCCCGGCGATGGCCTTCTGTAACATCTCGCGCAGTTCCTTGCGCTCAAGAGCCTGCAGGGGGACCTCGCGCCAGTCGGTGATGAGCGCGGGCGTGAACTCGCCATCGGAGTTCTCCGCGGGCTGGTCGACGGACTCGAACTTCAGCACGCGCGCATGACGTAATCGCGCCCGGGCTTCGTTAATGGTGATGGAGACCAGCCAGGTGCTGAACTTGGACTCGGCGCGAAAGCTGGACAGGTTCTTTAGCGCTTTCAGCACGGCCTCCTGAGCGGCGTCTTCGGCGTCCTGCTCGTTCTGCAGAATCGAAAAGGCGGCGAAGTAGATGCTCTTCTCGTAGGGCCGCACCAGCTCGTGAAACAGCTCGCGCTCGCCCGCCAGCACGCGAGCGATCAAGCCGGCATCACGGGCGGCCGCCGAAACGGTTGCAGGGTCCGGACTGTGCGGTTGCGCGGTCACGTCAAGAGATAGCGAAGCTCGCGAAGTACGCAATTCTACACACCACAAGATTTCGATACGCGAACTGGTCAAAAGATACAGGCAAATGGCTGAAACCAATTGCCGCTTCGCGGGTCTCATCCTTTGTCATGGAAAAGATGCTTAATATGATTTTGGCGGGCGTCCTGTTGCTCCTGGGTTCGCAAATGCCGGGCGCGGCGCAAAACCCGGTTGTAGTGGAGTTATTTACCTCCGAGGGTTGCTCGAGCTGCCCACCCGCCGACGCAGTGCTGGTTGAGCTGAGCCGGCAGCCTGTGACCAAGGGCGCGGAGGTAATCCTGCTGGGTGAGCACGTCGATTACTGGAACTATATTGGATGGACCGACCGCTTTTCGTCCAAACAATTCAGCGAACGCCAGGGCGAGTATGCGAAAGCGCTTAATGCCTCCGTGTATACGCCGCAGATGGTGATCGACGGTCATGAACAGTTCGTCGGCAACGACCTTAGCGAGGTCCGCTCGCGCATTGCAGCCGCAGCAAAACAGCCTAAGCCCACTCAGGTGGTGCTGACCTGGGAAGGGGATGGACGTCTGCAGGTCAGCGTGCATTCCCCGCAAGCCACCAAGGCGGAAGTGCTGCTGGCCATCACCGAGGACGGTCTAAGCACGCAAGTAGGGAAGGGCGAGAACGACGGCAAAACGCTGCATCATGCGGCGGTCGTGCGGCAACTAAGTCAAATCGGCGAGACGGCAAGCGGCAATTTTCAGAAGACCGTCGATGTTCCTCGCAAGAGCGACTGGAACGCCACTCAACTGAAAGTTGCCGTGCTGGTGCAGGATTCGGCGAGTAAGAAGATCCTGGGCGCGGGAATTATTCCGGTCGCGCAGTGAGAAGGCGCAGCATCACATGAGCAATCCAAAGTAGAGGTGCCATCCTGAGCGAAGTGAGACCGCGCAGCGAACGAACGCAGTAGGAGGACCGCTATGCGAAAAAGAGTTCGTTCGGCGGTAGCGGTCCTTCGACTCCGCGGCGCAAAGGAGGCGCTGCCGCGCTCAGGACGACACCGGTAATCCGGGACGAACATTTTCTCCAGCGTACGAATTCTTACATGCGTGCACCAATTTCACATCCCTTGTAACTTCCAACCGACTTGCGATTCCCATCTCTGGCGACGATGAGCGCCCAAACTTAACACGCAGAGGAAACTATGAAGAAGAAGATCATGAGCATCATGGCCATGTGCATGCTGGCCGGTTCCATGTCGTTGTTCGCGCAGGACAATATGAAGCAGGACAGCAGCAAGGATCAGATGCAGTCCGGCGACTCGATGAAGAATGACAACATGAAGGGCGACAGCATGAAGAACGACAACATGTCGCAGAACAACAAGAAGTCCTCGAGCAAGAAAAAGTCGAACAAGAAGAGTTCGTCCGGTGACTCGATGAAAAACGACAACATGAAACATGACAACATGTCGAACGACAATATGAAGAACGACAATTCGAAGTCGCAGGACCAGATGAAGCAGCAATAATCAGCAGCCAACCAGCAGGACGGGCAGCCCAGCGCTGCCCAATTTCTTCAAACCCCTAGCCCCTATCCCCTGCTTTTCCAAACCTGTTCGCCTCTTCAAACATCTCCCGCAGCTCCGGACCCCGGAGGTTCTCCCGCAGATGCGCCAGTTGCTGCTCGAAACGCGCTATGGCATCCTCGATGTTTCCTGTGTTGGTCAGCGCGATATCGCGCCACATCGAATAAGGGCTACGGGCAATGCGAGTCATCTCGCGCAAAGCTCGGCCGCCAATCTCGCTGACTGCTTCGTCGTCACCCAATTCATCACGCAGCGCAGATGCCAGAGCGGTAGCGATCATCTGGGGCAGGTGGCTGATCCAGGCGCAAAGGCGGTCATGCCGTTCCGCATCCATCGCAATGATGCGCGCGCCGATCGCCAGCAACAGATCCAGATACTCCTGCTGACGTTCGGTATAGGGTTGATCGTCGCCGATTGGAGTGATGAGCCAGACGGCATCGCGGAAGAGTTCCGCGTCGGCATTCTCGATGCCGCCAACCTCCTTGCCGGCCATGGGGTGACCGGGTAGGAACCGCTCGCGTGCTCGCTCGCCAAGCAAATCGCGCGCTCGTTCAACGATGCGCTGCTTCGTGCTGCCGGCATCGGTGATGAGCGAGGTTGCCGGGACGAGCGGTGCAATGATTTCCAGCTGCGAAAGAATGCAACCCACCGGAGTGGCGAGCACGATCACGTCGCTGTCCACGATGGCGCGCTCCAGATCGGCTTCCGCCCGATCGATGGCGCCGCGAGCTTGCGCTATTTCCAGCACAGCGCGCTTGTCGCAGCCCACGATCTTCCCGGCAAATCCGGCCTGCTTCAGGGCGAGAGCAAGTGAACCACCGATAAGGCCGGTGCCAGCAATCGTGATTTGGCGGATGGGCATGCGTGGAAGGGGCGCATCAGCAGGTGCACCGTATCGTTGTCAATATTATGTTGTCATCCCGAGGAGGCCTTCAGGCCGACGAGGGATCTGCTTTTGACCTTCGCGACGAATCGACGCCCCCCTAAATCGTCCGCCCGACCGCCGGCGCAATCATCCTCAATTGCTCCATCAATTCCGTGAACTGTTCCGGGAAGAGCGACTGTGCGCCATCCGACAGGGCCTCGTCGGGCGAGGGATGCACCTCGATCAACAGAGCATCCGCCCCGGCCGCAACGGACGCTCTCGCCATCGGCGCGACTTTATCGCGCAGCCCGGTACCGTGCGAGGGATCCGCTGTGATGGGCAGGTGCGACAGCTTTTGCACAACCGGGATCGCCGAAATATCCATGGTGTTGCGCGTGTACGTCTCGAAGGTGCGGATGCCGCGCTCGCACAAGATCACGTCGTAGTTGCCGCCCGACATGATGTACTCGGCCGACAGCAGCATCTCCTCAATAGTCGCCGCGATGCCGCGCTTCATCAGCACCGGCTTGCGTACCTTGCCCACCTCGCGCAGCAGGTTAAAGTTCTGCATGTTGCGGGCGCCCACCTGGAAGATGTCGATGTAGGGCATCATCAGCTCGATCTGCGAAATCTCCATCACCTCGCTGATCACCATCAGTCCGTAAGCGTCGCCGGCCTCGCGCAAAAGCTTCAGCGCTTCAACCCCGAGCCCCTGGAAGGTGTACGGCGAACTGCGCGGTTTGAAGGCGCCGCCGCGCAGGACTTTCGCTCCTGCCTTACTCACCATCTCGGCCGAGCGGAAGATCTGGTCACGCGATTCCACCGAACACGGTCCGGCCATCACGACGATCTCTTTGCCGCCGATCTCGACCCCATTCGCCAGCTTGACAATTGTGTTCTCAGCGCGAAAGGTCCGCCCGACGAGTTTGTAAGGCGCGCTGATGCGGTGTACGCCTTGCACGCCGGGCAGCACTTCAAGCTCGCGAATGTCGAAGTCGATACGCTTGCCGACAGCCGCCAGCACGCTCTGACGCGCACCCGTAGTGCGGTGTACGGCAAATCCCATCTTCATCAGATGGTTGGTAACCTCCTGAATCTGACTTTCGCTTGCCGTCTCCCACATCGCCACAATCATGATTTAGCCCTTGTTCGCCTTTCGCTCTTAGCTTCTAGCTCTTAGCAACTAGCTGGTGACCTCTGACCCCTGATCTCCTACTCGCAACGTTCTTGAAGGCGTCATGCTGAGCGGAGGCGCGCCGTCGTTGCGTCAACCTGAGCGCAGGCGGTGCGTTTTTCGCCGCCGGAGTCGAAGGACCCTATCGCTTCCTTAATCTCAAGGCTTCCCTGTCCCGTTGTGCTCAGGACCTGGCTTCATCTCCACGGTCTGCACCTGCCGCATTACGTCGATCAGCCGCTCATACACCTGGCGTAACTGGATCTGCGAAAGCGGCCCATGATTCAGCTTCGCAATATTGTCGAAGATGATGCGCTCGCGATCGGGTTCGTACACCGGCAAAGCCGACATCCTGCTTGAGCTTACCGATCTCGACCGCACACACCGCGCGCTGGTTGATCAACTCGACCAGTTGGCGGTCCAGATCGTCAATCTTTTTTCGCCAATCTGCGATGTCCATAAATGCCCTGGTTCACCACCGAGGCGTGCAGTGCACGGAGAAAAAACAGAACGATAGGAATTCTCCGTGTACTCCATGCCTCCGTGGTGAATATGTCTTTCGTTTACGAACTGGCGCCTGCACGCCGCACGGCCGCTGTGAGGGATGACAAGAATTCTGCCACAGCCGCCGCCTCGTTGCCGCGATTCTGTTCAATGCGCTGAACAATTGCGCTGCCTACGACAGCCGCATCGGCGAAGCGGCCTACTTCGTTGAACTGCTCCGGCGTGGAAACGCCGAAGCCCACGGCAACAGGCAGCTTCGTGTATGTGCGCAAGCGCTCGACCAGCGAGTGCGCGTCCCCCGCTACCTCCTGCCGAGTGCCGGTGATGCCGGTGCGCGAGATGGCATAAACGAATCCGCGCGAGTGCTTCGCGATCTGCCGCAATCGCTCGTCAGTGCTGGTGGGCGCGGCCAGAAAGATGGGCGCGAGTTTGTGTGCCTTCATCGCCTTCAGATAGTCCGCCGCCTCCTCGAAGGGGAGGTCAGTGACCAGCACGCCGTCCACTCCGGCTTCAGCAGCGCTCGCGCAAAATTTTTCGAGGCCGAATTGCAGGATGGGATTCAGGTACGAAAAGATGACGAGGCCGGCGTCGGACTGTGCTGCGAATCTGCTTCGCGACATCGAGCACGCCTGCCAGGTTGGTTCCGTGTTGCAATGCGCGCTCGACTGGCGCGCTGAATCACCGGGCCATCGGCGACAGGATCGCTGAAGGGAACTCCCAGCTCGATGACATCAGCGCCGGCGCCAATGGCCGCCAGGGCGACCTCGCGCGAGGTGCCGAGATCGGGATCACCGCACGTGATGTAGGCCACCAGGCCGGGACGATGTTTGAACTTTATGGCCACTGTATTCCTTTTGAATCTAAGCCTGTCTGCAATGGCGTCATCTTGAGCGAAGTGAGCCGCGCCAGCGGACGAACGAAGTCGAAGGACCGCTACCGCGGCTGAACCGTTCGACCATAGGGGTCCTTCGACTCCGAATCGCAAAAGCCGCGATCCTGCGCTCAGGATGACGCCAAGAAATTAAGCAGCTAGAACTGCAAATTTTCCCGCAGTATCCCAATATCTTTATCTCCGCGCCCGGAGACATTCACGATCACAATATCTGACGCTTGCATCGTGGGCGCGCGCTTGATGCACTCGGCGATCGCGTGCGACGACTCCAGCGCCGGGATGATTCCTTCCAGCCGCGCCAGCGTCTGGCAGGCGTCCAGAGCCTCTTTATCGGTCGCTGAGACATACTCCGCGCGCCCCTGGTCGTGCAGCAGCGCATGCTCCGGACCGATCGCCGGATAGTCGAGACCTGCCGACACCGAATGAGTCGCCGCGATCTGTCCCGCCTGATCCTGTAGCACATACGAATAGGTGCCCTGCAGCACGCCAGGACCGCCGCCATCGAAGCGCGCAGCGTGCTCACCGAGCGAGTGCCCGCGGCCACCGGCCTCAACGCCGATCAGCTTCACGTCCTGATCCTTGATGAACTCGTAGAACGCGCCGATCGCATTCGAACCGCCGCCAACGCAGGCGATCACCGCTGATGGCAAGCGTCCCTCGGCCTTCAATATCTGCTTGCGCGCTTCCTGGCTGATGACGCGATGAAAGTCGCGCACCATCGTCGGATAGGGATGCGCGCCGAGCACGCTTCCCAGCAGGTAATGCGTGGTGCGGACGTTGGTGACCCAGTCGCGCATGGCCTCGTTGATGGCGTCCTTCAGCGTGCGCGAGCCGGACTCGACACCGCGCACCTCGGCGCCCAGCAGTCGCATGCGGAAGACGTTCAGCTCCTGCCGCCGCATGTCTTCCGTGCCCATGTAGACGACGCACTCCATGCCGAACAGCGCGCAGACGGTGGCCGTGGCCACGCCGTGCTGGCCCGCGCCGGTTTCGGCGATGATGCGATGTTTGCCCATGCGTCGTGCCAGCAGCGCCTGTCCAATGCAGTTGTTGATCTTGTGCGCGCCGGTGTGCAGCAGGTCTTCGCGCTTCAGGTAAATCTTTGCGCCGCCAAGCTGTTTCGTCAGCCGCTCGGCCAGAAACAGGGGAGTGGGGCGGCCGGCGAAATCTTCCAGCAGGCGGTGGTACTCGTCAAGGAAGGACTTGTCTTTACGCGCAACGGCGTACGCGGACTTCCAGCTCCTGCAATGCGGCCATCAGCGTTTCGGGAACATAGCGGCCGCCGTACGCGCCAAAGCGTCCGACCAGCAGGACGGGTGCGCTTCCGGCGCTTGTGCGGGGGTGAGGTTCGCCGATGAGGTTGGTTCGGTGTTGCCGGGTTCTTCCATGGTCCCCTTTACCGCCTATGCGTGTTGGCGAACGGCGGACATGAACTGCCGCAGCTTGTTTTCGTCCTTTCTGCCCGGCACGCTCTCGACGCCCGAGACGACGTCGACGCCCCACGGCTGAAACAGCTCAATCGCCTGGGCGACGTTGTCGGCATTCAGTCCGCCGGCGATGATCAGCGGCATGCGATCGCGAATTCGCGCGGCGATCGGCATGGCAGTCTCCCAGTCGAATGCAACGCCTGTTCCTCCGCGCTGCGTTGCCGAGCCGGAGTCCAGAAGAATGGCGTCCAGGCTCTCATTCGCCTCCAGATAACCATCAAGTTTCGAATGACTGTTATCTTGTAAACTGCTGACTGCCAAGCTCTTGATAATTTTCAACTGGCCAAGTTCTCGGCGGAAATCAGCCATCTGCCACGCCTGTTCGTCCCCATGCAGTTGCACGCCTGACAGGCCAACCCGTTTCGCGATCTCGCCGACCCTCGCGGGCGACTCGTCTACGAACACGCCAATGCTTTCCACTTCGCCCGCCACCGCGCCGACGATGTAGGCAGCGCCGTCGGCATCCACTTGCCGGGGACTGCTGGCGAAGATAAAGCCCAGCGAGTTGGCCCCTGCCGCAATGCTCAATCGAGCGTCTCGCAGGTTGGTGGTACCGCAGATCTTCACCCAGATGGACTGCTGCCGGGTCATTAGAGGGTTACCGCCGCAGGCGTTAGTAGTTCGCGCAGGGCATCGCCGGGGCGAGCGGCGCGCATGAGCGTTTCGCCGATCAGGAAGGCGTCGAAGCCGGCCTGTCGCAGCCGCGCAATGTCGTCGCGAGTTTCGATTCCGCTCTCCGCTACCTTTACGATGCCGGCAGGCATGCGCGAGGCGAGTTCCAGAGAAGTATTGAGGTCGACCTGAAAGGTATGCAGGTTGCGATTGTTCACGCCGATGAGGTCGAAACCCGCATCGACCGCCCGCCACATTTCTTCGCCGTCGTGCACTTCGCACAGCACATCGAGTTGAAGTTCGCGTGCGCGGGCGTACAGCGCCGACAGCTCTTCGTTCGTGAGAGCGGCGACGATCAGCAGAATTGCGTCGGCACCATAGGCGCGCGCTTCCAGCACCTGGTAGTCGTCGACGATGAAATCTTTGCGCAGGCAGGGAAGCCGGGTCGCTGTCGAGGCGATCTCCAGATTCTGCAGCGACCCCTGGAAGTAGGTTTCGTCGGTTAGAACCGACAGGGCCGCTGCGCCGGCGGCTTCCAGTTCCGATGCCAGCTCCGCGACAGGAAAGTCCGCCCGAATCAGCCCCTTCGAAGGCGAGGCCTTCTTCAACTCGGCAATCACCGCAGGCCCCGTCGCGGACTTCTTCTTCAGGGAGTCGCGAAAACCGCGCGGCTGGTGACGCCCAGCTGCCTCGGCCAGTGTGCGAGCGTCAGCAGACGCTTTGGAAGCAGCAATCCTGCGCCGGGTTGAGGCTATGATCTCTTCCAGTTTGGTGGGCATGCGATTTAGAAAGTATACCTGCTGGTGGCCGGCCAAGGCTGCCTCGCGCGAGCCCAGGATCCGTCTGTCCGCGAAGTGCAAGTCCCTTGAGCTGACGGTCCAGAGACAGGCGGAGAATTTCACGGCGGGCTGTTTGAGCCCGCGGCGCCGCCTCTCATCCCGAAAAGTTGTAGCCTCATCAGGCAAAAACACTATTTCCATTGGGAGAATCCTCGGGTACCCTGTCAGCTATCTTCAGAGACAGGCGGTAAGGATTTGGCGCCACATCTCGAGTGCATGGGTTCGTCGATCCATGTCAAAGCGAAAGTTTTCGTCGCACCACTGCTAAGCCTGGCCATTGCACTCGGTGTATCCGCACCGGCGCAGGAGGCCACGATCGCGCGCCTCACGCATGAGGACAACTCCGGACTTCCTCATGCCAGCATCGGCAGCACCTGGAGCCCTTCCCATAAGTCGCGGCCTGGCCAAACGGCTGCACTGCCGGAGACATTGATTTCGCGCTCGGCTGCGAACGCGCTGTTCGTGCGCTCTGACCTGGAGCGCGCGCGGGTGCTGGCGACGGAGGTTCTGCGTCGTAATCCGCGGGATGTGGAAGCGCTGTTCGTACGCATGGAAGTGGCAGCGATGCAGGCGGATGGGGCTACCGTGCTCGACGCCGCAGTTCGATTGTGTGAAGCGGCAGAAGCCCAGCCCGGCGATCCACGCGCGCAACTGGCGTCGGCGCGAATCCGCGAAGCGGCGGGAAACACGCCCCAATTCCGCGCAGCCGTTCCGCAGATAAAAGGATTACTGGCGAATTCCAATCAACCGTGGATCGAGCTGCGCGTTGCGCTGCTGCAGGCCGCGATGGACGGGACACCCGGTCTCGATCCTTACGCGTTATCGCGGGCGGCCGGCATTCTGACTGACTGGCGCGTCGTCGGCCCGCTGGATCGTCGCTCGTTGGAACTGGATGACTCAATCGCCAGCGTCGACGATCTTACGCATGCGTTTTATCAAAACCGAGCAGTCGAAAATTTCCAGTTTCCAGACGGACGCATCACCTTGCCGGATTACTTGTCGCATCACGGCATGTATTACGGCGTGACTCAATTTGGCTCACTGAACGCTGCAAGATGGCGCGTGGAGGTTGAGGGCGCGGGCAGAGTCACGGTGTACGTCGATGGACGGCGCGTGCTCAAAAGCGCCGACGGCCGCGCCATGCGCTCTAATAGTTTCGAAGCACCTTCAGGCCCGCACCGTGTGTTGTTGAAGTTCACATCCGCAGGCCTGCCGCTGCGAGTGGCGATTGCGCCGGATGGAGACAATGCCCGTCCGCCGCTGCCTTCCAAGGCGTCCGCCCAGGAACTGGCTTACTTGTTGGCCGCCTCCCATTATGCGAGCGGCGATTTCGAGGATGCCGTCACGCAAATTAACGCTGTAGCATCGGCAACGAATTCAGCTGCCCTGCAGTTCCTACTGGCGCAATCCCTGAAACCGGGAACTCCACAAAGTCTCACAGCGTGGGACAAGGTTCACACGCTTGCTCCCGTGGCTTTTTCGGCGAATGTAGCCATAGCTCAAAACGCACTGAAGACTAGTGATCGCGAGAGGGCGCTGCGGCTGGTGAGCCAGGTTTTAACGGTTGAGCCAACCAACGAACAGGCCTTAGAAGTTGCGACAAACGCGGGACCCTTCACCGCCATGAGCGAGGCGAAGCTGGAGAGCCTGTGGGCACGCCGAGCTGCCGCTCATCCTTCGTGTGCGAACTTGCAGAGCTTCATAACGTTCTACCGTGCACATCAACAGCCAGCTAACGCCGGCACGATACAGCAGAAGCTTGAGGGCTGCGCGCCGGACTCGCTCGACTATGCGAAGGCGCTGTCACAGCAGGGGAGTCATGTAGCGGCGGCGAACGCTGTCCGGCAACTGTTGGCTGCGGCTCCGCTGAATCGCCCGGCTCGCCTGATGCTGGTTCGCGAACTGCAACTTGCGGGCGACGATCGAGCGGCGCAGCAGGCAGCCGCCGAATGGCTGCACGTCGCTCCCGGCGCCGAGCGCTATCATCGCCTCGCGGCGAGTGCGCCAGAAGCCGGAAAGACAGTCGAGGACACCGCTGAATTCTACGAGCCGTATCGCCGTGACGTCGCGGTAATCGAGCATGAGATCAGGCGCGAAGGAGCGGCGGCTACGGCAGTCGATCTGCTCAACGACCACGTTGCCGTTTCGCGATCCGATGGAAGCGTGTCGCTCTACATTCACACTGCCCGGCGCCTTGCAGCTGACGAAGCTGCGCAACCCGCAGCCTATCTAAATCCGCCGCGAGGAGCCGAGGTGCTCGTGTTGCGTGTCCTTCATTCCGACGGATCGTCCAGCGACCTCAGCTCCTCCGCGGAGATCGCGCTGTCGCCGTCATCGCTGGCAGCAGGCGACATCGTCGATGAAGAGTACGTGGTCCATTACGTTGGAGATGGTGGCATCCCAGAACATCCGGAGGCATTTCAGTTTGTCTTTGGAAGTTTCAACCAGCGCGTACTGACGTCGCGCTTCGTGGTGCTAACCCCGGCAGAACAGGCCGATCGCGGCGTCGTTCTGGAAACTGGTGGAACTCCGACAATGTCGGAGACGGTCGCGGGTGGAATGCTGCAACGGATCTGGTCGACCGATGGCTCACCGGCGACACCAGAGACGACGGTTCAAGACAGCGGCCTGCCGATTGTTCGAGTAGTGGAACAGGAAAATGGTTGGGCAGTTCCCAGCAATGCAGAACACCAGCGTCGCATCGAGACCATTCATCCCGGTCCGCGTCCGCAAGACTCCTAGCAGCTTAAGAGCCGTATTCCGAACGAATCGTGCGCCAGGTGTCGACGCTGCGGCGTTCGGCTTGCTCAGCGAAATTCTCACCCAGCTTCTGCAACGTGGAAAAGATCTGCATGCCCTTATGCAGATAGTCGGGGGCATTCTCCCACACCGCCTCGAAGCGCTCGGGATATTCGGATGCCAGAACGGCCAGTCCGGCTGCGGCGCAAGCCATGCCCACGGGCCGGCGCCCGGTGATGATCAGTACTGCTCCCGCTCCAATCGATCCGAATACAAGTGCCTTCTTCCAGCTCTGCATAGTCACCTCAAGTCGATTTCAAATACGTGCGAAATAACTTAGAGCAGTTCCGGCGCTCTCCTGTTGTCTCAGGCGGTCGGCAATCGCGAGCACACATTGTAAGTGAGAGGGGCAGTCGGCGACAGGGAAGGCTTATTTCTGCGTCGCAGGAGCGGTTGCCGGGCTGACCGACCATCAGCAGCCACCCGCTGCCTCCGCGTACGTCGATGTCCTTCGGGGAACTGAGGACGATCTGGCCGAGGGGAGGTGTCAGGCCGGATTGCTCCAGCTTGGTGTGCTCGAAACCGTAGGCGCCGCAGGCGGTGGTGGAGAAGATCCAGAGAGCCTGTTGCGGATTGGTGCTGTCACCGGCGGGACAGTCGTCGGTAGCGGGCAGCGGGCCCCACACGCCAGATCCCGACCACGTTCCGACCCTGCCTTTATCGGAGCTGACATAGCCGCGGCCGCGAAACACGAAATCGCCGCCAACCTGTTTGGTGACCCACTCCTGTGATGACTCAGTCGAGGAACTGGCGTCCACCGGCAGCCCGGCATTGAAGACATTCTGCTGAACTTGCGAGGGCACGCAGGCCGACATGCAACGGGATGATCTGGTGCTCGTTCTGAAGCTGATCGAACTGCAGCACGATGCGCGCTCCGGAAGCGCCCGGCTGCGTCACCGACACGACGTGTCCGGTCACGTGTGAGCCGGACTTCAGCTTGCCGGCATCCAGCATGACCTCCTGCATCAACTTGCCCTCGATCTTCTGACCCGGCTTGACGCTCTTCGCGTTGAGCGATGTGCTCAGCATGACCGGCAGAGCGGTTCCTGGAGGCAGATTCTGGGCAGCCAATGCCAGAGCGGAGAAGAGCAGGGTGACGATCAGTCGTATGAGGGTCATGAGAGAGATGCGAGTCCAGAGTCCGCTATTCAATAGCGTGCGACTGAGAATGCGCGAAAACAATTCCGCAAGACGCAAGCAGTATACAAAATCGACATTAACAGGCCGATTACAGGCCGCCACCCGACGTTCGCAGGCTGTAAGCGGGGCAGTGCTCATGTTGAGCGAATAGTCTGGCCTTCGCCTCCGAATTGGGATATAAGTCATGGCCAAACCCAGGTATCCCGCTGCCGCTCTGCGACACGTGCCATTTTCGCCGCGGTAGCCACGTTAGTTCTTCCGGCCCCATTAACCGCACCATTGATTCGCAGACCGATGCTGATTCGCACGGCTCGGGCGCGACGAGCCATTCGCCGTGGAGGCATTTGTGAAGCGCACTTCGTCGACTTTAATTGTTGTATCGGCATTTCTGGCAGCGGCTGCGATCGGCTTGTCTGCGCAAACCTTGACTACATTCGTGAACTTCGACGGAACCCACGGCGCTGCTCCCGAGTCACCCGTCATCCAGGCCAGCGACGGCAACTTCTACGGAACAACGTCGGGCGGCGGCGGAGGTAGCAGGGCCTACGGCACTGTCTTTAGAGTGACGCCCGACGGCGCACTGACGACGCTGCATAGCTTCAATCTTACTGATGGCATAGGCCCCATTGGAGGGCTGGTGGAGGGCAGCGACGGAAACTTCTACGGGACAACCCCTCAGGGCGGGACTCATCCTGGTGCCGGCACAGTCTTCGTGATCAGTGGAGCCGGTAGCTTCAGCGTACTGCATAACTTCGACGGAACCGACGGCGCTGGACCCTACGCCGGGCTGGTGCAGGGCACAGACGGTAACTTCTACGGGACAACGATCAGTGGCGGGCCGAACGGCTACGGAACCGTGTTCAAGATCACTCCCGCCGGAGTGTTGACCACACTGTACGGCTTCAGCAGCGGTGACGGCGCCAGCTCCGTTCGGCGCCCTGATACTGGGTACCGACGGGAACTTTTACGGGACAACTTATGGCGGCGGTCATAACACCAACTGTGACGGCCTTGACGCCTGTGGCACAGTGTTCAAGATCACGCCAGCCGGCGTTCTAACCACCCTGTACAATTTTTGCAGTCAAACCAATTGCACGGACGGAGTCAAGGCCTTACGCCGGGCTGGTGCAAGCCGGCGACGGAAACTTTTACGGGACAACCTGGCAGGGCGGGACGAACTGTGTCCCTGGCCTCAATGGCGGCTGCGGGACAGTGTTTAAAATCACGCCGACCGGCACTTTCACCAGTCTCTACAGCTTTTGCACGCAAGCCGACTGCACCGACGGCAAGAATCCCTTTTATGGCTCACTAGTGCAGGCCAGCGATGGCAACCTCTATGGAACAACCTGGTTAGGCGGGATCCACACAATTTGTTCGAATGGCTGTGGCACAATCTTCCGGATCACACTGGGTGGAAGTTTCACCACAATGCACAGCTTCAACCACACTACCGACGGGGACATGCCGTTCGCGGGAATGATTCAAGCCAGCGACGGAAACCTCTATGGAACGGCGTCATCCGGCGGAGCCCACGACGACGGAACGATCTATGCGTTCAATCCCGGACATTCCGCCGACGCCGGTGCAATTTGTGCCGCGTGACGCCGTGCCGCGTGGTGGACACGCGCAATGCCGACGGTCCCTTCGGCGGGCCGCCGATCCCGGGTAGGCACGGCGCGCAGCTTTGCGATTCCGCAGGGATCCTGTGCGGCATTCCCGCCAACGCGGCCGCGTATTCGCTGAACGTGACTGTCGGTTCCGACACGGCTCGCTGGGCTACCTGACGATCTGGCCCACCGGTCAGAGCCAGCCCGTACGTCGTCCACCATGAACTCGCTGGACGGCCGCATCAAGGCCGAATGCCGCGATCGTTCCGGCGGGGACCGGCGGAGCCGTGAGCGTCTACGTCACCGAATACGACCGACGTGTTGCTCGACATCAACGGCTACTTCGCCTCGACCTCCGGCGCAGACCTATGAGTTCTATCCGCTGCCGCCGTGCCGCGCTGGTCGACACACGCGGTCCCAGTGGTCATCTTGGCGGCCCGTATCTGGTCGGCGCAACGGAGCGCGATTTCCCGCTGCTGGAAAGTCCTTGTCTGCGGAATGCTTCCACTTCAGCCGTGCAGGCCTACTCGCTCAACTTCACCGTGGTTCCAAATCCGTCGGGCAGCAGCCGTTGGATTACCTGACGGTGTGGCCTGCGGGCGGAAGCAGCCGACGGTTTCCACGCTGAACAATCCCACGGCGACCAATCGTCGCGAACGCCGCGATTGTGCCCGCCGGCACGGACGGCGCGCATTGCCGTCTATCCGTCGCGAAGCACCGATCTGACTGGTCGACATCAACGGCTACTTCGCGACCAGCGCCGGGAAGTGGCGGGATGTCGCTGTATCCCACGACACCTTGCCGCGTGATCGATACGCGCCACGTCGGCAACGGTCAGCCGTTCACCGGCGAACTCACCGTGAACGTAGTCGGCAGTAGCTGCGCACCTTCGGTCAACGCGCAGGCGTACGTGTTCAACGCGACGGTGGTGCCGAGCGGTCGCCTCGGCTTCCTGACGCTATGGCCCGACGGCGAGGACACAGCCGGTGGTGTCGACGCTTGAACGCGCTGGATGGCGCGATTACTTCCAACATGGCAATTGTGCCGACGAACGAACGGCTCGATCGACGCATATGCGTCGGCGGCTGACGCAGTTGATCCTGGACATCTCGGGATACTTCGCGCCGTAGAGGAGTAGGAGAGAAGGGAAGAAGGGGATCTGGAGTGAGATTTCCCATGGTTGTCGGGAAATCTCACTCAGGTCCTCATGGTGGGAGCAGTCGCCTGCCAGGGCAGCTCCCTGCCAATCGCAGCGTAAAGCAGCCAAGTTCGGCTGTTTTACTAACGCTACAATCGGCAAAATTGTGGATTAGGTGAGTTTCCCTGCGATCTTGGTGAACTCGGCATTGATGCTGCTGGCGAGCCGGCCCATCCCGGTAAGCGCGCCCAGTGCGATTAACAGACCTATCAATGCGTATTCAACTAAGTCCTGGCCAGATTCTTCCCTGTGAAGGGTCTTCAAGACAGCAATCATTGAGATCTCCTCTTTATGTTTTGCCGCCCGACGATGTGGCGCCCTTGCGGCTTATTTTTACTTGTCCATAAGGTAAGCGCCCGATAGTGCAAGCACAAGACCACGGAGGGACACAATGTAGGACACCACGTTTGCGCTGGAGAAGATCGGGCTATTTCTAACTAATTGAAAATAAATCTGGGACTATCGTTCGAGGGTCTTAATGAAGGGTTCTGATGCTCCATGTCCCGGGATTTTCGAGTTGGAGGTTTTCCAAGTTGGGAACAGTAAGAGATTAGCCGAGCTAATTTGTTCGCATCGGAAGGCTGCCATTCTTAACACACCTTTGTCATATCAGATCGAGAGCCATCCGCGATTTACACTCCAGCATCTTGGAAGGGAGGGCGGACGACCTCTGACGATAACTGACCGTCGGATGGCGCGATAAAAGGCCCCCACCAGATGAACCCCAGCCGCGATCTACGGAACTCCACACGGTACGCTTTACGACGTTCAGTGACATTAAGGCTAGGCAGCAAAAAATATCGGGGCGAGACACTTGATATTTCGGCCAATGGTGTACTGGTTCACACCGACTGTCCAATCGTAACCGGTTCGTCCATACATTTCACGATTGAACTGCCCGGCGACGCCTTCGGAATTGAGACCTTTGTAAAAGTGAACTGCCAGGGGCGTGTAGTGCGGTGTTTACCGGGTGAGAATAACGACGGCCAGGATGTCGGTATCGTCATCGATGATTATCATTTCCAACCTCCGCGAAAGCTGCCTGTACGAAAGACGGCCTGATAGTTCGGCTCCGGTATTTGCACGCAATAATGGAAAGCGAGGAAGCGTTTGGAGTAGGGATGGGAGAAAGCCTCGTGCTGCGAAGAAGGGAATCTGGCGCGCCCGGAGAGATTCGAACTCCCGACCTAACGCTCCGGAGGCGTTCGCTCTATCCAGCTGAGCTACGGGCGCGCTGACAAAATTATACACGCGAGGCAAATCAGCCCTGATCCTTATCTAAGAGGGAGCGCGTCCTAAGAGGAGCTTGTCGACTGCGGTCGCGGCGGCTACCGCCGCTGCCAACTCGCGAGATTGCGGGCATGGCTGGCGCATTACAACCGATGGCATTGGGTGTAAAAAGCCGCTGAGCCCCCCTCGACTCAGCGGCCTCACCGTGATCGCGCATTGCGCACGACCAAGCTTAGTTGGCGGGGTTGACCTGGATCTTCGCCATCATGCCGCCGTCTTCGTGATCGAGGATGTGGCAGTGATAGACGAAGGTGCCCGCAATATTGGGATCGCGGAAATCCAGACGAAGCGTCACGTTCGGATAAGGACCGCTGCCGCTCCACGGAGGAATGGACATCGTGTCGATGAGGTCCGGATTCGGCACCGGAACTCCATTGATCGCCATCACCAGGAAGTGCAACTGGTGAATGTGAAACACGTGCGCTTCGCCGGTACGATTTTCGATGGTCCAATCCTCGACGGCCCCTACATTCGTTGTGATAGCCGGCGGATCGCTCATTTGGAAGGCATGCGGCTTCTGGCCCGATACGGTGATGAAAAGGTTTAACGGTCCAGCCGACGAGATGGTCTGCTCTGAGAAATACAGGGACCGAGTCGCCGTCGGACTCTGGAGTCTCAGGCCGGCGAAGCGCTTGGTTCCGATTGGCGTCGTCACTTCCGGCCGGCCCTTCATGGGCGTGGTTTTCATGCCGGTAGTTGATGGCTTCACTGTCATCAGGGCGGTAGGTGGATTCAGATCTCCAATTGGGCCGCTGTCATAGCCAGTGGTCGCCAGGACGCCTTGCTGGCCAGCAGGGAGGGGCGGCACGATGAATTCAGCCCGTCCAGCCGGCGGCAGATTAATAGTGGTGTAGTTCGTCGGCGTGGTCAGCGGGATGCCGTCGAGCGAGATCACCTGCAACGGCTGCACAACTCCCGCGTATTGCACCTGAAGATTCAGGATGGCCGCACTGGCGGCATTCAAGACGCGCCAGAATTCCTTCTTTCCCGTCTGCGCGTAAAGGTAGGGCAGTTGCAAGCCAGGAAGCACGGCCTGGAAATTTACCGTTAAACGATTCGGCCCGTCGTCCGGGTCGCCGCTGGTGGCTACCCCAAATTCCTGCCGGATGACAATCATATGTTCCGTCAGCCCGTCAGTCAGTGGATTACTGCCTTCGATGACGATCGCTCCGGAGGCCCCGCCGTTCACCTGAAAGAAGGTGAACCCGTGCGGATGCGGGTGATACCAGTAGAGTCCGGGGGGATCGTTAGCCGGAATTTGAATGCTGTACTGGAAGGCCGGATCGCCCGATTGAATCAATGTCTTGATGGTTTCGTCCTGGTGGCAAACCGGCGCTATGTTCAACCCGTGAAAATGCAGATTGGTGGAGGACGGCAGCATCTCGCCGCCGTTGCAGGGATCGTCAGAAGAGCCGGCCTTATGATGCCCCTCCATGTGCATTCCACTGCTATGCAGATTCTTTAGATTCGGCTTGAAGGTCTTGGGAAGATAGCTATAGGGCGCCTGAATGTTGTCGGTGAGATTCAGGATCAACTGGTCGCCGGGATTCAAGCGAAGTGTGGGCGCTTCTACTTGCTGGCCCTGATTCAAATAGACGTAGCAATAGTGCATGAAGCCGTCGCTATCGAGCGCATTCTGTAGTGTTAAATCGAGGCTCAGCACGCCATTCTGGCTGTAGAGATCGGGAGGATTCGTAACCAGGGTGCCCGATTGCGGCCGCGGAGGGCATACCGGAACTCCGGCGAACGCCGCCGCCAGGGGACAACCACACAGGCCCAGGAATAGTGCTACACGCAGTAAGGATGATAGTTTGCGCATTTTCAACCTCGGAAGCTCCGATCTAAAAACTGTAACGTGCAAGAACCGTCGAATGGTTCATATCAATGTCAGCATTCAACTCAGAACGGACGTGGCGGAAAGGCCCAGATGGAGAGCAGCTGTACGCCTACGACAGGATCGATTACTGGAGAACCTGCCGCTTCCGTCAGAATGCAAGTCCGGCCGCTCGTCTGGACTTTCAAAACCGCGATTGATGACGGCACACCAAACTCGCCCACATAAAGCACGCCGCCAGTGCCCGTGGTGCCTTCGGTGACGAGTGAGCCAAGATAAAACCAGGGCGCGTAGAAATTATTTAGCCGCGGCGAAGTACATCCGGGGGCAACGGTTCCGGCAGAAGCATTAAACAGTGCGGCCGTCACCGTTCCGCTTTGATTGTTGGAAATGTACAGCAGGCTCTCGTCGGGACTTAGCCTGACATTCGAAGAACTCGTTCCCGGCATCTGCGCCGCCGGCTTTATCGGATTTGGACCGACACCCAAGTTGTAAACCCGGGTAGGCGTCAGCTTGCCGGATGAGATGTCCGATACCTCTACCAGGGTCTGGATTGCGCCATCGCCGAAGATCGCGTACCGCCCGTCCGCGGAAATATCGATTCCAGTGGGCAGATTGTTGTTGTCCAGCGTGAAGCCGGTCGAGTCCTGCTCATCGTCGTTGGAGACCGGCATTCCCGCGGCAATATTGAACGACTGGATGGATCCATCTCCGTAGGTCGCAATGAGGATATTGGCGTTCGCGGCGATGGCGTACAGGCCACCGCCATTCAAGCCTCCAACCGTGGTGTCACCCACGAAAGCGAGCTGGCATCCCGGCAATATCTGGAATGTGCCGATGGTGTTGGAGTCGGTGAAGCTCGCGTACAGGTAGTTCGAATTGAGGGCCAGGCCGATACCGTTCGACATTCCCTGGTCGTCGGCAGAACCATTGAACGTGCCCGTCAGCATTTGCGAGGAAACGTTCAGCGACACGATTTCGCCCGTGCCGCCGTTGGTGGCGTACAGGCATTGGGTGTTCGCGTCCGGCAGGGAAATGATCCGCGGCGCTCCGAAGTTTCCGCCGCCCGCACCGGCGGCGCCGACGGTTGCCGTGCTCTGAAATGTCAAGGTTGGTGCGGATGGCGAGCCACCCGCCTGGAAGAAGCTGACACTATTGTCGCCATAAATCGCGACGGGATCGTCGTTGGTTATCAAGTACGTCGGCGTTGCCGGGGACGGCGTGGAAGCCTGGGTTCGATCGCCGGCCAGACATGCGGGGCCGACAGCCCCCAACAGGCCGATGAGAAGGAAATATCGCAGACGCATTGGGCCTCTCCAGATATTGGCCGAGTGCGGACCGGGCAGAGTCCGAATCATGCCGGAAAAACTATTGTGTCGCAAGGGCTACTATTATCGCCGTTGAAACGAGGATGCGAAAACAGCCGCCGAGTCTGCCATCTCGGCGGCTGAGGCCCTGATCATGCTGCGTCACACGATCAAGGTCAGTTTGCGGGATTCACTTGAATCTTCGCCATCATGCCACCGTCCTCATGATCGAGAATGTGGCAGTGATAGACGAACGTTCCCGCAATGTTGGGATCCCGGAAATCCATGCGCACCGTCACGCTGGGATATGGGCCCGTACCCGTCCAGTTAGGAATGATCACCGTGTCCTGGATCTCAGGATTGGTCACCGGCACGCCGTTAATGGCCTCCACCAGGAAATGAATCTGGTGAATGTGGAAGGCGTGTACCTCGCCGGAGTGGTTGGAAATGGTCCAATCCTCTACCGCGCCGGTGTTGGTCACAATCGAGGGAGGATCATCCATGTGGAACACCTTGGGCGTCTGTCCGGCGAGGGTAACGTAGAACTGCGTTCCGCCGTTCGTGCCCACATTCTGTTCCGAGAAGTACAGCGATCGTGAGGTGGTCGGCGCCAACGATGCCAAATTGGAGAATCGTACTGGCTGTGTCGGCGGCTTCGCCGGCCGCTGGGCGATCTGCAGCTGATGTTGTTGCAGCGTGCCGGTATTCACCTTAAAGAGCAGTTGCTCGCCATTCACATCGCCGACAACTCCTGTGTCGTACCCGTTAGTCACGAAGGTTCCCGTTTGACCGGCGGGCAAAGCTGGAGCGATGAACTCCATGCGGCCTGCCGGAGGAATATTCAAGGTATCGGTGAAGAGCGGGGTTGCGAGTTGCACGCCGTCAATGGCGACCACTTCCAGTTGCTGCACAGTCGAACCATACGTAAGCTGCAGGGAAGCGAACTGTTTTGAAGAGGCATTGAGGAAGCGCCAGTACTCGCGCGCTCCCGGCTGCATGGTCACCGTCCCAGCCAGTCCTCCCTCGGGGTAAACCGCAGGCTGGAAATTCATCGTCATCTGGGTGTTCGCATCCGGATCGTTCGCGGGAGCGCCGTTCTTCGTCTGCTCGCGGAAGATCAAGATCCGTTCATTCAGCCCCTGAGTCAGTGGATTGTTACCCTCTACAATCAGCGCGCCGGACGCGCCTCCGTTTACCTGTTGCGTGGTGAAGCCGTGCATGTGCGGGTGGTACCAGTAAAGTCCCGGAGGCTCGTTCGCCGGAATCTGGATGGTGTACTTGAAGGTAGGATCGCCGGATTCAATGACGGTATTGATCACGTCGTCCTGATGGCAGACCGGGGGCACGTTCAAACCGTGAAAGTGCATATTTGTCGACGAGGGTAGAACCTCATTTCCATTGCAATCGTCGGCTGGAGCGCCGGACATTTTGTGCATGTGCATCGGTTTGGCCTTAGCCGGACCGAAGGGCGCTTGCAGGTTGTTCGTCAGGTTCATCACCAGAGTGTCGCCGGGGTTAAGCCGCAACGTCGGCGCCTCGATCTGCTGTCCCTGATACATGTAGACGTAGCAGTAGTGCATGAACTGGTTGCCATCGACTGCATTCTGCAGCGTCAGGTCCACGGTCAAAGTGCCGTTCTGACTGTACAGATCGATTGGGTTGGTGATGGGCGCGCCCGGCTGCGGTCGACTCGGGCAGATCGGCGCCTGGGCCGAGGCACTCACTAGGGCAATTCCGCTTAACATCACCAGCAAAAGAACTCGAAGCATTGCGCGCATTCCTGACTCCCTGGCAGATTTCTTTTGTCTTGTTTTCTCTGCCGCTGTCTCTTCTCGACGCGGCTGCTCGAAAGAATAAGGCCGGCGCAAATCGCTGCCGGCCATCAAAATGATCTCGGAGGGTAGGTCGCGATCGACAGCAACCCGGGACTGAGCGGATCGGGCACCTGCGAGGCGGAGGACTCCGTCAGCCCGCACAGCGTTCCGTTGCTGGCAATGTTCAGTACTCCAATCGAAGACCCATCCGTGTTGTACTCGGCGACATACAGTACGCCGCCAGTTCCGCTGTTGTCGCGGGTCGCAATGCTGCCGCTAAACGCCCACGGGTTGTAAAAGCCGGCCAGGCTTGGCGAACTGCAGCCTCCGGAAACCCTGCCTGTCGTTCTATTGAAGAACGCGGCCGACACTGAACCCACTTCATTGTTGCTGATGAAGATCAGCGATTCGTCGGGGCTGAGCCGTACCGAAGCGGAATTGATCCCGGACAGCTTGGCACGCACTGAGGGGCCAACTGCATTGGTGCTGCCGCCCAGGGTGTAAGGAATCGTAGTCGTGAGGTGTCCGGATGAGATATCCGAGACCTCGAGGGTGACATTCACCGCGGAGTCGCCAAAGATGGCGAAGTGTCCGTCGGATGTAATGTCAACGCCTTCCGGGAAGTAAATTGGAGTGCGTGTGAAGGCAGTCGAGTTTTGCGCGTCGCCATTCGATACCGGCAGGCCATTAGACACATTAAAGGACTCGATCGAGCCATCGGCGTAGGCAACCACCAGCATGCCGCCGTGCAGCGCCATACCTGCGACAGAGCCGCCGTTCAAGCCGGCAGCCGGTGTGTCGCCAAGAAACGAAAGTTGACAGCCGGCAAGCACAGCGAACGTTCCAATCGTGTTGGAGGTGCTATAGCCGGCGTAAAGGTAGTGATCGTTTACGACGATACCGATCCCGCTGGCATCGCCTGCATCCGTATCCGATCCCAGGAAATTGCCGGTAATGGTGTGTGTCTGGACGTTGATTCCGGCAATGTCACCGGTACCTCCGTTCGAGGCGTAAGCGCACGGAGTCGAGCCGCTGGGCGATAGATTAAGCCGCGGCAATCCAAAGTACCCGCCTGCAATCCCCAAGCCGAGACTATTGATCTGGAAGCCAAAGTTCAGTGTGGGTGCGTTCCCGGTTCCACCAGGAGTGAAAAAGCTGACGTAACTATGTGCGGTGCCGTCGTCGTTGGTGAGCAGGTAGGTAGCCGGAGCTGGGGAGCCGGCCGGCTTTTCTGCCGCCAGCGCGACCGTTACTAATGAAGCCGACAGCAGCGCTGCCAGAACGTATCTCAAGTGAGACCTCATCTCGTTTGAATCCTCTACGGGGAAAAAACAAAAGCGAGTTGCATCCTAGCGGTATAACAATGCCGCGACAAGCACTGCACCACAACAGTAAGTTGGGGATTTGGATATCAGTTGCAAAGTTGCGCAACTCGTTGCATGTGTTGGCAGTGGTACTAGCGATCGTAGTAGATCGGCGGCGTGTAATTCGTTACTTTCAAGAGGATTGCGCTTACGAACATCTGTTCCCGGCCTCGCCTAAAGTGCAATAATTTGCCGAGGAAATGAAGGAGTTGGTTTGCTTCATCGACCGGCGAAGCCGACGGATGCCTGAAAAACCTCGACCTCGGCGGCACGGGGACGCTTGCACGTTGGAAGTAACAGCTTGCAACATGTTGCAAAGATTATGCGACTAAATATTTTCCGCAGCACTATCTCTGGCACTCACCAGCGGTGATGTCGGGGCTTCATGACTGCGATCCTCTGCGGATCAGTTACAGCAAAGAATGAAATCCCACCTCCGCGTCCGCTACTAGACTTCCAGCGGCACCTTGGGGGCAGAAGTGATCTCGTCTATCTTTGCCAATTCCGCGGGACTTAGCGACCAGTCGCCAGCTTTCACGTTAGCTTCAATCTGTTCCGGCTTGGTTGCGCCCGCGATCACACTGGCCACGGCCTTGCGCGAAAGCAGCCAGCTGAATGCCAGCTCAAGCAACGAGTGGCCGCGTTCCTCTGCGAGCGTTCGCAGGCGTTCAACCTTTTCCAAATTTGCTTCTGTGTGATAGCGGTCGGCCAAGTGCTGTTTCCCGCCCAGGCGCGTGCCCTTGGGAGGCGCCTGACCTTTTTTGTATTTACCCGTTAGCAGGCCGCTGGCGAGAGGGAAGTAGGGAAGCTCACTCATTGTGAGCTCTTCGATTAGCGGTAGTTGCTCACGCTCGAGATCCCGCACCAGCAGGCTATATTCGTCCTGGCTGGATTCGAATCGCCTGATCGAATGCTTTGCTGCGGCGCTCTCCGCCTCGCGCAACTGGGCAGTATTGAAATTCGAACAGCCAACATGCCGCACCTTGCCGCTCTTCACCAGGTCGTCCAGCGCTCGCAGAGTTTCCTCAATGGGTGTTTTAGGATCGGGATAGTGAATCTGGTAGAGGTCGATGTAGTCGGTGCGCAGACGTCGCAGACTCTCCTCGGCCTCGGCGAGGATGTAGCCGCGCGAGGCGCCGCTCTTCTCACCCAGCGCGTTCTGCTTTGAGCCGAACTTCGTTGCCAGGATGACCTTCTGGCGCCGCTTCCCAAGCACTTCGCCGAGAATGTCTTCCGAGGTGCCATAACTGTCAGAGGTATCAAAGAAGTTGATGCCGGAATCGATTGCTTTGTCGATGACGTTGCGCGACGCTTCAACATTCATGCCGGCGACGAAACCGAAGTTGTTGCAGCCCAGGCCAATCACCGACACCTGCAGGTCAGTCCTGCCGATGGTTCTATGTTTCACCATGAGTCCTCCCTCGGATTGGATTATGCCGGGATGTTGAGGGTTTCGGATGTGATCCGGCGCTTTCGCGGCCGCATTTTTTGAACATTACTGCGACTTCGGGCGCCGTTTGCAGGAAACTGGCTTATGCCGATCGTCATCCTATGAGGCAACCGTTGTACTCTCGTTGAATCACCATGCGAACAAGAATCCTGCCCCTGATCGCTCTGCTGACGTTCGCCATTTCGGCGGCTGCTCAAACCACGGAAAGCATCACCGTCGACGCGAACGCGCCTGCGCATTCATTTCCCCATTTCTGGGAGAAAATGTACGGCTCGGGGCGAGCAATCCTCAGTCTCCGGGATTCCTATCGCCAGGACCTGAGTGCCGTTCACCAGATTACCGGCTTTCAGTACATTCGCTTTCACGGAATCCTGAATGACGATGTGGGAATCTACGGTGAGGACAAGCACGGCAATCCGGTCTACAACTTCTCTTATGTCGATCAGATTTACGATGGGCTGCTGGCTGCGCATGTGAAGCCGTTTGTCGAGATCAGCTTCATGCCCTACAAGCTCGCGGGATCGACATTCCTGCAATCGTTCTGGTATCACCCCAACGTCTCGCCGCCGAAGGATTATGCAATCTGGGACGACATGATTACGCGGTTCGTAAGGCATTTGGTCGACCGTTACGGTATCGAGGAGGTGGCAAGCTGGTATTTCGAGGTGTGGAACGAGCCCAACCTCGACTTCTGGGCCGGGGCGCCGCGTCAGAAAGCTTATTTCGAACTCTACGATCACACCGCACGCGACGTGAAGTCTGTAAATTCACGATTGCGCGTTGGTGGCCCCGCAACGGCCCAAGCCGCATGGATTCCGGACATGATCAAACATGCTGAGCAGAAGCATGTGCCGCTGGATTTCGTTTCCGCGCACGTTTACGGCAATGACACGGCCGCCAACGTGTTCGGAACGAGCGAAAACATTCCGCGCGATCAGATGGTCTGCCGATCAGTGAAGAAGGTGCACGACGAGATCCAGACATCAGCGCAGCCGAGTATGCCGCTGATCTGGAGCGAGTTTAACGCCGCCTATGACAACGTGGTAGAAGTGACTGACTCCATCTACATGGCGCCATGGCTGGCGACCACTATCGCGCAATGCGATGGGCTGACGGAGATGATGTCTTATTGGAGTTTCTCCGACGTATTCGAGGAGCAGGGGGTGGTGAAGACGCCTTTCTATGGCGGCTTTGGGTTGATTGCTGCCGGCAACATTCCCAAGCCATCCTTCTACGCCATGCAACTCCTGCATCATTTAGGCGATCAGCGCGTGGAGAATAACGATCCCAACGTGCTGGTGACCAAGGCGAAAGACGGAACGCTGGTGGTGGCGGTGTGGAACATTGTCAACCCCGGTTCAACCGGCACGCCCGAGACTGTGACGCTGCAATTCAAGGGTGATGTTGCGTCTAACGCTTCGGTTGCGGTAGAACGCGTCGATGCCACTCACGGCGACGCGCTGGAGCTTTGGCAGAAGATGGGCAGTCCGCAGTATCCAACCCAACAGCAACTGCAGAGTCTTCGGCAGAGTTCGCAGTTGCCGCCACCTCAGATGCAGAAGTTGAGCGGCGGCACACTGACTCTTCCGCTTCCGGTGAACGGACTCGCGGTGCTGACAGTTAGATAAAGATTATTCAAATACGCTGGAAATTTGTTCTGGGCAGCCAGCCCGGCTACGGCATGCTGATAATCTTAGTGTAGTGGTGTCAAAAACAATGTCGGCTTTTACTTCCTGATGTAGTCACTTCACATCTAAGCGTTTAAACGATGGCTAGCTTGCCTCGGCGGGCGATGCCTGTCGTACTTCCGGCAGAAATCTGGAGATCATATTTGCGTTTTGTTCTGGCAGCCATTCTCTTCTCGACAGCCTCCTGGGTATTCGGTCAGCAATCAACACCGCCTGCGTCTGCAAATCGACCAGTGCCCACGCCGAATCAGACGAGCACTCCGCCGCAACCTCAGTCAGGCGTAGTGACTCTTCCGGATGCCCCGAGCACGCGAGCGGCTAACAAGGAAGTCAATCCTTCGAAGCAGCAGCCCAAGCGGATTCTCGGCATCATGCCGAATTACCGCGCGGTCAGCGCCGGAGCGGTACCCCCGCCTCCAACTCCGAAGGAGGCTTTCAAAATTGCCACGCAAAATAGCTTTGACTATTCGTCCTTCGTCTTCGTGGGGATAACTTCGCTGCTGGCGGAGAACAGCAACGCACATCCCGCACTGGGCAAAGGTATCGGCGGCTTTGGTCAGTACTATTGGCGAGGTTTTTTGGATAAGACGGATGGCAACTACATGGTCATCTTCCTGATGCCGACCATCTTTCACCAGGACGAGCGCTACTATTCAATGGGAGAGGGACCGTTTTTGAAGCGCGTTGTCTATGCGGCTAGCCGCGTCCTCATTACGCCAAACTATGACGGCAAGAATGGTTTTAACACTTCGGAGGTGTTAGGCCGAGCTGTGGCGCAGGGAATTTCGGCCAGTTATTATCCCGCCGGCGATCGCAGCGTGGGAGACCTTGCGGAGAAATATGGCTGGGCGATCGGACGCGACGCGTTGACCAACGTCTTTCGCGAATTCTGGCCTGACATCGCTACCCACGTCCTGCACCGGCATCCTTGAGGCGGAGCGAAGCGGTCGACCAGCGTCTTCTACTTCGTATATTCCCAGCGATCACCAGCCTGGACCAGGGTTGCCGTATCGGTTGGATTCGCATTCAGTTCGTCGGCAACGTTCGGGAATGCCGTCTTGACCTCGGGCGCGTTCGCCCAGGTCGGAACATTCGCGATTTTGTAGTGATAGTTCACTGTGACGGCCTTGCCGCCATTACCATTCGTTCCTGGTGTCGAGCTGTCGATGGATGTGACCTCGCGATTGCCATAACAGAAGTTTCCGTAGCCTGGCTGTGAAGTGTCGGCCGTCCAAGTGGAACGCCCTTTATCCGACAGGTCGTAATTGTTCATCTGCTTCGAGATGATGATGACCTTCTTCTCGGCGCTGGTGCGCACCAGCAGTCCCTGCTGGGTGAGCGCATCGTAGCCGGAGGTCTTGGCATCGTCGGAGGTCGGCACCTGCACCGGAAACTTGATCGGCTCGTGCCACAGGCAGGCTGGAAATGCCTTGAAGTGGTCGTTAATTGCGGCTTTGTAGGACATGTCGGTATCAACTGCCTTGTTGCAGCCGCCGAGCGTGAATGCCAGCAGTGCAGTCCCAAGCACCGGGCTATAAATACGAAAAATTGACATCAGTATCCTCTTCTCTGCGATGCGGGTACTCCGAAAGGCGGGAGCTAGAACACTCTCCAGACATAATGTCCAAGTAAGAGCAATAGCGCGACGCATCCCACTCCGCAGAACCAAATTACGAAGTTCGCGGTCATCAGCGGTGAGTTGATCTGTTTTTTGTTCATGACGGCACAAAATCAGGCAAATTGAACATGAATTGAGTTCGATGCAGGATAAGGCCTGGTAGCTGTACGGGCGGGTGCGCCGGAGTGGAAGACGAGCCAGATGAAAGATGTGCGACTGCGGTGAAAAGCTTTACGCGAGGTAGGGCTGCAGGCTCTCGCGGATGGCCGTTTCGTCTATCGGCTCGCCGCGGTTCAGGCGATCGAGAATCTCGTCGACCACCTGCTTGGCCTGATTGCGCTCACGATGCAGCAGAAAGCCGTCGAAGATGTGCTGGCCGCGCATGGCATTCTCAATCTCGGTTTCCTTGTCGTGCTCGCCGAGTTCGGTGAAGTACACGACTTTGTAGCGGCCGCCAAAGTCAGAGTCGCGGTAGATTTCAAACATCACCTTCTTGGTGTCGGTCGTTAGGGGCATGGGTCTTGGTCCTCGACGGTTCAAGCTAACCATAATTGCGATAGCACTCGACAGAGCTCGCCGTTCAGGCCAGCGTGCGCGTCGACCCTACTGGCGTATAACTCAGCACGCATGGTCTGGCCAGCTGGTAACGCGGCATGCTATTCTAATCATCTCCCTGCGCGCCGTCGCCACATGCGGCTCGATCCTCGATCGCCGGGAAGGGAATCAGCTTCGCTTCCTGCGACACCGACTGGTGCGTCAGGTTCATACGCAACGTGCGTTCGTACTCCGCCAGCTGCGCTTCCAGGTCCTTCGCGCGATCCGCCTTCTTCAGCAGGTCCTCGCGATAGCGCTTCAGGAAGTAGTCAATCGTCTCGACGCGAATCTTGATCGAGCCCGTCGGCTTGTTCTCGTCCAGGTCCTTGAACGAGAAGTACGGCGTGCCCGACTTCTCAATGATGTCCTCGATCACGCTATAGATCGGCGCATCGTGGCCGCACTTGAAGTTGCTGATCTCGAGCGCCACCAGGTTGGGATGCCGCGCGGTAAACTTCGCCGCCCAGATCTTGATGTTGGTGCTGCCGGAGTAGGCATTCTTCCACACATCGCGAATATCCAGCGCGTGCGTGATCGATCCCGACCGCACTTCCTCGCCGAACAGCCGGTCCAGGATGTCCTCATCCATCGGCAGCAGGCTCTGCGAGAACACCGGGTAGCCCAGCTTCTGGAACTCCTCCATGATCTCGTGATTCAACCCCGGGTCGTGGTGATAGACGCGGCCCAGCATCACGATGCCCAGCCGGTTCTCACGCTCCAGCGTGTCGAGCACCTCGCGCGAGCGCTTGCGCATGCTGCGGTCGTAATCCTCGAACGCCTTGAAGCCGGCCTCCAGCGCTCGCTCGTTCTCCTCCTCCGACAGGCCGAGCAGCGGTCCAAATGTCTGGAACATCTGCAAGCCCAGCAGCTTCCGGTCGTCAATGTTCAGGATCGGATCGAGATACGTGATCCCGTTGTCCTTGAAAACATCGCCTTCCTTGATGAACGCCGCCTTCACGGCATTCGGCGTCGCCGTGACCGTGGGACAGGCGTTGGCGCCGCTGCAATTCTTCAGCGGCTGATTCATGGTGTCGATCATGGGGAAGAAGATCGCGTCGAGCGGCTTCTTCACGTGCTTCTGGAAGATCAGGTTGTAGACGTGCGGAATGCCGATCTTCGACGGGAAGCAGGGATCGATGGCGCCGCGGCCCGCGCCCTGGCGATACATCTCCTGCCCGGTGAACTCCGAGTAGACCAGATTCTCGGGCTGCACGCCCAGGCTCTCAAGATAGCCACTGAACAGCGGCGTGAACAGGTACATGTTCAGCACGCGCGGCATGCCGATGCGAACGATCGCGCGCTTCTTCATCAGCTCCGCGCGCTGTTGCACCGCCGCTTTCGCCTTGCCAAAATCCCAGCGTCCGGGAGTGGGAAGAGCATCGGCCACCTTCTCGCGGATTGCGCGAGCGCCACACCTCGTGCGCCGCCAGGTCGACGAAGTTCGGATTCTCCTTCTTGATCGCGTCCAGGCCGGCCTTGATGCCGCGCATGGCGTTGACATCCTCCACCTGTCCTTTTTCGCAGGTGGAGATGATCAGCCGCCGCTCGCCCGCCTGCAGCGGCACCTTCGACTTGAACACCGGCAGCGGGGACGCGGGCTCCATCACGCCATCGCCGACGTTCACGTCGATGAACGTGCGCAGGCAATTGTTCTTGCAGAAGTAGCAGCGCGTGTCTTCGTTGCGCGTGGTCTTGTAACCGATCTTCTGCACCGCATCCAGGCCGATGAACGTGGTGCGATGGCCGTTCTTGTAAATGCGGATCGCTTCGACGCCGGCGCCGATCGCGCCCGACTCGCCGCAATGCTCGTGGACGATGACCTCCGGCTCCATGCCCGCGCCGTGGAAGTGCGAGTGGATGAAGTCGACCTCGGACTTCACCGCCGCCAGGTTCTTCTGCGTCCCACCCTGCAGGATGAAGCGCGATCCCAGCTTGGCGAGGTTCGGAATGCCGGCGACGTAGAGGAAGATGTTCTTCGGCAGCACGTTCGCCAGTCCGGCGAGAATCTCCTCGCCGCGCCAGCCCTGGCGCTGGAAGTTCACGATGTCGGACTGCATGAACACGGCGCAGCCGTAGCCGAAGATCGGCATGGTGCCGGCGGAGAAGGCGATGTCGGCGTAGTCTTCGACCTTGTAGCCGAGCGACTCGGCCGTGCCTTGCAGGAAGTAGCCGTTGCCGGCCGAGCATTGCGTGTTCAGCTTGAAGTCCTTGACCCGCCCGTCTTTCAGGATGATCAGCTTGATGTCCTGGCCGCCGACGTCGACGATGACGTGCGGCTCCTTGTAGAACTTCATCGCCGACTCGGTGTGCGCGACGGTTTCCACCAGCGCGACATCGGCCTTCAGCACGTCTTTCAGGACGTCCTTCGCATAGCCGGTCGTGCCGACGCCCAGAACTTCAAGCGAGCATCCCTGCGCCTCCACCTGCTGACGCAGAGCGACGAACATGTCGATCGTGTCCTGGATGGGATTGCCGCCCGAAAGCTGATAGGCCTTGCACATCACGTCGCCGTCTTCAGAGAGCAGCACAGCCTTGGTCGACGTCGAGCCGCCGTCGAGGCCGACAAAGCCGCGGACCGTCGAGCCTGGTCGCAAATTTCGCGCCATTGAACTTCGGGACGCGGTACTTCTCCTTGAATTCCGCCAGCTCGGCGTCCGAGGTGCTCAAACCGGCCGCGCCGGACTTCGCCTTCTCGGCCTGGCGTCCGACCGTGATGTAGTCCTCCAGGCACTCGGTGCCCATGTAGATGCCGACCTCGGCCTCTTCATCCTTGCCGAACTCGACCGCGCCCAGCGCCGCGAAGTACTGCGCGTTGTCCGGAACCTTGATCAGGTCTTCCGGCTTCGCGCCGTCGGGCAGCTGCACCTTGCGCTCTTCCCAGGTGCGCGGAATGTTCTGCTGCCACGCTTCCTTCATGCCGCGGATGAAGCTGTTCGGACCGCCCAGCAGCAGCACGTGCGGACGCAGGGTGTGGCCGCGCGTCAGCACCGTCAGATTCTGCAGAACGATGGCGTCGAACAGCGAAGCCATCAGCTGGTCCGGCGGAATGCCCTGCTTCTGCAGGCCGTTGATGTCGGTCTCGGCGAACACGCCGCACTTGCCGGCGACCGGATGCAGCTTGATGCCGGTGTAGCCCTGGTCGCAGAGCTCGTCGGCGGGAATCTTCAGCTTGGCATTGATCTTGTCGATGACCGCGCCCGTACCGCCGGCGCACTTGTCGTTCATCGACGGAATCTTCTTCTTGCGGCCGGTATTCTCGTCCTCTTTGAAGACGATGATCTTGGCGTCCTGGCCGCCCAGCTCGATCACGGAGTTCACTTCGGGATGCAGCTTCTCGACTGCCAGCGAGACCGCCGTCACTTCCTGCACGAACTTTGCGCCGACCAGGTTGGCCAGCGCGCCGCCGCCCGAGCCGGTGATGAAGATGCGGCAATTGTGCGGGGCAATCCCGACCTCGTCCTGCATGCGCTTCAGGAACTCCAGCAGCTTCTCTGGCTGCTTGGTCTCGTGGCGCTGGTAGTCCTGCCAGATCATCTTGTCGGTTTCGGTATCGACGACCACGGCCTTCACCGTGGTGGAGCCGACATCCATGCCGACCGTGTAGACGGCTTTGTGGCCGGATTGCGCAGCGACCTCGCGCGACTTGGCGAGGATGCGCGCGGGCAGGGAATCTTCTTTGGGCGCGGAATTCGTTAGCGATTCAAGACGGACATCGACCTTCTCTGGGCCGTGCTCACAGGATCCGGGTTGGTGAGAGTGACTCACTTAGCCTCCGTGATGTTGCGGGTCATAGTGCCCGCTTGAAAGGTGCGGCGGAAGATTGGACGTCCCGCTCCGCCGTAGATGTCGCCCCTGAAGGGGCTGTGGTCTTGCTCGTCGACTTACCCAGCCTGCTTCAGCACTGGGCTAACCCAGTATCGCGCCGCTACCGCGGCGGCTAGATACTTTCAACCTACGGAACTCCTCGCGTGCCGAAGCGCCGCGCTCCCAAGCTCTCTAATCTCCGAAATTTCCTTCGACCCTCCGGAAGCCATGCTTTGCCTGCTTCAACAGCCAGTTGATCACGCGCTGGTCGTTGTAGCAAAACGCCAGGATGTGGTTCAGCGTCGAGAAGCAGCTCTTCTGGCACTCCTTCTTCATTTCCTTCAACTGCTTCGTCTCAAACTTGTGGTTCTCGATCGTGCCCCAGTCATATCCGGCGGAATACATCGGGAAGCACGGCGCCAGCGTTCCGTCCACGCGGACGATCAGCGAGTTGTGTCCGGCGCGGCAGCCCCAGTCATGCAGATCGCCATGAATGAAGTTTTTCATCTGGGCCAGGCGCTGTACCGAGTTCACCATGTGATATCCCGACTTCTGCTTCTCAATCAGCCAGTCGATCAGCTCCGCCGCCGCGGCATGGTGCTCTTCGCGGATGAACGTCGGGTTCGTATACAGGTGCTTGAAGTGTGGCTGCTCCGTCATCGGCGACTCGCAGATGTGGTAGTCGGTCGCGATGCCGTTATCGTGCGCCAGTTCCGTCAACTGCCGCACATCGTCCATATTGTTGGCGCAGATATTGATATTCAGAAACACCGAATATCCGTACTTGTACTGCTTCTTCACCAGGTAATCGAAGTGGCTGCGGATCGGCACCATCGCCTTCGGCAGGCCTTTGCCGGGAACGTCGTCCCAGCGAATCCACCGCGAGATTCACCACGCCCACGCCCGCATCGGCGATCTTGTCGATCACCTTGGGCCACATCAGCCGGCCGTTGGTCGGCAGATAAACCCAGAAGCCCTTCTTCACCGCGTAGTAAATGATCTTGTGCGCCAGGTCAGGACGCAGCAGCGGTTCGCCACCCATCAACGCCAGCACGCCGGCGCCGGAATCGCGCAGCCAATCGATCGAGCGTTTGGCTGTGTCCTCGGTCATGCCGCGGACGCTGTTGTCGAAGGCCCAGCAGTAATGGCAGTCGAGGTTGCACTTCCACTCGTTGAACAAGTACGCAATGATCGGATGGAAGTCGCCGGGCAGCACACGCGAGCGAATCCAGGGAAACGCCCATCCCCGCATGGCGCGATAGATGTGCTTGGTGGACCAGGTGCGCCTGCCGTTCTTCGGGAAAGTAATCCTCATCCGGCGCAGTCATCAGCTCCGGATGCTGCGGGAATACGGGCTCCGGCAGCGTCTGCAGCTTTCCGTCCGGTGGCGGAGGCAGCAGACGCGGCTGCTCCGGAGGCTTCATCAACAGCTCGTGAAGTTCGACATCAAGACGATAAGTAGGGGCGGCGTGCGTCCCCTCTGGTGTCTGCACTTCGGCCATGAAGGAGAATCATCCTTTCTGTGGCTGGCGGCGTCGCTCGGCTGAACCCTGAGTCAAGCCGAAGCGACTGTATCCGGCAGCCTCGTTGATACCCGCGCGGCGGCATGTGGCTGGTGCCGCCCGCGCGGGATAATTCCGTCTGCCTGGGTCTAAGCTGCGGCTGTAGCCAAGCGCCGCCTGGCCGGAGTTGCCGGAACGCGCTTCAGCCGCGTCTTGCCGTTCATCAGATCGCTGACGTGGAACACGAAGCTGGCAGCCACGCCTGCGTATCCGTGACGGTGCGGCACCGGGATAGAAGACGTTACGCAGCTCGGGATGTTCGGCCACGTAATCTTTAATGTCGTCCAGACGCTTGCCGGTCGCCTTCAGCGCCTGTTCGAACTCCATGCGCGCTTTGACCTTGGCTTCGCCCAGCGCCATCTGCACGCGGCTGTGCGCGTTGATCTCGCCTTCGCCCGAGGTCTCGATGGGCAGGAAGATCATCTCCTTGAAGTGATTGGCGACGGCCGACTGCACGCCGTCCGACTGCGACGAAGGCATGCAACCGAAAGGCTTCAGCGCCAGCACCATGTGGCAGAGCTGGTTCTTGGTGTAGTAAACGTTCTTGCCGACTTCGAGGTGGCCCTCGCCGCCGCGCGCGAACTGGTTGTAGAACGGATTCGCCATGTCGGCCATCATCTTCTGATCGACCAGCTCGTGTGCGATGTCGCCCAGGCCGTGCACCGCGCGCCGATACTGCCGCGCGTAGATGCGTTCGCCGGCGCCGATCATCCACTGCTTCTGCTTGAACTTCAGCTCGTTCTTCGCCATCTTCTGCAAGCTCGTACCACTTCACATTCTTGTACGGAGCATCCAGCGAACGGCGGGCCGCGGCGCGGGCCTTCACCTGGTACATCATGTACATCACCCACGTGCCGATCGGTTCCACCAGCACCTGCGCGCCTTCGCGCTCCAGGAACTCGAACATGTGGAAGTTGCCATCGCCTTCGGTGATCTGCGCCCAGAACTCGCCGATGATCTTCACCACCGGCTTCACCTTCAGGCGGTCGACTTCGATCGTGGCCATCTCATCGCGCACCGCGGCCAGCGCCTCTTTATATGGATCGCCGTATAACTGCTCGCGGACCTTCAGCAGCGAGTTGACCCAGACCTCCCACTTCTTGCCCTTGTTGGCGCGGACCTTCTTCGCCATCCACTCCGGCAGGTCTTCATGGTCTTCGAACGGCTTGCGGTTCTTGCAGCATGTTGCAGAGCGTGTCCATCGAGGAGTGGAAGACCTCGTCGGTCTTACCCTTTTCAACTTCATAGGGGCGGACGCGATAGATCATCTCGTTCATGATGTCGCCGAGGTTCAGCGCATTGAACATGCCCATGCCGAAGTCGACCGTAAACTTCAGTCCGGCTTCGCCCGACGCGGCCTTCACGCCGTCGTTCTGCTGGAAGAGCAGCACGCGGAAGCCGTCGAAGCCGGCATTCTGCAAGGCGAGGCGATACTCCGCTTCGTACATGCCGAAGCGGCAGGGGCCGCACGATCCGGCGGTGAAGAAGATGTAGTTGTTGATGATCTCCTGCTTGGTGATCCCGCGCTCGCGTCTCGATCGTCTGCAGGTGCTGTACCAGGTTGCCGACGGTGAAGTACGTCGGATTGCACTGACCGTTGTTGCCGTACTCCTTGCCGAGCTGGAAGGCCGACACGTTGGGCACCGGCATGATTTCGCAGCGATAGCCGCAGCCCTCGAACACCGCCTGGATCACGCGTTCGTGCTTCCAGGTGAGGCCGCCGAAGAGGATGGTCACCTTGCCGCGTTCCTCGGCGGTAAAGGGCCGTTCGACCGGTCGCTGGAAGTGGCGAACCGGACCGCTGTCCAGTCCCATCATGCTCGCCAGTCGCGCGCGTTCGTGCGCCAGCTTGCGTTGAATCTCTTCCTCGCTTTGAGGACGCGTCAGTTCGTCAATAGGGAAATCGATGCGAGTGACCGGCATAGTGAATTTCCTCTTCCTCGAGTGGAGTTGATTTCTGTTTTGTTGTCAGTGATTTGCTGAAAGGCACTCGAATGGTGCGGCGCAGGCAGACGAAGAGTGTTGGAGCTTGCAGAGACGGCCGATAACGGTGCAAGGCTCTCACGGCGCAGTCGATCTTTGCAAGAAGCAACAGCTTGTTACAACACATTGAGGGTTCGAGGCTGATTCTGTCTCTCTCCCCACAACTTGACGCTATTATCGTGGCAATGTCACATGGCGGCAAGCGACGATGTGACGAAATTGTTGGCAATTCAGTTGCCTCTGGAAATCTATGTCGCACCTGACAGTTGCCACTATGTCGGTTGCCAACACAGCGCTAGACCGCACGACATCAACTTGCCTTCAGATGCGACGGAGCCGTGGCGGGGTTCACCAAATTCCCTTGTCGCTTCCGGTAATCCGAAAAGCAACCGCAGCAGCCGATGCGAGGTAGGGAAGCAGCGACAGCCGGAGAGTTGCCGGAACATCGCCGCGCAAGGCCGTGTAGGTGACTTGGCGCGTGTAGAGGTCGGCGCCGTTGGGCAGGATCGGGCACGCGCAGGAACTTGCCGCGCGCGTGAATCACTTCTCCGCCAAAACGCGCTGCCGCGAGTACTTCCCTCGGGCAACTCCGGTGCGCTGCCGCGGTACTCACGGGCGTAATCGCACACAATCTTAAGATACGTTGCGACGCCGGGCCAGATCGCGCCCATGTCGGCGGCCTTCTTCAGCTCGGCAAAATCGAGAGAGCCTTCGTCCAGCAATGCCGCCGTATTCACGATGTCGCACACTCGGAAGTAGAAGTGCCGGTACATGCGCTGTAGGGTTGCGACGATCACGCGCTCCTCGGGGGCAGGAACCAGGAAAGTCATCCCCGCGACGCGTTTTCGGCACACGGCGGGTGACGAAGCGCCGGGCCATGGCGATGTGCTCGCCGGTCTGACCCAGTCGCTGGGCGTGGACCTCCACCGACTCCGGCAGTCCGGGCACGGCGAAATTCCATTTGTTGGCCAGCCGGTCGCCCCAGCTGCGCGGCTCCGTGTGCGCGCCCATGCGCGAGGTCATGATCTGCGCGACCTGCCGCTCGTCGGCCGTGGTGTAGAGATCGAGATCGTTGCCCAGGTCCGGCCAGTGATCCAGTGACTTCATGACCGTCGTCGGACAGCCGCCCTGCTCCAGCGCATCGCAGATGTGGTGCAGGTAGGTCAGCGCATTCTGAATGCGCTCCTGCTCCTTTGCCAGGACCCCGTTCGCCCAGCCAGCCAGCCCGGTGTTGCCGCCCGCCATCTGCGCGACCACCTGGAAAGCGCGGATCACGACGTGGTTCGAATCGGCAAGTGAGACCAGCGCATCGCGCTGCTCGTTGGTCAGGCCGGCAACATAGTTGACGGCGGGCTCGGCGGCCGCCGGGTTGAGGGTCAACTGCGAGAGGACGTGGAGCTCCTGCGAATTCTTGTTGGGCAAAGTTGGCATAGGCAAACCTGGGTCGACCGGTAATTGGACAACTCAAGTTGGATGAGGGCTGCTGCTAGAGAGTTGGGTGGTGCAGCAAAGAAGTATGCGATTAGCCTACGATAGCGTCATTGCAAGCGAAGTCGATGGACCACTCATCCGCGAGCAACTCCGGCTCGGAAGAGACCGCCAACCCGGCGCTCACCATGACACCAAATGAGGTCGAGGATGACTTTCGCAGAGAAAGCTCGAGGCGTGCAGCTTGGGTCCCATCCGGCTCAACCGCTGTGACACTGACGCACGTGCACGACTTCTTACGCTCCGCGGGCAAACCACCACAACACCGCTGCGCCCGCGATGATCCGATAGATCGCAAACACCGCGAACCCGCGCGTGCGTACCCAATTCATGAACCACGCCACGACTCCGTACGCCACGATGAACGAGATCACGAATCCGATGGCCAGCACGATCCAGGAATGCGCGTCGCTAGGCATGGAACCGATCGCGCTGGGCTCGCCGTGATGCGGCCGCATGTGACTTGAACAGGTCATACACGGTCGCCACAATCATGGTTGGGATCGACAGGAAGAAGGAGAACTCCAGCGCCGACGGTACGGCTCATGCCGCAGAGTTCGCCGCCGGTAATCGTCGACATGGAGCGCGACGTTCCGGGAAACACTGCCGAGAAAATCTGGCACAATCCGATCCACACTGCCTGCCCAATCGACATGTCTTCCATGTCCTCGGTCAAAGCTTGCCGCCGCGCACGAACGCCTTGTGATTCGAGCGCTCATACATCGCATCAACTATCCACATCACGATGCCGCCCACGATAAGCGAGGTGCCCATGATGGTAAGGCTCTCCAGATGCTTGCCGATGACCTTGGTCAGCAGAAACGCGGGAATCGCCGTGACACACGAATGCGATGATCGTGAGGCTGAGCGGATGGGTGAGGATTGTCTTGTCGCCGCGCTTACCTTGCGGAAAGTCGCCGAGAAATTCGATGATGCGGTCGCGAAAGTAAATCGGCAGGCACAGGATCGCGCCCAACTGGATGACGATGGAGAACATCTTCCAGAAGCCGTTCCCCATGTCGATGCCCATCAGGGCTTCGGCTATACGGAGGTGCGCCGTCGAGCTGACGGGAAGAAATTCGGTTAGTCCTTCAATGATGCCCAGGATCACGGACAACAAGTAATCGTTCAATCAGTCCTCCGCTACCAAGCCGACCTTCAGGCCGACGCGCTGGCAACGACAGTACGGATTTCAGCCTCGCGAGCCGTAGGTCGAAGCAGGACTGAGTTTTGGCTAACTCACACCTCGCGCAGTGAGCTGTAGTCCGACTACTGAATATTGTTGCCCCACGTCGGAATTTTATTCGTCACCATGTATATCAGACGCTCGCCGCGGCTGGACCAGTCAACGTCGCCGGGGTATTGCGCAACTAGTTTCTTGGCGACCGTCAGCGAGCGCTGCGCCGCCTCGTCGGCTTTCTTCTGATCATTGTTGGTCTGGTAAATCGCGATCAGCGCAGAGAATCGCCACGCCGCCTTGTAGAGTGCCTCGGGCGCCTTCGGCGACTGCGGATGCTCGTCGGCGTACTTCAAGTACATCGCGCCTTCCGTCTCCGGACACTTCGCCTCCGCCTCCCAATCGCCGCACAGCTTATTGTCCAGCAGGTGATAGGCCGCGAGGTCGGCCCACTTTGTTCCCGGATACTTCTTGATCACCTTGCTTCATGTACTCTTCATCGATCTGATGATGCAGTTGCGGATCCTGCATTTTGGCCGAAGGACGCGAGGCGGCATCGGCAGCCTCGATCTGCCAGCGAATGTCGGCCGAGCGATAGGCGGCCTCGGCCGCGAGCGGTGATTGCGGGAAGTACTCGACCAGTCGTGAATACAGCCGCATGGCATCGAGGTCGGCGCCCTTTCTGCCGCCGCGATGGCTGGCCTCCTGCTCCGAATCAAAGGCCTCGCCGTAAATTATCTTGTCGCCGTCAGGCGTGGCCGGCGTGATGACGCCCTTGTCGATCATCCAGCCGGTGACATTGCGGTCGCTCTCGTTCTCGGGATCGGGGCTGATCGCGACCGTGCCCACCACGTTGACCCAGCCGGGCGTGTGCTCCAGGATCGCGACCTCGCGGCCACGGCTGATGTTGGAAAGCTTGGCGGAATCGGTGCTCGGGTTGACGTAGATCACGCCCTCGCGAACCATGATGCCGCGTTCGATGGCGAACGCAGGTAACGATGCGAGCAGAACGATGGCGAGCGATAGCCCGCGGAGATGTGCGAATTTGTGCAACACGTGGCGGCTCCTGAACAGAACAACGATAGCGGATTGCGGCGGCGAGGGGAACTCCCGTTGTCATTGGCACGGATCCCCCGACTGAAAGAGAAGGGACCTGTACAAAAATCAAGGCGTGATCCGGAGCCCAGACGCCCCTGCCTTTGTGGGCGCCGAGTCGAGGACCCCTACGGTCCGGCTCCCGCAGTGCTCCAACCGCTAGAATGACTGCGATGAGTATCGCCGCAAATCTCGCAGCCATTCGAGAGCGCATGGTGCGCGCCGCCGCACGCGCGAGCCGCGGCCAGGAGCAGATCGCGCTGATGGCAGTCACCAAGACGCAGCCTGCCGAACGCATTGTGGAGGCCTACGAGGCCGGTCATCGTCTGTTCGGCGAAAACCGCGTGCAGGAGTTCGGCGAGAAGTTTGGCGCGCTGGCCAGTTTGCGCGATGCCGACTTCCACATGATCGGCCACCTGCAGTCCAACAAGGCCGGCAAGGCCGTCGAAGTTTTCACGCCATCGATTCGCTCGACTCAGCGAAGCTCGGCGATCGCCTGAATGCCGCTGCCGAGAAACTCGGACAAGATTGTTGGCGTGCTGATCGAGATCAACATTGGCGGGGAAGAGGCGAAGAGCGGCATCGCGCCGGAGTCGCCTGAGCTGGAGCAGATTCTGCAAGTCGGCGCCGGGTGGTCGTATCTGCGCCTGTGCGGGCTGATGACGGTGCCGCCCTTCACGGAAGATCCCGAAGGCGCACGCCCGTACTTCCGCCGCTTGCGCGAACTGCGCGACGAACTGGCCGCGCGGAATCTGCCGGCCGTGAGCTTCGAGCAGCTTTCCATGGGCATGTCGCACGACTTCGAAGTGGCGATCGAAGAAGGCTCAACCTGCGTGCGCGTGGGCACAGCCATCTTCGGCGAGCGGCAGAAAACCGTGATCGTCCGCGACACCCCGCAGGGCGCGACCTTCAAGGTCAAGGTCCATCCGCGCGCGAAGAAGAACGCCATCGCCGGCGAGGTCGGCGACCGCTGAAACTTGCGCTGACGGCGCCGCCCATCGACGGCCGCGCCAATGAGGCCTGCATCGCCTTCTTCGCCAGAACTTTTGAATGTACCGCGTTCGTCAGTTACCATAGCCGCCGGACAGAGCAGCCGGAACAAAGTGATTCGTATTGCGGGCTTGACGGCCGCGCGGTCAGGAGCGCCTGCGGCCGCGATAGGACTCGGGTGGAGAATCGCTTCTGCAGTGCATTCAGCAACAAGAGAGACGGATCGGCTTTAGCCGCTGAGGTACCTCAGTGCTAAAGCGTACCAACAGAATCCGGATGCTGCTATGCACGTCTGAAGACGGCTCCACCCTGAAACTGACAACTGAGAACCGACAACTGACGACTCCCATGACCCTGACCCAGCGTTGGCACGACATCCGCACCGGCTTCGAACGGCCCTTCTGGGTCGCCAACATCAGCGAGCTCTTCGAGCGGCTCTCCTACTACGCGGCCTTCGCGTCGCTGGCGCGCTATCTGCACGAGACTCTGCAGTTTCCGGTCGAGCGGGCCTCGTACGCTCACCGGGTTCTTCGGCGGCCTCGTCTGGTTTCTCGCCGTCTTCGGCGGCACGCTCGCCGACCGCATGGGCTTCCGCCGCGCGCTCTCGGTCGCGTACCTCATCCTGAGCTGCTCGTACTTCCTGCTGGGATCGCTTGGGCGCTCCATGGATGGCGCCCATCCGCAATGCCGTGCCGCTGGTCGCGCTGGCAACGTTCGTCCTCGCCCTGCCCGCGCTCGGCATCGCGCTGGTCAAGCCCAGCGTCGTCGGAACCACTGCGCGCGCGTCGAAGGAAAACGTTCGCTCCATCGGCTACTCGATTTACTACACGCTGGTGAACATCGGCGGCGCCGCCGGACCGCTGGTCGCCTCGTACGTGCACCAGCACATGCGCGTGGAGAGCGTCTTCCGCGTCGCCGCCCTCAGCGTCTTCCTGATGTTCATCGCGCGTGCTGCTGTTCTTCCGCGAGCCGCGCAAGCACGACGACGTCGAGACCGCCAGCCTCGCGCAAGCCGGCAAGAATTTCCTGGTCGTCCTCAGCAATCCCCGCTTCATGCTGTTCCTGGCCATCTTCACCGGCTACTGGATCGTCTACTGGCAGCTCTTCATCACCCTGCCGCTCTATGTTCACGACTACATCAACCCGCTGGCCGACACCGAGCGGCTGCTGGCGACCGGGCCGCTCGTGGTCATCGCCTCACCGTCGTCATCAATCGTGCTGATGCAGAAGGTCCCGGCCTTCACCGCCATCATTCTTGGAACGCTGCTCACGTCGCTGGACCGATTCGTCATTGATCCTGGTTCCGACGGTCGTCGGCGTGGTGCTGACGCTGGTCGTGATTGCCCTCGGCGAGATCACGCAATCGCCGCGCTATTACGAATACATCTCGCGCCTGGCGCCGCCCGGGACAGCAGGGAACCTACATGGGCTTCGCGTTTCTGCCGCTGGGCGTGGGCTCGCTGATCGCCGGCCCGATCGGCGGCTATCCTGCTGCATCACTTCGGCGAAGTGAAGCACCAGCCGCAGATGATGTGGTGGATCATCATCGGCGATGGAGTGCTGACAACCGTGCTGCTGTGGGTGTATGACAAAGAGCTAAAGAAGCAGCTAGCAACTAGCGACTAGCGTTCGTCGGAGACGAATGCCGGGTGCGAGTCTTCTTCCTGCGCGGCAGGATGAAGCATAAGGCATCGTTCCGACGACTAGCGGTCCTTGAGTCTGGCGCAAACGACGCGCCTCCGCTCAGGATGACACCCAGCAGAGTGACCGGTACTTGCTGAGTGCTAGAGCTAGTCGCTATTACTCTATGCCCAAATCTCCTGCCTACATCGCGAAACACATCCGTCGCGTGCTGCTCGACGGCGCATCGGCGCCGCACACCGAAGAGGTCCAGCGCTTCTTCAAGCACGAAGTCACCAATCGCGCGGCTGGTACACCGCCGAGCTGCGCAAAGTTGCGGTGCGCTTCCGCCGGACCATCGCTCGCCGAGAACGGCGCAGGCATTCCTGCTGCAGGTCGCCGACCAACTCTTTCGCGGCGCAGGTGCTGGAAGAAAAGATCTTCGCCGTCACCATGCTGCAGGGCATCGTCGGCGACTTCGGTAAGCCGGAGTTCAAGCTCTTCGAAAGCTGGCTTGACCGCGTCGGCACCTGGGCCGATCATGATGCGCTGGTGCACTACCTGATCGGGCCGATGATCGCCAAGGATGACTCGCTACTCTCGCGCCCGCTGCGTTGGGCGAAGTCGAAGAACCGCTGGCATCAACGGGCCGCCGCCGTCAGCCTGATTCACAGCACGCGCCAGCACAAGAACTTCGCGCACATTCAACGTGTGACCGAAATGCTGCTGGCCAGCGACGACGACATGGTGCAGAAAGGGCTTAGGATGGCTGCTGCGCGAGGCTGCGAAGTTCAATCCGAAGCAAACTGTGAATTACCTGATGACCATTCGAGAGCGCACACCGAGATTGGTGTTGAGGACCGCGTGCGAAACGCTTCCCAACGCGACCCGGGAGAAAGTATTGAAGAAGTGACCGGCAGCAATTAGCAAATCAGCCGTCTGCCGTTCAGCATTCAGCGCTCATTCCACATCCTGCAAGTCATGCTTGCGCGCATTTCAAGGAATCCGTCTAACTGATTGCTGCCAAGGGAGTTAATGGAGTGTCCTCGAATCACGCCTTGCGTGCTTTGCAGATTTTCTTACAGGTAAGACGACGATAAAAATAGGAAAAATAAGATTCCTTGCAAAAATCCGATTTGTAAGACTGTGTTGTTTCCCCGGCGACCGCATCCTCCCCGCCCAGAATGCTGCGCAAAAACGCCGGCGCAGCACTTACAAATCGCACTCAGCAATTACCGACAATCGATTCGCAATTGCCAATTGCTCATTGCTAACCGCTAGTCGCTGGTTGCTGGCCGCTGGCCGCTTTAGCCCGCTGTGGTGAACGCTCTTCGTCATTTACAATGAATTCGCAATGAATCTCCAAAATATCCAGGCTGCGCTGCGCGACAGCGGGCAAGAGTGCTGGCTTTTCTACGATCATCATCATCGCGATCCCATCGCGTACCGCGTGCTCGGCCTTTCGTCGACCATGATGGTCACGCGCCGCTGGTTCTATCTGGTGCCCGCGCAGGGCGATCCCGTCAAGCTGGTCCACCGCATCGAGAGCCATCATCTCGACTCGCTGCCCGGCAGCAAGATGGAATACTCGGCATGGCAGGAGTTGTGGCAGAACCTCGAGACCATGCTCAAGCCGTATCACCGCGTGGTGATGCAGTACTCGCCCAACAACCAGATTCCGTACATCTCGCTGGTCGATGGCGGCATGCTGGAGCTGGTGCGAAGCTTCGGCAAGGAGATTGTCAGTTCGGCCAATCTGGTGGCGCTCTTCGAGGCGAGCCTCACCGAGGCGCAGATGGCGTCGCACTTCAAGGCTCGTGACAGCGTCGACAAGATCACCGCAGCGTTCTTCCAGGAAGCAGGGAAGCGAGCCCGCAACGGCGGCACTCACGAGTTCGAGATGCAGCAGTGGATCATGGAAGCCTTCGGGCGCGAAGGGCTTGGAGACCTGCGATCCGCCGAACGTCAGCGTTAACGAGCACAGCGGCGACCCGCATTACGAGCCGACGTCCGCCACCTCGGCGAAGATCAAGCCAGGCGACTTCGTGCTGCTCGACATCTGGGCGCGATGCAAGCAGCCCGAGGATTCCGTGTACTACGACATTACCTGGACCGGTTCAGTGGGTGCGCCCAGCGACAAGCAGCGCGAGATTTTCGACATCGTGCGCGGCGCGCGTGATGCTGGCATCAACACCGTCAAGGCCGCCTTCGACGCCGGTCGCAAGATTTGCGGCTGGGAAGTCGACAAGGCGACGCGCGAGTTCATCGAATCGAAGGGCTTCGGCCAGTACTTCATCCATCGCACCGGCCACTCCATCACCAGCGACATTCACGGTAACGGCGCGAATCTTGATAATCTGGAGACCAAGGACGATCGCGAGATCCTGCCCAACACCTGCTTCTCGGTCGAACCCGGCATCTATCTGCCGGAGTTCGGCGTGCGCAGCGAGATCAACATGATGATCCGCAACGGCAAGGGCGAAGTGACCGGCAGGATCCAGAACGAGTTGGTGCTCATTTAATGGCGAACCCGCAAAGCTCAGCCGCACTGCCGCGCAACACCAACGCAGCGCAGCAAACCAATTCCATGACCATGATTGCGCCGGTTGCAGCGTGGCTGCTGCCCGGCCTCGGCCATCTCATCCAGCGGCGCTACGTTCGGGGCGTGTTGCTGATGGCGTCCGTCTTCACCATGTTCTTCGTCGGGCTGGGGATGCAGGGCAAGGTGTACTCGTTCAACACCGGCGACCTGCTCGACATACTGGGATTTGTTGGTGACATCGGCACGGGACTGCTATACATTTCCGCGCGCGCCATGGATTGGGGCATCGGCAACATTCATCGGGCCATGGCGGATTACGGTACCAAGTACATCGTGGTCGCGGGACTGCTGAACATCGTCGCGGTCGTCGACGCTTACCATATTGCGATCGGCAAGAAACAATGACCATCGAACTCTCACACTTCAATGCCGCCCTGTTGTTCGCGCTGTGCGCGTCCGTTGTCTTTGGGATCACGCAGCGCAATACCACGCGTGACATGCTCCGCTATGGCGCTTACTGCTTCTGCATGTTCATCGGTGGAGTGCTCGTCGCCGCGTGGGTGATGTGGGCGATTAAGCACTAAGAACCAGTTGCCAGTGGCTAGTCGCTCGCGCGCGAAGCTCCAGCCCGGTAGTAATGCCTCGATATCTGAGGAGGCCGGGCATCGCAAGCTGGAGGTTCGAGGCGTCTCCCGTTTTGTTTTTAGTAACTCAAACCCTTCTCTAAGTCCTGAACGCACGCGGCGGCTCCCTATACCAAGGCGAATGACATGATCGGTCTCCCGCCGATTGCACGCAGGAGCGAGCTTCGCCGCAGGGGTGAGCGGAAATGATTAGCCCAGCGCGGAAGCGCCGGGTAGGCGGCCCAACCTTGAGGGGAGCCGGCCTCAGCCGGCAGCAAGGGCCTGCCGTCCCCGAAGGGACTCTGATCCCATTAGCGCGCCCACCCAGGACTGCGCTGCGCTCCGTCCTGGGCTACCTGCGGAATCGCCCCTTCGGGACTTGGCTGTTGTGGCGTGCACCATCGATGCGCCTGGACCACTCTGCATCGTTGCTTCAGTCAGCTCGATGAACGCTGCCCATGCTCAACAGAGCCGGTTCCGGGGGAAGACGAAACTTCCGGCGTGGCTTGTCCGCGGTTAGTCCGGAGGCTACGCATGGTGACGCCGAATTCCGTCTTCGCCCGTCGTTCGCACGAGGAACTCTTACGAAGCGCCTCATGTGAGAACAGAAATTGTGCAAGTCCGGGCAGCACGGGCGTTCCTACGTTGTGGGAATAGAAAATACCCACGCGATCGGAGACCGCCATGCGTCGATACCGCTTCGTTGTGTGCCTTTTGTTGTCCGCCGCCGGATGGGCCCAACATAGTTCTATGAGCCCGTCCCTCACCATCTACAACCAGGATTTTGCCGTTGTTCGCGAAGTGATCCCGCTGCAACTGAATGCCGGCATCAACCAGGTCACTTTCGAGGGCGCCACTTCGTACCTTGAACCAAGCTCCGTAGTTCTGCGCGATCCCAGCGGACGTTCGCACCTCAGCATCCTGGAGCAGAACTACCGCACCGACATCGCGTCGCAGCAGAATCTTTTGCGAGCTTACGAGGGCAAGCAGATCGAATTTCAGACCGCGCCCGGCCAGATTGTAAGCGGCCGCGTCATTCGCGCCGGAGGAGCAACGTATGGCGGCAACGGTTACTCCGGGGAAACGATCGTCGAGGTGAACGGCAAAATCCAATTCGGCTTGCCGGGCACGCCAATCTTTCCAGCGCTGCAGAACGAAGCCCTGCTGCGACCCTCGCTGAACTGGCTGCTGCAATCGGATCGCGCAGCTCAGGTCGACGCCGAAATCAGCTACATAACCGCCGGGCATGAGTTGGGAAGCCAGCTACAACGTCGTCGCGCCGGAGAACGGCGACCTGGTGGATGTCATTGGCTGGATCACGCTGCAGAATCACAGCGGCCATGCCTTCGGGAACGCTCACCTGCAGCTGATGGCGGGCGACGTGAACAAGCTAAGCCCTTCGTACGAGGTGATGGCCAAGTCGATGGACATGGCCTCCCGGAATGCCGCAGCTCCAGCCGGACAGGTAGCAACGGAGAAAGCCTTCGACGAATATCACCTCTACACCCTTGAGCGGCCTTCAACAGTGGAAAACGGCGAGACCAAGCAAGTGGAATTCCTGCGCGGAACGGGCGTTCCTGCCAAACGAATTTATGTATACGAAGGATACATGTTGCCGGATTATCTCCGGAACAACTGGTCGTACGAATTTCAGCAACCCAACCTGGGCATGACCAGTAACAAGCAGGTGTACATCATGCGGGAATTCCGCAACTCAGCCGCCGATCACCTTGGTATACCGCTGCCAAAGGGACGCGTGCGCTTCTACCGCCGCGATACCGATGGCAGCCTGCAGTTCATCGGCGAGAATGTTATCGCGCACACGCCTAAGGACGAGACCCTGCGCATCTACACCGGCAATGCCTTCGACATTACGGCCGAGCGTACGCGGATGGAGTTCAAGATCGAGAGCAGCCAGCGCTGGATCGACGAGACCTACCAGATCAAGCTTCGGAATCATAAGAAAGAAACCGTAAAGGTTCAGGTGGTGGAGCACATGTATCGTTGTGACAACTGGGCCATTACGAACAAGTCAGTGGGATACGTCAAGAAGGACAGCCACACCGTGGAATTCACCGCCAGCATTCCTCCGAACAGCGAGCAGGTGGTGACTTACAGCGTGCATTACACATGGTAAAGAAGCGGCTGTCAGCGGTCAGACCTCGATCACATCCACGACACCCAGCATTATTGTCGACATCCGGAGATCCCCCACTCAAGGCCGAAAGATGGCCTTGAATGGGGTACCCGGATGTCTTTACTTCGACGGCGCGAGTATATCGTCCAGACGGTCCGGCGTTGACTCGACGCGCTCCAAGTGCGGGTAGCGCATGCCTCCGTGATAATCCAGCGAGATCGTCAGGAAGTCGTCGCCTCGCTTCAGCAGCAATTTGATGGGCTGCTGAGTTTTCTCCGCGGCGAGGATGGCTTCGCGCATTACGGCTGCGCTGTACTTCTGATCGTTCACGGCCTGCACCTGCATGTTGGGGGCAATGCCTGCTTTAAACGCTATGCTGTCCCACCAGACGTCATCGATGTTGCCGTTAGGATTGATGGCGAGACCTACCGAGGTACCAAAACTGGTGGGACGTGTTGGATCGCCGTGCTTCATCGAATCGGGCTCGGTGTCGTTGTAGACCAGTTTGTATCCGCCCTGGGTGATACCGTTGGTCGGAACCTGCGGGGCCACATCATAAACGCGCATCTTGAAGAAGCCCGCCCAGTCGAACGGCTGCACTTGATTCAGCGCCTTCACCAGGTCGTCGAGAGAGTAGGTGACGGTAACGTAGCTGCCGTCGTTGATTCCATAGAAGAGTTTGGCGAAGTCGTCCAGCGATTTCTTCCCGCCGCTTAATTCGCGAATCTTGGTATCGGCATCGAGCCAGATGAGGTCCGACTCGGGATAGTAATCATAGGAACGCTGCCAACTCGGCCAGTCCTGCCCCGTCGCACCGTGAGAAGAAATGATGGGCTGATTGGTGGTGTCGTCCAACGAGCGCCAGGTGCGTCCGGCGCTGATCTCGAAGCCGGCCGCGGTCAGCGCGATGCCGTCGCGCGCCTGCTCCGAGGTTCGCATCCCTGAACGCGCCGTCAGCACGTTGCCGTAATAATCGGTCAACCCCTCGTAAACCCACAGCAGATCGTTCTGCATGGGGACATTGAAGTTGGGCGTCCACAAGTCCGCCGGACGGCGAAATTTGCCGTTCCAAGAATGGGTGTATTCGTGGGGCAGTAGAGCGCGGCCACCGATTCCGGCAGACCAGTCGGTAAAGTAGTTGGCGCGGGCGCCGTCCTCGCTGGACTGATGATGCTCCAGGCCTTTGCCGCTGACGATGTCGCTGACGGAAAACAGAAAGTCGTAGTGGTCGTAATGATGTGAGTTGAAAAGCTTCTGCGCTTCGATGACCAGGTTTTTGTGGAACTGCAACTCTTCCGGCGTGATCTCGAGATCCGCCGGCTTGTCGGCGAAGATGTCGAGGAAGACCTGGTTGTCGGGACCACTGGAGAGATCGACGCGCTTGAAGTTCACGCCGGCGTAAAGCGGCGAATCGACCAGCGTATTCAGCGTGGTCTCCTTGAACTGAACCTGGCTGCCGTTTTGCGATTGAACTTCCAGGGCGCAAGCGAATTTCCAGCCCTCGGGCAAGTCGAAGCGTCGGCGAGAACGTGATGTCACGCGAGAAATATCCAGCTGGGTAAAGAAGCACGCTCTGCCAGGTGATGTCGGCGAACTTTGTCGAGATGCGGCCGTGCTTGGGATCGATCGCGGCCAGGAATTGGAAGTTGGCTTCGATGCTCGTCGTGCCCGCCGGCAACGCCAGATGGAACGCGGACATCTCTACACGATCACGCACCCAGGGGATACGCGTGCCGTTTGCCGTCACAATCAGTCCTGCAAGATCCAGCACCGGATTCGATGGCGAGTGCGTCCCCGGAATCCATGACGGGTACAGCAGCGTGATCTCGCGGCCTTTTACCGGAATGGTTTCGTGCACGTTGAAGATGCGGTCGTTGACATTGGTCGCGTCGACACTAAGCGTGATGGTTCCGGGATACGGCTTGTCGACGGGCGCTACGATGGGCGGCGGCAGCGGCGCAGGTTGCGGACCGGCAGCTTTCTGCGCATAAGCCGCGGTGGAAAGAGTTATGAAGAATGTAGCGAGAGAGATTGCGAAGTATCGATGGCAGGTAAACGGGCGTGACACATATCCTCCGAAATTGCAGAGAATACTGTATAACAGCGCGGGCGGCAGCTCAGGCCGTAGTCACGGGAAAATAGTTGATGAAAGCATCGGAAAACGCCGTAAGCCGCACCCTTATGTAGAAGCGTGGCTTTCAAACATCGAGTCCCACGCCCCTAAATTACTGCAAGAGGCGCGTCGACACTGGGCCAGGGAATTAGAACTATGAGAGCTTGAATATCTATTACCTGGGTGCTGCGTTGGTCAATGTTTCTTCTTGCCACCCAGCAGGCCACCAAGCGTACCGCCAATGTCTCCGGCATTTCCGGGCGATTTGCCACCCAACCTCTGGTTGATCTGGTTCTGCACCGCGTTCTGCACCAGGGCATTCGTGTCCGGCGTGAACTTCGGATTCGATGTCGTGCCGGTAATGGAGAAGGGAACACTCTGACTTCCGGCTTTGCCGCCGCCGGCCGCTCCCAGCAATCCGCCGCCGGTGGTCTGGACCTTCGCCACCATCTTGAAGTTCAGGTTCTGATTCGCAACTGTGCCTGCTCCGGTCACGTTGCCGAGCGCAGGCATGACGAGGTTGATGTTGTCGGCGCGGGTGACGGCTGGGCGTGACATTCACAGTCGCACTGAGCGTCTGGATGGTCGTAGTCTGAGCCGGTCTTAATGCCCGCCAACTGGCCCATGCCCGACATCTTCGAGCCCAAATCGAATCCAGCCAGCTTGGTGTTGTTCAGGCTGATCGGTCCCGAGATATTCAATGCGTCGAGTGGGCCTTGCAGATTGAGGTTCGCGCTCAGCGTCCCTCCGCGCAGCGACGATCCACTGGGTAGCACCACGCCGAAGGCCGGCAGCAGCGATTCGAGTTCGTCGATCGACATGCCCTGGCCATTCAGGTTCATCTTCACGACCATGTTCTCGCGCATCTGGAAGCTGCCCGGAAAGCTTCGCGTTGTTCTTGCGCGCCGAGATATTTGCCGTGAGCGTGCCGTCGTGGCTGGCCAGCGTGTAAGCGGTCTTGTAGGTGAAACCGATAGGATCCTTGGCGGGCCTTCCGTTCGAGGCAGCCTTCAAATTCTTGATCTGCCCGGTGCCTTCGAGGTGCGCCTGCCGGCCATCGGAATTGAACTTTGGCGTTCATGTCGAGCAGGCCCGACATACCCGACGTGGGCGCCAGACCGGCGATCTCGACCGAATCATTCTTCAGATCAAGTTGCACAGGCGTAAGCGACGCATCGTTCGGGTTGATAGGGCCGGCCGTGCCGTCGGCTTTGATTGTGCCTCCACGCGGCGCTTTGAGCGACAACGTGAATGGCATCTTTGCGCCCGGAGCAAACTTCTTCAGCGTAAGATCAACGTCGGTGTAGACAACCGCCGGCTGCTTGGCAGGAACTTCCGAGATGCTGATCTTGCCGTCGGAGATATCGATCTCATCGACGGCATAAGTCGGAAGCGGACTCGGCAGGCTTTCTGCGCCGTCTGTGGCGGAGTCTGCTGCGCGGGCTTTTGCGCGCCCTGCGCCGGCTGGGCGGCATTGCCTCCCAGGCTGGAATAGTTCCATTGTCCCTGCGGCGTTGCTGATGAGCGCGACCTGCGGCTGCTCCAGCTTGATGGAGTTCACGTGGAGCTCTTTGGAGAAGATGAGCGGCATAACATCGACGCTGATCTTCAGCGATTTCGCGCTAATGAAGGGCGCGTTGCTGAACTTGGGATCGTCGGCGATGGTGATGCCGTCGGCGCTCAACGAACCGGAGAACAGCGAGAACCCGAGCTTGCCGATCTGTACGTTGCGTCCCAGCGCTTCCTGCGCCTTGGACTGCAGCATCGGCCGGAAGCTGTCGGCATTGACGAAGAAGGGAACGATCAACAGCAGCAGAACGATGACGACGAACAACGATGCCGACGATTTTGACTGGCTTGCTCATGGCAACTCCTCCCCAGCTAGCAGATTAGAAACCAAGAGGCGCACGAAGGTTGAATCAAGGGCCACGCCCTGGGGCGAACTTCTTTCATCACCCGGTGCGGATACTCAGCCTACCACCTTGGGACAGCCCTGCACAGTTAGGTCAGCCGAAGACCGCGCCCGGTTAGCCTCGCCGTTATGAACTTGAGAGAACACCCCAACATCACTCATTGCATTGGCGGGGTCTTTGCCATGGTCTGGATCTGCGGGTCCCACGTCCTTCTCGCTCTGGTGTTATAGCTTTGCCTCTAATCCCACATCGCAAGAGCTTCATCCCGGCGGAGCTGGCGGGAACCAAGATGTGAAACTACCGGTTGCCGGCGTCATGTTCTACTCGAACCATGGTCAGCCGCCGGAGCTTTCTCGCTATCACCGCGTTCGGACTTTCTGGATATCTGCATGCCACGTCAAAGGGCATGAGCGCCCTGCCCGCGGCTTTTGCGAAGCTGGAAAAAAGCAATGGCGGTCGCCTGGGTGTCTCCGTATTGGATACGGGCGTGGGTGAGCGCGTCGGCTATCGCGCGGATGAGCGCTTTCCGATGTGCAGCACCTTCAAGTTTCTGCTGGTATCGGCCGTCCTACAACGTGGGGATCGGCACCAGGAGAAGCTGGACCGTCTGATTGCGATTCCGCAGAAACCTTTAATAGGGAATTCGCCGCTGACTGAGCCGCACGCCGGCGGCACCATGACGGTAAACGCGCTATGCGAGGCGGCCATCATTCGCAGCGACAACACTGCCGCCAACTTGCTGCTCGACACGATTGGCGGTCCCGCCGGAGTGACCAGCTTTTGCCGCTCAATTGGAGACAACGTGACGCGCCTGGATCGTACCGAGCCGACGCTGAACGAATCTCGACCGGGCGATCCTCGCGATACCACTTCGCCTGCTGCGATGGTGGATGACTTGAATCGCGTGCTGCTGGGCAACGTACTTACGCCGGCCTCGCGCAAGCAGATTACCGCGTGGATGGAAGGGAATCAGACGGGGCTCGACAAGTTGCGGGCGACTCTTCCCGCAGGCTGGCGAGCCGCCGACAAGACCGGTAACAACGGCGAGAACACGATGAACGATATTGCCGCCATCTGGCCTGCCGGCAGGAAGCCGATCCTCGTTGCCGCCTACATCACCCAATGCGACGGCCCCGATAGCAAGCGCACAGCCATGCTGCAGCAAGTTGGCAAACTGGTGATGGGCGAGTGAAGCCTACGGAATTACGCCGCATACATTGACTGACCTGAGCGTCGCCCGTACTATCAGTCAACCTCTGGGAGCCAGCCTGGCATGATTGGCACTACGGTCTCGCACTACCGCATTCTCGAGAAGTTGGGAGACGGCGGTATGGGCGTGGTGTACAAGGCAGAGGACACCGACCTGCGGCGCATGGTTGCGCTCAAGTTCCTGTCTGAAGACGTCGCTGGCGATCCGCAGGCGCTGGAGCGCTTTCGCCGGGAGGCGCGGGCAGCTTCGGCGCTCAATCATCCCAACATCTGCACCATTTACGAGATCGGCAACGACGGCGAACACTCCTTCATCGCCATGGAGTTCCTGGATGGGATAACCCTGAGGGATCGCATCGCGGGAAGGCCGGTTGAAACCAAGCCTCTGCTGGAGCTGGCAATCGAGATCGCCGATGCGCTTGACGCCGCCCACAGGAAGGGCATTGTCCATCGCGATATCAAGCCCGCCAACATCTTTCTCACCACGCTCGAGCGCGCCAAAATTCTGGACTTCGGTCTGGCAAAGATCGCCGCCGCTCCGGCTGGAGCGAATACTACTGAGGTCGCCACCCTCGACGAACTGCAAGTGCTGACTCGACGCGGCATAGCCATAGGTACGGTGCCGTACATGTCGCCGGAGCAGGTGAGAGGCGAAGAACTGGATGCCCGCACCGATCTATTTTCGTTCGGCGCCGTGCTCTACGAGATGGCGACAGCCATTCAGCCCTTTCGCGGCGATAACTCGGCGGTGATCGCCGATGCAATTCTCAATCGCCAGCCGGCCGCGCCGGTGCGTCTGAATCCCGACGTCCCGGCGAAGCTGGAAGAGATCATCATCAAGGCGCTGGAGAAGGACAAGAAGCTGCGCTACCAGTCCGCCGCCGATATGCGCACCGATTTACAGCGGCTGAAGCGCGACACGGAATCCAGCGCCAGTGCTTTGCTTGTCGAAGGCGAGTCCAGACCGGGCGGCAAAAAGAAATGGTGGATGACTTACTGCGTGTCGGCGGTTCTCGCATTCGCTGTACTCGCAGCAATTCTCTTCCTGCACAACCGCAAGGCGCACGCATTGACCGAGACGGATACCATCGTCCTCGGCGACTTCACGAACTCCACGGGCAATCCGGTTTTTGACGACACGTTGAAACAGGCACTCGCGATATCGTTGCGTCAGTCGCCGTTTCTGAAGGTTCTCTCGGACCAGCAAGTAAAGGCGACGCTCGGACTGATGACGAAGCCGCCGAATACGGCCCTGACGCCCGAGATTGCCGCCGAAGTTTGCCAGCGTGCCGGGAGCAAGGCTTATATCGCGGGCTCGGTGGCAAATATTGGGAACGAATATGTCGTCGGGCTCAAGGCGGTGAACTGCCAGAGCGGCGAGAGCCTCGCGCTCGAACAGGTGCACGCCGACGGAAAGGAAAAAGTTCTGGATGCGCTGGGGTCGGCGGCCACGAAGCTGCGCGGCGAACTCGGCGAATCGCTCAGTTCGGTGCAGAAGTTCGATGTGCCTATCGATCAGGCCACAACTTCCTCTTTGGAAGCGCTGAAGACCTATAGCCTGGGCATGAAAATCTGGAACGAGCAAGGGGAAAGCGCGGCGATCCCATTCTTTAGTAAGGCGATCGAACTAGATCCCAACTTCGCCATGGCCTACTGCCGCCTGGGAGAGATTTACAACATTCTCGGCGAAGGTACCAAGGCCGCCGAGTACAACACCAAGGCCTACCAGTTGCGCGATCGCGTGACTGAGGCAGAGAGATACAAAATCTCCTCCCAATACTACTTCGCCGTCACCGGCGAGATGGAGAAGGCGAAACAGGCTTCCGAGTTGTGGACCCAGTCTTATCCGAGAGAGACCGAAGCGCATTTAAATCTGGGATTTATTTATTTCATCCTCGGGAACTATGAAAAAGCGAATGCGGAGACTCTCGAGGCTATCCAGCTCGATCCCGATAACAGTATTGGTTACGCGAATCTGATACAGGGCTACGCTACGGTGAATCAGTTGGATAAGGCGAAAGCGCTGTATCAGGAGGCGGTCCGGCGCAAAATCGACAACGGGGGTCCACGCGCTTACATGTACGGAGTTGCCTTCCTTGAGCGCGACCGGGAAGAGATGGAAAGACAGGCGAAATGGGCGGCCGATAAGCCCGGGGTAGCGGACTGGTTGCTTTCCTACCAGTCTGACACTGAGGCGTTCTTGGGGCGTCTCGCTAAGGCTCGCGAATTCACGCAGCACGCAGTGCTGTATGCTCGCCAGAACGACCAGAAAGAGACCGCGGCCGGGTGGCAGGTGAACGGAGCGCTGCGCGAGGCGGAGTTCGGCAACATGGCCCGCGCTCACGAACAGGCCATGGCAGCATTGGCGTCGATCCCGGATGCAGGGGTGGTGCAGGCGGCCCTGGCGCTTGCGCGCAGTGGCGATTCAGTCCGCGCAGAGAAAATGGCAGACGAGGTGCAAAAGGAGGCCCCGCTCGCCACCCTCATGGTCAGCTACTGGTTGCCGACCGTTCGCGCGGCCATCGAAATCGATCGCAACAATCCCGCGAAAGCAATCGAGTTTCTTGAGGCGGCGAGTCCGATGGAGATGGGCGGGGGGAATGACATGGAGTGGGGCGTCTTTCTTTACCCCGTGTACGTGCGGGGGCAGGCTTATCTACTGCTCCATCAAGGCGCCGAAGCGGCAACAGAATTCCGGAAATTTGTCGACCATCCTACCCTGGTCGGCAACAACCCGCTGTTCGTACTCGCCCATCTTGGACTGGGTCGCGCCCTGGCAGTACAAGGTCAGCGCGAGCAATCGCGTGCAGCCTACCAGGAATTTTTCCAGCTGTGGAAGGATGCCGACCCGGACATTCCCATCCTGCAGCAAGCTAAGACGGAGTACGCGAAGCTGTAGCTCGGGTTCTTGGGTGGTGTCGGCTATGCGAAGGTCAAACTCCGCACGCAGGCGAAAACCGCGCTCGAAGGGGGCAGCCGCACCGCTACCGTTTCGAAATGTTCCTTGTGTACAATCCTCACGCATGTCGAGACTCAAAGGAAAACGCGCTCTCATCACCGGTGGAACCAGCGGCATCGGACTGGAAACGGCTGGCCGATTCTTACAAGAAGGCGCTCGCGTTGCGATTACGGGGCACAGCGCAGCAGCTTTGGAAGCGGCTCGCAAGGAACTGACTGACGCGGTCATCATCGACGCCGACGCGTCAGAGGTGGCCGATCAAGGCAAAGTTGCCGATGAGGTTAGAAACTCATTCGGACAGCTGGACATTCTCTTCCTCAACGCGGGAATTGCCGACCTGCGGCCGCTCGGTCAGTGGGACGAGGCGGCGTTCGACCGGTCGTTCAATTTGAACGTGAAAGGTCCGTACTTTCTGCTTCAGGCGCTGTTGCCGGTGTTCGCCAATCCTGCGTCGATCGTGATTAACGGGTCGGTAAATCCGCATATCGGGATGCCGGCATCGAGCGTTTATGCAGCCACAAAGGCTGCGATGATTTCACTGACGAAGACGCTTTCGGGCGAGCTGATCTCGCGGGGCATACGCGTGAACGCCGTCAGCGCCGGACCCATCATGACGCCGCTTCATGCCGGCCGGTCCAAGGAAGAACTGGCCGGATTCGTCAAGCTGCTTCCAATTGGAAGGTTCGGACAAGCGAGCGAGATCGCCAATGCGGTCGTGTTTCTCGCTTCGGATGAGGCAGCGTTTACGGTAGGCGCAGAGTTGCTGATCGACGGCGGAATGAGTCTGTAAACGGTGGCTAGTGGCCACGGGTAAGTGGACGTCAGAGCCGAGACCGGCTGAGAGTGTCTCGTCCAAAGTCAAAACCCCCACTCAAGCGAAATCGCGCTTGAATGGGGCACCCGAAAGCCAGCGGTAAATAGCCAGTGACCAGTTCTCAGTTGTAACAAACAAAAACAAAAGGCCCCGCATCTCTGCGAGGCCTCGGTCGTTGCTTGGTCTTTAGCTAAGAGCCAACAGCTAATAGCTAAGAGCGGTTCTTAGTACATTCCGCCCATGCCGCCGCCGCCGTGAGGCATCGCCGGTTCCTTCTTGTCTTCCGGAATCTCGGAGACCAGGGCTTCGGTGGTGAGCATCAGTGCCGCGATCGAACCTGCGTTCTGCAGGGCCGAGCGGGTTACCTTAGTCGGGTCGATGACGCCCGCCTTGACCAGGTCTTCAAACTTGTTGGTCAGGGCGTTGTAGCCGAAGTTGTTTTCCTTCGACTCGCGGATCTTGCCGACAACGATTGCACCCTCTTCGCCCGCGTTGGCGACGATCTGGCGCAGCGGCTCTTCCAGCGCGCGACGCACGATGTTGCCACCGATTTTCTCATCACCTTCCAGCTTCAGAGCGTCGATGGCTTCCGCACAGCGGAGCAGAGCGACGCCGCCTCCGGGAACGATGCCTTCCTCAACCGCAGCGCGGGTGGCATGCATCGCGTCCTCGACGCGGGCCTTCTTCTCCTTCATTTCGGTCTCGGTCGCGGCGCCGACTTTGATCACCGCAACGCCGCCCACCAGCTTCGCCAACCGCTCCTGCAACTTCTCGCGGTCGTAGTCGCTAGAGGTCTTGTCGATCTGGCCACGAATTTCCTTCACGCGACCTTCGATGTCGCCGTGCTTGCCCTTACCTTCGACGATGGTCGTGTTGTCCTTGTCGATGGTGACCTTCTTGGCCTGGCCGAGATCCGCCATCTGCACGTTCTCCAGCTTGATGCCGAGGTCTTCGGTGATAGCCTTGCCACCGGTGAGGATGGCGATGTCCTGCAGCATGGCCTTGCGGCGATCGCCGAAGCCTGGGGCTTTCACGGCCGCAACCTGCAAGGTTCCGCGCAGCTTGTTGACCACCAGGGTCGCCAGCGCTTCACCTTCCACGTCTTCCGCAATGATGATGAGCGGACGGCCGCCCTTCGCGATCTGCTCCAGCAGCGGGAGCAGGTCCTTCATCGAGGAGATCTTCTTCTCGTGGATCAGGATGTAGGGATTTTCCAGAACCGCTTCCATGCGCTCCGGATCGGTAACGAAGTAGGGGGACAGGTAGCCGCGGTCGAACTGCATGCCTTCGACGACTTCCAACTGGGTCTCCATCGTCTTGGACTCTTCCACGGTGATGACGCCGTCCTTGCCGACCTTCTTCATCGCTTCCGCGATGATGCGGCCGATGGTCTCGTCATTGTTGGCGGAGATGGTGCCAACCTGGGCGATCATCTCGCCGGAAACCTTCTGCGACAGCTTGTCGAGAGCGGAGCCCTTGCGGTTTCCGTCTTCGTCCTGGGTCCCGTTGACGGCGGCAACAGCCTTCTCGATGCCGCGCTTCAGGGCCATCGGATTCGCACCGGCAGCAACCGTCTTGACGCCTTCGCGATAAATCGCCTGCGCCAGAACGGTCGCGGTGGTGGTGCCGTCGCCGGCAACGTCGGAAGTCTTGGAAGCGACTTCGCGCACCATCTGCGCGCCCATGTTCTCTAGCGGATCCTTCAGCTCAATTTCCTTGGCTACGGTAACGCCGTCCTTAGTGATAAGGGGCGAACCAAACTTTTTCTCGATCACGACGTTGCGGCCCTTCGGACCGAGGGTGACTTTCACCGCATCGGCCAGAACATTCACGCCGCGAAGAATCGACTGCCGCGACTCTTCTCCATGCAGAATCTGCTTTGCCATTTGTTTCTCCTAGTGGTCAGTGGCCAGTGGTCAGTGACTAGTTAAAGCCTTGCACTTGGCGTGACCTGAAATTTCTTGAATTCGTGTTAAACGGTGTCACTAAAACTCAGCGAAGCAGCGGGGCTGTGGCTCATCCAGCGGCTTAGTGCTGGCCACTGGCCACTAGCCACTGACTACTTTTTTGCGGCGGCTTCCTTCGGCTTGCTGGCGCCTTCCAGGATGCCGAGGACTTCTTCCTCACGCATGATCAGGAAATCTTCGCCATCAATCTTGATCTCGGTGCCGGCATACTTGCCGAACAGGACGCGGTCGCCTTCTTTCACAGCCAAGGGGAAGGTCTCGCCCTTGTCATTGCTCTTGCCACGGCCGACGGCGATAATTTCGCCTTCCTGCGGCTTGTCTTTCGCACTGTCGGGGATGATGATGCCGCCACGGCTGGTTTCTGCCTCTTCTACACGACGAACCACGATGCGATCATGGAGCGGGGTAAGCTTAGTCGCCATTCTTGGAACTCCTTTCAAGCTTTCAAAGTCAGTTGGATTCCACTAAGTATTTGCCGTCCGTTAAGTCCGCTGTGCGGAATTCGCGGTTGGCGATGATTCCTGAAGCTGGGTACAGCGGGTATGCGGGAAGAAGCACTCCAGAGTCTCTGCTAGCACTCAATCCCTACGAGTGCTAATCATAGGAGCTTCCTTGACCGATGTCAAGTCATACATGAGTGGAATACACTCATATTTTAATGAAAATCGGCGCGTACGATCTAACATATGTATTTGCAGTTATATACATGTACATTTTCCAAGGTAAGCGCGACACGCACGAGAGCTAGCGCGATGCGCCTCGACCGCCCAAATCAGAAGGTATCCTCGTCATCGATTGCGGCATCTATTCGCCCAGCTAGCATCCGTCCACCCGTGAGCGCTTCGTTCTTTTGACGACGTGAACTTTATAGTTCCCATAGCCCCGAGTTTGGCAGGATAATCGGGTTTAGTTCAGGTGCCATCGTGCCAGTCGTCCCCGGTGTTCGAGACTCTTCGTCGTCGACGCTCCCATGGAAAGCTACGCTGGGAGTTCTGTGTGCAGCGTTGTGTCTGACCGGAATTAGTCCGGCGCAAACGCCGTCCACGCCAACCTCCGATTCCGCCACTACACAACGAGTGCAGGCTGCTTCGCCTGAGAAGCCTGACCCATCGATCGCGCCGCTTGCGCCCGAAGGTTCGATTCCGACCTCGGAGCAAGTGAAGGCCGCAGGAGCAGCGGACGCAGCGACATCCCCGGATGAGAAGGATGCGAAGCCAGCCGGGCCGGTCGTTCCGAATGGAGTGGACGCGGCCCAGCCAAACCTGGCGCCCAAGTACAACGTAGGCATGATCGGTCAGCGCAACGTCGGCTCTGGACTGGATTTCTATTCACTCGACCGTGAGATGGCCCTTGGCCGCTCGCTTGCCAACGAAGTTGAGTCGAGCGCAAAACTGGTTACCGATCCCATCGTCACGGAGTACGTAAATCGCATTGGGCAGAACCTGGTACGCAACTCAGACGCCCGCGTGCCTTTCACTATCAAGGTCCTCGATAACGACGAAGTGAATGCGTTTGCACTGCCCGGCGGATTCTTTTACGTCGACAGCGGATTGATTCTTGCCGCCGACAATGAAGCCGAACTCGCCGGGGTGATGGCGCACGAGATTGCGCACGTGGCGGCGCGCCACGCCACCAAGAACATGACGCGGGCGCAGATCTGGAACTTCGCTTCGGTACCGCTCATCTTTGTTGGCGGTCCGGTGGCGTATGCCGTAGCAGAAGCGGCGGGACTGCTGGTGCCGTTGGGCTTCCTCAAGTTCTCGCGTGACGCTGAGCGCGAAGCGGATTTACTAGGCCTGGAGTACGATTACGCCTCCGGCTACGATCCGCAGGCGTTCGTCGAGTTCTTCGAGAAGTTGAATGTCGAGAAGAAGAAGCCGAACCTGGTTGCGAAAGCATTCGCCACCCACCCGATGAACGTGGAGCGCATCAAGGACGCGCAGGATGAGATCCGCAAGTATCTACCGGACCGTCCGGAATACGTTGTCGACACCAGTGAATTTGAAAATGTGAAGGCGCGGCTGTCGATGCTGGAAAACGCACGCCGCCTGGGCGGAGCGAAACCTGAGCCAGGGCGTCCCGTGCTGTTGAAGCGCGCCAGTTCCTCCAGCACAGCGGATGACGCTTCGGACAAAACCAGCCAGGCTTCCAAGAGTTCGCCGGATTCACAGGACAGCGGACGTCCGACGCTGAAGAAAGATCCTGGGTCCTCCGGAAGCGATTCGACGCCGTCGACCAGCGGATCTACCGACTCCACGCAGGCGCAGACCTCCAACACGCCTGCCGTGCCAAACGACGACGACCGCCCGGTGTTGAAGCGGAATCCGCCCTCAACCTCGGATTACACAGGACAGTATTGATGAATTTGGTTTCGGTACTGGCAGTCACCATGAATCTGGGAATAGGACTTGCGGTTGCGGCTATCGCCATCGGCCTTACGGCACGTGTGGCGCTCTTGCTCAGGCAGGGAAAGCAGATATTTCCTCGCCACTGAGCGCCTTTAATCTCCGAGCTCCGGCCGCCGATTGCGGTGCTGGGCCTCTCCTGCCTAAAATGTCCGTATGAAATTGTCGCGCCCGCTGTATGCATTCCTCGCCGTACTTTTGATCTCAGCCAGCCTGTTTGCGATGAATCCAAACGATGATCAGCGGATGTCGTCGACCAGTTTCGTCGTGCTGAAGGATGACAGCGGTAAGCCGGTTCGCAATGCCGCGGTAGTGCTGCATCCGGTAGGGAAAAATGGCAAGCAGATGAAGACCGGCTTCGAGCTCAAGACCGACAACGAGGGCAAGACGCACTTTGACGGAATTCCCTTCGGCCTGTTGCGGGTACAGGTGATCGCCCACGGATTTCAGACGTTTGGCGGCGATTATCAAATCGAGAAGACCAGCCAGGACATAACAATTCGGTTGAAGCGCCCGCAGAGCCAGTACTCGATTTACGAGAAGCACGACGCGAACGACAGTGGCACCGGTACCGGAAGCAGCGGAAGTACGCCGCCACCGGATAAGCAGTAAAAAGACGCTTTTCGCTGCCCGCTCTTTAGCTTTTCGCCAAAGTTTGCTCGTGTACTTCAATTCGACGGGTCAGAAGTTTCTGGCGGAGTCTGGCAAAAGGCGAAGAGCGAGAAGCGAATGGCCTTAAAGTGAGGATCTTTGATTACAGCCCATGCCCTCTGGACCGATGGCGACCGGTTTCTTGCGGAAGCTGCCAGCCATCATGCAATTGTCGTCGACGCCGGCAATGAGAAGTCGGCCAACAGCCCAGTCGAATTGTTGCTGATTGCCTTGTGCGCCTGTTCGGGCAGCGACGTAGTCAGCATTTTGCGGAAGAAGCGCGAGCCTTTCCGGAGCGTGGATGTGCGCGCCGAAGCGGACCGCAGCGAGGAGTTTCCCAAGGTCTTCACCGCCATTCGCGTGGTCTATCGCATCAGTGGGAAGGTAGCTCGTACGTCGGTCGAGCATGCCGTGAGTCTATCCAAGGAAAAATACTGTTCGGTTTCGGCGATGCTGGAGAAAGCGGCCCGGATCGAGTTCTTGATTGAGTACGCCGATTAAATTCGCCGGAGGCCGGTCTGCATGCGTCCTGCAGCCAAGTCATTATTCATACCAATTCTCCTGCTGCAGGCCGGCTTCTTCCTGTACGTCTCGCAGCACCGCCTGATCGACGCAGACGAAGGCTTTTACCTGCTGGCTGCCCGGCTGGTGCTGCAACACAAATCTCCTTACCTGGATTTTTTCTACACTCAGGCCCCCTTGCTGCCTTACGTTTACGCTGCATGGCTAAAGCTGTTCGGGATTTCGTGGGTCTCCGCCCGAGTGCTTTCTGCCGTGCTGACGACCACGCTGGGAGCTTTGTTGTATGAGCACATCTGCGCGGAAACCGAGTCATGGATTGCCGGCGTGGCGGCGGTCGTATTATTTGCGAGCAGCAGCCTGGTCTTTTCCTGGTTTCCCATCGCAAAAACTCTTGGCCTGGGCACCGTGTTTTTATTTGCCGCCTACATCATCCTTGCCCGGCTTTCTGTGCGTTCACCGGGATGGCTGATTGCACTCGCAGGAATGCTGGCCGCCTTCAGTGCAGACACGCGTTCCTATGTCATTGTCGTTGTCCCGGTATTGCTGTGGTGGGTCTATCGGCGGAGTCGGCCGCAGCCGCTGAAGCACCTTGCATATTTCTGCGCCGGCCTGGTACTCGGATTCCTGCCGTCGCTGGTGCTCTTCATCGCGTCACCGGGTGCATTCCTCTTCAACAACATCGGATATCATGCTCTGCGTTCGGGCGAAGGTCTGATCGCCGATTGGCACAACAAGGGCGCTACCATCAAGGCGCTCTTCGTCGGGTCGCACACCGGTTTTCAATTCAGTGTGTTGTGTCTCGCTTGTCTTGCGATGGTTGTTTCTCGCCGGAAGAAGAGAGAATCGTCGAGACTGGCATTCGCCATCGCCCTCGTGCTGGGGATTGTGTCGCTGCTGCCAACCCCGTCGGAGGTGCAGTACTTCTCCATGATCATGCCATTTCTGATCGTGGTCGCCGTCTCTTTCGCGCATGACTACATCGCTGCGATGACAACACCGAAACTAATACATATCGGTTCTACAGCGACCGCCATTCTGCTAATTGGCTTCGTCGCGGCTGGCGTTCCCAGTTTTCATCGCTACTTGTTTACCGGCGAAACTGTGCCCGGCATTCGCGTCCGAGCCGCCGCGCCCAACTGGACATTGCAGGCGGTGACAGCCGTCTCCACCGCCTTGGACCAGATAGCGTCGCCGGGGCAAGAGGTCGCCAGCTTCTGGCCGGGGTACATATTCGCCTCTCACGCCGATCCTTATCCCGGCTTCGAAAACGACTTCGGCATGTATGTCGGACGGCGAATTGGCGAAGAGCAGCGGCTGGAGTATCACATCCTCTCGCCCCCAGACATGATCATGGTCTTCGAGCGTCGTGGTCCGAAGGTGGCGGTGATCGGAAATCAAGGACCGCAGAGTGGAGGTCCCAGCGTCGTCGCCGCAGAGGGCGTTCTGGAAACCTACCATTACACACTCCTGCGCAGGGTGGGAGGGGCGGCAATCTACAAATGCTCTGCCCGGCCATAGCCTGGGCCGGCTGCAAGATCGGTCAGGAGGACTGCCGTGGTATGGCCGGTCTCATCGTATAATCGATGGGTTTGCCTATGACTACTACTCAAGCTGAACTGCGTCTGGCCAAGCGGATGTCGCGTTTGGGAACAGAAACTGCCTTCGAAGTCCTGGTTCGCGCCCGCGCTCTGGAGCGGCAGGGACGTAACATTATCCACCTCGAGATCGGCGAGCCCGACATGGATACGCCACTCAACGTGGTTGAAGCCGGTGTAAACGCTTTGCGGGAGGGCTTCACGCATTACGGCCCTTCGGCCGGACTGCCCGACCTGCGCGAGGCGATTGCCAACGATGTCGCCAAGTCGCGCGGCATCAGTCTAGGCGCTGACGAAGTGGTAGTGGTGCCGGGCGGCAAGCCGATCATCTTCTTCACCATGCTGGCGCTGGTGGAAGAGGGCGACGAGGTCATTTATCCGAATCCCGGATTCCCGATCTATGAATCGATGATCAACTTTCTCGGCGCCAAGGCGGTGCCGATCCACCTCCGCGAGGAGCGCGATTTCCGGCTCGACGTCAACGAGCTGAAGGACCTGATCAGCGATCGCACCAAGCTCATCGTCATCAACTCGCCACAGAATCCAACGGGCGGCATCATTCCCAAGGAAGATGTGCAGGACATCGCTGCCGCAATCGGCGATCGCGACATCATGATCCTGAGCGACGAAATCTACAGCCGCCTGTTGTTTGAGGGCGAGCCCTACAGTATCGCCGCGGTGGACGGCTTCAAGGATCGCACCATCATCCTCGACGGATTTTCAAAGACGTACTCGATGACTGGATGGCGGCTGGGCTATGGTGTGATGCGTCCTGACCTGGCGGCGCATATTGCGCGGCTGGCGACCAACTCCACGTCATGCACGGCGACGTTCACGCAGATTGCGGGACTGGAAGCCGTAACCGGCGACCAGAGCGAGCCGGAGCGAATGCGGCAGGAATTCCTCAAACGCCGCGACGTCTTCGTGGACGGGCTGAATAAGATCAAGGGCTTCTCCTGCCGCCTACCCAAAGGGGCGTTCTACACTTTCCCGAATATCAAGGAGACAGGCTGGCCTTCCAAGAAGCTGGCCGATGCGCTGCTCGACCAGGCGGGAGTCGCCGCGCTGTCAGGTACGGCCTTCGGGTCGGCTGGAGAAGGGTATCTGCGGTTCAGTATTGCGAATTCGATTGAGCATTTGAACGAAGCGCTGAATCGGGTAGATGACTGGACTAAGAAGAATTTGTAATCATGGGTGGAGCACCGCTTCAGCGATGCACAGGTAGCCCAGACTCAAATCGATTGTCGTCCTGAGCCGTCCGCTTGTATTTTCGACCAGCAGGCTTTGCGGGTTGGCGGACGCGTAGTCGAAGGATCCATATCCCCACGAAAAGCCTGACGAGTACCGCGCTTCCTCAGCTTCGCTCGGGATCAGGCACCATAGTTACGATAGCGGTCCTCCGACTCCGGTTCGCAGAATGCGCGAACCGGCGCTCCGGATGACACCTTGAAGTTTTTCTGGATTGTGCGAAAACACAGCGGATGTCAGAGCGCTATAGCCGACAGCTGACAGCTATTTCGCCGCCATCGCTGCTACCAGCGAATGAAAGACCTTCGCTCCGTCGGTCATTCCGAGTTCGGGCTCGGCGGCGCGCTCCGGATGCGGCATCATGCCAAGGACGTTGCGGCCGGCGTTGCAGATGCCCGCGATATTTTCCAGCGAGCCATTGGGATTGGCCTCCGGCTTTTCTTCTCCCGAGGGCGTGACGTAGCGCCACACGATGCGGTCCTGATCTTTCAGTTCGGCCAGCGTACGCTCGTCGCAGAAGTAGTTGCCTTCCATGTGGCCGATGGGAATCTCTAACACTTCGCCCCTCGTAAGTCCCTGCGTGTAGGGCGTATTCGTCGTCTCCACGCGAATGTGGACCGGCTTGCACACATATTTCAATCCGGCATTGCGCATCAGTGCGCCGGGCAGCAGTCCGGCTTCGCACAGGATCTGAAACCCATTGCAGATGCCGAGCACCAGGCCTCCATCGGCAGCAAACTTCTTCACCGACTCCATCACCGGTGAGAACTTGGCGATCGCGCCCGTACGCAGGTAGTCACCATAGGCAAAGCCGCCGGGAACGATGATGGCATCGCAGCCCTGCAGATCGGGTGAGTCGTGCCAAAGGAAAGTTACAGGTTGCTTGGCGACCTTGGAGACGACCCAGAAAGCGTCGTGGTCGCAATTCGATCCGGGAAAGATGATGACGCCGAATTTCATAGACAAGCAGCTCTTAGCGATTAGCTGTCAGCAATTAGCTAAGTCTGATGGTGCTGGCAGCGTTGGCTAATGGCAGAGACTATCTGCGCAAAGGCTAGGCCAACTGCCAAGTGCTAACTGCTCAGTGCTTCTTTTCGAGTGTAGCATGGGTTTTGTGCCGTCTTTTCAGAGCGAGCATCTAAGTAGCTAATGCGGTTTTCACGTCACATGAACATTACCGGCGATGCGCTGAAGCGGTGGTTCGTCGCTCAGTGCTACGACTCGCTGGCGGTTGGTGCGCTCTGGTGGGCCGGACTGTGGTTTCTGCATGTGCCGTTTGCACCCTTTTGGGCCTTCCTTGCCGCAGCCTTCCAGTTCATTCCGCACTTTGGGACAGTACTGTCGTTCTTTGGACCTGCGTTGGCGGCGCTGATCTCGGATGGCTTCGAAGGCGCGTTGTATGTGCTGATCCTCTACGGCATTGTGGTGGTTGTCGACGGCCTGGTCTTGCAGCCGCTGATCATGCGGCGCACAGCGCGCATACCTATCTGGGCGTCGCTGATTGTGCCCATTCTGCTGAGCCTGATCTTCGGATTCTGGGGAGTGCTGCTGGCTGCACCACTGCTGGCGGTGCTGTTTGCGTATCGCGCTCATAACCAGTCTCGGGCGCAACCGCAGCTTGGCAGGCAGACGCCGCCCGGCCAAATCATTACGGGTGGACAGTTGATCTCGCCGGGTGGAACGGGCGATGTGCAGCAGGACGTGCGGTGAGTTATTTCCATTAGCTGCCGTTCTTGGTTTTTATGTGTCATCCCGAGCGAAGCCGAGGGACCGCTCTCACAACCTAAGCTCGCAAGCTGGCATGGCGTCCTGCGCTGCGGTAAGATTCTGCCATGCCCAAGAATGCTGCACAGTTCGAAGTAGCGTGTCCGTGCTGCGGCGCGACCCTGAAAATCGATCCCGAGGTGAAGGCCGTTATCGCCCATACGCCTAAGCCAGTGCCCAGGACCTTTGAGGACCTCGAGGCCGCGGCTAAGGCTATGAAAGATCATGACACTCGGAAGGAATCGATCTTCCGCCAGTCGGTAGAGGCGCAGAAGAACCAGGGAGACCTTCTCGAGAAGAAATTTCAGGAGGCCCTGAAGCGCGCCAAGGAAACGCCCGACACCGGCAAGCCGCTGCGGGACTTTGATCTGGACTAGAGAAGCCGCTCTTCGCCATTCGCGTTTGGCTCTTCGGCTACAGCTCGTCCTGAATTCCGGCTTCCAATCCTCAACATTGACAATGCTGCATTCTGTTACTGGAGTTGTTGCCTTTGAAGAACAGCGAAGAGCGGAAAGCAAATAGCGGCGTCCCACCGACGACGGGAGAACGATTTGAGCGCGCCGTCTCCATCATGGCGCGGCTGCGCGGCCCGGGTGGATGTCCTTGGGACCGCGAGCAGACCTTCGACACTATCAAGCCCTACACATTGGAAGAAGCGTACGAAGTAATCGAGGCCATCGACGCACGCGACTGGGACGAGTTGACCGGCGAGCTCGGCGATTTGCTGTTGCAAGTGCTCTTCTACTCCGTGATGGCGCAGGAGGAAAAGCACTTTTCCATCGACGATGTTCTCGACCGGCTGTCGAATAAGCTGGTCGATCGCCATCCGCACGTTTTCGGCGAAGTGAAAGCTGACACGCCCGGACGAGGTGCTACGCAATTGGCAGGCGTTGAAGGCCGAAGAGAAGAAGAAGCGTCAGCAGGATTCAGGCGAGAGCGCGAACAAGGCAGATCATCCTGATTCGGTATTGGCGGGTGTTTCCACGGCGATGCCCTCGCTCATGGAGGCATACAAGATCAGTTCGCGAGTCGCCCAGGTCGGCTTCGACTGGCCAAACTTCGAAGAGCTTTTCGGCAAGCTGAACGAGGAGACCGCAGAGCTGCGCAAGAATCTTGAAGAATATCCCGAACCCGGTCCTCAGCCGGAATCGAAGGCCGGCGTGGCTGGGGCGCGTGCCACGAAGATCTCACCCGAATTGCGCGCTCGGTTGGAAGATGAAGTCGGCGATCTCTTCTTTGTGCTGGTGAACATTGCGCGCTATCTTGTCGCTCGACCCCGAGTCCGCTCTGCGCAAGACCAATCGTAAATTTCGGCGTCGCTTTCAGTATCTCGAAGAGCGGCTGCGCGAACAGGGCAGCAAGCCCGCGGACTCTTCCCTGGAGAAGATGGAATCGCTGTGGCAGGAGTCCAAACGGCAGGAGAAGGCGTGAGTGACGCGAGCGAAATACGCAATTGCTCTGACCTGGAGGAGTTGCGTGACTGTGTCGCCTTGCAGAAAGAGGTTTGGGGATTCGCCGACAACGAACTGGTGCCGCTGCGGATTTTCTCTCTAGCCCCCAAGATCGGCGGCCAAGTGATTGGTGCCTGGGACCGAGACAAGCTGGCGGGCTTTGCGTTCTCGATTCCGGGCATACGCAACGGACACTCGTACCTCCATTCGCACATGCTGGCTGTCAAAGCTGAATATCGCAACACCGGCCTGGGACGAAGGCTGAAGCTCTTTCAGCGAGAGGATGCCATCAAGCTCGGCTACGAGCTGATGGAGTGGACCTTCGATCCGTTGGAGATCAAGAACTCATATCTCAATCTCGAACGACTGGGTGCAATTGCCCGACGCTACAACATTAACCAGTACGGAATCACATCATCGCCGCTACAGGGTTTTCTGCCGACGGATCGGCTGGTGGCGGAGTGGTGGCTGAAGTCCGAGCGCGTTGAAGGCTTACTGCGCAACGGTGAGCATCGTCTGTTTGCGGAAGAGATCCGCATCGAAGTGCCCGCCGAGATCTACGCCTGGAAGGCTGACCCGGAAACGCGACACAAGGCGTCAGAGGTCCAACTGCACAATAGGCAGCAGTTCCTGCAAGCTTTTGCGAGCGGCCTGTCGTGCCTGAGGTATGGTCGCGACCGAAGACGGAATCGGAGTTTTCGTGCTTGGGCGCTGGGACGAGAATTGGTCGTACGCGAGTTGAAGCAGGGAGCGCCGATGATTTTTGAAAGTCGGGAATTGAAGTCTTGGGCCGAATTCGTACCAATAAACAAGCTTGAGGTAGGTGCTGTGTATTTCCACCTTCTGTATCTTGACGATGACATGCTCATTCCGCAGATGGAGCCTGTCGTGTTTATCGGACGCAATCTCGAATCCGGCGATGCCGATCGTGCCTACTTTCAAGACGTGGATTCTTATCGCGAAGGGATTCGATACAGTGCCCTTACTGATGAGACGCCTCCTCACACCGAACACGAGGTATTGTTCCAAAGCTTCCAGGAGAAATCGGGCGAGGTTATGGCCATTTATGAGTTCGAATCGGCTCTTGAATGCCTAATGCGGTGTTCGCTGATGCGCCGACGGAAGGTTGAGTCCCCGAGCTGATTGGGCGGCAATCTCAAGTTTCTTATTAGGGCACGACTTCAGTTGTGCCGCAGAGGCGTTCGTTGGTGATTGGGCTTCGCCCCCTGCTAGCCCTTTGCAGCGGCTAAAGCCGAAATTCTTTACATGCACTTTACGGCACGACTAAAGTCGTGCCCTGACACAAAAAGTAATCGGGCCGAGTTCTATCCAACGCCAGAGCCGCTTCGGGACAAAACGACCGCGTGTCATGGCGCATTTTACGGTGCGCTCTTGCATACACCATGAAGATCGAAGCCATCACCCTTCGCGAACTCCAGATCCCCCTGGTCCACTTCTTCGAAACCAGCTTCGGGCGTACCTACACACGTCGCGTCATGCTGGTCACGCTGCACTGCGATGGCCTGGAAGGTTGGGGCGAGTGTGTTGCGGGCGAAGGACCATTTTATTGCGAGGAGTACATCGACGGCGCCTGGGATGTCATCACGCGCTACCTTGCGCCGTCGCTTGTCGGCAAAACGCTGCATGCGGGCAGGGAAGTGCCGGCACTGTTGTCGCGGGTGCGCGAGCATCCCATGGCAAAGGCCGCGCTGGAGAATGCGGCTTGGGACGCCGAAGCCCAGGAGAAGCAAATTCCGCTGTGGAAGCTGCTAGGCGGCACGCGCCGCGAGATTGCCTGCGGTGTCAGCATCGGCATCCAGGATTCGCACGAGCAATTGCTGGACAAGATCGACGACCGAATTGGCTGCCGGATACCAGCGGATCAAAGTGAAGGTGAAGCCGGGCTGGGATGTCGAAGTGCTGGAGAAGATCCGCGCCCGCTGGCCCGACATTCTTCTCAGCTGCGATGCCAACTCGGCGTACACGCTGGCCGACCTGGAAGCATCTGAAGAGCTTCGACCGCTTCAAGCTGCTGATGATCGAGCAGCCGCTATGGCCTGACGACTTCTATTTCCACGCCAAACTTCAAAAGCAACTACAGACAGCGCTGTGTCTCGATGAGGCGATTCGCACGCCGCGCGACGCTGAGGCTGCGCTCGAACTCGCCGCCTGCCGCATCGTCAATGTAAAAGTCGGCCGAGTCGGCGGCTTCTCCAACGCGCTCGCGATTCACGAGATAGCCCAGAGATTTGGTGTGCCCGTGTGGTGTGGAGGCATGCTGGAGTCAGGAGTTGGCCGAGCTCACAATGTTGCCCTGTCGACGCTTCCCAATTTCCAGTTGCCGGGCGATGTGTCGGCGTCCAAGCGCTACTGGAAGGAAGACATCATCGAGCCCGAGGTCGAGGTCTCGCCGCAAGGGACCATCGCTGTCAGCGACAGAGCTCGGGCGAGGGTATGAGTTGCGGCATCAGCTGATCGAGACACTGACGGTACGTAAGGACACGATTGCGTCTAGTCCACAGCGCCGCAGAAGTAAAAAGACGCGACCTGGCCGCGCCTTTCACGAACGAAGTGCCAACCTACTTGATGGCTGGCGTTCTGAGCTTCCTTCACGCCGGAAGGTCCGCTCTGCGCCACCACGTCGACGCTCTTGTGAAGCAGGTCGAGAGCCTGGGCCGTGGTGAGGTCTGAGGACACGGGCTGGAAGTCGTACATCGTCTCAGTCGACCAAATGGTGAGGGACTTCACCATCAGTATCTTGCCGTAGAACTGCAGAGTCTCTTCGACTTCCTCCCAGTGGCCTCCGCCAATATCCCGCTGCACGATACGAAACTTTCCGCCCTTATAAAGCTTGCCGAGAATTCCCCAACCGAAATCCACATCCTTGAACAAGCGTGCCATCGATCTTGGCGATGCGCTCGGCCTGGCGATCGATAATCATGTCGCCCTGCATGCCCTGGTAGACGGCGGTCTCATGGTTGGGCGGCTCGAACTTGGGATTGGGAGTGAACTTCAAATGCACGAGTTCTTCGCCCTTGGGCCCGCGATCGGTGCCGGCATACGTATAGAGGAACGCGTCCGGCAAACTCGTGAGCATCAGTTCCGCTCGCTGGTCGTCTGCCTTGTTGGACTCGCGACGTTTGCGACGAGCCTCCGGATCGTTGGCGAACTTCTCGAGCTTGGCGTCTTCTTTCTGGCGCTGATCTGTCGTCAACGGCTTGCCATTGAGAAGCAGAGTCGTGGACAGGCCGCCCTGCCTGGTGCGGACAATCTCTTTGGTGATCGAGTGATCCTTGTACTGCGTGGTGTCCTTGAACATGTAGTACTGCTGGACGTCCGCAGCCCGGATCTCGTTCTTGGCCGCTCGACGAACCAAAGCGATGGGATCGATACTCGAGTTTGCTGCTGCGACCACAGCGGCTGACACTGCCGCGAGAAGAACGAAAATCGCACGCCACGAGCGCTGGAACGAGATAAGGACGGACTGAATCCACGAAACCTCTTCTGAACGAATCGTACACCGCCTCACTGAGATTAGACGAGTGACTGAATTTCCAGTTGCTTTTTTGATGGAATCCAAGGTTAACGTTCTGTGACGCCGAAGTGGCGGCGTTGCAAGGCTATCTCGAAGTCGCTACAACTCGGACGACCGTGCTATCCGGTACTGGATGCGGGACGCAGAAGCGGAGGAATAAATGTCGATCCGGCGGAAAACAGTCCCTATTGGCGTGGCCATGCCGCACGAGCAAGACCGCTGTTCCCCTGGTTTCGGCCCACTCGTTCGGATCGGCACCCCGCCGGATCGACCTGTTCTGTTTCGAAAGCAACTCACATCCAAACTGAAAGACGCTGAAGCCTGCAACCGGAGTAGCGCCTAATTCTCGCAAGTCGGCGTTTCGACACGGCTGGCGTGTTCCGAGAGTCAACTCCTAATGAACTTTCCACTTCTCACACCCGCGATTCCACCTGTGAGCAACCGAATTCCCGACGGCATTCCGTTTCCTGGCGTCGAGCATCGCGGAGCCATGGTTGATAACATCGGACAGCGCCATGCGACGCCAATTGTCATTCCCGAACTGCTCGATGACGATCTCAGGCTCGCCGGCCGAAGTCGCCGCCAGCCTCGTTGATCTGCGACACATCAATGACTGGTTCGGAGGGACCCGAACCACCGCATGCGTTGCTGCGGCGAGTCGCCGGCGGATGGCGGTTAGTAGCCAGGCTTTCGCTGCTGGAGGTGGGTGCCGGAGCGGGCGATCTGCCCGCTTGGGCCGGCTCGCCTTCTCGCCGGAGCGTGGCCGTGAACTAAAGATTACGCTGCTCGATCGCATGTGGTCGCATCTTCCACGCAACGGTACGAGCTCGATCGCGGGCGATGCCCTGGCTCTGCCATTTCGCGACGGCGCCTTCGACGTGGTGAGCTGCTCGCTCTTTGCCCATCATCTTCGAGCCCGACGAACTTGCGCGATTCGCGGCGAAGCCATGCGGGTCTGCCGGCGGGCGGTTCTGATCAACGATCTCATTCGCAGCCCGGTTGCATCTGTGGCTGGTGTATGCGGGCTCCCGCTTATTTCGCAGCAGAATCACCTGGCATGACGCTCCGGCGTCGGTTCGTCGAGCGTATACGACGGAGGAGACTCCGGCAAATCCTACGAGAGGTCCCGGCACAGGAGATTACGATCTCCAGGCACTTCCTTTATCGGATGGGAGTGCTGATGTGGAAGGAAGGAAGCAGTTAGCCTATCGGCACTTCGACCGGCCACTGCTCTGACTGCCGAATGCAGCACGCTGACAAAACATTTCGATCTTGCCGTCATCGGCGGCGGCCCTGCGGGAACCGCTGCGGCGATCACTGCTGCTCGCCTGGAGTTCGTGTCGTGCTCTTCGACGCGAAGATCTTTCCCCGTCACAGAGTTTGTGGCGAATTCGTCTCGGCCGAATCGCTCGATGTGCTCGTCCGACTTGCTTCGAGATTCGGCAATCCGGGCGCGCGCTAATCGATTCGGCGCCGCGTTACGGCGAGCGCGACTTTTCCTGGGCAACAGAATGATCGAGGCTCCAGTCTGAGCCTGCTGCTGTCAGCATCACCCGTTACAACCTGGACGCAGCCTTGTGGAGTGCCGCGCAGTCGCCGGCGTCACAGACTCGCTCCCATTGCGAAGTGAGCTCGATAACGGCGGGACGGCCCCTTTCAGCTGATGAGTTCTTCGGCCGTTTGCCGCCGACGCCCTGGTGATTGCGGCGGGGCGATGGTCGCAATTCACGCTCCCCGATCGGTAGTGCCGTCCGGGCCGAAATGGATTGGCGTGAAGGGACATTTCCACGAGACCAATCCCGCTCCTTCCTCCGACCTCTATTTTTTTGACCACGGATACTGCGGAGTGCAGCCGGTGTCAGCCGATGTAGTGAACGCCTGTGCGATGGTGCGATCGGACCGTGCGACCTCGCTGCAGGAAGTATTCGCACTGCATCCCCGGCTTTCCGAGCGTGCTTCGCCGTGGAATGCGGTCATGCAGCCTGTAAGCACATCGCCGCTGATCTATCGGCAGCCGCAGCCTACCCAGGCAAATAAGCTTTGTGCCGGAGACGCCGCGGCTTTTATCGATCCGTTTGTCGGGGACGGTATCTCCATCGCGCTGCGAAGCGGAAGGATGGCCGCTCAATGTCTAGGCGTCATTTTTTCGCGGCGAAGCTGGCGCTCGCCGAATGTGCTGCCAAGTATGAGCGAGGAGTACTCCAGGCAATTCGCGCCGCTGCTTTCAGCCGCCTCGCGTGTTCGCTCGTTATTGTCATTGCCAGGTCTTGGCGCGGGCGGCGGTTTTCGAGCTGCTGCGCTTTCCCGGTCTGATGCCTTTGATGATTCGTAAGACCCGCCGCGCTTCATGATTCTGGTGTGTTTGCCGATGGCTTGCGGTAGAATGCCCAACAACGTTCTGCACGTCACGATGAATCCGACCTCCGATCAACAGTCAGCTCAGACCGGCAAGGAAGTTGATCGTTCGGAATACCACGCCGCGCGATTTCGACGGCATCAGCGACCTGTGCCTTCGGACCTATCCCGACACGGCGCCTTGGAACGCCGAGCAGCTGTCGTCACATTTGCGGGTCTTTCCCGAAGGACAGTTCGTCGCCGTTTACGGCCCGGAAGAGAAGGTTGTCGGCATGTGCGCCAGCCTGATCGTCGACTGGGAAGACTACGCCATGCTCGACAGCTGGGAGCAATTCACGGCCGACGGCATGTTTACCAATCACGATCCACGGCGCGGCCGTACGCTCTACGGGGCAGAGGTGATTGTGGACTCGACACTGCAGCATCATGGCATCGGCGACAAACTCTACCGCGCGCGTCGGCAGTTGACCGAGTCGCACAGGCTCTTCAGGATTCGCGCCGGTTCGCGCCTGCGTGGGCTACTCGCACTGCTGCCGATCGGCTGAAGCCGGATGAGTATGTGGTCGATGTGGTGGAGGGCACGGAATACGATCCGACCTTGAGCTTTCAATTGAAGGAAGGCTTCCACGTGCTTGCCGTCGTGCCGCACTACCTCAGCTGACGATCCCGAGAGCATGGGCTATGCGGCCGTCATCGAATGGCTGAATCCGGAACTCATCCGGGCGGAGCACATTGCGAACCGGCCCACGCGATTTATCCGCCGGGCACTGAAGCAGCAGAGCGGCTCGTAGCGATACGCTTCGGCCGTCTGCCTCATGCCCTTTATCGAATTGTCATCCCGACCGACGGCTTCAGCCCGAGTGGAGGGACCTGCTGTCTGCGCGTGAGCGGAATCATCCTCCACGGTGCCGACCGCAGATCCTTCGACTCCGGCGAGCCAATGCGCTCGCCTCCGCTCAGGGTGACAATCAAAAGGGAGCCGCCTCCAAAAGCGAATAGCTAACAGCTAAAAGCTCGCTACCTCGTCACCAGCACTTCTCGAATATTGTCGCGCCCGAGAAAAAACTTGATCGAGCTGTAGTCGTGAAACAGGTTTTCGACGTGGCGGTTGTTGAAGACGCGCTGCAGCTTGAATCCGCGAACCTGCTGCAGCTCGAGCGTGTCGCGAGTGGCGATGTTGTAGCGATAGAACGGCGCTTCCGGACCCGCGTCCTTGGTGTGGAAGAACGCCAGCAGAATTCCGCCTGGCTTCATAGCAGCATGAATGCGCTCGATCAGCGGCTTTACCAGCGGCTCAGGAAGAAAGTCGGCGAGGTCCCAGAACATCACGGCATCGAACTCCTCGCGGCCGAAGCACAGGTTGTCGCGCAGGTAACGGTCCACATCCAGCGTAGTACCTCCATCGCCATTTGAAACCAGCAGCGACTTGTCGTGAGCCAGCCGCAGCACGTCTTCCTGATGAAAACGGTGGCCCAGCCCGGTCATGAAGGTGATGTTTGCGGGCGAAGTCGCGCCCAAGTCCAGGATCGTCAGACCCTCTTCGCGCGAGATGGCTCGAATAAACTCGTTGAAGCCAGTCGAGCGACGGCTGATCTTCTTTCCCGAGGCGTAGTTCTCCTCGGCGCTTTCGCGAGAACCACCGAATAATTTACTAAAGATGCCGGGAGCCACAGACCACCATTGTATGAGGGAGAGTGCCGAAGCGGCAACGGTTTCCGGGATAGAAGGACTGAATTCGCGACCAGCAGAAAGAGAATGAAGCTAAGGGCGCACCGATGCCGTGCGCCCTCGTGAGTTACATTTTCTTGGGCTCGAGAAGAGAACCTTGGCCTCCGACCGGTGAGGAAACGGGAGCCGTTACAGGAGCAGCGGCGGCGCGGCTGACGCTTGCGGCTTGACTTCAGCTTTGCCTGCCGGCTCCGGTTTTTGAATATCAATCCCGCCTTTGAAGAAGGCACCATCGTCGATGGAAATGCGGGCGGTGGCGATGTCGCCTGCCAGGGAGGCAGTCTTGCGCAGCTCGACGCGCTCGCTGGCATGAATGTCGCCATTGACGCGGCCATGCACGATGACGTTGCGAGCTTCAATGTTGGCGCGCACGCGGCCATTGGGGCCAATGGTGCAGGTCTGCCCGCGCAGTGAGATATTGCCTTCGACCTCTCCGTCGACGATCAGGTCTTCACTGCCCGACAGTTCGCCTTTGACCACGACGGATTTTCCGATGGTGGCAACGTCAGTGCCGCCACGCAGCGGTTCGCTGCGAACCGGATCCGGCGGACGCGGCGCTGGAGCAGGGGTTGCCGGCATGCGACGATGTGCCGGTCGGACTGGGCTCGGGCGTTGTCGTGTACTCGTCTTCCTTACGCTTCCACATTTCTTTGAGCTCCGTCAGGCGTTCGCAGAACCGGCCAGGGGGGACCGCGGCGCACCTTCATTCGTTTGTTCGATCTGGACCGCTGCGAAAGAGGATACTCAACCGCGGGCAGCGCCGCAAACCATTTTCTGAAGCAAAGCAGCCGAAAAACGATGACTTTCGGGGTCCGTCAGCTCTGCCTTCGGCTTTGGTCGCCGGTCACATTCCCTTCGACCATGCTCCCGTATAATAACTTGTTTTGCAGCGCCTCTCGCCTCGCTTAAGCGAATCTCCAGGCGGGAGAGCAGGACTCATATGACAGAGATTGAGCTGATTCTTGGCCGTGAAATTCTGGATTCCCGCGGAAACCCTACCGTAGAAGCCGACGTCATCCTCGAAAGCGGAGCGCGCGGCCGCGCTGCCGTTCCCAGCGGAGCCTCGACCGGCGAGCACGAAGCCATCGAACTGCGCGACGGCGACAAAAAACGCTACGCCGGCAAAGGCGTGTTGAAGGCGGTCGAAAATATCAACGAGACGATCGCCAGCGAACTGGAAGGAATGGATGCCAGCGACCAGCGCGAGATCGATAACACCATGCTCGCCATCGACGGCACGCCGACCAAGAGCAAGCTGGGCGCGAACGCAATCCTGGCGGTCTCGATGGCAGCCTCCCGCGCCATGGCCGATCACCTCGGGATCGAGCTGTATCAGTATCTCGGTGGCTTCACGGCCGGCCTGCTGCCTACGCCGATGATGAACATCCTGAACGGCGGAGCGCATGCCGACAATAATGTCGATTTCCAGGAATTCATGGTCATGCCGGTGGGCGCCAAGTCGTTCAGCGAAGCGCTGCGCTGGGGCGTCGAGACCTTCCACGTGCTGAAGGGCGTGCTGAAGAAGCGCGGCTACAACACAGCCGTAGGCGATGAGGGTGGCTTCGCGCCGTCCGTGAAATCCAATACCGAGGCCATCGAAGTGGTGCTCGAGGCGATTACGCAGGCCGGATACAAGCCGGGCGAGCAGATCGCGATCGCGCTCGACCCGGCGGCCAGCGAATTCTACGACAGTGCGAAGAAGAAATACGTCTTCAAGAAGTCCGACAAGAGCGAGCACTCGGCCGAAGACATGGTGAAGTTCTGGGCCGACTGGGTGCGCCAGTATCCGATCGTGTCGCTGGAAGACGGCTTTGCCGAGGACGATTGGGACGGCTGGAAGATGGTTACAGACGAGCTTGGCAGCAAGATCCAACTGGTCGGCGATGACTTGTTCGTCACCAACGTTGAACGGCTGCAGCGCGGCATCGATGCCGGCGTAGGGAATTCGATTCTCATCAAGGTCAATCAGATTGGTTCGGTCAGCGAGACCATCGACGCCATCAACCTGGCGCGCCAGAACGGCTACACTGCCGTCATCTCGCATCGTTCGGGCGAAACCGAAGACACGTTCATCGCGGACCTGGCAGTGGCAACCGGCGCCGGACAGATCAAGACGGGCTCTGCGTCACGCACGGACCGCATCGCCAAGTACAACCAGTTGCTGCGCATCGAAGAAGAGCTTGGACCGGCGGCACGGTTCCTGGGGCTGAAGAGCCTGAACTACCACGGAGAACTGGCCAAGAAAATTGGGGTATAGGAGCTAACCTATTTCGTTTGTACCGAAACTCGTTGTTGGAATATTTATTGCGCTTGCGCTTTGGGAAACCGGGCGCGCGATAGCGAGTTCGATCCGGGAGCGACGTAAGTTCTCCAAGAGCAAGCGCTATTCTCCAGGTTTGGATCTGGTATTTCTCTTGTTGGGTAGCGTTGCTAGCATCGGGGCTATGTTTGGATTGATATCGGTCCTCGATCATTTCGGCCTGCTGAAGAAGCCATTCATCTGGCTGTCAGCCGTTCCGATATTACTGATCTATTGGTTTGCAAACTCTATGAGGCGCAAGTTGGAGCGCCGATTGAGCCGAGATAAAGCGGTATCGGTGAGTGCTAAGGGTTAAAATCCGTCCAGTCGACACATGTGTCGAGCCCGAGGCACTCGCATTCCTAGTTAATCGTGAACCCGTTGCTGAAGCGGTGGTTTCCTATTCCGCCGCGCGATGCGGGACCAGCCCGCAAAGGCTTGCAGCTTCCGCCGTATCGTATGTGCCTTTGCTAACCGCTAAAGGCTAATTGCTAATGGCTAACATTCCGCGTCCTCTTATCCTCATCATTCTCGATGGCTGGGGTTATGCTCCACCTTCTGCCGCGAATGCCATCTCGCTGGCACGCAAACCGAACTACGATCGGCTGCTGGCCGAGTTTCCCAACACGCTCATCCATACCAGCGGCCGCTATGTCGGCCTGCCCACCGGGCAGATGGGCAACAGCGAAGTCGGCCACCTGAACATCGGCGCCGGACGCGTGGTTTACATGGACATCACCAAAATCGATCTCATGATCGAGAATGGTGAGTTCTTCTCGAACCCGGCACTGCTCAAGGCCATGGAGGCCGCGCGCGTAGGCGAGCGACGGCTGCACCTGTTCGGACTACTCTCCGACGGAGGGGTGCACTCACACCAGAATCACCTCTACGCCATTTTGCGGATGGCGAAGCAGCACGGAGTCGAGCGCGTCTTCGTGCATTGCTTCATGGATGGGCGCGACACACTGCCCACCAACGGTGCCGGCTACATCGAGCAACTGCAACAGAAGATGCGCGAATACGGCGTGGGAAAAATCGCAACCGTCAGCGGGCGCTACTATGCCATGGATCGCGACAAGAAGTGGGAGCGCGAGAAGAAGGCCGTCGATGCGATGGTCCACGGCGACGCCGAGGGCGGCCGTTACACCGATCCCGTGCAGGGCGTGAAGGAGTCCTACAACCGGGGAGTGACCGACGAGTTCATCATTCCGTTCGTGTTGACGGACGAGCGCGGCGAGCCGTTGGGAAACATTCGCGACGGCGACGTCTGCATCAACTTCAATTACCGTGCCGATCGTGCGCGACAGATCACGCGCTGTTTGGCGCGTAACAGTCACTTCACCGCACAGGATGGCCGCGAACTGGAAGGCGCCGAGGATCTCGACAACGATGATCCCGCGCAGCCAAGTCCCGAAAGACCTGACCTACATCTGCATGACGCAGTACGACAAACATTTCACGCTGCCGATCGTGTCGCCGCCGGAGTCGCTGGGCAACATCCTGGCGAACGTGATGGCTGACCGCAGCATGCGCAATCTGCGCGTGGCCGAGACAGAGAAGTATGCGCACGTCACCTACTTCTTCAACGGTGGCGTGGAGAAGCCATTTCCCGGGCGAAGATCGTGTGCTGGTGCAATCGCCCAAGGTCGCGACCTACGATCTGAAGCCGGAGATGTCGGCGCAGGGAATCGCCGACGCCGTGACCAAGGCGATTATCGACAAAACCTTCGATGTGATGGTGGTCAACTTCGCCAACGCCGACATGGTGGGACATTCGGGAAAGATTCCGCCAACCATCACGGCGGTTGAGACGGTCGATCATTGCCTGGGCCAGATCGATCAGGCTCTCCGACAGCATGGCGGAGCAATGATCATCACCGCCGACCACGGCAATGCCGAGCAGATGATCGATCCGGCGACGGGTGGCCCGCAGACCGCGCACACAACCAATCCGGTCCCATTCATCGTTTGTGCGGAGAACGCCGTGACTGCGCCCAATTTCAAGGGCGATCCTCGGCGTTTTACCCTGCGCCCCGACGGCGCTCTGCAAGACATCGCGCCAACCATGCTTGGCATTCTCGGCATTCCGCAGCCGAAGGAGATGACCGGTCAGGATCTGCGAGTGGTGCCACCAAGCAGCTAACAACCAGGACGAGCGCGTAAAGGCTAGCCCGGCGAAATCTGCGCAAACTGCCGCATTGCTCATCATTACCGTATTTGATACCTTCGCACCCAGACGATGCGAACCCCTCCTTCAGGAGCTACAGAAAACCCATCCGAGCGCTGGCATGCAATGGCTGCCGGCTTTCTGGGCTGGACGCTCGATGCTTTCGATTTCTTCGTCGTCATTTTTCTCTTTGATAGCCTGGCCGAACAGTTTCACGTGCCCAAGCGCGACATCGTCCTCAGTGTCACAGCAACTCTGGCGATGCGTCCGATTGGTGCCGTGCTGTTTGGCATGATGGCCGATCGCTATGGCCGCCGGCGTCCCTTGATGGCGAACGTGCTGTTTTTCTCCAGTGTCGAGTTGCTCTGCGGTTTCGCTCCCAACTTCACGGTCTTTTTCATTTTGCGAATGCTGTTCGGTATTGGTATGGGCGGCGAGTGGGGAGTGGGCGCGTCGTTGGCCATGGAGCACGCGCCGGTGCGATGGCGCGGCATTCTCTCCGGCATACTCCAAGCCGGATATCCGATCGGCTACCTTCTAGCGGCCGTGGCGGCACGACTGGTGCTGCCGAATTTTGGCTGGCGCGCAATGTTCTGGGTCGGCGGTATTCCCGCGCTACTCGCCATCTACATTCGAACCAAGGTTTCCGAGTCCGAGGCATGGAAGCAGCACCGACTTACGCGCACGATTGATGGCCCGCGCATTGCTTGGCAACACAAATGGCTATCGCTCTACCTCATCGTGTTGATGTTCCTGATGAACTGCCTGTCCCACGGCACGCAGGACCTGTATCCGGATTTCCTGAAGCACGGTCACGGCATCCACCCCAATACCGTCAGCTACATCACGATCTTCTACAACGTGGGAGCAGTCATGGGTGCGGTGATCTTTGGCTTGCTCTCCGAGCGCATTGGGCGGCGTCACAGCATGTTGGCCGCGCTGGCCTTAACGCTAGTCGTCATGCCGGCATGGTCTTTCGGCAGCACGATCGCCATGTTGGCAGTGGGCGCTTTCCTGATGCAGATGGGCGTGCAGGGAGCCTGGGGAATTATCCCCGTACATCTCAACGAGCTTTCACCCGATGCTATACGTGGACTGCTGCCCGGCTTCACCTATCAAATCGGAATTCTGCTCGCCGCACTTACGCCCACGTTTGAGTTCGCACTGCGCGACCGTCTGGGATACGCCTGGGCCCTCACCGCTTTCGAACTGGTCGTGATCGCTGCCCTCGTTCTGATGTTGCTCTTCGGCTCAGAACGGCGTGGAAGGAGTTTCGTCGACCAAGGGAGACAGGTGACGGTCTAAGAGCTTGATCTCCGCGTCGACTCCACGCCAATGCTGGTTGTGCGGCCCATGTCTGTGCCGCACGCTTCGACTACTTCGCGACTTTTCTGCCGGTGATGGTCAACTCTACGGTGTCACCGCTTGGACTTTTTACCAGCAGAGTTTTGCCGTTCATCCTGGTGGGAAATTCTTTGCCGCCGCTCCAGTCGACAAACGTTGAGGCGGGACCGCTAGCGCGGCAAGCGTAGATGGTATCGCCCATTCGCATGGAAATCTTGTAATGATCGGAGTTTTCCATATGCTGGGCGTCAGCGGCGACGCGTTCAAAGGAGACAACTCTGGCGGGCTGAAAGCCATTGTCCGCATCTTGCGCACTGGCCAGGACTGCGGTCATGGCGATCATGAATGTTAATGCGAGCAAACGAATCTTCATCGGCGTCCCTCTCTGTTGGAGAGAGAAAGTATAGACCGAATAGTGCAATTTCCAGAACGATGAATATTCGCTTGTTGGAAGAAATTGGAGCGGGAGACGGGGATCGAACCCGCGACCAACGGCTTGGGAAGCCGTGACTCTACCACTGAGTTACTCCCGCTCAGCGATCGTGAGCAAGTGTAACACCGGCGAAATGGCCCCGCAATTTAGTGAACTCGCCCAATCGACCGTGGCAGGTGCGACGGCATGTTGTTCATCCAAGCAGTTTGCGCGTTTCTTTGACACTGCTTGCAAGCGACTGCTACTATGAAGTGCTAGTCCCGCCCGCAAGCGTCCCCGTCGTCTAGCCCGGCCTAGGACACCGCCCTTTCACGGCGATAACACGGGTTCAAATCCCGTCGGGGACGCCAGTATCATTCATACTCCGCAAAAACCGCACAAGCATATCAGTAATAACGGTGTTAGCTGGTTCAAAGAACCCCCTTTTCTTACTGAACACGAGGCCATCAGGGAAAAAGGACTTCGCAAGCTCTTGGCGCTGGTTAACGTTGCCGTTGTTCCATGCGGCAACCAAATCAACTGCTTGAGCCTCAGCTTGCTTCAGCATCCCTTCCATGCTGCTTTTCTCGGAATCTAGGACACTTATCTCGTTCTCGATCCTGAGGATTTCTTCGGCACTGGCCTTCTTAAACCCTTCGAAGTCCTCGGCGGATATCTCATCCTGAAGCTTTGCGACGACAGCCTTTTGGTTCAAAGCCTTTTGGTCGGCTAGTCGTTTTGCAAGCCGCGCTGCATTTACCGCAATCACTTCCTTACGCTGCTTCCATCGTTCCGCAATCCTCCCCGGCAATTGAGCGAGCAATTCTGCCGTTGGCTCCATCCGACCAAGTAGACTGACGAACTTTCCTTCAAGGTCATCACGGCGTAAGCTTACGGCTCTGCACTTGGGAGTCCAACAATAGTAGTAGGGGTAGGTGGCGTTTCGGCCTTTCGACCAACCCGCAGTCAACATCTTGCCGCAGGTTGCACACTTCACAACTCCACGCAATGGGAAATCTTCATTCAGTTTCTTATGTGGCACCGTTTTCGATTTGAGCTTTGCTTGCACAGCGGAAAACAGTTCGTCGGAAATGATTGCTTCATGGTTTCCTCGTGCACGAATGTTTCCGCTTACCACCCACCCTGAATAAATTTCGTTTGAAAGTAGCCGAGCAAACGATTGCATTGACACAGGACGCCCTTTTCGTGTTCTCAACCCCAAGGCGGTGATGACCTTGAGTACGGCCTCAGTTGTGGGATAACGGCCAGAGGACACCATTTCAAACGCTTCACGTATGAGGGGTGCTCGCTCGGAATCGAGCTTTAGCTCCTTGTCAACGTTTCGATAACCAATAGGGGCTGGCCAAGGAAAGCGTCCAGCTTTAACAGCCCCCTGCATTCGCTGCCGAGTACGTTCAGACAGGGAATCGCTGAAGAACTGATTCACCATTCCGATCATATTGCGCGACAGCTTACCTACGGCTGAATCGTCCGTAATTGGATCATCAAGCGCGACCAGCTTGATCCCCAATTGATTCATGACAACAAAGATTTGAGCCTGATCCTGCACATTTCGAGCTAATCGAGACAAATCCGAGACGATGAAGTACGAGAGGTTAGCAGTATTCTGGCGGCAATATTTAAGCGCCTCTTGAAAGACAGGGCGCTCGATGGTTCTTGCACTTTCGCTCGCTTCAAACACATTCAGTAGGGAAAAGCCATGCTGCTTGCAATAAGCGACGATTTTCTTCTTCTGGGCAGCGAGACTGTTGTTCTGCCTCGCTTGTTCTTCAGTGCTTACCCTTGCGTAACCAACTGCTCCAGTCATGATCTACCCTTCCAGTCTGCAAGAACCGCCCTCGCTGCATGTATATATCGAGTGGGGGTACGGGGAGACTCCCCACCGCCCCCGGCAATAGATAGGGAAGTTGGCCCTCTAAAATCAAGCAGCTTTTTGTGCGGAATCCGTGCCGCATTTAGAGTCTAGTTTTTAGACCACGATAATGAATTAAGTTGTTTATAATCAGTCTTTTAGATAAACTTCACCATAAACTTCAGTAGCCAAAAGTCGCTTCGACGGCAAGGACGCGTTCAAAACCCCTGTGGCGTGCTCCCAAAGGCTGCTATAAGGCGTTCTGAGCCTTTAGAACACGGTATACGCTGGTTGCATACCACCGAGAGCCTTGACGGGGTCTAATGCCTTCTAAGTTGAGTGCAGCAGCAATCTTGTCCACCGAGGTTCCGTTCTTTCTCATTGCAACTATCCGGTTGACAACCTCAGTCTCACCTATCCTGCTGCCGTAAGGTTTACGTCCTTCACAAGTTCCGGTCTGTGCCCGAACTCTTTGACGTGCCCCTTTCAGTTTGGCGACCAGCAACGTTTTCTCGTACTGAAAAAAGGCTCCCAGCATTTGGCGCATCAAGACACGAGAAGGATCGTCGGAGAGTAAGTCAGGTTCACTTACGCTCACTAGGTGCAACTGCTTTCGCTGGAAGTCTGCTATTACACTTTCCTGTACGAGCAGATCACGCGCTACTCGATCCAGACGTTCCACCAAAACAGTCCTTACGCCATTGCTAAGGAGCACACCCATCATGTCGGAGAAGGCTGGGCGATGCTCCCAATCAGTAGAGCCGCTAACCCCTTCTTCCCGGAAGATTCGGACGATCTTCACATCGTTAGCAGCAGCGTACTTCTTAATTGCGGTGAGTTGTCGCGTGAAACCATCCCCTTCAATCTGTCCCCTACCGCTAACTCGCAAATAGGCAAACGCCTTTGTCATGACCAGATTGTGCCAAATCTCAGTTGTCCAGTCAACACAAATTCTACAGAAATAGTTAAGCCGATGATTTTGAAAGTGTAGGGGGATCACAGGAGTACAGGTTATGATAACGCCTGTGCAGCCGGGTGTTATCGTTCAGGGGTAACTTGCGATATTGCCTGATTGCAGCAGCAATTAAAGATTGGATCGTTCCACCCAGCGTAAAGTACCTAATGTGAGAAGCATGACGCTGATGTATCTGCGGGTTTTATCGTCGCTCGCTGTACTGCTGACAGGCGTTGTTCATTCCCAAGTCGCCGCTTCTCCGCAGGCAGAAAAACTCACATCGTGTCATGCGGTCATATCTGTAACCGTCACTGACCCGAGCGGCGGTGTAGTTTCGGGTGCATTTGTGATGCTGCGAGAAGAAGGCTCAGCCGGGCCGAACACGAGTCTCTTTCAACTGGAATTGCAAACACATCTTTACGGGAAGACCAAGGCTTCGGTGCCTTGCGGCCATCTAGATGTTTTTGCTACAGCACCTTCATTCATGCCCTTTGCAGAGCAAGTGCTCATACTGAAAGACACCCAATCCATTTCAGTTGCCCTCAAGGGCCAAACCCGAACCGATTATTGACCATGATCACTGGCGTAATATCGCCATATCACAAGTAACCCTGATTGGCGTACTGAATACGGCTTACGGCTTGATCTAGGATCAACCGAATGGCCAACCGTACGCAATACGCTTGTACCGCTTAACAGTCGTCGGCAGAGGGGTTTCCTTACTGATTCAAATAGGATCAGGTATATACAACGATACTATCCGCTGTTTTCTTCGCCTAAGCAGCGATTCCTGCCAATGGCCCCAACGGTCAGCCCTCGTGTTTCCTGCCCATAGTCAACAAGAAAGCACGCGCCCTTGCTATTGGGTTCAAAATCTCTCCGACTGGCACGCCAATAATTCAGTTACTTTCCAGACCTTCCGCCAACCGCAACACCTTTAGCCGGTTTTTCAGCGCGCTTGAGCATACGCACCACTCCTTCGTTGGCCTTACGTTTCTCTTCCGAAAAGGGCATCCGGCGTACGCACTTGCTCGTCCTTTATGCGAGGTCGATTTAGATCAACTGCGAAAACCTGACTCCTCTATAGATTTACTGCTGGTTTTTGTGCTGTCGGCACCGTGAAGTTGAAGACTGACCCACTGCCGACTTGCGAAATCACGCCCATGGTGCCGCCGTGGGCTTCGACAATCGCTTTGGCTATTGCCAGCCCCATACCCGTTCCTTCAACTCGATAGCGCTGGTCCCTTCCACGGTAGAACTTTTCGAAGATCAAGGACTGCTCCATATCACCAATGCCATGCCCGCGATCGGCGACACTTACTTTCACGAACTGTTCCACTTGCTCAGCGCTGATTGTCAGCGGCATGTCCGCCGGAGAGTATTTCGCAGCATTCTCGAAAAGCTGTACCAATACCTCGGCAATGAGGTCGATATCGATATCCACAGACGGTAACTGGTCCGGAATCTGCACAGTGATTTCTCTGCCCGCGAGGATTCGCCTTGTCTTTTCCAGCGCCAGGTCAACAACTGAGCGAAGCGAGTGTGCTTCGCGTCTTAATTCGATTTGTTGCGCATCCAGTTGGGCCATCTCAGTGGCTTCGCCCACCAGTCGGTCCAGCCGGTCGATCTCTTCGTTGATTACCGTGAGCAGCTCTATTTTGTTTTCCTCCGTCAGTGGATCCGGGGCGAGTAGAGCGGTGACCGACAACTTCATCGATGTAAGCGGTGTGCGGATCTCGTGGGTGATGCTGTCCAGCAGAGCAGAACGAAGCTTCTCGCTTTCGCGAGCGGCTTCGGCCCGACTTAAGGTCTCGACGGCTCCGGCGCGCTCGATAGAAATTGCGATGAGGCTGCCTACCGCCTCGAGCGTTTCCCGGGAAACGACCGCCCCTTCCATTCCCAGGGCTCCCACAGGTCGGACTCCGACTCGCAGCGGAACGAAGCACAGGGCCCGCTGGTTATCGATCACCAGTTCGCCGCGCCCAGTAATGGACTGCAAATGCGCTTCGCTAAACTCAGGATGATCACCTCCAGTGCGATAGACCTCGCGCTGATTGCTCAGGAACATGGCTGCCGCTTTCAGGTTGAATGCGGAAACTACGTAAGAGGGAATCGATTTGAGCAGGTCCAACACATTGTCCGTGGCAAGCAGTTGCTGGCTCAATGAGTAGAGTCGCTCGACTTCCTTGCGCCTGGCGGTGGAATTCCGTGCCTCGCGACGGGCGCGCTCCGATAGTCGGCTACCCACGATCCCGCTGATCAGAAACGCCAACAGAGCTATCCAGTTCTGCGGATCTGCAATCGTAAAGGTGCGAACTGGTGGAAGGAAACAGAAGTTGAAGGCAAGAGTGGAAATCACCGCCGTAGCGGTAGCGATCGTCAGGCCCCAACGGCTGGCAACTCCAAGCACCACCAAGAGGAATGTCAACGCAACTGTTGTCGGATTAACGGGCAGGCGACGATAAATGACAACCACGGTGGCGACTGCCCCGAAGGCCAATGAATATCGATAGAGGATGGCGCGCTGTCCCGGAGAGGTGATCGCGAGCGATTTGCCTCCATGCGGTTCTTCTTCTCTTAGGCTCATGGTTGGCACCGGCACGATTGTACAGAATCGACATTTGCGACAGGCTGCCGCAAAATAAGGTTGCATGCAGAGAACTCCCGAGCAATGGCTGGAGGTCACATCGCCAGAGAAGAAAAAAGGAGTGTTCAAGCTCTTTCTCGGCTATGCTCCCGGTGTTGGTAAGACCTATGCCATGCTTAGCGAGGCCATTCGCCGCAAGAGCCGGGGCGAAGATGTGGTCATTGGAGTAATAGAGGCTCACGGCCGCAAAGCTACCCAGGATCTCGCGCTGCGGTTGGAAGTCGTCCCGCGCAGAAAGATCAATTACAAAGGCACAATTTTTGAAGAAATGGATGTCGATGCGATTCTTGCACGGCAACCGCAAGTTGCCCTGGTGGATGAACTGGCGCACACGAATGTGGACGGCAGCAAACATCACAAGCGATATGAGGACATCTTTGAACTGCTGGATCATGGCATCGATGTGGTCTCGACCATGAACGTCCAACACCTGGAGAGTGTGACGCCCATGGTGCATAAGATCACCGGCATCATCGTGCGGGAAACTGTGCCGGACCGGGTTCTGAAGCGTGTTGATGAGATTGTGATGTCGGACGTAACCCCGGAAGCCCTGCAGACCCGCATGCGCCGCGGCGATATTTATCCTATGGAACGGGTTGATCGTGCGCTTGGGAATTTTTTTCGTCCAAGTAATCTCATTGCGCTGCGCGAGATTGCTCTGCGACATGTTGCACAAGTTGTCGACCGCAGTCTCGAACCGTACATTCAGACGGAGGTGGATCCTAACCGCGAGTTGCAGGTGCGGGAGCGTATTGCGGTGGGCATCAGCTCGAACCCGGTAGCCCAGTATCTGGTTGCGAGAGCGGCGCGAATGGCCCAAGCGGTGAATGCCGAGCTGTTCGTTGTGTACGTGGACATCGGCGCCGATGACGATCCCGAGCGGCAACGCAGTTTGGACGCAAATCTCCGTTTTGCCGAAAACCTAGGAGCCGAGGTGGTGAAACTCAAGGCGAAACAAGTTTCCCATGCGATGGCCGAGTTCGTGCGCGCAAGGCACATCACCCAAGTGATCTTCGGACATTCCGCAACAAGCGGGTGGCGCCGGTACCTGTTTCTCTCTGCGGTGCACCGCTTCCTCCGAGACGCACCACCGGTTGACGTTCACATTGTGAAGCAGCAAACGACTTGAAACCTTGCCTTTCCAGGCGTCGAATCTTGACGATAGGTCCACGATTTGCTCTGGTAAGCTCACTGCCGAGGATTCGCGGAATGCCAACTCGCCCCCATATTCTGGTTGTGGATGATGAGTCGCAAATTACGCGCGTACTGCGCACCACCTTGAGCGCCCAAGGCTATGACATTCGCGTTGCCAGCGATGGAGAGATGGCACTGGAGATTGCCAAAGACTTCGTGCCCGATCTGGTGATCACTGATCTAGCCATGCCCAACCTGAATGGCATCGAGCTATGTCGAAGATTACGCAGGGTGTCGCAGGTTCCGATCCTGGTACTTTCGGTTCGGGGTGAGGAGCGAAGCAAAGTCGAAGCACTCGATTCCGGTGCAGATGATTACATTACCAAGCCATTCAGTACCAGCGAACTCCTGGCAAGAATCAGGGCGGCTTTGCGCCGCTCCCGTGCGTCCACAGCCGAGCCGGAAACCGTCATCAACGATGGTGATTTCTGTGTTGACCTGGGTGGTCACAGCGTGAAAGTCAAAGGCCAGGAAGTTCGTCTGACTCCGAAGGAGTTCGACCTGCTCGCGTATATGGCGCAGCATCCGCGGAAGGTGCTCACTCACCGTGCGATTCTAAGTGCGGTCTGGGGCGGTACCAGTGTTGAGCAGAATGACTATTTGCGAGTGTTCGTAGGCCAGCTCCGAAAGAAGCTGGAGGCTGATGTTAGCTCTCCCAAGTACATTGTTACCGAGCCATGGGTTGGGTATCGCTTTGATCCAGGAAACGAAGACAATAGCGACAGCGATTGACGAAGACCGCGCTACATGAGTTGTGTTCCGAATATAGCTGGCGCTCACTTTGAACTGCCTGACTAACCAGAGCCTGCACTTCTTACGACGACATCAGGGCACTCTCGTTGAATACAATACCCGCTGTATCGACAGCAGCGGCTCAACATCCCCACTCTGCTTCACCCGGTTTGGCAAAATATCTCCTGGAATCCGCCCGCACAACCGCCGTTGTTTCCAATTCCGGGATGGCAAGACGAGCAGCCGCAATCAACCGGTTGCTGTCCTCCCGCGAATCGGGCTCCCTCAATTTGTTTTCTTGAGAAGCGACTGGTGAGAGGGCCTCGGTATAGTGATTGAACAACCTGGTGAATTGCTGAACAAACTGTTCCTGGGTACGCATCATTGTTTTCCTTGGGTGCCTTTCTCGCACACTGTTAATAGACGTTCGCAGACATAAGAGCCGAATAAGATGTTTATAAAAACTTCGTAAGGGCGAGGTTTGTCGAGTGCCTGTCTGCGTGATGTGCTTCATAAGAATGCCTATCGATGCCGGGCCCCGGCCTTCGTGCTCAAGGCTCGAGCGACCGATTCTGGACGGGCCCAAGAGCCTAGAACGACGCTAATCCTTTACCAGTCTCACTCCCATCACAGTCGCAAACCTCGAGGGTTGGCTCTAAGCCGCACCTGACCCGTCTTCGCGATCCTCACAAAGAACTTATGAACTTTTTAGCCAATCTTTACGGCAGAGCTAGTCCAATCAGAAGAGTCCCAAGCAGGCGGCTTACAGCAGGAGAAATTTATGACGTCCCTCTTCCTTACGATTTGCTCACTGAGTTTGGTATTTTTTCTGATTTTTCTTGCTCAGTGTTGCAAGCCTAAACGCGCGTTCTCGCGGCTGCGCTGCAAATCCAAAATGTCGGTCGTTCAACCTTTGCGGGAACGACGAGATGCACATTGGGATGGAGCAAAGCCAGGGTCATCGAATGCGGCGGCGGAGCATGTGTCCGATCTTCCGAGCCGCCACCAGCGCACCACCCAGGTAGTAATCGCCGGAAAATGTTCTTTGCCGTTAGTGGTGCGATGGCAAGAGCCGGTGGGACGTCGGCAAATTCGGAGAAGGAGCCAAAGCTCTCACCAGAATGATGCTTATGAAAAACTTACGAACTCTTTAGACCATCTTTAGTCCCGGAGTGCTCCAATCAATTAGGCAAGGGCCGCAACGGCCAGAATGGATTCGGTTCGAAGCCGAATGGGTAGAAAGACGAGTATGCGCGTGAGTAATGTTAAATCCTTCGCTGCGATTGGCTTCATTCTTGTTTTAGCGTGGGAGGCACCCGCACAGAACACGCCAGCGCAACCGACCGACCAACAGCAGGCCGACCAGCAGCACTCCGTGAATCAATCAACTTCACCTTCGGCACCAACACCACTGTCCACCCCGGCAATAACGGGTCCACTGCAGCCAGCCCCTGCGATAACTTTCGAAGGCGGACCCTTTGGCAAGCTGAGCCTGAACGGTATTGTGAGCGGCATGGGCTTGTGGCAGGGCAATCATGTGCCTGGCGACAACACTACACAAGCGGCGCTGAACAACGGACAAATCTTCCTGCAGAAAACTAGCAGCTGGTGGCAGTTCTATATCCAAGCCGGCGCCTACGACATCCTGTCACTGGGAACGCCGTTTCTTACGACGCAAAGAGTGGTCTCCGATCTCTACAGTCCGCTCCCGGTAGCTTATCTAAAGCTCGTGCCGTCGAAGAACTCCTCAATCATGATCGGATCGCTGCCCACCTTGATGGGCGCGGAGTACACCTTCGATTTTCAGAACATGAATATCGAGCGCGGCCTGTTGTGGAACCAGGAGAATGCTATCAATCGCGGAATTCAGGTGAATCAGACCTTCGGGAAATTCACCGCCTCGCTGAGTTGGAACGACGGCTACTACTCCAATCGCTACTCGTGGCTGAGCGGCTCCCTCACGTATGTGAACGGGCCACACAGCTTGTCATTCATTGGCATGGGGAACTTGGGACAGACCGCATTTCAGACTCTGGCGACACCGGTGCAGAACAACAGTGTGATGTACGCCGCTATCTACAGCTACACGAAAAACGGCTGGATTCTTCAGCCGTACTTTCAATACAGCAATGTGCCCACGAATCCCAGTGTCGGAGTTATACACGGAGCCTCGACTTGGGGTGGCGCCGTCTTAGCGAGTCACACGTTCAAGCACGGATTTTCACTTGCCGGACGGGGAGAATATCTTGCGACCACGGGGAGCGCAGCTGAAGGTTCCGTCAACCTGCTGTATGGTCCGGGCAGCGGCGGCTGGTCGATCACCCTGACGCCGACTTTCCAATACGAGCGCTTCTTCACCCGTGCAGATTTTTCTTGGGTTCAGGCGACCAGCTTCACGGCAGGAAGTGCATTTGGCTCCGCGGGAACGAACGCGAACCAGCCGCGTGGGGTGCTGGAAGTAGGTTTCCTGTTCTGATCGCGGAGCAGGCGTCGATTTTGTTGGCAATCATCTTTCGGGAGAAAGCTAATGCAGGACGTAATTTTCACAGTTGCAACGATCGGATTTTTTGTCCTTTCAATTGGCTACGTGCGCTTCTGTGAGCGCATGAAATAAGGGGAACTATGCACACGGAATCAACCATCATGTTGGTAATCAGCGCCTTGACGATGATCTATCTCGTCTACGCGCTGCTGCGACCGGAGAAGTTTTGAAATGACAATCAATGGATGGCTTCAAATCGCGCTTTTCCTCGCGCTGGTGCTCCTGGTCACGAAACCAATGGGTGTTTTCATGACCCGGGTGTTTAATCGCGAGCGGACATTCCTGGATCCGGTGCTGCGTCCGCTGGAGCGGCTGATCTACCGGCTGACCGGAGTGGACGAGAACCGTGAGATGCGCTGGACGGAATATGCCTTCGCCATGCTGCTGTTCAGCGTCGTCTCTATGCTGCTGTTGTACGCGATGGAGCGGCTGCAGGGATTCCTGCCGCTGAATCCGCAGAAATTCGCAGCCGTGCCGCAGACTCTGGCCTTCAACACGGCAGCTTCGTTCACCACAAACACGAACTGGCAGAACTACAGCGGCGAAAGCACGATGAGCTATCTGACGCAGATGGCCGGGCTCGCCTATCACAACTTCGTATCGGCGGCGGTCGGCATCGCGCTGGCGATCGCCTTTATTCGCGGCATCGCTCGCCGGCAGATGAAGACCATTGGCAACTTCTGGGTCGATATGGTCCGGAGCTGCCTGTGGGTGTTGCTGCCATTCTGCATTGTCGGCGCGCTGGTACTGGTCTCGCAGGGTGTCGTGCAAAACCTGAGGCCCTACGACAGCGTGAAACTGGTTGAGCCAATGCAGGTGCCGCACGTCGGTGCAGACGGCAAGCCGGCCGTCGATGCCAGTGGCAAGCCGGTGATGGACACGGTTACAACGCAGATCGGTTGCGCAAGGACCGGTGGCATCGCAGGAGTTCATTAAGGAACTCGGCACCAACGGTGGTGGCTTCTTCAACGCCAACAGTGCACATCCTTTCGAGAATCCCACTCCACTGTCCAATCTGATCGAACTGGTAGCCATTTTCGCTATCGGCTCCGGGCTGACGTACACGTTAGGCCGAATGACTGGATCGCAGCGCCATGGCTGGGCGGTATGGGCAGCGATGGCGATTTTGTTTGTGGCCGGCGTGACGGTTGCCTATTGGGCAGAAGCACGTGGCAATCCGCTGTTGCACGGCGTGAACCAGCAGGCCACTGCCATGCAGTCCGGCGGCAACATGGAAGGTAAAGAGGTTCGCTTCGGCATCACCAACACCGCGTTGTGGGCCACTGTTACCACTGACGCGAGCTGCGGTGCCATCAACGGATGGCACGATTCGTTCACGCCACTCGGCGGCATGGTGCCTCTGGTCAACATTATGCTGAGCGAGGTGATCTTTGGCGGCGTCGGCGCCGGCATGTACGGCATGTTGATCTACATCGTGCTGGCCGTCTTTATTGCCGGCCTGATGGTGGGCCGCACGCCGGAATATCTTGGCAAGAAGATCGAAGTCCTATGACGTGAAGATGGCGATGCTGGTGGTGCTGGTATTCCCACTGGTGATCCTGATTTTCGCAGCCATCTCTTCGGTCCAGGGGTTCGGCACATCCAGCATCCTCAATCCCGGGCCGCACGGGCTGAGCGAGATGATGTACGTGTTCACATCATCGGCGGCCAATAACGGTTCGGCCTTCGCCGGGCTAACCACGAATACGCCCTGGTACAACATCGCCGGCGCCTTCACCATGCTGATCGGCCGCTTCCTGATGATCATCCCGATGTTGGCGATTGCTGGAAATCTTGCGGAAAAGAAGTATGTTCCGCCTTCTCTGGGAACATTCCCGGTAACGACTCCATTGTTCACGATGCTTTTGATTGGCGTGATTGTCATCGTGGGGGCGCTGACCTTTTTCCCGGCATTGAGCCTGGGGCCGATTCTTGAGCACCTGCTGATGACAGCGGGTAAGACATTCTGAGGAAGTTAGCAATGGCAAGCACTATGGAACCGACAACCGCTTCGCAGCCGCAGATGGTACGCCTGGGACACTCTCCTATGAAGCCTCGCAAGAAGGCGATCTGGGAGGGAAAGATCGTATGGCGAGCCATCCTGGACTCTTTTATTAAGCTCGATCCGCGTCACATGATGGGCAATCCGGTCATGTTGGTCGTCGAGATCGGCAGCGTGATTACCACCGTTCTGCTGGTGCGAGGCCGCGGAGCTTTCGCCTTCAACCTGCAGATCACGCTGTGGCTCTGGTTCACGGTGCTTTTCGCCAACTTCGCTGAAGCCATGGCAGAGGGCCGCGGCAAGGCGCAGGCCGATACGTTGCGGAAAGCACGCTCGGAGACGATTGCGAATCGGGAACGTCAGGGCGGTCAGATTGAGCAGATTCCCAGTTCGAAGCTGCGGGCCGGCGATGTGGTGGTGGTTTCCGCCAGCGAGCTCATTCCTTCCGATGGCGAGATAATTGAGGGCGTCGCTTCGGTTGATGAATCCGCCATTACCGGCGAATCCGCGCCGGTCATTCGCGAGGCCGGCGGAGACCGATCCGCCGTCACCGGCGGCACGCGCGTGCTTTCCGACCAGATCCGCGTGAAAATCACCTCCAACCCCGGCGAGACCTTCCTGGATCGCATGATCGCGCTGGTCGAAGGCGCGGAGCGGCAGAAGACGCCGAATGAAATCGCACTCAACATTCTTCTCGCGGGCCTGACCATCATCTTCCTCTTGGCTGTCGTTACCCTGCAGCCATTTGCCATCTACTCCGGCTCGCCGCAGACCGTATTCGTCCTGGTGTCGCTGCTGGTCTGCCTGATTCCGACCACGATCGGCGGCCTGCTGTCGGCGATCGGCATCGCCGGAATGGATCGCCTGATTCAGCACAACGTGTTGGCTATGTCGGGACGAGCGGTCGAAGCCGCCGGGGACGTAGACACTTTGCTGCTCGACAAGACGGGAACAATCACGCTCGGCAATCGTCAGGCCGCGGAATTCATCCCCGCTCCGCGCGTCAGTGAGGCGGAGCTGGCCGATGCGGCCCAACTGTCCTCGTTGGCGGACGAAACACCCGAGGGACGTTCCATCGTTGTACTGGCCAAGGAGCGTTATGGACTGCGCGGCCGCGAACTGAGCTCGCATGAGATGGAATTTGTGCCCTTCACCGCACAAACGCGCATGTCGGGCGTCAACATGAATGGTAACGAGATCCGTAAGGGCGCGGTCGATGCCATAACTCGCTACCTAGCGGTTAATGGAGGTGAGATGCCGCCGGAGTTGCAGGCCAGCGTCGAGCTGATCGCGCGCTCTGGTGGCACGCCCTTAGTAGTTGCGGAGAAACGCCGTGCGCTGGGCGTGATTCACCTCAAGGACATCGTCAAGGGCGGAATGCGTGAGCGCTTCGACCAGTTACGCGCCATCGGAATCAAGACGGTGATGATTACCGGCGACAATCCTTTGACGGCGGCGGCGATTGCGCACGAGGCGGGCGTCGACGATTTTCTGGCGGAAGCCACTCCCAAAGACAAGATGGACCTGATCCGCCGCGAACAGGCTCAAGGCAAGCTGGTGGCCATGACCGGTGACGGGACCAACGATGCTCCCGCGCTTGCCCAGGCGGACGTCGGCGTGGCCATGAACACGGGAACCCAGGCGGCCAAAGAAGCCGGCAACATGGTCGACCTGGATTCGAATCCCACCAAGTTGATCGAGGTAGTGGCCATCGGCAAGCAGTTGCTGATGACGCGCGGTTCGCTCACCACTTTCTCCATCTCGAACGATGTGGCGAAATATTTCGCGATTATTCCCGCGATGTTCGCCGGCACTTTCCCGGTGCTGAACGCCTTGAACATCATGCACCTCAAAACCCCGCAATCAGCGATTCTTTCGGCAGTGATTTTCAACGCGGTAATCATTATTGCCCTGATTCCGCTGGCCCTGCGTGGCGTGAAATACCGTCCGATGAGTGCAGCCGCACTTCTTCGCCGTAACCTTTGGATCTACGGAGTGGGCGGAATTATTGTGCCGTTTATTGGCATTAAGGTAATTGACATGCTCATAACCGGAGCCGGACTGGCATAAGGGACCGCCAGCCAACGGCTCTCACGATGGGGAAAACGGAGAGTGTGGCCGGACCGCAAGAACTGCGTGCTCTCCGTGGCGAGATGACATACGAACGGAATGATCGGGAGATTTTATGAAGCAAAACCTGAAGATCGCAATTCTCATGACAATCGTGACCACCGTGTTGCTGGGAATCATCTATCCGCTGGTGGTGACCGGTTTCGCGCAGATACTTTTTCATGACAAGGCCAATGGCCAACTCATTTCTCGGAATGGAGCAGTCGTTGGTTCCCGCATTATCGGCCAGGAATTTAGCGGTCCGGGATACCTGCACTCACGACCCTCGGCGGCGGGTTCGGGCTATGACGCTGCGAACTCTGCGGGAACGAACCTTGGCCCGACCAACCAGAAACTGATTGACCGGGTAGCTGGCGATGTCGCGCATTTACACGCGGAGAACCCGTCGCAACCAGTTCCGATAGATCTGGTCACTACTTCGGCGTCAGGACTGGACCCGGAGATTACTCCGGCGGCGGCGGAGTTTCAGGCGGCGCGGATTGCACACGAACGCGGCATGAGCGCAGACCAGGTGCAACAGATTATCCAGAAGTACACCTACGCTCGACAACTCGGATTCCTGGGCGAACCTCGAGTCAACGTCTTGGAGGTCAACCTAGCATTGGACGATGCAGGCGGAACTTCGAAGAGCAGGTCGGAGGTTTCGGCGCTATCACCTGCTGGCAGCGCACCTGCGAAATAAGGGGAACAGGTGAAGGCTGGTGTCCTATATCGCTGAAGACCGACATGCGGGAATTATTACGAGTTATCGTACAAGTCGAGCGACAACAAAATCTCGAATAGCGGTGATCTGTTCTCTCAAACCAGCGCTTTCGCCTGAAGGGCCGTTCCCGTCATTTCCCTCGCCAGCTGGCAGGTCGCTTCTGGAGAAATGCATCAATCCCCTCGGCGGCGTCTTCCAAAAGCATATTGCGCGCCATGGCCTTGCTAGCGACCTCGTAGGCTGCCCCAAGAGGCCGGTCGATCTGACCATAGAACGATTGCTTGCCCATGCGGATCGCGGCGGAGCTCCGGGCCAGAATGATGTCTGTGAAGCGCCTGATTTCGGCGTCCAGCGAGCTTTCGGGAACGACACGATTGACCAGTCCCCACGACAGCGCCGTTTCTGCGTCAATAGTCTCGCCGGTCAGCAGCATTTCCATAGCATGCTTTCGGCCGATATTTCGCACCACGCCCACCGCCGGCGTCGAGCAGAACACGCCTATGTTGACTCCCGGCATTGCGAACCTCGCCGCGTCGGTTGCTACAGCAAGATCGCACATCGAGACCAGCTGACAACCCGCGGCGGTAGCGATTCCGTGGACGCGAGCGATCACCGGCTGAGGGAGCTCGGTGAGAGCGACCATCATCCGGCTGCAGCTGTCGAACAGGCTCTGCTGCCAGCTCTCGTCTTCAGTGTGAGTGCGCATCTCCTTCAGGTCATGACCTGCGCAGAAACCCTTCCCCTCGGCGGCGAGAATCACAACCCTAATTGAGGGATCGCTTGCAATAGCATCGAGTTCCGCCTGAATCGCCGAGATCATCTGAAACGACAGCGGATTAAAGCGCTCCGGACGGTTCAGGGTGAGAGTGGCGACTCCGTTCGCGATGGTTGACAGGACAAACGGCTGGGTTGCGGCCCGGGTAGCGTCAGCGCTGATATTCGTCATGGTTTGTCGTTACCCCTTGCGAGTCGGCAGGATTTACGAACAATCCTGGGCTTCGGACGAAACATTGGAATCGGCCCCTCGACAACGAAAGGAAACACCGTGCGGAATCAATCGATTTTCGTAAGCTTGCCGCTCCAGGTTTTCACGGAAATCGGGATGGGCGAGGGCAATGATCGCCTTGGCCCGTTCTGCCACGCATTTGCCCTTCAAATTAACCATGCCGAACTCGGTAACTACGTACATCACGTCCGAGCGCGGCGTCGTCACGATGTTGCCGGAGGTCAGATTAAACACGATGCGGCTCCTCCGCTCTCCTCGCCTTTCGCAAGTGGAGGAAAGACAGATGAACGATTTGCCTCCCTGGGAGGCATACGCGCCGCGTACAAATTGTAATTGTCCGCCCGTACCGCTGATGTGGCGATGTCCGTCGGATTCGGAAGCCACTTGGCCCTGCAGATCGATCTGGGTGGTGTTGTTGATGGACACCACCTTGTCGTTTTGCATGATCATGTGCGGCGAGTTCGTATAATCCACTTGCTGGCAGTAGAAGTGAGGGTTGCGGTTGATGGTTGCATAAAGAGCCAGGGAGCCCAGCGAAAACGTATACACCACTTTGCCGGGATCCAGCTTTTTTCGCGATCCTGTCACTCTGCCGGAACGGTAAAGCAGGCCCAGGCCGTCGGTCAGCATTTCGGTATGGATTCCCAAGTCTTTTACGCTGCTTTCCATTAACAACGCGCACACGGCGTTGGGCATGCCGCCGATTCCGATCTGGAGACAGGAGCCATCTTCGACTTCGGCGGCGATGCGACGGGCCACTATGCGATCAACATCGCTCGGCTCCGGATTCGGCAGTTCCGCGCAGGACTGGTGATCGCCCTCGATGACGAAATCGACCTCGCTCAAATGCACGCCATTGTCTTTACCAAAGACGTAGGGCATTTCGCGATTGATTTCCACGATTACCAGCTTCGCGCGTTCGACCGCTGCGCGCTGCCAAAGATTCGTCGGGCCAAAATTGAAGTACCCGCTGTCATCCATCGGACAGGTTTTGAGAATGACAATGTCAACCGGATCAAGAAAGCGCCGGTAATAGTCCGGAACTTCGCCCAGATTGAGCGGCGTGTAATTGCAACGACCCAGGTCGTGCTTTCTGCGTTCGTAACCCGAAAAATGCCAACTGAAGAGGTGGAAGTGTCTGCCTTCAGGATCTTCTTCGATCACTGCGCGCGGACGCATCGACAGGCAGGTGCGGATCTTGACGTTTTCCAGTTCGTCTTTCCTGGCAGCTAAAGCCTTGTCGAACACATCAGGCTCGCAGTGCGTCGCACCGTAGTCCAGCCACATGTCCGATTTGACTAAACTGGCAGCGTTTTCCGGTGAGATCATTTCACCAGGCATGAGCGGGGCCTCGACCAGGAAGTACCGTGGTGTTGGAAGAGTCTATAACGAAATCGTCGGGATCAGAGCGCATATCTTCTGGCAACGCCCTTACTGCCATTAGTGCCGTACTGACCGCTAATCAGCACTCAAAAAGCAGGCCGTTCGATCACACGACGTCCACCGCTATTTCACTTGATGCTTCCGACTGCGGGTTGCAGCCAGGATGTGACGAACCCCGTCAGTTCGGGGAAGAGCACGGTTATCAGTGCGACGAACGGCCCGATGCCGAAGGTTATCAGCTTGATCCAGAAGTCCGATCCCAACTCTCCCGGATTGGTATTGGTGATGTGACTCAGCGTTGCGTCGCGATGCATTTGGCCGTAAACGAAGGTCATCAGTGCTGCTACCAGCAGGAACACAAATAGAAAGATGCCGCTCGTGACCGGCCGAGGGTCGAAGGGATAGCTCGCGACCGAAAGCGTCGCTCCCAGGAAAAGGCAAATAATCGCAAGGCTCATAGTGCGAATGCGTCCCAGGATGTTCTGGATGAATCCGAGATACGGAAGACAGAAGAACTCCTCGGCCGCCTTGACCAAGTCCTCCTTGGGCAACTCCGGCGCGAACTTCTTGTCTCCTCCGGCGGGCGGCCATTCCAAGATCAGGGAATCCGTCTCCTTGAACCAGGCCGGCATCAGAATACGAGTCAAGACAACTCCCGCAGCGGAGGCCAATTTTTCCTGGAAATCGCCGGCGGGGGAAAGGTCGGCTTCTAACGTCAGGTCTTTCGCCTCCCCATACTGGCAATCCATGTACTTCACCGCGTACCACTCCGAGAAGGCGTGGAGCGACGCGTTGCATTCGTCCAGTCGTTCGTTAAGCAACGGAACTTTGACTTCGCTGTAAGGAAAGCACTCAAGCTTGTGACCGCTGTCGATATCGCCGAACGCCAGCTTTGAGGCAAGCGCAGGGTTTTTATTACGCAGAGCTTCCAGCTCGTTCTCAAGATGAATCAGGCTCTCGATCTGTCGCGACATGAGCCTGTAGCGTTGCTCCAGGATGTTGCCGCTCATCTTCCACACCGTGCCCCATGAAATGCCGCCCAACGCCTCCAAGGTCCGCCTTAGGGGCATGCGATCCAGGTAAGTCAGCAACTCATGCAGTTCACTCCAGGTGCGCAGCATCCCCCAACTCTCGGTCAGGATCAAGACGATGAGCAGACCAAAACCAAAGGCATAGACTTTTCCAAAAACGATGGACCCCAGTGCATGAATGGAAGTGAGCTCGCCGGCAAACCACCAGAAAACACAGTAGCCGAGCCCGAAAAGTAAGAAATGCCGTCCGAAAGTGCCCTTCAGAGGAGTGGCAGCATTCTGAATTCTTTTGCCCGGACCCTCGCGGCTGAACATCGGCATTGTTGGTAGCACCTCCACGGTACGTGGAAGCTTAGGTACGCCCGCATTAAAAAGTGCAAGTCCGCTGAGGCTGTACCAGAACCAGCCGTATAGCCCGGCAGTCAACAGGAGTAGCGGCACGGTGGCCGACACTCCGCTGAACAGATTTATGCTGCGCCAATTCGCGAAGTAGGCCGATCCTGGGCCGAGACTGGGGATGATCCATTGCCCAAAAATCCAATAGATGCCGAAAGCCACGATCAGCATAAACCCAGTTCCGACCACCATCAAAGGCACATCGAACTGCGGCGCAGTGCTCGTCGCGGCCTGTTGCACGTTGTCCGGGGATTCCGCTTCTTTTCCGCGGAAGAGGGACCGTGTCGTGTTCCAGATCCACTCCACCGTGAGAGCACGATGCAACTTGTGCCGCCACGATTGTGAAGGTTTTTCCGGCAGCCGATCCTTGCTCCATCTGGCTGGCAGATATGTGCGGTAGTTCGCAAGCAACGAAAAAAACGGCAAGGCAGCCAGCAGAATGCAGTACGCGGTTACTCGACCGGGATTTTTTAAGGCATAAGGCGGTCCATGCAGCACTCCGGTCACGGTGGAAATTATCATCGCCAGCATCCACAGCAGAACGCAGCCGATAAAGATCAGCCAGCGGTGCTGTCGCCGTGGCACGGGAGCAAAGTAGGCCAGACTGCGAAATGACGATGGCGAGAGCTTCTTCGGTCCAAGCCGAATCGATGAAAGGTGGGAGCCGAACAGACAACAAAAGGAGTGCCAGAGGCTCCATCCGAGCACTATCGCACAGCACAGGAACGTCGTGAGAGGCAAGGTGAAATCAGGCGAGTGCTCCGCCCAGGAGTCTGTCTTGACCCAAGGAAGTGTGTCCTCCGGCCTCGGACCCGGGCCTACACGCTCAATCGAACCAGGGTAGAGGTAAGGGCCCTTCGGGTCGGCAATACAGTTTCCCAGCACGGCAACGGGCCAGAGCTCTCCACTGCCTACCACGGAGAGCCATGTAGGAGGCCGGGTAGCCACCGCGATCTTTTCGCGCGGATACGTTGGGGAAGCCTCCGCTATTGGACAGTCGGGTCGGACCGGATTACCTATCAACCACGACGGGGGCGCGTAGTCCTGAATCTTGGTTCCATAGTCGCTAAGGCTTAGTGGGTGGTCCCTTTCACTGGCATTGGGCATGCCCGTAGAGAGCCAGTTGGCATCGATCAGGAAACGCGCAGCCAGGTACAGCCCTTCCACTGTGTCCTCCGGAAAAGCGCGATGGCTGTGCCGGCTTTGTGGCGACTGCCAATGCGTCCAGTCCTGCTGGCGAGTGAGCAGAGGGTACGTGGTCAGCAACAAGGTCCCGCGAAAACCGGCGGTGTCGCTACTTCTGCGGAAGAGCAGGTCAGCGTCAGTTAAGACAACGCGCGCTCCTGGATAGTTTTGTGAAAAGAAGCGAGTCAGGAACACCTGGTCGAGCGTATTGCTGCTCCGCAGCAGGATGAATTGAATTTCGTGCGCTGCGAACAGCTTGGCAATACCAAGAAGGATGGCTTCCTGCGACAGGGTTGTCTGCTTCTCGCCAAACGAACTTATGCTGTCGCGTTCTCGCGTAGCGGGGTCGGCGAGGTCCGGAGATAAGTAGATAGCTGACGACCCCGAAGTCTTGCCGTCCGCGGACGGTTGCTGCCGGCTATACGCCGAGCGCAAAGCGGCAATATCACGGGGATAATAGACGTAAAGTGGCCCACGAGTCTCCGGAGGATGATCCTTCGAGGGTTCGTTCTTCGGCGGTATTTCGCAGTCCGGAAGTGAAACTTGCCCGGCGTTGGAAAAGCCATAGGCAGTCTCATCTTCCGAAACGATCGCCAGGTGTGCAGTGTCGTACCCCTGGTTCCTCAGGTAACGACAGAAGTTGTCAATAGTCTTATCGTCGTTTTGCTGAAAGCTGAAGAATCGCGCGGGCGAATTCGCCAGATGGGTATCAAACCAGTCAATTGCAGCCTTCGAAGTGACGCTTCCACTGAAAATTCCGACGGTTTTGCTGGCGCTATCGGACGAGTTCTGTGTCCCATCTGACTGCTGTTGTTTGCTGGCAGTTGGCTGTGCTGCTGCGCCTCCGCTCGATGGAACGATATTGTTCCGTACCAAAGCCGCATATAACGATGGCAGGGAACCGGAAAAATACGGTCCCAGAAGCCCAGTTTTTTGCTTGGCATCCTTTCCACCCAGTACCTCGATCCAGTCAAACGCGTTTTGCAACTGTCTGGCATCGATGCCGCCGGTGGGATTTTCGCCAACCACGAAGATAACCAACCCGGATTCGTAAGCCCCCGAAGATGCGGAAGACTGCGACGTCGATGAGATGGCTCCGCGGAACACCAGGACGCCCGGCTGCGCTTGCTGGTCGATGGTGCGTGTGTTGTCGCTTCCTGAAGAACTTGCTTCACTTGATGCCTTCGAATCCGGCGTCCATGGAAGCCACGACGAATCATAGTTGTAGCGTTGATCCTGAGCCGCCTGTTGCAAAGCTTCCGTCAACCGGTCGAAGAGCAGCGGGAAGTGAGTGTGCTGAGGATCGGGAAGCGTCGCTATCACAAACCGCACGCGCTCGGGGAGTGGAGGAGACGTTGGCTCCAGAGCCTTCTTGTCGTCGAAACACGAACCCGGAGCTGCCGCGATGCCGCCTTCGCGCTCAGGCTGGGCGCCCGCGGGACTGGCCGGAGAGGCCGGATTTCCACTGCTGCCTGTACTTGCCATTGCCGGGGTTGCGGTAGAGTTGGCATTGGTACTGTTTCCTTGCTGATTGCCCTGCGCCGCTCCTCCTTTGTCGAGAAAGATCAGGAGGGTCTTTTCAAGTTCCCAACAAGGCGACTTCCTCATCTTGTCGTCGATGGATTCCCGATCCTCCCGCACTAGACCCGGAGTTGGAGCCCCGCTTGCTGCGTGCTGGGTCCCCGAAGCCTCTGGTGGGGTGGCCTTCGGCAACGCCGAAAAACCAAAGATGGCCGCCAAAGCCATTAAGATCGTCGTAATCCAGCTCGCCTCTTTCTTCAAGGCTTTGTCTCCGGTCTTCCTGGTTCTGTGGGTCGTCTGCCCGGGTTGTTCTCACGATCTTAAAAGGTTTGCAAGCGCTCTTCGGCCGCGTGTACGCGAACGATCGCATAGGGCGCTTTGAGGTTCGCTATGGTAGTGTGAAACGCCCGTCCATACAAGGCACCTCGGTGTGAGTGCCCCACGCCGAGCAGATGGTTATCGCCAAGCTATGCTGCGAACGCGTTAGCCTTCTGCGAATGCCAGGTCATGAAGCCATAGACTGTAGTTATGCCGCGCCAGGAGTATCGAGTCCCTCATACTGCCATAGATGATCTTCTGCAAGGGCTAAAATTACGTCGCCCCTCCGGGCACTGAGAGCTTCTATGAGGCGTCCGTAACTCGCCATTAATGTTTGATTCAGACAAAGCATCTGCTGGACAAACTCCAATCTCACCGCTAAGCTATGCGCAACTCGGTAAGCAACATCTGCTAATAATTATTTCGATCTTCGTCTCCGGGGTTGGCGTGTTCGTATTTTGACATTGATCGGAGGCGCGAAGATGCTGAACGCGCCCGCTCGTTGAGCTTGGGACTCTTCTGGTTCTGTCTGTGGGTAATTGGCTTCTGTTCCATTTTTCCCGGCGGTTATGCACGACGCTGGTTGCGTTGCGCTGAAAGGACTTCGTCATGTTGAGACAGTTACTCAAGTTGAAGGGGCAAGTTGGTCGCGCGATTCTGGTGGCAGGTCTTTTTGCAACCATTGGTCTAATCACACCCACCTCGGCCGTGGCACAATCCAGTTGTACCGCCACGACGTGTACTTGTACTGGCGGCGAACTGCCCCAAGGTAACGGCCAGGACCTGGTGATCAACACAGGCGAATGTTTCGCCAAGCACAAGAATTCACCCTTCAATTTTCATAGCGTCAACATCTACGGGGGCGGTGAGCTGCATTTTGCTGACGACGGTCAGATCGATTTCTACGCCGAATCGATCCTGATCGAGTACAAGGGGGCGATGACGGCCGGACTACCCACCGCCGCCGGCTCCTATAAAAACCAGCTCACAATTCACCTGTATGGCAAATCCACCGATCCCGGAATTACCTGCAAGAGCGCGCCACAGCCTAAAGGGGCGCCATGCGGTATCCCTGACGAACTGTGGACAGCCAATCCCGACATGGCCATGCACCTGAACATGGGTGGGACGCAGTCGCTGAAAGCGAAGAATGCTCCCTGCAAGTCGTATCAAGGCTATGACCAGTACTTGCCCCCGGTACAAGGCGAGGATGATTGCTTCTATGAATACGAGATTCAGGACCCGCAAGATCTGCAGGCCAACAGACCAGCATTTTTCGGTCACAAGGTATTGGCAGTCTCGTTCGGCGGCAAGCTGCAATTGTTCGGGTCGGAGGGAACAACCTACCTGACCGATCCCGGTACGTGCGATCCAACAAAGCCGGCCAACGAATGCAGTCCCGCCAACACCGGTTCCAGCTGGCGACGCCTCACCGCAATCTCAGCCGACAAGAAAACATTGACGTTGAACAATCCGGCGAACCCGGTTACCTGGAAGGCCGGCGATCACGTTGTGGTCACCACCACTGACTACCTTCCGTCGCATTCGGAAGAGGCGATCCTGCTGCAGGACGCGGCCAACAACCAGCTGATGCTCAAGACAGCGCTGACCTACCCGCACAATGCAAGCGTTTTCCCGATTCCTGGCACGGTACCCTCCGACATTGGTCCGGTGAATGATCCCAACGTTCCAGAGATCGATCGTGCGGTGGACACGCGAGCCGCCGTGGCATTGCTGACTCGCAACATCCAGATTGTTTCCGCGGGAGACACTGCTAAAGATCCGTTTACCGAGAAGCCGAAGAACTACTATGGCGGCCACACTATCGTCCGCCAGGGCTTCGAATCTTACCAGGTACAGGGCGTTGAGTTCTACCTACTGGGGCAGGGCGGCGCGAAGGGCCGGTATCCCGTGCACTTCCACATGGACCGGCGAACTCCCCAGCAGACCGATCCGACGCAAGGGCCGCTGAACTTCATCAAGGACTCCTCGATTCATGAGTCCATGACGCGATGGATTACCATTCACGCGACCGAGGGTATGTACGTGGCGCGCAACGTCGGCTTCCGCTCGATCGGGCATGGCTTTTACTTCGAGGATGCGACGGAGGTCAACAACAAGCTGTACAGCAACATTGGCATCATGGCACGAGCGGCGATTCAGAACGGCCAGAACCCACGAATGGTGCCGGGCATCCTCGCGGACACAAAAACAGATGGTGGCGATGGCGACTTCATGCCCTATCGTTCCGACTTCAACCATCCCACAGTCTTTTGGATGATGAATGGATGGAACGATTTTGAGTACAACATGGCGGCCGGCGCGGCCACTTGCGGGGCCTGTTACTGGTGGCTTCCGGCTGGCAACAGTGGCCCATCGCAATATCAGACCTGGGACGGCTACGCGTCACAGAACATTTACGACCCGGCTGGAACCGGCAATTGCACCAACGTTGCTGGGGACGGCCAGCCCCCGAAGTGGGTTTGCCGCGGAAATCTTCCAACATCGGGCGTGACTCCGTTGCACGTTTTTGTCGGCAACTCGTGTGTTGCCGCCATGTCTTCCTTCCAGACGGTTAGCACAACTAACGAATGTATCGGCGTGCCGGCACAAGGCAGCGGCGGATTGGCGGCTGTTCCAAGTAATGCTCCTAAAGCCCCAACCGATCCGAGCTTGTTTGACCTTTACTACCCAACGCTCACTTCTTCCCACAATTCCACGGTTTGCCCCGGCGCCGACGATCCGACCAAGTCAGTGCAATGCGGCAATACTCAAGGTGTGGTCCCTCCGAACTGCGCCAGTACCGCGCCGGGCCAGTGTGGCGTTACGGTACTGGACCACTACACCACTTCCTTCAACTGGGCAGAGACGAACTTCTCGGCAGTCTGGCTGCGGCCGAAGTGGTACTTGGTGAGCAACAGCGCGATTACGGACGTGCAGACCGGCGGAATCAACTTCGTGACCGGTGGCGGTTATACCCGCTCCGATATTCCGCTGGGATACTGGTCACTGATGCGCAAGAGCGTTCTAGTGGGACACACGCAGTCACAAGGTACGGACGGCAATCCCTACGCTTATGATTCGGGGCCTTTCAATCCGACGACCGCCAAGGAAGACGAGCTAACGTGTGACACCCAAGATCCCAACCGCTGCCAATCCGCTCAGGAGGGCGTGACCTTCCTTTTGCCTCCATTCCCGGGACAGCGGCTGTTCAATATCTACGATGGCCCAGCTTTCCAGGAGTACAACGCGTACCTTAACGTCACGACCACCACTACGGATTGCAAGGTCAATGGGAACGGTAATTGCGGTATGACCGGGTATCCTCTCGCTCGCAATAAAGGTGTGCTGATCGATAAGGTCAAATCTGTTTGTTATTTGCCTAATGCGGCTATCGCCTGGAAACAGCCCAACGGGTTTTATTACCCGCCGTCGTTCATATCGAGCAAGCTCTGGTTCGAGAATGTCGACATTCGGCATTTCGTGGTCGAACCGTTTTTCACTTTCGATCCGAAACATCCGAACGATCCGTTCGTGCAAAGTCAAAGCCAGATTACGGCCCGCTACTGCACGTACACGTCAACCGATCCACTCGGCAATGGCACGACCTTCACGGGCTTCAATCACATTGATCGAGAGACGGTATTGAACGATGCGGATGGGTCGTTGACCGGCCTGGTGGCAAATGACAGCACCGATAAGGGCATGCCCATGGCGCCCAGCATTTCCATTAATGAAGATAGTTTCTTTAACGAGCCGCTGATCACTCCCGAGTGCCTCTCCGATGTTGGAGTGGTGCCGAATAATCCTAAGAACCGTGTCTACACCGCCAGAACCAGTCCCTACAAATGGTTGACGGCGGCCATTGTTGCCGATTGCGCTATCCAGAACGGAACGAAGTCTGGAAACCTCTTGCAATGTCAGGATGATCAGAATCGCGTGCACTGGGCTAATGCGTGCACTGATCCGAGTTGTCGAGGAGTGCCGCTTTATCGGGAAGACTTGACCTGCTCGGAACAGGGCACGCAGCCTTCGATTCGCATGATGGGGCAGGCTGTCAGCCAGCGCAGTACGTTGGCGCTGGACCATGGCGCCTATTACATCGATACGACTCAGGGCTGCACGTCGCAGGGGGCTTGCCCGGTATGCACACCCAACGCACCCGGTACCGATTGCATGTACTGCAAGCCCGGCACAACCGATTGCTGGACTAACAACAACGATATTGATCCGTTGCCGTGGCACCCTACGACTTTCCTGGCGGGCCACACTTATTACGTGTACTTCCTGTATGCGAAGCCGACCACCAAACAGACGTATGACATTTACGTTGGCAAGAAGGAAGAAGGTAAGTACTCAGTCGAGCCAGTGCTGGCAAATCTGCCGAGTGGCGCTTTCGAATTCACTCCAGAACCAAGTGGATCGTGGCTTTCGCCTCCGCCGGCTTATAACGCCGCGACGGGTACAGTGCGGGTCAGCGTCGATCTGACGGGGCAACAGGCCGCCTTCGACGACAGTAAAGCTGCCTTCTGCCAGCCCGGAACTTTCTGCCAGGTCAACGGCTCCGGGCCGTCTGCCACGTGTGGTTGCAAGCCGGGGACACAGTGTAACGACCCATCCATATGCACCTGGTCGACGAAGGAGTTGGATTGTCCTCAGAATCCGAACGACCCGACCAAGATGGGCTGCTTCGGCTTCAGCTTTACGATGCCCGGAGACTTCGAAGCTCCTGCCAATCCACTTAAGCCGGATCCGACTCTGTTCCAGCCCTTCACTAATAACCCGTATTTCGGGACGGGCGTCGTGACCTTCAGCACAGACGTTGATGCGTCAGGAGGAGATTGCGTTTACGGGGCGCCACCGAAGGAAAAGAACTGCACGAGCACAGCACCGCGAGGAAACCAGCAGTAACTGCGGACTGAGAAGTGGCGGCCGAGGTTACTTTTCCTTTAACTCGGCCGCCCAGTTCTGAACCAGGGTCAACGACTGTGAACTGCCTTCGCTGGGCGTGACCGCGATAAACCGTTGACCGTCGCGCGTAGGAGCGTACTCGCGGCCGATGATGCCGCGCAGAGGCAGGCGGAAGAGCAACTTGTTGCCGCCCACGTCGAAGGCGGAGCCAGAGCCGTCGACCTGGACCGCCATGACTCCGTTAAGGTCAAAGTAAAACAGTTCCTTGCCATCCTCGCGCCAGCGCGGTCCGGCGCCGCCTCCGTTCGAAACCTGCCACTTTGTACCGGTCCACGGAAATGGAGCTACGAAGACTTCGGGACGGTTGCCTTCGTGGGCCACATAGGCTACCCAATGCCCATCAGGCGAAAATGTTCCTCGCGATCCCCCGGTCGTATACAGATAGGGCTTGCCGCCCGCCAAGGGAAGTACCCATAAATCGGTGTCAAGGCCGGGCCCTTGCTCGTACATCAGATACCGGCCGTCTTGTGACCAGTCTGAAATAGCCTGGTAGATCGGCGTTGGCGATGAAAGCAGGGTGTGATCCGGGGAGCTACTGCCGAGTGTTTTAACCGAGATCGCAGCTTGCTGGTTCGATGTGAAGGCCACCTGCTTTCCGTCCGGAGACCAGATCGGAGTCAGGTGCGCGCCTCCGCTGAATGTGAGCCGCGCCTTCAAGTTAGTTTCGAGATCGTGCACCCATATGGTTGCAACAGCCGTGTTCAACTCCGTGGTGGCGATCTTCTTTCCGTCGGGAGACAAATCCAGATCGTAGAAATCTCCCTGCTCACCCACGGTGCCCAGCTTCTTGCCGGTACGGTCATACCAGGTCAGCATTTCAGTACCGGAAGTCGTGCCCGCGGCATACACCAGCATGCCGTCATCGGAAATGCTGACATTCATCCGCCACAACCCGGGGTCGAACTGAACGTTCTCGGTCAGCGTCTGCGGCTCCCCGGAAAATTTTCCGTTAGACGGATTGAATGTCTGAGCCATGAGCGAATTTTCGCGCTGAAAGAGCAGTCGTCCTGACGCGTATACAGCGTTCGAGAGGGTATGAAGCAGAAGGCGATTCTCTTTGCCATCAAGCGAGGCGAAGAAAACCGCAGTGTCCGGGCTAGTGGGAGCATTGTGCCGCACGCCGATATAAAGAAAGTGCTTGCCATCGGGCAAAAATGCCGGCCAGCGATGGGAGGAATAGTGCACTCCATCAATCGTGGTAACTGGAGTGGGGGCTCCTCCGCTGGCAGCGACACGCGACAATCCGGTGTTATAGGAGAGCGCAGCAAGAATCGTTCCGTCGGGACCCCAACTGCCGCCGCGACCGAGGGTTGAATCGCAGATGATCACCGGTGTGCCGCCGTTAACTTCGATGCGTTTCAGCTTGTCATCGGTGAAGAACGCGACCGAGCGACTGTCGGGTGACCAGAAGGGAAACATTGCGCCTTCGGTGCCGGGAAGCACTTGCGCAGAAGTTGAATCCAGTGAGCGCAGATACAACTGCGTCCCTGCAGATCCATAGGCTGAGAAGACAAGGCGGCGTCCGTCAGGCGAAATGGCCGCCGGCCCGCCGTGGTCGCCTGACAGGTTGAATTGCAGTTTGTCGGGCGGATTAATTTCGAGACGTAATACCGGCAATTGCTTTTGTGAGGCCTGGTACAGAAGAAAAATGGCAAACGCGGCAAGAAGAGCCGACAACCCGCTGAGCACCCAAAGCAGCTTGCCACTTCGTTTACGCGGAACGGTCACGACCGCCGAAGAAGTAATCTGCGAGCCACCTTCGAGGATCTGCTGAAGTTGCAATTTGACGTCGTGCGCCGTCTGCCAGCGATCGTCGGGATGTTTGGCCAGGCATGCCTTCACCAGTTTCTCGAACGCCGGAGGGGTCATGGGCTGTATGGAAGTAATAGGTGGTGGCTCGCGTTCCAATACAGCCGCCATGGCGCTGGCTGCGGTCTTTCCCTCAAAGGCGCGCTTGCCGGTCGTCATCTCGTAAAGCACGGCGCCGAGCGCAAAGATGTCGGAGCGAGCATCGGCCGGATTGCCTTCCACCTGTTCCGGCGACATGTACTGAAAGGTCCCAACCACCGTTCCTTGCGCGGTCAAGGGATGGCTACCTGCCGGCGTACTCGTGGTCATGGTGAGGCTAGACGCTGAAGCCGCGTTTGCCACAGACGTCTTCGCCAGGCCGAAGTCCATCAGTTTGGCGCCCACCCTGGTCAGCATGATGTTGCCCGGCTTTAAGTCACGGTGAATCACGCCGCAGCGGTGAGCTTTCTCCAGCCCATCGCAAATGTCCGCGCCGTATCTCATCACCTGTTCAAGCGGCAGAGGACCTTTGCGCAGACGATCGGCAAGCGTCTCCCCCTCCAAGTATTCCATCACCAGGTAATCGATGCCATCCTGATGGCCGACGTCAAACAAGGTACAGATGTTGGGATGGTTCACCGAAGAGATGGTGCGAGCTTCCTGATCGAAACGCTGCCGCGCTTCGGGATTCTCGGAGAGATGCGAGGGCAGAATCTTAACCGCCACCGTGCGATTCAGGCGCGTGTCACGCGCGCGATACACCTCGCCCATGCCACCGGCGCCGATCGGCGCGAGAATCTCGTAAGGTCCAAGCCTGGTGCCGCCACTAAGCATTTTGAGTGTGCGCCATTATAGCGTGCGAGCTGGCGCACAAAGCCGAGTGGATACGAACGTGCCGGAATTCTCAGTCCGGCTGGCCTGAAATGAAGACATTCAGCGCCGGAGAACTCCCAGTGGGCAGCAACACGAACTTGTCCGCACCAACCACATAGAGGAAGCCGAACTGGCTGCCATTGCGGAGCACCACGGCCCTGCCGGTGAGGTCAACGTGATACGTGAGGCCCAGGTTGCCAGGCCCCCCCGGGCCGCTTGGCCCGCTGGTGTATTGCGTTCCGACCAGCGTGCCGCCACCGTTGGCGAAGAGGGAAGTCACAGAATTGGTCACCCCAGAGACGGCTGGCCATTCCGTGCTGCCGACGAGATTTCCTTTCACGGAGGCGTTGGAGTAGGGCGATCCTGTCTGCGGCTCCATCACGCCGGCCGTCACTTCCGGGTCATTCCCGAGCAAGTATCCCGTGTTGCCGCTGTAAAGATAGAGGGCGGCTGTTCCCGAGGTGAACTGACTGAATCCGTTCAATGTGACCTTGCCGGTATTTCTTCCAGTCGGGTCAACCGCGTATGTTCCGGACGATGTCTGGCGGCTCACAACGCCTCCATTATTTTCGTCGGAGCTGAAAGTGGCACGCCCGGAACCGTTTGCACTGAAGAGCCCGGCGCTGACATCAGCTGTGTTCGAGTTCGCGGCGGAAAGTTCCACCACCGTTACGCCATTGATTGAGCTGACACCCCAGGTGTTGGCCGCTTGTCGGTTAGCCATCCAGATCGCCATATTAGCGGGCTTCGAGAGGGGATCGGCCGAGATCAAGACCATCTCCTGACGATTGATGACGTAATAGGCGTAGCTGCAGGGGAACGTGGTACCTATTCCCGTGCAGTATCCATTCGGATCGCCAGGAAATCCGAGAGTCAGAAAATTCCCACGCCCAATGTTCGGATCAAGATCGGCGGAGAAAGAACCTCGGGAGGTGCTCGTCGCCGTGTGACCGTTATCGTTCACAGTGAGCGGACAATAAGGAAGATGCCACCCATTCGCGTTGCAGTCCACATCAACTCGCGTGCCCGGATTGGTTCCCAAGGCTCCGACGGCCGCGTAGCGCTTCCCGCTTGGATCTTCTCCGGTTGCGAGCAAAGCGAAGTTCCCCGGGAAAAAGGAACCTATGGAAAAGTAGTCTGAGTCCTGCACTTTGATCACCCCCGAACCGTAGATCTGAGGGTCGGACGGATCGCGCTCGATCAAGCGGCCGCAGGCGCTGCGTGATGGATCCGGCACGCACGCGTTTCCGGAAACGCTGATGGAAAACTTGTAGGTGTGAGGACTTCCAAAGTAGTCGAGGGTCGAAAGGGTCATCGTCCCCAGGCCGTTGCCGCCGCTCAGGTCGTACACCGATCCCGGAGATTGAACCGTTTCAGCGATCGGACAGTTACGGTTTCCGCGACACTGGGTGGAATCGTTGGGCTCACCCTGCCCGTAGTTCACGTCCAGTTTGCCGACCGTGATGTTGCCGCTCCCGTCGGCGATCAATGCAGCGACAAGAATAAACGGGCTTCCATTCTTGAATCCGTTCAAGACGATCGCGTAATGGCCGCTGAGAGTGCTGTTACTCACCCCGGTTTGGATCCCCAAACCGGAATTCTGGTTTGTGAGGCGGAACACTGCGCCGTCTCCCGCATCGTCTGCACTGGCCGCTGCGTACAGATTGCCGCTCTGGCCGGTCAATCCCACTCGAGGGTTAGCTCCGTCGCCTTCCCCAGTTGAGGTGTAAAGCGCGCTGAACGACTGGGCCTGCATCGTCGAGATCGCTATCAGGATTGCCGCGAGGACCGAAACTGCCACTGCAAAACGGCTGAGGGTAGGGAATCGCATACAGGAATTTGTCTACACCGGCTGTGATCGTTGGATGAGTGTTGCGCGGAACATCGCCAGATATCCAGCCCCCGTCGCCGAACACAACATTCGCAACCGGCTGGCGGCGAGTCCGCAGTGTGAGCACTATACCAAAGAACGGAGCATCAGAGCTGGGTCCAGAAGCAGAACGAACAGCGCTTGTAGGTGCTTAGCACTGTTGGTTCAGACCATGAGAAAGGCACCCTGACACGCAGCGTCAATTAGAGCCTGGCGATTTCCCTCGCTCAATTCAATCGTCACTCTTTATAGTTTCAAGCAACATGCGAAAACCTGAGGCTGCGACGGCCGAGAGGGAAGCAGGACTTGCACGATTGGGGCTGGCGCTGGCGACGTGGAGTGAACGCTGGTTTCCGGATCCCCTGGTATTTGCGTTATTGGGAATCCTTTTCGTTTTCATCACCGGACTATGCTTGCGGGAATCAGCGAGCACACTCGCAATTCAGGGAATAAAGAATTTCTGGACGCTGGTTCCATTCACCATGCAGATGGTGATGGTAATTATCGGCGGATACGTGGTCGCGACCACTCCCGCGGTTAATCGCGTGATCGTTGCCCTGGCGCGGTTACCCAGGACGGGACGCGGAGCAATCGCGACTATCGCGCTCTTCTCGATGCTGACTTCGCTGATCTCCTGGGGTCTAAGCCTCATCTTCAGCGGATTACTGACGCGCGAAATGGCTCGTCACGTGAAGGGCATGGACTACCGGGCGGCCGGAGCTGCCTCCTACCTGGGCCTTGGAGCGACTTGGGCGCTGGGCCTTTCGTCGTCGGCAGCCATGCTGATGGCCACTCGAAGTGCGATTCCACCTGCATTATTGGCGGTGTCCGGCGTCATCCCACTACGTCAGACTATTTTTTTGTGGGAGAGCATCGTAATGGCGGGGGTAATAATCCTGGTTTCCGTCGCCGTCGCGTACTTCTCGGCTCCTTCGACTGCAAAGGCGCGCACCGCGGAGGATTTTGGGATTTCCGTTGAGAGCGTCAGTCGCATCGATGAGCCTCGAACCAGACCCGGCGAGTGGTTGGAGTACAGCCCGCTGCTGACTGTATTCGTTTCGGCTCTTGTCCTGTGGTATCTCATCGAACTGTTTCGGAATTCGCCGCAGGGCGCCTTGGCGGCGCTCGACCTGAACACCTACAATCTGATTTTCATTACCGCAGGTTTGCTCCTGCACTGGAGGCCACGAAGGTTTGTGCGCGCGGTTGCAGAAGCTGTGCCCGCCACCAGCGGCGTGCTCATCCAGTTTCCGTTTTACGCTGTGATCTTCGGAATGATCGTGGGCACGGGTATCGAAGCTTGGCTGGCTGGTTTATTTACTCGCTTCACGACCCATGGCACATATCCACTGCTGGTCGCGCTGTACTCAGCGGTACTGGGAACATTCGTTCCTTCCGGTGGCAGCAAGTGGATCATCGAGGCGCCTTACGTTTTGCAGGCCGCCAACCTGCACCAGGTGCATCTCGGGTGGGTGGTTCAGATTTACAATGCCGCGGAGGCGCTGCCGAACTTGGTGAATCCGTTCTGGATGCTGCCGCTGCTCGGGTTGCTCAAGCTGAAGGCCAGAGATCTGGTCGGCTACACCGTTTTGCAAATGATGCTGCACGTACCCATTGTCTTTTTTCTATGCTGGCTCTTCGCACGCTACATCGTTTACGTGCCGCCTGTGAGATAGAAGGCCTACGCGACGGATGCGGCGGTCTTCAGTTCAAGGGTCGCTATAGTGTCATGTCTGCTGTCAGGGACTTGATCTGTCATGTGCAGGCGCAATCCACTTTGCTAAGTCTTGGAGGGAGCGCCAAGCGTCACCAGCGCCGCCCCATCATGCCCGGTGCAGTGGGTTGGAGCGGATCCGCTACCGTTGCGACAAATTGGACCGCCCGGAACTCTCACAGGCCATGCTTTGCGAATTCGTGCTTTCGAGGTAAAGTTAGAGAAATCGGGGGCGCATTTATGCCTCCGGGGTGGATGTTGAAGAGTGGCGAAGACAATGTCGACCGACGTCCAAATTGCTGAACATTACGCGCACCGTCGCAACTACGATGGCACGCTAGACTCGATTTGCAAGCTCTGTTACCTCACTGTGGCTCGCGCCTATCGTGAGATGGATCTTACTCACCTGGAGGTGCGTCACGTGTGCCAGCCGATGGAACGGCGGCGAGCGACCCGAATCGCGCATCGCGTATTCGACAACCTTGCGGAGCGTCGGAGTCAGTAGGCGGTTATTCAGGGCGTGGGCAAATAGTTTGGGCATCCTCAGTGAGGATGCCCAAAGTTTTTACAGCGTTTTCAGTCTCGCGTTAGTTGCAGTTGGAGAACTTCGCCGAACCGATGCGAGTGCTCCAGTCGAACTGCGCGGTGACCATGTAGTATTCGGTCGAGTACCAGAAGGTGCAACCGTTCATGCCGTCGTTGGTGTCGATACGCATCGAGCTGTAATCGCCCCAACGATTAGCGGTGGAAGGCTGCGAACCGGTGCCGTCGACCAACGATACTTCGGACTGGAGGTTGCCGAGGCCGAGAGGATCGTTGACCTGCCGTCCGGCAAGGTAGATGGAAGGATAGGTCGCTGTGCCACCAGAACAGGTGTCGCCGCAGGACTTGCTATAGCCGACCAGAATGTCGCCGACCTTATCCCGAGCGATGGAACCCATCCAGCGCCACACTCCATCCGGAGCATAGGTGCCTTGCTGGAATACGTTCAGGGAACTGGGCTGGACCGTACGAATGGGAGCAGTGATTTCCATCCAACGGACGCCCATCTGGCCGCCAGAGGCCGTGACGTCAAAGTCGACCAACCAGTGCTGAGCCGGAGCCGGCAACGGAGGGGTCGCATGGACGTTAGCCAAAGGCTGGTCTTCCCAGTAAGCAAAGCGGTACATCAAGCGATCGCCGAGGGAATCCACCTTGTCGGAAATGCCCTTCTGCGGAACGCAGGCGCCACCGAAGTTGCCGTTGCAGGCCGGGGTGAAGCTGGCGATGGTCAGCAGCTGCGAGTTGTGGTCGCCAGTGAAGGTTGCGCCCTGGCTCCAGTCGTTAAGGTTGTTGATGTGAACGGAATAGAGCGAAAGGTGAGAAGTATCCACATCGCCTACGCTGCCGATGGCGAATTGATCTTGTCCAGCGGGAGGCGCAACAATGGAGTCACGGTCGGCCGGCAGGATGCTGTCTTCGGTGTTGGAGTACTGGTGGCAAATCTGCTCAGCCGAGTGATCGCCAGCCAACAGCTTGGTGCGGTTATAGGCGCAGAGCACCGGGCCTTGGAAGCCGCTGCCTCCGGGGCCAAAATTGTTCCAGGCTTCGCCGTAGTTGTTGGTCCAGATGCCCCACTTGGGGTAATCCGGGAACCCTGAGGCTAGCACCGGGAACTGATATAGGAAGTAGCTACCATTCGCGTCGCTGCTGGTCGAGATGGCAACGCAAACGGCATACGGAGACGAGAACACGTTCTGCGTCAGCAGCCAGCGATGAGCGGCAACGTCCCACTGCGCGATGATGTCGCCATCGTTGTCGTTCGCACACAGGCCTCCCAAGGAACTCCACAATGCGTTGCCTTCAATCGCGGGGCCGCAAGTGTAGGGAGAGGTCTTCTGGCAGACAGTGTAAGAGACGTTGACCCACTGAACGATCTGGGTGTCGCCGACTGCCATGTTGGTGTCGGGCGGGGCATCCGGAACGCTATAGTTCGGGAATCCGTTGCCGACTCCCAGAATGCTGGCGCCAACAGTGTAGGCAGCGGAAGGAGAGGCTACGCTGCTCTGTTCAACCCGATCAACCATCGGACCGACAGGCCTCTTAGGAACCCGGCGGACCGGGTTCGCCAGATGGAGACCGTATAACGGCGCCTGGTTGGTCGTTGCCAAGTCGCGCAACGGCGGCGAAATGGCAAAGCGCGTTGCATGTTGTACGTAGGTGTTGTTTTCCTGCGCGGTAGCCGGCAGCGAGCATGCGATGAGACATCCCATCGCAACCAGCGTCAGCCCCGTCATTGTCCTTCTCCTCATTGTTCCCATTCTCCTTTTTCCATCCTCCCCCGCGGCTTCGCTTCGACTGGAAGCGAGCCCGGAGAGCGTTCGCAACAGCAATTGTGGTGGTTGATGTTTGATTGGAACGGACTGCAACGTATCCTTAAGAGCTTTGTGAAAGTCGACGCAGCGCCTTTGGCAGGTTCTAGGTTTTTAACACAGAGACCACCGTGCTGCAACTATTAATCACGTAGTAAATATTATTAGTTGCGAAACTCGACAGGGCTTCGGCGGCCATCCCGCTGTTTCGACGGTCGCCTGGCTCGCTTGCCCACGTGGGACTGGGACCGACTTGGTCGCGGCGGCTCCACGGATCAGCCAGTACTACACTTGGTAATTGTTCACGTCCGAACAGAAATCTTGCCGTTGCGACTGGCGGAGTTTGCATTGACAAACGAAGACACGGGCCATACGCTGTCGGCACGAGGATTTTTGCCTTGATCAGGACTTCATCAACGCATTTGGGCCAGCGACTTATGCTGGGACCGCTCGAAATTCAGGTCATGGAAGTGGTCTGGGGCAGCGGTGAAAGCAGCGTACGGGACGTGGTGGAGAAGCTGGATAGCAAACTGGCTTACACCACCGTCATGACCACGCTCGACCGCCTCTTCAAAAAGGGGCTTCTGGATCGCCATAAGTCGGAGCGGGCTTTTGTCTATTCTCCACGTCTGACCAGTCAGGATTGGGAACGCAGACGTGCGGGCGATCTGGTGGCTGGCTTCCTGGCCGGTCCGCAACCCTCACGGGACCTGCTGCTTTCTTCCTTAGTGGACGCCGTCGGCCAACACGATGCGATGCTGTTGGACGAACTGGAAGAAAAAATCCGGAACAAACGCCGGGAGCTTCTGAAGGCCTCCGAAAAATGAACCTTCCGTACACCTTAAAGCTGTTGTGCCTCTGCTGCGCTTCGTTCTTCATGATCCATCTGGCGCTGGCAGTGGCCGCGCGTTTGAGCGCGAACACAGCTATGCGGATTGCCGAGCATATGAAGCCGAGTTCGGCTGCTCGCTTCCTGTTTGCACTACGCATGTCACCGTTAGTATTGACGCTGTTCGCTGTTCTGGCTTTCTGCATTCCCAGCTACTTGTGGCTCGAGCCGGAAGCCACCGGCGAGAAAGTCGGCTTCTTCTGTGTCCTCATGGCTGTCCTGGGAGTTGCGATCTGGTGTCTTTCTCTGCTGCGGGTGACTGGAGCCGTGCGTGGCACCAACCGCTATCTGCACGAGTGCGAACGGCACGGCCGTAAGGTGAATGTCCGCGGTGCGGATTCCCCTGCGCTGTTGCTTGCTGACAAGACGCCGGTATTAGCCGTTGCCGGTGTTCTGCGTCCTCAGCTTCTGATTTCGAAGCGGGTGATGCGAGGCCTCTCTGCTGAGCAACGCGAGACTGCTTTGAGCCACGAGCGTGCTCACTGTGAGTCGGGCGACAACCTGAAGCGCTTCCTGATTCTGCTTGCTCCTGAGGCTTTGCCCTTCCTGCCGACATTCAGAAGTCTGGATCGCGGCTGGTCAAAATTCACCGAATGGGCCGCCGACGATCAAGCCAGTGCCGGAGACCCGCAGCGCGCGCTCTCCTTGGCGTCAGCCCTGGTTACAGTCGCAAAAATGGGTTCGAAGCCGCGTCTTGGGCTATCTTTCGTGCTCGCTGGTGGGTGGCAGCCAGGAACTCTCGGAACGCGTCGATCGGCTGCTGCGGCCGCAGCCTAAGCCCGAGAAGCCCGTGCGTGAGGTAGTGGCATTCCTCAGTAGCGTTATGGCCCTTACCGGCACCGCCGTCGCGGTCATGATCATCTGGCCCGGCAGTCTTGCGCTGGTGCATCAGGCGCTCGAGCACCTCGTTCACTAGTCCAAAGTGGAGTCCGTTGTGAGGCGATCAGGATTCTGATCGCTTTTGTTCTTTTAGCCTGCTGCGCGCCGCAGGATCTCGTAGAAATCTTCCAGCCCGTTGAACATGATCTGAATGCCGATACAGAGCACCAGGAAAGCCGACAGTCTTATCAGGATGCTGGTTCCGGTTGGGCCAAGAAATTGTTGCAGACGTTCAGAGAACCAGTAACACAAGAAGATCGTTATTCCGATCAGAGCGATTCCAATGACTGCGGTAAGAGCGTTGACGATCAATTGCAGATGGCGCTCTTCGTGCAAATTGCTGCCCAGCGTAAGCGCCACCGCGATCGAACCCGGTCCCACGGTGAGGGGCATGGTAAGCGGGTAAAAGGCCAGCGAGTAGATCTCGTGAGTGTCGGTATCGGATTCCACCACGCGTTCGCTCATGTCGCTTTTGCGGTTCAGGATCGTCCAGCCGGCGTAAGTCACTACCAAGCCTCCGCCGATCTGCACGGCAGCCAGGCTAATTCCAAAGAACTGCAGGATGTACCCGCCGATAAACAACGAGGCCACCAGCAGGGCTGCGCCGTTGACCGCCACACGCAAGGCCACCGTGCGCCGCACCTTCTCCGGATATCCCAAGGTCATTTCGGCGAAGATCGGCGCCATGCCCAGCGGATTCACGATTGGAAGCAGCGCTGCAAAAATTAACAGTACATTGCGAATCGAGGCGTACATGGAGTCTTTCAGCATAGCCGAGGGATTTCGGGTTGCCAATGCCGAACGGTTAGGCGTTGACTATAGCGCGCCGAATGAGTTGAATGATTAGCGCCGAAAGTAATTGAGAGTAGCGGCCTACCGCCATGGGTATCCCACCTCGCACGTACGGAGCACTTCAGGTCAAGCTGCGCGAGTCGTTAGTGACCCGCGCGTTCGTGTTGCCCATCCAGCAATTCATTCACATTCAGGGCATCAGCAGTTTCGTCATTGCTAGCCGCCGCCATCATCGCGCTGATCTGGGCGAACTCACCGTGGCAGAACTCCTATCATCACGTTTGGGAGATGGAGCTGACCCTCTCCGGATTGCAGCTGCCCGTACACGCCTGGATCAACGACGCGTTGATGGCGATTTTCTTCTTCCTGGTCGGCATGGAGATCAAGCACGAGATCGTCCATGGCGAATTAGCGGACGTCAGGCGCGCCGCGCTACCGATCTTTGGAGCGTTGGGCGGAATGATCGTTCCCGCGCTCCTGTTTGTTGCGATCAACTTCCGCCAGCCGGGACAGCATGGCTGGGGCGTGCCGATGGCGACTGACATTGCCTTCTCCCTCGGTGTATTGGGAATGGTGAAGGGAATTCCATCCGACCTGAAGGTGTTTCTGCTTGTCGCTGGCAATCGCCGACGATATCGGCGCCATCATTGTCATCGCGGTTTTCTATAGCGGCTCGCTCGATCGCGCCGCGCTCTTCGTCGGGATCGTGATCCTGGCGGCTGATCTACTTGCTGTTGAAGCTTGGGCATCTCGCGTCCGATTTTGTATTTCGTGCTGGGAGTCGGCTTCTGGGTCGCGATCCTGCGTTCGGGAATTCACGCCACCATCGCCGGAGTGATTCTGGGATTTATGGTGCCGACTACGGCGGCACTGTCGCTCGAAGACTTCCAGGACATCGCTACCGGCATGGCAAGAAACTTCCGCGATGCCATGGCCGTGGATGACTTGCCGGGCGCTAAGAAGTCTACTGGGTCGCTTTGATGCCTTGCTCAGCAGCACCGAATCCACCTCCGAGAGACTGACCCGGCAGTTGAATGACTGGGTGTCGTTTCTGGTGTTGCCGCTGTTCGCGCTGGCAAATGCCGGCGTAAGTTTTTCCGGCGGGAGCCTGGAAGGATCTACTCACCAGCCGTATCGCCTGGGGAATTGTGATTGGGCTGGTGGTAGGCAAGCCCCTGGGCATCATCGGTTTCTGCCAAAGCTGCGGTGCGAGCCGGTTGGGCGCAAGTGCCCCATGACGTTAGCTGGAAGCAACTCAATGCCGTTGGTTTGCTGGCGGGCATCGGTTTCACGGTCTCAATCTTCATCAGCTCGCTGGCGTTCGACGATCCCATTCATTTGATGGAAGCCAAAGCAGCTGTTTTGGCGGCTTCTGTAGTTGCAGGAGTGCTCGGCTGGTTGGGCCTGCGAAGCGCGACGGCGCGTCAGAAACTGAGGGCCTCGGATCTCCAAGCGGAATCGACTGCGGCCGGGGAAGCTCAATAAGCAGCCATCAGAATGCGATAAACGCGTTACAATTTAGCAGTTGTTTTCCAGCACACGACAATGCACTTGCCTGTAGCATTGCTCGCAGAACATTGTGTTTAGCCGGCAAAACCGGCATATTCGAATCGACTCACGAAGTGGGTGGCTGAACGCATTCGGGTCCGCCATCACAACGAAAGGGGAGTTTATGCGTTCGCGAATGTCAGCGCTCGTGCTCAGCGTAGTTTTGGCATCAGCTTTCACAGCATGCAATAAGCAACCGAGTCAGAGTCAGAATCAACCGGCGGCAGCCGACAATTCGATGGCGCAGAACCAGCCGCAGGCGGCGGATAACGGCCAGGGCCAGTCAGCTCCGGGGCAGCAGGGTCAGCAGCAGATGGCTCAGGCGCCAGCTCAACAGATGGCTCCAACTCCGCCCCCGCCTCCACCTCCACCGCCGCCACTGGTTGTTCCGGCTGGCGCCAGTCTGGTCGTTCGTATGGGTAACACCATTGACACTAAGACTGCGCACGATGGAGATTCTTTCACCGGAACTTTGGCTCACTCTGTCGCTGTGGATGGCGTCGTGGCAATTCCGTCCGGCGCCGGTGTAGCCGGAACCGTGGTCCAATCCAAATCTCCTGGACGTTTCAAAGGCGAAGGCACGCTATCCGTTGCCCTGACTTCGATCAACGTTCACGGCGTGCCGACTTCCATCGAAAGTTCGACCTACACGCAAACTGTAAAGGGCAAAGGCAAGCGGACAGCCGTTATGGCTGGAGGCGGCACTGGCGCCGGTGCCCTCATCGGCGGACTGGCGGGTGGTGGTAAGGGCGCCTTGATTGGCGGTCTGGTCGGTGCTGGCGCGGGCACGGCGGGAGCAGCCTTCACGGGTAACAAAGACCTGCAGATTCCGGCAGAATCGGTCGTTACCTTCAAGCTCGGAAACTCGATCACCGTGAAACGTTCGAGCAAGTCTGCTTCTCAAGCTGAGTAATCAATAGTTCCGAAGACTGAACAGAATCGGGGAGGCTTACGGCCTCCCCTTTTCATTTGGTGATGAACTAGACAGTCGGATCAGCGAACGGGCGGATGAAAATCCGTCTCGGCGCAGAGATCGGTCGTCAGGCGGCGGCCCGGTCATGCCGAATCGCGCCACGTGCGCGGTCGTGCATCGCATCTGTCCAGTCGGTCATGCCATGATCCTTGCGGGCGTGCTCCACAACATTCTGCATCACCTCATCTTCCGTGCGTCCGGCGGTTTCCCAGGAGCAATTGGCATTTCCAGCATCGGCGCAGCGGAAGGTATGGTGCATTCCTGCCTGACTTGTATTCATCGAGTGGCTGCTCCCGCTGGTGCGACTCGACAGATCGGCGCTGATCGTCTTTGGAATCCTCCGAGCGCCGTTTGTTGGTTGTCGCTTCGTCGCTCATCCGTTGCGATGCGCTTGTCATGTCATCGCCCAAGTTGCCCTTCATCTGACCCGCACGAGTGGCATCCGGATCCTTGGAGGAGACTGCGTCGCGCTCGTCGCTGGTCGTCCCCCAGCCTGCCGTACCGACAGAGGGCGCAGAAGGGTTGATGCCCTCCGGATGCGAGCCTAAATTGTGGTCTGTCGCCGTAAGGTTGGGATTACTCTGCCTGCTTTTGTCCGCCATCACAACTCCTTAAAGAAGGTAGGATGTCGGAAAACCAGAGCCGGATGGGCGAAAATCGGAATGCGCGGCGCAAATTTGAGAGCTGAAGAATGTACCGGGCGTTATTTCTGCTTTTTCAAACGAGCGCGGCGGTCCTTTACCCAGTCTTTTTTATTGGCTTGCGGCACCCTGCTGATCGCCAAGGCATCTTCCGGAACGTCCTCAGTGACAGTCGTAGCGGCGGCAACGTAGGAGTTCCGTCCCACGCGCACCGGAGCGACCAGGGTCGTATCGCTGCCGATAAAAGCCCCATCGTCGATAATCGTTTTGGTCTTATTCAGCCCGTCGTAGTTGCAGGTAATGGTGCCGGCGCCGACATTCACACCCTCTCCGATTTCGGCATCGCCAAGATACGTCAGGTGATTGGCTTTGGATTTCTTGCCCAGGCGTGTCTTCTTGGTCTCAACAAAATTGCCGACGTGCGCTCCCTCTCCAATATCACTACCTGGTCGCAAATGCGAGTAAGGGCCCAGTTCCGCCCCGTCGCGCACAATCGAATCCTCGAGCATGCAGCCCGGACGGATGAGAACCTTATCGCCGATTTCGCAGTTGGTGATCACCGAGTACGACCGGATGCGGCAATCCGAACCAATCTTCGTTTTGCCGATGAGCTGCACGAATGGTTCGATCACGGTGTCCGTTCCCACCTCAACATCGGCGTCGATGTCGCAAGTTTCGGGGCGAAAGATCGTGGTGCCGGCCAGCATCAATTCGCGGGCCTTCTTAGCGCGCAGCTGGGCGTCGAGTTCTGCCAGTTCCATCCGCGTGTTGACCCCGAGGACCTCGTTCGAATCGTCGGCGCGCAGTGCACAGCACTCTGGCTCCGACCTTGCCCAGTAGCGCCGCGACGTCGGTCAGGTAGTACTCGCCATGTGCATTGTCGGTGCCTATCTTTCCGATCTGCGCTGTACAGCGGTCCGGTAGCAAAGGCGTAGATGCCGGAATTGATCTCGCGTTGTTCAGTCTCCTCACCACGTAAAGCTTTCTGCTCGACGATTCGCTCGACCTCATCGGTTTCAACGCCAGCAGCTGTCTTGCGGAAGATACGGCCGTAACCTGTCGGATCGGCAGGTTCAGCCGTGAGGATGGTCATGGCAGCTTGCCTTGCTGAGATGGAAATCCCGAACCCGCGCGATTGTCTCCCGAGTGATCAGCGGGTACGTCACCCGACAGCACCAGCACGTGGTCGAAGCCCTTCAAGCGCCTCGGCCGCCTCCATCATGGCGTGCCCCGTTCCGCGCTGTTCCCGCTGCAGGACGAAGCCAATGCCGGAGGACGCCATGGCCATGCGCACTGCGTCGGCTTCATGCCCGATGATGGCGAAGATGTTCTGCGCAGGCACGACTTTGGCAGCCGCCGCGACCACGTGGGCCAGCAAAGGCTTGCCGCCGATCTCGTGCAGCACTTTGGGTCGGCGCGACTTCAGCCGCGTGCCTTTACCGGCGGCGAGAATGGCGATGGCGAATGAGGAGGAGGTCTCTGGCATGGAGTGTGGATGCTTACAAAACTTAATTCACCACCGAGGCAGAGGCACGGAGCTTAATCTGCCTCGCACCAGCCGCGCATCTCGATGAACTTAGATTGTACCGTTACTTGCTACTTGGAGGTTGGAGGTGAAAGCTCTCCTGCAGTGTCTCGTGGAAGGTGACGCCCGCAGATGCTTGCGACTTCCAAGAAAGCAAATCTCCGCGCCTCCGTAGTGAATACGTCTTCGCCAGGTTACGGCTGATGAACAGCGTTCACCGGCGAATCGCGAAGCTCCATCATCAAGCCGCAAAAGATCCTGGGCGACGCGATAGGTATCATGGCGGGCGATCAGGCCTTCAGTGGGGTGAACCTCTTCCGTCATGTATTCGCCAAGCACCGGCTTCACGCCCAGCGCATTGATTTGCTCCACGTCCGGTTCGATCTGCGACTGCCGTTTCTCCGCATATTTCGCCGCCAGCTCCGGAGATGCGGGCGTCCGATTGACCAGCGCATAATCGAAAAATTCATGACGCGCGTGCTTGTAAAGCGCGCGGATATGATCCGAGGCCGTCAGGTCCAGACTCTCGTTGGCCTGCGTCATCAGATTGCAGACGAAAACCTTCACGGCGCGAGATTCGGCGATGGCCTTTGACACATCGCGCACCAGCAGATTCGGCACCAGGCTGGTGAAACAGCGAACCCGGCCCAATCGTAATCAGGTCGGCGTTCTCGATGGCCTCCAGCGTCTTTGGCAGCGGCTTCGCATTCGCCGGAGCCATCCGCAGTTCGACGATGCGACGATCGCTGGCCGTGATGTTGGTCTCGCCGCGGACGAACGACCCGTCGTCCATGATCGCGTACAGTTGCGCATTGCTGGTGGTGGCTGGATAGATGTGTCCGCGCGTCGCCAGGATCGCGGAGGAAGCCTCGACCGCCTGGCTGAAGTCCTTGGTGATGGCGCTCATAGCCGAAAGGAACAGATTGCCGAAGCTGTGTCCGCCAAGTCCTTCGCCGGGAGGGAAGCGATATTGAAACAGGCGCGAGAGCAGTGCCTCTTCTTCCGACAACGCGACGATGCAGTTGCGTATGTCGCCGGGCGCGGGAAGGTTTAACTCTTTGCGAAGCCGGCCACTGGATCCGCCGTCGTCGCTGACCGTCACGATGGCGGACAGGTCGGAGATGCAGGGAACGTCGGCCGGTACCGCCTCACCCGGCGCAAAGACGTAGTGCTTGAGTCCGTGCAGTAGCGTGGACAGCCCGGTGCCTCCACCCATTGCCACAGCTTTGACGGCCCGCGTGTTGGCGGAGATGGAATCGCCCGGCATGGTTAATTCGATGGCTCGCGGCTAGTAACGCCACTTGTCCGGTTCGCTCGGTACGTCGGCGCTTGTATCGGGATAGAGCAACTCGGTAAATCTTGGATCGTCCGCCAGATTCTTGAAGTCCGAGTCGTTGCGCGCCTGATAGCGATTCGACGGGTTGAGGCGGATCGCCTCGTTCAAATTGCTGATCGCCTCAGGAAATCGTCCTGTCAGGCAATTCAATGCGGCGGTGCCGTACCAGATGAAGTCGAGCTTGGGAAATTTCTGCGTGAGCAGATCGAAGTTCTCGCGAGCGGTCACGTAGTCGCCCATATTCATCAACGAGACGGCATAGTCGAACTGCTCCTCCGGCGTCTTGAAGTTGTTCGACGCGCGGTTCATCTGCTGATTGCAGCTGCTCAGGTGCACGGAAGCCCGGTCCGCCAACTCCGGGCTGGGGCCAGCCAGAACCTTCTCAAAGTAAGACTTCGCCTTGTCGTATTTGTGGATCTGGAGCGCCTTCAACCCAGCTTCGTAATTCTGAACCGCCTGGGTGAAACGCGGATCGTCACTTACCTTCATCGGCTTGGCCCCTCTACCTTTGTCTTCCGGGGTTGCTGACGAGGCGTGCAATCCCTTTGCTTTGTTGGACTTGGAATTCACTTTCCTTAACGTTTTCTGTAGATTTTTTATTCATCAGGGCAAGCTTCCCTCGGGTCGTGCCATAGCTCGGAACCGCCGCAGGCTGGGGAGAACCGAATTCGCGCGCAGGGCATTGGGCTGAGTTATACCCGCAACTCAGGAACTCGTCAACCCGTACCCTGAAAGAGCGGTAGGAAGGCAGCTCAATCAGTTCTTGGCCGCAGTCTCCAGGTCGATGGATTTCCAATCGCCGTTGACGATGCCCGCCCTGATTTGCGCAGGAGTCTTCTTCAGCTTGGTCTGTTCGTAAGCGTAGAAGACTTCCTTCATACAGATTCCGCAATGCGCGCCATGCGTCGATTCGAAGCAGCTGTGCGCGCTGTTATGTCCAATGCGCTCGCAGTAACAGTAGCAAGGCATCTGGTTCAGCACGTCGGGGATCTTAGCCGCCAGCTCATAAGCGCGGATCTGATACGGGTACTGGAACGACTCGCCCCACAATTGATCCTTGGGCAGAATCTGGGCCTCACCCGGCTTCACCGGGCCTTTGTTATAAGCGGGAACGTGATCGCCTTGCGCGAAGCAGACAACGGTCACCAACCCGACGAAAATGAGCAGAGCAGATTTGTGCATGGAGGAAAAACCCTTGCGTTGCATTGTATCGGAGAAAGGCAGCAGCTCCCAAACTCCAGCGCCCTGGTATCGCCTTTGCTGTGTCGCGGATGCCGGGATTTAGCCAAGCTGAGGCTTGATTCTGGCCTAGGTGCAGCGCATAATGACGCGGAATGACCTTGGGAATTTGAAAAGAGCGCCATCTTTTCATATATCGAAGTTTGTCTGCCGAATCGTAAATTCCCCACCACTTTTGCCAGACTCTGCGAGGAGACTATTGATGACCGAACAACATAAGCGGCTTGGGGATTATGAAATCGTACGGGAGCTTGGCCATGGAGGCATGGGCCAGGTTTATCTGGTCCGCAACGTGATCTCCGACCGTTATCGAGGCCATGAAGGTCCTGCTGCCTGACCTGGTGCAGCAAGGCGACCTGGCCAATCGCTTCATGCGGGAGATCAAGGTGCTGGCAAGTCTTGAGCATCCCAACATCGCCCAGCTCCGCACAGCATTCACGGCTGACAATCAGCTGGTAATGATCATGGAATACGTGGAGGGCGACACGCTGGCGCAGCGCCTGGAGTTCGGCGCCTTCTCCACCGCCGATACACTGAATTACATCTCCCAGGTGCTGGCGGCCCTCAGCTATGCGCACGGCAAGGGAATCATTCATCGCGACATCAAGCCGGCCAACATGATGCTGACGCCGCAAGGCGTGGTGAAGCTGATGGACTTCGGCATCGCGCGCTCCACCACAGATCTAGGCATGACCGTCACCGGCACCACCATGGGCTCGCTCGACTACATGTCGCCGGAACAGGTGAAATCTGAGCCCACCGACGCGCGCTCGGACCTGTACTCCATCGGCGTGTCCATGTACGAGATGGTCACCGGACACCGGATGTTCAGCGCCACCAGCAGCTATTCCGTGATGGAAGCTCACGTCAAAGAGATCCCAAGACCGCCTATGGAGGTGCTGCCCTCGGTTCCAAAGGGACTGAGCGACATCATCATGATGGCGGTGGCCAAAGATCCGGCGCAACGCTTTCAGACCGCTGACGCTTTCCGCAACGCGTTATCGCAAGTGGGCGCACCGGTGGCGGTGGCCGCGGCAGCTGCGGCCACTCCGCAACCCTCAGTTACACCGCCTCCGGCGATGTCAACGACCACCCACACTCCCACGCCAGTAGCGGCAGCCACGCCGTCGGCAGCGCTATACGTTCCGACGCCGCTCCCGGCCCGGGGCGGACGGCACGTCGGATGGATCGTGGTGGTTGCCATTGTTGTGCTGGTTGCGCTATTCGGTGGCACTCAGGTCTACCGGACGCACAAACAGAATGCCGCCGTGGAAGGTTCGATGCCGACCTCCACCACCACGGCCGCCAGGCCGGCTCCGCCCGCGACCTCTGACGTCGCCCAGCCTCCGGCATCGCCGAATGCTGCAACACCGGATGCAGGGCCGAACGGCGCCGCGCTCGCAACGCCGGTCAATTCCGCCATGGGAAGCCCCGCGCCTCAGCCGCGTAAGGGCGCCGCGCCGCCTCCGCCCAATGCTCGAGCCAGTCGACAATGGACCGTCGCCGGAAGAGATTGCTGCCCAGAAGAAACTTATGGACGACCTGGAGAAGCAGGCGGACCAACTGGACAGCTCGCGCCGCCGCAGTCGAGAGCAGCATTGCGGGCCTCGAGCAATCCATGCATCAGAGCGGCCTGGGCCTGAGAGGCGATATTGTGGCGTCGCGCGCCAACATGCGCAACGATCTAGGCTAAGGCCAAGCAGGCACTCGACGGCATGGATACCGATCGCGCGCAGCATTTTATGGAATTGGCCAGCCACGAACTGGACAAATTGGAGGCGTTTGTCGGCCGTTAGCAAGAAAGCGGGTTTTAGCCCGCGGATTCGGCTTCGTAGCTGGAGCCTGCGAAACTATAATTGAAAGCTCGTCGTCTAACACATTGATATGAGTTCGGTTCCCGGGCAACAGAGTTCAGATAGCTCGACACTCAAACGAAGCCAGCAGATTCTCCCGTCCCCACGGCGACTGGCGCCCGGGCCTCTACCCGACGGCCGGTGGTAGCCGGCTGGCTGCGCGATGTCATTATTTCGCTCGCTGTCTCGGCGTTCTTCATCGTCTTCCTGTATCAGCCGGTTAAAGTCGAAGGCACCAGCATGATGCCCACGCTCCAGGACCAGGAGCGCGTGTTCATCAACAAGTTCGTCTACAAGTTGGAACCCATCGAGCGCGGCGATGTCATCGTCTTTCGCTATCCCCGCGATCCCTCCAAGAGCTACATCAAGCGCGTCATCGCCGTCGCCGGAGACCGCGTGCGCATTGATGCCGGCGTGGTTTATGTCAACGGACGCCGGATGAGCGAGGATTACGTCCCACGCATGTATGAGGACGTCCGCTCTTATCCGGAGACGATTGTTCCGCCACACAGCTACTTTGTGCTCGGCGACCACCGCAACCTGTCGAACGACAGTCGTGACTTTGGCACCGTGGACGAGGATTTCATCTACGGCAAAGCAGTGTTTGGATATTGGCCGGTGGATAAGATGGGGACGTCTGCGGTAGGGAACGCTTTTCGCTGCTCGCTCTTCCGCTATTCGCCACACGCAGACCGTTGACTGGCCATTCGCGGGAACCAGCGTCCTCTCCACATAGTTGTCATTCCGACCGGAGCGCAGCGGAGTGGAGGGACCTGATGTTGTGCGTGGACGACAAGGGAAGGACAGCAGGTCCTTCGACTACGTTCGTCGGCTGCGCCTACTCACTTCGCTCAGGATGACAATCAATGGAAGTAGTTTTCGCAAGCCAACGCTCAAGCAGTCAGGCAATGTTTCAAGCAGTCAGGCCAACGCCGAAGCAGTTAGGCAATGTTCGGGCGATACTGCCGGAAGGCTAAAAGCTCAGAGCTAGAAGCCAGCCATTAGTTCAGGAAAAACTTCGTATACAACGTGTCCCGCTGTGCCGGCCGGAAGCCCGCATCGCGAATGATGCGGCGCAGCTCTTCTTCGGTAGTGCAATTGCGAACGCCGGCTGCGCGCACAACGTTCTCCTCGATCATGACCGAGCCTACGTCGTTACCGCCGAAGCGAAGCCCGGTCTGGCAGACCTTTAATCCCTGCGTTACCCAGCTCGACTGCACGTTCTTGAAGTTGGTGAGGAAGAGGCGCGCGATTGCCAGCGTCTTCAGATATTCGACTGCGGTCGCTTCGTCCCAGCCTCGGCCGCCGAGCGCCGTGTTCTGCGGCTGGAAGGACCACGGAATGAAAGCCGTGAAGCCGCCCGTCTCTTCCTGCAGATCGTAGATCGCCTGGAAATGGTTGATGCGGTTTTCGTAATTTTCGCCGACACCGAACATCATCGTGGCCGTAGTCCGCATACCGAGCTTGTGCGCGGTGCGATGAACGTTCAGCCAGTCTTCGGTCAGGCACTTCAGGCGGGCAATCTTGTAGCGGACCTCGTCGTCGAGAATTTCCGCGCCGCCTCCGGGAATTGAATCCAGGCCAGCGGCACGCAAGCGCCGGATCGTCTCTTCAATGCTCAGTCCGCTGACCTCAGCGATGCAGATGACCTCCGACGCTGAGAAGCAGTGCAGATGTACCTGCGGGAAGCGCTGCTTCAAACCGCTGAGCATCGCCTCGTACCAGTCGATCTTCAGGTCCGGATGCAGTCCACCCTGCAAGCAGCACTCCGGTGCCGCCCAGCTCCACCGTCTCTTGCACCTTGTCGTAGATCGTCTCGAAGTCGAGGATGTAGCCTTCCTTCGCCAGCTTGCCCTTCAAGGGACGGTAGAAGGCGCAGAAGGTGCAGTACTCGGTGCAGAAGTTGGTGTAATTGATGTTGCGATCGATGATGTAGCTGACGACGCCTTCCGGATGCAGCTTGCGGCGTACCGCGTCGGCTTCCATGCCGATGCCAATCAGATCGTCGGAACGATACAGGTCCAGCGCTTGAGCTTTTGTAAGAGACATAGAAGAAAGGGGGCTTACAACCCTTCCTCTCATTCTAGCGTTCTCAGAGTGAGAGGGAAAGCGTCTGGATCACTGTCCCCAGACGCTTCCGCAATGCGCAACAATGGCGCACAATTGGAGTTTATAACTGCGACGCGTTTCCGCCGACAATTCCGCAGATTTGCTCGCCAGCGACCTCAACGAAGCAGCGAAAGAGGAAGAAGATGAAGTTCGAACCTTCTCATCGACGGCTGTCTGGTAGAGCGCGCTTTGGCGATTGCATTGCTTCTGGCGCTTCCGTTTCCGATGTGGGCCACCCTGGGCGATAACGCGTCATCGGTGTTGACGGACCAGGCGCGCATGAAGGGCACGTTGCACAGCGTCGACAATCGTACGTACGTCGCTGCACGAAATTACCACCTCCTCCGGCGGGAAGATACGCGAGTACGTTTCCCCGGGCGGTGCAGTTTTCGGCGTTGCCTGGGAAGGGCAGTCGCCTCCGAATTTGCAGCAGTTGCTGGGGCCGTATCTACAGCAAGCCAAGCAGGCTCGGCAGGCGCAAGGCAGACCAGGCCGCCCAGGGTTCCCTGCAGAAATCTCCGCCTGCGCGGCGCGCTCCCGTCGCGATGCAAACTCCTGGACTAGTGCTTTATGAAACCGGTCACGTGCGGGCTTATCACGGCGTCGCGTACATTCCACAACTCATGCCGCAGGGCGTTCAGGCCAGCGACATTCGCTAGCACGGGAGAAATCATGGTGCGCAAAATCGGATTGTTCCTGGTCGTGACTGGTGTGCTGTGGATGGCGGCCTGCGGTGGCAGCGGCGGATCCTCAAACTCGACGATCACCGCCGTCAGTGTGAGTTGCTCGCCCACGACGGTTACATCCGGAGGCACGAGCCAATGCACGGCGACCGTTACGGGAAGCGGAAATTTCAGCACTAACGTCACCTGGAGCGCCTCCGCCGGCTCGATTTCTTCGTCCGGCGTGCTTACCGCGCCGGTGGTGACGACGAGTCTGCTGGTAACCGTGACGGCTACCTCGACGCAGAACACCATGTAAGCAGGCAGCAGCATTCGTGACGGTGAATCCCACCACGGCAGGCAGCAACGTCGCGCCTCTGATCGTGGATTCGGGGCCCTCAGGGCTGGGGAAGCCAACATTGCCTATACGACCGTGACAGTCTGCGTTCCGGGCAGGCACGCACTCAATGCCAGACCATCGACCACGTGCAGGTCGATACCGGCTCATCCGGTTTGCGGCTTGTTTCCAGCGTGCTGACTGTTTCCCTTCCGCAGAGCCATCGACTCCAGCGGCAACCCGCTGGACGAGTGCCTGATCTTTCTCGACGGCTATGTGTGGGGACCGGTTGCAACCGCCGACGTCTACATTGCCGGTGAGACGGCCGGTATCGCGTTCCGGTCCAGGTCACGATTCCCGACAACGGATCCCCGGGTGTGCCCAGCAGTTGTTCCAGCCAGACCACTGGCTCCAACGACGGCGGCAGCGTTGAGCGACCTCGGTGCCAACGGAATTATCGGTGTTGGCTTCTTCCAGCAGGACTGCGGCGGCTATTGCACTACGGCAGAACGCGCAGATTCCCGACTGGTATTACGACTGTCCGTCGTCCGGCTGCAATCCGACCTACACGACGCTTGCAGCAGCAGGTCCCGAATCCTGTGGTGCATGTTTGCAACGCGACAACAACGGCGTGCTGATTCAACTGCCGTCGGTACCCGACGGCGGCTCGCAGAACGTTTCCGGGCTCGCTGATCTTCGGCATCGGAACGCAGCTCGAATAACGGGTTGGGGAACGCCACCATCTACCAGGTGCCGGACGAGAACAGCATTACCAACAATCTCGGCGACATCATCACCACGTTCAACGGCCAGCCCTACAATCTGAGCTTCATCGATAGCGGTTCAAACGGATTGTTCTTCCTCGATACCAGCACCACGGGCATCCCAACCTGTTCGGGACAGGACTCCGACTGGTACTGTCCTTCGAATTCGCCGGACAATCTGACGGCCACCAATCAAGGCCAGAATGACTCTCAACAGACCTACGGGAAACGCGGTTGCCGTCAACTTCTCGGTGGAGAACGCCGACAACCTTTTCCAAACCAGCAACAATGCCTGGAGCACGTTGGGCGGTCCCTATACGGATCTCCACCGGTGCAATTTGATTGGGGACTGCCGTTCTTCTATGGCACGCAAGTGTCTTCACGGCAATTGACCAGATGAGCACTCCGGCAGGGACGGGACCGTACGTGGCGTACTAGGAATGATCATGACCGATGGATGCGGGGCTTCTGTTTCGCCCCGCTTCCCTATGTCGGTTAAAATTTCGGCCTGATCAGAAGTTGAGGCTCTGGATGCGGAGTGCCTTTTTCCAGATTGCAATCTTTACTTTCGTCTGCCACATCCATCAATGCCTTGGTCATCTCACGCGCGCATTCACACTGCTGCGTGAACCGGTAGGAGTTCGGCGGCTCATCGTTCCCTCGGCAAATCATGTCCAGGATGCTCGAATCGCCGGGCTCAGGATTCTGCAGCACCGTCGAGTAATGGATCAGAAATTCCCGTAGTACCGTCGAAGTAGATCGGTATCGAACCCAGCGTTGATTGTCCCACGTCATATCGGTCGGCTTACCGCCATCCGTGCCGTTGATGAAGTGATCGATCAAGTGTCCGGCCGCTTTGGTTCCGTAGGCGCTCAGGGTAGTGACGGTCTCAGGTGGCATATTCAGGTTCAGTCCGCCTTCCTCCTTATTCAGGAAGACGTGGACGATTCTGTCGCGATATCCAGGCGCAGCCGCTTGCAGGTTATCCATCCAATTTCGCGCAGCATCGATCATTGAAAACGCGGCCGTGCCTGCTCCCAGTCCCCAACTCGTATCCAGGCGTGTCCACTGATTTGCCATACCTCCCCGATTCGAAGTCGGCATCCAGGTGCGGTCAGACTTTTCATCCTGATCCGGACGCAGCTCGGCCAGATCCAATCCAAAAGTTGGCCAGCTGGGCAGCGGTCCGTCAAACAGATGGATTGGGAAATTGCTGGTGATGCCACCGTCGGCAAACCAGACACGTTCCGGCCGAAGCGGTTCGCCCGGATCAAGCGCATCACCCGGCTCTCGCTCCTTAGTGCGCGGCGGATCATCAGGCTTTCTGACGCGACGGCTGAAGTCGATGGCGTAAAGCGGCACGGCACAAAACAAAAAGGGAAAGCTCAAGCTGAGCCGTGCTGCCAGAATCACGGGCATGTCCTCAGGGGCGGGCAGTGGTTTGAATCCTGTCAGATCTACCGGTCTGTCCCGCGTGTCATGTTTGATGGAGTGAGGATGATCTTCCATCCACTGCACCACATTCGCGGGCATGTAATGTCGCATCTCGTCGGGCGAGAAATAGAATTCGTTGGTGTCGAAGGGCAGCGTGAAGGGCCTGCCGAAGCTGAGGCAAGTGGTAATCATCTTGAGCGTGATGCCCGCTTTCTGCAGGCGTCCAAAGGTCAGCGGCTCACCCGGTGCCAGATCGCCAGCGAAGGCGGTCATCTTTTCATTGAGCCATTCGACCAGCGAGACCGGGGTGTTCTTCTCCGGCTTGGTGTATCCGAAACAGAATCCATAGTGAAAACGCGGTAGGAAACTCAAGCGGAACAACAAGCCCAGAGCTCCGAAAAGCACGATGAAGCCCAGAGCAACCATCAAGGCAAGCGCGAAGACGCCCAGGCAGGCCCAGCCCTGCTGTGGCCCTGCAATCAGTCTCACTGCGGCGCCGATTCCGATTCCCAGCAGCGTTTCAATCCACAGCACGCGTAGAACGGCCGCTGCCCTTCGCCACCATCCCTGCAGAAGAAAGGCCGTGGCGACGTGAAATAGCCCTCTCATCCTGGGCTGCGGCTGGAACAGATTAAAAAGGTTTGAACCGCGAGCCTGGGTGGAATTCGCTCCTAACCACCCGGGAACCTTGGCGAGCTCACCAAAAACATTACGCCCACGCTTTCGCGCGTATTCGGCAGCGGCGGTGAGCGATGCCGCGATTGCACCCGCCGAGGTTCCGCCGATCGAACAAAATTCGTACTGTTCAGCGAGCTTGCAAACCACCCCCGGATAGACGACGCCGGAGGTGATTCCACCCTTCATGACGATGTCGCATTTTTTCATTGGCCAGCACCGGGCGACGATTATGTCACGCAATGCCAGTCATTTCGATAGTTACAAAGTGGGGTTACGGCGGGTTACTTGCGCGCTCCGCCGAACGCGAGAGGTCCGAGAAAACGCAACTCCGGAACTGCGGGGATCAGCCCGATTTCCTGGGCATATTGCAAAAACAGTTTCAACCCTGCGTGATTCTCCCGGTCGAGATAGTAGTGGATGTTTTCGGTGAGATAGCTGCGAATGTCGTCGCTCGGTCAGCCCGAGCCTCGGCGCCCACTCTTTGGCGATGACATCCAGATTTTGCGGTTCCAACCCGTGATCGCGAGACTGCTGGAAAACGTTGCGCCAGATCCAGACCGTCAGGCTTGCGATTTAGAGCATCCAGCCGGACCGCCCACACCGCAAAGACGAACGGCAGGCCGCGTCCGTTCGCGCCAGATGTGCGCCAGATCGTAAAGGTGGTACTCGGTATCGGTCGGCACCTGCAACGCCGGATCGCCAATCAGCAGAGCAGCGTCATGCTTGCGCAGCATCTCTTCCAGCTGCGGAGGATGAGGCGTCAGCTCTCGCGGGCCGCCGAAGAACTTCGTGAACAGCACCTGCGTAAGGGCGACCGACGTCCGCGAGGACGTATCGGCCGCAACCGTTCGGACCTCCTCGATCGGCTTCCTGCTGACCAGCAGGATCGAGCGCACGCGGTCCTTCGACGCAATCGCGATATTCGGAAGGATCACCAACCCGGGGATCTGGGCGTAAGTGAATGCCGGGATGATCCCGATGTCGGCCTCGTTGGCAGCCAGCGCAGCGGCACAAGCGGAGGGAATCGTGTACTCGATGCTGAAATCTTTGCGCGGCGTCGCCATGCTCGAAATCCCACATCAACGGAGCAGTGTTCAGGAAGGAGATGGCAGAGATGCGGAGGCCTGGCATGAAAGATCGAGTCTACCAAATCCAGCGAGCGTACCCTGGTCAGGCAGAATGGCGTTTCACCACTTGAGGCACGGAGGCACGGAGAAGCGGCGTGTCATAATTTGTTCTAATCTCCGTGCGCTCCGTGTCCTCCGTGGTGAGCTCAGCTTTCACGCTCCGCGTGACCGCTGTCCTTGACGGTAACCACCTTAACTGATTACCCTGCGACTTCGTCTGGGCCCAGCCGGACCGAGGAGTCGCCTATGCAAGCCGAAGTACCGGTCCGGGCCGAAGACTACGCCCTCACACGCAAACTGCAATGGCTGGCGCTTTCCCAGACGCCGGGCATCGGCGCCGGTCGCGGCCGCAAGCTGGTCGAACACTTTGGCAAGCATCGACCGCCTCTTCGCGGCGTCTCTAACCGAACTGGAAGCCTGCGGCCTGCCTGCTGCTGCGGCGCAGAGCCTCGCGCTGGGCAAGTCGCTGGAACTGGCTGCGGCCGAGTACGACCGCGTCCGTGAGATGGGCGCGACACTGCTCGTGCTGGGCGACCCGGAGTTCCCCAGCCGGCTCCTGGAAATCTACGATCCTCCTCTCGTGCTTTACATCAAAGGTGCCGCAGAAATCATTGGTCAGTATGGCATTGCGGTCGTCGGAACTCGGCATCCGACGCCTTACGGAATGGGAATGGCCGAGCGTCTTGGCATGCGATTTGGCTGCCCATGGCCTGGTCATCATCAGCGGCATGGCTCGCGGCGTCGACACGGCCGCCCATCGCGGGCGCCCTGAGCGGCCCACGGACGCACGCTGGCGGTCTGGGGTACAGGAATCGACGTCGTCTACCCCAAGGAGAACCGGAAGCTCAGCGAGCAGATTCTGGACTCCGGCGGAGCCATCGTCAGCGAGTTTCCGCTGGGGACGTTTCCAGCGCCGCAGAACTTTCCCATCCGCAACCGGATCATCAGCGGCCTGTCGATCGGCGTGCTGGTGCTGGAGGCGGGCGAGTTCAGCGGAACCCGGGTGACCGCCCGTTGCGCGCTGGAGCAGGGGCGCGAGGTTCTGGCGGTTCCCGGCAATGTCACCAACAAACTCTCCTGGGGTCCTAACACATTGATAAAACAGGGGGCTGCGCTCGTGGCGACTTGGGAAGATGTATGGGAAGAGCTGCCCGCAGACGTCCGTTTGGCCCTGACCCCGCCGCAGGCCGCCTGAATCGACCGAGAGCTCATCCGCATCATTATTTCAGGCGGCGGATCTGCCGCCCGGCGAAAAGAGGGTTCTGGCGCTGCTTGCGTGCGGACGAGTCAACACACATTGATCTGATCGTCGAACGCCTGCGATCTCATCTCTCCTCCTCCGAGATCTTTACCGCCTTGTTCGAGCTGGAGCTGAGCGAGCCGCATCAGGCAGCTGCCGGGGAAGTATTACGTGCGGACGATGTGAGGCCGCTGGAGGCGGCTGGCCATTAGCTCTTAGCTTTTAGCTATTAGCAAGAACGGCAAGCAGGAGGAGAACGATGCAGAGATTTTCGCGATCTGGTGGTTTGGCAGAGAGTCCCACGAGCTAACCCTGGCCCTTTATCGAGCGACGGAAGGTTTCCCAGAACGGAAATGTTCGGACTGACGAGTCAGATTCGCCGTGCTGGTGCCTCTATTCCAACCAATCTCGCCGAAGGCTGTGGCAGATGGGGCGACGGTGATATGGGTCGGTTTATCCAGATAGCAATGGGGTCGGCGAGCGAAGTTGCGTACCTAAGCACTTCTTGCGAGGGACTTGAGTTATTTCGGCACCGCTGAATATGAACATTCTGAGCTGACTGATCTTAACGAGATATGACAGAATGTTGACCGCGTTCTACAAGCGAGTGCGTGCGAGCTCAAGCACAGGCCGTTGCGCACGCGATTTTGCTAAGAGCTGAACAGCTAAAAGCTAAGAGCCGACACGCGAGGCGGCTTTTGCCGCCGACGGTCGCCCCGTGCTAGCTTCATAACGTAATTCCGCAGGATTGAGGTTCCATTGGCAAAAGGTTTAGTCATCGTCGAGTCGCCCGCAAAAGCGAAGACGATCCAAAAATATCTAGGCTCGGGCTATGAGGTCGAAGCCTCGCTCGGCCACATTAAGGACTTGCCGAAGAAGTCTCTCGGCGTCGACCTGGACAACGACTTCTCCACCGAGTACGTCGTCATTCCCGGCAAGGAGAAGGTTGTCGCCAAGCTGAAAAAGCTGGCGAAGACAGCCGACGCTATCTACCTGGCGCCTGATCCGGACCGCGAAGGCGAAGCCATTGCCGCCCACCTGGCCGAAGAACTGGGCGGCGACAGCGTCGACGGGAAGAAGAAAGGCCAAGAAGAATGCGGTCGTCATCCGCCGCGTGACCTTTAACGAGATCACCAAGCGCGCCGTTCAGGAAGCCTTCCTGCATCCCCGCGATATCGACATGCACCTGGTCGACGCCCAGCAGACGCGCCGTGTGCTGGACCGGCTGGTCGGGTACCAGATTTCGCCGCTGCTTTGGGACAAGGTTCGCCGCGGACTCTCCGCCGGACGTGTACAGACCGTCGCTCTTCGCCTGATCGTCGAACGTGAGCGCGAGATCAAGGTCTTCGTTAAGGAAGAATACTGGACGATCGACGCGCAGCCTGCAGGGGCCAGAAGCCGCCGGCGTTCGATGCCCGCTTCATCGGCATTGGTGACGAGAAAACTCCGGTCACCAACGAGGAAGAGGCCAAGAAGATTACGGCTGCGGTTGAGAAAGCCGACTGGAGCGTCCGCTCGGTTGAGAAGCGCGAGCGCCGCCGCAGTCCCGCGGCTCCGTTTACCACCAGCAAGTTCCAGCAGGACGCCTCGCGCAAGCTGCGCTTCAGCGTGAAGCGCGCCATGGGAATCGCCCAGCGCCTGTATGAAGGCATCGACCTCGGCGGCGAAGAGGGAACCGTCGGCCTCATTACTTATATGCGTACCGACTCGCCGCAGGTGTCGAACGACGCCCTGGCGGAGGTGCGCGAGTACATCGGCAAAGACTTCGGCAAGGAGTTCCTGCCTGAATCGCCAAACACCTACAAGTCGAAGAAGGCGGCGCAGGAAGCCCACGAAGCGATCCGCCCGACCTCGGTGGCCCGTCACTCCTGACCAGATGCAGCAGTTCCTGCAGGAAGACGAGTTCAAGGTCTACAAGCTCATCTGGCAGCGCTTCGTAGCTTCGCAGATGAACCAGGCGTCTTCGATCAGACCACCGTCGACATCGATGCCAAGCCGAAGACGGGCGACGACAGCTATCGCTTCCGCGTCACCGGCTCGGTCTTGAAGTTCGAAGGCTTCCTGAAGGTCTACGAAGAGTCGAAGGACAGCAAGGACGAAGAAGATGAGGCGCTGAAGCACAAGCTGCCCGCGCTGGTAGAAGGCCAGAAGCTCACGCTGAAGGGCCTGAGCCCGGAACAGCACTTCACCGAGCCGCCTCCGCGCTTCAACGAGGCGTCGCTGGTGAAGGAACTGGAAGAGCGCGGCATCGGTCGTCCTTCCACCTACTGCGGCCATCATCAGCACCATCCAGGAGCGGCAGTACGTACAGAAGATCGGCGGGAAGTTCATTCCTACCGAGATCGGCTTCGTCGTTACCGACCTGCTGGTAGAGAACTTCAAGGACATCTTCGATCCGCAGTACACCGCCCGGCTGGAAGAAGAGCTCGACGAAATCGAGGACGGCAAAGAGACCTGGACCGACGCGCTGAAGGGCTTCTACAAGAAGTTCGCCAAGGAACTCCAATATGCCGAAAAGCATATGGAGAACGTGAAGCGAATGGAGAAGGCCACCGACGAGAAGTGCGAACGCTGCGGCTCGCCGCTGGTCATCAAGTGGGGCAAGCACGGATCGTTCTACGCGTGCAGTTCGTACGACAAGACCAATCCGGAGAGCTGCACCTTCACCAAGGAAAATCCCATCGACCTGCCCGATCTGGATTCGGCCGACGTGCAGGAGACCACGCAGGAAGAGTACTGCGAGAACTGCGGACGTCCCATGGTGCTGAAGCGCGGACGCTTTGGACAGTTCATGGCCTGCACCGGATATCCCGACTGCAAGACCACGCGCCGGCTCGACCAGGCGAAGAAGGTTCCCGACATTCCGCTGGACGAGAAGTGTCCTGAGTGCGGCCGCAATCTGCTGCTGCGTCACGGGCGCTTCGGCGAGTTCATCTCCTGTAGCGGATATCCCGATTGCAAGTGGGTCAAGCAGAACTACATCGGCGTAAAGTGTCCGGAGTGCAAGACCGGAGACCTGGCAGAGAAGAAGGCGCGTCGCGGCAACCTGTTCTATGGCTGCTCGAATTATCCGAAGTGCAAGTTCACCTCGGCCTACAAGCTGATCAACGAGACTTGTCCGGAATGCGGCAGCCCGTACCTGCTGGAGAAGAACCTGAAGTCAGGGACGTTCCTGGTTTGTCCCAACAGCAAGCGCAAAGACACAGAAGAGGCCGATCAGCCGAAGCGTCGCGGGAAGAAGAAAACCGAGGATGAAAGCACCGGTGAAATGTGACTACTCGCGCGAGATTAAGCCCGAAGCCGTAGCATAATAGAGGAACGTCATCACGCCCGGCGGAGACTCTGCCGGGCATTCCCATGAAAAGAAGGTGAATATGGCAGGAAAAGGAAAGGCATTCCTGACGAGCATCATTCCGATTCTCGCGCACCTGGTAGTCGAGCAATGGAGCGGAGGCGATTACGTTTTACAAGAATGCATTTGGCGCCGAGGTTCGCGAATGCGCATTACACGCCTGACGGCAAGCTGATGCACGCGGAGTTGAAGATCGGCACCGGACGCTTGATGCTGGCCGACGAGTTTCCCATCGTTCGGCTCAGTTTCGCCGAAGACCCTGGGCGGCAGTCCGGTCGTTCTGAACCTGTACTCGGAAGATGTCGACACTATGTTCGATCGGGCGGTCAAGGCGGGCGCCGTCGTAACCATGCCGCTGGCCAATCAGTTCTGGGGCGATCGCTACGGCCAGATCACCGATCCGTTCGGTCATCGCTGGGCGCTGGGCCAGCATGTCGAAGACGTTGCTCCCGAAGAGATGGAGCGCCGCGCCAAAGAGGCCTTCGCGCAGATGGCGAAAGCCGAGCATAAGAAGTAGCCTGAATTTCCACAACTGTAATTCCCAAGATCAAAAGGGCCGTCGGAATGACGGCCCTTCGAACCCAAGTTTGTCTGGAGGAATCACATGAACAATTCACTGCCTAATCATCACGATGCTGAACTGGTTTTGAAACTGTACGATTTGCGCCGCGAGTCGGTCATGCGCGAAGCGCGTAACTGGATGGCGACCTTCAACCCGCAGTCGATCGACGACGTGGTCAAGGTCATGAGCGACTTCAAGTCGAAAGAGAACGCCTACCTGCGCCAGGTTTGCGGCTACTGGGAAATGGTGGCGTCGCTTATCGTGCACGGCACGCTGAATCGCGACCTGGCATTCGACACCCTGGGCGAAATGTATTTCGTCTACGCCATCCTGCAGCCGGTCATCGAAGACTTCCGCAAGAAATTCGGCGCGCCTGAGTTCTTCAAGAACGTGCAGCAGGTGGTCGAGTCTACCCCGCAGGGACGCGAGCGCGTCGCAAGCGTGCAGAAGCGTCGGGCAGAGATGCTGAGCCGCATGGCTGCCGCGGCGACGAGCAACTAAAAGCTCCTCCTCCGAAAGTATTGACTTTCGCCTTCTTCAGCCCCGAGCGGAAGCTCGGGGTGGAGAGCTTACTCGACAGCAAGAGTCCCAGAGGGACGTCAGGTTTTTGTGCTGCCGGCTGAAGCCGGTTTCTCGTCATTTAACAGCTGTGATGACCCAGCGCTTCCGCACTGGGCTCAAGAAGTCACGTCGCGGCCGCGGCCGGACTGCGGAACTCATTTTCTGCAGGCAAATTGCCGAGCACCAACACTCTCCGGTCTTGATCATTTGGGCGAGTCTGAGGGTACGAAATCGCTCGCCTGAATCCACGGATGAACTAACTGAGGTATTCCCGAATGTACGGATCCTTGTTGCGCAGCAACTCGGCTGCTGTGCCTTCGAAAATCACCTTGCCGTCACGCAGAATTAAAAATGTCGTATTAACATCGCGCACTGCGCCATCGCTCACCGGCAGCATCTTGTTCTGCTCTCGATCGAAGTAGTGGCTGGCCATGGTGAAGGCATCCTGCAGACGGTGCGTCACCATCAGCGAACTGGTTTGATACAAGTCACGCTGCTTTACGATCAACTCGATAATCGTGTTGGAAGTGACTGGATCGAGTCCGCCGGTGGGCGAGTCATACAGCAGGACCTCGGGGTTCGTAATGATGGCACGGGCGATGCCGACACGACGTCGCATGCCGCCGGAAAGCTCTGAAGGAAACAGGAAAACCGTGTGCTCCAACTCCACGAAGCGAAGTGCCTCCAGTACGCGCGCGTGAATCTCATCCGTCACACGACCGGTCTCTTCGATCAAACGATAGGCAACGTTCTCCTCAACATTGAGCGAATCGAAGAGCGCGCTCTCCTGGAAAACCATGCCGATGTTGCGTCGAAGTTCGAACAGGTCCTGTTCCCGCATGCTGGTAACTTCTTCGCCGCATACGGTGATGCGTCCGGAATCGGGTTTGAGCAGCCCTAAGGCCAGTTTAAGGATCAGCGTCTTTCCGGTTCCCGAGACTCCCATCAGGATCTTGGTCTCGCCGCGCGGCAGTTGGAACGAAACACCTTCCAGCACGGGATGATCGAAGCTGATGGCGACGTCTTCAAAGCGGATAACGGGCGCCGAATCGGAAAGCGATGACGGCTTTTGTTCGTCGACTGGAGTAGCGGAGATCGGCATGATCAGTACCGGAAAAATCCCATCAGCAAACGCGTAAGGAAGAAGTCGCTCACCAGGATCAGGACCGAAGCTGCGACCACTGCCTGCGTGGTAGCGCGACCCACACCCTGGGTTCCGCCCTTGGCGGACAGTCCGTAGTAACAGCCGATGGTAGCGATGATGAAGCCGAAGATTGCGGGCTTGGTAAGTCCCATAACAACGTCGCCGAAGCGCAGCGATTGATAAGCCGTGGTCCAGTATTGATTGGCATCGAGACCGAGCAGCAGGTACGAAATCATAAAGCCGCCGGTAAGTCCGACCAGGTCAGAGATGATGCTCAGGAAGAACAGCATGACAACAGCCGAGACAACACGCGGCGTCACCAGCTTCTTGGAGGGATCGACACCCATAGCGCGCATGGCGTCGATCTGCTCGGTAACCTTCATGGAGCCCAGTTCGCTGGCCATGCCGCTGGAGTTACGGCCGGCGACCATCAATCCTGTCAACACCGGTCCAAGCTCGCGCACCATCGACAGCGACACCAGTTGTCCGGTAAGTGACAGAGAACCGAATTGCTGGAGCGTGCTGGATGTTTGCAGAGCCAGAACAGCGCCGGTGAAGAAGCCGGTCAGGACCACGATAGGCAGCGATCCAACGCCGACGAGATCAGCCTGCATCAGCGTGTCGCCGAAGTAGCGAGGCGGCGTGAAAAGATTGCTGATGGATCGGCCGGCGAGCAGGGAATAATCCTGCACCGCCTGGACCTGCTCCTTCGCAAAGTCGGTTAGCGAGAATATGGGCATGCTCGAATCGAGACAGCTATCCACGAACTATATCAGAGCAGGCCTTACTATGAACCGCTCGAGGAACACGGGAAGGCAATGCGGCGGCGGTTCCCGGAAGCCAGAATATCGTGTGATCCTCAATTAACAACTTTGCGCGGGGTCGTCGCTTCATTTACCATGCGCTTATCCGAGTGGCCCAGCCTCTTGGAGGGCGGTCATGGCATTCCAGGTTGATCGAAGCGCGTTTGATCCCGACTCAGGGTTCGAGTACTACATCTGCTTCAAACCTCCTGTCGAGGTTGAGGGCGATGAAATTGAGTCTAGAATCTCGATTGAGGCGGCTGTATCGGTGTCGGAAACCGGCGACGTTGCCGACCTGTGCTTCATGCTGCCTAAGGCCTGCCGCAACGATCATTCCTTGTCCTATCTCAAGCGTGATCCGTCCGTAAATTGCGTGGAGAACCGCGTGTTCATTTCGATTCCCGGTCTCAACGGCGATGCAGTATTCAATGCTCCGGCAACCCTCGAACTGGACCAGGCAGGCCGAATCGTAGCCATCGAAATCAACGGCTGTATTCCTAAGACCACCACGTTCACGCCCGCGCACGCATAGAGAAGCCGCTGTTCGCTGAAGATGGCTGTTGGCTCTCAGCTCCAACCTAATACTGGCTGATTTCCGCTCGCCGCGATAGATAAATTTCCCAACCATCATTTCCTCCTTAAGCCGACGGCCGGCAGCCTTCTCTGGCGAAAAGCGAGTAGCGAACAGCGAACCGCGGGCACGCGTTGTATTATCTTCCGATGGCCGATGTAACCGTCTTCGTGCTTGCCGGCGGCCGCAGTTCGCGCATGGGCTCGGACAAGGCGCTCCTGGGCTTCGCCGATCAAACTCTCCTGCAGCACATGTTGCGCACGGCCTCGCAGGTGACCAGCAACATCCGGATCGTTGGGCCGAAGAGCCGCTATGCGCAATTCGGTGAGGTTGTCGAAGACCTTTACTCTGGATGCGGGCCGCTCGGCGGAATTCACGCCGCCCTGAGCTCCACAGCCACCGACCTCAATCTGATGCTCTCGGTCGACATTCCACGAATGACGCCTGAGTTTCTGCAGTGGCTCATCGAGCAGGCGCGCGCCGTGCCGGAGCTGATTATCGTTCCGAATGCAGCTGGAGGACCGCAACCGCTCTGCGCGGTGTATCGACGCGACGTTCTCGGCGCCGTCGAAGCCGCGCTGCAAGCAGGGGAGTACAAGATCGGACGGCTGTTCTCGCAGGTTCCTACGCGAACGATTACAGAACAAGAGATCGTTGCGAGTGGGTTTTCGGCTATTATCTTTCAGAACGTCAACACGCCGGAAGAGTACGAACGACTTAGGCACTCGACGGTTGAGACCAGGAGAGAATTGAGCGAGCAGAAGCCCTATATCGAGTTTCAGCACGTCCACAAAGCCTTCGGCAGCAATGTAGTGCTGAAAGATGTCAGCTTCGACGTCATGCCCGGCGAGACCGTCTGCATTCTGGGCCGCAGCGGCGTCGGCAAATCTGTCTCGCTGCATCAGATCATGGGCTTTTTGAAGCCCGACAGCGGACGCATCTGGGTGGCATACGAGGACATCACCGATTACCCGGAAAGAGAGCTGGAGCGCATCCGCAAGAAAGTCACTATGGTCTTCCAGAACGGCGCACTCTTCGATTCGCTGACCGTGGGAGAGAATGTCGCCTTCCCGCTGCGCGAGCGCGGCGGGCTGGAGGAAGAGCAGATTTATCAGATTGTCGACGGCCTGCTCGACATGGTTGGCGTGCGCGAGTTCCGCGATTTGTTGCCTTCCGATCTGTCTACCGGAATGAAGCGCTCGGTGGCGATTGCCCGTGCTCTGGCCGCGCAACCCGATGCTGTGCTTTACGACGAGCCGACTACGATGGTCGATCCGCTGATGGCTCATCTGCTGGGCGACCTGATCAAGAAGCTGAAGAAGCAATTGAAGCTGACCAGCATCGTCGTGACCCACGACATGGCGCTTGCCAAGAAGTTGGCGGACCGACTGCTGTTCCTGCACGAAGCGAAAGCGATTTTCTTCGGAACCTTCGCGGAGATGGCGAAATCCCAGGAGCCAATCGTGCAGGAGTTTCTCGATCTGGATTCACTCGACTTCGAGCGCTACTTCGGCGCTCAGAGGCCGGAACATCAGCCGCGCTTCGAAGCTCCGTGAGAATACGTATTGAGCCGCTGATCAGCGAAACTGTTAAAAATATCCCTGCCCCCAAATGTCGCCAAATCCTCCGGGGCAAGAAGTTGTAAGGAATTTCCTTGAAAACGAGGAAAAGGCGGAAGCCTGCTCGCTTGAGCTGAGAATGCACAAATTCCTGATAGGTAGAATCGTCGTCATACTGATTTTCGCCGTGGTCTTTTACTTCGGAGTCGCTGGACTCAAGACTGGCGAGATACGATCAAGGGGATACAAGCTCAACCGCGGCGAGAATCCTGTGGGGTACTGGTTCACCATTATGATCAGCCTGCTAGGGCCGGTGGCGATCATCTACTTGATGTTGACGAGATAACATTCGTACTTGTAGCCCGAAAAGGCTCTCGACCGGTCCACGCGCTCTATAGAGATTTCTCAAAACTAATCCTGTGAAAATGGAGTGGGACGTCATCGAGCTCACTGGAGGCCGGCGTGACTACATCGGATACACGGATGGATCGGCGTCATCTTGTACGCCGTCCCACACTGCTCGATCCCACATCCATTCGTGCCGCCACTCTGAGTCATGCCGTAGAGATTGCCAGCCGCATCGAAAATCACCCCGCCTACGGGATAGTATCCGTCTGAGCCGTTTTCGTTGAAGCTGTGCAGGACCGTCTCAGTCCAAGTTCCACCCACACCGGGAGTCAACTTAAACGTGGTTCCACCGTAGTAAATGCCGTTCTGTATGGCCGTGCCATACAGACTTCCTGCGGCATCGAAGACCAATGGGCCGACAGGACCGGCCCCGCCCGGGCCTTGCAGGTTGAAGCTATAAAGCACCGACTCGTTCCACGCTCCCCCAGGGGCGGGCGTCAACTCGAAGGCTGTGCCACCAACGTAATCGCCGCCGTTGACCGTTGTGCCGTAGAGGTTGCCGGCACTATCAAAGATCAGGTTCGCTCCCGGATAGGTCCCGTCATTGCCGATGCCGAAATTGTGAAGCACTGTCTCCGCCCAACCTCCGCCCACTGCAGGAGTCAATTCAAACACTGTCCCGCAACCATGGGTTTGACCGTTGAGACAGTTGCCGGTGCCGCCCTCCTGAGTTGTGCCGTAGAGGTTCCCGGAGGCGTCAAAAATCAGACCGGCATAGGGAACATGGCCGTCCGAGCCGCGCTGGAAGTTGTACAGCACCGTTTCCGTCCACGCTCCGCCTACCGTCGGCGTCAGTTCGAACACAGTCCCGCAACCATCTCTAGGGCAGGTGAAAGTGCCGCCAGCGGTCGTTGTACCGTAAAGATTCCCGGTGGCATCGAAAATCAGGCTGCCGCCGCCAGGGCCGGATCCATCCGTGCCATTGCCGAAGCTGTGCAGTACTGTCTCGGTCCAGCCACCACCCGGCACAGGAGACAACTCGAATACCGTTCCGCCGTGGTAAGTGCCGCCAGTTCCAGTTGTTCCGTAGAGGTTTCCGGCGGCGTCGAAGATCAAGCCGGCTAACGGAGTCCAACCGTCCGTGCCATCATCGTTAAAACTATGCAGCACGGTCTCCGACCATCCCCCGCCGGGCACAGGCGACAACTCAAACACCGTCCCGTAAGTAATGAAAATTCCTCCAGCTGAAGTCGTTCCATACAGATTGCCGGCAGCATCCATGACTAGCCCGGCTGCGGGAGTCCATCCCTCTTCCGCACCATTATTGTAAAAGTTATGCAGCACCTTCTCGTTCCACTGGGCAGCTGCCCAAGTCGTCATCGACAGGGTCACAGCAAGAATTGCCAAAGCCGGTAGTCCCGTAAACAATCTTGTCCCTCGCATGGATAGTGCTCCTTAGGCAGAATTCGATCAGGACCGGTAGCATCTTCCGTGAAGGTGGCTGTAACAGCGGCTGGCATTATGAGCCATGCAAGGGGGAAGCACCAGTGAAATACGCTTGCCATGGGCACAGAGGGTGTTGACGTGCACAAGGCATTTACACAAGTTACCCGAAACGGTACTCCGGCACCTTAGCTTGTATAACGGCGAAACGCCATTCACTGAAATCAGCCAACGACGGTTTCACATGCTTACTGCTGTTGCGCGGACTGGTTTCGCGGTGTCACTTTCTTGAGACAACTTCCAATAATGTAAATCTTCGAACAACAGACATCAGAACGCGCCATCAATCTACTTCTTTTGCGGAGCGGCCACGCCCGCGATCTCCCACACCACGCCGCAGCCGAGTTGGCAATTGATGCTCGTCCCTCCATACTCCGTTGCGCCGTAGAGATTGCCGTTCGCGTCGAGCGTCACGGGGCTGGTAGGCATGCTGCCGTCGCGACCTGTGAAATCGTGGAGATCCACTACGGTGCAACTTTGGCTGCAATTGGTCAGCTCGAAAACCCAGCCGCTCCCATTAGCGCCACCATAGACACATTGCCCATAGAAGTTACCCTCCGTGTCCATGATTACGCCACCGTAGGGTTGGCAAGATGAAGGGAAGGGATAAAGCAAGGATGGCGTAAACGCTCCGTCTGAAGGCGTAAGCTTGAAAACTATGCCATTCAGGCTAATGTTCCCGGAGTAAATTGTGGTGCTATACAAGTTGCCGGATGTATCGAGGACAAGGGAGCTGTAAGGATAAATCCCACCTGCCAAATCAGCCAGCCCAAAGTCGAAGTTAACCAGCACATTCTCCTGCCAGCCGCCGTTGGAAGGCGTCAATTGGAAAGTCGTTCCACAGCCGAAGTCGTACCCGCGCCCGGTTCCTCCGTTACCGGTGGTTCCGTACAAATTTCCGGCGGCATCGAACACCACGCCGGCAACGGGGAACGCCCCGTCCGGACTGCCGGCAAAGTTATACAGGATGCTCTCCGCGTATCCGCTGCCCGACCGGCTCAGCTCGAAAACGGTCCCCGCACCATGCGCACCGCCGTTGGTGGTCGTGCCATAGATATTTCCCGCCGCATCGAACACCAGGTTCTCGCCCCACGGGTTGAAGCCATCCGGTCCTCCGGTAAAGGTGTGAAGTATGGTTTCGTGCCAATAGCACGTTGCCGATCGGCAAAACGTCGACGGAGGTCTCAGCGCATAGACTGTGCCGTCGTTTTCGGGACCACCCTGTTGGGTCGTACCAAATAGAGCGCCAGAGGGGCCGATCACCACTCCGCCGATTGGCTCGGCTCCATCGCTTCCCCCGGCAAACCCCTACAAAGTACTGAATACCCAACTTGAATTCGTCTGGCTCAGGCGGAAGGCTGTGCCATAACCATGGGGCCCTCCGACTTCCGCCGTTCCGTATAGGACGCCACCGGGTCCGACGGTAATACCGGACCTGGGACCGGCCCCGTCCGCGCCAGCGGTGAACTCATGGAGCACGCTGAAAGTCTGCGCCTGCACAGCCTGTGACAGAACTACTGCCAACACAAATGAGAAAATTAGCCGGCATTCCCGGAATAACAGTCGCAACCGAGTTCGCTCAGAAACTTGTGCCGGGGTCGTCATGGTGCTCTCCTTTACTGAATGCGACCGCTGCTGGTTGCCTCTTTCGACGGCGGAACTCTATACCCGGAACCGGCGGATTTTCAAAAGGGAAAAGATACCTGTTATAAACCTGCGTGGCTGTTGAAAAAGTCCCTGCAAGGGCAGAAACTGCCGAAATCGGATGACCAGAAATGTATCCCGAGGCGGAGAAAATCGTTTATAGGGCATCCTAGCGCGTCGAGTTTTTTGCGCGAAGAGGCGAAAAGAGTTTTTCAACAGCCACCTGCGATTACACTCAGAATCAACAAGCCGAGCATCATTGTTAACGCCAATGGTGAGCAGGGGCAGGCTACGGCATGATCTCCCAGACGACGCCGCAGCCGGCTTGCGGGGTATTACAGAGCGTTCCGGTTCCACCTGCAGCGGCCGTTCCGAAGATGTTGTCGCTCGCATCGATGAAAACCCTGCCGAAATCGTAAAGAGTCTCCCCGTCTGGCCCAGTAAAAGTGTGGATCACCTGTTTTGACCATGACCCGGCGAGCGAGTGCGTCAGCTTGAAAACCGTTCCGCGGCCTCCTTGTTCTCCGCCGTCTAGCGTGACTCCATAGAGATTGCCCGCTGAGTCGAAGCTCACTCCCGAATAAGGGAAAAGGCCGTCATCTACACTCTGAAACGTGTACAAGACGCTCTCGCTCCAACCGCCATCCGAGGTAGGCGTAAGCTCAAAGACGGTTCCCAGGCTTGCACTTCCGCCCATCAGGGTGGTGCCATAAAGATTGCCTTGTGCGTCGAAGGTCAGCCCGGCATAGGGGTTGGCTCCGTCTGCGCCGCCGGCGAATGAGTACAAGACAGTCAGGTTCCAGGTTAGACCGTCGCTCGAACTCAGCTTGAATACAGTGCCGTTGCCGGAGGTGCCACCGAAATAACTGGTGCCGTACATGTTGCCCTCGCCATCGAGAAGCAGTGGGCCCGGCACCGCATAGTCGTCATCGAACGGAAACAAGTCACGCTCATACCAGTTCAAGGCAGTGACCATGCCCAGACGGAAGACGCCCCCGAGATGGAATGGGCCACCGTCAACTGTGGTCCCAAGAACTCGTCCAAGACTGTCTAATGTGACTGCGAATGGTTGAAGCTGGCGCATAGGGTCGGCGAAGGCGTGCAAAGTGTGTTTTGTAAACGTGCCGTCAGTGTTCCGAACGAGTTCGAACACGGTGCCTACATCAGGGTAAATACCCTGGGTGGAACCATACACATTGCCTTTCGCATCGAGCACGACGGAATCTACCGGCTGGAAACCGTCGCTGCCGCCCATGAACTCGTACAGGATGGTCTCAGTCCATGTGCCATCGGCATTTGGAGCTAACTTGAAAACAGTTCCGCAGCCAAGTCCGGAGCATTCCTGGCTCTGAGGTCCCTGGAAAGTCACGCCAAACAAATTCCCTGAGCTGTCGCCGGTGACGGCATCGAAAGGGAAAGCTCCGTCGTTAGGCTGGCCAAATTCGTGAATCACTTTAAACGTCTGCGTCTGCGCCGGGCTTACGGCGAGCATCGGCACAACCCAGAAAATTGTCAGCGGGAGGAATGTCCGATACAAAGAGCACAATATTGATCGGAGAAGGTGGCTGGGCTTAGTCATAGGACCCCCTTGCTGAGAGCGCGGGCCGAGGGTGCTGACTTTACACCCAAAGCGCGACGGGACTCCAGCGGAAATTGGTCGTTGTGATCAGGCAACTACGATTGAGTCGTCAGAAGCGGACGCTGTTTCGTCTATCCATCACCCACTCATTCGAACATCGCGAATAAGTGGGGCACCCGAACTCAATGAAATCTCAGTCCTGGATGTCTTCAACGGTTTTTGTAACTCCCCGCCTCGACAGCTCTAAGGCGTGATCTCCCACACCGTGCCACATCCGTCGGGAGCACAGGAGCCTTGCGTCGATCCACCATAGCCTGACGCACCGAAGATATTGCCGTTGGCATCGATGGTCAGGAGTGTATTCGGTCCTTTTCCTTCATCGAAATTGGTGAAGTCATGCACATGGGAGAATGCCCACTGGTCGCCGGAGCGCGCGAGTTTGAAGATGTACATCTGACCCGATGCACAATCGGTGGCAACGCCGTAGAGATTTCCGGCAGCATCAATGCTGATCCCGCCCCGGGGACTGTAGCAGCCGACAAAGTTGTAGATGACCTGCTCGGACCAGCCGCTTCCGGAAGGCGAGATCTCGTAGATGGTTCCGAGACCGGTTCCGCCCTGGCTGGTGATGCCGTACAGATTTCCTTGCGCATCTAAAACGACGCCTCCGGCGGGTGTTTGACCGTCCCCTCCGCTGCGGCGGGGGAAGACGTGCAATACGTTGGCAACCCAGCCTGACTGGGTATTCGTCAACTGAAATACCGTGCCGGCGCCTCCGCCACCAATGCTGCTGGTGGTGTAGAGATTGCCCGCGCTGTCGAAGGTGACCCCACCCGGCGGATACTCGCCCGTGCTGGTGAGGAAGAAGTTGTAGATGACATGCTGCGTCCAGCTACCCCCCGAGCGGGTGAGCTGATAAACGACCCCAAGGTTGTTGACGCCGCCGTAGGTTGCGACGCCATACAAGCTGCCGGCAGAATCGAACACTACCGGCCCGCCGTTGAGATTGCCGCCATCGGAGCCGTTGAACTGATAAATGTCGGTGCCAGACCAAGGACACAGGAACGAATGACATGGATGTTGCGGAGGCTTCAGGTTGTAGACGGTACCCTGGTGGCCGTTCCCTCCGACACTCATCGTGCCGTAAATCGAGCCGTTGGGGCCGATGGTCAGGTTGGCAAAGGGAAACTGGCCGTCAGCCGGCGTGAAGCTGTAGAGCGGCGTGTAGATCCAGTCGGAACCATGCCGCGACATCTTGAAGGCCACACCCAGGTGGTTGGCACCTCCGTACCAAGTGACACCGTAGAAATTTCCGGCGGCGTCCATGGTCACGCCGGTTCCGGGCGCGTCTCCGTCGATAAAGTTGAAAGTATGCAGTACGTGCAGGGTCTGCGCCTGGGCCGGTGGTGGTCCTGCGGCGAGACCAAATGCGGCGGCCATGATGAAGATGAAGACGAAGCGATGGGTCGGCGAGCAGTTCCGGAAGTCCATAATGACTCCTGTTCGTTCAGGTGAGGGCTTGGGCGATGATCGTCGAAGTCATGGCAGCGCGACGATGTTGTACACCAATTCGGGAAGCAATTACAAGAAAATCAAGCAAATAGCAGGAGTGAAACTCTAGCAGAGTGTCGAAGAAATGCTTTCCACCCAACAATCTATGCCGCTAACTACTTTGTAACGATAATTGCTGTAAACAGGCGGTCGTGTAAACGATGTCCCGGCAGCGGGTTAACTTGCGATATGGGGATTTAACGCCAGTTACCGCTTAGCATCATGAGTCCAGTATTGCCCGTTGCCCTGTAAGCTAACAAAACCAGTGGGTTGCTTGGAGTTCAACGGCACCGACGTTCCAAGCACGGCATGTGCAGCGCGACCGGGCGCTGTTATTTCAACGCCCCAAGTGTCGAATTCGGGCGGTTCTGTGCCTACGACATCTGGCCCTAATATCGGGCCGATGATGATTCGACCTTCCCACTTAGCATCACTCATACCCAAATAGGGGCGTCCCCACTGGTCAACCGCCGACAGACACCACCCGCCCGGAAGCATCCGTCAACTCGAACTTGCCTGCGCGATGACCTGGCAAAGCTTCGGGTAGTGACTTGGGGGCACTGAACCTCTGTCCTAATATTCCTCCGACTGCCCCGAACAACAACGCCCCGACCCACATCGTCAGTGTTTTCAATTGTGATTTCCTCTCGGTGGGCTTATTTCGACTCTCAACTGAATAGACACCGCAGACCATTGAAGTGTGTCGTTGGCGAGAACAGGCGTGGCTGTTGAAAAAGTCCCTGCAAGGGCAGAAACTGCCGAAATCGGATGACCAGAAATGTATCCCGAGGCGGAGAAAATCGTTTATAGGGCATCCTAGCGCGTCGAGTTTTTTGCGCGAAGAGGCGAAAAGAGTTTTTCAACAGCCACAGGCGATATCGCCAGTTACCCCGAAACGATACACCCGGCTCCGTAACTTGTGAAATGGCGATGTTACAACAGTGATCCACATTGAGTTATGATCGGCGGCGACATGCCCCGCGCCACAGTCACGTTTCATGAACGCATCCGCTGTAACGAATGCCTGTACCCGGGGCAGTAACATGCAGGAGTACGAGCAACACTTGGCGCTCGCCCACCAGTATTCAAAGCGCAAAATCAAGGCAGCAGTGACACGCGCCCTCAGGAAACACAGCATGTGCCGACACTGTTGGAAAACGCATTATGGAAGACTCAGTTCGGTAGGCTACGAAACCCCACAGAAGTTCCGTATATGGGAGACTTGTTGCTTTTGCGGAAAGCGTCATAAGGACGGGATCAACGAGTACACCAGCCCAGACAGGCACGACCTGCTCTGCACACGGCAGCCTTCATAACGCGAGCACCACGCTCCGGTTGTGATAAGGGGATTTCACACCAGTCAATCGCCGCTTGACGTGTAGTTCACTACCGTCTGGAAAACACCGCAACCCGGCCTCGGTTTGAACTTCATTCCTTTTGCGCGAGAGAGAAGCAGATTAGCGGCGTCGTGTGAGGATGCACGAACGACCCGTGCATCAGTAACATCGCCGTCCTCACTGATGGTGATAGACACCGAGCCTTGCGCGTGAATTTTGCGAGCGTCATCCAACTCTGCCTTACTGGGAGAGCCGGAGACCAACTCCGGCGGCTTACCCGCATGGGTTCTTCTTATCTCCGGCTGTCGCAGCTGCAACAAGGGCGACAATGAGAACCGCAGAGAAACAAACCAGCCTTTTTGATGACATAGCAAGAGGATACCGTCGAACAATAGCGCAGCTCAAGATAACTGTTGTAACCAGGCGTGGGTGTTGAAAAAGTCACTCGGATTTGCAGGTAAAGCGCGGTACAAGGAACTATCCCTTCCATGTGCTTCGTGATCTTGATTTTCGGAGGCCTGCTGATCATGATGGGCCAACACGCCCGTTCCGAATCGCTGTTCTATTACTTCAAACTCAACGATTACATTCCTGAAAACCACCTGCTGCGGCTGATTGATAAGCATGTCAGCTTCGCCTTCGTCCGCGAGCGGCTGAAGGACAGCTATAGCGACACTGGGCGACCGTCCATCGATCCCGAACTTCTGCTGCGCATCCTGCTGATTGGCTACCTGTACGGCATCACCAGCGAGCGCAAGTTGGTGGAAGAACTGCGCATGCATCTGGCATGGCGCTGGTTCACGGGGCTAGGGTTCGATCAGGAGATTCCGCATCACTCCACCTTCTCCAAGAACCGGCACGGACGGTTTCAGGAGTCGAAGCTGTTCCAGCAGCTTTTTGAACAGATCGTGCAGCAGTGCATGGAGGTGGGACTGGTGCGCGGGGACAACCTCTCGGTGGACGGCAGCTTCGTCGAGGCGAATGCGTCTAAGGAGAGCCGGATTCCGCGCCAACAGTTGACGGAAGCAGCCCAAGTCAAGCAAACGCTGCGTCAGTATCTGTCTGAACTAGAAGAACAGAATCCGGTGGAAGAGCCGGTGCATGAACAAGAACAAGTATCCACCACCGATCCGGACTCGACCTACGCAACCAAGGGCGGCACTCCGGCCCGGCTGGGTTACTACGACAACTATCTGGTGGACAATGCCAGCTGCGTGATCGTAGGGGTGCAAGGGACTGCGGCTCGGATGAGCCAAGAGACAGTAGCCGCTCAAGACATGATCGCTCGCTTCGCTGAATGGCAAGGGCGCGAACCTGCAACGGTGGCCGCCGATGCCACCTACGGCAACGGCGAGTTTCTGCAGTGGTTAATGGAACGGGACATCACACCCTACATGCGCACGCGGGACAGTGCGCTTCGCAAGAACAGTCCGCTCTATGGTCCCGACCGTTTCACTTATCTTCCCGAAAGCGACAGCTACCTCTGTCCCGCTGGCCAACCACTCAACTTCGTGGGTTTGAATGTCAGGAATCGAACCCACGCCTACATTGGAAACCGCAAGCGTTGCGGTGCGTGTTCGCAAAAGGCGCAATGCACCACGGGTCAGTACAAGTATCTCGCTATCCATATTCACGAGCCCGCCCGGCAACGTGCCCGCGAGTTAGTCAACACGCCAGAGTTCGCTAACGCACAACGCCAGAGAAAGAAAGTGGAAGCCCTCTTCGCGGAACTCAAGAATCAGATAGGACTGCGTCGCTTACGCCTACGCAGGATGAAGTTCGTGCGTGAGCAGTTCTTCCTGGCAGCGGCGGCCCAAAACATCAAACGGCTAGTTCGCTTCCTAAGCAAGCCGCCGATCCCCAACCTTGCTGCAACTGCTTAATCGAATGCGTGGATACAAACGAAAAACCCCGAGCCAGGCACAAGTAGACAAGTATCATGGCTGTCGAGGAGACTTTTTCAACAGCCACAGGCATTATCGCAAGCTACAAAGTTTCCGCTAAAATCCCTGCGCCACCAGGCGATCCACCGTCAGCGGGCTGCCATCTTCGCGCCGGGTCCACTTCTCCAGATACTTCGCGACGATGTCGGTCTCGATGTTGACCGGATCGCCGGGTTTGAGCGAATCGAGATTGGTCATTTTGATCGTGTGGGGAATGATGGCGATGGTCAGCCGCAGGCCGTCGAGCTTGGCGACCGTCAGGCTGATGCCTTCGATCGAAATCGATCCTTTGAAGACGACATACTTCTCGAGCTCCTCGTGGAATGTCGAGATGCAGCCAGAAGTCGTCGGCGTTGGGAATCGGTTCCAGCCCGACGAAGCGCGCGACGCCATCGACATGACCTTGCACGATGTGGCCGCCGAGACGTCCGTCGGCTCTCAACGGCAGCTCCAGATTGACCTGTGCACCCTGGGTGACGCGCGACAGGGAAGTGCGTGCCCAGGTCTCCGCGGCCAGATCGGCGCAGAAGGAATCGGGCGTGATGTCGAGCGCGGTCAGGCACACGCCGCTTACGGCGACGCTGTTGCCTTCGTGCAGCTCTTTTGCGCTGTTCGGGCGCGTGAATGGTGATGCGGTGATTGCCGCCGTGTTCCACGATGCTCTGGATGGTTCCGACTTCTTCAACTAATCCGGTAAACATGATGACCTGACGGCAATTAGCAATTAGCTTGGCAGCTAGTGAAAGGCTCTAGAGGTACAACCTCCCGCACCTCGGCAGCAAGTGCCTCTAATATGCTATCGCTAGTGCTAATCTTCAGGACCAGCCTGATCTCGTCCGATACGGATCGCGCAAGTAGCCTTCGACCGCGAAATCTTCTCCGAAGCGATGCAGCGTCAGCGATCCTACCGAGGCTGCTTCGCTGATCCGGCGATACCCCGCGCCCAGCGCGAAGGGAATGGAGCCCGTTCCCGCCAGGATCTTCGGCGCATAGTAAAAGAAAATCTTGTCGACGATGCCGGCCGAGAGCGCCGCCCAATTCACCATCGCTCCGCCTTCGATGATAAGGCTGGTGATCTCCCGTTTGCCAAGTTCAGCCATCACACGGTCAAGGTCGGGACGGCCATCCACCGCAGGCGCGCCCGGTGCAGGAAAGACGATGGTGTTGTCGCCGGGAGGCCGCTGCATGGGAACCTGCTCCACCATCACGCCGCGCGCTTCCAGTTCGCGCCGCTTGTTCTCCTCGGCGAAGCAGCAGAAGACGAGCAGATCGTCCTGGGCCGTCTTGACCACGCGCGAATCCAGAGACAAGCGCAGTCGCGAATCGAGGATCACGCGCAGCAGCGGCCTGCGTCGTGGCAGCCCGGTGCGGTCGGTCAGCAGTGGATCGTCCGCGATCACCGTGCCCACTCCGACCATGATGGCGTCGTTGGCGTGTCGCATCTGGTGGACATGCGCACGGGCAACATCGCTGGTGATCCAGCCGCCGCTCGAGGTAAGCGAACCTAGGGCTGAGGGCGTACCCGACTCTCCCGGCGGCGGCGCGATCTTGCCATCCAGCGTCATCGCCGTCTTCAGGGTCACGAATGGGAGTCTGTGACGAATGTACTTCGCGAAGGCCTCATTCAACTTTTTGGCTTCGGCTTCGCCCAGGCCTTCAATTACCTCGACCCCGGCTGCCTGCAAGCGGCCAATTCCGCGTCCACCGACCAGCGGGTTCGGATCGCGCATAGCGACGAAGACGCGGCGGATTCCGGCGGCAATGACTTCATCCGCGCATGGACCGGTGCGGCCGACATGCGAGCACGGCTCCAGATTCAAGTAGAGCGTCGCGCCGCGCGCCCGCCGTCCAGCCTCATTGATCGCCAGCACCTCGGCGTGAGTCTTGCCCTGCGTAAGTATGCGTGCCGCGACCGACGATTTCGCCGTTGGCAGCGACCACCACCGCTCCCACGCACGGATTCGGCGAGGCCAGCGCGATGCCTGCGCTGGCTAGCTCCAGGGCCTGGTACATGAGCTGCTCGTCGGTCAGGCGTTCGGTCATTTAGTCGAAGAGTGAATTCACGAAGTCCTGCGGGTTGAAGGGAAGCAGGTCGCCGACCTTCTCGCCGACGCCAACGTAACGCACCGGCAATCCCAGTTCCTTGCAGATGGCGACCACTACGCCACCCTTCGCGGTGCCATCGAGTTTCGTCAGCACGATGCCGGTCACACCGGCCGACTGCGTGAACAGCCGTGCCTGCTGCAATCCGTTCTGTCCGGTGGTGCCGTCCATCACCAGCAACGTTTCGTGCGGCGCGGTCGGGCTGATGCGCTGTGCGGTGCGGCGCATCTTCTCCAGCTCTGCCATCAGGCTGCTCTTGGTGTGCAGGCGTCCGGCGGTGTCGACGATAACGTAGTCGATGTGGCGCGCCTTGGCCGCCTGCATCGCGTCGAAGAGCACTGCCGCAGGATCGCCGCCCGGCTTGTTCTTGATGACTTCGGTTCCGGTGCGATCGCCCCAGATCTCAAGCTGCTCGATGGCCGCAGCGCGAAACGTGTCGGCCGCGGCCAGCAATACCGTCTTACCCTGCGAGCGCAGTAGGTGCGCCAGCTTGCCGATCGACGTGGTCTTACCGACGCCGTTCACGCCGACGACCAGGATTACTTCCGGCTCGCCGTCAACCTTCTGCACCGGGTTTCTGTTCGGCGGCGTTCAGGATGGCCAGCAGCTCGTTCCTTCAGAACCCGCTTCAGTTCGTCGACGTTCTCCACCTGCTTGCGATCGACCTTCTCGCGCAAGGCTTCGAGAACTGTAGCTGTGGTTGCCGTGCCGAGGTCCGCCGAGATCAGCGTCGCCTCCAGATCGTCGAGGGTCTCGCGATCGATCTCTTTGCGAAACGCCACGACCTCTTCAATGCGCTCGCTGAGGCTCTCGCGCGTGCGCGTGACCGCCTCTTTCATGCGCTTGAGAAAACTGGGCTTCTCTTCGGTGCTGCCAAACAGGGTCTGAATCATGTCGAAATCCGTCGCGAAGGTCGAGAAGTTGCGCGCGACTGCTGAGACTCCTCGTGAATCTTCATTATAGACAAGCACTCGAGGTCGAGCTTTCTGTCAGCGCGGCTGGAATCCGCTTCGCATGCGCTGATCATCCAAGTGATTTATTCCCAAGGAGACACCGATGCCGAGCTGCGAACACGTGAAACAGGCGAACCTGGATGTCGAACCGAGCGATCAACGGATGTACGGAATGTCTCAAGACCGGCGAGCGCTGGGTGCAGCTGCGCAAATGCCTCATCTGCGGACACGTCGGCTGCTGCGACTCCTCGCCCGGCCAGCATGCCAATAAGCACTTCAAGGAAACCGGACATCCGGTCATGCAGGCCTTCCAGTCAGGCAGTTGGAAGTGGTGCTACGAACACGAGGCGTATGTGTGAGAATCGATGCTCTTGGCTGTTCCGCCTTTCGCTCTTCGCCAGAGTAGGTGGCTTTGATCTCCCCCGACTTCAGAGCCGGCAGCCAGCTTCTGGTTAAAGCGAAGAAGGACTAGCGAACAGCGATTCCTGTACTCTGTAGTGGCGGTACTAGTCCTGAACACGATGATCTTTTTCCTCCTTAAATTGCGGCTCCTCAAACGAAAAACTCGCGTTGTCTGTCCTCCTGATGCTGGCGCTTGGCGTGGCTGCGGGCTGCACAGGTCCCATCGCCATGGGTCGACACCAAGCCGCTAGCTGTCGACACCGGAACCACCGGCCTCAAGCTCACGCTGCGCCGCCTGCACACCACGGCGCGGCTGATGCACACGGTCGCGCATCCCGACGACGAAGATGGCGGCATGCTGACTCTCGAGTCGCGCGGCCACGGCGACAGCGTTCTGCAGTTGACCCTCAATCGCGGCGAGGGCGGCCAGAACATGGTCGGCAGCGATCTGTTCGACGAGCTAGGCATCATTCGCACGCTGGAGTTGCTGTCGGCCGATCGCTATTACGGAGTGGAGCAGCGCTTCACCCGCGTCGCCGACTTCGGATTCTCCAAGACGCCCGAGGAGACCTTCGAGAAGTGGGGCGGCCACGATGTCGCTCTCGGCCGACATGGTGCGCGTCATCCGCACCTTTCGCCCCGATGTCATCTGCACGCGCTTTCAAGGCGCCGATCGCGCGATGGTCATGGCAATCATCAGGCCTCCGGAATTCTGACTCGTGAAGCCTTTCACGCGGCCGCCGATCCCACACGCTTTCCGGAGCAGATTCGCGAAGGCCTGCAGCCCTGGCAGGCGAAGAAGCTGTACATGGACAACGTTCGCGCCAACGAAGACTGGACGATCAAGCTGGAAACCTCGCAGAAAGATCCGCTGCTGGGCGAGACCTACGTACAGTTCGCCTGGAAGGGCCTGCAGCACCAGCTTTCGCAAGGTGCCGGCTCATGGCACTTCACCAACGAGGGTCCGCGCTACAGCTACTACAAGCTGATCGATACGGCCTCGCGCAAGCCGCTTGCGGCCGACGCGCACGAAACCGATTTCTTCGATGGCATCGACACCTCGTTGCCGGGTCTGGCTGCGCGACTCGGAGCCGATCAATCGAAAGTCCCGTGGCTGCGTACTGCAGTTGCAGGCGATCGCCAAAACCGTTGATGCCGCAACCACTGCTGCCGACAGGATCCGCAATCGGCCGGAGCGCCGCTGCTGCGCGGCCTAAGCCTGACGCGAGCGCTGATCGCCAAAGTTGATGCATCGGCGCTGAGCGGGGCCGAGAAGGCCGACCTGCTTGCGAGCCTGCATACAAAGGAACATCAATTCGAAGAAGGCGGCGAACCTGGCATTTGGTAATGAACTGCAACTTGGCCCAGGTACACCCGACGGACGTCCGATGGCTGCCGAATTCTCCACCGACGAAGGCAATGTGCTGGCAGCGGTTATCACGGCAGGGAAGTCGTTTCTGCTGCGCGCCACGCTGCACAACGGCAGCGCGTCGCCGATGGACTGTGAAGCAGTTCGCGCGTCGATGTTCCGCAACGGCTGGAAGTCCGAGCTGTTCATGGACAAGGTGCCGAAGCAAATCGCTCCCGGCGACGGCTGCGCGCTTATGTTTCGCGTGACGCCTCCCCTCGACGCTGCAGCCGACGAAGGCTTATTTCCATCGCGACAATCCGGAGATTGACGCGGTCTACAAAATCGACGATCCCGAAATATCTGACGCTGGCGCTGCCGCCACCTCCAGTCGCCGTCCACGTGGTCTACAGCATCAACGGCGCTGAAGGCGTGATCCACAGCTTCGCCCGCACGCCGATGCACGACACCAAGGGCGATGTCGTGGTCGATGCCGTTGGCGGTGGTGCCGCCGTTCTCCGTGGAGGCGTCGCCCGCGACGCAGATCATCCTGGCAGGAAACAACCCGTCGGCGAATCTGGGCGTGGAGGTTCGCACCACGGCCGACCGCGGACAATGGCATGGTTCATCCTGAAGCTCCGCAAGGTTGGACCGATCGAGCCGAAGACCGCGAACGTCGCCTTCAACGCTCCCGGGCAGCAGTCCGCGCAGTTCAAGGAGTTGCCCGACGGCGCGAAGGAAGCGCGCTACCAGGTGCATGCTTTTCTTAGCTCCGATGGCCGCGACTACGGCGACGGCTACAGTCTGGTCACGCGTCCCGACATCGGCGGTTTCTTTTACTTCCAACCGGCTCGCCAACGCGCCAGCCTGGTGGAGGTAAAGATCCCGCAGCAGTTGAAGGTCGGCTACATCATGGGCGCGGGCGACGATATTCCCGACGTGCTGCGCGAACTCGGGCTCAACGTGACGCTTGCTTCCCGCCGCCGACGTCGACGCACGGCTGACCTGAGCCGATTCGGCACGATCATCCTTGGTATTCGCGCCTACGACACGCAGGAGGCAGTCAAGAAGAACAATCAGCGGCTGCTCGACTACGTGAAGAACGGCGGCACGCTGCTGGTGCAGTACAACACTTCTCCCAGCGACTTCAACGAAGGCCACTACACACCGTATCCCGCGCAGTTGAGCCGTGAGCGCGTCACTGTCGAAGAGCGCTCCGGTAACGATTCTCGATCCGCAAAACTCCGTCTTCCACTATCCCAACCCGATCACGCCGGGCGACTTCGACGGCTGGATACAGGAGCGCGGGCTGTACTTCATGGATCAGTGGGACTCGCACTACACGCCGCTGCTGGCGTCGAACGATCCCGGCGAGCAGCCGCAAAAGGGCGGCCTGCTGGTGGCGCAATACGGCAAGGGCTATTACATCTACACTGGGTACGCGTTCTTCCGGCAACTGCCGTTCGGCGTGCCGGGGGCGATTCGCTTGTACGTGAATCTGCTGAGTGTAGGCCATGAGCCCAAGTAGTCCGCCGTCGAAGCCTCCAGGTTTTCCATTGCGCACTGAAGCTGCGTCCAACGGAAATCCGGAACTGGTTCGCGGCATCGGGCTGGCGCAAGCCACCACGCTGAACATGATCGACATGATCGGCGTGGGACCGTTCATCACTATCCCGCTGATCATCACCGCTGCCGGCGGACCGCAGGCGATGCTGGGCTGGATCTTGGGCGCGATCTTCGCACTGTGCGATGGACTGGTCTGGGCCGAACTGGGCGCGGCGATGCCCGACGCGGGCGGCTCCTATCAATACCTCAAGGAAATCTACGGGCCGAACTCGCTCGGCCGCCTGCTCTCGTTTCTGTTCATCTGGCAACTGTCGTTCAGCGCGCCGCTGTCCATCGCGTCGGGCTGCATCGGCCTGTCCCACTATGCGGGATATCTCTGGCCCGGTCTGGAACGCACGCTCGCGGCGCACACCTTTCACCTCGCGTCTGCCGCTGATCGGCACACTTGAAGCGCGAGTGCTGGTGATGCCGGCGACCTGGGTGGCGATCGCCACCTGCGCCGTGGTAGTTCTGCTGCTGTATCGCCAGATCACCGTTGTGGGCAGACTTGCCGAGTTGCTTTGGGTCGGCGTTGCGCTCGCCGTCGGCTGGGTCATCTGTCGCCGGGCTTACGCACTTCAGCGCGGCGCGCGCCTTCGACTTTCCTCCCGGAGCCTTCACGCTTTCGCCGGCGTTCTTCACCGGGCTTGGCTCGGCGATGCTGATCGCGACCTACGATTACTGGGGCTACTACAACGTGTGCTTTCTCGGCGGGGAAGTGAAGGACCCCGGCACGCACAATTCCGCGAGCGCTGATCATCTCCATCTTCGCCGTCGCTGCAATCTACATCACGATGAACATCTCCGTGCTCGGCGTGATCTCGTGGCGCGAGCTGGCTGCGCACTCAGCCGAGCAGGACAACTACGTCATCTCCGTCGTCATGCAGCGAATTTACGGCACCTGGGCGGGGCGGCTCAGCGGCCGGGCTGATCATGTGGACGGCGTTCGCCTCGGTGTTCTCCCTGCTGCTGGGCTACTCGCGCGTGCCCTACGCAGCAGCGCTTGATGGCAACTACTTTCGCGCCTTCGCCGCGTCGATCCCAAGCGCCGCTTTCCGACCGTGTCGCTGCTGGCGCTCGGCGGAGTCGCGATGCTGTTCTGCTTCCTGCGTCTGGCCGACGTCATCGCCGCGCTGGTGGTGATTCGCATTCTGCTGCAGTTCATCGTGCAGGCGGTTGGACTGATGGTGCTGCGCATACGGCGTCCTGAGATGCCGCGGCCATTTCGCATGTGGCTGTATCCGCTGCCGGCGCTGCTGGCGATTGCCGGCTTTCTGTTCGTCCTGATCTCGCGCAAGAATTTCCAGCGCGAGATTCGTTATGCGGTCGCGATTCTGATCGTCGGGCTGATCATTTACTTCGGGCGGTCGTGGCGCAGGAGGGAATGGCCGTTTGCGGGCGGGCGGCAGATAAGCTAGAGCGGACTTCAGCACATTGCGCTTTGTACGCGACTACTTAATAGACTGTCATCCCGAGAGGAGTGGAGGGACGTGCTGTCGACGCGTAGCGGGAAGATTTACTGCTGAGGCCGCGAACAGCAGGTCCTTCGACTCCGCAGCGCAAAAGGCGCGCTGCTCCACTCAGGATGACAATCAATAGTTTCAAGCGAAGGTCTCCCACTTCCGCCTCGCAACTGGTCACGTATCGTCACGCTGTTCGGAACGTCTTCGCGAATTTCGCGTCCACTAAAGCTCACCTTCCTCTACAACCGAAGTCTGATGATCGATGGCCACGAGCGGAGCATGGCGCGAAGGCGGTTCCTCCATCCCTGAGCCGCTTCGTTTGCTCGATGGCGCCGCCGCGCAGCCCACCAAGCAGGACCGCGACTTCCGTTCTCTGCCGCAGATACCCCTTGCTCCTCCACCGCAGTCCGCGATGGGTCCGCTGCGCGAGCCACTCTTTCGCACGCTCTGGATCGCCGCCGTCGTCAGCTACACCGGCAGCTGGATGCAGAACGTCGGCGCAGCCTGGCTGATGACCTCGCTCACCATGTCGCCGTTAATGGTGGGCCTGGTGCAAGCCGCGGGCAGCATCGCCGTCTTCGTGGTAGTGCTGCCCGCGGGCGCACTTGCCGACATGGTCGATCGCCGCAAGCTGCTGCTCTTCACCCAGAGCTGGATGGTACTGGCCGCCGCCGCTCTCGGCGGGCTTACGCTGGCCGGCAAGATCACTCCCACCCTGCTGCTGGTGCTGACATTTCTGATGGGTTTTGGTGCGGTGCTGAACGATCCCGCGTGGCAGGCGATTACGCCCGAGGTCGTCTCGCCTCGCAACTTCGCCGCCGGCGTCGCCTGGAACTCCGCGGGCTTCAACGTCGCGCGCGCCATCGGACCGGCATTCGGCGGACTGATCATCGCCGCAGCGGGATCGGGACATCGCTTTCCTGCTGAACGCGGTGTCGTTCTTTGGCGTCATCTATTTTCTCTATCGCTGGAAGCGCGCACCGGCAAAGATGCTCAGCTCAGCACCCGCCGCATGATGAGTACCATGTTCGACGGCGTTCGGCACATGCGCGGTTCGCAATCCGGTGAAAGCCGTCCTGGTGCGCAGCGCCGTCTTCAGCATCTCGGCCAGCGCATTACCGGCACTGTTGCCGCTGCTCGCGCATCCCTTCGGATCGCAAGGCTACGGACTGCTGCTCGGCTTCTTCGGCAGTCGGCGCGCTCGCCGGCGCGGCGCTCATGCCGCTGTTGCGGCGGGTCGTCTCGTCCGACGCACTGGTCTCGGTGTCGACTGCGATCTTCGCCTTCACCACATTTGCCGCGCCGGAGTGGTGCACGTTCTCGCTGCTGTCGCTCACCATGTTCGTCGCCGGGGTTGCCTGGATCCAGATTCTCGCCAGCCTGAACGTTGCCGCGCAGACGATGTGTCCTGCGCACATGCGCGCGCGTGCGATCTCCATGTACCTGCTGGTGCTGCAGGGCGGCCTTGCCGGCGGAGCAGCGCTGTGGGGCGAGATCGCCGAACTTGTCGGAACGCCGCGCTCGTTGACCTATGCAGCGATCGCATTGCTCCTGGGCATGCCCGCCGCAGTGTGGTTCAAGCTGCATATCAGCCGACATTCAACCCAGCACGGCCGGAATGGACTAGAATTACGAGAACTCCCCATGCGAATCCCAGGCCCTGTTCTTCGCAGAACTACTCTCAGTGGAGGCTTCCGTGAAAAAAGAAGTAATGCTGGCAATTCTGCTTGTTGGCGTTAGGCAGCTCGATCTGCGCTAACGCCGCAGAGCCGCAGGGCAAGAGCGACCAGAAACCCACATTCGCCATGGTCTACGACCGCACGCTCTGACGGGCATTGAGCACGAAGTGGTTCCCGCGGCCGAAGCCATGCCGGACGACAAATTCAACTTCGCTCCCACGCAGGGCGAGTTCAAGGGCGTTCGCACCTTTGCGCAGCAGGTCAAGCACATCGCGGCCGTAAACTACATGCTCGGCGCGGCCATCCTGTCGGAAAAGCCGCCGGTCGATCTCGGCGGCGAGAACGGTCCCGACAACATCACCTCCAAGGCCGACGTTGTGAAGTTCCTCAAGGACTCGTTCGACTACCTGCACAAGGCGCTCGCCACCATCGATGAGAACAACATCCTTGGCCAGGTGCAGAGCCCGTTCGGTTCCAACAAGGTTTCGCGCATGGGGCTTTCTCTCATCGCGACAAGTCATCCTTTCGATCACTACGGGCAGATGGTTGAATACCTGCGCATGAACGGCATCGTTCCTCCGGCCAGCCGCGGTCAGTAGCCGCAACTTCGGATTTCGACAAAGAGCGCGGAAACACTCCGCGCTCTTTTCTCGCTCAGGCAAACGATTCACCGTAATCCGCGCATCAGTTCCAAAAGTTGTTTCGCGCCAAAAGTCGAAAACTTATCGTCCGTTATGGGGTTTCAGCGCAGGTAACGAAATCCACATTCGCTTGCAGGACGATGAATTCTTCGCGCCTGTTACGCAGACTGAACGCAGTTGTGGTACTGATGACAACCTCGAACTCCCCGTTCTCGACGGCTGCGATCTTCGTGGCGGCGGGCGCGTGGCAACGAGTTTCCAAGGAGTTTCGCCGTATGAAGAAAGCAGTGATTTGCGCTCTGCTCGGCCTGGCTGTGGCCTGCTGTGGCAGCGCGCTCTACGCCCAGACGCAGGACAGTTCGGGCTCGGGCCAGGGCGCCATGAGCCAGGGTGAAGGCATGCACCACATGCCTATGTCTACCGACGACCGCCTGCAGCACATGACCCAGATGCTCAACCTTACCAGCGATCAGCAGCAGAAGATCCGGCCCATCCTCGACAACGAGTCCGAGCAGATGCAGACGCTACGTGGCGACACGTCGATGGCTCGCGAAGACAAGATGACGAAGATGCGTTCGATCCGCCAGAGCACGATGAGCCAGATCACGCCCATCCTGACCCCAGAGCAGCAGAAGAAGTGGGAGTCGATGCAGGCCCGTCGCAGGGGTCCGGGTGAGACCAGCACTTCTCCGAACGCAGTGGGCCCGGTGGGCACGCCGCAAACCACTCCTCCACCTCCGCAACAGTAGACAGAGTATGGTTTCTAGCAAAGGCATTTGGCTGGGGAGTCCCGGACGAATGCCTTTGCAATTCATGAGTGCGCATGTCCCCGTCTTGCGCGCTTGCTCCCCATCAACATACAATCCCCATCCTGTCTTCGTACCCGCGGAAATCCAGCTCGGGTTGAGGAAGACTCCGGCTGTTTAATCCGCCAAGGGGCATTTAATGAAAACTGTCGTGCTGCTGTTTTTTATGCTATTTGCTCTGAGTTCCATGTTTGCTCAGTCACTGCCGGTGAAAGCGGGCCTGTGGGAGAACGTGGTTTACGGCGACGACGGCAAACCAGAAATCACTGCTTTGAATTGCTTCACTCCTACCAGTTTTGCAGACATGATAAGCAACGTAAGCAAACATCCTGGCTGCAAAATCACCAGCCAGAACACCAGCAGCAAGGGCATGACTGTGGACATGTCGTGCGACAGAAAGAACATTCAGATGACCTCGCATGGAGTGCTGGAGGTGGTCGATTCCGAGCATGTTCGCAGCACGACGACCGTAAAAATGACAGTTAACGGAAAAACCAATGTGTCGAGCAGCAAGGCCGCTGCCCATTTCAAGAGTTCCAGTTGCGGTGACGTCAAACCCGGCAATCCAAAAATCACGTCCCAGTAAACTCCCCGGCCCGTCCCAGTCATTCGAAAACCGCGAATGCGTGGGGCACCTGTGTTTCGAAGCCGTTCGCTACAATGTCGGCATGTCCATTCTTCGCTGCATCCCTCTCTTTCTGCTTGCCCTGACTGCTTCGGCACAAACTCCGGCCTCGAAAATTCCTGTTCCGTCCGATGTCGCCGCCCCTCCGGCAGACGCCAGCAAAACCAAGAATGGCATTGCATCAGAGATCTTGAAGCCGGGAACCGGCGATGCTCGTCCGGGCAAGGATGATGTCGTCACCATCGACTACAGCGCGTGGACGACGGATGGCAAGATGTTCGACAGTTCGGTCGTACGCGGCCGGCCTTCGGAGATGCAGTTGAAGAATATGCTTCCCGGCCTGGCCCAGGGCGTTGAGCTGATGCAAGTCGGCGAAAGCCGCCGGCTGTGGATTCCGCAATCGCTCGGCTTCAAGGGCCAGCAGGGAAAGCCGCAAGGGACGCTGGTCTTCGACGTGACGCTGCTCGAAATCCCCACGCACGCCCCAGCAGACTTGAAGACGCCTCCGGCCGATGCCATCAAAACGGGAAGCGGCCTGGTCTACCAGGTGCTGAGGCCGGGCACCGGGACACGCCATCCCACTAAAGCCGATGTGGTGACGGTGCATTACACGGGTTGGGGTAGCGATGGACACGTGTTCGACAGCTCCTTGACGCGCGGGCAGCCATCGACCTTTCCACTGGATCGCGTAATTCAGGGATGGGCCGAAGGAATGCGGTTGATGGTGGAGGGCGAGAAAGCACGCTTCTGGATCCCGGAACGGCTGGCCTATGACGGAAAACAAGCTCCGTATGGCGCGCTGGTCTTCGACGTAGAGCTGATCAAGATTCAGTAACAGGCGGTCGGCCATGGGCTATCGGCTGTCAGCGATTGCTGTTCATTCCATATCCAGATTGTCATCCTGAACGCACTTTCGCCGCTTTTGCGCGCCGGAGTCGAAGGATCTGGGGTTCGCGACAAGAAGCCGATGCTGCTGAACGTCAACCCTATTTCGCGGCCGGAGCTTTCTCGTTTATCACAATCACCCGCTGATCGTACGGTTCAATCGTGACCGTAGAATTTTTACGCGCATCGAACTGGTCTTTCGTCACCGCCGGTGAAACCATCACCGTGCCCTGTTGTACGGCGCCGGGAGGAATCTTCATCTCAACTTCAAGTGGCCGCCCATGTCCCGCCAAGTCGGGGTAAGCGGCGAGATAGCGGTCATAGTCTCGTGCGGCGGCTGCGTCGTCAGATTGACTGCCCTGATCGGTATCGATCGCGGCCTTAATCGACTTTATGTAGAGCGTTTTGTCGCCGATATTCCGAACCGTGACCACGAACAGAATCATCGGGTTCGGCATGCCCGCGGGCTGGCTGAAATAAATGGTGTCAATGCTGGCCTGCGCCGCAGGTTTAGCGCGATTTACGTAGACCAGGATTGCGACCACCACCGCGACCAGGACGATGGCCACCGCGACGGGCGCCACCGGAGGCAAGTTGCGAGTGGCTGTGCCGAACTCGTCATAAGCGTTTTTTCTGGGAGCCGTGGGCGATGGCTGTTGGGGCGGTGTTGGAGTGCCGGCCATAGTTATCTCCGATGAGTGAAAACCTGAATTTCGTTCTGTGGCCGATTCATGTCGGCAGAAGAAACAAGAAAAAGGTACCGGGAACGCGGATCTGAAGGTCCGGACTACCCGCACTCGCGATCCGCAACCAGTGACCGCGGATTAACACTTCTCAATCGCCTTGCGAAATGCCTTCTCCGGCAGCGTATTCAGTACGTCCGCCGGCGTCAGCCACGCCCGGCGAGCCTGCAGGATACCGTACTTGATCTTCTCGAAGTGGGAGGTGTGATGCGCGTCCGTATTGATCGCGATCTTCACGCCGCGCTCACGCGCCATACGCAAGTGTACGTCGTTCAAGTCGAGCCGGTCGGGGTAGGCGTTCAATTCCATGGCGACGTTATTCTTCAATGCCGCCTTCAGGATAGCGTCCATGTCAAAGCGATAAGCATCACGTCGCAATAGCAGACGTCCGGTCGGATGCCCAAGGATCGAGACATTCTTGTTATCGAGCGCGCGCAGCAGCCGGTCGGTCATCTGTTGCGATTCCTGATTAAATGCCGAATGCACACTGGCGACGATGACATCCATCTGCTCCAGCACCGAGTCCGACAAGTCGAGCTCGCCGTCGGCCAGGATGTCGACTTCGATCCCGGCCATGATTGTGATGCCGTCGATTTGTTCGTTGGCGGCGCGGATGCGAGCGATGTGCGCAGCCGCTCGCTTGTCGTCGAGACCATTTGCGAAAGCCAGATTCTTCGAGTGGTCGGTGATGGCGATGTACTTGTAGCCGCGCTCCTTTGCCGCAGAAGCCATTTCCTCGATCGTGCACTTTCCGTCGGTTTCGACAGTGTGCATGTGTACTTCGCCCCGAATATCTTTCACCGTGATCAGCTGTGGCAGCTTGTGCTCTGCTGCTAGTTCGATTTCGCCGCAATTCTCGCGCATCTCGGGTGGAATGCAGTCGAGCTTCAACGCTCCGTAAATCTCGTCTTCCGTGACGCCGGCTACGCGCTGGTTGTCCTCGAGGCGGAACAGCCCGTATTCGTTGAGCGTCAGCCCCATCTTCAACGCACGCTGCCGCAGCGTGACATTGTGTCCCTTCGAGCCGGTGAAGTACTGCATGGCAGCGCCGTAGGACTCGGGCGCAAGCGTGCGCACATCCACCTGCATGCCGCTGCGCAGCTTGAAGCTGACCTTGTTATCGCCCTTGGCGAGCACATCGGTGATCCCGGGGAAGCGCAACACCTCTTCGATCAGCGCCGCTCTTTGCGCATCGTTAATGCAGCACGGCCCGGTGATGAGCATGTCGAGGTCGCCGACGGTTTCGCGGCCCCGCCGCAACGATCCGGCCGGAGTAATCTTCTCGATGCCCTTGATGTGCTTCAAGTGCTCGGTCAACTTCTCGGCGGTGCGGTCGGCTTCGTCCAGCAGGAAGCGTCCGGAGATGCGGCGATAATCCTCGATGGCCTTCAGGATCTTCTGCTCGCTCTTCTCGCTCATGCGCGGCAGTTCGCGCAGCTTTCCGTCGCGCGCCAGTTGCTCCACACCGGCGAGGTCGCTCACCTGGAAGGCGCTCCACAGCAAGGCGATGGTCTTGGGGCCGAGGCCTTGAATCTTCAGCAGCTCCAGCATGCTGGGACGGTACTTCTGCAGCAGCTCCTGATGCAGCGGCAACTTGCCGTCGCGGCACAGCTCCTGGATGTTGGCGGCCATGCCTTTGCCGATGCCGGGAATCTCCAGCAGCTTCTTCGGCTCCTCACACAGCCCGGCTACCTGCTGCGGATGTCCCTCCAGTGCTTCGGCGGCGCGGCGATAGGAGCGGATGCGAAACGAGTCGTCGCCATTAACCTCCATGAGGTCGGCGGTTTCGTAGAAGATGTGCGCGATGGCTTTGTTGTCCAAGCAGCGGTACCCGTGCGAAATTGTAACGCCTGGGCGGCTTCCGATGCGCGGCGACCCAAAAGCCCGGCACGGGGCTGGGCTTGGCAGAAGAATTGCTTACTTGCGGTTACGGGTGCTGGGGCACAGAAGCAGGCAATGCAGCTTCGACCTCGGCCAGCAGCATCTGAGCCTGCTCCGAATTGTTGCTCCTTGGGCTCGCGTGAAAGAAATGCCTGCAGCTCGTACTTTGCGTCCTTGTAAAAGTGCAGGGCAGCAGCGCGTACGCCTTGATCAGGTGTACGCGGCAAAGCTGTTGCCGCTGAGCCGCTGCGCCTGCCGGGCCAGTTGCAGTCCCTGCGCATACATGCCTTTGGCGATACGAAGCCTTCGCCATCTCGAAGTAGGCTTGCCATGACTTGGGCGACAGCCGCAGACTGCGCTGGGAGGCCGCATGGCATCGTCAAAGCGGCCTTGATGGTTGTACACAGTACCCAATCCCACGTAAGCGTTGCTGTAGTTGGGATCGACCTGCACGGCGCGCTCGAAATCCTGTTGCGCCGTCTGGAAGTTTCTGCTGGACCAGATCGACGAAGCCGCGCAGACGTGAGTGCGTCGGCAAATTGCGGATCGATTTGCAGCGCCTCGTCCACCAGCTTCAAAGACTTCTCATACTTCTGCTCTTTGAAGGCTGCCTGGGCCTTTGCGATACAGCTTTTGCGCGCTCTGCGGCACCATCATCTGCGCCACCGAGACGGTCGGGGGCGGGCTCGTCGGCGGGCGTGAGCGCTACGCTGCAGACGCAACCTCAGATGGGACTCTCCAGCTTCCACAATCACCGGATTCGCCAGCGCGTCCTTCGACTCGGCGACGATCTCGTAGTGCCGTTGGGGATGTTGTAGAGTTCAAAGGTGCCGTCTCGCTCGGTATAAGTAGACGTAACGGGCAGGGCGGTGCTCGGTTCATCGATCTCGACGTGGATACCGGACGCAGGTCTGCCGTCGGTATTCAACACCGTGCCTTGTACGGCGGCCCCGCCATTTGCGGTCGGGCTGGGATCGGAGGATGTCTGGATCTGCGCGGCGCAGGAGAGAGTGAACAATGAGACGGAGAAGCAAATTGCAAGGGAGGCGCGATGAAGCATGGCGGCTACCTGTTCCCTGGTTGCACGAGGTGTTGCTCCCCCAGTTTCCGCATGCCGTCAGAACTTTGGGGTCTTCACGCTCGGCGCGGCATCTACTTGGTCGCGCTATATTGCTGAGATGATTTTTGTGAAGACAAGTTGGCCATCGCATGGCGGCGGCTCACGAAATAAATTGCCATGGTGCTGGGCAACTCTGGGCGCCAACTACTTGGGTTGAAGATCATGCTGGCAGGAAAATCGATCGCTATTCGTCCGGCGCGGAACATCCTAGGCAGCCTGCGCGTGCCCGGAGACAAATCCATCTCGCATCGTTATGCCATGCTGGCAGCACTGGCAAGTGGACAGTCGAGGTTCGACAACTTCGCTCCTGGCGCTGACTGCGCGAGCACGTTGGGCTGCGTCGGCGCGCTCGGCTGCAAGGTGGAACGCGACGAGAAAGGGGCGGTCGTGATCGAAGGACGCGGTTCCGTAGCTGCAATCGCCTGGAACGGCGCTTGATTGCGGCAACTCCGGCTCGACCATGCGAATGCTGTCGGGAATCCTGGCGGGCCAGCCATTCAGTAGCGCGCTCATCGGTGACGCATCGCTCTCGCGGCGTCCGATGAAGCGTGTCATCGAGCCGCTCACGCAGATGGGCGCGCAGATTCGAGGCCGCCGAAGGAGATCGCGCGCCGCTGGAAATTCATGGCGCCAAGCTGCACGCTATCGAGTATCGTCCGGCCGTCGCCAGCGCGCAGGTAAAGACGTCGGTGCTGTTCGCCGGATTGCTGGCCGAAGGCAAGACCTCGGTCGAGGAGCCTGCGCGCACCCGAGATCACGGCGAGCTCGCGCTGCGGGCGTTCGGTGCCGAAGTCGAACGCACACGCAATACGGTCAGCATTCAGGGCGGCCAGACGCTGCACGCCTTGGAGGCCTACGTTCCAGGCGATAGTTCCTCCGCGGCATTCTTTCTATGCGCGGCGGCGATCTTTCCCGAGTCGAACCTGGTGATCGACGGAGTCCTGCTGAATCCGACGCGCTCGGCGCTGCTCGACGTGCTGAGCGCGATGGGCAGCCGCATCTCGATGGTGCGGGTCGAAGAGAGTCATGGAGAGCTGGTCGGCACCATCGCGCTGGTGCCGGGGCAGGGAAGACATGTGCTTATCGAAGGAGCGCTCACGGCGCTGCTGATCGACGAGCTGCCGGTGCTGGCGGCAATTGCGCCGTTCACCGCCGGAGGTCTGGAGGTGCGCGATGCCGGCGAGCTGCGCGTGAAGGAGTCCGATCGGCTGAGCGCGGTGACGAAGAACCTTCAGGCCATGGGAGCACAGGTCGAGCAGACCGAGGACGGATGGCGCATCCCCGGTGGCCAGCGTCTGCATGGCGCCGAGATCGAGAGCTACGACGATCACCGCATCGCGATGGCGTTTACGATTGCGGCACTGAAGGCCGAAGGCGACAGCGTGATCCACAACGCCGAGTGTGTCGCGATCTCGTATCCGGCGTTCTTTGAGGATCTGGAAAGACTGGTCGAGCGGTAACAGTTTCCTGCTTGCCCGTATGCGGGTTTTTCTCGCGGCTTTGTACGAGACCCGTTTCGGTTTCAAACTTCGGAGCTGCTAAGGTCGCGATCTCTCCTCATAGAACTTGCCTTCGACTCCGCGCAAATTGGCGCACCAGCGCTCAGATGACACCCATTGCGAGGGAGCTGACGTGTTCCGTTCGAGTGGACTCCCAAGGATGCCGTGCATACCATCATTACTGCGACAGCAGAACTACTCCACCTCTTCTCTCGATCTCCGAGATCTGAATCGTGTCGCCAGCCCGCCTTCTTCAGCGACTCATTCAGCCGGGTGAGTTGCTCGCTCTTAAGCCGCGTCCAGTCTGCAATGCCGGTCTTGGCCACGCGATCAGCTTCCTGATACAGCTCGATTGCCTGCGAAGGAATGGCGCGATCGCTGTTCTCCACCACGCGCAGAGCGGCGCCCAGGCCCATGGCTGCCGAGTCGAGCCCGCTGATCGCGCCCGGCGCGGCCTTGCTCGCCTTTCTCGATCCTCTCGAATCTGAGCGTTCAGGTTCGTGATCTCCGCCAGCAGCTTCCTGATGCTTCGATAGCGACTGCGCGGGCAGTGCCGCGATCTGCTTCTTCACCGCGCCGATCTCGGCCAGCGCTTTGCGAGTGTTCCGCAGCTCGAAGAAGATCTCCAACCCCAGGCGCTGCTGTTCGTTCAGCTCAGCCGAAGTGGCTTGCGAGCGCGGATCCATGGTGAGCTTCAAAGGTTGCGTCAGTGTGTTGCCGTCGACCGTCAGTTTCAGTTGATAGTTGCCCGGGCTCAGCGCGCGGGCCGCGCGGAGCTCCGATAGCCCTCGTCGTCTTCGCGTCTCGGCGTTTGCGCCGGAGCTGCCCCAACGAATGTCCCACACAAAACGATGAGCACCAGCCGTGTTCTCCAGCACAACCGGCTTCGGAATCCAGCGCTCCGCAATCGCCATCGGCGGATGCGGCGGTTCCTTCTTCGGTCCGGCTGGCAGAGCGGCGAACCAGCTTGCCGCTGGAATCGAAGATCTCCAGCGTGACGGTCTTCGCCGGCGAAGGCAGGTAATAGTCGATGATCGCGCCGTCCGGAGGATTCTTTGCCACGGGCTCCTCGGGTGGAAGCGGCGAGCCCAGGAATACATCGTTGTCGATGCGAACCGCCGTCGCCGGCTTGAACAGACGAGGCGTACCGCGTGATTGCGAACTCATCTGCCGCAAGGGCGTGATGTCGTCGAGAATCCAGAACGAGCGGCCATGCGTCGCGATGATCAGATCGTCCTGGTGAATCGTGATGTCGCGCACCGACGTGACCGGCAGGTTCAACTGCAGCGGCTGCCAGTGATCGCCGTCATTGAACGAAACGTAAATGCCGAGCTCGGTTCCGGCGTAGAGCAGGCCCTTGACCTCGGTGTCTTCGCGGATCGCATTCACGAACGAATTGCCGGCAATGCCGTTGGCGATCGGCTGCCAGGTCTTGCCGTAATCGCGTGTGCGGTAAATGTAGGGCTTCTGATCGTCGAGGCGATGGCGGTCGACGGCAACATAAGCCACCGCCGGATTGAAGCGCGAGGCTTCGATCATCGCGATCTTGCTCCACGGGCTCAGGCCGGGAGGAGTAACGTTCTCCCAACTTTGGCCGCCGTCGCGCGTGAGGTGCAGCAGCCCGGTGTCGGTGCCCGCCCAGATCTCTTCGCCTGCACCGGCGAGGGCGCGATGCTGAACACCACACCGAAGCCGCGCTGCATGGCATTGTCGTTCGTCGTCGGACCTGCCGACTTGCCGGCCGCGCCGTGGCTCCGCTCCGGTCAGGTCTGGGCTGATCTGCTGCCAGTGCAGGCCGCCGTCAGTTGTCTTCATCACGTACTGCGTGCCGAAGTACGAGCGCGTTCTTCTCCAGCGGCGATGGCACCAGCACCGGCGTCCAGGTCGCGCGATACTTGCGCTGATTGATCTCGCTGCCGAAGTTCGGCATCGGCCAGGGCGTAATGTCCTGGCTCAACGAGGTACGGCGGTCCCAGCGAACCACGCTGCCGTACACGCCGCTGGCGAAGAGCACATTGGGATCGCTGGGATCGGGGACAATCCATCCGCTCTCGCCGCCGCCCACCATGTACCAGTCGCGTCCGGTGATCTGCCCGTGATCGGTGCGATTGGGCACGGCGATGGAGCCCGTGTCCTGCTGCGCGCCGTAGACGTGATAAGGAAATTCGTTGTCGGTGATGACGTGATAGAACTGCGCCGTCGGCTGGTTGTACCACGACGACCAGGTCTGCCCGCGATTCAGGCTGATCGTCGTGCCCTGATCGGTGCCGAGGATCAGGTGCGCGGAATTCTTCGGATCGACCCACAGCTGGTGATAGTCATCTCCGCCCGGAGCGCCGCGCACGATCGAGATCGTCTTGCCGCCATCTTCCGAGCGGTACAGCGCGATGTTCGGCATGTAGATGACGTCGGGGTTGTTGGGATCGACGGTGATGCCCATGAAGTACCAGCCGCGGCTGGTGATGCGCGAGTCGCCGTTCGCAAGTGTCCAGGTGTTGCCGCCATCGTCGGAGCGATAGAGTCCGGATTTCTTTCCCGCATCGATGAGGGCGTACACGCGCTTTCCATCCGGCGCGACAGCAACGCCCACGCGTCCCCACTCGCCGTCGGGAAGGCCGTTGCCGTTCAGTTGCGTCCAGGTCGCGCCGCTGTCGGTGGAGCGATAGAGTCCGCCGCCCGGGCCTTGCAGCGGAGCGTAGGTGCTCCACGGCGGACGATGCGCGTTCCACGTCCCGCGAACAGGACATTCGGATTCGCTGCCGCAATCGCCAAGTCGGAGACGCCGACTGTCGGCCCTTTGTCGAGAACGTGCGTCCAGGTTGCGCCGCCGTCGGTCGACTTGAAGACGCCGCGCTCGCTGTTGGGCCCGTAAGCATGGCCAAGCGCGCCGACGTACACCACGTCGGGATTGCGCGGATCGATAACGATGCGGCTGATCTGCCGCGTATCGCGCAGTCCGATATTCTTCCAGGTCTTGCCGGCGTCGCTGGATTTGTAGACGCCGTCGCCGGAGCTGAGCGCGGAGCGAATGTCGGACTCGCCGGTTCCGGCGTAAAGAACGTTCGGATTCGAAGGAGCGACTTCGACGGCGCCGATCGATGCGATGGGCTGGCCATCGAAGACCGGGTGTCCAGGTGAGGCCGGCATCGCTGGTCTTCCACACTCCGCCATCGACCGCGCCAAAGTAGAACGTCAGGCCGTCGCTGGCCCCGGTAACGGAGGCGACGCGGCCGCCGCGATACGGTCCGATCAATCGCCATTGCAGACCGCCGAGAAGCGCGGGCGATACCGTCTGGGCGGCTGCAAGAATATTCAGAAAGAGTCGCAGTAAAAGCAATAGCGGCGAACATGGCCGCCCGTCTAACATAATGGATTCAATCGTGGGTCCTCAACCTGCAAAGATGTTACGAATAGATTACACTTTCGCGGGGTCAGACTACGACGCATCAGGCATTGCATGGGTGGAGCACGCCTTCCGGCGTGCATGCCAAAATGCGAAAACGGAACGGCTTTTAGTCGCTGAGCGGCAGTTCCCGCAGCAGCTAGGGCCCGATTGCATTGGCCCTTCTACTGCACGCCGGAAGGTCTGCTCCACGCCTGCACACAACGCAAAGTCGATCAGCAATTTTTTATGGTGGGTGACGTATTGATATTGGCAAGACGAACTTGTAGCTTCCTTTCCTGTTTACTGCTCGCAGCTGCCTCCTTTACGCTTCCGCTGACGGCGCAACAGCTCAACACTTCCATGCTGTCGGAGATGCGCTGGCGCAACGTCGGGCCATTCCGCGGCGGCCGCACGCGCGCCCTCGCGGGCGTTCCCGGCCAGCCGAATGTCTTCTACATCGGCGCGGTGAATGGCGGCGTGTGGAAGACCAACGACTACGGCCGCACATGGAATCCGATCTTCGATCATGAGCCCACCGCTTCGATCGGCGCCATCGCCGTCGCTCCGTCCGATCCCAACATCGTCTATGTCGGTAGCGGGGAAGGGCTGCATCGTCCCGACCTCTCTGTCGGCGACGGCATCTACAAGTCGGTTGACGCCGGCGCGACCTGGACGCATCTCGGTCTGCGCGACGGCCAGCAGATTTCCATGATGGCGGTCGATCCGCGCGATCCGAACCGGCTATTCGTCGCCGTCGCCGGGCACCCTTACGGTCCGAATCCCGAGCGCGGTATCTATCGCTCTACTGACGGCGGCCAGAGCTTCCAGAAGGTCCTCTACAAGGACGAGAACATCGGCGGCAACGACGTCGAGATCGATCCCTCCGACCCCAATACCGTCTATGCCACATTGTGGGATGGCCGCGAAGGGCCGTGGGAAAACGCCGCCTGGAACGGCACCGGCGGCGGCATCTTACAAGTCCACCGACGGTGGCCAGACCTGGAATCAGCTTGCGGGTGGGCTCCCGAAAGACATCGTGCAGGCGTACATCACCATTGCCCCGAGCAATCCGAAGCGGCTCTTTGCCGACTGTTGCCGTTAAGGACACGGTTGAGTTCTATCGCTCAGAAGACGCAGGGGCGACCTGGTCGACCGTTACGACCGATTCGCGCCCCAAGACCCGCATCGGTGGCGGTGATCTCTGCATCGCGCGCTTCGATCCCGAAGGATCCCGACATTTTGTACGTCGTCAGCATCGTGACCTGGAGGTCGATGGACGGCGGCAAGACCTGGACCGGCATTCGCGGCGCGCCCGGCGGTGACGACTACCAGAACGTCTGGATCAATCCCGAGAACCCAAGCATCATTGCGCTGGCCAGCGATCAGGGCGCGATCATCAGCGTCAACGGCGGCCAGACCTGGAGCTCGTGGTACAACCAGCCGACAGCGCAGCTCTATCACGTCAACGCCGACAATTCGTTTCCGTACCGGCTGTGCAGCGGCCAGCAGGAAAGCGGCTCGGTGTGCATCGCCAGTCGCGGTAACGATGGCGCCATCACGTTTCGAGACTGGCACCCGGTCGACGCCGAGGAATACGGCTATGTCGTTCCCGATCCGCTGGATTCCGACACCATCTTCGGCGGTAAGCTGACGCGCTACGACCGCCACACCGCGCAGTCACAGAACATTTCTCCCATGCCGCTTGGGGGCACCGGATTTCCGCGTGATTCGCACCGAGCCGATTGTCTTCGATCCATTCGATCAGCACCGCATGTACTTCGCCGCGAACACACTGTGGGCCACGAGGCGACGGCGGCCGCAGTTGGAACCAGGTCAGTCCCGACCTTACTCGCAAGACTTATGACATGCCGGCGTCAGTCGGCGTCTACAAATCCGATCCGACGGCCCAGCCGAAACAGCGGGGCGTGATCTACGCCCTCGCCGCCTCGCCGGTCGAGCGGGGCCGCCTGTGGGCAGGAACCGACGACGGTCTCATCTGGCTCACGACGGATGGCGGCGCGCATTGGAACAACGTCACGCCGCCACAGCTCTCGGCCTGGCAGAAGGTTTCCGTACTGGAGGCAAGCCATACCGATGCGCAGACGGCGTACGCCGCGGTGAACACGCTGCGGCTTGATGATCTGCGCCCGCACATCTATCGCACGCGCGACTCCGGCAAGAGCTGGACTGAGATCACCGCTGGCATTGCCGCCGATCAGAATGTAAATTCAGTGCGCGAAGATCCCAGGCGCAAGGGCCTGCTGTTTGCAGGTGTCGAGGGTGGGGTCTACGTCTCGTTCGACGATGGTGACCATTGGGAATCACTGCGGCTGAACTTGCCGGCAACGTCTGTGCGTGACGTGCTGATTAAGGACGATGATCTCGCGATCGCCACCCACGGCCGCGGATTCTGGATTCTCGACGACATTACGCCGCTGCGTCAGCTCGACGAGAATGTGATTGGCGATCAGGCCCATCTGTTTGCTCCGGAACTGGCGTATCGAGTGCATTGGGACACGAATCCAGACACGCCGCTGCCTCCAGATGAGCCGGCGGGGCAGAATCCTCCCGATGGGGCGATTCTCAACTATTACCTGAAGTCGGCGACCTCATCGCCCGTCACTCTGGAAGTGGTCGACGATGCAGGGAAGGTGATACGTCGATATTCCAGTGCTGATCCGGTGCCTCCAACGGATCCCGATCTGCCGGTCCCGGAATATTGGGTTCGCCCCTACCAGGGGCTCTCGTCGGCTGCCGGCATGCATCGTTTCCTATGGGACATGCATTACACGCCGGTCGCGGGGAGCAAGCCGGATTACCCCATTTCCGCCGTGGAGCATGAGACCGCCCCGGTTCCCACTTCGCCGTGGGCGATGCCTGGCAAGTACCGGGTTGTGCTGACCGTGGACGGCAAGAAGTACATTCAGCCGCTGGCGGTGCAGATGGATCCGCGAGTGAAGACTTCGACTGTGGAGCTGCAGAAGCAGTTCGATCTCTCGAACCAGCTTTACCAGGACATGCTGGCGTTGCAGCCGGTGCTCGACAAGGCGTCAGAGGCGCGAGATCAGTTGAAAGAACGCCAGCAGAAGGCCACGGGTGCCGAGGCTGCGAAGTTCGAAGCCGCGGGCAAGGAACTGGCGGCCCTTGAAGGCGGAGGCCGACGTCGGCGGCGTGGTCCCCAGCCCGAGAACCTGAATGGCGTTCACGACCAGTTGATGCAGTTATTTACCGCCCTGCAAGAGGTCGATCAGGCTCCCACTTCCCAAGTGGTGGCGGCCGTGCCGAAGGCGAGTCAGTCAACCCAGGCCGTAATCCAGCAGTGGCAGGAGTTCCAGAAGGAAGAGCTGACGCCATTGGGAGTGAAGTAGCTCTCGTCCGTTCGCTCTTCGCCAGAGAACTCTCTGCTCTAAAGGCATGTGTCGTGCGTTGGGCCCAAGTGCCCCACAGCGGCTTGAACGACCCGCAGCAGGCTGCGAACGCCACTTCCGTTCCATAGCGGGAAGAATCAAACTGGGCACGACTTTTCTTCGCCTGCAGTCATCCAATCGTTGTAAATGCGAATCCAATCGAGGTAAGTTGCTGGTAGGCGCCACTTCAGTAGTAGGCGTCGCACCGGAGGTTCCGATGCGCCGTTGGTTTTTACCATTAACAGTTCTGGGAGTTGGCGGTATGGGCGCGTTCTTGTTAAGCGAACGAGGCCGCAGTGCCGTGCGCGGTGTCTTCGAGCGCTTCCAGGAATCACCCGACGGCTGGCGGGATTTGAACGATAGCGTGCAGAGCGAATTGGATCGAATTCAGGCAGCCCTGGACCGCATCGCTCAGTCTATCGATCCGCACCCGGAGCTGGGACAGTAATCTTCGCTGAATGGCGGCGACTGGCCGTTGCCGCGTTTCACTCTTCTGTCACATCTTCGAACAGGTCTGTCTCGAGTTTGGCCACGCGCGACGAACTCGCCGCTGCCAGATGAAACATCTCCACTCCGCCCAGCGTCTCCCCTAAATTTTTCCGCACCTTTTCGAAAAGTGGAGCCTGCGTCTTGTGCTGCTGGAAGGCCGTCGCTTTAATCTCGAATCGTTCATTGCCAATCTGGATCTTCGCGGTGACGGTGGGCTGTGAAATCGGCTGGCGGTCCGGCAGAATGAAGTCAGCCGTGTGGTAGTAGAGCTTTTGGATCCGGTGCGGAGTCACGCCGTTCTGCAACTGTTCGGGGTACTGATCCGGTCGACCAGCCCACTCGAATGCCATCGTGCCGAAGATGCCTGCCATGGCGTGATCCAGATGTCCGGTAAGCCCTCCATCGGGACCAAAGGTGATCATCACCTGCGGACGTATGCGTCGAATGCGAAGCACCAACATGCCAACAACCTGATACAGGTCCACGCGGTCTAGCTTGCCGTCGGGATAGTCAAGCACCTCCCCGTGTGCGATGCCGAGGACTTTGCATGACTCGGCAAACTCAGCACGCCGAAGCTTGGCCAACTCCTCGTCTGTGGTTGCCGTTCCGCGATTGCGCGCAGCCGTACCAGCGGTTAGGCAGACCACCGAGGTCTCGACACCACGCTCAGCATAGAGCAGCAGCGTGCCGCCAAAGGCCCCGGCTTCGTCATCAGGATGAGCGGTTACACACAGGAGTTTGCGCATAAGCAACTGATTGTCACATATCGATCTTCGGTCTACGATCTCGAGTTGGCGCCATGAACCAACCACCAGCCATGTCGGGCTCCTTCGAGATTCACCTGCCATAGGCCAACGGCTGTTGCCCGCTTGCCAATCTCTCCCAAATCCGCAATAATAATCAAGTTGTTGCCTCAAGCAATGTGAGGTCCAATGAGCGCCTTAAGCTGCGTTCATTGGGGTGTGGTAGCGACGCCGGTTCCTGACAGCAGTTTGCGGGAACGGTGATCGCTGGAGCACCCGTAAAGCCGGTCATCTCGCCTGAGGAAATGTTGTCGCCGGAGTTCAGCGCTCAGCCTGAATTGTATTTATTTCAAGGCACGCGCGGTTTCGCGTGACGACGCACTAGCAGGAAAGGAAACCATTCTCTGTGTTAATGATTCGTCTATCGCGCCGGGGCGCGCGTAAACAGCCGTTCTACCGCATCGTGGTTATCGAGAAGGACCGGGCGCGCGATGGCCGCTCGGTGGAAGTGGTAGGCACCTACAACCCGCGGACCAATCCCGCGACTGTCGAACTGAAGCACGAGCGGATCACCTACTGGACCGGCAAGGGCGCTCAGTTGTCCGACCGAGTACGCAAGCTGGTCGAGAAGGCGTCCGGCCGCGAGCACGCCGGAACCAACAGCCGCTGCCTAGCTCGGCAGGAACCACAGGAGAGCCCACAATGTCAGACGGTAAGCCCGACATGGTTGCGCTGATGGAACTCGTCGCCAAGGCCATCGTGGATGCGCCCGACGAGGTGACGGTTGAACCCTTCGAAGAGAATGGCCAGACCGTGCTGGAGCTGGTGGTCGCCGAAGCAGGACCTGGGTCGCGTGATCGGGCGCAACGGCCGCACGGCGAGAAGTCTCCGCACGATTCTTCATTCGGCCAGCCTGCGCACCCGCAAACGCTATCCAGCTGGAGATAGTGGAATAGACGGCGAGTTCATTACCGTGGCTCGCGTGCTGGGGCCGCAGGGGCGGCGAGGCGAGGTTCTGGCGGAGTTGCATACGGACTTTCCGGAACGCTTCGAGGAGCGCCGTCAGTTATGGGGATTGGCAACCGACGGAAGCCGCCGCGAGCTGCAGCTGGAAGAGCACTGGTTTCACAAAGGCGGCGTGGTGCTGAAGTTCGCCGGCGTCGACAGCATCAGCGATGCCGAGCGGCTCAAGGGACTGGAAGTGCAGGTACCAGTCGAGCAGCGCAGCGAGTTGGAAGAAGGCTCGGCCTACGTCAGCGAAATCGTTGGCTGCGATGTTTGGATCAACGACGCCCAGCGCTTCCTGGGACGGGTGAGCGACGTGCAGTTTGGCGCGGGAGAGGCTCCGCTGCTGGTGGTGAAGCTGCCGGTTTGCGCGGTGCAGAGCGAAGTGCTGGTGCCGTTCGCGCGAAGAGTTTGTGAAGAAGTTCGATGTGGCCGGCAAGCGGATTGACATGGAAGTGCCGGAAGGCTTGCTGGAACTGGATCAGCCGCTGAGCGCCGAAGAGAAATTGCGGCAGAAGTCGGAAGCCGACGAAGCCCGGGCGGCAGGGCGAACGGCGAAAAGGGAAGTAAGTGATTTACCACAGAGGCACAGAGCACACAGAGAAAGACAACATTTAGTAGTTTTCTTACTCTGTGATCTCTGTGTCTCTGTGGTGAACCAAGTAGTTGAGCGGCCTGGCTCAGGATGACAGATGAAATTCGAGATCCTGACGATCTTTCCGGATTTTTTTCGCGGGCCGCTGGATTACGGGATCGTGCGCAAGGCGCGCGAAGCTGGGCTCATTGAAATCCTGATTCACGATCTGCGGAACTTCACGCACGATCGTCATCGCACGGTCGATGACCGGCCGTTTGGCGGCGGCGAAGGCATGGTGCTGAAACCGGGGCCAATCTTCGAGTGTCTTGAGTCGCTGGACGTCGCGGCGCGGAACGAGCGGCTTAAAGGTGACGCAACGGAGTCGATCGTGCTGTTGTCGCCGCAAGGTCGGCTGTTCAATCAGACCGTGGCGCAGGAGATGATGACCCGAGAGCGCATCATCCTGATCTGCGGCCGCTACGAAGGCGTGGATGAGCGTGTGAGTGAGCATCTCGCCGATCGCGAGATCTCGGTGGGCGACTTCGTATTGAGTGGTGGAGAACTGGGCGCGGCGATCATCGTGGATACCATGACGCGGCTGGTTCCGGGTGCGCTGGGCAACGCGGCGTCGTCGCAGCAGGAGTCGTTCACGGCAGGGGTTGCGGTGGCGAGACAGGAAGGCGAGCCGCCAAGTTCGACTTGTGGTTCGGGTGGATTGCTGGATTATCCGCACTACACACGTCCGGCGGATTTTCGCGGGATACCGGTTCCCGAAGTCCTGATGAATGGGAACCATGATGAGATCAGGAAGTGGCGGCGCCGTTGCGCATTGCGTAAGACTTTGCAGAACCGCCCCGACCTGTTGCAGGCAGCAAAGTTGAGCGAGGAAGATCGCAAGCTGCTGCGAGAGATTGAACGGGATGACTGAAGAACCCGCCGCCCTACGCCAGAAGAAGGTGTAGAACGGGACGTACTGGAATGAAGGAAGAGGGCTCTTAGCTTTTAGCCTTCAGCTTTTAGCAAATGCGCTGTTGATTTTGCTCAGAGCTCAAAGCTAATGGCTAACAGCCAAGACAGCCAAAATCTTTACCGTCGTCGAGGCGGTCTAAACGGAAGGAAATTAAAATGTCGAATTCTCTAATTATTGACCGGCTACTCGCGAAGACGCGGCGCACGGACCTCCCCAATTTCCAGCCCGGCGACACCGTTCGCGTGCACGTGAAGATCAAGGAAGGCGACAAAGAGCGTCTGCAGGCTTTCGAAGGTGTTGTAATTGCGAAGAGCAAGGGCGCGCAGCCCAGCTTCACCGTCCGCAAGATGAGCTTCGGCCAGGGCGTTGAGCGTATCTTCCCGACCAACTCCAAGGTCATCGAAAAGATTGACGTGCTGCGTTCGGCTCACGTCCGTCGCGCCAAGCTGTATTACCTGCGCGCGCTGCGTGGCAAGGCTGCTCGTCTGCGCGAAGTCGAAACCAACCGCAGCTAAATTCTCAGACCGCAAAATCTTAACTGCATCACGCTCGTCGAGCCTTCATGGTCGGCGAGCGTTTTTTTGGTGAAAAGACAAACCCCGCCCGGAGGGAGCGGGGTTTCCGTTCACCTCGCAAGCCGGAGGGGGCAGGCCCGCGAGATGTATGTTTCGCTGCCGCTCTTAGCTCAGTTTGGCAGCCAGTTCCATGATTCCGAAAGCCATGGCAATCCAAAGCGCAAACGCCGCCGTGTTCAGGGTGACGCGGATTGCCGGGTTGTCGATCAGCCAGTTGTATTTCGCGTCCATGTTACTTCTCCTTAACAGTGGCCTGAAACCCGTTAGTGCCGTCACGGCCCTTCACGGGAACTCCGGGGGTTGCGCCGGAATACTTCTTGGCCCACAGTTCAACTTCTGCAGCTATATACGGCCCAGGTGGACAAAGGTTCCGTTAACAAATTGTGAATTGGGTTGAGCGGCACCCAGGGGGTATCCAGTTGCACAATAAGGGCTAGGGAAGGAGTCCGGGCTCCGTGTGGCTAGGAACGGCCTCTTTGTCGTCCGCTGCCAATGGGGGAGGATTAGCCGGGACTTCAACGTGACCCGGTAGTACTTCGCGCAGTGCCCATTCAATGCGTTCAACCGAGCTGCGAATCATCTCCATCGAGTCCGCATTGGGTTGCGCGGCGGTCGCGTAGGTAATCACCTGCAGGGAGTTGCGGATGTGGTGATTCATCTCAGCGATCGTACGCAGGCGGTCGCGGATTTGGTTGCGCCGCATACGCTCATAGTTGGCGAGACTGTAGAACAGGAATCCTGCAACAATGCCGGTGAGAGCGTTCGACGTCAGCAGGATGTCAAGGCGGGTGACGCCATCGCGTGCCAGCAGCCGGTCCAAACCGTATCCCACCAGCCACACGAGTATGGCTATCAGCAAACAGACAACAACCAGCCGCAATCTCGAGTCTCTGCCAAAGTCCATACAAACTCTACTTCAGTTCGATGCCTTTTACCCCTGAAGGTTCAGACGCTTCCGCGGCCGATTCGTCTTTGTGGAAATGCTGCAGAATTGCATTTGCCTGTACCCGATTGAGTACCGATGCCAGGGAAGCTGCGTCTGCCTCTTTCACTGCCTGCAGACTTCCGAAATGCTGCAAAAGTCTGCGAGTGGTGCCTTCACCGATGCCGGGAATCTCCAGTAGTTCTGTTTTTCGATCGCGAATCTGCCGCCGCTTGCGATGGAATGTCACTGCGAAGCGGTGCGCTTCATCGCGGATTAACTGCACCAGGTGCAAGCACGGGAGAATGCCGATCAAGAACCACGGGCTCGTCTTCCTGACCCTGTATGTAGATGATCTCCTCGCGTTTGGCGATTGACGCCAGGGGCTGATTCACGATGCCCAACGCCTCAAGCGCCTCGGCCGCCGCGTGCAACTGTCCGATACCGCCGTCGATCAGCACCACGCTCGGCATCGCCTGTTCTTCCTTCTGCACGCGTTGGTAGCGGCGGGTGATGACCTCGCGCATCGAGGCGAAGTCATCGACACCCTGGACGGTGCGAATGATGAACTTGCGGTAGTCGGACTTCTTGATCTTGCCATCTTCCCAGACCACCATCGACGCCACCGTCTCAGCGCCCTGGATGTGGGAGATGTCGAAGCACTCAATTCGTTTTGGCAACTCCGGCAACATCAGCGCATCCTGCAAGGCTTCCTGAATGACCTTGGTAGCAGGCTTCATCACCCGGAAGCGCTGGTCGAACGACTGCTTGGCGTTCTGACCCACAAGATCAACCAGTGACCTTTTGTCCCCGCGCCGCGGGATGTGGATCTGCACCCGTCGTTTCTGGCCTTCGGACAGCACTTCTTCCAGAGTGGTGACGATCCTCGAAGTCCACCGGCACATAGATTGTGTGCGGGACATATTGCTGGTCGAGGTACACCTGCTTCAGCAGGGACGAGAAGAACTCTCCGGGATTGAACGCATCACCAACCATTTCACTAAGGTCTTCCCAGAAGAACTCGCGCTTATCGACGATCTTTCCACCCCGCATGTGGAACAGGTTCACAGCGAGCATCTCGTTCTCGTAGTGATAGCCGAAGACGTCAGCGTCATCGCCTTCCACGGCTGCAATTCGCTGCTTTTGCTCCAGTAGTTCCACAGTCGAGATCAGATCGCGATACTTGGCCGCCAGTTCATACTGCTCGCGTTCCGCGGCAGCTTGCATTCGTTGCTGTAGCGATCGCGAGAGATCGGCTCCTCGACCTTCCAGGAAGAGCCTTACGTCCTGTACCGCTTCGTTATAACGCTCTGGCGTGGTCAGCCCCTCGACACACGGTCCCAGGCAGCGTCCGATGTAATACTGCAAGCATGGACGCGGGTAGTAGCGATTCAGGTCGAGCTTGCACGACGGAATCAGGAAGTGCCGATGGATCAGGTCGACCAGTCGATACGCCAGGCTGGTAGGGAAGTAAGGCCCGAAGTAGAGCGATCCGTCCTTGCGCAGCCGCCTGGTGGGGAAGACGCGCGGATAGCGCTCGCGTAATCGTCAGCTTGATGTAGGGATAAGTTTTGTCATCGCGGAGAAGAATGTTGTAGCGCGGCTTCTTCTGCTTGATGAGATTGTTCTCGAGCGCGAGAGCTTCTTTCTCGTTGTCGACGACTACGTAATCCACATCGACCGCTTCGCGAAGCAGAGAACCCGTCTTCGCGTTGGTGGCCGCGCCTTCCAGAAAATACGAACGCACGCGCGAGCGCAGGTTGATTGCCTTGCCCACGTAGATGATCTGGCCCTCGGCGTTCTTGTATAGGTACACGCCAGGCGAGGTCGGGAGAGTACGAATTTTCTGGTGAAGATCCATTAACTCAGATGAGAGCAGCTTGATCGCTTACGCGGGTTGCGAAAACAGGTTTATGTCGGTTCCCTCGATGTAAAAATTCTACTCCGCGCGTCAGGTTTATCCGGGAGGGCCGTTCACGAAACGATCAACATTCCCTCAAATCAGCTGCAAGACGCACAAAACAAGGTGTTAATTGCAAGTGTGGCAGTTGGCATCCCGGTTGCTTCGTAATAGGGCAGGCCGGAACGGCTGATTTCTCGCCGAGGCCGCAAGTTGGCAAGGAGCCATTCGCAATGAACCGTTATTCTTTGCTTGCAGTGCTGGTGGCCGGCAGCCTGCCTTTTACCGTAGGTTGTTCCACCAAGAAGTACGTTCGGAATCAGACCACGCCGATCGTCAACAACGTTAATGAATTAGATGATCAAACTGCGAAAAATACTCGCGATATTCGCGACGTCGACAGCCGCGCGCAGCAGGGCATCGCGCAGGTTAACACGAAGGCTGACGCAGCCAATCAGAAAGCAATGGCCGCAGGTCAGAGTGCCGATCAGGCCAGTCAGAATGCCACCCAGGCTTCGAACCGTGTGACCAGCCTGGCCGGCACGGTCGAGAATCTCGACAACTACAAGTCGGTCTCGGATACGACCATCCTGTTCGGCTTCGACAAAGCTCAGCTTACCCGCAAGGACAAGCAGACGCTGGACGAGTTTGCCGGTCAGCTTCAGAGCCAGAAGCACTACATCGTGCAGGTCGAGGGCTATACCGATTCAACCGGCCCAGCCGATTACAACTATCAGCTCAGCCAGCGGCGTGCCGATGCGGTTATTCAGTACCTGGCAACGAAGTACAGCGTTCCTGCCCATAAGATATTCCTGATTGGCCTCGGTAAGGACAATCCGGTGGCGCAGAACACCAGTGCCTCGGGGCGTGCCAAGAACCGTCGCGTAGATGTCGGTTGATGGCGAATAGCCTGACCGAGTCGGCGCAAACCGCTTCCACCAGCCAGGCTCAACCGCAACAACAGGCACAGCAGCGGTAGCAGTTTTTCGATCTCTCCTCAGCCCGGAGCCAATGGCCTGAACAAGGCCAAAGGGAAAGAGGTCGTCCATGAAAGTGGGCGGCCTTTTTCAGTTCTGATCGCTTCCGCTAAGCCAAAAAGTTCCTGCAACTCCAAGCCTGTCTGCTACATCTAAAACCTTGACAATGATTCACTCAAGTTCTATAGTAAGCTTTGCTATAAGGACTGAGTTGCTGGATTTACTACCATATATTTCAGCAACTTACAAAGATTAAGCCCCTAAGGAGGGTGGCTGCAATGGGAAAGATTATCGGAATTGACTTGGGCACGACCAACTCCGTGGTCGCCGTCATGGAAGGCGGCGAGCCCAAAGTCATCCCCAACGAAGAAGGTGGGCGCACCACGCCCTCGGTTGTCGGCTTTACGAAGAATGGCGAGCGGCTGGTCGGACAGGTCGCCAAGCGCCAGGCCATCACCAACCCCGAGAACACCGTTTACTCCATCAAGCGCTTCATGGGACGTCGCTACGACGAAGTCAACGAAGAGATGAAGATGGTGCCCTACAAGGTCGTGCAGTCGGGCGATCACGTGGCCGTGATGGCGCAGGGCAAGGAGTACACCCCGCCGCAGATCTCGGCCATGATTCTTCAGAAGCTGAAGAAGGCCGCGGAAGACTACCTCGGCGAGACGGTAACGGAAGCCGTCATCACGGTTCCGGCGTACTTCAACGACGCGCAGCGCCAGGCGACCAAGGACGCCGGGCAAGATTGCCGGTCTCGACGTCAAGCGCATCATCAACGAGCCGACGGCGGCCGCGCTGGCCTACGGACTCGACAAGAAGAAGGACGAAACCATCGCCGTGTATGACTTCGGCGGCGGTACCTTCGATATTTCGATCCTGGAAGTCGGCGAAGGCGTCATCGAGGTGAAGTCCACCAACGGTGACACGCACCTGGGCGGTGACAACATCGACCAGCGCATCGTGGACTGGCTCATCGACGAGTTCAAGAAGGACGAAGGCCTGAACCTGCGCGACAAGGGCAACGAGATGGCGCTGCAGCGTCTGCGTGACGCGGCTGAGCGCGCCAAGATCGAGCTCTCCACCACCATGCAGACCGAAATCAATCTGCCGTTCATCACGGCCGATGCCAGCGGTCCGAAGCACCTGGTGAAGACGCTGACCCGCGGCAAGCTGGAAGAGATGGTGAAGGACATCATCGATCGCTCCATCGGCCCGTGCAAGGCGGCGATCAAGGACTGCCGGCATCTCGCCCGACAAGATCAACGAAGTCGTGCTGGTCGGCGGCCAGACGCGTATGCCTCGCATACAGCAGCTGGTGAAAGAGATCTTCGGCAAGGAGCCCCACAAGGGCGTGAACCCTGACGAAGTGGTCGCGATCGGCGCTGCCATTCAGGGCGGCGTGCTGGGCGGCGAGGTGAAAGACCTGCTGCTGCTCGACGTGACGCCGCTGACGCTGTCGATCGAAACCATGGGCGGCGTGGCGACGCAGATGATTCCGCGCAACACGACCATCCCGACCAAGAAGTCGGAGATGTTCTCGACCGCGGCGGACAATCAGACGTCGGTTGAAGTTCACGTGATGCAGGGCGAACGTCCGATGGCGCGCGACAACCGCACCCTGGGCAAGTTCCACCTGACCGGTCTTCCGCCGGCTCCGCGTGGCGTGCCGCAGATCGAGGTGACGTTCGACATCGATGCCAACGGCATCCTGAACGTGAACGCGAAGGACATGGCCACGGGCAAGGACCAGAAGATCACGATCACGTCGTCTTCGGGTCTGAGCAAGGAAGAGGTCGAGCGCATGGCGAAGGACGCCGACGCGCACGCTTCCGAAGACAAGGCCAAGCGCGACGAAGTCGAAGCGCGCAACCAGCTCGACGGCATGGTCTACAACATCGAGAAGATGCTGCGCGAGCACGGCGACAAGATCTCCGGCCAGGAACGGTCGGATGTCGAGAACGCTCTGGCTGACTCCAAGAAGGCGCTGGAAGGCACCGACGCGGCAGCCATGAACAAGGCGCGCGAGACCCTGACTGCGGCTTCGCACAAGCTGGCCGAAGCCATGTACAAGGCGACTACGGCGCCTCCGCAGGGCGGACCGGCTCCGGGCGGAGACGGACAGGCCGCGGGCGGCGCCGAGCCGAAGAAGGACGAAGGCGTCATCGACGCCGAGTACGTGGACGTGGACGAGAAGAAGTAAGCTGTCGGCGATCAGCCGTCAGTCGTCTAGCTGAAGCAAGGGGGGCGCGATAAGCGCCCCTTTGCTCACAATGTGGCTCGAGGCTGAGCAGCTGACGACGGCGTAATCGTCACGGCAGATCGACGCAAGTCTCGCGAAGCGAGACGGAAGAGCTTAGCCCAGCGCTTCAGCGCTGGGTAGGGTGCATGAATGGATCGAGTCCCTTCAGGGACGGCACAGACAGCGGGCTTCAGCCCGCGAAACGCTAACGAACAGGAACTCCCCGGAACTGTAGGAGCAATTTGAGATTCGAAGTAAACAATCAGTCGTATATGTTGCATTTTGATCGCGATCACGGCCGCTGGTACATGGTGACGGCGGGAATCGACGGACGCATGAAGGCGATCCCGGTCATCAGCGACGACGACATCGGCTTCATGCCGAACATGGTGGTTCCGATGGGCGACGAGGGTCAGGCGAGCATCAACTGATTCCGCCCACCTAGCCCAAAATCGGGGCTAGGATGGGGCACCCGCGGTAGTAGCTGAAACAACAAATGGCAACCACCACCAACAAAGACAAAGATTATTACGGCATCCTCGGGGTCAAGAAGACCGCCTCGGCGGAGGAGATCCGCAAGGCGTTCCGCAAACTTGCGCGCAAATATCATCCCGACGTGAATCCCGGGGACAAGTCTGCCGAGGAGAAGTTCAAGCAGCTCTCCGAAGCCAACGACGTCCTCAGCGATCCCAAGAAGCGCAAGATTTACGACCAGCTCGGCTTCTACTCCGACAACATCGATCCCGCGGCGGCCGAGGCCTATGCGCGCGGCGGCGGCTTTGGCGCAGGCGGATTCGGTAGCGCCGGCCCGGGAGCGGGGCTGCAGGCGGCTCGCGCACCTACACGCAGGAAGTTCCGTTCGACTTCAGCGGCTTCGATTTCAACGACTTCTCCGAAGGCGCAGGCGCAGCCGGACGACGCGCCGGTAGCTGGCGGCGGTTTTCGCGACATCTTCTCCAACATCTTCGGCGGAGGCGGTGGACGCGCCGAAGCCGTGCAGCGGGCCGAGGCCGGCACCGATCTGGAATACCAGGTCAACGTCGACTTCTGGCAGGCGATCCGCGGCGCAGAGTTGCAGCTGAGTATTCCTCGTCTGGAGGTCTGCAGCAACTGTCACGGCGACGGCTACATCGAGAGCCCGGGCAATGTCCCGAGTGCCACGGCAAGGGCCAGATCACGCAGAAGAGCGGCAGCATGAAGTTCAACGTGCACCTGTCCGCGCTGCGGCGGCAGCGGCAAGAACCGCACCGTCTGCCCGGTGTGCCACGGCGAAGGCCGCGTGCAGCGCAGCGAGTCGCTGAAGGTCCGCATCAAGCCGGGCACGCGCGACGGCCAGCGCATTCGGCTGCAGGGCCGCGGCAATGCTGGAGTGATGGGCGGTCCCGCCGGCGATCTGTACATCATCGTGCGCATCGGCGAGCATCCGATTTTCAAGCGCGAGGGCGACGACATTCACCTCACCGTGCCGGTCACGCTCAGCGAAGCGGCGCTGGGCGCGAAGGTCGAAGTGCCGACCATCGACGGCCGCGCGCTGCTGCGCATTCCGCCGGGCACGCAGTGCGGACAGAAGCTGCGCCTGCGCGAGAAAGGCGTGCCGTCGGCGGTGAAGGAAGGCCAGCGCGGAGACGAGATCGTCGAGATCCAGACGGTCACGCCGAAGGTGAGCGACGAGCGCTCGAAAGAAATTCTGCGCGAGTTGGCGAAGTTGAATCCGGAAGATCCGCGGGAAGAGCTGTTCAAGAAGGTGTGAGAGGCGCAGTTAAAGGGCACGTTCGACTGCTAGATTTAGCATTTGAAAGGGCACGGCTTCAGCCGTGCCGCATGCTCGTGAGAAAGAGACGAGGGCTTTAGCCCCGGAGGTGCCTCGTTCTCCCACCCTAGCCAAAAGATGGCTAGGATGGGGCACCCGCGAGTATTTGCCAAGTTGCAAACTTATGGGTAAACGAAAAAAACAAGGCGCGTACATGATCAGCTCGGTGGCGGAGATGTACGGCATTCATCCGCAGACGCTGCGTCTCTACGAGCGCGAAGGCCTGCTGAAGCCGTCGCGCACCGAGGGCAACACCCGCCTCTATACCGACGAAGACCTGGAGCGGCTGGAACTCATCCTGTCGCTGGCGCGCGACCTCGGAGTCAACATCTCCGGGCATCGCCATCATTCTGCAGATGCGCGAGCGCATGGACGAAATGCAGCGCCAGATGGGCGAGTTCGTCAACTACGTGCGCAATGAGGTGATGACGCGCGCGCAGAACGCCACAGCCGATCCTTCGCGGGGAGCCATTGTGCCGTTGCGGCATTCGGTGATCGTGAAGAAGAGCGAAAAGCTAGGGACCAGGGATTAGGGATAGATGCCCGAATCCCAAGGTTCTAACTCCTAACCTTCTACCGTCTTTGGTCTTTCAGCTTCTCCAGCGCTTCCTTGGCTTTCTTTGCGTGGGGGCCGTTGGGCAGGATCTTCAAATATTCCTCGTAATTCTCAATCGCTGCCGTCGAATCGCCCGTCTTGTTCAAGCACCTCCGCCAGCTTGAAGGTCGCTTCGCGTCATGCGGCTTGAAGTCCAGAGCCTCGCGATATCGGCTGATCGCGGCCTTGTAGTTCTCCTGCTTGTAGTAGTAAGTCGCCGACCTCGACGGCCTTCATGCGCCTTCATCGGATTGTAGGGCGTGAACTCGTCGACGTCGGACGCTGGCATCGAGCCCGGCCTCGGGATGAGACTTGGTATCGTTCGACGGTGGCGAGACGTCGATCCGGGTCGTAGCGCTGGAGCTTTCTCCAGCGGGAACATTGTCGGAGCGGGGCGGAGCTTTGGCGTTGTCCTTCGGCGCGGGCGAAGACTTGTCGGTCGGCACCTGCTCTACCGGCGCGCCGTCCTGGGCCGCACGCCATGACCTGCAAAGCACAGACAAAGCAACGGCAAGAAAAATGCAACGAAACCTCACATTCATATTGTAAGGGAACCCGGGAATTGCGTGGAGCACTCGCTTTGTCACTGGAGTTGCTGCAACTCTGGCAACCTTCAAGCAGCAACTCGCTTCTTGTTAAGGGTGTTGTCTTTAACTGATTGGCATGATTCCAAATAACGAGGCCCGTTTTGTATTCGCTTCGCGCGCTCAGCGAAGAAGACCCGCACGTGGGAGTGGGACGATTCGCCGGAATCGACCGGCGCTTTGGCACGTCTGCGCAGGCTGACGCCTGGGATTGTTGCGGGCGCAGCCGACCTTGACCCGGCCGCCGTGCTCACGGCGACGGTCGCCGGAGCTTCCTTCGGCTACTCCATCGGCTGGGTTGTGTTATTTGCTATTCCGGTTCTTTGGGCCGTATTCAGCGTTTCCGCCCGCATTGGCCATCACAGCAATCGCGGTCTGGTCGAGCTCATCCGCCGCACCTACGGCAGAGGGCGCGGGCTGGGGCATTGCCATCGCGATGATCTCGGTCAACATGACCATGATCGTCGCCGACCTGATCGCAGTCAGCGACGCTTTCTCGCTCATCCTGCAACAACACCGCATTTTCTTCCTGCCGATCGTTGCTTTTGCCGTGTGGTATCTGCTGGTCGTCGGTGATTACCGCAAATCCAGCCGGGCGCTGATCTGGTTTGCGCTGTTTCAAGGTGCCTACCTGATTGCAGCTGTCATGGCCGTGAAGTCGTGGACCGGCCTGCTGAAGGGAATTCTGCTGCCGCACATTACCTTCAGCTCCGCGTTCATCATCGGCATCATCGCGCGTCTTCGGATCGCTGCTCACCCCCGATGTGCTGGTGTGGCAAACCAGCTCGCGACGCGACCGAGAAAGCCGTGGGCGGCGATTTGCACGCCGACGAATCGAAGGCCGGAACCGTGGTCGCGGCGGTAATTTCGCTGTCGGTGATTATCGCGGCGTCTTCGCTACATGTTGCCGATCCCACGCACATGTCGACGCTCGACGGCCGCGCATGCTCTGGGACCGCTCGGCGTGCTGGCGCCGGTGATCTTCTCGCTGGGCATTATCGGTTCCGGATTGATCGCATTGCCGATCCTGGTTGCGTCGATGTGCTTCAGCATCGCCGAAGCGGCAAGCTGGGAGGCCGGGCTCACCGTCCCGGCATGGGAGGCTCGTAGATTTTACGTGCTGATCTCGGCGTCGGTGTTCCTGGCTGCGCTTATTGACTTCGGCAGCATTAACCCCGTGACGGTACTTTATTGGTCACAGGTTTTTGCTGGATTTCTGGTTGTGCCGGTGCTGGTGTTTATCGTAATGTTGGGCAATAACCCTCGCCTGACTGGCCGCAGGAACACCACCTCAGAGAATTTCTGGCTGGGCGGAGCCATAGCCGGAATGATTGTCGCCAACCTCGTCTTTTTCTGGACGCAGTTTCTACATTGATCGCAGTTTCGCGAACGCCTGAGGATTGTGGTTTTTCACAGGCTCAGACACCGTGATGGTGCAGCAATTGCGAACAGTTTTTCTGGAGGTCTCAGTGAGCAACGGCGAGGTCAGCATAGGACAAGCATTCCAGTTCGAAGTTGAAAAACTAGCGCGCAAAAAGCAGGTAGTTTTCGAGTACTCAGAGCGCTCCAACGAGCAACTCCGCTTTGAAGTGGTCGACGGAATTCCCGTGCATCGTCGCGAACAAACAGGGAATTCTTGCACTGGCAAAATTGCTCATGACCATCGGAGCAGCCCAGCGTCCTGAGGGATTCTGCCTGCATCTGCGTCAGGATTTTGATGGCGATCGCGACGAAGTGTTTCGCATACAGTTGGACGAAAAGAAATCCGAAATGCCTGTAAATGCTGAGACTACGCCGGTTACGGTCGTTTAAGCAGAGAATTGACGGCGCCGTGGGCTTGCGTCGAATATGCAGCGTCTTCTCTACTTCGGCGACGATGGCGCCTTTCTGGTCTTTGACTTCGACCAGAAAAACTGGTTCGTATTTTTCCTGGCGGCCGAGGGTGCTTCGAATCTCGTCGAGTTGCTCCTGGGAGAGACGGAACTCGGCCCGTACCGTGCCCTTGCCGGGCCGGCGGAAACGAATAGTTGCGGCTTTGTCCCACACGACGTAATCTCTGCCCAGATTTTCCATCAGCATCAGCATGTAAAAAGGATCAGTCATCGAGTAAAGTGATCCGCCGTAATGCGTCCCGACATAGTTGCGATTCCAGAAATGCATCTTCATCTCGACATCCGCCGAACGCATATCGGCGCCCCATTTCACGTGAATCCCTGCCGCGAGAAATGGCGGCCAGACGTTGATAGCGCGCAGCATCAAGCGCTGTAGTCGGGTGCTCATTCCTCACATCATAAGAGAGCTCACTGGATTTGGCTGTGATCTAGCGTTGCTCGAGCCTGACTTTGCCCGTCTCAACGGTTGCGGTCTGGATCCGCAAGGGCATTTTGAAGGTGCTGGTCATGCCTACGCTGGGGTACCTGGGTGTGACATAGCGCTGGAGAAAGAATTCCAGCGCCCATTCAGGAAGCGCGGCATTGTCCAACTCGACGGATTGAGTCTTGATAGTGGCAACGCCGTTTGCACCTGCAGCTTCGGCCACGACATGGATGTCGTGCGAGCCGCTGAAAAGTTGGTACAGCGGATTGTTCTTGTTGTGCCCCTGCATAATCTCTTCGAAGTCCACATGAGCGTGGCCGTCGATTACACCTGGGCGGGAGCTGAGATGGACCTGGCTGACACCCTTTGGCAACTTCGCTCCACCTTCATTAAAAAAAGCGTTGACCTCTGCTTCGGTGAGTTCAACTGGCTTCGGGTCGGGATGAGCCTGGGCGGCGTTGGCCTTCAGATACGCCAGCTTTTGAGTTGTTGATTGGTAGCTGGAACTGTGAGTACCTTGTATCTGCTGCGCAGCTCGTCCAGCTACTGCCAGTGCGAGGGCCATCGTCAGGAATGCTGCCAGGGAGCGCCACAACTTCATCGCAGTGCTGCCTCAGCTGCGGGAGTGCTTACCGGCTGCACTGTCGGTTTATCCAGAGTTCCTGAAACCACGTATGAGGTGCCCCCAGTGTGTTCCAGCTTCACGTTCAAATTGCCATCCGATCCTGCCGTGCCGGTCACCGCATATTTCGTCCCGCCGGATTGCATCTTTCCGTCGGTAACAGTGAAGGTGCCGTCCTGAAGCGTAACCTTACCCGAGAAAGCTGGAGAACGCCATGGGTGTGCCTCGCGCGTCGAGGACGACGTGGCGGAGGGCTCCAGCGTTCCAGTGGAAATCGGCGGTGCCGCTGGCTGAGTTCAATAGCTTTGAGGTCGTTGCCCCAGAGAGCGTCAGACTGTATTCCGCATCCAGATTTCCGGTCGCCCAGCTATCATGCATAAGCGAAGCCAGTTGTGACATCGAGACCTTAGTGACCAGGCCATTGCCCATGAAACGCGGCGGCGAGACGGTGAAGTCCGCTAGCCATGAGCCGTCCTCGTGGCCTCCGAGTATATCGCCGCGCAGCTCGTGAATTCTTAGTTTTCCGTAGGACAGTTCAAGCGATCCATTCACATTGCTGGCGGTCACATCGCCGAGGCCGAGATGCTGTACCGAGAAGCGGCCCTGCGCCCGCAACTTCGCCAATGCATCTTCATGCCGTCTTCCGATATCCAGCAGGTGATACCAGGGCTGACGGCTGAAGGCAGGATTCAGCAGCTGATTGAGTCGCGCCAGGGAAGTCTCCTGCGTGCGCATGTCGAATTGCACCACGCAATTGTCCGGTGAAGTACAGTGCACGGGAAAGCTGGCCGATCCGCTGAACTGTCCGCCTTTACTGAAGCCGGCGGAGAAGGCGGTGATATCAATGAGCTGGTTTTCGAGCGTGATGACAGCGGTGTCAACCACCAGTGGCTCTGAGACACCCTGCAGCTCCGCAGTTGCGTTGCTGATTTGCAACTTGCCCGAAGGGTATGGTTCGGCGAAGCCCATCCATGCGCCGGCAACTTGCAGGTCCATTTGGGCTGATCCTTCAAGTCCTACGCCAGGTGTTCCGACTCCTAATGCTCGAGCGAGATTGACGAGGCGGCCGAGCTCCGCGGCGCCGCTGATACGAAGGCTGTAACGGTCCGCGGTAACCTCGCCGCTGCCACTTGCGGGAGACGCTGCCCCCAGCGGTACCGGGAACGGCTTGATGACAAGGTTCAGACCAGTAGTCGTTATGGGCGGCAGAAGATTATGCCCGGCGCGTTTATGTTTTAGCGCAGGTGACGGCTGGTTGCTGGGAACGGCAAATTGCACTTCACCCAATTGAAGGTCCTGCTTCAAGACATTCGCATGTAATGCCAGTGCTGTGGTCTGGCCGCCGCCGGACCACTGAGGAGGTGTCGTCACAGACTTGCGCACGGTGAAGACACCGCCTACCTCTCCGGTGGCCGTCAAATCGGAAGGCAGATCTTTCTTGGCGTGCCGGGCGAATGCGACTAGCCGCTCCGCCGGAATATGTTCGGTCGAGATATCGAGGTCGTACCCTCCGGCGCCCCAGTCCTGCACGTCGCCGCGAACGCGCACGATACCTGAGCCGACTGGCGACTCGCAGCGCAGATCATAGAACGAATCACCCGCGGACGAATACGTTCCGGTGCAGTGGGTGCGCAAACGAAGTGCTTCGCCGGTGGCAATGTCATAGCGACGAAAATCCGTCACCTGAGCGTCCAACGTAACCGCGGCCGAGGCAGGCGTTCCGGTCAATATGGCGCTGCCACGAACCGTGCCGCGCCATCCACGATCGCGACCATAGATCAACTTGGTAAGTTGGCCAAGGGGGCCATCGCTGTAATTCAGCTTCAGATACACCGGCGTGTCGCGCACATTGGAGTGCGCGTTGGAAGCGCCCCTCGAGGGTCAGGGTTCCGGTATCGCTGACGTTCACGTCGGTTCGCACGGGCTTGGCATCGATACGAATGCCCCATTGGGTCTCAGACTCCAGCCAGAGTGCGAAGTCGGCATCAGTGAAAGCGAAGGCCTTCTTCACCTCGCCAAGCTTGAAGTTGATGCGGCCACTGGAGGCCTCGACGTAAGGGAAGCGCGGACGTGCTTCAGGCCGGACCTTACCGGTCGGCGCGGGATTCGTCTGAGACGCGCGTTCTACCAACTCCTCAATATTCCAATGGCCTGCGCCGCTCCGTACCAGGTTGAGGCTGGGATTATCGAGATCGAGCGTGCCGATCTCCAGACGGCCTCGCCATAACGACGTCAGACGCAAGTAAGCGGTGACCTTGTCGGCGCGCAACATAGGCTCGGCGCCATAGGTTGGGTCGTCAGCGGCTACAAAGTTGTAGAGCACGACGCCGGGCCGCGGCAAAATCTTGAGCTCGATATTGGAGACGGTTACGTTGCGGCCGAGCGCGCGGCTGATTGCGCCAGCCACACGACCGCGATATCGGTTCACATTGATGAATGGGGGCAGCACCAGGGCCAACACAGATGGCCAGCATGATCATCCACATCAATCGCCGTGACGTGCGGCGCCGCATCAGTGCACCACGTGGAACATCCGGGACCAGCGAGTCTGGCCGAAGAAGTGGAAGATGATGTTGAACAGCCAGCCGATCCGGTCGCCGATGCTCTGGCGCTCGTATTCATCGCGCGGGGTAACGAAGGACCAGTAGATGAACATGGGCCGGCCAATCACATTTTCGAAGGGTACAAAGCCCCAGTAGCGGCTGTCGAGACTGACATCGCGATTGTCGCCCATGGCGAAGACGCTGTTGGGGGGCACGACGAGGTCGCCATTCTTGATGAAATTGGGCAACTCGGCACGCCACTCTGGCGACAGTTGGTCGCGTAAGGCCCGGCAGGAACGATGGGAAAGCTGTCGCGATACGAATCGAACGAGAGGCACATGCCATCATTCTCTGCGTTCTGATTGCAGCGAACCACATACGGCTCGTTCAGCTTTTCGCCATTGCGATAAACAACGCCGTCCTGCAGATGAATGTGATCTCCAGGAAGCCCGATTACACGCTTAACAACGTACAGTCCGGGTTCGGCAGGATGCAGGAACACGAAGACGTCACCGTGCCGCGGCGTGCGATAGGGAATCAGCTTGCCGATCCACTTGGTGGCTGGAGCCAGCAGGATGCGGTCGACGAAAACGTGATCGCCGATCAGCAGCGTGTTCTCCATCGAGCTGGATGGAATGGTGAACGCCTGCAGCGTGAAGGTGATGATGAACAGTCCGGTCACCAGCACGATAGCGATGGAGGCAATGAACTCGGGAGTAGTCTCCTTGGGCTTCTCAGGTTTCTGCGGTTGCGCCGCCGCTGCCTTTGCCGGAGCGGTTTTCACAAGTTTCTTGGTAGCAGCCAAATTGGTTTTTCCTCGAGATCCTGCTTCGTCCGCTGCGTCGATGTCCCTAGACAGCCTATCGGCCCGCTGAACGAAGTCTGTACTACTGCGGAATCCGCAACATACGGTGCCAGCGCAGACTGTCGAACAGTTGACCTGCGTTAAAGGTCAGATTGGCAAGTTTACCAGACGGAGGAGCCGGGCTCATGGCCTGGTCAGGACGGTCCATCGACCAGTAAATGACCAGCGGACGGCCTTCGATATTTTCCCGGGGAACGAAGCCCCAATATCGTGAATCGTAGCTGTCATCGCGATTGTCGCCGAGCACGAAGTAGGAATCCTCCGGCACGATCAACTGATCGTTCTCGGTCAGCTTCTCGACCTCGCGAAACCACTTGCCAGTATCGGAGTTCGCTGTCTCCCTCGAAATGAACGCTGGGAAAATTATCGCGATAGGGATTTGGCCAGCCGGCGTTGAAGCGTGGCGTAGGCGTCGTCCTGCCGCACTCCGTTGACATATACGTGCTTGTCGATCAGGCGAACGCGATCGCCGGGAACGGCAATGACGCGTTTTACAAAATGCTGGTGCGGATTCACGGGATAACGGAAGACGATGATGTCCTGACGACGAATCGGCCGATAAGGCAGCAGCCAGTTCCACGACGCCGGAGTGGCCATAGTGCGCCTTGTCCACCAGCAGATAGTCGCCGACAAGCAGGGTCTTCTCCATCGACTCCGAAGGGATCTGGAAGGCTTGCAGGATGAAGGTGATGACGAAGACCGCGATGACAATGGTTCCGGCCAGCGACTGCAGGGCGTAGAGGTAGTTCTTTCGCGCTGCCTGCGGGGGTGGAGACGATCTGCTGCGTAGATCTCGCCGGGTTGCTCGGGTGCGCCTACTTCACTCATGACTACTCGGAGCTCTCCGAATCTTCAGGGGCGTTTGCGATGGCGGAAGGGCTCTCTACCGATTGTAGACGTTCCCATGCCAGGCGTGCGGCGGCCTGTTCGGCGGCTTTCTTGGTGCTGCCCTGGCTGCGGCAAATGAAAGCAGTCGCTCCGCTGGGCGAAGCCGGCACGTGGGCTTCGATGGTAAACATCTTGCGATGATCGGGGCCTTCCTCTTTCACCATCAGGTAGCGCGCCGGGGTCCGTCCGCTGGCGTGAACGGCCTCCTGCAAGGCGGATTTGTAGTCCATCACCGGCAACGCGCTGCCGCCGTGCTGGTGCACCTCGGCCAGTTCCGGCTCCAGGATGCGTTCGAGGATGAAGGAATGCGCGACGGCCAGTCCGGCGTCAAGATAGAAGGCCGCGATGAGAGCTTCGAGCGCGTTGACCAGCAGAGCGCTCTTACTGCGGCCGCCGCTGCGTTCCTCACCTCTGCCGAGGTGGAGGTAGTTGCCGATCTTCAGTTCGCGCGCCGGACGCAGAAGCCGCCGGGCACTGACGATGTGGGCTCGCAACTTGGACAGTTCACCTTCGTGATATTCGGGAAAGCGGCGGAATAGTTCCTGACTTACGATGAACGCCAGGACGGCATCGCCCAGGAACTCCAGTTGCTCGTTGTCCATTTCGATGGCAGGCGTTCCCCCGGCTGCGCTCTGCGATTCGGCTTCGCGCGCGTAAGAGGAGTGTGTGAGGGCTTGCTCAAGAATGACGCGATTCTGGAAACACGTGTCCTACAGCATTTTCCAGAGCGCTCGTTTCGTTGACAGCGGATTTCATTCGTGTGCATTATGCGCGGCCCGGAGACTTTCGCCAAGCACAAGCCGCGCTACTGCAAATTTGCCTTAGTGGGGCGTGGTCGGGACAGGCGACGGATTCGGCCGGACCGACGGAGTCGTGCAGGCGGCGCTGCCGACGGCGGTGCTGTCGCTGCCGGTGCTGCTGCCGCTCCAGGCTTCGGCGCCGGCGATCCTGCATTGATCAGCTTTTGTAACCGCTCCTGCTGCTGCTTCGCCAACGTCATCGCCGTGCTGCCGGGCTGTGAGTATTGCACCGCCTTGTTAGCCGAATCCAAGGCCTGCTGGATAGCTGCTGCAACTTGTCCTGTGCTACGGACAAGCGCAGGTAAAGCACGGCCTCGGGATTTGCTTTGCTCTCGTCGAGCGCCTTCTGCAGATTGGTGGTAGCCGCGGCGTAGTCGTTCCGATCCATGTTCACCATGCCCAGAGTGTCATAGGCCATGGTCAGAATGCTGTGCTTGGCAGCCTCTACTCTCGCCGGATCGGCATTGGGTGGGACCAGAAGACCGGTATCGACGTTGTCGATCGCAGCCTGCGCATCTTTCGAGGCTTCGGCCAGGCGCTGCTCGCGGTCAAGATCGGTGTCGCGGGTCGACTCAGCGAGTGCCGATGCGACCTGTACCAGGGGCACTGGATTCTGTCGGATCGGCGGCGATGGCCTGACGGCCGGTGACGATTACCTTTTCGGTGTTGTTGGCCTGCGCGTACAAGTTCATCGCGCGCATGTACAGAGATACACGGAGTTCGCTGGTCGGAAACTTAGTAGCGAAAGCGTTGGCTGCGGTTTCTACCTGCGCTGGATCGGTCAAGGCAAATGCATCCTGGTAGGCCTTCAGTTCTTCCTGTGACTTCGCCTGCAAAACGCGGTGATTGCCCGTCGCAGGCTGGGAGCGGCCTGCGTACCGGCTGTCGAGCTGGAGGTGGCACTCTGCGGCTGCGGCGGGGTTGCAGCGGGCGGGGAAGCCTGTCCGGATGTCGTGTTCGTCTGGGCGAAGCCCAGCGATGCTGCCAAAAGCGCCGTCGCCTGCTATCACTGCAAACTCTTGTCATTCCTATTCCTCTCTTCTGCTGTTCGGAGGCCGAGTCAGTCTTCCTCTTCCTTTTGCGTGGCCCGTGGAGCCTGGTACGCCTGCTGCAAGCCTTTTTCGGCGGCGGCTTTGGCGTCGGGCGGTACATCGCCGACGGCGAGCGCCGCTTTGTACTGCGCCACTGCGCTGTCCCGCTCTCCCTGAATATCGTAGAATGCGCCCAAGATAGATGTGGCTCCAGGCCGACGACATGGGGATCTTTGCCCGAATCCGCCGCTTTCTGAAAATCGGCCTGTGCTCCCTCCATGTCACCCTTGAAGCTGGCGACTTTGGCGAGCACAAAATATGCTCGAGCCGAGTCTTCATTTGCCTTGAGGCTCTCCTGCGCCAGCTTCTCGGCCTCGGCCGGATTGCCACTGGCGAGCGCCTGCTCGGCCATGTCGATCCTCTGCTGAGATGCGTGTTTCGACGACTGTATTACCTCAGGAGACGCCGCAGCGGAGAAAGCAATCTGGCTGGCGCGCTTCTTTTGCTGCTGCACGTCAATGTTGTGCAGCCAGTTCGGGAATGCATCCTGCAAGCCGATGCCTGCCTTTTCAAACTGCCTGCAGCTGATCGTAGAAGTAGCCTGTCAGAACGAAGCCCTCTGCTTCGTCGCGCTGCACCAGGGCGGTGCGGTCTTTTTCGGCCAGCTTGCTGTCGCTGGGATCGCGCGCCTCGATGGCGCGGATCAGGCATTCCAATACCAGTAGTCCCATGTCTCGTTTGTAGTCTTCCGCCATCGGGGCGGTCTGCACCGAGAGCAGAATCGGGGCCAGGCGATCGAGAGCGGTCGCCCGCTTGGCAAGCAGAGGGTCGAGCACGAAATGCAAATAGGTGTGGCGCAGTGCATCCATGTGGATGTTGTCGCCGGCTGGAGAGACCACCAGGTAGTAAAAGTCCTGCAAGTAATTTCGGGAATTCACCTGGCCGGGCGCTGCCATCGGCTCGAAGTACACCGTGAAGCTGCGGCCGGAGTAGCCCGACATCGGCATGCGCAGGTAATTGTCCGTGGCCGTAATCATCAGGGAAACCGGGCCGTGGAACTGATCGATAAGGCCGTTGTACTGCGCCTGATGCTTCAGCCAGATCGAATGCAGGTTGGCCGCGGCAGTAGTACTGCTGCAGAACTGGGACGAAGCCGAGCACATAGGCAGCGTCGGGCGGCAGGTCTGCTTCCTTCACCTTCGGCTCAAAACCGGGCGGCGGACCAAGGTTCAGAGCCAGGGAAACATATTGCGCCAAGTCATGCGCCGTATCTCCCTGCCGATGGTCCTGGTAGAAGCGGCACATTTGGTTGGCGGCATCGGCAGCGTGAGGCAACTTGCTGGCTTCCACGAGGTCGGCGCGAACCTGCGCCCGGATCGGCGAGGAGGAGGACAACTCCTGGTCGTATCCGCAGACGTTCATGGCTGAAACGACGCTGAACAGCGTCTCGCTTACGTCGATGCTGGCCTTGGTCTGGGCACGCGGCCATCAGGCCGAGACTGGTTGCCAGCAGGGAGTAGATGGCGATGCGAGGAAAGCTCCTCAGCGCGGCCTCCAGCGGCGTGTGCAAATCGTAACCCTGAGATTTTCGCATTTATTCGCATGCAAGATTGGCGACAAGTGGACGGCGTCGGTTCCGTTTTCCGACTCAATTACTCTAAGCGCCCGGGAGATGCGGCGCAAACCCGAACCGGATCCGGCAGGCGGCAGATGGCAGGGCAATCACCAGCTGCGGACGCGCGGCATTACCCCCTCACCTGCACTTTCGAGAAGGTGAGAATCACGCGGCTGGAAGTGGGCTGACCGAATGCTGTTGCCGGCTGGAACGTCGTGAAGATCAGCATGTTCTTGAGCTGTGGAATAATCGCTCGGATCATCCTCAGGACCGGAGAGAATGCGGTAGTCCTGCACGCGGCCGTCAGAACCGACGTAGGCTTCAATCGACCAGAGACTCTGCATTAGGACACACCCATGGAGAGCTCAAACGGTGTCGACCGCAACTGCGCGGGCGTGTATAGCATCGTCGGTACGTCGTTGGAGGCGCGTACCTGGGCAGGGTAGAGGAAGCTGATTAACACTCCAAAAATTATGAGCGTGGTGATCAGCCCGGCTGTAGCCGGAACCATGGTCGCATTGAAGGCATTTTCCCAGCGGACGCGCAGAGAATCCCAACGCGAACGGCGCGAATTCGCCATCTCCTGCGAGAGAGCTACCCGCAATCTTAAAGTGAGATCCGAAGGCGGGACCTTTCGGCCCAGCGATCCCACCAAAGTCTGTGTTCTTTGCACGGATGCAAAGTGGCCGCCACAATCCGGGCAGGCGTGCAAGTGCTCGCTTCACCTGCGCCATCTCTCCGCGGGTAACAGCACCGTCCATGTAGGACGACATAAGCCCCTTCGCAACTGAGCATTTCATGGTATGACCTCGATTTCATGGCCGACCGGGCCACCGCGGCGCTTAGCTTCGCGCGCATCTCCCAACGCCATACCGAACGCCGGTAGATGCTTCTCCAGGCGCTTGCGCAGAGCTTCGCGTCCCCTGACCAAGACGTGATTTCACCGTACCCAGCGAGGTCTGCATAACCTCGGCAATCTGTTCGTAGGAAAGCTCTTCAATGTCGCGCAGAATCACCGTGGTACGGTAAGGCTCGTTGAGAGCCTTCAATTCGGTTTCGACCCTCGCCTTCAATTCTTCGTCGTAAACATTCTGCAGCGGAGACTTTCCGTCATCGACCAGCGTGTCTTTCACGCCGAAAGCTGCGGTTTCGTCGTCGCGCTCCGGCCCAGGTTCAATGGAAATCTCGTGCGCCTTGTGCCGGAACCACCAGCGACGCCGGTTGGAAGCTTCATGAACGGCGATGCGATAGATCCAGGTCTTCAGGCTGGAATCCGAATTGAAGCCTTTGATACCGCGGAAGACCTTGATAAAGACTTCCTGCGTGGTATCGGCGGCGTCGGATGGGTCGTCGAGGATCCGGTAAATGAGGCTGTAAACCGGCTGGTTGTAATGTGCGATGAGCCAATAAAAAGCCTCTTCCGATCCGGCCTTTAATTCGGCCACCACGGAGGCTTCTTCGGTGCGGACTCCAATCGCACTAGCGAGTTCACTCAAGGTTGTTGCTCCCGCCATGGGCGGCACCTCTAATGATAAATAGTTTCTGAACCCGCAACAACTCCGAATACCTGCAAACGGATCAACCCAATCCTGCCTCTGGCCTGCTGCAGTGATAAGACGCCTTCCGGCAGGGGCAGAGTACCCGTATAGACACCACGGACTGCGGAAAGGTTCCCGCGTAGGTGTGGAGAAATACCTCCCAAAGTGGTTGTCAGGAATGAAAGAGAGCCGATCCCGGCGGAATTGCCGACGTCCTGGGCGACCAGCTCACTTCGAGGGATTCGCCGCCGGTGTAGTCGAAGCCGGCGAGGAGCCACTGGAAGCCGGACTTGTGGCAGGCGCGGCCGTCGACGCTGCCTTCTTTTTCTTCTTGGTCGTCTTCTTGACCGGCTCCTCGTTATCCACAACCGCAGTCTTGGGAGGCGGGGGCGGCACAGCTGCCTGTTGCAAACTGTGTATCTGAGTGCGTAATTGATTCAGCTCATTCTGATTCTGCGCGGTAAGACTCTCCAGGTTGTCTCCCAAGTCGCGACGTGCGGTGTCGAATGATGTTGAGCTGTTGCGCCAGGGCCTCGTAATCACTCTTCGGACCAAAGGCTCCAGCAGCCTCCGTGAAAGCAGCTCAGCACGTCATAAAGAGCGTTGAGATTGCGATAAAGCTTGAATCCGGTGTTCAAGTTTTGCGGGTCCGCGCGATAGTTCGAAATCAGGCCGGGAAGCGCCGAGGAAAGGTTCCGCTGTAGCGAGTTCGCGTTGGATTGCTCCTCTTTCTTGGAATCTCCGTCCGTCTTCCACTTGTCGATACGCATGCGGGAAATGTCGGAAGTCGTTTGTGCGGCGGCCGCCTGTAAACGGTCGAGATCACCGGCTAGCGCAGCTGGGAGGGCGGTGCTCGGGGCACGCCCCATTTGCGGAGGGGCGGCGGCCGTTTGAGCGGCCGCGAAACTGGAGACCAGAACCAGCGATAGCAGTGTTAAGAAAATACGCATCATGCTCCTAGTCGAGGAGTGACTTTAGCAGGGTAGCGAAAGACGATGTGGATATCCAGTTTAACAAGAACTGCACAATCCGGTTTTGATGCAGAAGCCTGCGTTTCGGGCAGCACTGCGGGATTCCAGTTCAGTTAGGCAGAGTTATTCGTTGCCCCTGATTGAGTTGAGGATGATGTCGAGCGGGGGTATTTCTGAAGGCTTTACATAGCGATCGACCAGGAAGCGCTGGCCGTCCGGAGTGACGTCATAGCTGGAAACATCGCTTGAGGACACGGCTGTTCGGGTATGGGTCTGGAAAAGCTGTGTAATCGCCCCGGTGGACAGGTTGTTTTCGCTATCTACCGAGGCAGCCATCAGATATCCCTTCGGATCAAGGAAGAAGATTTCCCTGCCGTCGCCCCGCCAGCGTGGATCGATGCCTCCTGAGGGCGAAACCTGCAGCTTGCCGCCGCCGTCCGGAAATGGCGAAATGTAAACCTGCCACTCGCCGGTTTCATCGGATTCGTAGGCCACCCACTTGCCATCAGGCGAAATCTGCCCATTCGACTTGTTGGTCCGCCCAGGGAGAAATGGAACGACCTTCTTGTCAGCAAGAGAGACTAGTGCCAAATTCATGCCACCGTTATCCGACTGCATGGTTGCCAATAGTTGCTGATGGTCGGAAGAGAAGGAGTTCGGCAGCATATCAGAGCTGCCTTTTAGCCCGGCCGCGATGCCGCGATCGCCCTCGAAGCCGCTGGAGTTTTTCAAGCGCAATGTTTCGGGTGCTCCTGCCCATCGATAAGCGATCTCCTTGCCGTCACGCGACCACACCGGCGTGGTCTCTTCAGCGGGATCGAAGGTGAAACGGGTTGCCGTGCCGCGCCGCAGATCATGGATCCAAACATCGATATTTCTCTCCCTGGGGTCGGCGATATCGAAGGCGATGCGGTTTCCGTCTGGCGAAATGCGGGGATTAGCCAGCAGGCCGGGCTCTCCTACTCGCCCGAGTTCCTTGCCGGTGCGGTCGTACCACGTGAGTTGCGAAAGGGAAGAGCCGGTGCGCTGGTGGTAGATCACCGTGCCATTCCATGCCACGGAGAAGGCGCCCCAGTAGGTCGAAGGATGATGTCCCACCTGGTTCGCGATGATGATCGGTTTCCCGGTTACCTTGGCTTTATCGGCGTCGACAGGCACGGCCACCAGGGAGCCTTTGTCATCGATGTAGAACATGCGGTTTTCGGCGAAGCCTGAAGTCGACATCGCCAATACCATCAAGTGCTTTTGCCCTGCATCGCTCAAGGACGAGAGGTAGATCCCGCTCTTGGTGTCATTGGCATGTTCGTTGAAATCGCCCGACCAAAAGAGAAAATGATCGCCGTCGGGCAAGAAGACGGGCCAGCGGTGCGAAGAACATTCCGCAGAAAAAGTCTTGTCCGTAAGTGGTACGGCATCGGTTCCGTCAGCGTCAACTCGCCACAATGGACCACTGGAATCCCGCGCATAGACGATGACGCCCTTCTTACTCCAGCTTCCCCCGCGTGCTTCCTGCACCGTAGTCAGCACCTGCGGCATGCCGCCTTCCACTGAGACCTTCTTCAGTTTGTTGTGCGCAAAGAACGCAACAAAATCGCCATTCGGCGACCAGAACGGATAGGTTGCGCCCTTCGTCTCATTCACTTTCATTGCACTCGCAGAGCCCACTCTTTGGATGTAAAGCATGCCATCACCCGAAGTTGGGTCAACGGCGATGTAGGCCAACATGCGGCCGTCCGGCGAAAGTGCAATATGTCCCAGTTCGCCCTCGACGGGGATCGCAAACTCCATGCGGGCTGCCTGAGGTTTTTGCAGCCAGAAGTGCAATGCCACCACCGCGAGCGCGAGCACCGCCGCTCCGGCGACGAGCAGTGTCCACAAGGGAACGCGATGCCGTTTCACGGTTTGAGCGCGAAGCGCCGAAGCCGACTCCGATCCCGACAGAGCGCCCAGTGCAAACGTAAGATCGCGCGCTGACTGAAAGCGGTCAGCGGGCTTCTTCTCCAGACAATGCCGTACGATGCGATCGAGCGCAGGGGAAATCTTTAGCTGGTCGAGATCGAGCTCGGCCGGCTCAGTCTTCAAGATCCCCGTCATGATCTCCACTGCTGTATCGCCGGCGAAAGCACGTTTGCCCGAGAGCATCTCGTAGAGCACTGCGCCAAAACTGAAGATATCGGCCCGATGATCGACCGGTTCGCCGCGCACCTGCTCGGGAGCCATGTAGGGCGCAGTTCCCATGACCACCCCGGGCTCGGTTTGCAGCGTTTGTACTGTCTGCATCGTGAAGTCGGACATGCTGCCGGAGGTCTTCGTTACCGCGGGCGGGGCGTTCGATTTCGCGAGACCGAAATCCAGAAGCTTGGTGTGACCGTCCCTGGTGATGAAAATATTTTCCGGTTTCAGGTCACGATGCACGATGCCTCGGTCGTGCGCGGCCGACAAGCCATGCGCGATTTGCAAACCAATCTCGACTGATTTGCGCATGGACATGGGACCTTGGTTCAGGCGCTCGCGCAGGGTTTCGCCTTCGAGGAGCTCCATCACCAGGAAGGGCGTCCCATCCTCCACTCCAACGTCGAAGACCGACATTATGTTCGGATGGTTCAGGGCGGCGACGGTACGGGCCTCTTGCTCAAAGCGCTGCATGCGGCCTGGGTCGTCTGTCATGGAGGCCGGCAGGATCTTAATCGCAACCGAGCGGTTCAGGCGCGTGTCCCGGGCGCGATAGACCTCACCCATGCCGCCCTCTCCAACGTGAGCCTGGACCTCGTATGGCCCGAATTTCTGTCCCGCGGCAACTGTCATGATGACTGCGCGAGATTATAGCGGAAGGCGATTGTCGGCCCGTCGCGATTCGTCAGGCATCTCGCCATCGAAAACTCGCGGCGAAAGACGCTCCTGGTTTGACTAACCTATTGCAGTGCGAGAAAATACAAGAAGGCGCTCAGATCACGGGCGTCGTCCTTCCTAAAAGTGGGCCTGTGGCGCAGCTGGGAGCGCGCTTCCATGGCATGGAAGAGGTCGTCGGTTCGATCCCGACCAGGTCCACCAAAACTTCAGACATTTCAGATTCCATCGCAAAGGCTATCGCCGTCGCTCAAACGGGCGCCCTCACACCTGTAGAACATCGCCTTCCCGGGCGACCATTTGGTACAGCACCGGGTTCACGAAGAAGCCGATAAACAAGCGTGAGATCAAGCCGGCGACGATCACGATGGCAAACGGCTTCTGTGTGTCGGAACCTATGCCAGTTGCCAATGCGGCGGGTAGCAGTCCCAGGCAGGCGACCAGGGCAGTCATCATGATGGGCCGCAGCCGCAGCAGGGAAGCCTCGCGGGTGGCTGTGCGGATGTCCATACCTTCCTGGCGCAGCTTGTTGATGTAGGACACAAGAATGACAGCCGTTTCAACCGAGACGCCGAGCAGCGCTAGTAGCCCGAGCACTGACGACACGCTAAACGGCGTATCCGTCAGTTTCAAGGCCAGCAACGCTCCAACGGGTTCGGTCAGAATCACGCCCAAGGCAATTGTCACCGGGAATTTGAAGTTCCCGTACAGCGCGAAGAGGATCACGAAGATGGTAACGACGGCAATCGGACCGATGAGCATCATCTGCGATTTGGCTTCCAGGAACTGGCTGTATTCGCCGCCCCACGACAGCCGATAGCCCTGCGGCAGCACAACGCCCTTGGCAACGGCATCCTGGCCGTCGCGTACAGAGCGCTCCAAGTCGCGGCCTTCGATGCTGTATTGCACTCCGATATAGCGGGAGTTGTTTTCGCGATAGATGAAAGACGCGCCGTTGCCCTGGCGAATTGTGGCCAACTCGGTCAACGGAATCTGCTTGCCATCGGGAGTTCCTACCAGCAGTTGCCCAATTTCATGAGCGCTACTGCGGAACTGAGGCTGCATGCGGACCACCAGATCGAACAGCTTTTCTCCCTGGATCACCTGCGTCGCCGCCTGTCCGCCGACCGCCGCCGATATCACCGCCTCGACGTCCGCAACGTTAATGCCATAGCGCGCGATCTTGTCGCGATCGACGTCGATCAGCAGGCTGGGCTGGCCCAATTCACGCACCACCGTGAGATCCGTGAATCCCGGCACCTTGGACAAAGTATTTTTGATCTGGATGGCCTTGTCCTGAAGCACATTCAGATCGTCGCCATAGATCTTTACCGCGAGCGAGCTTTTCAATCCAGTGAGGGCCTCGTCGACCGCGTCTTCCGCCGGCTGCGTGTAGTTGAAGACGATGCCGGGGAACGCTGTCAGCTTCTTGTTAATGGCCTCAATGAGCCTGGCCTTTGTGGCGGTGTCGCCGCTCCATGCCTTGTCGCTGTAAGGTTTCAGCCCGACATAAAACTCGCAATTGAAGAAGCCGGTAGGATCGGTCCCATCATCGGGCCGGCCCAGCTCCGAGGCCACGATCGTCACCTGCGGATACGACATCAGGATCGCGCGCACTTGCGGAGCGATCCTGCTCGCTTCCTCGAACGAAATCGTGTAGGGCATGGTGGCTCGTACCCAGAGCGCGCCTTCGTCGAGGTGCGGCATAAACTCCCCGCCGATGAACGGAACCAGCAGCAAGGTCGCTCCGAAGATTGCGCACGCGATGAACATCGTCAGCTTGGGACGGTCGAGTGCCCAATCCAGCTGACCGGCGTACTTCTCCTTCATCCACTCGAAGGCGCGATTCGTATGCTCCTTGACTCCACTCTTGAACCAGTATGAAGCCAGCACCGGTACGAGAGTAAGAGTGAGGATCAGCGCGCCGATTAGCGCGAAGGACATGGTCTCGGCCATGGGATGAAAGAGCTTCGCGGATGGACCTGTCAGAGCGTAGATGGGGAGATAACCTGCCAGGATGACGGCAACCGAATAGAAGATCGGACGGTCGACATCCTTAGCGGCGGCCAGGATGACTTCATTCAGGCTGTAACTCTGACCTGTGCGCAGAGCCAGTTCACGGTAGATGTTCTCCACCATGACCACGGTGCCATCGATGATGATGCCGAAATCTATGGCGCCGATGGACAGCAGATTGGCAGCTCCGTCGTGGGCGTGCAAAACAATGAAGGCGAAGAGCAGGGCCAGCGGAATGGTGAGTGCGACGATGATCGCCGCGCGCCAGCTCACCAGAAAAAAGATCAGGACAACCAGCACCAGCACCATGCCGCGCAGTAGATTGCCTTCCACCGTGTCCGTAGTGAGCTTCACCAGATCGCTGCGATCGTAATAGGGATGGATCTTCACATCCGACGGCAGAATCGACTTGTTGAGCTCATCGGTTTTCGCTTCCACGCGCTTAAGGACATTCTGCGTTTGCTCGCCGCGCAGCATCAGGATCACGCCTTCGACGGCATCATCGTTCTTCTGATATCCGAACTGGCCGAGGCGCGGGGCGTGCCCGATCTCTACTTCGCCGATGTCCTTCACCATGATGGGCACGCCGTTATTGCTGCCAATAACGACATTCCCGATATCTCCGGTGTCGCGGAGCAGTCCGATGCCGCGCACGTAATAGAACTGTCCGCCCTGAGAATAGAATCCGCCGCCTGCGTTGGAGTTATTGGCAGTAAGAGCATTCACGACCTGTGGAACGGTCATGTGATATCCGAAGATCTTAGCGGGGTCGAGCAGCACCTGGTACTGCATCGTCGTACCGCCGAAGCCGGAGTCGTCAGCCACACCCTTAACCGAGCGGTACTCGCGCTCGACGACCCAATCCTCAATGGTCTTCAACTCTTGCGGCGAACGGTCTGGGCTTTGCAGAACGTAACGGTACACAAGGCCGCTCGGACTGAAGAGCGGCGCCATGTCTGGTGCGACGCCTGCCGGCAACGAAGCCTGGCCCATGCGCTGGAAGACGATCTGGCGAGCGAAGTAATCGTCGGTGCCTTCTTCGAAGGTGACGATGACGTCCGACAGTCCGTAGAGGGAGACTGACCGCATCACTTCCACCCGGGGCATGCCATTCAGTTCCAGTTCGAGAGGGAGCGTTACCAGGCGTTCGACTTCTTCGGCGGCGTGGCCCGGCCACTGCGTGACCAGTTCGACCTGTGGCGGCGAGAGATCGGGATAGGCGTCCACCGGCATGCGCCGGAACGAAATGATTCCGGCGACCATCATGAAGATGGTCAGCACCAGCACCAGGAAGCGCTGACGAAGTGCCGCTTGTACGATCCGGTGAATCATTCAGGGGCCGGCGATGTGTTCCTAGTCGTCATAATGGGTGCCGCTGATCTAACGCTGCAGTGAGTTGGCGAATTGCAAGAAAAGGCTGCCGTCACCAATGACGCGGTCACCAGCTTTCAGACCAGTAGTAATTTGCGTTTCTCCTTGCATGCTCTCGCCAAGCGTTACGGACCTTCTTCCAAACTGATTGTTGCCCTGCTGGACGTAGACGAACGGCTGGTTTTCCGTATCGCGAAGCACCGCGGCATCCGGCACCGCGATGGCGTTAGCAATCGTGCCGGCGTCCACGCTAGCGACGACATACATATCCTTCTTCAGCTTTTGTCCGGGATTGGCAGTATCGATGCGAGCCTGAAGCGTACGCGTAGTGGGATCCAGCGCCGCACCGAGATACGAAATTCGCCCGTGAAACGTGTCAGGATAAGAGTCTGTGTGAATCGTGACCTGATCGCCCACTTTTACGTAGGGCAAATCCTTTTGATAGACGTTCACCAGGACCCAGACATTACCGGTATCGGAAAGCACGAAGCATTGAGTAGCGCCTGGTTGCAGGAGTTGGCCAACCGCAACATCCTGTTCCACGACCTGCCCACTGATGGGCGCCTTCACGGATGCTTCAAACGAAGGCGGCGCAGTCAGTAGGGAATTCGGATCGGTTATGCCCAGGACCTTGAGCGCTGCCTCGGCAGCTGTGAGGTCACCCTGAGCCTGTACTTCGGCGGATTCAGCCTGCTCGAGATTTTGCTCGGCAAGCGCGTGATGCTCGTAGAGGTCTTTGGCTCGTGCGTATGACTTTTGCGCCAGGGAGTAGACGTCCCTGGCCTTCAGGTAATTCGAGCGCAACTGGGAATAATCCGGACTGGAGACGTACAACATGGGCTCGCCCCGCGTCACGCTCTGTCCCGGCACGACGACAATGCGATTCACCGGCCCACTGACCTGGGTGATCACCGGCGTGGTGTGGAAGCCGTTGTAGGTGACAGCTCCGGTAAGCCGCAGAGTACGGGTGATGGTTGCGGGCTGAACCGCGAGAACCTGCACATGCACCATCTGGTCGGCTGGAATGGTAAACAACTCGGCAGTATCCGAGGGGTTGGCATGACTTACACCCGTCGGTGAAGGCTCTTTGCAGCCGGCGAGAGCCAGCGCCAGCGCTGACATGAGTGCCAGTGCACCCAGGCGAAGGCTGTGATTGGTGAGCATCCTCACGGTAGCGTCCTCGTTCCCACAGCTTCCTTCAGCTGCTCGAGCGCGGTCATATAATCCGCCAGCGCCTGGCGGTAGCCAAGCTGCGTGGCACGGTTGCTGCGCTCAGCATCGAGGAAGTCCAACAGACTGGTAGCACCGCGTTTGTAAGCATACTCACTAATATCTCGCGAATCCTGCGCCTGCTTCAGATAGCCGGAAGTGTAAAGCTGCACAATCTCTGCGTTACTGCGTAGGGCTTCGTAGGCGCTGCTCACATCGGAAAGCACGGTGTCGCTGGTCGAAGCCTGGGTTTCCTGGGCCTGCAGCAGAGCGTACTTCGTGCGCGCAATCTCACCCTGGTTACGGTCGAAGAAGGGCATTCCAAAGTTCAGGAAGAACGAAGCGCTGCTCTCTCCGCCGGTGTGGGTATAGTCCAACGTGCTACTCACGTCCTGTTTGCCATTAGCCTTGGCGAGCGCGATCTGACTCTGCGCTGCGGTCACCCCCAGGACAGCAGCCCGGTAGTCGGGGCGATCATGGAGCGCCTTAGCCTCCAGGTCGTCAACCGTCGAGGAGACTGCCTGATACGACAGGTCGCCCACAACGTCGTAAGTAGCCGGAACCGCATCGTACCCGAGCAAGGCGCGCAATGCGACCAGTCCTTGCACTCGCGCTAACCTCGCCGAAGATACGTCGGTCTGAAATTGCAAAAGCTGCAACTTGATCTTGAGGTAGTCGCCTTCGCTGATGTAGCCCGCTTTGTACTGCGTTTCCGAAATGTCGACGGTATTTTGAAAGCTCTTCAGGTCGAGCTCGGCGAATCGCAAGGTAGACTCGGCCAGCAGGACGGTAACAAATTGCTGCGCCACATTAAACATCAGCGAACGTTCGTCATCCGATATCTGCGCCTTGGTGACGTTGGTCTGATCGACGGCAGCTTGCAACCGGTGCTGGCGTTTACGGCCACGCTCGAATAAATAACCAACTCCAAGGTCGAACTGCTGCACCTGGCTTAGATTGTCGGCCGAAGCGTTGGAAGGGGAGAAAACCGGTAGAAACTGAGAATCAAAATTCAGTGTCGGATTGGGTCGCAGGTTTGCGGTGATCTCCTGGGCCTGATTCTGAAGAATGAGCGTCCTGAAGGCCTTGAGCGCGTGATTATGCGCCAATGCCAGATCGATCGCCTGGTCAAGGGTGATTAGCGCCGTGCCTTGGGCATCCCCACAGGGCGCAAGCAGCAGCAGCAACAAAGCCAATGCTCCCAGAAGTTTCATCCGGAAGTGTGATGGACGCATAAGGTTCGGATCTGAAAGCGCACAGCTCCGGCGCGCAGACGCAGGGCCCGGCCTATGGCTCGGGCTTACATCATGCACTTGCGTCGGTCGCCCTGGAATGCAACAACGTACAGCCGCAAATCGCGATTGCTTTTAAACTGAAAACACATTGTAAAGCAAGAAGTTGCCGACGAGAGTTGCCGGGCGGTCTGAGCAGACCTATGAGTTACAGGACAGGGTTCTCCAGAGCGGCCTGATTAAGCGCGTTAATCGGTAAAAACACCTGAAAGGTCGTCCCGCTGCCGCAGTCGCGAGTTGAGGTACGGAAGCGAATCGTCCCGTGATGTCGCAGGATCAGCGTCTTGGAGACCCACAATCCCAGGCCCGAGCCCTTCAACTCCTTGGTCGTGAAGAAGGGATCGAACATTCGTTCCTGTACGGACTTTGAGATTCCGGCGCCCCGATCGTGAATGGTCACCAGAGTACCGTCGCGTCCGGCGCGTTGAGAGGGCCGAACCCGGACTTCTACCTCTGTTCCGGGAGGCGCCGCCTCCGTGGCGTTCCGGACCAGGTTGCCAAAGACCTGGCTTAGCTGTCCGGGAAAGCCATGCACCGAGAGCGTAGGAATTCGGTCATAGACCAGTCGGACCCTGCGCGCCTCCGCCATCTTTCCGTAGAGAGTGACAACCTCTTCGACAACCCCGCCGACATCCAGAGGCACGGCATACTGCGTGTCACGATGGAATGCGAGTGACTGCTTGGTAATGCGCGAGATTCGCGCGACTTCGTTGTTCGCCTGCTCGAGAAACTGGTGCACATCTTCGACCTGTTTAGCGGACGAAGCCAGGTAAATCAAGTTAACCAGCGCTTCCAGGGGATTGTTGATTTCGTGGGCGATTGCGTGGGCTAGTTTGCCGGTGGCCGCCAGTTTCTCGGCGGTACGAATTGCGTATTCGGCAAGCTTGGTGTCGGTGATGTCCGTCAGCACGACAATCTTACCGACATCGGAGCCGTCGGACATTACGCGGTCGACAGTTGTTCGCATGGTTCGGCCCGACAGCACGAATTCTGCGCTATAGCGTTCTTTGCCCTCATAACGGAGCGGTTCGTCTGTTCCCAGCAGCTTGCGCAGAATACTGAATGCGTCTTCACCGGTGCAAACGGTGTCAGAGCCGCAAAGTCGTCGGAACGCTTCATTGCAGGTGGCTAGATGGCCAAACGTATCGACCAGAGCCAATCCTTCCGATAGAGCGTCGAAGGTTGACTGCCATCGCACTGCGGACTCCCGCGCCAGCACCTCGGCCGCTCGCAGTCGCAGCATCGATCGCACCGTCGCAATCAGCACGACCGGGTCGATGGGATGAGTCAGATAGCCATCTGCGCCAGCCTCTAGCGATTTGGCTTTGTCCTCTCCTGCGGTAAAGGAAGCCGAGATTTGCAGGACCGGAATATGCGAGCTAGCGGGATTATTCTTGATCTGACGGCAAACATCGAAGCCGGATGAGTCGGGCAAATGCACATCGAGAATGACCAGCGACGGACTCAATTGGATCTTGGTCAGCGCTTCGCGGCCCGTACCGGCGTGGTCGCACTCATACCCACCTTGCCTGAGGATACGAGCGAGAATATACCGATTCTGCTCCCGGTCGTCGACAATCAGAATGCGGTGGGATCGGTTCTCAGCCATTAGATTGGGAGGCGGCAGCTTGCGGAGTTACGCCTGCGCTGGTTAACCAGTCAAAAAATGGTTGGGCCGACAGGCGAGTCGATATTTCTTCCTTCCGCACTACTCGAGCCCCCAATGCCTGCAACTGCGCGCGTTCCTCGTCCGTCACGGTCTTGGAAGTGTAGATGAGCACCGGCAGGTCTTCCGTTGCCGACACAGCGCGTACTCGCCGCAGAACTTCCATTCCACTGATATCGGGCATCAGCAAATCAAGAATGATGGCGTCTGGCCTTGAATCCTCGATTAGCGCCAGCGCTTCCGAGCCATTCCTGGCTTCGCTTACATCCAGCCACGGACGATCCAGCAACTCGCGAAGGATATAGCGGGAGACCTCATTATCATCAACGATCAACAGGCGGCGCGTTCCGTTTAGCGAGGTCAGCCGGCGAAGCTCGCGCAGCAGGATCTCCCGTTCTACCGGCTTAGGCAGAAAAATCGCCCCTTCCCGTTCCGCAGCTTGCTGTACGTCTTCGAACGCGCTGGTAAGGATCACAGGCGTCGTCGGGCGAGTTTGCCGCAGCGCTCCCAGGAAGGGCCACGCTGTTTCCTCTCCCAGATAAACATCGCACACCACGGCCGCAGGGGCATGCCTATGAGCCCAAGACTGGGCTTGCTGCAAGTCGGCAACGATGATGGCTTGAAACTCCGAATTCCGCAAATATGATTCGAGGAGAGATGCCGTTTGCGGGTTGTCTTCGACGATTAAGATTGGCGCGCGATGGAAGTCCGGTATAGGCAGGGAAGCGGTCGTATCGCCCTGCATCGCTTCTCCGATGTAGACGGTTGGAATTTCCACGAAGAATGTAGAGCCTCTATCAGGTGCGCTTTCCAGCCACAGCCGGCCGCCCAACAGAAGAGCAAGATTGCGACAGAGTGGCAAGCCCAGCCCCGTTCCGCGATGCCGTTCCTGGAGCGGATTCTCGACCTGGCTGAACTCCTGGAAGATAGTCTCGTGATGCTCCTGCGGAATACCGATGCCGGTATCGGCCACCTCAAAAAGCACCCGGTCATTACCAACCGCCCTCGCGCAAACCGTCACCCGGCCGTCGGGTGTAAATTTCAGCGCGTTCGAGATCAGGTTGCGGACGATCTGCGATACCTTGCCCTCGTCCGTGCGTAAGGGCGCCAGCCCAACCGGATCCTCGAAAATGAGGTCAACGGTATTGTTGTCTGCCAAGAGAGGCTTCAGCATGCCTTTCAGAGCGCTGAACAGCTCATGGACCTCGAAGGTTTTAACGCGAATCTTGATTTTGCCCGCTTCTACCTTGGCGAGATCGAGGAGATCGTTCACCAATTCCTGCAGCTCGCGAGCAGATGATTCGATGTAGCGAACCTGCTTCTCCTGTTCCGAACTCAGATCGCCATCCATTTTGTCCATCAATAGCCGGGCCAGCGAAATGATGGAATTGAGCGGAGTGCGGAACTCGTGCGAAACATTGGAAAGGAACTTGGTCTTAAGATCAGAGGCCCGGCGCAGGTAGTCAGCGCGTTCGTCGAGTTCGGCATAGAGGGCGACCACGCCGCGGTTCGTGTCTTCCAACTCGCGGTTCAGCAGCGCCAACTCCTCCTGGCGCGCTCGCAACTCCTGAAGCGTCTTTAGCAGCTCCTGATTCTGGCGCTCGATCTCCTCATAAGGAGTATCGGGCTCGCGCCTTCGCAATTGCTCTGCCAGGGCGCGGGCGGCCCGCGGTGTGAGTTGGGGAGCATGCCGGGGAACACGTTTCTCCATTCGCGCGCGGGTGCCGCTGGAATCGGACGAAAGTTCGAAGTGGTCCATCAGCCGCTTGGTCCCGAGGATCCCCATGCCCATGCCCGTGTCCGACTTATAGCGGCCGTCGAGAATGTCTTCCAGGTTGGAAATACCAGGTCCTGAATCCGTAATCAGGATCTCTATCCGTTGTGGTGATTCCAGCTCAACGGAAAAACGAACCTCTCCGTTACGGGCGTAGCGGAAGGCATTACGGGCAATCTCGGAAGCGGCGGTGGCAAGACGGATCTGGTCCTGGTTATCGAAACCGAGTAGCGCTGCCAGCTCGCGAGCGCGTTGGCGTGCCTGAACGACATCGCGTTCGGTGCGAAGCGAAATAGTAAAAATCAGTTCTGACATTACGCAACAGCTTTGATCACTATCACGCTGGCATCGTCTCGCTGCCGGCGAAAGTCGCGGAACAATGCCGCTCCGATGACCGCCGGATGTTTGGCCAGCAATCCAGAATACGCGGTCAAGTCCCAGCGAGTTTGCACTCCGTCTGAGTGCATGATCATCGTATCGTCGGGTCGCCATTCCGTCTTAAATTCCTGGATCTTGGGGGAAGCCAGGCCCAACGTGCCACTGTGCGAAACCAAACTTCTTGAGCGCTCATGATTTACCACAGACGCGGCTGTATTTCCTACCCCAGCGTAGGTCAATGTCCTCTCATGGGGCCGTATCTCGGCAATAGCCGCCACCGCGCCCCGTGTTTTCTTCAATCCTTCATGGACGTAAGACAGGATCTCTCCCGGAGTCCGGTCCGCCCGCTTGCCAAACACGGCCACCGCTTCTTCCGCGGCCTCTGCGGCAGCCAAACCATGTCCCAAGCCATCCACCAGGAGGACTGCGGTACGCTCAGATGTCTGATGATAAGTCCACGCGTCCCCGCAGAGGCGTTCGCCCGGATAGGGAATTGCCATCCCCGCGACCGTCAGCCCGCTTGGTTTGGAAGGCGCACCCAATTCCAGCAAAACAATGGTTCCGGACTTACCGCTAAAGACCTCGATCGACGTAGCGATTCGGCGCATCGCCCCCATGCCGCCGCCCATGGTGCCGCCGGTTGAGAATCCGTCGCTCATCGCCTTGGCCATGTCGGCGATGCCGGGACCACTGTCGAGAGCCAGGATTCGGCCGACCGCGCCCTTCTCATTCCTGGCGCCCAGTATGATGGTCTGGCCGCCGCCGCCGTGTAACAGGATGTTTCGAGACACTTCGGTAATCAGCAATCCGAATTCGCCGCTGCGAACTGAGTCAAATCCCAGCCGGTCGGCCATCAGCAACCCGCGACGCCTCGCTTCACCAACAGACGAGGCATCAGTGATCGGCACATGTTCGGTGTAGGCTACTTCCATCGGACCACTGTAATTTTGGTACCTTTTCCAACCTCGGATTCGATGGAAAAGTCATTGACCAGACGCTTGCTGCCTCCGAGGCCGAGACCCATGCCGACGCCGGTGGTAAACCCATCTTTCAGGGCTTGCTCAATGTCGGGAATGCCGGGGCCGTTGTCTTCGAAAGTCAGCTTCAATCCGGTCTTGGCAGTGCCATTGACGATCTCAAGGGTCATCTGGCCACCGCGGCCGTGGTCAAGAGCATTCCGCGCCAGTTCGCTGGCCGCGGTAACCAGTTTAGTTTGGTCGACAAGGCTGAAACGTAACTCAATCGCCCACTGCCGAACTCTCTGCCGGGCTACAACGACGTCGCTCGAATTTTGCAGCGGGAGCAGTTCACGCTTGGCTACGGTCATTGCCTATTCCCAACTGAGTTCTGCCGAGGCTGGCACTCAGCAGTTCCATACCTGATTCAACATTGAGGGCTGTCCTCACTCCCGGCAGCGACATACCCAGTTCCACCAGAGTGATGGCCACGGCAGGTTGCATGCCTACCACAACCGTTTCCGCTCCCAGGACTCGGGACATGGCAGCGATGTTCGCCAGCATGCGTCCGATGAACGAATCGACAATTTCCAGCGACGAGATATCGATCAGCACGCCCGCCGATCCCCAATCTGAGATGCGTTCCGTAACGTCATCCTGGAGCTGCATCGCCAATTTGTCGTGCATGTCGACTTGAATGGTGATGAGCAGGAAAGGTCCCATGCGCAGGATCGGGATTCGTTCCATCTCAATTCCCCTTCCGGTCGGAAGACGGCGCTCCGGAATTGGAGACGGCGTCGATCCGCACGACCGTCCGGCCGCTTCTTTGCAGAGCCAGGGCGAAAGCGTCCGCCAGCTTCGCTTTGGTGATGACATCTTCCAGGTTGATGCCGAGGTGCACGATAGTCTGGGCGATCTGCGGGCGCACTCCACTGATGATGCATTCGGCGCCCATCAGGCGCGCGGCGGTAATGGTTTTTAATAGATGTTGCGCGACCAGGGTATCGACCGTCGGAACACCGGTGATGTCAATGATGGCGAACTTTGAATTGGTAGCAACTACAGTTTGCAGAAGCTCTTCCATTACGACCTGGGTGCGGGCACTATCGAGGGTGCCGATGATCGGCAGTGCCAGAATGCCGTCCCACAGTTTGACGACGGGCGTCGAGAGTTCCAGAAGTTCCTGCTGCTGCCGCGAAATCAGCTCTTCGCGCGTGGTTGTATAGGTCTCGGTTGTCAAAAGGGCAAGTTTGTCGAGCAGCAGGGAAGAGCTCCAAATCGTCTGGAACATCTCATCCTGATTCTTGTTTAGCTCCTGGCGGATGCTATGGAATAACGGCTGCTTGAGCGAAAGAACAAACATGGCCGTCTCGCTGGGAGTAAACCCCTGTCGGGCACGTGAGGCAGAGATGTCCTGCAGCATTTCGCGCGCCGAACTCCAGGCCGGAGCGTTGATGTCGTCGGACCGATCGGAGGTCGCTCCTTGAACAATCGCTCGTAACAGACTGCGCGTCTGTTCTTCCAGTTCAATCTTGCTGATGAGGTCCGAGCGCTGCACCGAATTAGCCATGTCGTTAACCCAGTCCGTACGAATGCGCTCCTCATTGCGGGAGACAATCTCCCCAAGCTTGCTCATCTTTTCTCCTCCAGAGAAACAGGATCACTTGCCAGTCGGAATTCGGGAAAATCCGGCAATACTGCACACCCGGCGAACTTTGCGGCGCCGCAGCTTGATAAAGCGGATACGAAGATTGCTATTAGAATTTCAGGATGCGGCCGCAGCAAGCGGCTCAATGGCACGCCTCAGAGCGTCCATCCCGTCGGCTTTGGATACGATGGCATTTACTTTGAACAATTGACAGATGTTCTGCTGCTCTTCACCCATTGCCGTCCAAATCACGAGGCGGATCGACGAAAGCTCGGGATTTCGGTGCCAGAAACGCAGTAACTCAAAGCCACTCTCATAGCCCAGGTCGAGATCCAGGATGATGAGATCAGGAAGCGCGTCCTCTTGCTTCAATGCATTTTCCAGATACAGCTTCGCGGCCGTAGTCGAAGTTCGAGCTTCGACGTAGGGCACACCCAAAGACTTAACGATGTCGACCGCCACCCTGAGATCGGCCGATTGGTCTTCTACAATTAGCAGTCGCTTCACGTCTCCATCCCCGGCAGCAATGATAAATTAGCTAATTCCGGAGCACAATAGTAGCTCACGCCAATTCGCTCGCGACCGGGCTATGCTGCGCGATAGCAAGAATATCTTGCAGGAAAATTCGAATGGAAGCTATATGTTCGATACCAGACGTAGTGAATTATCGGCCGGATGGGACCAAGTAGCACTGAACCAACTCGAGCAGCGAGTTCACAGTTAAATCCGCCAAGTGTTTTGCCCGCTCGTGATCCACCGAATGTGCGCCTTCGTCGGAAACTAGAACAGTCGCCATTCCCGCCTGGACTCCGGCCTCGATATCTCGCAGTGTGTCTCCGACCATCAGGCTCCGCTCCGGCGTGACGCTCGGAAAGTCAGCGTACGCCTGGTCGAACATTCCGGTCAGAGGCTTACGGCAGTTGCATTGACCGTTTTCGTGAGGACAGAAATAAATCGCGTCCAGATGTCCGCCTTGCGCGGCAAGTTCGGCGCGCAGTTTGTCGTGAATTTGGGTCAAGTCGTCCGCCGTGTAAAGTCCCAAGGCGATGCCGCGTTGATTGGTAACGACGATGACTTTGCGCGCTGAGGCGTTCAGCGCTGCAATGGCCTCTGCGACTCCCGGAAGCAAGACGAGATCTGCGGCACTGGCGATATATTGGCCCGCCGGAGCTTTGCGGTTCAAGACGCCGTCCCGATCCAGGAATATGCAATTGAGATTATTGAAGTCAATTTTCGGATTCATTAGCATCGCGTTCTATAATTTTAGGAATAGCCCTCGCCACAGGTTCTGATAAGGCCCTCACATAGCTACGCCTACAGAGGGGCGAATGTCTTCTTTGAATCTGGCCGGCGTTTTTTTGGACGCCCTTGCGGAACACTTGACCATTATCCGCCAGCTTGAAACCCAACAGGATTCTTTCGAGCGTGCGGCAATTCTTATCACCGATTCCTTACTTCGTGGCAACAAGATTCTGTGGTGCGGCAATGGAGGCAGCGCTGCTGACTCGCAGCATCTGGCGGCCGAACTGGTCGGGCGCTTTCGCCATCCCCGAGCCGCACTGGCCTCAATCGCGCTAACCACGAACAGTTCCGTACTGACGGCGATTGGCAATGACTTCGGCTTCGAGGAAGTCTTCCAACGACAGGTTGAGGCGCTGTGCCAGCCCGGCGACGTGCTGGTGGGCATCTCCACTTCCGGAACCAGTCGCAATGTCTGTGCAGCTCTAAGCAAGGCTCGCGAGTTGCGAGCTGGCACCGTGGTCATGACCGGCAGCAGTGCGAATCGCATGTCCACGCTTGGCCGATGTTTGTATCCGCGTGCCATCCGCGGACCCAGCGCGCATTCAAGAAGCCCACATCCTCTTTGGACACATTCTTTGCCAGTGGGTCGAACTCGCCAGTTGCATAAGCCACGCCGTATCGAATGCTGGGAGCGAGCGATGACGGCATCCCTGCGCACTGTACTCCCGCTGCTCGCCTCCGGTTGGCAGCATGTTCCGGTACTTGTCGTTGGCGATGTGATGTTAGACCAGTATGTCTGGGGCGAAGTCGATCGCATTTCGCCCGAGGCGCCTGTGCCTGTAGTTCGCGCTAGTTTTCGCGACGAAAAGCCCGGCGGCGCGGCCAATGTGGCAATGAATCTTGCCGGACTGGGAGCTTCGGTAACACTTGTAGGCTTTGCCGGCCGAGATCGCGAGCATTCGGCGTTAGAAGGATTGTTAGCCGATCGCGAGATCAGGTCTCGCTTGGTGACAACCTCGGAACGGCCGACCACGGCCAAGCTGCGGATTCTGTCTGGACATCAGCAGATGATGCGGCTCGATATGGAGTCGCCGACAACTTTTTCTGCAGACGACTACAGGCGTCTCCTGGGGCAGGCCTATGACGCATTGGAAGGCTGTCGCGTGGTCGTGCTTTCGGATTACGCGAAGGGTGCGCTCGGCGAGGAGGTCTGCCAGGCGCTAATTCGCGAGGCCCGCCGCAGGCAAATTCCAATCCTGGTTGATCCAAAATGCCGTAGCTTCGCTCGGTATAGCGGCGCGACTGCGGTTTGTCCGAATCGCAAGGAACTGGCCGCAGCGACCGGAGAGACCAGCGGCAAACTCGCTACGCTGCTAAAGGCGGGGCAGGCGATGCTGGGGGCACTCGATGTTCAGTTCATGGCAGTAACTCTGGGCGAGAAAGGAATTGCCGTCCTGCGACCGAGTGACCAGTTTCGCGTGCCCGCGGTTGTGCGGCAAGTCTTCGATGTCTCGGGAGCCGGCGACACGGTGATTGCAGTCCTTGCGCTCGCCTCTGCGTGCGATGTGCCCATCGAGGCCGCAGCACGGTTGGCGAATATTGCGGCCGGGATCGTCGTCGGCAAAGTGGGAACAGTGCCGATCACGAAGGACGAATTAGTCGGTGCCTTGTCGGGACTTGAACCGCTGGCTATGGATGAGAAGGTGCTGCCTCTCGATCAGCTATTGGCAGGCATGACCGCCTGGAGAGCCAACGGTGATCGCATTGTGTTTACGAACGGCTGCTTCGACATCCTTCACATCGGCCATATCCGGTTGCTGGAGGAGGCGCGCCGGAAGGGAGATCGCCTCATCGTGGGCATAAATAGCGATGGATCGGTCCGCGAACTGAAAGGACCGCTTCGCCCTATTGTAGGCGAGCGGGAACGTGCTCGTATCCTCGCTGCGCTGAGCGCCGTCGATGCCGTCGTGCTCTTCGAGGAGAGCAACCCTCTGAGGCTGATTGAAGCGATTCGTCCCGACATCCTGGTGAAGGGCGGCGATTATACCGAAGAGCTGGTTGTCGGGGCACGTGAGGTCCGCGCCTGGGGAGGTCGTCTCGAACTGATTCCCCTGGTGGAAGGCATAAGCAGCACGCGCCTGATTGCCTCGGCCGCCGCTCCGCCACCCACTACCAGCAAGATTTTTTCAGCTTGAAAAAACTTATGTTTGCTCCTCTGTTCTTTTCGGTCCGAATTCCTACGCTGCTGGCGATCTTCTGGCGCTCCCACCTTCATCGGAGCCGCAAGAATACGGTGCAACAGAAGGAGCCGCTCTCGTTCATTGTCTTTCGCCTGGACTCGCTGGGCGATGTGGTAATGACCACGCCGCTGTTTCGCGCATTGAAGCAGGCTCATCCTGAATCGCGCTGCACGGTGGTTGTGCAAGCTTGCTACAAACCGCTGCTGGTAACGAACCCGCACGTTGACGAGATCCTCACGCTGCCAAAAGTTGAACAGGCATGGTTGCCTCAACGGGCGAAGAGGCTGCTGGCTGCTCTGCTCCTGTACAGACGACACTTGCGGAACCGGCACTTTGATTTTGCGGTTTCGCCGCGCTGGGACGTTGACGAGCATCTCGCGACACTTCTTTGCGTCTTAACCAGCGCAGGTAAACGAATCGGTTACAGCTGCAACTCATCCGACTGCCAAGCGACGCATGAATCGCGGCTTCAATGCTGCGTTCGACCTCTGTCTGTCCGCAGAGCAAGTGCGTCATGAGGTGCGACGAAACCTGGCCATTGCGGAACAGTTGGGAGCAGCCGCAAACGAGGACAGGCTGGAGGTCATCATCACGGATCGGGACCGCAGAAGGGCACACAGACTTCTTGCGGATGTGTCAGTGGACGCGGAGTTAGTTGCGCTGGGTGTCGGCGCACATAGTTCCGGACGGCGATGGCCTCTGAACCTCTACGCCAAAACGGTTAACCGGCTCACCAGCACGCGCAATATCCAGGCGGTGATTCTCTGTGCGGCTGCAGAACTGGGCGACGCATTGGAACTCGACACGCTGCTCCGGAGGAGCGCGATCATCGTTAGCGGTGCGCGGCTTCGCGAGGTTTGCGCCGTGCTGGAGCGTTCTAGTCTATTCATCGGAAACGATAGCGGAGGCGCACATCTCGCTGCGGCGATGGGTTGTCGCACGGTTGTGATCTCGCGTCATCCGCAAAATGGCGATCCCAATCACTTCAACAGCCCCCTACGCTTCGCCCCCCATGGGCGATGCGTGAAAGTGCTGCAGCCGTTAGTCGGACGCGATGCATGCCGGAGTGCCTGTGTCGAAGCCGGACCGCACTGCATTTCCGACGTCGCGGTGGAGGACGTGGTATCGACAGCACTGGAATTGCTCACCATCCCACGTCCCGTCGCTCCCCCACCGATAGAACCATGGATGCCGATGGCGCCGGCGCGACTGGAGCAGATTCACGCTCCCAGCGCGCTGAAGGATGCGGTCGATAGGCTGCACCCGCATACCAACAGGCCGGTTATTTGATGTCCGCCCATGCGACGAACCGGTCACGCGGTCGCTATGGACGAATCGTTAAGGCAGTGTGGGCCGGCGGAGCTGCCAAGGTTCTGACCAGCGGCGTGACTCTGCTGACGTTGCCGCTGGCCGTGCGTTATCTCGGCGCCGAACGATACGGCGTCTGGGCCACCATCACCACGACGGCCATCTGTATCAATCTGCTCGACCTTGGCATTGCGAATACCTTGACCAACGAGATCTCGCGAGCTTTCGCCCTGTCGGATAAAGAGGCGGCGAGACGATATTTCACCAACGCACTGGCGCTGACAAGTACGGCCGCCGCAGCCGCAGGTTTCGGCTTTGCTCTAGTATTCCGACGCGTGAACTGGGCTGGACTGCTGAATCTGGGCGCGAACGTCAGTTCGAGCGAGGTGGCACAGACGATGGCCGTGGCGGTCGCGCTAACGCTGCTGGCGCTACCGTGCAATCTTGGGAGCAAGCTGTTGGCCGGATATCAGGAGTTGCACCGCAGTGCGTACGCCAACGGTGCTGGAGCCCTGGCTAGTCTGCTGGGCCTGGCAATCGGATTTGCACTCCATGTGCGAATGCCGGCCCTGTACAGCATGTCGATTGGATGCATGACCTTCACCAGTCTCGCCATGTTGCTGTTCGTCATTTGGCAAAAGCCGTGGCTGCTCCCGCGATGGTCGTGTATCGATCTCGGTTCCACAAAAGAGCTGCTCAGCTCCGGCTCTGCGTTCTTCCTGATTCAGCTTTCCGCGGTTGTGGTATTCAGTTCCGACAACATCATTGTCAGTCACTATCTTGGCCCGGCTGAGGTGACGCCCTACAGCGTTACGTGGCGAGTGGCTGGCGTGGCGGCGATCCTGCAGTCACTGATATTCCCGGCGCTGTGGCCGGCGTATGCCGAAGCATATGCGCGGCAGGACGTTCAGTGGATTCGGCAGACGTTCGCCACAACTATGAAAGGAATTGTGGCTCTAAATCTCTTGTGTGCCGCGGCACTCGTGCTGCTGGGGCGCGGCCTCATTCATCTCTGGGCTGGCTCCGCAGCGGTACCCGGTTTTTCGCTCCTTTGCGCTATGGCAGTCTGGATCGTTGTGAATGGCTTCATGAGCGTTGAATCCTGTCTGCTGGCGGCACTCAATCGCACTCGCGGGCAAGCGATTCTGTCCATCTGTGCGGCGCTTGCGAATATCGCAATCTCCGTCGTGCTCGTCCACCGTATTGGTGCGCTCGGCGTAATCGGAGGAACCATTCTTTCGTACTTGGCGATATTAGTCGTGCCGCAGAGTTTGATCGTACGAGATGTGTGGAGGAGAGAATTGCGGAAAGAAGGGGCAGCACTGGATCGTTGTATCGCCCTTGCTGTTCGCCACGGGGTCGAATGACGAGCTACGCAGTTACGGTGCTAGGAAGGGATTACTCTCGCGCTCCACGCCAATGGTGGTCAGAGGGCCGTGGCCGGGTACGACCACGGTTTCATCTGGGAGCGCCAGCACCGGGCCGCGCAGGGATTGCATGATTTTCTCGAACGAGCCGCCCGGCAGGTCCGTGCGCCCAATCGAGCCGGCAAACAAGGTGTCGCCGGCAATGAGCTTTTTCTCCGGTGCGAAATACAAGCAGATACTACCTTCCGTGTGACCGGGCGTGTGCAGCACCTCAGCCACGAGAGATCCGGCGCGTACTTTGTCGCCCGTCTCCAGGCTGGCGTCGATGGTCACAGCCTCCGGCGAAGGCATGCCGATCCATGAGGCTTGTACGTCCAGCATTTTTAGCAGCGCATAATCGTTCTGATTGAGCAGTACAGGGGCGCCCGTCAGTCGCTTCAGCTTCATCGCTCCGCCCACGTGATCGATGTGCGCGTGCGTCACGACAATCTGCTTCACCGAGAGCCCGTGACGCTGGATAATTGCCATTACATCCTCAATATCATCGCCTGGATCAATAACAATCGCCTCTTTCGTTTGCTCATCGCCGACGACCGAGCAGTTGCACTGTAATGGTCCAACGGGAAAAATTTCGTGAATCATGCCAACAAGCTATCACGAAGTGCGGGTCCATTCCTGCTGGAACTCCGCTTGAGTCGACCGCGGTTCTGCAGTACACTGCGCCCACTTCGCTTGTGTGCCACGGTGTTCAGGCGCAGTTGCAAGCGCAGGACAGGGGAGGACCATGGAGCGTGTAACGTTCGTGACTCATCGCGACCAGAGAGTCTTGCTGCTGGACTTCACCAATTGCACGCCTGAAGAAGTCAGCGAGATATCGGATCAAGTTCCGGCCATCGTGACGCGGGAACCAGCGGAGTCCGTTCTGGTGGTGGCTGATTTCAGTGGGGCGGAGTTTGACCGTGACGCGGTTGAACACATCAAAATCGCGACAGCGTTCGACCGTGGCCACGTGAAGCGAGCCGCATGGGTACTGACAGAAAACCTTTCCAAAACGCTTTTCGACTCTGTCCGCAGGTTTTCCGCCCGCGACTTTCCTGTTTTTCAATCTCGCCAGGAAGCGCTCGACTACGTAGCCGCCGACCAGTAATCGTACCCAAAAGCAAAGCCTCCGCCGCAGCGGAGGGCCTGGAACGACCCAATCATCAATCCTATCGGCTAGGAGTGATCGGCTGCGGCTCTGGAGCCGACGGCTTCTGGGCCGGAGGTACAGACTTCACGGGAGCCGACTTCGTGCCTTCCAACACCGATCCGTTGCTATGCGAGCGCTTCGCTGCAGCCACGGATAGAGAAATCGATGTGAGCATAAAAATTATCGCGGCATAAGTCGTAGCTTTGGTGAGAATGGTGGCGGCGGTGCGCGTTCCGAAAGCGGTCTGGCTTCCCATGCCGCCGAACGCCGCGGCAATGTCGCCGCTCTGGCCGCTCTGTAGCAACACCACAATGATAAGAAACGCGCAGACGATAATGTGAACAGCGGTGATCAATCCAACCCAAGGCATCAGATTCTTAATTCACTTTCGTGGCGAGAATTTGCTCGCCGATTGTTAAAAGCTCTAAACGTCGCCAGGCAACTGCCAATGAAAATTGGTGCGGAAGGGGGGACTTGAACCCCCATGCCTTTCGGCGCCACCCCCTCAAGATGGTGTGTCTGCCAATTTCACCACTTCCGCGCACACGTCCGGATGCACAGGCATCGCGGGTTCCAAGCAGAAACGTAGAGGCCCATCAAGTATAGCAAAAGAAAGGCCGGACGACGAGGCTACTCGCTCCGAACTCACGCCGGAACCTCCGCTAATACTGCACGATTTTCGTGAATGAGACCGGATCCAGACTGGCGCCTCCTACCAGTGCACCATCGATCTCGATTTCGGACATCAGTGCCGTCGCGTTCTCAGCCTTCACGCTGCCGCCGTACAAAATTCGCAAGTTCGCGGCGAATTCCTCGCCAAACGACTTTTCCACCTCGTGCCGGATCACGGCATGCGCGTCGGAGGCCATCTGAGGCGTGGCGGTCTTGCCGGTCCCAATCGCCCATACCGGTTCATAAGCTACCACCAGCTTTGCCGCTTTCTTTGCCGAGATGCCGTTGAAGGCACGCACGCATTGACGGCGCAGAACATCCTCCGTCAGACCGGCTTCACGTTCTTCCAACACTTCGCCGACGCAGACGATTGGAGTCAACCCATTCTCCAGAGCCGTTTCCAGCTTGCGATTTACAGTGTCGTCGGTCTCGTTGAAATACTGCCTGCGCTCCGAGTGCCCGATGATGACATGTGTGACCTGGATGGCAGTCAGCATGAGCGCTGAGATTTCGCCCGTGAAGGCGCCCTCTTTCTCCCAATGCAGGTTCTGCGCGCCGATAGCGACTTTGGAGCCGTGTGCAGCCTCAACTGCTGTGTGCAAATCGACGAAAGGTGGACAGACGACAATTTCGTCGCGCGTGTGGGTCGATACCGAAGGCAGAAAATCGCGAAAGAATGCGGCAGTTTGTTCCGGCGTTTTGTACATCTTCCAGTTGCCGGCAATCATTTTCTTTCTCATGCGTGCGCTTCCTATAAGAGTGCGTCCGAAGACGAGAATGTACTGAGTGAAGGTCGATTATAGGCTTCGGCGCTTTTGTACAGACGTGAGGTCTCGTCCAAGTTCGCTGCGCCTCCTGTTTCCGGCTACGGTTTTATTGTGGGACGCAGCAGGACTTCGCTGATGAATGACTGCGGCGCCTGCGTGACCAGCATGGCGACGACATGCGCCACATCCTGTGGCTTCAGCATTCTTCCGGCATCCTTGCCGCTGCGCTGCCTTCCGAAGTCGGTGTGCACGGATCCCGGGCAGACAACGCTTACGCGAATGTTATGGCTCCGCAACTCTTCCGCCATGCTGTAACTCAGGCCGTTCAGTCCCCACTTCGACGCCGAATAGGCCGCACCATTCGGTAGCGGATTTTTTCCAGCCAGAGACGAGATGTTGACGATGTGCCCGGCACCAGTGCTGATCATCAGCGGAACGATGGCTCGGCTCAAGTAGTAAACGCCGCGCAAGTTAGTGTTGAGGACCGTATCCCAATCCTCAGGGGGAAGATCGTGCAGGGCGCCGGACGGTCCGTAGATTCCGGCATTGTTCACCAGGATGTCAACCCGCCCGTAAGTCTTGCGAACTTGGTCGCTTAACGTGCTTACGCTGACCAGGTCAGTTACATCGCAGCGAAGGCCTTCAGCGCGATGTCCCTGGATGTTCAGATCGCTGGCGACCCGTTGCACCATGGCCTCGTCGCGGCCGGTGATCACGACAGTGACATCCATGGCTAACAGCTTGCGGGCAATCGCCAGGCCGATGCCACGACTGCCACCGGTAATGACCGCGACCGACCCCGACAGCGACAGGGAATCTTCAGTCTTCATAAGATCATTCTGAGCTCTGAGGAAAGGCTGATGCAAATGCAGCAGCAGCATTGCTGATATCCTGAGCAATCCAGTTCAGGATTTTGCTTTCGGCTCGCGGGCACGATCACTCGCGCATCCGGAGTACAGGCTGGCCGCATCTTATCAACACTGGAGCTAGTAAAGTGCTAAGCAGCTTGCCTTACACGGATGCGGCTCCTTATAATCGCGGTTTCCGCACGTTGTATTCCAATTCAGGAGCGTGGGGCGAGCAGGATCAGTATTTTGCTGATGGCTGGCGTGCTGAGACCGCTGCGACACACGAGCGCGGCTCTTATGTTTTCCGTAGTTGAATCCGAATTTCGCAGTTCTCCATACTCGAGGAGCCCAGAATGAAGAAGTCTCTACTTATGATGTTGCTGGTATTCGCCAGCGCCACGATCGTCCAGCAAGCGATGGCACAAGCGGCGGCTAGTCCCGCTGCCAGCCAGTCGGCGGCGCAAAAGCCGGAGATCAAGAATCCGGCTGAATACAACGCATACATCAACGCCATCCAGCAACAGAACCCGGCCCAGAAGGCCGAAGCGCTGGAGGCCTTCCTGCAGACCTATCCCACGAGCGTCATGAAAACGGATGCCTTGGAACTCTTGATGGTCTCCTATCAACAGGCGGGGAACGCGCAGAAAGCCCTGGATGCGGCCAACCGCATTCTGCAGACGGATCCCGGCAATGTTCGCGCGCTCGCCCTGTTGGCATATAACTACCGCGCGGCGGCGTCGCAGGGTGGTCCGCAGATGGCGGACAACCTGGCGAAGGCCAAGCAGTACGGCGAGCAGGGTCTGCAGGCGCTTCCGAAGTTGCAAAAGCCCGCGGGTATGAGCGATGCGGATTTCACAAAACTCCATAACGAGATGGGAGCCATCTTCGACGGTGCGGTCGGTTTTGCCGCACTGCAAGCTAAAGATTTGGCCACCGCGCAAAAAAGTTTGGAAGAAGCCGTTTCCTGGGAGTCTCAGCCCAACATCGCTGATATTTATCCTCTGGCGACCGCCGACCTCGAATCGAAGCCGATGAATCCTGCCGGTTTCTGGTTCATTGTGAAGGCCGCCAATCTGGCTCAAGGCCCGACACAGCAGCAGATTCTCGACTACGGAAAGAAGAAGTACATCCGCTATCACGGCTCCGAGCAGGGATGGGATCAGCTGGTGAATGACGCGAAAGCGTCCAGCAGTGTAATGCCGCCGGCCGGTTTCACCGTAGCTCCGGCACCGCCTCCGCCATCTCCGGCCGAGCAAGCTGCTGACCTGGTGAAGAGCAAGACGCCAGTACAGATGAGCTTTGCCGAGTGGGAACTGGTGTTGTCGTCGGGTAACCAACAGGCAGCCGATACAGTTTGGACCGCCATCAAGGGCAAGGCCGTCAAACTGCAAGCAATGGTCATCAGCGCGACTGCAACCACGGTTCAGCTTGCGGGCAGCGATGACGACATCGAAGCCAAGAAGGCCGACATCACCTTGACCATGGCAAAACCAATTCCGGCTCGCCTGATGCCGACCGCTGGTTCCATGATGGCTTTTCAGGGAACATTGACGAGCTACACGCCGACTCCATTCATGATGAGCATGACCGATGGCGTTCTGCTCGACTCGAAGGGCAACCCGCTGACCACCACGGCCCCTGCCCATCACTCCACGACCACCCATCACAGTCACTAAATTCTCAGTGATGGGGAACGACAAAGGAGCAGCTGCGGCTGCTCCTTTTTTATGGAGAAAGTTTTGCAGAATAGATCGCGCGGCGACGCGGGCACTAAAAAACGTTTGCCTGGAATCTAGTGCCGCATAGATGTAGAACCCGTAACGAGGGCGAATCTAGCGAACCGCTTTTCTTTCGATTGGTGCGTTGTGCGCGCTACGCGGAGGACGGCGGGTTCCGTTGCGAAGCCCCTTGGCATCCAGCTTCAATTCGGTGATGGTACGGCTGAGCGTATTGCGGTGCATGCCAAGCTGGCGGGCTGCCTTGCATTGATTGCCGTTGCTGTCCTGCAAGACGGTAAGAATGAACTTCTTCTTGAATTCGCAGACCGCTTCCGAGTAAGTGATACCGCTTCTGTACATCTGCACCACAAGAGCTTCCAGTTGATCTTTCACGACGCCTCTCTCTCCGGTCTGCGTTTGACTATGGCGTTCAATCATGGTGGCCGCTGCCGTCCACTGTCTCGTGACTCTGAATATGTTCCGGCACGGTACGGAGCAACTTCCATCCATCCCAGAAGCGCTGCCGGAATTCGGCCGGCGCTGCCCATAACAGACTGCGTCCCGTAGTCTCCAGGAATGGAGCGATCCGAGATTGCTGAAGTCCCCACTGCGGCGCAAATGCCGCCAATGCCAACACAAGAACAGCACTGACGATTACGCCCCGGAGAAAGCCGAAGGCTCCTCCCAGCAGACGGTCAAACCAGCTTAACCCGACACCGCGTATGACCCGGCTGGAGAGTCCGCCGGCAATTCCGGCCAACAGCACTACGATTACAAAAACGGTAAAGAACCCGGCGATCTGAGCGGTCCACAGGGTGCTGACATAGCGAGCATAAAAGGCCGCGACAACCGGATACTCCCAGGCAGCGAGGAGATATCCCGCTATTACACCCACGAAGGCAAAAAATTCACGAACAAACCCGCTCGAAATCGCCTGTAAAGCAGAAAATAAAACGATGAGCACAATAACCCAATCTAGAATTGACATGCTCATCATGCATTTTGGTTACCACGGCAACGGTCGGCCAGTCAGTTGCGTGTACGCTTCAATGTATTTCTCGCTGGTCTGAGCCGCTACCTCTGCAGGAAGCGCCGGCGCCGGCGGTTGCTTATTCCACTTGATGGCTTCCAGGTAATCGCGCACATACTGCTTGTCGAACGACTCCTGCGCGCCACCCGGTTTGTAGCGATCCTTCGGCCAAAAACGAGACGAGTCCGGGGTCAGCACCTCGTCGGCGAGTACCAGACCGCCTGCCGTGCGGCCGAACTCAAACTTCGTATCGGCGATGATGATGCCACGAGTCTCCGCATAGTCCGCGGCCGTCTGATAAATCTTGATGCTGAGGTCGCGCAGTTGCTCGCTTAACTCCCGGCCGGCGATTTCCACCATGCGATCGAACGAGATATTTTCGTCGTGACCGCTGCTGGCCTTGATGGCGGGGGTGAAGATCGGTTCCGGCAATTTGTCAGACTCGCGAAGCCCCTTGGGCAGTGCGATGCCGCACACTTCGCCGTTTGACTTGTATTCTTTCCAGCCTGATCCCGAGAGATAGCCGCGCACGACACATTCTATGGTGACCATGTCCGCGCGCACGACCATCATGGAACGTCCCCGAAGCTGGCCGGCATACTTCTGCAATTCGTGCGGATATTGATGCACGTCTGCGGTCGCCAAGTGGTTGGGGACAATCTCCTTCAGAAAGTCGAACCAGAACAGGGAGAGCTGCGTCAGCACGCGCCCCTTGTTCGGAATGCCGGTAGCGAGCACGTAATCGAATGCCGAGATTCGATCCGTCGCAATGAACAGAAGATGATCGTTATCGATCCGGTAAATGTCGCGAACTTTCCCGCTCGCATAAAGCTCGAGATCGGGAAGGTCGGTATTCAGAAGAACGTCGTTATTTGAAATTGAGTTTGTCACGTTGCAAATCAATCCGGAGAGTCGTCGGGTATTTTAATTTTCCCGAGTGGTTTGTCAATGCAGTCCAAAAAGCGCTTGTACAGCGTGCTAAAAAATCTTGCGGCAAAACTCTTGACAACATGGCCGATGCCGCGAAACCATCGCCAACACTGCTGTTCCAGCTATTCTACCAATTTGAATTCAGTTCCGGGTGGCGTTTGGAAATGATTCTTTTACAACTGACGTAAACTGCAGGGAACCACAAGCTGTCAAGAGAGTTTGAAAATTTTACTGCGAACCCTTGCATATTAGTCGGCCGCCGAGCGGTGCACGGCGCGCGCATCTTCCAGGTACTGAATCTCGGGAATTCCCTCGACCCCGGCCTGCTGCATGCGCTCCCGAAGTTCGCCGGAACTCATGAATTTCTTTGCCTGGTCTACGCTCTCCCAATCGAATAGCAGGAAGACGTCGTTCGTGTTTTCCACGTTATGAAAAACGTGAAACCCGATCTCGCCTGCGCGCTGTCGAGCGATTACGTGCGAATCGAAAGCTTCCTTCCAGCGACTGAAATTCGCAACTTTGTGCCGGACCAGGACGTGAACCATGAGAGCGTCCTCCACATTTCATTCGTCTCATCCAAGATACGAAATCCGCAGCAGAATGTGAACTCCCAAATGATACCGACATGTGTGACATTTTTGGACGATGCGCTTGCGCCGTTCGAAGGCTGCAGAAACCAGACCTTATTGGCACAAAGGAGATACGTTATACTGCACTCCAAACCAAAGGGAGAGTTATCGCTTGCCGCGCCTTATCATTCGCTCCTCTGACATTCATGCCGCCGGATGTTTCGCACTGGAAGACATACCAAAAGGCACGCGAATCCTGGAATACACCGGTGAGCGCATCACCAAGGCCGAAGGCGACGACCGCTATGAGGGCCGTCCGTTCACCTATCTCTTCGGAGTGGGCGACGGAGAAGTGGTCATCGACGGACATGGCATGGCAATGTTCGTCAATCACTCTTGCGATCCAAACTGCGAGACGGACGAAGAGGGTGATCGCGTTTTCATTGCCAGCATCCGCGACATCGCCGCCGGCGACGAGCTTACCTACGATTACTGGCTCTATGATGGGGAAGATGATGCTCCTTGTTACTGCGGCAGTAAGAGCTGTCGGGGGAGCATGTACTCGCCTGAGGAGCTAAAGAAGAAAGCGCGGGCCGATGCTCGCAAGAAGAAACAGGCCGAGCTGGCAAGCAAGAAAAATGGAAAGGCTCCGTCCACGAACTCCAGGCAAAACGGAGCGGCCAAAAAGCGCTAGGGCAACCAAATGCGTCTGAGCGCCCGATCCGCCGAGATCGTATAATCAGAACTTCCTTCCATGAGTTACCAGGTTCTCGCGCGCAAATACCGGCCACAAAGATTTTCCGAGGTGATTGGGCAGGACCACGTCACCCGCACCCTGAAAAATGCGATTGAGCAGGGCCGCATCGCTCATGGCTATATCTTCAGCGGCCACCGTGGAATCGGAAAAACGACGATTGCCCGCATCCTGGCCATGGCTTTGAATTGCCAATCGCAGGACCACCCTGTTCCGGAGCCGTGTGGCGTTTGCGATTCCTGCCGCGAGATCCGTGCCGGCAATGCCGTGGATGTCATCGAGATTGATGCCGCCACAAACCGCGGTATCGATGAGATCCGCGAGCTGCGCGAGGCAGCCCGTTATCGCCCGGCACGCGATCGCTTCAAAATCTACATCCTCGACGAAGCGCACCAGATCACCGACGCCGCTTTCAACGCGCTGCTGAAAACTTTGGAGGAACCGCCGGGACACATCGTCTTCATGATGGCAACGACACAGCCGGAGGACATTCCACAGACAATCCGGTCCCGCTGCCAGCACTTCAGCTTTCACGCCGTGCGCTTCGATGAAATCGTCCAGCAATTGCGCGATATCGCCAAACAGGAGGGAATCGCCGCCGACGACAATGCGCTGGCCATGCTCGCCGAAGTCGGCGACGGCTCCATGCGGGACGCGCTCAGCATCATGGACCAGGCTATCGCCTGCTGTGGAACTACGCTCAGTGGAGACGTGGTGCGCGGCCTGGTGGGCACGGTTTCCTCCGACATCCTCGAAGACGTGATGGACGCGGTTGCCCGGAACTCCAGCGGGGATGTTTTACGCACCATCGATCGCCTTCTGGTGGAAGGGCAAAGCGCGCAGCACTTCGCCCGGCAGATGCTGCGTTTTCTGCGCAATGCCCTGGTAGCGAAGGTAGCGGGTCCCGATTCAGCGGTCTTGCAGATCTCATCGGATGAACGAGCTCGAGTCGCGCGGGTGGCGGAACGCTTCAGTGAAGAAGACCTCACGCGCTTCATGCAGATCATGCTGCGCACGCACAACGATCTTGGGTACAAGCAGGAGCAGCGCTTCCTTCTGGAGCTCGGATTGCTGAAGCTGGTGCATGCCCAACGATTGCTGCCATTGGAACAGCTGTTAAGCGGCGAAGCCTCCCAACCTAAGCTCTCCAGCGGCTCCGTGTCGGTTTCCAGGCCTGCGGTCGCTCCAGCCCGCGCGTCAACTCCAACGCCCCGGGGCAGCGTTGGCTCGCGCGCGCCAGAACGCGATTCACGCGCTCCCGAGACATCGCCGTTCGCCCGCCAGTCTCCCTTTGAAGCAGATCGCAGCCGGAAGACTGAACCTAAAGCGGAAGCGTCCGCGGAAGTGATAGCAGTTGCGCCGGCAGCGCCGATGGGAACGATGGCTTTTGAAGATCGCCCTACAGATACCGGTGGCACAGCAACAGCGGTCGCGGTGCAGGTGGAAGTGGCTGCCGAAGCAGTGCAGGAAGAGATCAGCGCCGACGCCGCGAGAAATGCGATCCTGGCTGCGTTGGAAGACGCTGGACAGAACATGCTGGCCCACAATCTGGAAGACGCGGAATGGTCGATGCGCGGCGTGGAGGTTGCGGCCAAGGTCGCCATGTCGCAAGTGCTGATCGACATTGCACTCGGACCGGAGCCGAAGCGCATTATCCAGGGTGCTCTCAATAGTCTGTCAGCGCGGCCGTTGAAGTTCAAGATGTTGAGTGGGGGTGTGGCGACGGCCTCTAAGACCAGCGGAAGCAGTTCGCCGCGTCCGACGAACGGAGCCGGCGCGCGCAGCCGCGCGGCAAGCGATCCGCTTGTGCAGCGCATGCAGGAAAAGTTTGGCGCCGAAATCCGTACTGTGATCGACCAGAAAGATCGCGGTTGAGAGGCGGAAGGACTTATGGGTGGATTTAATTTGCAGGACATGCTGTCGCAGGCGAGGGAACAGGCGGAAAAGCTGCAGGAGAAGATGCAGCAGATTACGATTGAAGCGTCGTCGGGGGGCGGCAGTGTTACCGTCCGTATGAGCGGGCAAAAGCAGTTGTTGAGCATCGTAATTGAGCCTGAGGTCGTCAAATCGGGCGACATCGAGATGCTGCAGGACCTGGTTGTCGCCGCCGTGAACGAAGCCTCGCGGAAAGTCGATGAGGCGCTCAAATCCAGCCTGGGCGGGATGCTCGGTGGCATGGGCCTGCCGGGAATGTAATGTGACGCTTTCACCACAGAGGCGTACAGACACGTAGGCGCTTCTTCTCAGAGCCTCTGTATCTCAAGTTTCAGAAAATTCGCGAAGACGATAAAGGCTTGATTGTGTCCAGGTTTGCCGAACCGATGGTTCGACTGATTGACGAATTGAAGAAGCTGCCTGGTGTGGGCAGCAAGACGGCGCAGCGCTTCGCTTTTCACATCTTGCGCGCCAGCGACGAAGATGCCGAATTGCTGGCCAGCGCAATCCATGACGTTAAGGCGAGCCTTCGGCTGTGCTCGGTGTGCAACAACATCACGGATGTTGACCCCTGTACCTATTGTTCCAGCGCGACGCGAAATCAACGACAGGTGTGCGTCGTCGAAGAGCCGACCAACATCGCCGCCATCGAGAAGACGCGTCACTACAATGGCGTTTATCACGTCCTACACGGCGCCTTGTCGCCGCTGCACGGCGTGGGTCCGGACCAGTTGCGGATCGGCAACCTCGCCAAGCGGGTTGAGGCCGACGGTGTGGATGAATTGATTCTGGCTACCAACCCAACCATCGAAGGAGAGGCGACAGCGACCTATCTGTCGCGGCTCTTCAAGTCGTCATCGGTGAAGGTGACGCGGATTGCGACTGGCGTCCCGGTCGGCAGCGACATCGAATACGCTGACGAGGTCACCATGCAGAAGGCCATGGAAGGGCGTCGAGAACTGTAGGGAAGGAGCCTCCCTTTTACTCAGAGTCGACGATCATTTCTTTCCTGCTTGTCCTTGCGTCTTTTCGAAATACCCATTGATCTGCTCTTGCCATTCTTTGCCAGCTTTTTCATCCCCCTTCGCAAAGTGCGCGACGTGATCGTTCGCCTCCGGTGTGAGGGCGGTCCTCTCATAAACGACGTTCACATCCGTTTTCTGAGTGCCGCTTCGCGTGAGATGAATGTCAATGGTCGTCACCATCGCATCCCTCAGCACGTAGGCATATTGAAAGTGCCCGCCGGCAAGATCAAAAGCGGTGTTGACCCATGTGGCAGTGTATGAGCCATGCGCCACCTGGAACACCATTCCTTGCTGATCGCGGGCCGGTTGAGGATAGACGAACTGCGGCTTCCAGTCTGGCGCCCATTTGCGTTCTTCGTTCGCGCCGAACAGAGGCGCGGCCTCTTCGAACGGTGCGTTGGTGGTGAACTTGAACTCCGTGCGGGTGTGCGCAAGTTGCTCCGAGGTGGCCGGTTCCTGCGCGAACAAAGGAGCGTTGACCATCGCTAACAGAAATCCTGCAGCGAAAGCGGTGTGCAATAACGCGTTCATTTGTAACGCTCCTTCAACTGGTGGCTGTCGCTGGCCCTTAACGTGAGCCCGTAAATCCCACGCAGCTTCTCGATGTCCTTTAGTGTCTCGGGCGAAAACGGCGCTTTGCCTTCGAAAGCGTGAAGGACGATGCCTTCCAGAAGGTCGCCCAACGTCATGTCCTTGAGCTCCGCCAGCGCCTTTAGAACTTTGAGGAGGCGCTTTTCCATGCGCACTCCGGTCTGCACGCGTTCGACGACGATGGGATGTTGGTCCGTACTGTTCATGGTATTAATGTACCATAGTACATAAATCCCTAAACAAGAGAATGGATGAGGGGACGGCCGCGTTCTTCACAAACTGGATTGCGTTCTCCGGCGCCGCGGTAGCGAGCCGGTTGAGACTAACTGAGAGCCTTGGGTGGCAGAGCAGAGAAAAAGAAAGGGCCGCTGACGTATCAGCGGCCGGTTAACTGAGGCAATTCAACTATGCCTTTAACTTTGCCAGCAAATCTGATGGATGTACGGGCTTTGCCAGGATCTCAAACTCATGGCCTTGGGCGCGGGCATTCTCCAGTAGATCGGCCGTAGCGGCCTGCCCGGAGAAGAGGAGAATTTTGCAGCCCGGCAGAAAGCCGCGAATGCTGATCGCGGCTTCAATGCCGTTCATGTCCGGCATGATGACATCGCTGATTACGAGATCAGGTTTGAGAGAGCGCGCGCTTTCCACCGCTGCTGTTCCGGTATACACCGCCGAAGCGTCGTATCCGTTCAAATCAAGGATCTTGGCAAGAGTGTCGGCAATGACCTGCTCGTCGTCCACCACCAAAACTCTGGGTTTCTTACCCGCTTGCATTCATTCGCTCCTTCCGAAAATAGCGAAGCCGAACTGCCGATTATAGTGGAGGCCGGAGGACGTGGTACTCCCTCCGGGAACTTACCTCTAAGATGCAGAATTTACCCATCACGTCGCAGGACCGCGTCAAATCTCCACTGCATGGCTGGCTTTATGAGGTGTCTATTGACTGTAGTGCAACCTGAGTGCCACCTGCCTGCAAGCTCTTCAAGCCCCCGAGAAAGGTTGTGCGGCGGCTCACAACCGCTAGGTGATTCGCGTCACCGCCTATGTGGTTGCCGTCTTTGTACATTGCTATTGGCGGACGACCCCGATTGCACCAAATGATGTGCACAAATTGCGGGCCTCGCCGAGGCTGTTGCTCCCGAATCGGATGCGAGCACCCGACGGAGGGCGGCAGAAAAATAGGGAGATCGTAATCATGGCGTACGTGATCACTGACACCTGTACGAAAGATGAACTCTGCGTCGAAGCTTGTCCGACCGACTGCATTCACCCAAAGAAGGATGAGGAAGGCTTCGAGCCGGCAACCCAGCTCTATGTGGATCCCGACGGCTGCATCGATTGCGGTGCGTGTGTGCCGGTGTGTCCGACCAACTCCATCTTCGTGGTCGATGAGGTGCCGGAAGACAAACAGGAGTTCATCGCCAAGAACGCTGAGTACTACGCCAAGGCGTAAGTCGCCAAGAGTGAATCGACGGCCACGTGAAGACGAGTGGAGAGATCCCGCTTGCGAAACCATCTGTTGGCACCGCGACTGCCTTTTGCCGGCATCAACCCGGCACTCTGAATTCGCATCCCACATGCATGCGCATGCGAACGATCATGTTGGCATCAATTGTGGCTGCGGCCCCGCTTCTTTATACCGCTTGCACCAGCATGCCGCAGAAGCCTGAACGAACTTCGGCAGAAAACTGCGACCGCGACCGCAGAACTGAAGGACAATGCCAAGGCGGTTGCCCAGGGCGTGCGTGACGGACTCACGCGTCCTACTGCTGACAAGCCGTGGATCTGAACTCGGCTTCGAAATCGCAACTGCTGGGCTTGCCCGGGCTCGACGGGGCGACCGCCGATCGCATCATTGCCAATCGCCCGTACTCGAGCGAACACGAACTCCTGGAGAAGCACGTCAGTATCCCGCGACGAATACAACAAGATTGCCGACAGCATCACGGTAAAGAAATAAGCGCCGGACTTGTTATCCGGCGCTTCGCTGGCTTATCACTGTTTTCGTTTTGCGATGCTAGCGCCGGAAGCCACCGCCTCCGAAGCTACGTCCACCAAAGCCTCCACCCGCCCGCCCGATCGGCCCAGCCGCCGCCTCCCGAACGACCGCCCCACCCTCCGGAGCTGAAGTTGCCCCAGCGCGACGATCCCTCGCTGCGTGACGCCGCCATGCTGTCCATCGACGAGCGTCGAAGCTCGACGAGGGCTGCGACCATCCGCTTCCGCTGTGCTGCTGCCATCCCGACGACGGATTGTACTTGTAGACATTTCCGTCGTGGTCGGCGTAGGTATTGTTGGCCGTGTGGGCCACGCCGTTACCGGTGTTCGTGTTGTAGGTGAAGCCTCGCGCGCCCGCGGTGGATTGTCCCGTATATGCATTTCCGGCGACGCCGGCAGCACCCCCGTGAACCACGCCGGTCTGCTGGTTGTAGTCCATACCATGCGCGCCCGCCGCGTAATTGCCGGTATAGGCGTTGCTCACCGATCCGCCCGCGCCCGCGTAACGATTCCCGGTGGAGGGGTTGTAACCGCTCACGCGTGATCCGGTTGTGTAGTTGCCGGTGTAGGCGTTGTAGTTCTCCCCGTGCGCGGCGTAGCCGCTATTGCCGGTAACAGGGTTGTAGTAATTTCCGCGAGCACCCGTGCCGACATTACCAGTCCAGGGATTGGCCCAGGCCGCGCGCGTCCCCGCGTACGTCGTGTTGCCCCACCGACCGTAGACGTTGGCGGCGGCGGCTCCGCCCCATCCACCCCAACCCCAGGCGGGAGCGCCCCAGCCCCAGCCCCAATACCCGACCGGTCCCCACCACGGACTGCACCAGGAACCGATCGCCATGCCCATGCCGAAGCCAAGCGCCCATCCCGCAGTGGTGCTCCAGGCGAAAGTAGCGCCGACGCCGTACGTGTACGGCGCGGGTACCCAGACCGTAGGTCCAATGTAGGGCGGATAATAATATCCCGTGCCGTAGACCACGACGCCGTCGGTCGAGACCACTGTGCCGTAATAACCGGGAGTGTAGCCGACATAGACCACGCTAGGCGTGTATCCGTAAACCTGGACGTAAGTCACATAGTGGACTGGCGAGCTGGGCGGAATGCTATAAATCGCCGACGGCACAGACGTTGCTACCGCCCATGGCCCGGTGGCGACAGCCGACGTGAACCAGACGCCGTTGTTCACTGCGTAATAGGTGTTGCCGGGAACGTAGATGACGGGAATTGCCGAGTTGGCCGCGTAAGTCATGCTCGTGCCGGCGATCGGCTGGAACACTGGCGCGCCTTCATACGTTACGGTCAGCGTCGCCGAGGCACGCGAGATGGTTGCGGTCTGCGGGATCGAGTTGGCGATCACGGCTTCTTTGGCTTGCGGTGTGTCGGGCACCGACACCAAAACGTCAGCCTTCGGGCTGTACACCGGTATCTTACTGAAGTCAGCAGGCAGACTGGTACCCGGGACGAAGGTCCAAGGCCCGTTCTGCAAAGAAGCTGTCGAGAACCAACGGCCCGAGAGCAGCACGTAATACTGGTTGTTGGCGGAATTCACAAAGATGTCGCAGCCCGTGTTGGAAACGTAGGACAAGGTGGTGCCCGGAATCAGCGCGTATTGTGGCTCGCCTTCGACTACGAGCAGCTCGGCGGGCGTTGTGCTGACATAGATGCTCGGCATTTCGCCGTCCTTGTAAGTGTCTTCGAGGGACTGCTGCGGATTACCGAGCGGCTGGTTTTGATTGTTGGTCTCGGCGGCTTGCCGGATGGTGTCCATCTGCTTAATGGGCGCGTGCTTCGCCGGATTCCACGGACCTTCGACGGTCGGGGCCTCCACCCAGCCATCCATCAGCGCCAGGTAGTACATTTTCTTCGACGGATCGAAAAGGAGCAGTGCGCGGGAGTTGATCACCTTCTGCAGATTGTCGGCAGAAGGCCGCAGCACCGGTGTGCCGTCAATGAGAGCCAGGACCGCGGGACTCATGCTGTAGATGATCCGCGGGGGATCATTCATCAACTGGTATTTCTTCTGCGCTGCCGCGGCATTGGTAACTGCCAGCGAGGTCTCCAGCAGGTCGAGCGGAATAGTCTTACTCCACGGCAAATCCAGAATGAATGCATTCGCGTAAGCGGAGCCGTTGTTCGCGAGAGTAGGGAATCTCTGCTTGTTCAGCACGAAATTGTCGAGGGTCACCATGCGGTTGACCTTATCGACTTCGGTTCGCGCACTGAACCAGATGACACCGTAATCGGTGTCCTGCTTGGTCGCGGTCTTTACCCGCACCGCCGAGTAAGCTTTCAGTTGGTTGCCGGTCCAGCTTTCAACCTGTGGCTGGAAGACAGCGATCGTCGCGCCCTGGTACTTGATGAGGCGTGGCCACGGGTCGCCCGGATTGGGCGCAGTGGCCGAAGCGCCGGTCGCTGGTTTTGCCGTTACAGTTGGCGCGGCAGGGGTACTGGGAGAAGTTTGGGTCGCCTGGGCTACAGCCGCCAGCGGCGAGACGAATGTAATCGTAGTGGCCAGAACAAAAGCAATCAGTCGATCCAACATCCTCGTCATGGCGCTACTCATTCCTCCATTTTGCGATTGCGACAGCGAAAATACCGCAGATCCGCGGTGCGCACGTATCCACACGCACAAACGGCGCAACTGGTCGCATCGGACGTGCGCCGTGGGCACCGCCACTTTACACGACAGAGCTTACCGAGTCGTCTGAATTTCGTTAACTGGCAGAAATGCTAGAGGGGCAATTTGGGGGATGACCGAGACCGTTTCCCGCCGCCATCCCGAACAGGAAGACGTGTGCGGCTCCCGGCATTCGCTCCTACGTTGTGGCACATAATTTCTCTTCGTAGATCGCCTTGGGCCGTCATATACTTCGCCTAACAGCAACATAGAACTGGACCTTGGCCAATGCAAGACCTGACGGATGAACGGCTGTCGCCTCCGCGCGAGCAGGAAGCCTTCCGGGCGATGTTTGAGCAGGCCGGATTTGGCGTAGCTCAAGTGTCTCTGGACGGTCAATGGCTGGCAGTTAACCAGGCGCTCTGCAACATCCTGGGCTATTCCCGTTCCGAACTCCTTTCCAAACCCTTGCAGCTCATCACTCGATTCGACAATCTTCGGATGGAGCAACTCGAATGCCGCAAACTCCTCGAAGGTGAGATCCAGAGCTTTTCCAGTCAGAAGCGACATCTGAGGCGGGATGGACGCGTTGTTTGGCTGAAGGCAACTGTGACCCTGGTTCGAGACGATATTACCGGCGCTCCAGAATGCTATTTAGGGATCATCGAAGATCGCACGCTGCACAGAAAAGCCATTCAGACCGCGTTGTCGCAGAGCGACAGGAATTTCCGCGTCCTTACGGAAAACATCAGCGATCTTTTTTTTACCCTCGATGTGGAATTGAAGTGCAGCTTCTGGAACCGGGCGGCGGAGAGTCTGACCGGGATTCTTGCCGGCGCCGTATTAGGCCGGAAGATCGGCGAAGCTTTTTCTGACGGCCAAGCCGACAACCAATTGGAAGAGATGTTCCGCGAAGTGCTGGCGACCCGCATGGCACGCAGCTTCAGTTTCCCCTGTCGTATCGGCGACAAAGACTTTCTGTTCGAGGTGACAGCTTATCCATCCATCGACGGAATCTCGGTGGTGGCTCGCGATGTCGCCTCCCGTAAGCGTGCGGAAGAGGCGTTGCGGCGCTCGGAAGAGAAATTTGCCAAGGCGTTTCAGGCCAGTCCGGCGATGATTACGATCGTGCGGATTGGCGACCGGCAATACCTCGAGGTCAATCGGGCTTTTGAACGGCACACCGGTTTTGAACGTGCCGAGGTCGTGGGACGATCAATTCTGGAGATTGCGGGACGCGTCGGACTCCAAAGTCTTTACCACGCTTTTGGGCAGGCCGTGGAAGAGGGAAGCGTACGCAATATGGAAGCGATTGTCGGCCGCAAGAGCGGAGAGGTCTTGACGGTGCTGCTCTCGGCTGAAGTCGTGGAATTCGACGGCCAGCCTTGCGTTTTAACCGTAGCCGAGGATATCAGCGAGCGCAAGCAGGCGGAGTTGGATCGCACGGAGCTATCGCGGCGTCTGATGACGGCGCAGGAAGCCGAGCGGCGCCGCATCGCGCGCGAGCTGCACGACGGAATTGGACAGTCGCTCGCTCTGCTTGGTATTCAGTTGCAGAGAGCCGGACTGCCTTCCGCGTCGGGGAAGAAAAATCCCGGGGTTGCGGAACTCTGCGCTAAAGTGAAAGAAATCGGCACGCAGGTCAGCCGGCTCTCCCACCAACTGCACTCATCGGAATTGGAATTTCTTGGCTTGGCGATCGCGGTCAAGAGCTTATGCCGCGAATTCTCCGAACAGTTCCGCATACCGATTGATTGCACCTGCGCGGGCATCCCCGACGAAGTAGACAATGACCTTGCTCTAAGTCTGCTGCGAGTAGTGCAGGAAGCCTTACACAACATCGCCAAACATAGCCGCGCCACCTCTGTAACAGTGGAACTCAGCGGCAAGGCCAGGGAACTGGCACTGCTCATCTCCGATGATGGCTGTGGTTTCGAGGCGGGAAAGATTCGCAGCGCACGTGGCTTGGGGTTGATCAGCATGCGCGAGCGCATGCATCTGCTGGGGGGGCAGTTTGAGATTTCGTCGAAGCCCGGCGGTGGCACAAAAATTCAGGCGAGAGTCCCGCTGCCAGTACTTGACCGCTGAACCCTCGCCTTACCTTCTCTCGCTGGTACTACTTGATTACGATTGCCTCGGCCGTACCCGATCCGCACATCCCAAAGGTCGCTCCGGAATAGCAGGCTCCCGAGGAATACTTGAAGCATCCGGGACGCTTGGCCGTAACCTGAACCGGCTTCTGTGCTCCACCGATGATCGTGTCCGGTGGATCGAAGGGAGACGACGGGCCGAAGTCGACGATGAATCCCGTTCCCTTCGAGGCCGTCTGGAAAGTTACGGGTGTGCCTTCCTTCACGCAGAAGAGCGAGTTGCCCTTCGCTTTGGCAAGACCTGGAGTGGCGGTGGCGCCATTCATGCCGTCCCGCTTGATGTCGACCGAGCAACCCGAAGCAGGACAGGTGTTGGCCTCAGTGCAAAGGCTCTGAGGATTCGGCTCGTCACAGACATACTTTCCCTTTTTTTGGGCGCTGGCGAGACCGGCGAGTAAGAAGATGGAGACAACAGATACCGCAATCCGTCGCTGAACTTTCATAAGCTCCTCAAGCGTCGTGGACGTTCACTACCGTATTTGAAGCCTCGCCAGTTAGTTCTCGCCAGGCGTTCCGGACCAATCGATAATGTTGCCGAGTCTCCAGGGGTTCTTGTTCAAATTGAGCTCGAATTGGCCGTCGGCGCCGATCGCCAATTGCGCGGCGGGATAGAGGACGCCGGCGCTCTTGCTCTTGTCCTGGGTATCGATATTGATCTCGCCTGCGGTCAGATTGTAGTACTGGCTCTGGGTATCCCAGTAGGCCTCGCCGAAACGTATCGGCCGGTTGGTGACGAAGCGGATCGTTCTGCCGGTCGGCGTCTGGATGAGCTTGATGAAGCTGAGATCGTAGCCCAGCGTGCCGGTGATCGAGATGTGGCCAACGGCTTTCATCTTTTCTAGAGTGTTGACCAGTGCCTGATTCTGGCCCTTCTGAAACGCCTCGACCAGGAGGTCCTGATCCTGCGGCGTCGAGTACTCGTAGATGATGACCGTGATGCCGATGTTCTTGCCCATCTGAGTGCTGGTGCCCCAGGCCGTAGCATCGATGGTTTCATATTTGTCGCGGGCGAAACCCGGGACGCTGCATACGAGCAATAGTGTGGATAACAACAAAACAGCTTTCGTGAAACCTGATCTTGTGCGCACAACCCCTCCTCATCGCAGGACTCTAAAGATGCGTTTGACACCCCGCCGCAAAATCCTACTTCCAGTTATCTGGCTCACATAACTAGCAGAAATACATGTGCGGGACAATAAAAACCTGTGTTATCGCTCTAGTACACAGGTCGAGGAAGCGTCATTTGCCGGGTTTTGCGGGAGCCTGTTATTTTTGCCAGTTTCAGTATCGGCGGTAACTGTCTATTATGTTGGACATTCCGGTCGTTGTGGGGCTGGCCATAAATTTTCGACGCGATTTGGAACCGTACCGTACTTCTCTTCACCAGCCGCAACGAAAACGGATCACCGTCTGGACGCAGTCTGTCTGCATTACGAACCGTACGAGGAGATCCACATGATCAAGGGAAGAGCTATAGCGGCCATTACCTTTTTGCTGGCGGGGATCCTGAGCAGCGGAGTGGCGGTTGCACAAAGCGCACAGCTGCAGGGGCTAATCACCGGCCGGAGCGGGGCGAGCATGACGGTCCAATCTCAGGCGAACGGCAATGTAGTGGTCGTGCTGACGCCGGCGACGCAAGTCCAGGAAACTGGCGGCATGTTTCACATTCGCAAGAAACAGCTGGGAATGGCGGCACTGATTCCCGGATTGCCGGTTCAGGTCCAGGGCGCTTACAACTCGCAAAACCAGATGATCGCCGACGTGGTGAAGTTTAAGGGCAGCGATCTAAAGAGCGCCGAGGATATTCAGGCGGGCATAACTCCTACTGAACAACAGGCGCAAGCGAACCAACAAGAGGTCCAGAGGCAAGAGCAGCAACTGCATCAGGAGCAGCAGTCGGTACAGCAACAGCAGGCGCAGTTGGCAGAAGAGCAAGAGAAAATCGCGGCGAACAAGGCAGCGATTGCTGCAGCCAACAAACGCTTCGGCGAATTAGCCGACTACAACATTTTGGCGGAAGTCACAGTTTATTTCGCCAACGGCAGCACGGCCATCGAGGCACAATACAAACCGCAACTGCAGAAGTTGGCCAAGCAGGCCATGAGTATTAATGGGTACGTTATCCAGGTGCAGGGCTATGCTTCAGCGGTAGGCTCGGCTGCGCTGAATCAGAAGCTGAGCATGGAGCGCGCGGAACATGTGCTCGACTTCATGGAGCAGCAAGGCGGCGTTCCGTTGACGAACGTGTTGGCGCCCGGAGCCATGGGCACAGCCGACCAGGCCGCCGCCGATTCGACCTCCGAAGGCCAGGCGGAGAACCGCCGCGTGGTCGTGAGGATTCTGCAGAACAAAGGCATCTCGGGTACATAAGAGGGGCGAGCACTATTTGCTCCGCATTCACACACACCAGCTAACGATATCGCGGGGAGCACACGATGGCCGTCAGCCGGGCCTCGGTAAGAGCAAAGGCCACAGGCCTGATCAAGGAATCATGGCAATCACAAGCCAATCTCTCTCTCTTCCTGCTGCTGGAGATTCTGATAGCCTTCATCCTTCCGTCGCTGGGTTTCGGAAAACAAGACGCCCAGCGTTATAGCGATATTGGATTCTCTGTTCTGCTGGTCTCGGGCGTAGCCATTGCCTGGGGTCAGCGAAAGCTCTTCGCCCTGACCAGCGTGGTTGCCGGTGTAGCTTTAGTCCTGCGCTGGGTTGTGTGGTATGACCGCACTCCACGAACGGAGCTTTGGTCTGATTGGTCGGCCATGGCAGCTATCGCCATGATCGCTCTCGTGCTGTTAAGCCAGATTTTTCGCCCCGGTCGTGTCAGCCACCTCCGCATTCAGGGAGCGATTGCAGTTTACCTGCTATTCGGAGTGCTTTGGGCCCACGCCTACCACATCGCGGCCCTGGTGCACCCGGGATCGTTTAACGGTCCAGCTGAACTGGCGAATGTCAGCGGATGGGCTTATTACAGTTTCGTAACCTTAACTACAGTCGGCTACGGCGACATCACCCCAGTCACACAGGTGACGCGCACCCTGTCGATTGCTGAAGCCCTGACAGGGCAGTTGTATCTCGCCGTTCTGATCGCACGTCTGGTAGCTATGGAGATAGTCTTCTGGCAACAGAAGGTCCAGAACGACGAGCCATGATTCATTTCAAACGCTCGTAAGCGAGGCCACCATGGTTAAGCGAAGTTTGGGACAGAATCTTCTCTTTCTCTCAGTTGTGATTTCATCCGACTTCGCGGAAGCGCAGACCTACAGCACTCCGTTGCCGACGGTCAACGACAAAGCTGCGGCAGAACCTGCAAGCTCAGTCGAAGACGATCGTTGAAAAGAACATGCAGCTGACTGACACCGAAGCTGCTGCGTTTTGGCCGGTCTACAACGAGTACACAGCTGAGGTCCGCAAGGTGAATGACACTCGCTTTGGACTGGTGAAGGACTACGCGAAGGTCTACAAGACAATGACGCCCGAAGAAGCCGATAGCATGACCCGTCTGCTGGCGCAGGCCGACGAGGAGATCATCCATCTTCGTGTGCAATATCTGCCCAAGTTCGAGCAGGCGCTGCCGGCCTGAATATCGACTGCTGCTGAGTTTTCGGCCGCGCAGCTAATGCCATCTTTTTCGCTGTAACTTGCCGTGGCAAACCCGTTACACTTGGGACGTTTGGCAGCCTGTCATCCTTACCGGGGCAATCAGTCAGGGAATGGAACGGAAACCAGCAGCGCGTCTTTTGATCGCGGACGACCACAGGCTGCTGGCCGATGCCTGCAAGAGCCTGCTCGAGCCTGAGTTCCAGGTGATCGACATCGTGACCGATGGCCGCAGCCTGGTCAAATCGGCACTCACCCACAAGCCTGACGTCATCATTCTCGACATCTCCATGCCCAGGCTGAATGGCCTGGATGCGGGCGAGCAGATCAAACAGAAGCTGCCCGCCACGAAACTGGTCTTTATCACGATGAATGCCGCCGCTGACGTAGCTGCGGAGGCGTTTCGCCGTGGCGCCTCAGGATACGTTCTGAAACACTCGGCCGCCGAAGAGTTGGTGATAGCCATCCGCAAAGTGGTGCAGGGTGAATCCTACCTGTCTCCGCTAATCGCACGCGAGACGGTGACGTTTCTGCTGAACCAGGGAAAAGCCCGCACCGACGAGAAGCGAATCACGAAGCGTCAAAGCGAGATTCTGCAATTGTTGGCTGAAGGCATGTCCATGAAGGAAGTTGCCAGCGTTCTGGAACTGAAGCCGGGTACGGTTGCTTTTCATAAGTACCGCATGATGGAGACGCTCGGAGTGAAGACGAACGCGGAGCTGCTGGAGTACGCGATCAAACGACAGATGACCTCTTCCTGAGACTTGCATTAGTTTTTTACATCCAGAAAATAGTAGTTTTGCCAGTAGGCAGCCCCACCCTCGGTTGATAACGTTTGCCTTGAATAACACCTTTGCGTTTAGCGGATTCCCTGCTGCTAGCGGAGTAGGCTCGTGCGCTCGATACGACTCGTCCTGGCGGACGATAACCCGGAGGTATTGGAGACTCTCGCCGACATGCTGCAGCCGGACTATGTTGTGGCTGGAGCATTCTCGGATGGGCTCTCCGTGCTCCAGCAGGTCGCGGCACTCAAGCCAGACGTCATCATTCTCGATATCTCGCTGCCTGATATGACTGGTTTCGACGTGGTTCGGCAACTCAAGAAGAACGGCGCCAGTTCAAAAGTCATTTTTCTGACGGTGCACGAGAATATCGACTTCGTCCGTGCCGCCTTTGATCTCGATGCCGCCGGTTATGTCTTCAAGTCCCGGATTAGCTCAGATCTTGTTGAGGCGATCAACATAATCTGCGACGGCGGACGTTTCAGCTCAGCAGAGTTGTCCTTGCCCACGTAGTCGCGCAGACATTTCCTCGTTCTGGCAGGCTTTGCCGATCCAGGTGATCGAGCTAGCAGCTCCAAAGGAAATGGATACATACCGCGTAGGAACGGCAGTGAGCGTTGGCGTTACCAGAACACTCTGAGCGCGTTTACTTAGGTTGAACCAGATCGGGAGGCATCATGAAAGTCAGGCATGCCATTGTGGCGGCGCTGCTGCTCGCCTTGGCCACTTCGTCCTGGGCACAGAAGATTCACGTTACCTTTGACAAGCAGGCGGACTTTGCCCAGTTCAAGACGTATGCCTGGGCGCCCCATGGCGCCGTGGCTCATCCCATGCTCGCCGCCAACGTGGTAGGAGCAATTGAACAGGAGCTAAAGGCGCGCGGTCTGCAGAAGGTCACCATCGACCAGAATCCCGGGTTGGTCATTCAGGTTTACGGCTCGATCGATACGGAAACTTCCTACAACTCGACCGATCCGCTCTATAACGCGACCGGCGGTATTCCGCCCTTCGACCCGAGCTTTTCCGGTCCGATTACCTATGGCAACTTTGGGGCCACGTCTGTGTCCATCCATAAAGGGGAGCTGGTGGTTGACCTGATTGATGCCGCCAACAAGAAGCTGGTTTGGCGAGCCATCTCCCAGCAGAATCTTTCGCATGACCCCAACAAACTTGTGACGCAGGTGAACAACACAGTGACCAAAATGTTCAAGCAATATCCGGTGAAGAGCTAGGGTTACGGGAAACTGCGGCCCAATCGAGCAGCCCCATTGAACTTAGGAACATGGCGTAACCTGAGAACCGCTTCGCAGAGCCACGGCCAGCCGCTTGCCTGGTCGTTTGTCGGCCATGCCTCGAACCGGAGAATTCTGCTTTCTTAATCGTCACGTTCCTACGCTAGAGGTGAACTCCATGCACCTTCGCTTCACACGCTATCTTTGCAATCTTCTAATCCTTTCGTTAGCCTCGTGCGCCACGCTGTTGGGGCAAACCGACAATCCCAAACCCGTGCCCTCTCCCGGAACAAACCGGCCAACCATTGGTCTGGTGCTTCAGGGCGGCGGAGCGCTTGGTCTGGCTCACGTCGGTGTCATCACCTGGCTGGAGGAGCATCACATTCCCGTGAATTATGTAGCGGGAACCAGCATGGGCGGTCTGGTGGGCGGCGTCTATTCCACGGGGCGCAATGCCGCTGAACTGCGCGACGTGGTGAACGGCATCAACTGGGACCAGGTGATGGCAGGGCAGACCCCGTTTACCGATCTGTCGTATCGCCAGAAGGAAGACGCGCGCGACTACCCGAACAGCATGGAGTTCGGCATCCGCAAGGGCATTCAATTTCCCGAGGGTTTTAACTCCGGCCAACAGGTTTCTCTGATTCTCGACCAGGTTGCGCTTCCATACTCGGAGATCAAAAGCTTCAACGACCTGCCAATTCCGTTTGCCTGCGTCGCCACCGACCTTGTCAGTGGTAGACCTAAAGTCTTTCGTAGCGGCTCTCTGTCGCTCGCTCTGCGCTCCACCATGTCGCTGCCGGGAATCTTTACGCCGGTTCGGACCAAGGATGCAATCTACGCCGATGGCGGACTGTTGCAGAACATTCCTGTCGAAGTGGCGAAGCAGATGGGGGCCGACATCACCCTGGCAGTCCATTTGGCTGAGGCTCCTTTGCGCCCGGATGCCAACTTGTCCTCTTTCGGAGTTCTCGGGCAATCCATTTCAGTCATGATCTCGGCTAATGAGCTCAAGAGCATGGAGAGTGCCGACCTGTTGATCTCAGTGCCGCTGCAGAAATACAACGCGCTCAGCTTCGACAAGGCTGACGAGATCATCAAGCTGGGCTATGAGGCGGCAGCTAACAAGGCGAAGATCCTGTTGCCGCTGGCGGTGGACGACGCTACCTGGAACCAATACATCGCGGAGCGCTCGGCACGCCGTATCAAGACGCCTCCCATCCCGACGTTCGTCGCTGTCGACGGCGTGAATGCAAACCTCTCAGCCCGAGTGGAGAAGCAACTGGCGCCCGTCATCGGCAAGCCGATTGACTACAACGAGCTCGACCAGGAGATCATGCACCTGAAAGGGCTCGGGCGCTTCTCGACGCTGAGTTACGAGATGGTGGATCGCAACGGCCAGCAGGGTCTGCTGGTGAAAACCGAAGAGAATGCCTACGGTCCGCCGATCGTGCGGCCGCTCATTCTCGTCGATGGATCGAGTTTGAAGAATGTTACCTTCAATATGGGAGCGAGGATCACGTTCCTCGATGTCGGAGGCTTTCGCTCTGAATGGCGCAATGACTTCATTGTTTTTTCTCAATACGGCCTGAGATCGGAGTATTACCATCCCTTCACTCCAACCAGCCATTGGTTTGTGGCCCCACGGGCATTAATCAACAGCAATCCGTTTTACATCTACCAGGAAAACAAGCTGCTCTCAATCTACCGGCGCGATGAAGGTGGTGGGGCCGCCGACGTGGGATATCAGTTTGGGTCAACCGGGGAGTTGCGTGTCGGGTACGAGGGAGGCTGGCAGAAGTTCAGTTTGCAGATCGGAGATCCCCACGAGCTAAGTTCGTTTTCAGGGGCTTATGGTGCTACGCGTGTCCAGTACAAATTGGATCGTCTCGACAACGCCGTAATTCCACGCTCCGGTCAAAGTCTTCGGACCGAGTTCAAGTGGACGAATGCCAGTCCGGAAGCTCCCAACCCGTTTCCCGTGCTTGAAGTTGCTTCACAGAATTTCTTCCGGCTCAATGAACCATCGTCAGTTTTCCTGAGCGCGTTCGCAGGGTCGACCGTCAATTATGGGACTGGCCTGCCGCAATTCTCTTTGGGAGGGTCCCAGCGACTCGTCGCTTATGGAACCAACGAACTGCTGATGAACCAGTACTTTTTATTCCAGGTTGGCTATATCCGGCAGTTGGCCAAGCTACCACCCCTGTTGGGAAGCGGCGTCTACTTCCTGGGACTTTACGAAGCCGCCCAAGTGTATGACCAGTCCCCATTGGTCAACCAGGCTTCAGGACTTCCAACGGACGGCGCCGCGGGCCTGGTGGTTAACACTATCTTTGGCCCGATTGAGGCGGCCTACGCTTACGGCGATACCGGCCACCATAAATTCTTCTTCAGGATTGGGAGACTGTTCTAAGGGCTTGCCGATATAGTTTCGTGCAGGACGCTAGTTTTACCTACGAGGAGCACGAATCTGCGGTCTAATCCGCCTGGCCTCATTTGCCTGTTTGCAAACCAGCCGTTCCGAGCGAAAATGCTGCAACAGTAGATTACTCTGCACGCCCCTGTTTATTCCAAGGAGTCCGGGCATGTTCCGCCTCATCCGTGAATTGATTCGTCCCTATCGTGGGAAGCTCCTGATTATCCTGGCGGCCATGCTGGTTGAGACGGCGATGAGCCTCGCCAATCCCTGGCCCCTTAAGATCATCATTGACAATGTCATCGATCACCACAAGCTTCCGCACATGCTGGACGAACTCGTCCGGCCACTCCTGGACGGCGGCCACAAACTGCAGGTAGCCGGGCTTGCGGCGCTGGCATTCGTCGTGATTGCGCTCTTTGGCGCGATGGCTAGTTACGTTGACAACTACTACACCGAAAGCGTCGGACAGTGGGTAGCACACGATCTGCGGATGCGCACTTACCATCATCTGCAACGGCTTTCGCTCGGCTACTACAACACTCACCAGACCGGCACGCTGTTGAGCACCATCACCACCGACATCGAAACCATTCAGGACTTCGCATCGTCGTCTACCCTCGACATCCTCATCGACATGCTCACCATTGTGTCGATGCTCGGCCTGATGTTCTGGCTCAACTGGGACTTCACGTTGATCGCGGTGGCGGTGACACCGTTCATGCTCTTCTTCATCTCGCGCTTCAAGAAGGCGGTGAAGAAGGCCACACATGAGGTGCGAAAGGAAGAATCCGAGATCGTTGCCGTCGTTCAGCAGGGACTTGAGTCGATGCAGGTGATCGAGGCGTTTGGCCGTCAGGACATGGAGCAGGAGGCGCTGGCCCAAGTCAGCCACGCAACGGTTAACGCTGCTCTGAAGGCGCGCAAGGTGAAATCGCTGCTGTCACCTATCGTGACTATCACCACCGCCGTGTGTACCGCAGTGGTCTTGTGGCGAGGCGCGTCTCTAATTTTAAGAGACATCATGACCGTCGGCGCTTTAACGGTTTACCTGTCATACCTCAACAAATTCTTTAAGCCAGTGAAAGACCTGGCAACCACTACCAACGCCATCGCTCAAGCCGCCGTGGGCGTCGACCGCGTCCGCGCCATTTTGGATACCGACACTATTCTTCCTGAACACAGTGACGCCTTCGAGCCGCGTTTCCTGAAGGGCGAGATCGCCTTCGAGCACGTGGCCTTCGGCTATAACCCGGACACTCCCGTTTTGAAGGACGTCTGCTTCAACATTGAGCCAGGACAAATGGTAGGGATCGTCGGACCGACCGGCAGCGGCAAGTCGACGGTCGTGAGTCTTATCCCGCGCTTTTACGACCCCACCGCAGGCGCGGTAAAAATCGACGGCCGGGATGTTCGCGACTACAAAGTCAACCCGCTACGTGAGCAGATTGGATACGTTCTGCAGGATACGGTACTGTTCCGCGGAACGATTCTGGACAACATCGCCTTTGGCCGCCCGAATGCCACTCGCGAGGAGATTGTGGATGCGGCCAGGCTGGCCAATGCGGACGAGTTCATTGCCCGCATGCCGAAAGGCTATGACACCATGGTTGGCGAGCGCGGCTCGACCCTCTCGGGTGGACAGCGGCAGAGAATCGGCATCGCGCGCGTCATGGTGCGGAATAGCCCCATACTGCTGCTCGATGAACCGACGGCCGCTCTCGATAGCGAGTCGGAAACGCTGGTGATTGAAGCTCTTGAGCGCCTGATGAAAGGGCGCACCGTCATCACTATTGCTCACCGGCTGGCGACGATCCGCAATTCCAACAAGATCATCGTGATCAGCGGCGGCGTAGTAGCCGAAAGCGGTACCCATGACGAACTGATGGCATTGAACGGAATCTATGCAGGCTTGCACCACGCCCAGTTTGACGTCTCCTCAGCGAAAGCCTGATCATTGAGCAAGTTTGCGTAATTGTCTTGGGGTGAATCCGAAGCTCCATCTTAAGTTTGCTCAGAGGGTCCCTTATGTCGCGTTACCTCGTTGTTCTGCCCGACGATTCTGCCCGGCCCATTCTCGACGCGGTCAATCATGCCAAGAAGTCGCTGCGCATCAAAATGTTCCTATTCTCCGACCCGCAATTGCTGCACGGCGTGATATCCGCTCAGCGGCGGGGCGTGAAGGTCAGGATCATGCTGAATCCTGCGCGGCGCAGCGGCGAGAAGGAGAACGATCAGACGCGGACACTATTGACCGATGCCGGCATTGATGTGATCGACAGCAATCCTGCCTTCGAGGTAACGCACGAGAAGTCGATGGTGGTTGACGATCACACGGCATTTATTCAGTCGTTGAATTGGGAGACCAAGAATCTTACCGAGACTCGCGACTACGCTGTGGCTACTGCGCACACGCATGAAGTATCTGAAGTGATGGAATGTTTCGACGCCGATTGGGAGCGGCAGGCTTTCAATCCCGGACCGCATTCCCACATGATCTGGTGCATTGGCAACGGGCGGCAACGCATCGGCCAGTTTATCGATGAGGCCAAGCATTCATTGTGGGTGGAGAACGAGCGCTATCAGGATCCGGTCATCATTGAGCGCCTGGTTCGGGCGCGAGAGCGCGGAGTCAAGGTTCACGTGCTGGCCCGGCCTCCACATAAGCTGAAGAAGCAGAAGCTGGTGGAAGCCGTGGGCGGAATGCGCATCATGGACGATGTGGGCATCAAGGTTCATAAGCTGAAAGGACTGAAGCTGCACGCCAAGCTGCTGTTCGCCGACGGTGTGCGCGCCATTATCGGCTCCATCAATCTTGCGCCCGGAAGCTTTGACAGCCGGCGCGAACTCGCGATCGAAGTTCGCGACCAGGAGGTCATGGACCGCCTGCATACCGTGGTTCATCGCGACTGGAAGAATTCACGGCCGCTGGACCTGACGGACGACGGCCTGATGTCGGAACTGGAAGATACTGACGATAACGTTGCTGAGGATCTGGCGCTCGACGCTGAAGCAGGGAAGTGAGTCCCCTCCTTGGTTGTTGTCCTGAGCCAGAGAACGCTTGGCGTTCCTCGCCTGCTCTCGACTAACTTCACGCTTCCAGCTATGGTGAGTGGAGCGATGTCGGCCATTCCTACCACAACCAAACAACATCCTCGGCTGGCGGTGCAGGCCTTCTGGCTCACTGCATCGAAGGGCATTGCCGCCGTCTTAAACATCGGGCTGCCGATCCTGCTGGTGCGCCTGATGGCGCAGACCGAATACGGCATCTTCAAAGAAGCTTTCCTTTTCGTTTCGACGGCGACCAACATCGCAACCTTCGGCGTCGGCATGAGCGCTTTCTACTTCATGCCCCGGCATCCTGAGCGCGGCGGCCAGATCGCGCTGAATATCCTGGTGTACAACTTTGTTGCCGGCTGGATACCGCTGGCCGTCATCCTCGCTTACCCGCAGATCCTGCAAAAACTGTTTCGCACGAACCAGCTCGAACCGATAGCCGCGTTGCTTGGTTTTTTGGTGCTTGTCACGCTCACCTCCAGCCTGGTGTTACAGATCCCTACGGCGATGCAGGATGTGAAGTATTCAACGCTCTTCATCGTGGGCACGCAGATGGCGCGAGCCATCATGATCGCCGCCGCTGCGGTGGCGTTCCGTACGGTGAAGAGCATTGTCATTGCGGCAATGGTCGCGCAGTTGCTCTCGATCATCCTGCTGTTCTGGTATCTCGACGAACGCTTTCCGCGATTCTGGACGCAGTTTGAGTGGGGATTTTTCAAGGAGCAACTGGCCTACGCCTTGCCCTACGGGGCTTTCGGCATGTTGTGGGTGATCCAGAAAGACCTGGACAATTACTTCGTCAGCGCCACTCTTGGCCCGAAGGACTACGCAATCTACGCCATTGGGTGGGTTGACGTCCCGCTGCTGACCTTGGCGCTGGAGTCGATTGTCTCGGTGATGATCGTACGCATCAGCGCGCTGCAGAAAGAGGATCGCAAGAAGGAGATTCGTGAGGTCACCGCCTCTGCCAGTGGCCGCGTGGCGGCCATCGAGTTTCCTCTCTTCGCCATGCTGATGGTCGGCGGCAAGGACTTGATAGTGCTCTTCTACACCCGCACGTATCAGCAGAGCGGCAATATCTTCCTGGTGAGTATCCTTCTGCTGCCGTTGTGGGCGTTGCTGATGGATCCGATCGTGCGCGCTTACAAAGAGCTTCGCAATTTCCTGTTAGTTGTGCGACTCGCGGTCTTTGTTGGACTGTTCTGCGTGCTGCTGCCGGTGATCCATCACTTCGGGATGTTGGGGGCGGCGATTACAGCTGTCGGAGCACAGTACCTCGAGCGGATCATCATCTTCTTCAAGGCCGCGCGTACCGTCGAAGCCGACTGGAGCGATGTTCGGCTCTACCATGACATGTTCAAGGTCGCCGGCGTTTCCATCGTCGCAGGAGTGGCAGCTTACCTGGTTCGCAATCTCATCAACCCGAATCTGCTGATCCCCAGAATCCTGGTCGTCGGCGTTGTAACCACGGCGATCTACCTTCCCGCCATGTACTTCCTGCGGCTGCCCGGATGGGAGATGCTTTCACGCGAGAAGATTTTAGGAATTTTGCGGAGCCAGTTGTAGATTTAGAGGCGCGACGACATAGGCTAACCGCCACGTCCCGCCGGCTGAACCGTCAGATGAGATCTCGCTCGCGTGACGTTATGAAGGGCATACCTTCAAGTGTGCCGGTCATAAGTTTTTGTGATGCTCCCGACGAGGTGGCCATCAAGCTGACGATCCGAGGCGCAGGCTTGGCCAGATCTAGAACCCGTAAATCCTGGCAGCGCCGAATACCATCAGCAATGTGATTGTCGCGATTGCCACCTCGCCAATCGCTCCGACCAGCAGTGGCCGGAGTCCCTGTGCCTTCAATTGACGAAAGTTGGTTCGCAAGCCAACGCCGGCAAATGTCAGCAGAAACGCCCATCGTGAGAGGTTAGCCAAACTGCCCAGTTGAGGCTTGCTGAAGAAGCCCACCGTCGCGAGTAGAGAGATCAGCAAAAATCCCAGGACGAACTTGGGGAATTTGCGCCACAGAAACGCTGCCTTGTTTTCAACCTGTCGGGCTCCGCCGCGAGCGGCATAATAGATTGCAAAGCCGAGTACGACGAAGCCGATCGTCGCATTGCGAGTGGTCTTCGCCAGGACCGCGACCTTTCCGGCTGCATCGGAATAAAGCGCCCCGGCGGCCGTAGCCTCAGCTGTGTTGTCGACGGCCAAGCCCGCCCACAAGCCGTACGCATGATCGCTGAGATGCAAAGCGTGTCCTACCAGCGGAAAGACGAACAGGGAAATGGCGCCGAGAGCCAGGATCGCCGCTATGGCATAGGACGCATCTTCGTCATCTGCCTCAATCGCCCCCTGCGCGGCGATGATGGCCGACACGCCACAAATGGATGATCCGATTGCGAGAAGACTGGTGAGTTTGGGATTCAACCGGAAGGTGCGTCCCAATACCGACATGAAGGCGATCGACAGCAGCAGCTCGACTGCAACCAGCACCAGGCTAATGCCACCGAGCTTCGCCACATCTCCCAGCAGGAAGCGAGCTCCGAGCAGCACGATTCCTGCCTTCAAAAAGAACTCGTAGCTGCCGATCCCCGCTTGAAACACTTTGGGCAAATCGACGGTGTTGCCGATAACGAGCCCGATCAGAATGGCCCAGAGTACGTACTCGATGTTGGGAACATGCAGATGACGGGCCTTGGCGTATGCCGAGATAGTCTGTTCGGCAAATTTGCCAACATATCCGATGGCGGCCAGCAGTAGCACGCCCGGAAGCAAACCCAAGAACTTGTTGAAGCGACAAAAAAGTGCGGTCTGCGGTAATGCGATTGGTGTTTGTGCCATGTCGTTTTATGAATGTGAGTGAGCCGCTACCACGGGACTTTCTGAATGATTCCGAGGCGGACAAGCAGTGCGAGAAAGAGCGCGACTGCGACAGCCCATGTGTCCAGCGAGATGCCTCTAGCGGTGCTCGACGATTCCGATGCCTTGCTCAATGGTCCTCCACATCGTCCCCATAAAGACTGCGAGGAACTGCCCCTTATAACACGCGGTAACAGCAGCGTCTTAGGAGCCACGTCACAATTCGGAGTTATTGAAGTTCCTTTCGGGAAAAGGCCACGGAGCGGTAGCGGCAGCAGTGTAAAATAATTCGACACAAGCTCTCCTTCCTCCGGGATCACACATGAGCGCAAATTTGAAGGACACAATTCGACCCCTGGTGCCCAAGTCTGTGCTGGACGCGAAGCGCAAGTTTCATTACTACTTCGTGGACGAAGAGCGCAGCGTTCCGCTGGATGTGCTCAGGTTCGATCCTCGCCTGCCGTTCTCGCGCACGCAGCGCAAACAGCTCGCCGACCAGATGGAAGTGGCGCATACCGGCCTTCGCTGCGCGCACACCCACGCCGAAGCCGTAGCCATCGTCAGCGAAATTCTGCGCGTGCCAGGTTCGACTCCCGGAGTCGTGCTGGAAGCTGGATGCTTCAAGGGCGGCAGCACCGCCAAGCTGAGCTTGGCCACGAAGCTGATCGGCCGCAAGCTGCTGGTCTATGACTCCTTCGAGGGTTTACCCGACGTGGATGAGGCGGAGAAGGATCGCTTCGGCAAGGGCGAATATACCGGCGCGCTCGATGAAGTGAAAAAGAACGTCGGCAGTTATGGCGCCCTGGAAGTTTGCGAATTTGTGCGCGGATGGTTCGACCAGAGCATGCCGAACCTGAAGGATCCCGTAGTAGTTGCATTTATCGATGTCGATTTGCGCGATTCGCTGGAGACCTGCCTTACTTACATCTACCCGAAGCTTGTGCCGGGCGGCGTCATCTTCTCACATGACGGACATTTGCCGATCTGCGTTGACCTGATGAAGGACTCGAATTTCTGGAAGCGCTTCAACGAACCAGCTCCGGAGTTCGAAGGCCTGGGCACGCGCAAGCTGGTAAAGATGCGCAAGCCTCGCAAAAGCTGAATTGCACGCGAGCTAACCAATCATCCTTGCCACTCACAGCCTTGTGGCCGGCGGAGCCGCTCGTCTTCCGCGACGTACACCTCACCCATGCCGCCCGAACCGAGCTGGCGCAGGATTCGCTGTCCTTCCACTTTGCTGGATCATATCTCAGTCGTCGGCTGTTTTTGAATAACGGAAATTAACGTCCAACTCCGGGAAGTGGAGCTGGGCCGCTAGCGCCGATATCAACACTTTTTATCTGTGATGCGGAGTAGGTTTTGCTGCGCGCGACCAGGTCGTACCACTGCGCAACTCCGGTCAGGGTCATCAGAGGTTCGAACGGGCGATCATTGCCCGCGAAGAATTCCTTCGCAGCCCGGTCCAAGGCCGCGGCGTCGAACAGTGGATTCGTTCGCAGCGTCTCAATACCCATCTGGAAAAGTTCACGGCCTTCGGGCGTGCGGAAGCGGTCGCTGCGCTTATCGCGGAAAGGTGGCTGCCGGTCCTTGCGAACGCTTCGCCACAGCTTGCGTGCCGCCCGATACCAGAACTGGTCTTGCGCCGTGTCGGTCCACCGCTCTTTGGGTATGCTGATTGGCGCTCCGGTGTTTGCATCGGGCACGGCGAATGCCGGATGTTGCAGCGCTACCAGCGCCCGGCGATATGCGCGACCGAGATAGCGATCCTCGGCGCTGCTGTGCCAATACCAACTCCACAACGCAGGATGGAAGACGGGCGACGAGAGATCGAAGCCCTCCATCCACGACACATAGCAGCCGTAGTGCACTTGCTTCGACACCCAGGGCAACACATGCCGCTCGAAGGTAATGTCCAGACGTCCGTCGCTGACCGGCTTGAGCGAGGCGGCCGTGCCTCGCAGATGAGTGATAGCTTGCTGCGCTCCGTCCTTACTCAAAAGGCTGAGCAGATCGCTATCGGCGTGAAACGACGCGCGCGAGCTGGTATCGCGGAAGTGCGCGCCCGCGGAGCCAAGTTGTCCGAGAACCGTTTGCGACAGGTCGGCATGTCGATGCAGCGGCCGGATCAGCCATCCTTTAAGGATCGTGTCGAACAGATACCCGTGAGCAATCGCGTGTATGCCGAGCGGCGCCAGGCGTTCGGACAATCCGATGTCGTTGACGAATTCGCTGTCGTGGGTGGCATTCGCCAGCCAGTATCCAACTTGAGCGCGCAGCAACCACTCATCCTGGCGGTAGGGAAGCGCAATCAATTCGGCACGGCAGGCATCGGCAATTTGCTTCGCGATTTCCGTCTCACGCGCGGTCTTCTCAATGGTGACGGCTTTGCGGCCTTCTCCGGCAAGAGCGAGGATCGCCCGCGAGTCCAGGCCTCCGCTGAGCAGCAGAGCCGCTTGCGGGTCGGTCCAGCATTCGCGGACGCTGCGCCGCAGTGCCTGGGTCAGCGAGCCTTCCGGATCGGCGCGAACTGCGGCCGCGGATGTTGCGTCATCTTCAGGAAGCTTGTTCGAGTATCGCGTTGCGATCTGGCCATTGCGGAAGACGAGGGCTTCGCCGGGGGCAATCTCTTCCGCGCCCGCGAGTGTGGTGAGGTGATACCGGTAAACGGAGCCGAGCAGCATAGCCTCAAGCACCGCGTCCCAGTTCAGAGTGCATTGATCAATACGATTCAGCGCAATGGTGGCGAGTTTGTCGGCGAGAATGAGTTGGCCCGCGGCCTGGCGATAAAAAATCGGACGAGTGCATAGGGGATCGACGAAAGCAGTGACCTGGACAGACTTCGGATCCGGGCCGAGCAATATCTCAAAGCCGCGGAAACTGCCCCAACGGCCGGCCAACCAGCTTGCCAGGGATTCATCGTCGCGCGGCAGCCGGTCGGGCGCACCTTCGATCAGCAGCAGGCGATCGGGCGAACGGCGTATCCAATAATGATGGCTTTCTTGAGGATGAATCCACGCGGCGGCTACGCTATTCCCGGAAAAACCGCCGCCTGGGCCGTGGCCAAGATCGACGAGCCGCAGACTGCGCGGAGGCCTGCCAGCAGCCTGTTTCACCTCAATACAGAATCCAGCCACAGTTCTCCCTTGGACCCCATGCCCGCGCGTAGTTTCTGTTCAGCGGTTCGAAAATTATACGATGCGCGAAGCCTTGAACCCGCCCGATGTCCAGACCGTGACCTTTCCCTGTCTGGCGAAGGACGAAAGGCTACCTGCGATGAGCGATTTCTACTTCTCCCAGGAGAAGATGTGGTTCCAGTCGTGCTTCATGCTGATAACGATCCAGCCTTTGGATTTCGCCTCGTCATAGAGCGCCTGAGTGAAGGTGCCGACATTGGTTGCTGGCAAACCGTCGGCGGGGCCGTAGGCGTATTCGCGCTGGGCGTCGTCGTGCAGCAGCAGCATCATGACGTGCGCGCCCTGGCCTGCCTGCGCGTACTCCAGCATCTGCTGATCGCCGGTGGAATTGCCGAACGCGGCCTGCGGATGACGCCCGATGAACAGGTAAATGTCCTCTGGCTTGCCGGAGAAATTGTTGTTGAGCAGCAGCTTGGGCGACCGCATCAGGATGCCGGTGCCCGATTTGTCGTAGGTGTACTGCGTGGCGATCGCGGAGCCGATGATGTTTTGCGGCGGAATTCCGTAGACATCATTGGCATAAACGCGGACAAAATCCTGGCCGCCGCCGGTGGCAATATAGGTCTCATAACCGTTGGCACGCAGGTATTTCATGACTTCGAGCATTGGCTGATAGATGAGCTCGCCGTACGACCGGTGCCAGCGCGGATCCTTCGCCGTCGCCAGCCAGTCCCGCACGATCTGCTGGAATGCTTCCACGCTCATTCCGGTCTGCGTTCCGGCGAAGATGGTCTCCAGATCTTTGGACGTGAACTTTGCCATCGCAGCTTTGTCGCCGGCAAGTACGCTTTTGAATGGCTCGGTCGTCTTCCACTCGGGATGTTGTGGAGCGAGCGTCCCCACACGATCGAACGTGAACACTACCTGCGTGTACATCGGGTGCTCGACCCATGTGGTTCCATCCTGATCGAAGGTAGCGAAACGCTGCCCGGGAGGAACGAAATTTGCGCTCGTTGGATCGGTCGTGGCGTGCACCAGGTTCTTGATCGCCTGTTTGGCGGCGCCATCGTTCCACGAAGGCAGGGGATCGCTTTGAGCGTAAGCCGAAAGGCAAACCGACAGCACTACGGCCGTAAGAAAGCAGCACAAGTTCCTTCTAGTGGTTCGCATGTTTGTCTCCGCTTAGAACCATGCTGCCAGCTCAACCAATGCTCCAGGCTGGAACAGGTGAATTTCGAATCGAATAGCTGAATTATTTTTCACGATCAAGCGCATGCCCGATCTGTGGCCGGCGTTCACGCAAACGAATCAGCACCACAAGGCTTCTTGATCAGTTGGGCTAGTTTATCGCGTTGGTGTGCCGGGCAAAATACTGTTTCAATGGAATTGCTCAGCTTGTGCTTTGCCTTGGAACCTTAGTATGTACCTTGAAAGGGAGCGGTTTCGTCGTCGTAGCCTGCCGATCGGTTGGCAACCGATGGATATTGGGTTGGCACCCTGCAACAATTGCTAGTTTCACCCGGGGTTGAGGCAGGATAGGCTGTTGCGGTCAAAAGCAGTTAATTCCGTTCCTTGAGAAAGGAAGTGCATGTCTAAGAGAAAAATCCTTACGGCCATGAGTGCGCTCATCCTATGTACGGTTATGACCGCTCAAACCCGCTCTCCACAGCAGCTTGCCTGGAGCATCCTCGATGCAGGCGTTAGCAATGCGAACACGCAGCAGCGGGTATCGGCGGTAACGGCACTGGCGCTGATCCCGGCCGATCCGAAGGCAACGACTATGGCCGAGCGTGCTCTTCAGGACGATAACGCTGACGTTCGCCAGTCAGCCGCGGCGACTTTGGGGACATTGAAGGCGAAGAATTCCATTCCCGCGCTGCAACAGGCATTGAAGGACAGCAGTCCTGCCGTAATCATGGCAGCCGCTCAATCGCTGGTAGCGATGGATAACGAGGAAGGATTTGATACCTATTACGCCGTGGCGACCGGAACTATGAAGTCGGGCCAGGGCCTTGTGAAATCGGAACAGACCAAACTGAATGAGCTTTTGCACAATCCCAAGGACTTGGCGGAAACGGCGTTCGAGCAGGGAATTGGTTTCGTCCCCTTCGGCGGATTGGGCTTCGGAGCGTTTAAGGCGATTCATGACAGCGGCGCAAATGCCACCCTGGTCAAGGCGACTGCTCTGAAGATGCTGGCCAAGGATCCGGACCCGCGTTCCGGCAAGGCTCTGATCGCGGCCACGTCAGACGATCAATGGGTCATCCGCGCGGCCGCTTACGATTCGCTGGCGCATCGCGGCGATCGGTCGCTAGTCTCAGAAATGGCGATGGGCCTGACTGATCAGCAGGAGCAGGTGAAATTGACCGCCGCTGCGGCGGTCGCGCAGTTGTCGGCGTTGCGATAGGCGCTATGACCACATTGTGGGAGGCGGTTGCGGGGCCGCGACCGCTCAACCAGCCACGACCGCAGCGGAGTGATCAGCGTTTGTGCGAGCTGCCGCCGATCTGAGTATCTCGTCGTACCGGTTGCGATAATGGACAACGCAATTCTTCGTTTCATCGACAACGGGAGATCCCAATTCGAATGGCAGACCAAACCTGGAGAAACAACTCGGCCCTCACCTACAGTTTAGGAATGATGCGAGGACTGCGCTTGTTTTCCAAGTATCAGAGCAGAACCATGATCGGACGCAGGGCTTATGCTGAGAATCTGGCGTTGATCGCAATGTCGCTTAAATGGCCGTCTCTGAAGGAAGGTTCCATCATTGAGTGTGGAACGTGGCGGGGCGGAATGTCGGCCGGGATGATCGAAATAGCGGGCCTGAATAGAAATTACATTTTTTTTGATTCGTTCGAAGGCTTGCCTCCGGCGGGTGAGCAGGATGGAGAGAAAGCAAAGCAATACCAGCGGGACACTGCATCGCCCACCTATTACGACAACTGCGCGGCCTCGCAGGCGGAGTTTGAAGAGACGATCTCAATGACCAGCGTGCCGCCGAAAAAGATTGGTATACAGAAAGGGTTTTTTGAAGAAACGCTTCCCAAATTTGCGTCTCCGCCGATTGCCGTTTTGCGCCTGGACGCAGACTGGTATGAATCCACAATGATCTGCCTGGAAAAGTTTTGGGACCACGTATTGCCGGGCGGCTTGCTGCTAATTGACGATTACCACGTCTGGGAAGGATGTTCGCGGGCCGTTCATGCCTTCCTGGCGAAACGCGACGCTAAAGAAAGCATCAAGCAAGGTCCGATCGGGCGAGTCGCTTTTATTGTAAAGGCCGCAAGTTGAAAGATCGTCCCATACTTGATGCGGTTCCACGGTGAGTTTGGCGCAATTGAATGAGCGAGGAAGCAGAATTGCTTGGCCGTGAGAAATGCAAGGACAGTCACAGCCTGACCATTTCGACCCAATCCAAGATCGAACCTCAGGCCCGGCAGGTTATTCGACACTCTCCAAGCACCTGAATGAACATAACGAACACGCGCCGCTGATCGCGCGATTCTGATAATTCCACTGGGAGCCCGAATGAACGACCTCTTCCGAAACAAGAAACATATCGATGAAATCGATCGCCTCTTGACCGAAGGCGAGACGGGGCGTCGGCAGAGAGAGGCTGCCAGGAACAAAGCATTGGATCGTCTTCTGATGGCGATTTTGGGCGCCTTGGTTCTGATTGCAGTCACTCGTTTGGCTGTGTGGCTTGCAAGGTTGTTTTAGCTGTAGAGATGAACCGCAAATTGACTGCAACTCCCTTCGTCAATCTGACGTGTCCGCATTCTGGTGCTTGAGCGCGCCCACAGGCCGCCGCATGGGATCAGTAAAAACGCCGACGAACTCTATACGGACAGGAGTTTTCAGCCGACGGCGCAACCTGCCGCCGATCGCGAATGACCGCAGCCATTCGGATCAAGTAGCTTGCACTGATTTCTCAATTAGGGTAAGAGAGCAACGGTTGCTTGTCTCTAAGCCATTCAAAAGAATGGCGGGGTCGACGGGACTCGAACCCGCGGCCTCTGCCGTGACAGGGCAGCGTTCTAACCAACTGAACTACGACCCCGCTATTGAGCGGTAGCGGACCCGCTTACTCTTCGTGGCAATGATTGCCAGCGAACGATTTCGATTGTAACAGATAATGCGAGGATCGTCAGTTGCGCACAACTCGTACCGAATGTGCGCAGTGGAACTCCAAACTGATTCGAATTCAACGCGGACCAAAAACGAAAAAGAGCAATCATGGGGAGCAGCCCAGGGGCTCGAGCCTGGCTGCCAAGGGTCACGCCGCCGTTGCGGCGCTTTCCCGATCCGCGTCGCTAAAGAACATGTACACACTCTTCCGCGGCTTCAGTAACTTTTACTGGGCGGCAGCTGTGGCCGCTAAACTCACGTCGCACGGTTTGATCGGCAGTTTCTCCCCTCACGTAGGGGGTTGTAGCCGACCATCCGCAGGTTTGACATTTACACCCAATAACACCGGTCATGGAAAAGAACCTTAGATTCGGAGCCCCGTCTTTCATTGGTGACCTCTCCTGTTTTCGAATCCCCCGAGGCAAGATCCGCACTCGGCGAACTTCATCGAGGGTTTTATTCAGCCCAGAGTAACGTCTCGGTGTAGCGTCGCTTCGGCCGCGCTGGGCACTCTGCTGCCCATTCAAGCCCGACGGCGGAACGGATGCGGCTCTACCTAAGCCGATCATACTTTTGACACTATGCGCCCCGTTTCGTGCTGTTATCAAGGGCACACTGCATGATATTAAGATGATCGCGATGTATCTATATAAGTTATTCAATAATATGTATTTAATCTGTTAGATATGTAGAAGGTAGCGATGATGCAAAGACCTATTTGGCGGCGGAAGTTCGAAATGGGAGCAATTTAGCAGGGCATGTTAATGCTGACTAACACGAGCGTTTGTATTCCTTATCGTGCCGGAGTTTAGTATGTGTGAATAGCATGTTAGTGCCGATTATGACGGCTAAGATTAAAAGAAGTGGCCGTCATAACTCATCAAAACTCAGGCTGGGCGCGTTCCGTGTCAGTCCGAAAAGATCTTCTGGGCGGTCGGATATCTGACGGCTTCAGGAAGCCCTGGAGCGATCTCTGGACTGACCTGCGTTCCGGTGACCGCCATGCAGATCGCCGGCTCATCGCTTCATTCGCACCTCATACGTTGTGGGACACAGCAGGTCGGCGACGTCTTTGCAATGCAACTAAGTCATCATCTCCAGCAGGCAAAGCACGAAATCGAGAGGAAAGAGGCGAATGAATCGCCGCACACGCGTCGTTGCTCAGCCTTGCGCTGGGGTTCTAGCCAAGTTTGGTGGGCAGTGCAGGGTTCGAACCTGCGACCTCCTGCTTGTAAGGCAGGCGCTCTAACCAGCTGAGCTAACCGCCCATTGCACTCACCGCAGTGGTGGGTTCCGGCGGGTGAACGTCTTTCGAGTTTACATGAGCGAAATGAGACGGGGCAAACAGGTGGGTTAGCCGCGATTGGTGAATTCGATTAGCAGTTGCAATCGTTGCACGCGCGTGTCCGCTGTCGATCGCGTAGGCGGCCAGTGGAACGGCATCGCCAATGTTGGTCGGCATGGCCGGCGGCCACAAGAGCAGCCGCGGCGTTCAGCAGCACGACATCCCGTCGAGCTGGAGCGCTCGCCTTCTAGAATCGCGCGAATAATGGCCGCATTCTCGGGGCGTCGCCGCCGGCAATCTTGTCCAGGGTGTCGCGTTGCAAACCGAACTGCTCAGGTGCAACCTCGTACGTGCGCACCTGGCCATCGCGAACCTCGGCCACTTTGCTGGGTCCGGTGATCGTGATCTCATCCAAGCCCGTCGTCTCCGTGTACGACCAGCGCGCGTTGCAAGCCCAGTTCTTTGCAGCGCTTCCGCCAGCTTCTCCACCAGTTCAGCAGAATAAACGCCGACCACTTGCGCCGACGCTTGGGCTGGATTCGTCAGCGGTCCCAAGAGATTGAACACGGTGCGCAATTTCAGTTCGCGCCGGACGGGCTGAACATGCTTCATCGCCGAATGCATTGCCGGCGCATAGAGAAAGGCAATGCCGGTTTCTTTCAGGCAAGCAGCAATGCGCGCTGGGCGGCAAGATCGATCTTCACCCCCAGCGCCTCGATGACATCGGCGGAGCCGCACTTGGAACTGATGCTGCGATTGCCGTGCTTGGCAACGCGAACGCCGGCTCCGGCGATGGCCAGCGCGGTTGCGGTTGAAATGTTGAAGGTGCCGCTGGTATCGCCGCCAGTACCGCAGGTATCGACCAGTGCGTCGCGGCCAGTGCCGCTGAGGCCGAGCGCCTCGCCGTCCTCGAGATTGCAGCGGCGTGGCTTCGGCGCGGATCGCCTGAGCTAACCCGACGATCTCCTCGACCGTCTCACCTTTCATGTGGAGAGCAACGAGAAACGCGCCGATCTGCGCCGGGGTGGCTTCACCGCGCAGAATCTCTGCCATCACCTCGCGAGCCTCGTCGCGGGTCAGGGAAGAGCAATGATTGGCGATCTTGTGCAGCGCTTCAAGGATCATCGGAACCCTAGATTAGCATTCGGCCGACGATTGGCCGTTCTCGACCAGGTAGCGAACGAGTTCATGTTATGAAGGAGCCTTCAACATTGCGCGCCTGTGATCTGTGCATGCGATATTACTAGGGTGAGCTTGGTTATGAAATTCGGTGCTCTGCTGCTCGCGGTTGCGGCGTTGACGATCGCTGCCGCCGCTCAGAGCACCTACCTCGGCATGGACCGCAACGACTATCCCGGCGATGCGGCCATGAAGACGCTGCGCGAGACATTTGCCTTCACGGGATACTGGCTCAACAACCCGCCCGGCGAGAAGCGCAACACCTGGCAAGGCAATCGCAAGACAATTCGAGGATCTGGGTTACGGCTTCCTGTTGCTCTTCAATGGACGTGAGTATGCCTACCTGAAGGCGTCGGGGAATGCTACGCGGTTAGGCAGGAACGATGCCGTGCGGCTGCAGTGCGCTCCGCTCGAGCGCGAAGGCTTTCTCAAGGGAGCAATTATCTTTCTCGATCAGGAGCAGGGCGGCCGCATGCTGCCCGAGCAGCTTGCCTACATTCTGGCGTGGGTGGATGGTGTGAGTGCGCGGAGGATTTCGCGCCGGAATTTATTGTTCAGGCATTCCGTTCCGCGAATCGAGCAGCGTTTCCGTGGTCACAGCCAAGGATATTCGCGAGCATGCCGCTGGTCGCGACATTCATTTCTTTGTCAGTAACGATCAATGTCCTCCATCGCCGGGTTGCGTGTTCCCCAAGCCCGCACCAAGCCCCAACTCCAGCGGAATTGATTTTGCCGATGCATGGCAGTTCGCGCAATCGCCGCGACGACCTGAGATGACAGCTTCGTGTCGCCAGACTTATGCGCAGGACGGAAGCTGCTATCCGCCAGGCTTGCCACAGGATTTGCAGCTTATATCTGGACATCGACACGGCAAACTCTTCCGATCCGTCTCAGGTAAGGGCCAGGTAGCAATGCCCGACAAACGTAAACCGAGTGATGGCGAGATTGCGCACGCAGCGGCGTTGTTGCGCGCCGGAAAACTGGTTGCCTTCCCGACGGAGACTGTGTACGGACTCGGAGCCAATGCACTCGACCCACTGGCGGTAGCGCGCATCTTCGAAGCCAAGGGTAGACCGACCAGCAGTCCGATCATCGTGCATGTCAGCAACACGGAGATGGCGCGCGTCGGTTGTGGCTGAATGGCCCGAGGCTGCGCAGGCGCTCGCGCAGAAGTTCTGGCCGGGACCGTTGACCTTGGTGCTGAGGAAGCAGCCTTCCATTCCCTACTCTGGTAACTGCAGGACTCGATACCGTCGGCGTTCGCATGCCGTCGCATCCGGTGGCACTGGCGCTGATTGAGACGGCACATCTTCCAGTCGCCGCTCCCAGTGCGAATCGATTTACCGAGCTCTCTCCGACAACAGCCGAGCATGTTCGCGAGAGCCTGGGCGATCGTATCGATTACATTCTCGACGGCGGCGAATGTACCGTGGGCATCGAATCGACAGTGCTGTCGCTGGTGGACGGCCGTCCCGTCCTCTTACGGCCGGGAGGAATCTCACGCGGCCAATCGAAGCGGTCATAGGACCGGTTGACACGCCACACAGAAACGAGCGCAGAAGCGCATCCATCGCCGGGAATGCATCCTCGGCACTACAGTCCGCGAACGAGAGTGTTGCTGGTGAGCGATGGCGCGGTACCGGAGCAGGGAAGAGGCGCCTATCTGCAACTGCATATTCCACCGCGCGGGAAAGTGCAAAAGCTCGTGCAAATGCCCACTGATTGCCACCGACTATGCCGCCCGGCTCTATGGCACGTTGCATCAGCTTGATCGGCGAACAGCTCGATTGGATCGCAATCGAGAATTCCGGACGACGAACCGAATGGGAGGCCGTACTGGATCGTCTGCTGCGGGCCGCCACTCGCTAACGCCGACGCTTCCTCGTTGATGCGTCCGGCCGTGCTAAAGTCGAACCTTTGATCAGCGGCCGCCGTCGTTGACCTCACCTGCCTCCAACTCGACCCCGAATACATCAACGACCGGCCTGCTTCGGCAGGTCGGGCTCTTCGACGCCACCATGATTGTCATGGGCGGCATTGTCGGCGCCGGCATCTTCATCAACCCTTACGTCGTCGCGCAGCAGGTGCACACCCCGTTGATGATCCTGGGAGCCTGGATCATCGGTGGCGTGGTTGCGATGCTCGGGGCATTCGTCTATGCCGAACTGGCAGCGCGCCGTCCCGCGGTCGGCGGCCAGTACGCGTATCTTCGCGAAGCATTTCACCCCGTGGTCGGCTTTCTGTACGGATGGGTCTTGCTGCTGGTGATCCAGACCGGCGGCATGGCCGCGGTCACCGTGACCTTCGCCCGCTACCTGCTGGAGCTCACGGGCTGGTCAGTATCCGAGCGTGTCATCGTGGTCGTCACGATCGTCGTGCTGACAGTCATCAATTGCATGGGCGTAAAGCTCGGCAGCCGCATGCAGAGCGTCCTGATGCTGCTGAAGATTGCGGCCATCGCGGGGCTGATCGGCGCCGGCTCTGTTCCTGGTGCGACGCGCCTCATCCGTTGCTGCATCCCGTGCTGGACCGCCCGCCGTCGCTCGATCTGCTGACAGCCGTCGGCGCCGCCATGGTTCCGGTGCTGTTTGCCTTCGGTGGTTGGCAGACCACTAACTTCATCGCGGAAGAAATTAAGGACCCTCGCCGCAATCTGTCGCGGGCACTGGTGCTGGGCGTGGCCGGCGTCATCATTCTCTACGTCGGCGTAAACTTTGTGTGCGTTCGGACCCTGGGTCCGCAAGGGTTGGCGGATACGCGAGTGCCAGCGACCGCGGTGATGCGCGTCGCCATGGGAGATTCGGGAGCGCGCTTGATTGCACTGGGGATCGCTGTGTCGACGCTGGGATTCCTGAGTCAGTCGGTGCTGACTGCGCCGCGCGTCTACTTCGCCATGGCCCGCGACGGACTGTTCTTTCGTAGCGTCGCCAAAGTCACCGAGCGCACCCACGTGCCCGCGCTCGCAATCGTTCTGCAAAGCTTTTGGACGATCGTCGTCGCCCTCTCCGGTCACTATGAGCAGATTTTGAACTACGTTGTGTCCATGGATTTCCTGTTCTTCGGTCTGACCGGCGTCAGCCTTTTCGTTTTCCGGAAGCGGCAGAGCGGCGCTGAAGCGCAGGCAGGTTATCGCGCACCCGGGCATCCCTGGACGACTGCGCTGTTCGTCCTGATATCGTGGCTGGTGGTGATCAATACGATTTTCAAGTATCCGAAGAACAGCCTGCTGGGAATGTTCATTCTGCTGCTCGGGAATCCCGGTGTATGCCTTCTGGGCTGCGAAAAACAAATCAGGAGAAGCAAGCGTTTGACCGTACCGCGCACTCACGCCCGCTCACCTTACATGGAGTTTGCCAAGCTGCGCTCCGCCGCCAAGTACAACCTTGCGACCAGCGGCATCATGAGCTATCCGCTCGCGGAGCTGCCGGTCACAACTGGAAGACCTGGAGATCACCGGCACCGACCTCTACGGCCACGCTCCGCTGCGAGAGCGGCTGGCAAAGCGAAGCGGCGTGACCTCCGATTGCGTGATGACTGCGGCCGGGACATCGATGGCGAACCATCATCGCACTGGCGGCGACGTTGGCTCCGGGCGACGAAGCGCTGGTTGAGCATCCCACCTACGAGCTGCTGGTAAGCACGCTGCAATACCTCGGTGTCGACGTAAGTTATTTCGAGCGGCGGATGGAGAACGATTTCCGAGTCGATCCTGAAGAAGTCGAACGGCAGGATGACGCCGCAGACGAGGCTGATCGTCCTTGACCAATCTGCATAATCCGACCGGAGCTCTGATCGATCAGGCTACATTGCGCGCCGTCGGCGAAATTGCGAAGCAAAACAATGCGCGCGTCCTGGTCGACGAAGTTTATCTGGAGGCGATGTACGAGTGCGACCTCAAGGCGGCAATCCATTTGGGCGATCACTTCCTTGTGACCAGCAGCCTGACGAAGGGCTTCGGTTTGAGCGGGCTGCGCTGCGGCTGGGTGCTGGCGAATCCGGAGCTGACCGACCGCATGTGGCACATCAACGATCTGTATGGTGTCAACGCAGCGCATCCGGCCGAATTGCTGAGTGTGATCGCGCTCGACAACATCGGCCGTGTCGAGGCGCGAGCGAAAGACGTTGCTTCAGGCGAATCGCCCTGCTCTGGATGCGTTTCTGCAATCGCGTGACGATATGGAATGCATTCGTCCGGAGTTCGGCACGGTCGCCTTCCCGAAGCTACGGAAGGGCAGCGTCGATGCACTTGACCGCTTGCTGCGTCGAGAAGTACGAGACCGCAGTCGTTCCGGGCAGCTACTTCGACATGCCGCAACACTTTCGCATCGGCATCGGCGGTGATCCGGAGATGACGAGCATAGCGCTTGGAACGCCTGGGCGCGGCGCTGGATGAACTGCGGTAGCGTTGCACCGCGCCGCCGCCAATCGGCTCGCTACCCGAGCGCGCGACCGGATTTTCCTCTCACGCGACTTGCTTGTATAATGGAGAAGCTGTTCGACGGTCGTGATCGGCTTGACGCAGCAACCTGCCTTTGTGGGGCTATAGCTCAGCTGGGAGAGCGCATCGTTCGCAACGATGAGGTCGTCGGTTCGATCCCGACTAGCTCCACCAAATTGAACTCGCGAATCTATCTCCATTGCAACAACCAGGTGAAAATGTTGGTGCGATGGCCGCGATTGCTAGAAACTTGCTCACAAAAATCATGTTCCCACGTATACTTAGCAGGTGAGTAGTGGGGCTGTTACCGTATTTTGAGCTTTGTAATCATGCGAAAGAAGATGCTTTGGCGAACCACATTGCTATGGTTGTGCGCCTTAGTGTTTTTCTTTGCGTTGCACGCTAAGCTGGCGGTATACAGCGGTGGCGCACGGTCGAAAGAGACTCCTTCCACGGCTTCTAAACTGTGGCTAGGCAGCCAGAAGATGGAGGCGCCGACACCGTACCCTACGGCTCCGGTGCTGTTCTGGATTGCCTTCGCCTGGATCATCTCCGTGAGCCTCTACCACGGTCCCCGGCAGCGCACCGCTGTTGTAGTGTCCCCTCTCAGAGATCTCCGTCTGCGGCATTTGCATCGATTTTTACGTCCTCCTCCGATCCAGTACTGAATCCGTTTGTCCTAGTTTTGTTCCCCAAGGGTTTCGGTGTTTCTGCGGCCAAGTCGCTCACATTGAGCGCAATTGGCCTTAGGCATCGCGTCTGCTACAAGGAAAGGCAATATGCCGATTCTGACTGACCAGAAGAAGGCCGCTCCCATTCGTCCGTTTCGCAAGTGGATGCTGTTGGGGGTTGCTGCCGTATGTTTCTTACTCGTCATAATTCTCGTTCGACGAGTGCGAGCTGGAGATGAGCATGAGGACAGCGCAACCGCCGGCGGTGAGGCTGGAGCCGTATACGCCGCCGTGGCTCCGGTTCAGCGCGAGACGATCGCCAACTCGCTCTCGATAGCCGGCCAATTCAGTCCCTATCAGAACGTGGAACTCCACGCGAAGGTGGCAGGCTATATCAAGCACATTTACGTCGACATCGGAGATCACGTGCATGCCGGACAGGTATTGGCCGTGCTTGAGATCCCGGAGCTGGTAGCGCAGGTGGATGAGGCGAAGGCTGCCGTCCATCACGCGGAGGAAGAGATTCAACGCTCGAAGAGCGAAGTGTCGCGCGCCGAAGCCGACAACGTCGCCTTGCACTCCAACGCTGAGCGGCTGGTGAATACTGACAAGGTTCGTCCTGGGTTGATCGCGCAGCAGGAGCTGGACGATGCCACCGCAAAAGACCGCGCGTCCCAGGCGCAGGTGGACGCAGCCAAATCTGCGCTGGCCGCAGCCGAGCAGCAGCTACAGGTCGCCAAGGCCAATCAGCAGCACTACTCAGCGTTAAGCGATTACGCAACTATCACCGCTCCTTATGATGGCGTGGTGACGTGGCGCTATGCCGATACCGGTTCGCTGGTGCAGGCAGGGACGTCGAGCACCACCGGCTTACCTGTCGTCACCGTGGCTCAAGTCGATACTCTGCGGCTTCGAATACCCGTACCGGAATCGCTTGCAGGCAAGGTGCGGATTGGAGATTCGGCCGACGTACACGTGCAGGCAACGGGAGGACATTTCTCCGGCAAAGTAACTCGCTTTACGGATGCGCTGGATCCCTCGACCCGCACCATGCAAGTTGAAATCGACGTTCCGAATCCCAAGTACGAGCTGCAACCTGGGATGTATGCCGACGTAACGCTGGAAGCCAACAGCAGAGCGAAGGCCCTCACTATTCCAATCACCGCCATCCTGCGCTCCAACGGCAAAACTTCGGTGCTGGTGGTGAATCCCAACGATCGCGTTGAGATGCGCGAAGTCCAGATCGGCGTTGAGAGTCCCAACCGGGTTGAGATTCTGGGAGGCCTGCGCGAAGACGAGAAGGTGATTGTCGGTAACCTCGGCAGCTATCAGGCGGGCGAGGTGGTCAAGCCAAAGCGCGCCGCCTTTACCACCGCCGACAACACGCAGGGCTCGGAGTGACGATGCGCGTTACCTTTCAGCCTCAATTTTTCGTGATGCGCACCGGCGACAGGGAGCGGCAGCATGCCCACATTTGCGATTAAGTATCCGTTTTTCATCCTGATGTTGTGCCTGGGGATTGTCGTGGTGGGTGTGACTACGGTTGCCCGCATGCCGGTTGACCTCTTTCCCCCGATCGACATTCCCGTCGTCGTGGTCGCAACCTTCTACAATGGCATGCCTCCGCAGCAGATCGAAGCCAACATCACTGACACATTCGAACGTTTCTTCACTTTGGGCAGCAACATCGACCACATTGAGTCGCGATCTCTGACCGGCGTGAGCCTGATCAAAGTTTACTTCCAGCCTGGCACCGACGCTGACGCGGCGGTCAGCGAGATCGCGAATCTCGCCATGGCCGACCTGCGCCGACTGCCACAGGGCACCTTGCCTCCCGTAGTACTCAAGTTCGATGCCTCGAGCTTGCCAGTTTGCCTGGTGACACTGAAAGGTAACGGGCTGAACGAAACTCAACTGCACGATCTCGGGCAGTTCAATGTGCGCAACCAGATTGCCAATGTGCCGGGTGCGTCGGTACCGCAGCCCTATGGCGGAAAGTACCGCCAGATCCAGTTTTACGTCGATCCTGTGAAGTTGGAGGCGGCGCAACTCAGTCCCATGGACGTGGTTCGTATCGTCAACGACTCCAACAAGATTCTTCCTGCCGGCGATGTTCGTATTGGCCCCAAAGACTACAACATCTACAGCAACAGCCAGCTACCCGATATATCGCAGATGAACGACGTGCCGCTGAAGGCGATTGGCAACAACGTTTTGCGCTTCGGAGACATTGGCCACGCGGAAGACTCGTCCGCCATTCAGTACAACATTGTTCGCGTCGACGGCCAGAAGTCCGTTTATCTGCCCATCCTGAAGCAGGGTGGCAACAGCAACACGATCCAGATCGTCAATGGCGTGCGCAATCGTGTGCATCATCTGCTGGACATTCCCAAGTCCCTCGTCGCAAACGTGGTTTTCGACCAATCGCAATACGTCAAGACAGCGGTCTCCAACGTTTTACGCGAAGGTGGAATCGGTCTGCTTCTGACAGCCTTGATGATCCTGGTGTTCCTCGGATCGGTGCGCGGCACGATCGCGGTGCTGATTTCCATTCCAGTGTCGTGCCTGGCTGCATTCATGCTGCTGAACGGCTTCGGCGGCACCATCAATACCATGGTGCTCGGCGGTCTGGCGTTGGTGCTGTCACGTTTGATCGACAACTCCGTGGTTGTGCTGGAAAACATCTTTCGGCACATGGAGGAAGGTGAAGACGCAGTTACGGCGGCGGAACGCGGCGGTGAGGAAGTGCAACTTGCAGTATTGGCCGCGACCTTTACCACGGCTATCGTTTTCTTTCCAGTCGTATTTCTTTATGGGGTTAGCAAGTACCTGTTCACGGCTCTCGCGCTAGGCGTGGTGCTCGCCCTGGCCGCTTCTTATCTGGTCGCGATGACAGTTGTGCCGCTGTTTTGCGCGAGGTTCATGCAAGTGGCCCATGGCCAGGGCGGTCATCAGGAAACGAAGTCGCTGTTCGGTAAGTTCGTTGCCGGCTTCAACCATCGCTACAACCGCATGCTCGCTCGGTACGATTCCGCTGTAGACAAAGCGCTCGCACGACCGGTGGCAACAGTCGTCATTATTATGGCGAGCTTCCTCGTGAGCCTGGCACTGTTTCCGCTTCTTGGATTGGCTTTCTTCCCCCGCACCGATCCCGGACAGTTCGTGATTAATGTGAAAGCCCCAACCGGCTCCCGGCTGGAGATGACGAACGAGTATGTTGCCCGTGCGGAGGACGACATCCGCCAGGTGATTGGAAAAGACGACCTGCGGATGATTGTCTCGAATATTGGCATGACGCCCGATCTGTCGTCGATCTACACCAGCAACTCCGCTCAGCATACGGCTTTTATTCAGGTCAGCTTGAGCAAGGAGCATAAGAGTAGCACCTTCGACTACATGGCCCGGGTGCGCCGCAAACTCGCTTCTGACCTGCCAGAACTCTCGACTTACTTCCAGACAGGCGGCCTGGTGGATTCGGTGGTGAACATGGGAATGCCGGCGCCGATCGATATCCAGGTCACGGGCAACAATCAGCACTCGGCTTACGAAGTAGCCGGAGAGTTAGCGGCGAAGTTGAGGAGTATGCGCGATGTCAGCGACGTGCTCATCCCGCAGGACCTGGACTATCCGGGCATTCAGCTTAATGTGCGCCGTGAAATGGCAGCCAGGTTGGGTCTGACGGCTACGGACGTCGTGGACAACGTGGTCACGGCGCTCACGTCGAACGGCATGATCGCTCCCAGCTACTGGGTCGACCCGCATAGCGGCAACAACTATTTCCTGACCGTACAGTACGCCAATCATCAGCTCAACACGATGAGCATGGAAGACTTCAAGCAGATTCCTCTGCACGCGAAAGACAACAGCAGCACCACCATGCTGGAAAACGTAGCAGACATCAAGATGATCAATACGCCCACCGAGGTCGATCACTACCAACTCTTTCGGACGATTGACGTCTATGTTTCGCCGCGCGGAGAAGACCTGGGCGCACTCGGGAGCAAGGTGCAAAAGCTGATCGACAATACCAAGTTGCCGCCAAACGTGCGCGTCGAGATGCGTGGATCGATCAATGCTATGCATCAATCCTTCGTCAGCTTTGGAGTTGGACTGCTGCTGGCGATCGTGCTGGTCTATCTCATCCTGATGGCGCAGTTCGCCTCCTTCGTCGATCCCTTCATCATCCTGCTGGCGATTCCTTCCGGCATCACTGGTGTAATCCTGTTCCTGCTGATCACTCACACCACACTAAATGTCATGTCGCTGATGGGAGTGCTGATGATGACGGGCATCGTCGTCTCCAACAGCATTCTGATCGTGGACGTTGCACGTACCTATCGCAAGGGCGGCATGCCGATACGAGAAGCCGTTGCCTTGGCATGCAGGGTACGCCTGCGCCCCATCCTGATGACGTCGCTGGCGACGCTATTGGGACTCGTACCCATGGCTCTAGCGCTGGAGGCAGGAAGCGAACAATACGCACCCCTGGCCCGATCGATTATCGGCGGCCTTCTGGTGTCGGTAGTTCTGACTGTCTTCATCGTTCCTGCAGCCTATCTGCTGATTCATCGGAGGGAAGAAGACCTGCAGCAGGAGGTGCAGGCGTGAGGACGCAGGGCTCCTGCAACTCGCGATCGGTTTTCTGCTGGCGGTAGCGCCAATGGCGTCGCAAACGACCGCTTCGCCGTCGGCTGTCGTGCCCGACCAGACGATGACATCACCAGCGGCACAAACAGCTCCGCCGCCGAAGGCGCCGCCACAACTGCCAACCACCGGCGCGCCGCAGCGTCTTACGGTCCAGGATGCAGAAGCTCTGGCGCTGAAAAACAACCCGCAGATCTCGGTGTATCAGACTGCTTTCCCTGGCGTCGAATCAGGTAACGCGCGAGCAGAAATCTGCTTACTATCCCACCCTCTATGGCAGCCTTACCGGTGTTGAATCGCAAGGAAGGCTCGCGCATTGCCGCCGGCAATTTAAACAACCCCAGCGTCTACGAACGTGCTGCGGCTGGTCTTACCTTGTCACAGCTGATCACGGATTTCGGACGAACCAATAATCTGGTGGCCAGCGCAGCCCTGCGGGCGAAAGCTGCCGATATGAACGCTGCCGCCACTGCGGAAGAGATCAAGCTTGCCGTGGATCAGGCTTTTTACAACGCGCTACAGGCTTTGGCTGAGCAGAAAGTCGCCGAGCAAACGGTGGGCGCCCGCCAACTCGTTTCGGACCAGATCACGACCTTGTTTCAGAACAAGCTGCGTTCCGAACTCGACGTCAGCTTCGCGAACGCAAACCTTGCCCAGGCCAAGTTGCTTCTGCTCGACGCCCAGAATAACTATCAGGCTTCGCTGTCCACGCTGTCGCAGGTTCTAGGCTATCCGCGGCAACCGCAATTTGAGCTTGTGGACACACAGGCCGAGTTTAAGCCGCCGCCCGGATGCAGTCAGCCAGTTGGAGGATGAGGCATTTCAGCAACCGGCCGGAGATCGCGTCGCAAAACTACGAATATGAGGCAGCAAAGCACTATCAAAAAGCTGAGCGCGATCTGTTGTTCCCAACGGTTGAGGCCCTCGGAGTGGTCGGCAGAACTCCCTACAGCAATACCATTGCCGGAATATCGCCATTTACGACTTGGTATGGGGCAATTGGCGTGAACGTGAATGTTCCGATCTTCAACGGCTTCCTTTATCCGGCGCGCTCACGCGAAGCCGGCTTCCGAGCGCAGGCAGACTCCGAGCAGTTACGTGACCTGAAAGATCGTATTGCCAATGATGTTCGCACCAGCTGGCTGAACGCCATTACCGCCTACAACCGCATCTCGGTGAGCCAACAGTTCGTCGACCAGACGAACCTTGCTGTCAACCTGTCGCAGACCCGCTATAACCTCGGGCTGAGTTCTATCGTTGAGCTGAGTCAGGCACAGCTTCAGCAGACGCAGGCGGAGATAGAATTTGCCGCTGCCAAGTATCAGTACCGCATCGCGGAGTCGATCCTGCGATTCCAGATTGCAGCTCCTTAAACACTGAATATGGGCGAACGAGCCTCTCTCCCGGAAGGTACTCTGTCACCGCATCGGTTTGATTGCAGGTCGAGTGATTGGGCAGAGCGAACAGCTTAAAACTGACGGTAGGCCTATCGCCTATGAGCTGCTTTTTACAGTCTCGCCGGCCGGCTTCGCGAAGAAGATCTCGGAGATCAGCAGGATCGCGCCGATAACGATGGCGGTATCGGCCACGTTAAACGCCGGCCAGTGATAGCTGCCGACGTAGAAGTCGAGAAAGTCGACCACGCGCCCGCTCATCATGCGGTCCCACAGATTGCCCATCGCGCCACCCAGGATGAGCGAAAGGCCGATCGTAGTCGTGCTCAGGGAGTGGCTGTTCTTCCAAAGCAGGGCAGAGACAACGAGGAGCGCGACCACCGAAAAGCTGACCAGGGCGCCGATCTTCCATTGCGCCGCAGAGTCGGCGAACAGGCCGAAAGCTGCGCCGGTATTCTGCACATGCGTTAGTTGAAAGAAGCCGGGTATCACGACAACGCTGTCGTGCAAGCGAATGTTGCTGGCGACAGCCCACTTTGCCAGTCGGTCCAGCAAGAGCACGATAATCGGCGATCACAAAAAAATACTTGCGCATGAAAAACTCTGTTGCGTGGCCTCAGGGTAACCTGATCAATTCCTCTTGCGTATTAGACGCGTTCCTCCGCGTCGAAAGAAGCGGCAGAAGTGGCGTGCTAAGGCGCTGCATCTCTCCGACGCTAGCGGGCCGCCGCCGCAGCTTCAATTTCGCCGAGCACCGCACTGCAGCGCTCACACACCGTGGGATAGGCCTTATCTTCTCCCACATGCGTCGAATAGTTCCAGCAGCGCTCGCATTTTTGGCCGGGAGCCTTGCTCACCTCGAAGGTGATGGCCGAGCCACCGTTGCTTGCCGAAGCTTTCTCCAGGACCACTGCCGACACGATAAACAGATATCGCAACTGGTCCTGGTAACGCTCCAGCAGCGGGTAGACGCTCTCAGGAGCCGCCAAGCCGAAGTCTCCGCTTCCAGGCTGCCGCCGATGCGCTTCTCGTTGCGAGCGGCTTCCAGCGCCTTCAGAGCCTCGTCTCGAACCGACAGCAATGTCTGCCAGTCGCTCTTCTCGCGACCGCGTCAAAGCCCTGCGGGCAACTGGCCGGTCAGTTCCTCGGGAGCAGGGAAGTGCTCCAGGTGAACGCTCTCGGAGTGCCCAGCCGCCGGCAGGTATCCCCAGATTTCGTCGGAGGTAAAACTCATCACCGGAGCCAGCAGCCGTACGAACGCCTCACCCAGCCGCCATAGAGCCGTCTGCGCCGAGCGCCGTGCCACCGACTTGGGCGCCGAGGTATACAGCCGGTCCTTGAGCACATCGAAGTAGATCGAGCTCAGGTCGACGATGCAGAAGTCCTTCAGCCGCTGGTATAAGCCGATGGAAGACGAATGCATCGTAGTGCTCGCGCACATCCTTCGTCACTTCTGCCGCGCGCAGCAGGATGTACTGATCCAGCGAATGCATCTCGGCAAACGGCACGGTACGTCTGTCGCCGGATCGAAGCCGTCCAGGTTGCCGAGAATGTAGCGAAACGTGTTCCTGATCTTGCGATAGCTATCGGCGACACGTTGCATCAGCTCGTCGGAAGCCATCACGTCCTCACGGAAGTCGACTGACGCCACCCACAGGCGAATGATCTCCGCCCCCATCTTCTCAGCGATCTCCACCGGATCGACCGTGTTGCCTAGCGACTTCGACATGGCGCGGCCTTGCGGATCGAGAGTCCAACCCACTGTCGCACAGCTCCGATAGGGAGCTGAGCCCCTGGTCGCCACGCGCACTGAGCAGGGAAGACTGGAACCAGCCGCGATGCTGATCACCACCTTCGATATACAGATCAGCGGGCCAGGGCAGTCCCGGCTCGTGTCCCAACACTGCCGCCTGGCTGGAACCGGACTCGAACCAAACGTCGACGATGTCCATCTCCTTGCGGAATTTCGTCGATCCACACTTGGCGCACTTTGTTCCTGCCGGCAGTATCTGTTCCGGCGTGTACTTGTACCAGGCATCGGCGCCTTCGCGGGCGAACAGATCGACTACGAGCTTATGCACCGCCGGATCGCCGACGAATTCATTACAGCCCTCGCACTGGAACATTGCGATCGGGCACCCCCCAAACGCGCTGGCGCGAGATGCACCAGTCGGGACGGCCCGCCACCATATTGGCGATGCGCTCTTCGCCCCACGAAGGATCCCACTTCACCTTCTTAATCTCATCCAGGGCACGCGTGCGCAGCGTACCGCCTTTCGGCAGCTTGCCTTCCATCGAGATGAACCACTGCTCGGTGGCCCGGAAGATGATCGGGTTGTGACAGCGCCAGCAGTGTGGATACGAGTGCTCGATCTTTTCGTAGCCGAGTAAGCACTCCCCGACTCTTCAGCAGTTCCACGATCAGCGGATTGGCCTTGAAGACCTGCTGGCCTTCGTATTCAGGCAAACCATTGCGCAGAATTCCGCCGGCATCGACGTTGGAATGCAAATCGAGGCCGTACTTAACGCCCGGTGTTGAAGTCGTCGGCGCCGTGGGCCGGAGCGGTGTGCACCGCGCCCGTTCCGGTGTCCATGGTTACGTAATCGCCAAGCACGCCGAGAATCTGGCGATCGAGAAACGGATGCGCGAAGGTCGCGTGCTCAAGCTTTGTGCCAGGGAACGTCGCGATTTCCTTCGCGCCTACAAGATTGCACTTCTCGATCGTCTGCTGCAGCCAGCGCCTTGGCGACGATGTAAATCCACTCACCGGTATCGAGGGCCACGTACTCCGCATCGGGCGCGAAGGTCACGGCCATCGAGGCGGGCAGCGTCCACGGAGTCGTTGTCCAGATGATGGTAGCGACGTTCTTCTTTCCTGCAAGCGCGGCATCGATCTTTGCCGGATCGCTGGTCAGTGCGTATCGCACCCAGATGCTGGGGCTGGTATGCATCTCGTATTCGACTTCGGCCTCGGCCAGCGCAGTCTTGTCGACCACGCACCAGTACACCGACTTCAGGCCCTTGTAGACCAGACCTTCCTGGTAGCACGTGTAAAAAGTGTCAAGAATCGCGCTCTCGTACTGCGGGTCCATGGTCGCAGTACGGCCGATCCCAGCGAGCGATGCCGCCCAGGCGCTTGAACTGCGAGCGTTGCAGGTCGAGGTATTTTGTGGCGTACTTGCGACACTCCTCGCGGACGGCCAAGCGGGTCCATCTCGAGTTTCTTGCGCCCCAGTTGGTTGTCCACCTTGATCTCGATGGGCAGCCCGTGGCAATCCCAGCCAGGCACATAAGGGGCATCGAAGCCGCTCATACTGCGCGACTTGACCACGAAATCCTTCAAGGTCTTGTTGAGCGCCGTGCCCAGGTGGATGGGGCCGTTGGCGTAGGGCGGTCCATCGTGCATCACATAGATAGGCTGACCCTTGTGCGCTTCGCGGATACGGTCATAAATCCGCATCTTCTCCCAATGTTCGAGCATCTTAGGCTCATTCTTAGGCAGGTTTGCCTTCATGGAGAAGTCGGTCTTGGGCAAGTTCAACGTTGATTTCAGGTCGAGCGGCACTCCGCAATCTCCCCCGCGAATAATCACTGGAACCTATAAGTTAAGCCAGCTATCCTTTCATTATAGGGAGAGGCAAAATGCGCGTCCATTCGCGCCGTCGTCCGAGCGGGATAACTGCTTAGATTTCTGGCAGCTACGGCGTCCAAAACCCCGTAAACAGTGGCTCGCCTTTACCTCTTAGGCTCGTCTGAGTATTCAGGCGAAATTCCGAACAACGATGTGGGTAGCTACGCATCTAAGGTTTAGAGCGGCGACTCTCACTTGCGACTGTCCAAGTGGGGAGTCGGCCCGCAACCTCATCTGAAACAGTGGGTTTCAGTGAGCCTCTTGGAGTGTTAGAGGTTCGGCGAAAGCAGCCGGCGCAGACCGAAGGACTAGGACCAGTATGGCTAATCAGACGTTGATTCCCCCGCCACCGCCGCAGCAGGACGAAGAGTTGCATCTTCTGCCGCAGACCACGATGGACGAATCCCTGTGGGCGTCGCTGAAGGAGAACATCCGGGCTGCGCTGTTTCCTGAGAAGTTGCCTCCGTTGCAGTGCTGACCTCGCGTCCGGTCAAGGTGCGCGAAATCTGGGGCGAATACAACTACAAGAAAGAAAGCGCCGGCGTCTCGCTGGTGGTGCACGTTGCGGTGATTGCGGCTCTGATCGCAGCGTCCATCGTGGGCGCCAAGGTTGTGAAGGAGCAGGCGAAACAGACGGTGACGTTGATCGCTCCCGATCTCACACCTCCGCAATTGCCGATGACCAAGAAAAGCGCGACCACGTCTGGTGGCGGCGGTGGCGGCGGCGATCACGACAAATTGCAGGCGCCCAAGGGCAAACTTCCCAAGACCGCGATGGAACAGATCACTCCTCCGGCGATGGTGATTCGCAACGACAACCCCAAACTTGCCCGTCGAGCCGACGGTAGTCATCCCTCCACAGATTAAGTTGGCTTCGAACATGCCGAACCTCGGCAATCCGATGTCGGCAGTGCCCTCCGGGCCCGCCCTCGAATGGAACGGGCGGTGGTGGCGGCATTGGTTCGGGTAACGGTGGTGGCGTCGGTTCTGGTAGTGGCCCTGGTGTCGGTCCCGGACACGGTGGAGGTATCGGCGGAGGCGCGTTCCGTGTAGGTGGTGGCGTTTCCGCGCCGAAGGCCCTCGACACGCCTGATCCGGAATATTCCGAGGAAGCCCGCAAGGCAAAGTATCAGGGAACGTGCGTTCTGTGGCTGATCGTTGGCGCCGATGGCAAGCCGCGCGACATCAAAGTTGCACGCGCCTTGGGCATGGGACTTGATCAGAAGGCGATCGAGGCGGTTCGCAATTGGAAGTTCGAACCTGCCATGAAAGACGGCAAGCCTGTCGCAGTCCAAATTAACGTAGAGGTGAACTTCCGCCTGTACTGATGTCGGTGCAGTCGGAATAAGGGGGGAGGCGAAAGCCTCTCCTTTTTTATTTTGGGCCAGAATTGCTTAGAAACCCTCTGACTCATCAACCCCACTGAATTGGCACTCATCGAATGGCAGATGAACATTGGGAAGGGCGAACATGACTTCGACACTGTCCCTCGACATACACGCCCATGTGTCCATCCGGCTGGCACACTCGAAGCCCAGAACCTCGCTGTAAAAGCGATTGCTGGCTCAATCTATGGAATCAACGTGGTGTAAGAAAGACATTGGAGACTCCCTTCCGCGGTACCGCGTCGAGTTGGAAGGGCAGGCTTTTTGTGCGGTCCAGAGAGCGAACAACCATGGAACCGGCGTACTCGGACAAACGCCCCGTGGATGCAAGGGACTCCACCGTGGAGCCGTAACCGGCTAGAAAATCGGAATGGATCTCCACCGCCAAGTTTGGCTTACGCCGCTCCAACAATCCCTTGGCGCCTTTCAGTACTTCCTCTTCGAACCCTTCGACATCGATCATGACAACATCGAAGTCGCCGTAGATAGAACTGAGATGATCGACCGACGTGCGCTGTGCCACTGGCGCCGTTTCGTGCTCCGACGTCAACACCATGGCGTTGTCCGAAAAATGAGAGTACTTAAGATCTCCCTCAAACGTGGCGGCTGCCGCACGATGCAGCACTTCTGCATTTCCCGCAAGCCCGTTCAGCAAAATCTGGGCCTGTGTGATCATCACGTTCTCGGGGTTGATGTCCACGCCGACGACGAAGCCGGTCGCCCAACAAGCTTTGCGAGGAAGGTCACATAGAATCCCTGATGGCATCCGAGATCAAGAACGCGGTCACCCGGCTTAACCAGATCGGCAAGCAGCTGATTCTCGATCAATTTTTCGTGTACTTCCTGGCCGTACCACTGTTCGGCCTGGTAATCCTTCATCCAGAAGGAGAAGCTCGCGCCGGCGAGGTTGATCTGCGAGACATAGGGATATGCTCGCGAGGTTCGCGGAATCCGCCGCAGGTCATAGCCGGTGCTCCTCAGTACACGGTGGATTGTGCTCTTGATCATGACCTGCCAACTCCTACGCGCCACATGAAATTGTGCGGCGATGAAACACAGCCTTCCGGTTTCCGATAACCGCCCGGCCGATTTGTAATCACATTATTACCTTAAATCACTGCGGCGGCCTGGGCATTATGTCCGGTGTATCCGACTGGCAGGGGCGATCAACTCTCTCAACGCGGAATTCTGGAGTGGCGACATCTGTTGTGACACGCCGCTTCCAGTCCTTATCACCTGGGCTCGTGACTTGCGGCACTGACAAAATGCGCCAACGGTTTGTTCACTTGTCATATACAGCCCACTCTCCCAACCTGTTTTCAACCTACCGAGAACCCGAAACGAGGGCACAAGCCATGAGAAAAACCACAACATTGGGTATCGTTCTGATGTTGGTCTGTCTCGCATTACCGGCCTTCGGCAAGACCTATAAGAGCACCTATCCGGTGGCGTGCACCGAGGTGTGGCCGGCTGTCCAAACGACTCTCAGCAACCCCGACAATTACAGCGTAACCACCAACGACGATGCAAAAATGACTGCAGAATACGATGTGAAGCACTCCACTCACGTCAATGTCAGTGGCGCGCTGCTGCAACGCAAGAATCACGTCACGTTGCTGCCAAAGGGAACGGGATGCGAAATGCAGGTCGTGTCGAACTACAGTGGATGGGAACATAACGACCAAGGCGACTTTAAAAAGCGGGTTGACGAGGCCTTGGCCGCTCCGAAGGCTGTAGCGCCGCCAAAACCGACGGAGCCGGTGGCTTCCGGCAAGTAAACGGATGGCGCGAGAAGCGCACCCTTTGCATACGTGAGTCCCCTCGTGTTGCAGCAGCTCCTAGAACGGGCTTCACGGAGATTTTGCTTTCGCCCGCTAGGGCGTCTGCTGCGGGGGATGCTTCTTCAGACGTGGTGTCAGCTTCGGTACGACGTATTCCTGGAAAATCCCGGCTACACTGCCTTCGGCAATGCGAATCAGCGCCGTCTGGAAATAGAGGCTGGTCCCTCGATCGCTTGAAGGATAGTACGCCTGCGAGATTCCGCTGGTGATGAACGATCCCAGAATCGCCGAGTAGTTCGGCTGATACTTTTTGTTATCGCCCTTGCAGATCACGGCGTTCCCGATGGCGTACATGAAACGCGAGCCCGAGGAATTCGGTCCCCGGTAGAAATATCGCGGGTCCTGATGCAGCATTGTCGGCAGGATGGCGCTGTCGATAAAAGTGCCGATGAAGACGTCCCCATACACCGCTCCAAAACGTCTGCCATAGCCGGCCGCACCCTGTCCGTAACCGTTGAGCTGGTCGGAGGCCTGGTAGATACCCGCGAGAAAGCCTACGCCAAGAATGCTGATGGGATCGGTGACCGACTTCCAGGCGAGCTGAAACTTCAGCCGTCGGAGGTAAGGGAGCGGCGTCAGGGACGTAGGTGGCGTAGAAGTTCGGAATGAAGCCGAGTACTCGTTGCTTCTCCTGCTCCTTGACCTGGACCTCTGCCGCCTCGTCGCCGGTGAGGCCGACCTGAACGTCGGTGGTAGTCGCAGCAACGCTTAACACGATCTCCGGCACAATCTGTGTCTCGCCGCTAGCCAGCGTTCCGGTGACGGTCTTGGCCTCGAAATCCGGGCGAAGAAATGGTCAACTCAAAAGGCCCGGGAGGGACATTCGGGAAGGCGAACTGCCCATTCTCCCCGGATTGCAGCTGGCGACCCTGAGTCTCTCCGGCGCGTTTCAGCTGCACTTGCGCTCCCACAGCCACCGCGCCCTGCTGATCTATCACAGTTCCGCTGATGCTGCCTTGCGTATTGGCGGGCGCACCCGCCTGGTTCTGTGCCGAAGGGGACGGCTCTTGCGATTGAGCTGTCAGCACAAACCCGGACAGCATCATCCATAAGCTCAGACAAACGGAACTTCCTGCGCCGAGAACGATGCCTCGGACATTTTGGCGCAAACACATCCTGTCGAAATCTCCCTGGCGTGAGCACAGCCTAAGCATCAGATGCAGAATTGTGGTTTCCGCTTCGGTTTTGTTTTAGTAGCTTACGCGAAGTGCGATTCGCGCGGAAAGTGGTATCGAGGCCGAAGCGGAGCAGAAGTGGGGCCTAGCCGTTTCCGAGCTTCTTCAGGTAATCCACGATGTCGGGCGAGGTCCAATCGGTTGCGCCGATGAATTTGCGGACGATCTTGCCATCGCCGTCGATAATGAAGGTCTCGGGATACTTGAAGGTGCCGTAAAGCTCATTCGTCTTCTGTCCGTCACGTACCGTCAGCAGATCGACCTTGATGATCGCGGATGAACTGCTTGTAGGCGGCATCGTCGGAATCCTCACTGACCGCGAGCACGGTCACCTTGTCTCCGACCAGTTTCTGCAGTTCGACCAATGATGGCGTTTCCTCGATGCATGGCTGACACCAGCTCGCCCAGAAATTCAGCACCACGGGCTTGCCGCGGAACTGGCTGAGTGAGACCGTGCGATCCGCGTCCGTGATGGTGAAATTGGGAGCCGCGCTCCCGATGCGCGGAGGATGAGAACTATTGCAGGCCGCGAGCACAACCACGCAAAACAGCGCAACAGAAGAGGCCAGACGCTTCACCCTCATATAATAATGGATTCCGAGCCGCCGGCCGCCAACTGTATAACGCGGTGGCTACCACGAAAGCAGCACAGCAGCGGCAACGTGACTTAGTGGACCTCTCCGCACATCCCGAGGTTTCCGTCATCGTCCCGGCGCGCAATGAGGAGGCCTGCCTCGCCGAGTGTCTGCGCAGCCTGGTCGGGCAGGTCGGACCCTCGCTACGAGATCATCGTCGTCGATGACCACTCAACCGACAGCACTCGAAAGATCGCCGGAGAGCTTTCCGGTACGTGTGATCTCCGCCGATCCGCTGCTGCCGGGCTGGAGCGGCAAATGCAATGCGGCATGGACAGGCGCCAAGGCCGCGAAAGGGAAGTGGCTGCTCTTCACCGATGCCGACACAAAGCACACTCCGAAGTCGATTGCCAGCGGACTAGACGGAAGCAGAAGGCATCGACGCTGCCCTGCTTTCGTATTCGCCGCAGCAGGAGGTCCACAGCTTCGCCGAGCGCGCGCTGATGCCGGTGATCTTCGCCGAACTGGCGGCGACGTACCGGCCCAAAGACGTCTGCGATCCGAAGTCTCCAGTTGCTGCCGCAAACGGTCAGTACCTGCTGATCCGTCGCGATGTCTACGACGCGGTCGGCGGTCACGCCGCTGTCGCCACGGCGATTCTCGAAGACGTCGAACTGGCGAAGCGAGTCAAGCAGGCCAGGAGAGCGTCTGCAGTTTCGCGTGTCGGACGTGGTCAGCACCCGCATGTATCGCAGCTTTCCGCAGATGTGGGAGGGCTGGACCAAGAACCTCGCGCTGCTGTTTCCGCATCCGCGCCGGCTTGCGCTTCGAACGTCTGGCGGAGTTCCTGCTGATCGTCAGCGGTATCGTTCTGGCGCCCTGGCAGTTCGTGGATGGCGAGAAAATCGAGGCCGCATCCGAAGCCATCGTAACGATTGTCCTGGCTGGCTTTCTGCTGCGTCGAATCCGCCGAGCACATTTTGACTGGCTGTCAAAGCAGTCTGGCGATTTTCGGCCTTCCACTGTTCGCGCTTCTTTTGCTCAACTCCGACATCTCACATAAACGAGGCACGGTGAAATGGAAGGGTCGGGAATACGGCGCGCCACGACCGCGAACGAACCGCAACTCCTGCGAGTCCCGATTCGGAAAGCAGGCCCGACCGGCACGTACAATTGATGTGGTAGTCTTTGGAGCAGTCGAGGGGCCGGTTCTCAGGCCTTGGCGGTTATCGATACCGGGCTCGATACCTATGGTCTATTTAACGCGTAAATGCGAATTTTCAGCCTCGCATTATTACCACAATCCCAACTTCAGCGAAGAAGAGAATCGGCGCGTCTTCGGCAAGTGCGCCAACCTCAACGGACACGGCCACAACTACACGCTGGAAGTCACGGTGAAGGGCGATGTCGATCCGCACCACCGGCTTCGTCGTCGATCTTGAAAGACTTAAAGGAAATCTTGAACCGCGAGGTCATCGAGGCGCTCGACCATCGGCATCTCAATAAGGAAGTGCCCGAATTCGCCGACCAGATCCCGACCACCGAAAACCTCGCCATCGCCATCTGGCAGCGTCTGGAGAGCAAGTTGAACGTCGCGAAGCTGCATCGCGTGCGGGTGTACGAACTGCCCGACCTGTTCGTCGATTTCTACGGAGAAGCATGAAGGCCCATCTCACCCGGCGGTACATCTTCTCCGCGTCGCATCGGCTGCACACCGAGAGCCTGACAGCGGACGAGAATCGCGCTGTCTATGGCAAGTGCAATAACCCGCACGGGCATGGTCACAACTACGCGCTGGAGGTGACGGTGAGCGGCCAGGTGGACGCCGCGACCGGCATGGTCTGCAACCTGGTCGATCTGGACGAAGCGGTTCGACGCGAAGTGTTGGATCGCTTCGACCATGTGAACCTGAATGCTGCGTTCGGAATTCGCGTCGCAAGTGCCAACGACCGAGAATTTGAGCGAAGTTATCTACCATATTTTGAAGCAAAACTTTAAGGCTGCTCATCTGGAAAAAGTCAGGCTGGAAGAGACGGCGATGAACAGCTTTGAGTACGACGGCAATTAGCAATTGGCAATTGGCGCTAGCTGACTAGCCGAATCGTAGTTTTTAGACGGTGCAGCAGTCGACTCGCTAATTGCCAACTGCCAGTTGCTAGTAGCTTTATGAAAGAGACCATCGAAACCCCGACCCTCACCAGCGCCAGCTTCGAAGAGCTTGCCCGCGAGATGCTCGTCCGCCTGGGCGAAGATCCCGATCGCGAGGGCCTGCTCACGACGCCCGAGCGCTACGCCAAGGCGCTGCACGATCTGACCAAGGGCTACCGCGAAGATCCCGAGAAGATCCTGAACGACGCGCTCTTCACCGTCGATTACGACGAGATGGTCATCGTCAAAGACATCGAGATGTTCAGCCTGTGCGAGCATCATGTGCTGCCGTTCTTCGGCAAAGTGCACATCGCCTACATCCCGAAGGGAAAGGTGATCGGCCTCAGCAAGACCGCCCGCCTGGTCGAAGTCTTCGCGCGCCGCCTGCAGGTGCAGGAGCGCCTGACGGTGCAGATCGCCGAGACCATTCAGAAGGTCATTCAGCCGCTCGGCGTCGGCGTCGTCGTCGAGGCGCGCCACCTGTGCATGATGATGCGCGGCGTCGAGAAACAGCACTCCGCCACCGTCACCTCGTCGATGCTCGGCGCCTTCCGCGCGCAGCAGACGCGGCAGGAATTCCTCTCGCTCATCCACGCCAAGAACGGCAACGGGATCTAGAGCGATGGTTGCGAAAGGCGCGCAGTCCAATCCAAGTCAGCGTTTATCCGGCAAGGTCGCCGTCATCACCGGTGGCAGCGGCGGTATCGGATATGCCATTGCGCAGGCGTTCGTCGTCGAAGGCTGCAGCGTCGTCATCACCGGCCGCAATGAGACGAAGCTGAACGCTGCCGCGGCGAAACTCTCGGAAACGGCGTCAGACGGCGCACAGGTCGTGCGGGAAGTCTGCGATGTGCGCGAGCCTTACTCGGTCGACGCGCTGTTCGACTCGGTACAGACGCGCTTCGGACATCTCGATATTCTCTTCAACAATGCCGGCATCAGCCAGGCGCCTACCCCGGTCGAGCAGACCTCGGTCGAGATGTGGCGCGAGATGATCGACATCAACCTCAACGGCGTGTTTCTGTGTACCCGTGCAGCGCTGCCGCTGATGTCCGCCGGCGGCACGATCATCAACAACCTCTCCGCCGCTGCCGATCCAGGTCTTCCCAAACTTCTCCGCCTACACTGCTGCCAAGACCGGAGCTTACGGCTTCACCCGCGCCCTGCGCGATGAACTGATGCCGCGCGGTATTCGCGTTACCGCTCTGATGCCGGGCGCCACCTCGACCGACATCTGGCAGCAGATCATGCCCGACGCTTCACATGAAGGGCATGATGGATGTCGAGACGATCGCGCAAGCCGTGCTGTACGCGGTGCTGCTTCCGCCGGAAGCGAATCTCTCGGAGATTCTTCATTACGCCCGCGGCGGGCGCGGTAGGAGCCAAGAATACGCGGGAGTAGAACGGGGTCCCTCGGGTTGTCGCCGACCCTTCGGTTCGAAGGCCATCTAACCAAAATGCGATGCGATCATGGCCTGCTGATAGCTGATGGCTTGTTTTTCACAGCCCGTAGTGATACCGCCGCGTCCGGGCAGGGAAGAGCTTGATCAGGACGACTCCCGCAATAAATCCTCCCACATGCGCCCAGAACGCGATACCGCTGGCGTTGCTGCTGTGGCGGCGATCGAGGTTGCGGCTCCGCTCAGGAACTGCGCGACGAACCAGTAGCCAAGCACGATCCACGCCGGCAGCCACATGAAGAAGACGAAGAAGAACGGTACCAGCGTCAGTACACGCGCGCCGTGGATAGAGCACGAAGAATGCGCCCATCACTCCGGCGATCGCGCCGCTGGCTCCGACGCTCGGAACGGTTGAGCCGATGTTGAACAGCGTGTGCAACAGGGCGGCAGCCACTCCGCAAACCAGGTACAGCACCAGGTAAAGCCAGTGTCCGAGATAGTCTTCGACGTTATCGCCGAAGATCCACAGCGCCCACATGTTGAAGATGAGGTGCAGCCACCCGCCATGCAGAAACATGGACGTGAAGACAGGAATAATGGCCGCGGCGGTCGGGACATAGCGAGTCCCCAGGCCGGAGATCAGGTCCCACGGCACGTAGCCGTGGTTGAAAAGCACGACCGTCAGCCGCGCCGGTACCACGCCAAAGGTGAAGACCAGGCTGTTGCGCAGCGCCGAATTCAAGGAAATCTCATACAGAAACGCGATGGTATTCAGCGCGATCAGCGTGAAGTTGACGAATGGCGTGCTGATCCGGGGTGCGTCGTCCTTCAGTGGAATCATATCGGCGCTACGGCTGGTGCAGCAGGGAAGCGGCTTCCCTTTCTTCGCTCCCGGGCAAGGCCCTACGCGATTTGACCAACGAGCCTTTCAACCTCCACGATAGCAGAAGGATGCCGCTCAACGGTGTAATGGTAGTGGATAAACCCGCAGGATGGACCTCGCACGACGTCGTAGCCAAAGCACGGCGACTGGTCGGCGAACGCTCCATTGGACATCTCGGTACGCTTGACCCTATGGCGACCGGAGTTCTGCCGCTCGTGCTGGGCCGCATGACGCGCCTTTGCCAGTTCTATGGCGCCTCGGAGAAGGTCTACGAGGGAACGATCCGGCTCGGGATCGCGACCGACACCTACGACGCCGACGGCGAGCCCGGCGGCACACCGCAAATAGTTCAAGTGACACTTGAAGAATTGCAGGCCGCCATCTTGCCAGTTTGTCGGCCTGATCCAACAGGTTCCACCGCCGTTTTCGGCCAAGAAAATTCAAGGCGTTCCGGCCTACAAGCTGGCGCGCAAGAAACAAGAGGTCGAGCTGAAACCGGTGGAGGTGGAGGTCAAGGAGTTCGTGATTTCAGACTTCGCTGGAGATCTAGCACAGTTTCGCTGCCGGGTATCGTCGGGAACCTACGTCCGCAGCCTGGCGCATGAACTGGGGCAGAAGCTCGGGATCGGCGCTCACCTGGCCAGTCTGCGACGAACCGCCGTGGCCGAGTTTGCCATCGAGAATAGCCACACGCTGGAAGAGATCGCCCAAGCCGCCGCAGAGGGCCGAATCGAAGAGTTGCTGATCCATCCCCGGCGTGTGCTGCCGGAGATTCCCAGCGTAACTGCAACCGAAGCCGATGTAGCCAAGATTCGCAACGGCCGCTCGGTGAACCTGCCGGAAATGTCGCGATCAAAATGGGTGAAAGTCTTCGCCGGCCAGACGGAACTGGTGTGCCTGGCTACACGCGTAGCGGGGACGCTGTTTCATCCCAAGGTCGTGTTGATTTAGCCGCAGGTTTTGGAAAGAGAATCGTCTTTTCCGGCGTGCCAGAAACTTCGTGTGCAGTTTCTTTTCTTCGGTTATCCTCTTCCGAAATGCCGCTTCGAAAATCTTATCCACTCGGGCCGATCCGACCGACTGCTGGGCCTGCTGTAGACACACGCCCGATAGCCTTAGCCGGTGTAGCTCTGGCATTCCTTATCCTGGCTTCCAACCTTGCCTCTCAAACGCCGGCTGTGCCCACGCCGGTCTCGACTCCGGAGTGCGTGCCGGGCAAGCTGGCCGATTATGAAAAGCTTGGAGCGCAGGGTTGCAGGATCGGGGACATCCGCTTTTCGGAATTCAGCCGCAGCAAGGCTTCCACGGGGCCGCTCAGCCGGACCATCTCAATCACTCCCGGTACCGCCATCGACAGCACCGACCCAGCGCTGTTGCTGGAAGGACCGTGGCTGGGTAAAGTGCAGACTTCGACCGCAACCGTGTCCTACAAAGTCTCAGCCCTACCGCCGGCCAAGCCCTTCATCGCGGCATCGCTGCAGATGCAGTTCGGTCAGATTGACGGTACTGGAGAGGCTACGATCGACGCAACTGTGCGCCCCGCAAGCGGTTCAGACGCCGGCGCTCTGAAGCTGAAGCTCAAGGTAGGGGCAAACATCGCCAAGAAGGACAGCGACGAAGCTGACCTTGCGACCCCGACAACCGAGCTTCGCGTAACTGAGTCCGTGTCCGTGACGAGCGGCAAGAATGGCTCCGCCCGGGTAAACGGTTTCATGACCGTGTTTCAGCTGCAGGGAGTGAAGTCAGGGGCGAAGTAAGCGAGCGTTGGGTCTCAAAACGAGCCAGCCCGGCAGGTATGTAATGTCCGATAACAGATATTATGTTAACTGCCTTGAACCAAGCCAATTGTGCGATTCTCAGATACCGCTGTTAGCCTAATTCTCGACAATCTGCGTATGCTGAACCTGGTCCTTGAACGCTTTCCGGTGACGGTTCCTCCTTCCAAATCCAAAGCACGACCAAACTGCGAATCAAGTCGATCTGGAGCGCCCCCCGTTGGGTTTAAGAGTGAACTGGGTCGCCTTGCAGTCAAAAGCTACCTAATAATTACGCCGTCGCCGTCATCAACTGATCCAGATCAGCCTTGAACTTCTGCAGCGCCGCAAGCCGCTCAGGCGTGGCGTCGACCAGTCTCCGACTTCGCCTGGAAGACTTGCTTCCCTTCTTTCTCCACCAGCACGCCGAGCACTTCGCCCATGCGCCAGCCTGGAGCGCCGATCAACTGCAGTCCGGTGGGCGTCGAGCGCAGCAACGCGACGCAGCCATCGCGCATGACTCCGACAGAGTTGGGATAGCGATCGAAGACGTGCAGTTCGAAGCCGGCGAGATAGATCCGTTGCAGCTGTTCGGCAGGATCAGGCATGGGAAAGGCAGCAATTGGCAATTAGCAGACTGGCGATTCGCCGACAAGGCAGAACTCGGAACCGCGGGTCCTCCGATTCCGCTCGCTCCGACTCCGCTCACGAAGATCGCTGACAACGAATTCCCCGCGAATACGATCGCACGTCTGGCGAAGAGCTAAGAGTGAGAGGCCAACAGCGGCTCTCTCTACATCTTGTAGCGCCCCAGATCGTCCTCGCCCAGGTTCTCCAGCCACTTGCGCATCTCTTCGGCCGAGACGCGGTCGGTCACGTTGGCTGCGACCTTGCTTGTCTTCAGCACTTCGTCCTCGACAAAGATCGGGCAATCCATGCGCAACGCCAGTGCCAGAGCATCCGAGGGCCGCGAGTCGATCGAAATCGACTGGCCGGCGCGCTCCAGCCAGATCACGGCATAGAACGTATCGTCGCGCAGTTCGGTTACAACCACCTTTCGCACCACCGTCTCCAGGCCGACCAGCAGATTCTTCAGCAGATCGTGCGTCATGGGCCGCGGCGTGGTGACCTTCTCGATCTCCAGCGCAATTGCATTGGCCTCATAGACGCCGACCCAGATGGGCAGAACGGTCTCGCTTCCCTGGTCCTTCAGCACCACGATGGGCATGTTCGACATCGGGTCCAGCATCAGCCCGCGAATTTTCATTTCAACTTCCATCATGGTCCCCTCCGGCGCGCTGTGCGCCCGGCTTTGATCTCCCAGCTAATTCTCGTTCACCACGGGGAGGCACCGAGAGCTGTAAAAACTCCGTGTCCTCTGAATCGCCGTCGTGAAAACGCTTTTCACTCTGTTGATACGCCTTGTAACGTACGCTCGGCAATGCCTTTGTGGATGACTACTCCACCATCTTTCCCAAAAGGCTATTCGGGAACGTCTGCGTGACTTCAACTTGCACGTAATCTCCGATGCGCGGATCGGCGGCGCCGGTGGTGGTGAAGTTCAGCGTCTTGTTCTGCGAGGTGCGGCCAATCATCTGACCGCGCGCCGCGTTCGTCCCTTCCACCATTACTTCCAGTATCTGCCCTAAGTGCCTCTTGTAGCTAGCTCTCTGCAACTCCCGCTGATGCTCTTGCAGTATCAGAAGGCGCCGCGACTTCTCCTCGTCGGGAATCGAATCCGCATATTGCAGCGCCGGAGTATTCGGCCGCGGCGAGTACTTGAACGAGAACACGCCGTCGTAGCCGACCTCGTCCAGCAGGCTGAGCGTTTCGGCGAACTCGGCTTCGGTCTCGCCCGGAAAACCGACGATCACATCCGTCGTGATGCTGATCTCCTTGTTACGGGTCGACTTCATCCAGGCGATACGCTCGAGGTACTGTTCGCGGGTGTATTCGCGAAACATCGACGCCAACACGCGCGACGATCCGCTCTGGACGGGCAGATGCACGTGATCGCACAGCGCCGGAACCGAGTCGATGGCCTCGATAATGTCCCTGGTGAAGTCCCGCGGATGCGAGGTCGTAAAGCGCACGCGGCGGATGCCTTCGAGCTCGCCGATCGCGGACAGCAGTTCCGCGAAGCTCATCTTGCCGGAGGCGTCACGGTAGGAGTTCACGTTCTGTCCGAGCAGTTGAATGTCGGTGTAGCCCTGGTCGGCCATGCGCCGGGCTTCGTCCAGCACCGATTGCGAGGTGCGGCTGCGCTCCTTGCCGCGCGTGTACGGCACGACACAGTAGGCGCAGAACTTGTCGCAGCCTTCGATGATGGTGATGTAGCCGCGATGCGGATTGCTGCGCGCGGTGAACTCGGTCTCGAACGTCTCGTCGGTCTCGCGGTCATCGAGACCGGTGACGCGCGAGGCGCCTGCCTCGATCTGCACCAGCATCTCCGGCAGATTGCGATAGGACGCAGAGCCTGCAACCAGCGAAACCCAGGGTGCCCGCTCGAAGATCTTCTCGCCTTCCTGCTGGGCGACACAGCCAAGGACGCCGAAGCGCTTTCCTTGCTTCTGCAACTTCTTGACGTCATTGAGGCGGTGGAAGACCTTCTGCTCGGCCTTATCGCGGATCGAGCAGGTGTTATAGAAGATGAGATCGGCATCTTCTTCGTGCTCTACCTGCTGGTAGCCCTCGGAGATGAGCGAGCCGACGACCTTTTCGGAGTCGTGGAAGTTCATCTGACAGCCAAAAGTCTCGATGTAAAAGGTTTTCTGCTGGGAACTCACAACCATCCTCGATGATTCAGTATAACGCGGGCGGTTCGCCCTCCCATTAAAGTCGGGTGCTCCTCAAGCGAAGGCCGGGCGATTGGTTTCGTGGTTATGGGGAAACCTCTCGCCGCATCGTGTCCTCCTTCCCTGCTGATTACTTCGACCCGGTGCGCCTGCCGGCAGGTACGAAGCCTGCCTTGTCGAATCCTGACAAAGCGCGGCTGCAAGTGTGGCAGCGTGCTGCGGGAGTCCGATGTCACCTCTTCCCTGTCCATATAGGTATGCCATAAGCTCGCGTCCCGATCTTGGAGCGCCGACTTCCGGTTCCTGCTGAATCCGTCCCTTGCGGCATATTGCCCTGATGCGCGGCATCCGGCACCCACGACCGACAGCTATCTCCCCCCCTCCCATGCCCACCCGTAAATTCTTGAAAACACAAGAGCGTCTGCGTAAAATCCTGAGCCCATGATACTTACACGCAGAATCTTGAGCCACAGGGACTTAGCACATTTTGCGAGGAGACGTTCGGGTGGTAAGGAGGAGGCGGAACTGCAAAATGGTGGTCGAGGACTAAACAAGAGATTATCCCCGAAGTCCGTCGGGCGTCTGTCGGGGCAAGGTGAGTCCCACCCTGACATATCGATGTTAGGCCTTTGTACAGATCGGTCAAGTTACGAAAGTACAATAGCCCGATTGAACTTTCGTAACCAGCACAGGCAGGAGTTTGACAGCCCATCAGCGGTGTGGGGGAGATTTGTTGCCGGTGATCAATAGGTGATTCCGCCGACCCGGCAAGCTGGGCGCTGATGCAGTCGTCGAAGGCGAACGGCTGAGGCAGGAGTTCACGATTCCTGCTGCGCACTACGTACCGAGCCGCCTCACTTACGATTGGCGGCTTCGCCGAGAATCGGCGCGTCTTGCTGGGACTCATGGCGTTCGCATTTATGCGACTGAAACTGCAGCCGAATCTCTTCTTCACTCCCCGAAAACTGCGTGCTGCAGTATTCGCACACTGCGAGGGGAGGAGTGATCTGAGCGAACCGGAGCTTCCTTTTGCTTATCATTTCTCTAAATGTCCCAGGAACAGGATGCGCTGGAGGCCAGGAGCATCGTTAACGTAACACGGCGATTACAGCAGCAATCGGAAAAGATGGATGTGACCGAGGTCACGGAAGGGACGGTCAACCGCCCTGGCTTGTGACATGGCGGCATTACGTCACCTATGGATGCACATAGTCCTTTGGAAGCCAGCGCCTCCCATTGTGGAACCAAGTTTCGAGCCGTTACCTTGCCGGTCTCAAGATCGGTCAGATTTGGCTCAGCCGAAGAAATGAGAAACTTCAGTACCGATGTTCTACAATCGGTGCGTTAGGTTCGAGGTATCGCGATCGGGCCGTCAGCTCCAAGGTGAAGACCATGATCGGCAGCCGGCTCGGGAATTACGAGATCACTGCTAAGTTGGGCGAGGGCGGCATGGGGGTGGTCTACCGTGCGAGGGACCTCCAGTTAGGCCGCGAAGTCGCGCTCAAATTCTTACCCGCTGAGTTCTCTCAGGACCCCCAGCGCGCCGCATGGCTGGAGCGGGAGGCTCGCCTTCTTGCATCGTTGAACCATCCGAACATTGCCCAAATTTATGGTTTCTACTCGAGCGGCGAATCACGGGCGCTGGTCATGGAACTTGTCGAAGGGCCGACACTCGCCGAGTTCCTAGCGGGAGGCAGACTTCCTATTGAAGAATTTCTGGCAATCGCCATTCAAATTGTCCAGGCGCTCTCGGCAGCTCACGATCAGGGGATCGTGCACCGCGATTTGAAACCTCAGAATATCAAGCTGGCCCCGGGCGCTCGAGTCAAGGTGCTCGATTTTGGCTTGGCGCGCCGGCAGGCTGTTGCCGGCTCGCTGTTTGGACACACGACCACGCTCAGCCATGCCACGAAGGCGGGGACAATCCTAGGCACCGCCGGATACATGGCGCCTGAGCAGGTGCGCTGCGAGGATATCGATACCCGCGCCGACATCTTTTCCTTTGGTTGCATTCTTTACGAAATGGCAACCGGTGCGCGAGCTTTCCACCGCTCGAATGCCATCGAAACGATGGCGGCCATACTGCACGACAAACCGGAGGCGCCCAGCGGCCGGCGCCACGAGCTGTCCCCGAGCCTCGATCGTGCGATCGCCCGCTGCCTGGAGAAAGAGCGTTCGGCCCGGTTCCAGTCGGCTCGCGATCTGGAGTTCGTGCTTTCGACATTTACTCCCGCCGAAACCTTGCATGCCGTCCGGCCAACCGCCGCTTCGGTTGCCGTGCTGCCATTCTTGAATCTCAGCGCTGACTCCGAAAACGAATTCTTTGCCGACGGCATCACCGAGGACGTTATAGCTCATCTGGCGAAGATTCGATCGCTGAAGGTGATCTCGCGCACTTCGGTTATGGCATTCAAGAAGAGCGATCGAGGCCTGCGGGAGATCGGTGAGAAGCTGGGTGCGGCGACAGTGGTCGAAGGCAGTATCCGGCGCGTCGGCAACCGCGTGCGTATCGTCGCCCAGCTCATTGATGCTCTTAGTGACGAGCACATCTGGGCGGACACCTACGACCGCGACCTCACCGACATATTCGCTATTCAGTCAGAGGTGGCGCTGAACATCGCCAATGCATTGCGCGCCCAGCTCTCGAACGATGAACGCGCGCGCGTGAGCCGGCAGCCCACCCAGGATTTCGCGGCCTACGAGCTCTATCTTCGGGGACGCCACTCCTTCTGTCGTTTTACGGAAGAGGGCTTTCGCCGAAGTCTCATTGATTATCAAGCCGCCATTGCCCGCGATCCATCTTTCGCCCTCGCCTGGGCCAACATCGCGCAGACCCACGCCGAGTTTTGCATCAACGGTTTTGCCGGCAACTCGCCCGAGGACACGATCAAAAGTGCCAAGGCGGCTGCCGTCCGCGCCTTAGAGATCGACGACCAGCTGGCCGAAGCGCACGGCATCTCGGGGTTCATCCGTTTCGTCTTTGAGTTTGATTGGCTCGGTGCGGAGCGCGAGCTCCTGACCGCCATCGAGCTCAGTCCAGGCGGCGCCGAAGCTCATGGCCACTACAGTTGGCTCTGTGCTTCGCTCGAACGATACGACGACGCCCTGCGGGAAGTGCGCCGGGCCCGTGAGCTTGACCCAATTCTGATCCAAACCGATGTCGCCACAACCCTGTTACGCGCTGGACGGATCGAGGAGGCTCTGGAAGAAGCTCGGCACTCGATCTGCAATGATCCTGCGGCACCCCGTGCCCACTCCAATCTCGGTTGGGCGCTGATCTTTCATGGTGACTCTGCTGGAGGCATCGGATCGCTTGAGCGCGCATCGGCACTCTCTCCCGACTCCACACTCTTCCTATCGCAATTGGGCCAAGCCTGCGCGGTCACCGGCAATGTCGAACGCGCAAGGAAGATCCTGCAACAATTGCAGGATCGCGCGATCCATGAGTTCGTGTCGCCCTACCACTTCGCGTACGTGTATGCAGGCTTGGGAGAAGCCGATGCAGCAATTGACTGGCTCGAACGCGCCTTCGAATGGCGCTCGGGCGCGATCTACGGAATCAAGGGGTCGTTCCTCTTCCGCAACCTGCGCAGCCATCCTCGATTCAAGTCGCTGCTTCAGAAGATGAATCTCACTATTTGAAGAAAAGTCCGCGCAAGTCACCCGATGCTCAGCGCACGGCGCTCCCCGGACGGAGAACAGAGATAAGTGTTGCGATCAGGCGATATCGCAAGTTACCCCCGAAACGATACACCCGACCCGGTTACTTGTGATATGGGGATTCACCGTGATCGCCGCTTGACGTGTAGTTCGACTACCGTGCCTGGAAAACACCGCAACCCGCCTCGGTTTGAACTTCGTTCCGTTTGCGCGAGAGAAGCAGATTAGCGGCGTCGTGTGAGGATGCACGTACGACCCGTGCATCAGGTAATTCGCCGTCACTACCGGCGAAGCTGTAGAGCGTGGTCAGGGTGCCGCTGGGCGTGATTTTGAAGACCGTGCCCGCGGTTGCCCCGCCACGGGAGGTTGTCCCGTAGAAGTTGCCGTCGCTGCCTTGCACTAAACCGGCAACAGGTAGTTCGCCGTCACTACCGGCGAAGCTGTTGAGGGTCGTCAGGGTGCCGCTGGATGTGATTTTGAAGACCGTGCCGCCGCCATTTGCCCCGCCACCCGCGGTCGTTCCATAGAAGTTGCCGTCGCGCCTAGCACTAACCCGGCAAAAGGACCAGATCCGTCACTACCGGCGAAGATGTAGAGCTTGGACTTCGTCCGGGAGCGGTTGAAAGACAGCTACAGTGAAACCGGGCGGCCCTCCATCGACCCTGAACTGCTGCTGCGTATCCTGCTGATCGGCTACCTGTACGGCATCACCAGCGAACGCAAGCTGGTAGAAGAGCTACGCATGCATCTGGCCTGGCGCTGGTTCACCGGTCTGGGATTCGATCAGGAGATTCCGCATCATTCTACGTTCTCCAAGAATCGGCATGGGCGTTTTCTGGAATCGAACCTGTTCCAGCAGTTGTTCGAAGAGATCGTCGCCCGCTGCATGGAAGCGGGCTTGGTACGGGGAGATCACCTCTCGGTGGACGGCAGCTTCATCGAGGCCAACGCGGCCAAGCAGAGTCGGGTTCCTCGCGAGCAACTGGCAGAGATAGCCCAAGTCAACCACACGGTGCAGCAGTTTCTAGTGGAACTGGAGCAGCAGAACCCGGTGGAGGAACCGGTGCACCAGCAGGAACAGGTATCCACCACCGATCCGGATTCGACTTACGCCACCAAGGGTGGCACACCGGCGCGGCTGGGATATTACGACAACTACCTCATCGATAATCACAGTTGTGTGATCGTAGGCGTGGAAGCCACGGCGGCACGGTTGAGCCAGGAGACGGTGGCTGCACAGGATATGATCGCTCGCTTTGCCCAATGGCAGGGCCGAGAGCCATCCTCCATAGCTGCCGACGCTACCTACGGTAATGGCGAGTTTTTGCACTGGTTGCTGGAACGTGGCGTTACGCCCTGGATGCGCACCCGCGACAGCGCACTTAGAAAGAAGAGTCCGTTCTATGGTCCCGAGCGATTTACCTATCTACCCGCCAGTAACAGTTATCTTTGTCCGGCTGGGGAACAGCTCAACTACGTTGGCCTGAATGTGCGCAACCGGGCTCATGCCTATATCGGAAGCGCCAAGCGTTGTGGTGCATGCTCACAGAAAGCGCAGTGCACGAGCGGACGCTATAAATATCTCGCCATTCACATGCATGAGTCCGCACGAGAACGTACCCGTCAGCTAGCGGCTACGCCCGATTTCGCCCATGCGCAACGTCAACGAAAGAAAGTGGAGGCTTTGTTTGCCGAACTGAAGAATCAGATCGGAATGCGCCGCTTGCGCTTGCGTCGCATGAAGTTTGTACGCGAGCAGTTCTACCTGGCAGCTGCAGCCCAAAATATCAAACGGTTAGTTCGCTTCCTGAGCAAAGCGCCGAACTGCATCGTGCGAGACACCGTAGACGCAGTCGTCCTATGCATCAGCTGTTGTAACGCATTATAAGAGGGTGCCCCTTTTGGAGTAGGTTGTGAGCGCGAGCATCATCGCCTACGAAAGGAACACCCTCCGTGAACAGCGAAAAGTATATTGGGCTCGATGTTCATCAAGCAACTATCTCAGTGGCGGTGTTGGATTCCACCGGCAAGCTAGTCATGGAATCCATTCTGGAAACGAAGGCGGCAACGATTCTTCAGCTTCTCGCGGGACTGCGCGGAACGTTGTCGGTGACCTTCGAGGAGGGAACTTGGGCAGCCTGGCTGTACGATCTGCTCAAGCCCCACGTTGCCCACCTGGTAGTGTGCAATCCACGGAAGAACGCTCTGCTCAAAGACGGAAACAAGAGTGATCGGATCGACGCCCGCAAGCTGGCCGAGTTGTTACGCGGCGGCTATACTCAAACCGGTCTACCACGGGGAGAACGGCGTGCGCATGCTGCGGGAGTTGGCTCGGAGCTACCTGACGATCGTCAAAGATCTGACGCGAGTCATGAATCGACTGAAAGCCGTGTATCGCAGCTGGGCCATCCCCTGTGCGGGACGAGACGTCTACTATCCTCGTCATCGAGCCGAGTGGCTGGGAAAGATCAAGGAAGCCGGCGTCCGGCGGCGAGCCGAACAACTCTATCAGCAACTGGACATGCTGCAGCACCTGCGCCAGCAAGCGCGGCGAGAACTGTTGGCGGAAAGTCGCAAACATGCCATCACCGCCAAACTTCGGCAGATTCCATCGCTCGGGCCGATTCGCTCAGCCCTGGCCGTGGCTTTAATCCAGACGCCCAACCGTTTTCGCACCAAGCGACAGCTGTGGGCCTACAGCGGACTGGCCTTGGAAACCCGCACCAGCGGTGAACACTGTTATATAAACGGACAACTGCGACGTTCTAAAAAACAGATCTCCATTCGGGGCCTGAATAAAGACCACAATCATCACCTGAAAGGCCTGTTCAAAGGTGCGGCTACCACCGCGAGTGTACGTCCCGGACCGTTACAGGAGTTCTACCAAGCATCACTGGCCAAAGGCATCCAGCCCACCATGGCGCGCCTTACGCTGGCGCGCAAGATCGCAGCCATCACGCTGACTCTGTGGAAGAAGGGAGAAAACTTCGACGCTAACAAACTAAAATCGCAAGCCGCTTGAGCGTCTCGGGTGCAGAGCCCTTCCATCTCCGCTGATCTTTGTCGGGTGGTAGCCAGTCGGTTCTGGAGACGCTCGGGTTCGAGAGTGAGTATCCCTATGGCCTGTAGGCGCACAAGTGCCGGTGGCACTTAGTCTCTGTGTTAACCCTATGCCCTCTCGGATAACCCGAAAAAGCACTAGACCTCGAGTCTCAGATAGAACCATGGTTGACACCGTACAACCACAAGCGCTTGCCAGTTTCAGAAACCGATCGGCGTCGTCGCTACTAATCGAAGATGCAGCTGCTGAGATGGAACAAAGCAAAACCCAGGGCAAGACACGAGAATCGAGCGTCACTCATCGCTGACAAGGGGCGGGATGCCGCGAATCATAGCCGCGCTTCCGGCAAAGGGAGAAGAATGTTCTTGACATCCCCTCTATATAGAACAGGCCATTACACTCAAAACCCGAACCGACTACTTCCACTCAGGCAGTCGGTCCTCAGGATATTTCATTTCAAAGTCTTGCCACTGCCGTGGCCCGGTGGCGGACTTCATTCATTAATCCTACCCAGGCATCCGAGCTGGCAGATCTAAATTCCTGCTTCCCTGGAAATCAAGTTAACAGCTGATGCGGACAAAGCCCCGGGTTGACCAGATCGAAGCGGCAATCCGGGGCGCCGCGTTGGTTACTTGCCGATGTAAGTTCTGGGGGAGCCGAGGCCGGTGCACAGGTCCCATCCACTCTTGCAACGCGAATCACCCGTCGTGATGTCGTTGAAATCAGCGTGGTACACGATGGGATTGGCCAGCTCTTTGTACATGGTGGTGAGCTGTGCCACGGACGACTGTTGCCGGCTGCCGGCCGCGTTTATGATGCCAGCCATGGTTGGAGACGACCAACTGGTACCTCCGACCGAACCCCAGCCGTTGAGGTAAATGGCGGCGCAACAATAGTCGGAGGAGATATCAGGATATCCGCGATGGTTTCCTACGATACTTGCAATGCCATTCTGATAGCTGGGACGCGACTCGTATGGACTAAGGTCTCCCCCTCCGCCGCCAGTGTAGTACTGCTCGTTGGTGAAATTTCCATTACTGTCGCGGTTGAAATAGGTTCCTCCAACCGACACAATGTTCGGTGAGGCTGCCGGATAGCCACTCACGCCAAGTCCCGAATCGCCGGAGGCAGCAAAGTAGACGACTCCCGGGTGAGTGAAGTATTGATCGAAGCCAGTCTCCTGAGGGATCTCCGCATCACCAAAGCTCATGCTCACCACGCCGCCGCCGTTCTGCGCCACCAGAGTTCCGGCGAGTTGCACCGCTTGCCACGTCGGATCCGTAGCGCACCCCGGGGCCGTACACAGGGCCGATACGACCAGGAACAGCTTGGCCTGCGGCGCCATGGCGTGAGCCCACTCGATGTCTAACGCTTCTTCAACCTCCCAGTCGCGGTAAACGGGTGGCCGTATCGGGCCGGGCCAGACCTGCGTAATGGTCGTCGCCGGAATACCGAAGTAGCTGTCGAAGGCGTCCAGGTCGGCCTGCGCGGTCGGGTAGTAACCGGCGTCAACGATGGCAATGGCGCCGATACCGCCGGTGGGGACGGTTGTGCTGGTGGCAATCGGACACCCGGTTGGTCCAGTCACCAGCTTATATACGCAGGCTACTGACCCAGGAGTTTCAGCACCTGACGGGGGTTGAGGAGCAGCAAACTTATCCGAGTCGACGAAGAAGTAGTTCGTGTGTTGCCGGCCAGGCCAGGGAATGCTGGAGGCCGGATAAATAATTCTGTGTCCGTTGAAAGTCGACTCGTAACGGTCTTGTGCCGAGGTTGGGTAAAGGGCTGCACCTGCAAATAAGACAATTGCAACCATCGTTAACATTGCAATCCGGAGGTCCCTGCGGAAAGTAGTCATTCATTGGCTCCTGGGGTGAGGCCCCGAAAGCATGAAGGGAGTTCCTGGAAAATGCAAGTTCGAAACCCATGCGAGCCGTTCTGTCTGCACAAGGCGCTGCGTGCGCAGGTTTTCGCAAAGCGCCGCGCATTGTGTGTGCTGCGACGAGCCAAGTGCCAAGCGAGAATCAGCTTCGCGTTGCTCTCGATTGCTGCGGAGTCTGTCACCTGGGGGACGGCAGAGTTACTGCCAGCTAAGGTTGGTCCTCGCGCTTGATTTCTCGACGAAGGTCGTCCAGCGCCTGCTCGCGGCCGTCGCTCTGCAATCGTTCATTCAACTCACGTAATGCGGCCGCGATCACGTGGTAGTGATGCAGTTGCCGGAACTCGCGGTCCCGAGTGAGGTGCAGCCACATCTCGTGCAGAAGTTTCAGATCCTGGGCACGCAGTCGAGGACTGTGCGGACCGAGGACAAATTCCCACTTGCGCCCGTCGGGGGCCACGACTTCCAGGTTCAGGCGAGGTTTGGGTTCGGGCAGGCGCTCCCATGCATCTCCGGTCGATTTCCCCTGCTCTTCGGCGGTCAACTGGTTCGAGAGGCCGCACACGACCCGTGTGGAGTGCAGACGTTGCGCCATGGCCACGATGCTTTCGAAGATGTCGTTCGTCGGCGCTACCAGCAGGGACACGTGCTTGCCCAGCTTTTCAGCTGCATTCACTACCGCCGTGAAGAGTTCGCGTTCGTATTGCTCGAACACTTCCGAGCTATCCAGTCGTGATGTGCCGCTGAACGATGGCTCACGGTGAATGAGGCGGGCGGTCATCACTACCACATCGCGACTGGTGGTATCCGTTTCGGCCAGCACTTCTTTCAGGTAGCGCAGGTTGCGGGGATCGCGCACGGCGACAAGGATATTGCCGGGCCGCACATCCATGGTCTCAGCAGTCAACTCTTCCTGCGCCTTGACGCGGAACTGCTCCAGTTCCGACTCGCCCTTGGCGTGCTGCTCTGCGTTCATCTTTTCGGAGATAGTCAGCACGAAGAAGAAGACGACACTGAAGCTGACACCGGCAATGGTCGCCAACTGCTTAGTAAAAAGGTTGGCGAACGCAGTTGCGAATAAGACGATGGAAATAAGAGCAACGCCAATGGGAAATTCGATTCCGGCAATGTGAATGTTGCCGGGCACCTTCCACTCCCGATGCTCGGGCATTTTGTACCGAAGCACCAGCACCGCCAGAGACATGAAGGAGAAGCTCCAGATGACGCCGAAGGCGTACAACGACGCCAGCAGATACACGTTGCCGCGGCTGGCGACGATCGTGAGCAGTTGCAACCCGGCGATCATGTTGATGACACGGGACGACGTACCGAACCTGTGGTGAGGCTTCTTGAACCACGAGGTCAGGACGCCATCTTCCACCATGCGGCTCAACACTCCGTTGGCGCCAACGATGGCGGTGTTCACGGCGCCGGACAGAATCAAAGCGCCCACCAGCACGACGAAGCCCTGGAACAGCAGGCGCAGCGAATAGGGTCCGACCATGTGCATGGCCAGGCCGCTGATCAGGTTCGCGAAGTAGTCGGGGCGGACCTTGTCGGGGATGATCATCACTGCAAAGAACGAAACCAGCGAAGTAAACAGCAGGCTGTAAACGAAGATGACCAGCCCGGTCTTCTCCAGGTTCTTCAGCTTGGGGTGCTCGATCTCGCGGTTGACCTGCGCCAGCGACTCTTCGCCACTCATGGCCAGCACCGAGTGTCCAAAGCCGACCAGCATCATGATCAAGGGAATGCGTGTTGCCCATGTGCCCAACAGCCAGCCCATCGATTCGCGGTCGCGCGGAATGGCGGCTGTAGACGGAAGCGGCGGCAGATGCGCACCTCTCTTCAGAATCGTGATCAAGCACCAGACGATCAGCATCACGACCATCACAGTGGTGATCTTCATAATCTGCATGGCGCGCTGGCTGGACTCGTGTATGCCCTTGATGTTCTGCCACCAGAAGTAAATGGTGACCAGTATCGCGACCATAGCGGCGAACAGGTTATCGGGCATCTCGAAGGTTTTATGTCCGAGGTGATGCACCGTATCGGTGATGAATCCCGACAAGTATTGTCCAGCGGCCACGGAGCTGATAGGCCCGGTTAGGACGTAATCGAAGAGCAGCGCTGACACCGAGAGCTTGGCCAGGGTGCCGCCAAGCGCGCTTTTCACGACGCGGTAAACGCCGCCGCGCACGAACATCGCGCTCGATTCAATGTAGAGCGCGCGCACGGCGTAACTGAAGACCATGACCGCCAACACGAACCAGGGCGCACTCTTGCCGATCACCTTCTCCGCGTCGCCGCCGACGTAGTAGGCCGAAGAGGCAAGGTCCGAAAGCACGATCGCGGCCGCCCGCCAGAAGGAGATGAAGGTCAACATCACCGTTGTGGCGACGAAGACTTTTACCCCGGGCGATTTCAGTGTCAGTTCTTTTTGCATAGGGCTTGCCCGGAGCGCGAGCGGTCGAGGGAAGTAGTGGGATCAAGGGCGAAGGCTGCTTGCTGCTTGAGCCGGGCGATCGTTGGGTCGACGTGCGCGAACCGAAGGTTCGAGCGGAGCAGCGCGCAGGAACTTGCCGCAATCAGGAACAAGAGTGCGGTGCTTCGCCCCTGCCGCGCCATGAACTCGGCCATCTCTTTTTCCCACTGCGCAAACAGTCGCGTTGTTTCAGGCGAAGCGGAGCTGTCATCAAGCGACAGTTCCCTAATTACGTGTTTGGTTTTTCGAGACGCCGACCGGCAGCATTGAAGGAAGAACGCCGCGAAGAAAAAAAGGCTCAGCCCACACACGGCGCAGAAGACACTGATGACCATGATCTTGCCGACGAGGAACACACTTGTTCGTCGCCGAAGGTATATTCGAGCAGGACAGCCATAAATAGTGCGTATGAAAGTTGTAAGTTTTCTATAAAGATGGCCTCGGTACCGGGTTGGACCCAAGAGGCTGCGCCGCAACGGCGTACAGGAAGGCTCCTCGCTGCCAATCTTTATGGGTCCCAGGCTAGCGTCCGCCACGGGACGCCAACCTGGGGCACATGATTCGGACACCATCGCTCCAGCTGGTTTACTGGTTGCGCTGGCTGTCCAAAAGCGGGATGTAGGAAGCGGACGGCACCAGGTCGCCACCCAGCGAGCACTGCGCGCCCCTCCCCACTAGTTGGAAATTGCCATAGAACACGGGGCACTTGCAGTTGGCGGTGGATCCGTCTGCGTTAAGCGTACAGGGTGCTGTCATGCAGGCAGCGTAAGCTGCCTTTGAACACTGCGTAATCCCTGATTGACCGGCCGCCATCGCCTTCAGGATCTGCTGATGGGATTCGGGGTCGTACGTTGACAGCACGTTAGCGCCCGGAATAAGGGCTCCCCCGTTGAGATAGCTGCAGACCGGCGCCTGCCCGGTTTGTGAGCATCCTGCTCCATTCGCGCCGCACGCCTGAACCGTGGCACTGTAGACCGGATAATTCAGGATCGCCGTAAGCAGGGTGTAGTTGGTCTGGGTTGCGACCGTACACAGGCAATTGGCGGAGCGGCCGTCTGGAGACATGGTGCAAGGAAAGGGCTCCGCGCCCGAGTGAAAGCAGAGCGCGAACTGCGTGGAGCACGCCAACATTTGTGAGGGCCCCTCGATGGTATCGCGATAGGCGGGTCCGTAATTCGTAGTCCAGTTCTTTGAGTTGTCCCAGAACGGCCGCGCGTCAGGAACAAACTGCTGCTTCCAATTTGCCGGATCGTCCCAGTAGGACGAATCCTGGATGGTTCTCGTCTGCGAAATATTTGATTGTGCGGGTGACTGTGCAGCCATCGAAGCCATCAGGCCGCAGGCCAATAGCAAGAGGCAGGTGCAAGCCAGCAATAAAGTCGGGCGGAGGTGGCGCATAACATCTCCTGACAATGATTTTTCACCGCGAATGCCGATCATGAAACCAGCCAGTGCGGTTTTTGTTGCACGAATTGTGCGCCACTATATCCCTGATCAGGCCATGATTCCAAGCACAATATAGCCATCTGCATGAATATTAATGGCCTGAAAGTGTTGGACGACGCTTTCGCTGCAGGAAGGAGATGTTGCAAAGCGGAATTCACGCGTGCGAAGGGGACTCCGCGCAGCTCACGTGGTAGGTATCATCGGCGTCACTGTTTGTAATCTGCCAGGCGGCAGATGAAGCCCCAGCCCCCACCCAGTTCGCTCACTGCCAGCACGAGTTCGTTGCTTCCCTTCTTCAACGGGAGATACACAGCATCGTTCTCCGGGTTCACGATGCCGAGGAACCCGGGATCGCGGAAGCCTTGCGCGCTGCGGCCACGATAGAGAATCTTGCCGTTCAGGAAGACACTCACTTCATCGCTATAGCCGATCTCGAGTTTCTTCACCTGCTCGCGATCGGAGTCAATCGTCGTTCGCGCGTACAGAACCTTCGTTCCTGGCTGCGGGTCGAGGCGTTTGGAGAAGTCACCCTGAAACGTGACGTGCGGATGTGGGGCCTCGCGATAGCGATACAGCACAACAAAGCCGGGCGGCTCGGCTTCCACCGTTTGCCACTGCATGGCGCCGCTCTCCGACGGCGTCAGTGGACGCTCCAGATTGCGTGCAAGCGCATCGTAAGCCGGCGAGATATCCCACTTTGTCAGAGTATTGGGCGGCATCGGCGGCGAGTGTCTCTCCCAGGGAGCGTCGGGCGTGGTTCGCACTTCGAAGTTGGAGAAGTAGGTCGCGCCCGTCAGGACGTACAGCGCCACCTGGCCTTTCTGGACGCCGCTCTTCAAGTCGTCCATTAGCAGCGCCGGCTTGTCCATGTCTTTGACGTAGAGCTTCGCCTGCGCTCCCGTGACCTCGAGCCGCAGGTGAAACCACGTGTCTTTCGGAATATCCACCGCGCCAGTGAATCCAGGCCCGTTAAAGATTTGCCAATTGGCGCCGGTATTCAGTACCGGCGTGTACTGCATGGCATCGGGCAAGCCGGACTTGTGCTGACGAAGGTAAACCCACTCGCCATTACTTCCATCCTTCGACATGCGAAATTGAATACCGAAAAAGCCGCGCTTGGCGGGTGTCGCGATATCGACATCGATCACGCCGTCGCGCATTTCAAAATCCTTTACCACGGCGGCACCGCCGTCGAGCAGAAGACACTTGCGGCCGAGATATTCGGTGGCTTGAGCTTTTTCCTCAAGATCCCAGCGCGGTGAATCCGCAGGAAGAGAGAGTGTCTGCGCCTGTCCAAATCTCGGCACCGTCCCCAGCAACAGGCTCGCCAAAACTGCCCCTAACAACGGCTGGCATGACTTGTGTTTGAATCGCATGTTGGCTTCCTTTAGCGCAGAGTGGATTCTTCGTAGACAACCTTGATCAGATCGTTTGCGGCATCGTCAAAAGCTTCGCCTTGCTCTTTGTCATTGCCGGCGAAGCGTTGCCGGAAAGCGGACAAATCCACTCCTCCCCGGACGTCGTCCAGGGTTTGAAACATGGCGGGGCCGGTTCGTCTGAGCTTCTCGTTCATCTGGTCCACCGCACTTTTCATCAAGTCCCGAAGCAAGTAGACGTATGTCTTGTCATGCAGGACCGGTCCATGCCCCGGGACGATCGTATTCGCGTCCAGTTGGACGAGGTTTTGCAAGGTTTGAATCCATTCGCTGGGATAGCCATCGTAGACGTAAGGAATCGGATACACCACCAGGTCGCCGGCGATCACGATCTTCTCTTTCGGGAGGTACACGACGGCATCTCCGCCAGTGTTGCCGCGCCCCAGAAATTTCACTTGAACTTCCCGATTGCCGAGGTCGATGCTGAAGTCGTGGTCGAATGTAAGCGTGGCGCTTTGAAACTTGACTTGCTTAAGCTCTTCCAGCATCGGAATCCGTCGGGCGAGCGCACTCTTAACTTGTGCTTTGTCAGCCTCGGTTAGAACTTGGCCGGATGGCGTCTTTCCGGTGTCCAGCATTTGCTGAAGCCTGGCAACATCCTTTTCATCTCGGCTTGCAGAACCCGGTCCGAATAGGTCCATTTCCCGCTTGGTCTCCACATGCGCAATGATGGTCAACGCCGGAAAGGCGTCCATGTAGGCTCGATTCCCCAGGTTGTGGTCGTTGTGAAAGTGCGTGTTGAGCACGAAGCTGACAGGCCGGTCCGTCCACTGACGGATTTGCGCGATATCTTGCCTAGCTTCGGAGGGCAGATAACAAGTATCGACCACGAAGACCTGCCGTTCGCCGATGATGACGGTGGTGTTGCCGCTGAAGGGCTGGTGTTGGATTTCGTATATCCCGGCGCCCAGCTGGGTCACTTTCCGCTCCGACTGCGCAAACGCGGGGAGGGCAGTTGTCAGCAGAGCGAGCGACACCATCGACGACCACAGCCGAAGTAAGTTGCCGCGGAGAAACATTCAGATCTCCTGAAAGCCTGTGGGCCCGGAGTTCGCGCCTTCTCTGGTCGGACCTCACTCTTTGGATTCCCTCAGCCAGAGCGCTTTTGAGCAAAAACCCACTTCACCAATTCGGGTTCCGTATAAGCCCACTCCCAGACGTTGTGGTCGACGCCCGCGTACTCGGTGTAGAGAGGATGGCCGCCCGCTTTACGTAACTCGGCAACACGATCCCGCGATACCGATACCGGAACGACCTGATCGGCAGCGCCGTGGAAGTCCCACACTGGGGTACCCAGGGAGTCCACAGCCGGCTCGCTGGTAGGAGTGCCACAACATGGCGCTGCGGCAGCGAAGAACTTCGGGCGATGCGCCGTTACATGCCAGACCCCGGCGCCACCCATCGATTGCCCGGTTACATAGATCCGCCGCTCATCAATGGAGAACTCGCGCGTCAGAGCGTCCACAATCTCCAGAGCCACACGAGCGCCGTCGCCGAAGCCCGGAATCTTGACTGCCGGCTGTTTGGTAAAGTCGTAGCGCACCCATCCCCGATCGGTCTGTGGTACCACAACGTAGCAGGGAAACCTCTTTTGATTTTCCGCAAGTAACCAAACCCTGGTTCCAAAGATGTTGCCCAGTTGCAATTGCTTCAGGTTGTCGTCGCCCTGGCCACCGCTGCCATGCAGGTATAAAACCAGCGGAAGTTTGCCGGTCGCAGTGGGCTTGAACAGCCGATATGGCATGGTGAAGTCGCTCTTATAGGAACGCGCCTCATATTTGTTCTGGAGACCCTCAGATTTCGTCTTGAAGGTGTCGATAATTGCAATTCTTTCCGGCGATGTGGGCTTTCCTGGCGCAAGGGGCGGTGCGGAGTCATTGTCGGCGAATGCCAGGGATGACAATGAAAGACTCAGACCTGCCTGCGCCGCAACCCAAAGTCCGGCCGAAGTGGCTCCCAAGACTCGAACCGCTTCCCTTCTCGACATTGTCACAATCGTCCTCCGTTCAAGCGCGGGCCCACAGATTCGCGATCGGCATAACGGAAGCCGAGGGACCTGCGCTCTGCTGCCCCAGAGTGCAAGTCCCCGACTTGACGTCCGCGCGCCGGAGGAGAAAGGGTAACCGACGCGGCGGACGCTGCATGCAGCTATTGGTTGATGTTCTGCTTGTCCTGCAGCTTCTTTACCAGGCTCTGCACGCCTGCCTTGGCTCCATCGGGAGCGCCGGCGAGCGCCATTTCCATCTCCTTGGTGGCCTGAGGGTAGTTCCCTTCTCCACAGGCGATGCGGGCCAGTCCGGCATGAGACAGCCAGTTGTTAGGATCTTTCGCTGCCGCCATCTTGTAGACCGAGAATGCCTCGTCCTGCTTCTTCTCTCTCTGCAACTGGCGGCCATAGCCGTAAAGCTGCTGAGCACTGGCCAGCGACAAGGCTTTGTCCTTCGCCTGCTGAGCCTCGGCGGTGTTGCCCATGGCCGCCAGGATGCGCGACTTCGTCATCTCATTTTCGTAGCGGTCTTCGTTCTGGATGGATTTGTCTTCCCACTTCAGCGCTTCCTGCAGGTCAACCTTGTTGTCGACGAGGTAAGTTGCGGCGTCATCCCATCCGTCCCAGGTGTATTGCGACAGGCCACGCATCTGGTTGTTCAAGCTGGCCTCGACGATCTTCGGAACATCGACGGCAACTTTGAACGGCACGGCTACCTTGTCCCAGCTCATCACGACCACGGCCGAATCCGGCTTTAACTGATCGAAGTCGTAGGTCAGCGCGTTGTGCAGGTCGGCCGGCTGCGGCTTCACCGTTACGCGTAGCGCGTCTTCGGATTCCTTGTAGCTGAAGCTGCCCCAGGCGGTATGCATCTTGGAGAAGATAACGGTCCACTCGTTCTCGCCGGGGATCATGTGCAGCCCGTAGGTGCCCGCGGGCAGCGACTTGCCCTCGATCGTCACGTCGTTGGGGAAAGTGATGATCGTGTTCTCGTTAGCGCCCGCGCGCCAGACCTCTCCATACGGGAACCAGGCCGCCCCAAATTTTGCGTCCGTCGGCCAGCGGGCGGTGATAGACGATCGTGATATCGGTGATACCGATGCGCTGGACGACTTCCGCCTTCTGGCTCTGGCGCGGGAGATTGAGCTGCGTCGACTGCGCGCTACTGAAGGCGGCTACTAGCAGAATGCATGGCAGGATCAGGAAGCGGAGCTTATTCATTGCAAAACCTCTCTTGTGCAGGAATTCAAGGCCGAATGATGTTACCGGCTCAAGTTGCCGGCGGCATCTTTCGGGTAGCTTGGACGATACCGAACTTCGGCGGTGAGCAGCCGAGTGACGAAGTGGCATCCAGAGAACATGGAGGCCAGTTTTGCAGGGATGGGTAGAGCCGATTTCAACCAGTTTCCGCTGCCGCGGTCAGAAGCCGCATAGCCTCGATATTGTCGAACCCTGGGGCTCAGAGATACTTCTTTGCGATCGCCAAGGGCATTCGTATACTGCTCGCCAATGCGCCGGTTGCTGCCGCAATTCCGCAACATCGCAACTCGAACAGCCTTCTGGTGCTGCCTGTTGATCGGCGCCATCATTGTGGGCCGTGGCGTTCAGCTCGGTCTTCCATCCATTCATCTCGCGATCAGCGGAGTCCGTGGACAGGGCGAAGTAATCGCCAATAACGGCGGCCTTCCGGAGATCGAATTCTTCGCCGACGGTAAAGAGACCCACACCTTTACCAGCAGAACCGGATCCAGTCCACCTGAGTTCTCCGTCGGGGAAACGGCCCCGATTTTGTACGACGCGGAGAATCCTGACCAGTACGTCATGATTCGCTCCTTCAGCGACATGTGGCTGTGGCCCGGACTCCTGGCCGGCTTCGGGCTGATGATCATCCTGGGAACATTTCTGGTGGCGTCGGCGCACAAGGAGATCCTGTTCCTGCTCGTTTCGCTGGTGCCCGGCGTCGTCCTGTTGAGCGCGGGACTTGCCGGCCTGGGCACGCTATTCCAACTGTCGCAGCACGGCGTCACGGTTGAGGGCAAGGTGGTGAAGGTGAATGACCGAATTCCGCAGGTTGAGTTTCCGGGTCCGAATGGAGCAGTAGTTACGTTTCTGGGCGATAGCGGAGGGTTCCTGCCCGACCAGCCCGTAACGGTGATCTACGATCCCGACCATCCGCAACAGGCGTTAATTCAATCACAGATGTGGTCGAACTCGATTCTGATAATCGCAATAGGCGCAGCCTTCGTCGTGGCTCCTTTATTGTTTACGTATTTCTTCTTCCACCACGCGCCTCGAATGCTGGTAGCGAGCTTTTGGACAGTCCTGCTCGGGGTTGTAGGCCTTGCTTTTCTGGGTTATGGGTTATGGAGTCTGAGTAAGGCTCTCGACGCGGAGAGCGACGGCGTGCAAGTCGCAGGTCTAGTCATCCGCAATAACTACGACGGCGAGGTCTACTATCCGGTGGTGGAGTTTCACACCACCGACGCAAAGGACGTGCAGTTTATCGGTCCGATCGGAGCCAGTCCAGCCGACTACCAGGAAGGCGACGCGGTGACCGTGCTGTATCCGCCGCAACATCCCGACCAGGCCATGATCCGCTCCTTCGAGGGCTTGTGGCTGCGACCGGTTGCGTGCGTCCCCATTGGTCTGATCCTGGTGATTGCGTCTTTCTTCTATCTGCGATCGCGCCTTGCCGAGCCGGAACCGCTGGAAGGCGACGCACTCGCGGCCCACCCCTGACGCTGTATCAGAAACCGTGTGATGGACTACCCGTAAGGCCGCGGAGTATAAAAGTAAGTTGCACCTCCAGCGCGACACTTTCCCGCAGCGTGCAACCAGCCCCCTATTTCTGAATCGCGGTCGCGGCCGCGCGAGGTTTCCATGTCCAGTGTGGTGCAGGGTCCCAAGGGTCTCGAAGGAATTACCGCCGCCAACTCCGGTATCTGCTACATCGACGGCGATCAGGGCGTGCTTGCCTATCGCGGTATCGACATCCACGAACTGGCCGATCATTCGACCTTTGAGGAAGTTTGCTACCTGCTGTGGTTCGGCCGGCTGCCCAATCGATCCGAGCTGTTGGAACTGAAGCTCAACCTGGCCCGCGAGCGCAAGCTGGACGCCTCGATCATCAGCCTGCTGCACCAGGCGCCCAAGCACGCGCTGCCGATGGATGTGCTGCGCACCATCGTCTCGGCGCTGTCGTACTACGATCCCGAGGAGAAGGTCAACGATCACGAAGCCAATGTGCGCAAGGCGATCCGGGTGACCGCGCAACTGGCCTACGTTGTTGCCGCCTACGATCGCATTCGCAAAGGCAAGCCGCTCATCGAGCCCGACCGCTCGCTCTCACATGCCGGCAATTTTCTCTACATGCTCAACGGCGAACTGCCTAGCGACACCGCCGAGCGCGCCTTTGACATTGCGCTCATCCTGCACGCCGATCATGAACTGAACGCTTCAACCTTCGCGGCCCGCGTGGTGGCGGCGACGCTGAGCGATATGCACTCGGCAGTCACGGCGGCCATCGGCGCGCTGAAAGGTCCTCTGCACGGTGGAGCGAACGAAGCGGTGTTTCGTATTCTTGAGGCGATCGATACTTCGGGCGCCGACCCGGTCGACTACATCAAGGGAATGCTGGCCCAAAAGAAGAAAGTTCCGGGCTTCGGGCATCGCGTTTATCACACGGAAGATCCGCGCGCGACGCACCTGCGCAAGATGTCGGAGAGCCTAGGCAAGTCGAGCGGCAATGCCAAGTGGTTCGAGATCTCGCGCAAAATCGAGGAGTTCATCGTCGCCGAGCGAAAGCTGAACGCTAACGTGGATTTCTATTCCGCCTCGACCTACCACACGCTGGGCATCGACATTGACCTGTTCACGCCGGTCTTCGCCGTGTCGCGCGTTGCGGGATGGACGGCGCACGTGATCGAGCAACTTAATGACAACCGGCTGATCCGCCCGCGCGCCGATTATCACGGCCCCGTGTATCCAAATCACTACGTGGCGATGGAGAAGCGGTAGGAGAGCTGCTTCTCCGGTTTGTCATCCTGCACCGAGCGTCCGCCCCGTTTGCGCCCCGCCCTGTCTGCGGGACGGTGAAATCGATTTACTGGATTCGCAATGTTCGTTGTTCGTTCACACGAATTGAAGTCTGCGAGACGTATCGGGTGGATTACTTATCAAATTGATTCCATGACAATGTCGGCTCCGATGCCCGAGTAAAGTTGGTGGTGCTGACCAACCAACAGGCTCGGGAGAAAGGAGCCGAACAATGATCATTATAGGAGTAGATTTCCATCCCGAGTTTCAGCAAATAGCGTTCGTTGACACCGACACCGGAGAGTTGGAAGATCGCAGACTCCATCATCCGGGCGAAGCCGAAGCGTTCTACCGCATTCTGATGAGCCAGGGAAAGACCGTGCGTGTCGGCATGGAGGCCAGTGGTCACGGGCGCTGGTTCGAGCGCCTGATGGCTGAGTTGCAGATCGAGCTGTGGGTAGGAGATGCCGCCGAGATCCGAACCAAGCGGGTACGGAAGCAGAAGACCGATCGGCAAGATGCCCAGCTCATCTTGAAGCTGATGCTGAAGGATGACTTTCCGAAGATCTGGGTGCCGAGCTGGGAGAACCGTGACCTGCGGCAACTGCTCTGGCATCGTCACCGCATGGTGCAGGCGCGTACGCGAATCATGAATCAGTTGCAGGCGGTAGCGCTGAACGAAGGTCTGCGGTGTAAGAAGCGGTTGTGGCGTACCGAACGCCCGCGCCTGGAATCGTTCCAGCTGGCTCCGTGGGCCAGCCGGCGACGGCACGACCTGCTGGAGTTGCTGGACCGGTTGAACCCAACCATCGCTGAGTTAAGCCAGGCGGTGGAGCGGGAAGTGGAGAAGTTTCCCGAGGCACAACGACTGGCCACTCATCCTGGCGTGGGTCCACTCACAGCGTTGGCATTCGTGCTGATCATCGGAGAAGCCGAACGCTTTCAGTGTGGCAAACAGGTGGCCAGCTATCTCGGTCTGGTTCCAATGGAAGACTCCAGCGGGAATCGGAGACGGCTGGGGCACATCACCAAGCAAGGAAGTTCGATCTTGCGCTTCTTGCTGGTGGAAGCAGCACAGGTCACAGTGCGCAGTCTTCCGGAATGGCGCAGCCGGTATTTTCACCTGACGATGCGACGGGGACGCAAGATCGCCAAGGTCGCGATGGCGCGGCGGCTGGCAGTTTCTTTGTACTGGATGCTACGCCAGGGATGGGATTATCAGCAGTACATTGAGTTCGGTTCGCACGCGGGGCAGCCCGGAAATCGCCATGGTGTGCAGTAGAGCACCGAGAAATTGAGTGGGCACCCCGCTCCTCTGATGAGGAGTTCGAACTGGTAATCATGATCGCAGTAGCGATCGAAGAGATGCATGGGTCGGACCGAGTTCTGATCTGAAGGGATTACAAGGCGAGCCGTGGTTGGTTGGCACCGGAGTTTTTCAACTAGAGCAGTTGACTGCAGCTTGGCTGTAGTCGCTGGTACCAGAAACTTGGCTCGCGATGCTGAGGTCTGCGATTCTGATCACGGATGGGTTCGGCAAGCTAAGGCCGAATTCGAAATGGTGCTTTGTATGCCCGTACTAGAGCATGGCTCCGGTGTTGGCGATCGCTGGCATGGTGGCAGGGAGTGTTTGATGTTTGCACTCCTTTGACCCCGTTGGAGAGATTTCTAAACCTATCGCCACTGGGCCGAACTGCATCCTCATTCTTCCAATCAGGAGAGCAGCGATGGTAAAAAGCAACAACCCGTTATGGCGGAATCGCAAAGAGAAGAAAGAGTGGGCTCGACGCCTGCAATCGGAAGATCCGGGTTTAGAAGTGGTCCATCCGCGTGCGGCTGGGATTGATGTAGGCAACGGTTCGCATTACACGGCGGTACGTCCAGATCGAGATCCAGAACCAGTACGGCGCTTTGAGTGTTTTACGGCAGACCTGCATCGTCTGGCGGACTGGTTAGAAAGCCGTGGAGTCCAAACGGTGGCAATGCAGTCGACTGGGGTGTACTGGATTCCGTTATACGAGATTCTAGAAGCACGAGGGTTTGAGGTCTATTTGGTCAATGCGCGACATACCAGAAACCTGCCCGGCCGCAAGAGTGATGTGCAGGAGTGCCAGTGGCTACTGAAGCTACACACTTACGGACTCCTGAACAACTCATTTCAACCGCCATCCGAGATTCGAAAGCTGCGGACCTACTGGCGCCAACGAGCCGAACATGTTCGCGGAGCAGCAACGTGCATTCAGCGGATGCAGAAATCGCTAACCCAGATGAACCTGCAATTGGCCAACGTCATCAGCGATCTGAGTGGAGTAACCGGACAGGCGATTGTGCGCTCGATTGTGGCCGGAGAGCGCGACCCGCGCAGGTTGGCGGAACTCAGTGATCCCCGGATTCATGCCAGTCGGGAACAGATCGCCAAGAGTCTGGAGGGCAACTGGCGTCCGGAACTGGTATTTGTGCTGCAGCAGGAAGTCCAGATGTATGACACTTATCAGCAACGAATCGCCGAGTGCGACCAGCAATTGCAGAAACACCTGGCCAGCTTTGCCGATAATTCTTCGCCTCAAACACCTCTCGGAGAGCCCAAGAAAAAGAAGGCCAAACTCGCCAAGAACGCACCTCGCTTTGACCTCAGCACGGAACTGCAGCGCATCAGCGGAGTCGACCTAACCCGCATCGATGGGATCGATGTGATGGTGGCACAAACTGTAATCAGCGAAGTGGGACTCGACATGGGCCGGTGGAAAACCGAAGCTCACTTTGCTTCCTGGTTAGGACTCGCACCCGATAATCAGATCAGCGGAGACAAGGTGCTACGGAAAGGAACGCGACGTGTGGTCAACCGCTCCGCCACCGCGCTGCGGCAGGCCGCCAACACCCTGCTGCGGAGTCAAACCTATCTCGGAGCTCAGTACCGCAGGCTGCGGAGTAAACTCGGCGCCCCCAAAGCCATTACCGCCATGGCCCACAGACTCTCTCGCCTGGTCTATCGCATGCTGAAACACGGCCAAGCCTACGTCGACAAAGGAGCTGAGTACTACGAACACCGATACCGAAATCAGCAAATCCACTCACTTCGCAAAAGGGCCGCCAAACTTGGCTTCCAGATCACGGAGGCCCAAGCTTGATCCCGTCAACAAGGAAAGTTTCTGGAGAGCGAAGTGGCGCTTTGTCTAAAGCGGATGCCGATCTACGCTCTTGACAACGCCGACATTGTCAGAGAGGCGATTTTACGACAGTAAGCTTGTAGCTGCTGCTATTCCCGCATCTTTTCCCACCAGTGCATCGGTCGGAGAAAGAACGTAAACGTGCCGGGAACAAGCTGTTGGGTGGCATCGCCGCAACTATTCTTTGCAACAACGCCGGTGTTCAACACTGCGCTGACTACATAGACGGTTGAATCAATAAAGGTTTTTCCCGGCGTATTTCCTTCTCGGCAGTCGGCTACCCCCTCGCCAGCAGCGACAAAGACATTTGCCTCTCGGGGAAGCTTCACCGCAACTGTGCCGTCCTGCATCGTTGTTGCTTGGAGAGGAGTTCCACCGGCCCGGTCACTGAACCAAAGGTCAACAACTTGGTTTTTCAACGGATGCCCGTTACGACCGTCCAACAACCGAACAGTCATCTGCTGGGCGACAGCGGCAGTGGCTGACAAGGCGAGAAATACAAGACCAATCCAGAGGCGCATCTCGGCCATTCTAACTCGCCCCTTACTTTACTGGCGTAATCAGGCAGTTTCATAATTTACACCGCAACGATCCGTCCGCAGTCGGGCTACTTATGTAACGGCGATTTGTCGCCAACAAACGGTGTAAGTCGCTAAAATGCTGAGGTTATGGACACCGAACCATTTGAGTCAGCATATCGAGAAGCGACGGCTCTCGTCGCCGCTCGTCAATTTCAGCAAGCGGAAGCCGTGCTCCAACGTCTGCGGCAGCGCGAATCTGTTCCGTCGCACCTCGACCTCATATTGCTGGAACTTACCAACTTGTATTGTCTGATGGAACCACCCGACTTCTCAAAAGCGGAGGCAACCTCGTTGGAACGAGAGCGGGTGAGCCGCACAGCGTGGTCGAAGTACGATACAGCAATGATGTACTACTGGTCGATGGTTGATGTCCCGCGAACGCTCGCCAAGGTTTCGCAAGCAATCGACCAAGCGCAGAAAGATGGCGACGATTCGACCCTCTACTCGGCATTTTCACTCAAAGGGCTGGCTCTTCTCGACATTGGTCGTTCGAGTGAAGCGCTTTCGATACTGGATGAGATTGCTGCAATGGTGCGCCAGCGCAGCAAATTTGTCGTAGGGGATGAGACCTTGCTCCTAGAACGGCTGTCACAGTCTAGTGAGTTGGCAGAGCCGCGACAGAGAATTCGCGAACTCGCAGCGATGTTGTCGCCGCTGTGCCGCGACCATTCCTTTACCGCCAGACTGGAAGCCTTGGCCAAGACATAGTTGGCGT
>CAWKID010000002.1:0-157692 GCA_963849545.1 uncultured Acidobacteriaceae bacterium | reverse complement strand
TCCTTCAGACCGCGCAGGTGATCGACGGCGCCCTGGATGGAAGCTTCCGTCAGTACACGCGTGGTCTCCTGGAACGACGCTGCCGAGATGAACGAGTCGGTCGAGAGCGAGGCCTTGGTGATGCCGAGCAGCAGCGGACGGCCGGTAGCCGGCTTGCCGCCGTTCGCAATCGCCTTCTCGTTCTCTTCGCGGAAGCGGAACTTGTCGACCTGCTGTTCCAGCAGGAACGACGTATCGCCCACGTCTTCCACTTTGACCCAGCGCATCATCTGGCGAACGATCACCTCGATGTGCTTGTCGCTGATGTTCACGCCCTGCAAGCGGTAGACTTCCTGGATTTCGTTCACCAGGTAAGCCTGCAGCTCCTTCTCACCGAGTACGGCAAGAATGTCGTGCGGGTTCAGCGGACCATCCATCAGCGGTTCGCCCGCCCGGATGCGCTCGCCTTCCTGCACGTTGACGTGAACGCCGCGCGGCACCTGGTATTCCTTCTCGGTACCGTTGTCGGCCACGACGTAGATCTTGCGCTGACCCTTGGCCACGTCGCCGAACTTCACCACGCCATCGATCTCGCTGATGACCGCGGTCTCATGCGGCTTGCGGGCCTCGAACAGCTCCTGCACGCGCGGCAGACCGCCGGTGATGTCCTTCGTCTTGGTGGTTTCGCGCGGGATCTTCGCCAGCACGTCGCCCGGAGTTACGGTGTCGCCATCCAGGGTCATCAGGTGAGCACGCGAGGGCATCAGGTACCGCTTGTTGCCCTTGGCGCCCTTGATGACGATGGCCGGCTGACGCTTCTCGTCCGGCGAGTCGACAACCACGTGACGCGACAGACCGGTCACTTCGTCGACTTCCTCGTGCAGCGTCAGACCTTCCTGCAGGTCCTTGAACTGCACCGTGCCGCCGATTTCGGTAAGGATCGCGAAGGTGTACGGATCCCACTCGACCAGCACATCGCCGAGCGAAACCTGCGCACCGTCTTCGACCTTTACCTTGGCGCCGTAGACCACCGCGTAACGTTCCTTTTCGCGGCCCTTCTCGTCGAGCACCGCGATCGATCCGTTACGGTTCATGACCACCAGGTTGCCTTCCTTGGAGCGGACCGTGATCAGGTTGATGAAGCGCACCATGCCGTTGTTCTTCGCATCCAGGCGCGACTGCTCGCTGACTCGCGAAGCCGTGCCGCCGATGTGGAAGGTACGCATGGTGAGCTGCGTTCCCGGCTCGCCGATGGACTGCGCCGCGATGACGCCGGTGGCTTCGCCCAGCTCGACCAGTCGTGCCGGTCGCCAGGTTACGGCCATAGCACATCACGCAAACGCCGCGCTTCGACTCGCAGGTCAGCACCGAGCGAATCTTCACGCGCTCGATACCGGCAGCCTGCACCGCGCTCGCCAACTCTTCCGTGACTTCCTGGTTGATGTCGACGATGATGTTGCCTTCGTAGTCCTTGATCTTCTCCAGCGAGACGCGGCCCACGATACGGTCGCGCAGCGGCTCGATGATCTCGCCCGACTCCACGATGGAGGTGACGTAGATGCCATCGACCGTTCCGCAATCGTATTCGCTGATGATCACGTCCTGCGCCACGTCGACCAGACGGCGGGTCAGGTAACCCGAATCCGCGGTCTTCAAGGCGGTGTCGGCCAGACCCTTACGAGCGCCGTGCGTCGAGATGAAGTACTCCAACACCGTGAGACCTTCACGGAAGTTCGCCGTGATCGGCGTCTCGATGATTTCGCCCGACGGCTTCGCCATCAGTCCGCGCATACCGGAGAGCTGACGGATCTGCTGTTTCGATCCGCGAGCGCCGGAGTCGGCCATGACGTAAATCGGGTTCATCTCGCCCGCTTTGTCGTCCTGCTGCATGGCGCTGAACATTTCGTCGGCAACCTTTTCGGTGATGGCCGACCAGATTTCGACGACCTTGTTGTAGCGCTCACCGTTGGTGATAGCGCCGTCCAGGTACTGCTGCTGCACGGCGATGGCCTGCTTCTCGGCGTCGCGCACCAGTCCAGCCTTGCCCGCCGGGATGACCATGTCGTCGATACCGATCGACAAGCCAGCCTTGGTGGCGTACTGGAAGCCCAGCTGCTTGATGCCGTCGAGCAACCGCACCGTGGTCTCAAGACCGAAGCGCAGGTAGCAGTAGTTGCACCAGGTTGCCGCTGCCCTTCTTCTTGAGCAGGCCGTTGATGTACGGCATGTCCGCCGCGCCGCGCTTGATGTGATCGTTCATGATGGCGCGGCCCACCGTGGTCGAGATGTACTGCCGCTCGAACATGGTCGGCTCGGTGTGCGCCACATCCTGATCGTCGTACGCGGTGGTGAGGTCGATGACCTCGCCCGAGTAGCGCAGACGGATCGGGGTGAGCGTTTCCACTTCGCCCATTTCCTTGGCGAGCAGCACTTCGTCGATGTTGGCGAAGGCGCGGCCTTCACCCTTGGCGCCCGGCTTGGCTTTGGTCAGGTAATAGATACCGAGGACCATGTCCTGCGTGGGCACGGTGATCGGCTGACCTGAAGCGGGCGACAGGATGTTGTGCGAGGCCAGCATCAACACGCTGGCTTCCACCTGCGCTTCCGGCGACAGCGGAATGTGCACGGCCATCTGATCGCCGTCGAAGTCTGCGTTGAACGCGGTGCAGACCAGCGGGTGGATCTTGATGGCTTTGCCTTCCACCAGCACCGGCTCGAAGGCCTGGATGCCGAGGCGGTGAAGCGTTGGAGCGCGGTTCAACAGCACCGGGTGATCCTTAATCACCTCTTCCAGGATGTCCCATACGATGGGCTCCTGCTGCTCCACCATTTCCTTGGCCTGCTTGATGGTGGTGCAATGTCCGGTCTGCTCCAGCCGGTGATAGATGAACGGCTTGAACAGTTCCAGCGCCATCTTCTTCGGCAAGCCGCACTGGTGCAGCTTGAGGTCGGGACCAACCACGATCACCGAACGGCCGGAGTAGTCGACGCGCTTGCCCAGCAGGTTCTGACGGAAGCGGCCCTGCTTGCCCTTCAGCGTGTCGGACAGCGACTTGAGCGGGCGGTTGTTGGCGCCACGCAGCACGCGGCCACGGCGTCCGTTGTCGAACAGCGCGTCCACGGCTTCCTGCAGCATGCGCTTTTCGTTGCGCACGATGACTTCAGGAGCGTGCAGGTCCATCAGCTTCTTCAACCGGTTGTTGCGGTTGATGACGCGGCGATAGAGATCGTTGAGATCAGACGTAGCGAAGCGGCCGCCATCGAGTGGAACCAGGGGACGCAGCTCCGGCGGAATGACCGGAATCACGTCCAGAATCATCCACTGCGGCTTGTTGCCGCTCTTGCGGAAGGCCTCGGTGACCTTCAGGCGCTTGGCATACTTCAGCCGCTTCTGCACCGAAGTTTCCGTGCGCATCTTCTCGCGCAGCTCCACCGACAGGGTTTCGACTTCGACGCGCTTCAGCAGTTCCTTGATGGCCTCAGCGCCCATCATGGCCTTGAAGCCCGAGGCGCGGTGTTCCTGGTCGAGCTCGCGGAAGCGGGCTTCGTCCTTGATCACCTCGCGCTCTTTCACCGGAGCTTCGCCGGGCTCGACCACGACGTAGGCTTCGAAGTAGAGCACGGACTCCAGATCGCGCAGCGAGATGTCGAGGATGTGCCCGATGCGGCTGGGCAGACCCTTGAAGAACCACACGTGCGAGCAGGGCGAAGCCAGCTCGATGTGGCCGAGACGCTCGCGGCGAACCTTGGACAGCGTGACTTCCACGCCGCACTTGTCGCAGATCACGCCGCGGTGCTTCATGCGCTTGTACTTGCCGCACAGGCACTCCCAGTCGGTGACCGGCCCGAAGATGCGGGCGCAGAACAGGCCGTCGCGCTCCGGCTTGAAGGTGCGGTAGTTGATCGTCTCCGGCTTGGTGACCTCACCGTGCGACCAGCTGCGGATTTTTTCCGGCGAAGCCAGGCTGATACGAATGGCGTCGAAATCGGCAATCGGATTTCCGAGATCAAATGGACTCGAGCGATACATGTTTAGTCCTCAGTTGTCGTTGTCAGGGCAACCGACCGTTAGTTGTTTCCGCTGCTTATCGGGAGCAGCTACGCCTCAATCCTTCTTGCTAGTGCCTGGCTCGCCGGTGTCCCAGGTTGCGTCCAATCGGAAGGACGCGAACCTGGGGCACCGCGTAATTAATCCGCCGCGACGGGAGATTCCGGAGCCGGCAGTTCCTTGCGCTCCTTGGTCTTGATCAACTCCACGTCGAGACACAACGACTGCAATTCGCGAATCAGCACGTTGAACGACTCAGGTACGCCAGGCTCAATGGCCGCTTCGCCTTTGACGATGGCCTCGTAAATCTTGGTGCGGCCATAAACGTCATCGGACTTCGCGGTGAGCAGCTCCTGCAGGATGTAAGCGGCGCCGTAAGCTTCCAGCGCCCACACTTCCATTTCGCCGAAGCGCTGGCCACCGAACTGAGCCTTGCCGCCCAGCGGCTGCTGGGTAATCAGCGAGTATGGCCCGATGGAACGCGCGTGGATCTTGTCGTCGACCAGGTGCGACAGCTTCAGCATGTAGATATAGCCAACCGTGATCGGCTGCTCGAACTTCTCGCCGGTCATGCCGTCGTAGAGATAAGCCTTACCGGAGGTCGGCAGATCGCCTTCCGCCAGCAGCGACTTGATCTCGCCTTCCTTCGATCCGTCGAATACCGGCGAAGCGAAGTAGACGCCATCCTTCATGCCGTCGGCTGCTTTCTCCAGCAGCTCGTCGTCGAGCGCGACCAGCTCGTCGACAAACGGCGTGCCCTTGAACAAGGCCTTCAGCTCCTTGCGCAGGTGCTCCGCCTTCGAGTTCTCCTTGATCATCTCGCCGATCTTCTGGCCGAGTGCGAAACCGGCCCAGCCGAGATGCGTTTCCAGAATCTGGCCGACGTTCATACGGCTTGGCACGCCCAGCGGGTTCAGGACGATCTCCATCGGCGTTCCGTCTTCGAGGTACGGCATGTCCTCTTCCGGCAGAATGCGCGCGATGACGCCCTTGTTACCGTGGCGTCCGGCCATCTTGTCGCCGACGCTCAGCTTGCGCTTCATGGCGATGTAGACCTTCACCAGCTTGATCACGCCGGGAGGCAGTTCGTCGCCCTTCTGCAGCTTCTCGACCTTCTCGCGGACGATCTTGCGCAGAACATCGATCTGGCGCGAGGTCATCTCTTCGATTTCGTCGATCTGCTCGTTGATGCGCGGGTCCTTATCGGGGAACTTGATGCGCTTCAAGTTGCGCGTCGAGATCCGCTCGATGGTGTCGCGGTCGAGTTCGGCTCCCTTGGTCAACAGACGCTTGTTGGTGCGCTCGTCGTGCAGGTCGGCCAGAACTTCCTTGCCGCCAAGCAACGCTTCCAGGCGCTTCAGGCGTTCGTCGGTCAGGATTCGGATTTCGTCCGCCAGGTTCTTCTCCAGCTTCGCTACCTGCTCGGACTCGATGAACTTGGCGCGCTCGTCCTTCTCCTGCCCCTTGCGGGAGAAGATCTTGACGTCGACCACGGTTCCTTCGATTCCCGGAGGACAAGTCAGCGAAGCGTCGCGAACGTCGCCGGCCTTCTCGCCGAAGATGGCGCGCAGCAGCTTCTCTTCCGGAGTGAGCTGGGTTTCGCCCTTCGGCGTTACCTTGCCCACCAGGATGTCGCCGGCCTTCACGGTCGCGCCGATGCGGATCACGCCGCTCTCGTCGAGATCGCGCAGCGCCGACTCGCTGACGTTGGGAATGTCCCGCGTCACTTCTTCCGGACCCAGCTTGGTATCGCGCGACTCAATCTCGAACTCCTCGATGTGGACGGAGGTGTAATAGTCCTCCTTCACCATCTTCTCGGAGACCAGGATCGCGTCCTCGAAGTTGTAACCGCGCCACGGCATGAAGGCCACCAGCACGTTACGTCCCAGCGCCAGCTCGCCCATGTCGGTGCAGGGACCGTCGGCAATCACCTGTCCCTTGGCTACACGGTCGCCCCGCTTCACGATGGGGCGCTGGTTGATACAAGTGTTCTGGTTGGAGCGCTTGAACTTGGTGAGCTGATAAATGTCGCTGCCCACCTCGCGCGAGAGCTGCATGGGATGATGTTCGCCTTCGACGCGCACGATGATGCGCTCGGAGTCGACGGAATCGATGATGCCGGAGCGGCGAGCCAAAACCACCGCGCCGGAGTCGCGCGCCGTAACGCCTTCCATTCCCGTGCCGACCAGCGGCGCCTGCGCCCGCAGCAACGGCACCGACTGACGCTGCATGTTCGCGCCCATCAGAGCGCGGTTGGCATCGTCGTGTTCCAGGAACGGCACCAGCGAGGCAGCTACGGAAACCAGCTGCTTCGGGCTGACGTCGATGTAGTCGACTTCGTCGCGGTTGACCAGGACGAAGTTGCCGGCCTTGCGGGCGTTGACCAGTTCCGCAACGATGCGGCCCTTGTCGTCGATCTCCGCGTTGGCCTGCGCGATGACGTGGCGATCTTCTTCCCACGCCGACAGGTAGAACGAGAACGGCTCGAAGTCGATCAGCTTCTTGCGGCGTTCCTTCAGATCGGCATTGATCTTCAGGATCTCCGCCTTCTCGGCGTGATCGCCGACGCGGAATTCGCTGTCGCCGGCATTCACCACGGTGAGGTAGTCGATGACGCGGCCAGCCTTCACCTTGCGATACGGCGACTCGATGAAGCCGTAATCGTTGATGCGGGCATAGCAGCTGAGCGACGAGATCAGGCCGATGTTCGGACCTTCCGGCGTTTCAATCGGGCAGATACGTCCGTAGTGCGTCGGGTGAACGTCGCGGACTTCGAATCCGGCGCGCTCGCGCGACAGACCGCCCGGGCCAAGGGCCGACAGGCGGCGCTTGTGGGTGATCTCCGACAGCGGGTTGGTCTGGTCCATGAACTGCGACAACTGCGAGGATCCGAAGAACTCGCGGATGGCAGCCATGACCGGCTTGGCGTTGACCAGGTCGTGCGGCATCGCCGTCGACATTTCCTGGTACACGCTCATCTTTTCCTTGATGGCGCGTTCCATGCGGACCAGGCCGATGCGGAACTGGTTCTCCAGCAGCTCGCCGACCGCGCGTACGCGGCGGTTGCCGAGATGATCGATGTCGTCCACCGAGCCGATGCTCTTACGCAGCTTCAGCAGGTACTTGATGGTTCCGTAGAAGTCATCCGGCTCCAGCGTGCGGTTATCGAGTTTGGTAGCGTCCTCGCTCTCGAACAGCTTGATGTTGAACTTCAGGCGGCCTACCCGCGAGAAGTCGTACTTCCGCGGATCGAAGAACATGCCGTGGAACAACGCAGTCGCGGTGTCCAGCGTCGGCGGATCGCCCGGACGCAGCTTGCGGTAGATCTCGATCAGCGCTTCCTGCGGCGTCTTCACCGAATCGCGGCGCAGCGTGGCACTGATGACCGTGCCTACATCGTCACGCTCGGGGAAGAAGACGTGGATTTCGGCGACGCCGGCATCCATCATCTTCGACAGCTTGTCGGCCGTCAGTTCGGTGTTGGATTCCAGCAGCACTTCGCCGGTGTTGGTGTCGACCACGTCAGCCGCGACGAAGGCGCCTTCCAGGTCCGTCAGGTCGGCTTCGATTTCCGAGATGCGGTGCTTCTGGATTTCCTTCATCACCGCTGCCGTAACCTTGCGGCCGGAGTGCGAAATCTCATCGCCATTCTTGGCCGTGATCGCCTTCGCCAGCTTCATGCCAAGCAGGTTGGTCGGCTTGTCGGAACCGGGTTCGAGCGTCCAGAACAGCTTCTTGTCGCGAATCGCAATGCGGTCGACGGTGTAGAAGGTGCGCAGAATCTCTTCGTCGGAACGCAGTCCCAGCGCCCGCAGGAAAATCGTTCCCAGGAACTTGCGCTTGCGATCGATACGCACGTACAGGATGTTCTTCTGGTCGTATTCAAACTCGACCCACGAACCACGGTACGGAATGATCTTGCCCAGGAAATAGGTGCGGTTGTTGGCGGTCTCGAAGAAGACGCCCGGCGAACGGTGCAACTGACTGACGATCACGCGCTCAGTGCCGTTGATGATGAAGGTGCCGTTCTGCGTCATCAGCGGAATGTCGCCGAAGAAGACTTCCTGCTCCTTCATGTCGCGGATGGAGCGGTTGCCGGTCTCCGGGTCCTTGTCGTAAATGGTGAGACGCATGGTGACCTTGAGCGGCGCGGAGTAAGTCATACCGCGCTCCTCGCACTCGGCCACGTCGTACTTCAGCTGCAATCCCACGGGATCGCCGCACTTGTTACAGAAGTCGGGGGTATTGGCGTTGTACGTTCCGCACTTGGTGCAGAGCACGTCGCCCAGGTGGAACGGGTCTGTCTTCACCGTGTGACCGCAATTGCGGCAGGTGGTGCGCAGGTGATTCAGACCTTTAAGGTGACCGCACTTGCATTCCCAGTTGCCGATGGCAAACTCGACGAAGTCGAGCTGCGAGACGTTGCGAAAGTCGGTAATCGGAAACACCGACTGAAACACCGCCTGCAAGCCGGCATCATCGCGTTCGCTCGGCAGCGAGTCCATCTGCAGGAAGCGATCGTAGGAACGCTTCTGCACCTCGATGAGGTTGGGAATCTGAATGGTCGCCGGAATTTTAGAGAAATCGAATCGATTTCGATTGGCAGTCTTCTGTTGCGCCATGTATAAAGCTCCTAATCAGTGGCGGCCAGTGTCGCTCCAGGCCGGCCGTGGCAAAAACCGTGATGCGATGTGCGACGGGATGCGCGCCGTCACACATGAAATGACTTGAGTGCGTTCTCGAACGGGCACGCCTTCTGTTTCACCGTATTGAAGGGGCATGCCTTCTGTTTCGCCGTTTTGAAGGGGCATGCCTTCTGTTTCACCGGGCATGCCAGCTGTTTCGCTGCTTTGAAGGGGCACGCCTTCAGGCGTGCCGATCGCATTTCCAAGAGCGCCCGGCTTTAGCCGCTGAGGTAAGCTCTCCTCAGGGACGGAACGCAGGTTGTTTCGCACCATCCAACGACACGGCTGAAAGCCGTGTCCCTTCAAAGCCGGATCGGTGCGCAACACGCTTGCAATCTGAAAGAAAAACGATTCGGTAGCTCTAGCTCTGCGCCAAAAGGCAATCGCGCTCGTAGAGACAGAAGTCCCCGCAAGCGCCGCTTGAGGCGTCGTGCAATCCCATGACCAATTTGCCTGGGATGTCGGTGCTTTTCGCACCGCTATGTTGTTAACGTCCCGCGCCAGTATCTTCAGGCCTTGTTCTCGTCCAGCATGTCGTCACGTCCGAGCTGACGCGAGGGTCGACACACCGGCCGCCTGCCACCTTATGTTTTGATGTCCAAGTCCACAAAAAGACTCAGCATCACTACGATGCCCGGGAATTCCGCGGCCTCCCGCTGAGAGGTCCGCTCTTCTTCCTCGGCATCGCGCCTCTCCCGCCCGCTCCGGCGTGGAGAAGAACGTAGCCGCCACCGCGTAATCCGCCGGCAGCAGCAGCCAGAAACTCCGGTCAGCGCGCCCGGAGTAAATCGCTCCGTCCGGCACCCCAGCGCGCTGATAAGAAAGCGCTTCGGAGCTCCGGAGAATGCAGCCGGTATGCGGACAAGCGCTAAGGCCAGCGCAAGCCGGGTACCTGCCGCAAGTGGAGCGGCAAATCAGGCCGGCCAGGCGCCACCACGTCGGCAGCGCCAGCCGGCACCGCAACTACTTAATGTCGACCTTCGCTCCCGCGTCGGCGAACTTCTTCTTGATGGTCTCGGCTTCTTCCTTGTTCACGCCCTCTTTCACCGTCTTGGGCGCGCCGTCGACCAGGTCCTTGGCTTCTTTCAAGCCCAGGCTGGTGACTTCACGGACAGCCTTGATCACGTTGATCTTGTTGGCGCCCACTTCGGTGAGGACGACCGTGAATTCGGTCTTCTCTTCCGCCGGAGCTGCAGCTGCGGCACCGCCGCCGCCCGCCACCATCACCGGAGCCGCGGCCGCAGCCGAAACACCGAGACGCTCTTCCAACTTCTTTACCAGGGCCGCCGCATCCAGCAGCGACAGGCCTACGATTGATTCTTCTAACTGCTGTAGATCCGCCATGTCTTTTTCCACCTATTCGTTATTCGTTGTGTTGATTTCGTTCCCGTCTTTGAGGTTTCCAATGTGTCGCCCGCACGCCAGACAACGCCCGGGAATCACCCCTCACAACGGATAACGCAATCTTCTCGGAGGCTTGCGCCTCCAAACCTGTATTCCCCGCTTCAACGCGGGTGTCCCACCAAATGAACCCAGTGGGTGCCCCGTTCTACGCCAGCCTTTGGCGTAGGGCGGGAGCAACAAAACTATGCCTGCGCTTCGGCAGGAGCTTCAGTCGGCGCTTCCACCGGAGCCGCTTCGGCTGCCGAGCGCTTCTGCCGCTGCCGGTGCGCCGCCAAACTTGCCCTTCTCCACGCCCTGGTTGATGACCACGGCGATGTCGCGGCCAACCGCGTTCATCACAGTCACCAGGCGCTGCGCCGGTGCGTTCATCAGGAACAGCAGCTTGGAGTAGATCTCTTCCTTCGACGGCAACGCCGCGAGGGCGTCAATCTCCGGGATCGCGATGACTTTGCCATCGACGATGCCCGCCTTGAAGCTGTACTCCGGATTGTCCTTGGCGTACTTGCTGAGCGCCTTGGCCAATGCGACCGGGTCGCCGCTGGTGTAGGCCAGCGAGGTAACTCCGGCGAGGCTCTTTACCGCTTCCTCAATTGCCGAGCCCTTCGCCGCACGCTCCGCCAGCGTGTTCTTCAGCACGCGATAGCGTCCGCCTGCGCTGCGTACCGCCTTGCGCAGTTCGAAATCTTTTTCGACAGTCAGCTTGGCGAAGGTGCCCACGATACCATGCTTGGCACTCTTGAGCTCTTCGGTGAGCAGCTCGACCTGTTCGATCTTCTTTGCTTTAGTAACGGCCATTTTCGATTCCTTGTTCTTGAAGGGGCACGCCTTCAGGCGTGCCGAACAATCCTTCTGAATTTCTTATCCCGAGCCGGCTTCAGCCGGCATCAGGGCCTGAAGGCCGTCTCGCGAGGCGACCTCACGGCACGGCTGAAGCCGTGCCCTTTCAAAACTTAGGCTTTCGCCGCCGCTTCCACTGCCGAGATGTCTACCGACACGCCCGGTCCCATGGTCGAGCTCAAATAGCAGCCCTTGACGTATTTGCCCTTGGCGACCGTCGGCTTTGCCTTGATCACGCTGGTGATCACCGTAGCCGCGTTCTCCACCAGCTTCTCAGGCGGGAACGAAAGCTTGCCTACGGGAACGTGAACCAGGGCGGTCTTGTCGGTGCGGAATTCCACCTTGCCGGCCTTGGTCTCCTTCACCGCGTTGGCGATGTCCATGGTCACCGTACCCGTCTTCGGATTGGGCATCAGACCTCGCGGTCCAAGCACCTTACCCAGCTTGCCCACCGAGCGCATCATGTCGGGCGTGGCGATGACGGCATCGTAGTCAGTCCAGTTTTCCTTCTGGATCTTTTCCACCAGATCTTCGCCGCCGACAAAGTCGGCGCCGGCAGCTTCCGCCTCGCGCAGCTTTTCGCCGGTGGCCAGCACCAGGACCTTCTTCGACTTGCCCAGGCCGTGCGGCAGAATCACCGTGCCGCGGACCATCTGGTCGGCATGCTTGGGATCGACTCCCAGGCGCATCGTCAAGTCGACGGTTTCGTCGAACTTGGCGTATTTCACTTTCTGCAGAAGAGGCACCGCATCCTGCAGGGTGTAGGACTTATCTTCCACCCCGGCGCGCGCCTTCTCGATATTCTTTCCAGACTTCTTCATGCTGCTCCTTGTCTGCCACCGCCAGTCGTTGCTGCTGAAAGGCCGTGGTCGTTTACGACTGAACTTCCTGTCGCCCCTGAAGGGGCTCGGACCTGTTTGAGCATCCGTACCCAGCGCTGACGCGCTGGGCTAAGTTTGTTTCGCCCTTCGGGCTTTAATCCTTCATGGATTCCCGCATCATCTCGGACACCACGATAATCGCGAACCCGCAATCGCCCGGGGGTGCCCCGTTCTAGCCCTGATTTTGTGCTAGGGCGGGACCCTTACGCGATTACTTCAATCCCCATCGACCGCGCCGTACCCTTCACGCTCTTGATTGCCGTCTCGACCGAGGCGGCATTCAGATCGGGCATCTTCTGCTTGGCGATCTCCGCAACCTGCTTCTCGGTGACCTTGCCGACCTTGTCCTTATTCGGCGTGCCCGAACCCTTGGCCACACCCGCGGCGCGCTTCAACAGAATCGCTGCCGGCGGCGTCTTGGTGATGAAGGTGAACGAGCGGTCGGTGTACACCGAAACCACGACCGGAATAATCAGGCCGTCGAGCTCCTTGGCGCTGGTCTTGGCGTTGAACTGCTTGCAGAACTCCATGATGTTGATCTGCGCCTGACCGAGCGCCGGACCAACCGGCGGAGCCGGAGTAGCCTTGCCCGCCGCAATCTGCAACTTCACTGTACCGGTAACTTTTTTTGCCATTTAAATTCTCGCTTTTCGCTACTCGCTTTTCGCTACTCGCCAGAAGCGTCGCAGATGATGCGAACGGCGAAAGCAAATAGCGGCCTTCCTACGTAATAACTTTTTCGACCTGCCCGAACCCGAGCTCCACCGGAGTGGAACGTCCGAAGATGGTGACCATGACCTTCAAGGTCTCGCGATCTTCGTTGACCTCGTCCACAATGCCGGTAAAGCTGGCAAAGGGGCCTTCGGAAATTCGTACCGATTCGTTCTTCTCGAACTTGACCTTGAGCTTGGGCTTTTCCTTGCTGTCGGCAACGCGATAAACGATCTGGTTGACCTCGTCCGTGCGACAGCGGCGTGGGCTGCTGCCCGGTGCCGACGAATCCGGTCACCCGCGGCGTGCCCTTCACCACGTGCCAGACGTTGTCGTCCATGTCCATCTCCACCAGCACGTAACCGGGATAGAACATGCGCTCGCTGGTGTACTTCTTGCCGCCACGAACTTCGGTGACCGACTCGGTCGGAATCAGCACCCGCCCAATCTTGTGTTCCAGCTCGGGGTAAGCGCGCACCCGCGACTCAATCGACTCTTTTACCTTGCGCTCGAATCCCGAGTAGGTGTGAATGATGTACCACTTGAAGTTGGGATTCGTGGGCTGCTCGCCGGCAACTTCCGTCCCGCCTTCGATAGGAGGTTCCTGGGGCGGCTGTTGCTCAGCCCCGTTGTTCTCCGGTTTCATTTCTTCTGTCATTTTTCCGCGCATCTAGCGATTCGTCAGATACTTCAGCAAGTGGTCAAGGCTCTTGCCGATGACCGTGTCCACCATCCAAGAAATAGAGGCCGAACAAAAACACCGTGATGATGACCACGGAGGTCGTGCCCTGCACTTCTTTCCGCGACGGCGTGGTGACCTTCCGCATCTCGGTGCGCACGTCGTTGTAGAAGCTCTTCGCGCGCTGCGGCCACGCTTTGATCGTGTCCAGCTTGCTGTCGCGAACGCTCTCGATTGCCGCTGACTTCGCCATCTTGCTACCTTTTTCCGGCGCTTCCCGCGCCTGAACTACATTCCTTCATCAATCTCTGGCAGGGGCGGAGGGATTCGAACCCCCAAGTTCGGTTTTGGAGACCGACAGTTTAGCCATTGAGCTTACGCCCCTGTAACTTCCGCCCTTCGCCGTTCGCTCTTCGCGCTTCGCAGGACCCGACTGGCGAAAAGCGAATAGCGAAAGGCGAGGAGCGTCTTCCTACTTCACTTCCTTATGCGCCGTGTGTTTGCGGCACGCGCGGCAGAACTTGTTGAATTCCAGCCGGCCCGTCGTGGTCTTCTTGTTCTTGGTGGTGGAGTAATTGCGATTCTTGCAATCACCGCACTGCAACGTAACAATCTCTCGAGGCATGAAACTAATCCCTTTCGTTTACCTTCGCGGCTGGGAGCCGGAAGCCTTGTCCGCGTCGAAGCGCGGATATCAGCAGAGCAATTTCGCTCCACCGAGAAAATTGTTGTCCACCGGGTGCCCCGTTCTACGCCTGCTTCTGGCGTAGGGTGGGATCGGCACTAAGCGATAATTTCCGAAATCGTACCCGCGCCTACCGTGCGTCCGCCTTCGCGGATCGCAAAGCGCAAGCCCTTCTCCATGGCCACCGGCGTGATCAGCTCGATCTCCAGTGCCACGTTGTCGCCCGGCATCACCATCTCCGTGCCCGCCGGCAACGTCGCCACTCCCGTCACGTCCGTCGTGCGGAAGTAGAACTGCGGACGATAGCCCTTGAAGAACGGCGTGTGACGTCCACCTTCATCTTTCGACAGCACGTAAACTTCGCCCTTGAACTTGGTGTGCGGCGTGATCGAGCCCGTCTTCGCCAGCACCATGCCGCGCTCCACATCTTCTTTCGGAATGCCGCGCAGCAGCAGGCCGGCATTGTCGCCCGCCAGACCTTCGTCCAGCTGCTTCTTGAACATTTCCACGCCGGTCACAACCGTCTTGCGCGTCTCGCGGAAGCCGACGATCTCAACTTCCTCGCCTACCTTCACCTTGCCACGCTCGATACGGCCCGTGACCACGGTGCCGCGTCCCGAGATCGAGAAGATGTCTTCAATCGGCATCAGGAACGGCTTGTCGATATCGCGCGCCGGCAGCGGCACGCTCTTGTCGACCGCTTCCATCAGCTCGTCGATCTTGGCTTCCCACTGCGCTTCGCCGTTCAACGCACCCAGCGCCGAGCCGCGTACTACCGGCAGATCGTCGCCCGGGAAGTTGTACTTCGACAGCAGCTCGCGAACTTCCATCTCCACCAGGTCGATCAGCTCAGGATCTTCCACCGCATCGCACTTGTTCAGGAACACCACGATGTAGGGCACGCCTACCTGGCGCGCCAGCAGCACGTGCTCTTTGGTCTGCGGCATCGGACCGTCGGTGGCCGCGACCACCAGGATCGCGCCGTCCATCTGCGCCGCGCCCGTGATCATGTTCTTGATGTAGTCAGCGTGGCCGGGGCAGTCGACGTGCGCGTAGTGCCGGTTCGCCGTCTCGTACTCCACGTGCGCCGTGGCGATGGTGATACCGCGCTCGCGCTCTTCCGGCGCGTTGTCGATCGAGTCGAAGCTGCGGAACTTGATGTTCGGATTGTGCTTCGACAGTACCTTGGTGATGGCCGCCGTCAACGTCGTCTTGCCATGATCGATGTGCCCGATCGTGCCTACGTTTACGTGCGGCTTGCTGCGATCAAATTTCTCTTTCGCCATTTTCTTTTTCTACCCTAGTAGTACCGGTAAAGTTTGTTGAACTTATTACGCAGGCCGGCTTCCACCGCCTCCAGCGTCGTCAAATAAAATTCGCGCATCTGCGCCTGGTCGCTCACCGGCAGCGCATCGTACAAGCTGCTGCGCCGTCTTGCCGCCGCGTGCCAGGTCGCATCCGACTGTTCCAGCAACTTCTCGCGCACAACGCGATGGAAGTCGCGAATAGGAACGTTTTTGCGTTGCAGCAGCCGCAGAAACTTCTCGACATCGGCGGAAGCGAAAATCCGCGTCATCGCCGACCGCAACTGCTCAAATTCATCCAGCTTTTCGACTCGAATGCCCGCTTGCTGGAAGGGCGCTCGCCCGACTGACTCATCCATTGCAATGTTCACGTATCGGAAAGCCGTATTGCCCGCATAAAGCGGGCCTCTTTCTTAAAATTCTGGAGCTGATGATCGGGATTGAACCGATGACCTCTCCCTTACCAAGGGAGTGCTCTACCAACTGAGCTACATCAGCTTGTCTTTCATCACAGGGTTCCGCAACGCTTCGCTGCTTCACCCTCGCCTGCGGCGCTCGCGGTACGGCAAGCGTCCTCGGCTTCATCCAGCTGCACCTTCAAACTCTGGAGCGGGAGACGGGAATCGAACCCGCGACCAACAGCTTGGAAGGCTGTGACTCTACCACTGAGTTACTCCCGCCTTCTATGCCGTCCCTACGGGACTCAACTCCGTTTTCACGGCCCACCCAGCATTCCGCCTTCGGCTCCATGCTGGGCTCAGATTATTCCGCCCTCCGGGCTCTGACCTCTGCCACACCAACCCGGCTCGGGCTTCGCCGAGCTCTGAAGCTCGCGGCTCGAAGCTACTCGCTCGCGGCTAGTCGCGATTTTCGCGATTCTCCCGCTCCTGCTTCTTGCTCCACGACCAGGTTCTCAGCGCGAACAGTGCCAGGATCGCCAGCGTAGCGTAGCGAAACTTCGGCTCGCTCAACGTTGTCCAAGCCAGTGCCGCCAGTACCGCATAAATCGCGAAGGCGACCAACAACTTCTTCGTTCCGGAAATACCTGCTACCTCAACCTGCTCAATCACAACGAAAACCCATCTGCGCCCTGGGCGCATAAATACTGGTGCACAGGGGAGGATTCGAACCTCCGTAGCTCCTGGGAGCGGCAGATTTACAGTCTGCTGCCATTAACCACTCGGCCACCTGTGCACGTCCGACCGAGCATTCGCTCTCGATAACCTCTGCGAGAAGCCGACTGCCGAGGCCCGAATCGCCATCCTTCACCCATGCGCGAACCGCGCGTGAGGACCCTCCTGCTGTCAAAGAACTCCACCAAACGCTTCCGCAAGACTCTGCAACAGCGGCGCGATGCTGCGCGCGCGTCGTACTCAGGAATGCTGCTGCTGGATTCAGTTCTCTAGGAGAGCTGCGCGTCTCGTTTGGCTTGCTCCTGCTACCCGCCGCTGCGGGCGGCGCGCTCAAGTTACGATTCTGGAGCTGGCGAAGGGACTTGAACCCCCGACCCTCTGATTACAAATCAGATGCTCTACCAGCTGAGCTACGCCAGCATTGCATGGTCGCCGCATTTACGGCACACCAATGCATATTTCCACTTGCCAGCCGGGACAAACATTGAGCTTAACACAACGGTATTCCGCGTGCAAGCGCACAACCAGCTGAGTTTCCAACAACTTTGCGAACACCAGCAGACCTGAACTCGCCACTCCCGCTGACCGGTTAGGTTGGGGATTCTGCAGAGCGCGTCCGCCAAAAGCGAACGCAAAAGTGCGGTCGAAACGATTGTAGCGCACGGAAACCGGCGACGGCAATTCAGGGCCAAAAAATTTTGCTCCTCCCCGCCCGAAAGGTCTTTTAGGGCGGGACGTATTTGCGCCGCCACACCAAGAAACAGAGCACGAATCGGAGAACCGCGCTGCCACGTTTTGACATCACAAAGCTGTTATGAACTCCGCATCGGCTTCCGTAAATCGCTGGGGCATCGCACTTGCCGGTATTTTCCTGCAGATCGCCCTCGGCGCCGTCTACGCGTGGAGCGTCTTTCGCATTCCGCTGAGCAAGCAGTTTGGCTGGACAATCCCGCAAGTGACGTTGACCTTCACCATCGCAATTTTCGTGCTGGGGGTCGCGTCGTTCTTCGGTGGCCTGTGGCTGAATCGCGCAGGTCCCCGCATTGTCGCCATGACCGGAGGCTTACTCTATGGACTTGGCGTTTTTCTTGCCAGCTTCTCCGCACACAAGTTGTGGTGGCTTTATCTCAGCTACGGTCTGATCGGCGGCATTGGTCTGGGCTTCGGCTACATCGTGCCCATCGCCGTTCTGGTGAAGTGGTTTCCAGATCGCCGCGGCCTGATCACCGGCATCGCCGTCGGCGGCTTTGGCGCGGGCGCGCTGATCACCGCTCCGGTAGCGACCCGGCTGATCCAGAGCGTCGGTGTACTAACGACCTTCGCTTACCTCGGCATCGCCTTCCTGATCGTCACCGTCATCGCCGGATATTTTATGCAGAATCCACCGGAAGGCTGGAAGCCTGCGGGCTGGACGCCGACCGCAACCGAAATCTCGCAACGCTCGAAGATCGATTACACGTTGTCGCAGGCGCTGAAGACATGGCAGTGGTGGGCGCTCTGGATGCTGCTGTTCCTGAATACCTCGGCTGGAATCTCGCTGATCTCGCAGGAATCTCCCATCTTTCAAGATCTGGCCAAAGTGACGGCGATTGTTGCCGGAGGCATGGTCGGCATCGTGAGCCTGGGCAATGCACTGGGACGCGTCTTCTGGGCGTGGGTCTCCGACATGATTACGCGCAAGGCAACGTTCCTGGTGATGTTCCTGATCCAGGCCGTGCTGTTCTGGGTCTTCCCTTCCCTGACGACGGTTGCGTTGCTGACTTCCGTCTCGTTCGTCGTGCTGATGTGTTACGGCGGAGGCTTTGGCACCATGCCGGCGTTTGCGGCTGACTACTTCGGGTCGAAGAACGTGGGACCGATCTACGGACTGATGCTGACCGCGTGGGGATTTGCCAGCGCCTTCGGGCCATTGCTCATCGCCAACATGCGGCAGGCCAGCGGCAGCTATCGCGGTGCGCTGCACGTGATTGCGGTTGTGATGCTGGTGTCGGCAGTGCTTCCGGTGTTGGTAAGACCGCCACAGGGTAAGACCGCGGCGCCCGCACAGGTTCCGAGGAAGGCCGCATAGGAGGAGTCCGGAGTGGGGTTTTGAAGGGGGCGGCAAGCTTCGTGGGTCCGAAGGAGCGAATCAAAATCCCGCAGTTGTCATCCCGACCGCAGGCGGGCCTCCCGCCGGAGTGGAGGGACCTGCTTTCTGCCCGCAGCCCATCTTGTGTCGCGCCTGAAGGCGCTGGTGGCGCCGGCTGAAGCCAGCTCTGGATCGATCGGGGTGTCGTACCCAGGACTCCGCTTCGCTGCGCCCTGGGCTAACGGCATAACCATCCCTGCGGGATTCGGCCGTTTCCGCGGAGGCATTCATGCGCCGACCCACTGTTTCGTTTCACCACTAAACAAAAGCGCGGACGTTTCGCTCAGGATAACAACCAGTAAAAACTGAACAGCGTTGCGTTACAGCGGCGACTCTTACAGCGTGTCCTTCTTGTCTTCCTTGTCGCTGTCCTTGCTGTGGGTCCGAATGTAAACCGTTCCAAATCTCGTGCCTGAGCCATTGGGCTCAATCGACACCAGGTGTTCGTTGTCACTGGTGCCGGTCTTGATCTCCCAGCCATCGCCCGAACTATCGGAGCAGTCCAGCTTCTTGTCTTTGTCGCCACCATTCGTGTGTGCATTGACGTGGACGTCCCGATCCGCTGCCGCTGTGCCCATTGCAGATCAGGGACGAGCCGAAAGCTTTCATCTTGTCTTCGTAAAACGCCTTCACTTTTTCCGGAGAATCGCCGGTCTCATATTCCGCGGCAATCACCTTCAATCCGAAGCCGAAGGCGCCGAGGTTGATGTTGGCCGAATGATTGTCGCCATCTTTGTCCGCCGGGCGCAGGTGCGCTCCGGGATAAACCGGAATGCCGTTGTCGACGGCCTTGTCGCTGCTGTCGACCTTCAGAGTTGGCAAACGGTGTCTGGATGTCGACCTTCTGGTTCTTCTTGTCCTTGTCGTCGACGTTGATACTGCACGCGGTCACCAGCATCAATGCCGACGCTGCCACCACAAGGCCGATCGACGCTCTTGCAACCGAACTCTTCATTGTGTTCCTCCGCTGGACATGCTCATCCCTGCACCGCGCGCGGCGATTCCGGGAATGGTCACCGGCAAACGGCCGGGTGTCGGGATCTCGCCGAACAACGCCCTCACCGCGCTCAACTCCGAAACGTCGGCATCCGAAAACGTGCAGAGATAATTCTGCACCTCGGGAATCTGGCTGGCGATATACGGATTGCCCATCGCCACCACCACGGTTTTCGCCGCCGCACTCTCGACCACTTTGTGCAGCAGGCTTTCCGGCCCGCTCGACAATGCCGCCATGTTCGCCATCGCGCCGCCCTGCGGATTCAAGTACACAGCGGCAATCACCGTCTGCGCCTGCGAGACCGCATCCATCGCCGGCCCGGCCCATGCCGCGGCATTCCGCGGCTCAATATAAATCGTGCGGACATCCGGGAATCCTCGCCCGGATCTGCCGGTCCAGTTGCCAGCCCGCGCTGCTGCGCACATCCGGCGTAAAGATCAGCAGCAGGGTTCGGCTGCGATTTTCCGCTGCTGAGTGATACGCATTCTGTGGCGAATTGGTTCCCTGCGCCTCAGCCTTCAACGGCAACACCGCATGATTGTCGCGTACCAGCGTGACCGCCTGATCGGCAATCTCCTGCGCCGTCTCCAGACTCTTTGGCGTCGCCACCAGCCGGCTGACAGCATCGATGTCGACGAGCTTCGCTCTGTTCAGTCCGGCCTCGGCCTTGGCGCGCAGAATCTTCAGCACCGACTCATCGATGCGCGACTCGGGAATCTCGCCGCTGCGCACTGCCTGCAGCAGGCCATTGTAGGAGCCGTCCAGATCGGACGGGATGATCAGCACATCGTCGCCGGCCTTCACCGCTTCCACCGCTGCGCGTCCGGCTGCCGCCGAGCCGCCTTCTGGAAACAAGTTCATCAGGCCTTGCATGTTGAGCGCATCGGTAACGACGATGCCCGTGAAAGCCCATCTGCTGCTTGAGCAATCCGGTCACAATCGCCGGCGAAATGCTGGCCACGCGATTGGTATCGGGATCGAGCGCCGGAACTTCGATGTGCCCGACCATCATCGCGTCGACGCCGGCCTTGATGGCCGCGCGAAATGGCGGCAACTCGACCGTGTCGAGATGAGCGCGGTCGGCATTGATGACCGGCACGCCGTGATGCGAGTCGACGTCGGTGTCACCGTGTCCGGGAAAATGTTTGGCCGTCGCCAGCAGGCCGCCGGCGCGAGCGCCTTCGATGTTGGCCGCGACCATCGCGCTCACCGCCGCTGGATCTTCGCCGAACGAACGCGTGTTGATGATGGGATTGTCGGGATCGGAATTCACGTCGGCATCGGGAAACCAGTTCCACTGCACGCCGATGGCGCGTGCCTCCTGCGCGGTGATGCGGCCGAACTCGCGCGCGTAGTTGGGATCGCGCGTGGCGCCAAAGGCCATGGCATGAGGAAAGCTGGTAACGCCGGTCAGGCGGTAGGCCAGCGCGCGCTCGAAGTCGGCAGCGAAGCAGCAGCGGGAATTCCGAATCGCGCTGCAGCTGATTGGTCAGCATCGCGGCTTCGAGTGGAGGCGTCTTGTCGAGCAAGCCGTCGTCGAAAGACACGGTAAGCGCGAATCCCCCAATGTGGTACTTGCGCATGGTGTCGCGCAAGCCGATGTAGTCGGGGCCATCGAAGTTGGTGAAGCGGGCGAAGGCCCAGATCATGAACATCTGCCCGATCTTCTGCTCGAGCGACATCTTCTTCAGCGACGCGCGCGCCCACTTGTCGCCCTGCTTGTCGAGATGGATGGGCGTGGGCTGCTGAAAGCGTTCTTTGGCGATAGCTGGGCATGGCGAGCAGCAGACACAACACAGCAGGCGGACAGGCGAATCATTCGCGAATGACGATAGCAGAAGGAAGACCATCCTACCGGGAGAGGCGGTGGCGAGTATTGTCGCCGCACTCGACGGCTTCTGTGATTCTGATGGCTAGGAGGCACATCTGACAGCCGCCGGAGTCAGGACTTCTGAAAAAAGAAGAGATTGTCATCCCGACTGACGGCTTTAGCCGGCAGTCGAGGGACCTGCTGCTCGGCCGTAGGAAGCGTTCTTCCACTGCGCATGAGAAGCAGGTTCCTCTAGGCGGACTGAAGTCCTTGGTCGGCGATGACAACCAGACTAGGGAGTCGCTCCGCTCAGGATGACATCGCAATTACACGCGGGGCGTGGCCTGCCCGCGCAATCAGCGCCGCCGCTTCCGTCTCCACCTCGGCATCATCCCCGAAGCCTTCCACCCAATGCACCTCGGGCTCGCGGCGAAACCAGGTCATCTGCCGCTTGGCGTAATTGCGATGTCCCTGCTGCGCAGCGGCGATCGCCTGCCTCCCGCGACAATTCTCCGCGCAGCAATTGTCCTGCCTGCTTGTACCCGAGCGACTCGAGCGCGGTCGCGTTCTTCCGGCCGCCGTAACGTTCGAGCAGCGTCTTCGTCTCCTCGACCAGTCCATCGTCAAACATCTGCTGCGCGCGCGTATTGATGCGCTCGTACAGCTGCTGACGCTCGGGGTTCAATCCGATGCGCAGGATGCGATAGCCGCGCAGAGGATCGCGTCCGCGCTGCTCCCACAGCTCGGCTCATGCGCGAGCGCGATGCCAGGCAGACCTCGATGGCGCGAATGAGCTTGGCCGCGTCGTTGGCGTGAATCTTCGCGGCGGCTTCGGGATCGAGTCGTTGCAAGAATGCGATGAAGATAAGCCGACCCGCGCGGTGCAGCGCGCGCACGAAGCCGTTCGCGCAATTCCTCGGAACGCTCCGGCCCGGGGAACAAACCTTCCAGCAGCGCTCGCAAATACAGTCCCGTGCCGCCGACAACGATCGGCAGCTTGCCGCGTTCTGCGATGTCCGCAATCGCCGCGCGCGCCTGACGCGAATATTCGCCCGCCGTGAACGGTTCGTCCGGCTCGGCCACGTCGAGCAAATAGTGCGGCACCAGCGCGCGCTGCTGCGGCGATCGGCTTGGCCGTGCCAATTTCGAAGTGACGGTAGACCGCAACCGAATCGCAGCTGACGATCTCGCCGTCGAAGCGCTGCGCCAGGGTGACCGCCAGCGCGGATTTGCCCGACGCCGTCGGACCGAGAATGACGACCAGCAGCGGCTCAGATGAAGTGGGACGGTTAGCGCATTGCGGGAGCCGCTCATCGCGCAGCCCAGGGAATGGTCTTGCCGAAGCGAAGGAACGTGAGCAGCAGAATGAACGACGACGATGACCAGCAGTCCGATCACGCGCACGCGATCGTGCCTGAGGCGACGTTGCTGCAGCGCCAGTTCGCGTTCGTCGGAAGGGAGGTGGGAATCCACGAAGTAATCTTACGCCGAGGAGAAATCAGGAGGAGGATCGAAGTCTTTCGAGATCAAAAGCTACGGCAGATCGAAAACCTGGGGGTGCCCCGTTCCAGCCCTGACTTTGGGCTAGGGCGGGTGTTTTGAACTGCAGGTGTTGGAAACAAGACCCTACGCCAAAAGAGCGGAAGAAAGCAGGTCCCTCCACTCCCTTAGGTCGCTCGGGATGACTAAACTCGGCACCCACTTTATGAGTGAATGCTGAGGGCTGAATGCTGACGGCTGAGTGCTTCCCTATTCCAGATCCCCCTTGCCGGGGTTGTAGTAGAAGCGGAAGCGCAGCGCCAGGTACGGTCCGTGGAACTGGCTGGGCAGCGGCGCGAACGGAGCCGACGCGGTAATGCCGCCCCAGGCTGCGCGGTCCAGTGGCGTGTCGCCTGACGGTCGCGTAGAGCTGCATGCCGGCGACTCTTGCCGTCCGGCAGAATGGCAAACTGGATGGCAACCTTGCCCTTCTTCAACAGCGGAGGCCGCGCCTCCTCGGGAATGATGGCGTACCAGTTCATGCGCACGGCCTGCATCACGCGCTCCAGGTACGGACCGAAGTCGACGCCCTGGGTGTCGCTCAGCACTTCCAGCGGACCCATCTTCAGCGCCGAGCCGCCGGGTCCGGCTCCGTAACTGCCGCTGCCTCCGCCGCCGTAGCTGCCACCGCCGCGCCGCGATGCCACGGCGCGCGCGGCCTGCTCAATCGACGAGCCCGGCCGACATCGACGCCGCCAAAGGTGCTGGGGAATTTCGGCGGTTCCCTCCGAGGGCGCGGGCAGCTTGGGATTCTCAAACGGATTCGACGGCTGCATCTGCGCCATCTGCTGGCCCTGCGGCTGCTGCTGTTGTTGCTGCGGCTGTTGCTGTTGCGGAGCAGCCTGCCGCTGTTGCTGTTGTGGCGGCGTGTTGCGCGCCTGCTGCGCCGGCGGCGCCTGCATCTTCGGCGGTGCCCGCGCGCTTCAACTCTTCCAGCGTCTTCTTGTCGATCGAGGGATGCCGGCTCTCGGCGATGCGGTTCTTGTCCGACAGCACGTCCGTCTTGGGCGCAACCTTCGGCGCCTTCTGCAAATCCGGCGGCAGATCGAGAAATGTTGCCTGCTGATTGCGCATCATGTCTTGCGGAGTGGTCACCACCCCGCCACGCATCATCGGGAAAATTTTGGGCGACAGCGCCAGGATGATCACCACCATCAGGTGAACGACCACCGAGATCCAGAACGCCTCGCGCATGCGCGAGCGCTCCAGATCGTCCTCCAGTTGCAACAGCTGATGCGGCGTGAGATCGAGCTCGCCGCCATGCGCGGCTTCCCAAAGCGCAAGTCTGGCTGTCTTCGCTGGAAGGAGAAGGTGATGGTGTGTCTGGCGGTGTGAGAATTGAGGCCATCCGTATTGGATCAAGTACGCCTGGAGTTCAAATACATTAGACGCCCGTGACCCTTTGAAAGCAAAAACTTCCTTGGGGATGGCGCAACCGTAGTAAACCCGGAAGGCTGTTGCTAGTTTCTGACTACTATTCTCGCATAGCTTGCCCCTTAAAAGCATTCGCCCTCCAGGCTTCGAGAGTTCCACAAATCCCGATACACTGATCGCATGAAGGCCGTCATCGTCGGCACCGCCGGCCACATCGACCACGGCAAGAGCGCGCTGGTGCGGGCCCTGACCGGCACCGATCCCGACCGCCTGGAAGAAGAAAAGCGCCGCGGCATCACCATCGATATCGGCTTTGCGAACCTCGATTTGACTAGCCCCACGGGGGAGCCGATTCGCATCGGCTTCGTCGACGTTCCCGGCCACGAGCGCTTTGTCCGCAACATGCTGGCGGGCGTTGGCGGCATCGACCTGGTGCTGCTGGTCATCGCGGCCGACGAAGGCATCAAGCCGCAAACCCGCGAGCACTTCGACATCTGCCGCATGCTGGCCCTACAGCGTGGGATCACCGTGATCTGACCAAGTCGGACCTGGTCGACGCCGACACTCTGGAAGTGGTGCGGCTGGAAGTAGCCGACTTCCTGAAGGGATCGTTCCTCGATCCGGCGCAGTCGCCTATCGTCGCCGTCAGCTCGAAGACCGGTGCCGGACTCGACCAGCTTCGCAGCGCAACTGGCGCGCGTGGCCGTCGGAGATTCCGGCGAAAGATTCGAGCGCGGTCTTTCGTCTGCCCATCGATCGCGTCTTCAGCATGAAAGGCTTTGGCACGGTTGTGACCGGCACGCTGATTTCCGGGACGGTCCACAAAGAGCAGGAACTGGAAGTCCATCCCACGGGCAAGCGGCTGCGAGTGCGCGGCGTGCAGGTTCACGGCGCGGCGGCGGACGAGGCCATCGCCGGACAACGCACTGCGCTGAATCTGGCGGGAGTCGAAACCGCGGAGCTCGGCGCGCGGCATGATGCTGACGCCGCCCGGAATGTTTCGCCCGACGAAGCGCGTGAGCGTCACGCTTGGACCTGCTGCGCTCGGCCAAGCCGCTGCGCGATCGCGCGCGCGTTCACCTGCATACCTTCACGGCGGAGACCATCGCGGAGGTGAGCCTGCTCGGCGCGAAACAGTTGCAGCCGGGCGAGTCAGGACTGGCGCGGCTGAAGCTCGACGATCCCCTGCTGCTGTTGCCCGGCGACCGCTTCATCATCCGGCAGTTCTCTCCGGTGATCACCATTGGCGGCGGACGCGTGCTGGATGCGGCGGAAGAACCGCGGCGGATGAAGGCTGCGGATCGCGCTGGCGTTTCTGCAGGCGATCGCGAATGCGGCAGCGCCGACAGAGTCGCTGGAGCTCCGAGTGGCGCGGCGGGCGGAGACCGGCTTGTCGATATCCCACGCTGTGGGAGAGACGGGATTGCCGCCGGCCAAGGTCGAGCAGCTTGCCGACCGAGCTGGTGAAAGCCGGGAGGCTGGTTCGCTTCCAGGATGTGCTGCTCGTCGCCGGCAGTGGTCGCTTCGCTGCGGCGAGCGAGCCGCGGCGATTGTCGATCAGTTTCACAAGGCGAATCCGCTGGTCGCCGGGCATCGGCCGCGAGCAGTTGCGCGAGACGCTTGGCGTTGCGCGAAGAAGTCTTTCGCGGCGTGCTCGACTCGCTGGTCCGCGACAAGAAGCTCCAGGTCAGCGGCGAGGTAGTGCAAGCCTTCGGCAAAGGCGTCGTGCTGCGCGACGAAGAAGCCGAATCGAAGGCGAAGATCGAGCAGGCCTTCGCCAAGGCGGGCCTCAAAGTTCCGCTGCTGAAAGATGTGCTGGCCGCGCTGCCGGTCGACAAAGTCCGCGCGCAGAAAATCGTGACCCTGCTGCTGCGCGATCGCGTGCTGGTGAAGCTGGCCGACGAACTGGTCTTCCACCGCGACGCCCTGGCGGAGCTGAAGCAGCAGATCGCCGCGCAAAAATCGAAGACGCCCAAGCTGAACGTCGGCAGCTTCAAAGACCTGTTCGGGATCACCCGCAAACACGCCATCCCGCTGCTGGAGTATCTGGACCGCGAGCGGGTGACGCGGCGGGTGGGCGACGAGCGGGTGATTCTGTGATTCCCCGTAAGTTATTGTCCCGAAATGGGAAATCGCGTTTAAGCTGGCGTTTTAAGCCGTCTGAAAGATGCATCGAACATCTCCGAGTACCTCTTGCCATCCGATCGCCCGCCAGAGAGGCTGCAATGCGCGGGAATCGGCATCGCACCGATCGCAGATAGCCTAATTGTGGCTAGTGCTATACGATCAAGGTGCCGATTTGGGAATCTGCGCAAGCTGTTGATTCGTTCACGCGATTCAGACTTGGGTGCCCTAGTCCCGAAGTCCGACCGGGCGATGTCTGTTTCCGGGCCCGTCGAGCCTCGGCCACGTGGCGCATGAGCCGGCTCTGCAAATCATCTTCGCGAGGGCGCGAACCTAGGTTCTCTACGTTCTCGGCGTGCCGGACGCCATCCCGGTTCGAAACGGTCTCGCTATAGATCTTCTCCGCCGGCATCTCCAGATCGGCTCCCAGCGGATCGGTCAGCCGGTTGGTCAGGTTCGCCAATCCCACCAGCATGTCGAGATCGACAATCTGCTCGGCCGGAAAATGCGGCTTCAGCGCATCGACATCTGCGTCATTGATGTTGCGCGACTCGCGCGTCAGCTTCTCGGCGAACTTCAGCGCCGCTTGCTCCTTGGGGCGAAGCTCGAGTAGTCGCCGGCCTTCAACGCCTGCCAATCGGTTTCCGTCAGGCCAACGCGCTTCGACGACGCCAGGTGATGCTGCAGGCAATAGTGGCAGCCGTTGATCATCGAGACGCGGATGTACACCATCTCGTAGATGCGCCGCTCCAGCGTGCGGCCCACCGTGCCGTAGAACGCGAGGAACGTGCGCAGCACCTCGGGACGATGCGCCAGCAGCTTCTGCACGCTGCCGGGCTTGCCGCGCAGTGCGGTCTCGTAGATCTCGCGCACCTCGGGCGGAGCGTCCTGCATTTCGACGTACGGCAGTCGGGCCATCGCGATCTCCTCCGGAACAGGCCCGTATAATAACCCAAGTTCTCAGCCCATCCCCATGTCAAAACCTATTCGCATCATCGGCGCCGGACTTGCCGGCTCGGAAGCCGCATGGCAATGCGCGCGCCGCGGCGTGCCGGTGCGTCTGTACGAGATGCGGCCGGTGCGCTCGACGCCCGCGCACCAGACGGCGAACTTCGCCGAGCTGGTCTGCTCCAACTCGCTGAAGTCCGACAGCGAGAACACCGCGCCCTGGCTGCTGAAAGAAGAAATGCGCCGCGCCGGATCGTTGCTGATGGAGATCGCGCGGCAGACCGCGGTTCCCGCCGGACACGCGCTGGCCGTCGATCGCGAAAAGTTTGCCGAGGCCGTGACCGCGGCCATCGAACGCGAGCCGCTGATCGAAGTCGTGCGCGAAGAAGTCACGGCGATCGACGAAGCCGGCGAGATCACGGTGATCGCCACCGGGCCGCTGACCTCCGACGCGCTCACGCAGGAGATCCTGCGGCTGAGCGGCAGCGAGCAGCTTTACTTTTACGACTCGATCAGCCCCATCGTCGAAGCCGACTCCATCGACATGACGCGCTGCTACATGGCGGCGCGCTACGACAAGGGCACCGCCGACTACATCAACTGCCCGATGACGAAGGAGGAGTACGACCGCTTCCTCGACGCGCTGCTGGAGGCGCACGCGGTCGACGCCAAGGACTGGGAGAACCTGAACTACTTCGAAAGCTGCCTGCCGATCGAAGAGATCGCCCGCCGCGGCCGCGATACCTTGCGCTTCGGGCCGATGAAGCCGGTCGGCCTGCGCAATCCGCATACCGGACAGATGCCCTACGCTGTGGTACAGCTGCGCCAGGAGAACCTGCGCGCCGACTCCTACAACCTGGTAGGCTTCCAGAACCACCTGAAGTACGGCGAGCAGGCGCGCGTGCTGCGGCTGATTCCCGGGCTGGAGAACGCGAAGTTCCTGCGCTACGGCCAGATTCATCGCAACACCTACATCAACGGCCCGACGCTGCTGAACGAGACGCTGCAGATGAAGCAGCATCCGAATGTGATTTTCGCGGGACAGATTTCCGGCGTGGAAGGCTACGTGGAGTCGATTGCGACGGGACAACTGGCGGGGATGCACGCGGCGGCGCTGGCGTCCGGAGCCGATCCGGTTGCGCCTCCGCGGGCGACGGCATTTGGCGCGCTGGTGAACTACATCTGCCACGCCGAGGCCAAGAACTTCCAGCCGGCCAACATCACCTTCGATCTGCTGCTGCATCTGGACGAAGAAACGAAGCGGCGCGTCCGCGACAAGAAGCGGCGGCACGCGATGGTGTGCGAGCGGGCGCTGGCGGAGTTGGATGGGTGGCTGGCTGCTCAACGGCGTCCAACGTAACGGCGCTTCTTGCTCAAGTCGTAAGACTGAAGGCTCCGCAAGGCGTTCCCGCCAGTGCGTGAATCGGAGCTCCGGAAGAAACGGTGGCAATGAGATTCAAGCTTCTCCGACCGATTGCCTCAACGAGCTCTCTATCAACGTTGACGATGTGCATCGTCCGTTCGCTTTCCAATGCGCGAGATCTGTCTCCTGGCTTGATGCCGAGAGTCTTTGCCAATTATACGGCTTGGGTAATCTCGACGTGCTTTGACGCAGTTCGCGCAGTACGTCATTTCTTCGAGCGATATGGAAGGCGGCGCGCCGGGTCAAGTCTTCTTTCGCCGGTCAGCAGCGGGAGGCTTGTCCCGGGACAGCGTTTTCGCGCAAACTCTGGCGATCGCTGTCGATTCAAAGGCTTCCGGGCGGGTTACGGGCTGTCTCCTACGGCTTTCTGTCCGCTTCCAGATGTGGCTGTTGACGATCTACGACAAAAACGAAGCGGTAGATCTAAATGCCGCTGGAAGAAGTTTCTGCGGCTGGCCATACAACGCGCGTTGGAGATTCGGCAGAAGAAACGGGACGAGCGCGCAAGTAATGGCAGGAGATCGTGACAGTGACAAAGCGAAAGATATTCGACGAACTCATGGAAGGCGTGCACGCGATGAAGCGCTCATCTGCGAAGGAAAGCTCACGTTGCAGTTCGTCCACGATGTGCGCCGCCGCCGCTGCCGGTCGTCGACGGTAAATTTATTCTAGAGACGCGCACCAAGTTTCGTTGCTCACGCGCCGTATTCGCACGCAAGCTCCGTGTGAATGAACGTACTCTGGAAAAATGGGAGCAGGGACGCGGTCACGCCAAATCCCCAGGCCGCGGCTCTTGTACTTCTTGTTCGCCGATATCCCGACACGCTCGAGCGTCTGGAAAAACTCGCCTAGTTGCCAGCCGGCGCTACTTCTTCCCCTCATTCCGTGCCCGGTTCTTGATCCAGATCGGCGTGCCCACAAATCCGAACGCGTCGCGAATCTGGTTCTCCAGAAATCGCTGATAGGAGAAGTGCAGCTTCACCGCGCGGTCGGTGAACAGGATGAACGTCGGCGGCGACACGGCTGCCTGCGTCATGTAGAGAATCTTCACCCGCTTCGACATGGGCACCGAGGCGCGCTCGAAATCGATGTGGCTGAGGAAGCGATTCATCTCGCCGGTGCCGACGCGCTTGCGGCGCTCGCGCGCCACCAGTTCCAGCGTCGAAAAAAGTTTGTCCAGGTTCTTGCCCTTGACTGCCGAGACGAACACCACCGGCGCATAGTTCAGGAACTTCAGGTGACGCCGCGCCTGCTCTTCGTAAAGCTTCGGGTCGGCCGGAGGCTTGCCGTCGGTGCGCGCCGTGGTCACCAGGTCCCACTTGTTGATGACGATGATCACCGAGCGCCCGCTCTCATGCGCGTAGCCGGCAATGGTGGCGTCGCCGGCGGTCACGCCTTCGACCGCGTCGATCACGATCAGCGCGACGTCGGCGGCTTCCAGATGCTTGCGCGCCATCACCACGGAAAGCTTCTCGGCCATCAACTCGGTCTTGCCCTTGCGGCGAATGCCGGCGGTGTCGATGAAGCGATAGCTCAGGCCGTCGCGCTCCAGCACTTCGTCGACGGCATCGCGCGTGGTGCCCGCGACCGGCGAGACGATCGCGCGCCCGGTGCCGGTCAGCGCATTCAGCAAAGTTGACTTGCCGACGTTCGGACGTCCAATGATGGCGACCTTGACTTCCTTCTGCTCCGGGCTCATCGGCCTCAGTCGATTCGCCTTCGCCGGCGACTTCTTCGGTTGCTTCCGTCGCTGAATCCGCGGCGCCGTTTTCCTTTTCGACTTCGTGCGTCCCGACCGCAGAGACTCGCATGTCTCCGAGCAGTGATCCAGATCGGTTGTCATCCCGAGCGACCGAAGGGAGTCGAGGGACCTGCTGTTCGTCCGAAGCCGATCACGGGTGCCCCGGGTCTCGCGGTTTTCGAGACCTGGGTCGGAGCAGCTTTCGGCATCACCGAAATCACGTGCTCCAGCAACTCCGCGATCCCGTTCCCGTTCTCCGCCGAAATCGGAAACAGCTCCTTGATTCCGAGCCGCCGAAACTCCTCCGCGTAGGGCTCCAGCTTCGGCGTGTCCATCTTGTTCACGGCCAGCAGCAGCGGCTTGCCGGTGCGCAGCAGCTGCCGCGCCAGCTCCATGTCGGGCGATGCCAGCTCGGTGCGGCCGTCGACCACCATCACGATGGCGTCGGCTTCTTCCAGCGCCACGCGCGCCTGGCGAAAAATCTCCGACGGAATCAGCGCCTTGTCGTCGGGAACGATGCCGCCGGTGTCGACCACGCGCAGCCGCCGGCCGGCCCACTCGATGTCGCCGTAGAGGCGGTCGCGCGTGATGCCGGGCTCGTCGCCGACGATGGCGCGGCGCGAGCCGACCAGCCGGTTAAACAGCGTGGACTTGCCGACGTTCGGCCGTCCGACGATGGCCAGCGTTCCCAGCGTCGGCAGCTCGCCGCGGATGGGCTTTGCTCTTCGTCTTCGTATTGAATGCGGCGGCTCAAGTAAGCTCTTTCGGAGTTGTGAAAACTCGGTACAGGCGGGATGTGCGGATTTGTGAAGTTCACACCCGATTTCAACGCTCCACACTGATTCGACCCGTACAGCTATTATAGGGACAAGACTCCTCGCACCGTGTCGTCCCCCTCACAATCCGCAACCCTGGCCGCGCGGCTGCCGTCGCTCTACCAGTTCTTCGGCCCCGGAGGCCTGCTGGCGCGCACGCATCCGGCGTACGAGTTTCGCCGCGGACAATTGCAGATGGCCGAGGCCGTCGAGCAGGCACTGCAGGAGAAGCGGCACCTGATCGTCGAAGCGGGCACCGGCACCGGCAAGACGCTGGCGTATCTGCTGCCGGTCATTCGCTCCGGCAAGCGCGTCATCATCTCGACCGGCACCAAGACACTGCAGGAGCAGCTCTTCTACAAAGATGTTCCGTTTCTGAAGGAGCATCTGGGCGAGCTGCGCGTCTGCTACATGAAGGGCCGCGGCAATTATCTTTGCCGCAAGAAGCTCTACGACCTGACCATCGCAGCCGGTCCTGAACGGGCTCGAGGAGATCAACCAGTTCCGCATCATCAGCGACTGGGAGAAGACGACCGAGACCGGCGACCGCGCCGAGCTCGCCGGACTGCCCGAAACCAGCCACCTGTGGCCCAAGCTCGACGCGCGCACCGATCGCTGCATCGGCTCCGAGTGCCAGCAGTTCGACCGCTGCTTCATCACCGAGATGCGGCGGCGCGCCCTCGAGAGCGACATCATCATCGTCAACCATCACCTGTTCTGCGCCGACCTGGCGATCAAGGCGGCGATGGACCGCTCGCCCGACGCCGGAGTGCTGCCCGATGCGGGCGTGGTGGTCTTCGACGAAGCGCACGAACTGGAAGATGTCGCGGCCGATTACTTCGGCGTGACCGTTTCGAACCTTGCGCATCGACGACCTGCTGCGCGATGTGGAGCACACGCTGCGTCGCGCCGACATTCCCGTCGACGGATGTGTTGCAGGCTTCGGGCCGCGTGCGCGAGCATTCGCACCTCTTTTTCGCGATCCTTCCGCCGGGCGAGGGCCGCTTCGCCTTCGAGAATCGCGCGGAGTTTCTGGAAGAGAATGGCGACGAGTATCTCGGCTTGCAGAATGCGCTGAAGCATCTCTACACCGAGCTGCAGGCGATCCCCAAGAAGCCGGAAGAAGTGCACGCGATGACGCGCCGCGTCGAAGAGCTGCGCGTGCAGCTGGGCTTCGTGATGGAGGCGCAGCAGAAGAACACCGTGTTCTGGATCGAGCGGCGCGGCTTCGGATCGAGAACTGCTTCGGCGGGAGGCGCGGATCGACGGGGCGGCCAGCACAATGTATTTCTGCAGGCCACGCCGATCACCGTCTCCGACATTCTGCGCAACACGTTGTTCGAGCATCTGGAATCGGCGGTGCTGACCTCGGCGACGCTCGCGGTCTCCGGCGGCTTCGAGTACATCCGCAACCGCCTGGGCATCCAGCACGCGCGCGAGCTGGTGGTGCCGTCGCACTTCGATTACGAGAGCCAGGCGCTGCTCTACATTCCGCCCGACCTGCCCGATCCGCGCGATCCGCGCTTCGTGGAGAAGGCGTCGCAACGCGTGCGGCAGTTGCTGGAGATCACGCGCGGGCGGGCGTTCTGCCTGTTCACCAGCTACGCGCTGATGAATCAACTCTACGAGCGGCTGCTGGGCGAGCTGGAATTTCCCATGCTGCTGCAGGGCTCGGCGCCGAAGAATGCACTGCTCGACGAATTCCGCATGACGCCCGAATGCGGTGCTGTTCGCGACGTCGTCGTTCTGGCAGGGCGTCGACGTGCAGGGCGAACAGTTGAGCTGCGTCATCATCGACAAGCTGCCGTTCGCGGTGCCGAACGATCCGGTAGTCGCGGCGCGAATCAAAGCCATCGACGAAGACGGCGGCAATGCCTTCTTCGAATACCAGGTGCCGAGCGCGGTGATCTCGCTGAAGCAGGGATTCGGAAGGTTGATTCGCTCGCTGCACGATCGCGGGCTGCTGTGCCTGCTGGACAACCGCATTCTGAGCAAGCGCTATGGTCGGGTGTTTCTGGACAGCCTGCCGAAGTATGGGCGGACGACGGATGTGAAGAAGGTGGAAGAGTTCTTCGAGTCGGATTGAGCATAAGAGTTTGCTTCAGTCGACGAAGGTGATTGTGCCCGGTTTTGCGATGGCAGCGGCGGCCAAACATTTTTCGGTCAGCACCAGAACATCTGCCAGCCGATTCGACGAAGTTCGCAGCACAATTACCGCAAGCTGCCGTCCCCTGAGGCTCTGCTGATAGGCAAGGCCCTTATCCAGCGTGACGAAGATCTCGAATCCTTCCCGCTCAGCCAGCGCCAGAAGTTCTCCGTTCTTGCTTCCTGCAAAACCGGCATCGGGCACCGTACTGCACTCGTGACCCAGCAGATGAGCCTTGAATTTGCGGGAACGCACTCGTCGAGAAGAACTCTCATTGGAGCTGATCAACGAGCAGCGTTTTTGCGGCTTCCAGAGCCGATACTGCCTCTTCCCGAGTGACAGTAGGAAAGTCTTCAAGAAACTCGGTCAGGGTCTGACCTGCCTCGATGTAGTCGATCAGTGCCTGAAAAGGGACCCGCGTACCTCGGAAGACAGGAATGCCACCGAGAATTTCTGGATCCTTAACGATGATTGCTGTAGGCACCGCCATAAGTGCGTGAAGGGAAATCCGGTTGCTCCCCGCTGCTTATCTTACCTTGAAATATCCCTTACCCGGTGAATGTTCATATCCGTGATGCAGTCGCAGATGCACCAGGGATCAGACGGAGGCCCTACTTCTCCACGGTGCAGTGCTTGGGGCCGGTGGGACCTTCCAGCACACAAGTTTGCCGCAGCGTGATGTCGGTCCACGTCTTCCCACCGTCGTCGGTGGATAATAGCGCGCCGCATTGCCGGCCCATTGGGCGATCCTCATCATCATTGGCGACGCAGGAAACGCGAGTCAATGGTTTCAACGCACAGGTGGGGCACGCGGCCGCGCAGCATGCGGTCACGGAAGCCCATGCATCGCTCGGGCTGCTGAAGGTGATGGCGCTAGGGTATACAAAAAAATCCTGCTCGGGGGTAGTCACTGTGGTGGCTGACGTCCCATCGAGCGAGACTTTCTTCAGCGTCAGTTTTCCGTCGTTGACCGACGGCGTAATGAAAAGCGAGCCCGCCGCGGTGTAGGGCCAGCTTCCACAGCTGTCCTGTTTAGACAGCACTTGTTGCATGTTCCAGTGGTGCCCTCCGTCGGAGGTCACGTACAGAACTTTGTGGCAAGCCTCCTTCGGCGCGGTCGGCAATCCTGAGAACGCCACCTCAAACGCCCCGTGCTTTTCATCGCCGAAAACAGGCAACAGATAGGTAGCCTCATCTGCTGGACCTGCACCGGGTGGTGTTTTCACCGAAACTTTATGCCATGTCCTGGAGCCATCGTGCGTCACCCAGAGCTCGGTTTGGTGCGGGCCGAGCTGCCATCCGTCCTGGGCGTTGATGAAGCGCATCTCCTGTGAGGTGCCGGGGCCTCCCGCGCGCGTCCAGGTTTTGCCGCCGTCTACGGTCTTCAGGAGAATGCCAAAGTCGAAGGCGGAGCCGCTCTGAACCAGCAGGTTGATCCAGCCATGCCTTTCGTCGGTGAATTGCAGATGGCCCTGGCCGGGCAGCAGGTATTCCTTTGGGTCGACGTGCACATCGATGGGGTGGATGGTCCACGTAGCGCCGGAGTCGTGCGTTGTCCCCAAGGCAAAACTGGGATTGGCTTCACCGCTGTCTCCGGTTATGAGCGCCCATCCTGTCGTGGAGTTCAGAAAGAAGGACGTCTCTGCGGCGTCGGGCAGGGCCATCTCAGACCACGTTTTGCCGTTGTCGTTGGTCCGGTAGAGTCCGTTGATTCCGTCGTTGGAGTTGAATCGTTGAAGCTGGGTGACCTGCGCGACGGTGACGCGAGGGAGGGCCAGCGCAGCGAGTAACCAGACTCCGGCAAATCGAGTGCCCGGCTTCATACCGCCTCCGCGACGTTAGACGGTGTAACGCATCCAGGGTAGCGGCGATATCTTACAGCCAAACACGCTAAAATAGTGAGTTATCCGCAACCTGCCAATTTGCTTTGTTGCGGCTGGAGCTCATGTTCGAAGTCACTGTTGAAGACACTTTTTCCGCCGGGCACTACTTGCGCAACTATCGCGGCAAGTGCGAGAAGCCGCATGGCCACAACTATCGTGTGCGCGTCACCCTGAGCGGCGCCGAGCTGGACAAGGCCGGCCTGCTGCTCGACTTCAAGGAGTTAAAGGACGTGCTGCGTCCGGTCATGAACTATCTCGATCACGAGATGATCAATGAGCTCAAGCCGTTCGACACAATCAATCCGTCGGCCGAGAACCTGGCGAAGTATTTTTACGACGAGACCAATTCGCGCCTGAAGCAGAGCACCAACGGCCGGGTGAAGGTGAAGGACGTCACCATCTGGGAGACGGACACGACCACGGCGCGGTACTGCGAGTAGGAAAGACGCTGTTCGCTCTTCGCCGTCTCGCTCTTCGCCAGAGGAGCCTGCGCCGTTCTGGCCGAAGGGCAATCAGCGAATAATCTTCTAAACTCGTAAGGAATCGCCCGCCATCCGACAAATCTGCGACGAGATGGCAGCGCCTTCTGAAAAGCGAATGGCGAACAGCGCCTTCATGCAGATCATCGAGATTTACAAATCGTTGCAGGGCGAATCCTCTTACGCCGGATTGCCGTGCATCTTTGTGCGCCTGGCGGGATGCAACCTGCGCTGCTCCTGGTGCGACAGCGAATACACCTTCAAGGGCGGCTCGCGCATGACGCTCGACGAAATCGAGACGGAGGTCCGACGGCTGTCGCCCAACGGTGGCCTGGTGGAGATCACTGGAGGCGAGCCTCTGCTGCAGGAGCGCGAGGCCGTGCCGCTGATGGAGCGGCTGCTTGCCGGCGGCTACAAAGTTCTTATCGAGACCAGTGGCGAGCGGCCGCTGGAACGTGTGCCGAAAGAAGTGGTGAAGATTGTCGATGTGAAGTGTCCTGACTCAGGCGAAGGCGACAGCTTTCGCCTGGACAATCTCAACCACCTGACGCCGCGCGACGAGATCAAGTTCGTCATCTCCAGCCGGCGCGACTATGAGTTTGCTCGCGACTTCACTCGCGAGCACGCGCTCGACAGGAAGGCGTCCGTGATCTTCTCGCCGGCATTTCGCAAGACGGCCTCGGGCACTCGCGACGTGGCCAATTGCTTGATCGATCCGCAGGAGCTGGCGCAGTGGATGCTGGCCGATGATGTTAACGCGCGGCTGGGATTGCAGATTCACAAGTTCATCTGGGAGCCGCAGGTGAAAGGAGTTTGAGGACGCTCTTCGCTTCTCGCTATTCGCTTTTCGCCAGAAGATTCCTGTGCCTTCTGGCGAAGAGCGAAAGGCTAGAAGCGGAAATCCGCTGGGTGCCCGGTTCTGTCATCCTGAGCGACCGAAAGCAGTCGAAGGACCCGCTTTCTTCCACTCTTTCGTGGCCCAGTGCGGGTGATCGAACAGAACCGCGGGTGCCCCGTTCTAGCCCTGATCTTGGGCGGGTCCGGGGAATTCTTGTTCGAAAAAGACCCGCCCTACGCCAAAAGACGGCGTAGAACGGGGCACCCCCTCAATGAGCGGTCCGGATCTTCACCTCTGGCGAAGAGCGAATCGCAAAGAGCGAAAAAGCGAAGCAACCATGACCAAACCCACATCCCAACTCGTCGTCTGTCTCAGCGGCGGCATGGACTCGGCCACCTGCGCCGCGCTGGCCGTCCGCGACTACGGCGCCGACAACATCGCCGCGCTCCACATCAGCTACGGACAGCGCACCGAAGCTCGCGAGCAGACCTCGTTCCTCGGCATCTGCGAAGCCCTGGGCATTCATCGCCGGCTGATCGTCAAGACGCCGTTCTTCCGCGCCATCGGCGGCTCGGCGCTCACCGACAGCAGCATTGATGTCCCCGACGCCCCGCAGCATATCGGCGAGGAAATTCCAGTCACCTACGTTCCCTTCCGCAACGCGCATTTTCTGTCGGCCGCGGTCAGCTGGGCCGAGGTTCTGGGCGCCGACCGCATCTATATTGGCGCGGTCCAGCAGGACAGCTCCGGCTATCCCGATTGCCGTCCCGAGTTTTATGAGGCGTTTAATCGGACCATCGTTGCCGGAACCAGGGAAGGCCGCATCCAAATTGAGACGCCGCTGATTGCGCTGCGTAAACACGAGATTGTGAGGCGTGGCCTTGAATTGGGCGCTCCGTTCCATTTAACGTGGTCATGCTACAGCCGGGAGGACCAGGCGTGTGGCAGTTGCGACAGTTGCGTTTTACGGCTGCGGGCCTTTGCCGCGGCGGGCGCGGTCGATCCCATTCCTTACCTGTCGCAGACTGCGGTCCAGGATTTTTCATGAACTTAAATATTCGAGATCAACGCGAACGATCGCGCCGAGAAATCTGCGGACGCGAGTCCCTGCGCTGGAGGAAACGAATGAAGAAATACTTTAATTTTGCTGCCATGCTGCTGCTCTTGGGCATGTGTGCAGCCCCGCTGTGGGCGCAGTTGGATGGAACCATCCGCGGCACCGTCAAAGGTCAGGATGGCAAGCCGCTGGCCGGCGCTTCCGTCATGATGTACGACGCCGTGAGCGGCCGTAAGTACGAGGCCAAGACCAACGGCAAGGGCGAATACGTCGATGGGCGTCGTCTACATGGGTACCTACAAGGGGACGTCTGAGCATCAACGGCTCTCCCGTCGACGAGCAGAACAATATTCCGACTGGCCGCAGGCCAGGAGCAGGTCGTCAACTGGGATGAGAGCAAGAATCATTCCGGCAGCCGCAAATCCGGAACAGCAGAAGAAGGTTGAAGAGGCCCAGAAGCAGAACGAGAAGATCAAGGGCCTGAACGCAACGCTGAAGCAGGCGAAGGATCTGGAGAGCGCCGGCAACTACGACCAAGCCATCGCCATCCTGCAGCCGGCCGCGCAGAGCGCTCCCGAACAGGACCTGGTGTGGGCGTACCTGGGCGATGCTCAGCGTGGCGCCAAGAAATATTCGGACGCGGTCGAGTCTTATCAGAAGGCGCTGGCGATCAAGCCGACCAACGGTCCTTACATGGCCCAGCTGGCCGATGCGTATGCCAAGTCCGGACAAACCGACAAGGCGGTCGCAGCAGTACGCCGCCGCTGCTGCGGCTGACCCGACCAATGCTGCCTCCTACTACTACAACGAAGGCGCGGTGTTGACCAACACCGGCAAGGTGGACGAAGCGATTGCCGCTTTCGACAAGTCGATCCAGCTCGATCCCAAACGCGCCGACGCCTACTACTGGAAGGGCGTCGACATGATCGGCAAGGCACCACCGATGAAGGACGGCAAGATGATTGCGCCCGCTGGAACCGAGGAGGCTTTCAACAAGTATCTGGAGCTGCAGCCGGACGGCAAGTATGCCCAGGCTTCGAAGGACATGTTGGGCATAGCATCGGCGCGTCGGTCCAGACCAGCTACGGCAAGTCGAAAAAGAAATAACTCTATCTCCAGGTGCCCCGTTCTAGCTCTAATTTCGGGCGAGGGCGGGTTCCTGAGAGACCCGTCTCTGGGTGCCAAACAAGCCCGCCTCACGTCATGAAGATGGCGTCGAACTTGGCCGTTCAGGTGTCCGCCGGTATGACCAGCAAGGACCATCCGAAAATTCCCACGTTTCTCTGAGGCGCGCCAGCGTCGTCGAACAATATGCCGCCGGCGTTCGTCCGACCGCTCCGAAGAAGCTGTCTCTGCTGGAGGCTGCCGGCTTCGCGCTAGCCGAAGACCTCCGCGCTGACCGCGATTTCCCTCCCTTTCCGCGATCGACGCGCGACGGCTTTGCCGTGAGTTCCGCCGATACCGTTGCCGTTCCTGCGTCGTCTGCGCGTTATCGGCGAGATTCGCGCAGGCGCGACGCTCGAGCAAAGCGGCGTCACCGTTCAACCCGGGCGAGGCAGTCGAGATCATGACCGGCGCTCCCGTTCCCGCCGGCGCAGACGCCGTGGTGATGGTGGAGTTCACGGAGCGCAAGGGAGAGATCGTCACTGTGCAGCGCTCGGTGGCTGCCGGCGAGAATGTCGTCGCTGCCGGATCGGAAGCGCACCAGGGCGACACGATGGTCGCGCGCGGCACTCGCGTGAATCATGCCATCGTCGCGGTGGCGGCGGCGATCGGCCGTGCCGAGTTGGTCGGTACATCGGCGGCCGCGGGTGGCGATCCTGGCGACCGGCGACGAACTGGTCGACATCAATCTGCCTCCGGGCCCCAATGAAATTCGCAACTCCAACAGCTACTCGCTGGCGGCGCAGGTGCGGACGTGCAGGCGGCAGAGGCGGTGATCCTGCCGGTGGCACGCGACGAAGCCGACGAACTCGCGCTGCTGTTGCGCAAAGGCATGGAGAGCCGACCTGCTGCTCATCACCGGTGGCGTGTCGATGGGCAAGTACGATCTGGTGGAGCAGGTGCTGGCGTCGTTCGAAGCGAAATTTTTCTTTACCGGTGCGCTCATTCAACCGGGCAAGCCGGTGGTCTTCGGAGAGCTGCACGACGGCGCGGACATCACTCCGTTCTTCGGCTTGCCGGGCAATCCGGTGTCGACCATGGTGACGTTCCAACTCTTCGTGCGGCCGCTGCTGGACGCACTCGCCGGAGCTACGCCGCAGCCGCTGCCCTTCGCGCAAGCGGCGCTCAAGGCGGAGTTCACCAGCAAGACCGGGCTGACCCGATTTCTGCCGGCAAAGCTGTCGGGTTCGGCGGAGCGGCCGGAGGTAGAGTTGATCCGCTGGCAGGGCTCAGGCGACCTGATGGCCGCGTCGCAAGCGAACTGCTACATTGTGGTACCTCCGGACAAGGAGCAGCTTTCGGGCGGGTGAGATGATTACGGTGATGATGTATTGAGTTGCTCTGGACGCCGGCGATGTTCGACCATAATCGAGTTGTCATCCCGAGCGGAACGCCGTAGCTGTGAAGTCGAGGGACCTGCGTTCGCCTGCGGAGGAAGAGCATATTGCTGCGCGACGAACCGCATGATCCCGCCGCTCCGGCGGGCGAAAGCGGCCCGCCTCCGGTCGGGATGACATTCTTAGTCGAGAACAACTCGGCTTAGAGACGAGCCGGTTCGCTAGCTTCGTTGTTGTATCGTGATTAACGAACGTGCCTACACCGAAGAAAAAACTGTCGCACTACGATGACGCGGGCCGCGCGTCCATGGTCGACGTCTCGGACAAAACGCCCACGCGTGCGCGAGGCCGAGGCCTCCGCCTTCGTCGCCATGAGCCGCGAGGTTCTTCGCGCTCTGCCGAAAAATCCAAAGGGCGATCCGCTGGAAGTCGCGCGCATCGCCGGAATCATGGCGGCGAAAAAGACAGCGGACCTCATCCCGATGTGCCACCCGCTGCCGCTCAGCAAGATTGAGGTCTACGTCGAGGTACAGAGCGACGGCATCGCAATCCACACGCTGGTGCGCACCACCGCCGAAACCGGCGTGGAGATGGAAGCGCTGGTGGCGGCCTCCGTGGCAGCTCTGACAGTGTATGACATGTGCAAGGCGCTGGATAAAGGCATCGAAATCCGCGACGTCGTTGCTCCTGCGCAAGTCCGGCGGCAAGAGCGGCGACTACAAAAGAAGTTCAGGCAAGAGGCAGAAGAAGTGAAAGCAGGATTGCTGTTCGGGTGTTGCCAGGGTGGAGCACGCCTTCAGGCGTGCAGTTCGAGCCATCACCTCAGGAATTGTCATTCCCGGCCAGAGGCGGGCTGCTTCTGCCCGCCGGAGTGGAGGGGGTCTGCGGTTCGTCGCACAGCGGAATGACTCTCCTCTGCAGGCAAACCACAGATCCCTCGACTCCGCTTCGCTCCGCTCGGGATGACAACTTCAAACTAGCATCGTCGTATATGCACGCCTGAAGGCGTGCTGCACCCAGGAAAATCCTATGACGAAAACTGCCGCCGTACTCACCGTCAGCGATTCCTCTCCCGAGGCGAACGCGCCGACCTCTCCGGCCCTGCCGTCGCCGAACTGCTTCGCCAAACGGATTCGAGGTCACTCGCCAGGAGACCGTTCCCGATGAACAGGCAACGATCGAATCCGCGTTGATCGATCTCAGCGATCAGGTGCAGCTGATTGTAACCACCGGGCGGCACCGGCATCTGCCGAACGCGACGTCACGCCCGAGGCGACGCTGCGCGGTTTGCTCACCGCCTGGTCGAAGGCATTCCGGAGAAGATGCGTGCAGCCGGCATGCAACACACGCCCTACGCAATCCTGAGTCGAGGGCTCTGCGGCATTCGCGGACGCACCTTGATCCTGAATCTCCCCGGCAGTCCGAGCGGCGCCGCGCAATCGCTGCAGGCGGTGATCGAGATCCTGCCACACGCCGTCGAGCTGCTGGCTGGCAAGACCGACCACGACTAAACCGGAATCATTTACGATAGAGCTCCTTGGATCCTGTCACGCATATGCTGACCGGAGCGTGCATGGGCCGCTCCGGCTTCAACCGCAAGACCGCGCTGGCCACGGTGACCATGGTGCTTGCCGCCGAGGTCGCCGACATCGACGTGCTTTGGTCGCTCAAAGGCTCGACTGCCGGGCTGCAGCATCATCGCGGTATCACGCACAGCTTCGTCGGCGTGCCCTTCATGGCCGCTGCGGCGGTCGGACTGGTATGGCTGTGGCATCGTTATCGGCACCGCCGTCTCGGCAGCGTCACAACCAAGGGCCCGCCGCTACGATGGGGCTTCCTCTATTTTTGCGCGTCGCTGGCCGCGCTCAGCCATTTATTGCTCGACTACACCACGGCTTACGGCATCCGTCTCTTCGAGCCGTTTAATTACCGCTGGTATTCGTGGGACATCGTCTACATCGTCGAGCCCCTGATGCTGCTGGTGCTGGTCGCCGGACTGGCGCTGCCAGCGCTGCTCGGCCTGGTCAGCCAGGAGGTCGGCGCGCGCAGCAAGGTTCCAAGAGGCCGTACCGGCGCGATCATCGCGCTCATCTGCGTGGTTGTCATCTGGGGAGTGCGCGACTACCAGCACCGCCGCGCGCTCACTGCGCTGAACTCTTTCCTCTATCACCAGGAGCGGCCGTTGCGCATCGGCGCCTATCCCTACATGATCAATCCGTTCCAATGGCATGGTGTAGTGGAGGCGACGGACTTCTTCGAAACCGTGCCGGTGAATTCGCAAGGCCCGGGAGTCGATAACGAAGCCGGCATTCAGTTCTACAAGCAGCCGCAGACGGATGCCATTCGCGCCGCCGACGGCTCGCGTTTTGGACGGGTCTATCTCGACTGGGCCGCATTTCCTTACATCCACCAGGAAGCAAACCCCGAGGACCATCCGGGCTACCTGGTGAAGTTTCAGGACCTTCGCTACACCTATCCGGGATCGCGGCGCGCACCGCTCGGTGGTTACGTGCTGCTCGATCGCGAGTTGCGCGTGGTGCAGGAAGGTATGAACTCCAGCCAACCGCCGTCGCTGGAGACTCTAAATCCTTCTCCTGCAGACAGGTAGTTCCTGCCAGTGTTACGGATTTGTGTCGTCGCTCTTGACGCAGGGCCGAACCATGTTCACAATCAACAGACGGGGTGTTCAATGCTCGCTTATCTTTTTGTCGTAATTGCCGCAGCCGTCCATATTCGGTGGGTGGCGTTGCCCTTCAGCTTTACTCCGGTCCTCGCAGCGCTGCTGTATTTTGGAGCGCGCATGCCGCGCAAGCAGTTTTGGATTCCGGTCGCGCTGCTGGCCGCTTCTGACATCTACCTAAATCGCGTGGTGTACGGCCTTCCCTTCAATGTGGACCAGGTGGTCACTTGGGCGTTTTATGCCGGCGTGCTGCTGCTGAGCGCTGTCGTCCTTAAGGGCTGGTCGCCAGTGCGTATTGGCGTCTCTGCCTTGGGCGCCTCGGTTGGTTTCTTTGTGATCAGCAATTTCGCCGTGTGGCTTGCCGGCACCATGTATCCCATGACGGCCAGTGGCCTCGCCACCTGCTTCGTCGCGGGCGTCCCGTTCTTCCGGAATGCGCTGCTCTCCGACCTGGTCTTCACCGGTGCGTTCTTCGGTATTGGATATCTGGTGAACCAGCGAAACACGGATGAGTTGGCGGTCGCCGTTGAGCGCTCCCGTTAGGGGCGACTGAATATAGTTCGATGCACGAGAAAAGCCCGGACGAGTCTGGGCTTTTCCTTTGCTCTGTTGGACCACTTGCGTATCATCCCTACTTAATCATGAGCCAGATCGACGTCAACGAGCAGTGGCGGAGGTTGCAGGAAACGTACTCTTCCATGGCCGACGAGGAGTTGGAGGCGATCGCAAAAGAAGCGTACGACCTCACAGACATCGCCCGGCAAGTTTTGAGCGCGGAAATTTCCCGCCGTCATCTGACGATTGAATTGGTCGAGGACCGGCCCAGCGAAGAGGAATCGACTGGCGAAGACGAACTCCCGACGCAGGATGAAAATGGGTCGCTGAAGGGATATCCGGAGGGATTCGATCCGGAGGATTGGGGACTGGTGAGTTTTTCGTCTGTCGATAACACCGAGCAGGCGCGCAAACTCAAAGGATGCTTCGATGAGGCCGGCATTCCTTCGTACTTTGGACCTGATGTAGTGGACGACCTCCGACTGCTGCCATCAGCTTTCAAAGGGCCGCTGGAGGTTAAGGTAAGAGAGGTTGACCTGGCGCGGGCGCGCGTGGTCGTGAATAGCTGCGATCCCGCAACCGCGGAGGAGAACGATGACGAGATAGTCGACTACAGCGCGCACTGTCCCAAGTGCCACTCGCAGGAAATTGTCTTCCAGGAGCTCGACGAATCCGGGCCGGGTCCGAAATTCAACTGGAGCTGCGACGCCTGCGGGTATCAGTGGAAGGACGATGGTATGGAGTCGTGAGTAAAACCTTCCAACTTAATCCACCCTTGCCCTGCGTTTTTTCCGCAGCCGCCACACCCACCAGCCAATCAGGATCGCCACCGCGACTATCGCGATCAAGTAGCGCAGGTGATGGTGTACCACGCCGCCGACAAAGCCCAGAATCTGCGGGCCGTAGCGGATCACGATCAAGCGAAACCAGCGAGAAGCGGATCAGGCGGCCAAAAAAGATTGCTCCGAGGAAGCGGCTGAAGCTCATCTCGGCCACGCCGGCGGAGAGCACGAACAGCTTGAACGGCGTCGGCGGCGGCAGCATCGAAGGCAGCATGATCGCCAGGAACTCCGTGCCGCTCGAACGAGGCGGTGATCCGGTCAAAGCGCTGCTGGCCGATGCGTTTGACCAGCAACACCTCTCCACCCTTGTAGCCGATGAGGTAGATGACGATGCTGCCCAGCGCCGACCCGGCCGCCGCCATGGCGGCGTAGAGCAGAAAGCGTTTGGGATCGGCGTAGGAGTAGCCGGCAACGATAGCGTCGAGCGGCATGCCCAGGAACGCCGCGTCCACGGCGGCAAATCCCAGCACGCCCCAAATCCCCAGCGGCTTCAGCACGGCCAGGATCAGAAGGCTCCATTTGTTGAGGAGATGTTTCAATTGGTTGTCAGTTGGCGGTTGTCAGTTGTCAGTTCCGATCGGCGGTTGTCCGTTATCGCTTGTCAGTGCGGTGACCGACAGTCAGTGGCCAGGGCCACACCGCAGTTTTGATTTTACGCGAGCCGTTGGCGCGGTCGTGACCACGGTGGAAAAACCCCGCGCCCTGTCTGAAATTGTCATTCTGAGCGAAGTGAGGCCGCGAAGCGTCCGAACGCAGTCGAAGGACCTGCTATTCCCTGGCAGCGGCAACTGGGTAGCAGGACGACAAGGCGCGCACACAGCAATCACTCCGGCCTCAAAGCGGGGCCATGAAGTAAGCCCCGACGCCAGTCCTTCCCACGATAGCGGTCCTTCGACTCCGGCGTCGCTAAACCCGGCGACGCCTGCGCTCAGGATGACACCTCTACTGATCCCTAACCCCCATCCCCTGACCCTATCCCCTGACCACTAGCCACTAACCACTGGCCACTGCATAATTGCTTCATGCCCGCCGGCAAAAACCTGCAGCGCACCCTCGACGCCCTGCGCGACAAAATCCGCTACCACGAGCATCGCTACTACGTGCTCGACGATCCCGAAATCACCGATGCCGAATTCGATCGCCTGATGGACGAACTGATCGAGCTGGAGTCGAAGCATCCCGAGCTGATCACGCCCGACTCGCCGACGCAACGCGTCGGCGGGCAGGTGAGCGGCCAGTTCGCCAGCGTACCGCATTCCACGCCGATGCTCTCGCTCGCCAAGACCACCAGCGAGGCCGAACTCCGCGACTGGGAGCGCCGCATTCACGATCTCACCGGCGTGACCAAGGTCGATTACGTTTGCGAGTTGAAGCTCGATGGCATGTCGATGGCGCTGCGTTACGACGCAGGCCGCCTGGCGCTGGGCATCACCCGCGGCAACGGCACCGCAGGCGAGGACGTCACCGCCAACGTGCGCACCATCCGCAGCATTCCGCTGAACATCTCGGCGCAGCAACTGAAGAAGTCGGGACTGCCCGAGGCTTTCGAAGTTCGCGGCGAACTGCTGATGCCGAGCACGTCGTTCGTTCGCATGAACGAAGAGCAGGAAGAGAAGGGCCTGGCGAAGTTCGCCAATCCGCGCAATGCGACCGCCGGCACGGTGCGCCAACTCGATCCGCGAATCACGGCCCGACGCCGGCTGGATTTCTTCGCCTACGGCCTGCTCGTCGACGGCCGCACGATCTTCGATCGGCACTCCGAAGCTCTGAAGGCGTTGCAGGCCGCGGGCTTCAAGGTGAATCCCAATCACCGGCTGGTGCACAGCATCGACGAAGTCTGGAAGTTCATCGGCGAATGGGAGGCCAAGCGCGACACGCTGCCCTACGAGACTGACGGCATCGTCGTGAAGGTCGATCGCATCGGACTGCAGCAGGAACTGGGCTTCACCGGCAAAGCGCCGCGCTGGGCCATCGCCTACAAGTACGCCGCGCACTCGGCCGAGACGCAGATCGAAGACATCCAGGTGCAGGTGGGCCGCACCGGCAAGCTGACGCCGGTGGCGTGGCTGAAGCCGGTGCCCATCGGAGGCACCACCGTCAGCCGCGCCACGCTGCACAACATGGACGAGATCGAGCGACTGGGCGTGCGCATCGGCGACTGGGTGCTGGTGGAGCGCGGCGGCGACGTCATCCCGAAAGTCGTGAAGGTTCTGGAGGACAAGCCGCGCGGGCACAAGAAATTTCACATGCCGGAGCGTTGTCCCGGTGTGCGGCGGACACGTGGTCCGCGCCGAGGGCGAGGCCGACCATCGCTGCGTCAATGCCAACTGTCCCGCCAAGCTGCGCGAGAGTATTCGCCATTTCGCCTCGCGCGGCGTGATGAACATCGAGGGCATGGGCGACGCGCTGGTGAATCAGCTGGTCGAAGCCGGCATGGTGAAGAATGTCGCCGACATCTACAGCCTGACGGAAGACGGCCTGCTCAAGCTGGAGCGCATGGGCAAGAAGTCGGCCGACAACATTCTGAAGGAGATCGAGAACTCGAAGAAGCTGCCGCTGGAGCGCGTGATCTATGGGCTGGGCATTCGCTTTGTCGGCGAGCGGACCGCGCAATTTCTGGCCGAGCACTTTGGCTCGATCGACGCGTTGATGAGCGCCAGCGAAGAAGAGCTGCAGCAGGTGAACGAAATTGGGCCGCGCGTGTCGGCGGCGATCCGCGAATTCTTTGACGAGCCGAAGAATGTTGCGCTGGTGAAGCGGCTGGAGAAGGCCGGGCTGACGTTCACGCGGCGAGAAGAAGAAACGCGGAACGGCGCTGGCGGGAAAGACGTTTGTGCTGACCGGCACGCTGGAACGGCACACGCGCGACGAGGCCAAGAAGCTGATCGAAGATGCCGGCGGCAAGGTCGCGGGCTCGGTCAGCAAGAAGACGGATTACGTGGTGGCGGGCGACGAGGCGGGATCGAAGCTGGACAAAGCGAAGGAGCTGGGCGTCGCGGTGATTGGTGAGAAAGAGATGGAGAAGTTGGTGAAGGGGTGAAACGGCCGCTCGCTCGTCGCTTTTCGCCAGGGAAATTCCAGCCCCCAGGCGAAAGTAATTAGCCACCGCGTCAGCGGTGGGTAAACACGGTGAAGAGTCGAAGTCCCTTCAGGGACGATAGCCAACTCTGATGGTTGTCATCCCGACCGGAGGCGGCCCGCCTTTGGCTGCCGGAGTGCGAGGGACCTGTTGTTGTGTCTCGCGGACGGTAGCGAACCCTGCCACTGTCGACGACAACAGGTCCTTCGACTACGCGTCCGCGCGATTCGCAAAAGCGACATCGCAAGAGAAACCGCGCGGACACTCCGCTCAGGATGACAAGTTCGATTGGGAGGATGACAACTCTCGCAGTAGCGAAGCGCAGATCCTCACGACACCAAATACCCGTTCGCCTCTTCTTCCGGCGCGGTGATGCCTTCCGGCAAGCGGCCGCCGTTGTACTCGGCCATGCGGTTCTTCCACTTCAGAAATTCCGTGATCGTCTGCGGCTCGATGCGAACCTCCACCCGCCGCAAACTCGCCAGCAGCAAGTTCATCTCTTTCATGAAGCCGACCTGCGTACGCAGATCGACCCTGCCCGGCTTGACGACCAACTCCACTTCACGTCCGCGGCACTCCAGCAGCCCCCAATGTTTCGGCAACTCGGCCGGCTGCAATCATTCCCGCCGGAGCCATGTACAGCCGCCTGCTCCCCAGCCCCTCTTCCGGCTTCAGGCGAAACGCCTTGTCGGCATCGGCCAGAAAATCCGCGCGCGAGACTTTGCACTCCACCAGCACCGACTGGCACGACGCCTTCCACCCGATCACGTCGGGAACCTCGCCGGTCGCGCAATACTGCTCCGACAGCACGATGCCGCATCCATACCGGAGGCGCAGCCAGTCGGCAGCGCGGGCAACCAGCTGTGCATGTTTCACCGCAGGTGAGGCTTTGGGCACGATCAACGTTGTAGCGCGAATTGCGCGCGCAACGGGAGTACCCGCCGAGTGGCCGCTGCGGAAAATCGTGTAATATCGAAGATTCGCATGGGGTGGATGATTCAGGCTGAGAACGTGCGCAAGACCTACCGCATCGGCAAGGTCGATGTGCCGGCCTTGCGCGGCGTTTCGCTCGCAGTCGAGAAGGGTGAGTTCGTCACCATCGTCGGCCCCTCGGGCAGCGGCAAGTCGACCCTGTTCTACATTCTCGGCGGGCTGACGCATGCCGACACCGGGCAACGTCATCATCGACGGCGTCAACTTCACCGACCATGTCCGACTCCGACCGCACCCGCTTGCGGCGCACGAAAATCGGCTTCGTCTTTCAGAAATTCAACCTGCTGCCCACCCTGACCGCCGAAGGCAACATCGAGATCGCGCGCGACATCGCCGGCGTACACCATGACGCCGCCGACCGCGAGCGCATCCAGCGCGTCACCGCAACTGCTGGGCATCGACAAGCGCATGGACCATCGCCCGTCGGAGATGAGCGGCGGCGAGCAGCAACGCGTGGCGCTGGCGCGTGCGCTGGTCAATCAAGCCGGCCATCGTGCTGGCCGACGAGCCCACCGGCAACCTCGATTCCGAAAATTCCGAGATCGTGCTGAAGCATGCTTCGCCGCTCGAACCAGGAGCTGGGTCAGACCGTGCTGATGATCACGCACAATCCCGAAGCCGCCACCTACGGCGACCGCATCATTCACATGCGCGATGGCTCGATCGTGCCGCCGGAAAAAGATCCGCAATGGAGCCACGCTCATGACTGAAGACATGCGCTCGCCCGATCCTGCCGGGAAAGGGCGCATCCGATTACGAACGCTATTTACGCACCGACGAATTGCTCGCGCTGCAAAAGCCCGCGGACGAGATGCTGCATCCCGACGAACTGACCTTCCAGGTCACGCACCAGGCGTCGGAGCTGCTGATGAAGGGCGCGGCCTGGGAGCTGGATCGCGCGCGCATCTGCATTCAGCAGGGCGACTACCGGAACGCCGCGCGCCTGCTGCGCCGCGCCAACAAGATGCTCGTCCATCCGCTGCGCATGCTGGCGCTGCTGGAGACGATCACGCCGTACGAGTATCACATCATTCGCGCCGGCCTGGGACACGGCAGCGGTCTCGACTCTCCCGGATTTCTGGCGCTGCTGCACATTGCGCCGCGACTGGGCGAAGCCTTCTTCGACCAGGTAAAGAAAGCCGGTCTCACGCTGGAACAGTTGTACTATCGGCACGCCGAATTTTTCGAGCTGCACGAAATCGCCGAGGAACTGCTCGACTACGACGAGCAGATCCAGCTCTTCCGCTACGCACATCTGAAGCTGGCGCAACGAATCATCGGCGGCGGCGTGGTGGGGACGATGGGCACGCCAGTCGAGGTCCTGCAAACAGCGCATGGAATTTCCGCTCTATCGCGCGTTGTGGGATGTGCGCAACGAGATCACGTCCAAAGTGAACGCCGAGAACGCCACCGGCCACGGCGGAGCGTACTAGAAGCAGCTATGAGCCGGGAGCTCTTAGCTCTGAGTCAAAGGATTGATTGCACTGATTTGCTTCAGCTCACGGCACATAGCTCGTGGCTCAAAGCTGAAACGAACAGCGAAAGAGCTAACGGCCAAGAGCTAAAAGCTGCTCTCCCGATTTGCCCGTATCTTCCTGCATTCGCTATAATTCATTCACCGAGCGGGAGTAACTCAGTGGTAGAGTGCGACCTTGCCAAGGTCGAAGTCGCGGGTTCAAATCCCGTCTCCCGCTCCAGTCATTATGCCTCCCTCGCTTTGCAGCGAGGGTTTTTCGCATAGCCTCAGAGCTCTTCCGGGGTGCGGTACCCAAGTGGTTAAGGGGAAGGTCTGCAAAACCTTTATTCGTCGGTTCGACTCCGACCCGCACCTCCAATTTTCCCCGAATCAATTCCTGGTTACCTAGGTCCCTCGTGGAACTCGGGATTTCGCCTTCGGACTCCCGCTTATGCTCACGGCCGCAAATCGGCTCAAGTTCGACTCCGACCCGCACCTCCAAAAACCAGCTGTTAGCTTTCGGCTTGATCCTGCCATGACGCTACGTTGTGCCGCACAGGCTACTCATCTTCGCGCAAATTGAAGGCGTCATCCTGAGCCATCATCCTCAGGTCGAACCTTCAGCCCAAGCGAGATCGCGCCCACATGAACGTCTTGCCGCACTGAATAAACAGGAGATCCTTTCGCCTACGCGGCCGCGCGACTGCATTAGAGAGTCGGGAAAAGAAAGGCGAGGCTCCGGTCAGGATGACACTCGGAACAGAAATCGCAGAGAAACGTATTACTTCCGCTCCAGGTCTCCAGCATCAACTGCATCACGTGCTCGCTGGCCTGCTGCGGATTCATCAGCTCCATGCCCACGTGTGCTGGTGACCGCCACTCCGTTCTCGGGAGTCACCGCGAACTTCATCACGTACGTAGTGTTGTTCAGGGCGGAGCAGCGAATCTCCGGCGCTCCGCGTTTGTAGATCAGGTCGGTATAGGTTTGCTGGAACACGCTTCCCGGACGATTGACGGTCACGCGCAAGCCTCCATCGAAGGCCGTGACCAGCGTCGACAGGCCGCGGTCGCTGTGGACATCGGCATCGGCTTCCAGCCTTTGCTGTAATTCCGCCCAGAACTTTGGCGCTTCTCGCTGGATGATGATAGCCGGCGGAAGCCCGACTTGCCGAAGCGGCCCCTTCCCAGCGGGCATCGATGGATCGTTCATGGTCTTTTTATCCTCGTTATCCTCGAATGGGAGCGGTGCTCTAGGATACGTCCGGCCCGTGCGGCAAACAAGCTCATAGTGAAGTCACAAGACCGGGGATGCGGTTGCATTTCCATCCTTCCGAAGTGCATGATGATTCTCCTGCGGAGTGGACAGGCAAACTCCTGTCTGCGTCGTTCGACATTGCGGTAACAGGCCGCGATTTCAACTTCTTACCCACGGAGAGTGCCATGAAATATCAGGATGCTGTGAAACGGACGTTCCTAGCGTTCATGACGATGGTGCTGTTGGCCGGCATGTGCCTGGCTTCGCCCGACAAGAAAGCGGCTACCGATCAAACGGCCGGCGCCGGCTCTGCTAAAGCCACTACTACTGCGACTAAGGCGCAGGACCTGCTCGACATCAACTCGGCGACTAAGGACCAGCTGGCGGCCTTGCCGGGCATAGGCGATGCGTATTCCTCCAAGATCATTGCCGGACGGCCTTATGCCAAGAAGACCGACCTGGTGCAGAAGAAGATCATTCCCCAGGCTACCTACAACAAGATCTCGGGCATGATCATCGCCAAGCAGAAGAAGTAACCGGTTTGAGATGAGGCCCGGAGCGGTCGAGCCGGGCCTATCACTGTCCCGTCGAACCAGCCTTTCGCACCATTCACATGACATTCTCCGGAACGATCTCGTGAGGTACGACTCCGCCAAACTGCTGCTGACGGTCGATCTGATCGGCACTTTCGTCTTCGCCGTCGAAGGCGCCACCGCCGCTATCCAGGGCGAACTCGATCTGCTGGGCCTGATGGTGCTGTCCTTCGCCACCGCGCTGGCCGGCGGCATCATTCGCGACCTGCTGATCGGCGCAATTCCTCCCGGTGCGATCCGTGACTGGCGCTATCCCGCAGTCGCCTTTCTCGCCGGTGCGACCGTCTTTCTCTGGCACAACTACGTCAGCCGCGTGCCGCAATCGTTTCTGGTGGTCGTCGATGCTGCCGGCCTGTCGCTGTTCGCCGTCGCCGGAGCAGCCAAGGCGCTCGACTACGGAATCCATCCCTTCCTTGCGGTGCTGATGGGCGGCATCACCGGTGTCGGCGGCGGCACCGTGCGCGATCTGCTGCTGGCTCGCGTGCCGACGGTGCTGCGCTCCGACATCTATGCCGTGGCTGCACTGGCCGGCGCAGCCGTCATGGTCGCCGGACTCAGCGCCGGTCTGCCGCCCACCCTGACGACCTTTGCCGGCGCCATCGTCTGCTTCGTGCTGCGCGTGGTCGCCGTGTGGCGGCACTGGAACCTGCCCCGCGTCTTGCACTCCTGAGCCGCGCTCAGTTCGCGCGCGGCGCCTCCGCCGATTGCTTCTCGATCACGCTGACCGTCAGGGCGCCGCGAGGCATGCAGAAACGACAACTGCTGGACCACCGTTCCCTGCGAAACCGTGAACTCGAAATCCCGTCCCATCGCCACCGAGGGCAGTGACAGACGCGAGGTCGGTGAACACAACGCTTTCACGCTTCCGCCCGCCATGTTGGCCAGTTCGCCGGCCGCATCGCGAATGTCCTGGGCCGAAAGATCGCCCGGCTCCAGTCCAACCAGGTTGGCGCATGCCTGCCGCGCCAGCTCCAGGTCGATGTCCAGACGCACCGCGCCCTGCCAATCGCCGACGATCTGCACCGCGGAAACCACATAGCCGCTGCGGGTGTTGAATTCGACTGACCGACGGGCTGGCCGTAAGCTGCATTCCCGCCATGGAGCCAAAGATTTCATCTACCACCGATACCAGGTCGGCACTGCCGATTTCGCACATCATGAACTCACCGGTCCTTTAGCTTGTAACAAACGTAATTTCCCGACTGCACCGGCTGGAAGCCGAGGTCCAGGTTCAACGTTGTCTCCGCACAGCCGAGAAACAGAAAGCCGTCCGGACGCAGCACCCGGCGTATCCGAGCGAGGATCGCCTTGCGGGTCTCGACGTCGAAGTAGATCAGCACATTGCGCAGCAAGATAATGTCTGCCGGAGGAATGGCGCTCGCTCCAGGGCTCGGCGAGATTCAGGAACTGCAGTCGCACCATCGAGAGAATCTCCGGCTTGCAGTTGCCAATGCAGCCCCTGCTGCAGGAAGTAGCGGGTCAGCAGCTTGGCCGGCAGGCCGCGATTCACTTCCATCTGCCGGTACAGTCCGCCGCGGGCGCGCTCCAGAATCGCGGTGCAGAAATCGGTGCCCAGGATGGAAAAGTTCCAGCCCGGCAGATTGAACTCTTCGCGCAACGCCATGGCGATGCTGTACGGTTCCTGACCGCTGGAACAGGCCGCGCTCCAGATGTCGAGCCTGCGCTGCTCGCGCGCGCCGCTTCATCATCTCCGGCAGCACCATGCCGGTCAGCGCCGCGAAGCAGTTCGCGTCGCGGAAGAACCAGGTCTCGTTGTTGGTCATGGCATCGAGCACCTGGCGATGCAGGCCGTTGAAACTCTGCCGCCGCAGCAACAGCCAGCAACTCCTGCACCGAGGAGCAGCTTTGTTCGCCGAGCAGCGGAGCCAGGCGCGTCTCCGCCAGATACTCCTTGCCGGCATCCAGAACGATGGCGGTATGGTCCTTCACCAGCGTGCGCAGATAGTCGAACTCGACGGTGGCCAGGCTCATCGCGCCACCGCCAGCGAGCGAGCGAAGGATAGCCGCTGAGCAACCGCCGCGACGCCACCCGATCCACAATGTACGAGCCGATGTCTGCGATCGGCAGCACCGCATCGGCCAGTCCGGCCCGGGCGACAAAGCCGGGCATGCCCCACACCACCGACGTGGCTTCATCCTGCACCACAATCTCCGCCCCGGCTGCGGCCAGCGCTTCGCATCCGCGCAGTCCGTCCTGCCCCATGCCCGTCAGCACCACGGCCAGGGCGCGGCTGCCGAAAACCTGCGCCACCGAACGAAACAGAACGTCCACCGAAGGCCGGCAGGAATTTTCCGGCGCGTCCTGATTGATGCGCGAGCCGCATCAGCCGTTCCGTCCGGTTCGACCGCCAGGTGATTGCCGCCGGGCGCTACCCACATTTTTCCCGGCCGCAGTTCCGCGCCCGCCTCCGCTTCCTCGACCGGCAGCTGGCACAGACTGTTCAGCCGCTGCGCCAGAAAGCGGGTGAAGGCCGGCGGCATGTGCTGCACAATCAGGATGGCTGCGGGAAAGTCAGCGGGAATGGCGGGCAGCAATTGCGCCAGCGCATTCGGACCGCCGGTCGAACACCCAATGGCCACCACTTCGACCGGTTCAGCCGTGACTTGCGCTTGTAAGGCACAGCGGCTGGGCCGGAGCGAGGAGCTTCCGCGCGCCGCGGCACGGCCGACGGGTCTGCGGCACAGCGCCTTGATCTTGGGCAGCAAGGCCTCGCGGATCCGGTCCCGCGCCGTGGTGTAGTCTGCCGGCTCCGGCCGGCTTGGCCACGTAATCGCTTGCGCCCAGCGGCCAGCGCATCGATGGTGGCCTCCGCTCCGCGCTTGGTCAGGGTGCTGAACATGATGACCGGGCAGCCTGCGGCCGGCGGCGCGAATTGCCTTCAAGCGTGGCCAGCCCGTCCATCACCGGCATCTCGACGTCGAGCGTCACGATGTCGGGCGCGACCTGGTCCAGCAACGACAGCGCGATCTGTCCGTTGGCCGCATAGCCGGCCACTTCCAGCTCGGGATCGGAGGCGATCGCCTCCGACAGCAGCCGGCGCATCACCACCGAGTCGTCGACCACCAGAACGCGAATTTTGCGCGCAGGCTCGCTCATAGTCCCAACAGTTGCAACTTGTCCATCACCACGTCGGGGGTGAACGGCTTCATGATGTATTCGTTGGCGCCGGCGGAGAGCGCCTCCGCCATCTGGCCCATGCCGGTTTCGGTGGTCACCATCAGGATCTGCGTGCCGGCGTACTGCGGTTGCTGGCGAATGCGTTGCAGCAGCTCCAGCCCATTCATCCCCGGCATGTTCCAGTCGATCAGGATCAGCTCGACCGCTCCGCTCTGCGACCAGTACGTTCAGCGCGTCCAGGCCATCCTTGGCCTGCAGAATTTCGAAGCCTCTGCCGCTTCAGGGTCATGCTCAGGATCGCCCGCATCGCCGAAGAGTCATCCACCACCAGGGCGCGCATTCCAACTCCTCTCGTCACCGCCGCCGTAAGCATGGCGGGCTGCAGGAAGACTTCCCGCAGCCTCCATCGGCCAGCTGTCGTCAGTACTTGAACTGCGCGATCAGGCCTTGCAGCTCGGCGGCCATGCGCTCCAGCGACTGTGCCGACTTCTGGGTGTCGGTTGCGCCGGCCGTGGTGCTGCGCGCCGCCTCCGCCACGCCGGTAATGTTCTTGGTGATCTCGGAGCTGCCGCGCGCCGCCTCGGCCAGATTGCGGCTGATCTCGTTGGTGGTCGCGCTCTGCTCCTCGACCGCGCTGGCGATCGTGTTCTGGATATCGTTGATCTGCACGATCACGCTGCCGATCTGCCCGATCGCCTCCACCGCTCCCTTGGTGTCGGTCTGGATCGCCTCGATCTTGCGGCTGATGTCCTCGGTCGCCTTGGCGGTCTCCTTGGCCAGCTCCTTCACTTCGTTGGCGACCACCGCGAAGCCCTTGCCCGCCTCGCCGGCGCGGGCCGCTTCGATGGTGGCGTTCAGGGCCAGCAGGTTGGTCTGCTGGGCGATCGAGGTGATGACCTTGATCACCTGGCCGATCTCGGCGCTGCTCTGGCCCAGCTTGCTGATGGTTTCGTTGGTCGTCTCGGCCGACTTCACCGCCGTGGTGGCGACCCGGGTGGCGTCGGCGGTGTTCTTGGCGATCTCCTTGATGCTGGCGCCCATCTCGTCGGCCCCGGTGGCCACCGTCTGCACGTTGTTGGCAACCTGCTCGGAGGCGGCCGAGACCACGTTGGCCTGGGTGGCCGTCTCGTCGGCGCTGGCGCTCATCTGCTGGCTGACCCGGTTGAGTTCCTCGGCCGCCGAGACCAGCGCGGTGGCATTGGCGCCAATCTGCTGGATGGCCTCGCGCACCTGGTTGGCCAGGGCGTTGACCGCCGTCCGCAGCCGTCCAAAGTCGCCGGCATATTCGGTGACCACCTGCGCCGTGAGATCGCCTCCGGCCAGCTTGTCGAGTGTCTTGTCCGACGTCCTGCAACGGTCCGACGACCGCGTCCAGCGTGGCGTTCACGCCTTCGACGATCTTGCGGAAGTCGCCGCCATGTTTGCTGGCGTCGGCGCGGGTGGAGAGCTTGCCTTCGACTGCCGCCTCGGCCAGCAGGTTGGCGTCGGCCACCAGCGCGTTCACCGCGTCGATGCAGGTGTTCAGGTTGTTCTTGATGGTGTTGAAGTCGCCGTTGTAGTTGTCGGTGATTCTGGCGGGAATGTTGCCTTTGCTGATCTTGTCGACGTAGTCGGCGGACACGTTCAGCGGCCCGATGACGGCGTCCAGCGTGGCGTTGACGCCTTCGACGATCTTGCGGAAGTCGCCGCCATGCTTGCCGGCGTCGGCGCGGGTGGAAGCTTGCCTTCGACTGCCGCCTGGGCCAGCAGGTTGGCGTCGACGATCAGTGCCTTCAGGTGCGCGCGCACCTGTTCGATGGTGTCGTTGATGAAGGCTTTCTTGCCGGGAACTTCTCCAGCGGCGCTTCGAAGTTGCCCTTGCCGAACTCGGCGATGCAGGCCATGGCCTTCTTCTTGACGCTGATGTGGCCGCCGACCATGTCGTTTACCCCGTTGGCCATGGTGCGGTAGGCGCCTTCGAAGTCCTCCACCGGAATCACGGCGTCGATGTCGCCGGCATTGTGCGGCGTCGCGACATGCGGGTCATCTCGGCGATGAACTTCTTCAGATTTGAGCGCAGCTGCTCGATGTTGTCGTTGATGAAGGCCTTCTTGCCGGGGAACTTCTCCAGCGGCGCGTCGAAGTTGCCTTTGCCGAACTCGGCGATGCAGGCCATCGCCTTCTTCTTGACGCTGATGTGGCCGCCGACCATCTGGTTGATCCCGTGGGCAACCTCCTGATAGACGCCGTTGAACTTGCTCGGCGTCAATCATCACATCGATGTCGCCGAGATCGTGCTCGTGCGACATGTGCCGGATCTCTTCCATCAGACCCGTCAACGAGGCGATGCATTCGTTCAGGTTGTTCTTGATGGCGTTGAAGTCGCCGTTATAGCGGTCGGTGATCTGCGGCGGCAGATCGCCTTTGCTGATGCGGTCCACATACTTGGCCGCGACCTTCAGCGGGCCGATGACCGCGTCCAGCGTGGCGTTGAATCCCTTCGACCAGCTTGCGATACTCGCCTTGCATGCTTGGTGGCATCGGCCCGGGTCGTCCAGCTTGCCCGCCACCGCCGCCTGCGACAGCATGTCGGCATCGGCGACCAGGGCGTCGATCGCCCGCATCAGGTGCATGAAGGCCGGAACCAATTCGTCGTGCTCCGAGCGCTGGCCCATGTTTCTCAGTACTTCCAGGTCTTTCTTGAAATCTCCCCGGTTGCGATGTTCTTCACGATCCGCACGGCATTGCGAACCCGGTCCTGCGCCTGGTTCGCCGAGCAGGCAAGCTCGCCAAAGATTCCGGGAAAATTCTCCGCCGCCTGCTGCGACAGATCATTGCACGCCATTCGCTGCAGCACCTGGCTCACTTCCGTCAGCGGCGCGTCCGAAGGCATCCAGCATCCGGTTCACACTGCTGTGCCCGCACCCGGAAGCGGCCCTCGAAGCTTCTTCCGGCACGCGCTGGTCGAGCTTGCCTTCGCTGACCGCATTCGCGATGCGCTCGATTTCATCGGACAGCGCCACCTCGGCCTGCGCCGGGAACAGCACTTCCACTACCCCGGTCACCTCGCCGTCCGCTCCGAAGCGCGGCGCCGCCGTCACCAGCACCGCGACCTTTCGCCATTGACGCTGGCACGAGCCAAGCCCTCGCAGGTCGCGCGCGTCCGCACTGCCTGCGCCGCTGCACAGGTGCCGGCGCGGCAATCCGGGTTATCGAACAGCTCCCAGAACTTCACGCCCACGCAATCTGATTTCTTCCGGCCGGCGGCTCGCATGGCTGCCTGGTTAAGGTTCACGATGGTGTGCTCGCAATCCATCACGACGACCATTGCGGGAATCAGGTCGAATGTCTCCGCGACATCGGCGTCGGGCTGCGCCTGATGCCCGTTTTTCCGGCTGCGGAGTGTGGCGATTGCGGCGTTCTCCAGTTGGGGAACGGCAACCGTGTGTGCCTGTGACATGTAATCTCCTTTGACTGCGAATGTCTGTCGGCTTCTAGGCCGGGTGGGTACCCAAGACCGTCATGGTTTTGTCGGTATCGAGCAAGAGCAGCAACTGCTCCTTGAGCTTGTAAACGCCGCGAATGAACTCGCGGCCCCTGGGAGTCGCAGCGTGTCGGGGGCGTCTTCGAAGAACTGCTCATCGACCTCCACCACGTCGCCGATCTCGTCGACCAGCAGGCTGATCGGACCGTCGTCCCGGCGAATCACCACGTTCATCGGCAACTCGCCGCCGGCGCGGGCCGGCAGATCGAGTTGATGACGCAGATCGATGGCGGTCACGATCTGGCCGCGCAGGTTGATCAGTCCGGCGATCACCGGCGGCGACAGCGGAATCCGCGTCATCTCCTGGTAGCGGATCACCTCCTGCACCTTCTCCACCTCGACGCCAAACAACAGTTCCTGCAGATAAAACGTGCACAATTGCCGTCGCTGACTCATGCCTGCGCTCCCTTGACGCACTCCAGGTGCTGCGCCGCCAGCAGGGCGGGCACATCCAGCAGGTCGGTCACCCGTTGCTGAATCACGGCCGCGCCCTTCAGCGTTTCGGCCTCGCCGATCTGCTGAATCGCGGCCGACTGTTCGGCGATGTCCAGAATCTCGTCCACCACCAGCCCAATGTTCTGTCCCTGCCTGGAGGTACACCACGACCTGCAGCAGCTCGTCCGCGCTCGTGCCGCTCGTAGCCGAGAGCCGCCGCTCAGCCGAACCAGCGGCATGATCTGCTCGCGATACTGGATCACCTCGCGTCCGGCGAAGCGCTCCACCTGCGCAGCGGGAAACTCCTCCAGCCGCGAGACCAGCGACAGCGGGATGGCCATGCGTCCGGCTCTGCCCAGCCGGAACAGCAGCCACGACTCCCGGGCCGCGCCAGCTCTCGCCGCGACTTGCCGGTCTGCTGCGCCGCTCGTCTGCTCCTGCAGCTGGCTGACCACCCGGGTCATCTGCGCCAGGCCCAGCACGTCGAGGATCAGGGCCACCTGGCCGTCGCCCATGATGGTGGCGCCGGCGAAGCAGGAGACCGACCTTCAGCTGCTTGCGACAGCGGCTTGACCACGATCTCCTCGGTGTCGTTGATCTCGTCCACCACCAGGCCGAACTGCCGGTCGTCGGCCTGCAGCACCACGATGTTGTACGCGACTCGTTCGGCCGCGCTCGCAGGCGCCAGCTTCAGTTCGCGGTTCAGGTAGACCAGCGGCAGCAGGTTGCCGCGCAGGCGGTAGACCGGCGCGCCGTGAACGTGCTCGATGCCGCGCGCCGCCTGCTCGCCCTCGCAGCGCACCAGCTCGAGCAGGCTGACCTGCGGAATGGCGAAGCGGTCGCCGCCGCTGGTGACGATCAGCGCGGGGATGATGGCCAGGGTCAGCGGGATCTTGATCTTCAGCGTCGTGCCCTTGCCGCCGGCGCTCTGCAGATCGACCGTGCCGCCGATCTTCTCGATGTTGGTCTTGACCACGTCCATGCCGACGCCGCGGCCGGAGATGTTGCTGACCTGTCTCGGCGGTCGAGAAGCCGGGCAGGAAGATCAGGTTCAGCAGCTCGCGGTCGGTCATGCGCGGCGGCCTGCTCGGCGGTGATCAGTCCCGCGCTGCAATGGCCTTCGCTGCTTGACCCGCTCGAGGTCGATGCCGGCGCCGTCGTCGGAGATCTCGATGTTGACCTGGCCGCCCTCGTGGAAGGCGCGCAGCAGCAGGCGCCCTTCGGGCGGCTTGCCGGCGGCGCACGCGCTGCTCGCGGCGTCTCGATGCCGTGGTCGATGGCGTTGCGGACGATGTGGGTCAGCGGGTCCTTGATGGCCTCGATGATGGTCTTGTCGAGCTCGGTCTCCGCGCCTTCCATCTCGATCGTCGACCTGCTTGCCGCAGGCCAGCGCCAGGTCGCGGACCACGCGCGGAAAGCTTGCTCCAGACGTTGCCGATCGGCTGCATGCGGGTCTTCATCACGCCTTCCTGCAGCTCGGTGGTGATCAGGTTCAGCCGCTGGGCGGCGCTGAGGAAGGTGCTGTCTTCGCTGGGTGGCGGTGAACTGCAGGATCTGGTTGCGCGCCAGCACCAGCTCGCCCACCAGGTTCATCAGCTTGTCGAGCAGGCCGACGTCGACGCGGATGGTGTTGCTGGCAATCTCGCGGAAGTCGCTTTGTACCTTCAGGCCTTCGGCCACGGCCTCGGGATCGGCCGCTCCGCTGGGCCACCAGGATCTCGCCGATCAGCCGGCGATCGCCTTCGTCCTGCGACTGCACCGCGCTCTCGACATCCTCCGGTTCGCAGTGTCTGCGCGTTGATCAGGATTTCGCCCAGCTCGGGGACGGGCTGCCCGGCGCAATCGCGGCAGTGAAGGCTGCGGCGTGGCCGGAGATGCAGCTTGCAACAGCGACTTCAGCCGTTCCGCCACGCACACAGAAATCGTCGTCGCCTTCGTTGCCGCGTCAGCCGCGATGCTTTCCAGCATGCGGCGCAGCGAGTCGGCCATGGCCAGCAGCACCGTGGCAATCTCCGGCGACAGCACCAGCACGCCGTCGCGCATCCGGCTCAGCACGCTTTCGCCGACATGCGAGATCGACACCAGCTTCTCAAAGCCCAGCACTCCGCCGGTGCCCTTGATGGTGTGGACGGCGCGAAAGATGCTGTCCAGCAGCTCGCGCGAGTTCTTGTCTTTTTCGAGGGCGATCAGGTCGCGATCGAAGCGGTCCAGCCCCTCATTGCTCTCCACCAGAAATTCCTGGATAACTTCGGCCATCTCGATCGACAGCTCGTTCACTGCACTGGCCGGCTCACTCGCCTGCATCGGTATTCCTCCAACCGCTCTTACATCGGCGGGCGGCAGACTTTCTATAGGCAGATCAGCTACCAGGCTGGGTTGAAACAGATTAGAAATGCCTCACGGTTCCGACCGCACGGCTCAGGATTTCCCCCACGGAAAGAAAACGCGCCGGATTCAAGCCAGTCTTGTAATATTGTTGCCAACGCTTCTACTCACAATTTTGCTTTGCTCGGCGGCACCTGATCGAGCGGCGTTCTACGCTCACACACTTGATGCGCAACGCTACCCGGCGCCGTCCGTCCGGAAGGCGGTAGGTCATGCAAGTTCGCGGGAAATTACTCCAGTCGGGAAAATTCCTGAAACCGGCACTTGTCTTCGCTCTTTTCTGCCTGGCGACAATTACCGCCTGGTCGCAGGATCCAGGCTGGCCTCGCACCATCTCGAAGCCCGGTGGCATGGTCGTCCTGTATCAGCCGCAGGTCGACGACTGGAAGGACTTCAAGCAAGTGGATGGGCGCATGGCCTTCACCCTTACGCCCACCGGCGGCAAGAGTCACGTGGGTGTGGTCACCGTGCAGATGAATTCGACGGTGAACATGGACGACCACACCGTCTTCCTCAGCGATCCAAAAATCACCAGCATCTCATTTCCCTCGCTCGATGCGGCCACCTCGGCGCAACTGGAACAGCAGATGCGGACCTTCCTGAACCCCTCTGCCACCATGACGATCTCGGTCGAGCGTCTGGCTGCCAGCGTGAAGAAGACGAAGGCTCCGCCCGTAGCTCAGGTCAAGAACGATCCGCCGACGATCTTCCTCAGCATGCGTCCGGCGATTCTTCTGCAGGTAAACGGAGCGGCCGCCACCGCGCCCATCACCAATTCCACCCTACAGTTCGTGGTGAATGCCAACTGGCCGCTGTTCCTCGATCCGTCTACCTCTACCTACTACCTTTTCACTGGCAAGGGCTGGGTCAGCTCTAACAGCCTGGAAGGTACCTGGATGCCGGCCAGCCAGTTGCCCAAGCAGATGTCGAAGGTGCCGGAGAACCAGAACTTCGCCGACCTGAAGGCATTCATTCCGCCGCCGGCCGGAAGCGCGGCGACCGTTCCCACCGTGTATTACAGCGCGACTCCTGCCGAGCTCATCACGTTCAAGGGACGTCCGGAGTGGACGGCCATTGCCGGCACGCAATTGTCCTATGCGTCGAACACCGACACTGCGGTCTTCAAGTACGCGCCCACCGGTGCGTTCTACTTCCTCACCTCGGGACGCTGGTTTACCTCGAGCACTCCGCTGCGCGGGCCTTGGACCTTCGCCACCTACAGCCTTCCGGCGGACTTCGCGAAGATTCCTGCCTCGAGCCCACCGGGTGCGGTGTTGGCGTCGGTGCCAGGAACACCCGAAGCCGAAGACGCCGTGCTGATCGCACAGATTCCGACGACCGTTACGGTGAACGCAGCCGAGGCCGCCAAAGAAGTGCAAGTCTCCTACGCCGGTCAGCCGCAGTTTGTGCCGATCACGGGCACCACCATGCTCTATGCCACCAACACGCCCAACAAAGTAATCCAGGTCGGCACGCAATATTATTTGTGCTATCAGGGAGTGTGGTTTCTTTCGTCCACTCCATCCGGACCGTGGGTGGTTGCGCAGACGGTGCCACAGGTCATCTACACCATCCCGCCCAGCTCGCCTGTCTACAACGTGACGTATGTAACGCAGGTTTATTCCAATGGCAATGTGCAGGCCAGCTATACCGCGGGATACATGGGCGCATTCATCATGGGCGCGACGGTGGGAGCGATCGTGTGCAGCGGCACAGGCTACTACTATCCGCCCTACATTTATCACGGGTACTACTATCCCTACGCCGCGACCTACGGCTATCACACCTACAATCCCTACACCGGAGCTTATGGTTACGGAGGCGCAGCCTATGGACCGTATGGCAGCGCGCATTGGGGAACGTCCTACAACCCCAACACTGGAACCTATGCTCGCGGAGCTTCCGCCTCTAACGCCTATGGCTACCGTGCCGCCGGACAGGCCTACAACCCCTACACCGGAGCCTATGGAGCTACGCGCCAGGGCGGCAACGCTTATGGATCGTGGGGACAGTCGGTCGTAAGCAAGAACGGCAACACGGCGTACACACAGCATGCGTCGAACGCCTATGGCACCGCGGGATCGGTCCAGACCTCGCAAGGCGGCAAAGCCGCGGGCGTGCAGCACCGCCAACGGAAACACCGCCGCCGGCAAGACTTCCAGCGGAGACATGTACGCCGGTCACGATGGCAACGTCTACAAGAACACCGGCTCCGGCTGGCAGAAGTATGACGACGGCAGCTGGAACGATGTGAACAAGCCGACGCAACAACAAGCTCAGCAGAAGACGCAAAGCTACAACCAGCAGCATCCCACCGGGAGTTCCGGCAACTACTCCTCACAGCCGAAGCCGCAAGGAACAACCGGCGATCTGAATCAGGATGCGCAGGCGCGTCAGCGCGGAGCCACCGAGAGCCAGCGTTACTCGCAAGACCGTTCCTACAATCGCAGCGGTGGCGGCGGTAGGAGCTACGGCGGTAGACGCTAAACCACAGCCTTTCGTCGTCGAGACTTCAACAACGTAATTCGGGTGCCCCGGGTCTCGCGCCTTTCGAGACCTGGGGTTTTTCATTGCGGGACGATATGAGCGTCATCAGCGCGCCAGTCTAATTAAGCAATAGCCTCGAATCCGGGTTAGTGCGATAATCGGCACGCTCCCGCGCCACATTCATGGATATCTTCGTACTACTGCTGCTTCTCGTAGTAGTCGTGCCTTGGCTGATCGCCATGGGGCGCAGACAAACACGTGAGCGCGCGGAGCAGGAACAACGACTCGCCGACCTTACCCGACGCGTCTTTCAGCTTGAGTCAGCAATCGAACAGTCACGCCGCACGACGCAGCCTACCGTCTCCTCATCTGAGCCGAAGGTCGAGGTGAGTGTCGAACCGGCTTCTACCTACGTAGCGCCTCCGCCTCCACCGATCCCACCGTCACTCGAAGAACCGCAGCCGGAGCCCATTTCCGCGAGCGCCGACCTACCACTGCCGGAAACCGTTGCGGCACTCTACCGCGCACCATCGTCCACCAGCGAACCTCCGCCGCCGAGCTTCGACGTACAACCAGGCCCGTCGTGGTTTGACAAGCTCAAGGGCGGCCTTGACCTGGAAGAAGCACTGGGCTCGAACTGGCTGAACAAGATCGGCATCGTGCTCGTGGTCCTCGGCGTCGCTTCGTTTCTTGCGTACCAATTGCGTCAAGTAGGACCGGTGGGCAAGGTTCTGGTCGGCGTCCTGGTCAGCTTGACGCTTCTGGCCGGCGGCATCTTCCTGGAACGCAAGCCGGGATACCGCATCCTCGGGCGCGCCGGCATCGGCGGCGGATGGGCACTCACTTTCTTCACTGCCTATGCGATGTATCACGTCGAGGCGACGCGCGTCTTCACCTCGCAGGCGCCCGATCTGTTGCTCATGCTGGTCGTCGCCGCGGCGATGGTGGCGCACACCTTGCGCTATCGCTCGCAAGTCGTCACCGGCCTCGCCTTCCTGCTGGCTTTCTCCACCCTGACTATCAGCCAGGTCACGGTTTACAGCCTGACGGGCGGAGCGATCCTAGCGCTCGGCCTGGTCGTCATCGTCGGACGCATGCAGTGGTTCGAGCTCGAGATCTTCGGCATTCTCGCGGCTTACGGGAATCACTGGTGGTGGCTTCGCCGCATCATCGAGCCGATGGGCGACCACAAGCACCCATTCCCCGAGTTCCCGGTCAGCGCCGGCATTCTGCTGTTTTACTGGGCGATCTTCCGCGTGTCGTACATCCTGCGCAAATGCGATGAGCGCCAGGAGAAGGTTTCGACCATCGCCGCCCTGCTGAACTCCGTCGCCCTGCTCGGCCTGATGAAGTATCAGTCCATTCACCCGCAGTGGGCCTTCTGGGCTTTGCTGGCGATCGGAGCAGTGGAACTCGCGCTGGCGCTGCTGCCGATCACGCGCCGCCGCCGCACGGCCTTCCTCATCCTGGCCACCATCGGCGTCACGCTGCTCGTCGCTGCGATTCCGTTCCGCTACACCGGCGCACGGCTTGACGTGGTCTGGCTGCTGGAAGCCGAGACACTCATCCTGGCCGGCGTCTTCGCTCGCGAGATTCTGTTCCGCCGGCTGGGCATGATCGCGTCGCTGCTGACACCTATTTATCTTCTGTCGGGCGATGCGGGCACGGTTCTCGGCTGGCGCATCAACGGCATGCCGGGAACGCGCGATGTCCACCTGGCTATTCTCTGCCTGGTCGCTTCGCTGATCTTCTTCGCGAACTCCCACGTTGTAGCACGGCGCTGGCCCGAGCTCTTCGACCACATCATCGATCGCACGGCGATGCATCGCTTCTCGTTCGTCGGTGCGTTTCTGCTCTACACCGGCGCGTGGGCAGCCTTCCCGCAATCGCAGACCGCGGTTGCCTGGGCGGTGCTGGGACTAGTCTTGCTGCTTGTCGGCGCAAGACTGAATCTGGAGCAGCTACCCTTTGAGGCGCACTTCTTCTTCGCCAGCGCCTTCCTCGCCTGTATCAGCACCAACCTGCTGAGCACTGCACGCTGGGGACCCATCAGCCAACGGCTGGTCACGGTCAGCGTGATCGGCGCGATCTTTTATGTGGCATCGCGCTGGAGTTCCGCATCGTCAGCATCGTGGCCGCGTGTGGAGCGCTGGCTTCCGGTTGCCTATCGCTGGCTGGCTTCTCTGCTGCTCATCCTGCTGGCCGGCTATGCGCTGCGTGCGGCAAGTGTTTCGCCTGCGTGGGTGGTGCTTGGGCTGGTGCTGCTGGAAGCCGGATTCAGTCTGAAGCTCACCGATCTGCGCGTACAAGGCTACCTGTCGCTGGCGCTGGCCTTCGGCGCGATCTTCTTCGTCAACCTGAATGCGCTCTCCACTCCCGGCGGAGCCATCAGTCCGAAGCTGTACACCGTTCTGCCGGTGGTGCTCGCGCTCTATTACGTCTTCGAGCGCGTCACGACTATGACGGAACCGCCGGTTCTGGAGCGGCGCTTCCGTGTTGCGTCTCTCGCGGCATGGTGCGGCGCCATCGCTCTCGCCGCTCTGCTACGCTTTGAACTCGATCTAGACTGGGTAGCCGCAGCCTGGGCGGCATGCGCGCTCGTGCTGCTCGTCATTGCCTGGAGAAGCGCGCGGGAGCTGTTTCTGCAGCAGGCACTGTTCTTCGCCGTGATCGCAACCTTCCGCGCTGCGCTGCACAACCTGTATGAGCGCTCGTACCTGCCCGGACCTCTGTGGCACAGCCGAGCGATCTGCACGGGCGCGACGGCGGTCCTGTTGTTCGCAGGCTTGTGGTTCGCCTTCCGGCTGCGCAAGACGGAAGCGCCAGCCGACTCAGGCTCAGTCTTGCGATTGCTGCGCTGGATTGTCTATCGTCCGGAGCAGCTCTTCTTCTTCCTGCCGCTCGGTTTGGTTGTCGCGCTGCTCGCCGTCGAAATGCGCCGCGGCCTGATCACCGTCGGCTGGAGCGGGCTTGGCGTCCTGGTATTCCTCTTCGCGCTGTGGGTGGGAGAACGCAGCTTCCGACTGGCGGGGCTTGGCTTGCTGCTGCTGGGCGTCGGCAAGATCATCGTCGTCGATGTCTGGGAGCTCAATCCTCGCGACCGTTACTTGACATTCATTTGCATGGGATTGGCGTTGCTGCTGGTGTCGTTCCTGTACACGCGCTACGGCGAAAAGATTCGGAGATATCTATGAAACTCAAGATCATCTTCGGATTGATTCTTGCGCTGGCCGTGGGCGCCGTCATCGTCAGCGAGCATCGCGCGGTGAAAGCCGAGGTCTCGCCTGCGCCGATCCTCTACTTCGTCGCCGACACCGAACACGAGCTCACGCGCGTGCCGGTTTCGCTCACCCGAATTTCCGACGCCGAAGAGATCAAGGCCGGCGATCAAATGGCGCAGGCGTTTCTCGATAGCCTCAACAAGAAGGACGACCAGGAAGTTCGCATAATATCGGCCTACGTCAGCCGGGTCGGAGCGAAGCTGGCCGCGCACGCGCATCGAAATCTGCCGTACAAGTTCCACTATCTGCCGGACGACGACCTGGTCAACGCCTTCGCCCTGCCCGGCGGACATATCTTTATCGGCAAGGGCCTGCTGAACCTGATGGACACGGAGGATGAGCTCGCCAACGTTCTCGGCCATGAGGTCGAGCACGTCGAGTTGGGACATTGCGCCGAGCGCGTGCAGATCGAAGTCCGCTTGAAGAAGCTGCCCATGGGTGAGGTTGCGGCGATTCCGATCGAGCTCTTCCAGACCGGCTACAGCAAGGAGCAGGAGTTGCAGGCCGACCGCGAAGGCACGAAGCTCGCAGTGGCCTCCGGGTTCTCAGCCGAGGGCGCGATCAGCATGTTCCAGCGCTTCCAGAAGCTCCAGGAACAGTGGCAGCAATACGCCAGCCGTGGCCGCCGTCAGCCGCTGGTGGTGGAACTGCCAGGCCATATCGCCAACGCCGTGGTACTGCAAACGCTGGAAGAATACTTCCGCTCGCATCCGCCGGCGGAGGAGCGCATTGCGCAGATACAGCAACTCATCGCTTCCGAGCACTGGCCGGAGCAGAAGCAGCAGCCACTCCAGGTCGCCTACCTGTTGCGTGCCGACGAAGCAGCAAGTCTGTTCAATCAAGGCGAATTCGAGAAGGCTGCCACGAAAGCCAGCGAATCGCTCGCCATGCACGCGGACTACTACCCGGCGTTCAATGTGCTGGCGAACGTAGCCTTTGAGAAAGCCGATCTTCGGCGGCGCCGCGCAACAGTATCGGAAGTCGCTCGACCTCAATCCCAAGCAGGACGCGATTGCCCGCCAGTACGCGCTTTCACTGTCGGCGTCCCTAAATCCGCAACAGGCAGCGGCTGAGTACACGTCGTGGATCGAATCGGTCCCGCCGGAAGTTCGTGCGAGCGACTCGATCACGGTGGAGCAGGTCGGCCTGAAACTGATGGCGGGCGACACCGATGCCGCTAAGTCGGTCGCCGCGTACCTGGCGAGCAACGAGAAGGACGATACACCGCTGCTGCAGGGCCGCCTGGGCTGGTGGTACTTCCGCGCAGGCGATCTGGATACCGCGGCTGCATTGTTGTCGTCGGCGGTCGAGCAGCGCGCACAGATCTCATGGCTGAACACGGCGTTGGGGTGGGTGCTGGAGGCGCAGAAGAAATATGAGAGCGCTCAGCAACGCTTCTATGCGCCGAGTGCGGATCCGGATCGCTGGACCCAAGCCGAGTCGCTGATGGGCCTGGCCGTCACGGAATGGCAAGCGCGACAGCCTGAGATTGCCCTCGGTCACTATCGCAACGCCATCCTGGAGCGCAAAGCGTGGACGAATCCGCAATGGACCTCCGCGCTCTACGGAAACGGCGTCACCGCGGTAGTTCAATCCATCAAGCGCGAGAATGACGCGCGCCTGAAAGCAGCCAAGACGAAACAATAATTTCGGTGGCCGCTTTCTATTGTCTGTAGGCAAGAGCCACACGCTTGCACTGTGTGGTCAACCCGTTCGCAGAAAAATGCGAGCTCCCATGTCGCGGATTTTACCTAAATTGGAACGAACGTGGCTTTGGACTGACCTGCAGCAAAAAGAACGGAACAGGGTTAAAGGCTGGAGGCGCGGGTGGGAATCGAACCCACGCATAAAGGTTTTGCAGACCTCTCCCTTACCACTTGGGTACCGCGCCGTATCTCTAAGCTATCGTTTTCCGCCGCTAAAATCCAGAGCTGCACCGAGCCGAGGAAGGCAGACAAACAAGAAAGGCTTCTCTGCCATTTACAATCCTTAAACGTTCCGCTCGTAACCTTCGAGCTGAGCCTGTGCTGTTAACGCGAACGCGTATCCCCGTCGTGCACTCACTATGAATGTTCTCGAATTCAGTGGATTGGTCGCGCTCGGTTCGTTCCTCGCCGGCTTTCTCGGAGCGCTTACGGGATTGGGCGGCGGTGTGGTCGTGGTGCCGATGCTGGCCCTGCTGTTCCACGTCGATATTCGTTATGCGATCGGCGCCTCGCTGGTGTCGGTGATCGCTACTTCGTCGGGAGCGGCGGCGGCTTATGTTCGCGAAGGCTTCTCGAATATCCGCATTGGCATGTTTCTGGAGACGGCCACGACCGTGGGCGCGGTTGTTGGCGCAGCCATTGCCTTGCACGTTCCCACAAGTGCTATCGCGATTGTCTTTGGCCTGGTGCTTCTCTACTCGGCTTATCTTTCCAGCCGGCACCGCGAGGAGCACGGACCTCACATGCAATCCTCAAAGCTGGCTGACAAACTGCGGCTGAACGGCACTTACCCGACTCCTCAAGGAAAACAAGCGTACGCGGTGACCGGCGTTCCCGCCGGGTACGGGCTGATGTTTGGCGCGGGGGTGCTCTCCGGCTTGCTGGGTATAGGTTCGGGAGCGGTGAAGGTCCTGGCGATGGACCAGGCAATGAAGATTCCGTTCAAGGTCTCTACGACTACCAGCAATTTCATGATCGGCGTCACGGCCGCCGCCAGCGCTGGCTTGTACCTCAGCCGCGGCTACATCGCTCCCGGAATTACCATGCCGGTGATGCTGGGCGTGCTCGCCGGCTCCATGGTCGGCGCGCGAGTGCTGGTAAAGGCTAGAGTCAAAGCGTTGCGGTATTTGTTTGCGGTCGTCATTGTCGCGCTAGGAATCGAAATGATCTACAACGGAGTGGCCGGACGGATATGAGCGACGAGTCGGTTCAGGTAGAACAACCCGGCGGCTGGAATGATCTCCGCATCGAGATCATCGTGGGCGTGCTGCTGCGCACCGGCGTGATCATTGCCGCTTCGGTCGTGCTGTTCGGTGGCCTGCTGTACCTCTCGCGATACGGACACGAGATCCCCAACTATTCCGCGTTTCACGGCGAGCCGGAGAGCTTGAAGAGTCCGGTAGAGATATTCCAGGGCGTAATGCACCTGAGCGCGCGCGCCATCATCCAGTTTGGGTTGCTGCTGCTGATCGCGACGCCGGTGGCACGAGTGCTGTTTTCCGCCATCGCCTTCGTCTTTGAGCGCGACTATCTGTACGTCGCGATCACGCTGGTTGTGCTCGGTGTGTTGATGTACAGCCTTTTCGGGTTCAGCTGATCTCATGCGGCAGTTCGCGAAGTAACGAAGTTCGACGATTTGGCGAAACCGCGCCTGCAGTTCAACATCTAACGCTTTATTTCAAATCCTTGGAGGATTCATGGCAGGAGTAAATCTGGCAGATGCGCGCCGCGTCATTGCTGCAGCGGAGAAAAAGGCGCAGGAAATCGGACAGCCGATGAACATTGCGGTTGCCGATGAAGGCGGCAACCTGGTTTCGCACGTTCGCATGGACGGCGCGTGGATGGGCAGCATCGATATCTCGATCAACAAGGCGTTCACCTCGCGCGCCTTCGACATCGCCACGAAAGACCTGGCGACTCATTCCCAGTCGGGCGGCCAGTTTTTCGGCATTCATGTTTCCAACCATGGAAGGATCATGATCTTCGCCGGCGGCATTCCGTTGAAGCGTGATGGAAAAGTAGTGGGAGCTATCGGCGTTAGTGGCGGCTCGGGGGAGCAGGACCACGCGGTGGCCGAGGCGGGCGCAGCGGCATTTTAGTTCTGGCTATCGAGATTTGGCGGCGATCCGCCCTAGCGACTTGCCGAGGATTCGGCAGATAAGCGCCGGCTGACGACAATTACATTTCGGTTTCGTGAAGGAGCGCCGCAGAGGAATGTGTGCGCAGAATTCCGGTGCCGATAATCACCGCGCAGAACAGTAGCAAGACGCGCAGAACGTTGGCGTGCAGCACGGGATCGCCGAGCAGGATCCTGACCAGGCCGAAGGCGGCGCTGGCTGCAGCAGAAGGCGAAGTATAGCCGTTCCTTCGCGCAACTCGAGAAGCGCAGCAGGATCAACAGCACCGTGGTCACAATCACGTAGATGATCAGCAGGACGGTCCCGGCAACTACCTTTTCGCCGTGCAGGGTGTAGGGTCGGGCGTGCGAGAGGGTCAACTGTACCGCCGCGACTCCGAAGAAGAAGACGGAATGAATGAGCGCGATAATGGCGCGCTTGCGATTATTGATGATGGCAAAGCGGTCCATAAACATGCCTTAAGTTTGCCGAATGGACCGAACATCTGGCTGTGACGAAAATCACAGAAGTGGCGATTCGTCCCAGAAATGGACTGCCGAACGGCGGGTCCGCCATACCTTTGGCGTCATCTGATCCAACATGGAGGTGCCGTTTGGAAAAAGTCAATATGGCGCACAAATTCTCACTGTTTTCAGAGCATTACAGTCCCAAAATTGTTGGCGAGCTCAATGACTCGTTCGTCAAACTGGTAAAGCTGCAGGGTGATTTCATGTGGCATCATCATGATGTCGAAGACGAGCTGTTCTTCGTGGTGAAGGGCGAGCTGCGGATGAAGATTCGCGAGAACGGAGTCGAGCGCGAAGAGGTGATTCGTCCGGGCGAGTTCATCATTATTCCTCATGGTGTCGAGCACTTTCCTTCGGCCGACGAAGAAACGCACATCATGCTGCTGGAGCCGAAGAGCACGCTCAACACCGGCAATGTTGAGAACGAGCGGACGGTGGCGGAGTTGCAACGAATCTAAGAGGAGCTTGATGATGAATCCCGGACCCGGTTACTTTGAAATACAGGTAGAAGACGCAGCGCGCACCGTGCGCTTTTACTCGGAAGTCTTTGGCTGGAAGTTTTCCGAGGTCAAAGGCCTCCCCATTGAATATTGGCAGATCCAGACGGCCAGCTCTCCTGGCGGCCTGCTTAAACCCCCGGTGAAGAGGCCCGCGTCGGAACAGGGCACGAACGCCTATGTCTGCTCGATGGAGGTCTCGAACTTCGATGCAACGGCCGAGAAGATTCTCAGCCTGAGCGGAATTGTCGCGATGCCCAAATTCCCGATTCCCGGCAAATGCTGGCAGGGATATTTCCTCGACACGGAGGGAAACACGTTCGGAATCTTCCAGGTCGACGAAAAGAGCTTACCCCGGGCTTACGCCCGGGGCTAACACAAATGCCGCCCTTCGGGCTCGCAGCGTTCCTGATCTCAAACCTTCATCTCCAAGAACTGTGTCTTCATGTGAGGCAAAGGGATGAGACGACTATTCGGATTCCGGCTCGGAATCGCCGGTCCAACGCCGAGCCTTCTGGGTTGCGTACTCGAGATGGCGAGCGAAGCTGGGAAAGCGCGCCGTCAGCTTAGTCAGGATATTGCTGGCCCACAGATATTCGGTGGACAGGATCAACAGTCCGAGAATCAGGAACGGAACTCCCGGCAGAATCGGCAGAATGAGACCGACGAAGCCCAGCAGCAGAAAGGCCCAGCCGCAGCCCAGCATGACCCATTTTTTCGTCTGCGCTTTCACCAGCACCTTTCCCGACAACGCTTAGATCGCTAGATCGTTAGACGCCTTCTTCACCGTTCCGGCATCAGGTGGCAGCGACAACAGCAGTTCGCGCACCGTTTTCATCAACACCGGATGCCGCACCTCGGGCGCGATCTCGGCCAGCGGCTCGAGAACGAATCGGCGCTGCTGCATTGCCGGATGCGGTATCTGGAGCTCAGGCGTGCCGATCACCAAATCGCCAAAGAGCAGGATGTCGATATCGATATTGCGCGGGCCCTTGGGCTGAATGCGCCTCCGGCCCATCTGCTGTTCGATCATTTGTATCTTCGACAAAAAAAGCTCCGGCATGAGTTCGGTGCGAATCTGGACCGCGCAGTTCAGGAACCACGGTTGTGAGGTGAAGTCCACCGGCTCCGTCTCATAGAAAGAAGACACTGCGACCATCTCGCCAAGTTGACTGAGTTCTTCGATCGCGGCGCGCAGATTGGCTTCGCGGTTGCCGAGGTTGGAGCCCAAAGACAGGTAGACGGTTTTCTCCACGAGTTCATATTAGCTGGAGCGTCGGCCAGGGAAAGTAGACTGAAAGGTTCAATGCGAGAACGTCACGCTGAGCTGTTTGGCGAATTCATGCCATCAAGGGTTTCTACTTCGACAAAATTCTGCGTGTGAAATTGCTTTGGCGGAAATTCTTACCACGGCAAACAAAATTTCCAGCTTGGACGTTGGATATGGGTTGAATGCGCTCTGTTTTCTTCGTAGCGTTGAAACTGTCCCCAACTAAGGGACGGAGAGAATCAATGCCAATTCAGTCACAAGAGCAAGAAACTCTCAACGTAAAACTGGTTCACTTTACTAAGCAGAATTCAGCGGACGAACCGGTGCAGGTCGCCTTCGCGGTCATCGATGACCAAGGCAAGGAGGAGATCATCACCGGCGAAATTCCGTATACGTACGACCTGTTCCGGTTGCTCCAGGAAAACGGCTGGCTCAACTTGCGCAGAGGTGTTTCTTCCATCCGAGAAAGCAAAACCACTCGCAGAGCCATGTCGGCCTGACCCCGTCCGGTCGCCAAGGCATAGTTGCGCCTCCCTCATCCCTGCCCAGGGAGGCACAGGACGTGGGTCACACCTCGATCCCAAACAAAAAATTGTACTGATGGAATTAAGACGGCTGCCAGAGAGCAATGGGAATTGCGCGTTGAGCGACTAGTCCGCCACGGCAAGATGCTCGGCCGGCCAGTGGGCAATGGCCTCTTCGCTGAGCGTAATCTCTTCGGCGTAGCTCTGGTCGCGCAGGATGCGCGAGACGATTGCGGTATGCAGCGCGTGACCCGCTCGATCAGCTTTCACGTATCCGAGAATGCGCTTGCCGAACAATGCCAGGTCGCCGATCAGGTCGAGCACCTTATGGCGCACGAACTCATCGGGAAAGCGCAGCGGAGGGTTGTCGATGCCGGTGCGCGTCAGGACCACGCAGTTGTCACGCGAGGCGCCACGGATCAGACCCATATTCAACATCGCATTCTGCTGTTCGATGAAGCCAAAGGTGCGCGCCGCGGCGATATCGCTCACGTAGCTGCCATTGGAAAGCTCGACCTGGAAGATCTCGCTGCCAATCAGCGGGTGCGGGAAGTCGATGGCATAGCTCACGGAGTAGCGTTCGGCGGGATAGACGCCGATAAACTTGTCGCCCTCCTGCAGTTCGTACGGACGCAGGATCTTCAGATATGTGCGCTTGCGGCGCTGCTGGCGAACGCCCGCAGAGGTGATCATCTCGACGAACGGCAGGGCGCTGCCGTCGAGGATGGGGACCTCAAGATTGTCGAGCTCCACGATGGCGTTATCGACGCCCATGCCGATGAAGGCAGACAGCAGGTGTTCGGTGGTGGAGATAAGCACGCCCTTCTTCATCAGAGAGGTGGCGTAACTCACCTTGGCGACGTTTCGGCTGATGGCTTCGACTTCGAAGTTTTCGAGATCGGTGCGGCGGAAGACGATGCCGGTTCCTGCGGGAGCGGGGAGGATATGAAGATTACAGGGAGCCCCGCTGTGGAGGCCGACGCCGCTGCATTCTACTGAATTACGGATTGTACGTTCGTAGATCAAATTGAAGACTTAAGAGCAGCGCATACAACAGATTATAGGTTTGAAGCTGGTGCGAGGTGTTGTATTTTAGCCACAACTCAGGCCGAAATAACACGGCGGAGAAACCCAAAATATGGAACCTTAGAGCTAAAGTGCTACACCCGAATACTTTAACCCTCCTCCATTTTGGAACTACCAATTTTCACTTATCCGCCAGCCACTCTCAGGGTACCGAGTTGGGCACGAGGTGTGACTTCTTCTCTCTTAGGACGGAGTTGCCGTCTCAGCGGATGCCTTTCACGGGTCGTACCGTTATGCCACAGGGTTCATCTTGCAGACACTGCTGGACTTTCGCCGCACGCTGCGTAGAATGCTTTTTTCCGCTCACCGCACTTCTTAGAGCTAAACAGGTTCGAGACGGTGCAAGGAGGCCCTATGATCGTCGGTGTTCCCCGGGAAAGCTATCCGGGGGAGCGTCGTGTGGCTCTCGTGCCTGGCGTTGTCCCCAATCTTGCCAAGGCGGGTCTGGAAGTTGTCATCGAGGCGGGCGCCGGAGTGGAAGCCGGCTATCCCGACAGTCTTTATACAGAGAAGGGCGCCAAGGTTCTGGCTACGCGCGCGGATGTCTTTGGCACGGCGGACATCATCGTGCAGGTCCTGTCCTACGGTTCCAATGATCGGACCGGCCGAGCTGACGTGCCGCTGCTCAGGCGCGGACAGGTGCTGATCGGCTTCCTGCGGCCGCTGGGAGATGTCCACACCTTGCAGGAGATCGCAGCGGCGGGTGTCACGTCGTTCTCCGTTGAACTCATGCCGCGAATCACGCGCGCGCAGAGCATGGACGCGCTTTCTTCGATGGGCACCATCTCCGGCTACAAAGCCGTGTTGATTGGCGCGGACAAGCTGCCTCGGATCTTCCCTATGCTCACTACCGCTGCCGGAACCATCACGCCGTCGCGCGTGCTGGTAATTGGCGCAGGCGTGGCAGGGCTGCAGGCTATCGCTACGGCGCGCCGCCTGGGTGCCGTGGTTTCCGCCTATGATTTGCGGCCTGCGGTGAAGGAGCAGGTGCAAAGTCTCGGTGGACGGTTTGTCGAGCTTCCGTTGGAAGTGGCAGACGCACAGGACGCTGGCGGCTATGCCAAGGCGCAGGATGAGTCGTTCTACCAGCGGCAGCGCGAACTGCTGGGCAAAGTCGTGGCGGAAAGCGATGTGGTTATCACCACTGCGGTCGTGCCCGGCAAGAAGTCGCCGGTCCTGGTGACCAAAGAGATGGTGGCGGGCATGGCGCCCGGATCGGTCATTGTCGATCTAGCGGCCGAACGCGGGGGCAACTGCGAACTGACGCAATCGGACCGGATCATTGCCGTGAATGGGGTGACCATCGTTGGCACGATCAACATCGCCAGCAGCGTTCCCTACCACGCCAGCCAGATGTACGCCAAAAACCTCAACAACTTCCTCCTCCATCTGGTGAAGGACGGCACGATGCAGATGAATCTCGACGACGAAATTACACGCGGCACCTTGGCAACGCACGGCGGAGAAATCGTGAACGTCCGGTTGCGCGAGTTCTTTGGACTGCCGGCACTGGAAGCCGCCGGCAAGGAGGCCAGTTAGTGGTTACCGTCGATCTTTTCAGCAGCCTCTATGTATTTATTCTCGCGGCCTTCATCGGCTTTGAGGTGATACGCAAGGTATCGCCTCTGCTGCACACGCCGCTGATGTCGCTGACCAACGCGCTGGACGCAATCGCTGTCGTCGGCGCAATCATTCTTGCGGGTGAGCGCAAAACTACGCTGTCCCTGATTCTTGGGACAATCGCGATTGTGGCCGCGACCAGCAATATCGTTGGTGGTTTCATCATCACCGACCGCATGCTGAAGATGTTCAAATCCAGCCGGACGCAGAAACCATGATTCCACAATCGCAGCTGATTGAAGTGACGTACATCATCGCTGTCGTCCTCTTCATCCTGTCGCTGAAATGGCTCAGTTCTCCGGCGACAGCGCGCCGCGGCGTATGGGCAGGTGAAGTTGGCATGCTGCTGGCGATCATCGGCACGCTACTGTACAACGGGATTGTCGATTACAAGTGGATTGCCATTGCGCTGGTGCTGGGCGCCATTATCGGCGTGCCGCTAGGCAATGTGCAGATGACCGCTGTGCCGCAGCGGACTGCGCTCAGCCACGCGTTTGGCGCGTTGTGCGTCACGCTGGTCGGCACCGCCGAGTTCTATCTGCGCACGCCGCACGTTCCCACATTCGTCATGTCCGTGTTGTCGCTGGAAGTGATTCTTGGAGGGCTGACCTTTACCGGCAGCTTGATGGCTGCGGGAAAACTTCAGGAGGTGCTGCCGCAGCGCCCGATCACCTACAAAGGCCAGAATTTCGTCAACCTGGGGATGCTGGCGATCGCGGTCGTGATTGCGGTGATGCTGGTGCGGGATCCTGGAAATACGCAGCTGTACCCCATCATGGTCGGCATCTCGCTTGTCTTCGGAGTCATGATGATCATCCCAATCGGCGGCGCCGATATGCCGACGGTGATCTCGCTGCTGAACTCTTATGCAGGATTGTCGGCGGCTGCCATGGGCTTCGTGCTGAACAGCAAGCTGCTGATCGTCGCAGGCTCGCTGGACGGCGCGTCGGGCTTCATCCTGTCGGTCAACATGTCGAAGGCTATGAACCGCTCCTTCACCAATGTGCTGTTTGGCGCTTTCGGACAGGTGCAACCGGCGGCGGCCGGTACGGTGGAACAGCGCAACGTGCGCAGCGCTACGCCGGAGGAGGCTGCGGCGATCCTGTCGGCGGCGAACAAAGTAGTCATCGTGCCGGGCTATGGCATGGCCGTGGCGCAGGCGCAGCACAAGGTCCGCGAGCTTTATGACGCTCTCAGCAAGCGTGGCATTGACGTGCGCTTCGGCATCCATCCGGTCGCCGGACGCATGCCGGGCCACATGAATGTGCTGCTGGCCGAGGCCGACATTCCGTATGACAAGCTGCTGGATATGGATGAGATCAATGGCGAGCTGCCGCAGACGGATGTCGCACTGATTATCGGCGCCAATGATGTGACCAATCCGGCGGCCAGAACCGACGCCAGCAGTCCAATCTACGGCATGCCGATTCTGGATGTGGATAAGGCGCGGACGGTTATGGTGATCAAGCGCAGTATGAGCCCTGGCTTCGCCGGCATCGACAATCCTTTGTACTACCTGGACAACAATCTGATGCTGTTCGGCGATGCCAAGCAGTTTGTGAATTCGATCGTAAGGGAGCTGACGGGTGGTGGGGGACACTGATCGGTGGCGGGAGAGAAGCCCGTAGCCCCAGTCCTCTATCGCCTGAATCCTGCTCTCCTCACTTCTTTCTTGACTTCCACCTCGGTTCGCAAGTTAATAATCCCTCACATTCAGGTAGCCACCTGACGAGGAGCGATTCATGAACAAGGGGGACCTGGTCGAGAAAATCGCGGCAGCTCACGGCATCACCAAAACCGCCGCCGGCGGCGCAATTGACACCATCATTGATGTGGCCACCAGCGCACTGAAGAAAGGCAGCCGAGTAACCCTGGTAGGCTTCGGCACCTTCTCTGTTTCTCAGCGCAAGGCACGCAATGGACGGAATCCGCAGACCGGAAGCGCGCTTAAGATTCCGGCAAAGCGGGTGGTGAAGTTCACTCCCGGACTCGAATTGAAGAAGGCGGTCAACAAGAAATAGCGGTCAGCATGCGACCTTCAGGCGCAGCTTCGGCTGCGCCTCTGTCACGTCAGCCTTCGGTCTTCCGCGCCGACGCCAGCTTCTTGCGCAGATCCTCGATGTAGTGGTCCGTCATGCCTCCGATGTAATCGCATACCACGCGCGCCAGCTTCTCATTCCCGGCGCGCTCCTGGTAAAGGTGAGGCATGGCTTCAGGATGCGCTATCAGATGCTCGAACACATCGGTGATAACCTTCTCCGCCTGACGTTTCTCCGGATCCAACTGCTTGATGTTGTAAAGCGCTTCTGAAAGGAACGCCTTGGCCTGGCGCCGCTCCAGTTCCACGTCAGGGCTGAAAGCCGCCAGCCTCTCGGGATAGCGGCGCAGCTCGTCGAGCGTCTTTACTCCCGCCTGCTCTACTTGTCGCTGCGTATTCTCGATCAAGTCGGTAACGAAGCGGTCCAGCATTCGCTTCAGTGCCTCGTTGAACTTCAGTTTTTCAGGGGCGTCGGGATATTTCGTCTCGGCAGCAACGTAGTAGCGCTCGAAGACCGGCACCCGCTCGCGAATCTGTGGCAGCTTCAACAGCTTGGCTTCGAATCCATCGTCCATGTCGGCGGTGTTGTAGGCGATCTCGTCGGTCAGGTCGATGAGCTGCGCCTCCAGCGGAGGCCGCAAATCGAGCAGGTACTCGGCCAGCTCCGGATGCTGCGCCGCGCTGTAGTCGTGGGAGTGTTTGATGATGCCTTCGCGCACTTCGAAGGTCAGGTTCAGCCCGTGAAACTCCGCATAGCGAAGCTCCATCTCCTCCACCGTGCGCAGCGCCTGCAGGTTGTGGTCGAAAAATTCGCCGTGCTGTCGCATCAGCAAGTCCAGCGTGCGCTCGCCGGCATGCCCGAAGGGCGGATGCCCAATGTCATGCACCAAGGCCAAAGCTTCCACTAAATCGACGTTCAGGTTCAGCTGCGCGGCGATGGTGCGCGAGATCTGCGCTACCTCCATGGTGTGCGTCAGGCGAGTGCGAAAGTGGTCGGAGTAGCGACGGGTAAAGACTTGCGTCTTATTCTCCAGCCGGCGAAATGCCCGGGCATGGATAACACGGTCGCGGTCCCGCTGAAATGGATTACGGTAGGGGTGGGGCGGCTCGGGAAAGCGGCGGCCACGCGAGTCTTCGGCGCGGACGGCGTAAGGAGCGAGCATAGGCGCAGTGTAGCAGCGGCGCTGTTGTCCTCGCCAGCAGCGCTCAGGGCAGGAGCGATTGGGCCGAGGATGAAATTGTGCAGAGGTAATCTGGGTGGAGCACGCCAGCAGATGCCGCGGAAAACTCTACCGGACCGATTGTTCGGGTAGAGCGGGCCCTTAGGCCTTTAGCCGACGGCACCCCTTCGGCTGCGGCGAAGCAGGCCCCTCCACTCGGCCTGAAGGCCTCGGTCGGGATGACAATCCGAAGCAGATGCTAACGGCACGCCTGAAGGGTGTTCCACCCATCCGGGTTAAGTCCAGCAGTGTTAGCATTCGGTGTCGCATAGATGGCAGACCTGCAACAGCAATCGAGTCCGGACCGAAAGGCAATGTCGCCGTGGAAGCTCGGCGGCTTGTCACGGCGGGAGCTTGTCGTGCGTCTCTGGCACTCACTCAATGACGACGACATCTTCAACCGTTCGGCGCAGTTGGCCTACTACTTTTTCCTGGCGCTCTTTCCCGCGCTCATCTGTCTGACGTCGGTGATGGGACTGCTCGCTGGATCGGGCTCGCGACTCCACGACACCCTGATCACCTATCTCTCGACCATTATGCCGCGCGCGGTTTTCGAGCTGGTCGCGAGAACACTGGAGCACACCATCGAGACCAGCGGCGGAGGCAAGATCAGCTTCGGACTTATCGCCGCGCTATGGTCGGCCACCGCAGGCATGCGCGCGCTGGAAGATACCTTGAACGCCGTCTATAACGTCAAGGAGTCGCGCCCGATCTGGAAGATTTACGGCATAGCAATTGTAGCCACCATCGTCTGCGGCCTGCTGGTGCTGGTGGCGCTGGCAGTCATCCTCTGCGGAGACACGGTGGTGAATTTTGTCGCCAGCCGGGTTGCTCTAGGCCCGATTGCCGTCTGGAGTTGGAAGATTGTGCAACTGGCGATCGCCTTCTGTTTTGTCGCCGTGGTGTTCTCGTTTACGTATTACTTCTGTCCCGACATTCCGCGACCGCGCTGGCGCTGGATCACGCCCGGCGCTCTGGTCGGCATCACTACCTGGGTTTTGGCCTCGGTGGCGCTTCGTTTGTACCTGCACTTTTCACACTCCTACACGGCAACCTACGGATCGCTTGGCGCTGTGATGATCCTGCTACTGTGGTTTTATGTGACTGGAATGATGCTGTTACTGGGAGCGGAAGTAAATGCCGAAATCGCCGCAGAGATTTCAGACACACTTTCGCGACAAGGCAAGCAAGAGGCCCGCAGCGCTACTACTCCGTAAGCCGCGTCTTGTGACGGCCGCCCAGAGCAGAGACGGCCTGGGTTCGGGCTAGTCGTATCGCAGGCACTCGGCCGGATCGACTTGCGCGGCTCGACGTGCGGGAACGGACGTCGCGCTCAGCGAGATCGCCAACAGCAGGAGCGGAATTGAGCAGAACGTCACTGCGTCGGTGGGGCCGATGCCGAAGAGCAGGCTTCGCATCAGCCGCGTTAGCAGCAAGGCTCCGGCAATCCCGATCAACACGCCGCCTGAAGCAAGAACAATTCCCTTGCTCACTACCAGGCCGACGATGGCGTTGCGCGTAGCGCCGAGGGCCATGCGAATGCCAATCTCGCGTGTGCCCTGGCTGACGAGGTAGGCGAGCACACCGTAGATGCCGATTGCCGCCAGCACCAGCGAGATGAAGGCGAAGCAGCCGAGCAGCAGCATGGCGAAGCGCCGGCGCGCCAGCGACAAGGCTACACGATGCTCCATGGTCACGACGTTGTAGAGCGGTAGGTCGCTGTCGATTTCGTGAATCTGCTGACGGACTGCTGCAGCGAGCGCGGTGGGATCGGCATTGCTGCGGAGGACTACGTTCATGGCGCGAACCGGATACTGCGTATGAGGCAGATAAAACGCGATGCGTGAGTCGGAGTCCAGCGTGTATTGCTTCACCTGGCCAACCACTCCTACCACGGTAATCCATGGAGCTTTGGTGTCGTCGATGCCGCCGATATGGAAGCGCTTGCCCACGGCGTCCTGACCCGGCCAGAGTTGCTCGGCCATGTGGCTGTCAACGATAGCGACTCCGGGATTTGCCGGCACGTCATGATCGTTGAATAGCCGTCCCTTGAGCAAAGGAATTTCCATTGCCTGGAAGTAATCTCCGCTGACCATGCGAGTGTCGGCGTTGATGAACTTCTCGCCCGCCGGCGGGACACGACCCTCGACGGTGATCGGTCCCCAGGCGAACATCTGGCTCAAGGGCAAAGAAGTCACGGCGCCCGCCGACGTCACGCCGGGCAGGCTCTCCAAGCGCTGCCACAGCTGGTGATAGACATTCCACACCGCCTGCTTGTCCTTGTACTTCGGTCCCGACATGGTGAGCTCGAGCGTCAGGGCGTTCTGCGGATTGAAGCCTGGTGAAACGTCTTTAGCCCGATAGAAGCTGCGGATGAGCAGGCCGGCGCCGATTAGCAACATAGTGCAGAGCGCGAGTTCCGCGATGACCAGCAGATGGCGGAGCCCTTTGCCGTGGCCCCACATTGCCCCTACGCCAGCGGAAGTTCGGCTGGTGTCCTGCAGCGTGTTCTGTACGTTGATTGCCGAAGCGCGGCCGGCTGGGGCGAGGCCAAACAAAATCGCCGAGGCTACGGAAATCGTGAAGGTGAACAGCAGTGCGGTCAGATCGATGCCTACGTCGCTGAGTCGCGGCACGCTTTGGGGTCCGAGGATGCGGATCCAGTGAATGCTGGCGTAGGCCAGCACCAGTCCCAACACGCCTCCGCACAACGCGAGCAGGACGCTCTCTGTCAGCAGTTGCCGCACGACGCGGGCTCGCGAAGCTCCCAATGCCGATCGCACTGCGATTTCCTTCTGCCGGGCGACAGTTCGCGAGAGCTGAAGATTGGCGACGTTCGCGCAGGCAATCAACAGGACGAAGCCGACCGCGCCGAGCAAAAGGTAGAGAGTGCGACGAACATCGCCGACCACCTGTTCCATCAGTGGCACGATGCCGAAGGTCAGTCCACCGTTTGGCGGATATACCTCGGGATGATCCTGCCGCAGACGCGCCGTGATCGTGTCCATCTCCGCCTGGGCCTGCTTTACGCTGACGCCCGGGCGGAGCTTGCCGACGATGTTGTAGTCCTCGTGGTCGCGGTTCTGGGCCGCATCGGCGGGCATGGGAAGGGGCAACATCACTTCGGCCTGTTCGGCCCCATCGAGAGTCGGCATGACCTCGCGCGGCAGGGAGAAGGAGCGCGGCATCACGCCGACTACTTCGTACGGCAGTCCGTTCAGTGTGATGGTCTTGCCGACAATGGCCGGGTCCGAACCATAGCGCCGCGCCCAGGTGCCGTAGCTGAGAAGGGCTGTGGGCGTCCGGCCGGGCTGGTCTTCATCGGCGACGAAAAGTCGTCCCAGTTCAGCGCGCATGCCGAGCATGGGAAGCAGATTCGAAGACATGCGGATGGTGCCGACGCGCTCTGGCTCGCCTTTGCCGGTGAGGTTGTAGTTCGCTCCGATGGCGATCGCCACCTGCTCCAGCCCGTGATGACCGTTCTTGATATCGAAGTATTGCGCCGTCGAAAACCAGTCTTCGGTAATGCCGAGACCCGGGGAACGGTTCCACAGGATCACCAGCCGGTCAGCGTCTTTGTACGGCAGCGGCCGGAGGAGGAGTGCATTAGCAATGCTGAACACCGCGGCGGTCGCGCCGATGCCGATCGCCAGCGACAGGATCGCCGCGACGGCGAAGCTTGGACTCTTGCGCAGAGTGCGAAGCGAGTAACGAAGATCTAGCAGGATGGTGTTCATATTGGCGAAACCCGAACGACATTACGAACACACGATGGCGATTAGTTCGGCTTATTCAGACGAGCTTACGGGCTATTTGTCCTTTCCGGCAACCGACAGTTGATTCGAATCGCACTTGGATGGTGCGAATGGCTGGCTCTAGAAGGCTAAGACGGCTGCTTCGGCGTCCAACAGCCGATCGCACGCGTATGGAGCTGTTCAGGAGGCTCCTCCAACGCCACGGCTGTTCCACGCCCGGAAGGTCCACGATGAAGGGGAACACGAACTTTTGCGTACGGATCTTGTGGTTCGCTGGGATCGCGCCGTAACAGACGACGCATCAAGCGTTGCAGGGCCGGAAATAAGCTCACTTAAGCCTCCTCCGTCAGCAGCTAGTCGCCCGCAGCCATGGCCGGCGTTATGTCTTCTATGTCCACGATGTTGGTGGGATACTTGCCGGTGTAGCAGCCCGTGCAATAAAACTTCTCGTCGCTTTCGCCGGCGGCCCGGCGCAATCCTTCGAGCGAAAGATACGCCAGCGAATCGGCGCCGATGTATTCGCGAATCTCATCGACCGACTTGTTGGCTGCAATGAGCTGGTTCTTCGAGGGCGTGTCCACCCCGTAGTAGCACGGCGAAATCGTCGGCGGGCAGGATACCCGCATATGGACTTCCTTTGCGCCGGCGTCGCGCACCATGCGGACAATCTTCTTGCTGGTGGTACCGCGGACGATGGAGTCGTCGATCAGTACGACCCGCTTCCCTTCCAGAACGTGGCGCACTGGATTGAGCTTCAACTTCACACCGAAGTCGCGTACGCGCTGCTCCGGCTCGATGAACGTGCGACCCACGTAGTGATTGCGGATCAGTCCGAACTGAAGCGGGATGCCGCTTTCATGCGAGAAGCCCATCGCGGCGGTCACGCCGGAATCGGGCACAGGCACGACGATATCTGCAACCACAGGCGATTCCAGAGCCAGCTGGCGGCCCATGGCATCGCGCGTCTGCTGGACGGCGCGTCCAAAGACCATGCTGTCAGGCCGCGAGAAATAGACGTGCTCGAAGATGCAGCTCGATTGCGGCTGCTGCGAGGCGTAGAAGCGCGAATGAACGCCTTCCGGTCCAACGATGATCAGCTCTCCCGGCTTTACCTCGCGCTCATAGTTGGCGCCAATCAGGTCGAAGGCACAAGTCTCGGAGGCGAAGACGATCGTGTCGGCGCGATGCGCGGCCTGACCCGGAATGCGTCCCATGACCAGCGGACGGAAGCCGCGCGGATCACGGGCGGCGAAGATTCGGTCGGGCGTCAGCATCACCAGCGAAAATGCGCCTTCCAGCCGACGCAGCGAGTCGGCCATGGCATCGGCAAGCGCCTGTTCCCGCGAACGGGCGATGAGGTGCACGATGACTTCGGTGTCGCTGGTGGTCTGGAAAATCGATCCTGCCTGTTCCAGTTGGGCGCGCACTTCGAGAGCATTGATGATGTTGCCGTTGTGCGCCAGGGCGATCTTGCCCTTGTTGCACTCCACCATGATCGGTTGCGCGTTCAGCAGCGCTGAGTCGCCGGTGGTCGAGTAGCGGGTATGTCCGATGGCAAGCGATCCTGGAAGGCGAGCCAGGGCATCCGCGTTAAAGATGTCGGAGACCAGGCCCATCGACTTGTGCAGCTGCACCTTTTCGCCGTTGGACGCGGCGATGCCTGCCGATTCCTGCCCGCGATGCTGCAACGCATACAGGCTGAGGTAAGCAAGCTTGGACGCCTCGGGGTGACCATAGATGGCCACTACGCCACATTCTTCGTGCAGCTTATCGTCGGATGTAAATTCCATTGCTCACCTGATCAGAGGTAAAGCGGACCTTCAGGTCCGCGTTCAGCCGCTATTTGATTTGGGTGGCGCACGCCTTCAGGCGTGCATTTTGAGCCTCGTCTTTGTCTCTGCGCTTTAGCGCCTGAGGTTCCTCAGCGGCTAAAGCCGTAGCGCCTACGACGTCTGCAATGCACCGCTTAAGCGGTGCTCCACCCATGTCCAACTTGAAAGCTTACCTAGCTCCTCTGCAACGTCGCCGGCACCAGCCGCTCTTCGGTCTCAACGTGCAACGCCTTAGCCAGGGCTCCTGCCCACGCATCCCGAAGCTCGGAGACACTTGCGGCAGCAGCGACATTCCCTGCCACTCGAATCTCCAACTTGTCCGGGACCGTCTCTCCGATGGCTTCCGCGGAGAGCCCGTATTTTACCCCTATTTCTTTGATTCTCCCGACGTTTTGTGGGTCGCAGGAAATCAGGATTCGGCTGGCGTCCTCACCGAACAGGACAAACTCCGGCACCAGCCCGTTCGAACTAAGGTCGACCTGGGCCCCGATACCACGGGCAAAGCCGCATTCGGCAAGAGTTACGGCAAATCCGCCCTCGGAACAGTCCTTGGCCGACTCGACCAGGCCAAGATTGACCATCTCCACGATGGCCTTCTGCAAGGCAGCCTCTTTGTCCAGCTCAAGTGAGGGTGGGAATCCCCAAATTTGGCCAAGTAGTTCCTTGGCGTATTCGGACGAGCCAAACTCGGCTTCGACATCGGCAGCGTCGCCCGGCTCCGAGCCCCGCAGCAGCACCAGGGACTTCCCGGCCTGACGGAAGTGCGGCCCGATGGCCTTGTGGACGTCTTCGATGATCCCGACAATGCCCATGACCGGCGTGGGATAAATGCCTTCGCCCAGCGTCTCGTTGTAGAAGCTGACGTTGCCGCCCGTGATGGGCGTCTCCAACTCCTCGCAGGCCTTGGTAATGCCATCAATGGTCTGCGAGAACTGCCACATGATGTGCGGCTTCTCGGGATTGCCAAAGTTCAGGCAGTTGGTCGCCGCTATCGGCGTAGCGCCCGTGCAAGCCACGTTGCGCGCAGATTCAGCCACGGCATGCATCGCACCGAGTTTGGGGTCGAGATAGCACCAGCGGCTGTTACCGTCCAGCGCCATCGCCAAGCCTCGATTCGTCTCTTTTACGCGAATCACGCCGCCCTCGAAGCCCGGCCCTTCGACTGTATTGGTCTGAACCATCGAGTCATATTGCTCGTAGACCCAGCTCTTGGAGCAGATGTTGGGACTGGCCAGCAGGCGCTTCAAGTCATCGGTAAAATCGGTACGCTCGCCAAGGCTCACATTCTCCGGAACTTCACGAGGCACTGGCGGCTCCCAACGCTCCAGCGGCCGCTGGTACACAGGCGCGTCGTCGGTGAGCGCCGCATTCGGAATTTCCGCGACCACCTTGCCATGCTCCAGCACGCGCATGGTCGGCTGATCGATAACCCGGCCGATGGTCGCCGCGTCCAGTCCCCACTTCTGGAAGACGCGGTAGACTTCGTCCTCCCGACCCTTTTCGGCGACCAGCAGCATGCGTTCCTGGGACTCGCTCAGCATGATCTCGTAGGGCGTCATGCCGGTCTCGCGCTGCGGTACCAGATCGAGTTCGATTTCCAGGCCCACACCGCCGCGGCCGCCCATCTCGCAGGTCGAACAGGTCAATCCGGCCGCGCCCATGTCCTGAATGCCGATGACCGCGCCGGTTTGCATGGCCTCCAGACAGGCTTCCAGCAGCAGCTTCTCCATGAAGGGGTCGCCAACCTGCACGTTGGGACGCTTAGCCTCGGACTCTTCGCTGAACTCCTCGCTGGCCATAGTTGCGCCGTGAATGCCGTCGCGTCCGGTCTTCGAGCCGACGTAGATCACGGGATTGCCCGCGCCGGCGGCCTTGGCGTAGAAGATCTGGTCTCTCCGAACCAGGCCCAGCGCAAATGCATTGACCAGAGGATTGCCGGAGTAGCAGCTCTCGAACTTTACTTCGCCGCCAACGTTCGGCACGCCAAAGCAGTTGCCGTAGGACGCGACGCCGCTGACCACGCCTTCCATCACAGAGTGGTTCTTGTGCAGCGTCTCCTGGTCGATGGCGGGTTGGGGTGTGATCGGCCCAAAGCGCAGCGAGTCCATAATCGCCACAGGCCGTGCGCCCATGGTGAAGATGTCGCGCAGAATACCGCCTACGCCGGTGGCGGCGCCCTGGAATGGCTCGATGAACGAGGGGTGATTATGCGACTCGATTTTGAAGGCGCAGGCCCACCCGTCGCCGATGTCGATGATGCCGGCGTTCTCGCCCGGCCCCTGGACCACGCGGCGGCTGTGGGTTGGAAGGCGCCGCAGATGGACGCGCGACGACTTATAGGAGCAATGCTCGCTATACATCACGCTGAAAATGCCGAGCTCGGTCAGGCTGGGCTCGCGCTCCAGCGCCTTCAGGATGCGTTCGTACTCCTCGGCCGAAATGCCATGGTCGCGAAGCACTTCTGGAGTAATGGTGGGTTCTTTGGCGTGGCTGGGAGCGCTCTCAACTGGGTTCATGGCTAGGAAGGAACTTCTATTGTCGCATGCGGACTGCGGCGAGGGAAGACGATAGACAACCTCAGTTTGGATTATTCGTAGACTTCTCGGCGATGGGCGATTCGGACGACGCTGACCGGCAACTCGTAGTCGTCTAGCAAGTACAAAACTCTCCAGTCTCCGATGCGGATACGCCAAACATCTGTGTGTCCTTTCAACTTCTTGCACCCGGGCGGCCGGGGATTTTGAGCCAGCGACTCAATACGTGGGAGAATGCGAGCGAGGACATCATTCGACAAGGCATACAGCTCTTTGCGAGCCGAAGGCTTGAATTGCAGAGCATAGCTATCCACGTAGCCGGCCGCGCTTGATTAGATCCGCCCTAACCTTTTCGTACGGAATGCCCTTCTCTTTGCGGCGCGACTCGGCAATGAGCCCATCCGACAACTCCTCCAACAACGCTCCATATTTTTTTAAATCGAGCTGGACAGCGACCTTGCGGCCCTTCTTGTCGGTAACAAACTGAATTCCATTCATCTCGAACTACTCCTACCGATATTTTCGCATGCCACATGTGCTTGCCGAAGAAAACTCGCTGTAACTTTACGCCTATTCGTCCGTATTCTGATGGAACGCCTTTGCGGCCAGCGATGCTCGATTTTCACAGCCTCTACGTCAAGTACGCCCAGGATGTCAGGCGCTTTGCCCTGCTGCTGTCGGGCAATGAAGCGCTGGCCGACGACCTCACGTCGGAGACTTTTGTGCGGGTCTGGACCGCGCGCGGCGAGATTCGGCAGGCGACGGTCAAGGCCTACTTGTTCACCATCGTGCGCAATCTCTATCGCGACCACTGGCGGCGGGAGAGACGCTGGACTGAACTCGAGGAACATGTTCCCGACAAAGGCGTTTCCCCGCAGCAGCGCAGCGAAAAATCATCCGAGCTGCGGAGCGTGATGGCCAATCTGCAGAAGCTGCCGGAACAGGAGCGTGCCGCCCTGCTGATGTACGCCGAGGAAGAAATGTCCTACCAGGAGATTGCCGACACCATGGGGCTGTCATTGCCGGCCGTGAAGGTCAAAATTCATCGCGCCCGCCTCAAGTTGATGCAAGCCAGCGCCGGGGCTGCGCAGTTGGTAAGGGAGTAAAGCTATGAACGTGACACGAGAAGTGATTACTGATCTGCTGCCACTGTATTTTTCAGGGGAAGCCAGCGCCGACACGGTGGCCATGGTCGAGGAATTCTTCCGGCAGGATCCGGAGTTCGCGCATCTGGCGCGGCGCATGAGCGACGTACGCGAAAAGCTGGTGCGTGAGGTTCCCGCGCCCGACGCTTCGATGGAAAAGAGCGTGTTGAAGAAGACGCGCGACATGGTGCACGCGCGCAATCTGTGGCTGGCATTTGCAGTTGCGTATACGGTAGTGCCCATGTTTGTCTTCAGGACCCGCGTGGCCCACGTGTTTTTCTTCTTCGCTTTCTTCTGTTGGTTGGCGTACTTGTTCTACTACATGAAACTGCGCCGTTCGAGTTTGTAGGCGAGCCAAAGTCTGTCCAATTTGGCGAATGGTCTGTCACCGGCTGAAGCCGACTTTTCTTCAAGATAAAACAGGTCAGACGCTGGCCTGAAGCCATCTCTACCCGACAGGGACGCTAGCCGACAAAAACCGCGCCCAAAGGGAATTCCGCGAGACTCTACCCGACATCTCCCCAGCAATTACTCCTCAGCGTCGCGCCACTGGTAGCCGCACATCAGGCAGCGCCAGCGATGGCTAGTCTGCGCGGGCGCTTCGGGGAACGGAATGGCTGCCGACCACAGCATGATCTGGCGCGGGCTGGTGGTGGGCACCTCTCGGATCTCCAACGACTCGCATTCGGGACAGCAGGCGACTTCCTCCACCTCATCGTCCTCATCCTCATAGCCTTCTGATCCGTTCGCACCAGAGGCGCCGGTTTCCTGAGGCTCGAAGTCGTCCAATACCTCCAACGCACGCACCACCTGGCTGTCTGGAACCTGCAGGCGCACGCCACCCAGCACCATGCCCATGTACATCGCATGCATATTCTCGTCGCACACGAAGGCCGTGATGCCGGCGGAGACGAGCTTGCCTTGAGCCAGCTTGGCCTCGCCCAAGCTCAGAAACTTTGAGATGGTCACCAGTTCTTCCAGCATGGCTGTTTCGGGTAGCCTAGGCTAGCTTTCGGCCCTAGTCAATTGCAACAAATTGGCCCTCCGGCTGTGCTCGGCGATAGCATCCACAATCTGCGTGGCTGTCTCCAATGCGCGCCGCCCGTCCTCCAGTGTCACCTCCGGCGTGGAGCGTTGCCGCACTGCCCGCAGAAAGCTGCACAACTCTGCTCGCAGCGGCTCTTGCTGTTCAACCTTGGGCTTGAACGGCGAGATGGCCGGAAACGCGCTGGCCGCCACACTGGCGGGGTTGAAAGGATCATCGTCAGCCACACTTCCGTTTGTCTCGTCCACGGTCAACACGAGCACATCCTGGCGCGAGTAATCGAGCGAAATATATTGATGCGGCTGGAAGAAGCGCAGCTTCCGGATCCGTTCCGTACTGACCCGGCTGGCCGTGAAATTCGCCACGCAACCCGACTCAAACTCCATGCGAACGTTGGCAATGTCCACTTTCTTCGACAGGATGGGCAATCCTACCGCGCGAATCTCCTTCACGGGAGAATTCACAAACGAGAGCACAACGTCGAGATCGTGGATCATGAGGTCGAGAATCACGTCGACATCCAGCGAACGCGGGGTGAACACGCTTAGCCGGTGAACTTCGAAGAACATCGGATGTTTCAGAAGTGGAACGGTGGCGCGGACCGCCGGGTTGAAGCGTTCCAAGTGGCCAGCCTGCGCAACGCGCCCATGTGTCTTCGCCAGTGCGATCAATTCGTCAGCCTCGGCAATGGTGGTCGCCAATGGCTTCTCGATCAGCACATCGACGCTATTCTCCAAAAACTTGCGGGCAACCTCGAGGTGATGAATGGTGGGAACCGCGACCGAGACAGCTTGTACTCCGGCTGCGATCAGGTCTTCGGGGGAGCTGAATGCCTGCGTGCGGAATTCCTGCGCGATGGTTCGCGCGCGACCTTGATCGGAATCCGCGATGCCGACGAATTCGACATTCTGCGACGAATCGTTGTGCAGGTCGCGGTACACACGCGCATGATTGCGGCCGAAGGAGCCGCAGCCGACCACTCCGACGCGCAGGGCGCCGTCTTTGCTGGACATTCTGTGATTCTCGCCGATTCGCCGCTCAGGAAGCAAAGAGCAGACGACGGCGTATCGGCCAGTCCTCGCTCAGCACAGCCCAGCGATCATGGTCGCGCCAGTCGCCGTCGATGAACAAGTATTTCGGTGAAAAGCCTTCCTTGCGGAAGCCCAGGCGCGTGACCAACCCCGCCGAAGCAAGGTTACCGGGCTGGATGTTCGCCTCCAGCCGATGAAAGCCTAGCTCGCCGAAAGCGCGGTCCAGCACAAGCGCCAGACCGTCGGTCATGAAACCCTGACGTTCGACTCCTGCAAACGCATAGAAGCCAAGATAGGCACTCTGGAATGCACTCCTCACCGGCTCGCTTATGTTGATGACGCCTGCGAGTCGGTTATCGGACTTAAGTCGCACCAGGGAAGGAATGGTGCGCCCGCTGCGGATGCGTCCGAGGTATTCGTCATATTGCTCATGAGTGCGCGGAGGAAAGACCCACGGCCGATGTAGCTCTTCGCTGCGGACTACGGCCGCGACAAACTCTGCTTCATGCTTAGACGCCGGGTGCTCAAGAAAAACGCGCAGAGAGTGAGCACGATTTTGCTGGTTAGGTAATTCCATCGACACTGTTCCCGCCGCGGGGCCAGAGCAATGCTACGGCAAAGCTCGAATCGGCGCTAAGGCTGGCGATGGGGGATGTGGCTGACCGGAGTTTCGGCAACAATACAGATCCCTGCCTGGTCTGCGGCTGCGAGCACAGCCTCTTTGTCCAGCATCAGGCAGCGCCCGGCATCGAGCGCCAGGCATGTGGCGCCCGCCTGCGTCATGGTCTCAACCGTGTGCACACCGACGACCGGAACGTCGAAGCGCATGTCCTGGTTCGGCTTGGCCACTTTTACGACCGTCAGAGCGCGGCTTAGTGTCGAGGGCTCTTTGCCCAGCATCGGCGACTTCATGATTTCACCAGCGCGCAAGATCGTCGCATCGGTACCTTCCATCGCTTCCACCGCAACACAGGCGGCTTCGGCGATGACCACGGTCTGCCCGATATCGAAACGCGACAGATGATGGGCGACGGCGCGGCCATAAGTGATGTTCGTCTGCTCGGCGTCGCTCGGAGCGCGCTTGGTCAGAACGCCTTCAACGGCCAGCATCGGCTCCAGCAGTTCGGTTGAGTTCATCAGCGTAATGCCTTCGTCGGCCAGGACCTTGCTGACCGCGCCGATCAGCGAATCGGTATTGCGCGTGGTGAGCGAGAGCAGCAGCTTTGCCAGTCGCCAATCGGGCTTGATGCTGCTGAAGATCTGCTTATGCTTGACCTGTCCGGCCATGATGGCACGGCTGATGTTTTCGCCCTTGAAGGTGTCGATGAGTTTGGAGAGTTCGCCCAGCGAGAGCCAGTGAACGGCCGAGGCGCCGTGACGTTCGATCTCCGGGGAGGCCTCTTCCTTGATCGCAACAACGACGACGTCCATGCCCTTGGAGCGCGCGGCGTCCAGCACCAGCAGCGGGAATTTGCCATTGCCGGCGATCAGGCCGATTCGTTGTTGCGCGGTGTCTGCCATGCTTGAAGGGGCACACCTTCAGGTGTGCCGTCAAAAGTTATATGTTGTCCGGGGCGAGCCGGCCCTAAGGCCGACGAGCCCTCCCGACTTCGCGGCTTCGCTAAAGGCGATAGAGAGCCGCATGGCGACACGGCTGAAGCCGTGCCCTTTCAAAGCCCGGCATTAAATCAGAACTGACTACTTAATCACGCCACGTTTTGCGCTCTCGATGAAGCTCAGCAGCCCTTCGACGTCTTCGCCCTGCGCGCCTTCGGAGCGCAGCTGCTCGATTGCCTGCGATGTATTCATCTTCGACGCCAGCAGCACCTTGAATGCGTGATGCAGGGCCGAGATCCGTTCGGTGGAGAATCCCCGGCGCTGCAGGCCGACCTTGTTCAGCATGTAAGCGTGGGTGTCGCGCTCGGCGCTGGTCATCGAGTAGGGCAGGACGTCCTGCGTGATCGTGGTGCCTCCACCGACATACGCGTGCGCGCCAATCCTCACAAACTGATGCACCGGACAGAGCGCCCCCACGACCGCCCATTCTTCTACCGTGACATGTCCCGCCAGCGTCGCGGCATTGACCAGCATGGCGTGATCGCCGATCGAACAGTCGTGCCCAATGTGCGTGTACGCCATGATCAGGATATGGCTGCCGACGCGCGTGATGCCGCCGCCCTTGCTCGTCCCTCGCGTAATCGTTACATATTCGCGGATGACGTTATCGCTGCCGACTTCCAGACGCGTGGGCTCGCCCTTATAGGTAATGTCCTGCGGATCCATGCCCAGCGCGGCGAAGGGGTAAATCTTGTTATTGCTGCCGAAGCGGCTGGGGCCGCCGATCACAACATTCGACATGAGCTCGCAGTTATCCCCGAGTTCAACGGCGGCATGAATGATGCAATAGGGACCGATACTGCAAGATGCAGGGATCTTCGCGGAAGGATCGACAATCGCAGTCGGATGAATGCTCATGCTGAGGTTATGAAGCTTCGGTCGTCTCGGTCGCGGGAGCCGCTTCGGCCGTTTTCGCCTTGGGACGCTGCAGCAGCCGGCACGTAACCACCGCCTCACAGGCGAGCTTGCCATCGACATACGCTTTGCCCTGAAGACGGCCCGCCGTTCCGCGAAAGGCGAGCACATCCACCTCGATGCGTAACTGATCGCCCGGAGTCACAGGACGGCGGAAGCGCGCGCGCTCAATCCCGGTGAAGACCAGCAGCTTATCGTCGCGCTCGGTGACCTCCGTAAAAAGTAAGGCCGCGCCAGCCTGCGCCATGGCTTCCACGATCAGCACGCCCGGCATGATCGGGTAACCGGGAAAGTGTCCGACGAAGAATTGCTCGTTGATGGTGACGTTCTTGATGGCGACGATCCGCTTGGCGCGCACAATTTCAATCACGCGATCGATCAACAGCAACGGATAGCGGTGCGGCAGAAGCTTTAGAATGCCGCCGATGTCGATCGTTTCAGGGGCTGGAGTAAGCTGCTCGCTCATTGTGGCATCGTGAAAAAGTCGATTATACATTTCGGAGTTGCGGAACTAGCGAAATCTGTCGTCTCCAATGGATGTCTGGGATTAGGATTGCCAGCAGAGCATGTCAAAGAGACCTAATCACGAGTCTTGCCTTCGACCGATCGCGTCGTGGCTGCGGGAGCGCCAGCCCGAGATGGTCGCCAGCCTGCACGAGATGGTGTTGCGCGAATCGCCGACCCACAACAAACAAGCATGTGACGAACTCTGCGCGCACCTCGCTGATGAATTCGCCAGCCTCGGTGGTGAAGTCAAGATTCATGGGCAACAAAAAGCTGGAGATCACCTGCAGGTAAACTTCGCCGGCCCGCGCAAACGTAAGCCGGTCCTGTTGCTCGGCCACTTCGACACTGTTTATGAGCTTGGATCGTTGGTCAAGATGCCTTGGCGCGAGGCCAAGGGCAAGCTTTACGGTCCGGGTGTCTTCGACATGAAGTCCGGCATCGTCGAGATCATGTTTGCGCTCTGGTCGCTGCGGGAGGTCGCGAGCGGTCTGCCACGTCCAGTCAAAGTTCTGCTTGTTTCCGATGAAGAAGAAGGCAGCGCGACCTCGCGCGCCATCACAGAAAAAGTGGCAATGCAGTGTGCGGCAGTTCTGGTCTGCGAGCCCTCCGGTCCGGGGGGTGCGCTGAAGACCGCGCGCAAAGGCGTGGGATCGTTCACACTCAAAGTCACCGGGATCTCGGCGCATTCAGGACTCGACTTCGAGAAAGGCCAGAGTGCGATTGTTGAACTGGCGCACCAGATTCACGCAGTCTCACGACTGACTGATCTCAAGCGCGGTGTGACTCTGAATGTCGGCGTCATTCGCGGTGGTACTCGATCGAATGTTATCGCCGACGAGGCCACGGCCGAGGTCGACCTCCGCATCGCGCACAAGGGCGACGGAAGCAAGATGGAGCGGCGTGTTCTATCGCTCAAAGCTGTCAACTCGAAATGCCGGCTGGAGATCAGCGGCGGCATCAATCGGCCGCCCCTGGAGCGGACGAAACCCGTTGCGGCATTGTTCGAACTGGCACGAGGCGTGGGTCGAGAAATGGGATTTGAGTTGCAGGAAGTCGCGGTCGGCGGCGGCTCGGATGGTAACTTCACCGCAGGTCTGGGGATTCCGACCCTGGATGGCCTGGGAGGAGTAGGCGATGGAGCACACGCGATTCATGAGCATGTGATTGCGGCTGAATTGCCGCGCCGGGCCGCGCTGCTGGCCGGGTTAATTCAAAGCATTCCCTGAATCAAGCTGGTTTTGACGTGCCTTCAACAACGGCCTAGAATTTGAGCAGTTGCAGCCGTTGCGAGTCGGCGATGCGCCAGGCTGTGCCTACGGAGGTGGTTATGGAAGGTCTGTTCCAACCCATGCACCTTTTGGTGATCCTGGTCATCGTTCTGCTCATCTTTGGTCCAAAAAAACTGGGCGACTTGGGTAAGGGCTTGGGCGAAGGCATTCGCAATTTCAAGTCGTCGATGAATGAGGGCAACGCAGCCAACAAAGCAACTCCGCCTGCGACCACAACGGCAACCGCTCCGACCCCTGCCGCTCCTGCGACCACGGTCACGACGCCTGAAGAGAAAAAATAAGCAGACCCACCGCAAGCTTAAGCCGGCGTACAAAAGCCCGTTAGGTGATGCCGGGGCTTTTGAAGGTGTGCCCCTTCAAAAGCCCAGTCGCAGCGACCGACGCTGGATATTCAATCTGACTGAAGCAGCTTCTGTCCAGTTTCGACCTCGGCGACGCGCAATAGCCGATACACTCGTTCCACTGGCAGTCCCACCACGTTGAAGTAACATCCCTCGATGCGTCCGATCCAACGCGAAGCGATTCCCTGGATCCCGTAAGCTCCGGCTTTGTCCATCGGCTCACCGCTACGAACGTACGCAGCAATCTCTTCGTCGGAAAGCTTGCTGAAGTAAACCTGTGTCACCTCGGCCTCGGTTCGCTGGAATCCACCAGCGATTACGCTAACGCCGGTTATGACCTGGTGCTGACGGCCGGAAAGCAGGCGCAGCATGCGGGCGGCGTCTTGGGCGTTCACAGGCTTTTCCAGCAGATGCTGGTCAACGACAACTACCGTGTCGGCTCCCAGAACGATATCGTCCGGATGCCGGCCGAAAGTCGCTACTGCCTTATCGCGCGCCAGGCGTTGTGCGTATGCAAGAGGCGTCTCTTGCGGTAGCGGCTCTTCCCGTACATGCGCCGGATCGACGCTGAACGGAATCGCGGCATTGCGCAGAAGCTCGGAGCGGCGCGGCGACGCAGAGGCAAGGATCAGCATGGCTTCGATTGTATCGATTCCGCTATGTGCATCCTCCAGGCGTCATGGCACGTCTGATGTTGAGTGAGCCCAGCTACCCAGAATTCCTCTTACGGCGCAACCGTCAATGGCAATAACGTCGACTTTCGGGTGTGGGCTCCGCTACCCGGCCAGCTGACGCTGCGCCTGATCCGCCGCAGCGGTAATTCGCAAGACATCCCCATGCGTCGCGACGGCGAAGACCTTGTTGCGACCGCGGAAGCGTCATCAGGCGACCGCTACGCATATGTTTTCGCGGACGGCCTTGCGGCTCCCGATCCCGTCTCCCGATTTCTGCCTGACGGCGTTCACGGCCCGACGGAAATCGTCGATCCTGCGAAATTCGACTGGAGCGATTCGGGATGGCGCGGACTCGAGCTGCGCGATTACGTCATCTACGAGCTGCACGTCGGGCACGTTCACGCCCGAAGGCACATTCGACGGCGCGATACGCAAGCTCGAATACCTAAAGCGAGCTTGGCATCACGGTGGTCGAGATCATGCCGGTCGCGGCCTGTCCCGGCGTCCGCAACTGGGGATACGACGGCGTTTCGCCGTACGCGGTGCAGACGAACTACGGCGGCCCCGACGGGCTTGATGCGGCTTGTCGATGCGGCCCACCAGACTGGCATCGCGGTGATGCTTGATGTCGTCTACAACCACCTCGGCCCTGAAGGAAACTATCTTCCGAAGTTCGCGCCGTATTTCACCGCCCAACACAAAACGCCATGGGGCGACGCGATCAACTATGACAGCGCTGGTTCAGAGCACGTCCGCAACTATGTTGTGCAGAACGCGCTCTATTGGATTCGGCGAGTACCATCTCGACGGGTTGCGTCTGGACGCGGTGCAGACCATCAAGGACGATTCGCCGAAGCACATCATTGCGGAAGTGCAGGAGCGAGTGCAGGAACTGGCGCGCGGCGTTGGGCCGACCGTTTGCGTCATCGCCGAGACCGACGAAAACGACTCGCGGTACATAAAGCCTCTGCAAATTGGCGGATACGGACTGGACGCCGTCTGGAGCGACGACTTCCATCACGCGGTTCATGCCTTCTTCACCGGCGAGCGCCAAGGCTACTATCAGGACTTCGGCGATCCGCAACAGATTGCGCGCGCGCTGCGCGAGGGTTACGTCTTTCAGGGCGAAAATTTCACTTTCTGGAACGGTCCTCGCGGCACGAGTGCCACGGATGTTCCGTTGCCGGCCAACGTGATCTGCCTTCAAAATCACGACCAGATCGGCAATCGTGCCAAGGGCGAACGTCTGACCACGCTTATTCCCCGTGGAGCACGCAAGCTTGCGGCGGCGTTTCTGCTGCTTGTCGCCCAGCACGCCGCTACTATTCATGGGGCAGGAGTACGACGAGGCAGCGCCGTTTCAATTTTTCGCAGACTTTCAAGACCCGGCGCTTAAGAAAGCCGTCAGCGAGGGACGTCGCGGCGAGTTCAAGGATTTCGATTTCAACGAAGTTCCGGACCCTGAAGACCCGGCGACCTTCGAGCGCTCCAAGCTGACTTGGGCCGATGGCGCCGAAAACCGCGAGATGCTGGAGTGGTATCGCCGCCTTCTGGAACTACGGCGCAAGTACGTACTCGGTGGCGAGCGCACGGCCGATGCGCAATTCATGAATGGAGTGCTGGCGATGGAAGTACCCGCCAGAAATCCGCAACTTGTGGTCGAAGCCGGCTTGCAGCCGGGCGCGTCTCTGCGACAAATTAAGAGCGGCTGGCACGAGGTACTGCGCTCAGCGGAGGATGGATATGAGGTGAGCGTCTTCGTGCGCTAGTCGTCATGCAGCGATTAGCTCGATCCGGTTTCCGAACGGATCGTGCACATGCGCGCGACGCACATCAGGAATATCGTTGACCTCGTTCACCTCGACACCGGCAGCTCGTAATCTGGCAAGCAGGCCGTCATAGTCCGTGCAGCGCAATGCCGGATGCGCTTTGCGTGCCGGCCGGAAATCCTGCTCAATGCCGATGTGGATCTGGACCGTCGCCGCTGGCGAACCACACACCGCCGCGTCTGGCCAGCAGCTGCGGCTTCGGCATCTCTGTCATCCCTAACAACTCGCCATAAAAACGCCGCGCTTCGTCTTCCGACTGTTCGGCGGAGCGGCGAGTTGCACATGATCGATCGCCGAAAATGGGATTGTGTTCACACGGTTGATGTTACGCCGACTCAACGAGATAGGCCTGTTTACCTGTTAGAATCAATACAGCACTCAGCTAGCCCGCATGGATCCTTCACTCATCCGAAACTTCGCGATCATCGCCCATATCGATCATGGGAAGAGCACGCTCGCCGACCGCCTGCTGGAGCTTACCGGCTCGCTGACGGCACGCGAGATGCAAGCCCAGGTGCTGGATGCGATGGACCTGGAGCGCGAACGCGGGATCACCATCAAGGCGCACTCCGTCCGCATGATGTATCCGGCGGCCGATGGCAAGACTTATCAGCTCAACCTGATCGACACCCCCGGCCACGTGGATTTCAGCTACGAAGTCTCGCGCTCGCTGGCCTCGTGCGAAGGCGCGCTGCTGGTGGTAGACGCGTCGCAGGGAGTTGAAGCGCAGACTCTAGCCAACGCCTACATCGCGATCAACAACGGTCTGGAGATCATCCCGGTCATCAACAAGATCGATCTGCCGAGCGCCGACGTCGAGCGAACCAAGGAGATGATCGAGAGCGCGGTGGGTCTGGATGCATCCCACGCATTGCCCATCAGCGCCAAGACCGGCCTGGGCGTGCCTGACGTGCTGGAGGCCATTGTGAAGCACGTGCCTCCGCCAAAGGGACGAGCCGCCAACCAGCTCCAGGCGCTCATCTTCGATTCATGGTTCGATTCCTATCGTGGCGTCATCGTGCTGGCGCGTGTGATTCAAGGCGTGCTCAGCAAAGGTCAACGCATTCGGCTGATGTCGAATGGGCGCACCTTCGACGTCGAGACGCTCGGCGTGCTGACCCCGAAACCGGTGGAAGTCGATGAACTGTCCGCCGGCGAAGTCGGCTTCCTGATCGCCAACATCAAGAACGTTGCGGACACCAAGATTGGCGACACCGTTACGGACGATCATCATCCCGCGATTGAGGCGCTGCCTGGCTTCGAAGAGCTGAAGCCGATGGTCTTTGCCGGAATCTACACCGTCGACGCGCACGAGCACACGCTGCTGCGCGAAGCGCTGGAGAAGTTGCGGCTGAACGATTCGTCGTTCTTCTTCGAGCCGGAGAGTTCGGTTGCGCTTGGGCTTCGGTTTCCGCTGCGGCTTTCTTGGCCTGCTGCACATGGAGATCATCCAGGAGCGGCTGGAGCGCGAGTACGACCTCGACCTGATCACCACGGCGCCGAGCGTGCGCTACCGCATTACGCTGACCGATGGCACGGTATCCGAAGTCGACAATCCTTCGCGCTGGCCCGATCCCAGCGAGATCGCCAAGATCGAAGAGCCGGTGATCCTGGCGACGATCCTGACCAATGAAGAGTATGTCGGCGGCATTCTGAAGCTGGTGGAAGACAAGCGCGGCAAGCAGAAGGCATTTGAGTACGTCAGCTCGACCCGCGTCATGCTGACCTACGAGCTGCCGCTGAACGAGATCGTGCTCGACTTCTACGATCGGCTGAAGACGGTCTCGCGCGGTTACGCTTCGCTCGACTATCATCTGGCGGGCTTGTGGGAGTCGCCGATGGTGAAGCTGGACATTCTCGTGTCCGGCGACCCGGTGGATGCGCTGTCGATCATCGTGCACGGACTTCGCCTATGACCGCGGACGCGCGCTGGTGTCGAAGATGCGCGAATTGATTCCACGGCAGATGTTCGAAGTTGCCATCCAGGCCGCGATCGGCGCCAAGGTCATTGCCCGCGAAACCGTGGCGGCCATGCGCAAGAACGTTATCGCCAAGTGCTACGGCGGCGACATCAGCCGCAAACGCAAGCTGCTGGAGAAGCAGAAGGAAGGCAAGCGGCGGATGAAGCGCATCGGCCGCGTGGACATTCCGCAGGAAGCCTTCCTGGCCGTGCTACGCGTCGGCGAGGACTAGTCGCATCCATCGATCGCGCGAAGGTCAATCGAAGTTCTCATGACTCCCATAGACATCCGAGTGCTCGAAGCGGACGACGTCCCTGCGTGGTGGAAGCTTCGCCTGGAAGCTCTCGAACGCGAGCCCGAAGCATTCGGCGCGTCAGTAGAAGCCCATTACAGGCTGAGCCAGGATGAGATTCGGTCACGCATTGCCCTCGATCTGGCAAACAAGTTCGTCATTGGCGCATTTCGTCGACGGAGAGTTGATCGGCACAACGGGTTTCGTCCGCGAGAGCGGCGCGAAGGAACGTCACAAGGGACGATTATGGGGCGTCTACCTGAGTGCAGATCTGCGCGGCAAAGGCGTGGGCCGCAGCATGATGAAGGCCCTTTTGGATCGTGCGTCCAGTATCGACGGTCTTGAACAGATTGTGCTGGCCGTGGCGACTCAGCAGGCCGCCGCGATCGTCTCTATACCGTTCGTTCGGATTTGCACCGTTTGGCCGTGAAGCTGCGCGCGTTGAAAGTTGGCGAACGCTACCTCGACGAGGAATACATGGTATTGCGGCTTAGCGACGACAAGAGAACTCTGCCCTAGCGAACTGGCCTGACATCCGGAAGAGGCCTCGTCGGTCAAAATTTAACCCGGGGCTTGCGCCCCGGGCTAACTGCGCTTCCACCGCTACGCGGCTTGGCGTCTCACTTCTTACTTCCATGTCGCAGGCTGGGCGGTCTTCGCTGTTCGCTGCAACCGCACGCATCAGCTGTCGCGACTGCCTGCACCAGCAAGCACTCTACGCGTGGGCGTGCAGCGTGCTTCTCCATGCGGCAACGTCCCTCGGCATCGGCAGCCTTGAGGGCCGCAAATACGCGTTTCGGCGTCACTTCACGGGAGCATTGTGGATCGTCTCGCCCGGCGCGCAGGCGGCGGTGGCCACGTCCATCAACTGCTTGTCGGTAATCTTCGCCAACCCGATCTGGGCCAGCGTGATCGGCAGGCCCACTTCCTCGCAGAAGTCGAACGCTTCCTTGATGACAGAGGGCGGACGGTCGGTCAGCATGAGCAGCGCCAGCGTGCCGATGGCCACCTTCTCACCATGCCAGAAATGATGCGTCTCCGGCAGGATGGTCAGGCCGTTGTGAATGGCGTGCGCGCCGGAGAGGCCGCCGCTCTCGAAGCCAAGTCCGCTGAGCAGCGTGTTGGCTTCCACGACGTGCTCCAGCGCCGGGCTGACAACGCCCGTCTCACATGCCAGCTTCGCCGCCGGACCGTAGTTGAGCAGAGTGTCATAGCAGAGCCTCGCAAGCGCGAATGCCGACATGGAGCCGATGCGTCCGGTCATATTGCCGGCCTGCTTGATGTGGCAATCTTCGGCTTCAAACCAGGTCGAGAGCGCGTCGCCCATGCCCGACACCAGGAAGCGCACCGGCGCCTTGCAGATGATCGCCGTGTCGACGAGCACAACCTCAGGATTACGTGGCAGCACCAGGTAGCGCGAGAATTCTCCCGTCGGCGTATAGATTACCGATAGAGCGCTGCAAGGCGCATCCGTGGAAGCCAGCGTCGGCACAATGGCGACCGGTTTGCCAAGCGTGTATCCGACTGCCTTCGCGGTATCCAGCGCCTTGCCGCCGCCGATACCGACGATTACCGTGCAGTTCTTCCTCTGCGAGCCAGCGGTGGTCAGGCGCTCGATCTCCGGATCGCAGCACTCGCCGCAGAATTCATTGCTGACGAAAGCTGACGCCGTCGCCTGACTTCAGGTAGGGGGTGACGAACTTGTCGACCGAGCGATCGACGATCGCCAAGCGCCTTCTTGCCCAGCCGGCCCACTTCCTCACGCAGGGAGCGCAGCGCGCCTGCGCCCTGCACGTAACGGCCCGGGAAAATTGATGTGGTGATCTCTGGTGACTTCTTCAGGCTCAGCAAGGTCGGTGTCTCCTCAACTGCGACGTTGCCCTTTCCGGCATTTGTGCGGTTTCAAACTAAACCTCCTCTTTCATGTCTCGTAAGACATAGAATTCAGCAACCTAACGCTATGCCGACGCGCAGCGCGTCTCTGTGACCGCTATCACGCGAACGAGGTGCAAGCAAGTCATGCTTCAGTTTCTAAATGGGAAGTCTGAGCAGAAAAGAAAAGGTGCGGAGGGTGTCCGCACCTTGGCTGAAATGAAATGCTTTACAGAATGTAGCGCGACAAATCCTGGTCCTTCACGATGTCCGTGAGCGCGTTGCGCACGTAATCGGCATCGACAACCACGTGCTTGTCCTTCATGTCCGGCGCCTCGAAGCTGATGATGTCGAGCACCTTTTCCATGATGGTATGCAGGCGGCGCGCGCCGATGTTCTCCGTGCCTTCATTCACTTTGAAGGCGAAGTTCGCCACTTCCTGCAGCGCCTCGGGCGTGAACTCCAGCTTCAGACCTTCGGTGTCGAGCAGCGCCGTGTATTGCTTGGTCAGCGACGACTTCGGCTCGGTCAGAATCTTGATGAAGTCTTCGACGGTGAGCGACTGCAGCTCCACGCGAATCGGGAAGCGGCCTTGCAACTCAGGAATCAGGTCGCTCGGCTTCGAGACGTGAAACGCTCCGGCGGCGATGAACAGGATGTGATCGGTACGCACCATGCCGTAGCGCGTGTTGACCGTCGTGCCTTCGACGATCGGCAGGATGTCGCGCTGCACGCCTTCGCGCGATACGTCAGGTCCGTGACCACCTTCGCGGCCGGCAATCTTGTCGATTTCGTCGAGGAAGATAATGCCGGAATTCTCCACGCGCTCGACGGCGATGCGCGTCACCTGGTCCATATCGACCAGGCGCTGCTCTTCTTCCTGGATCAGGTATTCGAAGGCCTCGCTGACCTTCATCTTCCGCTTCTTGGTGCGCTGTCCGAAGATGTTCGGCAACATGTCTTTGATGTTGACGTCCATCTCTTCCACGCCCTGGTTGCTGATGATCTCAAACGCCGGCATCGACTTCTCGCGGACGTCGAGTTCCACCATGCGTTCGTCGAGCTTGCCTTCGCGCAGCTGCTGACGCAGCTTTTCGCGCGTGCGCGAACCGGGCTCTCCGGCCAGCAGCGGCTGATTGTCGATGTTGAAGCCGATCTGGCTGATCCGCGGCTTCGGCGGAACCTGCGCCGGCATCGACGGCAGCAGCAAGATCGAGCAGGCGCTCTTCGGCATTCAGTTCGGCCTTGTCGGCGACGTCTTCCAGCTTCTCCTCGCGCACCATGTCGATGGCGATCTCCACCAGGTCGCGGATCATCGACTCGACGTCGCGGCCAACGTAGCCCACCTCGGTGAACTTCGAAGCTTCGACCTTCATGAAGGGCGAGTTGGCGAGCTTCGCCAGACGACGGGCGATCTCGGTCTTGCCCACGCCGGTGGGTCCCATCATGATGATGTTCTTGGGAATGACTTCTTCGGCCAGCTCGGGCGTCAGCTTCTGGCGGCGCATGCGATTGCGCAGAGCGATGGCGACAGCGCGCTTGGCCTGGTGCTGTCCTACGACGTGCTTGTCGAGTTCGCGAACGATTTCGCGGGGAGTGAGCTCGTCGAGTGCGACGTGCTCGTCATCAGCGGTTGCGGGAAGATAAATAGCCAATTCGAACTTCAGTTGCCAGTTCTCAGTGGTCAGTGCTCAGTTACAGTAAGTCGAGTTTTGAGAACGGTGACCGACTGTACAAGCAGCCCGGTTTTAACTGGCCACTGATCACTAGTCACTGACCACTGCTCCTTCACAGCTCTTCAATCGTGATCCGGTCGTTCGTATAAATGCAGATCTTACCGGCAATCTTCATTGCCTCTTCGGCGATCGGTCGCGGCCGGCAGCTGCGTGTGTTCCATGAGCGCAGTCGCGGCTGCGGTCGCGTACGGGCCTCCGCTGCCGATGGCGGCGATACCGGTAGTCCGGCTCGATCACATCGCCTTGTCCGCTGATGAGGAACGTCTGTCCCTGGTCGGCGACCAGCAGCAGGGCCTCGAACTGACGCAGCATCTTATCGGTGCGCCAGTCCTTCCCCAGTTCAACGGCTGCACGGCCAAGGTTGCCGTGATACTGCTCCAGCTTCGACTCGAATCGGGCGAACAGCGAGAACGCGTCGGCGGTCGATCCGGCGAATCCGGCCAGGATCTTGTCCTGGTAAAGGCGGCGGATCTTGCGGGCAGTGTGCTTGATAACGCCTTCGCCGAGGGTGACCTGGCCGTCTCCGGCCATCACAACTTTGTCGTCCCGACGAACGCAAAGAACTGTAGTAGAACGAATTAGACGCTTTCGAGCCATGAATGAATTGATTATAACAGGGTTAACGCCAGAGACGCCAAAAGTTGAGTGAAGTGACTCAGATTTCAGCAGCTCAGCTGGGCGACGGATCATTGTCAAGGCCATTGTCATGCTTTGTATTATACTGTAATACACCACGACACGCAGTATAATGGAAACCATGGACAAGACCGTAAGCTTTCGCGCCGACTCGAAAAAGATCGAGGCTCTCGACGCGCTGGCGTCCGTACAGGATCGTGACCGCAGTTATCTCTTGAATCAAGCTGTGGACAATTACTTAGACCTTCAGCAATACCACCTCGAATTGATTGAGAATGGCATTCGCGAAGCCGATGCTGGAGATCTGGTTGATCACGCTGAGGTCAAGAAGATGACTTCCAGGCTGCGGCAGAAGAAATGAACATTCGGTGGGCAAGAGGTGCCACCCGCCAACTCACAGAGGCCCATGCCTACATCGCAGCCGATAATCCTGCTGCAGCGGATAGGCTCGTTTCCAAGATCGAAGACGCAGTGGAACAGCTCAGCGATTATCCGCATTCCGGTCGCGAAGGCCGGGTTAAAGACACACGCGAACTCGCAGTCCTCGACTCTCCCTACCTGATTGTTTACCGGATCAGAAACAAGAACACGCTGCAAGTACTGGCGATACTTCATGGCAAGCGCCGTTGGCCCGAGAGCTTCTAGCAACCGGTCCTACTTAATCTCCTTCATCGGCAGCAGCGTCCCGTATTCCTGCCCGCTGCTATCAACCGCGCGCGCCACAACGGAATCGAACGCCTCGCGTAGTTCAGGATACTTAGCCACGATCGCCTTGATCACCGCCATATTGTCCTTGAATGCGATACCCGAGTTGTTGGCATCCGCGTTCTGGTAGCGAATGCGAAGGTCTAGCTTGTTGTCGACCGGCACAGCCGCGAGCTCCGTCACCTTGAACACCTTGCCATTGGCCGAAAGACTCATGGGAGAGTTGTCGCTGGGTAGATCGCTGGGCCGTGCGCTCTGCATCTCAGTGGCGATCTTGTCGAGCTGAGGCGTGCCCATGAAATTCACCGGCGCGGTCAGGTCCCACGCCGTCAGATAGTAGAACCAGGCATCGTGCACATCGCCTTTGGCCTTGAACTCGCGCGCCTTGGTCAGATACCAATCGCCATCATGACCGCCAATGGCGTCCAGGCGCGGGTAGTAGCCCGCCAGCTTCCACGCGCCGCCGACGTACTGGCAGGACCAGGCTCAGCGTGATGGGCTGCTTTGCCATTCACCTTCTGGATGACGACCGCGTACTTACCCGGCGGAAGATTGGGAATCGAGAAGCCCACGCGGTCAGGCGAGTTGTAGATGCCGCAATAGAAGTCGGCGCGCTGCTAGTGGCGCCTTAGATTCAGAAGCGTCCAGAAGATAAGTTCCGGTGATGGTCGCCTGCCCGTCCGCGAAGTAGGGCTTGTTGGTGACCACAGCCTGCTCGATGGAACTGAAGTCGCCGGTGATGGCCGGAATGGCATTCGCCTTCAATCCGGCAACATCCCCGTTCTTCGACATGTTCAGGTATTGCGTAGCGGCGCTGTTGATCGCGGTCTTCGTGGCGGCATCCAGTTCAGATCCGGACGCACAGGTTTGTGCGGGGAGAGCGTGCGCAGAACGCAAGCGCCACTACTACCAAAATCGATATTCGCACGATGTACCGACGCAGTAAGAACGATAGACGAAGAGCTTCGGATCACGGAATCACCCACAAGACTGCGGCACTGTACCACTCTCATCGTAAGATGCTGCCTGAGCTGCTGAACGTGGCTCAGACTACCTGGGCTGCAAAGAAATTCCCGCGAACAAAGCGGCACTGACATCATCACGGTTTAGAATAGGAGAAACACTGGCGAAACGAAGCATGCAAATCGCCGTCCAACTATCTATGGTACGCCTCGGAAAGAATTTTGCGTTCGCAGCGCTACTGGCGACGGCCGTAGCGATACCGGCGTGCCTGGCCGGAGCAACGACGCCGCTTCAACGGCTCAGTCCACCGCTGCGCGCCTGCGAACGCGAAGCCCGCGACTTCTGCTCCGCCGACGCCTGCACAGGCCACGCCGCGCCAGCCGCACACGCGACGCAACTCCCAAGCCTCATCATCGCAAGAAGAAATCCGAACCGGTCGCGGAAGTGCCGCAGACACCGCCGCCTCCGCCGACGCTGGAGCAACAGCCTCCAACTGCTCCGCAAGTCAGCTATCGCAATGGGCAGCTTGCGATCAACGCACCGAATTCGACGCTGTCGTCGATTCTGCGCGCCGTGCAGTCGCAGACGGGAGCCACGATGGATCTGCCGGCGGGAGCAGGTAGTGAACGTGTGGCAATGCAACTGGGACCAGGACAGCCACACGACGTGCTGGCCACCCTGCTGAATGGATCGAAATTCGACTACATGATTTTGGGCGTAGCCGGTCAGCCGGGCGCGGTTCAGAAGAATGATTCTGACTCCCAAAGTGGCCGGTGGCGCAACAACCGCGAGCAGGCCGCTAATACTCCGCAGCCTGCCTTCCGACGAACCGGTCGATGACAGTCCGGTGGCCGACACCGGTGGTGAGTCGGAGTATCCGGGAAGCTCAGACCAGCGCGCCGGTAACGCCAGGTGCGTTCCGCCGTCCCATGGGAGCTCCGGGTGCACAGGTCTATCAGCAGCAGCAACAAAACAACGAGCAGAATCCCTCACCCTTCGGGCAAAACGATCCTAATGTCGTGAAGACTCCGGAGCAGCTGATGCAGGAGTTGCAGCAAATGCAGCAACAGCAGCAGCAGTATCAGGATCAGCTGAATCCCGCCAACCAGAATCCCCAGTAATCGCGCGCAGACTTACGCCGGTAACGCTCAGCCTGCGCCAACTCACGCAATGATTCGGAGTACGGAGCCCGCACCACTCCGCGCTCGGTGATGATGGCTGACACGTATCTGGTGCGGCGTCACATCGAAGGCCGGATTCTCGATCTTCACGCCGTCGGGCGTCATCTGCTTGCCGGCCATATGCGTGACCTCAACCGCCGATCTCTGCTCGATCGGAATCTGGCTGCCGTCGGCCGTCTCCAGATCGACTGTCGAAAACGGCGCAGCCACGTAGAACGGAATACCGTGTTCCTTCGCCAGCACCGCGACGGTGTAGGTGCCGATCTTGTTGGCCACGTCGCCGTTGGCGGCAATGCGGTCGGCGCCCACGATTACGGCGTTGATCTTGCCCTGCCGCATCATGGCTCCTGCCATGTTGTCGGAGATGACGGTGGTGGGAATACCGTCCTTCATCAACTCCCACGCTGTCAGACGAGAGCCCTGGAGGAACGGCCGCGTCTCGTCGGCGAACACTTCCAGCTGCTTGCCGGAATCGACGGCCGCGCGGATGACGCCGAGCGCGGTTCCGTATCCCGCGGTGGCCAGCGCGCCGGCATTGCAATGCGTTAGAACGGTTCCGCTGGCGGGCATCAGCACCGCTCCGTGCTTGCCCATGGCCTGGTTGGCTGGCGATATCTTCGACCAGCATCTTGCTGCGCTTCCGCGATCAGGGCCTGCTTGATGGTCGGCGATCGGCTGATCGCTGACCTCGTCGAACTTCCGCTGCATGCGGCGAATGCGCCCAGAACAGATTTACGGCCGTGGGACGCGTGCCGGCCAGCACATCGCAGATCTGCGCGAACTCCTGCTTCAGCGAGGCGATGTCGCGGGCCTGCGATTTCTGAACGCCGATGGCAACGCCCATGGCCGCAGCCACACCGATGGCGGGCGCGCCACGCACGATCATCGTGCGGATCGCGTCGGCAACCTCTTCATAGGTCTTGCAGGTAACGTAAGTCTCTTCGGTAGGCAGCTTCGTCTGATCGATGAAGCGCACACCTTCGTCAGTCCATTCCAGTGTTTTGATCATGAGAATATTTCTAAGGCCGATGAGCCTCGCAGCGGTTTCCCGGCACATTCGTTACCGCCGGACGATCGCAGAAGTCGCACGTCGCGCTGACGGCAAACATCGGCGGCGGACCGTTCTTTACGTGCTCGGCTCGCACGTCATTTGGCGGTAAACAGCGCCACGAACGGCGCGGGAGCGGCGGCCTTCTCAACATTGACGCGTCCGCCTGCCTCTTCGCGTTCGACCAGGCAAAGTACACCGACTATTTCGAAGCCATATTCCCGCGCCGCCTCGATGGCCTGAATCGTGGAAGCGCCGGTGGTACAGACGTCATCGACGATCACCACTCGCGCCGCGCTTCTCGCGAAAGCCTTCGATGCGCTGCCCGGTACCGTGGGTCTTCTCCGCCTTGCGCACCAGGAAGCCATTGATCGGCTTGTCTTGTTGCGCGCTGATCACCGAGGTCGCCACCACGATGGGATCGGCGCCCATGGTCAGGCCGCCGATTGCCTGCGCCTTCCATCCGCGCTGCTCGATTTCCTGCAATACAGTTTGTCCGGTCAGCAACGCGCCCGTGGCATCGAGCGTGGTCAGTCGGCAATCGATGTAGTAGTCGCTGGTGCCGCCGCTGGAAAGCTTGAATTGGCCGAGGCGAAATGACTTCTCCGCCAGCAGTGTCAGCAGTTGTTCGCGTGGGTTTCCTGCCATATCTTCACGATACCATTTTCAGCCGGTCACCTTTTCCAGGTGACGGAAGTGATCGCTGCTGACCCACAGCGCGCTGAACAGGGCGAGATTGTAGCCGCAATGCATGAGGAATGACGACGCCACCGAGTCTCGTCTTAACGCGAACCACGGTGAAGACCACGCCGACGACAAAGATGCTGAGGATGGGCGCCCAGGCGAATCCAAGCTGTGCGCCATGAATACCGGCGAAGCCGACTGCGGTCAGCAGCACTCCTGCCACCACGCCGAAATATCTTGCCCAGGATCGGATAGAAGCAATCCGCGAAAGAACATCTCCTCCAGCAAGGGCGCCAGAGTCACGCCGAACGCGGTCATGATGTAGGCGCTGGTCGCATCGTGGAAATACGAATCCATGGGCAGCGACTTCGGAATGGGAAGAAAGCGCGCCAGACTGTCGACCACCAGCGCCAGCACGATGCCGGAGGCGATGAATGCAGGCGCCGTCGCTCCCGGCCAATTCCACCGAATCGCTTGCCGGAACGTCTCGTTCGAACGGCTGCGCACCAGCAAGAAGATAAACAACAAGATGATGGGATAGGCGGCGGCCTGCGCGCCGATCACTACTCGCGCGTCCGTCGCCAGGTCGGAGAAGGACGCGTTGCGTACTGCGGAAACGCCCGGCCACGAACAGCGCAATGAGCGTGAAAACAATGATGATCGACAATACTGAAGACGACGATCGCCGCTACATCCCAGATCTTCCACGCGGGAAACGGCTGGGCAACCGGGCCGCTGACGTCCTGCACAGCGGGATCGAATTCGGCAGGCGATGCAGCGCCGTAGCGAGTCCGTCATGAAGGGGCGGAGCCGGGGGCGTGCTCTCGATCGTGGTTGGGTAATGATTCGTGGTGGTAATGACATGAAAATATTGGTTCGAAATTCAGAGACTCTGGGCGCCGCGCTCGGCGAAACTGCTGCCTCTCCATTCGCCTTCATATTGGACGCTTGGGGAAGCACTTTCGCTAATATTTGTCCGGTATACGACTTCTTGACCCGCGCGACCTGCTCGGGCGTGCCCTGGGCAACCACTCGCCCGCCATCCTCACCGCCTTCCGGACCCAGGTCGATAATCCAATCGGCATTGCGAATCACGTCCAGATTGTGCTCGATGATGATGATGCTGTTCCCCAGATCGGTCAACCGGTGCAGCACCTCGAGCAGCTTGCTGACATCGTCGAAGTGAAGCCCGGTCGTCGGCTCATCCAGCAGGTACAGAGTCTTGCCGGTCTGCCGCTTGCTCAACTCGCGCGCCAGCTTGATGCGCTGCGCTTCGCCGCCCGACAGCGTAACCGCCGACTGTCCAAGGTGAATGTATCCCAATCCCACATCAACCAGCGTCTGCAGCTTCTGCTTGATCTGCGGAATGTTCTCCAGCACGGGCAGCGCGTCGGCCACCGGCGTCTCCAGCAGATCGGCGATCGAGTAGCCCTTGTACTTCACCGCCAGCGTCTCGTGATTGTAGCGCTTGCCGCCGCACACCTCGCACAGTACGTAGACGTCGGGCAGGAAGTTCATCTCGATGCGGCGCTGGCCCTCACCCTGGCACGCCTCGCAACGGCCTCCGGCCACGTTGAAGGAGAATCGTCCGGCCTTGTAGCCGCGCTCGCGCGACTCCGGCAGCATGGCGTAGAGATCGCGCATCTGCGTGAACACGCCGGTGTAGGTCGCCGGATTCGAACGCGGCGTACGCCCGATCGGCGACTGGTCGATGCGAATGACTTTGTCGATGAACTCGGTCCCGGTGATCGACTTGTACTCGCCGGCCTCTTCGCGCGAACGATAAAGGCTGTTGGCCAGCGCGCGATACAGGATGTCGTTCACCAACGTCGATTTGCCCGAGCCCGAAACCCCCGTGACCACCGTCATCACCCCGAGCGGAAAGCTGACATCGAGGTTCTTCAGATTATTCTCGCGCGCGCCCAGGATCGTGATCGCCTTGCCGTTCGGCTGACGCCGCACGTGGCGATCCGTGATCTGCTTCTGCCCGGAGATGTACTGCCCGGTCAGCGAATGTGGCGCAGCTTGGATCTGGTCCGGTGTGCCGCTGGCCACGACCTCGCCGCCGTGGCGGCCTGCGCCGGGACCAAGATCGATGACGTAATCGGCGCGCCGGATGGTGTCTTCGTCGTGCTCGACAACCAGCACCGTGTTGCCAAGATCGCGCAGCGATTCCAATGCCTGCAGCAGGCGATCGTTGTCGCGATGATGCAGGCCGATCGAAGGCTCGTCCAGAACGTAGAGCACGCCGCGCAGCTTCGAGCCGATCTGCGTGGCCAGGCGAATTCGCTGACCTTCGCCGCCGCTCAGGGTCGCGGCCGAACGGCTCAAGCGAGATGTAGCCCAGCCCGACGGCATTCAGGAAGCCCAGCCGCTCCGCAATCTCCTTCAGGATTCGTCCGGCGATGCGGTTCTCGCGCTCGGAAAGCTTGATCTGCTGCTGCGGCCTCAACCGCCCGCGAAACCGGCAGCGCGGTGAAGTCGGCGATCGACATGCCATTCACCTTGACCGCCAGGCTTTCCGGCCGTAGACGCTTGCCATGGCAGGCCGGACACGTGGTCGCCGACATATGATCCAGCAGCCAGTCGCGATAGGTCTCCGACGAGCTCTCCTCCATCGCCTGCCGCAGGTAATTGAAGATGCCGAGAAACCCGCGCTTCTTTTCGCTCGCCTCCGGCCCGTACAGGATCAGGTTCTGCGTCTTGCGCGGCAGCTGCTCGAACGGCAGCAGAAAGATCGAAGCCGTAAGCCTGCGCCGCGAGCTGAAGCATGCGGATCAGGTTCTGCGATGCCGAACCCGGCCCTAGTCCGCCGTCCAGCAGCGGCTTCGACCAGTCGGTCAACCACCTTCGCCGGATCGAAATCGTACTTGCTACCCAAGCCGTTACACTCCGGACAGGCGCCGTAAAGGCTGTTGAACGAAAACGAGCGCGGCTCCAGCACGCGGCACGTTGATACCGCACTCCGGACAGGCCAGCTTCGAGGAGTACAGCCGCTCTTCGCCGCCAACCACCACGACCTGCACCAGGCCATTCGCCATCTTCATCGCCAGTTCGACCGAAGCCGCCAGGCGGCGCTCGATCCCGCGCTTCACCAGCAGCCGGTCGACAACCAATTCGATGGTGTGGTTCTTGCGCTTGTCGAGCTTGATCTCGTCATCGGCGATGTTGCGCAGTTCGCCGTCGATGCGCGCGCGCGTGTAGCCCTGCTGCGCCAGCTTGTCGAGCTCCTTCTTGAACTCGCCCTTGCGGCCGCGAACGATCGGCGCCAGTACCATCACGCGATCTTCGGGCTTCAGCTCCATCACCTGCTGCACGATCTGGTCGGCCGACTGCCGCGAGATCTGCCGCCCGCACTGCGGACAATGCGGCACACCCACCGAGGAATACAGCAGGCGCAAGTAGTCGTAGATTTCGGTGATGGTGCCGACGGTCGAACGCGGGCTGCGGCTGGTGGTCTTCTGCTCGATGGCGATCGACGGGCTAAGGCCATCGATGCTGTCCACGTCGGGCCGCTCCATCTGGTCGAGAAACTGTCGCGCATAGGCCGACAGCGTCTCGACGTAGCGGCGCTGCCCCTCGGCATAGATGGTGTCGAAGGCGAGCGACGACTTGCCCGAGCCGCTGAGGCCGGTGATCACGGTCAAGGTGTTGCGAGGAATCTCGACGTGAATATTTTTCAGATTGTGCTGGCGTGCCCCGCGGACGCTGATACTGGAAATGCCCATTCGGTTCGACAGTACTGCCCACTCACCCGTTATTGCCCATTCGGAGCGCGGCCGGGTGTCCCGAAGCTCCGAATTCGATCTGACCGGCTCTGGATAGTCCTGGAGAGGTAAAGCGCACTTCTACTCACGTATCTTAGTGGTCAATACCGGCTGGAGTCAACGCGAGGTAAAGTGGCAACATCAGATTAATCGGTTCGGCTAGTGCGATTAATCGACTCTTAGCGGAGCGCCTACGCTGCAGGCAAGCTTTCTGCGCATCGGGAAAGATCAATCGAGCGAATATGACGACATTTTTTCTCTCCACCATGCTCCTGCTTACGATCGTGGCGGCATTTGCCTTTGGCGTTGCGGCAGGATACTGGGTGATCTGCGGTTTCCTGAATTTCTTCAATCCGGCCCGGACCACGCAATAAACCCGCTCGGACTCCGGCCCTGGCGCCCAGCAGCGGCGACTAGTCGTCTAGACACCGCTCCTCCAGCAACTCGTCCCGCTTAGCCCGGTCGTTCTCCTTACAGCTCATGGCTCCTGTTAAATTTGACGGGGGGCGACACCCATGACGAAGCGTGAATTCTCTTTCGTGCAGCTCGACGTCTTCACCTCGCGTCCGCTGGAGGGCAACCAGCTCGCCGTGTTCACCGACGCCCGCGGCCTCAGCGACGACGAGATGCAGAAACTGGCGCGCGAAACCAATCTCTGTGAGACCACGTTCATCCTCCCGCGCGACGCCGCCACGGAGCGCGCGGAAGGCCACAAGGTCCGCATCTTCACCGTCTTCGAGGAACTGCCCTTCGCAGGTCATCCCACGCTGGGCACAGCTTGGTATCTGCGGCAGCATTCGAGTGACGACGAGATTGTTCTCGACCTGAAGGTCGGCAAGATTCCGGTGCGCTTCGAACAGCGGGACGGTCTTCTGTTCGGCGAGATGCGTCAGGCCGAGCCGCAATTCGGACGCACGCACTCACATGCGGAAGTGGCGAAGGTGCTGGGCGTCACGACTTCCGAACTCGACGAGAGTCTTCCCATCCAGACTGTCTCGACCGGAATGGCGTTCACCATCGTGCCTTTCCGCTCGCTGGCGACGCTACAGAAACTCAGCATTGGCTGGAGCCAGATGGCGCCATACCTGGCGCACGATCGGCAGTCCCGCATTTTTCTATCTCGTCTGCCGTGAAACCATCGCGCCCAACGCCACGCTGCACGCGCGCATGATCTTCTACAACGGCGAAGATCCCGCAACCGGATCCGCCGGCGGATGCTGCACGGCATGGGCAGTGAAGCACGGCGTGCTTGGCTTCCGACACGCAAGGCATGATCGAGCAAGGTATTGAAACGCGTCGTCCGAGTTCTCTCTACATTCGCGCAACAAAATCCGGCGATACCGTCACCAATGTCCGGGTCGGAGGAAACGTGGTGCATGTGATTGACGGAAAAGTTACGATGTGACTTTTCTGAGGATATCTTGTGCATGCTTGAAAGCCGCTATGGATGCGGCTTTTCGCGTAGGGTGAAGATCTGGAATCACCATCTTCGGTGCTGTTACATTTTTTCCTGCCGGCTGAAAATAATTTTCAGAATTGATCTTCGCAATACTTGTGCGGCGCAATCGCCGGACGTACTATCCGGAACACGCGCTACTGCTCTGGCGTACAAACAACCACTTGGTGACTGCCGCACGCGACCGGCTAACAGGTTTGCACGGGCGCGGCTGGCGCAGTCACTCAGAGAAGGCTCGGTGTGAAGTAGATGAAACCGAAACGTACGATTCTCTGCGTCGACGATGATGAACGCTCTCTCTCCATTCGCAAAGTGCTCCTCCAAACCCGCGGTTACCGTGTCCTGACTTGCTCCGATCCGGAAGGCGCTATCGACATCCTGAAGTTGGGCGGAGTCGACCTGGTGCTGACCGACCTGATGATGCCGAAGCTCAACGGCGCACGGCTCATCGATCAAATGAAAGCCATTTCCCCGGAAACTCCCGCCCTCTTGTTCTCCGGTTCCGTCAACTGCTGCAGCGAGGAACATCTAGCGGATGCCTGGCTGCCGAAGGGCGAATTCGCTCCCATGGAATTGCTGGAACGCATTCGCGTCCTGCTGATCCGCAAGCGCGGGCCGAAGCGGCCAGTGACCGTGCCGCGTCAACTGGCCTCGTAGGTTCGGAACAGCTCGCTGCACAAATTGAACATTTCCGCGCGGACGCTGGCGCAGATGAGAAATTCTCTGCGCCACGCGCTCACGGTTGCGCGTACAATTCCGCCACTCCCCAAAATCGAAAAGGAGCGTGCATGAAATACCGTGTCCGCAGTTGTGCGTTGTTAGTGTTGGCCCTCACGCTGGCAACCAGCGCCTGGGCTCAGTGGTCGTCCGATCCGTCGCAGAACCTGGCATTATCCAACATTCCGGGCGCCGATCAGGTGCAGCCGAAACTGCTTCCGCGAGCCGATAACAGCTGGTATGTGAGCTGGTTCAACAACAATCCCAATGATCCGCCGCCGCGTGGCTACGACGTTTACTACCAGCTGCTGAGCGCGACTGGCGTCGAACAGCTTCCGCATGATGGCGTCCAGGTCGCGAAGCTGACCAACAGTTCGACCGAGGATTACGGACTCGCGATCGACGGCAGCGGCAATGCGTTACTGGCCTTTCTCGACACCCGCCGCGATCCCAACAATCAGCAAGTTACCGTCGCCAAGATGAGTCCGACCGGACAGGCGCTGTGGGGACCGAACGGGCATTCCGCTGACCGTATGGACCGGCCTCGCACAACGTTCCGAAAGTCACGGTCACCAGCGACGGCTACATCGTGGTGGGCTGGAGCTCGGGACAACGCCATCGTGCTGCAGCGGCTCCGTCTCAACGGTATTGCCGACGTGGGTTGGAACGTCAGCCCGCTGAACTATGGCATCACCGTTCAGGAAGCCGGGCTACAGCTACATTCTTGCCGACCTGCATGCCGCCGACAATGGCTCGGTGATCGTTCTCGTTCGTGCGCAACCACGGCTTCGGCAGCAACAACTATCTCTACGCCAACAAGATCTCGTCCAGCGGACAGTTGATGTGGGGCTCAGGACACGTGCATGTCTACGACGGCGGCTCGCTGCAGTTCGGCGAATTTCCCTACTTCACTTACGACGGCAATGGCGGCGGAATCTTCTCGTGGTACACAAACAGCCCGTCGCTGCAGGTTTACGCGCAGCACATCCTGAGCAACGGCACCGAAGCGTTCCCGCACAACGGTTCTGCGGGAGCAGTAACTGGCAGCGACATACGTGTTTCGCCGACGGTTTCGTACAACCCGTCGACCCAGGAAACCTTCCTGGTCTGGACCGAAGAGAACTCGCTGCAAAGCGTGCAAGGCATCTCGGCGCAGAAGTTCAACTCCGCGGGCGCGCGGCAATGGACCGACTCCGGAAAGACCATCGTTCCGCTTGGCAACGATGCGCAGATCAATCCGGTGAACGTGCAGATCGGCAGCGGAATGCTGGCAGCGTGGTTCGATCAGAGCCTGCTAGCGGATCTGGGCACGATCCAGGCCATCAAGCTGGATGGCTCCGGAAACACGCTATGCGCGAAGTTCCCGATCTCATCGACACCTTCGGACAAGTCGCGACTGGTGGCCAACATCGCGTCGTCAGGCTTGTCGGCTTTCGCCTTTGAAGACAATCGCAACGGCGAGAACGATATCTACATCCAGAACGTCAATCCCGATTGCACGCTGGGGATTGAGAACACGTTGATGGTAAGGAAGTAGCTCTGAGCCGTTAGCTCTGAGCCTTGAGCTAGACCGTAACCCCATCCAAGTGAAGCTGCTTGGGTGGGGATTCCTGTGTCAACCATCTTCCCTTGTCATTCCTACGGAGCGGTCTCTAATCCTCGCTCCGCATGAGAGTCATTCGAGTCCGATCTCACCACAAGACGAATCGAAACACACAGCGCATTAGCGCACTGAGCGCGAAACTTCTAAGGAAAAAATTAGGGCGGCCCTTTTTCGGACCGCCCTGTTCTTTTGCTTTGGCTCAAAGCTCACGGCTCAGAGCTTATAGCACTCTTACGCTTGCGCCGGTCTTTCTCCCGGAGCCACGTTCGGCTGGCCCGGAGCCGGTTTCAGCACCTGCTGCACATCGTCCTTCACCGGAGGCGGTGAATTCGGATTGACGCGCGCCGGAAGCTCCTTGCCTTCGATGAGCATCTGGATTTCGCTTGCCATCCAGAACTTCGCGCTCCAGCAGAGCAACAGCGATCTTCTCCAGCACCGGCCGGTGGGTATCCAGAATCTCCCGCGCCGAGTTGTACCCATCGTCGACAAAGCGCCGGACCTCGCCATCGATCTCTCATCGCCGTCTCTTCGCTGAAATCGCGATGCTGGCTGATCTCGCGGCCCAGGAAGATCTGCTCTTCCTTCTTGCCGAACGTGATCGGCCCGAGCGACGACATACCGAACTCGCAAACCATCTTGCGAGCCAGGTCGGAGGCGCGCTCAATGTCGTTACCCGCTCCGGTGGTCATGGTGTTGAGGAACAATTCCTCAGCCACGCGTCCGCCCATCAGGATGGCAAGCTGCGTTTCCAGGTAGTCACGCGAATAGCTGTGCTTGTCATCGACCGGCAACTGCATGGTCACGCCCAGCGCCATGCCGCGCGGGATGATCGTTACCTTGTGCAGCGGATCGGCGTGCTTGCGCAAGGCTGCAACCAGCGCGTGACCACCCTCGTGGTACGCGGTGTTCTTCTTCTCCTCATCCGAGAGCAACATCGACTTGCGCTCGGCGCCCATCAGGACCTTGTCCTTGGCCTGCTCGAAGTCCCACATCAGCACCGTCTTGCGGTTCTGACGCGCGGCAACCAGGGCAGCTTCGTTCACCATGTTGGCCAAGTCGGCGCCGGAGAAGCCCGGTGTTCCGCGAGCCAGCACGCCCAAGTCCACATCGTCGTTGATGGGAATCTTGCGAGTGTGAACCCGCAGGATCTCTTCGCGGCCGCGAACATCGGGACGCGAGACCACAACGCGGCGATCGAAGCGGCCAGGCCGCAGCAGGGCCGGATCGAGCACGTCGGGACGGTTGGTTGCGGCGATCAGGATGACGCCTTCGTTCGACTCGAAGCCGTCCATTTCGACCAGCAACTGGTTCAGCGTCTGCTCGCGCTCATCGTGTCCACCGCCGAGACCGGCTCCGCGATGACGGCCAACAGCGTCGATTTCGTCGATGAAGATGATGCAGGGGGCGTTCTTCTTGCCCTGTTCGAAGAGGTCGCGAACGCGGCTTGCGCCGACGCCAACGAACATCTCCACAAAGTCCGAACCCGAGATGCTGAAGAACGGCACATTGGCTTCGCCGGCGACAGCGCGCGCCAGCAAGGTCTTGCCGGTTCCCGGAGGTCCAACCAGCAGCACGCCTTTCGGAATGCGGCCGCCGAGCTTCTGGAACTTCTGCGCCTCGCGCAGGAACTCGATGATCTCTTTCAGCTCTTCTTTGGCTTCATCCACGCCGGCAACGTCTTTGAACGTCACCTTCTTCTGCTGCATGGAGAGCAGGCGCGCGCGGCTCTTGCCGAACGAGAGCGCCTTGTTGCCGCCGGTCTGCATCTGGCGGATCATGATGAACCAGAGTGCGCCCAGCAGGACGAAGGGAGCGAGATTGAGCAGCCACGACGGCCAACCGCCAGCTCTGCGCGTCCTTCACGTTGATGTTGACACCTTTGTCGCGCAACTCCTTGATCATGTCCGGATAGCTAGCCGGAACGGTGGTACGAAAGCCTGCTTTGTCATTCTTGAGTTTGCCGTGGACTTCCTGACCAGTGATCGTCACTTCGGTGACGTTGTTCTGGTCCACGTTGGAAAGAAACTCGGAGAATGTAAAGTCGCGTTCCTTTGCCCCCGAGTTCGCACCCTTGACGACCTGCCATAACAGCACGCCGGACAGCACGATAACGAGCCAAAAAACGACCGTTTTAACCGTCGAATTCACTGAAAACTCCTGTGGTAGCGGGAGACACGTACACGTGTCTGCAGATATAGATGCTGCCCGCAGCTGCCGGATACCAAAATCCGGCACGCTACTGATTGTAACTCGCCCCTAAACGGAACGGCGCGAAAGACTTGTACAAAAATGCGCCAGCGCCGAGGGGCTTTCAGCCAGATTGGGAAACGGCAACAACGCCGTGTCGGGTTCCAAACTGCAACCATCACTCTCTGCGATTCACAGGTGGATGGACGAGCCAGCGGCAAAGAGGTGAGTTGAACGCTGCTCGAGCAATGCTACACCGGGAGGCAAGACCTGCGGGGTGCAGATTAGAACCCCGGAACGCGCAATGTTGTTGGAAACGCGCCACGAAATAAAGAGCTGCGATCAAACCTGCCGTCTCCAGCGGCCTCCAAATCCATTCGCAGACGGCGTCTAAATTGACGGGACTGATCGCGGAGCCGGCTGAAACCCCTACCCCCTCATTTTCGTAAAATATTGCAAATAAATGATTTAAGCACAGAATATGGATTAAAATATTGAAATCAAATGACTTAGTTTCATATTATTCATAACAAATAGTTTAAAGACCAAGTCGGAAGGTCCCCACGCTACCTGATTTCAAATACTGCCGGCTTGGGACCCGTCTCCAAGGCCGACTAGACCAACGGTCGCGTGCAAGAATCCCGTTTTCAAAGAGCGTCAAATACGAGCGGCGCTGGGTCACCCATTTTCAGACTAATCCTCTGGCGGAGTTGGTCAAGTTACGAAAGTACCTGCCCTTTCGTGCTGTCGGCTGTGACCGAGGTCCCTGGTAAAAAGGAAGATCAGGAAAGAGGATGGGCTCCTGCCCTGAGCCACCGCCGCCACACCTTCAGCCGGAAATAACCTCGATGCGGACGGCCGAGCCCTTTCCTCTCCATTGGTAGGAGTGGGCCGCGGGAAATCCGCGTACCCACACGATCTCCTGGCCGCTCAGGACCACCGGCCAGGCGGGACGATCCGCGGAGGGAATGTGTTTCTCCGCGAATAGCCGCTTCAGCTTTTCGGTGGAAGCACTATGCGCGGGCCGAAAGCGGTCGCCGGGCAGCCAGTTGCGAACCGTCAGCTCCGGCCCGACCAGATCGAGGCTGAGCAACTCGCCGGGTGTTAGCTCCTGCGCAAATTCGGCGGGCACCGGTTCGACGCGCAACGTCAGTTTCAATTCCGCGATATGGATTTCGCCGGGAACCAGCAGAACGTATTGATACGAAGTTTGCTCCGGTGACAAAGACGGCTGACGCAGGCTCAAGGCGCGGCCAGACCTCTCCGCGACCGTTCCACCGGGGAGCTCCGTTTTCGCAAGCTCGCCCAGAGCGCAGCAACGCAGCCTCTCGATGTGCTCGAAGTCGAGCGCAAGCTGATGCCGCTCCGCAAATGCCTTAAGCGCTCGTCGCTGCAGGGCGAGTGGAAGCTGGGCGAAGCCATTCAGGTTTAGCTGATCGGCCGAAGCGGTGGCATTTGGCGGACTGGCGGAATTCGCGGCCGGAGCTTCCTTGGAAAGCCGCGTCCCCAGTTCCCGCTCCACCTGTTGCTGCCAGAACTGTTCGTCGCCCCTCGCGATCTCGGCTGCGTCGCTCAGCGCCTGACGGATGTTGGGATTAAACTCGCGCTCCAGCAGTGGCAACAACTCATGTCGGACGCGATTCCGCAAGAAACGCCGGTCCAGATTGCTTTCATCTTCGCGCCAAGTCTGATCGAGGGAGGTGAGGTAGTCCTCCACCTCCTGCCGTGAAACGCTCAGCAGTGGACGGATCATTTTTGAATGCGGGGTTCGACTCTGAAGCGGCGCACCTTTAGCTGTTCCATCAGGGACGTCCATTGCGGATGGAGCTTTCGCTCCGGCCAATTCGACGACCGGATAGATCCCTGCCAATCCTTTGCTCCCGGCGCCGCGCAGAAACTTCAGCAAAACGGTCTCGGCCTGATCGTCGAGCGTATGCGCCGTGGCAATCGCATCCAGCCGCTGCTCTTCAGCCAATGCGGCGAACCAGCGATAGCGCAGCTCGCGCCCCGCGGCCTCGATGCTCAGCTTGGAGGTAAAAGCGTGGTCGCGGACATTGCCATGTCCGGCGAAGAATTCCAGATCAAGGTGTTTTGCCAGATCGGCGACGAAGGCTTCGTCGGCGTGCAGACTGCTCGCCGCGCAGTCCGTGATTGAAGTGTGCAACAGATAACACGATCCCCAACTCCGCCCGCAGCTCCAGCAGAACGCGCAGCAGAGCAACCGAGTCGGCGCCGCCGGAAACGGCAACAGCTACGCGGTCGCCTGGGCGCAGGAGAGCGCGTTCGCGGATGTAACGTAGGACCTTTTCGCGCACGTGGTTATGTTAACGCTCTACCCGTTGAAGATGGTGTTGCTTCCGTTAGGATTGTCATCTCGACCCGAGCCGGAACTTTGCCCGAGCGCGTGGAGGCTGTTTTGCGGGCGGCGGAAAGGTGTCGTCGGCTGAAGCCGACTTAAGCCCCATAATAATCGGCTTGGGCGACGGCCTGAAGGCCAGCTCTACCCGAACAGTCCGCCTATTTCGACAACGATCCCAGCGCCGCACGGAAGATCGCGTCGAAGTTCTCCCGCCCGGCCGACTGCACCGCTCGTTCGACCGCCTTCTCGGCCAGCGCTCGCTGATAGCCAAGTTCGTCAGCGCCGAGATCACGTCTTCCTCGATTGCCGAATGCGACACCACGGCTTGCGGCGCGCCGAAACCTTCCAGCTTGTCGCGCAGCTCCACGCACATACGCTCGGCGGTCTTGCGGCCGATGCCGGGAATCTTCGTCAGCCGGGCAAAATCGTTGCCGCGGATCGCGCCCACCATGTCGGCCGCGGCCATGCCGCTGAGGGTCTTGATCGCCAGCGACGGGCCGATGCCGCTGACCGTGATCAGCTTCTCGAAGAGCTGCTTCTCTTCCGGCCGCAGAAATCCATACAGCGCCAGCGCGTCCTCACGAACGTGCGTGTGGATGTGCAGCGAAACCTCCGCGCCCGGCCGCTGGCAGATCGGAGAACGTAGGCACGGTAATGACGACGTCGTAGCCGACGCCTCCGGCCTCAACAATGGCCTGGTTAGGATGCTTCGAGATGAGCCGTCCGCGTAAATGTGCGATCACGGGGTCATTGTAAATGGCGAGCGTCTGCTCGCAGGCAAGAACAGCAGGTACCTCCACTCCGCTTCGCTGCGGTCGGGATGACAATTATTGGCGGGGTTCAAGCTGACAACTGGCGACTGACAACTGGTTTTTACGGCCTTCTCTTGTGATACACCGCGAACTCAAATCCCTGATTCGGCGGGAACAGTTCATTCACTTTGCGCAGGCGTTCGGCCATCGCGTCGGGAGCCAGCAGCGGATAGTCCCGCTCGCGCAGGTCCTGGTAGTCCACATCCAGGTACAGGGAGAGCTGGTAGACCGCGATGGCATCGGCGAAAACCGCCAGCAGGTATTCGTGCCTGGCCTTCTCCGCCTCGGGACCGCTGGTGGTCGCCACCTTGCGCAGTTCGTAAGCATCCAGCGAAGTCTCGCCGCGCACCCGGCCTTCCACCTGCTTCCACACCAGGTCGGCGAACTCCTGCGATACGCCGACGCGGTCCACGAAGTTGTGGCCGATGTTGATAAAGAACTCGAATGCGATGGCGAAGCTGTCTTCCATCAGCCGGGTCGAGATAAACACGTATTGCGAATCTCCCACCGTCTGGTTGCGATGGCAGACGGCGCTGTCGGAGAGCTGCACGTCGTAGCGGTCGGCGATCATGGTGTCGTCGCCCATATTCAGCGTGAGCGGGACAAAATAGTAGGCCTTGCGGTCGAGTGCCGCTGCAATCGTGCGGGGCACGGCGTTCACCATGCGCTCCAGATCGGCGATGCCGGTGGTGACTTCTCCCATCACCGAGTAGCAGATGCCGTTGGCGGCCTGCGTTACCGGCGCCATGCGCACGACTTCGGCGGGAGTTCGGGTAACAGCTTGGGACGTCGAGGACATGAAAGATCGATTGTAACGCAATGGCAATGCGGCAGCCTCTGCAAGCAATCGCCAAGCTGTTGTAATCTAGAAGGTGATGTACAGCACTACCTTGCCAGCCCAGCGTACCCGGCTCTCGATTGTGTTCACCACCACCATGCGAGTGCTGTTCAGCACGTTTCTGTTCGCCGCGGCTGGCATGGGAGCAGGGTTGTTCCTGGGGATTCTGGGAACGGTGCTTTACGGCCTGATCAGAGGCACGCAACGTCGACATGGCGAACGCCTACAAACACGTGGCCATTCCCGTAGCCGCTCTCGCCGGCTCGGTTGCGCTGGTGGGGTCGATGGTGCTGGAAGTGCGTGCTCGCCGTCAACGAACATCCCGCTAAGCTTCGCCTCGAGCGAGGCTGCGACCGGGCTCGTCATTGCCCTCGGCTTCTTGGCTCCGATACACTCAAAACTTCTGCTGCTTGTGTGGAAAAGCAGATCCCTCGCCGACTGCGTCGGCTCGTGATGACAATTAGGCATCATCGACGGCGTGCCTGAAGGTACGCCCTTCAAAGATTGCAGGTCCGAACTTATGGCTGAAACTATTCATGTGAAATTGCCCGACGGCAGCGTCCGCGACGTGCCGAGCGGGACCACCGCCCTCGATATCGCCAAGAGCATCAGTCCGCGTCTGGCCGACGCCGCACTGGCGGCCCAGATCAAGCCGCTGGCTTCGAACGGTGGCAACGGTCATCATCCGCCATCGGAAGCTACCGGGGCGGCCGCCGCCCAGCCGGCGAAGAACGACGACGCTCGCCTGGTCGACCTGGTGCGTCCGCTGGAGCAGGATGCCGAGCTGCGCATCCTCACCGATCGCGATCCCGAAGCGCTGGAAGTTTATCGGCACTCGTCGGCGCACTTGATGGCTGCGGCCGTACTCGAGCTGTTTCCCGAGACCAAGCTGGGCCACGGTCCCGCGACCGAGAGCGGCTTCTTCTACGACTTCTATCGCGAGAAGCCGTTCACGCCCGAGGACCTCGAGGCGATCGAGAAGAAGATGCAGGAGCTGGTGAAGCAGGACCTGCCCTACGCGCGCGAGTTTCTGCCTCGCCAGGAAGGTCTGGAGCGCTTCAAGTCGGAAGGCGACTTCATGAAGTGCCACTTCATCGAGCAGTTCACCCAGCCCGATGAAAAGATTTCTCTCTACAAGACCGGCAAGTTCGTCGACTTCTGCCGCGGCCCGCACATCCCGTCCACCGGACGCATCAAGGCGTTCAAGGTGCTCAGCCTCGCGGGCGCGTACTGGCTGGGCGACGAGAAGAATCCGCAGCTCCAGCGCATTTACGGCACCTCGTTCTTCAGCAAGAAGGACATGGACGAGTATCTGCACAAGCTGGAAGAAGCGAAGAAGCGCGACCATCGCGTGCTGGGCAAGCAGCTCGACCTGTTCTCCATCCAGGAGCTGGCTGGACCGGGGCTGATCTTCTGGCATCCCAAGGGCGGCCTGATCCGCAAGGAGATGGAAGACTGGATGCGCAACGAGTACCTGAAGCGCGGCTACTCGCTGGTCTACACGCCGCACGTGGCGCGCACCGATTTGTGGAAGACCTCAGGCCATGAAGGCTATTACGCGCAGAACATGTTCACCCCGATGGAGCTGGACGACGCAGTTTATCGCATGAAGCCGATGAACTGCCCCTTCCACATTCTGATCTACCGCGACTCGCTGAAGTCGTATCGCGATCTGCCGGTGCGACTGGGCGAACTCGGCACCGTGTATCGCTACGAGCGTTCTGGCGTGATGCACGGGCTGCTGCGCGTGCGCGGCTTCACCCAGGACGACGCGCACATCTTCTGCACGCCGGAGCAGATTGAAGACGAGGTCGTCGGCTGCATTGACTTCGCGCTGGCGACGCTGCACACCTACGGATTCGATAAATATCAGGTAGAGCTTTCGACCTGGGACCCGAACGATCGCAAGACCTATGCCGGACGCGACGATCAGTGGGAACTGGCGCAGCGCTCGCTGGAGCAGGCGCTGAAGCGTCGCAATATCGAGTACAAAACCATTCCCGGAGAAGCGGCGTTCTACGGGCCGAAGATCGACATCAAGCTGGTGGATGCGATCGGCCGCTTGTGGCAACTCTCGACCGTGCAGTTCGATTTCACCCTGCCCGAGCGCTTCGGGCTGGAATACGTCGGCCGAGGACGGCAAGCGTCATCAGCCGCTGATGGTGCATCGCGCGCTTTACGGTTCGGAGGAGCGCTTCTTCGGCGTGCTGCTGGAGCACTATGCGGGCGCCTTTCCGGTGTGGCTGTCGCCGACGCAGGTGGCTGTCATTCCGATCGGCGAGAAGCATCACGCCTACGCCAACGAAGTAGGCGAAAAGCTGAAAGCTGCCGGCGTTCGCGTGCATGTCGACGTGCGCAACGAGAAGATGAACGCTAAGATCCGCGAGTACGCAATACAGAAGGTGCCGTTCCAGGTCGTCGTCGGCGACAAGGAAGCCGAGGCCGGCGAGGTCAATGTGCGCGTGCGCGGCCAGGAAAAGGCAGAAGGGTCGGTGAAGGTGGAGGCGTTTATCGAGCGGGTGAAGGGGCTGATCGAGAGCAAGAGTGCGACTCTGTAGCACTTCGGACCGCGTTCTTGTCATCTAGACTTACTGATAGTAAGATCATTTTATGGAAAAGGTTACGGTTTCCTCCAAAGGCCAGATCGCCATCCCCAAGCAGGTTCGGGACGCTCTGAATCTCACCGAGGGCTCTAAGCTCACCTTGGAAGTGCGCGGCCATGAGATTGTGCTTTCCAAGGGTGATGCCTGGAAAAAGCTCCGCGGCGCCGCCTCTGATGTGCCCGACCTGATGGAGAAGTTCGCCGCCTTCCGGAAGGAGGAACGCGAGCGTGAAGATTCGGGTTCTTGATACGTGGCCCATTCTCGAATGGATGAATGGCAGACAGCCTGCGACCGGGACAGTAGAGACGCTCTTCGATCAATCCGCTGCAGGCGGCGCCCAGTTGTTCATGAGTGCCATCAATGCCGGTGAGGTGTTTTACGTTCTTCGCAAACTGCACAGCGAAAGGCTTGCGGAGTCATGGCGTAACTCATCGGGCACGCTCCCTGTAACTATCGATGTGCCGACACTCAATGAAATCTGGGATGCAGCCCTCCTTAAAGGCCGCCACCCCATCTCCTATGCAGACGCATTCGCCGCAGCCCTCGCGCAGAAGCATCGCTGCGCCCTCGTAACCGGAGATCCTGACTTCCGCGCCGTTGCTCACTTGGAGTTGGACTGGATCGGCCAAGCCTCGAATTAGGTCAACACGCGGCTTATTCGGCCGTCACTTACTCTCCACCGGGTGTGCTGCGAATAACTTGCGTGCCACGCTCCATCCTGAAATGTGAACACGTCCGACGAATACATCGCGGGATACTTTCCGTTAGGATCGGCCGCCAGACTTGATTGCACTACTGCGGTATTGCCGTACAACTGAATCTTCGGTTCAGGCAGATCGGACAGCGTCTTGCTCTTGGCTTCGCTCTTGCCTTTGTTTTGCTGTGCATTCTTCTGCGCCCTGGTCACGATCGTCGCCTTGTCGCGCGGCACTCCCTTGGCGGAGACGCTAACGTCAACCCGCAAAACCTTCGCTCATCCAGTCCCATCGAGCACTGCCACGTCTGTATCAATTTCCATCGCCGCCTTTTGCGGAACTTGCAGACGCCCAGAACCGTATCTCCAATCGCAAGCCAGTCTGGAAGGACTCTCATGTCATCACGTCATCTTGCAGCACCCGTACTTTACGCGCTCGCCATTCTGCTCTGCGGTGGCACCACTATGGCAGCCCAGAACTCCGGCATGGAGCTCCACGCTAACGCCAAGGCGACCGCGGCTGAGGTCGGTCTACCCGGCTATCCCGGCGCCACGCTTTATAAAGACAAGGACAACGACAGCTCCGTCGATATGGGATACACCTTCGGTGACTCGCAGTTCCATCTGATCGCCGTCAACTACGTCACCAGCGACTCGCCCGACCAGGTGCTGTCCTTCTATCGCAAGCCGCTTTCGCATTACGGCGAGGTGCTGGAGTGCAACGACGGCAAGCCCGTCGGCAAGCTCACTACGACGCACAGCGGTCTCACCTGCGTCGACGATCAGAAGGGCAAAGTTGAAGTGAATGGATACTCCGGGTCGAAAGGCCACGAGTTGCGCGCCGGCACTCCGCAGCAATTCAGGATCGTCGGTATCGACAAGACGGAAGGAAAGAAGACCCGCTTCGGGCTGGTCTATGTGCAGTTGCCGAAAGACAACGACGAGCACGCAAAATCCAAGTAGGTCCTATCGGTCTAAGCGGCGGGACTCTGCGCGGGCGGAAACGGCGGAGGCGGCGCAACGGTTTTGGATTTGGGTTGGTCCGCGGCGGCGGCCAGGATGTTCAGCAGCACCGTGAAGATCACAAACACTCCTATTGCGATCACGCCACCTTCCCGATTAGACGCCTTCACATAAATATCGTGTCCCAGCACACCGGCAAAAAGCACGGTGATCCCGAACATCATGTAATAGATCGAATGCAGCAGCCATCCTAAGACGTTGCGAGGGCGTGCGGACAGAAACACTCTGCCGACGATACTGTGGGAGGCATGCTGCTCGCGGGCACGTGCCGCTCCGGCGGGAGATACGGCGAATGCCACTTCTTCGATCTTGTGTACGACCGCGGTTTGCAGGGCGTCCAGACAATTGCCAGGAACCCTCGTCACCACTCCGCCCGAGTCGGCTGATTTCTGAACCTTGTCGGCAAATTCCAGCAGGTCGCCAGCTTCTTTCATCAACCTCCGGGCGCGCCCGCGAGCGTCGCGAGTATCGACCCAGATTTTTACGCGGCTTCCAATGACGCTCGGCTACCGGGCCAAGAATGGCTCCGACGACGGCGGTAGTCGTGGCATCGAGAAACATGAGCCCCCTGTGAACTCCCTGGTAGGAAGGCATTATGCCTTCAGGCACTCCCAACCTACAACGGAATTCCTGCGACTGCTACCGGTCTGCCGCTATCCCTGGAGCGTGAACGCGGCCCTCCACTCTGACACGACGGCAACTCGGCTAGGATGGTAGCTGTCAATTGTCGTTCGCATGGCTCAACCCCAGACCCATCCTGTCCCTGTCTCCCACCTCACCGCGGTGCTGCTGATTGCGTCGACGGCGGTCGTCTGGGGGTTCGGCTTTCCCATGACGCGCATCGCCTTGAACAGCGGCATCTCCGTCGGCGCGCTGATGGGCCTGCGCTTTATCCTGGCCGGCGTGGTCTTCGCGATCGTCCTTCGTGTCAAACACATTTGCATCGGGCGGCGCGGCGTTCTTGACGGCGTCTGGCTGGGCCTGCTTCTTGCCGTCATCTTCTGGTCGCAGACGGATGGCATGCGCTTCACTACCACCGCGAAGTCCGGCTTCATCACCGGCCTCTACGTTTTGTTTACTCCGCTGATCGCATTCTCGATCGGCCAGGGCATCAAGCTGACCACTGCCATCGGAACGGTCATCGCCACGTTCGGGCTCTATCTCCTGGTTCATTTGCCGGGCGCCTGGTGGGCAGGCTGGAATCGCGGCGACCTGGAGACACTGCTCTGCGCGGTTCTCTGCGCCATCCACCTGATTCTGATGGGTAAGTTTGCACGCCGGACGGATGCCTGGCTGCTGGCCAGTTCCCAAGTCATTGTTGCCGGGATTATTTCGGTGGTGGTAACGGCATTTCTGCCTGCACCATTCGGCTATCAGAATGTGGGAGCGATGCTGGCGAAGCAGACGGTCGTGGGACCGGTCATCTTTCTCGCACTCGGGTCAACCGTCTTCGCCTTCTGGGGACAGTCGCGGGCGCAGACGCAGCTCGGCCCTGCCGAGGCCGCAGTACTCTTCTGCATCGAACCGGTAACGGCGGCGATTCTCAGCGTCGTCTGGCTGAAAGAGCCCATGTCGACGCAGCAGGCCTTTGGCGGTCTGCTGATTGTGGTCGCCATGATCGTCTCCGAGGCGCTGCCGTACATGTTCCGCGAAATCACCGTACCCGACACCAGACCGTAAGAAAGGGCGGCTGTTCGCCGCTCGCTCTTCGCTGCATCCTGGGTACCCCGTTCTACGCCATCTTTTGGCGTAGAACGGCTGTTTGATCTTCTGGTTACCAGCTTGATTCGCCTTTTCTTCGCTTACATGCCAGGTCTCTACTATGCGAAGATGAATTTGTCACGGTAATCATACGTAATTCAATCGTGATTGCTACGATCTTGTTGAGGTGATTTCTGCATCCAATCCCGCGTAAACGCGCTGTACGAGGAGTCGTAGTGGCCACGAGCAAGGCCCTCCCGCGTCCTGGATTGCTGGCGCATCGGGAGTCGCTGAACCTGAGTTTCGCAGAGCTGGTGTCGCGCCTGGCGGAGGCAATCGGCCGCAAACTCATCGCCTACGTTGCCGGCGTGAAGGACGTGCGCGCCGTGGATCGCTGGATCGGCGGCGCACAGCCTTATGGCGATGTTGAGTCGCGCCTGCGCCTGACCTTCCAGGTCGTTCGCACGCTGCTCGATCATGACTCGCAGCAGGTGATCCAGGCCTGGCTGATGGGCGTTAACCCGGAGCTCGGCGACCGAGTTCCTCTCCGGCTGCTGCGCGAGGGCGACCTCGCCGTGGTCGCGCCCGAAGTTCTGGCCGCGGCTCGCGCCTTCATCGCCGGGGGCTAATCTTGCCGCTGGAGGTCAGGACACCCGCACAATCGATTCATCGCGTGGCCCGCTATCCCGATGCGTGGCAACTGCCGGACTGGTCGCGCGCCAAGGATGGCACTTTCGGCAATCGCTTCGACGATCCCGAGAGCGAATACCGCGTGCTCTACGCGTCGAGCCACGAGGTCTCGTGCTTTGTGGAGACGCTCGCGCGATTTCGTCCCGATCTCACGCTAATGGAAGAGTTGAAGGAGATCGAAGGCGAAGATGATTTCCTGCCGCTCGGCGAAGTTCCGCTCAACTGGTGCTCGAATCGCGTCATCGGCACGGCGGCGGCCGACGGCAACTACGCCGACATTTATGCAGCGGAATGGATTGGCCTGCTGCGGCGCAAGCTGGTCTCCGATTGCCTGCGTCTCGGCATTCAGGATCTGGACGCCTCCGCGCTCCAAAGCTCTTCTCCTCGCGCGCTGACGCAACTCGTCTCACGAATCGTGTACGACATGGGCCTCGCGGGCATCTACTATCGCTCTCACTACGGCCACAATCTGGAGAACTGGGCGTTGTTCGAGCCATGTCGAATTCATCGCATGAAGAGCAAAGCAATCACGCCGGAAGATACGGCATTGGTGGAGGCTATGCGGATTTTGGGGCTGAAGTTTGGGGAGAAGTGAATGACTGTTACTTGAGTTTCACAAGGTGGCTCTGGATTTTCAAAACTCGAAACCAAGTTCCCTCATCTCGTCATCAGTAAGAGGATCGAACGCGTCGTCTGTCCATGAGAATAGCCCTTCAAACCCGCCCGGCACGCGCTTCCGCCCTTCCTTCCTAACGGCTACTAACTTCACGCTGCCTCTTCCAGAGCCGATAACAACGTCTTCGCCCGCACAAGCCTGGTCGATCAACTCCGAAAGATGTTCCCGGGCATAGCGGACAGAATGGCGTTTCACAAACGCAGCCTACGCCACTGCGCGAATCGGGGTCAATACGGATTGTGTTGGCGCCTTGTGTCAGGGCACGACTTCAGTCGTGCCGATAGCTTGCTATTAGGGATCCCCACGGCAGGACGTCGCCGCGATCGGCCACTTGCTCGCGAATAATTTGTCGCGCGACCTCAGGTAAACAGGCCATCTCTAACAATGTCTCCCCCGTCAAGCACTTTTTGAGGCGCACTACACCGTCCGCTCTTAAGAGTGCGCCATTTCGCTCTCATGGAAGACTACTTGCCATCACCAACCAAGGCTCGCGTGTAATCTCTCAGGTGGAACTCAGTCCGACCCAACCATCTCTCCGGTCGCTACGTCGATCATGATTACTACTTCGAACTCCCTCCGTAGGGAGCGGGATGCCCAATCAATTCGCCGGTGATTTACTTCACACCATGGCCTGTTACGAGCTGTCCCGCGTGCGAACCGAACTTTATAACCTGTTCGTAATTCCATTCCTTGCGCCACATCCAGAACAAACTGACGGCGAGTTTGCGTGCCATGGCTACTTTGGCGATCCGGGGATCCCGCCGCATCGCCAGGTGTACAAACTTCCGTCGCCATTCCGCGTCGCCACGGACGGCAGCTTGTGCCGCTTCCACCAGCAAGAAACGCAACAGAGTATTCCCTTGCTTGCTGATATGTCCCAGCCGCTGACGATTGGCACTGGAGTCTTCACAGGGAATCAGCCCCAAGTAGCTGCCAATTTGCTTGCCGCAAGCAAAACGCTCCGGCGATCCGATGATCAGCACAAAGGCAAGGCCAGTCAGTGCACCAACCCCAGGATGCGTCATCAGCCGTAGCACCTCGGGTCGTTTCTTGGCTTCCTGCTCCACCGCCGTGCTTAATTCGTCGATGGTGGGGTTCAAGCGGTCCAGCACCTCCAACAAGTCTTGCCGGCGTCGGCTGGCCCAAGGCGACAGCACGAAGGACTCCAACTGGGCTCGCCCCGATTTGCTCCACAGCGCCTTCTTGCGGCGCACTCCTTCATTCATAGCCACGGCCTGCAACTGATTCATGACTCGTGTTCGCATCTGCACCAGCCGATGCCGATGCCAAAGCAGTTGGCGCACATCCCGATTCTCCGGACTTGGTATCCAGATGCGTGGGAAGCGCTCTTCCACCAAAAGCTTCAGCAACAGTTGCGCATCCTGACGATCGGTCTTCTGCTTTCGCACGCGTGCGGCTTTAATCTGGGCCGGATCTCCAATCCATAGCTCAAACCCCAGTTCCGCCAGTAACCGCTCGAACCAACGAGCATGTCCGGTGGCCTCTATCCCTACGCGCACGCTGACACCTCGTAGTTTCAACTCGCGGTAAAACTTTTCGGCCTCGCCGTCCTTGTGCAGCAGTTGCCGTTCACCGGTTTCTCCCGTTTCTAAATCTACAAACGCGATTTGCTGAACGCTCGGGTGATAATCACAACCTATAATCAGCATCTTCGGCTCCTTCCTCCCGAGCCTTGGTTGCTTGGCAGCTATCAAGTCTACTCACGTCGAGGGAGCCGACATTGTTATGAAATCAATCCTCTCTTCTCCAATGTCCGCAACAGCGTGGTCTCCCCTAGCGCCTGGATCGCCGGTAATCACAAAGAGATTCAGATCGTAAATAACATCGTCCATGAATCTATGCGACGGAGAGCAGTAGCCACATCACCGCCGCCACATTCTTCCCTATGCGACAATCGAGCTTCATCCTAATGAGGAGGACCTATGCGCGAAGTGATCGCAACCAATGACGCCCCCAAGGCAATTGGGCCTTACTCGCAGGCTATCAAAGCCAACGGATTCGTCTTCATTTCCGGCCAGATTCCGCTCGATCCGGCAACGCAGGAATTGATTCATGGCGACGTCGCCGCACAGACCGAGCGCGTGCTGCAGAACCTGTCGGGAATTCTGAAAGCCGCCGGCAGCTCGCTGCAACAGGTGGTGAAGACCAGCGTGTTCCTGAAGAGCATGTCCGACTTTGCCAACATGAACGAGGTGTACAGCCGCTACTTCACGCAGGCGCCGCCGGCGCGTTCCACCGTCGAGGTGGCGCGTCTGCCCAAGGATGTGCTGGTCGAAATCGACGTCATCGCCCTGGCGTAGCTCACAGGGGTCTAAGCGGCGCATGTTAAACTTGAATGTTTGCCCACCGTTGCTGACTTCTACTGGGCGGCGTGCGTCGCAGTTTTGTTCGACGCGGAAGAGCCATCTTCATGTCAAATACCATGATTGCAGTTGTTAAGCCCGAGCCCGCGCCGGGCACGGAGATCCGCGAAGTTCCCATCCCGCAATTCGGGCCGTCAGACGTTCTGGTGAAGGTCAAGATGGCCTCCATCTGCGGCACCGACCTGCACATTTATCAATGGGACCAGTGGGCGCAGCGCCGCATCCATCCGCCGCTCATTCCCGGCCACGAGTTCTGCGGCATCGTCGAGTCCGTGGGCAAGGACGTCACCGGCGGTCAAAGAAGGCGACTTCGTCTCCGCCGAAATGCACGTGGCCTGCGGCAAGTGCCTGCAGTGCCGCATCGGCGAAGCGCACATCTGCCAGAACGTGAAGATCATCGGCGTCGACGCCAACGGAGCGTTTGCCGAATACGTCGTCATCCCCGAGTCCAACATCTGGAAGCTCGATCCCTCCATTCCTGAGGAGTACGCCAGCATTCTCGATCCGCTGGGAAACGCGGTGCACACGGTTCTAGCCGGAGAGATTGCCGCGAAGAGCGTCGCCATCACCGGCTGCGGGCCGATCGGTTTGTTCTCCATCGCGGTAGCACGCGCCTGCGGAGCCACCCAGATCTTCGCGCTGGAAGTGAACGAACATCGCCGCAAGATCGCCAAGCAGATGAACCCGGACTTCGTGCTCGATCCGACCAAAGACGACGTCCACGAGATCGTCATGGACAACACCGGCGGCACCGGTGTCGACGTGGTGCTGGAGATGGCCGGACGTACCGAAGCTATCCGGCTCGGCTTCAAGATCCTGCGGTTCGGCGGCCGCATGTCGCTGCTGGGCATCCCGTCGAAGCTGGTCGAACTAAACCTCGCCGAAGAAGTCATCTTCAAGGGCGCGACGGTACAAGGCATCAACGGACGCCGCATGTATCAGACCTGGTATCAGATGACCGCGCTGCTGAAGGCCGGCAAGCTCGACTCTGCATCCGGTCATCACCGACCGCATCGCGATGAAAGACTTCGCCAAGGGCATGGAGCGCCTGAAGACCGGCGAGGCCAGCAAGATCCTGGTGTATCCCAACGGAACGCGGTAAGCACGGATATTGCATTTCTGGAGGAATTTCGGAACAACTGTCTTTGGGTCTCGATTTCCTTAGCGGACGCGCGCTTCGCGCCGGATGTTTTCGAAGTATCGCTATGAGTCGGCTCGGTCGCGAGACGTCTGGGACTTCCGTCAGCGGAGTGGCGCCTGCAGAAACATGCCCTCGCCGCCTTTGCTCTCGGGCGGAACTCTGCACGCCGTCGTGGAACCATGTCGATGCAGTCCCGTTCCTAGTTTGGCGCTGGCACTTTACCTGCTGCGATTTGCTATGGCAGCCTATTCATGCGCATCGGGCTTCTGGCCGCATTCGACTCGGCTGGAACCAGCTCGTACTCGGCGATCCAATGACATCTCGTAGGATCGCTCCGTCTCTGACGTTGCGCGGCCTTAGAGGATGGTGCTCATATTCTCACTGCCGAGCCTTTCGCCTCGAACGCCTGTGGGAGCCGGATGTTGACGTTCAGTCCGAATTGCGCGGAAAGGCTCTTTTACCATTCTAGCTAAAGCCGGGCTCACGCTTGTGCCGGCCTCCGACGTTCGCCACGGCTCGGAACACGGCGAGCACTCAGTCGAGTTTCTGTGGGATCCATCGTTGTCGGCTCAACTACGAGCATGCTCGGAATTCCAGGTTCGAGCTCTACCAACGGAACGCGAACGTTAATGTAAGGCCGTATTCCGATGATGAGCACGGCTCGAAGAGCGCTTCATGAGCTGGCTCCACACCCAGTATGCCCGCGGCGAAGGCCTGTCAGAATCGAGTGCCGCGCCGCAGATGCACGGTAACGGAATTGGCAGCTAGTCAAATCAATCGCAGATTGCTGCTGTCCCTTCGCGGCTGTACCATGGATCGTGTGAATTGCTGCCCGAACGCGCTCGCCGTGCTCCGTGAGCGTGCGTCACCCATTGACGGAGATAGACCAGCACGCCGTCCCCTTGCAATCCTAGTGGATCGAAGGACGATTCGCAGTCCCCAAACCGTGGGTCCCTAGCGCAATGCCAGCTGTCGCAAAACTCGGTTCCCGCTCCGCCGCGATAAAATACTCAGTCGCATTGGAGACATCCATTTCATGGCTACCACTACCCGCATCGATCCGCTTTCTTTCCTCACCGATCAGCTTAACGAACTCAAGCAGAAGGGCACCTACTTCAAGCTGCGCGTGCTCGACGACGAGCAGGCCGCGGTCTGCACCTTCGACGGCAAGAAGGTCATCAACCTCGCGTCCAACAACTATCTTGGCCTGACGACGCATCCCAAGCTGCGCGAAGCCGCGCTGGAAGCAACGAAGAAGTACGGCGTCGGCTCGGGCGCGGTGCGCACCATCGCCGGCACCATGAAGATCCACATGGAGCTGGAAGAGAAGATCGCGCGCTTCAAGAACGTCGAAGCCTGCGTGGTCTTCCAGTCGGGCTTCACCGCGAACGCGGGCACGGTCTCGGCGCTGCTGGGCAAAGACGACTTCATCATCTCCGACGAGCTGAACCATGCCAGCATCATCGACGGCGCCCGCCTGTCGCGCGCCAAGATCAAGGTCTTCCGCCACAAGGACGCCGCGCACGCCGAAGAGCAGTTGGAATCGGTGAAGAACGAGCCCGGCCACAAGCTGGTCATCACCGACGGCGTCTTCTCCATGGACGGCGACATCGGCGCGCTGCCCGAGCTGACCGCGCTGGCCGAGAAGTACGGCGCCATCATGATGGTCGACGACGCGCACTCGTCCGGCGTGCTTGGGCGCAACGGCCGCGGCACCATCGACCACTTCGGACTGCACGGACGCGTCGACATCCAGGTGGGCACGCTGTCGAAGGCCATCGGCGCGCTCGGCGGCTACGTCTGCGGAACGCGCGATCTCATCGACTTCCTCTACCATCGCGGACGTCCGTTCCTCTTCTCCACCTCGCATCCGCCGTCCGTCGCAGCGACCTGCATCGCGGCCTTCGACGTTCTGGAGCAGGAGCCCGAGCGCATGGAGCAGCTGTGGAAGAACACCCGCTACTGGAAGCAGGAACTGGGCGGGCTCGGCTTCAACATCGGCGGCGTGAACACGCCAGCCAGCGAGACACCGATCACGCCGATCATCATCGGCGACGGCAGCTCACGATGGACTTCTCGCGCGAGCTGTTCAAGGAAGGCGTGATGGGCACGGGCATCGCGTTCCCAACCGTTCCCGAAGGCAAGGCGCGCATCCGGACGATCGTGACCGCGACGCACACACAGCAAGAACTCGACCAGGCGCTGGAGACACTGAAGCGTGTCGGCAAGCGGATGGGAATTCTGGCATAGACAGTGAAGGGGCGTGTCCTCAGGCACGCCGCAGTCAACTTTCTAATTGTCATCACGAGGAGGCCTTCAGGCCGACGAGGGATCTGCTTACTTTTCACGTAAGCAGGGATGTTCGCGTGTGGAGGTATTTACGATGGGCGAGATTCCGCCGCGACTGAAGCTCAACTTGGGTCGCTCATACGGCGCAGCTGACGCTGGGGTTCTCCCCACACCGGGCCATCTCAACGCGGCGGTGCGAGTCACAACGTGGATACTGGCTCCCCTTGCCTTAGTCGCAGCAGCCCTCGCCGTCCCGTATCTTCTTACGCACGGCTATCCGGCGCTAGGGTTGTCGTTGCAACGCGCCTTTTCCCTCGTATGCCATCAGCGCCCCGACCGTTCCTTCTGGATCTTCGGAACTCCCGTCGCCGTTTGCGCGCGCTGCCTCGGAATTTACATCGGTGCCGCATCGGGGCTTCTCCTGCGGACTTCTCGCCGAGTCGCATTCCAGCTTCTAATCGCCGCGGCCGGCCTGAATCTTTTGGACTGGCTTACGGAAGCTGTGGGCCTGCATGGCAATTGGGTGACAGCACGATTCATCCTCGGACTCGCTGTGGGGACGACAGCAGGGCTGCTGGTGTCTTCGTCGATCTCGGACGTAACATCTGATCGTGCGACGACGGTTCCAAGAAAGTCTTTGCTGCAGGCTTAACCATCCGCTAGTATCCCGTCTGTGAACAACCGATATACGCTCGCGGCCGTGGTCGTCGCAGCTAGTGTAGTCATGGTGTTCGGCATCTTGTTTGTCTATCGTTCGCTTCCCGTTGTTTTGTCCCTGAGAAGGCATTGGACGCGGCCAGAGCCGCCGATGGATAAAGTAATTCTGGCCAAAGAAAGTTTCTCGAAGTCGGTGTATTACCAGGATCCCGGCTTGGGTGTGATTACCGACATAGAAACGACTGGCGGGAACAGCATGGATTTAGTCGGCCAGTCCGGCGCCGTTTTTCTCAATTCCAACTTGCAGCCCAGAGGCATCGCGTACTATCCGACTTGCACCTCGGAGATGACCTTCGTCAACTGGTCTACCGGCGCTTTTTTCTGTCGCGGATCGTGGAGTTCAGATGTTGCCCTCTACGACCGCAAGGGCCGGTTGGTCTGGACGTACAGCGGTGGAGTGCAGGGCATCGATAATGCGGTTGCAGGCCACGTCGATGGGTCGGAAGCGGTGATTGTCGGACTGAACGGCGACGGGGGTGTCCGTCGAGTCGATTCCCACGGAAAAGAATTATGGCAACAGGCCGACGGAAATGTCTGGCATGTCGAGATTGTCACACCCGACGATGGCACGCCGCCAATGATTTTGCACAGCAATGCTGAAGCACAACTTGTCTTGCGAGACCGTAGAGGCAAGGTCGTGGCGCGTTTCAAACCTGAAACTTATATAACCGACTTCTCCCTTACTGCATGGGACGATCATTCCGCGAGAAACGATCTGATCACCACAAGAAATGGCTTCTTCTACATTCTGACCATGCATGGGTATACGGTGGCCAGACTTTCCGCACCTGGTTCGTCTGGAGCCGATCAAGCCAAAGGAACTCCGGTTCGCTGGTCGGCCTCACACGTGAGTTACGCAGCATTGGTCCGCCAGCCGATGCTGGCACGCTCTGTTCTCTACATCTACGACGCGCAGCAACGATTGGTGTACCAGGAAGCTCTCGGTCGCGAATGCGGGGCGTTGTTCGCGCCGACAAACAGCAGCGGTAACCAGGACTTGCTGCTGGGCTGCGACGGCTTAGTCTGGAAATACAGCCAGAAGTAGCTGATCTTCGACCGCACTCCTGACCTCCTCTTCTCTGCCCGAGACGCCGACTCGATCCGCTACGCTATCCTGACTCGATGTCCGTTCAAGATGACAGCTCCACTCGCTCGTGGGAAAGCATTGCCGACGAGTGGGTCTCGCACGCCGATTCCAACGATTATCGCAATCATTTCCTGATGCCAAACATGCTGACGATGGCCGGCGACGTAGCCGGACTCCACATCCTCGACCTGGGATGTGGTGAAGGCGGATACAGCCGGGAACTCGCCAATCACGGCGCAAGAGTCGTCGGCATCGATGGAAGTGCAAGGCTGATCGAAGTCGCACGCCAACGCGCAGCCTCAACCGGCGTTGCGGTCGACCTTCAGTGTGCCAATGCGAATCGGCTCGACGGAATTGGCGACGCTAACTTCGATCGCGTGCTGGCTGCGATGTCTCTGATGGATGTGGAAGATTACCCGGGCGCGATCCGCGAGATCGTGCGAGTGCTCCGCCCGGATGGCGAGCTGCTCATGAGCATCACCCATCCCTGCTTCCAGGCTCGCTTGTCGCGCTGGATCAAAGACGACCGCGGGCAACCAATGTACTTTGCCGTCGACCACTACTTCGATAGAGTCGCCTGGGAAGAGTACATGGCGGCTGAATTCACCAGAACCGTGCTTCGCCGGCATAGACCGCTCGAGGACTATATGGCGGCTCCGCTCGCCGCAGGGCTGCAGTTGCGAGAATTCCGCGAACCAGTCCCAACCGACGAAGCCCTCGCGAAGTCCCACCGCTTCTGGAAGCTCAGGCGTATTCCGTATTTCCTATTCATGCGGTGGGCAAAATCCTGACCACGTCCTAGCGGCTGGCTCCTCACCGGCTGGACAGCACGAACTGATTGCCGTCCACGTCTTTGAAGATGGCCATCGTGCCCCAGACTTCCTTCTTCGGCTCGACGGTAAACTCCACTCCCTTGGCTTTGAGCTGGCTGGAGGTCGCGAAGACATCGTCGCACCAGAATGTCATCGGCTGAAATCCGCCGATCCGGTTCTCGTGCCCATCCGGAGTGAACAACACGAAGCGAGTATCGGCGCCGGAAATCTGCAATTCAATCCATCGTTGCTTCTGGTTGAAGGGCTGGTCGGTTGCAACTTTGAATCCGAGTTTCTCGGTGTAGAACTTCAGCGAGGCGTCCTGGTTGCGGACGGGGATACTGGCGAGCTTGATACCGCGAATCATCGGCTAATCTCCTTTTCGCAGCCGAGGATAACCTGCACGCCAAACGAGCCGCAATCGGCCATGGAATGCTATAGTATTAGTCGGTATAGCGGATGCCCAAGCTGGATGACTACATCGTCGACGTCTTAATGCGCGACCTGGTCGGCCACGACCATCGCCCAGCCGCTTTCCTTGTGTATTTGTGGATGGCCGCCGAGCACGAGCGCCGGAAAACCGTAGTGCGTATCAGCTACCAGGAGTTGGCGGAGGCCATCGGAATCTCGCGAAGCTCGGTGCAGGCAGCCATCAGCTGGCTGACGCGCCGGCAATTGCTTTCGGCGAAGAAGGAAAACGCAACCGCGGTGCCCGCCTATACCGTGCTGCGCCCATGGAGAAGGCATTCGCGTTGAGTGGGAACGGTTGAGGGGAGCCGTTCCCACTTTGCGCTAGTCAGCTGTGACCTGGCGCTACAACGAGCGCAGAAAATTCAACAGGTCCTGCTGATCGGACACCGACAAATGGTTGTAGTTGCTCACCACTCCGTTCGCTTCCGAACTTGGATAGGTGCGATTGCCGCTGCTGGAGTGCGACTGGATAGCCTGTATCAAGTCCTTCGTCCGGCCGTCGTGAAGGAAGAAGATACGCTGACCTACTCCCCACAGCGGCGCCGTGCGGAATTCATCTCCGCCGGCAGCGCCCTGGCTCACGTTGTCGGCAAGGCTGGGGCCCATGTGATGGATCAGCAGGTCGGAGTACAAGTTGGCGTGCACGTTGCTGAGTCCGGCTACTGAGGACGATCCGGTCTGGAAGGTCTGCGTATGGCACAGAGCGCAGCCGATCGAACTGAAAAGCTGGCTTCCATGTTGCGTGGAGGGCGAGCCTTGTCCCGGCTGCGGCTGATCGAGGAATCGCATGAACATGGTGAAGGTGAGGACGTCGCTGGCCATCGAGGTTCCATCCTCGTCAAAATTCGTGGCATCCTCGGGGGTCGAGTTGAACAGGCAGCTGGCGGTCTGGTCGCGTTCGGTGTTGAAGAGCTCGTTCGTCACGCCGACTTCGACGTTGTACGCCTCTCCGGAAAAGATCTCCAGAGACTTGTTCTGCGCCTTCCAGCCAAAGCGTGTGATGGTGCCATCGTTGCCGCTGTTATTGGTTCTGCCGAAGATGCCCAAATTGTGTTTCTGCTGGAGGTTGCTGTTCAGATTCGCGAGGATCGTGGAATCGGGAATGGCCTCAATCAGGCCGCCACCGAAGACCGGAGTGGGGATTCGGAAGATCAAGTCACCCAACTGTGCGGCACGCGCGAAGTTGTCCTGCTGAATGCTGCAGCCCCCGGCGTCCGTGCGTCCGGCGATGGTGAACAGCGCGTGAACTCCACCATCCACCTGCCCGCTGAAGGTGCGTGGGAAGCGGGCTTCGCGTACCGGACCATTCACGGTGATGAACGAAGGAACCTGGTTCGCCGCTCCCTGATCGGTCGCCACGGCTACTTGAGGATTGACCGTCGGACTAGTGCCTCCGGTGGAGGGTTGCGCATGACATTGCGCGCAGCTTTCGGCATTGAACCTGGGTCCAAGTCCCCTACCGGTGTTGGCAATCGTTCCGGAGACAGAATCGACTTCTTCAAAGTCGGCAAGACCGGCACTGAAAAATGCCAGTTGGTTGGTGGTCAGTCCGGCAACAGGAGAACCTGCTCCAGCCGGACCCCCGCGGACGCCCGGGTCGGAGGCGTGCTGGTTGTTATTCAGCGGACCCTGCTGCGGTTCACCGGGCGCTCCGCGTAACCCGCCCGCGAACATGAAGATAATTGCCGGCAACAGGAGAAAGATCGAATAGCGCCGATGTGAGAATTTGCCTGACAACGATTTCAGGGACACAAGCTCCTCCTCAGACTCGCAATGATGGTTGCGGTCGCCAATCAAATTGAATTTCGTTTCTTCTAGAGTGGCAGCGACGAAGCGCTAACGCGCGAACGAAAGACGGCGGGCACACAACGAGGGCAGACCCAGTTCGAGAGAGCATCTGCTCCCGGCTAGCCAAATTGCGTTGCACTTTCAAATTCCTGTGGCGGGTGTGAGAGTGAATTTACCAGATTTTTTCCGGCAGTCAACCGAATCCAGTTAGCCAAAATGGCTATCTTGAAAAAGCAACATGGGCTGCTGTTGGATTGCGGCAGTCATTGGGTGCGCAGCCGAACTTCTTGCGGAAGGCGCGTACAAAGCTGGGTGAGTGACGATATCCCACAATGTACGAAACTTCCTTCACCGGGGTTTGTGTTTGCTGCAACAACTGTGCTGCCCTTTCCAGGCGACAATCGGCCAGGTAGCTGTACAGGCTTTGTCCCATCTCGCGCTTGAACAAGTGCGACAAGCGCGAGCGGCTGAGATGAACCGACTGCGCTAAAGCCACCATGTCCAAGGCGGGATCGGCATCGATTGCCTGCAGAATGGATTCAATGCGCTGATCGTGAACCACTGGATTCGTTCGATTATAGTTGCCAGAAACTGCGGATTCCTTATTCCCAAACATAGATCCCCCTTTCGGCGCAGACATCTCGCCGTCGGAAGGAGGGCGTCTTTCCGGGTAGACGGTCTCCGGGCTGGTGATCGCCCGGGCCATGAGGCCAGGGCAAGGGAAATACATGGGGCAGGTGTATCACTCGCGGCTTAAGCTTGTTGCGCGGTGAAAGCCTGAGGGCATCGCGGGAAACTTTCTGAGCCGGCTATAGGTAGTAATCCGTAGGCGACGATTACCAATGGCCTGAGTTGCTGCTGATTTGAGCAGCCATTAGATCTTTGCTTTTGTCGAAAATGTGCCGCAAGAGTGTACAATTCTCGCCATCCCGTCAATTTGAGTTATCTACAGGGATTTCGCCGTCGGAAACGCAGATCGCGAATGAACTCCTGAAGCCTGTGTTGCTGTGCGCTGGCCGTCACCCACAGCACTCTGGATTCTTCGAGTACCGGCGAAGAACGACTCGCCGTAGCCACCATGGCCAATGCGTAAAACGCCAGATTTTTCGATCAAGGAGAGCAAATGAAGATCAGCAGGATTGCGTTGACTCTGGTGCTGTGTATCGCCGGAGTAGCAGTGTGCTACGCCAGCAACCCCAACATGGGTACCTGGAAACTAAACGATGCCAAGTCCAACTTCCCCACCGGCGTCATGAAGAATACGACTGTCATCTACACCGCGGCCGGCGACCAGATCAAAGTCACCACCGAGGGCATGACAGCCGATGGCCAGCCCTTCCAGACAGAGTGGACGGGCAACTTCGACGGGAAGGACTATCCGCTCGCGGGAGATCCCATTGCAAATTCCCGCTCCTACAAGAAGATCAACGACCACACTTTGGAGCTGACCAACAAGAAGGATGGCAAGGTCACCACGACGGGACGCATCATCGTCTCGGCTGACGGCATGATGCGTACTCTCAAGGTAAACGGAACCATCGACGGCAAGAAATTCGAATACACCGCGGTTTATGACAAGCAATAGCTGCATGCCCGCAAGCCCCCATTCAAGCCGGTCCGCTTGAGTGGGGATTTCCCTCCGCAGTAACAACCACAGAAAGGGAGCTTCAACGATGAAGACAATCCTGAGCGCAGTTGCCGTGATTGTGCTGACCGCGGGAATGGCGGCTGCGTCCGACACCACGGATGTCATGGCGTCCGTCAATCAGTTCATAAGCGGCTTCAACAAGGGTGACGGCAAGTTGCTGGTGGCGTCGTGTTCCGATCAAGCTTCCGTGATCGACGATTTCCCGCCGCACGCGTGGCAGGGCGCGGGAGCCTGCCAGATGTGGCTTAACGACTACGAAGCCTACGCTAAGAAGAACGGCATCGCCGGTGGCGTGGTTACACTCGGCAAACCGTGGCATATGGATGTCACCGGAGATCGCGCCTATGTAGTTGCGCCCGCAACTTTCACCTATAAAAAAAATGGCAAGCCCACCAGCCAGACCGGATCGACCTTCACTCTGGCGCTGCAAAAAGCTACTTCGGGCTGGCATATCACGGCCTGGGCCTGGGGCGCGCACTAGGTCGCTCCATCGCTTCTCTCACCAGGGCCGCCTCGGCGGTCGAAAGGCGACGCCGGACCGAGTTCCCACCACCCTACACTCGTCCGGCGTAGTCTTACTCCGCTTCGGTAAGCGACTTCACGGTCGACAGCATCGCCGCAGCCTTAGCCTTCAATTCCTTCAATTCCGCCTCAGCGGTAAGCCAGTCACCCTCGGCGTGGTCGCCCCTGGCGCCGCGCTTTACATAGATTTCGTAGGCTCGCTCCCGGATCGACTGTTCAGAAACAACGGCAAAAGAATGGTTCTGCATAGACATAGTGCTTACCTCAATAGAATGTCGGCTTGAAAGTCACCGGTGATTGCGACCGCCGTTGCTTATTCCGAAGGATCGCGATGCGCGTCGCTAAGAGGCTGCGCCGGCTTGGTGTCCAAAGGAGCATGGCAATAGGGACACACTTCTGCATCCAGGTCGACGGCGCGATTACAACTCGTGCATAGTCCTTTTGGCTGTGTGGGCATCATGTCCAGTTAGATGCTTCTGCGGCGAATGAGCAGTTGCCGAATTAGATCAAAAGTCGATGTGGAAAAATTTTCTAGCGACACCTTAGATACATCCAGCAATTCGTTGCGTTTACCTTCGCGTTGCCATAAGTTTTGTGCGAAACTCTCGCGGGCACGAACAAAGGACCAATCTTGGCCACGAGCAAACTCTCCCTGCCGTCCGCTGGAAACGACTCTCTCAGCAAGGCAACCATCCTTGGCATGATTGCCATGGGTGTCGCCGTTCTGGTGGTAGCCAACGATTTCACCGCGCTCTCCGTCGCGCTTCCCGCCATCGAGCACGATCTCCACACCGATGTCACCACCGTGCAGTGGGTCATCAACGGCTACGCCATGGTCTTCGGCGTTCTCATCGTCACCGGCGGCCGGTTGGCCGACATGTTCGGACGCAGGCGCATCTTCATCACCGGCGCGCGCGATCTTCGCCGCCTTCTCCGTCGATCGGCGGATTCGCTCCCAACGCCTGGGTGCTGCTGGCCTGCCGCTTCCTCATGGGCATTGGCGGCGCCATGATGTGGCCCGCAATCCTCGGCATGACCTACGGACTGCTGCCGCGAGAAAAGGCCGGACTCGCCGGCGGCGTGATTCTGGGCGCGGCCGGATTCGGCAACGCTGTCGGCCCGCTGCTCGGCGGCCTGCTGACCGACACCGTCGGATGGCGCTGGATCTTCTTCGTCAACCTTCCAGTCGCCGCCGCGGCCGTTCTCATCACCATGCTCGTCGTGCCGCCCGATGTCGACAGCGAAAGATCACGGAGGCATCGACTATCGCGGGACTGCTGCGCTTTCCATCGGACTGCTGGCGCTGCTGCTCGCCCTCGATTGGGCGCTCGACCTCGGCTGGACCGCGCCGCTCATCATCTTCCTGTTCGTCCTGGCGGTCGTCGCGCTGGCCGCCTTCCTGTTCATCGAGCGCCGCGCCGGCGACAGCGCCCTGGTTCCCGCGACCGTCATGCAGAACCGCGCATTTCTCGCCGCCGGTATCGCGACCTTGCTGGCCTCGGCCATCTTCTTCGCCGCGCTGCTCTACCTGCCGCAGTTCATGTCGAAGGTGCTCGGCTTCAGCGCCATCGGCTCCGGCGCAGGACTGCTGCCGATGATGGGCACGTTCATGGTGACCTCGTTCATCGCCGGCCGGCTCTATCAACTCCTCGGACCGAAGCTCATCGTCACCCTCGGCGCGTTGCTGCTGGGCGCGGGCATGATCCTTCTGTCGCCGCATCACCGGTACCACAACGTATGACCAGCTCATCCTCGGAATGGTCGTGCTCGGCATCGGCGTCGGACTGTTCTATTCGTCGATCACCACCGCGGCGATCACCGCACTCGATCCATCACAGGCCAGCCTCGCCGGCGCGATCGTCTACATGTTCCAGATTGCGGGCGGCTCCGATCGGCGTCGGCTTCAACACCGCCATCGTCGTCTCCGCCTCATCGATGCCCGCCGGAATTCATATCGCCTTCCTGGTCGACGGAGTCCTGGCCATCTGTAGCGCGGCGGTGGCAATCCTCTTCGTCGGAGGCACCGTCGATATGGAGCGGCTGCAGGCGATACGGCATCATCACCGCGCACACGCGTGAGCGGGGCTCTTCGTTAGCGCCACTGTCGGTATCGCAGCCAGGTGAGGAACCCAGAGAGCTTCGCTTGGAGATCGCAACCGGCAGCGCACAGCCTACACCGATGGCTATGGCGCCGAACGTTTTACCCGGAACTAAAAAAACGATATCGGAAGACCCGCACCGGTCGTATGACAAGCGTTAGTAAAACCTTGGAATTAGTAGGGCTAGCAATACGTCGGAAAAGAAGGCCTGCGTCTAATCGCGATACAGCCGCGGATTTCCGTCTATCGTGACGAGCTCTCTTCTGATATAAGGTCGCAAGAAAGTTTGCGGCGATCCGTCGCCCGCGATATGCATTCCTCGTTTCTTACTCTTGCCTAGGGAGAATCATTTTGACGTCACGCAGGAAGTTCTTAGTTCGCACACCTCTCGGGCTGTTAGGGGCGGCGTTTACCTCTCGCGCTTCGGCGCAGTCTCCGCTGGAGACCGCGCGGAATGCTTTCCCTTTCGCCGGTCGAACGGGAGCTTTGTCGCGCGTGCCGACGGGATCCGCCCAGTTAAACTTCGTTACCTCCGATCCGAACTACAGCGACTATCGTCCCGCCATCGATGCGGCGGCACAGCACATAGTTTTCGAGCGCACACCTATTGGCGGAGGCGTCACTTCCTTATCCATTCTCCGGTTTGGCAGCGCCGTTCCAAAGCCTTTCCTGCAGGACCAGGGCCGCGACCTGGTTACCGGTCCGACGCAGACCCGTCCGGACTGGTCCTGGCAAACCGGAAAAGTCGTGCTGAATGTCGCTAGCGCGAACGGAGACGATCTCGAAGTCCTGATTGCCGCGGCCGACGGAACGCCGCTGGAAAATGTTCCCCACTCGCGCGCCTACGTCTATCCGACGTGGTCACCCGATGGGACGCAGCTGATCGTCTATAACGAAACCGCGGCGGCGCAGCCGCGCCCCTGTACTTCGCTGATCGCGCTCGATGGCACGGTACTCGAGCCGAATCTCGACGGTACAGACGGCAACGGCGCGGCCATCTTCGGCGGCTTCGCTTCGCCAACGCCCGGCAACACCAAGCTGATCGCATACGCCGGCCAGCCCGACATCCCATGGGGTCCGGCGGCGCAAGCCGGCTATAACCAGGATTTCAACTACGTGTTTGTCAACTTCGAGAACGGAGGCGTGTTTACCTCGGCGCCCCTCGAGATGGATGCGAGTATTACTGTGTTCGACAAGTCGCACCAGGGACGCGCGCCTGTGTGGTCTCCTGACGGCAACCACGTGGCCTTCGAATCAAATCGCGCCGGCGGCTATGCTATCTTCCTCGCAAATCTCACCACCGGCGCCGCTCCCGTGCAGATCACCGATGCAAGCTACGGAGCGCAGCACGCCAAGTTCTTTCCGGATGGAAACAAGTTGGTCGTGACGGCGCTGCAAGCGCCGGGCGCCGACGGTCCGCGCGGCATCGCCTGGGTCGATGTCTCACCATATCTGTAACTCTTAGCGTAAAGCGGATTCTGGACGATGCAACTGTACAATTGCAGTCGCGTCGCCGGGCGGCCCCGACATTTGCGCCGCTGCCGGCTTCACGCCGATCCACCGGAAGGGAATGCGATTGACGAATCGAACCAGCGCGCCTGACGCCGTTCGCGATCCCGGGCCGCAACCTTCCGCTCCCGCGTTCTGGAAGGATCGCGGGGCCGAAGCAGTTCTCGCCGCCGGGATGCTCGCGGTATTCGGCTTCCTGGTTTTTCGTAACTCGGGCTTGCACCCTTCGATCTTCGCCGATGAGTGGAGCTACAGCCTGGGCTCCCGGCTGGCGAAGCTTAGAAGCGCCTCCACGCCGCTCTACATTTACTTCTGGGTCTATCGACTCACGCGGCATTGCGGCAATGATTTTCTGAATTGCGCGCGTATTCTTAACGATTTCTTCTTTGTGGCGGCCGCTCCGTTGATCTATCGAGTAGCCAGGAAGGGTCGCCAGCAAGCCGATTGCGGTTTTTGTAACGCTACTGTCGATTCTCGGACCGATTAATACTTACACTGCCTACTTCATGCCGGAAGCAATGTACTTCTTCGTCTTCTGGCTGCTGACATGGTTTGTCTTTCGCGACCGGCAAGCTAGTCCGAGATACTACGGCTCGATGGTTGGAGCTCTGCTTGCCGTCCTGATGTTAGTCAAAGTCAACGCAATTTTCTTATTACCGGGCATTATCCTATTTTTTGTCTATAGCGCGTTCCAGGAGAAACCACCGCGCGTTACGAATGCGGCAACAGCTATCGGCTGCATGATCGCTGCGGTTCTCATAGTCAGGTTGGGCATAGGTTATCTCGCGGCAGGCCGAGCCGGGCTCAATCTCCTCGGCACCAAGTATGGATCACTGGCAGGCTCCTCACTGTCCGGGTCCCGACTTGCGCAAATGACCACCGAGCTCTTCGGCATCCTGCGAGGCCATGTGATGGGCCTCGCTCTGCTGTTTGGAGTGCCACTGGTGGCGATCGCGACAGTCGGCTTTCGAGGCGACGATGAAGCCGAAGAGGACAAGACACTCCGTAGGATTGAAGTTTATTGTCTCGCGCTGATGGTGCCTTTGCTGATCGGTGTAGCTTACTTCACGGCATCGGTCTTTGGAACCAGTCCCTACGAGTCGCTCGCTCGACTGCACATGCGGTACTACAACTTCCTGTTCCCATTATTTCTGATTATCGTTGCCGGACAGTTCTCAGTGAAATCAGTTCGGCAACATACCTATGCTTCCAAGTTGATTGCCGTCGTTTTTATTGGCCTTATTCTTTATTCATTCCGCTCGTTGCTTCATTTGTACACTCCAAGTCTCATCGATAGTCCGGAGCTGCACGGAGTCACTGCCTCAAAGCTTGTCTTCAACCTGGTTGGAATTCTTGGTATCGCCTCCCTCATCGCCTGGATAATCAATCGACGATGTGGGGCGTGGCTGTTCCTGTTCGTGTTTGCACCGGTCAGCGTCTTCTGTTCGACGGCGGCGGCAAACTCCGAACTACGACAGCGTCTTCCGGCAGATGCCTACGACAAGGCCGGAATCTTCGTGCGCGAGGAACTGGACCCAGACGAGCGCTCGAAGCTGGTAGTGATAGGTTCGGAGACGGCGTCGCTCTATCGTGTACTTTTCTACGTTGACGATCCACAAGCTACGCTGGCTACGATCCCTGAAGGTGCGCCGCTCGATCGCAACATAATTCCGGACGATCGCGAGTGGGTGCTGCTGATGGGAGATCACGCTGTGCCTGCCGGCGTGGTGGATCAAATCAGCCGCGATGGCTACGTCTTGTTCAAGCTGCCCGCCAGAACCGGTCAACTGCCCGAGCAATCGGGGCGAACCATCGACTTCCGGCACCCATTTCGTTTCGGAGTAGTGAAGCGCATCAGCGGGCTTTCCGTGCCACAGCTTTTCGGCCGCTGGTCCGACAGCCGCGAGGTACAAATCGAAATGTGGTCAGCGCTGCCTCGCAGCTTCGACTTGAAGTTGAACGCATTTGCCTTCGGCCCAAACACGCAGCTGCCATTCACAATTCGCATCGGACAGCAGACACGGACCTTCCGCTTATCGTCATCCCCCAGCGATGTCTCTCTCTCCTTCACCACCGATGGCGAGGAGAGATTAATCACCATCGAAATACCGCAACCGACTTCGCCCAAACAATTAGGGCGTCAGCAGCGATAGTCGTCAGCTCGGAATCGCGCTGACAGAACTGACGATCATTCCTCGCTGAGTCGATGGCCGACGGGCGAACGCGCGCCAAACTTCCCTAGCTCCCGGTTGGAACGATGGCGCTGGTTTCGACCATGAGCATCACCGTGCGCTGCGGCGCCCGCGGACGGTGCATCACGCCCTTGGGGATGACGACTCCCTGGCGCGGTCCCAGCTCGAGTGTTTTCCCTTCGAGATCGATCAGCAGCCGTCCCTCGACCACATAAAAGAACTCGTCGTCGGCATCATGCTTGTGCCAGTGATATTCGCCCTCGACCACGCCCAGGCGCACCACCGAATCGTTGACCGCACAAAGCGTCTGGTTGAACCACTTGTGGGTAACGCCGTCAGCCACCGCCTTCTCGTCGATGACCTCCAGCGGCGGGAACTGTACGTTCAGCCGCGTCTCGTAGGGAAAATCTTTGACCTCGCTCATGGCAACTCCTTCGTCGTGAGCAACCATGATAGGCCGACAGGGTCGCGGCTGTTGTCACGGGGGTCTGCGAAGGTGGGACGGGGTCGGGCTGCACGGAATTCACTGGCAGGATGCGATCAAACAAAGTCTCGCCATGCGAGACGGCATAATCTAGCCCAGCGCTTCAGCGCTGGGTAAGTAGTTATAAAAGGGCCGAGTCCCTTCAGGGACGGCACATGAAGGCACTCACACGGCCATGTTAACGTCCAAAAGAAGGACGCGAACCTGGGGCACCAGGCGCGAGATATCGAGACACCCCTCACCCTAAAAATGTGTCCTAGTTTAAGGTAGATTGTTTATCTTGACACGAATTACGGTTCGCGAGCATACTTCTTGTGTCGTAGCAAGAGGTGGCTGTGAACATCGTCACGATTTACGAGAAATTCCCGACCGAAGGCGATTGCATCGGGCATATAGAGAACGTTCGGTGGCACGGTACTCCGGTATGCCCTTACTGCAAATCCATCAAGACAACTCCGATGCCGAAAGAGTGTCGGCACCACTGCAACGGTTGCAACACCACCTTCAGTGTTACGGTTGACACGATCTTCCATCACACTCACCTTGATTTACAGAAGTGGTTTCTCGCCATTTCGCTAGTGCTAAACGCCAAGAAGGGCATGGCCGCTCGCCAGCTTGCCCGCGATCTAGAGGTGAACAAAAACACCGCATGGTACATGGGCATGCGGATCCGCAATGCCATGTTTGAACAGCCGGAGCTTATGCGCAGCATTGTGGAAATGGATGAGTGCTACATCGGCGGTAAGCCGCGCAAGGGTACAGGCCCGCACAAGCGTGGACGTGGCACATCCAAGATCGGCATAGTTGAACGTGGCGGCAAGATCGTTACTAAACCCGTCGATAAGTCGAAGCTGAATCAAAAGATCCTTGCTAAGTTTGTCCGCGAAACCGCTGACATTTAGGAGCGACCGCATGACAGAGGAAATTTCCAATAAGACTCCCGAGGGCTACCCATGAGGGAATCCTGCATATAGGCGACAAAGAGATTCGCGCAGCGGTGCTCGAAAACGGTCAGCGAGTCTTAACGCAGAGCGACGTCATGCGGGCACTCGGAAGAGCACGTCAAGCCAAGGGGCGCCAGTATTACGATGCAGACGTCAACATGCCAGCATTTCTGACCGCGAAAAATCTAAAGCCCTTTATCCCAAGAGATTTAGAGGTGACGTCGAGTCAGCTAGAGTTTAAGCCGCTCAAGGGCGCTAGGGCCTTTGGTTATTCAGCGGATCTGCTCCCGCAAAATCTGCGGGGTTTTCATCGATGCTAAGGAAGCTGGCGTCCTGACCCGCACCCAAGAACCGATTGCCCAGCAGTGCAAGATACTCCTTCGCGGCTTCGCGATTGTAGGTATTACGGCACTCGTTGATGAGGCAACGGGATACCAGGAAGTACGCGACAAGCGTGCCCTGCAAGCAATTCTCGATGCGTTCCTTGGAAAAGAATTGGCAGCATGGGCCAAGCGATTCCCCGACGAGTTCTACCAAGAAATGTTTCGCCTTCGCGATTGGCAATGGCGCGGGATGAAAGTCAATCGTCCTAGCGTTGTCGGGAAGTACACGAGAGACCTAGTGTACGAGCGCCTGGCTCCAGAGTTGCTAACCGAACTAGAGAGGCGCAATCCTCGAAACGAGCATGGCAATCGCAAAGCCAAGCATCATCAATGGCTGACAGAAGACGTAGGGCACCCGGCCCTTGCCCAGCACCTGTACGCGACAATTGGCTTCATGCGCGCCTCGTCTAATTGGGAGCAGTTCTACCGGATGATGCAGAGGGCGTTCCCGAAGAAAAACACGACAATGTTGCTGCCAATGGGCGATACAGACAATATCGTCTAGGCTCACCGTTAGGCGAGGCTTTCGTAGAATTCGATAACCTCGTAGGGTGTGAAGTCCGACTCAGTGAGTGCAGCGCGGCACCTCCGAAGGAACTTCTCGTCCATCTGTCCTTTTGGACTTGCGTCACCATTGGCTATCACAGTGTTGATTTCGGAAATCGTCCTGACCTTGGCGTAAGCGAATGTGAACACGGAAGATCGCGTGATGTAGGGATGATCGCCGATTTCCAGAGGAACCATCGCATCTGATTTTCTGTGACGTGATGTCACGCTAACGGTCACAACCTTCCCCGACGGGTCTGGCTGGGTGACGACAACGTGGAGGTGTCCTACGTCGTCATCTTCATCGTTGTATATGAATGTGTCGCCGTATCCAGCCATTAGAGGACACTGGCAAACATATCCTCAGAGGCTCGCGCTCGCCGTAGTTCCCGCCTTATCGCGGCGATTTCTTTAGGGTCTTCTCCCTGCGCGTTGAGAATATCGGTAATTGAAATCGGTATGGACGTTCCCTCTGGGTCATGCCATTCAGGGAGTTCGTGCATTACGTGGTCGCGCAATTTGTATCTATTCCAGCGACCATACTGCGCGTAAATCTCCCGAATCAATTTATCTTCGGCGCGAGAAAGCTTCTTCAATTTCGCCACCGGATTGACGAGCGAAACCTCTTTGTCACAATCCCCCATTGGGGCAGAGATGTACTCCGCCCACGATGTCGGCTTTGTACCCGGCGAATCAAGTTATAGATCGCGCTAACTACGGGTCCGTGATCCATCGACACGTAGGTATCGGTTGTTACGGGAATCCCCCACCGTGACAGCGCCTCTCTGTCAAGTAGATACAGAAGCTTTATCAGCTTCATGTAGTGCATCTGACCGCCGCGCAGCGATAGAATCAGCGCAGCGGCTTCGGTGGCCTTTTCCTCGTCAAACCTCAACATGGCTTACTCCTAAGTGGCTAGACTTTAAGGTTTGGTAAGGGTTTCGTAGTTCATTCGCCGTGCTAACCGAATGGTAGCACGCCCTGTCCCGGCAAGTCGATGATAAATAAGATGATAAATAATAGGGTATAATTCCTTACCGTAATCTAGGACATTCTGAAACAGTTAACGGCGCGCGCAAAAAGGAAAAGGCTCCATGTTATTCACATGGAGCCTTTATTTATGTCGGCGACGACCTACTCTCCCACACACTTACGCGTGCAGTACAATCGGCCCAGCGGGGCTTAACTTCCGTGTTCGGGATGGGAACGGGTGTTTCCCCCGCGGTAAGATCACCGGCTTCGTTGACGTGGACTACCACCCCATTTCGCGCAAAAGCGGCGCGCAACGGGGACCCCGGCAAGCCGGTCGGTCAGTCACTCGGTTCCAGGCGTGGGTTACACGCAGAACCTCGTACGTCGATCTTGAGGCGTTTACGAGGCGTCTGAGCCTCGTGCCGAAATCCCGAGCGTATTCCGCGAGGGATCTCTATCACGCCAAAATTGTAAAGAACCTTCCGCTGTCGCCGGGGCTAAAGCCCCGAATCGGTTGGAGTCCTGTAGCGGCACGGCTAAAGCCGTGCCCTTTCAAGGCTCCGCCCGAGAGCGGGCGATTTCACAATTGAATAGCATTGAGTTTTTCGAAACGAGTTTGACAAATTTAAGGCTGGAGCTCCGTCGAGCTCCGCATACTGGCTAGTTCTCCAGCATGCCCGGGGTAATGTCAGCGGGGCGCCAATTTCTGCGCCGGCTGAAAGTACACGTGCAGCCAAGTAAATTTTATGGTCAAGCCGAACGGGCGATTAGTACTGGTAAGCTTCATGCATTACTGCACTTTCACATCCAGCCTATCAAACACGTAGTCTTCGTGTGCCCTTCTTTACCCTTGAGGGTTGGGAGATCTCATCTTGAGGAGTGCTTCACGCTTATATGCATTCAGCGTTTATCACAACCGAACTTCGCTACCCAGCCGTGCCATTGGCATGACAGCTGGAACACAAGAGGTTCGTCCATCCCGGTCCTCTCGTACTAAGGACAGGTCCTCGCAAATCTCCTACGCCCACATCAGATAGGGACCGAACTGTCTCGCGACGTTCTGAACCCAGCTCACGTACCGCTTTAATAGGCGAACAGCCTAACCCTTGGAACCTTCTACAGCTCCAGGATGCGATGAGCCGACATCGAGGTGCCAAACCGGAGCGTCGATATGAACTCTTGGCTCCGATCAGCCTGTTATCCCCGGCGTACCTTTTATCCGTTGAGCGATGGCCCTTCCATACAGAACCACCGGATCACTAAGGCCTGCTTTCGCACCTGCTCGTCTTGTTGGACTCGCAGTCAACCACACTTATGCCTTTGCACTCGACGGCTGATTTCCAAACAGCCTGAGTGTAGCTTCGCGCGCCTCCGTTACAGTTTAGGAGGCGACCGCCCCAGTCAAACTACCCGCCTCACTATGTCCCTCTCCCGGGTAACGGGAGTAGGTTAGAACCACAGAATTCGCAGGGTGGTATCTCACCGTTGGCTCCTCCAAGCCCAAGAGCCTGGAATCAAAGCCTCCCACCTATCCTGCGCAGCAAATGCCATAGTTCATAGTGAAGGTATAGTAAAGGTGCACGGGGTCTTTCCGTCTAGATGCGGGTAACCGGCATCTTCACCGGTACTACAAGTTCGCCGAGTCGCTCGTTAAGACAGTCGCACGATCGTTACGCCATTCGTGCAGGTCGGAACTTACCCGACAAGGAATTTCGCTACCTTAGGACCGTTATAGTTACGGCCGCCGTTCACCGGGGCTTCAGTTCGAAGCTTCACCTTGCGGTTGACCTCTCCCTTTAACCTTCCGGCACCGGGCAGGCGTCAGCCCCTATACGTCGTTTTCGACTTTGCAGAGACCTGTGTTTTTGTTAAACAGTCGCCGTGCGCGTTTCACTGCGGCCCCCTCGTGCTTGCACACTACCGGGGCACCCCTTCTCCCGAAGTTACGGGGTTAATTTGCCGAGTTCCTGAACGAGCGTTCTCCCGAGCGCCTTTGGATATTCTCCTCGTCTACCTGTGTCGGTTTGTGGTACGGTTCCCGTCGATTCTCCTTAGAGGTTTTTCTTGGCAGCGTGAACTCGGTGCGTTTCGTCCATACGGACTACTCCTTTGTGTCTCACCGTTAATGTCTCTCCGGATTTGCCTAGAGAAACCGGCTTACACACATCGAACCTGATAGCCATAACAGGCTGCACGTATCCTTCTGCGTCACCCCATCGTAATAACGAATCAAAGGGAGTTCCGGAATATTAACCGGATGTCCATCAGCTACGCCTTTCGGCCTCGCCTTAGGGACCGACTAACCCTGAGCGGATTAACCTTCCTCAGGAAACCTTAGACTTTCGGCGCGGAGGGTTCTCACCTCCGTTATCGCTACTTATGCCGGCAGGGTCTCTTCTCGACTGTCGACGGGTCCTTACGATCCCGCTTCAATCCGTTGAGAATGCTCTCCTACCACGCATGGCTTGACGCCATGCATCCGCTGCTTCGGTGCTCAGTTTAAGCCCCGTTGAATTGTCGGCACCGGACCGCTTGACCAGTGAGCTATTACGCTTTCTTTAAAGGATGGCTGCTTCTAAGCCAACCTCCTGGCTGTCTGGGCGTTCCGACATCCTTTCCCACTTAACTGAGACTTGGGGACCTTAGCAGGCGATCTGGGCTGTTTCCCTCTCGACAACGAAGCTTAGCCCCCGCTGTCTGACTCCCGTGCTGGTTGTCCACGGCATTCGTAGTTTGGTTGGATTCAGTAAGCTGGAAAGCCCCTTAGTCCATCCAGATCTCTACCACCGCTGCAAATCACACGAGGCTAGCCCTAAAGCTATTTCGGAGAGAACGAGCTATCACGGAATTTGATTAGCCTTTCACCCCTACCCTCAGCTCATCCGAGCTTTTTTCAACAAACACCGGTTCGGTCCTCCAGTGGGTGTTACCCCACTTTCAACCTGGCCAAGGGTAGATCATCCCGCTTCGCGTCTATTCCTGCCAACTGAACGCCCTATTAGGACTCGCTTTCGCTACGGCTCGCTTACGCTTAACCTTGCTGACAAGAATAACTAGCCGGCTCATTATGCAATAGGCACGCGGTCAGGCATTCCCTTTCGGGCATAGCCCTCCCACTGCTTGTAGGCACACGGTTTCAGGTACTATTTCACTCCCCTCGCTGGGGTTCTTTTCACCTTTCCCTCACGGTACTGGTTCACTATCGGTCAGAAGCTAGTATTTAGCCTTACGGAATGGTCTCCGTGGATTCAGACAGGGTTTCACGTGCCCCGCCCTACTCAGGTATCCGCTTCGAGTCTAGTTCGTTTTCGTCTACGTGGCTATCACACGCTATGGCACCACTTTCCAGAGGGCTTCGACTAACGACTAGATTGGTAACTCTACTGTTGCGGACCCTACAACCCCTATTTCACCCGAGGGTGATATAGGTTTGGGCTCTTCCGAGTTCGCTCGCCACTACTATCGGAATCACTGTTGTTTTCTTTTCCTCCAGGTACTGAGATGGTTCACTTCCCTGGGTTTGCTCGTACCCGACTATGTATTTATCGGGCCGTTATACGGTTTTACCGTATAGGGTTTCCCCATTCGGAAATCCCCGGATCAATGCCTACTTGCGGCTCCCCGAGGCTTATCGCAGCTTGCCACGTCCTTCATCGCCTGCTTCTGCCAAGGCATCCACCATGCGCCCTTAGTAGCTTGACCACAAAATTTACTCAGCTCACATCAGCCTTGCGGCTGATCCAATACCAAGCAAATTTTATGATGCTTTGCTCTGCTCATCGCTTCTTACGGTTATTGCGGACCGCGAAGCCCCAGCAGAGTCTAAGGCACTCATAAAATTGACTCTTTGTTACTCGCCTTGTAGTTACCCAATGCTATTCAATTGTCAAAAATCACCCGCCTTGCGGCGTCCCACACTAGGTGGGTTGAGCAAATCCTCTTACAGGCTGCCCAAAGTTCCGGCGTCAAGCGACTGGCGCTGGATATCCGTTACAAAAATGTACGGTGTCGCTACTGACGCCCAACTTAAAGCAGCTTCGATCGAAAATCTGGTGGAGCTGACCGGGATCGAACCGGTGACCCCCTGGTTGCAAACCAGGTGCTCTCCCAGCTGAGCTACAGCCCCGTCTCAGTTGTCGGTTGCCAGTGTCAGTTGCCAGTCAATCTTGCTGACCACTGGCACTACACTGACCACTGATTTTGGTGGGCCTGGGTAGAGTCGAACTACCGACCTCACCCTTATCAGGGGTGCGCTCTAGCCAGCTGAGCTACAGGCCCGGCTCAGTTGTCGGTTGTCAGTTCCCAGTTGTCGGTTGATTCATCTGACAACTGACAACTGCCCACTGACAACTGTTTCGTCCCGTGCCCTCAGTTTCGAATCTTAAAAAGAATTTGATTCGAGGACAAAGTTGAACGTGCTGGCAGGCTAAGCCTGCCGTGACCATCGGATACGTCGTACGAGAAAGAGACGTTCTTGCGAGGCTCCCTTGCCATCTCTCAGGTGAAAGACAGCTCGGGGTACATGGCAACATCCCACGCACTACCGTCTTGCGACGGTTGCTCCTTTGGAGCGGCGCGAGTGCCATGACGTTCTCTCTTAGAAAGGAGGTGATCCAGCCGCAGGTTCTCCTACGGCTACCTTGTTACGACTTCACCCCAATCATGAGTTATACCTTGGACGGCTGCCTCCCTTGCGGGTCAGCGCACCGGCTTCTAGTACAGCCCACTTTCGTGATGTGACGGGCGGTGTGTACAAGGCCCGGGAACGTATTCACCGCAGCGTGCTGATCTGCGATTACTAGCGATTCCAGCTTCATGGAGTCGAGTTGCAGACTCCAATCCGGACTGGGATTGGCTTTTTCCGATTAGCTCCCCCTCGCGGGTTTGCGACGGTTTGTACCAACCATTGTAGCACGTGTGTAGCCCTGGACATAAAGGCCATGAGGACTTGACGTCATCCCCACCTTCCTCCCCGTTATCCGGGGCGGTTTCGCCAGAGTGCCCAACTAAATGATGGCAACTGGCAATAAGGGTTGCGCTCGTTGCGGGACTTAACCCAACATCTCACGACACGAGCTGACGACAGCCATGCAGCACCTACGTAGCAGCCCCTTGCGGGGAAAAGATATTTCTACCTCGGTCCACTACGCTTCGAGCCCAGGTAAGGTTCTTCGCGTTGCGTCGAATTGAACCACATGCTCCACCGCTTGTGCGGGCCCCCGTCAATTCCTTTGAGTTTCAGCCTTGCGACCGTACTCCCCAGGCGGATCGCTTAACGCGTTAGCTCCGGCACGGCAGGATTGGGTACCTGCCACACCAAGCGATCATAGTTTAGGGCTAGGACTACCAGGGTATCTAATCCTGTTTGCTCCCCTAGCTTTCGTGCATCAGCGTCAGTAATGGTCCAGTGAGCCGCTTTCGCCACAGGTGTTCCTCCCGATATCTACGCATTTCACCGCTACACCGGGAATTCCACTCACCTCTCCCATACTCAAGCACGGCAGTTTCCGTTGCAGGCTCCAAGTTGAG
>CAWKID010000001.1:0-221350 GCA_963849545.1 uncultured Acidobacteriaceae bacterium | reverse complement strand
GAACGTGATCGTGGGCCGCTTGATTCCCGCGGGAACCGGCATGGAGTACTACCGCAATGTCCGGTTGTCGCAGGAAATGGAGCAGGCTGCATCGAAGGTGCAGGAGGAAGTTACTGCCGCATACGAAGAAGCCGAGCGCGCGCTGGAACTGCTCCGCCACGAAGGCGAAAACGAAGCCGAGGAAATCATCACCGAACAAAGCTAAACAAGCTGTTCAACCAAAGGCCCGGGGCAAAAGCCTCGGGCTTTTTTTGCAAGAAAGTGACGTAGAAGAGAGTGACGTATCCGAAAGCCGGGTGCCCCATTTAAGGCCTTCTTTTGGCCTTGAGTGGGGATTTTCGTTGATCTCGGCACCGGGCTCCGTTATCCATACACCAAAATCACTTGGAATGGTGTATGCTTTGCCTATGAGCCGGACCAACATCGAAATTGACGATAGCTTGATACGCAAGGCCCGCAAACTCACCGATCTCAAAACCAAGCGCGAAATCGTTGACCACGCCCTCGAGTTACTCGTCCGCACTGAGGCACGCAAGAGCATCCTTCGCTATTACGGCAGCGGAGTGTGGAAGGGCGACCTTAAGGCGTCGCGGAGAAACCGCGTTTGATCCTGGTCGATAGCCCGGTCTGGATCGACTTCTTCAGTTCGCGGCCGGGACCTGCGGGTGGCGAACTCCGTCGCATGATCCAGCAAAGCGAGCCTTTTGCGATAACCGGCGTGGTAGTCGCGGAAGTTTTGCAGGGGTTGGTGCGCGACGCCACCATCATCGAACGATTCCTGTCACAGTGGGACCTGCTGGAACCCTCAGGCTTCGAAACCTACCGCTCGGCAGCGGCCATCTACCGCCGTGCTCGCGCCAGTGGAGTAACCCTAACGACCATCGACAGCCTGATCGCCGCTATTGCTTTGGAACATGACGCGAGCGTCTTCACACTCGACCAGGACTTCTCCAGGATCGCACGCATCACTGGGCTGGAACTTTACCGCTTCTAAGATGGTCATGGTCGGTTTTTGGTTTCGCCTGCAGTCTCTGCGTCGACCATTGCCCCATCAGCATCCAAACGTAGTACCCTTTCTCCAGGAGAAACTATGTATCCCGAAATCATGCTTGTGCCCATGCGTGAGGAATTGACCAGCGTGGGCGTTCAGGAACTGCGCACCGCCGAGGAAGTCGACCAGACCATCACCAAGCAGCCCGGCACCGCGATGGTCATCGTGAATTCGATTTGCGGGTGCGCGGCTGGCCGCATGCGTCCCGCCGTCCGTGCCGCCTTGCAAAATGCCGCGAAGCCCGACAAAGTTTACTCGGTATTCGCTGGCCAGGATGTGGAAGCCACCCAGCGCGCTCGCAGCTACTTCACCGGATATCCTCCGTCCTCGCCGTCCATTGCAATTCTGCGCGATGGCAAGCTGATCTACATGATGCAGCGCAGCGACATCGAGCGCCGCGAGGCCGCCGAGATTGCCTTCGAGCTGAAGAAGGCTTTCGAGCAGCACTGCGGAACCACAGCACCAGCCGGCCAGTGAGTTCATAGCGTAGTTCGGGTGCCCCGGGTCTCGCGATTTTCGAGACTTGGGGTTTCTGATTCTCGGGTAGGATTCTTGGGGGACCAAAATCAAAACTCCCAGGTCTCGGACCCGCGAGACCCGGGGCACCCGAGTTACTCCTGGACGGCCAACAACCAACACCTGACCCCCGCCTGCTGATTGTGTAAACTTCCCTTTACTCTCAATGTCCCGGTTCTTCCGACACTTCCGGCTGGCGTTGTGGCGTGCCTTTCAGCACGACGCTTTCTCGGTGGCCAAGGCCGCTGCTTTTTCCGCTATTCTCACGCTTTTTCCCGGCATCCTGGTGCTGGCTTCGCTGCTCTCCATGTCGCATCTGACGGAAGCCGTGGTACGTGAGTTGAGCCACGCGCTGGGCCGTATTCTCCCCGAAGGCACCAACACGGCGGTCATGCAATACTTCACCGGCAACAAGCCGGTGCATCTCAGGTTTTTGCTGACTCTGATCGTTATCACCCTGTGGACCGGCTCCGGCGTCATGATCTCCTGGATGCAAGGATTTCGCGCCGCTTACCAGATGCCGAAGATCTGGGGGCTGGTGCAGGAGCGCCTGATCGCTTTCCTGCTGGTCATCCTGGCTGGAGTCCCGCTGTTCTTCGCATCGTTCCTGTTAGTCTTCGGCAATCAGATCGAGGCGTGGATTGTCTACCGCGTCGGGCACGAACTGGGGCCGTACATCCTCGGCTTGTGGACGATGTTGCGGTGGATCATCGCGGGGCTCACCAGCATCGCGGTGATCGGACTGATCTTTCATCACGGAGTTCCGCGCACCCAGCCCTGGCATCGCGTGCTGCCGGGAGCGGTGCTGTCTACGGTACTGTGGTTCGTGTCGACAGTGCTGTTCGGCTTCTATCTGCGGCGCTTTGCCAATTACAACGTGATTTACGGCTCCGTCGCCACCGCCATCGCGCTGCTGATCTGGCTGCACCTGGTCTCGCTGGTAATGGTGATCGGGGCAGAATTCAATGCCTTGCGCTATCCGCGCTTTCTCTTCGGCGCGCACTCGGACATTGAGGCGGAGAGGAGGCTTGCGGAGCGCAGGGAGTAGCGGCACTGTTCAGCCCGCTGCTGAATAAGATTTCGATCGCAAACGCTGGCCTGAAGGCCAGCACTACCCGAACCAGCGAATGATCGCTGATCGAGGCAGAACATGACTCCATCCAGAGACGACACGGCGCGTCGCGCCAAGATCGTCTGCACCATCGGTCCGGCCACGAACTCGGAGGAGATGATCCGCGACCTCATGCTGGCGGGCATGGATGTCGCGCGCCTGAACTTCTCCCACGGTACCCACGACGATCATGCCCAGGTCATCCAGCGGCTGCGCAAGGTAGCCGCAGAACTCAACCGTTCGATGTGCATCCTGCAGGACCTGCAAGGTCCGAAGATCCGTACCGGGCGGCTGAAGGATCACGCACCCATCACGCTACAGACCGGCCAGTTGGTAACGATTACCGCGGCCGACGTGCTGGGCACCTCCGAACTAATTCCCACTACCTATCGCGAGCTGGCGGGCGACGTGAAGCCGGGCGAGCACATTCTTCTCTCGGACGGCCGCATCGAATTGGTGATCACCGAGATCGTCGACGGCAACGTCGTGTGCCGGGTCTTGAACGGTGGCGCCCTAGGTGAGCATCAGGGGATCAACCTGCCGGGAACGAATGTCAGCATCCCATCGCTGACGGAGAAAGATGAAGCCGATCTCGACTTCGGCTTGAAGCAGGGGGTCGACGTCATTGCCATCTCTTTTGTTCGCACGGCAGACGACGTGATGCGCGCTCGCAACGCAATCGCGGCGCGTGGCTTCGCCATGCCGCTGGTGGCCAAGCTGGAAAAGCCGCAGGCGGTCGACAACCTCGATGCGATCCTGGCCATCACCGATGGAGTGATGGTGGCCCGCGGCGATCTTGGCGTGGAGGTGGCGCCCGAGAAGGTGCCGCTAATCCAGAAGCACATCATTCGCCGCGCCCTCGATTTCCGGCGGCCGGTGATCACGGCGACGCAGATGCTGGAGTCGATGATCCAAAACCCACGCCCCACCCGCGCCGAGGCCAGCGACGTTGCCAACGCCATCTTCGACGGCACCGACGCGGTCATGCTCTCGGGCGAAACCGCAGTGGGTAAATATCCGCGCGAGACCGTCGGAATGATGTCCCGCATTGTGGTAGAGGCGGAGAAGGACCGCACTCAGCGACTGGTTCCGCAGCATCAGCCAGGCGAGCGGCTGTCGATCGCGGAGACCATTTGCGAAGCCATGGCTCATGCCGCCCGCGACCTGGACCTGCGCGCCATCGTGGCGTTTACGGACAGTGCCGCAACGGCACGCATGCTGTCGAAATATCGTCCCGGGCCGCGCATTTATGCCTTTACTACGCATGAGGCAGTGTGCAACCGTATGAATTTGCTGTGGGGGGTAACCCCGGTGCGCAGTCCGAACGATCTCTCCGTGCAGCAGATGGGAGAGTTTGCCGAAGCCGAACTGAAGCGGCTGGGGGTAGTCGAGGACGGCGACGTGTTTGGCCTTATCGCCGGCACTAGTCAGAGCGCCGGAGCAACAAATTTCCTGCGTATGATGATCACGGGCGCGGCGAAAACATCAACATGAGAGGCGAGAGCTATGGCTGAGGAGATCGTATCCGTAGCTGTGCTGGAAGCGTTGCCAGGCAAGGAGGAAGAGCTGCTGGCCACGCTGCTCGAGCTCTACACCCTGATGCACGCCAAGGGATATTCGCGCGATACCTTACGGCGCGACCCGGCGCGTCCTGACCGCTTGCTGCACGTCCGCTATTGGACCTCGGCCGAGATGCGCGCCGAAGCCCAAGCCGACCCCGAAGTGCACCGCTACTGGCAACGGCTTCCCGAACTGTGTACCATCCCCATCATTCACGAGAGTTTGGAAACTGTTTTTCAAAGCTAGCGTTCGATTGCTGTGCGCCCGCACATGATTCGCAAGGGAGCGACTTGTGACAGACAAAAACGAAACGGCGGCTGCCGAGCGGCCTGCTCGCAGGGGCAGAAGCGCATGGGCAATCCTGACGGGATTTTTTTGCGTCGTGGTCTTATCGTTGGTCACCGATGAGATCCTGCACCTGGTGAAGATTTATCCACCCTGGCAAGAGGTGATGTCCGACAGACTGTTCGCCTTGGCGACGGCGTACCGCGCGGTCTATAACGTTATCGGATGCTATGTGGCGGCGCGGCTTGCCCCGTCCCGGCCGATGCGGCACGCGATGTTACTCGGATGGGTAGGAGCGCTGGTGGCGGCAATGGGCGCGGCCGGGACCTGGAACCACCAACCGCCACTCGGGCCGCATTGGTATTCCCTTGCACTGGTCGTTATCGCGCTGCCGTGTGCATGGGTGGGCGGAAAGCTGCGGGAATCGCAGCTCAGCAACAGGGCCTAGTAGTCAGCACTGCGGTTCAACAGCCTGCAACTTGTTTCGAACACGCCCAGTGGCCACGATCTGAAGGCCGATAACACATCCGCCAGCCCTGCCGCAGGCGGGGGCAACTTCTTCAGTCCAGCGCGGCGGCGCTGGGTACGCGCAAAGAAAAAAGGGAAGAGCCGGCTTTAGACGGAGTGGAGGGACCTGCTATTCGCGGGCAATGGAAAGATCCTGCCACAGCGAGGAACAGCAGGTCCTTCGGCTATGCGTCCGCCCGCCGCAAGGGCGCGGCGGAAAGTAAGAGCGGACGCTCCGCTCAGGGTGACAATAATTTGGAGTACAACTGTGCATCGAAACTTAAAGCGCGAAACCATTCAAGAAGACGGAAATTTTGTGTGGATAGGGGTCCCTCTACTCCGGCGTCGCAAAGTCGGCGACGCCTACGCTCAGGATGACACCGGTGAAGGACAATTGCGGATGGCTAAGAGCTAAGAGCGAAAAGCTGAGCGCTGACTACTGAATGCTGAATGCTGAGTGCTGAGTGCTGACCGCTGACTGCTATCCACTCCCTAATTCACCCAAGGTGGCCTTGAGTCGCCGTTTGTCTTCCGGTCGTCGCGGGCGCTGGGATCGCGGAAATTTCCGTACTCGTCGAAATAATCCTCGTGCTTGTAGTCGCCGCGATCGTCATGCTTGCGCATGTAGACTTCGAACTTGCGGGCGGCACGCTTCCGCTTCCAGCGATAATACGAATTGCGCACTCCAAAGGCGCGTTCCGATGCCGCATGCGCGAAGCCACGTCGCGGAATGAACTTCAGCCAGATGTAGCCGAAGAGCAGGCCGCCCATGTGCGCCATATAGGCCACCGATTCGCCGGGCCGGTGCGCCGACCCTAGCATCAGAGCCACCTCAATAAAGATGAGGCCGATGATGAAGTATTTGGCTTTGATCAGAAACGGCAGGGGGAAGAGCATGATCTCCGATTCGGAGTACAGAATGCCGAAGGCCAGTAGCAGTCCGAAGATCGCACCCGACGCGCCGACGGTGGGAATCCGAGGATCCGCTCCAAGTACTCCCGTAAACGAGACTGCAACGGTGGTCAGGGCCGCACCAACGGCGCAGAAAAAATAAAACTGCATGAAGATGTTGTAGCCCCAGTCCTGTTCCAACTGGGCGCCGAACATCCACAGAGCCAGCATGTTGAAGAAGATGTGCAGCAGACCGTCGTGCAGAAAGGCGTAGGACACCAACTGCCAGATCCACAAGCGAAAGACTACAAGCGCAGGCACCAGGCCGAAGTGGATCTGGATCCAGCGCTCTCCGCCCTCGGCAAAGACGCCCAGCAGAGCCACCACGAGATAAACAATGCCGTTGGCGATGAGCAGTTGCTTCACCGCCCGGGTGAAGGGCGGGAAGCTCAATCCCATGCTGGAAGTCCGTCGCATAACCAGACCTATATCTTAATTCCAAATCCGTTCGGGTGCAGTTTGGGTTATGGCCAAGCTGATGGCGGAAGACAGCGCGTTGAAGGGCCGCACCTTTAGGTGCGCCGTGGACAGTTTCATTTCGCACCGAGCCGGTTTCAGCCGGCGGCAGGAAACAATTCAAAACGATAGGCTCATCGGCCTGAAGGCCGCCTCGCCTAGGGTACCTGAGAGCGCATGTTGCGGCGCACCTAAAGGTGCGCCCTTTCAAAACTCTGATTCACCGTTCTGGCTGCGGCGCCACGGCTAGGCTGCGATGTCCCTTGGCGTCCACCGCGCGCACCGCAAAAATCACGTTGTCCTTCGAAACCGCCACGGTCGCGTGCGTCGCGTTGCCTACCGACTGCACATGCTGCCAGTCCGCGGCGGTCGTATCGCGCCACAACACTTCATAGCCGATCGCGAGGCCTCCCGGCGACGGCTGCCACTGCAATGTGGAATCGTTCTCCAGCGCCTTGGTCATCAGCTTAACGTTCGCCGGAGGCGCCGGAGCTGACGCCAGAGACGCCAGCGTTGCCGCATTCAGCCGCGCTACATTCGCGGTGTAATCGTAGTCCACGAACTTCGGCAAATCACCGTATTCAATGCCGTTCTCCGTGCGCACATTCTGGTGCTGATGGTGGAAGTTCTCGCGGAATTCCGTGAAGCGCACGGCCGGATAGCCCTGCTCGTTGAAGCTGATGTGGTCGCCGCCTCGCAGAAAGCGGTCGTGACGCAAAATCAGCATCGGCTGAAATTTCTCCGGCGTCAGATACTCCCTGCCAATATCCGTTACGTAGCGCGCCAACTGGCGCGACGGTCCGTCGTTCTCCTGGCCCAGAGCGAGAATGCGCTGCACCTCGTCCGCCGTCGCCGCGCTCGGAACTCCTTCGGAGAAGACCCTCACTACATGCGGATCCTGCAGCGTGTCTCCGGGCGTGCGGTCCCCTCCCACAATGTCGTTGTTCAATACTCCTTCAACGTTCCAGCCGACGGCCTTCGACATCCTGGCGAAATGTGCGCTACCGAACAGTCCCTGCTCCTCTCCGGCCACGGTTAGAAAGATGATTGTGGCGGGAAAACGATGCTTGCTGAGCACGCGCGCGCATTCCAAGCTCACCGCGGTGCCGCTGGCGTCGTCATTGGCCCCGGGCGCGTCGCCCTTTGCGTCCAGGGTATCGCTGTTGCGCGAGTCGTAGTGCCCGGTCACGATGTAGATGCGCCCGGCGTTGGCGGGATCTGTGCCTCGCAGAATCGCGTACACGTTGGTAATGGTGGTGGCTTCCGGAATGCGCGATGCCGGCTGCTGGATGAACTGGTCGGTCTTCACCTGCAGGCAATCGCCGCACTGGCTGGAGTAGCGCTCGAATTCTCCCTGGATCCAAAACGCGGCGGCGTTGATGCCGTGATCGGCCGTAGGAGGAATGTCGGAAGACAGGGTCTGCCGCGTGGAGAAGCCGACCAAGGTCGTAATGTTGCGCTGGATCTGGGCTGATGAGATGGCTTTCAGTGCAGCAACGATCTGGGGATCGGGGACGGGCGCGGCTGGCTTGGTATCCTGTGCTGCAGCCAGAGCAACCGCGAGGGACAGTGCGGCCATCACACCCGCGACTCCGGTGAGCAGTTTGTTCTTTCCGGGAATCATAAAAGATCGAGAAACCTCTGCGCTTGGGTGGCGTCTATGACTTGACGGTACTGCCAAGAGATTCTAAATATAAATGCACGGACAACGAGTTGTCGTTCCGTCCGTGGCGATGATACAAGGGCAACGGAGGCAGTTATGGTGATATGTCCTGAATGCGAGAGCGATCTGGATGTCGAAGAAGATGAAGTGGACGAAGGTGAAATTGTGTCGTGTCCGGAGTGCGGCAGCGACTTTGAGGTGGTCGCGATTGAGCCGCTGGAGCTGACACGGGTGGACGACGAGGACGAAGACGAAGACGACGACGAAGAAGAAGAGGAAGAGGAGGGCTACTAGCTTGCCCCAGGGATGGCGAATCCGGGCCTGCTATGCCTTCGCTTTTGCTTGCTTGCTGCTTGTGGTTTCCCCCTCTGCCGACGCGCGTGATGGTGCATTGCCGCAATCATCCTCAAATCCCAATAAGCATGATTACGCGTTGATTTATGGTACGGTGTGGGGGCCGGACGATCGTCCGGTGGCCGGTGTTCCCATCAAGGTCCGGCCAGCATCCGCCAAGAAAGCCAAGTGGGAGCTGGTTTCTAACAGTGTGGGCGAGTTCGCGCAACGCGTTCCCGCAGGCAGGGAAGATTACATTATCGAGGCCGAAATCAAGATGCCGAAAGGCCAGACGAAACCTCAGGTTCAGGTCCACATCGACAACGATGAGCGGCAGGATATCGGCATTCACCTCACGCAAGAGGAACTCTCGCACCACTGAGAGTGAAGGGAAATAGATGAAGAAATTGTTCGGGATCGCGGTCTTCATAATGATCGTCGCATTTACTTGCAGTGCCCAGTTGACGATCCCGATGGGCGGCACCGGCTCTTCCGATACCAATCGCAAAGCGCCGCGCACCACCTCGCGCACTCTGACCGGAACGGTGATGGATAAGAGCGACAAACCCATTCCCGAGGCTGTGGTCTACCTGAAAAACACAAAGACCCTGGCGATGAAGACCTACATCGCACAGAATGACGGCAGCTATCGCTTTCCCGAACTCTCTCCTAACATCGACTACGAAGTGTATGCCGAGAAAAATGGCAAGAAGAGCAGCACCAAGACGCTTAGCCAATTCGACGATCGCCCCAAATCTGCGATCAATCTCGTGATCAATACGAATAAGTAGCGCCGCCGTCAGGCTTTCCCTACAATCTTCAGCGTGGGATGGCTCTCTAAATATGGCAGCATAGCGGTGCTGCTCGCGGCGATATTCTGCGGAACGGCAGCGTTGTGCCAGTCGCCCGCCTCGCCGCAAACGCCGCCCGCAGATCAGAAAGCAACCGCGCAAAGCCCGGCGCAACCCGCTTCCTCCGCGAGAACTTCCAAAGCCAGGACAGATAAGAAAGCTCGGCCGGCGCTCACTGCCACGCAGAAACAGGCAGTTGCGATTCTGCAGGGGGTAGAGAGCGATCTGGGGCGCTATTCGCCGGAGATGCAGACTTACCTGCTGCAAGAGATGGCACGCGCCTACCGGGAACTGGATCGCGCGAAGCAGGTCGCGCTGCTGAAAGAGGCCTTCCAGTCCGCGGCCAACATGCCGGAAGGTCAGTACCGCATCGAGCAGGAGCGGGCGATCGTGCGCACGTTGAATGACGTTGCTCCCTCTGCCTTGCAGAGCATGCAGTACTCGGCGGACCCGAAGGTCCGCGAAGTCGTCATGCAACTGCTGGTGCAACAGGATATGGATCACGGACGGCTGACGGAAGCGGCGCGGCGTCTGTCGCAATGGGACAGTTCGCTCGCGTTTCCCTACGGCGAGGCCGAACACCTGATCAACAAGCTCACGGCGCAGCAGTCCGGCGAGCGGCAGGCAGTGTTCTCGTCGGCGGTTGCGGCGTATCGAAATGGCACGATGCAAGTGGGTCCGGAAGACCAGATGACCTCCCTGATCTTAGGCGTGTACGGCGTGCTACCGCCGGCGATGGTAGTCGATGCGGTTGATCTGGTGTTGGCGAAGGTTGCGGATTTTCAGGCGAGCCATCAGGATTCCGACGATCATGTCTCGGTCACCCTGGGCGGGAAGAATGGGCAAGCAACATTCAGCAGCATGTACGACTACGAGCTGTTTGAATTGCTTCCGGTGCTGGACAAGTTAGACTCGGCGAAGGCTGAAGCCTTGCGGCGCGATCACGCGAACATCGCCGCGCTCAGCAAGAAGTATCCCGATGGCCGGTCGTCGCTCAGTCCGGACGGCCATGGCATGAATACGATGTTCAGCTCGGGCGGAGGTGCAAATGCGGCGGGAGCCGATCCGGCGTTTCTACAGCAGCGGCAACAAGCTGCCACGATTGCCGACTCGGCCTCAAAGGACGTTGACGTTGCAATTGCCAGTGCGCAGACGCTCAGCAACACGACCAGATCCGACTACGATGTGATGACGCTGCGCTGCGGAACGCTGGAGAAGATTGCGGCGATGGAATTAGGCCGTAAGAACTACTCGGCGGCCAATACGGCAATCAAGGCGCTGGCGAATGCAGCCCAGGACTTGCCGGCGCTGGCGCGAGCGCACTACCTGGTGCGAGCCGCCGCATTCAGCGCGCAAGCCAATGATCCGCAGGGAGCAAAGCAGTATTTGAGCAAAGCCATGAAGGCCGCGAGCGACCAGTATCAGGCGGACGCCTTTGGCGATCCGGCGAACGAAGCGCCGAAAGCGTTGTGGCCCTCGACCGCAGCTTGGAAGGGAACGCTGATTGTGGCCGAGCATGTCGATCCGGGGACTGCCATGCAGGAGACGGCATCGCTGCCCGACCCGGAGATCGAAGCCGTGGCCAACGTGGCCATCGCCAGCGTGATGTTGAACCAGGAGCCGGGGATGACGATGCTCGCCGTGTGGCAGAAAGGCGAGCCCGTCGTCGAGATGTTCTTTGATATCCCGTGGTGGTCGGCGGGATCGTCATCGCCTTCGAAGGGCAACGACGGACTCGAGAAGGCCCAAGCGGCGAGATAGCAGCCCCCAACTATCCTTGACATCCCGGGCGAAGTTGGCAGACCGGAACTCCGCTTGATCGCTGCATGCTCTCATTCCGCTGAGGATGACGCCAAAGTGTTTTGGCTGAAGGCTGATAGCTAGCGACTTCCCAACAACAAAGGCCGCCATTGCTGGCGGCCTGTTATTCGGTGTGCGACCGAGTTTACTGCGAACTAATTGTTTTCGTTGCTGGCGCGCTTCCACGACATGAATTCGCCGATCGTAGAGCCCGATCCAGACGATGAACTGGCCGCCGGAGCCTTGTAGGACTCGACATCGGCACGCGTGGCTTCTTCGCCAACCGCCCGGATGCTGAGACCGACTTTCTTCTCTGCCGGGTTCATCTTGATGATCTTGAACTCGTGCTCCATGCCGGGTTCCAGCTTGAGCGGAGAGCCGTCGCCTTCCACCGCTTCCGAGTTGTGGCACAGGCCTTCGACTCCGTCGGCGATTTCGACGAATGCGCCGAAGCTCGCCAGACGCAGCACCTTGCCGTGGATGACATCGCCCACGCGATGCTGCTCGAAGAACGTGTCCCAAACATCGGGCTGCAACTGCTTCACGCCGAGAGAGAGGCGGCGCTGGTCAGGCTCGATCGCAAGTACGATGGCCTTCACCTTGTCGCCCTTCTTCAGCACTTCCGAAGGATGCTTCACGCGCTTGGTCCAGCTCAGGTTGCTGACGTGGACCAGGCCGTCGATGCCGTCTTCGATTTCGATGAACGCGCCGAAGTCGGTCAGGTTGCGGACCTTGCCTTCCACGATAGTTCCCACCGGGAACTTCTCGTGCAAGGTCTCCCACGGATTCGACTCGAGCTGCTTCAGACCAAGGCTGATGCGGCGGTCAGTGGGGTTGACGTTGAGCACCACCGCTTCCACATTGTCGCCAACGTTGACCATCTTCGACGGATGCTTCATCCGCTTCGACCAGGTCATCTCGCTGACGTGTACCAGGCCTTCGATGCCTTGCTCCAGTTCGATGAACGCGCCGTAATCGGTGACGCTGATGACGCGGCCGCTGACATGCGCGCCGATCGGGTAACGCTCCGAGGCGTCGAGCCAGGGATCAGGCGTGAGCTGCTTGAAGCCCAGCGACACGCGCTGCTTCTCGCTGATCGAACTTCAGGACCTTGACCTGGATCTGATCGCCGACTTGTACCAGGTCGCGCGGATGCGTCAGGCGTCCCCACGACATGTCGGTGATGTGCAGCAGACCGTCGATGCCGCCGAGGTCGACGAATGCGCCGTAGTCGGTCAGGTTCTTCACCGTGCCGGTAAGGATGGCGTCTTCGTGCAGCTGTTCCAGCGTCTTGCCGCGCTTCTCAGACTGCTCTTCTTCCAGCAGCTGCTTGCGCGAAGCCACGATGTTGCCGCGCTTCTTGTTCAGCTTGATGATGCGGACTTCGATGTCGGTGGCCCTTGAGCGCGTCCAGGTTGCGCACCGGGCGCAGGTCCACCTGCGAGCCGGGCAGGAACGCGCGTGCGCCGAGAATGTCGACGGTCAAGCCGCCCTTAATGCGGTCGATGACGCGGGCCTTCACCGGGGCCTTGTCATTGAAGACTTTCTCAATCTCGTCCCAGGCCTTCAGGCGCTGCGCCTTCTGGTGCGACAGATGGATGTAGCCCTCTTCGGTGTGGCCGGGCTCGCGCATGACGGCGATCTCGTCGCCGCGTTGCACGGATACGTTGCCTTCGTGGTCCTGGAATTCGGCCACGGGAACGACGCCTTCGGACTTATAGCCGATGTCGACGACCACGTATTGCGGCGTGACTTTCAGCACTGTGCCGCTGACGATCTGGTCTTCGTTCAGAGCGGCTTCGGTCTGGGCCTGCTCCTGCTCGAATGTTTCCAGAGCAGTGGCGAAATCTTCCATGCTGGGCTCTTTTTCCGCGCGGGCGGGAGGCTGTGTCGGCTCGGCGGGACGGGCTGGTCTCCGGATGCCGCCTGGGGTTGAGGCTGGGCAGCTGACTGGGTCTGGGGCTGTTCAGGCGTTACGGTTTTGGTTTCGGGCTGCTCGGCAGCGCCGGACTTCCTGGGTCTCGGTGGTCGGGGCGTTGTGGGTTTCTTCGAAAGACATGGGTTGCGTACACACACTCAGCAGCTTTGAAAGCGTGCAGAGAGCCTGGTTAAAACGGACTGCTGGCTTGAGTCTCTACAGGTATGATTGTCCCGCTTAAAGCGGGTTTGGACAACCCAGCGGCCGGATCCGGTGGAGCGGGCTGCGCATCCAGGGGAACTCTTCGACTATAGCAACCGGTCGGGGTAGTGTCAAACGCGTAAGTGCTAAGATCGGCGCCGCATTTTCCTTCATTTTCTCCGACATTTAATGTCAGCCAAATGGCTTCTGCAAGACGCCTCTGGTCACCTCTGAATGTGACATCGTACCGGCTGGTTTTGGCCTGCCGGAATAGGATGGTACCCTGCCACTACGTATGGATTATCTCTGGACTCCGTGGCGCTACTCGTACATCACCACGGCTGATGTTTCCAACCACGCCGGCAGCTGTGTCTTCTGCGAGTTGCTGCGCGCAGGCGACGACGAAAAAGCGCTGATCGTCTACCGCGGCGAATTCAACTTCATCATCCTCAATGCGTTTCCCTACACTTCGGGACACAGCATGATCGTGCCTTACGAGCACCTCGATCGACTGCACAAACTGCCCGAAGCCGGCGCCCTCGAGATGATGCGCTGACCCGCAGACTGGAGACGGCGCTGCTCGACTTGTATCAACCCGACGGGTTAAACGTCGGCATGAATATTGGCAAGGCCGCGGGCGCTGGGATCGCCGGCCACATCCACATGCACGCCCTGCCGCGCTGGGTGGCGGACGCCAACTTCATGTCCGTGATCGGCGAGACGCGCGTAATCCCCGAACTGCTGTCGACGACGTATGAGCGGCTGAAGGCAAAGTTCTAAGAGGCTGTCGGCTAGCTCGGCTCTCAGGCGCTTGTGACTTTTGGCCTTTGCCTTTGAGCTGTGAGCATTCAGCAAGACTGACTCCAGGTTACAGGTGTCATCCAGAGCGCAGGCGCCGCCGATTTTCCGACCTCGGAGTCGAAGGACCTCTATCCAAGCCACGCCTGCCGTGAGAAATCCGTCCTTGAACTTCCATGGGGCCGCGCAGGCGGCATCGCCTCCTCTCTCTGCATCACAACTGCGGAACGTAAAAACACAGGAGCTCTCATGGCTGCTCATTACGGAATGCTTCGCGATTACCGCTTCTCCGACGACGTGGACGACATTCGTGGCGCCGCTCTTTACGGCGCAGATGACGACAAGCTGGGCAAGATTGACGACGTGATCTTCGATCATGCAACCGGCACGATTCAATATGCCGTGGTCGACACGGGCGGGTGGCTGAGCAGCAAAAAATTTCTCGTGCCCGCGAGCCGCATCCGTCCATCCGGCAAGAATGACGACGATTTTTCCATCAACGCAACCAAGCAGCAGATTGAAGCGCTGCCCAAGTACGACGAGAACGCCACTACCACCGACGTTCAGTGGGCCGAGCACGACACTCGCCAGCGTGAGGCGTGGGACAGTGGTCCGGTCATGCACAAAGAAGGCAGCACGCACAGCATCACCCCCGAGCCCAGCGAAATGCCGGCCGGCGCGGGCTCAGGCGTTGACGATCAGGCGTACATGCCCGACCGCATGGTGGACAAATTTACCAGTGCGGCGCCCGATCCCAGCAAGATCCGCATGCGTCCCTCAGGCCTCGCGGCAGACGCTGAGGACTCTCGGCTGCCCGGAAGCTCGCAGCGCCGGGAAATTCCAACCCTGGCCGCCGAAGAGGCAGAAGACCGCGCCGTCCAGGCCGGACGCGATCACCTCACCGCACCGGATGATGTCTATGTCTCCGAACGCGATCGCGCAACACGCTGGTCGGCCTTCGAAGAACAGCTGCGCAAGAATCGAGTGGATGTGACCTCCAGTTGCCACAGCTGCGGTCCGGCGCGCGATCGCGTAGCGTAGGACGGTCGATCGCAGAAATTTCAAGCGCAAATCGCGGAGTATGGATGCCGGGCATCGGTACTCCGCATAGAACACCTTCGCCCCGACGTTTTTAGCCGAATTCCACGCTGCTGTCTCAGGCAAGCAAACTTTTTTCAGTTCTTCTCCCCAAACGGGACAGCCCCGACAGGTCCCCAAGAAATTTCCCTGTTATTTCCTGAACGCCAGGCGGATGATTAGGGGCGGCGAAAGCTGTTTACGTTTCGCTGACACAGATCACGCAGTGCATACTGGACAGCTTGCCTGTCATTGCGTATTGCCTTCTCTGGTAACTCCTCTTGTGTTGCCAGCGCCCCCGGAAGTCTTCCTTGCAGTACGGGTTATCTAGGTCCGCAATTTCAAAATTTGTTCTTGGAGTCCCTCCATGAAGAGTCGAACCGCCCTTGTGGTTGTGGCGACCATCGGCATATTTCTTCTCGCAGTGCCTGCAATCGCACAGAACGATATCTACGAAAACGGTCCTACTAACGGCAACACCGACGCCTGGACCATCAACTTCGGATTCGTTGTCAGCGATTCCTTCCAGGTTCCCAACAGTCTCGTGGATGGCCTGGAGTTTACGACATGGATGTTTCAGGGGGACGTATTGGAGACCGCAGATCTTTCAATCACGTCGTCTGAATTCGGTGGGACGACCTTCTACAGCGGTACCGTGACCTTCACGCAGAGCGGTTGCGTCCCCAACGGCTTCGGCTTCAACGTCTGCACCGAGATTGGCAGCTTCAGCGGTCCATCTTTGAACGCCGGCACATATTGGTTGAATCTGCAAAACGCCGTCGTCAATAACGGCGATCCAGTCTACTGGGACGAAAACGGTGGCCCGTCCTCGGCGTCGGAGAGTTCGGTTGGAACCATTCCGTCCGAGTCGTTTACGTTGGGCGCGCCTTGCAATGACGGTAGCAATTCTCCCCCGTGCGGTCCCCCGCCGCCGACGACTCCGGAACCAGGCAGTTTTCTATTGTTCGGCACCGGTGCTGTGACGATGCTCGGGTTACTCGGTAGCTTGCGGAACCGATTCTTTTAAACATCGCGTAGCAACGCGCTCTATCGCTCACCAGCGACTTGAAGGAGGCATCAATGAACAGGCTAGCGATCCTTACCATCGTGCTCCTCTGCGGGATCCTTACCGGTCCGGCTGCTGCTCAACAAGACGTTTATGACAATGGGCCATCGGACGGCAATACGGACGCCTGGACGATCAACTTTGGATTCGTTGTCAGCGATTCCTTTACGTTGAGCTCTTCGACGACCATTTTTAATATGGCCTTCACCACATGGATGTTCGCGGGAGATGTTCTGCAGTCAGCGGACATTTCCATCACCTCGCAGGAATTTGGGGGCTCGACATTCTTCTTCGGCACGGTGAACTTCACCCAAAGCGACTGCGTTGGCAACTCGTTCGGTTTCAACGTCTGCACGGAAAACGGCAGCCTCAGCGGTCCATCCTTAAATGCCGGTACCTACTGGCTGAATATGCAGAATGCGGTGGTCAGCAACGGCGATCCCGTCTACTGGGATGAGAATGGTGGTCCGTCGTCAGCTTCCGAAAGTTCAGTCGGATCGATTCCGTCCGAGTCATTCACGCTGGACGCTTACGGCTGCGGTGACCGCAAGGATTCTCCGCCCTGCGGTCCGCCTCCGACAACTCCTGAGCCGGGCAGCTTTCTTTTGTTCGGCACCGGCGCGCTCGGCTTGCTCGGCGCTTTGCGGAGCAAATTGTTCTAAACATCGGCGAGGCGAAGTACGCTTTCGTCGGAGGAAAAACTGAAGGAGACATCATGAAGAGATCGCTCATCATCGCCATTGCACTCTCATTCGGAATGCTCGCCGGCCCTGCCGCGGCGCAGATTTACGATAACGGTCCCAGGGACGGCAATACGGACGCCTGGACCATCAACTTTGGATTCGTTGTCAGCGATTCCTTCCAGCTCTCGAGCCCTACCGTGGTGGCCGGCATGAGCTTTGCCACATGGATGTTTGCGGGGGACGTTCTGCAGTCAGCGGACGTGTCCTTCACCTCGCAGGAATTTGGAGGCACAAGATTTTTCAGCGGCACCGTCCTGTTCACGCAAAGCGGCTGCGTTGCCAACGGGTTCGGATTCAACGTGTGCACGGAAACCGGCATCTTCAGCGGTCCAAGCTTGAACGCCGGTACGTACTGGCTGAATCTGCAAAATGCCGTTGTCAGCAATGGCGATCCAGTCTATTGGGACGAGAACGGTGGTCCATCCTCGGCGTCCGAGAGTTCGATAGGCACCATTCCGTCCGAGTCGTTCGCGTTGTTCGGAGTCTGCGATGACCGAAAGGATTCTCCTCCCTGCGGTCCGCCGCCTCCGACCACACCTGAACCCGGTGGTTTCCTGCTGCTGGGATCCGGCATTGTGATAACTGTGCTGCTGGGAATGAAGGCGCTGCGTTAGAGTGCAGCCGCTTTAGGGGTGCCCCATTCTAGGCCGGCTTTTGGCCTAGGGTGGGACGCGGCGGAAGGATTTCGCCGAGACTTAGACTGCGTTCGGCGCGATTTTGCGCGGCAGTCCCCTGGCTGCAAAGAACAGTATGTAGAGATAGCAAAGCACGGGCAGCACGAAGGCATGATGCAAGCCGACGCGATCGGCCAGCAATCCCTGCAGCTCAGGAATAATCGCGCCGCCTACGATCGCCATGATCAGGAGGCCGGAGCCCTCGCCGGTCAGCGGACCCAAGCCTTCGATGCCCAGCGTGAAGATGCTGGGGAACATGATGGAGTTGAACAGCCCTACCAGCAGCAGCGCCCACATTGCGAGATGGCCGGCGCTTAACATGGCCAAGCACACCAGCGCGACAGCGACGACCGCGTTGAAGCCGAGCACAACGCGTGTTGAGATCCTCTGCAACACGGCCGAGCCGACAAAGCGGCCGATCATTGCTCCGCCCCAATAGAACGTTAAGTATTTCGCGGCGACGTCGGCACGCAGGTTCCCGATCTCCGACAGGTTCATGAAGTTGACCAGGAAGCTGCCAATCGCCACTTCCGCGCCGACGTAGCAGAAAATCGCGCCAATGCCCATCACCAGGTTCAGATGCTTCCACACGCTGTCGTTCGAGACGGCGTGTCCGCCTTCCGCGTCGGGGATGTGCGGGAGCTTGAACTTCGCGATCACGATGCCGAGCAAAATCAATGCTAGCGCGATCACCAGGTAAGGCACCTTGACCGAGGAGGCTTGTTCCAGGCGATAGGCGTGAACCGCTTGTGACGGCAAAGCGTGCAGCTCTTCGGGGGTCTTGGGAATGGCCGTACCCAGGATCAATAGTCCCCCGAAAAATGGGGCGACGGTTGTTCCCAGAGAATTGAATGCCTGAGTCAGGTTCAAGCGACTGGACGCGGTCCGCGCCGGCCCCAGTACCGCGACATATGGATTTGCCGAAACCTGCAACGCGGTGATGCCCGCGGCCAGAATAATGAGTGCGGCGAGAAACAGCGGGAACGAGGGGACGCTCGCCGCCGGAATGAAAAGCAGAGCGCCGAGTCCCATGATGAGCAGTCCGGCCACCATCATCTTCTGGTAGCCGATGCGCTCGATGATCTTGCCCGAGGGAATCGAGAACACGAAATACGCCGAGAAGAAGCAGAATTGCACCAGCATGACCTCGGCATAATTCAACTCGAAGATCGACTTCAAGTGCGGAACCAGGATGTCATTCAGCGAGGTGAGAAAGCCCCACATGAAGAACAAGGTGGTAACCATCGCCAGCGGCCCAAGGTAGCTCCGCTCGGGGCCGGTAGCGCTGACGGTCTTCGTGTTTTGCTGCGTTCCGAGTGCCATGCTCACCTGTGAACCTTAGATGTCAAAAATTGGCCTACCAGGTCTTCCGAATTGGATGCGCTTCGGTGTTAAACACCACCTTGTGCAGGTCCAAAGTCGACTTCGGAGCATATAACAGATACAGATATTTCAGAGTTTCAGCCAGAAAAAAGCTCTCCATATCGTCGCGCTGCTGCTTGCTCTCGACGTTGACCAGTGCGGCGAACGCAGCGTCATTCCGGCAATACTTCTCCAGGCTCTCGGCGAAGGTTTTGCCCATGTCGAGATACAGCGGTTTGCCTGTGAAGAAGTACAGGTAGTACGTCGACTCGATGATCTCCGGACGCAGTTCGTATCCGGGATAAGAGATCTTCATCGTCGAATAATCGAACTCTTCCGGCTCAATGCCCCAGGTGGTCCACATCTTATAACTGGAGTTCTGCAGTTGTTCGGCGCGGTCGAGATCGCCCGAGAGCGCCAACACTGCGGGGAAGAAGGCATCCAAGGCGCCGTAGTGCGTCGATACCTTCGCGCCGGTGTTCATGTTGACCTGCGCATACCAGAGGCCGCCCGGCGTGGGATCGGCGACGTATTTGTTCACGGCGGCAATGCTGGTCTTCCACATCCGCTCGCAATCTTTGTCCTTGAAAAGGATTGAGCACTTCAGCAGATACTCGTAGTAGGAATCGATACCGCCGCTAATGTGGCTCACCGGATCAACCCACTTGCCGGTCTCGACGTTGATCGTAGAGCCGACCAGTCCAAGCGACGAGCGACGATCGTAAACCTCGAGCAGAGCGCGCTTGGCCTTGTCGTAATAGACCGGCTTGTTGGTCAGCTTGCTGAGCGTGCCGAATTCAATCAGCAACGAGCCGATCTCCGCCGGATTGCTCTCCACGCCTTTCGTCGCGCCGCTTTTCAGATTCACAAAGACGTATGGCATGCCGGTTGGCGAGTTGAATGCAGGAAGCAATCGCGTGCCAAGATCGTCAGCCAGCTCCAGCAGGCGCTTGTCGCCGGTAAGCTGATAGCTGCTCAACAGGCCGCCCAGCAGGCGAATCGTGATCTCGAAATTCTTGACGTAGATGTCCCTGTCGAACGACAGCTTCGTGTCGATCAGTTCGCGGTCTTTGTCGGCCTCGTCTTTCAGGCCCATCAGGATCATCGTGTCCAGGGCGTCGACCGGCGTCATCAGCAGGGATGACTCGTACCAGTCGCGATAGCCCTTGGTGAGCGGCCGCAACTCGTCGTGTCCCAAGGCGTACTGCTTATAGCCACTCCAGGCATGAAGAAAATCCTGGCGAACGCGCTCTGCCATCTCCGCTTTCTGCTGGTCGGTCCATTTGGCCGAGGTGTCGGCTGAAGCAGGTTTTGCGGCGGGCGGTTTCTGGGCAAACGCCGTCAGAGAAAGCTGAAGGCCGCAGCAACAAAGAAATACGAATTGCAGAAATCGTACTGTTTTTGTCATCACGAGCGAGTCGCAGCCTGCGTCGAATTGACCTTTCTAACCCTCATTAACTTCTCTTTCATCCGGCGCACATACTCCCGGTCAGTACGCTCGTATTTCGACTCCTCCGGCCCATTTGCCGCTCCAAAGAAAATCTGCGCATTGGCGAGCGTCGACGAATCCTGTTGTTCGGCGAATGCGGTCAGATGGACCTGGGTACACCCGGTCTGTTCCACAAGCTGTCGAGCGTTCTCGATCGTGATGCCGGCGCCGGGCAGCACTTCAATTCGACCGTCGGCGCGCTCCCGGAGTTGCTTGATCAATTCCGCGCCTTCCGGCGCTTCATTCTTCTGTCCGCTGGTGAGTACGCGTGTAATGCCCAGGTCGATCAGCTCTTCCAGCGCGCGAAACGGATCGGGCGTGACGTCGAAAGCGCGATGGAACACCGCCTGCCGCATGCCAATGCGCTCGCGAAGCTTTCGCGTGCGCTGGCTGTCGATGGTGCCATCGGCATTCAATACGCCAAAGACGACGCCGTCTGCGCCGTGCTCCACCAGCAGCTCGACATCGCGCTCCATCACGGCGAACTCCGCCGCCGAATAGCAGAAGCCCGCTTGCCGCGGACGATTCATCGCGATCACGGGAATTTGTGTCCGCTGCTTCACCTCAAGCAACGAGCCGAGGCTGGGCGTCAGGCCGCCGAGAAATAAAGCAGAGCACAACTCCACGCGGTCGGCGCCGCCGGCAGCCGCTTCGATCGCGTCCTCGGCCGAACCGCAACAGATCTCCAGCAATATAGATGCCAAGAGAGACTCCAGCCGGAGCGAATCTCCGGCTGAAATCTACTCTAGCAAGTTAATGGTTAACCGTCGCTGCTTCGATCTCTTCCTCTTCGTCCTCCGCATCGCCGTCGGCTTGCGAGCGGAAGCCCGCCGGCTTCGCCGACGACAGCGGCAGGATGTCGATCGCCAGATCGGTCATCTGCCTCCAGGTCGGACGGTTCCGGTCGAGGTAGCAGGAGCATTCGTACACCTTGAACGGCACTTTCAACGGCGGACCGTCGGATACGGTGCAGAAGGCGAGCTCCTCGCTCTCGCGGAAGCCGCGCAGAATGTGGGCGTGCACGCACGACGCGCACTTCGATTGCGAGTCAGCGGGCGTCCCGTTCTTCACATAGATCGTGGTCATAGCATCTTTCTGTTTCGGCTCGAAGCCGATCTGTGTTCGCAAGCAGGCGCTTGCAAAGCGAATCCGACAATGTGGTAGCTCAAGCGATCTTGATCACCGTCACTCCGGGCTTCTGCTCTTCGGGCGGGCGAACGAATCCGACCACTCGCTCCGGCTTGGGAATGCGGCGATCGACATACGCCGTGCACTCACGAACCGCGAACGTCAGCTCGCGCAGTCCACCACCCAGGCTGCAAGAGGTAAGCTCCTCGCCGTTGAAACCCTTCTGTGCAACCGCGTAGGTACACGTCGGGCACAGCGCCTCGCGGCGCCTGCGGGTTACGGAAAGATTCAACGTCAGCATGGTTCACCTCTACGCCATGGGTTCGCCGGACGACAAAGCAGGCGCAATGAAAACAGCGCGAAAAACGTCATCGCGGACGAACGGTTATGAGTGACTTTGCGGGTTAAGCGTCGTGCTTAGCGAAACAGATCGACGAAAGCAGACAAAGCTTGCCCATGAGCCATCGCCGGCCTATTGAGGCCGCGACTGCCAGTGCACCGTATTGGTTTGCGCACAATCATGGGTATTCTCCAGAAAGGAGTTTCTAAGATGCCATAGTTTCATTTCGAAACGCAAGCAGGAATTATTTCCTTCTGCCGCGCACAAGCGTACCTTGGGTGAACTAGCTTCTCTCCAGCGCGCTCCGGAGACGCAGATGACCAGCATAACTACATTCGATCCGTACATCGAGCCCTGGCTTGCTGCACGCGTTCCTGCGCTGCGCACGTATTCGCGCATGCTCGCAGAATTTTACGAGTGGGTCCGCACCGAGGTCGACGCCCAAGCCAACTACACCGACCGTCATGCGCCGCCCGCTCTCGAAACCTGGGACCGCAACGGCGAAGTGATTAACCGCATCGTCGCGAATCGCTGGTATGAGGAGCAGCACGCCGAGCTCTATCGCCGTGGCATCATCGGCTTGCCCTACGCGCAAGGCGCGCCGCATCTGCTCACATTCACGATGGGCTTCATTCTTTCGCAGTCCGACATCAGCCTGCACTGTCCAGTGACGCTGACGGGAGCTGTGGCGTATGTGCTCGGCTCGCATGCGCCGGACGACGTGGGTCGGCGATTTCTGAATGACGTGGTCCGGATGGACGGCCTGGCCAAGACCGGCGGCACGTGGGCGACGGAGCAACACGGTGGCAGTGACGTTGGTGCAACCACAACGCGTGCGGTTCCCGAAGGCAAGCACTTCGCGCTGCACGGCTTGAAGTGGTTTACCAGCAACGCCAACAGCGGACTTGCCGTTGCCACCGCGCGTCCCGAGGGTGCGTCCGAAGGTTCGGCCGGGCTTGGTTTGTATCTCGTGCCAAGTCATCTGGACGACGGCCGGCCGAATCACTACCGGATTCGCCGCTTGAAAGACAAGCTGGGAACCAAGGGGCTGCCGACGGGCGAGATCGATCTGGTGGGTGCGGAGGCGATTGAGATTGCGCCGCCACCAAACGGGTTCAAGCTGATGATGGAGGCGCTGGAGTACAGCCGTGTCCACAATGCAGTCGGCTCCGTGGGCGTGCAGCGCCGGGCATTACGCGAAGCGTTGGCTTGGGCCAGGTCGCGTCGCGCATTTGGTCACGTTCTGGCGGAATATCCAATGGTGCAGGATGAGTTGCTTCGCCTGCGGGTGGAGTTTGAAGCCGGAGCGCTGCTGGCCTTCGAGGCGGCAGTGACGTTCGACGAGGTGCAACGCGATCCGGATCGCCGTACCTGGTTGCGGCTTTCAACTGCGCTGGCGAAATATCTCACGGCGGAATATGCGATTGCGGCGAGCCGCACCGCCCTTGAACTGATCGGCGGCAACGGTTACACCAGCGACTATCCTGTCGCCCGGATCTTGCGGGACGCACAGGTTTTGACCGTGTGGGAAGGCCCGGCGAACATCCAGGCGTTGGAGCTGCTGCGGCTGCTAGGCGCGAAACATGGCGGCTGGGAGCACTTCCAGGTCCGGGTTCACGATATTGGCAACAAGCTGCCAGATAGCTTGAATCGATTGCGTACAGCGCTGGAGAAACGTCTCCGGGGTGATTTGCATGCGGTCAAAATTACGCTGCGCGATGAACGCAGCGCCCAGCGTCACGCGCGCAAGTTGCTGCACCAGTTGAGCGAGACACTTGCGTTCGCGCTGCTATGCGAGGCCGCGCAAGAGCGCCATCGGAAAGGCGACTTATTGCAGACGCACTCGGCGTGGCGATACCTGGAGCAGATTGAGCCGCCTCGGTTTGGAACGGAGAATCAGCCTGCCCGGGAAGCCGTGTTGCAGGTTTTGGCTGAAGAAACGGAGAATTCTTTCCGGTTGTCATTCTGAGCGAAGCCGAGGGACCTGATGTTCATCGCCTCGGAAGGGTCCTTCCCAGCGCGCAGACAGCAGGTCCCTCCACTCCGCTGCGCTCGGGTCGACAAATCAAAATGAGAATCGACAGCTCGGCAATCCTAGAGGTGAGTCGACATTGCCGCCCGCGCAGCTTTGATCTCGTCCCAGCGTACCCACCCGATGTAAAGCACCACGAGGATGTTGATGGTCAGGATCAACCAATGCATTTCGTTGGGGTGACGGATCACCTTCCATACTTCGATCGGAATGTAGAGACATCCGGAGATGATGGCCAGCCACTCCGCCCACGCCCGTTGCTTCCACAGACCGTAGCCTTCCACGAAGCGCAACCCGGCATAGGCGATGGCGAGGGCAAGGACCGTAGCGATGTGAATGTCGGAGAGCTTGTCCGCGGCATCAAGGAATTGCTTGGACCAGTGGTGATAGAGGCCGATGTGAAAGAAGCCGAGAATATGCTCGGCGGCATCTTCAAAATCAAACTCGCGGCGAATCGCGCGGGTCACGACAAACGCCAGCAGCAGCGCCAATACTCCCTTCAATGCCTCGAAGAGCGCGACCGTACGCAGACCGGCGCGGTGCGTGCGGCGCCGGGTGACCTGTCGTTCGTGTGTTGTGCTGATACTGCTCATCCCTGAGAAGGCATCCGTCGACCGTTGTGCGCAGCCTGCCTCATCCCATTGCGGTGCTGCCGGGTGTATTCATTGGATTCCCGACCGGCGCCCTGCCGTTGGCTTGGTATCGTAGCCATTCTAGAGGAGCGATGCAAAGGATTAGTTCTAGGCAGGCCGAAGCTGACCGGCATGGGCGGCATCCAGCATCTCGTTCGTGCTACACAGCTTTGCGCGACAGCGTTCCGTCCCAGCCTGGCTCAATTCCGCTGCATCAATCTTTCGCCAGCCTTCGTAGTCCACCCAGTGACAGCCGCGTTCGTTCAGAAGTGAACGCAATGCGCTCGTTCCCGGCCGCTGATCCTTCCCTATTTCCTGAGCCATCCGCTGTGCCACCCGCTGGGCTTCCACGCGATTGGTGGGAATAGTGCCCGACGGACCGCGCTTTGCCCAGCCGACAACATAAAGGCGATCAGCGATCTTGCCGTTATGGTTGGTGAAGGTGCCGTTATCCGGAGTTGCGGAGCAGCACGGAACAGATTCGTAGCCGATGCAGGTGATCGCGAACTGTGCAGGAATCTCGATGAGTCGGTTCGAAGCAGAGCGGAATTGCACCGCTCGAAGCGCGCTCTCGCCGAGGAACGCAGTCGGCGTGAGATTGAAGTGGAAGTTAATCGTGATTGGAGTGACGCGTTCAGGAGCTTCGGCAAAGCTAAGCAAGACCTTCGCGATGGCGCCGTCAGCTGAAATGTCTTTTGGGTTCACGACAGGCCGGGCACGGTGCAACGTACCGAGTTCCGCCAATTCATGATCGTTGAACCTCGCCTCGGCAGCGCTGCGGCGGCCGACAATGTGAATCGATTCGATGGGTTGCGCGTGCAGCCATGTAGACACTGCATCAGGCACATCGGAACCGGCCAGCTCATCGCGGTGTTTAGCAAGGATGCGAGCGACATCCAAGGCGACATTGCCATTTCCGATGACAACTGCCGAGCGCACATCGCTCACCGCTGGCGCTCGGCCCTGCGGATGACCGTTGTACCAGCTGACGAACCCACCAGACCCTGTTACGCCGGCGAGAGCTTCTCCCGGGATTCCCAGCTGGCGATCGCGTGCTGCTCCCGTAGCCAGCACCACAGCGTCGTACAGCTCATGCAGTTCGTCGAGCTTTACGTCACGACCAACTTCGACGTTGCCGAAGAAGTTGACCTGGTCGCGCGAGAGCACACGATCGAAAACGCGCGCCACGTTCTTGGTGCTCTGGTGATCGGGCGCGACACCGTAGCGGATGAGCCCGAATGGCACCGGAAGCTTTTCCAGGATGTCGATGGAAGCCTTGGGAAGAAGCCGCAGCAAATGGTCTGCCAGGTAACAACCCGCCGGACCACTGCCGATGATTGCGATGTTCATAAAAGAAGCAATTAGCAATTAGCTGAAACGTCCGGCGTCAGCGTCGTCCTCGAAGTCTTTCGCCCCAAGTTCCGACGCAGCCTTTTTTTAGAAGGCTCTGTCTCGCTGGCCTTGACCCCTGGCTACTGACCTAGTGCAGCCTAACGTACTCATAATCCACGGGGTTATTGTTGATGCCGCGCTCCGGAGGCGCGATCCATGCCGCCATCTTGCCCTGCTCGTAAACGCCATGCATCAAGCTCAGGATGTAGGCTTGGTCGCCCTCGCTGGGCAACCAGCCGGCGATCTTCGCATTGAATTCTTCCTGCGAAATCGGATTGCCCATGGGATCAGTCGGTACTCCTGCCCAGGTGCCGATGTTGCGGCGGAAGCGCGTGCTCGGGAGCGACAGCCGGAATGAGTGGCCGGCCTTTTCGATCAGCCGGTTCCATCTTGTCACGCCCATCTCGCAATCTTTTACATAGGAACCGCGGGTGACTTCATTCATGGCGTTGCGCAACGGGATCTCTTCCGACTTCACGGTGCCGATTCCGCCAGGAACATCAATCGTGAAGATCTGGTCCGCGGCAATATGGTCTTCGTAACGTCCCTCGTCGGGCCTTCCCTTTAGGCCGTTAGCAAAGTACGAAGCCGCGTTGGAAGAACTCTCCGAGCCGAACAAATCGAGCGACGAACTGAACCAGAAATTCAGATAACGCTGTAACGTCGGCAAATCGATCGCGCCGGCTTTGCGCAGCGTCTCGGGATCGTCGGTGTTCAACTCCTTCATCACTTCGAGCGTGCGCTTGATCACCCGACTGATACCGGTGTCGCCGACGAACATGTGGTGCGCTTCTTCAGTCAACATAAACGAGCAGGTTCGCGCCAGCGGATCGAAGCTCGACTCGGCCAGCGATTTCAGCTGGAACTTGCCGTCGCGATCGGTGAAGTAGGTAAACATGAAGAAGCTGAGCCAGTCACGGATAGGTTCATTGAATGTGCCCAGAATGCGCGGCTTGTCGGCATCGCCGGAGTGCCGCTCGAGCAACTCCTCTGCTTCCTCGCGGCCATCCCTGCCGAAATACGCATGCAGCAGATACACCATCGCCCACAGGTGACGACCTTCTTCCACGTTCACCTGGAAGAGATTTCGCAAGTCATACAGCGAAGGAGCGGTGTGGCCCAGCATGCGCTGCTGTTCCACCGACGCGGGCTCGGTGTCGCCCTGCGTCACAATCAGACGGCGCAGGGTGGCGCGGTACTCGCCCGGAATCTGTTGCCACACTTCCTTGCCATAGTTGTCGCCGAAACCAATCTTGCGCTCGGGATCGCGATTCGCCAGGAAGATGCCCCAGCGATACTCCGGCATACGCACATAGCCATAGGTCGCCCAGCCCTTGGCATCGACGGATGTTGCCGTGCGCAAGTAAACATCGACGACCTGAAAATCCTTTGGGCCAAGCTCCTGCCACCAGTTCAGAAATTCGGGCTGCCAGTGCTCCAGCGCGCGCTGTAAGGTGCGATTTGACCCAAGATCTACGTTATTAGGAATGCGGTCTTGATAATTGATTGCCATGAGGTGCCTCAAAAATGCTGCGCGGCTTTCGTCGCGCTGGCTGCTATCCAAGTTGTCATCACGAACGCGACTTCAGTCGCGCGAGGGATCTGCTTCTTGTTTGCGTTGCATTACGTCTTACACGCGTTCCCAACTGAACTTCGCCTTTGATCCTGTCCCAAACAACTTCAAGGCTCCATGTTCGCCGGTCGAGTTGGGACGAATGAACACCCAATTCTGCCATGCCGACAAGCGCCCAAAGACCTTCGTCTCCAGCGTTTCGCCGCCGGGGAATCGCAAGCTGGCTTCCATGCCGGTCAGGGCGTCAGGCGACAAACTCGCGCGCTCTTCAATCGCGATGCGCACTTCGTCTTCCCAATCGAGATCGTCCGGGGCGACCGTGATCAAGCCGAGCGACAACGCCTCTTCGGGACCAAGCAATTTGCCTTTGGCCTCGATAGCGCCGCTCATGTCCTGGGCATCGCCACTGAATCGCGTGTGCAGCCGCCCACGATCGTTTACCGCCGGCAGCAAACCGAAATTGAGTTCATCGACCGCGATCTTCGGAGCATCACCCTCTTCTTCCGGCAACGCGAGCATGAAGCTGCGATCGGCGGCCAGCGCCAGCTCAAACAGCAGCCCGGCAAAGCACGATCCCGGCTCGATGACCGCGTACATCGTTCGCGACGAAACATCCAGGCGTGCGAAAGTGCGTCGCAGCATGCCGATGGTCTCGCGTACCAGCCAGTCATTCTGGTTCGCCAGCACCACTGCATCGGCTGCAAGCACGGCCTGCGGATCGCCAGCGGTCTTCAGCAACATCAGCCCGAGTTCAAGCTCGTTGGTGCGCAGCATCAGGATCGCATCGTCCAACTCTCGCGCCATCTGTAGTGGCCACCAACCATCTCCGGCCGCATGAATCGCTTCGACCGTTTGCGGCTGATCGCTCTCGGGCGCTCGTACTGTCAACGTGATGGTTCGCGCCGCACGGTCAAAGCTGACGTCCACGTATTTGTAGTGATAACCGTTGTCGTCGATTGTGCGATCGACCGGGTTCAGCTTGATGCCTTTGGCGTCGGCGGGACGAGGCGAAATCAGGACAAGGTTCTCGGCGCGGGCACGCACGGCTTCCTGGAACTTGGCCGGCACCGCGATGTCGTCAACCAGTCCCCACTCTTTCGCGCGCTCGCCCTTCACGCCGTCGGGATTGGTACAGAACATGTCGGCGAGATCGCGGCGGACTTTGCGCTTGTCGACCACCCGAGTCAGTCCGCCGGTTCCCGGCAGCACGCCCAGTAGAGGCACTTCCGGCAAACTCACGGCGCTGGAACGGTCGTCGATCAGCACGATCTCATCGCAGGCGAGTGCCAGCTCATAGCCGCCGCCGGCAGTGGTGCCATTCAGCGCCGCCAGGAATTTCAAGCCATCGTGCCGGCTGGAATCTTCCATGCCGTTCCGAGTCTCATTGGTGAACTTACAGAAATTCACCTTCCAGGCGTGCGTCGAGGTGCCAAGCATGTAGATGTTGGCGCCGGCGCAGAACATGCGCTCGCGTGCGCTGGTCAGCACCACGCAGGCCACTTCCGGATGCTCAAAGCGAAGGCTCTGCAGAAGGTTGTAGAGCTCGATGTCGACGCCAAGATCGTAAGAGTTGAGCTTGAGTTTGTATCCCGGCTTCAATCCGCAATCTTCGTTGACGTCCATGGCCAGCGTCGCGACGCGGCCGTCAATGGTCAGCCGCCAATGGCGGTACTCTCCGGCAGGCGCGTCAAAGGTGACGAGCTCCGCTTCTTTTACATCAGGCATGCAGGTGAATCTCCTCTAAGAAAGCGCCAGAAAGGCGGTTACATCCCCACGTTGATAGATGCATTATAGTGCATTTTAAGCGGTCTAGGCTAGGCAGTATTTTGCATCTATGTTGGCAGGCTCCGTTTTTCCCGGATCGTTCGAACCAGCCGGTCCGCTGACTCCTCTAAACCCGCTTGGCTGGTATCAATCGTCAGATCGGCCTTACGATACAGCGGCTCACGCACTTCCAGGATACGCCGGAGATCGGACATCGATTCGCGATTATCGGCCATCGGGCGCATGTCGCCCTGCGCGATCACGCGTTGCATGTGCTCTTCTGGCGTTGCGCGAAGCCAGACGGTGTAGCACATGGTCAGCAGGCGCTCGAAGGTCGCCGGTTCCGAGACCAGGCTGCCGCCGGTTGCCAGCACGAACCGCGAATGCCGCTCAATCACCTGGTCGAGGCAGCGCCGTTCCAGGCGGCGGAAACCACCTTGTCCATAAAGATCGAAGATGGCGCTAAGGCCGACGCCGCTTTCCTGCTCAATGATGCGGTCGAGTTCGACGAACGGAATTCCAAGCCGCTCGGCCAAGATCGCACCCAGCGTGGATTTTCCCGCGCCGCGCAATCCGATCAGCGCGATGCGTCCGCGGCGAGCTTCAAGATCGACTCCGCCGAAGTGCTGCACCAGCAACCGGCGCGCATCCGCTAATTCCGCTGCGGGAAGCCGCCGCAGAAACTCCGTAGTGTGTACCAGGTCTACCGGAGGCTCGGGGCCTTCGAGAACCAGGGCTTCAGTTGGAATGTCGAGTGCGTTGGCAATCTGCCGCAGCAGCAGAATTGAGATGTTGCCCTGCCCGGTTTCCAGCTGCGCCAGATATCGTTCGGAGACCTCCGAATCGCGCGCCAGAATCTTTCGTGTCATGCCCCGGCGTGCCCGGGTCTCGCGTACTCGCTCACCCAGCAGCTTGAGATACTCGGACTCGGCGGCGGATTGCTGTTCTGTCGCACCCGGAGTGCCGGCGGCGAGCGCCTCCGGCTCGTTCTCTTCCGCATGCACCATGTCGCGTTTCCGGCTCACAGTGGATGCATTATACTTCCGAAGCGCAACGTATAATAGGGCCAAGCGAAACAGAGAGCCGGGTCCAAGCCGGCTTGGCCCGTGGGGATAACGGAATGGCGGTAGACATCACGATCCTGGTTGGCACCATGACCGGTACCGCCGAAATGGTCGCCCAGGAGGTCCAGCAGGCGCTGGAAGCTGCCGGGCACCAAGCCACTATCAAGGTCATGGACGGGCTGGACGCCACGGTCTTCCTGGGCGGCGGCACCTTTCTTATCTGCACGTCCACTTACGGCAGCGGCGATGTTCCCGACAACGCGCAAGGGTTGATCGGCAGTTTGGAAAGCGAGAAGCCGGACTTGAGCGGCGTGACGTATGGCGTCATCGCACTTGGCGACACGACTTATAAGGACACGTTCTGCCACGGCGGCATTCGCTTCGACAAATTGTTGATGGAATTGGGCGCCAAACGCGCGGGCGAGATGATGATGCATGACGCCGGTTCGGGCACTTTACCCGAGGAGGATGCGGCACAGTGGGTTGTTCCCTGGGTAGAGCAGCACTTGGCGCCTTCAGAAACAGCATAGGAGATTGGAAAAGCACATGGCGACTACAGTAGAAAATCGCGTTGGATCGGAAGCCAAGGTCTTGCAAAGCTATCTCGGCGGCAAGTGGCAGGCGGGTTCCGGAGACGGGGCTGTGCTGGTGAATCCCACAACCGGGGATACCGTCGCCTCGGCAAGTTCCAAGGGCCTGGATTTGAAAGCCGCACTGGGGCACTCCCGCAATGTGGGAGGTCCCGAGTTACGCAAATTTTCCTATGCTCAGCGGGCGGAACTGCTGGGCAAGGTTGCCGACGCGCTTGCCGCACGGCGCGACGAGTGGTTCGAGATCGCGCGCCAGAATTCCGGCAACACCAAGGCGGATGCCTCGATCGATGTCGACGGTTCCATTGGCACGCTGAAATATTTCGCCAAGATCGGCAGCAAGCTGGGCGATGCTCACATGCTCCGCGACGGAGCTCCGATGCGGCTCGCCCGGGACGCGAACTTCCAGGGCCTGCACGTCGGCGTCCCGCTTGACGGAGTTGCGGTTCACATTAACGCCTACAATTTTCCAGCATGGGGACTGTGGGAAAAGGCCGCCGTGAGCCTGCTCGCCGGGGTACCTGTCTTCGCTAAGCCGGCGACTTCGACTGCGTGGCTGGCGCAGGAGATGGTGAGCGCGGTAATCGCAGCCGGGATTCTGCCTGAGGGCGCGCTGTCGATTCTGTGCGGCTCGCCCAACGATCTGCTGGATCATCTTCAACTCGGCGATGGAGTCGCTTTCACTGGCTCCGCCGACACTGGCGAGGCGATTCGTCAGCATAAACGAATTCGCCAGCAGAACGTTCGGGTGAACATTGAAGCAGACAGCTTGAACTCGGCGCTGCTCGGTCCCGATGTTGCTTCTGAGTCGTCCGAGTTTGGATTCTTCGTGCGCGAAGTGGTGCGCGAGATGACCTCGAAGACGGGGCAGAAGTGCACGGCGATTCGGCGCGTACTGGTTCCATCGCAGCAGGTTCAACCTGTGATCGATGCGATATCCGCGGTGCTGAAGGCAGTTGTGGTAGGCGATCCGTCGAACGCGACGACCAACATGGGACCCGTGGTCAATATGTCACAGCGCAAGTCCGTCGAAGAGGGAATCGCCAAGCTCCGCACCCAGGCTGATCTCGCCTACTCCGCAGAAAATTTTGCTCCTCTCGATGCTGACCTCTCGCGTGGGGCGTTCGTCCCGCCAACGCTGCTGAAGGTTCACGATCACGCCGACGCCAATGTCATTCACGAAGTCGAGGTTTTCGGCCCAGTCGCCACGGTTGTGCCTTATCGCGACAAAGCAGAGGCTTTCGCTCTTGCCCGCCGAGGGGGCGGCTCACTTGCTGCATCTATCTACAGCGGAGACGCAGCATTCCTGGCGGAAGCGGGCGTTGCGTTAGGCACGAGCCATGGCCGCATAATGTTGATCGATCCGGCGATTGGCGACAGCCACACCGGCCACGGAATTGTGTTGCCGTCCTGTATGCACGGCGGCCCGGGTCGCGCCGGAGGCGGCGAGGAACTCGGGGGACTGCATGGATTGTGGTTCTACCACCAGCGCGTCGCGATGCAGGGATCAGCCGCGACCTTGACATCTCTGAACGAGCAATCGGCGGATCCGCACGAATAGCTGTGGAGTTTTCCTACTACAACGCAGCCGTCGACCTGACTGAGCGCAATCTGACGGCCGAGCGCGCGGGCAGAACCGCCATCATCGACGAGACAGGCTCGCACACCTATGCCGAGCTGGCGGAGCGTGTGAACCGTTGCGCGAATGCCCTGCGGGAGCTTGGCATTCAAGCCGAACAGCGCGTGCTCCTCTGTCTCTTCGACAGCATCGATTTTTTCGCATGCTTTCTTGGCGCGATCAAGGCCGGCATCGTCCCGGTGCCGATCAACACGATGTGGTCGGCCTCCGACTATGGCTATGTCCTGAGTGATAGCCGCGCCAAGGCTGTGGTTGCGTCCGAAGAACGGCTGCCCGTTATCCAGGAAGCTGCGCAGATCAGCGGATGGACGGGGCAGATGGTGGTAGCGGGGAATTCCGGCGGCACGCATGTCGAGCTTTCGACTCTTACCGAATCGGCCGCTTCATCTTGCGACGCGTATCCAACGCGTCCTGATGATGCCTGTTTCTGGCTATATTCGTCAGGTTCGACTGGACGTCCCAAGGGCGCGGTGCATGTGCAAACCAGCATGGTGCGGACGGCAGAACTCTACGGGCAGGGCGTGCTCGGCATCGACGGCAACGATGTGATTTATTCGGCGGCGAAGCTGTTTTTCGCCTATGGACTGGGAAATGCTCTGACATTTCCGATTGCCGTTGGCGCAACCGCAATCCTCTTTCCGGGCAGGCCGAAGGCGCCCGAAGTCATCCGCATTCTGAGCGAGCAACGGCCCACGGTCTTCTTCGGCGTGCCAACTCTGTTCAGCTCGCTGCTCGCATCGCCGGACTTGCCGCGCCGTGGAGAGCACAATCTGCGATTGTGTGCTTCTGCCGGCGAGGCCCTTCCCGCGCCAGTCGGCCGGGCGTGGACCGAGCACACCGGTGTCGAGATCATTGACGGCATCGGCTCAACCGAGATGCTGCATTGCTTCGTCGCCAATCGCCCTGGACAGGTTCGTTACGGTACTTCCGGAGTTGCCGTACCCGGATATCAAGTTCGGCTAGTGGATGACGACAATGTGAGAGTCCCACAAGGTGAGATAGGCGAGCTACAGGTGAGCGGGCCAACCTCAGCGGCATGCTATTGGAATAATCGCGAGAAATCACGGACCACCTTTCTCGGCGAGTGGATGCGCACCGGCGACAAGTACCGCGAAGACGAAGACGGATATCTCGTTTATTGTGGCCGTAGTGACGACATGATGAAGGTCGGCGGCATCTGGGTCTCGCCGATGGAGGTGGAGTCGGCCCTGATCGCGCACGATGCGGTGCTGGAGGCGGCGGTGATCGCTACGACCGATGAGAGCGGCCTGGTCAAGCCGAAGGCGTGCATTATTCTGAAGAACGGATTTATGGCCGGCGATGCAATGCGACAGGAGCTGCAGGAGTTTGTGAAGGCGCGGCTTGCACCGTATAAATATCCCCGGTACATCGAGTTCCTGACCGAACTGCCGAAGACGGCCACTGGCAAGCTGCAACGATATCTGCTGGTGAAGCGTGAGGCGGAGCGGGGGAAGAGCGGCACTTAGCAGCGGGCATTTAGCAGTTGGCACTTGGTGGCGACAACCCTTACGGAGAGCTGAACTCTTTGCTTACGACTACACCCATCCGCAGCGAAATTGTTATCGACGGCAAGCGGTTGGAGACCATGTGGATCGCGCGGCAGCAGCCCGCACGGCCCACAATCGTCCTGCTGCATGAGGGGCTGGGGTCGATTGGGTTGTGGAAGGATTTTCCGGCGCAATTGGCCGAGCGCACCGGATCTGGCGTCCTAGTCTATTCGCGTTATGGGCACGGCAATTCAGACAAGCTGATGGAGAAGCGGCCGGTGTTTTTCATGCACCACGAAGGCGAAGTCGTGTTGCCAGAACTTCTCGCGAAGCTCGGGATCGAGAAGCCGATCCTGATTGGACACAGCGATGGCGGTTCGATTTCGCTGATCTTTGCCGGCAAGTATCCTGACGGGGTAAGCGGGCTGATCCTGGAAGCGCCGCACGTCTTCGTCGAGGACCTGAGCATTGCGAGCATTACGCAGGCGAAAGTCACTTACGAGACCACGGATTTTCCGCAGCGGCTCGGACGCTACCATGCGAACGTCGACGCGACATTTTGGGGATGGAACGATATTTGGCTGGACCCGGCATTCCGCTCGTGGAACATCGAGGAATATTTGCCGAGGATCACGTGCCCGGTGCTGTGCATCCAGGGTGAAGAGGATGAATACGGTACCATAGCGCAAGTCCGGGCGATCAAAGCGGCGGCACTGCAGACGGAGATTGCGATGCTGCCCAAATGCAAGCACTCGCCCCACCGCGACCAGGCGGAAATCACTCTGGAACTGATGGCGGCGATTGTGGGGAGGATTCAGGTGGCGGGCAAAGCCAGCGCACAGAGTTACGGCTAGCGGCGAACAGCAGGTCCTTCGACTGCGTTCGACTGCTGCGCGATCTCACTTCGCTCAGGATGACAAAAGTTGAATCGACAGAGCCCTGAAGCGTGGTGGCAAGCGCAGATAAGTAGATAGCAAGAGAAGGCAAAGATCGGCTAAGAACGAAGAGCCAATAGCGAATAGCGAAAAGCGGGGTTATCAATGGCTGAGTGGGTGCACACTTTCAAAGGCGCGGTCCTGGCTTCGGAATACGACGAAGCCAGCCACATGAACTCGCGCATGTATGTCTCGCGCTTCGACCAGGCGACGTGGTTCCTCTTGCACGCTATTGGCGTCACGCCGGCTTCCATCAAGCAACAGAACCAGCGTATTGCTATCGTCCGGCAGAATTATCAGTTTCTGGACGAGCTGCGCGGTGGTGAATTGGTCGAGATCAAGAGCGGCTTTTTGGCCGTGGGCGAAAAATATTTTCGCTTTTTGCACCAGATGTACAACGACGAAACGGGCAAACTGGTGGCAACTTGCGATAGCGTCGCCGTGCAGGCGAGCCTCGAATCGGGGAAAAGCATCGCTCTCACTCCTGCGCTACAGGAAAAGGCGAAGCGTTACCTGGTGACGTCAAACGTCCCTCTGGATGCAGCGGTGGGGTGAAACGCCTTCCTCCGCGGGACAGCGATGGTAAAAGCGGGCAGAGTGTTCCGGGACCTTGAACAGCAGATCCCTCGTCGGCCTAAAGGTCTCCTCGTGATGACAATTTGGCGTGGGCAGCGGCTTGAACGTCAGCGCCGGAAGCCCCTACCTCGTCGACGGAACTTCGGTCCCTCAGAAACCGCTCAAACACTTCGTTCGACAGCAATTTTCCGCGCGACGTCAGGCGGAGCCGATTCGCAGACGCCTCTACTAGCCCCTCTTCGATCAACCCATCGATTGTCGCCTGATAAGTATCGATTGCTGCCGCGCCGAGCCGCGCGCACACCTCATCCAGCGAGAGGCCACGGTTCAAGCGCAGGCCCAGAAAGAACGATTCCTCAAGAGCAGCTTGCCGATCGACCAACGTCCGTGACGCTCTCAGTTGCTCGGCGCGAGCGCCGGATTCAGTTCCTGACGCCGAGTATCCCTCCAGCGAATCCGGAGTCGCAAACCGTACAGCCTCGATGCCTTTTGACTTCAGTTCCTCACCAGGCGGCAGCATGGAGTGTGCATCGACCCCGAATCCCAGATATGGCCGACGTGTCCAGTACTTCAAATTGTGCCGCGAGTCGCGCAGCCCGACCCCGTGTGTCACCGGTCGCGCGAAATTGGAGATTTCGTATTGCTGCACACCGCCCTGCTCCAGGCGACGGCACGCTTCGAGGTAGAGATCGGCGGTGAGATCATCGTCGGGAACGAAATGCGCGTGATAGCGGCTGCCGCCTGCCAGTAGTTCATTGCCAAGCCGTGAGTCCTCGTCAACCTCGAGCATATAAACGCTGACATGTGGAACACCGGTGGCGAGCGTTTCAGCCAGAGAGAAGGCCCAGCTTTTTTCGGTCTGATGCGGGAGGCCGGCGATCAGGTCGATGCTGATATTGCCGATGCCGGCGGCGCGAAGTCGAGCAATGTCATCGAGCGTGATTGCGCGGGTATGAAGGCGTCCAACGGAGGAACTCTCCTTGTCCACGAAGGACTGCACGCCAAGGCTGACGCGATTGACGCCGCAGTGGAGCAGGGCGTCCAGAATATCCAGATTCAGAGTTCCGGGTGCGCACTCTACGGTTATCTCGGCGTTCGCAGCCACTTCGAAGTGATTGCGAACAGCGCGGAATATGCGTTCCAATTGATCAGGAGCCAGGACCGACGGTGTGCCTCCACCCAGGTAGATGGAGTCGACCTTCCGTTCCAGGGTTCCACCTGCTCCTGCGGCGATCGTTTCGGCCGCGGCTACATCTGAACAAACCTGCTGCACGTACTTGTCAAATGATGAACGCGAGAATACCCCTGAAGCGAAATTGCAGAAGCTGCATTTCGTGCGGCAAAACGGGACGGAGATGTAAATTCCCAGTGACAAGAGAGTCGCCAAAAGTTGCCGTGAGTAATAGAGTAGCAGGGCGGGAGCGACGGCGGCAGGTGCGAATTAGCGATCAAGATTTGGAAATTGGTCTGAAGACCGGACCGACGACCTGGAATGATTCTGAGGGGTTGTTGGTCCGCATTACTGAAATTGCGTGGTCGACCACCAGATGATCCTCAGCTTGCATCTCAAATATTTCCGGCATATCAAGGCTCCCTGCGATTGACTGCGGCGTATTGTCGGTTGCTGAGGGCTTCCTAACCACTTATGAAAAAGCGCGTTGTCATCACGGGAATGGGTGCGGTCAGCCCCAACGGGATCGGAAATCAGGCATTCTGCCGCTCGGTGCTCAATGGCGTGAGCGGGGTGAAGCGCATTCGCAGCTTTGACCCGAGTGAGCTGCCCGTGCGGATAGCAGGCGAGATCCAGGACTTTGACGAACTGGACTGGATGGAAGCGCGCGAGCGGAAACACGTGTCACGTGTGGTGCCGCTGGCGCTGGCCGCTTCCACCGAGGCGTTGCGCGACGCCGGCTTGGAAGTTTCGCAACTATCGTTGGAACAGCAACGCGAGATTGGCGTGGTGCTTGGTTCCGGCGGCGGCGCGCAGGAGTTTTCGGAGGAGCAAGTTCGACTTTGGCTCACCGGACACGTGAAGAACGTGAGCCTGTTCTGCATACCCAGCGGCACGATGGGCACGCTCTCCAGCGAAATCAGCATGCGCTTCGGCCTGCGCGGCATGAGTCATGTCATCACCACCGGATGCACGTCTTCGACGGACGCGTTTGGCTATGCGCTGCGGCAGATTCAGTTTGGTTTTCTGCCGATGATGCTGGTCGGCGGCGTGGACGCTCCCATCGCTCCGGGGATCATGAAAGGCTTCACGCTGATGAAGATCATGACGGCGTCATGGAACGATGAGCCCGAGCGGGCCTCGCGACCGTTCTCGCTGGACCGCGACGGCTTCGTGGTCGCCGAAGGCTCCTGGATGTTCGCGGTGGAAGAATACGAGCATGCCCGGGCGCGGGGAGCGAAAATTCTCGCAGAGGTCGCGGGCTATGGATCGACTTGCGAAGCGTTTCACCGGGTGCGCCTTCAGGAATGTGGCGAAGAGCCGGCGCGCGCCATTCAAATGGCGATGCAAGATGCGGGCATTGCGGCGGGCGATGTCGGCTATGTGAACCTGCATGGAACGTCGACGCAGCTGAACGATCGCATCGAAACTCGCGCACTCAAACTTGCGCTCGGCGACAAGGCCTACCAGATCCCGATGTCGAGCCTGAAGTCGCAGATTGGGCATCCCCAGGGAGCATGCGGAGCCGCGGGAATTGCGGCAACCCTGGTGGCAATGCATCACAGCCAGATTCCGCCGACTATCAATCTGGAGACGCCCGATCCTGAATGCGATCTGGATTATGTGCCTGAGGCAGGACGTCGCGCAGAGATTGAACACGCGGTCTGTAACTGCATCGCCTTCGGCTCGAAGAACTCGGCGCTGGTGTTACGCAACCTGGGATAAAACTCACGTACGCGTGGCGATCGCCTGCGACCTATCAAACTACCGCTCATCCAACGCTGCATGAGCCAAACCACGATTGTTCGCAGGCCGTTGCTAACGGCCGACCTCAATCACAAAAAGGTGACCAGGGTTGATGTGCGCGAGATCGTATTCGAGCCGGGTCAGGAAACCGGGTTGCATAAGCACCCCTGCCCGGTGTTTGGGTACATCGCTGAAGGCGAAGCTGTGCTGGAGGTTCAGGGCGAGCCGGCGCAGAAGTTGCCGGCCGGGTCCGCATTCTATGAGCCCGCGGAGAAGGTGATCGCGCGCTTCGATAACGCGTCACCGTGCGAGAAGATGCGATTCATCTGCTACTACCTGCTGGAGGGGAAGCAGGAGTTAATCGAGATGCTTTCGCCCGAACCGGAACAGCAGGAACATGCCTTTATCGCCGACTAGAGACGCGCTCGACGTAACCCCACGGGTCCGGCGCAACGGTTCATCGTGGCGCGAGCAACAGCAGATCCCTCGGCTCCGCTCGGGATGACAATTTCAGGAAGGGCCAAGCGTTATTGGCGAAGGTGCCGCTCACCGTTGGCCCGCCGGTCCCGCTTCCATCTTTTCCATCCTCACGCCCTCGCCGCTCGTCTATATAGGTCCACGCGTTCGCATACAATCGATTAAGGGCTCATGGCTGGAATCCACGAAGAAGAAGTACTAGGTAAGGCGTACGATGCGCGGCTGATGAAGCGCCTGCTTACCTACCTGCACGCGTATCGATGGCAGGTGGTTGTGGCGCTGATCGCCATCGTGTTGAAGGCGGGCGCCGACGTGCTCGGTCCATACCTGACCAAGGTCGCCATCGACAAGTATCTGGCCAACAAGACTGAAGCCCACTCGCTGCTTGATCGCTTCCTGAGCCCCTCTCCTCTAACCGGTATCGCTCAGATTGCCGGGATGTATGTGGGCTTACTGCTGTTCAGCTTCCTGCTGGAATTTGCGCAAACCTACATCATGCAGTGGACCGGGCAGAAGGTGATGTTTGATCTGCGCAGCCAGATCTTCCGCCATCTGCAGCGCCTGCACATTTCCTTCTATGACAAAAACCCCGTCGGCCGTCTGGTAACGCGCGTCACCAGCGATGTTGACGCGTTGAACGAGTTATTCACCGCTGGCGTTGTCTCGATCTTTGAAGATATTTTCGTGCTTGCCTTCATCCTGACCATCATGCTGAAGATGAACTGGCGGCTGGCGCTGATCACCTTTGCCGTCCTGCCATTCATTTTTTATGCGACCTCGATCTTCCGCCGCAAGGTGCGCGATAGCTATCGTCGTATCCGCGTCGCCATCGCCAGGATCAACTCTTATCTACAGGAGCACGTAAGCGGCATCGTTGTGCTGCAGCTGTTCAATCGCGAGAAGCGTTCTTACGAGGAGTTCGAGAAGGTCAACCTCACCCACATGGACGCCTTCAAGGACGCAATCCTCGCCCACGCGGTGTACTACCCGGTGGTGGAAGTGCTGTCGTCGATCGCGATTGCCTGTGTCATCTGGTTCGGTGGAAACCAGGTGATTCGCAACGTGGTTACACTGGGCGTGCTGGTGGCCTTCATGCAGTATGCACAGCGTTTCTTCCGACCAATTCAGGATTTAAGCGAGAAGTACAACATCCTGCAGGCGGCGATGGCGTCGAGCGAGCGCGTGTTCAAGCTGCTGGATACGCAGCCAGAGATTGTTTCTCCCACAGTGACGAAAGCGCCGCATGGTCCGGGACGGATCGAATTCGATCATGTATGGTTCGCCTATCGCACCTTGGCGCAGGCCGCGGAAGAGGCAGCCAGCAAGGGTGAGAAGATCGATATCAATACCGATGCGCTGGCCAGCCAACCGGCCGAGCTCGAGTGGGATTGGATACTGCGTGATGCCTCTTTCGCCATTGAACCGGGCTCGACGGTGGCGATTGTCGGACATACCGGCGCCGGCAAAACAACAATTATTTCGCTGTTGCTGCGTTTCTACGATGTGCAGAAGGGCGCGATCCGTATTGATGGCGTCGATATCCGGGATATGGATTTGAATGACCTGCGCCGACGTTACGGTGTGGTGTTGCAAGATCCGTTTTTGTTCTCGGGAACGGTGGCGGACAACATTCGGCTTGGCTCGCGCTGGATACAGGATGATGCCGTCGAAAATGCGGCCGAGCAAGTAAACGTCGCGGATTTCATTCGCTCGCTGCCCGGGGGCTTTGCGGAAGAAGTGCGAGAGCGCGGCAGCACCTTGTCGACCGGGCAGAAGCAGCTCATCTCATTTGCGCGTGCACTGGCGCACAATCCGAAGATCCTGATCCTGGATGAAGCTACTTCAAGCGTCGACACCGAAACCGAGTTCCGGGTCCGCGAAGCGCTGACGCGCATGGTCGAGGGTCGTACGTCGATCATCATCGCGCACAGGCTCAGCACGATTCAGCGCGCGAATACGATCATCGTGATGCACAAAGGCCAGGTGCGCGAGATCGGATCGCATCAGCAGTTGCTGGCGCAGCGCGGTATTTATTGGAAGCTATATCAGCTTCAGTACAAGGATCAGGAAATCCCGGTGCCGGCGTCAGAGTACTCCTCCCCGCAAGTTGGCGTGTCCGCCGACGACTGACGCCGCTTTTCGTCGCTCGCGCCGCATTCCATGTATCAAAATTGATGCAAATGTTGTTGCAAGGAACGGATTGTTGCGACAAAATCGTCGGGTTTGCGGAGGGATGGCATGCGTCGCGGAAATTTGTCTAAGCTCTTCCAACTGCTTTCTTGCACTCTGACAGCTTTATTCCTGGCGCCTATGACAGCCTGGAGTCAGGTAGAAAGGGTTCTGTACAACTTCGGTTCCACCCAAGCGGACGGCTATGGGCCACAAGCCGGGTTGCTCATGGACAATCACGGCGACCTGTTCAGCACTACCTGGACTGGAGGTACCGGCACCAACTGTTTTGCCGGCTGCGGTACCGTCTGGGAGTTGCTGCCGAACGGCGATGGCACTTGGACTCACCAGGTACTGCACAATTTCAATAACTTCGATGGGGCGTATGCATCCGGTACGCTGGTCGCGGATGCACAGGGCAATCTGTACGGCGCGACAGCCGGCGGCCAGTTCGGTACAGGTGTGGTCTTCCAACTATCGCCGCAGCCCGGCGGATCATGGGTAGAGACCGTTCTCCACGCTTTTGCGGAGCAGGGAGATGGAGCGTTCGCGAACCCAGGTGTCATTTTGGACGGAGCCGGTAACCTCTATGGCTCGACGTTACTGGGAGGCACCGTCAACTACAACGGCGGGACTGTCTACAAGATCCGACTGCAACCGTCGCCCGTCGAAACGGTCCTTCACTCTTTCGGGCTGGGACTCAACCTTCGGGATGGCGACAATCCTGACGGCACTCTCCTGCTGGATGGTCGTGGCGAATTGTTTGGGGTGACCGAGGACGGCGGAATGTATCGCCAAGGCACGATTTTTGAGCTCGTCCACGTCGGCAACCGTTGGGGCGAGTTGCCGCTGTACTCGTTCCAGGGATCGAACCACAACGATGGCTCGCTTCCTCAGGCCGGACTAATCGCCGACGCGCAAGGCAATCTGTACGGGAGCACGGTATCCGGCGGCCCAGCCGTGGGCATTTGTACTCAGGGTTGTGGAACGGTGTTCAAGTTCGTGCGGCAACGGGATGGCACCTGGGCAGAAACGGTGTTGTATGCGTTTCGAGCTGATCTCGACGGCAATGCGCCATCGGGCCTGTTGACTATGGACTCCTCCGGCAACCTGTACGGCACAACTTCAGAAGGCGGTTATCGGGCTGGGTATCTCGGCTACGGCACGGTATTCAAACTGACACCCGGTGCGAACGGGCAGTGGACCGAGACGATTCTGTATCGTTTCTCAGGCGGGCTCGACGGTGGATATCCGCTGGCTGGGGTAATCCTTGATAGTAACGGCAACATCTACGGCACCACGCAGCAGGGAGGAACGAACAACGCAGGCACGGTATTTGAGATTATCCAGTAGCAGATTCTTCTGGAAAGCAGGAATGCCCACTGTGTCCCGGTTGGACATAGTGGGCATTGTATTGGACCGCTAGTTGTTACTTTAGAACTGCCGGATGGCATCCCCTCCCGACACAAGGTTGGTGTCAGTCTCCAGCAGCAGCACCCGCCCCTGATCGACGATGTAGCCCACGTAGTTGCGGGTACCTTCCGCCTGCGTTGTAATAGCTACCGTCATTCGCCCGGGCGCGACGTTATTTACGCTGTAGGTGCCTTGCAGTGTCTGACCGGGGAAAATTCCGTTGGGATCGTTCAGGTCCAACGTGCCCGCCAGAATCCCGTTGCCGTCAGCAGAAAGCTGTCCGCTGACACTGCTGGCATTAGCGGAATTGACCAGGCCATTCGCGAGGAAATATCCGAACTGCTTGGTGGCGTAGCTGCCGGCCCAGTCCGCATTGCTGGTTACCGACGAATTCTGCGCGTAGATGTTGCCGCCGCCGATGGCGGTGGTGCGTTCATCAACGTAATAGCCTTGCGTCGGCGAACTCAGGTACAGCGCGAATGGCAGTCCTGCGCCATTCACATTCCAGGTGCCCTTCACATATCCGTTCGTGCTGAGATTGTATGCCCCCGACAAGGAAGCCTGACCAACGGTGCCAGTATCGTTGACGTCGTAGTAGCCGCTGGAAACATTGCCGCCCGCAGCGTTGATCTGAATCAGCGTGTACGACACCCCTGCGTTGGTATTGGCCGAAGTGTTGATCACGTACGGGCCGTTGAAATCGGTGGAGGCGAAGGTCGATTGCGTCTGCAGGTCGGCGCTGCCCAGGAAGAACGTGGCCACATCGGGGCAGAGGAAGCGGAAGCGGCTGCCCGAAACAACGTAGTAAATCATGTTGGACGAGCCGCTGTTGGAGCCGCTGAATGAGCCGGTACCACGCCCTAGTCCGTCAACCGCCCCGTAGGAGCCGCTCAGGGCTTGCTGCTGGATAATACTGCCGCCGCAATTCAGGTCTTGCGGCCCGTTGATATTGCCGCCATTGAGAGCAAAGATGCCGGCAGAGTTAATGGGACCGCAGCCCAAGCCGCTTCCTGAGAAGCCGAAAGCGTAATTACCCGAAGGTGCGCCGATCGAGGTGCCCTGCGCCTCCAGGTTGCCGCTTCCGGCGACCACGGTATTGTCAATCTCGTTCATCACGGCATTGTCCAGCGCCTTCATCGCGATCGCGTATTGGAACTGGCCGATTGCATTATTCAAATTCAGAGTGCCGCGGCCATCAGAGCCAATGCTGTAGGTGCCAGTGGTCGACGACGCATTGAAGTAGCCCGAGGTGACGTCGTTCAAATCTTCTTCACCGCCGGTAATGTTGCCGGCGCCGTCGGCCGTTATCGCTCCTACGGCATAAAACGAGTTTCCGTTGGAGTCGACACCGCTCAGGCCGTAAATGTAGTTGCCCTTCAACGACGAGTTGCTAAATGTGACCGCTGTAATGGTGGCGATCGAGTTGCCGGAGATAGTTGGGCTGTCTGTGATGAAGGCCGTGATCGTTACGCTGGCCGGATTAGGAATTGCTGCCGGTGCGGTGTACAGGCCCGAACTATCGATGGTGCCGACAGTCGCGTTGCCGCCCGTCACACCATTGACCTGCCAGGTCACCGCGGTATCGGTCGTGTTGGTAACAGTAGCGGTGAACTGTTGCTGCGACGCTTCCTGAACATTTGCCGTGGCCGGAGAAACCGTAACCATCGGATTGCTGGGGGGCGGATTATTTCCGCTTCCACCACAGGCAGACAGAGTTATTAACGATAATGCGGCAAACGCGGCCAGAAGCGCTTTTTTCATCACGAGTCCTCGTGCGACTGCTATTTGAATTTGGCGTACTTGGTTGAAAAGCAGAAATGAGGGTCTTGCGAATTCAGTGCAGCGGAGTCTACCACAGATGCCAGTAGGGTTCGCAAGTTTGCAGAAACGCGATGCGGGACTTGAATAGTTCTAAAAAATTACACCAGCAGTTTGCGGCATCAATGTTGCCAGAATTTTCTCCTGCATTGTCTGTAGCATAACCGCGTAGTCGTGCCACTCTCGCGACCGCGTATTCATCCAAACAAGAAATCAGCCTCATTCTTCTCGCGAACAGAGCCGAGATGAATGAGGCTAAAAGTCTGGAGCTTGCAGCAATTGTGAGTAACCAGTCGCCAGTGGCCACCCACTACCGCTACTCTTCTTCTTCCACTTCCTCTCCGCGCTCCGCCTTGGCTGCCGCGATGATCTTTTCCTGCGCTGCCTGCGGAACTACGTCGTAGTGATTCATCTCCATGGAGAAGCTGCCGCGGCCCTGCGTCATGGATGTGAGATCAGTACCGTAGGTCAACATCTCGGCCATGGGCACCTCTGCCTTGACGACGGTCTTGCCGCCTTTGTTGTCCATGCCCTGAATGCGGCCGCGACGGCTGTTGAGGTCACCCATAATAGAGCCGGCGAACTCGTCGGGGATGGTGATCTCAACGCTCATGACCGGTTCCAGCAGCGTGGGCTTCGCCTGCTCCATCGCTTTACGAAAGGCGATACGGCCGGCCGTCTTGAACGACAGTTCATTGGAGTCCACGTCGTGATACGAACCGTCGTACAGGATCACCTTGAAGTCGACCACCGGGAAGCCCGCGAGATATCCGCGCTGGGCTGCTTCCACAATGCCTTTCTCGACCGCTGGGATGAAGTTCTTGGGAATCGCGCCGCCGAAGATCTCGTTGGCGAACTCGAAGTTGCCGCCGCGCGGCAGCGGCTCCATCTTGATCTTGCAATCGCCGAACTGGCCGTGGCCACCGCTCTGCTTCTTGTGGCGGCCTTGAACGTCGGCGCGTCCGCGAATCGTTTCGCGGTAGGGAACCTTCGGCGCCTTGAGATTCACTTCGGTGTGGTAACGGTTCTTCAGTTTCGAGACGACGACCTCGATGTGCTGCTGACCGGTTCCGGCGATGAGGAATTCCTTCGTCTGCGCATCGCGGAAGAAGCGCAGCATGGCGTCCTCTTCCATCAGCTTGTGAATGCCATTGCTCAACTTGTCTTCGTCGGCCCGCGTCTTGGGCTCGATGGCGAAGGTAATGGCCGGCTCGGCGAAGGTTACCTGGGGATACTGGATAGGCGACGGTTTATCGCCCAGGGTATCGCCGGTCAAAGTCTCCCTTAATTTCGCGACTGCACCGATGTCGCCGGCATGGAGCTCATTCACTGGGACCGCCGTCTTTCCCTGCATCGAAGAAATATGCGCGAACTTTTCGGATGTGCTGCGGGTAAAATTCTGCAGCGTGGCGTCGTTTTTCAGCACGCCGGAAAATATTTTGAAGAAGGTGATACGGCCGGCGAAGGGATCGCTGATGGTCTTGAAAACATAGAGTGAGAGCGGCTCGGAATCGCTGATCTTGCGTACGGCTGGCTCGCCGTTGTTCGGCGTGGGAGCGGCGGTGACCGTGCCGCGCTCGACCGCCGTCGGCATGTAGTCGACCAGGAAGTCCAGGACCTCGTCGGTGCCGATATTGCCGAGTCCGGAGGCGAAGAGGACGGGGAAGATTTTGTCTTCGCGAATCGCATTGTGCAGCCCGCCAACAATGTGCTCTTCGGCAATCGTGCCCTTGTCGAAGAACTCTTCCATCAGCACATCGTCGCCTTCGGCAACCAGCTCCACCAGGCGCTCATGTGCAGCCTTAGCCTGCTCGGCCAGGTTGTCGGGGATCGGTCCAACTTTCGCTTTACCGTTGCCACCCATTTCGTAGGTGTAAGCCTGCATCTTTACCAGGTCTACCACGCCGGTGAAGCTCTTCTCCGAGCCAATGGGCAACTGCACCGGGACCACAGTTCGGCCGAAGCTGTTCGTCAGCGACTCCATCACGCGATTGAAGTCGGCGCGCTCGCGATCCATGCGGGTGCAGACGATGGCGCGCGGCAGAAGGAATCTATCTGCGTACGTCCAGATGCGCTCGGTGACCACCTCAACGCCGCTGACCGCATCGACGACTACCAGGGCGGATTCCACTGCAGGCAGCGCCATCTCGGCTTCATGGATAAACATGTTGAAGCCGGGGGTATCAATAAGGTTGATCTTGGTTTTGCCCCACTCGACGACGGCGGTTGCGGCCGCGATCGACATCGAGCGAGAGATTTCTTCTTCGTCGTAGTCGGTGGTGGTATTGCCTTCATCCACGCGTCCCAGGCGCTGCGTGGAACCGGCGGTGAAGAGCATGGCCGATGTGAGCGAGGTCTTGCCCGAATGTGAGTGCCCAACCAGGGCGACGTTGCGAATGTTTGCGCCTTCGTAGTTCTTCACGTAGGAGTTCCTCCGTACTTCGGCAACACCCGCGAAAGGCCGCTCACTCCCACCGTAACGAACGTATCAGGCGCTTGTGGGAGCCGATAACCTCGCCGCAAGTCTCAGAGGCGATTTCACCTTGTCCGGTCCGTCGCGACGGACGCAGACAAGGCCCCCGGTAGCACGAACAACGTGCTGGCAAAACCCCGAGGTTGCCGGTGAGGCAAAAAGGCGGGGCACCATGCCGGCCTGCGCATGGTGAAGCTGTAACAAACTTGAAATGCTAGCATACGCGCTTCGCTGGCTCAACGCCGCCGGGCAATCGAGAGTTTCACGTCCAAGCTAGCGAGTACGGGATCTGTTCCGGGCCATGTCCGTGTCGGTCACTTCGAACTCGGCGACCAGGGGGAGGTGGTCGGAAGCAACCAGGGCCACGCGGCTCCGGTGCAGCCGGTAGGAATGAAGTTGCAGGTGTTTATCAAAGTAGAAATGGTCGAGGTGAAGCAACGGAAGGACGCCGGGATACGTGCGGGCATAGCGCAGGAAGGCGCGTGGGTCGACAGCCTCGAAGGCGTCTCCCATCATGCGGCTTGCCAAGCCGCGAGTCCATTCGTTGAAATCTCCCACCACAATGCGAGGGCCGCTGAATTCAGAACGGTTAAGCACCTCATCGCTCAATAGCCGCCGCGCCTGGTGGCGTCTTTCTACAAAGCCGGTACCGAGGTGCACATTGAAAACATGCAGGAGCATACCGTTTCCCAGGGGAACATCGGTGCGCAAGCAGCCGCGCCGCTCACGTTTGCGCCAAGTTACGTCGTAGTTGATGCAGGCCGTGATGGGCATTCGGCTCAGGGTCAGGTTCCCATAGGCTCCGCCGCATAACTCACGATTCTCACCGAAACAGTGAGCGTAGCCGTCCAGGAGGGCCGCAAGACGCCGCAGCTGGTCGTACTGAGGACGGCCATTCTCGACGCGCAGCACTTCCTGCAGGGCGATCACATCGGCGTCGAGTTCTCGGATGACAGAGGCGATTCGCTCGATGCTGATCCGCCGGTCAAGCCCGCGGCACTTATGCACGTTGTAGGTCGCAACCCGGATCCGCGGCGAGTTCATTGCTCTCGCTCGAACACCCAACCCAGCAATTCGGGAGCCCGCTGAATCACCGGCCGGTGCAGCCACTTCTCGTAGGTGATGCGCTCACTTGCGGCCACGTCCAGACGGAAGTCGGCTTCCAGCCGCTCAACAAATTTCCAATCCCGGGCTGCGAGATTCACTTCGTCGTTCAAGCCGAAGGAACGGTTGTCGAAATTGGTGGAACCCACCACGCCCCACAGTCCGTCAATAAGCAGGATCTTGGCGTGAATCATGGCCGGCTGATACTCGTAGATCGCGGCACCTGCTTTCAGCAGCTTGCCGTAAGCCATCCGGCTGGAGCTTCGGGTCAACAGGTGATCACTGCGTTTGCCCGGGACCAGCAGGGTCAGTTCGACTCCGCGGTGGATGGCGCGCAGCAACTCATGCATCATGCTGCGATCGGGAAGGAAGTATGGGGTTGTAATCTGAATGGAGCGCTGTGCCGAGGCCAGCAGCATCTGGAATAGCAGTCGCGCTCGGGTTGAGCCGCCCGCCGAAGGCGTGCTGTTGACTACCAGAGCAGTAGCTTCCGAAGCGAACGATTCAGTTGCCGGAAAATATTCAGCTCCGGTCAGCACCTCGCCGCAGCCTTCCAGCCAATTCTCGGCGAATGTTGCTTGCAGATGAGGGACGGATTCGCCCTCCACTTTGATCATGGTGTCTCGCCAACGGGGATGCCGCGGCTCGCCCCGATACCAATGATCGGCCACACCGGCCCCTCCCATGAAGGCGGTCCGCCCATCGATCACGATCACCTCGCGATGAGTGCGGTGATTGTAGCGGGGCAGCTTATTCCACGTGCTGTCGTTGTACCAAGCGACATTGCCGCCAGCCTTCCGGAATCCCGACAGATACTTGCTGGTGGTACCGACGCTGCCCAGGGCGTCGAGCAAAAGGTTTACCTTAACGCCGGCCCGAGCACGTTCGCTGAGCGCATCGGTGAATCGCTCCGCTATAGCACCGCGCTGAAAGATGTAGGCCTCGATGTTCACGCTGCGCTTTGCCATTGCTATGGCTCGCAATTCTTCCTCGTAGAAGTTGTTGCCATTGGTCAAAACGTGCAAGCGTACGTTTGTGTGAACTTTCGAGTCGGTAAGGCATTCGAGAACGTGTAAAAAGTCTCCTGAGGTATTGTCCTCCGAGCGCATCTCCGAAATGCGATAGCCAGGCGCCGGGCCGAATAGGCCAGCGATGATTACCAGGGCGGCCGCAGCGATGGCGATGTAAGCAACCACCAGAAAACCCGTCGATACTGTTGCCTCGGCGAAAAGGGATGCGTGCATACAAGAAGCTTCCTCGGCAAAGAGATACGGGAGATTTAGATGCTGTCAGGAGCGCCGCCGAAGGCACCCTCCCCGGCGACCTAGTTACGGATTACGGCCGATTATTTGTCATAACACGGAATTTTCTCTGAGTATGGTGCTTGCGGGCACTCTCCGCCATCCAATCCCCGTGCGAAGATAGAATCCGACCTGGCAGTACACGGAGCACATGCAAACTTCGACCCCTGCGCGAACGTCAGCGTTTCGTCGCATCTTCAAAGCATTTCACTATCGCGATTTCCGGCTGATGTGGGTCGGAGCCTGCACCTCCAGTATTGGTACCTGGATGCAGATCGTGGCCCAGGGCTGGCTGATTTACCGGCTCAGCCACTCCGCATTCCTGTTGGCATTGGATCAATTCCTGGGCGGCATTCCTATTTTTCTCTTCTCGCTGATCGGCGGCGTGGTGGCGGACCGGGTCGAACGCCGCAAGGTTCTGCTGACGTCGCAGTACATCCAGATGGCCAGCGCGGCGGTGCTTACCTTCCTCGTAGCAGGTGGCCTGACGCACGTTTGGCCAATCCTGTGCCTGTCATTTGTTTCCGGGCTGGCGCAGGCTTTCGGTGGGCCCGCCTATTCCGCGCTGATACCAACCCTGGTCGACCGCGAAGACATGCCGAATGCTATCGCGCTGAATTCGATCCAGTTCAACCTGGCGGTGACCATCGGTCCGGCGCTCGCGGGACAGGCCTTGGCCAAACTTGGCGAGAAGTGGTGCTTCGGTTTGAACGCGCTGTCATTCCTTGCGCCGATCATCACGCTCTTGCTGATTCGCACGCGCTTCCAACCGGTGCCGACGACCGAGTCCATGTTCTCCAGCCTGAAAGAGGGGATTAAGTTCGTTCGTAAGCAGGGCTCCATGGAGGCGTTGATCGTGCTGGCGTTCTGCATGACGGCGCTGGCCATGCCCATGCGCACTTACATTCCGGTGTTCGTCAAAGACATCTTCCATCGCGGCCCGGAGACCTACGGAAATCTGCTTTCAGTGATGGGAATTGGCTCGATCTTTGGTTCGCTGATGGTCGCCGGCCTGGGCAACATCAAGAACAAGGGCCGCTTCGCCATTATCGGGCTAATGTGCCTGGGCTTTGCGATCTCCGCGTTTGCTCTGTCGAGGAAGCTGCCGTTGAGCTATGCCATGCTCGTTGTGGTGGGCGCTTCCATGATGGCAGTCTTCGCGACAGTCACCTCGCTGGTGCAGTTGATCACGACAAACGAGATGCGCGGCCGGGTGATGAGCGTGTACAACTGCGCCTTCCGTGGCGGCATGCCGATGGGAAACCTGCTTTCCGGATGGCTGGTTCCAATGTTTACCGCGCCACTGGTTCTGGCCGTGAATGGAGTTCTGCTGGTTGGGATGGCGCTGTATTTTCTGCTGCTTCAGCGCCGCGTAGCTGCGTTGTGAGCCAAGTCTTCGATTGATGCGAACCTGCTAATTGCGGTAACAGGTTCGTGACATCAGTCGACGATCGTCGAGATAAAATCGCCTGCTAACGCGGACTACCGCCGTACGCGCAACAGGAGATTGCCATGAGTGAAGCCCCGAAGCCTGCCCTGCGCAGGGACTTTGGCCACTATGACGCGAATTACAAAAATTTTGAGACGGAGCTCTACGCCGAGATTCGGCGCGAAGCTTTCGGCGACGACATTGGCCAGAGCAGTTGGATCACGGCTGACGAACAGGATCGCACCCTGCCCATGCTGAACCTCTCGCCGGGGAAGAGCCTGCTCGACGTGGCCTGCGGCTCGGGTGGCCCCGCGCTGCGAATCGCGGAAGCTACCGGCTGTTGCCTGGTCGGGGTCGACGTACACCAAGATGCAGTTGCCACGGGAAATTCGCTTGCGGCGCAACGAGGGCTGAACGAGCGTGCGGAATTCCAGGTGGCCGACGCGACCGCCCGCATGCCTTTTCCCGACGCACGCTTCGACAGCATCACTTGTATCGATGCCATCAATCATCTGCCCGACCGGTCGCATGTCATGGGCGAATTTGCGCGCCTCCTCAAACCGGGTGGCCGCCTTCTGTTTACCGACCCCATTACTGTGACCGGGCCGTTAACTAACGAGGAGATGACCATTCGCAGCTCTATCGGCTTTTTCCTGTTCGTTCCAGCCGGATACGACCAACGGGTCATTGAGGAGAATGGCCTTCGACTATTGCTCAGCGAGGACGTCACCGAAAACATGGCGGTGATCGCGCACAACCGCGGAGCGGCCCGGGCTGCACGCGCACAAGCACTGCGTGGCATCGAAGGCGATGAGGTTTTTGAGAAGCAACAGCGTTTCTTTGAGGTTGCAGCCCGTGTCGCGAGGGAACGCCGTCTCTCGAGATTCCTATACGTGGCGGAGAAGGCGAGCTAGTCGAAATATCCGCGAGCACATCACCCAGAAATTCACAAAGCGGAGCTGTTTTCGATTCGGTCCTGCCTTTCGGTGCTTCCTGGCATGGGATTTGCAATCCAATCCGTGTGAGGTTGTGTCATAACCAAAACGCCCGCGCGCTCGCCGCTTGGGTGTCGTGGCGCGTTTTGCAAATACATTGGCGTGTTCTGCTAGTGAAGCAGGGCTGGCCGAGGGTTACAGTAATTTTTCTGGGAGGAGTTACGCACACATGAGCAATACGAGTTCGAACGCTATCTTGCAGGAACCTGCAAAATCTGCCCCTGAAACTTTTACCGCCAAGGCCTTTGCGGCTGCAGCTCCGACTTCGCCGTTGGCGGCTGCTTCCATCTCTCGGCGCAAACCGTTGCCGAACGATGTCCAGATCGAGATCCTGTTCTGCGGAGTCTGTCATTCCGACCTCCACCAGGCCAAGAACGAGTGGGTCGACTTCATGCCGACGGTGTACCCATGCGTGCCTGGCCACGAGATCGTTGGCCGCGTCACGAACGTCGGCAATGCGGTGACCAAGTTCAAAGAAGGCGATATGGCGGCCGTGGGCTGCATGCTGGACTCCTGCGGCATTTGCGGCAGCTGTAAAGAAGGCTTGGAGCAACACTGCGATAACCTCGCTACCGTTTTTACCTACAACAGCGAAGACAAGATTCTCGGCGGCGTGACCTTCGGCGGTTATTCGGAGAGCATCGTGGTCAACGAGAAGTTTGTGCTGCACGTTCCCGACGGTCTCGACCCCGCCGGCGCGGCGCCCCTTCTCTGTGCCGGAATTACGACGTTTTCGCCGCTGCACCATTGGAAGGTTGGCAAGGGCAAGAAGGTCGGTATCGTCGGGCTCGGTGGCCTGGGACACATGGGGCTGAAGTTTGCCCATGCGATGGGAGCCCACACCGTACTATTCACAACCTCGGCGCACAAGACCGATGACGCGCGGAGGCTCGGGGCCGATGAAGTGGTGATTTCGAAAAATCCCGACGAGATGCAGAAGCACGAGCGCAGCTTCGACTTCATTCTGAATACCGTCTCGGCTCCGCATGATGTGAATGCTTACATCAATCTGCTGAAGAGGGAAGGAACGATGACCTTCGTCGGAGCACCTCCGAAGCCAGTGCCGCTTGGGGTCTTCGGGCTCATTGCCGGCAGGCGGTCGCTTGCCGGATCCAGCATTGGCGGGATACCTGAAACTCAGGAGATGCTGGATTTCTGCGCCAGGCACGGCGTTACTTCCGACATCGAACTGATTCCGATCCAGAAGATCAACGAAGCTTATGAGCGCCTGCTGAAAAGCGACGTGAAGTACCGCTTTGTCATCGATATGAAGTCACTGAATCAATAAACAAACCGATCGCCCGGCTGCTCAGACCTTACCAAGTCTAATGACGGCCGGGCGCCTTCAACCGCATCGCGATGACTATGGCCAACCGCTTCCGAATCTCGAGCACGGTACTGCGCCGCCTTGAGGAGTTAAACGTCTCTCACCGGAACCTACTGGCCCACGCCAGGCTCCCGGTGACATTGCTGCAGCAGGAAAAGGTGCAGGTTACGACCGAGGAGCTGTTCGCCATCTACCAGGCTATCCTCGCAGTGAGCGGCGATCCTGGAATCGGATTGAAGATCGGCACGGAAGAACGGGCGGAGCGATATGACCCGATAGCCATCGCCGCCCTATGTACGCGGTCGTTGCGTGACGCTCTGCAACGCATGGCACGTTACAAGCAGCTCACCTGTCCCGAGAAGATCGAGCTGATTGAAAAAAAGGACGAATGTGCGGTCCGCTTTGAGTGGTTGCTGGCGCAGGAGCAGGAGCCGGCCACGCTGGTCGACACCTGTTTCGCTTGGATGCTTTCCATCGCCCGTCGAGGCACGGGCACGCCGATTCGCCCTAAGCGCGTCGAATTCCGCCGCCCGCTTGCACATCGCGAAATGTATGAAGCCCATTTTCGCTGCCCGGTGAAGTTTCGCGCCCCGCAAAACCTGATCGTATTTCACAAGCGGGACGTTGATGCTCCTCTGCTGACCTACAATGCGGAACTGCTGGCCGTGGTGGCTCCTCAACTCGAGGCCGAGTTGAGCGAACAGCTGTCCGAAAAAAGCATCTCTGAACAAGCCAAGGGAGTGCTGAAGAGACTGCTGGCCGGGCAGCGTCCGGGTCTGAACGAGGTGGCTGCGGAGCTTCGCCTCAGCACGCGAACCCTGCAGCGCCGTCTGACCGATGAGGGAGTCAGCTTTCAACAGTTAATGAAAGAAGCTCGCCAGGAGCTAGCCCGCCACTACCTGCTGCATTCCTCGCTGGAGCTGAACGAAACGGCTTACCTGCTCGGCTACGAGGACGCGAACTCCTTCTTCCGGGCTTTCCACAGCTGGGAAGGGACTTCGCCCGGTGAATGGCGATCCAGCCGTTTAACGGCTGCGTAGGCAATTCAGGCGCGACTCTTTCGCAGAAATTCCGTTACTATAGTTCAGATATCCTGCTGATTCTCGTAGTAAAGGAAGCTCCACGAATGAAGCGTTTCACTCAGATGCAGTTCGTCGCGGCGGTAATTCTGCTGCTCGCGAGCACTCTGGCCTGGTCCGACACGTCGATGCTGCGTCCGCCGAAGGGTTCGAAGGTCGCCATCATTGTTTTTGAAGATCTGGAGTGCCCGCAGTGTGCCCGGGCGGCGCCGCTGGTACACGAGGCCGCTAAGAAATATGACATCCCGCTCATCGAACACGACTTTCCGCTTCGCCAGCATCCCTGGTCGCTGGAAGCGGCGATCGACGCGCGCTACTTCGATACCAAGTCGCCCAAGCTCGGCGATGAGTACCGCCTGTACATTTTCCAGAATCAAAACTTCGTCACTAAGCAAAATCTTCATGGAATGACGGAGAAGTGGGCTGAGCAGCACGGAATTACGCTGCCGTTTGTGGTCGATCCTTCGGGCGAATTGGCCGGCAAGGTCGAAGCCGATCGCGCGATGGGTGAGCGAATTCCGCTGGATCACACGCCGACGATCTATATCGTGACGGATGCGCCGAATGTGCCTCCGATTACGGAGGTGAAGGACATGACCCAGCTCTACCAGATGCTGGACGGGATCACGAAGCAGGCGAAGGCGTCAAGTCCGGCGCTGTCCACGCAGGCGCACAAGAGCTCGCATAAATCGAATTAAGCGCAGGAATGCGAATTGGGGCACGGTGCGCCGTGCCCTTTTCCTATGAGAGATCGGGCTGGCCGGTCGCCGTGACCACCGAAGCCCACTCCTCTGCCGAGAGTCGCTTGCGCTGCTGGGTTGCCATCGGGATCGGCACGTTGATGAAAACACCGTGCTGCAGGCCGACAATCATGTCGGTCTTCCCAGCCATGGCCGCGTGTACGGCGTGGCGCGCAAACGAGTCACATAAAACCGAATCCACCGTGGACGCCGGCACGCTGCGGATGTAGTAGCTCGGGTCGAAGTACCGGATGACAACAGGGAAGCGCTGCGCATGGAAGTGGTCGCGAATCTTATGACGCAGGAAGAGACCGATGTCCCGGTGCAGCAGATTACCGGAGGGGTCGCGCTCCTCCGTTGGCGGCATCAGATGCTGGCCCGCCCCTTCAGCGACCACGATCACCGCGTGCCGGCGCTCCAGCATGCGTCGATGCAAAATCGCCAGCAACCCGCATTCCCCTTCGAGTTTGAAGGGCACCTCGGGCACCAGTGTAAAGTTGACTTCCTGGCTGGCAAGAGTGGCGCCTGCGGCGATGAAGCCGGAATCGCGGCCCATCAGCTTCACAATGCTGATGCCATTGGTCACGCAATGCGCTTCCACGTGAGCGCTGTCGATGACTTCCTTCGCTTTCTGAATTGCCGTGAAATAACCAAAGGAGCGGTTCACGTACTGCACATCGTCGTCGATCGTCTTCGGGATGCCAATGACCGAGATGGGCAGCTTGCGGCGCTGGATCTCGGTGACGATGGCATGTGCTCCGCGCTGCGTACCATCGCCTCCCACGGTGAACAGAACGCTGACCCCGCGCTGATCGAGAAAGTCCACCACCATGTCGGCGCTGATCGGACCGCGCGAGGTGCCGAGCAGCGTCCCACCCAACTGATGAATGTTGTTGACGATCTCAGCGTTCAGCCATAAAGGGGCTGCCGAACCCTCCGGCGAAAATCCTGAATAGCCGTAGCGGACGCCCATTACTGCCGGAACACCGTAGTGATAGTGAAGCTGCAAGTACAGCGAGCGAATAACGTTATTCAGGCCGGGGCACAGCCCTCCGCAAGTCACCACGGCGACCTTGGTTTTCGCCGGGTCGAAGTACAGGTGCTCGCGCGGTCCCGAACGCTCGAACAGCGGCCCGTCATCTCGCAGGGGATCGCGATAGAACATGCCATCGTGAATGAACGTGCTTTCGATGGAGCCCAGCGCGTCCAGCCGCAAAGGAGAGCGGTACTGACGGACGCCGAGATCGGAGATCGCAATCTTCTCGCTCATGCAGTTCGGATTATTCGGACTTTGACTTCCTGGGCTTCATCATCGCCCAGGCAGCATCCGGAATCTGGCGGCCCAGCAGACTGAAGGTACTTGCGCCGGCCAGCGTCTCGCCTCCGTCCATGTATACCATCTCCCCATTGATATATCCTCCCTGGTCGCTGATCAAGAAGGCTCCCAGGTTGGCGATCTCCTCCAGTGTGCCAAAGCGACGCAGAGGGTTGTGGTCCAGCAGCTTCTTCTCCATCTCCGGCGTGGGCAGCAGGCGCGAAAAAGCGCCCTCGGTCCGAATAGCTCCGGGAGCAATAGCCACCGTACGAATGCCGCGCGGTCCCCATTCGACGGCCAGGCTGCGCATCAGCGAAACCACGCCGGCTTTCGCGACCGCGCTGGGCACCACGTACGCCGAACCAGTGTCGGCGTATGTGGTGGCGATGCTGAGGACTACGCCTTTATGATTCGTAGCCAGCCAGCGCCTACCGCAGGCCATGGTCATGTTAATGGTTCCCGTCAACACGATTCCGAGCACCGACTCAAAGGCGCGTGGCGACAGCTCTTCCGTGCGTGCCAGGAAGTTGCCTGCGGCATTGTTGACCAGGACGTCCAGAGGAGCCTTCGCCCACAGTTCATCGACTAGTTTCTCCACTGCTTCACGGTCGCGAACGTCGCAAGCGTGGCCTTCGATAGTGCCGCCGGTGGACGTAGCGAGTTCGTTCGCCGTCTGCTGCACCACTTCGGCCCTGCGGCCGCAGATGAACACCGTTGCGCCGAGTTGCAGGAAGCGCTCGGCCATGGCGCGGCCGATGCCGGTGCCGCCGCCCGTGATGAGGATGCGTTTGCCCTTGAGCAGATCATTGGTAAACATGGTTTTTGTCCGGAAGGGATAAGCTAGCACGCGTGGCATGGAAATGTCAGTGAGAGGAGCCGCCGTTCGCTATTCGACCTTCGCAGCGCCTGTCATGTTACGGCATCGAATGGCGGGCCTGTTCACCTGGCGAAAAGCGAAAAGCCAGCGGCGAAACGCGGAGCGTTACGAGCTAAGCGCCGCCGTTCTAAACTCAGCGCTGCGCCGGCCTGCCGGAGTAGGTGTGACCGGCAACCGTAGCTCGATCTCAAGTCCGTGCGGTGAAACATTTCGCGCGACTGCGGTGCCTCCGTGGACAGCCACGGCATTGCGAACAATTGCCAGCCCCAGTCCCATGCCGCCGGTCGTCGTTCCTCGGGAATCATCAACTCGGTAGAACGGCTTGAACAGCAGCGGCAAGGCGCTCTCGGGCACACCCGGACCATTGTCGCGCACGGTGATGATCGCCGAGTTGTCGACTTTGGCCAGCGTCACATCGATCTTGCCGTCGCGGCCGGAATAGAACATGGCATTGCGCACCAGGTTTTCAACCGCGCTGTGCAGAAGACCAGCGTCGCCGGTGACTTTGATTTCGTCATTGCCCTGGTAGCCGATGTCCGCTCCCGTCGCCACAGCTTCGAACTTGGCGTCGCTCAGCACATCATTAACAACGTCGTTGAGCGTAATCAACTCGAACTTCGGCTGAAGCTGGCCGCTTTCCAGTCGGGCGACCGTCAGGATCCGTTCCAGCATGGAGTCGAGTTGTACCGTGTCCTGCTCGATGCGATCCAGCATCTCGGCGCGATCCTGCTCGTTGGCATGCCGCGCAATGGTCAGCGCCAGTCGCATACGTGCAATCGGCGAGCGTAATTCGTGCGAGACCCCGCTTAGCAGATTGCGCTCACTCTGGATCTGGTTGCGTAGCTCGCCAGCCATGATGTCGAAGTCCCGCACCAGGTCTGCAATTTCATCCTGGCGATTGCCAAGATTCTCTCCGGCGCGGATGTCGAGATTGCCGCGCGCCAACTCGTGCGTGGCGTCGCGCAGGCGCTCGATAGGCTTCGTCAGGTAGTGTGCGATCAGCAGACAAAGAAGGGCGGAAAAGATTGTCCCTAGCTTCAAGGTCCAGAGAATGTCTCCGGGCACGCGTTCGGAGATCGAGGGCGGAGTGAGTTCAGCGATCAACACGAACTGCCCTTGCGGGGTGGTTGCGCGAGCCGCCAGCACGTTTGATTCGAACGAGTGATACAGGCCCTCGTTCTTTTCCGCCGCCGCCGCGCCGCGGAGATCGGAGTCGGGAACCGGGCGTCCGGTCAGTTCGTGCCCACTGGCGTCGAGCAGCCAGAAACGTGAACGCTTCGACAGCGAAAGGCCGTCGAGCAGTTGTTGCAGACCGGCCGGTCCCTGCTCCAGATAGGTTTTTGCCGCCAGGTCAGCCAGGATCGGCATCTGGTGGCGCTCGGGCTGGATCCACCAAGGATGTTCGGAGTTAATGCGGTAGTGGACGCGCAAATACAGTGCGCCCAGCAGGAGCGCCTGGGCCACCCAGAAGGGAAGAAAGATCTTCCAGAAGAGCCGCCGATTCATACTCTGCTCTTTTCCGGAGCCTCGGCCGCAAGGAAGTAACCGATGCCGCGAATCGGCCGGATCAACTCCTCAGCAGATGCGGCGCAGGTGCTCAGTTTCTTTCGCAGGCGGCTGACGTGCACATCCACGCTACGGTCGAAGGCATTCAACGGACGTCCGAGGGCGACTTCTGCGATCTGTTCGCGGGTTACGACGTTGCCTGCGTGACGCAGCAGAAGTTCCAGGACATTGAATTCCACCGAAGTGAGATCGACCGGGTTTCCCCGGCATGTCACCGTGCGCGTACTCAGGGACATGCCGATATCGCCGACCGACAGCAGTTCTTCATGTCCGTCGCGGCTCGCTGGGGCGGCCGTCTCTCGGGTGCGTCGAAAAATTGCCCGAATTCTGGCTACCAGTTCGCGCGGGTCAAACGGCTTGGCCAGGTAGTCATCAGCGCCAATCTCCAAACCCAGAATGCGGTCGACGGCCTCGCCTCTGGCAGTCAGCAGAAGAACCGGTACCGAAGACTCGTGTCGCAAGGCTTTGAGGAGCTCGAACCCGGTACCACCGGGTAGCATCACATCCAGTATGATTAATTCATGCTCGCCGGAGAGGGCGGCACTCAAGCCCGAAGCATGATCGTAGGCCGCGTCCACGCGAAAGCCCTCGCCTTCGAGAAAACGTTTGATCAGGTTAACCAGGCCGTGATCGTCATCGACGATGAGCAGGCGATTCACAGGAGTTATTTTGCCCTTTCCTGCGCGGCCCTGCGGTGAAGAATTGTTTCGTGATGTGTTGTTAACCTTCACACTTCTTAACCTTCCTTCACCTACTCTTAACTGCGGTCAAGGGCCCCATCCGCTCTAATGGATATGGATGTAATAGTACTGCAACCGCTGCGCCAAGTTGCAGTTAGGGCACTTGGGACGAGTCGAGCTACCGCGTGAGGCGGTGCGCACGTCCGAAGGGCATGACGAGGAGGACTTTTCGTGAAAAGTTGGCCATTCCTAAAACCTGGGAGACGTAAAATTGTGGCGTCCCTGGGGCTCGGGGTGACCCTTGCGATCTGCGCTGTACTGGCCGGGTGCAGTTCCCACCAGTCCAAGAGCGCGAAAGCGGGCGGTCCGCCGCCGGCAGTTCCCGTGGGAGTTGCTACTGTGCAGCAGGGCAACTTTGACGTTTACCTGACAGGGCTGGGTTCCGTACAGGCATTTAATACGGTTTCATTAAAGACCCGCATTGACGGTCAGATCATGCAGGTTAATTTTCAGGAAGGTCAGGAAGTTAAGGCCGGCGAACTACTGATTCTGATCGACCCCCGTCCGTACCAGGTAGCGTTAGCGCAGGCAGAAGCGACTTTGCAGAAGGATGAAGCACAGCTCACGAACGCCAAGGCTCAATACGAACGAAACAAAGTTCTCTACGAGCAGGGCGTAATCGCGAAGCAGGATCTCGACACCCTGCAGGCTTCCTTCGGTACCTTTGAGGGCACCATCGCCAGCGACAAGGCGGCCATCGACAGCGCCAAGTTGAACCTGACCTACTGCCGCATCGTCTCGCCGATTAACGGTCGAGTTGGTTTACGCCAGGTCGATCCGGGAAACTACGTGACGGCAGCCGGCGGCACAGCCATGTTGGTGATCACGCAGTTACATCCCATTTCGGTGCTATTCACGCTGCCTGAGGATCAGTTGCAGGCGGTAGCGCAGCAGATGAAGTCAGGTTCGTTGGAAGTGGACGCCTATAGCCGCGACGACTTGACCAAGCTTGCGACGGGCAAGCTTCTGACGATCAACAACCAGATCGACCAGACGACCGGTACGGTCCAGTTGAAGGCGACCTTCGACAATCAGGACAACACGCTCTGGCCGAACCAGTTCGTCAATGCTCACCTGCTCCTGAAAAAGCTGACGAACGCCATTACTGTGCCGGCTAGCGCCATGCAGCGCGGGCCGGACGGCAACTTCGTCTACACCGTTGACGGTCAGAACAGCGTCGAAATGCGAAACGTGCAGGTGCAGCTGACGCAAGGCGCCACCGCGGTGATCTGCTTCAGGATTGAAGGCAGGCGACAAAGTCGTAACCGACGGCCAGGAGAAGTTGCAGGCCGGCATGAAGGTTGACCCCAAAGCTCCGGCGCACCAGAAGAGTAGTTCGTCCAGCGGAAACATTGGATCGGCGATATGAGTATTTCGCGGCCGTTTATTCTGCGGCCCATCGCAACATCGCTCTTGATGTTGGCGCTGTTGCTGGTGGGCATCGTGGCCTACTTCCAATTGCCGATTTCTGCCCTCCCGCAGGTTGACTATCCGACCATCCAGGTCGTGACCTTCTATCCCGGCGCAAGTCCCGACGTCACTGCCTCTTCGATCACCGCTCCCCTGGAACGCCAATTCGGCGAACTGCCAGGCTTGAGCCAGATGACCTCCAGCAGTTCCTTCGGGGCTTCGGTCATCACGCTGCAATTCACGCTGGAAGACAACATCGATGTTGCCGAGCAGGAGGTGCAGGCGGCCATCAACGCCGCGCAAACCTATCTGCCTAACGATCTGCCAACTCCCCCGATCTACAGCAAGGTAAATCCGGCAGACGCACCTATCCTTACGCTTGCCATGACCTCTGACAGCATGCCGCTGCCGCAGGTTGAGGACCTTGCCGATACGACCTTCGCACAAAAGATCTCGCAGCTTCCCGGGGTTGGGCTGGTTAGCATCAGCGGCGGTCAGAAGCCCGCAGTGCGCATCCTGGCGAACCCGACGGCGCTGGCTTCGTACGGCATGAGCCTGGAGCAGTTGCGCTCGGTGATCGCGCAGATCAATGTTGACCAGGCCAAGGGGCAGTTACAGAACAACCGGCAGTCCTTTACCATCGGCGCCAATGACCAGCTGCTAAACCCGCAGGGCTACGCAGAATCCATCGTCGCCTACAAAAACGGGAATCCGGTAAGACTCTCCGATGTGGCCACGATTGTGATGGGCGCGGAGAACACGAATCAGGCCGCATGGATGAATAACACGCCGGCCGTGATTCTGAATATCCAGCGTCAGCCGGGCGCCAACATCATCAAGGTGGTCGACAGCATTAAGCTGCGGCTGCAGCAGCTGCAGAATAATCTCCCCGCCTCGGTTAAGGTCACCGTACTGACTGACCGCACCAACACGATTCGCGCCAGCGTGAAGGACGTGCAGTTTGAAATGATGCTTACCATTGCGCTGGTCGTGATGGTGATCTTCCTGTTCCTGCGCACGCTTTCCGCGACGATCATTCCCAGCATTACGGTGCCGCTCTCCATTGTCGGCACCTTCGGCGTGATGTACATGTTGGGCTACTCGCTCGACAACCTCTCGCTGATGGCGTTGACCATCTCCACTGGATTCGTCGTCGATGACGCCATCGTGATGATCGAGAACATCGATCGCTTCATCGAGGAAGGGCATACTCCGCTCGAGGCCGCCTTGCGCGGCGCCGGACAGATCGGCTTCACGATCGTGTCGCTGACCGTATCGCTGATCGCGGTGCTCATTCCCCTGCTGTTCATGGGCGATATCGTCGGCCGACTGTTCCGCGAGTTCGCGGTTACGCTGGCGGTCACGATTCTGTTGTCGGCAGTTATTTCGCTGACGTTGACGCCGATGATGTGCTCGTTGCTGCTGCGCTCTAACGCCGAGAAGAAGCATGGACGCTTCTACGAGTGGTCGGAGCGGATGTTCAACAACACCATCGCCTTTTATGGGCGCACGGTTAAGTTCGTTCTGAAGCACCAGACCATCACGCTGCTGGTCACCATCGGCACGCTGGTTGCGACCATTTATCTCTACATTGTCGTCCCAAAGGGCTTTTTCCCGGTGCAGGATACCGGCGTAATCATGGGCATTTCGGATGCTCCCGAAAGTATTTCGTTTCATGCCATGGCGCAACGGCAGCAGGCATTGGCGTCGGCCATCTTGAAAGACAAGGACGTTGAGAGCCTTTCGTCATTCATCGGAGTTGATGGTACCAACACCACTCCCAACAGCGGCCGCATACAGATCAACCTCAAGAGCCGTGAGGAGCGCTCGGACGACGTCACCACGGTGATGAAGCGGCTGCAACAGGAAGTTGCCGGCGTGGAAGGCATCACCCTGTACATGCAGCCGGTGCAGGACCTGACGGTTGAGGATCGCGTCAGCCGTACCCAATACCAGTTCACGCTGGAAGACGCCGACTCGAAGGAGTTGCAGCGCTACACCGCGAAGATGGTGGAGAAGCTGAAGCAACTGCCGGAGTTGCGGGATGTTGCCACGGATCAACAGAACGACGCTGCACAGGCAACGCTGGTGATCGATCGTGATACCGCTTCACGCCTGGGAGTGACGACCAGCGCGATCGACAACACCCTGTACGACGCGTTCGGACAGCGCTTAGTCTCGATCATGTTCACGCAGCTGAATCAGTATCACGTGGTGCTGCAGGTCGACCCAACGTTTGCCGTCGATCCCGACTCGCTGAAGAGCATCTACGTGCCGGCCGGAGGTGGACAGGGCATCGCGACGCCGACGCTGGGCAGCCAGCCGGCAACCAGTTCAGGAGGCGGCAGCGTGCTTGCCGCCAACGCGCAGCAAGTGCCGCTTAGCGCGATCGCGCACTGGGAGACGACCACCGGTCCGCTGACGATTACGCACCAGGGCCAGTTTCCGGCGGTGACGATCTCGTTCAACCTGGGCAACGATGCGTCGTTGGGCGATGCCGTAAAGGCGATTCAGCAGGCCGCCACTGAGGTGAACCTGCCGCCCAGCATTCAATTGGCATTTCAGGGCACGGCGCGCGCCTTCCAGGCCTCACTGGCGAACGAAGGCTGGCTGATTCTCGCAGCCATCGTTACCGTGTACATCGTGCTTGGCGTGCTCTACGAGAGTTACATTCATCCCATCACGATTTTGTCGACTCTGCCGTCCGCCGGTGTGGGCGCCATTCTTGCGCTGACCCTGTTCCATCTCGACCTCAGCGTAATGGCATTAATCGGCATCATTTTGCTGATCGGCATCGTGAAGAAAAACGCCATTATGATGATCGACTTCGCGCTGGAAGCCGAGCGCAAGGAGGGTAAGGCGCCGATCGATGCGATCTATGAAGCTTGTTTGCTGCGCTTCCGGCCCATCATGATGACGACCTTTGCCGCCCTGTTCGGTGCGGTGCCACTGGCGCTGGGCTCAGGAACCGGCTCGGAGCTGAGGCGGCCGTTAGGTATCACGATTATCGGTGGTCTGATCTTCAGCCAGGTTCTGACTTTGTATACGACACCGGTGGTCTATCTCTGGTTCGATCGGTTGGCTCAAGCGCTGCGTCACCTGCGCTCGCCGAAGCCGGTGGAGGCTACCGGGGATTGATTGAGTGGCTGGTGGTCAGCGCCGAGTGGCTAAAGAGAACATTTCCGGAGTATTGGCCGATGAGAACGGGCGACCGGCAACTGGATGTTATTCAAGACGAATCGAGTGGTGGCTAAGGAAGCATCACTAAAACCGACATGAACCGCGACGAACTGGCCATTGGCCACTGGCTACTGGCAACTGCTTTATGAACATTTCTGCACCAGCGATTGCGAGGCCTGTAGCGACTACGCTGCTGACCGTCGCCCTGCTTCTCGCGGGAGCATTGGCCTACATGCAATTGCCGGTAGCGCCTTTGCCGCAGATCGATTTCCCGGTCATCTCCGTAGGCGCATCGCTGCCCGGCGCCAGTCCGGAGACGATGGCGTCAGCGGTAGCGACCCCCCTGGAGAGGCAGTTCGGGCGAATCGCCGGTATTAACCAGATGACGTCGTCGAGCCAGCTCGGCTCAACCGGCATCACCATGCAGTTCGACTTGAACCGCAACATCGATGCCGCGGCCCGTGATGTTCAGGCAGCGATCAATGCGGCTCGAGGATATCTTCCCGCAAACCTGCCCAGCAATCCGACGTATCGCAAGATCAATCCTGCCGACTCGCCCGTCATCATTCTGGAGATGACCTCGGAGGCGATGACGCAAGATGAGATGTACGACGTCGCCGACTCCATCATGGGGCAAAAGCTCTCGCAGATCGAGGGCGTCGGCCAGGTCTTTGTGTGGGGATCGTCGCAACCGGCAGTACGTATCGAAGCCAATCCCAACGCTCTGAACCAGATGAATCTTGGACTGGAGGCTGTGCGCAGCGCCGTGGCCGCCCAGAATGTGAACCAGGCCAAGGGTTCGCTGGACGATGGCAATAAGACCTGGATGATCCGGGCTAACGATCAGCTTAAAAAGGCCAAGGACTACCGCGGGCTAGTCATCGCCTACCGCAACGGCGCCCCAGTACGTTTGAGCGACGTTGCCGATGTTCAGGACTCTTACTCAGACGTTAATAATGCCGGCAGTTTCAACGGCAAGCCCAGTGTCCTGGTGGTCATCTTCCGCCAGCCTGGCGCGAATATCATTGCCACGGCCGACCGGGTCATAGCAGCGCTGCCGTTCCTGAAGGCGTCGCTTCCGCCTGCCATTCACCTGGAGATAGGTCTCGATCGCACCACGACGGTTCGGGCATCCGTCAACGACGTTGAGCGCACCCTGATCATTTCCGTGATCCTGGTCGTGCTGGTGGTCTTCGTCTTCCTGCGCGAGGTGCGCGCCACGCTGATTCCCAGTGTCGCGGTGCCGCTGGCCATCGTCGGCACCTTCGGCGTGATGTACCTGTTTGGCTATTCGCTGAATAACCTTTCGCTGATGGCGCTTGACCATTTCGACCGGATTTGTGGTGGACGACGCCATCGTGGTGCTGGAAAACGTAATGCGCCACGTGGAAGCCGGTATGGCTCCCTACCAGGCGGCGCTGGTGGGAGCGCGGGAGATCGGCTTCACCGTCGTCTCCATGAGCACCTCGCTGATCGCGGTGTTCATCCCGATCCTGCTGATGGGCGGCATCGTCGGCCGGTTATTTCACGAATTTGCGGTTACCCTCAGTGCTGCCATCGCCGTATCGCTGGTGGTATCTCTGACCACCACGCCCATGCTGTGCGCCCGCTTCCTTAAGGCTCACGATCCCGGCAGTCACGGCAGCTTGTACCGCATGAGCGAGCGCGGATTCTACTGGCTTGACACGCGGCTACCGGGTGTCGCTGGGCTGGGTGCTGCGGCATCAGCGATTGATTTTAGCCGTCGCTATTCTGATGGTCTTCGTAAACGTGTTCCTGTACATCGTCGATTCCCAAAGGCTTCTTCCCGCAGCAGGACACGGGACGTCTGGCGGGCATGATCATGGGCGACCAGGATGTCTCATTCGAAGCCATGAAGAGCAAGACGGATGAGTTCATCACAATCATGAAGCAGGATCCGGCAGTCGAGAACGTGCTGGCTTTTGTGGGCGGCACACGGGGCGCAGAACCAGGGTCGTGTGTTCGTGGTGCTGAAGCCGCTGAACGAAAGCGCAAAATCGGCGCCGACCAGGTGATTGCGCGTTTGCGTCCGAAGCTCTCGCACATTCCCGGAGCGACGCTGTATCTGCAGTCCGTCCAGGATCTGCAGATTGGCGGACGCATGTCGAATGCGCAGTATCAGTACACGCTGTCGGGCGAAGATCTGAACGAGCTTTACGAATGGGCGCCGAAGCTGCTTGCGCAGTTGAAGAAAATTCCGCAGCTGAAGGACGTGAATAGCGATCAGCAGATCAGCGGACTGGAAGAGAATGTGGTCATCGACCGCACCACCGCCTCCCGGCTGGGAATTACGCCGAAGCAAATCGATGCCGTGCTGTATGACGCGTTTGGCCAGGAACAGATTTCAACCATCTATCAGACGCTAAACCAGTATCACGTCGTGCTTGGAAGTTGCTCCGCAATATCAACGCACGCCCGATGCGTTGCAGAGCGCCTACGTCATCACCAACGGCGGAGCACAGGTACCGCTGTCGGCATTTGCGCATTTCGAGCCCTCGACCACGTCGCTGTCGGTCAATCACCAGGGGCAGTTTCCGGCGGTAACGCTTTCGTTCAACCTCGCGCCGGGAGGCGATCTGGGCACAGCGACGCGCGCCATCGATCAGGCTGAGAGAGATATGCGGATGCCGTCCAGCATCCACGGTAGCTTCCAGGGAACGGCCGCAGCATTCCAGGATTCGCTCTCATCTGAACCGATCCTGATCCTGGCGGCGCTGGTCGCGGTCTACATCGTGTTGGGCATGCTGTACGAAAGCTATATTCATCCCATCACGATTCTGTCGACGCTGCCGTCTGCGGGCACGGGCGCACTCCTGGCGCTCTTGCTCTTCCACATGCAACTCGATGTCATCGGATTGATCGGCATCATCCTGCTGATCGGCATCGTGAAGAAGAACGCCATCATGATGATCGACTTCGCCCTAGAGGTGGAACGTACGGGCAAGACCGCCGAAGAGTCGATCTATGAAGCCGGACTGGTTCGCTTCCGTCCCATCATGATGACCACGGCGGCAGCCATGCTCGGTGCTCTGCCGTTAGCTTTAGGAACCGGCGTGGGATCGGAGATTCGCCGGCCGCTAGGCATTGCCATCGTGGGAGGCCTGATTGTCAGCCAGGCGCTGACCCTGTACACCACTCCCGTTGTCTACCTGTACATGGACAAGCTCAAGGATTGGGTGATGGCGCACCTGCCATGGCGCAGGAAGACCGCCAAGCGCGAAGAAGAAGTGCCCATCTTCGCCGACTGAGCCCGGTCTATTGCTCCTGATGTATCGGGGCGAAGTGCCCGAACTTCTCTAAATCAATTCGGATATTGCACTGCTGCGGCGCCACGTGGGCGAACGATACATTCAGGTTTGCCTCCGGGCTCGGCAGCTCTCCCGATTCCAGCGGAACCCGCACCAGGTCCTGTTGCGGATCGTATGCTCCCGAAGTGTCGGTGCTCTTGGAGACTACCAGCGTCCACTGCTTCGAATTCGGAATCACAAACAGCGTGTAAGCGCCGATGGGAAGCATGCGTGACCCGATCTGGATCGGCGTATTGGTGAACAGGGCCATGGCTTTGCCGCCGGGTGCCCAAACCTTGCCGAAAGGAACTTGGACGGATAAAGGCTTCTTCAGATTGATGGGAAAGCGTTGATACTGCACCATCAACTGTTTCTCTTCGTCGAAATTGCAGGTTGCGGATGCGCCCGAGGAATCGTCTTGCGCCCGGGCGGCCATGCCAGATAGCGTAACGAAGCAGACCAACAATAAGAGTGCTGAAGTGACGCGGTGCATAGCCGAGCCTCCGAAAAAGCAAAGTTTAGCTTATAAGTGGCTGTTAAGTCTGTGATCTTACAGCGTTCTGCCAAATTCTGCCCGATTTCTTACTGCGGCGGGATGGAAAATTTCGAAAAATCTCCAAGTTTTCATTCCGGACCGGAGCTGACGCCGTAAAACTGCGTTTCCGTTTTCCGCATCTCTCATTGGATAACCCTTGGCTTTTCATTGTCGCTTCCGTTCGTTCGATAATGGAGGGTTTAGCCGGTACTGGTGGGCAAGGCAGACTTGCGCGACCATGAGTGAAGCAACCAAAAACCACGGCCAGCGCCTGGCAGGAGCGCATGTCCGCCCTGCGCAATCTTCCCCCCGTGCTCAAGATTGTCTGGGATTCCGGGCCCCTGGTTGTGGTGCTGGGTTTCGTCTTCCGCCTGTTCGCGGCGCTTCAGCCGGTCGGCGTTCTGTACGTCGGCAAGCTGATTTTCGACACCGTCGCCCGTACCCCGAAACACGCAGGCTTCCCTCATCGGCTGTGGTGGCTGGTCGCCGCTGAGTTCATCATCGCCGTGCTGGGCAATATCCTGACCCGCACCATCGATTACCTGGATTCCGTGCTGGCCGACAAATACACCCGCCACGTCAGCATCCAGGTGATGAAGCACGCGGCGGAACTGGACGTCATCGCCTACGAAGACCCCGTCTTTTATGATCGCCTGGAGCGGGCGCGGGTGCAGGCGACCGACCGGCTGGCCATGATCCAGATGCTGGGTCGGCTGATCCAGCAGGTGATCACCACTATCACGCTGTCGATCACCATCATTTACTACTCGCCTTGGCTGTTGCTGCTGCTGATCGCGGGAGTTATTCCGGCGTTCGTGGGCGAGAGCCACTTTGCGTTTCTGGGATATGCCAAGAATTTCCGGCAAACGCCGGTGCGACGTCAACTCGACTATCTGAGGATCCTGGGCGGAAGCAAGGAAGCCGCCAAGGAGCTGAAGCTCTTTGGGCTCAGCAACTTCCTGACCGAGCGTTTCACACGGCTTGTCCGACGAGGTTTATGAAGAGAACGTAGCGCTGTCGAAGCGCAAGCTGGTTGCCGGAGCCCTGCTCTCGATCATCGGCTCCCTCGGCTACTACTCGGCCTACGTATATGTAATCTGGCGGACCGTCATGGGGGCGCTGAGCATTGGAACCCTGTACTTGCTTGCCGGCGCCATTCTTCAGGCTAGCTCGAACATCCAGATGATTTTCTCGACTCTGTCCGGAGTCGCCGATCAGGCCCTGTTCCTTACAGACCTGCTGGCGTTCTTCGAGATGCAGCCGACGATTCGTTCGAAGCCCAATGCCTTGCCGGCACCACGGCCGATTCGCCGCGGGTTTGAGTTCCGCAATGTTTCCTTTGCATATCCGGGAAGTTCGCGTCTCATTTTGAAGGACCTGGATTTCACCCTGCATCCGGGCGAGCGCGTCGCGCTGATCGGTGAAAACGGGCAGGGCAAGACGACGATCGTTAAGTTGATCACTCGGCTCTACGATCCGACGAAGGGTCAGGTTCTTCTCGACGGTGTCGACCTGCGCGAGTACAGCCTGGAAGACCTCTACCGGGAAATCGGGGTCATTTTTCAAGATTTCATGCGATATGAGATGACCGCCCACGAAAATATTGCCGTTGGACGCATCGAACAGATTGGGAACAGAGAAGAGATCGCTGCCGCGGCCCACAAGAGCCTGGCCGACGAGGTGATCGCCAAACTGCAGGGCGGGTACGATCAAATGCTGGGTCGCCGGTTTGAGACGGGAGTCGACCTTTCCGGCGGCGAGTGGCAGAAGCTGGCCCTGGCACGCGCTTACTTGCGAAATGCGCAGCTTCTGATCCTGGACGAGCCGACGGCGGCGCTCGATGCCCGCAGCGAGTATGAGGTCTTTGAGCGGTTTGCCGAGCTGACATCGGGCAAGATGGCATTGTTTATCTCGCATCGATTTTCAACGGTTCGGATGGCGGACCGCATCGTAGTTCTGGCAAACGGGCAAATCGCAGAGGACGGTAGCCACGATCAACTTATGGCTCTCGGCGGCGAATACGCGGAGATGTTCGAACTGCAGGCAGCAAGCTATCGGTAAGGCGAATGACAGGCGCTAATCACAGAGACGTGCTGGTGGAGATGGCGGAACGGCTGGAACCCGCTTCCGGCCGGAACGCCGCAACGCGACGTCACGCTGGCAAATGATGCCCGCAATTGGGCGCAGGCGATTGCGTGGCTGCCGGCCACCAAGGAATCCACTCATTTCTCCGAGCGCTGGATGGTGTTGACTCGAAAGCTGGAGCCGCTGCTCGCCGAAGTCGACTTCACACTAGGTCCCGACGAGCAACTTGCCGGAAGACCTGCAGTGGATGCACGACAACGTGCGCCTGGTGCGCGCCACTCAGAGTGAGGTACAAGGTTCGCTTGCATCGTTGCGGCGCGTGCCTCACGTGCGCACTCCGGACAAGATGGTTATGCCGCGGGTGCTGGCGATCGCTCAGGCCTATCTGCAGGCCGTCGAGTATCGCTATTCCGACCATGCGTTCACCGCTTATGTGAAAGCGTTTCAAACGGTGACCGGGCTCAACATGGGCGAACTCTCGTTGCTGGTCCCGGCGCTGAAGCTGGTGGTGCTGGAGGAATTCGTCCTACGCGGCACGGAAGTGTTGAAGCAGCCGGAGGAGCCGCGGCAGTATCAGCGACCTGATGGGCAGCATGCGCGAGCTGTCCGAAGCACCGTGGAAGGAGCTGCTGGAGCCGCTGATCGTTTTTGAACCGGTGCTGGCGCAGGATCCGGCAAAGGCTTACGCGCGCATGGATTTCCAGAGCCGCGAGCTCTATCGCCACACCGTCGCCCACTTCGCCGAGCATTCCGATTGCTCCGAACTGGAGATTGCGCAGCAGGCGATCGAATTGACACGTGAGTCGGTGAAACATCCGCCGATCGACCCGCGCCTGGCATGGCGAAAATCGCACGTTGGCTACTACCTGCATCGGTGAGGGCGCGAAGCAGCTACGGCGCGCGCGCCGGAGTCAGGCTGCCGTTGGGCGAACGTGTGCAGGAATTCCTGCGCCGCCATCCGGACGAATTCTACCTGGGCGGAATTGAGCTGCTGACGTTGCTGATCGTGATCGCGATCATGACGCCGGTGTTCAACGCGTTCAATACATTTCTGGGACGTATCTTCGCCATCATCCTGCTTCTTCTGCCGGCAAGCCAAAGCGCCGTCGAAGTGATGAACTATCTGACCACGGCACTGTTGCGGCCGCGCATCTTGCCCAAGCTCGATTTCTGCGAAGGCATTCCGGACGACTGCGTGACCATGGTCGTGGTGCCGACGCTGCTGCTGAACGAGAAGCAGGTGCATCGGCTGGTCGAAGACCTGGAGATACGCTATCTGGGTAATGCCAGTCCGCAATCTGCATTTCGCGCTGCTGACGCGACATGCCGGACTCGGCGGAGACGCCGAACGAAGACGATCCGCTGGTCGAGCTCTGCGGCCGACTGATTCGCGAGCTCAATGAGAAGTATGCCGAGGCGGGCCAGGGGACGTTTGCGCTTTTTCATCGGCACCGCATCTACAACCCGCGCGAAGGCGTCTGGATGGGCTGGGAGCGCAAGCGCGGCAAGCTGCTCGACTTCAATCGCCTGATTAATGGCAAGTACGACAGCTTCCCGGTGAAGATTGGCGATCTCACCTTGCTCCCGCATGTTCGCTTTGTGCTGACGCTCGACAGCGATACGGAACTGCCGCGCGGCACGGCGCATCGGCTGGTGGGCGCGATGACTCATCCGCTGAACCAGGCCATCGTCGATCCGCACGACAACATCGTAGTTGCGGGATACGGCATTCTGCAGCCGCGGGTCGGCATCAGCGTGCAGAGCGCCTCGCAGTCGCGCCTGGCCAGTATCTATTCCGGCCAGACCGGATTCGACATCTACACGCGTGCGACCTCCGACGTCTACCAGGACCTGAAGGGCGAAGGCATATTCACCGGCAAGGGAATCTACGAAGTCGAGACCCTGAGCCGCGTACTCGAGCACCGCTTTCCGCGCAATGCCCTGCTCAGCCATGACCTGATCGAAGGCGCATACGCGCGGGCCGGGCTGGTCAGCGACGTCGAAGTCATCGACGACTATCCCTCGCACTACAGCGCCTACAATCGGCGCAAACATCGCTGGGTCCGCGGCGACTGGCAGATTGTGAGCTGGCTGTTCTCGCGCGTGCCGGATGAAACCGGGCAGGCGAGTGCCCAACCCGATCTCGTTCCTGTCGCGCTGGAAAATTCTCGACAACCTGCGCCGCAGCCTGGTGGAAGCAGGAATCTTCCTGCTGTTTGTGCTGGGATGGACGGTGCTGCCGGGCAAGCCGCTGTACTGGACGCTGGTGACCATCGCGATCCTTTTTGTGCCGCCCTGGTTCCAGTTTGCGTTCTCCGCGGTGCGAACTCTGGCCTCGGGCCAGTTTCGGCCTCTGGGCGACGCAGTGGCGGGACTGGGCAAGGCGATGGTCAACGTGTTTCTCACCCTGACCTTCCTGGCTCATCAGGCGCTGATCTCCGCCGATGCCGTGTTTCGTACCTTCTATCGTCGGCTGGTTTCTCGCGCAGCGCCTGCTGGAGTGGGAGACGGCCGCCGAAGCGGAGATGGGAAATGGAAAACGGACCTTCGTCGACGTTCTTCTGAACTGGACGCCTGCCGTCGCGTTGATCGTTGGTGTCATCGTCTATTTCTCGCACCGACACGCGCTGTATGACGCGTTGCCGATTCTCGTTGCTGTGGGCCTTCAGCAAGCCGGTAAGCTTATGGTTGAATCGGCCGCCGCGTCCGCTGCACAAGACACGTCACCCAGCAGGACCAGCGCTTCCTGCGCCGCGCCGCGTTGCACATTTGGCGTTACTACGCCACCTTCAGCAATGCGGAGCACAACTGGCTGATTCCGGACAACGTGCAGGAGGAGCCGCCGCGAGTCGCTGCACGACTTTCGCCCACCAATCTCGGTTTCCTGTTCAACGCCCGGCAGGCCGCGGTTGAGTTCGGATATCTGACAACGCCCGAGTTCGTGCAGCAGAACATTCGCACGCTTGAAACGATGGAGCGGCTGCCCAAGGATCACGGACATCTCTACAACTGGTACGACACGCGCACGCTGGAAGCCGGACCGTCCGCGCTTTGTCTCAACCGTGGACAGCGGCAATCTGGCCGCTTCGCTTATTACCTTGAAGGGCGGCTGCCTCGACCTGCTGCAGCGGCCGCTGCTGAGTCCGGCCCTGCTGGATGGCTACGCCGATCACCTATGCGCGTTGGCCGACTTGACGTCATCTCCCGCAAAGTTGCGCGCTCGTTCGAAAGGCCGAATGATGTGCCGTGGCTGGATCGCCTGCTGTCGTCGGTGGAGATTCCGCAGAGCGCTGAACGCCAGCGAGAGCGCGACTGATGTCGCCTGGTTTGCGACCAGACCACCGGGCTGATTCAGCAGGTGCGGCAGACGATCAACGACTACATGCCGTGGCTGCTGCCGGAATTCGCGCCGCTGCATAGCCGATGCCACGCTCGCTTCGCATTCTGAACTGCGATTCGTTTGCCCTGGCACAGATGCCCGAGTGCATCGAGCAGCTCCGCGTCAAGCTGGAAGTCAGCATCAGCCTCGGCATGGATGGCCGCGAGCTTGCGCAAGCAGTTGTTGTCGCGACTGCCCGAGGCCCGGCTTAACAGCCTGCGGCTGATCGAGCAGCTGCGAAGCATTGCCGCGCAATGCGATCGCCTGGTGCGCGACATGGACTTCGCCTTCCTGCTGGAGCGACGTCGTAAACTGCTGTCCATTGGATATGACGCGGAAGCCCGCAAGGTGCATGCTGCCTGCTACGACCTGCTGGCCTCCGAAGCGCGCATCGCTGCATTTATCTCCGTGGCCAAGGGCGACATCCCGCAGGAGAGCTGGTTCCAGATGAGCCGCTCCCACGTTGTGGTAGACGGACGACCGGTGCTGATCTCGTGGACCGGAACGATGTTCGAGTACCTGATGCCGCAGCTGTGGATGCGTTCCTATCCCGAGACCATGCTGGAGAACAGCAAGGAAGCTTCGGTGCTGGCACAGCAGATGTATGCCGACGACAAGGGCATTCCCTGGGGCATCTCGGAGTGCGCGTTCGCTAAGGTCGAAGACAACGGCGCTTACGGATACCGAGCATTCGGTATCCCTCAACTCGCTTTGCAGCAGGATGAAGATCGGCTGGTTGTTGCTCCGTACGCCACCATGCTGGCGCTGGGCATCGATCCGCCAGAGGCAATCCGGAATTTGCGCTGGATGAGCAAGAAGGGCTGGTTTGGCACCTACGGATACTACGAGGCGGCAGACTTCACGCCCGATGTGCGGCCTTCGCGCCGTCAGCGCTTTGCGCTGGTGCGCTCCTGGATGGTGCATCATCAGGGCATGAGCCTGCTGGCCATCGCTAACTTCCTGCAGAATGGTGTTGTGCAGAAGTGGTTTCGCGCCGACGCGCGCGTTCAGGCGACGGAGCTTCTGCTGCAGGAGCGTCCGGCTGGGCGAGTGGCCGCTAAACCGCAGAAAAAGAAGCGCACGGCGAAAAGCAGTGCGCACCGCTCAAGGTTGGCCGTGGTCGCTAAGATCATAGTCGGTTCATGAAGTTTCGAGACCTGGTCATCCGAGGCAACAACCGGGCCGGGATTGCGTCTAACAAAGAAAGAGCAATTGTTAGTTGTAGATGCGCCAGAAAGCAGTACTCGTCATGCTCTAGCCGCGTGCGAGTGGCGTTGCCAATCAGAAAGGAAGGTTAATCGAATGGACGATCAAGACAATGATTTTGCACGTGAAGGTGAATATCGCTCGTCAGGCGGGAACGTCAGTCTCGGCATGACGTTGTTGTTTGTCGGGCTGGCTATCGGTGCGGTTACCGCACTTCTGATGGCTCCCAAGACCGGCAAGCAGATGCGCCGCACACTCCGTCGCAAGTATGAGGATGCGCGCGATGTGCATGGAAGATTTTGGCGATCAGGCCGGCGACTGGATGGACAAAGGTTCGGAGTGGGCGGACAAGGCGAAGAGCCGGGTTGCGCCCGTTGACCAAGCCCTTTCGGCGTTAGGTCTTTCTGTGTAGGGCTTTGCAAATAGGTAACGGACCGGTGTGCCCGGTCCGTAGCTTCTTTGTCCGCCTTAGAATTTCGAGATGTGAATGCTGCCATCGCCGCTCGTGACTTCCAGCAGCGGACCACCTCCATTCAGCTTCCCGCGAATTCGTGAGCTCTCAATCGAACCGTTCACCGTCACAGGTACGTCGAGTTGAATGTGGCCGTCTCCCGTGTGGGCGTAGAGTTCGCCGGCCAGATCCTGCGGCAGGCGGGCTTCAACGCGTCCGTCGCTGGTGTGGATCAGCCATCCATTCGCCAACTTTGAGCCAGGACGCACGGTCAAATCGATGTGGCCATCGCCGCTGCGCAAATCAAGATCGGTGAAAATTCCGTCGATGGTCATATGGCCGTCGCCGGTGTGAGCATGCAAGACCGCCGCTAAAATCCTGCACATCGATGTGACCATCTCCGGTATCCAGGCGAGCCTGTCCGGAAACACCGGTCACCGTGATGTGACCATCGCCAGAATGCAGATCCAGCGCCGATTGCGGTGGCACCTGTATCTCAACCTGCACGCCCCGATGCATGCTGAAGTGAAATCCCCACTGGTTGGGCACATGCACCTGCAATGTCCACTTTGTCGGCATCCTGCCGCTCGGTTATGCGCACGCCGGAGTTGCCAATCGGACACGCCATCCGCCACCACACGCGCATTAATGGTGTTGCTGACGCCGTGAGTGATGTCGATGGATGCGTCGTTGGTGTCGACGTGCAGGTTGGGGTTATTGCCGACCTGGTAGGTTTTGGTCCACTCATCCGCGTAAGCGGAGAGGCTGAAGGCCGAGAGGCAGAGCAGGAGAATTAGAGATTTAATACTCACGGGTGCTCCTCCTCGTATTGCTACGAGAAAGAGCACCTGTAAGTTCCGTTGCGAATGAGGAGAATAAGGAGGGCACGTTGCGGTGCCCGGGGCATGCGATCTAGCGGAGTGGAACGTCCCGCATGCCCCTCATGAGCATCGCTCCCTGCTTGTATACATAGACGAGGGTTGGAAAAAAGGGTTAGCAAAAGGGGACGCCGTCTGTGATTTTTCGCGGAACACGAAGCCGCTCAATGCGATAGACCGACACTCACCGGCTATATCGATTCTCCTTCTTCTCTGCGTGCCGTTCCATCCCCAGATGAATCAGACGATCGATCAAATCAGCATACGGAATGCCTGTGGCCGCCCACAGTTTGGGATACATGCTGATGGAGGTGAAACCCGGTAGCGTATTGATCTCGTTCACGTACATCTTCTCGCTCCGCGGATCCATGAGAAAGTCCACGCGCGCCAGACCGGAACAATCTACTGCCTGGAAGGCTGACACCGACAGTTGTCTGTATCTCTTTCATCTTCGTCTTGCTCAGCTTCGCCGGAATGATCAGCTCAGAACCTTCCTCGAGATACTTCGCGTTGTAGTCGTAGAACTCCTTGATCGGTACGACTTCGCCGGCCAAAGATGCAATCGGGTTGTCATTTCCGAGCACCGAGCACTCAATCTCGCGCGCCTTCGCTTTTTTGCCTCCGACTCCTTCCTCGATGACCAGTTTGCGATCGAAGCGCGCAGCCTCGTCCATCGCCGCAGCCAGTTCGCTGGAGTCGTGAACTTTGCTGATGCCGACGGACGAACCAAGATTCGCCGGCTTCACAAACACCGGATACTTCAACTTTTCTTCGATGAGCTTGCGGGCTTTCTTCGGCTGCTCGCGCCAGGCGCTGCGCAGGACGGTCACATGCTTGACGATGGGCAGGCCAGCATCGCGAAAGAGCCGCTTCATCACATCCTTGTCCATGCCCGCAGCCGAGCCCAGCACACCGGCGCCGACATAGGCGATGTCCGCCAGTTCCAGCAAGCCCTGGATCGTGCCGTCTTCGCCGAAGGTTCCATGCAGAACCGGGAAGATGATATCGACATCCACCGGGTTGCACGGCCGCCGGCAGGTCGCGGGCGTCGGTCTCGAAGGGCATGAGTGAGGAGTGGTTCTCCCCGGGCATTGGCGGCACTACGACGCCTTCGCCGCGCGCCAGCACTGCCGCCGTTGAGGTAGTCTCCGGATCGCCGGCACGGAGATTTCGCGATTCCGGAGCGTCGGCAACCGCCTTGCCTCGCAGGAGACGCTCAGCGTGGGCCGCAGTGACCCAGCGGCCTTCCCTGGTAATGCCGATCGGAACGACTTCGTACTTGCTTTTATCGATTGCGTTAAGAACCGATGCTGCCGACAGCAGCGAGACCTCGTGTTCGCCGCTGCGCCCGCCAAACAGGACGCCTACCCGCAGTTTCTTCATACCTCGATCTTAACGCGCCGGAGCTGAACGAATCAGTGACCAGCCATAGACACGTGCCGCGGTTGCGATGAATCATGTCGAAGCGTAGAAGTCGTGCTCCGGCATCCTGCAGAGTTAAATTTCAGTGAAAGCTGGCCCGGGGTAATTGACCGGCTGTCGTTCGCCCTCTAACATCCCACTCCTATGACCAAGCCCAACCTTGACGAGTTGCAGACAAGTTATAAGCAAACGGTTGACCAGTGGGTCGCCGCCATTCGCGCCGAGGAATCTCTGGCAACGCCCGACCATTCCGAGACTGCCATGGAACTCTGGGACAAAGCGGATTTTAGCGTGCAGAGTGCGGAAAAGCTGGCCAAGGAAGCGCGCGACGCCTACAAGGAGGGGCTGCGCCATCTTCACTATGGCATCTAGGAAGCCGCAGCCGCGCTACGAAATCAGGGCAGGAATCATCTAAAACTTGTGATTATGGTTCCCGTGTCTGCCACCTGCTGAGGTCGAAGTCGACGCGACCCGACGTTACATTGCCGTCAACGATTCCGCTTGTGAACTCCTGGGCTATACCCGGGAGGAGTTGCTGACTATGCGGATTGAGGACATAAGCTATCCCTCGGGCGCCCACGTCAAACCGATGTATGCCCAGTTCGTCGAAGACGGCAGCATGCGCGGCATCTTTGCGTCTGCAGCGCAAGTCGGGCGAGATCATCTGGGTGCGATTTCAGTCCCGGATTGTGGGTGACAGATCCTTCGCCACATGGACCCATTACGAAGTTTGGGAAGCCGGAAAAGCTCAACCTGCAATTGGCGAGCTCATCTAGCTTCGCCTACTGGCCGTTCTGGCTGATGAGTTGAGCTACCTTGGAGTCTTGTCCTACAGGCTCAACAAAAACAATCTGGTTCGAATTGAGGTACATGCGATCCGGGCCGTGCAATTCTTTCCCACGCTTGACGAGAACGTTCGTCACCTGCTTCGTGGTCGGATCTGTCTTGGTGACAATGTAGAAGACATCCGTCAACATGGCGTGGCGGGTGCCATATCCCGTCAGTTTTCCGTAGTACACGGCGCCGTTGCTGAGGACGACCGCCTGAAATGGCGTTTGGAAAGCTTTGACCTTGGCGACGTTCCATCTAGGTGATAAGTAACGGCGTGTCCGATAAACGCCCCTACCAGCAGACACACCACACAACCGATGACCAAACCAAGCTTGCCGGACTTCTGCTGCACGGAGGCTGTGGCCGCCGAGGAAGGTGTCATGGTTTCGCTCCGTCGCTCCCGCTCAGGCGAGACGCACGGAGGCGATTATACGCATAAGTAGTTGCGGAAGCCGAGGCAAGTTTGCACGGCTTCCGCCTATCAGGGTAGTGTGCGAAGGGCCAGTCTTCGCGCACGCCCCTAATTCGGTTCTGAATCAGGTATCACCTGTATGGACGCGTCGCCCACAATCACATCCAAGCCGATGGGCAGCCCGTAGCTGTTGTTCTCGAGCACCACGAGTTCCAGGCTACGAACTTCGATGCTATGGGTTGGTGGATTCGTGTCGAATGACCCGCTTCAGGTAGAGCGTACCGAGTCCAGCTAACGAAATACTAGTGTTGTAGGGAACGTTATCGGTAATTTCCGGGTGACCGGCCACCGAAATCCCGACGAAGCGATCGGTTCCGGCTGAGAACACCTGAATATTGCCGTTCACCACGGCGTTAGCTTGAGCCAGCATCACATTGGCCCTAATCAGTCCGTTCAACAGGTTCAAGCCTTGCACAGTGGCCATCTGCTGTCCGCTGGACATGTTGTTTGTGAGGTTAGACTCCCCGGCGTTTACGATCGTTCCCGAGGTCAGAATCCCTGCAAGATTCACGCCACCGAGGGTATTGGTCATATAGACACCGTTTGTGCCCAGGCAGGGAAGATTAACAGGAGCGGTCGGGCTGGAAGTGAGCAGCGGCCCGAGCACCTCCGACCCGAAGGATTGACCGTTCAGGATGGCAGGAGCGAATACGTGGAGCATTCCGCTGGTTGCGTTCGACACCACAACCTCGGTGCCAACCTGCAAGCCGAGAATGTTAAGGGCAGTGATGTGAATGTGAATCATATTCACCGTCAGGCTCGCCATTGCATTCTCAATGTGTGAGGTTTGCTCGTTGAGGACGACGTATCCGAGGAGAGGCAGATCGATCCTGGTGTTAGCTGGCACCGAGCCGTTATAGACCTGTCCCAGGATCACCAGGTTGCTGAACGTGGAGCCTGCGGAGCTGAGCTGGAAGGATCCGTCACTTTGCATAGTGGTGGTGCTAACCGCCTTAATTTCCTGAGCGGAAATCAAACCGCCGAGCAAGTTGATACTTACTGTATCGGAGCCGGCTTGTGCAGTTTGCGGCGAGCTGGAAACATTGGTGTTCACCGCACCACCCGTAACTAGGGGCGGCAGACTAACTCCCGCCTGGCTTCCCGGAACAACTAACGGTTGCTGTGAAGTGCCGCAGGTGCCTCCCAAAGTTACGGGGGCGGTTTGCCCTACCAGCACGGTGTTGCCCACGAAGGCCGAAGTTCCGTACGCCGTACCCACATAGGACTGGGTGTCAGGATTGCTGGCGAAACACGGAACAGACGTGAGCGCGATCATCAGTACCAGAACAACGCCGAGGGCGGCCGGTACGCTAAAAAGTGACGACCTGAATTTGCCTGCGTGCGACATCATTCCTCCTTCTTGCGACGAAGAGCCCCAACCTCGCGATCGATCGAATGACTGACTGGTAGCCATCAAATACAGCTGCCATCGAGAGGACTGGGCGCAATGTTGGGTGGTTAGTAATAACTTTCACCTGCACATTCCGCGTGGGTAACGGCGGGGGTAACAGCAAATAAGGTGAAAGTAATCGGTTGAGTTGCATGAGCATCTTCACTCGTGTACGACGAAGATCCAGCTACAGCAACCTTTGTCTGTGCAATCAGAGGTCCAACTTGAAATTCTGCGAAGCAGCTATTTCTTAAGAAACATAGCTTGAGGTAGGGAAGTCCCCGACATGCAAATATGTACCACTTTGTAGGATGCCGAGTAGTTTTTGGAGGTATACCACTTTGTGGGATACCGGATGGTTCCTCTTTATCGGTGCCCACGTTGGTGGCTACTTCGAAGAGGATTTAGGAGGTGAGGCTAGCTCGTAACTAAGGTTAGTTACATTACGCTATGGTAACGGTAATCTCGCATTACGGATGAGAGAGTAACCCGTCAGTCTGGCTTTGAAGAAGCTGGTTCCAGGTGGTTCAAGGTTTTTTGCAGCGACGCTTCGTCTTCAACATTCAAGCAGGTGCGGGAGCGATCGATCTGCCGCATGAGGCCGCAGAGGACCTTGCCGGGGCCGATTTCCAAAAATGTTTCCACGCCAAGGGCCAGGAAGGCCCGCATCGACTTGTCCCACTGTACAGCGCCGGTGACCTGCCGGAGCAGCGCGTCGCGCGCCTGGTCAGCGGTAGTGACCGGCGTGGCATCAACGTTTCCCAGGATCGGAACTTCGGGCGTATGGAAGGTTAGAGCTGAAAGATCGGCGGCCAATCGATCTTGTGCGGGCTGCATCAGTGCGCAATGGAAGGGTGCGCTGACGGGTAACATGATTGCCCGCTTAGCGCCGCGTTGCTTCGCTAACTCTGCGGCACGTTCAACCGCTGCTTTGCTGCCGGAGATTACAGTCTGATCTGGCGAGTTAAGATTCGCCGCGCAACAAACCTCTCCCTGGGCAGCTTCTTCGCAAATCTGCTGGAGCGTTTCGATGGGCAAAGCCAGTACAGCAGCCATCGCTCCAACTCCAACCGGAACCGCTTCCTGCATATACTTGCCGCGGTTACGCACGGTGCGGACGGCATCGGCAAAATCAAGGGTTCCGGCTGCCACATTAGCGGAATATTCACCAAGGCTGTGTCCCGCAACGTAGGACGGCACAATTCCTTTCGACTGCAGCAACTCGCCAGGCGGCCACCGAAACCGTAAGAATGGCCGGCTGGGTGATCTCGGTTAGCTTCAGCTGCTCTTCCGGTCCTTCAAAACACAACTGCGAAAGCTTGTAACCCAGTGCCGCATCGGCTTCGTCGAATGTTTCGCGCGCAACCGGGTACATGGCGGCAAGTTCTTTGCCCATGCCGACGGATTGAGAACCTTGTCCGGGAAAGAGAAACGCAAGAGGGGAAGAGTGTGCCGATCATGTGGCGAAGCTCCGACTTCGACTAACTTAGGAATTTGCGACTAAACGACACCGGTGCCGAGTGGGCCGGCCTGCGGAGCTTCCGCCGGGTGATGGTTCAAATTCCTGCTCGCACCCGCGATGCGCTCCTGGATGGTGTGGTTCAATTTGCTGTTGGCGAATTCCATGGCCACGCGTACGGCATTTTTGATCGCATTCGAATTTGAGGAGCCGTGGCTCACAATGCAAACGCCCTTGATACCCAGCAAGGGCGCGCCACCATACTCGGAGTAATCCAGGCGCTTTTTGAAGTCCGCGAATGCCTTTCGCGACAGAAGAAATCCAACCTGGCTGCTGATGGTCGCCTGCAAAGACTGCTTCAGCAGGAAGCGGACCGTCTCTACCATACCTTCGGAGATCTTGAGTGCCACATTGCCGACGAAGCCGTCACAGACCAGCACATCCGCCTTGCCGTTGTAGAGGTCGCGGCCTTCCACGTTGCCGACAAAGTTCATCGGCAGTTCCTTGATGAGCTTGTAGGCTTCGCGGGTAAGGTCGTTGCCCTTGGTCTCCTCCTCGCCAATGGACAGCAAGCCTATGCGAGGATGCTCGGCGCTGGGAAAGCGGCCCGCAAAAATCGTACGGAAATAGACATCGCCCATGATGGCGAACTGCTGCAGATTTTGCGGCTTGGAATCGACGTTGGCGCCGACATCGATGAGGATGGTCGCGGTGCCTTGCGCGGTGGGGAAGACGGCTGCCAGCGCCGGACGATCGACGCCCGGGATAGCACCGAGCACCATCTTGGCAGTCGCCATGGCCGCGCCGGTATTGCCGGCGGTCACAAAGCCGGAGGCTTTGCCGTCGCGCACCATGCGCAAGCCGACGTGCATGGAGGAATCGCGCTTGGAGCGTACGGCCTGCGCCGCCTTCTCCTGCATGCCGATGACTTCGCGGGCATTGACGATACTGATGGGAAGCCTGCGCCAGGAGCGATGGAGCTCGAGCTCGGCGCGGATCGTTTCTTCTTTCCCGACCAGCACGACTTCCACGTCGTAGTGGCGTGCGGCGAGAATGGCGCCTTCCACTTCGGGTTTGGGCGCGCGATCAGCGCCCATGGCGTCAAGAGCGATGATGGTAGGCATTTTTGCCGTTCAGGTGCAAACCTCGAGAAGTACGGAGCTTGGACTCTGCAACGATGTGCGGGTTTGGCTCTCCTCGGGAGAAGAACCAGGCCGCGGCGCTGGACTAGCTTGCGGCCTCTTCGATCTCGATGACCTCGCGGCCCTTGTAGTAGCCGCACTTGGTGCAGGCACGATGAGGCAACTTGCGCTCGTGACAGTTGGGGCATTCGGACAGCGACTGGGCCGTCAGATGATCGTGGGCGCGGCGCTTGGCCGTGCGCGCCTTGGAATGGCGCCGTTTTGGATTAGGCATGACAACCTCTCAACCGGACCGCCAACCTTGGCGATCCTAACTTTAAAAGTCTTAGCTTTGCAGCTTCTTCTTGATGTCGCTGAGCGCATCCCAGCGAGGATCGCTCACATGCTGCTCACAACTACACTGTTGCTTCCAGATTCAGATTGCGACCGCAATGCGGGCACAACCCTTTGCAATCTTCGCGGCACAAAGCCCGTACCGGCGTTGACAGCAGAACCTGCTCGCGCAACGCGTCTTCCAGCAACAGGCCTTCGCCCTGATAATAGCCGATTTCGGTCTCGGCCTCGGTAATCGACGACTTCGTCCGCCCGCCGATCCACGCCCAAGGGACGAAAGATCAGGTCGAAAGCTCTTGTTCACGTCGTGAACCACCGGCTCCAGGCAGCGGGCACAGCTGAACTCCAACTGCGCTTCCACGCCAGCCACCAGGCGTATGTCCTCGACGTCCTGATGATGCCCGCGATGTTCCACGATCAGCTCGGCACGGCCTTTGCTGTGCAGTGCACCGATCTGGCGGAAATCCGGCCCGAACTCAATCGCGCCCGGCTGATAGTTTTCGTCAAACTCCAGCTTACGGAGTTCCAGTTCCCGAACACGAATCAGCATAGCAGCACCGGCCTCAGCCAGAACAAGGCACCCGGGCTCTGCCCACCTGCCGGCTGCAAACTGGCTGTCGAGCACTCACGCCCAAACAACCAACCACACGGGTCGGCGACGCCGTTTTGCAGGCCAAGCTCCTGAAGGGAAACACTGGCAGGTACAGATGGGCGGGATCGTTCTAGTGCAAAGTACAAGAATAAGAGTTAAGGACAAGCGCTGTCAAGCCGGGGACGCGCCGGTCTGGTCCTGCGTGAGTTATTGACGCGGCAAGACTTATTGTGTCTCGAGAGACCCCGGCAGGTTGAAGGGTGTGACTGTGATTGTTACACTGTCGCTGTCAACTCCCGTGACGGAGACAAACCCGGTTTTTCCACCGCCTGTAGTATAAAAACTGTGTGCCGGCTCCTTTATTTTGGGGCGGCAACTGGGCTGAATCGTTGCGGATGTTCACGTCTAAACCGCGCTGCCTCAAGACTTTCGGAACGTTCTTATGACGACTCAGCCGGTTGCCAGCCATCCTGCCGCCATTCAGCTCGTTTCCCAGTCCGACGCCGAACATTTGCTTGAGTCCCTGGACTTCCAGTCGCAATGGCGGACTTTGGTCAGCGACTGTCCCTGGGCGACGGCGCTTCAGACTCCTGAGTTCGCCCGAACCTGGTACGAATGCTACAAAGGGAGTTACAGCCCACTCATCGGGCTGCGGTACTTATCCAGCGGACGTCTGGATGGGCTTTTGCTCTTGGCGGTCCAGCGGGCGACGGGTCAGCTGACCTTTGCCGGAGGCCATCAAGCTGAGTACAACGTCTGGCTGGCATTGCCGGGAGATCGAACATTCATCTCCGAGACCTTGCACAGCCTGGCGAAGCTTGGATTCGCGTCGATCACGTTCACCTATTTGCCCCCCGGAACGCCGCTGGACTGGCTTGAACCGGAGTGGACGAGGCGATCGAGTTTGCGAGCGGTGAAGAGACCGCTGCTCACAGTCGGTAATCCCGAGCCAATCACCGAATCCCTGACCAAGAAGAAGAACCGGCGGCGTCTGGAAAAACTGCTGGCGGGCGAAGCGCTCGAATTCGTCGAACTGCAAACAGCCGCGGAACTCGATCCCTACTACGACGAGATCATTGACTACTGCGATTTTCGACAGGGAGCGGTACACGGAAGCTGTCCGTTTCGCGACGACCCGCAAAAACGCATTTTCTATCGCGCCCTCATGGAGCAGCCGGGGCTCATGCATGTGACGGTTTTCAAGGCCGGGAACCGGCTGTTAGGCGCTCACATAGGCGTTCGCAACAAGGACGAAGTCATGCTTGGTGTTGTGGCGCACTCGCCGTTTCTGGCCGAGCATTCTCCCGGCAAGCTGCACGTGTTGCAGCTCGGGCTGATGATGCATAACCAGGGCTTTGCCCGGTTGGATCTCACGCCCGGTGGCGACGCTTACAAGGATGACCGAGCTACGGAATACGACGACGCGCATGTGCTGACCGTGTTCCTCGACAGCAAAGCGTTGGCATCGAATCGGGTCTCTGATGCTGGACGCCGGACATTGAAGGCAATTGCGCGCCTGCTGCATCTGGACCGCGAACGCATCTCGCGTTGGTCGTCGTCAGCCAAGAGAGCCCTGGCGAATCCATTTCGCGCTTTGCGCGCAGTATTTCGAAGGGCAAAGAACTTGGGTCTGGAACTCAACCGAAATGCGGTTCTATCGCCTGGAAGCTAAGCAGGTCGAACAGGGCGCAGCTCGCAGCGCAAACAGAGACAGCCTGCACGATCTCTTGAGCTATCGTCCGGTTGCGGATGAGCGCTCGCGGTCGAATTTCTTGAGTCATGCGATGGGAAGGATTCTGTCGGGCGTGCACTCCTATTCGGTCGTGAAGGACGATCAGTTAGTGCATTACGGTTGGCTCACCGAGAAGAGCGCGCAGTCGTTTATCACCGAGGTACAACACCCGTACGCGTACCCGCCGAATTCGGCGGTGATGTGGGACTTCTACACACATCCGGCCTATCGTGGGCAGGGGCTATACTCGCAATCGCTGAAGCAGATATTGAGTGATGCCGCGGCCAATCCCGCCACGGAGTTCGTTTATATCGCGGTGCTGGCCGACAATGTTGCGTCCAGAAGAGCCATCGAAAAGGTCGGCTTTGTATATCACGAGAGTATCTTGCGCAAGACGAGGTTCGGGAAAACGAACTTTAGAGTTGGGAAGGATGTTGCCTGACTCTGTGTCAAGCAGGTGGCTTCGTAATTAGCGTGTGAAGGTTCACCGGTTATGTCCCTGGCGAAAAGTGCGAAACGGGCGATTCTGGCAACCAACGGGTTGGGAATGGGCGCGGCGGTGGCTCGCAGTAGCTGGCGTCAGAACCGTTTGCTCATACTTTGCTACCACGGCATTGCCATGGGTGAGGAAGCTGGATCGCATCCGGAGATGTTCCTGCCGCCGGCAATCTTTGCCAGGCGAATGGAAATCCTGTCGCAAAGCAATTGCCGAGTCCTCCCGCTCGACGAGGCTTTGCGCCTGTTGCATCAGGGGAAGCTTCCGCCAAAAAGCGTGGCAATCACCTTTGATGACGGTTGGGCCGACTTTCGCGAAAGCGCGTTTCCTATCCTTCAGCGACACGGCTTTCCCGCCACCGTGTATCTGACCACTTACTACTGCTTGTTCAATCGGCCTCTGTTTCGCTTCGCGCTCGCTCACATGATGTGGAAGCACCGGGGCGGACACATCGAGGGACACTCGGCTCCCTGGTCGCCGGGACTAATCGACCTGCGAACCGATGAGAGCAGGTCGACACTGCTCTGGCACATCGACGATTACGCCAAGCGCGGGGATTTGTCGGGCAGGCAGAAGGATGACCTGCTGGCGGAATTTGCTGCGCTTCTAGGATTCGATTACCAGGAACTGCTTCGGCAAAGGCTATTCCATCTGATGAACCCAGCTGAGGTCGCGGAGATGGCGCGAGGCGGTATCGATTTCCAATTGCACACTCATCGGCATCGCACGCCGCTTGATCGTGCGCAATTCATAAGGGAAGTCGATGATAACCGGGCTCAAATTCAAGAGTTGATTGGCCCTGGCGATTGCGCTCACTTCTGTTACCCAAGTGGCGCGAATCGTCCGGAGTTCATAACCTGGCTGAAGGAAGCCGGAGTACGCTCGGCAACCACCTGCATGAACGGGCTCGCCAGCTCCTCGGCCGATTCCTATCTGCTACCCCGCCTGCTCGACCAGTCCGGCCTATCCGACGATGAGTTCGAATCCTGGGTGTCGGGATTGGCTGCGTTCTTGCCTCGACGGCCCAGCAACACTTTGGACGTTGCGCCGGAATAGCTCTCACCCCCCATATTCGCAGACTCGCAGGTGCAGGGAAGTCCTCGCCAACTTTTCTGGGCAGAAAAATGGGGATGAGCTTTTTAGGGCTCATCCCCAATGACCGGAAGGACATTATTGAGCAGGAGTGGTAAAGGTTTGGTCGTAATACGCTGCCATGTTGCCGGCGGCGTCGGTCGACAATGGCCGCCAGTGGTAGGTCGTGTTTGGCGACAGACCAGTCAGAGTGATGGTTATGTCGTAAACATTATTCGCACCTTCGCTGAGTGCCACTGGATCCTGTATTCCGTTAACTGTTTGTGATTGATTTGCATAGTTCGCCGTCAGCATGTCGATGAACCCGAAGTTCGGGAATGGCTGCATGCAGAAGGGCGGTTGCGGATTGTTCGTGTTGCACGTGCTGGGAGGATTGGTTCCGTAGTAGACGGTGCCGGTCGTATTTGGCTCAAACACGTTGAAGTTGATGGTGGCGGTTGTCGCCGTCACTACCGGAGGCGCCCAGGGGTTAGAAATGACTTGCGGCGACTGTCCATTGCTGGCCGGGAGCCATTGGTACTGAACCGGGGGAGCCAGATCAGGCCAGGGCGCGTTACAAGGATTGTTGTTCTGTTCGCAGGGATTCGCAGCCGCCATCACGGTCTCGAGTACCGGCGTGGTGCCGTCCGGATTCTGGCCGGTTCTCCAGCGAACGTAATCGAAGCTCCACTTGTAGACTTGATTGAATTCCTTCACCGAGTAAGTCCAGCCGCCGCCCGTGCCCTGGGAACCGGCGCTGTCGAAGACATGGTTAAACAGGTCGTCGCCTTCGGCAAGGACCGTACTGTCGTTGGTTTTGCTCCAGTACCAGGCATAAGCGGTGGCCACCAGGTCGTTCAGTTCGGTCGCGCTGTACAGGCCAGCCACCTTGGCCGGGTTCTGAGGCAGGTCGTAGACCTGATATGCAAGCGTGTGGGTTTGCGGAATGTACTGGGTATCTTGCCACCAATCCAATACCTTCTTAATCTCGAGCGGGATTCTTGCATCCGGGACATTCCCTTCGGCAAGGTCAAGCTCGTAATACGTGATCAGAGCTTCCATCGCGGTGCCGACGGTAAAGGGGTGAATGACATAGCTCTGCTGGTTGGGATTGTGCATGTTCAGGTTATAGGTCTGGTCCAGGTAGCCCAGCACCACATCGACCTGGCGCAGCAGGAAGGCTGAATTTCGTGGTTCGCCGACCAGTTCGGCGGCAAGGCGGTTATCCATCATGTAGGCGCTGAGGCGGGTGCTCGACGCGTACGCGCTTCCGCTGAAGAACACGTAGTAACCCGGGGCGTACTGCATGACATCAATTGCCGCCTGGTTGCTCGTGTCGCCGGTGCGGAGTTGATTCATCTCCATACCGAACGGGAATTGATTGGGCTCCTTGGTGTTGCCGCCAACCGTGGCGATCGCAGTCTGCTTGTAGGGATCCATCGCGAGTTGCGCGCAACGTTTCCAGTGATCGCGAATGTCCGGGTTCTGATACCCCGGCATCCCCGGAACGCTGTAATCGTAATCCGCAATCTGCTGATAGATGCGCCCGCCGTCATAATTCCATGCCTGAAAGTAAATCGACGACGGAATGTCGAACCAGCCCGCGAAGTTTCCGTTATCTAAACTCCACCACGGATTTGTGTCGGTGTTGTTGGTGCACCACCATTCCGCCGAGCGGTAGGGAAGGCCTTGACCAGAATAAGGTGTCTGGTTCTGCATGTTGTTTTGCCATGCAGCCAGGTTGGCGATGGCGGGGAATGTTGTCGGCGGCGTCGGTACGAAGGAAGCAGTCGGCAACACGGTGAAGTTGTAAGTCACAGGTACGGGATCGCCATAAAAAATCCCGGCGTACTGTGCCTGGAATTGGCCGGTAAACTGATAGTGTCCGGGGACGGCGGCAGAATTCGCCCTGATCCGCAATGCCGAATTGATGCTGTTCAGCGTACCGTTTGAACAGGTTTTGGAGGAATCGTTATAGTCGCCGTCCCATCCGGGAGGGGGCGGATTGTGTGGCGCATCGTAGCTGCACACATACTCCGTGGTAATGCTGCTGTCGTTGACGACTTGTCCTGTATCCAGATTAGTAATGACGACATTCTGCATCTGGACCAACATGTTGGTCGGGCCGCTCATCAGGTTGGGCTGCAGATTGATATACAAGTCGTTGCACTCGCGGTTCGACTTGCTGGTCGCAGTGCAAGCCGGAGACTGCGTGGGATCGCCCTGATAAATGTTCTGCCCGCCGATTGGCCACATGGTGAAAGCCAACGGTCCGTCTGGATTCGTAGGGTGAATCGGCATGGTGAAAGTAAGATAACTTCCACCGCATCCCGGGGCCGGAGGGCTGCCGCAGCCTGCGGTGGCGGGTCCGGGGTAGGTCGCCCATATGTGGCAGATAGCGCTCTTAACGGTACAACGAGCTACTCCCACTTGGCTGGCAACGTAATAGCCCCAAGTGGCATAAGGGGTATATGCGGGGAAGTGGTCGACTGTAACAACGTGCGTTGTCGTATTGTCGTTCTGCGTGATCCGGCGAGCCGGGGCGTTGTTGTTGGCCGCGTAATCGGCCGAGTTCTCTATCACCACAATTGAATTGCCGGGATGAACCGTAGTCCATCTGAAAGTGACAGAGTATCCGTTCAGGGGATCGAACGTACTGCTCACGGTCGCACTAACACTGTCAGTCCTGATCTCACCGGGATCGACAGTCGCAAACAGGGGCGTGACCGAAATGAAGGCCAGTATCAGTGAGAATATGGGCCTGTACCAACGAGCCTTGGGTCCGACTAATCTTAGGAAGATGCCGCGTACCGCTGTCATTCTGTTATCTCCTTCGCAATAACGAAACTGCTGCGACGCGATCACAGCCGCGCGCTGTGCCGCCGAAGTGCAAGAGAAGGGTGCTGGAGCTATAGCGAGTATCCTTTCTTTAGCACTAGAGTGGGCATTGGAAACCAGACCTGATAAACACGAAAGTAACTTCTAAATGATTACTAACGATGACGGAAGTCACCCAAATTTAGGGCTCCCGTCAAAGGTGTAAAATCCAGCGTTTGACAATTACGCATTGGCTTTTAGCCCTGACTTGCGCCGAGGCGCGAGTGCTCCTCGCTGCGGCGGATTTTGGTCAGGAAAACTGGCGGAATGGCTGATTCGGATGGGCGATACATGCTTCCGAAGAAACAAAAAGCAGCTGTTCAAGTGGCTCGGGAAGCGATGCGCGAGCTATGATGGGGAGCCGCCAATAGTGTCTTTCGGAAGGCAGCAGACGGCAAAGGTATCGAACCGAGTAAGGGTTACTTTATGGGTATGACTTTGGTCCCGGGTCTATTTCGGGGAGCGGTTCAGGATCTTCGGGTGCGCCCTCGCGGCAATGTGCCCGTGTTGGACGTCTTACGCAGCATAGCTATTTTGGTCGTCTTCAGCGGGCATTACGGTTTCGAGTTTCATGGCGCGCACTGGGTCCAACGTCTGCCCATGTTTTTCTGGGGATGGACTGGGGTCGACCTGTTTTTCGTACTGAGCGGATATCTGATCGGAAGCCAGCTTTGGAAAGAGATCAAGCGGAGTAACGGGATTCGCGTTGGCAGGTTCTTGCTGCGCAGGGGTCTTCGCATCTGGCCGCTGTACTACCTGTTCGTAGCATTCGTGGCGTTCGAAGGATTATTCGGCAGAAATATCAGCGGCTTGTGGTCGGATGCCTGCTTCCTCTCAAATTACTTTCATTGCCAGATCGGGGGAGGCTGGTCCCTCTCGACCGAAGAGCAGTTCTACATTCTCGCACCGGTTTCGATTGCGCTGTTCTCCCTCATTGTGAGGCCGCGTCGCTTGTGGATCGTACCGGCGGGCGGACTGCTCGTCCTCTTGATGAACCGGGCGATCGTCATCCACTACTCGACTTTGAGCCTGGCGGATCTCCGCCAAAAGCTGTACCTGCCAATGGCGACTCATGCTGACGGACTGGCCATCGGGCTGCTCCTGGCCTGGTTCGCCGTCTTCTACCCGGAGTTGATGAAGGCAAAACGACTTCGACTGGGCCTGTGTGGCGCGATGATCGTGCTGGGCATCGTGCTTTACGCCATCAATCAAGTACTTTTCAACTACACCTCATTGGGGCTTATTTTCGGCGCCGCCGCGCTCTGGGGCATCGGGCTGGAGCGGACTCCCAAATTGCTCGACTGGCATGGCTTTTACATCATTAGCCGGTTGTCGTACGGGATGTACTTGAATCATTTCGGCCTGCTGGCCAGGTTGAGTTCGCTGCTGCTTCCTTTGCGTCAGCGAGGAGGCGAGGCGGCGTTCTGGATCCTGTACATCGTCTCTGTCCTTATCTCGATGAGCATCGCGTTCGCAACGTTTCAGCTGATCGAATGGCCTTTCCTGCAGGTACGGGCGCGCTGGCTGGCATCCAAAAAGGAGCAGGTGCAGCCTCAGCCGGCCTCGGAAGCTGCCACGGCGTAAGCAGTCGCACATCGCGATCGGTCATGCTGCTCGCGAAATCCGTGGCTTAAAATAAGCGTGTCTTCGGATTCCTGGGTGATGGGAGTGTGTTGTTATGCGGCGTGTCCTTGCGGCGGTCCTGACCTTGTTCTCCATTGGCGCTTCGGCTCAAAACCTCTCTACGCCGGCCCAGTTGATCGCAGCTATGCACGACCGTTATGCGTCGAAGTGGTATCACACCTTGACCTTCGAGCAGAAGAGCATCACGCACAAGCCCGATGGCACACAATCGACCGAACTGTGGCACGAGGCCTTGATGCTGCCGGGACACCTGCGAATCGACATTGGAGAGCGTGGCTCTGGGAACGGTATGCTGTTCGTCAATAGCCACCTTTATATTTTCAAGGACAGCAAACTTGCCAGCGAGAGAGACTTTATCCATCCGCTGCTTATCCTTGGCTTCGATGTCTACACCCAGCCCGTAGAGACTACGCTGCAACAACTGAGCGAACTGAAGGTCGACATGAGCTTAATGCACGAAGAAAATTTCGAGGGCCGGCCCTCCTATGTGGTGGGCGCCAAATCGGGCGATTTAAAGAACTTGCAGTTCTGGATCGACAAGGAGCGTCTGTACTTTGTCAGGATGCTGCGTCCCAGTGAGAAGCAACCTGACGCCGTTCAGGACGTACGTTTCGACGATTATAAGCAGGTGGAAGGAGGAGGCTGGCTGGCGGAACGGGTGGCCATCGTCTCGGAAGGCAAGGTTGTGTTCGAAGAGTTGTACAGTGACATCAAGATTAATCCTCCCCTGGGAGCGGACCTCTTCGATCCCGCCCATTTTATCCAGAATGGGAATGCAGCCGGCAAGTAGTCGAACTGGAACTGCTCCTCCGCTAAGTGAAACGCTTGTCACAGACCTGCGTTCACGCAATATCGCATAATCGACGCCATGCTTCCGGTACAGCGGACCGAACCATTATGCACCCTGGAAAGCTTGATGAACGCCGTCTTCGACGGCGCGTACTTCGTTGACAATCAGCGCAAAATTCTAGCTTGGAATGAAGGCGCTTTTTTCATCAGCGGCTATCGCCGCGATGAGGTGGTGGGGCGCTGTTGCGCCGACAATATTCTGCAACACGTTGACGAATGCGGAACCAAGCTATGCACCCAAGATTGCCCGCTGCAGAAGGCCTTACAGGATGGACAGTCGCATCGCGCCTCTGTATTCCTGAGGCACAAGCTGGGATATCGGGTGCCGGTATCGGTTCGTATCGTTCCGATCTATGACGGCGGGAAAGTCGCTGGCGCACTCGAAATCTTTCGCGTCACCAGCGAAGCCGGACATTGGAGGCTGCGCATCGCGGAATTGGAAAAACTGGTTTTTATCGATTCCATGACGTCGGTTCCCAACCGCCGCTTCCTGGAGTGCGAGATCGATCGTCAGTTGCAAGAGCTCTCTTCCAGTGGCGACCCCTTCACCACCTGTATTCTCGATCTCGACAATTTCAAGCAGGTCAACGACAGGTATGGCCATCAGGTCGGAGATGACTTGCTCAAGAACATCTGTCATACGCTGGCGAACTGTCTGCGGGGAGTCGACAGTCTGGGCCGATGGGGAGGCGACGAGTTGCTATTGTTGCTTCCCCAGACCAATATCGAACAGGCAGTGAAAATCCTTGATCGCATGCGACTCCTGATCGCGGAAACCTTCGTCGTGACGAAGGCGGGCTTCGTAAGGACCACGGTGTCCATGGGGGCCGCACAGGCATCGCCTTCGGATAGCCGGAGCAGCCTGTTACAGAGGGCTGACGCGCAGCTTTATCTTGCGAAACGCCAAGGCCGCAATCGATGTTGTGTCCTGTAAAGTGGAAAGGCGCCCTCAACGGGCGCCTGTCCGGAATCTACGGTTAACTTACCAGGCTGTGACCTTCATTTTGTCCACCCACATCGAATAGTCCTGTTGGTTATGGTCGCCGTCCAGTTGTACCGCCGAGTTCAACTCGGAGGCATGTGCTGCGTAAGTATTGAAGCTACGATTGATATAACTCCGATGTCCGTTGAGCGTCACGGAAACGAATTTAGTCTGATTTCCGACGCGCTGGAATTCCAGCACCAGGTGATTCCAGGTGTATGCCGGAGGCTGCGAGCATCCAATTCCGGTATGCACCCATCTTCCGTGTGCTGTGTCCCAGACATCCCATTGGTGCGCGCCTTTAATGTTGCACTGTGTACCGAAAATAAACTTTCGGTTGTTGACCGACTGATTCATGTCGAACTCAAGTGACTGGGCTGCGGCTGGGGTTTTCAAATAAAAATAGAGATCGTAAGTAAAATGAGTGGCGTTCGGATTAGCCCCCAACTGCTTCCACCAGAGCGCATTGTGGTAGGGAGAAGCTCCTCCTAACCAGTACTGGGTGGAGTTGCCGGACATGGATGGAGTGTTGCGATGCTGTGTGATTGAATGTGGCGTCGAACCACTGCCTGCGCACGTGTTGCAGGTCTGCCATCCCGACATCGAGTGGATCATCGTATAGTCTGTGCTCGCCACCGACAGCGTCGTCAGGCCGAATAGTATGGCCGCGATTCCGATTGTCTTGCTCAAAACTGCCTCCTGAGGATGTGGTTCGTGCTACTGCACTATTGGCAGACTAGGGACGCATCAACTCTGGAGAAAGCAGCCCTTGCACTTATATTCAAGGCCGTTCTTACCTTAAATAGCGGTAAAAGAGACTCTGAGGAGGGATTACGGAAAGCGACGTAGTACTCGCAGTATGAGGTCAGTTTGTTCGGAGCCGTTGAATTCAAGCACAGTTATCCAGCAGCTTTGCCCAAAGTCATCATACACCAGCTTCTTGGAAGTTAGTATATTTCTCTCTCAGCACGCCTATATTTTTTTAGATGCGACCAAAAGAACAGCCGGAGCTCGTAAGCTCCGGCTTTGGATTAGCCGAGGGTTAAAACCGCTGCCTCAGTTCGATCTAGAACAGCTTGCGACGCAGCAGGCCGGCGATGCCGAGAACGCCGCTGCCGAGTAGCAAAATGCTGCTGGGCTCAGGTGTGGTTCCACCGCTGCCACCCGTGCGGCCAATGATGGAAAAGGCTTCTGAGGGAATCGTGCCTACCGAGCTCTCGGAAGCGGAGGACGCTCCACCGTTTTCATCCCAATAAACCGGGTCGCCATTGCTGACAACAGCGTTTTCCAGGTTCAGCCAATAGGTACCGGCATTTAGGCTGACATCGCCAAAGCTGCCAGTCTCGGTGCAGACGTTAAAGCCGAAGCCGTTGGCAACGCAGCCGCTCTGCGTGAAGTTCACGGTACCGCTGAAGAACGTGGTTCCGCCGAACTCGTCCGAGGTGATCGAAACGTCGGCCGTCTGCAGGACATCGCCCGCAAACATCCAAGTGCCGAAGGTCAAACCGTTGACTGTCGATGCGCTCTCAAGGGTGAAAGAGTCGCTGACGACGAAGCCGAAGTTGATGGTCCACGCGTCGGTGTTGCCGTCGATCGGACCGTTGTCATAGATGACATTCTGGGCCATCGAGGGAATGGCTACCAGCGCGAACATCATGATAGTGAGCGTAGCGATACGAAGTTTCAAGGGAGAATCCTCCTTCGGTTTATGAATCGAAAAGTTTGGCAACAGCGCGCTGCTGCCACAATTGTGCGTCACCATCGCTACCCTTAATCGTCGCCTCCTTGTACGGAAGGAGGAGGGATGCTCGCCCGGATTCCAGTCATGCCGGCGATCAGAACGACCCTTGCGATGGCGTGCCTCGACTCAAGAAAGAAAGGTACGGCAGACTTCCAGCGCCAGGAAGAGCCAAGGACCAGCTACCAGAACCTGGCGCCGAATATGCAGGAACTGGGAAGGTCCTGCCAGCATTGCTAGAAAAACATCACTCTCGCAAAGTGCAATTCAACTGCCGCACCAAGTTGCTGAAAACAAGTGAGTGTCTGAAATGGTTAATGCAAGTGGTTGCAACTAAGTTCGCAGGAATTACCAGCAGAGATTAGTCAATTCCCAAAATGGGAAATAATATAACTGTTTTATAGCTATAGCGGTATGAGCGAATAACTACCAATAATCCCATAATGGGAAAGCAATGAATTCGTCCACGAGATGCTGCTGAAGAATCTATATTCCCGAAATGGGAAAAAGTAATTGCCGGCCGAATGCGACGGTGACGAATCTAGGACGGAAGCCAGCGTGTGCAAAGCTGTCTCCAAGTCGGTGATCAGATCGCTCGTTTCTTCAAGACCGATATTCAGGCGAACGATTCTATGCTGATAAGTTGCCCGGCGTTTGAAGCCGCTGAAGTCATAGGTCATGACGAGACTGGTCACGCCTCCCCAGCTATATCCAATCTTGAAGAGCTCGAGCGAATTTGCGAACGATTGAACCTGCTGTTTGCTGAAACTTTCCTTCAGCACGAATGAAAACACGCCAGTCGATCCGGTGAAGTCGCGCTCCCAGAACTCATGGCCGGGACATGAGTCGAGTGCGGGATGTAGTACTCGTTCCACCTCGGGCCGGTCGGCCAACCAACGCGCGATGGTGAGTGCAGACGAGCTCGACCTTCTCCAGGCGCACGGCCAGTGTCTTCATGCCGCGCAACGCGAGGCTGCAATCGTCCGGCGATGCTGCGCATCCTAGAAGCTGCTGCGTAGCTCCCAGTCGCTTGTAGGTGTCCTTCTCTCTTGCAGTCACAGAACCCAGCAGCAGGTCGCTGTGGCCGCCAACATATTTGGTCAACGCCTGCATGGTCACATCGACGCCGTGTGCCAGCGCGTCGAAGTAGACTCCGGCCGACCAGGTGTTGTCCATCGCGACGAGGGCGCCTGCCGCATGTGCTGCCTGCACGATGGCGGGAACGTCCTGAACTTCCATGGTGATCGAGCCCGGGCTTTCGCACCAGATCAACCGGGTATTGGGCTGGATCAGTTTGGAAATCTCGGCGCCAATTGTCGGCTCGTAGAAGGACACGTCCACTCCGAAGCGGCGAAGCACATCGTTGCCGAGCTTGCGGTTGGGGCCGTAGATACTCTCGGGGAGAAGCACGTGATCGCCGGCACGGAGCAGTGCAAGATTGATAAGGGAGATCGCAGCCTGGCCGCCCGGAGTAATGATGGTGCGGTAGCCGTCCTCCAGCTCGCAGATGCGCGCTGCCAACTCAAGGGTCGTTGGCGTGCCGTAGAGACCATAGGTGTAGCCGACTTCGTACTGGTCCCAAGCGTCGGTCACTGATGCCGCGTCGGGAAACAGGACGGTGGAACCGCGGTATACAGGAGTATTCAAGCGAACGAAAGCCGTCAGGAACTCTTGGCGTCGGAATGAATCAGCTTGGTCTTCCAGTGCTTCTGCATGGCCAGATTATAGGAGAGCGCATCGTGCGGAAGTGTTTCTGGCAGGACATGAAATGCCGAAGCAGCATACCGGTCGGGGGAGCATTCTGCTTATTCGATGATCGCCAGCGTGTCGCCCGGCGTTTACGGCTGAGCCTTCCGCAGTGAGGATCTTCTGTACCTTGCCGTCCTTGGGAGACTTCATCTCGTTCTGCATCTTCATGGCTTCCATCACGATGACGCCCTGGCCGGCCTTCACCTCGTCCTTTTCCGCGACCATGATGCGAACGATCTTGCCCGGCATGGGAGCCTTGATCTTCTGCGGTCCGGCCTCCGTTCCGGCGACGGCGCGACGAGTTTTCAGTGAGCGCGGGTCCTGAACATCGACGGCATAGCGTGCGCTGCCGATGACCATGTGAAGCTCGCCTTGCAGCGAACGCTCGCGCTTGATCTCGTAAGCCTTGCCGCCGACCAGCACGGACAGCACGTCGCGGGTAGTGAGTTCGGCGTCCAACCTCGATCTCCTGGCCGTCGACCTTGCAGAGCCAGGTCTTCTCGCCGCGCGTCAGTTCCACCTGGTGCGTTTTGTTGTCGACTACTACGTCGTAGGTCATAAGAAGGTCGCTTTTTGCTGTTCGGCTCTTCGCATTTCGCTTCAATAACCGTAGGATGCGTGCCCCGCTCCAGCCTTTTTTGGGCTAGGGCGGAAGAATAAATCACCTCTCCCTTAACGCCTCGGCGCGCGCTGTGCGACGCCAGTTCGATATCGGCAGTGCGGGACGCTTTGCCATTGCTGCTATCGCGCCAGTCCCGTTCGGCAACGTTGCTTTCGGTTCCATCGTCGCAAAGATTGCTGCGCCAAGTGCGGCGATAACGGGCCGGCGCTCATCGGTCTCATTACTCGGCTTCGTCAGCAGGCGATCAAGAAAGCCAGTGTCGATGTTGCCCGCCTGGAAGTCCGGATCTTTCAGGATTCGCCGGAACAACGAAATATTGGTCTTGATGCCGCCGACGAAATACTCGTAAAGAGCGCGCAGCAAGCGATGGATCGCCTGGTCGCGCGTCTCGCCATACCCGATCAGCTTCGCCAGCAGCGGATCGTAATCCAGCGGAACGCGTCCAGCCCTCGTACATGCCGCTGTCGCGTCGAATGCCGGGTCCGGACGGCGAGATCAGCCGCGTGATCTGTCCCGGCGAAGGGAAGAAGTTGTTGTCCGGATCCTCGGCATAGATGCGGCACTCGATGGCATGTCCGCGCAGCTTGATATCTTCCTGCGTGAACGGCAACTTCTCACCCGCGGCGATATGCATCTGCAGGTGCACCAGGTCGAGGCCCGGTGACGAATTCGGTCACCGGATGCTCCACCTGCAGGCGCGTGTTCATCTCGAGGAAGTAGAAATTGCGGTCCTGATCGACCAGGAACTCCACCGTGCCGGCGTTGTAGTAATTCGCAGCTTTGCCTACCCGGACGGCGATCTCGCCCATGCGGCGGCGCATGTCGTCGTCCACGATCGGCGACGGCGATTCTTCCAGCACCTTCTGATGACGGCGCTGCACCGAACACTCGCGTTCGCCGAGATAGACGACGTTGCCGTGCTCGTCGCCAAAGATCTGCATCTCGACGTGGCGCGGGTTGACGATGAACTTCTCGATGTAGACTTCGTTGTCGCCGAAGGCGCGCTGGGCCTCGCTGCGGGCGTTCTCGTAGGCGGAACGCAGCTCGTCGCGCGAGGAAACCATGCGCATGCCCTTGCCGCCGCCGCCGGCCGCCGCCTTCAGCATCACGGGATAGCCAATCTGTTCCGCCAATCGTTCCGCGGCGTCGAGATCGAGTCCGCGCTCTGAGCCGGGCACGAAGGGAACGCCGGCGCGCTTCATGTTCTGGCGGGCACGCGTCTTGGAGCCCATCATCTCCATCGACTCAGGCGACGGGCCGATGAACTTGATGCCGGCGTCGCGACAGGCGCGCGCGAAGCCCGCATTCTCGGACAGAAATCCGTAGCCCGGATGGATGGCTTCCGCGCCGCTGCGCCGGGCGACATCCAGGATCTTGGCGACGTTGAGGTACGACTCGCTCGCCGTTGCCGGGCCGATGTGGTAGGCGTAGTCCGCCTTGCGCACATGCAGCGCTTTGCGATCGACGTCGGAGAACACGACAACCGATTCGATGCCCATTTCGCGGCAGGCGCGAATCACGCGCACCGCGATCTCGCCACGATTGGCGATCAGCACTCGTTTGAACATTACGATGCCTCAAAAGCGATCGCCGATACTCGCACCGGCGAATGCGGCTTCCATGATGTTCTGCGGAACCTGGGACCGGAACTGGGCCGCTGACACGCACATCCACAGAACTTGGATTTTACTGCATCGGTCACGGTCGACGCCTGCGAATGTCACAGACTGCTCCGGGCGACAGTCTTTTGGCAGCGGGGGAATGAAGTCAGGACGGTTTGTTAAACTTCCAATACTCAATTGGTAAGGGGATGCCGCAACGTGCTAACACAGATACAGGCTTCAGCTCGGAAGAGAAATCTTGCCCTTGACGTTTCCGGAGTCGCTTTCCTGATTCTCGTTGTTGCAATTGGCGTCCTTTACGCTCAATCCCCACGTGGACAGGCTGCGCCGGCCTCGACGAACGGCGAGACCGCAGGCAAGAAGTTCAAGAACATCCAGGTGCTGAAAGACATCCCGGCTGACCAATTGATTCCTTCGATGCAGTTCATCTCCGCGTCGCTCGGAGTTGAGTGTGATTTCTGCCATGTCGAAAACTCCGGCAAGATGGAGTTCGACAAGGACGACAAGAAGGAAAAGAAAGTCGCGCGCAAGATGATGCAGATGATGTTCGCCATTAACCAGAACAACTTTGAAGGCGAACGCGAGGTCACCTGCACTACGTGTCATCGCGGATCTCCGCATCCACAGGCCATTCCGGCGATTCTGGCGGAAGACCGCCAAGCCAGAAGCCGCGCCACGTCAGGACGCACAACATGAGTCCCGCTGAGATGCCGTCGGGTGATCCGGTGTCTGGCGCAAGTACATTCAGGCGCTGGGTGGACAGGCCGCTCTTGCCAAGATTAAGACGCGCGTGGAGAAGGGCAAGGCCTTGATGCCTGAGGGACCGCCGACGCCGATCGACATCTATACCAAGGCTCCGGACCAGCGAGTATCGGTGATGCACACGCCCGAGAGGCGAGAGTGTAACCGCTTACAACGGGCAGGGTGGCTGGCTGTCGTTCCCCGGACGTCCGCTGCGCGAGATGTCGGCCTCGGACCAGCTCGCCGCGAAGCTGGATGCCGAATCGTTCTATCCCAACTTGCTCCAGCAACAGTTCACCGAGCTGAAGTTGAAAGAGAATCTCGGAGAAAGTGGCGGGACAGGAAACGGATCTGGTGCTGGGACATCGTCAAAGGTCAGCCGCCGGTAAAGTTCTACTTCGACAAGAGCTCCGGACTGCTGCTGCGAATGGTGCACTACACCGATACGCCGCTGGGACTGAACCCGACGCAAGTCGACTTCGCGGACTACCGGTCGGTTGATGGAGTGAAGACGCCGTATCCGGTGGACGATTGCGCGGCCCAGCGGAGCATTCACCATTCAGATCGATGAAGTGAAGCAAAATGTTCCGATTGACGCCGCGCGATTCGAAGAGCCTAAGCCGGCTTCGATGCCGGCACCGCCACCGGGCCAGGCTACCCCTACTCCGTCGCATGCTCCAGGTGCGGCCCCGCAAGGGCCTAAGCCTCCGCAGGAGTCGGTGCCGCCGTCGGGTGCAGCGCCAGCGCCATCAGGTGCAATGTAGTGTTGGCAATCGTCCTAGTGCACGCCGTTAACGGTGTAGAGGTCCGACAATCGGAGTCGATAATCGAAGCCATATGTTGCGCCATCAGGCGTAATGATGGGAGGGTCTGGCACGATCCCACCCAAGGGTGGCATGGCGAGATCGCGCCACGCTGTTCGCACTCCTGTGCGGGGATTCAGCTTTTCGACGTGAATCGCCGCGCGATTGCTACTCACAGCAGATGCGACGTAAATCTGGTCATCTCCAGTCCAACCGAGAACACGCTCATTCGGACTCAATCCAACCGCTTTCTGCACGTTCCCGTTGTCCATCGATACCAGGATGCCCTCCACGACCGCAGTCCCTCCTACCCTGCGACCCGCGATCAACCATTTGTCATCTGGCGAGACGATGAATCCAACGACACCTTCGGGGCTGATCGGGCGCGGGGCATCGTTGCCATCCAGATTCTGCAACCAGACTCGAGCCTGATGGCCCGCCTCTCTCGCGACATAAACTACCTGCGCGGCTGTTCGACAGGAAATGACCTCCGATCATCGAAGAAAGATTCGGAGGACTGATGCGCCGCGGTTCTCCCGGGCCTACCGGCAGCAGCCAGGTCTCGTGTGCTGGTTCCGTCAGCTTCTCCGCCAGCGCCCAGTGTTTGTCGCTTGAAAGCGCCAAGCCATATCCTTCGCCGATCGGGACCGCCGGTGAACCGTCCACGTCCCGCACAAAAACTGTGTAGTTTTGCGACTCGCTCCCCTCCTCCTCGAAGAGGATCATCTTTCCGTCGGGGCTAATGTCGCGCAGGTAGCCAAAATCGAGCCATGACAGATCGCGTACTGCCCCGTCGCGCCCGCTGGCTACGATCATGCCACGCCTGGCAATGCCTTGTTCTACAAGCAACTCGCCGTTCGCTGCGACATCTTGCAGTCGCAACCGGCCGGGAACCGCCAACGGGATACGGACCTTCCCTGACAGGCTCAGAGCGTGAATTTCCCCCGACTCCAGAGGGGAAGTTGTCCAAACCTCATCGCCCTTAACGCTCCAGGCGAGACCTTGCGCGCTCTCATATAAGTGGCTGGCCGCGACTTTCTCCCCCGTCCTGCGCAGGATGACGACAGTCCCCCGGTCATCACCGGCATTTCCGTGGGTGATGAAGGCAAGATAATCTCCGTTCGGCGAGAACCGCAGATTATCGATCGACCGGTCACGCAGGAGGACCTTGCCGATCGGGTATTCCAACTGGCACATCTCGTCTGCTGGTACGTAGCGCACAACTGCGAGCGCCGTGCCATCCGGAGTAAAGTCGGCCGCCTGTATGTTCTCGATCTCTGGTTTAGGCGCCGAACTGACATCTGTGGTTCGCGCCAGCGTGCCCGGCGCCAGAAAGGCCGCCAGTTCCTTTGGATCGAGCAGTACAGCTATTTCGCCACGTTTGGAGACCGCCAACAGCCGGGCATTCCGAATACCCAGCGGATGCCCTCCCACCGCATTGGTGGCTACCGTATAAAGCTCAGGGGCAGAATCTCCCAAGGCTGCGGTATAGATGATGTTCTGACCGTCCGGAGTATATCTCGCCGGCCCCATCGTTCCGCGGCGGTAGGTGATCTGCCGGAACTGCGAGCCGGTTACTGGCCGCAAGGAGGAAGAGAGCTTCCATCCGATCGCGCCCGCCGCCGCAAGCAGCAATGCCACCACCCCGGCGTACCACCACTGACGGCGCTCCTTCACCTTTGAGGCTGGGAGACCGCCTGAACTCGTCAGGCTGGTGACCGATTCCAGATCGAAAGCCAAATCACGAGCGGACTGAAAGCGTTGTTCCGGGGTTTTCTCCAGGCAGTGCCGCACAATGCGATCCAGCGCGGGAGGAATCAGTCGTCCCGACTCCAGCGTCTCGGGAGGATCATCGTTCAGGATCGCCGCCATCGTGTCTGCCGGAGTATCCCGCTTGAACGCCCGGGTGCCACTTAGCATTTCGTACAGCACCGCGCCAAAGCTGAAGATGTCCGTACGGCAATCCACAGCGGCTCCCCGAACTTGCTCGGGCGACATATAGCCGGCCGTGCCCATCACCGTACCGATGTCCGTCGCCGGGGCTACCGCCGTCATCGTCGCCAGTCCGCCGTCCTGTCCATGGGCGGTTTGCTTCTGAACGGTCTTAGCCAGGCCGAAGTCCAGGATCTTCGCTCGGCCTTCCCGGGTCACAAAGATGTTGTCAGGCTTCAGATCGCGGTGGGCAATGTCTTTTCCATGCGCTGCTGCAAGGCCGTGTGCGATCTGGATGGCATAATCGATGCTCTTGCGATGCGACAGCGGACCGCGACTGAGGACTTCGCGTAAACTCTCGCCTTCCAGCAGCTCGGATACCAGGAACGGCATCCCCTCGTGCTGACCAATGTCATGAACTGCCAGAATATTGGGGTGACTTAACGCCGCGACCGCCCGTGCTTCCTGCTGGAAACGACGCAGGCGTTCGGCGTCGGCCGCAAAGGATGCCGGCAGGACTTTCAGCGCCACGTCGCGCCCGAGACGCAGATCGCGCGCCCGATAGACTTCACCCATTCCTCCAGCACCGATGAAGGCTACAATTTCGTAAGGTCCGAGCTTGGTACCGGGGATAAGGGCCATGGGTGAGCGAGATTATAACCTGACGCACACGTCTTCACGTCCAGAGATCGGTTCTAGCGATCCGATGGCCCAGAAGGCTGGGAGCTAGTGTCGTGCCGGCGATCTGGTAAAGACCGCCTTGTTCTCCGGCGCGAGACTTTCGATGAGAACCTCATTCTTGTCGGGAGAAAACTTGGCGCCTCTGCGTCCCCTCCCGGTGTTCTCGCTGGCGAAATAGTAGGTGAACGTATCGTCGTCCCAGTGGCTTAGTTCGTAATAACTCCCGCGTGGCGGCAGACGCAGGATGAGACGGCCGCCCTCGACTGCATACTTCCAGATCTCCAAAATACTTGTTGGTATACTTGCCTGCATAGACGTTCAGCGGCTTGGCCGTTGTCGGATTCTGCGGTGCCGGCATGGTCGGAATAATCGGGCGACGAATCCTGCGTCGCCTGGTCCATCGCCGCCAACGCGTTTCCCGCCAGGCTTAGGTAGTCATGCTGCTGTTTGCCGTAATTCAACATATCGAGAAAGTGCAGGCAGATAGCCTCCGGCAGGCCGACGGGCTGCGCGTTCGTGAGCGCAAGAATGCCCAGGTGCTCGTCGGGCACAAGGTAGACGGCGGTGGCCGCGCCCTGGAAAAACGCGCCGCTATGGCTGATTTCGGCGTGGCCTTGGATTTCCTTTCCAACATCCCAGCCAAGTCCGTAATAGCTGTTGCCAGGACACTCGTTGGGTTTCGCCGGATCAGCAGCAACACGGCAGACCTCCGGTTTGCGAGTCTCGACGAGCGCGCGTTGCGTCGATGAGCTGCTTACCATTCCACTTGCCGTTGTCGAGTTGAAGCTGTACCCACTTGGCGAGATCGCGAGCGCTGGAGCTGACACCGCCAGCGGGCGATTCGGCGTCGGCCTCGCGCACGAAGCGATTGACCGGCTGGCCATCGATGAAAATGTGCAGCGCAGCCTTGTTGGGATTGTTCTCGTAATCGGAAAAGCGCGAGCTGGTTTCCGTCATGCCCAGAGGCTTGTACAGCTGCTCGTCCGCAATCTCTTCCCACGGCTTGCCGACCTTCAGCGACGCAGCGATGGCCCCGGTAGTGAAGCCGAAATTGCTGTAGGCATAGGTCCTGCCCAAGCTGTCCGGGCAGCGGGAGATAGCGCATGCGGTACAGGATCTGCGGGCGCGAATAGCCTAGGTCTTCCAGTATGTCGCCGGACAGCGTAGCGAGGCCGCTGCGGTGCGAGAGGAAATCGCGAATCGTGACTTGCCGCGTGGTTTCGGGATTGGAGAGCTGAAAATTGGGATCGAGATCAGCGACGCGATCATCCCAGCTGATCTTTCCCGCTCCCACGAGCGAGGCGAGAATGCTGGAGGCGATCGGCTTCGAAAACGAAGCAATTTCAAAGACTGTGTCGGGATCGATCTGCGCCGGTTCACCAACCTTGCGTACGCCATATCCGCGGAGAAACATGACCTTGCCGTTGTAGACGATGGCGACGGCAACTGCCCGGGACTTTCGTCGTGCCCAAGGCTCGACCGAATGTAGGAATCGAGATCAGCTAATGCGGAATTCACGGTCTCAGCCGAGACGGGCGGCTGGGTCTGCGCGAAGCCAACCACCGTTAAACAGGACAACAAGAGGGCAAGAACGAAGCAGCGATTCAGTGTGCGAGGCATCCGGGGCATTCTACCTGCAAGGCTGTGGTTGCGGTGACAGGAAAATTGCCGTCGTCTCTGACAACAGAAAAAGCCCCTCCGGTGGAGGGGCGTGAATTGAAGAATTCGTCTGGCGCTTACTGCGTCGTATCGGTGGTGACGATGCCGGTCGGGCCGGCTTTCTCGGCCTTGGCTTTCTTGGTGGCCATCGTCTTGTCGACCCACTCGTCGGCGGTCTTCAGATCGGCTTTGCGCGCGTCCGGATTGTCGCATTCGTACTCAGCGCGCTGGCGATAGAGCAGGTTCAGGTACGCCATCGCGTCGTCGTAGTCAGGACGAATCTGCAGAGCCTTCTGCAGATTCTGAATGCCATCCTCAACCTTCTCGGCGTTGGCTGTCTTCAGCGTCTCGCAAGCCTTCTTGTCTTTCAACTCGTCGGTCGGCTTCAGGCCGAGTTCGGCACGCGCTTTCTGGTCAGGCTGGTAGGCCTCCATCCAGTCGATGACCGCCAGCGAATAGTAGGTCTCGGGATCGTTCGGATCCAGCTCGGTGATCTTCTGGTAATACTCTTTCGCCTGCTCGAACTTCTTCTGCTGGAAGTACATCGAAGCGATGCCCTTCAAGCTGTGGATCTGCTGCTGCTTTGGGAGGGTGCTGATCCAGCACCGTCGTGAAGGTTTCGATGGCCTGTTCGGCGTAGCGATTGTTGTCCGGCGAGTCGGCGCCCGGGATGTACTGACCCATGTACGCAGTCGCCAGATAAAGACGAGCATTGGTCAAATTGGGATCAAGATCAACCGCGTTCTTAAAATGTTCGATTGCGTCTTCGTATTTCGCGTTCTTATAAGCCAGGACGCCCTTGTTGAGTTGGTCGCGCGCTCTCAGCTTGTTGCAGCCGACTGTCGAGAGCATCGCGAGCAGAACAGCAAGTACCGTCAGTACCCGTCCGCTCTTGTTCATGTCTGGTATCACTCTCCGTTGCGTTGTTCGGGTCCCGTGGGCGGCGGGACGTGCTTGACGTCCCGCCGCTTAGGGAAAGAGGAGTGTAGCCCGAATCACGTTCCTATACTGTCCCACAGCGTCCGCGCGGGCGGAGCGCCGGGGAACTACCCGCCAGCTTCGATCTTGGCGGTAATCAGACCTACTTTGTCGACACCGGCAGCATGCGCGATGTCGATGACCTGGGCCACATCGTTGAAGGGCAGATCCGTATCAGCCTTGACGAACATGACTTTCTCGGCGCGGGTCTTGAAGATGTCGTTGAGACGGCCTTCCAGATTCTCCCACGTTACGTCGTCCTGGTTGATCTTGAGCGCCGGCTGGTCGCCGGGCCCTTTCAGAACCTGCACCACAATGGTGCGGTCATTGTTTTGCTGTACCTGCTGCTTGTCCTTGGGCGGCTGGGGAACCAGCGCATCCAGACCTTTCGGGGTCAAGGGCGTGATCACCATGAAGATGATCAGCAGCACCAGCAACACATCAATCAGCGGGGTTACGTTGATATCGGCTGAGGGCCCGCTGGACCCTCCGATTGCCATTCCCATAACGTAGCTCCCTACTGGGCGCCAGCGCCCGTAGTGGCGCCTGCAGGTGGTTTCTTGGTGTCGCGGGGTTGCGTGGTTCTGCTCGGTCAACAAACCGACATCGTCCACTCCGGCCGAGCGGACGTTATCGACCACGTCCACCACGCTTCCGTACTTGGCGCGCATGTCGGCGCGGATGAAGACCTGCTTGTCCAGCTTTGTTGGCCAGGCGGTCCTTCACCTTGTTGGTCAGCTCATCGAGCGTGACGCGGTCGGTACCAAAGTAAATCCGGCCGTCCCGCATGACGACCACGAGCAAGGCATCATCCTTGTCCGCGTCCGGCATGGGAGTCGGATTGTTGACCTTGGCCATGTCCACGCTCTGCCCTTTCTGCAACATGGGCGTGATGACCATGAAGATGATCAACAGCACCAGCATCACGTCCACCATGGGAGTGACGTTGATGTTGGAATTGACCTTAACGCCTTCGTTTCGTACTGCGAGTGCCATAATGTTCAACCTCCCGTCGGCTGGAGACAGCCTCAGCTGTCAAGCCGAGCTTCTCCAGTTACCGGCGAACGCTGCGACGCTTCAGGAAATAGTCGATCAGCTCGCTGGAGCTGTTGTCCATTTCCACGTCGAACGCTTCCACCTTGTTGGTGAAGTAGTTGAACATCATGACGGCCGGAATCGCGACGAACAGTCCGATAGCGGTGGTCACCAGCGCTTCCGAAATACCGCCAGCGACGGCGCCCAGACCGGTAGCCTTCTGGCTGGAGATTTCCTTAAACGCGTTCAGAATGCCCATCACGGTGCCGAACAGTCCCACGAAGGGAGCGGTGGAACCGATGGTGGCCAGACCGCCCAGGCCGCGCTTCAACTCGGCGTGAACGATGGCTTCGGCACGCTCCAGGGCGCGCTTGGAAGCTTCGATCTGCTCGCCGGGAATATCGTTGGAATCGCCGTGGGCCTTGAATTCCTGCAGGCCGGCGGTGACGACCTTCGCCAGATGGCTCTTCTTGTTGCGCTCGGCAACCTTGATGGCTTCGTCGATCTTGCCTTCGCGCAGGGCGCCGGCAACGGCGGGAGCAAAGGCCCGCGACTGTTTACGGGCGGCGCTGAATGCCATGGCACGATCGATCATCACGCCGATCGACCATCCGGACATGATGAACAGGATGATGACCACGATTCTCGCGATCCATCCCATCTGCTTCCACAGGGAGAGCGGATCCCAACCTACCTGGGCTTCCTGGAAGATCCAGGTGGCAGCCGTGGGTACGTGGCTGAGAGCGTAGGTAGCTAGGTTAGCTAGGAACATGAGTTGACTTTTCCTCCTCGGAGCTTTTCGGTTACAGCAGAACACTTGGTTCCTGCGGTGATTCGAGCCGTAAAGCCCAAAACTTACGGGGGACCGGGCTTTCGGGCATGTGCAGCTTACCTGCCTTCAATCAGGCCGGACCTGCTACCCCGAACAGCAGCACCGGTCTGAAACTTAGATGCAAATGTCGGTTCGTAGCAGAGCCTATTCGCCCGACAAACTGAAGTTCACGTTGATCGTGGTTTCCACCTCGACCGGTTCGCCGTTCAGGTAATAAGGCTTGTACTTCCATTCCTTCACTGCTTCCAGGGCCGCATTGGTCAGCATGGGATGGCCGCTGACCACGTGCAGGTTCTGAATGCTGCCATCTTTGCCGATCAGGGCCTGCAGCACGACTACGCCCTGAATACGCGCCTGTTTGGCCAGCGGTGGATACTGCGGCGTGACCTTGTGGACCAGCAAGCCCTGCGAAACGCCCTGCGATACGCGAACGCGCTGCGGGGTCGCGACCTTCGGGACGGCCGTCGGTACGCTGCTCATCACGCTACCCAGAACGCCGCCCATGGTGCCTCCCGGAACGCCGCCCGGAACGCCGCCCACCACGCCGGCAGGGCCAGCGGACGGTGGCGGCTCGTCTTCCTTAATCATCTGAATCTTTTTGGGAATGGCGGTCGGTGTGCGCAACTGACCATTGTCCAGCTCGCTCTGAATCTTCTTGACGACGACCGGAGCGGCAGCTGGAGGCGGTGGAGGAGGAGGCGGTGGCGGCGGCGCGGTGATCAGCGTCATGAGCTGTTTGGTGGGCAGCGCCTCCGTGAAAATCAATGGCAGCAACACCAAAACGCCCAGGAACAAGAACTCCAAGAAAAAGGAGAGAACCGTGGTCGCCCCACGTTTGGTCTTAAGTCTGCCTCCCGATTCTACGAGGCTGTCTTCAAACATACCTGTTTCTCCGAAGAACTCTCTGGATTACTTAGACACCGACTTGTCGGAATTTGTGCCCTCAAAAGCAAAGCAGCCGCACGATTTTTTTGGGCCCGGGAAGCAACTGATGACGAGAATGGCGGCCGGGAGACGGCGAGCCGCAGTATACACCCCGCAACCATGGTTGCACAGGGTTGGGTAAGCCATGCTTTGAGAAGGGGTTAGATCGGAGCCGGGGAATCGGGATGTTGCCGAATCGAGACAGCTCCGGTCAGGCAGCTTCCCGCAGCTCGGGAACGCTGCTGGCGCGCGATATCAGCAGCTGCTGCCTTATGCCTTTACCCTGGACTTTCGTCTTGTCATTGCTCTTGCCGCGGGCCGGAGCCATGCCGCTCCGCCGCAGCTTGGCTCGAGCGCTTCTTGCCGCGCCAATCCTGATACGCCACCAGCATTGGTGCCGCAATCGCGATCGACGAGTACGTGCCGATCAGAATTCCGATCACCAGCGCCAGCGAGAACGGACGCAGCACTTCGCCGCCGAACACGTACAGCGAGAGCACCGTCAGGAACGTCAGGCCCGAGGTCAGGATGGTTCGGCTCAGGGTCTGGTTGATGCTCTTGTTGACGATGTCGGAGAGCGATTCGCGGCGCATCAGCTTCAGGTTCTCGCGGATTCGGTCGAAGACGACGATGGTGTCGTTCATCGAGTAGCCGATCAGGGTCAGGATGGCGGCGATGACCGTCAGGCTGATTTCCTTATCGAGCAGCGAGAAGAAGCCGACCGTGATGATGGTGTCGTGGAAACAGGCGACTACCGCGCCGACACCGTAAATCAACTCAAAGCGGAACCAGAGGTACACCAGCATGCCGGCCAGCGAGTACAGCGTCGCCATGATGGCCTGGTGGCGCAACTGCGAGCCGACCTGCGGGCCGACGATCTCCACGTTGCGCACCACGAAATTCGAGGTGAAGAAGTCCTGCTGCAACTGGCTCACGAACTTCCGGCGGGACAATGCCGCGCAACTCGTCGACCGAGTTGAGAATGCCGCCGCGCTGCTTGTTGCGGAAGTCGTCGATCTGGTGGGCGATGGCCGAGTAGCGCTGCTGAGCATCCGTACCCAGATGCATGGGGTCCTTCTGCATCAGGTACTGCTCCAGGCTGGCCTCGCCGGTGTTGTTCAGGTCCTGCTTGCCGGCGGCCGCAGTTTTGCGGCTCCAGAGCACGAATGATCGTGTTCTTGCCCTGATCGAGCGCCGCTTCGCTGGTCTCCTGCATGCCGAGGTCAACCAGCACTTCGTTATTGGCGGGCGGCCCGATAGGGCTGAATCTTGGGATCGTGCAGACCCGGCGCGATTCATGTCGGAGCGAATCTGGTCGAGGTTCGGCGTTTGCGCGAACTTCACGTAGACCAGCGTTCCGCCGCGGAACTCAACGCCCAGCGGAATGTGGTGCCAGAACAACATGGAGAAGATTCCGGCAACGCTGAAGATCAGCGAGAAGGCAAGGAAATACCATTTCTTGCCCAGAAAGTCGATGTTGGTGTTAGGAAATAACTCCACCGTAAGCCCCTTAAATGCTCAATGCTTCGCCACGCTGATGGCGGTTGAGAACGGCTTCGAAAATCACGCGTGAAACGAAGACCGCGGTGAACAGGTTAGCCAGCAGACCGACGCTCAGGGTCACGGCAAATCCCCGGACCGGACCGGTTCCGAACAGGAACAGGATGACGGCCGAGACGATGGTCGTGACGTGAGTATCGAAAATCGTTGTCCAGGCGTGAGCAAAGCCCTGGTCGACCGCCGACGACGGCGTCTTGCCGTGTCGCAGTTCTTCGCGAATGCGCTCGAAGATCAGCACATTCGAATCCACGCCCATACCGACGGTCAGGATGACTCCGGCAATTCCCGGCAGCGTGAGCGTCGCTCCGCTGAATCCGAGGAAGCCCAGCAGGATGACCAGGTTCAGGAACAGCGCCAGGTCGGCATTGATTCCGGCAGCGTGGTAGTAGATCAGCATGAAGATCATGACGGCGACCATGCCGATAACCGCTGCGCGCACGCCTGCGCGAATCGAGTCGGCGCCCAGCGACGGACCGACCGTGACTTCCTGCAGGTACTTGATGCCCGCGGGCAGCGCGCCCGAACGCAACGTCAGCGCCAGATCCTGCGTCTCCTGCTGACGTGAACGCGCCGGTGATGCGGCCGGTATCGTGAATCTGCTCCTGGATGGTGGCCACCGACTTCACGCGGCCATCGAGCACGACCGCCAGCTTGTCGCCGACGTGTGCGCCGGTGAAGGCCGCAAAGCGCCGTCCACCTTCACCGGTCAGGGTGAAGTTCACGTCGGGACGGCCATTCTCGTCCTGGTTGGAATCCGCCGAGCGAAGATCGCCGCCGCTGACGGCCGCGGTCCTGCTGATCAGCCAGTAAGCTTCGTTGTCGGCGCCCTGGTCCTGACCATGCGTCCCGTTGGTGCCCTTCATCAGGATGGTGTCGGCAGGAAGCACGCCGTTGTTGGCCTGCATGGCAGCCTGTTCGCTGGCGTAAGGGCCGTTCACCGCCTGCCGGATTTCCAGCATGGCGGTGGACTGCATGATCTCCTTCACGCGCGCCGGATCGTCGACGCCCGGCAGTTGCACCAGGATCTGGTAGTCGCCCAGTCCGTGCTCCTGGATCACCGGCTCGGAGACGCCCAGCTGGTCAATTCGGTTGCGGATGGTCTCGATCGCCTGCTGCACCGCTTTTTTCTTCGGTGTCGGTCGCGATCGACGGCTTCATGGTCACCGTCCAGGTGTTCTGCGCACCCGAGGTCAGATCGTACTCGCCGAACTTGTCGGTGACCACGCGACGCAGCTCGCCGGAAGACTCCGGCGGCACACCCTTGATCTCGATCACTTCAGGATTCTGCTGCGGGTTCGGCTTCGAGATCTCGCCGAAAGCGACGTTGGCCGACTTCAGCGAGTCTTTCAGCTGTTCGACGGCGCGATCGGTATCGGCGTTGATGGCGTCATTGACCTGCACCTGAAGAATCAGGTGCGTGCCGCCCTTCAAATCGAGGCCGAGGTGGATGCGCTTCTGCAGCGAGTCCTTTAGACCGGCAGCGGTAAAGCTGCTGGGGATGCCGATGATGCCGAACAGCAAAGACGATCAGCACCGCGATGATCAGAATTGTTTTGGCGAGGAGATTCTTGTTGTTCATGAGAAACAGCAACCCTTAAGACTTTTCGCCCTCCGCGGTCGTCAGCGTGACGATCGAGGAACGGGTAACTTCAATCTTGATGTTATCGGGAGGAAGTCGCAGCACGACGGCATCATCCTTGACCGACATGATGACGCCGGTCAGGCCGCCGCTGGTGACGACCCGGTCGCCCGACTTGATCTGCGACAGCATGGCCTGCCACTTTTTCTGGCGGCGCTGCTGCGGCATGATCAGTAGAAGATAGAAGATTGCGAAGATCGCAACCATCATCAGGATGGGCGCGGAACCGGCGATTCCACCCCCGAGCGAACAAAGCTGCCAATCTAACCATTTTCACTTTCGTGAAGTCGTGCCTCGGCGGCACAGACTCAACTGCTCAATTTTCCCAGAGAACCGCTGTAACGCTGCCGCGACTGCGCAACGCAGACTACGGCAACGGCATACTCCATCCCTCGCGTCCGGGGCACTGTGGGATGTTCGGGGACTTCCAACTGAACACCAGGATCTCTGACCTGACGCACTCCGCCATGCGGTGCGTGCGTCGTCTATTGCTCGGCTTCGGCCAGACTGCAGCGCGACTCTCAGAAGGTTTTTTCCCTGATCTGTTATTTTATCGCGCTTTTCCGGAAACCGGCACTCCCTTAGGCGCAATTCTCGCGCCGACTCCGGTAAATTGCTTGTGCAACTTAGCCTGGGAACGCTCAAATCTTCGAGGATTCCGATCCAAGCCGGCTGGGCGTGGATTCGGGGGCTAGATGCGGTGGCCGGACGCCGGCTAGAAAACTCGCAAACTCCCTAAGCAGTATAGCTTGCCGCACCTTCCGCATGGTGTCAAGGTAATAGGCCAGGTTGTGAACGGTGTTCAGCACCTGCGCCAGCAATTCGTTGGACGAATAAAGATGCCGCAGATAGGCGCGCGAATAGCGCGCGCACACCTTGCAGCCGCAAGCCGGATCGAGCGGCCCTTCGTCGGCCGCGAAGCGCGCATTCTTGATGGTGATGCGGCCTTCGGAGGTAAACAGCAGGCCGTGGCGCGCCGCGCGCGTCGGCAGCACGCAGTCCATCATGTCCACGCCCTGCGCCACGTAGTGCACAATCTCTTCCGGCGTGCCCACGCCCATCAGGTAGCGCGGCTTGTCTTCGGGAAGAAAGCGGATCGCGTTGTCGACCATCTCGTAGGTCATGGGACGCGGCTCGCCAACGCTGAGGCCGCCGATGGCGTATCCCGGGAAAGTCCAGCTCGACCGTGCGCTGCGCCGACTCGCGCCGAAGATCGGGAAACATGCCGCCCTGCACGATGCCGAAGAGTGTTTGTGTTTGACCTTCTGTCGGAGAAACAGACCTTTTCTGGTCTGGCGATGAGCGCGGACTGTCATCGACCTCGAGGGTGCCCGTTCTGTCATCCCGAGCGAGCGGAGTCGGGACCTGCTTCTCTGCACTCCTTTGGGCTAGGGCGGGGATTTTGACCTTTGTTTTGAAGGGGCGCAGCTCAGCTGCGCCGTTACGGTTTCCCCAAATTCTGAACGGACTTTAGTCCGCGAAACCACGGCACCTCGTGCTTGTGCTCCTCGAAATACTTCTTACTGCGCGCGGCCCAGCGCAGCGTCATCTCCATCGACGCCTTGCGTTCGCGCGTACTCCGCCGGATGCTCGGTGCACTCGTCGAACGCCATGATGATGTCGGCGCCGAGACCGATCTGCGCCGCCATCGCGCTTTCCGGGCTGAAGAAGTGCGACGAGCCGTCGAGGTGCGAGCGGAACATCACGCCCTCTTCGGTCACCTTGCGCAGATCGCTAAGGCTGAACACCTGGAAGCCGCCCGAGTCGGTGAGGATGGGCTGATTCCACGCCATGAACTTCTGCACGCCGCCGAGCTTGCGCACCATCTCGACGCCCGGGCGCAGATAGAGGTGATAGGTGTTGTTCAGCAGAATCTGGACGCCGAGTTCTTCCAGCACGTCCTGCGGCACGCCTTTCACCGTGGCGACGGTGCCGACCGGCATGAACACCGGCGTTTGCACTTCGCCATGCGGCGTGAAGAAGCGTCCGGCGCGAGCTTTGTCCTCGCGAGCCTCGATCTCAAAGCGGAAAGACATGCGAGTCGATTGTAAATGGCGCGCTGACAGGTTTTCACGACAGGGGCACGATGGCTTTCACCACGGAGGCACAGAGAGACACCGAGAATCATGGATAACAAAACAAAACTCCGTGTGCTCCGTGCCCCGTAGTGATAACGGTCTTGTTCCTTGACCCCGCCACGGAATCGGGATACGTTCATGCCAGCCAACACCAGCCGGGGCGAGGACCGATCAGATTGCGCTCAATCTTCATCAGTTATCGGCGGAATGACACCGAAGGCGAAGCCGGTCGCCTGTTTGACGACCTGGTTTCCGAGTTCGGCGAAAACTCCGTCTTCATGGACGTTGCCGCGATCGAAGCCGGTCGTGACTTCCGCAAAGTCATCGACGAGAGCGTTTCCACCTGCGGCGTATTGCTGGCCATCATCGGCAAGAACTGGGTCGATGCGAAAGATGACGACGGGCATCGCCGCCTGGAAGATCCAAGCGACTTCGTTCGGCTGGAGACCGCGTCGGCATTGCGCCGCGACATCCCGTCATCCCGGTGCTGGTGCGCGGCGCCAAGATGCCGCGTGCCGAAGATCTGCCCGACGATCTACGCGATCTCGCTTATCGCAATTGCGTCGAGCTGACGCATGCGCGCTGGGGCTCGGACCTGGAACTCCTGGTTGAAGGTCTGCGCCGCCAGTTGAAGATTCCGAAGACGGGACCGCTGACGCCGAGCCCTGAGACGGGAGACGGAGGAACCGGGAATGCCGGTCAAGCACTCGACGCCGACCTGCACCCGGCACGCCGCCAGCTCGCCCGGCAGCCGACACTTCGTCCGATGGAAAAAAGCCGCTCGTGATCGTTGTCGTTGCCGCGGTCTGTATTCTCGCTGGCTCGCGGCAGGTGCTTACTTCTTCATGAACCGGCACGTCACCGTTCCCGACCTTCGGGGCGACACGATCGCAGTTGGCTACTTCCAAGCTGCAGGCTCGCACCTGAAAGTTGGCCAGACCACGGTGCGCCAGGATTCAACTGTCGATCCCAATGTCGTACTCAGCCAGTATCCTCCGTCCGACGAGCGAGTGAAGAGCGGCACGGTAGTCGATCTGGTGGTTTCGGGAGCCACGGCGCAGGTCGAAGTTCCCACGATTACCGGTCAGACGCTGGACAACGCTCTGCACACGCTGGCCGAACATCAGCTCGTTGTGGGCGATGTGCAGCGGCAGGCGCGGGTGGGCGTCGACTCGCGACACCATCCTGCAGCAGTTCCCGCAGGCGGGAGAGATGGTCAAAGCTCAACGGCAAGATCGATCTGCTGGTCTCCGATCTGCCGCCGCCGACCGAAACGCCTACACCCTCGACCGCTACTGCCGCCAAGAGCGAAGATGAAGATTGGGCGAAGACACGAGCCGTTCAACGGGCCGCGGCCAAGCAAGTCGCCCTGAAAGCTGCCGCCGAAAAAGCTGCCGCCGACAAAGCTGCAGCCGAAAAGGCCAACGCCGATAAAACTGCGCCCGCAAAAACTCCGGCTGACAATAATCCGGCAAACAACGCCGCCGTGGACAAGGCGGCTCCCAAAGTCGTCATCCGCAGCACATCGTGCAAGATACTTGGGCCGAAAAGTACAGGCTCGACATTGCCGGCGACGCCTTCGTGTCGCTCCTCCGACACCTACCTTTTCTACACGTGGGCTTCGGTTGGAAATTACGGAACTCGCTGGCGTCCCGAGTGCAAAGGCTGGAGCATGCCCGTTGCCAGCGATGACTCGCTGTGGGAAGTAAGCTGCATCCATCATCCGAACGATGCGCCGCAGATGTCGTGGCAAACCTCGCGCATCATCACCAGCCAGAACAATCAGCCGATCACCACCGGCGGTACCACGATCTTTAAGCCCGGCATGCAGGCGCAGTCGTCGCTGAAGTTCAACGTCACCTGCCAGTAAGTCGAGGATGGTCAACCTACCAACTCCGGCCCTTCCTGCGGCATAATTGTTCTCAGCGTCGGCCTATCGCCCGACTGCTGTGAGCGAGCCCGGCTCACCTGACTTCCCATGGCAGAAAAAACTTATACCGGAGTTACGCTGCACGGCCTGCCCGTGCGTATTGCATTGGAATGGCCGTTTCATCGTTCCGATGGCGGCAGCGACTGGTACGTGCTGCACGGCCGGCTCAGCTTGAACGATGGCGGGCCGCTTGCATGCCGACATCGCTTTGAATCTGGCGCAGACCGTGCGCGAGGCCCTGCCTGCGCTCGACGGCGACCTGGCCTTCTGGGTGTCGGTGAACACGGCGCGCAAGGCGCTCGACATCAAGCAACTCGAGTTGCTGAAGTCGGGCAAGCGCCAGCCGGTTCCCGTTTCAAGCCGCTGCTACAGCATTCGCGATAAGCACTTCACCTTTGCGACCGTGAAGCCGGAAGAGATTGGCGTGTTCGTTGCGCGCAAGGTCTTCTGGGCAAGCGGCAGCGAACGTCAGCCGGTATCTGATTGCCGATCCCTGCGATGTGCAGTACCTTGGCGCGGCCGATCCCGGCATGGCGGACAAGCTGATGGCTGCGGCGAAGGACCTGGCGTCACGCGGCATGATCGAGCTGGCCGGAGACCAGGCGCGCGCTACCGACGCGTTGCTGGCGCAGTCGCAGACATTCATCGCAACCAAGGACCACGCGCTGGAAGAGCTGCACCTGAAGCACGCGTACGAGCGGGCGTAGTTCCCGGATCGCGGCGACGTCGTTTCTCTCCCACAATTCGAAGCAGGCTGTCGACAAGTTGAAGAACAAAGATGGCCCCGTTCTGTCATCCAGAGCGAGCAAAGCGAGTCGGTCTGCTTTGGCCTAGGGCGGGGATTTTTGTTTGAGCAACGAAAAGCCCCACCCAAGCAAAAGGATGGCTTGGATGGGGCACCCTCTTGTTCCTTCAGCTTTCGACCTACGCGGCGACGGCCGTGCGGCGAGCTTCCATTCCATCCAGCGCATGCCATAGCGACTGCGCCGCCTTCTCCGCTGCATTCAGTGCCGCTTCGGCCTGCTCGGGATTCGCGGTCACTTCGGCGCTCAGCAGTTCGCGCCATACGTGCGAATGCTCGACGTCGGCAAACTGATGCAGCTTGAAGTAGCCGCAGGTCTTTGCATCGGCGCCGTAACGCTGCGCCAGTCCGTCGGCTTTTTCTTTCGCCACGCGCGGAACCTGCGACTCGTAGGCGTAAAAAGCAGCCAGCGCTTCGGCGGTTGAGCCCTCGCGCGCAACGCGCTGGAACTCGGCGATCACTTCCTTCACCTCCGCCAGCGGCTCGCGCTCGCGAACTTCCTGGCGATCGGCGCCCATGCCCTCGGCAAAGTCGAGCCACAGCTCGCTGTGCGGACGTCCTTCGATCTCCTCGCCGCAAAGGTTGCGCAGCACGGCGCGGCGCTGCTCGCCGTCTTCCAGGCGCGAGTGCAGCGCGCTCAGGTAAGCCGGAAACGCGGCGACATGGTGGTAGTAGTCGGCGGCAGTACTCGCGCAGATCTTCACGCGTCAGTTCACCGGCAGTCCACGCCTTGTAATACGGATGGCAGAGCAGGTCGTAACGGGCGATGCGCTCTTCGAGCGCGGTCAGAAAAGCTTGCAATTCCATGATTCACCCCACAAAAAATTTAGGCCGGAAAACGTGAGAACACTATACGGGAGGAGGAACGGCCGGGACAAGACGGGTCAGGGTTGAGTTAGGATTACTTCACCAGCAGTACGACGGATGCCCGAATTTGGCGCTGATTCTTCCTGCCTCCTGTTTAGCCGACGCCGTCTGTTTCGGAGTGAAGCTGCGCCGAAAGATTTTCCGCTAAAGGCTTTGCTTCGGCGCTCCCAAATCCCACGCCACGATGTAGTACGCCAGGGCTTCCTGGCGGTCGAGTTTTACGCCGCGCCCCTGCTCGGCATCTTGCCCAACGCGATGGTCGCTTCAGCGCTACCGCGATTTGCCGCCTTTTCGTAGAGCTTTCTTGGCTTTGTCCAGATCGATCGGCGAATCGTTGCCGGTCTCGCATGCATAGCCAAGTTCGAAGATCGCCGGGACGTAATTGGCATCTGCGGACGCGCTTCAGCCAATCGAAACTTTGTTGCTCGTCCTTCGACACTCCCATGCCGCGGTCATACATGTACGCGAGCTTTTCGCGTGCGGCGCCCGTCACCAGTGTTGGCGAGCTTCACGTAAGCTTGCATCGCCTTCGCATAGTCCTGTTTGACCAGGTCGCCGGTGAGATACGCCGTCGCAGCCATCAGCTCGCAAGGCTTCATCTCGCGCAGGCGACAGCTCCTGGCGGTTTCGTGTCAGCGCTTCTTGTCCACGCTCGTCCCCTGCATCGGCCGAGAGCATGAACCACACGCACGAGTCGCGATCGTTCACTGCGACGCCGTCACCGTTGTAATAGGCCGCGCCCAGATTGAAGTACGCCTTTGCATATCCTTGCTTGGCAGCCTTTAGAAACCACGGAACCGCCTTTGCCGGGTCCTTATCTACATCCGTTCCAACGCGGTAACGCACCCCTAGTTCGTTTTGCGCCGCTGGGTCTCCGCTGTCGGCGAGCTTTTGCAGTACGCGCGAGGCGAAGTTTTGTGATTGAAGCAGCGTCCTGAGCGGTTAGCAGAAATTGGGAGGAGAAAAATGGCGGCAAGGAATACGACGATGGGAGTAGCGCATAGTCGAGGGATCCAGAAACAACAGAGAATATCAGCTTCGTGGCGTATCAAGTTGCTAAAATCAAAGTATCGACCGCGTTCGTCGGTCCAGTGGGGAAGCTTTCTTTTGTCGCACGAACTTCACAGAAACCTATGACGTCGTAGTTGTCGGCGCCGGCCATGCCGGTTGCGAGGCCGCGATGGCCGCTGCGCGCATGGGCCTGAGGACCGCGCTGTTCACGCTTAACGTCGATCTCATCGCGCAGATGTCGTGCAATCCGGCGGTCGGCGGCATTGCCAAGGGACACCTGGTGCGCGAGGTCGATGCCCTCGGCGGCATCATGGGCGAGGTGACGGACGCAGTCGGCATCCAGTTCCGGCTGCTGAATACGTCGCGCGGGCCGGCCGTATGGTCTCCGCGTGCGCAGTGCGACAAGCAGCAGTACCGGCGTGAAGATGCGCGAGGTGCTGGAGTCCGAGCCGAACCTGCACATCAAGCAGGCGGAAGTGGCGGACTTAGTGATCAGTGATCAGTGGCCGGTAGCCGGTAATGTTGACAACGGTTCGTTAAACACGCGGGCAGCCGCCTCTGGCGGCGCTGCGTCCGATGCAGAGACAGCAGATCCCTCGACTCGGCTGCGCTCCGCTCGGGATGACAATTCTGATTTGGCCAGCTCTAGGCGAAGAGCGAACGAGCGAACGGCGAAAAGCGCGTCGTTCGTGGTATCAAGCTGCGCGATGGCCGCACCGTTGGTGCGCAGGCCGTCATCATCACCACCGGAACGTTTCTTAACGGCCTAATCCATTGCGGCGAAGAGCAGTATCCTGCGGGCCGCAGCGGCGAGCCGCCCGCGGTGCTGCTGGGCGAAGCGCTGAAGAAGCTTGGCCTGCGCGGCTGCCGCTTGAAGACCGGCACGCCGCCGCGGTCTCGACGGCCGCAGCATCGACTGGTCGAAGTTCACCGTGCAGCCGGGCGACGAAGATCCCACTCCGTTCAGCTTCCGCACGAAGCGGGTTGCGCATCACGACACGCAGGTGCCGTGCTACATCGCGTTCACCACGCCGGAGACGCATCGCATCATCCGCGAGAACGTGCACCGCTCGCCCATGTACAGCGGGCAGATTCAATCGATTGGCCCGCGCTATTGTCCGTCGATCGAAGACAAGATCGTCAAGTTCCCCGACAAGGAAGTCGCACCAGCTCTTCCTTGAGCCGGAAGGACTGAATACGCACGAGATCTACGTCAACGGCATGAGCACGTCGCTGCCGATCGAGGTGCAGCTGGCGATCATCAAGTCGATCGCCGGGCCTCGAGAATGCGGAGATGCTGCGGCCGGGCTACGCCATCGAGTACGACTCCATCGATCCCACCGAGCTTGAGCGCACGCTGGAGACGAAGAAGATCGAGCGGCTATTATCTCGCAGGTCAGATCAACGGCACCAGCGGCTATGAAGAAGCGGCGTGCCAGGGACTGATGGCCGGCATCAACGCCGCACTGAAGGTGAAGGGCGAGCCGCCCCTGATTCTCGATCGTACCGAGGCATACACGGCGATTCTGATCGACGACCTGATCAGCAAGGGAACTAACGAGCCGTATCGCATGTTCACGTCGCGCGCGGAATTTCGTCTGCACCTGCGCATCGACAACGCCGACCGCCGGCTGACGCCGCACGGCCGTCGGGTGGGACTGATCAACGACGCTGCCTGGGCTGACCATCTCGCCAAGCAGGAGCGCACGAAGAAGATGCGTGAACTGCTGGAGAAGACGCGGGTGAGTGAAGAGGCTATCGGCTACCAGCTGTCGGCTGTCGGTGAAGGCGATGTCACGGTGTCATTGCTGAGAGAGGCGAAGGCTGCAGGGTCGACGCTTGGCGCAATTGTTGAAGCGTCCTGAGGTGCAGATCGAGATGCTGGCGCCGGTGCTTTCGAAGCTGATGCCGGAGTTCTTCGAACGAGGGGTTAGGGGGCAGGGGTTAGGGGAGATTGGAAATGGTGTCATCCTGAGCGAAACGAGCGCAAGGAGCGCAGTCGAAGGACCGCTACATTGCGAAGCGCTGTCCATGGAGTGCTTCCGCTGCCGACGAACAGCAGGTCCCTCGAATCGGACTAAAGTCCTCCCTCGGGATGACAATTTCAAGCGAGGAACAGTCCTCGGTCGGGATGGCAAGCTCTAACGGTTGTGCAGTGACTGCCGCTGCCGGCGTGTCACTGACAACCGACAATGGACAACCGACAACCGATTTCCGCCTCTCGGCGGAGATCCGCAACGAGCTGAAGTCCGTTGAAACCGAGATCAAGTATGCCGGCTATCTCGATCAGCAGACCAAGGCCATCGAGCGTCTGAAGAGGTCGGAGCAGCGCACGATCCCCGACTGGTTCGACTACGGCAAAGTTTCCGGTCTCTCGCGCGAGATGAACGAGAAGCTGTCGCGTGTTCGGCCACGCACGCTCGGGACAGGCCAGCCGCATTCCCGGGGTGACGCCCGCCGCGGTGTCGCTAATCAACGTCTACATCGAGATTCAGGGCCGTGGCCAGTCCAGCGGCGATTCCTGCTAGTCTGAGTCTGCCTTCCTTCCCCGAAAGGTCCCAGTCGGGCACGCGGTTCGAGATAGCCTTGCTCAACTTTCGAGATCGTCAAGTACGATGGGTGTGTGAAACTAGACACACCTATGGTTAAAGCTATCGATTTCTGGTTTCTTGCCGGCGGCTTATTGCTGGCGATTTTTGTCCTCCTGGAAGTCGGGCGGCGCATCGGCATCCATCGCCGGCGAAGTCGATCCGGAGGGCTCCAGCAGCGGGCTTGGCGCTCTTGAAGGCGCCGTTTTCGGCCTGATGGGATTGTTGATTGCTTTCACCTTCTCCGGCGCCGCCACCCGATTCGATGGGCGCCGCGAGATGATTGGGCGCGAGGCCAACGCCATCGGCACGGCCTACCTTGCGCATCGATCTATTGCCGGCGGCGGCGCAGCCTGCTCTGCGGCAGGATTTTCGAGACTATCTCGATCTGCGGCTCCGCGATCTTCCGCGTAGTTAGCAAGGACTATGAAGCGGCCCTCCGGGATTTTCAACAATCCACCGACCTGCAGACCAGGATCTGGAACGCGGCCGTTGCTGCCTGTCAGCAACAAAGTTCGCCGGCGGTCACTACGCTCGTGCTCTCTTCGATGAACGACATGATCGACATTTCCACGACGCGCCTGGTGGCGCAGCAAACGCATCCGCCGGAGGTAGTCTTTTACGGCCTCGCCCTGCTGGTAATGGCCACTTCGCTGCTGGCCGGCTACGGCATGGCGGGCAGCAAAAAACGCAGCTTGATGCACATGGTGGTCTACGCTGTCATCATGTCGTGCACGCTGTATGTCATTCTCGATCTGGAATATCCACGCTTCGGACTGATCCGAATCGATTCCGCTGATCAGGTGCTGGTCAACGTGCGCAGCAGCATGAACTGAGATTGCGAGCGGCAGTTATCCCTGTGAGTTGCCGCCTATGTGCAGAAACTGCTTAATCGTGGGCATGATCTGCTCCCACCAGTTACCCTGCCAATCCACTTTGCGCTGTGGCAGCGCCGTCAGCTTCGCCATGCAGTCGTTTGCCGCGGTGTAATCGCCCATCTGGCGATAGGCTGCCGCCATGTTGGTCAGCACCTGGGTCTTCTGATCTGAGTTCCACGCTTGCGGCAATACTTTCTTGTAGTACTCGATGGCGAGCGGCAGGTTGTGGTGGGTCTGCTCGTACGAAGCGATGTTCAGGTTGATAAATGGGTCGGTTGGATTGATGGCTGCCGCCCGAAGATAACTTTGCGCCGCGGCATCGTGCAATCCGGCAGTGTCCTGTGAAACGCCGAGAAGATATTCGGCTTTCCAATTGCCCGTGGTGACTTCGGCCGAGTGCGCCCATAACGTTACGTTGTCCTGCCAGTATCCAATCTGGCGCCACGTCACTGCGGCCAGGGCAATCAGAGCCAGTACGCTGACGGCCGGCAGCAAGGCTCGCGGCAGATGCCGATCCGCGACAAAATCACTCAGGCCCCAGCAAAGCATGATGAACAGTCCGATGAACGACGTGTAGGCGTAGCGGTCGGCCATGCCCTGCACGTCGGCCTGTACCAGGCCGATCATTGGGACCAGCATGATCAGGAACCACAGCCATCCCACAATGAGGTAGCGGTGTTTGCGAGCGCGCACGGCGACGACTGTGATCAGCAGCAATGTGACAATGGACGCGCCGACTTGCCACCAGTGTAGCGTCCGTCCGGGATGCGGGTAATACAGCGCCAGGTTCGCGGGCCAGAACGCCTTCTGGATATAGCGCGTATAGGAAACGAACGCGTTCTCCATCCTGATCCAGAGCGTGAACGGCTGCGCTCCGCCGGTGACGTGCTGCGCGATCAACGTCATACCGGCATCCACGATGCAGATGAAGAAGAGCGGGATCTTCTCCTTGATCAGCCAGCCCAGGGTTTTCGACGGAACCTCTTCGACGCCGGGCAATGGCTGACGATCCTCGGCCAACATCCGCTGCAGCGGCCAGTAATCCCACAGCAACAGCACCAGCGGAAGCATGATGATCTGCGGCTTACTCATCAGCCCCAGCACGAACAGTCCGGCCATGACGACGTAACGCATCACGCTCGGTTTGCTGGCGTACCAGCGGTACGCGCCGAGAGCGAGCAGACAGAAGAATGTGCTGAGCAGAGTTTTGCGCTCGGCGATCCAGGCAACGGATTCAACGTTCAACGGATGCAGCGCGAAGAGCGCCGCTACCATGAAACTGCGCCAGTTGTATCCGGTCGCGCGCCGCAGCACCAGGAAGAGCAGGATGGCATCGACGGCGTGAAAGAAGACGTTTTCGTCATGATGGCCGGCCGGATCGAAGCCAAACATCTGAATGTCGAGGGCGTGGGACATCCAGGTGAGCGGGTGCCAGTTGGCGGCGTATCCGTGTGTGACGGCCCAGACAGCGACGCTCAGATTCAGCCCGTCTTTGATGTGCGGATTTTCAGTGACGTACTTGGGGTCGTCGATGTTGACGAAGGGATGGTTGTTGACCGGCGAGTAGACCGCAATCGTCACCACCGCAAGCAGCAGGCACAATACGACGGTCCGCAAAACTGAATCTCTTGTAAAAAAGTTGGCCTGCGACTGAGCCGCAACCTGTGTTTCAGCACCGATGGAAGCCACGAATCCCCCAGAGAGTCGCGACGAGTATAGCTGATATCACTTGGCCCCTGCGCAGCAGGCTAGGGCATTTGACGTAGCGAGTTATTCCCTGACGGCGACGACGACGACGCGATCTTCGCTTAGCGGAATGGCGACGGGATCGTGCCAGTGCCAGTTCCTGCCGACAAGCTTGCGAGCGCTGTCGAACTGATTTGCGCCGATCAGCAGGCAAAGTCTTCCGCCGGGAGCGACCAGGCCGGCGGCAACCGGCAGCGCTCGTTCGAACTTTTCCACGGCGCGCATGGTCACAAGGTCCGCCACCTTTCCCCATTCTTCAGCACGCCCGATAAAAACCTCGGCCTGCTCCAGGATCAATGTCCGAATAACCTCGCGGAGGAATGTGGCTTTTTTGTTGTGCGATTCGATGAGCGTCAGCCGCACATGTGGCGCCCAAAGCTTCAGGGGAACCCCCGGAAATCCTGCGCCCGATCCGACATCGGCGACGCTGAGCGAACGCGCTTCGTCCCTGCGAAACAAAATCCCGGCGGCGAATAGCGACTCGCCGAAGTGGCGCGTGACGATCTGCTCCGGAGCGCGAACCGCAGTCAGGTTGACGCGCTGGTTCCATCTCAGCAAAAGCTCGAGGTAGGAACGCAACTGCTCGACCAGCTCGGGGGAAGGTCCCTTCTCAGCGGTGAACGGCCGCAGCAATTCGACGATGCGGGTGTTGTCCATCTCTAGAGATAAGCTGTTCAAACTTCGGTTGCCGCGGCGGAGCTTTCGTGTTTCTCCCGAAACTTAGTCACGTTGACGAAGGCGCGTCCGATGGTGCCGTAGCCGATTACTTCTTTCCCATTGTGCGCGCTCACACGAAAGGTGAGGAACTGGCCTGCGATGGACTCCAGCACCGCCTCGCAGGTGACGTTGACACCGATGCCGGTCGGGGCGCGGTGGTTGACGTTGATCGCCGTGCCAACCGTGACTTCGCCCTCTTCGCAGAAGGGGAGCAGCGCCTCGAAGCCGGCGGCCTCCATCCAGCCGATCATGTAGGGTGTCGATAGAACCGGAGGCAGTTCCGGTTTCCATGCGCTCAGAGTGTGTTGGAATTCGACGCGGCGTTCGAGCACGGCGCGCGTTCCGAGGGGGACGGGTTTCGCCATCACACGAGACTAATGCGCCACGCCGAGCTTGTCACCTTCGCAGGGTCATAAGCGGAACTCGTTCCGATTCAACCGCTTTTCGACATTTCTCTGCTACAAATCTCACGCTATTTGGACAAAGTGGGTGTACCATATCGCTGTTTAAAAAATTGCAGGCGTACGTCCGCAAGCTAGCGCGGCCGTCCCGGGGCGATCGCAGATCCCGGGGCCTTCGGGTCGACCCGAAGGACTGTTGCGCCGGTGGTTGGAACGCTCCGCCAGCCTAGGTCCCAATTCGTATCTCAGTTCGGAATTTTCAACCTCAGGGAGATTCGTGTATGCGTCGGGTCCTGTTGTCACTCTTGTTGCTCGCTTCGTTCGTCCCGTCACTAGCTGCACAAACCGCTACGACGCCGCCCCCCGGAGGGCGCAAGAAGCGTGTCGCCATTTTCGATTTCGATTACGCCACCGTACAAAGCGCCTCGGCTGCCGCATTCGGCACGAATGTCGATGTGGGCAAGGGCATCTCCGACCTGCTGGTACGCCACCTGGTACAGGACGGAACCTACTCGGTGATCGAGCGCAAAGCCATGGACAAGATCCTGGGAGAACAGAATTTCTCCAACAGCGACCGCGCGGATGCGAACTCGGCAGCCAAGATCGGCCGTCTGCTTGGCGTGGACGCCATCATCGTCGGCAGCGTTACGCAGTTTGGTTATGACAACAAGAACACCAACATCGGCGGCGGAGGCGGCGGATGGGGAGGCTTCGGTGTCGGCGGCTTCAGCCACAAGAAGAGCAAGGCCGTGGTCGTGGTCGACGCCCGCCTGGTGAATATCGACACCGCCGAGATCATGGGTGTCGCTGACGGCAAGGGCGAGTCGTCGCGTGAGAGCACGTCGCTGCTCGGCGGCGGGGGCGACTGGCATGGCTGGGGCGGCGGCGCCGTGGATTTCGGCAGCAGCGACTTCCAGCAGACGATTCTCGGTGAAGCGGTGAACGCGGCCGTCACCCAGATGAGTGAAGGCCTGGTCGCGGATGCGCCTAAGCTGGTCACGCGCACCATCAGCGTGGAAGGCGTCGTCGCTTCGGTGGACGGTGGACAGATCGTGCTGAACATCGGATCCAGGGCAGGGCTGAAGGTCGGCGATCAGCTGACCGTGAAGCGCATTACCAAGGAAATCAAGGATCCGACGACCGGCAAGACATTGCGCAAGATGACCGCCGACGTAGGCGTCATCAAACTCACCGATGTGGATGAAGGCTCGGCCGTGGGTACCGCGGTGTCAGGCTCGGGCTTCAAGATCGGCGATGAGGTAAAGACGATAACGCAATAGCTTTAATCGAGCGGTGGTTGGTATTGGGCGGCCTGAGTGGCCGCCCTTTTGCATGTGCTGAACTAGTGGACGGAAATCTTAACTTGAATATCAAAGTTGAGAAGTGAGTAGTAGGACGGCTCGGAATTGGAATGCGGCGACCGTGGTTCGGATTTCAGCCCCCGGGCCTAGGCCACTACTGGCTGCCGCTGGCTGTGCGGGCTTTCTCGAACTCATCTCCAGACTTCCAGCCAACCAGCGTCGACTGACTGGCCGCCTCCCAGCCCAGCGCGATCCCAAAGCGCGCCATCACGGCGTCACCGCGAAAATCCATGTCCGAATGATATTCGTCACTCGGCTGGTGGTAGTGCTTGGTGACGTACTCCTCAGCTTGCTGTGATCCCCATTGGCGGTCGTGTCCGCGATAGAGGTCTCCCTCGTCGATGGAGAATGAAGGAATTCCCACGCGGGCGAAGCTGAAATGATCAGAGCGATAGTAATGTCCGGCAGCAGGCTGGGCGTCGGGAACGATCGTCAAATTAAAGCTGGCGGCCATGCGCTCCACCATGGGGTAAAAGCTGGTGCGTTCCGCGCCGGCAACGTTCAACTCCTGCGGAAGGCCCAGTGGCGGCACGTCGTCGTAATTCAGCGCCAGCGAAATATCTTTCGCTGGCAGCGGCGGATGCTTCCCGAGATACTCCGAGCCCAGCAACCCTTGTTCCTCAGCGGTCACGGCCGCGAAGTAAATGGAGCGCTTCGGCGACGGCTTGGTGCCGGCGAAAGCGCGCGCAATCTCCAGCAGAATGCCGCAGCCGGTGGCGTTGTCCTGCGCGCCGTTGTAGATGTTGTCGCCGGCCATGCCGGGCACGATGCCCAGATGATCGTAGTGCGCGCTGTAAAACACAGCCTGGTCTTTCAGCTTGGGGTCGGAACCCGGGCAGCATCGCGATAACGTTGCTGGAATCGAAGTGTCGAACCTTGCTGACCATCGTGGCTTTTAATTTCGCAGGCAGCACGACAGGTCGAAATCCGCGCTTGCCGGCCGACTCAATCATCCGATCGAGGTTCATGCCGCAGGCCTGGGCAAACCTGCGCGCGACCTCCAACTGGATCCATCCGGCCAGCGCCAGCTTCTGGTCGGAATCATCGCGCAGAAACGAGCGCTCCCCCGACCACGAATTGCGCACCACGTCCCAGCCGTAGCTGGCCATGGAAGTTTTGTGAATCAAGATGACGCCGGCCGCACCCTGGCGCGCCGCTTCTTCGTATTTGTAGGTCCAGCGTCCGTAGTAGGTGAGGGCCTTGCCGCCAAAAAACTTTGGATCCTCGGACGGCGGCTCATTCACCAGCATGAGCAGCACCTTGCCCTTCACGTTTACGATCTTTGTAATCGTTCCAATTGAACTCCGGCGCGTCGATGCCATAACCAATCCACACAATGTCGGTGTCAAGATCGTCGCGGGTTTTGCCGGTTTCGTCAGTGGCGACGAAGTCTTTCCGGTAGACCAGATCGAGAGCAGCTCCACTACCCGGCACCAGGCTGACCGTCGAGTCATCCTGCGTCGCGATACCATTCAGCGGCACCTTTTGCATGTAGCCGCCGTCATCTCCCGCCGGTTTCAATCCATATGAGGCGAACTGCGTGGCGATATACTCTGCGGCGATGTCTCCACCGCGTTGGCCGGTTCCGCGGCCTTCCAGAAGATCGCTCGCCAGGAACTTAACATGCGCACGGATGCGCTGCGCTTCGACACTTGTCATTGCCTGCTCGGCGGCAGAGGGCAATCCTGCGATTTGCGGGGACGGAGACTTACTGACCGGCGGACGGGTCGAGGCCGGGTTCGTGGTCTGCGAAAAAACGGAAACGGCGACGAGAAGCGTCAGCGCGAGGGGCGCCAGTTTAAGCAAGCAGATCTCCTATCGTAGCCAAAACAATACACAAAACTCTATAGTTTACGCGAAAGCAGCGGAACTGGAGTGACGAAACCGGGTGCGCCACGGTGGTTGCAGGTGCTACCCTCGCCCCGGCAAATCCAGTAGAATCGACACTTGCACCCGATTCGTCTGAATGCGTTCTGGGCTGCGCCGGATCCCCTGGCGCATGGCCGCAATCCGCGGAGAATATGCGTCGACTGAGCCGCCTCCTCCGGTATTTCAAGCCTTATTGGTTCTACCTGCTCGCCTCGGTAATCTCCATGGCGCTGGTCGGACTGTTGGACGCATTTCGCTTGCTGCTGATCGGTCCTATCCTCGATCAGGTACTCAATCCGTCATCGCAGACCCGCGCGCTTCCCCTGTTACCGGTTCCGCTCTTCGGGCATCACCTTGATCTACGCTCGTTTGCTCCTCAGCACCTGCACAATGTCTGGTCGGTCGTCGCCTTCGCCCTGATCTTCTCCACCATCCTGAAGGGCATATTCGACTATGCGGGCACCTATCTGGCGAACTACGCGGGCTTCGGCATGGTCACCGACATGCGCAACGAACTTCATCGCGCCACCCTGCGCCGCTCGGTTGGATTTTTTCAACAGTATTCGACCGGCACATTGCTGTCGGCGATTGTGAATGACGTAGAGCGCGTGCAGTTCGCCATGTCGAGCGTGCTGGCGGAGTTCCTGCAGCAGTTCTTTACCTTCATCTTCATCGGAGCGGCTGTCATCGGCTTGGGCCGGCACCTGACCTGGGTGCTGCTCATCTTCGTGCCGTTCATTATTGCTTCCGCCAGCCGAGTAGGCCGGCGAGTCCGCAAGACGACTCGCAAGGGCCAGGACAAACTCGCCGAAATCAATAACCTTCTGCACGAGACCATCACCGGGATCCGCATCGTAAAGGCTTTCTGTATGGAGGCCTGGGAGATGCGGCGTTTCCGCGAGGCTGCGCGGCGTCTGTTCAAGGCCAACCTGCGTTCGGCCGCGGCGTTCGCGCTGAATTCGCCCATGATGGATGCCTTTGGCGCCATCGCCATCGCGCTGCTGATCCTGCTGGGCCGCGACAGCATCAAGCACGGCTACCTGAGTGAAGGCTTCTTCATCGCCTTCATCATTGCCGTCTTCAAGATGTATGAGCCGGTGCGAAAGTTTGGTCAATTTAATAACAATTTTCAGCAGGCTCTGGGCGCTTCCGAGCAGATATTCGGCTTCCTGGACTCGCAAGACGAAGTTCGCGAGAAGCCCGACGCAGTCAAACTGGCGCCTTTTCATCGCGGCATCCGTTTCGAGCATGTGTACTTTGGCTATGGACAGGTTGACGACGAGCGCGAAGTGCTGCGTGACATCAACCTGAACGTCGCTCCTGGCGAGGTTGTTGCCATCGTTGGTTCCAGCGGCTCAGGCAAGACCACGCTGGTACATCTGCTGCCGCGCTTCTTCGACGTTAGCCGCGGGCGGCTGGTCATTGACGGGCATGATGTTCGCGATCTGACCATCGCTTCTCTGCGCTCGCAAATCGCAATCGTCACCCAAGACACCATCCTCTTCAACGACACCGTGCGCAATAACATCGCTTACGGACATCCCGAGATTTCGCCGCAATTGGTGGAAGAGGCTGCGCGCGCCGCATTGGCGCACGACTTCATCATGCAGTTGCCGAATGGCTATGACTCCGTGGTTGGCGAACGTGGCTTACGACTGAGCGGCGGCGAGCGTCAGCGGCTGTCCATTGCGCGCGCCATCCTGAAGAACGCACCAATCCTGATTCTGGACGAAGCCACTTCCGCTCTTGATACCGAAAGCGAATCTCTTGTGCAATCGGCATTGCAAAACCTGATGCAGGGCCGTACGGTGTTTGTGATTGCCCATCGGCTGTCAACCGTGCGTCGCGCCGACCGCATCCTGGTGCTGGAAAACGGCATGATTACCGATGAAGGCTCCCACGAGTGCCTGTTGGGCCGCGCCGGCACCTATCGCCGGTTGTATGATCTGCAGTTCGAGGATGTCGAGACAGCTTCCGGGACGGAGTAGGTTGCGCCAATGAATATCCGATCCATGACCGGTTACGCGCAGGTGAAAGCCCACGTGAGTGACGAACTTACGTTGGCGCTGAGCCTGAAATCTGTCAATCATCGCTTCCTCGATCTGCACTTGCGGATGCCTTCGGAATTGGATCCGGTAGAGATGAAGGTGCGTCGCGTGCTGAAAGAGCGGCTGCATCGCGGCCATTTGGAAGTCACCATCAGCGTGGAACGTACCGGCGGCGCCGGATTTGCCGTGAATCGCGAGTTGGTCGGCGGTTACCTGCGCACCTTCCGCGAAGTCGCCGAGGAGTTTGGCGTGAGTGCAGAGCCCGATCTCAACGCGGTCTTGAAGTTGCCGGGTGCTCTTAACGCGGTCGAGAACGGGGACAGCATGACCGTCCTGGAGAAGCAGGTGACGTCGGCGCTGGAAGACTGTATTGAGCGGCTGAACCACATGCGCGAGGAAGAAGGCCGCGGCGCCGTTACAGAATTGCGCGCCCGCATGACGCATCTCTCTTCCGCCACGCATGAAGTTGACCAGCTTCGAGGACGGGTGCTGAAGGCGTACCAGGAAAAGTTGCAGGGGCGCATGCAGGAGTTGCTGGGAGGTCACATCGACCAGGAACGCATCCTGCAGGAAGCTGCCATTCTGGCCGAGCGCAGCGACATCCAGGAAGAACTGGTGCGCATGAAAAATCACATCCAGCACTTTCTGTCGCTGCTGGATGGCGGCGGTGAAGTCGGCAAAAAACTGGACTTCCTGTTGCAGGAGATGAACCGCGAGGCCAATACGCTGATGTCGAAGACCACGGGAGTTGCCGGCGACGCCCTGCGGATGACCGAGTTGGGGCTGTCCATGAAGTCGGAGATCGAAAAGGCCCGCGAACAGGTGCAGAACCTCGAATGAGTGGAATCATCTTCATCATCTCAGCGCCGTCGGGCTCGGGTAAGTCAACTCTGACCAATGAGGTTCGACGCATCGTTCCCAATCTCGAGTTCTCCATCAGCTACACCACGCGGCCGCCGCGCGGCAGCGAGCAGTCGGGGCGCGAGTACTTCTTCATCAGCCGGGAAGAATTCGAGCGCATGATGCAGGAAGACGAGTTTCTGGAGTGGGCTGAGGTCTTCGGCAACTATTACGGCACCGCAAAACGGTTCCGTCGCGAAGCCGCCAGCCGGGGCCACGATCTGCTTCTCGACATCGACGTCCAGGGCGCGGCGCAAGTGAAGACCAAAGAGCCGGAGGCAGTATCGATTTTTGTTTTGCCGCCCTCGCGCGAAGAATTGGAGCGCCGCCTGCGCCGCCGGGCCGAAGCCGACGACAACCTGCAGAAGCAATTGATGGGCGATGGTGCGCGGCTCTTCAATACTGAGAGCATCATTCAGCGGCGGCTTACCACCGCCTCCCACGAGATTGAGAATTTCTGCCAGTACGACTATATTCTGGTGAATGATCGGCTGGAGGAATCGATTGATATCCTGACGTCGATCGTGGAAGCTGAGCGGCTGAAACGCTCCCACGCGGCTCTGACTTCCAAGGACCAGCAAATGTTGGCAGTCGCTGATCGCGCCCTGCGGCATAACATGATGCAGCAAGTCGAATCGATTCTGGCGACATTCGATCCCGATCTCCCACCGTCACGGAGTGATTTATGAAACTGATTGAAGGCTTCGATAGCAATTATCGTTATGTCCTGGTGGCAGCCCGCCGCGCTCGTCAGATTCAGAACGGAGCTCGTCCGGCAGTCGAGCCGCACTCGCGCAAGCCGTGCCGCATCGCCGAAGAAGAAGTTCAGGCGGGCAAAGTGAAGTGGGAGATTCCGGCAACCGGCGCCGCCAGTGCCATGGAAGCAATGCCCGACATGAGCGATGAGCGGGTGGGCGGCGAAGCCGACGACTAGAGGATGCTGGTAGAGCGGGCCGTCAGGTTCGCGTCCGCTAATGTGTAAGAATTTTCATCCCGAGGAGGGCTTCAGCCCAACGAGGGATCTGCTTCTGCCGTGGCTTGAATCACTCGACCGCGGCGGGCATCTCAAGAGTAGTTCGTGGCATTCTACCGCCGGTTTGACGGAGAACAGCCGAGGCTCAACATGAAAATCGCCTTGGGCGTCAGTGGCGGCATTGCCGCCTACAAAGCCGCCGAAATCGTTCGCCATCTGCAGGATCGCGGAGTTCGCGTGCAGGTCATCATGACCGCCGCCGCGCAGGAATTTGTTCGGCCCCTCACCTTCGCAGCTCTCTCCGGCGAAAAAGTTATCACCTCGATGTTCGGCTCCTCGGCCGAGCAGCCCAACCTGGACTCCGCTGTCGAACATATTTCGGTTGCGCAATCCATCGACTGTCTGCTGGTCGCGCCGGCCACCGCCGACACGATCGCGAAATTCGCGCAGGGCATTTCCAGCGATTTCCTCAGCACTCTATATCTCGCGACGAAAGCTCCGGTTGTGATTGCTCCGGCGATGAACGTGAACATGTGGGAGCATGCGGCGACGAAAGCCAATCTCGAGATCTTGCGCCGGCGCGGCGTGCACATCATCGAGCCGGCAAGTGGCTACCTGGCGTGCGGCATGGTTGGCGCCGGGCGGCTGGCCGAGCCGGAACAGATTGTCGCCGAGACTTTGCAGCGGCTCGGTGTAACGCAAGACCTGGCGGGACAAACGGTACTGATCACCGCTGGCCCAACCCAGGAGCCAATCGATCCCGTGCGTTATCTGGGCAACCGCTCCAGCGGCAAGATGGGATATGCCCTGGCGGAAGCTGCGCTGCGCCGCGGCGCCAAGGTGATTCTTGTGAGCGGGCCGACCGCTTTGCAGCCGCCGAGTGCGGCCGAGACTGTCTTCGTCGAGACCGCCCAGCAGATGCGAACCGCGGTACTCGATCGCTGGGAGCGGGCCGACATCATCGTCATGGCGGCGGCGGTCGCCGACTATCACGTGAAGAATTTCGCGCCTGAGAAGATCAAGCGCAACGGCGCCATGGAACTGCAACTCGAACCCAACGCCGACATTCTCGCGGACCTCGGCAGCCTGCGTCAGGCAGCGGGGAAGAGCCGGCCAATGCTGATTGGCTTTGCTGCCGAAACGGAAAATTGCCTGGAGAATGCGCGCGCCAAGCTGACGAAAAAAGCCGTCGACGCCATCGTGCTCAACGACGTCTCACGGCCGGAGATAGGCTTCAACTCCGATCGCAACGAAGTAACGATCGTCACTGTCAATGACACAATTGCGAATACCCGAAGCCAGCAAGCTGGACGTGGCAACGAAGATTTTGGAAACAGTGCTGCGGTTGCGGCAGGCCAGGCCAGCCACCTTGCAGAAGGCGCGGCAGTAACCGGCCGATCTAACCCTCTTTTCATATGCGTCATCCTGAGCGGAGTGTCCGCTGTATTTGCGGATGCGGGGTCGACGGACCCCTACTGTGAAAGAGATCTTCGCTTGCCGCTGTTCCGATGTCCGGCATTTCGTTTCGAATCCCCGAATCCCGTGACACGACACTACGTTGTAAACTAACCCTTCGCCCATGACCCTCGACCGCAACACGCTCCGCGAACGCCTCCAGTTCTACCGGGAACTGGGCGTCGGTCCGTTGTACCGCAGGGAAACATCCGGAGGCCAAGAGTCACTTGAGATCGCATCGGTCGAACTCATCGAAGAACCGCTCGTGACATCGCAAAGCACGACTCTCGATCGCGACGTCCAACTCCGCGTCATCCTCGACGACATCGGTCCCAACTGCCAGCGCTGCAAGCTGGCGAAGCAGGGACGCAAGCAAATCGTCTTCGGCACAGGCGATCCTCACGCCGAGCTGATGTTCATCGGCGAAGGTCCGGGCGCGGACGAAGATGCGCAGGGATTGCCGTTTGTCGGACGCGCCGGCCAGTTGCTGAACAACATGATTGTTGCGATGGGACTCAAGCGCGAACAGGTCTACATCGCCAACATTGTGAAATGCCGGCCGCCGGGCAATCGCACGCCCGAGCGCGACGAGTGCGATACCTGTTCGCCGTTCCTGATGCGGCAAATCAATGTCGTTCGGCCAAAGGTCATCGTGGCGTCTCGGCGCTACTGCGGCGAAAAATCTGCTCGGGATGAATGACTCAATGGCGTCCATGCGCGGCCGCTTCTACGATTTTTCTCCACCATCCGATGGTGGCGAACCGTTCGAATGCAAGCTGGCAGTGACCTACCATCCGGCATTCCTGTTACGCGATCCGCGACAGAAGAAGGAAACCTGGAAGGACCTGCAGATGGTGATGCGTTATCTCGGATTGCCTATGCCGCAACGTGCGCCCGATGTTGGCGCGACGGGGTCGGCACCCGAGGGTAGCTAGACCGCGATGCCGCAATTCTGCGACGTGGCTGTTCCCGTCCCGCTGGACGCCACGTTTACTTATCGCATTCCCGAAGATTCACCCGAACCGGTTGTCGGCGGCCGCGTCATCGTGCCCTTCCGCGAGCAGCGGCTGTCGGGCATCGTTACCGAACTACATGATCGAGAGCCAACCTTCACGGTGAAACGCTTGAGCCAAGTGCTCGATACGACTCCCGCGCTTACGCCGGAACTGATGGAGTTGGGCCGCTGGATCGCGCAGTATTACATCGCGCCGGTCGGCGAAGTATTTCGCACTATGCTGCCACTCTCGGCGGAGTTTCGCCGGGTCATCGGATACCGCATCACCGAAAAGGGAATCGATGCCCTGCACGCCGCCTCTGCGGTTGGATCGTCACTGCGTTCGCGCAAAGAGCCTGAGCACCAAATGTTGGAATACGCGGTGCTCAACCGGCTCTCCGATGGGGAGGTTGTTCGTGAAGGCACATTGCGGTCAGCTTCGGGAGCATCACGAGCCGTCCTGCAAACGCTAGCCCGAAAGAAATGGATTGCACGCGAAGACCTCAGCGATGTCCGGGACGCCAGCCGCACCATTCAGATCGTCACACTCAAGCAGGTCGAGGGAAAGCTCAACGCTAATCAACAAACGATCCTTGACTACCTGCGAGTACAGGACGGTCAAAAAGCGCCAGTTGAAGCCATACGCGAACTGCCGGTACCGCGCACGACCCTGCAAACACTGGTGAAGCGCGGCATCGTTGAGCAAAGCGAAGAGCCGGCGGCGTTTCGCATGTCGGGCATGAAGCCGCGCAAGCTGGAGTTTCTCTTCACCCCCGCGCAGAAGGCCGCTCTCGACACGATCATCAGCTCCGTCGACCAGCGAAAATTCCTCCCCATGCTGCTGCACGGGGTTACCGGTTCAGGCAAAACCGCCGTCTATCTTTCGGCGATGCAGGCGGTGCTGGCGAAGGGCCGCTCTGCGATCCTGTTGGTCCCGGAGATCGGACTTACCCCGGCGATGGCCGCCGATCTCCATCAGATATTCGGTGACGAAGTTGCTATTCTGCATTCCGGCTTGAGTGACGACGAGCGCGCCGAGCAGTGGAAGCGTATCCGCAATGGGGACTCTCACATTGTAGTAGGAACGCGCTCCGCCATTTTTGCGCCCGTGCCAGCACTATCCCTCATTGTGGTAGATGAAGAACATGACCATTCCTACAAGCAGGAGGAGATGCCGCGCTACCACGCCCGCGACGTTGCCGTAATGCGGGCCAAGATGACGAATGCCGCAGTTGTGCTCGGCTCGGCGACGCCTTCCCTGGAGACGTATTACAACGCGCTGCAAGGCAAGTACCGGCTGCTGGAGCTGCCGGAGCGCATCGAGAAACGGCCTTTGCCGGAAGTCGAGGTCCTCGACATGCGCGAGGAGTTTCAGCGGGTCAAGAAAGAGGAACCACTCTCACGCAAACTGGTGGAGGAAATCGGCGAACGTCTGGAGCGCCATGAACAGGTGATGGTATTGCTGAACCGACGCGGCTACTCGGCTTTCGTGCTTTGCCGGGAGTGCGGCGAGTCGGTGCAGTGCAAGAACTGCGCCATCTCGATGACGTATCACAAGCGCGAGCATCGGCTGGTTTGTCATTACTGCGGCTTCATGCGCCCGGCGCCGAAGACCTGTCCCAAGTGCGGCAGCGAGTTCGTGCAGTACCTCGGCACCGGCTCGGAAAAGCTGGAGCACATCCTGCATGGGCTGTTCCCACAGGCCCGCATTGCGCGGCTGGATCGGGACACGGTTCGCGGCCGTGACGATTTCGAGCGCATGCTGACCGCCTTGCAGTCCGGCGAAATCGATCTGCTCGTCGGCACGCAGATGATCGCCAAGGGGCACGATGTCGCCAATGTGACGCTGGTGGGCGTTGTCGGATCGGACGCCGCCCTCAGTTTTCCCGACTTCCGTGCGGCCGAGCGCACGTTTCAGCTACTGACACAGGTTGCCGGGCGCGCCGGTCGTGGTGAGACGCCGGGAAAAGTCGTGCTGCAGACATTTTTTCCGGATCATTACGCGATTCAGTTCGCCGCAGCGCACGACTACCGCGGATTCTACGAGAAGGAAATTAGGTTCCGGAGCTGGATGCACTATCCGCCGTTCAATGCCGTCAGCAATGTCCTGGTGCGCAGCCAGAAACTCGATGAAGCGCTGTCATGGGCGGGCGTTCTGGGTAAGTGGTTTGAAGGCTCGCGGCTGGAGGGGGTGCGCGTGATGGGGCCCGCGGCTGCGGCTATCGTGCGGCTGAAGACCGAATACCGCTACCACTTTCTGTTGAAGTCGGCCAGCCGTGAGCGCATGAACAACGTGCTGCGCTCCATGATCGATCACGCTACCCAGCAGAAGATTCCGCGTAACAATCTGGTAGTCGATGTCGATGCGCTATCGTTGATTTAAGGGCAGCAATTAGCATTTGGCATTTAGCTAGAACTCACGATTCGCAAGTGCAGTAGCGAAGTACTATCCCTTCCACGCCTCCAGCGCCTTGCGGACCAGCACCAGCTGTCCCAAGTGATACGCGTTGTGGTCTGCAATCAATAGGGCTTCGCGAAGCAGTGTTTGTCCCGATCCTCCGGGCAGAGTTGCCAGCAGATCATGCTTGGGATCGGTGATCAGCTCGCGCATTCCCTCGAGGTTTTCGTGAATAGCCTTCACGCTTTCATCCCACGCCGTTTCGTTGGGCGGAGCCGGCTTCTTCGGCCAATAGCCTTCCGGCCACTCCGGCGACTTGTGCCGCGGATTCCGGCAGAATTCATAGATATCCCATAGCGCGATGCGAATATGTTCCAACAACTGCCACGCCGAATGCGGAAGGCCTTGCGGAACTTTTCCGCGCAGCTCTGCCGGAAAGTCAGCGACCGCAGCGGCCAGATCGGCATGAGCTTCGTGCCAGTCCAGCGCCTTGGCTAGTTGCTGGCGAAGTTGCTTATCGTTATCCATGAGACCTCACGGAAGCAAATGAATTGTCAGGTATGTGATGAGATCGCGCGCGTTAACGGATGTAATCCAGTCGCGGGCGGCACCTGCTCAAGTTGTTGGACTTCGGCGCAGAGCTAGCGCACGCATGGGTCGAAGATTGAAAGGAGTGGCGAGTCGGCTGATCTGCTAAATCGTTCAACCGCGTCCGTTGCGCCGCCGCCGCAGGACATTGGCGGCATCGGGATTGACGAGCACAGTAAAGCCATTGCGACAACGATTAGACTCGCTATCGACAATGGTAGCGCGTTCGTCTCCGATGCAACCGCCCAGCACGCGTCCCAGACTGAGCAGGGAACGGCTGCCGCAGACTTCGCAGCTTTCGCCTCCGCTGTTGCTGATGATTTCGCAATCGGCACACAGAACAGCTTCCAGGAGAGGAACGGAGCTCAGAATCGGCTCCCATCGGTCACCGTTGGCCATAAGACACTCTCCATTAAAGCTAGCCGTCGCCGGGCGATGAGGAAAGTGCCTGATTGTGCAGGAAGCAGGAGAGTAACGGGCAGCATAAGTGCCCCGTTTCGTGCAGGTTAATCAGCAACCAACGTTAAGAACGTGTGACATCCGTGTTGGAAGCTTCGGGCAGCAGATTGTGATTGAGCGCGAATAACGCCAACTCCAGCCGGTTTCCAACGCCAATCTTGTTGAAGATGTTTGTGAGATGACGCTTCACGGTCTCTTCACTGATGCCGAAAGTTTCGGCGATGTGTTTATTGGTCGATCCTTCGGTAATCAACGTAACGACTTCGAGTTCGCGCGCGGTGAGGCCAAAAGTTTTTCGCGGTGGCGGGGCGGTTTGCGCCGTCAGATCGCGCAGCACCTGCACCAGGTTCTGAACCGGACGGCCTTCCAGCCAATACTGCCCCTGCATGACCGCGCGAATGCAGGCGGACAGATGCGCAACCACGGCGTCTTTCAGAACGACACCGCGTGCGCCCAGTTGCAGCGCTTCCAGGATTTGCCGCTTATCGACTTGTCCGGTAAGAACAATCGTGCGCGTGTCGCCGCTGTCGCCGGTCATCTCGCGCAATGCTTCCATGCCAGGCATCTTCGGCATTGCGAGATCGAGCAGCAGAATGTCAGGACGAAGCGTGCGCACCATGTGCAATGCTTCGATACCGTCTTTCGCCTCGGCGATGACCTTGATATGGGAATCAGCCTGCAACATATTGCGCAAGCCGATGCGCACTACCGGGTGATCATCAGCAATCAGACACTCGAGTCGGATTAACTGCCATCTTGTTTCCCCACCTGTGAGGGATGGTCTTCTCAGCATCTTCTATTTCTATTTCCGGTACTTGGGTCCTATGCCGCAGACCCCTCGGCCGGAAGCGCAGCCGGACCGACTATTTCCCTTAGCGCCGTTTCGACTTTTGCGCAGCGACCCGGCGGCTTGCTCCAGCACCGGTCCCGCCGCAGAAAGATTCGAATCGCGCCCCATCAGTTCCAGAGTTGCGCAAGTCTGCGACAGCTCCTGAGCACCCAACATCATACTGCTTCCCTTCAGGTAGTGCGCTCGCTCGCGGAACTCAGTGGCATCGTTCCGAGCAAGCGCATCGTGCAATTGCGATATCGTAGACCGGGCCTCAGTCACATAGTCGCGGCATAGCTCCGCCAGGACGCCAGGCTGAGTCGCCGTTGCTTGCTGCAGACGGCCAAAAATGTCTAAGTCTAGGACTCTATCGTTCACAGTCTTTGTATTCGCGATCCCCACGACCGAAAGATTACTTAATAGGTAATCCTTCCGGTGTAGTCGCGTCAAGAAGGAATAAAAATCACGATTTTGCGATACCTTCTGCAGGATTAGAAAGTAACCACATTGCCGATATCTAATATTTGGAAAAATCCGGTTTCCGTTTTTCCAGGAAAGCGGCGAGGGCCTCGCGAGTTTCCGCCGACTCCAGACGTTCGGAGATAATCTCGACTTCTTCACGAAGCGCACGATCTACCTCAGCCTGGTAGGCGCGCTTCATCAAATCCTTGGTGGCGCGCAATGCCGCCGCAGGTTTCTCCGCAAGAGTTTGAGCTGACTTCATCGCTGTCGGCAGGAGGTTGTCGGAAGCGAGTACCGCATTCACCATCCCAATCTCAAACGCTCGCTGCGCGGATAGCGGTGTTCCGAGCATGAACAATTCGGAGGCGCGCTGCCGGCCAATCAGCGCAGGCAATAACACGGTCGAAGCCGCTTCGGGCACAATACCGAAGTTGATGAAGGGCATCATAAAGCGGGTATCTTCTGCGGCATAGACCAAATCGCAATGCAAAAGAATCGTAGTGCCCACTCCCACGACCAATCCGTGGACTGCAGCGACGACCGGTTTATTCGCATGGGCCACGGCATGAATAAAACGCACGGCCGGAGGCTGTGCCTGACCCTTCCACGGTTTCTGCAGGAAGTCCTGCAAGTCGTTGCCGGCAGTGAAAGCATCGCCCTTGCCATGCAATAGCAGGACGCGAACGCTGGAATCCCGTTCTGCTTCTTCCATCGCGTCTGCCAGAGCAGTGTACATATCGGCGGTCAGCGCATTCTTCTTTTCCGGCCGATTGATCGCGATCCGAAGGATCGCATCGTCGCGTTCGACTTCGATCTGACTCATAGACTGTTCCTCTGTTGCTTATCGACACCGCTCGTTAATTTTTTCGCTTGAAGTCGAAGCGGGCGGTAGTCACAGCTCCGCGATGGTGCGCTCATCTTGCTTCGCTTTACGAAATCGTGTGGATTGTAGCTGAATTGTGTTCGGCCGACGAACCTAATCCATCCTCCCGGTTCCGTTTTTCCCAATTCTGCGTAACATCCCGGCGACCGAGTCGTGCCAGGAAGATTTGCATCTGGGCCTGCACCTCATACAATGGCTGCGGAATCCAATTACGCGGTTAGATCCGCATAAAGCGAACTGCAAGGAGATCGTTCATGTCCGCCAAGATTCCCGAAAGCCACATGGATCTTTTCAACAAGAAGGCCTTTGGCAGCTTTACCACTCTCATGTCCGATGGCAGTCCGCAGACCACGCCGGTGTGGGTACACTTCGCTGACGGCAAGGTTCTGGTGAATTCCGCGCTGGGCCGCCAGAAAGACAAGAACGTGCGTCGCGATCCGCGAGTCGCCATCACCCTGATCGATCCCGACAATCCGTATCGTTATCTTGAGATCCGCGGCCGTATCAGCGAGATCACACACGAGGGAGCCGATCAGCTCATCGACAAGATGGCCAAGAAATATCTGGACGCAGACAAGTATCCCTTCGCCGTGCCGGGTGAGAAGCGGGTGATTTACAAGATTGATCCGGAGAAGGTAAGCCCTCACGGATAACGTTGGGAACAATGAAGGCATGGAAGCGGGCCTTGCGCCCGCTTTTTGATTGATGGCTCTCGAATTGACCGCAACCAATCAGCAAAAATAGAATCAATAACTTAGAACGACTGTGGGGAATCGTGCCTCTCTACGAATATCAATGCAAAAAATGTCATAGCCTGACCGAGCGGATCCAGAAGTTTTCCGATGCGCCCCTGACCGTCTGTCCGCATTGTGGCGGAGAACTGGAGCAGCTGCTGTCGGCACCGGCCGTGCAGTTCAAGGGGTCCGGGTGGTATGTCACCGATTACGCGAAGAAATCGTCGAAGAGCGACTCTTCGAGCGGCAATGGATCAGGGTCTTCGTCTCCGGAGAGCAAGTCGGGGAGCAAGTCTGACAGCTCGGGAACCAGCAGCTCCGCTTCATCGGAGAAGAGCGGTTCGGGCTCCGACACTTCGAGCAAGAAATAGGCTCAGGCGCGCGCATCCTATGTCACAAGCGCCTGTGATGTTCGTCGCTTGCCGCTGTGCGCGGCGATGGTCCCGTGGCGGTGAGGCTTTAGAATAGACTTCGTTCGAACATTCGTTCGCGATTGAGATTGGCTTTTATACGTTCTTTTCTGATAGGAGGTACCGGTCATTATGTCGAAGGATGCTTTGACGATCACCGACCAGCGCAACAACAAGACCTACGAATCGCCGATCGAGCTCGGGACCGTCCGGGCCATGGATCTGCGCAAAATCAAGACCGGCGCCGATGACTTCGGCCTGATGACCTACGATCCCGCGTTCATGAATACGGCGGCCTGCAAAAGCAGCATTACCTTTATCGATGGAGACAAAGGCATCCTGCGTTATCGCGGATACGATATCGAGGCGCTGGCCGAACACTGCTCCTATCTGCAGGTGGCCTACCTGCTGCTGTTCGGCGAGTTGCCCAATTCCCAGCAGGACAAAGACTGGACCTGGGAGATCACGCATCACACGATGCTGCATGAGACAACCAAGCAGTTCATCGATGGATTCCGCTATGACGCACATCCCATGGGCATCCTGGTGAGCACGCTGGCGGCGTTGTCGACGGTGTATCCCGAGGCCAAGAACATTGAGGATCCGGTCAACCGCCAGAAACAGATCATCCGCCTGATCGCCAAGATGGCGACCCTGGCGGCGTACTCGTATCGCCATCGTCGGGGACATCCTTATGTTTATCCCGACAACGATCTCAGCTACACGGAAAACTTCATGAACATGCTGTGGCGCATGACCGAGCCAAAGTACATGGCCAGTCCGGTCATCGCCCGCGCGCTGGACGTGCTGTTCATTCTGCATGCCGATCACGAGCAGAATTGCAGCTCGACGACCATGCGAGTTATCGGCAGCGCTCAGACCGATCCGTATTTGTCGATGGCGGGAGCGGCGGCCGCACTGGCAGGCCCTCTGCACGGCGGCGCCAATGAAGAAGTCTTGCGCATGCTCGATGAGATTGCCTCGGTGAAGAACATCCCGGCGTACATCAAACGAGTGAAGGAAGGCGAGATCAAGCTGATGGGCTTTGGCCATCGGGTCTATAAGAACTACGATCCGCGTGCCCGCATCATCAAGGCAGTTGCCGACGAAGTGTTCGAGGTGACCGGTCGCAACGATCGCCTCGACGTGGCTCTTGAACTGGAGCGGATCGCTTTACAGGACGACTACTTTGTGACCCGCAAGCTCTATCCCAACGTCGACTTCTACTCGGGCATTATTTATCAGGCCATGGGTTTTCAGCCGGATATGTTTACGGTGCTGTTCGCGATCCCGCGCGCTGCCGGTTGGCTGGCGCAGTGGAACGAAATGGTGCAGGATCCGGAGCAAAAGATCGCGCGTCCGCGGCAGATCTACACCGGCGCCGAGCATCGGAAGTTTCCGGTGTCGCAGGAAGAGAAGACCGAAGCCAACGTCGGATAAATCCGGCGGAGGTGGAGTAAACGAGAGCGGACCTTTGGGTCCGCTCTCTTATTGCGGATAGCGGTCGCGTTGACTGGACGACGTTGGTATGCGGTCTTGTGTCAGGGCACGGCTTTAGCCGTGCCGTACGAATGGTATTTAACGCTGAGAGCCGGCTTCAGCCGGCGACACGCCCACCCTGTCGGCAAAGTCGGGCGGACGAGGATGGGGCACCCGCAGATGTCACTCGTGAATTTTGACTCACCAGGCTCGCCGCGGTCCGCGCAAGATTCTTGCCGGCAAGAAGATGACTGCCTTGAACAACTCCAGCACGCCGTCCACGGCGATACCCAAAATCCGAAACGGCAGCAGGATCAGCCACACGATCGGGTAGAGAAACAGGAAGAGCACGGCCAGCGGCCAACAGAAGATCAGCAGCACGCACCAAAGGAGGAACGTAAGCATAACGTCACCTGCTTGATGGTACGACGCTCCCGCCGCAAAAGTTCCGGCATCTGAGTGCGCTCTACTCTCGCGTCCCGTTTCGAACTATTCCACTCTCAACGCCCTGACTGGCTCAATAGACGCCGCCCGTCGCGCAGGCACCACTCCGGCAATAAAGGCGCATAGTGCAAGCGCTCCTACCGCTCCCGCCAGGATGAACAGGTTGAATCCCGTGACTCCATACAACTTGGTTGCCATCAGGCGACCCGCAACAATCGCCAGCGGTACGCCGATGATGAGTCCAATGCCGATTTGCGTGAATGCGCCACGGAGCACCATCTTCACGACATCCAGGCGATTGGCGCCCAATGCCATACGCACGCCAATCTCGCTGGTGCGGCGTGCAATGTTATAAGCAGTTACGCCGTACAGACCGATAGACGCCAGCGCCAGTGCCAGCAGGCTGAACAGTTCGGTCAGGCGGGCGATGAGTCGTTCCTGATTGAAGACGCGCGTGACCTGCTCGCCAAAGCTGTGCATTTCAATGATGCTCAAGTTGGGATCGATGCTGGCAATCACCTGCCGCACCTGCGCTCCAATCTCGGCCTCCGAGCCCGAATAGTGAATCTCGATCATGGTGGCATATTCCGACTGTGCCTGCATGCGGGTGTAGAGCGGCTCGGCAAAGGTGACAGTCTGGAAATACGGCACGAAGAACATCGGGTTCTGCTTTTCGTCGCTGTTGGGGCTGCGATAGCGCGTGTTTTTGACGATGCCAACAATTTCGAAGTCGCCGCCATGTCCCGGTGACGCAAATCCAAAGTGCTGCCCAATAGGATCTTCATTGGGGAAGAACTGTTTTACGAAGTTCTCATCAACGACCGCCACGTGTTGCGAGGTGGCTGTATCCTGTTCGCCGATCAAGCGGCCGCGCAGCAGAGTTGTGCCGATGGTTTCGAAGTACTTCGGGCTGACGCGTACCCATCCCGCTTCTTTGCCCAGGGTGGATTCGGGAGCGCGGCCCTGGATCAGGACGTTGTCGTTCCAGCTGTCGCCATCCTGCGGGCTGTACATCGAGTGACTCACGCTTTGTACGCCGGGAATCTGGCCCAGGCGATCGCGCAGTTGCTGGTAAAGGCCGGGCAAGCGATCCAGCGTATAGCTGCCGCTCATGGGATTCATGCGCACCATCAGCCGGCCGCCGGTAGTAAAGCCGAAATTGAAGTGCTCCATGTTGCGCAGACTCTGTGTGACCAGGCCGGCCATCGCTAGAAGCACCAGCGAGAGCGCAGCCTGCGCAATTACCAGCGACTTCTGGGGCATGGTCGAGTGATCGCGGGTCGACCGGTTGGCCCCCCGCAGTGCCTCGGCAGGATCGGAGCGCGATGCCATCCACGCAGGCGCTACGCCGAAGATGATTCCGGTAAGCAGAGAAAGTCCAAAGGCAAAGCCAAGTACAGCGGGCGATGGGCTGGCGCTGATGGGTACGAACTCCGAGCCACGGAAGGCCATCAACAAAATGGCGCGTGTCGCGAAATGTGCCAGCATCAGCCCGGCAGCTCCGCCCAGGCATGCCAACAGAATGCTCTCGCTCAGAACGCCGCGTATCAATCGGCTGCGGCTTGCTCCCAGAGCCACTTGCACTGCGCTTTGCTGGCGGCGAGCCATGCCACGGGCCAGCAGCAAATTCGCCAGGTTCGCGCAAGCAATCAGCAATACCAGCGCAGAGGCTGCAATCAACATGTACAGCCCGGCCCTGTAACGGCCACGCAGGCTGGTAATGCCGGCACCGCCGGGCCCGAGTTTCAGGTACTGCTCGGGAATCTTCGCGCGCTCGCTGGGGCGAAGAAGGCTGGCGGCGGTCGGCAACCACTGCCGCAGCTCGGTAGTTAGTTGTGCCTCGACTTGCGAGGGCTGGGCACCGGGCTTCATCCGGCCAATCAAATACAACCAATGCTGGTTGTCGATATGCAGGATCGAGCTCTTCTGGTTGAGCAGCGGTTCAAACGCGATGGGAATGTAGAAGTCGGGAGGATCGTCGCGCAGGCGATCGCCAAAAAATCCCGGAGGCGTAACGCCGGCGACGGTAAATGGATTCCCATTCACCATCAGGGTCGAGCCGATCACGGAAGGATCAAGCCCATAATGCTGCTGCCAGGCGCGATAACTCATCACCAAAGTCGGCGCGGCACCGGCCTGGTCGTCCTTCTGCGTCAGCATGCGCCCTGCGTAGGGCTGGATGCCGAAGGTCAGAAAGTAATTTCCGGAGACGAATTCGCTGGGGAAGGTCTCAGCCGCTTCCTGCGAACCGGAGCGGCGCACGCTGACGGGAGGAGTGTTGGCCTGGAAGGCCGCCATCTCTTCGAACTGGGGAGTGTTGTCGCGGAAGCGTTGATACAGTCCATAAGAAAACAGCCCCCAACCGCCGCCATCGTCCTCCAGCCCGCCATAGACGCAGCAGATATCGTTGGCGCCGATGCGATACAGTTGCGACGGATTGGCCACGGGCAGCGACTTCAACATCACGGCATTCACCAGCGTGAAAATCGCGGTGTTGGCGCCGATTCCCAGCGCCAGCGTGAGTACCGCCGTCGTTGTGAAACCCGGGCTCTTGCGCAGTTGTCGCAGCGCGAAGCGAATATCCTGCAGGATCGTCGACATCCTTACCCCCGACAAATGGAGTGCACGCGGGCGTCCAACGCTGTGCTGTTTAACCAGTTGAAATTTGCTTAGTTAGCAGAGAAGAAGGCTGCATTTGACGATCGGCTGTGTCCGGCGATACTCGCGGTTGTCCGAATTCGGACGCTGACTTAGATCTCGGGATGATGGCTGCTACTAGAGAGTTGTCATCACGATGAGGGCCTCAACCCGAGGAGGGATCTCCTGTTGCGGACAGACAGGGATTTTCGGAGTGTAGCGGTCCTTCGACTCCGGCGCCAAAGACAGGCGTCTCCGCTCAGGATGACGCCTTCAATCGGGACGACGCCAACAAATGCGGACCATTCGGGATAGGACTGCTGTGCATAACGAGAATTGTCATCACGAGCGCAGCGAGGGATCTGCTGTTGCTGGCGACGGGAGGACGCCCAGACTCACAAACTCACCGACACCTTCACCATCTTCTTCCCGGCACGCAAAGTGAACTCGGTTCCTGCTTTCACCGCCGTCACGATCTCGGTCTGCAACTCGCCATCGATTTTCACAGCATTCTGCTTCACCTTGCGAAGACCGTCCGTCACCGACGTCGCGAGACCGGTGCGCGCCAATAGCTTATCTAGCTTTATCTGAACGAGGCCGCCGGTCACCGCCGCATTCGGCGCGGCGACTTCTTCAAAACGCACCGCGATCACCGGTAAATCCTCTGGCACTTCATTCTTCTGAAACATGCGCGACCAGTCTTGCGTGGCCTGCTCCGCTGCGGCCGACGAATGGAAATCGGCGACGATGCGCTTGCCAAGTTCCTGCTTCAGCTTCATCGGATGCGCGCTTCCGGATGCGACGTCGTTTTTCATGCGCTCGATTTCTGCCATGCTGAAGTCGGTGAGCAGTTCGTAGTAACGCCACATCAGCTCGTCTGAGATTGACATGACCTTGCCGAACATCTCCTGCGGTGCTTCGGTGATGCCGATGTAATTGCCGTACGATTTCGACATCTTCTGCACGCTGTCAGTGCCTTCGAGCAGCGGCATGGTCAGCACAATCTGCGGCGGCTGGGCGTAGTGGCGTTGTAGTTCGCGGCCCATCAGCAGGTTGAATTTCTGGTCGGTGCCGCCGAGTTCCACGTCGGCCTCGAGCGCCACCGAGTCATATCCCTGCGCCAGCGGATAGAGCAGCTCGTGCAGCGCGATCGGCTTCTCTTCCATGAAGCGCTTGTGAAAGTCCTCGCGCTCCAACATTTGGGACACGGTGAACTTCGCGGCCAGCCGGATGATTCCCTCGTAGCCTAGTTTGTCGAGCCACTCGCTGTTGAAGCGGACCTCGGTCTTGTCGCGGTCGAGGATCTTGAAGACCTGCGCCTTATAGGTCTCGGCGTTGGCGTCGATCTGCTCGCGCGAAAGCGGGGGCCGCGTCGCCGAACGCCCCGTCGGATCGCCGATCAGGCCGGTGAAGTCGCCGATCAGGAAAATGACCGTGTGGCCCATGTCCTGAAAATGTTTGAGCTTGCGGATGAGCACCGTGTGCCCCAGGTGCAGGTCGGGCGCGGTCGGATCGAACCCGGCCTTGATGCGCATGGGCTTGCCCGCGGCACGCGATTTCTCCAGCCGCTCGCGCAGGTCGCTCTCGCGAATGATTTCGAACGAGCCCTTGCGCAGGTACGCCAGTTGCTCGTCAACGTCGGGAAAGGAAGGCATAAGGATTAATTATAGAAGCCGGAGGTGGAGGGGCGGCGAAGGTTCGAACTCAGCTCAGCAGGACAAAAAAATCCAGAAAAATCTCCTACCCCAGAGGCAATAGCAGGTTTATTGTTTCGTTGAGACGAAAGCCACAGTCAACGTTGTTTCAGGAACGGTCGCTTGCTGCCACGGCGCACCCGCCAATACTAGCGGAGAGCCGTCCGAAAAGGGGCACTATGACCATCCAAGGGTTGGCGCACCATAAGGTCGAGGTAAACCGCGCTCTCGAAATTTCCATACAGGTCGGACTGGCCACGCTGCTCGTCATTGGCTGTCTGATGATCCTGCGGCCATTCATACCTCTTATCATGTGGGGCATCATCATTGCCGTAGCTTCGTATCCCACATTCTTGAAGCTGGAAAAAATGCTGAAAGGGCGCGGAGGGCTTGCGGCGGTTTTGTGGACGCTGCTGCTGCTCGCCGTTCTGATCGTTCCGCTCGTGTTATTGGTCGGAAGCCTGATCGAGGGATTCCGGCCCATGGCTTCCCGGCTTCGGGAGGGAAGCTTCACGGTTCCACCTACTCCTCCGGCTATCCGCGATTGGCCTCTCATCGGTGCGCCTTTGGCCAAAGCATGGGATGCCGCCTCAGCTAACGTATCGGATTTCCTGATTAAGTTCGCTCCGGAGATGAAAGCCGCCATTCCCGGCATCCTCTCCGCTTCGGCCGGCTTCGGTTTCACCGTGCTGCAATTTCTGCTGGCCATCCTTGTCGCGGGCGGATTATTGGCCAACGCAGAAGGTGCTGCCACGATCACACGCTCTCTGGCGAATCGGTTGTTCGATGAAAAAGGGCCGGAGTACCAAGACCTCGTCGGTTCGACCGTTCGTAGTGTTACTTTCGGCATTCTGGGCGTGGCACTCATTCAGTCGGCACTTGCGACGATAGGGTTCCTGGTGGCCGGACTTCCCGGGGCGATGGTGTGGTCGGTGATCTTCCTCTTCGGAGCTATTCTTCAAGCTGGGGCACTCGTGCTCATTCCCGCCGTGATCTTCGTCTTTGCAACCGCATCAACCACCAAAGCCGTGATCTTCCTCGTCTGGTGCGTCATCGTCGCAGTGATAGACAATGTGCTGAAACCGATGCTGCTTGGCCGTGGCGTTGCGGTTCCGGTCGCAGTGGTTTTCCTTGGCGCAATTGGTGGCTTCGTGGCGATGGGCATCATCGGTTTATTCGTAGGGGCCATTGTTTTAGCGGTCGGATATAAGCTGTTCCTCGCCTGGGTTGAAGGGGAATCCGCCTCAGCGGCAGGAGCTTGAACCTTGCGCCGTGTGGCCGACAGCCAACGATGAGCGCCGCTGTGTCACCCCCGTTCTGGGCTTGCCATACAATTGCTCTGATTTCCGGAACATACAGACGCCATGAAACTACTGCTCCCCGGCGCGATCTTCCTCCTGATGGTCTCGGTAGGCATGAGCCTGCACTGGTCGGAACTGGTCGCTAACTGGCGCAAGCTCGATCGCTCTGCGTGGATCCGTCTGCTGCTGGCGACATTCCTTCTCCCCGCGACCATCGCGCTGATTCTGGCGCGAATCTTTCCCCTGACGCTTCCGCAGACAGCCGGGCTTTTCATGGTGGGAGCGACGCCCGGCGCGCCGCTGCTTACGCGCAACCTGGCGCGGCGCGGTTTCGATATGCATTTGGCCGCCAGCTACCAGGTTTGGGGTGCGCTTATGACCCCATTCATGATCCCCCTGATGCTTTTCCTGGCAGCTAAACTTTACGACCGCACCATCTGGATCCCGCCCCGCATCGTCGCGTGGCAGATCGTCGAGAAGGAGTTCCTGCCTCTGCTGGTCGGCATGATGTTGATGCGGTTGTGGCCTGCGTTCTCGATGAAGGCGCAGCAGGCTGTGAACATCATCGGCAACGGCATTCTCATCGTGGTCTTTGCGCTCATGCTGTGGAAGATGGGCCCGGAGTTGAGGGCCATCACGCCCTGGGTGGTGGCGTCGGCGGTGTTGTTGTTGATTTCCTCGATCGCCGTAATGCACCTGCTGGTGAGGGGAGACGCGGTAATGGTGCGCACCTTCGCCGTGAGCAATGCCAATCGTCATGTGGGACTGGCGCTGCTGCTTTCGGGACGTTACATGCAGAACCGACATGCGCTGCCGATCATTGCGTGCTATGCGATCTCGGTGGCGGTGTTGATGATCCTTGCGCCCAAGATTTTTCGGCCGAAAGAGTTAGCGAAGCAGGCTGTCGCAACATGAGGGCGTACGCCTTGTATCAGGGTGCCCCAAGCCGCGATCAATTTGGCTGAGTCCCTTTCAGGGACGATAGATGTGCCGCCGGCTGAAGCCGGCTCTGCTCCTTTCTTCGCGCCTCCCCATCTCTTCCACGGTGGCTAATCACTTTCACCCCGCCTGGCGGCGGGGTTCTGGTCGGGCGCTCAGGATGACGCCCTGAAAATGTTTGCTCTCTATTCGTGCCCCATGTGCTCAGCATGAGCCTGCGCCACCGTCGCCCCAGCCTCGCTGAACTCGGCGACATACGCGCTACGGCGTCCGTGGCTGCTCCACTGCGAGTCGAGACCGTCTCCGCGAAACTCGTCGGCAAGCGCCACCGCCGAACGGGCATTCTCCACCTTCGTCAGCGGCGGATAGAAATTGGTCTCGTTGCCGCAGATGTGGTCGTGATGATTCAGTGGACGAGTAATGATCGTCGCCAGGTGTCCGGCGCGCAGGATTGCATGTCCCTCGGGATTCTGAGGAACCTCAAGCACGACGGGCACATAGTCGATGCGTGAAATGTTCTCCAGCAGCCTTCCGCCCTCATGCTGCGCCAGCGAGACCAGAGCCTGGCGCTGTGCGGTATTGGCTGCGTCATCCACCATCAGAACCGCTTGGGCAGGGTAAGGTTCGCCGTAGGGATCGCCGAGCGTTGCCCGCGCCCGCACAGCCGCCGCGACGGTGAGTCCATCAAGCTTTACGCCGTTCCATGAACCTTCTGTGACATGCCACGCCAACAACGCCTGGTTGCCGGTCAGGCCCGCTTCGCCATTCGCGAAGCACTGAGCTACGTACACATCGGCCGAGCGGGTCTCGATATAGTCGCCGTGAATCTGCTGGGCATTCAGCGAAAGAGCAAAACAGAGTGAAAGCGCGAAGAGAACGAAATTTCGCACGGGTGTGGGACTCCTCAACCCCGGTTATGGATAGTTTAGATGATCGAGCGCCGCCATGAGCCTCGGCAAATTCTTCGCCAAGTGCGAAGTGCCAATTGCCAACGACCACCGTTACAATATCCCTCATGTCTGAAGGACTGCTTCGCTACCGCTCCGAGTTTCCCATCCTCGAAAAGACCACGTACCTGATCAGCAACTCGCTGGGCGCCATGCCCCGTGGCGTGGAAGCTTCGCTGCATGAGTACACCGAACTGTGGAACACGCGCGGCGTGCGCGCCTGGGAAGACGAGTGGTGGATGCTGGCGCTCGAAGTCGGCGACGCCATCGGCTCGCTGTTCAATGCGCCCCCCGGCTCGGTTGCCTGCCTGCAGAACGTGACTAACTGCCAGGCCACGGTCGCCTCGTGTCTCGACTTCAGCGGACGTCGCAACAAGGTGGTTTACAGCGATCTGAATTTTCCTTCGGTCATGTATTTCTGGGAAGCGCAAAGAGCGCGTGGAGCTCGCGTCAACATGGTGCCCAACGACGACACCATTCACGTCAACACCGAACGCCTGCTGGATGCCATCGACGAAGAAACGTTGATCGTGCCGATCTCGCACGTGATCTTCCGCAGCGCCTTCATCCAGGATGTGGAGGCAATCGTCGAGAAAGCGCACCGCGTTGGCGCGTATGTTTTGCTTGATTCCTTCCAGTCGACTGGGACGCTACCCTTCGACGTGCAAAGGCTGAATGTCGATTTCTGCACCGGAGGCGTTTTGAAGTGGCTGTGCGGCGGACCGGGCACCGGTTATCTTTATGTGCGTCCGGACCTGGCGAAGAAGCTGGAGCCAACGTTCACCGGCTGGATCGGCCACGAAAATCCCTTTGGCTTCGAGATCGGACCCATTCGCTACACGCCGATGATCTACCGTTTCACGCAAGGCACGCCGAACATCCCGGCGCTCAAGGTGGCCCAGCCCGGACTGAAGATCATCAAGGAAGTTGGTGTAGAAAATATCCGCAGGAAATCGAAGTGCCAGACGGCCTTGCTGATGGACCTGGCAGCGCAGCACGGCTGGCGCGTCAACACGCCGCAAAATCCTGAGCAGCGGGCGGGAACCGTTTCCATCGATATGCCCAACGCGCAGCAAGTGTGCGCCGAGCTGCTGAAGCGCGAGATCCTGGTCGATTACCGTCCCAAGGCCGGCGTGCGCTTCTCGCCGCATTTCTACAACACCGACGAGGAGATCACCAGCGCCATCAGGACAGTGGAAGAGATTCTGACCGGGATGAAGGTTGGAGCATAAGCCAATTCAGGGCGTGATCTCGAAGATAACGCCGCAGCCATTGCCGTTACAGCCGGTACCGCCTTGCTTCGTGGTGCCGAACAGATTTCCCTGTGCGCCTACCGCGAGCGGGCCGTTCGGACCCTACCCATCGGGGCCGCCGTTGGAGTCGTGCAGGACGGCGTTGTTCCAATACCGCCATCAAATTCGGAAACTAGTATGCCAGTCGTCGCATAGAAAGTAATCTTTAAGAACGACTTTGCATAACAAAGTATTTTGCGATAGAGTGCAAACAGGCGGCCGTCTACGACCGTCTGGAGCAAATCATGTCGCAAATTACGATGAATGCCTCCAAACTGCCCGCCCGTTCTATCGGAGTGAAACTGATTGTGGTTTGCTTCCTCGCCCTGGTCATGACCATTCCCGCGTTCTTCGTTTGGAGCCTGATCGACGATCGCAGCCATCGCGCCGACGAAGTGGTCAACGAGGTCAGCGCCATGGTGGGTGGCCCCCAGACATTTGTTGGGCCGGTGCTAGCCGTGCCTTACGCTGTGCCGCCGATTCTTAACTCGCCTGGCAAGCACGGTGTGTACATCGTGTTTCCGGCCCGCGCTGAGGCGAAGGTGGTCACGCAAACCGAAGAGCGCCACCGCTCGCTCTTCAAAGTCCCGGTCTATCGCTCAGATATCGCCTTCAACGCCTCGTTTGATCTGGCTGGCGTGCCGGCGAACGCTCCGGAGAACGCCGTGCTCGACTGGAGCCACGCGGAGCTTCTGGTAGGCGCAGCGGACGCGCGTGGCGCGCAGAGCGATATCGTTTTGGAAGCTGGCGGAAAGAGCTTCACGCTCGGTCCGGCGGTCGCATTACCGACCGCTCCTGTGAGTTGGGAACAACAAGGTGATAAAGAGCTCACATTTTTCGGGACGTCCGCCGCGAGCCTGGCTCATCCCGATGCGAGATTCGATGTCACTGCCAAGCTCAAGTTCTCCGGAGCGCAGCGGCTGAGCTTCTTTGCGTCCGGCAAGACGACCATGCTGGCCATGAAGGGCGACTGGCCGCATCCCAGTTTCAACGGAACATTTTTGCCTGCGTCGCAGAACATTACCTCCTCCGGCTTCGAAGCAGATTGGTCGATACCTTTCATTGCCCGCGGAGTACAGGGGGAAGGCACGGCTGAAGTGTTGAGACGCCTGGGCGCCACGGCAATGGGAGTCTCGTTCATCGAAGTCGCCGACCCTTATCAATCGGTCACGCGGGCTCTGAAGTACGCGGTGCTCTTCATCGGGCTGGTATTTCTGTCGTATTTTCTTTTCGAAGTCACCACGGGAAAGCGCATACACCCGGCGCAATACATTTTGATTGGAGTGGCGCAGGTGATCTTCTATCTCCTGTTGCTGTCGATCGCCGAGCGCATTGGATTCGATTGGGCATTCGTGATCGCGGCCGTTGCGACGGTCGGCCTCATCTCGTCTTATGCCGGATGGATACTCGCAAGTCGCAATTACGGGTTCCGCGCGCTGGGAGCGTTCTCATTGTTGTATGCCCTGATCTACCTGTTGCTGCGCTTGGAGGACCAGGCGCTGCTGCTGGGAGCGCTAGCCAGTTTCGCAGCCATCTCGGCGGTAATGTACTTCACTCGCCACATGGACTGGTACGGATCGACTGCTGTGCCGCCGCCGCCGGCACCCGCAGACTGAGAGCGCGCCGGGGGGTGGGATGTGACCTCAAGAAAGCGCAGCTACTCGTTTCCGCAGATAATCGCCCTCGACCGAGTTGGTGGTCAACGCGATTGCCTTGCGATAGGCCGCGAGCGCTTCCTGGCGGCGATTCATCCGGCGAAGAAGGTCAGCGCGCCCCGCATGGAACAGATAGTACTTTTCCAGCTCTCCGGATGAACCCAGGCTGTCGATGAGCGTCAAGCCTTTTTCCAGCCCCTCGCTCATGGCAACGGCGACGGCGTGGTTGAGCGCGATAATCGGAGAAGGGTTGATCCTTGCCAACTCCGCATAAAGCGCGGCAATCTGCGCCCAATCCGTTTCGTTTGCCTGGCGCGCCTCGGCATGGACAGCGGCGATGGCCGCCTGTAACTGGTAAGGACCGGGCTGTCGCAGACGCAGAGCCCGCTCCAACAGCTGCATTCCTTCGTCGATCTGGCCCGCGATCCATAGCGAGCGGTCCTGCTCTTCCAGCGTGACCAGTTCGCCTGCATCGTTCGTGCGGGCGTCGCGCCGCGAATCGTGCAGCAGCATCAAGGCAAGCAGGCCGAGGTTCTCGGGATCGTTCGAGGACAACCGGCAGAGTACACGCCCCAGCCGGATCGCCTCGGTGCAGAGTTCGCGACGGATCAGGCTATCCCCTGCCGTCGCCGCATAGCCTTCGTTGAAGACCAGGTAGATCACGGCCTGCACTGCCTGCAGCCGCTCCGGCAGGGCTTGCAGGGGAGGGACCTCATACGGAATGCGGGCGTCGCGAATTTTGCCTTTAGCCCGGACCAGACGCTGAGCGAGTGTGGCTTCCGGCAGGAGAAAGGCTCGCGAGATCTCCGACGTTGTCAAACCACCCAAAGTTCGTAACGTGAGCGCGACCTGCGCCTCGGTGCTCAGAGCCGGATGGCAGCAGGTGCACATCAGCCGCAGACGGTCATCCGGGTAAGTCATGGCACTCACGTCACCATCCGTTTCTCCGACATTGTGAGATATCACAGTGTGGTACTGAAGCTCAGGCTCTTTTTGGGTTCGGGTGCGCTGTCGCCGCACCGTGTCGACAATTTTGCGGTGGGCCACTGCGGTGATCCAGGCTCCGGGGTTGTCCGGCACTCCCTGTCCCGGCCACTCGGCGGCTGCAATGGCGAAGGCTTCCTGCATGGACTCCTCCGCCAGATCGAAGGAGCCTGAAATCCGGATGAGACTAGCCAGGATGCGACCAGACTCTTCGCGGAAGAGCGCGTCAAGGCGGCGACCCGACACGAGGCGGCTTTCGTCCATGGCAGCGGGATTCACGATATTGGTACTCTGCTACGGTTCCTACCGCTTCGTGCCACCCGGGGCCACAGGATTTCCAGTCTCGACATAGGTCTTCAATCGACTCACCTGCTCGGTCAGAACTTTGTCGACGGGCGCGGCCCACGCGTCCAGTCCTCCGGAACCATAGCCGCCGACTACATAGGTTACCTCCACGCGCGTGTCGTTATGAAGCGGAAGCAAGGCGAAGGTAAGCGTCCCCGTGGTGCCGAACTTCTGCAAGGGTCCCAGCGCCCCCGACATGACCAGCAGCTTGTTGGGCATGATCGTGATGACCTGCGCGTGCTGGACGCCACCGCCGCCCGGCAGTTTCTCGCAGAAGCAACCCATTACCTTGTCTTCGAGCGAGAGATTGTGTGAGTCGTTGGAGTACGTGTGAGTAGAACTCCACCAGTCGCCGACATGGTGCGCCAAACGGTCGTACACCACTTCGGGACGGGCGAGAACCAGGGTTGCAATCTTGATGGTGAAGCCGTTCGCGGCCTGGTCGGCGACCTCCGCCGGAGAGAGCAGCGATGTCAGCATGCAGACGATTACGAGCAGCCGCGTCTTGCGCATGAGTCTTCCTCAAGAGAAACTTGTGGCGCATAGCTCTTAGCCGGTTGCGGTCGCTGTTGCGCAGCGAAATCGCAAAGGCTAAGAGCCAGGAGCCGAACGTTATCTGGCCTGTGCCACGGCCTGGTTAATCGCCTCTTCCAGCTTCGGGATATCCATGATGGGGCGGATCTCGATGCATCCAGAGCCACCTTTGCAGGCAGTGGGAATTCTACCGGCCCATTGGATCGCCTCGTCAAGGTCCTTGCAATCCAGAATGTAGTAGCCGCCCAGTTGCTCTTTGGTTTCCGCGAAGGGACCATCGGTCGTGATCGGCTTGCCATTCTGCACACGAACCGTAGTGGCCGTGGAGGTAGGATGCAGCGGGTCGGCGGCGCGCAGGATTCCGGCTTTCGCGGTACCTTCCATCACCGCCTGATGTCCCTGCATGATGGCCTGCATTTCGGCAGGATCGGCTTGCCCTTCGGCGCGCTCGGTCGAGTAGATCAGCAACATGTAACGCATGATGAAATCCTCCAGAATTTAAAGTGCAAATAGCTCTTGGCAAATGCCATCGGTTTTTAGCGAGCATTTAACGAACATTGCGCCAGCAACCGCAGCCGGCGCCAGTCCGGAAAAGCTAACAGCGATTTTTTGACTTAGACAGCCTTGGCCAGCGTCTGATGGATCTGGTCCTGCAACTGGGCGATCTCCAGAATCGGACGAATCTCGATGGCCCCCCATGCCCCTCCGCAGAGCGTAGCTAGCTTGCTGGTCCACGAGATGGCCTCGTCAAGGTTCTTGCAGTCGAGGAGATAGTAGCCACCGAGCTGTTCTTTGGTCTCCGCGAAGGGGCCGTCGATCGCGATAGGCTTGCCGTTCTGCATGCGGATCGTCGTAGCCGTGGCGGTGGGCTGCAAGGGATCGGCGGCGCGAAAGACTCCGGCCTTGGTCATCGAGTCTCTGAGCTCGAAGTGGTGGTTCAAGCACTCCTGCCGCTCCTCAGGAGGGCGCTGGGCAGAGGCCGTTTCGTTGCCATAGATCAACAGCATATAACGCATGGTCAAAATCTCCAGAATTGAATTGCCTTGTTCGTCAGGCACCGGTACGACGTGCGACCTCGCCGAAATCGACATCGCCCAGCAAAGAAATTTCCAAGTCCGAAGAGTATGCGCCCGAGCGGCGCTCCGAACAAGCTGCGCCAGCCGTTTTGAGACGATCTGCAGCCTCTACTTGCCCGTGTAACTCACGCGCCAGATGGAGTTGGAGGCGTCGTCGGTGACCAGTAGCGAGCCATCCGACGCAACTGTCACTCCAACCGGGCGGCCCCAGACGTTCCCGTTCGGCAAAACAAAGCCGGTCAGGAAATCCTCATATTCCCCGCTGGCTTTCCCGCTCTGATGAAGGGGCACCCGGATGACTTCGTAGCCGGCGCGAGGTGCGCGATTCCAGGAGCCATGCTGTGCGGCGAAAATGTCGCCTCGATACTCGGATGGGAACGTCTTGCCCTCATAGAACGTCATTCCCATCGATGCATTGTGCGCCTGCAGCAGGACGTCGGGGACGATGGTCTTGCTCTTCAGTTCGGGATGCGCTCCCTTCAACCGCGGATCGGGATTACCGCCGATGTAGTAATAAGGCCAGCCATAGAAGCCGCCTTCCTGCACATGGGTGATGTAATCGGGAACAAGGTTGTTGCCGAGTCCGTCGCGCTCGTTTACCGAACACCATAGTTGGCCGGTCTGGGGCTCGATGGCCAGTCCGCCGCCAGCGTTGCGAATTCCATAGGCGTACATGTGTGGGTTGGAGCCGTCAGGATTCATCACCCAGATTTGCGCCCGGCCCTTTTCTTCAGGATGCGTGTCGGGATCATCGACATTGGAATCTGAGCCGACGCCGACAACGAGTTGCCTGCTGTCAGCAGAGAAGACGAGGTCGCGCGTCCAATGGCCGCCCCCCTCCGGCACTTTTGCAATGTGCTCGGGCTTGCCGGCCGCCTTCAAATCGCCGTTATGATACGCGAAGCGCAGGATCTCATCGGTGTCGCCGACATAGACGTATTGTGGATTCGGTCCCGCAGGATAAAAGGCGATTCCGTAAGGCTGCTTCAGGCCTTTCGCGAAGATCGCGGACTGCTGCGGTTTGCCGTCAGCGGTGATTCCACGAAAGATCTTGATATCGCCATCGTGGCTTTCGGCCACAAAGAAGTCGCTGTTGGGCGCGGTCACGATCTTGCGCGGCTCCTGCACGTCGGTCGTGTACATCTCCACCTTGAATCCGGCAGGCGCCTGCGGCCATGCGTTCTTGGGACGGTCCACAACGTCGGGGCCGTTGGTGGCGGACTTGGTGGCGTATGGAGCCGGCAAGTCCTTCGGCGTAATCTTGTGCGTAGTGCCCGGCTTCTCGGAACGGTAGTCCGTGAACGGCGCTCCAGGTGCGGGGGCCGTGGCCGCATTCTGTGAACAGCCAAGTACAGACGACAGCAAAACAATGAATGCAGAAAAGAAAGAAGCACGGCGGAAGTTCGTCATTTGGACCTCAATCTAAAAATGCCGGCGCGAGATAACAAAACTACGCTCGGGCGACAGCTGGAATGTGTCTTTTAGATGTAACAGTCGTCCAGAGGTATGCGACAAACCGGGACAGTTTTGTTGGTAGTGGGCACTTGCGGCGCGCCCGCTCCAGCGCTAGCCTGTGAGGAGCAGTGGGGTGTCCTGTGTTCTCCCTTGGATATGTGCTCATCATGGCGGGCCTGGCGTTTGGCGGTGCCGTCACGGTTGTCGGGTTCGGCGGACTGCTGCTGGCTTGGTTCCATCGCAAACTCGGATCGCCCCTGCCCCTACCCACGCTCCACAATGCTCACGAGAAACGCCTGTACGTGATGGTCGGGATCGGGGGCGTGCTGGTGTGGGGCAGCGCGTTCCTCTGCAGCCTGAAGTTCACTCCCTAGCGCCGCTATAATCGAGGCATGGTTACGGAAGCCCCTGTTGCGGCGCGCTCCAAGTACGAACCGGTCATTGGCCTGGAAGTCCACGTCCAACTGCTGACCAGGACGAAGATCTTCTGTGGCTGTTCGACCCATTTCGGCGACCCGCCAAACACGAATGTTTGCCCTGTATGTCTTGGATTGCCAGGCGCGCTGCCCGTACTGAATAAACGTGCAGTGGAATTTGCGGTGCTTGCAGCTACGGCGCTGAACTGCCAGGTCCGCGAGACCTCGATCTTTGCGCGCAAGAATTATTTCTATCCTGACCTGCCCAAGGGCTACCAGATCTCGCAGTACGACAAGCCGCTGGCCGAGCACGGGCACATCGATATCAAAACCAGCGGCGGTCTCAAGAAGATCGGCATCACGCGCGTTCACCTGGAAGAGGACGCGGGCAAGAGTTTGCACGACGGCCTGCCCGACAGCAGCGAGTGGACGTCGATTGATCTGAACCGTTCGGGCGTGCCCCTGATCGAGATCGTGAGCGAACCCGACATCGCCTCGCCCGACGAAGCCTGGGAATACCTGACACGACTGAAGGAGATCATCCTCTACACCGGTGTCAGCGACTGCAACATGGAAGAAGGCTCGCTGCGCGCCGATGCCAATATCAGCATCCGGCCGCGCGGCCAGCGCGAATTCGGCACCAAGACGGAAGTGAAGAACGTTAATTCATTTAGATATATTCGCCACGCCCTCGAGTACGAGATTGAGCGCCACGAGCAGGTCATCGAGTCAGGTGGCAAGATTTCTCAAGAGACCAGGCTGTACAACGCGGCTGAAGGCAAGACATACGGAATGCGCTCGAAAGAGCAGGCTCATGATTATCGATACTTTCCTGAGCCCGATCTGCTGCCCTTGGTGATCGACACAAAATGGCGCGAGACGATTGTTGCGGAACTGCCTGAGTTGCCGGAGGCGAGGCGCGCCCGATTGGTGTCGCAGTATGGGATTACCGAGTACGACGCCGCGACTTTGACCAGTTCGCGCATGCTGGCGGATCAGTTTGAAGAAGCGGCTGGGGCTGCGAAGAACCCCAAGCGCGTTGCCAACCTGGTGCAGGGCGAATTGATGGGCAGGCTAAAGGCGAAGGCCCTGGAGATTGAGCAGTCGCCGATCTCGATGAAGGGCGTGGCGCTGTCCGCCGACCTGGTCGAGAGCGGCGCCATCAGCGGCAAAATTCTCAAAGACCTGTACGATCTGGCCTTCGAGCGCGGCGAAGATTTCCCGGCGATCTACGAGAAGGAGAAGCCGCAGCAGATTACGGATACAGGCGCGATCGAAAAGATCATTGACGAGGTGATCGCCGCCAGTCCCAAGCAACTGGAGCAGTATCGCGGAGGAAAGAAGACCGTCATCTCCTACTTTGTGGGACAGGTGATGAAGGCTTCCAAGGGGCAGGCGAATCCCGGGCTCGTGAATGAGTTGCTGGCTAAGAAGCTGGACGCCTAAGCACCGCCATCCTTCGTCGTGTAGGTCACACTCATGCAACTGTGAGCTTATTGCTCCGGCATCTCCGCCGGGGCGGAAACGTGCTCGTGCGTGATAACCCAGTGGCCGTCCTGCTGTTCCAGTACAGCGGTCCATCGCAGCGTCAGCTTTTGGGCCTCGCCCTGTGGCTGAAGCTCCCGCCATGTCCAGCGTTCCCGCCACCCAGGTGTAAGGCCCGGCGGGATGAATCTGGATGTCGTCGCTTAGCGTGTAGGTCACTTTGGGCGAGTCCTTCAGTGACGGAGCGACGCCGGCCTTGTACTCTTCCCAGCTGTTGTACTTCAGCGGAGCGACGTCGAAAAACAGGTGTCCGGCGCCCTGTGCGTAGAACCGGCCTTGCTTCTCGATATCGGCCGAAGCCCAGCCGTCCCAGATGCTCTGCAGGTAGGCACGATCGACGGGAGCCGCTGCGTCGGATTTTGCAGGGACAGTTTTGGATTGTGGCGGCGCGGTATTTTGTGCGGCTGAGAATACCGTGAGCGCCAGCAGGCAGACGAGCGATAACAGCGCGATACATGAAGTCTCCGGGACAACTGCGGCTGAGCGGATTCTCGCAGAGCGGCCGCGACGATTCAATGGGAGAGCGTACCACCTTCCGGTACAGGCAAGTTTCCGGCGATTTGTTACCCTGTTAGTTTCCATGAAACTGCGCCTGCTTGGCCTGATGGGTAGTTCTCTGCTGGTTGTCGCGCTTACCGGGTGCGGAACGCCCGGAGCGCCGTCGCTGCCTTCGCTCAACCTGGCGCGTCCCGTCGAAGATCTGGCCGCATCCCGGCGCGGCAACAAAGTCGATCTGGATTGGACCCTGCCTCGCAGGAACACCGACCGCACCAACATTAAGCACAATCCAACGACGCTCATCTGTCGGCACGAAGGCACTACGTTGATGGACAAATGCGAAGTGGTGGCCGAGGTTGCGCCGCCGACTGCAAAAGCGCCGCAGAAACAGAAAGGCGAAGGTCCGCCCGGCGACGTGCGGATTCACTACGTCGATACTCTTCCGCCGCAACTCGGCCTGAAGGATCCAGACGGCTTCGTGACCTACGCTGTTGAAGAAGTAAACGCGCATGGGCGCAGCGCCGGCCTTTCAAACCAGGTTGCCATTCCAGTCGTTCCGACGCTTGCGGCGCCGGACAAAGTGAGCGCCGACGTTAAAGCCGATGGGGTTCACATCGCCTGGTCCGGACCGCAACCGCCCACTCCCCCGAAAGGCGTGACCTATCTCTACCGCATCATGCGCCGCCCAGTGGGAGCGTCCGCCTACATCGTGCTGGACGACGTGCCGCCTACGGCAACCGGCTCCTATCTCGACAAGACCTTTGGCTGGGAGCAGAAGTACGAATATCGGGTCACAACTTTGAGCCAGGTGCATGCTGAAGGATTGAACGCTTCGGTTGAAGGCGAAGATTCGCCGCCGGTCGAGGTATTCACGCGCGACATTTTTCCTCCCGCGCAACCTGCTGGCTTGCAGGCGGTCTTCTCCAGCGTGGGACAGAAACCGTTTATCGATCTGACCTGGGCTCCGAACATGGAGAGCGACCTGGCGGGATACAACGTTTATCGCTGGGTCGATGGCGGCCAGCCTGCCAAGTTAAATACCCAGCCAGTGCCGGTTGCGTCCTATCGGGACGATACGGTTGAACCGGGCAAGAAATATTATTACGCGGTCTCGGCTGTGGACGTGCGCGGGAATGAGAGCTCGCGCTCAGCCCAGACGAGCGAAAGCGTACCCGGAAAATAGGAGCATTCATCTTGCAATATTGCAGGTTTTCCTATCAAGACAGCGCGCGGTATGGCCTGATTGAGGGGCAGACAATAACTCGCACGCTCACAAACGCGCCGCACGCATTTGCCGATTTTGCTCAAGGTGAGACGACTCAACTCGCCCTCGACGCCGTCCGCCTGCTCGCTCCGGTTGAGCCGACGAAGATCGTGTGCGTCGGTCGCAACTATCGCGAGCACGCAAAAGAACTGAACCACGCCATTCCCACCGAGCCGCTCTTGTTCTTCAAGCCGCCCTCCTCGATCATCGGGTCCCGGGGACATGATCCAACGGCCATCCGATCTCTCCGAACGCGTTGACTATGAAGGCGAGATGGGCGTGATCATCGCCAAGCGTTGCTCTCGCCTGCCCGAGGGCGAGGACGTGCGGCCGTACATACTCGGTTACACCTGCGTAAACGATGTCACTGCGCGCGATCTGCAGAACAAAGACAACCAGTGGGCGCGTGCCAAGGGCTTCGACACCTTCTGCCCGGTAGGACCGGTCGTTGCTGATGGCCTGGATCCTTGGAAGGGCGTGCGTGTCCAGACTCACGTCAACGGTGAGCTGCGGCAGGACGGAGTGACCTCTGATTTCCTTTTCCCGCTCGATCTGCTGCTACGCTACATCACCTCGGTGATGACCCTGGAGCCGGGAGACCTGATCGCGACCGGAACGCCACAAGGCGTGAGTCCGGTGAAAGCTGGAGACGTGGTGGAGGTGACGGTGGAAGGCGTAGGAACGTTGCGCAATCCGTTGGTGGATCGCATCTAGTTCTCCACATAGCTGGTGGGATCGTGAGTGCAGCCGCGCCCGCTTTTGCGCCGCGGAGTCGAAGACCCACTCGGTACTATAAGCGCTCCTTCTACTCTGGATCGCCGACGACGCGCTCCTCCTCGCAGGATGACACCATCATTGTTGCCGACATGTTGACCACGGAATGAAATCTGATCCATTGGAACGAACGTTCTAGTCTCGCAACGAATTTTCCTGTTCCCTTGCGAGCGCTCTCCCGCTATCTTGGTTTCAAACCTACCGGTCTTCCCATGAATTCGGTCAAGCTCTATCCCGTGCTCGCCCTGGGTGCAACCGCAGCCATCATCGGTTACGCCTTGCTGTCACGCAAAAGCAAGAAGTCTCCCGAGGAATTGGAAAAGGAACGTCGCACCGATCTGACACGAGGAGGCCGCATCCTCGACGGCAACGTGATCGATGTCCTGGAGTTGGAAGACGACGAGACCGGGCAGCTGATGATCCTGCTGGTGTACAACTACGACGTTGCGGGTGTGACCTACGAGGCCTCGCAGGACGTGACCCACCTGCGGCAGTTCATCGACCTGTATTCCTGTCGGCTAGGGTTGCCGGCTTCGGTGAAGTACGACCCGCACAATCCCAGCGACTCGATTGTCATTTCGGAGACTTGGTCGGGGCTGCGCAAACCGACGATCGTTTTGCCGCCGCAGAAACACGTTGCAGTAAATTCACAAACCCTGGCGTAACCTTGCCAGCGTCGAAGCGTCCTAATCTGCGTGGAAGGGTCCGGCGAAGATAGTGCGTCCCGCCTTCGTAACACGTAAGGCCCTTCCGGCGTTGTTACAATGACTTATGCATAACCTGCCGTTGCCGCTCGCCGCTTTTTTGGCGGGACTACTATCTTTCCTCTCGCCCTGCGTACTCCCGCTGGTGCCGGGCTACGTGTCGCTGATCTCGGGTGCTAGCGTGGAAGAGTTGCAATCGTCCGAGCGTCGACTGCTCGGTACGGTGATGCTGCACTCCATCACCTTCGTTTTGGGCTTTAGCGTGGTTTTCATCGCGCTGGGAGCGGTGGCCACGGGCGTCGGCCAGGTCGTCAACGAATACCATTCGCTGCTGTCGAAGATTGCCGGCGTCATCGTCATCATCTTTGGCCTGCATCTTACGGGCATTTTGAAGATCAAGGCACTTTATGCCGATAAGCGAATGCATGACGTTAAGGGCAGCTCGAGCGCCATTGGTTCCTTCGCAGTCGGGTTTGCTTTTGCCTTCGGCTGGACCCCTTGCATCGGTCCTATTTTGGCCACGATCCTGGTTTTGGCCAGCGCTCAAGGGACTGTAATGAAAGGGGTTGTCTTGCTAGCGGTCTATTCGCTTGGGTTGGCTGTGCCATTTCTACTTACCTCGTTGGGAATAGACCGTTTTCTTGCCTTCTATGGACGATTCCGCAAGCATCTGCACACAGTCGAGGTGCTCAGCGGTATACTGCTTATCGCCATCGGAGTGCTGATTTTCTTGAACAACTTGCGCTTACTCTCCGGCTATTTCTCTTTCTTTAACCGGTTCGCGCTGTAAAGGTATCTTGTGAAGCGAAACGCATTGGTGTTCGTGGTTCTGACGGTGGCGGTTCTGGCGATGCTGGCTAGCGGCAAGTACCTGAACCGCGCCCGCAACCATGGTCCTCTGAAACTAGTTGGCGATATCAAAGGCGTGGAAGCGCCGAACTTCAGCCTGCTCGCCCTCGATGGACAAAAGGTCAAGCTCTCGGACTATCGTGGCAAGGCCGTCCTGCTGAACTTCTGGGCGACGTGGTGTCCGCCTTGCAAAGTTGAGATGCCCTGGTTCGTCGACCTGCAAAAACAGTATGGCAAGGACGGATTGGTAATCCTCGGCGTTGCCATGGATGATTCCGAGCCAGCCACCATCGCCAAGTTCGCCAGTGATCTCGGCGTGAACTACACGGTTCTGTTGGGTACCGACAAAGTCTCCGACGATTATGGTGACGTACAGTACCTGCCAACCACCTTCTTCATCGGACGTAACGGTGCGATCGTCGATAAGCTGACTGGGCTGCTGGATCGCAAAGACATCGAAGACGATGTGAAGAAGTCTCTGTCAACGGATCCCGGCGTCCCTTTACGGCCGATCACGGTCCAGCAAAATCAGGCAGAGGTCCAGCACCGCCCTGAAGCCCCCGAACCTCCTGACACGAGATATCCTCGATGAAGCGCTTCACTCTTCTTTTTCTTGCAGTCTTTCTCATGGCGGGATTTCTGATTGCCCAGTCGATGGGCGACAAGCCGTATGTCGTCATGGCTCCAGTGGGCAAGGTCCAGTTGCAGGCCGGTGCTACCAAGGATGTCAATCTCGCCTTCCGGGTCGGCTCCGAATATCACATCAATTCGCACACGCCGAACTCGCCGCTGCTGATTCCTACGGTGCTGAAGCTGGAGCCTGGCGCTCCCCTCGCGCTGGGGGACGTGAAATATCCCGCCGGACAGAATGTAAGCTTCGCTTTTTCCGGCGACGAGAAGCTGAATGTCTATAGCGGCGACTTCGCGATCGATGCTTTTGTGAAAGTTCCCGCCGGAGCTGCCGCAGGTTCGTATCCCGTTAAGGGTAATTTGCGGTTCCAGGCCTGCGACCACAGCGCCTGCTATCCCCCTCATACCATCCCTGTCGAATTTCAAGTCACGGTTGTGAAGTGACCCTGCGGATGTCGCTGCTTCTGCATCACAGCTCTGTTGAACATTCCGTTTTACTGAAGTGCGTCCAACTGTAACTCCGGTTTGTGTAGCATCGAAAGAATGACTTTCGCGGAGCCCAGCAATGTCGATCGGAGCTGGCGACGCGTCGATGGCATCGACCTGCTGCGCGGGCTGGCGATCTTTTTCGTGCTGATGAATCACGTCAACATTCGCCTGCTGCTGGCGAAGGTTCCTTACACGGTTGGTATTCCTAAACAGCTGGTCTCATCGCTGGTCTGGAACGGCCAATTCGGCGTGCAGATGTTCTTCGCGGTGTCTGGGTTTCTGATTACCACGATCAGCCTGCGGCGCTGGGAATCGCTGGCGAAAATCAGGCTGCGTGATTTTTACCTGATGCGCGTCGCGCGCATCGCTCCGCTACTGCTCCTGCTGCTTGTAGTTCTAAGTGCCTTTCACTTTGCGCGAGTGCCCGGCTTCGTGGTGCAGGCCAGGCAAGGCGGGTTAGGCCGCGCGCTGGTGGCTGCTTTGACCTTCCATATCAACCTTCTGGAAGCCCGCCGCGGCTACCTGCCGGGACCGTGGGACATCCTATGGTCACTCTCCGTCGAAGAGATGTTTTACCTCTTCTTCCCGCTGGCATGCTTTCTTCTCGCCCGGCGGAAGTTGCTGGTTCCGCTGCTGTGCGGATTCGTCATTCTTGGACCGGTCGCGCGCGGCGTATTCACCCACGGCAACGAAATCTGGCAGGAGAAGTCTTACCTGGGCAGCATGGATGCAATCGCTCTCGGCTGCCTCGCGGCACTTCTGTGTTCGCACGTGCGCTTCTCGCATAAGGCACGCAGGGTTGCGTGCACACTTGGTGTTGTCCTGATGGTATTCATCCTGTGTTTCTCGCGTACAGCCTATCGCTGGGAGGGCAATTTCAGACTGGAGATGACCATGAGCGTGCTGGCAATCGGAACGTGCCTTACGATGATTGCCGCATCACAGTCGCAATGGCGTGCTCCTGCGGATATTCAGTCCGCTGCTGGACTTGGGTCAGCGCAGTTACGAGGTGTATCTCACCCACATGTTCGTAGTTCTGGCACTGTTTGGAGTTTTTGTGAAGCTGGGCAAGCCAATGCCGGGCGTGCCGGTGCTGTTTGTCATCGACTGTGATCCTGGCGGCAATTCTCGGGGACGTAGTAGCACGCTTCTTTTCCGAGCCGATGAACCGGTGGTTGCGCCAGCGTTGGGGAGACGGCGCTTCACAACTCGGCGCGGCTGTCGCAAGCTCACCAGGCCCAATCCGCTGCCGCATCCACGTTGTAATCCCGACTTCGTCCCAAACCGCATTGTTGGCCGCGTCTTATCGTGCTACGATGTCGCAAAACAGCTCTCGATTGCGGATATCCTCAAGCGAGGCAGGTCGTCCAGAAACAATTCCGCTCCTGATCGCAAGGCCATTTACTTGTCCGAAAGGAGCTTATGGCCGTCGGCAAAGTCTTCCTCAACTATCGGCGCGACGACTCGGAAGGTTACGTCGGTCGGCTCTACGATCACCTGACGCAGCGTTTCCCCGGCCGCATCTTCCGCGACGTTACCGGACTGCGTCCGGGAGAAGACTTTGTCAACGCACTCGACCGCGAGGGCGTCTCCTGCCAGGTTCTGCTGGCGATCATCGGCAAACGTTGGCTGTCGTGCGCCGACGTGAGCGGCCGTCGCCGCCTGGACGATCCCGAAGACATTCTGCGACGCGAGATCATACATGCTCTGCAACGCAATGTACTCGTCATACCCGTGCTGGTTGGCGGTGCAACCGTTCCTGCCATCGACGATCTGCCGCCGGAGCTCAAGCCGCTGGGACGTCGCCAGGCACTTCCCATCTCCGAGCTGGATTTCGAACGCGATCTGGAACGACTGATCGAGGTGGTCGCGCAGGAGCTCTGTATTGCTCCCCAGCCGGGACGCCATCCCCTTCCGCCCCCGCCGCCCGTGGCACACAAGCAAAAACGCTGGCCCTGGATCATTGGCGCAGTAGTAGCGACGGTGCTGGTACTCGCCATTATCGGGTCGATGATGGACTCGAAGCCCACGCCAGCGGCAGGTACTACGCAGGATACAAGTACCGTCAGCACGGAGAGCCCTGCCAGTCAGCCTGCAACGAGCCCGGCGGTACAGCAATCTCCCGCTCCTTCGGCGCAGCAGACCGTCGCGCCCTCCACGCCGATCATCGATACCACGCCTGCGCCGGCACCCGCAGTCACCCCCAGCACAAATACCGCGACAACCAGTGCGGCCGCCAGTGCCTGGCAAAAAGAACTGATCTCCACGCTGGTGGCGATGACCTCGTCACGTCAGCAGATGTCGACCATCCTCAGCAACTCGCCGCGTTCGCTTCCGGAGCTGCAAAATCAGGCGCGGCAGCTGCTCACCGCCGTCGACGGCTACGACCAGCAGGTCGACAATTTCAGTGGGCTGCTAAGCCAGGGCGATTCCGAGGGGTATTTTTCGACCGGGACGGACCGCGCGCAGTCCGCTGCTTTGCAGCAGGTGTGCCAGATTCGCAAGCAGCAGTCGGCGCGATACCGGTACGAATCGCAGCTGGTGCTGCAATACAACCCTTACACCACACAGTATGGCGTGCTGCTTGGTCAGCTGTCGGCGGTGCAGGGCGAAATCAATGCTCTGGACGTGAGAGCCGCGGGTCTAATGCAGCAAGCCGGACTGCAGTAACCACGCCTGATAACAGCCGAAATTGGGCTCTTCCGTGGTATAATCGTGAGTGCTCCTCAGTAGAATAATCTCCTGAATTTGCAATGACTTGCGGGTCGATTTGAGAGAATTCTTCGCGACCCTCAGCGAAGCCGAATTCTGCCCGCATGACGGAGCATCAGCGGTCCTCATAAGTTCAGCACCGACGGCACTTATTCGTGAGTCGACCGCACACTGCAGTTCAGGAAGGAAACAGGCTGACAGCTGACGAGCTGAACGGCTGAGAGCTAATCATGGCAGACGATCCAAACCAGCAACTACCACTCGACAACATCGGCCCGGGCGCGGCCAACGTGCAACCCGTCAACATTGAAGACGAGATGCGGCGTTCGTATCTCGACTATTCGATGTCGGTGATCATCGGGCGCGCGCTGCCCGACATCCGCGACGGCCTGAAGCCCGTGCATCGCCGCATTCTGTACGCCATGCACGACATGGGCGTGCTGCACAACCGCAAGTACATGAAGTGCGCCGGTGTCGTCGGCGAGTGTTTGAAGAAGTATCACCCACACGGCGACAGCGCGGTGTACGACGCGATGGTGCGTCTGGCGCAGCCTTGGAGTTTGCGCTATCCGCTCATCGACGGACAGGGCAACTTCGGCTCGGTCGATGGCGATCCGCCCGCGGCCTACCGGTACACCGAGTCGCGCATGACCGAGATTGCGGAAGAATTGCTGGCCGACATCGACAAGGACACCGTCGACTTTGTCGCCAACTTCGACGAGAGCACGGTCGAGCCGCTCGTCCTGCCAACGCGCATTCCGAATCTGCTCATCAATGGCTCCGACGGTATTGCCGTCGGCATGGCCACCAAGATTCCGCCGCACAATCTGACCGAAATCGTCGACGGCGCCATTACGCTGGTGAACAATCCGCACGCCACGCTGGCTGACATTCTGAAGTTCGTGCAGGGTCCTGATTTTCCGACCGGCGGCTTCATTCACGGCCGCAGCGGCATCATGGAAGCCTATCGCACCGGCCGCGGCCGCTTCCTGATGCGCGCCAAGGCTGCCATCGAGCACGTCACCAAAGACAAAGACGCCATCATCGTCACTGAGATCCCTTACCAGGTCAACAAGTCGACCCTGATCAAGCGCATCGCCGAGCTGGTGAACAACAAGGTCATCGACGAGATCAGCGACGTGCGCGACGAGAGCGATCGCGACGGCATGCGCATCGTCATCGAACTCAAGCGCGGATGCGAGCCGCAGATCGTGCTCAACCAGCTCTTCAAGCACACCTCGATGCAGGAGAGCTTCAGCATGATCTTCCTGGCCGTGGTCAACGACCAGCCGAAGGAAATGGGCCTGGTGCAGGCCATCCAGCACTTCGTCGATCACCGCATCGACGTGGTGCGCCGCCGCACCGCCTACCTGCTGATGAAGGCGCGCGAGCGCGAGCATGTCCTCGAGGGCTACCAGGTTGCACTCGATCGCGTCGACGACGTCATCCGCATCATTCGCGGCAGCGAGAACCGCGCCGAAGCGCGCACCAACCTGGTCGCGTACTTCACCGGCAGCACGGTCAATGTTTCGGAAGGGAAGGCGGGCAAGGCGGCATCGCTGAAGGGCGTATCGCCCGACAACGCTGACGACTCCGTTCGACGCTATCCAGGCCGACGCGATCCTCGAATTGCAGTTGCACCGCCTGACGCGGCTTGTCGATCGACGAAATCCTGAAGGAACTCGCCGAGGTTCGCGGACGCATCGCCGAGTACGAAGCGATTCTGGGCAGCGAGAAGAAGCTGCGCAACGTCATCGTCAAAGAGCTGGAAGAGATCAAGAAGAAATACGGCGACGCGCGCCGCACCGAAATTCAGGACGAAGCCGCCGAGCTGAGCCTGGAAGACCTGATCGCCGACGAGCAGGTTGCGGTGACGGTCAGCCACTCCGGCTACCTGAAGCGCACGCCGATCTCGACCTATCGTCAGCAGCGCCGCGGCGGCACCGGCCGCAAAGGCATGAGCACGCGCGAGGAGGATTTCGTCGAGCATCTGTTCGTCGCCTCCACGCACGACTACATCCTGGTGTTCACCAACACCGGCCGCGTGTACTGGCTGAAGGTGTACGAGATTCCGGAGCTGAGCGCCGCGGGCAAGGGCAAGGCCATCGCCAACCTGGTTGCGCTGCAGCCGGGCGAAACGTGTGCGCGCATGGCTGACGGTTCGCGACCTGGAAGAAGAGAACCGCTACGTCTTCTTCGCGACGCGCAACGGCACGGTGAAGAAGACGCCGCTGAAGGACTTCAGCAACGTTCGCTCCATCGGCATCAACGCCATCGGCATCGAGAACGAAGACGAACTGGTGGCCGCCAACTGTACCGACGGCAATCAGATCGTCTTTCTCGCGACGCACGACGGCAAGGCGATCCGCTTCGAAGAGGATGCTGTGCGACCGATGGGGCGGGCGGCCTACGGCGTTCGCGGCATGAACCTCGATCGCGGCGACTACATCGTCGGGATGGCGGTCACGTCCAAGGAACGCAAGAAGGCGAAAGGCGGCGAGGCCGAATCGAACCTCATCCTCTCCGTTACCGAGCAGGGCTACGGCAAGCGCACCGATGTGGACGAGTATCGCCTGACCAATCGCGGCGGCAAGGGCGTCATCAACCTGAAGACCACGGCGCGCAACGGCAAGGTCGTTTCCATCATGCTGGTGAACGAGCTGTCGGAGGTGATGGTGATCAGCCAGTTCGGCAAGATCATCCGCATCGACACCAAGACGGTTCGCGAATCCGGACGCTCCGCGCAAGGCGTGCGCCTGCTGCATCTGGAAGAAGGCGATCGCCTGGCAGCGGCCTCGATCATCCCGCCGGAAGAAGCCGTGGAGAACGGTAACGGCGAGACCGGTACGCTGGTGCAGTAGACGAACGATAAGAAACCTGAGGGTGCCCCATCCAAGCTGAAGTTGCTTGGGTGGGGTTTTTGTTTTTGTCAGGGCTCTTACAGCAGTCCGGTTGTCTGACCCGATAGATCGGAGCGAGCCCGTAGGGCGGGGTTCCCCGTTCAAACATCCCGCTGTACCCAATCACATCTTTCGATCGCTCTTGACAGATGTGACCGTCGCATTAATAACCATATAGTTATATAACTAAACAGTTATGCAACGACTGAACCCACAGCAACTCGACGCCACCTTTGCCGCCCTGGCCGATCCCACGAGGAGGGCCATCCTGGCGCGGCTTGCCCAGGGAGAGGCCTCCGTCAACGAGCTGGTTGAGCCGTTCGACATGAGCCAGCCGGCGATCTCCAAGCACCTGCGTGTGCTGGAGCGAGCGGGATTGATCTCGCGCAGCCGAGACGCGCAGCGCCGGCCCTGCCGCCTGGAGGCCAAGCCGCTGGCCGAGGCCGACGAATGGCTGGAGCGCTATCGCGAATTCTGGGAGGCCAGCTTCGACCGGCTGGACTCGCTGCTGCAAGAAATGAAAACCCAGAAGAAATCCGTGACGTCACGAAAACTCAGGAGAAGGAAATCATGAGAAACGTTGGCAAGATGACGATTGATACGCCTGGCGATCGCGAAGTCGTGATGACCCGCGTTTTCGACGCACCCCGACAGATGGTCTATGACGCCTTCACCAAGCCCGAACTGGTGGCGCGCTGGCTGACCGGCCCAGCGGGGTGGACGATGCCTGTGTGCGAGATTGATCTGCGAGTAGGCGGTAAGTATCGCTATGTCTGGCAGAATGCTCAAGGTAAACGGATGAGCTCAGGTGGCGTATACCGCGAGATCGTACCGCCTGAACGCGTGGTTGCTACTGAACGCTTCGAGGATCCGTGGTATCCCGGTGAAGCGCTTGGCTACGACGACGTTCGTCGAACAGGGTGGCCGAACTACGATGACCATGTCGATCCTCTATGAATCGAAGGAAACGCGCGACCAGGTCATCAAGACCGGCATGGAAACCGGCGTAGCCTACAGCTTCGATCGAGTTGGAACAAATCCTTGCGTTACGTGCTCAGACGAAGGCACTATAAACGCGATTCGCTGCGGGTGTCGAAAATCCCCACACAAGCAACCCAGGCTTGTATGGGGCACCCGGCACCCTGCCGGTTTGTTCCGGTCTACGCCTTCTTCTCGTTCCAGAATGCCATTTCGTCGGCGGATGGTCCGTACATTCCGGGCAGCTCCAGATCGTTCAGCCGCAGGTACACACCCAGCTGCGCGCGATGATGAATCATGTGGTTCATGACCATGCCGCGGTAGCAGGCGGCGCGTGGCATTGCCATGATGGTGTTTCCCTTGTTGTCTTTCAAACTCCAGATCACGCCGAACGCTTCATCCGACGCGGCGGCGAGGGCATCACGTCCAGCCTTCGTATTCTTGTCAAACACATCCAGCATTTCCTGGCGAGTCTTCGGATCGAAGGGGACGTAGTTGTCCATATCGAGCACGAGCTCCTCCTTGGTAAATGTTTCCTTGGACCAGCCAGGCAGTTCGGCTACGTGGCCGGCCAGCCGGTTCATAGGCATGGATTTCTCGTGCGGTTTGTAGTCGGAAAGATTCTCGGGAAGACGCTCCAGCAGCTTGCGGGTGTTCGCCATCTCGGAATCGAACTCGGGTAAAAGCATGTCGCGAATTGCCATAGAGAACTCCAGCCGCGGTTGCGGCAACCGAATGAGCATATCACGAACAAAAGGCGAAGATCGATTTGCAGTGATATTAAAGTTGGTTGACGATTCGGGTCGAGGGTCGGCATGCCGCCAATCGACTTACCGAGCTCTATCAATGCGCGCCGCCGGGAACAATCAGGGCAGGTTGCAGCTAGTGGCTCGCTGCACTTTAAGTCGCCGAAGCACTTCCTAAAAACTAATTGTTGTAGTTCCCGATTTGCTCGACTGCCGGAATCGTTTCGAAAGAGCCTGATTTCAAGGCACTTCTAACATGTCTTGCCAAAAACGCAACCGTTGTGCAGAACCGGCAGTGTTGTATTTTGTTGACCACGGTTGCTACCGGTATAAGAATTGTACGTTCGTATAGACGCTGTCAGGCCACAAGGAGCTAAGAATGAAGCGATTGTTTGCGTCAGTTGTTTTGGCAGGAATGACTGTATGCCTCTGCTATGCCCAGAGCGATACACCACAGGCTGCGCCGGCTGCGGGCGCGATGGCGGCGAAAGCCCCTTCGGCAAGTCCCAGCGGCGAGATCAGGGGCTCTTTCCCAACTACATTGGTTAAGGGCATCGACTCCAAGAAGCTTAAGGAAGGCGACGTCGTGGTCTGTCAGACCTCGGCTGCATTGCATTCCCGCAACGGCATGTTGATCCCATCCGGCTCCAAGGTCATTGGCCATGTGACCAAGGCTCAGGCGCGATCAAAAGGAGATTCCGACTCGTCGTTGGGAATCGTGTTCGACAAGATTGTAGTCAGCAAGGATAAAGAAATCCCGATCAAGGGCGTACTTCAGGCCGTAGGGCCAAACCTTGGCAACAATGGTCCGGAGACCGGGTCGTTGTCAGGCAGTGGACAGTTAATGGCCGGACGGGGCGGCTCGACAGAGCAGGCGCCCGCCACGGACGCAGCGGTTGCCGGCCCAGGTGCGGGACGTCATCCAATTGCCGGCGCCGGATCGAAGACGATCTTGAACAATCAGTCGGAAGGCGTGCTCGGCGTGAAAAACCTGGAGATGGGCAAGGACTCGGTCCTGACCTCCCCAAACAAAGAACTGAAGCTCGACACCGGGACGCAGATGATGATTAACGCTCAGATCGACGTACCGGTCCAGTAAGCAGTTGTCACAAATTTCTTCCGGCCGCTCCTCCGGACGAACTTGCAAGCCCGCAGCAATGCGGGCTTTTCATTTGGAATTCCGAACTGCCTATTTCACTTCGACCGCGATGACCTCCTGCTTGTGACGCAGCAGGCGACCGAAGAAGTCTCCACATATCTTAAGCAAGCCATACTTTTGCCGCAGCAATTGCTGACCGTGCTCAGCGTCATAGGCGTCGCAGATCCGGGCGCGTCCATCGATCCACACTCCGCGCACCGCGCCCCGGAGGGTACAAGGAACTATCCGGACATTTGGATTGTTACGAACGCGCTTCAGCTTGCCGGCGGAGATCTCGGAATAGATATAGAAGACGGTGATCGATGGGTCGGTGTGAGATACATCCTGCGCAAACCAGACCGGAGTACGCACGCCCATTCCGGTCTTGCGAAAAGTTTCCAGGCTGAGATACTTCGCACGGGTAAATTGCCCCACCGGGTCTGCCATGGTTGCTGCCTCCGATGACAAGAGCTTACAGCGTTCGGCTGGTTTTGAAGCCTTGACGGCACGATACCGGGGGATAGTCGTTCCCCCAGCTAGTCGAATACGTTTACATCAAAGCTCTGTTTTGCAGTTGCGTCACCCTGCTTCGCCGTGATCACCACTCCCCAAGGGCCAGACATGTCCAGGCTCTTCACCTGCGCTTCATAATTGCCACTGCCCTTGGATGTGAACTTCAGCTGAGTCGTTCCCATATCCATGATCTTCATCGTGAGCGCGCCGTTCACTTCAGCATCGTTCACCGGTTGTCCATTGGCGCCGCCTACGTGGACCTGGAAGGTGATTGGCTTGGTCATGCTGGGATGGTCCGGCGAGACGGCCAGATCCAGATGCAATGGCCCCGCGGCTCCGCCAACCTTCCGGCTGCAGGCAAACGATAAAAGCGTGACCGCGATGAGAGTGCAGACGAGGGAAAGCTGGCGAGAAGTTTTCAAAGGGGGTTCCTTAGTGGCTGTGCGAGCCGTGTGAATGCGTGTGACCGGGGCTGACCGGGATGACACAACCGTCCCCCACCTCGCAGGCATTCAGCTCAAACTGGATGGTGGTGTGATGGATATGGAAGCGTCGATTCAATTCGCCGCGAATTTTTTCCAGGATCACCGCGCTCTCCGATGCCGGCATGTCCTCAATACCGATATGGCATGAGAGCGAATGAGTATCGCTGCCAATACTCCATACGTGCAGATCGTGGACCGAACAGACGCCGGGCACGGCGCAGATGGCCTTCTCGATGCGTGCCGGATCCATGCCCCGCGGTGTGCCTTCCAGCAGAATGTTGAGGCTTTCCCGGATAATGCCGATGGAGGACCACAGAATCATGACGCCGATGCCGACCGAGAGCGCCGGATCGATCCAGTGCTGGCCGGTGTAGGCGATGGCCACGCCACCGGCGATTACCGCAGCGGTTGAAAGCGTGTCGCCGATTTCGTGCAGCAGAGCGCTGCGCAGATTGATGTCGCGATGGCCGCGCATTAGCAGCAAGGCAATCGCGCCGTTCATCACCACGCCGGCAGCGGCTACCCAGATCATCAAGTGCGCATCGACATCCACCGGAGCCTGCAGTCTCCGGAACGCCTCGTACAAAATATAGAACGAGATCAGGACCAGGGTCAGTCCGTTGATGAACGCAGCCAGTACTCCGGCGCGATTGTAGCCATAGGTGCGGCGCGCGCTCGGCGGACGGCCTTGAAGGTAGACCGCTCCCCACGACATCAGTAGCGCGACAAAGTCGGTGAGATTGTGTCCGGCTTCGGAGAGCAACGCAAGACTGTGTGCCCGGAAGCCGGCGATTACCAGCAGCACGATGTACACCAGCGTGACCGAGAGCGACACGCGCAGTACACGTGACGTTTTCTCGCTGCTCTCTTTCCCAGTCGGCAGATGCATGAATCCAGTTTAGAAGGCTGGCCACGCCGGTTCAACTCATGCCCGAAGCTGGAAACTCTGACGGTCGGTCGGATTTTGTTATCGCCCTGACAGCCAACCCCGCCTTAGTTGCCATCCAATTAACCTGGGGGCGAAGACAATGAAAAGCCATGGGCTGCTGTTGGCGCTACTTCTTGCAGGCGGAGCGATTCTAGCGACCGGCCAGCGCACTGCTTCCAATTCGACCGGAGTTGGCGATGCGCATTCCGGCAGAAGCTTATTGCTCGTGTCGTTCCAGCAACAGGGCAATGCAACAGCGCAGAGTTCAGCCAGCCAATCCGCACCGTCGGCTAACTCGGCTGGCAGTGCCGGCACTCCTGCGCCACCTTCGTCCGACGCCAACAATAATGCTGGGCTACAGTCGCGTATCGACGAGGCTCTCCGCAACGAGCCTACACTGGGCGCCAGTCACGTCGTCTCTAACGTTACCGACAGCGGCATCGAGTTGACGGGAACGGTCGGTTCCACCAAGGACAAACAAACCGCCGAGCGCATTGCCTCTTCCTTCGACGGAAATCGGAAGTTAACCGACAACATCGTGATTACCGGCGCGGGTCACTCCGATCTGGCGCCAAATCATCCGGCGATGAATAACGGCGGCGTGGGCAATACTTCCAATCCGGCGACGAACAATCCGAAGAAATAACGCAAGGGAATCGTTCCGGCTCTCCCTCTTCCGCCAAGAACTGGCGAGACTTGGTACCCGTGCCCGCAAGAAATTTCGCAGATAACCATCAACAGTCTTCAGTGTTACAATCCTGCCGCATAACCAGCCTTTAGCATTAAGCTCTAGCCTTTGGCACTTAACATTTAGCACTTGGCATTCAGACCTGATGCATCGTAGATTCTTTGCTGATTGCTGATTGCTGATTGCTGATTGCTGATTGCTGATTGCTGATTGCTGATTGCTGATTGCTGATTGCTGATTGCTGAGTGCTGATTGCTGATTGCTGAGTGTTAGCAGCGAGTCGCTACCCTGAAGGAGGCCTTATGAGTGCTGTTGCCCCTGTACTTCCCACCGAAGAGAAGCCTCTTTCGGAAGCCGAGCGCGTGATTGATACCTTTGTCGCTCCCACCAAGACATTCATCGACCTGCGCCGCAGTGCGAACTGGCTGGTTCCCGTCCTGCTGCTGATCGTGGCGACGATTGCGCTGGTATGGGTGGCCGACACGAAAATCGGCTTTCAGAAGATTGTGGAGAATCAACTGGCGATGCAGCCGAAGGCATCGGAGCGACTCGACAAGCTCTCTCCTGAAGATCGCGCCAAGCAGATGGAAACGATCCTCAAGGTCAATCGCATCGTCTCCTATCTGCTCGCCGATCGTTATTCTTATCTTCCTCACCATCGTTGCGGCGGTGCTGCTGGCTACGTTCAATTTCGGTCTGGGGGCGGAGCTTACCTTTAACCGTTGTATGGCCGTGGTTATGTACACTTCTTTGCCCGGTGTCATTAAGGCATTGCTCGGCAATCATGGTGATTCTGCTGGGCGCGACCGGTAATTTCACCTTTCAGAATCCGATCGCCAGCAACCTGAGTGGACTGGTGGATCCGAGCTCGCACTTCCTGTATAGCCTGCTAATGTCCATTGATATCTTCACCATCTGGACATTATTGTTAGCCGGCCTCGCCTTTTCCTTGCCTGACCAAGGTGAAGCGTGGCACCTGCATGGGGGTGGTCTTCGGATGGTGGCTGCTGTTCATTCTGGTCGCTTCCGGCCTGGGAGCGGCTTTCTCGTAAGAATTAAGTAGCCGCCGGCCGGCATTTCTGCATCTTTGTGGTGGACTGCTGCAAAAAGCAGATTCGGGTGGGTCGAGTGGTTTCCGCGCGCGGTGCAAGCCAATACTCGGGCGAACCCGAGTTCCTGATATATACTTCGATTGATCTCTGTTTATAACTGCCGCCGAACGTTGGCGGATCGGGGACCGCTCCTCTTTCATATTCCCCGGCAGATTCATATTGGTAGGTTTCGAGTCAGGCCACTTGTCGTGTCTATGGAACAGGACTGAGTCGCCGGCATGCTCTTAGTTCTCATAACCCCGGCGCGCATGATTCCGACCACAGACCCCCAGGATTGGCCATGGGAGGTGTGGCGTGGATTTATTTCTTATACGTCTCTTATTCGTAATTCTTACGGCACTCAGTTGTTATGAACTGCAACCCCTCGGTCTAAGTCGACTAGCATCCGCTGGAGTGGGTGCGCTGTTCGGCGCCGCGGTTGTTCTGTTCGAGATTCGGCTGCGCCAGGTCAGCCTGAAGCGGCTGATCGGCGCCGTCATCGGCAGCATCCTCGGCATCATCGGCGCTTACCTGTTCAGCCTGGTCATCCACAACAGCATCAAACCCGGTCCCGACGCAGAGCTTCCTGCAGCTATTTGTCATGCTGCTGATGGCCTACATCGGCCTGGTCGTCGGTGCCGGCAAGGGTGAACTGCTGAACCTGGCTGCGCTGGGCGGCATCTTCGGCGGCGAAAAACAGGCCAAGCGCAGCTACAAAATTCTGGACACCTGCGTCATCATCGACGGCCGCATCGCCGACATTGCCGAGACCGGCTTCCTCGACGGCATCATCGTCATTCCGCAGTTCGTGCTGCGCGAGCTGCAACTGGTGGCCGACTCTGCCGATTCCATGAAGCGCAACCGCGGCCGCCGCGGGCTGGACATCCTGCAGCGCATTCAGAAGATCGCGACCCTGTCGATCCAGATCGTGGAAGACGATTTTCCGGCCGTCCGCGAAGTCGATCTGAAGCTGATCGAACTGGCCAAGCTCTACGAAGGCAAGATCGTCACCAACGACTTCAACCTGAACAAGGTGGCGCAGCTGCAGGGCGTCGAGGTGCTGAACATCAACGAGCTGGCCAACTCGCTGAAGCCGATCGTGCTGCCCGGCGAGATCATGAAGGTCTTCATCCTGAAGGAAGGCAAGGAGTACAACCAGGGCGTCGCCTATCTCGATGACGGAACCATGGTGGTGGTCGACAACGCGCGCAAGATGATCGGCAAGACGGTCGATATCTCGGTAACGTCGGTGCTGCAGACGACGGCCGGGAAGATGATCTTCGGCAAGTTCGATGAACGCGGGATGACTGGGACAAGGCCGGAAGTACGGACAGAGCCGAGGCCGATGGATCCGCGCCCGGATATGCCACGTCCCGACGTGCGGAAGTCCGGCCCGACGCCGGCGGCTGTCAGTGAAGGCATCAAGCCGGAGTAAGTCTGCGTCCGAGGCGACTAAGAGATTTTGCTTTGTATCAGGGCACGACTTTAGTCGTGCCAACGAGATGCATTCGGATCAGGGCTTTAGCCCCTGCATAATGTTGGCAGAGGCTGAAGCCCACATTTTTTTGGGCATCGTCCGGCAGCGGCTGAAGCCGAGCCCTGGCCAGCAGACGCCAACGCCAGCTCCCCACGCTCTCCATCGCTTTTTTTGCCGCCAAAAGGCATACTGGAATACAAGCTCATGAACTCATCAAGTCCTACAGATACCGAAGCACCCGTCATCAGCACGATCCGCGAGATCGGGCAGCACGAGGGCCAGACCGTCACCATCCGAGGCTGGCTGTACAACCTGCGCGCCAGCGGCAAGCTGCTGTTTCCCATCTTTCGCGATGGCAGCGGCATCATCCAGGGCGTCGTCGCCAAGCAGCAGGTTTCGCCCGAGCTGTTCGACGCCATCAAGGGCCTGACCCAGGAGTCCAGCGTCATCGTCACCGGCAAGGTCCGCGCCGACCAGCGCGCTCCCGGCGGCTACGAGCTCGACGTCACCGACGCGCAGGTCGTACAGCGCGTGAATCCCGACGACCCGTACCCGATCACGCCCAAGGAGCACGGCGTCGACTTCCTGATGGAGCACCGCCACCTGTGGCTGCGTTCGCCGCGCCAGGCAGCCATCCTGCGCGTGCGCGCCGAGATCATCAAGGCTGCGCGCGACTTCTTCGATGACCGCGGCTTCACCCTGACCGATCCGCCGATCCTGACGCCCGCCGCCTGCGAGGGCACGACCACGCTCTTCCCGGTCGACTACTTCGAGGAGCAGGCCTTCCTCACGCAGTCCGGCCAGCTCTACATCGAGGCGACGGCCATGGCGCTGGGCAAGGTCTACAGCTTTGGCCCAACCTTCCGCGCGGAGAAGTCGAAGACGCGCCGCCATCTCACCGAGTTCTGGATGGTCGAGCCCGAAGTCGCTTACCTGCAGCTCGACGGCCTGATGGAGCTGGCCGAGCAGTTCATCACTTCGATCGTCACGCGCTGTCTGGAGAAGCGCCGGCCTGAGCTGGAGACCATCGGCCGCGACATCGCGAAGCTGGAAAAGATTGCGACGCCGTTCCCGCGCATTTCGTACGACGATGCGGTGAAGATGCTGCAGGAAGGCCACGCCAAGGGTCTGGTCGAAAACAAATTCGAGTACGGCGGCGACTTCGGCTCGCCGGACGAGACCTTACATCTCGTCGCAGTTTGATCGTCCTGTCATGATTCATCGTTATCCTGCGTCGGTGAAGGCGTTCTACATGGAGCCCGATCCGGAGCGGCCGGACCTTGCGTTGTGCGTCGACGTGCTCGCGCCGGAGGGCTACGGCGAGATCATCGGCGGCTCGCAGCGTATGGCTCGTACGAGTTGCTGCTCGAAGCGCATTCACCAGCACGAGCTGCCGGAAGAGGCGTTCAAGTGGTACCTTGATCTGCGCAAGTTCGGCGGCGTGCCGCACGCGGGCTTCGGCATGGGCATCGAGCGCGCGGTGGCGTGGATCTGCGGCCTGGAGCACGTGCGCGAGACGATTCCATTCCCGCGCATGCTGCACCGGCTGTATCCGTAACAGGGTGGAGCACCGCTTCAGCGGTGCAGATTCGGGGCCCCGAATCTTGAATCTGTCATCCCGAGCGCAGCGAGGGATCTGCGGTTCGCGCGAAGTGGAAGGATATTGGTGAGTATCTGGATGCATGATGAGCGAAACGCTACAGCAAATCACTGAGCGATTGTGGATAGCTCCAGACGACGCGGAATGGACGCCAAAGTCGGACGTCGTGCAACTAGACGATCTGCGCCGCTGGATGCAAAGCGAAGACATCGAGATCCTCGGGCGCGGCGAGCTTAGCGCGCGCTTCAGCGCTGACTCGGAGCCCATTGGAAGGTATCCGAGTCCCGTAGGGTCGGCAGAGCTTTCGGGAGCGAAGCAGCAGGTCCTTCGGCTCTCGGCGGCGCAAAGTCGGCGGTTCCTCCGCTCGGATGACAGAGTTTAAGAGGCATGCGGTCGGAGTCGCCTGAACGTATGTGCCGTGTCATGCGAACTACCACAATGTAGGATCGGAACCAGGAACGTTTATGGCGACCAGTCCAATTACCAAACCGCTGCAGAACATTGAAACCAAGCACATCCGCATCATTGGTGTGCCCCTTGATCTCGGCCAATCCCGCCGCGGTGTCGACATGGGGCCGTCGGCGATGCGCGTCGCCGGTCTCGAAGCCAAACTCGAAGCCCTCGGCTATCGACGTCGAGGATGGCGGCAACGTTCCCGTCGCCATGCTGGAGACCGAGACCGAAGGCGATCCCAATGCGAAGTATCTGACCGAGATCACCGAAACCTGCACCGCGCAGGCCGAACTCGTCATCAAGACGCTGGAGACCGGCCAGATTCCCGCTCACGCTCGGCGGCGATCACTCCATTGCCGCGGGCACCGTCTCCGGTGTCGCCGAATTTTATCGCCGCAGAAATCAGCGGATCGGCCTGATGTGGATCGACGCGCACAGCGACATCAACACGCCTGAAACCTCGCCCAGCGGCAACGTGCACGGCATGCCGCTCGGCGCCATCATGGGCCTGTTCCACTCGCCGCTTTCCGATCTGTATGGCTTTTCAGCCCGAAGGTGCGCGCCGGACAATTGCGTGCTGGTGGGCATTCGCGACGTCGACGAGCACGAGCGCGAGAACATCCGCAAGTCGGGCGTGCACGTCTTCACCATGCGCGACATCGACGAGCGCGGCATGCGCGCGGTCATGGAAGAGGCGCTGCGCCTGGTCGGCCGCGGCACCGTTGGCTATCACGTCTCGCTGGACCTCGACTGGATCGATCCCGAAGACGCGCCCGGCGTGGGTACCCCGGTGTGGGGCGGCGCGACCTATCGCGAGGCGCACCTGGCGATGGAGATCATCGCCGATCACGGCCGCATGCTCAGCTTCGAGATGGTGGAAGTGAATCCGGTGCTCGACGAGCGCAACCAGACGGCGGAACTTGCGGTTGAGCTGGCGCTGTCAGCCTTCGGCAAGAAGATTCTGTAGCGGGAACTGTTCCAGCGATAGCGGTCCATTCGCCTCCGGAGACGCAGACTACGGCGACCCTGCGCTCAGGACAACACTCTCTGGTTATGAGCTCTCCTCAACCGACCTCCAATTGGTCTTCCCAACGCTGCCCGAACTGCGCAGCACCACCGTCTTTGGTCAGACCATCAAGTACTACGATGTGGGATCAGGGCCGCCGCTGCTGCTAATTCACGGCATTGGCGGCGACGCCGACGAGTGGGCTTTCTGCTTCGAGGCGCTTCAGCCAATCGCATCGCGTCATCGCACTCGATCTGCTGGGCTTTGGCCGCTCCGACAAACCAATGATCGACTACCACATTGCGGGATTCGTGGAAGTGATTGAGCAATTCCTGCGCGCATTGAAAATCGAGCGTGCTGCGATCCTCGGAGAGTCCCTGGGCGGCTGGATTGCTTCTGCCTTCGCCCTCAAACTTTCCCGAGCGCGTCGACAAACTGATCCTGGTAGACGCCGCCGGAGTGTGGGGCGAAATCGCGGCGCTTCCCATCGATCTGCGGGTGTCCACCCGGGCGCATCTGCATGAAGTCTTTCAGCTTGTGTTCTTCGACAAACGACTTGGCGACCGAGGGCTTGGTCGACATGGCGTATCACCTGCATTTGGAGCGCGGTGACGGTCCGACCATCGACAGCATTCTCCGATGCACCAGGGACGGCGCGAGCGGCTTGACGATGTGATTGGCCGGTTAAACATGCCCGACGCTGATTGTGTGGGGCGAGCAGGACGAGATGATCCCGCTGAGCGTTGGGCGAAATCTGCATCAACTCATTCCTGGTTCGAGGTTGGAAGTCATCTCCGCAATGCGGCCATTTGCCGGCATTGGAGACAGCCGGTGGAGTTTGTGCAGCGCGTATTGGAATTCCTGGGGCGGTAATCGATCGGCGACCGGAATGTTTGTGCGCGAGATCTCGAGATACTGCGACTTGCAGCTCCGTCTCCTCAGCGCCGCTGCCTGCTCTTGGGCGAAGTCGAAGGGCGCTGGACCCCGTGGGCGCCGCACGCTCAGCGAAAACCGTGTTATAGTTCGGGGCAACTGCTCCCAGGCCGCTCCTCAGCCGCTCTCAACTGGAGTTGCCGCCTAAATACCCAGGAGGAACCACCATGTCCAAGCGCATCATCTTCTGCTCCGACGGAACCTGGAACGACGCCGCCACCAATACCAATGTGTACAAAATCTTCAAGGCGATGAACTTTTCTGCCGAGCAGTGTCCGATCTATGACGACGGCGTCGGATCGGACGGCAATCCCATCACGCACTTCCTGGGTGGCGCCTTCGGTGAGGGTCTTGATGAGAAAATCAAGCAGGGCTACACACGCATCTCGCATTTGTACGAGCACGGTGATTCCATCTTTCTCTTCGGATTTAGTCGCGGCGCCTATACCGCGCGCTGCCTGGGAGGAATGATCGTAGCTTGCGGCCTGCCGACCCAGCACACGGATGACAACCTGACGGACCTGGCATTCCAAGCCTATCGCGAGCACGATCCGCCAAAGAAACAGCCGCTTTTGGCCGAACTGAAAAATACATACGCGGTCGAGAATATCGATATCACCATGATCGGCGTATGGGACACGGTCGGTTCGCTCGGCATTCCGGCGATCTTCGGCGGCATCGATATGTTTCGCTACAGTTTTCTCGACACCAAGCTTCATCCCTCCGTGAAGAATGCCTACCACGCAGTTTCCATCGACGAGCGGCGCGGCGCGTTTCCCGCCACTCTGTGGTCCGGTTCTCCGGCCCCGGGGCAGACCATCGAACAGGTGTACTTCACCGGTGTGCATTGCGATGTAGGCGGCGGTTACGGGGAGACGGGTCTGTCGGACATTACCTTGGGCTGGATGATGCGAAAGGCTGCAGCGCTCGGAGTAGACTTCGATCCCGCAGTGTATGCCTCGTATGCCAACGTCGATGCGAAACACGCGCTCGATCAGAAGCACGAGTCGTGGTCGGTGCGCTGGGGCTTCCCGAACGACCGCGAAATCGCCGCCGACGCCTGCTTCAGCAACAGCGTGCAGATCCGTCTGCGGCACGATGCCTCCTACAAGCCAACGAATATCAATGTGAAAGCAGGCGTGTTGCCGACCACCTGCAGCGTTGTTGAGGTGGTGACCTTGGCGTCGCAAACGGCGGCGGCCAGCGCAGCAACGGGAAACGGGAAGACCTAGACTCGCGAGAAAGACAGGAAAGCGGCGCGCTTCCGGGTGCGCCGTAACTTTTAGTACTCGATACCGCGCTGCGCCTCGATGCCCTTCTGATACGCATGCTTGACCTCGCGCATTTCGGTCACGGTGTCGGCGACTTCAACGATGGCGGGATGCGCATTGCGCCCGGTGAGGATGACGTGCACCATCTCCGGCTTCTTCTTCAGCGTCTCGACTACCTTCAGGGGTCCAGCATCTTGTAGCCGATGGCGTAGTTGATTTCGTCGAGTACGACCAGGTCCCACTGTCCTGAGAGAATCTCTTTCTCCGCCTCGGCCCAAGCCTCTTCCACCATGCGAATGTCTTCCGGATCGGTCTCCGCTCCGCCGACTTTCACAAAGCCGCGACCCATCTGCCGCATGACGAAGTTGTCGCCGAAGGCCTGCACTGCGTCGAGCTCTCCGTAATGCCACGAGCCTTTGAGAAACTGGAGCATCAGGACCTTCATGCCGTTGCCGACGGCGCGCAAGGCCGTTCCCATGGCAGCGGTAGTCTTGCCCTTGCCTGGGCCGGTGTTGACGATGATCAGTCCTCGGCGAACATCCGCCATGCGGAACCCTCCCAATGTCTGGAATTGTGCAGGATAGGCCACGCTGCTCTGCAGACCTGAACGACCATCCTAAACTACGACGTGGCGCGGAAGGTCTAGCGGGAGCAGGCTTCTGGGCGTCGGCGGTTTGCAGCGGCTTGGCGATCTTTGTCGCAGCGGCTCTTCTCGTCAAGCATCTCGTTGTGGAAGGTGAGAGCGAACAGTACCGCGACCGCAATAAGGCAGTAGACAGCGATCCACAGAATCGGCATCGGTCACCTCCGAAACCTGTCAGTTATGGCAGGTGACTATCTTTAGGATACGCCTTTCCCGCCACGGGAGGTACTCGATTTTAGACACAAAGTTGCCGGAATTTGCTATGAGAAAACGGCGGCAGGCTATCGTCCGGTGGGCTGAGACTCGGGCGTGAGTTGGGCGACCGTGTTGGCCGCTTCCATTCCTGAGCGGATGCAGTCGGGTACGCCGATGCCGTGATAGGCATTGCCGGCGAGGGCGAGCCCGGGAATTTCAGCGACTCGCTTCTCGATGGCAGCGACTCGTGCGATGTGGCCCGGCTCGTACTGCGCCATCGCTTCGCGCCAGCGGTACACGCGTGAGAACATGGGCCGTGCATCGAGCTTCACAATGTCTTGCGAACTCGCGCTGCACGGTCTCCAGCAGTTCTTCGTCGCTGAGTCCGAGCACGGCTTCGTCGCGAGCGCCGCCGAGGAAGCAGCGCAGGATGCCTTTGCCTTCGGGTGCACGATGCGGAAATTTGTTGTGGACGAAGGTGCAGGCCAGCATGCGCGTGCCTTCACTGCGGGGGACGAGAAATCCGAAGCCCGGCGGCAGCTTTGCCAGCTGCTCTTTGTAGTAGCCGAGCGTCACCGTCACCGAAGAGCTGTAGGTGATGCCGAGAAGGTTGTGCGCCAGCTCATGATCGACGCCGTCGAGCAGCTCGCCCGCAACATTCGCCGGCAGTCGCGAGGATGACAGCGTCGTAGCGCTCGTCGCCGTTCATCTCGATGGAGACGCGCCATCCACCATTCTCCGGGTAGATGCGGCGGATGTGCGTTCGCATGCGAATCCATTCCGGATTCAGGCGGCCGATGAGTGCGTCCACCATCTGCTGCATGCCGTCGCGCAGCGAAGTAAACAGCGGACGCGGCGGCTGCTTGCCCGCAGTCTGCGCCATCTTCTTGTGCGCGGCGATCATTGCCTTGCTCAGGCTGCCGTACTTCTCTTCCATTTCCACGAAGCGCGGCAGCACCGCACGCGCGCTTAGCTTAGCGGCATCGCCGCCGTAGACGCCGGAGAGCAGCGGATCGGCGAGGCGGTCGACGACTTCCGGACCGAAGTGGCGTTCTACCAGCTGCGCCACCGTTTCGTCGTCCTGCATGGGCCGCGGCGGATGCAGCAGCTCCTGCGCCATGCGTAGCTTGGTGCTCCAGGAGAACAGCGGCGATAGCGCGGTGGGCGTGAGCTTGGTGGGCACCATGAACATCAGCCCGTCGGGCATGACGACCAGTCGGCCCTTTACCACAATGTAGGTCTTGCGCTGCGAGTCGTTGGAGCCGATGAGCTGATCGTCGATGCCGAGTTCTTTGCAGAGCGTCGACGGCCCAGGGTTTTTCGGTGAGGAAAGAATCGGGCCCGGCCTCAACCAGGCAGCCCTCGATGTGATCGGACGAAAGGCAGCCGCCCAGCCGCTGCCCGCTCTCGAAGAGTGTGTACTCCAGTTCAGCGCCGCCGGCGCGCGCTTTTTCCAAATAGAATGCCGCGCTCAGCCCGGAAATGCCGCCGCCGATGATTGCAATCCGCTTCATGCGGGTAACTCAAATCCTCTCAGCCTTGGATGCCGCCACTGGCCGCAGGACTCATGGCCGCCAGGCGCGTCTTCGCCAAATCGGCAGACAGCGCTTACGAACAATGGCGAATCGTTCAGCGACTCCGCGCGATAAAGCTTCATGCCACGCGCTTCGGCGAATTCGCGAAACAGTATATCGATATCGAAGAGAATCTCCACGTGATCGCACACGAAACCGATCGGCTGGATAAACACGCCGGTTTGGCCCGCTGAGTTCAGGCCGGTGATGGTGTCCTCCACTGTGGGACCAAGCCACTCGCCCCCCGACATGCCCTGGCTCTGAAAGGCGAACTGCCACGGCGCCGATCTCAGGAACTTTTGCCGCGACCAGTGCTGCCGTCTCACGCGTCTGCGCCTCGTAAGGATCGCCCTCGGCAATGGTTCGCTGTGGCACGCTATGCGCCGTGAAGATTACCGGCAGCGCGATCCATGCTGCTCGCAGGCCGCTTTCTATCCGGTGCGCAGGCGATCGGCAAAAGCCTCGATCAGCAATGGATGATCGTGCCATTCTTCCACGAAATCGATTGCGAATGGCGCGCCCTGCTCCGAACAGCACCTGCTTGTAAAGTCCGACGCTGGTGCGGGAATTGTGCGGCGCCAGGCAGATCGCTACCGCCTGCTCAATGCCGTCGGCGGTCATCTGTTTCAGCGTGTCGGCGATATACGGATGCCAGTTGCGCATGCCGATGTAAGCCGGGATTCCAAGCTCTTGCGTAACACCATTTGCCTGGCCCATGGTCAGGCAAGTCAGCGGCGAAACTCCGATCTGCGCATAGCGGTGCTGAACTTCCTTTACCACAACGTCAGACATCGGGCGTCCGCGCGAAATGTTCTGCAAAAACGCCGGAATGTCCTCGACCTTGTCGGGACTTCCGTGCGCGATCAGCAGAACCGCCTGCTTGCTCATGACTTCCTCGAACTTGCGGCCGTAGCAGTGAACTCGTGAACGAACTGCGCCAGGTTCTTCACGTTGTCTACCGGAGTGTTCGGCAGAATGCCGTGTCCGAGGTTGAAGATGTGTCCCGGTCGGGCGTCGGCCAGGCGAAGAATATGTTCGGCGCGCTGCTTTAGCTCGCGCCACGACGCGAACAGCAACACCGGATCAAGATTGCCCTGCACCGCATGGTTCGAGCCAACGACGCGCCAGCCTTCGTCGAGCGGGATGCGCCAGTCCAGGCCAATGACCTCGGCGCCGGTCTCCGTCATCGACGGCAGCAGCGTGGAGCTGTCGGTTCCGAAGTAGATGATGGGGACCTTGGTTTCTTTCTGCAGGCGCTGAATGAGTTGCGTGGTCGGCACCAGCGCGTAGCGGCGATAGTCTTCGACGCTCAGGCAGCCGACCCAGCTGTCGAAGATCTGCAGCGCGTCGGCGCCGGAGCGCACCTGCTCCGCCGCATACGCAGCCAGCACGTCAACCAGTTTGCCGACCAACTCGTCCCACACTTCCGGACGAGTTGTACATCAGCTTCTTCACTTCCAGATAGTGCCGCGATCCGCCGCCCTCGATCATGTAGCTGGCGAGCGTGAACGGCGCGCCGCAGAAGCCGATGACCGGCAGCTTCGCGCCGAAATGCTTGGTCACCAGCGCCACCGCGTCGGAGACGTAGCCGAGTTCGGCGGCGCGATCGCGTGCGTAACACTTTCACGTCTTCTGCGGTGCGCAGCGGCTTCTCGATGACTGGACCTTCGCCGGCGGTGAACTGAAAGGGCATCCCCATCACTTCCAGCGGCAGCAGCAGGTCGGCGAAGATGATGGCTGCGTCGACGTTCAGGAACTCCGCGGCGGTGATGGTGACTTCGGCAGCGAGTTCGGGCTTCTTGCAGATCTCGACCAGCGAGTGATGCTTGCGCACGTCGCGGTACTGCTGCATGTAGCGTCCAGCCTGGCGCATGAACCAGACAGGCGTCGTTTCAACCGGAAGCCGCTGGCAGGCACGTATGAACAGGGAATCAGGAGCGGACATAAAGAGTTATCGTAGCACTGGAGGTCACTCCGGCGTGTGATTCGAGTCACAAAGGGCAGAAAGGAGATTGGTCGTACTCATAGGAGCGAGTAGCTCGCTACCAGGTTCATGGTTGCCCGCGACGGGCCTCGTTCTGACAATCTTTTCGCAAGGAGCGCAGCCTCTTCCTTGACTGACATAGGTCCGCAGCCTGTGGCCTTAAGATTCAGTGGTGGGCAGAGGTCGTCTATCAACTCACGTTCAATGCGCTCGATTTCGCTCTGCAAAACCACAAAACTGTACGTCAGATGTTCTTTCATCCAGCTCGTCAGGTCTTCTTCACCCTTCTCCGTAAAACGAAAATTTCGATAGTCAGATGCAGAATTACCACTGCCGCGCGGAATCACTTCAAGATTAAGTCGCCCTTTCAGAATTGCTCCCAATGACCTGCGGAGAGTTGAGAAACCACTGTCGCGATGATGGAAGTGGTTTCTTACCTTGAGACTGCTGGCGGTCATCCCGACGTACAGAGTTGACATGTTCTTCAGGCAGAAACCTTCAAGCTCGCTACCATTCGAAAGGAAAAAGGCATAAACGCCGGCACTGTCGCCTGGAGGGACATCATCCGCGCTGTAGCGGGGGGCTAACAGCTGCGCCTTTGTTGACTTGTATCGATCGGAGATTCCACTAAATACCTCATCCAGAGACGTGCAACGGAATCCCTCTCCCCGATCTGCCGCCTTTATCGCCGCTATCGTAGTCGCGTTTGGTTGCGAATTCGAAATTTTGGGAGTTGTGGTGCGCATAGACAAATTGTATCGGCAGTTCGTCTTTTATTTGCACTGTGAGCCTCATCACCGACTTCGCCTGCATCGTTTTCCTATCCTTGTCGCAGGCAGATGCCGGACAGCCGCACCCACGTGAATCCCTGGATCGTGACCATTGCAGTCATGCTGGCCACGTTCATGGAGGTGCTCGACACCACCGTCGTCAACGTCTCCATCCCGCACATGGCGGGCAACATGGGAGCCACCTACGAAGAAGGCACATGGGTGGTCACGTCGTACCTGGTGTCGAACGCCATCATCCTGCCCATGGCAGGATGGCTGGCGTCGCGCTTCGGTCGACGCCGCATGCTGATGGTTTGCGTCTCCGGATTCACGCTGACATCGTTGTTGTGCGGCATGGCGACCAGCCTCGACTGGCTCATCTTCTTCCGCATCCTCCAAGGTCTGAGCGGCGGCGGCCTGCAGCCGCTTTCGCAGTCGGTTTTGCTAGAAACATTTCCGCCGAAGAGACATGGCACCGCGATGGCCGCCTTCGGCCTTGGCATCATCATCGCGCCGATCCTGGGGCCGACGCTTGGCGGCTGGATTACCGACAACTACACCTGGCGCTGGATCTTCTACATCAATCTGCCGGTCGGCATTCTTTCGCTGGTGATGATCAGCCAATTCGTCGTTGACCCGCACTATCTGCGCAAGCGCATCTCCGGCGGTATCGATTTATGGGGCATCGGATTTCTCGCGCTCGGCTTCGGCATGCTGCAGATGGTGCTCGACACCGGCCAGCGCAAAGACTGGTTCGGCAGCGGTCAGATTCGAATGTGGACGGCGTTGTGCGTGATCGGGCTGGTCGGCATGGTGATCCGCGAGCTGACCGCCAAACATCCCATCGTCGATCTGCGTGTTCTGAAGGACCGCACCTTCAGCGCAGGAACGTTGCTGATGACGATGCTGGGCTTCGTGCTCTACGCCTCGCTGATGCTGCTGCCGATTTTTCTGCAGACGCTGTTGAACTATCCCGCGCTGCAATCGGGTCTGGCGCTGTCGCCGCGCGGCATCGGCGCGCTGGTATTCACGCCCATCACGGGGCAGCTCACCAATCGCATGGATCCGCGCAAGCTACTGGCAGTGGGCGTCGTGGTTGGCGGTTACACCATGTTCCAGCTCTCGCACCTGAACCTGAACGCCGGCTATTGGGACATCTTCTGGCCGCAGATCATTCAGGGCGCGGCGATGGCTTTCCTGTTCATTCCGCTGATGGCGTCCAGCATGTCGGGCATTTCGAAAGAGAAGATGGGCAACGCCACCAGCATCTACAACCTGATGCGCAATATTGGCGGCAGCTTCGGTATCGCGACCATGACGACCTTCCTGGCACGGCGCCAGCAGGTGCATCAGAGCCAGCTCGTCGCTCACGTAACGCCGTCGGATATTCACACCCAGCAAGTTGTTCACGGGCTGCAAAGCTGGTTCCAGTTGCACGGCCTGTCCAACGCACACGATGCCGCGCATAAAGCGTGGGGCGCGGTCTACCTGATGGTGCAGCAGCAGGCCGCCATGCTGTCGTTCGTGGAAGCGTTCTGGGTGATGGGCGTAATCTTCTGGGCAATGCTGCCGTTGCTGTTCCTGCTGCGCAACGCGCGCGACCTGCATCCGCATGTGAAGACGCCCCCACCGCGCGCCGCGGTTTCTCCGGTCGAGGAGCCCGAGCCGGAGTTGGTGGGAGCTCATTTCGATTAACCGGAAAAAAGCTATTGACCACAGAGGCACAGAGAACACAGAGAAAGGCTTTGTTTTAAAAGAATTTTCTCTGTGTCTCTGTGGTGAACATGGCTTTTAAGTCGACGCCTGGCTCACGGCATCCCGCACATTTCCAACACTTCCTGCGGCGATCGGCCCTGCTCGCGCAAGGTTCGCAGGCTCAAGGCATCGTGGCGCTTGGCGAGCCTCAGTCCTGCCTGATCCCGCACCAGATCGCAATGGTAGTACGACGGAACAGTGAAGCCGAGAGCGCGGATCAGCAGCAGTTGCCGGGCGGTGGACTTCAGCAGGTCGGCGCCGCGCACGACCTCGGTGATCTGCATGGCAGCGTCATCGGCCACGACGGCCAGCTGATACGCCGGAACATCGTCCCGCCGCCACACCACGAAGTCGCCGAAATCGCGACCGGCAATATAGCTTTGCGAACCCTGGTGAAGATCGTTGAATGCAATCGGCTCATCATCCGGCACGCGGAAGCGCCAGTTCACTCCGGCAGGAGCGTCGTAGTTCTTTGTATCACCGATCTTCTCGCGGCAGCGCCCGGGATACATGGGTTCATCGTCGCCTTCATTCGGCGCCGAGGCTGACAACGCCAGGTCCTTGCGCGAACAAGTGCAGGGATAGAGGAAGCCGCAATCGCGCAGCTTGCGCCACGTCTCAACATAGAGGTCGCGTCGGCGGCTTTGCTCGTAAGGCGCGAACGCTCCGCCCACGTCCGGACCTTCCTGCCAGCGGATGCCGAGCCAGCGCAGATCTTCGATCATTGCCGTGGCGTAAGTGGCCTTCGAGCGTTGCGGGTCGAGATCTTCATTGCGGAAGATCAGCGTGCCGTTGTGCTGGATCGCTCGCTGGTAGGCCGTCCAGAAGGTACACGCATGGCCAATGTGCAACAGACCCGTGGGAGACGGCGCGATGCGGCCGCGATAAGGAGGCGCGTTCACGATTCTGATTGTAGAGCGAGATCAGTTCACCGCTGCGCGCGGAGGTTGAGTCATGTGTGGCGGACGGGGCGAGAGGCAATCGAGATGTAGGGGTCCTTCGCCTCCGCGTCCGCAAAATCGGCAGACGCTGAGTTCAGGGATGGCGCCTTTAGAGGGAAAGTGTTTCCAACGTCAACTCGCTTTGCTTTGCGATTGCGGCAACGCGGCCTCGCAGTGTATCGTCTCGCCTGAAACGTGGAGGGCGAGACATGCGACTGAACTGGCCTGCGATTGGGGTTGCCGGTGTTGCCGATTGGCTGCTAGGGGCAGTGTGGTTCACGGTGTTCTCACAGCAGTGGCAGGCCGGGTTACGCATGTCGCCGGAAGAACTGCAGGCGCATATGGCACATCCCAACTTCTGGCCTTACATCGTTGCGTTCCTCTGCAGCGTACTGCTGGCTTACGTCATCGCCCGCCTGATCTCGAACGCGCCGAGTCACGGCATGTTTCGTGGTATCACGGTCGGGCTGCTAGTCGGTCTCGCTACCGCCGTGGCGATGGTGACCGAGATGGTCTTTGAGGCCCGCATGCAATCCTTCATCCTGATTTCTGCGGCCTATCCGCTGATCGGCTGCGTACTGATGGGCATCATCCTCGGGGTGTGGAAGCGGAAAGAGCTGCCGGTTCTATCGGCCCCCGCATCGCACTGAGGCGGCGGAAGTATCTCAAAATTACGAACGTAAAGAATGGGTATCCGCCTGATAACCCGCTTCTCAGATTGACATTTCGCCTTTTATTCGCTGAGAATATGGGCGGAGGTCCAGCTCAAGCCATGGCCCTGACACGTCGCCAGAAACAGGTATACGACTTCATCTCCTCGTTTGTCGACCAGCACGGTTATTCCCCTTCCTTCGACGAGATCGCACATGGCCTTGGTCTCAGCTCGCTGGCGACCGTGCACAAGCACATTACCAATCTCGAGGAGAAGCAGTTGCTGCGGCGCGACTACAATCGCAGCCGCTCCATCGATCTGCTGAAGCCGCGCGGACGCATGAAGCAGTCGCTGGCCGTGGCTGCCGAGACCAGCATGACGCTGCCGCTGCTGGGCCGCATCGCTGCCGGCCTTCCCCTGGAGGCGGTGGAGAATCCCGAGTCCATTTCCCTCGCCGACTTCACCCGCTCGAAAGATGTGTACGTACTGCAGGTAAAAGGCCAGAGCATGCAGGACGAAGCCATTCTCGACGGCGACTACGTGCTGGTGGAGAAGGCCGACACCGCGCGCGATGGCGAGATTGTAGTTGCGCTGGTCGACAGAACCGATGCTACCCTCAAACGCATTTATCGCGAAGGCGATAAGATTCGCTTGCAGCCGTCTAACGCGACTATGCAGCCCATCATTGTTCCCGCCCGCACGGTGCAGGTGCAGGGAAGAGTGATTGGTGTGCTGCGGAAGTATTGAGTTCTGCGCAATGAATCAGTACAGCTGAGGGACTGAAAATCCCCAGGTCTCGAAAGCCGCGAGACCCGGGGCACCCGAATTTTGTAGTACCGAGTTCGGTTTGAATCGCCGGATTATTATCGTGCTCCACACTTCTTGCCCGCGTTTCGTCCCATTCCGCAACGTGAATCTCATCGATACCGCTTTATTTCGTGTACCATTCGTTGCCGTCTACACAATCGCCTTCGTCGAAAGAGGGTTCACGTATGCCCACGATTCGTTTCGCCAACCGTCTGGTCTTCGCATTCCTTCTAGTCGTCAGCATTGCCACCGCACAGGACGAGCTCAAGAACCAGCCAACCGTCTGGGCGAGCAAGCCTGACATTGCCGCCTTCAACAAGATCGAGAACGACCGTCTCGCAGCGGCACAGAAGTCGGTTGACCAGCTTCTTGCCGTGCAGGGCGCACGCACCATCGACAACACGCTCGCCCCTTACGACGAAGCGGTGCGGCAGCTGAACACGGCGATCTACTTCGCCGGCCTGCTGCAACTCGTGCATCCCGATGCGGCCTATCGCGACGCCGCCACAGCGATGAACACTAAGGTCAGCAGCGCGGTGTCGGCGCTTTCGCTGAACCAGGGTGTGTACAAAGCGCTCGCCAGCCTCGACCTCGCGCAGGCCGATGCAGCGACGAAATACTACGTAAAGCGGCAACTGCTGGAGTTCCGTCTGGCCGGCGTGGACAAAGACGATGCCACGCGCAAGAAGCTGAACCAGCTGAACGATCGGCTGGCGGATGATCAGTCGAAGTTCGAGCGCAACATCGCCGACGACCAGCCCACGGTTGAGGCAAAGCCGTCGGAGCTGGAAGGTCTGCCGAAGGATTTCGTCGACAAGCAGAAGAAGGCCGCGAACGGCAACGTCATCATACCCGCCGACGAGCCGAATACGTTTCCCGTGCTGCAGCTGGCGCAGAGCGACGATCTGCGGCGTCGCATCTGGCAGGCCTGGATCACGCGCGCCTATCCCAAGAACCAGGCGGTGTTGCTCGACATGATGCAGGCGCGCTACGAGATCGCCAGCATCATCGGCTACTCGTCATGGGCAGACTACAATGCCGCCGATAAGATGATCGGCAAGGGCAGCAACATCGAGAAGTTTGTCAGCGACCTCAACGCGGCGGCGCGGCCCATCGCCGAGCGCGAATTCGCCATGCTGCTGGCCGAGAAGAAGAAGACCGACCCGGGCGCTACCGAGATTTTCAGCTATGAGTCCGGTCACCTGAATGAGATGGTGCGGCGCTCGCAATATAACTTCGATTCGCAATCGGTACGCCCTTACCTGCCTTTCAACGAGGTCAAGCAGGGCGTGATGAACACCGCCGCCTCGCTGTTTCACATCAGCTTTCGCCAGGAACAAAACGTACCGTCCTGGGATCCCGTCGGTGGAGACGTGGGACGTCATCGATAACGGCAAAGTTATCGGCCGCTTCTACCTCGACATGTTTCCGCGTCCCGGCAAGTACTCGCATCAACAGATGGTCGGCCGATTCTGGACGGCATTCGCGGCAAGCAACTGCCCGAAGCCATCCTCATCTGCAACTTCCTGCCGCCCAGCGCCACCGATCCTGGGCTGATGCAGTACAGCGACGTCATCGTGTTCTTCCACGAGTTCGGCCACCTGATGCATCACATTCTCGGCGGACAGCAGCAGTGGGCGGGCATCAGCGGCATCACCATGGAAGCGGACTTCGGCGAGGCGCCGTCGCAGATGCTGGAAGAATTCATGCGCAGTCCCCAAGTGCTGCAGACCTTCGCCAGGCAGTACAAGACCGGCGAGACGATTCCGACTCGAATTGATCGCGCGCATGAATCGCGCGTCGGCCTTCGGACGCGGAAACTCGATCAGCTTCCAGAACGCGCTGTCGAGCATCTCGTACGACTTCTACAAGGGCGATCCGGCAAAACCGACATGGACGCAATTGCGCCGCAGAATTTCACGCGCTACACGCTGTTCGCGCAGACCCCGACCGACGCGCACATGTTCGCCAGCTTCGATCACCTGGCCGGCTACTCGTCCGCCTACTACACGTATATGTGGGACAAGGTCATCTCGGAGGATTTTTACGGACAGTTCGATAAGCAGAACCTGCTGGCGGGCGAAGCCCCGATGCGTTACCGGCGCGTAGTGCTCGAGCCTGGCGGATCGATGTCGGCGAACGACCTGGTGAAGAACTTCCTGGGACGTCCGCAGAACATGAATGCGCTCCAGCAATGGATGGGGGAAGAGTTCCAGGGCGCGGGAACGAAATAGAGATACCACGTAGCCCCGTTCTAGCGGGTGCCCCAGGTCTCGCGATGTTCGAGACCTGCGGTTTTTCGCCCACTCCGGATTAAAGTTGTAAGCGCATTTCGTTGGTGGGCTTGAATCCCATGGATTCGTAGAGAGACCGTCCAAACGGACTGGCATGGAGAATGACCACATCCACGCCGTTCCCGCGGCACCAGGCGAGCACCGTCTCCATCATGCCGCGAGCAAACCCCAGGCGGCGAAAATTGTCGCCCGTGTATACATTGACGATGTTGCCGCGCCGCGTGCCCTTGCCGATTACGTGGGGAGGCCAGTCCATCAGCCAGAGAGCGGCCCCTGCGGCGATCGAACCATCCGGCGCTTCCGCCAGCCAGGCCAGATAATCCCCCGCATTCATGTGCTGTAAGACCCACGCGCGGAAATTCGCCGACATCGAATCGAGCGTGGCTTCCTCGCTGTGGTGGACCTCGCGAAACATGGCGTGACGTTGAGCCACCAGCGTATCGATGTCTGCGACGTCAGCGCGGCGTACGGTGAATCCTTCAGGCAAACACATAGCACTCATACTTTAGCCTGCCGCACAGCCCATGTGCGTGGCGCGTCATGATGCCGTGACGAGAATTGAAGTAATCGTGACAGGCCGCTGGGTAGCGGAACGTAGGTTTCTGCTTGGCATACGTTGTTGCGGGGCCGTGGAAACCACCAGGTCTCGAAAGGCGCGAGACCTGGTGCACCCGAATTTTCTGGTGGTAGTGTGTTTGAAAAAGGTGTGAAGGATTACTGCACTACGAAAGTCGTCACTACCTTCGATTCGTTCAGCTGATTCTTGATTTGGAGCGGAATCTCGCCCGTGCTGTCCGGCTGAAATTCGAAGTCGTAAGTTTCTCCTGAATCGAGGCGCAGCTTGGCCTCACCCGTTTTCGCCAAACGCGGCGGCAAGGCTGCCCCATCCTTGGCGATTGCCAGCCATGTTGCCGGATGCTGCTCGCTGCCCAGCAGCAATTCAGCGAACAATTCGGGCGCGATGTTAATAATCCGCAGGCGATATTTTTCTCCGCGTTTCAATGCCAGCGAACTGGAAGTTTCCGCGCCGTTCAAGGTCAGATGAGTACTGAAAAAATCCGCCTCGTGCGTGCTCACCGCGAAAACTCTGTCATGCTCCGGGTCAAAGGGTTCGCCGGGCTCCAGCACAATGAGCGGCCCGTAGATTCCTCCTACAAGCTGGTTGGGATCGGCGGAATGGCTGTGATAGATGAACGTTCCCGCGCGGTTGGGCGTGAAGCGCGCGGTGAAGCTTGCGCCCGGCGCGATCAGCGGCGTCACCTGATTTCCTACCCCAGCTCCCATCACGCCGTCGTAGTAGCTGTCGAGTTCAAGACCATGCCAGTGAATGATCGTCGGGTCGGCGAGTTGGTTCAGCACGGTAATCTCTGCCGGCTCACCGCGCGTGAGCACGATGGCCGGCCCCATCGACTTGTCCTGGGAGACAACAAGCTTCTTTCCCTCGCGCACGGTGCAGGCGAAGGTCGGCGACTTCCCGCCGGAGGCGTTAGGCTCGATGACGAGATCGAGTTTGCGCGGAGCCACGGCAGCGATCGGCTGAAGGCGCGCGGCTGATGGCGCAGGCTTTACCGTTATGGCCAGCACCAGGCCCGCCATGTCGGGCATCGCGCTCATCCCGTCATGCATGTCGTGAGTGCGGGCGCGTTGCCGGAATCATGGCCCCACGCCGCCTTGTCGTTGAATACCGGCACCCGATTGTCACCGGAAATGTGTGCCTGGAAGTGGCAATGGTAAAGCCAACGGCCGGGATGCGACGGCCTCCACTCGATCATGGTGGTGCGATAAGGCCTCAGGTCCTGCGTGACCACCCATTGGCGCTCGCCTTCCGGATACGCGGTCTCCGACTCGAAGTCTCCCTCACTGAGCACCTGGTAGAAGGCGCCGTGCAAGTGCATTGGATGTTCGCCAAAGCCGCTGTCGATGATGCGCCAGCGCACCCTCTCGCCTTCGGTGTATTCAAGCGGCTCGGTGTAGGGATACGATTTGCCGTTGATGGTGAGGATCTCGACATCGTCGTGGAAGACGTCAGCGGGCGCGATCATGGTATTGATCATGAAAATGCGATCAGCCGGAACCTCGCCGGCAGGGTCAACGATGAAAGCGCCATTCAATACAGCGTCGGCCAGTATCGGCGAACGGTCGGGGAATTCCGTGGAAGTGCGCGCCCAGTAGTAATAGGTGCCCGCCGCCCCTGCAAGGAAGGTCAACGCCTTGCTCTCGCCCGGGGCCAGCACCAGTCCATCCTTGCGATCGCCGGGGCGTGTGTTCAAACCGTAGACCGTAGCTTTGACGTCGAGCTTGTTGGCTACGGTGACGTGAATGGTTGTGCCAAGAGGTACGCGCAGCAGAGGGCCCGGAATCTGGGCGGGACGGCCGGCTTCGCCAATGGCCTGAACAAACAGTGCCGGACCGTTCTCGGCCTCCGGACGCCACAGACCGGCTCGGAGTTCGAGATGCAATGTGAGAACGCCGTTCTCCAGATGGCCGGCAGCGACACGATTCTGGCTGACAGCGATGGATTCGGGCGCCTGAGCGGAAGCCAGGGCAGCCGACAGACACAGGATCAGGCTACAAACAGCGCGATCGATCTTCAGCATGTTTGCGGGTAGCGGGCAGCGATTATGACACAGATCGTTCCGATGGGAAGGCCTAATCTGCTATCGAGCTCGCGGGCGTGGCGCCCGCCGCTGAGATACGGCCAGAGCGGCGCAAACCCCCAGTCGCGAAATCAAGTCGTCGAACTAACGTCTACGGCGTGATCTCAAACACGACACCGAAGCCAGACGCTCCGCCGCCCGCCGCGGTGCCGTAGATGTTGCCATTTGCATCAAGGGTGACACCGGCGGCTGGAAGAGAGCCATCGCTGCCACCCGTGAAATCGTGCAGGTCTGTGTAGATCCAGCTTCCATTCGAGGGAGTCAGCTTGTAGACACTTCCGTAGCCGTAAACGCCGTAGAGAGAGGCCGTCCCGTATAAAGCGCCGCCGTCGTCCATGACTAAAGCGCCCATCGGGCCGCATGAGTAGCCATCCCCGATAGGGCAATAACCCTGCAATCGGTAGAGGACGTTGAAGGTCCAACCGGTGGCGCCCGGCGTCAGCATGAAGACGGTACCGGTACTATCGGCGCCATAAAGGTTACCGAACCGATCCAGGATAAGGGCTCCAAACGGGAACCCACCGTCATCGCTTCCTTGAAAGTTGTGCAGCGAATTTAAATGCCATGACAACCCGACCCGGCTCAATTCGAATACGGTTCCACAACTGACGCCGCGATAACAGAGACCGCCGCCGCCGTCGTAGGTAGTCCCGAAAAGATTGCCGGCCGTGTCGAGGATTAATCCCGCATGCGATCGACCAGGAAGATCGGATAGGAGGTGATACATCCAGCCATGTTCGATCGGCGTCAAGCTGTACGAAGTTCCCAACCACGTAGTGCCGTAGATGTCGCCGGAGGCGTCAAACAACAGGTTGCCACGTGGAATGCCCCCATCCTGGCCACCGGGAAAGCCGTACAGGGTAATTTCCTGCCACGGGCACTCCGTCGCTTTGCATACTTGCGGCGGCGGCTTCAAGTTGAATACCGTGCCACATCCGCCATTGCAAACGGGTTTGCCGCCACCAGAAGTATTTCCATAGAGGCTGCCGTCTCGACCGAAGACCACGCCGCCGATTGGTTGTGCGCCATCGCTTCCTCCGGCAAAGCTGTGTAGCGTGGTCAGCGTCCAGCCTGAGGGCCTGTTCGTAAGCTTGAAGACCGTGCCCATCCCGCCGCTGCCTCCGTAGGAGGCCGTGCCATAGAGATTTCCCGCTCCATCTAACGTCAGACTTGCTTCCGGTTCTCCGCCGTCGCTTCCGTCGGTGAAGGTGTGTAGCACGGTGAAGGTTTGCGCACGTGCAGAGAGGGAGAGAAAAGCCGCAATGATCGTGAGCAAGACGAGTGCGCGACGAAACGATCTCATGACTTTTCTGCAGGAACGAGCGTTCAAACGTTAAGTTGAAAAGGTGCAAATCGCAATAACATTTAGCGGCACTTAGATGGCTATTGCGACGTACGGCCGTGACGCAGTTTCCCAACGTCAGTAAAACTTTCCTTGTCGCGACGCGCCAATTCTACGCAAAGCCATTATTTTCTTCAGTTGGCCCGTGGCAGTCGCGTTGCAATCCTGTATTGCGGGCGAACAGTCGCTGTAGTAGTAGTCCATCAGAACATCACGCACTTGGCTGGCCGCAGGTCATAACACCGAACCAGCGGGAGGTAAGTATGAAGAAGCTTCTCATTTGCGGAATGCTGTTAGGGCTGTTGACTACCGTGAGCGTTGCCCAGCGCGGACGAACAGCAGGAGGCGCGGGCCCGACGGTAAGAATGCCCAACGCTGCACCGATGTCGCAGCCGATGTCGCCGGTCGCCCGAAATCCCAACGCGGCAGCAACAAGTCACCATGGCGTTGCGCCCGACGCGGTCTCCGGATCGACTCACGCTAAGACCGTGAGTCCGAACGCACAGTCGAACACGAATGCATCGGCAACGCAAAGCGTAAATCCGAATGCGACCAGTGGGAATGCCGCGCCTGCGGCCAGAACCGTTGACCCCAATGCCCCCACGCTTCCGGATCGGCTGACGACGCCTGCTGCGACCAGCAGCAACGGCCAGACGCGCATCGATCCTAACCAGTAGCTTCTGTAGCAGCATCGAGCGGCTTGGGGGAAAGCCGTGAGATCGCCAGAATGGGCTGTCCGTTTTGCGGCCCATTCCGGCGTTAGTGTACAGCCCACAATGTGGGACATCTCTTTCCATCGGCAATAGAAAAGGCGCAGCCGCAGCCGCGCCTTTCGCCTGCAAATACCGCAAGCTTATAGATTCTTCTCGAGAGCCTTCTCGATGACATCGCGGGAAACATAGCCCACGATCTGTTCTTTCACCTGTCCACCCTTGAAAACCAGCAACGTCGGGATACCGCGGACACCGTAACGTTGCGGGGTGGCGGCATTCTTGTCCACATCCATTTTGCCGACTTTGACGCGGCCGGTGTAACTCTGCGCTACTTCGTCGACAATCGGCGCCAGCGCACGGCAAGGGCCGCACCAGGTTGCCCAGAAATCCACTATCACCGGTTCTTCGGACTGCAGAACCAGCTGATCAAAATTCGCATCGGTTACTTCTACAATTGCATTACTTGCCATTCTTCCTCCTGCGGGCGCATGGTTCAGCCCCGCCAAAAGGCTCCGGCGGGCCCAATTCCTTCATCGTAACATCCCGATATCAGATTAGATGCACAGAGATGCTGCAGGACGCAGGCACGGCCGGGCGGGCGTTCTTGGCCGGCCCGGCAGCGAAGGCGGGCTTGAGGTCGGTGGAAATGAAGGAGTTGCGACGACGAGCGTTCGGCAAACCGGGCGAGAAATGCAGACAGTGACGGGCTCACGGACCTGTTAAAGCGGCCCCTAAAATTCGAGAGCGCCCTACGGATGAACCGCAGAGCGCCCGGAAGGCAGCCCTCCCCCAGAACTGCCTAACTGCAGACAAAATTGTGCCTTCATCCGCGTGATTTGTAAATACTTGGACTGTAATTAATCGGTTAATCAATTGTGACCGGCAGCAACGGCTCCACCGGAAGAGCTAGTTGGGAATCGTCGCCGTCGTGCTTCCGGGAGCCCACAACCAGCATCGCGGCGCCCGCGCAACAACCTGGTTGGCTGCGGTATCGGCAGACACGTCGGCCGAACGAGCTTAATTAAAAACGTGTGATTCTTGTCGGATTTCGCACCATCCGGTGAGCGGATGATGGTATAGTTTCCTCGCCGCAACGACATCATGGCCCAGTGGTCCCGGTTTTAAAGGACAATCCCTCGCCACTGAAGGGCCCAGCAACAGGTGCAACCTGCGCAGAAGTGTGTCGTTGCAACACAAATTTGATACTACCGCATGGTAGTAGTCATGGCCCAGAGCTACCGTTTCAATCGCGAGCCCAGTGGCGCTTGAACAGTGGCACCCCGCCGCAGAAAGGTCTGCAAAGATGGGGCAGGAGTTTTATTTCGGGCGTAACTTTACCCGCGATCTTTGTCCCATCTGCGGGGAGGCGTATTCGCGATGTGGGCTGCCGAACCACATCCGCAGACACAGCGCGTCTGCCCGGCGATCGAAACGGAAGCCAGCCGAAGTCAGGTCGGCCGCGTGGTGGGAAGGATGGCAGGAAGGATACCGGACGGCACTGCGCGACAGCGTCGACGCCGGAACGGAAGCAGCTTCTAACCATCCATCATTCACCAACACATCTGCACTAAGCCGTCGGAAGACAAGAAGTCCGCGGCAACCATAGGTAGGTAGGGCTGAGGTCTTTTTTGCGTGGCGTTGAAGACTTGCTGCGCGAGCCTCCACATGCGACAGGCGTTGCAATGCCGGTCGCAGTTCTCAATCCAGCAATGCTATCAAGGTGCGGATGAGAGGTTACCAGCCGTTCGGACGCACCTGGTAAATGCGAACGGAACCATCGTGGGCCCGGACATTCCATTGCTTGCGTCTTCGAATAGCGGACGCGGCGACGCCAGTTGACCCATCATCTCTGATCTCGCAAGAAGTTTCGCGGAGGCTTTGGCCAGCCAATGAAGCGCAGATCCTTCCGAAACCGCTGCGAGAACTGGTGTTTGAAATCAACCCTGAAGATCCCGACAGCAGGTTCTTCGATACAAGACGCCATCGAATAAGGAGAAAGCAGCAATGAGGAGAAGTTTACTTGTCTTAATTACCGTTGCTATCGTGCTAATCGCGGCGACAGCGTTTGCGCAGGATGCTAGCTCTGCGCCCGGCGGTTCGATCATCGCTCCCCCCAGCACCCTCGGCCTGCCCGGCCTGAATGTGCACACAAATCTGTACATCTATCGGGAAAATGGCGTGATCCATGACGCGCAGAACCCGCCCTTGACCGCGGAAAACCCGGGCTCCCTGGCGTGTATCTACGGCGTAACTGCGCCGACGAGTGGCTGTCCCCGCACCGGATCGCCGATCGCCACCGGTGGAAGCAAGGCCATCGCGGTAGTCGACTACGGCCACAACAGCACGCTGCAATCGGATTTCGATACCTTCAATACTCAGTACGGTCTTCCCCAGCAGTCACTGATCTTCCAGTGCGCCTGCGGATCGTGCCCCAGCAATAACGGCACCGGTTGGGACCTGGAAACCGCTCTGGACGTGGAATACGCTCACGCCATGGCACCCCAGGCACAGATCATCGTCTCCGAATTCTGCAACGATCCTTTGGATGATGGGTCCGAGCTCGGACCAGCTTCCTATATCGCAACCCACTACAGCGCCGGCGAAGTCTCCAACAGCTGGGGCTACAACGGCGGCGAAGATTCCAGCGAGCTCAGCCTCGACCACTTCTTCGTGCAGGCAGGAATTGTGTTCTTCGCTTCGTCCGGCGACTCCGGCCTGGGTCCGCAATACCCCAGCGTCTCGCCCAACGTGGTTTCCGCGGGTGGTACGACCGTTACTCGTGACACCAATGGCAACTTCACCGGAGAAACCTGTTGGAGCGGCAGCGGCGGTGGCATCAGCCAGTTCGAGCCCGCCCAGCACTACCAGCTCTACATTGGCAACAAGACTGGCCCGAAGCGCGGTACCCCGGATTGGGGCGGCGATGCTTCCCCAGCCAGCGGCGCTGCCGTTTACAGCACCACCGGCTGCCCGCAGTGGTGCAAGGTCGGTGGCACCAGCTTGACCTCGCCGATGTTGGCTGGTATTACCAACGCGGCCGGCAACTTCGAAACCTCCAGCGTCCGGGAACTGAGCAAGACCTACCAGTACTACATTCGCCCGGTCACTTACCACACGGCGTTCTTTGATGTCGTCAGCGGCAGCAACGGCTCGCCGGCGGGCGCAGGCTGGGATCAGTGCACCGGTCTGGGATCGCCCCGCAAGCCTTCGTTCTTCTAGACTGACCTCACGTTGTTCCTGCCAAGCCCCGCAGCGCTGCGGGGCTTGTTTTTTCCCATGCCACTGCACCAAGCGTGGGTAGTAGGAACGTGGTGGCTGGCGAAAACTATTACCGCTCGTATTACAAGAACTGCAAAGAATTGCAACTTTATCCCAGTAAATAACGGTGACAATATTTCGATATCAACGGCATCACCTCCTAACCGTATTGCTTTCCGCTGGATGTAGGGATGTGGTTAGAGCGGAATTAAGTGAACAAACGTTCGTCAATTTGGTGCCGGAACTGCTACACTCTTTTGCATATCATCCTGACCTCTCTGCAACGTCTCTCAGTTTTCCGTTCATGAGCTGACAGGCCGCAAATAAAAGGCCAGTTTGTCGTGGGGTTTCTCTGCTTAGGATGTAGGCCAACCGATTCAACACACACATTTGAGGAGAAGGTAAATTAATGAAGACACGTTTTGCAGGGGTGTGCCACGCTCTGGCACTGACCCTGCTGGTCTGTTCGATGTCTGCCTTTATGTTCGCGGCCGATAGCGAGCATGTAACGCCGCGTTTTGTTGTGATGCCTCCCAAGCCGGCTGCTCCGGGCCGAGCGGTCCGGCCGGCACACTGCAGCAGTGGAATGGCTCATTCACTTATAACAGCATCAGTACAACTACGTGATGGTCGGCCAGGATCCCGCCACGGGTCAGGGTACGCTGGTCACCACCTTCATCATCCCGGTGAAGATCATTCTGTCGACCGGTGAGACGTTCGATCCGCTCGCCGGCGGACCTTTCGGTCCGATTGCCAGCACCATCACCTCTCCGATTTTCGACAACACCACCAACTACACCCAGGGCGGCGTCAACGTCGGCACCACGCAGTACGTGGATGCCTTCCAGCGCGGCAACTTCTGGAGCACCGTCCAGAACCAGCCCAACTACCACGTTCTGCTGGGTGGCCCCACGGCCCACGTCTCGGTTCTGCCTGAACTGACGCTGAACGTTCCGTCCGGCAGCGGTCACATCGGCACCGCCGTTCGGACATCAGGTTGCTGAAGTCGACGATCAACTACTTCGACGACCAGATCAGCCAGTACATGACGCAGCATCCGCAGATCACCCCGGCGAACTTGCCGATCTTCGAGACCTCGAACACCTACCTGACCGAGGGCGGTTGCTGCATCGGCGGCTATCACAGCGCTAACGGCCAGCAGACCTATTCTCACTTCACCTACATCACCTACGCGGGCGATCTTCGCGCAGGACGTTTCTGCTCTGTCGCACGAGATCAGCGAGTGGATGGATGATCCGCTGACCAACGGCGGCAACAGCACTCCCTGCGGCATCCTCGAAGTCGGCGATCCGCTGGAAGGTGGACCGAACTACGGTTCTACCCACTACGTGCTGCACAACTTTCACCTACAACCTGCAGGACGAAGTGTTCATCGGCTACTTCGGTGCGCCGCTGAGCACTTCCGTCAACAGCTGGTACAGTTCCAGAACTTCCCGTATCACCCAGATCTGTCAGGCTGGCTCCTAGTTTTTCGTTGGCCTAACGAAACCCGCCCTCGCAAGGGGCGGGTTTTTTGTTGGGGAAAAGCAGCAGTCAGCCTTGAGCTTTTAGGAAGCGGATTTCTGCTGGTAATTGGTAATTCGATTTTGCGGCCGCAACGATCGGCGGACACTACCGCAGGCAGCGAACAGCGGGCACTCACTTTGCCTCTGATGACTTTCGGCTGGGGTTCTCGACCCGGCCTTGGACTACGGTTGCGTCATCGCGCACTCGGGGTGTTTCTCGATTTCGGCGCGCAGACCGGTCATGTCGAATGTACTGGAAGTGGGAATACCCGTGAGGAACGGGGTGAAGGCGATGGAAACGGCGGGCACGCTCAGCATGGCTTGCAGTAACTGGATACGCTCCGGCTCGGTCTTGCCAACGTAGTCGAAGCCGTGGAATCCGTGGGTGGAATTGAAGTTGTCGAAGTTCTGATATACCCAGTTTGTCGGCTGCTTATGCTCTCCGATGGTCATCGTCAATAACAACGAGGTAGAGTTTCCATAAGTCGAGTATTCCTGCTCGGTCAGCGTGCCTTCCGGTGAGAACTTGATGGCGTGTACGATTTTCTTGCCCTTCTGCTGGCAAACCACGCTTAACATCGGGGTCTTGTTTTTGCCGGAGTCATAAGCTTTCTGTGCCGTGACGCTCAGCATGGTTGCGCCTTTCTCCGACGTAACCTGCACGTCTTGCCCCAGGACATTGGGCGACCACATCGCGCATCCGATTGCTCCAGACAACGAGATCGCTCGCAGCATCTTCATGGCCGCTCCTCGATGTGACGAATAATGTTGAACTGTCTTTGAACAGCTCAGCATAGCATCGCACTTAGCTATGCACGTGGCTTATTTGCGTCCAGCGCTTGGCCGTTGATGCACCGCGTGGAGATAGTGATCCGTCGGCGAGGTCGCTTAAGGGCTGACTGTAAGTCCCACTCGGTCACTAGGTTCAGGGTCGGCATTAGCGCAACGGTGACGGTTGCCACGGCAATACCCGGGATGAGTCCAGCTCGCGGAAGAGCAGACGGAAGGCTCAAACAAGGAGCCCGTGAACCTCCAATTGGATCCTGTGTGTCCCCTCCGCCAATGAAAAATGGAACAAATAGATTGTTTTTCGACAAGAATCGCAGCATAATCCCACAGCACCAACGAAAAGTTCGACGCCTGTTCGTCCGGGATTCCCCAACTGGTCCCCGACGTACCCAGCTATTTCACGCCGTAACTGCGGTACTAACGAGGACTACTGTGCAAGTCAAGAGACCTTTCCATCCGATTGATCGCCACCCTGGCGATCTTCACGATCCCTTTTGCTTTCGCGGCGCAGGCTGTTGCCGCAGACAACGTGCTGTATAGCTTTAAGAACGATGCAGCCGACGGGAACAATCCCTACGCCGAACTCATCTTCGATGCGGCCGGCAATCTCTACGGCACCACCTTCCGAGGCGGCGCTCACGGCGTCGGCACGGTGTTCGAATTGACGCCCGCAGGGGGCGGAACCTGGACGGAGAAGGTGCTGCACACCTTCATCAGACGGCACGGACGGTGCTGGTCCCTATAGCCGGGCTGATCTTCGATGCCGCCGGCAATCTCTACGGCACCACGTCCGGAGGCGGCACTTTCCTCGCAGGCACGGCGTTCGAGTTGTCGCCCGCTGGGGGCGGAACCTGGACGGAGAAGGTGCTACATAGCTTCGGCAGCTGACCCGGACGGGGACGATCCCCTATGCCGGCGCTGATCTTCGATGCCGCCGGCAATCTCTACGGCACGACCTAAACGGCGGCACTGGCAACGCTGGGACGGTGTTCGAATTGACGCCCGCAGCGGGCGGAACCTGGACGGAGAAGGTGCTGTATAACTTCAGCCGGCGCGGACGGGATCCAACCCAACAGCGCGCTGATCTTCGATGCCGCCGGCAATCTCTACGGCACAACCTACACTGGATCGGCAGCTCCCGGCACGGGACGGTGTACGAGTTGACGCCCGCAGGGGGCGGAACCTGGACGGAGAAGGTGCTGTATAGCTTCAGTGGCACCGACGGAGCCACTCCCCAAGCCGCGCTGATCTTCGATGCCGCCGGCAATCTCTACAGCACGACCGTCGAGGGTGGTGCTTACAACCAGGGAACGCTGTTCAAGCTGACGCCCGCCGGAGGCGGAACCTGGACGGAGACTGTGCTGCACAGCTTCGGCAACGGAACGGACGGCGCGCGTCCCCAAGCCGGGCTGATCTTCGATGCCGCCGGCAATCTCTACGGCACGACCACGAACGGCGGCAGTTATGGCGGGGGAACGGTATTTCGATTTAACGCCCAGGGAGAGGTCTTGCTGCAGAACTTCAGTGGCGCGGACGGGGCCAATCCCCTGGCCGGGCTGGTCCTTGATGCCGGCGGCAATCTCTACGGCACTACCTACGTCTGGCGGCACTGCCAGTCAGGGAACGGTGTTCGAGATCACAAATACGCCTCCGGTTCCTTATCAATTCGTTACCGTAGCTCCCTGCCGGCTGGTGGATACGCGGCCGCCGAACGGCGGCGGGCCCGATTCCGGGCGGCACCTTCCGAACCTTCCCCATTCCGCAAGAGGGTGGCTGCAACATTCCGGCGACCGCGGCAGCGTACTCGCTCAATGTCTCGGTTGTGCCCATAACCAGGCTCGGGTTACTTAACCATGTGGCCCGCGGGCATAGACCTGAGACCTGTCGTTTCTACCCTGAACTCGCTCGATGGCCGCATCAAGGCCGACGCGGCGATTGTGCCGGCGGGCACCAACGGAGCGGTCAATGTTTACGTCACCGACACGACCAACGTGATTCTCGACATCAATGGCTACTTTGCGCCGGTCACGCCGTCCACGCTGGCTTTCTATCCTCTGCCACCCTGTCGTGTCGCTGACACGCGCAACAGCAACTTTCCCCAAGGCCTGGGTCCGCCCTCCCTGACGGGCGGCCACGAACGCGCCTTCCCCATCTTGAATGCCGCAAGCTGCAACATTCCATCCAGCGCGGCTGCCTATTCGTTGAACCTCACAGTCGTGCCCCACGGAGGGCTGAGTTATCTGACGGTCTGGCCCACCGGTCAAACCCGGCCGACGGTCTCCACTTTGAACGATGCCCCTGGGCAGATCATCGCCAACGCCGCGATTGCGGTTGCCGGTACGGGAAGTGAGGTTTCGGCTTACGCGACCAACGACACGGACTTAGTCATCGACATCAACGGCTACTTCGCGCCAGCCGGGACGGGCGGGCTGTCGCTCTATACAGTGTCGCCTTGCCGGGTCATCGACACGCGCCACGTTGGCAACGGTCAGCCCTTCAGCGGGACCCTGAATCCTCCGGTGGATGTGGCGGGCAGCGTTTGTGGAACACCGCCCGCGGCTGCAGGCTTATGTCTTCAATGCGACGGTTGTGCCGACAGGCTCGCTTGGGCTACCTGACGTTGTGGCCCGACGGCGGCACCCGGCCTACGGTCTCGACCTTGAACGCCTTGGATGGATCCATCTCCAGCAACATGGCAATCGTGCCCACCACCAATGGCAAGGTCGATGCTTACGCGTCCGGGACCACGCAACTGATCCTCGACATCTCCAGCTACTTCGCGCCATAACCCGAAATCGCGGTGAGCCCGCGCCGATCCCGAGAGCAGATGGAAGCTCAAAAGGCGGAGTCTGTGGATGGGGAGATCACGCCCTAACTGAAGTTCTGCGGTCGCGGCAGCGAGCAGTCAGCCCCGATTCGTGGAACTCAATTTTGCCGCGGAACTGAAGGTGTGCCTTGGCCAACTGCCAATCGCAACTGCCGCTTCTTAATGTCCCACTGAGGCGGCTCCCTTGCGCGCGACCGCCTTCTTCAGCATGAACACGATCGGTATGCAGCCGAAGCAGACCAGCGCCAGATAGCGGAAGTCGTCCACGTAGGACCACAGTCGGGCTTGGGCTTCCAGTTGTCCGCCAATCAGGCCTAACGCCTTGTTCGCCGAATCCACCGGGCCGTAGCCTTGCTGGTAGAGATATTGTTGCAGCGCGTGCAGTTGGTTCTGGTAGATCGGGCTGCTCGGCGTCAGCGAGTGCAGCAGCTCGTTCTGGTGTAGCTGCTGATGACGAGCAACGATCGTGTTGACAATCGAAATGCCGATGCTGCCGCCCACATTGCGAAACAGGTTATACAGGCCGCTGGCATTGCCGATCTCTTCGTTCCGCAGTCCGGCCACGGCTGTCGCCGACAAGAGGCACGAAGACCGATCCCGAGCCAAAGCCGCTGAGAATAATCGCCCAGACGAAAGACCACTGCGAGATGGCGAGGTTCACCTGGCCGAACCACAATCCCGAGACGCCGAACATGGCGAAGCCGGTGGCGATCAGGAAGCGGTTGTCGATTTTGCTGGTCAGTATACCGATAATCGGCATAGCAAGAATCGCACCGATGCCTCGCGGCGCGACCGCCCACCCGGCAGCCAGCGCCGTGTATCCCAGCAGTTCCTGATAGAACAGCGGGAGCAAGGTGATCAGGCCATAAAGGCCGCCTCCAAAGATCGCGATGAGTATGCAGCCGATCGCAAAGTTTCGGTGTCGAAAGACGCGCAGGTCGACCAGAGGCTTGTCGTGGGTGAACTCGCGTACGAGGAAGAGGACGAGCGAAACGCACCAGTAGCAGTGCGGTCCAGCGGATCCAGGTGGCGCCGAACCAGTCGTCTTCCTGTCCTTTGTCGAGGATGATCTGCAGCGCGCCCAGCCACACGGCCAGCAGTCCCAGGCCGATGCCGTCGATCTTCCCGGGCTTGGCGTTCTTGATGTACGGCGGATCTTCGACGAACCGCAGGATCATCAGGATCGCGAGGATGCCGATGGGGATGTTGATGTAGAAAGCCCAGCGCCACGAATACGTGTCGGTGAGATATCCGCCGAGAGTTGGTCCCAGGACCGGCGCGACGACGACGCCAAGCGCGAAAACCGCCAGCGCACTGCCGCGCTTATCGGGCGGGAAGCTTTCCAGCAAAATGGACTGAGACAACGGTTGCAGCGCGCCACCGCCGGCGCCCTGAACAGCGCGCGCGATCAGGATGGTCGGGCAGGCTCCAGGCGGCTCCGCAGGCGAATGACGAAACCGTGAAGATGATGATGCAGGTGATGAGAAAGCGCTTGCGTCCGAATTTCAGCGAGAACCATGTACTGGCCGGCAGCACGATGGCATTCGCGACCAGGTAGCTGGTGAGCACCCAGGTAGCTTCGTCGTTGGTGGCCGACAGGCTGCCGGCGATGTAGGGCAAGCGCGACCGACGCAATGGAGGTGTCGAGCACCTCCATAAACGTCGCCAGCATGACGGACACCGCGATCATCCAGGGACTGGAGACCGGCTTACTGATAGACAATCCCTGTGAGCCGGCCACCGTAGCGCTTGCCATGAATCCTTTCCTGAACTTTCAGTATTCAGTATCGTTGCCCGACTTGCAGCAAGGTGCGGCCATCACAGAAGACTGCAAAAACCATACAGATGCTTACCGCACTAGTGAACGATTCCTGGCGCTCCGGTTACGCCAGTATAACCGTCGGCTCCGCGTTTGTGGGTCGGGCAGCACGGAAGTGACGATATAACCTATTCAAAATCGGCAGCAATAAAGAAGTGCGATCACTCAATAGTGGTGCGCTTTTGGGCTATTAAGTTATGATTTCGCACAGCCACTTTTAATGGAGTTGTTTCAAAGCCGCTTGCGGGCTGGTGGTTCGTTGACTTCGATCACATGGGAACTCTAGGCCAGGACTTTCGCTACGGCTTGCGCATGTTGCGGAAGCAGCCCGGCTTCACCGCCGTGGCTGTCATCACACTGGCTTTGGCGATTGGTGCGAACACCGCAATCTTCTCCGTCGTCTATCCCGTACTGCTGCGGCCGCTGCCGTTCGGCAATCCCGATCAACTGGTCACCGTAGGCGAGAGTCGCGCACAAAATCGGATGCTGCTCGTACTCGGCATCCTATCCCGACTATCTCGACTGGAAGAGCCAGCGCGAAGAGCTTTCAGTCGATGGCCGGCTACGGCGGCGACGCGTACACCATCACCGGCAACGGCGATCCCAAGACGGTTTTCGCTGCCATGGTCACCACGAATTTCTTTTCCACCCTGGGCGTGACGCCGAGTGCTCGGCCGTGACTTCCTGCCGGGAGAAGACTTGCCCAGCGGACAAGGCCCGATGGTCGCCTTGTTGACTTACAGCTTCTGGCGCAGCGATTTCGGCGGCGATCGCAAGTATCGTCGGCCGGCAAGTGCGCCTGGACGGCAAGCCGGTGACCATCGTCGGCATCCTGCCGCGCGACTTCGAACTCACTCCCGCAGGCATTCTGCCGATCTGGGTGCCGCTGCACCTGAACAACTACGAGCGCACGGCGCGCGATGCGCACTGGTTCAGCGTGATCGGCCGGCTGGCTCCGGGAGTGACCCTGGAGCAGGCGTTCTTCGGAGATGAACGCCATCGGGGCGCGTCTGGCTCAGCCAATATCCGCAGTCCGACGCGGGCATGCACTTATCGGTCGGCACCTCTGCGCCAGCAGATCGTTGGCGACATCCGGCCCTTGCTGCTGGTGCTGTTTGGAGCGGTCGGTTTCGTGCTGCTGATCGCGTGTGCCAACCTGGCCAACCTGATGTTCAGCCGCTCGGTCGACCGGCGGCGCGAATTCGCTGTGCGCTCCGCCCTGGGCGCCAGCCAGTTGCACCTCGTCCTGCAGTTGCTGATCGAAAGCTTTCTGCTTGTCGCTGATGGGCGCGGTCATCGGATTCCTGGGCGCGCTGATCGGCATCTGGCTGCTGACGCGCTCCGTCTCCGAGGCGCAACTGGGATTCATGCCGTATCTCAACGACGTGGGCATCAGTCTTCCGGTCATGGCTTTCGTCGGCGGCATCACCGTGTTGACCGCGGTTCTATTCGGACTGTGGCCCGCACTTTCGATTCGCCGGCTGCCCATCTCTGAAGTGTTGAAAGATGAATCGCGCGGCGGCACCAGCGCTTCGCACAACCGCTTGCGCAATGCGCTGGTGATTGGAGAGATTGCGATTTCCCTGGTGCTGCTGGTGGGCGGCGGCTTGATGCTGCAGAGCCTGCGCACGCTGTTGCGGCAGAATCCTGGCTTCGAACCTGAGACACGTGCTTGACCTTTCTGGTCACGCTGCCCTGCCGGGCCGTATCCCGGAGCGAAAGTCTGGCCGTTCACCAATCCGAACGGGTTGCGATTCGCCCATGAATTTATCGAGCGGCTGAAGGCCCTGCCCGGTGTCGACGGCGTCTCCGCTACCAGCGGATTGCCGGTATCGCAAAACCTGCAAGGGTACCGCTTCCTGGTTGAGGGACGCCCGGTCAGTCCTGGAGCAGAAGAAAAAGCGGTGGCGCGCATCGTGGACTCTGCATATTTTTCGGTGATGCAAATTCCGGTCCTGCGCGGCCGCTCGTTTACCGCCGCGGACAATGCGACTAGTCCGCCGGTGGTGATGGTGAACCGCGCCTGGGTAAAACATTTTTTCCCCAACGGTGAAGATCCCATCGGCAAGCGCATCCGCTTCACGCTTGCACCGGAGGAGCCCTGGCGCCAGATTGTCGGCGTCATCGGAGACGTCGCAGAGGACAACCTGGCTGCGCCGTCGCCGATGACGATGTATGTCCCGGTAGACCAGGAGTCGGGGTATACCATCTATCTGAACTACGTGATGCGTACCAGCGGGGATCCGGCAGCCATCGTGCCTTCGGCCCGCGCGGTAGTGCGCTCGCTCGATCCCGAGCTTGCCCTGGTGCAGCCGCAATCGATGGAAGACTTTCTCAACCTCTCTCCCGCGGTGTTTCTGCGGCGCTACCCGTTTTATCTGATTGGCAGCTTTGCCGCGCTGGCCCTGGTGCTGGCCCTGCTCGGGCTGTACGGCCTAATCTCTTACTCTGTGGCACAGCGCACGCGGGAAATCGGAATTCGCATGGCTCTGGGAGCTCAACCCGACGACATCCTGGCGCTCACCATTCGACAAGGCATTGTGGCTGCAAGTTACGGAGTAGGCATTGGGCTGGTGATAGCACTGGTGGCTGCGCGCGTGATGACCAGCATGCTCTACGGCGTAGGCGCGGCCGATTGGCTGACGTTTATCAGCGTGGCATTTCTGCTGTTCGTGGTCTCGGTAGTCGCCTCGTACATTCCGGCGCGCCGTGCGACCCAGGTGGACCCGATGATCGCGCTAAGGAACGAATAATCTGGATGCCGCCGGCTCTCGCGGTGTTCGAGACCTGGGTTTTGTCGCAGGTTGACTCCAGGTCTTCTCATACGCTACGGCATGACACTTTCAGCACGCAATCAGCTCGCCGCAACCGTCGAGTCCGTCACTCTTGGCGACATCATGGCACACGTCGTTATGCGCGTTGGCGATCAGCACGTGGAGAGCGTGATCACTCGCACCAGCGCGGAATCGCTGAACCTGAAGAAGGGAGATACCGTGCGCGCGATTATCAAATCGACCGAAGTGATGATCCAGAAGGACTGATGATTTCCGCGCGAGCCATTCTCCTGTTCGGCGCTGATTGGCGGAGTTGCCGCACCGGTCTCCGCAGCCGATCCTCCTGCCGCCATTGTCGGCACATGGGAAGGCGAGTCGAAATGCACGGTGCCAAACTCGCCCTGTCACGACGAGCACGTTGTGTACGAGATCAAGGCCGATCGCAAAGCAGCGGACCGCTTCGCGATCGACGCCTACAAGATCGTCTCCGGCGAGCGCGATTTCATGGGGACACTGGACTGCCGCTATCCCTCCTCGCCGGGAGTGTTGCGCTGCATCGGACGCCGGCCGGAGGATGTCTGGCTGTTCAACGTCGGAGGAGACACGATGACCGGCACCTTGACCATCGGCGCGGAAAAGCAGTTGTTTCGCAAGGTTCAGGTGGGCCGGGCGCCCACGCACTGATCAGGGCGCGTCGCCTCTTCCCCATGAGCTGGCTTTAGCCAATGAGGTTAAGAATCACCTCAGACGCTAAAGCGCTTGAGTCAAGATGAAGCTGGAATGCACGCCTAAAGGCGTGCTCCACCCTGGTCGCAAAGTCGGAACCGCCGGGTGCCACATTCAAGGCCCGCCTTTGGCCTTGAGTGGGAGTCGATGCGGTACACTGCACTTTCATCGCGCCATGGCCAAAGAGAATCTCGCTTTCACTCCCGCCGAACTGCGGAAGCTGCGCAGCCTGAAGGACCCCGCCGGCATTCAGCGCTATCTCGACGACATGCCGTATCACCTGGGCGACACCGCGTGGTCCCCGCGGCGCGTGCTGCGCGAGAACACCTCGCACTGCTTCGAAGGCGCTATCTTCGCGGCTGCAGCGCTGCGGGCGCTCGGCTATCCGCCGCTGATCTTCGACCTGGAAGCCGAACACGACACCGATCATGTGCTCGCGGTCTACCAGGTGAAAGGCCACTGGGGCTCCATCGCCAAATCGAATTACACCAACTGCCGCGGACGCGAGCCGGTGTACCGCTCGCTGCGCGAGTTAGCGATGAGCTATTTTCAGATTTACTTCAATATGCGCCGCCAACGCTCGCTGCGGAACTACTCGCGCACCGTGAACCTGAAGCGCTTCGACGATCAGGAGTGGATGACGACGGAAAAGCCGATCTGGTTTATCGTCTACTACCTGCTGGAAATTCCGCACATGAAGCTGGTCACCCGCGCCCAAGTCAACCGGCTGCATCGGGTGGATGAGCGGACCTACAAGAGCGAGATCCTGGGCAAGGCGTATAAAGAGCCGAAGTCGAAGCCATTCGGGTGAGGCTGGCGGTTAGCGGCCGGTAGTTAGCAGCAGCGACGATCGCTGGAGATTTGGCGCTTGGCACGCAACGTCTGGCTGAGAAATGTCTTGCAACAGGGCACGACTTCACAGCCTGCTGAAAAGCTCGGCGTCGAAGCGTTTTGAAGGGGCGCACCTTCAGGTGCGACGTTACAGGTCGTTATAAGTCTTTTACTAATTGTCATCACGAGGAGGTGTTCAGCCCGACGAGGGATCTGCTGTCAGTTTTTCAGCGCCCTGTTCAGTCGTGCAGCACAGCCCTCTTTCACCTGTCGGGCCGACCTCTGCGAACGTGCCAAAAAGTCGTTGCCTGCAACGACCTTTTCCCAGCTACATTCCAATCGAATTGCTAATTGCTGGCCGCTTCTTCCTACGCCTTCAGTATCGACAAATATTCCGTCCACGGTCCCACTTCGTGGCAATACTGTTTCGCGGTGACGCGCGCGATCTGTGAAATGTGGCCCAGGTCGTGCACCACCCACGTCGACAATAACTGTCCCAGAGTTACGCTGCCGAGCTCCGGATGCAGACCCCGCCTCGAAAAGTCGTCACAGCTGAGATTCATGCCTTCGAGGATGGCGACATTCTCCGCGCGCAGAAACGCGAACTGGTCGAGCAGCGCGCTGACCGGCCGGTTCTGGTCTTCCCGGAACATGGCGCAGCGGTCAAATGGCACGAAGGCTTTGGTCTCGCCGTGCTCCAGGATCATCCGGGCCCGCGGGATCCAGTCGGTGAGCTCGCCATGGATGAGGTGTCCCACAATGTCATAGGCACTCCAGGTACCCGCACCTTCGGTGCACTTCAGCCAGGTTTCCGGCATGCCGCCAACCATGGCGGTGAGCGTCGCCGGTGTTTGCCGCAGGACTTGCGTAGCTTCCGAAAGTTTCAACTGCATGTGCGCTCCTCGACGGGTGACGATCGACAGGGAAGTGCCAAGCGATTTCGATGGGATATACGCCGGAGCGGTGGAGGAAGTTCCTGCAATGGGTCGACAGCCACGGCAGCGTCTATGGGACCACAACCTCAGGCGGTGTGTTTGGACGGGGGGCGGTCTTCCGGATCACACCGTAGGGCCGCGGAGAAGCGTAGTTCTCGAGTCGATCGGCAGAGCGGTTTGGGCGCCGCCGACCATTGTCGGTATCCGCATGCCTAAAGCTGAAATTGGTCGGGACGGCCAGATTTGAACTGGCGACCCCTCGCACCCCAAGCGAGTGCTCTACCAGGCTGAGCCACGTCCCGACTGGGTAGAAAGACCGATTCGGAGGAACCGGCAGGGTTTCGAGGTCGAAAACAGTTTATCACCCCAAGGCGTAATGTGGGGACGGGGGCGGCAGGCGCTCTCCTTGCCTGCTCAAATCACGTGTCATCCCGACCGGAGCGAAGCGAAGTGGAGGGACCTGTTGTTCGCCGGCGGCGAAATCAGCTCCGGGAACAGCAGATCCCTCGTCGGGCTGAAGCCCTCCTCGTGATGACAATTCTTAGAAGCGGGAACGGCGCTGCTGAAGCCGCGGTCCTTCCAGTGCCGTTTCACCCATTGCTCTCTCAGAACCTCGGCCACACCGCCCAATTTCGGGTGTTATTACGCGGCCACGCGGCGCACATATCTCTTCACCTGCTCCAGGCGGCTGGGCTGGCCTATCGGTATGCTGACGGGCCAAGGCTCTTCCATGCTCATAAGCGCCATGGCAGCGCCGAACAGGGCGACGTTCTTCATGAACTGTGCCATTTCGATTTGCCGGTGCTGGGCATCTTCGGTCTTCCAGAAATCATGAATCATGGGTGACACGCCGGCGAGAAATCCCATGATCGCGAGGGTGCCGACTTTGGGCTTAATCCCGAGCAGAACGCTGGCTCCGCCCAGTAGCAACAGCACACCGCTGGCGGTGATAGCGACATCGGGGGCAGGAACATTCTTTGCCGCCGCGTATTGCGCCATCGACTTCTTTTCCTGGAAGTGATGCAAGCCGCTGTAAAGGAAGAAGCCGCCAAAAATCAGCCGGCCCAGCACAAAGACGGTTTTCATGACAGAATCCTTGTGTTCGAGAAATCGAAGCATTCAAGTTCGATTCCTGCGGCGCAGGACAGGTGGCTTGGAACCGGCGCCCGGGATGGTGGAATTTTCGAAGACGCTCGCAAAATGCGGCGGCCGGACGGGGCAACTTTCGGCGGCGTACCTATGTCGTACTAAGTATGTTTATGTCCGCACATAACCCTCACGCGCCGTCACCCCTCAAAATGCTCGCCATAGCGGCCGTGGTAGCCGCAGGCCTGCTGTTCTGGGGAAGCTGGAAATTCATGATTTCGAATAACAACGTGGTGGAGAACTACACCGCCCGGCACGTCCCTCCCAGGCACCAGATCGAACATGTGTTTCCGGTTGGGGGCGTTGTACTCGACGGGGTGTATCACTCCTCAGCGGCCGAGCGCGAATCGAAGCGTCACCCGTTGACTACCCTCAAACGCTGCACTGCGTCGTTGCCGATGGCCGGCACCATCACTTCCACCACCTTGCGAATATCGTCAAAGGTGTAGTCCACATTGGATTCGGAGCGGCTGGCAACCACCTGGTCGCGAAGCAGTCCCTCGGCCATACCGATGAAGCCTGCCCGCAAGGCATCCAGATTCACGTCCGCACGCACCAGCCCTTGGCTGCGCATCTCGCCGAGCAGCGTGCCGATCAGGTCGGAAAATTGCCGATACCCGCTGCTCATGCGGACATCGCGATTGTCTTTGCGCACACGGCAACCTTCCAGCGTAACCAGTTCTTTCAGTTCCGAGTCATTTTGTAACTCGATCACCATGGCTTCCAGCGTGGCAATCAGACGATGCGTCGACGAAGCGGCGCCCTGCGAAGCTTCGACGCGCAGAATGATCTTTGCCCAGCCATGATCGAGGATGGCGGCGAGCAAGCCTTGCTTGCTGCCGAAATGTTTCATCAACTGCGATTCGCTGGTGCCGGCTTCGCGGGCAATGGCGACCGTGCTGGTGTTTTCATAACCGTTACGAGCGAACAATCGCTTGCCGGAGAAGAGAATGCGATCGTGCGACGAGACGGGAGGCAGAGAGCTGATGGCGGGAGCTTCTAGTGTGGTTTCTGGCATAGACAGTAAGTTCCGTTTGATAGCAACCCGACGACTTTGGCGAAGTTGCGTGCCTCTGGAGAAAGCAGCACAAACCCGCTAAAAATCATGAAATTAGCCGCTGGGAACTATCACGGTATTCACCTTTAGTCGCAAGTTGGTTCCGCAATATCTGGCGCGATTGAAATTGTTGCCAAGCATGGTTCTTTTCGCCTTAGGCGAAGTGGCGGGTGAATGCAGCGTGGCTATAATCCGGCCATGAAAATGCTATTGCCACTGCTGCTCGTCGCCCTGGTCGTGCTGGCTGTGCCGGCCTTTGCCAGCAGCCATCATCATCACCATCACCATCATCACTCCGGCCATCAACACCATTCGCACCACACGAGTTAGGCAGCGCAGTGCGAGCCAACCGGGGTTGTCATCTCGACCGGAGGCGGTTCCTTTGCCGCCGGAGTGGAGAGACCTGCTGTCCGTAGGCGGCGGTGCATGCTGAACGGACAGCAGGTCCTTCGACTGCGTTCGGGCTCTCCGCGCCCTCACTTCGCTCAGGATGACAATTCTCAAATGGGGGCGCTCCACGTCCCCACTTCGCCCAAGTGACAATCTTTAAGAGGGCGCCGCCCCTCAATTACACTGGAGCGTTATGTACACCTCTGCCCCAGCCGCCGAACGCGACACCGTCAAGTCCACTACCCCTGTTATTGATCTGCGCAGCGACACCGTCACCAAGCCTTCGCCCGAGATGCGGCGCGCCATGTTTGAAGCCGAGGTGGGTGACGACGTCTACGCCGAAGACCCAACTCTTAACCGGCTGGAGCAGCGCGCGGCGGAAGTGTTCGGCCGCGAAGCGGCGCTGTTCGTTCCCAGCGGCACCATGGGCAACCAGATCGCGATCAAGCTGCACACCACGCACGGGCAGGAGGTCATCTGCGAAGAGCGCGGTCACGTCTTCAATTACGAAATGGCGATGATGGCGCACTTTTCCGGCGTGGTGCCGCGCACGGTATGGGCCGAGGACGGCGTTCTCACCTGGAAGCACGTCGAGTCTAAGCTGAAAGGGAAGAGTTATCACGCGGCCAAGACCGGCCTGGTTTCGCTCGAGAACACACACAACATGGCGGGAGGCACGGTCACGCCGCAGGATGTTTTCGACGACGTCTGCGACAAGTCCCACGCTGCGGGACTACCAGTACATCTCGACGGCGCGCGCGTGTTCAATGCGTCGGTGGCGTTGGGCGTGCCGGTGGCGCAGCTCACGGCCAAGGCCGACACGGTGATGTTCTGCTTGTCGAAGGGGTTGGGCGCGCCCGTGGGATCGCTGCTGGTGGGCAAGGCCGACGCGATCGATCGCGGGCGGATTTACCGCAAGGCGCTGGGCGGCGGTATGCGGCAGGCGGGAATTCTGGCGGCAGCTGGATTGATCGCGCTGGAGCAGGGACCGCAGAAACTGGCCGAGGACCACGCGAATGCGAAGTTTCTCGCCGAGGGCCTGGCGAAAATTCCCGGCATCAAGATCGATGCGGCGAAGGTGCAGACGAACATTCTGATTTGCGACATTTCGGGGACGGGGATGACGTCGGGCGAGTTGTCGCAGAAGCTGGGCTCGCGCAATGTGCTGGCGAATGGCGTTGGTCCGCAATTGATCCGGTTCGTCACGCATCTCGACGTGAGCCGCGAGCAGTGTGTTGCGGCGCTCGAGATTGTTGGCTCGATCTGCCGGCCGTAGAAACCTCTGCGTCCTGTTGAGTCAGCGAGGTTGCCGGCTCAATCTCAGGAGCTCCCTGCGGCGGGTGGGGGGATGAATCGTTTGGCGAGACGGCAATCTCGATTCGGCTTTGACGTCTCGCTGCGCAAGACTCCGCGTTTTGGCCGGATGAGTTTCACCCCGAATCGGGGTTTCAACCGGGCCGCTCACTAGAATCACCGCGCTAATCCGCTTCCATCCGTTTGTCAAATCCTGCTCAAAAAATATGAAAAATAGTAGTTCGACTATGGCACAAATACAACATTTTGTAACAATGCTTATCGCCTCTTCGCAAGTTGCAGCAATCAGATCAACTTAGCCTCATCCAGCTTTGGCTTCGAAACTGCAATTATCCGCCCAACTAAAGCTCCAGCGAAAGTTTGGACTCCTGCGCCACAGGCGTATCTGGCCGAGACGTAAGTGAACGGAAGTAACTGACGTTTCTCAGAGGGACAGGGGCATGTCTCTGGAATCCAAACCGGTGCGTTCTCTCCATTCCCTGCTTAAGTTCCCCCACCCGTTGTGTCACCAAGCAAGAGGAGCATCTATGAAGAAGCTGGTCCTGCTGTGTCTCTTCACGCTGCTGTTGGCAAGCTGTCTCGTCGGTCAGCAAACGACCGGGAGCATCAACGGAACTATCACAGATCCTTCGGGTGCCGTGCTTCCCGGAGCGCAGATCACCGTAACCAACCCGTCCAACGGATTCACGCGCACAACGGTTAGCGGAGGTGCGGGCGATTTCAACATGACGTTCCTGTCGCCCGGATATAGGGGCGGCATGGGTCAGGTGCGCCAGCCAGGAGATGCCGGCCACCAGCGTGCCCAGGATCAGGCCCTCCGTCACCAGGACCCGGCGTGCGTTGAGGCCCTCGGGGGGCTTGAACGCGCTGACGGCGTTGGAGACCGCCTCGATGCCGGTCAGGGAGGCACCCCCGTTGGCGAACGCCTTCAGCAGCGTGAAGATGATCACCAAGCTGGTAAAGCTGGAGGCGCCAGGGCCGATCGTGTAAAGCCCGTGGAGGTCGTTGATGTTCTGCTGCGGCAGGTTACCAAGCACCTCGCGGACGATCCCGACCACGACCATCAAGATGACCGACCCGGAGAACAGGTAGGTGGGCAGCGCGAATTATTTGCCCGCCTCCCGGATGCCGCGCAGGTTGCCGAAGCACATCAGCAGGATGATGCCGATGGATATCTCGGTCACGTAGGGACCGATGGCCGGGAACGTCGAGGCGACAGCCGCGGTGCCCGCCGCTATCTGCACCGCCACCGTGACCACGTAGTCGATCAGCAGCGCCACGGCGGCGACCTGCGCGATCCGCGGGCCGAAGTTGTCCCTGGCGACCACGTAGGACCCGCCAGCCCGGGTGTAGACGACGACGACCTCGCGGTAAAGGAGCACCACGAGCAGCATGACGAACAAGATCACCGCGGTCATCGGCATCAGTACCGCGAACGCGGCGATGCCGAAGAGCTGGATCAGCTCAATGAGGATTTCCTCGGTGCCGTAGGCCGAGGAGGAAATCCCGTCCGGGGACAGCACGCCCAGCGCGAGAAATTTTGAGAGCCGCTGCTCCCGGAGCTGCGCGTTGATCATCGGCGGACCGAGCAGGCGGCGCTTGGCCGTGTACCAGACGGTTTCGGGGAGCTCGTTGCGCTGGTCGCCGGTGAGCAGGCCAGCCGCCTTGCGCACGGCCACTAGGCTGCCGACCCTACTGGCAGCTCCGCTTGGGGCGCTCGGTTGCTGATCATGTCTCACGACGCTATTCGCGCTGGTCGCGCGTTTCCGTATGCGAGTCGTCAAGCTTTGCGAGCGGGGCGTTAAGGATCCGTTAG